>NZ_JACHJT010000001.1 GCF_014203805.1 Lipingzhangella halophila | reverse complement strand
GGCCGGCCGGCACGAAGCTCCGTGGCCAGGCCGCGGCAGAGCTCGATGGTTGCGCGCCTGCGGCGAGCCCGCGCCCGCCCGAGCACGGAGTCGAGAAGGTGGTGCAGTGCCGCCCGCGCTCGCGTGGCGCGGCCGCCACCCTCGGGGCGTCTCCGCTGCGCGGCCAGGGTTCGCACCCGCAGCACGGGCGCACCGGGCAGCAGCCGGAGCAGGCCCCATCCGCCGGCGCCGACGAACAGCAGACATCCCGGAAGTTCGGGGGCGAGGAGCCACGCGGGCGGTGCTGTGAGCCACCCGCCCGTGCCATCGAGACCAAGCACAGCGGGGTCACCCCTCGACCGCGGTGGCGGGCAGCCAGTGTGCTCCCACGAGGGACGTGAGGTCACGGAGCGCCTCGTGCCGCACGAGGTCCCCGCTCGCGGTGAACTCGACCGCGGGAACGGCGCGAACCAGGCCGCTGGTGCCGCGCCGCAGCGTCCGGATCTCGGCCACGCGGCGCGCTCCGGACGGCTCGCGGACCAGGTGCACCACGAGCACCCGGGTGGCGGCGAGCTGGCTGTGCACGGCCTCGCGACTGAGCCCGGCGGCGCACCCGAGGGCCTCAATGCGCGCGGGCAGGTCGGCCGCCGCGTTGGCATGAACCGTACTTGCTCCGCCTTCGTGGCCAGTGTTAAGCGCGGCCAGCAGGTCAACGACTTCGCTGCCTCTGGCCTCTCCCACCACGAGCCGGTCGGGGCGCATGCGGAGGGCCTGGCGCACCAGCTGGTGCAGGCTGACCTCGCCGATCCCCTCGATGTTGGGCGGTCGGGCCTGCAGCCGGACCACGTGCGGGTGTTCGGGCCGCAGCTCGGCGGAGTCCTCGACGAGCAGCAGCCGCTCGCTGGGGTCGACCAGGGACAGCAGGCACGACAACAGGGTGGTTTTGCCTGTGCCGGCACCCCCGCAGATCAGGAATGCGCACCGGGAGGTGGTCAGCGCCCGGAGCAGGTGGGCGCCGCACGGCGGGATGCTTCCGGACTCGACAAGCTCGGCGAGGGAGAACACCGACTGCCGAGGCAGCCGCAGGGACAGGCAGGTGCGTTCGGGCGCCACCGGTGGGAGCACGGCGTGCAACCGGGCACCGGAAGCGGGCAGTCGGGCGTCGACCCAGGGTGCCGCGGCGTCCAGCCGCCGGCCCGCCTGCGCCGCCAATCGCTGGGCGAGCCGCCGGACGGCGTCGTCGTCGGGGAAGTGGACCCCAGAGACCCGGCGGAGGCCGGAACCGTCGTCGACCCAGACCTCCGACGGCCCGTTGACCAGGATGTCGGTGATGCGTGGTTCGGCCAGCAGCGGGTCGAGCGGCCCGGCTCCGGTGAGGTCGGCGCGCAGCAGCCGGACAATCGCGAGGATCTCGGCGTCGCCGAGAACCCCGCCCTCGGCGCGCAGCGCGGCCGCCACGCGTGCGGGCGAGGGCTCGGCGCCCTCGCGTGCCAGGCGGGCGCGCACCGCTTCGAGGAGGACGGGGTCGGGCGCGGGGGTGTGAGATGCGGTGGTCATCCGCTGGCCTCGGCTCGTGTCCAGTGCCCGTGGACGTCCGCGACGACTTCGTCGGCGAACTGGCGCAGCGGGGACCGGGGACGAGTGGCCGGGATATCGCCCTGCCGGAGGGTGCGGGTCAGAGCGGGCTCGGTGGCGATGTCGCCGGCCAGCGGCAGGCGCAGGGCGTTCGCGACCGTTTCGGCGGGAAACGCGGGAGACGCGCCACGAACGACCAGTCGCAGGTCGGCGACCTGGTCGGTCAGGCGGGCGGTGAGCCGCACCGCTGACATCACGGCGTGGACCTCGGCGGGGACCACCATGAGGGCCGTCGAGGTGCGCCGCAGCACCTCCTCGGCGCCGGGATCGGGGCAGCGGGGAAGGTCGGCGACCACGAGGTCGGCCCCTCGGGTCGCCGACGCGAGAACAGCGCGCATCGCGGTGCTGGGAACGGCGCGCGCCGGCCCGTGCGACCACGTCACGAGGACGACACCGGAGGCCTCGGGAAGCGCCTTGCGCAGCGCCGGCCAGCTCATGCGCCCCTGGCGTTGCATGAGGTCGTCCCAGCGCGCCCCTTCGGCGTGTTCCTGCCCGAGGAGCAGGTCGAGCCCGCCTCCGTGGGGGTCGGCGTCGACCAGAGCCACCCCTTGGCCGGCCCGCTCGCCCGCCAGCGCCAGCGCGACCGCGAGGAGGCTCGCGCCGGCGCCTCCCCGGCCGCCGATGACCGAGACCACGCGGGACCGGTCCGTGCGTGTCTCGGTGGACTCGGCAAGGAGGTCGGCCAGGTGGGTCTCGTCGCGGGGCAGCGAGAACACCGTCTGCGCGCCGATCCGCAACGCGGAGTCCCAGGCCGGGCCGGAGCCGTCGGTGGAACCGGGCGTCTCGGGCCCGGCCACCACGACATCGGCGCGGCGTTCGGGCTCCAGTGCCGCCAGCGCGGGCAGGAGGTCGGTGCCCACGACGACAAGGGGCGCCGTTGGCCAGTCGCGTCCGGCGTGCGCGGCCGCGTGCGCGACGTTCGCCTCGACGCCCGCGGCCGCCGCGAGGCGGAGGAGGTCGTCGAGCAGGGTGGGATCATCGGTGATGAGCAGCGGGCGCTGATGCGTGTGCTGCGGCTGGGCGTCCATGGGGCCTCCCGGTGTGCGTGAGACGTGCCTCCACGCTCACCGGACGGCGCCGGCACCCGAAAGCCGTATCCACGGCCTGTGGACAGCGTGCGACCGCCCGGAGCGCCATGCTCGCCCGAACCGGCGCCACGGTGGCACCCCGGATCCCCGCCGATACGGGAGGGAGCCGCTAGCCGTGCGGAGCGGTGCGCGGCGACGAGCGCCGGCGGCTATCCGGTCCCCCGCTTCTTCCGACCGCTGATGAGCACGCCCCGCTTGGTGAGGGTGAGAGGGGTGGGCACCCGGCACGCCGCCGCGGCCGCCCGCTCCGGCGGTACCTGACGCCCGATCAGGTAGTCGCGTACGGCGCCGCTTGAGGGCAGGTCGATCAGTGGCGCGTCCCAACGGTGTGCGCCGATCGAGCCGAAAACCGACGCGACGAGCGCCGGCGCCTCTTCGGCGTCGAAGCTGGTCGCTACCGGCCGCCAGACGTGCGCGAGTTCCGGGCTGTCGCCGCGGCTGATCGCGGTGGCCAGGAACAGCCCTCCGGGTTTGAGAACGCGATGGGCCTCGCGGATCGCCGCGGTCGGCTCGTCCATGTGGTCGAGCACGGTGACCGCTGCGGCCGCGCTGGCGACGCCGGAGGCCAGCGGGAGCGCTCTCGCGTCGGCCCGCACCGCTGTGCCGGGGTGGGTGGCCGGCATGGTCGCCGACGCGTCGACGCCGATGACGCGGACCGGGGGCGGATGAGGCAGGACCGCCGCCAGGGCGCCGTCGCCGCAGCCGATGTCCACCACGGTTCCGCTGCCAGCGCACTCGCGGAGCAGGACGTCCGCGACCAGGGGTGCGTACCGGGCGCTCTGAGGTACCTGTCTGTGACGGCGCTGGCCAGGCGGAAGCGTTCCGGATCGGAGCCGTAGTCGCTGGGTACGGTCACGGTCCCAGCGTGCGGTACGGGGCTCGCGGCGGCCAGCGGCCACCGCGGAGCCCGCAAAATAGGGACGGCCCCCGCCGGGGGGAGAGCGGGGGCCGTCTAACGGTCCGGCTCTGGGGGGGTAGAGCCGGCTCCGTTTTCCAGATAAGGCTTTTTCGTGACACTCGTAGCCCTACGGTCCGCACGCGGTAGCGACCATATCGTCACACAAGTGCGGGGGTCTTGGGTACGTAGGGGCTGAAACCTTGGTAACGCGCACGTGTCGTCCGGTCCGGAACTTCGCCCCGGGGCGAGGGAAAGGGGGCTCTCCTCCGCCGGTACGAACAGTACGTCTGCACCGAGGTAACAGTTCTAACACGCAACGTTAGCACGGTACGTACACCGCCAAGCGGGAACGCGTTCGTTCGAGGGCTTTTCAACGCGCTTGTGGTGACGTAGAACGGAAAGTACAAGGTGGGGTGGACCCACTAGACACGGAAGCCGGGTACCCACGCGTCACTGAGCCGCGGGAGGCACGTCTAGATCAGGCGATGGCCTGGTCAGACTATGGAATCGCACGCTTGATAGCCCGGTGGAGGTGTCGGCGGCGGCGCCTTGAGCCGGGCCCTGAGGCCGCTCGGGGCGCCGTTCGCTGGGTGCGCCCGATTCGGACGCAAGCCCGATTCGATCCTTCTCGTCCAGAACACAATGCAATAGATCTGTGATGCACGAGAAGGCCCGCTCGGCACCATGGGCAACCGTTTCCGGGCCGACGGGCGGCCATGACCACCTACCCGCGCTTCAGCGCCTCACATGTGGCGAGCGAGTCGCGTGCTCCCTCGGCGACCGCGTCGCAGCACAGCACGACCCATTCCGCCACCCCCTCCGGGGTGCCCGTGAGGTACTGGCGCAGCGCCGGCGTGTACCGCTCGCGCAGTTCCAGGTACCCCAGCTCCGAAGGGACCAGCGCCTTCGGGTCGAGGCCGCGCTCGACCAGCGTCAGCCGTTCGGCCGCGCGCGCAACGACCCCGTCGCCCCAGCCGAACGGGCGCAGCGCCATCAACTCACCGTGCACGATGGCGGCAACGACCAGGGCCGGCGCCGAGGTCCGGGTGGTGAGCAGGTCGGTCAGTGCGTCGAGCCGGATGGACATCCGCGCAGGGTCCGGGGCCGGCCCGACTCCCATGGGGTCGGCGGCGTGGTCGTCGTCGGTCCGCGGGCGGCCGAGCCCGGCGCTCGGCACGGCGTCGGCCGCGGCCAGCGTGTGCAGCCGCGCCAGGACCTGGCGCGGCGCCTTCGGCCAGGTCTCGACGAGCGTGCCCATCTCGCCGGAGACGCGCAGCGCCCCCTTGACGCGCGGTTCGTCGTGCTCCCCGGCGCGCACCTGTTCCAACGGGGCGTCCGCGGCCCCCTCCAGGATGGCCGAC
Organism: Lipingzhangella halophila; assembly: GCF_014203805.1. Taxonomy (GTDB): domain Bacteria; phylum Actinomycetota; class Actinomycetes; order Streptosporangiales; family Streptosporangiaceae; genus Lipingzhangella; species Lipingzhangella halophila. The sequence continues at coordinate 5,915,584 of NZ_JACHJT010000001.1, read as the reverse complement.
GCGCGGGCACCACGCAGCGCGGCCTCCATGGAGACGTCGCTACTGCGCCGCCGCAGGATGCGATGGCCAAGGAGGCTATCGACGATAGCCCGCGTTTCGCGCACCGCCTCGGCTATTCCGGGCAGCTCCGCGATCCGCTGCAGTGGGTCAACTGACTCTGACGCTCGTACGGCACTCACATCTCCGAACCCTATGCGTCCGGCTCACCGGCGACTTACCTCGCACGCCTCTTGTGACCGCAACAGCCGGGTTGATGAAGTGTTGTCGACTACATGATTTATTGGGTGAGACCGCAACAGTAAGGAGCATCACAGTGGCTGAGACTCCCCAGGAGCAGGGGCACGAGACACTGTCCAACCTTCTTCAGGAGACGCGGAGGTTTCCACCGCCCGCGGATCTTGCTGCCAGTGCGAACGTGCGGGCTGACGCTTACGACGCCGCTGCCGCCGACCGGCTCGGCTTCTGGGAGGAGCAGGCGAGCCGGCTGCAATGGGATCAGCCCTGGACCAACGTCCTGGAGTGGAACGAGCCCTTCGCCAAGTGGTTCACCGGCGGCACCCTCAACGCGTCCGTCAACTGCGTCGACCGGCACGTCGACGCGGGCAACGGCGACCGGGTGGCGCTCCACTGGGAGGGCGAACCGGGCGATACCCGCACGATCACGTACGCCCAGCTCAAGGACATGGTCTGCCAGGCGTCGAACGCCTTGCTGGAACTCGGCGTGACGAAGGGCGACCGCGTCGCCATCTACATGCCGATGATCCCCGAGACCGTGGTCGCGATGCTGGCGTGCGCCCGTATCGGCGCCGTCCACATGGTCGTGTTCGGTGGTTTCTCGGTCGACGCGCTGGGCACCCGGTTGGACGACAGCGAGGCCAAACTCGTCATCACAGCCGACGGCGGGTACCGCCGCGGCAGCCCGAGCAGCCTGAAGCCCGCTGTCGACGGCGCGGTCAAGGACCGGCCCGCCGTCAAGAACGTCCTTGTTGTGCGCCGCACCGGCCAGGACGTCGACTTCGACGAGAGCCGGGACCTCTGGTGGCACGACATCGTCGACCGCCAGAGCACCGAGCACGAGGCGCCGCCGCACGATGCCGAACACCCGCTGTACATCATGTACACCAGCGGGACCACCGCCAAGCCGAAGGGCATCCTGCACACCACCGGCGGCTACCTCACCCAGGTCTCGTACACGCACTGGGCGGTGTTCGACCTGAAACCCGAGTCGGACGTGTTCTGGACATCCGCGGACATCGGCTGGGTGACCGGCCACTCCTACATCGTCTACGGCCCGCTCTCCAACGGAGCGACCTCGGTGATGTACGAGGGCACGCCGGACACGCCGCACCAGGGGCGGCTGTGGGAGATCGTGCAGAAGTACCGCGTCTCGCTGCTCTACACGGCGCCGACCGCCATCCGCACGTTCATGAAGTGGGGCGAGGACATCCCCGCGCAGTACGACATGTCCAGCCTGCGGGTACTCGGCACGGTCGGTGAGCCCATCAACCCCGAGGCCTACACCTGGTACCGCAAGAACATCGGGGGCGACCGCACACCGGTGGTCGACACCTGGTGGCAGACCGAGACCGGCGCGATCATGGTCTCTCCGATGCCGGGTGTCTCCTCTGGCAAACCGGGCGCCGCTATGCAACCCATCCCCGGTGTCGTCGTCGACGTCGTCGACGAGAACGGGGAGTCCGTTCCCAATGGCGGGGGCGGCTACATCGTCGTCCGCGAGCCCTGGCCGGCGATGCTGCGCGGCATCTGGGGCGACCCGGAGCGTTACAAGAAGACGTACTGGTCGCAGTTCGAGGGCCTGTACTTCCCCGGCGACGGTGCCAAGCGCGACGAGGACGGCGACATCTGGCTTCTCGGCCGCGTCGACGACGTCATGCTGGTATCGGGCCACAACATCTCCACGACCGAGGTGGAGTCGGCCCTCGTGGCGCACCCGAGTGTCGCCGAGGCGGCCGTCACCGGAGCTTCCGACCCCGTGACCGGGCAGGCCATCGTGTCGTTCGTGATCCTGCGCGGCGAGGCCGGTGAGGGTGGCGAGGCGTTCGTCAAGGAGTTGCGCGACCATGTCGCGGCCTCGCTGGGCCCGATCGCCAAGCCGCGGCAGATCATGGTGGTGCCGGAGCTGCCGAAGACCCGCTCCGGCAAGATCATGCGCCGGCTGCTGCGCGATGTCGCGGAGAACCGCGACCTCGGTGACGTCTCCACACTGACCGACTCCCAGTCCATGGAGACGATCCGGCGCAAGTTCGAACAGGGGAGTGGCAGCGAGGACTGACCGCTCCTCGTCGCACGTGCGGCTGTGGCGCCCGGTCGGGGCCGCAGCTCTCACGGTGCACGCCGGCCCCGGGTTCTCCCGGGGCCGGCGGCCCGACAGCGCACCGCATCCTGTGTGCTGGCCAGCCACCTCGGCCGCAACCCGTCCGGTGCCGATCCGGCGGCGGCGATCGCCGAACGCGCGCGGGTGCCCGGCCCCGGTGATCGGGTGCCGGGCTACGCCGGCTCGAAGGGGACCGTCATACGGCCGGGTTGTTGGCGGTTGCCCGGGTGGCTTGGGTCTCGCGGTACCACTGCCCCCATTGGTCGAGCTGGGCGGCGATGCTTTCGAGGCTGCGTCCGGTATCCGTCAGCGAGTATTCGACCTTGGGGGGTACCTCGCGGTAGATGGTCCGGACGATCAGCCCGTCGGCCTCGAGTTCACGCAGCTGCCGGGTCAGCATCCGTTGAGTAATGGTGGACAGGGCGCGTTTGAGCTCTCCGAAGCGCAGGGGGCCGCCAAAGAGGTGGTTGAGGATGGCGAGTTTCCACTTGCCGCCGAGCACGCTCATGGCCACCTCGATCGTGCAGTAGTCCGGCATCTGCTCCACGTCTTCGCGCATGACCTTCCGTCTTTCCTCGCCGACAGGTTGACCTGCAAAGGTATACAACTTGGCACTACAGCACAAAAAAGACAGTACTTGCTGTGAATGGAGGTAGCTGGGGAGCCTTCTCTGCGTGAGTACTGAGCCTTTGTCCCGGACAGGTAGCGCTCCCGAGGCCCCAGGCGTTGCGCCGGTGCGGCGGTGGGCTGTTCTGGGGGTGCTGTGTACGAGCCTGCTGCTCGTCGGTATCGATCTGACAGTGCTGCACGTCGCGGTGCCCACGATCAGCCGCCAGCTATTGCCGAGTACGGCCCAGCTGCTGTGGATCGTCGACATCTACCCGTTGACAGTGGCCGCCCTGCTGGTCACATTCGGCACCCTCGCCGACCGGTGGGGCCGTAAACGCCTGGTTCTGAGCGGGTTTGCCGTGTTCGGGCTCGCCTCGGCCGGTGCGGCGGCCTCGGGCACCGCGGACCAGCTCATCGTGGCGCGTGCGGCGCTCGGGCTCGGCGCGGCCATGATGATGGCCGCGACCGTAGCCATCATCCGAAACGTGTTCGTCGACCGGCGCGAACGTGCCCTCGCACTCGGGCTGTGGACCTCGGCCAACAGCGTCGGTGCCGCACTCGGCCCCGTGCTGGGCGGACTGCTGCTGCAGTATTGGTGGTGGGGAGCGGTGTTCCTGGTCAACGTGCCCGTGGTTGTCCTCGCCGTTGTGGCGGGAGCCCGTCTCATCCCAGAGTCCCGCGATCCCGCGCCCCGCCGGTGGGACGGGCTCAGCGCCGCGATCTCGGTGGTCGGTCTCGGCGCCGTGGTCTTCTCCCTCAAGCGCATCGCTGAACAGGTTTCGCTGGATGCGGTCGAGCTCGTCACCGGCGCGGCGGGGCTGGGCCTGTTGGTGTGGTTCATCCAGCGGCAGCGCCGCCTGCGCCACCCCTTGCTGGATCTCTCGTTGTTCTCGGATCGGCGTTTCTCCGCGGCAACGCTGTCCGTGTTCGTGTGCTTCGGCTGCTATGCCACGCTGCTGTACTTCGCCACCCAGCTGCTGCAACTCGTAGAGGGCTACTCGCCCCTGCAAGCGGGCCTGGCGTTGGTGCCTCTGGCGGTGGCCAGCGCGCTCGGAGCGGTGCTCGCTCCCCGGCTGGCCGCCTGGTGGACGTACCGTTGGGGGATTGCCGGTTCTTTGGCCATGTTCGGTGCGGCGTTTGTCGGCGTGGCCGGCATGCTTGCGAGTGCCGTACAACCCGGTGCTGTCACCTCGGGGGCTCTGCTCATCGTCGCTGGCCTTGGGGCTGGCGTGGTGATGACACTCGGCGCCGATGCCATCATGACCACCGCCAGCGCTGACCGCGCAGGCGAGGCGGGGGCGATCCAAGAGACCTCCTTCGAACTCGGCTCCGGGCTGGGCATCGCCGTGCTGGGCTCGGTCCTGGCCATCGCCTACCGCCTCCTCCTGCCCTCCCTGCCCGCCGGTGCTGATGCTCGTTCCGGTGACTCGCTCGGCGCCACACTCGAGTTCGCCGACTCACTCGGACCACGTGCCGAAGCGGTACGTCAAGCCGCGCAGCATGCCTTCACCCAGGGATTGGCCGCCGCATCCCTGATTGCCGCAATAATGTTGATCATTACCGCCGTCGTAGCCGGAGTACGCCTCCGCGGTACGGCGGGCTGAGCATTGCGGCACACCCAACGCGCCTCACTGGATTGGCGGCTTCCGCGCGGCCCGGCCTCTGTGCGGCGTCTCCCCGCACCGCCTCCGCGGTTCGGAGGCGGCGCGGTCCACCGCGGTTCCACTCACGAGACGCGGGAATACTCGCGTGCCAGGGGGCGTGGCGGTGCCGAGAGATGTGGAAGGATGCGGGGGGACATTTGTCCGAATGAAGGGAGCCACCTCGATGTCTGAGAACCAGTCGGGGGGCCGGGAGGAGTTCGACGCCGCCGAGCGTTCTCTGGGCGAGCTTGTGTCCGAGGCCGGCGGGAACATGTCCCGGCTTGTGCGTCTTGAGCTGGAACTCGCGAAGCTGGAGCTCGCCCGGGACGCTCGCCAGGTGGCCAAGGGCTCCGTGATGTTCGTCGGTGCCGCGGTGCTGGCGCACATGGTCCTGATCCTGGCCTCGGTCACCGTCGGGCTCGCGCTGTGGAGCGCTGGGCTCGCGCCGTGGCTCGCGTTCCTGATCGTCACCGCTTTCTACCTGGTGCTCGCCGTGGTCCTGGTCCTCATCGGGAAGCGCCAACTCACCCGGATGCAGGGGCTTCCGCTGACCAGCTCCACGATGTCGCGGACCGCCGCGGTCCTGCGGCGCGAGCACCCCGCCGAGTTTTGAGGCGGACCTCCATAATGACCTGGTGAGGGATGCCTGAGGAATCGGCCGTCCTGATCGACGGGCCGTGGACGCACCGCACGGTCAGCGCCGCCGGAACGCGCTTCCACGTCGCTGAGGCCGGCGACGGCCCACTGGTGCTGCTCCTGCACGGCTTCCCGCAGTTCTGGTGGTCCTGGCAGGAGCAGATGACGGCGCTTGCCGCGGCCGGATACCGCGCTGTCGCGATGGACCTGCGCGGATACGGGGCGAGCGATAAGCCTCCGCGCGGCTATGACCTGATCACCCTGGCGTCCGACGTCGCAGGGCTGATCCGCGCGCTTGGCGCGGCCAACGCTGCCGTGCTCGGCCATTCGATGGGCGGGTTGCTCGCCTGGACCCTGGCCGGCTACTTCCCGAAGTCGGTGCGCCGCCTGGCGGTGCTGTCCATGCCGCACCCACGGCGGCTGCGCGGCTCGCTGCTGACGTCCGGCCAGGGATGGGCCGGGCGCCCGTTCCTCGGGTTCCAGGTCCCGATGGTGCCCGAGCGCCGCCTTGTGGCCGACGACGCCGAACTGGTCGCGCGAATGCTCAGAGCCTGGTCGCGGCCGGGGTGGCCGGACCCGACCACCGAGCGCCACTGCCGGGACGCCTTCCAGATCCCCGGTGTGGCGCACTGCGCGCTCGAAGGCCACCGCTGGCTGTTCCGCTCGCAGGTGCGGCCGGACGGGCGGCGTTACATGCGCCGGATGCGCAAGTCGATCGACGTTCCGGTGCTGCAGATCCACGGTGCGCTGGACCCGTTCCTCCTTCCGCGCACCGCCCAGGGGTCGGGGCGCTACGTCGACGCTCCCTACCGCTGGCGAATGGTCGACGGCGCCGGGCACTTCCCGCACCAGGAGCAGCCCGACCGCGTCACCGGTGCACTGCTGGGCTGGTTGCGCGACACCGAACCGGATATGTAGCCGCCTATCATGGAGGAGGACGTTGGGCGCCGGCCGCAAGAGGGGAACGATCCGGGATGAACACGATCGGGCGAACCAGCGACCGCGACCGCGACACCGAAGGGCGCGCCGAGAACCAGCGCCCCAGGGACCGCTACGGGCGCCCGCTGCCCCACGGCTCGGCCGAGGGCATCCCGCGCATCCCCGGCGACGCGGTGTTCACCCCCGACGAGGGGCTCGACAAGGCGCAGGGGCTGCTCGACGACGGATACGCCTTCCACGCGCACGAGGTCCTGGAAGCTGTGTGGAAGAGCGCTCCCGAGGATGACCGGGAACTGTGGCGCGGCCTCGCGCAGCTCGCGGTCGGGCTGACCCACGCGCAACGGGGTAACCGGGTCGGGGCGGCTCGCCTGCTGCGCCGCGGGGCCGAGCGCGTGGCCGACTACGGCCGCGTGGCCCCCAACAACGTCGACGCTCTCGGTGCGGCCCGGTACGGTAGGAGCGTCGCCGACGAGCTCGACGGCGACGGCGATGCCGAGCCCGTCATCGACACCAGCGGGTTGCGGCTCCGCAAGGTCGGTCGCTGAACCGCCGCGGCGCGCCCGGAAGGCCATAGAGCACCCGAACGACGCCGAACGCCGGTGGATCCGGCGGGTGTCCCCTACGGCAGGTATCCGGAGGGCAGTGTGTGCGGGCTTTCGCCCGCTCCATCCTTTATGTCGTCTTGATTCCCTTTTGCGAAATTAGAGCAATTCTTCCCCTTTAATATGAAATCTCATATTATTCGGGTCGCTCTCTGGTCACGTTTCACTCCCGCCACACAGAAGTTGTGGCCCTCCCCTCACTTTTGGCGACACTGGTGCGTAGAATCCCGGAGCATCGTGCCTGCTGCGAACAGTGGGGCCGATGAGCTGAATTGGTAGTGGTGGCAGCCGAACAACCCTGCTACGCGTGCCGTCGGGTCGCCAGGGCGGCTCAATCCGGACGGCGGTACGGCCAAGCGCGGGGCCGGTACATGCTCGTCGCAAGGAGGACGGTTTGTCTGGGCACAGCCTCGCCGCGCAAAGCGGCTCGGCTCTTGCCCTGGAAGGCATGAACTTCACACTGGTCGGCCTGGTTGTGGTGGTGGCGCTGCTCGCGCTCGCTACCGCGGGTTGGCTGGTTCGTGAAGTGCTCGCTTCCGGGCAGGGCACAGAGCGAATGCAGAACATCGCGCTCGCGGTTCAGGAAGGCGCGGCGGCGTATCTGAAACGCCAGTTCCGCACCCTGATCGTTTTCGTCATCGTTATTCCGCTGCTTCTCCTGCTGCTTCCCGCGGAGACCGAAGCGGTTCGGTACGGACGATCAGTGTTCTTCGCGTTGGGCGCGGTCTTCTCCGCCCTGACCGGGTTTATCGGTATGTGGCTCGCGGTGCGCGGAAACGTGCGCGTCGCCGCTGCCGCCCGAGAAGGCGGGGAGAACAGCGAGCGGACCGCCATGCGCATCGCGTTCCGCACGGGCGGGGTCGCCGGAATGTTCACCGTCGGCCTCGGGCTCCTCGGCGCGGCGATCGTGGTCCTCGTCTACCAGGGCCAGGCCCCCATCGTGCTCGAAGGATTCGGGTTCGGCGCCGCGTTGCTCGCCATGTTCATGCGTGTCGGCGGCGGTATCTTCACCAAGGCCGCCGATGTTGGCGCCGACCTGGTCGGCAAGGTCGAGCAGGGGATTCCGGAGGACGACCCCCGAAACGCCGCGACCATCGCCGACAATGTGGGCGACAACGTCGGTGACTGCGCCGGCATGGCCGCCGACCTCTTCGAGTCCTACGCCGTTGTGCTGGTGGCCTCGCTGATCCTCGGCCGGGTGGCGTTCGGCGTCGAAGGGCTGGTCTTCCCGCTGCTCGTGCCGATGATCGGGGTCATCACCGCCATCATCGGTATCTTCATCGTCGCACCGCGGGCCGGTGACAAGAGCGCGATGTCGGCGATCAACCGGGGCTTCTTCCTTTCGGCGGTGATCTCGGCGGTCCTCGTCGCGGTGACCTCCTTCGTCTACCTGCCGGGCAGCTTCGCCGACCTGAACGGCGTGGACAACGAGATCGCCAGCCTCGACGGAGACCCGCGGATCATCGCGATCGGCTCGGTGCTCATCGGCCTCATCCTGGCCGCCGCGATCCAATTGCTGACGGGCTACTTCACGGAGACGAACCGGCGTCCGGTCAAGGACATCGGAAAGAGCTCGGAGACCGGGCCGGCGACCGTCATCCTGTCCGGAATCTCGGTCGGCCTGGAGTCAGCGGTCTACTCGGCCCTCCTCATCGCGGGGGCGGTCTACGCGGCGTTCCTGATCGGTGGGCAGTCGATCACCATCAGCCTGTTCGCGGTCGCGCTGGCCGGCACGGGCCTGCTGACTACGGTCGGCGTCATCGTGGCCATGGACACGTTCGGCCCGGTGGCCGACAACGCTCAGGGCATCGCGGAGATGTCCGGAGACGTCGAAGGGAAGGGCGCAGACGTCCTGACCAGCCTGGACGCCGTCGGCAACACAACGAAGGCCATCACCAAGGGCATCGCGATCGCGACGGCCGTACTCGCGGCGACCGCGCTCTTCGGGGCGTTCCGCACCTCGGTCGAGGCAGAGCTGGGCGCGGCCGCGGACACGTTCAGCCTCTCCATCGACGAACCGAACGTCCTCGTTGGCGTGATCATCGGGGCGTCGGTGGTGTTCCTGTTCTCGGCTGTCGCCATTATGGCGGTCGGCCGCGCCGCCAGCCGTGTGGTGGTCGAGGTACGCAACCAGTTCCGCACCCGGCCAGGGATCATGGACGGCACGGAGAAGCCCGAGTACGCCAGGGTGGTGGACATCTGCACCCGCGACTCGTTGCGGGAGCTGATCACACCTGGCGTGCTGGCCGTTATGACCCCGATCGCGGTGGGCTTCGCGCTCCAGTACGCGTCGCTGGGCGCTTTCCTCGGCGGCGCGATCACCGCGGGTGCGCTGATGGCGGTCTTCCTCGCGAACTCCGGTGGCGCGTGGGACAACGCCAAGAAGCTGGTCGAGGACGGCCACCACGGCGGCAAGGGATCGGACGCCCACGAGGCCACGGTCATCGGTGACACGGTCGGCGATCCGTTCAAGGACACCGCGGGCCCTGCCATCAACCCGCTGCTGAAGGTGATGAACCTGGTTGCGCTGATCATCGCGCCGAGCGTGGTGATCTACCAGGACAACACTGTCCTGCGGCTGAGTATCGCCGCCGTCGCTGTCGCACTGATCATCGGCGCCGTCCTCTGGACCAAGCGGAGCGCTGGTGACGAGCCGATGGGAAGCGTCACCGCGGGCGAGGACGAGACTCCGAGCGTGGACGCGTCCGCGGACAAGGTTGACCCGGTCAAGTCCTCCGTGGAGGAGCCCGAGGGCGAGTCCGGCGAACAGAAGGAGCAGGAACCGGCCGCCGATGGCGGTGCCAAGGACTGACCGTCCCGGCCACGCCCGTAGTGCCGCACCGCGACCGCCCCGGTCCCATATGGGACCGGGGCGGTCGTCTCGTCCCGAGGGCACCCACCGGTGGAGCCGCCAAGGCGTGGTCACCGGTCCTCGTGTCGACCGCCCGTACGCACCGGCTCAGCCCTGTTCCGTGGCGGTGTCGCGGTGACCATGTGTGGCGCGAGGTCGCGGTCAGGGTATGCCGGATGGTCGTATTCCCGTGAAGAGGATGTCCAGTGCGCGGTGTTGGAATCGCGCGCTCCACTTGTCGGTGACCGCTTCCTGGCAGATCGCCGCGAGCAGGGCGACCAGCTCGCCCGGTCGCAGGTCGCCGCGGACGGCGCCTGCCTGCTGAGCGCGGTCGAGCAGCTCGTCGACGGCGGGCCGGAGACGCGTGAGGGCGTCGCTGACCTGGACCCGAGTTCCGGTCTCCGCGAGCCGTTCGAACACGGCCCGGTTCTGGGCGCTGACCGCCATGACACGCTCGCAGAACGCGAAGAGGGCGGTCACGGCATCGGAGTCGTTGACCAGTGCGTCGACCTCGGTGACGAGCTGGTCCAACAGGTTCATCACCACGGCCTGGAGCAGTTCGGGTTTGGTCGGGAAGTGTCGGAACACCGTGCCGATCGCGACGCCAGCGTGCGCGGCCACCGCCTCGGTCGAAGCCGACGCGCCGTGCTCGGCGAACACGGCCTCGGCCGCAGCGAGGATGTGCGCCCGGTTGCGGCGCGCGTCGGCACGGACTCGGCGCTTATCAGGGTCGTCGCTGGAGGACGGCGCACCGTCTCGATACATCGGATCTCCCCGTAGACAAAATGAGTCGAACTCATTATGTTGCATCATGAGTCACGCTCATATTATTGCCTCGGAGGTTTCGATCATGGCTCCCTCAGCAACCGGAACAGCGGGTCCCCTCACGGTCTACCGGCGTATGCAGGAGGAGCTCCTGCGGGGAGAGGGGGCGAACGCTACGCTCCTCCCCGCGGAGCTACTGGCCGAGGATGTCGTTGTCGAGACACCGTTCGCCCCCGAGGGCACGCGGCGTTACGAGGGGCGCGAGGCGTGGCTGTCCTACTACGGCGAAAGTGGAGCGGGCCTGCTGGTGCGCTTCGAGCAGTTCCGTGAGCTGGCCACCCACCAAACCGACGATCCTGAGGTCATCGTCGTTGAGTACGAGCTGGCTGGAACGGTCATCGCCACGGGTGTGCGGTCCTCGGTGACCTGCGTCGCTGTACTGGAGGTCCGCGACGGTCTGATCGTGCACTGGCGCGAGTACCAGGACATTCCAGCGATGACCGAGGCGTTGACCAGGCAGCCGGAGGGCCACGGCGACGCGGGCGCGACCGTGTATTAGCGTTGGGGCGCTCGTCTTCGCGGCGTGTTCACGCTGGTCGTAGGCGAGTTCCCCCGGAGCGTTAGGCTGTGCGCGATCGACCGTGCAGATGGGAGTGACAGCGTGGTGACCGGAATGCGCGGACTCGCCATAATCGTTGGGGTCATGTTCGGGTTCATGGCGCTGGTCTCAGTGGTCGCAACGGTGCTGTCGCCATGAGCCGGCTGCTGATCCTCGTCCGCCATGCGAAGGCCGAGGAGGACAACGGTTCCGACCGCGATCGGGTGCTAACGAGCATCGGACGCGGCCAGGCCGAGGCCGTGGGGTCCACCCTCGTGTCCGAGGGCGTCGTCCCCGACCACGTCATCTGCTCCGCGGCCGCGCGTACGCGCCAGACGCTGGAGCTGGCCATGGCGAGCCTGCCGAAACGGCCGACGGTCGACTTCGAGGAGGCGGCGTACGGTGCCGATCCAGAGACGATCCTGGACCTGGTGCACATGGTCGACCCCGAGGTAGGCACCCTCATGGTGGTCGGGCACAACCCGACGATGGCCCAGCTCGCGGCGTTGTTCACCGGGAGTGGGAGCCTGACGTCCTTCCCCACCGCGGGTATCGCCATAGTCGAGCTCGACGTCGACTGGCTCTACGCCGAACCGGGCACGGGCACCGGGCGCATCCTGACTTGAACGGCGCTACATGCGGCACTCGGGGCAGTCCTCGGTCAGCCAGACAGTTCGGGCCTGATGGTTTGAGCACTGTGGGTGGCGGGTTAGGGTGGGGGTACTCCCAAGGGAACGGCGCTGGTTTGTTGACTGGCGGGTGTTCGGGGGTAGTGTGGAAGGGTTGTGCTTGTTCTCGGGTTCCGGTTGGGATTCGGGGTGGGTAGAACCTGGTAGTGTTTAGGTGATTGAAAAATTGGATTGCCGCTGCTTCTGAAGAGTTGGCTGCCTGGGTTTTTGGGTGGTTGGCTTGTGTGGGGTGGGTGGTTGTTCTTTGAGAACTCAACAGCGCGTGTTTGTTTTTCTTTAGCCATGTTTGTTTTTTGGCCCCTGTGTGATGCCCCCTTGTGTGGGGGTGTTGTGGGGTTCCTTTGGTTGGCCATGGCGCTTCATGCCTGTGTGGTGTGGGTGTTGTGGTTGGTCAGGGTTGATTTTCTTCGAGGTTTGCCCCTGCGTGTGGGTGCGTTTGTGCCTGGGTGTGGGGGTGTGTGGCCTTTGATGGAGAGTTTGATCCTGGCTCAGGACGAACGCTGGCGGCGTGCTTAACACATGCAAGTCGAACGCGCCATCTCTTTTGGGGGTGGTGAGTGGCGAACGGGTGAGTAACACGTGAGTGACCTGCCCCTGACTCTGGGATAAGCCGTGGAAACGCGGTCTAATACCGGATAGGACCTCGTGCCGCATGGTGGGGGGTGGAAAGGTTTTTTCTGGTTGGGGATGGGCTCGCGGCCTATCAGCTTGTTGGTGGGGTGATGGCTCACCAAGGCGATTACGGGTAGCCGGCCTGAGAGGGCGACCGGCCACACTGGGACTGAGACACGGCCCAGACTCCTGCGGGAGGCAGCAGTGGGGAATCTTGCGCAATGGGCGAAAGCCTGACGCAGCGACGCCGCGTGGGGGATGACGGCCTTCGGGTTGTAAACCTCTTTTCCTCTTGGCGAAGGCTTCGGGTGTTCTCGGGGTTGACTGTAGGGGGGGAATAAGGACCGGCTGACTACGTGCCAGCAGCCGCGGTAATACGTAGGGTCCGAGCGTTGTCCGGAATTATTGGGCGTAAAGAGCTCGTAGGCGGCGTGTCGCGTCTGCTGTGAAAGCCCGCGGCTTAACTGTGGGTGTGCAGTGGATACGGGCATGCTTGAGGTAGGTAGGGGAGACTGGAATTCCTGGTGTAGCGGTGAAATGCGCAGATATCAGGAGGAACACCGGTGGCGAAGGCGGGTCTCTGGGCCTTACCTGACGCTGAGGAGCGAAAGCGTGGGTAGCGAACAGGATTAGATACCCTGGTAGTCCATGCTGTAAACGTTGGGCGCTAGGTGTGGGGACTTTCCACGGTTTCCGTGCCGTAGCTAACGCATTAAGCGCCCCGCCTGGGGAGTACGGCCGCAAGGCTAAAACTCAAAGGAATTGACGGGGGCCCGCACAAGCGGCGGAGCATGTTGCTTAATTCGACGCAACGCGAAGAACCTTACCAAGGCTTGACATTGCCTGTGGACCTGCAGAGATGTGGGGTCATTTGGTTGGTGGGTGACAGGTGGTGCATGGCTGTCGTCAGCTCGTGTCGTGAGATGTTGGGTTAAGTCCCGCAACGAGCGCAACCCTTGTCCTGTGTTGCCAGCACGTGATGGTGGGGACTCATGGGAGACTGCCGGGGTCAACTCGGAGGAAGGTGGGGATGACGTCAAGTCATCATGCCCCTTATGTCTTGGGCTGCAAACATGCTACAATGGCCGGTACAGCGGGTGGGCGATGCCGTGAGGTGGAGCGAATCCCGAAAAGCCGGTCTCAGTTCGGATTGGGGTCTGCAACTCGACCCTATGAAGGTGGAGTCGCTAGTAATCGCGGATCAGCAGTGCCGCGGTGAATACGTTCCCGGGCCTTGTACACACCGCCCGTCACGTCATGAAAGTTGGCAACACCCGAAACGTGTGGCCTAACCACTTGGTGGGGGGAGCGCGTGAAGGTGGGGCTGGCGATTGGGACGAAGTCGTAACAAGGTAGCCGTACCGGAAGGTGCGGCTGGATCACCTCCTTTCTAAGGAGCCCGAAGTGGGTGGCATCCGTGTGGGTGCTGCCGGGTGGGCTTGGTGAATGTGGAGTTGGTGCTGCCTCGTGAGGATCGGGGCCCCGTTGTGGGGTTCTGGCCCCGGGGGTAGGGCCGACCGGGTGGCTGAAGAGGAAACAAACTTCCCCCCTTTTCTCCTGCTGTGTGTGGGGGTGGGGGGCGCGCTGTTGGGTGTCTGAGAGAGCAACCCTGGCCGTGTGCGTGTGGGTGCCTGCGTGTGTGGGTGTCTGGACGTGGCGGTGGTGGTGGCTTTTTTGGTGACCACCCTGACGAAGACCCTGTGGTGCGACGCGCTCGGGTGAGTGGTGTCTGGGCCTGTTCTGGTCTGGGCGTGCTTGCTGGTGCGTGGGTGTGCCTGGTGGTCGGGCTTGATTGTCGGTTTCTGGCGTGTGTGTGCTGGAGGGGCTTTCGGGTGTGGCCGTGGGGTTGTGGTTGGGTGTGTGGTTGGTTTTTTGATTTGTGGATAGTGTGCGCGAGTGTCTTGTATCTGTGGTGGTCAAGTGTGTGTGGCATACGGTGGATGCCTTGGCACCAGGCGCCGATGAAGGACGTGGGAGGCCGCGATAGTCCACGGGGAGTTGTCAACCAGGCTGTGATCCGTGGGTGTCCGAATGGGGAAACCTAGCTCGAGTTGTGTCGGGTTGCTGCTGTCTGAATGTATAGGGCAGTGGTGGTGACGCGGGGAAGTGAAACATCTCAGTACCCGCGGGAAGAGAAAACAATATGTGATTCCCTTAGTAGTGGTGAGCGAATGGGGATGTGGCTAAACCATGCGCGTGGGATAGGCGGCGGCTGTTGCGTGTGTGGGGTTGTGGGATGTGCCTGTGTCTGGTCTGCCGGCTGGGCGGGTGTTGTGTTGGGGTAGTTGAAGCCGTTGGAATGCGGTGCCGGAGTGGGTGAGAGTCCCGTAGGCGAAGGTCTGACATGATGTCTGGGGCATGGTCCCGAGTAGCGCGGAGCTCGTGGAATTTCGTGTGAATCTGGCAGGACCACCTGTCAAGCCTGAATACGTCCTGGTGACCGATAGTGGACGAGTACCGTGAGGGAAAGGTGAAAAGTGCCCCGGTGAGGGGTGGTGAAAGAGTACCTGAAACCGTGTGCTGTCAAGCCGTCAGAGCACCTGTGGGTGTGATGGCGTGCCTTTTGAAGAATGAGCCTGCGAGTTGTGGTGCGTGGCGAGGTTAACCCGTGTGGGGGAGCCGTAGCGAGAGCGAGTCTTAAAGGGGCGTTTGAGTCGCGTGCTGGAGACCCGAAGCGGGGTGATCTACCCATGTCCAGGGTGAAGCGGCTGTAAGAGGTCGTGGAGGCCCGAACCCACCAGGGTTGAAAACCTGGGGGATGAGGTGTGGGTAGGGGTGAAAGGCCAATCAAACCCTGTGATAGCTGGTTCTCCCCGAAATGCATTTAGGTGCAGCGTCGTGTGGTTCCTGTTGGAGGTAGAGCGACTGGTTGGTTGATGGGCCTTTGCGGGTTACTGATGTCAGCTAAACTCCGAATGCCAATGGGTGTGAGCGCGGCAGTGAGACTGCGGGGGATAAGCTCCGTGGTCGAGAGGGAAACAGCCCAGATCATCAGCTAAGGCCCCTAAGCGTGTGCTGAGTGGGTAAGGTTGTGGAGTTGCCCAGACAACCAGGAGGTTGGCTTAGAAGCAGCCATCCTTGAAAGAGTGCGTAATAGCTCACTGGTCAAGTGGTTCTGCGCCGATAATGTAGCGGGGCTTAAGTACACCGCCGAAGCTGTGGAGCCCCCCGGTTGGGGGGTTGGTAGGGGAGCGTCGTGCCCGCGGTGAAGCGTTCGGGTGACCGGGTGTGGAGTGGGTGCGAGTGAGAATGCAGGCATGAGTAGCGATACCAGTGTGAGAAACACTGGCGCCGAGTGACTAAGGGTTCCTGGGGCAGGTTGATCCGCCCAGGGTGAGTCGGGGCCTAAGGCGAGGCCGACAGGCGTAGTCGATGGATGACGGGTTGATATTCCCGTACCCGTTCGCGAGCGTCCCATACCGCTGCCAACTGATGCTAACCACAACTGCGTGCGGATCTTCTTTCGGGAAGGTCGCGTGTGTGGTGTGGGGTCCGATGTTGGTGGGTGGTCAGTGATGGGGTGACGCAGTGGGGTAGCCCAGCCCGGGCGATGGTAGTTCCCGGGATAAGCGTGTGGCCCGCGGCCCAGGGAAATCCGGGCCGCATAGGGGTGAGGCGTGATGTCGAGCCGTGTGTGGCGAAGTGGGTGATCCCGTGCTGCCGAGAAAAGCCTCTAGCGAGTTCGTGGGCGGCCCGTACCCGAAACCGACGCAGGTGGTCTGGTTGAGTAGACCGAGGCGTTCGGGTGAACCATGGTTAAGGAATTCGGCAAATTGTCCCCGTAACTTTGGGAGAAGGGGAGCCCTGTCTGGTGATGAGACGTAGCTCTTTGAGCTGGGTGGGGTCGCAGATACCAGGGGGAAGCGACTGTTTACTAAAAACATAGGTCCGTGCGAAGTCGTAAGACGCGGTATACGGACTGACGCCTGCCCGGTGCCGGAACGTTACGAGGACCGGTTAGCTCTTTAGGGGTGAAGCTGGGAATCTAAGCGCCGGTAAACGGCGGTGGTAACTATAACCATCCTAAGGTAGCGAAATTCCTTGTCGGGTAAGTTCCGACCTGCACGAATGGCGTAACGACTTCCCCGCTGTCTCAACCATGGGCCCGGTGAAATTGCACTACGAGTAAAGATGCTCGTTTCGCGCAGCAGGACGGAAAGACCCCGGGACCTTCACTATAGCTTGATATTGGTGTTTGGGATGGTTTGTGTAGGATAGGTGGGAGCCGGTGAAGCGGCCACGCTAGTGGTGGTGGAGGCGTTGGTGAAATACCACTCTTGCCTTGTCGAGCACCTAACCCGCGCCCGTGATCCGGGTGGGGGACAGTGTCTGGTGGGTAGTTTAACTGGGGCGGTTGCCTCCTAAATGGTAACGGAGGCGCCCAATGGTTCCCTCGGCCTGGTTGGTAATCAGGTGGTGTGTGTAAGGGCATAAGGGAGCTTGACTGTGAGACGGACGTGTCGAGCAGGTGCGAAAGCAGGGCCTAGTGATCCGGCGCCGGCGTGTGGAAGTGGCGTCGCTCAACGGCTAAAAGGTACCCCGGGGATAACAGGCTGATCTTCCCCAAGAGTCCGTATCGACGGGATGGTTTGGCACCTCGATGTCGGCTCGTCGCGTCCTGGGGCTGGAGTTGGTCCCAAGGGTTGGGCTGTTCGCCCATTAAAGCGGCACGCGAGCTGGGTTTAGAACGTCGTGAGACAGTTCGGTCCCTATCCGCTGCGCGCGTTGGAGACTTGTGAAGGGCTGTCCCTAGTACGAGAGGACCGGGATGGACAGACCTCTGGTGTGCCAGTTGTCCTGCCAAGTGCATGGCTGGTTGGCTACGTCTGGATGTGGTAACCGCTGAAAGCATCTAAGTGGGAAACACGCTTCAAGATGAGGTCTCCCACCCCTATGGGGGGTAAGGCTTCCCAGAGATGATGGGGTTGATAGGCCGGAAGTGGGAGCCCTGTGAGGGGTGGAGCTGACCGGTACTAATCGGCCGAGGGCTTGCCCACCGCAGATGCTGGACACTCGCGCACACACACCCCCACACACGCCCGCGCGTGGGTGGGGATCCACAAATCAGGTGAGTTTCGTGGTGGCCATAGCGTGGGGGAAACACCCGGACCCGTTCCGAACCCGGTCGTTAAGCCCCACAGCGCCGATGGTACTGCCCCCATGGTGTGGGGTGGGAGAGTAGGACACCGCCACGATTACCCCAAAAGGAGGGGTGGGAGCACAGCTCCCACCCCTCCTTATTTTCATGCCCCTGTTTGTGCGCGTGTGAATCGGAGTGGTGGCGCCCCCGACCCGCGGGGGCCTTCGCACCGAGAACCCCCCACGATCACCCCCGACGAGCACCACCACTGGACGCAGACGCAATGGCCTCTTCGGCTTCCAGCTCGTCGGCGGACTCCACCTCTTCGCGGGAGATACCGAGCAGGAAGACGATGGTGTCCAGATACGGCACGGTGACCGACGTGTCCGCCTGTTCGCGCACGACGGGTTTGGCGTTGAACGCGACTCCGAGGCCGGCGGTTTGCAGCATGTCGAGGTCGTTCGCACCATCACCGATGGCCACCGTGCGGTTCAGCGGAACGCCGGCCTCCTCGGCGAAGCGCTGCAGGGCGAGCGTCTTTCCCTTCCTGTCGATGATCTGCCCCACGAGTTCACCGGTGAGCTTGCCGTCGACGACCTCCAAAGTGTTCGCGGCGGAGTAGTCGATGTCGAGGCGGTCCACCAGCCCATCGGTGACCTGGCTGAATCCGCCACTGACGATGGCGCACTCGTAGCCGAGCCGCTTGAGCGTCCGGATGAGGGTACGTGCCCCCGGGGTGAGGACCAGCTTGTCGCGGACCGCGTCCAGCGCCGAAGCGTCCAGCCCCTTGAGCAGGGCTACCCTGCGCCGCAGCGACTGTTCGAAGTCCAGTTCCCCGCGCATGGCCGCCTCAGTGATGCGCGTGACCTCCTCCACGCACCCGGCGTGCTCGGCCAGTAGCTCGATCACCTCGCCCTGGATGAGTGTGGAGTCGACATCCATGACGACCAGGTGCTTGGCCCGGCGGTGTAGCCCACTGGACTGGACAGCGACGTCGATCGCCTGGGTCGCCGCCTCCATGGACAGGTCGGCGCGCAGCTTCTCCGGGTCAGCGCCGGAGATGTCCAGCTCGATCGACGTCACTGGGTAGCTCGCGAGACGTTCGATCCGGTCGATGTTGGCTCCGGCCCGCGCCACGCACGAGGTGATCGCGCCGAGAGCCCCTGGCCGCAGCGGCGAGGCCAGGATGGTCACGTGCAGAGGGTCGCCGCTGCTGGGCGTAACCCGCCCGTTGCCCTCGGCGAACTCCGCCACCATGTCGAGATCGATGGCTGTCTTGTCGATTGCGCTGCGGACTTCGTGGTACACGCGCTCCCGGCGGACGCCAGGCGCTACGCTTTCGTCAACGTCGAGAAGGGCCCCCAAGACCAAGCGGCCTCCGATGACGACCTGTTCGAGGTCGATCAGGGTCACGGGGAAGACCGAGAGGGTGGTTAGCAGGCGGGCGCTGATCCCAGGGCGGTCGCGTCCGCTCACCGTCACGAGCAGCGTGGAATGGGTAAATTCGTCTGTCATGGCGATAACCACGTTACTCGGGCACCTCGTGGTGCTTGGCGGCAGGGCGGTTAACGTGCGGCGACAGTTCGTGTGACTGCCGCCTCAACTCTAAGAGATCCCTGGTCAGCGCCTACTTTCGCTTCTTGCGCTTTGGCGCCTTGGCCCGGACGTCGATGCCGCCCAGCATGCACGTGCCAGTAAGTCGGATGGTGGGAGCGTTGGGGTCGGTTACCGCGTCTGTCCCGTGCATACCCGTCCCGCCGAGGATCGCCGTTGTGTTGTTCACCACGCGCACGCCGTGCGGTACGACGATGTCCATGCCGCCGAAAACCACGGCGCACTGGACCGTAATTTCGCGCTGGCTCAGGACGGCCTCGCGGAAGTCCAGCGAGATCCCGCCGAAGAGCACAGAGGCGTTGGTGCGTGGTTCGACCAGCCAGCGGCCTTTGCGCTCGGCCCCGCCGAACACCGCGACCAGGTTCTCGCGCCCCTGGCTGGTCGCGGCCATCTCGCGGGCTTCCTTGGTGGAGACCTGAATGCCGGGCGCGACGGGGTCCGACGAGACGGAGGAGTCCAGCTCGTCCGGGAGGTCGTGGAGCACGGGAGTCAACTCCCCGACGGTCTTGGCGGTGTAGACGGAGTCCAGGCGCTCCTCGTACTCCGTCTGGTCGAGCCGCCCCTGAGCGAGTGCCTCACGGAGCCGATCCGCAACGCGGTCGCGATCGGCGTCGGACGCGCGGATGTGTTCCGGTTCCATAGTCGGTCCTCACTCGTATCAGCGGGGCTTGTAGCACGAGGATTCCCCAAAGTCGGGTTCCCCTACGCGGCCTGCGTCGTGACTTCGATACCGGAGATTACACTTACGCCGGTCAGGTGGACGGTTGGGGCGCCGTCGTAGGCAGGGGCCACGTAGTCACCGAGGCTAATGGAGCGTTGGAGCGCCGCGGAGTCGGCCGTCACACGGACACCCTGCGGCAGGACGAGCCGCACCCCGCCGCAGAACAGGGCGCACTGGACGGTGACGTCGCGCTGGGCCAGGACGGCCTCGCGCAGGTCCAGTTCGATCGAGCCGAACGCCGCGGAGGCGTTGGTGCGCGGCTCGACCAGCCAGCGGCTCCGGCGTTCGGCGACGCCGAGGATGGCGATGATGTTCTCGGAGCCGACCGTGGTGTCGAGAAGGGCCTGGTCCGACGCGCAGGCGGCGACCGGCCCCATTCGCTGCACTTCCCGTTCCGGACCGCCGGAGGGAAGATCCTGGGTGAGCTCGGCGAGGTCGTCCATCGTCTTGGCGGCGTAGACGGCCTCTATGCGGTCGGCGTGCTCCTCCTGGCTGAGGCGCCCCTCGATGAGCGCGTCGGACAGCAGGTGGGCGATCCTGTCGCGGTCGGCGTCCGAAGCCCGCAGCCGGCTGGACGCCCCGCTGGTCGGATTAGCTGTATCGGCCATGGGCACAAGTATTCGCGCCGGAACGGTGATCCGGGATCCGGAACCGACCCTGGCGTTCCCCTGATTCCTGCTGAGGGCGACCCTGATGGGGCCCGTTGACATGGGACACCGAAGGTGGTGTCACCCGTCGGCGGTGGCCCCGTAGGACGCCACACGGGCGCGGCGAACCGCCCTGTCGAGGATGCGCAGTGCCTCCACCCGCGCCGACATCTGCGACGTGGAAAGCCCGCGCCCTTTGTCCTTGCACGCGAGCCGGACAACGACAGCGAGGCGGTCGGCCTGCGCCGCCAGCCGGTGCGCCCGCTGCGGATGGGCCGGGGCCAGGCCCTCTGTGGGCTGGCGGCCGGCGTCGCGCAGGTCCTCAAGAGCGCGAGTGACCTCCGGGCCCCACGCCGCGATGTCATCCACCTGCCCGAACAGGCTCGTGCACTCGCGCATAGCGATTGTGAGCTGCTGTTCCGCCTCCGCGAGGGGGACGGGCTCCGGGATCTTGTCGGCGGCCCGGTAGGGGGTCCAGGCGACACCCGCGTAGGAGGAGCCGCGCAGGTCCTCGCTGGGGACGAGCCCGACCTGCTGGTCCGCCAGCTCGACCAGGACCGCCTCGCCGGCGTCGATCGCCGCCTTGTTGAGTTCCGCGGTGCCGACGAGACCGAGTGGGTCGCCGGGGGCCGGCAGGCTGAGCCGGAACGCGGCGAGCCCCAGGGAACGCAGCCTGGCCAGGGCTGACCGCAGCGGCGCGCCGCTCTCGAAGTGCAGGCCGGAGTCCGCGACAGTTCCGATGACGTGCGGCCCGGTGCGCCGCTCAACCGCGCTCACCGCATCATCCAGCCCGGCCCGTCCCGCGAGCCAGGCGTTGCCCCACGTAACCAATGGTGCGGAGGACAGTTCGTGCAGCATCGGATCTCGGGACCGGAGTCCTCCGTCTGAACTGCCCATATCACTCCTTTGCTTACCGCGCGTGAGGGGCGCACACGGGGTGCGCCGGCGTAATGCGTTTCCCGTGCCTGGGTGTGCCCGCTCACCCGCGGCTCGTCCCTACTCTTCAGCGTGACATTGGTCGAGGTGCCGCCCAACCGCGGCTTGATCTTGGGGTGGTACCGACTGGTGTGTGCCACCGGCCCGCCCTCGCCACGGCGTGCCAACCGCTGGTACCGGTAGGTTCGCATCTGGGTGTGTGCGCCGAGGGGCCGGGTGACGTCGCGGTCGCCCGGGTGCGGACGAGGAGAACGGACAGGGAGTGCGATGAACGGGCATGTGTTGCGCATGGACGGGGTCAGTGTGCGCCGTGGCAGTGCGTATCTGCTGAACGACGTGGAGTGGACCGTCGAGGAGGACGAGCGGTGGGCCCTTATCGGCCCCAACGGCGCCGGTAAGACCACTCTGCTGCGGGTCGCCGCGACGCAGATGTTTCCCACCACCGGCACGGTGGAGGTGCTGGACGAGCAGCTCGGGGCGGTCGACGTCTTCGAGCTCCGGCCGCGTATCGGGTTCGCCAGCGCCGCCGTGGCGAACCAGATCTCCGAGGCGGCCACCAGTCTCGACCTGGTGATCAGCGCGTCGTACGGGTACCTGGGCAGCTTCGCGGAGAGCTACGGTGCCCCCGACTACGGCCGGGCGCGGGCGCTCCTCGGCCATTGGGGCGTGGCACACCTGGCGGAACGCAAGTACGGGACGTTGTCGGAGGGTGAGCGCAAGCGTGTTCTCATCGCCCGTGCGCTCATGGCCGACCCGGAGCTGCTGCTGCTCGACGAGCCCGCGGCAGGGCTGGACCTGGGCGGCAGGGAGGACCTGGTGCGCCGGTTGGGCGCGCTCGCTGGGAGTATTGACGCTCCCGCGCTGGTCACCGTCTCGCACCATGTTGAGGAGATCCCGCCCGGGTTCACACACGTGCTGATGATGCGTGAAGGCGGCGTCGTCGCGGGTGGGCCGGTGGACAAGGTGATGACGGCGGACAACCTGAGCGCGACGTTCGGTCTTCCGCTGAAGGTGGAGTTCGACGGGGAGCGTTGGAGTGCGCGAGCCGTGTGACGGCAGTGCTGACCCGGGCCCGGCTTCCTCGGTGAAGGGGTTGTCCCCTATCCGAAAGCGGGCAATGGGTCACCCGTAATCCGCCTCAATGGCCGAATGTGGTCAGAGAGGCAGGTTTGGTATGACGTCATAGCGGCCCTACGCGAATGCGGGTATACGCGCGATTTATGATCTCCGCGTGGATGCGCGTGGGGTTCGCGTTCGTCCACTCGCCCACCGCTGCGTCACCCCCCGACAGGAGAGCCGGAGCCGCCCCCGATGCTTCCCGTTGTCATTATTCTGCTGATCTTCGTGGCGATCCTGCTCGCCATCGGCTACCGCAGCGTCCGTATCGTCCCGCACCGGATGACCGACGTCGTCGAGCGGTTCGGTGGTTACCACCGCACACTGAAGTCGGGCTTCAACATCGTCATCCCGTTCGTGGACCAGATCCGCGAGCGCATCGACCTGCGTGTGCAGGTGGTCAGCTTTCCGCCACAGGCGGCGATCACCCAGGACAACCTCTCCGTCAATGTCGACACCGCGGTCTACGTGCAGGTGACCGACCCGTACAACGCCACGTACCAGGTGGCGAACTTCATCCAGGCCGTGGAGCAGCTCGCCGCGGCCACGCTGCGCAACGTCATTGGCGGCATGGACCTGGAGCAGACCCTGACCTCCCGCGAGGAGATCAACACCGAGCTTCGTTCTGTGCTGGACGAGGCCACGGCCAGCTGGGGTATCGAGGTCAGCCGGGTCGAGTTGAAGGGGGTCGAGCCTCCGGAGTCGGTCCAGGAGGCCATGGAGAAGCAGATGCGCGCCGATCGCGACAAGCGCGCGCAGATCCTCAGCGCAGAAGGTGAGAAGCAGTCGGCGATCCTGCGGGCCGAGGGGGAGCAGTCCTCTGCCGTGCTGAGTGCGAAGGGCCAGGCCGAGTCCGTGACCGTGCGGGCCAAGGCCGACGCCGAGGCGATGACACTGCGCGCCCGCGGTGAGGCCGACGCCATCGCCATGGTGTTCAAGGCGTTGCATTCCGGCAAGGTCAACCAGGAGTTGCTCGCCTACCAGTACCTCCAGAAGCTCCCGGAGATCGCGCAGGGCGACGCCAACAAGGTGTGGATCGTGCCGAGCGAGATGGGCAAGGCTCTTGAGGGGATCGGGGGCGTCTTCGAGAAGCTCAAGGGGGAGGCCGCCGACACCGGCTCCACGAATGACGGCCCGTCCGCGTCCCCGCAAGAGCGGTAGCACGCAGGATCCGTCAGCCCGTCCCCGAGGGCGGGGTGTGGCCTATGACACGGGGTCACCCCGCATCGCGTGCCCGCGACTCCGTAGGCTTGGGGACAGGAATCTGCCATGTACGCCCTTGTCCTGGTGCGATCAGGATCCCCGCCGGAGGGAAGCGGGGTGGCGGCGGATCTGTCGTCTGAGCGCGAAGGTCAAGGATGAGTCTGTGGGACGCGCTCGCCATTCTTGTGGCGGGTGTAGGTGCCGGCGGTATCAACGCCATAGTCGGCTCGGGGACGCTACTCACGTTCCCCGTGCTGCTGGCGTTGGGGTACCCGCCCGTGCTCGCGACGATCTCCAACAGCATCGGCCTGGCACCGGGGGCGCTCACCGGGGCCATCGGCTACCGGCGCGAACTGGTCGGTCAGCGTACCCGGCTGATCAGGTTCGGTGCCATGGCGCTCGCGGGGGCGCTCACCGGGGGCACACTGCTGCTCAACCTCCCCGAGGGTGTGTTCGAGTCCGTTGTTCCGGTGCTGATCGGGTTCTCGTGCGTGCTCATCATGTTGCAGCCGCGGATCACAGCGTGGACCCGCCGCCGGCGGCCCGGCCGCCTCAACGGTGGCCCGCTGCTGCCGTTCGGGATCTACGGTGCGGGGGTGTACGGCGGCTACTTCGCCGCCGCCCAGGGCATTGTCCTCATCAGCATGATGGGTATGGCCCTCGACGAGGAGCTGCAGCGCATCAACGCCCTGAAGAACGTACTGGCCTTCGTCGTGAACGCGACCGCCGCCGTGTTCTACACCACCTTCGCCTCTCCCGCCTGGCCGGTGGTGGGCCTCATCGCCGGGGGTTCGATCATCGGCGGGTACTTCGGTGCCCGGTTCGGCCGCAGGCTCAAGCCGTTCGCGCTGCGCGTCGTCATCGTGCTCGTCGGGTTGACCGCGGCGGCGCAACTGCTCCTCGGCAGTGTCTAGCTGGTGCCGCGTCAGGGAACCGTTGCGGCGTTGAACGCGAGGCGGCCAGAGTCGCCGTTCGGCGTATTGGTCGTCCATGGGACGCGAGCTTCCCGACACCTGGAGAGCCCGCGGCTTTGGGTAACCGGGTCCGGCGCGTAGCGTTGCTGGCGCGTGCTGCGCCGGTTATACCGGCACCGACTCGGCGGGGGCCGCCGATTCATCGCGCACCCGGTATCGGTAGCGCAGCGGGCCCGCTCTCACCAGCTTATGGGGCTTGGGGCGCCGCGCCCGGTCGGGTGGCCTGAATGTGGGCCGGGAAGGCCCGGGAGGCCCGCGAGGAGGGTGACGTGTTGCGCTGGAGCTCGCGGCCCACGGTGGAGCGGTGCCGACCCAGCCGCCGCGCGATCTCGGCGCGGCGGTCCCCGCGCTCCAGGCCGATCGCGATCTCCTCGCGCTCGGCCACCGATAGCTGCTTCGCTCCCATGGCGAACCCCCTGAAACCGCTACAAGCCATCATGTTGCAGTAGAAGCTAGAACCCACCGTCGGGGCGGGTGCCCTCGCATGGGGGCACGTTCGTCCGGTGCTGGCCGCGGATGGTGGCGCACCCGACGAGGTCAGCGATGGCAGCGGTGGGGCAGCTCCCGGATGTCGGCGCGGGTGCCCGCCGGTGAGGCGCCCGACGAAAGCAGCAGCGAAGGCGGTGGATGGGCCAGCCCCAGTAGTCGGCGCGGGTGCCCGATGGTGAGGCGTGCAACGGGAGCGGCGAGGATGGTGGGTGGTCGACGGGCGCCCGGTATGTCCGGATTGTGGGGACTCTGTGCGGCGATCTCGGGAATGTACACGTATTACTCGCGAGTATTAGGTGCACTTTCCCGAGATCGGCGCTGAGTGGGCGGAAACCGGCCCCGCGCCGGGCCGTTTCGCACCGAAGGTGACCGTGCAGACAGTCTCGGCGCTGAGAATGTCTGCCCAGACACCCTCGACGCGCAATGGCGCGGCGCAGGGCCAGTTCCGCCCCGAGAACACCCGCACCACGCGCCCACCGCACCGACACACCCCACCCCCGGCCACCCACCGCCCTCGCTGCTGCTTTTCGTCGCGCGCGTCACCACCGGGCACTCGTACCGATGGGCACCACCCGGCGCCCTCGCACGCCCACCACCCCACACCACTGACGCTCCCCTCGCCAGTAATAGGTACATACTCCCGAGATCGGCGATGACCCAGGCACCTAGCGAAGTACCTAGCCCGCCGGGCTCGCGGAGCGCGCGAAGTAGCCGCGGCGGTCGGCGTCCTCGACCAGCGCCGCCGCATAGGCGCCGAGCGCCTCGGAGCCGTCGCTGATGACCCGCACCTTCTCTAGTACCTGGGCGCGGGTGACCTTGTGGCGCACCCAGGCGCCGCCTTCGGTGTGCCAGTTGGCGAGCATGGGTGCGAGGCGGTCGACGGCGTGGGCGAATCGGGCCTCGCGGGTCTCGCGGGCCTCGAACTCCTCCCAGATGGCGCGGGCACGGGCCTTCTGGTCGCTGGGAAGCAAGGCGTAGAGCCGGTCGGCGGCGGCGCGCTCGCGCTCTGGCTGGGACGCGGACTCGTGGGTGTCGTAGACGAAGGTGTCGCCCGCGTCGATCTCGACGATGTCGTGCAGGATCAGCATCTCGACGACGTGGTCGATCTCGGTTCCCGGGGGCGCGTACTCCGCGAAGGTGCGGGCCGCCAGTGCGAGCTGCCAGGAGTGCTCCGCGGAGTTCTCCCGCCGGGAGCCGTCGACCAGCATGTTCCGGCGCAGGACCCGTTTGAGCTTGTCGGTCTCGAGGATGAAGCGCAACTGTTCGGTGAGGCGCTCATGGTCGACCCCCTTGGCGAAGACCGGTGCCGGTTCCGTCACGTAGGCCGCCCTCCTATGGGTGGGGGTGGGTGGGTCGGGTCGCACTGACGGTCATACCCATCCAACGTGCGTGGACTGACCTGGAACTGGCCACCGGTGGATAAGCCGTCGAGCCGCGGGTGAACGCACGGCCACATCGCCGGGCCACCCTGGCGCAGACCGGTAACCCATCACCCGCCCGCGCCTACCGCCGCAGTTGGGTCGTGGTCTCGCTCGCGGAGGTCAGGTGCAGGTGGAACCATTCCATGAGCGCACGGTCGGCGAGTACGTTGCCGGGCGCCGGCGGGCCGGGTTCGAGACCGGGTTCGGGGCCCATGGTGTGGGCGAGGTCGGGGACGACGATGTGCCGGATTCCCGTCGGCGGGTACTTCGGCGCCAGGGCCTCGTAGAGCTTGCGCCCGTGGTCGGGGACGATAACCTCGTCCTGCCCACCATTGATGATGAGCAGCGGCGCCTGCGGCTGGCGCCCGGCAAGATCCCCCGCGCGTGCCGCGAAGTCCAGCCACGACGCGACCTCGCGCGACGACTCGGTCCACTCGTAGGCGACGCCGAGCCGCCGTTCCCGTGCCGACAGCACCGGAGTGGGGTCGATGATCGGGTTGACCGCCCCCACCGCACCGATGTTCAGCTTGCTCTCCGCCAGGGCGAGGAGCGCGGCCGCGCCACCGGCGCCCACCCCCATGAGCCCCACCGGTCCGTCATGAATGGGGAACCGGTCGCGGAGTTCCGCGACGACGCGTGCGGCCTCGGCGGATGCCTGTTCGACGATCGGTCCGTACAGCTGGATCAGGTAGTCGTCCTGGCCGCGGCGGTTGATCTCGGCGACGCCGCCTTCGGGCAGTCGGGCCCCGAACATCGGCAGGCCCAGGTAGATCCGCCACGCCGGGAGCGACGCGAGGGGGAGCGTCCCGGCGAGCGCGGTCTCGCTGCGCGGGGGCTCGAACGCGTGCAACGCGACAATGACCGGGGTGGGGTCGTTCGGGTCGTTCGTGATCGCCGGGGGGACCGCGAGGAACGGCACTCCTCCGGCTGTTCCGGATATCGGTTGGGCGAGCGTACTGTCAGCTACCACTGAGGGTTCCCTCCCTGTTCCAACGCCGCTCGGGTGAGCGGAGGGCTCGGCGTGCGTTGTGAACCTCATTGGTGCGTGGCGGGCAGATCATAGGTGGGAGTGAGCATCGCCGAGTGGCGTCCAGCCGGCTCCGGCGAGCTGCACCGGGAGCCGGTCCTTCGCGTTCCCCCTGACGCCCCAGCGGCGAAACACCAGGTCGTTCGTAGCGATGACCTGGGATCACGACCCATCGCCGTCTATAGTGCCAGGTGCGGCACCGCAATCTCAGGGAAGCGAGGCGTTGCCACCTTATCGCCCCATTCGAGCGAGCCGCGAAGCTCAGCACCCATTGTCCGGTGGCCCTAGTCGGCCGGGAAGTGCCGGCTGAGGTAACCGCGGATGAGCAGTTTGGTCTCCTCGATCAGCCTCGGGTCACCATCGGGGTCCTGGCGGAAGGCGAGCTTCAGGACGGCGTCGGCCGCCTCTACGGCGACCATCGACGCGTGCCGGAGTTCGTCGCTGTCGTCCACGCCGGCGATCGAGATGAGCAGCTCGCGCAGCCGGGTGGCGATGACCCGGTTGTTGTCGGCGTTGGCGTCGAGAAGCCGGACGTCGACAATGTCGCCGAAGTGCAGCACGCGGAAGCCGGAGACGTTCCGGTGCATGTCGAGGTACTCGTCGATGATGACGTCGACGGCCTCGGTCCAGTGCACGAATGTGCCCTGGCGCAGCCGGTCGGTCACCCGGGCGCTGAACGTGTCCAGGTAGCGAAGCCCGAGCGCCTGCGCGATCGCCTTCTTGTCCGGGAAGAACTGGTAGACCGAGCCAATGGCGACGCCGGCGCGGTCGGCGATTCGGGTGGTCGACAGTTCGCTGTAGCCGATCTCGTCCAGGAGCTCGGCGCAGGCGTCGAGCATCTTCCGCACACGCTGGATGCTGCGCTGCTGCGCTGGCCGGCGGCGCAAGGGAGCGCTGGATAGCAGCGAGGGGTCCGGGTCGTCGCCGAGCGGGTGCTTGGTGCGGGAGTCAAGGGCGGCGCGGGTCTGGGCCGGCTCTCCCGTGCCATTGCCGGCTCCGGCGGCGTCGGTGCGCATGAATGCGGTGGTGGAGGCGCTGGAAGTCGTCATCACGCTTCTATGATGTGGTTGGGTAGTGGCGCGGTTCCCCTGTGTACGCCGGTTTTTGTGGCCCAGTCCCGGGTGGGCCGCTGTGGATGGTTCGGGCCACGGGGGCAGGGACGAGGAACCAGCGATGCCCCCGTGGCTGCACCGCAGCGCTACGCCCGGTTTACCGCACCCGCCCGGGTCTCGCTGTCCGAGCCGGGGAACCGGCCGGTGTTTGGCGCATACTTTCCGCGCCCCAGGGTGCGCTTTTACCTTCAGCGGACGGGCCGGCCCACCGCCCGGGACCGCGCGGTTGAGCCGTTGGGAACCGGCCGGTGTCCGCCGCACGCGGTGCCCATGCCTCTGGCGGCCGGGCAATCCGCCTCGATGGGCGGACCTGGGAGAGAACGCCGTTCGTGGGCTACCGTCCACAAGAAGTGAGCCTGTGGGTTGGAGGCTAGGGAGGCGCTGGGTACCGTCGCTTCTATGCACAGCTCCCCTACAAGTCCCACCGCTGATATCGATCGCTTCGTCCGCGATCTCCCCAAGGTGGAACTGCACGTCCACCTCGAAGGGTCGATGGAGCCGCCGATTCTGCTCGACCTCGCCAAGAAACACGGCGTAGACGCCGTGCCAAGCTCGCTTGAGGGCGTGCGCGAATGGTACGAGTTCCGCGACTTCCCGCACTTCATCGAGGTGTACCTGACCTCGGTGGAGACGCTGCGCGACGAAGCCGACTTCGCGATGCTGACCTCTGACGTCGCCGCGCGCCTCGCGGCGCAGCGTGTCTCCTATGCCGAACTGCACGTCAGCCTGTACGCCCACCTGATGCGCGGGGTGCCGGCACACGTGGTGTTCGACGGCATCGAGCACGCGCGGCGCGAGGCCGAGCAGACGCACGGGATCCAACTGCGCTGGATCCCCGACTTCCCCGGCGACTACGGGGTCGAGACCGGCGAGCAGACCCTCGACGCCGTGCTGAAGGACGGGCCGCCCAGTGTGGTCGGCTTCGGCGTGGGCAGCGTCGAGGTCAGCCGCGCGCCGTTCACCGACCTGTTCGCCCGCGCGCGTGCGGCCGGGCTCCATAGCCTGCCGCACGCCGGTGAGAACGGCGGGCCCGAGCGGATCGTCGAGGCGCTCGACCTGTTGCACGCCGAGCGGATCGGCCACGGCATAGACAGCATGGACGACCCCGCTCTGGTCGAGCGGCTGCGCGACGCCGGAGTCCCGCTCGATGTCTGTCCCACCTCGAACGTGTGCACCGGAGCCATCGAGCGGATCGAGGACCACCCCCTGCCGCGGATGCTGCGCGCCGGTCTCAGCGTCTCGCTGAACTCCGACGACCCTCCGATGTTCGGCACCGACCTGGGGAACGAGTACCGCGTCGCGCATGGTCTCGGGTTGGACGTCACTGAGCTGGCCGCTCTGGCCCGTAACGGTGTCACCGCGTCCTACCTCGACGAGGCCGGCAAGCGCGCGCTCCTCGCCGAGATTGACGCCGTGCTCGCCAGGCATCAGGAGAGCTAGGGCGGCGGCTCCGGAGCGGGGGATGCCAAACGGGCTGTCCTGGGTGGATCTCTTTTCAAGAGTTCAAGTTCGAGGGGCCGCCTCCTGGTAGGTCCGGGCCGGCCCGGGTTGGCTGCGCGGATCCCACCCGGGGCCGCGTATGTCCGGAAGTGTCCAATTTCGTGTGCCAGTCTGGGTACGCGGCACTCGCATTTCCCCCCAATAAGACCAGAACGCGAAGTTCTTTACGAATACGGTCAGTAGTCCGATGCCGTTTGTGCGAAGGAAATTCGTATTTTTCGTGGGGCGGTCGAGGGCAGGGAGCGCCGGGTGGAGGTGGCGTCGGGCGCGTGGCTTCCGGCGGAGGTTCGCAGCCCCGACGTCGCTGTCGGGTTCAATGTCATACAGTGACCAGTTTTACTCGGTTGGTTTATAGCGATACGATTTTTTCGCGAATTCCGTATCCGCGCGCGGTGAGCTGATAGCGTGCGGAGTTATCAGCGGCCCGAAAGCCCCATCTTTGTCCGCTGGGCTGTGCCATTCGGCCTGCTGTGATGCGAATCTTTGAATCATTCTTGGGTGGGTGTCCGGTTCCCCCACGCCCGGTCACCCCGTGCCCCCGAAAAATCACCCTTTGTGATTGAATTTCGAAAGGTCATGCCTGAACATGCACAAGAAGTTGTATGCCTCCGTTTCCGTGACCGCGCTGACTGTGGGACTGGTGGGTGTCTCGGCCTCCGCCGCGCTGGCGGACCCGGAGACCAGCGGTTCCGGTGGAGCCGCCAGCGGCAACCAGATCAACGTCCCGGCCGATGTCGAAGCTGACCTGTGTGGAAACTCGCTGGCGGCACTCGGGATCTCCGAGGCCGAGTGCACCGAGGTGGCCGAGGTGCTCTATGCGGCGAGCGACGACGGAAATGGCAGCCCACAGACCGATGGCTCTGGTGGTGTCGCCAGCGGCAACCAGATCAACATCCCGGTGGACGCCGCCGTGGACATCTGCGGCAACTCCGTGGCGGTCGGCGGTATCTCGGAGGCGGACTGCACCACGATCGTCGAGGAGCTCAACGACTCCTCCGAGGGAGGCGACGGCGCCCAGACCGATGGCTCTGGTGGTGTCGCCAGCGGCAACCAGATCAACATCCCGGTGGACGCCGCCGTGGACATCTGCGGCAACTCCATCGCGGGACTCGGGGTTTCCAAGGCCGAGTGCACGACGGTCGTCGAGGAAATACAGGACTCGGAGGACAACGACGGCGGCGCCCAGACCGATGGTTCCGATGGGGTCGCCAGCGGCAACCAGGTGAATGTGCCGGTGGACGCCGCCGTGGACATCTGCGGCAACTCCGTGGCCGTGGTCGGGGTCTCCGAGGCGAGCTGCATGGAGAAGATCTCCAGCGACGAGTCGGATTCGGAGGACCCGTCCGGGGAGGAGCCCGAGGACCCGAAGAAGCCAGGTGAGGAGAACCCGGACGACAAGGGCGAGGGAGACGACAAGAACGACAAGAACAAGGACGAGAACAAGGACGACTCCGCCGCGGACGACGGCACGAACGACGACCAGGCCGCGGCCGGCGGCAACGACAAGGACACGGCGGGTGGCCTTCCCGTGACCGGCACGGCGCTGGCCGGCCTGGTCAGCGCGGCCCTCGCCGCCCTTGGTGCCGGCGGTGCTGCCATGTACTTCTCCCGCAAGCGCAAGGCGGCCCTGGCGACCGAGGAGAACGTGGCGGCCTGACCCGCCTGGCGCACGTCACCCGCGACATCGCCCCTGCCCGCTGGGTGGGGGCGATGTCGCGTTGCTGTGCGCGTCTCGTAGCCTCGAATACGTGCTCCGGGTGCTGCTGTCGTCGCGCATGCTGGCCTTCCACGCGCTGGTCGTGGTGGTGGTGCCGTCGTTCGTCATGCTCGGCTTCTGGCAGCTCGGCCGTTGGGAGGAGCGGGCCGCGGCGGCGGAGCAGCAGGAGGCCAACATCAACGCGGCCCCCGTACCGGTGGAGAAGCTGAGCGGCGTCGGCGAGGACGTCGACCCCGACGACCGGTGGCGCCGGGTCACCGTCACCGGTAGCTACGACGCCGGGAACGAACTGCTCGTCCGGAACCGCGATGGCTCCCGGGGGGTCGGACTGCACGTACTCACCCCGCTGGTCACCGACGACGGCACGGGCGTGCTGGTCAACCGGGGCTGGATCGAGCAGCCGCCGACCGCGACCTCGCGGCCCGACGTGCCTCCCCCGGCAGAGGGCGAGGTCACGGTGACCGGCCGGATCCAGTTCAGCGAGACCGAGGAGAACACCGGAATCCGCGACCGCGGGGGCCTGCCCGAGGGGCAGATCATGCTTGTCGATGTCGACGAGCTCGGCACCGATCTGCCCTACCCGCTCTACGGCGGTTACGTGGAACTGACCGAGGAGGATCCACCGTCCGACCCGGCGCCGGAGCCGGCGGCCCCACCCGAGACCGACATCGGGATGAGCCTGTCGTATGCGGTGCAGTGGTGGGTCTTCGCCGTGATCGCGGTGGGCGGCTGGGTCTTCCTGGTGCGCCGCGAGGTGCGCGACACCCAGGGGGGCGGGCCCTCGGGTTCCGCTACCGGTACCGCCCCGGTCGACGGCGGTCCCGACTCCCCTGATCCGGCCCCGCGGCCGCCCGCCCGGGTGTGAGGACCCGGGGCGCGGGGCGGCGCGGCTCGCGCCACCCGTGCCAGGATGTTTCCATGACCGAGCACGCGATGTACCCCCAGGTGGCCCACGTAACGCGGCGCCCGGCGGGTCCGGAGGAGAGCACGCGGGCCAGCCGGATCTGGTGGGAACGTTCCGCCGACGATTACCAGGCCGAACACGGCGAGTTCCTGCGCGACGCCTTCGTCTGGGGGCCGGAAGGGCTGGACGAGACGCGGGCGCGGCTCCTGGGTGATCCGGCGGCACTCAGCGACGCGCGTGCCCTTGAGGTGGGATGCGGCGCGGCATGGTGTTCCCGCTGGCTGCGTCTGCAAGGCGGCACGCGGGTCGTCGGGGTCGATCTGGCGTTCGCCCAGTTGCGGCACTCCCGGCGTATCGACGGCAAGGAAGACGTTCGCGTGCCGGTGGCGCAGGCCGACGCGCTGCGACTGCCGTTCGCCGACGCCTCGTTCGATCTGGTCTTCTCCGCGTTCGGCGGGTTCCCCTTCGTCCCGGATGCCGGGGCGTCGGTGGGGGAGAGCGCCCGGGTGCTCAAGCCGGGCGGCCGCCTGGTGTTCTCGGTGTCGCACCCCGTCCGGTGGTGTTTCCCGGACGACCCCGGCGAGCGCGGCCTGGTGGCCGATCACCCCTACTTCGACCGCGATGCCTACGTGGAGCAGGACGCCCAGGGGCGGGCGTGCTACGTCGAGCACCACCACACCATCGGCGACTGGGTCCGTGCCATCGCGGGCGCTGGGCTGCGGCTGCGCGACCTGGTGGAGCCGGAGTGGCCCGAGGACAACGACCAGGTATGGGGCGGCTGGAGCCCGCTGCGCGGCCGGATCATCCCGGGCACGGCGATCTTCGCCGCGGAGAAGGACGCATGACAAAGCTCAAGCTGGACCTGCACGACATCTTCAACCGCGGCCGGGACATCGACCGCGCCCTGCACGACATCTTCGACGAGGCCGAACGGACCAAGGCCAAGACCATCGAGATCATCCCGGGTAAGGGCTCCGGCCAGTTGAAGAAGCGGGTGCTGCGGTTCCTCGACCAGAAGGACGTCAAGAGCCGCTATCACCGGGTGGAGAAGGACTCGAAGAACTTCGGCCGGCTGTTCGTGCACTTCAAACACTGAACGCCAACTTGGCCAAGTTGGCCAACTTGGCGTATGATGGCTGTATGAGTGTTGATCCCGTGGAGCAGTCGGTCGCTGAGGTACGAGACCACTTCTCCGAACGAGTGAACAGAGCCGCATACGGGGGCGAGGTCACCTATGTGACCCGCGGGCGCAAGCACGAGCGCGTCGCGGCGATTGTCCCGATTGAGTTGGTCGAGGCGTACGAGGAGATGCTCGATCAGGAGGATGGGCGGATCGCGCAGCAGCGGCTGGAGGAGATCCGGTCGGGTGACGCCGAGGTCGCGTCCGCCGAGGACGTGGCCAGGGAGCTTGGTCTGTGAGAGACGAGGAAACGCGTGCCTTCGAGGTCCTGTTCGATTCTCGGGCGCGCAAGGAACTCGGAAAGCTCGACAGGCCCGTCGCACGCCGTGTTCACTCGGCGATCATGGCTCTGTCCCAAGACCCCCGTCCGGATGGGTGCCGTCAGCTCCGGGGCTTCCCCGATCTGTGGCGGATCCGCGTGGGAGACCATCGGATCGTCTACTCGATCGACGACGGTCGGCTTATCGTGGTGGCACTACGTGTGGCCCATCGGCGTGACGCCTACCGCAACCTGTGAAGCGGTTCACCGGCAAGTGCATCGTGCCAAGTACATTGGCCGGCTGTTCGTGCATTTCAAGCACTGAACAAGGCCGTCACTTCTGTGGACCGCCAGCACCCTGGTGACGATCGAGCAGTCGATGACTTAGCTCATCGGCGACCGTCAGCCATGAACCCACGCAGGTTCTCTGCCGTGTAGTTGACCGGCTCATCCTCGACGAGCCGCGCCATCACCTCGTCGACCGCTGGAAGAGAAGCCTCCTCGACGATCAACTCACGCAGGTATGCGGCCAGTGACAGTCCTCTGCGGGCGGCTCGTGCCTTGAGGGTCTCGACCACCTCGGCGGGAACATCTCGTACCTGGACCACTGTCGTCTCATCCATATGGCCAGCATGGCGTGCGGAACGCATGCATTGACCTCGGTGTCATCGCGACCGATTCGCGCTGTCAACCGGCACGGGGCCTTCGCTCGGCGATGGGTTCTTTCCCGGCGCTGATCGGCGCGTTAGACCAAGCAGCCCTCTCGGTGGGTAGGTCAGCGTGGGCAATCGACAAGGCGTAATACTCGTATTACGCTAGTGGTGTGTCGAAGGTGCGAATCAGTATCAGCCTGGATCCGGAAGAAGCGGAACGAGTCAGGTCGCATGCGGACCGTGCGGGGATGGACGTCTCGTCCTACCTTGTCAACGCTGCGATCCGGCAGATGGCCGAGACCGATGCGGTCGAGGCCGAGTTCGCGGGCATCGATGCGCTGATCGCCGATGCCGAGGCGCACGCCGCGGACCACGCCCCTGACTCTGCCCCAGAACCAGAGGGCCTGACCGAGACCGAACAGCGCGCTGTCGATGACGCGATGCGTCTGGTCCATGGGGTCGAAGAGGCCCCGCCCCGGAACCGGGGCGAGGTGGCGTGAGCATTCGTATCCCCGTCTACGACACCGGGATGCTCATTGCCTTGGCGGCGCGCAAAGGCAAGGCCATCGAGATGCATCGAGGGCTTGGGCGCACTCCACACCGGCCCGTGGTTCCTGGACCGGTCCTGGCCCAGGTATGGCGTCCTGATCCGGCGACGGTCCATGCCCTGAGCACGGTGTTGAAAGAATGTACGGTGCCTCAGGCGAAGTCTTCTCCAGCCGCCCTGCGCCCAACATCTGCCGGAAGGGCGGAGTGCATCACGTGCGCGACGGCTCCCGAGATCACCGACTGGCGGCGAATCGGCGCGGTGATGGGAACAGCGGACCTTCCGGCCAAGAAGCGCCCGGACGCTGTGGATGCCCTCGTTGCCTGGACGGCTGTAAAGCACCGCAGCGCCGTCGTGTTCACCAGTGATCCTGGGGACATTACCGCCTACGTGGAGGCGATCGGTGCCGATGACGTGCACCTGGTCACTGTGTGAGTCGCGCTGGCGGGAAGTGAATCAGGGTAAGTACTTCGGCCGGCTGTTCGCGCGCTTCAGGCACTGTCCGCGGCGGCGAGAGACCGGAGCGCCTCGTCCGAAGGTGACCCGGGCTCCGCGGCGTAGCTCAGCAGTGTCTGGCCGGAGTCGGTGGGCAACGCCATCTTCTCGAAGTGCAGTTCGAGCTCACCCAGCCAGGGGTGGCGCAATCGGTGCGTGCCGTGCGGAATCTCCAGGACCTCCCGGGCCTCCCACAGCTCGGCGAAGGTCGCGCTCTCGCGCCGCAACCGCATCACCAGCCCGCACAGCCGCGGTTCATCCGGGTTCCTGCCCGACTCCGCGCGAAGCTTCGAGGCGATCTCGCGGCGCATAGTGTCCGCGTCGAGGTGGATGTCGGCCGCCTCAGGGTGCAGAAAGACCATTCTCGCGAGATTCAGTTCCGCCTCCGGCAGGTCGCCCAGAGCGGGCCACAACCGTCCGGCGATCCCGTTCCAGGCCAGCAGGTCCAGAGCAGGGCCCAGCACGAGGGCGGGCACCCGGTCCATCGCCTCGATCAGGTGCCGCAGCTCTGGTCGGACACGCGGGCGAGGCGCTTCGGGCGGAGAGCACCGGTCCTCGGCGAGTGCCGCGGACGTGCCGGCGGCCCTCCGGGGCAGATGTCCGGCCAGGTTGTGCAGGTAGCCGCGTTCGTCCGGGGACATCCGAAGCGCGTCCGCCAGCGCTTCCAGGACATCCACCGACGCTCCCGTGCCACGGCCCTGCTCGATGCGCGTGTAGTAATCGACACTGACACCGGCGAGCTGCGCGACCTCCTCGCGGCGTAGTCCACGCACGCGGCGCCTGTTCACCCCATACGGCAGCCCCACCCGCGAAGGTGTGAGGACGGAGCGGCGGGCCTTCAGGAACTGGCCGATCTCGGATTCCGAACGCACCATGCGCCAATTATCCAGCATGGTCCTCCCAGACCCAGGTTCGGGCGGGTCTGGTGCGGCCAGGGCGCCCTCGGCAGAGTGTGCCCCGCACCGAAGACAAGGAAAAGGACGAAAACGACATGGATCGCCATATTCTTGGTGGAACCGGAATCTCCGTCAGTGAGTACGCGCTCGGCACGATGATGCTCGGGGCCTGGGGCAACACGGATCACGAGGACTCGATCCGCATGGTGCGCACGGCACTGGACGCGGGGATCAACTTCGTGGACACCGCCGACATGTACTCCGACGGTGAGTCCGAGGAGATTGTCGGCAAGGCGCTCAAGGGGCGTCGCGACGACGTCGTCCTGGCCAGCAAGTTCCACAACCCGATGGGCCCGGACGCCAACCACCGGGGCAACTCGCGGCGCTGGATCGTCCGCGCGGTCGAGGACAGCCTCCGCCGCCTGGACACCGAGTGGATCGACCTGTATCAGATCCACCGGCCCGACCCGGACACCGACATCGACGAAACCCTGTCAGCGCTGTCGGACCTGGTGCGGTCCGGGAAGGTCCGGGCGATCGGGACGTCGGCCTTTCCCGCCGAGGAGATCGTGGAGGCGCAGTGGGTGGCGTCGGCGCGGGGGCACATCAAGCCGCGCAGTGAGCAGCCGCCGTACTCGCTCCTGGCGCGCGGCATCGAGAGGGACGTTCTCCCCACCGCGCAGCGGCACGGCATGGGCGTGCTGACGTGGAGTCCGCTCAGCGCCGGGTGGTTGTCCGGAAAGTATGGCGGATCCGACGGCGACGACCCCACCTCCGCGCACCGCAGTGCCATGCTGGCGCCGATGTTCGACCCGGAGCTGCCGGGCAACGCAGCGAAGATGGCCGCCGTGACGGAGCTGGGGAAGGTCGCGGCGGACGCCGGTGTGACGCTGCCCCAACTGGCGATGGCGTTCGTGCTCAGCCACCCCGCGGTGACGTCGGTGCTCATCGGACCGCGCACGCACGAGCAGCTGACGAGTCTGCTCGACGGCTCGGATGTGCGGCTTGACGACGCGGTGCTTGACCGGATCGACGAGATCGTGCCGCCCGGCACCGATGTCAGCCGCGACATCACCTTCTACACGCCCCCGTCGGTAGCCGACAAGCGGATTCGCCGCAGGTGACGTGTGCGCCGGGGCGGGATGGGCGCGGTCGGGGCCGGGTTCCCGTTGTTCGGGTATTACCCGTCCCGGCCGCGGCGGGTATATCCAGTACCTGAACCACCGTCGTCCGGTAGGGCAGGCAGCGATGAACCAGAACGAGGCAGCATCAGGGCAGCCGGCGGCGGGGCGCGGGTGGGTGTCGACCATCGCCCTTTGGGCGGCGCAGATCCTTCTGGCGGGGTACTTCATCGCGCTGGCGGCCATCCCCAAGCTCACCGGTAGTGAGGGCGCGCTTGAGATGTTCGCGGATATCGGGTTCGGCCAGTGGTTCCGCTACGTCACCGGGGTGGTCGAGCTGGCGGGCGCCATCGGCCTGCTCATCCCGCGGCTGGCGGGGCTCGCGGCGCTCGGGCTCATGTGCGTAATGGTGGGCGCCGCGCTGGCCAACCTGTTCCTCATCCCCGGCGCCGCGTCGTCAGCCGTGCTGAACGTGCTTCTCGGCCTGGCGTTCGCGGTGATCGCGTGGGCGCGCCGGGCCGAGATCAGGCAGCTCCTCGCCATGCTCGGGCGTTGACCCGGTCAGCCGGCCCTCTTCTCGCCGCGTCCGTGGCGCCACAGCCATCGGACGTCGCGGCCGAACGACCACCCGAGCGACACCAGCGCGATCCCCACCGCACCGGCCGCGACCGGGCGCGGGAGCATATCGGCGCTGGCCACTACGAGGACGATTCCCTGCAGGGCGGCCACGGTCTTGCGCGCGAAGCTCGGTGGCAACGGCGCACGCAGCCACGGGGCCGCCCAGCCCGCCGCGCCGAAGGCGTACCGTGCCGCACCGATCAGCAGCACCCATGGGCCGAGCGATTCGGCGACGCGCACACTCAGCACGAGGAGGAGGAAGGCGTCGACTTCCATGTCGAAGCGCGCGCCCAGCGCGGAGTCGGTCCCGGTGCGCCGCGCGACGTAGCCGTCGACGGCGTCGAGGGCCAGTGCCGCCGCGGCGAGCGCGACCAGGGCGGCGGTCGGCGCGCCGTCGCCGGCGCGGTCCGCGACCAGCGCCGCCACCCCACCGACCAGCGCGGAGCGGGCCAGGGTGACGCGGTTGGCCGGGCCCGGCGACCGTACCCCCGCCCGGCGCGCGGCGGTGCTGAAGAGGGCCCAGGCGACAACGGCGTGGGCGGTCCCGGCGAGCCATCCCGCGGGCCCCAGCCCCACCGTCTCCCACAGCAGGCCCAGCAGGATGAGCTGGGCGCCCGCCCCGAAACCCGGGTCCCGGACGGCCGCGCCCGCGCCGCGCCGATCCATGCCCAGCCCCCAATACACGCGCGCCGGCCGCGCTGCGCGGCATACTAGTATGGTGTGCCTCTTATGGTGCGCCTCTTGCGAAGAGTTCCCGAGCGTCGTTGCGGAGGAGACCGATGAGGCGCGAGGCCCGCGCTTTCTGGCTCCGGTCCCCCGGCGAAGGGGAGATCCGGCCGGTAGCCCTGCCACCCCCCGGCGCCGGCGACGTTGTTGTGCGTACTCTCTACTCCGCGGTGAGCCGCGGATCCGAGTCCCTGGTGTTCAGCGGCCGGGTGCCCGAGAGCCAGTACGGGGTGATGCGGGCCCCTTTCCAGGAGGGTGACTTCCCCGCTCCGGTCAAGTACGGCTACCTCAACGTCGGCGTGGTCGAGGAGGGCCCGCCGGAGGTCGCGGGCCGTACCGTCTTCTGCCTCTACCCGCACCAGACCCGTTACGTCGTGCCCGCCGGCGCGGTGACCCCTGTTCCCGACGCGGTACCGCCGGCGCGTGCGGTGCTGGCCGGAACCGTGGAGACCGCGGTGAACGCGTTGTGGGACGCGGCGCCGCTGGTCGGCGACCGGGTCGCTGTTGTCGGTGCGGGAATGGTGGGCTGCTGTGTCGCCCGGCTGCTCGCCGGGTTTCCCGGGGTCCGGGTGCAGTTGGTCGACACCGATCCGGCGCGTTCGAGCGTCGCCGCGGATCTCGGCGCGGCTTTCGCCACGCCCGAGGGGGCCGAGGGCGAGTGCGACCTTGTCGTGCACGCCAGTGCGACCGCGGACGGCCTGACGCGCTCACTGGAGTTGCTCGCGCCGGAGGGCACGGTCATCGAGCTGAGCTGGTACGGCGACCAGCGGGTCAGCGTGCCGCTCGGGGAGTCCTTCCATTCCCGCCGGCTGACCGTGCGCGGCAGCCAGGTGGGCTCGGTGCCGCCCCTCCGGCGCGCGCACCGCAGCCTCGCCGACCGGCTGTCGCTGGCGCTTGACCTCCTCGCCGACCCCGCGTTCGACGCGCTGGTCACCGGCGAGTACCCGTTCGAGGAGCTGCCCCGGCTGCTGCCGCGCGTCGCCGATGGCACGAGCCCGGCGCTGTGCCAGCGCATCGCGTACGGATCCGCCGCGAACGATGGCCCCGGCGCCGACGATTCTGGAGTGTGACCCGTTGTTCAGCGTCACCACCCGCGACCACCTCATGGTGGCCCACAGCTTCCGCGGCGACGTCTTCGGTCCGGCACAGCGGCTGCACGGTGCGACGTTCGTCGTTGACGCGTCGTTTAGCCGCCCGGAGCTCGACACCGACAACATTGTTGTCGACATCGGGTTGGCCGGGCAGGCGCTCGCGGCGGTGGTGGGCGAGCTCAACTACCGCAACCTGGACGACGAACCCGCCTTCGCCGGGACCAACACGTCCACGGAGTTCCTGGCCAAGGTCATCGCCGACCGGCTCGCGGACCGGGTGGCCGCGGGCGGCCTCGGGGAGGGCGCGCGCGGGCTGGCCGGGATCACGGTCACGCTGCACGAGTCGCACGTCGCGTGGGCGAGCTACGAACGCGCGCTGTGACCACGGCCGGCACCGTGCCCCCACGAGAGGTGCACGCGATTCTGCCCGGCGACGTCGCCGACCCGGCCGTGCCCAGTGGCGGCAACACCTACGACCGCCGGGTGTGCCGGGACCTGGCGGCGGAGGGCTGGCTGGTGCGCGAGGTCGCGGTGGCGGGCGCGTGGCCGCGGCCGGACGACCGGGCCCGCGCGGCCCTGAGCCGGGCGCTGGCCGCGCTGCCCAGCGGCGCCGTCGTACTGCTCGACGGTCTTGTCGCGTGCGGTGTCCCCGATGTCGTCGTGCCGCAGGCGCGCCGGCTGCGCCTGGTAGTCCTGGTGCACCTGCCGCTCGCCGCGGAGACCGCGCTGCCGCCCGCCGTTGCTGCGGACCTGGACGCCCGGGAGAGGGAGACCCTGCGGGCCGCGCGTGCGGTTGTGCCGACCAGTGCGTGGGCCGCGTCCCATATGACCGGTGGGCACGGGATCGACCCCGGCCGCGTGCACCCGGTACCGCCGGGCGTCGACCCCGCGCCGCTCGCCGCCGGCACCGACGGCGCGTCCAGGCTGCTCTGTGTCGCCGCGGTCACCCGGACCAAGGGGCACGACCTGCTCGTGGACGCCCTGGCGGCCCTCACCGACCTGCCGTGGAGCTGCGAGTGCGCCGGGTCGCTGCGTCGCGCCCCCGGTTTTGTCGCTGAGCTCCGGCGGCGGATCGACCGGCTCGGGCTCGCCGGCCGGGTGCGCCTCACCGGCCCTCAGACGGCGGAGCGGTTGTCCGCTTTGTACGCCGCCTCCGACCTCGTGGTTCTGGCCTCCCGCGTTGAGACCTACGGCATGGTGGTGACCGAGGCGCTGGCGCGCGGGATTCCGGTCCTGGCGACGGCGGTCGGGGGTGTTCCACAGGCATTGGGTACCGCTCCGGACGGAAGCGTTCCGGGTAGCCTGGTACCTCCGGAGTCACCCGCTCTGGCGGGTGCCTTGCGGCGTTGGCTTGAGGACGACGACCTGCGGCGCCGGCTCAGAAGCGCGGCGCGTGGCCGTCGCGGCGGCCTCGGCGGATGGGAGCGGACGTCACGGAGCCTGGACACGGTGCTGGAGAAGGTCCGGCGGGAGGAGCCGCGGAGCACCGCTTGACCATGGCACTCGCGTCCCGCTGCCCCCCGGAATGGCTCGAGCTGCGCGAGAGCGCCGACGCCGCCGCCCGCGCGGGCGAACTGCTGGGCCCGTTGGACCGGTACCTCGCGTCCCGGCCGGCGGCCGGGGGGCCGCTGGTCATCCGCGACCTGGGGTGCGGCACCGGCGCCATGGGGCGCTGGCTCGCCGGGCGGCTTCCCGGGCCGCAGCACTGGGTGCTGCACGACCGCGACTCCGTGCTGCTGGACCGGGCCCGGGCGGGTGTGCGCGGTCCGGCCGCCGACGGCGGCGCCGTCACGGTGGAGACGCGCGAAACCGACATCACCCGGTTGCGGGCGCCCGATCTCGCCGGGACGGCGCTGCTGACCGCCTCGGCGTTACTGGACCTGCTCACCCTGGACGAGGTCGACCGGCTCGCCGCGGCGTGTGCCGGGGCCGACTGTCCCGCGCTGCTGACCCTGTCCGTCGAGGGACGGGTGGAGCTGGCCCCAGTCCACCCCCTCGACGCGGAGATCGCCGCCGCTTTCAACGCCCACCAGCGCCGGACCACCGGCGGCCGCCGGCTGCTGGGCCCGGACTCGGCCACCGCGGCGACCGAGGCCTTCGAACGCCGCGGCGTGCGGGTGTGGAGCGGAGCCAGCCCCTGGCGGCTCGGGGCGGGCCAGGCGGCGCTGGCCGCGGAGTGGCTGCGTGGCTGGGTCGCCGCCGCGGTCGAGCAGCGGCCGGCCCTGGCGCGGCCCGCCGAGGGATACCTGCGGCGCCGGCTCGACGCGTGCGCGGCCGGTGCGCTGCGCGTCGTCGTGTGGCACCGCGACCTGCTCGCTCTCCCGTGGCCGTCTGGCGGTGGCGAACGGTGACCCGGCGCGTCTGGCCCTGGTTGCGC
The DNA here is from genome assembly GCF_014203805.1 of Lipingzhangella halophila. Taxonomy (GTDB): domain Bacteria; phylum Actinomycetota; class Actinomycetes; order Streptosporangiales; family Streptosporangiaceae; genus Lipingzhangella; species Lipingzhangella halophila. Next base: position 5,872,881 of record NZ_JACHJT010000001.1, on the reverse strand, counting down.
GCGCTCGCCGGAGCCGCCATCCTCGCTGTGCTTATGTGGCGGCTCGGCACCGACGCGTTCGTCGAAGGGGTGCGGCTGGTCACCGTCGAGTCGGCGCTCGCCGCGCTCGGTCTCGGCTTGCTGACCACCGTGCTCAGTGCCGGGCGGTGGCGCCTCGTCGCGTGCCGCCTGGGCCTGCGGCTGCCCATGGCGACGGCCGTCGCGGACTACTACCGTTCGCTGTTCCTGAACGTCGTGCTCCCGGCGGGCGTGCTCGGTGACGCGCATCGCGCCGTTTCCCACGGCCAGCGTTCGGGTGACCTCGGCCGCGGTGTCCGCGCCGTGGTCCTGGAGCGGGTCGGCGGACAGGCGGTGCTCGCCGTCGCCGGAGTGCTGGTACTGCTGGCGAGCCCGTCCCTGTCACCCGTGGCGGGGGCCTACCTCGCCCCGGGGGCCGGGGTCGCGGGCGTGGCCCTGCTCGGCTGCGCGGCCGTGGCCGGGATCGTCGCGTGGGCGCGGTGGGGTACCGGGTCACGGGTGCACCGCGCCCTCGCGACCGCCCTGACCGACGCCCGCCGCGGCCTGCTGGCCCGCGACACCTGGCCGGGCGTGCTGGTCCTGTCGGCAGGGGCCGCGGCGGGGCACGTCGCCCTGTTCCTCGTTGCCGCACGCACCGCGGGCTCATCGGCGCCGGTCGCCGAACTGGCGCCGTTGATGGTGCTCGCGCTGCTGGTGATGACCCTGCCGGTGAGCGTCGGCGGGTGGGGGCCGCGCGAGGCGTTCCTCGCTCTGGCGTTCGGCGCCGCGGGGCTGGGCGCCACGCAGGGCCTCACGGTCGCCGTGGTGTGCGGCGTGCTCACCTTCGTCTCGTGCCTGCCCGGCGCCGGAGTGCTCCTGTGCCGTGCTACCGGGCCGCGTTCCGCCCCCTCCGGCGCCGGGGAAGGATTCCCGAACGAGGCGAGGTCCGAGAGCGTGCGGTGAGCCGCCGGTGGCTCTGGGTCGAGTAGTAGGAGCGTAACCGTGTCCAACCGAGGGTTCCAGACCTGAGCCCCCGCCCTCGTTGAGCAGATCCGCGGCCGCGCGGGCCGGACGATCGCCCATCGCGAGGCCCGTTTCCCCGCCCCGGGAAGACGGAGCGCGCGCCGGGCCGGCGACCCTGTTGTGACCGGGTCCGGCCACGGGATCGGCGTGCGCTTCCGCGGCTGTTCAGGGAAGCTCGGGGTGATCCTGGTGGAGGGAGGGACGGATGCCAGCGGATCCGGCACCGGGGGAACCGGCGCCGCTTCCCGCCGAGCTGAGCCCGCTGGCCGAGCACGACCCCGCGCGAATCGGGCCGTTCCAGGTCGTGGGGCGGCTCGGGCAGGGCGGTATGGGCGCGGTCTACGGTGTCCTGGACGACGCGGACCGTTGTATCGCGGCCAAGGTCATCCTGCCCGAGTACGCGCGCGACCCGGAGTTCCGCCGCCGTTTCGCGGCCGAGGCCGACCTGGTGCGCCGCGTACGCGCCACCTGCACCGCCGGCTACATCGCGGCGGACACCGAAGCCGAGGCCCCGTGGCTGGCGACCGAGTTCGTTCCCGGCCGGACCCTGCGCGAGCACATCCGCCAGATCGGGCCGCTGGCGGGTGACCGGCTCGCGGCGTTCGCCGCGGGTTCGGCCGAGGCGCTCGCCGCCATCCACGGCGCGGGTGTGGTCCACCGCGACCTCAAGCCGGGCAACATCATCCTCTCCCCTGACGGGCCGAAAGTGCTCGACTTCGGTATCGCCCGGTCAGACGACGCCACGGGCGAGGACCCGGCCAGTGACATGGCCACCCTGGGCTGGGCTGCGCCGGAGCGCATGAGCGGAGCTCGCGCCACGGCCGCGGGCGACGTGTTCGCCTGGGGGGCGATGGTCGCGTACGCCGCGGCGGGCGCCCACCCGTTCGGTGCCGGCGGGCCGCGCGACCTGCAGCGGCGGGTGGTGCGCGAGGAGCCCGACCTTGATGACCTGGACGGCCGGCTGCTCCACCTGGTGCGGCGTGCGCTGGCCAAGGCCCCGGAGGAGCGGCCGACAGCGGCGGAGGCGGTCGACACGCTGCTGGATATGAGCGGGGTGACCGAGGCCGACCGCCGGGACGTCCCACTGCCGCGGTTGTTGCGCGTACTGCTCGACGCGACGTGGACCGGTATCGATGCCGCTGGGCACAGCCCGGTGCTGTGGAGAGCCGCCACCGGGGGCGCGGGCGCAATGGCGGCCGGGTCCGCAGTGGCGGCCGGTGTCGGCGCGGGACTCACCCCGTCCGGAGCGGCCGGCGGTGCCGCCGCGTCCGGTGGAGCGGCGGCCTCCGGTCTCGCCGCGGGAGCCGGGGCCGGTGGCGGCGCCGCCACGGCCACGACCGGCCTGGCGGTGAAGGTGACCGGGGCGCTGCTGGCAGTGGCCACGGTCACGGTGGGCGGCTACGCGGCGGGGCGGGCCGTCAACGGTCCCGAGCCCGGGACCGAGGCGACCTCCTCTCCCTCGCCCTCCGCGTCGCCTTCGCCGGAGGGCCAGGAGGTCGAGTTCCGCTCAATGACCATCCGCGTCCCCGAGGAGTGGGAGGTGGTCGACGAGGATGACGGTGGAGGCTCCGAACTGAGCATGGGCCCCGGAACGGTCCATCTCGACACCGGCAACCCCGACTGCGACGGCCTCGACGACGCGGAGCTGGAGGCCGCCAACAGCCCGTGCGGCGTGATTGTCCTCTACGGTCCCGAGCGCATCGACTACGACTACGACCCCGAGTCCTACGAGGCCGGAGACCAGCCTTGGGGCCCGGTCAGCGGGCTGGATGAGACCAGACCGGCGGAGAACCGCACCGACGTCGTGTCGTGCCTGCCCGCCATGGAGTACCTGGAGAACGCCGCGCCCAACCCCACCAGCGGGGTGCAGGACGAGGACCTGGCGCCTGTTGGGGACCGGGACGCCTACTACCGGGAGTGGGCCTTTGGGTGCATCCCGTTCTCGTACGGCCCGCCGGGGGTGGAGCGGCCGGATACCGCGGTGTACGTGCAGCGCAACTGGTATCTACCGGAGTCGGAGATCTTCATTCTGGACGAGTGGGGCACCCCGGAGCTCGCGGAGATCCTGGCACAGGCCGACTTCTCCTGATCGCGGCCGGCTTCGGCCTCGCGTGGGTGGTGGGGCGGGGACATCGTTAGGGTTGGGGCGCACCGCTGCCGCGACGATGCCCGGTTGGGGCGGGACAGGGACTTATGAACGACGAGAATCCGCCTCCCGGCGCACCACCGCCGCCGAGCCCGGGGAACACCTCCTATGGCCGGGTTGTGGCAGGGGCGGTCGGCGGTGTCTTCCTGTTCGTCCTCATCAACGCCGTGGTGGAGGTGGGGCCTCTGAGGGTCGGCAGGCCCGCGGTGCTGCAGGTGGCAATGCCCCTCCTGCTGCTCGCTGCGGCGTTCGGCGGGGGCGGCTACCTGGTGAAGACGAGTGCGAGCGATTCCGGCCGCAAGGGGCTGGGGCTGGGTCTGATGATCGGCTGGGCGCTCGTCAGCATCCTCTCGGCCGGGTGGTGCACCGGACTCAACCCCGCCTACTACGGATGACCGGTCACGACAGGGAGCGCGGATGGTTCCGGAGCTGAACGTGCTCGGGCTCGCGATTCCCACGCACGGGTTCTTCGTGGGGCTCGGGGTCCTGGTGGCGGCGGTGGTGTTCACCGCCGAAACCCGGCGGCGCGGCATGGTGCGCTACGAGAACCTGGTCGCGGTAACCGGTGCCCTGGTCGGCGGGGCGATCGGCATGCGCCTCTCGGGCTGGGCCGCCCAGGTGGACCTGTCCGGCCTGCCGTCGCTCGCCGCCGCGTGGGAGTTCGGTTCGCGGAGCATCCTCGGCGGGCTCCTCGGCGCCTACATCGGGGTCCTGGTCGCCAAGTGGCTCATCGGCTACACCGAGCGCACGGGGGACCTGTTCGCCCCGGCGGTGGCGCTGGGCATGGCCGTCGGCCGCGTCGGCTGCCTGCTGACCGAGGCACCCGGCCGCCCCACGGACCTGCCGTGGGGCATCACCGCCCCGGTCACCACACCGGCGTGTCCCGGCTGCGTGGCCGGGGAGGCGATGCACCCCTCGTTCGTCTACGAGATCGCCTTCCAGCTCCTCGCCTTCCTCGTGCTGCTGTGGCTGCGCGACCGGCTCTCGGCGCCCGGTGAGCTGTTCACGCTGTACGTCGCCGGGTACGCGGTGTTCCGCTTCGCTGTCGAGTTCACCCGCGCCAACGAGACCGTGTGGCTCGACCTGACCCGGCCGCAGTGGTTCCTGGTTCCGGCGCTGCTGCTGCTCTCCGTCCGGCTCGCCTACAACTGGCGCAGGGGCCGTTACGACAGCCCGCGGCCGGAACCGCGAGCAGCGCGCCTCACCTCGACGAGCAACTGAGCAAAAGGGGGCAGCCAATGGCCGCTGGCATGGGCCTGCGCGGGGATCGGATCCTGCGCTATGTGAACGCGTTCTGCCCGGAGTGCCACCACGCCGAGCCGGACCGCGCCCTGACCGAGGTCTCCCGGTTGTCCGGCTGGCTGGCCGAACGCGGCGGCCGGGTGTGGTTGGAACGGGGCTGCGCCACGCACGGCCTGGTGCGCACGCTCTACGACGAGAGCGCGCAGATCCTGGAGTACCTGGAGCAGTGGACCGCGCCCACCAAGGAGCACGTACCGGACGCGGCCGGCAACTTCGCCCCGGTCCCGGGCGCGTACCTCGAGGGGCTCCCCGAGATGCAGACCCAGCACACCTGCATCCTGCTGGAGGACATCGCCGATGTGTGCAACCTGCGCTGCCCGACGTGCTTCGCCGACTCCTCTCCCGACCTGACCGGAGTGGTGCCCATGGCCGACGTCCTGGCCAGCGTGGACCAGCGCCTGGAGCGGGAGAACGGCCGGATCGACGTCCTCATGCTCAGCGGTGGCGAGCCGACCCTGCACCCGCGCTTCAACGACCTCCTCGCCGAGCTGGTGGCGCGACCGATCACGCGCATCCTGGTCAACACCAACGGGGTGCTGGTGGCGCGCGACGACGCACTGCTGGCGGAACTCGCCCGGCACCGGGAACGCGTCGAGGTCTACCTGCAGTTCGACGGCGTGAGCGCCGAGGCCTCCCGCCACCACCGCGGTGGCGACCTGCGGCGGTTCAAGGAACGGGCCATCGCCCGGCTCTCGGAGCAGGAGATCTTCACGACCCTCGTCATGACCGCCGCCCAGGGCGTCAACGACGGCGAGCTGGGCGACGTGATCCAACTGGCGCTGGACAACCCCGTTCGTCGGAGGGGTGTCCGTGCAGCCGCAGTTCGGCTCGGGCCGGTCGGCGCCCATCGACCCGATGGACCGGCTCACGCACACCGGGGTTCTCGCCCGGCTGGAGTCGCAGACGGGCGGGCTGGTCACCTGGCGGGACGTCACGGCGCTGCCCTGCTCGCACCCGCACTGCTGCTCGGTGGGCTACCTCATCCGGGACGACGACGCCGAGTGGCGCTCGCTGGTCGAGCTGATCGGCCACGAGCAGCTCAAGGAACACCTGGGTCTGGTGTCCAACCAGATCGCGTCGGTGGAGCTTTCCCAGCAGATGCGTACCGCTGTCCGCGAGTCGCTGCTGGGCCTGTTGTCGGAGCAGACGTCGCTGTCGCACCCGCAGATCGGGGACCTGTGGCGCAACGTCTGCGAGAACTGCGACCTGGGGTTGGGCACCCTGCTCACCCTCGCGTCCGGCGCCCTTCCCGGCCGCCGCCAGAAGCTCCGGCGGTTGCTCGGTTCGCGGGTCGTGCGGCTCACGGTGAAACCCTTCATGGACATCTCGACGATGATCGAGGAACGCCTGCTGCAGTGCTGCGTGCACGTGGGAACCCGCGGAGAGGGAAACGCCGACCAGTGCGCCCCCTTCTGCGCCGTCCAAGCGTGGTCCGCCCTGGGGCGGCAGCGGCTCTCGGCGGTCGCGAGCACCAACCATCGCGTGCTGCCACTGGCGGACGTGCGGTGAGCGGCGCGGCGCCGCGCTCCACCGAGCCGTACGACCCCCTGCGGTTGTGCGTCTACGCCACGGTCGCGCTGATCGCCTGGCTTCTCGGGCCCTGGGCCGTCCTGGGGTTCGCGGTCCTGGGGATCGCCGGCTACGCGCGGGCCCGGCGGGCCGGCCTCGCCCGAAGCAAGTGCCTACTCCGGGACACCCGGCTGGTCCTGGCGTACCTGGCGCTCATCGCCGCGGGTGCCGTGGCGGGGATCGTGCTGCCCTTCACCACCTGACGCACCGCCGGCGGTTTTCCGGCGGTGTGTGCTGCTGCGGCCCGGTATGCGCCACAACGGAGGGCGGGACAGGTCCCGGGTTCCTCCCGTTGCCGTCAGGTGCGGATCCCGTGGCACTCCAGTCCGTCGTCGCCGGCCGGGCTCTTCTCTCGCGCGCGAGCGCTGTCCGGAACCGTCAGCAGCGTGATCCCGTACGCGCCCGCGACCGCGCACGCCGCGGCGATCCCGAGGCCCACCCACCCGCCCGAGTACGACTCGCCCATGAACGCGACCCCGACGATGGCGGCCGCGACCGGGTTCGCGAGGGTCGTGATACCCAGTGGTGCCCCCAACTCCATGCCCTGGTACGCGGCCTGGGCGAGCAGCAGCCCGGCGATGGCGATGACGGCGGTGCCAACGGCGGCCGGGTGCAGCGCGACAGCGGCACCCTCCGTGCCGGCGGCGGTGATGGTGGTCTTGGCGGTGGCGGAGGAGTTCCCGAACGCGACGCCCGCGGCGGCCGCGAGGAGGTGGCTGCGCCACGCGGCGGAACGGAGCCGACCCGCCGTCCACGCCGCGACCAGCAGCAGGGCCAGAGTTCCGGACACGACGAGCAGGGCGTCGGCGCGCCCGAGCGCGTGCCCGGATCCGCCGGTGACGGCCACCGACAGCAGCACGCCCAGCGCGGCGACGGTGAGGGCGGCGCCGCGCCATTCGCGCGGCGTCACACGCCGCCCGCTGACCCGGGCCGACCAGGGCAGTCCGAAGATCAGCACCAGCACGTTCAGCGGCTGAATCACGGTAAGAGGGGCGAAGCCCAGCGCGCCTACCTGGAACCCGGCCCGTCCGGCGTTGAGCGCCGCCGAGACCCACCACAGGGGACGCCCGAGCAGCTCGGCGAGCGCTCCCCTGCCGGTCAGCGGGGTGGTGACCACCGTCGCCAGCCATCGCTGGGTCACGGCCGCGGCTGTGTAGCAGGCACACGACAGCACGCCGAGCGCGATCCCGAGCCAGATCCCGTACGTCATCCGGTCAGCTTTCCGCATCCCGGACCACTGTGTCGTCCCCCGAGGAGCGGCCCTGTGGCTACGACGGTCAGCGTAGGCGTTCGTGCGGTCCTGCCGCGGCCACAAGGCGATGGGCGCAACCGCCGCAGGTCGGGCCCGGTCCCCCGGTCAGAGCGGGCCAGCCGCCAGTGTGCCCGGGACCGGGCCTCCGGGCCGGTAGCCGCGTCCCGCGGGCGCGTTACGCCGATCGCGGAACCGCCGTACACCAGCGCCCGGTGGATAGCGGATGCGGGCGGACGCGGCCTAGTGTGGGCGGCATCTGACACGGCCGACTGCTACGGAGCCTCCCATGAGCGAACGCGCCCTGCACGCCGTCCCGGATCCCGAGCCCGCGGATGAGCCGCTGATGCGCGAACTCATCGGGCACCAGCTGCGGCGGGCCAGGATCGAGCAGGGGCGTACCCTCCGCGAGGTCGCCGAGACCGCCCAGGTGTCGCTGCCCTACCTCTCCGAGATCGAGCGGGGCCGCAAGGAGCCCTCCTCCGAGATGCTCGTCGCGGTGTACCGCGCCTTGGGGTTGCGGCTGGTCGACCTGGTCGGTGCGGTGCACACCGAGCTCGGCACCGAGACCGCGGTCGCGCCGCGGACCGCCGCTCCCACGCGTCCGGCGCCCGGTTCCGCGCCGCGGGCCATGCTGCTGGCCGCCTGAGTCCCGCCACCCGCGGGGTTGGTTGCGGCAATGGGGCGAAGTGAACACGGCAAGCGAGCCGGCTTGCCGCCGAGCGCACGGAGCACCGTCGCTCAGCGGCAAGCCGGCACCTCCCCGCCGCGCTCGGAGGCGCCCCATCGCCGCACCTTTCATGGGTGCGAGCGGGAGCTGCGCGAGCACCCGCGCACCCTCACGCCGCGCGTGCGGGAAGCTCCCGGGTGGAGATCACGTCATCCACCAGGCCGTACTCCTTCGCCTGCTGCGCCGTGAGGATCGTGCTCCGGTCGGTGTCGTCGCGCAGTCGCTCGACGCTCTGCCCTGTGTGCCGGGCCAGGATCTCCTCGATCTGGGACCGGATCCGCAGCACCTCGGCGGCCTCGATCTCCAGGTCCGCGGCCTCCCCCTGGGCTTGGGACGAGGGCTGGTGCAGCAGGACCCGGGAGTGCTCCAGCGCCATGCGCTTCCCCGGTGTTCCCGCCGCGAGCAGCACGGCGGCCGCCGAGGCCGCCTGCCCCATGCAGACGGTCGCCACGTCGGAGCGGACGAACCGCAGGGTGTCGTAGATCGCCGTCAGCGCCGTGGTGGAGCCACCCGGCGAGTTGATGTACAGCTGGATGTCGCGCTCGTTGTTCTCGTAGTCCAGGTGCAGCATCTGGGCCATGACCACGTTGGCGACACCCTCGTCGATCTGGGTGCCCAGGAAGATGATGCGCTCGGACAGCAGCCGGCTGAACACGTCGGAGGACCGTTCGCCGGTGCTGGTGCGCTCGACGACCACCGGCACCGTGTACTGCCCGCTCATTGCTGCCCCTCCTTGGCCGAAGCCGCCGCATGTGCCGCGCTGAACCCGAACCGGCGCGCGGTCTCGCCGCCCAGCTCGGCCACGCTCTGAACCACGCGGTCAACGAAGCCGTACTCGCGGGCCTCCTGCGCGGTGAACCAGCGGTCCCGGCGCTGGTCCTGGGTGATCGTCTCGATCGACTGGCCGGTGTGCTCGGCGATGATCCGCTGCGTGGTGGCCTTGATGTGGGCCAGGTTCTCGGCCTGGACCGCGATGTCGGCCGCGGTCCCGGCCAGCCCCCCGGAGGGCTGGTGCATCATGATCCGCGCGTTCGGCAGGCTGAAGCGCTTACCGCTCGCGCCCGTGCACAGCAGGAACTGGCCCATGCTGTACGCGGACCCCATGACCAGCGTGGCGACGTCGTTGGGGATGAAGCGCGTCGTGTCGTAGATGGCGAGCCCCGCCGAGATGGAGCCGCCCGGGCTGTTGATGCACAGCGTGATGTCGCGCTTGGCGTCGTCCTCCGCGAGCAGCAGGAGCTGCGCGCAGATGCGGTTGGCGGCCGCGTCGTCGACCTCGGAGCCGAGCACAACCGTTCGGCTGTGTAGTAAGCGGGACGCGATCTGGTCGTCGAACGGCACGGAAGCGACCTCCGCTGCCGCGAGCCGTGGTGCGGTTGATAGCACGTTTCCTCCTCGTGCCGGCCTCCGGTGCTCGGGCGCTCGCCCGCTGGGGCCGGTTCGCTGAGATAAGCGTGCGTCCGCGGCCGGGGCGGAATCGAGCGTTTCTGCCGGCCGGAGATCTGCTGAGGGCAGAGCGTGGCCGCCGCGGGTTCTGCGGCGCGCGGGTGCGTGCGTCGCCGCTTCCTCGGATGGGCGGGATTGGCCCGGAAGTCGCCGGTGGGTAAAGTCCCCGCATGAGCCGTGTCCCGCTGGCAACCACGACACTGCTGCGCTGCGGGATGGTCGCCGGCCCCCTCTTCGTGGCGGTCTTTACCGTTGCGGGCGCGGTGCGCCCCGACTACGACCCATTGCGCCACCCGGTGAGCTCGCTGTCCCTTACCGGGGCCGGCTGGGTGCAGATCGCCAATTTCGTCGGCAGCGGGCTACTCATGATCGCCTTCGGCGCGGGGGTGTGGCGCGTGCTGCGCTCCGCCGGGAGGCCGGGGATCAAGCCGTGGCTGGTCGGCGGCTACGGGGTGGGGCTGGTCGGCGCCGGCGTTTTTGTCACCGACCCGCTCAGCGGCTACCCGCCGGGAGCCCCGCAGGAGATCGTCTACACCTGGTCCGGAATCCTCCACGACGCCTTCTCGGCGCTGGTGTTCCTCATCGGGCTGCCGCTCGCCTGCCTGGCGTTCACCGGGTGGTTCTGGCGGCGCCGCGAGCTCGGATGGGCCGGGTACTCGCTGCTGACGGCCGTTGCCTTCGTTGCCGCGTTCGTGCTCGCGAGCCTGGGGTTCGAGCAGGACCCCGGTCTTGTGGCGGTCGCCGGGTTCTACCAGCGCGCGGCCCTTGTGGTGAGCAGCGCCTGGTTCACCCTGCTGGCCGTGCGGCTGCACGGCCAGCGCGTGCCGGGAGTCGGGGACGCCGGACCGGCAGCGGCCCGCCCCCGTGGCCGGCCGGGCCCGCAACGGCCGTGACGTGCCCGGAGCGGTACCGCCCCGCGGGGCGGTACCAACGGTGGCGGTGCGGCCGGATGGACGAGTCCCGCCCGCCTCATTCCTCGATCGGTTTGCGCAGGTGGTGGATCCATGCCGGCGGAATGTTCGGCAGGACCCGCTCGCTGCCGATTCCGTAGCGGTTCACCCACTCCTCGACGACCCAGCTCGACCGTGCCTGCTGCAGGAAGGCGTCGCGCGGTGCGACGACCGCCTTGACCTGCTTGGTGTAGAGGTAGCCGAAGAACGACAGGCGGCCGCCGGGACGCAGCACCGTGAAGTAGTACTCGAAGATCTCCCGGACCTCCTCGGCCGTGAAGTTGGCGAAGGGGAGTCCCGAGATGATGAGGTCGTAGCGCCGGTCCGTCCCCAGGTCGGTGACGAGCGCCTGGTGCACGGTGAGCTGGTCGGCCACCCGGGAAAGCGCGGGGTCGGTCGTGGTGAGATCGCGGAGGTAGTCCGCGAACTCCGCGTTGGACTCCACGAGGTCCGCGGTGTCGCCCTCGCGCATCTGCGCGGCGATGGCCCGGGACACCGGGCCGGTTCCGGCGCCGGCCTCCAGGATGGACAGCCCGGTGCCGGTGTCCTCTCGCTCGGCGAGGAACCGGGTCAACGCGTTCGACAACGCGGGGCCGCTCGGGGCGACGGCCCCGGTCGCCCGGAAGGTGTGGAACGCCTGCCGCAGGAACAGGCCGACGTCGCGCAGCCGGTATTCGGTATCGAGAAAATCGGAGCTTGTGGAAGGGGTTTCTGTCGCAGCCATACCTGAACGCTAGCCCTTGTCCCCTGGTTTTGGGGCCGCGGGGCGTACGTGTCGGGGCGCCGATTCATGGGGACCGGATCGGCCTGGGCGAATGTACCGGGCGCACGGCGCAGCCGTTACCGGGATCGGCCGCCTCGCGGATAGTATTCGGCGCTATGACTGGCTCGCGACACCCCAAAACAGCTCTCGTTACCGGCGCGTCCAGCGGGATCGGAGCGGAGTTCGCCCGAGCATTGGCGGAACGAGGCTACTCCCTGGTCCTTGTCGCGCGGCGCGCCGAGCTCATGGACAAGCTCGGGGCCGAGTTGGAGACACGGTTCGGGGTGACCGTGCGGCCGTTGCCCGCCGACATCGGGGGACCGTCGGGACTGGCGAAGGTCGAGGAACGGTTGCGCGCCGACGGCTCGGGCGCGGATGCCCCGATCGACCTGCTGGTCAACAACGCTGGACGGGGCGGGGGCGGCAGTTTTGCCGAGCAGGAGAGCGACGAGATCACCGCGATGCTCGACCTCAACGTCCGCGCCGTCGTGAATCTCGCTCGCGCCGTCCTGCCGGCGCAGGTGGCCCGGCGCGCGGCGGGTGAGCACCGCCCGATGGGCGTGATCAACGTCTCGTCGCTGGCTGGCGAGTTGCCGGTGAACCCCGGTGGAGCGATGTACGCGGGAACGAAGGCGTTCGTCACCCGCTGGAGCGAGAGCGTGGCCGAGGATGTCGCCCAGCACGGGCTGCACGTCACAGCGGTCCTCGCCGGGTTCGCCCGCACCGAGATGACGCGCGATGCGCAGGACAGCCTGCCCGACATCGCCTTCGTGCCCACCGAGCGCATCGCCCGCGAGTCGCTGCGCGCGTGGGCGGCCGGCGACACCACCGTGGTACCGGACATGCGGTACAAGGCCGCCCGGAACCTGGTCCGGGCGATTCCGCGCTCGGCGTTCAGGGCGCTGGTGCGCAGGAGGAAATGACCTCCGCGCCGCCGGAGCGCCGACCGCGGTGGTGTCCTGCGGGCTCATCCCGGGCGACGTCCGGGGCCCGATGTCCCCCGGGGGATGTAGCCGGGGTGTCATCGCAGGGGGGACGTGTGGGTCCGGGACGTGTCCCTAGCGTCGCGAGTGTCTGGTTGATCTCTCGTTTCGCGAAGGACGTGACCATGCGCATTTTCCTCGGCGCCCTGGCCGGATTGTTCGGCGGGTATCTCGTCGGGTTCGTCGCCTCGATGGTGGCGCATATCGGCCTGGGGAGCTTCCTGGACGACTCGTCGCCGGTGCTTGTCGCCTTCGGGCTGCTGCCGTATCCCGCCGCGCTTGTCGGAGCCGTGCTGGTTCCGGTCATCGTCGCCAAGCGGCGCCCGGAGTAGTCGCGCACGCACCAGGCCGGAAACGCGCGCTCCCCGGGGCGGGGCGTCCGGCGGCCCTCCGGCCGGACGGCCGGAGGACTGGGGCGTGCCTCGCGCGGTTGCCCAAGAAATGTCCATTACCTGGTGAAATACGCGTGCGGTGTGGCACTCTGGCCTGCGGCAACGGACCGGCTCCGGTTGCCTTGGGTTCGCCTTCCCCTGTGATCGCCCGCGACCGGTGAGCGGGCGCGTGGCGAGCCGAATCAGTTGGCGACGAAGGGAACACCAGTGTCCACGTTCAGCGAGTCCATCCCCCTACTGGTCGGGAGAGCAGCCGTAGCCGCCGAGGCCGGGCCGATGGTCGACTGGGCCCGCGAGAACAGTGGAGCCTTCATCTCCGGGGCGATCAGCGTTGTCCTCATCCTGATTCTGGCGGTGGTCGCCCGCGCCCTGCTGGGGCGCGTGATCACGCACGTCATCACGCGCATGGTCAACTCGCAGGCGCGGATCGCCGACGGGGTGCGCAACGCCGTCAACAAGTCCGCCGCCCCGGTCGGGGCGCGCCAGCAGGCGCGTGCCGACACCATCAGCTCGGTGCTGCGGAGCCTGGCGTCGTTCGTCATCTTCGGTGTCGCCTTCGTCATGATCCTGGGCGAGTTCGGGATCAACCTCGGCCCGATCCTGGCCAGCGCCGGTGTCCTCGGCCTGGCGATCGGCTTCGGGGCCCAGGGGCTGGTGCAGGACTTCCTCTCCGGGATCTTCATGATGGCCGAGGACCAGTACGGCGTGGGTGACGTCGTCGACGTCGGCGAGGCCGTGGGCACGGTCGAGGAAGTGGGCCTGCGCATCACCAAGATCCGGGACCTCGACGGCGGCCTCTGGTACGTCCGCAACGGGGAGATCGCGCGGGTGTGCAACATGAACCAGGACTGGGCCAACGCGGTGGTCGAGCTGCCGTTGGCGCACACCGTCGACGTCGAGCACGCCGAGCGGGCCATCGAGCGGAGCGTCACGGAGTTCGCCGGCTCCGCCGAGTATGACGGCCAGCTGCTGGAGACGCCGACCGTCGCCGGGGTCGTGGGCATCGCGAACGGCGCGGTGACGGTGCGCATCATCGCCAAGACCCGCCCGGGAGAGCAGTGGGCGGTCGGCCGCTCCCTGCGGTCCCACCTGAAGCGGAGCCTGGACCAGGAGGGCATCGACGTCGCCTACCCGGTGCCGCGGATCGCCCAGACCTGACCCCGCCGGAGAGGCTGGCCCCAGCCCGCGCGGTCCGCATCGCGGCTGCGCTAGCATCGCCGGATGATCGACGACTCCGACACGTTCGCCCCCTTCGGCCTTTACGAGGACGACGATGATCCGGGCCGTTTCTGCCTGATGATGCCCGACCTCGACATGGAGAAGGTCGAGGACATCTTCCGGGCGGAAGGTGTGATCGGCAACGGGCACGGCTGGGGTGCGGTTGCCGAGTCGGCCGCGCGCAGGCGGCTGCCGGAGATCGCCGGGGCGCTGGAGTCCGACCCGGAATCCGGAACGTTCGTCGTGGACAGCCTCGACCTCGGCGCCCTGCGGCGGCTCGCCGAGCTGCCGCAGCGGGCCTACCACGACCGCGAGCTGCTAACCACCCTTGTCCGAGAGGCCGATCCCGCCCCCGACCTGCTCTACTAGCGGCGCTTCGTGGTCCCCTGGCCACAGCCGCCTACACCGATGAAGGAGACGGCGAAGCCACGCACTGACCCCCGCGGCATGCGCGCGTCGAACCACGCCGCGCGGTCGGCCACGGGCGCGTTCGGCGCGCGCAGCCACCCGCGCTCGGTGGGCCGGGGCCGGTCAGGGCCGCGCCAGGTAGATGATGTCGGGCTCGCCGCGGCGGGCGGGGACCTCGACGGTGCGCACCTCTGCGCACTGCTCTTCCAGGAGTGCGGCGAAGTCCGGTGCGCGCATCGCGCTCCAGACGGCGATGACCCCGCCCGGCGTGAGGAGCCGGCGCAGCCGCTCCAGGGACGCGGGCCGGTACAACAGGGCGTTTCCCTCGTTGACCGTCCAGTCCGGCCCGTTGTCGATGTCCAGGCAGATGGCGTCGAACCGCTCCGCACCGCCGGCCACGGTGAGCCAGTGCAGCAGGTCGGACCGGGTCAGCTCGCAACGGGGGTCGTCCGGCAGGTGCCCGGCGACCGCGCCGAGCGGACCGCTGTGCCACGCGATGACCTCGGGCTCCAGCTCGATCACCCGCACGTGGCCCACCCGGTCGTCGTCCAGGGCGGTACGCGCGGTGAACCCCACGCCGAGACCGCCGATGAGCACCCGGACCCCGGTGCGGCCGGCGGGCAGCGCCGCCAGCGAGGCCCGCACCAGCTCCCGCTCGGACGCACCGTCCCGGGTGTCCATCAGGAAGACGCCGTTGCTGATGATCTCGAAGTGCCCGCCGGCCCGGCGCAGCACCAGCTCACCCGCGACCGCCCCGGGGCCGCGCGCGATGATCTCGGGCTCGTGTGCGCCGTCCGGGGGTGGGCAGGACAACAGACCTCCCGCGGGTGTGGGGCGCGTGGCCGCCCCCCGCTATAGGCGGCACGCGTAGATGTCGGTGACGAGGATGGCCCGGGCGCCGATCTCCCACAGGTCGTCCATGATCCGTTGGGCGGCGCGCCGCGGCACCATGGCCCGCACGGCCACCCACCCCTCGCGGTGCAGCGGGGAGACAGTGGGGCCCTCCATGCCCGGGGTGAGTCCGACGGCCTCGTCCAGCTTCTCGGCGCGGACGTCGTAGTCCATCATCACGTAGTCGCGGGCGAGCAGGACCCCGCGTATCCGGCGCAGCATCTGCTCGATTTGCGGGTCGTCGACGGCGTTCTTCTGCCGGATCACGACGGCCTCGGACTCCAGGATCGGGTCGCCGAACAGCTCCAACCCGGCGTTGCGCAGGGTGGTCCCGGTGGAGACGACGTCGGCGACGGCATCGGCCACGCCGAGCCGGATCGAGCTCTCGACGGCGCCGTCGAGGTGGATGACGCGGGCGTCCACCCCGCGCTGCGCCAGGTAGGTGTCCAGCAGCCCGGCGAAGGACGTGGCGACGCGTTTGCCGTTCAGGTCCTCCAGCTTCATGTTCGCGCCGTCGCGTGCCGCGAACCGGAACGTGGAGCCGCCGAAGCCGAGCGCCATGACCTCGTCAACGGGGGCACCGGAGTCGAGCAGCATGTCGCGGCCGGTGATCCCGACCTGCAGGGTGCCCTCTCCGACGTAGACGGCGATGTCCTTGGGGCGGAGGAAGAAGAACTCGGCGTCGTTGTCCGGGTCGACCAACACGAGGTCGCGGTTGTCCTTGCGCTGGCGGAAGCCGGCCTCGCGGAGCATCTCGCTGGCGGGCTCGGCGAGCTGGCCCTTGTTCGGCACGGCGATACGAAGCTGATCTGGCATCGGAGACAGTCCCCTACTTCATCGACTCTGGCGTTGGCTTGGACGTCGACGGCGGCCGGTCACCCGCGCGGGGCACGGGACCGACCTAGAGATGCTTGTAGACGTCCTCCGCGCGCAGGCCGCGGGCCAGCATCAGGACCTGGAGGTGGTAGAGGAGCTGCGAGATCTCTTCGGCGGCGCGGTCGTCCGATTCGTGCTCGGCGGCCATCCAGACCTCGGCGGCCTCCTCGACGACCTTCTTGCCGATGCTGTGCACACCGGCGTCGAGGGCCTCGACCGTTCCCGACCCCTCGGGGCGGAGGCGGGCCTTCTCGGACAGCTCGGCGAACAGCTCTTCGAAGGTCTTCATCGTCACTTTCCTACAGGCGGCGTGCACTACCAGGGTAGGCGCCCCCTGCTGCTGTTCGTGACCGGACTCCGGGATTGGCCGGGCACTGGCGCGCCCGGGCCGGCCCGGGCGCGCCAGTGCCCGGAACGCGGGAATCACCAGCGCGAACCCCGCTCAAACACGGTCACGAGTGCGGCTCACCCCTTGTACCGGAGCGGCGACGTAAAGGAGGATGCAGTTGGTCACGCCGTCTTTGGACGGCGAGGACGAGGGCAGCGACGATGGTGTCGCCTTCCGCGGTCACGCACGAGGCCGGGGCCCACCCGATCGGCCGCCCTCGTGTTGGCGTGCTGCGTTGCCGGCGCGGTGCACCCCCGCACAGAGAGCCCCGAGAGAGGAAACACAGTGAGCGGGCAATCCCCCGGGCCCATCAGAGTCCTCGTCGTTGACGACCACGCCTTCTTCCGCCGTGGCCTGGTGTCGGTGATCGCCGACGAGCCCGACATCCTCGTCGTCGGTGAGGCGAGCGACGGCGACGAGGCCGTTCGCAAGGCCGCTGAGTTGGCGCCCGACGTCGTCCTGATGGACGTGCGCATGCCCCATGTGAACGGGATCGACGCGTGCACCGGTGTCAAGGACGCGGCACCGGACGCGAAGATCGTGATGCTGACGATGAGCGACGAAGAGGACGACCTTTTCGACGCGCTCAAGGCCGGAGCTACCGGCTACCTGCTCAAAGAGGTCTCCATCACGGAACTTCCGCAGGCGGTGCGCGCGGTGGTCGACGGGCAGTCGTTCCTGAACCCGTCCATGGCCAGCAAGCTCATCTCGGAGTTCGCCAGCCTCGCCCGCAGGGGCAAGGACCGCACGCGCCCGTCGAGCGGCACCGAGGCGCCGCTGACCGGGCGGGAGATGGAGGTGCTCCGGCTGATCGCCCGGGGCCTGAGCAACCGGGCCATCAGCGAGCGGCTGTTCATCACCGAGAACACGGTGAAGAACCACGTCCGCAACATCCTGGAGAAGCTGCACATGAGCACCCGCATGGAGGTCGCGATCCACGCGGTGCAGTCGGGACTGATCGAGGACGAGTAACCGTCAGGCACGGCGCCGCCGGATCGCGTGCAGGTCGTCCACGATCCAGAAGGCGACGAACAGCAGTTCTGTGACCGCCCGTAGCAGCAGTACGAGTACGGCCGCCGCGAACGGAGTCGCGATCAGGGCCAGGATCCCGAAGAATCCGAGGGCACCTCCCTGCGCGAGCAGGACGATGGAGCCGGCCAGCATTGCCAGCGCGGCCAGGCCGGCCAGGATCAGTCCGAACCCGTAGACCCAACTGACCAGTTGCGGCGTGACGAACCGGATGAAACTACGGTCGAGCAGCGCGGCGGTGTAGTCCCGGACGGTGTCCAACCGGTCCGCCTCGTCAGCCGGCTCGCCGGGAACCGGTCCG
Source organism: Lipingzhangella halophila (assembly GCF_014203805.1). Lineage (GTDB taxonomy): Bacteria > Actinomycetota > Actinomycetes > Streptosporangiales > Streptosporangiaceae > Lipingzhangella > Lipingzhangella halophila. Next base: position 5,855,220 of record NZ_JACHJT010000001.1, on the reverse strand, counting down.
CGCAGCGACCACGGTGTCTCGTCGTCCTCGCCGTCGGGCCCACTGGCGTCAGCGGGCTCGTCCGGTGGCGGTTCGCTCATTGCACCCGACCTCGATCCCTGCGGAGCCCAGTCAACGTTTCCTGACCTCCCATTATCAAGCGCCACAGCGAAGCGGCCGGTAGGGCGCGGCCAGGCGTGTCGGAACCGGGACGACCCCAATCCAGCGGCGCGTGGCGGCGAGTACGGTGTGGGCGGGTTCGCCGCCAGCGGCCGCCGGCACGGTGGTGTGCCGGCGGCCGCTGGCGGCGAGCCGGGGAGCTGACACGTGGATTCGCTGACCTCAAGGGAGCGCGCATGGCTGAGTTGCTGGACCTGCACGCGAAAGCTCTGGCGGAGTTCGACTGGCGGGTGCGCCGGGTGCACGACACCCAATGGGCCGAGCCCACGCCCTGCACCGACTGGGACGTGCACGAGCTGGTCAACCACATGGTGACCGTGCAGATGTGGGCGCCCTACCTGCTCTCCGGCGGCACGTTCGAGGATGCCGGTGACCGCTTCGACGGCGACCACCTGGGTGACACCCCAGTGGCCGCCTGGGAGGTGATGTCGCGCGACTCGCGCGCCGCCTGGTTGCAGCCCAGCGCGCTGGACCGCACCGTCCACCTGTCATTCGGGGCGATGCCCGCTTCCTTCTACCTGTGGATCATGACCCTCGACATGCTCGTGCACGCGTGGGACCTGGCCCGTGCCACCGGCGTCGACGAGACACTCGACTCCGAGCTGGCCGGGGCCGCTCTGCAGTGGGTGAGCGAGAACAACGTGACCGTCCCGCCCTTCTTCGCCGAGCCGCGTTCCGTCCCCGATGACGCCGACACGCAGACCCGACTACTCGCACGAACCGGCCGCGAGGTCTAGTCGGTGATGTGGGCGGTGGTTGGGCATCCGGCGAGGGCAGCGAAGGCGGCGGGTGGGCCAGCTCCCAGTAGTTGGTCCGGGTGCCCGGTGGTGGCGCCCGCGACGGGGCAGCGAGGACGGTGGGTAGCCCGGCCCCCGGGCGGTCGGTTCTGGTGCCCGGTGGTGGCGCGTGTAACGGGGGCGGCGAGGGTGGCGCAGCACCGAAACTGACCGTGCGGACATGTTCCGCGCCGAGAATGACGCCACAGTCACCCTCGATACGGCCTAGCGCCGAGAATGACGCCACGGACAGCCCCGCTGCGCCCGGCCACCGGTCGCCGCCTCGTTGGGTGCGTCGCCATCGGGCACCCGTACCGATCACCGGGGGCTGGCCCACCTGGCGCCGTCGCTGCTGCTTTTCGTCGGGTGCGCCACCACGCGCACACCGTAGCGATGGGCACCACCCCGGCGCCCTCGCACTCCCACCACCCCACACCACCGACACTCCCCTCGCGAGTATGAGGTGCACTGGCCCGAGATCGGCGCCTAGACCTTTCAGCCCGCCAGCTCGCCACCCTCGTTCAACGCGATGACCGAGAAGTGCGCCCCGCCCGGGTCGCTGACCACCGCGACACGGCCGGGGCGGACGTCGAACGGTTCGACCTCCACCCCGCCACCGAGCTCAGCGGCCTTGTCCACCGCCGCCTCGCAGTCCCGCACGGCGAAGTACACCATCCAGTGCGATGGGATGTCGGGCGGCCACTGGTCCCCGCGCATGGGGACGAGGCCGCCGACCCTGCTGGTGTCGGCGTACCACTCGGTATAGCTGCCCTCGTGGTCGAGCGGGTTGTCCTTGGCATCCCAGCCGAAGACCCTGGTGTAGAAGCGCCGGGCGCCCTCGGGATCGCGAGTGATCAGCTCGTTCCAGCACAGCGTCCCCGGCTCGTTGAACACCTCCGCCCCCCGCATGGTGCCCGGACGCCAGACGCAGAACTTCGCTCCGCTCGGGTCAGCGAGCACGGCCATGCGGCCGAGGTCCATGATGTCCCTCGGTCCAGCGATGACCGACCCGCCGGCCTCCCGCACGCTGGCGGCGAACGTGTCCACGTCGCGGACCGCGAAGTAGGTCGTCCACGCCGGCGGATGGCCTCTGATGGCCTCGGTGGCCGGCATGGCGCCGGCGACCTGGCACCGGTGCTTGCGGAAGATGCGGTAGCTACCGAGCTCGACGCCCAGGACCTCGGCGGTCCAGCCGAACAGGCCGCGGTAGAAGCCGGTCGCCGCCTCGATGTCGGGGGAGAGCAACTCGGCCCAGATGGGTGAGCCCATCCTCGGCACCGCGGCCGCCCTGGTCATGATGCTCCCTTGGGTGTGGATCGCGGGTACGTTTCTGCACGCCTGTCGAGCGTCGCACCGGCTCCAGGAGAGTTCCAGGGCGGACATCCAACCTTTGCCAAGACTGGAGACACCGGAACCGGCCGGGACGTCATCGCGGCCACCGGTGCGCCCACTCGGAGCCGTGCCCGGCCGCGGCTTTCCCGAGGGCCTTCCTATCGGGCAGCGTGGAACCGCCGCAGGAATGGGTCCGGCCGGCGCAAGGAGGGGCCATGCCCGAGTCCGACCGCAGTCGCGCCACCGAGCGGGCCGCCGATCAGGGCGGTGGGGCGGGTGGCGAGCTTCACGGTGTCCCCGGCCTGCTGCGCCGCCTCCTCGGGGCGCGCGACGACGAGTTCGCGCTGGTGAGCCTGCCGCCGGACGGTACGGGGGACACGTTCGAGGTCGAGACCGCCGGCCCGCGCGTCGAGCTGCGCGGGACGTCGCCGGTCGCCCAGGCCAGCGCGCTGCGGTGGTACCTCGCGAACGCCTGCGGGAGTGACGTCTCGTGGGACACCCGCACGGTCATCCCGCCGGCCAGGCTGCCGCGGGTGCCGCGCGTCCGCCGCACGACACCGTTCCGCTACCGCTACCGCTTCAACTTCTGCGTCTTCAGTTACACCACCGCGTTCTGGGGATGGCCCGAGTGGGAGCGCGAGATCGACTGGATGGCGCTGCACGGCATCAACCTGCCGCTGGCCATCACCGGGCACGAGGCGGCCTGGCAGGCGGTCTACCGCCAGCTGGGAATGGCGGACGACGACGTCCGCACCTTCCTCGGCGGCCCGGCGTACCTGCCGTTCACCTGGATGGGGTGCACCCAGGGGTGGGGAGGTCCGCTTCCGCAGTCCTGGATCGACGCGCACGAGGCTCTGGGGCGCCGGATCGTCGAGCGGGAACGCGAGCTCGGGATGCGGCCGGTGCAGCAGGCGTTCGCCGGGCACGTCCCGCCGGAGATCGGGGGCGGCCACCCGCGGGAGTGGTTCGGCTTCCAGACCCGCCTGCTCGACCCGCGCGATCCGCGGTTCCGGCGGATCGGCGAGCTGTTCGTGACCGAGCAGACCCGCCGCTTCGGCACCGACCACATCTACGCCGCCGACCCCTTCATCGAGACCACACCCCCGGCTTCCGATCCGGACGAGCTCGCCGGGATCGGGCGCGCCGTACACGAGTCAATGGCCGGAGCCGATCCGGAGGCCGTGTGGGTGCTGCAGAGCTGGCCGTTCAACTACCGGGGCGCCTTCTGGACGCCGGAGCGGATCAGCGCCCTGCTCGGCGCGGTCTCCGAGGACCGCATGCTGCTCCTGGACCTGTGGGCCGAGCAGCGCCCCATGTGGCGCGAGACCTCGGCGTTCCACGGCAAGCCGTGGGTGTGGTGCGCACTGCCCAACTTCGGCGGACGCCCCGGTATGCACGGCAAACTGCCCCGTGCCGCCGGCGACCTGGCCGACGCCCTCGACGATCCGGACCGGGGGCGGCTGCGTGGGCTCGGACAGGCGATGGAGGACACCACCAACGACCCGGCGGTCTACGAGTTCCTCGCCGACCTGGTGTGGCGGGACAGCGCCACCGCCGACCCGGACCAGTGGGTCCGCGGTTACGCCCGGCGGCGCTACGGCCGGCGGCTACCCGAGGCCGAACAGGCGTGGAGCGCCCTGCTGCGCACCGTCTACGGCAACCGGAGGTCCGGCCGGCCGCCCGCCTCCATCGTCATCGACCGGCCCGTCGCGCCCGGCGAGCCGGGGCCCACCGGGCCGCCGCAGCCCCGTACCGGCCGGCCGGAGTGGGAACCGGCGGGCCTGGTCGACGCCTGGCATCTGCTGCTCGCCGCGGCCACCCCCGAGAGCGCGGGCGGTCCCTACGGGCGCGACCTGGTAGACGTCAGCCAGCAGGTCCTCGCGCTCCTCGCGCGTGTCCGGCACGGCCGGGTGCTGCGTGCCTACAACGAGGGCGGTGCAGCGGAGACCCGCCGCAGCGCCGACGCGTTCCTCGAAGTGCTCCGCGACCTGGACACGCTGCTGGCCACCCGGCGCGAGTACCTGCTCGGCCCCTGGATCGACCGTGCCCGCACGTGGGGCGATACGCCGGAGGAGCGCCGCCTCCTCGAATGGAACGCCCGCCGGATCATCACCGTGTGGGGGCCGCGCGACAGCCCGCTGCGCGACTACGCCGGGCGCCACTGGTCGGGCCTGGTAGCGGACTACCATCTGGCACGATGGCGGATCTGGTCCGACCACCTCACGCACGCACTCTCGACCGGAACCTCGGTAGACCCGGCCGCCCTGAACCGGGAGCTGACCGACTCGGAGGAAGCCTGGTGCGCCGCCGAGGAACGGTATCCGGACCACACCCAGGGCGACACGGTCCAGGTGGCCCAGCGGCTCCTCGCCACGTACGACAACGATGTGGCGGCGCTCGCCGAGCGTGGACGCGCGCTGCTGTGATCGCCCGGGCGTCGGCGGTGGGCGGGGTGTCACGGGGTCAGCTGCCGGTTCTGTCGCCGGATTCACCGAGGGCGTCGAGCAGGCCGTCGGCGAGTGCGTCGCGGTCGGGCAGGTTGGTGGGCTCGACGAGCCATTGCACGATGAGTCCGCTGAGCATGGCGTAGCAGACGGTTCCGGCTCGGTGGGCACGCTCGGGTTCACGCTGGGGGTCGATGTCGAGCATCTGGGTGGCGAGTCCGTGGCGGGCGTGCTCGACGGTGAGGCGCAGTTGATCACGGAGCTCGCTGTCCTCGTCGGCGCGGGCGATCAGTTCGAAGGACGCCGCCAACACGCCCCGGTATCCGTGGAACGACTCGGTCACCGACCCCCAGATCGCGGCGAGCCGCTCTCGCTGCGGGCGCGCGGGAGCTGAGCGCAGCCGGTCGTCGAGGCGTGCGGACCACTCCTCGATTCCCCGCATGAGGGCTTCGACCAGTAGCGAGTCGGTGGTTCCGAAGTGGTAGCCGATGGCCGCTGTGCTCACACCTGCCGCAGCCGCGACATGTCGCGCGCGGGTCCGCGCATACCCACGCTCGTCCAGACAGGCACGCGCTCCCCGTAGCAGCGCAGCGCGGTTGTCCATTCGCATTTGGTCCCGCTCCCCCTTGTGGTACGTTTGTGCAATACAGATGTGCCACACAGGCGTATTGCACAAGTACACACTAACCTCCGCCGACATGCTGGCGGGGTAGCTCATGAAGGAGGCCCCCAATGACCCGGCTCCGCAAGGTGATCCTGTCGATTACGGGGGCGCTGCTCGGCGTGATCGCGCTCTTGGCGGTGATCGGCTCAGTGCGCGACACCCATGTCGTTACGGTGACCCGCTCGACCGATGCCAGCCGGGACGTGCTCTGGGACCTGTGGGCCGACGTGCCGGCCCGCACCGAGTGGGACAAGGGGCTCGAATACATCGAGCTCGACGGTCCCTTCGAGGCTGGCACGACCGGCACGGTCAAGGTCGAGGGGCAGGACCCGATCAACTACGAGGTGGTGGCGGTCGACCCGAAGAACAGCTACACCGACCGGTTCAACAGCCTGCCGTGGACCCACACGGACTGGCACCACGAGATCGAGCCGAACGGTGACGGTGGGTACGACGTCACCTGGCGGCTGGAAGCTCGCGGTCCACTCTCCCTCCTCACCCTCCCCGTGCTGAAGGGCATCTTCGGTGAGGAGGTTCCCACTGCCGTGGACGAGTTCGTTGCCCTGGCCGAGTCCCGCAGCTGACGCGAGGTCGGGTGCTGCTCGGGCCGCGTGACACGCGGCCCGAACGGCACCTCCCGGTCCGTCTAGTCGTTCGACGGGTGCGTGCGTCGCGCCTGCCTGGGCCAACGCGACGAGGCGTGGTGTGTTGGCCGCGCGCCGCCGTCGCACAGGTTCCGGGTCCCACTCGGGACGGTGCGCCCCTTCACCGCACCCCGCTGCGGGGATCCGCATGCTCTGATCACTGATCGGGCCGGAAAGGGGCGCCGCGGGCCGGAACGTCAGGCCTCCGGCGGTCCGTAGCCGGGTTCTTCAACCCGTTCGCGCAGGACGTTCTTCTGCAGCTTGCCGGTGGAGGTCTTCGGTAGTTCGTCGAAGTGCACCCGGTGCGGAGCCTTGAACGGGGCGATACGGCCGCGCACGAAGTCGATGAGCTCACGCTCGCCGGCGGTGGCTCCCGAACGCAGGGCCACGAACGCGACCGGTACCTCACCCCATTTCGGATGCCGCGCGCCGACCACGCCGGCCTCCAGCACGGCGGGGTGCTCGGTCAACGCGTTCTCCACCTCGACCGAGGCGATGTTCTCTCCGCCGGAGATGATGACGTCCTTGATCCGATCCCGCAGCTCGACGTAGCCGTCGGGGTGCCGGACGCCGAGATCCCCGGTGCGGAACCAGCCTTCGAACGTCGCGGCGGCGGTCGCCTCCTCGTCCCGGTAGTAGCCGAGCATGACGTTGTTGCCGCGCAGGAGGAGCTCGCCCGACGTGCTGCCGTCGGCGGGGACGTCCTTTCCGGTCGAGTCGACCACGCGGACCGGCTCGGCGGCGATGTTGCCGATCCCCTGCCGGGCGGTGATCCGGGCGCGCTGGCCGGCCGGAAGGCTGTCCCATTCGGGCTGCCACTCGCACACCACGGCCGGACCGAAGGTCTCCGTGAGGCCGTAGAGGTGCCGGATGTCGATCCCCAGCTCGGCCATGCGTTCGAGCAGCGCGGGCCAGGGCGGCGCGCCCCCGGTGAACACCCGTACCGGCTGTTCGGGGGCGGTCGCGGCGTCGTCGTTGGCGAGCATCGTCAGCACGGTCGGTGCGGCGCAGAAGTGCGTGACTCCGTCGTGCCGGATCGCCTGCCACATCGCTTCGGCGCTGATAGCGCGCAGGCAGTGGTGCACGCCGCCGGCAGCGGTCACCGCCCAGGGGAAGCACCAGCCGTTGGTGTGGAACATCGGCAGGGTCCACAGGTACCGCGACGACGTGTCGAGCTTCGCGTGGTAAGCCATCGCCATGGCCTGCAGGTAGGCCCCGCGATGGTGGTACATGACGCCCTTCGGGCGGCCGGTGGTTCCGCTGGTGTAGTTGATCGACAGCAGCGAGCGCTCGTCGGTGACCGCCACCCGGTGCGGCGGCGCCGCGTCGACCGCCGCCTCGTACTCCCCGGAGTCGATGACAGCCGGCTCCGTGTCGGTCGACTCCAGAGCCTGTTCGAGCAGCGGGCGGTACTCGGAGTCCACGATGATCAGCCGCGCGCCGCTGTGCGCCACGATGTAGCTGACCTCCGCCGCGGCCAGCCGGGTGTTCAGCGCCACGAGCACCGCCCCGGCGAGCGGCACGCCGTAGTGCGCCTCGAGGAGCACGTGGGTGTTCGGCGCGAGCACCGCGACCCGGTCCCCGGGGCGGACGCCGTTCGCGGCCAGCATGCCGGCCATTCGCTGGGCGCGCTCCCAGAAGGCCCGGTAGGAGTACTGCAGCTCGCCGTCCACAACCGCCGGGCGGTCGCCGAACACCGCGGCCGCGCGCTCCAGGAAGGTCACGGGAGTCAGCTCGCGGAACGCCATCGCGCCCATCGTCGCCCCTTTCCCCAGGGTTCAGCCGGAGCGGGGACTGTGGTCCCCAGCACACCAGGATCGCGCACGTGGCACAACACGGCCATTCCGGCCCCATCGAATCCGCCCCTCCACCGCTTACCGTGGAAGAGTGGGAGTGAACTCGCGCCCGCACCGAGGCCGCCTCGAAGCCACCCATTGGGGCGTACGCGGCCGCGGCCACGAGGCACGGCGCGCACGGAGGACGGGTAAGGACGGACTAGAAGCCAGGCGCACACGAGGAACGTCGTGGGAAAGGCAGCGCTGAGGTGACGGACGGTGCCCGACCGGAGTCGGCGGGACTAACAGCGGTAGAGAAGTACGACCTCGATCACCACCTTTTCCGGCACCGGTTCGTCTGGGCGCTCGGAATCGTCGCGCTCACCGCGGCGGGATTCGCGGTGCTCACCGTGTTCGCCGCCTCGGAGCGCTTCCACCGCTTCGACGCGCCGGTGCTCGCGGCGCCCGCCTGCTGGACGGCAGCGGTGCTCAGCTACGCTTTCGGCGCCCGACGACTGGCCCGGCACCGTGCGCGGGCGCGGGTGACCCTGACCCTCGTGCTGGGGCTGGTGGTCGCGCTCGCGTGGCCGCCCGCGCTGGCGGTCCACCTCCTGGGCGACACCGACGTCACAGTGGAGGCGACCGCGGAGAGCCCCGACGGGCGGCACACTCTGGTCGCCGAGTCCTACCGCCAGATGGTCGACCCGTCCTGCCGCGTGTGGCTGCGCGAGAACAGCGGGCCGCTGAGCCGGCAGACGCTCGTGTGGGAGCGGTTCGACGCCCCGTGCCCGGAGTCCATGACCTTCGCCGGGAACAGCGAGATCCGGATCAGCAGCGAGGCTCCCGGGGCGGAGAGCACAACGACGTTCGACGCCGACACCATGCGGGTGGCGCGGTCACTCTGACGGGGCGCCGGCGGTGACGCCCTCTCCGGGGCCGCCGCGGTCCGGCCGCCCGTTCCGCGTCAGGCACGCGCGGCGGCGCACGGTGCGCGCCGAGGACTCCGCGGAGCCTGGTACCCGATCCCATGGCTCCCGTCCCGGTGACCCCGCGTGCGGCTGATCATTTTCGCGCGGAATGCGTTCGATGGTTTGTGCAAAATGGTTTGCACGCGTCTCATTGGCACCACCAGTTTCGGACACGGGGCCACTTGCGTCGCGCGGCCGGAAAAACGCCCTCTCCGGAAGAACCCGCAGGCCGTCGTGTTTTCGCTGCTGGCTGATTCCGGCCAATGCACAGCGGAAAGGGACGGCGGATACCGGGTAGGGGCGCCTAGCATGACGTGATCCCGGTGGCCACTCGTCAACGGCGAGAAGTCATAGCCGAATCACCGGGAGCGCTTCCTATAACCGGAGAATTCTAACGTGAATACGCGGACGGGCTTGGCGACAGGACGGCGAATTGTCCTGCGCAAGGAAGAAATCGACCAGGTAAGGGAGTATCTGCCGACACCCGGAGCCGAGGGGGAGCGCCCCCCGATCCTCGCCTTCACCGGTGTGGACGGCAGTGGGAAGACAACGACGCTGAAGCAGTTGGGCGGGGCGCTGAACCAGAAGGCGCCCTGGGCCCTCGTGGACTGCGCGGAGTACGCGAAGGACAGTGGAAGTCCGCACGGGTCCGGTGAGCGGCCGGTGGGGCGTCAACAGGAGGGTACATCGCACACCACGACCCGCGCGGCATTTCAGGAGAAGTCGACGCGCCCGCAGAACACGGCGTGGCGTCGACCGCTCCTGCGGGTCGAAGCCGCACGGTTCAACCGGCCGGTGCCGGTGGTCGCCGATCGACGAGCCACCTGCGGTAGCGGCGCAATGCGGCGCGCCGGTGCAGCCGCTCTCCGGCCAGCGCCAGGATCGGAGGGGTGCGACCGGACGAGGCCTTCTCCCTGCTCAATCTTGCTAGCCGGCATCGCAGGGCGGCCTGGCCGGCGGCCGCTGCGAGTCCTTTGTCCCGCCACCTCAGCGGCTCGACCTCGGCGGCGGCGTCCTCGCCGTGCAGCCAGCGTCGGGGCAGGCTCGGATCGACGGCGAGCGCCGTCGCCATGCCGACCACGGAGGTGCCTTGCGCCAGTACCCGCTCCGCCACCGACCGGCGGCGGATGCCGCCCGTCAACATGATCGGAACGGAGGCGTCGGTGATGATCTTTTCGGCGGCGTCCAGAAAGTACGCCTCGCGCGCGAGGGTGCTGCCGTCCGCCGGGTGACCGTGGGTGGCCAGGCTCTCCAGTGAACCGCCGGACAACTCCACGAGGTCGACCGGGAACTCCGAGAGCATCGCCACGACCCGCGACGCGTCGTCGGCGCCGAACCCGCCCCGCTGGAAGTCCGCGGTGTTCAGCTTCACGCCGACGGCGAACCGCTCGCCCACCTCGGCCCGGACGGCGGCGACGATGTCGAGCAACAGCCGGGCACGGTTTTCGAGCCCTCCGCCCCAGCGGTCCCGGCGCAGGTTCGTCAGCGGCGACAGGAACTGGCTGATGAGATAGCCGTGCGCGGCGTGGATCTGCACACCGTCGAACCCTGCAGACTCTGCCATCCGTGCGGTCGTCGCGAACCGCTGGACGGTTTCCTCGATCTGCTCGGATGTCATCGGCTCCGGTCGGGGGAACAGTCGGGAGTAGCGGCCGACGTCGACCGCGACGTCGGATGCCGATCGGACGGCCCCGGGCATGTCGGTGGTCATGACCCGGCCCGGATGGTTGACCTGGAGCCACACTCGGCCGTCGCCGGACTGAGCTGCGCGCGCCCACTGGCGGAACGCCTCCAGTGGCGTGCCCTCCTCCAGCACAACATCCGACGGGTCGGCGAGGGCCCTGCGATCCACCATGGCATGCCCGGTGATCATCAGTCCGGCGCCGCCCCGTGCCCATCGCCGGTACAGTCCGGCCAGCTCGTGGCCAGGGAGTTGCCCGTCCACGGCGAGGAACTCCTCCATCGCCGCCTTGGCGATCCGGTTGGGCAGGGCCTGGCCACTGGCAAGGACCAAAGGTGCGTCGAGTCGTGTCACGAACGTCCCCCCAATGTTGACATTGTCCATATCTACTTGAGGATATGTACACTGTCAATATGGATCGTTCCACCTACCACCACGGGGATCTGCGGGCGAGCCTGCTGACCTCCGCACTGGAACTGATCGAGACATCAGGGCCAGAGCACCTGTCCTTGCGTGCGGTGGCACGCAGGGCCGGAGTATCACCGAACGCGCCGTACAACCACTACGCGGACAAGGACGCCCTGCTCGCGGCGCTTGCCACCCACAGCTTCGAACAGCTCAGGGAACGCATGATCGCCGCACTGGCCGATGCTGAATCCGGCGACGAGATCGTCGCCATCACGGTCGCCGCAGTGCGTCACGCCCTCGAGCATCCGGGTCTGCACCGCGTGGCGGTCGGCACCGTGTGCAGTGATCACCTGCAGGTCCGAGCGGCGGAGGACGCTGTGAAGGCCGTGGTGGCGACCAGCGTGGCCGTCATCCCCGGCGATCCCGAGGGCGAGGCGCTCTGTACAGGTGTCTGGGCACTGACGCAAGGCCTCAGCCTTCTGCTGATGGACGGTTCACTGCAGCCTCCAGCCGATGAGGACACCGACGACTTCATTCGCACGGTCGTCCGGACGACGCTCACCACGCTGAACAGGCCGGGCTGAGGACCCGGCGATGCCACGCGGCGGGCCATGGATCCGGGTCCGAGGGAGGCAGATCTTCAGCGGGTCTCGGACAGGCAGGATGACGGCGCCCACCGCTGAGAAGGGCGAGCGCCTGCCGTACCCCGGCGGTCGACCCCTACATCACCCCGCGGGAGTGACTCCGCGGTGGTGGGCCGGGCCCCGGAAGCCTCCCGCACGCGGCACACCGGCCGCCTGACGCGACCGGTACGACGATGGCCAGGTCACACAGTGACCTGGCCATCGGCTCGGCCTCTCGGCCCTGTTCGGGCCGCATCTGGGCGAGGCGCCGCTCGCGGCCTTCGAGGGCGTTCCGGACGGCGCCGGCCTTCGGGCTCGGGGTTGTCGAATCGCCTGAACAGGGAATCTACGGTGTGGGCGCTCCCACGGGAGCCGTTGCCCCGTGGTTGGTGCGCGCCGTTTCGACGTTGGTCAGACGCGTCCCAACGAGCTCGACACCCCCGCTGCGGGCGGGGGCACCACCGGTATCCGGCACGCAGTGGCCCGCTCAGCGGGCCTCCTGGTGGGGGTGGAACCGCTGGGACGACTGCTCACGTGGAGATGAGAAGCTCGAAGACCGTCTTGGGGCGGCGGTAGTAGCCGTACTGCTGGTAGTGCCCGTACTGCTGGTAGTGCCCGTAGTTCGGGTAGTGCGCCGCTGGGCGCTGCTGGGGGTAGGGGTTGGAGTACGCGCCGGGAGCGCCCCATCCCGGTGCCCGGTTGTAGGGCGACTCGTTCGCCTTCAGCGTCTCCAGCTCACCGTGGTCCAGGAAGATGCCGCGGCACCCGTCGCACTGTTCGATGCCGACGCCGTTGCGGTTGTAGTGCCGCATCAGACCGGCGCACTTGGGGCAGGTCACCCCGGGTCCGGGAGGCGGCTGGTTGCCCGGGGTCGGCATGGACGCCTGGACGACCGCAGCGAAGCCCTCACGCTGCTTCAGGGCTTCGATCTCCCCGTTGTCGAGGTAGATCCCCTTGCACATCTGGCACTGCTCGATGCTGACACCGTTGCGGTTGAGGACCATCATCGTCCCCCCGCACTTCGGACACCTCATCCCCGTCCTCCTTCGCTCGTGCTCTCCGGCCCGCTCCGCGGCGGAATGGAAAGAATTCAGTAACCCAGATTGATTCGACGACAAATATCTACAAGAGGTTCCTCCTGCTCGTCCAGCGCGCGTCCCTTGGCACGGGCCCGCCCCACACGCGTGGCCGCGATCTGTACGACCATGGCGCGTGCGGGTACCTCCAGCGTCGTCCAGGGATCGCCGTCCGCTGGGACCGCTGGACCGCCCGCCGCGCGGTAAGCAGCGAGGAACCGTTCCCATTCCTCCGGTGGCAGGAGCCCGGAGGCGAACAGGGCCGCCGGGCGGGCGAGGTCCCATGCGGGGTCGCCCGTGCCGAGATCGGCGATGTCGATGAGCTGCCATCCGTCCGCCCGGGCGTGGACCAGTTGTCCCAGGTGCCAGTCGCCGTGGACCAGCCCGCCTGATGCGCCGGCCGCGCCCGGTGCGGGCTCGGAGGGGACGCGGATCCACGCCGGCAGTCCGGCGTAGGCGCGGCGGATCTCGGCCGCCGCCGGGTCGCCGTCATCGCCGGGAAGGCGCCCGACCGCGCGGCCGACGCGTTCCGCCCACCCGCGGCAGGCGGGCGTTGGGTCGGATGCCGGGTGCCGGTGCAGTTGGGCGAGCAGCCGGGCCCCCTCTTCCCAGGGAGGGTCGTCCTCGGCTGCCACCGGGGTTCCGTACGGCCACACGGTTACAGTGCGCCCGGCAGCCTGGACGGGTGGGCCCAGCGGTGTGAGCAACCCGGGAGTGCTGGCCGCGAGCCGCATCCGGGTGGTGAGGCCGGCCGCGCAGTCCCCTTCGGCATGGGCCTTGACAACGACGTCAGCCACCCGCACGAGCACGGAGCCCTTGCGGTCATAGAGCAGCTCCGGCACAGCACCATCGACCGCGGCCCGCGCCCGGCCGATGCCGGCCAGTGCGTCGAACAGGGCCTGATCCGAGCAGACAGCACTACGAAAGGCGGGGGTAAGCACCCGTCCAGTTAACCAGTGGCGCGGTCGGCGTGGTTCTTCTCCCCACCACCCTGTCCGCAGCGTCGGGGCTGCGGTGCGGTGGGGCGGCCGCGGGCGATCCCCGTGGCCGGCGGCCCGGCAGGTCGGGGGCCTGGTGGGCGGGAGGGGCTTCATTCGTAGATGGCGGCGGCGGCCAGGGCGCGGGCGAAGAAGGTCCAGTCTCCGTCTTGGGGGAGGTGGTGACCAGTGTTGGCATACCAGCTGTCGGCGCTATCGATCCAGGCGGAGAGCGCTTCGAGGTAGCGGTCAAGGGTCACGTTCTCCCACTGGTCTCCACGCTGGCTGTACTCCTGGCTGAGCAGGAGGACGAACGCGGCGAGTTCTTGCCGGCTGCCTACGTCGGGCCCGCCTGATGTGGGGAATGAGGGATGGTTCATGGCGGGATGCTATCCGTCTGCGGGCGATTTTCCTTGGCCACAGCGGCGATCAGGAAAAGTTTCCGGTCCGAGGTGCTCGATCGCGCCGGGAACGGAAATTCCAGAAAGGTAAGGGTGCGCGACAAAGCCAGTCTGGTAAGCGATCGGGGTATTCGCCGGCCTTTCGTTTCTGTGTTCTGCGCAAATGCGAATAATGCTCCGCTGAAACCTTCTGGTTCCCGCGGCGTCCCTGCAACCTGGCACGGATCTCGCAGTCAAGTGTAAAAGTTGTCAAAGTAGCTCTCGATAGGCACGGTGAACTCGTCCGGCCGCGTCCTGCTCAGCTCCTGGAAGCGTTCGCCCAGTGCATCGATGGTCTGCTGAAGCGTATAGCCGAATTGGTGTTTGATGAGGTGTGCCGCCTGGATCCGCTTCCCATCGAAGATAAGGGGATCTATCGGAGCCCATAGGTCGGTCATGGGGTTCCTCCCTTCCGGTCGTCTGGGGTTGTGGGCCGCTCGGTCTTCCGTGGGGCGCGGGCACGAGCGAACGGATGAGACGGCGACCGACGAGAAATGGCGCTCACCCAATGTAGGAGGTGGTGCGTTTATCCGGGAAGTGTGTGCCCCGTATCTTCATCGAGCGGTCCGTGCGGTACTGGTCGAGATCGTGATCGGGAGTGTCGTGCGGGATTTGGCGCGCCGAACCGGTTCCGGTCGCGACTTCACCGCGGGCGCGCCCAACCAGAAGTGGAGTGCCGACATGCCCTCCTTGCCCGCCCTCGGGCAGGAGGGGCCCCTACGTCCCCACCGGTCAGGGGCGGCTCTACCTGGCGGTGATCATGAACCTATTCTCCCGGCGTATTGTGGGCTGGGCCATGGCCAGCCACATGCGCACCGACTTGGTCTGCGACGCCCTAGCGATGGTCGTGACGGCCCGACGTCCCCGGGCCGGGCTCATCTACCACAGCGACAAGGGATCGCAATATACGAGTCTGGCCTTCGGGCAACGCTGCGAACGGGTCGGTATCCGCCCCTACACCGGGCGAAGTGGCTCCTGCTTCGATAACGCGGTTACCGAGAGCTTCTTCGCCTCTCTGGAGACCGAACTTATCGACCGCACGCGGTTTTCGATCCGCGCCCAGGCCCAGCAGGCGGTGTTCTCCTACGTCGAGGGCTTCTGTAACCCGCATCGGCGCCACTCCGCCAACGGCCAGCTCAGCCCCATCGACTATGAACGTCGTCGCACCACAACCCTGGCCCCAACGCCGCAGCCACGCCCGCTGAACAGCGAAGCCGCCTGAAATCCCAGGCCCACCTGTCAACTGACCGTCCGAAGCAACTTCAGACCCCCCTTGAGGAGAGGAATAGTGGACGAGGCCCCGCCGCAGAATTCCGAGGCTGAGGAGCCTCTCCAGTTCTCCAACAGGTCGGAATGGAAACCGGGGTGGCTCCCCGAAGCCGTCACCGTCGCAGCCATTCTCGCCGCCATCGCCCTCGTAGCCGCCGCCATACAGTTCGAGCGTATCGTTAGCGGACCCGACACTCCCTCCACCGAATCCAGCAGTCCTGAACCCACCACCACCATCGACCATAAGACGTTGGTGGCTTCGATGGCGTTCAGCCCGGACGGCGCCATGCTCGCCACCGGCGGCTTTCACACTATTGTGCGGCTGTGGGACACCGACACAGGTCAGGAGGTCACCACCCTTCCCGAACACGAAGGCACGGTGGCTTCGATGGCATTCAGCCCGGACGGATCCACGCTCGTCACCAGCGGTTCCCACAGGCTACGGCGGTGGGACACCAGTACGTGGGAGGAAGGCGCCACCCTCGAACACGACGACTGGGTGACCTCGGTGGAGTTCAGCCCGGACGGCTCCATGCTCGCCACCACGAGCAGCGACGAATCCGCCCGGTTGTGGGACACCGAAACGTGGGAGGAGATCACCAGCTTTGAGTACGACGAGCAGGTGACCTCGGTAGCGTTCAGCGCCGATGGGTCCACGCTTGCCACCAGCAGTTCGAACGGCATCGTCCTGCTGTGGGACACCGACTAACACCAGTTCGGTCTGGCAGGCGCCACCGCTGAGCCTTCGCTCGTCCTCGCCCACTAGCAACGCTGACTCATCCGCCTCACAGGGGCGGTCCGGACCTGGGTGAAGCTCCTGTCGCGGTAGGAGGTCCGTAACAGAGGAGGGAAGACGTATGCTCGGTGAACTCCGATCCCAGATAGAGCCCTGATCATCACCGAGTGGAGCCAATGTGGTCCGGCAACGGCGTTGTTGTTCGCGTCGTCGCTCTTGACCTGCACGACCTTCGCCCTAAAGGCGATCAGCAAGTTCAGGTCCAGATTCACGAGATTCGATTCGGCAGGGGCCGGTCGTCGGCCCCCGCCTATGTTGCCATCCGTCGTCAGAGCGTGCTGCGCTTGCCGGCCGCGTTGTTGATCCACTTGTGGAGCTTGGCGGCGATCTTCTCGTCGTCGGTGTCGTCGTGGTCGATGCTCAGGCGCAGCAGCTTGTCACCGCCCTCGCTGAAGAGGACACCGCGCTTCTTGTCCAGCTCCAGTACCACGTCCACGCCCTGCTTATCGGTGAAAAAGGTCAGCTCCAGCGAGTTGAGGCCCTTGTACTTACCGGGGGAGGAGTACTCGAACTCCTGGTAGAAGGGCAGCTTCTGGCGGGTGCGGGGGATCTTGCCCTTCTCCAGGTCCACGTCCTTGCGCTTGAATCCCAGCGAACGCAGCGCCCGCAGGACGGCGCGCTGGGCCGGGAGGGGCTTGATGAGCAGCGGGTCCACATCTGTGCTGTCCAGCGCGTTGTCCACATGCAGCCGGGTGCTGACGCCCACGCCGCCCAGGATGTGCTTGTTCTTCAACGCGGTGATCGGCGCTTCCATGGGGATCCTCAGCTCGAAGGGGAGCTCGAACTCCTGACCGGGCTGAAGTTCCATCGGCTTGTCCCTGACGACCTGCTCGGCGACTACCACGTCGACCTTGTACTCGCCCGAGCGCTCCTCGCCCTGGGAGTTCTCGTACTCGTACTCCTTCTCCACGGTGGCACGCAGACCGACACTGATGGCCTCGATGGTCTGGGCGACCTTGCCGCCGGTGACCTTCAGGGTGCCGGAGACCTTGCGGCCGGGCCGGACGGTCTCCTTGTCCAGGGCGGTCTCCACGGTGGCACCGCCGATGCCGACAGTGGCGAGCATGCGCTTAAGGACCATGGTGTCTCGTTTCTGCGGTCCACTGCCGCGGGCGCCGGGGGCAGCGGACCGGTACGGGGGCGGGTGAAGATCGGCGCACATTCTGAGACGCAGCATCGACGGCGCCGGTTTCGTCGCTCGGTACGTCTGTTCCTGCCCTGTCGTCGCCGCTAGCTGACCGAGAGCGGGGCGCGGGGTCAAGGATGGCGCGTAGCGCCACCGCGAAGCGGCGCGGAGAGAGCGAGAGTGAGGACACGACCAGCGATGACGGCGATGATCCGCCACTCGCCGGTGCCCGTCGCCGAGGCTCACCCTCCGCGCGTATGGCACATGTGTGGCACGGCTTTCGCTTACACCCTGTGGGCGCAGTCACAACGGGCACGCAGCGGGCACGGCGCAAAGGGTTGGGATCAGTCCGCTCGCGACCCCCGGAGGTTCCATACTGGAGGAGAAGACGATGGGGGTGAGGATGACGACCAGTCGCGCTGAGTACCCGGAGGGGCTGCCCGAGCCTGAGCGGATTTGGCCTGATCGCCGGTGGATCCCGTCGTTCTCGACACCGATGTGTCGTCGCTGAGCCTCAAACGCCGGCTTCCATCTGCGCTGATGACGCGGCTGATCGGCAAACAACCCTGCATCACGTTCGTCACTCTGGGCGAGCTGACACAGTGAGCCGAGTTGCGCCAGTGGGGCCGACGCAACCGCGGGGCGCTGAACGCCTGGCTCGGTGGTGTGGTGGTGCTGCCCCACGACGAGGATGTGGCCATCACCTGGGGCCAGATCTCGGCCGGTGCCACGCGCCGGGGTCGGCCGCGCCCGGTCAATGACACCTGGGTCGCCGCCTGTGCCCTGACGCATGACCTTCCCCTGGCCACGCTGAACGCTAAGGACTTCACCGACTTCGCCACCCACGAGGGACTGACCCTCATCACCCAGTAGCGCACGGTAGGGTGCCCAGCCGCTGATCCATCGATCACAGCCCGCCTTTACGCGCACGACAAGCCTGTGCTCCAGCAACCACGACCGGCGCGCGACCACGGTTTCCGGTCCGAAGTGCTCGGCGGCCCGCCGAAGAACTCGGTAGGGCGCGCGGCGGGAGCGAGTGCGGCGATCCCCCCGGCGGTCGGTGCCCCTGTCTGAGTATCTGGCAGGAATCTGGCACGCGCCCCTGTGTCGACCCCTCACACGACTAAGGCCAGGTCCCCGGAATCCCCGGTGTGACCTGGCCTTCTGTTGCTCTGAGCGGATGACGGGAATCGAACCCGCGTTATCAGCTTGGGAAGGCGAGGCCGCTGATCGCGACCGACCAGCGGCCTCGCTGAACTGCACGGATGTGCGCGTCTGCGGCCTACTCCCCGTGGCTCCCCGTGGGACGCGGCCACAACGGGCACGTAGCGGGCACGGGAAAGATGCTCATGGAAGCAACGCTCTCACGTCCGATCGTCTACGTCGGCCTGCGATAGAGCCCTGCCGTTAGGAAAGCCGCCGTCGGCCCGAGCTGGGCAGTAGCTAGCAGCGCGCATATCTCCCATGCTGTGAACCCCGCGATGAGTGATGCGAAGGTAATCGCGACAGTCGTCAACGACAGCGAACCAATACGAGGACTTGTTATCAAGGTAGATATCGCTGCTGGTAGAGGGGTGGATTCCTTCAATCTGGTAATATGGGAGTTGTTGGTGGTAGTATAAGATCTGTTGGTGGGAGGGAAAATCATAGGATGCCTTTCCGTCGCTAACAGATGAGCCCGCCGTGTCGAGTTTGGCGACTTCCACGGCGGGCTTTTTATTGTACGACATGGTTTCGGCCCCAGAGTCAGGGGCCGCTTTTCGTTGGGCAGTACATGGCCACATGGGATAGGATGCACACGGTTTCGGGGACATAACGCTACTTTCCGGTCGGTTTGCGTCTGACGTACGGGGAGCAGTGTCTCGCGCGTACGGGCGGTCCGAAATTCCTGCATGCATTGCACGAGCGGTAGTGGCGATCAGCCACAGCGTTGGGGTCACGCGCGATCGGCGTAGCGGTGCGCCCTAGCAACCACGACCGGCGCGCGACCACGGTTCCGGTCCGAGGTGCTTGGTCGCGCTGAGGTCAGTAACCAGAGACAGGCAGGGCCGCGCGACCGAGTGCCTCGGGACCCAGGACGCCATGGACCCGTGGATCCCGCCTGTCCCGTGATCGGCAAGCGCTTCGGCCTCCTGACAGTGCGGGACGGCGCGTGCCGCTCGGGGCGGGATGACGGACAGGCGACGGTTGTTCGCGCGGACCCGGCGGCCGTGCGCCCGCTTGAGACCGGGCGGCAGCCCGCAGCTCAAGCGGGCGCACGGCAAGCCGTAGCGACGGCGCGGAGCGCCGTCGCCTTGATCTCACACAGCCTAATTCGGCAGTATCTTCGCAAGATGAGTCACGTCCCATTCTCTATTTCCCATGGGAGGGAATTTGGAACTCAAGATCAACAGATCCCCGAAGCCCAACAAGTATTCCCTTCCGGGGTCAATGTTCTACAAGGAGGATATGAAAGAAATACTAGCAATCCTAAAGAGGAAAAGCTCTGAAGGTGAAGTTCGGGTGAAAGTTCTAATTGATGCGGGGGAGTATGAGATTGAGGAATTGGGAGATCTTGATGAGGATGAGTTGAACGGAAAGCGATTCCGTGACATGAAATTCGAGGCGTCTTACGATGGATCTTCGGTGATCGTCGAACTTCTTCCTGAGTCCGGAAGCGTCATCGAAATTCGAAAAGATGAAGATATTATGATGGCTGGTGTTGCCGACAAGGTTGTAGAGGTTGCCAGAAAAAGGGAAAATTTTCTTAAATTTGTTAGCTTATTTGCATTCATGTTTGCGGCGTTACTACTGCTCTACTTTCTTTCTATTCGCTTTCTAGTTGATCCAATTGTAGATGCATCGGAGTTCCTTGGGTTTCCCGTATCGAAAGACATGCTCGTCGAGGGCGAGCTTCTCGGGGTTCTTGGAGCGATTTTTTGGATCCCGTTGGTTATCCTCCTGTTAAAAAAGATGGGAATAAAGGGAAATACACTTGTCAATTCACCTCGTGGAAAATCTCATATGTTTCGGGATAAACTACGCAGAAATTGGCAAGTAAGTGCCTTTTGGGCGGTTGTTAGTGCCGTGTTGGGTTTTCTATTGGGAAAGCTTTTGTGAGGTAATCGCGTGCGCGCGATATCCGATATGGCAACTTCGTGTTGGTCCGTTATTCTAGGGCTCATGGATTGTGGTTGATGACCATATGAATTCGAATCCTTGTAGGTAGGTTGAGGCCATGTTGTGATTCTCTTGAGCGTCGAGGTGAAGTACGGGGGTGGCTGATGCCGGGGCGCCGTAGATGTGTTGGTTGATGAGCAGCTGCTCGTCGGCGCGGTAGATGGAGTTGTAGAGCACAGTGCCGTGTAGGCGTAGTTCGACGCCTTCGAGTTCGAGAAGTGGGCGGTAGAGCACCAGCGCGTTGCGGATCTTGGCAGGCATGGCGTCGCCGATTCCTTCTTCAACGCCGCGCTGGTGGGCATGCGGGCTCTCGGGGTCGCCTAAGAGGAGGCGGATGCTGACGCCTGCGCGCGCCTTGGCCTCGAAGAGCCGGAGGATTCCGGGGTCGTCGGCGAGGAACAGCCCGGCGTAGACGAGAATCCCGATCTCCTGCTCCGCGGACTCGAAGAACGCGCGCCATGTCTCGTGGGGCACTGCCCAGCGGTGCGGATAGATCCGGCGTACCCCGTTGCCGGCCTCCGGGTGTACCTCGGGGCGTTGCGCGTCGGGCCATAGCTCGCGCTCGGGAACGTCGACGAGGTCGGCGACTCCCCAGCGGTGGCGGGGATGGGGTTTCTGTCCAGAAAGCCACCTTCGTACCGTCTTGGGATCTACGCCGAGGTGTGCCGCGACGTCGGCGTCGGTGAGGCGTGAGCGGGCTAGGGCGCGGCGTAGAGCCTCGTTCACGTCGGCGACCTCCGGGGCTCGGGGACATTGACGATAACAGAAGACGTCCCAAGACGTCCCTCGTGATGTCCGATACGAGGTACACATGTCCGGCTGGCCCGGCGAGGGTTTCCGCAGACAGCAGAGACCCCCGCGAGTGCGGCGAACACTCCGGGGGCGTGGTCCCAACCTGGTGAAAGCAGGTGGAACATGCGGAACCCTATCGCGCCGTATCAGGGCCGCCACTCCCGCTCGGGAACGGGCGTGCGCGTCCGGCCCTACGTGCCGCTTCCCTTCACGCCGGCGCCGCCGGCCTACCCGGTCCAGCCGAAGGCATCCCTGGTCCGTCCATACGTGCTGCACCATGAGCGGCAACGGCAGCAGTGGCGCGATGATCGAAGTCGGCTCGGCCTGGCCATCCTTATCGACATCGCGCGCTCGGTGGAGGTCGCCGCATGAACGAGCGCCCGGATCCGTTGCTGCGTCTGCTTAGGAACAAGTACGGGCATCGGTGGCATATCCGCCGCACCGAGCACCTGTGGGTCGCCACCGTTCGCGTATCGGAGACCGATCACGCTCCGACGCTTGTGGAACCCGACGTAGAGGAGTTCGTACGGCAACTGGAGGATCCCCCCGCGCGGGCGGGACGGTCCTTGCTGGCTCGCCGATGGTTCCAAGAACAGCTTTACGACCTGGGACATGACGGGCCGTACTACTGCGCCGGTCCGCCCATGACCTGACAGGCTGCCGCGCGGTCGATGGCGAGTTGCCCCCTTCGGCCTCGGCCGCGCGGCTTGACTACCGCGAAAGGTCGCGAACCGACTGCGAACGTTCGCGAAGTTCGTGCGAACCTTTGCCTAGCGATTCCTAGCGATGTCGACCGGATGCCTAACGATGTCTAGCGCGTACCTGCCCTCGGGGAGTGCGCCGATGTGCCAACGCCCGTGACAGGAGGAGTCTGCCGAAGTGAGTCCGCGCGCGACCCCATGGGGCACCTATAACCAGATCGCCGAGACGCTGAGGCAGCGGATCACCAGCGGTACGCTCGCTCCTGGTGCCTTGGTGCCCTCGGAAGCCGCGCTCGGCGAAGAGTTCGGCGTCGCGCGCAGCACCGTGCGTCGCGCGCTCGCTGCTCTGGAATCGGATCGGCTGATCCAGGCGCTTCCTGGTACCGGGCGGGTCGTCTGCGATCCCGACGAGGCTGGGGCCGGCAACTCTCCCGGGCACCAACCGCAGTACCGGCGTATCGCCGCAGAGCTGCGCGACCGAATCAACCGCGGGGACCTGTCGGCAGGTGACCCGCTGCCGAGTGAATCCGCGTTGGTGCACACCTACGGCGTCTCGCGGAGCACCGCGCGTCAAGCCTTGTCTGATCTGGAAGGCTCGGGGCTCGTCGTCTCTGTCCATGGCAAGGGGCGGTTCGTCCGGGACGAGGAATCGGCCGAACGTTAGCCTTGAACATGTGGGACATGTTCTGTGGGCGCGGGATCTCGCGCGAACCTTCCTCGAAGACTCCTTGCCCCGGCGGTGGGCACACACGCAAGGCGTAGCCGAACAGGCCGAATCTCTGAGAGACGTTCTCAACGAAGATGCCGATCTGGTGACTGCGTCGGCCTGGCTGCATGACATTGGGTACGCGCCCAAGCTGGCCGAGACCGGGTTCCATCCGCTGGACGGCGCGCGTTACCTGCGCTCGGTGGAACAGGCGGACGAACATCTGTGCTCGCTGGTCGCGCACCACTCCGGCGCGGTTGTGGAAGCTGACGAACGCGGCCTGCTCGGCGAACTCACTGGCGAGTTCGTGTTGCCGCGCGTCGACCTGCTGGACGCGCTGACGTACTGCGACATGACGACCGGTCCCGACGGCTCCCATATGCCGGCGGAGCGTCGCTTGTCAGAGATCCTGGAGCGCTACAGCCCGGATGACCTCGTGCACCGTGCCATCACACGCTCGAAACCGGACCTCGTCGGAGCTGTGCGCTCGGTGGAGGCACGCATAGCCGACGGCGGCTGATGTCCGGGGACGTGCTCGCTCACCCGATGTAGGGGGTGGTGCGTTGCTGGGTGAAGTGGTCGATGCGGACTCGCATGGAGCGGTCCATGCGGTACTGGTCGAGGTCGGTCCTGGGTACCCAGCGGACTTCTCGGGACTCGTCGCTGGTGGCGGGATCGCCGGAGACCGGGCGTGCGGTGAGCACCATGGAGAACTCCTGTCGGGCCTCGCCGTCGCTGGTGTAGTAGATGATGTGCTTGGGGTCGCTGTAGATCCCGGATATCCCGGTGATCTCGCAGGTGATCCCGCTTTCCTCGCGCGTCTCCCGCACCGCCGCGTCCGGAACGGACTCGCCGAGGTCGATCGCGCCGCCAGGGACCGCCCAGTTGTCGTTGTCGCTGCGGCGGATCAGTAGGACCTCGTCGTGCTCGTTGATCACGATCACGTTCACGGACGGAACCAGACTGTTCGCCGGGGGCGCCTGGGGGTCGTCGTAGTAGTCGATCCGCCGTGCCATGTCCTCACCCTCAACGAAGTGGTTCGGCCTGGTCCCAGACGCGTTCGAAGCTGTCCAGGTAGGTGGTGACCATGCTGCCTCCGGCGATCTTACGCAGATGGAGGACCGGGGCGCTGGCGGCGCTAATGCCGTAGACGTGGGTGTTGACGAGGAGCTGTTCATCGGCGCGGTAGATCGAGTTGTAGAGCACGGTGTCGTGCAACCGGAACTCCACCCCCTCCATGGCGCGAAGCGACTTGTACAACACGAACGCGTTGCGGATCTTGGCCGCCATCGCATCATCAACGCCTTCGTCCGTCCCGCGCTCGGCGACGGCGGCGCTGTCAGGATCACCGAGCAGGATCCGCACGCGCACGCCGTTTCTGGCCTTGTCGGCGAACAGGCTGTGCATGCTGCCGTCCTCGGCGAGGAATAGGCCGCTGTAGACGAGGACGCTGATCTCGTGTTGGGCGGACTCGAACAGGTGCCGCCACGCGTCCCGGGGGACGGTCCACCGGTGCGGGTAGATGCTCAGGATCTCGCTTTCGGACGCCTCGGCGGTCTGCTCGGGGCTGAGTGCCTTCGGCCATAGGAACGCCTCGTCCGTGCCGAGTCGCGCCGCGACCGCGTAGCGATGCTTGCGGTAAGGCGTGCGGTCACGACTGATCCACCGCTCCACACTCTTGGTGTCCACGCCGACAGCAGCGGCCAGATCAGCGGGTGTGAGTCCGCGCTCCAGTAGTGCGGCGCGCAACCTCTCGTTCGGCATGTGCCCCGTGTTCGCAGGACGTCCAAGGACGCGCTCACATTATCGAGACGTCTCGAACACGTCCAGCCATGTAGTGATCCCGTCCCCGGCCTGTGCCCGATGCTCTCCAGTAGTCCAGGAAAGCAGTCGTTGGGGGCTGGGATGGCCGCTCTACCGCTTCGCCAGTCGGGAGACCGGATCACTGGCATCCAACTTCGAGACATGTTATACATGCATCGATTCTTTCGCGGGATGCCCGCGAGGAAGCCGTACTGACGCGATCGATCGAACGAACAGGGGTAACTGATGGCGATTCAGGGTGCGTTGCCGGTGGCCTTCGGCGCGGTGTTCCCGCACGGGGCCTATGCGCTGGGGGTGGAGGCGATCACCGACTTCGAGACGAAGAAGCCCCAGATGGACAAGGACACGGGCTTGCCCTTGTGGGCCGTCGACGTGATCGACGCCGATCCGGAAGCACGCGGTAAGGCCAAGAGCGTGAAGGTGAAGGTGGCCGCGGAGGTGTGCCCGACCCTGCCCGATGAGGTTCCTGGGCTGCCGTTTCGCCCGATCGAGTTCGAGCGCATGTCGGTGATGCCCTACGTCGATGACAACGGGCGCCGTCCCCGGGTGGCCTACTCGTTGCGGGCACGCGGGGTGAAGTCCCCGGGCGGAGGCGCTAACGGCCGTAAGCCGGCTGCGACGGCGGGCAAGGAGACGAGCTGATGAACGACACCTCGTGGGCCGACTTCGGGATGCGCGTTCACGCTGAGGCCCGGGTGCGATGTCACCGCTATGCGGCGGAAAAGCCGATCCTCGCGGTCGATGATCACTACGTGCACCTCAGTGTGACACCGGTCGACCGGTCCGCGGTGGTCACCGATGCTGACGTGGCCTTTGCCCGCCAGCTTCGTGATGCCGCGCTGGCCTACCACGCGGAAATCCAACGCCTGGCCGACGCGGGCCACACGGTTCCTGCCTCGGAGCCCGGGGTGGCCTGACCTGTAAGCGGGGCGGCCAGATGTTGGCGCATCCCGGCCGCCCCTTTCTCCCCTGCCAATCCATGGCTGCCAACCAACGAACCTTAGGAGAGGTGTGCTCATTATGGCTGATCAGCCCGCACGGGTGACCACGCGTGCGAACAGTGGTCTCCCGGCCGTTCGTCACGAGCGACCCGTTTCTTACGCGTGTTCTGAGGTGGATGTGCGGGTCGGCGCGCTCGCGGTCCTGGAGCAGGTTGCCGCGCAGGCTGACTCTCCGGAATCGCGGGTGGCCCTCGCTGCGGCTCGCGCGGAGGTTGCCGTGGCCCGTGCCGAGGTCGCCGCTGGCCTGGCGCGCGATGAGGCGGAGCGTTTCGCCAGCAACGCCGGAGGTGGTCGGTGATGTTCAACAGCAGAAACGCCGGGGCTACCCAGGTGCAGCCGACCAGCCCGGTTCCCGCGCACGCGATTCGGTTTCGAACGCCGGTGGTGGAGACTCCGGCGGTCTTCCTCATCACCCGGTGGGTGTGGCGTCTGCTGCGCTCGGTGGTACTGGCGCCGTTCCGGTTCCCGGTCGCGGTCTCCACGGTCGCCGGGGTGGTGGCCACCGTTCACTATCTCGGGTGGGTGTGGCTGTCCCTCGGTGTCGCGCTGTCTGGTGCGGGCCTGGCCGGGTGGTGGTGGCGCTGGCCGTTGTCGTTTCGCTCGCTGGTGGTGTTGCGGGCGTTGGCTACGTGGCGGTGGTTGTGGGTCTACCGGCGCCATTGGCAACCGGTGCTGGTGGTGGCCGGGTTGGCCGAGTCGTATCAGGAACGCCAGTACCTTCCCCAAGTCAAGAGTGTGACCTGTTCGGAGTGGGCCGACCGGGTCCGGGTGCGCCTGGTCGCCGGCACGTCCCCGGCAGACGTCGAGAACCGGGTGGTGGAGCTGGCCCATGGGTTCGCCGCGCCCTCGTGCCGTGTGACGGTGCTGGGTCCGCGTGATGTGGTCCTGGAGTTCCCCCGCCGTGACCTGCTCGCCGAACCCCTCGACGCGCTTCCGATTCCGGATGAGGTGGACCTGTGCGCCCTGCCCATGGGGCTGCGGGAAGACGGCCAAACCTGGCGCATGCGGCTGCACGGTACCCACGTCCTGACCGTGGGCGTCACGGGGGCCGGTAAGGGCTCGGTGATCTGGTCGGCGATTCGCGCCCTGCTGCCCGCGATCGACGACGGCACGGTGCGGGTGTGGGCGATCGATCCCAAACGCATGGAACTGTCCTACGGGCGGCCCCTGTTCGCCCGGTATGCGGACTCGGCGGAGACTTCGGTGGCGCTGTTGGAGTCCGCGGTGGAGCAGATGCAACAGCGGGCGGCGCGTTACGCCGGGCGCCAGCGCACCCACACCGCTACCGCCGATGATCCGTTCGTCGTGGTGATCCTCGACGAGGTGGCGTTTTTGACCGCGTACCACCCCGATCGGGACATCCGGCGGCGCGCGGAGAACGCCATTGCCACCCTGACCAGCCAGGGGCGATCGGTGGGGTTCTGCGTGCTGGCCGCGCTGCAGGACCCGCGCAAAGAGGTCATGAACCTGCGCAACCTGTTCCCCGACAAGGTCGCCCTGCGCCTGGACGAGGCATCCCAGGTGGACATGGTCCTCGGCGAAGACGCCCACGAGCGAGGCGCCAACGCCCACCTGATTACCCCGGATGTCCCGGGGGTAGCCTTCGTGCGCCTGGAAGGCTCCCCGATCCCGGTACGCGTGCGGGCCGCCTACGTCACCGACGACGACATTGCCGCCATGGTGGCCGAGTACGGCCCCTCTCCCGGTCTGCGGTCGGTGCCCGGTGAGGGAGTCGCCTGATGCCCACCCCTACCGGCAAGACCACCCGCGCCGAACGCCAAGCCCAACCCCTGGCCCGGGAAGTCGCCGAACAAGTGGCCACCGACAAGGGCGTGTGCATCCGGCCCGTGAGCCTGCGCCGCACCACCCTCGATACGGGTGAGTCCGAGATCGTGGATGTGCCCTGCGGGTCCACCCTGGAGAGCCGGTGTCCGGCGTGCGCGAAACGCAAGCGCTCAATCCGGCGCACCCAATGCGAAGAGGGCTGGCACCTGGAGCAGGAACCCACCGTCACACCGGATGATCCTTCCGAGGTGCAACGCGCGTGGGTCGAACGGCGGGCGATGGTCACCGCCGAGCGGGACCGGCTCGCCGAATCGGGTGCGACCGACCCTGACCAGGTGGCCGAGCTGGACGCGGCGATTGCGGACCTGGACGCCGAGATCAGTGCCTCGGGTATGCGTGGGTCGGTGGATCCCGGCTCCTCCTCGTCGGGCCGTGCTCGTCGGGTGCGCTCCACGCGGCGTCGTCAGGACGCCCCTGATCTTCCCAAGCGGCCCATGGCACGGAAAACCGTGGGGCGTGCGTTCGAGGATCCGGACACGGGCCGCGTCTTCCGTCCCTCGCTGTTCGTGACCCTGACCCTGGACTCCTACGGGCGCGTGCGCTCGGACGGAACCCCGGTGGACCCGTCCACCTATGACTACCGGCGTGCCGCACGCGACGCGCTGCACTTCTCCAAACTGGTGGACCGGTTCGTGCAGAACCTGCGCCGCGTGGCCGGGTTCGACGTCCAGTACTTCGCCAGCGTGGAACCCCAGAAGCGGTTGGCGCCCCACCTGCACATGGCAACCCGCGGCACCATCCCCCGATCCGAGCTGCGCCAGATCGCCGCCGCCACATATCACCAGGTGTGGTGGCCCTCGGCCGACGAGGCCCTCTACGCGGGGGAGAACCTTCCGGTCTTTGACGAGGCGACCGGGAACTACGTCGACCCGGCAACTGGGGAAGTGCTGCCCACCTGGGAACAGGCCCTCGATGCCCTCGACGCGGCCCCGGACGCCGAACCCTTCCACGTGGTCCGCTTCGGGCCACAAGTGGACGCGAAAGGCGTCGTGGCCGGCACCGAGGATGCCGACCGGTGCGTGCGCTACCTGGCGAAGTACCTGACCAAAGACATCGCCGACTGCCACGAGATCACCACCGACGCCCAAACCCGCCACGTCGAACGGCTCGTGGAAGCGCTGCGGTTCGAACCCTGCTCCCCGCGCTGCTCCAACTGGCTGCGCTACGGCATCCAACCCGACGGCGCCCAAGCCGGGATGCGCCCCGGGTTCTGCCGCTCCAAAGCCCACAAGCGAGAACACCTCGGCTACGCCGGCCGCCGCGTCCTGGTGTCCCGAAAGTGGTCCAACAAGACGTTGGCTGATCACAAAGCCGACCGCCTGACCTGGGTCCTGGAAACCCTCGGTGTCGACCCCAACGACGAGGACCAAGACCAGGGCGCCGCCGTCCCCTTGCGCGCCTCCTCCGGCAACCACATCTGGGAGTTGGCGCGGCCCACCGACCCCGACGTCCCTCCTCGCGAACACCGCCTCCTCCGCGCGGTCGGCGAAGCTTTACACCGCCGCGCGCAACTGGACTCCGCTCGGCAACACGAACACTCGGCAACGGAAAGGGCTGCGTGATGGCGTCGAAGAGCACGCGTGCCGCTGGTCGGCTGCTCACTGTGGCTCAGGCGGCCGAACGGCTCAACACCAGCGAGCGCTACCCCCGGCGGCTGATCGAGGAACGCCGCATCGCGTACGTCAAGGTCGGGCGGCACGTGCGCATCCCCGAGTCGGCCCTTGACGATCTCATCGCTTCCGGCCTCGTCGAGCCGGTCACGCTGCACGTAAGGAGGGCCGCGTGATGGCATCGAATAAGCGTCGCTTCGGCAGGGTCCGCAAGCTTTCCTCGGGGCGCTTCCAGGCGCGCTATCCCGGGCCTGACGGTGTGGATCGTCCGGCGCCGTTCACCTTCGCGACGAGGAAGGAAGCGGACCGGTGGCTGACTCTGAAGGAAGCCGAGATTACCCGCGATGGCTGGTTGGACCCGAACGCCGGTGAGGTGCGGTTCCGGGACTACGCAGACGAATGGTTGGGCACCCGTGAGCTGACAGTGAAGACAGAGACGACCTATGAGGGCCTGCTCCGGCTGCACCTGAACCCGACATTCGGGGACATGAAACTGAAGGACATCAGAGAGTCTGACATCCGCAAGTGGCGGGCGGCGCGACGAAAGTCAAAGAAGGGTAAGGGGCAGGCTCCCAAGGCGTACCGCCTACTGCGGGCGATCTTGAACACGGCGGTGCGGGACAAGCTGATCCGGGAGAACCCGTGCCAGATCGAGGGCGCCGGACAGGAGTACAGCGAGGAACGCCCGGTGTTGTCGGTGGCCGAGGTGTTCAAGCTCGCCGATGCCATCAACCCTCGGTACCGGGCGCTCGTTCTTCTCGCGACGTTCGGCAGTCTGCGGTGGGGCGAGCTGGCCGGTCTCCGGCGGCGCAATCTCGACGTTGACAAGGGCACCGTGACCGTCCGCGAGACCGTCTATGACGTCGGGGAGCTGGTCAAAGGAGCCCCCAAGTCTCGGGCGGGGTACCGGACGGTGCGACTGCCCGGCCTGATCCGAGACGACCTGAGGCGACACCTGGACAAGTTCGCCGCGCCTGGTCCTGATGGGTTCGTGTTCGTTGGCGTCAAGGGCAACCAGCTCCGGCGATCCAACTTCTCGAAGTACTGGGCGGACGCCTGCGAGGCCGCTGGGATCAAGGACGTGCACCTGCACGACCTGCGGCACACCGGCAACACCTACGCCGCTGAGGCGGGCGCCTCGCTGCGGGAGCTGATGAACCGGATGGGCCACTCCAGCACGCGCGCGGCGCTCGTATACCTCCACGCACGGGACGATCGGGCGCGGGAGCTGGCCGACCGGTTGGGGGAGCGCGCGGCTAAGGAACTGGAGGACGCGAGTAGCGCTGATGACGAGAGTGACGACCGCGCCAACGATCACGACGAGGGCGACGACCCTCCGGCGGTCGGGGCTCTCGTCTGAGCATCGGGCACGTAGCGGGCACGCGGGCCGCTCCGGACCCCTCACACGACTAAGGCCAGGTCCCCGGAATCCCCGGTGTGACCTGGCCTTTTGCTGCTCGGAGCGGATGACGGGAATCGAACCCGCGTTATCAGCTTGGGAAGCTGAAGTTCTACCATTGAACTACATCCGCGTGTGCCGGCCCGGTTGTGTGGGCTGCCAACGTTGGTAAGCGTACCTGAATCATGGCGGTCGGCGGTAACCACTTTCGGCGTTTCGGGGAGTCTGGTTGGGGCGCCGGTGCGGGGCTGCCAGCAGGTAGGTTCTGGAGCGTGCTGCTCTCCGACCGCGATATCAGATCCGAAATCGAGCATGGGCGGGTCACGATCGACGCAGGTCACCCCAGGAACCACGAACCACGGACCCTCTTGGTTCCTGATAACAGGCAGACCGTATAGCACGCCCCATGACCCGGCAACCAGACCCCCGGCTACAGCTCGCTCGCCTCTGCCACAAACGCCTGCCACTCCGCCACAGGGAACGAAAGGTGACCCTGATCACGGTGCTGTGAGTCTCTCACTTGCACTTCAGCATCCGTGCTGCGGCACTCGACACAGTTCGCCCCGGAAGACGAGTACGAAGACTTGTGCCACTGGTTACTCAAAGCATCTCCTCTATCATCCTCAGCGACTGGTCAGCGGGGAGTGCCGCACCCAACGCCTGTTTCACCAGCCCGTTCATACGAGTGGGGTCGTTGTAAATCATATTGCCGTCCACGTGGTCACTTGACGCGACGGTCTCACCGTTCAGCAAATGAAAGATCAGCAACATTGACGTAACACCCCATAACAATGTCCCGGTAGGAACCAGGTGCACCCGGACCCGATCCAGCCCCAGTAGGTGTTCCGCCTGCTCCCTGCGTATGCGTTCCGGGACATATGCCAGGGCGGTTTGAGGGAAGATCGCAGTAACACGAGGATCGTTGGTCTTGCGCAACTGGGAGTAGCGACCGCACCGAAGCGACACTAGGCGGTCCACGTCCCTGGGAGAGCTGCCTATCAGCCCTTCCTCAAAGATCAACCGAGCGTAGCCGGGAGACTGCAGCAGCCCCGGTATCAAGTGCGGGGAGACGAGTTCGATCGACTGGGCAGCTTCCTCAAGCCGGGAAAGATCTTTCATGTACTCCGGAACTGGGGTCCCGTCCCGTGCCACCTGCCAGGCACGCAGTAGCTTGCCCCGTGAACCGGTTGCACTGTCCAGCAGCTCGACATAGTCGCGTTTCGGGAGGGTTGCACCCCTCTCCCAGCGGCACAGTGAAGCCGCAGACGTACCGACCTTGTTCGCCAACTGCCGCTGGGTCAAACCCGCATACTCACGTGCTTTGCCCAGTAGTGTCCGAAAATCTTGTTCCACCACGTTCCGAACCTAGCCGGGCTGTTCCGTGCACCGCCAGACTCTTACTAGAAGCCGGCACTCACGAGCGCAACAGCGCCAGTGGGCGGCACGCTGCTGGGATGGAACACCTACACGCGATTCATGAACTCCGCAAGGCATTCAACGAACGAGGCATCCGGGTCGTTGGTGCTCACGGGTCACTGATAGCCGCAGGTACGGAAATACGGCTTGAAGAACAGACCTGGGCGTTCAAGATGTCAACCGGGGAGACGCGTTACATCGCGATCCTGCCGGACACAATCGAACACACCGTGGACGTCGTGCTTAGTGACGCGGACCCTTCCAAGATTCACAGATGACCCTCACAACCCTTACAACAAGCCCGGGGCGTGCCACCTCGGGTTGTGCAGTCCCTAACATCACTGATTCCAGCGTCATCTCAATTCCTCCCAACAAAAAGAAACCCCCTCTGGTTCGTGACCAAGGGGGTTTCCGGTATTTGAGCACCTACCTGTCAGAGGGGTTGCCTCCGACATTTTCACTATACAATAACCAGGACCAGATCCTCAGAAGCACAAGCCGGGAAAACTCCCGAGGATCTGGTCCTGGTTCCCTGGGGCAAGGCTGGGGTAGCCCCGGGGTTTCCTCGCCTGCGACATGACCCGGAACAAGGCGAGGTTTTCGGGAAAGCTGTTACGCAGTAAGGTCCTCAATAAGACCTGCCAATGCGCCATCGCGAACATGCCCAACGGGTCGTGACGGAACGCTAGTGGTCGTGGTGAGATCCGCTAGCCCTTCTGATTCTCGGCAGGCATTAAGCAGGGCAAACTTGACGCTATCAGCCGTTGCCCCCCTGCTGGTGAGCACTTCAAGAACGGTGAGAAGTTCACCTGTGTCAATTGTCTTCGTGGCCATTGTGTTCTCCTTTTTTCAGCCGATCCTCTATTCGTTCAAACAGAGTGAGTATTTCTTCGGTTTGCTGTGCATCCAGGTCTTTCAAGTTGATCTGGATACCGCTTTTAATATCCTCGGCTGATTTGATTGGAGGCTTATTATGGAAGAACCGAAGTTGCGCCCACAAACGAAGTTCATCTTCTCCCGGGTCGCGGGCAAGCAAGCTATTAACCTCCCGGGCATTAACCGTTACTCGACTCACGGTCCCGCTCCTGTTCCAGCTCTTGCTGTACCTTCTCCAGTCTCTTGAGTTCCTGCGAGGAAAGGTTTTCGAGTGTGAGTGTGGCGCCTGTTGGCTCATCATCCCCGTTGTCCTTCTCTTCGAGCTTGATCCTTAGCAACTCGGCATTAACAGAGGCGTTAGACAAAGCCGCGTACACCTGTGCTGTCGCGATTAGTTGATCCGGGGTTACCGGGGCATCGCCCAGTGCTGCGAGGAATTTGAGCGACGCTTGTGTGTAGTGGTGAAAATCGTCTAGGGGCTCATTCACGGCTGCCTCCAACCTTCTTTAGCTCGCTATTAGCAACCTTCAAAGAATCAACAAGGTTATCCACGACCATGCTGGCGTGAGCAGCGTTGACCCTTGGAACCGAACCGGGACCCGGGTAGTGCTTACGTCCGTCTCGGGAGCGGAGAGCGTTCAAGGCATCCAGCGCTGATTTCTTGCCATTAGCTCCTGAAGCGACGTACGTCAAGAACGAGTCCAGCGAAGCTGTTTCGATTCGTACGGTGTCCGGGTTGTCAAGCTTTTGATACAAAGGACCTCTGAAGACACCGAGGACCCTGTTGCGGACCTCGGTGGTACCAGTAGCCGGGGCTTCCCCGTGGTACTGGTTAAAGCTGTGAACCGACCCCTGAAACTTTCTTAGCAGTGAAAGCCCGTTGGGTGCTGCCAGGGCAGCCATGAAAAGGTGTTCAAGGTTCTGTGCTTTGAAGCTGGCGGCTTTAGTCACTCGGAATCACGTCCTTCGCTAAGACGTCGCCGGACCTCATTAGCCGGCTCTTCCCTGTTCTTTTCCGCAATACGGCGACGACGTTGCTCGATTCGATCGTGAGCGGAAAGTTCCTCGGACGGCTTGTCCGTTTTCTGTGCACGAAAACCGCTGTACTGTGCGAGAAGCTTCTCGCCCGCCGTCAACGAGTCGTACTCTTTTTGACTGTCAGGACGAAGATGAGCCCTGTCCGCCGCTGCGTTGCGGTTCTGTTGCTCAACGACCTCGCGCTTCTGTTGCTGCCGGGCGTCATCGATCTTCGCGTTGCGTTCGTGGATGATTTGAAAATCCGCTTTCTTTTGCGCCGCCATGAGCGGGAAATCTCGGCGCAGGTATTCGCGGACAAGCTCATTCCGGCGTTTGTCCTCGTTGTAGGCGCCCTTGTTAACAGTTTCCCCAGTCGAGTTTCCCGACATGTGATTGACCCATTCAGCGCGCCAATCCTTGTTGGGCTCTTCCTCGGGCTCCGGTTGCATTGTCTTGGTCATAAACAAACCTTAAGTGTTGGGTTGGACCCGACCCAATGAGCCCTCGTGTGGATGTAGAAACAAAATCATTGGGTCAGGTCCGAGTAATTTTGTCTCACCAGAATTACCTACTGCAAATAGTGTAGCATAAAAGAATGGACAAGAACCATTTTTCATGATGGACAGGAGTAGAAGTTGACAAAGAATGAAGACCGGGTTCGGGAATGGATTGTGAAGAAGGTACGGGAAGTCGGCACCGTCAAGCTGTACCGCCTGATCACAGCCATGAACAGCCGTGACAGGCACCTTTTCAAGCCAGCTCTGGAAGCCGCTGTGAAAGACGGTCGTCTCACTATGGTCGGGAAGACAGTAATGGCAGGTGATTCCGTGCACGCGCTCGGAAGAGATCTCCATGTCGAGTCTGTGGGCGAGTACATCGTGACTCGAAGAAATGGCGAGGTAGCCAGCGTAGACGGCTGGGGCTATCACTTTGAAAAGCAGGCTGGTGTCATCGCTGTGTTCCACAGTCCGCAGCTTCTCTACATTCCGGACTCAGACATGCGGAGTATCGAGCAAAACCTCACAGGAGTGTGTGGATCGTTGATCGCCCAAGAGGTCTCAGTGCTTCTCAAGAGTGACTGGAGTTAATCCATGGATCACGAAGAGCGACGCAAGAACATTCAGATCAACGTTGATGAGCTGTTCAGAGTCGCCCCGGTATGCCCCCAGATCGTCGACATGCTCGCCGAGACTCATTGGATCGAAAGCAACGGGGTCTATTGGCTCAAACCTTTAATGTACAAATACGAGCAACAGCGGATTTTAGAGTATGCGAGACCCCCCAGGAACGCCTATTTGCCCCACGACCCGTGAGCCCGGACCTTAGACACAGGGGATGAATCTGGCGCTGTGGTCCCGGCTAAAGGGTCTGGGGGTTTCCACGGCTTTTTTGGGCGGATTTTGATCGCTGAGAAGCGAAAATCCGAAAATTCGATCGAAAATCGGCTCTGAGGCCGGAAAATCGACTTTTGAAGCCTAAAAAGCCAAAAAATCGATCATTTTGGCTTCTGAACGCTAAAAAGGACCAAAATCGATGAAAATTGGTCTCAAAACCCTTATGAGCGGTCTGAACAGCTCTGCAAGAGCTTCCAGCGTCGACTTGCTCGCCTAAACCGGGGCAGAGGGCGACGCGTATGCGTGTACGGGCGGGGGAAATCCTCAAGCGTTCGTTCGCGAGCGTCTTACAGGGATTTCCGCTGCCAGAAACCAATATGCCAAACAGCAAAGCCGAGGTCAAGGATTTGGGCGAGGTTTTTCAAGGAAAAACGGTACTGACTAGTCCCGGTTAGTCTTGAGGGACCTCTCCAGCCCTCTCTCTTACATCAAAACGCACTATCATTACCCCTTATTATAAATAAATTCTTTTTCACCTGCGAAGGTAAATATATAACTAGTAGGTGTAACTATAGACAAGGAGTAAGGGAACAGGATACAGACAGTGAGACGCTGGAAAAAGTGTGTGTGATACGAGCCTTAGAGAGAGCTGCCAGGGGTCTAACCGGACTACCAAGACTAGTACTTTTTACACCCGGTGTAATTTTGACCCCGAGCCGGAGCCCTGCCCCAGACTCAGCGGCTACACCGATGGCTCGGGCTCTGGGGTCAGTGGGTGATTCTCAGAGTTTTGTGGATTTTGCCCCGGGGGATCACACCGGGGAAGGGCTCTGCGTCCGTCTCAGGGGCACTGGGAGGGCTTCTAGGGGCATCTGACAGCTTGGTGTGAGCACAGCTTTTGAGTTGAAAAATGAAGAAACCATAAAAATCCAGTCCGTCCCCCCGAACCTGGTTCTATAATTGGCGACCCCTCGTTGGGTCCCTACCCGATCCGGAAACCATGGGGTACTGGCCCAGGACCAGCCCCGATGACCCGATCCAGAGCCGTCTCCAGAGCCCCTGGGAGCCAAAATCCGGTTCTGGGAAGGTCCTAGGTCCTCTGGGGCATCAAAAAGTCGTCTGAGAGCGTTGTGAGCCGATTTTGAGCGTGTGAGCCGCTGTGGAGTCGTGAGAAGCCGCTGAGACCGACTTTTGGGTCCCATATCGCCTCAAAACACGAAACCGAGCATGCGAGGACCTTGTGTGGATCGACCTTGCCATGGCTTGCTTGGTTGGGCGATCGAGTGACCGTGATCGATGATCGAGGAAAGCGATTGATGATCGAACGAGGACGTTGTCGATCAAAGCAAAAGAGGAAAGCAAAAGAGGAAAACGGTTTCGATCCTCTTTTCCAAATCAATTAGTTATTTATCAATGAAACTAAGAAACCATTGAATCAATCAACAAGATCCTTGACATGATCAACGATCATGAGCATGATCTATGCATCTTGGTGCATAGTCTTACCGCATATTCATACGAGTCATGTCGATATGAGTGGAATGTCCCTGTATGACTGCATAATCTACGCGACATAATGTACGATCTCGGCGGAATCAAGTGGTGACTGTACTAATGGGAAGCCATGGCTCACTGAACCGGACGCTGTGAGACTGGGAGCATGACCCTGCCCCATGGCCCAGGCCCTTAGTGGCAAGGGCAGTCACGGCAACTCAAGGCACGGGCATGGGGCGAGGTCCTTAGGGGCATGACCGCTCACCTATTCCCGGGAAAAGAGAGCCACTGTGCCAGTGGGTGTGACGCCTGGGGGACACGAGCGGGTACCCGGAGACAAGAGTGGGGGTCCACCCCCCCGGGACACAGAAAGGGTGGACCCCCGTGATAGGACACCGCCCTGCCCCCCAGCTATTGGGCGGTGTCCCCTGGGAAGGATCACCCTGGCAGGCACACACAGCAGGCAGCGGTGATCCCTATTGGAATGGGAAGGACCCGGGCGGACGCAGTATGGTTTTCGCTTGGGAGATGGCCCCGGTCCTTATCCCGTACAACCAGGGTGAGCGGGTGAGAAGTCCCTCTTTAATCGTGGCGAGGATCACGAGTGGGGCATGGCGGGCGGCAAGCGGCTCTCACTGAGTTTTGGATTTGAAAATCGGGTCAGAAAACAAATGCCCGATAATCGGTTCCGTATATATGATCGGGACTTATTAGATAAATATTAGATCCGGTTCCGGGAACAACAGCAGTCCCAGCAGGAACATGGACCAAAGGAACGTGTTCATATAAAAGGTGAGAAGTGTCAGTAACATGAGACACGCACCTCCACTGACGAATCAAGTGTGGGCCTGTCATCACCGGGGACCTGTGTCCAGTGGTGGATCGTGTATCTCTCGACACAGAACTGCCGCAGCATGGCTGCTAGCTCTCGTTCAGAACTGGCGTTCACCGTGGCTGGTCTGCCATCGGTGTCGAGATACCGGATCGTGTAAGTAGTCACCACAGCATGCCCCCCATTGGTAGGAACAGGGACAGGGAGCTGGCACCTGTTCCTGTTCCTGGTTTCAACCGATCACTGCCAAGCACAGGCAGCACTGTTCCGGCTCCGGTTGATGAGTGCCAGTGGAGCCCCGGGCACAGAGAACACAAGGCTCGATTTCCGACTCCGGGATCGGCTCGCCCGGTTGCTCGTTGCGGGCTGCGCAGTCCAAGCAATAAACGTCGGTGTCGACGTGGTACGCCGCGATCCGGACGGTCATTCCGACCCCTGGAGAACGGTCCGGCTCAAGCACACCCGCTCTTGATCGCCCGGGTAGGCGTAGCCCCAGCAGTACCGAGTGATGCCGGTGACATCGCGGCTAGCGGTGAGCGCGTCCACCTCGGAGAGGCTGTGCACGACCACGCTGGCAGGCGTGGTGTGAGTGCCCTGGTTCTCGTTCCAAGTAACGAGGAATGTAGTGCCAGCTTTCGTCATCGTGCTCGCCCCCTGAGTTTGTCTTCCTACTGTTAAAGACGAGGGGGGGGAACGTCCCGAGTTGCCCGGCTTGTACAAAGATGACCTACTTTAAGCAGGTTTGACCGGGGACCATGACCCTGGGTCATTGACCAAGGACCATGGGTAGTTGGTAGGGACATGGGGAAAGCTTGAGGGGGAGCGGTCCGCGGTCAAGGACCCTTGGTCCTGGTTGGCAGAGTTTTGGAGTTGAGCAGACGCTCTGTTTACCGCCGGCACGGTAGGTCAACACGTGTTGACTTACCTGCGTATACCCCACTCGGGTACTAGGAAAAGAGGTGCCGCAAGCCCGTGAACAGGAACGATGACCCCGAACCAATGGAGCGGGACCGTATCCCATAAGCGGAGTTGTGTATCCGGTTAGGGGTCCCGGAAAGTGGTGGATATTTTGGGGCTCTGAGTATCCACCAAAACGAGGGGTTGGGACGGTTCGGCAGCGCGGGGGTGGTGGATAGTGGTGGATACCGACTATCCACCACTTTTTTTTACGAAACCGCCTGGGGCACAGCGGGTCTGTTCGTTTGGTGGATACGTGGATATCCACCATCGACCCCCCCCCACGCTCACAGAAAAAACGTGGGTTTTCCTGCTGACGGTGATTGATATATAACAGAGAGTAATTAGTATAATTCTTTTAGATATCGAAGTGGCACCCGCATATAATGTTAGCCGACAGTAGCCGTCATATTACACGAGGCAACTAACACCTCTATTTTTCTGTGAGCGCGTGCGGTGGACATGGTGGATACGAAACTATCCACCAAACGGCTGGACCGCCCTATTCCCAGGGGGTCTAGCAAAAAAAAGTGGTGGATAGTCGGTATCCACCACTATCCACCACATATCCACCACGACTATCCACCAACGAGCCGTACAGAAGTACCATCCACCTCCACTAGTTCCTGCCCAACCGCCATGTCTAGGGCACTGTCAAAGTACTTCCGGTCGCCTTTGGAGATAGCGTTTTGATACAGGGTGCGGCGAGCAACGTCCCCACCCACGCGTTCCAACCGACGCAGGATCTTTTGCTTAACCCGCTCCACATCAGTACCCGCTGTAAGCTTCGCAGCCTCTTTCAGCCCGGCCATTTCTACCTGCTTCCGGTCCTTGGCTTCACGGCTCGCCCGTTCATCCTCGGCGATGTCGGCAAGCAACCGATCCCGCACCGCCGCAGAGGCATCCCAGATCGCCGTAGCAATCTCGAAATCCTCGCGAGTGACGTACTCACCCGGGGCAGTACCGCGTCCGTCTAGCATGGCCAACAAGCACGCCAGCTTGACGATGATGGCATCCTTATGCGCTTCCCACGTGTCGGCTACAGCGTCCCCACGTCCCCGTGCGACTCGCTTGCGGTGGATCTCCTCTGCAATATCATCGGGCAGGCGGAGATAGTGCGCATCGTCATCACCCACGGATCGGAACGGGTCATCGTCGTTCCCCATGCCCTTGCGGCGTGCACTGTCCGGTCCGATGTTGACCCCACGCAATGGTCCGGGGAACGCCACTCGTTCATACGGGATGTTGCGATCGTTGGCGGACAGGAATACGAACCGCTGGGGCATGCCCTGCCCTTGTTCGCCCAACATGGGTCCAGCGATCTCGTTTTGCAGGTTGATAATCGCCGACATGGAATAGCTGTTCATGTCAAGCTTGCGCTTAGTAGACTCTTGCGCGTTGGGCGATGCTACGCCGAGCCCGTAAAACATTGAACTTAGGTGTGAACCGAGTGTGGAGTCGGTCCGGTTTCGGGCGGTGTTAAAAACGCTCCCTTCGTCTACGATAAACATCGCGTTTTCCCGCACTTGCTTTTTTACCTGGGATGTCTTCGTTTTCTTCGTACCATCGGAGGCAACACTCTCTGTTTCAACGTCCACGTAGCCCTGAAACACCTCAATCGCGCCCTCACCCGTACCGATCCCACTGTGTACTGAGAAGTCGAAATCGTCACGGATCGGCAGTAGCTCCCGTGGCAAGCTCGCCGTCGCCGTACTTTTCCCACTGCCCGGGGGACCGATGGGTGCCATAAGCAGGTTCAGGCTGAGACCGCCCTTGCCTGCCTCTCCCTGAATCAAGGGTGGACGCGCCGCAGCGATGCGGCAGAGCACCGCAACTAGCGTCACGTCAGCGCTCACGCACCGGGAATGCGCCGCTTGTTGGATGTGGCCGAGTACCGGACGTGCTGTCCATACCCACTCTGCGATCTGCGGCAGGTGTCGGCGGTCACCGCCCGTGGCACTCGCCCCTGGGGCAGGAACGAGGTCCGGGTCGATGGCGCCATCGTCACAGGGGTCGGTGTCCCGTTGACGGTCGGGCACCATCTTCAGTCCACCATCTTTGGCATCACTAAACTCGTTCGGTCCGGGTGTCCGGTCGTCCTCTTTGTCGAATGCAGCAAGGAACTGAGACTCAAGTGTGTCGACGGCGGCCTTGACTCCGGGGTGTCCCTCCGACCCCTTGTGAAACAGTGCCTTTTGAATCCGGACCATCGTGCTGTGCCGTGAATCTCCGGCATCAACACTGGTCTGAAAACCCTTCAAGATATTAAGCACAAAATCGCACGGTTCACCCTCTGTTAGAACGTCTTCTCCGGCATGGTCACGAACAACCTCGGCGGTTTCTTCCGGGAAATGCCCCTCGTTATCGATGATGCCTTGAGGGAGCTTCGGAAGGTTCTCAAAGTTCGTTCTCCAGTGGGGATTAGCCCGGTCCGCATAATGCCATCGATACATGTCTCCGGTATCGGGGTGAACACTCGGCTCAACATTCGCGTACCGCCACGTGTGGTGAATCCATTCGATACCCCCAACGTCAAGACCCCGCCATCCCTCCGGGCAGCGGAAAAGATAGATGCCGGACGGCTCTTCTCTTGCACTAGACCGGTCGGTTAGCTCCAAGCCAAGCGGTCCGTACTCCTTCTCAAAGCGTGCAAGGGTTTCCGCACCTTGCTTGTCGCCATAGGCGTCGACGTCCATACCCACCACGCCAGGCGGTAGCCGAATGGCGATGTTCTCACCCGTCTGCGGCGGGATTGAGCGGACCTCACCAGACTTACCGGTGACCCCCGTTGCTCTGCCCACTGGGGCTTTCGCCAACCGGTTCCCTTCTGCCTTCTGCAGGGTCGGGAATACCTGAACCCCCCTACTCGTGTAATGGGAGTACGCCGCTTCCGGAGTGGGCGGCAGAGCGACCGGCAGATTGGTTGGGGTTTCGGTAGCTTTCTGCTCCGGCGAGCTGGTATCCTGAGAAGCAGAAGATGTTGTGGAGGCTCCCTTCTGAGTGTCCTTATATTGGGGCTTCCGTCCCGGAGCTGACTTTGGTTCGCCGCATGATTTGCACACCCACTGACGGGTGTCCGGGTCAATCCAAACAGTCTTGTGTTCGCAGTTCTCCCGATCCCCGTTGCTCTGACCAGCACGGGGATCTTCTGTTGAGTTGTTCATGATTACTCCTCTTACACCTTATTAGCAAGCTCCTCTAGAAACTTGTCGATACTTGTCTGGTAATAACGCGTGCTCCCACCCGGGGTAACGAAATCCGGCAGTAGCTTGCCCCGTTGGTACCATTTCCAGACGGTCACGGGACTTACTCCCAGGATCTCTGCGACCTCGCCCGATCGCAGCACTGTGGTTTCTCCGTTATGTGTTGCCATGGACTCTCTCCTTTGCACTTACTCGCCTTCTAATTTACCTTGTCTTTGTTTCTGAACAATGTTCAGAGATGGAAGAGGTATACACGAATTACCTGGTGAGAATGGTCCCGATCCATTGGCACTAGGGAACTCTGGGCCATGGACCTGAACCATGGTTCGGGGTTCACAACCTACGCTTGCGTAACCACAGAATTGCTAGTCCACGGGGGTTTCTGTGCCTCTGTGATTTGGGACACAACCAGGAAATAGATACAGAAATCTTTGATAGGGTATGACTGCCCCAGCATAAGAAGAACCCCGGTTATGGATTCACGTCCGTAACCGGGGTTCTTTGTGTGTTGTTGTCTATGCCACCTCTAGTTGGTCAAGGGGTCTGATCACAACGAGCTTGTGTTCCACGCAACGGGGTCCACAGTTGAACGCCTGCGCTTCTCTCGCCCTCGCCCCGTCCCGTGTGTCCGATAGGAACACCTGTCGGCTGTATCCGTGACGACGGTCACGGAATCCGTGAACAAAGGCGTAGGGTCCTTCACCAGCGATCGAGCTGGTTGATTTTTTGAAGATGCACCTAGCCGCAGTGCTAAAGCGTGTGTGCAGGCTCCCGCAATAGTGATACCTGTAGGGAATGAACTCCATTAGTTCATGCCCTCGTTCATGATCAGCTCTTCGTACAGTCGTGAGAGCACCTTCTCTACCTGCCCGACAGCCGCGTTGTACTGCTCTTCGGTCGCCGCCTCGTTCTCCTGTACAGCTTTCAGGTGCTCCGTGGCCGCCGCTAGCTCCTGTGCCAGCGTCATGCTCCGGCCTCCTCGTACGCGTGCGTGTGCGTGTCTCTGAGCCACGGGTGCAAGTCGTCGTCGTCCGGGCAGCGTGGTTCTGGGAACCACGCCCGCAAGTACTCGTGAAGGTCTCGTTCGTCCCTGTCGTGGATTTCTTTGCAGTTGGCTTGATTGAACATTATATGAGCCCCAAGTTGTGAGAAATAGTATGACTGAAAAGCCCGTTTGCGCCGCCGCTGGAAACCCAAGCTAGGCGACCCCCCGGAACCTTTTCAAGTGGTTGGCTGGTAAAAGAATTCTTTAACGAAAGTCCAGGCTCGCAACTTACGGCTCATACGTTTCTAAGAACCCTAAATTCATAGACCACTTGATATTGACAAGGCTTCCGCCACTCGGTGTACTGGAAATCGATCCACCGCCTACCCGCAGGAGCTAGCCATGTCAGAAAGCGATGTCGAGACGACACAGGACGGCGTCGTCTGGGTACACCTGCCCGATGGCTCTTCTGTAGCGGTAGCGGAAGAAGGAGGTCCGTCTCTGTTCGCGGTCTCTCGCGTGTACACGCGTGGTATCCCCCGTGAGGACCTGGGGGCATACCTCCGGGAGGCGGAACACCTAGCTGA
The DNA here is from genome assembly GCF_014203805.1 of Lipingzhangella halophila. Lineage (GTDB taxonomy): Bacteria > Actinomycetota > Actinomycetes > Streptosporangiales > Streptosporangiaceae > Lipingzhangella > Lipingzhangella halophila. The sequence goes on along the minus strand of NZ_JACHJT010000001.1, from coordinate 5,812,324 downwards.
CGACGACATTGACGCGGTTATGGACCGCCTTCCCCCGGAGATCACCGCGCCGTGTTCCGACTGCGAAGTCGAGACCCTCCCGACCACTCACCCCAACCGGGCCGAGTGGTATCAGGTAACCGACGACGTGTGGCTTTCTGCCGTGCCGAGTAAGGAGGGCTACATCCTGTGTGTGGGTTGTTTGGAGGCACGCCTGGGGCGCCAGCTTGTTCCGGGAGACTTCACCGCTGCCCCCATCAACAACCCCGCCGAGCGGGACGGAACAGATGCGTGGACGTGGAGGACACCGAGGTTGTTGAACCGGTTGACCGGGAACGCATGAACCAGGGTCCGGGGCCATTCCTAGCGCGGAACCCAAAGGGCAGGCGCTCCGGACCCTTTTCACAATCGGTCGCCCGGCGAGAACTTCCTGTGTGAGGCAATGGCTCGTTCACCCGCTCCGGCTAGCCCGTAGCGATACCAAAGCTGTGAGGGGTCGGACCAACCGCCCAACCGTTGCACGTCGACAATCGTGGCACCTGCTGTGAGCAAGTTATGAACGAAACTATGACGAAATCTATGAGGATGAAGCCCGGGGATGCCGACCTGCTCGCCGTAGCTTTGGAACATCTTCCGCACAGTGCTAGCAGTAATGCCGTTAGTGGCACCAATGAATAGCCAGTGTGATCCTGCCCGAGGATGTCGACCGCGATGCCTCATAAAGCGTCTCAAAGCCGCAGCGCATGCCTTTCCAAAAGGGACAGTCCGTTCCCCAGTCTTCCCACGAACCGTTAGAAGACGAACATCAAAATCCACATCAGTCACACGCAGTGAACATAGTTCGCCAACCCGTATACCGGTGTCGATCAAAACCATTATGATCGTCTTGTTCCTGATCGTCAGGAATGGGGTTTTCCCCTCAACTCGAAGGAGCGCCTTGAGCTGGTCTTCTGAAAGCAAAGCAACGGGCTTAATCTCTTCCCGGGGTCGCTTCACTTCTTTAACGATATTGGTAGGAACCTCCTGTTCATCAGCCAACCAGCTCCAAAACCTACCCATCGCGATGTAACGCGTAGCCAGGGTTCCGGGAGCGTCGCCGATCTGGCGTCGGTACGCAAGAAACCTCCTGATGGTGCGTCGATCTACCTCGCCAGGGTCGGTATCCCCACCAACAAACCGTACGAGGTGGTTCAACGACTGCCGGTAGGCACGGACGGTGTGGGGGGATCGACCACTCAGTTCAAGATCATCCAGAAACTCACGAGCCAAGGACTCAAGCATGCTTCACTTCCTGATTTCACAGGTCCTTGGTTCATGGCGCCGGTGTGGGGCTGCCAGCAGGTAGGTTCTGGAGCGTGCTGCTCTCCGACCGCGATATCAGATCCGAAATCGAGCATGGGCGGGTCACGATCGACCCCTTTGATCCGAAGCTCGTGCAGCCGTCGAGCATCGACGTCCGGCTCGACCGGTACTTCCGGGTGTTCGAGAACCACAAGTACCCGCACATCGACCCCTCGGTGGAGCAGCCGGACCTGACGCGGCTCATCGAGGGCGACGAGGACGAGCCGTTCATCCTGCATCCCGGCGAGTTCGTGCTCGCGTCCACCTACGAGATCGTCACGCTCGCGGACGACCTCGCCAGCAGGCTGGAAGGCAAGAGCTCGCTCGGGCGCCTCGGGCTGCTCACGCATTCCACCGCCGGGTTCATCGATCCGGGGTTCTCCGGGCACGTCACCCTGGAGCTGTCCAACGTGGCCACCCTGCCCATGAAGCTCTACCCGGGGATGCGGATCGGCCAACTGTGCATGTTCCGGCTGACCTCGCCGGCCGAGTTCCCCTACGGTTCGGCCCGTTACGGGTCGCGGTACCAGGGGCAGCGTGGGCCCACTCCGTCGCGTTCCTACCTGAACTTCAGCCGCGACCGGATCTGACCGGGGCGGACGCTGCTGCGGTGGCGGTGTCCGTGCCGCGGCCAGGCGCCGCGTGAGGTGTGCCCCGCTCCCTCTTCGCGTCGGCCGTTCTTCAGAGGCGCTGGGCTCCGTACCCGTAGCCCGGGCCGTATCCTCCGCCGTAGCCGGTGCCGTAGCCGCTGCGCTCGGAACGCTTGGGCAGCATGTAGGCCGCGAGGAGTCCGCCGAGGAAGCCGAACAGGTGGGCCTGCCACGAGATGCCGTCCTGCTGGGGCACCACACCCCAGATCATCGTTCCGTAGAAGATGACGACGCAGATCATGATGACGATATCGACCGTCTTGCGCTCGATGATCCCGCGGAGGACGGTGTATCCGAAGTAGCCGAAGATCAGGCCGCTCGCGCCTACGGTGAGCGAGTCCGGCAGAGAGAAGAACCAGACGCCGATGCCGCTGACAGCGGCCACGATGACCGTGGTCCAGATGAAGCGGCTCAGCCCACTGAGCGCGACGAGCCCGCCGAGGACGAGGAACGGCACCGAGTTACTGATCAGATGCCCGAAGTTGCTGTGCATGAAGGGCGCGGTCACGACGGTCCACGGCGCATCCGTGGACCACGCGCGCAGCCCGAACGACTGGTCGAGTGCGCCCTGGGCGGCGGTGTCGACAATTTCGAACACCCACATCGCCGCGGCCATGACGACGACGGCGATAAATGCAGACAACCGAGATCGCGTCACCTCTCCGACTCTATGCGAGACCTCTTGGCGACGCCCGGGGGTGTGTGGACGCGCTGCTCGTGGCTGTGGGAGCGCTGTCTGGGGGGCACACACCACGCCTGGCCGTATGAGCTGCCACGTTCCTCGGTGGTAGTGGTTCGCGCCTCAGCTCTGGTGTGTGTCGTAAATCACATCAAGATGCCCGTAGGGGGCGATGCACATGTGACGCATGGGCCTGTCGCGGTTCCCGGGTCAGGCGCGCCCATGTCGTGACGTGCCGCTTCCCGAGGTAAGGGAGCGGTCGCGGGGTGGAATGCCGGCCGTGGTCATGAAGTCGTGCACCTGCTCGGGCGACGTCAGGCCGGTGAGTGGGAGGTAGGGGCGGCTTGCCCGGCGGCCCTGGGTCGACGGGAAGTGGCGCGGCCGGCCGGCCGCGTCGCACAGCCCGAGGGAGCGGGTGCGCCCGGGAAGCACGTAGTACGAACCGACCTCCGAGAACGGGATCCGGACGATGTAGTCCCCCCGCTTATAGCGGAACTCGGCGTCCTCCACTTCGAGAACCGGGATGGCGATACGAACACCGTGCCAGGCCAGCGCGGCTCCGCCGATGACGAGGAGGATGCCGAGCACTGTGCCACCCCACTGTCCGGCGGAAAGCACAGCGAACGTGCCGCCCAAGAGGGCGAGCACGATTCCGGCACCGATCTCCCCGCGCTTGCGGCCCATGGGACAGTTCAGGCGAACCGACTCGGACACGGATACACGCCTCCCTCAATAAGGGGCCGGGGAAGGGGCTTGGTGGCTGCTGCCGAAGGCACCATATCGGGTTGCGGGCCGCTTAGATGGTGGTTTCGGTCATGTTCCGATCACGGTCTGTCGATCGTTATAGAAAGCGGCATCGCCCGCCCCGCGGGCGATGCCGCGACCGGGTCACACGTCGGGGCCGAAGGGGTGGACGGCCTGCGTGGGGCCCGGCGTGGTGCTCACACGTTCCACCGGTCCCCGGGCCTTGCCGTGACACACATGGTGATGTATTCGGCCTCCCAATGCGCCTCGCACAGTGTGCTGCCACCCGCGCAGGGCTCCACGCAGGTGGCTTCCGCGCAGCACCGCTCGCCCAGCGCCGCTCTGAACGCGCGGAGATGCGAGGTGCAGTGCGGGATCCCGGGGTCGGTGAGCTCGATGCAGTCATCCACCGCGCAGACCCTGGAACCGTTGAGCCATCGGGAGAGCCGGACCCACCACGGCGGCGAAGGCCGTGCGCCGGGAGAGGGGAAGGCGGTCGCGGCACCCATGGGTTCAACGTGCACTCGCGCCGTGGGGTCACGCAATGCGTATGGCCGGTGACGGCCGAGATTCTCTAGAGAGGTTTTTCCGCAGGTCAGCCGGGAAGTTTGCGGGCATCGCCGATGACCGGGAGCGACGCGGCGCGCCATGCCGGAGTCACTGTTCCGGGGCGCAGCGAACCCGGGTTCCTGGCGGACCGCCGGAGATGCCTCGCACGCACCCAGCGCCCGCTCCCCGAAGACCGGGGGTCTCACGTGACTGTGCGGCGCGAGCGCCTCATGGTGCGGACGCGAGATATGCGCCGCAGGTTAGCCGATGCGGCCGGAGTATGACCAGAGGTGGCTGAGTGGAATCCCGGAGCCGCTGCTCATGCACGGCGTCCCGCACACCACCTGTGGGAAGATTGCGGCGGTTTCCCCCCTCGAGGAGTGCAGTGCACGATCTCCTGCTGCGCGACGCCGCGATGGCGGCGGCCGTGCTGGCCTTCTTCGCCTCTGCCTGGTTCGGGTGGGCACAGGAACGCCCGCCCGCTGGGTGGAAGGCCCTCCTGGCCATCGGTTCGGTAGGGAGCGTGCTCGTCGCGGGCGCGACAGGAGTGCTCGCGGCCGTGAACTGGTCCAGCGGCTCGGTCCTCGACGACCAGGCGCGTTTCGAGAGCTACCTCGTCATCGTGGGAATCGAGTTCGGGGTGGCGTCCCTCGGCGCCGGCGTCCTGGCCCTCCGGCGCGGCTTCGCCTACATCGCGCCGTGGGTCTGCCTCGTTGTCGGGGTGCACTTCTTTCCCATGGCTTCCGTCCTGGGCAATCCCGGGTTCTACGTCCTCGCCGTGGTGCTGACCGTGCTGGCGTTCGCGGCTCCGCTCCTCGCCGCTCGGCGGGGTGTCCCGGTGAGTTTTGCCACCGGGGCGAGTGCGGGCACCGTCCTGCTGCTCTTCGCTCTCTGGTCAGTCGCCGGTCTGCTCGGGTGAGCCGCGCCGGGAGATGAGGTGGGACGGGCCGGTGAGGCGGCGGGCTTTCCCGCGTCACCGGCCCTCGGGCCGCATCAACGCCAGGCGTCGAGCGTGGGCAGCGCCGTCCCCTCCTCGACGGGTCGCGCCCCGCTGTCTCCGCGGCCGGTGACCCACGCCGCGAGGCCCGAGGCGCGGCCGGTCACCGCGACGGCCGAGGCGGTGCCAGCGCCGGCCAGCCACTCGCGTTCGCGGTCCTCCGGCCGTAGCACGAGGGCGGGGTCCTGGCCGCGTTCCGTCAACGTCTCCGCGACGTCGGCGAGGAGCGCGTCGACGAGGTCGGCCGGGAAGTCCGCGAAGGTCACGCCGCAGTCCAGGTCGGCCATGTGTACCCACAGCTCCACGGCGCGCATCCAGGGGATCGTGCTCGCGGGAATGGCGCGTCCCCGCGCCTCGATTTTCGAGGCCCATCGCTCGTCGGGAAACGTCTGCAGGTCACTTGACAGTTCCGCCGCGCTGTCGTGGACAAGCGCGCGCAACTCCCGAGGAGACAGGCCCGCGTCCTGCTCGATCTCCGCGTCGCGGGCCTCGCGGCTCGGGTACATCGGGGTCTCCTCGCCGGTGCGCGCCCAGTGCAGCAGGCGCCCCAACGCGCGCGCGTTCGCCTCGATGTGGGCGAGAACGTGGCGGCGGGACCACCCGGGAAGCAGGCTGGGGGCGTCCAGTTCGGCGTCGTCGACGGTGGCGAGCAGTCCGGTGAGGCGCTCAGTGCCGTCGTGCATCCACGTCAGCGTGCTGGCTGGTGGGGTCTCCAGGTTGGTCATGCAGGCCAGCCTCCACCGCGTGGGCGGTTGAGAACAAGACGGGCGGCGGCGATGTTCACGGCGGCCGGTGCGCCTTGGTTGTCTTGAATAATGAGATCTGAATTCCATTATTAGAGACGAATGGTTAGGGTCGCCGGAATGCGAGCACAGCCATGGGACGCCGAGCTCTACGACACCCGCCACTCGTTCGTCACGGGGTACGGCGCCGAGCTGCTGACGCTGCTCGACGCGCACCCGGGTGAGCGTGTCCTCGACGCCGGCTGCGGCACCGGAGAGCACGTGGCCGAGCTGTGTGCCCAGGGAGTCGACGCCGTCGGCGTGGACGCCAGCCCCGACATGGTGCGGCGGGCGCGGGAGCGCTTCCCCGACCTTGGTGTCTCGGTCGCCGACCTCCGCGATCCGGCCCAGACACCCGAGCCCACGGGGTACGACGGCGTGTTCAGCAACGCTGTGCTGCACTGGATCCCCGAAGCCGGGCGGGCCGCCGCCACGCTGTTCGCGGCGCTGCGTCCGGGCGGGCGGCTCGTCGCCGAGCTGGGCGGGTCCGGCAACATCGCCGCGATCGACACCGAGGCCCGCCGGCTGCGCGCCGGGTTGAGCCTGGCCGATCCGGCGTCGCCGTGGTACTTCCCCACGGTCGCCGGCTACACGGCGGTCCTGGAGCGGGCCGGGTTCGATGTCACAGGGGCGTGGTTGTTCGACCGCCCCACCCGGCTCGACGGTGCGGACGGTCTGCGTAGCTGGGTCCGGATGTTCGCCGGTCACCTGCTCGCGGGGGTGCCCGACACCGACGCGTTCCTCGTCGAGCTGGACGGCCGGTTGCGGTCATCGTTGTACCGCGATGGCGCGTGGTGGGCGGACTACCGGCGGCTGCGTGTGACCGCCACTCGGCCGGAGGCCGGATGAGCGGCGCTGGGGTGCCGGTCCCCGTCACCGGATCCTGGCCCCGAGAGCGCCCGTCTCGGGGCAACCCAATCGGTACTCGAATGGTGGAATCGCTGAGCTGGTGGGCGATCCACGCCACTCTTACGCTCTCGTCCGGTGATCCGTTTCTGGGAGACTGAACCGTCGTCTTTGGGGTTCGTCCGATCGCGTGACACTCCCCGTCCGCGGGGCGGTCACCGATGTCCGGTAGAGAACAAGGAGTGATAGATGGCAACGAAATCGACCAGCGATCACGGCGCAGAGAGCGACGAGCTGCGCGTGGGCATCCTGCTGCTGCTCGCTGAGGAACCGTACAGCGGTTACGAGATGATCAACGAGGCTGTGGAGCGCAGTGGCGGCAACTGGCGCCTCTCGTCAGCCAAGATCCATCCGATGCTCGACCGCCTGACCGACGAGGGCCTGGTCCGGCTGTCGGAGGTGGTCGGGGGAGGGCGGCAGCGCCCGTACGAACTCACCCCCAATGGCCGCTCTCTGGTCGAGGCCAACCTTGACCAGATGGTCCCACCGTGGCTGGCGTATGTTCCGCAGCAGCCCGCCGAGCCGCCGGAGCAGGCGCCGCAGCACCCCGCCCCGCAGGTGCAGCAGCCCACCCAGTTCGCGAACCAGGGGGGCAACACCAACGCGCAGTTCCAGCTCCGGCCCGGGGCCAACGCGCAGTTCCAGCAGGTCGAGGCGCAGTTCTCGTCCGCCGTGAACCAGGTGATGCAGGTGGGCACGGAGCAGCAGTTGGAACGTGCCCAGGAGCTCCTGATGGAGAGCACGCGCGGGCTGTACCGGATCCTCGCCGAGGACGACCAGGGAACGCGCGCGCAGTGATGCCGTACTGGCCACCAGTCCGGGAAGTGGTGGGTACGCGGCACGGTTCCCCAACCGGTCCCACCACGTGAGCGTCGAATGGGCCCCCGTATGACCGCGAGGAGGGTCGTACGGGGCCCGTTCGCCGGCCCCGCGCCGGTAGTCGCCGGCTCTGGGTGCCGGAACCGCAACCACCGGTGTGCCCAGTACTCAGACAGGCCGGCAGCGAGGCCGGGGAGCCGGGAACCGTCAGTGGTGAATGCCGATGCGGTTGTGCAGCCGCCGCAAGGGGGCCGGCGCCCACCAGTTCGCGGATCCGGCCACGCGCATGAACGACGGCATCAGTAGCGCCCGGATCAGCGTCGCGTCCACCAGGATCGCCACGGCCAGCCCAACTCCGAGCATCTGAAGCCACGTCACCCCGGATGTCGCGTAGGCGGCGAACGACGCTGCCAGGATCACCCCGGCCGCCGTGATCAGCGGCCCGCTGCGCTGCAGTCCGACCGCGGTCGCCTGGGCGGTGTCGCCGGTGCGCTCGAACTCCTCCGTGATACGGGCGAGCATGAACACCTCGTAGTCCATGGACAGCCCGTAGGCGATACAGAACATCAGGATCGGGAAGCTCAGTTCCAGTGAGCCGGGCGGGGTGAACCCGAGCAGGCCGGCCAGGTTGCCCTCCTGGAAGCCCCACACCAGCACGCCGAACATCACGCCGAGGCTGAGCAGGTTCAGCACCGTTGCCTTGGCCGGGATCAGCACGCTGCCGGTGAGCAGGAACAGGATCACGAAGGTCACCCCGAGCACCAGGGCGAGCAGGACGGGCAGGCGCTCCTGCAGGGAGTCGCGGTAGTCCACCAGGTCGGCGGGATAGCCGCCCACCTCGACGGGGTATGCCGCGTCGGTCGCGCGGACCTCCTCCACCAGGCCAAAGGGGTCGCTGTCCAGGCGCTCGGTCGCGGGAACCACGGACAGCCACACCCCCGCTCCGCTCTCGAACCGGTCGGCGTAACTGCCGGGCTCTTCGACGCGCGTGCCGTCCGTGTAGGCCCCGGTGGGCGCGTCGACGCGCGCGACGCCGCCGATCCGCGAGAGAGCGGCGGCGTGCGCGTCGATCTCCTCGTCGGCCGGCCGGTCGCCGGTCGCCAGTACCTGAAGCGCGTCCATCTCCTCGGCGGTGAAGTTCGCGCTGATCTGCTCCTGCGCCTGGCGGGATGGCGCGCTCTCGGGAAGCGTTCGCTCGTCGGGCAGCCCGAACCGCAGTCCGAGCGCGGGGGCGGCGATGGCCAGCAGCACCAAGGTGACCGCCACACCGCAGACGACGGGGCGGCGCATCACCCACATGGCGGTCGTGCTCCAGAACCCGCGGTCGCCGGTGCCGGTGCCGCGTCCCCACAGCCGGCGGCCCGCCCGCGTTCCCAGGAGCGCGAGAACGGCGGGCAGGAAGACCACCGTGCCAGTGACACCGGCGGTCACCACCGCGATGCCGGCGTAGGCGAAGGAACGCAGGAAGTCGAACGGTAGGGCCAGCAGCACGGACATCGACGCCGCGACGGTGACACCACTGACGATGACCGTCCGGCCGGCGACCGCGACGCAGCGCTCAACGGCTTCGGGAACGGGGTGGCCAGCGCGTAGTTCCTCCCGGAAGCGGTAGATGAGGAACAGGCAGTAGTCCACCCCGAGAGCTAAGCCCATGACCAGGGTGATGTTGAGAGCGAAGGTCGACAACTCGAGGAACCAGGTGACCGGGCGCAGCAGAGCGAGCGTGCCAGCCATGGTGAACAGGCCGACCACCACGGGGGCGATGGCCAGCGCCACGTTGCGCACGACGAGCAGGAGCAGCACCAGGACCGTGGGGAAGATGATCATCTCCGCGCGTACGAAGTCCGCGGTGGCCTCGTTGCTGGCGTCGAGGAACACGGCCTCGCCGCCGCCGATCTGGGTGCGGTAGCTATCGGTGTCGCGGGTGAACTCATCCAGGAACTCGGGCAGTACCTCGCGGCGCACCTGGTCGGCGTCGCCCGGTGCGCGTGCCAGGATGACCGCCTGTGTGCTGTCGTCGCTGCGCATGGTGGGAGTGGAGTCGTGCGTCCAGTAGGAGTACGCGTCGAGGACCCCGGCTTGCCCGGCGATCTCGGCGGTGAGGTCGGTACCGGCCGCCACCATCTCCGGGTCGTCGACGGTGCCGTCCTTGGCGGTGACGACGATCGTGATGTTGCTGCTTCCGGTGTCGAACCCGGTTTCCAGCGACTCGGCGACCCCGGCCGACTCCGAGCCCTGAGCTTCGAACCGGGACAGGACCAGGGAAGCGGCCGTGGGAACGCCCACGGCGGCGCAGAACGCCAAGGTCAGAAGTCCGGCGATGAGGACCGTCCACGGGCGGCGGGCGGTGAAGCGTCCCAATCGGGCGAGAGGGCCGGCGGGAGCTCTGGTGCGTGAGGGCGGCGGGGCGGTACGGTCGCGCGCGAAAAAGGACACTGGCCCGTCCTCGGATAAAAAACGATGGAACGCTCGCATTTTTGCGGGCGGCAATAAAATACGAGCGTATGCTCGTATTGGTCAAGCGGGTTGTCCGGAAGTGAGGTGAGCCATGACGGCCAGCCGGCCGGACTCGGGTCAGGTGCGCAGGCAGGAGCGCGGGCGCCGCCGCATGGCGCAGATCCTGGACGCGGCTGAGGACACCATCGCCGAGGTGGGGTTCGAGGAGGCGACCACGAACGCCATCGCCGCGCGCGCCGGCGTCTCACCCGGGTCGCTGTACCAGTTCTTCCGGAACAAGGACGAGATCCTGGACGGCATCGTCGAGCGCTATACCACGACCTCGCAGGAGTTCTGGGACCACCAACTCAGCGGGGAGGGGGCCCGGATGGAGCTGGCCGCCTTCCTTGACCGGGTCCTGGGTGCCCTCGCCGCGTTCAAGACCGAGCGCCCGGCGTTCTGGGTGCTGTTCCACGGTTCGGCGGCCTCGCCGAAGCTGGCCGTGGTGGCGGAGCAGATCCGCGCGGGCATTGGCGACCGCCTCCGCGAGGTGTTCCGGCAACGGGCCCCTGAGGTGAGCGAGGAGCGGCTGGAACTGCTGGCGGCCATCACCATCTCCACCGTGCGGGGTGTCCTCCCGATGGTCCTGAACGCCCCGCCGGAGCGGCGGGCCGCCCTCCTCGCCGAGACAAAGGCACTCCTGCTCGGGTACCTGGGACCGGCGCTGGAAGGCGAGGAGCGCGGCGGGAACGAGCGAGCGACCGGAAAGGTGCCGCGGTGACCGGAGAGGCGGCAACGGACCACGTGTCCCGCGAGCACACGGTCGAGTCGCTGGCCGACGCGGCGGCTCTGTGGAGCGCCGGGCTCGGTGCGGCCCACGAGGTGGTCGACGCCGCGTGCGCGGCGCTGGTGGCCGGACTGGACGGTCATTGGCTGCGGATGCTGGCCGCCGTGTCCACCCGTGCGGATTCCGGAGACGCCGCCTACGAGGTGGCCGAGGTGCTGGAACCCGCCCTGAACGAGGTCGGCCTGGCCTGCCACCCCCGGTTCAGCCGCGCCGCCAACGAAGCGGCGATCCGCGCCCTGGCCCGCCGGACGCTGCGTGGTGGGACCTCTCCCTGGGAACTGACGAACGCGGCCCACGCCATGTTCGGTCACGAACCGGGGCTGACCGAGGAACTGTGCTACCTGAACGACGTCTACGACTACCTGAACGTCACCGACACCCCCGTCGAGGACGTCAACAAGCGGGTGCGCGCCGAGGCCCGCCGGCTCGCCGGGGGATGACAGGCCGGGCCCAGCGTGCGGGAGAGGGCGGTGGGGAACCGACGCGCAGCGGCGCGGGCGGTACGCGGATGTGTCACGTCCCCTGTTCCCCGCGGACGCCGCGTGGCCGGCGGCCGACGGTCCGGTCGGCCCGCGGGCCGACCCGGCCCCGGGTGGACCGAGGTTCATCGAGGCGGCGCGGTACCACCCGGAGCGACGACGGCAACACCGAACTGACGGCGGACTCTCCGTAGCCGGTGCCGGTACGAACCAACCTGTTCGGTGCGGAAAACGATTACCGGACCGGTCGCCGCGCCCACGGGAAACCCTCCGCCGGCGGGGCTGTCGCGGGGTATGGGCCGCTGTCCACGGCAAATAAGGAAACCGTTTACCTGATCCTTCGGAGCCGATACTGTGCCGCTCGGCAAAAGCGGATCAACGCGCCACGGGCGCGTGATCGGGTGGCCCCCGCTGAATCGGCGCGCCTGACCTATGGCTCCCGACGGCGGCCCGCCCGGTGCGAAACGGATCGGAGTTGCGGTGCGAACGGTGATCGCTCACTCAAGACGGGCGGGGACGAAACCGAGCGGGCGCTGGCGCGCGCGGGTCGGTGCGGCGCTGGCCGCGGCCACTGCGTTGGCCGCACTGTCCGGCGCGGGCACTGCCCACGCCGACGAGCCGCCTGATGGGCCCACCCCCTTGATTGTCGGCGGGGAGCCCGCCGACCAGCCCTACCCCTTCGTGGGGTCGCTGCAGCGCGAGTATGACGGTAACCCCTACCAGCACGCCTGCGGTGCCGCACTGGTCGACGAGCGGTGGATGGTCACGGCCGCCCACTGCGTCGCCACCAACGCGGAAGACTCCGACTACGAGCTCCGCGACCCAGACGAGTTCCACGTCCGGCTGGGCTCCAACGACAACACCGAGGGCGGTACCCTCCTCACGCTCGACAAGATCAAGGTCCACCCCGGCTACGTCTACTACCCCGACCACGATGAGGGGCAGGACATCGCGCTGGTCAAACTCGATTCCGCGGTGGACATCGAGCCGGCCAAGCTGGAGCGCCGCGTCCCCCGCGCGGGCACCGAGGTGCGCCAGGTCGGGTGGGGACACACCTCCAACGATGAGATCAGCGATCCGACGAATCAGCCCGACCAGTTGCAGCAGCTCGACACCCAGTTGCTCTCGCCCACGCGGAGCGAGTGCCAGGCCGACGAGAACGGCGACGGGTCCTTTGGCGCCCGCTACGGCGACCTCTGCATCGACAACCCCGACGACGCCCGCGGCGCCTGCTACGGCGACTCCGGCTCACCGCTGCTGCGCAAGGTCGACGGCACCTGGCGGATCACCGGTGTGGCCAGTCGGACCATCTCCTTGACCTGCGGCGAGTCGCCCACCGTGTACACCAGCACCGGCGCCTACGACCGCTGGATCCACCGGGTCATCCACTAAGAGCCGAACGGCCGCGGCGGACGCGGGCGGGAGGACGACGCCGTCGTCCTCCCGCCCGCGAAGCGGAACAAGACCCGGCGTGCGCCGGCTTTCCCCGGGCCCCGTCTCCGAACGCGCGGCGCGGGTGCGTCCCGTACGCCGGTTCCGCTGCCCGAGCCGTCGCCGGCCTGTTCGATCCCGGTGATGGAGTCGTCGAAGACGTACTCCACGTCGTCCCGCGCGTGCTCGTAGAGGATCTGGCCGAGGACCCCGCGCTTGATGGCCAGAGTGGTCCGTTCTGGTGGCTCGCCGTCGGAGACGTCCGGCATGGGTACGGGCCGGCCGTTGGCGCCGAAGACGAAGGCCCCGTTCGAGGGCGGCACCCCTCCGGCGGCCCGGGCCCGTTCCAGGACGCCGAGACGGTGCAGCGCCTCGACGCCGTCGCCCGTCATCTCGAGCCGCTGACCGCCGGTGCGCAGCTCCGCCGCGCGCTCCACGATGACCGGGGTGAAGCCGTACCGGTTCAGCCAGTACGCCAGGGCCGGTCCGGCGATGCCGCCTCCGGGCGGGTCTCGGGATTCGGGCCGGCTTGGAGCTCCAACCGTAGGTACGGGCGCTGACGCGCGCCTGATACATCGCTGTCGAGCAGCCGTGCACCGCGTGCGAGCGTTCGCGCATGCGGCCGCGCGACTGGGCGCCCCGATGGCCCCGCCGGGCCAGCGCCATGGCGCGCTCAGCGGGCGCCGGCCGGTTCCCCGCCGAATCGCCCCGCGGCCCTGGCGGCTCCAGTATCCGCGGCGGAGGTGGCCTTGCCGGCTCGTGGCCTCCGGTAGTGTTCGCGCCGGTTGGCCGGGAGCGGGATAGCTCAGGGTTAGTAGGATTCGAATATTTGCGAAAATTGGGTACGGACGAAACGCTCGGTACTCTTGCTGGTTCCGTAGGGGAGAGGAGACCACCGCATTGTCCCTGAGCGAAGACCGACGGAAGACGACCGAGCAGTTCGCCCTCGTTCTGACCGAGCACGGCATGCAGCGCATGGCCTCGCGGGTGATGGCCACGTTCATCTTCACCGAGAAACCCACGCTCACCCAGGGCGAGGTCGCCGAGGAGCTGGACGTCAGTCCCGGTTCGGTGTCCGGTGCAATCAGGATCCTCATGTCGGTGGGCCTGGTCGAGCGTGTCCCCGCCGCAGGCAGCCGGCGAGACCACCACCGGCTTCGTGACGACGCCTGGACCACGATGTTCACCAGGCAGAACCATGCGCTCGAAGGGATGATGAGCCTTGCGCAGGAGGGCATCGAGACCACCGAGCCCGGCAGCAACGCTCGGCAGCGCCTTGAGCTGATGCGCGACTTCTACGCGTACCTGCTCGATGAGCTTCCGGCCGTGATCGAACGGTGGAAGCAGCAGCGCGCCGAACGGCAGGCCTCCGAGACTCGCTGACCCTCCGCGGCCGCCCGCGCTGGACGGGCCGCAGCGGTCCGGCGCGGCACAACCGATGATCCCATCGGAGAAGCACGCCGCGGCCGGCGCGCTACCCGATTTGGGGCCGCGCGCGGACATGCATGCGCTCGCCCTGCGGCCCGAACAGGCTGAGGATCTCCACCGGCCCCTCCCCGGTGCTGCCGAACCAGTGCGGCAACCGGGTGTCGAACTCGGCGACCTCGCCTTTCTTGAGCACGACGTCGTGGTCGGCGAGCACCAGCCGCAGCTTCCCGCTGAGCACGTACAGCCACTCGTACCCCTCGTGGGTGCGCGGGTCGGGCTCGTTGCGGTCAGCGCCGAAGACCAGCTTGTACGTCTGCAGCCCGCCGGGCTGCTGGGTCAGCGGCACGTACGTGGTGTGCCCGCGCCGGACGGGTTTCAGCCGCACCCGCGGGTCGCCCACCGGCGGCGCGTCGACCAGCTCGTCCAGCGGCACCTGGTGCGCCTGGGCGATCGGCAGCAACAGCTCCAGACTCGGCTTGCGCTGACCTGACTCCAGCCGCGACAGAGTGCTGGTTGAGATCCCGGTGGCCCGCGACAGTGACGCGAGAGTGCATTCGCGTTGCTGGCGGATGTGTCGTAGCCGCGCTCCGACCGCAGCGAGCACCTCGTCCATCCCTCTATTGCAGAAACGGCAACAAAGTTTGTCAAGTCGGCCTTTCTGGGCGCAGTGTCGGTCCAGGAGGGGTCAACAATGGAGGAAGTACTAGTCATCGGCTGCTCACCGGCCTGGGCGGTCCCGAAGGGCGGACCAGCGTCCCGGGTGTGCGGGCGGTCGGAAACGTTGTTGATCCCACCGCCCGGGTGCGCCGCGGCCGGTGCCGCGGCGCACCCGGAGCTGATCGCGGATAACCTACCGGAGGCGGTGTGATGCACGACATTGACTGGGCCGCGATGGCCGACACCCTCGAACTCGAGGGGGAGGTGTACCTCCCATACGTGCGACAGGCCCTCGACGAGCTGCGGCACCCCGACCCGCGCCGGGTCCTGGATATCGGCAGCGGCCCGGGCGTCGCGGCCTGCCAACTGGCGGCGCGGTTCCCGCGCGCCGAGGTCACCGCGGTGGACGGGGAGCCGAAGCTCCTGGCCCGCGCCGAGGAAAGGGCCGAGCGCCTCGGCGTCCGGCTGCGGACCCGAGCGGCCGAGCTTCCCGAAGGGCTCGCGGACCTCGGTCCGGCGGACCTGGTGTGGTCGGGGCAGTTCGTGCACCACGTCGGTGACCAGCAGGCGGCCCTGGGCCGCCTGGCCGGGTTGCTCGAACCCGGCGGTGTGCTGGCCATCGTGGAGGGCGGCCTGCCGGCCCGCTTCTTCCCGCGCGACCCGGGGGTCGGGCGTCCCGGCCTGCAGGAGCGGCTGGACGCGGCGATGGCCGACCGGTTCTCCGGGATGCGGGACGAGCTGCCCGGATCGGTGGCGGTGACCGAGGACTGGCCCGCTATGCTGCGTGCCGCCGGGCTGACCGAGGCGTACAGCGCGAGCTTCCTGGTGGAGCACCCCGCGCCGCTGCCCGACGGGCCGCGGCTGTGGGTGCGGCGGTTGCTGGAACGGTACCGCCACGGCCTTGGCGAGAGCCTGGACGCCGACGACGTGGCAGCGCTGGACCACCTGCTCGACCCGGCCAGCCCAGCTGGGGTGGACCGGCGACCGGATATGTTCGTGCTGGTCGCGAAGACCGTGCACTTCGGCCGCCGCCCCGGAAGCTGACAATCGGCGCCCCGCTGGGGGGCCGGTGGGAGGGGCACCGGCGACCGCGCGTGGTCATCCGGGTAAGCCGGCGCCCGCCACGGACGCATCCCACCGGTCTCGCCCGCGGTGCGCCCGGGGATCGGCGCGGTGCGGACGGGTCACTCGGTCTCGGTGGTGCTGGCGATCCGCCGCTCCACAGCCTTGCTGATGTCGGTCACCACGCCAATGTGCTCGTTGGTGGACAGGTCCCGGCCGCCGAAGTAGGTCACGTGCACGTTCAGGTTCCGGATGGAGTAGACGGCGGTGCTGGTGCGGGGCATCCCGACCGAGTCGATGCCCTCGATCGAGTACGCCCGACCACCGTCGCCGGCGGGGATCTCCTCCGTTGTGACCTCGGACTCGTCGCCCGCGCCGTCCTGGCCGAGATCCACACCGTAGTTCTCGGCGAGCTCGCTGATCGACTGCTCGCGCTCCTCGTGCACTGCCGCGTAGCCGTCGCTCGCGGTGCCCGGGTCGAAGCGGGAGAACGTGACGTCCACGGCCGCCTCGTCACTCTCGTTGACCGCCGAGCATTCCAGCGACTCGACGGCCTCGCCGTCCCCGGACGGTTCGAAGGAGTTCTGCTCCTCCTCGATCCCGGCACCCGCCATCCCCTCGGCCCCGGAGAGAACGTCCTCGGTGAGCAGCTCGTCACACGCGCCCACCGAGGCATAGGGGTCCTCGCCGCCGAGCGACATAGCCAGCACCATCGCGCCTATGGCCAGCACGGCCGCTCCGCCGGCGCTGCCGGTGATGAGCGTGCCCCTGCGTCGGGAACGCCGCTCGCGCTGGGCGGGTTCCGGAGCCGTATCGCGGGGCTCCGAACGCCCGCTGCGGGGTGCCCCTGCCGTGCCCGGGGAGGAACCGTGCCCGGTCGAGGACGCCGCGGAGTCCTGGGACGGGCCTGGATTTTCGGAGGAAGAGTGGTTTGCGGACATGTCTGGCGGCCTCCAAACGAGCGGGGAAGGCGACACACTAGGGGCGCCCGATTCCGCCTGTCGATCGGTAGGACGACCGGTTTCGCGAAGATCCTGGGGAGGCCCGCCACGTTCCCGGGATCCGGGGAACCGCGGTGGCGGTGCGCGCCGCGGCTGTGCTCGCGCTCCCGCTGTGCCCGGTCCGGTCGTGCGGCCGCGCGCCGCGGGGAGAGGATGCGACGCTCGGGCCCCAGCCCGGCCGCGCCTAGAGGGCGTCGCGGACCCGCGCGGCGTAGTCGTCGGCCTCGGCATCGCTGCCGTAGCTGGTCCGGGGCCAGAAGAAGCCGCGCAGCCCGTCCTTGCGCTGGCGCGGGACTACGTGTACGTGCAGGTGCGGCACACTCTGGCTGACCCTGTTGTTCATCGCGACGAAGGTCCCGGCCGCCTGAAGGCCGCGCTCCACCGCCGAGGTAATGTCCTGGACCCGGCCGAAGAACGAGCCGACCCGGGTGTGGGGGAGGTCGGTGAGCGTCTCGACGTGGCGCACCGGGACCACCAGCACGTGTCCCTTGAACAGCGGGCGGCTGTCGAGGAACGCCACCGCGGCGTCGTCGGCGGACACGATGTGCCCGCGCCGCTCTCCGGTGACGATGGCGCAGAACAGGCAATCGTGATCAGACTGGGACACCCGTCGAGGATAGCCGCCGGACCGCCCGCGGCGCCGCCAACCGGAGTCACCGCGCGGCGCTCCGCGCCGATTCGTTCTCGCCCACCTGCGCAGAGATGCGACAAAAAACAGTCGGCGGGACAACCAGAACGGCCGGTGGGACGTCCTACGATCTGTGTGCGAAACCCCCACGTCACCAGTAACTTCTGAGAGTTCATCTTTCGCTCACCGTCGCATAACCTACCGCAGGGTTCGCGCGGCCAGCTGGGTTTTCCTGTACGGCGCCCGGTGCTCCCGCGTTCCATATCCCCGCAAGAATCCCACGGAGGAATAAGCGTGTCCGAGTTCAGCCTGACTGATGTGCAGGAACGCACCTACAAATCCCGAGACGCGTGGTGGACGGTCTACCTCGTCGACCCGATGGCCTCGCGCCTCGTGGTGGGCACGGCGAACCGGACCTCACTCACGCCGAACCAGCTCACCGTGGCGGCGCTCGTCCTCGGGTTGGGCGCGGCCGGATGCTTCGCGATGGCGTCCTGGCCCTGGCTCGTGGCGGGCGCACTGCTGTTCCACCTCAGTTTCGTGCTGGACTGCATGGATGGCAAGATCGCCCGGCTGAAGGGCAACGGCACCATCTTCGGCAGCTGGCTGGACTACGTCTTCGACCGGATGCGCGTGCTGGTGTGCGCGATCGCACTCATGGGGGGCCAGTACGCGGTCAGCGGGGAGCAGGTCTTCATCTGGTTCGCGGTGGCGATCGTGTTCACGGACATGTTCCGCTACCTCAACGGGCCGCAGATGGCCAAGGTGCGCGCCGCCATGCGCAAGAAGATCGCCCGGGCGATCCGCGACGGCGAGGCGGTAGACGAGGACGAGGAGGCAACCGCCGACGATGAGCGGGCCACGCTCGCGCGGCAGGCGGTCCACCAGCTCAACGACACCCTTTCGGCACAGCAGAACGACGAGGCGCTCGACGCCGAGGGCGAACCGGTCGCCGTGCTGGGGACGAACGCGCGGGCCACGCGGGTGCAGGCTACCGAGCTGCAGCGCGGTTTCTTCTCGCGCTTCCCGTGGTACGCGCGCTTCAGGGACACGCTCATGCGGCACCGGGTGCGCCCGCACCTGGTGAGCGGTATCGAGTTCCAGATGGGGACGTTCATCATCGCGCCATTGGTCGGCGCGGTGACCACGACCGGCATGCTTACCGCGATCGCGCTGTCGGCCGCGGGCATGCTGGCGTTCGAGGCGCTGCTCGTCTACAAGCTGTGGCTGTCCACGAAGGAGTTCACCCGCGTCGTCAGTGCGATGGAGGAGGCATCCCCGCTCGGGGACGAGACCGCAGCCACCAATGGTGCCAGTGAGGCGTCGTTCCCGAGCGGGGGCGACGCCGACGCCACCACGGTGGTCGCACGGTAGAGGGGACACCAGTGGCGGTCTCGGGCACCGGCATTGCCCGGCTCCCGGCATGACACGCTCACGGGAACCCTGTCGCGATCCGCATGCCCTGCGGGTTACGGAGCCAGCCCCGTAACTCCGGCGATCGCGGCTGCTAGATCGGTGAAGAATGAGGGCAGGGCGAACAGCAGGAGCCCGAAGCCGAACAGGGTGAAACCGCCGCCGACCCATCGCGCCCGCCGTTCCCTCCAGCGAAGGTCAGTGACATCGGTGTGGTCCTTGCCCGGAGTCATGCCGAAGACCGTGGCGCGGCCGCGACGCGTTGGGCGATGGCGGCGCAGCACGATCTCGCTGGTGTCCGGGGCGGCCCCGAGCTCCCCGGTTATGGCGACCTCCTCGCCCTCCCGCAGCGTCCACTCGGTGAGCTCCACCGCGCGCTGCCGGCGGCTGTCCACCAGGTCGCGCAGCTCGGGACATCTGCGCAGCACTCGGTCGGTCGCCGGCGGCAGGGGGGCCGAGGAGAACGCGCCCGGCATCGGCTCCCGGACGCGTTCGGACGCGGGATGGCCGTAGGCGACGAGTCCGGCGGGCTCCACCCGCACCCGATGCGCGCCGTCCGTGACCGCGAACGCGGCATCGGACCGGCATTCGCGCGGGAACATCGGGACGCGTCCCCCGCGGATCCACCGCCGCAGTGGGCGCACGCGCAGTGCCCACCAGGGGCACTGGTGTTCACTGAGCGGGGCGGCCTCCGGACGCCGCGAGAGGAGGGCTGTCCGCCCGCGTACGGTGACCACCGGGTTCTGTTGTGTCGACGCCGCGGCCTGGAACGCTTCCTGGGCGGTCAGCGCCTCGGTCCGGCTCAGCGTATCGGCGAGGCGGCCGGCGCTGCGCGCGTTGTAGAGGAACGCGAGTCCGATAACGCCGATCAGGGCCAGAAGGATCATCTCGGGTTTCGCCCTTTCGACGGCGCGCGGTCGCGTTCCGGAGCCCGCCGCGGGGAGAGCACACCGGGTGCCCGGCGAAGCGGGGATCCGGCGCGTGGCCTTCCCGGTCCGCGGCGATGGCGGGGAGCACGGCGATGCTACCTGCGCCAGGTGGCGCGGACCGGCGCGATCCCTTTCCCGGCGTCACCGCGGCCGGCGGGTCGCCACTGGTCACCCGGCTGCGGGCCGGGCCGAACGAAGAGGTTCCGGGTAAGTGGGCGAGGCGGTGCTGCCCAGTGTGGCCAGTGCCGCCGGCGACCCTAACGGGTGGTTTTGTCCGACCGCCGCAATCGCGCCCCACAGACCGAAACACCAATCTTTGCTCGTGAACCCTCCCAAACAGCCGCTGAATCACTGATACTCAGCAGAGTGATGCACAGTGTTGCCTACGTCACTCCTACAACGCTGCGCGGCCGGACCGACGAGATGGGCCGCGCTACGTCCGTCCTTGCCGGCGCGCGCTCTGGCCAGTCAGGTGCGCTGGTCCTCATCGGCGCGCCCGGCACCGGGAAGTCGACACTGCTCAGCACCGGCTACGAGGAAGCCACTGGCCATCTGCGGCTTTTCGCGGCGGGCGTCCGTACCGAGTCCGACCTGTCGTATGCCGGACTGCAGCAGATGCTGTTACCGGTCGCCGACCGCGCTGGCGAGTTGCCCCAGGAGCGGGGCGCGCTGTTGCGGCAAATGCTCGACACCGGCCGGGTCGCCGAGACCGACCGGTTCGCGCTGTCGGTGGCGGTACTGGAACTGGTGCTGCACCTGAGCCGCGCCGCGCCGGTGGCGGCGTTTGTCGACGACGCCCACCTGCTCGACGCGCCCTCTTTGGAGATCCTGACCTTCGTGGCGCGCCGGCTGCGCCACGACGACCCGATCGCCCTGCTGTGCGCCGCACGCGACGCCCACCGCAAGCCGGTCCTGCCCGGCGTGCCCGCGCTGGTGCTGGGTCCCCTGCCGAAGAGCGAGATGGCCGATCTGGTGAGCGACGCCGCGCCGGTGGAGCCCACCGACACGGTCTGCGCCGAGCTGCTGCGTGCCGCACGCGGCAACCCCGGCGCCGCGCGCAGCGTTCTCGACGAGCTGTCCGCTGCGCAGCTCACCGGACAGGAGCCGCTGCCGAGCCCGTTGCCGCTGGGGCGCGACCTCATCGAGGAGTACCTGGAGCGCGTCCACGACCTGCCCGAGCCGACCCTGCAACTGCTGCTGCTCGCGGCCGCTGACTCGGAGCTGCCGGTCGACACGCTGGTGCGGGCGATGAAGGACACCGACGGCTCGGTACTCGACCTGGAACCCGCGGAGGAGCGCGGAATCGTCCGGGTACGCGATGGCCGGGTGGCTTTTCCCGATCTGCTGCTGCGCGACGCGTACTACCAGGACACGCCATTGCACCGGCTGCGTGCGGCACATTCCCGGCTCGCGGAGACCCTGGACGGGCAGGGCGACCCCAGCCGCTGCGCCTGGCACCGTGCCACCGCCGCGCGCGGCCCCGACACGCGGCTGGCCGCCGAGCTGATGTCCCGCGTCGACGCGATGCGCGAGAGCCACGGCTACGAGGCGTCGTCCGCCGCACTGGAGCGTGCCGCCGAGCTCACACCCCTTTCGTGGCTGCGTTGTTGCCGGCTGTCGAGCGCTGCCCACCACGCCTGGCTCGCCGGGCAGCCGCACCGCGCCCGGTCCCTGTTGGACCGCAACCGGCCGCACACCGTCGCGGGCCATCCCCGCGGTGTGCTTGAGCTGATCCTCGGTCATATCTCGCTGCGCAGCGACAATGCCATCGATACGCACCTCGCGTTGCGCGAGGCGGCGGAGACCCTTGAGCCGCACGACCGCCCCAACGCGCTGCGGGCGATGATCCGCTCCGCGGAGGCGGCGTCCCTCGCGGGGGACCGGCGCCGGCACCATGAGGCGGCCCAGCGGGTCGCCGACCTCTCCGAGACCGACGACCCGCCCGCGATGCTGGCCGGTGCCGCCTACATCATCGGCTCGGACGCGGTCTTCCGCGGCGACTACGAGGCCGCGATCGGCCCGTTGCGGCGGGCGGTGGCGCTGGCCGAGCAGAACGACGAGCCAACCGAGCTCATCTGGGCCAGCATCTGCGCCCTGCTCCTCGGCGACGAGCCGCGCGCCCACACTCTGGCCACCAGGGCGGTGGAGCAGGCGCGCGCCCGCGGCGCGCACGCCCTGATCCCGCAGGCGCTGGAGTTCCTGGTCTACGCGGAGTTCTGGACGGGACGGCACGCCTCCGCGATCGGCCACTGCCTGACCGGATTGCGGTTGTCCCGGGAGACCGGCCAGACCAACGGGGTCACCCACCTCACCGCCGCGCTGTCGATGCTGTCCGCGATCCAGGGAGACGAGGAGACCTGCAAGGAGCGCGCACGCGACGCCACCGAGCAGGGCACCCGGAACAGCCTGGGACTTCCGGTGGCCCTGAGCACGTGGGCGCTGGCCTTCCTGGACCTGTCCAAGGGCGCGGCCGGCCCGGCCGTCCACCGGCTGCGTAACCTGTCGCGCTGCGGTCCGGGGCAGAGCCACTGGGCGGTGCAGATGCTCACTATCCCGCACTTCGTCGAGGCCGCGGTGCTGAACGAGCAGCCCGCGCGGGCCGCTGCGCCGCTGGCCCAGTACGAGCGCTGGGCCACCAGCACCGGGAGCCCGAACGGATTGGCGCTGCTCGCCCGCTGCCGCGCTCTGCTCGCCAGCGGGGAGGAGGCGCGCGACCGCTTCGAGGAGGCGTTGCGGCTGCACCAATCGGGCGGTCACAACGGCATCGAGTACGCCCGCACCCACCTGCTCTACGGCGCCGCGCTGCGCCGCCAGCGCTCGCCGAGCACAGCGGTGGAGCACCTGCACTGCGCGCTGGAGGTGTTCGAGCATCTGGACGCCAAGATGCTGGCCACCCGGGCACGCGCCGAGCTGCGCGCCACCGGTGAGACCAAGCGTGCGGAGGACCGTACGGGGGTGTCGTCGCTGAGCGCGCAACAGGAGCAGATCGCGATGCTGGTCGCCGAGGGCGCCACGAACCGCGAGGTCGCCGCCAAGCTCTACATCAGCCCGCGCACCGTGGAGCACCACCTCCGCAACATCTTCTACCGGCTCGACGTGCGCTCCCGGGTCGAGCTGTCGCGCCTGATCTCGCGGGACTGACCCGCACCAGCGGTACGATCCACGGCATGGGCCGCGGGGGCAAGAGGGTTCGGCGCCTGGTCGCCGGTGGCCAGACCTTCCTCTGGACGGTCCGCCATGAGCACCAGGAGCACGGCGGCGGGTACCGGGGATGCCGAGAGACGCTCGCCATCCGGCTCCTTTCGTCCAACGGCCGGCTCCTGATCGTCTTCCACGCGTCCCTGGGCCGGCTGGTTCCCGACGGCTACCTGCACTCCGGCGCGGTGCGAACGAGCGGCGGTGCCGTGCACAACCTGCACGCTCCGGGAACTGTGCGGACGCTGCTCGACGAGGCGTGCGCGGTCGGCTGGCGTCCGGAGGGCTCCGCGGCCACGGAGCTGGACGGGTGGACGCTGCTCGACAATGTGGCCTCGCGCGGCGGCCGAGTGCCGCCGGCCTGAGCGCCGCAGCGTACCCCCGCCCGGCCATGCACACCGGGCGGGGGCGCCACCGCTTGGACCTGGCCCGCGGACCCGAGGCGGGGACCGACTCGAGAGAGGGGGAGCGAGGGCCGGGATTAGCGGAGGTTGACGCTGCCCTCCCCGAAGACGCCGCCATCGGGCGGTGGCGACGCGGCTGGCTCGGCCGGCCGCATTCCCGCCCGCGTCTTCGAGGAGCGCGTCGTATTCCTGATCGGCCGGATGGCCGTGGTGTGACCACTATGCGGACCCTGGGCGGGGTAGCGCATCCGGGAAATCACCGGAGTGCGGGGAAATGCGGGGCATTACTGGGGTGTGCGGCCCGCTGCCCTGGCGCGCCCTCGGTGCGGGCGTGCTCCACAGTGGAGCGGCGAAAAGAGGTGCCAGTCGGGAAGCGTTTGCCGTACGCTGAGGGAAAGCGTTTTCCGTGAAAGGTTGGGCTCATGGCAACCACCACCCTCGGCGTCGCGGTCAATGGGGCCACCGGCCGGATGGGCTACCGCCAGCATCTCGTGCGTTCCCTCCTGGCGATCCGCGATGAGGGCGGCGTCGAGCTTCCCGGCGGCCAGCGCGTGCAGCTCGAACCGGTCCTCGTCGGGCGGAACAGTGACAAGCTCGCCGCCATCGCCGCGCGCCACGGCATCGAGCGCTGGACCACCGAGCTCGACACCGCGCTATCCGACAGCGCGGTGGACCTGTACTTCGACGCGCAGGTGACCTCCGCCCGGGAGAGCGCGCTGCGTGCCGCCATCGGCGCCGGTAAGCACATCTACTCGGAGAAGCCGGTAGCCGAGTCCGTCGCCGCCGCGGTGGAGCTGGGCAAGCTGGCCGACCAGGCCGGGCTCCGGCACGGTGTGGTGCACGACAAGCTGTATCTGCCGGGGCTGCGCAAGCTGCGCCGGCTGGTCGACGGCGGGTTCTTCGGCCGGATCCTTTCGGTGCGCGGCGAGTTCGGGTACTGGGTGTTCGAAGGGGACTGGCAGGAGGCGCAGCGCCCGAGCTGGAACTACCGCGCTGAGGACGGCGGGGGCATCGTCGCCGACATGTTCTGCCACTGGAACTACGTCCTGGAGGAGCTCGTCGGCCCGGTGACCGCGGTGACCGCCAAAGCGGTCACGCACATCCCCGAGCGCCGCGACGAGGCCGGCCAGCCCTACACCGCCACCGCGGACGACGCCGCCTACGGCATCTTCGAGATCAGCGGCGGCATCGTGGCCCAGATCAACTCCTCGTGGTGCGTGCGGGTGAACCGCGACGAGCTGGTCGAGTTCCAGGTCGACGGCACCGAGGGCAGTGCGGTCGCGGGGCTGCGCCGCTGCCGGGCGCAGCACCGCGGGTTCACCCCGAAGCCGGTGTGGAATCCCGACCTCCCGGTGGCGGAACCGTTCCGGGACCAGTGGGTTGAGGTGCCCGACAACGACGAGTTCGACAACGGGTTCCGGGCGCAGTGGGAGCAGTTCGTGCGGCACGTCGTCGTTGGCGGCGAGCACCCCTACGACATCCACGCCGGCGCGCGCGGCATCCAGCTCGCCGAGGCCGGGCTGCGCTCGTCGCAGGAGGGGCGCCGGATCGAGCTGACGTCCACCGCTGCGGGGTAGCGCTCTTCGTTTCCGGGGGTTGGGCGGACGCGTCTTTGCTTTCGCCCGACCCCGGAACAAGGGGCCGGGTGCGGCTACCGGGGCCGCGGCGGCGCCGTGCTCTGCCGCTCGACGAGGTCCGTGGCGAGGTCCAGACGCAGGTTCCCGGGCCGCTCGCCGCGGCCGAGCACCAGCGCGAGGCGAGTCGCCTCCTCCGCCATCTCGGTGAGCGGCTGCCGGACGGTCGTCAGCGGCGGGCCCACCCAGCGGGCCACCGGCAGGTCGTCGAAGCCGACCACACTGAGGTCGTCGGGGATGCGCATGCCCAGCTCGCGCGCCGCCTCGTAGAGGCCCATGGCCTGGAGGTCGCTTCCGGCGAAGACCGCCGTTGGCGGGTCGTCCAGGAGGAGCAGCCGGCGTCCCTCGTCGCGGCCACCCTCGACGTGGAAGTCGCCCGTGCGGATGAGCGCGGGGTCGGTCGGCAGCCCCGCGGCGTCGAGCGCTGAGCGGTACCCGTCGATCCGGGCCCGGCTGCACAGCATGTTCTTGGGACCCCCGATCACGGCGATGCGCTCGTGGCCGAGGGAGATGAGGTGCCGGGTGGCGGCGAGCCCGCCGTTCCAGTTGGTCGCGCCGATGGAGGGGGTGTCCTCGCCCGGGTCGCCAGTAGGGTCGACGACGACGAACGGGATGCCGCGGGCGGACAGGCGCTCCTTCTGCGCCAGCGACAGTTTGGACAGGACCAGAATCGCCGCCGTCGACTGGCGCGCCAGAACGGCGTCGACCCAGGCGTCGTCCGGGGTCTGCTCACCACCGGACTCCGCGAGCACGACGTTCAGGCTCTCGGCGCGGGCCACCCGCTCCACACCGCGGATCACCTCCAGCGCCCACGCGCTGTCGAGCTCATGGAAGAGCAGGTCAATGGTCGCGGAGCGGGCGCTCCCCGGGCCCCGGCGGCGCCGGTAGCCGTGCTGGCTTATGAGTTCCTCGACGCGGGAGCGGGTCTGGGGGGCGACGTCGGACCGGCCGTTGAGGACTTTGGACACTGTCGGCACCGATACGCCAGCGGCTTCCGCAATTTTCGAGATAGTGATCGGCTCGGACTCGGCGGTGCCGTGCGAAACCGGTGTCGGATCTGCTGTCACAGCCTCTGATCATACTCCACCCCACGCGCGTGGGTTCGTGCCGAGGTGATCTGTCTCTCAAGGAGGTATTGACCTGCCCGCCCTGCGGCCGTAAATTCACATGAAATTTGCGATATTAGTTCCGATAGTTTCGGAGGCGAGTGCGGATGACCACGCTTCGGACCGGCGCTGCCGGGTCGCTCGCTCTAGCCCTGACACTCACCGCCTGTAGCGGCGGGGGAGACGGGCAGATGCACGTGTACATGTACCAGGACAGCCTCGCCGTCGTGCAGAAGGACGCGGTGGAGAGGTTCAACGAGGACGCCGATGTCGAGGCGGTGGTCGACGAGGTCCCCGGTGAGACCTACGAGGACAAGGTCCGCACCGTCATGGGTTCCAACAACCAGCCCGACGTCTTCTTCAACTGGGGAGGCGGCAACATCCGCCCCTATGTGGAGGAGGACATGCTGCTGTCGCTCGACGACATGATGGAGAACAACCCGGAGTTCGAGGAGTCCTTCATCCCCTCCGTCCTGGAGGAGGCCCAGATCGACGGCGTCCAGTACGGCGTCCCGATGCGCGGCACTCAGCCGGTACTGCTGTTCTACAACGAGGCCGTGTTCGAGGACGTGGGCGCGGAGCCGCCCGAGACCTGGGAGGACCTCCTGGGGCTGGTCGACACCTTCAACGACGAGGGGATCACCCCGTTCGCGTTGGGCGGGGCCGACACCTGGACCATGCAGATGTGGCTCCAGTACCTGGTCGACCGGAACGGTGGGCCCGAGGTGTTCCAGCAGATCGAATCGGGCGACCCCGAAGGATGGCGCGACCCGGCGATGCTGCAGGCCGCGGAAGGCGTCGAGGAGCTGGTGAACCGCGACGCGTTCGGCGACAACTTCTCCTCGGTCAGCTTCACCGAGGGCGCGGCGTCGACGCTGCTCTCCGAAGGGGACGCGGCGATGCACCTCATGGGTTCCTGGGAGTACTCCACCCACCTCGACCAGGCGGAGGAGTTCGCCGAGAACGACCTCGGCTACGCACCGTTCCCGGAGGTCTCCGGAGGCGCTGGCGACCCCGCCAACGTGACCGGTAACCCCACCAACTACTTCTCGGTCACCGCCGACAGCGAGTACACCGAAGAAGCGCAGGAGTTCCTGAAGGCGACCGCCGAGGAGGAGTACGTCCGCGACATGGTCGAGAACGGCGAGGTCCCCACGACCACCGACGCCGAGGAGTACCTCGACGACAGCCCCAACCCCGACTTCGCGCGGTTCCAGTACGAGTTGGTGCAGGACGCTCCGCACTTCCAGCTCTCCTGGGACCAGTCCCTCGACGCCGACGTGTCCGAGGCGATGCTGAACGAGATCGACAAGCTGTTCATCGGCGAGAGCACACCGGACGAGTTCGTTGACGCCATGGCGGAGCAGCAGCAGTGAGCCTGACCACCACACGCCGGAGACTACCCGGGAGCTCCGGCTCCCGGGTGGGGCGTCCGGGCGCGGTCTGGGCGCTGCCGGCGCTGCTGTTCTTCGGCGCGTTCGCGCTGCTGCCCCTGGTGCTCGTGGCCTACCTCTCCCTGACCGCCTGGAACGGCCTGGGCACGCCCGACTTCATCGGCACGCAAAACTGGGAGGAGCTAGCCGGCGACCCCGCCATGCGGGAAGCCGTCGGCCTCAGCACCGCCCTGACCACGTTGTCCTGGCTGGTGCAGACCCCGATCAGCCTGCTCCTCGGGGTGTGGGCGGCCGGCCCGCAGCGCAACCGCGCCATCCTCTCGGCGATCTTCTTCGTCCCGCTGCTGCTGTCGACGGCGGCGATCGCGATCCTGTGGCGGGCCCTGCTGGAGCCCAACTTCGGCCCGATGTCCAATGTCGGGTGGTTCCCCAACCTGCTGGGCGACTCGCCCTCGGCGTTGCTGGTCATCGTGTTCGTCACCGCGTGGCAGTTCATCCCGCTGCACACCCTCCTCTACCAGGGGGGCGCGCGGCAGATCCCGGTGTCGCTCTACCAGGCGGCCGAGATCGACGGCGCCAGCAGGGCGCGAGCGTTCTGGCACATCACGCTGCCCCAGCTGCGCAACACGATCACGACGTCATCGGTGCTGATGGTGGTCGGCACGCTCACCTACTTCGAGACGGTGCTGGTCATCACGGGCGGCAAGCACCACACCACCATCGTTCCCTACCTGATGTACGAGTCCGGCTTCGTGGCCACGCGGCTGGGTTACGCCAGCGCCGTCGCGTGCACGCTCGTCGTCGTCGCGACCGCGGTCTCGCTCGCCATGGTCCGCTTCACCGGGTTCGGTTCGATGCGCAGTACACGGGAGGGCATGTGACCGGCACGTCGCAGGTGGCACCGGCACCCGAGGCCGAGCCCACCACCGGGGACACCCCCGCACCGAGCCCGCAGGGGCGGGGGTGGTGGGGTTCGCTGCGCGCGGGCTCGCGCCGACACAACGTCCTGGCCGGGGCCGGTGCGTTCGTGTGGCTGCTCGTGGTCGGCGTTCCGATCTACTCGTTGCTGGTCGCCACGATCCAGCCCTACGAGGACTACATCGCGTCGAACCCGCTCGTGCCTCCGGACAATCCGACCCTGGACAATTACGTCACCGCTCTGAACAGCGGCCTGTTCGGGTTCGTGTGGAACACGCTGCTTGTGACGGTCGCCGTCGTGGCGATCGTCGTGGCCCTCACCACGACCACGGCCTTCGCCATTGTGCGCGCCCGGACCCGCTGGACCACCGGAATCTTCCGCGTCTTCCTGCTCGGCCTGGCGATCCCGTTGCAGGCGGTGGTGATCCCGGTCTATCTGATCATCAACCAGCTGGGGCTCTACGACTCGCTCATGGCGATCGTGCTGCCCACCGCCGCGTTCGCGCTCCCGGTGTGCGTGCTCATCCTGACCGGGTCGATGCGCGACATCTCCGATGACCTCTACGAGGCCATGGCGATCGACGGCGCCGGCTCGGTCCGGATCTTCGTCCAGCTCGTGCTGCCGATGTCGCGCTCCGGGATCAGCACGGTCGGCATCTACGCGGCCCTGCAGGCGTGGAACGGCTTCCTGTTCCCGTTCCTGCTCACCCAGTCGGAGGAGAACCGCCTCATCACCCTGGGGCTGTTCGAGTTCCAGGACCAGTTCGGAGTGAACATCCCCGCCCTGCTGTCCGCCGTAGTGCTGTCCGCCATCCCGATCCTCATCGTCTACCTGATCGCGCGCCGCTCCCTGGTCGCCGGCCTCATGGGCGTCGGCGGCAAGTAGCCCGTACCCGGGTCCACAGCGGCACCCCAGCCTCCGCCACAGCGGAGCACCGAACTAGAAGGGCGACAAATGACGCGTCTTCCCGAGCCCGCCGGCCAGCCCGACGGCACGGGCCCGACACCGGTCGGCGCCGCGGACGAGACCGCCCCGTGGCGGGACTCCGCACGCCCGGCCACCGAGCGGGCCGAGCGGTTACTCCGGCTCATGACCCTGGAGGAGAAGGTCGCGCAACTCAACGGACTCTGGGTGGGAGCGGACGCGGGCGGCGGGGCCGTCGCGCCGCACCAGGACGAGATCGCGAGCGAATCGGTCGACTGGGACCGGGCCATTGCCGGTGGCCTCGGCCAGCTCACCCGCCCGTTCGGAACCGCGCCGATCGACCCCGCGACGGGGCGGGAGTCGCTGGCCCGGGCGCAGCGCGAGATCAGGGCCGCGAACCGGTTCGGGATCCCGGCACTCGCCCACGAGGAGTGCCTCGCGGGCTTCACCACCTGGGGAGCGACGATCTACCCGGTCCCGCTGGCGTGGGGTGCGTCGTTCGACTCCGAGCTGGTGGAGCGGATGGCCGCGCAGATCGGCGCGAGCCTGCGCCAGGTCGGGGTGCACCAGGGGCTCGCCCCCGTCCTCGACGTCGCTCGCGACCCCCGGTGGGGCCGCACCGAGGAGACCATCGGTGAGGACCCGTACCTGGTCGGGACCCTGGGCACGGCATACGTCCGAGGGTTGCAGTCGGCCGGCATCGTGGCGACCCTCAAGCACTTCGTGGGCTACTCGGCATCGCGCGCCGGGCGCAACCTCGCCCCCGTCTCGGTCGGCGCGCGCGAGCTGGCCGACGTGCTGCTGCCCCCGTTCGAGATGGCGGTGCGCGACGGAGCCGCGGAGTCGGTCATGCAGGCCTACAACGACAACGACGGCGTTCCCGCGGCCGCCGACCACTGGCTGCTCACCGGGTTGCTGCGGGACCAGTGGGGGTTCGGCGGCACCGTAGTCTCCGACTACTTCGCGGTGACGTTCCTGCGGACCCTGCACGGTCTCGCGGAGTCATCGGAGCGGGCCGGTGCGCTCGCGATCGCGGCCGGGGTCGACGTGGAGCTGCCCGACGTCGACTGCTACGGGGACCACCTGGCCGGGGCGGTCCGTTCGGGGGACGTCCCCGAGGAGGTGGTGGACCAGGCCGCCCTGCGGGTCCTCACCCAGAAGTGCGAACTGGGACTGCTGGACCCCGGATGGGAACCGCTGCCCGCCAGTGACCCGGGAGCCGGCACCGGAGACGGGCAGAGCGCGGACGCGCGCATCGACCTGGACCCGCCGGCGCACCGGGACCTCGCCGCGCGGCTCGCCGAGGAGTCGGTGGTGCTGCTCGCCAACGACCAGGGCACGCTTCCACTGGCGGGAGAACCGCGCCTGGCCGTCGTCGGTCCGAGCGCCGACACCACGCACGCGATGCTGGGCTGCTACTCCTTCCCCAGCCACATCGGCGCCCGCTACCCGGACACCCCAGATGGCGTGCGGATCCCGACCTTGCTCGACGCGCTGGGGGCCGAGATCCCGGGGGCCCGGATCGACTACCAGCGCGGCTGCGACACCGACGGAACCGAAACGTCCGGCATTGCCGCGGCCGTGGCCGCCGCGCGCTCGGCCGACGTATGTGTCGCCGTCCTCGGTGACCGCGCCGACCTGTTCGGCCGGGGGACCTCGGGCGAAGGGTGCGACCGCGAGGACCTGCGGCTTCCCGGGGCCCAGCAGCAGCTCCTGGAAGCGGTGCTGGAGACCGGCACACCGGTGGTGCTGGTGCTGTTCGCGGGCCGGCCCTACGCCCTCGGCGGGGTCGCCGACCGGCTCGCGGCGGCGGTACAGGCGTTCTTCCCCGGTGAGGAAGGCGGCTCGGCGGTCGCGGGAGTCCTGGCCGGGCGCGTCAACCCCAGCGGCAGGCTGCCGGTCGCCGTGCCCCGAGCACCGGGGGCGCAGCCGGCCAGCTTCATCGGTCCGCCGCTCGCGCACCGCAGCGAGGTCAGCTCGGTCGACCCCACGCCGCTCTACCCATTCGGCCACGGCCTCTCCTACACCCGGTTCACCTGGGAGGACCCGCGAATCGAGGGTCATCCGGCGGCGGGTGCGGAGCCGGCGGTCGCGGGCACGGAGGAGGCGGTGACGTTGGGGTGCACGGTCCGCAATGACGGTGCCGTCGCTGGTACGGAGGTTGTGCAGCTCTACCTGAGCGACCCGGTTGCCCGGGTGACCCGGCCGCCGCGCCGGCTCGTCGGCTACGCGCGGGTGCACCTGGAGCCGGGCGCCGCCCGGTACCTGGAGTTCGTCGTGCACGCCGACCTCGCGAGCTACACCGCTGTCCCCGGCCGCCGCATTGTCGAGGGCGGTGACCTGGAACTGGCCCTGGCGGCGTCGAGCGCCGATGTGCGGCACACGGTCAAGGTCCGCCTTGAGGGCCCGACACGTACTGTCGACCACACCCGGCACCTCACGAGCGAGGTCCGGGTACGGGAACCAGAGGAGTCCGCCATGCACCTGACCTGATGCCCCGCGGCCTGTTGGCCGTATGCTGGCTCCCGCGGATCCGCACCACTCGAGAGGGGAGTCTCACGCCTGCTTGGAAAACGCTTCCCAAAAGTGGTGCGGCAGCGTTCGCGCACCGGTGCCGGCCTGGCGAGCCACCGCGGAACATCCCCCAGCGATAAGGAGAACGATGGGCACCCCCCTTCGGATGGAAGGCGCATCGGCCCCTCTGGTGCGCGCGGCGATCGTCGGTACCGGCAATATCGCCCGTTTCCACATCGAGGCGCTGACGTCGATGCCGGACCAGGTCGAGGTCGTCGCGGCCGCGGATGTCGACGAGGAGAACCTGACCCGCTTCGGGAGCCGCCACGGCCTGGACGCCCTCTACCGCGACGTCGAGGAGATGCTGAGCGCCACCTCGCCGGACCTGGTCCACGTCTGCACGCCCCCCGGACTGCACCGGTCCCAGGTCCTGGCGTGCCTGGAGGCGGGCGCCAGCGCGCTGGTGGAGAAACCGCCGGCGCTCAGCCTGGCCGAACTGGAGGCGATGGCCGCGGCCGAAGGCGCGCGGGGACCGTGGTTCGCAACCCTCTTCCAGCACCGGTTCGGCTCCGGGGCCCAGCGGGCGCGGGCACTGATCGAGTCGGGCGACCTGGGCCGGCCTCTGGTGGCGGTGTGCCACACGACCTGGTACCGGGAGCAGTCGTACTTCGATGTCCCCTGGCGCGGCCGCTGGGAGACCGAAGGCGGCGGACCGACCATGGGCCACGGCATCCATCAGATGGACCTGCTCGCGGCGCTCCTCGGGGACTGGGCCGAGGTGTCGGCCAGCGCCCACCAGCAGGCACGCACGATCCAGACCGAGGACGTCTCGCTCGCCCGGGTGACCTTCGCCAACGGTGCCGTCGCCAGCGTGGTCAACAGCCTGGTGTCGCCCCGCGAGGAGAGCTACATCCGCATCGACCTGGAGCGGGCGACCATCGAGCTCACCCACCTGTACGGCTACGGCGACGAGGACTGGCGCATCACCCCGGCCCCGGGATTCGAGGAGCAGGTCACGGCGGCGTGGAAGGCAGGCGAGGCCGGAGTCGCCAGCGGGCACACCGCGCAGCTCGGGCACGTCATCGCCGCCGTTCAGGGCGGAACGGCTCCGCCTGTCACCTCCGCGGAGTCGCTGCGGACGATGCGGCTGGTGGCCGGGGTCTACGCCTCAGCGTTCCAGCGGCGCCCGATCACCCCGGCCGACCTCGGCGCGGACTCACCCTTCCACGGCCGCATGGACGGGGACGGTCCGCGATGGTGACCACCGCCCATCCCCACGGTGCCGCCCGGGCGCGCTCCACCGCACCCGGCCGGGAGGAGGCGGCACGCGGCCCTTGTTCCGGCATCTACAACGACCCGGTACCGACCACCCCCGAGCAGTACCTCATCGACTGATCCCGCGACCCCGCGGTGGGGACGGACCGGTCACCGACGGGTCCGTCCCCACCGCGGGATCCGGACCGCCGCGCAGGCCACCACCCTGAACGGAGAATCGGATGACCATCGACCAGCGCGCCGCGGCCGCCCCCGCCGACGCCGCGAACGAGGGGGCCGAACCCGCTGCCAAAGGGATCGGACTGGTGCACGAGCACGAGCGCTCGCTGTTGCTGACCCACGACGGCGCCGAACTGACCCGCTACGTGTACCGGCCTTGGGACCGCCAACTGGAGTCGCCGCGCCCCTACTTCCACCCGGTGCGGACCCTCGGGGGCGACCTCGTCAGCCTGTACCGGCCGCACGACCACGTCTGGCACAAGGGCATCGCCTGGTCACTGCCGAACGTCGGCCCGGCCAACCTCTGGGGCGGGCCCACCTACGTGCGCGACAAGGGGTACCAGCAGCTCGCCAACGACGGCACCATGCTGCACCGCGAGTTCGACCGCCTCGACACCACCCGGGGCGAGACGGCCGTGGTCAGCGAGCACCTGGACTGGATCACCGAGCAGGGCCAGACCTGGTTCACCGAACACCGGACGTTCCAGGCCACCGTCGACCTCGCCCGCCAGGCGTGGACCCTGGTGTTCGAGACCTCGTTCCGCAACCGCACCGAGGACGCCATCCCCATCGGCAGCCCCACCACCGAAGGCCGGGAGAACGCCGGCTACGGCGGCCTGTTCTGGCGCGGCCCCCGCTCGTTCAGCGGCGGCCGCGTCTACAGTCCCCAGATGGAAGGGGGCGACGACCTGATGGGGGTGCGCGCTCCGTGGTTGGCCTTCGCGGGGCGGCACGACGGCAATGACCGCTCCTCGACGCTGGTGTTCGTCGACGCGCCGGACAATCCGGGCCACCCCACCCAGTGGTTCGTGCGCACCGGCATATTCGCCTGTGTCTGCCCGGCCCCGTTCTTCAGTGAGGAGGTCATGGCCGAGCCGGACACTCCGTTGTCGTACCGCTACGCGGTCGTCATCGCCGACGGCGACCGGGAACGATCCGGATCGGCGGGGCTCGCCGAACTCGGCCGGGTCGAGCTCGACGGTGCGCGGATCCGGATGCGGGGAGGTGCGCCATGACCGCCTTGAACCAGCTACCCGGGGACGGGCTGGGGGCCAGCGCCCCCGTTGGGTTCCCCGGCGGTACCGCGGTGAGCCACCTGCGGGTCTACGACTGGCCCACCGAGGACGGCCTGGCGGGCGGCTCCCCGCACCTGCACACCGCCTCGGCGGAGGGGTACGTGGTCCTGCGCGGTGAGGGGAGCCTGGAAACCCTGAGCAGCGCCGGGTTCCGCGAGACCCCGCTCGTGCCGGGCACCTTGCTGTGGTTCACACCGGGCACCGTGCACCGGCTGGTGAATCGCAGTGGCGACCTCGAACTGGTCGTCGTCATGCAGAACGCCGGGCTGCCCGAGGCGGGCGACGCGATCCTCACCTACCCGCCGCGCGTGCTGGCCGACCCGGACGAGTACCAGCGGGCGACCGCCATCCCCGCGGCGGCGGACTTCCCTGACGCGGCGACGGCGCACGCGGCGATGTCGCGGGCCGCACGCCACCGCCGGGACCTGGCCATCGAGGGCTACCTGGCGTTGCGCGACCGGGTCAGCGCCGAAGGCGGCCGCGGCCTGGCGGAGATGCACGCGGCCGCGGTGCGGCTGGTGCGCGACAAGGCCGCCGGGTGGCACCACCACTGGGAACGCGGCCCGCTCGGCCAGGCCAACGCGACCGGCCGCCACCTGGACGACCTGGCGCAGGGACAGGGGAGCCACCTGAGCGAGGCCACCGTCTACACCGCGGAGTCCCCACCGGGCCCGTTACGCAACGGCATGTGCGGCCTGCTCAAGGTCTGGGACCTCGACGGCGCCCGGCCGATCGGCTAGCAGTGTCGAGGACTCGGGACGAGCCGGGACCGTGCCCAGGATGCCGGCTCGTCCCGGGCCGGCACGGTCACGCGAACAGCTCCTTGGCGTGCTCGACAGAAACTGCGCGTATCAACCAGGTCTGCTGCAGGTCGGGGTCGGTGCACTCCATGAGGTACTGGCGCAGGCCGGCGGGGATGTCGATCCCGCGACTCTCCGACACCGCGAGGGTGGCCGTAGCCAGCCCTCTGGCCTTGCATTTGGCGGTGTGTTCGCGGCCCTGCGGAGTATCGGGCTCGTTCTCGGCGGAGCAGATGAGCAGGTATTCGGTGCTGTCGGCGGTGGCTGCCCGGCGTGCCCAGATGGCGAGTTGGTCGATGTCGGTGCATTTGGTGATGCGTTGGCGGACGTGCTCGGAGGTGGTGAGCCCGCGGGCCTCCAGCACGAGGAGGATGGCTTTGGCCCAGCCCTTGGCCTCGCCCTCAGCCTTGCCCTCGGCGTACGCAGCGCGGCCGATGTCGCTCCGCCACTTGTAGGAGGTGTGGTTCACGTTCGTTCGGGTTTCTGGGGTGGAGCGGGCCCGGGCATATGCCGGGCCCGGGCGGTAGCTCGGCGGATGGGTCAGGAGAACAGGTCTTCGGCATGGTCGATGGTGGCTGCCCGGCGTGCCCACGCGTCGAGTTGGTCGATGTCGGTGCACTCGGTGATGCGTTGGCGGACGTGCTCGGAGATGGTGAGCCCGCGGCTCTCCAGCATGGTGAGGATGGTTTCCGCTTTGCCTTCCGCTTTGCCCTTGGCCTCGCCCTCGGCGTACGAGGCGCGGCCGACGTCGCTCCGCCATTCGTATGACACGGTCAAGATGTCCTCCAGGAGTTTTCGGGCCGCGGCGGGTAGCGCCGCGCCCAGATAGTCAGAATACCTAGACCGCTGCTCCGCATCTATGGCATCGAATGCGGGTTGTAGCGATCTGATCACCACCGGGTCCTCGGTGCGGTGTATCGCCGCGGCGAGTATGGCTACTTCCGGTTCCCGGCGGGCCTGGTCGGGGTCGGTGACGGGCTCCAGCGCGGTCATCGGCAGTGCCACGGGGCGCAGTTCACCGCAGCCCAGGTCGATCGGTTCGGCGCACCGGTAGGCCAGGTTCCGGGTGGGGGTGAGCACCGGCAGCTGCACCGGGCAGCGCAGCCGGTGGCGCACGTTGGCCACGTAGGCGGGCCAGGAGTACTTCTTGCGTTTGTCGGGTTTGCGCTGGTTCTCCACGATGATGGCCGCCAGCGGTGGCGCGTTGGGGCGAGGGGGGGTCGTCCTCCAGGACCACCACGGAGTCGGCCAACAGCTCGGCCGGGGAGGTGGTGGTGGCCTCGCTGGCGTCGCATCGGGCGCGGCTGTAGTGGGGGAGCGGTTTGCCCGCGGCGTGGCCGAACAGCTTCGCCGCGAGGTCGGGCGAATTCCGGAGCAGGTCGAGTGGAAACTCGTGGTCCCATGAAGGCATGCGCGAAATGTAGTAGGTCGGGCACGGTACGCGCGGGAGAATCGGGAAACATCCCCATCGTCGCGTTTTCTTGCTCCTGGTCCCGCCTCCCGGATACGCTTACGGAAAACGCTTTCCGACTACCGTGAGGTGTGCCGTGAGCCCCACCATCAGGCTGCCCGCCGCGGACGGCTCCATCGTCGACTACCAGGTGCCTGAACCGGGAAAATGGCACCGCTCGGCCGATCCGCCGAACAGCCGGATCGCGTTCGCCGCCGCCCACGTGGCCGCCGACCCCCTCGGGGACAACGTGCCGGGCGCGCCCGCGGCCGTGGACTGGGAGGCCACCCTGGCGTTCCGGCGGCACCTGTGGTCGCACGGGCTCGGGGTGGCCGAGGCCATGGACACCGCGCAACGGGGTATGGGGCTGGACTGGCCGGCCACCCGCGAGCTGATCCGCCGGAGCGCCGCCGAGGCCGGGGCCACCGGCGGCCGGATCGCCGCGGGGGCCGGAACCGACCACCTGCCCGCCGACGCGTCGGCCCTCGCGGACGTGGCGGCCGGCTACGAGGAGCAGGCCGCGGTGGTCGAGGACGCCGGTGCCCAGGTGATCCTCATGGCCAGTCCGCACCTGGCGGCGCTGGCCCGCGGGCCCAAGGACTACCACGAGATCTACGGCAAACTGCTCGACCAGGTGCGCGAACCGGCCATCCTGCACTGGCTGGGCCCCATGTTCGCCCCCGCGCTGGCCGGCTACTGGGGGTCGGATGACGTGGCCGAGGCCACCGAGTCGCTGCTGGCCCTGCTGCGCCGTTACGCCGACAGGGTCGACGGCGTCAAGGTCTCGCTGCTGGACGCCGCGCACGAGACCCGGCTTCGCGCGGCCCTTCCCGAAGGGGTCCGGCTCTACACCGGCGACGACTTCCACTACCCGGAGCTGATAAAGGGGGACGGCCGCGCCTACAGCGACGCGCTGCTCGGTGTCTTCGCCGCGATCGCGCCCGCCGCCGCCTCCGCGCTGCGCGCCCTGGACGACGGGGACGAGGCCGCCTACGACGCCGCGCTCGAACCGACCGTGCCCCTGGCCCGGCACCTGTTCAGCGCGCCCACCTACTACTACAAGACCGGTATCGCGTTCCTGGCCTGGCTGTGCGGGCACCAGCCCGGATTCACGATGGTCGGCGGGCTGCACGCCGGGCGCGGCACCGTCCACCTGGCGCACGCCTTCCGGCTCGCCGGGGACGCGGGACTGCTGAGCGACCCCGACCTGGCCGCGGCCCGAATGCGCTCACTGCTCGACGTCGCGGGGGTGGACCGGTGACCGGAATCGAACGCCTCTCGCTCAACCAGAAGACCGTCAACCGGTGCACGGCCCCAGAGGCCATCGACGGCTGTCTCGCGGCCGGGGTCCCCGCGATCGGTCTGTGGCGCGAGCCGGTGCAGGAGACCGGCGTGCGCCGGGCGGCCAAGCTCGTGCGGGACGCCGGGCTGCGCGTGTCGTCGTTGTGCCGTGGCGGTTTCTTCACCGCCGAGGAGGGCCCGCGCAGGCGCGCGGCCCTCGACGACAACCGCAGGGCCCTCGACGAGGCCGCGGAGCTCGGTGCCCCGTGCCTGGTGCTCGTTGTCGGCGGGCTGCCCGATGGCTCGCGTGACCTGCCCGCCGCCCGCCAGCGCGTCATCGGCGCGCTCGCCGAACTGGCGCCGTACGCCGCCGAGCGCGGTGTGCGGCTCGCGCTGGAACCGATGCACCCCGTCTACTGTGCCGACCGCGGGGTGCTGTCCACCCTGGGGCAGGCGCTCGCGATCGCCGAGGAGTTCCCCACCGACCGGGTGGGAGTGGTGGTCGACACCTTCCACGTGTGGTGGGACCCGGAGGTGTTCGCGCAGATCGAGCGAGCTGGCCCACGTATCGCAAGCTTCCAGGTAAGCGACTGGATCACCCCGCTGCCCGCCGATGTGCTGCTCGGGCGCGGAATGATGGGTGACGGCCACATCGAGTTCGCGCCGCTGCGCGCGGCTGTGGACGCCGCCGGGTACCGAGGCGACATCGAGGTGGAGATCTTCAACGCGGACGTGTGGGCACGCGAGCCCGGTGAGGTCATGGGCACCATGGTCGAGCGCTACCTCGACACCGTCTGCGGCTGAACACCGGTCGCGCCCCTACCCACGCCCCGTGCGCGGGCTCGCGGTGTCCACGGGTCCGCCCGTCCGCGGGCCTGTTCCGGGGCACACCAGCGGGGGTCCGGGTGCGTCCCGCCTCCGCGTGCGCCTCGCTGGCCCCGGCTCCGAACGCGCAACGCTGCCTCCCGCGCCCCACGCGCGGGGCTCGCTGCGCTGTGCCGTTAGCTGCCGCGGTTCTCCCCGAGTTCTTCCACGATCGGGTTGCTGGGAATGTCCTTCTCCCGCTCGGCCATCTGCGGGTGGGTGTGGTGCCGGCGGGCGTTCGCCTTGTCCGCGTCGTCGGTCGGGCCGCCCGCGTCGGTCTTCGCGACGGAAGCGGCCACCTGCTCGAAGTTCTCGTACTCCGCCACCGGCAGGGCGCGGAGCGCGCGGACCGTCTCGTCGTCGGCGCCGTTCGCGCGCGCGAATTCGAGCAGCCGGTCCTTGTCCGCGGGGAAGTCCGCGTCGCTCAGTGCGGCCTGCAAGCGTTCGGTCGTCGTCGTTGCCACCATCGTCGTGCTCCTCTCCACCGGGTTGGGTACCGCGTTGGGTGCCCTCTACCGCGGGAGGGGATCTTCAAAGCGCACGGGACGGTCTTGATCCGGTCCGCGCCGAGCGTGGAGGATTCGCGAAGGCGCGCGGACGCCGCCGCGCCCGCTGCCGTCTTGCTACGGTTTCGTCTGTTCGCACCGGCGTCTTCCCCTGGCTCGCCGGTCATGTCTCCGACGATGAAGGTTCGCCATGCGACTCGCATCCCCCAGCATTCCCTCCCGGTACGCCGCGACCGCCGGTGCCATCCTGGCCACCACCATGCTGCTCGCGGGCTGTGACTCCGAGAACGTCGACGACGCGACGTCGGTCGACGAGGACTCGTGGTCCGACTGGTTCTCGTTCGGTGACGACGAGGGTGAGGAGGGCGGCGACTCCGAACAGGCCGACGGCGAGGGCAACGAGGAGGAAGAGGACTCGTGGTCCATCGGTGACTGGTTCTCGTTCGGCGATGACGAGGAGGACGGCGGGGAATCCGAACAGGCCGACGGCGAGGAGGAGGACTCCGGCGGCGAGGACGAGGAGTCGGGTGAGCAGGGCGGCGACCAGGCCGCGATGCCCGACTCCTGCGCCGGCGTCGGTGCCGAGCAGCTCGCCTCCGGCCTTGCCCCGCAGGGCGCCACCGTGGTCGAGGACTCCGGCGGGATCGACGGAGCCCCCGACGCCGAGCAGTTGTCCTGCGTGTGGTCCGAGTCGGGTGGCTCCGGGCAGTCGTTCGCGCTTGTCTTCACGGAGAACGCCGACCCGAGCGCGCGGCTGGACGTGGCGCAGCAGCCCGACGGGGAGGAGATGAACTGGGAGGTGGACATCGACGTCAACGTCGACAACTACCGCACCGCCCAGGCCGACTCGCTCGGCGGGGAGCTCGACTACGTAGCCACGGTCGAAGGGTCGACCAAGAGCCTGCACCTGTCGATGCCCGACGACTTCTACGTCTCTGCCATCGCCGTGTCTTCGGACGCCGGCAAGAAGGACCTGGAGGACGTCGTGTTCCAGGCCGCCGAGCAAGCCAAGGAGTAGGGGCGCCCGCCCGCATGGCGGGCCGGCGCCCCGTTCCGGGTGCTCACTCCTCGATCGGGACCTCCTCGATCTCGCCGAACGGGCCGGCGCGCAGGGTGAGTTCCTCGGTGTCGACCGGCGGGGCGGCGAACACCGCGACAAGGTCGTAGGTGTTGTCCGGCTGCAGCTCGTGCACCTCTTCGGCGAAGCCGCTGGACCCGCCGTTCTCCAGGGTCATTTGCGCGACGTAGCGCACCAGGTCGGTCTCGGGGTCGAGGAGCTGGAAGCCGCCCAGTGAGCCGGAGCTGAACTGCTCCGGACCGCCCGCCTGCTCCTCGCGGTCGGCCCCCATGTCCAGCACGGTGGGCTCATCGGACTCGTTGGTCAGCGCCACCGTGGAGATCACGTAGGCGCCATCGCGGCGCAGCGGGTACACCTCCAGCTTCACGTCGCCCTTCTCCTCGGTGGCGACGACGCTGCCGTTGTCGTCGGTGAACGGCGCCGGCCAGGTGACGGTGCGTTGCGCGACGCCGAGCCCGTCCTCGTCTTCCTCCTCCTGCTCGCCCGAGGCCTGGATGTCGTAGGAGAACTCGACCCGCCGGTTGCGGGCTCGGGCCTCCTCGTCGTCGGGGCCGCCTTCGACGGCCACCGGCTCGGTGCTGCCGCGTCCCTCGACCTCGTAGCTGTAGTCGTCCCCCAGTTCCTCCAGGAGCAGGTCGCGTACGGTCTGCGCGCGCTCCTCGGACAGGTTCTGGTTGTAGGCGTCGGACCCCTTGCCGTCGGTGTGCCCGATAACGGTGATCTCCGAGCCGTCCTCGGAGACGTTGCTCGCCAGCGTCCCGGCCGCCTGGCGCACGACGTCCTCGGCCTCGTCGGTCAGGTCGGACTCGTCGAACTCGAACATTACGTCGGAGTGCAGCGAAATGGTCTCGCGGTCCCCGTCGCGGGTGATGGAGGCGATGTCGGAGTCGACGAAGCTCTCCACCCATCCGGTGTCGGCCTCCGCGTCGTCGTCGGGCGGGCGGTTCTCGAACGTGAGGGTGTCATCCGGCGGGTTGTCGGGCGAGAGATGGTCCGGGCCGTTCGGGTTCTCCGGGCCGGGCCGGTCCTCGTCGACGTCCTGGATGGGGATGCCCGTCATGGCGCCGAGCCCGCTGCCCACGAACGTCACCTGCTCGACGTCCTTGGGGATGGGCGGGAAGTACCTGCGGTACTCGTTGGTGGTCCCGTCGTGCACGGGGTACAGGCCGTCGTTGTTCGGGCTGACGGAGCCGTACTTCAGGCCGTCGCTGTCGACGTACTCGCGGAAGACCTGACCGGTCATGGGGTCGACCAGGGTGTGCGGCATGCTGAGGTTGCGGTTGGCGCCCTCGAAGCCGTCGGGGTATTCGACCTCGTAGTGCAGGACGGTGTGGTCGGGAGTGCGCTCCAGGGCGGTGACGGAGAACCGCATCTCCTCGTCGTTTCCGGTGTCCTGGAAGATCCGCCCCTCCCGGGTGTACGGGAACTCCTCCTTGACCTCCGGCGGGCCGTCGTCGTCGAACAGGCTGCAGCCGCTGAGGAGGAGGCTGCCGGTGGCCAGCAGTGCCATAGCAGGGGTGGGCGTCGTCCGGGCCATGCGAGGGAGCTCCGATCGTTGATGGGGGATCGCCGGGGGTTATCCTCCAGCACTTCCGGCGGTACTGGCGAGTGGAACGATAGTCGGATCCCTGGCCGGGTGCCCGCCGCCCGCCCCACACCCGTTTCGCGCGTGTCGGGTGTGCGTACGCACCACGCCCTCGGAGCCGCCGACGTGGTCAGCCAGCGCACCCGGTCTGTGCCGTTGGCGCGGTTGGCGCGACCGGCGAGAGGGCGGTGCGCCGAGCCGGTCCGGTCGGTGGGCGGGACGAGCGCTGCGGCTATGGTCGGCCTGGTATCGGCGACGCCCAGGAGTGACAGATCAGCCGTGTCGGGCCTCTTGCGCCCCTGCGGCAACGCCTGCGAGTGTGTGGATCCCGGCGTCCCGCCGGGCGCGACTGCGAGTGGTTGGTCTCCTCCCACGGCCAAGGCCTGGGGTCCCAACCGGC
Source organism: Lipingzhangella halophila (assembly GCF_014203805.1). Lineage (GTDB taxonomy): Bacteria > Actinomycetota > Actinomycetes > Streptosporangiales > Streptosporangiaceae > Lipingzhangella > Lipingzhangella halophila. Next base: position 5,769,943 of record NZ_JACHJT010000001.1, on the reverse strand, counting down.
GCCAAGGCCGGCTGGTGCGGTTCTTCCTCGCGGGTTCCCGCTGTTCCTGCTACACGGCAGGGCATCCCGAGGCCTCCGCTCCTGCTAAGCGAATTCGCCATGGTTGCGCAGCGGGACCGGCCGGCACCCGTGCGTCGCTGATTATTCCGGCTACCCATTCTGACGAACCAGTGTTCGAAACCGAAGCCAGCGAGCGGCTCCCCCCACAGGTGACGCCAGCCGCCAGGAAGACGATCAACGGCGGTTCTCACGGGGGTCGCCCGAGGACCACTACGACGGCCATGAGACCGCTGATGGCGGGGAACGCGATCATTCGGACAGCGCATGGACCCAACGCGAACGCGAATGCGCGTATGTGGCCGTTTTCGGTCATCTTTAGGCGTTGAAATCGCTATTGTTGTCCTGTTGTCGACCGGCCTCACGCCTTGAGGACGCCAATGCCTGAACACCCCCCGCCCAGCGCTGGCGAACACCCAGACGCGCGACACCGCAGACACCCCGCGCAGGACGCGGGTACCGCGAGCGGACTGCGTGGCCTCCACCTGTGGATCTCCGTGGTTCCAGCCGCCATGGTGATGCTCCTGGCGGTTGCGGCCGTCGTGATCCTGCTCGCCGTCACCCCCTCCGTGCTGACGACCCGCATCGTGCTGGCCATGGCGGCGGGGGGCGCTGTACTTGTCCTGGCCGGTGCGGTCTACGCGGCCACCTACGCCACGGGCCGGATCGAGGAGAGGCTCGAAGCCCTGTGCTCCCTGAGTGCTCGCGGTAACAGCGAATTGCAGCACCTCGTGGAGAAAGTCCGCAACGGTGAAGACGCCGTACCACGCAGTGTCGACGCGCTGCCCGCCGAAACCACCGACGCGTTCGTGCTGCTGGAGTACGACCTGCTCCGTTCGCAAAGCGCCGCGCAGAACACGGTCCTGCAGGTAGCGAACATGAAGCCGGTTGCCGGGTCCGAGCAGCAGGTCGAGGTGTTCGTCAACGTGGCCCGGCGGATGCAGTCGCTCGTGCACCGCGAGATCAGCCTCCTCGACGAGCTGGAAGCCAAGGTCGAGGATCCCGACCTGCTCAAGGGCCTGTTCACGATCGACCACCTCGCCACCCAGATGCGCCGCCAGTCGGAGAGCCTCGCCGTGCTCGGGGGTGCCGCGTCCGGGCGGCGGTGGAGCCGCCCGGTGAACCTGTACGAGGTGTTGCGCTCCGCTGTCGCCGAGGTCGAGTCCTACCCGCGTGTCAAGGTGGTGCCGCCGAGCGCCGGCGCGGTGCACGGCGCCGCCGTCGTCGACGTGATCCACCTGGTCGCCGAGCTCATCGAGAACGCCGCGAAGTTCTCTCCGCCGCACGCCCACGTGGTGGTCCGTGCTGAAGAAGTCGCCGCCGGCGTGGCCGTCGAGGTCGAGGACCGCGGCCTGGGAATGGCTCCCGCCGACCAGCGCCGGATGAACGGCCTGCTCGCTGACCCCGGCCAGGTCAACATCGGTGAGCTGCTGCGCGACGGCCGTATCGGCCTCTACGTGGTCGCGGCCCTCGCCCGCAAACACGGGGCACGGGTCCAGCTCCAGACCAACGTGTACGGCGGTACTCAGGCGGTCGCCGTGCTACCGAGGAGCCTGATCAGCCCGCAGGGCCAGGACACGGGGACGCAGGCGCAGCCGGAGCCCGCCCCGGCACCCGGTGTCCCCGAGACACCGCAGCGCGCTGCCGCGCCGTCGCCGTACGCGGAGCCGCCACCGACCGCGTCCGGGGGCGGTTCCGGTTCGGGGCCGGTGCCGCAGGACACAGGGGCGCAGGTACGCCCGGAACCGACCCCGGCATCGGGCACTTCCCGGCCGCCGCAGTGGCCCACCCCGGCGGCGAGCCACGCGGAGCCGCCACCGACCGCCCCGGGAGGCGGTTCCGGTTCAGGGCCGGTGCCGCAGGACACAGGGGCGCAGGTACGCCCGGAACCAGCCCCGGCATCGGGCACTTCCCGGCCGCCGCAGTGGCCCACCCCGGCGGCGAGCCACGCGGAGCCGCCACCGACCGCCCCGGGAGGCGGTAACGGATCGGGGCCGGTGCCGCAGGACACAGGGGCGCAGGTACGCCCGGAACCAGCCCCGGCATCGGGCACTTCCCGGCCGCCGCAGTGGCCCACCCCGGCGGCGAGCCACGCGGAGCCGCCACCGGCCGCCCCGGGAGGCGGTAACGGATCGGGGCCGGCGCCGCAGGGGACGGGCGAACAGCGGGCCGGTTCGGAGTTCATCTCGCGGCGTCCCGCGTCCACTTCCCTCGCTGCCTCTACAGCACATTCGGCGCCTCCGGGCAACGAGCACCGCCCCCCGCTTCCGCAGCGCCGTGCCCAGACCCACCTGGCCCCCCAGCTGCGCGAGTCCCCCGAACCACGCGACGACGAACCGGGCACCGAGCACTCTCCAGGGCTGATGGCCGCTTTCCAGGGCGGGTTCAGCCAGGCCGAGGAGGAGGACAGGAACAGACCCGGCGACCGCACCGACTGACAACTCGAGCTGAGCACGCATCACACGCCCGCGAAGGAGAGTTCATCCACAATGGTGAGCCCTGTTCCCCCGAGCCAGAATTCGGATCTCGGTTGGCTGCTGAGCAATCTGGTCGAGCGGGTTCCACACACCCGCAGTACCGTCCTGCTGTCAGCCGATGGGCTGACAAAAGCCGTCTACGGCATGGACACCGAAAGCGCGGAGCAGTTGGCTGCGATCGCCTCTGGGCTGTTTTCCCTCGCGCGGGGCACTGGTGCCCGGTTCGGGGGTAGTGACGGTGTTCGGCAGGTAGTAGTTGAACTCGACGACACCATGCTGTTCGTCTCGTCGGCGGGCTTCGGCTCGGTCCTCGCCGTCCTGGCCGGCCGGGAGGCCGACGCCGGGGTACTCGGCTACGAAATGTCACAGCTCATCAAGAGCGTACGGCCGTTCCTGGGGACGCCGGCCCGCTCCGCGCCCGCCGCCCGCCCCGCGACGACCCGCCCCAGTGAGCATGGCGGGCTCTGAGGGCGGCGCATGGCTCGACCACGATGCCGGGCGCCTGGTGCGCCCGTACACAGTGAGTGCGGGGCGCACCAGCCCGACCAACGAGTTGGATCTGGTGTCCATGGTGCGCTCCACTGGTCGGGTCCGCCAGGCACAGCTCGCCCCGGAGCACGCGCAGGCTCTCGGCCTGTGCCAGGACCCGACCTCCGTCGCCGAGGTCGCGGCGCGGCTGCACCTGCCCGCGGTGGTCACCAAGATCCTGCTCTCTGACCTTGTGGACTGCGGCGCGGTGACCACCAGACCCTCCGCCGCTATGGCCAGTCCCACCGACATCAACGTACTGGAGGCGGTGCTCGATGGCCTACGAAAACGGCTCTGAGCTGTTTCCCACCGCGGTCAAGATCCTGATCGCGGGTGGTTTTGGTGTCGGGAAGACAACCCTCATCGGTTCGACGAGCGAGATCGAGCCCCTAAGCACCGAGGAGCTCATTACCGCCGCCAGTATCGGTACCGACAGCCTGCTGGGGGTGGAGGACAAGACCACCACCACGGTGGCCTTCGACTTCGGCCGCATCACTATCGACCCGCAACACATCCTCTACCTGTTCGGCACGCCCGGTCAGGACCGGTTCTGGTTCATGTGGAACGAGCTGTCCACCGGGACGCTGGGCGCGGTCGTGCTGGTCGACGCGCGTCGCCTGGACGCCAGCTTCGACGCGGTTGACTTCTTCGAGCGCCGCGGGATCGACTTCCTTGTCGCCGTCAACGAGTTCGACGACGCTTACCGCTACGACCCCGAGGAGGTGAGTGCGGCTCTCAAACTGCAGCCCAATGTGCCGGTCGTGCTCTGCGACGCGCGCGACCCCCGCTCCGCGACATCCGTACTGGTCACCCTGGTCCAGCAGGTACTTGCGGGCGTTGCGCGCCCCTCGTCGCAGCTCGGCTAGCCACCCGATGAACTGCCTGGAATGGAGCCCTCCCAATGAACGCTGAACCCGCAGGACACCTACTTACCCCCGTAGACCAGGAAGCACCGCGCCGGATGGAGCGGCTGCGCGAACTCGGACTGGGCGATCACCCGGACCCGGAGTTCGACGAGTTCGCGCGCGACCTGGGGACCACCACGGGCGCGCCGTTCGCGATGGTCAACTTCATCGATGAGACCCGCCAGTACTTCGCCGGGCTGCACGCCGCCGCGCAGGGGCAGGCCGCCAACGCGCTGGCGGAACCCGCGGCCACCTCGGAGCCGGACCGGATCATGGCACGCGACCACGGGTACTGCCCGCACGTGGTGGTGCGGCGTCTTCCGCTGGTGCTGGACGACGTCTGCGACTACCCGCGGTTCGCCGGTAACCCGGTGGTCGACACGATCGGGATCCGTTCGTACATGGGCGCCCCCCTGATCGACCGCACAGGGATGACCCTCGGCACGATCTGCGTCGTGGACCGCGAGCCGCGGCCGTGGGGCCGTCCCGGCCTGGAGCTCATCAAGCAGCGCGCCGCGGAGCTCATGCGGCTCGTGCACCGGCGCGAGGGAATCGAGACCGCGAGCTAGCACGAAGGCCGGGAGGAACGAGGACCGCGGTCCAGGAGGTTCCTCCCGGCCTCGGCCGCCCAGCGCGCGGGGGCGGCGGTCTTTCTAGAGCACGGCCTCGGATTCCAGGCGGTCGGCGAGCTGGTCCGACCACTGCCGGTTGTGGCGGCCCAGCGCGACTTCGCTCAGCCGGAGCAACTGGATGTCGGAGGTGCCCGCCGGGGCGAATATGTGGTGCGCGTCGCGCAGGTAGCGTTCGATCGGCCGGTCGGTATAGAGGCCGCTGGCGGCGTGCATCTCCATGGCGCTGCGCGCGGAGTCGAGGGCGTTCTCGACGTTGACGAGCTTGGCGTTCATCAGCTCGGCGTCGCAGGGCAGCGCCTGGTCCAGCATGTGCACCGCGTGGTAGAGCGCCAGCCGGCTGGTCATCAGCCGCGACTGTATCTGCCCCAGCTTCATCTTGATCGTGGGGAGCTCGCTCAGTGGTGCGCCGTAGCGGTGCTGGCTGGTGCAGTACCCGGTGGTCTCCTCCAGGATCGCCTGGTGGATTCCCAGGGAGACCGCGGCGAGGTTGGCCCTGCCGTACAGCACGCTCGACGAGTACGCGACGGCCAGGCCATCGCCCTCGGATCCGAGGAGGTTCCCAGCGGGAACCCGGCAATCATCGAAAACCAGCTCGCCGAAACTGAAGCCGTGTAGGCCCATGGCGGCGCGGTGCGGCCCGAGCGAGAGGCCGGGGCGGTCCGACTCCACCAGGAACGCCGACAGTCCTTTGGACCCGTCTCCGGTGCGGACGATGACGCCGTGCAGGTCGCCGACGTGGCTGTTGCCGACGAACACCTTCCGGCCGTTGAGGATGTAGTCGTCGCCGTCGCGCACCGCGTTCGCCGCCATACCAAGGACGTGCCCGCCGGACTCGGACTCGGTCACGGCGATCGTCGGTAGGCACTCGCCAGTGGCGATGGCGGGTAACCAGGTTTTCTGCTGTAGCTCGTTGCCGAAGTGCACGATCTTGGCGACCCCGAGCTGCGACGCCTGGACCATGGCGCCCATGGCCCCGCTGACCCGCGACAGTTCCTCGATGATGACGGTCTTGGCCAGGTGGCCCAGGCCCATGCCGCCGAAGCTCGGCCCGATGGTGGCCCCGATCCACCCCTGCTTGGCGATCAGCCGGGACAGCTCGTCCGCGACGGACCGCGACTCTTCCATGCTGGGGACTTTGGGGAGCACCTCGGACTCCGCGAAATCGCGAACCTCGTTCCGTAGGAGTTCGATACGCTCTGTAGTGAACGGGCCGGACATGCGGCTCTCCTCACGAGTCGGCGATCGGTGCGGGACGGTCCCCGCGGGCGTGGCAGCACCCGGCGGCTCATCCTGGGGCGCCCGCACGCATATGGTCCAAATGTCCGAGGTAAATCTCAAGTCATGTTTGGCTTGTGGTGCGTGTGAATGGCCGTGATGCGCGTCATCTCCTGTTCGTGATTGGCGTGACGGCCGCGTGGCACTGCCTCCGAGCGGCATCCTTACCTCGTGTGACGGCGCTGTGGCCGGTTTGGCGGACGCGCCGCGAGGATCGCGGAATTCTGTGTGACAGTGGCGTTCCAGCTCCCGATTCGTGTCCGTAACAGCGATTTCCGGGCTGTCCGATACTGAGTCCGGTGCTTTCGGTCCCGCGCTGGACCCGGGCGCCGCAACGGCATGGGGCACCCGCGTAGTTCGCCTCGGCGGGTGTGAGAATTGCGCCATGTCCGGCAGTCCGCCGCCCCGATGGCCGCGCGCCGCGATGTTCGCCGCGGTGTGTGTCGGCGTGTCCGTCGCCGGGCACGCTCTGACCTCCGGTCACGCGGTCGCGCCCACCAGTGTGGCTGCCGGGTTCCTGCTGGTCCTCTGGATCGCCTACGCGCTCACCGGCCGGGAGCTCAGGTTCTGGCCCATCTGCGGCTGGATGGTGTGGGGGCAGCTTGCGCTGCACCCGATCCTGTCCGTCGGCCAGCCCTCCGCGGCCGCGCCGGCGGCATCCGCCGGCCACGGCGCCCACGCGGTGCCGCTGGAATCCTCCGCCGACGGCGGTCTCGCGATGCTCTTCGCGCACCTACTGGCCTCGGTGGTCAGCGCGTGGTGGCTGCGGCAGGGGGAGTCCTCGGTCTTCGCGCTCCTGCGGATCTTCCGGACCGTGCTCCGGGACGCGCTGATCCGTCTGGTCATCGACCCCGGGCAGGTACCGGCACGGCATCCCGGCCGCGTGCGGTCGTACCCCCGCGCGGCGCCCCGCGGCCCGGCGGCGCAGTTCCTGCGGCATGTCGTGGTGAGCCGCGGCCCGCCAGTGCCCTCCTGAACCGACCCGTACCACCGCCGCGCGGACCGCGCGGCGGCTCCCGCCCGCATGCCCGCATTCCCATGCCCGCGTGCGGCCGGGCGAGTAGGCCACGTTTCGCCGGCGGCGCGTCCCGCACGCGCGCCGGGTTGTTCTGGAAGGCACCTCATGACCTCTTCGCAACACCTCCCCGACACCGATCCTGTGCCCCCTGACGCGGGCACCCCAGCGCAAAGCCCGCGCCGGCCGGGAGCGCCACCTGGTGGGCGGCGCTCCGCCTGGTCGCTGCTGCGTCCCGCTCTGCTGCGGCTGCACTTCTACGCCGGCGTCCTGGTGGCGCCGTTCCTGCTGGTGGCCGCCACGTCGGGACTGCTGTACGCGTTCTCCCCGCAGATCGAGCAGGCCGTCTACGCCGACGAGCTGCGCGTCCCCGTCGGGGACGAGCGGATTCCGCTGGCGGACCAGGTCGCGGCGGCCGCCGACGCGCATCCCGAGGGAACCCTGAACGCGGTGCGCCTCGGCGAGGACCCCGACGAGAGCACCCGGGTCCTGTTCGACGAGCCCGGCCTGGAGGAGAGCCACCGCACGGGGGTCTTCGTCGACCCCTACACCGGCGAGGTTCTCGGCAAGCTGGACAGCTACGGAAGCAGTGGTGCGCTCCCGGTCCGTTCCTGGATCTCCGAGCTGCACCGCCACCTGCACCTGGGCGATCCCGGACGGGTCTACAGCGAGCTCGCGGCGAGCTGGCTCTGGGCGGTCGCCGGCGGGGGTGTGCTGCTGTGGGTGTCCAAGCGGCGCGGTCAACGCCGGATTCGGGGCGTCCTGGCCCCCGACAACCGCGCGCGCGGCCGCAACCGGGCCATGTCCTGGCACGGCTCCGTCGGAATCTGGGCGGTCGCGGGCTTCTTCGTGCTTTCCGCGACCGGCCTGACCTGGTCGACGTACGCGGGCGACAACATCGGCAAGATCCGCGAGGCGATGAACTGGCAGACCCCGGCGCTCAGCGCCGCCGAGGAGGCTCCCGGAGACGCCGGACGAGGCTCCTCCGGCGCGGGAGCGGACGCGGCGCGGGATGTCGGGGTGGACAGGGCGCTGGAGTCGGCCCGCGCGGCCGGGATGAGCGGCCCCGTCGAGGTCAGCCTGCCCGCCTCCGCCGAGGAGCCCTACATCGTCCAGCAGACGTCGCGAGAGTGGCCCGCCCACCGGGGCTCGGTTGCGGTCGACCAGCAGAACGGCGAGGTCGTCGAGGAGCTGCGGTTCACCGACTTCCCGTTCATGGCCAAGCTGACCGCCTGGGGTATCGCGTTCCACATGGGCCTGCTCTTCGGGCTGCCGAACCAACTGCTGCTCGCGGCTACCGCGCTGTCGGTCATCGGCCTGGTGATCCTGGGCTACCGGATGTGGTTCCAGCGCCGCCCCACGGCGAGCGGCGGGTTCGCGCCGGGCCGGCCGTTCCCGCGCGGGGCCTGGCGGACGCTGCCGCTGGGTACCCGCGTCCTCCTCGTGGCCGCGGCAGTGGGAATCGGCGTGTTGCTGCCGGTGTTCGGTGTCTCGCTGCTGCTGTTCCTCGTCGTTGACGGCGTGGTCGCGGCAGGGCGGCGGCGCCGGAACCGGCGGGTATCCGGGCCGGAAACCAGCCCGGAACCGCGGTCCCGGGCTGTGGCGGACTGACGCTGCCCGAGACGCACGGGGCGGGCGCACCGCGCCCGCCCCGTGCGGGGACTACCGGTCGGAAGCCGCCGCGATCCGGACCGGGGCCCGCCCGCGCCGGGGAAGCATCACGCACACTCCCCGCCGGCGCGGGACCCCGGATCCTGGGTGCTCTGGCCCGGCAGCACCGCCGCTGCGCCCAGGGAGTACCAGGTCCGGTTCAGGTACACCAGTGGCGAGCGGGGGAACCGGCCGGCGCGCACGCCCACGATGCGAAGCAGCACCACGGTGGAGTCGCCGGCGGCTATGCGGTTGACGATCCGCCCGCGCAGCCAGGTGTCCACGCCACCGAGCAGCGGCTCGCCCGTGGCCAGCCTGGTCCACCCGACCGGGCCGGCGAACCGGTCGATCCCGCTGGTCGCGAAGCGCCTGGCGAGCTCCACCTGCTCGGCGCCGATCAGGTGGACGACCGCGGTCTCGGCGTTGCCGATGACCGGGGCGGCCGACGCGCCCGACGAGAGGGTGAACAGCAACAACGCCGGATCCGCCGAAACCGGGGTGACCGACGTGGCGGTCAGTCCGGCCGGGCCGGTGCCGTCGTCGGCGGTGACAATGGCAACGCCCGCCGGATGGTTCCGGAACGCGGCCCGGAAGTCGTCGGCCGCGACCGTCCCGGGTGTGGGGCGCCGGGCGTCGCCGGCAGCAGTGCCGATGGACGCGCGCGCGTCACGGTATGACATGCGACCACCTTCGGCGTTCGTCCTCGACTCAGCTTTCTTGCAGGTCAAGGAAGACCCATTGGGAGTCCGGCGCGAGACCGGACAGCCACTTTCCGCAGTTCTGCAGCACCACCGGCCCGGACGTGACGTGCTGGGTGCCCGCGTGCAGGTCGCGGAAGAACCGTTGCAGGGCGCCCCGCCGCAGCGCCGCTGTGGCCGCCCACTTGTGCACGATCGCGCCCGCGGCCTGCACGGACCAGGTCGTGTTGTTCAGCATCAGCCGGGTGAGTGTCTCCTGCTCGGTGCTGAGGAGCTCCCCCCGGTCCAGGGTGGCCTCGTTGTCCGCCCAGACCTCCATGGCCCATGCGCGCGCCGACCGCAGCTTGCTCTCGGCGTCCGCGTACTCGGCGTGGAACTGGTCGGTGTCGACGGAGGCGTTCGGCGCGCCGGTCTTCTTCCGGACCAGCTCGCGCATCTCGTCCAGCATCCGGCGCCCCACCCCGAGCGCCCAGCCGGTGTGGCAGATGCCGGACATGTTTGCCAGGCCCATGCGGTAGATCGCGCCGCCGATGTGGGCCTCCATCGTGGCGACCTGGTAGACGTGGCTGTCCGGAACGAACACGTCGTCCAACGTGTAGTCGATGCTGTAGGTGGCCCGGAGCCCCATCACGTCCCAGTTGTCGATCAGCGCGGCCTTCTCCTTGGGCAGCGTGAACACCAGCGCCTCGCCGGTCTCCGCGCAGAACGCCGCGGTGTGGATGTGGCTCGCCAATGAGATGCCCGACGCGAAGTGCCAGTGGCCGGTGACGCGGTAGCCGCCGTCGACCTTGGCGGCCGTGCCGAGCTTGGTTCCCTGCCCCGCGATCACCGCGTAGCGGTCGTTCTCCACATCGGGGTACAGGTCCCGCGCGGCCTCGTGCCCGAGGTAGGCGGCCGTGGTCCCGGTGACCATCTGCAGCGCCATGAATGCCCATCCCGTCGAGGCGTCCTCATACGAGATGCGGGCGATGGTCTCGATGACCTGGCGCGGGGAGAACTCGTAGCCACCGAGCTCGCGCGGAATCCCCACTTTCAGCGCGCCGGTCTCGCGAAGTACCTCTGCTACCTCGTCCGTGAGGTTGTTCTGTTCCTCGCACTTCTCTGCGTTGTCGCGCAGGATGTGGCTGGCTTTGTCAATGCGCGCCATCAGTGCGTTGAACTCGTCGCTGACGTTGATTCCGGAGGTGGCGGGTGCTTGAGTGGCCATGCGTTCCCAATCCTTACGAGGCCGCTGTGCTCTCCTGGGCGGTGATCCACCGGATCACCGGTACGACAGTGTGATCGGAGTTCGCCTCGAACGTGAGGCCGTGCCCGTTGCCGGTGACTCCGTAGTCGGGCAGGTGCAGGTGCTCGGCCGAGGCGCCCAGAGTGGTCAGGAACCCGGCGATGTGCGGAGCGAACTCGGCGAAGGCCGACGCGCCCCCGCTGACCACCGAGATCGGTGTCCCGGCCAGTCCGGGGACGCGCAGCGTGGCCGGGTCGGCGCGCTCGGCGTCCTCCGGGCGGGCCAACTCGGGCTGGTAGCCGATCCGGTGCGCGGTGAGGCCCCAGGAGAGCTTGCCCATCCCGGGCACAACCGCGAACGGGGGACCGATGGGCTCGATCGCCACGATCGCGGCGACCGCGTCCGGGCGGGCGTCGGCGGCCAGCCAGCCGGGCGCCGCTCCGGCGGAGTGTGTCACCAGCACCGCCGGGCCGACGATGTCGAGCAGCCTGGCCAGCCGGTCCGCGTCCATCCGCTGGGACTCGGCCAGATCGGCGGGCAGCGGCCCCATTGGGCAGAGCAGTTGGTCCAGATCGCCGGAGCCGATGTCGCGCCCGTAGGTCCATTGGGACTGCTCGGGCTCCGCGGCGTCCGGCAGGAACAGGTCCTTGGCCGCCTCGTAGGGGAACTGGCCGCCCATGGCGCCGACCACGTCGGGGTGATACGGCGAGCGGCCGTGGCCGCAGCGGTCGACCACGTACACCGCGAAACCCGCCTCGACGAGCCGGGTCGCCCACCCTGGGCGGCCGTCGGGGGTGCCGGTCCAGTCGGTTCCCTGACCGCCGCCGCCATGCACCAGGACCAGCGGGTACGGGCGGGCGGCGTGCGGTGGGGCCTCCCACTGCACGAACATCGGTGCTCGCTGGACGGTTCCGCCGGTGGTCGCGACCCGCTCGCCCGGGATCCAGAACTGGCCGCGCCGCAGGGTGATCTGGTGGTTGGCCGCCGCGTGCGGCGCGAGCGTGGACGCCATAGCACATTCCTTGCTACTCGGTCGGGCTCCGGAGTTGGTTGGTCGCGCGCTGGACTGCCCACCCGGCGCTCGCCGGGCGCCTCGATACTCTCGGCGGCACCGGTTCCCGGTGGCCGATTCTCCCGATGCCCCGCGCAGGGGGGCGCAAAACCGGGGTCGCGTTCTCGGCGTAGGCCATCGCACAGCTCCTGCGTTCGCGGTCGGCACCGCTCCGACAACCGGGCCGGTTGGGTGCACGCTACGGCGCGTGACGCGCGGTCGCACCGCGCGAGAGCGCAGGGAACTGTGGAACGCGCGCACGATCCCGTGCCGGCCGCGTCCCCTCTGCGAGTCCGGTGAGCGCTGGAGCGGTTCTTTGTGTGACTCAGGTCACCGTGCTGCGCCCGTGAGGTGTGACACAGTGAAGTGACCAGTCCAACGCACGCCCCTCAGCCGCATCGACCCCGACTGTGAGCCGTTGGAGACGAGATGGCGTCACTGGTGGACGACTTGGTGGCCGCCGGCCTGGCGGAACCGGACAACGGACCGAAGGTCGCGTTCGACTCGTGGACCGATGCCGTTCGGCGCAGCGTTCTGCGGTTCCATTTCGACTGCGACCGCCCCGGCACATTCACGGGCTCGCTGAGCAGCCGCTCGCTGGCCGGGGTCAGCTTCATCTCCATGGAGTGCGGCAAGCACGCCGCCTACCGCGACAGCGCGACGATTTCTCCCGCCGACGCCGGGTACTACCTGATGACACTGCAGATGTCCGGGGAGTTCCGGCTCTCCCAGGAGGGACGCACCGCCGTGCTCCGGCCGGGCGCGTTCGCCATCTACGACTCCTCCAAGCCCACCGAGATCACCTCAAGCGACGACTACAAGTCGGTGTGCGTCAGGTTCCCCAAGACGCGGATTGGGGCGGCCCGGTCGCACGATCCACTGGCCGAGATCACCGCGACCCCGTTCGAGTGCGGCCCCGGCCTGTCATCGGCCGTGTGGACCATGGTGCTCGGGCTGAACCGGAACCTGGAGTCGCTCGGCAGCAGCGGACCCCTCGCCATCCGCACCATGATGGAGCTGGTGACGGCGATGCTGCGGAGCGAGCTCGGCCAGCCGGACCTCGGCGCGACGGGGCAGCACGGCGCGCTGCTGGCCCGGATCCACGAGTACATCGACGCCCAGCTCGCCAACCCGGGCCTGAGCCCCCGCACAATCGCGGCCGCGCACTACATCTCCCCGCGGCACCTGCACCACCTCTTCGAGCGGACGGACCACACTGTGGCGGCGTGGATCCGCAACCGGCGCATCGAGATGGCCCAGCGCGACCTCGCCGACCCGCGCATGGCAGACGTCCCGGTCGCGGCCATCGCGGCGCGGCGCGGGTTCCGCGACTCCTCGCACTTCGGGCAGGTATTCAAGCGGGAGACGGGCCTGACACCGGCGGAGTACCGGCGCGCGGCCCTGGCCGCGCGCCGGCGCGAGTAGATCGGCGATGCGGGACCGCCGGGTGGCTGCCGGCCGCGCCCGCCGTCCTCGGGCGCGGCCGTGCCTTGGCGACCCCGTGTACTGCCCGCTCTTCGCGCGGAACCCGGCACGCGCCGGCCCTATCCGGACTCCCGGATCACCAGGTGCGTGTCGAGCAGTACCGTCTCCGGCTCCCGGCGTTCCGTTCCGGGGAGCGTCTCGGTAGGCCACGTGATCTGGTTCGCGAGCAACCGCGCCATCTCCCAGCCCATCCGCTCGGCGGGTTGGTGGACCGTGGTGAGCGGCGGGTCGGCGTGCAGCGCGAGCGTGATGTCGTCGTAGCCGACCAGGGCGACGTCGCCGGGGACGGTGCGGCCGGACTCCCGCAGCACCCGCAGCGCCGCCACGGCCATCACGTCCGAGGCGACGAACACCGCGTCGAGGTCGGGCGCGGTGTGGAGCAGCTCCCGCATGGCCCGCGTACCGCCCTCGAAACTGAAGTCCGCCGTGGCGATCCGCTCGGGCAGCACCTCGTGGCCGGCATCGCGGAGGGCCTGCTCGTAGCCGCGCAGCCGCTCCACGCCGGCCGCCATGTCCCGGGGGCCGGTGACCGTCCCGATTGCGCGCCGCCCGCTCTGCAGCAGGTGCCGGGTGGCCATCTGGCCGCCGCCAACGTTGTCGATCTCGACGAAGCTCAGACGTTCCTGCTCCCGGCCGAGCGGGCGGCCGCCGTGCACCAGTGGCAGCCCCGATTCCGCCAGCCGCTTCGGCAAGGGGTCGTCCCGGTGCTCCGAGACGATGAGCACCCCGTCGACGTGGTCCTCGGTCAGGTACTGGCTCGCTCGCTCGTGCTGCACCCCCGAGCCGACCATGGTCAGCATGAGCTGCAGCCCGCGCTCGTTCAGCGCCGCGCTGACCCCTTTGATGATCTGCGCGAAGAACGGCTCGGCGAAGATCCGTTCGTGCGGCTCGGTGACGACCAGCGCCACGGTGTCGGTGCGCCGGGTGACCAGGGTGCGCGCCGAATGGTTGGGGACGTAGCCCAGCTCGGCCACCGCGCGCAGCACGGCCTGCCTGGTCTGCTCCGCCACGCTCGCGGAGTCGTTGATCACACGCGACACCGTGCCGCGCCCCACGCCCGCCCGCTCGGCGACCATCTCCAGTGTCGGGCGCTGCCCGCCGTCCATGACCGTCCCCCAACTTGTGCTGATCTTCGGCGCACCGACATGGCCCGGACGCGCACGGCTCCATCCTCGCGCACGTCCGGGCCGCTTTCCGCGTCTCAGTCGCACGTCAGCCGTTTTCGGTGGGTGGCAATGATCCCGTGGCCGCGAGCTCGCCGTACCACCGGCCGCTGTCCTTGACGGTCCTGGTCTGGGTCTCGTAGTTGACGTAGACGATGCCGAACCGCTCGCTGTAGCCGTAGGCCCATTCGAAGTTGTCCAGCAGGGTCCACACGAAGAAGCCCTTGATGGGCGCACCCGCCGCAAGGGCGGCGTGCGTGGCCCGCACGTGCCCGGCCAGGAACTCAAGGCGGTCGGGGTCATGCACCGCGCCGTCGGTGCTGACCTCGTCCCGGTAGGAGGCGCCGCACTCCGTCACGTACAGCGGCACCTCCGGGTAGTCCACGGCCAGCCGGACCAGCAGCTCGGTCAGGCCGCTCGGGTCCACCGCCCAGTCCTGGTCGGTGCGGATCTCTGTGCCCCGCAGCATGGCGATATCGCCGCACCCCACGTAGGCCGTGCCGGCGCCATCGGGTTCCAGTAGGGCGGGTTCGACCCCCTCGGCCGATCCCGCCACCCAGGCCGGGCTGTAGTAGTTGATGCCCAGGAAGTCCAGCGGCGCCGCGATGGTGGCGAGGTCGCCGTCGCGCACGAAGCCGAAGTCGGAGATCTCGGCGAGGTCCGCCCGGATGTCGCCGGGGTAGCGCCCCTCGAACAGCGGGTCGAGGAAGATCCGGTTGCGCATGCCGTCGACCTGGCGCGCGGCGTCGATGTCGGCCACCGTGCCGCTGTTCGGCCGGATCGGTTGGGCATTGAGCGTGATCCCGACGGTTGGCGCGCCCTGCTCGCGGAGCGCCGTGGCCGCCAGGCCGTGGCCGAGCAGCAGGTGGTGCGCGGCCGCGAGCGAGGCGGCCGGCTCCTGGCGCCCCGGCGCGTGCTGCCCGGAGGCGTAGCCCAGGAACGCCGCCACCCAGGGCTCGTTCAGCGTGCACCAGGTGTCCACCCGGTCACCGAGCCGGCGGTGGGCGATGGCGGCGTACTCGGCGAACCGTAGCGCGGTGTCCCGGGCCGGCCAGCCCCCGGCGTCCTCCAGCGGCTGCGGAAGGTCCCAGTGGTACAGCGTCGGCCACGGCCGGATTCCGGCGGCGAGCAGCTCGTCCACAAGCCGGTCGTAGAAGTCCAGGCCAGCGGCGTTTTCGGGGCCGCTGCCCGTCGGCTGGATCCGCGGCCAGGCCAGTGAGAACCGGTAGTGGCCGATCCCCATCGACCGGATCAGCGCGACGTCCTCGTGGAACAGCCGGTAATGGTCCGCGGCCGGATCTCCGGTGTCGCCACCCTGGATCCGGCCCGGCTCCGCGGTGAACGTGTCCCAGATGCTCACGCCGCGCCCGTCGGTGCGGGTGGCGCCCTCGACCTGGAAGGCGGCGGTTCCGGCGCCCCAGACGAAGCCCGTGGGGAACCGTGTTTCGGTAGTGGTCTCCGGCTCCGGCCAGGGCGGGGTGTCCACGACAGACGAGCGGGATGAGAGAGAGTAGTGGGTAGTCACCCTTTGATCGCACCTTCCATGATGCCGCCGATGAGGTGGCGGCCGAATACGACGAAGACCAGCAGTAGGGGCAGGGTGGCGAGGGCCGCTCCGGTGAACATCAGGGCGAAGTTGGTCGTGTAGCCCTCATTGAGCTGGTTGATCGAGACCTGCACGGTGGGGTTGCTGGGACCCAGCACCGCGATCGGCCAGATGAACTCGTTCCAGTTCTGCATGAAGGTCAGCAGCCCGAGCACCGCCATGGCCGGGCGGAGCGCCGGCAGCACCACGCTGAAGAAGGTCCGCGGCATCGAGCATCCGTCCATCCGCGCCGACTCGATCAGCTCGGTGGGGACGCCTTGCAGGGCGTACTGCCGCATCATGAACACGCCGAACCCGGTGACCATGAACGGCACGATGACCGCCTGGAGATCGCCGCGCCAACTGAACGCGTCCATCATGATCAGCATGGGCACGACCGCCATCTGGATCGGCACCATCATCGTGAGAATGACAGCGAGAGTGATGGCGTTGCGCCCGGTGAAGCGCAGCTTGGCCAGAGCGAAACCCGCCAGCGAGCAGAACAGCACCACGGAGAACGCGGTGACCGAGGCGACGATGAGGGAGTTCAGCAGGCCGAGCGCGAAGTTCGCCTGCTCGTTCTGCAGCGTCTGAACGACGTTCTCGGTGAGCTCCCCGCCGGGCGTGATCGCGGGCGGGCGCTGGGCGATGGCCGCGTTGCCGCGCGTGGCCACGACGAACATCCAGTACAGCGGGAACACTGACAGCAGCACTGTCAGGAGTAGCGCGACATAGGTGAGGGGGTTGGCTTCCCGCGTCCCCCCGGGCCTTGAGCGGGTGCGCCGTCGCCGTGAGCCGCCGGAGGCGGACTCCTTTCCGTCGGCGCGGGTGGACGTAGTCATCGACGTCATCTCCTCTCCTTCATCCCGCGCTGCGGATGCGGCTGACGAACAGTATGTTGATGAGCGCGAACACCACGATCAGCAGGAAGATGACCCAGGCGATCGCGGAGCCGTAGCCGAAGTTCTGCCGCTCCATCGCCTCCTGGAACATCAGCATCGCCACGGTCTGGAACTGGCCCTGCGTTCCGCCCGCGACGCCCTGGCCGAAGATCACCGGCTCGGTGAAGAGCTGCATCTGGCCGATCGTGCCGATGATGACGGTGAACATGATCGTCGGGCGCACCATGGGGATGGTGATCTGGGCGAACTGCCGCAGCCTGGAGGCGCCGTCGATGGCGGCGGCCTCGTAGAGGTCCCGGGGGATCGCCTGCATCGCCGCCAGGTAGATCAGCGTGTTGAACCCGATCCAGCGCCAGTCGATCATCACGGCGATCGCCGTCCAGGACGCGAGGCGGTTGTTGGGCCAGTCGACGCCGCCGACGCCGATCATCTCCAGGGCGTAGTTGATCAGCCCGAACTCCCGGCCGAACAACTGGCCGAAGATGATCGCCATCGCGGCGATCGAGGTGATGTAGGGGATGATGATGCCCACGCGGAAGAACCCGCGGAACCGGAGCCGCCGGTTCAGCGTGTCGGCCAGCAGCAGCGCGATCAGCAGTTGCGGCACGATCGCCAGCAGGAAGATGCCGAGCGTGTTGACCAGCGCCTGCCAGAACTTGCCGTCGCCGAGCAGGCCCGCGTAGTTCTCCAGGCCGATGAAGCCTTGGTTGCCGGTGAGCAGGCCCCACTCGTGCAGCGAGATCCAGAACGTGAACAGCACCGGGAACAGGCCGAACATCCCGAACAGGATGAAGTACGGCGACACGAACAGGTACGGCGAGAGCCGGACGTCGAGCCGGGAGCGCAGGGCGGCGCGCCGTTCCCGGCGTTCGCGCTGCGCGGGGTCGGGGCCTTCCCGCGGCGCGCCGGGCGAGGATTCCTCGTCTCGGGAACGCGCGCCGCTTTTCACGACACTCATTTCCAGGGTTCCCCTTGTCGGTTCAGCGGGAGCGGGTGGTCGGCGGCGACCCGGCCGTGGGAGGGGTAGGAACGGCCGGGTCGCCAGCCACCCGTGGATCAGCCGGTTATTCGGCGATCCGTTCGGCCTCCTCAACGGCCTGCGCCCAGGCCTCGTCCCGATCGGCGTTGCCCTGCTCCCACGAGAGCAGCGCTTCGGCGTTCGTGGCCTGCTGCACCGGGAAGTGGTTGAGGCCGAAGTAGACCGGCTCCAGCTCCAGGGCGCCCTCGGCGTAGATCTCGCCGACCGGTGCGTCGCTGAAGTACTCGTTGGTGTGGTTCTGGACGGCGTCGCTTTCCAGCGTCTCCGGGGAGGAGGGCAGGTTGTTGCGCGCCTCCCAGGCACCCTGGTGCCCCTCAGGGCTGGTCAGGAACTGGGCGAGCTGCGCGGCCTCTTCGGGGTGCTCGGTCTGGGTGGGCACGCCCAGCCAGGAGCCGCCCCAGTTGCCGCCGTTACCGGGCACCTCGGCGACGTCCCACTTTCCGGCGTTGTCCTCGCCGGCGTTCTCCTCGATCTGGCCGAGCATCCAGGCCGGGCACGGCATCGTGGCGAAGGCGCCTTCCTGGATCGCGGCGGTCCAGTCGTCGGACCACATCTCCAGCTCGGCGGTGAGGTCGTTCTCGATCATCTGCCCGGAGATGTCCCAGGCGCGCTCGACGGCCTCGCTCTCCTCGATGATCAGCTCGTCGTCCTTGTTGAAGAACATCACGTCGCCGGACTGGCGCATGATGGCGTTGCTGAACTCCGAGGTGGTGTCGGCGAACGAGGCATCCACGTCGGACTCCTCGAACTCCTTGCCGACCTCGATGAAGTCGTCCCAGGTCTCCCACTGGGACGAGAGCTCCTCGCGGTCGGTGGACAGGCCCGCCTCCTCGTAGAGGTCGGCGCGGTAGCAGATGCCCATCCCGCCGATGTCGGTGCCCAGCCCGAGGAGCTTGCCATCGGGGGTGTGCCCCATCTCCCACTTCCAGTCCAGGAAGGAGTCCTCCATGTCGCCGGCCCCGTACTCGTTGAGGTCGTGGAAGGAGTCGCTCGTCTGCATGACGTCGAGCAGGATGCCCTCCTCGATCGCCACCACGTCACCGAGGCCGTCGTCGGCGGCGAGGTTCTGGGTGAGCTGATCGTTCCAGTCCTCCACCTCGCCGTAGACGCGCTCCTCGACGGCGATCCCGGTGTCCTCCTCGAACTCCTTCAGTAACTCCTCATAGCCGAAGGTGCCGAATGTTTCGATGACCAGCTCGACCTCGCCGTCGTCGGTCGTGCCGCAGCCGGATGCCACCAGCAGGGCTCCGCTGCTCACTACGGCGGCGACACCTCGTGCGCCGCGCGCGCGTCCTTTCATGGGTCCTCCTAAACCGATCACGACTCCGCCGCGTCCCCCCGACACCCACAGCTTGGGAGCGCTCCCATATGGGAGCGCTCCCATAGGATCGTGTGACGCGCATAACGTCAATCCCCCGACATGTGGGAGAAACGGGATCGTTACCTGGGTCACATGGCGGGCGGGGGGAGCGCCCGGGCCGCGCGCCGCTGGCTCGGCTACCGGGGATCGCCGAGGATTGCCAGGTCAGCGCGGTGGCGCGTGGGCGTGATCACGGTGGCGTTGTGCTCGTCGCTGGCGAGCGCCCATTCCCGCGCTTCCCACCACGTCTTCCCGTAGCGCGCGTGCCGGGCGATCAGCCGCGCGAGGCGGGTCTTGTTCCCGGGTTCCAGGAACCACGCCTCGTCGAGCAGCCCGCGCACCGCGGCCCATGGGCCGGTCTCGAGCAACAGGTAGTTCCCTTCGGTGATGACCAGAGGCACGTCCGGGGGAACGGCGATCGCGCCCGCGTAGGACTCCTCCACATCCCGGTGGAACTCCGGCGCGTACACCGTCTCGCCGCCGGGCGCGCGCAACCGCCGGAGCAGTGCGACGTACCCGGCGGCGTCGAACGTGTCGGGGGCGCCCTTGCGGTCCCGCCTGTCCAGGCGCCGCAGTTCGGCCTCGGCGAGATGGAAACCGTCCATCGGCACGAGCGCCGCCTCCGAGCCCAGGTCCGCGCGGAGCTTCGCGGCGACGGTTCCCTTAC
The DNA here is from genome assembly GCF_014203805.1 of Lipingzhangella halophila. GTDB lineage: Bacteria > Actinomycetota > Actinomycetes > Streptosporangiales > Streptosporangiaceae > Lipingzhangella > Lipingzhangella halophila. Next base: position 5,750,229 of record NZ_JACHJT010000001.1, on the reverse strand, counting down.
CGGAGCCCGGAGCTCCGGTGATCCCCAGGAGACGACGCTGGCCGGATTCGGCCAGCAACCGTGCCCGCCCGACGAGTTCGTCCCACGTGTACGGGTGCGCCGGTTCTCCAGTGTCCACACGCTCCCCCTTCGCTCGTGGTGGTTGTTCCTCCAGGATTCATCTGTACAAGATCACACACCGGCGTACCGTTGCCCCGTGCAGCCGCAACGGTCGAGCGGAGACCCGGCGCAAGGACGGCACCGAACCGCAGGAGCGGCCCGCGGATCCCGAAAAGAAGAGCTGGGAGCACTCCGCTGTGGGAACCAAGCCGGAGTGGCGGCCGGGTCTGCTCCGCGCTCGGGGATCCGTACGCCGGAGCACCTCTGGACCGCGTGAAGGCGGAGGGCCGCCCTACGCCGGCCTTTCGCCCACGCGCGCTGTCCCGTTCGCCGCGCGTTAGCAGCGTACGGAGCATGAGCGGGGCCGGCTCAGCCGAGGGCGTCGCGCAGCGAGGTGAGCAGGCCCGGAGTGGCCGCCGGGGGCGGCGCCTGGACACACAACTGCCCCATGATCTCCAGGTAGCGATGGGTGTCGTCGCGCTTGTCGAGGTACACAGCGCTGTGGAGCTGTTCGAGGTAGACGATGTCGGGCAGGTCCGGCGCGGCGAACCGCAGGATGGTGAAGGCCCCGCCCGCGGCCGAGTGCCCACCGTACGCGAACGGCATGACCTGCAGCGTGACATTCGGCAGCTCGGAGATCTCCAGCAGGTAGTTGATCTGGTCGCGCAGCACCTTGGCATGGCCGTAGGGCCGGCGTAACGCCGCCTCGTCCACGACTGCCCAGTACCGGGGCGCATCCGGTGTGAAGAGGCGCTCCTGGCGCTGCATCCGCATGCTGATCCGCTGCTCCACCTCGGTGCTGGGGGAGGTCGCGTGGTTCAGCTGGATGACCGCGCGGGCGTATTCCTCGGTCTGCAGCAGACCGGGCACGAACTGTAGTTCGTACGTGCGGATGACGGACGCGCTCTCCTCCAGTTCGACGTAGCCCTCGAACCAGCTCGGCAGGATGTCGTCGTACTTCTGCCACCAGCTCGGGGTGTTGGCGCAGTCGGCGAGCGCGAGCAGAGTGGCCCGCTCCTGCGGGTCGCTGACGTTGTAAAGGGTGAGCAGGTCGGCGACCTCGCTGGATCTGATCCGGAGCTGCCCCTGCTCCACCCCGTTGATCTTGGAAGGCGACATGCTGATCGCTTGTGCCGCCTTCTCGGACGAGAGCCCTTTGGCCGTTCGCAGCCGTTGCAGCTGCGAACCCAGCAGGATCCGTAGCACCGCGGACCCGCCCTGAGCGTCGCTGTGCACAAGGCCGGCCGCCACACTGTCCTCCGCAGGGATCATGCACCCTCCCCTTTAGCATCCCTCATTGCGGATGAACAATGAGAATAGCGAATAAATGGTAAAGCGAACCTTGTCCTGCGCCGTGAGAATCCTGTGCCGGGGTACACGGCCCTGCCCAACTCCGGTCGCGCGCCGGCAGGGCGGGGGGTCGCAGGGCAGCGGGCGGCCCCGTGCGGTCCGCGTACTGCGGGTGTGACGTATGTGACGTTCAGGACCGGCCACGGGTTCGCGGTGATTCGTGTCACTTCACCGACCTCACCGACCTCACTGGCCCCGGTTGCCCGTACTGGATGGTAACCCAGGAGTGGGCGGTCCCCACCCGGCCGCGGCGCCGCCGCGGGCCGGCCGCTGTGCGAATGGATGCTCAGCGGCCTGGCGGCGTGCCTGTGGAAGGGAGAGGCCTCCGGCGAGATAGGTAGGCGGCGCGGCAGGGGAGCGGGTCCTGCGGGGCGCACGTTACCCACGCCACCGCGGACCGGAAACCCCCGCGCGCCGCCGCGTCGGGAATGAGTGGTCCCGACGGGCGAAACCGGACAAGTGCCACGGTGACGGTCCGGCCGAAAACGGGCATGCGTCAATCGGGCCGGGGGTCGAGGGCGTGGGGGTTCGTCCTCCCGGCACTCGTTTATTGACGGTACTCGCCTCTCCTTCTGGTGCGGCCCTTTTCCGGAGTGGCCAGGCGCGATTTGTTCGGGAGCGATACACGCCGCCGACCAGAACCGGTGGGAAAGTTCCCCAAGGCCGGGCCGGATCGACATGAATGCGGTCGATTCGGAGGTCCCGTTTCCCATTCCTCCGGACAGCGGGGATGAAATGGGCGATCATGGTGACTCGAGAACAGTCACCCTTTTCGGCGGATCGCCTCTCCGGTGCGTCCCCGGTGGTTCCGCGTCGACGAGGAGATGAGCGGAATGGTCCCGTCAACGGCAGTGCGGTGTTCGCTGGCTCCGAGACCACCGGGCGTGCCGCGTCCTTGGTGCCGCGGCGTCCTCGCGACGGTCCCCGGGCTGGCACTCACCCTCGCTCTCCTCCCGGCGGCGGGAGGAGTCGCCCGGGCCGATGCGGTGCCCGCGGAACCCGTGGAACCGCCGCCGCCCCAGGAGGGCGGCGGCCCCGACGCCCCTCCTGGCGACAGCCCTGGTGCCGCGGTTTCGGCCCCCGGAGCGGGTGTGGAGGTCAGTGCCGGCGTGGTCGTGTGTGCCCCCGGGGTCGTGGTGTCGGTGTCCGTGGGCGAGCCGCCGCCAGTGTGTCCGCCCACGCCCGCACCGCCTCCGGAGCCGGAACCCGAACCGCCTCCGGAGCCGGAGCCCGAACCCGACCCCCCTCCGGAGCCCGAACCGGAACCCGAACCCGAGCCGGAGCCCGAACCGGAACCCGAACCCCCCGAAGACCCCCCAGAAGCCCCCGAGCAACCCACCGAGCCGGCCGACCCTCCCGACCCGACACCCGAAACGCCGGTGGAGCAGGCCGCCCCCGGGCCGGTCCCGAACGGCGATCCTCCCGCCCCTCCCGGGCCTCCCGAGCGGGAGCCCTCGGAGCCCGAGCGGCCCAGCCCGGACACCGCGTTGGCGCCGGAGGCCCGCGAGGAGCGCGGTCTCGACGGGTTCCAACCGCTGCACATCATGATCGTCGTAGTGCTGGTCACCGTGGCCGTGGCGGCGGGAGGCGCGGCGGGACGCAGGTAGTGTCCGTCCGGGGTGGCGTTGTGCCGTCCCGGACACGCAGGGCGGCACAACCCGCGGGATCAGTCGGAGACGCGGTCGATCCGGTCGAACCCGCTGAGCGCGTTCTCCAGCGGCTGGGCGTCGATCGCGTGCACTCCGGCGTAGGAGTTGTCCAGGTAGAACAGCACCACCACGGTCACCGCGACAAACGCCAGGTTCACCAGAGCCCAGAGGAAGCTCGCCCGGGAGCCCCGATCGCGGGAACCGAACGGCAGCACGACCACGGCGACGGCGCTGACGAGTACGGCGATCTTCAGTGCCTCCGGGATGGTGTCCTCGGCGGAGTCGGCTCGCTGCATCCGTTGGTCGACGAGTACGGCCATCTGCTGGTGGGCGGTGATCTGGTCGGCGGTTCCGGAGTTGTTCTCCGACGCGCCCTCGTTCACGCTCACCATCAGGCGGTCGAGGCTGGTCTCTCCGGCCTTGCTCAGTTCTCCCCCGCGCATTGCCGGCCAGTCGTCGCGGATGACCGTCGCGAGGTAGGCCCGCAGGTCCTGGCGGATCGGTTCGGCGCTGTCCTCGGGCAGCGTCTGGGTGCTCCAGTAGAGGGCCGTGGCCGCCGAAGCCTCGTCGACCACGTTGTCCGCGGCGGTGTTCTTGTTCTCCCAGCCGATCACGATGCCCATGGCCATTGCGATCAGGTAGATGGCCAGGACAGACGGGGCGATCATGGTTCCCACGGGCCCGCTGTAGTCGTCGGCCGAGATGCCGGACTTGCGTGCCACCAGGTAACCGATTGCGAGTACCAGAGCGAGCGCGCCGGACACCAGAACAAGATTGACGGTCATGGCTCTCCCGGGATGTCAGTTCGAAAGCGACGTGCGGGGGCGGTTCCGTCGAGCGATCGATCAGGGGGTGAATTCGGGAGCGGCAACTGGGTCCAGCAGCCATGTACCCACACTTAGCACAAATACCGGAACCCAGGGCGCGGATTTCGTAATTGTCATATCCGCGGGCGAGGGCGGGTGGTGCGCCCGCAGAGGCGCGATAAAAGGTCAGCCCGAAACGCGCGATCCATGCGGGTCAGATGCGATTTCCGGTTTTTCGGGTTATTGAGGAAAAAGCGAGGATCGCCATTCCGTGTTACGGGTCGGTTGGCAGCCCGCGGAATCGGGCGGCGCGCGGCGCCGGCCATGGGCGCTTTCGCACGGCCGGCCCGGACACAGATACCGCCCGGGCCGGCGGGTACCGCGGCCTGCCGGCCGCCTTCTGCGAGGAAGAGACGGGCTGCTCAGAGCCCTCCGAGTACGGACTGGATCGGTTCGACGGCGAAGTAGACCACGAACAGCGCCGCCACCAGCCACATCAGCGGGTGGACCGCCCGGACCTGACCGCGTACCAGTTTGAGCACCACGTAGGAGATGAAGCCGGCGCCGATGCCGACGCTGATGGAGTACGCCAACGGCATCAGGATGATCGTGAGGAACACGGGGATCGCGAAGTCGGAGTCGTCCCACCTGATGGAGCGGATCTGGGTCATCATCAAGAAGCCGACGAGCACCAGGGCTGGGGCGGCGGCCTCGTTGGGCACCATCGCCACCAGCGGAGAGAGGAACGTCGCCAGCAGGAAGCACACCCCGGTAACGACGCTGGCCAGCCCGGTCCGGGCGCCGTCGCCGACCCCGGCGGACGACTCGACAAAGGAAGTGTTGGTCGATACCGCACCAGTGCCGCCGGCCAGTGTGGCCAGCGAGTCGACGACCAGGATGCGCTGGGAGCCCAGCGGGTTGCCTTCGCGGTCCAGCAGGCCGCCCTCGTGGCCCACCGCCACCATCGTCCCCATGGTGTCGAAGAAGTCGGTGAGCAGCAGCGTGAAGACAAGCAGGACCACCACAACGACGCCCACGTGGTCCCACGACCCGAGCAGGCTGAACTGGCCGAGGAGCGAGAAGTCCGGGATGTCGGCGATCCGGCCGGGAAGTTCGGGGGCGTTCAGTGTCCACCCGGTCGGGTTGGCGTCGGGGTCCTCGGCGTCCTGGACGCCGATGTTCCCAACCTGCTCGACGATGACGGCGATGATGCTGGTGCCGATGATCGACCACAGGATCGCGCCCCTGACCTGCAACGTGTGCAGGATGATCACGGCCAGCATGCCAATGCAGAACACCAGGACCGGCCAGCCGGCGAGCGACCCGGACGCGCCGAGCTCCACCGGCGGTGTCGGCATGAGGGTCGAGCTGACGAAGCCGCCGTTGACCAACCCGACGAAGGCGATGAACAGGCCGATCCCGACGCTGATGCCGGTCTTGAGCTCGCGGGGCACCGCCGTGAAGACCGCCTTGCGGAATCCGCTGAGCACCAGCACCAGCATGATGAAGCCTTCGATGACCACGAGCCCCATGGCGTCGGCCCAGGTCATCTGGGTGGCGACCGCGAACGCGACGAACGCGTTCAGCCCGAGGCCGGCGGCGAGCGCCAACGGGAAGTTCGCGACCACCCCCATGAGGATCGTGAGCACGCCCGCAACCAGAGCCGTAGCGGCGGAGACCAACGCCAGGTCGGGTTCGGCGCCGCCGCCGAGGAAGGCGCCCGTGGAGTCGGGAACGGTCCCGATGATCAGCGGGTTGAGGACAACGATGTAGGCCATCGCGAAGAACGTGACCAGCCCACCGCGGACTTCCCGTCCGACGGTCGACCCTCGCTCGCTGATCTTGAAGAACCGGTCGGTGAACGACCGTGCCTCTGCCGTCTCTGCCATTGCTGCCTCGCTCTCGCCTGGCCGGGCGCCTACTCGCGGCCGTCGCCGCGCAAGCATGCCAGAGAAATGTTTCGAACCGATCATGGAACACACCGGAATTTCCTGGCCACAGCGGGTATGGAGCAATGGGGGCAGCGGTGTCCGGAAGTAGCGGGGTAGCGTCGGCGCTGGGGCGTGCGGCGCGTCCCACTCGCGAGCCGGCACGATCGAAGGAGACCGCAATGGCGCTACTGGCCCGCGCGCTCGGGCTCGGCACGGCCGTGTTCGGTGCCGCCACCATCGTCCGCCCGGAGATCGTCGCGGTCCCGACCGGGCTGGCGGAAGGCGACGGCTCGGTGTCCCGGGAGACCCGGGTGCTGACCTCACTGATCGGTTTCCGCGACGTCGCTGTGGGGACCGGAATGGCTCTGGCGCCCCGCGGGCCGGCGCTGCGGTGGCTGATCGCGGCGCGGGTGGCCTCCGATGCCGGCGACGCGGTCTTCCTCGGCCGGGGACTGGCCAGCGCCCCGCGCCGCACCGGAGCGGTTCTGGTGGCCGGCGGATGGGCCGCGCTGTGCGCCCTCAGCGCCAAGGGAGCCGGGCGCCGGGAGGCCGCCGCGCCGGCCACTCCGGCACGGACCTAGCGGGTCGGCGGGCGCCCGGCGCCGCGCGAGCGACGCGGCGCCCTTCTCGTTCGCGGTGGCGCGGACCTGAGCGGCGGTAGGGGATGCGGGCCGCGCCCCCTAGGGCGGGGATCAGGTGCGTCTCGGGTGCCTACCCGATGTCCGTGACCTGCGGCGACGGTGAGACTGGGCGGTAGTTCAGGAACAACGTCGTGCGGAAAGGGGCAACCGATGACGCATGTCCCACCTGTCGTCCCGCCTGCGACCGAAGCGTCGGGAACCGAGACGGTGCTGCTGCTCCGGATAGCGGCGTGTGCTGCCGTGGCGGGGACGGTCGCTATCTCCGTCGCGTTCGCCCTGCTGGGCGATGTGCCGCGCGGCGACCCGGTGGCGGCGTTCGACCACGTCAACGACCGACCATGGTTGTGGATTCGGCTGGGCGGCATCATGGCCATGCTGGCGTGGGTGGTCGCGTTCGCGGCCCTGGCTCGCGTGATGAGCGGGGAACGCGCCCGGGCGGTCGCCGGTCTGGCCCAGCCGCTGCTGATGGTCGCGGTCGCGGTGTTCGCGGTCGCCTACGCCGTCGACGGGCTCAGCATCGGCCATGTGGCCGACGCGTGGGCGAACGGGACCGCGCCCCAGGGCGAGCTCGTCCAGCAGGCCAAGGTTCTTGAGTTGGTCTCCGGGGCGGCCTCCATTCTCTCCCAGTCGCTGCTGGGACTGGCGCTGCTGGCGCACGCGGTCGCGCACCTGTACACGGACGACTTCCCGAAACTTCTGACCTGGGTCGGCATCGCGGGCTCCGCGGGCTGGTTCCTCGGCGGCGGCCTGCTCTTCGCCGGGGTTCCCGGGCTGTCCTTCGAGCTGTTCGTGCCGTTCACCATGCTCGCGACTCTGTGGGTCGCCGGTGTCGGAGTTGTCGCGTGGCGCCGCGGCTCGCGACTGGCCCGGGCGGCGTCCTAACGCCGCCGGTGGAACGTCCGGAACTCGCCTTCCTCCGGGCAGCGGGCGCGCTCGGAGGAAGGCGTAGCACGGTCCGGCCGGGAGCCGCGCGGCCGGACCGCGGTCAGTCGCCGGGGTGGGCGGCGGACATGATGCCGTGCACGGCGCGGCTGATGCGGTCGGCCGCGGTCTCGGGGTCGGGCTGGCCGGCGTCCAGCCAGGCGATGACCGCCTCGATGGTGAAGGTGGGGAGCAGCCGGGCGACCCAGTCGGCCCACGGGCCGTCCGCGACTGAGGCGGGGAGGTTCTTGCGTGCGATCTCGGTCGAGGCGTCGGTGATGGTGTCGATCAGGTCGCGGAACTCCGGCTCCCGCGCGGCGTGGTGGAACAGCAGCCGGAAGGCGTCGGGGTCGTCGGCGGCGGCACGCAGCAACGCGGGGATGCTCTCCTCGTCGAAGTCGTCGCTTCCCACACGTTCCGCCAGCCGCTCACAGGCGCGGTCGAGGACGGCCCGGTACAGGTCGGCCTTGGCGTCGAAGTGCCGGTAGAGGAGAACGCGGGTGACCCCGGCCTCGGCGGCGATGTCGTCCACGCTGGTCGCGGCGAACCCGGCGCGGGCGAAGGCGCGGGTGGCGGCGTCCATGATCTGCTCGCGCCGCTCGGCGCGGCGCAGCTTGCGCGCCGGGGGCTGCGCGTGGTCCTCGCGGTTGCTGGCCGCCATCGCACCTCCTTTGTTTACATCGAAGTTTACACGTGACATAGTTTAAATTCGAGTATACAAACGAACATATACATTGAGGGTGAGCGCGATGCCGCCTGTCCACCTTCCCTTCGAACTGACCCACCCGCTCCAGCCCGCGCCGGTTGAGTCCGAGCTGCGCGCCCGCGGTCCCATCCACCCGGTCCGCACCGCGGTTGGCGACGCGGCGTGGCTGGTCACCGGGTACAAAGAGGTGCGCGAACTTCTCGACGACGACCGGCTCGGCCGCTCCCATCCGGACCCGGCAAACGCGTCCCGCACCGGAGAGTCCGCGGTGTTCGGCGGTCCTATGGGGAACTTCGACACCGAGCGCATTGACAACTCCCGGATGCGCGGGCTGCTCCGGCCGCATTTCACGCGCGGGCGCATGCGCGCTCTGATCCCCCACGTCGAGGAGCTCACCCGGGACCTTCTCGACCGGCTCGACCAGCGGACTCCGCCGGCCGACCTCGTCGAGGCGCTGGCACTGCCGCTGCCGATCGCCGTTATCTGTGCGCTGCTCGGGGTGCCCTACGAGGACCGCGAACGGTTCCGGGCCTGGAGCCAGGCCGCCGCGGACAAACACGACCGGGCACGGTCCGAGCAAGGGCTGGCCGAGCTGTTCGAGTACGGGCGGGAGCTGGTGGCCCGGAAGAGCCGCGAGCCCGGCGACGACGTGCTTTCGCGGTTGGCGGGCACTGACGGGGTCAGCGCGGACGAGGCCGCCATGATGGGCATGTTCCTGCTGTTCGCCGGGCACGAGACCACCGTGGTGGCGATCGGGTTCGGTGTCCTGATGCTGCTGGCCGAGCCCGAGCAGTGGCGAGCGGTGCACGCCGACCCCGGCCTGCTCGACAGCGTGGTCGAGGAGACGCTGCGCGCGCGGGTCGGAAACGGTGACGGCATCCCCCGGTACGCGCGCAGTGACCTGGAGGTCGCCGGTGTCCCGGTGCGCGCCGGCGACCTGGTGCTGCTCGACATTCGGGCCGCCAACCACGACGAGTCGGTCTTCGCCAACAGTGCGGACTTCGACGTCACCCGCCAGCCCGCCGACCACCTCAGCTTCGGCCACGGGGCCCGGTACTGTATTGGAGCCCCACTGGCGCGGATCGAACTGCGCGCCGTCCTCGCCCAGCTCATCCCGCGCTTCCCGGACATGCGGCTGGCCACGCGGGTGGAGGAGCTGACCATCAACCGCAGCGCGCTGACCGGTGGGCTCACCAGCCTGCCAGTGACCTGGTGAGGAGCGTAATGCGCCACGTACACCACCCCGTCTTCGCCCGTCTGTACCCGCGGATCAACCGCGCCCTGGAGCACGGCGGCATCGGCGAGCACCGCCAGGCGCTGCTCGCCGGCCTGACCGGCGACGTCCTGGAGATCGGCGCCGGAACCGGCGGGACGTTCGCGTACTACCCGTCGACGGTTGGCCACGTGCTGGCGGTCGAGCCCGAGCCGCGGCTGCGCGCGCTCGCCACGGCCGCCGCCGAGGACGCGCCCGTCCCCATCACCGTGGTCGGGGGTGTCGGCGAGGAGCTGCCCGCCACCAGCGAAAGCCAGGACGCGGTGGTCTGCGCCATGGTGCTGTGCTCCGTCCCCGACCCCGAGACGGCACTCGCCGAGGCGTTCCGGGTACTCCGGCCGGGCGGACAGCTCCGGTACCTGGAGCACGTACGCGCCGAGACCCCTGGCTTCGTCCGAGCGCAGCGGCTGCTCGACGCCACCATCTGGCCCCGCTTGGCGGGCGGCTGCCATCTGGGGCGTGACACGGTCGCGGCCGTCGAACGGGCCGGGTTCCACACCGAGGACCTCGACCGCTTCCTGTTCCCCCCGTCCCGCACCCCGTCCTCGTTCTACGCCCGGGGGAGCGCGCTCCGGTCGGCGTGAGAGGAGGGGCCCGGAAACGGGTGCGGCCGGTGGCGCGGGGGAGACGGCCCGCGCCGCCGGCCGTTGGGAGCACCGAGGAGGGCGAGAACCCCCATTGTTCCGGCCTCGGGCTGGTTAGGCGCCCGCGCAGCCCAGCGCCTCGCGCACGCCCCGGAAGGGGCGGTGCCTGGCACCGCGGCGGTCGCGATGACCCTATGATTGTCGGAATTCCCAGGAACCGCGAAACGGACGAGGACCGGGCCGATGACCGACGATCCACGTGAGCCGCAGTCGACCCCGTCCGGGCTGGACGTCTCCAAACCAACCATCGCGCGCGCCTACGACGCCCTTCTTGGCGGCAAGGACAACTACACCGCCGATCGCGAGTTGGCCAACTACGCGATCGAGCACATCCCGGGCCTGCAGGAGTCCGCCCACGAGAACCGCAAGGTCCTGGTGCGGGGAGTACGCCACCTGGCCGGGGAGGCCGGCATCGACCAGTTCCTCGACCTGGGCAGCGGCCTGCCCACCGTGCAGAACACCCACCAGGTCGCCCAGGAGATCAACCCGGCGGCGCGCGTTGTCTACATCGACATCGACCCCCTGGTTCACGTGCACGGTCAGGCGATCCTCGCCGACAATCCCAACACCCGGGTCGGTACGGGAGACGTCCGCGACTTCCGCGGTATCCTCACCGACTCCGACGTCACAGGGCTCATCGACTTCGACCGCCCAGTGGCGGTGATGCTGGTCGGCATGCTGCACTACCTGTCCCCGGACATCGCCGACGAGGTGGTCTCCGCCTACCGCGACGCACTGGCCCCGGGCAGCTATCTGTTCCTGACGTCGCTCGCCGACACCGGCCTGCCCGCCCAGCAGGAACTCGCCCGCATCACGCGGGAGAACCTCGAAGAGGGGTGGGCACGCACGCCGAGCGAGATCGAGCACCACTTCGGTGACTTCGAGCTGATCGACCCCGGGGTCGTCTACACCGCTCTCTGGCGCCCGGAAGGGCCGAAGGACCCCGACACCCTGGCTCCGGGGGAGCAGCTCGGCATGGCGGGCATCGCGCGCAAGAGGTGAGGCGCGGCCGGGCCGGCGCGGACCTGCTGGCGGACACCGGCGAGGAGGTGCCCGCGTGACCACCCCGCGCCCCGAACGCGAGACGCCCGAGCACGCCGCGGCATGGGCCACCGCCCGCGCCGACCGCCCCGCCCACGACCCGCCGGCCGAAGTGCGCATGCTCACCGACCTGGACACCCCGGCACACCTGGGCCCGCCAGCACAACGTGCGCGTCCACCTCATCTCCACCAACGTCGACGGCCGCGCCATCCACGCCGCCCACGCCGGCCCCCACTCCCGCACCGCCAAAGGACCCCCACAAAAACGCATCCGGCACCAAGCAGGCTTCCAGACCTAACAGTGCGGGAGCCCGGCGGTGGCGCATCCGACGGGGGCAGCGACGACAGTGGGTGAGCCGACCCCCGGGTGATCGGTACGGGTGCCCGATGGTGACGCGCCCAACGAGGGCAGCGGCGACCGGTGGCGGGACGCAGCGGGGGTGTCCGTGGGGACATTCTCGGCGCTGAACATGTCCGCACAGTCAGATTCGATGCCGCGCGAGCCCGCTATGTCCGGATTATGGGAGTACTGTGCGTTGATCTTGAGGAAATGGTTCCTTTGTAGCGCTTGGAAGGAACGAAATCCTCAAGATCGGCGCCCAGGGCCGCGCAATCCGGACATAGCGGGCGCACGCGCGGTACCGCTACGAGGGCCGGCCCCCACGCACGCCCCGACACAGGCCACCCCCGGAACCTCGCGCCGTCCCCGTTACGGGCGCCACCATCGGGCACCAGGGGCGACCACCGCAGGCCCAGCCCCCACCGTCCTCGCTGCTCTCGTCGGGTGCGCCACCACCGGGCACCTGTACCGACTATCGCAGGCTCGGCCACCCACTGCCTTCGCTGCTACTTCCGTCGAGTGCGTTACCGCCGGGCACCAGAAGCGACTACTGAGGGCTGACCCACACCGCCGTCGCCGCCCCCGTTACACGCGGTGCCACGCATCCAGAGCACCGGCGAACGCTGCGGAAGTAGCGTCAGTCGTATACAACGTCCTCTGATTCGATGCTGTGCTGGTGAATTTTTCCCTGTAGAAGCTTTGACGGGCCTTGGGCTGCTCGTTATCTTGTACACAATCGAGTGGAAGGTGGCCTGTGTCACATCGACGTGTGTGCCCGGTGCGCACCCAGTGCTACCGGCATCGGCGCCAGCGGGCGGCGGAACGCGTCGGGGTCCACGTTCGGGGGCCGGGGCGGTTCGCGCAAGGGAAGCGTCCCCGGTCCTATCGGGCCGCACGGCAAGGAACGAGCCCAATCGGGGAACGCTGGGAGTCGGTACATGCGTGAGAGAGCATCGCGAGCGGAGCGAATACGGGAACCGATACGCGAGCCCTTGCTGTGGGTCGTCATCGTCGCCCTCATCGTCGGAGGGAGCCCGCTCCTCTGGCCGGCCGGGACCGTGGGCCCCACGTTCTTCGGGATCCCGTCGTGGCTGCTGGCCGCTGTGGCCGGCACCGTGCTGTTCAGCTTCGTCATCAGTTGGGCGTGCCTGCGGTACTGGAACATCGCCGAACCCAGCGAGGAGAGCGCTCGGACCGACCGCGGCACCGTGCCCGGTGCCCCTGACGGGCACGGTGGGTGACGCATGGAGAATCTCAGCTTCGGCGGCGCGAGCGGGATCGCGATCCTTGCCAGCTACGCCGCGCTCATGCTGCTCATCGGCTTCCTCGCCGGCCGTCGGCAACCCGGCGCCCGAACCGACATGCGCGGCCACTACCTGGCGGGCGGCGGGCTCGGGATGGTCGCGCTTTTCTTCACCCTCTACGCCACCCAGTACAGCGGGAACTCCGTCGTAGGGTACGCGCCCGAGGCCTACCGCAGCGGCTTCACCTGGTGGCAGTCGGTGCCGTTCATGATCGCGGTCATCGCGGCCTACCTGCTCTTCGCGCCGCGGCTGTACGGGATCGCGAAGCGCAACGCGTTCCTCACCCCGGCCGACTGGATCCGGTACCGCTTCGGTTCGACACCGGTGACGATCCTCGCCATCGTGCTGATGCTCTGGGGACTCGCGAACTACCTTCTCGAACAGCTCGTGGCCATGGGCCAGGGGATCTCCGGGCTTACCGGCGACACGATCCCCTACCAGGTGGGCGTGGTCGCATTCGTCGTGGTCATGCTCGTCTACTCATGGTTGGGCGGCATGCGGGCGGTGGCGTTCACCGACGTGATGCAGGGGATCGCGCTGCTCGTCGGGATCGGGTTCCTGCTGGCCGGCGCCCTGTATCTGGCGGGCGGCATGAACGAGGTCACCACCTACCTCGCGGCCAACGAGCCGGAAAAGATCGAGGTCCCGCCGCTTGAGGACTCGGTGAACTGGGTGTCGATGATCGTCATGATCGGTCTCGGGGCCGCGGTGTACCCGCACGCCATCCAGCGCATCTACGCCGCACGCAGCGAACGCACCCTCAAGCGGTCGTTCGCGTTCATGGCGTGGATGCCGCTGCTCACGACCGGTGTGGTGTTCGTGGTCGGCATCATCGGCATCCAGCTCTTCCCCGGGCTCTCCGAGGACCGCTCCGAGCTGCTGGTCGGCATGATCGCCAACGAGGTGGCCGGGATCAACGCCTTCTTCTTCGTGATCATGATCCTGCTCTTCGGCGGGGTCGTGGCGGCCATCGTGTCCACCGCCGACTCGGCGCTGCTCAGCCTCTCCTCGATCTTCTCCCGCGACCTGTACCGGCGGTACCTGAACCCGCGATCCACGGAACAGGCGGCTCTGCGTGCCGGCAAGGTCGCCGGCGTCGTCGCGGTCGCTGTGTTGCTGGTTATCGCGTGGAACCCGCCCACGACGCTGTACAACATCTTCGTGCTGAAGTTCGAGCTCATCGTGCAGCTCGCGCCGGCGTTCATCCTCGGCCTCTACTGGCGGCGGCTCTCCGCGGTCCCGGTGTTCTGCGGCATGGCCGTGGGCGCGGGGTTCGCGGGGGTCCTGACGATGGCCGGTGTCTCGACCCTGTACGGCGTTCCCGGCGGGCTCGCCGGTCTGGGGCTGAACGTTCTCATCTGCGTCGGGGGCTCGCTGCTGCTGCCCGCGCGCTCCGCTCCGGACACGGAGCCGGTCTCCCGGACCGCCGGCGCCGCGGCGCCGGCCGACGCCGCGGCCGACTGAGCCGCGGCACGCTTCCCTGGAGGGCGGGGCCACCGGAACCCGGTGGCTCCGCCCACGCGCGACCGCGATCCGCGCGGCGGGTGCTTAGCGACCCGCCGGCCCCGGTATGGCGGGCCACACCGCGGCGGTAGTCGGTAGGGTGCGAGCACGCACGCTGAATTGGGAACGGGGACCCAGACTCATGGACACCGAGATCGTCCGCGGCGACATCACCCAGCAGAACGTCGACGCCATCGTGAACGCCGCGAACTCATCGTTGCTCGGTGGGGGCGGGGTCGATGGCGCGATCCACCGGCGCGGCGGGCCGCGGATCCTTGAGGAGTGCCGCCGGATTCGCGCGGCGTCCGGCCCCCTCCCGACCGGACAGGCCGTCTCCACCACGGCCGGCGACCTCCCGGCGCGGTGGGTGATCCACACGGTCGGCCCCGTCCACAGTGCCACCGAGGACCGGACGCACCTGCTCACCTCCTGCTATGTCGAGTCCCTCCGGCTGGCCGACGAGCTCGGCGCCCGGACCGTGGCCTTCCCGGCGATCTCTGCAGGGGCGTACGGCTGGCCGCTGGACGACGCCGCGCGCGTCGCCGTCGCCGCTGTGCGCGACGCCGCTCCGAGCAGCGTCACCACCTGCAGGTTCGTTCTGTTCGACGAGGCGGCGTACGCGGCGTTCGACCGGGTGCTGCATTCCGCGGCGGACTGAGTCCGCACAAGAGGGCTCCTTCGAGGAAACCCCGCTCTACCTCCGTACCCGCCGCCACGACGCGTGGGTGCCCCTGGAGCGCGCCGAGGCCACCGCCGCCTCGCCGCGCGCGATGAACGCCGATGTCACGTTGCGCGTCTACGGCGACACCGAGCACCACGTCAACGACGGCGCGGCCCGGTTGGCGGGCTCGCGGTCCCCGGCCGGGAACCGACGCTGTGTGCACGGTCCCATTGCTGGTCAGCCAAGGATTCCCATTACCGCCATCGATCCAACCATGCCCAGGCTGCTCAGCGAGTCGGCGGCGGGTGGCCGTCTGTTCCGCTGAGTCAGGCAGCTTCCGTGCGCGCACAGCCAGAAGAGGAAGACAGCGACCGGCGCGGCCGCCGTTCCGCCCAGCGCGCCATGGCCGTGCGCGTGGTCGGCGGCATCGGGAGCCATGGTGCCGCCATGCGGCGGTGCGAAAAGCACGAGTAGCGCCATGGCCAGCAGGTCCACGACTACGTGCAGCCACTCCCGGCGCCTCGGCAGTTCGTACCAGGCCCACGCCGCCGGGATGAGTAGGACCGCGGCGAGTGGCAGGCGGGCCGGGCCGGTCATGCCCGCGACGACCATGGCCCCCATGGCCAGCGCCATGATCGAGTGGATGCCCCACCTGGGCAATGGGCCAGGAAGCCGGATTGCCAGCGGGACGAGGGAGCAGCCGAACCCGACGAGCGCCAGAGAGAGATGCACGGCCGTGTCCATCGCCACGCTCGTCCGCCTCCGTTCCGGTGTGAGAGTGAGCGCCGCCAGCCCCCTGTTCCGGTGAGTACTATCCCCGGCACGTTTCGGAGCCAACGTTGCTGGGGCGCTGTATCCGACTGTCCCGCGGGCACGCCGGGGTTCCGCTCCGTGCGGCCAATGGCGCTGGAGGGCACCGCGAGGGCGGAGGGCGCGTGGTAGCCCGGCGGATCGCGAAGCCAGCGATGCGATAGCGTTGTGTGTAAGTACTCACTAACCAAGGGGCCACGATGCGACTCACCATTTTCGCGGCGACCGGGGGCATCGGACGCCATATCCTCGGCCAAGCCCTCGCCGCCGGCCACAATGTCACCGCGGCCGTGCGCGACCCGGGGAAGCTCCCCGACGAGGCGCGGGGCGTCGCGGTCGACCTGACGGACCCGGACCCGGCGGCTATGCGGGACGCGGTAGCGGGCGCCGACGCGGTGCTCTCCGGCCTGGGGCCGCGGTCGGTCTCCGACGCGGGTATCACCTCGCGGGGCACGCGCACCATCGTCCGGGCGATGCGGGACGCGGACGTGGCGCGCCTCATCGCCGTCAGCGCCGCCCCGGTCGGCACGGTGCCGTCCCCCGGCCGCCCGAATCCGCCCGCGCGGGACCCGGGCGACGACGTCCTCATGGGGTACGTACTGGGCCCGGTGCTCAAGGCCATCCTCCGCAAGCACTACGCCGACCTCGCCGAGATGGAGGACGCCCTGCGCGAGAGTGAGCTGGACTGGACGAGCGTGCGACCGCCGCGGCTGACCGACAAGCCGCTGACCGGCACCTACCGGACAGCCCCCGAGCGGAACCTCCCGCGCGGCTACTCCGTCCCGCGCGCCGACGTCGCCCACTTCATGCTCAGCGCGCTCCACCAACCCGAGACGGTCCGGCGGGCCGTTGGGGTCGCCAGCTAACACCGGCCATCGGGGCCGGCGAGGGAAGCCCGCGATCGTCAGCGCGGCGAGGGCCGCTGCGACGCCGATCGCGAGGACCATCCGGAAGCTGCCCTCGGAGGGCACGGGGTTCCCCCGAAGGTGGTGGTCATCTGGGTGAGGGCAACGCCGGCCACAGCGCTGGAGGCCGAGGTTCCACGGACCGCATCAGCGTGTTGGGGCCGTTGGCGGCGGCGGTCCCCGACACCGGAACGACCGCCGTGACCAGGGCGGGCATGGCGCCGCGGGCGAGCCCGACACCGGCACCGATGACGCCTGCCCGGAGAACGCCAGCACCGCCACGGCGACGTGCGGGCGAGTCGGAGCGAGCGCGCTGTCGTGTGGCGGCACCGAACTGGAATTCGGCAAGGCGGAGAACCTCCCGTACCGGGGTCCGGAGGTGCGAACGAAATATTCGAAAGTCAGTCGATCGACTTAAAGTAACGCGTTAGGTTGAGTGGATGCGCCAGCCCTCGACCAAAGGAGTCCCGATGGAGCAGGGTCGGGTAGAGTCGCTTCCCCGCTTCGCGGTCGCATTGGGAATGGACGAGGGCCGGACGCCACGTCCCATGGTCGGCGGGCCGCGTGAGGTGCCGTCGCGGTGGTGACCATGGTCGAGCGAAAAACACGAGCACATCAGATCAGCGCCACCCGCGGGCAGATCCGCCACGCGGCCGAGCGCCTGTTCGCCGAGCGCGGCGTGGTCGCCGTGTCCAACCGCCAGATCAGCGACGCTGCGGGGCAGGGCAACAACACCGCGGTCGGCTACCACTTCGGGAGCAAGGTCGAGCTCGTGCGCGCGATCGCGCGCGAACACGCCGAGCCGATCGAGCGTTCGCGTGCGCAACGACTGGCCGAGGTGCGTGAGTCGGCCGACGTGCGCGACTGGGTCGCCTGCCTCGTTCGCCCGGTCACGGAGCACCTGGCCGCTTTGGGGGTCCCGTCCTGGTACGCGCGGTTCGGCGCTCAGGTCATGACCGACCCGACCCTTCGGCACGTCATGGTCAAGGAGGCC
This sequence comes from Lipingzhangella halophila, assembly GCF_014203805.1. Lineage (GTDB taxonomy): Bacteria > Actinomycetota > Actinomycetes > Streptosporangiales > Streptosporangiaceae > Lipingzhangella > Lipingzhangella halophila. The sequence goes on along the minus strand of NZ_JACHJT010000001.1, from coordinate 5,732,651 downwards.
CTCACCACGCCAGCACTGCGCGGGATCGTTGATGGGCTGCACCGGTGCCTGCCCGACCTGCCACTCGACGTGCGCACCGAACGCGCGGAGTTCTCCACCCAGCTGATCGTGCACATATGTGCCGATCGAGAACGCGCCCTCGCCCGCCGTGCCCCGACACCCAGGGCCGATTGGCACGACACCGCCACCGGGTTGATCGACGCGATCACCGGGATCTGGCTCGCGGAGGTGACCCCCGCTCGCGGCGGATCACAGGGGGCGCCCGCTCCACGCCGGAGCGATTCAGGGCGCCACGAATACGGGCAGTGATGGTGTGAGCGTCCTCCGCGCTCGGCCGCGAGCGCGGAGGACGCGTCGTGCCGAGTTCTCGTTGCCGCGATGGCGGCACTGGTCGCGGTGCCGTTCCCCCCGCATGCCGTGCGGCGGGTCAGCGGGCCCCCGGCCGGCAGTGGCCCGCTTCGCTCTCAGGGCGCTCCATCACCCGCGCCCCGTGCGGGTGATGGGTACCGGAGCGCCCCCGATTGGCCGGCCAGTGGGGCAGCAGGGCCGGTTCGACGGCCCGAGTGGTGCGGTGGAAGATATACGATCGCCGTCGGCGAGTCCGCTATCGAGGAGGGGTAGTCGCCATGATCCGGCAGATCAGCGGAGTTGCCGTCGCCCGGGCCGTGTGGTGCTTCGTCGCCCTCGCCTACGTCACGGTGCAGCTCGTCGTGGTGAGCGCCTGGCCAGTACCCTACGAGTTCCTTCATCACACGGTCAGTGACCTGGGCTGGACCGAGTGCACCACCGAGCAGCGGCCGGTCGGTGTCCTGGAGTCGTGCTCACCGCGTCATGCGCTGTTCAACGCCGGAACCGCGGTTCTCTCGGTGCTGCTCGCCGCCGGCGGCGTCGCCCTGCGCCCCGTGTACAGCGGCCGGCGCCGCACGTGGGCGATCCTCTGCCTATGGGTGCTGATCGGTGCCAGCGGGGTGGCCACCGCGCTCGTCCCGGGCAACGTCGACATCGCGCTGCATTCGCTGCTCGCGATCCCGCTGTTCCTGGGCCAGTTGCTCGTGCTCGTCCTGATCGCCACCAGCACTCGCCGCACCGCGCCGGTCATCGCCGTTTCCGCGGCGGTCGCCGCCGCCGTATCGCTGGCGGGCAGTGTCGGGCTCGGTTTCGCCCTCGCCGGATACGGCCCGGTCGGGCTCACTGAGCGGCTGTCGGCCGAGACCATCTACATCTGGATCCTGCTCGTCGCGCTCGTCGGGACCGGCCGCCAATCCCCGTCCGGCACCCCCTCGGCGGCCAGCTTCAGCGCCTCCAGCTCGCTCGGCGGCCGTTAGGTCCCGGTCGCTGCCCGGGTACGGCGGGGAACGAGGTCCGCACGACCACCGCAGGAGCGGCCGCCGGCGGTGATCCTAGTGTGGTGCCGGTCCGTACTACCCCCTAGGAGGCTGCGCATGCCGGGTCAGACGAAGTACCTGCTGGACGAGGGCAGCATGCCGACCCAGTGGTACAACCTGCTGGCGGATCTTCCGGTGGCTCCGCCACCGCCGCTGCATCCGGGCACCGGAGGGCCGATCGCGTCGGACGACCTGGCCCCACTGTTTCCGCGGGCGCTGGTCGCCCAGGAGATGACTGGCGAGCGCCATGTGGACATTCCCGGCCCGGTGCTCGACGTCTACCGGCTGTGGCGGCCCTCGCCCCTGTTCCGGGCCCGGCGGCTGGAACGCGCCCTCGACACCCCGGCACACATCTACTACAAGTACGAGGGTGTCAGCCCGGTGGGCTCGCACAAGCCCAACACCGCCGTGCCGCAGGCGTACTACAACGCCGAGGAAGGCGTCCGCCGCCTGACCACCGAGACCGGGGCCGGCCAGTGGGGCAGCGCCCTGGCCTTCGCGTGCGCCACCTTCGGCGTGGACTGCGAGGTCTGGCAGGTGCGTGCCTCCTACGACCAGAAGCCCTACCGCAGGCTGATGATGGAGACCTACGGCGCTGCCGTCCATCCCAGCCCGTCCAAGGTGACCGAGGCGGGACGCGCGATCCTGGCCGAATCCCCGGAGTCCACCGGCAGCCTCGGCATCGCCATCAGCGAGGCCGTGGAGCAGGCGGCGGCCGACGACGGGACCCGGTACGCCCTGGGGAGCGTGCTCAACCACGTGCTGCTGCACCAGACCGTGATCGGCGAGGAGGCGCTGCGGCAGTTCGAGCTGGCCGAGGAGACCCCGGATGTGCTGGTGGGGTGCACCGGCGGCGGGTCCAACTTCGGCGGGCTGGCCTTCCCGTTCCTGCGCGAGAAACTGGCGGGCCGGATGTCGCCGGTGATCCGGGCGGTCGAGCCGGCCGCCTGCCCGACGCTCACCCGCGGCCGCTACGCCTACGACTTCGGAGACACCGCGGGGCTGACCCCGCTGCTGAAGATGCACACGCTCGGCCACGACTTCGTTCCCGACCCCATCCACGCCGGCGGGCTGCGCTACCACGGCATGTCGCCACTGATCTCCCACCTCTACGAGCAGGGCCTCATCGAGGCCCAGGCGGTGGCGCAACAGGACTGCTTCGCGGCCGGGGTGCGCTTCGCCCGCACCGAAGGCATCATTCCGGCGCCGGAACCCGCGCACGCGCTGGCGGCCAGCATCGACGAGGCGCTGCGCTGCCGGGATTCGGGCGAGGAGAAGGTGATCCTCACGGCCCTGTGCGGGCACGCCCATCTGGACCTCCCCGCCTACGGCGCCTACCTGTCCGGTGCGATGCAGGACAACGCCCTGTCCGAGGAGGACCTCACTCGCGCCCTCGCCGATCTGCCCCAGGTCCCCTGAGGAGGCGCCAGTTGCCGTGTCCCGCGACATGGGGGATCTCGGCATACTCGGCCGGTAAGTCACAATTGCCCCATGAAGATCGTGCTTGCCGGCGGTTCGGGGGCGTTGGGGCGACGGATCGCCGAGGATCTCGCGGGTCGGGGCCACGAGGTCGTCGTGCTCAGCCGATCGCCCCGGCCTGGTTCCGCGTTTCGACAGGTGAAGTGGGACGGTGAGACGGTCGGGCCCTGGGCGTCGGAACTGGCCGGGGCGGCGGTGGTCAACCTCGCGGGCGAGCTCGTCGACCGCCGCCCAACGGCCGCGGGGATCGAGCTGCTGACCCGTTCGCGAGTGGCGCCGACCGAGGCGCTGGCCGCGGCCGCCGCCGACGTCGCCGAGCCTCCCTTGGTCTGGATCCAGATGAGCACCCTGGCCATCTTCGGTGACGCTGGCGAGCGGGCCATCGACGAGACGAGCCCGGTCGCCGATGGTCCGCCGCAGATGGCGGGTGTCGCCCGCGCCTGGGAGGCCGCGGCCGCCGGCGTGCGCGCCGATCGCCAGGTGACCCTGCGCACCTCCGTTGTCCTGGACCGGGACACCCCCGCCCTCAACCGGCTGTCCGGCATCGTCCGGTGGGGTCTCGGCGGCCGGGTCGGGTCCGGGCGCCAGTGGGTGAGCTGGCTGCACATCGACGACTTCCTCGCCGTCGTGCGCCGCGCGCTGGCAGACCCCGAGATGTCGGGGACCGTCCACGCCACCGGCCCCAACCCGGTGCGTAACGCCGAGCTGATGGCGACCCTGCGCCGGCAGTTCCGGCGTCCTCCCGCGCCGCCGACGCCCGCGCCCCTTGTCCGGTTGGGAGCGCTCGTGCTGCGCACCGACCCGTCGCTGGCGCTGACCGGCCGCCGCTGCGTCCCCACCCGCCTGACCGAGTCGGGTTTCGAGTTCGGCCATCCGCGCCTGGCGCCGGCCCTGGCGAACCTCGCGTCCGGCTGACGGCCGCCCCATGGGCCAGCCGGAGGAGAGGCAGTTGGCGGCGCGGCTGGAGGCGCTCACTCCCGTCGCCCGCGCGGTGCCGCCCGCGGCGGTGGCCACCCGGCTGCTTCCGGACTACTCGCTGCTGTGTGCCCGGACGGGCGAGGGGGATCCCGTGCTGCTGGAAGCCACGCTCGATGCGGTGTGGAGCCACCTCCAGCACGGCAGCGGCATCGAACCCTCCGCGCTGCTCGCCTGTTTCGAACTGGGGTGGGCACCGGGGCGACTGTCGGCGGCGTGGCTGGACAAGGGCCCGGACGCCGTGGACGCGCTGACCTACCTCGGCGAATGCGGCATGTGCGCGGTGCACGCCGTCGTGGGGGCCGGCCACGTCGCCCTGCACGGTCAGGCGCACCAGAGCGTTCTGTGCCTGCGCAAAGGACGCGAGGGCACCACGGCCCTGGTCTGCTACCTGGGGTGGAACGGCGCCCCGCCCTCGCGGCAGATGGCGGGGGAGCCCCTGGTCCGGCGGGAGGCGCGCCTGCAGCGGCTCGATCTGCGGGAGTTGGAGGCCTCCGGCCCCGCGGCGGAAACCCTCACGAGGATACGGGCGCGGGCGCGCTCGGCGGCACAGGACCGGGCGCACCAGCGCTACCGGAACCAGTAATGTCGTCTCGAACGACGACGCTCCGGCCTGGGAGCCAGCGGTCCCCAGGCGGCAGTTGACGGCGAGAAGGAGCTGCTGGTGCGGCTGACAAAGCATGGGCATGCGTGTGTGCGCGTTGAGCAGGGATCATCCGCGGTGGTGATCGACCCGGGCGAGTTCAGCGGCGCGGACCTGTTGCGCGGCGCCCACGCGGTGCTGGTGACCCACGAACACTTCGACCACGTTGATGTTCCGGCGGTCACCGCCGCGCTGCGGGAAAACCCCGATCTCACGGTGTGGACGAACGACTCCGTCGCGGCGCGGTTCACCGACGTGCCGCGCGAGCGGATCCGGGTTGTGCGGCACGGCGACACCTTCGACGCCGCCGGGATGGCGGTCCACGTCTACGGCGAGAAGCACGCCCCCACCCACCTCGCCCCGGTGCGCAACATCGGCTTCCTGATCGGCGGCGAGGTGTTCCACCCGGGCGATGCCTTCACCGTGCCCGAGGAGCCGGTGCGCACCCTGCTGCTGCCCACCAACGCGCCCTGGCTGAAGGCCACCGAGGTCGTCGACTACGCGAGCCGGGTGACGCCCGAGCGCGCCTACTCGATCCACGACGGCCTGGTCAACGAGATAGGCACCAGGGTGATCGGCAACATCCTCAACGCCGCCGCCCACTCCGCGGGCGGCGACTACCAGCGCATCCCACCGGGGGAAGCGGTGGAGCTCTACTGAGGTTCCTGTTGGTCGGGTGGTGAGCTTCCCATCCGGTGCGGGCCGGGAAGGAGCACGCGAGCTGTTCTTCGCCGCGGCCGTTGGGCACGGATGACTCCGGCCGGGGGCTGGTTACCGCGTGCCGGAGAGGGGCGCCGTGGGGCGGGGCGGGCGTATCGGGGAGAGCGCGCATGTGCCCGACAGAATCTCGGCCCCGAAACTCCCCCAGACCCGGCGGATCGTGTCCGCGAGCTGCCACGCGTGGCCCCACCGGCTCTGTGCCGTCGCCAGGACGACGGCGGAGGCCAAGTCGGCGCGCTCCGCGGCCAGCCACAGCTTGGCCTCGCCGAAGGTCTCCAGTGCCGGCTTTTCCGCGGGAGGGCCGCCGACCAGCTCCGGACTCCAGCCGTCGGGGAGGAGGAACGCCGCTGCTCGCGCCGCGGTGTGCAGATAGTAGTCGAGGAGCCGGGTGATCGCGGCTTCCCGCGTGGCCTCGGACTCGGCGCGCTCGGCGGTCTGCCGCGCGTACTCGTCGACCAGGCAGGGCAGCTCGTAGCGGCCCTGCTCGTTCACGGCGAGGAGGCGCTCACGGACCAGCCGATCGAGCAGGGACCCGGCGCGGGCCGAGGAGATCCCGGCCAGCGCCGCCGCGGTGGTCCCGCTGAGGTCGGCGCCGGGATGCAGGGCCAGCATGTGGAACATGCGGCGCTCGTCAGGGGTGAGGCCGCTGTACGAGAGGTCGAAGGTGGCGGTCAGCCGCCGTCCCCCCAAGCCGAGCTCGCCGAGCCGGTCGGCGGTGAGCCGGTTGGCGAGGTCGGCCATGGTCCATGCCGGCCGGGCACGCAGGCGCCGGGCCGCCAGTGCCACGGCGAGGGGATGGCGGCCGCACAGGCGCACGATCGCCTCGGCGTCGTCCGGAGCGGCGGCCACCCGGGAGCCTCCGACGACGGTCGACAGCAGGTCCCGCGCATCGGCGGCGGAGAACACCCCCAGAGGCAGGGTGTGGGCGCCGCCGAGCTCCAGCGCCCGCCGGCCGGTGATGAGCGCGGTGTTGGTGGGGCTGGCCGGGAGAAGTGGCGCGATCTGCTCCGCGCTGGCCACGTTGTCCAACAGGACCAGCGCGTTCCTGTAGCGCAGCCGTTCGCGGTAGACCTCCGTCCGCTCATCGAGGCTCCGTGGGAGCCGGTCGTTCGGCACCCCCAGTGTGCGCAGGAACGAGTCGAGCACCGCCGCGGGGTCGGCGGGCGGCTGGGCGGAGTGGCCGCCAAGATCCGCGTAGAGCTGTACGTCCGCGAAGTGGCCCGCGGCCGTGAGCTGGTGCGCGGCGTGTACGGCCAGCCGGGTCTTTCCTACCCCGGCCATGCCGTTGACGCAGCAGACGGTGGGCCGGTCGCCCGGCGGCCCCGCGAGAATGTCCCGCAACGCCCGCAGCTCGGTGGCGCGGCCGGTGAACTCCGCGATGTCCGGCGGTAGCTGGCGATGCGCGCTGATCGGTTCGGGCCGGGCGCTGACGTTTTGGCGCAGCACGCGTTGGTGGGCGTGCGTGAGCTCCGGCCCGGGAACAGCGCCGAGCTCGTCGGCGAGGCGCCGCCGCAGCGTGTCGAACACGGCCAGCGCCGCCGCCTGCTGGCCGCTTCCGGCGAGCGCGACCATCAGAGCGGCGTGCGCTTCCTCGTGCAGCGGTTCGGCGTCGGCGACCTCCTGGAGCAGAGGCAACGCGTCCTTGTTGCGGCCGAGTGCCGCGGCGTTGGCGGCGTACTCGACCACGGCCTTGTGCCGCTCCCTCGTCAGCGCGACGACACCGGGGTGGCTGTGCAACCGGTGGAGGTCGGCGAGAGGAGCCCCGCGCCACAGCCCCAGGGCCCGCTCGAAAAGCTCGTGCGCCCCGGCGCGGTCCCCGGAGGAGTCCGCCCGCCGTGCCTGGTCGACGAGGCGATAGAACACAACGAGGTCAAGCTGGTCATCGGGGACGACGAGCCGGTACCCGCCGTCGGCGGCGACGAGTGCGGGCAGGCGGTCGGCTTCGGTGTGCGGCCGCTGCGGCCGCATCCGGCGGCGGAGGCGCGAAACGCGCGACTGCATGGACTCCGCGGCGGTCGCCGGTGGCCGCGTGTCCCACACCCATTTGGCGAGCGTGTCCCGGCCGACCGTCGTGTTGGGGGACAGCGCAAGCAGGCCCAGCAGCACACGCTGGGGCTCCGGCCCCGGATCCACGGGGTGCCCATCGACGAGCACGCGCAACGGGCCGAGGAGGTCGACGCGTACCCGAGGGCCGGCGTCCCGCGAGCCGGCCCTGATCAGCTCGTGGGTCTCGGCGAGCGACAACCCCATCGCGTACGCGAGCCGGCGGAGAGTGCTCTCCCGTGGCCGGGTGACGCGTCCCTGTTCCACGTCGCGCAGTCCCGCGACGCTCAGTCCCGCGAGCCGCGCCGCCTCCCGCTGGGTCAACCCCGCGCGCCGCCGTGCTTCCTGAACCATTCCGGCTACGTCTTCCGCACGCATTACCCGCTCCCCCGGTCGAGACACACCCGCGCGGCGCCAACGCCACCGCCTCCCTGGCACGAACGGTCTGTGCCCTAGGGAAACGGGTGCGGATGGGTCGTGATCTCGCAGTCGCGCAACGGACGGTCGGCGTAGCCCAGCCGCGCGGGTATCTCGCGTAGCCGCGGCAACCCGTGCAAGCGGCGGTACCGGTGTCCGAAACTCATCGGGAGCGCCCCGGGGACGAATACCTTGGCGCAGCTCAGCCCTGCGGCGCGGTGCTCGGGAGTGGTCTGGTCCACGGCGACCACGTCCAATCCGCTGTCGCGCAGGCGCGAGACGAGCGCGAGCAGGTCATCGGTGAGGTCGGCTCCGGCGATCCGCGGTGTGCCGGCCCCGAACGCCTCACTGATCGGGACACCGGTGCGGCAGTCCGCCAGGAAGTCGAACCGGTCGAAAACCCGCGAGTCACTATAGAGCAGGACGTGGTCTTCCAGCTGTTGTACGTGGTCCGAGTCGCGCACCAGGTCCGCCACGTGCTCGCTCCGGGTGGGAAACCGGTCGACCAGGTCCGCCAGGATCGGTCCCAGCTCGGCGAGCGCGCTGACGATGGCGCGCTCCGGCTGCGGGTGCGCACTCCCGGCGCAGGACACCTGAGGGCGGGACACGTCGCCGTCCAGGCGCGTGGCCATGGCCCACACGCTGGGAATGCCGTGGTCGAGCGTGGTGTCGTGCACCGTCACCCGGTAACCCAGCTCGTGCTTGATCTGGGCGACGAGCAGCGGGATCGTGCGGTCGGCGGCGGAGTCCGGGGCGATGGCGGGCACGGGCATCCGGGCGTGCCACGACAGCAGGAACGCGTCGCGTTCCACGATCTCCAGGAGGCCGTGCAGGATGGCCTCCTCCAGACAGCTCCCGAGCGCCGCGCCGTTCGAGGAGTCCAGCACGAACGGCGGGTCCTCCTGGCCGGCCCGCTCGACGCTGCCGTAGTAGGCCATGCGCTCCGGCACCAGAACGGGACCGCCCCGAGCGAACGAGTACCCGGTCACCCACCCGTACTCCCGGTCCGGGTCGAAGGCGCGGCACCGGAAGTCCGCCAGCTCGTAGGACTCCGGCGGGTGCGTTCCCACGGCATCGACGTCGATCGCGCGGTCAGCGATGTCGCGGTAACGCGCCCGCAGCACCCTGGACCGGGCGCCCTGCCGAATGCCGCCGTAACGTTCCAGTGCCTCGCAGATCGCCACCGTCTCGCTGGTGCGGAAGTCGCGGCTCCGCCCGAAGCCGAACTCGGTCCGCAGCCTCTGCCGCGTCCCGGGGAACCGTACCGGCGCGTGCACCAGCGCCATACCTGCCGCGTTCTCGTACCACAGTTCGCGGAGCACACCCGTCTCGCTGTCCACGTACCGCGCGCGCAGCTCGGCGGGGTCGATGCTGGGCCGCAACCGGTAGCAGTCCGGCGCCGGTTTCGGCCGGGAGCGCAGCGCGATGGGTTCTCCGTCGTCGGGCGGGGCGCAGTCCGGGCAGAGCGGGTCGGCGAGGAAACGGTGCCGGCTGGTCTGGAGTGTGCGCAGGTCCAGCCGCAGCAGCGCACCCGCGGTCCGTGGTTCGTCCCCGAGGGCGAGCCGCGCGGCCTCGGCGGCGACCAGCTCCGCCACGGTGCCAGCGGCTAGCGTGGTGAGAAGCGAGGAGGGCGTGCTGGACAGGGGACCGCGGTGGGCGGTCCGAACCGCGAGCGCGCCGTCCGGGTCCTCGTGGGCCAGCTCCCTTCGGGTCTCCACGCAGCGGAGGCATCCCGGAACGCCAGTGCGTTCGAGCGGACCGAGTACGGCGATGCCGAGCTCGGTGCGCACTGGCAACCACGGCACTCCGCGGTTGCGCCCCCAAGCCCGGTGCTCGCCCCAGTCCTCTCGCCAGGCATCGCTGACGGAACTGGCGAGGTCCGGAAGCGCGTCGCCATCCGGAGCGCGCACCGCCTTGGTGACCGCCGCCGCCAGTAGCCCGTCGCCGGTCACCCGGACGTGTCCGGCCCGGCCGCGTGTCGCGGCCCGCGTGTGGGTGGGCATGGCGGGGGAGTCAGTCATGGTCGAGTACCACCTGGATGAGAAAGGGAACTCGTCGTGCCACTTCGCGGTCGTGATCGAGCGGCACCGCCACCGGCGCGTAACCCAGTGGACGTAGCGCGGCGACGAGCCCGTCGACGGTTAGTACGGTGTCGTCGAGTGCGCTCGGAACGGCACCGCGCAAGCGCTCCCGTGGCACGGCCACGCGCGGCGGGGCGTAGGCCGGATCGCCGTACGACGCGGACTGGTAGGCCAGCAGCGCCCGCTCCAGACCGTCGCGAAGCGCTTCCGCGGTCGACGCCCCAACGCCGCAGACACCGGTGTCCGCGGAGTCGCGCACCAGAACGCACGGAACAGTGAGCAGCCGGGTGAGGTCGTAGACCTCCACCGTTCGCCCGGTAGCGCACAGCAGCGCGTGGTAGTGGACGGTTTCCTGGTCCAGCGCGACCGCGCCCACGTCCACCAGCGGCACTGGCTCGTCCCACGCGTCCAGCCCGCTGGTGGCGAGCGCGCGGCAATGGTCCAGCAGGGCGTCCCGCACCGCGTGCTCCCAGGTGTAGCCCGCGGCGCTACCACGCACGGGAAGCCCCGCCCCGGCGCCATCGGCCAGCGCGGGGAAGGCCCGCGCCGCGTCCAGCGCATGAACCTGGCCGTCCGCGAGGCCGTACCCCCACACCCGGCCCGAGGCGTGCCCGCGGCGAAGCGCCGCCAGCAGGTCGTCCGGGGTGCCCGGGCCGCGGCCGGAGAGCTGGCGCGGGTCCACAGCGAGCGCGCCGTACGCCGCGTAGCCCCGCATCGCGGTGCGGTACCGGGCGGTGGCGTAGTCCGGTCCGGCGCCGACCACCCGTACCGGGCCGCCGGCCAGTCCCATGGGGTCGGAGACGGTGGCCTCGCTGACGTGGAGCGGGAACTGCGCGAAGTCGCGCTGGTCGAGCGCGCCGAACACTCCGGTGCGGCCGTCCACGAGTGGGGCGGTCCGCCGGGACATCTCCTCCGCCGTGAGCTCCGTGCCACGGCGCAACGTGCGCACCTCGTTGGTGAACCGCGCGCGGGTGGCCGCGGTGGCTGGGCGCGTGGCCGGGTGCGGCAGGACCGTGTGGTGGGTCGTTTCCAATGTGTCGTAGGTGACGCGGGTCACCCGGTCGCGTTCGGCGTCGTCGGCGATTCCGGTGTGCGCCCGGAACGCGCGGTGCACGAGCTGGTTCGCCACCACCGCGTGGTCCGCCGAGTCGGGGGGCTGCCCGGACGGAGCGCTGTCCGCGCGCCGCAGGGCCAGCATCCGGCGCCAGGCACTCTCCCAGTCCCGCGTCTCGCTTCCCACCGGCCCGATAACCGCGTGGTCGCCGAGGTCCGCGGCATGACCGAGGATCGCTCCCGGGGCCGCGCACACGTCGCGCAACCAGCGGGCCAGGGCGAGGTCGGCGTCCTCGGTTACGTGCAGCACGATTCCGGAGTCCCGCACGTGCCCGTTCATCGGTTCGTCCGGGAGAGCGGTGCGCACCCGCGTGATTCCGGAGCGAGCGCACGCATGCGCGACCGCCGCGGCCAGCGCGCCCCGGCCGATAACCAGCGCGTCGCACTCCCGGTAGCGCCGCCACGTCGCGGCAGCGGTGTCCAGGAAGTATTCCAGGTACTGTCGTTCAGGCGCGTCATCTCCCGGCGGGTCGGCGGGTACGGGCGCGAGGTCCTCGACCTCACGCACGATGTCGGCGCCGACCAGCGCCTCGATGACCTGTTCCAGCATCCGTTTGTGGCCGTCCCCGAGGTTCGCGGTCAGGTCGTCGAGGCCGAACCGCCCGTCGAGATAGGGCTCCAACCGGTCGAGCCACGCCGCGATCGAGACGCCGCTGAACGCCACCAGGCCGTGGTGGGTCAGCACCCGGAGACCCTCCGCCGTGGACGCGCGGTACACGTCCGAGCGCAGCACCAGCTTCATGGTGTGGCGCCCCTTCCCGGCGAGGAGGGCGCGCTGCCCAGCATGAACTCGCCTACCGCGGCCTCGGCGAGCGGGTCCGCGCCGATCGCTTCGCTGAGTTCGGTGGAGGTGCCCGTGCCCAGCGCGCACGCGGCCAGCCCCATAGCCGTGGCCACCAGATACATCACCTGGTAAACGATCCCGACATGCTTCAACGTCAGCGCGTACGCCATGGCCTCGTACTTGAACATGATCCGGCCGAACCGGGCGGCGATGACCACCACGACCTGCGGAAGTTCGGACACGGCCGAGGCTGTCCGCACCACTCCGGCCATGCGCCGCAGCACCTCCGGTGCCGCCTCAACCCGCTCCAGTTGGTGGCCGTGCTGGTCGTAGCGGTACAGACCGGGATCGAGCCCGTCGGCACGCTGGACCAGCGGGTAGAACTCCAGCTCGTACAGGGCGCCGCCCCCCGGGTACGGCCGACCGGGGTACTCCTGCCCGTCCGGCGCGACCTTCTCCCGGACGCTGGTGCAGCGGTACAGGAACTCGCCGAGCGTGTGGAGCGTGATCGGGCGCTCGTGGTCGTGCTCCCGCTGGGACGCCCGGTCCTCCAGCACCGCCGTGAGCGGCGGGTCCGTTGTACGTAGCGTGTCCAGGTCGGGGCGGTCCAGCGGGATCGGCGGGCCGACCGGGCTCCGGCGCGCCGGCAGTGGGGCGAGAGTCTCGGCGAACGGGAAGGTGCCCCCCATATCCACGCCGAGCCTGTGCCGGTCACCGTGCCGGCTGTGCGCGTGGAACCACAGCTCGTGCGGGCTCCACAGGTCGCCGGGGTCCGCGGCGCTCTCCCGGCCGAGAACCCCGGCGAACGCGAGGTCGGCCAGCAGGCGGCGCACGGCCTGTTCCGCGAGCCCTTGCCGGGTCAACGCGGTGACCTCTGCTCCGCCGGCCAGTTCGCGCACCACGGCCAGGACGCGGGGGTCGTGCAGCCGGATATCGCAGGCGCCTTCGGGCGCGGCGAGTACCAGGTGGTCTCCGTCCGGCGCCAAGGTGGCGAACCGGGACAGGGCGGCGTGTGGCAGGTGGTACTCCGCGTCGCTCGGGGGCGCCGCGCGCAGCGGTTCCACCGTGTAGAGCGGAGCGTCGTCCGCGGTGGCCGTGACGCGCAGCCACCCGCCATCGCGCAGCCTCTCAACCAGACCATCGAGTTCGCCAGGCGGAGCGCCGGCCTCCCGGCGCAGCTCGTCCCGGGTGCACTGGTGACTGGCCAAGCGCCGCAACACACCCCGTTGCGGCGTGGAGAGCACACCGAGCGCGCGGGAATGGGGCCAGCGGACGAGGTACACCTCACCGGACTCGCTGGTCGCCGCGTCCACCCCGTCTCTCAGCTGGAGCAGCTCGTTCCCGGCCGTCATCGCCGCGTGTCCGCCAGGGAGCTGTTGAACATCTCCAGCGCGGTCATTCCGTAGTGCCGCTCGGTGGTGTTCGCCAGGATGTGGCACAGCGCGTTCCGCTCCAGAGTGCTGAGGCCGATCCGCGTCAGGTGCACGTAGAGGTAGTTGATGAGCTGCCGGAACACGCTGAACTCGGCGGTCTGCAACATCGCCACCGCCGCGGGGTTCGCCGCCATGGCGCGGTGGAAGTCGCTGGGGGGCGCGCTCAGGTCCGCCGGGGGGAGGTGCAGCATTCCGGTGTCCTGCAGGTCGCGAACGCCCCGCGCGATCGGCCGCATGGTGTCAACCCACTGCCGGACGAACGGCACCGAGTTCCGATCCCCGTCGACCGTGGCCAGGGCCTCGACGAGTTCGGTGCCGAAGCGTTCCGCGTGCTGGTCGTACTGCGCGTCCCACTCGCTCCGGTACTCCTCACCCGTTGGCGTAGTGGCCAGGAACACTTCGGCGTGCGAGCGGAAGGTCGCGTAGCTCTGGGCGAGACCGGTCGCGGTGAACGCGTGCACGGTGCCGGCCAGCAACGCGAAGGCGAGCCTCCGGCGTGCGGCCGGGTCCGGGGTGCCCTCGATCATGGCGAACGCGAGCGGTGTCGTGGCGACATAGAAGCGGGCCAGCATCTCCGCGGAGTCCGGGTTTCCCAGGACGTGCAGCCGCGGGTCGTGCCGCTCGACAGTGATCGTGTTGTCCGGCCGGAACGGTCGCAGCGGCCCCTTCTCGTTCTCGCGTGCCGCCAGCCATTCGTGCAGCGGCAGAACCCGGGCCTCGTCGAGCTCCGCCGTGGAGGGGTGGTCGCGCAGGAACGCGCCGACGACCTCCCGGGTCGCGGGGCGCACCACGTCGTGGAACACCTCGTCCCCGGTGCGGAACAGAAGGCGCACGTGCGGGCCGCGCCGCCAGTGCGGGGTGAAGTACGCCTCGGGGACGTCCTCGGCCAGGCGTCCGAACAGCGGGCGCACCGCGTCGAGGACCAGCCGGTCCCGGTTGTCGTCATGGTAGGAGACGTGAATCGCGTGCCACGGCATGGGCCCCACCTTCCTTTCCTGTCTCGGTCTCACGGATCGCGCGCGTCGCGAGCGCCCGGACGTAGCCCTCGTCTGCCAGGGACAGCCCGATCCGGTTGCAGTAGAGATGCGCGCAGATGTCCACAACAGGCAGGGATGGTGGGGCGGGGCCCGCGCGAACCGCGCCCCTGGGCAATGGCGGCTCGAACCGTCCCGCCGCGGCCTCCTCGTCGAGCACCCGCCGCAGCCGGCCGATCGACCGCACCCAGTCCGCGAGATCGCCGGAATGGGTGTTCCCGGTTACGGCCACCGCGCGTAGTTGTCCGGTCAGGGCGCACAGCGTGGCTCGCTGGTCCTGCCAGAGCCGTTCCAGCTCGGTGGTGTCCGGAACGCCCGCACGCGTATGGGGCTCCTCGGCGCTACCGAAGCGCGCGGCCGGACCGTCTGTTCCGGCGAGCCAGGCGAGCGTCAGCATCGAGTAGGCCGCGGTGAACCGCTGGCCGGCATCGGGATCGGAGCCCAGCAGCCGGAGCGCCAGTCGGCTCGACTCGGTAAAGTGCCGCTCCACGGCGGTGGCCGCGGCACCGTACCCGTAGCGGTGCCGTTCGCGGCGGTACGGCAGGAACGCGACGGAGTTGTTGGGCCGCATGGGGGAGTACCCCGGCTCGTTCTCCAACCGCGCGATGCGCTCCGCGGAGCGCTGGTACTCGGCCGCGCCGACCGCGGTCGTGGCGGGGTGGGCGTCGAGGAACCCCCGGACTCGCGACCTCACCAGGTCGCGCGCCTGTCCGAGTGCGGACGCGTCCGGCGGGAGGACGCGGAACCGCAGGTGCGGGCCGCCGTCCCAGTACCGCAGGAAGAAGTACTCGTCCGCGAGCCCGGACCCGGTCAGCTCCGTGACCAGCGGACCGATCAGGTCGGTGATCATGGGGTCGAGATGTTCGTGGTAGAACACGTGCGCCGCCAACCACTCGGCCTCCGGCCGCTCGTGCCCGTGTGTTCCGGTCTCGCCCGCGGCGCCGGTCGTCATCGCGTGCTCAGACACCCGAGCCCTCCGTGCCCGAGACCTCCACGATGAACTCGGTGACCCGTTGCCCGCCGTCGGCATACCGCGGCGCGTCCTCCGGGGTGGGCAGGGCCTCGGTGAACAGCAGGGCACCGGTATGCGGTTCGCTGGCCAGCCGCTGGAGGAGGTCCATCAGGAAGGGGTTCTTGGCGTCGACGAACTGCGGTTTGCGCGACTTGCCGAACATCCAGGACAGCAGCGCGTTCGGGTCCGGTGCGGCGTCGAAGAACGCGGCGGAGAGAGGTCGTACGAAGTACGTCTCCGGGATCTGGTGGTCGCGGAGCCAGCCGAGCAGCCGGTACAGGTAGTCGGCGTACCGCTCGTGAGGACCGGGTATCGGAACCAGCCGGGTGGGGGCCAGCCAGCTGGCCCTGCGCAGTACGACGTTTCCGAGGCGCACTCGGGGCCGGTACACGACCTCGTCGGGAATCCCGGAATCCGCCAGGTCACCCCGCAGAGTGATGGCGGGGTGCCGCAGGAACGTTCCACCGAATACGTGTGCGATCAGCCGGGCGACGGGCGGGAGCAGCGCGTCGGCCATCATTCCCAGGTGCAGCGGCTTGACCCGCGCGCCGAGCGTTTCCGACTCCAGCCGGGGGAGGTCGTGTTCGGCGTCCAGCGTGACCGCCAAGTCGCCGAGCGGGAGGAGCTCGTCTGGCGGGCGGGTCGACACCGCGCCCGGGTAGTCCAGCTCGTAGTCGGCTGTGGGCTGCTTGCGATTGAGGCCGATACCGAACGCGCCGGCGAACTCCGCGGTCACGACGCCGTCCTCGGCCCCGGTGACGCCGATGTGATCCGGCGTGTCACCGGCCGTTCGCAGCTGCTGGTGGATCCGGTTGCGCGCCCGCCCGTATCCGGTGGTCGCGGAGTTGACCACCAGCCAGGGCGCGCCCCCGCTGACGTGCCCCGGTACCTGCTGCACGTAGCACAGCAGCGAACGCGGTGGCACGGCCCACGCGGGCCAGGTGTCGGCGAGCGCGGTGAGTCGCGCGGGATCCGCACTGACCGTTCCATCGGCCATGACCCTGCCGTTGAGGACCTCCTCGGTCGCCGCACGCTCAAGGCGGTCCAGTTCGCGTATCCGGTCGAGCGTGCTCGGCCGGCGCATGGACGGGTCCGCGCGCGACGTGAGCTCCATCGCGGACCGCAGTTCCGGGCCGAACGGGGAGGTGTCGGAGCCGCTCTCCTCCTGCATCGCGCGGTGCAGGTCGAGCAGCGGGACCCGGGCGTGTGGCCCGAACCGCGCACGCAGGAACGAACCCAGCGCCAGCCGCATCGGCGCGGCGGGATCGTGCAGGGCCAGCCAACGCCGGACGACGTTCAGGTCGCGCAGCGCGGGCTCCCACTCCCGCGTGGCGCACTCCGCGGAAGCACCTCGGTACACCGCGCTCTCGTGCAGCGTGACCGGTCGGGGAGCGTCCGGCGCGTCCGCGGTTGAGGTGACGTCCCGGACGGTTTCGTCGAGTGCGGCGTACGCCTGGCGCAGCGAGCGCTCCCGAGCGCGGTACGCGTCGCTGTCGGCTGGCGGGATGGAGCGTTCCAGCTCGTCGTCGACGTGGGCGGCCCGTACGCCGCAGGCGGCGAACTCGGCGGGACCGTGGTCGCCGAGCCAGCCGGCCAGATCCGCGAACGGGCGCTCGGACTGGTCGGCCACTGGCAGATGGGCCTCCAACAGGCCGGCCGAGCGAAGCCTGCCGACGAACCGGCCGGC
This sequence comes from Lipingzhangella halophila, assembly GCF_014203805.1. Lineage (GTDB taxonomy): Bacteria > Actinomycetota > Actinomycetes > Streptosporangiales > Streptosporangiaceae > Lipingzhangella > Lipingzhangella halophila. The sequence continues at coordinate 5,715,845 of NZ_JACHJT010000001.1, read as the reverse complement.
CGCCTCCGGGTCCCCGTGGACCCGGCCGAGGTGCGCTCCGAGTTCGGCAACGGTCAGTGGGCCGTGCTCGCGTGCCACGCGGAGCACTTCGGTGACGGCCGCCGACGCCGGAAGCGTGACGACCGGCTCGTCCGGGTTCGGCGCCAGGAACCGCACCGCGTCGCCGGTGACGGTGACACTCGGGTTGACCCGTACGGTCAGTTCGGGCAGCGACCGGGGGTCGTCCGCCAAGGTGTCGCGGACGCGCTCGAACGCGGGCCGGTCGAGCTCCAGGATGCAGTGAGCGGCTCCGGGGGCCGGGTAGTGCGTCGCCGCCGCGCTGGTGTCCCACCGGCCGAGTCCGCTGACCGTGAACGTGCTGAACGGACTGGTCTTGGTGGCCGCGCGGGCGAGGTACTTGACCAGCCGGCCGATGCTCTGCCGCTTCGGTTGGCGCCGCGGGTCCGCGTGCCATTTCGCGAGTACCTCCGAGAGCGCCGGACTGGACAGCGCGAGGGCGCGCAGGAAGTGTGGATCCTCGGTCGCGGCACGCAACTCCGCCCGTGCGTCGGCGGTCTCGGACGCGAGTATGTCGGGCAGGCCGGCCAGTCGGGCGTGGTAGTCGTGCAGCTCGCCGAGCCACGTCGAAACCCGGTCGCGCAGGAGGGCTGGCATCAGTGCCCTGATGTCGGGGTTCCACTCCCGTTCCCCGGGCGTCCGCAGCTGGTAGACGGCGCGGCGGAGCCCTACCAGACCCGGCTTGCGCGTGTGCGCGCCCAGTTGCCCGATCACCGGGTACAGCTCGTCCGACAACTGGCGGCCCGCGCTGGCCAGCTCCTCGCGTGTGCCTAGGCAGGCGAGCATCGCCGCGTGCGATGTGTCGCAGCGCAGCCGGGTCAGCGCGGACAGCGCCACCCCGGCGATCCGAACGGCCGGCGGGGCCTCCGCGGGGAAGTCCGCGGCGGGCGCCGTGTCCGGGCCGGCGGCTGCGAGGCCGATCCGGTGCGGGGGCTCGGTGGGAATGGCGAGTACGTCCCTTCCGGCTGGTGGGCTCGTGCTGGTGGGCGGGGACCGCTCCACCAGCACGAGCCGGTCATTTCACTGCGGTCAGAACGAGGCGCAACCGCCCGGGCTGCACGACCCCGCCCCTGACATGTCGCTCGAAGCGCCGTTCTCCGGAAGGCCGTGAGCTGACGTCAGGGACTCGACGGTGAATCCCTTCGAGGTCAGGGAGAACACGTCCATCGGGAGGTCGTCGACCTCGAAGCTGACGTTCTGCTCGCTCGTGTTCGGTGTCTGCATCAACGCTCCTTAGCGATGGCGAATCAAGCTGTCGGTGCCGAAGAACCGGGCCCTGCTCAGCCTGGATCCCGGCTCAGCGGGTGCCGTGTGGCCGAGGCCGGCCACGAGCGCGCACAGTGATGTTCCCCACCCCCGCTGTGAGTGTGGCGCTGCGCCGCATGCTCAGTCTCGTCGGCGCCGCTGATATGCGGCGGTTGCGCGAACGGCGTCCAGCGGCACGAAAATCCCAGGTCAAATGGGGGCTTTTCATGCTTTCAGCGGGGATGTACTGGCGCGCTACGGCCATCGGCGCGCGGCTTCAGACCGGGCCACCAGCACGCGGACCGCCCGGTCGGGCTGTGGGGGCGGCACCAGAGCTCCGGTACGCGTATGAACTGGGTTTCCCTATTTGATTTGGAGCATCCAAAGTTTCGAATCGTTAGGATCTTCCGAATGGACGCTTCCGCCGGACTCGCTTCACTGGTACGCGTGTTCCGCCAGCGGGCCGGGCTCACCCAGCACGACCTTGCGGGCCTCGCCGGGCTGAGCGTGGCCGCGCTGCGCGATGTCGAGCAGGGCAGGGTGTCGCGGCCACGCGCCAGCACGCTCAGGCGGCTGGTGGAGGCGCTGGACCTGGCGCGGACCGAGGCCGACGAGCTGGTGCGTGCGGGTTCCCGTGACGCGGGGGGCGCCCCCAGCGTCCGAGTGGGCGTTCTCGGTCCACTGCTCGTCACCGTCGATGGCGTGCCGGTTGACCCGGGGTCCGAGGCGCAGCGAACGCTGCTGGGCCTGCTGACGTTGTCCCCCAACGCTGTGGTCGGCCACGATTCCCTGGTCGAGGCCGCATGGGGAACCCGGCCGCCATCCAGCGCCCGCGGTTCGCTGCGTTCCCGGATGTCGCGCATGCGCCGCCGGCTGCGGCCGGCGCGCGCGGAAGCCGGGGACTCCCAGGTGCTGGCCGCGAGCGCGGGGGGCTACTACCTGATGGTGACCGGGGACCAGCTCGACCTGCTGGAGTTCCGCCATGTGGTCGCCCGCGCGCGCCAGGAGCGCGAGGCTGGGGAGCTCACCGACGCGTGCGCTCTGTTCGGGCAGGCGGCCGAACTGTGGCGAGGGGAGCCACTGGCCGACGTTGCGGCACTTCGGACGCACCCTGGTGTTGTGGCGCTGTCCCGGGAGCGGCAGGCGGTCGTGGTCGAATACGCCGACGTGGCCGCGGGGCTGGGCCGGCACGAGGAGGTTCTGCCGCACCTGCGCCAGGTGGCCGGCTCCGACCCGCTGCACGAGGCCGCGCACGCGGCACTGATGATCGCGCTCGCCGGCTGCGGTCAGCACGACGCGGCAGGGGAGGTGTTCCACCGGCTGCGCCGGAGACTGGTCGAGGAGCTCGGAACGGATCCCGGGCCCGAACTTGTCGGGGCGTACCAGCGGGTGCTCCAGCACGACATCGCGCGTGAGCCCGTGCCGGTGAACGCGCGACACCAGTTGCCGCCCGGTACCACCGACTTCGTTGGCCGCTCCGCCGAACTCCGTACGTTGCACGAGAGCCTGGTCCGCGGCACGAGCAGTGCGACGGCGGTACCGATATGCGCGATCCAGGGTACGGCCGGCGTGGGCAAGACCCAGCTCGCCATCCGCTTCGCGCACCAGTTGCTGGGCACGGGAGAGTACGCCGAACAGCAGTTGTGGGTGGACCTGCGCGGACGTTCCGAGGAGCCATCGGCGGACCCCGCCGTGGTGCTCGCCTCGTTCCTCGGCATGTTGGGCGTACCCCCGGACCAGGTCCCGGCGGGGGTCGAGGAGCGGGCGGTGCTGTTTCGCGACCGGTTGCACGGCAGGAAGGCGCTGGTGCTGCTGGACAACGCCGAGAGTGAGGAGCAGATCGCGCCACTGCTGCCCGCCAGTCCCACATCCCTGGTGCTGGTCACCAGCCGGCGCGCGCTCGCCCTGGACGGTGCGTTCACACTGGCCCTGGACGTGTTCTCGCTGGCTGAAGGCTGGGAGCTGCTCGCGGCCATGCTTGGTCCGGAGCGGCTCGCGGGCGCCCCGGCCGCGGCCGAGTGGGCGGTGGAGCTGTGCGGCCGGCTCCCGCTCGCTGTCGCCGCGGCCGCACGCCATCTGCAGGCCCTACCGGGGCGAGACGTGAGCGAGCTGCCCGGACGCCTCATCAGCGCGCGGGACCAGTTTGGTGCGGACATTCCGCTAACCCGGGCCGTGCGCACGGTCTTCGCCCAGTCCTACCGGGCCCTGAACGCCGACGCGCGGCGGTTGTTCCGGCTTCTCGCGCTGCACCCCGGCCCCAAGTTCACCGTGGAGTGCGCGGCGGTGCTCGCCGATCTCAGCCCGGCACATGTCCAGCCCTTGCTCGACCAGCTCGTGGACGAACACCTGGCCGTTGCGGTCGCCAGGAACCGTTACCAGCTGCGCGGCCTGCTCGCCGCGTTCTCCCGGTGCCTCACGGAGCGTGTTGATTCCGAGCTGACCCGGAACGCCGCCGCGGCTCGGCTGCGGCCGGCCGCCGATCCGAGACGTGAGCGCTCCGGTGCTGGTCGCGGATGACCGGGCGCCCTGAGGACACCGCGGGCGCGCATAGCGGTCGCAAAGACGGGCCGAGGGGCCGGTTTTGCCCCAATCCGCTTCCGGAACCTTCGGGCGACCGGTGCCGACCACCCGCGAACCGGACTTCTCGGAAGTTGTAGACTTCCGGGGCCGGGGCCTGAACGGTCCCGATGCGTTGTTCCGGCCCGCACGCGTGGCAGTAGAGAGGCCCCTCCGTGAACTCGTCACGTGAGCAGCTCATCACGAGCATTTCCGCAGCTGTAGAGGCGTCCCCCTCGGACCCTGTTCTCCGGTTGCATTTGGCTGAACTGTTGCTCGACGGGGGAGACCCCTCGGCCGCGATCCCGCACATCGCCACCGCGCTGCAGCAGGACTCCGAGTCGGCGAAAGCCAAGGAGCTGATGAGCAGGGCGCTGGGCACCCCCGTGTCTCCGGCCGAGGCCGCGGCGGCGCACCCGCCGGAGGAGACCCCCGCACCCGTCGAACCGCCTCCCGAGCGGAAACCGGAACCCGGAGCCGGCGTCGGGTTCGGTTTCTCCGAACCTGACGGGGGGGTGGCCACCATGGGGAGAGAGGAGCCCGGAAGCGGTCACGGCAACGGCCCGACCTCGTGGTCGGACATTGGGCCCGATCCCCTGATGCCCGCGGACTTCCCGCCCGAACGGGAGAGGGTGACCCTCGACGACGTCGCCGGGATGCGGAACGTCAAGGACCGCCTCAACGCCTCGTTCCTCATGCCGATGCGCAATGAGGAGCTCCGCAAGGCCTACGCGAAAAGCCTCCGCGGTGGGCTGCTGCTCTACGGCCCGCCCGGCTGCGGCAAGACGTTCATCGCCAAGGCGGTCGCCGGCGAGATGGGTGCGAAGTTCCTGTCGGTCTCGGTCGCCGACATCCTGGACAGCAAGACCGGCGGCAGCGAGGCCAACCTGCAGGCACTGTTCCGGCAGGCGCGCCAGTACCGCCCTTCGGTCGTCTTCCTGGACGAGCTGGACGCGATGGGCGGCCGGCGCGGCGCCGCGTCCTCCGTTCTGCGGCCCCTGGTCACGCAACTGCTGACCGAATTGGACTCGGTGGAGGAGGACAACGAGGGTGTCTTCTTCCTCGCCGCCACCAACCACCCTTGGGATATCGACAGCGCGCTGAAGCGCCCCGGCCGGCTTGACCGGATGCTGTTCGTGCCGCCCCCGGACAAGGAAGCCCGGGCCACGGTCGTCACCACCGCCCTCAAGGACCGCCCCGCCTCCGGGATCGACGACGACAAGATCGCCAAGCACACCGAGGGCTTCTCCGGCGCCGACCTGGCTCACCTGGTCGACACCGCAGCCGAGCGCGCCCTGTTGGACTCCGCGCGGAGCGGGCAGGTGCGGCCCATCACAATGGACGACTTCCGGGAAGCCCTGGGCGAGGTGCGCCCCTCCACGGGACCGTGGCTGGAAACCGCCAAGAACGTCGTCGAGTTCTCCGGGGACGGCAGCTACGACGAGCTCGCCACCTATATCCGTTCCCAGCGCCGCTCCCGGCGGTGACGCGCGGCCGTGGTCAACGATGCCATCAAGCGAGCGCAGACGCGCCTGGCGATAGGCAAACCCCAAGAGGCCCTGCGGATCGTCGAGCAGGCGCTCGCCACCGACCCTGACCACCCCATTCTCTGGGAGATGAAGGGGCGGGCGCACCTGCGCGCCAACCAGTACCAGGCGGCCATCGCCGCCTGCCAGCGCTCCATCGGCCTGGATGGGGGGCGCCCCAGCGCCTATATCTGCCTGGCGATGGCACTGCTCGACAACGGCCAGGCCGTCGACATGCTGGACGCGGGCGAGGCCGTGCTACGGCTGAATCCCGAGAACGACCGGGGCCACATGATCGTCGCGCTCGCCCGGGCCGCGCGGTACCAGAAGGGCCTCCGCCGTGACCTCCTGGCCCAGGGCGCCCGCGACGCGGCCAACCGCGCCCTCGAACTCGCCCCTGAAGACTCCTGGCTACAGGGCCAGGCGGGGCAGGTGCACCATTTGCTGGGCGACCGCCGCACCGCGACCCGGCACTACCGGGAGGCGGTGCGGCTGGCACCGGAGGACACGTGGGCGCTGACCAAGCTGGCGGTGGTGCAGTCGCAGCGGTGGCGCAAGATCGAGGCGCTGCGGTACCTCAGGACGGTGCTCGCCATCGACCCCCGCGACTTCACGGTGCTGCAGGCGGTCTACACGCAGTGCCGGGAGTTCACCCGGTCGCTCATCGCGATATCGGCGTTCCTGGGGTTCTTCTCGATAATCATGGTCATCGCCGAGGCCGACGAACCCAACGCGGTCACGCTGCGGCTCGGTTTCTCCGTGATCACCACCGCCTGCCTGGGGTACGCGCTGTTCCGTATCTGGCGGGTACCCGTTTCGATGCGCCGGTTCCTGGTGAACCGGAAGTGGGGAAGGGTGTGGGCCGGGTCGGTGCTGCTGCCTCCGTTGGCGGTGCTCGCCATCTCCTGGCTCCCGCTGCCGTACGCGGCGGCGGCGATTCCGCTGCTGGTGGTCGCTGTGTTCGCCTACCTGATCCTTACCGGGGTGGTGGACCGCGACGCCTTGGCGCGTTTCGCAGCGGGGGAGTTCCCCGAGGCCGAGCGGCAGCGCTCGCGGGCGGCACACTCGGCTCCCGCCCAGCCGCCGGTCGCCGCCGACCCGGGGACCCGGTTGGGGGCGTTCTTGGTGGACGGGTTCGTTGCCGGGGCGCTCGGACTCGTGGCCTTCTACCTCACTATGTTCGCGACAATGGGGATCGTCTTCGGCTTATCGCTTCCCGACGGGCCGGTCTCCCTGTGGATCGGTATGGGTAGCGCGGCGGTCTGCGGGCTGACCGCGGTCTTCTGCTACTTCTGGCTCTCCACGGCGAACACCGGGCAGACCGTCGGCAAGCGGGCCATGAGCATCAGGACCGTTGACCTGGCCACCGGGAACCCGCCGTCGAGGAAGGCGGCGGCCGGCCGCACCGCCCTGCTGTTCGGCTTCGCGCTGCTTCCGGTGGTGGGTTTCCTGGCCGACCTCGTGGTGATGCTCCGGGACCACCCCCACTACCGGGGAGCCCGGGACGAGCTCGCGAAGACGTGGGTGATCCAGGCTTGACGCTGGGCTCGGGGACGCGGGAAGGACGCCCGATCAGGCTGGCCGACGCCCCGTCAGCGCGAGGTGGGCGCCCAGGCCGATCATCAGCCAGCCGGAGATGGCACCGGTGACCTCCATGCGGCGCGGGACGAGCAGGAACCAGCGGCGCATGGTTCCGGCGAGCAGCGCGTAGCAGGTGTCGCAGGCAACCGCGATCAGGTTGAACACCACCCCGAAGACGAGCATCTGCAGCATGAGGCTCCCGGCAGCGGGGCTCGCGAACTGCGGCAGCGCCGCGATGAAGAAGATGAGCGACTTCGGGTTGGTGGCGCCGACCACGAACCCGTCCCAGAGGCCGCGCCAGCCCTGGCCGGCGCTCGGCGGAGGCTGCCGCTCCGAGGGAACCAGCTCGCGGCGGTGGCGGATCGTCTGTACACCGAGGAAGACCAGATATGCGGCTCCGGCCAGCTTCACCGCGGTCAGCAGCGCGGTGAACTGCGCCACGACGGTGCCCAGCCCCACCGCCACCACCGCCACCAGAACCATCTCGCCCAGCGCGTTACCGCCGGCCGAGAACAGCGCCACCCGCCGCCCGTAGGCGAAGCCCCGTCCCACTACGAACAGCACGCTCGGGCCGGGAACGACGATCAGTAGGAACGCGGCGGCGGAGAAGGAGAGCAGGGCCATTGTGCTGGGCACGGGAAAATTCTCCTCGGTCGGGACCACGTTAGTCTCGCAGAGCGCCCGCGATCGTGCCACCGCGTATCGCGGCGCCAGCACCGAGCAGGTCAAGCGCTGAGACGCGGCTCGCGAAAAGCACCGGGATTCCGGAGGACGGCGGGGGCGATCCTCCGGTGCCGGGAAACCCCGGAGTGTGCGGCGGTTTACGTCCCGCGACAGCGTGGGGCAGGGTAGCTCCAGGATGCGCTGTGCGCAGCGTTGACAGCACCGCACGGTGGAGGTCTCCAGTGGCCGAGGAAAGCACCGAACAGATCCGTGGGGCGCTGCTGGGACTGCGCCACAGCAGCGGCATACCGGTACTGTTCGGCGGTGCCAGTGCCGATACGGGGCAGGTACGCATCACCGAGCTCATCGGCACGCTCGGCGACACCCTGCGCGGACTGAGGATCGTGCCCGGACGGGGCGTCGGCGGCAAGGCCATGGCCGCCGGCGAGATCGCGCTCGTCACCGACTACCTCAGCTCCACGGCGATCAGCCACGAGTACGACGGGCCGGTCGCCGCCGAAGGGTTGGCCTCTGTTGCCGCTGTGCCAATCGTGGTACGGCGCCGCCTTCGAGGAGTGCTCTATGGTGCGCTGCGGCAGCCGCGCGCACTGGGTGACCGGGGTGTCTCCACGATCGTGCACACGGCGCGCGATATCGAACAGGATCTCGCCGTACGAGAGGAGGCGCGGCACAGGATCGCCGAGTCGGAACGCGCCGCGACCGTACGGGAGGCTTCCGGTACGGGGGCGGACACGGCTCGGTGGGAGGAGGTCCGGGCCCTCAACGCCGAGCTGCGCGGCCTCGCCGGCCAGCTCACAGACGCCGGTCTGCGGGACCAGCTACTCGACGTGTCCACCCGGCTCACGTCGGCGGTCAGCGCTCGGGAGTTTCCGCACGCGCCGCGGCTGTCGCGCCGGGAGCTGGACGTCCTCGCCTGCGTGGCGGTCGGGCACACGAACGCGGACGCGGCGGTCCAACTCAGGCTGCGTCCCGAGACGGTGAAGAGCTACCTGCGCTCGGTCATGCGCAAGCTCGACAGCCACACCCGCATGGAGGCCGTGAGCACGGCCCGACGGCTGGGTTTGCTGGCTTGACCAGACGCCGGCGTCCGTACCGCGCGCTACCCCCGTCCGGGGGTAGCGCGGGACCTGCCACACCGCCCAGCATGCGGGTTGTGCGCACAGACGTGAGCGGCGTCGCCGCACCCGACCACAGCGAGGGAGCCGACCATGAACTCCTACATCAGCGGCGTGTCCGACGTTCCTCTGCTGGGCGAGACGATCGGTGAGAACCTCGACCGGGCGGTGGCGCGTTTCGGCGACCGGGAGGCGTTGGTGGACTGCGCCAGCGGCCGGCGCTGGACCTACGCCGAGCTGGGCGCTTCCGTCGAAGAGGTGGCGCGCGGGCTCGTGGCGCTCGGGATCGGCAAGGGCGAGCGTGTCGGGATCTGGTCGCCCAACACCCCGGAGTGGGTGCTGGTCCAGTACGCGACCGCCAAAATCGGCGCCATCCTGGTGAACCTCAACCCGGCCTACCAGCGCCAGGAACTGGTCTACGCGTTGAACCAGTCCGGTGTGTGTCTGCTGGTCTCGGCCCAGCAGCACAAGTCCAGCGACTACCGGGCGATGATCGAGGAGAGCCGCGGGGAGTGTCCCGCGTTGCGCGAGGTGGTGTATCCGGGTGATCCGAGCTGGGACCGGCTGCTCTCGCGCGCGGCCGAGGTCGACTCCTCCCGCGCCACTGACCGCGCCGCGCGGTTGAGCTGCGACGATCCGATCAACATCCAGTACACGTCCGGCACGACCGGGTTTCCCAAGGGCGCGACCCTCTCGCACCACAACATCCTCAACAACGGCTACTTCGTCGGCGAGCTGATGGGCTACTCCGAGCAGGACCGGGTGTGCCTGCCCGTGCCCTTTTACCACTGCTTCGGCATGGTGATGGGCAACCTGGGCGCGACCAGCCACGGGGCGTGCATCGTCATCCCGGCGCCGTCATTCGAGCCGGCCGCGACCCTTCGCGCTGTTGAGCAGGAGAGAGTGACCGCGCTGTACGGGGTCCCGACCATGTTCATCTCCGAGCTCGGCTTGCCGGACTTCGACGACTACACCCTGACCAGCCTGCGGACCGGGATCATGGCCGGGTCCCCCTGCCCAACGGAGGTCATGAAGCGGGTGATGTCCGAGATGCACATGGAGGAGGTGGCGATCTGCTACGGCATGACCGAGACCTCTCCGGTGTCCACGCAGACGCGCCGGGACGACAACGTGGAACGCCGCACCGGAACCGTGGGCCGCGTCCTCCCGCATCTGGAGGTCAAGGTCGTTGACCCCGCGACCGGGACGACGGTTCCCCGCGGTGCGGCCGGCGAACTGTGCACCCGGGGATACTCGGTCATGCTCGGCTACTGGGCGGCCCCCGAAGAGACCGCGCAGGTCATCGATGCGGCTCGCTGGATGCACACGGGGGACCTGGCGGTCATGCGCGAGGACGATTACCTCTCGATCGTCGGCCGCATCAAGGACATGATCATCCGGGGTGGGGAGAACGTCTACCCGCGCGAGATCGAGGAGTTCCTGCACCGCCACCCCAAGATCTATGATGTCCAGGTGATCGGCGTGCCCGACGACAGGTACGGCGAGGAAATCATGGCCTGCGTGATCCCGGTGGAAGCCGAGGACCCGCCAACCGCGGAGGAGATCAGCGCGTTCTGCCGGGGGCAGCTCGCGCACTACAAGATCCCCCGTTACGTACGGACGCAAGACGCGTTCCCGATGACGGTCAGCGGTAAGGTGCGCAAGGTGGCGCTCCGCGAGATGGCGGCCAAGGAACTCGGGGCCGAGGCGGCCGGCGAGCACCCTTCCTCCTAGGCGGCCTGGAACCCCAGCTTCCCGCGCTCGCCGAAAACGAACCCGGAAAGCCGTTCCACGGCGGCCATCGCGCCGGCGACGGTGGCGCACCGACCCCTGGACCGAAGGGCCCCTCCGGAGGCGTACGCGTCGAAAACGGCCCGTGCCGTGGGCGTGCGGCGCCGCACTTGGGAGGCGGGGCCGCTGGGTACCGCCGCGCCTGTTCAGAGGTGCTCGGTGAACCAGGACGCCACCCGCGCGGCGGCGGGTTCGACATAGGCGGGCTGGTCGTAGAGATCGATGTGGTTGGTGGTGTCGAACCAGCAGAACTCCTTTTGTGCGGACCGCACCCGGTCATAGACGGTCTGCGCCGCCCGCGGCGAGCAGAAGTCGTCCCGGCGGCCGTGCACGAAGAGCGCCGGTGTCGGGGCGAGGAAGTCGGCGCCCATTGCCGCGTCGAACGTCAGCAACTCGCGGATCGAGGAGCGGGTCACCCTGTTGTGCCAACCGGGGCCGGCCGCCGAGCGTTCGGTGCCGTAGTACTCCCAGGGCTCGCGGCCCGGCATGGCCGCCTCCCCGCCGTCAGGGGAGACAGCCGGAACGTAGGCCACCTCGCCGGTGTCATGGTGGCGCTGGTCGAGTGCGGCGAACTCGGCCATGGCCGCGCGGTAGGACTCCTCACCCATCCCCTCGCGCATCACCCGCGGGTCGTTGAACGCGGCGGCCACGAAGGCGGAGGCGCGGATGCGCGGATCGAAGGCGCTGTGCCTCAGGGCGTAGCCGCCACCGAGGCAGATGCCCACGCATCCCAGCCGCTCCGGGTCGACCGCGGATTGTGCGGCCAGGACACTGGTGGCGGTACGCAGGTCGGCCAACTTGCCGGTGCTGTCCTCGTGCTGGCGCGGCTCACCCTCGCTCCCTCCGAAACCGCGGTGGTCGAAAACCAGGGTCGCCAGGCCCGCGGCGGAGAGCAGTTCGGCGTAGGTAGCCACGACCTGCTCCTTGACCCCGGTGAACGGGCCGGTGAGCACCACCCCCGGCACCCGTTGGCCACCGCGTGGGCTGCGGAGCACGGCCGCGACGTTCGACGCGCCGACGGTGAAGCTCAGCGCTTCGGTGTGGAACTCGCTCATGCGGGGACGTCCTGTCCGTTGGGGGTCGCCATCCGCTGGGCGACGGGTTCGATGCTCAGCTCGGTGAGGAAGCGCAGCCGTTCATCGTCGACCAGCCCGCTCATCCGTGCCATGACGGCCTCGGCCCTGTCGGTGGGATCGAGGCCGAGCGCGGCGGCGACGGCGTCGACGAAGGTCCGCACATATTCGCGTTGCCCGGCGAGGGCGTCGCGGTGGGCCGGTACGCCGTGGCCCGGGAGCAGGCGCGTCCGCGGTCCGGCCCGCTCCGACAGCGCGGCCAGGGTGGCGATCCACCCCTCGTACTCACCATCGGCGAGGTAGGCGTGGGTGCCGTGGCAGAGCACATCGCCGATGAACCAGTCGTCGCCGAGCTTCCACACACTGTCGGCGTGCGACTCCCCCGGGCCGAGGTCCTCGACCGTGAGGTCGGCTCCGGCCAGGCGCACCGAGGACCCGCTTTCCAGTACATGGTCGGGGAAGCGGCGGCGCGTCGGCCACTCCCGGCCCATCAAGGATCCGACAATGGCGTCCTTCTCCGTGTCATCGCGGCGGATCACCGCATCCACCGCGGCCGTCGCGTAGATCGGTACGGATTCGCCGACCGCGACCGCCGCGCCCGCGTAGTGGTCGGGATGGGGATGGGTCACGAGCACGGCCGCGACCGGTCTCGCGATGGTCGCGATCCTGTCCCGCAACGCGCTCGCGTCCGAGACGGTGAGCTGGCCGTCGACCACGAGGAGTCCGTCGGGGGCGTGCAGGAGAAAGGAGTTCACGGCCATGACCGTGCCCTCGAAGCGTTCGATCCCTGTCGTCATGGGAACATGAAATCTCTAACCGCCCCCCAATACCAGTACGCACCTTTTGGTGCCCATGGAGTGTGGCTGGCCATGACCCCATCACCCCCGATCTACGGATGCCCTGTCGACGCCCCTGTGGAGGTGCTTGGTGGGAAGTGGAAGCTGCCGCTGCTGTTCTACCTTCTGCAGCGCCCGCGGCGTACCGGCGAGCTGCGGCGGCTCCTGCCGGGTATCAGCCAGAAGATGCTGACCCAGCAGCTTCGCGAACTCGAGGCCGACAGGGTGATCACCCGCACCGTCTTCGACCAGGCTGCCCCGAAGGTGATCTACGACGTGGCCGAGTCCGAGCGTGAACGGCTCCAGGGGCTTCTCGACGCCCTGTGCCACTGGGGGCTCTACTGGTGCGACAAGACCGGCGCGCGGGTTCTGGCCTTCGAACGCTGACCGCAGCGCGCCAGCACACCCCCGAGTGCGGCCGCCGCTTCCACGGGTGGTCATGTCGTGGTCTACGCGGGAGCAGGGCGGAGTATCAGTAAAGTACTTGCCGACCCGGGACGCACGAACTCCAAGCCCGCCTCACCTGCCCGCCGGCTTCGTTCCTGCGACCGCCGACCGACCAGGAAGAAAAGGGGATCGGATGGCGGACGGTGCCGTAGTCGGGCTGGAGCCGCTACGCCCGGTGATCCCGGGAGCCTGGGCGCGTCCCATCTGCTCGGCTCCACACCCGAACAGGAAGCGGGGCTGCGTGTCGGTATGGCGTTCCAGGCACGCGCCCTGGTCGAGCCGCGGCTGGCCAATCACCTTCTCCAGGGGTACGCGGGACTCCAGGCTCTCGTCGAAGGCGTACGTCGAGTAGCAGGCGGGCGTCCGCGTGCCGCAGTCGTCGCAGGAAGGACTCGCCGCCGAAGCCGTAGACGCCGATTGCCACCATTCTGAGCACCGGAAATCACCCACCTGCCTGCTACCCGTGCCGGTTCGACCGGGTGCCCCGCCGGAGGCGGCGAGGTCGCATCACGCGGCGGCGGTCCCCTCAAGCTCGACCATCAGGACGGGGATCGCCAGCCGTGTCACCCCGAGCATCGTGGTGGTCGGTGCCACCCCGGCGGTGCCCAACCGCGATGCCAGCGCGCCGTAGTGTTGGAAAAGCAGATCGACGTCGGTGGTGTAGACGTTGAGCCGGACGAGGTTCGCGAGGGACATGTCGGCCTCGCCGAGAACGGCCTCCAGGTTGTCGAGGCTCAGCGCCAGCTGCGCCGCCATGTCACCGGCATGCTGGGGCTTGCCGTCGCCGTCCATCGCGGTCTGCCCGGCGCAGTACAGGGTCCGGGTGTGCCCGGAGACGATCTCACCCTGGTTGTAGCCCATCTCCACCGACCACGTCCACGGGTTGACCGCCGTGCGTTCTATTGCCACATCAGCTCCATTCGGTTCATCGGGGTGCGTACGCCCATCGGCTCGGTAGCCAGCATCTTCGACGTCGTGTTCATAAGCTTCCCGGCAAATCACGACATCCTTGGTCGTGTTTTTCCGATAAATTCTTCATATGCGCGCTGACCGGTTGGTCTCGCTGGTGCTGTTGCTGCGCCAGCGCGGTCACCTGACTGCGGCCACGCTGGCCCGCGAGCTGGAGGTATCCACCCGCACCGTGCTGCGCGACATCGAGGCGCTGTCCGCGGCCGGCGTGCCGGTCTACGCCGAACGCGGCCGGCACGGCGGTTTCGCGTTGTTGCCCGGTTTCCAGACCGAGCTCACCGGGCTGAACCACGACGAGGCCATTGCCTTGCTGGCCGCCGGATCGGGGCGCGGCGAGCAGGTATTCGGCCTCGGCTCGGCGCTCGCTTCGGCCATGCGCAAGGTGGCTGGTGCGCTGCCCGAAAGCCATCGGGCCACCGCGAGCGACGCGGCCCAGCGGTTTCTCATCGACCCGGAGACCGACCTGCTCTCACGCCGGCTGGCCACTGAGGAGGTACCCGCCACCACGATGAGCGAGGTCCGGCGCGCGGTGCTCGCCGGACGTAAGCTGCGCATCCACTACGCGGCCGCGGACCAGACACCACAGTGGCGCACGGTGGACCCGATCGGCCTGGTCACCGTACGCGACCGGGGCTACCTGCTGGCCACAAGGTCTGGCACGGAGCGCACCTACCGGCTGTCGCGGGTGTTGGCCGCCGAGGAACTGCCCGAACCGGCGCAGCGACCCAACCGGGTCGATCTGGACCGGATCTGGCGGGAACGCTGCGCGCAGTTTCTGTCCGGCGGTGACCAAATCACCGCGCTGGTACGGGTGAACCCGGCGCGGCGGGAAGATCTGGTGAGCACCGCGCTGGCCGTCCGCGCCGAGGATCCCGACGCAGACGGCTGGCTGCGGCTGGAGGTGACCTTCCAAGATTCACGACACGCCGAGTGGGCGCTGTGGCAGCTCACCACGGACGCGGAAGCCCTGGCCCCGCAGTCGTTGCGCACCTCCCTGCGCGACAGCGCCGCCGCGATTGCCGCCCGCTACGGAGCCCCAACCTGAGAGCCGCCGCCTTCCGCGGGCCGCTCCATACCGCTAGGTGCCCAGCGCGCCGAACGACACGTGTGCAACGCGCGGCGCTGCCTTGTAGCAGACGGTCATAGTCCATTGGGGGTAGCTCATCCCGGCAACGGCGTGATCAGGCTGTCCGGGCGTGCTCCCTGAGGGCCGGTCCGACAGAGGCGTTCGTGTCCGCGGGCGAGGGGATGGCCACCAGTGCCGAGCCTCCGGCCAGCACCGCCAGAGCCTGGGGGCGGACCGTACCTCCAACCTGCGGCCGGGCTCGATGCGCTCCGCGGGGCTGTCTACTTCGACGGCGCCGCGACCACGACCTCCCTGGCGGTCCCGGCCGCCTGGTCCCTGCTCGGCCTTGCCCTCGTACTGCTGTTCCGGGCACGTCGGCGGCGGACGCGGGCCAACGGCTAGGCTCGGTTTGCTGTGCAGCTCCGCTCCGCTGCGTGTTCGAGTGCCACGGGCCGGTCGGGGGGGCGTACTCCACGACCAGCCCTCGAAGGCGGGACCCTTCACCCGTCGCGGTTCACCGGGAGCTCTGGCGGGTGGGTTCTTGGCGGGGTGCGCGGCTCTCTCGGTCCCGTTCTGGATCGCGGCGGTCTCGGTGGGGCTGCTGGCCGTGGTGGCCTGGCTCCCGCTGGGCCGTACAGTGTTCACTTTTCGGGATCAGCGGGGTTGGCTACGGGTACGGAAGTCCGGCCGGGAAGATCGCGGCTGATGCCGGCTGCGTTCACCTGTCAGCGTTGTCGAACTCTTCGCGAGCGAGTTCGACCTTCTCCGCGTGGGCTTCCCACCAGTGTCCGAGGGTGGCGAACACGGGTTCGAGGCTGCTGCCGAGTTCGGTGATGTTGTACTCGACTCGGGGCGGGATCTCGGGGTGGTAGGTGCGCCGCACGAGGCCGTCGCGTTCCATCTGCCGCAGTCGCTGGGTCAGGACCTTGGAGGTGATCGAGCCGATCCGGTGCTGCAACTCGACGAAACGCTGGCGTCCGTGGTGATGCAGGGACCACAGGATCGGCGTGGTCCAGCGGCTGAACACGATGTCGACCATCGGGCTGATCGGGCAGGCCTGGTCCGGGGCGATGGTCGTACGGGAAGTGTGCGTGTTGGCCATTTGGTTCCCTTCGGAGAGTCACTTTCTTCTAGGAACCTAGTATATACAGGTTGCTAACGTTGCGAGCCGCCACCTCTGGCGGCTCCTCGCGCCTTGCCGAGGAGTCCGATCACCCCTGACTCCAAGGAGAAGCCCCATGTCGCCCACGGGTTCGCCCGCCTCACCGACGCAGCGCCAAGGCACCGCCCCCCGTCCACACCGCCCCGCATTGGTCCTGCTGTTCCTGTGCACCGCGGGATTTGTGACGTTCCTTGATGTGTCGATCGTGAACGTCGCACTACCGACCATTGAGACCGAGCTGGGCGTTTCGCAGACCCAGCTGCAGTACGTGGTCACCACCTACGGCATGGTCCTGGGCGGGTTCCTGATGTTGTGCGGCCGGTTGGCCGACCACTTCGGTCGGCGCCGTATGCTCCAGACCGGCCTGGTCATCTTCGCCCTCTCCTCGCTCCTGGCTGGCTTGGCTCAAGACGCGATCCCGCTCATTGCCGCACGAGGCGTGCAGGGTCTCGGTGCGGCCTTCATCGCCACCGCCGCCCTGAGCCTGTTGACGAGTACTTTTGCCGAAGGGGCCGAACGCAATCGCGCCCTCGGCGCCTGGGGTGCGCTCAGCGGTATCGCCGCGGTCGCCGGCGTTACCCTTGGAGGGCTGATCACTGATGGCCCTGGATGGCGCTGGATCTTTTTTGTCAACGTGCCCATCGGCCTGCTCGGCGCCGCCCTCGCCCCCGCGATCGTGCGCGAAAGCCGCAGCCAGCAGCGTCACCCCCACCTCAACGTCAGCGGCGCCGCCCTCCTGACCGCGGGACTGATCTTGCTGATCTTTGCGCTCGGCCAGTCGATCAGCGAGACCGGGTCGCGCTGGGGATCTGCCGAGGTGCTCGGCAGCCTCGCTGGCGCGGGCATCCTGCTCCTGGGGTTCCTGCTCAACCAGCGGCGAGCCACCGCCCCGCTCATACCGGCCCAGATCCTGCAGAGCCGAGCGCTGCGAGCCGCCAATCTTGTCGCTGTACTGCTGCTCGGCACCGTGGTCTCGCTGTTCTTCTTCGCCTCCCTGTTCATGCAGCAAGTACTCAACTACACACCAACACAGGCCGGTCTGGCTTACCTGCCGCTTGCAATCACCACGGCGGCTGGCGCGGGCATCGCGTCCAAACTTGTGACGCGGATCGCGGCCAAGCCGGTGCTCCTGGCCGGTCTCGCCTTGGCCACCTTCGGCCTGCTGTTGCTCTGGCGCCTCCCCGCCGAGGGTGACTACCTCACCGACGTCCTGCCCGCCTTCCTACTGATCGGACTAGGACTCGGACTATCCTTCGTCCCGGTCCAGGTCGCAGCGTTCACCGGGATCGAACAGACCGAATCCGGGGGAGTCGCCGCAGGGCTGATCAACACCAGCCAGGAAGCAGGCGGAGCACTCGGCCTCGCCGTTGTCTCCACGGTGGCGTTTCGCCGCGTCCCCGAACCCACCCAATGGGCGGGCGGTGACCCCGAGCTGGTGCGAGCCGCCCGCGAGATGGTCTTCCACGACGCCTTCCTGACCGGAGCATGCCTACTCACCACTGCGTTCGTGGCCAGCCTGCTACTCCTCCCCAGGCTGGGCCCGCGCAATGGAGCCGTACCGCACCCTGTTTCGTCGGAGAATCCGTGACGCGCGGAGCGCACTGCGGTGAGCCAGGGCCGGGCGCCTGGGCGAGGTAGGGGCGCAGGTCGGCGATCGCTTCGGCGTCGAGCGGTCCCGGTTGCGCGAGAACGGCAGGGATAGGGGAGATGGAGCGGCAGGCACGGACGACCCTCAAGAGCATTCGGTTTGGACACCACAATGACCGCGAAGCCCGCGCCCGCTCTTGTACCTGGGCGAACCGCCGCGCGGTGAACTTTCCACGCAACCGCGGAACACAAACAAACCCTGGGCCACACCAACCCGCGGGCGGCCCCGCCCGCCACCACAGCGCCGGTGCGGTACAGCACGAGCCCCTCCTCGCGTCCACGAGGTCCGCTGCCTGCTCGACGCCGCGCACGGATGGCCGAAGGGCCCAGGGGACTCCGCGGGTTCCACCCGAGGAGGATCGGCACCCGCTCCGCCGGTGGGGTGTCCGTCCCCCGGGCGAGCTACACGCGGGTGTCCACCGCGTGGTGACGATTCCGGACCACGTGGATCCGTAGCGTTCTCCGTGGCCGCGGCGTTCCGGCCGCGGCCGCGATGGAGGAGTCTTCATGAGATTGTTCTGGCAGCTCTTGGCCGTCGTGGCGGTCGGTGTCATCGGCGGTCAGGGAGTCACCGCGGTGCAGGGGAACCCGTGGCTCACGCTCGCTCTCGGCGTTCTGACCGCCGTGGTCACGGTGCTCGTCTACGGGTGGGTGGTACGGCGGACCGAGCGCCGCCCGGTCACGGAGGCGGCCCGGAAGGGCGCCGGGGCCGGGATCGGCCTGGGGACGCTGATCGGCGTCGCGTTGTTCGGAGCCGTCATCGGGAACATCGCCTTCCTCGGGGGCTACACGATCAACGGGCCGGGCTCGGTGACGGGTGCGGTGGGGCTGCTGGGTTTCATGGCCGCTGCCGCGGTGACCGAGGAGGTGTTGTTCCGCGGTGTCCTCTTCCGGGTCTTCGAGGAACGAACCGGGACGTGGATCGCGCTGGCGCTGACCTCCGTGCTGTTCGGTCTGTGGCACCTGCCCAACCCGAACGCCGGCCTGTGGGTCGTCATCGTCATCACGATCGGACCCGCCACCATGCTCGCCGCCGCCTACGCCGCCACCCGCTCCCTGTGGCTGCCGATCGGGCTGCACTTCGGCTGGAACCTCGCCGCTTCCGCCATCTTCAGCACCGAGGTCTCGGGCAACGACACCCCGCGGGGGTTGCTGGACGCCTCGACATCGGGCCCGATACCGGTCAGCGGCGGCGAAGCCGGCCCCGAGGCGAGCCTGTACGCGTTGGTGCTGCCCCTATTGGCGACGGTCGTGTTCCTGTGGCTGGCCCGCCGGCGCGGCCATCTGGTGCCCCGGCGTCCGCGCGCCGCCCGGGCCGGCGCCGCCACTACAATCTCCCGGTGATCAGTCATCGGCGGTTCCTGGAGCTGTGGCACCGGCTCGACGTCACGGTCCGGGATCTCCCGCTCGGGCTGCTACTCCTCGTCGCGTCGTTCCTGCCGATGTTCGAGGGCCAGGAGACGCAGGTCGGTGACTTGCCACCGAGTCCCTTCGACGCGGTGGCCGCCGTGGCGCTCGCCCTGATGTGCCTCCCGCTCGCCCTGCGCCGCCGGTGGCCGGCGGCGTCCCTCTTCCTGGTGTCGCTCGGTTTCGTTATCGCCGAGCTCGGCAGCTACCACCTGGTAGCGGGTACCGGGCTGACCATCGCGCTGATAAGCGCGGGCGCCCATCTTGATCATCACCGGCGCCTCGCCATTGTCCTCCTCACCGTGGCGTACGTGGCGCTGGCGTTCGTGCTCGTCCGCGTCCTTGGCGCGCCCGAACCGCCGGACGGGTTCGTCCTGTTCTACCTGTTGGCGGTCGTCGCGTGGGGCATCGGGGCGTGGCTGCGCTCCACCCGAGTCGCCGAAGCCGAACGCCGCCGCCGGGTCGCCGAGGAGACCCGCACCGCCGAACGCACCCGCATCGCCAGAGAGTTGCACGACGTGGTGACCCACCACGTGACGGCGATGGTTGTGCAGGCCGAGGCGGCGCGGTACCTGACCGCCGCGCCCGACCGGCTCGACCAGGCCCTGACCTCCGTCACCGACACCGGAAGACGGGCGACCACCGATCTGCGGCACCTGCTCGACCTGCTCAACCCCGACCATGGCACGGAGGCCAGGACGCCGGCCGTCGGTAGACTTCTCACGCTTGTGGAGCAGACACGCCAAGCCGGGCAGCCGGTGGAGTTCACCGAGGAGGGCGCGCCGGCGGAGTCGACCGGCAGCGCCGATCTCGTGGCCTACCGGATCGTGCAGGAGGCCCTGACCAACGCCCTCAAATACGCCCATGGCAGCCGCACCCGGGTCCGGGTGTGCCACGGCGCAAAGGAGGTCACCGTGGAGGTCACCGTGGAGGGTTCCGGCTCGCGGGCAGGGTTCTCCGAGGGGAGTGGGCGGGGTCTGGCGGGCCTCCGCGAGCGGGTCGACGTCCTGGGCGGCGACTTCAGCGCGGGACCGGACGCGGACGGCGGCTTCGTCGTGCGGGCGCGTATCCCCACGGGCAGCCCGTCGTGACCGCCCCGATCCGGGTCCTGGTCTGCGACGATCAGGTGCTCGTCCGCACCGGACTGGTGACGATCATCGACGCCCAGCCCGACCTGGAGGTGGCGGGCGAGTGCGGGGACGGCCGGGCCGCGGTCGACCTCAGCGGCCGGCTGCGCCCGGACGTCGTGCTGATGGACGTGCGCATGCCGGTCCTCGACGGCATCGAGGCCACCCGCCGGTTGGCCGGCGCCGGTGTGCCGCACCCGGTCAAGGTGCTCGTGGTGACAACGTTCAACCTGGACCAATACGTCTACGAAGCGCTGCGCGCGGGGGCGAGCGGGTTCCTGCTCAAGGACGCGCCGACGGCCCAACTGCTGCACGGGATCCGGACCGTGGCCACGGGCGCGGCGCTGCTGGACCCCGAGGTGACACGGCAGCTCGTGGGAAAGTACGCCGCCCGCATCCGGCCCACCGAGGGCACCGAGCGCGACACCCCGCTTACCCCCCGGGAGCTGGAGGTCCTTCGTCTCGTCGCCGACGGTCTCTCCAACAGTGAGATCGCCGCCGCCCTCGTGATCAGCCCGGAGACCGTGAAAACCTTCGTGTCGCGCATCCTGACCAAACTCGACCTCCGCGACCGCGTCCAAGCGGTCGTCTACGCCTACCGCCACGGCCTGGCGACCTGACACGCCGCATCCCGCCGTTGTGCACCGCGTCGAGCGAACGCCCCAGCCGGCACGGCCTTGCGCCCGGATGGCCGGTCGACGGCCTGTGGGCGTCGAGACAGCCCGAGGAGGCCGCTGAGGATGTCGTGGTCACGGCCTCTTGAGAGCGGCCATCCCTGTGGGGGGGTCGCGGTAGGGGCCGGGGCTCGTTCAGTGCGTTGCAGGAAGCGTTGAGGGGGGCGGAATATCCGCTATTATGACTGACCAGTCAGTCATAATAGGAGGAACCGTGGCACCGAAGAAGGTGGACCGGAGCGCGCGGCGGGAGGAGATCCTGGCGGCCGCTGTGCGCGTCTTCGCCCGCAAGGGGTTCGCCGCAACGCGTATCGACGACGTCGCCCGCGAGGCCGACATCGGCAAGGGGAGCGTCTACCTCTACTTCGACAGCCGGGACGCACTGCTCAGCGCGGCTTTCGAGGCGTTCGCGGCGCGCTCGCGAACCGTGCTCCAGCAGACGCGCGAGGGCACGGCGCCGCCCCTGGAGCGGCTCGGGTCCCTGGTGCGCTCAGTGCTGTCTGCGCTGGCCGACGATCCGGAACTCGCCCGTATCCTGCTCGACCTGTGGTCCAGCGGCCGTGAGGAGAGCCAGCTCTCCCTGGACATGCCGAGCGTCTACAGCGAGTACCGGACGGCGATCGCCGAGTTGCTGGGCGAGGCCGAGGCAGAGGGCACCGTCCGGGAGGGACCCAGGGAGCACTACGCGACCGTGATCGTCGGCGCGATCGAGGGGTGCCTGCTCCAGTGGCTGCTGGACCCCCGGCTTCCGGTCACCGAGCTGGCCGAGCCGATCCTCGACGTGTGTGTCGAGGGCCTGCGCCGCCGGAAGGAGGCGTGAACCATGGCCGATCTGTCCGCGCCAGGCCGGCTCGACGCCCGCCTGATCGGGCCGGGTGCGAGCAATGGCGAGCGCGTCCTGTGCTACGGAGCGGCCTTCGCCGGCGTCGCGCTTTCGGTCGCCGTCGCCGTGGCCCACGGCCGGCTTTCGGCGCTGGCGATTCTGGTGATCGCCGCGGTGGCCCTCGACCTCTACGGTGGCGCGGTCGTCAACGCCACCGCCACGGCGAAGCGCTGGTGGCACCGCCCTGGCCGCACCGCCCGGCACCACCTCACGTTCGTCGTCTGCCACGTCCAACCGTTCCTGCTGGCCCTGGTGGTTCCCGGTTTCGGCTGGGCGGCGGCCGGCGCCAGCTACGCGGTGGTGGTGGTGAGCGCCGCGGTGGTGCTGACCGTCCCCACTCGGCTGCGGCGCCCGGCCGCCTTCGCCACGGCCGTTCTCGCCCTGACCGCGGTGACGGCCCTCACCGCCGTGCCCGCCGAGCTCTCCTGGTTCCTCCCGGTGCTGCTGATCAAACTGTTGCTGGCTCATCTGCTGTTCGAGAAGGAGTGACCGGCCGTCAGGGTCCTGTGCTCGGAACAGAGCCCTCGGAGCGCGGAAGCAGACGGGCCACCTGGTCGAGCATCTCCGGCGGGGCGGTTTCCGGATTGCCGGAGTCGAACGGCGGCTCCGGCGCGTACTCCACGAAGAGTTGGATGGCCCGGGCGGTGTTCTCCCCCCAGAGCCGGGCAGCGAGAACCAGGCCCATGTCGATCCCGGCGGACACCCCTGCGGCGGTGATGACATCGCCGTCGACGACGACGCGCTCTGTGCTGACCTCCGCACCCAACCCGCCGAGGACGTCGCGCACCCCCCAGTGGGTGGTCGCGGTCCTGCCGCTGAGGATTCCCGCCTTGGCGAGCAGCGTCGAGCCGGTGCACACCGATGTGGTCCAGGAGGCCGAAGGGTGGGCCAAGGCCAGCCAGGCCACCAGTTCGCGCTGCTCCTCCAGCGCCCGCCGCCACTGGCTCGAACCGGGAACGACGATCACATCAGGGGACGGTACGTCGCCGAACGTCCCCGTCGCGGTGACCTCCATCCCGGAGTCGCAGCGCACCGGGCCGGGAGTGGCGGCCAGGTAGTGGACGGCGGCCTCGGGATGGTGCGCGAGGATCTCGTGCGGACCGGTGAGGTCGAGGACTGTCATGCCGGGATACATAGCGAAGGCGATGTCCATTGGTGCCGGGGTCCTTTCGTTCGACGGGTGTGGCGGCGCGGGCGCCGCGCCTGTGGTGCGGGCTCTGGCTCAGCCGGCGGGGGACGGGATCCCGGTGGAGTGGAACCGGTCGCGGTAGGAGACGGGAGGCACCCCGAGCTCGCGCAGGAAGGCCCGCCGCATGGTTTCCGGGGTGCCGAACCCGCAGTCGCGTGCCACCGTCCCGACACTCCCGGCCCCCGATTCCAGGAGGGCGCGGGCGGACTCGACCCGGGAGCGCTCCACGTAGCGCCCGGGAGTCATCCCCACCTCGTTGGTGAACCGGCGGGCGAAGTGCCGCTCGCTCATCGCCGAGTACCGGGCCATGGCCGGGACGGAAAGGTCGGCCGCGGGGTTCGCGGCGATATGGTCGAGCAGCCCGCGAATCGCGGCGTCACCCAGACGCCCGGTCCGCGTCCACGCGCTGAACTGCGACTGTCCTCCGGGGCGCCGTAGAAACACCACGAGCCACTTTCCGACGGCCCGGGCTAGGTCGGCGCCGTGGTCCTCCTCCACCAGGGCGAGCGCCAGGTCGGTGCCCGAACTGACGCCGGCCGCGGTCGCGACCGCGCCGTCGCGGACGAAGATCGCGTCCGGCTGCACCCGGACACCCGGGTGCAGCCCGGCGAGCTCGGCGCAGTACGCCCAGTGTGTGGTGGCCCGCCGCCCTTCCAGCAGCCCCGCGGCGGCCAGCACGAAAGCCCCGGTGCAGACCGAGCCGACACGGTGGGCTTTCCCCGCAAGCCGGCGCAGGTGCCCCAGCAGCTCCTCGTCGCGGGCGGCGTCGGCGTACCCCCAGCCGCCGACGACGAGCAGCGTATGGGGCGGATCGACGATGCCGGCGAGGTCGCAGTGACCCGACAGGCGCACCCCGGAGGAAGCGGAGACCTCGCGCCCCCCGAGAGAGGCGGTGGTCACACGGTAACCACCACCGGCCAGCCGGGTCGCCGCGTCCAGGACCTCGACAGGACCCGCCAGGTCCAGCAGCTGGAGGCTGTCATAGACGACGATGACCACGTCACGCGTGGTTGTTTCCATGCCAACGAGTATCCGCGGCGGTGCTGGCTGGCGGCAATGACATATACCCCTCTGATTCTGCCAACACCCGTGGTGGAGCGGCCGTCACCCGGCCGCGTCAGCGGGGCCGGGCCACCGTCGCCTCTTCGACGGAAGGGCGTGTTGGAGGCTGAGAGGAGCATCCGATGCGGGGGTCGGTACTGGCCGACGGGGTGGGGGCGGCGGAGGTGGTGTCGGTGGTCATGGTCGAGCCCTCCGTTCGGCTCGCGCCGGGGTACTGGGAACTGAGCTGTCGATGACGTCCTATACTGCGGCGAATCGACCCGGTTGGTATGTGGTCGGCGCCACCTGAACGTCAAGCAAGACAGTGAGGGAAACCTGTCTCCTGGGTCTCGGCCTGGCTTTCGAGCGGCTGGCCCGGCCTCGGTCTCGTTGGGCAGCCCGCCGCCACCAAACTCGGTGCCCCTCCGACACGGGCCGGTTCAGAAGCGGGTCAGGCGGTGGAGCAGGGTGGGGCTTCGCGAGACAGAGCACGTTTTCCGAGGTGGCTACCGTTTACTCGTAGTCTTTGGAGGTACGGGGGTACTTACTCAGCCAGGCGAAACGGCCGTGGGTGTTTCATCAGCGACCGAGGAGTAGGAGTGGCGACACGACCGCCCGTGTCGGGCGATTCCCCCGATGGTGTCCTCCACACACGCGATCCGCGCTCATGGCCGTGCCTGTCAGGGTGTCGTGCTCTGCGAGTTTTCGTCACGGCAGGTCATCGACAGGAGGAAGCAGCGGACCACGTCTCCGGCACGCCGGATGCGACCCGCACGTTCCCGTGTGGCCGTCCAGCCGGCGAGCCTCTCGGATGGGCCTGCTTACGGTGGCCCATCCCGGCTTGGTAGCCGGGATCGTTCCCCTCGGAGGGAGCTTCGCGTCCCCGTCCCAGTCGTCAGGCCGATCGGCCGTATTACAGCAAACGAGGCAGCGTGAGTACCGAGAGACGACGCAGCTCCGGCGGTCGGCGCCGGGCCAGCGACGCCGCCAGGGACAAGCGCGGCCTCCCCGGCCGTAGAGAACGCGCCAAGGACGATGGATTCGGGGATACCGTTCCCGAACGCCGTCCCCGACGCTCATGGCGAAAGGGCGGCCGTCGCACCACCGCGGGGCGTGGCGGTGGTAGTGGGCGTCGTCGTCTGCCGGCCCGTGAAGATAACGGTGATGACCGTGGCCGGTCTCGGCGTTTTCTGGCCAAGGTGAGGAAGCCGACGCTGATGGTCGGCGGTCTGATACTCATCGCTGGTGTGGTGACGTTCGGGGTGCTCTATGCCCGGACACCGGGCGTGGAAGAACTCAACGCGAAGGCTGAGACTCAGTTGGCCTCGACGAGTATCCAGTACGCGGATGGTTCTGAAGCGGTGACCACGGGTGAGCTCAACCGGGTTCCTGTGGAGGCGGGTGACATTCCCGAACCCGTCATCAACGGTGTTCTGGGTTCCGAGCAGCGCAACTTCTACGAGGAGCCCGGTATCTCGGTCAGTGGGACCATGCGGGCGGTGCTGACCGGCGGGCAGGCCGGCGGTGGTTCCACGATCACCCAGCAGATGGCCCGCAACTACTACGGCGGGTTGTCGCAGGAGCGAAGCTATGTCCGCAAGATCAAAGAGATCCTGATCTCGATCAAGGTGGGGCGTAGCCTGCCTCCGGAGCAGATCCTCGCGCAGTACCTGAACACGATCTACTTCGGTCGTGATGCCTATGGGATCCAGGCGGCGGCGCAGGCGTACTTCGGTAAGGACGTCGGTGAGCTCAACGAGGCCGAGGGCGCCTTCATCGGGGCGATCATCCAGCAGCCCAGCAACTTCCAGAATGTGGAGGCCGACTCCGAGATGGCGGAGATCCTCCAGGAGCGTTGGGAGTATTCGGTCAACGGCATGGTCGAGATGCACGAGGACAACCCGGATCGCGGGATCTCCCAGGCTGAGGCCGATAAGCTGGAGTTCCCGGAGACCATTGACTACGAGGCGGGCGACAATCTCTCCGGCAGTAAGGGCTACATCAAGACCGCGGTCGAGGAGGAGCTCCAGGAGCGGTACGGGATCGCTCCCGAGGAGGTCGCCACCAGTGGCTATCGTGTGCAGACCTCGCTGGACGAGGAGTTGATGAAGGCCGCGGAGGACGCCTTCAGTGAGACGTTGCCCGATATGCCCGAGGAAACCCTCATGGGGCTCACCGCGGTCGATCCGAAGACGGGCGAGATCCAGGCGTTCCACGGCGGTAGGGACTTCACCACCGAGGCGAACAACTCCCTCACCCACCGCGCCCAGGCGGGATCCACCTTCAAGCCCTACGTACTCGCGACCGGTCTGGAGCAGGGAATCGGCCTGAAGAGCACCTTCGACGGCGACTCGCCGCAGGAGTTCCCCGGTGTTGAGGAAGAGATCCAGAACAACGAGAACCAGTCGTACGGCGAGGTCGACCTGATCGAGTCGACCGCCAGTTCGATCAACACCACCTTCATGGAGTTGGCGGTCCAGACCACGCCTGAGGCGGTGGTCGAGACCGCCAAGGCCAGCGGGATCGAGGAGGAGCAGTTCGAGACCGCTGCGACGGGGCCGAACATCGCGCTGGGCACCTACCAGCTCACCGCCCTGGACCAGGCGGCCGGGTTCTCCACGTTCGCCAACAACGGCACGCACATGCCGCAGCACATGGTGACCGAGGTGGTCGGCTCCGAGGGCGAGGAGATCGAGCCGAACGACGCCGACCAGCTGGAGCAGGGCACGAAGGCGTTCAGCCCCGAGATCGCGGCCGACGCCACCCACGCCATGACCCAGGTGGTCGAGGACGGAAGTGGCGACGCCGCCGCGTTGGACGACGGCCGGCCGGTCGCGGGCAAGACCGGTATCTCCAACGAGGCCAAGTCGGCCTGGTTCGTCGGGTTCACCCCGCAACTGTCCGCGTCCGTCAGCCTGAGTCGCTCCGACGGCGAGCAGCTGGTCATCCCCGGTGTCAACGACGTGTACGGCGGTACCACCTCGGCCCGGATCTGGAAGGCGTTCATGGACAACGCCATGGAGGGCAAGGAGGTCCAGGAGTTCCCCGAGCCGGCGTGGGTCGGCGACAAGCAGAACTTCGTTCCCGAACCGTCGCATACGTCCTCCGAGGAATCCCCGGAGGAACCCTCCGAGGATTCCGCCGGGGGTTCCGCCGAGGAACCGAGCTCCACGGAGAACTCGCCTCCCCCGGAGAACTCGGGTTCCAGGGAGGAGCCGCCCCCAACCGCGGGCGTTCCGGATCTCTCGGACGATGGCGAGGAGGAATGCCTCCCCCTGGAGGACTGTAGCTAGGACGACGGGGGAGAAGGCAGAGCGCCGGAGTTCTCGCGATATTTCCGGACCGCGCCAACAGGGCGGGAACGAGCAGGAGAACCTGGGAACCGAATCGCGGAGGAGAAAACGGCTACGAACGCCGAAGGATCCTGGAGTTACTGAAAACAGGACCCCGAAAGCGCGGTACCCGCCTCTTCGGCGGTGATCCGCGCCGCGGCCTCCTCTCCCAGCCGCGCACGTACCTGCTCAGGGTGGCCAGGGGTGCGGCGGGATTTGCCCCGCAGCTCGGCCGGCGTCCGAACGCTCAGTAATCTACGTCACGGAGAGTGCTACCACCAGGTCCTGTGTCGATCCTCCTCGACCCTCGGCATGCCGGGGAGATCCCACGGCCGGGGCCACGTACGAGGTGCGGACCGCTCCCTGCCATTTTCGTTTTATATCAGATTCGCGCGTCTCATGAGGAACTGAAAATTGCTCCATACTTGCTGCCTTGCGAACCGACTCGACGAACGAGGGGGCAACGGAATTGCGCTACGTGATGGATTTCGAGCAGATCGACGCGACGAATGCCGAAGACGTCGGCGGAAAGGGGGCGCTTCTGGGCGAGCTCTCGCGGATCACCGGTGTCCGCGTGCCGGACGGCTTCTGCGTCACGACGGACACCTTCCGACGGATCGTTGCCGAGGCACCGTCGATCGATACTCGGTTCGACCGGCTGTCGCGCGTGGAACCGGACGACCGCGCGGCGATCCGCACCCTGAGCGCCGATATACGCCGCAGCATCGAAGGCGTCGCGGTGCCCGACGCCCTTGCGACGGCGATCAGCGAAGCGCTCACCCGGCTTGGGGAGCACGCCTACTACGCGGTGCGGTCCAGCGCGACCGCCGAGGACCTGCCGACCGCATCCTTCGCCGGCCAGCAGGACTCGTACCTGAACATCACGGGCCCAGCGGCGATCCTTCGGCACGTCCGGCGGTGCTGGGCCTCGCTGTTCACCGAGCGGGCGGTGACCTACCGTCTCCGCAACGGCTTCGACCACCGGAAGATAGGTATGGCCGTGGTCGTACAGCAGATGGTGTTCCCGGACGCGGCCGGGACCCTGTTCACCGCGGACCCGGTGACAGCGAACCGCAAGACCGCCACCGTGGAAGCCGGTTGGGGGCTCGGCGAAGCGCTCGTCTCCGGTCTGGTCTCCGGTGACGTCTACACGGTGCGCGACGACCAGGTCGTCTCCACAGCGATCGCCACCAAGACCCGGTTCGCGCAGGCGTCGCCGGGAGGCGGTACCCATGACGCACCAATCGAGCCGAAGCGGCAGACGCGGCCGACTCTGACAGAAGCACAGGTCGTGCACCTGGTGCGGCTGGGCCGGCGCATCGAAGCGCACTTCAACCGACCCCAGGACATCGAATGGTGCCGGGTCGGCGACGATTTCCACATCGTCCAGAGCCGGCCGATCACCACCCTGTTCCCCGTCCCCACGACCGATGACCAAGAGAACCACGTCTACGTCTCCGTCGGTCACCAGCAGATGATGACCGAGGCGATGAAGCCGCTGGGGCTCTCCTTGTGGCAGATGACGGCCCTACGGCCGATGCACGAGGCGGGCGGGCGGTTGTTCGTCGACGTCGCCCCCGCCCTGGCGACGCCCGCAGGCCGCGCGAGCCTCTTGGAAACCCTGGGGAGCTCCGACCCGCTGATAGGGGACGCGCTGCAGACCGTCCTCGACCGCGGCGACTTCCTCCGCACGCTTCCGGAAGAAGATTCCACCGCGGCACCCGCCGGTGACGCACCCGCCCCGATCGCAACCGACCCCGACATCGTCAGCGAGCTGATCCACCGCAATGAGGCCTCCCTCGCCGCCCTGCAGCACGAGATCCGGAATCTGACCGGGCCGGCGCTACTCGACTTCATCCGGGCCGACACCGCGGAGCTGAAGCGCATCCTTTCCGACCCGCAGAGCCTCCAGGTGATCATGGCGGCGATGGAGGCGAGCCGGTGGCTCAATGAGTACGTGGAGGCGTGGCTGGGCGAGAAGAACGCGGCCGATGCGCTCACCCAATCCGTCCCCCACAACATCACCTCGGAGATGGGGCTGGCGCTCCTCGACGTGGCGGACACCATCCGGCCGCACGCCGACGTCGTGGCGTTCCTGCACCGTGTCGCGGACGAACGCCGGGAGGACGACGGCTTTTTGAACGAGATGGCCGGGCTGGCCGGCGGACCGGAAGCACGTGACGCCATCCGCGGCTACCTCGACACCTACGGAATGCGCTGCGTGGGCGAGATCGACATCACCAGAACGCGCTGGAGCGAGCAGCCCGCCGCACTCGTGCCCGCCATCCTCGGCAACATCAAGAACTTCGAGCCGGGCGAAGGCGAGCGACGCTTCGAACGAGGGCGCCGGGAGTCACGGCGCAAAGAACAGGAACTGCTGGCGCGCCTGCGCACCCTTCCCGACGGCGAGCGCAAGGCCGAGGAGACCAAACGGATGATCGACCGCGTCCGCACCTTCGCCGGATACCGGGAGTACCCCAAGTACGGCATGGTCCGCCGCTACTTCGTCTATAAGCAGGCGCTGCTGCGGGAAGCCGACCGCCTCGTCCGGTCCGGCGCCCTGCGCGAGCACGAGGACATCTTCTTCCTCCGGTTCCAGGAGCTGGAAGAAGCCGTGCGAACCAACGACGCGGACGCCGAACTCATTCTGGAAAGGCGGGAGACGTTCCGGTCCTACGAGGCACTCACCCCGCCCCGGGTCCTCACATCGGACGGAGAAGCCATCACGGGCCAGTATCGGCGCGACGACGTCCCGCCCGACGCGCTGGTCGGCCTCCCGGTCTCGGCCGGGGCCGTCGAAGGCCGTGCCCGTGTCGTCACGGATATGGCGCAGGCCGACCTTGAGGCGGGCGACATCCTGGTCACCGCCTACACCGATCCCAGCTGGACACCCCTGTTCGTCACCATCGCCGGACTGGTGACGGAGGTAGGCGGACTTATGACGCACGGGGCGGTGATCGCGCGGGAGTACGGTCTGCCGGCTGTCGTGGGTGTGGAGCAGGCCACCCGAAGAATCCGGGACGGGCAGCGGATCCGAGTTACCGACGGGTACGTCCGGATCCTCGCCTGAACCGTCGCCTCGGGCCGGTGCTGACGGTTCAGGTATTCGCCCAGGACGGCGGGTAACCCGATAACCGTGTCGGTGTGGCCTTGGGCGTGAGCGGTGTGCACGGCGGCGATGAGGTTGTCGTGCTCGGCCTCGAAGTGCCCTCGGGCACCACCCCGGTCCGAGCCCGCCCAGGGGGCTCGGACCGGGGTGGTGGTCAGCGCGCGCCGATGCGAGTGGTCCGGGGGCGGATGCGCTGGCCGCAGACGCCCACGGCCCGCCGCACCATGGTGTCGTCCTCGACGATGTCCAGCAGAGCCATGGCATAGTCGGCCCGGCCGAGCTTCCAGTCGCCGCCGGTGGCGTCGGCCTCGAAGTCGGTATGTACGGCGCCGACGGGCGGGGTGTCGGTGAGCATGGTCGCCCGGACGATGCTCCAGTCCAGGTCGCTGGCCTCCAGCATGCCCTCAGCGCGGACCAGGTCGGCGTAGACGGCGCGGATACCGCAGCCAGACCAAGTCGATGATCGCACGGGGCCGTGTGGCCACCACCGAGCGGCTGCTGGTCATCACCAGCCGCCGCACACCGGCGTGCTGCATGGCGGGGAGGAGGGTCCGCGCGATCGCGCTGGCGCCGACCGCCATCACCACCGCGTGCTGGTCCCGCAGGGCCTCGCGCACGGTCTCGGGCTCGGTGGCGTCGCCGGGATGCACCCGCGGCACCCCGGCGAACGCTGGGTCATCCTGCGCGCGCCGGGCGAGGGCGGTCACCGTGTGGCCGCGGCCGGCGGCCTGTTCCAGCAGGTGCCGGCCGGTGCGGCCGGCCGCACCGACAACCAGGATCTTCATCCTTCCTCCCCCGGGGTGCGCTCGGCGGGCTGGCGGCGGGTGTTGTGGAACGCCGCGACCCGCCAGTGCCCCTGATCCTCCTCGACGACCACCAGGGTGGCGACTGAGGCGCGGTCGGCCGCCATCCCGGCGGCGCCGTCGGGCCGGATCCCGCCGCCTTGCTGCACCACGGCCACGCCGGGGCGGATGATCCGCGGCGGGGCGCTGGTCGCGGGGTCGCCGCTGCTCTGCATCCGGGAACCGCGCAGCGGCCCGTCGAACAGCCAGCGGTGGACCTGCTCGATCTCGGTGCGCCCCCGCATGATCTCGCCGTTGAAGGCGACGTAGCTGGCGTCCTCGGTGAACTCCGCGCCGTAGGCCGCGGCGTCGCCCGCGTTCCAGGCCTCGGTGAGCCGCTCCAGGGTGCCGGCGATTGCCGCGCGGTCACGCTCGGCGGCGTCGTTGGGGTGGGCGTACGTCGTCATGGTCACTCCTTTTCGGGTGCTTGTTTCCGTTCGCCCGTGTCCCCTGGCTAAGCTCTGAGGTGCTATCCGGGAGCCGCGCCGCGGGGCCGCGGGCCGTGGTTCCTCTCCGGGCGGGGCGTGCCACCGCCCCGCCCGGATCCTGCGGTCAGTCGTCGGCGGCCCCCTCCTCCCCGGGTGGCGGGACCGCGTCCCCGTCCTGGCGCGTGATCTGTTCTGGGGACCACGTCAGCCGCCCCGACTCCAGGTCGTCCAGTACGGCGCGCACCCAGGCCAGGTCGGCGTCCGCCCGCGCCCGCTCGTACTCCGCCTCCAGCAGCAGCGGCCGGGGAAGCTCCCCTGCGGTGGCCTGCAGTGCTGCGTCGAGCTCAGCGGACTGCCGTTCCAGGGCCGCGGTGCGGTCCCGCAGCGCCGCGGCTACCTCCTCCGGAGGCAGTCCGCCGATGAAGGACAGCGCCGCCACGAAGAGGGTGGAGTCCCGGTCGGGGACCCGCAGCAGCCGACACTCCCGTTCCCGCAGCTCCTGTCGGCCAGCGTCGGTGAGGGCGTAGACGGTGCGCTCCGGGCGGGGGCCGGGGCGCTCGGAGGCGACCGGCTCGATGAGCCCGCTGCGCAGCAGCCGGTTCACGGCGTGGTACATGCTTCGCGGTAGCCCGGTCACGAAGTCCTTGTGCCAGTCGACCATCATCCGGTGCATGTCGTAGGTGTGCCGCGGCCCGGTCCAAAGCAGCGCGAGCACGGTCAGCCCGGCCAGGTCCCGGTCCTCGCGGCGCAGCTCCACGACCGCCTCCTCTTCCCGATCATCATATTGCGTATTTCATTATGGCAACTTGCCTTATAGAACGCAAGAAGATGCGTGGCGAGGAGGTGGGGGCGCGGTTCCGGGGCGACCCGGGCTGGGGCCCGGTGGTGGCCGGCGCGCTCCAGAGCGCAGCGCAGAGCCGGGACCGGGGTTCGTTCGCCCAGGTCGACACCGAGGTGACCGACGCGCCGGTTGAGCGGGCTGTGCCTCTACGGTGCACAGGGCAGGACCAGGCTCTGCCCCGTCACGGCGCTTCACGGCGGCCGGCGACGCCGCTGGCCAGCCTGGTCCACCCCTCAAGGCCGCCACCGCCGCCCTGATCGACGAAACTTGGCCCTACCCCACCGGGGTCCGTACGGCTGGCCGCTCTGGCTCGCCAGGGCCGACGGCTTCACCCGCGAGTACTCCACGCAGGGCGCCCGCCGTGCCGGTGAACCGCGTGAAGGCGTTGGTCACGCCCGGCACCGGCCGCACGGACGCTCACTGCGAAGGTCGCCATCGAAGGCGATGCTGGCCTGCGGCTCCCCGTGCCACGACAGGGCACTGTCGGGAATCCAGCTCCTCGTCCGAGGGGCCGAGGAGGATGAGCGCCTCACACCGGAAGTCCCGTAGCGACTCGCCGACCCGGCGTTCCCCGTGGTCCGGGCGATGCCGCAGCGTGCGCCGCGCGCCCACGATCTTCGGTGGTCTTCTAGCTGAGCCGGGCCCGGCGGGTGGGGCGGCTTGGGCCTGTAGCGAAGTACTGCGGGACCCGGGCCTTGACCACGTCGATGTCCCGGAACACCTGCCGCAGGTGCATCTGCAGGGCAGCCTCGGCGCTGCCCGGGTCGGTGGAGGCGAGCTTCTCCACGATGTCGCTGTGCTGCTCCAGCATGCGCTCCAGCGTGTCGGCCACCGGCAGGCACGCCCTGCGCGCACGATTCAGGTGGCCCTTCGCGGAACTGACCGTAGCCCAGGCCGCGCCGTGCCCCGCCAGCTCCAGCATCGTCCGGTGCAGCTCCTCGTCCAGCTCGAAGAACTGGTCGGCGTCCTTCGCCGCGACCGCGGTCTTCTGCCGGTCGAGGATGGAGCGCAACCGCCGCACTTTCGACTCATCGATGGTTTCGACCAGGTCGCGAAGTGACGCGAGCTCCAGTGCCTCGCGGATGAACTGCGCGTCCGCGACCGCCGCCGGGTCGATGCGCGACACGAAGGTGCCGACCTGGGGATAGATCTCGACGAGCCCCTCCTGGGCGAGCAGGATCACCGCCTCGCGCACCGGGGTACGGCTCACGCCCAGCTCCGTGGCGATCTCGTTCTCGGCCAGGGAGCTGCCCGGTTCGAAGGCCAGGTCTAGGATGCCGCGCCGCAGCTCGGCCGCAACCACGTCACGGGAAGTGCTGGTGCCCTGATTTCGCGATCGAACCCCCATATCTGTAGATCCTATTGACTTGTGTGCTTGTATGTCACTACTAATATACCAGTGACCCAGACCACAGAGGAGACGTGGTGAGCACGCAGACAGCCGAAACGAACCGGGATCCCTACGTCCTGACCCCCGACGACGTCCGAGAACCGCCCACGGGATGGCGCTCGTCCCTGCGCTTCCTCGGACCGGGGCTCGTCCTGAGCGCCTCGATCGTGGGCTCCGGCGAACTCATCGCCACCACGGCACTCGGCGCCGAAGCCGGGTTCGTACTGCTCTGGCTGGTCGTGTTGAGCACGCTGGCCAAGGTCGCCGTACAGGTCGAGCTCGCACGCTGGGCGATCGTCACGGGGCAGACCGCGCTGGCGGGCTACAACAAGGTGCCGCCCCGGATCGGCAGGCTCGGCTGGGTCAGCCTGCTGTGGATCGTGATGGCTTTCGTCAAGGTCCTCCAGGTCGGCGGTGTCGTGGGCGGCTTGGCGGCGGCCCTGAGCATCCTTTTCCCGATCGGTTCGGACCCACTGGAGTTCACCTCGCTCGCCATCTGGACCACAGTGGTCGTGATCGGCGCGATCGTCTCGCTCTACTCCAACCGCTATTCGCTGATCGAACGCGGCGCGGTGGTGCTGACCGTCCTGTTCGTGCTGATCACGTGCGCGATCGCGTTCGGGCTCCCGGCCACCGAAATCGGATACGGCCTCAGCGACCTGGGCGACGGCATGCGGTTCGCCCTGCCGGCCGGGGCCATCGGCGCGGCGATCGCGATGTTCGGGCTCACCGGCGTCACCTCGGACGAGATCACCTACTACACCTACTGGTGCATTGAGAAGGGCTACGCGCGCTGGGTCGGGCCAAATGACGGCAGTGCGGCATGGAAGCGCCGCGCCAAGGGCTGGATCAGGGTCATGTACCGCGACGCGGCGCTGTCCTGGCTCGTCTATACGATCGGCACACTGGCGTTCTTCATCATGGGTGCCGCCGTTCTCCACCCGGCCGGCCTGGTGCCCGAGGGCAACGAGATGATCACCACCCTCTCCCGCACCTACACCAACACCCTCGGCGAGTGGGCGAGTGTCGCCTACCTCGTGGGCGCCATCGCCGTGCTGGGCTCGACGCTGTGGGCGGCGCTGCCCGGCTGGGCGCGGGTCGCCGCCGACGCCGTGTCGCTGTGCGGCGGGTTCGACTGGCGCGACACTGAGCGGCGGCAGCGCTGGATGAAGCTGTTCACCGTGCTCTTTCCCATCGCGTGGGGCACGGCCTACCTGTACTTCACCTCGCCGGTGTTCATGATCCAGACCGGCGGCTTCATCGGTGGACTGTTCCTGATCGCCATCACCGTGGCCGCCTGGTACCTGCGCAGGACCGAGGTCGACCGGGACCTGCGGGGCGGCCAGTGGTTCACGGTCGCGCTCCTGGTCAGCAGCGTGCTCTTCGCGGCCCTCGGCGTCTACACGGCGCTGGCCGTGTTCGGGGTGTCGGTCGCATGACCGGCACGATGCGCGCCGCCGTGCTCTACGGCGCCGAGGATCTGCGGATCGACGAGCGGCCCGTGCCCCGGCCGGAGGCGGGCGAGGCACTCGTCGCCGTCGAGACGGTGGGGCTGTGCGGGTCGGATCTGCACTATTACCTGGATGGCCGCAACGGCACTAACCAGGTCCGCGGGCCGGTCGTGCTGGGCCACGAGGTCGGCGGCAGGGTCGCCGACCTCGGTCCCGGCGCGCCCGAGGACCTGGCCGGAGCGCGGGTGGTCGTCGAGCCGGCGGTGCCGTGCCGGACATGCGCGGCCTGCGTGAGCGGACGCTACAACCTCTGCCCGCACACTGCCTGCCTCGGCTCCCCACCGACCGACGGCGGCCTCGCCGAATACCTCCGGGTCCCCGCGGTACAGCTCCACCGGGTGCCGGACGACCTGCCGCGACGGGCCGTCCCCCTGCTGGAGCCGCTAGCCGTCGCGGTGCACGCGCTGCGGCGTGCCGCGTTCGTCCCGGGCCAGAGCGTGCTCGTCACCGGTGCCGGGCCGATCGGCCTGCTCGTGGCTCAGGTGGCCCGCTCCTGGGGCGCGGCCGAGGTCACCGTGTCAGACATCGACGCCGACCGCCTCACCGCCGCCCGCGCGCTCGGGGTCTCCCGCACCGCGACGCCCGCCGAACTCGACGGGCTGCGCGTCGCGCGCAGCCTGGAATGCTCCGGCGCCCCCGCCGCCTTGCCGGGGCTTCTGGCCGCCACGGAGCCCGGCGGGCGGGCCGTCCTTGTCGGCACGCTGCAGGGCGGGGAAGTTCCGGCGCCGCTCGGCCTTGTCCAGCGCTACGAGATCGACCTGGTCGGCACGTTCCGCTACGCGGCGGGTTTCCCGCCGGCCGTGGACCTGGTGCGGCGGGGCGCCGTGGACCTCACCGCGCTGGTCACCGCGGGCTTCTCGCTGGATGAGGCAGACCGGGCTTTCCGGCACGCCGCCGGCGGCGCCGGGCTGAAAACCACCATCGACTGCACGAGACGGGGGAACCGATCATGAGGATCGCCGACGTGAAAGTGATCGTCACGTCTCCGGGCCGCAACTTCGTCACGGTCAAAATCACCACCGAGGACGGGACGACGGGTGTCGGCGACGCCACCTTGAACGGGCGTGAGCTGGCCGTGAGCGCCTACCTCACGGAGCATCTGCTCCCCCTGCTGATCGGGCGGGACGCGCACCGGATCGAGGACACCTGGCAGTACCTCTACCGCGGCGCGTACTGGCGCAGGGGGCCCGTGACCATGACCGCGATCGCGGGGGTCGACACCGCGCTGTGGGACATCAAGGCCAAAGCCGCAGGGCTTCCGCTCTACCAGCTGCTCGGCGGGCGCAGCCGCGAGCGGGTGCTCGTCTACGGCCACGCCCAGGGCGCCACCATCGATGAGACGGTCGCCGAGGTGGGGCGCTTCCTCGACCGGGGGTACCGGGCCGTGCGCGCGCAGAGCGCGGTCCCCGGCACGCAGGGCACGTACGGCATCGGCTCCGACGGCGACCGTTACGAGCCGGCGTCGGCCGGACTGCCCGAGGAGACGATCTGGTCCACACCGGAGTACCTGGACCATGCCCCCGAGCTGTTCGCTGCGGTCCGCGAGAAGCACGGCTTCGGCTTCCACCTGATGCACGACATGCACCACCGCCTCACCCCGATCGAGGCGGCCCGGCTGGGCAAGGCGGCAGAGCCCTACCGGCTGTTCTGGCTGGAGGACCCCACGACCGCGGAGGACCAGAGCGCTTTCCGACTGATCCGGCAGCACACCACCACTCCGATCGCCACCGGCGAGGTCTTTAACTCGATCTACGACTGCCGACAACTCATCACCGAGCGGCTCATCGACTACATCCGCACCAGCGTCACCCACGCGGGCGGCATCACTCACCTGCGGCGCATCCTCTCGCTCGCCGAGCTGTACGGGGTGCGCTCCGGCTCGCACGGCGCGACCGATCTGTCCCCGGTGTGCCTGGCGGCCGCGCTGCACGTCGACACCGCAATCCCGAACTTCGGCATCCAGGAGTACATGCCGCACACGCCGGCCACCGACCGGGTCTTTCCACACGACTACCGGTTCCGTGACGGGTTTCTCTACCCCGGTGAGGAGCCGGGACTCGGCGTCGACATCGACGAGAACGCCGCCGCCGAGTACCCCTACGAGCCCGCCTACCTGCCCGTCGCGCGGCTGCACGACGGCTCGATGCACGACTGGTGAGCGAGATGGCCACGGATTACGACTACGACGTCATCGTGGTCGGCGAGGCGCTGCTGGGCTGCGACACCCCGGAGGCCGCCGCCCGCACCCTCCGTTCATGGGAGACCGCGACCGCGGCCATCACGTGCGGGGCGTCCGGGGTCCTGCTGGAGAGCGAGGGCGTCCCGGCGCAATCGCTCTCGGACGCACCCGCGCCCCGGGTCGTCGACCAGACGGGGGGCGGGGACGTCTTCGTGGGCACGGTCACCGCGCGCCTCGCCCTGGGCGACCCGATCACCGCGACGGTCGAGCTGGCGGTGGCGGCCGCCACACTGTCGGTCGGCGGGCGCGGCGGCACCGGTGCGATCCCGACGCTCGCACGTACCGCCGCACACCGCGAGGGGGCGCCGTGCCCAGGCTGAATCTCGCGACGCTGGGCTCGGTGCCCCCGTGGGCGCGCAGTACTCTGGACCCCCGCGACCTGGCGGTCGGTATCGTGCACCTGGGTATAGGCGGGTTCCACCGCGCACACCAGGCCGTGTTCACCGAGGACGCGATGCTCGCGAGCGGACAGACCCGCTGGGCGATCAGTGCGGTGACCCAACGTGGCCCCAGAGTGCGCGACGAGCTCGCGCCGCAGGACGGGCTGTACACCGTGACCACGCGCAGCCGCTCAGGCGCCGGCTACCGCGTGGTGCCCGTGGTGCGGGAGGTGATCGACGGCCCCTCGCAGGTCGAAACGGCGCTCGACCGCATCGCCGACCCGGCGGTTTCGGTGGTGACCCTGACCGTCACCGAGAAGGCCTACCGGCTCGATCCCGCACAAGGCCGCCTTGACACCACCGACCCGGATGTGCGCGCCGACGCCGCCGGTGCGCCACCGCAAACGGTGGTGGGCCGGCTCGTGGCCGGACTGCGGCGGCGCCAGGCCGCGGGCGCGGGGGCACTGGCGGTGGTGTGCTGCGACAACTTGCCCGACAACGGCAGACTGCTCCGCCGGGCCGTATTCGCCTTCTGCGCACTGCTGCCCGGTGGCGACGGTCTGGCCGCCTGGATCGCCGAACACGTCACCTTCCCCTCCTCCATGGTCGACCGGATCGTGCCGGCGACCACCGAGGCGGAGCGGGCCGAGGTCGAGGCCGCGCTCGGCGTGCGCGACGAGGCGGCGGTGGTGGCGGAGCCGTTCGGCCAGTGGGTCATCGAGGACGACTTCCGCTCACCCCGCCCGGCATGGGAGCGCGCGGGCGCGCTGGTGGTGCCCGACGTACGACCGTATGAGCTGACGAAGCTGCGCACCCTCAACGCGTGCCACTCACTGCTGGCCTATGCCGGCGTCCTAGCCGGTATCGGCACCATCGCCGAGGCCGTTGCCGTGCCCGAGCTCCAAGCCGCGGCGCGCCGCCTGGCTCAGTGCGAGGTCCGCCCTACCCTGCCCGTGACCGAAGGGCTGGACCACCACCGGTACGTGGAGACCGTGCTCGACCGCTTTGCCAATCCCGCGCTGCAGCACACCACCCAGCAGGTGGCCGCAGACGGCTCGTTGAAGGTGGGGCCGCGGCTGCTCGGCACCGCCGCCGACGGGCTGGAGCTGTCGACAACCCCGGCCGTTGCGACGCTGGCGATCGCCGCATGGCTGAGGTGCGTACTTGTAGCGAAGGCCGACGACGGATCGCCCCTGGCCGTGTCCGACCCCGCAGCCGATTCCATGCGCACGGCGGCTCGGAACGCGACCGGCGCCGGCGCGGTGCGCCCCGCGCTCGCCGCCGCGGGCGTTTCGGGAGCCTTGCTCGATGAGGGGCGGTTCACCGGCCTCGTGGAGTCCTGGTACACCCAACTGGCCGCGGCCGGGGTAAGAGCCACGGCCCGCGAAGCGGCGGCCGGGTAGCTGACCTGGCTCTCAGGGGGTGCGGCGTGGAGGGGGAGTGCGCCGATCGCGCGCCACCGCTTCCCTCCCCGTTGCCCCTCATGGGGATTCCGGCCACTGCTTCCGCGTATGGCTGATGGCCTGCCAAGAGAAGCGAGTACGCATCTCCAGTCCGGTGCGGTCGCGCGGGAGCACCACGATCACCGTCCTACCGCTGGCCGCCATCACGGCCGTGCCCCGCCCGCGGCGGATGCGAGGCGTGCACACGGCGGCAAGGACTACCGCGTACGCTCGCTCGCGAACGCGCTGTGCCTCTGGTACGACGTGGACCGGGCGGACGTACCGGGGAAGTTCCCCTACTTCCCGGACGAGAGGCACTGGAGCGCCACACCCGGCGACGCCACGGCGTGGTAGGAGATGGCTTTCGCCTTCCTCGCCGAGCACGCGCTCGTCCAGCCATGGCAACGCCCTGACCTGCTGTCACCGGTTTACAGCTCGGCCCGGACGAGGCTGGCAAACTCGGAGACGACCGGGTCGGCGAGGGCTGCCCGCCGCACGCCGACCACCACGCGCCGGGACAGCTCGCGCCCGATCCGGTCCTGTGCCGGTTCGAGCCACTCGTCGTCCCAGTCGTCTCCTCCGCTGGAAAACGCGACCTGCGCCTTCTCGCCGTACGGCACCTTCACGACGCCCTGGCTGAATCCGCTCGTCACCTCGGCCTTGACTGCGACGCGCGTGTGAGTCCGAGATTGACCAAACGCCGGAGGTTGAGCGCCGCGGCGCGGGTATGCAGCCACATGTCGTTGCGCACCGTGCCCCTTTTCAGACGCACTCTGGCTAGTATTTCGTGAACTGCTTGAATTTTTGTGGGGACCCCATTCAGCGCAGAGGGACGAAACCGCTTTCATAGGCGGTGATAACTGCTTGGATGCGGTCGCGGGCTTGGAGTTTGGCCAGCACGCTGCGGACGTGAGTCTTGATGGTCTCGACACTGAGCACCAGTTCGTCGGCGATTTCGGTGTTGGACAACCCGCGGGCCATGAGCCGCAGCACGTGTTGTTCGCGCTCGGTAAGGTTCGCGCGCTGCAGGCTGGCGTTGCCGAGGGTGCCGTAGCTGCCGACCAGGTTGCGCACGGCGGTGGGAAACAGCAGTGAGTCGCCGCGGTGGACGGTACGGATGGCGTCCACGTACTGGTCGGCGTTGGCGCGTTTGAGTAGGAAGCCGCGGGCTCCGGCGCGTAGCGCTTGGTAGACGTAGTCGTCGTTCTCGAAGGTGGTGACGACGAGAACAGCCGGTGCGGCCGCAGCGTTTTCGAGGAGCTGGGTGGCGCGGATCCCGTCGACGCGGGGCATGCGGATGTCCATCAGCACCACATCGGGGCGCATCCGCCGGGCGGCCTCGATGACGGTCACGCCGTCGTCGGCCTCACCGATCACTTCGAGGTCGGGTTCGGAATCGACGACCGCGCGCAGCCCTCGGCGTGCCAACGGTTCGTCGTCGGCGATTAGCACCCGGATCACGACGCACCGCCGGTGGGCAGCGGCAGTTCTACAGCCAGACACCAGGTCCCGTCGTGGGGGCCCTGGGTGATCGACCCGCCCAGGGCGTGCACCCGTTCGGCCATGCCTCCCACACCGCGGCTGTTTCCCGGTCCGTGACCGCGCCGCGCCGTGCCGCCGGCCGCGGCTGGGTTGGTCACCGTGATGAGCAGACGCCTGGGCCTTCTCGCGATCTCCAAGCGCGCTGAGTCGTCTGCGGCGTGGCGTAGCGCGTTGGTCAGCCCCTCTTGGATGATCCGGTAGGCCTCCCGGCTGACAACCTCCGGCAGATCGGCCAGGTCGTCGGCGATATCGGCCTCAATATTCAGACCAGCGGCTCTGATGGCGGCGATCAGCGGCTCCAGCGCATTTAGATCCGGTTCCGGGGCACAGGTCTTCTCGGCATAGGCCGTGCCATCGCGCAGCAGCCCTAGCATGTGATCGAGATCGGCGGTCGCCGCCCGCGCCGTCGACTCGATTGTTTCCAGTGCCTCGTCGGCGAACTGCGGGTCGCGGGTGCGTAGCTTGCGGGCCGCCACCGCCTGCAGAGTCACCAGGCTCAGCGCATGCCCGACGCTGTCGTGCAACTCGCGGGCGATCCGGTTGCTTTCGGCCAGCCACGCGGTCTGCGCCTGCAGGCGCTGCAGCCGCTCCGCGGTCGACGGGCCGAGCAACGCAGGCGCCGCGCGGGCGACTAGCGCCCCCAACCCCATCGGAGCCGTCACCGCGGCGGCCAGACACACCAGGCCAGCGAGAGGCATCCAGGCATCACCCCACCCGCCGGTGGCACGCAGCCAACCCAGGGCCGACAGCGACGACACCGGCATGCCCGCCGGCACGCGCACCGGCGCCGTTATCAGCGCCCACCCGATCGGAACCACCACGGCCGCGTCGAGGATCACCACGCCACCGGCGAGCAGGTGCAGCACGAACCACGTCGCGGCCCGGACCCGCTGCCCAGCGTGGCGCGCCGGCCCCGGCGTGCCATGGAGGAAGGTCACACCCAGCAGCGACTCCGCCGCAGCGGCCTCGACCTGACGCACCGCTGACATTAGCCCAAGCACCACTGGTGGGACGACGACAATCACCACAGCGACCGCGATCGTGAGCAGCCCGCCCATCTGCCGGGCCATGATCAGGATCAGCGTGCCGTCCAGCAGCGCGAACGACAAGGCCAACGCCGAGCCGACCAGCAGGAACACCACCCGCAGGTACGTGACAGGTCGCCGCAGCACCGCCGAGACAGCAAACACAGCATCATCCTGTCAAAGCCCACAGACGGCCGGGTCCCTCACGTGAGGGACCCGGTTCCCTCCCGCGAGGGTTATTCTCACCGGCCGCGGCGGCGAAGCTGGACAGGCCCTCGCCCGACAGCACGGGTGACGCTCGCACGGAGGAGGAGCTTGTGACAACGGCGCAGACCACCGACGGGCTGAACAGTCCCCACCCGGTCGTATCCGCCAAGCCGCCTCGTTGGGCGGTCGCTGCCGCCTACGCGGTGCCGCTGTGCCTGCTGCCGTCATCGGTGTGGCGAACCCAGCTGGTAGCCACCACGGGCGTGGCCGATGGCTGGTACATGCTGGTGCTCACCGTGGCCGAGATGAGCCTCGGGTTGCTGACCCTTGGGCTGGTCCACTCCTGGGGCGAACTGCTGCCGCGATGGGTCCCACTGCTGGGCGGGCGGCGCATCCCCGTCCGTGCGGCCGTTCTCCCCGCCACGATCGGCGCGGTCGCGGTCACCGTGCTCAGCGTCACCATGGCGGCACAAGAACTCGGCCTCCTCTGGGAGGACCCGCAGACGCTGGAGCAGGCGCGCGCCTTGAGCTCGTTCAACGTGCCCGCCGACACCGATTTCAGCGGACCGGCGGACTGGGTCGCCTGGTTGTATGCCCCGTCATTGGCATGGGGGCCGCTGCTGGCCGCCGTGACCCTGGCGTACCACCGCCGCCGTACACGCCCGCATCGGCGCCTGGCCCAGTAGCCCACCCGTCCTCGGTCGCCTGCTGACCAAGCGGGCTGCGTGCGCCGAGGTTCCCGGCCAACTGATGCACAACGGACTCCCAGTGAACAGGCCAGGTGCCTGGTGCGTCGTCTACACAGCCTTGAACCCGGGATAGGTCTTGTTCCAAACTATCGAGCACCCACTTACAGGCTCTCTACCCAGGTGGGGGAGCAGGGCTGGCGTGCACTCCAGCTGGCACACGACTGTGCCGCGGCCAGGAACCGGCCGACGCGGTGACATCGTAGTGGCCGGAGCGCCTGGGGTGCCCCGGGCTTACCTGGCAGGGCT
The DNA here is from genome assembly GCF_014203805.1 of Lipingzhangella halophila. Taxonomy (GTDB): domain Bacteria; phylum Actinomycetota; class Actinomycetes; order Streptosporangiales; family Streptosporangiaceae; genus Lipingzhangella; species Lipingzhangella halophila. Next base: position 5,672,486 of record NZ_JACHJT010000001.1, on the reverse strand, counting down.
CCGGCAATCGTTACACGGTATCCCCTCGGGAGACTGGCTCCGCGGAGGTATGAACGGAGTTCCCCAGGTCATCTGAACGACAGAGGGACACAGTCATGCCGGGCCCAAAGGTCAGCGGCCCTCTTGCGGGGCCACCAAGAACATAACGGGGTGCACGGCATGTGCGGCTACAACGCCACGCGGCCGGCGCTTCGCGCCCTTGAGGCCGGGCCCGCCGGCCGCTAGCCGCACGGCGGGACGCCCCGCTCTCCCCAGGCGGTACCGGCCGGATCGTGTACTCACGGCTCGTCGCCCAGCTCCAGGCCGCAGGTGTCCCGGTAACCTTCCCAGGTTCCCAGCGCGCTCGTGGCCTGCTCGCCCTCGTACAGGGTCGGGACCCCGCCCCGGATCCGCCCGGGCAGCCACTCGTCCTCCAGCACCTCCCCCTCCCGCATGGTGAGCCGGAGTACACCGGTCTCGGCGGTGGGGCCGCTGAAGTTGTAGAAGGCGAAGTTGCCCAGCCCGTAGTGCACGTAGGCGCCGTCGAGGTACCCGCCGGGGCCGAGCACGTGGGCGTGGGAGTTGACGACGACGTCGGCGCCGGCGTCGATGAGCTGGCGCGCGAGGTCCGGCGCGTGCGGAAGCGGGCAGTGCTCCCCCTCCAGGCCGGCGTGCAGGTAGGTGAGGACGGTGTCGGCCTCCGCCTCGGCCTCGCCGACCGCCTCCAACATGCGTTCCAGTGCCTCGCCCTTGACCGAGGCGAGCCCGGGGCGCCCGTCGCCGGCGACCCAGTCCGGGATCAGGTGCCCGTCGATGACATCGGTGGCGCCGAGAATCGCGACCGTGTTGCCGTTGACCTCGACCCGGTGGGGGGAGTACGCCTCGTCGGCGTTCCGGCCGGCGCCCACGATCGGGAACCCGGCGTCCTCGGCGTGGTCGAGCGTGTCCTCCAGTCCATCCACGCCGTAGTCCATGCCGTGGTTGTTGGCGACCGTGGCGACATCGACCTCCGCGGAGTGCAGGGCCTCATAGGCCGAGGGGGGAGCCCGGAAGACGAACTCCTTGGCGGGAGCCGACGTGCCCCCCTCGGTCACGGCGGTTTCCAGGTTCACGATGCTGAGATCGCTCCGGGCGAACACCTCGGAGACCGGCCCCATGGCGGTGCCGGGGTCGGAGTCCAACCGGTCGGCCAGTATGCCGTCGAACATCACGTCGCCGCCGAAGGCGACGGTGAACGGCTGCGGTCCGGCCGGGGACTCGGGGGCGTCGGCCTCCTCGGCCGTCGCCCCCTGGTCTTCGGCGGGGCCCGGGGCGTCGGGCTCTCCGGATAAGGCAAGTACCAGCACCGCCACGGCGAGCAGCGCGCAGCGCCGCAGCAGGAAGGGGTGTGGGGGATGTGTTCTGGCGGCCACGTGCGTCTCCGTATGCGCGGGTACCTCCCCGCCTGCGGACGGGGACGGCGTCCGCGGCCAGCCCGTCGAACCTGCCGGCCCTCCTGACCCGAATCCGCGGGGGGCCGCGGGCGAGGCCATGGCGGGAGGGGCGGCCGGTGTGGCTGTGCTGTCACGCCGGCTCCCCGTTACGTGGGGGACGGAAAAAGGAGCCCTGTCGGTCGTCGCTCCCTCAATAGGACGCGAAAGGGGGCATTCGGGTTGAAAGGGACCGGCTACTCATCTGCGGCGATTCGGACGTCCCGCCTGAGGGGCGGCCCCGGCCCGCCGATCCCCGCACCGCAATGCGTCCGGCACCGGCCTGGCGGCCGCCGCCTGAGTCGGGGAATCCCGGTGGCTTCGGAGAGCCCGGAGCGGTTCACACCCCCAGTCGGGGGCGCCGAGGTCGGCTTTGCGGAAGAAGTGCTCGGGGCCGAGATCGTGCAGGGTCCGGCTGTTCCTATCGGCGGGGCCGGGGGAGACCTCGACGAGGCGGCCGTAGTCGAGCCTGCGGACGCCGGCGGCCCGAAGGGCCGCGAACCTGTCTTCGCCGATCAGGTCGGTGTAGACGGGGTCGAAGTAGCTGACGGCGAACAGGCCGGGAAGGTGCCTGGCGTAGTCGACACCGACGGCGCGCACACTTGTCCGTACGACTTCTTATCTGATCGCTGCTCGGTTGCCGATGCCAGTGCTGCGGTGCTCTTGAGCGGCAAGGACCTGATCGGCGTGATCGATCGCCCACTCACAGCATCGAGGTAATCCACGCGGTGACCTGCTGGCGTCCTGATCCGGCACGAAACCGCCCGCGTGACCATCCAGGCCGGGGCCAAGAGGGCCGACAAGGTGACCGACCTGATTCCGCCCGATGTGCGGGGGCCTGTCGACCGGGGAAGGGGCCAAAGGGCACCGCTGGTACTCCTGGGCGATCGTCGGTATCCTGCCCGAGCCCGACGGCCCCGACCTCGGTCCGGCCACCACACCCTGCTCGTGCGCCGCAGCGACACCACTGGTGAGCTGGCCTGGTACTGGTGGTGGATTCCACGCCCGATCCCCGTTCGCGATCTCGTGCACGTCGCCGGTGGATCGTCGGGGAGAACTTCCAGGCCGCCAAGGGCCACGCCGGGCTGGACGAGCACCAGGTCCGCCGCTGGAGCTCCTGGCACCAGTGGACAACCATGGCCATGCTCGCCCATGCCTTCCTCACCGTTCTGGCCATCGTGATGGACGCCGCCGGGTCCACCACCGACGAGGCCGGGCTCATCGCGGTCACGCTGGCCGAAGCACGCCGCCGGTTCACCACGCTCCTGGCCCGCACCACTGCGACCACCGAACAGATTCTCGCCTGGTCCCGCTGGTGACGACGCCACCAGCACCGAGCCCGCACCGCCCACTACCGCGGACGCGAAACCGCAGACCACAGTCCCCGCCCACGGCTGTGATACAGGGGCGGCGGGGTCTTCGGGACCATTGCGTGACGGTGTCGGCACCTCGAACCGCCGACGCCGTGACGCAATGCCGACTTGGCGGATTCACCGCCGACGACACGCACCCTCTGGCGCGGGGCGGCTTCAGTCGTCGCGCCCGGCACCGCGATCGGGTGCGCTCATATCCCCCGTAGCGGGCGTGCCATCGGCGAGCCCGTAGCGCAGGTACACGGTGCCCTTCGGACCGGCTACCGGCGGTTCGAGGAGCGTGACGTTCGTGGGCACCGCGCCACCGTCGAACACCTTCTTCCCGACGCCGAGCACGATCGGGTGCACCCAGAGGTCGAGACGGTCGAAAAGCTTCTCGCGCAGGAGGGTCTGCACCAGGTTCAGGCTCCCGACGACCTTGATGTGCTCGTGCCGGTCACGGATCTCGCGCACCGCGCCGGCCAGATCCGGGCCGAGCTGGGTGGACCCGGCCCACGAGAGGTCGGGCCTGCCGCGGGAGGCCACGTACTTCGGGACGCTGTTGAAGAGCGCGGCGATCTCGTTGTCCGCGCCGCCCTCCTGGTGCGGCCAGTAGGCGGCGAAGATGTCATACGTCCGGCGGCCGAGCAGGAGGGCGTCCGTGCCCTCGTACGCGGCACCGATCTGCGCCCCGGCGACCTCGTCCAGCAGAGGCGCCTGCCAGCCGCCGAACGGGAACCCCGCCGGGTCCTCGTCGGGGCCGCCGGGCGACTGCCCGACGAGGTCAAGGGTTGCGAACAGCTCGATGTGGATGAGACCCATGCCTTACTCCCAAGGAGTTGGTTGTTTCGCTCGGGAGGTTAGACCTGTGGGCGCCGGCAGACTCATCGCTGCGCCGGCACCCGCCCTCGTGCTCGTCGACCGCTTCACCTGGTGCATCGGTCACCACCCTGTCCCGCGGTCAGTGTCCTTGCGACAGCGTGGCCAAAGAAGCAGCCGAAGCCACCGCCGCCATCATCCCGCTTCACCGCCTCACGCACCTGCCCAACCAGCCGCTTGTCAGTACTGGCAGGCCCGAACCCCGGCGGCGGCTCGATCTCGAAGCCCACCTCCCCACGCAACGGTGACGCGCAGCACAGAACCCCACAATTCCGCCACTGCACGGCTTCCGTGATCATTACGACCGCATCCGGTCACCGATCGTGCGCGTCGTAGGCCACTGGGGGCATCGGGTGGGGCCCACGAAACACGTCCCCACCCGCAACCCCCATTGGTTGCAGACGCCCGATGTCACGGCGGGAGGAGTTCCTCCTGCGAGCCGGGCGGGTTCCTGCTGGCCGTGGTACCGCCTTTGCGGAGGGCATGCAGGCGGTGGGCACGCTCGTTGCGGGAGAACGGCGTGGCCACGGCGGTGCGGATGAAGGCGCTGATCATCGCACCTCGCGCACGGCGATCAGGGTCTCCAGGCCCTCCCAGTTACGGACGTCCCAGCCGTAGGACGCAGCGCAGGGTCCACATCGGACGCGTCGGGGCGGCCGAACCTGTGGTGGGTGTAGTGCACCTGGGCGAGCTCCCACTGGCGGGGACCCCAGCAGACCTGGTCCCGCTCGCCGAGGACTACCGATCCTGAGGTGCGGCGCTTCAACGCCGCTTACCCGCGGTGCTGCGCCGAAGCTATGGAGGAACTGGGCAGCAGGACGAGAAACAGCTGCCGCGTCATCGCGGGTCAGGCCGCGACAACCGCGACTCAGCTTGTGGCTGCGCTGCTTCGCCGGCCTCGCCACACCGCTTCATTGCACGGCAAATCGGGCAAAGCGCACCGAACCCGCGTTCGCCGTGACGGCCAGTCTCCGCGTGACCTGCGCCGACGACCGGGTCCAAACCATCGAGCACCCATCCGTGCTCACCCCGAGCCGGTGGGTGGACCGAATGCCCTATGGCCTGGGATTTCGTTGTGGGCTCCCAGGGGAGCAAACCCTGAACCCATGGATTAAAAGTCCATTGCTCTGCCAGTTGAGCTAAGGGCCCGTGAGGCGGGTTGGCTGTCTGCCGTGAGTCCTGCCACTGCGCGCAACTTTACCGGATTCTCGTGCGTGTATGCCCGGTTGATCGGGGTGTGGGGAGTACCGATGTCCCGTCATCGGTGCAAGCGCGCCGGCAGACGGGCGCTTGGGGTGTCGTTGCAGCTCACGTGTTGGTTCGTGATGTCCCGTGCCGTTCGGTGTTGGTCGCGTCCGAAACCACCGAGCACCCACGGAGCACCCAGGCGTGCGCACTACAGGATCTCTACCCAGGTGGGGGACTGGTGGGCATTCGAGTTGGCACACGACTGTGCCGCGGCCAGGAACCGGCCGAGGTGGTGGCTCATAGTGGCCGGAGCGCCTGAGGTGCCCCGGGCTTACCGGACAGGGCTCCGGCCATCATTACACGGTATCCCCTGGGGAGGCTGGCTCTCCGTGGAGGTATGAACGGAGTTCCCCCGAGCCAGAGAGTTGGCACAAACCATCGCAGTGATGAGGCGCATGAGGGACTGACCTCCGGTTAATTGTGTGCGAGCGTGGTGAGGCTTCTCTCTTCTGCGGACGCGCCTCAGACATCCGGGAGGCTATGTCGAATCCGAAGCTGTTCGATGGCGCCGTCGCGTTTCGGGCGCGGGCGTTTCTCAACTTGTTCGGCTCCCTGGCCGAGGGTTCTGGCTATGGGGCGAGCTGGGAAGTTGCAACTGGGACTTCCAGGTGGGAACGAATCCGATATTGGCCAAGCGGTGGCGTTTGTCCTGGGGTAAGTCGTGCCAGTTGCGTTGCTGACGTTTGAGCCAGTCGTAGAGATGGAAGCGCCCGACCTCGTCGTGAATAGGGTTATCCTTTTTGCGTACATGCAGGTCACCGTTGCGCTGGTAGTAGCGTTGGGCGAACGCGAAACCGGTCTCCCATTTGCGGTCGGATTGGCGTTTTCTGGCCAGTGTTGAGGCGTCCCAGATCATGTCGTAAGAATTCCACCAAGCGACTTCCTCCGGGGTGAGCGCGCCGGTGGTTCCTTTGTGGCGCACGGTCTGGATGTTGGAGCCCAGCTTCACTCCGTTTTCGGTGACGTAGTCAGCGGGAACGTCCAGGTGGCCATGCTGGCGGTAGTAGTCGTCGACGGATTGGTAGATCGCTTCCTGATAAGACCAGATCATGTCGTAGGAATTCCACCAGGAAACGTCTTCGGGCGAGACTTTTCCTTTGTGGTACAGCCTTCTCGTGTTCCTAATCACCGATCCGAGTTGGATGCCGTCGTCGGTGACGAAGCTTCCGGGGACGTTGAGGTGGCCGTGCTGGCGGTAGTAGTCATCGACGGCCGTGCGCACGGCCTGTTTTCGCTTCTCGGCGTAGTTGAAGGTCGCGCCGAGCTGCTCCAGATGGTCATAGACCGGACCGCGGGCACCAGCGTTGTAGCATCGCCGCTTGTAGCGAAACCATTCGCCGAGCTGCAGCCCATGGGCAGTGACGTGGTCCTGAGGGATGCGCAGGTGGGCGTGTGCGGCACGGAAGGCTTCGCAGGCGCCCAGATATTCCTCGTCGGAGGGCGCGAGGGTGCGCATGGCCCGCACCCCAATGGCGGCGGCGAACGTCTCGGGCATGGGAACGCCACGGATATGCCACCACGAGGGCAACCGTGTCCCCGCGTCCTGCGTCTGGTCAGTGTGGGCGCCGTGGCGGCGCCGTTGGGCGCGTGCCCAGTCCAGAAGCGCGTTGTCCATGGAGCCGAGGGCGCGTAGCGCCGCCCACACGGGCTCCCACACCGGTGATTCCACGGCGGTTGCGACCGCATCGTCCTCGCCCAGCAGGATGGGCAGGATGAAGGTGGCGACCTTGTCGAGGCGATCGGGGTCGACGCGCAGCGCCCGGCTGAGCATCTGGACCCCCATGGTGGTGGAGGTTATGGGGTGGGTGACGACGATGGTGTCGCAGCCGGGCGCGTCAAACCCATCGCGAAACAGCGCGACGTTGGTCACGAAGCGTTTCACCGGGGCCGTGTCCGTGGTGGGGGTGGCGAACTCCTCCAGTACACGGGAGCGCTGGCGGCCGTGGTGGTCTCCGTTGAGATGATGCGCCCACACCTGCCCGTCCCAGTCCTCAAGCAGGGCGGGGATGTGGCCCAGGTTGATTGCCCATAGCCGCGCATCCGTGCGCCGGGGGTGGAACGTGAGCGCGCGCTGCCCCCCGAACTCCACCATCGCTTTCAGGGTCGCCACCTGCAAGGCGGCCACGTCAGCGGAGATGGCCGCGCGACCCAGTTCGAGGTGTTGGCTGCGCGCGACAAGCTGGCGCACGTGCGTGCGCGTGATCACCGGGGTGACCACGCGAAACGGGGCCAGTAGGCCGCGGCGGATCGCCTCGGCGAAGGAGAACTCGTAGGCGCGCTCACCAAAGACGTCCTGGTCATCCATGCTGGCAATGTGAGGATCGCCGGTGCGGTCATCCTGGTGGACCACTCGGGGAGTGGCGGTGGTGTACTTGCGGCGCCGGGCCGGAATCGCGGCGTCGTCATGGATGCGGGCCCAGGCCCCCCGGCCAATCAGGTAGTGGGCCTCGTCAGCGAGGAGGAGATCCCACGGCGGCATCCCCCGCTGGTGCGCCTCGATCAGCGCGCCCAGCGAGTCATAGGTGCAAAAGCACGTCAGCCGCCCAGCACGACCAGTAGCGGCAATACGCTCAGGGTCGGTCGTCACCGACACCGCCAACCCGGCCAGCCGAGTGTCGTCGCCGAGGTGGCGGTCGCTGCAGACCACGAGGATCTCACCGAGGCCCGCATCACCGAAGAGGCGATATTCGGCCAGGGCTTGGATCAACAAGTTGATGCGGGGTGCGGCCACCAGCACCCGTCCCCCCTCGGGCAGCAGCGCATCGGCCAGGGCGCGCCCAACACGGGTCTTACCGGTACCGCACGCCATGACATCGTGCACCCGGCTCTGGCGGGCCAATGCCTTCAGGGAAGCCTCCACGGACTCCACTTGATGAGGACGCAACAGATTCTGATCCACGACAGAACCCTTCCGTCACGAATAATCCAGACCGGCCTCGGGGCGGTAGCCCACGCCACCGATGTAGAGGTGGTGCACGGGTGAGCTGTCGGGGGTCTCGTTGTCGGGGCGCCATTCGTTGACGGGGCACAACCCTGGGGGGACGAGGTCGAGGTCGCCGAAGTACATGCGGTGCTGGGGCCAGGGCCGCACCCATCCTGAGCCCAGGCCGCCGTCGACGAGCGCGGATTCGATTGCACGGGCGCGCGGATCGCTGGGGCCGGGGTTGTGAAAGTTGGCGATAGCGAGGTAGCAGCCGGGACGCAGGTGGGCGCGCAGATGTGCGGCGACCCTCTGGTCTTCGCCGTCGGGCAGGTGGTGCAGCACACTGGCCAGCAGTACCGCGAAGGGGCGCTCAACATCGATGAGGTTGAGCAGGTCCGGGTCGGTGAGGAGGGCATCGGTGTCGCACACATCGCCGGTGACGACGGTGGTGTTGTCGCTGGTGGCTAGCAGGGCGCGCCCATGGGCCAGCACGCTGGGATCGTTGTCCACATAGACCACGCGGACGTCGTCGGCGACCTGGCCGGCGAACTCGTGAATGCTGCTGGTGGTGGGCAACCCACTGCCGAGGTCAATGATCTGGCGAATTCTCGCCTGGCCCACCAACCATTGGGTGACCCGCTTTAGCCAGCGCCGGTTGTCGAACGGCGTCACCTGGGCACCAGGAACTTCCAGAAACTTCAGCGCGACTTCGCGGTCGGCGGCGAAGTTGTCCTTGCCGCCCAGCACCGCGTCATAGACCCGGGCGATGCTGGGCTCGCTGGTGTCGATCGGAGTGTTCACCCAGGGGGCACAGTGGGTGGGCGCGTCGAAAGGGAAATCCATCAGCTCGGTCCTCGTGTGCGGTTGGTGGTGTGGTGGCCGCGCCCCGCCGGGACAGGTCCCGGAGGGGAGAGGGCAGGGCGCGGCCGGCGTGCCGGCTGGCGAACCCAGGCGGGCCTGCTTGGGGCCCAGCCTGAGTTCGTGCCGGGAGCGGTGGGTGCTGGCGGTTTCATGTGGTGACCCGGCTGGTGAGGTGGGTCGTGATGGCGGTGATGAGTTGCTCAAGCGTGGTGGCGCGGCCGGGGATGAGCAGGTGTGTCAGGGGAAGATCGGCCAGGCCGGGGTGCAGTCGGGTGATCTTGTGGCGCAGCGCGACGATGGTCAGCGAGTCCAGGCCGAGTTCGGTGAGGTCGGCATCGGGGGCGAGGTCGACGGTGTGGCCGTAGCGGGCGGCCACCACGGGGGTAATCAGCGCGGTCAGGGCGGTGGTGATGGCCGCGCGCCGTTCGCAGGAGGTGGCCGCGTGCGCCAGACGGTCACGCAGTGCTGTCGGGGCAGGTGGCGTGGGTGCGGGGCGGGCCCAGGTGCGGGGCGGCAGGTTTGTGGCTGGAAAGTGGGTGGGGGCGGGCCAGGTGATGGGGATGCCGCGTGTGTGGGCCTCGGCCAGGGCGCTCAGCCAGGCGGTCTGCTCGTTGTCGACGTTGCTATCGCAGCTGATCACGGGAGGGGCGCTGGGGTCGTAAGTGGGCGTGGTGGCCAGGGTGTCGGTGAGTTCGGCGGCAAGCAGGGGGCGTGCTCCCAGCACGACGAACACACTCGGCTCGCCGTGGGCCAGGTGCTCGATGGTGGGGTGGAGCTGCACGGTGGTCAGTAGCTGGTGGGCCCAGTAGTCGGGGTCGAGCTCGGGTCCATCGACGCGCTCACCAGTGGCGGTGGAGTACAGCGGGATCGTCCCGGTGTGCGGGGCCAGGTGGCGGACGCGTTCGCTGAGATAGTTGGCGGCCTCACCCAGCAGTTCGGGGTGGTGGGCCGGCGGTGCGTCGGCCATGAGGCGGGCGGTGATGCCATCGGCCTGGAGCCGTTCACACAGATGGTGCAGATCGGTGTGTGTCCCAGCCACCACGCAGGAGCGGGGCCCGTTGACGGCGGCCAGGCGCAGTGTGGGGTTGGAGGCCAGCGCAGCCTGGGCCTGCTCCGCACCCAGGCCCACGGCAGCCATCGCCCCGCGAGCAGCGGCGCGCTGAAGGAGTCGACTCCGTTCGGCCACCAGGTGCGCGGCCTCGTCCAGGGACAGAATGCCGGCGGTGTGGGCGGCGGCGACTTCGCCTGCGCTGTGGCCCACCACCGCATCGGGGGTGATGCCCCAGTGAGTCAGCAGCGCGCTCAGAGCGATCTGGTGGGCGACCCCGGCGGGTTGGAGGGTGTGCAGGCCCTCCAACGCCTGGTTACTGTCGGGTTTCCAGGGTGGCTGGTCTAGGTAGGGCTCCAAGGCGGCATGGACGCGGGCGAGCGCCTTGGCATAGACGGGTTCGCGTACGGCCAGGTCGTGGCCCATGTGAGGGTGGTGGTGGCCATGGCCGGGGAACACGAAGACCACGCGCGGCCGGCGCTGGGGCGCGGTGCGTGGTCCTATTAGGGCTGGATGTGGTACCCCGGCGGTGAGTGCGTCCATCCCTGAGGTGGCCTCATCGTTGCAGGTAGCCACCACGACCGCTCGGTGGAGGTGGTGGTCGCGGCGGTGCTGGGCTGTTGCGGCGACCTCGACGAGGGGCACGGTTGCTTCGGAGAGTGCCTGCGACCAGGCGCCCGCGGTTTCGCGGGCCTCGACTGGGCCGGCCGCGGAGACCGGCACCAGATGCACCCCCGCACCGTGCTGTGACGGGTCGGCCTCGGCACGGACGGGGGTGGGTTCCTGAAGGATGATGTGGGCGTTGGTTCCGGTGAATCCGACCGCGCTCACCCCTACGGCCCGGTTGCCCCTGTCGGTGGTGGGCCAAGGCACCGGTGTGGTGGGCACCTGCAGGGCTACGTCGTCGCGCAGCTGCGGCATGGGCAGGGCATGGCCTGCGGTGGGCGGGATGGTCTCGTGCTCCAGGGCGAGCACCGCAGCAAGTACCGAGGCCAGTCCGGCAGCGCCTTCCAGATGGCCTACGACGGACTTGGTGGACCCCAACCACGCCGGCCCTTGCGAGGCTGTGGATCGAGCGCGGCCCACTACGCGCTCGAGTGCGGCGCGCTCGGCATTATCGCCCGAGGGCGTCGCGGTGCCGTGGGTCTGGAGGTAGTCCACCGCGCCCGCCTCGATGCCGGCGTGGGCGTAGACCTGGCGCAGCAGGTCGGCCTGGGCGCGGTGCGAGGGCGCGCCCACCCCGCCCGGACTGTTGCCGTCGTTGTTGCGGGCGCTGGCAAGGATGCGAGCCCGCACCGGACAACCCGCCCGGTGGGCATCAGATAGGCGTTGCAGCACCACCACTACGGCGCCTTCGCCGCGCACGAACCCGTCGGCGTTCTGGTCGAACGGGCGTGCACGCCCGGTAGGAGAGAGGACGCCGGAGTTGCGGAACATACGCGTGTGGGTGTCGAGCACCAACGCGTTGGCTCCGCCCACGATGGCCAGGTCGACTTCGCCCAGGCGCAGCGCCTGGTGGGCGTTGTGCAGCGCGACCAGCGAGGCCGAGCAGGCGGTGTCGACCAACTCACTGGGCCCACGCAGGTCGAAGGACCGCGAGATGCGTCCCGGCGCCATGCTGGGTAGCGCGGCGGCGGTGTCGACCATGGTCATCGCGTCGCCGCCCTCACCCAGGGTGGTGATGGCGTGGTCGAGGTAGGAGGAGCCCCACCACACCCCGGTCCCGGTGCCACGCAGCGTCGCGGGGGCGATGCCGGCGTGCTGCAGCGCTTCGTCAGTGAGCTCAAGCCCCCAGCGTTGTTGGGGGTCCAGCGTTGCGGCCTCGTCGGCGGTAAGGGTGAAGTGGGTGTGATCGAACCCGGTGAAGGCGTCGTTGTCGAGGATGCCGGCCGGCAGGATCGCCGCGCGTGGATGCTGGGGATCGGCGGGGGTGATCATGGTGCGCCCGCTCACCAGCACCTCCCAGAACCTGTGGGGTGTGGTGATGTGGCCGGGCAGTCGGCAGGCCATGCCGACGAGTGCCACGCTGTCGTTGGTGTAGGCCGGCGCGCTCATTTGGTGGCCTCCCACACCGCGACACAGCCCTGCGTGCGCACCGTGACGTGGGGGAAGTGCTGCTTCAGCACCGCTGTCAGATCGCCGAGGGAGTCTCCGGTGTTGTGGAAGGTGTTGTTCTTGCTGTTGTAGACGTCCATCAGGCGCTCAGCCCGAGCGGAGATGGACACACCGCGGGCCAGGATCGTGCAGCCCACGAGAGTGCGGCCCGGTTTGAGGACCCGTGCAGCTTCGCGCACCAGAAGGGCTTTGGCGGCGATGGTCTCGCCGGGCAGGGTGTGCAGCACCATCATGGCGCTCACCGAATCCACGCTGGAACTGGCCAGTGGCCAAGGGTCCAGCGCGTTTGCCTGGTGGGTGTGCACCGCGAACGCCCGGCGGCGCAGCCGGCGCTGGGTGTGGTGCAAACAGGCGGGATTGAGGTCGAGCAGCTCTAGGCGCTGCATTGGGGTGCGCCGGGGCAGCCGCGCCAGCAGGTGACCGTTGCCGGGGCCGACCTCCACGTGGGTCGGGCCAACGCGACTGGCGTGGAGGTGGCGCAGCGAGCGGTTGGAGACCCCCCACACCAGGGGGTGGCTGATGCCGATCACAACAGGGCCATAGATGAAGCGCAGTACCCACGGGCGATACAGGCCCGGGTTGGGCGAGGACACGGGAACCTGGGGGGTGTCGGACAAGAGAACCTCGCTCGAACAGAGGAGAGCAGCCTGGGACTGCCCCGTGAGGGGTCGTGGGATCGATTCAGCCGACAAGGAGTAGGCCAGCCGTGGTGCGCGGGTCGGGTTCGGCCACGGGGCGCGCTCGACGAGGGGGCGGGGTCGGGTTAGGCAGGGGTAGCGAACAATGTGGGGTCATCCCAGGCGGCGAACCAGGCATCGGCCGCTGCCGGGTCCCGCACCGCCGTGTGGAAACGCTGCTGGTCGGCGTCGCTGAGCTGGCCGGACCAGAACTTGGCCACCATGTCCACAAACGCCTGGGCGGGCTGCACGAACTGCTCGTCGTGGGCCTGGCAGGTCGCGTGCATGAACCCCGTATCGAAAGGGCGGCCAGCCTCGGCGTGGGCGAGGATGCGGTCGCGATACGTCAGGGCCGCAGCCGTGGAGCCCGCCCACCCCTGACCAGTCGTCAGACATAGGGGGCGCACCGTGTCGCCCATGCCCAGCACCGGCCCTCCCGAGGGCAGGATCCCCACCGGGCTGCGCGCCACCGGCGCGACATAGCCAAGGATGGTGTCGCGCTCATCAAGCAGCTCGGCCGAGGCACAACGCGCGTGCTGGTCCGGGGCAAAACGGTGGAGCCGTTGCCGGATCTGGGCGAACACGTCGATGCGCCGGGGCCGCTGGGCACCGGAAAGGAAATCCAGCTCCCCGCCGACATCGCCGATCATGAACAGGCTGTCGGCGGGCCCGTCCGCAGTCAGGGTGGGGATACGAAAGACCTCGCCATGCGGGGTGGTGGTCACCTCGAGATCGGCCGCGCCCGGACGCATCCCCGCCAGATAGACCTGCGAGATCACCCGCCGACGCCCCGGAGCCCGGTGAGGCTCGGGAATAAACAGCGCCCCGAGCTCACCGCTGCCCACCGCGATAACGATGAGGTCATAGCGGCGCGTGCGCGCGTACCAGTCCAGTTCGGAGACCGTGACGCCGTGATAATGGACCTTGGCGCCCCTGCGCTCGACAAGGTCGAGCAGGTCGGGCATCTTCACGCGCGGATCCACAGCGATCCCGCCACGCTGAGGCAGACGCCCCGTGAACCCCACAGGATCACCCTGCTCGGGGCGGGCAGTCAGAGACGCGGTCGCGAAATGGGGGGCTTTCTGCGACCACTGATCCAGGTCCGCGTCCTGTTCCGCGTGCAGCGTGGAGGGAAACGTCAACTGGGTGACCTCGGCGGTACCCTCCCGCAGCTCCTCGGCGGTCTTGCTGGTGAACAAATCCACAGTGATCGTGGCATTGAGCAGAAGGTGGGCCAGAATTACCCCGGACTGGCCCGCCCCGACGATGGCGACGTTCACCGCGACCTCCCCTCTCCCGCAAGCGGCGAGGCACCCACAGGCCCGTTGGCCAGTGCTACCAGGCCCAGGGCGCGCGGCACCCGGTGTGTGGATCGCACCTCAGGCACGAGCGGCCTCCCTTGCGAACTCGCTGCGGGAGGTGGGCCGCTGTAGCACTGCCAGCGCCTCGCTGAGACAGGGATAGGTGCGCACATCCCAATCGAGCACCGGAACTCCCGCATCGCGGGCGGCCCGGGCGCCCTCGGCACCGTCGACCCCTACGGCCACCACCGGCACTTGGCGCGCCCGACACAGCTCCACGATCGTCGCAGTGTGGCCAGGATCGTCCTCATCGAAGGTCAGGATCATCGCAAGAGCATCCCGCCCGGGATGGCGGTCGATGCTGCTGTCGGGCAGGCGAGGGTCGCCCACAACGAGGACGGCGACGTCGTCTCCGGCAGCCTTACGGGCACACGTGCGCTGCTGGGGTCGTGGATCCGAGTCGATGGTGAATCCGCCTGCCTCACGGAAGAGGACCCATCGGCACAACGGGCCAGCAACCGAGATGCGAGCGGAGGGAACCCCCTGGCCCACATCCTTGGGGATTCGTCGGCTCCTGCGGGTGAGGCGCTGCAGCACCCGATCAGCGAGCTGGGTGCCGGCCTCAACCGTGGGGGCGACCTTGACCATGTTCGCCTCACACAGCGCATACACGTAGGCGACCACCGCGCCAACGGAAAGGTCCAACCGGGCAGCCAGCTCTAGTACCGCCTGCGGACGCTCCGCCGCCCGATGGATCATCAGTGCCTGATAATCCAAACGGGACAGCGCCGCCGCGGACGCGGGAACCGCTGTCACCAAACTGTGGTGCACCAACGGATCACGGACCGAAAGCCGCGGAGCCAGGGTTGAATCTGAGGGGGTAGGCATCAGTAGTCTCCACAAGGGGGTGGGGGTAAAGAGGATCGAGCATCGTCTGGGGCGTGGGCGATTACCAGGGCCCACGATCGGCGGTGAACTCCAACTCGACGCGGTAGGTGTGCAAGCTCGCCGCTGTGGCGCCGCACCAGTGGTGCCGCTCCGCCTCCACCAGCGCCGCGGCACGGCCCACCGCATGCTTGCGAGCGAGGCCCTCGGGCGTGCCGACGTAGGGCACGAGGACGTGCCGCGCGTGGCAGCACTCCGTGCCGTCAGGGGTGATGTGCCACAGCCCAACCACGTAGGTGCGCGTCAGAGTTCGCAGATACGCCTGCAACGCCGCATCGGAAGCCAGGGGGCACGGAGCGTTCACCGGGACACCCCCGTGACGCTGGTGTTCTCCCCGGCCAACTCTGGCCGCGTCTGGCGCGGGAACGGTTTACCGACCCGCTCTCCGGGGGCCATGGGGTGCAGCTCAAGGTCGTCGACGCTGTCCGCGCGCACCGTGGGGGCGCAGCTAGTGTCCTGGACACAGAGGATGGCCACATGCCCGGTCAGGCGGCGACTGTCACGGGAGTGCCAGATGTGCCACGTACCGGCATGCTGCTCGTTCAGTCGGGCAAGAATGTCGTGATCAGGGGACGCGGTGTCCATGCTGCGACGCTAAGTCGCGCGCCCGTGCCAGAAGTTCAAAGAATTGAACCGGGTTTGGCTGATTAGATGACGCCCATGCGCCACGCCACCCCGCGCAGAACCGGATCTTTGATCGCGGTCATGTCGCGTACTGTCTCCTGGATGAGGGGAGAGTGCCGCACCTGGGCGACGGACAGCCGTTCTGCTTTCTGGAGTTCGCGTCCGGCGAGCTTGTCGCGGCCGAGCATGTGTAGAGCCCGGAACCGGTCCATGTGCAGGGCTGCCTTCCTGTTCTTGGAGGCCAACGCTGCCGTGTTGACTTGGTCTGAGATGCGCATGGCCGCGGCCGGGTCCCCCGCCTCCACGGCGAGAGTGGTCCTCCACACCCCGACGTTGGACACTCCGAACAACTCCCACGCGTTGGGGTCGTCCGGGATCTCGAACCGTGCGGCCAACCGTGCGGCCTCCTCAGCTTGGCGCCGCGCCTCGTCATGATCCCCGCTGACCTGCTGGGCTAGCGCTGCCGACAGTCGCAGCATCCCGTGCACCTGATGTGCCATCGGATCATCACCGATGTGCGGCTCTAGTTCGTCGACGATCCTGGGGGTAGCCAGCAACGCCCGGGATCGGTTCGCCGAGGAGCGGGCATGCGCGCGCTGATAGGCCGCCGCCGCATCCCAGACCGGATCGCCTAGCCACACGGCGGCCTGACGGGACCGGTCGCCGCTTATCCACGCCAGATCGGAGTGCCCGAAATGCCTCATGACGATCACGGCCAGACCACAGGCGGTGATGAGCTGCCGCAACGCCTCCGACCGGGCGGGTTCGGGCAGGTGCGCCCCGGCGTGCAGCTCGTCCAAGACGCCGGGCAGGGTGCGCATCATGGCGTCGTAGTCGGTACGCCGCAACTGGTCGTCCAACGTGCGGAGGTCGGCGGCGGTCTGGTCGAGGGGCCGCACGGGCACGTCAGGTGGATCGTCCAGAGAGTACTCGTGAAGGACTTCGCGCAATCTGACCAGGTTGACGCTGGGCAGGCGCGCGTTGATGTCGTCGGCGGGCTCGCCGAGGATAGTGTCAGCCGACACTTCGAGGACTTCGGCGATCGCGGCGATGTCCTGCCGCTTGTCGAGCGGCGTTTGACCATTCTCAACCATCGACATCCACCCTTTGGACCGGCCAATGAGCCCAGCCAGGGTGGCGATGTTCATGCCCTTGGCGCGTCGGGCGGCGCGAACCCTCTTCCCCATGGAAGGTGTGTGGGTAGAGTTATCCATGGCTCCGCTTCCAGCTGTTTGGTCGCACTCACAGCGTAGGGCGGAGCTTTCCTCATGTCAGGGGCGCGACCGGACCGTGACGTGGTCAGCATTGGGCGGGACGTTCGTACCCATGGTGCTGGGCCCCTCAATCCATCAGGAGGGCTGCTTGCCGCTGCCCTTACGACTGCCACGTTACGCGCGGCACCGTGGGGCCGGACTACTCGGGGATCAGGCATAGCCGCTGCCTCTACTACAGCAGCGGCCGCGGCCTCGACCCGGATGATTCGTGGTTACTACATGAAGGGGTAACGTGCTCAC
Source organism: Lipingzhangella halophila (assembly GCF_014203805.1). Classification (GTDB taxonomy): domain Bacteria; phylum Actinomycetota; class Actinomycetes; order Streptosporangiales; family Streptosporangiaceae; genus Lipingzhangella; species Lipingzhangella halophila. The sequence goes on along the minus strand of NZ_JACHJT010000001.1, from coordinate 5,655,551 downwards.
GTCGTCGTAGTCTGTGGCCGGGGGGCGGTAGCTCAGCTGGTTAGAGCAGCAGACTCATAATCTGTAGGTCGTGGGTTCAAGTCCCACCCGCCCCACGATCAGTTGTCGCCGGACCGGTGATGACGGCGACCACGGTGGCGCCGGCCGGGATGTCGCCACTGCTCGACAACTCGACGATGCCGTGCATCATCTTGGCGACGTAGGTCCACTCCAGCCTGAGTCCGTGGCGCCGCTCGAAATCGGCAATGAACGCGTCGAGCTCCGGAGTGCGCTTGGCGAATCCACCGAAATGAAATCTCGTCTCGACGCGCCAGTTCGCACTTGAAACTCCGGCTTCCGCCTGGAGCCGCGCGACCTCGCCCACCAGGAAGTCACCTCCCTTGAGCGCGGAGAACCCGACAGCGCTCGCCTGGGGCGGCAGGCCGGCGGCAATGCCGGCCAGGCTCCCGCCCGTGCCGACCGGACAGCAGATCACGTCGTACTCGACCTCGATCTCACTGGGGATGTCCATTGCGCCCTTGACGGCGAGTGCGTTGGACCCGCCCTCGGGGAGCAGAAAGAAGTCGCCGTGCTCCTCGCTGAGTCGTTCGATCACCTCGGGGTCGTGTTTGCGCCGGTAGGTCGAGCGGTCCAGGAAGACCAGTCGCATTCCGCGGTCCGCGCAGTAGGTGAGCGACCAGTTCAATGGTTTGCGCGCCAGTTCCTCGCCGCGCACCACGCCCACAGTCGCCAACCCGTAGCGGTGCCCGGCTGCGGCGACCGCGCGCAGATGGTTCGAATAGGCACCGCCGAACGTGAGCAACGGCCGGCGGTGGTGTCGGTGCGCTTCGTCCAGGTTCAACCGGAGCTTGCGCCATTTGTTGCCGGGGATCTCCGGATGGACAAGATCGTCGCGCTTGAGTAACACCCGAACACCGCGCGCCGCGAAACGCTCATCCACCAGCCTCTCCAATGGAGAGGGCTGCGGCATCAGGCGTGATTCCACGCGATCAAACTTTGACACAACCGCAGCGTAGACCGGGGCCTTCGTCATGTCAGGGCTGCGATTGGTGCGTGATCTCAGAGGAGCGTGGGCGCCTGTGGGTGCAGGAACGTCTTCCGAGGGACGTCACGGCACGCGTGGCAGCACTTGGCCGGGCGCATCGAGCTACAGCACGTGGTCCCTCTTCGGCGGTCATGGTGCAGCCGACCTGCTATTGCCCGAGGTGGCGGGGCCGAGGAAGCAGTGATCGCCGCTTGAGCAGGAGGTGTGTTCGGCTCAGGCAGCGCTTCCGCAGCGTCATTGGCCACACGCAAGGGGCCGGATTCGGGTCAAGGGTTGGTGAGTTGGTGGAGGGCGTGGTCGTAGATGGCCTGGACAGTGGGGATTGTGTCGATGCGCACGCGTTCGTTGGTGGCGTGTAGGCCCTCGTAGTGTGGCCCGAATCCGGCGGTGGCGGGTATGCCGAGGCGGGCGAGGTAGTTGCCGATATTGGAAGGCCCGGCGATCTTGGCTGCCGGGTAGAAGCCGTGGTGGGCGGCCGCGGTGGTGAGCGCTGTGCGTAGGGGCGCGTCGTGGTTCAGCGCGTAGGGGGGCCAGCGGGTGTGGGCTTCGATCAGTGTCGGCGGAGTCTCGGGCCAGTCGGTGTCGACCTTGGCGACCATATCGGCGATGGTTTGAGCGGCGTGGGCGTCGTCGAATGCGGGGGTGGTGCGGGCGTCAACGCTGAGGGTGCACAGATCCGGCACGGTCGAGAATCCTTGGCCGCCGTCGATCGCGGTCACGGTGAGCTTTCCGGCTGCGAATCCGTCGGCGGGGCCCGGCAGTGGCGCGAGGTTCAGCGCGGTGACAATCTCGGCAGCCTTGGCGATGGCGGAAGGGGTGGGGCGGCTGGCTCCGGAGTGGGAGGCGACGCCGTGGACGTGCAGTCGAGCCCGGTGGACTCCGCGTCCTCCGATGACGATGTGGTTCATGCCGGGGTAGCCGATCATCACTCCGCCGATGTCGGCGGGGGTGTCCGGGGAGTCGAAGTAACGGCGGGCGCCCGCGAATCCGCCGGTGTGCTCGTCGAGGTCGAACAGCACGACCACCTCGCCGCGCAGGGTCTGGGGCTGCTGGAGCAGACGGGCGGCCAGGTGGCAGAAAATCGCGACAGCCACTTTGGAGTCGGCCGCACCGCGTCCCCACAACCAGCCATCCTCCAGGGCCGCGCTGGTGGGCGGGTGGTGCCAGGCGTCCTCGTCGCCGAAGGGCGCAGTGTCCAGACAGGCGTCCAGCACCCAGGTCCGTCCGGGCTGGCGGCCCTGGACGCGGGCAGCGACCGCGACCGCGGTATCCGAGGCGTCCCGCAGGACCTGAGGGGCGAGGCCGTGATCGTCCATCCAGCCCATCAGGTGGTCGATTGCCGCGTCGTAGGGGTCGATACCGCCGCGCGTAGGGATGCGCACCAGGTCTTGGGTGAGTGCGACCACAGAGTCGAGATCGGCGTGGGCGCGGGCCGACGCGGCCGCGGGCTCGGGAAGGTTCATGCGGTGTACCGGTCTCGTGTGGTGTCGGCGTTCAACGAACGCAGGACCGTCGGGTTCTCGACCCGAGATGCCGCAGCATACCCCTGGCGTGCGTGGTCCACGAGTCGCATAGCAGCGTTGGGGCCGAGCACGACACCGCAGTCGAACCCGTAGACCGAAATGAATGAGGGCAAGGGTACAACTGCGGTGTGCTCGCAGGCGCAGAAGAACCGTTCGGGCAGATCCGTGTCGATGAGGCCGATGTGCAGCGTTTTCATGCCCAAGGAGCGGTCTTGGGGGTCGCGGATCTCCAGAAGGTGTTCCAGGTGCTCGAACAGGGGCTGGGTGCGGGGTGAGCCGAACAGGAGTCGGTAGTGCACCAGAGAGGGGCGCTGGTGTAGCGCGGTTTCGATCGCTGTGAGGTAGTTCTGGTCGCGCGAGCGTGACCCCGCCACCGCCAGATACTCCTCAGCCGAACTCACCACGTTGATCATGGCGTCTCTCAGCGACTGCGGATCGGTGATGAGCCGTGGGGAGTCACTGGCCTCGATGGGTGATTCGTCTTGGTGGGCGAAGAGAACGTGCACGGGTTCGCCGTAGTAGTGGGCGAGGAGCCTGCGGTAGCGAGAGCTGGTGGTGTGGCGTCCGCGCTCCCAGCCAGACAGCATGCTCGGCGTGACCCCGCTGGCGCCGTCAGGGCTGGCGTGATCGAGATCGGCACACACCTGTTCCAGGGTGGCACCCCGGTTTGTGCGGGCTTGACGCAAAGGGCTGGAGTGGGGGGCGGGTGGTGTCATGCACCACGTCCTAGGTCAAGGAGTTGTGCCTTCGATGGTGGTCTCTCGGACGATCGGGGTCGATACCAGCTTGTCGCACACCGCCTGCCAGGCCGGGTGGCGGTCCACGAGCGTGTATCCCTGAGGCGCGGTGAAGCTCCCGTCCAACATTTGGTCCAGTTCGTCGGCCGAGAAACCCTCGAATTCCCGTACCCGCCTGATGGGCAACGCATACCCCAATTCTTTGCCGTCGCGGGCGAGGTAGGGCAACACCGTCTCCCCGTTGCCGGGGCGCATCCGCTCGGCGAGCTGGGCGATGTTCTCGGGAGTGTCCTCGATCGCGATGTCCAGGTCGATGACAGCGCACATCCGCGAGTCGGGCGCGGTCAGATAGACGAACCACTGGGTCGGAGCACCGGACAGGTAGCGGCGTCGGAACTCGTGGGTCTTCTCGCCGCGCCACATCAGCTCGTACCACTGGGCGTTAAGCGACATCACCACCCGGACGGTAGGGGCGGACATGTCGAACAACGACTCGTTGTGCACGTGGAAGAACATCCCTTCGGCGCCACGGCGGTCGGCATTGTGAATGAGCCACTCTAGCCCCATTGGCATCGGCGGGGCAGGAGGTTGCCCAACCTGATCTCGGATTGTCCACCTGTTGTCGACTCACCGATGAACAACGGCGTGGACAACTACTGGCGAAGGCGTGAGCTGGTTGCGTGCCTGGCTTCGGGTGAGTCTGGAGTCAGCCGCCGACGGGTTGAAGGAAAGGTAAGGACACCATGCCCCATTCCCGCACAATCGGGTTTCCCCGCGAAAGTGACTCCGATGAACGCCGCACCCTGCTGACTCCCCAGCTTGCCCACGCCTTTTCCGGTGCCGGATTCCGCGTTATCAGCGAGCCTGGTATCGGCGCTGGTATCGGTCAGGACGACACCGCATTGCCGCAGGTGGAGTTCTGCGCGCCCGAGCAGGTGTGGTCGGCACCTCTGGTTTTGCGGTACAAGCCAGGCCCCGCCACCGACCTTGACCGTCTCGCCCCTGAGCAGACAATCGGCGCGATCTTCCACGCCGAAGGCGACCCGGACATGCTCACCGCGCTGACCCGCACCCGGGTGCGAGCGTTCAGCTACGAGTTCCTACACGAACGTGGAACCTTCCCCTTGGCCACGGCGGGCGGGCAGATCGCCGGAACCCAAGCCGTCCTCGCTGGAGCCCAGGCGCTTCAACGTCCTGAGGGCCGCGGGGTTCTCCTCGGTGGTGTGCCCGGCGCCGCACCGGCCCACGCTGTGGTCATCGGCAACGGCAACGTTGGCGCGGCGGCCGCCCACACGGCCGCACGGTTGGGGGCCCACGTCACCGTCCTGACGCGCACCTCGCACACCGCCACGACCCACGAACGCCGCGCCCCCGCAGGGGTGCGCGTCGAGACCAACACCCCTGAGCGGCTCGCCGAGCTGGTGACCACCGCCGACCTGGTCATCGGCGCCATCCTCATCTCCACCCACACCACCCCGGCGATGATCACCCGAGACCACCTGGCCACCATGCGCCCGGGCGCGGTGATCGTGGATGCCACCTGCGGGTACGGGAACGGCTACCTGCCCACCGCCGGACCGGTCCAGAAGCCGGGCGCCCCGCCGCGGATGGTGAATGGGGTTCTGCACGTCAAACTCGACGCTCTTCCCAAAGCGGTACCGGTGACCGCCTCACACGCCTACACCCATGCCGCGGCCCCCTACCTGCTCCGGCTGGCCCGCCATGTGCTCCACGGCGCCGACGACCCAGCCGTGCAGAGCGCGATGGTCGCACGGGCAGGAGCGCTGGTGCACCCGGTGCTGCGCGAGCATGCTGAGCGGTACACGGCGGGAGCGGTCGCATGAACGCCCCCGCTGAGGTAGTGGTGGACTCCTACCGCGACCGCGCCGCCTGGGCCCGCGCCGAGTGCCGACCCACCACCCCCTACTTGCTGGCCCAGGCCCTGGACGGCATCGCGCACGTGGTCGAGTTCCCCTGTGGGACGGGACACTTCCTGCCCGCCTACGCCCGCGCTGGGGTCCGCGTGCAGCTGATCGACGCCAGTTGGCCCATGCTCAGCGTCGCCACACAGCACGCCCGCGACGCCGGAGTGTCCGAGCTCGCGGTGGGGTGCCATTTCCTTCACCAGTTGCCGGCCCTCCCCCAGGCGGAGCTGGTGGTGGTCCCCCACGGGGCGCTGAACCAGCTCGCCGCCCAAACGCCACTGACCGATGTGCTCGCTCACCTGCGTGAGGCCGTCCGCCCAGGAACTCAGCTGCTCCTGCAACACCTGGCCTCCGATGAAGGTCCGGGGGGCAGCTTCTACACCCCGGCGCTGGCCGACGGCGAACCAATCCGCGACCACCGCTTCCGTGCTCCCCATGGCCAGGAGGTGCTGCGCCACCGGCGCCAACACCACAGCCCCAACCGAGCCCGGGTCCACATCGAGTTCACCTACACCACCGGGGGGCAAGAGGATCGCACCGCCCACGTGCACCTGGCCCTACCCACCGCGGTCGACGTCGAGGACGCGGTCATCCACGCCGGCTGGACCACCACCCACACCCACGCCGGCTCCGGTCTCCGCGAATTCCTCGCCATTGCGGGAAGCCGATGAGTTCCCCGCGCACGGTGCTGGACGCCGCACTCTACTGGGACACCTACTACGCCGACGTCTTTCGCTTTGGTCAGGGCACCGAACACATCCTGGCCCTACTGGGCCGAACCCCGCCGGTACACACCTGGAGTGACCTGGGCAGTGGTTCCGAGAGTCTGCTGTGGTCCATCGCCCTGAACGCCCGCCGGCTGACATCTGTCGACACCGACCCTGACCGGCTCGCCACCCTGACGGCATTCGCGCGCACCGGACGCCCGCGCGGTATCCACACGGTCGCATTAGCCCTGTGCGGGCGCGACGCTGACGCCTTCCCCCAACACTGCCGGTGCCTGACCTCCACTCTGGTCGCCGACTGTCTCACTCCCGAGCGGCTCCCACTACGGGTGCTCAGCGCCGACCTGCTCACCCAGTTCGGACTTCTCGGACTCTGCCGCAACACAGGCCACTTCACCGACGCCTTCACCCGCCTGCATGCCCACCTGCCCGAGCACGGGTGGGCAGCCGGCGCCAACTGGGTCCCCGCCGACTCGACGGGGCGCGTCCACCTCACCCACGGCGCCTACCAGCACGCAGCCCGCCAGGCCAACCTCCACCTGCTCCAGCTTGACCGCCTCCCCAGCACCGACCCCGACTTCCCCCACATCTGGACCTACCTCGCCCGGAGGATCCCACGATGAACGAGCTCTCCAGCGGTCTGTACTTCGCCCCCACCGGAATCGCCCACCTCACCCACACCAACACCGACCTCGTCCGCGCCGCCGCCCACGGACGCACCCAGTTGCGCGTCACCACCGCCGCCCAACTCAACGGCCACCCACATCTGGGCACCGTCACCACCATCCTGGCCGTGTTCGCCCTCACCGCCCGGATGGCAGACGACCTCAACATGCCCGCCACCATCATCTTCGACAGCCTCGAAAACGCACCGGCCGAGCACCTGACCATCCACGGCCGCCACTACACCCGCACCGTCCAAGACCTCATCGACCACGGACACCTCGACGCCCACGAACGCACCTCGGGGTTTCGCCGCCTACTCACCTGGGCCTCGGCCCGCAGCACCATCGCCTGGCAAGAACGGCCCTACGCCGTCTACCAGGAACTCCTCCCGGTGCGCACCTGCCTGCATGCCATCGCCCAACGCCAAGACGAATTCGCGCCCCTACTGGCCCCCGCCGATGGGCGCATCCGCGTCCGCCCTCGCTGCCCCCGGTGCCACCTCGTGGACAAGGACGCCCACGACCTCACCATGAGCGCCGGCGACCGCGAGGTGCTCCTCGACTCGGTCTGCCCCCACCACGGCCCCTACCGAGAAACCATCCCCATCCACGGCACCAGCGGTTGGTACGACGCCAACACCCCCGTGCGCTCCGTCCAGAAAGTCGCACTACTTGCGGCCGAACGCGACCACTACGACGCGTGCTCAATATCCATGGACGGGCCTGACTGGGGAGGAGCCTGGTTCTCCCACGTCATCGCCCCCGCCCTCGCCCTACTCGACATCCCCGCCCACGACTGGCCCATCAGCCTGTTCACCCCCATGGTCCTCGACCGCACCGGCGGAAAACTCTCCAAGAGCCTCTACGTCAAATACGGCCGCGAGTACGCCGACCTGCCCCCCGCCTTCCTCGACCTCGATCTCCTGCTGGACGCCTACGGCGAGGAGGCACTCGAAGCGCTGTGGCAGGAGACCACCCGGTGGGCCGCCGAACCCCGACGCCTCCACCGTTGCTACACCGTCGACCACCTCACCACCCTGCTGCGTCCCAGCCATCTCGGAGTCCCCGCATGATCTGCCTCGCCGTCGATCTCCTCGACTGCACCCACCCCGACCCAGCCCCCGATCAACTCGGCCACGCCATGCACACCACCGCGCACCTGCTCGGCGTGCACGTGCTCCACGACGCCCCAGTCCAGTTCCCCACCCACGGAACGACCCGCATGATGGTCCTCGCCGAATCCCACCTGGTGGTCTCCACCTGGCCCGAATACCATCTCGCCCAGATCGACCTGGTCACCTGCCGCGCAAACACCCCACCCGAACAGGCGCTGACACCCCTGACCCACCTGTTCGGCGCCACCGAAACGCGCCACCACCACATCCGGCGGGCCGACCCGCGCCTCGGTCCGTTTGCCTGCTCCTCGGACAATCGCCTTCATGTAATGCCCGCCCGTACCCCGGTCCAGCAGTCCAGCCCTGAGCCCAACAGTCACTAAAAGATCTGTTGAGACCTCTAAATCGCCGGTCGCCACTGCGGCCTGGACGGCAGACCGAGGCACGAAAAGCTCGCCTGCGACGCCCTTGAGCTTCCCCGCCGGCTCGCACCTATCCCCGCGTACGCGGGGGTGAGTCCGGGTCGTCCTCGGTCAGCTCAATGTGTGCCTGGTGCTCCCCGCCTATGCGGGAGTGAGTCCGGAGGCGAGATCGGCGAGGACTTCCCCACGTGGTGCTCCCCGCCTGCGCGGGGGTGAGTTCGTTGTACGCGCGCCGGTGTTTCTCAGCCTCCATGTCGAGCAGGGATGGTTTCCGGTCTTAGGCGTGGTCTGGTTCATCATGGTGACTTGGACGTCGAGCCGCTGTACTTCTCTGAATGTCCGAGCTGGTATCTGGCCTGGGAGCGTTTCGCCGAGGTCCTCCACATCGCCGGACACGCCGACCAGCGGATCGCACTCGTTCATTACTGTGAGGGCTCGTAAATCGCACCGTTCCACGAACCTGAGCTTCCCCCGCTTCCACTGACATCTTCGCTGGCTCAACAACAGCTCCGAGTGCCACCAGGGGGAACGGGACCACCATCACCACCTTGGACCCAAGCGGCACCGTGCCCACTGCGACACGGAGGCTCGTCACGCCCCGCCAGTCCCCACGGACGCGGGTGCTCCCCAATCATGAACGGATTGTCCCGCTTAGGCTATCGGCGCGGATGGGCAGACAATGCGATAAGAACCGACGTTCCCCAAGTTTGTCCAACGGATAGTAGTCTCGCGCCAGCGACGCCCCGCTGCGGAACGGGAGCGGACCATATTCCAGCGTGCCTCCCGGGAAAATGGCCACGCAAGCAGCATCGCGGAGCGTTTCAGTCAGTCGCCGAGGATGTGCGTCAGCACCCCAATCGTGACCGTGTGATGTTGCTTCGGTTCAGGACTGGGCTCACGGTCTTTTGGTGTGCGGTGACCTGAATATTCACGATTCACACGCTCGCTAACACAATGCTGGCGTTCCGCTAACGCCCGGGGGTGTGACCGCTTACGGACCTGCCATTGCGTGGGGTTGTCTCGGTGCACACGGCAGCCAATTTTTCTTCTTTCCTGCAGGCCACGAAGTGCGGGTGTCTGCGCAGCGAAATGGTGGCGTGAGTGGTTCGTTGGCTCCGCGGTTATGCGCTGGGCGTGCCACGAAAGTCGGGCCGTGTCGTCTGGGTGGGGTCAGAGTTTCGGATCCAAGGAGGACGGCATGGTTGCCTCGGACCAAACGGTGGGGAATGGGCGATCACCACTGCAGGAAGCGGAGCGTCAGTTTCAGCGTCTCGGTGATCAATTGCGTGTCGTGATGGACGGCTGTGACTGCGCGGGCGAGGTCTCGTTGGTACAGGCGCGCTCCTGTCTGCTGGGTTCCTCGCGTGGGGCTCGGCAGCGCGATGTGGTGTGGTGCGAGGTCATTAGGCGCGCTCGTATGCATGAGGAGTGGATGGTCGGCGCGATCGGACTGGCGATGCCGGGGCTGCGTATGAGCGCGCGGCGTGTGTGCCGAGGGCTGGCTCCCGCCGCGGTCGATGACGTTGAATCCGCCATTCTGGCGGGTTTTGTCACCGCCATGCGACAAATCAACCCAGAATGGACTCGACTGGCGTGGCGACTGCGGAGCCGGGCGCAGCGAGCGGGTTTCCAAGAGCGTCGCCGTGAAACACGTCAACCCACGGTGAACGACCAAGTCAGCGAGTCGGCCGCTCCACCGATTCCGTGGGGACATCCCGATCTGCTGTTGGCCGAGGCAGTGCGGGCCGGCGTCCTGCACCGTGGTGACGCCCAACTCATCGCTGAATCTCGTCTGGAGAAAGCGACCTTGGTCGCAATCGCGGCGGATCTGGACGTCTCCTATAAGACGCTGCATAAGCGGCGTGAGCGCGCGGAGGCGCGCCTGGTGGCTGCGATCGCAGATGGATCAATCTCTGCGCGGTCGAGTACGGCGGCGACGATCGCCGACGCCGCGGGTTACCGCACGGGTTGACGGATTTTCTCCTGGACTGCCTGTCGACTTCGGCAGTGGTCCTGGCGAGTTTTCCGGTCGAGTTCGGCGCTGCCTCGATGCTGATCGCCTGCCTGCCCTGACAGATGATCACACCTGCTCACAACGTGAGGAGAGGAGGGGAGCCCGCCGGGTGGCGCCGGACTCTCCTGCTCGGGAGCTGCTTCTGGAGGTGGAGGGGTGCGCCCTCGACTGTTACATGCGCGCTTGCGGGGACAGCCCGACCCAGTTCTGGCCGTGGTAGCGATGGTGCTTGTGCTGGTCGTGGGGGATTCTCCGGCTCTGGCCCAGTCCGTGGACGAGTCCGGCGTTGAGGAGTTGGTCGACGTTGTGGGACGGATCCGCACAGTGATCGTGGCGCTGGCGGCGGCACTCGCCACGCTTTTCGCCACGATTGCTGGGATCCGATGGTTGCTGGCGGGGGGTGACCCGAGCGAGATCGATCGCGCTAAGCGCGCTCTGGTTGGGGCCGCGATCGGTTATGGGATCGCGATCCTCGCGACGGTGCTGATGGGCATCCTCGAGTACATCGTGGGCGAGCCTCCCGATACCGAGGACACCTCGGAGGATGAGGACGCTTCTGAGGAAGAAGGCGACTAGGCCATGTCTTTTGCGAGCCTGGCCAATGTTCCGCCTCCCGAGCCCAGCCCGAGTCCCGGAGCCGAGCCCTCGCCCCCGTCGACATCTGACCCGGATTCGGACTCGGAACAACCGGCGGAGCCTCGCTCTACTCCGGAGCCGAGCCCAGGGCCAGAGCCCTCCCCACCCTCGCGCCCCGAGTCTGATCCGGGCTCGGAGCCTGAGGCGGACTCAGACGATGCTCCGGAGGAGACACCGGATGCGCTGGATTGCGACACGGTTGACATTAGTTGTCATATCTCGAACTGGTTTGGTGACCTGGTCCGTGATTCCCTGAACCCGTTGTTCGGGGCGATCAGCGAGTGGGCGTTTTCCACCCCGGAGCCTGCCGAAAATGTCGCTGACCTGTGGTCGGGGACGCTCGCTATTGCAAACGTCCTCTACGTTCTGCTGATCATGGCGGCCGGAATCGTAGTGATGAGCCACGAGACCCTGCAGGCGCGCTACTCCGCCCGCGAACTCGCGCCGCGCATCGTGTTGGGTTTCGTCGCCGCGAATCTTTCATTGTGGATCGCCACTCAGATGATCCGATTTGGCAACGACGTTTCTGCTGCGATCTCGGTTGGCGCGGTGAATCCGGAAGAGGCTGCGCAGAACCTCTACGACCGTATGGATGTAATCGTAGGAGAGTCGGTCGTATGGGTTTTGCTCCTGCTCGTCGCCGTTGTCGTCCTCATTATTGTGTGGTTGCTGGTCGAGGTAGTGCGCGTGGTGATGTCGACCACGTTGGTGATCTTCGCGCCGATGATGTTGATGTTTCACGCGCTGCCGCAGTCGCAGCGGATCGCGTCGATGTGGTGGAGATCCATGGCCGCGGTGGTCACCATACCAATCATCCAATCTGTCGCGTTCACGGCGCTAATGAAGATCTTCTTCGAAGGACAGTTCGCGTACTTCGGCGCCATGCCAGGAGAAGGAGAGGATTTAGACGACAGTCAGGTCCTCTACAACCTACTTCTGTTTTTGACTCTACTCTATGTCCAGATAAGGATTCCCTTTTGGGTTTATAGGTTGGTGTGGTCGGGATCCGTTGGATCATCTCCCTTGGTTAGAATGGTAACTACTGCGGCGAACATTGTTGTTTTCCGGCGTGTTCTGGGCTCAGTACTGGGTCGAAAATCCACCACCTCGGGAGCCTCAGGCCGCGGCACCTCCAGCCGTACTCCTGCAACAAAGAATGAAACCCGGACACCTACGTCCAGCAGCGCTACCACCAATCGCGCTGCGCCACCCCAGCGGGCCAGCACGAACAACTCCGCGTTGGGGCAGGGCGCACCTAGCGCCGCACCGGCGCCCCAGCACCGCGAATCACGCACGACAACCACGTTTCTCCAGCGCATGTGGAGCCGGGTCCTGCCACACCACACGCGTGAGACCCCACCGCCCAAGCACGACGCCCGGCCGGTGCGCCAGCGCAAGAGTTCGCCGCCGTGGGCCCGCGAGTCGAATGCGCCGCGGCCGGCGCAGCCCCAACACCCGCCCCGACCTGAGACCGCACGGCCGCCTCGCGCCGATGACTCCAAGCGGGCGGTCCAGCCCGGACTGTTCCCCGCTGCAAAACGGTGGCGCCAAGGAGTGCTCCCCACAGCCCCACCGACGCGTGTTCCCGGGCGCACCACCCCCACACGCCTGGGCGAGATATGGGACAACCCGCGCCCAGCACCCCCACCCCGGCCCGGCCGCAACCAGACCGCGCTGTTCCCACCTGATCGCCGCCGCCGCTGGGTCCAGCCCCGGTTGCCCTTTCCCCGCAACACCCGCCCCACACCAAAAGACGAAGGTGCCAAATGAGCGACCAGACCCAATGGCACGCGCACATTCCCACCGATATTGACCGGCCTGACCCACTGATCGGCCCGTTCACTGCACGCCAGTTGGTCATCGTGACACCAGTCATCCTGCTGGTATGGGCGGGATTCATCGCGCTCAAAGACCTCGTCAACATCTGGGTACTGGCGGGGGCGGCCGTGCCGATTGTCGGTGTGGCAATCGCGCTCATCGTGGGACAGCGGGACGGCATCAGCCTTGACCGCCTGGCGTGGGCCGGGCTTGCCTGGAGCCGAAAACCCAAGCGTCGCGTCGCTGCGCCCGAGGGGATCACCGAGCTCCCCTCCTGGGCACCCCCACCGCCCAGGCAGCCGCGGCTGGAGCCACTGCGGCTGCCGGCCTCGGCCATCACCTCCAAGGGGGTGGTCGTGCTCGAGCACCGCAGTGCCGCACTGATTGTCTGCAGCACGCTCAATCTCGCGCTTGCCTCTGTGCGCGAGCAGGACACCATGGTCGCCCGTTTCGCCAGCGTTCTGCATTCACTGACCGAGCCAGTACAAATTCTCGTCCGCGGTGTGCGGTTCGATCTGCAACCGCAGGTCGCAACACTGCGCGAGAACGCGCCTCGCCTGCCCCATCCCGCCCTGGAGGACTCGGCCTACGCCCACGCCGACTTCCTCGACGAGCTGCAACGCCAGCGCGACCTGCTGCAGCGCGCCATCGTCATTGTCCTCACCACGGCGGGCACCTCGGGGGCCGCCGGCGCCAGTGTGCTGCGCCGCGCCGAGGACGTTGCCGCCCAACTGGCAGGGCTCGGGCTTCAAACCACTGTGTGCGACGGCGCCATGGCGGAGTCGGTGCTGCGCACCTGCCTACGCCCCGATGCCTACGACCACGAGTCCGCCCCCGACCATGGAGACCTCGCATGATCGCTCGGCTTCGCACCCTGCTTGCACGGTCCTTCGCCTCCGAGCAGGGCTCCACCGCCCTGGCGGGCCCCGCCATCGAAATCGGGCCGCGTCAACTCACAGTGGATGACACCTACAGTCAGACGCTGATCGTGACCGGCTACCCTCGCGACGTCACGCCCGGCTGGGCTATGGCGCTGCTGGCCTATCCGGGACGCATCGACGTGGCGCTGCACATCGAGCCCGTGGACTCCGCACTGGCCTCCACCCAGCTACGCAAGCGCCGCGCGCGCCTGGAGTCATCCTGGCGACTGGACGCCTACCAAGGCCGCGTAGAGGATCCGCACCGTGCCGCGGCGGTCGAAGACGCCGCAGACCTCGCCCAGCGTGTGGCGACCGCCCAAGCCCGGCTGTTCAAACTCGCCGTGTACGTGACCGTGCACGCCAGTACCGAGGCCGACCTGGCCGCGGAGGTCGAGCACGTGCGCACGCTGGCATCGTCAATGATGATCGACACCGTGCCAGCGACGTTTCGCGCGCTGGAGGGCTGGATCGCCACGTTGCCGCTGGGCACCGACCCCGTACGGGTGCGCCGCACGATGGACACCGACGCCATCGCCACGATGATGCCGATCGCCTCTCCCGACCTCGTGGCGGACCTGGGCGCCAGCGCAGTGGTGTACGGCGAGAACACACATTCAGCGGGCCTGGTGATGTGGGACCGCTTCAACGGCGACCTCGACAACCACAACGCGGTCATCCTGGCCCGCTCCGGCGCCGGCAAATCCTACCTGGCCAAACTCGAGATCCTGCGGCTCCTCCTCGTCGGCGTCGAGATCGCCATCATCGACCCCGACGACGAGTACGCCCGGCTCGCCCAGGCCGTGGGAGGCACCTGCATCCCGCTGGGCACACCCCACGGGCGGATCAACCCCTTCGATCTCGCGCACGGAGATGACGCGCTGACCACCCGGGCGCTGTTCCTGCACACCCTGGTCGCCACCATGGTGGGTGAACTCTCCGCTGAGGAAACCGCTGCCCTGGACCGGGCAATCATCGCCACATACGCCGCCGCGGGCATCACCACCGACGACCGCACATGGCACCGCGACGCCCCACACATGGCCAACCTCCTCGAGACGCTCACCGCGGCCGAGGACCCAGCCGCGACGTCACTGGTCACACGGCTACAGCCCTACGTCCACGGGTCCCACGCCAGACTCTTCGATGGCCCCACCAGCGCCGGCATGGGCAGCCACCTCACCGTCATCAGCCTGCGTGACGTGCCCGACGAGCTCAAGACCGTCGGCATCCTGCTCGCCCTCGATGCCCTGTGGCGCACCGTCACCAACCCCCACGACCGGCGCCCCCGCATGATCGCCGTCGACGAGGCATGGGCGGTGCTGCAATCCGACGTCGGGGCCCGATACCTCTACCGACTCGCCAAAAGCCTGCGCAAACACTGGGCCGGCCTGACCGTCATCACCCAGGACGTCGGCGACGTCCTCTCCACCGACCTGGGCAGGGCCGTCGTGTCCAACGCGGCCACCCAGATCCTGCTCAAACAAGGCCCGCAGAATCTCGACGCCGCAGCCGAGGCGTTCGGGCTCAGCGAGGGGGAGCGACAAGTCGTGGCCACAGCACAGCGCGGAGAAGCCCTCCTGGTGAGCGGGCACCAGCGGGTGGGGTTTCGCGCGCTGGCCTCCCCCGAGGAACACCGGCTGATCACAACCAACCCGGCCGAACTCGCCGAAGACAGCGAGGTGGGCGAGTGAGCGCGTACGACCACATCGACCACGCCCTGACCACCACGATCGGCCTCTCCGCCGCAACCGCGCTGACGGTGCTCATCACCGCAGGGCTGTTCCTGGTCACCACCACCATAGGTCTTCGCGTGATGCGCTACGCGATACTTGCCCACCGCGCCCGCGTGATCGAAATCCAGCCACCCCCCACCGCCACCATGGACCAGGCGCACGCGTTCTGGGCGCACGCCATGGGCCTGCTCAAGCCCCGCTGGCGCCGAGCGCTGCTCCAACCCCACCTGGCCTTCGAGGTTCTGGCGAGCGCCAACGGCGTGCGCCTGCAGATGTGGGTGCCCGGGATCATCCCTCCCGGCGTCGTCGAGCGCGCAATCGCCGCGCACTGGCCCGGAGCCACCACCCACACGACCCCCGCCACCCGCTACCGCGACGCCAACGAACGCACCCACGCGATCGGCGGATGGCTCGCCATGGCCCGCCCCGACGACTACCCGCTGCGAACCACGTTCGCCGACGACCCCATGCGCGCACTCTTGGGGGCCGTGCGTGACCTCGGACCCGACCAATCCGTGTGCGTGCGCGTGTGCGCCCGACCGGCCACCGGGTGGCGCCTCCAGCACGCCCGCATCAGCGCCGCACGCCTACGCGGACGCACGATGGGCATCGCCCGCATGGTGTGGGATCCCCTCGGCCCCTCCACCGCACGCGCACCCGCCTGGCCCGACGTCACCGACAACATCCGCGCCATCCTCACCAAGGCCAACTCGCCCCGCCTGGCCTGCCACGCCAGCTACCTGCTCGCCACGACCAGCACCACCCAAGAAGCCCACGAACGCCTTCGCGGGCGCGCCCACAGCGTGGCCAGCTACGCCGCCGCATTCGGATCAGGCACCCAGCAACTCACCCGCTCGCGCATGTGGTGGCCCCAGCTATGGCGCACCCACCGCTACCTCGCCCGTGGCTACCTGCTCTCGGTGTCCGAACTCGCCGCATTGGCCCACATCCCCACCGACGAGGTCATCCCCGGCCTCGAGCGCGCGGGCGCCCGGCGCATCGCCCCCACACCCAGCATCCCCACCGGCGACACCAACGCCCGCGTGATCGGAGACGCCGACACCGGAAACACCCGCCCCGTCGCGCTCACGGTGCCCGACGCCCGCCAACACACCCACATCGTGGGCAAAACAGGATCCGGAAAATCCACCCTGCTGGCCAACCTCGCGCTCCAAGACGCCCACGCAGGCCGCCCCGCCCTCGTGATCGACCCACGCGGAGACCTCGTCACCGACATCCTCGCGCGCCTGCCCAAGCACGCAGGAGAACGCGTCGTCCTGTGGGACCCCGACGACAACGCAGCCCCACCACGACTCAACCTGCTCCACGGAGCCGATCCCGAATTCACCAGCGACACCGTGGTGGGCGTCTTCCGCCGACTGTTCGCCTCGAGCTGGGGGCCACGCAGCGATGACATCCTGCGCTCAGCGAGCCTGACGCTGACCCGCGCCAACGACCCCACCCTCACCTTGGGCGACATCCCCCGACTCCTGGCCGATGACGCCTACCGTGCACGCCTCGTCGGCCGAATCCAAGACGAGTTCCTCGCCGGATTCTGGCACTGGTACGAAGACCTCTCCCGCAACGCACGCACGTCCTCAACCGGCCCCGTCCTCAACAAACTGCGCACCGTCCTATTGCGGCCCTGGGTACGCAACGTGGTGGCCTCCGGCCCCAACTCGGTCTCGTTGCCTGAGGTGTGGGACAACGGCGGCCTAGTGCTCATGCGCCTGCCCAAAGGAGTCCTCGGCGAGGACACCGCCAGCCTCATCGGCGCATTCGCCCTCGCACTGACCTGGCAAACCGTCACCTCACGCGTCGGGATCCCCGAACACCAACGCAACGACGTCAACGCCTACATCGACGAGGCCCACAACTTTCTTCTGCTGCCGCGATCAATGTCAGACATGCTCGCCGAGGCCCGCGGATACCACCTCGGCCTCACACTGGCCCACCAAGAACTCAGCCAACTCCCGCCCGAGCTCCGCAAAGCCTTGGCCGCCAACGCGCGCTCAAAGATCTTCTTCACGAGCAGCCCCGAAGACGCCACCTCCCTGCAGGACCACACCCTGCCCGAACTCGGCGCCCATGACCTGAGCCACCTGGGCGCCTATCAGGGGGCAGCCCGCCTGCTGGTGAACGGACGAGAACGGCCGGCCTTCACCATGCGCACCCGGGCGTTGCCGCCCCGGATCCCCGGCCGTGCGACCGCGATACGCCAGGCCGCCCGCCAACACAGCCCACCCACCCGAGCGCGTGCACCCCGCACCGCCGACGCCCGCACGCGCCTCAACACCTAACCGTGGGGAACAGGATGCGACTCAACCCAGCCGAGCGTGCCCGGATTGCCAGCCGCCTGACCCAACGTGACTACGACATCCTCGACGCGCTGCACACCCACCGGGTTCTGACCACCGCCCACATCGGTGGGCTATTTTTCACGACCCAAACGTCACGACGCGCCCGAACTCGCCTGCTTGACCTGCACCGCCTCTCGCTCATCGAGCGATTCCGTCCCCACCGCCGCAACGGGTCAGCACCATGGCACTGGGTACTCGCCCCAGCCGGCGCCCACATCCTCGCTCAGGCGCGCAACATCTCCATCGACGACCTGGGCTACCGCCATGACCATGTCCTTTCCCTCGCCCACTCCTCCCGCCTGTCGCACACCACAGGTGTACTCGACTGCTACGTCGCCGCCCTCACCATCGCCCGCATCACACCTCATGCCGCCCTCACCACCTGGTGGGACGAAAGGAGATGCGCGGTCGAATGGGGAGAGCACACACGCCCCGACGCCTACGCACGCTGGCACCACAACGACACCACCATCGAGGCATTCCTCGAGTACGACACCGGAACAGAAACCCTGGACCGGGTCTCCGCGAAGATGACCGGATACGCCAACCTGGCAGCACACAGCGGACTGATCACCCCCGTCTTGATCGTCACGAAAAGCGACGCCCGCGAATCCCATCTCGCCGCACGCCTCAGACCAGTGCTCACCAGCGACGTCCCAGTGCGACTGACAACCCACGCACAATTCACCAGCACCGGACCACTCGGATACATCTGGCGCCTGGCCAGCCCGTCACACGACGGTCGCCACCGACTCCTCGACCTCGCCCACCTGTGAGCGGCGCATGCTCAAACTCATAATCGGTCTTGGCGCCGCAGTCATCTTCATCCCCGTCATCATTTCCGCCGCAGCAATAGGAACCAGCGCCGCCCCTCCGGCCCCAACCCAGGTTGAGGGCATCGACCCGGTCTTACTGGACGCCTACACCCGCGGCGCCACCTACCTCGACGATGCCGAGGGCTACGACCAGTGCACCGGGATGCGATGGTCGATCCTCGCCGGCATCGGCGAAGTCGAGTCCGACCACGGCGCGACCGTCGACATTGACTCCTCCGGCGACACAGCCCCACCATTCATCGGACCGAGACTGGACGGCAGTGGGACCGGCGGCAATCTCACCCCGCATTACGACACCGACGACGGTCGGTGGGACGACGATGATGAGTACGACCGAGCGGTTGGCGTCACCCAGCACCTGCCCGCCAACTGGGCCGACTACGGCGTCGATGCCAACGATGATGGGAACGCCGACCCGCACAACGTCTACGACTCGGTGGCCGCCACAGCGGTTGAGCTGTGTCAAAGCGCTGGTGGCGACAACGTCGAGTTCGCCGACGAACAGGACGTGCGGGAAGCGCTGTATCGCTACAATCCCGCCGACTGGTACGTCGAGGACGTCATGGCCGAGATCGAGCACTACGACAGCCTGCCACTCGAGGTCCTCGCCGAAGGCGGGAACAAGGCTGGCCAGCAAGCCGTGGAGTGGGCACTCGACCAACGCGGCAAACCGTATCTATGGGGCGGCACCGGCCCCGACGCCTTCGACTGCTCGGGACTGACCATGCGTGCCTGGCAGGAAGCCGGCGTCGACATCCCGCGAGTGACCACCGACCAGTACCAGGCAGGCACCCGGGTCTCCCGCGACGAGCTCCAGCCCGGTGACCTGCTGTTCTACAACCGCGGCCCCGACCCACAACCCGGCCACGTCACCATGTATGTGGGAGACGGCCAGATGATCAACGCACCTGCGACTGGCGAGGTCGTACGTATCGACCCCATCGACATGGACTACTACGCCAGCGCATTCGCCGGGGCAGTTCGGCCGGTTGAATGGCCGGGGACAGTGTTGGGATGGCTAGGCGCTTCGCTCAAGCGGCACGCGGTGGAGCGCGATGTCAGCGGGTTCGTGGGTTCGTGGCGTTCACTGTGGGTGGGGTGGTGGGGGCGGGTGGGAGGCTGGCCTGGAGTCGGCGGGTGAGGTCCTCGCCCACCTGCGGGGTGAGCAGCCCGGTGTGCTTGATCCCTAGCCGGTGGGCCAACTCTCCTGTGTGGAGTCGGATGGTGGCCTCGATGAGGGTGGCGTAGGTGTCGATAGCCCTGCGGGTTTTCCACCAACTGAGCACCCCCAGCACGACGGTGATGAGCGCGCTGGGCCACCACCACACGGCCAGGGGCAAATACAGCACCGCCCATGCAGCCAGGCCGACGGCGCGGGCCACATCCTGACGGGCCGTGGTGATAGGGGTGGCCACCTCGGAAGGCAGGATCAGCCACAGGTGCGGCCACACCACCGCCACATCGAGGTCATGGTCGCGCCGCAGACGCCGCGCTACCGCGTTGATCCGATCCCCACACCAGGTGGGCCGTTCCGGCTCCTCCGCGGAGACGCGCGCCATCTGGTCGTAGGCCGCCCGGTAGGATCCCACCGCGCCGGCGCCGTCCCGGTTGCCGCCCTCGGGGGAACGGTCGGCCGCTTCCAGGGTGCGGCGGCGGGTGGCCCACCGGTGGCGGCGGGTCGCGACCCAGGGGTGGATCAGGCGGGGTAGTGGGGGTGGCCACCGTTGCCAGTCGGCGGCTAGCCACAGGCCTTCTATGAGGCCGCCCAGGGCTCGGGCGAGCAGGCCGAGGGCGGCGCTGCCGGCCAGGACGGCGGCGACGATGGTCACCTGGCCGCCGACGGTGGCCACGCGCGGGTTCTCGGCGTGGGCGGTGATGGTTTCCACCAGGACGAGCGGGTCCAGGGCGTGGGCGTGGCCCAGCATGCGGGCGGTGGCCGCCACGGCCAGATACAGGATCCCGGGTAGGGCCAGCAGGCTCACCCACCGTTCGGTGAGCGTGGTGCCCAGCGTTGCCAGCAGCCCACTCATGGGGTCAGGTCCGGGGGGTGCGGCGCAGTGGTTGAGCGGTGACGTGGCAGGTGGGCACGGGGCTGGCCGGATCGGGCCGCCAGGAGCGCGCGCACAGCCCGGCTGGGCACCGGTAGTCGGCCTCACCGGGCCGGGCGCTGTCGATTCCGGCCAGGTGAAGCCCGCGGGCCCCGCTGCCGGCACTGGCCACACCGCAGGTGTAGGTGTGGGGGCCGCTGGTTTCGGCGTAGGCATAGACCCCGTGGGCATCACCGAGTGACTGCAGGATGGCGTCCAGCGTGTGTAGCGGCGTGGCCACATCGGCGCCGGTGCGGGCGGCCCGCAGCACCTCCTCCACCAGCGCCGCCCCCTGGGCAGTGGGGTGCAGGGTGTGGCGGATCTGGTCGGTGTGGGTGCAAAGGATGGCCAGCATCACCGCCACCTCGTCGCGTGTGCGCTCCGGCGCCTCGCTCACAAGGCTCCCTTCTCCCGTCGTCCTTCGCTTTCCACGCTTGCCCCGCGCCGGGGTGTTGAGAGTGGTGGCCGGATCGAGCCTATCGGAGCAAATCCCCGATATGCCGGGGTTCGCGCAGCTAGCATCCGGTGACGGATCGGCAACCCAGATGGGGGGAACGTGTGCGCGAGCAGGTGCTGGCCGCGATGCGAGCGCGGCTTCAACGGGTCGAAGACACCGGTGATGTCTCTGCGGTACTGGAACCGGAGGCGCTACGCCAGACTCGCGAGCTGGCCCACCTCCTGCAGGAGGCTCCCCAGGATCTCGACGTCCGGCTTGTTCTGGGGTGGTGCCACTGGTACGGAGTCTTAGCCTTGCCCGAACGCGACCGCCACGTCGCCGCCCAGGCCGCAGTAGAGACTCTCACCCCGTGCTTCCTCGCCGACGTGACCCCCCTACCCGAGGAGCTCGTACCTATACTCGCCCAGGCCGCAGCCCCGACCGCCACCCGTCAACTCAAGCAGGCACTGGGCTCCACCGACCCATCTCTGATCACCAACACGGTCACAGTGTGGCAACGCATCGTCCAGGCCACCCCCGAGGACCACCCCAACCGCGCCGTGTACCTGTCCAACCTCGGCACCGCACTGCAGACCCGATTCGAACGCACCGGCGCACTGGAGGACCTCGACCAGGCGATCACGGCCCTGCGAGGCGCGGTGCAGGTCATCCCCGAAGACCACCCCGACCGCGCCGCGTCCCTGTCCAACCTCGGCAACACACTGCGGGTCAGGTTCGAACGCACCGGCGCACTGGAGGACCTCGACCAGGCGATCACGGCCCTGCGAGGCGCGGTGCAGGTCATCCCCGAAGACCACCCCGACCGCGCCGTATCCCTGTCCAACCTCGGCAACACACTGCGGGTCAGGTTCGAACGCACCGGCGCACTGGAGGACCTCGACCAGGCGATCACGGCTGGCAAACAGGCCGTCCAGGCCACCCCCGAAGACCACCCCGACCGCGCCGTATCCCTGTCCAACCTCGGCAACACACTGCGGGTCAGGTTCGAACGCACCGGCGCACTGGAGGACCTCGACCAGGCGATCACGGCTGGCAAACAGGCCGTCCAGGCCACCCCCGAAGACCACCCCGACCGCGCCGTATCCCTGTCCAACCTCGGCAACACACTGGGGACCCGGTTCCAACGCACCGGCTCACTAGAGGACCTCGACCAGGCGATCACGGCCCTGCGAGGCGCGGTGCAGGTCACTCCCGAAGACCACCCCAACCACGCCACGTACCTGTCCCACCTCGGCGCAGCACTGCAGATCCGATTCGAACGCACCGGCGTACTGGAGGACCTTGACCAGGCGATCACGGCTGGCAAACAGGCCGTCCAGGCCACCCCCGAAGACCACCCCGACCGCGCCGTATCCCTGTCCAACCTCGGCGCAGCACTGCGAACCCGGTTCGAACGCACCGGCGCACTGGAGGACCTCGACCAGGCGATCACGGCTGGCAAACAGGCCGTCCAGGCCACCCCCGAAGACCACCCCGACCGCGCCACGTACCTGTCCCACCTCAGCGCAGCACTGGGGATCCGATTCGAACGCGTGGGGACGCGGGAGGACCTCGACCACGCGATCACCGTTGGCAAACAGGCCATCCAGGCCACCCCCGAGGACCACCCCAACCGCGCCATGTACCTGTCCCACCTCGGCCGCACACTGCAGACCCGGTTCGAACGGGAGGGTGCGCAGGCCGATCGGGACGCGGCGGTGTCGGCCTTCACTCATGCCTGGAAGGTGACCTCGGCGCCTCCCTCATGGAGGATCCGGATCGGGAGAGCGGCGGCGCGCCTGATGGGCTCCTCCGATCCGGCCACGGCGGCCACGTTGCTGCACGATGCGGTGGAGCTGTTGCCCCAAGTAGCCCCACACCAATTGAGGCACGGCGACCAGCAGTACGCGCTGAGCCGTTTCGCCGGGTTGGCGGACGAGGCTGCCGCGATGGCGCTGACCGATCCCCACGCGAGTCCGCGCGAGCGCGCCGAGCGGGCATTGGGGATGTTGGAGGCCGGGCGGGGCGTCCTGCTCAGTCAGGCCCTGGAAACCCGTGGCGACCTCAGCGACCTGTACCAGCAGCATCCCGAATTGGCGGCCCAATTCGTCGAGCTGCGCGATCTCCTCGACCAGCCCGGACACGCCCCCACCGAACCACGGTGGCCCGAGGCAGGCATCACCGACTGGGAAGCGCCCACCGGGCCAAACGCCGATGGCACACAGAGCGACGCCCGAACGCCGCGTGGGTTCGGCGACCGGCACCGTCTGGCCCGGGAGTTCACCGAGACTATGGAGCGCATCCGTTCTCTGGAGGGGTTTGCCACCTTCGGCCTAGTGCCCGCCGTGGAGGAACTCACCGACCAGGCCCACCACGGGCCGCTGGTGGTCTTCACCACCAGCCGCGAGCGATGTGACGCGCTGCTGCTCACCACCGCCGGGATCACCCACCTGGAACTGCCCGGACTGACAGAGCAGATCGTGGCGGATCGGACCGCTTCCTTCCTTCAGGCTCGCTCCACCGCTTTGCGGGCAGAAGATCCGTCCGAGCGGGTGGCCGCGGAGCAAACCCTGGTGCAGACGTTGGAATGGTTGTGGGATGCGGTGACCGGCCCGGTCCTGCACGCGTTGGGCTATCACGACGAACCCGCCGAAGGCAGTGCGTGGCCGCGGGTGTGGTGGGTACCCGGCGGGGTGCTGGGCCTGCTGCCCCTGCACGCCGCCGGCTACCACAGCGACCCGGCCGGATCGGGACGGCGCACGGTGATAGACCGGGTCATCTCCTCCTACACCCCCACAGTGCAGGCGCTGGCCTATGCCCGCCGCCACACCACCGACACCACCCCGGCATCGGACGATTCGGCGCTGGTCGTGGCCATGCCCACCACCCCCGACCTGGACGGTCAAGCGGCACTGCCGTACGCGGCCGACGAGGCCGCCGCAGCACGCCGCCACCTGCCCAGCGCCACCGTGCTGTGTACCCCCGACCCCGATGCGGCCGACGGCGACCCGACGGTAGTGCCCACCAAGGCCAGGGTCCTGCAGCGCCTACCCGAATGCGCGATCGCGCACTTCGCCTGCCACGGAACCACCGACCCCGACGCCCCCTCCCACAGCCGGCTCCTGCTCAGTGACCACGCCCAAGACCCGCTGACCGTGGCCAGCCTGGGCCCAGTCCGCCTGGATGAAGCCAGGCTGGCCTACCTCTCGGCGTGCAACACCGCAGCCATCCACGACACCGACCTCCTCGATGAAGCCATCCATGTAGCCTCAGCCTTCCAACTGGCCGGGTTCCCCCACGTCGTGGGCACCCTGTGGGAGATCAACGACCGCATCGCCGTCACCGTCGCCGACAGCTTCTACACCCACCTGCGCGGCCCCAACGGGAACCTGGATCCCGACCGGGCCGCCTACGCCCTCCATTCCGCCGTCCGCGCCGTCCGCGACGGAGCGGACCTACCCCAGGGATACGACCGGACCAAGGTGCCCTCACTATGGGCGGCCTACCTCCACACCGGGGCCTGACCCCACCACAGGGAGACCACCGCAGAACTCCTTTGCCACGCCGTTTTGGCCGGCCGGGCCCGCTGCAGGACGCCGAGGCCACTCAACGCTGCCGGCCCGCAAATTGCGGGGAATCCGCACCGGCCCACCTTCGATTCCCTGTTCTTCCCAAGCCTGTCTCCAAGAGGCGTCGGTCCATCGGGAGTCCGGCCCTTGACGGGCTAGCTTGGAAGGGCAGCGTTCGCCAGAACTGTGACCTCTCGAGCGCACTCTCCCAGCTCCTGCGGATCTACGTGGGGCTCCGCATAGCCACAGGAATAGCAGGGCACGTCACCTTGGGTATACCGATCCCTTGCGACTGGACTTCCTACCGTGCTGAGCGTGCCCTCAAGAATTCAGCACGGTGCGAATAACTACACTTCATCGGTTAGACGTAGGTTCTCGTAAAGACTCAGATTCTCGTTGCTATGCCGGTGTGCTCCTAGCGCGACATGAGGATGTGTTGGAGCGCATCGCTGCGCGACGTCGGGCAGGACCGTGTGCGACCGTGAGCGTCGCGCCAGGTGAACGTGTCCGGAGAGCACCAGATCGTCAGTTCAGGGCTCACGGACAGTACGGCGAGGTTGCGATGTGCGGTTCCGTAGACGCGGTGGCCGGCAGCGCGCAGGGCAGTGTGCAGCCGCTCGGTGGGTGCGCGGCAGTCGCGCTCGACGTCGATTATCGGGGGAGTGGCACGTGGGGCCCTTTTCTGGGCGGCCGTGGAGGCCCTCGCCAGGGGGTCGCGCGGGGACCGTGGTCCCCGTGTGCGTGCGCGGGTGCGTCGACCGCGGGCGGGCGCGAACAGACCCAACATCATGCTCGCTCCTGCGGTAGGAACCAGGCCCACACAGATCGGCCATGCTCATCACCATTCACGCCCCATGCGCTGGCAAGCGCATCAACGATGGCAAGACCACGCCCATGCGTATGAGTGGCGAGGACATCATCACAGCGGTGTGGGTGGCTAGGCCGCCCGCCTTCGTCAGTGACGACTAACTCCACCCCATGCGCGGTTCTTAGCTCAACAGTGACCACCCAGGAGTGCGAATGGGTGATGGCATTGGCGACCAGTTCTGCGGCCACCGTCACGATGTCGTGGTGATCGAGGCGTTGGGCCGTGTGGCGGCTGACCCACCGGCGCGCAGCGCCGGCATAGACGCCATCGCGACCGGGGAACCGCGCAACGATGCGCTCGGCGGGTGCTGGGTGTGTCTGCATGAGCGCCTCCTCGGTGTGTAGGCCACCGGCCGCTGCAGTAGGTGGCAGCCGGACACCGATCAGCGCTCGCCTTGGCGTTAGAAATCAAGCCCTGAACAGGAGAAAATAATGAGGCCTGCCCCGGTTCATGGTGCTTGCGGTGGCAACTGGATCCCTACCTGCGAAATCCCGGTGAGATCGGGGTGAATTGCCTCGCAAGTTCGATTTCTACTCGATGAAGTACATTTAGGCCAATTCGGGCAAACTGGGTGTTGCCTGTTATTTCGGTCCGGTGGGCGTGACCTGTGCGAGCGTATGTGCGCTGCAGTTTTTTGGTTCGACATGGTGAGTGCGACCGTTTCCGGACGCTGGAGTTCGTGAATAAGGGTTGGCTGGCAAAGAACCCGGTGTTACGTTTCTGAGTTGTTGGGTGGCAATTTCGGTTGTGTGCCGGAGTTGAGGTGGTGTGAATGGTTGGCCGAATCGGGGAACGGGTATCCGTAGCCCTCCTGGTGTTCCTGGTGAGTTCATGCAGCTCAGAGACTAGTGAACCCTCGACCCCCGAGGATCCCCCGACCGCGAGCGCGACCGAATCAGACGACCCCGCCGCCGAGGCCATCACTGCCTACGAGCACATGTGGGATGTGGTCGTCGAAGCCTCGCGTGATGCAAGTCCCGATCATTCTGACCTCGACCAATACGCATCTGGCCAGGCCGCCGCCCTCATGCGCCAAGGAATGGAAGGTGTTGAGGAGCCCCTGGTCGGCGAACCCGTCCACGACATTGAGGTGCGGTCATCCGATTCCTCAGAAGTCGAGATTCGCGACTGCATGGACGCATCGGAATGGGTCGAAGAAGGGGAACCTCCCTCTGATGACGTGGATATCCGCGTGGACGCCACGATCAGCAAAGACGCGCTGAATTGGCTGGTGACAGACACGCGAATATGGGAGCCAGGCACATGTTGAAGCGCGCCGGCTGTGTGGCGACGGTGCTGGTGCTCGTGTGGCTGTTTCCGGCACCAGCATGGTCGGATGACCCTGACAATAGTTTTCTCGGGGAGACGACCTGTGGCTCCCAGGGCGGCCGCGGATGTGAGGTGCGGGCCGAGTCGCAGGAATCCACACCGGCGCAGCCTGAAGGCGACCAGGGCGGCGGCACCACGCCGCCAGCACAGTCCGAGGCGCCGGCCGATGCGGAGCCCGCATGTACGCAGCGCCCGGCGGCCCCAGGGGAGATGGAATGCTCGACCACCTTCTCCCAAGGAAGCGACGGGCAGGCGGTGGATCCGGTCACCATCGCCCACACCGCCCGCGATGAGATGATCCTGCCCGCCCCAGAGATGGCGGGCTCACCCGCCCTTGACACTGAGCAGTTGGTCGGGGTGCCGGTCTGGTTGTGGCTGGAGGACTCCTCCTGGGAAACGGTCTCGGCCGAGGCGTCGGTGCCGGGCGGAGAGGTCACGGTGACGGCCCGCCCGCAGAGGTCCACGTGGGACATGGGCGACGGATCCACCGTCACCTGCGACGGGCCGGGCACCGCGTGGGACCCCGAACAGTTCGCCGCCGAGGAAGCCTCACCCGATTGCGGCCACACCTACACCCAGGCCTCCAGCGACCAGCGAGATGGGGTCTACGCGGTTTCTGTGGAGGTGCGCTGGGTGGTGACCTATGCGATCTCGGGAGAGGACAGTGGCGCTTTGGATCCCCTGGTGACCTCAGAAACCGCGCAGGTCGAGGTAGGGGAGTCCTTTGGAGTTGTGACGCGGAGCTAAAGGTTGTCGATCCACCGTTCCACAAGCGCAGGGAGGTCGAGGGGTGAGACCAGCGAAGGGGGCGTCACCCGGAGGAGGCGAGTCCAGCCAGTTGCGATTGGCGGCCCCGCGTCGCCAGTGGATGAGGCATGCGGGCGCGGCGGCGGTCATCGCCCTGGGGGCAGGCATCGGGGTGGGATGGGATGCGCTGAGCCAGGAGGAGCGTGTTCCTGTGGTCACGGCCGCTACTGACCTTCCTGCTGGCCACGTGCTTGGTGACGACGACATTGCGGTGGCCCACGTCACGGGCATGGATTCCGCCCACGTGGTGGATGCGCGCGAGGCCGACGTTGCGGGGCAGCGCCTCGCGCTACCGGTCGCCGAAGGGGCTCCCTTAAGCGAGGGCGTTCTGGGATCCGAGGCGGCGTTTCCGGGCGCGAACGAGGCGGTCGTGGCGGCCGCGTTAGCCCCGGGAGCGTTGCCCGCCTCGGCGAGCGAGGGTTCCCACGTGGCCATCATCACTGACGCCTCCGGGCAGGCCCCCCAACCCGGCGATGAGAACGCCGGGGAGCCGTCGCAGAGTTCTGGCGACCACGGGCGCGCCGTTGACGGGCGAGTGCACACCATCGAGAAAAGCGAGGACGCAGAACCAGGCGTGGATGCTGTGGTGGAGCTCGTCGTCTCTGCTGGCGACGCGGCCCACGTCGCGCGCGCCGCTGGAGAGCAAACGCTGCGGCTGGTGGTCGTCGCGGAGGAGGGGACCTGATGATCGTGGCCCTGTGCTCGCTGGCGGGCGCTCCAGGGGTGAGCACGCTCGCAGTGGCTGTGGCGGCGTGGTGGCCCACCTGGCAGGAGCCACCGGTGCTGGTGGAAGCCGACGCCTCTGGCGGCGACCTCGCTGACTGGCGCGGGCTCGGCACCGACGTGGGCGTGGTTTCTCTTGCGGCCCAGCTGCGCGCGACACCGCCCGATGCCGGCAGTACGGGCGATGCGCTGCTTCGCCACGCCCGGATGCTCACAGGAGGGCTACCAGTCGTGGTCGCGCCCTCGAGTGCCTACCATGGTGCGGCTGCGGTGCAGCTCCTGGCTGCCAACGGTGCCATTCTGCGGCGGGACAGTTCCGTGACCATCGTGGATGTGGGGCGGGCCAATCCCGGCTCCGCTGGTGCGCAGCTGATGAGCCACGCCGATGCGGTGGTCGTGGTGGCCCACGCCGACGCGCCGCAGCTGCGCCGGGTGCGCGAGAGCGCCCCGATGTTTGAGCATCTGCGTGCGCCGGTGGGTCTGGCCGTGCGCGGTGCGCAGTTCGGCGACGAGGAAATCGCCGAGCAAGTAGGGCTGCCGGTGTGGGCGCGTGTGCCCCATGACGATGCCGCAGTGAACTTCATTCGTGGTCGGGGCGCCACGGGGCGCATAGGGCGGCGACCAATGATGCGCGCCGCGCAGCGCCTGGTGACGCGACTGGGCGAGGAGCACCACGAGCAACAGCGGCGCCTGCGCCACCTGGTGGCGACCGGTGGTGGATCATGAGCGAGACGACGCACCGGCGCGCAGAGGCCGAGGACACCGACCTGGACCACGCCACGGTCGAGCAGGTGACCGCTGAGGTCACGCGGCGCCTGGTGGCAGCAGCCACCGACGATGAGGCGGCCGGGCGAGCCCCCCTCTCCGGGGGCGCATTCCGCAACCGGGCGGCCGAAGTGCTCTCCGCAGTGCTGGAGGAGAACGCCCGCACCACGATCGCGCGTGGGCAAATGCCGCTGGGCCGCGATCACGAGGAGCGGCTGCGCCGTACGGTACTGGCCCGTGTCAGCGGGCTGGGGCCGCTGGAGGAACTACTGGCCGAGCCCGGAGTGCAGGACATCAACATCATCGGTGGCCAGGTGTTCATGCGCTTCACCGACGGCCGGCGCGAGCAACGCCCGCCCATCGCCGCCAACGACAGCGAACTCATCGCGCTCGTGCGACGCCTGGCCGCGGAATCAGCCGGAGGCGAGCGCCGATGGGACGCCTCCGCGCCGCTGCTGAACGTGCAACTGCCCGCAGGGCAGCGTCTAGCCGCCGTCATGGACGTCTCCCACGCCCCGGCTGTGGCGATCCGCTGCCACGACTCGCGACGGATGTCGCTGCGCCACCTCCACGAGCGCGGCATGGTCGATGACCTGGCGCGGCAACTCCTGGCCGCAGCCACACAAGCACGACTCAACATGATCATCTCCGGAGCGACCGGCGCGGGCAAAACCACGCTCCTGCGCGCGATCGCGAGCTATATCCCCGCCCACGAACGCCTCGTCACCATCGAGGACACGTTCGAGCTGGGGCTGCACCACGACGACGAGGCCCATCCGGAATGTGTGGCACTGCAGGCCCGACCGCCCAATCTGGAAGGGGTCGGTGAGATCAGCATGGCCGATCACATGCGCCATGCGCTGCGCATGTCCCCGGACCGGGTGATCGTCGGTGAGACGCGCGGCCCCGAGACACTCGCGGTGCTCACCGCGATGAGCATGGGCACCGACGGGTCCCTGGCCACCATCCACGCCAGCAGCGCCCAGGATGTCATGACCAAGATTGCGGCCTACACCGCCCAGTCCCCCGAACGGCTCGGCCGTGAGGCCACCAGCCTGCTGGTTGCCGCAGCCCAGCCGCTGATCGTGCACATCTACTCCCGCCCCAATGGAGTGCGCATGGTGACCAGTGTCCGTGAGGTGGTCGGCGCGGAGGGCGGCCAGGTGGCCTCCAACGAGATCTATCGACGCGACCCGGCCACAGGTCAGCGTCGTCTGGCCGCACCGCCCAGCGAGCGGGTGGCCCAGGCCCTGCAGGAGGCTGGGCTCGACCCGCGCGTGCTCAGCGAACACGGGTGGGCGCGATGACGAGCATGGCGATCAGCGCGGTCAGCGGGGCACTGGTGGCGGGAGGGCTGTACCTGGCCGTGCTCACCGCGAGCGCAGCCGCCTCCGCCTCCTCGGTGGTAGCGCGCACACGATCGAGTCTGGCGCGGCTCCGTCGCCGCGACGCCGTCGTGCGTCTCGGGGGCGCGCTTGTGGCCGGGCTGGCGGTCGGTGTGGCCACAGGATGGCCCGTGGCGGCCGTGTTGGCCGCCGCCGCCCTGTGGTGGCTGCCGCCCGTGCTGGGGCCCGACGTGGCCACCCGTCGCGCCACGGAGCGCATCGACGCGGTCGCCACCTGGACCGAACTGCTCGGTGATGAGATCTCTGGGGCCGCGGGTCTGCACCAGGCGATCGCGGCCAGTGCTCAGGCCGCCCCCGCAGCGATTCGTGAGGAGGTCACGGATCTGGACCGTCGCCTGCGCGAGGGCGAGGACGCCGAGGTGGCCCTGGCGCAGTTCGCACGGCGCGTTGGCGTGCCCACCGCGGACCTGGTCGCGGTGAGCCTGGCGACCGGGCTGTCTGGGCACGCCTCCGACCTGGGCGCCTATCTGGCGCGTCTGGCTGAGACGGCACGGGAGCGCTCGATCATGCTCGCGCGTATCGCTGCGAGCCGGGCGCGCCTGCGCTCCTCGGTGCGCATCATCGTGGCCGTCACCGTCGTCATGGCCTCCGGATTGGTCGTGTTCACCCCGGATTTCCTGACCCCTTATGACAGTGTGGCCGGCCAACTGGTGCTGGCGCTGGTGGGAGCGATCTGGGCGGTGTCCTTGTCGGCCATGGCGCGCATGGCACACCCCGACCTGGGCCAACGGATCCTCACTGTTGAAGGAGGGGCCACATGAGCACTCTGACCGCGGCCCTGGCCGGCGCCTGCGTGGCCACCGGTGTCGTGCTCCTCGCCAATGGCCTGCGCCGCCCCACCCTGGCCGATCTCCTCGCTGACCCCTCAGCGCGCCCCGCGCCCGAGCGCACCAGCCAGGGACGCAAACACCAACTTGGACTGATGAGCGCTCCACTACTGGCCACAGTCGGTGTCCCCTCACAGCGCGTCCGCCGCGACCTCGCCGCCAGCGACCACGACGCGGCTGACTATCTGGCCGAGAAGGCGCTGGCCGCTGGGGTGGGCGTGACGGTGCCCACGATCCTGGCAAGCGTCATCGCCATGACCGACACCGCAGTGCCCCCAGGGCTGGGGATCGGCGTGGGCCTGGCGTGCCTGGTGAGCTGCTGGATGGCCCCCGACGTAGCGGTACGCCGCCGCGCTGCCCAGCGCCGCTCCGAGCTGGTCAGCGCCACCAGCGCCTTGGCGGACCTGGTCGTGATCCTGCTGGCCGGAGGTGCGGGCATCTCGGGCGCCGTGACCCACGCCGCCCAGCGCGGCTCCGGCTGGGCCGCCTCACGCATCCGATTGGCACTGCAGACCGCGACCGTGCACCGCCAACCCGGCTGGCAGGGCCTCGCCGACCTCGCCGCACGCACCGAGGTCAACGAGCTCAGCGAGATCGCCTCCTCACTGCAGGCCGCCGAAGCCGACGGTGCGCGCATCAAGACCAGCCTGACCGCGAAAGCGGCCTCACTGCGGGCACGCGAGGCCACCAACTCCGAATCAGCCGCCAACGAGAGAACCGAACGCATGAGCGTGCCCGTCATGGGCATTGTCCTGGGATTTCTCCTCGCGATTCTCTTTCCCGCTATCGCTCAGGTCTCCGCCGGATTCTAAGACGAAGGAGATGATGGTCATGCTGAGAGTGAACGCGCTTCACCAGTGGCTTGCGCACGTCTGGCGCTCTGATCGAGGAGACCAGACCACCGGATACATCCTCATCACCGCCACCGCCGTGACGATCGCCCTCGCCGTCGGAGCGATCTTCTACGACACCATGATCGAAGCGGCCTCCAGCATCGACCTGGGTGTCGACGAGTGAGGCCGCGCCACGCTCCCGAGCGAGGCAGCACCGACCTCGTCCTGGTTCTGCCACTCGCCATGACCATGGTCATGGTCCTCGTGCAACTGGCCATGTGGGCCCACGCCCAACACCGCGCCCAAGCCATGGCCGAGCAGGTGCTGGCCGCCACACGCGCCGCCGACGCGAGCACCGCCACAGGCGAGGCCCGCGCCAGCGAGGTCACCGAAGATTTGGGTGGACGCCTGCTGCGCGGCACCGACGTGAGCGTCACCCGCACCACTGCCACCGCCACCGTCCAGGTCCGCGCCTTCATCCGCGGCCCCGTACCCGGCTGGGAACCACCCGTACACGCCGAGCTCAGCGCCCCGGTCGAGCGCGCCGGCGTGCGGGAGAGTCCATGACGGGCGTGCGCCGCGACCGCGGCGCCGCCCCCGTTGAGCTGGTCATGATCGCCCCCAGTGTGATGGTGGTGGCGCTGGTGATGGTCTTTGCCGCACGCCAAGTCTCAGCGCAGATGAGTGTGGACGCGGTCGCCCATGCCGCGGCGCGCAGCGCCACCCTGCACACCGACGAGGCCAGCGCCCAGGCTGCTGCCAGCGACACCGTTGAGGACAGCCTCGCCGGCCACGGCCTGGCCTGCGTGGACGTCGACCTGGCATTGCAGCTGGAGGGCCTGCGGCCCGGATCAACGGTTACCGCCACCCTCACCTGCACCACCGACACCTCCGACCTAGCGGTGGTCGGCCCTTCTCGCCACATACGCGGCAGCGCCACCGCCATCATCGACCGGTACCGAGGCCACCCATGACCCATCCCCGCGACGAGCGTGGACACGTCTCGGCGTTCATGACCGCCATCATGACGGCCGTGATCGCGGCAATGGGACTGGTGTGGGACGCCGGAGGCATGCTGATCCAACGCGGCCAGGCCAGCAGCATTGCCCACGAGGCCGCCCGTGCCGGAGCAAACGAGATTGACCTGGCCCATTTTCGCTCAACGGGACAGCGCCGCCTCGATGAGACCGCGGCAGCCCAGGCCGCGCGCGCCCACCTGCGCACTTCCCAGGCTAGTGGGCAGGTTGAGGTCACCACCGAAGCAATCACCGTGACCGCGCGCCGCCCCTACTCCTCGGTGCTGCTCCCAGTGGGCACCCGGATGGCCGAGGCCCGTTCCACCGCCGCGGCCCGCGCTCCTTGACCGATAGGCAGAGTCGAGCTACCAGTGCGCACTCACCCGACACCGCGCCCGTGTCGCGGCCCTGGGCCCACCTCCACCGCGGCCACAGACAGGGCGCCCGAGACGAAGGACGCTGATGGGCAACCCGCGCGCCGCCATCGCCGCACTCGCCACCCTCGCATTCATCCTGGCCGCGCCATTGGTGCTGCTCAGCTTGGGATGGCCGCTCGCCCAGGCCGATGTGTCCTCCTCCTACTTGTGGGCATCGCTGCGCAGCGCCACTGTGCCCCCACCGGTACTGGCCGCCGCCGTCATCGCCGTCGCGTGGGCGGCCTGGGCCGTGTTCACTGCGCTCGTCGCCCTCGACGTGGTGGCC
Source organism: Lipingzhangella halophila (assembly GCF_014203805.1). Lineage (GTDB taxonomy): Bacteria > Actinomycetota > Actinomycetes > Streptosporangiales > Streptosporangiaceae > Lipingzhangella > Lipingzhangella halophila. Next base: position 5,621,709 of record NZ_JACHJT010000001.1, on the reverse strand, counting down.
CTGCTGCGTGGCCGTCTGCCCCGTCTCTCGCCACTGCGGCTCCTGGCCATCACCACGCTCGGCGGGGGATTGGCCAGCACCGCAAGCGCCGCACCTACTGAGGCGCCTCCAACGGCCCCACCCGTGGCCGAAGCACCCATCTCCCACGAGCACATACACACCGCAGCCGGCCCCACCGACACCAGCACCGATCCCGCCCCAGTCGAACGCACCCGCGTGCTCTCGGGATTCAGCCTGGACTCCAGCGAGATCACCCCGACAATGCGCGAGAGCCTGGACGACACGCGCGCCATCATCGAGACCTACGGCGCCGCCGAGACCATCGAGATCACTGGTCACACCGACACCAGCGGCACCCCTGAGCGCAACCGCGCGCTCTCCCACAAGCGTGCCGAAACCGTCGCGCAGTACCTACAGAATCACCTCCCAACTGCCGACATCACCGCACGCGGCGTGGCCGATGAGCATCCCCGCACCGACAGCGACGACCTCGGCGCCCCAGCAGAGCGCCGTGTTGAGATCACCTACACCCTGGCGCCGCCGCAGCCCCCCACCGCCGATACCCCACCCCAGCAGGCGCCCACACAAGAGACGCCTCCCAGCACCTCCGACGATGAATCCGACAGCGAGCCCAGTGCGCCACAGCAGGACACCGCTGCCGGCGAAAACGGAATCGACCCGCTGTCCGGCCTGGCGGCCCTGACCGCGGCTGGCGGCGCAGGGGTGGGCGCGGGATGGTGGCTCGGCCGGCGCCGCGCCCCAACGCCCACGCCACCCCCCTCAACCGCGCCGGACACGCCAGCCAGCGACGAGGCTGCGGTGACCACCACCGGCGAGACCACCACTGGCGACGCCCCCCACACTGATGCCGGTGTCATCGACTCTCAGGCGCGCGTGCTCCTGGCAACACAGCAGGGCGAGCCCGTGCGTGTCGCCGCCGATGAGGGCCTGGCCATCACCGGGACCTATACTTCCTCAGTCATTGCCGCGCTCACCGTGGCGGCCCTCCACGGACACACCAGTGTGCTCACCACCCACGAGGTGGCCACCCACCTCGGTCTTGATGACCACAGCTGGCATCCGCGGCTGACCCTTGCTTCTGACACCACCGACGCGGTCATCCGCGCCGAGGCCCTGATGGTGGCCGCGGCACGCCAACGCCTCGAAAACGAGCACGACGTACCGGCCGCCCCTACGAACTGGACGTTGCTCATCGTGGGCAGCCCCTCGGCGCAGCTAAGTGAGCGTCTCGCGATGCTGGCTCAGCGCGGGCCCGAGTCCGGCATCATCGTCGTGATCGCCGGGGCATGGCCACGTGCGCGCCCCATCACCTGCGAGCGCCTCGACACCCTCGAGATCGACCTTGGTCCTGATGCAGGAGCGCAGCGCCTCGTGGGACTCCACGTCAACGCGCTCACACCCACACAGGTCGCCGAGGAGTTGGTCGCGCACGCCCGCAGCGTCGACGGCGAAGAAGAGCGCGCGAACCCCACCACGGCCACCGAGGACTCCGAGCCCGCCGAGGACGACCACGCACCGCCCGACACCGCCTGCGAGCCCGCGTCCACCGCTCATTCCCCCGCCACACCCAGGTGCGATCCCGCACCTGCCAGCAGCGAGAACGCCCGCGTACACCTGCGGCTTTTTGCGCCGAACCTCGAAATCGAGGTCGACGGCCGCGCCCTGACCACGGGGCTGCGCACCCGCGGCCGCCACCTCCTTGCCCTGGTGGCGCTCCGCCCGGACGGCGTCAGTAGCGAGGACGTCAGCCATCTCCTGAGTCCGGACGCCGACACGGAACACGCCAAAAACCTGCGCAACACCGCGATCTCCGCACTACGCGCCGTCATCCGCGACATGCTCGACGATCCCCAGGCCAAGGTGGTCATCCACACCGCTGGGCGCTACTACCTCGACAGCGACCTCGTCACCGCGGACGTCCTCGCCTTCGACGAGGAACTTTCCCGCGCCCGCGCCACACAACCGCCACAACGCCACGACCACCTCGCCGCGGCAGTGCGCCTGCACCACAGTCCTCTGCTCGCCGAACTCACCGAGCCCTGGGTGGAGCCCGAACGACAGAACCGATCACGAGCCGTCGCTGATGCCTGCGTTGAGCTGGCCCACGCCGCCACCGCACCCACCGACGCCCTGAACTGGCTGGAACGCGCACGCACCGTCGACGAGTACAACGAAGTGATCTACCAGGAAATCATGCGATTGCAACGCCAGCAGAACCGCCCTGACGCGGCGCGGCGCACCTACGAACAACTCGTTACGCGCCTGACGGTCATCGACGCTGAGCCGAGCATCACAACGACGCAGCTCCTGGCTGAATTAACAGCGGTGGAGCCACCAGAGAAGAAACCAATTCCTCTGAAACCGCGCCACAGCAGCCCTCGCTAACAATTAAGTGGACCCCTCCAGCGGGTGGTCCAGTGAGGGCTCCATTAGGGGGTCCACCTAGGACTGGAGGGGGTAACACCGACGGGCCCCCAGGGCATGGCCCCGGTCCCCCCTCCAGCGCCTCTCCCGACTCGCCACCACAGGTGGCGTAGGAACCGTATGAACGGGGCGGGAACATCGGCCAGTGACCCCTCAAGTACCGGCATCGCTATGTTTCCGGATCTCACCCGGTCGTCTAAAACAAACCACATCCCAGTATCTCCAACACTCAGAACCATCATTATGTGATCACCAAAATAGGAACAGATTATTTTCTTCATGATCACCTAAATGGGAATAGTTTGTGTCTGAGTGCGTGCGCGCTTATAGCTCTGCGGCCCGTTGTTTGTCAACGGTTCATCGGGCGCGTTTTTCCAGCCCGAACACCCATTCGAGAAAATCAATCGAAAAAATCCCCCGAAGCCCGTTGACGCCCCGGGCGGAGGCGAGGTGTGGTGGTCGCACAACAACGGAAAAACGGAAAACGGAAACCGCAAAGAAAGGGGGTTGACACGAACTACGGGCCCAAGTTGCCCTAGGTGGTGAAACGGGGAAACCCGCCAAATCCAAAAAGTTCGACAGCGCGCCTGACGCGCGCCAACGATCAAACGTCAGGTCATTATATGACCTCACGGGCCCGCCAATGACAGCCGGCCTGGGAACGCCTAATCCGAAAAATAGCGCAGGTGAGCCATGCCTAAATTAGCGCCATTTCTAGCGTGAGGCATCGCGACCCTGGCACGGGCAACGCCCATAACTCCCGGCCATGTCATACGCGGAAACGCCCCTGATCCTTGATAACTCAATAGTGGGCGGCCAGACGGTAGGCACGAATGTGTTCAATGGCTTATGAAATGCGAAAACTGGCAGCGCCCTGTGCGCTAAACAGCCCTGGCTGAGTCATTATGCGAGGACACCTATGCCTACCGTTCTAAAAAGAGGGGCGCGCTGCGACCTGCGCGACCGCTGGCCAGCGCGCCCCTACCACCCGCATCATCAACCCGAATGAGGCACCACTATGCAGGTACGTCACACAATCGACGCGACCGCTGTGCGCGAGCTCGGAAAGATCCTCGATGAGCTCACGTATGGAATCTATACCGTATCGGTGACTAAAAACCATCGGCGTAATCGACGAAATAGGAACAACCGGTGCGCACGCCCAGTGAGCCCAGGAATCCATGCCAGCGCTGACACCTATACCTACACCATCACAAATCTGATGAAGCCACGTGGCCAACAGAAACGAACGTTCACGGGACACAACGCCGCTCTCGACGCGATGTCCTACATTTTGGGGCTGATCGCTGGCAAACGAGAACTCTGCCCTGCAACCGCAACACGTGTGCGCTACTGGGACGAGGCCGTGCGCCAGCAACTACGCCAAAATTCCGCGCACTACGCCGACGACGCCTGGTACAGCGCCACTGGCCGTCACGAGATGTGCGTGTGATCCCCCTACTGCGATTCACACCGCGATCCTGCGCCCACCGAACTTTCCACGCAGGCCAGTCTCGCGAGCCGACTATTTGCGACTTTCAATGAACTTCGCAATGCCATAAGAGCAGTATCTCACCTTGGAGTTCATTATGTCTACGCATAGACGCGACGTTTTGATGAGTCTCAAACAAGGCGAACAGGCCGCACTTGAGGTACGCACCTGGCGCGATACCTACCTTTCTGACGTCCCGAAACATAGTCACGATCCCACATATGTCTACACCGAGGCCACTGCGATGCTCGATGTCATCGAAGCTGCGGTGATGACAATGGCAGATGTCGCATGTGCTATGGCGGATGATGTCGACGAGGAAGTCTGGGGAACGCTGGCCGAAGAGCTCTGCTCCGCCCAGGCTGCTCTCGAAGTACTTCTGGAGGACACACTGAGGTTACGCTGCCTCCGACTGCATCCTTCTATCGCTACATCCCCGGTCCTAGCGGTGCGTGCCTGGGCCGCCGTTGTCGTAGACGAAGGGGCAGGAGAGCTACCCGCCTCCACCCTGCACCTAGCCACGATTCTCAGTGACATTGTCTCGGTCGTTGACCACGCCTCCCGCCCTGAGTCCGACGGGCGCGACCTGTTTCAGGTGCAGTTGTTCGATATTGCTCGCTTGCTTGACACCGCTGCCCGTACTCAGGTGGTCCGGTGCGACGACGACGCTCTCGTGCCCGTGCTTGTCGGTGCGACCTGTTGCGAGGCTGCGCTATGCCTCCGCACTGACGGAGTGGAAGACATCTTCCTGTGCATTCCGGCCTCGACGGACGAGCAAATCGGCCAGGGGATCCGAATGCGACTGTGCCCTCAACACCAGCGCACGCACCTGACCTGACCGCGCCGCCCACGACCGCTGATGGGCCACCTCTGATACTTCCAATGCGTGTGCGCATGGCGATCCTCGACCGCGGTGATTCCGCTGGGAGCGAGGAATGTCGGGTGTTGGTCAATGAGGCCGGGCGAGGAATCGCTCCCGAGCGAAGGGCCGGCGCGACCTTGTTCCCGAGAAGGTGCGTCGTGGGCGAAATAGTGAGCTGAGGACAGATCGCCTTTCTCTATTTATCGATCGAGTAATCAGTAATTTGATCGAGGTGTAAAAACCAAAAGAAAGTTGGAGAGTCATGAAAGGCGCGCGCCGCACCCGAATTTCCGCCGTCCGTCGAGCGATTGAGCCTTACGCTTGCGCGCTCCGTCCACACGACCTGGACTGCGACTTCTACCGCCTTGGCTCTGCGCTTACCACTGCGCTCTTCCTGGAGGAGGGGAATTACGACGGCCATCCCAACCGGGTTCGCAACCTGAATGACGCCGCAAACTTGCTTGATGAGATTTCCGCGAAAGTGCCCACCGACGTTGGTGCCAACATGGCTACCTTGGCCGATCTGTTGCGCGAGGAATCCTCGCCTCCGAGAGCAAAAAAACTTCCTTAGAACGAAGGGAGAAATGTCCAATGAGTAATCCAGAGACCCACGCCACAAGAAATCCACATGACCTCGTTGGTTCTAATGTCCGCGTGCGTCCATATTATAACGTTCCCAAATCACGAACGTTCATGGAGTCTGTGCGTTCGTGGTGGACTACTGAGGCACGCGTTGTCTCGGTCATGAATGAAATGGTGGTCGTTCGTTACCGAGAACGAGGTCCGTGGGAGTCTGAGGCCGCCTACTTTCCGAGGGAACTGCATCTCCAGCTATGCAGGTGCAATGCGTGCCACGGAGAGGGGATCGATGTGACGCACGGACCTTGACCGATTACCCGCTCCTGTATTCCCAATCCGGCTATTATGCGACGTTCCTGTCGCTGCACCCGAGCTGTGTGCGCACCGGGTTATCCGACGTGCAGCCCCACGTCTACCCGGAATACTCGCCTCCCCGTTTTAACCCGAGGTGCACTCACCCTCCTTTGCTCGACGTGAGTGCACCTCCGATACCTGCGGAACTCAAGAAAGGATTTTCACGAATGAGTAGGAAGAGCGGAGACGCTGCGAGAAACCGCGCCGCGATCGTTGATTACCTCCGGGCACTGCCCGAAGAGGGCTCAGTTGTGTCCGCGATAGCTGAGCATCTCGCCATGGGACACTCCACGGTCGCCAAGCACCTCGCAGTCCTCGAGGCGGACGGAGCGGTGTGTCGCCATTCACCTGCGAACCGCACAGGAGCACGCCGAGAGCCCGATATCTGGCACGCGACCGAGACGACCGCTGCACCTCACACCACTCATGAGGCGACCACCTCCTCCGAGGACGCACGCTCAGAGCCTTCCCCGGAACCATCCGGTACAGCGACGCCGAGTGAGGACAACGACGCCGGAGCGAGCACGCCTCACGCGCACCCGACCGGCAGTGACTCCACCGATGAAACCGGGCCTCCCGCGTCCCAGGCACCACCGTCCGCTCAAGTCCAGCAGCCCACCGACCAGGAACCCACAACCGAAGACGCCGCAGAGCCGGCCCTCAAGGCCCCCAACGTTGGCGCGATTTCCCATAACCAATCCGGAGTCCGTCGGGCAGCTCCCGGCGAGCTTCGCGCCATGGTGGCCGAGCATCTGCGTGACCACCCCACGACGTCATTCACTGCCGGCGAGATCTCGAACGTTCTGACACGCAGCGCAGGCGCCATCCAAAACGCGCTAGAACGACTCACGGCCAATGGCGAGGCTGAGCGGACCTGCGAAGCTCCCCGCAGATACAAGATCGCCCGCCCCACCGATGAATAACAGGTTTCCACACGATGATCCTCGTCGACCGCGGTGCGGAAATTCTTTCCGATGGCCTGTGCGCAGGCTTAAAACCCGTGCTTTCGGATAACTCAGAGAAAGGAATAAGGATGGATTTTGTGTCCGGCGACGGATACCCCGAGGACGTCCAGATTCGGGCGGAGACCGTGCGACTCAACGAGTGTCTGGCCGGCCTCGATGAGCATGGAAACGTGCGCGTCTTGGTGGTGGTCGCCAAACAGCGCAAAGCCACCGACCCCATTTTCTACAGAGTAGCGGTAGTCGACCAGTTCGCCACCTTGCGGGCTACGCGTGGCGCCCGCCTCCTCTCGATGCCTCCGACCTCATCTGGGCTTGACTAAACAAGATCGTTTCGTTCACGAAAAGCAGATATGCCATCCGATCTGCGCATTTAATGGAGGAATTTGCCATGACCGAGACCGACCTGGAGCAGGCCCTTCTTTACCTTGCCCGTGATGTTGACGAGCTCTCGTGCGCATTGGAGGAGGTCACTGGCGACGAGGCTGCGTATGTGGCTGACGCACGCAGCTTTTCCGAGTCCGGGGTCCTCACTAACGACGCCGGGATGGTCGTTCGTACCGAGAACGCCGAGTTCCAAGTCACCATCGTCCGCTCCCGCTAGAACTGCGGTCAGGCACCTCACCACACGAGGCGCCCCGGGCTAAGGACCGTATAGACACCCGCGCCCCACTGCACTGCGCATTCCACCTCGCCAAGGGGCGCGGGCCCATAAGAAAAACAACCTGCAAGGAGTCTTGCGTGAACACCAATATGCCCGAGGAGAACACGATCGAGGTGGCCACCGATCAAGTGCGCGCATTGCGCACAGCAGGACCGGGCAGCCTCCTCGTCTGGCACGAGCCGACCGACCGCGTTCTCCTCACCGAGCCTGGCACAATCCCCGACGAAAACATGATGATCATCGCCGGGCACAGCCTAAGGGACCTGACCGAGGCTATGCCGCACGGCGACGTGGAACGAGCCATCCACCTCAACGGTTTGGCCCGAGTGTGGCGCGTCGAGTGGCCAACGATCAAACTAATGACACCCACCATGGTGCCAATTCGCCGCGCACTGGCCGCACGAGGTATCTATGTGGACAATGCACCCGCCGTTCGCTACAGCAAGCTCTTAAGACGCCGATGGCTCACCGATGAATACGCCCCCAACGAGTTCCCTCGAGTCACGGTCCGAGTCATGATCACTCACGACCATGAGGAACTTGCCCGCGCATGCCCTAACGACGCGCTCGCTGACATTCAAATCCTCGTGGGAAAGCAATTAATGGAGCGGTTCGCCATCGAGGTTGACACGCTCGGTCCCGATGTCGCAGCTGAGGTGATGGCGGTAGCCACCCAGACTGTGCTCAAGCACATGGCATCCGCATAGCCCACGGTCGCAGGCCACCCTCAAGACTGCATCCCACCGTGCTGCGGTACCCGAAAAGGCGAATTCAGTGCCGAACACGGAGCTTGGCTCCCTGCCAGGTGCTGGTTGAACCATTATCGGCAGCATCTGCACGTCGCATTTCTCCTGCGCATTCCACCTCGCCGGGATAAGTGCGGCACCGAGACAAGAGATCCTTAGGAGCTCGAAGTGAATTACGTACATCCCATTGTGGTGACGGCGGACCACGTGCGCGCCTTGCGTGACGCCGGATCGTGCAGCCTTCTTATTTGGCATGACCGCACCGACCGCGTATTGGTGACCGAGCCAGGCCACATCCCAGGCGTGAACGAAATGATCATCGCGGGATCCGATTCCCTGCCGGATATGATTGAAACAATAGAAGAGTGTGGGGAGGTCGCGGACGACGCTCGATTGGCTGAAGATCTCAGTTCTATCGCGGGTGATTGGAAATTTGAATGGCCCGACACTAGTATGGCCACTTCTTTTGCAAAGGGAATTCGCTGTGCGTTGGGCCTTCGGTCTATCTATGTATCCTGCGATCCAAGTCCGCGCGGCAAGAGGCTGTTTGTTGATACATACAAGAAGTTGGGGTACCCACGCTTTTTGGTGAAAATCAAGTTTCATCTGGATGGCACTGGAGGGGTTATTCCAGTTGTGGTAGAAATTCTCTCAAATCATGGATTGGAGGTGTTGTCGCTAAGTTTTCGTGTTTTCGCGCGAGATTTGTTTCTAAAGTTGCCCACATTTGCGATTGCGGCCGCAGTAGACGAGGCGCTTTCGGGAACCCAAGATTTTCACTCAGGGATCGACGGTGAGATGTGACCCATTGCGGCGTCTCAATAGACGTGCCGAAGCAAAGGTCTACTCACATGACTGTCGAGAAGCGCGATGCGATATGGGCACCTCACGTGCTTGGGCTCGCTTGGACCAGCACGGAACAGGAGACCACCGAGCGAGCGGACGCCCGGCGCATGGTCTTGCGCCTGGCCAATCGCCACCAATGCCAAGGACTGAGATGCGTGAGCGAGCACGTCTGCGGCTGCGGTAGCTCGTGTGAGCCATGGGCGCACTGGCGTGACCGCGCCGATGCACAGATGGTGCTCGCCATGCTCGGACTTGAGTAGAGGCGCACGCGACTAATGCCTTGACCTCGGAAACGACTAAGCGCCGTCAAGTCGCTGAGAACGGAACTCGATCTTCCGGCCCGAGCGCCAACTGGTCAGTCAGGTCCGGAATGTAGACGCCCCGCGCCCATCCTGCGCATTCCACCTCGCCGGGGTGGGCGCGGGGCCCGCAACAACCCTTAGGAGTCGTGCTGTGAACACCAGTATGCCTGATGCCCATCCCAAAGTCGTAGAGAGGCAGGTGCAGGCGCTTCGCGAGGCCGGACCGGGCAGCCTGCTCGTCTGGCACGAGCCCACCGACCGCGTCTCGGTTGTCGCCGCGGGCACAGTCCCAGACAGCGAGACGATGATCATCGCCGGTCATCGAGCCGTCGCGCAGCTGAACTCGTTCACCGAAACCACAACCAGAACCTTCGACCAGCAGACACGTGACGCCCAACTCGCCGCGACGTTGAGCCGCACCGCCCGTGACACACGAAGAGAATGGCCTGAGATTAAGGCGATGACGCCGTCCATCGTGGAGCCCCGTCGCGAGTTGGCCGCGCAGGGACTCACAGTGGCGGAACCTCCGGCGGTGAGCGAGCGCTCAAGGCGCACCCTGATCACCGACGAGTACGCCAGCAGCGACACATCGTCACGGCTCAGGTTGACCCTCACGGTAGCTCGCGCCCACGAGGCCCCGGCTGAAATCGCGGTGGTCAGCACACCGCACCGACAGCCGGTGTGGGCCCTGTCAGTGGATGTCGACGCTCACCACCCGCGGCCCAGCGCGACTGTGATCGCCGCAGCGGCTCGCGCGGCCCTCACCACCATGTCGGAGGCGATTGCCGCACCGTAAGCCGCACATGGGCGCCGTCACAACAGCATCGAGGTAAATCCAAGCGATGACCTGCTGGCGCCTCGATCTGGCACGAAACCGCCCGCGCCCACCCCTAGTACTATAGGCGTAGATTGGGCCTGTGGCCTGCGGTGACTCTGGACTTGGGACGGCCGCTGTCGGCGTGCAGCGCCAGTGCACCGGCACGGCCGTGCGAATCAAGAACTCCCAGGTCGCCGTCTACCTCGGCTACGCCGGCGCGCGGGAACGCGGCGGTGGACCGGGAGCTGCACCCGGACACGTGGACGGGCTACCGGTTCGGCCACGGGTTGACCGTGCTGGACTTTCAGGTCGGCGGCTACCGGGTGCGGGTTAGCCGGGGCCTTGACCGCATGCTCGCTGCAGCCCCGACCTGACCTACACCAGCTATTATTATTCCATCCCCTGGAAAGGCCCCCATATGGCCCAAGAGAACGACGCGTCCGCCCCCGAGCAGGCTCTCGACGACAGCGCCCCGGGACAGGACGCGGAGGAGACCGAACCCGACTTCGAGGAGATCGGGGAACTCGGCGGGGACATCATCAACGACGCTGCCGAACACGGTGATGTTGGCAGCGTGGTCAACGCCAGCTCCGCCTTCACCAGCTTCCCAGGCATCTACCGGGCCAACGGGCTGTCCTCGCTGATCAGCTCGATGAACTCGTTCGGGGACATCCTTAACCAGACGACCTCCGCTCAGCGCTTCGCGGCGAACTTGGCGAAGCAGACCACGCGCCTGGAGTCATTCCGGACGCTCCAGACATCGCTAATGGGGTCGGTCAACTCGGCGAGGTTGGCCCAGAGCTTCTTCCCGCCGGTCTCGCAGACGCTCTTCGACTCCCTCACCGGAGCGAACGAATTCGCAGCGTCGATGTCAGCCCTCAACCGACGAATCTACTGGTCGGAGTTCTTCCGGAACATCCCTGACTTCCGGAACATCCTCCTTCCCGACAACCTGCTCGACATCGACGATGACGACCGTCTCGATGAGGTGTTCCGCATCGTCAACGAGGATGGCATGTCGCTGGCGTGGGCACCCCGCGCCGAGATCGTGGTGGAACTCCTCGACGCCGCGGACAGGGACGCACGGGACCGTATCCTCGAGAACCGCACACTCGACATCATTTAGGACGTCCAGAAGTCGCTTCCCCACATTGTGCACCCGCGCATGGTGCGTATGCGGGAACTCCTCGAAGAAGCATGCTGGGTGGGCAGCCGGGAGAAGTGCAACGCGCTTCAGGCGCTGGCGACGAACGTGTTCGACTCGGTGATGAACCGGATGATCACAGAACACCTCGGCATGGGCAAAAGGGAGGCGCGGCAGCACTTCAAGCAGTGCGACGTTGCCGACCTGGACGACGCCGAGCTGGGGCAGCTCCGACTCCTACTCATCGGGGGCGGCGTCGAAACTGCGTTCCGCCAGGAGCCGGACGACGGCAGCGTGTGGCCCAGCTATAACCGCAACGAGTCGAGCCACCGCATCGCGGAGGTGTCGAAGCCGGCGCATGCGGTGCGGGCTCTGCTGTTGGCGCAGGCGCTGGTCCGGTGGTTCAGTGTGCAGCTCCAGGCGGAGGAGGAGAGCTGAGTTGGGGGAAGTGACGGCTGGGGAGAGGATGTGCGCGCGCGTGACGGCCGCGTTCGTCGAGGACGAGGCCTCGGTGGGTCTCGAGCGCCGCGTTGCCATGTGGCCCCGTGTGGTCGCTGAGACCCCCAACATCTCCGACGGCGCCGCACTAGCCGGGTGGGACGCTGAGGCTTTTTCATCCTGATGGTGCTGGTCACGGCCTGGTGTCGGTCTCCTGATCCGGCTCACGCAGCAAAGAGGCTCCTGGTAGAGGGGTTTTCGACCAAGAAGACCCACTCCCGCCAGGAGCCCTGTTGCTGTTCTACCGTGCTGCGCTGCCGCTGTCACGTCGTTCCCTGACCTACACGCCCGGATCATCCGCGAGTACCGCCGGGAGATCGGCTCGACGTGGCGGCTGCTCGGCCCTTCCCGCCAGGCCCTGCTCGTGCTGGTCCACCTGCGCAAAGGCGAGACCTTCGCTGAACTGGCGGCCGCCTTCGCGGTGGGCACCGCCACCGCGTGGCGCTATGTGCGCGAGACCACCGGCCTGCTCGCCCGGCGCACCCGCAGCCTGGAGGCCGCCCTGCGCCGCGTCCGGCGTGCCGGGTGGGCCTTCGTCGTGCTGGACGGCACCCTCATCCCGATCGACCGCGTGGCCGCCGATCGGCCGTTCTACTCGGGCAAGCACAAGCGCCACGTGATGAACGTGCAGGTCGTGGCCGCGCCGGACGGGGCTCCGCTGTGGGTGTCGGGTTCGCTGCCCGGGGCGGTACACGACCTGACCGCCGCCGGAATCAGCGGCGCGCTGGGCCATATCGAGGCCAGCGGGCTGGTCACCATGGCCGACGAGGGCTACCTCGGCGCAGGCCACGGCGTCGTCACCCCGTTCAAGGGCCGCGACAAGCCGGAGTGGCAGAAGCAGATCAACTCAGAGCACGCCCGCCGGCGTGTTCCGGGCGAGCGGGCCAACGCCGAGCTGAAAAAGTGGCGCATCCTGCGCAAGCTCCGCTGCTGCCCCATGCGCGCAGGTCAGATCGTCCGCGCTGTACTCGTCCTCCACGAACGCGAAACCGGATGACGCTGTCCGGCTGCGGCGACGGCGAAGCCGCCACCACTTCTGGCGCGATCTCGGGCTCACCCGTGACATCCGCGCCGTCCTCCTGGGCTCCGCTCAGCGCGTGCTGCATCAACGCCAATGCCTGGTCCTCGGCATAGGTGTCGAGCTCGGGCGGCTCGGTCTCCCCTTCGTGGGAGGCCTCGACCACCACGTCCCACACGGACTCATAGGCATCCACGGCCAGCTCCTCGGCCGTGGCCGCGAGCTCCGCCTCGGAAGGCGTCGGGGAAGACTCGGTCGAATCCGAGTCCTGCTCCGACGCACCCCCGGCCAGCAAATGCACGGCGAGCACACCGGCAACGCCGCAGATACCCCAACGCGACGAGCCCTCTACCCCTTCAGCCTCTCGCTTCTCTACGGTCCCATCCGGTCGAAGTAGCGAGGCTAGTACGCAGCGTGACCTACACCAAGGGAACCATCAGCTGGCTACCAGGAGAAACACAACTATCGCTCAGAGGTAAGCCCGTCCGGGATTTCCCACCTTTGAGGCGGCCAGGCGATCGAAGAGATCAGGCGAGCGGCCGCCAGTGGGCTACTTGGGGAGGTCAGCCAATTGCGCACTCGGTGATGATCAATGATTGTCAATGGCCGGTAGCTTTTTGCTTTCACGCGCATTCCGTGCCAGGTCGGCGGTGCTTCGGGTGAGCGCAACTGGGGGGTGAGATCAGGGCCCAGGTGTTGTTTCCAGTCGGGCGGTTCCGCATGGACGCGGATCAGTCCTGCGGGGTTAGGTCGTCGACCTCCCACAGGCGGGTGGTGCCGTTGGCGAGTCCTGTGGCGAGCATGGCACTGGCACCGTCCGGGCTGAACGCCAACTTCCTGAAGGTACGTGTGGGGCTTTCCGCCTCGATCGAGGCGGTGACTTCGCCCGTCTCGATATCCCAGAGGTGTGCGGTGCCCTCAATGCTCGCGGTGGCCAGGGTGGAGCCGTCCGGACTGAAGACCGCGGACCAGACCACGTCATCGTGGCCGTCGAACGTGGCGGTCTGCTCCCCAGTGGTGATGTCCCAGAGTCGTGCAGTGTCGTCTTCACTCGCGGTGGCCAGGGTGGAGCCGTCCGGACTGAAGTCCACAGACCAGACCACGTCATCGTGGCCGTCCAATGTGGCGGTCTGCTCACCGGTGGCGAAGTCCCACAGATGCGTCGTGCCGTCGTAGCCGGCGGTGGCGAGTGAAGTGCCGTCGTGGCTGACGGCCAGCGTGAAGATTTCGGCCCCATGTTCGATGGGTGCGGCGGTCTCTTCGCCGGTATCGGTGTCCCAGAACCGGGCGGTGCCGTCGGAGCTGCCCGTGGCGAGGACGCTGCCATCGGGATGGAAGACTACCGAGGTGAGCGCGTGTTCGTGGCCTTCGAGCGTGGTGGTGTGTTCGCCGGTGGCGGTGTCCCACAGACGTGCGGTGTCGTCTTCGCTCGCAGTCGCGAGGGTGGAGCCGTCCGGACTGAAGGCCACGGACCATACACCGGCGTCGTGGCCTTCGAGCGTGGTGGTGTGTTCGCCGGTGGTGGCGTCCCACAGACGTGCGGTGTCGTCTTCGCTCGCAGTCGCGAGGGTGGAGCCGTCCGGACTGAAGGCCACCGAGGTGACCGCGTCGTCGTGTCCCGTGAGGGTTGCGGCCTCCGTCGTCGTCCCATCCCCGGAGTCGGACTCCTGGTTCGGGGGCGAGACCCAAAGGACGAGGCCAAGCGTGAGTGCGGCGGCGGTGGGCGTGGCGAGAACGACGGCGAGGGCCGTGCGTCGCCGGCGGGGTTCTGCCGCCCCGGATGGCGGCCTGGGAGTCAGGGACGGGGCCGTCCTGTCTGCTCCGTCAGCGGCTCCGACGCCGTGCCCGATTGGGAGCGTCCGCTGCGTCTGGTGGTGCGGGGGCGCCGCTGCCGCGGAATCCACGGTGCCCTCAGTTGCGGCCTGTGCCGGTGTCGAGGATGGTGTGGGTTGCGAGGGCGGAGGCGTGGAGGAAGCCCGTGGGGGCGGAAGCGCAGACCACGCGCCGTTCGTGTGGTCGACTTCGTAGCGGGTGAGGATCTCGGCGGGGGTGGGGCGTCGGCTGGGGTCGCGATCCCAGCAGCGGGTAATGAGCGCCATCAGGTCCTCGGGCAGCCCGTCCGGCGGCGCTGCGGGGCCGATGAGGCGGCGAACGGTGGCGGCGGGAGAATCGGCGGCGAAGGGGTTGGTGCCTGTTGCCGCGACGGCGAGCACGGTGCCCAGGGAGAAGAGGTCGGAGGCGGGGTCCACGGATCCGCCTTCGGTCTGCTCGGGCGACATGTAGGGCAGGGTGCCGAGCACCGCGCCCTCGGTGGTCGGCTCGGTGGTGTCCAGCGGGCGGGCAATGCCGAAGTCGATGATGCGCGGCCCGTCATCGGCGAGGATGACATTGCCGGGCTTCAGGTCCCGGTGCACTAGCCCGCATGCGTGGATGGCCTCCAGCCCTTCGGCCAGGCCGGCGGCCAGCCTGCGTACTGTGTCGGCGGCCAGCGGCCCGTGCTCGCGCAAGGTTTGGTGCAGAGTGGGCCCGGGGACGTGCGCCGTGGCGATCCACGGCGGGTCGGCTTCGGGGTCGGCATCCACCACCGGGGCCGTGTGGAATCCGCCCACACGGCGGGCGGCCTCCGCTTCGCGTGCGAACCGGGCACGGAACCCGGCGTCCGAGGCATGCCCGGAGTGGATCACCTTGACGACGACCTGGCGCCCTGCCGGGGTGCGGGCGATGTAGACCCGCCCCATGCCCCCCGCCCCCAGCCTGTGGGTGATCCGATAGCGCCCGACGCGCTCCGGATCGCCGGGCTCTAGCGGGTCCACTCCACCAGCCTTCCACGTCGGAGGGACGTGCATTCCGGACCGACCGTACCGTGGGGTAATTATGCCAGGACTCGCGTAGCAGGGGCACGCCCGTACCACCCCTCGGCGGTCCCGCCCAGCCCCGGCCTGCGAGCGAGGGTCCGGACTGCGGCAGGGTGCGGCGTTCATCGCCAGGGCCCGAAACCCGAGCACGGAGATCGGTTCGCATTCCCGAGGAGGTTCCTCACCGCCAGGGATGCGCTGTGACGGGGTGGTAGGCGCCGGTGACCGAGACGTTGCCGGGACCGTCGGAGTAACCGCCCGGGACTCTGAGAGGTCGGTGTGTTCCTTCTGCCGGACGACCATGCCTCCGGCCGGTCAGAGCTGCGGCGGGTGCGCGATGGCCGGTGCTGCGGGGAGAATCGCTGTCATGTCCCTCCGAAGGCGAACGGTCATCGGTACCGGCATGGTGGCAGCTGTGGCGGCAGGGTCTGTGGTCGCCTGGTCGACGGACACGTTCCCGCCACTGGCATGGGTCCTACTTCTGGTGGCCGGGGTGACAGGCGCGTTCGCCCTCGGCAGCGCGGCCGTCTCGCGATTGACATCCTGGTGCCGCACTAGAGGTGCTGCAGGGCCGGGCGGTGGCGGTGCGGTGTGGCGGCACCGGCTGCTGGCCGGCGCCGCGGTGGTGATGGTCGTCGGTCCTTTGGCTGCGGCGTTGTGGCTGGGCGGAGGGCCGACGACCGCGCAGGGCTGGGAGGCGGCGAGCTGGGTGGCGGGAATTGTGGCCACCATTGCGCTGCTCGTGGGCGTCGTTCGGTGGGTTGGGGCCCACGAGGCACCACCTGGCCGACGCAGTGGGTCCGCCGCCGACGCGGGGCAGGACGGGTCTGCGCCGAGCGTGACCATGTCAGGCGGGGACGTGCCCGAGTCTGGGGTAGAGACGAGCTCGATCGCGTCAGCTCCTTCCGTCGTTCCCGAGGTCGGGAAGCAAGAGGTCCGCCAGTCTGTCTACGCCGACAGCGGCGCGAGCGGGGTGTCCGGTGTGGCGGAGGTTCCCCAGGGACCCCCGGCGCTGGTCGGACGTCATCAGGAGTTCGACCGACTTCTGCGGTCGCTGGCTCCGCAGCAGCCCGACGAGCCTGAAGTGCTGTCGACCTCGCCGCCCGATACTGCGGTGGTCGCCGGGATGGGGGGCATCGGCAAAACCGCGTTGGTGCTGAACGCGGCCGTGGCGGCCCACGGCCGCGGATGGTTCTCCCGAGTGGTGTGGCTGGACCTGCAGAGCCACACCCCCGGTGTCGAGCCGTTGTCGGACGACCAGGCATTGGACACCGCATTGCGTCAGCTCAACGTCCCCGCTTCGGACATTCCGCCGACCACAGAGGAAAAGGCCGCGGCCTATCGAGGGCGGCTCGCCGGGGAGCAGCAGCGACGCGGGGCACCCGTGCTCGTCGTGGCGGACAACGCCGGGTCGGTGGAGCAGGTGGAGGCATTGCGACCGGGCCATGGCGGGAGTCGGCTGGTGGTCATCACCCGCCAATGGCTCCAGCTTCCCGCAGTACACCGCCACGCGGTGAACATCCTGGACTCACAATCGGCCACACGATTGCTGGAACACCAGCTCCGGGAGGCGGATCCGCAGGACTCTCGATCAGCGGATTACGACGGGCTGAGGCAGTTGGCCTCGGCATGCGAGGGCTTGCCCCTGGCACTGACCATCATGGGCGCGGTTCTGGTGAGAGACCCGGGACACGAACCCGCCGAGCTGGCTGCGGAACTTCGCGAACTTGAGGACTCGGCGGAACGGCTCGGCCGATTCGACGACGGCCATCGCGGGCTGGAGGGGGTGTTCGCCACGTCGTTGGACCGATTGGCGGACGCGCAGCGAATGATGTTCGTGCTCCTCGGCCTGTCACCAGGCCGACGCAGCTCGACCACCGCCGTCGTGCTGCTGGCGGGCACACAAGAGCACGAGGTGCGCCCTGTGCTGCTGGATTTGGCGCGCGCTCACCTGGTGCAGCACCGAGCCGCCCGGGATCAGGCGAGTGGAGAGGAGTTCTGGGAGCTGCACGATCTGGTCGCCGACTATGCGCGCAGCCTAGCTGAGGAGGCCCGGCAGAACGACACCGAAGCCGACCAGACCTACCACGCCGCGCAGATCCGGCTCATTGACCACTACACCGCCATGACCGAAGCGGCCGATCGGCACCTACACGCGCAGCCGGGGGACGATGTGTCCGCCGCCTTCGGCGACCGGGAGGAGGCCCTGGCCTGGCTGGACGACCATCGCGAAGCCCTCGTTACCGCAGTGCGTACGGCGGTCGAGATCGACCACACCAAGGCCGCCTGCGACCTCCCCCTGCTGCTCAACCGCTACCTGGACTCCCGCAGGGACTTCGCGGACAACCTCGACCTGAACGCCGTCGCCCACCGACTCTTCACGCAGGCCGACGACCTGCAAGGGCAAGCCACCGCACTGTACAACCTGGGCAATGCCCTTCTGCACTTGCGGCGGTTCGAGCAGGCAGTGTCCCTCCACACCACGGCACTGGAACTGTTCACGAAGCTTGGCCACCAGCACGTTGCAGCCCGGACATGGAATCAGATAGCCACTGCCCTCCGGGCGTTGCGGCGGTTCGAGCAGGCGGTGTCCGCCCACACCGCCGCACTGGAACTGCTGGAGGACCTCCACGACTCCGCCGGGCAAGCCAACGCATTGGACAACCTGGGAATCACCGAGCAGGACCTGCGCAGGTTCGCCTCAGCGATCACTTCGCACACTCTGGCGCTGGATCTGCTGCGTGAGCTAGGGGACCGGCATGCGGAAGCCGGGGCCTGGACCAATCTGGGCACCGCCCTGCAAGGTCGCCGACGCTATGCGGATGCGGTGGAGGCGCATACCCGGGCACGGGATCTGTGGCGTGAGCTAGGCGACCGACATGCCGAGGCCACGGCGTGGACCAACCTGGGCACCGCCCTGGAGGAGCGACGCCGCTACCGGGACTCCCTGGCGGCGCTCACCTGGGCACAGCACTTGTTCCATGAGACGGATGACCGGCACGGAGAGGCCCTGACTTGCACCAACCTGGGTAACACGCTGGTGCGGCTGCGGCGGTTCGACGAAGCCGTGGCGATGCACACCCGGGCACGAGACCTCTTTCGCCACGTGGGGGATCACCACGGCGAGGCACGAGCGTGGATCAACCTGGGAGCCGCGCTTTACAGCATGGGGCGAATAGAGGAGGCCCTCACCGCCGCCGAGCAGGGTCTGGACGGCCTGGAAGCCGCTGGAGACGAGCATTACGCCCGTCGCGTCCGCGGAATTCTCGCCGGCTACAAGATCCGTCTCGCCGTGCGGTGGCACGTGTGGGACCGCTGGCGACGATGAGGTGATCAGCCTTGGAGCTAGAGATGTCCGGTCTTGAGCGCGTGGAGGAAGGTGGTCCACGCTGTGAGGGTGAAGTCGAGGTGGCCGTGGTCGCGGTGGCGTGTGTCGCGAACTACTGAGGTTTTCTTTGGTTGGTTGTAGGGCGGGGGTGGATGGTCAGGCCAGTGTGTGCGAGGAAGGACCAGGCGAGCTGGTCGTCGTTGCAGATGCGGGTGATGCCGGCCCGGGTGGCGTGGGCGGTGTCGGCGAGGTACTCGCCAGCGAGGTTGGCCAGCTCGCACGTCTTCAGGCTGGCCCACAGCATCTCCACGGGGCTGAGCTCAGGGGCGTAGGCGGGCAGGCGTTCCACAATCAGCCAGTCCTGGTCGGTGAGCCAGTCGCGCATGGCGCGGCTGCGGTGGGCGGGTAGGCCGGCCCAGATCAGCACCACGCGCTCGCCGGTGGAGAAGTCTTTGAGGCGGGTGAGCACGTCGATTAGTGCGGCGGTGTCGTAGGTGCCGGGACGCAGGTCGAAGCACAGTCGCGCGCCGTGGTCGGGATCGGCGGCGTGGTAGCCCAAGGCTGCGGCCATGGATGCGCGTTTCCAGTTGCTCCGCCGGTGGCCCAGCACGGGGGTGCGTCCGCGGGGGGCGTAGGTGCGCCGCACCTAGGGTAACAGCGAGATGCCGGATTCGTCGAAGAAGACGACCCCGTGCCCGGTTTTCTACGGCCCCCTTGTGATGCGGGCCACTCGTGGGCCACCCAGTGGGTGGTGGCGGCCTCGTCGCGCTCGGCGGCCCGGCGCACCGAGCGCTGCAGGCTCCACCCCAGCCGAGCGGTCAGCAGCCGCCACACCGAGGCCGCCGACATCTGCACCCCGCACACGCGCTCGACCACGTGGCCCACCCGCCGCACGATCCACAGATCGGAGTCGAAGCCGTGGGCGTGGGCCCTGCTCCAGCGCTAGGCGGACGTGTTCCACCTGGGCCTCGGTGAGCTTGGGCGTTGCCCCGGGGGGCGGGGCGACGGCGCAGCGCGGCCGCCCCGCCCTGCTCCCAGCGCCGCTTCCAGCGGCGCACACTCTCGGCCGACACCCCGAGCCGGCGCGCGATCTCAGCCTGCGAGCAGCCCTGCTCCCACAGCTCAGCAGCACGCATCCGCCGCGCCTCACACGACTGCGGCCGAGTCAACGGTGCCAGAGGCTCAGGAGCGTTTCCGGTACTAGTAGGAAGGGGCATGCCGCGATGCTCACACAATCCCGCACCTCATACCCACAGAACCAAAGAAAACCTCAGTAGGTGGGCACTCCACCGTGCTCCCCCGAGGTGGGCACGGGGTGTGGAAGTACCAATCACCGATTCGACTGGGGAAGCTGGATCGCGATTCGCCCGGAATTGACTATCCGAGAGCGCGACACCTACCCATGGTCACCCTCTACCAGCCCGACTCCTGCATTGAGGTAGACAGGCTCAGCCGCGCGTACTGCCCCATGAGGTCGGTGACCGTGTTGGGGTATCGGCGCGGAACGTCCCACGCCACCATCAACCCGGATGGGCCTGTCGACTTGAGCGAATCCCATGGCAGGTTTAGGGGCGACAGGGCAGAAACGGCGGCGATCGCGGGCATACTGCCGATGGCCACTCCTGACCCGCATGGCCCTCCACTGGCCGTGTGGCCCACCGCCCAACAGGCGCTGGCTGACCAGCGAGCCCAGTACCCCGATCTACCACCCGTGGCGTTTCCCGTGATGGCGCCCGCCCTGGCCCAGCGTTTGGTCACCGAGCTGTCCCAGCCTGGCGATCTTGTCGCGGACCTGATGTGCGGTTCGGGGACGGTGTGTGTGGAGGCGCTCGATCTGGAGCGCCACGTTCTCGCTGTTGACTGTGAGCCCGCTTGCGTAGCCCAGACCCGCGACACGCTCGATGCGCGCCCTCAGGCCCCGGCGCTGGTTGAGCAGCTATGGCAGGCGGATGCGCGCGAGGCCGGCGACCTTCTCGTGGGGTATCGCGGCTGTTGCGATCTGATCGTGATTGCCCCTCCTGCGCCGGCAACGGGATCACGGTCGACTGATTCCTTACAGCCGGCCAATCTCGCCCGGTTGGATCCTGAGGCCCACGATGGCGCTATGGTCGATGTCCTTGCGGCGTGCGCAGTGCTCCTGCGACCGGGTGGATGTCTGGCCGTGCTCACCCAGTACAGCCCTCGCTGGGCAGGTCGCCTCCTCGATCCGTTGCCGCGGACCGTGTCCGCCGCTGCCGAAGCCGGGTTGGAGTACCACCAGCACATCATCGTCCTGACCCACCCCCTCCGGCATGGCCGCATTCACGCTCGTCCCGCCCCGCCTCGGCGCATCACGGTCTCCTCCACCGCTGCTGTAGCCACCCTGCACAGCAATGCGCACGCCAACATCTGCCTGTTCCGCAAGCCTTTCCCGTCCGCACCCGAGGTAGGAGAAGGGCTGAACCAGTGACACCTGGCACTTCTGCACACGAGGACCCAGATCGCGTGAGCGCCTGGTCTGTATGGGACACAGGCCAGCTCCAAGCGGGCACCCAGCGACGCCACCGATATCGTCCGGAGTCGATCGACCACCCGGCCAAGATGCTGCCTGCGATCGCCCGGTATGTCATCAGCACCTACACCCGCCCCGGACAGTCGGTGCTGGACCCGATGTGCGGCATTGGCACAACCTTGGTCGAGAGCGCTCACCTGGGCCGCCACGGTGTCGGCATCGAGTTAGAGGAGTCCTGGGCCACAACGGCGCAGACCAACCTCGACCACGCCCTCGCCTGTGGTGCGCATGGCAGCGGCGAGGTGCACATCGGTGATGCCCAACAGGTGGTCCCCAAACTCGCCAGCACCGTCGAGGACCGGGCCGCGCTGCTGCTGACCTCACCGCCGTACGGCGCGATGACCCATGGTCGAGTGCGATCTCGGCGCGACGGCGCGACCAAGATCGCCAAGTGGTCGCATCGCTACAGCCAAACTCGCAACACGGCAAACCTGGCCTACCAGAAACCCACCCAGCTGCCCACGTCCTTCGCCGCGATCTTGGCCGCGAGCCGCACCCTGCTCGAGCCGGGCGCGCACGTTGTGATCACCACGCGTCCCTACCGCTCACAGGGACGCCTCGTGGATTTCCCCGGCACGATCGCCAGCGCCGCTGAAGAGGCAGGCCTTGTCCTGGTCGACCGGTGCGTAGCCCTGCTCTGCGCGCTTCGTGCCGACCATCTCGTGACGCGTGCGTCGTTCTTCCAAATGGTAGAGACCGCGAAGTTGCGAGCGCACGGGTGGCCAGCCCACATCATCGCCCACGAGGACGTATTCGTGCTGGTCAACCCACCGGCTACTACGAGCGCCGGCTCCCAGGAGTCTCCTCGCGCCGGCCGTGACAGAGACGGTTGCCCCCAAGAGAGCACCACCGGGCCAGACGCAGGCGCCCCGCGGCACAGCCGCGAGCGCGTGCCCGCGACAGAGCACTGCACCGCTGCCGAACCTGCACGCCGTGAGGAGTAGAGCGTCGATGCGCATTGCCCAGGCCCACACACGCGCCCGCGTGATCTCCAGCATCCGCGATCTCGCTGACGTCCTCGACCGCACCCAAGACATCCCCATCCCCGAGGTCGTAAGCCTGGATCTCACCTACTTCCCCCACGGCGACGATGAGGAGCGCGCCGCCGAGGTGGACCGCGTGGCCGACCTCATTGGCACGATTCCGCGTTTCGAAGGCGAACACTACGTGGCCGAGCACCGCACCGGCCATGCGGCGTATCGGGTGGTTGCGATCTTCGATGACACCCTCCGCCACTACCAGGCATTGATGAGCTATCGCGACAATGTCCACCCCTAGCACCGATCATGGCACTACCGGGAGTAGACCCCCATCCGCCAGGCGCGACCAGCGAACTTGCGCGGATCCGACGGGCAGGTCGCAATTTGGATCGTGCGCTCACGGCAGTGGCCGCTGGCGCCCTCGCGTTCTCCACGGTCAACGTTGCGCTCCTGGCCATCGCCCATGGGGTGCCCGTCTGGGTCGCCTGGCTGCTCGAGCCGCTGGTCGGCATCGCGCTGTGGGCAGTGCTGTCCTCCGATGCGGTCCTGTCACGCTACGGCCGCACGGCAGGACCGTGGGCGTGGCTGCTCCGCGCGTTCACCGGGATTGTCACCCTCATCCTCAACATCTGGGACGAAGTGTTCGCCGTCACTGATGGCGAGCTGGAACTCGCGCCCGACCCCACGGGAATCGTTCTGCATGCGGTGTCGCCCACCCTGCTGATCCTGCTGGCCGAGGCAGCACCCCGTTATCGTGCCCGGTTCGCTGAGATCATCACCCACCTACAAGAGCAAGAACGCCAGGTCCCCTCCTCCGAGACCGCCGGTGCGCCCCAGCCCGACCCCACGCCCACGCCGCCGGCCGCGCAGTCACCCCCCACACACCGCACGACCGGTGAGCAGCACACCTCCCCCCGCATCGAAACAGCGAACGCAACGCCCCCATCGCGACCGGACTTTCAGGGGGTATGGACCACGCCCCATAGTCCGGACGTAATGACGACAGCTCCCAGCTCACCGCCGCTCGCACCCTCCGGACCGACACCACATGCAGGTCCGGACACCCGGCGCCACCGCTCCAAGAAAGCCAAGAAACGAAGCAAGCGCCAGCGCCGCGCCCACAACGATGCTCGCGCCCGTGCCATTCTGCTCACCGAGCCCGACATCAGCGGTGCGGAACTCGCGCGCCGACTCGGCGTCGAAACCCGCAGTGGCCAACGCATCCTGCAACGTGTCTCCCACGCGACGACTAATGAATGAACCTTGGCCCGTGGATAGTCGAACGCAGATCGACAGCACCATGTCAGCGATCCGACAGCAAGCGCAGGTGATCCTGGTGAAGTCCGGATTGACACCAGAGGAAGTCCGCGCCCTTCCCGTGGTGCTGGACGCGGTCACCGCCGGACAGCTGCTGGGGCTGGGGCGCACCAGCACCTATCGACTACTGGAGACCGGTGAGTTTCCCGCCCCCGCGTTCCGGGTCGGGGCGCAATGGCGTATCCCCACCGCTGGGGTGTGCCAGCTACTCGGACTGGACTATCCCCTTGCCCGAACTGGCCACGATTCACCGCCAACCGGCGACCATCAACAGCGAAAGTAGAGGCTTCATGGGCGTCAGGCACCGTCACGGTGCCTGACGCCCATGATCGAATTGGCTCTTCACCGCGCCCATGCTCGCCCCCGTGCGTCCCCAAGGGCTGGATGCGCTTAGCGGCCACGAACGACCGCCGCTGCGACCTCTTCTCAGGCTTTGACCCAGTGGCGTCGGGCCTTAGCTATCCGCCGCCGACGTGGTCACGTACCCACAGTCTGCCCAGGCAGAGCTAGCGAAGGACTCCCGACAATCCGCTTGCATCGCCGCCGGAGTGGAGCGTCCATGGACCCCCAGCCAACCGGCCACGACCGTGCTGACACGGGTCCGCACTTGCGCTGGGCGCGGCCGGCGATGGTCGCCATTATCCGAACCCCTAAGGGAAAGGCAGATGGAATATGACCAATTCCGAAGGCTCAACCTATAAGCGATGCGGATGCCGTGACCAGAGTGGGAAACGGCTCGGCTCCCAGTGCCCCAGGCTCAAACGCCGTAACCACACGTGGAACCCCAACCACGGACACTGGGGCTACCAACTGGAACTGCCCCCGACCGCGCGCGGGAAACGCCGTCAGGCACGCCGCGTCGGGCTCGATTCCCAAGTGGAGGCGCTGGACGAAATCGACCACATCAAGAACCTCCTCAACCTCGCGAGTGACGACGAGGATACGCGGAGGTCAATCGCTGACCTCGTCCACACCACCATCAAATCCAAGCAGCCACTACCGTCGGTCGAAGAGCTCACGCGCAAACTCAAGACAGGTGCCGATATTAGGGCCGAAGTCCCGACCGTCGCCACGTGGCTGCATGAGTGGATATCGAGCAAGACCGACCTGGCGCGAAGCACCGGGAACTCCTACCAGAGCCACATCAGAAACCATCTCATCCCGCACCTAGGCCATATCCGCCTCGACAGGCTCACCGTGGCCCACATCAACGCGATGTGGGAGGCCATTGACGAACGCAACGAGGACATCCGTGAGGCCCGCGAATCCGACGATCCCACAGTGAGAGCGGCCGTGCGTGGCATGCGCATCACCGCCCTGCCCACGAAACACAGAATCCGCGCCACGCTACGAAGCGCCCTTACCGACGCGGTCAGCAGACCTGACCTTCCTCTCCAGGTCAACGTAGCCTCCCACTGCCACCTGCCCTCCGAGCAGCGCAGGCGACCTCTGGTGTGGACCGAGGACCGCGTCACGCACTACACCGCAACAGGAGACGTGCCCAGCACCGTCATGGTGTGGACACCCGAACAGACCGCGGCCTTCCTTGACCGCGCCCGCCGGCACCGCCTCTACGCACTTTTTCATCTGATCGCGCATAAAGGGCTGCGCCGCGGTGAAGCGGTCGGCCTTCCCTGGGCCAATACCAGGCTGACCGACCACGCCATCGATATCGACACCCAGATCGTCCAACTGGGATGGGAAACCATCACCTCCACCCCGAAAAGCGCCGCGGGTCAACGAACCGTCACCCTCGACTCCCACACCGCCACCGTGCTGAGGACCTGGCGCACCACCCAAGCGCGCGAACGCCTGAAGTCCGGCCACACCTGGACCGAGAACGGACTCGTATTCACCCAGCCCGACGGGTCCCCCCTGCACCCCGCGTGGGTCACCACGCTGTTCCGCGACCTGGCCCGCGAGGCCAGGCTTCCCCCCATACGACTGCATGACCTGCGCCACGGAGCGGCCTCGCTCAGCCTGGCGGCCGGGGTCGACATCAGAATCGTCTCAGCCGAACTCGGCCACGCCACCACCACCTTCACCCAGGACACCTACCAGCACCTGTTCCCCAGCGTGGCCAAAGAAGCAGCCGAAGCCACCGCCGCCATCATCCCGCTCCACCACCAAGACACAGAATCCGCATAACGCCGTCTCGATGGGAGGGGCAGGCTGAGGCCGCCGTTCGTGGAGCACGAGCTGACCACCCAGCCGGGCATCCACGAGCACGATCCCGGCACTGTCGCGACCGCCCTGGGCCCTCCCACCTACGTGGAGGGTCCGTCAGGGTCCGGGCCGTGATTCGGCCGAGTCTCGAGAATGCGCGGTGAGCACGAGCAGTGGCCCCGTAGCGGACGAAGGTCTGGGACCGTGCCGACGAGGAGGGTGCTGGACCGAGACCGTGGGTTGATTTGCCGGAATCGGGTGCCTCTCGAAGCGCTGTCATGTAGGAAATGTGGGGCAGATGAAAGGGGCAGCGGGGAGGAGGGGGAGGGCTACGTCCGCTTACGAGGAGCTACAGCGTGATGGGGCTCTTGGCGAGGCCGGGGTTGCCCTGCTGGTTGAGCTGATGAGGCAAGAGCTGCGGAAGATCCCCGTGCTTGTGCCGGACAGTGGGGTCAGTGCTGATGTGGCGCGTGAGTTCACCCATGAGTTCTTTATCGACAAGATCAAGCCCTTGACTGTGGCCTTGGTCGTTCAGGCGGTCGACGAGGACATGGTTGGCCGGATCAGTCGGGACTGCATATACCGGTGGTTGATCAGCCGGGCCCGCAGGGACAGCTCTATCGGACCTGTCTTCCGTCGTGTTGGTGAGTTGCTGAACGAGGACGCCGCGTTTGAACGTGTTCCAGACTCGGAGCCTGGTGCAGGGCGTTGGCGCCTGGCCGGATCGGGGCTGGGGCCATGGCACGGGAACCCGGGGCGCCTTGTGGATGCTGCCGCAGCAGTATCGGTCACGCCGCTGCGCCCTTGGAAGAGCCAGACGCGACGGAGCCCGGTGGCAGGGCGGGCAGACCTGGTGGCCGTGTTGACAGCGATGCTCACGGCAGCCCACGGCAGCGTCGAGATCTCTGTACTGGCCCATGCCATGTCGCAACGTTTCCCGGCCTGGGCCGATCCGTTCGAGGTATCCCTGGATGGGCTCGCGGGCGCCGAAAGAGCCCAGGACTTTCGGGAGGCTCAGGTGGAGCAAGGTGTGATGGTCGAGGCTGAGGCGCGCGAGGTCTTCGCACAGCTCAGCGCCGATGACCAGAAAACCCTCGTGCAGATTCGGCGTCGCGACGTGGGGGAGGTAGCGCGGATCTTCGACTGCGGCCGGAGTTCCGCCTACGCCCGGATGCAAGACTTGCGGCATCGAGTGGCTGGTCTCCTGGTGGAAAGCGAGGAGGCCTTCGGCGTCGTTGTACGCGTGGAAGAGATGTGCCGTCACGCGCAGGCAGGCGCGGACGGAAGTGTCAGTGCGGCGTCAGACCATCACGAGGGAACGTCTGTTCGATCTGACGAGGTGGGATCATGACCGACCGCATGGCGGCACTCCGAGAGCTTGCTGCTACCAACGCCGCACCCCAGGCGATCACTCCCGCAGGGCTACAGCAGAGGTTCGGCATGGCAGGAGCAACCGAACCGACACGAGGACAGGTCTGGCGCACCCGCTGGGACGCTGATGTCCTTCTGGTTCTCCTGCTGACGACGAGCGAGGACAAGGCTCACGCCGTGCCGGTCACCATCGATCCCTCAGGGCGGGATGGCCAATCCCTCATTGCCCCGGCCTCCATGACCGCATTCGGCGTGGACACCGCGGTCTGGTGCGGGTTGCGTTGTGAGTTGCCCTTCCGTGTCCTGGACCAAGTCGTCGACCACTGGCAAGAAGAACTTGTTTGTTCCTGTGAGCGGGGAGGCGATGCCGAACCGGGTTCCCTGGAGACGGGCACGTCCGGCGGCTGGGAGGTCGACGAGGCGGACCTCCGATGCGATATCGAGGCCCGCCTGGACCGCTTGGCGCATGCTCCTGCCTGCGCCAGCCGCCACGAGGGCGGCCCACCGACACGGGACCTACGCGGACTGGAGGCTTTGACGCTGCCAGTAGTCAAGACTCTCCTTGGGCTTTCCCAGCCTGAAGCGATGGCAGTGCTGCGCGCCCGCCGACCGCTGCCCCTCACGCAGGCCCGAGTCCTGGCTGACAGGGCGGGTGTGAGCGTCGACGAGGTGCTGGCGCGCGTCCCAGGGCTGCCGGCGGCTCTCATCACCGAGGTCGAACACCCCCGCTGGCGATGGGCGATCACCCACCTTGCACGTCGGGACTCCCATACCGAGACCGAGGTCCGGGAGCGTGTCGCCCAGGGGGCGTATGCGTTGGCCGCGCGGCAGTCCGGCGGCGACGCTCAGCAATGGCGTGGGCGTATCCAACGCTATCTGGAACCCGAGTTGGCTTCCCGGGAGTACTAGCCATGACCGGCCGCGGAGTCCTATGGGAACGAACGGCCCACCAGGCCGAGGCAATGCTGGAGGTCCTCCAGCGGCGAGCACCTGGTGTGGTCCCGGATCTGGCCCACAACCCCCTCGCTGAGCTTCAGAGTTGGCCTAACCTGCAGCTCCACATCGTGCCCGAGACCCAGGCCGACGCCGCCGACTGTTCGGTGGCCGGCAGCTACCGAGGGGACCTCGACCCGCCCGCGCTTGTGGTCTCCGCGTCAGCCTCCACACGCCGCCGCTACTTCACCGCACTCCACGAACTCGGCCACCACCTCCAGCAGACCGATGAGGAACTCGGCGAAGCCGTGCTGGCAGTGGAGGCATCCCAAGAGTTCGAGGATGCAGCCTGCGATGCGTTCGCGGGCCGCATCCTGCTTCCGGATGATCTGGTAAACACCCATATCGGCCCCCGCGGCCCGACAGCGACGGAGGTCGCCGAGCTCTACCGGCGCTCGCAGGCATCCCGCGCTGCCTGCTGTGTCCGCGCTGCCCAGCGCCTGCGCGCCCCCGGCGTCATCGTCGTGTACAACTCCACCGGCATAGTCAGCTTCGCCGCCGGCCGCGGCGACATCTATCCCCCCGCGCGAAGCACCGACCAGTCGACCACCCCCCTGCTCCAACGGGCCCTTCACATGCAGGACCGCGAGGCCGCCGTGACGAAACAGAACACCACCATCCTCTATCGCGACGGCTCACGTTATGACTCCCTCTATGGGCAGGCCACCTGGTGCGACGGCTACGTGGTGGCGGTCCTCACCACGGACACCGTGCCCTGGCAGACCTTTGCGCCTCCCTCTCCACAAGGGCGGAGCAGTACTGAGAAGTACTGGGAGTGCGAGACCTGCCAGGACACCTTCACACCGCAGTCCACCTGCGCCACCTGCGGTCAGCCGCAATGCCCCGCAGGCCATTGCGGCTGCACTCTCCAAGGAGAGCGCGTGTGCACGCAATGCTGGATGAGCCGTCATCGACAGCAGTTCCCCGACGGAAACAGCGCGGTGTGCCGAATGTGTCTTGAGTGACGGAGATCACGTTTCGGGTATTTGGACGGGTCTGAGGATCCGGCGTCAGACGGCGGCGACAGGGGGTCAACCGGCCCCTGCGCCGAGTCCGTCTGTGGAGGCCACCATGTCCGATACGCCCGAAGTTCACTCCAGTAACTCAGCGCCAGCATCGGCGAAGCGCACCAGCGTGCGTCTGCTCCAGCATGTCGATCCCACCAGGGAGGGCATGCGCCAGTGCCTGGTCACGCGCTATGCCGACAGGCACGGTTTTACGATCCGCGACGTTACCGTGGCAGAGGCACCAGCCGTGCTGTACAGCGGCGTCATCGATCACCAGCGCCCTCCTGAGTGGGCCGGAACCGTGGTCGGCCTGACAGGGGTGCAGCCCTCCGTCGCCAACCGGACGGCCGCTGCCGCCCTCCTGCTCCTAGTGGACGGCGAGGTCTTCGCTCTCACCTACGGCTTGGGGCACCACCTCATCGCGCCCGGCTACCTTGCCCCGGGGTTCGGTCTGGCCTTCAACCTGCGCGCACTTGGCCCGGGGGCTGTGCGTCACGTCACCCACACGGCCATGGACGCCCGTGGACGTACCGACCGCAACTCCGTCGCCGTGGACCAACGCATCGACACCTTCGGCATTGAGCAGTACGGCGAGATCGTCACCCGCCTCGTTGGCAAGCCCAAAGATATCCCGCTCACCTTCACCCAGGGACGCAGCCGCACCGCGCAGATCACCGGAAGTGACTCGCTGCGGATCCACCTTGGGCAACACCCTGAAGCCCTGGTCGCTGACTTGAGGGAAATCTTGCGCATCTACCGAGAAGAGAAGGAGGACACCGAGTTCGGGTTCATCACCAGGGTCCGCCCGTTGAAGTCCTCCGACCCCCGCCGCACTGAACTGGACACATCCCTGGATGCGATGTTGGGACCCGATGGGCCACAGGAACGACTCGCATTGACAGTGCCCACCATCCACCTGGACGGGGAAGAAGCGACCAGCGCCTATGTGCTGAAGGTCGCACGCGCGCGGCACATGCTTACCGGCGATCTCGCACTGGACCCGGTCCGCGACGCTGTCGCCGGCCTTGAGCCGGGCCAGCGCCTGAAGGCGCTCAAGCGCGGCAGTATCCAGGGCTACGCCGATGAAGAGGCCACCGAGGCCACCAGCAGCGCCATCCCCGCCCACAAATGGATTGCCGCCGAGGCCAACCTCGGTTCGAGCCGGTTCTTCCACCACGAGGGCCAGTGGTTCGAAATCGGTGACCAGCACACCGAGATCCTCCACGACCAAGTGGACGCCATCCTGGCAGAGCCTTCTGACATCGCCCTGCCCGACTGGGAACCCGAGCAGAAGGACGAACGCACCTACAACGAGTGGGCGGCCGGGGAGACGGAAGGCTACACGTGCCTGGACCGCAAACTGCTCTACACCCAGCAGCACCCCCACGGCATCGAAGGATGTGACCTACTGGGCCCGAACAACGAGCTCATCCACGTGAAGCGCGCCGCCTCTACAGCACCGCTCAGCCACCTCTTCCAACAGGGACGTATCGCGATCGAGGCACTGCTCTTCGACCGCGAGGCCAGGGAGAAGTTCGTCGCCAGGACCCGTGCCGTCGACCCTGACCGCGAACTTCCCGACGACTGGCTCCCCACCACCGTCGTCTTCGCGATCAGCCTGCCGAACCACGAGAACGTCTCCAGTAGGTCCCTGTTCACCTTCGCGCAGGTCTCCCTGCTCCAGACCTTCACAGCTCTGCGCAACCTCGGCATCAAGGTCGCTGTCACGAACATCACGACAGTGAAGTGACACAAGGGGAAACGCCCGATCACACAAGGAACCTGGGACGGGCCCCATCAACGATCGCGCTGCTTCGAGGAAACTTCGCCCCTGGTCAGATCGCTTGAGGGATGAGGGCCATCCCGGAGGGTTTCCCGGAAGTAACTGGGCGGTTGTGGCGTCCGGTGAACTGTGCACCGTTGTTGGTCAGCACCTGGGCGGGCACTGGAGCGACGCATCGCGGCGGCAAACGCCGCGCAGACCGCCTGTCCGGAGCGCACCGCGACGACCTGGGCCATGATGACGAACCGGGAGTGGTCATCGATCCCGGCCACGAGCGTGCCCTGACCGTTGGCCAGAGGGACACCCTTGACGAGCCGAGCTGCCACAGGTGCATTGGCTTCTGGCGCTGCCAGGGGCGTGTGGGCCACAGTGTGGGGTTCGCCGTCCCGACGTACGGTGTCGTCCTGATCGGGGCTTGTTGGGTGGTTGTGGGCGAGGCGGAGCGTGGTGTGTGGTCGGGCCAGGTGCCCCGAGGGGCACCGTTGATCGTGTGGGCCTGCCGGATCAATCGTCACCTGGGAGGAGAGCCCTTCGTGGCGAGGTGATCGTCGTGGCACTCCCGGACGCAGTCACCCGTCCCGGGTGTGCGGGAGGCGGCGAAACGGGCTCCCCGGTCGTGTTGCACATGTGGTGCACACGCGTTCGGGTGACTGTTCCGCGGCCCGTCACCCCTCATCCAGCGAGGGTTCTGGCACGTTCGACGTCGACCTCTATCCCGCTGACCTGCGCGGATGACTGAGTCCAAACTGGGGAGCACACATGGAGCACACGCAGCGCGGATTTTTGGTCAGCGAACCGGATAAACCCATCGTGACCTGGAATTTTGAGTGAGCCCCCAGGGGATCGAGCCCTGAACCCACGGATTGTTCAACCGCTGTCACGGTCGTGTCGGCTGTTACCAACGTGTCGGGACATCACACCTAGATCGTCGATTTCCGTGACGTCGTGATCATCACGACCAGCAGCCCGGATCGGAGTTCACCACTGGTGGGGCCACGTGGCTGGGCCGGGGCGGGTCCCTGGCCCAACCGACGTGGAGCCTCAGACGTCCGGGTTGAGTTGTGTGCGTAGGTTGGCCAGGGCGGCCGAGAGCCTGCGGGAGACATGCATCTGGGACAGCCCTACCTGCTCGGCGATTTGCGCCTGGGTCTTGTCGCCGGCGAAGCGCAGCAGCACGATGCGGCGGTCGCGCGGGGTGAGCGAGTCCAGCGCGGGACGCAGCGCTGTACGGTCGGCGACGGTCTCCAGGAGGTGGTCCTCCTCGCCGAGCGTGTCGCCGAGGGTGGTCTCCTCCTCGTCGGCGCCGTAAGGCACATCGAGCGAGAGAGCGCTGTAGGCGCTGGAGGCGTCGATGAGCTCAATGGTCTCGTCGTGGCTCATCTCCAGCATCTCGGCGATCTCGGAGACCGTGGGCGAGCGGCCGTGGTGCTGCTCGAAGGCGGCGGTGGCGCGGTTGAGCTCGGGGCGTTTCTCCTGGTACTTGCGCGGTACGCGGATGGCCCAGGTGCGGTCGCGGAAGTGCCGCTTGACCTCACCGGTCATCATCGGCAGGGCGTAGGAGATGAACTGTTTACCGAAGTCGGGGTTGAAGTCGCGGATGGCCTGGATCAGCCCGACCGTCGCCACCTGGCGAAGATCCTCCTCGGACTCGCCCCTGCGTCGGTACTGGCGGGCGATACGACGGACCACGGGTGTGTGCAGCTCGACGAGCTCGCGGTAGACCGCGTTGCGCCTGTGGTGATCCTCGGCGTCCTGGAGCTCTTTGAACAGCTCCTTCGTCCTGGTGTAATAGGCCTCATCCGATTTCCCATCCCGGGCGGATGTGGGACGCGGGGTGGCCTCTGTCCGGCTGCGAAGCGTACTCGATGTGATCATCGGTTGACATCCCTCAACGAATGGGGTTGTTCGCCGCTCAGATTCCTAGGGTGGTGGACGGTTGAGGTGGCGTGCGTTCGTGTCGGCCACACTGCCGGGCCTCTGCACAACAATTTGACCTTATGCCAGGAGGATCGGAAATCGTGGGTTATTGCGTGGAAATCATTGATCTTTTACAAGGTCTATGTAGAACGTGAGGCGATGCTTCCCGGGGATCCCCGGTACACCGCGGAGATTATGCTTCCAACTCGCGATGTTCCCTACAGGAACCACCGTTCCCCGGAGTTTCGCTCCCTCGATTCAAGAGACATATAAACGGTAATTGAAAAATTTTCTCTGTGAATTAAATCACGAGGAGGCTCTGGTTACCCCGTAATCATCCGAGGTGGCGAACCTTTCTTGACCGCTAGGAGACCAGCGCGGGATTGGGATGCTCCTGCTGTTGGTCCTGACGGCGCACTCGGCCACCTCCCCTTCCACCAGGCCGCCCGCGTGGAACACCGTGCTGTTGAGCGCCACCGTGGACTGGCGCGTCTCCTCCTCAGGGGCATTTCTCCGAGTGGGACAAGGACCGGAAACCCATACCGGATCGCCCGCGGGAGCGGCCACAACTTGGATGTTCACCCCATGGTGGCGGTGCTTGCCGGAGCGGAAGGGCGGATCGGCGGCCGCGCGGTCGCAGGCGATGAGCGTGCCGTCGACGGTCACGTGGGCGTTTCCCCCGCCAACGGATGCGGCGCAGCTCGTCGTCCAGGCCGGGTGCCCGGGCCGACAGCAGCCCGGTGGTCTCGTCGACGTAGCGCCAAGCGGTGCCGACGCCGAAAAGCCGGATCCCACCTCGGCGAAGGTCTCGCACCTTTGCGCAGGTGGACCAGCACGAGCACTGCTGGGCCGCGTCCGGGCACCGCCGCCGTGACCCGACGGCGCGGCGGTGCCCGCGGGCGGTGTGGTTCAAGGTGCTGCGTGACAACAGCAACGCGGTAGAAATCCGGGGCAGTTCACCGGGGCCGGGCCGGAAATCCACCTGGCCTGCGGCAACGCCGCCGCGTACAGGATCCCGCTGGGTGCAGCAGTGGCTGGCCCGCCACCCCCGCTTGAAGGGGAAGGGGCGGTCCTGCTCCGGTGTGCCGACCCCCTCCCATCGGCACACCGGTCGCAGGACCGCTCGGATGGCCCCCCATGTATGGGGTCGTGTGGCTGTGGATGGGCCGACCAGGGCCGCTCGAGGGCGCTGCGATGGGCCAGAGTCAGGATCCAGGTCGGTGCTAGGCCATGCCGCGTCGTGGAGGTGCCACACCTGCAGCCATACTGTCTCGGCGACTTCCGTAGCCTGGCCGGGATCACGCAGGGTGCGGTTGAGCAGGCCGTAGACCGGGGCCGATGCGCAGTCGAAGAGGGCGGTGAAGGCGGATTCGTCACCGCGGACGGTCCGAGACAGCAGTCCATTTGCGTCGGTGGCCGACGACGGTGCAAGAGTTCCTTGGTCGTGCTCGCTGACGGCCTCGGGCACACCCATATCGGGGAGCGGCGAGGCTGTGCTTCGCTGAGGCCCGGATACGAAATGACGGCGTGGGAGCGTCAGCATGGAGCGTGCTCTCCTCGGACGGCAGAAGTGTGGTGCTGAACTGCCGGAGGTCTAGAGCAGCTGTGGTGACTCCACCAGGGTCGGCGCCTGCAGCGCCGTTGTTGCTGGTTCTCTTTGTAGCATCCGTAGGTGCCTGTGTCCATATTCCTGGGTGTACGCGCCTCGGTGTGCAGGCGGCCCGCGGAGTTGCCCGGCCCTGATAGGTGGGCGATGGGCCATCACCGTGGGGATTGCCAGCGGCGACCTGCGGCGATGTCCGGGAACCGCGTCGGAGGGCTCGGGACAGCGAGGGCGCATGGCCGCGCGTTCGGGCCGTGAGTGCGCTGAGGCGGGTGCGGGCGGACGCGTTCGCGACCGCGCACCTGCTCGACAATGTTCCGGCGAAGCGGCGTCAACGACGTCCGACAACTTCTCACGTATTGTCGGCAGCGGGCTGCGTCGCCGGGCCTGCCCGATCCCGACGTGCTGGGCGCCTACCAACGTCGGGCGATGGCAGCAATGTAGGCGCCTTGACTATCGTCGGCCCAGCGGCCCGGAGACGGGGGGAGATCGGATGGACAGGGCAGTTCCTGCGGGTCGGCAGCGGGAGTCCCGCCTGCTGGGGACCTTCGTCGAGGTGGCCGCGACCCTGGTCGACGACTACGACGTCTCCGAAGTACTGCATCGGCTCGCCGGGCACTGCGTCGAGCTGCTTGATGCCTCGACGGCCGGGATCCTGCTGGCCGACCAGCGCGGCAATCTGCAGGTGCTAGCCTCCTCCACCGAGCAGACACGGCGGCTGGAGCTGTTCCAGCTCCAGGCCGACGAAGGCCCGTGCCTGGAAGCCTTCCGCACCGGCGCAACGCTTACCGTGGCCGATCTGGCCGGCGCCACCCAGCGGTGGCCCACTTTCGTCCCCCACGCCCGAGAAGCGGGGGTGGCCGCGGTGCACGCGGTCCCGCTGCGCCTGCGCCAGGAGACCATCGGCACGTTGAACCTGTTCAACCAGCACCCCGGGACGCTGGGCGAAGCCGATGCGCAGGTCGCCCAGGCCCTGGCGGATTTCGCCACGACGGGCATTCTGCAGGAGCGCGCGATCCGCCGCGGCGAGGTCCTAACCGAGCAGCTGCAGGCTGCCCTGGACAGTCGCATCGCCGTCGAACAAGCCAAAGGGGTGCTCGCCCAGGCCGGCAACCTTGACATGGACCAGGCGTTTCACGCACTGCGCGCCTACGCGCGCGATCACAACGCCCGGCTCCACGAGGTCGCCCAGCGCTTGGCCGGCGCCCGGCTCGATCCGCGCGATGTCCTCAACCGCAGGCGCGCCGGCGGCTGATGGCCCCGGCGCCGCCGGGGTCTGGAGGGCCGGTGCGCTCCCAGGAACGTCGGAGGGCAGGCATACCCGCGTCGGCGAGCGGAGAGAGGTCCAGCACGGGGCACGGTCGCCCGCGACCCGGTGCCCGCCCCCTGCCCGGGGATGGGGCACGGGCCCCTCCCGGCACCCCGCGGAGCCGCCCGGAGGGAGAAGGAGGCCCCGATCGGCACCGACGCGCAGGGCAGGCTTTCCCGTCGTGCACCGGGCCCAAGAACGGGAGTCTCAGACGCCCCCTCTCTCGAAGACCCGCTGCTCATCGTCGGTATCCCACACGCGTCTCCTGGCTGTCGGGGTGTGCCCAGCGCCGGTGGAGTGGCGCGCGGCGTGGCCGGGGGACAAACCCGCGGCGGGCAAGCGGCACAACCTCGTCCACGGCTGAGCCTGGCGCTGTAAAGCGCGTAGTGTGAGAGGGAGTTCTCTACCCTGTGACGTACCGGCCCGGGTGGGTCCCGGCCGGAGCCTCGACGCCGTCCTCGGTGCTGCGGAGGTGGCCGATGCCAGCCGATCGTCCCCGGGAAGCCGCTCGGTGAGCGGCTCCGGGGTTCCCGCGCAAGCGCTGAGCCGTGTGCGGACCGACGTCGACACAGCGCTGCGGGACGATGCCGGCGGTTTCGAGGCGGTCGCGGTGGTGGGGCGGGCCTGTGTGGAACTGCTGGGCATCGACGGCGCTTCCGTCTCGGTGGTTGCCAGCGCGCGAAGCCGCCAGATGCTGTACGCCAGCGACGCTGTCAGCGACTGGATCGAGTCCCTACAGTTCGACTTCGGCGAGGGGCCCTGCTATGAGGCCTTCGATAGCCGCGTCCCCGTGCTCGCCCCCGACCTGGCCGCCTCGGCGACGGCTTCCTGGCCGGTCTTCGCCGCCGCGGTCACCGAGCGGCAGGTGGGCGCGATCTTCGCGTTTCCCGTGCTCAGCGGTGCAATCAGCCTGGGCTCGGTGGATCTGTACCGTGTGCAGCCGGGATGGCTGGCGTCGGTGCAACTGACCACCGCCCTGTACCTGGTGGATATCGCGGCGCTGGCCCTCAGAGGCATTTCGGCCGATCCGGTCACGGCCGATAACGGTATCTTGTCCCTCAGCCGCGATCGTGAGCAGGTGCACCAGGCGACCGGGATGGTCCTGGCCGCGCTTGATGTCTCTGCCGCGAGCGCGCTGGACCGGCTACGCGGCTACGCCTTCGCGCGTGGCTGCGGTCTCGAAGAAGTCGCCGCCGATATCGTCGCCCGCCGCCTGGCACCCACCGAACTCGACAGCTGAGACGGCAGACGATCGGGGCGCGGGTGGAACCGGTGCGGGCAGCCGACTATCCTCGGACTGGGCACCGGCCACACCAGGGAGGGCCAATGAACAGCGCAGTCCCCGTACGCCAGCAGCGGGAATCGCGGTTGCTGCAGGCGTTCGTACAGGTGACCGCGACGCTGGTCGACGACTACGACATCCCCGAGATGCTGCACCAGCTCGCCGGGCAGTGCGTCGAGCTGCTGGATGTCTCGACGGCCGGGATCCTGCTGAGCGACCAGCGTGGCAGCCTGCAGCTGCTGGCCTCCTCCACCGAGCAGACACGGCTGCTGGAGCTGTTCCAGCTCCAGGCCGACGAGGGCCCGTGCCTGGAGGCCTTCCGCAGCGGTGAAACGGTCACCGTGGCCGATCTGGCTGGCGCCACCCAGCGGTGGCCCACTTTCGTCCCCCACGCGAGGCAGGAGGGGTTCGCAACGGTACACGCGGTCCCGCTGCGCCTGCGCCGGCAAACCATCGGGACGTTGAACCTGTTCAACCAGCGCCCCGGCGCGCTGGGCGAAGCCGATGCGCGCGTCGCACGGGCGCTGGCCGATGTCGCCACCATGGGCATCCTGCAGGAGCGCGCGATCCGCCACGGCGAGGTGCTCACCGAGCAGTTGCAGAGTGCGCTCAACGGCCGTATCACCATCGAGCAGGCCAAAGGGGTGCTCGCCCATGTCGGCGACCTCGACATGGACCAGGCGTTCCAGACGCTGCGCGCCTATGCGCGCGACCACGACGCGTACCTGACCGAGGTGGCCCACCGGTTGGTCGGCGAGGACCGCATGGACCCGCGAGAGGTTCTCAGGCAGTGCGGCACCATCACTGGCTGACGCCGACCGGTGCTTTGCTGGTGCCACTGAATTTCGACCGCCGGCAGGAGCCAACCAGTTCTCCGGGACAGGAGAGTGGCGGAGAACCCTTCTGCTAGCGACGGGGCCACGGCAGGGCTGATTCAAAGTCGTCTGGCCGGAGTGTTGGTACAGGTCATGGCGTCATGACGGTCGCGGTCATTCCCTGACATACAACAACGGAGCTCCTGTAGAAGCGGGGGGATATCACTCTCCGGCTCCACAGGAACCCCGTTGCACCACCAGTCTGCCATGCCCGAACCCGCCGTCTCCGACCTCGCCGTCGTGGACGACCCTCGCGATGCGCGCGGCATTCGCCACGACATCGTCTGGTTGCTCGCTCATCGCTTCGACGAGCTCCCCGGCTTCGTCCAGAATTGCCTCCGCGGCATCGCTTCGGATCTGCGGGCCGCGCCCGCATTCAACGGCACCTCCGACACCGAATGCCTCCGCTTCGCGCTGGAGGTGGCCTCTGGCCAACTTGACGGCGCCCAAATCGTCGCCCGGTTCCAAACACTCCGCCAGCAGGGCCACGGCACGGAACTCTGCCATGCGTTCGCACTCTGGGACAGCGACCAGGCGGTCACCTACCTCAGCGTCCTGTGCACGGACACCTCCACCGCGCTGAGAGCGACGTCCGCCTATGCACTTGTGCGGTTGCTCGCACGGGACCCCGCCCGGGAACCTGTGATCGCCGCCGCGCTCAGCACCGCCACCAGCCACGAACCCGGCTGTCTGCTGCCGCTGCGCCTCGGTGATGCACTCGCCGAGCATCCCGAAGTTGAGCTGTCCGCGGTGCGCCACAGGCTCGCGACCCACCCCTCGGCCAAGGTCCGCGCCGCGGGCGCCAAACAACACAACGCGTCTGACTAGATGCTGCGGGGTGGGAGGTTATTGACGCTGACGGCCGAGTGAGATGAGGGGAGCAAACCCTCGGCAGCGATGATGAGAAGCGAGACCTCCATCGAGGGCCGTCGCCGCCTGATCGAACGCTGCAACCTCGCCGATCGGTGACCCACCCAGAACCTCACACACCGCCCGGTAGTGGTACTCCGCCACGGTCTGCTGATCCAGGCACGCTCCATGAGCCCAGACACGGTCTCCCCTCCAGCGAGAATCATGCCGCGCAACGGTCAACCGTGTCCTGAGAACGAGCAGTTCGGGACCTCCTGAAACCACACATTGACAGCTGGTGCTGGGAAGGGGATTCATCGCGCCGAAGCGAGACGCATGGGTCCACGACCCTTCGGGACGTCCACGTTGCAGGCGGGGCGAGCGCGTGCACGCATAGCGGGGCTTCCGGCCGGGAGAGACACCCTGGCGCTGCCAGGGGCGGGTGGCCGCTGTTGTCGGCGTGTGGGCCACAGTGTGGGGTTCGCCGCCCCGACGTACGGTGTCGTCCTGATCGGGGCTTGTTGGGTGGCTGTGGGCGAGGCGGAGCGTGGTGTGTGGTCAGCTGCGGGTGCCCCGAGGGGCACCGTTGATCATGTGGGCCTGCCGGATCAATCGTCACCTGGGAGGAGAGCCCTTCGTGGCGAGGTGATCGTCGTGGCACTCCCGGACGCAGTCACCCGTCCCGGGTGTGCGGGAGGCGGCGAAACGGGCTCCCCGGTCGTGTTGCACATGTGGTGCACACGCGTTCGGGTGACTGTTCCGCGGCCCGTCACCCCTCATCCAGCGAGGGTTCTGGCACGTTCGACGTCGACCTCTATCCCGCTGACCTGCGCGGATGACTGAGTCCAAACTGGGGAGCACACATGGAGCACACGCAGCGCGGATTTTTGGTCAGCGAACCGGATAAACCCATCGTGACCTGGAATTTTGAGTGAGCCCCCAGGGGATCGAGCCCTGAACCCACGGATTAAAAGTCCATTGCTCTGCCAGTTGAGCTAAGGGCCCGCTGAAACCCCATCTACCAGGGGCATCACAGGCGAATCAGGCTACCATAAGAGTCCTGCCCGCTAAGAGTATTGGCAGCTCACGTGATAGTCCCTGCCAAAGTCTGTCAGTCGGCGCCATTCGCGTCCATATCCGCCGAGCAACCACCGAGCAGCCACCCGGCCGGCGCACCGACTTCCCCTGAGGACGAGTCTTACTCGACGGCACGTCATTGAGGATCGGAGGAATTGTCAAGACCTGTGGACGGGTGTCTCACGCGGCGTGTCGGTGGTCTCGTGATTCGTGGTAGGTCTGGTCGTCGGGAAGCTCGACGAGTTTCCCTTCTCGAAGGTCGCACCGACGTGGACCAGTGCGACCAGGCGGGTGCGTTCACGGCGCGCCACCGACCTCGGACGGCGCAGGGCCCTCGAAGGGCTGCGGCGGCTGCGCCGTCGCCCTCCGCAACCCCCGGGGTGTGCTGCCCGATCCGGACCTGGGGGATGGGGCCTACCCGGGCCTGCTGGCCTGATCTCCGACCGCTCCCGTTCTCGACCGACGGCAGGACGCCCCGCGCATGCTCGCATGGACCACGACCCCCGACACCCCGGGCGGTCTCACGTTCGCCCCGGCTCTCGACCCGGTCCCGCTGCCGCACGAGGTGCTCGTGTGTGTCGAGGCCATCGCCCCGAACCCCGGTGACCTGGCCGGTCTGGCGGACGCTCCTGCGGGAACGGTCCCCGCCTGGGACGGCA
Organism: Lipingzhangella halophila; assembly: GCF_014203805.1. Classification (GTDB taxonomy): domain Bacteria; phylum Actinomycetota; class Actinomycetes; order Streptosporangiales; family Streptosporangiaceae; genus Lipingzhangella; species Lipingzhangella halophila. Next base: position 5,581,058 of record NZ_JACHJT010000001.1, on the reverse strand, counting down.
GCGGGGTGGTGCTCGAACCGGCCGCCGACGGGACCGGGCCGACGGCGGGGGAGCGGGTGCTCTTCCTCGGTCTCTCCGGCGGCTGGGCGCAGCGCCGGGCGGTGCCGCGGGCCATGACCGCAGCCGCTCCGCGGACGTCCCCTTCGAGCACCTCGCCACCCTTCCCGTCCCCGCCACCAGCGCCCTGCGTGCCGTGCGGCGGCTCGGCTCCATGCTCGGCCGACGGGTCCTGATCGTCTCCGCGATCAGCGCAGTGGGCCGGATCGCCGTGCAGCTCGCCGCGCGTTCTGGGGCCCGGGTGGTCGCCATCGCCCGGGACTGGGCCCGGCACGAGGAGTGCAGCTGAGGGCCGGCCCTGCGCGGGAGGGGACCCGGGGAGGGAAGTGCCGGGTCACAAGCCGTTCTCTTCGTGCTTGACCCCGACGTGACGTCAGGGTCTTCGCTGACCACATGCCACTCGTCGCACTTGCCTACTACGCCTCTCACCTGCTGAGCCTGCTCGGCAACGGCATCGCCTCGGTGGCGCTGCCGCTGATCGTCTTGCAGACCACGGGCAGCCCGCTGGGCATGTCCGCCCTGGCGACCGCGACGGCGGTCCCCTCTGTCGTGGTCGGCCTTCTTAGCGGGGTGATCATCGACCGGATCAACAGGCTTACGGCATCGGTGGTCTCGGATGTCATCTCCGCCGCGGCGATCGCGGCGCTACCGCTCGTGGACATGCTGTGGGGTCTCGACCTCGTGTGGTTCATCGTGTTGGGCATCCTGGGCGCGTTCGGGGACGTGCCCGGCATGACGGCCCGTGAGGTCCTCGCTCCAATGGTGGCCCGGCACGCCGGTCTCGATCTGCGGCGCGTGGTGGGCGTGCGCCAGACCTTGACCTCCGTCGCCTTGGTGGTCGGACCCGCTGCCGCCGGTGTGCTGCTGGCCGCCGTCGACTCCATGGCCGTGCTGTGGATCACGGCGGCGACATCCGCGCTCGCAGCGGTGCTGACCCGGATGCTGCCGCGCCGCCTCGGGCAGGTCGACTCTTCCCGCGCCGCGCGCCGGCCCCTGATGCGGGAGCTCGTGGATGGCCTGCTGGTCTTGGGAAGGAGCCGATTCCTGCTGGGCACGACCTTCCTGGTCCTCGGTCTGGCCGTCGCGCTCGGCGGACTGCAAGGGCTGGTGATGCCGGTGTACTTCGACCTCATCTCCCGTCCCGAACTGCTGGGCCTGGTCCTCACCGTCTTAGCAGCCGGAATGCTGGTCGGAGCGACGATCTACAGCGCCGTCGGAGCCCGGTTGTCGTCGCGGACATGGCTGTCGGCGGGGTTCATCGCCACCTCCGTGGGATTCGCTCTGATGGCCTCCCTCCTCTCCCCGGCGGTAGTGTTCGTCGGGGCGGCAGCCCTGGGACTCGGCAATTCCGTGGTCAGAGCGGTCACCGGTGTCCTGCAGGTCCAGTACGTCCCGGGCGCTCTCCTCGGACGGGTGCTCAGCGTGAAGATGGCCCTAATGACGGTTGCCGCGCCGGCGGGGATCGGGCTGGCAGGTGTGCTCGCAGAGCTCGGCTCGCCACTGCTGGCCGCGGTCAGCGTCACCGGGATGTGGATCGTGGTGCTACTGGCCGTGATCGGTATGCGTGCCCTGCGCGACCTGGACTTGAAGGAGGTGCCCGATGCTCAGCAGTGAACTCGCCGACCTGGCTGGCGTCACCGTGCGCACGCTGCGCCACTACCACCAGATCGGACTGCTGCCCGAGCCGCCGCGAACATCAGGGGACTACCGGCAGTACGACGTCGGCCACCTCGTGCGCCTCCTGCGGATCACGCGGCTGACGGCGCTGGGTGTCCCCCTGTCCGCCCTCCCCGAGGTGCTGGACGATCCCACGGTGGCCGAGGAGCTGCTCGACCAGCTCGATCGCCAGGCCGCCGCCGAGATCGAGCGGCTCACCGCCCGCCGCGCCAGCATCGACGTGCTGCGCAGCACCGGAGCCCCGCCCGACCTGCCGCCGGAGCTCTCCGCCTGGCAGGCGGTGCCCGGTCCGGGCGTGTCCGAGGACATGGTCAGGTACGAGCACGAGCAGCTCATCCTGATCGCTCACCTGCTCGGGGAGAAGGGCGCGGCAAGACTGTCCGCCCTGCTCGATGTCCCGGAGGACGCCAGGGCGGCCTCCGCCGCGCTGACCGCGCGCTTCTACGCCCTTGACGCCGACACCCCGGACCACGAGGTCGAGGCACTGATCGATGAATGGGTCGAGCACATCCGACCGCTCGTGACGACCACGGAGCGCATGTCGTCCCTCGACCCCCTCGCCCCCGCGCTGCTGGACCAGCTGGCCGCCCGCACCCTCCGCCCGGTGCAGCACCGCGTCGTGCGCGCCCTCCAGCAGCGCGTCGCACGGGAGCGGCCCGACCCGCACGACACTTGAGCCCGACGCGGCGTCATGGGGTCGACTGGTGCATCCGCACCCACCGACCAGGAGGTTCCGTCATGACCGCCGTTCCCGCCCTGATCCCTGTCGAGGATCTCTACGCCCCGCCCACCCGCAGCCGCGCCGTGCTTTCGCCGGACGGGACGAGGATCGCCTACCTCGCCCCCTGGCACGGCCGGCTCAACGTGTTCCTCCGTGACGCCGACTCGGACTGGTCCGCACCCGACCTTGAGGACGGCTCGGGAACCCCCGCCGCCCGGCGGATCACCTCCGAGACCCGGCGGAACATCGACCGGTTCTTCTGGAGCGTCGACGGCCGCCACCTCCTGTTCCAGCAGGACACCGACGGCGATGAGAACTGGCATCTCCATCGCGTCGACCCGGCGCGGCCCGAGCAGCCCGCGGTCGACCTGACCCCGTATGAGGGCGTGCGCCTCCTGGGCGCGCAGCTGTCGCCGGACCGGCCCGGAACGGCGTTCGTGCAGCTCAACAAGCGCCGTGCCGACCTGATCGACTTCTTCGAGCTCGACCTCATGAGCGGGGAGCTCACGCCTGTCGCCGAGAGCTCCGGCGACGTGATCTCCTGGCTGCGTGTCCCGGGGCGGGTGCTGGCCTTCACGATCGAGGAGGGCGGCGAGCACGTGCTGTCCGAGCGGACCGGCGGCGAGACGCGAACGATCGCCCGTTTCCCCCGGTCCGACATCCTCTTGGGCGTCGTCCCCGCGATCCCCACCGCGGACGGCATGGGGCTGTGGATCGGGTCCGCGCGCGGCTCGGACCTCACCCGGGTGGCGCGCCTCGACCTGGAGACCGGGGAGGAGACGGAGGTCGACAGCCATCCGGTGTTCGATCTGGACACTCCTCGGCCGGAGGTGGATCCGCGATTCGCCTCGTCACTCATCCTGCATCCGGCCACCGGCGACCTGCTCGGCGTCCGGTACCTCGGCGACCGCCAGGACATCCACGCACTTGATCCGCACTTCGCCGAGATCCTGCCCCTCCTGACCGAGCTCTCGGACGGCGACCTCTCCCACGTCTCCACCGATACGACGGGACAGCGCTGGGTCGTGGAGTTCACGCACGACCGCGACCCGGGCGTCACCTGGTTCTACGACCACGCCTCCGGAAAGGCGCGTCGCCTGTTCCGCCCATTCCCGCATCTCGACCCCGAGCAGCTGGCCCCGGTCACCCCCGTGACCCTCACCGCCCGTGACAGTCTGCCCCTTCCCAGCCACCTCACCCTCCCGGTCGGCCTCGAGCCGCGGAACCTGCCGACGGTGCTGCTCGTACACGGCGGTCCCTGGTACCGCGACAGCTGGGGCTATGACCCGGAGGTGCAGCTGCTCGCCAACCGAGGGTACGCGGTGCTCCAGGTCGACTTCCGCGGCTCCACCGGCTACGGGAAGGCCCACGTCGAGGCGGGGATCGGCGAGTTCGCCGGGCGCATGCACGACGATCTGATCGACGCCCTCGACTGGGCGATCGACCGAGGCCTGACCGACCCGGACCGGGTCGCGATCTACGGCTGCTCCTACGGCGGCTATGCCGCGCTTGTCGGAGCCGCCTTCACCCCCGACCGGTTCGCCGCGGCGATCAGCTACACGGGCATGTCCGACCTCGTCGACCTCGTCGAAGGGGTGGTCCCCTTCGCCCGCCGTGCCGTCGAGAACAGCTACCTGCGCCACATCGGCGACCCCGAGATCCCCGAGCAGAGGGCGGACATGCTCGCCCGCTCCCCGATCAGCCGGGTCGAGGACATCACCGCCCCGGTGCTGCTGATCCACGGCGCCAACGACGTCCGCGTGCACCGGCGCAACTCCGATCGCGTCGCCGAGGCCCTGCGCGACCGCGGCCGCGAGGTCGAGTACCTGCTCAACGAGACCGAGGGGCATTGGTTCATCAACCCCGAGAGCAACATCGAGCTGTACAGGAGGCTCGAGAGCTTCCTGGCGAAGCACCTGGGAGGGCGCTCCTCGGAGGCGTCGTGACATGACGCCCGGACCCTCACCGCGGGCGCGCCGAGCGCCCGCGGTCAGGCGCCGACCAGGGCGGGCTCGCGTCGGCGTTCCTCGGCCCGGTAGCGGGCGGGTGAGGCGCCGACGACACGAAGGAACGTCGAGGTATGAGACCCGTTCATTCATCCCAAGCGCCGGGCCTACAACGTCATGACCCGCAACGGCTCGATCCGCCGCCATGAGCGGGTCTCCGGGTCGCGGAAGAACCGGGCGCGGGCGAAGCGGTGCTCGTCGATGCCCAGCTCACGAACCGCCACAGTGCCCGCATCGGGCAGGGTCATCGCGGCGGCATCGATCGCGTTCTGCACCGTCCACCAGGCCACGCCGAAGGCGGCGGCGACCTCGCCGACGGCACGGCCGGAGTCGATCACCGCCTCGACCAGCTGCTCGCGCAGCCGCCGCGAGCACCGCGCCCGGGGCGGGAGCTCGTCGGTGGCCTGGGTGAACGTTCTGCGCGGGCAGGCCGGCTTGACGCAGACCATCCGCGGCTTGCGCACCACCACCTCGACCGCGTCCCCACCACAGGGGAGGTCCTTGACGTGCTGTCGCGCCCAGGCGTGGACCCGGTCAGAGAGCACCCCGCAGCCCGGACAGGCCCCGTCCCACTCGCGGGCCTGGAACACCACCTGTCGGCCGCCCAAGGGCAGGTCGACGGCGTCGATGATGTCGTATCCGGGCATGTTGAAGACGATGCTGGCAGCCTCACGCCCATCGCGCGGCTGCGAGCACATATGCTCGATCACGGCTCCTGTCCTTCTGAAGCTGGATGTCTGACAACACCCATCCTCAGCAAGGGCACGAGCCGTCTTGCGTCACGACACGACCACGCTCAACTGCGAAGAGCCAGATTACCCCGACGAACCCGAGCGCGGACAGCAGCACTTGGCCGTGGCCGGACGTCTCGTAAGTCGGGCTCGTCGAGAGTGGCGTCCGCGTCCGCTGCTCAGGGCTTAGCCGGATGGTTGGACGGCCCAGTCGGGCATCGGGGGGAACGGTGCGAGCCGGTAGGTCGGGGGTTCGGTGCCGTGCAGGTGCCGCACGAGGTAGTCCCAGGTGCGCCGCGTGACGTAGTGGTACCTGCCCTGGAAGGTGTGCTCGACGCCCGGGACGACGAGCATGTCGACGTCGGCATCAGCGTCGATGAGCGCGTCGACTAGTACTGCAACGACAGGTTGCGATGTTGTGGCCACTCACGGTAGGTATTCGTGGGTGGTCGTGACTGATCTTGAAACGTGGTCGCGGGAGTTCTTCGACTTCCTCGCTGGCTTTGCTCACCGTTTCCCTCGTGTGGAGTCCCGCCGCCAGGCGGCCTCCTACCTGCGCGGGCTGCTCAGCGAACTCGAACGCAAGAATGGCTGGACTCTGGCTGAGACGGCCGGCGAGCATGGCCCCCAGCGCCTGCAGCGTCTGCTGAACTTCTATGCCTGGGACACCGACGGCCTGCGCGACGATATTCGCACATGTGTCGCCGAGACCATCGGTGATGCCGACAATGGTGTGCTCATTCTCGATGACACCGGGTTCCTCAAGAAGGGCGCGAGATCGGCCGGGGTGGCCCGCCAGTACTCTGGAACCGCCGGGCGGATCGAGAACTGCCAGATCGGTGTGTTCCTCGCGTATGCGGGACCACAGGGGCGGGCGCTGATCGACCGGGAACTCTACCTTCCCTCCGCCTGGACCGAGGACCGCCAACGGTGCCGGGCGGCGGGAATCAGCGACGATATCGCCTTCGCCACCAAGCCCGATCTGGGGCAGGCTCTACTGAAAAGGGCGGTGGAAGCGGGAGTTCCCTTCGGATGGGTCACGGCAGATGAGGCCTATGGCGGAGTCAGCCGCCTACGGCGATGGATGGAAGAACGCGCGATCGCCCATGTGGTCGCCGTACCGAAATCGCAGATGGTGATCACGATGGATCTGGGCAGTCTCGCGCCGACCGTCTGATTGCCGGTCTCGGCGAGGAGACATGGCACCGCCTGAGCTGCGGTGAGGGCGCCCATGGGACACGTGTCTATGATTGGGCCTCGGCTGATATCCGGCCGTTGCGCGAGCCAGGAAAGGCCCACTGGCTCCTTGCCCGCAGGAACGTCAACGACCCCGATAACCTCGCCTACTACATCTGCTTCGCCGACGAGAGCACCACAGTAGAGGAACTGGTGCGCGTGGCCGGGTCCCGGTGGGCGATCGAGGAGTGCTTTCAGGCGGCCAAGAACGAAACCGGGCTGGACCACTACCAAGTGCGTGGCTACCGCGCCTGGTATCGCCACATCACACTGTCCATGGCCGCCTCGGCATTTCTCCTCCGGCTGCGCCAGGCGCTGAAAAAAGGGGATCAGAGCGCGACCCGACCGCGTCCTTGATTCCCCTCAGTATCAACGAGACCCGCCGTTTATGGAACCGCCTGACCGTACACATCGCACGTAGCGCTGATCACGTGCCGAAATGGTCGGAATGGAGACGGCGCGCCCAGCAGCGAGCCCGCGAAAGCCACTACCGCAGACGCCAACCTCACAACCTGTCGTTGCAGTACTAGGTCCTGTTTTTTGGAATCGGGAGCGAGGCAGGGCCCGCGCTGGCACACTCGAGGGCCGTGTCCGGTCGTTTCGAACTCACCGATGCCGAGTGGGCCCTGCTCGCCCCGCTCATGCCCGACAACCCGCCCAAAGGCGGCCAATGGGCCGAGCACCGCCGCATCATCAACGCGATCCTCTACCGCATCAGAACCGGCATCCCCTGGCGCGATCTGCCGGAGCGCTACGGCCCCTGGGAGACCGCGGCCGGGCGCCACCGCCGCTGGTCCAACGACGGCACCTGGTAGCGCATCGCCGATCGGCTGCGCATCGACGCCGATTCCGGCGAGGAGCTGGCCGCCGGGATCGACTCCACCAGCGTGCGCGCCCACCAGCACGCCGCCGGAGCGGCGAAAAAGGGGACCACGTGCGGGAGGAATCGGACGGATCGGAGGCACTGGGGCGCTCCCGGGGCGGACTGACCACCAAGATCCACCTGCTGGCCGACCAGCACCGCCGCCCCCTGGCGATCCGCACCAGCCCCGGCCAGCGGGGCGATGCTTTGATGTTCGCGCCGCTGATGGGCGACCTGCGGCTGCCCCGCACCGTCGGTCGCCCGCGCACGCGCCCGGACCGGGTGCTGGGCGACAAGGCCTACTCCTCGCGCGCCAACCGGGCCCACCTGCGCCGACGCAAGATCACGGCGCCCATCGCCCAACCCGCCGACCAGCAGGCCCACCGCAGGCGCAAAGGCTCGGCGGGCGGCAGGCCCCCGGCCTTCGACCGGCGGGCCTACCGCGGCCGCAACACCGTGGAGCGGGCGATCAACCTGCTCAAGCAGAACCGTGCGGTGGCGACCAGATACGACAAGCGGGCCGCGGTCTATGACGGCACGGTCCAGCTCGCCGCGATCCGGATCTGGCTACGCGACCTCACCCGTTCAAAAACACGACCTAGACGCATCCGGAACGCATCCGAAGGGACGGCCACGATGAACGAGCTCCGCCAGGAGTCCCGGCGCCACGACGCCGAAGCGCCGGATCCGGACCGAGGCGGGGAACACCAGGGGCGGACGGACCTCTCGTTCCTCGCCCCGCCCGGCGAGCTGGCCGACTGGCGCATGGTCCTCGCCTACGAGGCCGGTGCGACCAGCGGGGCCCTGGCGGAACTTCCGGGCACACCCGGCGAGCTCGCGCGGCGGTGCGACCTTGACGAAGGGGCGCTGCGCGCGGTGCTCGGCCAGCTGGTCGCCTACGGGATCCTCACCGCGGACCACAACGGACGGCACGCGTTCGCATCCGGAGCTCCACGGGGGCCGAGCACACGACACTGCTCCGTCACGCCGCCGCGATCCGGCGCTGGTCCGGCCTGATCGGCTCACGGCTGCGGGACCGCACGGCCCACCACGCCGGAGGGCATGACACACCCCTGGTACGGACCGCGGATCGCTCCGCCCCCTGGCGGCCGCCGCCCGGCGTTCGGCCAGGGCCAGGCCGGGTAGTCCCCGGCGCTGTGCGCGTCACCGACGTCGGTCCACACCAGCATCTGGAGCCCGAAGCCCGCCGACACCTGGTCGCGGCCGCGCATGTAGCTGACGATCGCCACACCGCCTTCCGGGCTGACGACCGTCCGCAGCCGCCATGTTGGTCACCGTTGAGCAGAACACGAGGTCGAACGGTCCCGGCGCGAGGGTCGTGGCGAGGTCGCCGGCGAACAGCTCCACACCCTCCTCCTGGAGGTCGTTGCGTGTCCGCGCCTCGTCAACCACCCGGGTAAGGTCCTGCACTGTCGGGCGCCGCCCGCGCCGGGCGAACTCGCGCGCGTGCTCACCGTGGCCACCCCCAAGATCGAGGATCCGCTCCGCGTGCGGGAAACCGCGCAGGCACACGTCGACGACCACCGGTGAGGTCTGACCTGGACCCTGGGGGTACGCGTGCACCCGTGGAAAACGTGCGTTACCTACTTTGCTTCCGGCCAACATCTGTCAGTTCCGGGCTCTTCGCTACCCGGCCGACGCGCGACGGTACTGGCTGGGGCGGAGGCCGTACTCGCGGTGGAAGGCTGTGCTCAGGGCGTAGGAGCTGGAATAGCCGACCTCGCGCGCGACGGACTCGACCGTGGTGTCATCGCGCGCGAGGAGATCGGCGGCCACGCACAGCCGCCAGCTGGTCAGATAGGACATCGGGGGCTCTCCCAGCAGGTCGGTGAATCGCCGTGCCAGCGTGGCGCGCGAGACATGAGCCTGACGAGCCAGCAGTTCAATGGTCCATGGCTGGTGAGGAGCATCATGGATGGCCGCGAGCGCGGCCCCCACTATCGGATCTGAGCTTGCCTGATACCAGCCGGGGGCCTTCGCTTCGGGGATTGCGAACCAGTCGCGCAATGCGCCGACCAGCACCAGATCCAGCAGCCGATCCAGAATGGCCTGCTGGCCAGGCTCGTCGCGAAGGATCTCGTCCTCCAGCAGTTGCAGTGCCGCGGTTCTCTGGACCGCGCGCGGCACCACCAGCACGCGCGGCAGGGCACTCAACAGGCGGTCGGCCACGCGTCCCGTGACGGTGAAGGATCCGGTCAGCATGGCGTCATCGGCATCCAGCTGCGTTCCGCACGTACGAGTGCCCAACGCGATGCTGTCTGCGGCATTGCCCGCGGCGTCAAGGCAGACGCCGTTCGCGGTCTGGATGTACATGGGCGCGGGGCTCGCCTCAGGGGCGCTGGTCACGTCGAAGGGGGCCGGGCCGACGATGACCGCTATGTCTTGGGGCTTCAGCCGGTGGGGTTCGGTGCCGTCCACGATCCATGCGTGGCCGCGGAGCATCGTGACCAGGGACAGGGAAGCTCGTTCCGCGAACGTGGCGGACCAGGGCGGGTTTGCCAAAGTCCGGCCCAGCAGCGCTCCAGATGATCGGATGTGGTTGAGCACATCAGTCAAGGTGTCCACCATGCCACGTTAGACGGTGGATTATCCATATGAGACCGCTGGCGATTCTCCGTCTCACGGGAATCGTGTGTGATGGGCGCATGAACTCCTTTCATGAGCCGACGCCAGGCCGTGCCCACTGGGTCTACACCCACCCTCGACACGATTCGCTGAACCGGCACCTGATCCGCGCTGGGAGCGCCGCACTGTCCGAACAGTATGAGGTGACCGTCTCCGACCTCTACGCTGACGGGTTCGACCCGGCGCTCAGCGAGCGCGACCTGGGCGGCCTGTCCGGAGTCCCCGGAAACCTCGCTGAGCTCACGGGCGAGGCCTATGAACGGGGAGAGGTAGAGCCCGAGGTGAGGCGGGAACAGGAGAGACTCGCCGCCGCCGAGCTGCTGGTGCTGCAGTTCCCGCTCTGGTGGTACGGACCTCCGGCGATGCTGAAGGGGTGGGTCGACCGGGTGCTGCAGACAGGGTTCGCCCAGGGTGAGCTCGATGACTCCACAGGTCTGCCGCGCCGGTACGGGGACGGGCGTTTGATGGGACGGAAGGCGCTCATCATCGTCACCGCCGGCGATGACCAGCGCACATTGGGGCCGCGCGGCGTCAGCGGCGATCTGGAGTCGCTGCTGTTCCCGCTCACCCATGGCGCCCTGTGGTACGTGGGGATCGAAGTGCTGGACCTTCACGTGGTCTACGACGCGGACGGCATTGACGGTGCGGGACGCCAGCAGCACGCCGAGCGCCTCATCAAGCGGATCGCCGGCCTGTCCGGCGAGCGCAGCCGCCCATTCCGCCGGCTGCTGGACGGAGACTATGACCGGGAGACCCGGGCCCTCCACGAGGATGTCCACCCCGGACGCACCGACCTCGCCATCCACTACAGAGACTGAGCGAATCAGAAAGAACGACGCCCTGGACCACGCGGGATCGTCCCGCACCGTTCCGAGCGGGCATCGATCTTCGGCAGGTAGTCGCTCGCCAGCTCCAGCTCGACCCGGTCGAATCGCTCCGGCGCGGCGACGGTTGCGGAGGCGGCTCTGCCGATGCGCAAAGGATGGGTTCAACGACTTCTAAGACGACAGGAACTTTCGGCGTGCCTTCGGCACACTCAACCGGATGTGACCGCCAGCCCTCGTAGCCAGCCGTACATGACAACACCGCGCCGTCGGCCTGTTTCCTCAGGTCGGCGGCGCTTTTCTGTGCTCAAGGAGGGTGGGCCGGGCGGGGCTCGAACCCGCGACTCAGGGATTATGAGTCCCATGCTCTAACCTGCTGAGCTACCGGCCCATAGCGTGAAGGGAGTTCCAGGTGCCCCCGATGTTCACAGCTCAGGTTGCCTGGATCTGCGGGCAGCCGAGCTTCGGTCTATCCCACGGTCTTTTCAAGGTCGCGTGATGTCTGGTTCAGTCCAGAATTCCGAGGGTTTGCAGCGGCCGCCAGGATCGGCGGTGGTTCCAGCGGGTCGCTGAGGCGATCCCGCCGCCTCCACTCAGCCGCAGCGCACTGATCGCGAGGTTGCGCAAACATGCCATGACCTGCGGCGCGCTGCCCTTGCGTAGCCGGTGGGCGTCTTCGTTGAACACCACATCGCGCACCCAATGCAGCGGGTTCTCGATCTGCCACTGGCCCCGGCAGCAGCCCATGATCCGCTCCGGGCCGGCCAGGCGCCCAGGCAGACTGGTCACACCGAGCACGGCCGAAGCCGACAGGACCGCGCCGTCACGGTCGAGCGTGTAGCGCTCCAGTAAGAACACCTGCTCAGCGTGGGGAAAGGCCAGGCCGGTCGGGGCGGGCAGCACTTGGATGGTGCGCACCTCGCGCCGCCCGTGGCCGGTGTCGCGGCTGCGATGGGCCACCGGGGTGTTCTCCCAGTCCAGGGCGTCAATGGCGGCGAACAGGCCGGGCTGGTTGCCCGCGGCGTAAAACACGTAGTAGGCCCCGGCCCCGTGCAGGAACCGCGCCGAGGCGCGCTGGCAGTGCATCGCATCGGCGCTGACCACGGCCCCGGCGAGTAGGGCGGGATCGATACCGGCGAGGACGTCGGTGAAGGCCGGGATCTCGTTGGACTTGGCCGCCACCCGCTGCTGGGCGAGCACGGTCTTGTGCGCAGTGTCCAGGGCCGACACCAGGTGGACCATCGGTTCGCCGCGGTGAGTGGAGCCGCGCATGGACTTGCCGTCCACGGCGATCGTCCTGGAATCCGGGCCCTCGGGGGTGCGGGCGCAGACCCAGGCGGTGGCGGCCCGCTCCAGGGGGCGGCAGCCAGCGAGGCCAGGACGCGTTCCAGTGTGGCCAGGCTGGGCACGATGAACGCGCCGGGCAGGAGGTCATAGCGCACGCCCAGGGCGAGGTATTCGGTGTCGGTAAGGTCGCGGGCCCATTCGGTGACCGCTTGGAGTGTGGTCTGGCCTGCGACGACGGCGCAGGAGGTCAGGGACAGGACCACGGGCAGGGGGTGGATGAGGCCGCGGGAGTCACGCGGGTCGGGCACATGGGCGAAGAGTTCGAGCAGGCCGGGCCCGGCACTGGCGCGGTGCGGATCGGCCGGTTCGGCGGCAGAAGCCGGGGGTGGCGTGGCAGGGTGTGGTGGCAACAGGGTCCCCTGGAGACGTGTGCGGCTTTGACACCCCATGTCTCTAGCGGGGCCCTGCCCTGCTTCTCCTGGTGAACGCTGTCATCGTTGTCGTTTCGTGGCCTATGCGGGGTGACGGACCACCACAACCGCGACATCACACGACCTTGAGAAGACCGTGACGTAGGGACCAAGAGCGCAACGCTCGTCGAACCCGCAGAGCGATCCAAACGCTCTGCCAGATCAGCGTCCAACGCGATCCAGAAAAGGAAAGTGAGGGTATTGTAAGCCGCGTGGATGATGACTGCGACCTCGATTCCACCGGTGCGTCATGTGACGAAAGCCGCGGTAAACGACACCACGATGTAGAAGACGTTCCACCATGGATCAGCCGCGACGTGAATCACTGCGAACACGGCGGTGGAGACGATGATGCCCCACGCGGGGGAGACCCACTGTCGATCGTCACTCCCGACTTCTGCGCCCTTCCTTCGCGCATCCAGACGACGACCACGGTCGCCAGGACGAATACCACGGGAATGAGAAGATGCGGGCCGCCAGCGCCTTCGCTCCGTGCGACGGAGAATTCGCCGCCGCCCGCGAGAAGGGTGTTCAAGATCGCGGTAAAGGTGTTGTTGGCGATGTGCCAGGCGATCGGCGCTTCCAGTCCTCGGCTTCGGATGGCCATCATGGCCGTGGCAAGACCCAAGAAGACGTGGTAGCTGAACAGCCACAGGTCCGAAGCGATATGCGAGGCAGCGAAGAGAACGCTGGAGACCACGATGCCCAGGCCGAGTGCAACCCGCTCGGGCCTAACCCACGACGCAACGGCCGGCATGGCGGCGCCACGAAACATCAGTTCCTCCGCCGCCGCGGTCAAGGGCGTGGTCAGCAGCATGATCACGATGAGCGCCACGGTAGTGCCGGTGATGCCGAAGCCAACCCATGGTGTGTGGTCAATGGCGAAGACCCCCAGTGCGGCGTTGCCGAGCACGGTGAAACCGAGGGCCCAGCCCAGATAGACGGTGAGCCGGCGGAAGTCGAATCCTCGGGGATAGCTCAACACGTCACGCCACGAGACCTTCGCAAAGCCGGCGACGATAGGCACTGTCAGCAAACCAGTGACGATCATGCTGATGTTCACCGCGAGAAGACGCAGCGGACTGAGTATTTCCGACCGGTCGCTTGGCCCCTCGATGAGTGTCGCGACCTGGTACAAGGCGACCTGCAGGATGATCATCGCGATCGGCGGCACAATGATCACGATGAGTGATTTCCACCGGCTCATCGAGAGGTGGGCGCCAAATCGGCGGTCGTTGATGCCGGTGTTGCTTGAAGTCATTTTCAGTTTCCTATCGCGTCGAGCCACCAGCGGTACCGCAGTCGCAACGCGCGTTCTGCGCTCCCAGCTGCGGCCAAGATCGCCAAACCGGCGTTCAACCAGATCGGCAGCGTGAACGGCGCCTGGAATTGCCCGATGCGCTCCTCAATGAACGGAATCCCCGACAAGGGCTCTGCGATCTGCAGCAGCAGGAGCCCCACGCCGATCAGGAGGGCCAGTACCGATACGACGCCAACCCATCGACTAGCTGTCGGGTGGCGGCTTTCGAACCGTGCACGAAACCCCTCCGCTGATCCGGGATCGGCCCGGAGCTGACGCGCGACACCGTCATCCGTCACGTGGTGGCAGCGCTTCATGCCCACAGCGCTCATGGCGACTTCGATCGCCCCCCGCTCAACAGCGAAGGTCGCGGGCAGCTTTGCAACAGCCCATTGACGCCCTTCACGGAACAGCTGGACCTGCACGGTTCCCGCTGTCTGATTGCTCCAATGCCGCACGTCTACCGAGTACCGAACCGGAAGCCCCGAACTCTCCCGATCCAGATGAAACAGAGCACGCCCGGGAAGTTGCCACCAGCGGAACGACGCAAGCTCGCGCCCGTCGCCCGGTTGGACGCGCGCCAGGACAAGCCGCCGACGTAACTGATCGATCATCACTTCTTCCCTTTCCGGTTCAGCCTCCTTGGCGAACGCCCGCTCGCACGCCACCATCGTAGTACACAGTACTAGTACGTAGTACTAGGAGTCCTGGTGCGGAATACTGGAGGCAAGAGGAGATTTTCATGACGACAAGACCACCGCTCGATACACGCGAGCGGATTCTCGCGGCTGCTGCTGCGATCCTCGCCGAGGACGGCATCACCGCACGGCTGACCGTGCGGGCGGTGGCTGCTCGTGCCGGTGTGAGCATCGGGTCCATGCGCTACCACTTCCCGACGCAGCAGGAGTTGCGAGATCAGGTGATGGAACGAGTCGGTGACTGGCTTGCCCCGACGGAGTGGATGCGCGACGCCTCTCTCTCCGGGCGCGAACGTCTCCTCCGGAGTCTCCGTCAGGTGCTCGCTCGTACAGGCATGGGACAGCAGGCGCGAGACGCCATGGTGGCCGCCGTCAACGCATTCGTCGCCGTCGAACAGACTGATCAGGTAAGAGAGGCGCACCTCTCCATCGAACGCGACGGTCAACGACGCATCGAAGGATGGCTCAACACGCTTTCGGAGGAAGGACTCCTCTCTCCGGACGATGTCCCTCGACACGCTCGATTCCTTGGGACAGTTCTGAACGGTCTCTCACTACAGCGAGCCTTCCCTGCGATCGATGCGCTCACGGAGGCGGAAGAGCAAACCCTTCAGGTGGCGGTATCCGCGGTCCTTCGGATTGAGAGCAACGAAGCGTGAGCCGTTCCTGCGACAGTCTGACCGCATCAGCGGAGCAAGAAGAGCCACGCAGGCGTATGCCATGTCGCCGGAAGGGACATCGGGCTGTACTGCTGTCCGCGTCATGCGATCCGGACGTGCCCGCGGCATTCCGCCGTTCCTTGGCTTGGCGCCAACTCGCCGGACGGTGGCCCGACCTTCCCACACCCGATGCCCGCGACCGGGCGCGGCAGGCAGCAGGCAGGCATAAAAGTCGCTGGGATCACCTCAGTGTCGTCAAGTCCGCAGACACGGTCAGTGCTCCGATTCGTCGGGCGGATCCTCCTGCACGAGCCGGAACGCCTGCCACAGCGCCTCGATCTGCGCCGGATTGTAGAAATCGGTCAGCGCCTGATTCAGGGCCTGCACCACGTCGCGCTTCCGGCCACCAGCGGCAATGGGCGGATTCCGAGTGCCGGGGTACCGCTCGTGAATGGTACGGAGAACGGGTGCGAGGCGCGTAGCGACAGCTCGGACAGTGCCGGCGTCGGCATCGGCCGACAGGTCGTTGAATGCGGCGTCGGCCTCCTGGTGGTGCGCGGCGATGTCTCGCACATCCCGCATGCTCTCGTCGTCGAAGAGTTGAGTGCTGACCATGATCATCCGCCGGTCCGCCGGGGTGAGGCTCTCCGCGACGGACTCGAAGCCCGCGGGGACATCGGGGCCGGTGCGATGCGCTAGCAGATCTGCGAGCTCGGCGCGGATGGCCTGCTGGCGTTCGATGGAGGCGGCGAACTGAGCGTCGAGCGCGCGCACCGCATCCGTGAAGTCCTCGTCCGACTCTTCCAATCCCGCGATCTCGGCAAGGGACATCCCCAGGCCCCGAAGCCGCTTGATCTGCAGCACCCGCACCAGATGGGACGTGCCGTACTGCTTGTAGCCGTTGATCGCCCGTTCGGGCTCCTCGAGCAGGTCGATCGCGTGATAATGCCGGATGGTCTTCACAGTGGTGCCCGCGAGGCCCGCGAGCTGGCGCATACTCCAGGACATCAGTGGTCGCGCAGTAGGACGGACATGACCCCATTCTGGAGGACTGCAGCAAAAACCGCCGTGCGCCCTTGACTGTGCCCCCAGGGCACCGTTTCGGGTGGCGGTGGACGCACTCTCGACCTTCCCCTGAAGGAGTACCGCGTGACCAGCACCCAGCAGCGCCCGCGACGGTTTGAGGCCGAGGAACTCTTCGCCGACCCCGACTTCTCCCGCCCCATCATCTCCCCGGACGGCACCCGGATCGCGTACCTCGCCCCCGCTCACGGTCGACGCAACATCTGGGTGCGCGGGATCGACGAGGAGCACGAGGATGCCCGCTGCGTCACCCATGACGCCCGGCGCGGCATCTCCACCTACTTCTTCTCCGACGACCCCCGCTGGCTGCTGTACCTCCAGGACACCGACGGCAACGAAGACTGGCACCTGTTCCGCGTGGACCTCGATGCCCCGGACTCCCCGGCGACCGACCTCACCCCGATGGCCCCGGGGTCGCGGGTGTTCGCCGCGGAGCCGCTGGGTTCCCGTCCGGGGACCGTTATCGCCACGATGAACCGCCGGCCCGCCTCTTTGGACAGCTTCCTGATCGACGTGGCCTCGGGCGGGATCACCCTCCACCACGAGCAGCCCGGGCCCGGCGTGAACCTGCTGTTGGACCGCGACGGCGAACCGGCGTTCCTCTCACGCGTCACGGAGGATGGCGACACGGAGTTCTCGGCGATCGACCCGGTTACCGGAGAGCAGCGGATGCTGACTCGGCTCGCAGGCCCCGACCATCCGATGGGTGTGGAGGTGCAGCAGGCGACCCCCGACGGCACCGGCCTGGTCCTCGGCAGCTACCTCGAGGGCGACGACCTGCAACTGGTGCGCGTCGACCGGGAGAGCGGGAAGGTGAGCGTGCTGGCCGCAGTGGAGGGCCGGAGCCTCGACATCATGGGCACGGTGGCTCCGAGTGTGCTGCCGCCCACGCTGTTCACCCACGGCCAGACCGGTTCGATCCTCGCCGCCCGCTTCAACGGACCGCGGCCGCACATCGAGGTGGTCGACCCGCGCTTCGCCGAAGTGCACGCGGCGCTGTCCGTGTTGTCGGACGGAGTGCTGGGGTCGCTGTCCTCGGACGCCGCCGGACAGCGCTGGATCGCTACCTTCGTGCACGACCGGGCCCCGGATGCCTGGTTCTACGACCACGCCACGGGGAACAGCCGGCGCCTTTTCCGGCCCTCCCCGCACCTGGACCCCGCGGACCTCGCTCCCATGGAGCCGGTCGAGCTCGCCGCCCGCGACGGCCTGCCGCTGCACGGGTTCCTCACCCTCCCGGTCGGCCTCCCGCCCCGGGACCTGCCGCTCGTGCTGGTGGTGCACGGCGGACCCTGGGTACACGACACCTGGGGGTACAGCCCGCAGGCACAGTTCCTGGCCAACCGCGGCTATGCGGTACTGCAGGTGAACTACCGCGGCTCCTCCGGATACGGACGGTGCCACACCGTCAAGGGGCTCGGGGAGTTCGCCGGCGCAATGCACGACGACCTGATCGACGCTGTGGACTGGGCCATCGCCCAGGGCATCGCCGCTCCGGAGCGGATCGGGATCATGGGCGCCTCCTACGGCGGCTACGCCGCGCTCGTGGGCGCCGCGTTCACGCCCGATCGCTTCGCCGCGGCCGTGGACATCGTCGGCATCGCGGATCTGGCGAGCTTCATCAGGGCCCTTCCTCCCGTGAGCCGCCCCTACATCACCAGCAACTGGCTCGCCTACGTCGGCGACCCCGACGACCCGGCGCAAGAGAAGGAAATGCTCGCGCGCTCTCCGATCACCCACGTCGACCGGATGACCACACCCCTGCTGATCGCCCACGGCGCCAACGATGCTCGCGTCATGCGCACGGAGTCCGACGCCATCGTCGCCTCCCTGCGGGAGCGCGACATCTCGGTCGAGTACCTGCTGGCCGACGACGAAGGACACGGCTTCGGCAACCCGGAGAACGAGATCCGCCTCCAGCACGCGATCGAGAAGCACTTCGCGGCCCACCTGGGGTGACTCGATCACGGGTCGGCCGGACCCAGAGGTGCCCCACCCATCATGCAAGGGGAGAGGCCATGGGGACCGACCACCGCCGCAGCACGCCAACACCTGCCCGCCGGTGTGCGTCGCGCACGGCAGAATCGGTCTCGCGCCAGTGCGGACCATTCCGAAATCGCTCGAGAAGGACCGAGAATGAGCATCACCTGGGACGAGCACGGAGTACCGACCATCACCGCCGTCGACGACCTCGAGGCCTGCTACGGCTTCGGATTCTGCCAGGCAGTGGCCCATGCGACGACGATCCTCGAGCTCTACGGCATCGCTCGAGGCAGCGCGGCCGCCCTCTGGGGAGACGCGTTCGTCGAGTCCGATATCCAGCACGCGCGGTTCGGACTCACCGAGCACATCGACATCTGGTGGGCGGCGCAGGAGGACTCGACGCGCTCACGCCTGCAGGCGTTCTGCGACGGTTTCAATGCGGCCTGCATCGAGGATCCCGCCCGCGGCGGTGAGCGCCGGGAGGCGCTCCCCGCCGGCCCCGCGATGCCGTCGCCCATGTGTTCGCCCTCTTCTTCGGCTTCGCGCGATTCTGGGACCAGGAACTTGCCTTCCCGTCGGCCGGGGGCCCGGACTGCTGGGTGGAGGGTCCAGTGCCTGGGCCGTCCATGCTGAGAAGTCCGAGTCGGGTGATGCCCTGCTGCTGATCAACCCCCACATCCCGTGGAGCGGACCGTACCGTCTGTTCGAAGCGCGCACAGTCTCACCGGGGCGCACGTGCCACGGCGTCACCCCGCTCGGTTTCCCCTGGCAATCCTTCGCCTACGGCCCCCGTACCGGGTGGACCCACACGGTCAACCCCGTACCCCAGTTGTGGGTGTACGAGCTCGACATCTCGAAGGATCGCTACCGGCACGACGGGACGACCTTGCCGCTCGAGCATCGCGAGCACGTGATTGAGGTGCGCGGCGGGCCATCCGTGACCGTCGACGAGCGGCGCAGCGTCCACGGACCGGTGACGACGGCTCCGGACGGCGCCGATGTCGCGATCCGCGTCGCCGGTGTGCTCCACGAACCGGTGACCACGGCCCTGGAGTGCTGGTGGCAGATGTCCCTGGCCGAGGACGTGCACGAGCTGCTTGCGGCTCAGGACAGATGGCCGCTTCCGATGTTCAACGTCATCGCCGCCGATGCGCAGGGCACGGTCGCGGCCGCATTCTGCGGAGCCACCCCCGAGCGTCCCGGCGGGCGCTTCGAGGACTCGCAGCGCCGCTTGCCCGGCGAGGACCCCGCCCAGCTCTGGCACCGGCTCAACCCACCCGAGTCTCTGCCGCGGGTCGTGAACCCTGAATGCGGGTGGGTGCAGAACGTCAACGAGACCCCCTGGTGGTTCTGCGATCCCCCGCTGGCCCCCGAGGACTATCCCGATGGCATCGCACCCCCGCCCGACCGGATCCGAGACATCCGTTCACCGCTCTCCCGCACCTGGATGAAGGCCCAGCAGGTCTTCTCTCCAAGAACCCTGCTCGACCTGAAGTGGCAGACGCGCGCGCACCTCGCCGATCAGGTCCTCGAGGACCTCCTGTCCGCCTGCGCCCGCGAGCTCGGTCTCCAGGAAGCCGCCCGGGTGCTGCGGCACTGGGACCGCTGCGCGGATCCCGAGAGTCGCGGGTATCTCCTGTTCCACCTGTGGGCACATGACCACTTCCCTATCAGCGCAGTGGTCATGGACGACGCTCGGCTGATTCCTTCTGTCGAGGCCGGCGGCCTTCCCCGCGGACTCGTCGACCCGGCCGGAGCCGTCGCCACTCTCCGCCGTGCGGCCGCTCGCCTCGATGAGCTGGGGTGGGACGGGAAGGTGCAATACGGAGAGGCTGCTCGGATCGGCGGCGCCGTGCCCGCGAGCGGAGGACCCACCTTTTTCGGCCTCTTCAAGTGTCTCGAACTGCTCCCCGGCGAGGACACCTGGGAAGCGATCGGCGGCGATACCTGGATCTCCCTGGTCCGCTTCGCCGGGACCGGCCCCGAGGCGTCCGGCATGCTGCTGCCGGGGAATACGACGGAACCCGGCGCTCCGCCCCAGCGTCCGCAGGCACCCTACTTCGCCGCCGAAGAACTCCACCCCCACGCTCCGTTGCCCCAGGAGCCGTCCCGATCCGGGCGCCCGACGTCCGCCCCGCGCCCGGAAACAAGACCATGACTCGGATTCCCGACCGCACAAGCTCTCACTCTCCGGGCGACGCCCCGCGGCCGTTCGGCGCACACCTCACCATGCGCTGGTGAATGCCCGCCGTTCTGACCGCAGTGGTGTCGCCGCCACGTATCTCCTGCAGATGCTGTTCGGCCTGGCCGCCGCCGTGGTCGAGTTCCGCCTGCTTGGCAAAAGCCCCACGGACACCTCTCTCACCCCACTCACGTATCCCGGGACGAACCTTTCGGCCATCCTCATCGTTCCTCTCGCTCTCCCGGTGCTGTCCCGGTCGGCCAAGATTTTCTGGCGCAGCATCCCGGCGGTGGGACGCAAGCGACTGCTCCCACCGCGCCACCAGCGTCCGGACCCGCCGCTCCTGCATCTCCGGAGTGACGCGGCCATACATCGCCTGCACGGTCTGCTCGCCGGCATGGCCCATCACCTTCTTCCTGAGCTTCTGGTCCTGGTCCAGCCACGTCTAATGGCTGTGGCGCAGGCCGATACGGAGTACGCGGAGCCGGAAGTCCGGAAGCTCTCCGGTTCTGCAATCAGCCCCTGAGAGGCTGTTGGGTAGCTGGTCGCGCACGGTAGGTAGTACCGAGATCGCGAACAGGTCGCCGCCCGCGTTTCGCCCGGCAAAGAAGAACGTCCCCGCCAAAATCGCTTTGCGTGTGCAAAACCGAACCCGGCGGGGACGCCCGTCCATGCTATCCCTCCAACCTCCCCGCCGCCTGGGCGGTCATCGAACCCCTCGTGCCCGCCCGCGACCAGCGAAAAGGCGGCGCACCCCGCAAATACGGCGACCGGATGGTGCTCGACGCGGTCCTGTTCGTACTGCGCTCGGGCTGCCAGTGGCGCATGATCCCCCGCGACCTGCTGCCCTGGGACGCCGCCTACCGCTGGTACCGAACCTGGGCCAACGACGGCACCTGGGACCGCATCCACGACCGGCTGCGCGACCAGGTCCGCACGGCCGCCGGGCGCGAGGCCGCCCCCTCGGCCGCGGTGCTGGACGCTCAGTCGATCAAGTCCAGCGAGGGCGGCCCCGACCGCGGCTTCGACGCGAGCAATAAGACCACCGGCCGCAAGCGCCACCTGATCGTGGACACGCTCGGGCTCGTCCTGGTGGCCGCGGTGACCTCCGCCTCGGTCCAGGACCGGCCCGGCGGGCGCCGTGTGCTGGCGCGGCTGGCCGCGGCCTTCCCGTCCATCGGCCTGGTCTGGGCCGATGCCGGCTACGCCAACCAGGTCGACAATCAGCTGCTGGCCTGGGCTTATGAGAAGTTGCGGCTCGTGGTCGAGATCGTGCGGCGCAGCGACGACGCCAAAGGGTTCCAGGTGCTGCCGCGGCGGTGGGTCGTGGAGCGCACCTTCGGCTGGCTGGTGCGCAACCGGCGCCTGGCCCGCGATTACGAGCGCCTGCCCGGCAACTCCGAGACCATGATCAAGATCGCGATGATCCGGTTGATGGCCACGCGGCTGGCCGGTCAGAGCGCCCGCTGGAGCAACCGCCCGCCTGACCAAGCCGTGTAATCACCCGCATACCCAACAGTCACTCAGGGCTGGACCCGCTGAGTAAGCAGGACTACCAGCTCTGGCTCGCCGAACCGGACGGCTCGGTGCGCTCGGCAGGGCTACTCCAGGTCGCCCCCGACGGCGAGGTCCGCCCGCTGCTGGCCGCCGACATCGGCAATACCGAAGGCATCGCGGTCACGGTCGAACCCGAGGGCGGCTCCGCCCAGCCCACCAGCGACCCGATGATGCAGATGCCCTTGACCGGCTGATCCCGGCGGCCCGCCCGACCGACACGCGCCCGCCACCGGCACTGATCTTGCTTCGGTTTGGTCTGCCAACGCGCCGTCTCCGTGCCGGTCGCCGCGGCGCCCCCGTTCATGTGTCGACTGATCTTCAGACTGACGAGCGGGATCGGGGAGAAGGCCATGGCGGGGCACCAGTGTGGCTGCCCCCTGGGACACTATTCCGGCGTTCCGGGCAATTGATGCACAACGGATTTCCTGTGACCAGGTCAGGTGCCATGGTGCGTCGCCTACACAGCTTTGAACTGGGGATACATCCTGACCGCCGGGTGGGGGCCACACCGACCCCGCGTGCGCCGTGACGGCCAGTCTCCGCTGACCTGCGTCAACGACCGGGTCCAAACTGTCGAGCACCCACGGAGCACCCATCCGTGCTCACCCCGAGCCGGTGGGTGGACCGAATGCCCTATGGCCTGGGATTTCGTTGTGGGCCCCCAGGGGATCGAACCCTGAACCCATGGATTAAAAGTCCATTGCTCTGCCAGTTGAGCTAAGGGCCCGTGAGGCGGGTTGGCTGTCTGCCGTGAATCCTGCCACCGCGCGCAACTTTACCGGGTTGTCGTACATGTTGCACAGCTGGTTAGCGGGCGGTACCGGACTCCAGCGTGTCGCGCGAGGCGCTTCCGCCCATGCGGTCGACCGCATGGCGCTGTCCTGCTGTCCTCGCGAGGGTGGCAACAGCGGAGTCGGCGCCGGGTGCGCTGGTTCCCGCGTCAGACCACCGCGCGTGTACCTGGACCCGGGTAACCGGGCGTGGGCGGTATTGGGTGTGGTGGCGGCCTTCGCCGACCGCGGCGCACCTGGCCCCCGAATGAGGGCGGAACACCGCCGCTGTATGGCCGTGGTAGGTGTTCGAGAACGGAAATCGGGCAGCGTTACCCTCGGCGAGTCGAGTGCAGGGCGGTTTCTTGGGAAAACATCGCTTCTGAAATGTTGCGTCGCGAGCGCGACACCTGGCGGGCACTGGCGCTCGCCATTCGGGGTAAGCGTGCGGTTTCCGCTGGCGCGATCGCGGTTCCCTACGGCAAAGAGACCCGGCCGATGCAGCTCATGATGGTGCTGCTGGTCGTCATCGAGATCGTCGCGGTACACCTGCTGGTCCCGTGGCCTGGCTGCGGTGGACACTGTCCGTCCTGGGTGGCCTCAGCCTGCTCTGGGGTATCGGGTTCGTTGCCGCATCCGCGGTCTATCCGCACACCGTGGACGGAAAGTACCTGCGAATCAGGTGTGGCAGCATGCTGGACATCT
This sequence comes from Lipingzhangella halophila, assembly GCF_014203805.1. Taxonomy (GTDB): domain Bacteria; phylum Actinomycetota; class Actinomycetes; order Streptosporangiales; family Streptosporangiaceae; genus Lipingzhangella; species Lipingzhangella halophila. The sequence continues at coordinate 5,557,604 of NZ_JACHJT010000001.1, read as the reverse complement.
CCGTTCCCGCCGGGAATGTCGCGGAAATGCGCTGGACCCCGAAGATGGTTCCGCACAGCAGGTCGGTGACCATAACCGGCGGTGCGCTGTGGATACAGCTCGGCGGGACCGCCCAGGTGTCGGTGGTCCTGAACGAGCCGCAAACAATCGCGTTACCCGGAAAACCTTCCGAGCAGGTGCAGAGGCTCTTCTTTCCCGCCGACAGCCGCGATCCGGTCAACCGGGCCAGGGCGCTGGTCGAGAACAACGAGAGCGGATGAACGGCACGCCACCGGTTCACGGGGGCGCCACGACCCGGAGTGGGCCCAATGCCGCCGGAGGTGGCGCCGCTGCGAGGCTCGTCCCATCTAAGTCAGGGTCGGTTCAGGGAATCTCCAGGGGCGATCCGGATGGGCAAACAGCTGCGTGGCGGGCAGGCTGTGGGTATGAGCGAGAACTTCGGAAAGAAGACACTACGGCGTAGTCGAGAACAACGGATCCTCACCGGTGTATGCGGAGGGCTCGGCGAGTACTTCGGCATCGATGCCAACCTGGTCCGCCTGGCCTTCGTGGCGCTAACGCTGCTCGCCTTCGGCGGCGTCCTGCTGTACGTCGTCGCGTGGCTGGTGATGCCGGAGGAAGGCGCGGAGGCGTCGGTGCTGGAGCACACCATCCGCAATCTCCAGGGCAAGAAATCCGACCTCTAGGAGTTGTCCCGTTCGTGGTCACGGGCGCCCTTCGGAGGCTCGGCCTGCTGCATCAGGGCGACCGCTCCGGGTGAGATCCGTGTCCACGGGACAGCCAGGAGCACCGCGCCAGCGATTCCCAGCACACCGGCACCCGAGACTACGGCGTGTGTTCCGCTGCTCTCGGCGAGCAGACTCCCTGCCGCGATCCCGATTCCCTGCGCAGCCTGCAGGCCCGCTGCGACCAGGCCGAACGCCAGCCCGCGGCTTTCCGCTGGCACGCACAGCACGAACGCGGCATTGGCCACGAACTGGTACGAGGCGGCCATACCGGAGATCGCGAGCAGCGCGACCATGAGCCACAGAGGCGGGTGCAGCATCCATAGCAGCAGTGGCGCGGACGCGGCGACAGCCAGCGGCCCGATCAGCCGCATGCGCGCGTTCGGGCTGATGAACCGGGTAAGCACGAGTCCGCCGAGCACCGCGCCCACTGAGGGGCCGGCCATGATCAGGCCGGCCGTGCCGGGGCCGCCGCCCATCTCGTCGGCGAGCGGGTTGGCCAGACCGTACGGGACCATGTAGAAACCGGCCAGCCACGCGAACAGGCCGAGCGTGCGCAACCGCGGGTCGCCGAAGACGAGCCGGGTGCCGTCGCGGGTGACGCGCCACAGGGTTGGCTTTGCCGTGTCCTCGTAGGGCGGAGCAGAGCGGGCACGGACTCCGAGGCGGATGACGGCGCCGGCGACCAGGAACGTCAGTCCGTCGTACGTCAGGGTCGCGTGGGGCCCGATCGCGCTGATCACCCAGCCGCCAACGGCCAGCCCCACGAGCGTTCCCACCTGGGATGTCATGTTGATGATGGCCGATCCGGCGACGTAGCGCTCCCCCTGGACGATCTCCGCGAGGAGCGCCGCGCGCGCCGCGGTGTAGGGCACCATGGGCAGGATCGACAGGAACAGCAGTGCCCAGAGCACCCCGAGGGGTAACCCCGGGATACCGATGCTGGCGATCAGGGCGGCACGCATCACGTCGCTCGCGATGATTACCCGGCGTCGGGGGTAGAGGTCGGCGAGCCCGGAAAGTAAGGGTCCGCCGACGACCTGTGGGAGGAAGGTCAGAGCGAGCGTGACCCCTGCGGTGAGGGCCGACGAGGTCTGCTGGTAGACGAGTGCCGTCACCGCGATGTTGAGCAGGTAGCTGCCCGTCATCGACAGCGCGTGCGCGAGCCAGAGGGATTGGAACTCGCGTACCCGGATGATCTCGCCGTAGCTCGTGCGCCAGTCCCGTACCGGTGGGGGTGGTCGCGAGGGAGTGGTTCCGGCCTGCTCGGCGCTCGGCTGCCCCTCAGGGAGGGGGGCGAGCCCCCGGCGAACCTGTGTGGGGACGGTGAACCTGCGGCTGCCTGTTCGCGGCTTATCCACCCGTCGACTCCCTCACAGGATTACACAGCAGTGTCACTGTCACTCTCGGTCGTTATCCGATGACCTACCGTTCCGGACTCCGGTGGCAAACCGCAAGTCGTTTGGCAGATTTCGTGTCTCATTTGTTACGGGGAGTGACCGGGATTGGAGGAGCATGGCAGGCGACATCCCCAGGATTGATTCGGAACCGGGTCGCCCTGGGGAGAGGCCGGCGGATGCCCGGAACGGGACTATCCCCACCACCCCTCCCGCTGCCGAAGCGCGCGGCCCCGGAACGCTGTGACGTCCGGGGCTTTGCTGCGCTGGAGTGGCTGGACAGCCGCCTTGCGTCCGCCGTAGTGCATGACGCGGCACCCGTTCCCGAGAATGGGGGAGTGCTAGAAATGACGAAGCGAGAGTTCGAAGTACTGGTCAGCGACGCGCTGGACATGATCCCGCCGGAGCTGGCGCACCTCATAGACAACGTCGCCGTGTTCGTGGAAGTGGAGCCGCCGCCGGACTCCCCGGAGCTTTTGGGGCTCTACGACGGCATCCCGCTAACGGAGCGAGGAGACTCCTACTTCGGTGTTCTGCCAGACCGGATCATGGTGTACATGGGGCCCACGCTCCGCATGTGTGAGACCCGTGAGCAGGTCGTGGAGGAGGTGGCCACGACCGTGATCCACGAGGTGGCGCACCATTTCGGCATTGACGACGCACGCCTGCACGAACTGGGCTGGGGCTGATCCAGGGCTGCCCTGCCCGGGCGGCTCAATCGGCCGCAGGCGGTGCCTGTCCGATACCGCGCCCTTCCACGCAGAAGCGGTTCCCTTCCGTGTCAGCCAGCACCACGTACGGCGGCTCTTCCGGGCGGGGGTTCTCCGGGTAGTGCGGCCAGTCGACGCGCTCGGCGCCCAGGGCCACCAGCCGGTCGACCTCCGCATCGAGGTCGCGTTCCGCTTTGAGATCGAGGTGGACACGGGGGAACTCCTCCGCTGGGCTCTCGCTCACGTCCATCGCGATCGCCACACCGGACGCGCCCGGCGGAGGCTCCAGAACTATCCAGTCGTCGCCCTCGAAACGGGGCTGCCGTCGCACGTAGCCCAGCGCTTCTCGCCAGAACTCTCCCGCTCGCGTGTCGTCAGCCACGCCCAAAGAGAGCTGCCCGATCGCCGCCATACGGGCAACCCTAGGCAGCGGCGAGGTACTCCCACAAGGCGCTGTACGCTGACAATCCCCGCAACGCCCAGTGGGGCGTGAAGAGGTGCCCGGCGTCTCGTCAGCGAGGGCGGTGGCCACGTTGGCCATGTATCGCGTTGGGCCGCTCGGGAGGGTGCCGACAGCGTCACCGCCGAACTCCTCGAAACGGGAGCGCGGCAGTTCCACCACGCTTCGGATCGTGCGTCACCATGGGGCAGTGGTACCAGCGGGGTGGGCAGGTGGTGGGGCGCCGCCTTTGCCCAGCGGCTCGGACGACTCATTGGGCCACGGGCCGTATGTGGGCATTATGGAGGGGTGTTCTCCCGGTTGAGACCCGTACTGAACGTTGCCCGGTTGCGTTCCCTGGTCGCCCGCGTCGTCAGGATGCGCCACCACCGCGCGTCGCGGATCATGGCGGTGATCGCCGCCGGGTTGTTCGGTGGCTGGCTGGGACTGACACTAGGCGGCCAGGTGCTCACCCCGATCGGCCCGGCCGACGTCAACCTGAGCCTGAGTCCGAGCCTGGACGGCGAGACCGTGGTGAACGTGGCGCCGTTGGGGAACCTCGCCTTCGACACGCACTCCGCACCTCTGCGCTTCGAAGCGCAGATCTCGGAGATCCGGCTGTCCGCCGCCGAGGAGATGTTCGAGAACCCCGATGCGATCAACCGGATCGCCGCGAGCATTGGGGCCGAGTTGAAGCAAGGCGTGACCCAGCTCTTCGTGCAGGCGGCCGTGGCGGCCGTCCTCGGAGCAGGGCTGGTCGCGCTGGTGCTGTTCCGCGACTGGCGCCGGGCCGCCGGCAGCGCGCTCACGGCGCTGCTGACCTTCGCGGCCGCGGGAGGTATGGCGTTTGCCACTTTCAACCCCAGTTCGGTGGCCGAGCCCCGCTACACGGGCCTGCTCGCCGGGGCACCGCAGGTGGTGGGTAGCGCCGAGGACGCCATCATGCGGTTCTCCGAGTACCAGGAGCAGCTCGCGGGTCTGGTGGGCAACGTCTCCCGGATCTACGAGGTCACCTCGACGTTGCCGGTGTACGAGGACGACGAGTCCACGATCCGCGTGCTGCACGTCTCCGACCTGCACATCAACCCGGCCGCCTGGGATGTCATCGGATCCCTGGCGGAGCAGTTCCAGGTGGACTTCATCGTGGACTCGGGCGACCTCACCGATCGGGGCAGCGCGGCGGAGGACGCGTTCGCCGACGAGATCTCCGGCCTGGACGTGCCCTACGTATGGGTGCGCGGCAACCACGACTCGATGGGCACGCAGCGCGCCGTGGAGGCGCAGTCGAACGCTGTGGTCCTGGACGACGAGATCGAGGAGGTATCCGGGATGACGATCTACGGCGCCGGGGACCCCCGCTTCACGCCCGACCAGGCGGCGGACAACCCGGACGCCGGCGAGGTGGCCGCAATCGGGGCCGCGCGGGTGGAGGCGGTCAGGGAAGCGGACCCGCCCGTGGACTTCGCGGTGATGCACGACCGCACCCAGGCGGAGGCGTTCACCGGTGAGGTGCCGCTGGTGCTCGCCGGGAAGGAGCATCGGCGCTCGACCGTGCTCGAGGACACCGGAACGCGCTACCTCGCGCAGGGCTCCACCGGGGGTGCCGGCCTGCAAGGGCTCGACGACGATGAGCCGACACCGTACGAAGCGTCGGTGCTGTACTTCGACGCCGAGTCCAACCGCCTGCAGGCGTGGGACAACGTCACGCTTGGCGGTATGGGGCTGACGTCCGCGCAGATCGAGCGGCGGGTCGAGGAGGACCCCGACCGTGAAATCACGCCTCCGGAGAACCCCCCGGTCACGCCCGGAACACCCACGCCCACCCGGCCCTCGCCGACCGAGACGGCCGGCGAGTCCGGCTGAGTCTCGACGCCCGCCGGCGGCCCGCGCTGGGGGCGGCCGGTTAACGCGTTGGCGCAGGGGTGGAATCTCCCCTATGCTTGATGCGTCCCCGACGGCAGGCGAAGCGGGAAATGGCGACTCGTTCGTCGTCGAGGCCCCCATCGTCTAGTGGCCTAGGACGCCGCCCTTTCAAGGCGGTAACGCCGGTTCGAATCCGGTTGGGGGTACAGCTCGGGTCAAACCACTGCTGAAGGTCTGGCAGAATGGTGCAAGAGCGAGCGGGGAGCAGGAAACCTCAGGGCCCACTTGAGGGAGAACGCGAAGCGCAAAAACTCAACGCAAGGTCCTGTGGAGCAGCTAGGAGTGCTCGCCACCCTGTCAAGGTGGAGGCCGCGGGTTCAAATCCCGTCAGGACCGCTCGTCACACTTCCACGTGTGGCTGGGGCAGGTAGCTCAGTCGGTACGAGCGTCCGCCTGAAAAGCGGAAGGTCGGCGGTTCGACCCCGCCCCTGCCCACCTCAGATGACCAGCAACAAAGCCCGGAGCCCAAGCGGCGCCGGGCTTTTTTGACAGCAACCGTGACAGCAACGCGGGTGGTCAAGGTGTGGTGGAGCCTCGGTGGTCTGAGGCGAACTTTGTCCCCTGGCGCCGCATCGCCACACCAAACCACTCTGCGGCGGAGTCGAGCGTGTCCCTGGCGGATCCGCCTTCGAGGTAGAGGCTGTAGTGTCGTTCACCGTTCGTGTCAGGGCGTCCTGGCGGCAGCTCGGCTAGGGGCCGCCAATCGATGGACACCCAACGAATGGGCCAGGTCACTGGCCAGGTGACTCCGTTGCGCTTCGTAACCATGAGGGCTTGCTGGTGATTGGTGCGGTTCCGAGCAAACCGTAGTCCTGGGAGGACGCGGCCGCTAGCGTGAGCGTCGCGCTCCGCCTTGTAGGGGTCGCCGTCGAGGTTCTCGAAACCCTCATCGACGCTACGTGCCCACCAAAGGGCCTCGGCAAGGGGGACGAACACTTCATACGCGTACTTGGAGCTGTCGGACCCCTCGTACCGGTGTTTGGCTGTCCGGAAGCCCTCCAAGGCGAGGTTGAGCATCAGGAGAGGATCGTGCATGGATGGCATCTGTCTCATTCCTCATGGGGAGTGTGTGCCGGAGGGTAGTCGCTTAGCCGAGTGCGGAGCCGAGTCTTATAAGAGCACGACGTTTGTCCTCTAGGGACGCGTGCGCGTAGATGGTCATCGTTACCCCGATGTCGCTATGTCCGACAATTTCGCGGACGACTTGCGGCGGCACGTCGAGGTTGAGCAGCAGCGTCACGCAGGTGTGCCGTAGGTCGTGGAAGCGCACCCCGTCGAGGCCGGCCTTCCGGCGCAGCGGATCCCAACTCCGGCGCAGGTTATCCGGTTCCAGTGGCGTACCGCGCCGAGAGGGGAAGACGAGCCCCTGTTCCTCCCAGTCGGGCCACACGTCGGAGCGTTCGGCGAACTGCCGCTTACGGTGGTCGCGCAGGGCCTCCACGCATAGGCCGGGCAGCGGGACCGTGCGTGAGGAGTCGTCGGTCTTGGGCGGCACCAGGCGCAGTGTTCCGCCGACCCGTTGGAGGGTGTGCACGATCTCCAGTTGCCCGGCGTCGAGGTCGATGTCCTCCCAGCGGAGCCCGAGCAGTTCGCCACGCCGCAGGCCGAGGCAGAGCGCGAGCACGTAGAGCGCGTGGAATCGGTCGTCTGCCGAGGCTTTGAGGAGCCGCTTCGCCTGCGGGACGTCGAGCCCGCGGTTCACGGCGTAGCGAGGAGGCGAGACCTTGACGAGCTTCGCGACGTTGCGCGGGATGATCTCTTCCCGTGTTGCCGATTCCAAGGCGTTGCGCAGCACGGCGTGAACCGACTGGACCATGCGCGGCGAGAGCGTGGAGCCGCAGCATGCCTTGGGGGACGCTGCGCAGCACTCGGGTTCCTCGCGTGCGGCGTCGGTGCCGTTCTTACAGCACTGGCACTCTTGCCGAATACGCGTGATGAAGGTACGGACGTCGCGAGCGGTCAGCTTGCCGAGCCGCTTCTTCCCCAGGTTGGGGACGAGGTGACGGCGGATCACACCTTCATAGCCCTGGACAGTCTTGGGGCGGCGCTCCGCCTTGACGACATGTTCCAGCCAGTAGGCGAGGTACTCGTCTACGCGCCAGTTCTCGGAGGCGACCGGGATGCCCTGATCGGAGTCGGCGAGCAGCTTGTTCAACTTGGACCGGGCATCGTCGCGATCCTTGGCGTAGCCCTGGACGCGCTTGTACATGCCCTCAGTGGTCAGCACGTAGGCCGCGTAGGAGTACCGGCCGTCCTTGCGCTGCCAGATGCTTCCGTCGCCGTTCGGGCGCTTGGAGCGGTCGTTCCTACGGCGGTTGCCACCCTCGCTCTTGCTAGCCATCACGCCACCTCCCCGAGGGCGTCGATGCACTCGGCGAGCGCGGCCACGGGGACCAGCCGGCGCCGACCGATCTTGACCGTGCGGAGCTCTCCCGAGCGGATGAGGTTGTACAGCGTCCAGCGACTTACGCGAAGGCGAGCGGCCGCTTCGTCGACTGTCAGGACGAGATCACTCATGGTTAGGCCACCTGTTCCAGATCTGGGGTTGCCGGAAGATCGTCGGATCGCTGTTGCTGGGCGTGGTCGAGTTGTGCGCGGCGTTGTAAGGCTTCGCCGACGACGCGGAGTAGGCGGTGTTCGCGGGGTGGTACGTCGGGGTCGGTGGGTCGGGCGAGTTCCCAGACGTGGTTGCCGGAGGAGGTGCGCAGGGGGATGGGAGCGCCGTCCTGGTCCTTGTTCTCGGCGTCGCTGTTGGGGTCGATTCCGAGGGTTTCGAGGACCCAGGTCAGCCGGTCGGCTTTGTGGTCAGCCAAGGTCTTGTTGGACCACTTTCGGGAGACCAGGACGCGGCGTCCGGCGTAGCCGAGGTGTTCGCGTTTGTGTGCTTTGGAGCGGCAGAACCCGGGACGCATGCCGGCTTGGGCACCGTCGGGTTGGATGCCGTAGCGCAGCCAGTTGGAGCAGCGCGGCGAGCAGGGTTCGAACCGCAGCGCCTCAGTCAGCCGGTCCACGTGGCGTTCCTGCGCATTGGTTTCGGCCGGGTGGCACTCGCCGACATCCTTGGTGAGGTATTTCGCGAGGTAGCGCACGCACCGGTTGGCGTCGTCGGAACCGGCGATGACGCCCTTTGCGTCCACCTGGTTCCCGAAGCGCACCACGTGCATGGGTTCGGCGTTGGGGTCCGCGTCGAGGGCATCGAGGGCCTGTTCCCAAGTGGGCAGCACTTCCCCGGTCGTCGAGTCCACATAGTTGCCGGTTGCCTCATCCCAAGCGGGCAGGTTCGCCTCGTCGTACACGGCCTCGTCGGAGTTGGGCCACCACACCTGGTGATAGGTCGCGGCGGCGATCTGGCGCAGCTCGGAGCGGGGGATGGTTCCCCGGGTTGCCATGTGCAGGTGCGGCGCCAGGCGACGTTGCGGTTCCACGCTGGCGAAGTACTGGACATCGAACCCGGCCACGCGGCGCAGGTTCTGCACGAAGCGGTCCACCAGCTTGGAGAAGTGCAACGCGTCGCGCGCGGCGCGCCGGTAGTCATAGGTCGCCGGGTCCACCGGCGTTCCATCCGAGCGCACCCGCCCGTAGGAGTCCAGGGTCAGGGTCACGAACAGCGACGGGCGAAACGTGCGCCCACTGTCCGGGTCCTCGAAGCTGCGGCCCACGGTTTTGCGGACCATGGGTCGCTTGGGAAGGTCGGGCGCGTCCTGGCGCCGCTTGGTCGAGCGCACCCGCCGCGGCGTCGAGGCCGACGAGGAGGAGCCCCGCGACACCGAGCCGCGCAGGCCCGAGGCCGTGATCTCGGCATCTAGGTCAGAGATGGCCTGATCCAGCGCGGCCACCTGGTCAGGATCGGCCGCACCCGATTCGGCGAGCCGGTCCCGCTCGGTCGTGACCATCGCCCGCTGTTCGACCCAGGAGCGTTGCACCTCGGAGGGGTCATCCGGCGTGACGGTCGGTTCTTCAGCGAGGTGCCAGCCCTCTTCGCACTGGCTACGGCGGATCGAGCGCTTGCGCTTGGCACAGGCCGGGCACCGGGATTCCAGGGTGGAGCCGCAGGGCACGTCCACGATCTCCGACTCACCCGTGTCAAGGGAGGTGCGCCGCAGCGACACTGGCCGGATACACACACCCTTGTCGGCGGCGATCTGTTCGGCCACCTCACGGGCCAAAGGTTGCGCTTGGCGTTCGGCCCGGGTGGTCTTGCCGGTCGGGGTCGGCATCAGGCGACCCCCTCACCCGGCACCGACCGCAGACCGTGAGACGGGCCGTACTCGGTTGCCATCGCCGCAATGTCGTCATCAGAGACGTAGGCAACCCGCACCCGCACCGGAACCGGAGAACCCTCCAAGCGCACGAAGGCCACCCCCGGAACATCCGGGTCGATCAGGTGAGCATTGGCCCCACGGTCGCGAGCATCCTCACCGAGAACCATGTCCACCTGGGATGCCTCATCCAGGCGCAGGGCGACCTTGTCCGGGAAGAGGTTGCGCAGGTTCATGACCTCTTTGCGCGGGTCCTGCAGCGCGGCCAGGACACAGAACCCCACCGAACGCCCCTGGCTCGTGAGAGTGGCAATCGCGTTCTCCGCACGCCGCCGGATATCCCGGTCCGGGTGGTAGGCGGTCAGGAACGCGACCTCGTCGAGGACGACCACGACGAACGGATCCTCTGGGGTGGCCACGTGGGTGCGCTGGTGCCCGGCGTAGCGGGCCGCGCGTTCCTGCATGTCGTCCACGGCCGCTTCGAGCAGGCCCACGGCAGCTTCGGCCGAGTCGGCATACCGGGCGAACAGGGAACGGCCATACGACAGCTCCATGCGTTTGGGATCGATCGCCCACACCCGCACCGACCCATCGGAGAGGGCCGGGAGCAGGGCGCGAATCGCCGACCAGATCACCGAACCCTTACCCGCCCCGGTGACCCCGACCGTGAGCACATGGGTGCCGTGCAGCCGCATGCGCCAGGGCTGGCCGTCTTCCCGCAACCCCATGGGCAGCGCGCACAAGTCCACCTCATCCGGGACCGCAAGCGCGTCGAGAGGTTCGGCGAGCAGGTCATGGCGGGGGAACTCCAGGACCACATCACGCGGACCCAGCCCGCTCACCCGACACGAAGGGGCGGCGAACCCATGGGCAAGCTCCACCACCCGGTTCTCAAAGTCCGCCGGGGCCGTCCCAGCAACGAGCCGCACCCGGACCCGGTCCGCCCACTCCGAGCAGGTGACCCGGCGAATCTGAGGGAGGTACTGGCGTTCCTGATACGACTCGGCCAACCCGGCGACTACGAGGACGGGTTGCCAGTGGCGCCGGTAGACCCAGAACCACCGCCAGGCCGCCAACGCCCGCAACACCACCAGCGAGCGAAACGACAACGGCCAGCGCCACCACCACACCCCCAGACCCGCACCAGACAGCGCGACACCGAGAGCGAGCCCGAGCCAGCCGAGGTAATGCACAGTGACCACCGGCCCCACCAGAGTGGAGACCGCTACCGGGAATCGGAACGGCGCCAGCACCATCGTCCGCAGGAGCCGATAGATCCATCGGGTGATGAGGAAGACCGCTGGAGTCTCTACCACCGGCGTCGTGAACCGGATCGCATGCGCGGGAACCGGGCTGGTTGGTTGCACCTGCGTGGCACCGGCGTTTCTGCTGTGGAACATCACGCCTCACCCCCGCCGCTGCTCTGGTAGCGCTGCGCCTCCTCATGGGCGTGTGCGGCGATCGCGGTGGAGCGCGCGGTGGCCAGATCAGCGCGCGCCTCAGCGGCCACCACCCGGGTCTCGGGGTCCTCGGAGTCGGCGGCGATGCGGTCCAGAAGTGAGGACTTCCACGCCAGCAGGTCACCACTGCCGCCGGTCGCGCCACTGGGGTTCTGCGAGCGGTGGCGCAGCGCGGCCAGGAAATCGCTGATCTCGCGCGCCCGTGGGGAGCGTTCGGACATAGGCTAGACACACCTCTTCCAGAGATTTCGCAGCTACGGAGGGGTTTCAGGGGCGGCCGGGTGCGCCAACACCAACGGCCGCCCCGCGTACGTGAGTGCTAGGCGGCATCCTTGGCCGAAGCGCTCGCACCAGCCGCAGCGGCCTTACGGCCCGCCGTGCCGCTGTTGCCGGGAGCCTTTACGCCACGCGCCCGCAGGGAGTAGGCCACCCGGGGTCGGCGCCCGTTGTCATCGACGTAGGGCATGACCGACATGCGCTCGAACTCGATGGGGCGAAACGGCAACCCGGGGACCTCGTCGGGCAGGGTCGGGCACACCTCCGCGGCCACCTTCACCTTCACGCTCTTGGCCTTCCCGCGGGCTTCCGGATCGGCGTCGATCACGTCAACCGCCCACAGCGGCAGACCCGTGGTCTTGTCCATCTGCGGACGCTTGGTCTCGAAGTCGGTGATCGCTTCCACGCCGAGCGCGTAGGCACCGTGCGGGAACACCGCGTCAAACTCCACCGGCAACGCACCCTGAATCGCCACGCCACAACTCCAATCCGGATATCCACTCAACTACTCGTTCGATCGAGTGAGAACAGACTATGCGACCCTGGCTTGGTTGGACAAGTGCAGGAGTCGAGGAGTGGGGAGCGGGCTCAGGACGCCGGGTAGCTGTCCTCAAGCTCGTGCAGGTCACCCGGCAGGACGATGTCGGCGACCGCGATTACCGATTCGGTGGCATCCAGCACCGTGGCCATCACCCCCAGCACCGGGCTCGCCTTGTCCAACTGCAGCAGGCTGGTTTCCTGCTCGGTGGCCTGTCGTGCGGAGAGGCGTTCGACGATGCGCGCGGGACGGGCTTGCTTGATGGCTTGCAGGTGGCCTTTGACGCCGATGGTGATCGGCTCCGGAGCATGCAGGTCGGTGCCCTCTGCAATATCCAGGGGGAACCACAGCGAGACCAGCTCACTGGCTCCGCTGTCGTCGCTGACGAGGCGTTGGCGCAGGATCGCTGGAGAGTCGGCCGGCACGCCGAGCGCGTGGGCGATGGCGGGCGGCACAGCGGCCCGCCCAGCATGGGTGATCGTGGTCTCGGTGGCGGTCTCGGCCGCGTCGAACGCGCTCGCCCCGGCATGGGAACGCTCAGTCGAACCCCCGGGCACCCCTTTGACGAACGAGCCCCGCCCATGCTCGCGACCGATCCAGCCCTGCATGGTCAGGATCTGCAGCGCCCGCACCACCGTGGAGCGGCCCGCCCCGAACTCCCGCACCAGGCGGGCTTCCGAGGGGAGAAGTTCCCCCGGGGCGTAGGTGCCCTCGGTGATGCGCTCCTGGAGCGCGTGGACGATCTGCACATACTTGGGTGGGGTGAACTCCAGGCTCGACATGAACGACCATCCAACGGTTCTAGTACTCGTGTGATCAAGCAGCATAGTGCCACCTCTCTGACCTGTCATGACACGCCCGCAACCCAAGCAGGGGATGATAGACGCAGGGCCGCGTTCCCGCAGGGATCAGCGATCGCTCAGCGCCAGTAGCGGCGCACCGCGGCCGGGGGAGGAGCGTGATGTGCCGCGCGGCCAGGGGGAAGGCCGTTACCCGGGCTGTCCGGCCACGCGGCACGCCTGTGCGGCCCTACGGGCGATCCTCGCGGTAAGCGCCCTCAGCAAGCTCGGTGAGCCGCTGGGCGAACCACGGCGCCGCCAGCAGCGAATGACTCCGGCCCACACGCGCGGGTGGATCCTCCAACTGCTGAACGAAGACCTCAACGTCGGGCTCCACCAGAGTCGGCGCGTGATCAGGATCCGGATCCACAGCGGTAGCGATCCACAGATGCTCAGTGCGCCGGATCGTCCAGCGCTCGCCATAGCGTTGCCGCACCAGCCACAGCAGAGGATCCTTACCGGTATTCACCGCAGGTCACCCAGAACAGACAGGGCGACGAGCCCGGCGAACTGCCGGAAGGCGAAATCCTTCGCAGCCTTTGCGCGCTCATGCGCAATCAGATACGGCCGCACGGACGCGGACACGCGCCGTCGGCCGGAGTATCGACTACCCGAACGGGCTAGCCTTGTCATCGTTCCACCTGCCTTACTCAGGTTGGGACCACGCCCCCCGGACGGTGGCCGCCGTCGCGGGGGGTCTACGTATTTATGCGGGACGCATGAGAAAGTCACCGTGGCGCCGCAGGACGCCGACGCCCGGAGCGCGAACAGTCACCGCGTGAGAGCGCCACTGCCATGGCAAAACGGACACGCGACCTGTCGCTGTTGCTGGTGGGAGCCATCGCGCGTGCGAATGACGACCAGCTTGCGTGGACGGACCATCTTGCGCCCACGACCTCGACAGTTTCGGCACCGCGTTTCAGCTATCCCGCTCATATGTACGACGATTCCGGTCCAGGATTCGCGATCCCATCCCTGGCGGGTATCTCAGATGGGGATAATGACTAGGGCCGAGCCGACAACCGTGATCGAGAGGCCACGATGCCGGGACGAGCATTGGAACCCATCGCTATCCCCACCTGGGCATGGAAGCGTGACGAGACCCGGCGTCTACTCCAGGAACGCGACATCCCCGGGCTACTGCAGTTCGCCCAGCAGTACGGAGGGGCCAGCCAAACACGGCTTGCAGCGGCCACCGGCCTGGCACAGGGCCGGGTCAGCGAGATCGTCCACGGTCACAAGACCGTGACCGCGTTCGAGGTGTTCGAGCGCATCGCCGACGGGCTGAACATGCCCGATTCCGCGCGGGTGCTCTTCGGCCTGGCACCACAAGACCTGGCCATCGTCACCGGAGACGGCCATGCCGGGCCGGTCGCGGCCCCGTTCGTACCCGCGCCTAGCGTGGAACCGGACGGGAAGGAGGACAGCGTGAGACGTCGCGAGTTCATGGGCCTCGCGGGGGCAACCCTCTTCGAGACCGCAGCCGGGCCGATGCTCGGCCTGGACGACATCGCCGCGGCCCTGACCCGCTACGCAGGACCCCCACCGGGGACGCCCACACACGACATGACCCTGCCCGCTCTGGCCAGAGCCGTAGGAGCGGCCAAGTCGGGTTACCAGGCGTGCAGGTACGAGACGGTAGCCCAGCAGCTTCCCGGCCTCTTGAACCGCTTGGATGTCGCAACACGGCAGATCGAGGGCGACGACAGCCGTCGCGTGTTCGCGCTCAAAGCCGAGGCATACCACGTCGCGGCGAGCATCCTGCTCAAGTCCGAGGAGCGCGGCCTCGCCTGGCTCGCCGCCGACCGCAGCATGCACGCGGCCGAGAACAGCGAGAACCCCGCAACCATCGGCGCAAGCGCCCGTATCGTCACACGCGCACTCATGAAGGAACACCACTACGGCGCGGCCACCACGCTGGCATCCTCCACCTCCCAACGCGTCGCCGACTCCGGCGACGCATTATCGCCGGATTCCCTTTCGGTGCGTGGGGCACTTCTGCTCAGCGCGGCAATCTCCTCAGCCCAGCGAGAGAACCGGGACGAAGCTGAAACGCTCCTGGGCGAAGCCGAACGAGCCGGTCACGAACTCGGCGGCGACCACAACTACCAGTGGACCGCATTCGGGCCCACCAACGTCCTTCTCCACCGCGTGAACACCGCCGTCACACTCGGCGATGCTGGCAGCGCCATCAACTACGCGCGACAAGTCCGCATGGACAACATCGACGTCATGGAACGCAAGGTCACGCTGTTCGTGGACGCCGCCCGCGCCTACAGCCAATGGGGCAAGCTCGACAAGTCCTACGAAGCCCTCATGTCCGCCGAGCACATGGCGCCCGAAGAACTCACCGCACGGCGGGACGTCCACCAGCTCATAGGCGACATCGGTTCACGATCCACGGGCCATCTGCGTGGCAACATCAGCGAACTCGCCGAACGAGTCGGACTCACCCGATGAGTGAAACAAAAACCCTCTACGTCGTCGTATGCGCAGCCGGTCCAGCCGCAGACGTCGGAATCCTCATCGACCAGGCCCACGAACGCGGATGGACCGTCCAGCTCATTGCGACCCCTGCTGCACTCGCGTTCATCGATACCGACGCCCTAGAAAAACAAACCGGCCGCCCAGTCCGCAGCGAACACCGCGCCCCAGGGTCCCCACGCAGCCCCAAAGCAGACGCGATCATCATCGCCCCGGCGAGCTTCAACACCATCAACAAACTCGCCAACGGCATAGCCGACACTTACGCACTCGACGTCACCAACGAAGCAATCGGACTCGGCATCTCGCTAGTCATCCTGCCGTTCGTCAACTCCGCCTACGCCAACCGCGCACCCTTCCGCGCAAGCGTTGAGGCTCTGCGAAAGGAAGGCGTGCCCGTGCTAATCGGCCCCGGAGCGTTCGAACCTCACAAGGCGGGCAGCGGAGCCGACGAGCACGGCCAGTTCCCCTGGCACCAGCCGCTCGACGAGGTCTCGCCTCCAGAGTTGCCGAATTGGGCTATGTGAGATCAAGAGCGACGGCGCTTGCGCGCCGTCGCACCCGCGCCGGCCGCCCGCTCGGGCTGCGGGCTGCCGCCCGGTCCCGAGCGCGCGCCCGCCGGCCGGGCCGCGGTGGTGAGGGACACCTGCAGGAACGGCAGGAATTGATGGGGCCTCGGACCCAGGTCACCAGCCGTTCACAGTCTCGTCGCGCCGCTACCTGGGCCCTGGCTACGGGAAACCGTTTGCCATAGAGAAGGGGAACGTCGGGGCTGGGGTGGTCGGCTCCGCAGATTTACGGAGCCACTGCGGCGTTAGCCTCGAAGATCATGGCTCCAACGTCGTTCTTTAGCGGGCAGGACCACTAACTGCCCGATGCGCCGGAAGTTTACAGGGCCATGATCACTCGCGCCAAAGCAGCGCCACCCCAAGTCGTTCCACCAACCTTGTCGCGTCAGGCCGTCTGTCCTCCAGCGACTTCATACAAGTGAAGTGTGATCCGGTCGCGCTGGAGGATTGGGATAGCTAAATGTGCCTTCAGCCATCAAAGACTCGACCTTTTCTTCGAGACTTGAGGCTCCGACGACCAACCGTTGGACGAAGGGCTCGACGTCAGAGCGGATATCTGGATCAGTGATCCTGGGGAGCACTACGTCCTTCAGATCTTCAATAGCGATCTCCGCCAACCCGTCCGCGCCCCGGGCGAGTGCACGCATTTGTACACGATAAGCCTCTGAACAAAGGCCGGCTACGAGATCCACCAAATATTCCTCGCAACCCTTCTTCAGATGAAGGCGATGCATTCCGTTGGTTACAACAACGTTCGTGCAATTCTCGCCAGCCAAGAACCACTTGCGTACACTGTTACGGATCCCGCCCACAAAAATGTCTCCAGGTTCGGCCAAATGGCGAGCCCGCTGAGGAAGCTCCCAGCCTCTCTTGGCATTTGATCGGTACGTTCCGACCTCGACGTCTTGAATCTCAACGTGCCTGTAAACTTCAGCAGGCAAGAAATTAACCGATCGCCCCGAGGAGTCGGTCTTCTCAGGGATCACATCGACAATACCTCCGATCGTAAAATGAGCACTTTCTTCGATTTGAGATCGAAGCTCTACAAACTTGCGACAGAGGCGCTTCGGATCCAGCGTTAGATGCGGGTCGTCAACAACGGACGAAATTGATACCGACCATCCATGCTCAGAATCAGTTGGATCTGGTTCGTGTCCACGCACAAGCCAAGGAAACGCTTGACCGGCAGTGCTATTCCGGACCTTGCGTAGGCAACCCTCAAAATCGCTGTCAAGGATGGAGTTTCCGTATTCGTCCAGGAGAAGAGTTCCGTCTTCCTCGTCGCGCAAGTACGTAGGCTTACCACGCTTGTCGCCAGTCACCCATCCCACGCGATTGACGACCTCAACACAGAATTCATAGTCTTCCGATAGCTTCGCCTCAGTTAGCGGCGTGGTACGCTTCTCACAGAAAATTACGCTTGCCGAAACATCCGCCCCGGAACCTTTGAATGTAAAGCGAGGAAGGGCGACAATGGCGCTGATGAAACAGTGTCGCATCAGGAATTCCCGCAAAATCGCGTATCGCGTAGACCGATTTCCTAGGTAGCCATTGGGAACAACTAGGGCCATGCGGCCTCCCGGCCGAATCAGCTTCACGCACGCCTCAGCGAAAAGAATTCCACTTTCTTGCTGCGTCAGCAATTTCTCGGAAGGATTCAGGGTGCCGTGCGAATCTACAGCCCATTCCCGTCCAAGGTCGAAGTTTTCTAGGGTGTTCTCTTTGGTTTCCGAGATCCGTGCCCCAAATGGAGGATTGCAAATGACGGCATCGGCAGAGTTTTCGTTTGAGTTGATTTTCTGCAGGGAGTCTTCCTGCTGAATATTAGTCTTCCCATCACCGTTCAGGATCATGTTTAGCACTGCGACTTGAACTGCTTCTGACGATACGTCAGATCCCCAGATGCTGCTCGCGTAGTCTGGCCAGTGCTGCCCCCGTCTGAAAGCCGCGGTGAGGAAGTCAGCGCTGCCGCAAGCCGGATCCTTAACGTGCTCTCCGAACTGAGGGTTAAGAATATCTACGATGAACTCGGTCAACGCTACTGGAGTGAAGTACTGCGCTAGATCCCATTTGTAAATATGCTTCGCGAAGTACATGTAAAATTCCTGGATGAGTGCACGACTCATTGAGACGATGCGCACGGGAGCTAATACGCGCATGACTTCAAGAAGCAGGTCTCCGCTGATTTGAAGCTTGCCATCGACCTTCTCGGGAAGGAAATGCTGATAGTAATCAACAGATTTACCGAGTACGCCGTTGGTGATTTGCAGAGAGGCGGAGGGGCTCACACCGGCAGCGGCAAAGTCCTGAATGGTCAGGGCAACGTCAGGGGTATTTTGATGTTGCTGTTCATCATAGAGCTTGATAAGCAGCAACTGCAGCATCACACTGAATCGCTTACTTGGGCCCACCGAGGATGAGTGAAGAATGTCTTCTATGCGCTTGAAAACTTGAATCAGGGGCTTATTTGGATCGATCGTATTGAAGGTAAGGCTCTTAGTCCGCGGCTTCTTTCCGTAGCCCGGAAGGTCCGACAAAGGACCTTCCTTGTGCTGTTTTGAGCCATTCTTTCGCTCTATCCAAAATACTCGCTGCTCAACATCATCCCAGTACAGAGCGATGCAATCGTCCCGTCCGGCGAAGTCCAGCATCGGCTTCACTTGATAGCTGATCGCCGAGTTGAAGCTGGCGTTATCTCGCTTAACCTCACCCAAAATTACGGCATGATTCAAAAGAGATTCGATGTCATCAGGTTTAATCGATGAAACGGGGACATCAAGAACAGCAAAGTCCGCGCGGAAACTGTTGCGACCAGAGTTGCCGAACTTCTTGATAGTTGGCTCTACCCGAATGTTCGCTACAGGGTAGCCGAGGTCAACAAGATGACGTAGGGCTTCAACCCGGTATCGCTCCTCCGAAGGCGTCAGGCCATCTTTATTGCGCGCTTTGGCCTTGAGCCGTCCTCGTACTGGGCAGACAAGCGTAAGACCTGTGCTCACGAGTTTATGACCTCTATTCGATGGAGGAGCGCGAAGACGCTTCGGACAGTAGGACTGCTCTACCTTATCGCCTGTCGTCCCGCAAGCACCTGATCAAGAGGTTGCGGGCGGTGCCGGATCTGCGTATAACTCGGGCTCAGCGGTCGGGGCGACGCGCCTGCACACTGCCGCGAGTGTCCTCACAGCAGTTCCGACCGATACGCGCACGTCCCCATAGCCGCGCCGATCAATCGGGGCACGAGGGGAGTCACAGTGGAGGCAGTCGCGCTCGACGGTTTTGAGGCCGAAGAGCACTTCGGGCGGCTCGTTGCCAGAGCCAAGGCGGACGTCATCGAGCAGCATGGCTGCGGCCGGTGGGGACGCAGCGAGCACACGCGCGCCTGAGCGGTCCACGCACCCGCCACCGTGGCTGACTGTCGTCGGGTCAGGCTCAGACTCCCAAGTCGAAGCCCCCGCCCAGAGTGCTTCATAACGGTTACGGATCGTGCCATTCGCGTGCCAGATGCTGCGGGGAACCACGTGGAACAGCGGGGACTGGCCCGGGGATGACACGGGCTCAAACGCAGCCCTGCCGCAGGTCAGCGCAGCAACTGCCGCCAGAAAATCCAAGTTTCCCAACCTGATGGCTCTGACTTCAGGCAGACACGGACTTATGCCCCTCGTGGTTGCTACGCGGCACCACTACCCGCGTTCACGCGCCGCCGACAGCCGCTGTGGCGGGCCGACTCCTGCCGCCCGTTCACCTTGGAAGACGGAAGGCTCGCAATGTACACATTGTGAACCTCGCGTCAGGAGACAGCGGGAAACCGCGCGAACCGGTCGGCATGGTTTCGCTGGTTGCCGGTCATTTCTCAGTGAATCTGGTGGTCACACGACCCCCGTCACAACAGAAGGCTTGGGTCCGAATTCTCCCAAGTGTACAAAGAGACAGCTAAGGTCCTCGGTACCGGACATGTGGTACCAGAGGGCTCCCGCCCCCCCTGGACCCCCGGGGCCGGAGTACCCGAGTGTGCGACACCGGCCCGCCTTCGGCCCAGACTGTTCGCGCACTCGGGCACTCCGGTTCGGAACCGTGGTTGCACGCCGCTCGTGGTTGCTGGGGCGCACCGCCAGGGCCAGCGCGCGTAGTCTCGCCGCTGTGGCCGTCCACCTCCTACCGTCGTTGGGCAGGCCAGAAGGGTCGTCGTCTGACAGCAACCGTGACAGCAACGACAGCAACCGGCGCCATCCATCCGCCGGCAGCCGCCCCCGCCCAACGCCGAGCGTCGTTACTGGTCAGCCCGGTTGCTCCGCCTGAAAAGCGGAAGGTCGGCGGTTCGACCCCGCCCCTGCCCACCTCAGATGACCAGCAACAAAGCCCGGAGCCCAAGCGGCGCCGGGCTTTTTTGGCGGCAATCGGGACAGCGACGGCTTTGGCGCTCCTCCCGGTTGGTTCTCGTTAACCTGGTCCCGTTTCGATGGTGCGGCGTTTGGCGCCGGAAAGGGCGGGAGCTGTTCCAGCGGGTGATCCGCAGGCTCCCGCTTGCCAGCCGAGCGGTGGACAACGCCCGATACGGCGACCGCGAGGTGCTGGCCGCGATCATTCTGGGTGGCCACCACTGGCCGCCGCTCGCGGCACCAACGGCGCGGATTGCCGGCCTCGGCGGAGTGCCACCAGTTCTCGCGCCGTGGCCGGGGGTGTCGGGTCCGAGGGCACCTTGCCCGCCGGGGTGGCGTGTTTCCGGACCTTGGCCGCGACCGGGTTCCCGAAGAGATCCAAGCGGGCATTCATCGCGCACTTCCCGCCGTTGTTGCCGGTTGCGCCTCTCAGACAGAACAGCCCGGCAGGATGCGGCAGGAACAAATGGGGCGGGCGCCTCCCCTCCCGCGCCGCGGCAAGGGAGGCAACCTACGACGAAGCTGCCGATTCCATCCGGCCCCGTGCAGGTACGCCGGTGCGGCCGGCGGCTCGCACGCGGCCGCCGGCCAGCCCGAAGCCGGCAGGCACGCCGGCACCGATCATCCGCTCCGTTCCGAAGGTCTCGGCTCAGTCCTTGTGGCTGTTGTTCGCGTACCGGACCACTGCTGCCGCGACCACTATCAAGGCGAGCAACTCCAGGTATATCTCAGGCATCGTCCCCACCCCGTACGAGGTCACGGAGACGAGTGGGCATATCATGCACAGGCCAACCTCTTCGTTGGTTCAGGGGTCCGTGACTTTTCTCAGGAGCACACGGGCCCCGCTTGCGTTCCGTCATTCTATGCACGTGCATATGCACGTGCATAGAATGACGGCGCTAAGTGTCCCAGCTACGAGGGAGGACTGCCATCCCCAGACGCAATCCAGCAGGCTCTGCTGGATTGCGGCGCCTTGTGCGGCGCGGGTGCCGGGAACTCCCGCTACGGGGATGGAGCGGGGTTTCGTACGCCGCTCCGCGGGAGGCCAAGGCAGGGACGCTTGCCGGGTGGCTTACACCGGCTGGGTTGCCTGCTCGCCCGCGGTGGTGCCGATGAAGGCGAGCGTCTGGGCCCAGGACTGGCGGGTTGGCTCGCGGTTGTTGTCCTTGTCCCGTCGCGCGGCGTCCATGAAACCGTGCTCGGCGTGCGGGTAGAGCGAGACGTTGGTGGCGGCGTCGGGACGCGACTCCAGGGTCTCCCGCAGCGCGGTGAAGACGGAGCGCGGCACGAGGTCGTCGGCGCCCGGGTAGACCACCGACACCGGTGCGGTGATCTCCGCCGCCAGCGCTACGGGGTCCTCGGTGTGGTTGGGGGCGGGTTCGGCCGGGATCGTCGGGTGGTAAGCCACGCAGTTGGCGAGCCGGTGGTCGCGGGCGGCGAGCAACAGGGCGAACCGGCCGCCCATGCACCAGCCGATGACGCCCACCCTTTCCAGGCCCAGCTCGCCGAACATGTGGTCGAGGAGCTGCTCCTGCTCCTCGCGGACGCCGCTGTCGGTGAGCTGCCCCATGAGCTCGAACAGCTCTTCGCGACCGCGGTCCTCGATGCTGTGGCCGTGCCAGGGGTCCCACGACAGTGCCAGGACGCCTGTGGCGGCTATGGCGTCGGCATAGGCGCGAAGCTGCGCTCCGATGCCGGTGATCATTGGGAGCAGCAGCATCCCACCCGTAGGTTCGGAGTCGGTGGGGCGGGCGACGTAGGCGCCAAGCTCTCCGACCGTCCTGCGCTCGCCAGTGATCGCTGTCATCGTCGTCCTTCCACAAGGGTCCTGGGCCGTCGCGCGGATACCCGCGTGCTGTCCGTGGACACGGGCAAGGGTGCCAAGACCACGTGTGACCACGGGTCTTGGGCACCCTTCGGCAGCACCCTAGCGCGACAGCGCGAACTCGGGGCCGCGCGGGACCCGGGCCCCGATCGGAAGCGGCCCGGGGCCGGGCGGTCGTCCAGGGGCCCCGGTCAGTACATGCGCACGGGAAGCTCGGCGAGGCTGCGCGCCAGTCCGGGCTGCCAGGCCGGCGGGGTGTCGGGGTGGAGTAGGGCCATGTCCGGGAAGCGGCTCAGCAGCGAGGTGAAGACGATCTGCAGCTCGGCACGTGCGAGGGCCGCCCCCAGGCAGTAGTGCATGCCGTGGCCGAAACCGAGATGGCCGGACTCGCCCCGGTCCAGGTGAAGCTCGGCCGCCTCGGGGAACCTGCGGGGATCGCGATTGCCGGCGTGGTAGAGCGGCATCACCGGCTCGTCGGCGGGAATCGTCACGCCGCCGATCTCCACGGGCTCCAGGGTGTAGCGGAACACGCCGACGTCCGCGGCACCGCTGTACCGCAGGAACTCCTCCACGGCGTTGGGGATGCGTTCCGGTTCGCGCAGCAGCGGTTCCTTCTTGTCCGGGTGGGTCAACAGCAGCAGCGCACCGCCGGAGATCAGGGTCACCGTCGTCTCGTGCCCGGCGAGCAGGATGCTCACGGACAGCGAGGTGATCTCCTCCTCGGTGAGGTCACCGTTGCCGACCAGCGCGGAGACGAGGTCGTTACCGGGGTCGCGGCGCTTTTGCCCGATCAGGTCGAGGATGTAGTCGACCAGCGAGCGCCAGCCGCTCGCCATGGCCTCCGGGTCCGTCCCACCTATCGCCTCCGACCACTGGTGCCAGCGGTCGTAGTCGGCGGCGGGCACACCGAGCAGCTCGCAGATCACCCGGACCGGCAGTGGGTAGGCCAGGGTCTGCACCAGGTCCGCCTCCCGGGGGAGGTGGTCCAGCAGCTCGTCGGTGATCTGCTGGATGCGCGGTTTGAGCCGTTCTACCCGGCGGAAGGTGAACTCCTTGGACACCGCGCGCCGCAGGTGAGTGTGCCTCGGCGGGTCCTGGGCACCCAGGGCGGCCAGGACGTAGGGCTGGAGGTCCTCGGGCAGGCCGACCGCGCTCCCCATTTGGAACTTGGTCTGCTTGTCGGGGTCGTGGCTGAAGCGGGGGTCGGTGAGCACGGTGAGGATCTCCTCGTATCCGGTGACGAGGTGGATCTCCGTGCCGTCGAAGAAGTTCGTGGTCTTGACCGCGGGTCCTGCGCGCAGGTGAGCGAGGGCCGCATCGCGGTCGGCTGACGTGAGAGCCGAGACCAGGTCGACGTGCATAGACGCCTCCAAATATCCATATAACCAAAACGAAATTATGTTCACCACAGAAGCACCAAGCCAACTCCCTGTCAACTATGCTGCTGAACGAATATCCGAATTAGTTATATGGAGGAACCGTGCCCTCGTTCACCTCGGCTGAGCGCGACGCCATCTCCGCCCGGCTGCGCGAGGCCGGTGCCCGGCTCTTCGCGGCCCAGGGAGCGCGCAAGACCACGCTGGAAGACCTCACCGGCCCGGCGGGCATCTCCAAGGCCAGCTTCTACTCCTTCTACAGCAGCAAGGAGTCCCTCTACATCGACCTGCTACTGGAGCAGGCCGACGGTATCGCGGAACGGATCATCCGTGCGGCGACGGAGCCCGATGACCTCCAGGCCGGTATCGCCGCGCTACTCCGGGAGATCGTGGCCGTGCTGGAGACCAACCCCCTGTACCGGCGCTTTCTCAGCCATCCCGACGAGGTACGCGCGATCCACGACCGGATCGGTCCCGCGGAGCTGGAACGGGCCAACCGGGCACTGTCCGACCCGTTGCTCGCGTTCATCGAGGAGGCCCAGCGGACCGGTGAGCTGGTGCCGGCCGACCCGACGGCGGTCCTGGGCGTGCTGCGGTCGGCCGTCCTTGTCACGCTGCACCGCGAGGAGTTCGCCCCGGACGTGTACCAGCAGACGCTCGATCTGACGATCGACACCGTCGCGGCCGGTATCACCTGCGCAGCGCATCCGGCGTGGCGTACCGGGTGACGACGCGGGTGGCAACGGCCACCGCCCGGTGGAGCCGGGTACAAAAGAGAAGACACGGAACCCACGACGGAGCGCCGTCCGGCCGCGGGGGGCGCTTCCCCGCCGTACCCCGGTTCGGGCGGCCGTGCCAGCGACGACCGGCAGGATGCGATGGCCTACCGCTACGCCACCGAACGCGCCGACCACACGGATCTGGCCAGCGGCCACGTGCTTCGCTCGGCACCCGGCCACCCGGGTTTTCCCGCGCGGCTCGCGAGCGAGCTGTTCCAGCGCGCGCTCGCTCACCTCGACGCCGGCCCGGTCGGCTTGTGGGATCCGTGCTGCGGCAGTGGCCATCTGCTGGCCGTGCTGGGGATGCTGCACCGCGGCCGCCTGGTGCACGTACACGCGTCCGATGTGGACAGCGAGGCCGTCCGGATCGCCGCCCGCAACCTCGACCTGCTGACCGCGCAGGGGATGGCGGAGCGCGAACGCGAGCTGCGGGCCCAAGCCGTCGAGTTCGGCAGGCCCTCGTTCGCTGACCGTGCCGGCGCCGCGCAGCGGCTGGCCGCGAGGCTGCGCGCGCACGGCGGCGACCTGCCGCACAGCGCGTGCGAGGGGGACGCGTTCGCTCCGTCGCCGCCACAACGCCGGGTTGACCTCGTGCTGACCGATGTCCCCTATGGCGATCTTGCCCACTGGGCCGGTGCGAGCCCCGCCGAAGACGAGGTGCCGGAGTTGCTGCGCGCGCTTTCGGCTGTGCTCGCGGAGCGGACCGTCCTCGCGGTGACGGCCCGCACCCGCAGGATCGGCCTTCCCCGCGGCACTCGCGCGCTTGAGCGGGTGCGCGTCGGCAACCGAGCGGCCGTCCTGGTGCGCGCCGGCGATATCCGGTAGGGGCAGGCGTCCCGGGCGAACGGTTCCGCTCGTGCCTCTCCCACGCCATTGGTGGCTTTTCCGTTGTACAGGGCGGGTTCGCAGGACAGGCGGCGGGGGTAGTGGAATCCGAGCGGGGCGCGAGACGCGGCAGAGGCGCGGATGAGGAAGGGCCCCGCCCGGGGAGAGGAGACCCGTGATGGAGCTTTTCCCACCGATCCCGCTGCAGGAGTGGCAGGACACCAAGCAGACCCTGCACCGGTTCCTGCAGATCGTCGGAAAGATCCGGATGTCCGCCAGCCCGCGCCGGAACCACTGGTGGCACGTTCCCTTCCACCTCACCGGCAATGGGATCACCACCCGCCCCATGGGGATCGTCGACGGCAACCCGCTCTTCGCCATCGACTTCGACCTCGTGTCCCATCTCCTGGTGATGCGCACGATCGAGGGGCGTTCCGCCTCGTTCGCGATTCCCGGGCACAGCGTCTCGTCGTTCTACCGTGAGACGCTGGCGACCCTGGAGGGACTGGGTGTCCATGCCCGTATCCCGCACCCCCGGCCGTTCGACCTGTCTGACGCGGACCGGCCGTTCGCGGAGGACACCGAGCACGCGGCCTACGACCCGGCCGCGGTGAACCGCTACTGGCGGGTCCTCAGCCAGGTCGGCATGGTGCTGGAGGAGTTCGCGGCCGATTTCTCCGGCAAGACCAGCCCGGTGCACCACTTCTGGCACACCTTCGACATCGCGATGACCCGGTTCGGTAGCCGGCGGTTGGACCAGCCCCGCCAAGCGGGTCCGCTCATCCGCGAGGCGTACTCGCGCGACGTGATCAGCTTCGGTTTCTGGTTCGGCGACGCCACTGTCCCCGAACCCGCGTTCTACGCCTACGCGATACCCGAGCCCGATGGGCTCACCGAACGCCCACTCGCGCCAGCGTGGGCGGAGTGGGCCCCGAGCGGCCATGGGCACCTCGCCCTGTTGCGCTACGACCGGGTGCGCAAGGAACCTGATCCGAGAGGCGTGGTGCTGTCGTTCTACGAGAGTGCCTACCGTGCCGGTGCGGAACTGCTCGACTGGGACGCCGGCGCGGTGGCCTGTCCCAACGGAGTGACCGACCCGCTGCGAGAGGGTGGATAACCATGGAGATGACGGTCGTCGACGTGCCGGAGCAGAAACGCTACGAGGGCCGCGGCCAGGACGGCCTCGTGGGCTACATCAACTACCAGCTCCGCGGGGATCAAGTTGTCCTCACCCACACCGAGACCGACAGCCGGTACCAGGGCCAGGGCGCCGGCAGTGGACTGGTGCGCGGGGCACTGGACGACGCCCGCGCCCGCGGGGCGACCGTGGTCCCGTTGTGCCCGTTCGTGCGGTCGTGGATCGAGCGGCACCCGGACCACGCCGACATCGTCGACCAGCAGTCGCGCGAGGAGATCCTGGGCTGACGGCGTCCCCGAACGGCCCGCGGGCGCTGGGCCGGGAGCCCCTGAACGGTTCTTCTGTACAAAGGTGTTCCGGCAGAGCCGTAGTCGCTAGTGTTCGAGATCACAATTAGTGCTCTCGTCCCAAGGGGGCTAGATGTCCATCGTCTCGATCGAGCCAGCGACTCCCGACCGGTGGGAGGACCTGGCGAGACTGTTCGGGCCGACGGGGGCGTACGGCCATTGCTGGTGCGTGTACTACCGGCGCCGCGCCAAGGAGTTCACGGCGAGCGTCTCGTGCGCTCAACCGGAACGGGGGAACGAGAACCGCGAGACCCTGCGGAGACTAACCCTGGACGGCAAGGTCCCCGGGCTGCTGGCCTACGAGGGGGACGAGCCCTGCGGCTGGGTCTCCGTCGCACCGCGCAAGGAGTTCGTCCGGCTCGCCCGGTCGCGCTCGCTGCGCCCAGTGGAGCCGTCCGAGCCGGGGATCTGGTCGATCGTGTGCTTCTGGCTGCCTCCGCGCCGCCGGCGTCGGGGGATGGGCACGCGGTTGCTCGACGGTGCGATCGAGTACGCCCGGATCAACGGGGGCCGGGTGCTGGAGGCGTACCCGGTCGACACAGCGGGCGGCCGGGCACCCAGCGCGGAGATCTACCCGGGCACCGTGCGGATCTACGAGAAATCGGGCTTCACCTGCACTCCCCACCCCACGAGCGGTCGCCCCATCGCTCGCCTGGACCTGAAGTCCGAGTAGTGCGCATCGGCGGGGACCGGACGTACCCGTCACGTACGGCCGGATCGGGCCGGCCCGGGCGCCGGGATTCGCTAGCCGCCCCGGCGCCCAGGGCCCGGAGGCCCGCCTGCGGCCTCCGAACGCCGGCCCCAGTCGCCAGCTATGGCGGGGCCGGGCGGCGGTGGCCCCGGCGAGTTCCGGGGGACCGTGCCGAACCGATGCCGCGCGGTTCGGGGACCGCGGACGGGTCGTCGGCGGCCGGTTCCGGGGCGTCGGCGGGTGTCGGGCTGGTCGCGGTGAGCGCGACGTCGAGCAGGTAGCCGACCCCGCGCACCGTCCGGATGAGGTGGGGGTGGGTCATGCTGTCGCCCAGCCGCTGGCGTAATCGCCGGATGTGCACGGTGATGGTGTTGGCGGCGAGCCGCCGGTCGTTGCTCCAGATCTGCTGGCAGAGCTCGTCGCGGCTGATTACCCGCCCCGCGTTGTGCATCAGGTAGTGGAGCAGCTCGAACTCCCGCAGCGGGAGGGTGAGCGGCTCGTCGGCGTGCCACGCCTGGTGCCGTGCGGGGTCCAGGGCGATCGGGCCGGCCCGCAGCATTTCGTCGCCGGAGGGCTCGACCGTGGCGGTGTAGCAGGCCGAGCGGATCAGGGTGAGCACCTCGTCGGGCTGGTAGGGGCGCAGGACGCAGGCGGTGGCGCCGGCCCGCAGCATTCCCACGCCTTCGTCAGCCGTGTCGGGTTGGATTCCGGCGATGATGGGGACGCCGAGCCCGCGCCGGATCAGCTCGATAACGCGCTCCGAGCGCACGAGCTCGATGTTGGCGCTGACCAGTACCAGGTCGGGGCGGAGCAGCCCGGCGCGGAACAGCGCCTCGGCGCCGTCGGTGCACACCGTGACGTCGATGTGCCGCGGCGCGAGCCGCAGCAGCAGTTCACTGCCGACATCGGGGTCGGGCTCGGCCAGCAGAACCCGCAGTCCCAGTCGGGCGGCAGCCTGCCGGGGCGGCGCGTCCTCGGCACCGGCCCGGGAGGGATGCGTCACGGTCGCACCCCGAGCGGCGCGGTTGCCGCGCCGTCGCTTCCTCGGCCCCGTCTGGTCATGTACCGGCCCTCGTGAATCTCCGCAACTGAGCTGTAAAGGGATATTCAAGGCTGGTTACATGAATGAGCGGTTGACGCGCTGTGCCTCTGACGGAAACTTCGCCGGACCTCCTCGCGCCGCACCTGTGCGGCGCCGTGTGGCGGTTCGGCGGCGTGCGGTTACCGGCACGGGGCCCGCGTTGGGCGTGGCCCCGTGCGTAGTGCGGCTCCCGTGAGCCCTCCGCTCACTGCTCCGCGGCGGAGTCCCCCTCGGCCTGCTGCTTCGCGATCTCCTTCTGGACCTCGTCCATGTCGAGGTCGCGGGCCTGCTTGATCAGGTCCTGCAGCGCCTCCTCCGGCAGTGCCCCGGGCTGTGCGTAGATCACCGTCCGGTCCCGCACCACCATCAGCGTTGGGATCGACTGGATGTCGAAACTCGCCGCGAGCTCCTGCTGGTCCTCGGTGTCGACCTTGGCGAAGACCAGGTCGGTGTGCTCCTCGGAGGCCTTCTCATAGACCGGCGCGAACTGCTTGCACGGCCCGCACCACGACGCCCAGAAGTCGATCAGGACGAAGTTGTTCTCCGTCAGCGTCTCGTTGAAGTTGTCCTTGGTGAGCTCGATGGTCGCCACGAAGTTTCTCCTGGGTGCGGATCGCTTACTAGTCCCCCGTAGAGCGGTCGTGCCCGCTGATTTGTTCCACACGCGCATTGCACCCGGGAAAAACTGTCGGTCACACCACACGGGTTCCCAACAAAACTCCTGGACAATACCGGTTTGGGGGGTTTGGCCGATCCTCACTATGGTCGAGGGGGAACCGGTGCGAGGACCAAACGGGGGGAGGGGTGGCTGTGAGCGCGCCAGCATCGCCGGCCTCCGGCGGAGGCCGCGGGTCCGAAGGAGCAGAGCCCGACTACCGGTTCACGCTCGCCAACGAACGCACGTTTTTGGCCTGGATCCGGACGGCGCTCGCGTTGATCGCGGGTTCGGTGGCGGTGCTGCATCTCGTCCCGCTCGACTGGGCTCCGGTGATGCGGATGGTCGTCGGCCTCGCCCTTGCGGGGCTCGCGGTCGTCATCTCGGTTCACGCACCATTGCGCTGGATCCGGGTGCAGCGCGCGATGCGCCTGCAGCGGTCGCTCTCGCTGAGCGTGCTTCCCGTCGTCATCGCGGTGGGGGTGGCGCTGGTCTGCGTGGTGGTACTGCTCGGGACCTACCAGTCATGAGGCGGCGCTCGGGCGATCCGGGGTTGCAGCCGGAGCGGACCCTGCTCTCCTGGCAGCGCACCGTTGCCCTGATCATCGTCGTCGCGCTGCTCTATGTGCGGGACCCGTTCCAGTCGGGCGGGTCGAACGCGGTGGCCGGCCTCGATCCGCCGCAGCGGGTGGCGGTGGCGGCCCTGGCGGTGGTGGTGTCCGGTGTCCTCATCGCCCATGTGCGGCGCCGCTGGAGAGCGTGCGGTAACGAAGGGCGAGACGGAGGCGTGGGATGGGTCGTCGCACCGTTGGCCCGGCCGTGGGCGCTCTTCTTCGTCAGCGCGGGTGTGGCGGGCTTCGGGGTGGTGATTGCGGCCGGCGCGGTCCTGGACTAGGACCCGAGAGCGGGACCGGCCGCGTGCCAGGGTGTGTTCCTCGCGAGGCCGAACCGGGGCCGGCCCGCGACTCGGATCAGGCCAGAAGAGCCCTCTGCGGTGCGACCGAAGGGGTCGCGTTGTGTTCGAGGATGGAGCGGATCACATCATCGAGCCGGCGCTCGGGGGCGTACCCGATGAGCCGCGCGGCCAGGGTGGTGTCGGGCATACGGCGCTGCATGTCCTCGTAGCCCTCGCCGTAGGCCTCCTCGTACGGGACGTATCTGATCTCGCTGCGCGACCCGGTGAGCTCGATGACCCGGTCGGCGAGCCCCTTGATCGAGACCTCTTCCTTGCCGCCCAGGTTGACCGCCTTGTTGTGGGCGGCCGGCGTGTCGAGAAGCCGCACCATCGCCGGGACGACGTCGAACACCGATCCGAAGCAGCGCCGCTGGGTCCCCTCCCCGTACACCGTGATCGGCTTGTTGGCGAGTGCCTGACTGACGAACCTGGGCACCACCATGCCGTACCGGCCGGTCTGGCGTGGTCCCACGATGTTGAAGAACCGGGTGATCACGCAGGGGAGTCCGGACTCTTCCCCGTAGACGTAGGCGACCAGTTCGTCCAGCCCTTTCGCCGCGGCGTAGGACCAGCGGCTCTTCAAGGGCGAGCCGAGGACGCGGTCGGCGTCCTCGGGGAGGCCGTCGGAGTCGTTCTTGCCGTAGATCTCGCTGGTCGAGGCGACGAGGAATCGCGCCTTGTGGGCAACCGCGGCTTCCACGACGTTCTCGGTCCCGTGCAGGTTCGTTCGCAGCGACTGTAACGGCTTGTCCACGATGGTGTGGACGCCCACTGCCGCCGCGAGATGGAAAACGGTGTCGCTCCCTTCGATCACATCGTTGACCAGACCCTGGTCCAGGATCGAGCCGTGCACCAGCTCAAAGGCTGGATTGCCACTGAGCTGCGTAAGGTTGGCGCTGGACCCGGTCGAAAGGTCATCCAGCGCTACCACCTGATGGCCATGGGCGATCAGGTGGTCGCATAGATGGGAACCTATGAATCCGGCGCCACCGGTCACAACGGCCTTCAACGTCGTCTCCCCCTCTGTGGGTACGTGAAATCGCTGGTTCGAACACGGGGTGTGACAGGTTGGGGGGACCTATCGGTCAGGCGAGCCAGCGCATCGCGTGGAACCCTTCCGCGAGCGCCACGCCACCTTGCATTCCGCGTAGTACGGCCAGGCTCCGCAGCGTGGGTTCCGAGCGCGTGTGCGGGTGTTCGTGGATTTGTGTCCCGTACAGGCGCATGGCTGCGAGCTTGGCGTCGAGATCGGTCTCCTCCAGTTCCACCAAGAGGTTCGGTGACGGTGCCGTGTCATAGCGCCACTGGTCGGCGGCTTCCTCGTAGGCGGCCACGAGCCTGGGATGGTGGCGCTTGCGGGTGTCCGAAGGGCGCAGTGCGGTGTGCACGGCCTCGGCTGTCACTTGGTGGTCCTGGTTGTAACTGGTGCGGTGCGGCGCGAGTACGACGGTCGGCCGCAGCTCCGTGATCGCCAGTGGACTGTGCCGCTCGAACGTGTTGGACAGCTCGAAGCGTGGCATGGTGTCGAGTTTGAGGTGGTACTCGTCGCCTGGGAAGGCGACATTCCAGTCGTCCCACCGGAAGCAGTCCGCGACTTTCTTGATCTCCGAGAACCGCTCATTGGCTGTGGAGTACCCCTTGGCGGAGAGGTCCGCCGTGTCCCCGACCGTGACGAACTGGACGTAAACTTCGGCTCCGGCCTTCTTGGCCTTCGTCATAAGGCCGCCGCATCCTAGTGTTTCGTCGTCCGGGTGGGGTGCGAATACCAGTAGTCGCTCCCGGGACCAGTCAATCGTCATGCCACGTCCTAACCATGATGGTGTCAGTTGAGCGCTGCACGCGGTATCTCACAGACGCCCAGGTATGGGTGCCGGTTGCCAAGCCGGACGGAGTGACCTGGTGTCTACCTCGGGGCAGTTCCCCCAGAGCGCGCTTCTCGGAGGACGTCGATTCCCGCCGGCCCGACGTTCAACAGCAGATCGAGCGCCGCCATGCGCGGCAGGAACTCCCCTTTCTTGACGGTGTGTTGCGGGTACTGCGGGTGCTGGAAGTCCTGCCACTCGACGCCGATCCCGTACCGCTCGAAGATTCCCTCGTCCACGTAACCGCGCGCGCCGTCGCCGGAGAGCATTGCGGTCGCCCCAACCTTGGCGGAGAGCTGCGCCAACAGTTCGCTCTTCTGGCCGGGAAACTCGCCGAGCTCGCTGGCGTAGACGATCGGTGTGGTGACGTTGAGGCATTCCAGAACAAGCCGGGTGGTCGCCATGGCGACCTCGCAGAGATGGCTCCACTCTCTGTCGTAGATTCCAAGAATTCTGTCACCGAAGTCGGACCAGAACGGAGTTCCTTGGTACCCGTGCTCGGCGATCGTTCTGCGATGCTTTTCTTGCCAGGACTGGGTGTTATCGATCACCTTGTCCATGATTCGCTCGTTCCGGCTCTGCTGGATTACCGGAACGGTAAGAAGCACGGGGCCGCTCTTTGATGCCACGTAGTTGCGGTTCTGCCACCCTTTGCGCTCGTACTGGACGTGGTCGAGAACGATGAAGAGATCACTTCGGTCGATCTTGTCGACGAGTCCTAGCCAGGGCAAGTAGTGCGGCTGGTGCATGGCTACGCGCACTTCGGTTCCTCTCCGAGGTGGATTGCGCACTCGTATGACTGCCGTGGGTGCAGCTCCCCTGGAGCCTATTCGTCCATCCGCCTCACGCCGTGCGACCATCCGGACGATTCGTACTTTTGATCATCTCTTTGCCTGGTCCGTGCACTGTGGGTCCGGAGTGGCCGAAATACAAAGAATCTTGGTGATCTGGTCAGAGTGAGTCTTCCTGTCTTGGTATTGGACCAACGTTGTGGATCGCTCGCAAGCGTGCGCGCGCGATTCGAGGTGGCCAACTTGGGCCGATTCCTGCTGTGAACTTCTCGCGTGGGCGCGGCGTCTACACAGTGATGTCTTCGCTGGTTACCGTCGACGCGACACCATTCCATCCGGAGGGTTAGCCTGTGCGTACTGCGCGCTTCATCGGGAGCTGGATTGCGGGCCTGATCGCCCTGGCACTGGCCGTGACTCTGTTTACCCAGTGGTTGGGGTTCGCGCTGGGCGCCGCCACTGGACCCGCCTCGCTGTTCCTCTGGATGGCATTCGGCGTGAACCTGCTTGTCTGGAGCTCGATCGGAGCGCTGCGCGTCGTGGACAGCTCCGCCCGTGCGGTACTCCAGCGGGGGGCGGCTCCGGCGCGCCGCAGGGCCACCGCGGCTCCCGCGCCCGTTGGGGGGCGGGAGCGCAGTGACGACCGGGTCCTGGTGAGCGCACCGGCCGGTGGCGGGGGTTCGGCAACCGCGCTCGTGGACGAGGCCGGCGACGGCGGCACCTCCGAGCGGCCGGCCGCGCCGGACGGCGCGGCCGCGAGGGAGTCGGACGCAGACCGGATGCGGCTCGCGGTGATCATCCCGGCGCACAACGAGGAGCCGGTCATCGATGCCGCGATCACCTCCGCGCTGCGCCTCTTCAACCGGTGGGACATCTACGTGGTTTCGGACAGCTCGCGCGACGCCACCGCCGACATCGCGGCCGAGACTGGAATCAACGTCCTTGAGCTGCTCAGCAACCGAGGCAAGGCCGGATCGATCGAGGCGGTACTCCAGGAGTTCGACCTGACCGAGAACTACGACGGCGTGGTCATCCTGGACGCCGACACCGAGCTGGACGCGAAGTACGTCGAGGGCGCCAAGCGGCAGCTCGCCGAGCCGGGGGTCGCGGCGGTGGCCGGGTTCGTCGTGGCGGAGTGGAAGCCGAAGGAGCGTACCGTCGTCGGCCGGCTGATTTCGGCCTACCGCGACCGGCTCTACTGGATGCTGCAGTACCTGCTCAGGTTCGGCCAGACCTGGCGGCACACCAGCACCACGTTCATCGTTCCGGGGTTCGCCAGCGTCTACCGGAGCAGTGTGCTCAAGCAGTTGGACATCAACCCCAAGGGGCTGGTGATCGAGGACTTCAACATGACGTTCGAGGTGCACCACCGCCGCCTCGGCCGGATATCGATGCACCCGGGGACCAAGGCCCGCTGCCAGGACCCCTTCACCCTCGGTGACTACGTCAAGCAGGTCCGCCGCTGGACACTGGGCTTCTGGCAGACCGTGCGGCTCCACGGGGTGTGGCCGAGCCTGTTCTGGTTCGCGCTCTTCTTCTACATCGTGGAGATCCTGCTCGTCGCGGTCCTGCTCATCATCACGGCCGGCCTGGGGATCTTCACCGTGCTCCCGGAGATCACCGGCGGCGCGGTGCTCGGTCTCGGGTGGTACTCGACCGGGTACGCGGCGGTGACGGCGGTGCTGCCGCTGACCGTGATCGGCGTGGGCCTGTTTGTCCCGGACTACGTCCTCACCTGTGTCATGGCGGCGATCCGGCGCCGGCCCAGCTACCTGCTCTACGGGCTGTTCTTCCTGCCGATGCGGCTCATCGACTCCTACCTCACACTGCGGACCATCCCGCAGGCGTGGACCACGAAGTCCGACGGCCAGTGGAAGAGCCCGGTCCGCGCCGCGGGCAAGCTGTGACCGGACCCGCGTAACGGGTGTTCACCGCGGCGTCTAGGCTCGCAAGAGCAAGAGGACCTCCGGTGACGTGCGTTTGGGGCCGCCGGAGGGCTGTGCCGTTCGACGGACGAGGTGCCCCTGTGGAAAAGAAGCGTCTGGCGTTCACGCTGTACCGGGTGCTCGCCTATGCCGCGGGTGTCTTCCTGCTGCTGCTGGCCTTTGTGGCGATGCCCGCGAAGTACCTGGTTTCCGAGACCGCCCGGTTCCCGCTCGTACCCGCTCCGGCCGGTACGGAGCGGCTGTTCGGCGAGGACTCGGTCCTGATGCTGTTCGTCGCGATCCCGCACGGTTACGTATACATGGCATACGTGCTGGTCGTGGTCTGGGTCGCGCTGGAACGGCGCTGGGGTGCGGGGCGGACACTCGGGGTCGCGGTCGCCG
The DNA here is from genome assembly GCF_014203805.1 of Lipingzhangella halophila. GTDB lineage: Bacteria > Actinomycetota > Actinomycetes > Streptosporangiales > Streptosporangiaceae > Lipingzhangella > Lipingzhangella halophila. Next base: position 5,522,960 of record NZ_JACHJT010000001.1, on the reverse strand, counting down.
GGACGATCCCGTTCGTGGGGCTGATCGTGGAGCACCGCCTGGCCAAGGCGGAGAAGGCCGCGGACGCCCCCTCTCAGGCCGCGGAGGTTCCGGTAGGCGAGGGCTGAGGCCTCTCTGAGGCGGGGTTCTCGCGCTCGCCGTCGGGAGTGCCGTCGGGGCCGTCGGAACCGTCATCCGGGCCCGCGGTGCCCCCGCCGGAACCGTTGCCGGGGCGCGTCCCCTCGCGTTCCCGGCGCATCAGCACGATCCAGAACACCAGAACGGCGATTCCGAAGACTTCCCACTGGGCGGCGTAACTCAGGCTGCGCCAGTTCCACTCGACCTCTTCGGGCGGGTCGGGCGGCGGCACCTGCTGGGGCTGCGCCCCCGCGCCGCCGGCGTCTCCGTCCTCGGGTGCGGGCTCCTGACCGGCCAGCAGGATGTAGCCCTCGTAGAGCTGGTACGGCCAGGCGTTCATCAGCAACGAGGGGGCGAGCCGCGCGACCTGCCCCTCGGGCATGTCCATGGGGACGGCGCCCTCGTCGTTTTTCTTCTGCGGCGGTTGCACCCATCCGGTGACAGTGACCTCCCCTTCGGGGAGTGGCGCCAGGTCGTCCGGGGTGTCCGCTGCCTCACCGTCGACCCAGCCGCGGTGCACGGCCACGGCGGTGCCCTCCTCGGTGACGAGCGGGGCGACCACGTTGTAGCCCTCCTGCTCCGCACCGTCGGGGGAGCGGGCCGGGACCAGCAGCTCGGACCCGGCGTCGTACTCTCCGGTGGCGGTCACGGCGGTGTTGGCCTGGTTCTCGGGCATGTACTCGCCGGGTTCGAGCACGGCATGCAGATCGGTGGCGGCTGACGGGTCCTCAACCGGGTTGGTAATCACACCGCGTGATGGTTCCTGGGCGCGCTCGAACTGCCAGTAACCAAGCAGGAAGCAGCAGACCGCGCCAAGCACTGCCAGCACGTGGATGCCGAGCCATCGGGGTTGCAACAACGGAGAGCGCACCCTCCCAGCGTATGTCCGATACGGGAAGTACCTCAGGTGGTCCCCCATTGACGTTTCTTGTGTGGACTTGGCCCGGAGTAGACAGATCGATGACGATTACTTTAAGTAATTTTATGTGACAGAGGGTTGTTGTGCCAGGGAGGGAGTGGGTAATCTATGTACCAGCGCGTTGGGGAAGGTACCGAAAACGCGCTTTGAGAGCTTTCGCAGGTCGCGACTCCAGGGGGGAGGAGTAGGCGACCGTTCCCAAAGGCGAGGGCCGTCTCCGTGGTTTTGAGGGGGGACACGGAGGCGGCCCTCGCGTTCTTTTCGGTGGACTGTGCGCCAGAGGCTCCGAGAAGCCGGCCCGGAGTTCCCGTTTCCAGCTTCGGACCCGCGCTGGTGCTCCGTAGCGCGCCGAGTGTTTACCAGGGCACCCCCCCCGTCGTTGGCGTGCCTATCAGCGCATCGGCGCCTGCTCAGGACCCGGTGTGGTGCTCCAGCAGCGTGGCCAGCGTTTCGGTGAACCGGGTGCGGTCGTCGGCCGGCAATGGAGCCAGGAACCGTTCCTGGACCGCCGCGATCCGCTCGTCCAGGTCGGCCAGGACCCGCTGCCCGGTCGGGGTGAGCCGGATGAGGTTGCGGCGGCCGTGAGAGGGGTCGGGTTCGCGGCGTACCAGGTCTTGGGTGGTGAGCTCGGTGAGCGCGGCGACGACGTCGCTGCGGTCGATGCCGCAGGCGCGCCCCAGCTCGGCCTGGCTGGCCGCGCCGCGTTCGGCCAGTGCGGCGAGTAGCGCGTAGTGGTGGGTGTGGTACTCCCCGAGTTCTTCGGCGACCATGCGGTGGACGCGGACAGCGAGCTGCGTGAACATCCGGCTGGGCAGCCCGTGCAGCCTCGCGGGCGGCGGCGTTCCCGGGGCGGTGGGCATGTCCCAAGTCTATACTTGTTGGTCGCACCAACATTGCCGTACCATCGGACGCGTCGAGTGTTGGTAGAACCAACACTCGTGCTTCGCTGCCTGTCAGCCGACCACCTGTGAGGCCCGTATGTCCGTGGACACCGCTCCCACCAACACCCAACTCAGCGAGCTCCTCGACCGCGCCGCGCTGTCCGACCTGCTCTCCCGGCACGGGCGATGGCTGGACGAGAAGCGTTTCGATGAGGCCCGCTCGATCTTTACCGAGGACGCGACGGTGGTTGTGGGGTCGGGTGAGGTCACCGGGGTGGACCAGATCGCCGCTCTGGCCCTGCGCAGCCATGGCGACTACGCGTTCACCCACCACCTGACGACGAACGCCCTGATCGATATCTCCGGCGACCGGGCCGAGCTGACCGCGCAGCAGCTCGCCGTCTTCTGCCGGACCGAGTCCGAGGGACTTCCCCGGCCGGAGTTCACCGTTGGCGAGCGCTACCGGATGTCCGCGGTACGTACCGGCCAGGGCTGGCGGCTCTCCCACGTCGAGGGCGACAGACTGTGGCGGCGGGAGCACCACGTCCCCGCATGATTGGGTGATCCGGGGCGCTGCTGTCATTTCGGTAGCGGTGCCCCGCATCAGCAGTATCGAGCAGCGGCTCCAAGACCGGGAGCGCGGCGCGGGCCGAGCCGTCCGCGTGCGCGTTGCCCGCTACAGCTTCTCGGAAGGAGACCGGTGGTTCCTGCGGTTGTCACGTTCGATCTGTTCAGTGCGCTGATCGACTCCCGCGCTGGGGGAAGCGAGGCGTTCGGGGAGCTGGCGCGGGAACGCGGCTGGCCGGTGGACGGCGCCACGCTCTACGCTCATTGGGACGCGCGGAACAAGGCCGCCCAGCGCGACTGCGCGCAGTGGGCCACCTTCGCCGAGCTGTCCGGCCGGGCACTCGGCGAGACCTACCGTGAGCTGGGGATCAGCGCGGATGCCACGCAGGACGCCGAGCGTATCCTGGCCTCGGTGTCGCAGTGGCCGCTGTGGCCCGACGTCGCCGACGGGCTGGCGCGCATCGGCCGGGACTACCCGGTGGGCATCCTCTCCAACGTCGACGACGACATCCTGCGGCGCACCCGCGCGGCCTCCCTGGTCGACCCGGACCGGGCGCTCACCTCGCAGCGGCTCGCGGCCTATAAGCCCGGCCCGGAGATCTACCACCGGGCCGAGCGCCGGTTCGCGCCGCTGGTGCACGTCGCCTCCTCCGCCCGAGACGTCCAGGGCGCGCTGCGGGCGGGGACCACGATGATCCATCTGCGCCGTCCCGGACACACCCTGGACCCGCAGGGCCCGGAACCGCCCCGCAGCGCCGAGAACCTGGACGAGCTCGCCGAACGCCTCAGCGAGATCACCCGCGGCTAGGGACGTGCCGCCGCGTGGATGGAACGAACGTCGCCGTGTCGGTGGCGGGGTCTAGTATCGGCACCATGACCACCGAGTCCCAGTTGCGCAAGGCCGCGCTCGCCCTTCCGGAGGTTGAGGAGGGCACGCACTTCGGGATGACCGCGTTCACGGTCCGCGGCAAGGGGTTCGCCTCGGTTACGAAGGACGGCCGGGTGCAGCTCCATCTGCCGGACGCCGAGGCCGAGGCCGCGGAGTCCGCGCATCCGAGCGGGGAACGGCTGGTTCGGAGGGGCACGCCGATCGGTTTCCGGGTGCCGTTGGCCGACATCGACGGCAAAGACCTCAACGCCCTGGTCCGCGCGGCATGGTTCTGCCGCGCTCCGAAGAAGCTGGCGGCGGAGCTCGCCGCCGCCGACGCGGGGAACAAGCCGGAAAACAGCGACCTCCCGGACGCCATCGGAAAGCCAGCCACCCGGGCCCTGCTCGGGGCCGGACTGACCACACTCGCGCGGGTCGCCACCTGCACGGAGGACGAGCTGCTGGCGCTGCACGGAGTCGGCCCGAAGGCCGTGCGTATTCTCGGTGAGTCACTGGCGCAGCAGGGCATGTCGCTGCGCTGACAGAGACGCGTTCTGCGTGGAGCCCGGTGGTGGGGCGCCCGGGGCACGTGCGCGCCTCGCTGGACGGACCGAGCGCCCCTGCGTCAGGCGCGGTCCCGGCTCCAGCGGGCGAACGTCTCCGGGTCGATGACCTTGGTGTTCTGGGCGGCGGTGATGCGCCAGACGCCGTCCTCCTTGGCCAGGATGTGCATCGGAGTGCCCGGGATGGCGTCGGGGTTGTTGGCCACCGCGGCCTCCGGGTCGGAGGTGTCGACGGTTTCGTCCAGCCGCCGGCCGTCGCGGGTGACGGGGAGTTGGCGGATCTTGACCGCGGCGACGTCGGGGCGGATGAAGAGAATGTGCTCGACCTCGAAGTCGGCGGTCACGGGCTGCTCGCGTGCCGGAGGAAGGACCCTGCGGGTGAAGGCCCCGATCTCGTCCGCGCCGACCAGCAGCTTGCCGTGACCGGTGGTCCAGATCGCGTCCCGGTGGAACAGGTTCATGAACGGGTCTGGCAGCGCGTTCTGTTGGGCACGCTGCAGCTCGGCGACGATCGCCGTTATGGCGTCCACGTCCTCCGGGGGAACGTCGACACCGGTGACCTCGGGTTTCATTGTTGCTCCTTGATGCGAGGGCCTGGTTGAACCGCTTCACGCTACGCGGCACGGGAACAGCTTCCAACCTCAAGTGGAGTTGATGTCAACCCGGCGTGGCGCCGGTCCGCTTCCGCGCGGTTGCCGGGGCACGGAGCAGCCGCCAAGATCGCAAGAGATCGGTGCAGGGTGGCGCCGGTGGCACTGCGTGGCAGGTACCCTTTTTCCTGCTGTCCCAGGAGGTCGCGCATGACCGTTGTCCCCCTGCAGCACCGGTTCGACGGCCCCCGGCACGCCCCGACCGTGCTGCTTGTGCCCGAGTTCGGCACGAAGTGGTCAATGTGGGAACCGCAGATGCCGGAACTCACCCGCACCAACCGCATTCTGCGGATCAACCACCGCGGCCATGGGACGTCTCCGGCCCCTGAAGGTCCGTACACGGTGGCGGAGCTGGTCGAGGACATCCTGGCGCTGCTCGAACGGCTCGGGCTGGAGCGGCTGTCCATCGTGGGGTTCGGCCTGGGGGGAATGCTGGCCACCTGGCTCGCCTCCACCGCCCCCGACCGGGTCAACCGGCTCGCGCTGGTGGCCGCCACCGCCCGCACACCCCCCGTGCACCGCTGGCGGGACATCGGGTCGCGGGCCCGCAAGGATGGCATGGCGGCGGTGTCGGCCGAGGTGACCACGTCCTGGTTCACGCCGCCGTGGGCCGACGAGCGCCCCGACATCGTGGCGCGCATGGTCGAGGAGTTCGAGGCGGTCGAGGCCGCCGGGTACGCCGGGTGCTGCGACGCCGTCGCCGACCAGGATCAGCGCGGCTCGCTGGCGCGGGTACGCGCGCCAGCGGTGGTGCTGTCCGCCGCGCACGACCCCCTCCTACCGCCCGGTCATGGCCGGCGGTTGGCCAACGGCATTTCGGGAGCGCGGTTCGAGGTGGTTCCCGGGGCCGCGCACATGGTCGGGATCGAACGCTCCGACCGGGTCAACGAACTGCTCATGGGGCATGTGGCGCGCTGACCGTCCGCTGCGGCGGACGACTACGCTCGTTACTGGCGGTGGGGCCCGCCAGCCCGCCTCCGGCGGGAAACCGCGGCGCGGACGCCGCCAACGGTCCCCGTCAGCCGACACCCAACGCTGATGGGAGCCAGCCTGTGGCGGACGACACCGGGCCGCGCCCGGTCGACCCCGATGTCGATGTGCGCGTCCCCCGCCAGCGCCGGGAGCTCGCCGGCGCTCCGTGGGCGGTGCCGATCGCCATCTCGCTCGGCGGCGCGGCCGGCGCCGTCGCGCGGCACGGCGCCGAGGTCGCGATCCCGTACGAGCCCGGAACGTTCGCCTGGGCGACCCTGCTGGTCAACCTTTCGGGCAGCTTTCTCATCGGCGTCCTGATGGTCGTGGTCACCGACATCCTCCCGGGCAGCCGGCTGCTGCGCCCCTTCCTCGGGGTGGGTGTGCTCGGCGGCTACACCACGTTCTCCATGCACATCGACGACGCCCAGCGCATGCTGCTCGCCGGCGCCGCCGGACCCGCGCTGGCGTATCTCGTGGGCACGGCGGCCGGCGCGGTCGTGGCGGTGTGGGCGGGAACCCGCGTGACCGCCGCGGTGTTCCGCACGCGGATGCCCGCCGGGAACGACCCGGTGGACGCGCCATGACAGTGGTGCTGGTCGCGCTCGGCGCCGCGGTCGGCGCCCCCCTGCGCTACTTCATGGACCGGTTCGTGCAGGTCCGGCACGATTCGGTGTTCCCGTGGGGGACATACGCGGCGAACGCCACGGCGTGCCTGATCATGGGGTTCGCGGCCGCGCTGGCGCTGCCCGGCTGGGCGGAGTCCCTGCTGGTCACCGGTTTCCTGGGGGCGCTTTCCACCTACTCGACGTTCGGCTACGAGACGTTCCGGATGTTGGAGAACGGTGCCCGGTTCCTGGCGTTCGCCAACATCGCGACGTCCGTCGCGGCGGGTCTGGGAGCCGCGTTCATCGGTGCTGCGTTCGCGGAGGCGCTGCCGCTCTAGCCCTATGTTTCGGGAACGAGCGGGCGGTTGATCTCCAGCAGGTAGCCGTCGGGGTCGCGGAAGTGCGCGGCGCGGATGCCCCAGGCCGACCAGTCCTTGGGCGGGGATACCTGGGGCGCGCCGGCGGCGACGAGTTCGGCGGCGCTGTGGTCGACGTCGTCCACCTCGAAGATGACCGAGACACGGTCCTGGCCGGGCAGCGCGGCATCCTTTTCGATTGTGCCCAGTGCCTCGGCCATCACCTCGCGTTCGTTGAGCGCCAGCCGGGTGGGGGAGTAGACGTCGAACTCGGCGTAGCGCGTGATCTCCGAGCCCCACAGCACCGGGAGCTTCATGACGTCGCGGTAGAAGCGGAAACTCGCGACGTAGTCGTTAACCAGTAGACGGATGTAACTGCAGCGCACGACGGAACTCCCTCGACCTTGTTGTTCGCCCCTTCGGTTCCATCCTTGCGTCCGGCGGTGACAGTTTTCCATCCCCCGGGACGCACGGGCGCCGTCCGCTACCGGTCACGCCGTAGGGGAACCGGCCGTGTCCGGGTTATCGTACTTCTTAGTCATTATGTAGTACTTGTGCTATAAACGAGGCGGAGCGAACGGAGAGAAGGTCAACGTCCATGACGATTCAGGCGGCCCGCGACCCCGGCGCACCATCGGAGGGAGACGCGGAACCAGCGGTGCTCGACGTGCGCGACCTGCGCATGCGGTACGGCAGTACCGACGTCCTCGACGGGGTCGGATTCACGGTGCGCAAGGGCGAGGTGATCACCCTGCTCGGGCCGAACGGGGCCGGAAAGACCACCACCATCGAGATCCTCGAAGGATTCCGGGGACGCTCGGCGGGGCACGTTCGTGTCCTCGGGGTCGATCCCACCAAGGGTGACGAACGGTGGCGCGCGCGGCTTGGGGTCGTGCTGCAGTCCTGGCGGGACCACGCCAAGTGGCGCGTCAGGGAGCTGCTCGCGCACCTGGCGAGGTACTACCGGCCCTACGCGGAACCGGGAGAGGGAAAACCGCGCGACGTCGACGAGGTGCTGGGCCTCGTCGGTCTGGCCGAGCACGCCCGCAAGAAGGTGTCCATGCTGTCGGGCGGCCAGCGGCGCCGGCTGGACGTCGCGGTCGGCATTGTCGGCCGGCCGGAGCTGCTGTTCCTCGACGAGCCCACCGCGGGATTCGACCCCGAGGCGCGGCGCGAGTTCCACGACCTGGTGCACCGGCTGGCCGACGAGGACACCACCATCCTGCTGACGACGCACGACCTGGACGAGGCGGAGAAACTGTCCGACCGGACCCTGATCCTGGCCGGCGGGCGGATCATCGCCGACGGCTCCGCCGACGAGCTGGCCCGCCGCGTCTCGGCCGAGGCCGAGGTGCGCTGGAGCCAGGACGGCCAGCGGCACGTACACGCCACGAGCGATGCCACCGGTTATGTCCGGGAGCTGCTCGCCCGGAATGGAGAGGGCATCACTGACCTGGAGGTGCGGCGGGCGAGTCTGGAGGACGCCTACATGGCTTTGGTCCGGGAGTTCGAGGCGGGCCGCGCGGACGCGGCGATCCGGGAGTTCGAGGAGGCCTCACGGTGAACCCGAAGCTGCACGCGGTCCGTTTCGGACTCGCCCGCGGCGGACTCGAGCTCCGCCAGACCTTCACCAACGTCCAGGACCTGTGGACCTATATATTCATGCCGCTGGTGATGCTGGTGGTGCTGACCTTCATGCGGGGTAACACGGTCCCGGGGACCGACTTCTCGATGGGGGCGATGGCGCTGCCCAGCATCGCGGGAATGTTCGTCGCGTTCGGCATGGTGACAGCGGCGAGCGCGCTGCTCATCGAGCGGGAGGACGGCACGTTGCTGCGCGCCAAGGCGATCCCGGACGGAATGCTGGGGTACCTGGTCGGCAAGCTCAGCACCGTGACCGGGATGACCCTGGTGAGCCTGCTGGTGTTCCTCGTACCCGCGCTGTTCCTGGTCGATGGTGTGGCCGTGGGCGGCTTGGGAAGGTGGCTGCAGTTCACGGCGGTCTTCGTGTTCGGGTTGCTGGCCGTGCTGCCTATCGGCGCGGTGATCGGGTCGTTGTTCTCCAACCCGCGCAACATGGGCTACGTGATGCTTCCTGTGATGGGGCTGGTCGCGATCTCCGGGATCTTCTACCCGGTTACTCAGCTCCCCGTGTTCCTGCAGTGGATCGCACAGGTCTTCCCGATCTACTGGCTGGGGCTGGGCATGCGCGCGGCGCTGCTGCCGGACGCGATGGCCGCGGTGGAGCTCGGCGAGTCCTGGCGGCACGTGGAGACCGCCGGGGTCCTCGGGGTGTGGATCGCCGCGGGGCTCATCGTCGCGCCCATCGTGCTGCGCCGGATGGCCCGGCGCGAGTCCGGCTCCGCGGTGCAGGCCCGCAAGGAGAAGGCGATCCAGAGGGTCGCATGAGCGATACCGAAGGGACCACCTCGCGGGCGCGTTCCAGCGCCTCAGGCGAGCGGATCTACAACCGCATCGCCGTGCTGCGCACGGAGCGCGGGGTAAGCCGCCGGCAGCTCGCGGACACGCTCGGCGTGCACTACCAGACCGTGGGCTACCTGGAACGTGGCGAATACAGTCCGAGCCTGCACCTGGCGCTGCGGATCGCGCGGTACTTCGAGGTCCCGGTGGAGGTGGTGTTCTCGACGTCCCCGTTCCCGCGGATCGGCAGCGGGAACGGCGCGGAGTGACTCCGCCGCGCGGGCGGGGTCACCAGATATCCGGCCCCGCCCAGCCGTAGGTGTCGCGGGTGCGCACGTCGGCCAGCTCATCCTCGGAGAGGACACGCGGTTCGCCCAGGGAGCGGGCGCGGATGTAGAGGCCGCACAGCCACTCCAGCAGGCGCGCGTTCTCGAACGCCCGGGCGAGGTCGTCGCCGGTGGCGACCCCGCCATGGTTGGCGAGCAGCGCGGCGTGCTTGCCTTTGAGCGCCTTCACGACCTCGTCGGAGAGTTCGCCCGTGCCGTAGGTCGCGTACCGCGTCACGGGAACCGCGCCGCCGAGCCGGGCGGCCTTGTGGTGGATGGGCGGCAGTTCGGCGAGTGTGGCCGCGACGGCGGAGGTGTCGTTGGCGTGCGCGTGTACCACGGCCCCCGTGCCGGTGTGCCGGTGCACCGCCATGTGCAGGGTGGTGTCGGTGCCCGGCGCGCGCCGGCCGTCGAGCACCCGTTCGTCGAGTGCGAGCACCGGGCAGTCCGCCGCCTCGACGCGGTCGAGCGTGACGCCCTCGGGGGTTACGACGACGAGGTCGCCGGAGCGGACGCTGACGGAGCCGCCCTCGCCCATGGCGAGCCCGCTCTCGACGAGCCGGCGGGCGGTCAGGCAGACGTCCCTGCGTTCCTGCTCAAGCAGCATGGTTCCGCAATCTCCCGGTAGTTCGCGGCACCGGGCACCGGGGGTTTCTGATACAACCAAGTTTAGGCATACCTAACTGGCAATGGCCAGAGGGGGGGCGTTCCCCGGTCCCGCGGTGTAGCGCGACCCGGCCCCGCCCGGCGGGGCCGGGTCGCGCTCGGCTCCAGGCGAGGGCCGCACCGCACACGCCGTTTACCGTTCGTCCGGAACCTGCCGGATGGGTTCCGAGGACGATCGGAGCGCGGTTCTTGATCCCGCGCTCCGGACGCGCGGCCCTGCCGGGCCGCGTGCGGCCGAGGCGTCAGTGTTCCCGACCTTGCCGCCGGCGAACCCGAGGCCACCGATCCGGCGCCGGGCGGACGAGCCGCCGGCCTCACCCGTGCCGGATGAGCGGCGCCGCGCGCGGCGCCTCGCGGTGCCCGGTCACCGGCCGTGGTGCTCAACCGGGCTGTTCGTGCTGCAAGCGCTGACGCACCCAGTACACGTTGAAGCAGGCCGCGACAAACCCGGCGGCGAGGATGATCATCAGCGGAGGGGAGTCGCTCAGCGCGATCGCGAGCACCGCCCCGATCAGCAGTATCGCCGCGCCGAACACCGCGAGGACGAATCGGAACCGCAGCGCGCTGTAGGGCCGCTCGTGGCTTCCCAGCGGCGCCTTCACCCGTCCCCTGCGCATGATCGCCCTCTCCGCTTCTCAGGCCTATGTCTCCATGGTAAAGCGCAGCATGGCGCCCACGCCGTCGGCGGCGTCGCCGGGGTTGTCGAGCCTGGTGAAGGTCGCCCCGCTGGCCGTCGCCGCGCGCAGCAGCACCGCGCTTGCCGGAGCGGTGAACGCCCCCGACGGAGCGACGAGCATGTCGTGCTCGTGTGCCAGGTCCATCGGGTCGTCGGCCGCGGCCCACAGCTCGGGCCGGTCGCCCCCGGCGTTCATCAGAAGCTTCTGCGCCTGGGCGGTACGCAGCACCTCAACCGTCAACGAAAGCCCTTGGACGGCCCGGCCATCGCGTTTCAGGTCGTCGTTGAAGTCCAGAACGAGCCCGGACCGCAGAGCGGCCGCCGTCTCGCGCACCCCCTCGTCGACGGCCTGGCGCAGGTCGGCCATGGCGCCGGCGTCGGCGCGGCTGCCGCCGGACAGCTCGATCAGCAGGTTTTGCGTGCGCTCGCTCAGGTGCTCGCGCAGCATGCCCCGTGCCCGCTCGTCGCCTCCCGCGAACACCACATCGGCGCGGACCTCGTTGGCGGCCGCCTCCACCTCCTCGGCGATGCCGGCCGCGTTCTGCCACCACACGAGCTCGGAACGGCGGTGGTAGATCTTGTTGGCGTAGTAGCCGCCGCGCACCTTCTGGATGTGCAATGTCGCGCCGGAGAAATGCCGCTCGGTGGTGGGACCTCCGTGCGGAGGATAGCCGTAGATATCGGCCCCTTCACGGTCCACGGCGGCCACGACGTAGGAGATCCAGTCGTCGAGCTCTGTGACCAGCTCGGTCGTGTCGGGGATCGGCAACCACACAGCACGGTCGGCGCTCGGGGGCCGGGGCAGCGTGTAGGCCCCAAGGATCTCACCGCCCGCGGCGAACAGCGCCTCACCCTGCGGGCCGGGGATCCCCTTGGTGCCCCCGACGACCCTGTCAAGTGCCTCCAACGTGGCCGTGTCGGCTCCCTGGCCGGCCAGGTCCTCCCGCAACCGGCGCCAGCGCAGCGCGATCTCGTGCGCGGCGTCCTCGGTGGTGCGCGTCGTGTCCAGGGCGACCGAGGCGACCGGGCCACTCGCGCGGTACAACGGTTCCAAGAAACCCAGATCCATTACTTCCGGGCGCCCGTCTTGGAGAAGCGCCCGTTCTCACCTCCCGTGCCGCTCAGCTGACTACGTATGGTCCGCTGCCCGACATCGCGGCGGGCATGCGTGCCGGGACCACACTTGTCGCCGCGGCGTCCCCGAAGGCTGGCAGCAGCCGAGGAAAACAAGCTGACCTGCGGAGTTAATGGATTTCCAGTCGGGTAGCCGGGCCCTTGAGAGCCCGACGCCCGATCACAGGGGGTTCGCCATGCAGGAACGCGGCAGCGATAAGCACGGGCCGAGGGTCGACGACCAGATGGAGAAGGAAGTCGAGGGCGCCATGCGGGCACGCCGGCCGACCCGGGCACAGGAGGAGCGCGAAACGGAGCCGATGGTCACCGACGAGGGCGAGCCCGTCACCGACCCCGACGTGGAGAAGGGCCCGGAGGCCAGCGAGGAGACCGAGGAGCAGGAGGAGACCGGGGAGCGGTGAGCCGGCAGGGGCGGCTCCCTTGACCTGGGCGCCACCCGGTCCCGCGGCACGGAGTTGAAGGTGCTCAGCCCCTGCTTTCCGGAGTAGCCAGCGGAGGTGGCGAGCCACCTGCCGCAACCAGGAGGTGGGTAGCTAACCGCTCCACCAAACGCGCCTTAGCTGTCCAGATAACGCAGGACCGCGAGCACCCGGCGGCTGTACCCGGTGGTGTGGGACAGGGCGAGCTTGTCGAAAACCGCGTTTACGTGCTTCTCCACCGCGCTCTGAGAGACCCACAACCGCTCGGCGATCGAGGAGTTGGTGTACCCCTGCGCCATGTGGGCCAGCACCTCGCGTTCCCGCTGGGTGAGCTGCTTCAGCGGATCGGAGTGGGTCGTCCGGGTCAGGAGTTGGCGCACCACCTCGGGGTCGAAGGCCGCGCCGCCCGCTGCGACGCGGTCCAGGGCGTCGAGGAACTCCCCGACCTGGGCGACCCGGTCCTTGAGCACGTAGCCCACCCCGCTGGGCTCACCGGTGAGCAACTGCGTGGCGTAGCGCTCCTCCACGTACTGCGAGAGAACCAGCACTCCCACGCCCGGGTGGTCCTCCCGGATCCGCAGCGCCGCGCGGAGCCCTTCATCGGTGTGCGTGGGCGGCATCCGCACGTCCACCACCGCGACGTCGGGCGCACGGTCGCGCGCGGCCGCCAGCAGGGCGTCGGCGTCGCCGACCCCGGCCACGACCTCGTGCCCCTCCTCCTCCAGCAGCCGGGCCAGACCCTCCCGGAGCAGCACGGAGTCATCGGCGAGGATCAGGCGCATGGGTCTCCACTCTCGGTCGAAAACGGCGGTTGCGGGGCCGGCGCGCTGCCGCTCGGCCTCACGTCGCGGGGCCATTCTCGCGCGGAGAGGCCGGGCGGGCGCCGTGCCTGGGCAGGGTCGCGGTGATGGTCGTGGGCCCGCCGGGCGGGCTGTCCACCCGGAGCTCGCCGTCGAGCGCGGACACCCGCCGCCCCAGCCCGGACAGCCCGCCACCGGACGGGACGGCCCCGCCCTTGCCGTTATCGGTGACCCGCACGGTCAGGGAGCCGGTGGCAGTGTCAGCGTCAGCGCACTCGCTGAGGACGACGCGCACCTCGGTGGCCTCCGCGTGCTTGACGGCGTTGGTGACGGCCTCGCGTGCCAGGAAGTAGACGGCGGTCTCCACCTCGGAGGCCGGGCGTTCGGTGCGGTCGTCCTCGACGGTTACCGCGATACCGGCGCGCTCGGCCATGCTCGCCAGCGCGGACCGCAGGCCGTGCTCGTCGAGCGCCCTCGGGTAGACGCGCCAGGCGACGTCGCGGATCTCGCCCACCAGCTGCTGGGACTCCTCGTGCGCCTGCCGGAGGAGTTCCCCGGCGCGCTGCGTGGCGTCCCCGCTCCGCCGCGCCCGGCCCAGCAGCATCGCCAGCGCCACAACCCGCTGCTGTACACCGTCGTGCAGGTCGCGTTCGATCCGGCGGCGTTCGTCGTCAACGGCGTGCACCACTCCGGCCCGGCTCTCGGTGAGCTCGCTGATCCGGTGCCGCAGCCGGTCCTGCAGGCTGGGGCCGAGGAACCAGCGGGCCAGCCACCGCTCCACGGCGGACATCAGGCTGACCCCCAGGATCGTCAGGGCCAGGGTCACCAGTCCGAGAGTCGCGCCCAAGGTCCGCGGGTCGATATACGCCCCAACCCACAGCAGCTCGATCGTGATCATGCTGGGGTCGCCCCGCATCGAGGTCAGGGCCGCGCCCACGAGGAACAGCGCCGCGGTGAACACGCTCATCCACAACAGGTAGCCGATAACCGGCCCCAGCAGCGACCGGCAGGCCAGGTAACCCAACTGCCGGCCTCCGCCGTGTGCGGGCATGATGTCGCAGTCGAGCCAGTACGCGAGCCGGCGCAGCTCCACCCGGACCAGCGCGCTGACTCCGGCGGCCGAGAGGCGCCGGGCAGCCCGGAAGGCCGGCGGCCAGGGAAGCGCCACAACGGTACCGAGCGCGGACACCAGCAGCCAGGCGAGGGCGGCGACGCCCGTCATCGCTCCCAGGGCCAGGCCGACCACCTGCCGCGCTCCCAGCAGCACCAGCTCAAGGAGGCCAGTACGGCGCCGGGGCGGGCCCGTCCCGGCCGCCGCACTGTTCTCCCGCATATCTTCCGATCCTAGGCGGAGTGGTATCCGCCATGACTGGTGGCTCGTGGCCGTACACGGCCCGCGCGGGCTCGGGCGAGGCCGCGCGGGCCGCCCGGTGCCAACGGCGGCGCGAGAGGGTGCCTCCAAGCCGTTCCCTGCGGGAAACCACAGGTGAAACCCGGTCGCCGGCCGCATACCAGGGAGAAGCGCGGCGCCGTAGCTTCGGTGGCATGCAACCAACCGCTCGCAAGAAGCATCCCGCCGCGTTCCGCGACCGCGGCGCGCTCCCGTTCCGGGAAATCGCCTCTTTCGTCGCTCTCGCGTTCGGCCTGGCCTGGCTGGTCCACACGCCCGCCCTTCTGGGCGGCGTTGGCCCCGAGGACCCGCTCTACGGCATCAGCGCGCAGGTCTACATGTTCACCCCCGGCCTGGCGGCGCTGGTTGTCGGGTTCGCCGTCTGGCGGCGGCCTTCGCGCGTCGCGCGCGGCCTCGCCCTCACGTTGCGTCCGTTCCGCCGGGTGGGCGGCTACTGCCTGCTGGCGCTCCTGGTGTTCACGCTGCTCGGTGTGGTCGCGCCGCTGGTCGCGGCCGCTCTGGGGGTGATCCAGTTGGACCTCACGGGATTCTCCGGGCTGCGTGCGGCCATCGAGGAGCGGGCGCCGGGCGCAACGGAACACCTGACCGAGTCCGGGTTCCCGCTGCGGGCGTACCTGGTCGCGGTGGGGACGTTCCTGGTCACCGCCGTGCCCATGTCGCTGCTGACGTCGTTCGGCGAGGAGGTGGGGTGGCGCGGCTACCTGCTGCCCCGCCTGCTGCCGCTGGGTGTCTGGCCCGCCCTGCTGGTCACCGGACTGATACACGGGCTGTGGCACAGCCCACAGCTCTTCATCCAGGCCAGGTCCGGGGGAATGGGCGCCGACTCGATCACCGTCTTCCTCGTCTTCATTGTTGTCGCCGGCATCCTCTTCGGGTGGCTGCGGCTGGCGTCCGGGTCGGTGTGGCCGGCGGTTGTCGCGCACGGCGTCAACAACAGCGTGACCGCGCTGGGCTTCCTCACGCTCTCCGCCGCCGACACGCCCACGCATCCCGTCCTGTACTCCGGCGGCGCCGGTGGCGTCGTCGGGATGGTGCTGATCCTGATCCTGGTCTGCGCGCTGGCGCTCAGCGGCCAGCTCCGGGTGCGCTCGTCCGACCCGTCCACCGGGCAGTGACCGCGTTGCCCGGTCCGCCCTACCCGTCGTCGCCGAAGATCCCGGGCAGCGTGGACGCGTGGGCCTCCCGCAGCTCGCCCAGGGTGATCTCGAAACCGCCCTTCGGGTGGGCCACAACCAGGCTGTCGCCCCCCACGGTGCCGATCCCCGTGAACAGCACGCCGTGCCGGGAGCACAGCCCCATGAGCGTGGCCTCGGCTCCGGGGCGCGCGACCACCACCGCCCGCGCCGCGGACTCGCTGAACAGGCCGGTGAACGGCTCGTCCAGCCACACATCACACCCGGCCCCGCCGCGCAGCGCGGACTCCGCGAGGGCGGTGGCCAGCCCGCCGTCGGAGAGGTCGTGCGCCATGGTGGCCAGGCCGTCCTCGGCGGCGGTGGCCAGTACCTCGGCCAAGGACGCCTCGCTGGTGAGGTCCACACGCGGCGGGTTCCCGCCGAGGTGGCCGTGGACGACGTCGGCCCAGGCCGAACCGCCCAGCTCCGTACGGGTCTCGCCGAGCAGGTAGATCTTGGCGCCGTCGAGGTCGGGGCTGAAGGACGACCGCAGCCGGGTGGTGACGTCGTCGATCACCCCGAGGACCCCGATGACGGGCGTCGGGTGGATCGCGGTCTCGCCCGTCTGGTTGTAGAAGCTGACATTGCCGCCCGTGACCGGAGTGCCGAGGACCTCGCAGGCGTCGGCCAGCCCCCGGGTGGACTCGGCGAACTGCCACATGACCCCCGGGTCCTCCGGCGAGCCGAAGTTCAGGCAGTTGGTGACGGCGAGCGGGCGCGCCCCGGTGGCGGCGACATTGCGGAACGCCTCGGCGTAGCCGGCCTGGGTACCCGTGTAGGGGTCGAGCCGCGTGTAACGGCCGTTGCCGTCGGTGGCCAGCGCGACGCCGCGGCCGGTGTCCTCCGAGATCCGGACCATCCCGCCGTCGTCGGGCGTCGCGAGGACCGTGTTGCCCCGCACGTAGTGGTCGTACTGCTCGGTGACCCACCGGGGATCGCAGACACCAGGGGCGGACAGCACCCGCAGCACCTGGTCGCGCAGCTCGTCGTCGGTCTCGGGACGCCGGAGCCGCAGCGGGTCGTTTTCCCGCAGCGCGTCCTGGTCGGCGGGGCGGGAGTAGGGGCGGTGGTAGACGGGGCCCTCGTCGGAGGCCGTCCGCGGCGGCAGGTCGACGATGGTCTCGCCGTGCCAGGACATCACCAGCCGGCCGCCGCGCTTCTCCTCCTCGGCAGTGATGTCGGTGACCTCGCCGATTTCGGTGGCCAGGATGTTCCACCGCGCGCAGGTGGCCATGAAGGCGTCGAGACGGTCGGGCTCGACGATCGCCATCATGCGTTCCTGCGACTCGCTCATCAGGATCTCTTCGGGGGTGAGCCGGGAGTCGCGCAGCGGCACCCGGTCGAGGTCGATGCGCATCCCCCCGGTGCCGCCCGCCGCGAGCTCGGTGGTGGAGCACGACACCCCCGCCGCCCCGAGGTCCTGGATGCCGACCACAAGGCCCTCGCGGAACAGCTCAAGGCTGCACTCGATCAGCAGCTTCTCCAGGAACGGGTCGCCCACCTGGACACTGGGCCGCTTGGCGTGGCTCTCGTCGTCGAAGCTCGCGCTGGCCAGGACGGAGGCGCCGCCGATGCCGTCGGGCCCGGTGGTGGCGCCGAACAGCACGACCTTGTTGCCCGGGCCGGGCGCCTGGGCCAGCTTGACGTCCTCGTGCCGCATGACGCCCACACACAGCGCGTTCACCAGCGGGTTCGCCGCGTACCCGGCGTCGAATCCCAGCTCACCCCCGATATTGGGCAGGCCGAGGCAGTTGCCGTAGAACGAGATGCCCGAGACGACACCGGGCAGCACCCGGCGGGTGTCGGGGGCGTCGGCCGGGCCGAACCGCAGCGCGTCCAGGACGGCGACCGGGCGCGCCCCCATGGTGAGGATGTCGCGGACGATCCCGCCGACCCCTGTGGCCGCGCCCTGGTGGGGTTCGACGTAGGAGGGGTGGTTGTGCGACTCGATCTTGAACGTCACGGCGTAGCCGTCGCCGACGTCGACCACGCCCGCGTTCTCCCCGATACCGACCAGCAGCGCGTCGCTCTGCGGTGCCTTCTCGCCGAACTGGCGCAGGTGCACCTTGGAGCTCTTGTAGGAGCAGTGCTCGCTCCACATCACCGAGTAGATCGCCAGCTCCGCCGATGTGGGGCGGCGCCCGAGAATCTCGCGCACCCGCGTGTACTCGTCGTCGGCCATGCCGAGCTCGGCGTACGGCAACGGGGTGTCGGGTGTGGTCTCGGCGGTGGCGACGGTGTCGAGGTGCGGTGCGTCGGGCATTCGTGGTTTCCGTTCAGGCGGTGCGTGGTGTGCGCGGTGGCGGGCCTCGGGTTACTGCCCCGGGGCGGTGGCGTGCCCGAGGATCAGGAATCCGTCGGTTTCGGGAGCCTCGGCGTGCGCCTGAGGGTTGCCCTGGACCATGACCGTGCCGTCGGTGAGGATGGTTTCGCTCGCGGGGACGTCGGCGGGGTCCCCGCCGCTGGGGTCCACCTGGCCCCAGTCCTGGCCGAGCAGGTGGTCATAGACGGTTTCGACGGCCTCCTCGCCGTTGAGACCGTCACCGTTGAGGCCGACGATGCGGTAGCACTCGCCGGACTCGCAGTTCTCCTGCACGTCCTCGTAGGAGACCTGGTCCGGTGGGTCACCGAGAGCGTCGATCTCGGGGGCCGGCTCGGCCTCGGCCTGGTCCTGCTGCTGGGGTGGCTGCCCCTGGCTCCGCTCCGGCGGGGCCTGCCGGGTGTCCTCGGAGAACATGGCGTTGAACAGGCCGACCGCTCCCGTGGCCACCATCGCGACGATGACCACGCCGGCCAGGATGGCCGGTCCCCCGCGGGAGCGCAGCTTCGTCAACATCGGGTCAGTCCCCTCACGTTCGGGTAGCGGGGCGCCGGGCTCACCCCGGGCCGGCCGGCACCGGGGCGCTTGCGGTGGCGTGCGCGAGGACCGAGGTGAAGAACCCCAGCCCGTCGGCGGAGGGCCCGGTGAGCTCGTCGACCGCGTGCTCGGGGTGCGGCATGAGGCCGACAACATTGCCGTGCTCGTTGCTGATACCGGCGATCTCGCGCTGCGAGCCGTTGGGGGCGCCCCCCTCGTAGCGCGCGACCACGCGGCCGGTGCGCTCCAGGTCGTCCAGGGTCTCCGGGGCGGCCACGTAGTTGCCCTCGCCGCTCTTGAGCACCACGAGGATTTCCTGTCCGGAGGAGTAACCGCCGGTCCACGCGGTGCCGGCCGACTCGATTCGCACGCGCTGCTGGCGGTTGATGAAGTGCAGCGAGCGGTTCCGGGTCAGCGCTCCGGGCAGCAGGTGGCTCTCGCACAGGATCTGGAATCCGTTGCAGATGCCCAGGACCGGCAGGCTCCCGGATTCCGCGGCGGGGATCAGCTCCGCCATGACCGGGGCGAAGCGTGCGATGGCGCCGCAACGGAGGTAGTCGCCGTAGGAGAACCCGCCGGGCAGGATGACCGCGTCGACACCTTTGAGGTCGGCGTCGTCGTGCCAGAGGGCGACGGGCTGTGCGCCGGCGACGCGGACCGCGCGCGCGGCGTCGCCGTCGTCGAGGGAGCCGGGGAAGGTGACAACGCCCACACGGGCTGTCATGGGCACTCTCCGAAAGGATCGTCTGCGTGGAGTATGGGCGTGCGCGGTACCGGTCAATGTGACCAGCGCGGCCTGGCTCTGAGGTTACCCGCTCGCTTTGACCGCGCGAGTGGACGGGGCACAGCTATGCACCCCGCGGCCCGCGGGGTGCGGCTGCAGGTGGGAGGGTGGCTCAGCAGAGCATCGCGGGGGTGCGCGCGTCGATTCCGCATCCGAGGCCGTCGTGCGAGCCCCCGTTGTGCAGCAACTTGCGCAGCCGAACCGCGGTCCCGCCGACCGGGGAGGGCCGGAACCGCACTTCGTCGGCGAGCCGCCGCATCAGTAAAATGCCCCTGCCCGATTCGCTTTCCGTATCTGGCAGGGACACCTGGTCCGGATTGAACGCCGGTCCTGTGTCGGCGATCTCCAAAAGACACGAATCGTCGTTCACCTCGGCGGTGACTTCGTATTCGGTAGCGGGGGCGCCGTGCTCGACAGCGTTGGTACACGCCTCGGACAAGGTCAGAAGTATGCTGAACCCGCAGTCGCCGCAGACGCCGTTGACGCTTAGCGCCTCGGCGAGGATTCGCCGTACGATACCCACGGTGTACGCCCGCCGGGGTACCACTATCGAGAATTTCACGCCCATCGAAAACCCTCGCGACCCCTCGCGACCGTCCAACACATTAGCTAGAGTTCCCGACGCACGGTGCCCGAAACTGTGTGGTCCGACGTGACCAGCTATTCGAGCTATTCGACCCGGAGCTCGAAGTCCTCGATGACCGGGTTGGCGAGTACAGTTGCGGCAAGCTGGCGAAGCTCTTCGAGTCTGGCGTCATCGACCTCCCCGTCGACCTCCATCTCGAACCGTTTGCCCTGGCGGACGTCGGAGATCCCCTCGAACCCGAGGCGGTCGCACGCCCCGAGGATCGCCTGTCCCTGCGGGTCCAGGATCTCCGGCTTGAGCATGACGTCTACCACGACGCGGGCCACGGGGTCCTCCACTGGTGTGCCGTACTGCTTGACGGGTCCGGGGCACTCCGCCAGAGCGGCGAAGGCACGACGAAGCGTACGGTACCCGGGACCTCGCCACTGCCGGGGGTTGGTACGCGGTTGACCGCACGGCGGGGGCGGATTGGGGAGGATCTGGGGATTTCGTGACACTCATCACTCCGCACGCACTCACCATAAAGTGGCCTAACGAGCGTCTAACAGATTGGTAGCAATCACCGGTCGTCTGCCTAAGGGGGAATATTGGCGACCATCGAACTGGAGCGCGGCGCCGCGGGCGAGGAGCCCGCGGAGCACCTGGACTTCGTCTCGGCCGTGACTCCCTACGCCGAGCAGCTCTACCCCACCGCCCTGCGCATGACCCGGAACTCGGCCGACGCCGAGGACCTGGTGCAGGAGACCTTCACCAAGGCTTTCGCCAACTTCCACCAGTTCCGGGCCGGAACCAACCTGCGGGCATGGCTGTATCGGATCCTGACCAACACTTTCATCAACGGGTACCGCAAGAAGCAGCGCGAGCCCCGCCAGGACTCCACGGACGAGATCAAGGACTGGCAGCTCGCCGCCGCGGACACCCACGCCTCGACGGGGTCCCGCTCGGCGGAGTCCGAGGTCCTGGACCACCTGCCCGACTCCACGATCCGCCACTCCCTGGCCGAACTGCCCGACGATTTTCGCCTGGTCGTGTACCTGATCGACATCGAGGGCTTCTCCTACAAAGAGGTGGCGTCCCGCATGGGCACACCGCTGGGCACCGTGATGTCCCGGTTGCACCGCGCCCGCCGGCAGCTCCGTGCGTCGCTGGCCGACTACGCCAAGGAGCGCGGGATCCGGGCAGCGGCCTGATCCCGCCCGCCGCGGCGTCCCGCGCCCGGATTCCGGGCGGGCGACCAGCGTCCGCGCGGACTCGCGTTCACACGTCCCCCGCATCCCGCCCGGCGCAGCGTACGCATCCTGCGCAGTACCGCGCTCGTAGCCTCCGCTTCGCGCCGCCGCCCGTCGGCGGCGTGCGGGAGCGCAGTGCCCAACGCGGGATACGGGTGAGGCCAGCGTGCGTAACCGCACGCGCACTGGGCAGACTGTCCCCGCTGAAAGACCCAGTATGAATACTCTCTGTAGTGGAGTATTGCTTCTCTAGCCAACTCGGCGCCCGCCGCAGGGCATGGCTCTTGCCGGCGGGTGATTTTCTTCCCGACCACTTTTTGCGGCGGGGATTTTTCCTAGGAAGTCCAGGTTGTTGCGCATTTGGAGATCTTGGGGAAGATAGGCCAGCAGGCGGACGGTGTCGCTGGGGCCTTGCGCGGCGAGTGGTGAGTTCTGTCACGATACGGGGGAGGACTGCCCGCGCAGACCCGTTACCCCGGGTGAGCGGGCGGAGGACCGGCCGATCAGCGGTACCCCGCCTCATCGGCCACGAAAACCCGAGGAGCGACAGGTGCACTACACCACCGCGCATGAGGACACGGAGCTTATCCAGCTCCTGACCCCCGACGGGGAACTGAGAGACCATCCCGACTACCCGCTCGACATCAGCACCGAGGAGATCCGCGACCTCTACCGGGACCTTGTGCTGGTCCGCAGGGTCGACACCGAGGCGGTCGCGTTACAGCGCCAGGGCGAGCTGGGTCTGTGGGCCTCGCTCCTCGGCCAGGAGGCCGCGCAGGTCGGATCCGGCCGCGCGCTGCGGGCCAACGACATGGCCTTCCCCTCCTACCGCGAGCACGGTGTCGCCTGGTGCCGCGGCATCCACCCCAAGGAGCTGCTGGGGCTGTTCCGCGGTGTCACCAACGGCGGATGGGACCCCTACGAGCACGGCTGCCAGCTGTACACGATCGTCATCGGCACCCAGAACCTGCACGCCACCGGATACGCCATGGGAGTCCAGCGCGACGGTGCCCTCGGCGAGGACGGCACGGCCGTGATCAGCTACTTCGGCGACGGTGCCACCAGCCAGGGCGACACCAACGAGGCGTTCAACTTCGCGGCGGTGAACAACGCGCCGGTCGTGTTCTTCTGCCAGAACAACCAGTGGGCCATCTCCGAGCCGCTCGAACGGCAGTCGCGCGTCCCGTTGTACCAGCGCGCCCGGGGGTACGGCTTTCCCGGCGTGCGCATCGACGGCAACGACGTCCTGGCCAGCCTCGCGGTAACGCGGCAGGCGCTGCGCAGCGCCCGCGAGGGGCAGGGCCCCACGCTCATCGAGGCGTTCACGTACCGCATGGGCGCCCACACCACGAACGACGACCCCACGCGCTACCGGGTCTCCGCCGAGCTCGACGAGTGGAAGCAGCGGGACCCCATCCTGCGGATGCGCGCCTACCTCAGCGATCAGGGCATCGCCGGCGACGCGTTCTTCACCGAAGTCGACTCCGAGGCCGACGACCTGGGCGAGCGTGTCCGCCGCGAGTGCCGGGAGCTGCCCGAGCCCGACCCGCTCGACATCTTCCGCGAGGTCTACGCGGAACCGAACAGCCACATCGACCGCCAGCGTGCGGACTTCGCCGAGTACCTCGCCTCCTTCGAGGACGCCGGCGCGAACGAGGGGCGGTGACCAACATGGGTACCAAGCTCACTATCGGCAAGGCGATCAACGCGGGTCTGCGCGCCGCTATGGACTCCGACCCCAAGGTCCTCATGATGGGCGAGGACGTCGGCAAGCTCGGTGGCGTGTTCCGGGTAACCGACGGACTGCAGAAGGACTTCGGCGCTGACCGGGTCATCGACACCCCCCTTGCCGAGTCCGGAATCGTCGGCACCGCGATCGGGCTGGCGCTGCGCGGCTACCGGCCCATCTGCGAGATCCAGTTCGACGGGTTCTTCTTCCCGGCGACGAACCAGACGTTCTCCCAGCTCGCCAAGATGCGGCGGCGTTCGGCGGGCGCGCTCAGCCTCCCCGTCGTGATCCGGATCCCCTACGGCGGAGGCATTGGGGCGGTCGAGCACCACAGCGAGTCCCCCGAGGCCTACTTCGCGCACACCGCCGGCCTGCGGGTGGTGACCGTCGCCACCCCCGAGGACGCCTACTGGATGATCCAGCAGGCGGTTACCTCCGACGACCCGGTGATCTTCCTCGAACCGAAGCGTCGCTACTACGAGAAGTCCGAAGTGGAAACGGGAGGCGCGCTGTCCGCGGCCACCCCGATGGACGCCGCCCGCGTGGCGCGCCCCGGCAACGACGCCACCCTCCTCGCCTACGGCCCCATGGTCAAGACGGCGCTGCAGGCCGCCGAGGCCGACACCGAGCGCGACATCGAGGTGGTCGACCTCCGTTGCCTGGCCCCGATCGACTACGACACGGTCACCGCATCCGTGCGCCGGACCGGCCGCCTGGTCGTCGTGCACGAGGCCCCCCTCACCAACGGCGTGGGCGGCGAGATCGCCGCCCGGGTCACCGAGGAGTGCTTCTACCACCTGGAGGCGCCCGTCACCCGGGTCTGCGGGTTCGACACCCCTTACCCGCAGTCGCGGTTGGAGGAGCACTACCTGCCCGACCTCGACCGGGTCCTCGACGGTGTCGACCGCGTGTTCGCGTACTAGGGGAGCCCGATGACCATGACAGAGCAAGGCGTGCAGGAGTTCCGGCTGCCCGACGTGGGCGAAGGGCTGGTCGACGCGGAGATCCTGCGGTGGTATGTGGAGCCCGGCGACCGGGTCGAGATCAACCAGATCATCTGCGAGATCGAGACCGCCAAGGCCGCGGTCGAGCTGCCGAGCCCGTTCGCCGGCACCGTGCAGGAGGTGTTGGCCGAGGCCGGAAGCACGGTCGAGGTCGGCTCCCCGATCATCCGCGTGGGCGACGGCACAGCCGGGACCGACGCGGCCGGCGACTCCGGGCGGTCCGGTGAGTCCGCGCCGGACGGCGACGAGGACGAGCCCCAGGAGAAGCCGCTCGTGGGCTCCGGGGAGAAGCCGGCGGCGACCCAGCGCCGCCGGCGCAAGCGCCCCGCCCCCACCCGGCCGGAAGCTCCCGCCGGCGAGCCCTCCGCGACCGGCGGCGCGGCGCCACCCAGCCGTGCGGCGTCCGCGCCCGCCACGGCGAACGGCGGAACCGCGCGGCCGCTCGCCAAGCCGCCGGTGCGCAAGCTCGCTCGGGACCTGGGGGTCGACCTGCACGCGGTCACGCCCACCGGCTCAGATGGCGTGGTGACCCGCGAGGACGTCCAGCGGCACGCCGCTCCTCCCGCGGAGGCCCCGGCGGAGGCACCGGAAGCGGGCGAGACAGAGGCGCCGGCGGCGCGGCCCGCAGCTGACCTCTCGGCCCGCGAGGAGCGCATCCCGGTCAAGGGCGTGCGTAAGCGCATGGCGTCGGCCATGGTGGACAGCGCGTTCACCGCCCCGCACGTGACCGAGTTCCTGCAGGTCGACGCCACAAAGACCCTGAAGGCGGCGCGCCGCCTGCGCGAGCGCCCCGAGTTCGATGGCCTCAAGGTCTCGCCGCTGCTCCTCGTGGCCAGGGCACTGCTGACCGCCGTGCGGCGGCATCCCCGGATCAACGCCACCTGGGACGAGGATGCTCAGGAGATCGTGGTCAAGCACTACGTGAACCTGGGAATCGCGGCGGCGACCGACCGCGGCCTGATCGTGCCGAACATCAAGGACGCCGGCACGAAGCCGCTCCCCGACCTCGCTCGCGAGCTGCAGAACCTCACCGAGACCGCGCGTGAGGGCACCACCACCCCCGAAGCCATGAGCGGCGGGACGATCACGGTCACCAACGTCGGTGTGTTCGGGGTGGACGCGGGCACCCCCATCATCAACCCCGGCGAGGGCGCGATCCTGGCGTTCGGCCAGATCCGTGACCTTCCGTGGGCGCACAAGGGCAAGCTCGCGGTCCGGAAGGTGACGACGTTGTCGCTGTCCTTCGACCACCGCATGATCGACGGTGAGCTGGGCTCCAAGGTCCTGCGGGACGTCGGCGCGATGCTGGAGGACCCGGAGATGACCGCCCTGGCCTGGGGCTAGGGATCGTTTCTCGGGGTGTCTAGTCGGGTCGGGCGCCGCCGGGGTTCTGGGGGTCCGGAGGTGGGGGAGCGACCACACCGCAGGGCCCGAAGGTTCCAGGCTTCGGGGCGCCCGACCAAGGTGAGCGGCAGCGAGCCCAAACAACACACCTAGATCGGTTCGGCGATCTTGAGGATTCCGTTCCCTCTAAGCGCTACAAAGGAACGAGATCCTCAAGATCAGCACCACTACCGGACATAGGGGCACCGCACCGACGGCCGCCAACCCCGGTATCCGCTGCCTTCTCTGCTCTCGTTGGGCGCTGCATCACGTACCCACATCACCGATCTAGTGCAACACGGCGGCGGGCCCCGCTCTCGCGTCCCGGTCGGGTGCGCGCGCCCCGGCCGGGGCCTACTCCCGCTGGTCGCGGCCGAGCTCCGCCTCGAAGGCGAGGATCTCGTCGGCGAAGGAGCGCGGGTTGTCCTCCGGCGCGAAGTGCCCGGCGTCCGGGACGAACCGGATCTGGGCACCGGCCAGAGCGGCGGCGAGCTCGTGCGCCTTCGCCGGCGGGATCCACGCGTCGTGGTCCCCCCACAGCAGCCGGACAGGCACCCCGAGCCGGGAGAGCCGTGGTATCAGCGGGGCGGCCAGATTCTCGTCGTAGGCGGCCACCGCCCGCCAGTAGGCGGCCACACCGTCCGCGCCGCGCCACGGCGCCATGTAACCGTCGAAGACCTCTGGGGCCATTGGCCGATGGGTGGTCCCCGCGAGGTGCGCGGCGATCATGCCCTCGGCGATGTTCGTCGGCAGTTGGCGCATCGTCGCCATGTTGTCCCTGGCGACGCGGGAGAAGTCGGTGACGAACGGGGGCACCACGGCCGCGTCCGCGAGCACGAGCGCACCGATGTCCAGGCCCTCGAAGAAGTGCGAGCGCAGCGCGAAGATCGGGGCGAAGTCGAACGCCACCACCGTGGGCGCGGCGAGTCCCCAGTGCGCGAACAGCTCGGTCAGTCGGCGCGGCTGCTCGTCCCAGGAGATGTTCTGCCCCGCGAAGCGGTCCGAGCGGCCGAAGCCGGGCCAGTCGAATACGTAGACGCGCCGTTGCGGGGCGAGGTGCTCGACCACGTTTCGCCAGATGAAGGACCAGTTCGGCGTTCCGTGTAGCAGAACGATCGGCGGGCCGGAGCCGAACGCGTCCCAGCGGATATCGCCTTGCGGCGATGTGTGGGTGCGTGAGAGCTGCCAGTCGGTTGTCGGGCCGTTGCCCGCGTGGCTGGTGCTGAGGTCGGAAGACATATTGGGGATGCTGCCGGATCAGCACGGAGCGCACCACTGTCGCCAATGCCGATGTTCGCTAAGATCTCGCCATGACCGTCGCGCACGCCGCGCCGCACGGGCCAACCGTGTCCGTGCTCGCCTACGAGGGCATGTCCGCGTTCGAGACCGGAATCGTCACCGAGGTCTTCGGGCTGCGGTGGCCGGACCTCGACGACGTCCGCTACGAGCTCACCATCTGCGCGGAGCGCCCCGGTGCGGTCGGTGTTCTCGGGGGCGCGACCCTGGCCACGCCCTACGGTCTTGAGGCGCTGGCGGCGGCGCAGACGGTGATCATCCCCAGTGTCTCCGACGTCACCGCGGATCCGAGTCCCGAGCTCGTCGCCGCCCTGCGCCGTGCGCACCAGCGTGGCGCGCGCATCGTCTCGATCTGTTCCGGAGCGTTCGCTCTGGCCGGCGCGGGCCTGCTCGACGGGCGCCGGGCCACGACCCACTGGCACTACGCCGAGCTGCTGCGGCGCCGCTACCCGCGTGTCGCGGTCGACCCCAACCCGCTCTACATCGACGAGCACGACGTGCTCACCAGCGCAGGGTGCGCCGCCGGGCTGGACCTGTGCCTGCACCTGGTTCGGCGGGACTTCGGCGCGGCCGCCGCCAACGCGATCGCCCGCCGGCTCGTGGTCCCGCCGCATCGCGACGGCGGGCAGGCGCAGTACATCGAGACGCCCGTCATGGCCGACCCCGACGACAGCCGGATCGCCGAGAGCATGACCTGGGCACTGGAACACCTCGCCGAGCCGGTCACGGTGAGCGCGCTGGCGCGCCGGGCGACCATGTCGAGTCGGACCTACCTGCGCCACTTCGCCCGCTGCACGGGCACTAGCCCCATCAGGTGGCTCGTCAGCCAGCGCGTCCGGGCAAGCCTCGACCTGCTGGAGACCACGAACCTGCCGATCGGTGAGATCGCGACGGCGGTCGGGTTCGACACCCCGGTCACCTTCCGGCACCACTTCGCCCGGGCCATGCGGACCTCGCCCTCGGCCTACCGCCGGCTCTTCCGCTCCGGCCAGGCCGGCCGTTCTGGTTCCGGCGGAGCGGGGCGGCGCGCGGGCTGATCAGCGCCGGTCCAGGGCGGCGGATGCGCACCTCGTGTGTCGCGTGTCACAGCGAGCGCCGATGAGTTTCGTGTCGTCGGGTGGTCCTAGTATCCGGCGAACGAACAGGTGTTCGTCTTCGACGACGCGACGAGAGGTCCTCCATGACCACCGACACCGATACGGACATCGAACCGGGCCCGCGAGCCGGGCGGCGGGAGTGGCTGGGGCTGGCGGTGCTGGCGCTGCCCACCCTGCTGCTCTCCCTCGACATGAGCGTGCTCTACCTGGCCCTGCCGCACCTGGCCGCGGACCTCGCGCCGAGCAGCAGCCAGCTTCTGTGGATCATGGACATCTAGGCACAGTTTGGTAAAGATACGTGTTTCCCCCGGCCGTGGTGATGGCCTGGGGTGTCGGGGCGGGCCTCTCGGCGTGGCTCGATGCCTCGTCGTGAGGCGTCCGCATTCTGACCTCGTGCCGCTGTGGTGGGGGTCTGGGGTGCGCGGTGGTGAGGGTGGACGGGTCCGGGCGCGCCGAGCGGCTCGTGGCGGGCGGATCGGGGCCGCAAGCTTGTGCGAGGTCGGGGCCCCTGGCTCCACCGCGTCTTTCCCGACTGGCCCCGATCCTTCGGGTCCCGCCGCGAGGTGCGAACGCGTACGGACCCGGCCGCCCGACCGTGTGAGCGGTGCTGCTCGTGGCGGCTGCGACGGTGCGGACTCCGGTACGGCTCGTGCTCGGCCTGGTCGCTGCAAAGCGGGGCGTGCTGGGTGTGAACTTCCCGCGCGGGCGGGCCTGCCCACCGCACGGACAGCGGCGGTAGAGCGTGTGGCGGACGGTGAGGCCGGGGAGGGCGCGGACCGGGCCGCGTGCGAGCACCCGACGAAGGAGGGCGCGCAGCGCGCGAGTCCGGGCAAGCGTCCCGACCTACGGCCGCCCTCCTACACACAGAGCGATGCCCGCCCGCGCCGTAGGCGCGGGCGGGCACTTGACCTGGTAGGGATATTTGTCACCGATTCTGGACGTCTCGCTGTTCCTTGCGTGTCTGCCGTGCTCGTAGTTCGGGCGGACCGTTCGTCTACTGATGCCACGCTAGCGAGTGACCGTGGTCGGTGCGGAGCGTCCTACTAGGGTGACTGGCACGCCCCAGACGGTTCGCCGCATCCGCACGAGCAAGCCAGGTGTGCGAGGGACACGCCGTCGCCGTCGTCCTTCTCGTGACGTCCCGTGTACGTTGGTGCGTTCATTGATTGAGCCTTTCTGATTCGAGGGGAATGGTAGTATCTCGTTGATTCGCATCCGGAGGTCCACGAATGCAGATGTCCGAACTGAGCATGATGTACGCGCTTGATCGCCTGGGGCTTTCCTTGGACGGGGAGGTTCGCATGGGGTTCAATAATGTCACCGTTTCGGCGCGTGCGGTGACTCCTGAGGGATCTCCGGTATGGGTGCGTGTTTCGCGTGTACCACAGCCGCCGTTGTGGCCTCGTGCACACGCGATAAAAGAGGCTCAGGTTTTGGTAAATCGGGTTCCTATGCCTCGCGTGATCGACGAATGCGAGTGGGAACAGTGGGATGACGACCTGGAAAAGATGGGGCACGCTCGGGCGCTGGTGTTTGAGTGGGTGGATGGCTCGCCCGTTTTTCCCGAGCCGACTGCGGACACTGCCCCGGATGTGTCCGATGTGTGGTGGAGGCAGCTTCGGGACGTCCACGACGCCATCACGACCGCAGAATGGGCCGGTCCTGGTCGCAGCGAAAAACACTTCGCGCGTCGCGTCACCCGGCATCTTCCGGACGCGCCAGGGCTCACACACATACCCTGGGTTCCTCAACACGGGGATTTTCACTGGGCCAACCTCGTTTCTCCTCTCACGGTCGTGGATTGGGAGGGATTCTCTTTGGCGCCGGCGGGCCTGGATGCTGCGACCCTGCTAACGTACAGCCTTTCCCATCCACCTACGGCTGAACGGGTCAGTACGATTTTTTCCGATGTCCTCAGCGGTGACCTGGGGCGCTGTGTCCAGATCTACGCGTGTGTAGACGTGATGACCGCAGTAGAGGCAGGGTTTCATCCGCATCTAGAGCAGCCCATTAGGGAGCACATGCGATTTCTTCTCTCGTAGAAACGGATCCGCTGTACATGCGAAAGATGTCGGCTGCACACTGCTCGGAATATCCGGTGGGAACCTTGCACCATTCACCGTATGGCGCGCGAAAATGAAACGATGTGCCGCATGAGGTCACTGTGACGATACCCCCGTTGATTTTTGTGTGAAGCACGGGGCCATAGGTATCATTTCCCGCGTACACATGCGCCTGACGACCTTGACGAAGGAACGTCTCTCTGAGAGTGGATAGTTGGCGTAGGCGTGGGTCGTTCAATGTAATCTTCCTTTTTTGAATTGGTGCTGCGCAGGGGTGAGGGCTGGTGCCCCCGCACGCCACTTGGGAGGGTGGGTGACGTGCGGGGGGTGTGACCCACGGCGACCACACATATGGACGGGGGCGTGGTCGCCATGGGGGTCTTGTGCTCGGTGACGTTGGCCCTAGTGGGCTGTCTTCCGCTTGGTTGTGGTCAGCTCAGCGCAGGGGGCACGGGTGGTCCATCGGGGTGATCGACGCGAACCGGCAGCCCTTGACGGGGCATTCCCAGTTGGCCCAGATCGGTTCCACGAGCGGGGATTCCGCACTGTCGTGGCTGGTGAGTAGTTCGCGCAGTTCAAGAGAGGTATCGCGTACCGGGCCGAGCCAGTAGATGTGGTCATCGGTGGCCGCGATCAGCTCGTCAACGAGGTCCCTGAGCGCGTGGCATTCCGCATGGGTGAGGATCACCGGTTCTCCCCCTGCATGGCGTCCCGCAGGGCGTAGACGTTGCCCTGACCGAACAGGCGCCACCCGTTGTGGTCGGTGACGCAGGCGATGCGTCCCGCGCGGGCCCATCGACGCATAGTGGAGGAGGAGATGCCCAGTTCGTGTGCTGCCTCGCCGGTGGACATCACGAAGTAGTTCAAGTGCTCATAGGGGGCGTTCACCGGCGAACCCCCAGACTGGCCAGGACCGTCAGGCCCGCGAACTGGCCGAACGCATGGGCCTGTGCGGCACGCAGACGTTCCACAACAAGCAGGTAGGGGCGGACACGCGCGCTTCGGCACGGTGGCAGACTGGTCAATGTCATCAGCTCCTGTTAGCTGGTGGCCATGCCCCCGGACGGCCCACCCGTCGCGGGGGTCTCGTGCGTCGTGCAACCACCGTCCTATCTCTCTCGTATCGAAGCTAGGGATAATGCATGTTAGGGGAATCTTCTCAATAGGAAGGGTTGTGTGACGGTATATAGGAGGTAGATAGTGGTCTCATGGCGATAACCCCCGAACATGCACGGCGAAGGTTCGGTACCGAGCTTCGTAAGTGGCGAGAACATGCCCGTATGTCGCAGCCAGAGTTGGCTCGTGCCGTGCCTATGTCGCAGTCGCAGATAAGTGCTATCGAGACCGGCCACAAAGGCACCACACCTACCCAAATCCGACGATTCGACGAGCTGCTTACCACCAACGGGGCACTACTGCGGAGGTGGGAGGATCTACAGCAGGACGGGCGGGGCTTCCCGTCCTGGTTTGCTGGCGTCGTCGCTGTGGAGCAACAGGCGTCCGAGATCAGGGAGTATGCTCCGCTACTCGTTCCCGGGCTGCTCCAGACACCGGAGTATGCCCGTGCCAGCCTTCGACAAGGCAAACCGACCGACAGTGAGGACCAGCTAAACGAGAGCGTTCGTGCTCGAATGGAACGGCAATCCACCCTTACCGCAGAACGTCCCCCGTTGCTGCGGGTGGCTATCGAGGAACACGTGTTGCGGCGCCCAATCGGGGGACGCGACACCATGAAAGCTCAGTTGGACTACCTGCTTGACGTCTCGGCCTGGCCTCACGTCGGTGTATCGATAGTCCCGATGACCACGGAGACCCACCCTGGGCAGGATGGGCCGTTCCTGTTGTTTACCGTGCCGGACCAGGGAGTCATGGCCTACACAGAGACCCGCGTGAGCGGCACCCCAACGGATGATCCGGACACTGTAGGTGGTTACGTGGGGGTGTTCGGGGAACTGTGCATGGCCGCGTTGCCCCCGGACGGCTCACGGCGCCTCATAGCTGCGATAAGGAGAGACTTTGACGATGATCAGTGATCAGTGGAGCAAGAGCACCTACAGTCAGGGTGGCGCAACTAACTGTGTGGAGTGCCGCGCCACAGATGTTCAGGTGCAAGTTCGTGACACACAGAATCGCTCGGACGGACATCTCTCGTTCTCCCCGGCCGAATGGTCGGCGTTTCTTAGGGACGTTCGGGCGGGTGAACTTTAGGGCTCGGCAAGGCGCCTGCCATTAGGGCTTCCTCTCGTGTTGAGAGGGGGCCCTTTTATTTTCGTGACTGGTATTGGTCGGCGAGCCTTACGACGTCGGCGCGGTGGCTGGTGCGGGTAACGGCTCGCGGTTCGGCGGTGGTGGTGAAGGTGGTTTCGTCGTGGACGAGCACGATGCCGGCGGCCGGTATCGCCAGTGCGCGTGCTTCGTCGGGGGTGGGGTGGCGCGCGTAGGTGTGGGTTAGGACGTGGTCGCCGTTTTCGGGGGTGCCGTACGTGGTGCGAACCCCGATAACTCCATGTGCATCAGACAGTACGGACTGATGCTGTGGGATGGGTGATCGGGGCTCAATGTCGAGCGCTAGGGCGATGTCGGGGGGTGGCGGGGCGTGTGTGGTGCTGGTGGGGTGGGTGGTGAGGTCGTCGTCTCCTGGGGTGGGGGCGTCGGCGGGCCGGTGGCGTCTGGCTGAGTGTGTGCGGCGTGGGCGGGGCTGGCTGGGGGTCGTGTCGGTGCTGGTGCTTCCGGAGACGTATGTTCCTCGGCGTCGGTGGGCGGTGGCGAGTCCTTCGGATATGAGGGTCTGGAGTGCTGCGCGCGCGGTGCGGTCGCCGATGGCGAAGGTGCGGCGTAGCTCGGGGATGCTCGGTAGGCGCTGCCCCGGTGGGTATGTGCCGTCGTGGATGCGGCGGCGTAGCGCGTCCGCGATGGGTGCGTGTTTGTACGGCGCGTCGCCCATGGGGAGTCCTCTCGTAATGGTCTTGACGAACTAAGCATAGTCCATCACCATGCTCATAAGGCGAACGTAGCTACGTTCGTAACGCTGGGTGATGGAGGTTGTGGTGAGGTTTCCGGTAGACATGTCCGCTGTGCGGGTGCGGGTGGCGACGCCTCCGGGGGAGGACAGGAACTTTGAGACAGGTGAGGTCAAACAGCGCGACGGTAAGCCGCTGTTCGTGCTGTGGGTGACCCTCATCGATGGTGCTGAGACGCAACAGGTACGTGTGCGGGTTCCGGGCCCGGTTGATGTTGCCCCGGATGACCTGGTGCAGACGACCAACATGCGGCTGTTGCACTGGGACATGAACGGCAAGAGCGGTTTGTCGTTCACGGCTGATTCGCTGGTGAAGATCAAGG
The DNA here is from genome assembly GCF_014203805.1 of Lipingzhangella halophila. Taxonomy (GTDB): domain Bacteria; phylum Actinomycetota; class Actinomycetes; order Streptosporangiales; family Streptosporangiaceae; genus Lipingzhangella; species Lipingzhangella halophila. Next base: position 5,490,067 of record NZ_JACHJT010000001.1, on the reverse strand, counting down.
ATCAGGCCGGTCAGGCTGGGGGGAGCAAGTGACGGCGCGGGTAACGGTGAGTCCGGCCGGTGTCGTGGTCGCGACCGCGCATGTGGTCGGTGACGCCCCGGTGCTGGTGGTCGATGACGGCACGGTGTCCGTGCGCATCGATGCCTCGGCGTTGAGCCAGGCGGCGTGTGTGTCGCTGGCACGCACTCTTGAGCGCGCAACGGCGCAATTCGCGGCCGATCTTCACGAATGGGGCTCCCGTGGTGTGCGGGGTGAGCCTCTCTCCGATGAGTAATGAGCCAGAACGGCGCCCGGTGGCGTTTCCGTCGCTTTTCGATGAGCCAGAAGTCCCGACACGAGTCCCGCATACGGCGGCGTCATGGCTGGGGCATCGTGTGGTGCGGCCCGCGTGGCTGTGGCGGCGCGAAATCGCGGTGGTCCTGGCTCCGGTGGTGGTCGGGGCGATTCCGTGGGTGGTGCGTGGCGCGCCGTTGGCGGATCTGGCCAGATTAGGCGGCGGAATTGCACTGGCAGGATTGCTCGGCGGCGTGCTAAGTCTGGTCCCCCGGCTGCGGAGCGGGGTGGGGCGGTGGCTGTCTGAGGGCCGTCTTCGGCGTAAGTGGGATATGGCGTGCCGGTTCTCGCGGTTGCAAACCGATGCGCTGCGTATCCCACGTATCACGGAAACGGAGCATGCGGGGGCGGGAACCAGGGTGACAGTGCGCCTACCGAAAGGGCTGAGCACGGACGACCTGACAGCGGCGTCCGAGAAGTTGGCCGTGGTACTGGATGTCCGCGAAACGCGTGTCAAGCGCGACCCCGCACGCGCGAAGTATCCGACGGTCCTCGTGCTTGATCACAACCCATTCCATGATGAGCGTGGGCCGGTGCGCCTGGCCTCGCCCGTGGCTGATGCGGCGCGGTGGTCGCTGTGGGATGGCGTTCCGGTGGGCCTGGATGAGCTGGGCAAGTGGTCTACGTTGCGCCTGGTGGGCCGCAACCTGCTTCTTGGTGGCGAACCGGAAGCCGGTAAGAGCGTCGCGCTGGGCACCGCGCTCGCCGCTGCGGCGCTGGATCCGATGGCCCGACTGTCCGGGCTGGATGCCAAACAGGTAGAACTGGCGCTGTGGGAACCGGTCATGGGCGGCGGTGTGGTCTACAACGACATTGACGCCGCGATTGATCTGCTGGGCGGGCTCATCGCGGAGATGGATCGCCGCTATGACCAGCTCGCCCAGTTGGGGATCCGATCCGTTAGCCGGTCGCTGGGCTGGCTGGTGGAAGTGCTCACCATCGATGAGTTGCGGTTCTTCACGGCGCATCCGGATAAGCAGAAACGCACCGCGTTCAATCTGCTGCTGATTGATCTGGTGGCGCGGGGCCGTGCTGCGGGAATAATCGTGCTCGCAGCAACGCAGAAACCATCCTCCGACGTGGTTCCCACCAGTGTCCGTGACCTTTTCGCCTACCGGTGGGCCCTGCGCTGCACGACGCGCGATGCCTCAGACACGATTCTGGGTGCGGGATGGGCCACGGAAGGATACTCGGCCGGTGTCATTGACGCCATTGATCGCGGGGTCGGGCTGTTGCTCGCTGAGGGCGGAATGCCGGAGTTCACGAAAGCGGCCTACCTCGATGATGACGCCATCCGGCGTGTGGTCACGCGCGGTGTGGGCCTTCGGGAGGTGGTGTGATTGGCCTAGCTCGCTCCCCTGCACATCCCCTCAATTTTAGGTGCACATGAAACTGTATTCGGTATCACGGGACTTGCGGCCTGAATTCGACATTCCTCCGACACGACTCGCACACGATCTCTGGGCGGCGCTGGTTCGCCCGGACGGTAAATTCCTCGACGATGTCCTTCGGCGGTTTCTCGCCTTGAGCCACGATGACGGGGGCTACGGCTTGGTGCGCATGGACGAGGCGGACCGGGTTCTTCTCCGCCTGATTGTGGCCCGGCATGGCCTTAGGGCGCTCGCGGCGGCGGGGGATCACGAGCACACCCGCAAATAGCGGGTGCCCTGCGGGCCGGAATGCAGTGACGATCATTCCGGCCTGCGGGACCCTTCCGATCCTGACCGGTACGACACGACGTTTTCGCACCGCGACTCTCCATCAGCCGTTTCTGGAGGTACCGTTATGCCCAAAAGACGCGACTCAATTCAGGGTCAACTTCAGCCGGATCCGGGTGTGGAGTATGGGCCGAAACCACGCGCGGCGAACTATCCGGCTGGGCCAGGAATCGAACTGAGCCCTGATGTGGTGGCGGGCGTGGCCCACGCGCTGCACGCGGCGGGGTGGCCTCCCGTGCGCCACAAAACCGATTTCTACCGTCTCGCGGTGGCGCTGCGGTGGTATTCCAGTGGGGCGCGGATTTCTGGGCCGCGGTGGCGACGGGAGTCGTTGTGACGGATGAACCGCGGTGGAACGATTCCCGGTGGACTCCTCCGGCCTCTCGTGTGATTCCTGACCGGCCACACGGGGCGCGCTACCCGTTGGACATGCCCAACTTCCGCGAGCGAAACCCAGAGTTTGAGAACCTCCTTTCGGATATCCTGCGCGCCGTTGGGCGACGGAAATTCCCACCCATCAATTCAGACCCCGATAGAATCCGACTGCAAATCTTCCTGTGGCGGTTTCTGTACTCCCCGGAATGGCCAAACCACGAATCGTGGCAGTCACTGAGGCGAAAGGGGTAGCACATGGTGGCTCGTACCTCTGATGCGATTATGGCGCGTGCCTCGCGTGCGGATTTTCCGGCGTGGCAACGCCAGGTCGAACGCGCGCGTTACTGCGCGAATCCGGTACGCATCTCCGGGGGCGCCTCGGCGGTGGATACCTCTTCGGGTGAGGTGCGGGCCGCCACCTCCACAGCGGGCGCCCCTGATGGGGTGCTATTGGTCGCGTGCGGGGACCGTCGCGCGGCGGTGTGCCCTTCGTGTGCGGAGACGTATCGCCGTGACATGTGGCACCTGGTGAACGCGGGGTTATCGGGGCGTTCGGATCCTGGGGCGGAGTCGGCTGGGGTGTCGACGTCGGTCCCGGAATCGGTGACCGAGCATCCCACAGTGTTTCTCACGTTGACCGCGCCCAGCTTCGGGGCGGTGCATCGGGGTGATGGCAACGGTGGGCGGTGCCATCCCCGGTCGTCTGCGCGGCGGTGTGCGCACGGGCGGGCTCTGGGGTGCGGGCTGGTGCATGCCCCGGATCACCCGGTGGTGGGAACGCCGCTATGTGCTGCCTGTTATGACTACACCGGCGCGGTGCTGTGGCATGCCCACCTGGGCGAACTGTGGCGGCGGACCCGCATCGGCATTGATCGGGCGCTGGCGCCGCTGGCCTCGGAAGCGGTCGGGCACACGATTCCCGCCACGCGGCTTCGGGACCACGTGAAGGTGGCCTATGTGAAGGTGGCCGAGTTCCAAAAGCGGGGCGTGGTGCACCTGCATGTAGTGGTGCGCCTGGACGGGGTTGATGGTGCGGACTCTTCGGCGGTGGTGCCTCCCCCGGCATGGGCCTCGGCAGGCATGCTGCGTGCGGCGATTGATCAGGCGGTGCGCTCGGCCTCCGTGGCAATGCCCTCGCCTGATGGGGTGATGCGTACGGCGGAGTGGGGTTCGCAGTACGACGTGTCCGAGATCAGCGATGGTGCTCGTACCGCTGCCTACCTGGCGAAGTACGCCACGAAAACGGCTTCGGATTCGATCGGGTCGGGGCCAGTGCTGGCGCGCCGTATTCGGCGTCTGCGTCGGGGGTGGCTGCGGCGCACGGTGGGCGCGCACGTGGCGCGCATGGTCGAAACCGCGTGGGAGTTGGGCGGGCGTGGCGACCTGGCGTATCTGAAGCTGCGGCGCTGGGCACACATGCTGGGGTTCCGGGGCCATTTCTCCACCAAAAGTCGGGCCTATTCGGTGACCCTGGGGGCGCTGCGCGCGGTACGTCGGCAATGGCGCGCCCGCCAGAACTCCGTGAGTGGTCAGCCTGACGTGTGGCACGCCCAAAATGACGAGTCCACGGAGGTCGTGGGCCAGTGGCGCTACGCCGGGCGTGGCTACGTCGGTTCGGCTGACGCGCTTCTCGTGGAAGCGATGGCACGCGAATACGAAGAAACCAAAATCGAGTATCGCGAGCAAATCGCTCGCGAGAAGCAACTAGCTGCGGAAATCTTCTAGTAAATCGGTCCGGATTCTAGCGCACTGCGGGGGTAGTTGTGCGCCATAGTCGACGTGTCTCTATTTCGCTCGCAATTATCGCCATTGCGGTTCTGGTGTGTGCGCCCTCGGCGTCGGCTCAGATTCCGGGCTGTGAGGGGGAACCTGCACCGGTGCCGGAATCGATTTCCGATGGTGGAAGTACCGTTGTGGTGCCGCATTGGTACGACGTGGGTCAACGCCCGGACCCAGAATCGAGTGAGGTCATGGATATCCCGTGGGTGGAATACGGGGCGGCCGGCACCTCGTGGCACACGATCCGGGAATCCTGCGTGGATAAGCTCACGTCGGCGCCGGTGGCCTCGCTCGCTGATGTCACGTGGTCGCTGTCGAAAGGGATCACGGTTCTGGCGATCTCAATGTATCAGTGGGCGCTTAGTGACGATCTTGCGGGACAATTCAGCGCGTTCGTGGTGGACGCTGTCGAAACTCTTGGAAAAGGCGTGTGGGCGGCGCTTCTCGGTCCGGTGATCATCCTCGGTGCGCTATGGATGGCCTGGGTGTGGCTGGTCCGCAGGCGTGCCACCGAGGTTTTTCAGGGCGCGTTGTGGATGGTCGGGGCGAATGTGCTCTCTTTGCTGGTTATTGGCTCGCCAAGCCTGGTTATTAATTCCGCCACCGATGTCACGTTAGCCGGTTCGACATTGGCGCATGGTGTGGTCGGACAAATCGATGCGTCGACGGGTGGGATTGACCAGTGTCCGCGTGCCAGTAATACGTTTTCTGAATCAGACGAGCATTTTGGGCCTGTTCATCCCTCACAAAAAGAGGAAACGCTGAATCCTGAAAATGCGGCGGATTGGATGTGGTCATCGCTCGTATGTCGACCCTGGATCCTCGGGCAATTCGGTAGTAGCGAGGAATCCAAGGATATCGCGAATGACCATTCCGTTGAGCTGCTGTACGCGCAATCGATTTCGCGTACCGAGCGGCACTATATCGATGAGGGCGGCCTCACGGAATCGGAGCTGGTCGAGGAAAAACAGGCAGAGTTTGAGGCGATCTCGGCCGAGATTGAGGAGCGCTCGCCTGGGGTGTATGCGGTCCATGCGGGGGACCGTGCGGGGGCGCGCCTCGGCCAGGCGGCGTTCTCGCTCGCGGTGTCGGTAACGGCGGGGGGCCTGATCCTCGCACTCGGATTTTCCATCCTGATGCTGAGAATCGCGTTTCTCATCCTCGTGCTGATCTCCCCGTTTGTTCTGCTCATCGGGGTTCATCCCGGAATTGGGAGGCGGTACCTGATTCGGTGGCTTGAGGTCACCATTGGTGTCCTCATCAAAGAAGTGTTCCTCACATTCGCCCTAATGCTCGTCGCGATGCTCTACGTCATGGTTTTTGCCTCGCCTCTGCCGTGGGGTGGGCAAATGGTCGTGCTGGCCATGATCGCTATCGCGGTGCTGTGGTATCGAAAGCGTCTGGTCAGCATTGCCGGAACCACTGTTAATGCTGTGACGCCGCATCGGGTGATTGCGCGTGTGGGCGGACAGCAAAACGAACAGCCGCGTACGCAGGCGTCGCGTGGGGCCAGTGGGGCATCGGGGGGCGGTGCTGGGGGGTCGCGGGCGCTGACACGTCAGGGCGGGGCCGATACCGGGGGTCGTGGGCGGCTGCGGTTGCGCAAACGTGCGGGTGAGCAGCGGGGGTCCGGTGCGTCGGGGAACACTGCCTCGTCGCGGGCGCCTGCCGCCTCGGGTGACGCTGGGACGTCGGGGCACGGCAATGCGAATACCTCGTCTGGTGGGGGTGATCCTTCCCAGGCGCGGGCGTCGTCTGGGGATCGGCGCGTCGCCTCGGGGGGTGATCCGGGCGGGTCGGGTCGTGCGCGGTCTCCTCGTGCGGCGCCTGCGCTGCGGCGTAGTGATCAGTCGTCGTCCTCCGGCGGTTCTACAGAAGGCACGCAACCGGATAAGCGATCAGGCCAGCAGCGCGTATCGCGTGAGGAGCATCAGCCGCGCGAGCGGGGCCAAACGTGGGGCGATGTCCAGAATGCGCAGCAGGGCCAGCAGCGGCGCCGTGACTGGGGAAAACGTGATGGTCGTGGCTGAAGGTGACCGCAACCAATGGAACAAAAATGCCGCGCGCGAAGCGCGTCAATATACGCCTCGGCTGTGCCGGGTGAGGGGTGGCGGTCGGGGGCGGTTTGTGGGAAGCGCCGAAACGGTGGGATTCGGGTGCGGCGACAGGAGGTTTATGGGCGATTCTGGGCGGTTTGGGAAGGATGGTGGTGGGTGTGATGACGGCTCGGATGATGAGGCGTGGTGGGCCTGGGTGCGTGCGCGGGCGCGCCGTGAGCGGGCGGCGCAAGGCTTGGGGCCGGAGATCACCGACGTGTCAACGTTGGAACAGCTCGTGATGTTGTTCGGCCTGGATAACCAGGATCCGGGCTAGGTGGGTGTGGCTGACAGCGGCCCCGGGGCGCGTTGCCTCGGGGCCGTCGTCGTGGTGGTGGTCTTCAGACGCGCCATGCGATGCGTACGCGGTTGGTGTCGAACTTACGCCCGGTCGTGGTGGAGGGGTAAACGTCAACGTGTTCGATGACGGCTCCCAGGATCGCGCGCTTACGGGACAGGGTCAGGGTTTCCCACTGGGCGGAAAGCTCCTCGGGCGTGCCGTGGAACCCTTCCAACGCTTTGACAGGGTCGCTGGCGTTGAGGCGGGCGCGGTTCGTGGTCAACCGGGCCTCAATCGGGCCGCGTGCCTGCAACCACTCCTTCATCGTGATCTGCTGGGACCCGTAGGCGTCGGCCAACTCGGAAAGCTGGTTTTCGTCGTCCTTGACCGCTTGCACCATGGCGGGGTCCACGCGGTGACGCTCGGCCAGACGCGCAAGGAAACCAGAGTCGGCCACGGTAGCGAACAGCTCGGCCAACACGATTCGCTCAACCGGGGCAGCACTAACCACGCGCTTGCCGCACGCTCCGGCGCGTGTGCGGTCGCACCGATAGACCAGACTCTTGGTTTTACGCCGGTAGTCGTGGTGGGCGTGGGCCTTCATCCGGCTCGCACATGCATGTGCGGTCTCGTGCTCGCCCGGCAGAGCACAGCGCAGGAATCCGGACAACTCGTGCTTGCGCGCGGTTCCGGCGTGGTTGGTGCGCCGTGCGGGGTTGGCATACAGCCGAATCAACTTCTCGGACTGCTCGGGGGTGATGATGCGCGGCCACCAACCGGGCCCGGTCACCTCGCCCTTGTAGGTGGCACGCCCGGCGATACGCGGGTTCGTCAGAAGCTGGCGCAGACTCTGCACCGTCCAATGCGTTCCACGGGCCGCGACCACACCCGCGCTGTTCCACTCGGCCACGATTGCCCCGGTGGTCTCTCCGGCCAGTACACGACGGGCGGCGTCCTTGACGCGCTCGGCCTCCTCGGCCACAAGGCCCTTCATGCCGGGGGCATAGCCATACAGCCGCGCTCCCCCGATCCACTTGCCCGCCGCGTGGGCCTGCTCCTTCTGGCGCTTGATGCGCTGCGACTTCAGCTCGCTCTCATAGCGCGCAACCGCGCCGATTTGGCGGGCGACCATACGCCCGGCCGGTGTCGTCAGATCCCACACACCAGCGGTGACGGTGTGCAACGCAACGCTGTGTTCCTCGATGACGTCAATAAGGTCCTCAAGCTCGCGCGTCTGACGGGTGAAACGGTCCGGGGCCCAACCGATCAGAGCGGTAACGCGCCCGGCCTTGATGTCGCCAACCAGCCGATCCCACTGGGTGCGGGGTTTACCGGGGGTGTAGGCGCTGCGGTTGTTGTCGGTGTAGGTATCCACGATGTCTACCCCGATCCGCTCGGCAAGCGCACGGTTGTCCTGCTCCTGGCGCGTGACGCCCAGATCATCCGTGGCAGAGGAAATGCGCTGGTAAAGGGCTGCGCGGGGGGTGCTCTGTGCCGTGATCTCCATACCTCAAAGAATACGTTTTGCACGTACCTAGATCCATAGATGCCTACGGTTTCATGATCGCCGGCTTCCTGATCACCATGGGGACCCTCGGTGACCGGATCGGCCGGCGGCGGCTGCTGCTGATCGGCGCGGCGGCGTTCTGCGCGGCCTCGGTGGTGGCCGCGTACGCCACCAGCGCCGAGATGCTGATCGCGGCTCGCACCGCGCTCGGTGTCGCCGGTGCCACCCTCATGCCCTCCACATTGGCGCTGATCAGCAACATGTTCGCGGATTCCAGGCAGCGGGCGGTGGCGATCGCGGTGTGGATGAGCTGCTTCATGGGCGGGACCGCGATCGGTCCGGTCGTCGGCGGTGTGCTGCTGCAGTGGTTCTGGTGGGGCTCGGTCTTCCTGCTCGGTGTGCCCATCATGGTGCTGCTGCTGGTCAGTGCGCCATTGTTGTTGCCCGAGTACCGGGCGCCGGTCGCAGGGCGGCTCGACCTGTTCAGCGTGGCCCTGTCGTTGGCGACCATCCTCCCGATCATCTACGGCCTCAAGGAGCTGGCAAAGGAAGGGATCGCGCTCGGGCCGATCGCGGCGATCCTCGCGGGCGCCCTGGTCGGGATGTGGTTCGCGCGCCGGCAGCTCCGGCTGGATGACCCGCTGCTCGACCTGCGCCTCTTCGCCAACCGGACGATCAGTACGGCACTGGGCGTGATGATGGTCGGCGCCGTGGCGATGGGCGGCATGTTCCTGCTCATCTCCCAGTACCTGCAGTTGGTCAACGGGCTCTCCCCGCTTCAGGCCGGCCTGTGGCTGGTGCCTCCGGCCATCGCGATGATCACCGGCACGATGCTGTCGTCGCCGCTCGCGCAGCGCATCGGCCGCGGAGCCGTGATCGGCGGGGGCATGGGCGTCACCGCTGTCGGATTCGCGCTGCTCAGCCAGGTCACCGTGGACGGGACGCTGCTGCTGATCGTGGGGCTCATGGTCGCGATGATCGGCTTGGGTCCAGGCGCCGCGCTGGTGACGGACATCGTCGTCGGATCGGCGCCCAAGGACAGGGCCGGCTCGGCGGCGTCGATGTCGGAGACCAGCGGCGAGTTCGGGATCGCCATGGGCGTGGCGATGCTGGGCAGCCTCGGCACCGCGCTCTACCGCAGTGGGGTGGAGGTGCCCGCCGGTGTACCGGCCGAGGCCGCCGCGGCCACCCGCGACACACTGGCCGGTGCGGTCGCCGCCGCCGAAAGCCTTCCGGCGGACGTAGCGGAGCGGATGCTCGAACCGGCCCGGGATGCGTTCACCCACGGGCTGAACGTGGCCGCCGGGTTGGGCGTGCTGCCGATGGTGCTGTTCGGGCTGCTCGCCGTGGTGCTGTTGCGGGACCGCCCGAGTGGCGGCGAACAAGGGCACACCGGCGATGACACCGACGCCGCGCGGGCCGCGGAGCGCGCCCCGGCGGGTACCTGACCCGGGGCCCGTCGGGTCAGCGGCCGGAAAATTTCCGCCGCGCGAGCGATGAGTTCCGGTGACCCGCCGAGTCAGTACGGGTGAGAGAGCACAGCCGGCCCTGCCGGCACCGCGACGAAGGGAACTCCGCTCATGTCACGCCCCAGCCTCGACAGCATCCTGCTCGCCAGCACCAACCCCGAGCGGCTGCACGCCTGGTACGCCGGTTCGCTTGACCCTGAGGACGACACGAAGGTCGACACATACCTGGTGCTCAAGTTCGGCACGTTCCACGTGCTCATCGACAGCCGTGCCGACATCGGCGACACCAATCCCGAGCCCGGCCGCATCATCCTCAACTTCGACGTCTCCGACGCCCGCGACGTCGTCGCGCGCATGGAGCGCCTGGGAACGCGGTGGGCGGCCGAACTGGAGGACCGGGACGGCAGCCTGTTCGCCACCGCGATCGACCCCGACGGCAACTACGTCCAGCTCATCCAGCTCAGCGAGGAGCACAAGGCGGCCATGGCGGCCAGCAACCAGTAGGCAAGGGAGGGAAGCCATGTTCACGAACACGAAGGCGTTCAGTGGCTTCTCGGTGGACGACACCGAGGTGGCGCGCAGCTTCTACAGCGAGACACTCGGGATCAGGGGGTCCGACGTGCCGGGGATGGAAAAGTACGGGCTCCTCACCCTGCACATCGCGGGTGACCAGGACATCCTGGTCTACCCAAAGCCCGACCACACCCCGGCGTCGTTCACCATCCTGAACTTCCCGGTGGACGACATCGACGCTGCGGTCGACGAGTTGGGCCGGCGGGGCGTGCGCTTGCTGCGTTACGACGCGTTCGAGCACGACGAGAAGGGGGTCGTCCGCGGCGAGTACCCACTGGTCGCGTGGTTCACCGACCCGGCCGGAAACGTGCTTTCTGTCGTACAGGACGCGTAGTGTTGACAACTGTGGTAGACAACGCTGCCGACCAGAGCTTCTCCACCCTGGCGGATCCGTACCGGCGCGAGATCATGGCGCACTGCTATCGCATGCTGGGCTCCGTGCACGACGCAGAGGACCTGGTCCAGGAGACCTACCTGCGGGCGTGGCGCGCCTACGAACGCTTCGAGGGGCGCTCGTCGCTGCGGACCTGGCTGCACCGGATCGCGACGACCGCGTGCCTGACCGCGCTGGAGAGCCGCGGCAGGCGGCCCTTGCCGACCGGGTTGGGGGGACCGACCCCCGACCCGGAGGGTGAGCTGGTCGAACGGACCGAGGTGCCGTGGTTGGAGCCGGTTCCCGACGCGGTGGTCGGCGCCGATGACTCCGACCCGGGAACCGTTGTCGTGGCGCGGGAGAGTGTCCGGTTGGCGTTCGTCGCCGCCCTGCAACACCTTCCGCCCCGGCAGCGGGCGGTGCTCGTACTGCGCGATGTCCTCCGGTTCCGCGCTGCCGAGGTCGCCGAAGCGCTGGACACGTCGACCACGGCGGTCAACAGCCTGCTGCAGCGCGCCCGAGCCGAGCTCGGTAACGTCATGCCCACCGAGGACGAGGTCGCCGAGCCCGGCGAGCGGGAGCAGCGCGAGCTGCTCGACCGCTATGTCGCGGCGTTCGAGAACTACGACGTTGCCGCGATGGTCGAGCTGTTCAGTTCCGAGGCCGTCTGGGAGATGCCGCCGTTCCTGACCTGGACACGGGGGGCGGAGAACATCGGCCGGCTGATCGCGACCAACTGCCCCGCTCAGGGCCCGGGCGACCAGTTGCTGATCCCGACCACGGCGAACGGCCAGCCGGCGTTCGGACTGTACATGCGCGACGGCAACGGTGAGCACCAGGCGTTCCACCTCCAGGTGCTCACCGTGACCCGCGGAGGCGTCTCGCACGTGGCCGCGTTCTTCGACACCACCCTGTTCCCCGCCTTCGGGCTGCCCATGACCGCCCCGGCGATGCCGTGGCGGCGACAGCCCTAGATTCCCGGGGCAGCGATGACCCTTCCGGAGCCGCCCGGCGCGCTGCTGGGCGCTACTGCCCTGCTCGAACGTGCCGTTGGCTACACCCTGGGCAGCCTCAGCCTGGTCACGGCGGAGGCGCTGGGTTGTTCCACACCCTGTGCGCAGTGGGAGCTGCGCGTGCTGCTGGGGCACATGGGCGACTCGTTCGCGGCGCTGTGTGCGGTCGCCGAGGATGGGCGGATCGACCCCGAAACCCACGACGCGGAGTCCGCTACCGGCGCCGCCGAGACCGTCCGCAGGCGGGCCAGCCGGGCGCTGGGGGCGTGGGCCCAACTGGACACGCCGGCCCTTCTGTCGGTCGCGGGCTCTCCGCTGCCCATGAGCGTCGCCGCGAGCGCCGGGGCGATCGAGGCGGCCGTGCACGGGTGGGACGTTGCCCAGGCCTGCGGGCACGAGCTGCCGGTTCCGCCCCGGCTCGCCGAGGAGCTGCTCCACGTGGTGCCCGTGCTCATCACGGATGCCGACCGTCCTGTGCGGTTCGCCCAGCCGGTGAGTGTGCCGCGCGGAGCCGGCCCGAGCGACCGGTTGGTCGCGTTCACCGGCCGCCGTCCTGGGTGGAACAGGGCGTAGGGCTCCAACGCCAGCGGGCCGCTCACCAGGCCCGCGGTCCGGCATCCGCTACGTGGGCACAGCCGGAGCGTGGTTGCTCCGTGACTGGACGCGATCAACTTTGGGGCCCGCATCAAGAACCGGAACGCTGTCGCGAGCGTCGTATTCGGATGAATCCCCCAAACGACACGATGCGGAGTCCCCTCATGGCACAGAGAACCTCTCTGGGTGCGGTCAGTGTGCTGGCCACTGGCGGGCTGCTGCTCAGCGGCTGCGCTGTGGTTGACAATCTGGAACGCTTCCAGGACGACAACCAGAACAAGGAGCAGGAGGAAGAGCAGCAGCAGGAGGCCCCGGAGCCGGAGTTCCCCTATGTCAAGCAGGGCCGCATCTTCCTCGACACGGGCGACGATGTCGAGATGGAGTACGGAATCGTGGGTCTGGAGAGCACCGACGAGTACATGGTGCTCGACAGCTACGAGAACGTTCTGGAGCCCCTGGAGGGGGAGGTAACGGACCTGACCTCGCCGCCGCGGATGGTGGACTCCGAGTCGGGCCTGGTGTACGAGCAGTTGGTCGACGAGGAGAACGAGCGCGCCTACGGCACCTACTTCGAGGAGGACTCGCCGTGGATGCCCATCCACGAGGGCGCGCCGCAGATGGTCCGCAGGTACTTCCCGCCCGTGCCGGAGGACGTCGAGACCCTCACGTTCACCGGCAGCGGCATGGGCGCCATGACCGGTATTCCGGTGGAGCACGTGGACGAGATCAGCGAGCAGCCGGAACCCAACGCCGACGAGTACATCGACCCGGACACCTGGGATTCCGACATCCCTGAGGGTACGGAGGTGTACTACCCCTACGACGAGCCGCCGGCCGACATCGAGGCACGTCCGCTGAACCTGGAGCAGTTTGTGCACAGCGACGTCGCCTCCACCACACGGTCCGGTGACGAGGAGACCATCGCGCTGAACGCCGACGTGATGTTCGAGTTCGACGAGGCGGAGCTGACCGACGAGGCCGAGGATGTCGTGCAGCAGGCCGCGGAGTCGATGCGGACGAACCTCGGATCGGACGTCGAGGAGATCACCATCGTCGGGCACAGCGACGGCAAGGGGAGCGACGACTACAACCAGACACTCTCCGAGGAGCGCGCCGAGACCGTGCAGGAGCTGCTGGCGGACGACCTCGGTTCGGACTACTCCCTGACCACCGAGGGGCGGGGCAGCGAGGAGCCCATCGCCGAGGAGGGCGGCTCCGACGACGAGGAGGCGCGCGCCCAGAACCGCCGGGTCGAGTTCACCTATAAGGTCAACACTGGCGGCGGCAGCGAGGAGAGCGAGGGCGGCCTCGACGCGGCGGAGCGCCACGTCTCCGCGCCCGCGGCCTACAACGAAGACGACGGCGAGATCCACGAGAGCGTGACCAAGGACGACGTGCAGCTCGACGTCTACCCGCTGACCCGCGACGGCGCCTACCTGATCGGCACGGTCGCGTTCAACAACACCACCGACGAGCCGGTTGAACCCGAGATCGGGGGTGCGGACGCGGAGATCCCGGGCGGCCCCTCCCAGTACAACGAGGGCACGCTCGGCGGGTTCGTACTCAGCGAGTCGGACAGCGACGTCGTGCGGTACGTGTCCCAGCTCAAGCTCGGCGAGGACGAGTACGAGGGCTTCGCCGAGGAGGTGCACGAGCTGCAGCCCGGAGAGGACTACCGGACGATCGCGATCTTCCCGGCGCCTTCGCAGGATGTCGAGAAGATGACCCTGCACGCCGGTGAGTTCGGCGAGATCGCCGGAGTGCCCATCCGGTAGCCGGTTACCAACGAGGAAGGACCCGGGTGGCCCAGCCGTGGGGGATGGGGCCACCCGGGTTACTCGTGTCGCGTGGCCGTGCTGGCCGTGAGCCGCGTGCCCGGGAATTGGATCGCGCGCGTACCGGACACCGTTGCCAAGCGGATTGACGAACCGTCTATGTACCTTTCCGGTGTACGGCCAGGGTGCCCATAAATTTGGTGCGGAGCGGCGAAAGTCTGCCTGTTTCCGGCGTCGCTCATGCTATTCGGGACTTCCGTTCGGCCAGATGCAGGGCGAGGAGGCGCCGAGCGAGAGACTGCCCTCCGCGCTCTCTTGCAGTGACATCCGGAATCCGTCTTCGTTGTTTTCTACCGAAATGTAGATCTCGTCTGGGCGATCATCGGTGAGTACTGTGTATCCGTTGTTGGTCCAGTGTTGGTGGAGGAGTTCCGCGTGGTGTTCGTTGTCTTCGGGTTGTAGGCCGTCCAGCCAGTACTTGTGACTGACTATGATTCGGACCTTTGGTCCGTTGTCGGTCGGGTCGTCGCAGCTTGCGCCGTCGATGACGCCCAATGATTCGGTGTGGAGCGAGTCGGGCAGGTTGGCTGTGGCGTTTCCGATGTGTTGTTCGACGCGTTCGAGTGCTTGCTCTTGGTTGAGTGTGCCGCTCATGGGGCCTATTCCGATTATTCTGCATCCTGATATAATAACGAGAGCTGTTCCGCAGAGAATTCGTGTGAGCCAGGTCGTTTCGTCTCCGTTTAGATCAGCTCCGTCCGGCGATGATCCGACCCATTTTCTTCAGTGATTCGGTTTCTGGTTCGAAGTATTCTGAATGAGCAGGGCCGAGTGGTGGTTTCGTCCACCAGCCCGCGCTACCCGGATCAGATTCGAACTGAGTCGCACCGAACTTGCGGAGGGCTGTTCACAGATGGGTCGTCCGGTCAGTCCGGATGGGAGTATCGGTGCGTAATGGAGTTCGCACGGATTGAGACCGGGGTTGGGGTCGCATCCGAGGGGCTGAGCGGCGGAGGAAGGCGGACATTCGCAGGTCGGTGGGAATCCGGTGGTGGGTGGCCGGATTCGGTCCCGCGTTGGTCCACGAACGCCAAAATGCTGGGGAAGCGTTGGCTCGCGTTCGGTCCGCAGCGCGCGGAGAGCACTGGCGGGCGGTCGCACGGGAGGTGGAGACGGCATGAGAGATGATGTCAATCGGTCCGCCGCGTGCCACCCGGCGATACTCGCCGCTGGTCATTGTGCTGTATACAGGCCAGTGTCCCGTTCGGGATACCGCACCGGTACCCTTGTGCCTTGACGTCGAGATACCTGTGCCGCCCGGGGCGGTAACCGAGGGGCGAGTGCGGATGGCCGGGGAGACCAGTAAGACCGAGAGCGTCTATCAGCGACTCAAGAGCGAGATAGAGGAACTGCACCTGCCGCCCGGCACCCGCCTGAGCGAGGTGGTAGCGGCAGGGCGGATCGGGGCGTCCCGCACCCCCGTACGCGAGGCCATCCGCCGTCTCGCCCGCGAAGGCCTGGTCGACTCCGCTCCCGGCGAAGTCGCCCGGGTGGCGCCGATCTCCCTGGGCGGGGTGCGGGCACTGTTCGAGTTCCGGATGGTGCTGGAGCCCGCGGCCGCGCGGATGGTGGCCCGCGACGGCAGCGCCCGCCCCGAGCTGCTACGGCCGTTCCGTGACCTGTTGGCGGAGTTCGAGTCGGTGCGGGACACGGCGCCGCGTGCGAACCAGGCGGCAGACGCCGGCACGTTCTACGCCCTGGCGGAGCGCTTCGACCAGGAACTGATCGCCGCCACCCCTAATGAGCCGCTGGCCCGGACCATCGCCGACCAGCGCGGCCAGACGACCCGGCTCCGCAATGTCGCCCACAGCGACACCGGGCACCTGGTGGACTCCCTGGGCGAGCATCTGCGGATGTGCGCGGCGATCGGTGAGGCGCGTCCCGGCGACGCCGCGGAGGAGCTCACCCGCCACCTGGGCCGCACGCTGCGCACCATCCTGGACACCCTCGCCCGAGGTCCGGTGCACGGGACACAGGTCGAGGTCGAAGCGTGACCCGCGCCGGGTTGGGAGATGTTGCCCTGGCTCGCAGGCTCTCGGGTGCCCGGATAGCCGGGAACCTTCGGATCCTCCGGTGTGGTCGCTCGTTCCTCGCTCTCACACCTGCGGACCCTCCAGAACCCCGGCGGCGCCCGAAGTGTTTTTGGGCTCGCAGGCTCGCGGGCGCCCGGATAGCCGGGAACCTTCGGATCCTCCGGAACCCCGGCGGCTGAGCACTCCACGAAACTGACCCTAGACCCCGCCCGCGGCTGCCGCCGGCGTCCGGAGCGGATCGCGGCCCGCGCGAGTCCAGCGGGAAAGCAGCGGACGAGAGAGGCGATTCCGGTGTTATCCGATGACCTGATGAATATCTGCCATGAGTCCTAGGCTCCAGCTCCGATGGCCGACCGGGCCCACGGCCCCACGGTGGCTGTGGTGGCTGGTCGGGTGCGTGATCTGCACCCAGACCGCCCTCAACCTGGCGCGGCCCCTGATCTCCTACCGGGCGATCTCCCAGGGTGGTGACGCGCTGGCGATCGGGCTCATCACCGCGGCGTACGCGCTACTCCCGCTCGTCATCGCGCTTCCACTCGGCCGGCTGACCGACCGTGTTCCCCGCCTGGCGCCGATCGTCGTGCTCGGGATCACGTTCCTCGCCCTTGGGCCCGTTCTGCTGGCCGGGTCCGATTCGCTGGGCATGATCGCGAGCGCGAGCGCGGCGTTGGGGCTGGGTCACATCATCTTCATGGTCGCCGGGCAAGGGCTGGTCGCGCGGTTCTCCGACGAGTCCGAGATGGATCGCAACTTCGGCTGGTTCACGGCCGGTGCCGCGGTCGGGCAGATGGCCGGGCCGCTGGCGGCCGGGTTCCTGCTGGGCGAGGCGACCGGCGCCGCTCTGCAGGGCGCGACCTCGCTGGCCCTGCTGATCGCGGCCGGCGCCGCCGCGTGCGGCATTCCCGCCGCGATCGGGCTGTGGCTGGCCGGCGGCGAGAAGCCGCCCGCGCAGCGCGAGCGCGGTGCCACGGCCCGTTCGCCCATCGGCAGCCTGTTGCGCAGGCCCGGCGTGCCGTCCGGGCTCTTCGTCAGCTTGGCCCTGCTGTCGGCCGTTGACCTGTTGACCGCCTACCTGCCGCTGGTGGCCGAACACCGCGGTATCGCACCGTCGGCGGTTGGCGTGCTGCTCGGGCTGCGCGCCGGCTGCTCCATCCTCTCGCGGCTGCTGCTGTCCCACCTGCTCACCCGCTGGTCGCGCAGGACCCTCATTGTCACCAGCGCGCTTGGCGCGGCAGGGGCGCTCGCGGTGGTCAGCCTCCCGTGGAGCGGCCCGGCCGCGATGGCCGGCGCGTTGGCGATCGGCGGGTTCCTGCTCGGTGTCGGCCAGCCGCTGACCATGACCGCGGTGGTGATGGCCGTTCCCAGTGACGCCCGCAGTACCGCGCTCGCCCTGCGGCTGTGGGCGAACCGCGTCGGCCAGGTGGCCCTTCCGGCCGGGGCGGGCGCCGTGGCCGGCGCCCTTGGCGCGGCCGGAGCGCTGTGGTTCGCGTGCTTTTTCCTTGCCCTGGCCGCCGGCGCCGCGGGCGCCGGAAGGCGGGACTGACGGCGAGGCGGGCGGATGTCCGGTACGGGACCACCCGCGCCGCGGCGAACCGCGTCGTTCAACTGACGGAGGTCACGGCTTGTACCCGACGGCGCCGAAGTCGTCCACCGGCGGGGGGCCGGTGATCTCGGGGCGCCACAGTGAGCTGGAGACCACACCGGGCTCGAGAACCTCCAGGCCGTCGAAGAAGCGCGCGATCTCGTCCGGAGTACGGTTCACCCGCGGGTTCGAGCTGTTCTCGTTCCAGTACCGGATGGCCTTGTCCACCGCCTCGCCGTTGACTTCGTTGGTGAGGTCGGAGATGACGAGGTAACTGCCCGGCGGCAGGGTGTCCATGAGCCGGTGCACGATCCCCCGCGCTTCCTCGTTGTCGGTGATGTGCCCCAGGATCCCCATCAGGATGAGCGCGATGGGCTCGTCGAAGGACAGGATCTCGGCCGCCCCTTGCAGGATGGACTCGGGATCGCGCAGGTCGGCGTCGATGTAGGCGGTGGTGCCGGCAGGGCTGCCCACCAGCAGGGCGCGGGCGTGCGCCAGCACGAGGGGATCGTTGTCGACGTAGACGACGCGACACTCCGGCGCGACCGACTGGGCGACCTCGTGGGTGTTGTTGACCGTAGGCAGGCCGGTGCCGACGTCCAGGAACTGGCGAACCCCGGCCGTCCCGGCGAGGTGGCGCACCGCGCGGTTGAGAAACGCCCGGACGGCGCGGGCATCCTCGACGATCGCCGGGAAGACCTGGCGGATCTCGTCGCCGGCGGCCTGGTCGGAGGGGAAGTTGTCCTTCCCGCCGAGCCAGTAGTTCCAGATGCGAGCGGAATGCGGAACGCTGGTGTCGATCGTGGGGGTCTGCTCGTTGTCGGGCATTTCCGGGTGCTCGTGCGCCATGGGGCACCAATCGTCGCGTAGGACGGTGCTCTGGCGCATTCTACCGAAGACCGTCCTTACTGGACTGTGCCGCGCCTGCCGGGCGTTGCTCGTGTCGCCGCTCGTCGACGCGTCCCCGGTCAGCCTTCCGGTTCGCTCCAGCGGACCACGAGCGGGTAGCCCGCCATCGAGGTGTCGCGAGGGGAGGGGAAAAGCTCCTCGGCTTGGCCCGCCCCGCCGTCGTCGCCGATGTCGACGCGGTGCCAGGCACTGGTGCTCTGCAGCAGGAGGGCATCGCGGTTGGGTGCGGGCGCGTGCTGCAGGACCGGGGCGTCACCGCCTCCCAGTAACTCGGTGCTCTCGAAACCCTGCCTGTTCTCATCGAGTGCGACGAGGTGCGCACCGGCCCGCTCCTCCGCGACCTCTCCGTTGGCATCCACCGGTCCCACCACGATGCTGTCTCCGCCCCAGGCCGGGGAGGCGCCCAGGTCCTGCCACTGTTCTCCATTTGTGGTCAGGGTCGCGTTCATGACGTTGTCTCCGCTCTCGCGCACAACCAGATCACCGTTGCCGCCACCCACCTGGGTGGTCTGCTGCTGTTCCCGGATGTACAGCTCGTCGTCCGGATCCACCGCCCAGTCGCTGGGTTGGCCGTTCGCGTCGAGAGGGAGCGCCCCCTCCTGGTTCGGTGTTCCTTCCGTCTCGTCCAGCGCCACCGACAGCACCCGCGTGCCTTCCTGCCCCTCGCCGGTGCTCTCGGCGGTGAACCACAGGCGATCGCCGGAGATGCGCGGATCGCCCCACGTCTGGTCTTCCGGGGGTTCGAGCGTCGCCGCGGCCTCGTACGCCGAGCCGTCCTCGGCGAGCGCGGCCAGTTCCATCGCGCCTGAATCGGGGCTCGCGTGGGCGAAGTAGTGCCAGTCCGCCGAGAACAGCGAGTGAGCGGGGAGTTCCGGCGCCATCGGGTCGACGGCGCCTTCGGGGAGTTCCACGGCCGCGGTCTCCCCGCCGGTCTCCGGATCGTGGAAGACGAGGGCCTGGTCCTGCTCCGGGTCGCCGCCGCCGTATCCGCGGTGCAGCAACGCGAGTCCGGACAACTCCGTCGCTACCTCCCCGTCGGCAGCCGCCCCGGCGTTCCCACCGTTCTCGCCGAGCGCGCCGCAGCCGGTGGCCAGCACCAGAAGACCGGCGACCACACCGGGCAGCGGCCCCATGCGGTGCACACGTCGGCGCCTTCGGGTTACTTCCACGTCACCCCCCGTTCGCATCCCCGCGTCCGTGCCGCGGTTTCGACTCGCCGCCTCACTCCGGTGGCGGGCTCCACCCCACCTGGACCTGTTCCGGCGGCCGGCCGCGCCGGGCGAGTAGCGCGCGCCCCTGCGGGAGCTGCCGCGACGGTATCCCGTTCGCGAGCCGCCCCTCAGAGCGATCCCCGGAGAACAGCATGCCGGGAGTGGCCATGTCGCCGAGGGACTGCAGCACCGGTTCGAACGCGGCACGGGAGGTACCTCCCGTCCGGCGGGCGGCGATCATGTGCAGGCCGATGTCCCGCCCCTGGGGCAGGAACTCCGCGAGCGGTGCGAGCGGACTGGAGCGGCCCGCTATGAGGTCCATATCGTCCACCACGACGAAGATCTCCAGGCCGGTCCACCAGTTGCGTTCGCGCAGTTGCTTCGGGGTGACGTCCGGGCCGGGCAGCCGCTCCTGGAGCGAACTGGCGAGGTCGGTGGCGATGGCCTTGGTGTGCTGTGCCCCAGTGCAGTAACCGAGCAGGTGGCTCTCGCCGACCAGCCCGAGGTGGGCGCGGCGGTAGTCGACCAGCACGATCCCGAGCTCGCGGCCCGGCCGCTGGATCAACTGACGCAGTAGGCCGCGCAGCAGGGTGCTCTTCCCGGACTGCGGGTCGCCGAACACCACCAGATGAGGGTCTTCGTCGGGCAGCATCGCCGCCGGCGCCAGGTCCCGTTCGGCCATTCCCATAACCAGTCCCGGCCCGCTGTGCGTGCGCACCAGCTCGTCCAGTTCGACCGTGTCGGGCAGGGTGCGCACCTGCCGCACTGGACGCTGGGTCCAGCGGTTGCCGATCCGAGCGACGAGATCGCGTACTCCCGCGCCGAGGTCGTCGTCGGCGGCGCGACCGTCCATGCGGGGCAACGCGACGTGCGCCATGTTCTCGTCGGCGAGCAGCGCCCGTCCTGGGGTCTCCTTGGGCAGCTCTTCGGCGAGCTTGCGCCCGATTCCGGAGTCGAACGCGTCCGTCAGCCGGAACTCGATCCGCCCCCCGAACAGCGCCTGCAGCCTGCTGCGGATCTGCGAGCTCGCGGCTCCGGTCACCACCGTGTGCACGCCCAGGGACGGGCCGCGCGAGACGATGTCGAGCAGCGCGCTGTCGGCGTCGTCGAAGCTCTCCCGCACCGACGACCAGCCGTCGATCAGCAGGAAGACGTCTCCGACGACGCCCTTGGGCACCGTCCCGTTCGCCCGGGCCTGGCGTAGCGCCGCGGGCGAGTCCAGCCCGGCGTGCTGGAAGATCCGTTCGCGCTGGTCGAGCTGGGAACGGACATCGGAGAGGACGCGCTGCACCCGTTCGGGGTCGGATCGGCCGGCCACGCCCGCCACGTGCGGGAGTCCTTCGAGCGTGTTCAGCCCGCCGCCGCCGTAGTCGATCGCGTATACGGCGATGCGCCCCGGTGGGTACCGCCAGGCCAGGCTGGTGGTCAGGGTCCGGAGCAGCGTCGACTTGCCGGTCTGTGGCCCGCCCAGCACCACGATGTTGCTGTCGCCGCCGGCGAAGTCCAGTGTGGTGGGCTTCTGGCGTTGCTCCCGCGGTATGTCGGTCAGCCCGATGACGGCCCGTATCTCGGCGGGATCGGGCTCCACCGCGCCCGCACTGTCGTCCTCGCCGCCGGGCACGTGTTCCAGCACCGCGTCCAGCTGAAGCTCCGGGGGCAGCGGCGGCAGCCACACCGGACGCACCGGGGGCGCTCCGGCGTCCACCAGCCGGTCCACCGTGACCTGGAGGGTGCTGCGTACCGCCTCGTCGGCGCCTTTCGCCGCGTCCCCCGAGCCGTCGTCGTCGGGTACGGACATCAGCAGCTCCCCCAACCCGTTGTAGGAGATCACGGGGGCCACCGGGTCGTCCTTGCTGGTGGTTTCGGCAGGGGGCACGTAGGGGTTGGAGACCATCGCGGCCTTGAACCGCTCGAAGACCGAGGTGTCGACCTTGAGGTAGCCGGATCCGGGTTCCGGGGGGAGGTGGTAAGCGTCTCCCACCCCGATGACCTCGCGGCTCTCGGCTTCGGAGAAGGTGCGTAGCCCGATCCGGTAGGACAGGTGCGACTCCAGTCCCTTGATCTTGCCGGAGTCCAGACGCTGCGTCGCGAGCAGCAGGTGCACCCCGATGGACCGGCCGATGCGGCCGATAGCCACGAACAGTTCGGCGAAATCGGGGTGCGCGGTGAGCAGCTCGGAGAACTCGTCGATGATCACCAGTAGGTGCGGAAGAGGCTCCAGATCCTCCCGTCCGGCCGCCCGCTTCTCCTCGTAGGCGTGCAGGTTCGGCAGGTTTCCGGCGTCCTTGAGGATCTGCTGGCGCCGGGTCAGCTCGCCGTACATCGCCTCGCGGAACCGCAGGACGAGCCCGTCGTCGTCGACGAGGTTGGTGACCAGCCCGGCGCTGTGCGGCAGCCGGTCGGTGTCGGCGAACGTGGCACCGCCCTTGAAGTCCACCAGAAGCAACGCGAGATGCTCGGGGGAGTGCCCGATCACCAGCGACGCGACCAGGGTGCGCAGCATCTCCGACTTGCCGGAACCGGTGGCGCCCACGACCAGGCCGTGCGGGCCCATACCGCCGAACGCGGACTCCTTCAGGTCCAACAGGACCAGGTTGCCGGACGGCCCGATTCCGATGGGCACCCGAAGGAAGTCCCCGGCGCTGCGGCGCTGCCACGTGGTCCTGGTGTCCAGCCGGGCGACGTCCGGGACACCGAGGACCTCCGGGAGGTCGACGGTGGCGTGCAGTGCGTCGGCACCGTCGGTCGCCGCCAGCCGCAGCGGCGAGAGGGTCCGGGCGAGGGTGGTGAGCAGCGCGACGCTCGGCCGGTCGGCCCGACCCTTCAAAGGGGCGGCGGCGCCCGTGTCGTCTTCGGTGGTCTCTTCCGCGAGGTCCCCGTTCTCGGAGACGTGGAGTCGCATGTCCACGTGCTCCGGCTCCTCGCGACGCTCGCCCACCAGCACGATCAGGTGGATGCCGAGGTCGGCCAGGGAGTTCACCGGTGGCTCGGCGGCCAGGCCGGACAGCGTGGACTGGAACTCGCCGTCGACCACCACGACCAGCCGCCGCGTTCCGGGGCCCGGCGGCTGGCCGCGACGGCGCTGCATGTCAAGAGTGCGCTGCTCGATCTCGGTGGCGAGCAGGTCTGCCATCTCCATGGTGGTGCCGGTGACCAGACGGGCCGGAAGCGGACCGTCGGTCGCCTCCTCGAACTCGTTGTGCGGCAACCACTTGAGCCAGTCCCACTCGGGGAGCAGCCGCGAGTGCCGGACCACGCCGACTCGCACGTCCTCGGGAGCGCTGAACGTCGCCAGCTGCGCGATGAGCCCGCGCGCGAGGCCGCGGCCGGCAGCGCGGTCGCCCACGACGGAAACGACACCGAGGTCGCGCAGCGGAAGAACGAGCGGCTCCTCGGGGACGCTCGCGTAGAGCTCGACGATCTGGTCGGCGAGTCCCTGGCAGACGGGGTCGTAGACGATTAACGGGGAGGAGGTGTCCACTTTCAGGCTGAGCGGGCGCGCGAGTGGGCGGTCGCCTATGCCGACGCGCAACGTGAGGAAATCCGGGTCCACGGCCCGCCTTTCCCAGCGGCGGGCCGGCAGCCGGGCGGGTTCCACGAGCAGGTGAGGCGGGGGGTGCCGGTGGGCACTGCCGCGCCGCTGGGTCGCGGCGACGTCGCGGACGGTCTCGCGCAACTGGTCCAGGTAGTCCAGGTAGCGTTCCCGCTGTTCGCGGATGCGTTTGCGGGGCCCGTTGTGTTGGGCTACGAACATCACGATGCCGACCGCCACACTGGCGACCATTACGAGCATCCCGGCCGCGGCGTACAGCGGCCGGTGGCCGAGCGTGATCGTCATCAACAGCGACCCCGACCCCGTGATGATCGGCATGATGATCATCGCGACCGAGCTGGTCGCTGGCGGGTTCTCCGGAAGCTGCGGAGGTGGCGCGATGACGAGTGGAGCGGTGCCGGGATCGGGGACGGAGTGCCGCGCGGGGCGGTGGACCAGTGTCGTCGCCAATGCGAACTCTTTCGGGCGCCTAAGAAGCGAAGCGTAGCGGAGTTGCTACGGTAATAATCCCGAAAAACAGGAAGGCACGCTAATTCGACAACCGCGGACATGTGTGCTCCGCGCTGGTGCCTCAATCCCCGCCAAAGAGGACAATACGGACGTGAGTGGATACTGCCGGGTGACGGTGACCGGCCCCGAGCGCTGGGCCGATTTGGCGTTGCCGGGAACGGTGCCGGTGGCGACAATCCTTCCGCAGGTGATCTGGGTCTGCTCGCCCGACCCCGAAGGCACCGATTCCGCGGGGTGGGCGCTGACCACAGCCAGGGGCGAATCCGTCCAGCCCGAGGTCTCCCTGGAAAGCCAGGGGGTCGTCGACGGTGACGTCCTGCTGCTCCATCGCGAGACGGCCCGGGACCGTCCGGCGCAGGTGGACGATGTGCGCGGGGCGGTGGAGGACCGCATCGACGAGTCCGCCCACATCTGGCGGCCGTCGACTACATTCGCCTTCGGACTGCTCCTGGCCGCAATCGGCCCCTTGGCCGTGCTGGCGGTCATGATGTACCTGCGGCCCGCTGGGGCGAACGTCAGTGTCGCTGCCCTGGGAGCCCTGATGTCGCTCGGTCTCATGGGGTACGCGGGGCAGCGCTCCATGACCACTATCGGACATGTGGTGTTGGGCGCTGCCTGCCTGTGGGGCGCCGGAACGGCGGTGCTCGCGGTCGACCTACTGAGCGGGGCGCCCCAGCCGCTCGTCCTCGCGGCTTTCGCGTGTATTGGTGCCCTGGTCATCGCCGCGATCGGCTGGATGATCGACGAACTGGGGCTGGTCTACCTCGCCGCGATCGGGGTGGTCACCGTGGCCGCGGGGGTGCTGGCCGCGGTGGGAATCTTCGTCGACGCCGCCCAGGGGGTGCGGGCGGTCGTGGTGCTGCTGGTGCTCGGCGTGGGCGTGCTTCCCCGGATCGCACTGGCGATGGGCGGGCTCGCCGGGCTGGACTACGAGGTGCGGCAGGTCGGCCAGGTCGATACCGAACGCTTCGAGGAGGACCTCACCAGTAGCGACCGCCTGTTGCTCGGCATGGTGCTGGGCGGCGCGGTCAGCGTGACCGCTGCCGTGCCGCTGCTGGTGGTCGTCGGCGGTGCGCTGCCCGATCTGCTGCTCGCCGCGTTGGTGTCGCTGCTGATGGTCTTCCGGTCCCGGTTGTTCGACCGGATCAGCCATGTACTTCCTTTGCGACTCGGCGGCGTACTCGGGCTGGGCGTGGCGGCACTGGGCTCGATCGGCCCGCTCCCCGCGATCGCCCCCTGGCTCCCGGCCCTGATCCTGGCGGCCGGCGCCGCCGTAGCGGTGCTCAGCGGAGTGCGCCTCGCCGATGTCCCGCGCGCCTCCCTGCGCCGCACCCTCAACGCGGTGGAGATCGTGGTCGTCATAGCCATGTGCGGGGTCACCGCCTGGGCGATGGGCCTGTTCCACTGGGTGGCGGCCCTGACGGCGTGAGGGGTGAGGGGGACCCGGAGCGCTGAACCCGAGAGAGCCACTCGTGGTCGGGAAGGTCCCGAGATCGGCGCTTGGGTGTTATTCCTCGTGCTTTTCTGGGTCGGGGGCGTCGGTGGGTTTTCGGGGCCAGCGGAGGATAGTGACGGTCGCGATCACGGAGGTCGGGACCGCGATCAGCAGTGCCCAGGAAAGGCGCTCTGTCCTTCGGGCATCGCAGGCATTGTTCACGGCGGCGTGGTCGCCGATAATTCCATTGTCCTCGTCCCATCGCTCGGATCCTCCTCCTCTAGGGAACCCCGCAGACAGAGCGGATGCACAAACAACCTTTCTTTCGTCTGACGATTGCGGCTTGAAGCCCGTAGACGGGGTCGCTAGTAAGGCGATGATCGCGGCTGCACCAAGGGCCGATGTCCAGGCCCAGAGATATATTCTCTTATTCATTCGGGCTTGCACTTCCTGATAACTAGGTTCGTTACTATTCGTTAACGGGGAAGTCCATTTATATCTTTCCCCTCCGCGAAGTCCTGGTAATCGTCCCACGTATTGCTTCGATGCTTGTCAATGTAATCGGTATATCCATCCCAGTATTTGTCAGCGTAACGATCGACGTATTCTCTCCCGTTGTTGTAGTATCTGTCATCGCCATGAGGGACCTCGTTTATGTCTTCATAATAAAATCTACCCTCGGGGTCCAGGTGGGGAAGCCTGACCCAGACGCTCTCCAGGTCGTCTCCTGCCGTGCTGCTGATATCACCCCAATCTTCTTGTGGAAGTTGATTTAGAGACCTGACTATGCCGTTCTCGTCTCTCAATTCCGGGCTAACATCCTCGGCATCAATATCACCTCTTTCTTCAAGGGCATTAAGTGCTACCAGTCTAGTCTCCAATGAGTTGCTGCTTGCGCTGTTATCTAGAATATCCCGGGCATTTTCCAGGTTGCCCGAGATGGGTTCAGGTTGACCGTCTCCCGGTCGGCTTGCAAGTATGTCCCCCACATAACCTTTAACCTCACTCCCGTAGAGGTTCCATCCAGGAACGTTTCCCAGTGCAAGATCGGCGGCTTTTTCCATTCCTTTCTTTTTTAGCTCTTCTTCTTCTTTGTGTGCAATTTCGCTATCTTCTAGACGGCCCATTATCTCGTTGGAGATTGCGGAGTCGAGAAGCCCTTTGAGGCGTCCGTTTCGATCCCCATCGCCGTCTGCGGTCGCCTCGTTGTTGATGTAGTCGTCTATAGCATTTAAATTATGTAGCTCAACTGCGCCGACCACGTTTTCCGCAGAATTTTCGTCGGCCACAAGGTATTGCAGGTAATGGGCGCGACCTCGTGAGTCAAGGAGGAGTTTATCATCGTCAGGAGTGTCGCCAGATTTATACTCGTACCCGCCATCATAGTCGCGTCCGAAATCATCGATGTGAGCGAAGAATATGTTGGTCAGGCTTTCTCCGATCTCAGGGTTGAACTGAGTGAACGCCGCATCCTTGTCGTCACCGACCTCGACTCCCGTGTCAGTCAGGTGGTTGAACATCTCGTTCGTGGTGGTGTGCTCGATGAGACCGGCGGCGGCGTCGCCGGCCCTCTGGCGAACGGCCTTGTCTTCGCTTGACGCGTCGTCGGCGATCCAGTCGGTCAGGCCGCGCACGGACTTACCGTCGTCGGGCCACTCGTAGGTGAACAGTCCTCCGAGAGTGCCGGACGGGTCTACGTCGCCGAACTGCGGATGCGTATATTCAGAGCTGTCGTCCTGCCCCGTCAGGACCATCAAGTTTGCGTCCTTGTTGACGGTGGACGCGTCAAGAAGAGAGCCGAGAACGGCACCGTCGCGACCGCCCTTTACCTCGTCGGAACCGGGACTGTCGTAGCTACCTTTTGAGGACTCATCGGCCACGTGTCCGACAGTTGTGGTCAGGTGGGCGGAGAAGTCTGTTCCGCCTTCCATGGGCTCGCCGTCAACTTTGGGGGCGTGACTGAGTAGGCCGCCGAGGCCCTCAGCGTTCTCTAGCCATCTGGTGTACTCGTACCCGTCGCTGCTTTCCCCGCCGTAAGCACTGGACTGGCTATAGGAATCGGGACCCTCCGTTACCTGCTGAACTCCATCGGGCAGACGGGAGTAACCGCCACCGAGGTCTTCGTCCGACAACGCCAAAATGTTGCCGCCGAGTGCGGACAGCAGATCTTCTTTATCGTCCTTACTGAGATCACTCTTGTCGCCGTCGAGCTTTTCGGAGATTCCCAGAAGGGAAGTCGCATAGTCGGAATCCGGATCGTCAAGGTTCTCATAGAGAGCCTCCAGGAAGTTGATCTCCTGGTAGCTGAGCTTGTTTCCCTGATCCTTTTGATCGATCGCCCTGTTGTTCATACTCGCGAGGAATGCGACCATTTCATGGTACTTCTCATCGGGCTCTTTGTCTCCGTTGAGATATGGCTCCAGGTCGCGGGCGTACTTCTCTGCACGCTCCCTGTTCGCGGGAATGTTCTTGGATTCGCCCGTGAGGTTGTGGGCAGACCATCCCAGAACCCCGGCATCGAAGAGTGGTGTGAGGTCACCGCTAGGGCCGTCCTCCAGCATCTCGCTGTTCTCGTCGGCACGGCGCTTCAGCTCCCGCCACTTCTCGTTGGCCTTTTCGTTGAGTTCCTCGGCTTTTTCTTCCTTTTTCTCTTCCCTTTCGGATTCTGAAGTACCGCGGCCGGCGCTGATTCCGCTGTCCCAGTCCTCCTGCAAGTTGGCGATCTGGTTCCTATACCACTCCACATCGTCAGCCCACTTGTCCATGACCGCCCGCGCGACCTCGCAGGCCAGTAGGGACTTCTTCCAGGCGCCGTGGTTCTCCTCGGCGACCGACTTCAGGTCGTCGGCGACGAGGTCCGAGAACTCCGTCGCGGAGTCATTGAAGAGCTCCTTGAGATCCCCGGATTTTCCGGTGATTCGCTCCATCAGCCCGACTATTTCGTCGGAGTTGCTCCGCAGGCCCCCGACGTTGGCGTCACATTCCTTCGGTGAGAAGCTTGCCATCAGTGTTTCCCCTAGTTCGCCCAGTCGGCCGGTGGGCTATCGACGGCCGTGATCGCGTCCGTTCGAATTGTTGACGTCCAGTGGAAGGTCTCCCGACGCTGACGCGCCCGCGAAGTCGGAACCGGATTCCTCGTCGTTCTGACCGCCTTGGCTCGCGGCAGACTGGGTATTGTTGCCGATGGACTGGCCGTGCTTGGAGACGTCGTCCATGTATTCGCCCTGCGATTCGAGGAACTTCTTCCAGCCCACGACACCGGGGTCGTTACCGGAGCTGCTGGATGCCGAGACGAGGATGTCCTCGAAGTCCGCTTCCAGGCCCTTGAAACCTGCCGCGTACTCTTCAGCGCCCGCGCCTTTCTCGTAGGCGTCCTCGACGTTCATTCCGACTTCGTTGCTGCTCATGGCGCGGTCCCCTCGTTGGATTGCCGGGATAGGCGGCGTCGAAGGGTGCCCAAGTCATCCCCCGTCCTCCGCCGACTTTGGCGAGCCGTAGCGCTATCACAGGCCCCCTGCGGGCCGCCAGTCGGTTCCGTGAGCGGCCAGTGGCCCCTCGTTGACCGGGTTACGTGAGGATATTAACGTCGCCACTCAGCGCAATCACGGGGGTTGCGTCGGTAATGGACGTGTCGGCAGATACTCCGTGACCTTTGGATCCGCGTATATCCGCTGGTCAGTCTGCTGCTCACCGGAAGGGAACGGCCATGTCCGATCACGTTGGTCTGACAGAATCGGATGCCCTGTCGAAGGGCGGAGAGGATCTCGGCGTTGAGTCCGAGGGATTGTATTCGCAGCTCAACAACCTCATTCAGGACTTGGAGCGGGACGCGGACTCCCTCCAGGGCGGCGCGCTGACGAAGTTCCGTGAGGCGCGCAACGAGTTGACGGACCGTTTCGAAGAGCTCATGACCTGGTGCAGCAATAACGGAATCAAGCTGAATGAGGGGCAGCAGCAGGTCAACTGGACCGACAACGAATCCGGTGACGACTTCGGCGGGACCGGTCGGGAACTGGGTGGTCTCGCACGGCCGATCAACGGCTGAATCCGCCAATTGTGAATTCCTGACCAGCGAGAACAGCGGAAACAACGGGAGGGCTCGTGTCGGGGTACGAGGTATACGGCAACGTTGGGGGACTGCAGGAGCTCTCCGCTGACCAGCAGGGGCATCTGTCCCGGTTCCAGGGCATCATGGAGCAGATCCAGACCCAGTCCGAGAGCACGGTCAACAAGTGGGAAGGGTCGGGGAACGAGCAGTTCAAGGCTAAAGCCGAGGAGTTCGACAGCCAGTTCTCCGCGGTGAACAACGCGTTCGCCAAGCTGATCGACGCCACCGACAGCGCGTCGAACAACTACGCCAAGCTGTCGAAGCACCTGAACAACCTGTTCTGACCTTTCCTCCGTGACCTCGCCAGCACCACCGCACACCCGGGAACCGGCGTCCACGGACGCCGACCCGATGGTTCCGGAAGCGTTCCGCTTCACCCCCAATGCTGAGCAGTACCTGCTGCAGGCTGACGCCCTGCGCCGCCGCCAGTTGCGCGCGGCGCTGCTCTACGGCTCCAGCCGGTACTGGCGCCGCCGGCAACGCGTCTGGCCCGCGCTGATCGGCGGTGTCATCCTCATCGCGATCATCTGCGGTGGAATCGCCGTAGCCGCGGCGTTCGAGAAGCAGCAGGAGGTCAACGAGGAGCGCCAGATGGGCCCCGTTCCGGGCGGTCGCGGGCTCCCCGCCCCACAGACCCCGGCCGAATAAGGGCACTGGCCTCATCCGGTCAGCTCCGGTTCGATACAACGCCCACGTAGCGCGCCGCCCGAGCGCGGACGATCCGGCGTGTTGCGACGAGGGAAGAGAGCACAGAGATGTCCGGTGGAGAGCGGTCCACCGAATTGGTGCGCGGATTCCACTCCTTCACGCTCGCCTACCGCGGCCGGAACGCTCAGGTGTACCGGGCGGTCAGCGAGCGCAGTGAAGTGACCGTCGCTCTGAAGGTGATGGAGGAAACCCAAGGGCTCCACGAGACCACATGGTTGCGGGACCTGGGCGGGGCCCGAGGTGTCGTGCCGCTGTTGGACATAGCGCGCGCGGCGTCGGGAGCGCCGGTCGCGGTCATGCCCTTCTACCCCGATGGTTCCTACATCGACATCCTCCGCGGCCAGGGGGCGCTGCCGCAGGTGTACGAGGCGGTCCGGGTGGGCCGCGCGGTCGCGGGGGCGCTGGAAGTGATGCACGGGCAGGGTGTGCTGCACAACGAGGTAGCCCCCAGCAACATCCTGCGGGCCGGCGACACCGCGGTGCTCACCGACTTCGGGGCCACCGCGGAGATCGGCGTACCGCCCCCGAAACTGCGGACCAGTTCAGACCTGGTGCTGCACGCTCCACCCGAGATACTGCGCGGCACCCCGCCCGGGCCGGCCTCGGATACCTACCAACTCGCCTCCACACTGTGGACGCTGCTGGCCGGGTGGCCGCCCTTCTTCGATGCGGACGGCAGTTCCGTCGATCCGCAGACCTACGCGAAACGGGCGGTGCGGACGCCCGTCCCTCCTGTTCCACGGGCGGACGCGCCTCGGGAACTCAGCGAGGTGCTCGCGCGTGCCATGGCCAAGGACCCGGCCGAACGGCACGCGACACCGGGGGAGTTCGAGGTCGCCCTGGAACGGGCGGGAACGGGCTACCGGTCGACGGCCGTCCCGGAGGCCGCTTCCCCCTCCGCCTCCGTCGCGCCGCCGACCGCTCACCAGCCGGGCACTGGGACACGCCCTCCGGCGCCGGAGCCCCCGCGACCGCCGGACACGGACACCTCGGCGACGTCGCTGAGAGGGGGCGTCAGGCGCCGCCGTCCGGATACGCAGCCTGCTGCGCCGCCTTCTCCGGGTGGGCCTCCGGCGCCACCGCCGCCGAACCATCCGTCGGCTCCGCCCGATCCGCCGCAACGCAGCTCGGAGCCGGTCGATCCCGGACGCGGGAAGCGGCCCGGTCAGGACGCGAGGCGATCGCACGAGCCCGCCGCGAGACCGGCCGAGGCACCCCGTTCACCAGAGGGCGCCGGGCTCTACACCAGCGGCCTCGAAGGAAACAGCAAGGACACGATCGGGCTGACGGCCGATCTGGTCGCGCGGCTGCGTGGCGTGACGCTGAACAAGGACCTCTTCGCCCAGCGCGGGTGGATCCGCCTGGAGGGATGGACCAGCAGGGCGAACACCCTGTCCCTGCCTGACCTGGCCGACCGGGACGCGCACGGCGGCGAGGACGGGCCCGACTACGGTGACCTCGATCCCCGCAACGCGCCCCGCTGGCGCCGGCACCTCCATATCGCTGCCGCCGTCGCGTCGATCGTCGTCGTCGCGGGTGCCGTGTCGGTGGTGGCGGCGATGAACCCCGGTCCAGGGTTGAACGGGGAAGGTCCGCGACCCGTGGCCGCGGCGGAGCAGGATGGCGCGGACGACGCGGCCGGCGCGGCCGGCGCGGAAGACGCCGACGATGAGGAACCGGGCGACCAGCCCGAGTCATCTCCCTCGCCGGCTCCGGAGGAACCCCCGGACGTCCCCGAGGCCACCGAGGTCGTGCTGGAGGACAACCTCAGTAGTGTCCAGGTCCAGTGGACGGACAACTCCGGTGGAACCGCGAGCTACTTCGTTGTCGGGGGGATGGCCGGCCATGATCCCGTGACCCTGGCCCGGACCGGCCCTGGTGCTGAGGTCGCCCAGGTGACCACAGATGACACGGTGGCCGAGTACTGCTTCTCCGTCGTCGCCGTGGACGGTGTATCCGCCCCCGCGGCCGAGGTGTGCACCGAACGCGCGGCCGCGCGTTCGGAGGCCGAGCAGGAGGCCGAACAGGAGCGCGAGGAACAAGAGGAACAGGAAGAAGAGCAGGAAGAGGAAAGCGAAGACGGGGACTCGGCGCAGAACAGCGACGGGAACGAGGAACAGGAGTCCGAGTAGCGTCCCCGTGCCGGGTACCGGCCGTTCCGCATGCGACCGGTGGTTCTACACCGGGCCGCTGTACGTCCCCATCGCGACGACTGCTGCCGCGAGTGGCTGTCGTGGCCGAGCGGGGGCGGCGGTGGCTACGCCGGGGCGAGGCTCAGGGCGTGGCGGCCCGATTCGGAGACGCGCCGGCGGGGGGTGGGCTTGAGACGGGCCGCGGCGCCAGCGGGGTCGTCGGCGGGGTGCGTGACCATTGAGCCGAAGACGTCGTTCCAGAAGAACTTGCCATCGCGGCACCAGACGTTGATCCCCCGGCGCACCGACATCACAGCGAGGTCAGTTGTTCCGGCGCGGTACATCGGACGCGCCGATACCGAAGTCAACTCGTCCCACAGGGCCGCGATGGCGCGCTCGGCGCAGAAGGCATGGCGCGGGCGGTGCTTTACCCGGTTGGCCAGAGCCGATTTCACACGGCAGGCACGGGGGTTGTTCAGGCGCCAGTGGCTCAACGACGTCTCCTTGTGCTCGGGGGGACCACGCTTGATGTGCCGCTCTGTCGATACGGCACACACGCGGCCCGAACGCGGAACTACACCGCTCCGGCATCGCCTGTAGGCGGGAAGGCGCTGCGGGATCGGTTTTGCCCCGCGATCTGCGCAAAGAACGAGGCAACCAGAGGGTGTCGTTACCTCGCAGTTATTCTTTGCGCTCCGGATCGTAGCAGTAACTCCCCCCTAGGGGGGAGGGCTTGGTTAATGTAGCCCACATCACAATACGGAGACGACGCGAAAGTTGTGGTTGACATCATTTTCCCAGCTCAGGAGTCATTTTTAGTAATTCAGTTCGTTTTTGTCGGGCGCCTGGAGTCTCAGGGGAGCCCTTGGGTCGGTGTCAGGTGTCTCATTTGGAGTGTTGTGTCACGAATTACTCGGGGCGGCGCCGTGGCAGGGCGGCGACGGAATGTTCTGCACCGGTCACCCGGAGTTCGCGCGTGTCGGGACGCCGCTCACGTCCGGCCGGGCCCGGATCATGCCGGCCGTCGCGCCGGACACGCGTGGCTCACTGGCGCGTTCAACCGTTGATGCCGGCGTCCCCGTCCGGCCTGTCGGCCTCCCGCGCGCCACGTTGCGGCTGCGCGCCGCCGCGGGAACCGGCGGGGTGGCCGTTGCGCGGGCAGCGGCTCCACAGCCACAGCAGCCACAGCACACCCGCGACCGATACCAGCGCCAGCCCGGCCCAGTCCATGAGGGCGATCATGTGCGCCTGCGCGGATGTCAGCTCGGGTAGCTGTCCGGCACGCAGCTCGCGTTCCTGCCAGGGCAGGCTGGTGAGGACCATCGTCACCCGGACCGCGATACCGTGCGCGGCGTCCCACAGCGCGTGGAGCAGGGACACCCCGACGAACGTCGCGAGCACGCCGAGCGTCACCCGCCACCTCCGGCCGGCCGAGGCGGCGAACAGCACGCACCCGATGATGGCGGTCCACAGCCCGTGCCCGAGCGGCGTCAGCAGTCCGCGCAGGATCTCGGTCTCGACCAGAGCGAGCAGGTTCAGGCCCTGCTCACTCACCAAGGCGTTGAGCGCGTAGCCCGCACTCTCGAAGGCGGCGAAGCCGAACCCGGCCGTCGCGCCGAGCACCAGACCATCGCGGGGCGTCCGGTGGGTCATGTGCCGAGCCACGAACACGAGCGCCGCGACCTTGGCCCCCTCCTCGATGGCGCCGAGACCGATGAACATCGCGGGAGAGGGGCGCAGCAGGAGGCGCTCCAGCAGTGAAGCGCCGAGCACACCGAGGACACCGGCCGTTACGAACGCGGAGAACAGCAGTTCCACCGTCACGTTGTCCCCGTGTGCGCGCTCATAGGCCCACGCGACGAAGGTCACCGGAACGAGGAAGCTCCCGAGGAGAACGATCGTCGGTACCAGGTTCGTGTTTCCGGTCACAAACGTGACCAGCACGGTCGCGACCCAAAGGAACAACCCGGAGAGGAGGATCCTCGACCAGATCCGGGTGGTCCGGGCGGGTGGTGGTGCCGGGGTGTGCCGCGCCTGCAACGGAACGCTCCTCAGTGCCGTGCCAGGGCCGAAACTGGCCCGAATGGCGACATAATCGCACGTCAAGGCGGCGTGTTGGCGGATGTGTCCGTAGCTGGGTGCGTCCGGGGCGTCCGGTTCCGGCGGCCGCGAACTTCCGCGGGCCCCGCGAACGCGCGGCTGCTGTTCCGGCCTGGATGCCGCCTCCGGTTCCGGCTGACCGGCGTGTTGCCCCGCGCGACGGGAGCCCCGGGTATCCGGGGAGGGCGTGTACAGCCTCCGACCGCGCCTGGCTAGCATAGATACAACATGGATACCACGCCCTCAGCCACGGACCGCGCCTACCGGTTCACCAAGGACGCCATCCTCACCCGGCACTACGCCGGAGGTGACCTCCTCAGCGAGGGCGAGATCGCGACCGGAGTCGGGGTTTCCCGCACCCCTGTGCGCGAGGCGCTCCT
Organism: Lipingzhangella halophila; assembly: GCF_014203805.1. Lineage (GTDB taxonomy): Bacteria > Actinomycetota > Actinomycetes > Streptosporangiales > Streptosporangiaceae > Lipingzhangella > Lipingzhangella halophila. Next base: position 5,455,461 of record NZ_JACHJT010000001.1, on the reverse strand, counting down.
GCGGCTGGAAACCGAAGGGCTCGTCCGCCTCTACCCCAAGCGCGGCGTCCTGATCGTGCCCGTCTCCCAGGCGGAGATCGACGATGTGATCGAGACCCGCAGACTCGTCGAGGGCTTCGCCGCTGAACGGGCCGCGGGAGAGGGGGACGAGGCGCGCGGCGCCCTGGTGTCGGTCCTCACCGGCCACCTGTCCGATATGCGCGCGGCCACCGAGGCCGGAAAGCGCGCGTTCGTCCTCGCCGACCGCGAGTTCCACCGCGCCATTGTCCGGGCGGCCGGCAACCAGGTGCTGGCCGACCTCTACGAGTCGCTGCGCGACCGGCAGTTGCGGATGATGGAGGAGGGGGCCCGCACCCCTGAGCGGATGCGGACCAGCATCGACGAGCACCGCACGATCCTGGACGCGATCAGTGCGGGCGACGTGCCAGCCGTCCGCGAAGCGGTCCATCGCCACCTGGACACGGCGGGCGCGGTACTGGGGGCACGCCGGTGAGCATTGGCGCGTCATCTCCCCGGGGCCAGGTTTCCGCGAAGACCTCCCATGATCCGACTTCACCCGACACGCATTCCGAGCCGCCCGGCGGGGTCCGTGCCTGGCTCGTGTGGGGCGTCGCGGTGGGCGTCTACTTCCTGGCGATGTTCCACCGCAACGGGCTCGCTGTCGCCGCTCTGGAGGCTCAGGAGCGGTTCCAGATGGGGCCGGCGCTGCTGTCGGTGCTTCCTGTCATGCAGCTCGCGGTCTACGTGCTGCTGCAGTTGCCCGCGGGACTGCTGGCCGACCGTCTGGGGCCGCGCCGGACCCTGCTGATCGGGCTGCTGGCGATGACGGCCGGAGTCGTGCTGTTCGCGCTGGCGCCCGGCTTCCAGTTCGCGGTGGCCGCCCGAGTGCTCATCGGCCTCGGGGACGCGCTCGTCTTCCTGAACGTTATCCGGCTCGGCGCGCTGTGGTTCCCCCGCGGGCAGTACGCGCTGATCAGTGCGTTTACCGGAGTAATCGGCGGCCTTGGCCAGGTCGCGAGTGTCGCCCCGCTGTCCGCCGCCCTGGCCGGGTTCGGGTGGACCGCGGCGTTCCTCGGTGCGGGGGGCGCGACCGTCCTCATGGCGCTGCTTGTCCTGCTCGTGGTACGGGACCGGCCCGCGGGTGCGCAGGGCGGGCCAGTGGCCCAGCCCATCTCGATCCGGGCGAGCGTGATCGAGGCGGCGCGGGCGCGGGGTCCGCGCGTCGGCATGACCAACCACGTCGTCATTCAGGCGCCCTACACCATGCTCGCGGCGCTGTGGGGCTACCCGTCCCTCGTCGAGGGGCTGGGTCTTCCCGGCCCCACAGCGAGCCTGGCGCTCACGGTGCTGGGGGTGGCGACCCTGTGGGTGGCGCCGGTGGTAGGGGCGTGCATCGGGCGCTGGCCGGCGGCTCGTCGCCCGATCGCTATCACCGCCGCTGTGCTGGTCAGTGTGGGGTGGCTCGCGTTCGTGGGCTGGCCCGGCGGCCCGCCGCCCGTACCGTTGGTGATCGCGCATTTCGCCGTCGGTGCCGGGGCGACGGTGATGGCCGCTCCGTTGTCGTTCGACTTCGCCAGGGACGGGATTCCCTCGCGGCGGACCGGTGTAGCGTCCAGCCTGGTGAACATGTGCGGGTTCGCCGTGGTGGTGCTGACGACGGTGGGTGCCGGCGCCATCCTGGAGGCACTGCCCGAGCCGCACGGCGGCGCCGCGTACCAGATGGCGTTCCTGCCGGTCGCGACGACGTCCGCGATCGGGACCCTGCTCCTGGTCGCCCAGTTGTGGCGGTACCCGGTGGAACGGCGATAGGGCGGAACCGCCGCACCTCTTTCAGATCAGGGGTGCAACGACCACTGGAACCCGAGCACAAATTCAGGAACCGAATGCTCGAGACCGTCGATGAGCGGGCGTTCCCGCCCCCCGGTTCGCGCGAGCCTAGATGACGTCGCTGTCGCTGCGCACGTTCTCCTGGCGGTCGCGGCGCAGCACCATCAAGATCATCGTTAGGAGAACTACCGCGAGTCCGGCGAGCATCAGGATGATCCCGATGGCGTCCAGATCGAGCGCGGCGATATCGGCGGTGATTCCGAACCGCAGCACGGCGCCAATGACGATGAGGAAGATCCCGACCCCGATACCCACTACTGCCTCCGCGGCGCGTCAGTAGACGTGACTTGTCGTCGTTCCTCCGGATCCAACCCTAACGCTAGGCCACCCGCTCTAGTGGGGAAAGCCCGAGGAGCCGGCGGACGGAGGTGGTGTTCCCGGCTGCCTGGTACAGCTGTACCCCGCAGCCGGGAACCCACTCAGAGCGGGCAGCCCGGCTACCGCGCGTGGCCGTGATCGGAGCGCGGGATCAGAACGCCGACTCGGGGATCTCCATGAGGTCGAGCGGGGTGTCCTCCGCGATCGCGCGCTCGGCCGCCACCCGCGGGAGGATCTGGTCGGCGAAGAACCGCGCGGCCGCGATCTTTCCGGTGTAGAAGTCCTGGTCGGCTGGGCTCGCCCCGTCGACGGCGGCCAGCGCGATCTCGGCCTGGCGCAGCAGCAGCCAGCCCAGCACGACATCGCCGACCGACATCAGCAGCCGGGTGGTGTTCAGCCCGACCTTGTACAGCTCGGTGGGCTCCTCCACCGACCCCGTGGCGTAGCCGACCATGATCTCGACCATCCGCTGGACCTCGGCCGCGGCATCGGCGAGAGCGGCGCGCTCGTCCTTGAGCTGGCCGTTCCCGGCCTCACTCGCGGCGAACGCCGTGATCTCTCCGAGAAGCTGCCCCAGCGCCTCCCCGTTGTTGCGCACGATCTTCCGGAAGAAGAAGTCCTGGGCCTGGATGGCGGTGGTGCCCTCGTAGAGGGTGTCGATCTTGGCGTCCCGGATGTACTGCTCGATCGGGTAGTCCTGCAGGTACCCGGAGCCGCCCAGGGTCTGCAGCGACTCGGAGAGCAGCGCGTAGGAGCGTTCGGAGCCGACGCCCTTGACGATGGGGAGCAGCAGGTCGTTGAGGGCCTCGAGGTCCTCGTGCGGGTCGCCGTTGTGCTGGGCGATCTGCACCGCGTCCTGCTGGGTCGCGGTGTAGAGGACCAGGGCGCGCAGCGCCTCGGCGTAAGCCTTCTGGGTCATCAGGCTGCGCCGGACGTCCGGGTGCCGCGTGATCGCCACCCGCGGTGCGCTCTTGTCGCTCATCTGGGTGAGGTCGGCGCCCTGCTTGCGCTCCTTGGCGTACTCCAGGGCGTTCAGGTAGCCGGTCGACAGCGTGGCGATCGCCTTCGTTCCGACCATCATCCGGGCGTACTCGATGATGAGGAACATCTGCCGGATGCCGTCGTGCTTATCGCCGACCAGGTAGCCAACAGCGGGGTGCGAGGCACCGAACGTCAGCTCGCAGGTCGTCGACGCCTTGAGCCCCATCTTGTGCTCGACGTTGGTGACGTAGGCGCCGTTGCGCTCCACCGGATCGCCGTTCTCGTCGACCAGGAACTTCGGGACCAGGAACAGGGAGAGCCCCTTGGTGCCCGGCTTGGCGCCCTCGGGGCGTGCCAGGACCAGGTGGAAGATGTTCTCGGTCATGTCCTGCTCGGCGGAGGTGATGAACCGCTTCACGCCGTCGATGTGCCAGGTGCCGTCGCCCTGGTCGATGGCGCGTGTCCGGCCGGCGCCGACGTCGGAACCGGCGTCGGGCTCGGTCAGCACCATCGTCGCGCCCCAGCCGCGCTCGATGGACTGCTCCGCGAACCTCTTCTGCGCCTCGTTGCCCTCCTGCCAGAGCACGTTGGCGAAGCCGGGGCCGGCGGAGTACATGTGCACCGCCGGGTTGGAGCCGAGGATCAGCTCAGCGGCCGCCCACACCAGCGAGCGGGGCGCGCCGAGCCCGCCGAGCTCCTGGGGCAGGTCGATGTTGTACCAGCCCGCGTCCATGTAGGCGTGGTAGGACTTCTTCAGGCTCTCGGGCACGGTGACCGAGTTGGTCTCGGGGTGGAACACCGGGGGATTGCGATCGGCGTCCTCGAACGACTCGGCTACGACACCGGTGGCAAGCCGGTTGACCTCGTCAAGAATCGTACGAGCCGTATCCTCGTCCAGCTCCTCGAACGGGCCCTTGCTTAGCACGTCCTGGCGCTTGAAGACCTCGAACAGATTGAATTCGAGGTCACGGAGGTTGCTCTTGTAGTGGGTCATGGCGCGCGCTCCGCTGTGTCGTGGCCGCTGTGTCTGCACACGCGATCTACTCGCTAGTAACAAATTTCAGGTTACTAGCAAGTAGAAGTGGTCCGCCATAGGGGGGGCGCCACGTGTGGCCCTGGGCACACCCGGCTCCCGAGCGCGAGCCGGTACCGGCTCACCGCCGAGCCACCACACGGTCGACAAGCCCCAGGGCCAGTCGGTCGTGGTGGTCCACGGTGAACCCGTTCTCCCTCACAAGGTCCAGCGGGCGGGTCCGTGGCGCGGCGCGCAGCCGCTCCACCCAGCGCAGCGGAACACGCGTGTACTCGACGTGGTCAACGAGCAGGAGTCGCCCCTCCGGTCGCAGGACGCGGTGCATCTCGTTCACGGCGGCCCGCTGGTTCGGGATGGTGCACAACGCCAGGGTGCACACCACGGTGTCGAAGTCGCCGTCATTGAACGGCAGCGCCTGAGAGTCGCCTTCCTTCAGGTCAACCCGGAGGTCGAGTGCGGTGGCCCGGCGTCGCGCCACCGTGAGCATCTCCGTGCTCAGGTCGAGGCCGGTGAGTGCCACCTCGTCTCGGTAGAAGTCCAGGTTGCGGCCGGTCCCGACGGCAACCTCCAGGGTCCGCCCGGTGGCCTGGCCGCACAGCCAGGCTCGGGTGTCCCCGATGAGCCACCGTTCGGCGCGGTCGCCGCGGCGGTCATAGCCCTGCGCCATACGGTTCCATCGCCGCCGGGTGCGCTCCGTTGGGGTTTCCGGGGCACCGTTGCCCAACTCGTTACGCATCACTTACGCCCTCTCCGCAGTTCGAGGTTGACAGTTGCGCCAAGTCTGTAAGTTCATGTCAACATGAAGTCAATGCCCACGGAGATGTCGATCGGTGCGCTCGCCGAACGGTTCGGGTTGGCCCCTCACGTGCTGCGGCACTGGGAGGCGGCCGGGGTGCTGCGTCCCGCGCGACGCGTCAACGGGCGGCGCCGCTACGGCCCGGAGCACCTCGCACAGGTCGCCCTGATCCTGCAGGCCAAAGAGGCGGGGATGAGCCTGGACCAGATGAGCGAGCTGTTCCAGGCCGAGAACGGTGCCGTCCGGCGGCAGATCCTCGCCCAGCACGCGGCGGAGCTGGACCGCAAGATCGCGCGCCTGCGGGCAGCGCGGAATATCGTCGAGCATCCTATGAACTGCCCATCCGAGGACTTCCTGAGCTGCCCCAACCTCTGGAGGTCGATGGGAGAGCTGATCCCGCGGGAGGAGAGCCGTGCGGGGGCCCGGTGGGCGAGTGGGAGTGAGCCCGCCCCGGGCGCCTAGGGACGCCGCAGGCGGAACAGGAACGTCCGGACGTCGCTGCCGGGCCAGCCCTGGCTGTGCGCGATCTCCACGGAGTACCCGCTCTCGATCGCGTGGCCGGTGATCCGGTGCAGCTCCGCGGTGTTGGACAGGACGACGTAGACCTCCCCGCCGGGGGTGAGCAGGTCGCGTTCGGCGACCTGGTCGAGGAAGCGGGTCACGACGTCGCCGCCGACACACGTGTTGCGCACGATGTCGGGGTGGTGGCTGACAGCTTCCTTGACCGCTGGCGGGTTGAAGGTGATGACGTCGGCCCGCGCCGCCTGCGGAAACGCGGCGAACAGGTCGGACGTGATCGGGGCCAGGGTGGTGCGGGAGGCCGCGCCGGCCAGCCGGGTGAAGTTGTCGGCGGTGGTCCGGGTGCTCTCCGGGTGCACGTCCAGCGCGTAGATGTCGCGCGCGCCCCGGCTCGCCGCGATCACCGCCTCGACTCCCAGACCGCACCCCATGACCGCGTAGGACCGTCCCGCGAGGACGATCGTGCCGTCGAGGAGCCGGTCGAACACCAGCTCGCTGGTGAGCCCGGGAGAGAACACGCCGGGTGGAACGGTGAACTCCCAGTCGCGGTAGGTGTAGCTCCGGTGCGTTCCCACGTCCTCCCGCGGCTGGTTCGCCGCGATGATGGCCTCCGCCGGCAGGGGGTCGGGCAGCTCCCGCCACAGCTCCCAGGACTCCCGGGAGGCGGAGGCCCGCGCGGTCGGGTCGTGCATCGCTAGCCCTTCGTGTCAGAGGCACGGTGCGCGCCGCAACCCCGCCCGGCTCCGTGGGGGGTGTGGGGCTCGGAGCCGGGCGGAGACGGCGTTGCCGTGCTGCATTGCCGTGCTGCGCATCACACGCCGCGCCGCGTGTCGATGATAACCGTTTTCAGCTGTGTCGTTGGAGCGTCAGTGGATTCCCGGTGATCCGCGGGGTCCGACGCGGATCACCGCGTCGCCGGTACCTGGGCCGCGGCGCGGACCGTGAGCGTGTCGGCGGCCTCGTCGCGCTCCACGACCGCGGTGTCGCCCTCGTGCAGCTCGCCCGAGAGCAGCGCCTTGGCGAGCGGGTCACCGATCGCCGCCTGCACCAGCCGGCGCAGCGGGCGGGCGCCGTAGACGGAGTCGTAGCCCTTGCGCGCGAGCCACTCGCGCGAGGCCGACGAGACGTCCAGCTCCAGCCGGCGATCGGCCAGCCGTGCGGCGAGCCTGTCGACCTGCAGGTCGACGATCCGCGTCAGCTCCTCTGTGGACAGGGTGTCGAACACGATGACGTCGTCCAGGCGGTTCAGGAACTCCGGCTTGAAGGTCGTCCGGACGACGGCCAGCACCTTCTCCTTCCGGTCCCCGTCCTCCAACGTGGGGTCCATCAGGAACTGCGAGCCCAGGTTGGAGGTGAGGATCAGCAACGTGTTCCGGAAGTCCACGACACGCCCCTGGCCGTCGGTGAGCCGGCCGTCCTCCAGGACCTGCAGCAGCGTGTCGAACACTTCGAGGTGCGCCTTCTCCACCTCGTCCAGGAGCACCACGGTGTACGGGCGCCGCCGGACCGCCTCGGTGAGCTGGCCGCCCTCCTCGTAGCCGACGTAGCCGGGCGGCGCCCCGACCAGCCGGGCCACCGAGTGCTTCTCGGAGTACTCGCTCATGTCGACGCGCACGATCGCGCGCTCGTCGTCGAACAGGAACTCCGCGAGCGCCTTGGCCAACTCGGTCTTGCCGACCCCGGTGGGGCCGAGGAACAGGAACGAGCCGGTGGGACGGTCCGGGTCGGAGATGCCGGTCCGGGCCCGGCGCACGGCGTCGGAGACCGCGGCCACGGCGGGGGACTGGCCGACCAACCGTTTGCCCAGCTCCTCCTCCATGCGCAGCAGCTTGGAGGTCTCTCCCTCCAGGAGCCGGCCCACGGGGATGCCGGTCCACGAGGACACGACGTCGGCGACGTCGTCCGCCTCGACCTCGTCCTTGACCATGGTCGGCTCGCCCTCGACCGTCTCGGTGGCCTCCTCCGCGGCCGTGGACGCCTCCTTGAGCTGGTCCTCGACCTTCGGAATCTCGCCGTACATCAGCCGGGACGCCTCGGTGAAGTCGCCGTCGCGCTGCGCGCGCTCGGCCTGGGTGCGCAGGTCGTCGAGGCGTTCCTTGAGCTCACCGACCCGGTTCAGGCCGGCCTTCTCCTGCTCCCAGCGGGCCAGGAGGGCGTTCAGCTCCTCCTCGCGGTCGGCCATGTCCGCACGGATCCGGTCCAGCCGCTGCGCCGACGCGGCGTCCGACTCCTGGGTGAGCGCCATCTCCTCCATCTTCAGCCGGTCGACCGTGCGCTGCAGCTCGTCGATCTCCACCGGCCGCGAGTCGATCTCCATGCGCAGCCGGGACGCGGCCTCGTCGATCAGGTCGATGGCCTTGTCGGGCAGGAACCGCGCGGTGATGTAGCGGTCGGAGAGTGTGGCCGCCGCCACCAGAGCCGAGTCGGCGATCTGCACCTTGTGGTGCGCCTCGTAGCGGCCCTTGAGCCCGCGCAGGATCGCGATCGTGTCGGCCGCCGACGGCTCGCCCACCTGCACCTGCTGGAAGCGCCGTTCCAGGGCCGCGTCCTTCTCGATGCGCTCGCGGTACTCGTCCAGCGTCGTGGCACCGACCATGCGCAGCTCGCCGCGCGCCAACATCGGCTTGAGCATGTTCCCGGCGTCCATCGACCCCTCGGCGGCACCGGCGCCCACCATGGTGTGCAGCTCGTCGATGAACGTGATGACCTGGCCGTCGCTCTCCTTGATCTCGTTGAGAACGGCCTTGAGCCGCTCCTCGAACTCGCCGCGGTATTTCGCCCCGGCCACCATCGCCGACAGGTCCAGAGCGATCAGCCGCTTGTCGCGCAGCGACTCGGGAACGTCGCCCGCGACGACACGCTGTGCCAACCCCTCCACCACGGCGGTCTTGCCAACACCGGGCTCGCCGATGAGGACGGGATTGTTCTTGGTGCGCCGGGACAGCACCTGCACCACGCGGCGGATCTCGGAGTCGCGCCCGATCACGGGGTCGAGCGCGCCCGACCGCGCCTGCTCGGTCAGGTCGACGCCGTACTTCTGCAGCGCCTGGTAAGTCTCTTCGGGGTTCTCAGTGGTCACGCGCCCGCTGCCGCGCACGCGCTCGAATGCCTCCAGCAGCACCTCGGGAGTCGCCCCGGCCTCGCGCAGGATGCGCGCCGCCTCACCGCCGTCGGCGGCCAGCCCGACAAGCAGGTGCTCGGTGGAGACGAACTCGTCCTCCATCTGCTTGGCACGCTGCGCGGCGGTGTTCAGCGAGACGATGAGCTGCCGGGAGCTCTCGGGCGAGCTGACCGAGGTACCGGCCACCTTGGGCAGCCCGGCGATGGCGCGCTCGACCGACGTGTTCATCTCGTTAGCGGAGGCCCCGACCTCCTTGAGGAGGGGCCGGATGATCCCCTCGCCCTGGTTGAGGAGCGCGGCGAGCAGGTGTGTGGGCTCGACCTGCGGATTGCCGTCCGCGGTCGCACGCCTGATCGCCACGGACAGTGCTTCGTTGCTCTTCCGGGTGAGTTTGTAGTCCATGCTGCGCCGCCCCCTTCGCGCGAGAGTGGATACAGGTGTGTACGGTTCGTGGTTCCGCGGGCCCTAGCCGCCCCCCTTGGGCCCGGTTACCGCGACCGGTGCCGCCCGGTAGCCGGGAACCTTCGGGCCCTGCGTCCGGACCCTCCAGAACCCCGGCGGCGCCCGTGTTGTTTGGCTCGCTGTCGCTCGCAGGATCGCGCGGCTGGAGCCGACTACCGCTCCTGGTCGGGCGGCGGAGAGGTATTGAAGATCGTCACGCGGGTCCGGCGCACCGGAAGCAGCTCGCCTCCGGGGGAGCGCCCCGACTCGCGGCGGGAGACCGCGCTGCGCGCCGCCTCCATCTCGTTGTGCAGGTGGAAGATGTGGTCCCGGAGCTCGGCGACCTCGCGCTGCAGCTCCAGGATGCGCTTGATCCCAGCGAGGTTGATGCCTTCCTCCTGGGACAGCCGCTGCACCTCGCGCAGCATCTGGATGTCCCGCACGGAGTAGCGGCGTCCGCGCCCCGCTGCCCGGCCGGGCGAGACCAGGCCCAGCCGGTCGTACTGGCGCAGGGTCTGCGGGTGCAGCCCGGACAGATCGGCCGCGACGGAGATGACATAGACCGGGGTGTCATCTCCGAACGCTGGGTTGGTCATCGCGTTCACGCCCCTTTCGCCCGCGCTTCGAGTCCGCGGCGCGGGTCCTGGTCCGCGGTCGCGGCGCGGTACTTCTCCAGGGCCTCCCGCGCATCGCTGCTGAGGTTCTGCGGCACGTCGACCTCAACGGTGACCAGAAGGTCGCCCACCGTGCCGTCGCGGCGGGTGGCCCCTTTGCCCCTGACCCGGAACGTGCGCCCGTTGGGCGTGCCCGGGGGGATCTTGACGGTGACCGGAAGGCCGTTGAGCGTCGGCACCCGCACATCGGCGCCGAGCGCGGCCTCGGGAAAGCTCACCGGAACGCTGATTGTCAGGTTGTCGCCGGACTTGCCGAACAGGGAATGCGACTGCACATGCACCACCACGAAGAGGTCTCCGGCCGGTCCCCCGCGTTCGCCCGGCGCTCCTTTGCCTTTGATCCGGATCCGCTGGCCGTCGTTGACCCCACCGGGGATCCGGGCCTGGATCGTGCGCGTACTCTTCCCGCGCCCGCTTCCGTTGCACGTGAGGCAGGGGTCGTCAACGACCAGACCGCGCCCCTTGCACTCACCGCAGGGCTCCGACAGCGAGAACCCGCCCAGGTTCTTGCTCTCGTGCCCGGTTCCCGAGCACCGGACGCACACTCGCGGCGCGGTCCCGGCCTTGCCGCCGGTGCCCTTACACGTGGGGCACGCGGTATCGCTGCTCAGTTGGAACGACCGGGTGACACCGGTGACCGCCTCCGAGAAGGTCAGGTTGGTCTCGGTCTCGACGTCGGCACCGCGCCGCGCCTGCGTCGTCGTCCGGCCGCGCCCGCCGAACAGTCCACCGAACAGGTCGCTGAGCCGCTCGCCTCCCGTGTTGGTTCCGGGGCCCTGGCTGAACAGGTCGCCCAGGTCGAAGCCGCCCGTACCGGTGCCCCCGCCGGGCCGGTAGGAGCTGCCGAAGAGCGAGCGCGCGTCGTCGTACTCCTTGCGTCGTTTCTCGTCCGAGAGGACGTTGTACGCCTCGGAGATCTCCTTGAACCGGTCCTCGGACCCGGGATCCCCCTTGTTGGCGTCGGGGTGGTACTCGCGAGCGAGCTTGCGGTAGGCCTGCTTGATCTCGTCCTGTGTGGCCGACTTCGAGACGCCGAGGACCTTGTAGTAGTCCTTCTCCAGGTAGTCCTTGGTGCTCATCGACGCCTGACCTCTCCCCGCATCGCGCTCTCGTCTGTCCTGGGCCGGCCCGGCCCGAACCGGAGATGTCCACCCCGGGCACGGTGTGCGTACCCGGGGCGGATCATCCGCTACCTCTGCTGCTCGTCATCGACCTCAGTGGCGGTGTCTGCGTCTGCGTCCGTACCCGTGCCGGCGGCGGACTCACCGGACTTCGCTGACGGCGACTCCGGATCCTGCTCCGCAACGGCCTCCGAGGGGGTCTCGACGGACTCCTCACCCGGGCCGGCCACGACCACGCGCGCCGGGCGCAGCACCCGGTCCTCTCCAATGAAGTACCCGGGCTGGAACACCTCGACCACCGTGGGAACGGTGACGTCGGCGGAGGGCACCATGGTCAGGGCCTCGTGGACGTTCGGGTCGAACTCGTCGCCCGCCTCGCCGTACTTCCGCAGCCCCAGCTTGGAGACGAGTGCCTCCAGCGACTCACCGACGGACTTGAACCCGCCACTGAGCTCGTCGTGCTCGCGGGCCCGGCCGATGTCGTCGAGGATGGGCAGCAGCTCGCTGATCACCTGGGCCAGGGACTGCTCCCGGACAGCCGCGCGGTCCCGGTCGACCCGCTTGCGGTAGTTGGCGTACTCCGCCTGCAACCGCTTGAGGTCGTTCGTGCGCTCAAGGAGCTGCTGGCGCACCTCGGCGAGCTCGGACCCCTGGGCGGCCTCGGCGGCGTCGACCGCCTCGGCCGCGGCCTCCGCTTCCACGGAGCCCGGAGCGGGCGGTGACGTGTCCTCCGCCCCCTCCGGAACGCGCAGCTCACCGGTATCGGGGTCGATGCGCCGCTTATCGCGGATCACGGGCCCCTGCGGCTCGTGACCGTTCTCGTTCTCCGGCAGCGCCATTCGCTACGCCTCCTTGCCTTCCGCGTCCGAGATTCAGGCGTTGCCGTCGCGCTTCTCGTTCTCCTCGTCGACAATCTCGGCGTCCACGACGTCGCTGTCCTCGCTCTGGGACTCGCCGCCGCCGGCAGCGGCGTCGGCACCCGCGGTGTCCGCCTGCTCGCCCTGACCGTAGATGGCCGACCCGATCTTCTGGCTGGCTAGCGCGACCTTCTCGCTCGCCGACCGGATGGCCTCGATGTCGGTGCCTTCGAGCGCCTGCTTGAGCTCGCCGAGGGCACCCTCGGTCTCGGACTTGACGTCAGCGGGGATCTGCTCCTCGTTGTCCTTGATGACCTTCTCGGTCTGGTAGACGAGCGACTCCGCGTTGTTGCGGACCTCGGCTTCCTCGCGGCGCTTGCGGTCCTCCTCGGCGTACTCCTCCGCCTCGCGGACCATCTTGTCGATCTCGTCCTTGCTCATGGCCGAGCCGCCGGAGATGGTCACCGACTGCTCCTTGCCGGTGCCGAGGTCCTTCGCGGTGACGTTCACGATGCCGTTGGCGTCGATGTCGAAGGTGACCTCGATCTGCGGGACTCCGCGCGGCGCCGGCGGGATGCCGCTGAGGTCGAACACCCCCAGCTTCTTGTTGTACTGGGCCATCTCGCGCTCGCCCTGGTAGACCTGGATCTGCACCGAGGGCTGGTTGTCGTCGGCCGTCGTGAAGATCTCCGAGCGCTTGGTCGGGATGGTCGTGTTCTTCTCGATCAGCTTGCTGAACACGCCGCCCTTGGTCTCGATGCCCAGCGACAGCGGGGTGACGTCAAGCAGCAGGACGTCCTTGACCTCGCCCTTGAGTACGCCGCCCTGGAGCGCGGCGCCCACGGCGACGACCTCGTCGGGGTTGACGCCCTTGTTGGGCTCCTTGCCGCCGGTGAGTTCCTTGACGAGCTCCACCACAGCCGGCATCCGGGTCGAACCGCCGACCATCACCACGTGGTTGATCTTGTCGACGCTGATCCCGGCGTCCTTGATGACCTGGCGGAACGGCGCCTTGGTGCGCTCCAGGAGGTCGTTGGTGAGCCGCTGGAACTCCGCCCGTGTGAGCTTCTCCTCCAGGTGCAGCGGGCCCTCGGACGATGCCGTGATGTAGGGCAGGTTGATGGAGGACTCGCTGGAGCTGGTGAGCTCGATCTTGGCTTTCTCCGCGGCCTCGCGCAGGCGCTGCAGCGCCATCTTGTCCTTGGCCAGGTCGACGCCGTTGTTGTTCTTGAACCGCTCGACCATCCAGTCGACGACCGCCTGGTCCCAGTCGTCACCACCGAGGTGGTTGTCGCCGTTGGTGGCCTTCACCTCGACCACGCCGTCGCCGACCTCGAGCAGGGAGACGTCGAACGTGCCGCCGCCCAGGTCGTAGACCAGGATGGTGGCCTCGTCCTCCTTCTCCAGGTGGTAGGCGAGCGCCGCGGAGGTGGGCTCGTTGATGATGCGCAGGACGTTCAGGCCCGCGATCTGCCCGGCTTCCTTGGTGGCCTGGCGCTGGGAGTCGCTGAAGTACGCCGGCACCGTGACGACGGCGTCGGTGACTTCCTCGCCCAGGTACGCCTCGGCGTCGCGCTTCAGCTTCTGCAGCACGAACGCGCTGATCTGCTGCGGGGTGAAGGTCTTGTCATCGATCTCAGTGGACCAGTCGGTGCCCATGTACCGCTTGACCGAGCGGATCGTCCGCTCGACGTTGGTCACCGCCTGGCGTTTGGCGACCTCGCCCATCAGCACTTCGCCGTTCTTGGCGAAGGCCACGACGGACGGAGTGGTCCGGGCGCCCTCGGCGTTGGCGATGACCGTGGGCTCGCCGCCTTCCAGGACCGAGACGACCGAGTTCGTCGTCCCAAGGTCGATTCCGACCGCTCGTGCCATGAGTAATGTCCTCCGTCAAGGTTGAGTCTTACGGGCGCCAGTTTGCTTCGCATTCTAGCTTCTGTCAAATCACTTGAGTCGTGGCGACTCAATATCTCTCGGCTAGTACTACAACGGGAGAGAGTGCGGCCGTTGTTCCCGGTCGGCGTGCCCTTTTGCGGGTCCTTACCGACTGCGGGGCTGGGCATGACCCCGGTCGCGCGGGCGGCCGTGAGGGCTGCAGGCGACCCCGGGGTGCGATCACGGAGCGCAACAGAATACGGTTCTAAGAAATCGGCCCAGAGTCACCGGTGCGCAGGTCGTCGCCTAACGTGGGGATTTGTCGGTCCGCGCCGGTCGCGACCGCGGGGCGTATGACCGAGTAGCGATTACTCGCTAGTAACATAGGGCGGATTCCGGTGTGTGGCGCACCGGAGACCTACGTGTTTTCAGGATGGGAGGCCGCGGGCGATGCTCTACGTGATCCTCGGAGTCATCACGACCGCCTTCGCCGTGGTCGGAGCAGCGGTGTTCGCCTATGGCATTCGTCATATGGTGCGCACCGTGGGCATCGGCCGGCCAGTGGAAGCCGAGCGCAAGGGCCCGTTCGGGCAGCGCCTGACGACCACGCTGATCGAGACGCTCGGGCACACGCGAATGCTCAAGTGGCGCTGGATCGGTGTGGCGCACTGGTTCGTCATGGTCTCGTTCCCCGCGCTCGCCTTCACCGTGGCCGAGGCGCATGGCGAGGTGTGGGACCCGCACTTCCACCTACCGATCATCCACGACTGGACGATCTACGGTCTGGCGATCGAGGTCATCGCCGGCGTCAGCCTCGCCGCGATCACCAGCCTCGCGGTCCTCCGCCAGGTCCGGGGGCCGCGCCGGGCGGGCCGGGACTCCCGGTTCGCCAACTCCCGGCACTGGCACGCCTACTACGTCGAGTCCTACATCTTCGGGCTGCTCGCCGCCATCTTCGTGATCCGCGGCTTCAAGGTCGCCCTTGACGACTTCCCGTTCCCGGTGTGGGCCACCCCCATCTCGCACGCGCTCGGCGCCGTGCTGCCGGCGAGCGAGGCCGGCCTCGCCCTTGTGGCGGCGTTCAAACTGATCATCTCCTGGATGTTCTTCATGGTGCTGGGCCTGGTGCTGACCATGGGCATCGGCTGGCACCGGTTCACCGCACCGGTGAACATCTTCTTCAAGCGCAACACTGATGGCACCCCAGCGCTCGGCGCCGTCAAGCCGATGATGGACAAGTCCGGCGAGAAACCGCTCGACTTCGAGGAGGCCGACCCCGACGAGGACCCCTTCGGTGCCGGCAAGATCGAGGACTTCACCTGGAAGGGCCTGCTCGACTTCACGACCTGCACCGAGTGCGGCCGGTGCCAGTCGCAGTGCCCCGCGTGGAACACGGGAAAGCCGCTCTCGCCCAAGAAGGTCATCATGGACCTGCGGGAGCACGCCTACGAGAAGGCGCCGTACCTGCTCGACGGCACCACGGAGGAGACACCGGACATCCATGACGACGTCCTCGCGCTGCTCGGCAAGCCCCTCGTGGGCACCGAGGAGGAGGGCGGCATCATCCACCCCGACGAGCTGTGGGCGTGCACCAACTGCGGCGCCTGCGTCGAGCAGTGCCCGGTCGACATCGAGCACGTCGACCACATCATGGACATGCGCCGCTACCAGGTGATGATCGAGTCGAGCTTCCCCTCGGAGGCCAACACTCTGCTGAAGAACCTGGAGAACAAGGGCAACCCATGGGGCATGAGCGAGGACAAGCGCCTCGACTGGGTCTCCGAGCTCGACTTCGAGGTGCCCGTTGTCGAGGACACGCTGCCCGAGGGCACTGAGTACCTGTTCTGGGTGGGCTGCGCCGGCGCGCTGGAGGACCGCGCCAAGAAGACCACGAAGGCCATCGCCGAGCTGCTGCACATGGCGGGCGTGCGGTTCGCGGTGCTCGGCGGGATGGAGGCGTGCACCGGCGACCCCGCGCGCCGGCTGGGCATGGAGTACGTCTTCCAGATGCTCGCCCAGCAGAACGTGGAGACACTGAACGAGGCCGGTGTCACCAAGATCGTGGCGAGCTGCCCGCACTGCTTCAACACGCTCGGCAACGAGTACCCGCAGCTTGGTGGGAACTACGACGTCATCCACCACAGCCAGTTGCTGGCCAAGCTGGTGGACGAGGGGAAGCTCACCCCGGTTCAGCCGGTCGAGGAGAGGATCACCTACCACGACCCGTGCTTCCTGGGCCGGCACAACAAGGTCTACACCCCGCCGCGCGACATCATGGCGCAGGTGCCCGGCGTCCAGACCCAGGAGATGCACCGGCACAAGGAGCGGGGCTTCTGCTGCGGCGCCGGCGGTGCCCGCATGTGGATGGAGGAGCGCATCGGCAAGCGCATCAACACCGAGCGCGTGGACGAGGCGCTGACCACCGATCCCGACACCGTGTCCACGGCGTGCCCGTTCTGTCAGGTGATGCTGGGCGACGCCATCAATGAGAAGAAGTCCGCGGGCGAGGCCAAGGAGAGCCTGGAGGTCGTGGACGTCTCCCAGTTGCTGCTCCGCTCGATGAAGGACGAGCGGTCGAGCTCCGGCGAGGCGGCCGAGCCGGAGAAGGCCTGAGCCGGTACGTTCGCGCCGCCAAGCGGGGCTGACGCCAGGGTCAGCCCCGCTTGGCTGAGCGCTTCCGCTCGCTTGCCGCCGTGTGCCGCGAGGGGGACGGCACCGACGTCGGGCGCGGAGCGGCGGAATGGCCGGTGGAACCGGCGCGCGCGGGGCGCACCCCGAGGATGCGGTCGATCTCGGCGAGGCTGAGGTGGTGCTCAGCGGTGGCGACGGCGGTCAGCAGCTCGGAGTAGAGCTCGATCTCGGCGAGTGCGACCTGGTCGTGGAAGCGTGTGTTGAACCGGAGGCGCGCGTCGATACCGCGGTCCAATCGCGCCCACCTCCTTAGAAAGCGCGTCGGGGGCACCCGGCCCGTGGTCACGTTCGGTCTCGGGGAGTGTCCGTGCCACCGGCGACATTGCCGGTGGCCTTACGTGTGGTCCGGTGCCCGCCGCCAGCACCACGCCTCGTTCCAAAGGCTACGCTGCGGTAGCTCCGCGGCGCATGACTCGTAGGGACCATTCTGGGGGCCGCTTTCGGAGTAGCCATCACGGGGTACCGCCCCTGTGGTTGTCCGGACGGCGCGCCGCCGCTCACACACCCCCGGCGACCGGCGGGCGACTCGTCCGCTCCGCGGAATCCGGAACACGCCCTACTCGCGCCAGCGGACGTCCTTGTGCTCGACGGCGTAGCGCGCGTACTTCTCCGGTGTCTCGGCGAACGATGCGCGGTCGTCCTCGGTGAGCTCGCGGACAACCTTGCCCGGAACGCCCGCCCAGAGGGTCTCGGGTGGCACGGACTTCCCCGGCGGGACGAGCGAGCCCGCCGCGACGAGCGCGCCCTTGCCGACCGTGGCGCCCCCGAGGACGTTCGCGCCGATTCCGATCAGCGCGCCCTCGCCGACAACGGCGCCGTGCACCATGGCCTGGTGCCCCAGACTGACCCGGTCCGCCAGGATCACGGGTTCGCCGGGGTCGGAGTGCATCCCGCACTGGTCCTGGACGTTGCAGTACTCACCCAGGAGGATGTCCTCAGTATCGGCCCGCAGCACGCAGCCGTACCAGATACTGCTGGCAGCGCCCACGCGCACGCGCCCGACGACGACGGCACCTGGGGCGATCCAGGCATCGGGATGGATGTCGGGTTCGCCGAACGGGGCATCTCCCACGCGGGGACCGGTCATGTCGTTCCTCCTGCAGCATTGTGCGGGGACACGGAATGGGACCAGAATGACCCGCACTCACCCCGCACTGGGCGTTCTTGATCGCGCATACCTTGATAAGAGTACGAACTGGGTGGTCACAACATGGCGATAGGGGTCGTCCGGCCCATTGAAGGGGTCAGTACGGACCGTTACCGTGGTCACTCTCGTAGTGATTGTGTGCTACGTCACGGTTCGCACGCGTTTCGGTCTTCTGTCGCTGTCGCCCGAGACACCCCGTATTTGCGAGAAATGGAGGTCACTGACGTGTGTTCGGGGTGTCATGGGAATAACACACAGGGGGTCGATGTATCTCCCCAACTTGCAGCCGACCTGGTTGATTAGGACATGAACGAGCACAGCAACGAGATCCTGCCGAACCTACTCCGAGAAGACGCCTTCCCTACCGTGCGTAAGGGGGGCTACGACAAGCGACAGGTCGACGACTTCGTCGTGCGCAACCACAACCAGATCCGCGATCTCCAGGAGCGGCTGGCCCGGGCGCATGACGAGCTCGAACAACTGCGCCGCGACCTCACCGAGGCCAAGGACAAGGCGGCCGAAAGGCCCGAGCACGAGCAGATCAGCGAACGCATGGCCGAGATCCTGCGCATCGCGGAGGAAGAAGCCAAGGATAAGCGCGCGAAGGTCGACGACGAGGTCGAGGCGATCCGGAAGAAGGCCGAGGACGCCGCTGCCAAACGTGTGAAGGACGCCGAGGAGCATGCCGAGCGCGTGGTCGCCAGCGCTCGTTCCGAGGCTTCCGAGATGGTCAGCACGGCCAAGACGGAAGCGGAGCAGTTGCGCACCCAGGCCAAGCAGGACTCGGAGCGGCGCGTCAGCGATGCTGAGGCGCGGGCCAAGAAGATCAACGACACCGCCGACCGCCGCCTGGCGACGCTCACCGCGACGCACGACGAAGCTGTGCGCCGGCTGAACGACATGCACGGCACCTTGGCTGAGCTGCTCAAGGCGGAGAAGGACGCGGGGCCTCTGGAAGCTGGCCTCTCCCAGAAGGAGGTCGAGGCCGAGCAGAGCGCGAAGGCGGCGTCCGGGAGTGACTCCGGTGCCGAGCAGGGTGACAAGGCGAGCAAGGGCGGTGGCCAGAGCGCCCCGGCGAGCCCGAAGCAGGCTCCCGCGGCAAAGGAGGCACCGAAGCAGGAGGCACCCAAGCAAGGGGAACCGAAGCAGGAGGCGCCCAAGCAGGGGTCGCCCAAGCAAGGGGAACCGAAGCAGGAGTCCGCCAAGCAGGAAGCGACGAAGCAGCAGTCCGCCCAGCAGCCCGCCCAGCAGGGCGCGCAGCAGGGTGCCCAGCAGGGCGGGCAGCCCGCGCCCGCGGCGCCGGCTCGGCCCCAGCAGCAGGGAGCCGCCGGCGGCGCTTCGGAGCAGGATGAGGAGACGGTCAAGCTCAACCCCGGATCGGCCGGCAAGGACGCCACCGCCACATCCGCGCCGGGTGCGGCGGCGAACCCCGGTGCCCAGCAGCCGGAGCAGAATGCCGCCGCTGCCCAGCAGCCGATCCGCAATACCCCGCAACGGCCACCGCAGGGAGGGCGAGTCGACGGGCCCGCGCCGGAACAGCCAACCCAGCAGGGGCCGCAGCAGGGGGCCGAGGATCCGGACCTCACGGGTGTGCACCAGCGTCCCGATGGCACGGCGCCGCAGCCCCCGGCGAACCCCGAGTCCGCCGAAGGCGTTCGCATCATCAAGCCCTAGGCGAGCGCGACCGCGGTACGCGAGGCGCGGGCGTGCCCGCGCCATCCGAGTGCCGCGGACGACGATCGACGGTCAGGCTGCCGGGCGTCGGCACCAGAACCGAGGTTCTGGTGCCGACGCCCTTTCCGTCCCTTCTTGTAGGGCGACGTCGGTCATGTCCGTCCAGGTCGGCTACGATGCCGAAGCCATGATTATCCGCGCGGCCATCCGGTCTGACCTCGGCGCTATCCTGCGGCTTCTCCGCGACCTCGGCGGTACCGCTTCGGCGTCGGGCGGGAGCGTCCGCATGTCCTCGGCTGCGGTGCGTGCCTGGACCCGGATCGAGAACGACCCGGACCGCGCCGTTCTGGTCGCCGAGCGCCGCGGTCAGATCATCGGAACCCTGGACCTGGTCATGATCGCCAATCTCACGCACGACGCCCAGTCATGGGCGATCATCGACAACATCGTGGTCGACTCGGCGGCGCGGAGGCACGGGGTCGGGCGGGCACTTATGGACGAGGCGCTTGAGCGCGCGTCGCGCGCGGGCTGCTACAAGGTCGAGTTCCTCACGCACGAGACCGCCGACGGAGCGGGTGCGTTCTGCCGGGCGCTGGGGTTCCAGAATTCCGCCGAAGGCTTCCACCGCTTCCTCTAGACCGGTGGTGTGGGCGGGTGGTTGGGCACCCGGCGAGGGACGCGGCAACGAGGCACGGCCTGGTTCTGCGCTGATCTTGAGGATTCCGTTCCGTCGCAGCGCCCCGAAGGAACGGAATCCTCAAGATCGCCGATGAGGGTGCGCGACCGTGCGGGAACACCGGCACACCCCCGCAGGCCGAGGGGACCCGCCGCCTCCGTTGCACGCGTCACCACCCGCCCCATCATCGATCCAGGGAGCCGGTATCGCGCCCACGCCGCGGACCCAACAGGAATCCGCTTCGCGAGCCCTGGCGGTCCGGAACTTGTCGCATGGCGCAATGTGATTTCGCGATGCGGACTGCAGTCGGTATTCATTTCGGGGTTCCCGGTTCCGAAAATTGTGGAGTGCGGCGGGTCAATGGCTCCGGACCCCCGTGGCCTCACCGATTCTGCGGCGACACGCCCATGGTTGCGTCCGCACTGGCCAGCGCCGAAGTTTGTGTTTTCCTTGCGAATGAGACCCGGCGTAATGTCCGGGAACGGCAATTGGGTCGTTAACAAGGAGGGAACATGCGTGTCTTTGGTATGGACCTGCAGAACCGTGTTCGGAAAAGACCGAGGCGTATGACCTTTGGGGCGATCAGCTTATCCGCGATGGCGGCGGTCACCGTCCTCGGGCTGGTCCCCGCGGGGCCTGCGGTCGCCGAAGAGCAGGTCAAGCAGGCCAGCGATGTCGCGTCCGCCGCCGCCGAGCACGCGAAGAAGCAGGTCGGTAAGCCCTACCGGTACGGGGGTACCGGGCCCGGATCGTTCGACTGTTCCGGGCTCGTGCAATGGTCCTACAAGAAGGCAGGCAAGAGTCTCAGCCGGACCACCTACAGCCAGATCGCCGAAGGGAAGGCCGCCAAGCGGTCCAACCTCAGAAAAGGCGATCTGGTTTTCTTTTACCGGGGTCCCAGCCACGTGGGAATATACCTCGAAGACGGGAAGATGGTGCACGCGCCCAAACCCGGGCGCCGGATTGAGATTGTCAAGATGAACCGGTACTGGAAGAATAATTTCGCGGGCGCCCGACGCGTCGCGTGACGGGTCCGGGAGATACCTGGCGAACGGCGAATGCGGAGCGAGCGTCATGGGCGCTCGCTCCCATGGAATTGTTGTTTTTCCGGTCCTGCGTTGCGTGTTTGGTGCCGAGCGCTTTGCGGCGCGGAATTCTTGCGGCTCTCGGGGATGACTCAACCGAGGACGATGGCGCCGGCCAGAACCGGGGCGCCGAACCGGACGGGGCCGTTCCCCGACGCGACAGCGCGTCCCGTCTGGCAGTTCGGGCCGGCGAAGAGCGCGAACTTGGTAGGGGACGTAGGGGACTCCGTGTCGATGGCGGTCACCCCGCCCTCCCCGGACTGGAGCGCGCGGCAGCCGCCGCCCTCGATCACCTGCTGGTGTCCGCTCTCGAAGGTCAGGGTCACGCGCGACGGTGCGGTGTCGCCGGATGCGCCAGCACTCGTCGCCCCGGCGATCGTGGCTGACATTGCGGCGAGGTTCGCAGGGCGGATCGGCACGGCTATCGTCCCCCGTCGAGCAGAGCGGACATCACCACTAGTATCTATCTGCTACACAGAGTGATTACCGGGAATTCGCGCCGGTGTGTCGCCATATTCGCTGGGCGCCCTTCGCGGTGGCCCGCGCCCTTGCCCCCTATACTGGGCGCACCGCGTGCGGCCCGGTGTCGAGAGCCAGGCGGCGCGGACGATCCGGGAGGTGCCAGTGGCCGCCATTAACGCGCTGCTCTACGCACTGCTCCTCGGGTCTGTCGACCTCTTTCCGCTGAGCACGCCCCCGGCCGCCGGAGCCTTCGCCGTTCTGGCCGTTGTCGCGATCGGGGCCGCACTGGCCTGGATGGTCGTGCGCGGAGGGCGGGCCTGGCCGCTCCTTGACAGCGGGCCCTCGCACGGCATGACCATGCGGCACCGCTCCGCGTGCACCGCCGCGGTCGCTGTACGCGATCCCGACGCTCCCGGAAAACCCCGCCCGCGGGCACCAGGCGCGGCCCCCGCGGCCGCGTAACCCCGCGCTCCCAGGGGCCCGTCACCCGGTCCGGCCGGCAGTTCCGCCATGCCCCTTGCGCTGGCGCGCGGCCGCCTCGTTTGCATCCTGTTCCAACCCAAACGAGGGGCCCAGCCATGTACAGCTTCCCACCCATCGCGGCCGCCATCGGCGCGGCCTTCACCGTCGTCATGACGCTCACCGATGTCTTTTCCCCAGTCCTTGGCGGGACGGCCGCCGCTGCCGCCATTGTCGTCCTGACGATCATCGTCCGCATGGCGCTGCTCCCGCTCAGCGTCGCGCAGGTCCGCGGCGAGAAGGCGCGGATGCGCCTACAGCCGAAGATGCGCGAGTTGCAACGCAAGCACGCGAAAAATCGGGAACGCCTGGCCCGCGAGCAGCAGCGGCTCTTCGCCGACGAAGGCGTCTCGCCGCTGGCCGGCTGCCTGCCGATGCTCGCTCAGACTCCGGTGTTCATCACCCTGTACGGGTTGTTCATCAGTGCGACGATCGCGGGCGCGCCGAACGCGCTGCTCACGCACACACTCGGCGGGGTTTCGCTTGGCGCGACGCTCACCGAGACCCTTTCCGCCGGTCTCGGTGCGGACGCGCTGGTGTTCGTGGCGCTGCTGACCCTCGTCGCCGGTACGGCATGGGCCTCGCGCCGGTTCCTGACACTGCCGGCCCTTGCCGGCAGCAGTGGCGACGCCCCCGCGGTTCCGGGCGCCAAGCTGATGTCGTTCCTGCCATACGGAACGGTCGCTGTGGCTTCCTTCGTTCCGCTCGCCGCGGGGGTTTACCTGGCCACAACCACCGCGTGGACAGTGGCCGAACGCCTGGCCCTGCGCCAGCTCGTCACCGGTTAGCAGTGTTCTCTGGCCTCCCAGGCGCCCGACCTGTTCTCTGGGCTCGCTGGCGCTCGCGGGCGCTTGGAGGCCGGGAACCTTCGGGCACCTCCGGTGTGCCGCCCAATCGGCTCCGCCACTCGCGGACGCCCCACCTGCGGACCCTCCAGAACCCCGGCGGCGCCCGACTGTGTTTTCTTGGCTCGCTGGCGCTCGCGGGCGCCTGGGAGGCCGGGAACCTTCGGGCCGGGCGTGCCGGCACGCCCGGCCCGGTGTGTTCAGTGCATGTTCGTCGCAGGCGGTCGGGTCCCGGTGATCCGGCACAGCGGACGCTGGTCCGCAGGTCGCGCGCCGGAGCCGGTGCGCCAAATCCGCCCTAAAGCGCGACGTTGACGCACGCGAGGCGGTCGCCCGCCGCACCGGCCGCGCCTTCCTCCTCGCTGGTGTGCTCCTCGTGGAGCACGACCGAGTTCGCCTCACCTTCGCGGGGGACCCAGTCGACCTCGGCCTCCTGCTCCGCATTGCCGTTCTCGTCGGTGGCGAAGTCCAGCCACACCTCGTTCTCCGGGTTCGCGTAGGCCGGGTCGGTGGAGGGGTTCTCGGCGTCGGCTTCGGGGTCGGCCTCGTTCTGGTAGTGCGGGCCGGAGTCGGCAGGATCCTCGCCGCACGGTTCTGTGTGCAGGTGGGACCCGAACTCCCGATTGGCCTCAAGGCCGCTCACGGAGAGCGAGTACTCCGAACCCCCGTCTTCCCCGGTGACCGAGACCTCGACCTCGGCTCCCTCGGGGACCGCCTCCTCGTCGTAGGTGACGGCTTCGGCGTCCTCGGCGTAGGGCCCGAACGCCGCGGAGACCGACACGTCCAGGGCGTCGTCCTGGCTGTCCTGGGTTTCCTCCTGCCTGTCGTCCGTGGCCTCGGCTTCCTCCTCAGCGGCGCCTCCACCGCAGCCGGCGATGAGCAGTGAGGACACGGCCGCACCGATGACAAGTCGGGTACTGGGCACCTCGGCACTCCCAATCCGGTAGATCGTTTTTGGACTTGCCGATTACGTTACCCAAAGTGGTCGCGGCGTTACATGGAAAGGGGTTTACGGCGCTGTCGTGTCGCGGGCCGGCGGGGGGAACGTGTTCCGGAAGGTGAACGCCTCCGCCGTTGGGCCGTGCGCGCGCAGGTGCGCCAGCCGTTCGCCCGCCTCGTCGAGCGTGGGGATCCGGCCGGCGGGCACCCACCACATCACCGTGTAGAACTCGGTCGTGTGCTGGAACCACTCGCGCCGCTCACGCAGGAGACTCAGGTGGTCACTGCGGTAGGTGAAGTTCCACAGGGTCTCCACGGACTCCCAGACGGAGAAGTTGACCAGCAGATCCGGGCCAAAGGGCCGCTCGGCGGTGGCGTCGTTGGCGCCCTCGGAACGCAGGCGCCAGACGAACCCGGGGCTTGCGTCGGCGAGCGCGTTGATCGGGTCGAGCATCTCGGTGAACCCCGCCATCCGGGGGTCGTCCATCGGGAACCGGGGGGTGGCGATATTGAGCTGAGCCAGATGGTGTTCGGTCATAGCGGGCAGCACACCACGCTCCGGTTTCCAAGTCAATCCTTATTGTTTTTAGAGATCGCGACACAGCACTGATCCGGGGACGGTTCCATGCGGGCACAGAAGCCCTCGAACCCGGAAAGCAGTCCGCGTAGCAGCTCCAGGTTCATTCCGCAGGTCAGTGTCGGGAACTCGCGGGCGAGGGTGTGGAACGGGCAGTTGCGCAGCCGTATGGGGCCGCCGGCCGCGGGATCCTCGCGGGCTGGCTCGTAACCGTGGCGCTCCAGAAGTGCCACCAGATCGCCAAGGTCGGCAGGCCGATCCTCGGCAGGCATGGTGCTCGCCTGCCGCGCCCCCTCGTTGTGAGCCGCCGCGTAGAGCGAGTTGTCGGCCCCGGCCTGCTCGACCGCATCGGCGAACACGCGCGCCGCGGTCTCGTAGTCGCGCGGCGGGAGCTGCACGTTGAGCTGGCTGTCGGCCCGGCGGTACAGCTTCGCGGGCCGGCCGGAGCCCGGCCCTTCCCGCCCGGACACCTTGCGGCGTGTGACGTCCAGCAGCCCGGCCTCGACCAGCTTGTCCAGGTGGAACGCGACCAGATTGCGCCGTTCGCCCACCGCGTTGGCGGCGTCCGCGCGGCTGACGTCGCCGCCGCGCGCCACCACGTACTGGTACAGCCTGCGTCGTAGCGGTTCGGCGAGTGTCCCGGCCGCGTCGAGTCCCTGTTCGGTCATGCCCCAATTGTGCGACGCCGCGGCGCGCTCGCTGCGCATGGCGCGGTCGGGTGCGATCCGGGTTTCGTTGCGTGTTCGATACTTAGGGGGATGCCTTGGTCCCGCTGCGAATGGTGACAATCACAGCGCTGTAGTCCGCGTTACTGCCGTCGTACTAGGAGGTTCTTATGTCGACGGAGTCCCCGAGAGGACCGGACGGTCCCGCGCCGGACACTTCCGAGGAGCCGGCCTCCACCACCCAGGAGGATGCTGGCGGGTTGGTCCGCAGGCGCGTGGGACTGGTGCTCGGTCTCGCGCTCGCGGTGGTTGTCTACCTTGTCCTCCCCGATTCGCTGTCCGGCGACGGCAGACGCACCGCGGCGGTCGCCACCCTCATGGCCGTGTGGTGGATGACCGAGGCCATCCCTATCCCGGCCACGGCTCTGGTCCCGCTGGTGCTGTTCCCGGTCCTGCTGACCGAGGCGGACATCACAAGCGTCGCCGCGCCGTACGCGAACGAAGTCATCTTCCTGTTCATGGGCGGCTTCATGCTCGCCATGGCGATGCAGCGTTGGGACCTGCACCGCCGTATCGCGCTGAGCGTCGTGGGCAGTGTCGGCGGCAGCCCCGTCATGTTGATCGCGGGCTTCATGCTGGCCACCGCCTTCATCACGATGTGGGTCAGCAACACCGCCACAGCAGTGATGATGATGCCGATCGCCCTGTCCGTGCTCACCCTGGTGGCCCGGCTCGCCGACGGCAAGGCCGACCCCAACTTCGGTACCGCGCTGATGCTGGGTGTGGCCTACGCGGCCTCGATCGGGTCGGTGTCCACCATCATCGGCACCCCGCCCAACGCGTTCATGGTCGGCTTCCTCGCGGACAACCACGGGATCAGTATCGGGTTCGGCCAGTGGATGGTCGTCGGTGTCCCGCTCGCGGTGGTGTTCCTGGTGATCGCGTGGCTGGTGTTGACCTTCCTGGTCTACCCGCCGCGGATCAAGGAATTGCCGGGCGGCCGCGACCTCGTGCGCGGCCAACTGCGCGAGATGGGACCGATGTCGCGGGGCGAGTGGACGGTCCTTGTTGTCTTCGTCCTGGCCGCGCTCTCCTGGATCACGATCCCGCTGCTCGCCGACACCGAGACCGTGGGCGGTGCCCTGCCGTGGCTGTCCAGCGTCGACGACGCCGGGATCGCGATGGCGGTCGCGGTGGCCCTGTTCCTCATCCCTGTTGACGCTCGCAACGGGGTCCCCGCGCTCGACTGGCAGACCGCGGCTCAGCTGCCGTGGGGAGTGTTGCTGCTGTTCGGCGGCGGGCTGAGCCTGTCTGCCCAGTTCGGTGACACGGGGTTGAGCGACTGGATCGGTGAGCAGGTCGGTCTGCTCGGCGGTGTGCCCGTGTGGGTGCTGATTCTGGCCGTGGCCGCGCTGGTGTTGCTGCTCACCGAGCTGACCAGCAACACGGCGACGGCGAGTATCTTCGTCCCGGTCATGGCCGGCGTCGCCCTGGGGATGGGGCTCGACATCATGACCCTGGTCGTTCCGGTCGCCCTCGCGGCGTCGCTGGCCTTCATGCTGCCGGTGGCCACCCCGCCGAACGCCATCGTGTTCGGAACCGGGTATATCCGCATCGGCGCGATGGTCAAGGCCGGCGTGTGGCTGAACCTCATCGCCCTGGCCCTGATCCTGGCCACGATGTACTCGGTGGCGCTGGCGGCCTTCGGGCTGTCCGCCTAGGGACACCCGGGACCTGTGGTCGAATTCCACGATGAGGACCATCAAACGCGCCGCCGAGGTCGAGCTCGACGTCAAGCGGTCCCGTTTCATCTGCGCGGTTGAGCGGGTGGCGGACGAGGAGGGCGCGCGGGCGTTCATCGCCGAGCGGCGCCGGCGGTACTGGGACGCCACGCACAACTGCACGGCGTACGTGACCGGCGCCGGCGGCGAAACGCAGCGCTCCAGCGACGACGGTGAACCGGCGGGAACCGCTGGCGTGCCAATGCTGGAGGTGCTGCGCCGCCGCGAACTCACCGGTGTCGCCGCCGTCGTGACCCGCTACTTCGGCGGGACCAAGCTGGGCGCCGGCGGCCTGGTACGCGCGTACGGCAACGCGGTCTCCACCGCCGTCGAACGTGCCGGGCTGCTGGAGCGGCGCAGCCGCGCTGTGGTCGGTGTGCTGGCGGACTACCGGCAGGCCGGCAGGTTGGAGAGCGAGCTGCGCGACTCCCGGCACCAGGTGCGTGCTGTCCATTACGGCGCCGACGTCGAGATCGAGGTCGCCGTGGCCGAACCCGACCTTCCGGAGTTCCGCGCCTGGCTCGCCGAGGTGACCGGCGGCGATGTGCTGACCCAGGACCGGGGCACGGTGACGGTCGAGGTGGAGGCCGCATCCTAACGCGCTCGGCGAACCTGTATCGTCCCCAGACGCGGCGACGGCCTGTAACGGTCCGGGTAACGGACGTATCTCGGGAAACCGTTGGGTTCTAGGATTTCACCTATCCGTACTCGTCCGAGGGAGACACCGGCATGCCCCACTGGCGGCGCGCACCGTTGGCGCTGGTCACCGGTGTTGGTCTGGTTGTGTCCGGTGCGGCCTGCACAGACGGGGAACCGGCCGGCGAGGGTGCGCAGTCCCCGAGCCCGCTGCCCACGAGCTTCGACACCGAGCTGCCTCCGGGCGTGAACGGCGAGCCCGTGCGCTACCTGCACGGGCCCGGCTCCGAGAGCCCCAAGATCTTCGACGACTCCGGTGGCGTCCGCATCGAGGACCTCGGTGACGCGTTCCTGATCAGCTCGAACAGCGAGGAACGGCACATGCTGCAGCGCGCCGGCGACGGCGAGACGCTGTGGCAGGGCGACCAGCGGATCGACAGTTTCGGGCGGGACCGCGACGGCTCCGAGGTGCTCGTGCTCGCCGAGGAGGACGGTGAGGCGGTGACCACGGAGGTCGTCGACGACGAGGGAGAGACCGTCTGGGCGGGCTCCGGCCGGAAGACCTACCTGGACGGCCTGGTCGTCCGGCGTCCCAAGGGGTGGTCCGCCGAGGAGCCCTACGGCGACTACGCCGTTCTCGACACCGCCGAGGAGGAGATCTGGGACTTCACGTTCGAGGAGCCGCCCGAGGACACGGACGAGGGGGAGTCCGAGGACGAGGGTGAGGGCGACGCGTCCGAGGAGGGCGCCGAAACCGATCCCGACCCCGAGCGGATGGGCGTACCCGTGGGCGCGCGCGGCGACGTGCTCTTCCTCGACGACGGTTCCGGGCTGCTGCAGGCGCGTGACCTCGGCGACGACACGGGCGAACTGCTCTGGAGCATCTCCGGTAACGACGAGGAGCTCGCCGGGGAGTCCGCGGTCCCGCGGCCGGAACCGCAGCTCGTCGGCACCTACGAGCTTCCCGGCGGGGAGGATGGCGCCACCGGCGAGGCCGATGCGGACGGCACTCGGGAGACCGTTCTGGTGCGGTGGACCCTTCCCGAGGACTCTTCGCTGCTGTCGCTGCACGACCTGGAGAGCGGCGAGCTGCAGTGGACCCTGACCGAACCCGGTGCCAACCCGGATGACCACGATTTCGGTTCCGCGTGGATTCCGGGAACCGTGTACGACTCCGCAACCCAGACGCTGCTGCTGCCCCAGGCCAGCGGGGCGACCCCGATGATCGGTGTCGACCTGGTCGAGGGCGGGATCGGCTGGCAGTTCGAGGGCGGCACCGAACGCGCGATCACCCCCACCCTCGCCCTGGACGGCTTCATCTACGGCGACTCCCGCGAGTCCGACGACGGAACCTCGCAGGTCGTCTTGGAGGCGGAGTCGAAGGACATCGTCTCCGACGACCTCGCCCCCTATGTCGAGGCGGTCACCGGCGACGGACACGCCCTAGTCGTCTGGGAGCGGCAGCGCTTCGTTTTCGCCCCGGCAGTGGAAGCGCAGGAGGAGTCGGAGTCCTCGAGCCCCACCGGGTAACGGCGCGTTCCGCCAGCGCTCGCGCATGACCCGCGGTATCGGTCGGGCGGGGTGAACAGTCAACAATCCCGGGCCCCGCTCATAGGCCAACCGAACGTCGTTCTCTACCATCCGGAATATGGACATGCCGGATAGCGAGGCCGAGAGCGCGGAGTTGCCCCTGGCTTCGGAGTTCCCCACGGCCACCCGAGAGCAGTGGCGCGAGCTCGTGACGGGAGTGCTGGCCAAGTCCGGGGAACGGGTCGACGACGCCGTGTCCGCGCCCGAGGAGCTGCTGGCCAGCGCCACGTACGAGGGGATCGCGATCAGCCCGCTGTACGTGGGCGAGGACGGTCTCGACCCCGGGCTCCCCGGGCAGGAGCCGTTCACCCGCGGCACGCGCCCGGAGGGGACCCCAATCACCGGATGGGATGTCCGGCAGCTCCACACGGACCCGGACCCCGCGGGGGCGCGCCGCGCGGTGCTGGCCGACCTGGACAACGGAGCCAACTCTCTGTGGCTGGCGGCCGGCGCTTCGGGTATCCCGGTCCCGGGGATCGCGGAGGCGCTCGCCGATGTGCGCCTGGAGCACGCTCCGGTCACCCTGGATGCCGGGTCCGACTACGAGGCCGGCTGCGAGGCGCTGCTTGCGGTGTGGGCCGACCAGGGCGCCGCTCCGGAGGAGGTACGCGGCAACCTGGGCATCGACCCGATCAGTGTCGCCGCGCGCAGTGGCGCGCCGGCCGAGCTCGCCCCGGCCGCCCGCCTGGCCGCGCGCTACGCCGCCCGCTACCCCCACTTGGGCCTGGTCACGGTCGACGCGACCCCGGTGCACGAGGCCGGCGGGTCGCACACCCAGGAGCTCGGGGCGGCTGCCGCGGCGGGCGTGGCCTATCTGCGCGCGCTCACCGACGCCGGGATGGACCTGGCTGACGCCGCGCGCCGCCTGGAGTTCCGGCTGTCCGCGACCGCCGACCAGTTCCTGACCATCGCCAAGCTGCGTGCGGCCCGCGCCATGTGGAACCGCGTCACCGAGGCGTGCGGGCTGGCCCCCGGAGACCGGACGATGCGGCAGCACGCGGTGACCTCGGCGTCGATGATGACCCGCCGTGACCCGCACACCAACATCGTGCGCTGTACGCTCGCGTGCTTCGGCGCGGGTGTGGCGGGCGCGGACGCGGTCACCGTGCGCCCGTTCGACGCCGCTCTGGGCCTGCCGGGCGACTTCGCCCACCGCATCGCCCGCAACACCCAGGCGCTCCTCGTGGACGAAGCGCACCTGGCGCGGGTGATCGACCCGGCCGGCGGCTCCTTCTTCGTGGAGCGGCTCACCGCCGACCTGTACGGCCAGGGTTGGGACTTTCTCCAGGAACTGGAGGGTGCGGGGGGAATGGCCGCCGCATTGTCCTCCGGAATGCTCGCCGGGCGCGTGCACGAGACCTGGGAGCAGCGGCGCGACAACCTGGGACACCGCCGGGACCCCCTGATCGGAGTCAGCGAGTACCCGGACCTGGGCCAGGTGGACGAGCGGGGACCGGCCACGCCGGGAGACGCGGCGGGCTCGGCCGCGGCGAACGCGCTCACCCCCCATCGGTACGCCGAGGAGTTCGAGGCACTGCGCGACCGCGCCGACGCGCACCTGCTCGCGACCGGGGCGCGGCCCACGGCCTTCCTCGCCACACTCGGCCCCGCTTCGGCGCACTCCGCGCGCGCCGCGTTCGCCAGCAACCTGCTCCGGGCCGGCGGGATCGAGCCGTTGGGCGGCCGCACCCGCGGCGGCGTGGACGAGGCGGTGGCGGAGTTCCGGGCGAGTGGGGCGCGCATCGCCTGCCTGTGTGCCAGCGACGAGCTGTACACCGAGCACGCCATCGCCGGCGTGCGGGCGCTGCGGGACGCGGGAGCCACGCGGGTGCTGCTCGCGGGTCCGCCCGCGTCCGCGCCCGAAGCGGCTGGTGCGGATACCTGGCTGTATGCCGGCTGCGACGCGGTCGGCCTGCTTGACGAACTCCTCGACGCCATGGGGGTGGCACGATGAGCGGTGACGCGGGGTACCGGATACCGGATTTCCGCGACGTCACCCCTGGCTCTCCCGCGGTCGGCGCCGCCGGCGACCCCGACCAGTGGGCCAGTGGTGTGCGGCGGGCCACCGGGGAGGACCCGAGCGGGCAGGTGTGGCAGACCCCCGAGGGGATCGGGGTCAAGCGGCTGTACACCGCCACCGACCGCGAGGGCCTGGACTTCGTCGGTGGCTACCCGGGCATCCCGCCGTACCTGCGCGGCCCGTACCCGACGATGTATGTCAACAAGCCGTGGACCATCCGGCAGTACGCCGGGTTCTCCACCGCTGCGGAGTCCAACGCCTTCTACCGCCGCAATCTCGCAGCGGGGCAGAAAGGGCTTTCGGTCGCGTTCGACCTGGCCACGCACCGCGGCTACGACTCCGACCACCCGCGGGTCTCCGGGGACGTCGGCATGGCCGGGGTGGCCATCGACTCCATCCTCGACATGCGGCAGTTGTTCGACGGGATTCCGCTGGACGAGATGACGGTCTCGATGACCATGAACGGGGCCGTGCTGCCGGTGATGGCGCTCTACATCGTCGCGGCCGAGGAGCAGGGGGTGCCGCCGGAGAAACTGGCGGGGACCATCCAGAACGACATCCTCAAGGAGTTCATGGTCCGCAACACCTACATCTACCCGCCGCAGGCCTCGATGCGGATCATTTCCGACATCTTCGCCTACACCTCGCGGCGGATGCCGCGGTTCAACTCGATCTCCGTCTCCGGCTACCACATGCAGGAGGCCGGGGCCACGGCCGACCTGGAGCTGGCCTACACGCTGGCCGACGGCGTGGAGTACGTCCGGGCGGGGCGCGCGGCCGGTCTCGATGTGGACGCGTTCGCCCCGAGGCTCTCGTTCTTCTGGGCGATCGGAATGAACTTCTTCATGGAGGTCGCCAAGCTACGCGCGGCCCGGCTGCTGTGGGCCAGGCTGGTCAAGGAGTTCGAGCCGGCCAACGACCGGTCGCTGAGCCTGCGCACGCACTCGCAGACTTCCGGCTGGTCGCTCACCGCGCAGGACGTGTTCAACAACGTTGTGCGGACCTGCGTCGAGGCCATGGCCGCCACCCAGGGCCACACTCAGTCGCTGCACACCAACGCCCTCGACGAGGCTCTGGCGCTGCCCAGCGACTTCTCGGCGCGCATCGCCCGCAACACCCAGCTTGTGCTGCAGCAGGAGTCGGGTACCACCCGGACCATCGACCCGTGGGGCGGCAGTTTCTACGTCGAGCGCCTGACTCATGACCTCGCGCGCCGCGCCTGGGCGCACATCACCGAGGTCGAGCAGGCCGGGGGGATGGCCGCCGCCATCGATGCCGGCATCCCCAAGATGCGCATCGAGGAGGCCGCCGCCCGCACCCAGGCCCGCATCGACTCGGGGCGGCAACCAGTGGTCGGGGTGAACAAGTACCGGCCCGACACCGAGGACAAGATCGACGTGCTGCGGGTCGACAACAGCCGGGTCCGCGAGGAGCAGGTGGAGAAGCTGCGCAAGCTGCGGGGCGAGCGCGACGAGGAGGCCGCCAGCGCCGCGCTCGACCGGCTGACCGCCGCCGCGGCCGGCGACCCGGGGGATGCCACCCTGCACAACAACCTGCTCGACGCCGCCGTCGACGCCGCCCGCGCCAAGGCCACCGTGGGCGAGATCTCCGCCGCCATGGAGCGGGTCTTCGGCCGGCACTCCGGCCAGGTCCGTACCATCCAGGGTGTGTACCGCGAGGAGGCCACGTTGTCCGACGACGCCCGCAACGACGCGGCCATGCGGTCCGTCGCCAGCCGCGTCGCCTCGTTCGAGGAGAGCGAGGGACGGCGCCCCCGGATCCTGGTCGCCAAGATGGGGCAGGATGGGCACGACCGTGGCCAGAAGGTGATCGCCACCGCATTCGCCGACCTCGGCTTCGACGTCGACGTCGGCCCCTTGTTTCGGACACCGGCCGAGGTCGCGGCCCAGGCGGCCGAGGGCGATGTGCACATCGTCGGGGTCTCCTCGCAGGCTGCGGGGCATCTCACGCTGGTGCCGGCGCTGCGCTCGGAGCTGGCCGCGCTGGGGCGCGACGACATCATGATCGTGGTCGGCGGTGTCATCCCGCCCGCCGACGTCGACGCACTGTTCGAGGCAGGGGCCTCGGCGGTCTTCCCGCCGGGCACCGTGATCGCCGAGGCCGCGGAAGGGCTGCTCGACCAGTTGGACCGCCGTCCCGGGCACGCGGGATGACGCACGGCACCGACATCGGCGAGTACGTCGAGGGGGTGCTCGCCGGACACCGCCCGACTCTGGCCCGCGCCATAACGCTGGTGGAGTCGCGCCGTGCCGATCACGCGGAGCGGGCGCAACGGCTCCTCTCCGCGCTGCTGCCGCACAGTGGGAAGGCCCACCGGGTCGGGATCACCGGAGTGCCCGGGGTGGGCAAGTCGACGTTCATCGACGCGCTCGGTAGCCGGCTTGTCGGCCGGGGACACCGGGTCGCGGTTCTTGCGGTGGACCCGTCCTCCACCCGGAGCGGAGGCAGCATCCTCGGCGACCGGACACGGATGCCCTCGCTGGCGGTTGAGGAGAACGCGTTCGTGCGCCCGTCGCCGACGTCGGGAACGCTCGGCGGGGTGGCCCGCGCCAGCCGGGAGGCCATCGTCCTCGTGGAGGCCGCCGGCTTCGATGTTGTCCTGGTGGAGACGGTCGGTGTCGGGCAGTCCGAGGTGGCCGTCGCCTCCATGGTCGACTGCTTCTGCCTGCTGACCCTCGCGCGCACCGGCGACGAGCTGCAGGGAATCAAGAAGGGCGTGCTGGAACTGGTCGACGTTGTCGCGGTGAACAAGGCCGACGGTCCGCACGCGGACGACGCCCGCAAGGCCGCCCGCGAGCTGTCCCGCGTCCTGCGCCTGATCCAGCCGGCGCATCCGACATGGCGGCCGCCCGTGTTGACCTGCAGCGGCCTTACCGGCGACGGGCTGGACGACGTGTGGCAGGCGGTACGGGACCACCGCGGTGCCCTGGAGGAGACCGGCGAGCTGGCGCAGCGGCGTGCCGGCCAGCAGGTGGAGTGGATGTGGAGCCAGGTGCGGGAGCGCCTGATGGACCGGATGCTGGGCGATCGGGGAGTACGGAGCGTCGCCGCGGACGTCGAGGCCGCGGTCCGCTCCGGCGGGCTCCCCGCGACCCTGGCGGCCGAACGCCTGCTGGCCGAGTTCGCGCGCGGGGGCGGCACCGCCAGCCAGGAACCCGAGACGCAGGCCCCGAACGACCCCGGTTCCACTGAGTTTTCCTAGGCCAACGGGCTGTTGGCAGCTCGGCCGAACATGAGCAGCGCCACACACCCGGCGCGTCTACCTATGACCTGCGTGGCGGAAAATATCTTTCCAATTGGCATTCCAGTCAGCGCGTTCAGCTAATACCGTATGTGGTCAGAGTCTTACGGGAGCAGGGAGCGCGCGGAGCCGCGTCGAGCCGTCCCGGGGCGCCGGCCGGCGTTGTCGCCGGGGAGATCGGAGCGCCGGAGCGCGGATCCGTGGCCGTACCCCCTGGCGGATTTCGCTGCTCTCCGTATGCTGGCGAGGGACCCCTCATCATCGCGTGGGGCTGGGAGGAGTGAACGTGCACAGGCTTGGGCTGAACACCCGGGTCGACAACCATAGCGTGATTATCGAGGTCGAAGGTGACCTCGACATCGCTACCGCTGGCGACCTCCAAGAACATGTCCTGTCAGCCGTGGACGAACACGGGCCGTGGCTGATCCTCGACCTGACGAGTCTGGATTTCATGGACTCCAGCGGGCTCAACGTCGTCATCAACATCTACCGGTCGGTCAAAGAGCGCGGAGGAAGTTTGGCGCTGGCCGCGCCGAACGAGCGCGTCACCAAGGTCGTGCGCCTGGTCGGGCTGCACCGGCAGGTGGCGGTGCACCGGACCGTCCCCGCGGCGGTCAACGCCATGGAGGCGCTTGAGGCCCAGAAGGAAGTCGGCTAACAGAAGTCGGCTGGCGGCCGGTTCCGGATTCCCGGCGCGGACACCCGATTGCCGGCGTCATGCCGCAGGTGCCCGATCCTACGGCGGGCACCTGCGGCATGACGCCGTGCGGGCGGCAGCCGGTGGACGCACGCCCCAGTTCGCGCGCGAAGTAGGGTCGGGGCCATGCCCACTCCTGAGTTCGTCCGCAAGCTGCGCGCGCATGTCGGACACGAGCTCCTGTGGCTGACCGGGGTGACGGCGGTGGTCATCGGCGCGTCGGGGGAGATCCTGCTGCACCGCCGCGCCGACGACGGCCGGTGGTCGACGCCGGGCGGCATCCTGGAGCCGGGTGAGCAGCCGGCGGAGGCTCTCGTTCGCGAGGTGTTCGAGGAGACGGGGGTGCGCGTCGCGGTCGAGCGGGTCGCCAGTGTGGTGACCGAGCCACCGTTCACCTACCCGAACGGCGACCGGGTGCAGTTCCTCGACATCGCGTTCCGCTGCCGGGCGCTTGGGGGCGCACCGCGCACCGACGCGGACGAGTCGCTGGAGGTCCGCTGGTTCGCGTCCGACGCGCTACCCGAGCTGAACCCGCGCGTGCTGCGCCGGATCCGGCACGCCCACGAGGACGGCGAGGCCTACTACGTCCGGCCCGGCTGACCGGGCCGGGTACGAGGTCCGGGCGGTACGGCTGGCCTGCCCGCCCCGAGCGAGCGTGCGCCGGCCGGCTTCCCACTGGGGTCCGGCCACGGGGCGAGGCGCGTGCCGCCGCCACCCGGCTGCGAGATCAGCCCCACTGCCGGCGCAACGTCCAGTGTTCGGTGGCGGTGTCGCACGCGATGTCGGCGATGCCGTGCTCGCCCTGGTCGGATTCGGTGGCCACCCGAACCAGGTGGAACCCGGAATCCGTGTCCTTGGCATCGGGGGTGTCCGAAGGGGACCGCCAACTGCCGATGATGCGCCGTACCCGGTACACGTGCCCACGCCAGGCAAAAAGGGCGGGATGTCCGCCGGTGGTCGATCTGACGTCGATCTGTTCGTTGAGGAGACTCACACACCCAGGATATCGAACATTAGTTCGAAGTCGCAGTAGGTTCGCTGGGTATGTTCGCCGCGTCACACCCTAGCCGCCGCGAACGGCCCGCGCGGGGAGGGCATGCCGGCCGGGGCGCGCCGCAAACGCCGCTGTTCCCACCTGGCCTGGGGCGATCCGGAAGTTTTCGAGGCGAACTGCCGTGGCGCGCGCGGGCGTGTCGGGCGCCCGGTCAGGCGGAGCCGCGCCGACCACTCGGTATGTTGGGGTGCGGGTAGTTCTTGGGACAAGGAGGGCGCGACGCGTCATGGCGGAATCGGCAGCAGAGACGGGCGCGGCCGGCGGGCAGCCCGGCGGCGGGGCCGGGGCCTGTCCGGCGGTGCCCGATCGGCTGCTGGCGGCGGCCACGCGGCTGTTCGCTGATCGGGGGTTCGAGCGCACGTCGGTACAGGATCTCGTCGACGCCGCCGGCGTCACCAAGGGCGCGATGTACCACTACTTCGCGTCCAAGGAGGATGTGCTCTTCGCGGTCTTCCGGCGGGTCATCGCGACGCAGATGCGCAACCTCGACGCGTGCGCCACTGCTGAGGGGCCGGTGCGGGAGCGCCTGCGCGCGGCGGCGGTCGATGTCGTGGAGTCCACCGTGCAGAACCTGGACGACATGGTGATCTACTTCCGTTCGCTGCACGTGCTCTCGCTCGATCGCCAGGACCAGGTCCGCGCGGAACGGCGCCAGTACCAGGACCGGTTCCGTGCGCTGATCGAGGAAGGGCAGAGCCAGCGCGTCTTCCGCACCGACGTGCCGGCCGACATGGTCGCCAGCCAGTACTTCGGCGCGGTGAACCATCTGGGCATGTGGTACCGGCCCGATGGGGAGCTGGGCGGTGCCGAGATCGGCGGGTACTACGCGGACCTGCTGCTGACCGGGCTGCGGCCTGCGTAGCGCCCAACCGGAAGCTAGATCGGTGATGTGGGCGGGTGGTTGGGCTTCCGATCGTGGGCAGCGGAGGCGGCGGGTGGCCAGGGTGGGCGTGTGTCGGTTCTGGTGCCCGCCGGTGGCGCGGCCGACGAAAGGAGGCAGCGAAGGCGGTGGGTGGCCGGGCCTGCGGGGGTCGGTTCTGGTGCCCGCCGGTGGCGCGGCCGACGAGGCTGCGGCCGGTGGCGGGACGCGGCGAGAGTGTCCGTGGCGTCATTCTCGGCGCTGAATCTGTCCGCATGGTCATCTTCGGTGCGGCGGCAGCCTCCGCGCGTCCGCTATGTCCGGATTGTGGGCGGCCTGGGCGCCGATCTTGAGGAAATCGTTCCCCTACCGTGCGGTAAAGGAACGATTTCCTCAAGATCGGCGCGAAAACCGGGCATAGCGGGTGGGGAGCGCAGGTCCTGAGCCCCGCGCCGGGCGGAACCCGACAGCGGCCCTAGAGTGTGCGCCGTTGCCGCTGCTCTATGGGGCGCGTCACCATCGGGCACCCGCACCGCTCACCGCGGGCCCGGCCACCCACCGCCGTCGCCGCCCCGTTAGGCGCCGCACCCTGCACCCACATCACCGATTTAGCGCTCGTAGCGCCGCAACTCCGCGGCGAACTCGTCCAGAAACGCGTCCACGTGGGCCGGGTCGTAGCCGGGGCGCGCGCGGGTGGTGGCGAAGCGGACCCGCTCTACGTCGGTGGAGGTGAGGGTGATGCGTTCGGGGTCGTCCTGCCGCAGTGCCGCCAGCGTCGCCTCGGCCACGTCCAGGAACTCGTCGACCTCCTGCTCGTTGTACCCGGTGGTGAGCCGGGTCATGGCGAACGTCCAGTTCCGGATGTCCTCGGGCCGCATCGCGGGACGGTCCGGCGCCGGCTCCGGCTCGGGAGCCAGCGGGGGCGGTGCGTGGTCCGTGCGGCGCGCCTTGCGGACGGCCGGCGGCTCGGGAAGCGCACCGGGTTCTGGCCGGTCGTCCACGGTGCCGAGCCCGTACTCGCGAAGTTCGCGGGCGACGACGTCGAGGAACTCGTCGACGTCGTCCTCGCGGTATCCCGACATCAGCCGCGTGCCCCGAAACTTCGAGGCCAGGACCTCCTCCGCGGTGATGAGTTGGTCCGGCAGCGGACCGCCCCGCAATGCCGCGAACGTCGCCTCGATCCGGTCCAGCAAGGTGTCCACGTCCTCCTCGTCGTAACCGGGACGCAGGCGCACCGTCCGGAACGTCTTGTTGCGGATATCCGCTGGTGTCAGGCCCATGCTGTCCATTGTGCCGACTCCCGTCGCGTCGGTCACCGGGAACAGTTGCGCGCGGAACGGCGCGTGCCGGTCCCGCTGGCGCACCGGGGCCCGGACCGAGAGCAGTCGAGAGCCGGGTGACCGCGGTTCGTCCGGACCCCACCCGTGCGGGCGTCATTCCCCCAGCAGGAAGCGGCTCTTCCCGGCGGCGACGGCCTCGGCGGTCTGCTGGCGCCATTCCTGGTCCTGTAGCAGCTCGGCGTCCTCGGCGTTGCCGAGGTTGCCGACCTCCAGGAAGATCTTGGGCACCGCGGAGAGGTTGAGGCCGCCCAGGTCGGTGCGCACGTCCAGCCCTTCCTCGCCGATGTAGTCGGCGTAGGGCTGGTCGGTCCCGTCCCGGATTTCCGCGCGTACGTCCTCGGCCAGCCGCCGGGAGGGCTCCACGATGTCCTCGGTGTATCCCTCGACCTCACCGGGGGCGATGACGTGGAAACCGCGGCCCTCGCTGTCGGCACCATCGGCGTGGATCGAGATGGCGGCGTCGGCGTCGGCGTCGTTGCCGATCTCGGCGCGCTCGTTGATGCACGGGCCGACACCCTCGTTATCTGGGCGGGTGAGGATGACCGTGGCCCCGTCCGCCTCCAGCGCCGTGCGCAGATCCCGTGCGAACTCCCAAGTGAACTCGTGCTCGGGGTAGCCGTCTGCGCTCGTGGCGCCAACGGTGTCGCACGCCTTCTTGTTGGGCCCCGCCGGAACGGACTCGTTGATCTCGCCGGCGGCGTCGGCGTTGCCTCCGTTGTGGCCGGGATCGATGACGATGGTCTGGCCCGACAGTGGACCCTCGTCCCCCTCCGCGCTGGGGGACTGGACAACGTCGTCATCGGCACCCGAGTCGCCGTGTGAGATCGCCGTGCAGCCCGCAGCGGCGGTGAGCGCGGTGATCGCCAGCAGGGCTGTGAGAACACCCGTGAGAGGCCTGGTGAGGCTTGTCGGCGCCCCCTCTGGTGCGGGGCGTCCGGTGCGCGGGATCGTCAACGGTGTCCTCAGGGCAGGAGGGGGTGGATGAGGCCAACTTAGCCTGTCCCGGGAACCACAAGCGAGGATTTCGCGTCATATCGTGAAGAAGGGTCATTGGGTGCCCGGCGTCCAGCGGTCGCCGGCAGATGCGCAGATGTCGAGGTGATTCCGGTGCGCAAATCGAATCGCGCCGCAGCGGGCGCCGCCGCGTGGCAGGTGGTGCATGAGGGGGTCAAGCCTGGCAAACCCTCGTTGTGGGCTCGCACGCGCGCGATCCCGCGGATGTTCGGTTCGCGGCTCCGCGGTCGCTACACCCAGCTTCCGGTCTCGCGGTTGTTGCTGTACGTGCTGGCGATGCTGTACATCCTCTCGCCGCTCGACCTGGTTCCGGAGCTGTTCATCCCGCTCTTCGGGCTGGCCGACGACGCCGTCATCGCCGTGTGGCTCACCTCGGGCCTTGTGGGCGAGACGGAACGGTTTCTGGAGTGGGAGCGTTACGGGGACGACTACATCGAGGGACACGTGGTCGGTTGACCGTGCGAATCCCCGGGCCGGTCGACGGGCACGACGAACGGCACGACGGGGGCGGGCCGCCCCGAGCAGCGGCCCGCCCTCGGTACCCCGGAGCTGTGTGCCCGGGGTAATCCCCCCGGATACGGCACGACCCCGGGGCGATCACTCCGTGCGCTGGCTCGGAATTCCGGCCAGCAGTGCGCGGACCTCTGTTTCGCGGTAGCGGCGGTGCCCACCCAGAGTGCGAATCGAGGTCAGCTTGCCCGCTTTCGCCCAGCGCGTGACGGTCTTGGGGTCCACGCGGAACATGGTGGCGACCTCGGCAGGGGTCAACAGGGGCTCCGCCTCGGGCGTGCGAGTTGACATGTGTACGGCCTCTCCTCCTGGATCTGTGTGCCGATCCTTGAGCCTTATCCTGGCGCTTGGCCCGGATGTCCAATATTGCCCTCATGGTCTATATTGGCATCACCCGAGGTGATTATACGACCACTTAACGCGACTTTGGGGGATGGGAGACCCCAAAGTCGCTCAAGATGTCGCGTCACGCTGAGTGATTCTAGCGACACGTTTAGTGGCATGTGGCGTATTCGGCCAAAACTTCGTTCTCCGGCCCTGTTTTTCTCGATCCGGAGCGCCGAAAGTGCTGCTGAGGCCCTGACTGAAACGCGGTAAGGCCAGCTCTGTCGTTGTGAACGATGCTCCGCCCACTGGCTCGCCCGTCAGTCCGCCCAGCGCACTCGGCTGTCCTGGCCCGCCCTCATCGACCGCTCTCTCTTGTGTTGCCTGCGTCGGCGCCGCGGCCGGCGTTCTCGATTACCCAGAGTGCGCTCGGTGATCGGCTGAACACAGTTTACGTCGATCTCTATGGACTGTTATGCCCATTTTCGCCAAAGATGATGCCAAGTGTGAGGGTCGTCCGACGCGGATTGGCAGCGGATTCCACTCCGGTCCGCGGGGTGCCGGCGCGAACCCGCCGCATCAGGCTGCCCTCCGGCGCGGCACGCGACCGGTGGCAGCGGGCGCGGCCCAGGGTGGCACTGGCGCACTCGTTACGCTCAGTTGGCGTGTTCGAGTGCCTGGATCGCCTTCCAGCGTTGGGTGACTCTCTGGTACATCGCCACCGTCAGCTCGTCCTGGCCCTTCTCCAGGCCGGTGATCGCGGCGGCGATCTCCGCGGCCGATTCGTCCTCGCGCAGCTCGTCATCGTCAAGCAGGCGTACCAGGCCGCCGTAGTCGAGCTCCAGCAGCGAACTCGGGTGGACCCCGGTCAGCCAGTCCTCCAACTGCTCCGTCGAGCTCAGCGTCGAGCTCTCGCCGAAGTGCTCGCGCAGCACCCCGATCGCCCGGTCCAAGCGCTCACGGGCCTGCTTCAGCTCCGTCACGTAGATGAGCGCTCGGTGCGGTGCCGTTCCGGAAGGGGACCCGTCGCCTGCTCCCTGGCTGGGAGGACCGGGTGCGGGAGCCGCGTTCTCGCCGCGTGCCGCAGCGGGGTTCGTGCCCGACTGCAGGACCAAGCAGCGTTCCTGGGCGTCGAACAGGGCGAACCAGGGCAGCGGCACGGTCCAGGTACTTGTCAGGAT
This sequence comes from Lipingzhangella halophila, assembly GCF_014203805.1. Lineage (GTDB taxonomy): Bacteria > Actinomycetota > Actinomycetes > Streptosporangiales > Streptosporangiaceae > Lipingzhangella > Lipingzhangella halophila. The sequence continues at coordinate 5,414,290 of NZ_JACHJT010000001.1, read as the reverse complement.
CTGGGTGCGGAGCGGCTCGCCGCGCTCGCGCCAGCGCTGGAACGCGTGCTCCGTCGCTTTTGCGGCAGATTCGGGAACGAAGGCCGTGCTCAGCCCTGCCGGGGTCTGCGAGCGGAAGTCGCGGAACCCGAGCCAGGACCGCAGCCGGGTCTGCCAGGGGCAGACGTAGAGCTGGGAGCCGACGCGCCGGATATAGGCGTGGCCACTCTCCCGTTCGGGCGCGACAATAGGCGGTGTGGCCACGAGGCGGCGCAGGCTCTCCTCGTGCTCGACCGCTACGGCACGGACCTTTCTCGGCCGGTCCGGCGAATCCGCGTAGGCGCTCCAGTAGGCCCGATCCCGGCTCGAAAACGCGGTAATGGGCTGGTAAACGCGGAGATAGGCAGTGTAGGGCAGCACGATCGCATCGTGGCATATATCGTGGCGCGTGGCACTCACCGGCCACCTTGCGTGCCCGGGCCCGGGCGGAGATCCCGCGCGGGCGACGGCCACGGGGCGGTGCCGCAGCCGGTGGACACCTCCGGCCCGGAAGTGTCGGCGGCTGTGGCGCTACGCCGAAGCTTCCCTCTAGCCACGGGCGGCGTAGGCAGGCCGGTCTCAAAGCGGGTACGGTTGTACTCGAACGTAAGCTGGCGCCTGTCGTCAGTGCGGTGACGACGGTCAGCCCGGCATTGCGGTTTTGCTAGTTGATCTGGGGTTTTCTTCAAAACCCAATCGTTGAGGGGGTCGAGCCAATGGGGCGCGGCCGAGCCAAGGCCAAGCAGCAGAAGGTCGCCCGGCGGTTGAAGTACAACACCGGAGGGACCGACCTGGACCGGCTGCGGTCAGAGCTGGGTGTCGCTGAGGAAGATGTGTCGTCGCCGGATCAGCCGGACGACACCTATGAAGACCCTTACGATGACCTGGTCGACCGTTACGCGGACTTTGCTGACGAGTATCCGGGCGGCGACGACCCGGCGGGGGAGGAGTCCGACCGTTCAGGTGGCTCGCGCTGAGCCGTTGACCGAACGCCAGCAACTGGTGCTCTTTCCCGCTCGCGGCGGGGATGCTCCCCGGGTCCGCTGACCAACAGGCAGACATGGCCGGTTCGAGCCACTTCGGTGGTTCGGGCCGGCCGTCTCTGTATGCGGGGGGTGTTCCACCGCCCGGCCGGTCAGGACGCGTACGCGCCATGCACCCGCACCTCTCCCGACCCGTGAGTCACCCGGCCCAGCGTCCACGCGGTCAGCCCGCACTCGGCCAGCAGGGACAACGCACGGTCTTCGGCGTCGCCGGCCACGACGGCGGCCATACCCACGCCCATGTTGAAGGTGGCCTCCATGTCCGTGCGGCCGATGCCGCCGTGCGCGGCGATGTAACCGAAGACCGGCGGGGGATCCCATGTGCCGCGGTCGACCGCGACGTCGACGTCCGCCGGGAGGCAGCGCTGCAGGTTCGCCGCCAGTCCGCCGCCGGTGATGTGCGCGAACGCGTGCACGTCGACATCGGCGCTGCGGGCCAGCGCCAGGCAGTCCCGGGCGTAGACCCGGGTTGGTGTGAGGAGGATCTCGCCGAGGGTTCCGCCGAGCTCGGGCACGTGCGCGGCGAGATCGAGGCCGGCCTCGTCGACGACCCGGCGCACCAGCGAGTAGCCGTTGGAGTGCAGCCCGGATGAGGCCAGCGCGATGACGGCGTCCCCAGCGCGAACGCGGTCCGGTCCGAGGACGGCACTGGCCTCGACGAGTCCGGTGCCGGCGCCGGCGAGGTCGTACTCGTGCGGTTCCAGAACACCGGGGTGCTCGGCGGTCTCCCCGCCGATGAGGGTGCACCCGGCCTGCTGGCAGCCTTCGGCGATCCCGCTGACGATCTGGGCCACACGTTCGGGCACGACTGAGCCGCACGCGATGTAGTCGGTCAGGAACAGCGGCTCGGCTCCGCTGACGACAAGGTCGTCCACCACCATCCCCACCAGGTCGATGCCGATGGTGTCGTGCTTGTCCAGGGCCTGGGCCAGCAGCACCTTGGTTCCGACGCCGTCGGTGGACGTGGCCAGGACCGGTTCCCGGTAGCCGCTGGTGTCCAGTTTGAAGAGCCCGGAGAAGCCGCTGGAGTCGGTGAGCACCTCGGGCCGGCGGGTGCGGGCGACGTGTTGCTTCATCAGCTCCACGGCGTGCTCCCCGGCGGTGATGTCCACCCCGGCGGCGGCGTACGCACCGCTCGCGCTGGTGCCCTCTGCCACGGAAGAACCTCTTTCGGTGCTCGGTCGCGTGCCCGGCACGCCGCGGAAGACCACGGGGCGGCACGGAAATGGGGAATGGCTACGCGCTCGCGGGAACGGATCCTGACTCGGGCGTGCCGCAGGCCTTCTCCAGCAGGTACTTCCCGCGGGAGTCGGCATCGACCTCGATCGGGTACACGCCGTCGAAGCAGGCCCGGCAGAGCCGGTTCTTGGGCAGCTCGGTGGCCGCGACGAGCTCGTCGAGCTCCATGTAGGACAGCGAGTCGGCGCCTATGGAGGCGCGGATCTCCTCGGTGTCCAGGTTCCCGCCGACGAGCTCGGATCTTGTGGCGAAGTCCACCCCGTAGTAACAGGGCCACTGCACTGGCGGGCTGGAGATGCGGACGTGCACCTCGGCGGCTCCGGCCGCGCGCAGCATGTGGACCAGGGCCCGCTGGGTGTTGCCCCGGACGATGGAGTCGTCGACCACAACAAGCCGCCGGCCGTCGATGACATCGCGCAGCGGGTTCAGCTTCAGCCTGATTCCGAGCTGGCGCAGCGTCTGGCTGGGCTGGATGAAGGTGCGGCCCACGTAGGAGTTCTTCACCAGGCCCTGCGCGAACGGGATGCCGCTGCCTTCGGCGTAGCCGACCGCGGCGGGGGTGCCGGACTCCGGGACCGGGATGACCAGGTCGGCGTCGACGGGCTGCGCTTTGGCCAGCCGGCGGCCGACCTCGACGCGGGTCGAATTGACGTTGCGTCCGGCGATCGTGGTGTCGGGCCGGGCCAGATAGACGTACTCGAACAGGCACCCCTTGGGCGCGGCGGGCGCGAAGCGCAGGGAACGCACCCCTCGCTCGTCGATGGTGACAAGTTCGCCGGGCTCGATCTCGCGAACCGGGGTGGCGCCCACGATGTCGAGTGCCGCGGTCTCGCTGGCGACCACCCAGCCGTCGCTGAGGCGCCCCAGAACGAACGGGCGGACCCCCTGGGGGTCGCGGGCGGCGTAGAGCGTGGTCTCGTCCATGAAGGCGAGTGAGAAGGCGCCGCGGACCTTTGGCAGCAGGTCCAGCGCGGCTTCCTCGATGCTGCGCCCCTGGCTGCCCCCGAGAAGCTGGGTAAGCACCTCGGTGTCGGTGGTCGCTCCGAGGCGGTTGTCCGGAAGCATCGCCGCGAGTTCGGGCGTATTGATCAGGTTGCCGTTGTGGCCGAGCGCCAACCCGCCGCCGCGGGCGGTGTAGAAGGTGGGTTGTGCGTTCTCCCACACCGGTGAGCCGGTCGTGGAGTAGCGACAGTGCCCCACCGCGAGGTGGCCGGGCAGCGAGTCCAGGGTCGCCTCAGTGAAGACCTGGGACACCAGTCCCATGTCTTTGTAGACAACGATCCGCTCGCCGTCGCTCGTGGCGATGCCCGCGGACTCCTGCCCGCGGTGCTGGAGGGCGTAGAGACCGAAATAGGTGAGCTTGCTGACTTCTTCGCCGGGAGCCCAGACCCCGAATACCCCGCATGCGTCCTGCGGTCCACGTTCGTGGGGATCGATCTCGGAGGTGAGCCGGCCGTCGGAGTACGACACATCCCTCAGCCTACTGCCTGACCACGGGGGACGCGCCAACCGGGGGTCAGGCTCCCGGCCACAGCGGCAGGTGGGGCGAGAGGTCGGCGCGTTCGCCGCTGGCGCTCACCGAGCCGTCCGCGGCGGCGCTCTGCCAGCCGCGGTAGCCCATCGCCAGCGCGATCCAGGTGAGCGGGTCGGTCTCCACGACTCCCGGTGGCGTGCCGCGGGTGTGCCGGGGGCCCTCGACGGCCTGTGCGGCGCCGAACGGCGGGACACGGATCTCCACACTGTGGCCCGGGACACGCCGGGCGAACTCGGCGAGCGAGCCGCGTACGGCGGCGCGCACCGCCTCGCGTTCGGGGGTGCCACCGGCATCTTGTGCGCGCAGGACCGCCGCGGCGCACTCGGTCAGCACCACCGAGGGGTTGTCGGGGCCGGAATAGGCTGGTTCTCCCAGAGCGGTGCGTTGGGAGTCGAGTGCGGCACGCAGGGCCGCGTGGCGTCGCTGCGCCGCGGTGGGTTTGGCCGGCATGTGTCCTGAGACTAGTCGGGGCCGCCGCGGGGCTGACGGGTCCGGCCGGACCCCGCGGCACGGTCCGGCAGATTAGGGGGATCATCAAGCCATCTGCGCGAGGACGGTTGCCTTGACGGAGGAATCCGCCGAAACTGACCGTTGAGGGGAACGAGTCCCGTCGGGATGGTGAATCGATGCTTTCCAGTGCATGGCACGGAGGTCGCGGAGCGTGCGCCGCTCCGCGTTCGACGGTTGCTCGCGCCCCGTTCGCGAGGTTCACCATGGCCGGTAACCGGGCCGTTCGTGCAGCGGCCCGGTGCCGTATCGTTCGTGGTCGTCCTGACCGGGGCAGATAGGGTTGATGTTCCACGACGTCGGGTTTGGCTGATTTGGTACCGACCACGTGAACGCGAAGCGAAGTCCCCCCAGGGCCGGAGCGAGTGTGGTGCCCCCACGAGCGCGCCGGCGTCCATCGGCCGTTGCCGGCTGTGCCGATATGCCGAAGGCCATCCCCACGGACGACCATCGCACTTCAGGAGACAGATGTGCGCCTGCGCCTAACACCGCGCGATGAGAGCTACTACGAGATGTTCGCTGATTCGGCGAACAACCTGGTTATCGGAGCCCGTCTGCTGGTGGAACTGATCAGTGACGGCGCCGACCGGGAGGCTATCGCCGAGAAGATGCGCGCCTGTGAGCACGCCGGTGACGAGCGAACGCACGCCATCATGCGACGACTCAACGAGAGCTTCGTCACGCCGTTCGACCGTGAGGACATCTACCGGCTGGCCTCCTCGCTCGACGATGTCATGGACTCGATGGAGGCCGCGGTCGACCTCATCGGGCTGTACCAGCTCAACCGGTTGCCCAAGGGCATCATCGACCAGGTCGAGGTGCTGGAGCGCGCCGCTGAGCTCACCGCCGAGGCCATGCCGCGGCTTCGCGCGATGAAGGACCTCACCCGGTACTGGATCGAGATCAACCAGCTTGAGAACCAGGCCGACCAGATTTACCGTCGCCTACTGGCGTGCTTGTTCAGCGGTGAGTACGACGCGCTGACCGTACTCAAGCTGAAGGACGTCATCGAGGAACTGGAGACCGCGGCCGACGCGTTCGAGCACGTGGCGAACACGGTCGAGACCATCGTGGTGAAGGAGTCCTGAATACCTCCGCTTTTGTGGCGGCGACGCGGCCCGGCCCGGGCGGGCTGATCTCCGTGGACGTGCCGCCGGAAAACCTGGTGCTTGTCGCGGTCGTCGGCGCCGCGCTCGTCTTCGCGTTCACCAACGGCTTCCAGGACGCCGCGAACTCACTCGCCACATCGATCAGCACCAACGCGCTGGGCCCGCGGGTCGCGGTGCTCATGGCGGCGGCGATGAACATGCTCGGCGCTTTCCTGGGCGAGGGTGTGGCCCGGACGATCAGTCAGAACATCATTCTTCCGCCGTCGGGGACCCCCGGCATGGAGGTGCTGTTCGCGGCGCTGGTCGGTGCGATCGGGTGGAACGTGATCACCTGGTACCGGGGTATGCCGTCGTCGTCCTCGCACGCGCTGGTGGGCGGCATGATCGGGGCGGCGCTCGCCTCGGCCGGCACGATCAGCGGGGCGGGCATCACGGAGAGCTTCGTGCTGCCGATGCTGCTGTCCCCGATCGTCGGCGGCCTCGTCGGCTATTTCGTGATGGTCGCCATTCTGTGGTTGTTCCGCCGCGCCAACCCGCTCCGGGCGGCACGCAAGTTCCGCATGGCCCAGTCCGCGTCGGCGGCGGCCATGGCGCTGGGGCACGGCCTGCAGGACGCGCAGAAGACCATGGGCGTGGTGGTGCTGGCCCTGGTGCTCACCGGGTACCAGCACAGTTACACGATCCCGATGTGGGTCGTGGCGGCGGCCGGCGCGAGCATGTCGCTCGGGACGGTGACCGGGGGGTGGCGGATCATGCGCACGCTCGGCCGCCGGGTGATCCAACTGGACTCCCCAAAGGGGTTCGCCGCTGAGACCACCGCGGCGCTGGTGCTCTACGCCGCCGCCTTCATCTGGCACGTGCCGGTGTCCAGCACCCACACGATCACGTCGGCGATCGTGGGCGTGGGCACCACACGGCGGCTTTCGGCCGTGCGCTGGGGGGTGGCCGGAGACATCATCCTCATCTGGGTACTGACGCTCCCCGGGGCGGCCGCGATCGCCGCGGTGTCCTACGGTCTGCTGCGCGTGTTCACGCTCGGTTCACCGTGACCGCCGGGAGGTGTGCGGCATGGTTATGCTTTTGCGCCGATCTTGAGCATTCCGTTCCTTTGTAGCGCTACAAAGGAACGGAATGCTCAAGATCGGCGCATACGTACCGCGAACCCGGTCCATACCGACAAACGCGGACCGGGTGTACGGGGATGCTGGCGCTACCCGAAGCGGCCGGTGATGTAGTTCTCCGTCTCCTTCTTGTCGGGCTTGGTGAAGATCTTGTTGGTCTCACCCATCTCGATCAACCGCCCCGGCTTGCCGGTGCCCGGAAGGTTGAAGAACGCCGTCTGGTCGCTGACCCGTGCGGCCTGCTGCATGTTGTGCGTGACGATGCAGATCGTGTAGTTCTCCTTGAGCTCGGCGATCAGGTCCTCGATCGCCAGGGTGGAGATCGGGTCGAGCGCCGAGCACGGCTCGTCCATGAGCAGCACCTCGGGTTGCACGGCCACTGCGCGGGCGATGCACAGGCGCTGCTGCTGACCGCCGGAGAGCCCCGCTCCCGGCTTGGTCAGCCGGTCCTTGACCTCTTCCCACAGGTTGGCAGCGCGCAGCGAACGCTCGACGATGTCATCCGCGGCGGACTTGCTGAGCCGTTGGTTGTTCAGCTTCGCCCCGGCGATGACGTTGTCGTAGATCGACATCGTGGGGAACGGGTTCGGCCGCTGGAACACCATCCCGATCTCGCGGCGGACAGCCACCGGGTCGACCTCCGGTGAGTAGACGTCCAGGTCGTCCAGCATGACCTTGCCTTCGACCCGGGCGTTCGGCGCGACCTCGTGCATCCGGTTCAGGGTGCGCAGAAAGGTCGACTTGCCGCAGCCGGAGGAGCCGATGAACGCGGTAACCGCGCGGGGCTCGATGGTCATCGACACGTCCTCGACGGCCAGGAAGTCGCCGTAGTAGACGTGCAGTCCGGAGACGTCAATTCGTTTGGCCACTGTGAATCCTCGCTACCTCAGGTTCGTGCGGACAACGTGAAGGGGCGGCATGATCAGCGTCCGAGCTTCGGCGCGAAGAACCGGGAGATGAGCCGAGCGACGAAGAACAGCAGCATCACGATCAGGATCAGGGTCAGCGCCGCCGCCCAGGCGCGCTCGTAGTTGATGGCGTCGCCCATGCGGACCTGCGAGTAGATGAACACCGGAAGGCTCATCATCTGGCCGTCGAAGAGATTCCAGTTGATCGACACGGCCGACGATCCCGCGGTGAGGATCAACGGTGCTGTCTCTCCGACAACACGCGCGATGGCCAGCATGATTCCCGTGGTGATCCCCGCGGTCGCGGTGGGCAGCACCACCTTCACGATGGTCAGCCACTTCGGCACGCCCAGCGCGTAGGACGCCTCGCGCAGCTCGTCGGGCACCAGCCGGAGCATCTCCTCCGAGGAGCGCACCACAACGGGGATCATCAGCACGGACAACGCGATCGCGCCCGCGGCGCCGTTCGTGTTGCCGGGGCCGAAGATCATCATCCACAACGCGACGACGAACAACCCGGCGACGATCGACGGGATGCCGGTCATGACGTCCACGAAGAACGTGATGGCCTGCTTGAGCCGGCCCTCGCCGTACTCCACCAGGTAGATCGCGGTCATCAGGCCGATCGGGATGGAGATCAGCGCCGCGAACAGGGTGATCGCGATGGTGCCGACGATGGCGTGGTAGACGCCGCCGGCGTCCATCGACGGCGTGACCCCGCTCATCGACACCGTCAGGAAGTAGCCGTCGAGCCGGACTATGCCCATGCTGGCCACCGTCCACAGCAACGACAGCAGCGGCGCCATGGCCAGCCCGAAGCAGGTGTAGACGATCGTGGTGACCAGCCGGTCCTTGGCCTTGCGGCGGTTCTCCACCCGCGTTGAGATGACCGTGAGGAGCGCCGCGTAGCCGACCACGGTGGCGATGGCGAACAGTGGCAGGCTGAACGAGCCCGCCACGAGCAGCAGGCCGGCCACCACGACGGCAACTGCCGCGAGCAGCGCCGGCGGGAAGTACCGGGGGAGCGACCCGGCGAGCAGTGACTGCGGCGGGGTCCCGGGACCGTCGCCCGGTGCGCCGGTCGATGGCTTATCGGTCGTGGTGGTCATTTAGGAGAACTCCTTGCGCCGGGCGACGATGTAGCGCGCCCCCATGTTGACGACCAGAGTGATCGCGAAGAGCACGAGACCGGCGGCGATCAGCGCCGAGACGCCGTGGCCGGTGGCCTCGGGGTACTGCAGGGCGATGTGCGCCGCGATGGTCTGGTTTCCGCTCTGCAACAGGTTGGGCGAGATGACCAGGGCGGGCGAGAGGATCATCGCGACCGCCATGGTCTCGCCCAGTGCGCGGCCCAGGCCGAGCATGGCGCCGCCGATGACGCCGGGACGGCCGAACGGCAGGACCGCCATCCGGATCATCTCCCAGCGTGTGGCCCCCAGCGACAGCGCGGCCTCGCGGTGCCCCTGCGGTACCTGCAGGAAGACGTCGCGGGAGATCGCGGTGATGATCGGCAGGATCATCACCGCGAGCACGATGCCGGCGCTCATCATCGTGCGGCCGGTGCTGGAGATCGGCCCGGCGAACAGCGGGATCCAGCCCAGGTAGTCGCTCAGCCACTGGTAGAACGGGGTGAGCTCCTGGACGAGGTACCCGATGCCCCAGAGGCCGTAGACCACGCTGGGGATCGCGGCCAGAAGGTCCACGATGTAGCCCAGCAACGAGGCCAGCTTGCGCGGCGCGTAGTACGCGATGAACAGCGCGATGCCCATGGCGATCGGTGTGGCGATCACCAGTGCGAGAGCCGCGGCGAGCACCGTACCGAACACCAGCGCGGCGACACCGAAGGCCGGGGCCTCGTCCGGGTCGGTGTTGGCGTCCCACTCGCTGGTGGTGAGGAAATTCGCTGTGTTGGCGGACAGTGCGTCGAAGGACTGGATGATCAAGAACGCTGCGACGCCCGCGAGGATTGCGAGGATCAGGATCCCCGACCCCTGTGCGGTGTTACCGAATACGACGTCGCCGATACGACGCTTGCCCTTGGGGGGGTGCTGGGGCGTCGTAGACGAGTCGGTAGTGGTCATGAGACTCTCCGGTCAAGATGGGGCAGGTTTCGCGCCCGGGCCAAACGGATCACCTTCGCGCTCTGGCGGGGCTGGGGCCGTGGCAGGGCCTGCGCCTGCTGTACTGTCGGATCTCCCCAGGAGCGGCCCGACCATTCCCGCAGGCAGGATGGCGCCCGAACACACGCCCAGGGTGGAACCCGCACCCGCCGGTGTGGGTTCCACCCTGTTGGAGAGCTTCCCGGTGGTGATTAGGAAGCTGCCGTGATCTGGTCGAGGGTGTTCTGGATGTTCCCGCGGGTCTCCTCGGTGATCGGCGCCGAGCCGGCCTCATCGGCCGCGGCCTGCTGGCCCTCCTCGCTCGTGACATAGTTGAGGAAGCTCTTCACCAGGTCGGCGTCCTCCTGGTTCTCGTACTCCATGCAGGCGATCTCGTAGGTGACCAGCACGATCGGGTAGGCATCGCTGCCCGCGTCGGTGTAGTTCAGGTCGATGGCGAGGTCGTTCTCGGTGTTCTCCTCACGCGTCTCGGAGGCGTCCACGATGGCCGCCGCGGCCTCCGGGCTGAACTCGACGAACTCGTCATCGCCGGTCCCGACGGCAACCGTTCCGAGCTCGCCGATGTGCGAGGCCTCAACGTAGCCGATGGTGCCCTCGCCCTCCTCGATCGCGGAGACGACACCGGAGCTGCCCTGTCCGGCCTCGGCCGGCTCGATCGGCCAGTCGCCGCTGACCTCGTGCGGCCAGGAGTCCCCGGCGGCCTCCGACAGGTAGGCGGCGAAGTTCTCGGTGGTACCGGACTCGTCGGAGCGGTTCACCGGGACGATCTCGGAGTCAGGCAGGTCCGCGTCCGGGTTGAGGTCCGCGATCGCGTCGTCGCTCCACTCGGTGATCTCCTGGTTGAAGATGTCCCCGATGACCTCCGGAGTGAGGTTGAGGGAGTCCACCCCCTCGATGTTGAACGCGATAGCGATCGGGGCGATGTAGGCGGGGATGTTCACCACCTCGGAGTCACCGCAGCGCTCGGTGGCCTGCTCGGTCTCGCCCTCGTCCAGGGCCGCGTCCGAGCCCGCGAAGGTCACACCCGAGTCGATGAACTGGGTACGCCCGGCACCGGAGCCCACCGCGTCGTAGTTGACGGTGGTGTCCTCACACTCACCTGTGTAGGCCGCGATCCACGTGGCCATCGCGTTCTCCTGGGAGCTGGCACCTGCGGCGTCGAGCGTCCCCCCTCCGTCGACACAGTCGACGTTGCCCGCGGGGTCGGCCTGGTCGTCAACCGCCTGGTCTGACCCGCATGCCGAGAGCATGAGGGCACCGGCGAGGGCCAGACCTGTGAACTGGCTGTTCCTGGAGAGCTTCACAGCTCCGTTGTCCTTCCTCTGGACTTCGTCACCTTGGGGCGAGTTCGGTCGAGGACCTCGCCAAATGTGAACGTAAGCAGGGGAAGTGACCAGATCTCCCAGTAAGGGTGAACTGGGGGTGAACGGAGAGACGAGACTGGCCGAAAATAGGTGGACTCCCTGGTAGCTGTGGGATGAATCGCCTTGACATCGGCCGAGAGTGTCGCGTCTCACCTGTGGTTCATTGCAGGTGGTCATCTGGTTGACACGTATCGTTGGGTGACTGTTCGGCGCTTCTGGGGCGGCCTGTCACCGGGTCGCGTACATGACGTCGACGTCCCGGACGGTGAACCCGAGCGACTCGTACAGTTGCGTCGCCGCACGGTTGCTCTCGTCCACATAGAGCAGTATGCCCGGCAGCCCGCGGTCGCGCAGGTAGCGCAGTCCGACCAGGGTCAGGGCGCGGCCGAGGCCGGTGCCCCGCCATTCCGGGGCGACTCCGACGACATACACCTCGCCCGCGGGCTCACCATCGGTGATCCCGGCGCCGTCGACGTGGATCTTGGTCCAGTGGAAGCCCGCCAGAGCACCGGTCGCGGTGTCCTCGGCGACGAACAGCCCGTTCGGGTCGAACCAGTCCTCGGCCTCGCGTTGCCGGAGGTCGTCGAGGGTGATGCCGCCCTGTTCCGGGTGGTCGGAGAAGGCCGCCGCGTTCACTTTCAGCCACGCGTCCTCGTCCGTCCCGACCTCGAACGAGCGGATGATGAGGCGCTCGCCCACCACGTCCGAGAGAGCGGGGGGACTCAGCTCGGGTGCGGGGCCGTCAGCGGTGTCGCGCAGCGGCAGCCACATCCTTTGGAGCTCGCGCACCTGCCGCAGCTCGGCCGAGCCCGCCAGGGCGACCGCGCCTGGCAACCGGCCGTGCGCCCACACGCGCAGCCCGTCGGCCGGGGCGTCCTCGCGCAACGAGCGCAGGAGCGAGATGCCATGCCCCCGCCGGCGGTGTCCCGGTTCGACGACCAGCTCGGCGGAGTCGGGCTCGCCGGGCGTGCGCTCGGCCATCCCGAAACCGACGAGAACGCGTCCCTCGCCGCTGTCGTCGTGCAGCAGGTGGAACCGCGCGGTTCCGGAGGGCGCGCCGTGCCGGACGCGCAGCAGGGACTGCTCCGACAATGGGGCGACCCCGTCGTGTTTACGCGCCGACTCGGCCAACGCGGCCACGGCTTCGGCCTGATTTGCCGGGATCGACTCGGTGATGTGCGGGTTACTCATACTCCGAGCCTAGATTGTGCGGATGGTCAGCTTCGGCGGCGGTGGCCGACATAGCCGCCGCCGGCGCGGACCCGGCGCACTGGGCCCAATGGCGCGGCCAGGAGCAGCAACAACACCAGGACGGCGAGCAGCATCGTCCCGGTGACAAGTGGCGACCGCGAACTGTTCGGCTCGGTGGCGGCGGCTGACGTCTCCTCGCTCTCGTCGCCGCCAGGCTCGACAGTGGGCAGATCGGCGAAGTTGTCACTCGGCGAGTCCACATCGGGCAGGTCCGCGGGGTCGCTGGGCAGTTCCGGCCGTTCGGCCGCGCCGTCACCGCCGCCGCGTGGAGTGTCGGGGCCCTCCGGCGCGTCCGGCAGCGGCGGCTCGGGGCCCGAAGGGGCCGCTTGGTCTGGCTCCGCGCCATTGGCGAAGTCACCACCGGTGCCCCCGCCGGCTTCCGAGCCGCCGGTGGAACCGTCGTTACCGGCAGCTCCGGCTTCCGAGCCGCCGGCGGAATCGTCGTTACCGGCAGCTCCGGCTTCCGAGCCGCCGGCGGAATCGTCGTTACCGGCAGCTCCGGCTTCCGAGCCGCCGGCGGAATCGTCGTTACCGGCAGCTCCGGCTCCGGAGCTGCCGCGGGAGTCACCGCCGGAGTCGGCAGCGCTGGCGGAGCCGCCCTCTCCCGAGCCGCGCTCGGAGCCACCGCCCGATTCCGAACCCGGGGCGCCGCGAGTCGGCGGGTCCGCGGGTTCGCTGGTGGGTTGCTGCGTGGGGGCGTCACGGGGAGGCTTGACCGGTTTCTCGCTGCCGTCCTCGCCGCCGTTGGGAGGCTCTTCGGCGGAGTCGTCGCCGTCCTGCTGCCCGTCGCCGTCCTCGGGGGGATCGCCGGGATCCTCGGGGCCGTCGCCGTCCTCAGGAGGCTCCCCGGGGGAGTCGTCGCCGTCCTGCTGCCCGTCGCCGTCCTCGGGGGGATCCTCGGGCTCCTCGGGATCCTCGCCGTCCTCAGGGGGGTCCTCGTCCTCGGGAGGCTCCTCGTCGTCCTCCGGAGGAAGCACCTCCACCTCCAGTGGTGCGGACTCCACGGTGCTTCGTTCCCCATCGGGAATGTCGGCGCAGTCGGAGCGGTCGCCGAGAGCGGCGTAGGTCACAGTGGCGGTTACGGTCACCGACTCATCGGGGGTACCGGTGGCCTCGGCGCTCGCCGGCGGGGTCTCGGAATCGAGCTCGCCCACCTCGAAACCGTTGTCGGCGCGCACACCGTATAAGCAGGTCCCGTCCTGCGGCCCGCCGTCGACGAGCACGGTCAGCGCGGCGGTCTCGCCGGCCTCGACGGCGATGTCCTCCGGGCTGACCGTGACAACGGGAGCGTCGTCAGCGGACGCCGGACCCGCGAGCCCCACCAGGGTGGAGCCGATGAAGACGGCGCCAAGCGGCACCCCGGCCAGGACCCGGAGGGGAAACCAGTGGGGGTGGCCGTCCTCGCCGCTCAGCATCGGGACAGTCCTCCTCGTTTCGCCGCAGTGCGCTGTCGCCGACACCGGCGTGGTCGCGCCGTGGTGGCTGCGAACGGCGGGAGTCGGCCGCCCCAGCATGATAGGAGGTTCGGCCCCGTGTCACGAGTCCCGCGAACTGAGCGATTCCGGCCCCTTTTCCGCGATCTTCCTCCTCCGGGGCGGGGAGCCCCGGCGCTCAGCCGCGCGATCGCACGGGGCCGGGCGTGTCGGCCGACGCGTCGTTGTCCTCCTCCTGGGACACCGACGTGTCGCCGGAGGCGGCCTTGGACGACGGGTCGGGGACGAAGCGGTAGCCGACGTTGCGCACGGTTCCGATCATGGACTCGTACTCGGCGCCCAGCTTCGCCCGGAGCCGCCGCACGTGGACGTCGATCGTGCGGGTGCCGCCGAAGTAGTCGTAGCCCCAGACCTCCTGGAGCAGTTGGGCGCGGGTGAACACCCGCCCGGGATGCTGCGCCAGGAACTTCAGCAGCTCGAATTCCTTGAAGGTCAGGTCAAGGATCCGCCCGCGCAACCGGGCAATGTAGGTGGCCTCGTCGATGACCAGGTCGCCGCGGCGGATCTCGTCGGGGTCGTCGGTGCTGGCCTCGGCCTGGCCGATCGCCAGCCGCAGCCGGGCCTCGACCTCGGCCGGACCCGCGGTGCTGAGCAGGAAGTCGTTAACCTGCCAGTCAGGGGTGAGGGCCGCGACACCGCCCTCGGTCAGGATCACGATGAGCGGGCAGTCGAGACCGGTCGTGTCGAGTAGGCGGCAGAAGTTGCGCGCCGCGACCAGGTCCTTGCGGGCATCGACCAGGATGGCGTCCACGGGCATACTCGCCGAACGGTCGGTGCTCGGCGCCAGTAGAGCGCCGGCCTCCGCGGGGCAGACACGTACTGAGTGCAGCAGGAGGCCGAGGGCGGGTAGAACGTGGTCCGACGGTTCGTTGGAGTTCGTCAGCAACAGCAGATGGCTCATGGTCTCTTCCCGTCACCCCGCGTGATGCGGTCGTCGAAGGCACCATCGCCCCCGGTGAAGAATGAACTGAGTGTTTCGCCTCCGAATAAGCCAAGGATAGTCAACTATGGCGAGTGGAACCATTAGGTACTGGGCCGCGGCGAAGGACGCCGCTGGCCGGGAGTCGGAGTCCTATGAGGCGGAGACCCTGGCCGAAGCGCTGGAGGCGCTGCGTTCCCGGTACTTCGCGAACGACCGATTGCTGAAGGTGCTCGACCGGTCGTCGTTCCTGGTGGACGAGTACCCGGTGGGTAAGCGCGCGCACGGCGAGGTTGTACTGAAGGAGGGCGGCACAGTCGAGGTGCTGCCGCCTTTCGCGGGCGGGTAGCCCAGCCTGCGGTGTGTGCTCCTGCCGGGGCCAGGAGAACGCGACTGCGGAGGGAGATCATGAGCGGCACTGAACCTGCGCACCGGATCACCATGCTCGGTAAGTCCGGCTGCCATCTGTGCGACGACGCGCTCCGGGTGATCGAGCGCGTCGCCGCCGATCTCGGAGTTGGTTATGACGTGCGGGACATCACAGAATCGAATCGGGAAGAGCGCGACGAGTACTGGGAACAGATCCCGGTGACCTTCGTGGACGGGCAGCCGCACGATTTCTGGCGGGTGAGTGAGAAACGCCTCCGCGCCGCCCTTGAACGCCCTTGAATGAGCCTGTGAGCAGAGGGTTTCCCGTATGGACGACCCGCTTTGTGCTTACTTTCACAAGGGCGTAATCTGGGGCGAAAATCCGTTCCGGCCAGGGTCTTGACAGGTGTGATGCGTGGTCACATGGGGGCATCGGACCTGTGTGAACCCGACCACTGAGTCAGACCGACGATCGCTGCCCAGGAGCGCACGCCTGTGACCCGCCGAACCCCACGGCCCCGGGAGAGGGGAATCCCGGAGGCGACAGTCGCCCGACTCCCGGTTTACCTGCGCGCCCTGCAGGCGCTGAACGACCAGGGAACCCCGACGATCTCCTCTGAGGACCTCGCCGCCATCACCGGGGTGAACTCGGCCAAGCTCCGCAAGGACCTGTCCCACTTGGGCTCCTACGGGACCCGCGGGGTCGGCTACGACGTCGACTACCTCATCTACCAGGTATCCCGTGAGCTTGGTCTCACCCAGGACTGGTCGGTGGCCATCATCGGAATCGGCAACCTGGGGCGCGCACTAGCCAATTACGGGGGGTTCGGCTCGCGCGGCTTTCGGATCGCGGCGCTGCTGGACGCCGACTCCTCGATCGTTGGCGACAAGGTAGCGGGACTACCGGTGCGGCATATTGAGATCCTGGAAGAGGTTGTGGCAGGAGAGAGCGTCTCGATCGGTGTGATCGCCACCCCCGCGGCGGCGGCGCAGAGCGTGTGCGACCGTCTTGTCGGGTGTGGCGTTACCAGCGTCCTGAACTTCGCGCCTGTGGTGCTCAATGTGCCGCCGAGCGTGGATGTGCGTAAGGTCGATCTGTCTATCGAGCTTCAGATCCTGGCCTTCCACGAGCAACGAAAGTCCGACGGCTATGGCGGGCCGGAGTGGTTCGGGATACCGGGAAGCCTGACCTGAGCGGGTAGCGGTATGTGTGTCGCGGTTGTAGTGCCTGTATTGGAGCGCAGATGAGTGTCCTCGCCGTCGGGGTGAGCCACCGGAGTTCGCCCGTCGCGCTGCTGGAGCGTGTCGCGCTCGACGCCGACGCGCGCCGGAAAGCCATGTCCGAGATGGCGAACTCCGCGACGGTCAACGAGGTGATGACGGTCAGCACGTGCAACCGCACGGAGGTCTACGCCGACGTCGACAAGTTCCACCCCGCTGTTACCGCCGTCACCGAGCTGCTCTCGTGGCACACCGGGGTCGCGCTGAGCGAGCTCGCACAGCACCTCTACGTGCACTACGAGGAACGCGCCGTCCAGCACCTGTTTTCCGTCACGTGCGGCCTCGACTCCATGGTGGTCGGCGAGGGGCAGATCCTCGGCCAGGTGCGCGACTCCCTCAAGGATGCCCAGGACGGGGGCACATTGGGGCGCGTGCTGAACGACCTGGGCCAGCGCGCGCTCCGGGTGGGCAAGCGCGCACACACCGAAACCCACATCGACCACGCCGGTGCCGACATGGTGGGCCTCGGGCTCACTGTGGCCGGCCGCCACCTGAGCCCCGGCCTCGAAACACCCGCGGGTGAGGACACCACCGCGGCCGGGACGCGGGCCGGCGCCCCTCGCTGCCCGGTGGACCGTTCGGCCGCCGCACGCGACGCCATCGACGTCGACGACGTAGCGGCCGCGCTCCCGCGGCCGCAGGCACTCACCGGCATTCGCGTGCTGGTCCTCGGCGCCGGATCGATGAGCGCGCTCTCGGCCAACGCGGTGGCCCGCCAGGGCGCGAGCACCGTCCTCGTCGCGAACCGCACCCACGACAGGGCCGCGCGCCTCGCCGAGTGCCTCACTGAGGCCTACGAACCCATCGACAGCCGGGCCATCCCGTTCGAGACGGCGGCCGACGCGCTCGCCGAGGTCGACCTGGTGGTCTCCTGCACGGGCTCCCAGGGCCTGGTGCTGACCAGCGACACCGTTGAGAGCGCCACAGTACGGCGGCGCGGCTCCGCGCGCCCGCTTGTCTTCCTCGACCTTGCGCTCCCGCACGACATCGACTCCGGGATCCGCGACATTCCCGACGTCCACCTGGTCGACATCGAAGACCTCCGGCAGGAAGTGGCGCGTGACGACAGCGGAGAGAGCGGCGCCGGCCACACCGGTGCGGTCTCGGTGGTCCGCGAGATCGTCGACGAGGAAGTCGCCGAGTACCAGTCGGTCCGCCGTGCGGAGCTCGTCGCCCCGACCGTCGTCGCGCTGCGCAGCAAGGCACGCATGGTCCTCGACAGCGAGCTCGCCCGGCTCGAAGGGCGGTTGCCCGACCTGGACGACAAGACGCGCGACGAGGTCACCTACGCGATGCGGCGCGTCGTCGACAAACTGCTGCACCAGCCCACTGTGCGCGTGAAGGAGCTGGCAGCGGGGCCCGGCGGCGACTCCTACGAGGCGGCGCTGCGCGAGCTGTTCGACCTCGACCCCGGCACTGCCGACGCGGTGGCCAAACCCGAACCCGGCGCGCGCCGCGCGCACGGTGAGGAGCGGTAGTCATGAGTCCCGCACCGGTCCGCCTGGGCACCCGCCGCAGCCCCATGGCCACGTCGCAGTCGCAGCGCGTCGCCGACGCGGTGACCGCGACCACGGGGATCCCGGTCGAGCTGGTGCTGATCACCAGCTTCGGCGACGTCACCAAGGCCCACCTGACCCAGCTCGGCGGTACCGGTGTGTTCGTCAACGCACTCCGCGATGAGCTGGTGTCCGGCACCATCGATGTCGCTGTGCACTCGCTGAAGGACCTGCCGACCACCCCCGCTGACGGGCTGGGCCTGGTCGCCATCACCGAGCGGGACGACCCGCGCGACGCGCTGTGCGCCCGCGATGGGCGGAAGTTCGGCGACCTGCCGTCCGGTGCGCGAATCGGTACCGGCTCTCCGCGCCGCGTGGCCCAGCTCGCGAGCCTGCGCCCGGACCTGGACTACGTCCCCATCCGCGGCAACGCCGACACCCGCCTGGGCAAGGTCGCCTCCGGCGAGGTCGACGCGGTTGTGCTGGCCTACGCCGGGCTGCTTCGGGTGGGCCGCGCCGACCACATCACCGACGTATTCGAACCCGAGCAGGTGCTGCCCGCGCCCGGCCAGGGGGCGCTCGCTGTCGAGTGCCGCACCGAACGCGCGGTACCGGACGACCTGGGCAAGCTCGCCGCTGTGGACGACGCCCGGACCAGGGCCGCCGTCACAGCGGAGCGTGTCGTCCTCGCGGAGCTGGAGGCCGGATGCGCCGCCCCGGTGGGCGCCTACGCCGAGTGCTACGACGGCCGGTTGCGGCTGCGCGCCGCGGTCGTTGCCACCGACGGCTCACGCGCGATACATCGGGAAGGGTCGGTGCGTACCGACGGCGGCGACACTGGTGACCCCGCAGACGCTAACGCTGCTGCGGACCTGGGCCGGCAGCTTGCCCGCGAAATGATCGAGGAAGGAGCCGACCGCATCGTCGCCGATGCCGGCGCCCAGGGTGGGGCGCCGCGACCGGAGTAATGAGGAGCGATCGCACATTGAATCCGCAGAGTGACAACCAGGAGCCGCGGTCCCAGACCCCGGCTACGCCCGCAACCGGCCACGTCGCCCTCGTGGGTGCCGGACCGGGAAGCGCGGAGCTGCTGACACTTCGCGGTGCGGCACTTCTCGCCAAGGCCGATGTGGTCTTCACCGTGCGGGAACCGGGCGCGGAGCTGGCGAAGTACCGCAGCACGTTGCTGTCGCACTGCCACGAGGACGTCAAAGTCGTCGAGCCGGCCGAGTGCGGCGGGGAGATCGACGCGCTCGCCGTGTCCCACGCGCGCGATGGCCACCGGGTGGTGCGGTTGTACAGCGGCGATCCGCTCTTCGGCTGCCGCGGGGCGGACCTCGCCGCCGCCTGCCGCGAGGCCGGTGTCGAGTACGAGATCGTGCCCGGCCTGTCGGCGGTGACCGCCGTTCCCACCTACGCGGGGATCCCCCTCATGCCCGAGGGCGTGAGCGAGGTCCGGGTGGTCAACGCCAAGGACCCGGGAGTCGACTGGACCAATCAGGGCGAGGGGACGCTCGTCGTGATGTTCCCCGACGCGCCTGACGGCGAGGACGCCCGGCACAGCGGCCCGGGCTACGACCAGTTGTGCAAGGCGCTGGTGGCCGGAGGGCGTCCGGGGACCACCCCGGTGGCCGCGACCCGCATGGGAAGCACCACCGAGCAGACCACGGTCGTCTCCACGCTGTCGCGGCTGACCGCCGACATCAAGGCCGCCGACGCCAAGGGCAACAACGTCCCGACCCCCGCCCTGCTGGTTGTCGGGGAGGCCGCCGAACGGCAGCGGGACCTGTCCTGGTTCGAGACGCGCCCGCTGTTCGGCTGGCGGGTCCTCGTCCCGCGCACCAAGGAGCAGGCGGCGAGCCTGTCGGAGCAGCTTCTGGGGTACGGCGCCGTACCCGAGGAGGTGCCCACGATCTCGGTCGAGCCGCCCCGCACCCCGCAGCAGATCGAGCGGGCGGTCCGCGGCCTGGTCACCGGCCGCTACCAGTGGGTCGCGTTCACGTCGTTCAACGCCGTGAAGGCCATCCGCGAGCGGTTCGAGTCCTACGGACTGGACGCCCGCGCGTTCGCCGGGGTGAAGGTCGCCGCGGTTGGGGAGCAGACCGCCGCCGCGCTGCGCGACTTCGGTATCCAACCCGACCTCACCCCGCCGCCCGGCAAGCAGTCCGGCGCCGGCCTGGTCGAGGTGTGGCCGCCCTACGACGCCGAGCTCGACCCGATCGAGCGCGTACTGCTGCCTCGGGCCGACATCGCCACCGAGACGCTCGCGGCCGGGCTCAGCGATCTCGGCTGGGAGGTCGACGACGTCACCGCGTACCGCACGGTGCGCGCCGCACCCCCGCCCGCCCCGACCCGCGAGGCCATCAAGGGCGGCGCGTTCGACGCGGTGCTGTTTACGTCGTCCTCGACCGTCCGCAACCTCGTGGGGATCGCCGGGAAGCCGCACAACGCGACCGTCATCGGGGTGATCGGCCCCGAGACCGCCAAAACCGCCGAGGAGTTCGGCCTGCGCGTCGATGTCACCGCCCCGAGAACATCGGTTTCCGCACTGGCGGCCGCCCTTTCGGAGTACGGTGCCGCACAACGGGCGGAGGCCGTCGCCGCCGGCAAGCCCGCCCTCAAGCCAAGCCAGAAGCGGCGTGGTCGCAGGCGCAAGACCGTCTGAGGAAACCACCGCACCGCAGAGCGAGGAGCCGTCCGCGCATGACCGCCCGATTCCCCACCGCCCGCCCCCGCAGGCTGCGCCGCACTCCCGCGTTGCGGCGCCTGGTGGCCGAGACCCGGGTCAGGCCTGATGAGCTGATCCTGCCCGTCTTCGTCAAGGAGGGCATCGACGCGCCGAGGCCGGTGCCGTCGATGCCCGGGGTCGTCCAGCACACCCGCGAGAGCGTGCGCAAGGCGGCCGAGGAAGCCGCCGAGGCCGGTGTCGGCGGGCTGATGCTGTTCGGGGTGCCCGAGTTCAAGGACGAGCGGGGGTCCGCCGCCGACGACCCCGGGGGCGTGATCCAGTTGGCGCTGCGCGACCTCTCCGCCGACCTCGGTACCGACATCGTGCTCATGGCCGACCTCTGCCTGGACGAGTACACCTCGCACGGGCACTGCGGCGTGCTCACCCCCACGGGTGAGGTGGACAACGACGCCACTCTGGAGCGCTACGCGTCCATCGCCGTTGCGCAGGCCGCCGCGGGGGTCCAGGTCGTCGGCCCCAGCGGGATGATGGACGGCCAGGTTGGCGCGATCCGCGCGGCCCTCGACCAGGCCGGCTACACCGATGTCGCGATCCTCGCCTACGCGGCGAAGTACGCGTCGGCGTTCTACGGGCCCTTCCGCGACGCAGCCGAGGGCGCGCCCCAGTTCGGCGACCGCGCCGGGTACCAGCAGGACCCGGCCAACGTCCGCGAGGCACTGCGCGAGGTGGAGCTCGACGTCGGTGAGGGCGCCGACATGGTCATGGTGAAACCGGGCCTGGCCTACCTGGACGTCGTCGCCGAGGTGGCCCGCACGTCCCCCGTCCCCGTGGCGGCCTACCAGGTGAGCGGCGAGTACGCGATGGTGGAGGCCGCTGCGCAGAACGGGTGGCTGGACCGCGAGCGGGTCATTCTGGAGACGCTGTTGTGTCACCGGAGGGCGGGCGCCGCCCAGGTCCTCACGTACTGGGCAACCGAAGCAGCGCGACTGCTGCGCTAGGGGAGACGCTCCCCGATCGCGCGGTCGAGGTCGGGGAGGCGAGACACCGACCGCGACCGCACGATGGGGAGGGGCGATCTTGGTCGGCGTGATGTCCCGGCGGAAACGCCGCCCCGCGGCCAGCGGGATGCTGGACGCGGCACTGGAGTACGCGGCACTGGGGTGGCCGGTGTGCCGCGGCGCCGAGCCCGGCGGTGTTGGCCGGGCCTGCGTCTGCGACCGCATGGGCTGTCCCGACCCGGCCGCGCACCCACTGTCGGCGGCCTGGGCGCTGGAGGCCACCACCACACCGGAGACCATCCGGCGGTGGTGGGCGCAGACACCGAAGGCCAACATCGTCCTTCCGACGGGGCGGGTGTTCGACGTGTTCGACGTGCCCGCGAACGCCGGTGTCATGGCGCTCGCCCGGATGGACCGGTCCGGGGTGCAGGCGGGCCCGGTGGCCGCGGTCGACGGCCGGCGGTACCTGTTCTTCGTGGCCACCCGCTCCCCGGCGGACGAGGACGAGTGGTGGTCCTGCCATCTCGACTGCGTCCCCGAGAGCATCACCGAGACCCCCGGGCTGCGTTGGCACTGCCGCGACAGCTACGTTCTCGCCCCACCGTCGTGCCTTCCCTCGGGCGACGGCGCCGGCTGGATCCGGTCCCCCCACGACTCCGAGCGCGGCGTCGAGCTGCCCGACCCGATCGTTGTCCTCGACGTCCTGGCGGACACCTGCGAGTAGGACACGGGACGCGTTGTTCGACATTTGATCGACAAAAGTTGAACACGCGTATATGCTGGCCTCATGGCAACATCGATCGGTTTTCGGCCGACGCCGGAGGACGAGGCGATCATTCACCAGGCCATGCGCGAGGGTGAGCGCACGAGCGATGTGATTCGTCGCGCTCTCCGGTTGCTCGAACGCGAGGTCTGGCTGGCCCGTGCTCGTGACGACGCCGAGAACAACTCGGACGAGGACCTCTCCACGGAAGAGGACGAGTGGTGATTCGGGGTGCCGTCTACCGGGTTGATTTTGGCGATGCGAAACGGGGGCACGAGCAACGTGGCCGTCGCTACGGTCTGGTGCTGAGTCCGACATCTCTGCCGTGGAGTGTCGTGACGGTCATCCCCACGTCAAGAAGCGCCCGGGCTATGATCTTCCGCCCCCAGTTGGAGATCGCGGGCTCGGTCACCCGGCTGCTGGTGGACCAGATGCGTAGCGTGGACGTCGACTACGTTCATGGTGATCCCGTGCACTACCTGGACCGCTCCGAGATGGCGGAAGTCGAACACGCCGTGGTCCGGTACCTGGGACTGTAGCCCGGCGCTCGGCAGGCCGCGCCGGGCACCGCTGCTGGCGGACCTCCTAGACCGGCAGGTCGAGCTTCTCGTCGCTGATGACGACACCGTCCTGGTCGCTGTAGACCCACGCCTCCGGGGTGAACAGGACGTTGCCGAACGCTACCGGGATGTCCAGGAACCCGGCGCCGGTCTTGCCGGACTTGCGCGGGTTGGACCCGAGCGCCTTGATGCCGAGGTCGATCTTGGCGAGCTCGGTGACGTCGCGGACGGCACCGTGGATGATGACGCCGGCCCACCCATTGTCGAAGGCGGCCTTGGCGACCTGGTCCCCCAACAGGGCCGTGCGCAGCGAGCCGCCGCCGTCGACGACCAGCACCCAGCCCTCGCCGGGTTGGTTCAACTGCTCCTTGACCAGCGCGTTGTCCTCGTGGCACTTGATCGTGGCGATGGGGCCGTGGAACGCGTCGCGGCCGCCGTACGCCTGGAACTGCGTCTCGCAGCTGCCGAGTACCTCCCCGTGGTTGTCGATCAGGTCGGCGGTGGCGAAGACCTCGGTCATGGAGGCTCCTTTGTCTTTTGTAGTGGCGTGCCCTCAAACCTACTGATCGCCGCGGCGACGTGCGCAGTGGGGCACCCGCGCTGCCCCGCGCCCGGTGGGGCGGCGGCACGGGCGTCCGCGCTCCTGCCAGACTGGGGCCGTGGGTACCAAGAAGACTTCCGCTGAACTGTTCGAGCGCGCCAGTACGGTCATTCCGGGCGCGGTGAACTCCCCTGTCCGCGCGTTCGGGGCTGTTGGTGGCACACCGCCGTTCATGGCGTCGGGCTCGGGCCCCTATCTCACCGACGTCGACGGCAACACCTATGTCGACCTGGTCTGCTCGTGGGGACCGCTGATCCTCGGCCACGCGCATCCGGCCGTCGTCGAGGCGCTGGAGGAGGCCGTGCGCCGGGGAAGCTCCTTCGGAGCGCCGATTCCCGGCGAGGTGGAACTGGCCGAGGAGATCGTCGCGCGCACCCCGGCCGAACAGGTACGGCTGGTCAACTCCGGGACCGAGGCCACGATGTCCGCGGTCCGGCTGGCCCGCGGGGCCACCGGCCGGAGCAAGGTCATCAAGTTCGCCGGGAACTACCACGGCCACGTCGACGCGCTGCTGGCCTCCGCCGGCTCGGGCGTGGCCACGTTCGCGCTGCCGGACTCCCCGGGCGTGACCGGGGCGAGCGCCGCGGACACCCTGGTGTTGCCGTACAACGACATTGAGGCGGTCGAGCGCGCCTTCGCCGAATCGGGGCCGGACATCGCCTGCGTCATCGCCGAAGCCTGCCCGGCGAACATGGGGGTCGTCCCGCCGCGGGACGGGTTCAACGCCAAGCTGCGTGAGATCACTGCCGCGCACGGTGCCCTGCTGGTCCTCGACGAGGTCCTGACGGGGTTCCGGGTCAGCCGTTCGGGCTGGTTCGGGCTGGACGGCGTGCAACCCGACCTCGTCACGTTCGGCAAGGTCATGGGGGGAGGGGTGCCCGCCGCGGCGTTCGGCGGCCGGGCCGACCTCATGGAGCGTCTCACCCCGGCGGGCCCGGTGTACCAGGCGGGCACGCTCTCGGGAAACCCGCTGGCCACCGCGGCCGGCCTCGCCACGCTCCGCAACGCGACCCCCGACGTCTACGCGCACATCGACCGGGTGGCCGCGCAGGTGTCCGAGGCCGTGGGCCGGGAGCTGAGCGCGGCCGGGGTCCCGCACCGGATCCAGCACGGCGGGAACCTGTTCACCGTGTTCTTCACCGAATCGGAGGTGCGGGACTTCGACGGCGCCCGTGCGCAGGAAACCGACCGGTTCGCGGCGTTCTTCCAGGCGATGTTGGAGCAAGGGGTCTACCTGCCGGCCGCTGCGTTCGAGGCCTGGTTCTTCTCGGCGGCGCACGACGACGCGGCCATCGACCGGGTTGTCTCGGCGCTACCGGAGGCGGCCCGGGCGGCCGCCCGGGCCGGGGCCTGACGGTGGTTCGCGGTAGTCCGCTCACCAGGAGCGCTACGGATTTCGCTGGCCCCTCGTTAAACAGCTCTTTACTATGAGGAGATGCTTGACCTAGACCGGTTGCGTGCGCTCAACGCCATCGCGGAGTACGGATCGGTGAGCGCGGCGGCCGACGTCCTCGGCATCACGACGTCGGCGGTCTCCCAGCAGATCGCCAAGCTGGAGCGGGAGACCGCCTCGCGGCTACTGGAACGCAACGGGCGCGGTGTCCGGCTGACCGATGCCGCCTATCTCCTGGTTCAGCACTCCGAGCGGATCCTCACCCTGATCGCCGAGGCCGAGGCGGATCTTGAGGCGCAGCGGGGCACGGTCGCGGGTCGGATCAATGTCGCGGCGTTCGCGACCGCGTCCCGCGGCCTCATGCCCAGCGTGCTGCGCGACGTCGCGCAGCACCATCCGGGGCTGCGTGTCCGGCTGCACGAGCTCGACCCGAAGTACTCGCTGCCGCAGGTCCTGCGCGGCGAGTTCGACCTCGCGGTGGTGCACGACTGGGAGAGCTCGCCGCTTCCCACCCCCGAGGGCCTGGACAGGGAGCAGCTCCTCGACGACCCTGCCGAGATCGCCCTTACCGAGTCGCATCGGCTGGCCGGGCGCGAGGCGGTGGGCTTCGCCGAGCTCGCCGAGGAGCCCTGGATCGGTGCCCCGCCCGGCGACATCTGCCATGCCTGGCTGTGCGACACGCTGCGTCGGGGCGGGGTAGAGCCCAAGGTGGTGCACTACGCCTCGGAGTACCCGACCCAGTTGGCACTGGCCGCGGCGGGGCTCGGGGTCGCCGTGCTTCCCCGGCTGGGCCGCGGCACGATCCCGCCGGGGGTGGTCGCGGTGCCCGTCCGGCCGGCGCTGCACCGCAGCATCTATGTTGTCTGGCGCAGCGAGGACGGCCGGCGGCCGGTCGTCCGTGCCATGGTGGACGCGCTGCACACAGCGGTCGATAGGTTTGAGGAGACGCAGGCGGCGTGTGGTCCGCCGAGTGTCACCCAGCCAACGAGGCGCGACTGACTCGGAAGGAAATCCTCGCCCACGATGACCACGACCACCGTTGTCCATCTACTCAGGCACGGCGAAGTGCACAATCCGAAGGGTGTCCTGTACGGCCGGTTGCCCGGCTACCACCTGAGCGAGAACGGGAGCCGAATGGCCGGGCTCGCCGCGGACTGGTTCGCCGGGCGGGACATCGCGGCCCTGCGCACCTCGCCGCTGGACCGCGCGCGCGAGACCTCCCGGCCGCTGAGTGGGGCGTTCGGACTCGACGCCGAGGTCGACGACCGGTTGGTGGAGGCGGCGAACCACCTGCAGGGAATAGTGCTGAGCTCGCGGTCGCTGGCGAATCCGAAGGTGATGCGTCGGGCGTACAACCCCTTCCGGCCGTCCTGGGGGGAGTCGTACTCCCAGATCGTCGAGCGGATGGTCGAGGCGGTCAAGACCGCACGCAAGGAGGCGTGGGGACGCGAGGCCGTCTGCGTCAGCCACCAGCTCCCCATCTGGATGACCCGGCGCGCCGCTGAGCGGAAGCGGCTCTGGCACCGGCCCGATCGCCGCCAGTGCGGTCTCGCGAGTGTGACCTCGCTGACCTTTGAGGACTATAAGCTTGTCAGCGTCGGCTACAGCGAGCCCGCGGCGTCCCTGTACGCCGGTGGGTCCGCCTCCACCAGTGGCACGTGATCAGGGCATTGCGTGACAGGGTAGGCTGACACGTTGGGTGCGGTGTTTCGCGCGGGCAGGGCCCACGCGCCCGGTGCCTCCACGAGTAGACACCCCGCCGCATTCTCTTCGAAGGGCGCTCGTGCCTGCGCTCGCGTGCGCGCGGGGCGGCGGTCGCGCTTGTTCTGGTCGTCTGCGAAAGGTTGGCCCCCATGGGTTCCGTCATCAAGAAACGCCGCAAGCGCATGGCGAAGAAGAAGCACCGCAAGCTCCTCAAGCGGACCCGGATCGCGCGCCGCAACAAGAAGTAGGGACATGGGCACCGCCTTTCCGCGGACGCGCGGTCCTCGGCCCGGTTCCGGAGCAAGGACCCACCGCAACCCTGAACGATCCCTCCCAAGGAGGCGTGCGGCCGTGGCTCGCGTCGTGCTCGTCACCGGGGTCTCCCAGTACCTGGGGGCCCGGGCCGTCCAGTCTCTGCAGGATGACCCGGACGTGGATCGGGTCATCGGGGTGGACTCGGAGCCTCCCCGCCTCCCGATCGGAGCGGCCGAGTTCGTGCACACCGACGTGTGTGGCGACGAGGTCGACCGGGTGATCCGCGAATCCGGTGCCGACACGGTGCTGCATCTGGGCCTGCTGCCCGCCTCCGGCGGGCCCGGCGGGACAGAGCCAGCTCAGGAGAGCACCCTTGTCGGCACGATGCAGGTGCTCGCCGCCTGCCAGCGGTCCGCAACCGTCAACCGTCTGGTGCTGCGTTCGAGTGCGGCGGTCGACGCGCGCGAGGGTGCGGAGGTCGAGCGGTATACCCGAGGGCTCGCGCGGCGGCGTCCGGACCTGTCGATCGCGGTACTGCGGTTCGCCAATGTCATCGGCCCCTCAATGGAGACCCCGCTGACCCGTTACCTGGGCATGCGGATCGTTCCCAAACTGCGCGGCTACGACCCCCGGATGCAGTTCATCCACGAGGAAGACGGCGTCGAGGTTCTGCGCAGGATGGCGCTGGGCAGCGGCAGCGCCTACGACGGCTTCTTCGACGTCGCCGCTCCCGGGGCGATGCCGCTGTCGGCGTGCCTGCGCCGGGTCGGCCGCCCCGGCATCCCGGTCCCCGAGCGCGGGCTCCGCGTGCTCGGCGGGCTTGGGCGGCGGCGCGGGGGCCGCTACTCGCCGGAACGGCTGCGCCGGCTCTGCTACGGCCGGGTGCTCGACACCGGCCAGTTGGAGCGCACGCTGGAGTGGACCCCGACCTACACGTCGCAGCAGGCGTTCGAGGCGTATGTGTCCGGGCGCACGTCAGCCCGGTTCGAGCGCTCTGGGCCCCCGGCCCGGGTGGGACCGGAGGCCCGCCCTCTGCGCGCTGCTGTGGGCCGCTGACTCAGGGCCTTCTGCGTCGGCGGAGTACCCCGACCGCGACACCGCCGGCCACCGCGCCGGCGACAGCGGCCGGCACGCCGACGCGCAGTGTCCTGCGGTGTGTGCGGAACTCGTGGATGGGCCACCCGTTCGACTCTGCGTGCTCCCGGAGTTCGCCGTCGGGGTTCACCGCGTTCGGGTAGCCCACCATGGACAGCAGCGGGAGATCGTTGCTGGAGTCGCTGTAGGCCGTGCAGGCAGCGAGGTCCAGTCCATCGTGCGCGGCCAGGGCGCGTACCGCCTCAGCCTTGGCGTCACCGTGCAGCAGGTCGCCGACGAGCCGTCCCGTGTACACCCCGTCGACGGTCTCGGCCACCGTTCCGAGGGCGCCGGTGAGCCCCATGCGGCGCTTGATGATGTCGGCGAGCTCCACTGGGGTGGCCGTGACCAGCCACACCCGGTGGCCGCCGGCGAGGTGGCCTTGCACGAGCCGGCGAGCGCCCTCCCAGATGCGGTCGGCCATCGTGTCGTCGTAGATCTCCTCGCACAGCGCCACCAGATCGCCAACGTCGTGCCCGGCGACGAAGGCCAGAGCCGCCTCGCGCGCGGCGTTGATGTGCTCGGCCTGCTCGTTCCCGCTGAACCGGAACACCATCTGGCCCCAGGCGAAGCGGAGCAGGTCGCGGGTGGTGAACAGGTCGCGCGCGGCGAGTCCGCGCGCGAAGTGGTAGATCGAGGCACCCCGCATGAGGGTGTTGTCGACGTCGAAGAACGCGGCCGCCGGGCCGGCGGCCGCGCCGGCCGTGTTCCCGGCCGCCGCGGCGGCCGCCTCACCTGTGATCGCGGCACGGCCGTGGTCTCCGCGGGAGGTATCGCGCCCCATGCCCCGAAGCCTACGGCCGCCGCGCGCGGTTCCGGTGCATATCGGGCGTCCGCGCTGTGACCGTCCGGTTCCGCGGGTACCGGGCGCGGTGCGGCGGTGCCGCTTGGGGAGTGTTCGATGCGGGCTTCCGGATCAGCGAGCAGGGAGTCCGGGCGATCTCTCGCACGACGATTCGCGCGGCGCATCCTGGTTGGCTGGGCAAGCGGCATCGGCGCGGCGGGAGTGCCCTATTGCGCGCTGCTCCGCGGCCTCGCACAGCGGGGGCCCTGCCTGGCGGCCGCGAGCCCGGAACGGTTCGCCAAACACGACCCAGCCCCTACGCGCACCCGCCGGTACCGGGTAATTGGCGAGGGATGCCCAGTGAGGTAACTCACATACTAATCGTGGCAAATCGCCTAATAAGCCACAGACCACGTAAGACGGCTCAGATTTGCGCGCTCTCCGGTCGAAACAGGGGGTGAAAGTGCAGCATTATTGGCGGGATGGTCGAGGTAGGTCTGGCATTCGTCTGTGCACTCGTGGCTTGGAGCGCCACAGCCGCGGTGATCGCTCTGTATGCGCGCAACACGCAGCTCTGCCTGCTGATCTGGGTCCTGTCGGCCGTGAGCGTCGCGATCGCGCTGAGCGCGGCGTTCCTGGGAGCGCTTCTGGGGTTCTCGGGGATCACGTTCCGGGTGTTCCAGATCGGGGTCACGCTGTTCGGCCCGGTGCTGGCGGCGTGGGGAGCTGTGGAGTTCGCGTGCGGTTCCGCCCGGGTGCGCTTCGGTTCCCGGCTCGTCGTCGCGACCCTGACGATCGTTCCGCTGGTGATCCTCAGCGTCGACCGATTGGGCGGGCAGTACGGCAGCGGCTTCCCCGCCATGTCCGAACACTACGACGTCATCCCCGTCTACGTGCTCGGCCTGGTGCACACAGTGGTGGTCGGCACGCTCCTCGGGTGCCTGATCGCCGTGCTGAGCGGCGGACGGGCACGCCCGCGGCTCGCCGGGCACCAGGCGACGGTGCTCGGGCTGATCGGGCTCGCGGTGCTGCTGGAGATCATCGTCGGCCGGTTCGGCCTGAGCTTCCTCGGACAGTTGTTGATCGTGGGGGCTGTCGTCAGCCTGTGGGTCGCGTGCGTAAAGGTCCAGAGCCCGCCGCGGGACGCGAGCCCCCGAGGCCGCAGAGCCGGGCGGCGGGACGGTTTCGACGACCCGGATGACGATTTCGACGACGAGCCCGATGATGGCCGTTTCGGGATGGAGGACGACGTGCCCCGCAGGCGACGCTCAGCGGCAGGCGGATTCGACGGCGATGGTGCGGTGCCACCCGAGCGGGCGACCCGGCTGCGCGGAATCATCACGATCTACACGATCGTCGAAGGCCACCAGGACATCTTCGACGACCTCGCGGAGGAGGTGGTCGCGGAGGTGACCAAGCGCGAGCCCGACACCCTGCTGTTCGCCTGCCACACCGTCTCCAGCGCGCCCCTGCAGCGCATCATCTACGCGATCTACCGCGACCAGCTCGCGTTCGAGGAGCACCAGCAACAGCCGCACATCGTCGAGTTCGCCCGCAAGACCCACGGACGCGTCGCGGCGACCAACGTGATCGAGCTGGCTCTCGCGGGCGCCTCGGCCTCCGACAACCTCGCGGCACTCCTGATGTCGCGCTGACTCGGTGCCCGAGGTGCGGCTGAGAGAACGCTTGGAATCGAATGGGGATCCCCCTCTGCTGGCAGTGGAGCCATGGGCGTCGAGTACGCTTTCACACTGATACTTCGGGCTCTGGGTGTCATACCGATGCCTGGAGCGACTAGGCGACGCGTCCTTCGAGATCAGGGCGGCTGCGCGGTTCGCCGGAACTGAACGGGAGAGTGCTGGTAGCCCGATGCGAAAGATTCTGGTCCTTCTGATCTTCTTGCTGATCGTGCTGGTCGTAGCCGATCGTGGGCTGCACTACGCCGCGCAGAACGAGATCGCCAACCGGGTGAGCCAGCAGTACGACATGGCATCGGAGCCGGAGGTCACCATTTCCGGAATCCCGTTCCTCACCCAGGCGGTCAGCGGTGAGTACTCCGAGGTGCGCATCGTTACGGGCGCGCTGACAGTGGGCGAGGTGCAGTTGGAACGCGTGGACATCACCGCGCACGACGTCGAGGCCCCACTGGGCGACCTGCTGTCCGAGCCGAAGGTCACCGCGGGGGCTGCTGACGCGCAGGTGATGCTGCCGTACAGCGAGCTGCAGAAGCAGTTGCCCGAAGGCATCGTGATCGAGAACGAGAACGGCCAGCCGCGCGTCAGCGGGGACCTCGCAGTTCTCGGGTTCAGCGTGGCGGTCGCCGCCGACATCGAGGTCACCGCCGAGGGGGACACCTTCGCGATCACCCCCTCGAACATCGAGGTGGGCGAGTCGCCGGTGGACGTCGGCGCTGCCGTCGAGGAGAAGCTGACGGCGTCCGCGCCAGCCCCGCAGCTGCCGTTCGACCTGCAGGTGACCGAGGTCGAGGAGCAGCCCAACGGTGTCGAGGTCTCCGCGGAGGCGTCCGACATCGACCTGGTGAACGGGGCGAACCAGGAGTAGCGAGGTGCTGCCGCCGGAGCCCTCGACGGTGCCGCGGTGAGCGGCACGGCCCCGGCGGTGGTCGCGTACCCGCCCGGTCAACTACGCCGGACGCTTTCGCGCGGCGCCAGCGGTGACGAAGGGGGGAACCGGATGACCGGCGACTACGGCTCACCCGTGCTGCACCCGGACGACCTCGGGGCGGCGGAGTTCGGCGAGCGGGCGACGCTCGTGCAGTTCTCCTCGGCTTTCTGCCAACCGTGCCGGGCGACCCGCCGGATCCTGGCCGATGTCGGCTCGATGGTCGGCGGGGTCGCCCACGTGGAGATCGACGCCGAGTCCCACCTGGAGCTGATGCGGGGGCTGGACATCGAGCGGACCCCGACCGTACTGGTGCTGGACTCCCGGGGACGGATCGTCCGGCGGGCCAGCGGGCAGCCACGCAAGGCCGACGTGATCGCCGCCCTGGGCGAGGCGATCGGCGCCCGGTAGCGGGCGCGATCCCTGGACACGCCGGTTACCGCCAGCGACCGCCAACCCCCGAGCAGTGAGCACGGGTGGGGTCCCTCACCCGTGACATCCGGCTTCTCAGGCCGTACGATCGAGGGCGTGAGTTCTCCAACAGAGGCGATGCTGACGAAGCGACGGGCGGTTGATTTCTGCCACGTCGCCACCGCGCTCTGTTCTGCTGGCCGCTAGAGCCCAGCGTCGTGGTGTCATCCCTCTCTGCGCTGGCTCTTCGCCGGCCGTCCGGGCACCGGCCGTCCACGATCCTTCTCGCACCGCTCACGCAGCAGGGGAACCCACAATGCAGGTCGACCCACGAGGGCAGCGGTTCGCCGCCGCCGTTAGCGCGCTGGTACTCGCCGTAGTACTGGCCAGTGGGAGCGCCATGCTGCTGGCCGCCCAGGGTCTGGTCTTCGCTGTTGCCGCGGTCGCCGGGGTCCGCTACTCCCCCTACGGGCTGCTCTACGCAATCCACGTGCGACCGAAGCTTGGGCCGCCTCGGGAACTGGCGGACGCCGCTCCGCTGCGGTTCGCGCAGGGTGTGGGACTCGCCTTCGTCGTGGTCGGGCTGGTGGGGTACCTGTTCGCCGGCGTCTGGTTCGGGGGCGTCCCCACCGCGCTTGCGTTCCTCGTCGCCTTTCTGAACGCCGCCTTCGGCCTGTGCCCGGGCTGCGAGATGTACGTACTACTCAACCGCCTGCGACCCCCCTGGCAGGGGCGTATGACCGAGCCGTCACCGCGGTAGACGCGCGCCGTCCGCCGCACAACGATCAAGGAGGTTCCCATGAGCCGCTCCGATGTCCTTGTGGACGCCGATTGGGTGGAGGCCCACCTGAACGACCCAAATGTGGTTCTCGTCGAGGTTGACGAGGACACATCGGCCTACGACAAGGGACACATCCCCAACGCCATCAAGATCGACTGGAAGCAGGATCTCCAGGACCCGGTCAGGCGGGACTTCATCGACCGTACGGGATTCGAGAAGCTGCTCTCCGAGCGCGGCATCTCCAACGACGACACGGTCGTGCTCTACGGCGGCAACAACAACTGGTTCGCCGCCTACGCGTACTGGTACTTCAGGCTCTACGGGCACCAGAACGTCAAACTGCTCGACGGCGGCCGCAAGAAGTGGGAGCTCGACTCCCGCGAGCTGACCGACGAGGTGCCCACGCGGGCCAAGACCAACTACACGGCCCAGGAGCAGGACACCTCGATCCGCGCCTTCCGCGAGGAGGTCGTCGACGCGATCGGGACGAAGGACCTCGTGGACGTGCGCTCCCCCGACGAGTTCGTCGGCAAGCTGCTCGCCCCGGCGCACCTGCCCCAGGAGACCTCGCAGCGTCCGGGGCACATCCCCACGGCGCGCAACATCCCCTGGGCCAAGACCGCCAACGAGGACGGCACGTTCAAGTCCGACGAGGAGCTGCGCGAGCTCTACACCGAGGCCGGTGTCGACCTGAACAAGGACATCATCGCCTACTGCCGTATCGGCGAGCGCTCGTCGCACACGTGGTTCGCGCTGCACGAGCTGCTCGGCCTGGAGAACGTGAAGAACTACGACGGATCGTGGACCGAATACGGCTCGCTGGTTGGCGTGCCGGTGGAGCTTGGGGAGGCCAAGTGAGTGACAACGGGTGCGGCGCGCCGGTCGGCGGCGTGGCCCTTGCCGACGTTGACCCCGGTGACCAGGCGGTGATCCAGGGCACTGTGCAGCGTGACGGAGTGCCGCTGAGTGGTGCCTACGCCCGGCTGCTGAACTCCTCCGACGACTTTGTCGGCGAGGTCGCGACCGGTGCGGAAGGTACGTTCCGGTTCTTCGCCGCCGATGGTGACTGGAAGGTCCGTGTCCTG
The DNA here is from genome assembly GCF_014203805.1 of Lipingzhangella halophila. GTDB lineage: Bacteria > Actinomycetota > Actinomycetes > Streptosporangiales > Streptosporangiaceae > Lipingzhangella > Lipingzhangella halophila. The sequence continues at coordinate 5,380,738 of NZ_JACHJT010000001.1, read as the reverse complement.
GCCTCGAAGGGCTTCTCCGAGGAGTACGCGGTGCGCGCCGAAGTCGGCAAGGTGATCGACCTGCAGGTGAGCGCCTGACCCCAAGGCTCGTGGGTGCGATCGCCGGCGCCGGCGGGGGTTCCCCCGCCGGCGCCGGCGTTTTTGTGTGCGGCCGGGGCCGTGCGCATTGCGGCGCACCGGCGGGGGAGTACGGAGTGGGCCAAATCGGCGGAGGGCGTGACATCTCGGCTACCGGCTGACAACATTCCCACGTACTAGCTAGACGCTTGCCCGGTCCTGTCCGCGGAGTACCGGGTAGGAGGTGCTACGAGGTGGTCGCCCCCCAACCAGGAGCCCAGTTCAGCACGACCTTCGTAGGCTGGCGTTACGAAGTCGTCGTCGGCGATCCCGGACCGCCACCGCGCCGTCCCACCCCGACCGACCAGGAGCGCATCAGTGAGGACTGGATCGCCGGGCAGAAGAGGACGGAGGCGCACACCAATCGGCCGCTGAAGTACGCGCTGTACGCCCTGGCGGGATTCGCGGCGCTGTGCCTGCTGCTGTGGCCGATACGCATCCTGCCGGGCATTCTCGTGCTCGGGGCGTTCCTGGTGTGCCTCGCGGTAACGCTGCCCATCCTGATAGCGCTGCTGCAGAGCCGCCAGGTGATGCGCGAGCGTGTGGCCACCGAGCAGCGGCGCATCGAGCGTATCCGCGCCAGTCAGGAACAGGAGCTCCGCGAAAAGCAGGAGGAGCACGCCCGGCGGTACACCGAGTGGCAGGGCCGCAAGCGCGCCTACGAGGCGCAGCCGCACTGGTACGGGGTGTCCGTCCCCGCCGGTGTCGGGACCGTCCTGGTCTCCGGGGGCACCGAGGTCGGGTGGTCGGCCGTCCTTACCACCATCGGCGCGTCCCGGCTGCGGGGCGGTGGCGACCTCACCGTGGTCGACCTGTCCGGACGGGCGGTCACGGCCGACCTCACTTCCCTGGCCGAGCAGTGCGGGGTGGCGTCGAAGGTCTGGGTGCTGCCCGCCGATCTCACCACGATGCACCTCGGCACGAACCTCGCCGCCCGGCAGCGTGCCCGGGTCCTCGCCGCGGTGGTCCGCGCCTCTGAGGCCAAGTCCGATCCCGACGCCGACCAGCGCCTGCTACTGCGGCTCCTGGAGGTAGTGGGGGCGCAGGCCAGCGTCGCCACCCTCACCAGCGGGCTGCGCGCGCTCGCCGAGCCCACCAGCACCCGCGACGACGATCCCACTCTGCGCCTGCTGAGCGCGGAACAGCTCGCCGAGGTGCGCCAGCGATGCGGATCGGACCAGGCGACCACCGAGCGCGCGTGGGAGCTGGAACGCCACCTCGCGCCCTTCGAAGGGCTGGGAACCCGGACCGTCGAGCAGCCTTACGCGCAGGTGAAGGTGATCGCCACCGATCGGGTGTCCGGGGATGTCGCCGCGCGCGCCTTCGGCACCTACACTCTGGCCTCGCTGAGCGAGCTGTTGGACCTGCGGTCGGGCAGCGCGCCCAACGGCACGGTGCCGTGGTCGCAGACCGTGGCGGTGTGCGGCGCCGACGTGCTCCCCGCCGCCGAGGTCGACCGGGCCATTCGCGCGGCACGCGGCGCCGGTGTCGGACTGGTGCTGATGTTCCGCGAGAACGACGAGGACGAGAGCGCGGTCCCCCGGCTCGCCGACGACCACTGCCTGACCGTGGTGATGCGCCAGCCCGGCACTCGGCCGGCGGCGCGGATGGCCTCCCGGTTACTGGAGGGCGGTACCGGGCCCGATGACCAACCGGCGAGCGCCGCAACGGCCCCGGACGGGGAGAGCGGCGCCGCCGGCGAGAGCGGGCGGGCGGGGCACGATCTGCGCGTGCACCGGCTCACCGAGGTGATCGGCGAGGCGCTGCGCGACACCGCCGCCGACGGCCACCACAAGAGCGGATCCAGCAACCCCGCCGAGGCCGACACCACCCCCGTCACGGTCCGTCCCAAGGCGAAGGCGGTCGCCCCACTCGACCTGGTCAAGCACGTTCGCTCGGCGACCGGTTGGGGCCGTGCCACGACCCAGGCGTCCGATATCGACACCCCGGGCGACACCGGCCGGGTCCGCCCCCTCCGGCTCGACTCGCTGGGGCTGCGCAACCTTCCGCCGACGGCGATGATCGTTCCCGGCGACGGCGGCTTGGTGCTCGCCGACGCCAACCCCGGAATCCTCACGCTGCCGACCGCTACGCTGGGCACCGTTGAGGATGCCCGTGCCGGCCTCGCGAGCTTCGACGTGCCACAGGAACCGGTCCCCGACGACGACCCGCCGCCGAACCTCGGCCCGCCCCCGGAGCGCCTGGACTGGCGCACGACGTAGACAGCGCCGGGCAGCCCGGGAAGGGGGCCGCAGTGGCGGTGGCCACAACCGAACATGGTGGCGGCGACGCTTTGCTGGTCGCGATGGGTGGCAGGGGCGTCGGCGACACCCGTACCCCCGGTGGGGCAATAAGCTGTAGGTCTCCGCCTTCTTGATTGAGGTGCCCCGAGCCTTCCTTGCGGCAATTACTCCAGCAGCGATTAGTGGGGATCCATGAGCGAACTTCCCTTGCGAGCCCATTTGGCCTCGGCCCTGGGCAAGGGTGCGGCTACGCTGTCCCGGGCCACCGGGCGCGGCGACGGGTCCGTCATTGGCGGCCGGGTCGCGCTGAAGGTCGAGCCGGAACTGCTCGCCAAACTCGCCCAGGGCCGGCGGCTGACCCTCGTCAGCGCCACCAACGGCAAGACCACGACCACCCGGCTGATCGCGTCGGCACTGCGCGAGCTCGGTGAGATCGCGACCAACGAGCAAGGCGCGAACATGCCCACAGGGCATATCACCGCACTCGCCGCAAGGCCCAACGCCCGCAATGGTGTTCTGGAAACTGACGAGAAGTACCTGCCGCAGGTACTGGAGGCGACATCACCCGCGGTTGTGGTGCTGATGAACCTGAGCCGCGACCAGATGGACCGCGCCTCCGAGATCAACCTGCTCGCGAAGAAGTGGCGCGAGTCGCTGCAGAAGAGCGAGGCACACGTCATCGCCAACGCCGACGATCCGCTGGTGGCCTGGGCCGGGTTGGGTGCCCGGCACGCCACGTGGGTCGCCGCGGGACAGCGCTGGAAGGAGGACTCCTGGTGCTGCCCTGACTGCGGCGGGCACCTCAAGCGCGAACCCGACCCGCACTGGGAGTGCCCGGAGTGCGGGCTGAGCCGCCCCGAGGCCACGTGGAGCGTGGACAACGACGCCGACGTCGTCATCACCCCCGACGGCCAGCGCATGAAGCTCGACCTCGGACTCCCCGGCGGCGCCAACCGCGCCAACGCCGCTGTCGCCCTGGCGACGGCGGCCACCTACGGTATCCACTCCAAGCAGTCGCTGCCCCGGCTGCGGGAGATCCGCTCGGTGGCCGGGCGCTACACCTCCGTCGTCACCAACGGGGTCGAGGTGCGGCTGCTGCTGGCGAAGAACCCGGCCGGGTGGCTGGAGTCGTTCGCTGTTCTGGGACCGCCGCGGATCCCGGTGATCCTGGCCGTCAACGCCCAGATCCCCGACGGCAAGGACACATCGTGGCTGTGGGACGTCGACTACAGCGTGCTGAGCGACCGCCGCGTGTTCGTCATGGGTGAGCGCCGCACCGACCTGGCACTGCGGCTGGAGACCGACGACGTTCCCTTCGAGGTGAGCGATGATGTCGCCAGTATCGTCGCCAAGGTCAAGGCCGAGCAGCCCGACATCACCAAGATCGACGTCATCGCCAACTACACGGCTTTCCAGCAGATCCGCACCGCGTACGGCCGGGTGCAGTAGGCGCGCCGCAGCCAGAACGAGGGGAGAACGATGAGCGACGACAGCAGCGTGCTGCGTATCGTCTGGATCTATCCGGACCTGCTCAGCACCTACGGCGACCAGGGCAACGCGCTGATCCTGCGCCGCCGCGCCGAGCAACGCGGTATCCGCACCGAGATCGTGTACGTGTACTCCAGTGACCCCGTGCCGGTCGAGGGCGACATCTACCTGCTGGGCGGGGGCGAGGACCGTCCGCAGACCCTCGCCGCCGAGCGGCTGCGCTCCGACGGCGGGCTGAAGCGCGCCGCCGAGAGCGGCGCGGCCGTGCTCGCGGTCTGCGCGGGGTACCAGATCGTCGGCGAGAGCTTCGGCGACGATGACGACAACCCGTTGCCGGGCGTGGGGATCCTGGACATCCGCAGCGGGCGCGGCGAGACCCGGGCGGTCGGCGAGATCGTCGCCGACGTCGCCCCCGAGCTGGGCGGCGGCAGGATCACCGGTTTCGAGAACCACCAGGGCCGGACGGCCCTCGGCCCGAGCGCCACGCCACTGTCGCGGACCCTCAAAGGGATCGGCAACGACGGCACGTCCGAGGGCGCCTACCAGGGCACCGTCCTGGGGACCTACCTGCACGGCCCCGCACTGCCGCGCAACCCCGCCCTCGCCGACCTGCTGCTGAGCATGCGCGTGGGCCAGCTCCAGCCCCTGCCGCCGTCCTGGGGCGAGCGCCTGCACGAGGAGCGGCTCGCGGCCGTGATGTGACTCGAGGCCGTGATGTGAGGGACGCGGCTCCCCGGCTGGCCGCTGGCACCGACACGTGCCTTTTCGGGGTCGGCGCTCTCTAGACCGGTGAGGCGGGCAGGTGGTTGGACGTCCGGCGAGAGCGGCGAAGGCGGTGGTGGGTCGGCCCGCGCTGGTCGGTCCGGGTGCTCGGTGGTAGCGCGGGTAACGAGAGCAGCAAGGACGGCCGAGGGGCCAGCCCGCGATAATCGCTCCCGGTGCCCGATGGTGACGCGCCCGACGAGGGCGGCGAGCGCGGTGGGTGGCCGGGCCGGCGAGAGCCGGTACTGGCGGCCGGTAGTACGGCCTCCAACGAGAGCAGCGAGGACAGTGGGTGGGCCAGCCCCCAGGGGGCGGTTCGGGTGCCCGATGGTGACGCGCCCGACGAGGGCGGCGACAACGACGCAGGGCTCCGGGAGTGTTTCCTGGTGTGGCCGGTTCTTGTGCCGATCTTGAGGATTGCGTTCCTTTACCGAGCGGTAAAGGAACGCAATCCTCAAGATCGGCGCCCAGGCCCGCACAATCCGGACATGTCGGGCGCGCGAAGGCTCGCGCGGCACCGAACCTGACCGTGGAGACACTGTCGGCGCCGAGAATGTCCCCATAGTCACCCTCGATACGCCCCAGCACCGCAAACGACGCCACGGACACCCCCACTGGGCCCCACCACCGGCCTTCGCCGCCCCCGTTGGCCGCGCCACCATCGGGCACCCGTAGCGATCACCGCGGGCTGATCCACCACCGGCCCTCGCTGCTCCGGTCGGGCGCGCCACCACCGGGCACCCGAACCGCCCCCTGGGGGCTGCCCACCCACTGTCCTCGCCGCCCCGGCGGACGCCGCACCACGCCCGCACATCACTGATCCAGTGCAGCTCCGCTGGGCCGCCGAGGGACGGGCTTACTCGGCCTGTTCGGCGGCTGCTGTGACGATCTCCGCGGAGAGGGCGCGTAGTGCCGGGTCGCGGGCGGTGCCGGCGCGGGTCGCCAGCGCGATGCTCCGGCGTACCGGGTCGCCCTCCAGAGGGCGCACCACGATGTCGGTGTCCCCGGGTTCCAGGGCGAGCCGCGGCACCAGGGCGACGCCCAGGCCGGCGCGGACCATGGCCGTGATGACCGTGTAGTCGTTGCTGGCGTAGTCGACACTGGGCGCGAATCCCGCCGACGCGCACGCCCGGTCCAGCGCCGCGCGCCCGGACGTGTCGCCGTACGGGCTGATCCAGGTCTCCTCGGCCAGCGCCGCCAGGGGGACCGGGGCGTCGGCGAGCTCCCGGTCGGGCGGGAGCAGCATCACGAACGTCTCGGTGAGCAGTGTGGTCAGCGTGACCCCCGTGGTATCCAGCGGTGGCAACAGGGCATAGGAGTACACCAGCGCGACGTCGGTCTCGTGGCCCCGCAGCGCCGCCATGCTCTCCGGGGCCTCGCGCTCGTCCACGATGACGCGCAGCGAGGGGTGGCGCTCCCGGCAGCGTGCCACCGCGGACGGGACCACGGAGCGGGCCGCTGTGGGAAACGCCGACAGCTTCACCGGCCCGGTGGGGGTGCCGACCAGCTCGGCCAGCTCCGCCCGCGCCTCCTCCATCCCCGCGATGAGGTGTTCCGCGTGCCGCACCAGGACCCAGCCCGCGTCGGTGATGCGCAGCACTCGCCCCTCGCGCACGAACAGGGTGACCCCGGCCTCGCGCTGCAGCAGGGTGAGCTGCTGCGAGACCGCCGAGGGCGTCAGTGCTCCGGCCTCGGCGACCGCCGTGACCGTGCCGCGTTGTGCCAGCTCAAGGAGCAGCCGCAACCTGCGAATCTCAAACATGTAGCTCAACTTAAAGATAACTCTAGAAGATGTCGATAGACTGCATCGGGCCTAGTGTCCCAGCATGGAGACATGACGGTGACGATGGATGCTGGCCCGCGCGGTGCCCTGGAGAGCGCGCAGTCGGCCGAGCTGCGCTCCCGCGTGGCGGCCGCGCGCGCCGAGATGGCGCGCCGTGATCTCTCGGCGCTGCTCCTGGTCTCCCCGGAGAACATCTACTATCTACTCGGGCTGGACTACCAGGGCTACTTCGCGTTCAGCCTGCTGCTGCTCCCGCGCGAGGGGCCGCCCGAGCTCATCACCCGCGCCATGGAGGGGCCGACCGTCGCCGCCCGCGCGCCGGACTGCGTGCACCGGCCGTTCCATGACGGCGCCGACCCCGTGGCGACCGCCGCCGCGGCGCTGCGCGGCCAGGTCCGGCCGGGTGAGGCCGTCGGGGTCGAGGACTCGGCGATGTTCTTCCCGCCGGCCATCTGGGCCGGGCTCCGCCAGGAGCTGCCCGAGCTCGTCTGGGTGGGCGCCGGCGACATCGGCCAGCAGCTGCGCGAGGTCAAGTCCGAGGCGGAGATCGTGTCCGTACGCCGCGCGGCATCGCTGTCAAGCGAGGCCATGGCCGCGGGGATCGGCGCCATCGCGGCCGGCGGCAGCGAGTCCCGGGTGGCGGCGGCCGTCTACTCGACGATGATCTCCGGCGGCAGCCAGAACCCGGGATTCGCGCCGTTGATCCGTCCCACGCAGATCCTGCAGCAGGAGCACGTCACCTGGGACGAGCGCGCGATCGAGCCGGGAGAGGGGCTGTTCCTGGAGCTGTCGGCGTGCGTGCGGCGCTACCACGCCCCGCTGAGCCGCACCGTCTACGTCGACGAGGCCCCGCCCGAGGCGGTCGTCGCGCACCGGGCCGCCCTGGCCGGTGCGCGGGCGATCGCCGCGGAGCTTCGGCCCGGTGCCGCCGCCAGCGACGTCTACCACGCCTGGCAGGACGCGGTCGAGCAGGTCCACCCGCAGCGGGGCGCGCGCCGGCACCACTGCGGTTACCTCGTGGGGATCGGCTTCCCGCCGAGCTGGGTCGGCGGCGGCGAGGTACTGGGCATCCGCCCCGGCTCGGCCCGGCTGGTCCGCGCCGGGATGACGTTCCACGCCATGTCGTGGGTGACCGAGCCCACCGGGTACGTCATCTCCGACACCATCCTGGTGACCGACGACGGCTGCGAGGTACTCACCCGGGCGCCGCGGGAGCTCACCGTCCTGTAGCGACCGCCCGCCCGCGAACACGGAGAGGCCGACCATGAAGATCACCGCGATCGAGGCCACACCGATCGCCGTGCCGTTCCGCACCGACGAGGTGTGGGCGTTCGGCCGCCGCCGCGGCCAGGTCGCCGTGCTTGTCGAGGTGCACACCGACGATGGGCTGACCGGGATCGGCGAGGCCGCGGCCTACCCGTCGACCGATGTTGTCCGGGCGGCCCTGGACGCCCTCGAACCGCTGGTCGTCGGGGAGGACCCGCGCGCCATCGAGCGGCTCACCAAACGGGTCGAGGTGGTCGGCACCTGGCACCACATGCGGCAGAACAGTCCCGCCCTCGCCGCGGTCGACATGGCGTGCTGGGACATCGTGGGCAAGACCTGCGGTCAGCCGCTGGTCACACTGTTCGGCGGGCGTTTCCGCGAGTCGGTGGACTTCTTCTACTACGTCCCCGGCGGCACGCCGGAGGAGGCCGCCAGGCAGGCGGCCGAGGGCGCCGACCTCGGCTTCGGCACTTTCTACCTGAAGGTCGGCGCGCCGCGGCCCGGTGACGACATCGAGCGGGTGGCCGCGGTGCGCGACGCCATAGGGCCCGAACCGGGGATCCGCGTCGACGCCAACGAGGCGTGGTCGTCGGGCACCGCCATCCGGGTGCTGCGCGCCATGCAGGAGTACGGGCTGGAACTGGCCGAGCAGCCGGTTTCGGGCCGCAACCTGGCCGAGATGGCCTATGTCCGCGGCCGGGTCGACACACCGCTGCTGGCCAACGAGGCATCGTGGACCCGCTACGACCAGATCGAGGTGATCCGGCACGGCGCGGCCGACGCCGTGTCGGTGGACAACCAGATGGACGGCGGCCTGCTCAACCTGAAGCGCTCCGCGGGAATCTGCGACGCCGCGGGGCTTCCGGTGGTCAAGCACAGTCTGGGCGAGCTGGGGGTGGGGCTCGCCGCCGCGCTGCACGTCATGGCGTCGACCCCGAATTTCATCCTGGCCAACCAGGCGTACTCCTCGCTGCTGGCCGATGACGTGCTCACCGAACCGCACGTCTACACCGCGGGCCGTCTTCCGGCTCCGAGCGGTCCAGGCCTGGGTGTCACCCTCGACCGCGAGAAGGTGGGGCGCTACGCCGAGGCCTACGCCCGCGACCCCGGCGGTTACGCCTTCCACGACCGGCAGCGGGCGGCCGAGCCAACGCCACTGCCGCGAGTCTGAGAAACCGGACCATCGCGGTGAATCAGTGAGGGCGGGTGCGGCGGCAAGCTGGCTCGCTCGCTTCGCCCCATTGCCGCAACCTGCCGGGGTGCTCGCCGCGGCCCTTCCGGGCCGGGTGGGGCAACCGGTCAGGCCGGCTTGCGGCGCAGCTTGATGTCGGCGTTGGCGCCCGTGTCCGGTGGGACGATGACCTCCTGCGCCGCGGCGATCCCGTCGATCGTGAACTCGGAGTCGACCGGGATCGACCGCTTGACGAGGCCGAGTGCGATCGACCCCAGTTCGTGGTGGCGCGCGGACGAACCGACGACACCGACATCACGCTCGCCGAGCTTGATCGCGGCGCCGCGCTCGGGCAGGCGCTCCGGGGTGCCGTCGAGGTGCAGCAGCACCAGCCGGCGCGGCGGCCGGCCCAGGTTGTGCACCCGCGCCACCGTCTCCTGGCCGGGGTAGCAGCCCTTGTCCAGGTGGACGGCAGAACCGGCCCACCCCATCTCGTGCGGGATCGCGCGGTGGTCGGTGTCGACGCCGAGCCGCGGCCGGTGCGCGGCGATCCGGTGGGCCTCGTAGGCCCACATTCCAACGGGGCGGACCCCGGAGCCGGTGAGCGCCTCGGTGACCGCTGGCAAGGCGTCCGGGGGCAGGAAGAGGTCGATCTCGTCGCCGGTCCGGCGCACGGGGGTGTCGTCCAGCCACGCGGCGGCAGCGGACAGCGCGGCCTCGCGTTCCGGGCCGGCGAGGGTGAGCACGCTGCGCTGGTCGCTGAGGTCCTCGACCTCGACGCGCAGCATGAACCGCATCGAGTCCAGGAAGCTCGCGAGGCCCGCCGCGTATCCCGGCTCGGTGTGTGCCCACACCGCGGTCCCGTCCTCGACGATGAACATGTGGTGGTTGATGTGCCCCTTGGTGTCCAGCACCAGCGACTCGGTCGCGGTGCCGGCGGGCAGGCCTTCGAGAGCCTGGCTGGTGAGGCTGTGCAGCCAGGTGAGCCGGTCGGGTCCGGAAACGCGGACGACACCGCGGTTCGCGCGGTCGATCCACCCGGAACCGTGTTCGAGTGCCTGGCCCTCGCGGGAGGGTTCCCCATAGTGGGCGGCGACACCAGTGTCGGGGTCGTCCGCGGGGACGGCCCCGGCGCGGGTCAGCAGAGGCGAAGTCATACTTCGATGCTACGCGCCGTGCGGGCGGCTGTGGGCGCTGGCGTCACCCGGAAGCGCAGCGCCGGCAGGTTCCGAACACCGTGAGGTGCCGGGCGTCGGCCCGGAAGCCGATCTCCGCGCGGAGCCGTTCGACCAGGCCGTCGGCGAGGTCGAGCGCGGTGTCGGAGACCTCCCCGCACTCGCGGCAGACCACGTGCAGGTGGTCCGCCTCCTCGCTGAGGTGGTACGAGGGAGGGCCGGCTCCGAGGTGGGTGTGCGTGATCAGCCCGACCTTCTCCAGGACGTCCAGAGTGCGGTACACGGTGGACAGGTTGAGATCCGAAGCGGTCCGCTGCACCCGGCTGCAAATGGCGTCCGGGGTGGCGTGCTCCAGCTCCTGGACGGCCTCAAGCACGAGTTGCCGCTGCGGTGTGACGCGGTAGCCGCGGGTCCGAAGCTCCTCGCGCCAGGTTTGGTGCACCATGGCCCCGATCCTACGATCCCCGGGCGCCGCCAAGGAGCGGACCGCCAAAGCGGGCTCCGGCGGCGCGGAATGTCGGAGAAAATCCGCTTGCCCCAGCCCGCGTACCGCGCATAGCGTCATACTCACGCAGGAAAGGAGGTGGTCCGAACAGTGAATGCTTTGAGGACGTGCGAGGTGTCCGTCCGTTAGGGCGACCCAGGAAGCCGGATCGCGCTAGCGAATCCACATCGGACACCCAGACCCCCGGGCCGCCGGAACTTGTCCGTCCGGCCCCGAGCGCCACGCGCCGGGAGCCATGCCCGGGGGTCCGTCATGTCGCGGGACGGATCACCCGCCGGCCTGCTTGAGCTGTGCCGACATATAGGACTGCAAGTCGTGGCCGCGTGCCGCGAGATCCCACGCATAGCCCAGGGTCTCGCGGTTGTCGCCGAACAGCCCGTAGAGCCGGTGCCCCGCCGTGACCTCCATGCCGGTCTCGGTGCGCAGCACGGCGTCGGTGGAGAGCTCAACACGGTTGGCGAACACGCTGCCCAGGTAGACCTCGGCGAACCCCTCTGGGTGCGTCAGTAGCGCCTCGACGTGCACCACCGGCATGTCAGCGGAGTCGTCGGGCGCGCTCCGCGCCTCCTCCGGCCGCGCGCGCCAGTACCCGGTCTCGGAGGTCACCAGGTCGCCGACCGAGCCGTCCTGCGCGATCCGCCACACGCGGCTCCGGTAGTTCAGGTGCGGCTGGCCGTCGTGCGTGAACTCGATCTCCTGGCCGAACTGGAAGTCCGCCATGTCCGGATAACCGGCGACGCCGACCCCCTCCCAGCGGCCGAGCAGGAAGGACAGCTTCTCCAGGTCGGGGTGCAGAACGCTCATGACTCCTCTTGCCGTGTCGTGGGGAACGCTCACCAGCCTAGTTGGCGGGAGGGGGCAAGACGCACCGCGAAGCGGCTCTGCGGGGCCCGTGGCCGGATGCATACTGTCCGGAAGCGGGCGGTCGCCGGGCACCCCCGCCGCGCCGCGGCAGGATAAGCCGGCACACTGCCGTACATCACGTGGCCGACGCGGCCCGGCACGGGTAGGGCGCCGCCGCGCCCGTGAATCCCCGCGGCCGGGCGGCCCGCATGAACCTGGTAAAGAGGATATTCCGGCGTTCGGGCACGCGAACGGGTACGCACGGGCGCCGGCGGACACGCTGGACGACACGGAAAGAGGCGCCTGTGCAGTTGGCGATCGGGATAGCCCTCCTGGCCGGTGCGGCGATCCTGGCACCGCTGGCCTGTCTCGCTGTGCGCCGGTGGTACCGGCAGCGCGGCCTGGTCAGACTGCGGCCGGGCGCCGTGGCGAAGCGGGCCGGGCAGCCGATCACCGCCACCGGTGTCGCGGTGGCGGGGCCGAGCGGGGTCATCGAGTCGCAACTGGCCCGTACCGACTGCGTCTGGCACGGGCACGAGGTACTGCGGCACTTCTGGTCGTTACCGGGCAAGGGAACGGAGGCCCAGGAGCGCGTGTGCGACTCGATCGCGGACTACGCGTCCGTGGAGCCGTTCGGGATCGCGGCGCCCGGCCGCGCACCCAAAGGCCGCACCGTTCTCGTGGACCCGGCGGGGGCCGAGCTCAGCGGGATGGATATGTGCCTGCAGCGTGTGGTTGGCCGGCCGCAGCGCGGTGTTCCCGCGCCGACCGACGACCTCCTGGCGCGGGTCAAGGGCCGGATCTCCGGGGTTTTCCGCGGGGAGACCATCGAGTTCGAGTACCGCGAGTGGGTGGTCCGCAACGGTGCGCCGATCGTCGCGCACGGGATGGTGGAGCTGCGCGACGGCTGGCCGGTGATCGTGCCGCCACCTGATGGCCGGCTCCGCATCGAGCGCCGCGGTTCCGCGGCACGGGTCCCGTGGCCCGCGCGGCGGGCGGCCGGGGCGCTGCTGCTCAGCGGGGCGAGCGTGGCGTCGGCCTGCGCCGGTCTGCTCCTCACGGTGAGCGCCGGCTGAGCGGCCGGTCCGCCAACCGGACGCCAGCCGCTACGCTGGCCCCCATGAGTCGCGCATTGGTGATCAAAGTCACGGTCGGTGAGGACCAACCCGAACGCAGCAACCAGGCGTTCACCATGGCGGCCACGGCAGTGGCGAGCGGGGTCGACGTGTCGCTGTGGCTGGCCGGCGAGGCGAGCTGGTTCGCCCTTCCGGGCCGGGCCGCGAAGATCGAGTCCCTCCCGCACGCGGCGCCGCTGGCCGACCTGCTCGACGGGATACTGGCCGGCGGGCGCGTCACGCTGTGCGGGCAGTGCGCCGCTCGACGGGAGCTGACCGAGGACGACCTGCTCGACGGCGTCCGGATCGCGGGGGCGCCCACCTTCGTGGAGGAGATCACCGCCGAGCGGGTCCAGGCGCTCGTCTACTGACCCCCGGGAGCCGGCCCCGCCGCCCGCGACCGCGTCGCACACGCGCGCCGCGGCAACCGTTCCGCTTGAGGGTTACTTCTTCCCTTGGTTGCGAACGGCCTCGATCGCCGCCTTGGCCGCCTCGGGGTCCAGGTACTCGCCGCCGTGTTTGCGCGGAGCGAAGTTGTCGTCGAGCTCGTAGACGAGCGGAATCCCGGTGGGGATGTTCAGTCCCGCGATGGTCTCGTCGTCGATGCCGTCGAGGTGCTTCACCAGCGCCCGAAGTGAGTTGCCGTGCGCGGCGACCAGCACGGTGCGCCCCGCCGCGATGTCGGGCACGATCGCGTCGTAGTAGTACGGCAGCATCCGGGCGACGACGTCGGCCAGGCACTCGGTGCGCGGCATCAGCTCGGGCGGCAGGTCCGCGTAGCGCCGGTCGCCCACCTGCGAGTACGTGGCGTCGTCGGCGAGCTTGGGCGGCGGTGTGTCGTAGGAGCGGCGCCAGACCATGAACTGCTCTTCGCCGTACTCCTCACGGGTCTGAGCCTTGTCCTTGCCCTGCAGCGCCCCATAGTGCCGCTCGTTGAGCCGCCAGGACCGCCGCACCGGGAGCCAGTTCAGCCCGGCCTCGTCGAGCGAGATCTCGGCGGTGCGGATGGCGCGTTTCAGCACCGACGTGTACACGATGGTGGGGCGCACGTCGGCTTCGAGTAGCAGCCTGCCGCCCTTGCGGGCCTCCTCCTCACCCGTTGTGGAGAGGTCGACGTCCACCCACCCGGTGAACAACCCCTCGGCGTTCCAGGTACTTTCGCCGTGTCGCAGCAGAACCAGAGTCCCCATGCCCGCCAGCCTAGCGACCATCAGGACCGGGCGTGCGTCCGGCCTGCTCGCGTTCTCCGGTCGGCTCGACGAGGTGCCGGAACGCCTCCAGGTTGCGCAGGGTGTGCCCGCCGTTGACGCGCCACTGCCACTCCTTGCGGATCGACGAGGCGAACCCCCGTTCCAACGCCCCGTTGAAGTTCTCGTCGGAGTAGGTCAGAACGCACCCGAGGAGCCGGTCGACCTCGTCGGGAGTGACGCTGAACAGCGGCAGCCGGCCCACGATGTAGACGTCGCCGACCTCGTCCGCCGCGAAGGCCATGCCGTACATGGTCTCGTTCTTGTGCATCAGCCAGTGGTAGAACCCGCCGTGGTTCTCGTCGGGTTGGCGGCAGAAGAACGCCTTCAGCAGCAGGCTGTACTCGCCGACGTTCAGCCAGACGAGGGTCTTGAGCCTGCGCTCGCCGGGCAGAGTGACCAGGAAGGCGTCCGGGCGGGGGCGTTCGAACTCCAGGTCGGCGGCCTTGATAGCCGACTCGATCGCCAGGATGGCGTTCTCGTGCTCCTGCGATGGCATGTGGGCGACTCGCTTACTGGTTGGCGGCCACGGGCAACGGCTCGCTGGTCAGCGTCCCACGGTAGACGTTCAGCAGGCCGTCGACGGTCGCCCCCCAGCTCAGCTGTGCCGCGTGCGTGACAGCGGCGCGTCCCAGAGCGTCGCGCCGGCCCGGTTCGCTGATCAGCCGGTGCAGCGCCCGCGCGAAGTCCTCGGGGTCGTGGCCGTCCACGAGCACGCCCGACATGCCGTCGCGGACGGCCGTGGGCAGGCCGCCCACCCGGGAGGCGACCACCGGTGTGCCGCACGCCTGGGACTCCACGGCGACCAGGCCGAACGACTCCGAGTACGAGGGCACCACCGTGGCCGTCGCCGCCCGGTAGAGATGGGCCACTTCGGCGCGGGAACGCGGCGGCTCCATCCGGACCACGTCGAGGATGCCGAGGGAGCGGGCGAGCGCGGCCAGGCGCTGCGGCTCTGTGTCGTCGGAGCCGGACACCCCGCCGACGACGGCCACGACGAGCCGGTCACGCAGGGTCGGATCGCGTTCGAGGAGCGATGCCGCGGCGCGCAGGAGGACATCGGGCGCCTTCAGCCGCTGCAGACGCCCGACGAAGAGCAGCAGCTCGGTGTCGGGGGGCAGCCCGGCGCGCCGCAGCGCTTCCTGGCGCGATCCGGGGGCGAACACGTCGAGATCGACCCCGGGCGGGACCGTGCTGATCCGGGCGGGCTCGGCGCCGTAGTACCCGGTGAGTTGGCGGGCCTCGTCGGCGGTGTTGGCGACCAGGTGGTCCGCGCTGCGCACGAGGTGGTCCTCGCCGCGGACCCGGAGCTCGGGTTCGGGGGAGTCGCCGCTGGCGAGGTGGGCGTTCTTCACCTTGGCCATGGTGTGCATCGACTGGACCATCGGAACGCCCCACCGGTGCGCGGCCGCGAGCCCGGCCCGGCCGGACAGCCAGTAGTGGCCGTGCACGAGGTCGTAGTACCCCGGTGCGTTGCGGGCCTCGGTCTGCAGTACCCCGAAGATGAACGGGCACAGGTGCTGGGCGAGGGCCTGCTTGTCGAGGTCACCGAACGGGCCAGCTGCGATGTGCCGCACACTCACGCCGGGCGCCAGCTCGACCACCGGCGGCTGGTCGGGACGCGATGCCCTGGTGAAGACGTCGACCGCGACGCCGCGCTCGGCGAGCCGTTTGGCGACCTCGACCACGTAGACGTTCATCCCGCCGGCGTCCCCGGTGCCGGGCTGTTCGAGTGGTGAGGTGTGCAGGCTCATCGTCGCGATGCGAGAGGGATTCGGGGGGCCTTCATGACCCGGGAACCACGCATCGGGCACATCAGGGCTGTACGGCACCAACTGTCGGCCCTTTCTCTCCTCCGGTGGCCACTCCACCCCGCTTCAGTCAGTTATCAACAGTGGCGGGGGCGCAAGGTGTTCCCATGATGGATGTCGGGGGCCTTTCGGAGCGCAACCGGGGGTGGGGGAGCGCGGGGCTCGGCAGTACCCCGATGCGCCGCTCATGCGGATTCGGCGTCTTCGCCATTCGGCACCGAAGGTGTCCGTGCGGACACCTTCGGTGCCGAGAACGTCCGCAGGGTCACTCTCGATACGGACCCGCCACGGGCCGGCTCAGTCGTCGCCGTTGCCCGGCTCGGTCCAGCCCTCCACCAGGAAACCCACTGCCTCGGGAATCGTCGGGTTCCAGGCGTCGAAGTCGTGGCCGCCTTCGGGGAAATGGGTCTCGACGCTCATGTCACGCTCCCGCAGCAGCTTGGCGAACCGTTCGGCCTCGCCGTGGATGCTGCCCGATTGCAGCGGGGTGTGGTCGTCGGTCCCCTCGATGAGCTTGAACCGGATGTCGGCGACCCCGGGATTGTCCAGGAGCTGGTCGGGCGCGTGCGCGGAGTCGGGGCTGGGACCGAAGGTGCCACTGGGGTCGTCGACCTTGAAGTAGCCGGCCCAGCTCACCACCTGGCGGTAGATGCCGGGGTTGCGCAACGAGAGCGCCGCGGCCCCGTAGCCGCCCATGGAGAAGCCGCCGATCGCGCGGAGCTCCCGCGGTCGGCGCTGGTCGCCCTCGACCTCCTCGATCGCCTTCTGGGTCACGAACGTCTCGATGTGGAACCTGCCGTCGGCGTCGTCGCCCCATTCGGTGTCGCTGCGGCCGGTCTCCTGGCCGTAGGGGGCGGCGACCACGAACTGCACGCCGTGGCGGCACATCGCCTCGTCCATGAGTGGTCCGACGCCGGCATCGATGATGTCGCGGTGCGTGCCAGTGGAGCCGTGCAGCAGGTAGAGGACGGGTACGCCAGCGTCGTCGGGGCCGGGCGGGCGCCGGATCCACACGGGCCGCTTGCCGTCCGGAGCGCCGCGGTCGGGGACGCGCACGATCTCGTCCTCGCCGGGCTGGTCGCAGGCTGCTACGTCGCCGGGGCGCGGCTGGATCTCCGGGACCTGGTGGCCCGGTGTGTCCGCGTACGGATCTTTGGCGGCAACACTGCCCCCCGACTCGATCCCCGGCACGGGACCGGGGCCCTGGGCGGTGGCGAACGTCGCGGCGGCGGCCACCGCGAAGGACGCGGCGACGAGCACCGTTGTCCTGCGTGAGAGCGTTGTGAACACACCGAGCCCCCCGGGGTGGTTCCGTGGCTCCGCCACGCGGGTGGACACCGGCGGCGGAACGGTCAGGTTCGTCGTTTTCCGGGAATGTGGATGAAATCGGGCCTCACCCAATGTAATCAGCGATTCTGGAAGTAGCTTAGCGCGACGCGCCAGACGCGCAGGGTAGTTGTCGATGAGACGGATGCGCCAGAGTTCCCTGACCGCGGGGGGTGAGTGCTGTTACCCGGGGCCCGACGTCGCGTAGTACTACCCCAAGTAGACTCAGAAGTATGAATCGGTTGGGTGACCTTGAACGCGCGGTTATGGAGGTACTGTGGGCGCAGGACGAGGCCCTCACGGTCCGCGAGGTCAGTCGGGCTCTCGCTGACCGGGATCTCGCCCACACAACGGTGATGACCGTGCTCGATCGGCTCGCCAAGAAGGGGGTCGTGGCCCGATCCCGCGAGGGCCGTGCTTGGCGCTACCGCCCGGCAGCCAGCCGGGAGAGTTATGTCTCCGAGCTCATGATTGATGCTCTCGGTCAGACCGGAGATCGTGACGCCGCTCTGGCAGCGTTTGTACGCTCGATGGACGGCAACGAAGCCGAAGCGCTTCGCCGCGCCCTAGCGGAAAGCGACCAGCCAAGGACGTAGCCGAATGGTCAGTGCCGCCCTACTCGCCACCATCGCAGTTGGCTGTCTCATCGCTGCGGCACGGCTACGTCGGGCCTCATGGCCCGCCCGCGGCCCCTACGTCGCCGTCATCGCCTGGCAGGCGCTGGGTCTGGCCTGGGGAATCTCCACCATCGGCGCGCTGCTCGCGTTCGGTCTCGCCCCCTACGGGAAGGGGGCCATCGGAGGGCTCTTCGCTCTTTCCGCGGACGTCTCCGCGCACGGCCTGCACCTGGCCAAGTTCGCCGCGGCCCCGTTCGGCGCCCCCCGGGTCGCCGCTGTCCTCGTGGCGTTCGGCCTCACCCTGGTGCTCTTCTGCGGCCTGGTGGCGTCCACGGTCCACGTGGTCCGGACCCGCCGGCGGCACCACGACCTGCTCGAACTCGTCGCCCGCGACGACCCGGAGGTGCCCGGTGCGCGCGTCCTCGACCACCCGGCGGCCGCCGCCTACTGCCTTCCCGGTGTCCTGCGGTCGAAGGTGGTCATCAGCGCGGGTGCGCTGCGGGTGCTCGACCGCAGCGAGCTGTCCGCGGTGCTCGCGCACGAGCACGCCCATCTCCGGCAGCGCCACGACCTCGTGCTGCTGCCGTTCTCCTCACTGAAACGCGCCTTCCCGCGCGTCCGGGTGCTCGACACCTACTACCGCGCGGTCGCGCTGCTGATCGAGATGTGCGCCGACGACCAGGCCCGCCGCGAGCGCTCGGCCAAGGAGCTCGCAACGGCACTGATGCGGTTCGGGACCGCGGGCAACACCCAGGTCCCCGCTGGTGCCATGGCCGCCAGCGACGCAGAGCCCGAGGTGGTCACCCGCGTTTCGCGGCTCATCACGCCGGCAGAGGAGCTTTCGCGCCCCGCGACCACCGTCGTACTGACCTCGGCGTTCGTGTTGATGGTAAGTTCGCTGGCGCTGTGGAACCTGCCCATCTGAGCCGTACCGTGCGGGAACGATTCTCCGGGCACCCGGCGTTGAGCGAGTGAGGCCCGGATACGGGCCTCACGGTTGGCCAACCGTCTCGTAAGGTTCGGAGCTCCTCGTGGTCAATACGTCAATCGGGTTCCTGTGGCAGATCCTCTTCATCGCGATCTTCGTAACGACGCTGTACGCGCTGATCGAAGCCCTGCGGACACCTGCGCAGGCGTTCCCCGCGGCGGATAAGCAGACGAAGGGCCTATGGACGGCTCTGCTCGGCGTGGGGACTTTCGTCTCGCTGAGCGCCGCCCTCGGCTTCGGCGCCTTCTTCACGATCCTCGCGCTCGCCGCCGCCCTGATTTACCTGGTCGACGTCCGGCCGGCCACCCGCAGCATCGGACGCGCGGACGGCCCGTGGTAGCACCGCGGACCGGTGCCACCGCGACTCGTTGAGGTCGCGCACCGCCGCCACCGCCGCTCCGGTGTAGGCGGGATCGCGTGTGTAGAAGGCGTGCCCGAGGATCTCCGGGGGAAGCGCCTCCCCTTCCTGGGCGTCGTAGCGCCGGGGGTCCGGAAGCGGTTCCGCGCGGTCGACGGTCGTCCACCCGCCGTCACGCTCCAGATGGATCGGGCCGCCTATGGCGTCGGTCGCGCGCCAGAGGTTGCGCCAGCCGTGCAGCCGGTGGGCGAGGTCGGCGAGCGCGTCCGGGCCGAAGTAGGCCGGGAAGTAGCGCCCGTAGAGCCGGTACAGCGGAGAGCCGTGCGTGAGCAGCGTGACGTAGGGGAGGCACCGTTCCGGCATCTGCCACATGGTCGCGGCCGCCAGCACTGACCCCTGCGAGTGCCCGGAGAGCACGACCCCGGTCCCATGCGCGGTCATTCCCGCGATCCTGGCGGTCAGTTGCGGGACGGCGCGCTCGGCATAGGACGGGGGCGCCAGCGGGTGCGCCACCCGCGGCCAGAACGTCCCGACGTCCCACAGTACGCCGAGCGCCTGCCGGGTCGGCCGGTCCCGGTAAGCACTGCGGCCCAGCCACACCACCGCCGCGAGGACGAACCCGCCCAGCCACGAGCCGGTCATCACCAGGAGCGAGACCGCTCCCTGCACCCACAGGGTGGAGTCGGCGGCCACCGCGGCCGGCGTGATCTGGGCCCCGTCCACCGGGGTTGCGGTCAGGCGGCCGGTGATCGCGGCGTAGAGGACCAGCAGCACCAGCGCGACGGCCGGCAGCATGAACGCGGTGAGACAGGCGGGCAGGGTCTCGGTCATGCTGCCCATGGCGCGGGCCCGGGCGATCTCCCGGGCGCGTGGGGCCTCAGGGTCCTTCTGGTACTCGGCGGCCACGTCGCGCGCCTCGGCGCGGGTGCGGCGCCACAGGAACAGCGCCAGCGCCGCCAGCGCCGCCAACGCGATCGCCGCCTCCATGCTGAACGCGAGCTGCAGCCACGAGTAGGCGCTGGGTGGGCGCAGTACGATGCAGCCGGCGGCCTCGGCGCCCGGGTAGTAGCAGCCGCCGAGCCACCCGGCGGCCTGGTAGACCACCGCGGCGGAGAAGACCCCGCCGAACAGCACACCGAACGCGGCCGTCGCCGGGCCGGCCATGCCGCGCATCGCGGTGTCGGAGTGCACCCGGTTCGTGCGGTAGAGCACCACGGCGGCCAGCACCAGCAGCAGCGCCAGCGCGCACTGCACCGCGAGCAGCGTGTTCAGCCCTACGGCGTAGCCCGGCAGCCGGCCCTGCGCGGTCCAGTCCGGGCGCGGCCAGAGCAGGTAGCTCACTGATACCGCCAGTAACAGCAGTGACGTGTCGCGCAGCACGCGGCAGACAACATCGGCCCGCCGGTTCCACCACGGATCGGTACCGGGAATGAGCACGCACACGGTGCTGCCGGCCAGGGTGAGTCCCAGGAGCCCGGCGAGGACCGCCCCGGAGGCGGCGGTGCCGGCCGCCAGGTCATGGACCAGCGCGGGGGTGAGAAGCAGCGCGGTCACCACGCCGACGGCCACGGCGATGTGCGCCGACCGCAGCCTCCCCAGGGTCTGGCTGTTCCGCCAGAAGTCCGGGTCGCTCAGCGGCGCGTCGTCCGCCGATGGCGCGCCGTTCGCGGTCATGGTGACGTCATAGACACTGCTGGTACGCCGCGAGAGCCGCCACAGCGCCAGCACGATCGCGAGCGGCAGCAGCGCTCCGGCGGCCAGGGCCCGCCCGGGCTCGGCGAGAAAAGCGCCGGGAGCGGACAGGAAACCGAGCCACGGGCGGAGCTCGGCGCACTGGGTTCCGTAGCCCAGGCACTGCCAGGCCACCAGGTCCATCCCAATGCCGGCGCCGGCCAGGACCAGCAGCGCCGTGAGGCTGAGGGAAAGCAGGCGTACGGAAAGTCCGTAGCTGTAGTCGGCCCACCGGTAGATCCGCGAGGGCGGCCGGGCGCCGCGCCGTCCTGGGCGCATCCAGTAGGCGACATTGACCAGCATGAACGGCAACAGAAGCAACCAGAGCGCGCGCGAAGACCGCCCGGAGGTCAGGTTGCCCCAGGCGAAGATCTCGCGGGGGACGTCGCGGACCACCTCGGTGTCGCGCTTGCGCCGCCACCGGAAGAACCCGGCGAGGCCGTCGCCGCCGACCCGAACCGCCGGTTCGACGTCGAGTAGTTCCTCGGCCTGGCCTCCGCTGACCCCATGAACGCGCAACTCCACGACGCTCTCACCCGGCATGCGGGAAGGCATTCCCGCGTGTGGCCGGGCTACACCCGCTGCGTGCCGGCTCCCGTACCGGTGCCGGTTACTGGACGAGGGAGTCGCCGTCCGGGAGGTTCCAGGTGTTGCAGGCCCCGGGGGTCTGCTCGTCCATCCCCTGTTTCAGCCAGTACGTGCCGTTCTCGGCGGAGCCGTGGGTGCGCTCCTCCTCGGGGCCGTCCTCGCGGTCGGCGGTGGACGAGGCGTCCTCAAGCACGGTCTCGCGGTCGTCCTCGCTGACGGGGTAGGTCAGTGCGACCGAGCCCAGAAACGTCCCGGCGAAGCAGTTGGCCTGCAGCTCCGCCTTGCGGGTCCAGATGTTGCGCTTCTCGGTGGTCTCCTGCCGCCGCCGTTGCTCGTGGTAGTGCTCCAGGAGGCCCGACTCGCCCTGGACGTGGTGCCCGTACTCGTGCGCGAGCAGCGACGCGTAGACGATGCTGTTCTCCGCGCCGTTCCACTTCTCCACCACATCCGCGGTACCGACATACACGCTCTTGTTCGTCCGGCAGTAGAAGGCCCCAGCGGCGGAGGGGTACTCGCGGCACGGGCTGGTCCCGGCCTCGCTCCAGAAGACGCGCCGCGGCGGTTCGTAGGGGATGCCCGCCTCGCGGAACTGGGCACTCCACGCGTCGTCGAGGCAGTCGGTCAGGGTGTTCAGGAAGTTCTCGACCGAGCCGGGATCGTCGATGTCGAGCTCGGGTGCGGGGCAGGGCAGCGAGGCGAGGCGGTCGGTGTCGTACAGCGGGTTCGCCGTGAGAGCGCCGTCGCCCACCGGACGCTGGGCGTTCCCGTCGAGGACCGGCGGGCGGGCCAAGTCGCGGGTGCCGTAGTCGGCCTGATCACCGGAGCCGGGCTGCTCAGCACCCGGGTCGGACGCCTGCCCCGGACCGGGGCCGCTGGTGGTGTTCCAGGTGAGAGCGGCCAGCACGAACACCAGGGCGAGCAGTCCCGCGTAGAGCGCCCTGCGATGCCCAGTGGCGTGCCCCCCGGTGAGCCGGCGGGCCTCGCGGGTCAGTCGACCAAGCCGTCCTGGGCGGACCACGTGTTGCACGCGGCCGGGTTCCTCCGATCCATGCCGTGGGCCGTCCACATCGATCCGTTCTCGGGTGAGCCGTGCGTCCGCTCGTCGGGGTAGAAGTCGCCCCGGCGTTGCGCATCCTCGAGGATATTCGCACGCGTATGGGAGTCGATCGAGAGGGACTCTTCGGCTGCCCCGAGGAAGTTGCCGCCAAGGCAGTTCGCCTGGAGCTCACTGCGCCGTGTCAGGTCGTCCTTGTCCTCTTCGTCGTGACGCTCCTCACCGCGGGCGCTGTGCAGGTAGCCGAGGATGCCTGACTCTCCCTGCACGTGATGGCCGTACTCGTGGCTCAGCAGGAAGGTGTACGCCTCGGGGTGCTTACTGTTGCCCGAGTTCTGGGCGATGTCCTCCAGTCCGAGGTAGAGGCCGTTGTTGGCCTTGCAGTAGAACGCGGCCACGCCCGGTGCGGGGTAGCTGCCGCACGGGCTCTGGCCCGAGGTGTACCAGTAGATGCGCTGCGGCTTCTCGAACTTTATCCCGCTGGACTCGAAGTGCTCGCTCCAGGCTTTGTCGAGGCAGTCGGTGATCTCGTGCAGGAAGTTCTCCATTGACTCCTGGTCGTCCGGGTCGAGGTCCGGCGCCTCGCAGGTGACCTCGGCGAGTTCCCCGTTCTCGTAGAGCGAGTTGGCCGTCAGGACCTTCTCGCCGGCATCCGCCTCGGGCGGGGGCTCGCCTTCGGTGGTACCGCCTTCCGGGGCGGTGGTGGCCTCGCTGCTGTCGACGAAGGCGGAGAAGGTCAGGAAACCGGCCAGGCCGGCGGCGGACAGGCCGGTGAGCAGCGCGACGATGACCCCGGCGCTGAACCGCTGCCGCGGCCGGCGCGAGGGGGTGGGAAGGGAGTACGGGCTGTCGCTCCCGCTGCCTCTGCTCCCGCGCAGCGCGTCCGAACCCGGTCTCGCCATGAGGCCGCTCACCTCCCGACACCCTTTCGATCAATGCTGGGCAGCGCTCTTTCGACGTTGACGATTATGCCGCCCACCGGCACGGCCTGTGGATCCCGCTGCCGATCCGTAACCCGATTGTCCGACGTCGGCCGCGGGAGCGAGCCGATAGGCTCTCCCGCCATGGGGTGGGTCCTACTCGCACGCACGGTCACCATGACCGGGGCCGTCGTTGTGCTCTGCGGCGCCGGTCCCGCCACAACGCCGGTGGCCGCCGAACCGCTGGCCGCGCCGGCGGTTCGGCAGGCCGGGCTCGCCTCGGCGGATGACCACGACACCCTGCCACAGGAGGATGAGGACGCGCCGATCACCAATGAGGTCTCGCTGCGCCTCGACAGTGACGGGGTACTCCATGGCACGGAGACCATCACCTTCAACGAGCCCGCTCCGGAGGAGTTCACCCGCACCTTCGTGACCCAGGAGCCCTACGACAACACGCACGACCGGCGTTACGAGGTCACCAAGGTCACAGCGGAGGACGCCGACGGCGAGACGGTCCAGGCCGACTCCACCGAGCGGGAATCCCAGGAGGGCGAGTCCCTCGATGTGACCATGGACACCGCCGGGTCCGACACTGTTGTGCTGCACTACGAGGTGCGCGGCGCCACAGACAGCGTTGGCGAGGGGATCGAGCTGGAATGGGCCGCCGTTGGCGGGTACAGCGAACCCGTCGCCGGGACCACGGTCGTGGTCGACGCCCCCGCCCCGCCGATCGCCCTGTCCTGCACCGCCGGCGCGGCACGCAGCTCGATGTACTGCACCGTCTCGGACATGGGCGGGCACGAGGCGGACACCGCCCGGTTCATGCAGGCGAACATGGAGCCCGGCCAGAGTCTGGGCATCGTCGTCACCTACCCCGCGGACACGGCCCCCGGTACCCCGATACTCGACGAGAAATGGACGCTCACCTCCGCGTTCGCCATCACCCCGGGAACCGCGAGCGTCTTCGGGCTGCTGCTCGTGGTGCTGGTCGGCGGGCTCGTCATGATCGTTCGGGAACGCGGGCGCGACGAACGGGCCGTGCGCGCCGAGGCGGCCGCGGGCGACAGCAGCCCTCTGGCCCCGGGGAAGGAGGGCATGCGGTTCCGCCCTCCCGACGACGTCCATCCCGGCCAGATCGGCACGCTCATCGACGAGCAGGCCGACGTCGTGGACATCACCGCCACCATTGTCGACCTCGCCGTACGCGGACACCTCACGATCCGGGAGCTGCCACACGAGCACTACACGTCGGTCGACTGGCAGCTCGAACGGCTTCCGAACGGCCAGCACGACCCGTTGCTGCCCTACGAGCGGCTGCTGATCGACGCGATCTTCGGGCGCCGCGGCCGTATCACCCTGGCGGAACTGGGCAGCGAGCGGTTCGCGGACCGGCTGGCCGAGGTCCGTGACGAGCTCTACCGCGACATGGTGCGCCTCAAGTGGTTCGCGCGCCGCCCGAACCTGGTCCGGTCCCGCTGGACGACCGGCGGAATCGCGCTTACCGCAGTGGGGGTGCTCCTCACCGTGCTGCTGGCGGTCTTCACCCAGGCGGCCTTCACCGGCCTGGCCGTGATCATCGCCGGTGCCGCGGTGACCGTGGGCGGGCAGTTCATGCCGGCGAAGACCAGCCAGGGAAGCCTGGTGTTCGCGCACACCCTGGGTTTCCGGTCCTTCCTGATGAGCGCGCGGGCGGAGCAGGTGCCCGAGCAGCACCGGGTCAGCGTGTTCTCCCGCTACCTGCCGTACGCGATCATCTTCGACAACGTGGACCGCTGGGCGAGGGTTCTGGCGGCGGCCGGCGCGGACCAGATCGAGGACAACGGACTGCCCTGGTACAAAGGGCCCGAGGACTGGCGGCTCCAGGACTTCGCCGAGTCCATCAAGATGTTCACCCTGACACTGGCGGGTGTCATCTCGAACACCCGCCAGTTCCGGACACTCAACTAGAGGAAACGATGAGAGCGGTCGTGCAGCGGGTCAGCCACGCGTCGGTGACCGTGGCGGGCGAGGTTGCCGGGGAGATCACCCGGCCGGGGCTGATGGCACTGGTCGGCGCCACGCACACCGACACCGAGGCCGAAGCGCGCAAGCTGGCCGCCAAACTGTGGGGCCTGCGGATCCTCGATGGCGAGCAGTCCTGCTCCGACATCAGCGCTCCGCTGCTCGTCGTCAGCCAGTTCACGCTGTACGGCGACGCCCGGAAGGGCCGCCGCCCCACCTGGCAGGCAGCAGCCCCCGGCACCACCGCCGAGCCGCTGGTCGACGCGGTGGTCAAGGAACTCCGCGACCTCGGCGCGCATGTCGAGACCGGCGTCTTCGGCGCGCAGATGTCGGTCGCGCTCACCAACGAGGGGCCCTTCACGGTGATCCTGGAGGTGTGACGGCCCCCTGCGGTTACTCCGCTATTCCGCCGTCGCGACCACCGGTTCGAACTTGTAGCCCAGGCCGCGCACCGTCACGATGAACTCGGGGTTGCCCGGGTCGGCCTCGATCTTGGCGCGCAGCCGTTTGACGTGGACGTCGAGGGTCTTGGTGTCGCCCACGTAGTCGGCGCCCCACACCCGGTCGATGAGCTGCATCCGGGTAAGGACCCGTCCGGCGTTCCGGAGGAGCACCTCCAGCAGCTCGAACTCCTTGAGCGGGAGCTGCACGTGCTCGCCGCGGACCGTGACCACGTGCCGCTCCACGTCCATCCGGACCGGACCGGCCTCCAGCGCCGAGGGGAGCAGCGCCTCGTCCTCGCCGCGACGGCGCATCACGGCCCGGATGCGCGCCACGAGTTCCCGCGACGAGAACGGTTTGGTGACGTAGTCGTCCGCACCCAGTTCCAGCCCCACGACCTTGTCGATCTCGCTGTCCTTGGCCGTGAGCATGATCACTGGGACGTTGGACTTCTGCCGCAGCGTCCGGCACACCTCGGTACCGGGTAGGCCGGGCAGCATCAGGTCGAGGAGCACCAGGTCGGCGCCGGAGCGGTCGAACGCCTCCAGGGCTTCAGTCCCGGTGGTCGCGACCGCGACCTCGAAGCCTTCCTTGCGCAGCATGTACGACAGGGCATCGCTGTAGGATTCCTCGTCCTCAACGACGAGTACACGCGTCACTGTGCCGCCTCCCGATTGCTGGTTTCCGGGGAGTGCGTTCGCTCCCGGGTCTCGGGCCGGGGGAGACGCAAGGTGAACGTCGACCCCGATCCTTCCTTGCTCCACACGGTCACTTCTCCACGGTGGTGAGTCATGATGTGTTTGACGATCGCCAGGCCGAGACCGGTCCCCCCGGTCGCCCGGCTTCGAGCCGCGTCCACACGGTAGAAGCGCTCGAAGACTCGTTCCAGATCCTGCGCCGGTATGCCGATTCCCTGGTCGGCCACGCTGATCTCAACTGCGGTGTCGGTCACCTCCGTCAGCACGGATACCCGGGTGCGTTCGGGGCTGTAGGCGACCGCGTTGGCCACGAGGTTTCGTAGGGCGGTGACGAGTAGGCTTTCGTCGCCGAGGGCCACGATGCCCTCGACTCCGCTGGAGACCAGTTCGATCTCCTTGGTGTCGGCCGCGGTCTGCACCGCGTCGAGTGCCTCCTGGACCACGGTCTCGACGTCGATCCTGTCGGGTTCGGCGATGGGTTCGGCACCCTGGATCCGGGACAATGTAATCAGGTCCTGGATTACGCTGGTGAGGCGGGATGTCTCTTGCTGCATTCGGCCGGTGAACCGGCGGACGGCCTCTGGGTCGTCGCTGGCGTCGGCCACGGTTTCGGCCAGCAGCGACAACGCCCCCACAGGCGTCTTGAGCTCGTGGCTGATGTTGGCCACGAAGTCCCGGCGGACCGCCTCGACGCGGCGGTGCTCGGTCTGGTCCTCGGCGAGGACCAGGACCAGCCCGGTACCACCCAGAGGGGCTACCCGTACCGCGAAGGAGGTGGCATCGGGCCCGAACTTGCGGACGGCCACTTCGATCTCGGTCTCGCGGATCACACCGTCGCGGCGCACCTGCCGGGCCAACGCGAGCAGGTCACCGATGACGAGCTCCGAGCCGCGTACGATCCCGTAGGCGCGGGCCGCCGAGCTGGCCCGCAGAACGCGGTCGGCGGAGTCGAGCACCACGGCCGAGGACGGCAGGGCTGCGAGAACCTCGGCGATGCCGGCCGGCAACTCGGCCTGGGCCGGGGGCTCAGGGGATGTGTTGCGGCCCCGCTCGCTGAATCGGAACGCAAGTCCCGCCGCGACGCCCGTCACGAGTCCGACGAGCCCCGCGATAGCGCTGAGCAGCTCCCCTTGCACAGTTCGATCGTAAGCCGAAATGGCCAGGCGTTACCCCAATGGCCTCGACTTGGAACCGAGGTTCGCTCGATATTCACTGTCCCTTACGAGATGATTCAGCCGCGAACTGGAACGATGTGAATTATGCGCGACACCTACCATGAGGAGCTTGAAGCCCTCAGTGAACGCCTCATCGAGATGACGAGGCTGGCCCGGCACGCAATTGCCCGCGCGACAACCGCTCTGCTCGATGCCGACCTCAACGCCGCCCAGGAGGTGATTTCCGGCGACGAGCAGATCAACCGGCTAGACGACGAGATCGAGACCAGCACGTTCGAGCTCATGGCTCGCCAGCAGCCGGTAGCCAAGGATCTGCGCACGGTCATCACCTCGCTGCACATGGCCGGGGACTTGGAGCGCATGGGAGACCATGCCGTGCACATCGCCAAGATCGCCCGCCGCCGGCACCCCGAGTCAGCGATCCCGGCCGAGCTGCGCTCCATCGTGCTGGAGATGGGCCACCAGGCCGAGCTGCTCGTGATCAAGGCCGGTGAGGTGGTCAACGACCGCGACGCCGACACCGCGAGGGAGCTCGACGCCGATGACGACCGCATGGACAAGCTCCGCCGCAAGCTGCTGAAGCGCATCCTCGACCCGGGCTGGAAGCACGGGGTGGAGGCCACGATGGACGTCACCCTCGCCGGGCGGTTCTACGAGCGGTTCGGCGACCATGCCGTGCACGTTGCCGACAACCTCGTTTATATGGTGACGGGAGAGAAGGTCGACGATCACGAGCGCGAGGTGTAGTCAGACCCCTGCGGGTACCCATCCGACCGACCTCCCGGTACTATGAGGAAGATCACAGTCCGCGGTGTGCGGGTGCCGTGAGGGACGCGTGGTGGAGCGGTGGTGGCCGGCGGCCCCTTCGGTTTCCTCTTTCCGGTAGGGGAGCCCGGCCATCTCAGGACCCGGAGTGACGCGGTGTTGACCTCGGGTGCTCCGCCCCGGAGCACCCCGAGTGGTGTTTGTCAAGACCTAAATTGTGGCGCTGACCTGCGCGTTCGCAAACCGAATAGGTACGTTGAGTCACGGATTCGTGGTACCCTTGTGGTAGCGGAAGGGGTACTTGTCACATGACTTTCAAGGTCGGCGACACCGTTGTCTACCCCCATCATGGGGCTGCTCGTATTGAAGCGATCGAGACTCGCACTATTAAGGGCGAAGATAGAACCTATCTCGTTCTCAAGGTCGACAAGGGTGATCTAACGGTACGCGTGCCCGCCGAGAACGCCCAAGAGGTCGGGGTTCGCGACGTGGTAGGTCAGGACGGCCTGGACCGGGTATTTGAGGTGCTGCGCGCACCGCACACGGAAGAGCCCACCAACTGGTCCCGGCGTTACAAGGCGAACCTGGAGAAGCTCGCGTCCGGGGACGTCAACAAGGTAGCCGAGGTCGTGCGCGACCTCTGGCGGCGCGACAAGGAGCGCGGTCTTTCCGCGGGAGAGAAGCGAATGCTCGCGAAGGCCCGGCAGATCCTGGTGAGTGAGCTCGCGCTTGCCGAGAAGACGAATGAGGACAAGGCCGAGGCACTTCTCGACGAGGTTCTCACCGACTGACCAAGGCTATCGAAGAAGCGTTGCTTTCATGCCGAGAATTCCGCGGGTGGGCGTCGGAACCGACGTCCACCCTTTTATGTCGGGACGCATTCTGTTTCTCGCCGGCCTGGAATGGCCGGATGAGGAAGGCGTTTCCGGCCATTCTGATGGTGATGTCGCCGCCCATGCGGGGTGTGACGCGCTGTTCTCGGCGGCGGGCCTCGGCGACCTGGGGTCCCAGTTCGGTACCGCCGACCCGCGATGGCGGGGCGCCTCCGGGGTCGCTCTGCTGGCGGAGTCGGCGGCCCGCGTGCGGGCCGCCGGGTTCGAGGTGGGCAACGTCGCGATCCAGATCATCGGCAACCGGCCGAAGTTCGCACCGCGCCGGACCGAGGCCGAGCGGGTGCTCTCCGAGGCCGCGGGAGCCCCAGTGACGGTCTCGGCGACCACCACCGACGGTCTCGGGCTCACCGGCCGGGGCGAGGGCATCGCGGCGGTGGCCACCGCGCTGTGCGCGCCCCACGAGTGAGCCGGCGGGTCCGCGGTGAAACCCCTCCCAGAGCTCACGGGCCGTCCGCGGTAGGGCCGGACGGCCGCACCAGGGCCGCACCGGACCGCGGGCGTTGCTGTCCAACTGCGGCGCGTACGGGCCCGGGCGTCGCTTACTCGCGGGGCTCCTCCGGCGGGGTGGGTTCGCTGCGGACCCGGCCCGACGGCGGGTCGGCCGAGAAGCCCTGCATGGGCGACCGGCGCGGCCGGAGAGCCACCGGGCGCTTCCCCAACCGGTTGGCGGTGTCGGTCCCGGCCCCGGGCTCGGACGCCGGATCCGGCGCCCACTCCCCGCGGGGGTCGGCTTCGTCGCTGGTCGGATCGCCCGCCGGGAGTTCGTGGATGAAACCGTCCTCGGCGGCACCGAAGAAACGGCCGTCGTCCTCGTTGTCCGCAGTGCCTTCCTGCCCCGCGAGGGAGCCGGCCGCGGCCGGTGGATCGACGGGCTCGGGAGCCTCGGCGGCCTCCCTGATCGGGCTCCTGGCCGGCTGCGGCGTGCGCTTGGGCAGGTCACCCTGGAAGGGCGGGTCGGGCTCCGCCTCTGCCTGCTCCGGCGCCGCCCCGACGGGATCCTGTTCGCCGGGGGGCAGCAGCGCGCGGCGGAGAAGCTGCCCGAGTGTGGGCGAATCAGAGTCCGCGCTGGGCTGCGACTCGTTGGAGGCGGCGGAGTCGGCGGGCGCTGGAGCGGGGGAGGCGGCCGGGTCCGTCTCGGATGCCGGAACGTTGTCCGTGGTCTCCGAGGCACGGGTGGTCGGGCCGGAGTCGGTGGCGCTCTCCGGAGCCGCGGATCCGGTGGTCTCAGCCTCGGCCTCGGTACCGGGTTCGGGAGCGGCCTCGGTCTCGGGTGCGGACCGCGAGAAGGGGATTATGCTCTCTGCCGGGGCCGTGCTCTCGGGTGCCGCCGCGGAGGTCCGGGCCTCGGGCGCCTCGGTGCGGTTGTTCGCCTCGCTGCGCGTCTCGGCGTCCTCGCCTTCCAGCACGCGCACCCCTGACTCCGGGGCGGAACGGCGCTTCTCGGCGCGCGGCCACAGCAGCGCCGGCCCCGAGGAGGCGGGGCCGCGCTCCGGAGACGCGGTCGGCTCCGTGGTCTGGGTGGGCGTACCTTCCGGGGGTGTTGCCGAGTCTGCGGGCCTCGGCGCCGGTTCCGCGGGCAGAGGCGCGGTGTCGGCGGTCTCCGGGCGGTCGGCGGCACGAGGCCGGCGCGGTGCACCGGCACGTTCACCGCGGAGGTGGGAGACCATCCACAGCCAGATGCGGAACGCGATCAGCAACGCGACCCATGGGGCCACGGCGGTCACCACGACCGCCCACTTCGGGATGAGCGTGTACCCGAGCGGTTCGAGCGCGCTGGCGAACGCCGCCAACAGGATCAGTGCGAGGATGATCGCGTCGACGCCCAGTCGCCGGACTCGCGGGGCGTCGCGGAGCAGGAAGCTGATCCAGAACGCCATCAGCAGCAGCAGGGTGAAGCCACCCGGGTACATGTGCGCGTAGCGCGGGTCGACGTTGCCCTGGCGGGCGATCTGGTAGATGCCGTTGTACGAGAGAAGCACGGCACACGCGGCGATCACCGCGACGCCGAGACCGGTGAAGGCGATCGCGGCGAACCGGGCCCCCTTGCTGGAGGTCCGTGGCGAGGTCCGTGGCTCGTGCGCGGTTGTGGAGGTTTTAGCGGCCATCGTGCGCAGAAGCGTAGCTCAGCGTGTGCCGCGAACACGAGGATCTGTGGAATGTGTCCAGCACCGGGCCGGATCCGGCGTTGCGATCCCGGGGTCCGGTGTCCGTCGATCGCGCTCATAGAGCACGCTGAAACGGCTACCCTTGGCACTGTGAGTCTGCGCTTCTACGACACCAGAGCACGCCAGGTCCGCGATTTCACACCTCTGCGCGAGGGGTGCGTCTCGCTGTACCTGTGTGGTGCCACGGTGCAGGCGCCGCCGCACATTGGGCATATCCGCTCCGGTGTGAACTTCGACATCCTGCGTCGCTGGCTCAGCTACCGCGGCTACCGCGTCACGTTGTGCCGCAACGTGACGGACATCGACGACAAGATCATCAATGCCGCGCACGCCGAGGGCGTCCCGTGGTGGGAGGTCAGCGAGCGGAACCAGCGCGCGTTCACCTGGGCCTACGACATCCTCAACTGCTTGCCCCCCACGGTCGAGCCGCGTGCCACCGGGCACGTGCCCGAGATGATCGAGCTGATGCGGCGGCTCATCGAGAGCGGCCACGCCTACCCCGCCGGGGACGGTTCCGGTGACGTCTACTTCGACGTCACCTCGTTCCCCGACTACGGGGAGCTGTCCAACCAGCGGCTCGACCAGATGCGCGGCGCCGGCGACACCGACAGCGACCTGGGCAAGGGCGATCCGCGCGACTTCGCTCTGTGGAAGGGCGCGCGCCCCGGCGAGCCGAGCTGGGACACCCCGTGGGGGCGCGGGCGGCCCGGCTGGCACCTGGAGTGCTCGGCGATGGCCACGAAGTACCTTGGGCCGACGTTCGACATCCATGGCGGCGGGGTCGACCTCGTTTTCCCGCACCACGAGAACGAGTCGGCGCAGTCGCGCGCGGCGGGAGACGGGTTCGCCCGCTTCTGGATGCACAACGGCCTGCTCTCCATGAGCGGCGAGAAGATGAGCAAGTCGGAGGGCAACTCGCTGCTGATCCCGGAGATCGTCCGCGAGGTCCGCCCGGTCGAGCTGCGCTACTACCTCGCGCAGGCGCACTACCGCTCGGTTATCGACTACTCCGCCGAGGCGCTGCGCGAGGCCGCGGCGGCGTACCAGCGGATCGAGGGGTTCGTGACCCGCGCGGTCGAGGTCGTCGGCGATGTGGCACCCAGCGACGACGTGCCCGAGCCGTTCGCCGCGGCACTCGACGACGACCTGGGTGTCTCGCAGGCGCTGGCGCTCGTGCACGGCCACGTGCGCGACGGCAACTCCGCGCTCGCCGACGGCGCCAAGGAACGCGTCACCGAGATCACCGGCCGGCTGCGCAGCATGCTCGGGGTGCTCGGCCTCGACCCGCTGTCCGAGCGGTGGGCCGAGGCGGGCGACACCGGGCTGCGCGGCGTGGTCGACGCGCTGGTGACCGTGGCCCTGAACCAGCGGCAGGCGGCGCGGGAGCGCAAGGACTACGCCGCGGCCGACGAAATCCGCGATCAGCTTGCCGAGGCCGGGATCACCGTCGAGGACACCCCGCACGGCCCTCGCTGGGAGCTCCGGAACAGCTGACGGCCCACCAAGGGCGGGACCGCGTCCGCGGCGCTTCCGGCATGCCCGCACGTACAGCAAATTTGGGGAGGACGGCTCTCATGCCGGCGAAGAAGAGCAAGAAGGGGCCCACGAAGGGCACCGGCGGCAAGGGGAAGCGCGCGCTCGAAGGCAAGAAGACCACGCTTCCCAAGGAGAAGCGGCACTGGTACGGCAAGAAGCAGTCCACTGCCGCGAGCCGACCGCAGCAGGGCGCGCGTGCGGCCGCCCCCCGCCCCGATACCGGTACCGGTCCGCCCGGCACCCCGGGCCGCGAGGGCGGTGGCTCGGAGCTGCTGGTCGGTCGCAACCCGGTGCTCGAGGTGCTGCGTGCCGGGGTCCCGGCGCGCAGGCTGTTCCTGGCGAACAGCCTTGAGACGGATCCGCGGATCGCCGAGGCGGCCCGCCTCGCCGGCGAGGCCGGGGTGGAGATCCACGAGATCTCCAAGGCCCAGTTGGACCGCCGGTGCGAGGGCAGCGGGCAGCCGGGTGCCGCGCACCAGGGAATCGCGCTGAAGGTGCCGCCCTACGACTACTGGGACTCCGACCGGTTGCTGGAGACGGCCCAGGCGGCCGACACTCCGCCGTTGGTCGTGGCGCTCGACAGCGTCACCGACCCGCACAACCTCGGGGCGGTCGCGCGCTCGGCGGCGGCGTTCGGCGCCCACGGCCTGCTCATCCCGGAACGCCGGTCCGCGGGCGTGACCATGGGCGCCTGGAAGACCTCGGCCGGCGCCCTCGCCCGGATGCCGATCGCGCAGGCCACCAACCTGACACGTGCCCTTGAGAGCTATAAGCGCGCCGGCCTGTTCATAGCGGGCCTCGCCGCCGACGGTGAAAGCACAGTCCGCGACCTGGACCTCGCGAGCGGGCCGCTCGTCATCGTCATCGGCTCGGAAGGCAAGGGCCTGTCCCGACTGGTCCGCCAGACCTGCGACACGGTGGCCGGAATCCCGATCAGCGGAACGGAGTCCCTTAACGCCTCGGTGGCGGCTGGTATTACCCTCTACGAGGTAGCCCAACATCGCGCGTCCGCTAGCCGGTAACCGGTACGATGCCACTGGGTGCCGCGGACACCAGCCGGCATAGCTCAATCGGCAGAGCAATCGCCTTGTAAGCGATAGGTTAGGGGTTCAAATCCCCTTGCCGGCTCTTACTGCGCTCGAAATCGCAGGTCATAGGCGGTATAAGAAACGGCCATCCGGGTGTCCCGGGTGGCCGTTGTACATTCGTTGCCCACGAGAGCAATCGCTTCGCTCGTGCTACCGCAGCGGCTGGGGGCGCCCCCGGCCAGCCGTGCCACCCGCGCCGTGTCGAGCCGGCCCGCGGGAGACGGGGAGGTACGCGCACACCGTTTCCCGATCGCTTCGCGGGATCAGCGGCCTCCGGCGCAAGGGGCTGTCGCGGCCCGGTTCCTCGTGCCTCCTTGCTCGCCGCCAGGATCGGCGGCGCAGGTGAGCAGGGACGGTGTCGCGTTTCTGCAAGACCGTGGTACCCCGGCCGGGCCAGGATGGCAGCGCAGGCGTTGGCCGTCGAACCGGAAGGAGTATTAGGCAATGACCGAGATCTCCATGCAGTACGCGAGACTGGGAGATGACTTCGCGGCGACCATCGCCGCCGTCCGCCCCGACCGCTGGGAGAATCCGTCGCCGTGCGAGGGCTGGACTGCCCGGGACGTGGTACGCCACGTCATCGAGACCCAGGGCATGTTCCTCGGTCTGGTCGGCCGGGAGTTCGGCCCGGTGCCGTCAGTGGACGACGATCCGGCGGCGGCGTGGGAGGCCGCGCGTAAGGTTGTCCAGGCCGATCTGGACGACCCCGACCGTGCCGGCGCGGAGTTCGACGGGCTGTGGGGCCGGACCCGGTTCGACGACGCCGTCAACACGTTCCTCCGCTTCGACCTGATCGTGCATCGGTGGGACCTGGCGCGGGCGACCGGGCTCGATGAGGAGCTGAGCCTGTCGGACGTGCGCTGGGCACGGGAGCGAACCACCGCCTTCGGCGCCAACCTGCGCCGCGACGGCGTGTGCGGGCCGGAGATCACGCCCCCGGACGGCGCCAGCGAGCAGATCCAGCTGCTGGCGTTCCTGGGACGGCGGGCCTGGTAGGCCGGTGTCCCTCCTGGACGACGAGAGGTGCGGTGCGGGGGACGGATTCCGGTTTCGTGCGTCGTCAGGCCAGGTGTGTACCGCGGCGGACAGGCGGCCGTACTCGGTGAGCGTGCGTTCGAGGCGCAGTTCGGCCGCCGTGAGCTCGCGGGGTCGAGCCGTACGGAACGCACCGCCCGGGTCCAGTGCGAGGGAGAAGTCAACAGGGCTGCTGCCGGGGCGATGACCTCCGCTCCGGTTTCGCGCTCGGCCATGCACTCCGCCTTTCGCCCGGCCGGGTGCGAGCGGCGCATTCGGTGGCCAAGAGGGCCAGAGGTCGCGGCGAAGAGGCCGGCCGCTCTTCGGGGGCGCGGCCGAGTACCGATCGGCCGCCGTCGACGGGAAGGACCGCGCCGTTGATGAAACTCGCCTCGTTGGAAAGCAGGTAGGAGGTCGCGGCCGCGACCTCCTCGACATGTCCGCCCCGGCCCAACGGGTGCAGCCGGCCCATCTCGCGCTCCGTCCGCGCCGCGCCCTCGGGCCCTGCTCGCGCAGGAGCGTTGCCTGGCGCTACTCGTCCCGGTCCGCGCCACTGGCGGGGAGAACAACCGACTCGACGGTTCTCGTGACGATCTCCGCCGCATCCGACGCGGGGAGCCGCCCGGCCCGTACCTCTGACGCGGCGCCGTGGAGCAGGTAGTGGATGGCGCTGACCAGCCACGGCAGCGGCAGGTCGACGCGGAAGACGCCCTCGAGCTGGCCGCGGCGGAGGAGCTCTTCCAGGCGGCGCGCGGGGTCCTCGTGCAGTTCCCGCAGCCGAGAGTCGGGCACAACGCCGTCGGCCGCGGCCAGCAGGGACGCGGACTCGGCGACCAGGGTCCAGCTGGAGCCGAGCAGGTTCCTGAGCACCTCGCGCGGATCGCCAGTGAGGTCGACGTCGCGCAGGACCTCCTCACCGGCCCGCAGTGTTTCGGTGAGCGCCGCCTCGACGAGTTCGGTCCGGTCGTGGAAATGGCCGTACAGGGTCATACGTCCCACGCCGGCGGCCCGCGCGATGTCCTCGGTACTCGCGTTCGGGTCGGCGCTGAGGCGCTCGCGTGCCGCCGCCACGATTCGGGCGATGCTGCGTTCGGCATCGGCCCGTCGGCGGGTGCGCGGTGCGGATGTGGACACGAATCCAGATTAACCCGTACGGGAATGTATGCGTTGCTGCGGCGTTGTAACTCGTATTGCCCTGTACGAACTAGCTATGTGGAGAGTTCATGTCCCACGCCGCAGCGCCTCCGATCGAACGCGGACTCCCCGCGCGGTGGCGCATCCTCGGGTTCCTCGGGGTCGCGCAGTTGATGTTGATCCTCGATGTGACCGTCGTAGCAATCGCGTTGCCGCACATCGAGACGGATCTCGGGCTGAGCCGCGAGGCCGTTACCTGGACGGTGAGCGCGTACACTCTGGCCTTCGGTGGTCTGATGCTGCTCGGCGGCCGTATCGCCGACCTCGTCGGTGCCAAGCGCGTGGTCCTCGCGGGCCTGCTGCTCTTCACCGCGGCGTCGCTGGCCGCCGGGCTCGCCGGCTCGGCCGCCATGCTGGTCGGCGCGCGGGTCGCGCAGGGGGTTGGAGCCGCGCTGCTGTCGCCGTCCGCGCTGTCGCTCGTGGTCACCCTGTTCCAGGGCGAGGAACGCAACAAGGCCCTTGGTGTGTGGTCCGCGCTCGGTGGCGGCGGCGCCGCCCTGGGCGTGCTCCTCGGTGGCCTGCTCACCGCCGGCCCAGGCTGGCCGTGGGTCTTCTACGTCAACGTCCCGATCGGCCTCGGCATCATGGTCGCGTTGTCGGCGATGCTGCCGGCGTCATCCACACCGGCCGACCGGCCCCGCCTGGACGTGCTTGGCGCGGTCCTGGTCACCGTCTCGTCCGGCTCGCTGATCTACGGTTTGATCGTCGCAGGTGAGCATGGGTGGCTCAGTGGCGTGGCGGGAGCGTCGGTGCTGCTGGCCGCGGTGGGCTATGTCGTCTTCGTGCTGTGGCAACGGGCCGCGTCGGCCCCGCTCCTCGATATCCGCCTGCTCGCCCGGCGCCCGGTGGCCACCGGCACCTTCCTCATCCTCATCGCGACCGCACTCATGATCGCCGTGTTCTTCCTGGGTACGTTCTATTTCCAGCACGCACTGGGATACGGCGCCCTGCACACGGGGCTGCTGTTCCTGCCGGTCGCTGGCGCCACGATGCTGGGGGCGAACCTCACCGGACGTGTCCTCGGTCCGTGGGGCGCCCGGCGAATGGCGGCACTCGGCCTCATCGTCGCCGCGGTGGGAATGGCCGTACCAGCGGTCAGCCTGCAGCCTGTCACCACGGTTGTGGGCATCGCCGTCGCTGGGGCGGGCACCGGCGCCCTGTTCGTCGTCGCCTCCGCCACAGCGCTGGGACAGGTCGCGCCGCACGAGTCCGGCGTCGCCTCGGGCATCGTCAGCACGTTCCACGAGTTCGGCGCCTCGTTCGGCGCGGCGGCGATCTCCAGCATCGCCGCGGCCAGCCTTGTCGGCACCACGCTCGTGGGATTCACGCACGGCTTCACGACGGCGGCGGTCGTCGCGGTGATCGCCGCGGTCATCGCGGTTCTGCTCACCCCCGGACGCGTGAAGGCCGACTAGGCGAGCGAGCCCCGCCCTGTTCGGGCGGGGTCGCGCCCGCCGCTAGTCGGGCTCGGGCGTTGGTTCCTCGTCGAGGCGGAGTTGGGCGCGGTGCTCCTTCCAGCGGTCGAGAAGGGGCATGCGCTGCAGGCTGATCGCCGAGCAGACGCCGTCGTCGTAGAGCCGGTACTGGTCACTGCGCGAGCCCGGCTGGCGCACCTTGTCGAGGAACCCGAGCTGGACGGGGTGGCGGACCGCGCCGGAGACGGCGGCCTGGCTCACCTGGATTCCGGTTGCGGGGTCGGCCGCGGTGTAGCTGGTCGGAGTCGTCGATGAGTGCGTAAAGGGTGTTCTCAGCGGATACTTACAGCTCCCACATAGCGTTCCGAAGGCGGGTTCCACTCAGGCTGTCAGTGACCGTAGTGGCGCGTGTAGAAAGGCTCCGGCTGGAGTGGTGTGTTCGTGTCACGGTGGTGCTTCTCGGGCATGTGCTCGCTCGGGCTCAGCGTTCCCAGAGCTGGAAGCGGACCTTCCCTCCGACAACGGTCGGTGTGCTCTCCTCGGAGCCGAAATGGGTGACCTCAACCCGGAGCCGCCGGTCCGTTGCGACGTAGCCGGAGGCGGGGATGGTGACGAAGGTGTCGCCGTTGCTTCCGGTGAACTCCACCGGGTACCCGCGTTCGACGACAACCCAGTCGTCGTCCTGCTTGGCGACCTCGACAACGCGGGCCTGGCACTCGGTGCCCGGCGGGACGTCGGACAGGCGAAGGCTGACGTCGCCAGTGTAGTCGGCTGGCCCTCGGAGCAGGGACGGCCAGTCACCGTCGCCGTGGTGGTCTGCGGCGCCACTGGAGTTGTTGCTGTCGAAGTAAACCTGCTGCCACTGGTGGGGAGCCAGCTCTTCGCGGCGGGAGCCGTCGGTCTTGTCAACGGAGACGTAGGTGGGCACGTCGTTCTCCTTGATGTTTCCGGGAGGCTGGGCGAAGGTTCCGTCCCGCACGAGCCGGTAGGCGGCGTCGCCGGGGCAGGAGGTGCTGTTGAAGTCGCGGTGGCCGAACACGTCTCCGGCGATGCTGGTCTCAGGTTCCATGAGCCAGGCACGCAGCTCACGCACCGCTTCGATCTGGGCGTCGGTGATGGGGTCGTTGGGGCCGAGTGCCAGAGTGGCCGAGTAGTGGGTGGAGTTCGCCCCGCGCTGGGCGGCCTGGGTCTTGAACAGGCCGCGTCCTTCGATCACGTGCCCGTGGCTGCAGCAGAACCACGAGTACCCGATGTCGGCCCACCCGTTGCCGTTGACGTGGAAGTCGCGGGTGCGATTCCAGTAGGCGACGCAGTCGGCGTGGGCGCGGTTGGCCAGGTTCTGGTCGGCGCTGTCGTAATGGATGACCAACCCGTTCTTGGGGTCGGACGATGACGCGGGAGAATTGGGCTGCCACCCTAGGTCACTACGCCAGACGAGGCGGGAGGGTCGCGGCATGGGAGACTCCTCTGAGCTGGACGGGTTCGTGAGGTAGGGGAAGTCGTAGGGGTCTATGCCGACTGGTCAGGAGGGTCGGTGTCTGACTTCGTCTCTTGCCTGGTGGCCTTAAGAAGAGGATCGCGCATTTTCAGCCGGGTACGCAGGCGTTTGAGGAATTGGACTCCGGCCGGATAGATCACGGCAGCGAGCAGAGCGATGAACTCTCGACGCGGGTCATCCACGATCCACCTCCCGGTCATGGTCTTCGCGGAGGTAGACCGCTGTGGCGGGCAGAACCGAGGCGAGCATCAGGACGAGCAGTCCGGATTGGATGGCGGAAGCCAGCGGCGCTGGATAGGTCGCCACGAGAGCGGTGGCGACGGTGGCATAGCCCCCGACTCCGAGCGCAGCGAGGAGAGTGCCAGGGTGCCGCGGTGTGGACGGTGCACCAAAGCTGGGCGGCAGGCTGGCTCGCTGCGCCCCATTGCCGCGGCCTCGGGCGCGGACGCCGGAGACCAGCCGGCTCGTCCGCGCCGCCGGGGTCCGGGGCCGGGTGCGCCGGGTGCGCCTCTGGCTGTCGTGGGACGCTAGGCGCGAGTGCGCCAGCTGTCGGGGGCGATGACCGGCTCGTGCAGCCTGCCGAGCTTGGCGACCGCGGCCTCGAAACTCTCCAGGTGCCTGCGCATGATCTTCGCGGCCCGCTCGGCGTCGCGCCGGCTGATCGCCTCGGCGAGCGCGCGGTGGGCGTCGCCGGTCCGCTCGATGTCGCTGGCGCTGAGCGCCTCAGTGAAAACGTGCCATTCCAGAACGCGGTGCATCGCCCCGAGAATCACCTGGTACACGCCGTTGTTGGAGCACTCGCCGATCGCGCCGTGGAAGCGGGGTGCCCAGTCGAGTGAGGGGCTCGCCTCGCAGGGCTGGCTGCCGAGCTCCAGGAGCCACTGCTGCTGCTCGGGAGTCGCCGACCGCGCCGCCTCGGCCGCGGCTTCGGGCTCCACGAGCATCCGGAAGGCCAGGAAGTCCGCGAGGGTGGTCCGGTCCGCGGTGAACAGCAACGCCAGCGAGCGGCTGACCTGGCTCAGGTCGGGGTGCCGGACCCGGACACCGCCCCCGGGCCCCCGCTTGATCGAGATGAGGCCGTCGGTCTCCAGCAGGCGCAGGGCTTCGCGGACCGTGCCGCGGCTCATCTGGTAGCTCTCGATGAGTTCCGCCTCCGACGGCAGCGCGTCGCCGGGCTGCATCCCCTCGCCCAGTATCCGTGCCCGCAACGAGAGCACCAGCACGTCCGACGCCTTGGGCACCCGGGGGGACTCGTTGCTGTCGGACATCGCGGTGTCGTGGCGCGACCGTGGCGCATGCGGGTTGGCCATCCTGCGCTCCAGAACACGAGGGTGGTGGTGGGACACCGTGAGCATAACCCGATCCACAAGGCGATCGGGGCCCTCCTGCGCCCCGGGCATGAGCAAGGGCGGCCCCCACTGTGGGGACCGCCCTTGTCGTCGCAGGCTACGGACGCGTACCTGGTCCGCGAAGACCTGGTGAGGAAGGGCGGCCGCGCGCGTGCGTAGAGCGGCGCGCGACCGAACCTCCTCGGGTCGCCATGTTCCTCAGAAGTCCATGCCGCCCATGCCGCCGCTCGGGTCAGCACCGGCGCCCTGGGCGTTCTTCTCGGGCTTCTCGGCGATGACGGCCTCGGTGGTCAGGAACAGACCGGCGATGGAGGCCGCGTTCTGCAGCGCGGAACGGGTCACCTTGGTCGGGTCGATGACGCCGTCCGTGAACAGGTCGGTGTACTCGCCCGAGGCGGCGTTCAGGCCGACGCCGGCTTCGAGGTTGCGCACCCGCTCCGCGACAACGCCGCCCTCAAGGCCGGAGTTGATCGCGATCTGCTTCAGCGGCTCCTCGACGGCACGGCGCACGATGTCGGCGCCGATGGTCTCGTCGCCCTCGGTCTCCAGCTTCGCGAAGGCCGGGACGCTGGCCTGCAGCAGCGCCACACCACCGCCGGGCAGGATGCCCTCCTCGACCGCGGCCTTGGCGTTGCGGACGGCGTCCTCGATGCGGTGCTTGCGCTCCTTGAGCTCCACCTCGGTGGCAGCACCGGCCTTGATGACCGCGACACCGCCGGCCAGGCGCGCCAGGCGCTCCTGCAGCTTCTCGCGGTCGTAGTCGGAGTCGGTGCGCTCGATCTCGCCGCGGATCTCGTTGACCCGGCCGGAGATCGTGGTGGCGTCACCGGAGCCGTCGACGATCGTGGTCTCGTCCTTGGTGACGACGACCTTGCGCGCCCGGCCCAGCATGTCGAGCTCGGTGTTCTCCAGCTTGAGGCCGACCTCTTCGGTGATGACCTGGCCGCCGGTGAGCACGGCGATGTCGGCGAGCTGGGCCTTGCGGCGGTCGCCGAAGCCCGGGGCCTTGACGGCGACGGACTTGAACGTGCCGCGGATCTTGTTGACGACGAGCGTCTGCAGCGCGCCGCCTTCGAGGTCCTCGGCGATCACCATCAGCGGCTTGCCCGCCTGCAGGACCTTCTCAACAACGGGCAGGAACTCGTTGTTGTTGGAGATCTTGGAGTTGACGATGAGGATGTAGGGGTCCTCAAGGACCGTCTCCATGCGCTCCAGGTCGGTGGCGAAGTAGGGCGAGATGTAGCCCTTGTCGAAGCGCATGCCCTCGGCGAGTTCGAGCTCCAGACCGAAGGTCTGGCCCTCCTCGACCGTGATGACGCCTTCCTTGCCGACCTTGTCCATCGCCTCGGCGATGGTGTCGCCGATCTGGCTGTCGCCGGCGGAGATGGAGGCGGTGGAGGCGATCTGCTCCTTGGTCTCCACCTCCTTCGAGAGGTTCGCCAGCTCCTCGCTGATGCGAGCGACCGCGGACTCGATGCCGCGCTTGAGGCCGACCGGGTTGGCGCCCGCGGCGACGTTGCGCAGGCCCTCGCGGACCATCGCCTGGGCCAGCACCGTGGCTGTGGTGGTGCCGTCGCCAGCGACGTCGTCGGTCTTCTTCGCGACCTCCTTGACGAGCTCCGCGCCGATCTTCTCCCAGGCGTCTTCGAGCTCGATCTCCTTGGCGATGGAGACACCATCGTTGGTGATGGTCGGCGCGCCCCACTTCTTCTCAAGGACAACGTTGCGGCCCTTGGGGCCCAGAGTAACCTTGACGGCGTCAGCGAGCGTGTTCATGCCGCGCTCGAGGCCGCGCCGGGCTTCCTCGTCAAACGCGATCAGTTTGGCTGCCATAGACTTCTTGTCCTCCCGTGACCGGGCTGATACGCGAAGGAACGAGCCGACGCCCGCGACGGACGACCGCGGCTCTCCCCGGCAACCCGTCTGCCGGCGCCCGCGGCCTCATCGTCTCGATCCTGGAATTAGCACTCGTTCAAGTAGAGTGCTAACGCCTTTTTTAGCACTCCGATCAGGGGAGTGCAAACGCCTTCACCCCGAATTCACCGTGTCCGCGCGGGCGGTTACTCGCAGGTCACCGCGGTCGAACGCGCGGAGCCCGCGCCCCCGGATGTTCCGGCGGACACGGGCTCCGTGGTTGGGCTCGCGATGCTGGCCTCACCCACCGGCGACAGCGGGGATGATCGAGACCTGGCTGCCCTCGGCGATGACGGTGTCCAGGCCATCGGTGAACCGCACGTCCTCGTCGCCCACATAGACGTTGACGAACCGGCGGACCTTGCCGGAGTCGTCGAGGATCCGGGCCTGGATGCCCGGGTAGTTGGCCTCCAGATCGGCCAGGACGGCCTTGAGGGTGTCGCCCTCGGCCGTGACCTCGGCCGCGTCCTTGGTGTAGGTGCGCAGGATGGTCGGCACGCGAACGCTGACGCTCATGGCTGTGGATGCTCCTTGCTCGGTGAGATCGACGAATAGTGGAAGGTCCCCGGTCAGGCTGCTGTTCAGAGCAGCCCGGCGTCCTTGAACGCGTCGAGGGACGGCTTGATGGTCGCGGTGACGTCGGCATCGACCGCGCTGAGCGTCTTGAGGCCGTCGCCGGTGTTCAGCACCACGGTCTCGGCCTGCGGGTCGAGGCCCCCCTCAGCGACCAGCTTGCGCAGCACACCGGTGGTGACACCGCCCGCCGTCTCAGCGAAGACGCCCTCGGTGCGGGCCAGCAGGTTGATCGAGTCCACGACCTCGGCGTCGCTGACGTGCACCACCGCACCACCTGTGCGGCGGCAGACGTCCAGTACGTAGGGGCCGTCGGCGGGATTGCCGATCGCCAGGGACTTGGCGATGGTGTCGG
This sequence comes from Lipingzhangella halophila, assembly GCF_014203805.1. Taxonomy (GTDB): domain Bacteria; phylum Actinomycetota; class Actinomycetes; order Streptosporangiales; family Streptosporangiaceae; genus Lipingzhangella; species Lipingzhangella halophila. Next base: position 5,337,553 of record NZ_JACHJT010000001.1, on the reverse strand, counting down.
GCTTCACCGGCTGGACGACGTCGTGGCCGTCCTCCCACGCCCGCGCCACAGGGGAGCACCCGGTGGCCTGCGCACCGAAGATCCGGTACGGCCGGTCCTCGACCAGGCCGAGCGCGATGAGGTCGCGGAACCCCTTGTCGATCTTGGTGAGCTGGGAGCCCGACGCGATCGGCACGATGATCTGCTCCGGAAGCCGCCAGCCGAGCTGCTCGGCGATCTCGTAGGCCAGCGTCTTGGAGCCCTCGGCGTAGTAGGGGCGCAGGTTGACGTTGACGAAGCCCCATTCCTCGCCGGCGGGGTCGCCGATCAACTCGGAGCAGAACCGGTTGACGTCGTCGTAGGTGCCGTCGATCGCAACGAGGCGTCCCCCGTAGACCGCCGCCATCACGATCTTGCCCTCTTCCAGCCCGGCCGGGATGAACACGCAGGAGCGGAAGCCGGCGCGGGCCGACGCCGCGCCGACCGCACCCGCCAGGTTCCCGGTGGAAGAGCAGGACAGGGTGGTGAACCCGAACGTGCGCGCGGCCTCGACCGCCATGGCGACGACCCGGTCCTTGAAGGAGTGGGTGGGGTTGGCGGAGTCGTCCTTGACGTGCAGCGAACGCAGGCCGACCTCGGAGGCGAGCCGGTCGGCGCGAACCAGCGGGGTCAGCCCCGGGTTCATGTTCGGCAGCTCGGCGACATTGTCGGGCACCGGGAGCAGGCCGGCGTAGCGCCAGATGTTGTTCGGGCCGCGGCCGATGGACTCGCGGCTGACGTTGCCGAACTCGTAGGCGATCTCAAGCGGTCCGAAACACTGCTCACACGCGAAGCGCGGACCCAGGTCGTACTGCTGCCCGCATTCCCGACAGGACAGCGCTACAGCGGGGCCGAAGGAGCGGGCGGCGGACGTTCCGGATTCGGTGGCGGTCATCACCATGCGAGGCGTCTCCCCTCATCTTCCCTTAGAGCCGATCTGACCCCAGGCCGGAGTTGGCACCTGCCTCGGCCGCCTCGCAGGTGCCGCGAGAAACGCACGCCGAGATGGTTGCCGGGGCTTCGCAGGGCCGGTCCCTCCACCCCTCTGGATGAGCAATATGTAGTTGTCTCCGGATCCGACGGGATCCGTTGGTTACTTTAACCGACGCCGTGTCCGGTTTTCCATCGCGGGGGTCGCTACCGGTCCGTTTTCCCTGGGCAGGGCCGAGACCCTGGGCTCGCTGGCGCTCGCCGGGTCGGGCGCCCCGAAGCCGGGAACCTTCGGGCACCTCCGGTGTGCCGCCCCGGTCGGCTCCGCCACTCGCGGGCGCCCCACCTGCGGACCCTCCAGAACCCCGGCGGCGCCCGACTGTGTTTTCCGGGCTCGCTGCGTGCGGCGTACGCGCTGAAGCGGGTGCGCTGTGGGGCCTGTGAGGTTTGTCCGCCGCCCAGAAGGGCGAGACCTACACCACCCGATGCTGCCCACCGCGCCGCCGGGGCGGGGGCGTATTTTGGTAGTTGCCTGGAGTTGGTCCGTGGTTCAGCGACAACAGCGCGAGAGGTGGACGAACAGGTGGACAAGGCACAGATCCTCGTCGCTTCCAACAGGGGACCGGTGTCCTTCTCGATCAACGATGACGGCTCGCTCAGCCATCGGCGCGGTGGCGGCGGACTCGTCTCCGGGCTGAGCTCGGTGGCCGCGGAGAACGACACCCTGTGGGTGTGCGCGGCGCTCTCCGACGCCGACCGCACGGCCGCGGCCGCGGACCCCGACGGCCGGCTCGACCGTGCCGGGTTCGACCTGGGGAGCATGCGGGTGCGGATGCTCGACATTCCGTCCGCGACCTTCAGCAACGCCTACACGGCCGTGGCCAACTCCACCCTGTGGTTCGTCCACCACCTCCTCTACGACACCCCCAACAAGCCCGCGTACGGGGCCGCGTTCCGCGCCCAGTGGGAGGACTACCGCGCCTACAACTCGGCCTTCTGCGAGGCACTTCTCACCGGCGCCAGCGACAACGCGCGTGTCGCGGTGCAGGACTACCACCTGGCCCTGGTGCCCCGCATGGCCCGCGGACGGCGTCCCGACCTCCGCATCGCGCACTTCCAGCACACCCCTTGGGCGCCGCCGGAGTACTTCCGGATGCTTCCCGCCGAGATCCGGCGCGAGCTGCTCGAAGGCATGCTCGGCGCCGACCACCTCGGGTTCCTCAGCGCCCGGTGGGCCGACGCCTTCCTGCAGTGCTGCGAGACGTTCCTCGGCAGCAAGGTCAACTGGGACAAGCGGAGCATCGAGTACGGCGGGCGCGTGATCGAGGTGGGGGTGCACCCGCTGGGAGCCGACGGCGCGGCGCTGCGCGAGCGCGCGGCTGCCGGCGACGTCGCCGAGCGCCGGGCGGCGCTGCGCGAGCGTGTGGGCGATACCAAACTCATCGTCCGGGTGGACCGCACCGAACTGTCCAAGAACATCGTGCGCGGCCTTGAGGCGTACCGCGAGCTGCTGGCGACCCGGCCGGAGTGGCGCGGGCGCGTCACCCACCTGGCGTTCGCCTACCCGAGCCGGGGCGACGTGGCGGAGTACCGCGAGTACACCGAGTCCGTGCAGCGCGTCGCCAAGGAGATCAACGAGGAGTTCGGCACGGCCGACTGGACACCGTTGATCCTGGAGGTCAACGACGACTTCCCGCGGTCCCTGGCCGCCTACCAGATGGCTGACGCGCTGCTGGTCAACCCGATCCGCGACGGGATGAACCTGGTCGCCAAGGAAGGGCCGGTGCTCTCGCACGACGGGTGCGTCCTGGTGCTCTCTTCCGAGGCGGGAGCCGCCGACGAGTTGGGGAGTGACGCGTTGCTGGTCAACCCGTTCGACGTCAGCGAGACCGCGGACGCGCTGCACAGCGCGCTGAGTATGCCCGAGGAGCAGCGGCGCGCCCGCTGCGAGCGCCTTGTGGAGGCGGCGGTGGCGCTGCCTCCGCACCGCTGGTTCAACGAGCAGCTGCGCGCGCTGAAGTAACGAGGCCCGCGTGGCCCTCAGCCCGCCCGCGCGATGATCTCCTGGACGACATCGGCCTTGGCGTCCGCGTAGTCCTGCACCCGGGACCACTGCCGCACGGCGAGCTCGCGCTTGGTCCGGACATAGTGGGCGTGGTCCTCGCTGTTGGCGCGAAGCCTGTCGCGGAACCGCACCATGCGCTCGATCTCTTCGCATCCGGCGCTGAAGACGTGCAGGCTCACGTTCACATCCGGGCCCGCGAACAGGCGATGCTCGTACCATTCGGGTTCCCGGGCGGTCAGCGTGTAGCCGGCCCTCTGCAACGCGGGTAGATAGTCGTCCTCGTCGGCGGAGTCGGCCACGGCGAGAACCACGTCCACGCACGGTTTGGCCACCATCCCGGGAATCGCCGTGGAGCCGACGTGCTCGACAAGCAGCGCCTTGGCGCCGAGGACGTCGCGGATGCGCTCGGTCTCGCGCTGGAACAGGTAGGGCCACTTGGGGTCGTAGTCGGCAAGCTTCACTCGGCCATCGGAGAGCAGGAGGTCACCGCGGGTGATGTCGGCGCTTCCCGCGGTGCGTGAGGGAAGGGGGGCGGGGTCGTCCTTGGAGGTCATGGCCGTAAAGCTTGTTCGGCGAAGGCGGGGGCCGTCAAGTCCCGCGCCTGGCAGCCGCGCTTTTGGGCTGGTTCGTCCGCACTTGGAGGATTCTTCCGGTGGAAAACAGTGGAGGCGGAAACGGTGGGCGCCCCCGGGCCGGACGGTCCGGACCAGTCACTCCCGCGCGGCCCGGCGCGAGCGCCGCCGGCCGCGCTTGCGCCTGCCGGCGCGGCCCGTGTCGGTGTTCTCCGGCGCGGTGCCCGCGGCGGTGTTCTCGGTGCCGGCCTCCGCGGAGCGGATCCCATAGGGGTCGCGCCGCGCGCGGACCAGCCGGAACGCGAACAGCACAAGCAGGACGAGCAGCAGGGCGCCGCCGGCCCACCAGGCCCACATCGGGACCAGTGGCTCGTCGTCCTCCTGGACCAGGCTCTCGTCGTAGAGGGGGATGTCCTCGGCGGTCTCGGCTGCCGCGGCCGTGGCGTCCGGGACGTGCAGCACACCGGTATCCCCGCTGTCCGCGGCCGGCTGCGCGCTGTTGACCAGCGCGTCGGTCACCTGGCCGGGGAGGAGTTGCGGGTTCTCGGCGCGGATCAGCGCGGCCGCCCCGGCGACGAACGCGGCCGCCGGCGCACCACCGTTGAGGCGGGCGTACGCGTTGTCCGGGGCGAGGGTGGGCACATCGTTGCCGGGCGCGCGCAGCGCGACGCCGTCGCCGTTGTCGCCCGTGGGCCGGAGATCATCGTCGACCGCGCCGACCCCGAGCACGTTCTCGTGGCCGGCGAGGGCGGACTCGCCCGGCGCGACCACCAGGACGCCGCTCCGGACAGCGCGCTCCACCGCCTCGCGTTCGCCATCCCCGCTGCCGGCGTCCGCGGGCAGCGTGATGACGACCGCCCCTTCTTCGACCGCGTGGTCGATCCCGCGTTGCAGTGCGTCATCGGCGATGCTGTCCCCGGCGCCGAGGTCCTCGTCCGCCGCGACCCGCACCGAAAGGATCTCGGCCTCTGGGGCGACGCCCATGACGCCGCCCGTGTGCTCCCGCCCGTGCCCGCTGGCGGCGATGATGCCGGCCAGGCCGGTGCCGTGCTCGCCGTAGCCGTCGTCACCCGGTTCGAGGTCCTGACCGGTCACGTCGTCGCTGCTGGTCACCTGGTCCTTGAGATCGGGGTGTGAGCCGTCTACCCCGGTGTCGAGCACGGCGACCGTGGCCCCGCTGCCCCGGTTCCGCTCCCAGGAGTCGGGCGCACCGACCGCCTCCAGACCGGGTTGGTCCTGACGGAGGTCCTCCTTGCCGTCGTCCGCGGCCGCGGGAGCCGCCACGAGATGAACCGCGAGCCCCCCGCAGAGTCCAACTGCGAGCAAGCTGGCTGTGCTCGTGCGCATGGCGGTGGTCTCCTCCATCGCTGTCGGCGGGGCCTGGGCGCGGCCTGACCAGCCGCGCGGGCGCCGATCATTGTGCCATGGATGTGCGTCCCAGCCGGGCCCCGGGACTAAGCGTCCGCTTTTGCGGCGCCTTCGCTGGGGTCGCCGCCACCCGTGGCGGCTTCGATGTCGATGGCGTCGCCGACACTGAGGCCGAAGCTGCGCGCGGCGTCTCCGCCGTTCTCGGAGAGCGCGACATAGCCCGCCGAGTCCACCAGGAGCACCGGCTCGCCCGCGCCGACCGAGGCGAAGGTGTGGCCGAACGGGACCGTCCACCGGCCGCCGGGCGCGTGCACCCGCAATGAGCCGGGCGGAGTGTCGGCGCCGGCGAGGTCGTCGCGCAGCAGGGAGAGTTGGCAGTTGCCGAAACGGTCGATCGCGCGCACCTCGCCCCTGGCGAGGCCGCCGGAAACCTCGTGCCGCGGCTCGGGCAGCCTGACCAGTTCCGAGGACGGGAGTTCGGGGCCCGTCTCAGACAGCGGTAGGCCCGCGGCGAGCCACGCGCCCACCGGGGCGTAGATGTCCCTGCCGTGGAAGGTCGCCGAGACCGGATGCCGCCACAGGCCGGGGTTGGCGATCTCGTGGCACGCTTCGATCCCGCCGAGCGCCTCGGCGGCCCACACCAGCAGACCGTTGTCCGGACCGACGAGAACATGCCCGCCCGCGCGTACGGCGATGCTGCGCCGCTCCGTTCCCACCCCGGGGTCGACGACGGTGACGTGCACGCCCGGTGGCAGTTCGGGGGCGGTCTCGGCGAGGACGGTCGCGCCGCGCCGTACATCCCCGGGCGGTACGTCGTGCGTGATGTCGATAACGCGCACAGCGGGTGCCCGTTCGAGTATCTGACCGTGGCAGATGGCCACGAAGCCGTCCTCGCGCCCGTAGTCGGTGAGAAAAGACAGGTAACTGTAACCTGCGGGGTCACTCAACAGGGATCATCTCCTCAGCGAAGGTCATGAGTCGCTACCATAAGTCGCGCCGATCCGGATGAGGAGGCGCCCAATGTCAGATGTCGGCCCAACTGATCGCGAACCATCCGATTTCTCGGTCGATGCGGGGACAACCACCGACGAGACCGACCTAGCAGACCGTGACCAGCGCATTCTCGCGTTCGAACGCCAATGGTGGAAGTTCGAGGGCTCCAAGGAGCAGGCAATACGCGAAGAGTTCGGTTTCTCGCCAACGCGTTATTACCAGTTGCTCAACGGTCTCGTTGACCGTCCTGAAGCGCTCGCCTTCGACCCCATGACCGTGAAGCGGCTCCGCCGGCTACGCGCGAACCGCCGCCGCAGGCGCACCGCCCGTATGCTGGGGATCAATCTTTAGCGCACTCTTGCGAGAAGCTCCGTGGCTTCAGCCCTGGGGATGGTTCGCATCCTTAACGGGGCAACGCGGAGCGCCGCCGCATCGCTTCGCACCGAAGCCCTCGCAGGCTTTCCGCGTGGTCTCTTCGTAGCGGGTAAGCATGGCGTCATCGACGACCCTCCGACCGATACTTCGGCGTGCGGACCATGTGCGGGTGTAGGGGGAGATGACCGTGGAATCCCTGCGTATATCGGGGCCTGACCCCCATTAAAGTGACATAGGGTAATGGTAGGGTCACCGCCGTGCAGGTCGTTGTCCCGGTGAAGCTCCAGCCGCCGCCCGAGGTGGCATCGGCGCTGCGTGCTGAACTCACCGGCTGCAACGACGGCGCGAACTACGTTTCCACGGTGGCGTTCGAGACCGGAACCATGCGTGAGTACGCGCTGCGCAAGCTGGTCTATGCCGAGCTGCGCGAACGCGGGATCAAGTCCGCTGCCGCCCAGCGGCTCATCAAGAAGACCGTGGACGCCCACACCACGCTCCCGGCGAACATCCGGGCCGGGAATTTCGGCAGGCCGGGGGCCAAGCGCCGGAGCAGGGCCGAGTCCAAGCCCATCGCGTTCCGTGCGGACGCCGCGCGGGCCTATGAGCATCGCAACATGGGATGGGACATCGGCGCCCAGACCGTGGCGATCACCACCATGTCCGGACGGATGAAGGGCATACCGTTTGCCTGCGGCCCGGAACAGCTCACGACCCTCGCGCGGTACCGCAAAGGCGAAGCCGACCCGATCTGCCGCGACGGCGTGTGGTTTCTGTACGCCACCTGCGAGGTTCCCGAGGCCGAACAGTACGAACCGGACGGGTTCATCGGCGTGGACCTTGGCATCGAGAACATCGCCACCACCAGCGATGGGAGCAGCCACGCCGGACGTGAACTCAACCGCTACCGCAAGCGGCAGCTGCCCTTGCGCAAGAAGCTCCAGAAGAAGCGAACCACCTCCGCCAAGCGCCTGCTCAAGAAACGTTCCCGCAGGGAATCCCGGCGCGTGAAGGACATCAACCACCGCATCCCACCGCCAGCGCAGTGGTGGCAAGACGCGGCGCGTAACCTCACAGCCAGTGGGGCCGTAGCTGTAAGCTCGGGGCTTCACCCCGAGAAGCTGACCGCCGTAGGATCCGCAGTGTTCCACGGCAGCCCGCACCATCCGCGGAAGCGCTCCCATCCCGTCGTTACCCCTGCCCTTCGGCGTGAACCATGACCCTGCCCCAACCCCGGACCGATGACGGTGCGACCGCACTGCGCTGCCTCCTCAACGCGCCGTCAGGCGCGGTGCTCGCGTTCGACTTCGACGGGACCCTGGCGCCGATCGTGCCTGACCCCCGCGACGCCCGCGCGCACCCGCGCGTCATCCCCGAGCTGGCCGCACTGGGCCGGTTGGTGGGGGCGACGGTCATCGTCACCGGGCGCCCGGCCGATGTCGCGGTGTCCTACGGCGGGCTCGACGGTGTCGCCGGCATCGTCGTCCTCGGCCATTACGGGTTGGACCGCTGGGAGAACGGCCGGCACACGGCCCCGGAGCCACCCGCGGGGGTGCGTGCGGTTCGCGCGCAGCTTCCCGACCTCCTCGACCGGACCGGGGCGCCCGAGGGCACCTGGGTCGAGGACAAGGGGCACGCCCTCGCGGTCCACACGCGCCGTACCGCCGACCCCGACTCCGCGCTGGAACTGCTGCGGTCTCCGCTGCGGGCCCTGGCCGAGCGGCAGGGACTTGTCGTCGAGCCCGGCCGCATGGTCATCGAGCTGCGTCCGCCGGGTATGGACAAGGGCACCGCGCTACGGCGCTTCGTCGCTGACCGCGGGGGCACGGCCGTGCTTTACGCGGGGGACGACCTCGGCGACCTCGCGGCGTTCGACGCCGTGCGCGATCTCCGGGACCAGGGGGTCGCGGGGCTGACCGTATGCAGCGGCTCCACCGAGGTCGCGGCCCTGGCCGAACGCGCCGACCTGGTCGTTGACGGCCCCGACGGTGTCGCCGACCTGCTTTCCGAGCTCCGCGCGGCCCTGACCGCGCGCGGCTAGCTCCTGAACGCCGCCAGCACTGTCGCGCGCAGGTCGTCGAGGCCGGTCTTGCGCCGCCCGAAGTGCACGGCGTTGGTCAGCAGGCCCACGTAGCGTCCGGTGGCGGGGTGCAGGACGAGGCTGGTGCCGGTGTAGCCGTTGTGGTAGACGAGGCCGTCGTCGGTGACCAGCCAGGCCAGGCCGCGGGAGCACCCCACCTCCACGGCGATCTCGGGGGTCCAGCTCTGCCGGACGTAGCCGGTGTCGAGGAACGCCGGGCCGTCGTCGTTGTGCGCGCGGATCAGCTCCCGGGCGAAGACCCCCAGGTCGATCGCTGTACTGAACACGCCCGCGTGCCCGGCGATCCCGCCCATCAGGGCCGCGGCCTCGTCGTGCACTACCCCCCACGTCGGCGCGGTGCCCGGGATCCGGCGCTCGGTGGGGGCGACCGAAGCGGAGCGCGGCAATGGCCCGTAGGTGGTCGCGGACATTCCGCTCTCCGCCCACATCTGGGCCGCCAGTTGGTCCAGGGGGGTGCCGAATAGGCGTTCCAGGAGCAGGCCGAGCAGGATGAACCCGCGGTCGATGTAGTGGTACCCGGCCTCCTCCAGCGGTTCGGCGAGGATGGTCTCGGCGAGGTCGGTGTTGGTGCCCGCGTAGCACTCCAGCCAGGTGACCGGGTTCAGCCGCGACGTGTGGGTCAGGACCTGGCGGACGGTGACCTCCCCTCCGGGGTAGGGCCCGCCCGGGAAGTACTCCGACATGTGGGTGTCCAGGTCGAGGACGCCGCCGGCCACGGCCCTGCCCACGAGTGGCCAGGTGGCCAGCACCTTGGTGAGACTGGCGGTGTCATAGTGCACGTCCGGCGCGGCCCGTGCGCCGCCGCACTCCTCGGCCAGTCCGCCGACGGCGACGAACTCCCACATGCTGCCGGTTCCGACCACGGCCGTGCCCCCCGGGAGCCAGCCCGCGTCAACCATCACCTTCAGCACACTGCGGATCTCCGTACCGGTATCCGCGAGCCATTCCCCGTCGCGCACGTGCCCTCCTCCGTCGAGTCTCCCCATCGGCGGATACCCGCTGGATACACCATTGTCACCCCATCTGACCTGCGGGGCATGGCGGAAAACCGTCCCGGCGGGGACCGAAAGCACAGGTTCTGGGACGCCCGACGAGAGCAGCGAGGACGGCGGGTGGGTCAGCCCCCAGTACTCGGTGCGGGTGCCCGGTGGTGGCGCGCTCACCGAGAGCAGCGAGGACGGCGGGTGGGTCGGGGGTGCTTCCTGGTTTCGCCCGGCGCGGGCCTCGGGCTTTCCGCTGCCCGCCCTCGCGTGTCCGCTACGTCCGGTTGCCGCCGCACCGAAACCGACTGTGCGGACATGTTCAGCGCCGAGAATGTCCCCACAGTCACCCTCGATGCGACCCGGCGCCGAGAACGACACCACGGACACTCCCGCAGTTTCCCGCCACCGGCCGCCGCTTCGTCGGACGCCTCACCATCGGGCACCCGCACCGGTTATCACCGGGCCCGGCCATCCACCACCGTCGCTGCCCCCGTCGCACGCGCCACCGTCGGGCACCAGAAGCGATCACCGGGGGCTGGCTCACCCGCCCTCGTCGGGCGCGTAACCATGCGCAGCCAGCACTGATCTAGGGCCGGGCTCGCGTCACTGTTGGACTTTCGCCATCGACTCCCGGTCCTCGGCGCCGAACCGCTCTTCCAGCTCCTCGGGCGAGGCGTCCACATCGATCCGGGAGAGCGGGGCGCCGCGCGCCGACTCTATGGCGCCGAGCCGGCGCAGCGCGCGGTCCTGCGCGTACTCCATGAGCACACCGGGCGGGAGCTGGTACTGCTGCTCGTCGCTGCTCATGGGCTCCTCGCCGGCCTGCACGGTAGCGCGGACGTGCGGTAGCAGCTCCTCCAGCCGCTCGGAGATGACCTCCCAGTTGGCGTCGTCGGCGGCCACATGGCGGCGGCAGGTGAACGTGCCCCACGCCATATGGCGGCGCTCGTCGTCCCCGATTCGCTTGATGATCTCGCGCATGCCTGGGAATATGCCGCGCACGGTACATATGTGGTTCCACGCATAGTAGCCGGTGAGCGCGAGCGATCCCTCGATGACGTGGTTGTAGGTCACCGAGGCGCGTACCTGGTTGCGCGGGCTGGGGTCGCTGTCGAGGGCTTTCAGGGAGGCGGGCAGCTCCTCGTAGAACAGGGTCCGGTACCCGGGGTTGCGGTCCACGTGGGCGTGCAGGTCCTCAGTGATTCCCAGGGTGTCCAGCCACATCCGGAAGACCTGGACGTGCTTGGCCTCCTCGAAGGCGAACTGGGTCAGATACATTTCGTCGCCGATGCGGCCCTCGGCGGCCATGGCGCGGATGAAGGGCTGGATGTCCTCGGTCACGGCCTCCTCGCCAGCGACGAACTCGGCGCACAGCCGCATGATGCGTTGCTGGGCCTCCTCGCTGAGCCCTTTCCAGTCCTCGGCGTCCTGGGACAGGTCGATGTCGCTGGGGTCCCAGAACTTGGCGTTGCCCTTGTTGAAGAGGCGTAAGGGGAAGGAGTCCCAGTTCAGGCCGCCGGGCCGGAGTGAGTGGAAGTCCTGACGGTACTGCTCGGTGGGGGGAGAGCTTTCGGCCATGGGTACCTCCGTGTCGTCCGCTGGCCCCCCATGATTCGACTTATGTTACTCGGCTGTAAAGCGGGCGCGGGAGGCTTTTTTGCCGTACGGGCCGCGGCCTCGCGCGGCGGTCGGGCACCGGCTGCGAGGCGGTACGGTCGGGGTGTGCCGGCGCCGGCCGGGCCGGGCCTGGGACGCCGATACGGCGGAGCCGCGCGCCGGTGACCGGCGGGGCCCGTACGGTTCCGGGCGAACGGCGTTGCCGTCCCAGGTCGTTGGCGTTCTCGCGCTCCCGAGAGGAGAGACAGTGTTCTGTGGCGATGCGGGAAGTCCCGGCTACCCCGAGTGCGTCGCCCAGATGAACCTCTTCGCGCTCGCCTCCACCATCCCGGCGATGCTCGCCCTGATCCTGCTGGTTGCCGCGTTCGTCACCCCGGCTATCCGGGCGAACACCATCCTGCGCGCCCAGACCCTGGGCTACTCCCTCGTCGCGTGGGGGATCGCCGGGTTCACCTACGTACTCGGAGGGCTGCCGTCGGTGTGAGCCGGCGGGCGCGCGGCATGGGCGACCCTGGCATGGCCCGTGGACATTGCCGGCACGAGTACGGCATCATCGCGGAATGGTGGTCGAACTCACCCCGGCGCTTCGCGAGAGGGCCGGCAAGGAGCCGGTTATCTGGCTGACCACGGTGTCGCCTTCGGGCCAGCCGATGCCCAGGCCCGTGTGGTTCGTGTGGGACGGCGACGAGTTCGTCATCTACACCTACCCCGGCGCGGCCAAGGTGGCGCACATTGACGCCAACCCCAAGGTGACGCTGCACTTCGACGACAACCAAAGCGGCGAGATCTACGTGCTGATCGGCCGCGCCGAGCGGGTCGCCGAGCCGATGCCGCCGTCGCGGTTCCCCGGCTACCTCGACAAGTACCGCGACAGCCTGCCGGAGATCAACTACACGGTGGCCGAGCTCGACGCCACCATGACCATCGCCCTGCGCATCGGGGTGCACCGCCTGTGGGGTCCGTCCTAGCGGGGTCTGCTAGATCTCCTCACCGGCCAGGACGTCGCCGGCGTCGGCGATCCGGTAGGCGTAGCCCTGCTCGGCCAGGAAGCGTTGCCGGTGCGCGGCGTACTCCTGGTCGAGAGTGTCCCGGGCGACCACCGCGTAGAAGCGTGCGGCGCGGGAGTCGGACTTGGGGCGCAGCAGCCGGCCCAGCCGTTGGGCCTCCTCCTGGCGCGAGCCGAACGAGCCCGACACCTGGATCGCGACCCCCGCCTCGGGCAGGTCGACGGAGAAGTTCGCGACCCGGGAGACGACAAGGGTGCGCAACTCACCGGACCGGAACGCCTGGTACAGGCGCTCGCGCTCCTTGACCCGGGTCTCACCCTTGAGGACCGGCGCGCCCAGCTGCGCGCCGAGCTCGTCCAACTGGTCGATGTAGGAGCCGATGACCAGGACCTGCTCCCCGTCGTGCCGTTGCGCGAGCTCCCGGACCACGTTCGTCTTGGCTCCGGTGGAGGCGCAGAAGCGGTACCGGTCCTCTGGCTCCGCGGTGGCGTAGGCCATGCGCTCGGAGTCGGTGAGGTTCACCCGGACCTCGACGCAGTCGGCCGGGGCGATCCACCCCTGGCTCTCCATCTGCTTCCACGGCGCGTCGTAGCGTTTCGGGCCGATCAGCGAGAACACGTCGCCTTCGCGGCCGTCCTCGCGGACCAGCGTCGCCGTGAGGCCCAGGCGGCGGCGCGCCTGCAGCCCGGCCGTCATGCGGAAGACCGGCGCGGGCAGCAGGTGCACCTCGTCGTAGATGATCAGGCCCCAGTCGCGCGCGTCGAACAGCTCCAGATGGTCGTGGACGCCCTTCCGGCGAGACGACATCACCTGGTACGTCGCGATGGTGACCGGTCGGATGTCCTTGCGCGTGCCGGAGTACTCCCCGATCTCGTCCTCGGTGAGCGTCGTGCGGCGCAGTAGCTCGTCGCGCCACTGGTGCACCGAGACGGTGTTGCTGACCAGGATCAGCGTGGTCGCCCTGGCCAGCGCCATGGCGGCGGCGCCGACTAGTGTTTTGCCGGCGCCGCAGGGCAGCACCACGACGCCGGAGCCGCCCGCGTAGAACCCTTCGGCCGCCTCGTGCTGGTACTCGCGCAGCTCCCAGTCGCCGTCGAGGTCGATGGGGTGCGCCTCGCCGTCGACGTGTCCCGCCAGGTCCTCGGCGGGCCAGCCGAGCTTGAGGAGGGCCTGCTTGAGGTTCCCGCGCTCGCTGGGATGCACCGCCACCGTGTCGCCGTCGTCCCCGACGCGTTCGGCCAGCATCGGGGCGACCTTCTTGGACCGGAGGATCTCCTCCAGCACGCTCCGGTCCAGGGCGTGCAGCACCAGCCCGTGGGTGGGGTGCGCGACAAGCCGGAGGCGGCCGTAGCGGTCCATCGTCTCGGCGATGTCGACCAGCAGCGCGTGGGGGACCGGGAACCGGGAGTAGCCGATCAGCGCGTCCACGACCTGCTCGGCGTCGTGCCCGGCGGCGCGGGCGTTCCACAGCGCCAACGGCGTGATGCGGTAGGTGTGCACGTGCTCGGGCGCGCGCTCCAGTTCCGCGAACGGAGCGATCGCCCGGCGGCACTCGGTCGCCAGCTCGTGGTCGACTTCGAGAAGCAGGGTCTTGTCGGATTGGACGATGAGCGGTCCGTCGGGCACGGTTCTCCTTCCACCGCGGTACGCGGGCGGTGGGGTTGGCTGGCGTCACCGGCGGAAACCGGCGCGGCCGAGCGGGACGTCACACTATGGGGCCCGCCATGAGCGAGGGGCGCTCACGCGCTCACGGCAAGCACGATCATCACGATGAAGAAGACGACGATGAGCGCGAGGATGCCGATGTGGATCCAGTTGCTGATCCACGCGTAGCGCGTCAGCTTGGCGGCCTCGACCGGGTTGTCGTCCCTCTTACCGAGGGCGATGCACGCCAGGAGCAGGCCGACAATGTTGGTCCCACCGCACAGGAACATGGTAATGGCCGCGACGACCAGCGCCGCTACCACGCTCCCGGTCATCGGACCGGGATCGGCGTAGCCCGGCCGCGGGTAGGCGTACCCGTACGCGCCGTGTGTCTGCCACTGCGACTGCCAGGCGCCGCTCTGGTAGTCGCCGGGCGGGACCTGGTAGTCGCCGGGTGGGATCTGGTAGCCGCCCCCTCCGTGGTGGCCGCCCTGTTGCCACTCATGGGCCCCGGGCTGGTCCTGCCAGAACCCCCGCGGATCCGGCCACTGCTGGCTCATGAGGCCTGCCTCCTGAAACCTGGTAGGGCGCGCGTCTGGCTAGTAGGACACCGCCGAGGGGCTGCTGGTTGCGTCCGGTCCACGATATGCGGGCCCCTGTTCCCTACAACCCGGCGCGGGCGCTTGTCCCGCAGGCCCGGAGCCAGTGGAGGCACGGCTAGGTGAGGCTTATGGCGACCAGCACGAGCACCAGGATGAGCACGAGGACCAGGCCGATGTAGATGATCGTGGCAGCCCACGAGTAGCGCATGAAGCGCTCGACCTCGGGCGGGTCGTCGGTCTTGCTCAGCGCGACGGCCGCGAAGGCGATCGCGGGAATGTTCACCAGTAGCGCGAGAAGGTAGAAGCTCAGGAGCCAGAAGACCACCGGAACCAGCAGCGTCAGCACAGCGGCGATCAGCGCCGCGACGGCGCTCCCCACACGGGCCGGCGGGCCCGACGGCGGCCCCTTGAGCATACCGGTGGGCCTGGGTGCCGGTGCGTCAGGATTGGAGCCGGCGCCTGCCAGAGGCGCGTTCTGGCCGGATCCGGCCGGCTTGAAAGGGTCGTCCGCCGGAGGTGCGAAACGCGGCCGCGGCCCACCGGTCCGAGCGTCTCCGTGGGGCCCGGTGGCCTGGGGTTCCACGGGCGCTGGGGTGGGAACGTCAGCCCCGGGCTCGCGCCACTGCTGGCTCATGGGTGCTGTCCTTCCCTCGCGTGCCCCTGACCGGTCGAGGTGCTCCCGGGCCAGTGTGGCCGTCAGGACCACCGGACCACCCCGCTACCCATTATGCCGCAGCACCGTGCGTGGGCCCGCGACTCACCAGCGAGCTAGTAGGGAACCGGGGCGTAGTCCTGGACCATGGAGCCCGCCTGGGTGAGAAGCCAGAGGGTCAGGATGGCCATCACCACGAACATCACCGCAGCGGCGCCCAGGCAGTACCACGAGTACCGGGTGAGTGTCTCGGCCTGGGCGTAGAGCCCGCGATCGCGCTTATGCGCCGCGCGCACGGCGAAGACGATCCCGATGACGCCGAAGAGCCAGTTGGCACAGCACAGGAACGTCATCCCGTGCAGCACCAGGGCCATGGTGGAGCTGCTGGCGCCGGTGGGCCCGCGTTCGCGGTCCCGGTCCCGGGAATCCTGGCCATCGCGCTCCCGCTCTGCCGGGCGCGGCCGGTGGGGGCGGTCCTCCCGGGGGGTGGACGCTCCGGGGGGCAGCGGTGGGTCGCTCATGGGCTCTGTGCCGTTCCTCTCCGCGAATCCGTGAACGGGGTCCTCCGGGGGTCGCGTCGGGACCGGACCGGAGGGGGCGTCGCCGACTCATGTCTACCGCGTAGCGGCGCCGGTTACACCGGCTTTCTCGCGCGCCCGACAGCGAGACACGTCGAGAATGACCATGAGGTCATTCTCGACGCTGAACATGTCCGTACGGTCGGGTTCGACGCCGGTCGCTACTCACCCGCGTCCGACTCGGCGACGAAGGAGCCCATCCCCGGCGTGGTCACTACACGCCCTTCCTCCCGGAGTGCCCGCACCGCTTTGCGTACGGTCACCCGGGCTACCTCGAACTCCGATTCGAGCTGCACCTCCGAGATGAGGTGTTGCGGCGGGTACTCGCCCGAGTTGATCCGTTCACGCAGGACGTCGGCGATTTGCTGCCACTTCGGCTGGGTCGGGTCGTACTCCACACGTGAAAGCTAGACATCCATCCCGATGCGTGCATAGAAAGAGATATCTATAGCTAGGCATAGACAGGTAAACAAAAACCGAGTACTCTCCTGCGCAGAAAGACCCCGGCGCCTGCGGTAACAGGCGCGGGGCGTGGCCACCAGCTAAGCAGGAGCTGATGGCATGACCGGCCATATCCATCGCGCGCGTCGGCGCCGTACCCGCACCGGACGGGTTCGCCCCTACATCTTCAAGGGGATGTGGGCGCGGTGACCGTTCCTTTCGGTCCTTCCGACCGCTACAAGAGGCCCGCCGCGTGGATGGCCGCCAACTCTGACCGTCCGGACGATGATCCGCCACATGAGGTGCGCATGCTCGACAGCCTCGTTGAGCTGTACCTGTGGGCGGGCGCGTGTGGGGTAAATGCGCGCCTGGTCTCCAGCGACGTCGACGGGCGGCACATCTACGTGGCGCACTGCGGAACGCGGTCGCGGGTGGCCAAAGGCACGCCTTGGCGGCGAACCTGGTCTCTCAGCGGATTCCAGACCTGAACAGGGCGCGGCTGTCGGCGCTCAGGACAGGTCCGCCACACCGGTAATCCGGTGCACGGCGAAGCGTTGGACCGCCGCCCGGGTCGCGTCGTAGGCCGTGAGGTAGCCGCCCTCGACCGTGGCCGGTTCCACGATGCGGCTGCTCGCGCGCCCGTCGGTGTCCAGGTAGCCGATCCAGACCCGCTTTCCCTCCCGCACGGCCGAGGTGAGGGCCGACAGTGTCGCCGCGGCCGGTGAGGCCGGGGGCTCGCCCTCGGGCGCCGGGACGGGGTGGCGGGCGGCTGTGGCGGCCTCGTCGCCCGCGCGCACCGCGCGGACGGCGGCCATGCGGAGCTCCGGTCCGAGGGGTGCGGGTTCGGTGAGCTCGGCCGCTGGCGTGGCAGCGCTCGCTCTCCGCGGCCCCGGCCGGCTGAGCTGGACTGATCCGTCGGTGGCCTCGGGGACCGGGTTGTACCCGAGGTCACTGAGGCGCTCCAGCAGCACCGGGCGGGTGCTGCGGCTGGCGACCACCGTGGGCGCGAGGCGGGTCAGCGCGAGGTCGGTGCCCCGCCGGTCATTGACCAGCTCGTCCAGAATGGCGGGTTCGTCGCAGCGCAGGTAGCTGGAGGCGGTTCCGACGCGCAGCCGCCCGTGCGTGCGCCCGACGTCGGCGATCAGGTACCGCAGTGGCTGCGGCAGCGGAGTTCGGGAATGGCGTTCCAGCAGCTCGGTGAGGTCCGCCGCGCCCCGGCCGGCGTCCATGGCGCGGCGGATGGACGCGGCGCTGAAACGGTAGACGGTGGCTCCGCCGGTGGACTCCACATCGGCGGCGAGTGCGAGCTCGCGGGCGAGCTCGGGAACCAGGGGACCCGGGGCCACGGCGGTGAGGTCGCCCTGGATCAGGATGTGGTCCAGGGGCTGCGGCATCTCCGCGGAGAGGAGCGATCCCGCCTTGGAGCTCGCGCGTTCGGCGAGCGGGGTTTCTTCGTCGCCGAGCTCCTCCAGCAGCGCGCGGGTGTGTGGGGCGAGGGCCCCGCGGCCGGTGAGGCCGAGCGCGCCCGCCTCGTGTAGGGCGGCCTCCACCAGAGCGGAGTAGCCGGAGCCCTGGCGGCGGGGCCGCTGCCATCGGAGGTGGTCGGCGAGAGACTCGGGGGTGGGCCGCACCCCCTCGGGTGCCCTGGCGAGCGCGTTCAGCACGTCCAGCCGGACCTCGGGTGCCGCGCGCCGGTCGAGCCCTTCGCCCAGCACGTTGCGGGGCCGGCCGCGTTCGTCCTTGGAACCGACCAGATTGGCCACCCGTGGGGAGCGCAGCCACGCTTCGGCCAGCTCAAGCCAGCGCGTCTCGGGCGGGCGCTCCAGCCAGACGTCGTAACCGGCCGTGGGCAGCCACACGCCCGCGATGCCCTCGTCGGTGCCGAGCAGGCCGGCGGCACACGCCGTCTCGACCAGCAGCGCGGCTGTGGGCTCGTCGAGGTCGAGCGCCTGAGCGGTGCGGCGCAGGTCGCGCACGCCCAGGCCGCCGTTGCGCAGCACGCTTGGCGGGTCGTCGGCCCAGTTCTCCAGTAGCGCGGCGACCGAGCGGAGGGCCGTGAACGCCTGTCCCGCGGCGTCCCGGGAGACCGCGGCGGGCGCGCGCTCTGTCCCCGTGAGGGCCGGCGGCAGCGCCTCGACGTCCTGGAAGAACTGGCCGCCGCGCAGGTGCAGCCCGATCTCCCGGGGAAGCGTGACCGTGCTGTCGTCGCTGGGAAGCAGCAGCCCGCGGGCGAGGAGCTGCTCCACAGGGGAATCGGCGGTCTCGACGTCCACGGCGCGTGTGGCGCCGGAGACGGTTCCGTTCGGCGGCCCCCACACGAGCCGGTCGAGGACCGCGTGCGCGTCGGGGCCGGCCGCGTCCAGGAGGGCACTGATGCGTTCGGGCGCGCTGAGGGCCTCGGCGATCCGGTCGACCGGGTGGTCGGTCGGGCCGAACCCGGCCGGTAGGTCGAGGACGCGGGCGAGCTGGTTGAGATGCGCCACGTCGAGCCCACCGAGCAGGGTCCGCAACGGCGGTCCGAGACCCGCCGGCTGGGTCAGGATGTCCCGCAGCACGCTCACCGGGCGCAGGCGCTCGCCGTCGTCCCACACCAGGGCCAGTTGGCGGAGCCGCGCGAGGGCGCCGTCGAGCGCCGCGCCCGGTTCCCCGAGCCCGGCGGCGAGCTGGTGGTACTCCGCACCGGCGGGCTCGGCCCGGTCCTGGGACCGGCCGGCGCGCGGCACCGCAAGGCGGTCGTGCGCGACCACCCCTTCGAGGACCCGCAGGCTGAACTGGTCGAGCTGGTCCAAGACGCGTAGCACAGCCGGCCGCGCGGTACAGCGTGCCGCAAGGGCGCCGAGGTCAGCGGGAACCGGCGAGATCAGGTCCGGGCGCGCGGCGAACAGCGAGGCGAGCTCGGCACTGGTGAGTCCGCGCAGCCATGACGTGAACGTGGCCGGCCTGCCGGTGCGTGCCGCTTCTGCGTCCTCGGTCATCGCACCTACGCTATTCGATTCGGCGCCGCCGGGATCGTGGGACTCCGCGGGCGGCGGGGTGCTCAGCGCACCTCCCGGGTCCGCTAGAACGGTGCTGTGGGTACGTGGTGGCGCGTGTAACGGGGGCGGCGAGGACGGTGGGTGGGTCGACCTGCGGGGGTCGCGGCTGGTGCCCGGTGGTGGCGCGTGTAACGGGGGCGGCGAGGACGGGGTGGGGTCCAGCGGGGTGTCTGTGGTGTCGTTCTCGGTGCTGAGCCGCGCCGAGACTGTCTGTGGGGACGTTCTCGGCGCCGAACATGTCCCCACGGTCACCTTCGATGCGGGGTGCACCCCCACGCGCGCCCGCTATGTCCGGATTGCGAGTCTTTTGAGGGGTGAGCGTCGCCGAGAACGCCCGCACCACCCCCGTCGGGCGCGCCACCATCGGGCACCAGGAGCGGTTATCGGGGGCCGGCCCGTTCACCGTCGTCGCTGCCCCGTCGGGCGCGGCACCATCGGGCACCCGCACCGCCACCCAGGGGCTGGCCCACCCACTGCCTTCGGTGCCGCTTTTGTCGGGCGCGCCACTACCGGGAACCCGCACCGATGGGCACCACCCCCGACCATCGGCCACCCTCGCTGTCCCGTCAGGGGCCGCACCACGCACCTGCCAGCCGCGTTACCAACCACCCGGAACATCACCTAGCCGCGTGGGCGGGCGAGGCGGTGGCCGGCCGGTCCCGTGCGTGGGCGCGCTCCGTTGTGTCCCAGGTGGGTTGAGATCGCCGCCTTGGCGGGAGAAATCGGGCTATCTTGCGGCACTATGGGGCCTATGACGCCGCGGGCTGAGCAAGTGGTGCTGGACTACCTGAGTGAGGTGGGCCAGGCCACGTACGGGTACCTGACAGCGCGGCAGCGCGCCGTGTACCTCACCGAGCTGCGCGCGCGGATCGATGAGGCGTGCGGCGACAGTACCGAAGCCGAGCAGGTCCGCCGGGTGCTGGAAGACTTCGGCACGCCCGAAGACCTCGTCGCCCGAGAGTGCGCGGAGGATTCCGCCGACAGGGAGAGGGACGGGGACGGGGACGCTGAGGAGAACGGCAACGGTGCCGCTTCGCGGAAAGTGAATCGGGAGCCGCCCCCGTGGCGGGATGGGCCCGAGCCCGGTGCCGCGCCGCGGCACGCGGACCGGGAGCCGCCCCCGTGGCGGGGCGGGCCCGACCGCGGCCTGTTCGGTGGCGCGGGACGGACCGCGGTCCGCGACCGGGCGGGCGACACTCCCCGCGGAGCCGTCGTGGCACTGGCGGCGGCGGCACGGCAGTACCCACCGGAGATGTTCGCCATCGGCGTCTACCTGGTCAGTGGTCTGGTTGGGCAGGTGGCCCTGGTGTGGGTCGTCGGTGCGGTGCTGGTGATCTTGAGTGACGTGTGGACCCGGCGGGACAAGCGCGTGGCCGTCGCCGTTCCGTTGGCGGTCACGGTTATCTCAATGACGTTCTGGTCAGGTGAGGCGCCCTACATTGACCAGATCATCCTGATGTCACTGATGGAAACCGGAGTGGTCGGGCTGCGCGCGGCGGCGCTGGGATGTGTCATCTACCTTCTCGTGCGGATAACGCGGATCAAGCGCGCCACTGACATCTGACCCCGGACCCCAACCACAGGTGCGGCGGTCGCGCTGTTCCGAAAGGCTCCGCTGGTCAACTAGTGGCAAACACCGCGAAATATCGTGGTCGATCGGCGATTCTTGTGGTGGAGTAAATCGCGACGCTGAGTGATGATGGTGACGCGTTGGGTTCCACATTGGTTTGTGGGGAACGCGCCGGGCGCCCCTTGCTCCGATCGGCCGCAAGGCGACGTCCGCAATTGGCGGCGTCCCGCCCCGCCGGGTCCCGTCCCACAACTCCGCAACCTGCGCTGGCGGGGGCGTCGTCAACAGAGAGGCCCGGAGCTCCGCCTCCGGGCCTCTCACTCGCTCTGGCGGGCGCTGCCCGGGCGCGCGGTGTTTAGCGGGGAAACGTGCGCGGGCTCCCGTAGGTTGCGGACGACTATTCTCCGGCGTTCACGGAAATTCTCGGTCGATTCTCGCTCGCCTGGCGAGATCGCCGAGCACTAACCTGAAAGCGGCCCTGTGCGAACATGGGGCGCAGGGAGGCTAAGTGGACATTCGGAGCCGACCCCCGATTCGTCAGGCTTGGCTCCCTTCCGGTCCGACGGCGAGAGCGTGAGGTCATACGTGCCCACCGGCAAGGTCAAGTGGTACGACAGCGATAAGGGATTCGGCTTCCTTACCCGGGATGACGGCGGCGAGGTCTTCGTCCATTCCTCGGCGCTGCCCACGGGAACGACGTCGCTGCGCGCGGGGCAGCGAGTGGAGTTCGGCGTCGTCGAGGGCAGGAAGGGCGCTCAGGCGCTGCAGCTCAAGGTGCTCGACACCCAGCACTCGGTGTCCAAGGCCATGCGCAAGAAGCCCGACGAGATGGTGGTCATCGTCGAGGATCTGATGAAGCTCCTCGACGGCATCTCGGCAACCTACCGTCGGGGCAAACACCCCGACCGGCGTGAGGCGGCCAAGATCGCGCAGCTCCTGCGTGTTGTGGCCGACGACCTGGATGCGTGATACCGCCCGACGTTCGTGCGGCCGCGGGGTTCCCCCGCGGCCCACTCACTGGGGGTGATTCACTTCACATTTCGGTGCCGCGTGCCCCGTGACCCCTACGAGGGCGGCGTAACGGTCGCCTATCGATCGACCGTATGGTTAAGTTGGCGCCTGCTATCAGCGAAAATGGAAGTGTGAGCCGTAGCCGTCGAACTCCCACACCAGACAGCGCGTGCATCGAGGCGGTGGACCTCGCCCGCGCCGCAGCCGTCGAAATCGCACGTCCGGAGTGGGTTGGCGAACACCTTTCCACGAAGGTCGAGGCCGAGCGTCTGGTCACCCATCTCTTCGAGTGCCGGCAAGCCGCCTATCGCGGATGGCACTACGCCGTCACGGTCGTCCGCGCGGCGCGCGCCAAGGCTGTCACCGTCAACGAGGTCACGTTGCTCCCCGGGCCCGATGCTGTGCTCGCCCCGGAGTGGGTGCCGTGGAAGGAGCGCCTGCGTCCAGGGGACCTTGGAGTCGGCGACCTCATGCCCAGCTCCGCGGAGGACGACCGCCTGAAGCCCGGGTACGCGCAAGTGCCCGAGAGCGAATTGGCGGACGAGGGCGTCGACCAGCAGATGGTCTGGGAGCTGGGTCTCGGCCGGGCCCGCGTGCTCTCGGAGGTGGGGCGCCAGGCCGCCGCCGAGCGCTGGTACAACAGCGACTCCGGCCCCTACAGCGCCATCGCGAAGGCGGCGCCCGCGACCTGCGCGACCTGTGGTTTCCTCACTCCTCTGGCCGGAGAGTTCCGCCAGATGTTCGGGGTGTGCGCAAACGAGTACGCGCCCGACGACGGCCGGGTCGTCTCGCTCGACCACGGGTGCGGCGCGCACTCCGAGGCGGCCCAGCCCGCCGCGCAGCCCGATCCGATCGCCCCCGTCATCGACGAGCTGGGCTACGACCACATCGTCTTCGACGACACCACCGAACTGGAGCTGGTCTCCTCCGAAAGCTGAGGCATCCGCGCGGGAGATCGCCGCTGACCAGCGTCGAGAATTCCGCACTCACCAGCTGGTCTGCGCGAAACCTCCCCGACGGCGGTTTACCGTTCGCGTACCGTGGTTGCGCACCGATCCGGGAGGAGTCCGAATGGACCCGACACAGGCCGACCCGTTCGACACCGCTGAGCTTCGGCGGCGGGTCCTCGACGGATGGGCGGACGCCCCGGCGCGGTTCCGGGAGGACGCCAACGCCGAGGAGGACTACGCACTCGGCGGCTACCGCGACCGCGTCGTCGTCGAGCTCGCGCAGAACGCCGCGGACGCCGCGCGGCGCGCCGGGACTCCCGGACGGTTGCACCTCACGCTGGACGGCAATGTGTTCACCGCCGGCAACACTGGCGCCCCGCTGGCCGCGAGTGGTGTGGAGTCCCTGGCCACCCTGCGCGCCTCGGCGAAACGCGACGACGGCGCGCCGGGCTCGACCGGCCGGTTCGGCGTCGGGTTCTCGGCCGTGGCCGCGGTCAGCGACAACGTCACCATCGCCTCACACGATGGCGCCGTGCACTTCGACCTCGACCGGGCGCGCACCGCGGTCAGCGAGGAGTTGCTGGAGTCCGGCCGCGCACGCCCCGAGCTCGCCGACGAGATCCGGCGGCGCGATGGCAACGTGCCGCTGCTCCGGCTGCCCTTCAGCGCCGCAGGGGACCCACTGGGCGACTATGACACCGTGGTCACGCTGGTGCTGCGCGACGACGAGGCCCGTGCCCGGCTCGGTGCGCTACTCGACGAGACCAGCGAGGCGCTCCTGCTGGCACTTCCGGATCTCGCTGAAGTCCGGATCACGACGGAGCGCGGCGAGCGCGTGCTCACCCGCGACCTTGGGAACGGCTCCGATGACACCGTCACCCGGGTCAGCGACTCCACGGGCGAGCTGGCCACCCGGTGGCGCACGGTCAGCCGATCGGGGCGGTTCGACCCCGCGCTGCTCGCCGATCGCCCAACGGAGGAACGCACGCGCCTGGACTGGGCGCTCACCTGGGCCGTCCCGGTGACCACCAGCGGCGGGCTGGCCGGGCTCCCCGACAACGTGGCCCGGGTCGTGCACGCACCCACGCCCAGCGATGCTGAGCTCGACATCCCCGCGCTGCTCATCGGGACGTTCCCGTTGAGCCCTGACCGCAGGGAGGTCGCCCCCGGCCCCGCGACCGAGACCCTCATCGCCGCGGCGGCCGACTCCTACTGCGAGCTGCTCTGCCAGCTCGACGCCCGCGCCGCGCTGGACCTGGTTCCCGTCACCACCATCGGGCGCGGGGAGTTCGACGGCCGGTTCCGCGGCGCGGTCGCCAAGCCGCTGCTCGACACCCCGTTTCTCGTGACCGAGAAGGGCGAGCCGGTCCGCCCGCGCGACGCTGTCGCGGTCGAGGGCGGCCCCAGTGTCGCGGCGGTCGTGGCCGACGTGCTGCCCACGGTGCTTCCGGGCGCGTGGGACCCGCACCACACCGGTCTCACCCGGTTGCGCCTGCGCCGTGTCGGGTTGGCCGAGCTGGCCGATCTGCTCGCCGATCTCGACCGGGAACCGGGCTGGTGGGCGGGGTTGTACGCGGCACTCGGTGAGGCCGGCCAGCGCGGCGCCGACCTCGACGAGCTGGGCGCGCTTCCGGTGCCGCTGGCCGACGGGCGGCTCGTCCGCGGGCCCCGATCGCTGCTCGTCCCGGTCGGAGCGGCCATCGGTGACGGCACTGTCGCACTGGACGCGCTGGACGCGCTCGGCCTGCGGATCGTCCATCCGCAGGCTGCCGACCCGTTGCTGATGCGTCTTGGCGCCGTCGAGGCGAACGCGAGCGCTGCCCTCACCGATCCGCTCACCAAGGCGGCCGTGGAGAACTCGATCAGCTCCGACGACCCCGACGAGGTCGCCGCCCCGGTCCTGGACCTCGTCGCGGCCTCTGGCACCACCATCGCCGACGCGCCATGGCTGACCGGGCTCGCGCTCCGGGACTCCGAAGGCGGGTACTCGGTGGCGGGGGACCTGCTGCTGCCGGACAGTCCGCTGATGGGCATCCTCTCCGACGACGCCCCCTTCGGGGTCGTCGCGGCCGACCTTGTGGAGCGCTACGGCGCCGAGACCCTCGAAGCGGTCGGCGTGCTCTGGTCCTTCTTGCTGGTCCGGGCGAACGACGTCACGCTCGACGCGGGCCTGGCCGAGAGCCTGGAGCAGCTCGACGCGGTGGACGAGTGGGCCGAGGAGGTCATGGATCGGCTTGGCGAGCCCGAGCTGCCGCCGGTGATCCCCGAGCTGGTGGCCGTCGCCGACCTGGAGTTCGTCCGGGATGACCGCTGGCCGCAGGCACTGGAACTGCTCGCGGGCGCGCGGCTGCGCGCGGCGGTGGTCGAGCCCGCCCGCGTACTGCACGACGGCCAGGTCAGCGATGTGCCCTCATACACGGCCTGGTGGCTGCGCACCGGAGCGAAGCTGAACGGCCGGCACCCGACCGAGCTGCGCACCGGCGACGCCGCCGCGGCGCTCGCCGGGCTGTACGACGAGGCTCCGGCCGGCACCGACAGCGAGCTCGCGCGGGCAGTGGGGGTGCGCACCTCGCTCGACGCGCTGCTTACCGAGCCTGACGGCCCCGATGACCTGCTGGACCGGCTCGCCGATCCTGGTCGGCACGTCGAGCGCGCGGCGCTGCGCGAGATCTGGACCGCGCTCGCCCGGGTCGACGCCGACCGGGCGGAGCCGCCCGAGCGTGTGCGGGCGGTGCGCGGTGGCTCGATCGTGGTCGCCGACGCCGAGGAGACCGTCGTCGTCGACGCGCCCGACCTTCTTCCGCTGCTCGCGGACCGACCGGTGGTGCTGGTCCCGGCGCGGCACTCCGCGCAGGTGGCCGACGTCCTCGACCTGGCGCTGGCGAGTGAGGAGGTCGAAGGGCGCATCACTTCCCAGGGCGACGTCCGGCCGGTTCCCGAGGAGGTGCGCGTCGTGCTCGCCGACCCGGCGCTCACCTACGTGCACCACGAGGAGCTGACCGTCGACGGCGTCAACGCGGAATGGCGCTACGACGGCTCGTCCCTGCACGCCGCGACCACCGATGGTCTCGCCCGTGCGCTGTGCTGGGCGTCTGACCAGTGGTCGCACCGGCACCTGGTGTCCGCGGTGCTCCGCGACCCGCGGCCGGCGACACTGTCCGCCCTGCTCGCCGAGACCGACTTCGACTGAGCCGGACTGGCGCCCGATCCCGGAGGCAGTCGCCTTTGTGGTGCCCCCCACACGCCCACACGCACCAGCGCAAGGACTAGAGTTGACCCCGTGACCGAGATTCAGATTCCCTCGAACATGCTGCCCAGTGACGGCCGCTTCGGCTGCGGCCCGTCCAAGGTCCGTCCCGAGCAACTGAACAGCCTGGCCTCCTCCGGAGCCACGTACTTTGGCACCTCGCACCGCCAGAAGCCCGTCAAGTCGCTGGTGGAGCGCGTCCGTTCCGGGGTGGCGCAGCTCTTCTCGCTGCCTGAGGGCTACGAGGTTGTCGTCGGCAACGGCGGGACCACCGCGTTCTGGGACATCGCTGCCCACGGCCTGATCCGCGGCAAGGCCCAGCACCTGACGTTCGGTGAGTTCTCCTCGAAGTTCGCGAAGGTCACCAAGGGTGCGCCCTGGCTGGACGAGCCGACCGTGATCGAGAGCGAGCCCGGGACACACGGTACGCCCCGTCCCGAGGACGACGTGGACGCCTACGCGCTCACGCACAACGAGACCTCGACCGGCGTGGCCGCCCCGATCCGGGGGGTGCCCGGCGCCGCCGCCGACTCCCTGGTGCTGGTCGACGCCACCAGCGGTGCGGGCGGCCTGCCCGTGGACATCGCCGAGACCGACGTCTACTACTTCGCCCCGCAGAAGTGCTTCGCCGCCGACGGCGGCCTGTGGGTGGCGATCATGTCCCCCAAGGCACTGGAGCGCGCCAACGAGATCGCCGGGAGCGGACGCTACATCCCGGAGTTCTTCTCGCTGCCGACCGCGGTGGACAACTCCCGCAAGGAGCAGACGTACAACACGCCGGCCATCGGCACTCTGCTGCTGCTCGCCGAGCAGGTGGAGTGGATGAACGAGCGTGGCGGCCTCGACTGGGCGGTCAGCCGCACCGCCGAGTCCTCCGCCATCCTCTACACCTGGGCGGAGAAGTCCGCGCACGCCGCCCCGTTCGTTACCGATCCCGAGCAGCGCTCGCAGGTCGTCGGCACGATCGACTTCTCCGACGATGTGGATGCCGCCGCGATCGCCGCGACCCTGCGGGCCAACGGCGTCGTCGACACCGAGCCCTACCGCAAGCTGGGCCGCAACCAGCTGCGCGTCGGCATGTTCCCGGCCATCGAACCGACCGACGTGCAGGCGCTCACCGAGTGCATCGACCACGTGGTGGGCAAGCTGGCCTGACCAACGCGACCGCTGGTCTTGAGCACTTCGTTCAGGACCGCTGACCACGGCCGGCCCGGCACCTCCGGGCCGGCCTTACGTTTACCGGGACGGACGGAACCAGTGCGCACGAACACGCAGGAGCCCAGCATCGAGATCATCTCGCACCGGGGCGCGTCGGGCCACCGACCCGAGCACACGCTCGCCTCCTACGAGCTGGGTGCGCGCTTCGGTGGCGACTTCATCGAGATCGACCTGGTGGCCACGGCGGATGGGCACCTGGTCGCGCGGCACGACCCGGAGATCGGGAGCACCACCGACATCGCGGAGCGCGCCGAGTTCGCCGAACGCAGGACCACCAAGGTCATCGACGGCGCCGAGATCACCGGCTGGTTCGCCGAGGACCTCACCCTGGCCGAGCTGAAGACGCTGCGCGCCACCGAGCGGCTGCCGCGCGTCCGGCCGGACAACGCGGCGCACGACGGCGAGTACGAGATCCCGACCCTGCGCGAGATCATCGACCTCGCGAAGAAGCTCACCGCTGAACTCGGCCGACCGGTCGGTGTCTACCCCGAGACCAAGCACCCCGCCTACCACCGCTCCATCGGTCTGGCCCTGGAGCCGCCGCTGGAAGCCGCGCTGCGTGCGAACGGGCTGCACGGCCCGGAACCCGAGGTCCCGGTCTACCTGCAGTCCTTCGAGGCCGACAGCCTGCGCGCGCTGGCGGAGGTCGAGCTGCCCCTGGTCTTCCTGATGGGCACCGAGAAGCACTGGCGGCGCTACCGCACCCCCGAGGGCCTGGCCGAGGTGGCGTCCTTCGCCCACGCCATCGGCCCGGCCAAGGACCTGGTCATCGCCCGCGACAGCGAGGACAACCTGACCGAGCCCACGTCGCTGGTGGACGACGCGCACGAGGCCGGCCTGCTGGTGCACCCGTTCACCTTCCGCAGCGAGAACCGGTTCCTGCCCGCGAACTTCCGCTCCGGCGACGACCCGAACGCCTACGGCGGCTTCGCCGCCGAGTACGAGGCGTTCTTCGAGGTCGGAGTGGACGGTGTCTTCACCGACCACTCGCGGCACGCGTTCCTGGCCCGGGAGCTGTTCGAGCAGGGCGAGTGACGGGAGGCCGGGTCGGGACCGTGGAGCCCTTCGGGCCCGCAGGGGCCTGAGAACGGCCGGCCGGTTCACACACCCCTGGTCCGGGGAAGACCGCTCTCCCTCTTCTTCGGACGCCACCACCGGTGGTGGGTCTCGTACCAGTGCACGGTGTCCGCCATCCCCTCCTCGACGCCGACTTGCGGGGAGTAGCCGAGGGCTCGGAGCCGTGAGTCGTCCAGCGAGTACCGGTAGTCGTGGCCCGGACGGTCCGGCACGGTCTCGACCCGGTCCCAGGACTCTCCGCACGTGCGCAAGATCAGGTCCACCATCTCCCGGTTGGTGAGCTCGGCGGTGCCCGCCACGTGGTAGACGGCGCCGGGAACCCCCTTCTCGGCGACCAGGCGGATCGCCGCGCAGTGGTCGGACACATGGATCCAGTCCCGAACGTTGAGCCCGTCGCCGTAGAGCGGCACCGGTCTCCCCTCCAGCAGGTTGGTCACGAAGAGGGGAACGAGCTTCTCCGGGAACTGGCGGGGACCGTAGTTGTTGCCGCACCTGGTCACACTCACGGGCAGCCCGTACGTGCGTGCGTAGGCCAGGGCGATCATGTCGCCCGCGGCCTTCGCCGCCGAGTAGGGAGAGCTCGGGTCGACGGGGGCGCGCTCGTCCCAGCGTCCGCGCTCGATGGACCCGTACACCTCGTCCGTGGACACATGGAGCACACGGGGGATACCCCCCTGCACACACGCGTGCATGAGGGTCTCCACGCCCAGCGCGTTGGTCCTCATGAAGTCGCGCGGGGCGACGATGGAACGGTCCACGTGGGTCTCGGCGGCGAAATTGACGACAAGGTCGTGGCCGGGCACAAGCTCTGCCGTGAGGTGTGCGTCGGCGAGGTCGCCCGCGATCACGGTGAGGCGGTCGTCCTCGCGCGGGAGGTTCCGCCGCTCTCCGGCGTAGGTGAATTTGTCGAGGACTGTGACATGGGCGTGCTCATAACCGGAGGCTCGCCCGGCCAAGATGTCCCGGACGAACCACGAACCGATGAATCCGGCGCCGCCGGTGATAAGCACCTTCATCCCCGGACCTCAGCCCCACTGTGGTCGCCGATGACGAACGTGTGCTTGGTGGTGGAAGAGCTCGCACGCCGCACTTCGGCGTGGCGGCCGATGAGGGATGCGCTGATGTCCCCGACCCCGTGAACGGTGGCGTGGGCGAGGACGATGGAGTTCTCCACTGACGCCGAAGTGATTCGGGAGCCCTCGGAGACCGACGTGAAAGGTCCGATCGTGGAGTCGGTGATCACACAATTGTGCCCGATGGTGACCGGCCCGTGGATCCTGCTCCTGATGACCGTCGATCCCTCGGCGATCCGGACTTCGCCGTGCAGACTGCTCGCCGTGTCGACGTCCCCGTGGATCTCCCCGTGGAGCTTGCGGAGTTCACGGCGGTTGACGTCGAGCAAATCGGATGGATTCCCGGTGTCCTTCCAGCCGCCGTCGACCATGTCCGCCTCGACCGGATGCCCCCGGTCGATCAGCCACTGGATGGCATCGGTGATTTCCAGTTCGCCCCGGTCTCCGGGGGAGATACTCCACACTGCCTGGTGCATCGCTTCCGAGAAGAAATAGATTCCGGTGAGGACGACGTTCGACGTGGGCCGGCCGGGTTTTTCCCGCAGTCGGGTCGGCCTCCCGTTGTCGTCGAGTTCGACAACCCCCAGCTCTCGCGGATCGCTGACATGGGTCAAAAGAATGCGGGAGACCTCCGGGTCCTCGCGGAAACGCTGCGTCTCTTTCATGATGTGCCCGTCCAGGAAGATGTCGCCGAGGAACATCAAGAATGGGTCCCGGTCGAGGAAGTCCTGGGCAGTGATGACAGCGTGCGCGAGGCCAAGCGGTTTTTCTTGGTGGAGGTATGTTAGTTGGAGGCCGATATCATTTCCGTTTCCCAGGATGGACGATATCTGGTCCATATTTTCCCCAGCGATGATCCCGACATCAGTGACCCCGGCCTCTCTGATCCGATCAAGAATATGAAGGAGTACGGGTCTGTCCGCTACTGGGAGCAATTGTTTGGGGGATGTGTGCGTCAGAGGGCGGAGTCTTGTTCCCGATCCACCGGCAAGTACCAGTGATTTCACCAAATCCAACTTTCAGAGTGGGGGACATTCGGTCATTGGAGCTGTTGGCGCGTGTGTGGTCGCCCAGGCTCCGGGTCGCCGTGGCGTGCGTCCGCCGAGCCGGTGCGCGGGCGGTTCCAGGGTGGAATCACGGTCCGCCATTCTGCGCCCACGGCCCGAGAAACCGTGGGTTGGCGTGCGAAAACGTCGGACAACCGATCGCCGCTCACCGTCGCCTCGCATTCACCGGAAAGGTCGCTTTTCGACCCGGAGGATTCCCTCGCCGGCCCGAGGAATTCGGCGTTATGGCATGAAGTCATGAATCAGATCCGTGTGGTAGATGGTAGCTGCGTCGGGGCCCACTTGAAGGCCGTCGGGGTGCAGATTACAAGAGCGGTTCGGTGAGCTCCGGCTGGACCTGAGCGGCGACCCAGCGCCCGGAGTTGGCGCGGTTCAGATCCATGCGGGTTGGTCTCGGGTGATTCCGTGGAGTTCGAGTACCTCGTTCGGATCAGACCAATCAACCAATCGACAGGCCCTCATGAAAAGATCGAGGCCAAGGGTGGCCGGAAGCGGACACAGGTGATTATTCCTCCGGTTAGATCCTTGTAACCGCACGTCACGGGAGTTGCTTTACCTGTCTTGGTGCTCTGGGTTCCGGTTGTGGTCGTTGCGCGCCTGATGGGGGCTTCTGTAGCGTCCCCACCACTTTCCTCCAGAGGCGATTTTTCCTACCTAGGTTCCCCCACTACACCATCCCCTCACTGTGAATCCCCAGGGCAATCCCGTGACTTCTCATGAGTGTGAGCTAGCTAGGATCATTGATGCCAACTGTTTCTGTCCTCATTCCGCGTGTTCCACGTCGGCCGGAACAGGTGCTGCCCTATGCGGCACTGGTGGAATGGACCCACGCCTGCCGGTTGTGGCAGGGCCAGGCCCTGCTCGTGGAACCGCACCAGGCCTTCGCCTACGCGGCCGGCGCGGGGTTCCGTGTCCCCGTGGGGCTTGGCGTGACGTTGATGGGCCTGCGCCATCCTTACGAGGCCGCGTCGCAGATCCGCTCGCTGGCGATGATCACCGGCCACCCGGTCGTGGCCGGTTTCGGACCGGGGTCACGGGACTTCCAGCGGACGCTGAGATCCGAGCCGTACGCGAGCCCGCTCACGGCGGCGAGGGAGTACCTCACCGCGGTGCGTCAGGGCATCGACGGTCGGATCGGTGATGTGGAAGGTGACTACGTGACCTTCCGCGGGCAGCTTGCGCCCACGCCCGCTCCGGACGTCAGCCTCGGGCTCGGGGTTCTGCGTCCCGGAATGGCGCGTTTGGCCGGTGAGATCGCCGACGTGGCGATCACCTGGCTCACACCGGCGCCCTACCTGGACGAGGTCATCCGTCCGGCGCTCCGGGAAGGGGCCGAGAAAGCGGGGCGTCCCACCCCGCGTCTGGTCTCCATCGTGCCCATGGCGGTCGCAGCCGTCGACCGGGACCCGGCCGAACTCGCCCACGTCAGCAACGCCCAGCACGTCGCCGGACCGCACTACAGGGACATGCTCCAGCGGGCGGGATCCGGGATCTCCGCACAGGACACCCCCCATGTCGCGGCCAAGCGCCTGGTTGAGTGCGGTGCCTTCCTCAGCGGCACACCCGACGAACTCGTCGGGGCGATAGCCGGGTTCGGCGACGCGGGCGTGGACGAGGTCGTCGTCAACGTCACCGGCGTGCACAAGGCCCTGGGGCACAAGGCGGCGATGGACGACCTGAAGGCGATCCTGCGTGCGACCGCGTGAGGGCGGGCCATCCGAGCGCGGCCGCGCGGGACAAGCGACACACGATGAGGGACAACAGAGGGGGTGGGACTGTGACCACGGAGCAACAGGGACTGTGGCCCTATCTCGTCGAACCGGCGGCCCCGGACGAGACGGCGCCGTGCGCCGTCGCCGCCCACGGCAACCGGGTCCGGTTCGCCAGCGGTGAGGAGCTCCTGTGCGGCACCAGCGGAATGTGGAACGCCAACCTCGGTTACGGCAACACCACGATCGCCGACGCCGTCGCGGACGCACTGCGAACCGCCTCCTATCTCAGCGTCTACCGCTACAAGAACCAGTACGCACAGCGGGCCGCTCGGGCCCTGATCGAGGTCTGCGGAGTACAGCACTACGGGCGGGTCCTGTTCTCCACCTCCGGCGGTGCCGTCAACGACGCGGTGATGAAGCTCGCCCGCCAGTGGCAGATCCTCCAGGGCCGCCCCGAACGGTCGGTTGTGGTCGGCCTGCGCGGCAGCTACCACGGACTCACCTACGGGGGTTTCGCGCTCACAGGAGAGGACCTCGGGCAGCGCGCCTACGGGGTCGACCAACGCACGGTGCGCCACGTGGAGCCCAACGACACCGAGCAGCTACGGGCCCTCTTCCGGCGGCAGGGGGGCCGTGTCGCCGCGGTCGTCGTGGAACCCGTCCTGGGGACCGGCGCGCTTCCGCTGACCGACGAGTACGTCGAGGAGCTGCTCCGGCTCCGCGACGAACACGGCTTCCTGCTCGTGGCCGACGAGGTGGCGACGGGGTTCGGACGTACCGGAGAGATGTTCGCCAGCCAGAGCTGGAGCCGCTCGCCGGACATGCTACTGCTCTCCAAAGGGCTGACCAACGGCACGTGCGCTGCCGCTGTCCTGGTTGCCTCCATCCCGGTCGCCGGCGCGTTCGACCGGGCCGGGGCCGTGCTGTCCCACGCCGAGACACAGGGCGGCACACCCGCCAGTTGCGCGGCGATCCTGGCCACCCTCGACGAGATGCGTCGCCTGGACGCGGTGGCCAACGCGGCCAAGCTCTCCCAGAGGCTGGACACCGAACTGGCGGATCCCGGTGCCGTGCACCCCTGGATCACGCACACCCGGGGGCGCGGATGCTTCCGCGGGCTCGCCGTCGGCCTGCCCGGTGGTGAGGACCTCCCCCAGCATCTCGTGCCCGAACTGTTGACCGCCGTGCGCGAGTGCGGTGCGATCGTGCATCCCGGGCCGTCCGGCTTCCAGATCGTGCCGGCGTTGACCTACACGGAAGCCGAACTGGACGAACTGCTGGACTGCGTGCGCCGCGGTGTGGCGCTGTTCGCGGAACGGTGGGCGGAGCTGTGATCCCGGCTCGTCCCCAGGGTGTCCGGGTGATCTCCTCCCCCCAAGACTGGGTACGTTCGTTCGCCGAATACGGGTCGTGCCGGGCGATAGTGCTGACCGACGCGAGCGTCGCCGAGCTCCCCCTCGCGGGCACCGTGCGTTCCGCACTCACGGAGGCGGGAGCGCGCGTGAAGGCCTCGGTCCTCTCCGGGCCCGGAGACGCCGACCGCGCCATCGCCTGCGCCCGCACGATCAGTGGCAAGGAGCTGGTGGTGGCCCTGGGCGGCGGATCCCTCATCGACCAGGCCAAACTGGCGGCGCTGATTGCCGACGAACCGGGAACCGGACCCCTCCTGCGCGGTCGGGGCCGGTGCGGGCTCGTCGCGCTCCCCCCAGGCACGCACCGGTCCAGACCCCTGCTCGCCGTGCCCACGACCGTGGGCACCGGCGCGGAGGTCAGCAGGAGCGCGTGCGTGCTCGACGCCGGCCGCAGACGGTTGGTACGCGGTGAGGCACTCGAACCGGACCTGGCGCTGCTCAGCGCCGAGGCCTACACCACCCTTCCGGGGGACCTGGCGGTCGAAGGTGTACTCGAAGCGCTCTTCAGACTCGCCAGCGGCTACGCCGGCGCGCACGCGAGGCCGCCCGGCCACGACCGAGAGAGCGAGTCAGTGGCGGCGCGGCTGGTGGAGGTCGGTGACCGGATCGCGGGCGCCCACCCGCCCGAGCGCGGCGACCTCGTAGCAGCGGCCCGGCTGAGTGGTCTCACCCACCTGGACCGGTTGCACGTCTGCACGGACCCCTACGCAGCCAAGGGATGGTTCCTGGCCAACGAGATGTCGTCGGTGCTGGGTGTCCGCAAGATGCGTGCCGTCGCCGCGCTGCTCCCTCCCCTGTGGCATGCGGTCACCGACGGCAATGCCCGCCTGGGATCGGCCGAACGGCTCCAGCGCCTGTGGTCGCGGATGCGTCGGGCCGCCTCCGGGGACCTGCCGCCCGAGCCGTCGTCGGGGATCGCGGCGCTCATCGACGCCTGGGACATCGACCGCTCCCTTCCGGCCACCGCCGACCAGGTCTCCGCCGTGGCTCGGGCTGCCGTGCGCGCGTGGGGAGCCGGCCTGCCGATGCTCGGCGGGCTGCGCAGGCAGGAGATCCACGCCCTCATCGCCCGCAGCACAGGCACACAGGATTCCGTCTCGGTGGTCGCCGGGGCGGAAAGTGAGAAAGGAGAGAAGATATGGAAAAAAACACAGAACTCGACTCTTCGGTTGAGCTCGCCATGCAGGAGATGGAGATCGACGAGCTCGAAGGAATGGAGGCTCCCTCCTGGGGCACCATCTCCGTAAGTGCCGTCGCGAGCGCCTCCGTCTCCTACGCCATCACCTGAATCAACAGGTGAATTGAGGTGTCGAGCGGACCGTGGGCCCCACGGGCCCACGGTCCTTTGGGCCTCCCTGCACGGTCTCCGCGCCCGTGCGGGTCTGGGGCGGACTCCTTAAGGGGCCATTTTCCCAGGGTCCAGAGACATCCGTAGCGTGCGTCACGCTCAGTGGTTTACTTTCTTGGCAGAGAGTCGGACGGCGACCCGAGAACCGGAACTAGGGGATAGGGCGAATTCCATGGCACGGGATCAGCGGGACGAAGGCAATGGTGGAACTTTCATGGACGAAACCGCTGAGTTCTTCCTTCGACCCAAGTTGGCTCCCGGGGTGGAGATCCACGAACCACAGGAAGAGGGCGCCTCGTGGGTGCTCAAGGATGCGAAGGATCGGTACTTCCGGGTCGGCCGGAACATGGGCTTGTTCGTGCGGGAGTTGGACGGCCGGCGCGACCACGCGGAACTGGTCGGGGCCCTGGGGCGTTCCTGGACCGTCGAACACATCGCGGCGACGTGCGACCGGTTGTACCGGATGGACCTCTTGGACGACGGCACGCATGAGAGAGCACCCGGGAAGCACATCTCGTGGATCTCCTTCGCACCCCCGTTCATCGTGTACTTCAACCTTCTCCGCCACCCCGAGCGCATCTTTCGCCTGACGGGAGCGCTGGCCCGGCTGTTCGCTGGCAGATCCGCCGGGTGGGTCATGGCGGTCACGGCCGGTGCGGGGGTCCTGGCCCTGGCGGTGCAGTCGCCGACCATCGTGGACGTGGTGGCGAACCCGCTACCGATGTCGGTACTGGGCGCCGTCGTGATCGCACTGTTCTGCTTGACCGTCGTCCATGAGTTCAGCCACGGGGCCGCACTCGCTTACCACGGCAGGTCCCCGAACCGCATGGGGGTCATGCTCTTCTACCTGAGCCCGGCGTTCTTCTGTGACGTCTCAGACGGTTGGATGCTGCCTCGACGCCACCAGCGCGTGGGTGTCGCACTCGCGGGGATCGTCGTCCAAATGGCCATCACCTGTGCCGTCGCGGTGGCCGCGCTGGCGTTCCCGGACGGCAACGTGCGCGATGCGCTGCTGGTCTTCGCCGCACTGACCCTGGTCGCGGGAACACTGAACCTTCTGCCTTTCGTTAAACTCGACGGCTATATCGCCTTGATGAATTACCTGGATACACCTTTTCTCCGGGCGAAGGCCATGGACGATGCGCGCGGGTTTTTCGCCCGTATCGCCTTCGGGACGCCGTGGCGGCGTAATCTCCGGTGGTGGTGGTCTGTTCCCTACGGCATGGCCTGTCTGCTCTTCCCCGCAGTCCTGGTCTTCGGTGCCCTGGGAATATGGGCGGAGATGTTCTCCAGTTTCGGGATCATCGGTTACACGGTGATCTTCCTACTCATCTTCTACATCGCCTACCGGGCCGTGGGGGAATTCGCCCGCGGGATCAAGAACGCGCGGGCCGCCCACGCCGAGCGGACACGGATGTGGATCGCGGTCACGGGCCTGACCGTCGCAGCCGTGGGCGCTCTGGCGGTGATCCCGGTCCCGTACGCGGTCTCGGGCGGGTACGTGCACGGAGAGGACGGCAGTTTTCTGGTCTTCCCCGAGTCCGTCGACCGGGCCAGGGTGGGGCCGGGCGCGACCGTGACGTTGCAGGACAGAGGGGTCCTGCTCCGGTCGGCGACCGGAAGCGCCGTGCTGGCAGACGAGGAACCGGCGTTGGTGGACGCACCCCTCAACGCGTTCTCCCCCATCGAACTGGACGATAGCTGGACCATCCCGGTGACCGGATACCCGATGGAGTCCGTGGCGGGCGAAGAAGGAACGGGAACGGCACGGGTCGATCTGGGATACGTTCCGCTTGGTGAATGGATGTATCGGATGAGTGTGGCCCCTATGTGGAATTGATGTCCCATACCCCGGACATGTCACCCGAGGGAGCGGCGAGGTAGGATACCATGCATGAATTGCGTTACCTGGGTTTTTGTCATACCGAAAGCATTTATTTCGACGAGGTCGCCTCCCATTCGGGCCATGACAACTATTCAAGGATGGATTCCCCTGTTCCCGATGGATGGGAGCGCAAGGTGGGGGCCGAATGGGTGGTCATGAGACCGGACAACTGGAGCGGGCCGCGGCAGGGGTGGAAGATCCACCTCTCGGCGACCCTGGAGAACGCACCCGAGATCCTGGACACGGTATGGGAATACTGCATGTCCCACCCGGTGATGTTCAAGTTCATCCGGAGCACCGGCGTTCTGGCCCGCCGGAACGGAAAGTACGGGGACCGTGGATCCAGCGGAAAGTTTATTTCCCTCTTCCCGCCGAATGACGCTGACCTGGAGAAGCTGCTCCACGATCTCGACGGTCTGCTGTCCGGGAACGACGGCCCTTATATTCTGAGTGACCTGCGGTGGCGCTCCGGTCCGCTCTATGTGCGCTACGGCGGGTTCGACATGATGATGGGTGTCGACACATCCGGGGAGATGGTGCCGTGCATCGTTAATCCCCAAGGGGAACTGGTCCCGGATCACCGCGGTCCGTCCTTCCGGGTACCCGACTGGGTTGATATACCAGGGTTCCTCGACGAGGCCCATAAAGCCCGGAGAGCCCAGAACCTGTCCGATTTTCCGTTCACCGTGTACCGGGCGCTGCACTTCTCGAACGGCGGCGGGGTGTACCGTGCCACCGCGTCGGAAACCGGTGAGGACGTCATCCTCAAGGAGGCACGGCCCTTCTCCGGTATCGACGCCTCCAACGAGGACGCCGTGGAACGCATCCGCCGGGAGAAGTGGGCCCTCGAGGTCCTGGACGGTATGCCGGGCATCCCCAGGGTCGAACGGTTCATCCGTGGGCACGAGCACTACTTCCTGGTCCGGGAGTTCGTGGCCGGCAGACCGCTGAACGCGCGGATTCAGGAGAAAAACCCGCTGCTCACCGGCGACGGCCACGCCTCGGGGCAGGCGTGCGCCGAGTACGCCCGTTGGGGGCTGTCGATCCTGGAGCAGGTGCGGTCCGGGATCTCTGGCATGCACGAGCGCGGCGTCGTGTTCGGGGACCTGCAGCCGCGCAACATCCTCGTCGACGATGACGACACGGTGGGGTTCATCGACTTCGAGGCCATCAGCTCGGTCGCTGACGCGTCCCCGCAGTCGCTCGGGACGCCGGGGTACGCGGCTCCTCAGGGATACACGGGAACCGATATTGACTGGTACGCCTTCGGCTGCCTGTGCCTGGCCGTCTTCGCGCCGGTGACCACCCTGGTGCCGTGGGGCGAGGACAAGGTGCGGGCGCTCCTGGAACTCGTCGAGAAAAGCTTCGACCTGCCCGAGGACTTCGCGGCCGAGGTCCGCCGACACCTGGGGCGGGACCACGCTGCCGCCGTGCCCTTCGCCGACCCCGAGTGGAAGCCCGACGGTGTGAGCGGCCCGTCCCCGACCAGGGACCGGATCATCGGGGAGATCGTCGCGGGCGCCGCCCCCGAGCGCGAGGACCGCCTTCATCCCGGGGACATCGCCCAGTTCCTCCGGCCCGGGGGCGGAGTCGCGTTCGGTTCGGGGGCGCTCGGGGTCCTGTGGGCGGCGCGGCAGGCGGACGCCCCTCTGCCTGGTGCGCACCTAGAGTGGACGCTCGAACGCCTGGAGCACCTGGAGCGGACCTCGGCACTGGAGTCCATGGGGCCCGGCCTCTTCCACGGATCGGCCGGTATCTCTTACGCGCTCCGGACCCTGGGGCGCGGCGCCGAGGCCGACCGGGTCCTGGAACGGGCTCTGGAGGCCCCGCGCGGCACCGAGCTCGGGATCGCCGACGGCTTGTCCGGGATCGGCCTCGAACTGCTGCACCGCTCCTGCCGGTCCGACGAGGACACGCACGCTGCCCAGGCCCGCCGGGTGGCCGAGGACGTGGTCGAGGCGCTCCACCTTTCCCCGGTCGACCGGAGAAAACGGGGATTGCTGCACGGGCGCTGTGGCGCCGCGCTCTTCCTCGTGCGCTGCTACGAGCGTTTCCGGGATCCGGCGATGCTCCAGGAGGCGGGGGAGGCCCTGCATTCGGAGCTCTCCGCGGTCGGGTGGGCCCCGGAATCAGGGCGGTTCGACCCCTCCGCCCACGTGCGGCGTACGCATGGATTGAGCGGAATGCCCGGCATCGGAGTCGCGCTGCACGCCTATTTGCGCCATGTCGACGAGCCACCGCTGCGGACGGCCCTCGATGACTGCCGGGAGACCATGGAGAGCCCGATCGTCGCGTGCGCCGGGCTGGAGCACGGGCGGGCCGGGACCATCCTGGCCCTGTCCCGGGTAACAGGTGGCACCGCCGAGGAGATCCCCGCACTGCTGCGGCACGGGGACGCTCTCGGCTGGTACGCCATCAGCACCGATGACGGCCGACTGGGCTTCCTCGGAGCGCACAACCTCCGCCTCTCCGCTGACCTCCTGACAGGCTCGGCCGGAGTCCTGGCGGCGCTGAGGGCCCTGAGCCACGGGCCTGATTCATTTCCGGTCCTCGACCCCCAGGAACCGTGCGGATGAAGGACGACCCAACCACTCCACGACGCTGATACGCGGAGGTAACGACCACTGATGGAACCCGCTGTTGCTCCCGCGGTACACGTCTCCGGACTCGAAAAACGGTACGGGTCGGTGACGGCCGTGAACGGCATCCACCTGACCGTCGCCTCCGGAGAGATCTTCGGCCTACTCGGGCCGAACGGAGCCGGCAAGACCACGACGATCGAATGCATCGTCGGACTGCGACGCCCGACCTCGGGAACGGTCCGCGTACTGGGCAGCGACCCGGTCGCGGAACGAGACCAGATCCGACCCTGCGTGGCCATCCAACCCCAACACAGCGCCCTCTTCGAGCTGCAGACTGTCGAGGAGACACTCCGGGTCTGGTCCTCGCTGTACACGGACGCGGCGGGGGCCGAAGAGATCATCGACCGGCTCGGGCTACACGACTGCCGCCGCCACCGCGTCGGCAAACTCTCGGGCGGCCAGCGCCAACGCCTCCTCGTGGGCTTGGCGCTCATCTCCCGACCCGACCTGCTCGTCCTGGACGAACCGTCCGCCGGGATGGACCCCAACGCGCGGGAACAGCTCTGGGCCGCCGTCACCGGCCACCGGCTGGCCGGGGGCACGGTGCTGCTGTCCACGCACACCATGGAGGAGGCGCACGCCTTGTGCGACCGCGTCGCCATCGTGGACGGAGGACGCGTGGCCACCTACGGGGCCCCTGAGGACCTCGTACGCGAGCACACCCCCGAACGTTACGTGACCTTCATCCTGCGCGACACGGGGGCCTTGGACGAGTTCGAACTCTGGGAGGGCGTCTCGCGCGTGACGTCCCGCCCTGTGCGGGACGGCACCTTCGTCCAGCTGCAGAGCGCCGTACCTGAACGGACGATGACGGCCGTGCTGAACGCGTCCTTCGAGACGCGCGATGTCGCGCTGCGCGAACCCAGCCTGGAAGAGGTCTTCCGCCGGGTTACCGGTCGCGACTTCGACGAACCTGGGGCCCGGTCCTCCACCAGCAACGCCTCCACGACCAGCGAGTAGGAATGCCCCAGATAACCTCTGCCCCCATGCGCGCGCTGACCGCGCTGCACACGCGCGACTTCGTCAGGGCGCGCTCCCAGTTCTACTTCGTTCTGCTCTTCCCGTTCGGGATGATGACCCTTTTCATCGGGCTGGGCCTGCTGATGACCGGTGAGGACAGCCGGGTCGATCCCTGGGCGCAGCTCGTGCCGTTGAGCGTTTTCCTGGCCCTGACGGGCACGACCCTCCTCGCCACGGCGAGCCCGTGGGCGGCCCTGCGGACCCAGGGCCAGATGCGGCTGTTGAGCACCACACCCGTACGGCGCTCCACGATCCTCATCTCGCACACACCCGTCAGGCTGGTGACCATCGTGTGCGTCATCACCGTCATCGTGCTCGTGGGAATGGCGATCGGTGTCGTCGAGCCCGCCAACGCACCGGCCCTGATCGGCGCCAGCCTGCTGGGAGTGCCGATGTTCGGGGCGCTCGGTTACCTCATCGGCGGCCTGGTGCCCTCGACCGACGTCGCCAACAACATCGGAAGCATCCTCCAGCTCGTTCTGATGTTCAGCTGCGGGCTGGTGCTGCCGCTGGAGATCTACCCCGACACGGTCGCGTCGGTGCTGACCTATGTGCCGACCACCTTCTACGCGGACCTGCTCATGGGACAGGTGGAAGGCGGCGAGTCCCAGCACCCGATCTGGGTGTCCGCGCTGGTCGTGCTCGGAACCGCCCTGTTACTGGCCCTACTCGCCGTACGTACCTTCCGTTGGTACGACGACTCCTGAACCGGAACCGACCATCCGCGCCGCTTCCGGCCCCGAGAGAGACCTCCCATGCTGGATATCCCCGCCACGCTGCGCTCCCCGACAGGTGTCGCCACCAACTACTCCGTACGGCGGCCGGACCCCCCGGACGAGCTGCTTTGGTGCACCGCGGTCGAAGTCGACACCGGTCAGGACGCCGCGGACCTGCCGCCGTCCATGGTCACCGTCGGTGCCTACGGGCACACCCGAGGCGATTCCCTCGTGCGCGGGGCCGGCGAGGCTGTCGAGAGGTACGCGCTGTACCCGGGGCCGCGCGGGGATGCCCCCTGGCAACCGCGACCGGTCCACGCCTCAGCGGAGGAGCTGGACGAGGCGTCGCTCGACTACTCCGCCGCCGGCGTCGCCCTGGGGGCACCCGACTCGGTGGGCCACCGGATCGACTGGTACCCGGCACGTCGGCTCCGCGACGGCGCGCGGGTGCTCATCCCGGCCGCTCTGGTTGACTGGCCGGTCAGCGCCGAGCAGGCCGCACACTTCGACCCGGGGCCCTCCTGCGCGGCCGCGGGGGAGGGATTCGACCACGCTCTGCGCAGCGCCTTGTTCGAGATGATCGAGCGGGACGCGGTGATGGTCGCCTGGGAGCGCGGGCTGCGCCTGCCCCGTATCGACGTCACCGAGGAGGCGTCCCAACCCGACGCGCCAGCAATGTTGCGCGCCGCCGCCGCCCTGGTGGGCCAGGCCTCGCGCGCGGGTGTCGAGGTGCACGTGGCGCGCATACCGACCGGGGTGCCCGGCGTCTTCTGCGCCGTGGGCGTCGCCGTCGCCCACGGCGGCGACGTGCCCGTCGCCGCCGTGGGCGGGCGGGCCGCGGACGATCCGTCTGCGGGGGTCCTCGGCGCGGTGCGCGAGGCCCTTCAGGTCTGCTCCTTCCTGCGGAACGTCGCGCGTGCCCTCGGCCGTCCAGACCGTGCCCCGGCCCGGATCCGGGGAGAGGAGGACCGCGCGGCCTTCCTCGTCACGCGGACCGGGGCGGAGCTCGTCCTCGACTGGCTGCGGGGCTTCGGCAGCGGTGAACTCCTGCCCGCGGCGACTCCGGTCCCCACCGAGGACCTGGTCACGGGGCTCGTCGCCGACGGCGCGGACCCACTCGTCGTGGATCTGACCCCCAGATTGCCCCCGTCCCTGGTCGACATGGGCTGGAGCGTGGCTCGAGTGGTTCCCGCCGGTTACCAGCATCTGCGGATGTCGGAGGAGTTCTCGTGGAGCTGGAACCTTCCCAGGATTTCCGGCGCCGAGGTCCGCACGGGTCTGCCCGCCCGGTTCCGCCCCGGCGAGGGCCACCGCCCGAACCCGCTCCCGTAGACACACGCGTCCCGGGCCGCCCGCTGGCGCCCCGGAGGTCCGATGAACCGGAACAAGGAATCGATGAGGTGCAGTGAGTAACGACAACTCGAAAACAGGGCTCAGCGTCATGCGGGACAGGCTCCTGCTCTGGAGCGTGGGCAACATCGGACCGGACACCGGGACCGGGTGTTCGACGGTGCTCTTGGAGGACGCCGGGCACCTCGACGCCGTGGCCGAGTCCGACCTGGTGGGCCCGGAGACGGTGCTGTTCGTCCAAGGGGGCGGAGACCAAGACCGCGTCCGCGCCTTCGACTGCGAAGGATCCATCGTCGAACCGGGCTCGGAATTCGCGGTCGGGGACGACTTCTTCCTCCAGATCCAGGACTACGTCTCGACCGAATTCCTCCCCCTGCTGGGGCCAACCCTCATCCGCGTCACGGGGGCGGACGACTTCGAACGGTTCCTCGCGGACGCGGACACCGCCTACACCGACGGTTCGTTCCAGGAGTACGTCGTGTCCCCCTCTGTGCGCATCGCCGACTTGCCGGGGCTGGGAGCCGACACCGGGAGCGGCGGTCCCCGGTCGCGCCTGTACGTCGGCACGCACGGGCAGGTCTCCACATCCCCGACCGGGCGCGGTCTCGGAATGGTGGACACGCCCTTGAGGGAACTCCAAAACCGCTGGACGGAACTGAACGCTGGGTTCCAGGTGGGCTGCTCGGTGTGCCTGGCTGACGCCATCGGCGAGGACGAACGCGCCGACGCACTGGTCGCGCGGCCGTGGATCGCACGGTACCTGACCGTTCTGGACGCGGTGCGCACCCTGCGTGCCCAGGAGGTCCAGAAGATCCGGGTCTCCGGGTTCGGGGGACGCCTCCTGCCGCCGCTCGGCGACCTGGCGGACCCCGCCGACACGACGGAGCCGCAGACCCCCGTCGTGATGGAGAGCGGCGGAACCGTCTACGCCTACCTCCCCGCGTCGGGACGTGTCCTCCGGATGCCTCCCTCGACCGGGCACGCGTTGGAGGCCCTGACCGTGTGCGGGTCGGTCGACCCCGCGACCGAGTACGCCGACCCGGATTCCGTTCGCAAGCTCGCCTCACTGCTCCAGTGGGACGAACCTCTCCGGGTCCCGGGCCGACGGTGAATGCGCGGAAGGGGGAAACGAGACATGAACCCGGAAACGGGGCGCGCTGCTGGCCCGCCCGAGGATGCGGGTGGGCCGGACGGCTCCGCGGCCGCCGACCTCTACGGCCCGGACGGCGCCGACGTGTACCACGACATCTCCGAGAACGACACCTACGAGATCAGGGAACTCAAGCGCGCGGTCCGGCGCAGGGGCGGGCCCGTACTCGAACTCGCGGCGGGATCGGGGCGCA
This sequence comes from Lipingzhangella halophila, assembly GCF_014203805.1. Classification (GTDB taxonomy): domain Bacteria; phylum Actinomycetota; class Actinomycetes; order Streptosporangiales; family Streptosporangiaceae; genus Lipingzhangella; species Lipingzhangella halophila. The sequence goes on along the minus strand of NZ_JACHJT010000001.1, from coordinate 5,293,934 downwards.
TCACCCTGCCTCTGTTGGCCTCCGGGCTGGACGTGACCGGGCTCGACCTGTCCGAGACCCTGCTCCGCCGGCTCCGGGGCCGAATCGAGAAGGCCCCTGACCGGGTGCGTTCCGGTTGCACCGTCGTCCACGGCGACATGTCCGCCTTCGACGTGGCGACCCGGTTCGGGGCCGTGGTCCTCGGGACGAACTCGATCTCCCTGCTGGACGACGACGCCAGGGAAGGCATGTTCGGGTGCGTGGCGCGCCACCTCGCCCCGGACGGCGGGTTCTTCTTCACCGTCACGGCTCCCGCCGCGGGGGTGAGGGCTGCCGGTGCGGTCGAGACCCGCGTCAGGGGAGCAAGCGGACTGCACTACCGCTTGCGGGAGAGGCCGGCCGGTCCCCGCACCGTCGTCGTCACGATCATCCCGGAGGAGGACGGTGGCGCCCCGCGCCCGGTCCTGGAAAGCACCCTGCGCACGGTACCGGCGCGCGTCCTGGAGGACGAGCTCGGCCGGGCCGGGATGCGGATCGTTCGCCGACAGGAGCTGCCCCGGTCCGCACCGGAGAAGCAGAACGTGCTGATCGAGGCGGAGATGTTGGATTGACCCGTTGGGCCCGCCCCAGCCCCGCACGGGAGGAGCGGTTCCGTCCCGCCCCGGGGACCGACAGGTTTCCCGAGGTCGAGTCACCCCCTCCGACACTATGGAGGCAAGTTCGATGCGTGTTCTTCTGTCGCCATTCTTCGTGCTGAAGTCGCACCTGTATCTGATGGCCCCCCTGGCGTGGGCGCTGCGTTCCGCCGGGCACGAGGTCCGCGTCGCGTGCCGTCCGGAACTCGTCGACGCCGCCGCGGGGATCGGCCTCACGGCGGTACAGGTCGGCCGGGAACCGGCGGATCCCCGGCACGCCCCCGGGGCCGCCGGGGTGGACCTGGCGACCGTGGAGTCGGAAAGCGACGACCTCACCCAGGACGACTACGGAAGGGACGACCCCTACCTGGAGCTCTGCCTGGCCGTGGAGGGAACACTGCGGCCCTCCTGCACCCGCGCCGTCCTGGACGACCTCGTCGGGTTCGCCCGCGCGTGGAAACCCGATCTGGTCGTCTGGGACGGCCTGTCGTACCCGGGGGCCGTGGCCGCACGGGCCTCCCGGGCCGCCCACGCCAGGCTCCTCGTCGTGGCGGACGCGTTGTTGCAACTCCGCGGGGCATGGCGGGAAGAGAAAGGGGACGATCCGCGTCCCGACCCGCTGCGTAAATGGCTGACCCCGCTCCTCAAACGCTACGAGTGCGAGTTCGACGAGGAGCTCATCCGCGGCCAGTGGACCATCGATGCCCAACCTCCGTGGGCGCGGACCGGTCCGGGACCCGTCGAGGTCAGCATGCGGCCGATCTCCTGCAACGGCCCCACCGTGGTCCCCCGGTGGTTGGACACCCCGCCGGAACGGCCGAGGGTGTGCGCCACCACGGGAGGTTCGTACAGGGGAGGGTTGTCCCACGAGATCACCGCCGAGGTCGTCATCGACGCCGTCGCCGACCTCGACGTCGACGTGATCGCGACCTTCACGGAGAAGGAGGTGAGCCGCGCGTCGCTCCCCGACAACGTCCGGGCCGTCGACCACGTCCCCCTCGCCCCCTTGCTGTCCTCGTGCGCCGCCGCCATCCACCACGGGGGGCTCGGCACGGTGGTCTCGGCCTGGGAACACGGAGTTCCCCAGCTCATCGTGCCCGGAATCTTCGGCAACAACCGGTGGTACGGGCCGCTCGCCTACGCCAACGGCCTCCAGGCACAGGGCGCCGGCGTCAACGTCGGGAAGGCGAACCGTGTTACCCCGCAGATGCTGAGACAGCAACTCCTGCGGGTCCTCGACAACGGCTCCTTCCGCACCAACGCCGAGCGGCTCCGGACCGAGGCCCTCGGGCTCCCCACCCCCGCCGAGGTCGTCCCGGCATTGGAACGGCTGACCGGGGCCCACCGCAAGGGAACGGTCGACCGATGAGAGCCGCGGCCCTGGCCAGCACGCACGGGAACCATCGCCGACCGCCGAGTAGAGGAGGGCGCCGTGGAGCAGGCGCCAGACACTGGTAGCGGTCCGGACGAGCGGGTTGTGACCGCACAACTGCGACGACACCTGCCCACCCGTGCGGGCCGGAGGTTCCGGGAGTGGTTCCTCATGCGCCTTCGGGGCACACTCCGCACAGTGGACCGCGTTCCCCTGGCCAGCCTCCGGGGCTGGGACTTCGACGCGGCCGACCTGAACCTGCGCCACGAGAGTGGACGCTTCTTCACCGTGGAGGGACTGCACGTTCGCGGTGCGCCCGGTGCTGTTCCTGAGTGGAGCCAGCCGATCATCAACCAGGCGGAGATCGGAGTCCTGGGCCTGCTGGTGAGGAAGCGCGAGCACGGGGTCGAGTGTCTGGTCCAGGCGAAGATGGAACCGGGCAATCCCAACGTCCTACAGATCTCGCCGACGGTCCAGGCCACACGCAGCAACTTCACGCGGGTCCACCGGGGAAAACCCACGAAGTACCTTGACCATTTCGCCCACGCCCGGGGCGTCCTCGCCGATGTGCTCCAGTCGGAGCAGGGTGCATGGTTCCTGAGCAAACGCAACCGGAACATGATCGTGCTGGTCGACGAGGAAATCCCACCCGCCGAGGACTTCCACTGGATACCCCTCCGTGAACTGCGCGCCCTCCTGCACGTGGACGGCATGGTCAACATGGACCTGCGGACCGTTCTCGCCTGCATGCCCGCCACCGTCGACCACTGGGACACGGCCGCCCGGACGCGGGGGTCCGAACTCCCAGCGCAGGAACACCCGGCAGGCTGCCACGACAACGTGGCGGACGTACTGAGCTGGTTTACCGGGCTGAAGAGCCGGTGCACGATGACCGTGCGCAGCGCACCGTTACTCGGGTTGCCGGAGTGGACGCGGGGACCGGACGAGATCGCCCACGTGGAAGGGCGCCACTTCAGCATCATCGGAGTGAGCGTCAGAGCCGGGAACCGCGAGGTGGCGGAGTGGGATCAACCCCTGCTCCGTCCCGTCGGCCGAGACGTCATCGCCTTCCTGGTCAGCTCGTCGGAGCACGGCCGGTTCGACGTTCTGGTTCGGGCCCGGACCCAGGTCGGGTTGGTGGACGGGGTAGAGATGGGACCCACCGTGCACTGGGGTCCCTCCCACCGCTCCGACGACGAGCCCGAGGTCCTGGACTGGGTCCTGCGGGCGCCCAAAGAACGCGTCCTGTTCGACACCGTGCTCGCGGAGGAGGGCGGCCGGTTCCACCACGCGCTCAACCGGTACATGATCGTCGACACCAGGAGCGACATCCCCCGGCACGTGCCGGACGACCACCGCTGGGTGTCCCTCCTCCAGTTGGAAGCACTGGTCCGGCACGGTTACTACCTCAACATCGAGGCCCGGACCCTCCTCGCGTGCCTGCACAGTGTGGCGGGACCCCGGACGCGGACACCAGGACAAGGAGCAGGGCAGTGAGACCAGAGCGGGTCAGGTTCGGGATCCTCGGTTGCGCCGACATCGCCAGGCGCCGAACCATACCGGCCATGCTCCGCGAGCCGGGAGCCGAACTCGTCGCGGTCGCCTCGCGGAGCGCCGCCACGGCCCGCGAGTTCACCACCCTCTTCGGCAACGAGGCGGTCGAAGGGTACGGGTCGCTGGTGGAGCGCACTGACATCGACGCCCTCTACATCCCCCTCCCCGCGGGCCTGCACCACGAGTGGATCCTCCGGGCGCTGAACGCGGGCAAACACGTCCTCGCGGAGAAACCGCTGACCACCAACTACCAGGACACGGTGGAAGCGGTCGAAATCGCGCGATCACGCGGACTGACCCTGATGGAGAACCTCACCTACACGTACCACGGCATGCATGCGACCGTCCGAGAACTGGTGGCGACGGGAACGGTGGGGGAGCTCAGGACCGTCAGCGCGGCCTTCGCCATTCCCCCCTTGCGGGACGGCGACATCCGCTACCGGCCGGAGCTGGGCGGCGGGTCCCTGGCGGACAACGGTATCTACCCCCTCAGCGCCGCGCTCCTCCACCTGGGGCCGGAACTCGACGTGGTGGGCGCCGCCCTCAAACGGGCCGCCCAGCACAGCGTAGACGTCGCCGGGAACGCGCTGCTGAGTACCCCGTCCGGGCAGACGGCCACCGTCACCTTCGGGTTCGAACACTCCTACCTGTGCCAGTACGTGCTGTGGGGGAGCGAGGGGCGCGTCGTCGTGGACCGCGCGTACACCCCGCCCCCGACCCTGCGCCCGACGATCAGGGTGGAGCAGCAAGACACGACCTGGGAACGCACCCTGGCCGCGGAGGACCAGTTCGCGCACTGCCTCCGGGCGTTCGTCCGCTCTGTGGCCGGTACGGCCCCGGACCTGCCCGGAACGGCCACCGCTGACCTCCTGCGGCGCGCCCGGCTCATGGACCGGGTGCGGTCGCGGGCACGGATCCTGTCCGCGACTCCGGAGCACCGGAGCCGCACGCCCCCCTCGGCGGGGCACGGACGGAGGAGCGAATGAAGGGCACCCGCGTCCTCGTGACGGGCGGAACCGGCTTTCTGGGCCGCCGCGTGTGCGCGGACCTGGCCGCCGCCGGCGCCGAGGTCGCGGTGGTGGCGCGCCGTGCGCCCCCGCGCGGGTTCCCTCACCGGTTCCTGGCTCTCGACCTGTCTACGGCCGGTGTCGCGGACGTGGTCGCGCTCCTGGAGAGGGAACGGCCCGACGTCGTCGTCAACGCCACGGGAAGCATCTGGGGACTGGACGACCAACGGATGCGCGCCATGTGCACGACTCCGGTGCTCCTGCTCGTGGAGGCGCTGGCCGCCCTCGGCCGGGGAACCCGGCTGGTCCACCTCGGCACGGTCCTGGAGTACGGGCCCCTACCCCCGGGTAGTTGGACGCGGCCGGGAGCCCTGCCCCGTCCAACGACCTCCCACGGCAAAGCGAAGTACGAGGCGACCCGGGCCGTCCTCACGGCGGCCGAGGCCGGGAGCCTGGACGCCAGCGTCCTGCGCATCGCCAACATCGTCGGGCCGGGGACGCCGCCCGTGAGCCTCCTGGGCACGGTGGCCGATCAGTTGGCCAACTTCCCGGGCGGGGCCGGCGAGGCACGGGTCGAACTCTCCCCCCTGGTCGCGCGAAGGGACTACGTCGATGTACGCGACGTGTCCGGCGCGGTGCTCGTGGCGGCGCACCGGGGCACACATGGGCAGGTGGTCGATATCGGCCGGGGAGAAGCCGTACCGGTACGCCGGATGGTCGAGATGTTGATTCGGGTGAGCGGTGTGCCCGCACGGGTGGTGGAACGCCCTGGTCGGTCGCCCGCGGCGGACGACTGGATCCGGGTCGACCCGGGACCGGCCCGCGATGTGCTCGGCTGGACCGCCCGCCGCCCCCTGACCCGGTCGGTGCGCGACCTGTGGAACACCCTCGTTCAGGGTCGCTAGACAGGTCTTTCCGAAGGCCTGCGAGTACGAAGAGAGGGGAACAGGGCGTGCGCTGCGGTGCGAACCGGGTTTCAGCTCCGCCGCACCAGGAGCACGATCCCGGCGATCACGACCGCCGCGACACCGACTCCGCCCCAGATGAGCGCCGAGGCTCCGCCGGACTGGTCCCCTTCCGCCGAGGCTGTGGGCTCGGACTCCGGCGTGTCGCCGTCCTTGTCCGCGGCGGTGGCCTCCTCGGGCAACGGGACGCTCCAGACCGGGCTGGTCTCGCCCTCCGAGCCGGCGAGCAGCGCGGATCCGTCAGGGGTGAACGCCAACGACTCGCCCTGTTCGGACTCGGGCAGGCCGACCTGGGTGGTGCTGGCGCCGGGTACGCCCTCGGTGGCGTCGTAGACCGTGGCCGCCCAGTAGGTGCGGATCGCGTAGTGCGAGCCGTCCGGGGAGAACGCGGCGTCGGTGCTGTACAGGGGCGCGGACCCGACCCGGGTCAGCTCGTTGGTGGCGTCGGGGTCGAGGGTCTCGGGTGCCGCGTAGATCCCGCCGGCGACCTCCTTGCTGACGACGTAGACGCGGTTGTCGCGCGGGTCGACCAGCAGCCCCTCGGCGTCGCGCGCGCCGTCCTCGAAGCGGAGGGTGAACGTCTCGACCTCGACCGTCTGGTCGACCAGCTTGTCCGGCTCGGCGAGGCGGTAGATCCGGATGTCGGGCCAGGCGCCCTGGAAGTTGTCGCCGATATCGCCGACGTAGAGCGCGGGGTCGCCAGAGTCGTCGACCCCGGCGGCGATCGCCTCCCAGTCGCGCGCCTCGACCTCCGGGCCCGAGAGCGTGACCGTCGCCTCGGTCCCGCCCTCGCCGTTGACCGCGTATATCTCGGCGGGAAAGTCCCCGCTGTCGTTGTGCGTCCAGTAGATGTCGTCGTGCCGGCCGGACACCGCCAGCCCGCTGGACTGGACGATCCGCGGGTCATCCACCTGGAACAGTTCCTCGGTGCCTTCGGGAGCGTCGCTCTCGTCCGATTCCCGGGGGGTGGGCCCAGCCGCACCGAGTGTCGCGGTGGCTGCCATCACGATCGACACCGCGACAGCGGCACGTGTCCTCATATAGGTCATCATCGCATCCTCATCCGGCCTCGACTGCTTGCGACCCGTGCCATGTGGGCATGCTTCGCAGTAGGTGGCGATCACGGCGAGAGGATGACCATGAGGATCGTCGCGTGTCTGAACGGTGACCGTCGTCCGGGGGCACACCCGGCTCTGCCGGTCTCGCCCGACCAGCTCACATCGGATGCCCGAGCGGTTGTCGACGCCGGTGCCGACGAGATCCACATCCATCCGCGCGACGCACGCGGTGCCGAGTCGCTGGAACCCCAGGTCCTGACCCCGCTGATGAAGGCGCTGCGGGCCGCGATCCCCGGTGTGCCGATCAGCGTGACCACCGCCCTCTCCGCGGAGCCCGATCCCTGGCGCCGCTACGACCTGGTGCAGCGCTGGGGCGAGATGCCCGACACGGCGACGGTGAACCTGCACGAGCCCGGCTCCGTGGAGATCGCGCGGCTGCTGATCGACCGCCGGGTGGGGGTCGAGGCCGGCCTCGCGACTCCCGACTCCGCCCGCATCCTGGCCGCCACCGGCCTGGCCGCCGACGTCGTCGCGGCGCTGGTCGAGCCGACCCAGGTCACAACGAAGGACGCGCTGGCCAACGCCTCGACCATCGACGCCGTCCTCGACCGCGCCCACATCGAGCTTCCCCGCATGCTCCACGGCGCCGACGACACCGCCTGGCCGCTGCTCGACGCCGCCGCGGCCGCCGGGCGCGACCTCCGTATCGGGCTTGAGGACACGATGCGCGGGCCTGATGGCAACGAGGTGGAGAACAACGCGGCACTGATCGCCGCGGCGCTGGAGCGAACTGCACCGGCGCGCTGAGCCGGGACCGCGGGGAAGCGACACACCTACAGCAGCGCGCCGACCAGGACGACGAGCATGATCGCCGCGAGCACGATGGGGAGTAGCCAGCGCTGCTTGCGGTTGTTGCTGAGAATGCTCATCCGTCGTCGCGCTCCTCGTGACCGCTGGGCCCGGCCGCACGGTGCTCCCTCGGGGCCACCAGGCGAGCGGTCCGGCTCCGGCCGGGAGATGTCGCCCTCGCGCCCGTGGTTGCACTGGGCGCCGCCATCATATGTCCTCCCTGTCGGAGCCGGACGCGGCGCCCGCGTCCCGCGGTGTTTCGCTGGCCGTGCTCAGCCGCCGTTCGGGTGCGGGGCCAGGTCCCACCGCGCGATCGTCTCGTAGCGGGGACGCGAGCCGGTGCGACTGTGCACCAGGTGCACGTCGGCCGCGGTGAAGTGGGTGGACTCGATGCCGTCGAGCCGGCCCCGCAGCTCGCTCAGGTCGGCCGGGCCGCGGCTGCGTGCCAGCGTGAGGTGCGGGACATAGGGCCGCCTGGACACGTTGATACCGCTCTTCCGGGCGGCCTTGCGCAGCCCGTACGAGAGCAGGGTCAACCGGTGTACGTCGCCCTCGACCGCGGCCCACAGCACCTGGGCCTGCGCGGCGTCCTCGGGAAACGTCCCGCCCCCGCGCACCACGAGGGAGAACGGGTGATGTCGCGCGGCCTCGGTGCCCAGGCGGCGCTCGACCCCGGGCACGTGGCTTTCGGGCACCTCGCCGAGGAAGACCAGGGTCAGGTGCCGGTCCTCGGGCAGTGTCCAGCGCAGCGCCGGCGAATGGGAGCGGAGGGCGGCAACGGCGTCCTCGACCTCCTCCGCCACCGCCGGCGGCGGGGCTACGGCGACAAAAAGTCTCACGCCCTCCTTCTACCCAGGGACTTCAGTCGCACCCCGAGCACCCGGCACAACAGTATCGTCGCGACCATCGTCACCAGCACGGTAATGCTGCCGCCGGTGAGGAGGCTGACGCGCGGGCCGAAGGTGTCGGCGAGGAAGCCGACGATCGGCGCCCCGATGGGTGCCATGCCCAGGAGCACCAGGATGTACATGCTCATCACCCGGCCGCGCACCTGCGGGTCGACGCTGAGCTGCAGGTGGGTGTTCAGGGCGGTGGTGAATGTCATGAAGGCGATCCCCATGGGCACCAGTGCCACGAGGAACGCCAGGTAGCCCGGTGCGAGGCCGCCCAGGATCTGCCCGGCGGCGAAGCCGAACGCCCCGAACAGCACGATGCGCAGCCGGGGACGCTCCCGGCGGGCGGCCAGCAACGCCCCGGTGAGCGCGCCGACGGCGAGCGCGGCCGCGGCGACACCGAACGCCGCGGCGCCCGCCGTGAACACGTTGTTGGTCATCAGGGCGATCTGGGTCTGCGAGGTGGTGCCGAAGATCTGCACGAAAGCGGTCAGCACCAGCAGGATCAGCACGTCCTTGCGGCCGAGTACGTAGCGCAGGCCCTCGCGGATCTGCCCCTTGCTCCGCGGAGCGGGCTCGGTGATCTGCAGCTCGCCGGGGCGCATCAGCCACAGACCAACGAGGACGGGGACGAAGGAGGCCGCGTTGATCAGGAAGACCGGGCCGCTGCCGATCGCCGCGATGAGCAGCCCGGCGACGGTCGGCCCGGTCACCCGGCCGAGCTGGAAGCTGGCGCTGTTCAGCGCGATCGCGTTGGGCAGGTCCCGGCGCCCCACCAGTTCGACGGCGAAGGTCTGGCGCGCCGGGTTGTCCACGACGGTGACGAGGCCGAGGCTGAAGGCGAACAGGTAGACGTGCCACACCTCGGCGGCGCCGGCGGTGGCGAGCACACCGAGGCCGAGCGCGAGAACTCCCATGGCGGCCTGGCTGGCGATGAGGATCCGGCGCTTGCTCAGCCGGTCGACGAGCGCCCCGCCCAGCAGTCCGAACAGCAGCATGGGCAGGAACTGCAGGCCGGTCGTGAGACCGAGGGCCATGCCGCTGCCGCCGCTGAGCTGGAGTACCAGCCAGTCCTGGGCGATCCGCTGCATCCAGGTGCCGGTGTTCGAGACGAGTTGCCCCATGAAGAACAGCCGGTAGTTGCGAACCGCCAGCGAGCGGAACATGGCCGGCCCGCGCCACGGCCGCGGCTCCGCCGCGTCCGTTTCGGGGGGATCGCCCGGCTCGGGGTCCGCTTCGCCGGGTCCGGAGCCGGTCAGGACTGGCTCAGCCGCTCCAGAATCTCCGTCGCTCTGCGCAACGTCTCCTTCTCCTCCGGGGTCAGCTCCTGGAGCTGGCGCGCCAGCCACGCCTCGCGCCGGCGCTGGTCCATCCGCACCAGGCTCCGGCCCTCGTCCGTCAGGTCCACGAGCTGTTGGCGGCGGTCCTGCGGATGCTTCGTCCGGTGAATCAGGCCGTGCTCCTCCAACGCCGCGATGATCCGGGTCATCGATGGCGGCTGAACCTTCTCGCGCTCCGCGAGCGCGCCCGGTGTCATCTGGCCGTGCCGGTTGAGGGTGTACAGAACGGCGCTCTGCCCCAGGGAGAGGGTGGCGGGCCGCTGCGCGCGCAGCCTGCGGGCCAGTCTGCCCACTGCCACACGCAGTGCTGCCGCCAGACCGGCGTCGGTCCGGGTCTGGTGGGGAAGCCGAGGATGATCCATTAGCATGACTCATTACTTTTGCTAACCATAATACCGTGCCCCAACATTCCGCTATGGCGTTCGGGACGTACCAGCCTGACTGTCCGACCGTGCCCGTGTCGCCGAGAGGCGGGCGCGAGGTTGCGTGGCCGCGGCGGGCACGCTGCGACGAGTTTGACCGATCGATCGTCTAGCCTGAAACCGTGCCCAAACCCCGCCAGCCCGACCCCGAGGTCCTGGAGAGCGATTACCGCGTTCCCACGGCACTCGGCACGGCGGCGTGGATCGTGGCTCTTGTGGTCCTCCTCGCCATGGGCGAGGGGCTCGACCGCTCCCAGGAGTGGTGGATATGGGTCTGCATGACCGGGATCGCGCTCGGGCTGTTCGCCTTCCTCTACATCCCGCGGCTGCTGCGCAAGCGCGACGAGGCCGAGCAACGGCACGCCGCCAAGACGGCCGAACGGGCCGACGCGCCAGAGTCGGAGCCGCCCGCGCAACGCTCGGGAGCCGGGGATCAGCAGCGCACCGGCGGTTCGTCCGCTCATGAGGGCGGTTGACGGCCAGTCCGTCCCGGACGGGCGCACACATGGCTTTGTCACTGCCCGATAATGGGCGTGTGCCTGAATCGCTCCGCCCCATACCGCCCCGGCTCGCCGACCGGCTCCGGCACGTACTGATCGACGCCGACTACACCGTGCACGGCGTGCGCGACCGTCTCGGCGACATGGCGGCACGGGCGCTCGCCCGAGAACAACTCACCCCTGCGCTGCGCGCCACAGGGGGTGAGGAACGCCTGGGTCTGCTGCTGCGCCTGTGGTGGTTGCACGCCCCCGTCGCCGAAGCCTCGGCGCGCGCCATCCTGCCCGTCCAGGAGCTTGCCGATGCCGGCCTGCTGCGGGTGCGCGACGGCGAGGTACGGGCCGGGGTGCACCTGGAGCCGTGCGAGCTGGAGGACGGCCGGCCGGGATACGTGGTCTCCGATCCCACCGTTCGCCCCGGCGGCGGGCAGCCGCGCGCCGACCACGTCGTCGGTGCCGGAGGCGCCTCGGCGACCCTGGCGCGACTGATGGTCGACGGGCCTTTCGAGACCGCATTGGACCTCGGAACCGGATGCGGTGTGCAGGCGATGCACCTGGCCGGACGCGCGAGCCGGGTGTGTGCGACCGACGTCAACCCCCGCGCGCTGCGGATGGCCGAGATCAGTTGCGCGCTTTCCGACGCGCCGAACGTCGAGACACGGGCCGGGTCACTGTTCGAACCGGTTCAGGGCGAGCGCTTCGATCTCATCGTCTCCAACCCGCCCTTCGTGATCACTCCCGATCCGGCGCGCTACACCTACCGGGAGTCCGACCGCAGCGGTGACAGCCTGTGCGCCGATCTGGTCCGCCAGGCACCGGGCCACCTCACCGACGGCGGCTGGTGCCAGTTGCTGGCCAACTGGCTGCACGTCGACGGCGAGGACTGGCGCGACCGGGTCGGCGCCTGGGTGAGCGGAACGGCCTGTTCGGGGTGGGTCGTGCAGCGCGAGGTCCAGGACCCGGCGGAGTACGTGGAGCTCTGGCTGCGCGACTCGTGCGAGCACGGGACCCCCGAGTACACCCGCCGCTACGACGCCTGGCTCGACTACTTCGAGCGTGAGGGGGTCAAGGGGATCGGCTTCGGCTGGATCAGCCTGCGCAACGATGTCGCCCAGGACGCCACCGTGCGGGTGGAGGAGCTGCGCCACGAGATCGAGGAGCCGGTAGGCGGGTACCTGCCCGATGTAGTCGACGGCGCCATGACCGCGCACCGGCTTACCGACGCCGCACTGCTGTCAGCGCACGTGACACTCGCGCCCGGGGTGGCGGAGGAGCGGATCGGGACACCGGGCGCTCCCGACCCGGAGAAGATCCTGCTCCGGCAGCGCAACGGTGCGCGGCGGGTCGCCCAGGTGGGCACGATCGAGGCCGGCCTGGCCAGCGTCTGCGATGGCACCATGCCGGTGGGACCGCTGCTCGACGCCATCGCCGAGCTCACCGAGCAGGACCCGCTCAAGGTGCGCGAACGCACCCCCGACGTTCTGCGGTCGCTCATCGCCGAGGGCTTCTTCCGGGTGGCGCGCTAGATGCGATGTGCGCCGATCTTGAGGATTTCGTTCCTTTATCGCGCTTGGAAGGAACGCAATCCTCAAGATCGGCAATGAGTACCGCTGGGTCCGCACGGCGTGTTGGTCACACGCCCTGGGTGAGTGCCGCGTCGACACCCGAAATTTCGGATATGACGCGCTCTGCCGGGCCGGTGTACCGGGCGCTCGGACGGACGAGCCGGCCGCTGCGTTTCTGCTCCAGGATGTGTGCCGACCAGCCAGCGGTGCGGGCGCTGGTGAACATCGACGTGAACATCGAGGACGGGATCTCGGCGAACTCCAGCACGACCGCGGCCCAATACTCCACGTTGGTGGCCAGGACCCGGTCGGGCTTGCGGGCGTGCAGTTCTTCGAGCGCCGCGTTCTCCAGCGCGGAGGCGACCTCGTAGCGCGGGGCGCCGAGCTCCTTGGCCGTGCGGCGCAGCACCCGGGCGCGCGGGTCCTCGGCGCGGTAGACGCGGTGTCCGAAGCCCATGAGCCGCTCGCCGCGGTCGAGGGCCTGGGCGACGTAGGTGCGCGCGTCGCCGATGCGCTCGGTCTCGTCCAGCATGTGCAGCACCCGCGCTGGCGCGCCGCCGTGCAGCGGACCGGAGAGTGCCCCCACGGCGCCCGACAGCGAGGCGGCCACGTCGGCTCCGGTGGACGCGATGACGCGGGCGGTGAACGTGGACGCGTTCATGCCGTGCTCCGCGGCCGAGGTCCAGTAGGCGTCGACCGCCTTGACGTGCCGCGGGTCGGGTTCCCCGCGCAGCTCGATCATGAACCGTTCGACGACGCTGCGGCCCTCGGCGACCCGGCGCTCGGGCACCTGCGGCTGCTCGCCGCGCGCGGACTGGGCGATCACCGAGAGCGCGGCGGAGGTGGCGTGGGCGACGTTGTCGGACGCCTCGTCGTCGTCGATGTCCAGCAGCGGCTTGAGCCCCCACAATGGCGCCAGGGTCGCCAGTGTGCTCTGTACGTCGACGCGGACGTCGCCGGTGGTCACCATCAGGGGGATAGGGCTGGCGAAGGGCAGCCCGGGGTCGAGCCGGTTGTCGACCAGCAGCGACCACACCCGCCCGAACGTCACGTGGCCGACGAGGTTCTCGATGTCGACACCCCGGTAGCGCAGCGAGCCACCCTCCTTGTCCGGTTCGGCGATCTCCGTCTCGAACGCCACAACTCCCTCAAGCCCGGGTTTGAAGTCCGACATATCGGCGCCCTCCGTCTTCCCGGTCCACGGTCGCGGGATGTGCCCGTGGACCCTCCTCGGGTGGTCTGGGTGCCACGCACCGTGCCGCTACTGCTCTTCCTCTGAGTGGCGCGTACCCCGCAGGCCGTGTGAGGATGCTCCACCGTGAACCAATGTGAATTTGCTGACCTGCGGGAACCCTATGGCGCTGGTCCGCTGCGCAGGGGCGGTTTGGCGGCGCATCCCATGGATCAGTTTCACGTCTGGTTCACCCAGGCCCGCGGTGAGGGCCTGGCCGAGCCGAACGCCATGGCACTGGCCACAGTCGAGCCGCGGGGTGTTCCGCGGGTGAGGATCGTGCTCCTCAAAGGATACGACCGCGCCGGATTCCGATTTTTTACCAACTACCGTTCGCGCAAAGGGCGGGCGCTGTTGGAGAACCCGAACGTCAGTGTGGTCTTCCCGTGGCATCCGATTCGACGCCAGGTGAGCGTCTCGGGCCGAGCGGAACGCCTCAGTGAGGAGGAGAACGACGCGTACTTCCGCACGCGGCCGCACGGGTCGCAGGTCGGCGCCTGGGCGAGCGAGTACCAGTCCTCCCCGGTGCGCGACCGGGCTGAGCTGGAAGAGCGCTTCGGGCAGTACGAGCGCACCTGGACCGGGGCCGCCGAGATTCCGCGCCCCGAATACTGGGGCGGGTACCGGATCCTGCCCTCGGAGGTGGAATTCTGGCAGGGGCGGGCCGACCGGATGCACGACCGGTTCCGGTACCGTCTCCGGTCCGAGGAGGGGAGCGGCCAGCTCTGGGATATCGAACGATTGTCACCGTGAGTGACAAATTCATCCGGAGAAGTGGAGATCCCACGAACCGGTGGGAGGTGCGGAACGCGCCGTCACGCTATGATTAGAGCCATCGGTGGCCACTCCCGCGCCAGGGTGGACGGTGCCGGAGACTGTCGCCGGAGGTCCGAGGCCTCGGGCCGGGGCCACTCCGGAATCAGCCGTCACTGGCATGTGTTGAGAGACCTGCCGTTGCTCGACTCTCAACGGGCCCACGAGGGGAGGGGGAGCCTTTGACCGCACACGGGCTTATTGACACTACGGAGATGTACCTCCGCACGATCTTCGAACTCGAAGAGGAGGGCATCGTTCCGCTGCGTGCCCGGATCGCGGAACGGCTGCAGCAGAGTGGCCCGACCGTCAGCCAGACGGTCGCGCGGATGGAACGCGACGGCCTGCTCCGGGTCGAGAACGACCGGCACCTCGTGATGACCGACGAAGGAAGCCGGCTGGCCACCCTCGTCATGCGCAAGCACCGCCTCGCGGAGCGCCTGCTCGTTGACGTGATCGGGCTGCCCTGGGAGGACGTACACGTCGAGGCGTGTCGGTGGGAGCACGTGATCTCCGAGGCGGTTGAGGAACGGCTGGTCCAGTTGTTGAACGCCCCTTCGGTCTGCCCGCACGGCAACCCCATCCCCGGACTCGACGAGATCGGTCTCGCGGACTACGAACCCGAGCCGTTCTCGGACGACTCCATCGTCCCGATGGTCGACGTCGCCAACGCCACCCCGATCACGGTCACCGTCCGCCGTATCAGCGAGCAACTGCAGAGTGACACGGACATCATGCTGGACCTCAAGAGCGCCCGGGTACGCCCCGGGCAGGAAGTGACGCTCGTCGCGAGCGATGACGGCGTACGGGTGATGGGTGGTAGCGGCGATAATGGCGGCGCAAGCGAACTGTCACGGCACATCGCCGGTCACGTCTTCGTGGCCAAACCATAGGCCCGTCCCGGGGGCGGCTTGTGCTCCAGGGACCTGAATGTCGCGTTGCTCTGCGGATATGTCCGAACTGTTGCTACGCTCGGCCCATGGCGGAGCGGGTAGACATCGCGTCGCACGGCCCCGTCGCGCGGGGGACATGGCGCTCGTGGAGCACTAGGATTACGTTCCGTGACGACGAGGTGGCGACTTTATGACGCGGTGGGGGGATGCCTTCTCCGACGATGACGCGCTCACCGGGATCGCTGTGCTCGAACAGGCCCAGATCGCTGTTGTCGTGATCGACCGCTTCAGTCGCCTCCGTTACTGGAACGGGTTCGCTCGGGAACTGTTCGGTTTCTTCGGTGACCGGGACTATCGGGGCATGTCGCTGCTCGACATCGGAATCCACGAGGCGGACCACGAGCGCGCGGCCCAACTCGCGCGCCAGGTTCTCAAAGGAGAGACCTGGGACGGCACGTTCGCCGTGGTCCGTGCCGACGGAACCTGGCTGCATGTCCGTGCCCAGGCGGTCCCCATGCGCCATGAGGGCGGCGAGATCGACGGGATCGCGCTGATGGCCAACGAGGCGCTGCGCAGTGGGCGGGTGGAGGAGCAGTACGGACTGCTGGAGCGCGTGGGCGACCGGCTCGCGAGCTCACTGGAGTTCGACTCCACCCTCAAGTCGGTCGCCGAGATCCTGGTGCCGCAGTTCGCCGACCATTGCTTCATTGACCTGTTCGAGCACGACCGGCTTATGCGTCGGATCTCGGTACACGCCCAGGGGTGGACGCCGCCGCGGGGAACGTGGTTCGACGTCGGCGAAGAGGTCCGGTATCCGGATCGTCACTTCGTATCCACGGCCATCCGCCGCATGGAGACGGTGGCCATCAGCGACTTGCAGCCCGCCATGTACGCCACCAGCGACCGCGCGATCCGGGTCGCCCAACAGGTCGGCGTGACGTCGGCGATCGCGGCGCCGCTGCGGGTCCGGGGCGAGGTCCTCGGTGTGCTCACGGTCGCGCTCTCCCACCTCACCCAGCGCGACAAGCGGAACTACGACGGCTTCGACCGCGACCTGCTCGGCGCGATCGCCTCGCGGGTGGCGATCGCCATCGACAACGCCAAGCTGTTCGAGGGAGAGCGCAACATGGCGCTCGCGTTCCAGAACAGCCTGCTCCCGACCTCCTTCCCGCAGTTCGACGGCATCTCGCTGGCGCACCGGTACCTGCCGGCCAAACCGCTGGAGTCCCACGGCCATGGCATCCAGACCCAGGTCGGCGGGGATTTCTACGACGTGGTTCCGCTCTCGGCGGGCCGGGTCGGCATCGTCGTCGGGGATGTCGAGGGCCGGGGCACGCACGCCGCGGCCGTCATGGGCCAACTGCGCGCCGCGCTGCGCGCGTTCGCGCAGGCCGACCGGGAGCCGGCGGACATCCTGCGGGAGCTCGACGAGTGGGTGCGCCTGCTCGGCCAGCCCGACGGCGACGGTGGTGTCTGGGTGCCCAGCGTGAGCTGTCTGTACCTGGTCTATGACGCGTGGTCGCGCGAGCTCTCCTATGCCAACGCCGGCCACATGGCGCCGTTGCTCATCAACGACGGCGATGTCTCGGAGCTCAGCCTGGAGATCTCCGACACTCTGCTGGGCGTCAAGGTCAAGGGCGCCGCCTACGATGACGCCATCTACCACCAGGCCAGCCTGACCCTTCCGCCGGGAGGCACCCTGCTGCTCTACACCGATGGCCTGGTCGATCGGCGACCCCTGGGCGGAACGGTCGACATCCGCCGGTCGCTCGACCAGTTGCACGAGCGCGTGCGTGAGGTGGCGGACAAGGACGTCGAGCAGATCGCGGAGGTCGCGGTCACCGCGGTTCCCGGGGAGATCGACGATGACACCGCACTGCTCGTCGTGCGCTCCCAACCCGAGGAGCTGGCTCTGGAGGAGGGCTGGTTCAACGCGGAGGCGCCCACGGTCGGCGAGGCCCGGCACCTGGCCGCCACCACGTTCGCGCAATGGGGCATGGACCGCGACCAGGCCGAACTGGCCTGTCTGCTGGTGTCGGAGATCGTCACGAACGTCGTTATCCACGCGACCCCGCACCCCGCGCGTCGCGATCTCAACAACCGGGACGTGACCGATGTCGAGACCCAGCTCGACTTCGGTGGCCTGGCGGGCGACTTCGACGAGGACTGGTCCGACCTGCTCACCGAGGCGGCCGAGGACCCCGACGAGAACTCCGGAACGCGCGAGTTCCTGCTGCGGCTGCGCCGTGGCGGGTCCTCGGTCTGGGTCGAGGTGTTCGACCATGACCTGCGACTTCCGCGCATCCGCAGCGCAGGGGCAGACGACGAGGGCGGCCGCGGGCTGTACCTGGTGGACCAGCTCGCGACCCGGTGGGGTTCGCGCCCAACCCCCGAAGGCAAGGCCGTCTGGTTCGAGGTCCCGATGCGCACCACCCAGTAGTACCTCGCCAGGGCCCTGGCCCAGGGTGAGCCCGGCACTCGACGAAGTACTACCAGCGGCCGGGCCGCCCGTCCTGCGGGCCGCGAGCGTGGCGTGCGGTGTCGTCGGAAACCGTCCCATCGGCGCCGTGCGCGGGGCCGTGCCGGAGCAGAGCGCCTGACCGCCGCGGCCACCGTGCGGCACGCGGCGAGGGACGCGGTGGCCCCGCCCGGCGCGCACCGGCCGGTCCGCGCCGGGCGGCACGGTCCTACCGCCAGGACCACGCCCACAGCAGCAGCACCAGGAAGACGAAGAACACGACGATGCCGCTGGTCGCCCACGGGATGTACACGCGCGGGCGGAGCTTGCGTATGCCGATGAGGAGGAGCACGACCAGGAGACCGAGGACGATCAGGCCGTCCCATGAGCCGCTCATGAGGGATTGCGCCCCTTTCACTGTGACCCTGCGAGGGGGTGCCGCTACAGGCCCAGCGAACGCCCCACGATCTCCTTCATGATCTCGGTGGTGCCACCGTAGATCGATTGGACCCGGGCGTCCTGCCACGCCTTCGCGACGGAGTACTCCATCATGTATCCGTACCCGCCGTGCAGCTGGAGACAACGGTCCATCACCTTGTTGGTGAGCTCCGTGGTCCACCATTTGGCCTTGGCGGCGTCGTCGACGGTCAGCTCACCGCGGTTGAGCAGCGTGATCCCGCGGTCGACGTAGGTGCGGGCGATGTCGACCTCGGTAGCCAGCTCGGCGAGAACGAAGCGGGTGTTCTGGAACTTGCCGATGGGCCGGCCGAACGCGGTCCGTTCCTTGCAGTACTCGATCGTCTCGGCGAGCATCATCTCCGCGGAGGCGACAGCGGAGCAGGCGATCGACAGCCGCTCCTGCGGCAGGTTGTCCATCAGGTGGATGAACCCCTGGTTCACCTGCCCGATCAGGTTCTCGGCGGGCACTCGCACGTCGGAGAAGAAGAGCTCCGCGGTGTCCTGCGCCTTCAACCCCACCTTGTCCAGGTTGCGGCCGCGCTCGAACCCGGGCATGCCGCGCTCGACAGCGAGCAGCGAGAGACCGTGCGCGCCGGCCTCGGGGTCGGTCCGGGCGACCACGATCACCAGGTCGGCGTTGATGCCGTTGGTGATGAAGGTTTTCTGCCCGTTGAGGACGAACGCGTCGCCGTCACGGACCGCGGAGGTCTGCACCCCCTGCAGGTCGCTGCCGGCACCCGGCTCGGTCATCGCGATCGCCGTGATCAGCTCCCCACTGCAGAAACCGGGGAGCCAGCGCGCCTTCTGCTCGGCGGTGGCCAGGTCCACCAGGTAGGGGGCGACAACATCATTGTGCAGCGAGAAACCGAGCCCACTGGTGTGGGCGCGGCAGACCTCCTCGGTGACCACCGCGTTGAAGCGGTAGTCGGCGACGCCCGAGCCGCCGAACTCCTCCGGGACGCCCAGGCCGAGGATCCCGACCTCGCCGGCCTTGTGCCAGACCTCGCGCGGCACGATCCCCTCGTTCTCCCACTCGGCGTGGTACGGAGTGGCCTCGCGCTTGAGGAACTCGGCCACCGATTCGCGGAACAGCTCGTGGTCGGTGTCGAAGAGTTCTCTCTTCATGGTCTGGCTCCCTCGATCGCGCGGTACCGGGCGTGCGGAACGTGTGCGGCCAGCCTAATCGAGCGGCGTTCGGCCTGGCGCGCGAGGTGGACGCGCCCCGCGGCGCCCCGCGTTCTTGCCTTCACCGCCAAACCGAATATGGTTCGGTTCAACAGGACGTTGGTTATGCGGTTCGCACAGGAGGGCACCGTGGCTGAGGCATTCATCGTTGGGGCGGTTCGCACCCCCGTAGGAACCAAGAAGGGCGCACTCGCGGGAGCGCACCCGGCGGACCTGGGGGCGCACGTCCTCTCCAGCCTCGTGGAGCGCACTGGCGTCGACCCGGCCGCGGTCGAGGACGTCATCATGGGCTGCGTGAGCCAGGTCGGGCCGCAGGCGCTGGATCTCGCCCGCACCGCCTGGCTGTCGGCCGGCCTGCCGGAGACCACCCCCGGGGTCACCATCGACCGCCAGTGCGGCTCCTCGCAGCAGGCCGTGCACTTCGCCGCCCAGGGGGTCATGTCCGGAACCCAGGACGTCGTCATCGCCTCGGGCGTGGAGAACATGGGCATGGTGCCCATGGGCTCCAATGTCACGTTCGCTCTGGAGAACGGGCTTTCCATCTTCGGTGAGGGGTGGGCCGGCCGGTACGGCGACCAGGAGATCTCGCAGTTCCGCGGCGCCCAGTTGATGTGCGAGAAGTGGGGCTATAAGCGGGCCGAGCTGGAGCGGTTCGCACTGGAAAGCCACCAGCGCGCGGCCGCCGCCCAGAGCGCCGGGCGTTTCGACGCCGAGATCGCGCCGTACGGGGATGTCGCGCTGGATGAGGGTGTGCGGCCCGACACCACCCTGGAGAAGATGGCCGGGCTCGCCCCGCTGCGTGAGGGGTGGGAGCTGACTCCGGCCGTCGCGAGCCAGGTCTCGGTGGGCGCGGGCGCCGTGCTGATCGCCTCGGAGCGCGCCGTCACCGAGTACGGCCTCACTCCGATGGCCCGGGTCGTACAGCTCTCCCTGGTCGGGGACGACCCGGTGTACATGCTCACCGCGCCGATCCCGGCGACCCGGACCGCGCTGCGGAAGGCGGGACTGGGCATCGACGACATCGACGTTACCGAGATCAACGAGGCGTTCGCGCCGGTCCCGCTGGCCTGGATCGAGGAGCTCGGCGCCGACCCGGCCACCACCAACCCCAACGGCGGCGCGATCGCCCTCGGGCACCCGCTGGGCGCCACCGGGTCCGTCCTGCTGACCAAGCTGGTGCACGAGCTGGAGCGCAGCGGCGGCCGGTACGGCCTGCAGACCATGTGCGAAGGCGGTGGCCAGGCCAACGTCACCATCATCGAGCGGCTCTGAGGCCGCACCGGTCCCACACACAGCGTTCCTTCCCGGCACCGGGAAGGAACGCTGTGCCGCAGGGCGCGGCCCCTACGGGGAGACCGGCGAGGCGCCTTGCGCCATGCCGGGCGGCGAGGACGGCGGGGTCCGGTCGATGAGGTAGCGCACCAGCGTGATCAGCACCTGCTTCCCGGACTCCCGGCGCCGCGCGTCGAACGTCATCACCGGGACCTCCGGGTCCAGGTCGAGCGCCTGGCCGATCTCCCCGGGCGCGAAGTCGTCGGAGTCGGGGAACTGGTTCGCGGCGATGATGAAGGGCAGCCCGCGTTTCTCGAAGTAGTCGATCGAGGCGAATGACAGTTCCAGCCGCCGCGTGTCGACCAGCACCACCGCACCGAGTGCCCCAATGGCCAGCTCGTCCCACATGAACCAGAACCGGTCCTGGCCCGGCGTGCCGAAAAGGTAGAGCACGAGGTCGTCGCGGATGGTGATGCGCCCGTAGTCGAGCGCGACGGTGGTGGCGGTCTTGCGTTCGACGCCGGCGATGTCGTCGACGCCGGTGCCCGCGACGCTGAGGGTCTCCTCCGTGCGCAGCGGCCGCACCTCACTGACGCTGCCCACCAGGGTGGTCTTGCCGACCCCGAACCCGCCGGATATCAGGAACTTCAGGGCGGTCAGGCTCACGGTGGCCGCACTCGGTTCAGAGCGCTTCGAGGCCATGCAGGACCTCCAAAAGGGTGTCTCGACTCGGGCGTTCCTGGGTCGCCGGGTCCTGCAGTGAGATCAGCTCGTGGTCCAGCAGGTCGGCGATCAGTACCCGCAGCACACTCACGGGCAGATCGAGCTCCGAACCCAGATCGGCGAGGGTCGTCGGGTGCCGGCACCGGGACAGGATGGCGTGATGCTCGGGTCCCCAACCGATGGGGTCGACAGGGGGCTCGGGAGTGAGCGTGCGGATCACGGCGATGAGCGGGAAGGGCGAGTAGCCCCGCGTGGGCCGGGTCCGTCCGCGTGTGATGGCGAAGTGCCGGAGGAGAGGGCCGGCGTCCTCGTCCATCCACATCGAGTTGCCATCGCTGCTGTCGGGAGCCACGAGGTCATCCTTCGGGGGAATGACCGACCGGGGCGCGCGCCCCGACTGACATGTGCTCGCCCATACGTTTCACCAACCGCGCCATCTCGTAGGCGATGACTCCCATGTCGGATCCGGAGTCGGCGAGGACGGCCAGGCACGAACCCGCTCCGGCGCCGATCACGAAGAGGAAGCTCGTGCCCATCTCCACGATCGTCTGGCGTACCCCGCCGTCGTCGAAGTAGCGGCTGGTTCCCCGCGCGAGGCTCTGGAAACTGGAGGCGATGGCCGACAGGTGTTCGGCGTCCTCGCGCCCCATCCCTGTCGAGGCTCCCACCAACATCCCGTCGCTTGACAACACGATCGCGTTCCGGACTCCGGGCACCTGCTCGACCAGCCCGTCGAGCAGCCAGGTCAGTTGGTCGGGGGATGTGCTCACTGGTGGTTTCCCTCCAGATCGTCAGCGCTGGGCGGGGCGGAGTGTGCCGGGTCGGAACCAGTCGGCGGGTCGTCGTTGCGGCCGCGGGTCCATCCGGCCTGCATCGCGGACATCATGGAATGGACCTGTTCCGGCGGGCGGTCGTCGGCGGTGCCGGGGGGTGGGTCGGCTTCGTCGTCGCGCAGCTGCGGGACGAGATTGGCCTGCCGGACACGGCGGGGCAGCCCACGGGTTCGCCCACCGTTGTCCTGGCGGGGTGGCGGGCTCGGGCGGTGTTTGGGCGGATGGGAGGTCTCCCCGGCGGCGGGCGACGGGTGGGCCGGCTCTTCTTCCCCGGAAGGCGGGAGGCCCTGAGCCGCAGCGGTGGGGGTGTGCGTGGGCTGCGGGCCCTCGGTGCCCGCCGCGGGCTCCGCGTGGTGGCGGCCTTCGGCGGCGACCGCCGCCTTGGCCTGGTTCTCCTCCACACCGGGCTGCTCGTCGACGGAGAGGATGGAGCGCGGCAGCAGGACGATGGCGGTAACCCCGCCGTAGGGCGAGTCGCGCAGGTGCACCTTGATCCCGTGGCGCCGCGCCAGCGTGGCGACAACGAAGTGCCCCAGCTCTGTCCGCTTGGCCAGGTCCAACTCGGGCGGATCGGCCAGCAGCTCGTTGGCCTGCTGCAGCGACTGCTCGCTCATCCCCAGCCCGCCGTCCTCGACCTCGACCGCGAAACCGTTCGCCACATCGCGCCCGCGAACCAGGACCTCGCTCGTCTGCGGCGAGGAAAGGGTCGCGTTCTCGATCAGCTCGGCCAGCAGGTGGATGACGTCGGTCACCGCACCTCCGGTCAGCCCCACGGACGACATCGGGAAGACACTGACCCTGGTGTACTCCTCGACCTCCGTGGAGGCCGCGCGGATGACGTCGACGACGGGCATCGGTCTGCTCCAACCGCGACCGGGAAGGGACCCGGAGAGGATGAGCAGGCCTTCGGCGTGCCGGCGCATGCGGGTCGCGAGGTGGTCGAGCAGGAACAGCTCCCGAAGCTGATCGGGATCGTCGACCTGGCGTTCCAGGTTGTCGAAGAGCTTGAGCTGGCGATGCAGCAGGGACTGGTTCCGCCGTGCCAGGTTGACGATGACGTCGTTGACGTTCTGGCGGAGCTTCGCCTCGCCTGTGGCCGACTGGATGGCGACCATGCGCGCTTCGTCGAACGCCCAGTTGAGGTCGTCGAGCTCTCTGGTGTGGATCTGGAAGGCGAGCCTTGAGGGGCCGACGTCAGCGGCGTCCACTCCCTGGCCGGAGCGCAGCCGCCGAACCAGGTTGGGGAGCTGGTTGTGCGCGACGTCCTCGATCTGCTCCTTGAGGTCGGTGGTCTCCTTGATCAGCCGGCGCGCCATGCGTACCGAGACCAGGATCGAGAGCGCCACGCCGACCAGACCGGCCACGACGGCGACGCCGGCCCGCACTATGATGCCCGTCGCCATGGGTTCCGCGCTGGCGGTGAGGTGCTCGGCGGTGGCGTACTCGACCTCGCGGTTGCTCTCCGCGACACCGCCGACGGCTTGCTGCCAGGTGTCGCCGGCCGCCACCTCGTCGGGGATGGGGCCCGGCCCGGCCTCGACGACCGCGTTCTCCAGCTCGCGTAGCCGGGCCATCTCCTCGCTCTGCTGGACCTGTTCCTCGTGCCGCTCACGCAGGTGCGGGGGGAGGTCGATGACGGCGCTCTCGGTGGCGGAGTGCGCGGCACCCACCTGCTGGACGAAGCGGTGGTGCTGCTGCGGGCCGAGCCCTCCCGCCGCGATGCCGGCCGCCAGGAGCGCGTCCTCCTGCAGCAGCTCCTCGCGGGCGGCGGTGGTGCGCGCCAGCGCGATGCCCCGCGCGGTCATCTCCGGGTCGTTGAGCGTGGTGATGGACTGCAGGATGGCGAGATAGCCGTCGCTCATCCCCGTGTAGTAGTCGAAGGCCTCCCGGGAGCCGAGTGATCCGTCGTCGACGGCGGATCGCGTCGAATCCAGTTGGTCGACCTGGTCCTGCATGTTCCGCACCCGTTCCCGGGTGGCGGGCTCCACCACCTCGAGTATGTCGCTCTCCTGGATCCCCTCGAACTCCTGGACGGCGTCGTCGGTCTCCGATCGCGCCGCCTCGAGGTCGTCGGGCGCGGCCTCGGGGTCGGCGATGTGGATGAGCGTGGCGCGGCGCTCGGCGGCGACCGCGTTCCCCAAGGCGTCGGTGGGAGCGCCGACCTCCGGGTGCAACCGCTGCTGGTCGATCAGGGCCAGGCCCTGCGGAACGGTGAGGTAGACGGCGAATCCCGCCAGTGGCACGAGCGTCAGCAGCGGAATGAGGACGACCGTGAGGATCCGGAAGCGAACGGAGCGGGTACGCGGGGATCGCATGAGACCTCGTTAGCAGGGAGGGGGAGGGAGAAGCGAGGCTTGGGGTGCACGCGATGCGTGTCATCGTGGGTTGTGCGGGATGCGTGGTGGAGTGCCCGGCCGGGCCAGCCCTGGAAGCGGCTATCCGGGGGACCCCAGTACCGGCCGGTTTCCGCGGAGGACCCCGGCGGGGTCGCGTTCCCGCTTGATCCGGCGCAGGTGCTCCAGGTTCTCGGGAGAGTGCGCGCGCTGCGTGCGGGTGTCGTGGCCGAGCATGTTGGGGTGGCCGTACCCGGCGAGCCTGTCCGCGAGCGCGGCCTCGAGGCGCTCGTCGTGGCGGTGGATCGCCTCCGCGTCCTCCTCGGTGATCGGGACCCCGACCGTGGTCAACAGGTACTCTCCAGCCAGCCCTGACGCGGCGGTCGCGCCCGGCCGCGCCAGTGCGCCCCCGACATGGCGGAGCTGGGCCACCACCGGTGACCCGCCCCCGGGCCAGTTCAGCTCCAGCAGCCGCTTGAGGAACTCCTCGTCGATCTTGGTGACCAACTGGGACCAGTCGACGGCGGGCATGGGGTCGGTCGGCTCCCCGGCGACCTCGTCGATGCGCGTCACCGAGACCGGGCCGAGGGTATCGGCCTCCATTCCGGGAACCTCCCGGAGCGGGTCCAGGTACTTCTCGGCGTCCTCCGCGGTACCGAGGAAGGTGGCGTCCACGTTGGCGAAGGAGCGCCCCTGCAACTCGGCCGGGATGGCGTCGATGGGCGGGAAGGTCACGAACCACAGCCACACGCTGAGCTCCACCGGCGCCGCCCGCGTGGTCGCCACGTAGGCGCGCAGCACCTCCTCGGCGTGCTCGGCGGCCCACATGAGCCTGCCACCGTACACCGGCCGCTCGTCGAGCAGCTCGATCTCCATCGACACGACGACGCCGAAGTCGCCCCCGCCGCCGCACAGGGCCCAGAACAGCTCGGGGTCGTTCTCGGCGGTGACCTCCCGCAGTTCGCCCTCCGGTGTGACCACCTCCAGCGACCGGATGTACTCCGCCGCCGGGCCGTAGGTCCGGCCGAACCAGGAGAGTCCGCCTCCCAGGTGGTAGCCGATGACGGAGTTGTCGGCGGTGCTGCCGGGAAGGCCCATGAGCCCGGTGCCGTCCAGCGCCTCCTGAAGCTCCTTCCATTTCGCGCCCGCCTGGACCCGGACCCGGCGCCGCTCGGTGTCAACGGTGATGTCGCGCAGCCGAACCGGGCGGATCAGAATCGTGCCGGAGAGCGCCGTGGTGGCCCCGTGGCCGTTCGGCTGGACGGCCACCGCGAGCGCGTGCTTGCGGGCGAAGGCCACGGCCGCACGGATATCCTCGGCCCCTTCTGGTACCACTACCGCCGCGGGGTGCTGGTCGACGTGGGTGTTCCAGGCGACGCGCCTCTTTTCCCAGTCGGTATCGCCGGGGCCGGTGACCTCGCACGATAGTTCCGCTCGTAAGGAGCCGACGATATCGGGGAATGGGGCGTTGGCGCCTGCCGTGGCGGGATGAGAATCAGGCATGCGGGGGAGTGTAATAGGGCGGTACTGCTCCGTGTCCATACCCGGGATGCCCCCCAATGAGGAAATTCCGCCCCTCTTCCCGGACAGGCCACTGTTGTTTATGCTTGGACCGGTGCCCGCTCGCGCCACAGCGGCAACATGGCGGGGATCCGGGCCGCTGTGCTGGCGGACGGAGCCACCACGTGGCAATGGGAAACGGTCGCGACCTGGAACGGCACGCTCTCCTTTTCCGTTCATTCGCCATCCGGTGCGGTTCGGCGGCCGGCTCCCGAACAGTTCCTGGCGCGGGCTGGATTCTGGGGCGGTCCGCCGGGTCCGCGACCCCGATTGGGCGGCCGTTGTATCTCCGAGCACGATAAACCTTCTCGCGCGGATTATTCCGAGTTTTCCCGCCCGTAGTTGAGCTGTTCCCGACTCCCCGGTTCCGGACCATATCGATGGAAAAGGAAAAGGAAAAGGCCTGGGCGGATGCGGCGGTAGGGCGCATCGAGGGTGTCCGTAGCGTCGTTCTCGGCGCCGAAGATGTCCGCACGGTCAGGTTCGACGTGGACCCCTTACCGTCGGGCGTCCAGCACCGCCGTCCGTACCGATGACCGCCACCCCCGGCCATCCAGCGCCTTCGCCGCCCCGTCGGACGCGCCACCACGCACCCGCGGCACCGATCTAGCTGTACTGGAGGCCATTGCGCAGATCCAGCCAGTCGGCCATGTGTTCCAGCTCGGCGGTGAGTTCGTCGGCGGTCCCCGGCGGGGCGTCGTCCTCCAGGGTGGTCTGCCGCGCGAGCAGTGCGCCGGCCCGGCGGTCGGCCTTGAGGTCGACCCTGGCCACGAGGCGGTCGCCGAGGAGGAACGGCAGCACGTAATAGCCGTGCACGCGCTTGCCGGGCGGGACGTAGATCTCCAGGCGGTAGCGGAAGCCGAACAGTGCCTCGGTGCGGTCGCGCTCCCAGACCAGTGAGTCGAACGGGCTGAGCAGCGCGCGCGCCGCGACCCGGCGCGGGACGCGGGCATCGCGGTGCAGGTAGGCCGGGCGGTTCCAGCCCTCGACGCTCACCGGGACCAGCTCGCCGGAGTCGACCAGGTCGTTCAGGGCCGGCCGGGCCTCGGCGGCGCGCAGCCGGAAGTAGTCGCGCAGGCACTGCTCGGTCGCGACCCCGTGCGCGCGTGCGGCGATGCGCAGCAGCTCGCGGCGGGCGTCGGCGGGATCGGGATCGGGGGCGTTGTGTACCTCGGCGGGGATGACCCGGCCGGGGAGGTCGTACCGGCGCTCGAACTGCCGCGTGCGGCCGTCGGTGGTGACCAGCCCGCAGAAGAACAGGTACTCCAGTGCGCGCTTCACCAGCGACCAGTTCCATCCCCAGTGGTCCTTGGCACGCCGCTGGTCGTGCTCCAGCGCGGCCTCGATCTCGCGGGATGTCGCCGGGCCGGTTCGTTCCACCTCGGCGTGCACGGCCTTGACGAGGTCGGGGTGCTCGTCGATGATCCGCCGGATGGCGCCCCACGCCTCGCGCTGGGCCCGGGCCATGCGCCAGCGCAGCAGCCGGTGCGTGGCGGGTGGGATCAGGCTCGCCTCGTGCGCCCAGTACTCCACGAGGCGCCCGCCGCGCCGGGTGGCCGCACGGTCGAGCAGTTCGGTGTCGTACTCGCCGAGCCGGGCGAAGACGGGCAGGTACTGGCTGCGCGTGAGCACGTTGACGCTGTCGATCTGGACCACGCCGACGCGGTCGACAACCCGGCGCAGGTGCCGCATCGTGGGCCGGCCCGCCGGGCGGGGGTCGGCGAACCCCTGTGCGGCCAGCGCGGCCCGGCGGGCCTGGGCCAGGGAGAGCGTGGAGTCGCGGCGGGGATGCGGGGGCGGTGCGGATTCGTACATCAGTTCCCAACATACAGGCCGACGGCCATCAGTGGGGGGTGCTGCCCACCATCAGCGGGGCGCGGGCCTCCCGGGGTTGCGGCAATAGGGCGAAGCGAGTGTAGCGAGCGAGCCAGCTTGCCGCCGTGCGGGTGGTGCACGTTTGTTCGGCGGCGAGCTGGCACCCCTCGCTTCGTTCGGAGGAGTGCCTCGTTGCCGCGGCCCGGGTGCGGTCCGCCGGACCCGAGGAGGTGCCCAACGCCCCGGTGGTCACCTGGGTGCCGGCGGCGTGTAGTCGCGGTACTCCTCGATCAGCTCCTCCAAGCGCTCTTCGGGGGAGTCCCGAGGAGTGCCCCGGTCACCGGTGTCGGGCGGATCGGCAGGGGCGGGCTCCTCCGGGGGCGGGGCGTCGCTCGCGGGTGGCTCGGCCGGCGGCTCAGGTGCCTCAGGCGGCGCGGCGGGCGCCGCGGGCGCCGTGGGCGCGACAGTGGCGCGGGTGGTCACGTTGGGGTCGGGCGAGGCCGGCATCTCGACGGGCGGTGGGACGGCCGGCATCGTCGGCTCGGACGCGTCGGAGCCCCAGGAGTCCATCGGAGCCTGGCCGCCCGCCGCGAACGCGTAGCCCGCGACCAGGACGAGCAGGGTGCAGGAACTGAGGGCGACAGCGGGGCGCGCCCAGCGCTTCTGGGACTTCGATCCGGGGCCGGGCGGGATCTCGGCGCCGCCGGGGATGGAGCGGTCGTCGACCCCGTGGGGCGGGGAGTCCGCTCCGCTTCCCCCGTTGTCGTCGGTGGACGGGGCACCTGAGGGGGGCGGGGGAGGCGACACAGGAGTCTCCTGAGGAGGTGGGGGGGGAGGGCAGGGTTGGCGTGGTCCCGGTGCAGGGGACAGTGGGGAGCGCCAGAGCGTAACCCAGAGAATGCTAATCGTGTTCAATGGTGTGAACAAGTGAAGACGCTAGCGCGGATTCGGGGCCGCGCGGTGCCGAACCCGGTGGCGCCGCCGAGCGGCGTGCGGCGGCCCACCGAGGGCGCCCACTGCGGATGGCGCACCGCTCCGCGCGCATTCGCCGGGCACTGTGCGGAGGCCGCACGCCGCGGGTCCCGGGTCCGGGAGACCGGGCCCGGCCCCCGCCTCTCAGCCCATGGTGCGGTGCACGTTCTCCTTGTTCGAGGGGCCCGGCTCGACGGCGGCGATCAGGGGGCCGGACCCGGACGGGTCGATAATGCCCTCCTCCAGCCAGGTGTAGTGGTCGTTCATGACGCGGCGCGCGAGCTTGCCGTCGACGTCATCGGTGTTCGCCCACAGGGCTTCGAACAGCGTGTCGACGCGGAGCCGGGACTGCCGGCAGAAGGTGTCGGCGAGCTCGTAGGCGCCCTGCCCGCGCTCCGGGTGTTCCTCGCGGTCCGAGTGGGCGCGCAGCACCACCGAGCTCATCGCGAACAGCTCCGCGCCGATGTCCACGACCCGGGCCAGGAAGCCCTGCTTCGTCTCCAGCCTGCCCTGCCAACGCGACATTCCGTAGAACGTGGACCGGGCGAGCTTGCGGCTGGCGCGCTCCACGAAGCGCAGGTGCTCGGCGAGCGGACCGAACTCGGTGAAGGCCGAGGGGACCTGTCCGCGTCCGGCGACCAGGGTGGGCAGCCAGGTGGCGTAGAAGCCGCCGGCCCGCGCCAGTGCCCGCGCCTTGTCCGCCTTGTCGGCCTCGGGGTCGATGATGTCCCCGGCGACCGCGAGGTGCGCGTCGACCGCCTCGCGGGCGATGAGCAGGTGCATGATCTCGGTGCTGCCCTCGAAGATCCGGTTGATCCGCAGGTCGCGCAGCGCCTGCTCAGCGGGGACACCGCGTTCGCCGCGCGCGGTCAGCGACTCCGCTGTCTCGAACCCGCGGCCGCCGCGGACCTGCACGAGTTCGTCGGCGACCGTGTAGGCCATCTCGGAGGCCCACAGCTTGGCGATGGCCGCCTCGATGCGGATGTCGTTCCGCTCGTCGTCGGCGAGCTGTCCGGACAGCTCCAGCATCGCCTCCATCGCGTACGAGGTGGCGGCGATGAACGAGATCTTCTTTGCGATCTCCTCGTGCTTGCCGACCGGCCGGCCCCACTGCACCCGCTCGCGTGCCCATTCGCGGGAGACCTTGGTGGCCCACTTGCCCGCGCCCACGCACATCGCCGGCAGCGACAGCCGCCCGGTGTTCAGGGTGGACAGGGCGACTTTCAGTCCCTGTCCCTCGCGGCCGATCATGTTGGCGGCGGGCACGCGCACCTGGTGGAAGCGCGTAACCCCGTTCTCCAGGCCGCGCAGCCCCATGAAGCGGTTCCGGTTCTCCACTGTGATGCCTTCGGAGGTCCCCTCGACGACGAACGCGGTGATCCCGCCGCGGTGCTCCTCGCTCTTGGGCACCCGGGCCATGACCACGAGCAGGTCGGCCACGACCCCGTTGGTCGTCCACAGTTTGACGCCGTCGAGGAGGTAGGCGGCGCCGTCCTCGCTGGGGGTGGCGGTGGCCTGCAGCCGGGCGGGGTCGCTCCCGACGTCTGGCTCGGTGAGCAGGAACGCGCTGATGTCGCTCGTGGCGCATCGGGGAAGGTAGGCGCGCTTCTGCTCCTCGGTACCGAACATCTTCACCGGTTGCGGCACGCCGATCGACTGGTGCGCCGAGAGCAGGGCACCGATCGCCGGGCTGACCGAGCCGACGAGAGTGAGCGCCCGGTTGTAGTACACCTGGCTCAGCCCGAGCCCGCCGTACGCCTGGGGGATCTTCATTCCGAGGGCGCCCAGCTCCTTGAGGTCGCGCATCACCTCGTCGGGGATGCACTCCTCGCGCTCGATCCGCTGGGCGTCGATCGTGGCGCAGTACGCGCGCAGCTTGTCGAGGAACTCCTCGCCGGTGGCCCGCGCGTCCGCGTCCGGCCGCGGGTAGGGGTGGACGAGGTCCAGGCGCAGCCGGCCGAGGTACAGCTCCTTGCCGAAACTGGGGCGGCGCCACTCGGACTCGCGTGCGGCCTCGGCGACCGCGCGGGCCTGCCGCTCGTCAACCTGTGCCGGGCTGGAATCGGGCTTCGTCGCGGTCATCGATCGTGCACCTCGCAACGTAAACGGCATGGGATCATCAGTCACCCGGGGACCCGGATGTGTTGTCCACCACATGCCTACCCGCGAGTAGCCTAAGTGAAGCATCCACTGCTCAGAGCAGGTCCGGTTGCCCGGACCGGCGGAGCTGCGGGTCACTCCTCGCCGTGGTGCAGGGGTATGCGCACGGTCACTACCGTGCCCGCGCCGGGTGTGGATTCGAGGCCGACGTCGCCTCCGTGCGCCACAGCGATCGCGTCGACGATCGCCAGGCCGAGCCCGCTCCCCCCGCCGGGCGCGCGGGTCCCCCGGTAGAAGCGGTCGATGGCGCGCTGCAGGTCCTCGTCGCTCATGCCCGGCCCCCCGTCGGCCACCTCGAGGACGGCGTTGCCGTCCTCGGTGCGCAATCGGAGCGTGACCGGGGTGCCCTCTGGGGTGTGCTCGGTGACATTGCTCAGCAGGTTCGCCAGGATCTGCCGGATGCGCCCCTCGTCAGCCTCGCATTCCAGGTGGTCGGGCACCTCCAGCGAGACAGCGGAGTCGGGACGCAGCGCGCGGGCGTCATCGGCGACCTCGCGCAGCACCTCGGCCAGGTCAATGCGGTCGAACCGCAACGAGCCGCTCCGATCCAGCCGCGCCAGCTCCAGTAGCTCGGCCACCAGCCGGCTCATGCGGCCCGCCTCGGTCTCGATCCGGCGCATCGCCCCCGGAAGCGCCGCGTCGTTGAGACCTCCCTGGCGGTACAGCTCGGCGTACCCGAGGATCGTGGTCAGTGGCGTCCGCAGCTCGTGCGACGCGTCGGCGGCGAACGTCCGGACACGCTCCTCGGACTCCCGCTGCGCGTTGAACGACCGCTCGATCCGTTCGAGCATGGTGTTGATCGCCTGGCCGAGGCGGCCCACTTCACTGTAGGGGTCTGCGCCCGGCATGCGCTCGGAGAGATCCGAGCCGGTGCTGATCTGGTTCGCTATCGTCGCCATGCGCCCAAGAGGCTCCAAGCCGCGGACGATGAGCCACCGTCCGGCCAACACCAGCGCGGTGAGCAGCAGAACCGCGGTGACGAGCTGGGTGAGCACAAGCTGTAGCGAGTACTCCTCGCGGTCGTTGGTCGGGACGCCGGTGACCATGATCGAGTCCGGTCGCAACCGGACCGTCGCCCTGTGCGGCGGGACGTCGGAGTCCTGGCCGGACAGTTCGAAGATCTCCCCGCTGGCGCCGTAGCTGCGCAGGTCCGCCACGGAGATCGCGGTGATGCGCTCCATTACGACGTCCTCGCGCTCGGTATCGCCGTAGATCTGCGCGATCTCCCCCGAATCCTCCTCGACCAGCACGACGAAGTAGGGGGACGGGCTGGGGGCGTCCACGCCAACCGGCGGGGTGTCGTTGTCCAGCCGGACCATAGCCCGCTCGGCGGCGAGTTCGAGTTGCGCGTCGAGGCGCTCGGTGATGAAGGACCGCAGGGTCAGAAAGCCGACGAGGGCCGTGACGAACAAGCCGGCGCCGGTCACCACGAGCAGCCCGATGAGCAGCCGCGAGCGCAACCGTCCGTGCAGCATCAGCCGTCATCCTGGGTCCGCAGCGCGTACCCCACCCCTCGCTGGGTGTGAATGAGCGACGGTCCGAGCGGGTCGAGCTTGCGCCGCAGGTAGCTGACATAGGTCTCGACGATCTGCGAGTGCCCGGCGTAGTCCCACCCCCAGACGTTCTCCAGGAGCTGGGAGCGCGTCAGTACCTGGCCAGCGTTGCTCATCAGGTAGGAGAGCAGCCGGAACTCGGTCGGGGACAGCTCAACGGGCACGCCCCCGCGGGTGACCTTCCAGGTGCGCTCGTTGAGCTCCAGATCGGCGACCCGGAGCGAACCGTGCTCGTCGCGGGCCGCCCCTGAGTGCTCATCGCGTCTGGTCCTGCGCAGCAGCGCGCGGATGCGCGCGACGAGGGCTTCCACGGAGAAGGGCTTGGTGACATAGTCGTCTCCCCCGAGGGACAGACCGGTGACCGTGTCGGAAGGGGTGTCGCGGGCTGTCAGGTAGATGACCGGAACCTCGTTGCCGGCGTCGCGCAACTGGTGGCAGACGTCGAATCCGCTGACATCAGGGAGCAGGACATCCAGCAACAGGAGGTCGGGATGCTGATCGCGTGCGAGGGCCAGGCCCTCGCCGCCGGTCTCGGCCGTGCTGACGCTGAACCCGTGGAAACGCAGCGCGGCCTGGACGAGGTCCCGAATATTGGGTTCGTCGTCGATCACGAGCACGTGGGGCAGTGTTACTGGCGCGCTCTCGGTCATGAGTCACCTCTGAGGTTCGCGAGGGTCCGGCAGACCGTGCAATCTCGCTTGAGACTCCCCATGATGCCGCAGGTCCGTCGGTATGCGCGCCTCGCGCCAACCGTGGAATGGACACTCCGGGCCCAGGCCGTGTTAGGCGGACCGTTTCGGGCGCGCGTCCACCAGGCAGGCCCTGCTGTGCGAGGCCGCGGAGCTCGCGGAGCAGCGCACAGTAGAGGGCCCCGCTGCGCCGATGCCGCTTGCCCAGCCCAACCAGGATGCGCTGCGCGAATCGGCTTGCGAGAGGTCGCCTGGACTCCCCGCTCGCTGGTCCGGAAACCTTCGCCAAACACTCCCTAGGAATTCCGGCCAACTCGTGTGAACCAGCGGCCACAGGTGGCCATCCAACCAACAGCGACTCACTTGGCGGGTACGCGTGCCAGGGGTCGTACAACGAGGTCTCGGTGTGGAGGACGGCCGCACCGAGACCTCGGTTTCGCGCGTGCGGTGTGTCCCAGCGTCGCCTGCCGCCGCGTGCGGCTTCCCGCCGCCCACGCGCTAGCCTGGCTATGTGCGTATCGCCACGTGGAACGTCAACAGTGTCCGCGCCCGCTCCGGGCGGATCGCGTCCTGGCTGGAGCGCAGCGACGTCGACGTCGTCGCGATCCAGGAGACAAAGTGCCGCGATGACCAGTTCCCCGCCGAGATCTTTCGTGACCTGGGCTACGAGGTCGCCCACCACGGCCTTTCCCAGTGGAACGGTGTCGCGGTGGCCTCCCGTGTCGGCCTGGACGATGTCCGGATCGGGTTCCCGGGACAGCCGGGCTGGGGCGGCGACAACAGCGAGGGCGGTGATCCCGAGGCCCGCGCCATAGCGGCCACGTGCGCCGGAGTCCAGGTGTGGAGCCTGTACGTGCCGAACGGCCGGGAGATCGGCGACCCGCACTACGACTATAAGCTGCTCTGGCTCGACCGGCTGCGCGCCGCCGGCGAGGCCCGGTTGGCCGAGGACCCCAACGTGCAGGTGGCCTTCTGTGGCGACTTCAATGTCGCACCGCAGGACGACGACGTGTGGGATATGGCCGAGTTCGACGGGAAGACGCACGTCACCAAGCCCGAGCGCGACGCGTTCGCCAACCTGGTCGACGCCGGGTTCGCCGAGGTCGTTCGCCCCTACGCTCCCGGTCCGGGCGTCTACACCTACTGGGACTACCAGGGGTTGGCGTTCCCCAAGCGCAAGGGAATGCGGATCGACTTCGTGCTTGCGTCCCCGAGGCTCGCCGAGCGTGTCTCGGGTGCGATGATCGACCGCGAGGAACGCAAGGGCAAGGGGCCCTCTGACCACGCCCCGGTCATCGTCGACGTCGGCGGCCCGAGCGGCGTGTAGCGCTGTCCCCCGGGATCGGTACCCTCGGCACCGTGAACGTCGCAACAGCGCCGCGTATCGCGGTCTTCGGCAGTGTCAACATGGACCTGGTCGCGTACGTGGCCACCGCCCCCGGCAGCGGCCAGACCGTTACGGGCACGGAGTTCCGCCAGGTGCCCGGTGGGAAGGGCGCGAACCAGGCGATCGCCGCGGCGCGGGCCGGCGGGGACGTCACCTTCCTCGGCGCCGTTGGTGACGACGCGTTCGGCACCCAACTGCGCAGCACGCTGGTCGAGTCCGGCATCGAGGTCTCCGGGCTGCGCACGGAAGCGGGGGCGTCCGGTGTGGCGCACATCGTCGTCGAAGGCGATGGGAGCAACTCGATCATCGTCATCCCGGGGGCGAACGGTCGGGTCGCCACCGTGGGCGAGCACGATGTTCAGCGCATTGCGGGCAGCGCCGCCCTGCTGCTGCAGCTTGAGCTGCCGCTGCCCGCGGTGACCGCGGCGGCTCGCGCCGGCCGCGAGGTGGGCGTACCGACCGTGCTCACGCCCGCGCCCGTCCAGGAGCTTCCGGACGAGCTCCTCGACGAGGTCGACCTCATGGTGGCCAACCAGCACGAGGCGGCGGCGATCGCCGGCGGGAGCGACCCGCTACGCGCACTCGACTCGCTCCTCGAACGGGTTCCCGAGGTGGTCATCACCCTTGGCGCGGACGGGGCGGTCCACGGGCGCCGTGGTGCCGATCCCGTGCGCGTTCCCGCCCGTCCGGTGGCTGCGGTCGACACCACCGCGGCCGGCGACACGTTCTGCGGTGCGCTCGCCGTGGCCCGAGCCGAAGGGCAGCCGGCCGAGGCGGCGCTGCGGTTCGCGTCGGAGGCGGCCGCGCTGTCCGTGCAGCGGCACGGCGCAAGTTTGTCAATGCCAGAGCGGGCTGAGATCGACAATGCCCGCAAGCGGAACTAACTACACCGGTTGACACGTCCAAGTGCCCGGTAGTGAGGTATCACAATCATCATCCACGCGAGGTGGGCGGAGCGCGCTGACGGGTTTTGCGCACCCCCCTCGCCCTAGTAGGACACGCGACCTCCATGACCGGTGAGATTCCCGAAGAAGGCGCACGGACCGCCCGCAGACGTGAGGCGCGCCGCAGGCAGCGAGGAAGACTGCTGATGACCGCGGCGCTGTGCTTTGGCACGCTCGCCGCCGCCGTCGTCGTGGCGGTATGGCTCGTCGACCAGCCGGTCAGGGTCGAAGCGGACGAGCCGTCGCGTCCCACCCCGAACGCTGTGACATCTGACGCTCCGTCGCCGAGTGGTGGCAGTTCCGAACCGCCGGGTTCCTCGTCGCCGGAACCGGAGGCGGGAGCGCCGCCAACCGCGGACGTGGCCCCCGATCAGGCTCCCGTCCCCGAGACCGGCAGCACGGAGCCGGAGCCGGATCGGGACGATAGCGAGGGCCGAGGGCAGCACGGAGGGGAGGACGGCCGCGACGACCGGCCCTCCGGGGACGACGACGATTCCAGTGGCCGCGACGGAGGTGGCCGCGGCGGCGAAGGCGGAAACTGGTCCCCGCCATCGTCGGAGGAGCCACCCGATGACGATGATGACGACGGTAGTGACGATGACG
This sequence comes from Lipingzhangella halophila, assembly GCF_014203805.1. GTDB lineage: Bacteria > Actinomycetota > Actinomycetes > Streptosporangiales > Streptosporangiaceae > Lipingzhangella > Lipingzhangella halophila. The sequence continues at coordinate 5,257,915 of NZ_JACHJT010000001.1, read as the reverse complement.
ATGACGACACGGGATGGCGGTGGCCGCCGTGGTGATGTGCGCGCGGGCTCGAACCGGCCGGAACCGGTCAGTTGGCGCGCCGGGCCACGCCGGCTCACGTAGGCACTGAGCGCCCTTCGACTACTGCTCGTGTCCGATCTCGGCGAGGAAGGGCGCGGGGTCCTGGTCCTGGATGCGGACTTCGAGGACGATGTCGACCGTGTCGCCGACCATCCGGCCGCCCCAGGGCAACGGGCCTCCGTCGCCCACACCGAAGTCGGAGAGCTGGATCTGGGTCGTGGCCGCGAAGAAGTGGCCGTAGATCTCGTCGGGCTTGATGTAGTCGGGCGCCTCGCCGGCCCACTGGCAGTTCAGCGTGATCGGGCGGGTGGTGCCGTGGATGGTCAGGTCGCCGTGCATGACGAAGGCGTGCGGGCCGCGCCCCTTCTGTTCGATTCCGGTGCTGGCGAACCGCAGTTCGGGGTGCCGCTCGACGTCAAGGAAGTCCGATGAGCGGAGGTGCTGGTCGCGCGCCTCCACACCGGTGTTCAGGCTTTCCGCGAGGATGGCGACGTCCACTTTGGACTGGGCCGGCTCCTCGGCGATGTTGATGAGGCCCTTGGCGCGGCCGAAGGTGCCCTGAACCCGGCCGAAACGCAGGTAACGCGCGACGAAGATCAGACTGGAATGCAACGGGTCCAGGTGCCAGGTCCCCGGGCCTGGCCCGAAGACGGCACCGTCTTCCTGAACTGGTGACATAGCTTCCTCCCGTGGTCACGGGTGCACACGTGGTCTCTGAGCGAGCCGCGCATGCCCCGCTGCCCCATGGAACCATCGACGCCGACCACGAACGTCGGCTCGTGGGGGCCGCCGCGGGGGTGATACCTAGCGATAAAGCCGACATATAGGAGGAATTGGGCCTACACTCTTCCGTGATGTGGCGTTCATCACTCGGATGCTTCCCCGTAGCCTTTGTTGGTCGCCACGTGCCCGGTATTACCCGAATGCCAGCGACATCTTGATTGTGTTCTTTATGGCGCTTCGCGATATTAGTGGTGGCGTGTCCGGTCCGTGACCCCGTACCGTGTCGATTCGTCCGTGACGTGCGGACGCCCCCGTGCGAAGAGGTCAGCGATCCCTTATGAGCGGTGAGTCCCCGCTGGACGGGCTGTCTCGGACCGCCCGTCGGCAAGTGATCAAGCGCCAGCTTCGAAGGCGGCGCCTCGCGGTGGGCGGAAGTCTGCTGGCGACCGCCGCCGTCACCGGAGCCGTGCTTGCCGCGTTGAGTGGCAGCGGTGCCACGTCGCAGGTCGAGGCGGGCAAGCCGCCCGCGGGCGACGGTCGTGCCGCCGACTCAGCCGAGTCGGCACCGAGAGCCCCTTCGCCCTCGACCGGGGGAACGGATGATGCGCCTCTCCCCGCGGCAGATCCGGACAACGAGACGCCGATGGACACCAACGGGACTCCCGAGGATGCGGCCGACGAAAGGGATTCCGATCCCCCGGATAGCGGCGCCGAACGGGAGCGGGGGCGCCCTTCCGAGGATGACCGGGGACGAGAGCCCGGCACCGAGTCCGGGGACGAGCCCGGCGAGGAGAGCGAGGGCCCGACGCAGAGCCGTGGGCCGTCCCGGGAACCCGGGAAACCGTCAACGCGTAACCCCGAGTCCAGCCGCACCTCTACCAGCGAGCCTGACGACCAGGCAGCGCCCACGCGCGCCCCCGAAGAGCCCCAACCTTCGCCCGCGCCGCCGCCCGAGTCCCACAACCAGCCAGAGCAGCCGGCGCACCCCGACTGAGGAAACCGGCCCGCCGTGGAGTTTCGCGGGTCCCGCGCCCCCGATGGCTGCGTGTAACGGGGGCGGCGAAGGCGGTGTGGGTCGGCCCGCGGTCATCGGTGCGGGTGCCCGATGGTGGGGCGTGTAGCGGGGGCGGCGACGGCAGTGGGTGGATCAGCCCGCGGTCATCGGTGCGGGTGCCCGATGGTGACGCATGCGACGGCGGCAGCAAAGGCGGCACAGGGTTCTGGGGGCGGCCTGTGTCGGGGCCGCGCGGCGCTGTTGCGCACCGAACCTGACCGTGGAGACAGTCTCAGCGCCGAGAACGTCCCTACGGTCACCGGCGATACGACCCAGCGCCGAGAATGACGCCACGGACACCCCCACTGCGTCCCGCCACCGGCCCGTCGGGCGCGCCACCATCGGGCACCAGAACCGATCCCCTGGGGCTGACCCACCCACTGTCCTCGTTGCCCTCGTTGCACGCGCCACCATCGGGCACCAGAACCGATCACCCGGGGGCCTGGCCACCCACCGCCTTCGCTGCCCCGTCGGATGCGCCACCACGCACCCCGCCGCACCGTTGGGCACCGGACCAACCGGGCGCCCTCTCACCCCCACACCGCAACTCCACCGCGCTGGAAGGATCCGACCCCTCAGGATCAGCGCGCCCCCGCGTGCCGACCGCTGAGCCGGCCCCGGCTCACATCCGTTCCGGCGCGTGCACGCCGAGCAGCTCCAGACCCTGCACCAGGACGCGCAGCGTGACCGCGGTCAGCGCCAGCCGAGAGTCTCGGGTGGCGTCGTCGCCGGCCTTGAGTACCGGGCACTTCTCGTAGAACGTGGTGAACGACTGCGCCAGGTCGAACAGGTAGCCGCACAGCCGGTGCGGTTCGAGAGTGTCGCCGGTCGTGCGCACGGCGGGCCCGAAACCGAGCAGGGCGAGAGCCAGCTGCCGTTCGGCGGGCTCGCCCAGCGTCACCGGGCCCGTGGCCTCCTCGGGCGCCAGCCCGCCCTTGCGGAAGATGGACCGGATCCGGGCCGCCGCGTACTGCAGGTAGGGGCCGGTGTTGCCGTGCAGAGCGAGCATCCGGTCGAAATCGAAGGTGTACTCGGTGTCGTGTGACACGGACAGGTCGGCGTATTTCACGGCGCCGATACCGACCTCGCGCGCGATCGCCGCACGGATATCGCCGTCCAGGTCCGGACGGGTCTCGGCGACGACCGTGGAGGCCCGCTCGACCGCCTCGTCGAGCAGCGACATCAGCCGGATGGGCTGCCCACTCCGGGTACGCAGGATCTTGCCGTCGGAGCCGAGCACGTTACCGATCTGTACGTGATACGGCGTGACATGCTCGGGCAGCCACCCCGCCGCGCGGGCGGTCCCCCACACCATCTGCAGGTGTAGCGACTGCGGGGCGCCGACCACGTAAATGATGCGGTCGGCCTTGAGCTCCTCGACCCGGTACTTGACCGTGGCCAGGTCGGTCGTGCCGTACCCGTAGCCGCCGTCGCTCTTGCGGATGATCAGCGGCACCGGCTTGCCCTCGCGGCCCGTGAAGCCTTCGAGGAACACGCACAGCGCCCCGTCGCTCAGCTCAGCGATGCCCTTGCGCTCCAGTTCGTCGCAGATGGGGCCGAGCATGTCGTTGTACATGCTCTCGCCGGCGAGAGCATCGTCGGTCAGCGTGACGTCCAGCTTGGTGTAGATCTTGTTGAAGTAGACCTTGGAGAGGTCCACCAGCTCCCGCCAGAGCCGCAGCGTCTCGGGGTCGCCGCTCTGCAGCGCCACCACCCGCGCGCGGGCGCGGTCGGCGAACTCCGCTGACGCGTCGAACTTCGCCTTCGCCGCCTGGTAGAAGGCGTTGGGGTCGGTCTTGACCCGCTCGGCGTCCTCGGAGTCCTCGCCCACGTCCAGCAGGTGCTCGATGAGCATGCCGAACGGGGTGCCCCAGTCGCCGATGTGGTTCTGCCGGATGACGTTGTGCCCCAGGAACTCCAGGATCCGGACGATGGCGTCACCCACCACGGTGGTGCGCAGGTGGCCGACGTGCATCTCCTTGGCCACGTTCGGGGCGGAGTAGTCGATCGGAATGTTCTGCGCCGGCTGCTCGGGGACGCCGATGCGCGGGTCGGTGAGCAGGTCCCGGGTGTGGCCGGCGATCCACTCTTCGCGCAGGGTGAGGTTGACAAAGCCCGGCCCGCTGATCTCGATCTCTCGGCAGACGTCATCGGCGTCGAGATGCGCCACGATGTCGGAGGCGACGTCGCGCGGCTTTCGGCCGAGCCGCTTGGCCAGTGCGAGCGCGGCGTTGGCCTGGTAGTCGGCGAACTGCGAAGGGCGGATGACAGGGTCGGTCCCGGCGAAGTCGGCGCCGAACGCGGCACCGAGCGCGGACTGGACCCGTTGCGCGAGAACTTCCTGCGGGTCGGCCATGCCACAAGCATATTCGCGCCGCGGGGGCGGAACGCGCACCTTTGCGGCGCCCGGCGCCGCTCAGGCCGGCCCGTGCCCCTCGGCCCCCGCCCTTCGGTGCAGCCAGCCCGACGCGCGGGTGACCCCGCCGAGGCGGCGCCGGACCTGGTCGACGATCCGGCCGGCCGCGAGCTCGTGTGCGAGTAGGCAGGCCCGCTCGATGCCTCGCGCGCGGCTGTCGCCGTGCGCGATCACCGCCGTGCCGTTCAGCCCGAGCAGCACGGCGCCGCCGTAGGTTTCACTGTCGAACCGGCCGTGCAGCTCGCGCAGTGCTTTGCGCTGCAGCAGAGTTCCCGCTCGGGAGAGTGCGCTTGAGCCCAGCGCTCCCCGCACCGCGTCGAAGGCGAAACCCACCGCGCCCTCGACGGACTTCAGCGCGACGTTGCCGGTGAAACCGTCGGTGACCACCACGTCGACCTCGCCGGACAACAGGTCGTGGCCCTCGATGTTGCCGCGGAAGTCCAGCCGCGACTGACCCGCCGACCCGGTCGAGGTCGCGCTCAGCAGCTCCGCGGTCTTGCGCGCCAGCTTATTGCCCTTACCCGGCTCGGACCCGATGGTCAGCATCGCCACCCGCGGGTCGGCCACCCCGTGCGCGGTGTGTGCGTACGCCGCCCCAAGATGGGCGAACTGCACCAGCATCTCGGGTTTGGCGTCGGCGTTGGCGCCCGCGTCGAGCAGCACCGTGGGAACCGGTCGCGTCGGCAGCGCGACCGCCAGGGCCGGGCGGAGCACGCTGGGCTGGGTGCGCAGCCGGACGGTCGAGGTCGCGACCACGCCGCCCGTGGACCCGGCCGACACCAGAGCCGTGGCGTCCCCCCGGCGGATGAGGCGGCATGCGACGGCAACGCTGGAGCGGGGGCGGCGCCAGCTCGCCAGCGCTCCCTCGTGCATGGCGAGCGCGTCGTCGGCGTGCACCACCGGGATTTCCCCGCGCGCCTCCTCCTTGGTGAGCAGCGACGTGAGTTCGGGCAGTTTGCCCACGAGCACCAGACGCACGCTGTGTTCGCGGACCGCGCGGACGGCACCCTTGACGATCTCCTCGGGCGCGTTGTCGCCCCCCATCGCGTCGACCGCGATCACTGGGGCGGGGGACGGCGCGGGTGGGATCGCCGGGGTCGCACCGGTCACAGAAGTCTCCTCACACTCGCGGCTCCGGGCTCGCCCGGGGCGGTGGTCACCGTAGCGGCTCTGGATCGGCACGCCGCCGCCGGGCCGCAGCTGTTATGCGCCCGAAACGTCCAGGTCAGCGGTTGATTTTCATAGAGTGGGTAGAACACTCCCCGTATGGGGTAGGGCTCGCCGTTGGCCCTTGAAGCGGAGTCGCGCTCAGGGCCGGTTTTCCAACCGCATTGTTCACGTTATGGGCGGATCGCCACTGTGCGCACACGTAGGCACCGTCCGATGAGGGCTTCCATGCTGCCTCGCAGGGACGGCCCCGATGGCTGCAGGAAAGGAGACGCGTGAGCTTGACGCATGACGCGGCAGTGTCCCCGTCCGCGGGACGCCGGTTTCGTGCTTACACCACGAAGCACCTGGACGAGCTTACGGTCAGGGCGGGACTGGGCGCTGAGGAGCGGCTCGCTGTCCGCGCAGTGGCCAACGTGCTGCCGTTCCGGGTCAATAGCTATGTCGTTGACGAGCTGATCGACTGGGATGCCGCTCCGGACGACCCGATCTACCGGCTCGTCTTTCCACAGGCTGACATGTTGCCGCCGGAGGACGTTGGCCGGATCGCGGATCTGTTGCGCACGGATGCGCCGCGGAGCGAGCTCAACCGGGCCGCGAACGAGATCCGCGCGCGGTTGAACCCGCATCCGGCCGGCCAGATGGAGCTCAACGTTCCCAAGGCCGACAACGACGAACCGGTTCAGGGGGTGCAGCACAAGTACGCCGAGACGGTGCTGTTCTTCCCCAAGCAGGGCCAGACCTGCCACGCCTACTGCACGTACTGCTTCCGGTGGGCGCAGTTCGTGGGGGAGCCCGATCTGAAGTTCGCTTCCAGCGAGATCGACCAGCTCGTGGCCTATCTCCGGCAGCACCCGGAGGTCACCAGTGTGCTTCTCACCGGTGGCGACCCGATGATCATGGGCGAGGGCGTCATCTCCCGCTACATCGAGCCGTTGCTGCAGGTGGAGACGCTGGAGTCGATCCGTATCGGGACCAAGGCACTGGCCTACTGGCCGCAGCGGTTCGTGACCGACCCGGACGCCGACGAGACGCTGCGGCTTTTCGAGAAGGTCACCGCCGCCGGGAAGAACCTGGCGTTCATGGCACACTTCTCGCACCCGAACGAGATGGCGCCGGACCTGGTGCACGAGGCGATGCGGCGCATCCGCGGCACCGGCGCGGTCGTGCGCACCCAGGCGCCGCTGATCCGCACGATCAACGACGATGCGGCGACCTGGGAGCGGATGTGGCGCGACCAGGTGCGCATGGGCATGGTGCCCTACTACATGTTCGTCGAGCGCGACACCGGCCCCAAGGACTACTTCGCCGTCTCCCTGGCCCGGGCGTACGGGATATTCCGGGACGCCTACAAGAACGTGTCGGGGCTGGCCCGCACCGTCCGGGGGCCGTCGATGTCGGCCACGCCGGGCAAGGTGTGTGTCGACGGGGTCACCGAGATCTATGGCGAGAAGGTGTTCTCGCTGCACTTCATCCAGGCCCGCGACCCGGAGCTGGTCGGTGTCCCGTTCTTCGCTCGCTATGACGAGAACGCGACCTGGCTGTTCGAGCTGGAGCCCGCTCTGGGGGCCACCCGTTTTCCCTACGAGGTGCCATCGCCCGCAGACACCTCGGCCCTGGCCGACCCGGCTCGCGCCTGAGCCTGTCCGGGGGTGGGCGGCCGTGGGAATTCCGGCCGCCCACCTGCCTGTTTGTATGACCGCCCCGCGTAGCGGGTAGTGAGGTGCGACCGGCGTCCGGATACCCTGTGAGAGCCCCGTTCGAGTCGGCCACGTGCGCAGCCGCTGCCTCGGCGCCTTCGGGCGGGCGTGGAATGGTGAGGCGACGGCAGGTAACCGGACTAGGCTCCGCGCAGCGCGGAGAGGGAAGAGACGCGCATGGCCGAGTGGTTCGGCGACTATGTGGTGAGCGCGGGCCGCCTCCCCCTGTTCAGTTTCTTCGTCGCGTTCGTGGCGGGATTCCTGTTCATCCGGCTCAGCGTGCGGCTGATCCGGGCGGGGGTCCGCTGGTGGCCGGGCAACCTGCGACACGGCGACCTGCACATCCACCATGTCGTGTTTGGCGTCACACTGATGCTGTTCGGCGGGGTCGCGGGATTACTGATCGTTGATCGCGAGAGCGCGCACATCGCGGTGGCGGCGTCGATGTTCGGGCTGGGCGCGGCGCTGGTGCTCGACGAGTTCGCGTTGATCCTGCACCTGCGGGACGTCTACTGGACCGAGCAGGGCCGAACCTCCGTCGACGCCGTGTTCGTCGCGGTCGCGCTCACCGGCCTGCTGCTCTCGGGCGTGCGCCCCTTCGGCTGGGAGGAGTTCGGGCTCGCCGGCAACGGCGGTGGGGCGGTGCAGCCCGGCCTGGTGCTGCTCGTGCTGGTCAACCTCGCCGGTTCGGTCGTCAGCCTGCTCAAGGGCAAGATCTGGACCGGGCTGGCCGGAGTCTTCGTACCGGTGGTCTCGATCGTCGCCGCGGTTCGGCTGGCCGTTCCGGGGTCGCCGTGGGAGCGGTGGCGCTACCCGCGGGGCTCGGAGAAGTGGGAGCGGGCCATTCGGCGCGATCTCCGGGTGCGGCGGCCGATGATCCGGGCGAAGATCCGCTTCCAGGAGATCATCGCGGGCCGGCACGACGTCATCCCCGACGCCCCTCCGCACGAGTCTGCCGCGCGGCGCCCCTCGGCGTCCCGGCGCCCCTGAGCGGACGCCGACCGCGCTGGTCGCGCCGAGCACTGGATCGGTGCTGGCTGCGGGTGGTGGCGCACGCGACGGGGGCGGCGACGGTGACAGTGGCCTAGCCCCCGGCGACCGGTACGGGTTCCGCATCGAGCCTGACCGTGCGGACATGTTCAGCGCCGAGAATGTCCCCACGGTCACCCTCGATGAGCGCCCAACCACCGCCCGCCAGCACCGGATGATCGCGACCCTAGCCGAGGGCACTCGCCTCCAGACACCACAAACACGAAACTCAAGAGCGCGGCTAGGGCGAGGTGCCGCGCAGCACGCGGGTGGCGCCGGCGATGAGGGCGGTGGCGAGGATCCACCCCGCGGCAACGGTGGACCAGGCCAACCAGCGGGTCCAGCCCACCGGTTGCCAGGCGCCGCGTTCCTCGAAGACGCTGACCGGCACCAGCAGGTCCAGTGTGTAGATGAACGGAACGAAGGTCCGCTGCTCGTCCTGGGGGATCTGGTTCGGGGGGATCGCGTGGAACACGGCGGTGCCCACCGCGAGCAGTACCGCCGCCCACATCGCGGCCAGCCAGGGCCGGTAGCCGTAACCGACAATGGCGTCCAGGAGCAGGCCCCACAGCCGGCCGGCCGGGTTCAGGGTGGCCCGGCGGGCGCGCTGCTTGGCCAGCAGCACCGTGCGGGCCGCGGGCTCGTTGCCCACCGTGCGGTACCAGGCGGCGAGCTGCTCGTAGGGCTGTGGCCGGTAGCCCTCGGTGGAGCCGGGCGATACCCAGTCGCGGCGTTCGGCCGGCGTCCATTCCCCGCGCAGCTGCTCGTAGGTGGTGCCGGTGAGCCACACCCCGTCCGGGTAGGACGACGGATGGTCCAGGAGCACCCCGAAGCGGGAGTAGCCCAGACCCACCAGTCCCTCGATGGACTCCGGTGCGAAGATCAACTCGGTGACATCGGCGTGGCTGAGGTGGAGGGCGAACCTGCCTCCGGTGAGGTGGGCCCGGTCGAACGACAGGATCCCGTCGATCCGCGCGCTGCGAAGCCGTATCGTTCCCTGCGCGGTGAATCCTCTGCTCAGCTCCACCAACCCCGATGTCAGGTGGCTGGCGTCCATGGCGTACTCGCCGCGCGCCGTGATCTCGGCTCCCTGCAGGTGCAGCCCGCCCGCCAGGTTCGCGCCGATCAGCCGGATCCCGCCGGGGCAGTCGAGGCCGCGGCCGAAGAACCCGCCCTGCACGCTCACCCCGCCGGCCCACACCGCCCAGTCGGACCGGTCGCCGGGAAACGTGACGTGGTAGCCAGCGGCGGCGAGGGTGGCCCGCGCCGGCGGGAGGATGCGGGCGCGGTTCATCCGGAGTTGCCCGCCGACCTGCGCGTCGGAGAAGTCGACGCCCTCCAGCACCGTGGTGCCGGACAGCGCGAGGTCGCCTTCGACGCGGCACCGTCCCGCCTGTAGCCGGTGCAGTTGGCAGTCCCGCAGGTGCACGCCCTTGGTACTGGCGTTGTCGAGTGCGAGCACGCCGGTCAGGTCGCACTGCTCGAGTTCCAGGGTCTGGGCCAGTGTGCTGTCCCCGAGCTCCAGCCGCCCCACGATCCGCGCGCCGGCCAGCCGGATTCCGGGGACGGAGTCGGGATCGGCCGGAAGCGCGCCGAGCAGCAGGGCGGCGATGACGGGCGCGCGTACGGTCCGGGCGCGCCCCCAGTGGTCGCTTGCTCGGGGGTCGTCCAGCTTCGGGTCACCGCGGCGCAGGTCCACCGGGGAGCGAGTGGGAAAGGCCCGCCACAGCGCGCGTTCGGCGGGCAGGAACCAACGGAAGGGCCGGGCATCTGACACGGGTCGGACTTTACCGACATACACCCGGGGGAACGCGAATCCGATGATCCGGCCAGAGGTGAGTAGGCTGGACGCGTTATGGCGTTTTCCAGGGGGGCAGGCTTCTACGAGCGAGGGCTCACCGTCGGTATCGACATCGGTGGAACCAAGGTCGCCGCCGGCGTTGTGAACCCCGCAGGTCGCGTGCTGGGCCGCGCGCGTGGCGAAACCCCGCACCGGAGCAAGAGCCCCAAAGTCGTCGAGGACACTATCGCCGGCCTTGTGGAGGACCTGCGCTGCGAGTTCCCGATCCAGGCCGTGGGCGTGGGTGCCGCGGGTTTCGTTGACGAGCAGCGGGCCCGCGTCCAGTTCGCCCCGCACCTCTCCTGGCGCGAGGAGCCGCTGCGCGACGCGCTGAAAACGCGCCTGGGACTGCCGGTCGTGGTGGAGAACGACGCCAACGCCTCCGCCTGGGCCGAGGTCTGCGTGGGCGCGGGGCAGGCCGCCGGCGAGGTCGTTGTGGTCAATCTGGGCACCGGAATCGGCGGGGCGGTGATCATCGACGGCCGGCTGCAGCGGGGCCGGTACGGGCTCGCCGGCGAGTTCGGGCACATGAGCGTCGTCCCCGGCGGGCGCCGCTGCGAGTGCGGGAACCGCGGCTGCTGGGAGCAGTACGCCAGCGGCAACGCGGTGACCCGCGAGGCGCGGGAGCTGGCCGCGGCCGACTCCCCGGTCGCAGGAGGACTTATCCAGGCTGTCGCCGGCGACCGGTCCCTGATCACCGGCCCGCTCGTCGGAGAGCTCGCCGCCGCGGGTGACCGGGCGTGCGTGGAGCTGCTGGAGGACGCCGGGACCTGGCTGGGGATCGGGCTGGCCAATCTCGCCGCCGCGTTCGACCCCGAGCTGTTCATCATCGGCGGCGGGGTCTCAGAGTGCGGCGACCTGCTTCTCGGCCCGGCACGGGCGGCGTTCGAACGCAACCTCACCGGCCGCGGGTACCGGCCCGTCGCGCGGGTGGTGCCCGCCGCTCTGGGTAACGAGGCCGGGATGATCGGCGCCGCCGACCTCGCGCGCGACACCCTGCCTCGCTGGCGCCAGGGCCGGCGGCAGCGGCGGCTGCCCCAGCCGCGGGGGCGCCGGCGCTCGCGGTACGGGCGCTGACCACCGGGGATTCCCTCCGACAGCCGGAGCGGCTATCCGGTGAGCGTGAGTTCGAACGCGTAGCGCGACGCGCGGTAGACGTGCGATCCGATTTCGACGACCCGGCCGACGTCGTCGTATGCGGTGCGGTCCATGGTGAGCAGGGGCGCGCCGCGGTTCTCGCCCAGCATCCGGGCTTCGGCGGCCGTGGCGCCGCGCGCGCTGATGCTCTGCGAGGCGATCTTCATGGTGATGCCGGCCGCGCGCATCAGGTTGTACAGGCCGTCGCCGGTCAGCGCATCCTCGCTGAGGCGTACGAGGTCCAGCGGCAGGTAGTTGTGCAGCAGGGCAAGGGGGTCGTCGCCCGCGTAGCGCAGCCGTTCCAGTACGTAGACCTCGGTGTCCGGGCTGACCTCCAGCGCGGCGGCGACCGTGTGCGGGGGGCGTTCGACCGCCAGCCGCAGCACCTCGGTGCGCGGCCGTTGACCGGCCTGGACCAGGTCGTCGTACAGGCTCGACAGTTCCACGGGCCGGCGCACGCGCGGCTGCACGACCTGCGTCCCCACCCCGCGTTTGCGCACCAGGAGCCCACGGTCCACCAGGTACTCGATGGCGCGGCGCATCGTGGGGCGGGACAACCCCAGCCGGCCGGCGAGCACGACCTCGTTCTCCAACCGGGTGCCGGCCGGCATCGCGCCGCCCTGGATCCGCCGCTCCAGTTCCTGGGCGACCTGGAAGTACAGCGGAACCGGGCTGTTGCGGTCGAGGGTGATCGACAGGGGCGCTTCGGTCACGTGTCTCCGTTCTGCAGCGAGGCCGGGCCACCCGGGCTTCCGCGCCGCCGGGTGCGAGGCGCTCAGTCTATCCCGTGCTGCCTATTGATGGCAGATCATGACGTGAATATGTCAAGACAACTTATTGACATGTAGTTCCCGGTGCGGAGAAAATCATGCTCACCTGTGACGTACCGAACAGATGGCGCGCACAATTTGAACCGGAGGTGGGCTGACATGCGGATCGGTCTCGTCGGCACCGGGCGGATCGGGGCGTCGCACGCGGCGGCGCTCGCGGCGCGCCCGGAGGTGTCCGAGCTGGTGCTGTCCGACGTCGATCGCGACCGTGCCGCGAGCGTCGCCGCGACCGTGGGGGCCACGGTGGTCGACGACATCGATACCCTGCTCACCCCGGGAGGCCTCGACGGCCTGGTGGTCGCGGCGGCGACCTCCGCTCATGCCAAACTCATCGTCTCCGGGGTGCGGGCGGGCATCCCGGTTTTCTGCGAGAAGCCGGTAGCGCCGGACGTCGCCGAGACCGTCGAGGTGCTGCGCGAGGTCGCGGGGGCGGACACGCCCGTCCAGATCGGCTTCATGCGCCGCTTCGACCCCGGCTACACGCGGGCGCGGCACGCGCTGCGCGACGGCACGCTCGGCGAGCTGCACCGGGTCCACGCGGTCACCTGCGACGCCACGCCGCCGCCGGCGGAGTACGTGCCGCATTCCGGGGGCATCTTCCGCGACTGCCACGTGCACGACTTCGACGCCGTGCGCTGGGTGACCGGCCGGGAGTTCGCGGAGGTGCAGGCGTTCGGAGCGAACCGGGGCGCCGCCTACTTCGCCGAGGCGGGTGACGTCGACACCACGGCGGCCGTGCTCCGGATGGACGACCAGACGGTGGTCACCCTCCAGGGGTCGCGCTACAACGGCGCGGGATACGACGTCCGCCTCGAACTGGCCGGCTCGGAGGGAACCGTGGCCGTCGGCCTGGACGACCGCTCCGCGCTGGTGTCCGCCGAGCCGGGCGCCGAGTTCCCGCGCGGCGAGCCCTTCCGGGAGTTCTGGCCCCGGTTCACCCCCGCCTACGAAGCCGAGATCGCCGAGTTCCTGCGGGTCGCCAACGGCGAGGTGGCGAGTCCCTGCACGGTCGAGGACGCCCTGGAGGCCGTGCTCGTGGCCGACGCCGCCGACCGCTCGATGCGCGAGGGACGCACGGTACGGCTCAGCGAGGTCCGCCCCGAGGAGGGGTAGCCGCACGGATCGCCCGGGCATCAGCACAGACGACGGAGGTACACGTGCGCACCAGCGAGCACCCGCCCGCAAGGGACCGCGGACCGGAAGGGGCCGGGCACGGCGGAGATGCCGGCGCCGGCTTCGACGTGATCACCATGGGGCGCGTGGGCGTGGACATCTACCCCGAACAGGTCGGGGTGAGCCTGGACCGGGTGCGGTCCTTCGGCAAGTTCCTGGGCGGCAGCCCGACCAACGTCGCGGTGGCGACCGCCCGCTACGGGTGGCGGTCGGCCGTCGTCACCCGAACCGGCCACGACCCGTTCGGCACGTTCATCCACCAGGCGCTGCGCGACTATGGCGTGGACGACCGGTTCGTCAGTGCCGTGAGCGGGCTGAACACCCCGGTCACGTTCTGCGAGATCTTCCCGCCCGACAACTTCCCCCTGTACTTCTACCGCGAGCCCAAGGCTCCCGACCTGGAGATCCGTCCCGAAGAGCTCGACCACGACGCCATCCGCGCGGCGGGAATCCTCTGGGTGACGGTCACCGGCCTGTGCCAGGAGCCCAGCCGCACCGCGACCCTGGAGGCCCTCAGGTCCCGCGGTCGCAACGGGATCACCGTCATCGACCTCGACTACCGGCCGATGTTCTGGGAGTCCCGCGAGGAGGCGCGCGCGTGGGTTGCCGAGGCGTTGCCGCACGTCACCGTGGCGGTGGGGAACCTCGACGAGTGGGAGACCGCGGTCGGGCAGGGCGGCCCGGACGCCAGCGCTGTCGCCGATGCCGCGAAGGAGCTGGGGATCGAGCTGGCGGTCGTCAAGCAGGGGCCCGAAGGCGTACTCGCGGTCGACGGCACCGCGGCGGTGCGTGTCCCGCCGGTCCCCGTTGACGTGGTCAACGGCCTCGGCGCGGGCGACGCTTTCGGTGGCGCGCTCTGCCACGGCCTGCTCTCGGGGTGGCCCAGCGAGCGGATCATGCGGTTCGCCAACGCGGCGGGCGCCATCGTCGCCTCCCGCCTCGCGTGCTCCGATGCCATGCCGGTGTTCCAGGAGGTCGAGGCGAAGCTGGGGGAGACCGGACATGCCGACTGAGCGGCTCCGGGAAATCGTCGACACCCGCGTCAACGACCCCGCGGCCATCGCCCGCGCGGCCGCCCGCCGCGCCCGGCCGGTGTCCCCGGTGGGCGAGCACGGCCGGGCGATGATCATCGCGGCGGACCACCCGGCGCGCGGCGCGCTCAAGTCGGGCGACCGGCCCATGGCCATGGCCGACCGCGCCGACCTGCTCGACCGGCTGTGCGTCGCGCTCGCCCGCCCCGGCGTCACCGGGGTCCTCGGCACCGCCGACATCCTGGACGACCTGCTGCTGCTGGGCGCCCTCGACGGCCTGACCGTCATCGGCTCGATGAACCGCGGCGGCCTCGCCGGTGCCACATTCGAGCTGGACGACCGGTTCACGGCCTACGATGCCGCCGCCATCCGGGCCGCGGGGTTCGACGGCGGCAAGATGCTGCTGCGCATCGACTACGAGGACGACCGCACCGCCTCGACCATCGCGGGCTGCGCCCGGGCCGTCAACGAGCTGAACGCCGCCCGGATCATGGCCATGGTCGAGCCGTTCATCGCGCACCGCGGCGGCGGCGCCGTGCACAACGACCTCAGCGCGGAGGCCATGGTGCGCGCCGTGTCCATCGCCTCGGGAATCGGCAACGCCTCGGCCTACACGTGGCTGAAGGTGCCCGTGGTGGACCAGATGGAACGGGTTATGGCCGCCTCCTCCCTACCGGCGCTGCTGCTCGGCGGGGAAGTCGCGGCCGACCCCGATGTCACCTACCGCCGTTGGGCCGCGGCCCTGGAGATCCCGACCGTGAAGGGCCTGGTCGTCGGCCGGTCGTTGCTGTACCCCGCCGATGACGACGTCCTGTCCGCCGTTGACACCGCTGCGAGGTTGTTGTGACCCATTCGACCAGCAAACACCACCTGCCGGCCGGCAGCACCGCCTCCGGCCGGTACCGCACCGCCGTCACCCCGGAGTCCGCTGGCTGGGGCTACTCCGGACTGCGGGTGCTGGAGCTGCCGGCGGGCGGCAGTTCTGAGATCGGGACCGGCCCCGAGGAGATGCTGGTGCTGCCCCTCACCGGCGGTTGCACCGTGCGCTGCGACGGGCAGGTGTTCGAGATCGAGGGACGCGCGGACGTCTTCTCCCGGGTCACCGACTTCGCCTATCTGCCCCGCGACGCCAGCGCCACCGTGCACAGCGAACACGGCGGCCGGTTCGCGCTGCCGTCCGCGCGTTGCGACCGCAGGCTCACCGCGCGCTACGGGCCCGCCGAGGGAGTCCCGGTCGAGCTGCGCGGCGCCGGCCAGTGCAGCCGCCAGGTGAACAACTTCTGCACCCCGCAGACCTTCGAAGCCGACAGGCTCATCTCGTGCGAGGTGCTCACCCCCGGAGCGAACTGGTCGTCCTACCCGCCGCACAAACACGACGAGGTCACCGAGACCCAGTGCGTGCTGGAGGAGATCTACTACTTCGAGGTCGCGCCCGGCCCGCACGGTCCGGGCATCGGCTACCAGCGGGTCTACGGCACTCCGGAACGACCGATCGACGTCCTCGCCGAGGTCCGCAGCGAGGACGTCGTGTTGGTCCCGCACGGCTGGCACGGCCCGTCCATGGCCACCCCTGGCTACCACCTCTACTACCTCAACGTCATGGCCGGCCCGGGCGCCGAACGGGCCTGGCGTATCTGCGACGACCCCGCGCACGGCTGGATCCGGCAGACCTGGGAGAACCAGGAGCTCGACCCGCGACTGCCGCTCTACACGGCCAACGGGAAGGGGAGGTGACGGCGGTGCGCGGAACCATCCGCCTGACGACCGCGCAGGCCCTGGTGCGGTTCCTGGCGGCGCAGTACTCCGAGCGCGACGGCGAACGGCACCGCCTGGTGTCCGGCGTCTGGGGCATCTTCGGCCACGGCAACGTTGCGGGTCTGGGCCAGGCGCTTTTGCAGGCCGCCACCACCGGTGAGGCGGACCTGCCCTACTACCTGGCCCGCAACGAGCAGGGGATGGTGCACACCGCGGCGGCCTACGCGAAGATGCGCGACCGGCTGCAGGCGTTCGCGTGCACCGCCTCGACCGGCCCCGGGTCGACCAACATGGTCACCGGTGCCGCCCTGGCCACCACGAACAGGGTTCCGGTGCTGCTGCTGCCGAGCGACATGTTCGCCACGCGCGGCCCCGACCCCGTCCTGCAGCAGCTGGAGGACCCCCGCAGCGGTGATGTCACGGTCAACGACGCGCTGCGCCCGGTGTCGAAGTACTGGGACCGGATCACCCGCCCCGAGCAGCTCGTCCCCGCGGCGCTCGCCGCCATGCGGGTGCTGACCGACCCCGCGGAGACGGGAGCGGTCACCCTCTGCCTGCCGCAGGACGTGCAGGCCGAGGCGCACGACTGGCCCGCGGGGTTCTTCCGCGATCGCGTGTGGCACATCGACCGCCCGGAGCCGGACCCCGAGGCGCTGACCCGCGCCGCCGCGGCGCTCCGCCGGGCAGGCCGCCCCCTGATCGTCGCCGGCGGGGGCGCTGTCTACTCCCGGGCGACCGAGGAGCTGCGCGCGTTCGCCGAGGAGACCGGGATCCCGGTGGCCGACACGCACGCCGGCAAGGGCGCGGTCCCCTGGGACCACCCGTGCGCGGTGGGCGGGATCGGCGCCACCGGGGCCAGCAGCGCGAACGCCCTGGCCGCGGAGGCCGACGTGGTACTCGGCGTCGGCACCCGGTACAGCGACTTCAGCACCGCCAGCCATACCGTCTTCGCGAACCCGGACGTGGAGTTCGTCAACCTCAACGTGGCGCGGCTCGACGCCGCCAAACACTCGGCGCACCAGCTGGTCGCCGACGCGCGCGCCGGGCTGCGGGCGCTGCGCCGGGAGCTCGACGGGCGCCAGGTGGCCACGGCCTACCGGGAACGCGCGCGCGAGCTGGCCCGCGACTGGGCCCGGACCACCGACGAATGCTTCCGGGTCGACCACCAGCCGCTGCCCGCCCAGACCGCGGTGCTCGGCGCCCTCAACGACACCCTCGGCGACCGCGACGTGGTGATCAACGCCGCCGGCAGCATGCCCGGTGACCTGCAGATGCTGTGGCGGGCGCGCGACCCGAAGGCCTACCACGTCGAGTACGCCTACTCCTGCATGGGCTACGAGGTGGCCAGCGGAATCGGCGTCAAGCTGGCCGACCCCAGTCGCGAGGTGTTCGTCCTGGTCGGTGACGGTTCCTACCTGATGATGGCCCAGGAGATCGCCACGATGGTCTCCGAGGGCATCAAGGTCGTCATCGTCCTGGTGCAGAACCACGGCTTCGCCTCGATCGGCTCACTCTCGGAGGAGCTCGGCTCGCAGCGGTTCGGCACCAGCTACCGCTACCGCGACCCCGACACCGGGCTGCTCGAGGGCGACGTGCTGCCCGTGGACCTCGCGGCGAACGCCGCCAGCCTCGGCGCCCGGGCGATCAAGGCCCACGGCATCGCGGACCTCCGCGAGGCCATCGCGCGCGCCAGGGACGCCGACACCACCACCGTCGTGCACATCGAGACCGACCAGCGGGCGCCGGGCCCACCGTCGAGCGGCTGGTGGGACGTGCCCGTCAGCGAGGTCTCCGAGCTGGACAGCACCAGGGACGCCCGCGCCAGCTACGACGAGCACAAGCGAACCCAGCGTCACTACCTGTGACACGTCCCTGAGGAAGAGAAGCGATGAAGACCATTCAGCACTGGATCAACGGGGCGTTCACCCCGGCCGGATCCACCCGTACCGCACCGGTCTGGAACCCGGCCACGGGCGAGCAGCAGGCCGAGGTCCTGCTGGCCGAGCGGGACGGCGTCGACGCGGCCGTCACCGCGGCCGCGAAGGCGTTCGAGTCGTGGGGCGACTCCTCACTGACCGCGCGGTCGCGCGTCATGTTCCGGCTGCGTGAACTCCTGGTCGAGCACGAGGACGAGCTGGCGCGGCTGATCTGCGCCGAGCACGGCAAGGTGGTCGACGACGCGCGCGGCGAGATCGTGCGGGGGCGCGAGGTCGTCGAGTTCGCCTGCGGTATCACCAGCGCCCTCAAAGGCGACTACTCCGACCAGGTCTCCAGCGACGTCGACTCCTTCTCCTACCGCCAGCCGCTCGGCGTCGTCGCCGGGATCACCCCGTTCAACTTCCCGATCATGGTGCCGCTGTGGATGCACCCGATCGCAATCGCGTGCGGCAACACGTTCGTGCTGAAGCCCAGCGAGCGCGATCCCTCCGCGTCCAACCTCGTCGCCCAGCTCTACGCCGACGCCGGGCTGCCGGACGGCGTGTTCAACGTGGTGCACGGTGACCGGACCGCCGTCGACGGGCTGCTGGACAGCAGCGGTGTCGAGGCTGTCTCGTTCGTTGGCTCCACGCCCATCGCACGGTATGTCCACGAGCGGGCCCGGGACACCGGAAAGCGCGTCCAGGCCCTGGGCGGGG
This sequence comes from Lipingzhangella halophila, assembly GCF_014203805.1. Taxonomy (GTDB): domain Bacteria; phylum Actinomycetota; class Actinomycetes; order Streptosporangiales; family Streptosporangiaceae; genus Lipingzhangella; species Lipingzhangella halophila. The sequence continues at coordinate 5,239,364 of NZ_JACHJT010000001.1, read as the reverse complement.
CGAAGAACCACGCTGTGGTGCTGCCCGACGCCGATCTCGACTTCGCCGCCACCCAGCTCACCGCGGCTGCCTACGGGTCCGCCGGGCAGCGGTGCATGGCGATCTCCGCGGCCGTCGCGGTCGGCGGGGCGGGCGACGCCCTGGTGTCGACGTTGGAGGACAAGGCCAAGGCGATCAGGGTGGGCCCCGGCCAGGATCCGGCCACCGAGATGGGCCCCGTGATCACCGCGCAGGCGCGCGACCGCGTGGCGAGCTACGTCGCCAGCGGCGCCGAGCAGGGGGCGGAGGTCGTCGTCGACGGCCGCGGCCGTACCGTCGAGGGCCACGAGGGCGGCTTCTTCGTCGGTCCCAGCCTCATCGACCATGTCGAACCCGGGATGGGGGTCTACGACGACGAGGTGTTCGGCCCGTTGCTGTCCGTGCTCCGATGCGAGGACATCGACGAGGCGATCGCGCTCATCAACGCCAACCCCTACGGCAACGGAACCGCGGTCTTCACCGGCGACGGCGAGGCCGCCCGCCGGTTCCACCGCGGCGTCCGGGTCGGCATGGTGGGCGTCAACGTGCCGATCCCGGTGCCGATGGCGCACTACTCCTTCGGCGGCTGGAAGGACTCGCTGTTCGGCGAGAAGCACATCCACGGGCCCGAAGGCGTCGACTTCTACACCCGCGCCAAGGTCATCACCAGCCGCTGGCCACGCGCCAACCGGCTCGCCGACGGCGCGCTGCACTTTCCCACCGCGCAATGAGTATCGAGGAGTCAGATATGGCGACCGCCGCTGAGCCCGCGAACAACCTGGTCCTAGGATCGGCCCCCGACTCCTGGGGCGTGTGGTTTCCCGACGACGAGCATCAGACGCCCTGGTACCGGTTCCTCGACGAGCTGTCCGGTGCCGGGTACTCCTGGCTGGAGCTCGGCCCGTACGGCTACCTGCCCACCGAGCCGGACCGGCTCGCCGACGAGGTCGCCAAGCGTGGCCTGCGCGTCTCGGGCGGCACCGCGTTCGGCGCGCTGCATCGCGCGGACGCCTGGGACGACATGCTCGCCACGATGCGCAAGGTCGCCGCGCTGACCCGCGCCGTGGGCGCGCACCACCTGGTGTTCATCCCGCCGATGTACCGCGACGAGAAGACCGGCGAGTTCTCCGAGTCGCCGGTGCTGCCCGACGACGCCTGGCGGACGGTGTACCGCGGCGCCAACGAGCTCGGCAAGATCCTGCTGAACGACTACGACGTCCGGCTCTGCCTGCACTCGCACGCCGACAGCCACATCCAGTCGCAGCCCGAGATCGAACGGTTCCTCGACGGCACTGACCCCGACCACGTGTCCCTGTGCCTGGACACCGGACACGTGGCCTACGGCGGCGGCGACGCGGTCGACCTGATCCGCCGCTACTCCGAACGGGTCGGCTACGTCCACATAAAGCAGATGGACCCCGACGTGCTCGCCCAGGTCGCCAGGGAGGACCTGTCGTTCGGCGAGGCGGTCAAACGCGGTGTCTGCGTCGAGCCGCCGGCGGGCGAGCCCGCCCCGGACGCCGTCATCGACGCGCTGGAGGAGGTCGACGCGCGGGTGTTCGTGATCGTCGAGCAGGACCTGTACCCGTGCGAGTTCGACGTGCCGCAGCCGATCGCGATCCGCACCCGGAAGTACCTGAACTCCTGCGGTCTGGGGGCGCGCCACCAAAAGGCATGAGAGCCGGCGGACCGTCGCTGAGCCCGGGCCGAACGCGCGGACACCGCACGCGATCCCCCACCCGGAGCCCGGGCTCCCCGCAAGTCGTCCACGCGACCACGAAGGGCGTTCACCAGTCAAAGAACCCCGGAACCCGGTAGCACAGCGTCATACTGAGAGGTTCACGCCATGAACCGCAAACTGTTCACCGTCCTGGCCACAGCCGGGGCCCTCGCGATGGTTGCCTCCGCGTGCAGCGAAGAGGGAGGCCAGCAGGAGGAAGGGGGCGGCGACGTCGAGACCCCCGATATGACTATCGCGATGATCACCCACCAGGCCGAGGGAGACACCTTCTGGGACATAGTCCGCGCCGGTGCGGAGGACGCGGCCGCGAAGAGCAACATCACCCTGGAGTACTCCGCCAACCCCGAGGCCGGGGAGCAGGCCACCCTCATCCGCAACGCTGTGGACCAGGACGTCGACGGTATTGCCGTGACCCTGGCGAAGCCGGACGCGCTGCAGGACGCGATCGACACCGCCAAGGACGCCGACATCCCGGTCGTCGGCCTGAACGCCGGCATCGAGCAGTGGGAGGAGGCCGGCCTGCAGCAGTACTTCGGTGCCGACGAGACCGTGGCGGGCGAGGCGTTCGGCGAGCGGCTGAACGAGGTCGACGCCCAGAAGGCGCTGTGCGTGATCCACGAGCAGGGGCACGTGGCGCTGGAGGAGCGGTGCTCCTCGCTGGAGGAGACCTTCGACGGCGATTCGGAGACCCTCTACGTCGACGGTGCCAGCATGCCCGACGTCAGCTCCGGGATCACCGCGAGGCTGCAGGAGGACGAGGACGTCGACTACGTGGCGACGCTGGGTGCACCGTTCGCCATGACCGCGCTCGACGCGGTGGAGGAGGCCGGCAGTGACGCCGCGGTCGCCACGTTCGACACCAACCGCGAGCTGGTCGGCGCGCTGGAGAGCGGCGATGTGGAGTGGGCGATCGACCAACAGCCCTACCTGCAGGGCTACCTGGCTGTCGACGGGTTGTGGCTCTACAACACCAACGGCAACGTCTCCGGTGGCGGCCAGCCGGTGCTGACCGGCCCCGAGTTCATCGACCAGGACAACATCGACGAGGTCGCGGAGTACGCGGAGGAAGGGACCCGGTGAGCCAGCGATGAGCCAGGCACTGGCCTCCAGGGCGCCAAGCCCTGAGGGGAACGGGTCCGAGAAGGCGGTCCGGGTCGGTCAGCGTTCGCTGGCCCGGCGTTTCCTCTCGCGGCCGGAGTTCGGCTCGCTGATCGGCGCCGTCGTCGTGTTCTGCGTATTCTTCACGGTGGCGGAGCCGTTCCGGCAGGCGTCCTCGCTCTCCACGGTGCTCTACGCCAGCTCGACGATCGGACTGATGGCCATCGCCGTGGCGCTGCTGATGATCGGCGGGGAGTTCGACCTCTCCGCCGGCGTCGCGGTGATCACCTCGGCGATCACCGCGGGTATGTTCAGCTACCAGTTCAGCACCAACGTCTGGGTCGGAGCCGGGGCAGCGCTCCTGGTCTCGTTGGGGATCGGGTTCGTCAACGGGATGCTGCTGATACGCACGCGCGTTCCCAGCTTCCTGATCACGCTGTCGATGTTCCTGATGCTCCAGGGGCTAAACGTCGCCGTCACGAAGCTGGTCACCGGCAGTGTGGCCACCCGGAACATCGCCGACATGGACGGGTTCGACTCCGCGTCGTTCGTCTTCGCCGCGGAGTTCTCCATCGGGGGGTTCAACCTGCGGGCCACGGTCATCTGGTGGCTGGTGTTCGCCGCCGTGGGCACCTGGGTGCTCCTGCGGACCCGGGTCGGCAACTGGATCTACGCGATCGGCGGCAACAAGGAGAGCGCCCGCGCGGTTGGGGTCCCGGTGAACAAGGTCAAGATCGGCCTGTTCATGACCGTCGGTTTCATGGCGTGGTTCGTCGGGATGCACATGCTGTTCCAGTACAACACTGTGCAGTCGGGCGAGGGCGTGGGCAACGAGCTGCTCTACATCATGGCCGCTGTCGTGGGCGGCTGCCTGCTCACCGGCGGCTACGGCACCGTGATCGGCGCCGTCATCGGCGCGTTCATCTACGGGATGACCAAGCAGGGCATCGTCTACGCCGGCTGGGACAACAACTGGGTGATGTTCTTCGTCGGCGCGATGCTGCTGACAGCGGTGCTGGTCAACGCGTGGGTCCGCACGCAGGCGAACAAGAGGTGAGTAGAGGTGTCCACGAAGTCTCCCAGCACGTCCCACCCCAGCGGGTCCGACGGGGCCGAAGGGACCGGCCCGATCGTGGAACTGCGCGGCGTGGGCAAGTCGTTCGGCAACATCCGCGCACTCTCCGGGATCGACCTCAAGGTGGGCACCGGCGAGGTCACCTGCATCCTGGGCGACAACGGAGCCGGGAAGTCCACCCTGATCAAGATCATCTCGGGGCTCCACGAGCCCAGCACGGGCGAGTACCGGGTCGACGGCGAGCCGGTGCGCTTCACCTCGCCGCGGGAGGCGCTCGACCACGGCATCGCCACGGTGTACCAGGACCTGGCGATCGTGCAGCTCATGCCCGTGTGGCGGAACTTCTTCCTCGGATCGGAGCTGACCACCGGGGCCGGTCCGCTGCGCCGCCTGGACACCGGCCGCATGCGCACGATCTGCGACCAGGAGCTCCAGAAGATGGGCATCGAAGTGGCCAGCGTCGACATGCCGGTGCAGAACCTCTCCGGTGGGCAGAAACAGGTCCTGGCGATCGCCCGCGCGATCTACTTCGGCGCGCGGGTGCTGATCCTCGACGAGCCCACCGCCGCGCTGGGCGTCAAGCAGTCGGGCGTGGTGCTGAAGTACGTCAGCGCCGCGCGTGAGGCCGGGCTGGGCGTAGTCCTCATCACGCACAACCCGCACCACGCGTTCCTGGTCGGGGACCACTTCGTGGTCATCAAGCTGGGCGAGATGGAGCTCGACCGGCCCCGCTCCGAGCTGTCGCTGGAGCACCTGACCCACCACATGGCCGGCGGTGCCGAGCTCGATGCGCTGGAGCACGAACTGGAACGCGGCCAGGAGCCCGAGGCGGACCCGTCGCACGGCGTTGGGCACGGGCAGACCTAGGGGGTGGGGCGGGTGCTCGCCCTCCCGCCACCCAGCGGGAGAAGGGACACATGACTGTCGAGGCCGGCCTGGCCGGCGCCGGGATCATCGGCGCCGGCCACGCCCGCCGGCTCACCCCGCCGGCAGCCGGTATCGCGTCTGGCTGTAGGGCTGTCCCTTACCGAAGGCGAGAATCTTGTCCGGGGTGACGCCGAACACGAGCGCCCCAGCGCCCCCTCCGGGGTGCTGGAACCCTTCGTTGACGACCTCGAAGTCCCAGTCGAGCTTCGCCTTCCACATCGCGGCGAGCCGGAGGAGCAGCTCCCCCTCGGTGACGCGTGCGGCGGTGCCCTCGACCACGACATCTATCCCGGACCGGAAGTCGCTGGTACCGGTAGTGAGAACACACCGCGCGTCGAACGCCAGGTTCCGCGCCTTCTGCTCTTCGGCGCCGGTACAGAAATGCAGCGCGCCGTCCAGCCACATCGCCGGGATCGGGGTCACGTGCGGCTGGCCCGTACGCCGGACAGTGGACAGCCAGAACATCTCCGACCTCGACAGTATGTGGACGACCTCGGACCACGGCGGCGGCGCCGCGTCCGGCTCACTGAAGCGCTCGTCCAACTCGGCCACTGGGTCGACCATGGCAGCCCCGCCTTTCCGTGCGAATGCCGGGGGCTTTCCCCTACCCGCCTACCAGGACTGACCGTCCGGAACGCTGGAACTCATCGGTTCCCGCCCTTCGTATGCCGTTGCCGCGCGAGGCGGTGGCCGTTTCCGGCCAATGCTCCGCAGAACGGGAACTGTGGCGCGTTTGTCGTTCCGCCCTTCTACGCTTCTCGCTGTGAATGAGCGATGGAGTGCAGACGACGTCTGGGCTTTGGCGCCCGATGCGTCCTCAACGAAGGGTGCGCTGAAGGTCGCCAAGCCCGCCTCCTGGCCGGCGCGCGGTTGGCGCGCGGGGCCCGACGGCGGGGTGGCCGCCGTGTGGGGCGAGTGCAAGGGCAGCGGCGCCAAGCCCTACCAGGCGGCAGTGGACTTGGCCGGCGAGGGGGCACCGGTGTCGCGGTGCAGCTGCCCCAGCCGGAAGTTCCCGTGCAAGCACACCCTGGCCGTGCTGTACCTGTGGGCCATCGGCGAGGTCGACGGGCCCGACGACGGCCCGGCGTGGGTCGGGGAGTGGTTGGAGTCCCGGGCCGCCAGGGCGCGAAAACGGACCGAGACATCCGCGGAGCAGAGCCCGGAGGCCAGGAAACAGGCCGAGAAGACCGCGCGCGAACGGGAGGAGCTGGTCTCTTCCGGCCTCGACGAGCTGGAGCTGTGGCTCGCCGATCAGGTCGAGGCCGGTCTGTCCGAGGCGCCGCGGAAGAACCGGGACCACTGGAAGCTCATGGGCCAGCGCCTCGTGGACGCCAAGGCGGGCGGTGCCGCCGGGCGGGTCACCGAACTGGCGTCCCTTACCCGCGCGACCGACTGGCCCGACCGCATGCTGCAGGAGTTCGCCCTCCTCCGGCTGCTGATCAATGGCTACCGAACCGCGCCCACCCTGTCGGAGCGCACCCGCGCGGCGGTCCGGGAACGCATCGGCTTCGGGCTCAGGACCGAGGAGGTGCTGCAGACGGGCGAGCGGGTGCGCGACCGCTGGCGGGTGCTCGCCCTGCACGACGCCGCCGACGCCGAAGCGAACCTGACCACCCGCCGGTTGTGGTTGCGGGGCGAGGACACCGGACGGACCGCGCTGTCGCTGACCTTCGCCGCTCCCAACGAGGCGCCCACACCCGCCCTGCGCCCCGGCGCCGTCTACGACACCGAGGTGGCCTTCTACCCCAACGGGTACCGGGTCACCGTCGCCAGTACGCACGGCAAGGTCGACGACGAGGCTGACCCTCCCGAAGGCGACTCTGTGGCCGACGCCCTGCGGCACTACGCCGACGCCCTCGCTGTTGACCCCTGGCTGGACGCGTGGCCCGTCGTGCTCGCGGGTGTCCGAGTCGCGCGCGAACCCCAGTGGTCCCTGGTCGACTCGGACGGTGCCGCACTCCCCCTGCACGACGACGAACTCCCGCCGTGGACGCTGCTCGCCGTCAGCGGTGGTGAACCCGTGACGGTGTCCGCCGAGTGGACCCCGTGGGGCCTGCACTCGCCGACCGTGTGGGGCCAGGGCCAAAAGGCGGTGGCCCCCTGACGCCGCTACCCGCTCCCGAGGGTTCCCGGCGTTGTGCACCGGCCGGTCCGCGCTCTCCCCGGCGACGTCCCGGCCGTACACGGGTGAGCTGTGACTGCAACGGCGGCGCCGTGTCTCGCGCCCTGCGCCACGACCAGGGCAGGCGGCCGTCGCCGCCGAGGTTGACCCGACCGCATCCAACGGCCGCCCGGGCGGCGGGCGCGAACCGCGAACGAACGCGGCACCCTCGACCCGAGACGAAAGGTGGGACCCCGTGACCGAGGGGGATTCGCAGCGCACCGACACGTGGCAGCAGCTGGTTTCCACAGCATTGGTGGGCGTCAACCGGCGCGCCGTACCGGAGACTCCGGGACTTCCGAGCGCACCCGCGAGCGAGCGCGCCGCGGAGCTGCTGGATCGCGCCGCGGCGGCGACGGTCCAGCAGCGTGCCGGCTACGTCCCGGGAACGGCCACGCCCCTGCCGCCTGCTCCCGCAGACAAGCCCGCGGTCCCCGACGCCGCGGCGCGGCGGCTGGATGCCGTGCTGGCCGGTGACTACACCAGGTTCGGGTTGCAGGACACGAACGGCATGGGGGAACGGCTGCTCTCGGAGTGGCTGGACATCGCCGCCGCCCGGGAAATGCGGTTCCCCGCGGACACGATCCCGCGGATGCTCGACGCCGGATACGCCGATCGGGACCTGCGCCCGGCGATCGTCGCCACCGCCGGGACGCGGGGCCGGTGGCTGGCCCAGTTCAACCCGAAGTGGCACTACGTCACCGAGTACAGTGCCCCCGACGACCGGTTCGACGCGGGGGTCTGGGAGCACGGCACCCATGCTGAGCGGCGTCGCGCCCTTGCGGCCGCGCGGGCTCAGGAACCGGCCCGCGCCCGTGAGCTACTCGAAGAGGTGTGGTCCGGCGAGAAGGCTGAACGGCGCCGCGAGCTGCTGCTGACGCTGGAGACCAACCTGAGCGCGGAGGACGAGCCGTTCCTGGAGCGGGCGCTCGACGACCGTGGCGCCACCGTGCGCGGCACGGCCCTCGCCCTTGTGACACGGCTGCCCAGCAGCGCGCACGCCGAGCGGTTGTGCGCGCACGCGCGACACTACGTGTGGCGGGGCGCCCCCAACAGGGGCGGGGACCACCCGCTGCGGGTGGCCGCGCCAAAGCCCACCGATTCCGGTCTCGCGCGTGACCTGGCGCTGGTCACCAGGGCCAAGGGGAAGGATTCCACCGATGTGAGCGGTGAGTGGCTGTGGGCGCTGGTCACGCACACTCCATTGCGCTTCTGGCCGGAGCAGCTGGGAGTGTCCCCGGCCGAGATCGGGGCGCTCGCCGCCGAGGCTGAGGAGTGGGACTTGCTCAGCGGTCTCGCCAACGCCGCCAGGGTCCAGGAGGACCCGGAGTGGGCCCGCGCCCTGCTGCCCGCGATCGCGGTGCTCAACCAGAGCCCCCGGGCACGGCGCGGCCAGACCCCCGATTTCCGGACGTTGTTGAGCCTCCTGCCGGTCGAGGAGCGGTGCGCTCATGTGGCGCGCATGCTCGCGGACGCACCCAAGAGGGCGCTCCACGGCCATTACTCCGGTCTTATCGGGCTCGCCGGCCCCAACTGGACCGAGGAGCTGAGCGAGCGCGTCGCCGAGCTCATCGCGGAATGGGCGGTGCCCGACAGCCGGAACAACTCCCTGCCCCAGCTCTGCTACGAGGCGTCCCTCGCCATGCCGCCCGCCATGTACGAGCGCTACACCCCCGTGTCGGCCGAGACCGACACCTCCGTCGTCCATTTGGAGGCGGCACTGCGGTTCCGGCACGAGATGCACGCGGAGTTCGGGTGACCGGTGCGCCGCAGTGTTCGGCGCCGCCCCGGATTGGGAGGCCCGAGACCGTGACCGAGGACGCCTCGCCGAGCGCCGACACGTGGCGGCGCCTGCTGTCCGCGGCGCTGGCGGGGATGAACCGGGCAGCGTTGCCCGACACCCCGGACCCACCCGCCGCGGCCGCCCTGAGCTGGTCTTCGGCCATGCCACCCGCGCGCTTGACCGCGTTGCGAACCGGACCGCAAATGTCGTCCCCACCCCGGAGAATGTCCCCATGGAAGCCCGCCTGACGGCCACACCGCGGGTTCCTGCCACGAGATGCACAAGGAGATCCGTTGACCGCTGCCACCCCCCTGTCCTCGTCCGCCGCCGAGGCGCTGCGGCCACACGCGGAACAGACCTACGCCGCCGAGATCGAGGCGCTGGCGAAGTCCGACGACCGGCAGCGCCCTCCGGGCTGGCACCTCTCCCCGTGGGCCGTCGCCCAGTACCTGCTTGGCGGCACGCTGGCCGACGGCACCGAGATCACCCCCAAGTACATCGGAGCCCGCCGGGTGATCGAGGTGGCCGTCTCCACCCTGGCCACCGACCGCGCGCTGCTGCTGATCGGCGTGCCCGGCACCGCAAAGACCTGGCTGTCGGAGCACCTCGCCGCCGCGATCTCGGGCGACTCCACGCTGCTGGTGCAGGGCACCGCCGGTACCGCTGAGGAGGCCATCCGCTACAGCTGGAACTACGCCCGGCTGCTCGCCGAGGGGCCATCCGAGGAAGCCCTCGTGCCCAGCCCGATCATGACCGCCATGGCGCGCGGCTCCATCGCCCGGGTCGAGGAGCTCACCCGGATGCCGTCCGACGTCCAGGACGCGCTGATCACCGTGCTGTCCGAGAAGACCCTGCCGGTGGCCGAGCTGGGCACCGAGGTGCAGGCGCAGCGCGGGTTCAACCTGATCGCCACCGCCAACGACCGCGACCGCGGCGTCAACGACCTGTCGAGCGCCCTGCGGCGCCGGTTCAACACGGTGGTGCTGCCGGTTCCCGACTCCGCCAACGACGAGGTCGAGATCGTCAGCCGCCGGGTCGAGCAGCTCGGCCGGTCGCTGGACCTGCCCGAGGTTCCGGCGAGCATCACCGAGATCCGGCGCGTGGTCACGGTCTTCCGGGAACTGCGTTCCGGGGTGACCGAGGACGGCAAGACGAAGGTGAAGTCGCCCAGCGGCACGCTCAGCACCGCTGAGGCCATCTCGGTGATCACCAACGGCATCGCGCTCGCGGCGCACTTCGGTGACGGCCAGCTCACGCCGGGCGACGTCGCTTCCGGGATCCAGGGCGCGGTCGTGCAGGACCGGGTTTCCGACGGCGTGGCGTGGGACGAGTACCTGGAGACCGTTGTGCGGGAGCGCGCCGAGTGGCGGGACTTCTACCGCGCGTGCCGCGAGGAAAGCGCCTGATGGCGGGCACCACAACGCGGGCGGCCTCCGGGAGTGTCCACATCCTGGGGATCCGCCACCACGGGCCGGGCTCGGCCCGCGCGGTGCGCGCCGCCCTGGAGGAACTCAAGCCCGACACCGTCCTGATCGAGGGTCCACCCGAGGCCGACTCCCTCACCGGCCTGGTGGGCGGCACGGAGCCGCCAGTGGCGCTGCTCGCGTACCAGCCCGACGAACCGGCGAAGTCCGCGTTCTGGCCGTTCGCGGTGTTCTCCCCCGAGTGGCAGGCGCTGCGCTACGCCAACGACCACGGCGTTCCAGTGCGGTTCTGCGACCTCCCGGCCAGCGTCACCCTGGCCGAGCGGCACGACAAGGACGGCAAGCGCACCACCGACGCTGACGGCGACGACACGGGCGCGCCCGGCGAGCCGGACAGCCCGGACGACCCCGGTGGCGCCGAGAACGACGCGAAAAGGCGCGCCCGGCTCGACCCGCTCGGCGTGCTGGCCGAGGCCGCCGGCTACGACGACGCCGAACGGTGGTGGGACGACGTCATCGAGCAGCGCGGCGACAGCGAGCCCGCACCCTTCTCCGCGATCACCGAGGCCATGACCGCCGTGCGCGCCGAGCTGGCGCCCGAACCCGACGAACGCGAGGCGCGCCGCGAGGCGCACATGCGCCAAACCATGCGCGCCGCGCTCAAGGAGGGGTGCGAGCGGCTGGCCGTGGTGTGCGGGGCGTGGCACGCTCCGGCGCTCAGTGACCTGCAGGCGACAACGGCCACCGCAGACAGGGCCCTGCTGCGCGGCCTGCCCAAGGTGAAGACAACGGCAACGTGGGTCCCCTGGACGCACGGCCGGCTGGCCTCCGCCAGCGGCTACGGGGCGGGCGTGACCGCGCCCGGCTGGTACCACCACCTGTTCACCGCGTCCGACCGGCCGATCCACCGCTGGCTCACCGACGCGGCGCGGGTGCTGCGCGAGGAGGACCAGCCGGTCTCCTCGGCGCATGTCATCGAAGCAGTGCGGCTGGCCGAGACCCTGGCGACCGTGCGGGGCCGGCCGCTGGCCGGACTGTCCGAGGTCGCCGAGGCCACCAGCGCGGTGCTGTGCGAGGGCGAGGAGGCGCGCGCCCGGCTGGTCCACCAGCGCATGGTGGTGGGCGAGCGGCTCGGCTCGGTGCCCGAGGACACGCCCATGGTTCCGCTGCAGCGCGATCTCGCCGCCACACAGCGCGCGCTGCAGTTCAAACCCGAGGCGCTGAGCAAGCAGGTAACGCTCGACCTGCGCAAGGAGCGGCAGCGCGGGCGCAGCGTCCTGCTGCACCGGCTGCGGCTGATCGGGGTCGAGTGGGGAGTTCCGGCGCGCGACCAGGTGCGATCGCGCGGCACGTTCCGGGAGTCGTGGACGGTCCAGTGGTCCCCGGAACTCGACGTCTCTCTCATCGAGGCGAGCCGGTGGGGGACCACCTTGGTCGGGGCCGCCACCGCCAAGGCGCACGACATCGCCGACTCGGCGGAGCTGCCCGGGCTCACCGACCTCACCGAGCGTTGCCTGCTGGCCGAGCTCACCGACGCCCTGCCCGAGGTCCTCGACGCCGTGGCGCGGCGCGCCGCGGTCGATCGCGACGTCACCCACCTGATGGGGGCGCTGCCGCCGCTGGCACGGTCGTCGCGCTACGGCGACGTGCGCGGAACCGACGCGGCTGCGCTGCACAAGGTGGCTGATGAGCTGCTGCGCCGGGTGTGCGCCGGGCTCGCGCCGGCCGTCGTCAACCTGGACGACGATGCGGCCGAGACCATGGTCGGTCTGGTGGACGCCGTGCACACCGCCTCGCCCCTGCTGGGCGCGGACGCGGAACGGCGGTGGCTGGACGCTCTGGACGCCCTGGCCACCCGAGAGGCGGCCCCGGGGCTGGTGGCCGGGCGGGCGCACCGCATCCTGCACGACTCCGGGCGGCTCGACTCCGCCACCGTGCGGCGCCGCCTGGGACTGACCGTCTCGCGTGCCGGTGATCCCGCGCACGCCGCCGCCTGGCTGGAGGGGTTCCTCTCGGGGAGCGGTCTGATCCTGGTCCACGACCACGAGCTGCTCGCCGTGATCGACACCTGGCTCGCCGAGCTGTCCACCGACGCGTTCACCAGCGTCCTCCCGCTGCTGCGGCGGACCTTCGGCGGTTTCGCCGCCCCCGAGCGGCGCGCCATCGGCGAGTCGGTGGCCCGGCCCCGCGTAGCGCGGGCCAATGGGGACCAGCACGCGAGCACCGGTCCGCAACTAGACACGCAGCGGGCGGCCCCGGCGGTTGCCACCGTGGCCGCGGTTATCGGTGGGTGAGCGGTGCTTCCCGGACGTGCCGGCGCCACTCCAGAACCAGCACACCACAACGCTGAACCGAGGTAGCCACGATGACGACGGCCGAGTCCCCCGCAGACACCGGCACGGCATCCGAACCCGACGAACGCCTGCGGCGCTGGCGGCTGGTGCTCGGTGGCGCCGCCGCTCAGCAGGGCGCAAGCGCGAGCGCGGGCCTGAGCGACACCGATGCCCGAATGGACGAGGCGCTGGGCGCGCTGTACGACCGCAAGGACGGCGGTGAGGGCCGGTCCGGCAACGACCGCACGGCGGGGCTGGGCTCCTCCGCACCGAAGGTCGCGCGGTGGCTCGGCGATATCCGCACCTATTTCCCTTCCCCCGTTGTACGGGTGATGCAGACGGACGCGATGGAGCGGCTCGGTCTGCGCCAGTTGCTCCTGGAACCCGAGATGCTGGAGTCGGTCGAGCCCGACGTGCACCTCGTGGGCACGCTGCTCTCGCTGAACAGGGTCATGCCGCAGGAGGCCCGGGAGTCCGCGCGCGGTGTGGTGCGCCGGGTCGTGCAGGACCTGGAGAACCGGTTGCGCGACAAGACCCGTTCGGTGGTCCAGGGCGCGCTGGACCGCTCGTCGCGCACGCACCGGCCGCGCCGGGTCGCCGACATCGACTGGAACCGCACGATTCGGCGCAACCTGGCGAACTACCTGCCGGAGCACCGCACCATCGTGCCGGAGACCCTGGTCGGGTACGGGCGGCGCAGCCAGGGCGTGCAGCGACATGTTGTGCTGGCGATCGACCAGAGCGGGTCCATGGCGTCCTCCGTGGTGTACTCCAGCGTGTTCGCCGCGGTGCTCGCGTCGATGCGGACACTGCGCACCTCACTGGTGGTGTTCGACACCTCGGTGGTGGACATGACCGAGGAGCTGACCGACCCGGTGGAGGTGCTGTTCGGCACCCAGCTTGGCGGCGGAACGGACATCAACCGCGCGATCGCCTACTGCCAGGGGCTCATCACCCGGCCGTCCGAATCGGTCTTCGTGCTCATCAGCGACCTCTACGAGGGCGGTATCCGTGCGGAGATGCTGCAGCGGGTGGCCGCGCTGACCGCGTCGGGCGCGCAGGTGGTGGTGCTGCTCGCGCTCTCCGACGAGGGCGCTCCCTCCTATGACCGGCAGAACGCCGCGGCGCTGGCGGCGCTGGGCGTCCCCGCGTTCGCCTGCACGCCCGAGGCGTTCCCCGAGCTGATGGCCGCCGCGATCCAGGGCCAGCCGCTCACGGCGTGGGTGGAGCGCCATCAGGGCGAGGATCAGGACTGACGGGCGGCGCCGGCGGGTCCCCGTTGCGGGTGGCCGACACCGCTGTCAGCGGTGCCGGCCACCCGCGCGGGTATCGGGACCGGGGTAGGCGCCGGTCGAAGCCGCGCTGTCCGCCCCCCGGCCAGCGCGCACGCACCGGCCATCAGGGGGTGTCGCACGGTTCCAGCGCGTCGCCGCCCGCCGCCGCTTCCGGCGCGGTGGCCGGTTCCTCGGGTGGCGGGGCTTCGGCCGGCTGGTCGAGCCACGCCTGTACGCGTTCGGCCGTCGCTGTGGCCGGCTCGTGCGTGGTGTCCAGCAGTTTCACCGGAGGAGTCAGCTCAGTGGCGGTGTCGCGGAGCCACGCGTTGAAGTCGAGGGTCTCCTCGATGCGCTCCTCCGACCACGCCCGCCAGGCAGGCCGGCCGCGCAGCCGTTCCGCGAGCACGTTGGGCTCGCACACCAGCGCGAGGTAACGGATGTCGCAGAACAGCACGCGCTCATCCAGCGGTTCGAGCTCCGGTGGGGCCACCGTGCCGCACAGCACGACCGGACGACCGCTCTGGTGGATCATCGCGGCCATACGTAGCCACGCCGAACGGAACGCGCGGTGGTTTCCGGCCGGGTCGCGCAGACCGGGGAGCCACAGCACGTCCTGCTCCAGGACGACGAACCGTTCCTGGAGCCGCTCCACGAGGATGCGGGACACCGTGGACTTCCCGGTGCCGCTGGGACCGGTGACGCACCACAGGGGCAGGCGGCGGAACGGTTGCCGGTGCTCGCACGCCTGGCAGACAAGCACCGCAGGAGGGGATTCCACGAGCGGCGCCTCCGCCAGCGCGCCGCATCGCCCGCAGATCAGGGGGTGCACTGGCGGCTAGTCGAACAGCGACTCAAGGAAGCTCTTCTTGCGCCGGCGCTGCCCGTAGGGCTTCGGGGAATCGGGGTAGGAACCGTACGGCTTCGGTGAGTCGGGGTAGGAGCGGTACGGCCGCGGCGAGTCCCGGTACCCGCCGTAGGCGGGGCGCTGCGGTTGCGGCTGTGGCTGCTGCCGCATCTCGGGATCGGGCGGCGGGGCGCTGTTGTGTTTCTGCTCGGCGTCGACGAGCTGCTCCAGTTCGCCCCTGTCGAGGAAGATCCCGCTGCAGTCGCCGCAGCGGTCGATGTGGACTCCCTGGCGGTCGAAGGTTTGCATTTGGCCCTGGCACTTTGGACAAGTCACGGTGACAGGCTACTCAGCGATGGCCCGGACATCCACCGTTCCGCCATCCGTTGTGGTCAGAGGGGGCAGGGAGGCGGAGGTGGTCCCGCGTCCGGCGCCGGAATCCGTCGCGCGCGGCCGATGTCCGGGATTGGGTGTTTCGCTGATTGCGGCGACACCCGAACCCCGTTCTAGTCGGGTGGGCGCCGAATCTGTAGAGTGCCGCGCATGGAGCTGAATGGAGTATCCGCCCTCGTAACCGGGGGCGCGAGTGGTCTTGGCGAGGCCACCGTGCGGGAGCTGGCCTCCGCTGGTGCGACCGTCGTCATCGCCGACCTGAACGCCGAGCGCGGTGAGGAGCTGGCCAAGAGCGTCGGCGGCCGTTTCGTGGCCACCGACGTGACCGACGAGGGTCAGGTCGAGGCCGCTGTGCAGGCCGCGGTCGACACCGGTAAGCCGCTGCGTGTCGCGGTCGCCTGCGCCGGTATCGGGTGGGTCACGCGCACGGTGAACCGCGAGGGTCAGCCGCACGACCTCGCCAGTTACAAGAAGGTCATCGACGTCAACCTGATCGGCACCTTCAACCTGGTGCGCCTGGCCGCCGCCGCGATATCCGGGACCGAGAGGATCGGCGAGGACGGCGAGCGCGGCGCGATCGTCAACACCGCCTCCGTGGCGGGCGTCGAGGGGCAGGTGGGCCAGATCGCCTACTCCGCCTCGAAGGGCGGAATCATCGGCATGACGGTGCCCGCCGCGCGCGACCTCGCCGCTGCCGGCGTGCGGGTGAACACGGTGGCGCCGGGGATCCTCGACACCCCCATCTACGGTCAGGGGCCCGAGGCGGAGGAGTTCAAGAAGCACCTGGCCTCGCCGGTGCCGTTCCCCAAGCGCCTGGGAACCCCGGCGGAGTTCGGTCACCTGGTCCGGTCGCTGCTGGAGAACAGCTACATCAACGCCGAGGTCGTCCGGATCGACGGTGGCCTGCGCATGCCACCGAAGTAGTGCGGAGGAGACCATCGTGAGCGATGAGGTCAGCTACACCACCGAGGACGGCGTCGCCGTCATCACGATCAACCGGCCCAAGGCCAAGAACTCGGTCAACGCCGCGACCGCCCACGCGATTGCCGAAGCACTCGACGATCTCGACACGCGCACGGACCTGACAATCGGGATCCTTACCGGCGCCGGCGGCACGTTCTGCGCCGGGATGGACCTCAAGGCGTTCATGCAGGGCGAGGTTCCCGTTGTTGAGGGACGCGGGTTCGCTGGGTTCGCGCAGCGCCCACCGCGTAAGCCACTGGTCGCCGCGGTCGAGGGTTACGCCCTCGCCGGCGGGTTCGAGGTGGTCCTGGGATGCGACCTGGTGGTCGCCGCCGAGGACGCCCGGTTCGGCATTCCCGAGGTGAAGCGCGGCCTGGTCGCCGGAGGCGGCGGGCTGCTCCGGCTGCAGAACCGGATCCCGCGGAACATCGCGATGGAGCTCGCTCTCACCGGCGACTATGTCGATGCCCCGCGCGCCGCTGAGCTTGGGCTGGTCAACAAGGTCACCGCGAGTGGCGGCGCGCTGGAGGGGGCACAGAACCTCGCGGCCCGCGTGGCCGCCAACGCCCCGCTGGCGGTCGCCGCGTCCAAGCGGGTCATTGTCGAGTCCGGCGACTGGTCGAGTGAGCAGATGTGGGACCGCCAGGACGAGGTCATGGCGCCGGTCTACTCCAGTAAGGACGCCATGGAGGGCGCCGCCGCGTTCGCCGAGAAGCGCGCGCCCAACTGGAGCGGCGAGTAGGAACCGCGACTCGGCGACCCGGGCCCGCTCGGGACGGGTGCGAGTTCCGGGGGCCGCACGGCTACTGGCCAGAGTGGACGCGAGCGCTTCCGCTCTGGCCAGAGCACTGCCCGTTGGGTCAGTGGCGCGGTTGGTAACGCAGCCGGCGCGCAAGTCCGAGCAGGGCGGCGCCGGTGGTGAGCGCCGCGGCGCCGAGCGCCGCGAGCACGGTGGGAGGGCCGCCGGTGACCGGCAGAGTCTGGGCGACCGCGGACCCCGTACCGGGCCGTTCCCCGGGGTCCGCCTCCGGTGCGGTGCGCTCCCCGGGCGCGGCGTCGTCCTGCGTGCCCGTGTCCGGTGGCGCGTGCGGCCGCTCCGCGGCGGTGGTCTCGCCGCTCTCCTGGGATCCCTTCGATCCCGCGGGCTCGTCGTCGGAGGCCCCGGGCTGCCCGTCCGCGCCGCTCTGCGCGTTGTCCTCGTCCTCGGCGGGCTGGTAGCTGTACACGCCGTACCCGGCGAGGCTGTCGTCCAGCGAATCGGTGGTGACCCCGTCCTCGGCCGCGTTCCGTGCGGGCTCGGGGCGTTCGCGGCCGTCCGCTGCGTACACGGCGGCCGTACCACTGGCCACGGCGATCGACACGAGTCCGGCGGCGGTTACCCCGGATAATGGCCGTTTCATCTTCCCCTCCCGGCGATGGCGCGAGCGGGGCTCGGGAACGTGGCGAGCGCCATCGTCGGGATCATGCGACCATATTCATAAAGTAACTTGAATGCGACTCGCGGTGATTATGCGAGTTCATTACCCAGACTCCGGGGCAATGTCGGATACGCGTGGGACGCGGCACTGATCGAAGTTCCCGGAAGGCGGCATCCCCGGCCGGTCAGGTCTGCGGATCGTGGTCGCGGCCCCGCGAACGAGTGAGGGCACGCGTGATCGCGACGATTCCCAGCCCAATGGCGAGCACGGGCAACAGCCACGTCGCTGTGACTCCCCACTCCGATGTGCCACTGACGACGAACATCCCGCCGAGCACGACGAACAGCAGGCCGGCGACGAACGCGGCCCAGTCGGTCTTCCTAACGCGCGACACGCCGCACCTCCATATCGGCACTGTGGGACATCAGACGCACGTTCAGCTCGGCAGGCTCGGCCCCGCCCTCGTCCGGCTGTTCCCGTTCCGCGTCTTCCGGCGCCCCTCCCGTACTGCCGGGTTCCATGGCCCTGCGGACATCGAGGTTGCCACCGGACCACCGCTCGTCACCGATCAGGACGCTGCCGAACGCCGCCGTGGCGTGCACGTCGACGCGCGCCGTCTCCGGGACCACCACCTTGACCTCCCCGAAGCGCACGTCCGCACTAACGTCGACACGCTCGCCCGGTTCCAGCTCCATCGCGGTGAGATCCAGTTCCGCCTGGCCCCCGTCGAGCTGGTACTCCCGCACCTCGGCGGGCGCCGCGGGACGCCAGTGCTCCGAGCCGAGCCGCAGGCTGGTCAGATCCGTGCTGGTGGTGGCGATCGCGAGCAGGGTCACCAGGGCACCCAGGCTGACCAGGCCGCGCCGGTCGCCGAACCAGGTTCCGGCCAGCAGGGCCGCCCCGATGACGGTGACAACGCTTCCCAGGAATACGGGGCCGAGCAGTGCGGACAACGGGTGCTCCCCAGAGACCCCGAAGATGATGCCGGCGACCACGATGACCCAGAACACTGGGGTGAACAGGAGGATGCCACGCTCGCGCCGCCTGGCCTTCTTGCGCTCTCGCTGCCTCTCGGTCGTCTCCCGTGCTTGCTCCCGTGCTCGCTGTGCGGAGATCCGGGCCCGTTCCGTCGCGGTGTGCTCACCATCCTGGTCCTCTTCCTCTTCCTCGTTCTCTTCCCCGCTGTCCTCCGCCGTGTCCTGAGCGGACTGGTGCGCGATGACAGAGAGGTCGACCGGCCCGCTGGGGGCCGCCGCCCACGGCTGAGCGGGGTTGTAGTAGGTCGGTGCCGGTTCTGGTTTGGGCGGGACGGGGGGCGGTTCCTTCGCCTTCAGCTGTGCGGGGAGGTCGCGAAGCGCCTGTTTCAGGTCGATGCCGCGGCTGTGCGCCGTGAGCCCGCCGAGGATGAGTGGGGTCGCGAGCATCAGTGTCCCCCCACTGATGCCGCCGATGAGGCTGAGCGCGGTCGCCGAGGCCAGGGCCAAACCCAGGAGTGTCAGCACGGACTCGGGGGCGAACCGGCGGTCGAGAAGCTGCTCCGCCATTGCCGGCCCGCCCTCGGAACTGCGCATGAGCAGCCATGCGCCGCCGTAGAGCCATAGTCCGGTACCGCTGGCGAGGCCGGTGATCGCGAACGCGGTCCGCCACACGACCGGGTCCACTCGCGTGAACTCCCCGAGGCCGGCGCAAACCCCCGTAATGACGCCGGCCTCGGGATTCTTGCGGAGCTCCCGACCGTGGCCCCCTTCCGCCAAGCCATCCGAGCTGGGCGCTCCCGGCTCCTGCGTTTCCACGTCGTCAGTCGGATCTCGCTCGTCTGCCACGGTCAGTCACCACGCCTCCCTTACAGTCCCATCGTCGGCTCTCACCGGCGGTCATTCCCATCCGGGACGACCCTGAGCGCACCCTGAGCCAGCACCGGACAGTCCAGGGGGCGCGTCCCTGATGTCGCCGCGTCGGCCGAGGGGCATTCTGGGGAGGGTACGGACGAGGAGGGGAAGGCACACCGTTGACCGAGACGGCCGGCGATACGCCGCGCTACTACCGCGCGCGCGATGGGCGGGTGCTCGCCGGGGTCGCGGCCGGGTTGGCGGAACACCTGGGCATCCCGGCGCTCGTGCCCCGACTGGCGTTCGCCGCACTGGGGTTCTCTGGGATCGGCATCGTCATCTACGCCGTACTGCTGTACTTCGTACCGGTGCGTCCCCAGGACGCGCCACCCACCGAGGAAGGGGGGGAACCCCGGCCGCGTCGCGATCGGCGCCAGCTGCTCGGGTATCTCGCCCTCGCCGGGGTCGTGGGGGCGCTGCTGCTCCTCCTCTCCGGCTTGACGCTCGACCCGGTGCTCTGGTTCCTGGTGTTCGGCGCGCTCGGCGCGGCGATGCTGTGGCGGCAGGCCAACCCCACGCTCCGGGACGAGCTGGTCGCCGCGAAGCCCCTCCACAGCAAGAGAGGGTGGCTGCGCACCGGGATCGGCGTCCTGCTCATCCTCATCGGTGTCATCGGCTTCCTGGTCTTCCAGGACCAGCTCGCGGAGGCGCGTACGGGGCTGACGTTCGCGCTCACCCTGATCGTCGGCATCGCCCTGACCGCCGCGCCGTGGATCGTGGTCCTGGTCCGCGAGCGCGACCGGGAGCGCCGCGAACGCATCCGGAACCAGGAACGCGCCGAACTCGCGGCACACATCCACGACTCTGTGCTGCACACACTGACCCTCATCCAGCGCCGGTCCGATGACCCGCGCGAGGTGCAGCGGCTGGCCCGTGTCCAGGAACGGGCGCTGCGTAGCTGGCTGTACCAGCGGCCGGCCGACGCCGACAGCACCGTCAAACCCGCACTGGAACGCGTGGCCGCCGAGGTGGAGGAAGCGCACGGGGTGCCGATCGAGGTGGTCTGCGTGGGCGACGGGCCGGTCGGCGACGGCGTCCGCGCCCAACTTCGGGCGAGCCGGGAGGCGATGGTCAACGCGTCCAAGTACGCCGACACGACGAATATCTCGGTGTTCTGCGAGGTCGAGCCCGAGGAGGTGGCCGTCTTCGTCCGGGACCGCGGTCGGGGGTTCGACCTCGACGCCGTCCCGGACGACCGCATGGGCGTGCGCGGTTCCATCATCGGCCGGATGGAACGGCACGGTGGTAGCGCCCGCATCCGTACCGCGCCCGGAGAGGGGACCGAGGTCCAGCTGCGTATGCCGCTCGCCACGCGGTCGGAGTGAACGGGCCCCAGTGCGGGCCGGATCCGGCCGGAGCGGTGTAGCGGGCTGCCGTTGCGCTGCCGATATCGGTAGGGTCCGAGATGTGGCAGACGAGAAGACGACGTTCGGCGCGGGCGCAACGGCACCGCGTGTGGTCATCGTGGATGACCACCGGCTCTTCCGGAGCGGAGTACGCGGAGAGCTCGGCGACGCGGTCGACGTCATCGGCGAGGCAGGCGACGTCGACAGCGCGGTGCACGTCATCAGCGAGCACCAGCCCGACCTCGTGCTGCTCGACGTCCATCTCCCGGGCGGGGGCGGGGTCGAGGTGTTGCGCCGGGTGCTGGCCCGGTACCCGGAGATCAAGTTTCTCGCGCTGTCGGTGTCCGACGCCGCCGAGGACGTCATCGGCGTGGTCCGCGGTGGCGCACGGGGGTACGTCACCAAGACGATCTCCGGTAAGGAGCTCGCCGACGCGATCATCCGGGTCGCCGACGGCGACGCCGTCTTCTCACCGCGCCTCGCCGGCTTCGTCCTGGACGCGTTCGCGGCCACCGACTCCCCGCCGATGGACCCCGAACTCGACCGCCTCACGCAGCGGGAACGCGAGGTCCTGCGCCTCATCGCGCGCGGCTACGCCTACAAAGAGGTGGGCAAGGAGCTCTTCATCTCGGTGAAGACGGTCGAGACCCATGTGTCCTCGGTGCTGCGCAAGCTCCAGCTCTCCAACCGGCACGAACTCAGCCGCTGGGCCACCGCGCGCAAGCTGCTCTGACCCGTGAGGGGCGGAGACCGGCCCGGCCCTTTCCCGGGGCGGCCGGCGGCGTCTAGGATCCGCGGAAACGTGCGTCGAAGGCGGAACCCGTGCCCCATATCGAACTGAACTGGTTGAGCGTGCCGCCCGGCGCGGCCGAGTGGACGGTTTTCGTGCTCATGCTGCTGGGCGGGCTGTGCTTCGTCGGCCTGGCGGTGAGCTACGCACGGGGCGCCCGCCGCCCCGCAGGGGCCGGCCAGCACCGCCCGGCCGCCCCTGGTACGGCGCCGATGAGCGGTGGCCGCACCGCTGTCTGCGCGGCGCTCGGTGTCGCACTGCTCGCGGTCGCCGCCTCCATCCTCGCCGGTATCGCCACGGCATGACCCGCAGGGCGGCGCCCCTCTCCGGTAGCGGCGAAGCCAATCGCGCGGGGACCGCCGTGTACGAGGGGGCTCTTGTGAGTGGGGGGACGGGCACTCGTGAGCACCCGTAGCCTGGATGCCGTGTCGGTCCAAGAGCAGCTTCTCGAAGGTCTCAACGTCCCGCAGCGCGATGCCGTGACCCACACTGGCGGCCCGCTGCTGATCGTTGCGGGCGCGGGTTCCGGTAAGACCCGGGTCCTGACCCACCGCATCGCCTACCTGCTGGCCGAGCGCGGTGTACGCGCCGGTGAGGTACTCGCGATTACCTTCACCAACAAGGCCGCCGCGGAGATGCGCGAGCGCATCGAAGGGCTGCTGGGCCAGCGCGTCGCCAATGCGATGTGGGTGATGACGTTCCACGCGTCCTGCGTGCGGATCCTCCGCCGCGAGGGGAGCCGGCTCGGGTACCCGAGCAGCTTCACCATCTACGACGCGGCCGACTCCCAGCGGTTGATGCAGTTGGTCTGCCGCGAACTGGACCTGGACCCCAAGCGCTACCCGCCGAAGTCGTTCTCCGCGCAGGTGTCCAACCTGAAGAACGAACTCGTTGACTACGAGACCTACAACGAGCAGGCGCAGACCGACCAGGAGAAGAAGCTCGCCAGCGCCTACACGCTGTACCAGCAGCGGCTGCACGAGGCCGGCGCGATGGACTTCGATGACCTGATCATGATCACGGTCAACCTGCTGCAGATGTTCCCCGACGTCGCGGAGCACTACCGGCGGCGGTTCCGGCACATCCTCGTCGACGAGTACCAGGACACCAACCACGCCCAGTACGTGCTGGTGCGCGAGCTGGTGGGTACCGGCGAGGACGCGAGCGGCGAGGCCCCCACCGTCCCGCGCCCGGAGCTGTGCGTGGTGGGCGACGCCGACCAGTCCATCTACGCCTTCCGCGGCGCGACCATCCGCAACATCCTGGAGTTCGAGCGCGACTATCCCGAGGCGCGGACGATCCTGCTGGAACAGAACTACCGCTCCACGCAGAACATCCTCAGCGCCGCGAACGCCGTCATCGAGCGCAACGACGGGCGGCCCGCCAAGAACCTCTGGTCTCAGCAGGGAGTCGGCCCGACGCTGACCGGCTATGTGGCCGACAACGAGCACGACGAGGCGGCGTTCGTCGTGGGCGAGATCGACAACCTGACCGACGAGGGTGCGTGCACGCCGGGCGAGGTGGCGGTGTTCTACCGGACCAACGCCCAGTCCCGGGTGTTCGAGGACGTGTTCATCCGCACGGGGCTGCCGTACAAGATCGTCGGTGGGGTGCGCTTCTACGAGCGCAAGGAGATCCGGGACGTCCTCGCCTACCTCCGGGTGCTCGCCAACCCCGAGGACACGGTGAGCCTGCGCCGCATCCTGAACGTGCCCAAGAGGGGGATCGGCGACCGGGCCGAGGAGACGATCGAGCTCTTCGCCGCGCGTGAGCGGATCTCCTTCGCGAAGGCGCTGCGCCGGGCTGAGGAGGCCCCGGGGATCGCCACGCGGTCCCTGAAGGCGGTCCGGGAGTTCGTGGCCCTGCTGGAGGAGTTGGAGGAGCTGGCCCCGACCAGCACGCCGGCCGAGGTCGTCGACGCGGTGTTGCAGCGGACCGGTTACCTGTCGGAGCTGGCGAACTCCAAGGACATCCAGGACGAGAGCCGCGTGGAGAACCTGGAGGAGTTCGTCGGGGTGGCGCGGGAGTTCGAGAACACCTTCTCCGGTCCGCTCTACGCCGAGGACAACGATGCCGACGAACCCGACGGTGCGTCCGCGCCCGCCGAAACGGGGCAGGACGAGGGGCCCACACTGGTGGACTTCCTGGAGCAGATCTCCCTGGTGGCCGATACCGACCAGATCCCGGACACGGCCGAAGGCGGCGGGGTCGTCACCCTGATGACGCTGCACGCCGCGAAGGGGTTGGAGTTCCCGGTGGTGTTCCTCACCGGTATGGAGGACGGGGTCTTCCCCCACATGCGCACGCTGGGCGACAAGACGGCGCTGGAGGAGGAACGGCGGCTGGCCTACGTGGGAATCACCCGAGCCCAGGAGCGGTTGTACATCAGCAGGGCGGCGGTGCGGAGCGCCTGGGGAACCCCCTCGTACAACCCGCCGTCGCGGTTCCTCGACGAGATCCCGCAGGACCTGGTCGACTGGCGCCGTTCCGAGACGTCGTTCGGCGGCGCCCCGGCCCGGGCGCGAACCCGGCCTCCGTCGGGGAAGGAAGCCAGGGACGTTCCTACGCTCACGCCGGGCGACAAAGTCAACCACGAGTCGTTCGGCCTCGGCACAGTGCTGCTCGTGGAGGGCACAGGCGACAAGACCAAGGCGCGCATCGACTTCGGTGCTGACATCGGCGAGAAGGACTTCCTGGTCAAGTTCGCTCCAGTCGAGAAGCTGTAGAAGCTGTAGAAGCTGTAGAAGCTGTGGAGCCTGGGTGCTCGGTGATCGGGAGCCCCGGGAATAATGAGCGGGCCTGACGCGCTACAAGGTTTTGGCGCTGAACGACGGGCGCGTGGCGACACGAGCAATGTGGCCTACCCGTCCGAAACAGGGCCGGAGCTGCCCGAGGCAGACCGGAGCCAGTCCGGAGTCGTCCAGAGCAGCGTAAAAGTGCGGTAAACTAGAAAACACCGGACGACGAGCGGGTCGTTTCCCGCTAGTGTCCGGATCCCTTACTCGACCCAGCGGCCCTCGGTGGTTTGAGCACTGTGGGTGGCGGGTTAGGGTGGGGGTACTCCCAAGGGAACGGCGCTGGTTTGTTGGCTGGCGGGTGTTCGGGGGTAGTGTGGAAGGGTTGTGCTTGTTCTCGGGTTCCGGTTGGGATTCGGGGTGGGTAGAACCTGGTAGTGTTTAGGTGATTGAAAAATTGGATTGCCGCTGCTTCTGAAGAGTTGGCTGCCTGGGTTTTTGGGTGGTTGGCTTGTGTGGGGTGGGTGGTTGTTCTTTGAGAACTCAACAGCGCGTGTTTGTTTTTCTTTAGCCATGTTTGTTTTTTGGCCCCTGTGTGATGCCCCCTTGTGTGGGGGTGTTGTGGGGTTCCTTTGGTTGGCCATGGCGCTTCATGCCTGTGTGGTGTGGGTGTTGTGGTTGGTCAGGGTTGATTTTCTTCGAGGTTTGCCCCTGGGCCTGCGGGTGCGTTTGTGCCTGGGTGTGGGGGTGTGTGGCCTTTGATGGAGAGTTTGATCCTGGCTCAGGACGAACGCTGGCGGCGTGCTTAACACATGCAAGTCGAACGCGCCATCTCTTTTGGGGGTGGTGAGTGGCGAACGGGTGAGTAACACGTGAGTGACCTGCCCCTGACTCTGGGATAAGCCGTGGAAACGCGGTCTAATACCGGATAGGACCTCGTGCCGCATGGTGGGGGGTGGAAAGGTTTTTTCTGGTTGGGGATGGGCTCGCGGCCTATCAGCTTGTTGGTGGGGTGATGGCTCACCAAGGCGATTACGGGTAGCCGGCCTGAGAGGGCGACCGGCCACACTGGGACTGAGACACGGCCCAGACTCCTGCGGGAGGCAGCAGTGGGGAATCTTGCGCAATGGGCGAAAGCCTGACGCAGCGACGCCGCGTGGGGGATGACGGCCTTCGGGTTGTAAACCTCTTTTCCTCTTGGCGAAGGCTTCGGGTGTTCTCGGGGTTGACTGTAGGGGGGGAATAAGGACCGGCTGACTACGTGCCAGCAGCCGCGGTAATACGTAGGGTCCGAGCGTTGTCCGGAATTATTGGGCGTAAAGAGCTCGTAGGCGGCGTGTCGCGTCTGCTGTGAAAGCCCGCGGCTTAACTGTGGGTGTGCAGTGGATACGGGCATGCTTGAGGTAGGTAGGGGAGACTGGAATTCCTGGTGTAGCGGTGAAATGCGCAGATATCAGGAGGAACACCGGTGGCGAAGGCGGGTCTCTGGGCCTTACCTGACGCTGAGGAGCGAAAGCGTGGGTAGCGAACAGGATTAGATACCCTGGTAGTCCATGCTGTAAACGTTGGGCGCTAGGTGTGGGGACTTTCCACGGTTTCCGTGCCGTAGCTAACGCATTAAGCGCCCCGCCTGGGGAGTACGGCCGCAAGGCTAAAACTCAAAGGAATTGACGGGGGCCCGCACAAGCGGCGGAGCATGTTGCTTAATTCGACGCAACGCGAAGAACCTTACCAAGGCTTGACATTGCCTGTGGACCTGCAGAGATGTGGGGTCATTTGGTTGGTGGGTGACAGGTGGTGCATGGCTGTCGTCAGCTCGTGTCGTGAGATGTTGGGTTAAGTCCCGCAACGAGCGCAACCCTTGTCCTGTGTTGCCAGCACGTGATGGTGGGGACTCATGGGAGACTGCCGGGGTCAACTCGGAGGAAGGTGGGGATGACGTCAAGTCATCATGCCCCTTATGTCTTGGGCTGCAAACATGCTACAATGGCCGGTACAGCGGGTGGGCGATGCCGTGAGGTGGAGCGAATCCCGAAAAGCCGGTCTCAGTTCGGATTGGGGTCTGCAACTCGACCCTATGAAGGTGGAGTCGCTAGTAATCGCGGATCAGCAGTGCCGCGGTGAATACGTTCCCGGGCCTTGTACACACCGCCCGTCACGTCATGAAAGTTGGCAACACCCGAAACGTGTGGCCTAACCACTTGGTGGGGGGAGCGCGTGAAGGTGGGGCTGGCGATTGGGACGAAGTCGTAACAAGGTAGCCGTACCGGAAGGTGCGGCTGGATCACCTCCTTTCTAAGGAGCCCGAAGTGGGTGGCATCCGTGTGGGTGCTGCCGGGTGGGCTTGGTGAATGTGGAGTTGGTGCTGCCTCGTGAGGATCGGGGCCCCGTTGTGGGGTTCTGGCCCCGGGGGTAGGGCCGACCGGGTGGCTGAAGAGGAAACAAACTTCCCCCCTTTTCTCCTGCTGTGTGTGGGGGTGGGGGGCGCGCTGTTGGGTGTCTGAGAGAGCAACCCTGGCCGTGTGCGTGTGGGTGCCTGCGTGTGTGGGTGTCTGGACGTGGCGGTGGTGGTGGCTTTTTTGGTGACCACCCTGACGAAGACCCTGTGGTGCGACGCGCTCGGGTGAGTGGTGTCTGGGCCTGTTCTGGTCTGGGCGTGCTTGCTGGTGCGTGGGTGTGCCTGGTGGTCGGGCTTGATTGTCGGTTTCTGGCGTGTGTGTGCTGGAGGGGCTTTCGGGTGTGGCCGTGGGGTTGTGGTTGGGTGTGTGGTTGGTTTTTTGATTTGTGGATAGTGTGCGCGAGTGTCTTGTATCTGTGGTGGTCAAGTGTGTGTGGCATACGGTGGATGCCTTGGCACCAGGCGCCGATGAAGGACGTGGGAGGCCGCGATAGTCCACGGGGAGTTGTCAACCAGGCTGTGATCCGTGGGTGTCCGAATGGGGAAACCTAGCTCGAGTTGTGTCGGGTTGCTGCTGTCTGAATGTATAGGGCAGTGGTGGTGACGCGGGGAAGTGAAACATCTCAGTACCCGCGGGAAGAGAAAACAATATGTGATTCCCTTAGTAGTGGTGAGCGAATGGGGATGTGGCTAAACCATGCGCGTGGGATAGGCGGCGGCTGTTGCGTGTGTGGGGTTGTGGGATGTGCCTGTGTCTGGTCTGCCGGCTGGGCGGGTGTTGTGTTGGGGTAGTTGAAGCCGTTGGAATGCGGTGCCGGAGTGGGTGAGAGTCCCGTAGGCGAAGGTCTGACATGATGTCTGGGGCATGGTCCCGAGTAGCGCGGAGCTCGTGGAATTTCGTGTGAATCTGGCAGGACCACCTGCCAAGCCTGAATACGTCCTGGTGACCGATAGTGGACGAGTACCGTGAGGGAAAGGTGAAAAGTGCCCCGGTGAGGGGTGGTGAAAGAGTACCTGAAACCGTGTGCTGTCAAGCCGTCAGAGCACCTGTGGGTGTGATGGCGTGCCTTTTGAAGAATGAGCCTGCGAGTTGTGGTGCGTGGCGAGGTTAACCCGTGTGGGGGAGCCGTAGCGAGAGCGAGTCTTAAAGGGGCGTTTGAGTCGCGTGCTGGAGACCCGAAGCGGGGTGATCTACCCATGTCCAGGGTGAAGCGGCTGTAAGAGGTCGTGGAGGCCCGAACCCACCAGGGTTGAAAACCTGGGGGATGAGGTGTGGGTAGGGGTGAAAGGCCAATCAAACCCTGTGATAGCTGGTTCTCCCCGAAATGCATTTAGGTGCAGCGTCGTGTGGTTCCTGTTGGAGGTAGAGCGACTGGTTGGTTGATGGGCCTTTGCGGGTTACTGATGTCAGCTAAACTCCGAATGCCAATGGGTGTGAGCGCGGCAGTGAGACTGCGGGGGATAAGCTCCGTGGTCGAGAGGGAAACAGCCCAGATCATCAGCTAAGGCCCCTAAGCGTGTGCTGAGTGGGTAAGGTTGTGGAGTTGCCCAGACAACCAGGAGGTTGGCTTAGAAGCAGCCATCCTTGAAAGAGTGCGTAATAGCTCACTGGTCAAGTGGTTCTGCGCCGATAATGTAGCGGGGCTTAAGTACACCGCCGAAGCTGTGGAGCCCCCCGGTTGGGGGGTTGGTAGGGGAGCGTCGTGCCCGCGGTGAAGCGTTCGGGTGACCGGGTGTGGAGTGGGTGCGAGTGAGAATGCAGGCATGAGTAGCGATACCAGTGTGAGAAACACTGGCGCCGAGTGACTAAGGGTTCCTGGGGCAGGTTGATCCGCCCAGGGTGAGTCGGGGCCTAAGGCGAGGCCGACAGGCGTAGTCGATGGATGACGGGTTGATATTCCCGTACCCGTTCGCGAGCGTCCCATACCGCTGCCAACTGATGCTAACCACAACTGCGTGCGGATCTTCTTTCGGGAAGGTCGCGTGTGTGGTGTGGGGTCCGATGTTGGTGGGTGGTCAGTGATGGGGTGACGCAGTGGGGTAGCCCAGCCCGGGCGATGGTAGTTCCCGGGATAAGCGTGTGGCCCGCGGCCCAGGGAAATCCGGGCCGCATAGGGGTGAGGCGTGATGTCGAGCCGTGTGTGGCGAAGTGGGTGATCCCGTGCTGCCGAGAAAAGCCTCTAGCGAGTTCGTGGGCGGCCCGTACCCGAAACCGACGCAGGTGGTCTGGTTGAGTAGACCGAGGCGTTCGGGTGAACCATGGTTAAGGAATTCGGCAAATTGTCCCCGTAACTTTGGGAGAAGGGGAGCCCTGTCTGGTGATGAGACGTAGCTCTTTGAGCTGGGTGGGGTCGCAGATACCAGGGGGAAGCGACTGTTTACTAAAAACATAGGTCCGTGCGAAGTCGTAAGACGCGGTATACGGACTGACGCCTGCCCGGTGCCGGAACGTTACGAGGACCGGTTAGCTCTTTAGGGGTGAAGCTGGGAATCTAAGCGCCGGTAAACGGCGGTGGTAACTATAACCATCCTAAGGTAGCGAAATTCCTTGTCGGGTAAGTTCCGACCTGCACGAATGGCGTAACGACTTCCCCGCTGTCTCAACCATGGGCCCGGTGAAATTGCACTACGAGTAAAGATGCTCGTTTCGCGCAGCAGGACGGAAAGACCCCGGGACCTTCACTATAGCTTGATATTGGTGTTTGGGATGGTTTGTGTAGGATAGGTGGGAGCCGGTGAAGCGGCCACGCTAGTGGTGGTGGAGGCGTTGGTGAAATACCACTCTTGCCTTGTCGAGCACCTAACCCGCGCCCGTGATCCGGGTGGGGGACAGTGTCTGGTGGGTAGTTTAACTGGGGCGGTTGCCTCCTAAATGGTAACGGAGGCGCCCAATGGTTCCCTCGGCCTGGTTGGTAATCAGGTGGTGTGTGTAAGGGCATAAGGGAGCTTGACTGTGAGACGGACGTGTCGAGCAGGTGCGAAAGCAGGGCCTAGTGATCCGGCGCCGGCGTGTGGAAGTGGCGTCGCTCAACGGCTAAAAGGTACCCCGGGGATAACAGGCTGATCTTCCCCAAGAGTCCGTATCGACGGGATGGTTTGGCACCTCGATGTCGGCTCGTCGCGTCCTGGGGCTGGAGTTGGTCCCAAGGGTTGGGCTGTTCGCCCATTAAAGCGGCACGCGAGCTGGGTTTAGAACGTCGTGAGACAGTTCGGTCCCTATCCGCTGCGCGCGTTGGAGACTTGTGAAGGGCTGTCCCTAGTACGAGAGGACCGGGATGGACAGACCTCTGGTGTGCCAGTTGTCCTGCCAAGTGCATGGCTGGTTGGCTACGTCTGGATGTGGTAACCGCTGAAAGCATCTAAGTGGGAAACACGCTTCAAGATGAGGTCTCCCACCCCTATGGGGGGTAAGGCTTCCCAGAGATGATGGGGTTGATAGGCCGGAAGTGGGAGCCCTGTGAGGGGTGGAGCTGACCGGTACTAATCGGCCGAGGGCTTGCCCACCGCAGATGCTGGACACTCGCGCACACACACCCCCACACACGCCCGCGCGTGGGTGGGGATCCACAAATCAGGTGAGTTTCGTGGTGGCCATAGCGTGGGGGAAACACCCGGACCCGTTCCGAACCCGGTCGTTAAGCCCCACAGCGCCGATGGTACTGCCCCCATGGTGTGGGGTGGGAGAGTAGGACACCGCCACGATTACCCCAAAAGGAGGGGTGGGAGCACAGCTCCCACCCCTCCTTTTTTCATGCCCCTACTCGGGGTGCTCAGAGGTCGCTGGGATGGGACATGGTAAAGGTGGCCTCCAGTTTGGCGGAGACCTCGATCTGTTCCGGTTCCAGGTTCAGCGGCGGAGGCGATGCCTCGGCGGACCCCGGGGGTGCGCCGCGTGCTCGCATCGGAGAGCCGCCGCCCATAGCCTGTTGCGTTGGCGCATTTCCCTGGTCCGAACTGAGTCCCACGTCGGCGAGTTCGACAACACCGGTGAGCTGCGCTCCAAGCGCCTCGACATAAACCCGGGCCCGCTCGACCGCTTCCCGCACCGCCCGTGAACGGGCCCGAACGTAGACCTCGGAGTTAGGGCGAAGCCGCCACCATGGCCCCTGAACGTCGCTCAACTCTTGGTCGGCGAGTTCGGGCAGGAGGCTCCCCATAGCCCCGAAGTCGTTCATCGCGACGTGCAGCCGGACCTGGCCGTGGTAGTTGCGGATCCGCTCGCCGCGCCCGTCGCGCAGCACCGGCTGGACGCGTAACGCGCCGCTGTTCATGTCTTCCACCGCATCGCCGAACTCACGGATCCGTCCGCGGATCGTGTCGTTGCGGCGGGTCAGGCGTTCCAGAGTGAGCCGCCGGTCCTTGTCCTGGGCGGCCACCACCACCGTGAAGCGGACGAGTTCCGGTTCGACCTCCAGGGTGGCCGAACCACGGACCCGGACTATCGGGGCAGGACGGGGATTCGGGGCATTCGCCTCCGGCATGGAGCCTCCTCACATGGCGCGGGATTAGCGGACTCCAACCTAGAGCCTGGCGCCGCGGTCCCCACCATGGTTTCTGCCAGAGGAAGCAGAGGTGCCAAGGCCGCTCGCCCCCGCACGCGCCGTTCCGCCTTCGGGGACGAGTAAGGTGCGCGTCAGCGAGGCGTCATTGCCAGCAGCGACCACGTGAGCGCCTCCGCGTCGTCGCCGCGGCCGAGAAGCACACGGTGCAGCTGCGCGTCGGCGGCATGCACCAGCATCGCCGCGGTTCGGGCCGGGTCGTCCCCGCCGCGGTCGCAGCGAACCAGGTGGCCGGTGACCTCGGAGACGAGAGTTTCGTGCAGGGTATCCAGCCGGGCGATCCCCTCGGGCGCGCGTGGCGCGTAGTGGTACATCAGCGCGTGCAACCGTGGGCGGTGGCGGTGCAGATCGACCGAGGCCGCCGCGAGCTCGCGCACAGTGTCGTCCCAGTCCGGTTCCTGCTCCCGGAGTTGGATAAGCACCCCTCCCAGACGCTCATGCGCCTTCTCGATGTGGTGCTCAGCCAGGCCGTACAGCAACGCCCACTTGTTCGGGAAGTACTGGTACAGAGTGCCGATCGAGAAACCCGAGCGTTCGGCAATCCGGTTCGTGGTGGTGTCCAGGCCCTCGCGTTCGAAAAGCTGAGCAGCAGCCTCCAAGACCGCGTCCACCGTCTCGCGGGATCGCACCTGGCGCGGCTTCTTGCGGGGGGTGTCGATGATGCCCCCAATGCGAGTTGTCACCACTGTCGGCAGCGCTGAGACTGCTGCCATGCACAGATCCTACGCGGTGCTCATGCCCGCTGACCTCCGGCCTGACCCGATTGTTGAGCCTGAATCCACCTGGTGGCGCTGGCGTGACACCGATGTGCACATCGAACGCATGGGGGATCCTGCCGCAGCCGCCCGGATGATCCTGCTGCACGGCGCGGGCGGGCACGCCGCGGCGATGTTTCCCTACGCGGCCCTCGCAGCCCAGAGAGGTTTCCGGGTGCTCGTTCCCGACCTCCCCGGCTTCGGTCGCACCCGTGTCCCGCGCCGGCACGCGGTCCGGTACGACGACTGGGTGAGGCTCGCGTGCGACCTCGCGTTGGCCGAGAAGCAGGCACATCCCGACGAGCCCCTGCACCTTCTGGGAGCGAGTATGGGCGGGATGCTCGCGTATGACGTCGCCACCCGGACGGGTGCCGCCAGCCGTGTTCTGGTGACCTGCCTGCTGGACCCGCGCGACCCGGTGGCCCGCCGGCACATTACGCACTTCCCGTGGCTCGGCGACGTCGCCCGACCTTTCATGCGCGTTGCCGCGGGCCCGCTGGCGGGCGTGTCGGTCCCCATGCCCTGGCTGACCAAAATGCGCGCTATCAGCAACGAACCCGCGCTGGTCGACCTTGTCCTGCGGGACCGGCGCGGCGGCAGGAACCGGATGCCGCTGGGGTTCCTGCGCACCTTCCTTGATTCGGCGCCCGCGGTCGAGCCGGAGGAGGCTTCCGGGCCGGCGATCGTGCTAGCGCATCCGGCGGACGACCGCTGGACGCCGCATGAGGTGAGTATGCGGTTCTTCGACCGGATCGCCGCGCCCAAGGAGATCGTGATGCTGGAGAACGCCGGCCACTACCCGGTCGAGTCGCCTGGGGCGCGTCAACTGGTCGAGGCAATGGGCACGGCCGGGCCGGAGCCCCACAAAGGTTTGGCCGGCTGATGCCCTCGCGGCCAGTGCACCGGGGACGCGTCACATTGACCGGAGCCGGCGGCAGGTGAAGGGCCAAACCCGGTGCGGGGCCGCCGGCCCCGCACGCGAACCTGTGGCCGCGAACTTCCGCGCTCCCACCTACGTCGTACCGGTTGCGGTTGTCCGGCTGCTCCGTGTGATCCGCGAACACCTCCCCACCACCGAGTACGAGCGGTGTGTGTGAGCTGGCCGGGCCTTCGCGGGACGGGCGGCGTGCGAACGATGGAATGGAGCTGCGAGTGCGGAGACCCTTGATGAACGGAACTGTGTGGCTGGCGGCGGCGCTGACGCTGCTCGGCACCGGATGTGAGAGTGGAGGTTCGGCGGAGCCGGACGGGTCCGCTTCGGAGGAAGAGGAGGCGGACGACGAGCCCGTGGAGGGCGGCCCGGTCGACGACGCCGCGTTCGATGTCGGCGGGGTAAGGACCGAGGCCGTCGAGAGCGACACGATCGAACTGGCCACCCGCGCTCCCGGGGAGGACGAGAGCGTGGAGGGCGGGGCGTGGGAGCCGCGCTTGCGGATCGTCCTCGCCAGCGCGCAACGCGAGGGCGAGGATGTCACCGTCTCCGGCGAGGCGGAGTACCTGCACGATGAGGGCGGGTACGCGCTCCATTCCGACGATTTCGAGATACTCGTTCCCAAGGCCGACAAGAAGACGATCGAGGACCCGGCGGAAATCCCCGACGAGCCCCCCGACCTCGGCGACCTCTTCGACGTCTACACCGCCGCGGAACCCGAGGGTCTGGCCACGCTCACGGCCGACGAGCCCTCAGCGGAGTTCGCGGTGACCGTCT
Source organism: Lipingzhangella halophila (assembly GCF_014203805.1). Classification (GTDB taxonomy): domain Bacteria; phylum Actinomycetota; class Actinomycetes; order Streptosporangiales; family Streptosporangiaceae; genus Lipingzhangella; species Lipingzhangella halophila. The sequence goes on along the minus strand of NZ_JACHJT010000001.1, from coordinate 5,205,732 downwards.
CCGGTGTCCCCCCGGAGGACGAGGCGGAGCTCAACGACCTCGGGAACTACGGCCGCATGGTGCGCTACGTGACTCCGGACGAGTTGTGGGGGCACACGGTCGAGGAGCCGACGGACTTCGTTCCCGGCCGGGTCTGTTACGTCGAGGGTGATAGCTGGTACGACAGTGAGTTGTTCCCGTTCACCGACCTCCCCTGCGACTCCTGAACCGGTGCCTCCCACACCCGGTACCGGGGCATCAGTAGGCGGCTCGTCCCCTCTCCAGAGCGAGCAGATGCTGCTTGCGGGGGAGGCCGCCGCCGTAGCCGGTCAGGGAGCCATCGGCCCCGACGATGCGGTGGCAGGGCACGATGATCGAGATCGGGTTGCGCCCGTTGGCCGCACCCACGGCGCGTGATGCAGATGGCCGGTCGATGGCGAACGCGATAGCGCCGTAGCTGGTGGTTTGCCCGTACGGGATGGTGGTGAGCGCCTGCCACACGCGCCGCTGGAACGGAGTTCCGTGCGGTGCGAGGCGTACCGAGAACTCTCGCAGCTCGCCCGCGAAGTACGCGCGGAGTTGTTCTTTGATGTCGTGGAAGGCTGCGGGGTCGCGGCGCCAGTCGGCGCCGATCTCGGTGCTCCATCCGGCCTCGGGCGCCATGAACAGGCCGGTCAGGGACTCCCCGTCGGAGGTGAGCATGATCTCGCCGATGGGTGACGCCACGATCGTGTAGAGCGGCGGCCCGGTTCCCGGCTCGGCGAACTCGACGGGCGGGAGCGCGTCCGGGGCCGGGACGGTCAGCGGCAGCGCCTCTTGCGGTGCGGTGGTGCTGTGTGCCATGTCGTTTCTCTTCCTGGTCTGTTTCGGAGTCAACGGGGGCGCTGCTTGGGGCTCCCCGGCTCGGGAGCCGGGGCGAGCATCGCCCAAAGGTGGTGGGTGGCATACGAGCGCCAAGGGCGCCACGTTCGGGCGACGTCGCCGATCGGCCCCGCGTGACCGGCATACCGCAAAGCCCGCTGGACGCCGTGGTCGCTCTCCAGCAGCACGTCCGGGTCCCCGAGGGCGCGCATGCGGATGTATCCGGCGGTCCACGGCCCGACCCCCGGGAGCGACCTGAGGCGCGCCTCAGCGTCCGCGCGATCGGCCCCCGGGCCGAGGTCGACCTCGCCGGATGCCAGCGCCGCCATGAGCCCCTGGAGCGCTCGCGCGCGTGCCGCCGGCATTGGCAGATCCTCGGGGTTCGCCGCGGCCAGGTCTTCCGGTTCGGGGAACACGTGGGTCAGCCCGCCGTTGGGAGCCGTCAGCGGTTTCCCGTACTGTTCGACGATCCGGCCGGCGACGGTGCGTGCCGCGGCGACCGAGACCTGCTGGCCGACGATCGCGCGCACTGCCAGCTCGGCGGGGTCGACGTGGCCGGGCGCGCGCAGCCCCGGCGCCGCGGCGACGGCCGGGCCGAGCAGGTCGCTCTGCGCGAGCACCTCGGCGACAGCGTGCGGGTCGGTGTCGAGGTCGAGGAGGCGGCGGCATCGCTGCACCGCTGTGCCCAGGTCACGGAGGTCGTCCAGGTGAAGCCGGCACTGGATGTGCCCGTTCCCCGTCCCGTTTCCGTTCGCAGCGTTGTACGCGCCCCCTTTGCCCGGCCCGTTTCCGGCACCGGTGGAGATCTCGGCGATCCCCCTCCCGTGCGGTAACCGGAGCACCCTGCGGTAGACGCCGTGACTGAGTTCCTCGACCCCGGGTACGGCGCGCTCGGCAAGGAAACCGAACAGGCGGTCCAGGTCGCACGGTGCGCGGAACGGTAGCCGGACCGCGGTGACTCCGGCGGGCACAGCGTTGTCGCGGTGCTCGGACCGTTCCCGCATCCCGGTCGGGGAGCGCGCGAAGACGGCGCGCATGGTTTCGTTGAACTGGCGGATGCTGGAGAACCCGGCGGCGAACGCGATGTCGCCCATTGGCAGTGTGGTCGTCTCGACCAGGATGCGGGCCGTCTGTGCCCGCTGGGCCCGCGCGAGCGCGAGTGGGCCGGCCCCCAGCTCGGTGATCAGCAACCGGTTCAGGTGGCGCTCGCTGTAGCCGAGGGACGCCGCGAGCCCGCTCACACCCGCCCGGTCGACCGCGCCGTCCGCGATGAGCCGCATGGCGCGGCCCACGGCGTCGGCGCGGGCGTTCCACTCTGGTGAGCCGGGAGCCGCGTCGGGCCGGCACCGCTTGCACGCGCGGAACCCGGCGCCCTGTGCCGCGGCGGCGGAGCGGAAGAACCGGATGTTCTCCCGCTTCGGAGTGGTGGCCGGGCAGGTTGGGCGGCAGTAGATCCCGGTGCTGGTCACCCCGACGTAGAACATCCCGTCGAAGCGGGCGTCGCCGCTGCGTACCGCCAGGTAGCGGTAATCCTCGTCGTTCACCCCTCCATGATCGCGCCTCCCGCTCTCCTGGGCTAGCGGATTTCGGACATGAGGGTGTTGTCGGCCAACCGTGCGGACTCCGCATGCCGGATCCGCCTGCGGAGTGTTCTGCATCACACGCTGTCACAACACTCGATCCCGTCCTGTCTTGAGGTTCGACCTCGGAAACGAAGGAGAACCGCATGAACCTCGCACTGTGGATCGCAGCCGGACTGCTCGCCGTAGTCGCCCTGGTCGGCGGCATCAGCAAGGCGTTCATCCCCAAGGAGAAACTGGCCAAGACCGCTGGCGGCGGATGGGCCGCGGACGCCAGTGTCGGCTTCGTCAAGACCCTCGGCGTCCTCGAACTCCTGGCCGCGGTTGGCCTGATCCTGCCCGCCGTTGTCGGCATCGCGCCGATCATGGTGCCGGTGACTGCCGTCTGCTGGGTACTGCTGATGGCCGGCGCGATAACCACCCATGTGCGCTACCGCGACGGCGCCAAGTTCGTGGTGCTGACCTCGATCTATCTCGCTATTGCGGCATTCATCGCATGGGGCCGGTTCGGCCCCGAGTCCTTCACCGGCTGACCGGCGATGTGGTAACGCCTATGGCGCCCGGAGGAGGAGAATCAAGACCTGTGGATCGGTATGCCACGCGACTTGCTGATCACCATCTGGTTTCTCGCCGGGGACTTAGCAGTGGCATCGCTGCAGATGAGAGCCGAGAAATTGCCGGGAGGGGCGCCCTGGTAGCGCTGCGATTCGGATCTTGGCCAGGAGTGGCCAACCTGAAGTCGGCCGTCGAATTGGTTCTCCTGGATCTCGTTTTACGGTTGCATCATTAACCGGTGTATGGCATGCCCGAAACTGCGCTTGAAAATGGGGTAGGCCATTATCCTGCCCCAAATGTCCGTCCATTCCGTGAGAGACTCGCTTTCACGCTCACCTTCATCGTGGGGCGGGCAGCGCTGTACCTCATGGCGGGTGGATCCGATGACTGGTCACGAGAGCGAGCCGTCGGCACCGCAACAGCGCGTCAGAAACCTCGTCGGCACGGCCGCGGCCATCGTGGGGTTCGTCTCCGCCCTGGTATCGGTCTTCGGGGATTTCGAGTGGTTCTTCAGGGTCGCGCAGGTCCTCGTCGCCGCCGTCCTCATTGGCCTGGCATTCCGGATCGTGTCGCACAGGGTTGGCCTGACGCGCGCGGTGAGCGCGTTCGCCGGACTTGCGCTGTTCTCCGCCTTGCTGATCGTCCCTCCCTGGTTGGCCTGGGGCGACTGCGAGCCCCCCGAAGAAGTGGTGGTGCTGGCCTCCGTTGAAGGGCGTGCGGCGGCAGAAGAGGTCACCGGGCAGTACGCCGACGAACGCGGCGAGCGCGACTGGCGCGGTTGCCGCCCGGTCACATTCACCGTTTTCGCCGCCCCGGAGCTGGGCGCCAGTGAAGTGCGGGAGCTGCTCGCGGCCGGCTGGCCGGCCGCCCCCGACACCTGGCCCGAGGCGGAGTGGCCGGACAACGCCCTGCTCTACGGCCCCCGCCCGCACATCTGGATCCCCGACTCCACGGCCGACGTGCGGATGGTCGAGGCGGCGGCCGACGATCCCGAGATACTGGAGCCGCAACCATGGACGTCGGCGTGGTCCACCCCGCTGGTCCTGGGGGTCCCGGCCGAACGAGAGCCCACTGCCCAGCAGACCGACGCGCAGACCGCCTACGAGGATTTCCTGAGCGGTGCGGCGAGCGGCGCCCGCGCGCGCCCCGCGGACTCCACCACCGCCTTGCTCCACACGGACCTGCTCTACTCGCTTCCCATCGGCAACTCGGCCAATATCGAGGCCGAAATGACCGGTTCCGGGCTGACCGGGACAGACAACTACGCGGTGCTGTGCGAGCTGCGGCAGGCCGTGGCGGACTCCTCCGGCCCGGACCCCGCCGAAACCGTGGTGTTCGCCACCGAACGCGCCATCTACGACTACAACACTGGTGCCGAGCTCGGGCCCGACTGCCCGGTGGAGGACGAGACGCCGCCGCAGCCGCTTTCCGCCGTCCACCTGCGGAACGCCCCCTGGCTGGACCACCCGGTCGTGCCGCTGGACTGGGGGGACGACAGCGCGAGCGCCGAAGTGGAGCGGTTCGTCGGCTGGCTCGACACGAACCGGGAAGCCCCCGCCCCCGCCGGTGGTGCGGCGGCCGACGCGTGCAGTGACATCGTTCCACGCGGCTACCGCGACATGAACGGCTGCGTCGGACCGGGTGTCGGGGGTACCGAGGGGATCGCCGAGGAACCGTTCGAGCCGGAGGAGGCTCCGGACTTCGCCACCGAGGATGCCGCCGAGGACCTCGAAGGGACACTGCGGAGCCAGGAACAGCTGCGGCGGCCGGTGCGCGCCCTCTTGGTCGTCGATCGCTCCGATTCCATGCAGGGGGAGCTCCCGGATCAGCGGGCGGCGTTCGACGTGGCCACGGCGCAGGCCGGAGGGCTGCTCCGGCACCTCGCCCACGGCGACGAGGCCGGTCTGTGGACCTTCCCCAAGGGAGACGACCGCGACGACACCGGGCAGCAGGAGCTCGTCGAGCCCGCGCCGGTCACTGACACGAAGGGGGACATTGAGGAGCACCTGGACAGTCTCGAACCCGACCGGGAGTCCACCCCGATCAACGACACGGTGCTGGAGGCGGCGCTCGCGCTGGAGGAAGACGCCGGCGGCGACGCCCAGGACAGCGCCGAGCCCGTGGCGTTCGTCTTCACCGAGGGCGTCGTCGGATCCGGGCCGGGGGAGGAGGGCAGTTCCGTCAGCGACGTACGGAGCGCCGCGGAAGACGCCTTCGACGCCGGTGCCACGGTCGAGCTGATCATGCTGGACGACGGTGGCTGCGCCGCGGGTGAGCCGGGGGGCGCGCTCGCCGAGATCGACGGCGTCAACTGCAGCCCGGTGGACCTGGGCAACGAGAACGCGGTCCCCGCGGACCGGCTGCAAACGGTCCGGGTCCGGAACTAGCTATGCGACGCGGCCGATTCCTCCCCGCGCTGGCCGGCCTCGTGGTCGGCGGATGCCTCGCCGCCGGGTGCTCGGTCCCGGACGACGACCGGGAACTGGTCCTGGCCACGCCTCTCGACCCGCGCACCCCGGAAGACCAGAGCGAGGGCATCTACCACCAGCTCCTCGACTCGGCCTTGGCGGAGTGGCAGGAGAACAACCCCGGCTGGGATGTCCGGCTGGTGCACCTGTCCGGGAACGCCGACCACCAGCGCGCCCAGTTCGCCGCGATCGCCCAGTCGGAGGGCGAGGTGTACGACGTCGTGAGTCTCGACACCCAGTGGGTCGCGGAGTTCGCCGAGAAGGAGTGGATCACCCCGATCAGCGGGATCAGTGCCGACGGAGGCCAGTTCGAGCCGGACAACTTCCTGGACGAGTGGATCGAGGCGGTCACCTACCAGGAGGAGGTATGGGCCGCGCCGTTCCTCGCGGACGTGGGGCTGCTCTACTACCGCGCCGACCTGGTGGACCATGCGGACCTGGAGAACGCCTTTTCGGAGGACGACGCGGCGGGCGCGCTGCTGGATCTCGCTGACGATGCGGCCGGCGGCGGGATCGACGGCTACGCCGGCCAGTTCGCCAACTACGAGGGACTCACGGTGAACGTCCTGGAACTGGACTGGGCCTCGGGGCGCGTCGACGACGAGGCGCTCTTCCCGACGTCCGGTGGCTCCTGCCAGCCGGAGAACGTGAACCTCGGGACCGAGGTGGTAGGGATCGAGCACCTGAGGCGGCACATGGCCACTGGCACGATCCCTTCGGACGCGGTGCACGACGACGAGCTCACGAGCCTGCGCCGGTTCAACGATGGCGAAGTCGCGTTCCTACGGCACTGGCCCTACGCAGAACACGTGCTCGACCAGAGTGGTGCCGGGGAAACCGGCCAGGACGAGGAGGTTCCCGGGCTGGAGTTCGCCGGCTGGCTCCCCGAGGAGCGGCAAGACGAAGCCTCGTTCGGCATGAGCCCATGGCCCGGCGGTGGCGCCCTCGGCGGCCAGAGCCTGGCGGTGGCCAGCGAATCGCGGGCGCCGGAGGAAGCCCGGGAGCTGGTTGAGCTGCTGGTCGACTCCGAGCGGCAGCGCCTACTCCAGGAGGCCGGGTTCGCCCCGACCCTGGAGGAGGCGTACGGCGCGCCGGGGACGGAGAACCTCAAGGCCGCGCTTGACCGCGCGCGACCCCGGCCATGCACCCCGTACTATCCGCGGGTGAGCCAGGTTCTCAGTGACGCCGTCCACGGCGGGCTGGACAGCACGACCCCCTACAGTCCCGACGGAGACGAACTGAGAGAGCGCCTCGACGACGCGCTCGCCGGCCGTTAGGCGGTCACCGGCGCGGCTCAGGGGTGGCCGCCCCGGCCCTCTCCCGCCTGGAAGCGGGCGATTCCGGGGCCGGCCTCCTTGAGGGAGGTCAGACCGTGGCGGAACTCGTTGGCCAGCGCGTCCTGCTCGTCGCGGCCGTGTTGTTCCAGAACGGAGGCCCGGTCCTCACGCAGACAGGTCTGCGGAAACGACGCGAGCTGGCGGGCGAGCAGCCCGGCCGCGTCCCGGGACTCGCCGTCTGGCACCACACGGTTGGCCAACCCCATGCGCAGTGCCTCGTCGGCGCCCACCGCCCGGCCCGTCAGCACCATGTCCATGGCCTGGCTCTGGCCGATCAGCCGGGGCAGCCGGACAGTGCCGCCGTCGATCAGGGGCACGCCCCAACGCCGGCAGAACACGCCGAACACGGCGCTCTCCTCAGCCACACGCAGGTCGCACCAGAGCGCGAGTTCCAGCCCTCCGGCGACCGCGTGGCCAGCCACAGCGGCGATCACCGGCTTCGACAACCGCAGCCGGGTCGGCCCCATCGGGCCGTCGCCGTCGTCGTCGACCCGGTTCCGCCGCTCGGTCGACAACGCTGCGAGGTCGGCTCCGGAGCAGAACGCCCCTCCCTCACCCCACAGCACCGCCACTGACGCGTCGGGGTCGGCGTCGAACGCGCGGAAGGCCGACGCCAGTTCCGCCGCCGTGGGGCCGTCGACCGCGTTGCGGACATCGGGACGGGAGAGGATCACGGTGCTGACAGGACCAGCACGCTCGACCCGGACAGCGGGCATGGAGACTCCTCGTTGGCTCGCGTCGTCCCCCCACCCGGCCAGGTTAGGGCAGCGCCGGCCGCTCCGCCGCGCGATCGGCGTACTCGCGCCCACAGGTGCGTACCGCGCTTTCGCGTAGCGGTGGCCCGGGGGAGCTGGACACGGGGAGTTTCCGGTGGCCGAGGGCGCACCGGGCGGGCACGGCGAGTCTCAGCCGGACTCCTCCGCAGCGTGCTCCGCCAGGTAGTCGATATAGATCGGCCGCAGTGCCACCTGCACGTCCGGGTCGTTCTCCGCGGCGAGGGCCTCATGGAACAGACCGGACGCCTGGGCGACGCTGGCGTCGCTGTGGTCCAGGTGTCCCACGGCGGCCTCGGCGGCCGGCAGGCTGCGCAGCAGCCGCCAGAAGAACGCGATGTCCCACCGGTGCCGCGCGAGCGCGACCGCGCGTTCGCGCAGCTCCTTCGTAGGCAGTTGGTCCAGCGATCCCAGATCGTTGCTCATATGCCCAGAACTACCCTTGATTCGCCACAGTTCACGCGGCTCCCCGGTGGTTACGCGGCCGGCCCCGCCACCGGAACGGTCGGGCCGGCGCCCTGCTCCGCGAGCGTGCGGCGCGCGGCGGGGCGCGTCCGGGGGTGTCGGCGCGCGGCGGACGAAGTCGTTAGTCTGATCGTGTGGTGTTCGTTTCACAGTCGCGGGCGTCCTGTTCGGGCGGCGCGCCGCTAGCGACGAAGGGCTGACCATGGGAACGTCCTCAGCAGTGCGGGTCGTCATCGCCAAACCGGGCCTCGACGGCCACGATCGCGGCGTCAAGGTCGTCGCCCGCGCATTGCGCGACGCCGGAGTGGAGGTCATCTACGCGGGCCTACGCCAAACTCCGGAGATGGTCGTGCACGCCGCCCTGCAGGAGGACGCCGACGCCATCGGGCTGTCGGTTCTCTCTGGCGCGCACATGACACTGTTCGGCCGGGTGCTGGAGCTGCTGGCGGAGAACGACGCCACCGACGTCACCGTGTTCGGCGGCGGCATCATCCCCGACGAGGACATCCCCGAGCTGGAACGCATGGGTGTGGCCAAGATCTTCACCCCGGGCGCGACCACTTCGGAGATCACCGAATGGGTGCGCGCCAACATCGGCACGGTGCGCGCGGCGGGATAGCGCCACGGGCGGATTTCCGCCATTCCACGGGGAATGACTCCTGTCGAGGGCGGCGGCTGAACTGTGACGTGATCCACGGGATCCCGGTGCGGCCCCTGGCAGTGGCCGGATACCGCCGCGGTTGGGACGTTGCGTGACTGGTCAACGCGGGGCCGGTGTCCGTTGTCAACAGCGGGGAGGGCTAAGCTGCCGCATGGTGCGGAAGGCTTCATGAGAACTTTATTCCAACGCGGCCAGCCCTTTGATGGTTCCGCCGCGTGAGTGACACGACCTCCGCAAAAGACTGCAGCCAGCGAGTAACAAGGACGGACCTTCGTGGACCTGTTCGAATACCAGGCGAAGGAACTCTTCGCGGAGTACGGGGTCCCGGTACCCCGAGGGAAAGTGGCGAGGACGCCCGAAGAGGCGCGTGCCGTCGCCGACGAGTTCGCGGCGGCGGGTACGTCTCGCGTGGTCGTCAAAGCACAGGTCAAGACGGGTGGCCGCGGTAAGGCCGGCGGCGTCAAGCTGGCCGACGGCGCCGCCGAGGCGCAGGCCGTTGCCTCCGAGATCCTGGGCATGGACATCAAGGGCCACACGGTCCACCGCGTCCTGGTCGAAGAGGCCAGTGACATCGCCGAGGAGTACTACTTCTCGTTCCTGCTGGACCGGGCGAAGCGGACCTTCCTGGCGATCTGTTCGGCCGAGGGCGGTGTCGAGATCGAGGAGGTCGCCGCCACCAACCCCGACGCCGTCGCGCAGGTCGAGGTCGACGCGCTGAAGGGCGCGCCGGAAGACGTCGCCGCCGACATCGTGGCCAGGGGCAAGCTGCCCGAGGCGGCCGCGCGCGGCGCGGTCGAGGTCGTGACGAAGCTGTGGGACTGCTTCGTTGGCAAGGACGCCCAGTTGGCCGAGGTCAACCCGCTCATCCTGACCGGGGACGGCCGGGTTGTGGCGCTCGACGGCAAGGTCACGCTCGACGAGAACGCCGAGTTCCGGCAGGACCTGGAGTCCCTCACCTTCGCCGCCGAGGGCGACCCCCTCGAGGTGAAGGCCAAGGAGAAGGGCCTCAACTACGTCAAGCTCGACGGGCAGGTCGGCATCATCGGCAACGGCGCGGGACTCGTCATGTCCACGCTGGACGTGGTCGCCTACGCGGGCGAGGCGCACGGCAACGTGAAGCCGGCGAACTTCCTGGACATCGGGGGCGGCGCCTCGGCCGAGGTCATGGCGAACGGCCTGGAGATCGTCCTGGGCGACTCCGACGTCAAGAGCGTCTTCGTGAACGTCTTCGGCGGGATCACCGCCTGCGACGCGGTCGCCAACGGCATCGTCAGCGCCCTTGAGATGCTTGAGTCGCGCGGCGACGACGTCAGCAAGCCCCTCGTGGTGCGCCTGGACGGGAACAACGCCGAACTGGGCCGCAAGATCCTGAACGACCGTAACCACCCGGCTGTGCGTCAGCTTGAGACCATGGACGGCGCTGCCGCTCAGGCCGCCGAACTGGCCGCGAAGTAAGGGCGAAGAGCGACATGGCAATTTTTCTGACCAAGGACAGCAAGGTGCTGGTCCAGGGTATGACCGGCTCCGAAGGCACCAAGCACACCCGCCGGATGCTGGCGTCCGGCACGGAGATCGTCGGCGGCGTGAACCCGCGCAAGGCCGGCCAGGACGTCGACTTCGACGGTACCGCCGTCCCCGTGTTCGGGTCCGTGGCCGAGGGAATGGAGCGCACGGGCGCTGACGTGTCGGTCATCTTCGTTCCGCCGCAGGCGACGAAGGCGGCGGTGGTTGAGGCGGTTGATGCGGGGATCGGGCTGGCGGTGGTGATCACCGAGGGGGTCCCGGTGCATGACACGGCGCGGTTCTGGGCGTATGCGAGCGCGAAGGGCAATGTGACGCGCATTGTGGGGCCGAACTGTCCGGGGGTGATCTCGCCGGGGCAGTCGAACGCGGGGATCATTCCGGGGGATATCACCAAGCCGGGGCGGATCGGGTTGGTGTCGAAGTCGGGCACGTTGACGTATCAGATGATGTATGAGTTGCGGGATATCGGGTTCTCCACGTGTGTGGGTATTGGGGGGGATCCGATTATCGGGTCGACGCATATTGATGCGTTGGCGGCGTTCGAGGCGGATCCGGATACCGATGCGATCGTGATGATCGGGGAGATCGGTGGGGATGCTGAGGAGCGTGCGGCGGAGTTCGTCAAGGCGAATGTGACCAAGCCGGTGGTGGGCTACGTGGCCGGGTTCACCGCTCCGGAGGGCAAGACCATGGGCCATGCTGGGGCGATCGTCTCCGGCTCCTCCGGCACCGCCGACGCCAAGAAGGAGGCCCTGGAGGCTGCCGGCGTCCGAGTGGGCAAGACTCCCAGCGAGACCGCGAAGCTCATGCGGGCGCAGTTCTAGGCAGTGTTTTTTGGGCTCGCTGTCGCTCGCCGGGTCGGGCGCCCCGAAGCCGGGAACCTTCGGGCACCTCCGGTGTAGCGCCCCGGTCGGCTTCGCTAGTCGCGGACGCCCCACCTGCGGACCCTCCAGAACCCCGGCGGCGCCCGAGCTATGTTCGTTGTGGTTCGGGTGCTGGAACTGGTTCTCCGGTCCCGGCGGCCACGGTCGTGCCGTGGTCCGTACCCGCCCCGTTTAAGTCCCGGTGTCCCCCGAAAGGGCGCCGGGACTTAAACGGGGCAGGGAACCGAGCGGTGGCCGGGAGCCCTACCACATCCGGTCATGGGCCGCGCGCCGACACGCCCGGAGCGGAAGAGGCGCCGCGGGCGCGCGCCTGGGAGCATTAGCGGCGTGAGCGCGCCGACACGTCCATCCCGCCCCCGGTCCCGAGACGACGACCATCCCCCGCCCAGACCGCAGGACGACCCCACGCGTTCGCTGTACACCGCCGGCGGGATGGCCGCGGCCTCGGCGGCCGGGATCGGCGTCGCCGTCCTCATGACGTTCACCGTGCTCGGTTGGGTGGCCGCGCCGCACGACACGATCGGCGAGGACATCGCCGACGTCTTCCGCACGACAGTCCAGGCGTGGCTCGTCGGCCACCTGGTCGGCTTCGCGATCCCGGGTGGGCACGTCTCGCTGCTCCCATTGGGTCTGCTCGTGCTGCCGGGACTGCTGCTGTTCCGCTCGGGCCGGTGGCTGGCGCGGAACTGCGGGCTCACGCGGCCGCGCCAGTCGTTCCGTGCCGCGCTGGCGCTGGCCGGCCCGTACGCGGCCATCTGCGGCACGCTCGCGCTCGTGGGGCAGACCGACGTCGTCCGGCCCAGCATGGTGCAGGCGCTCGTCGCCGGCTTCGTGCTGGCGTTCATCGCGGGTGGGTTGGGTGTGCTCCGCCAAGTACTCAAGGACGGGGCGATCTCCATCCGGAGGCTGCTGCGCCAGATGCCCGCCCGTCCGCGGTCGCTGCTCGTCGGCACGCTCAGCGCCAGCGGTGTGCTGCTGCTTACGGGGACCGCGCTGTTCGGCGTGGCACTGGTCGCCGGGTTCGGCGACGTCGTCGCCATCACCGAGGAGCTGGCACCGGGGGTGGTCGGCGGCGCGCTGCTCATCGTCGGCCAGCTCCTCTATCTGCCCAACGCCATCATCTTCGGTACCTCCTACGCGGTCGGACCGGGGTTCGCCATTGGCGCCGACACCATGGTCGCGCCGACCGGTGTCGCGGTCGGCGCGGTGCCGCTCTTCCCGATACTGGGAACACTCCCGGACAACGGCGCGGCGCCGGCGGCCTCGCTCGTCTTCCTCGCCGCCCCCTTCCTCGCGGGCGCCGTCGGCGGGGTGCTCACCCAGCGCAGTGCGCCCGCGGCAGCCAGCGAGGCCGCACCGCTGTGGGGACTTGGCTGCGGGGTGACGACCGGCCTGTTGTTCGCGGCGTTCGCGGCGCTGGCCGGCGGCCCGCTGGGGGCCGAGCGGCTCGCGGAGGTCGGGCCCTCCCCATGGCAGGTAGGGCTGGTCACCATGCTGGAGGTGGGGGTCGCCGCGGCGATCGCGGCCTGGCTGGCCAACTGGCGCTACTACCGCCGCGCCCGCCTCGCCGTGGTCGCGCCGACCGAGACCGGTGCGGACGACACCGAGGCCACCGAGCTCGCCGCTGCCAGTGCCGAGGATTCGCTGGCAGACCCCGAGACGGTGCCCGGTGGCGCGGATCGGACCACTCGCACCGCGGCGCGGCGCCAGTCGTGGCGTCCTCGGCTGTCCGGGCTGCGCAGGCGGCGCTCCGGTGGGGAGGCCGAGGAGGACGCGGCGGACCTGTTCGGAATCAGCTACGAGGCCGCGCCCGCCGCCGACGTCGGGCCGGACGCTCCCGGCACTCCGGACGACCGGGACTGACCGCCCCGCTGCGCCGCGCAGGGCCGGCGCTCCGTGGCCAGACCGCCGGGTTCCCTGTTCCGCCCACGGCTGAAACCGGATAGCAGACCGATCAGCTCAGTATCGGGATGCTGTCCTCAGGCACCCCGGAGCGCTCCGAAACGGCTTCGCGGAACGTGTTGTCGCAGGCCGTCTGCGAACTCTCGGTGTGCGCCTGCGTGGTGCACTCCTGGTAAGCGCTGAACTCGGTCCAGAACACCGCGTAGCCGGCGAGCATGAGGGCCGAGACACCGAGGCCGATCCACCCCAGAACCATGCTCATGACCGCCCCCGGAGCTGGTACGTCGCGCTCCCGTCCGGCGCGGCGGGCGCGTCGGCCCTGGGAGATGCCCACGATGGACAGGAGAGCCCCGAACGGTGGGAGGAGCAGCCCTGCGGCGGCGAAGAGGAGTCCCCACAGGCCGCCTCGTTCCACTGCGGGCTGCTGGCCCTCGGTACGCGGCTCGGTGGGCTCCTTGGTCACGTGATCTCCTCAGCAGCAGGTCGTAGGCAGCGCGTTTCGATGGTGGGAGCACCCCGCGCCGCAGTAGGGCGAGTCCTTGCGCCCCGAATGGGTCCTGTTGAGATAGACGCTACCGTCTTATCTGAGAGTGCTCCGCCCCCTTGCTGCTGACCAGGTTAGAGACCGCGGCCGTGGGGGAGCGCACCAGCAGGTGCACATGCTCGCCCGCTACGGTGAGTGTCATCAAGGAACGCCGCGGGCCGTATTTCGCCTCGTTCGTGGTTGAGGCCGACGCCGAACCGCTGCCGGAGACCGCAGATGATGTGGGCATCGATCTGGGGCGGTGCCACTTCGCGGCACTTTCCGACGGCACGAAGGTGTCCAACCCCCGGTTCCTACGCCGGGCCGAGAAGAAGCTGACGAAGGCCAGCGGGCGCTGTGCCGCAAGGCCAAGGGTCGGCGAACCGGGCCAAGGCCCGGAGCAGGATCGCCAAGGCGCACGTGCGCACCTGGACCTGTTCTGGGTGCGCAACCACCCACGACCGGGATGCCACCGCGTCGACCATTGTGCTCGCCGCTGGACGGAAACTCGCCAGAGCGCGGGAAGCGGAGAGTTGAAACGCCGGGCCCCCGCTGCGAGATCATGGCGAAGCCCTCGCAGTAGGGGCGGGAGGTGGGGTAAGACCACCACCTTTTCGGGAGTGGGGGCGCCGGCCCGTGAAACAGGAACCAGCGGACGCCGTGAGGCGCACCGCGCCGACAGCCGCGAGGCTGCGGGAATCCCCGGGTCCTCCCCACGGAGGACGTCAACGGGCCAGATAGGGTGACGAGGCGAATGGGGCCCACGCTGCCCCAACACCTTCGCCCGGCCTGTGGGCGGACCCGGCCTCGGATGCCGTGCGCCACGCCGTGCCGTCCGGGGAGGACAGGAGCGCAGACGTTTCCACTGCGCTCTCTGGTGAGGAGGAAGCACTCTGTCGGCGCGAGTAGTCGTTCTCGTATCAGGGGCGGGGAGCAACATGGCGGCGCTGCTGGACGCGGCGGCCGCCCCGGGCTACGGCGCCTCCGTGGTCGCTGTCGGGGCCGACCGCGAGGGCACGCACGGAATTGCCCGCGCGCGGGAGGCCGGTGCGGCCACGTTCGTGACGCCGTTCGCCGCCTATCCCGACCGCGACCGGTGGAACGCCGCGCTCGCGGACGAGCTCGCCCGCTTCGAGCCGGACCTCGTTGTCTCCGCCGGCTTCATGCGGCTCTTGGGTCCCGAGGTGCTGAGCCGGCACACCGTCATCAACATCCACCCGGCGCTTCTCCCGGCGTTCCCGGGGGCGCGTGCGGTACGCGAGGCCCTCGCCTACGGCGTGAAGGTCACGGGCGCCACCGTGCACTTCGTCGACGAGGGCGTCGACACCGGCCCCGTCATCGACCAGGCCACGGTGCGGGTCGAGCCCGACGACGACGTCGCGAGCCTGCACGAACGCATCAAGACGGTGGAACGGCGCATGCTGGTCGAGGTCGTGGACAGACTCGCCCGCGGGGGATGGACGATCGTCGACCGGCAGGTACGGCTCGAACCCGACCAGCCCACAGCGTCCCAGCAGCCCGGCTACGCAACGAAGGAGAACCGGTGAGCCAGCAGGCCATTCGGCGTGCGTTGATCAGTGTTTACGACAAGACCGGGCTTGAGGAGCTCGGTTACGGCCTCGCGGAGGCCGGCGTCGAGATCGTCTCCACAGGGTCCACCGCGGCCCGGCTCAGGGAGGTCGACGTTCCCGTCACGCCGGTTGAGGACGTCACCGGCTTTCCGGAATGCCTGGACGGCCGGGTCAAGACCCTGCACCCGAACGTGCACGCGGGCCTGCTGGCCGACCGCACCCGCGCCGAGCACCGCACCGCGCTCGACGACCTGGGGATCGCTCCGTTCGACCTGGTCGTGGTCAACCTGTATCCGTTCCAGGAGACCGTGGCCTCTGGGGCGTCGCCCGAAGAGTGTGTCGAGAAGATCGATATCGGCGGGCCCGCTATGGTGCGTGCGTCAGCCAAGAACCACACCAGTGTCGCCGTGGTGACCGACCCCGCCGGCTACGACAGCGTGCTCGAAGCGGTGCGCGCCGGCGGGTTCACCCTGGAGCAGCGCAAGCAGCTCGCCGCGCTCGCCTTCGCGCACACCGCTGGCTACGACGCCGCCGTGTCCACCTGGTTCGCCACGCGGTACGCGCCCGACGACGTCGCCGTGCGGACCGGTTGGCCCGCGTTCTACGCCACCGCGTACGAACGTGCGGCCACCCTGCGCTACGGGGAGAACCCGCACCAGGACGCCGCGCTGTACCGGGCCGACGATCCGTCGGGCCCCGGCCTGGCGGGCGCCGAGCAGCTGCACGGCAAGGAGATGTCCTACAACAACTACGTCGACAGCGACGCCGCGCTGCGGTCCGCCTACGACTTCTCCGAGCCATGCGTCGCCATCATCAAGCACGCCAACCCGTGCGGCATCGCGGTGGCCGACGATATCGCCGAGGCTCACCGCAAGGCGCACGCCTGCGACCCCGTCTCGGCCTTCGGCGGGGTCATCGCGACCAACCGCCCGGTGAGCGTGGCCATGGCCGAGCAGGTCGCGGAGATCTTCACCGAGGTGCTCGCGGCACCCGACTTCGACCCGGGAGCCGTGGAGGTACTTACCCGGAAGAAGAACATCCGGCTGCTGGTCGTGGGGCCGCCCGACCGCCGCGCGAAGCCCGAGTTCCACGGGATCAGCGGCGGCTCACTGCTCCAGGCGGCCGACACCATCGACGCGCCGGGAGACGCCCCCGACGCGTGGGAGCTGCGCGCGGGGCCGGCCGCCGACGCCGCGACCTTGGCGGATCTCGCGTTCGCCTGGCGCGCAGTGCGTGCGGTCAAATCCAATGCCATCCTGCTGTCTGTGGATCGCGCGACCGTGGGGGTGGGGATGGGCCAGGTCAACCGGGTCGATTCGGCGCGCCTCGCTGTCACGCGCGCCGGCGACCGGGTCCAGGGTGCGGTCGCGGCCAGCGACGCGTTCTTCCCGTTCCCCGATGGCCTTGAGGTCCTGACGGAAGCGGGCGTGCGGGCCGTGGTCCAGCCGGGCGGATCCGTCCGCGATGACGAGGTCATCGCGGCGGCGGAGCGCGCCGGGGTGACCATGTACCTCACGGGAACCCGGCACTTCTTCCACTAGTCAGCCACTCCAACTCACGCAAGGGACGGACGCCGTGAGCGCACAGATTCTCGATGGCAAGAGCACCGCAGCGGCTATCCGGGCGGAGCTCAACGATCGCGTGGCCGCGCTGCGGGCCAAGGGCGCAGTGCCCGGCCTGGGTACGGTCCTGGTCGGAGACGACCCCGGCAGCAATACCTACGTCGCCGGCAAGCACCGCGACTGCGCGGAGATCGGGATCGAGAGCATCCGCCGGGACCTGCCCGCCACGGCCAGCCAGGCCGACGTCGAGAACGCCATCACCGAGCTGAACGAGGACCCCAACTGCACGGGCTACATCGTCCAGCTCCCGCTGCCCAAGGGGCTGGACGAGAACCGGGCGCTGGGGCTCATCGATCCGGACAAGGACGCCGACGGCCTGCAGCCGGCGAACCTCGGCCGGCTGGTGCTCATGCAGGAGGCCCCGCTGCCGTGTACCCCGCGCGGCATCGTTGAGCTGCTCTCCCGCTACGACATTCCGCTCAAGGGCGCCGAGGTGGTCGTCGTGGGCCGGGGAGTGACGGTCGGCCGCCCGCTGGGGCTGCTGCTGACCCGGCGAAGCGAGAACGCCACCGTCACGTTGTGCCACACGGGCACTCGCGACCTCGCCGCGCACACCCGCAATGCCGACATCGTCGTGGCGGGCGCCGGGGTTCCGGGGCTGGTCACCAAGGAGATGGTGAAGCCGGGCGCGACCGTGCTCGACGTTGGTGTGTCGCGCACCGACGAGGGAATCGCCGGCGATGTGGCGCTGGACGTGCGCGAGGTCGCCGGCTACGTGTCCCCGAACCCCGGGGGCGTCGGGCCGATGACCAGGGCCATGCTGATGGTCAATGTCGTGGAGGCCGCCGAGCGGCTGGCCGGCCTGTGATCGATGGGCCGCCCGCGCGCCAGCGCGCGGGCGGCCCCGGCCGTGACCGGCCGGGCCCCAAGAGCCGGGCCATGCTGTCCCGTGTGGCAGCGGAACGGCCACGAGCCCGACACGTCCTGGCGGCGGGGGTGGAGCGGAAAAGCGCATGCACCCCAACCCGCTGTGGTGCCGGTTCCGGGCACGGCTCCGCGAGGCCGGCATCGTCCTCGTTCCCGAGCGCCGGATGGCACTCTGTGCTTCCTCCTCGCTCCGACGCCCAGCCGTGAGCATGGCCCGGGGCTGCAGGGCGTCCGGGACCGGACATCCTGAGGGGCCGCCACGGGTGGGCGTCGGCGGGTCAGCTCGCCTGGTACTCGCGGCCGGGGATCGGCATGGGGCGTACCAGGCCCAGGGCCACTACCTCGTTGGCCAGGCGGGTGCGGCGGTTCGGGCCTTCGGGGATCCGGAACTTCTGGTAGAGGCGGAGTAGGTGCTGCTTGACGGCGGCTTCGGTGACGACCAGGTCCTCGGCGATGTCGCGCGCGGTCGCGGGCGAGACGAACGCCTCGTCGGAGAGCGCGGGGCGGCACAGTGACGTGAGGACGTCGAGCTCGCGGCGGGTCAGCTCTGGAGCGGCCCCCTTGCGCAGTTCGACGTCGGGGTTGATTTCCTCGCGGGGCAGGCCGCCGATCTTGCATCGGGCGCTGCCGAAGCTGACGACGTCGCCCTCGTCGAGGACCCGGCGGGCAATAGGGCGGCCGTTGACGCGGGTGCCGTTGCGTGAGAGGCCGAGATCGACGACATAGACGTAGGGTCCGCGGCGTACCAGCTCGGCGTGGAGCTGCGAAACGCTCGAATCGCCGAGTTGGATGTCGGCGCCTCGTCCGCGTCCGACCGTGGTGACCTCGGCGTGCAGCGGCATTACGTCCCCGCTCTCCTCGACCCGGAGAAAGGGCCCGTCCACGGTAGTTCCTCCCGGAGTGGGGCGCGGTCGATGAGGAATGTCGCGGCGGGGCGTGACAGGGTGTTTGGTAGTGGATGTTGCTCGGTTGCCGGGCGCTGACTGGGTGGGGGTCATAGAGGGCTGTCCTCGCTCACCGTGGCACTCATCTCATGACGGGTTACCCGAACGGTGAGATTTCTACGCTCTTACTCGGGAGCCAGACAGTTCTCTCGCCGGGGTTGCGGTAAATCCCCGGAATAGGGGCACGATGCGGGTGAGTGGTGTGCCGGCCGATTCGGGGTGGAACGGGGCGGTGCGGAACCCGGGTTAACTACAATGAGTTTTGCTGTGGCCAGTGAGGATGTCGAGATACGCAAGATCCGCTCGGTCGTTGGCCTCGCGGGCGTCCCAGTTTCGGTCCGGAGTGCGGGCGTGTACCCGGACCGCGGCTCGAAGCATCCGGGCGTAGGGTCGGGATTCGAGATACGGACTGCTTAACGCGAGGTTTACGGTGAGCCAGAACGCGGTGGAGGAAGCGGTAGCACCCCAGTCACACTCACCCGAAGAGGAACCCGACGGGGAGGCCGGGCACGGTCCGGACCAGCCCGCTGCGGCTCCGGGGTGGCTGTCCCAGGTCCCTTACTTTCTCGTGCTCGCCACCATGGCGGCCGGGATCGTCATCGTCGCGGCCGCGTACTTCAAGCGGGGCCCCGCGCTGATCGCTGGTGCCCTGCTCCTGGGTGCCGTGTTCCGCGCGTTCCTGCCTCCGGAGAAGATCGGCATGCTCGCGGTCCGGACCCGGTGGGTGGATGTCGTCACGCTGAGCACGCTCGCCGTACTGCTGATCGTGTTGGCATGGGTGGCCCCGCAACTGACCGAGTAGGCGTCTATTAAGCTTGATATCGAGATACCACAGAGTCGATGCACGGAGCGCCGGCGATCCCGGCGAGCAGCCGGTGCGCTCGGTTCACGCCCGGGCGGTTCGGGGCTTTGCGGCGAGCTCATGGGGTGCTCAGGAAGCGCAGACGCAACCGGCGGACACTGCCACTGCCACTGTCATCGAGACATAGAAGACACATACTCTGCCGCGAGCGCGACGCCGACACGGCGGCCGCGGGCGGGCGCGGCGATCGCGGCCGTGCGATCGCCGCGAGCGCCAGCGGACGCGGGCCGTTGACCGGCGGCCGATACCCGGCGCGTTCGCGGCACGGCCTTCAGCCGTACGACGGCTAGCCGAGACGAAGGGACAGCCACACAACCATGGCCAAGATCAAGGTCGAGAATCCCGTAGTAGAGCTTGACGGCGACGAGATGACCCGGATCATCTGGTCCTTCATCAAGGACCGGCTGATCCTTCCGTACCTGGACATCGACCTGAAGTACTACGACCTCAGCGTCGAGGAGCGCGACCGCACCGACGACCAGGTGACGGTGGACGCCGCGAACGCCATCAAGCAGCACAGCGTGGGCGTCAAGTGCGCCACGATCACGCCCGACGAGGCCCGTGTCGAGGAGTTCGGCCTGAAGAAGATGTGGCGGTCGCCGAACGGCACGATCCGCAACATCCTTGGTGGCGTGGTCTTCCGCGAGCCGATCATCTGCGAGAACGTGCCGCGGCTGGTCCCGAGCTGGACCAAGCCGATCATCATCGGTCGGCACGCGCACGCCGACCAGTACCGCGCCAGCGACTTCAAGGTCCCCGGTGCCGGAACGGTGACCATCACCTACACGCCCGAGGATGGCGGGGAGCCTGTCGAGATGCAGGTCGCCAACTTCCCTGAGAGCGGCGGTGTCGCCATGGGGATGTACAACTACCGCTCCTCCATCGAGGACTTCGCGCGCGCCAGCCTCAACTACGGCCTGGACCGCGGCCTGCCGGTGTACATGTCCACCAAGAACACGATCCTCAAGGCCTACGACGGCATGTTCAAGGACGTGTTCGAGGAGATCTTCGAGAACGAGTTCAAGGAGCGGTTCGAGGCCGCCGGCATCAGCTACGAGCACCGGCTGATCGACGACATGGTCGCCGCCGCGCTCAAGTGGGAGGGCGGCTATGTCTGGGCCTGCAAGAACTACGACGGTGACGTCCAGTCCGACACCGTGGCGCAGGGCTTCGGCTCGCTGGGCCTGATGACTTCGGTGCTGCGTACCGCCGATGGCCGCACGGTCGAGGCCGAGGCCGCGCACGGGACCGTGACCCGGCACTACCGCCAGCACCAGCAGGGCAAGCCCACCTCCACGAACCCGATCGCGTCCATCTTCGCGTGGACCCGGGGGCTGGAGCACCGCGGCAAGCTCGACAACACCCCCGCTGTGACCGAGTTCGCGAACACGCTTGAAGACGTCGTTATCCAGAGTGTCGAGTCCGGACAGATGACCAAGGATCTCGCGCTGCTGATCGGTGGGGACCAGGACTGGCTGACCACCGAGCAGTTCCTCGCCGTTCTGGACGAGAACCTGCAGAAGCGCCTGGCCTGAGCGGTCCGACAGCGCTGACCGGGCCGTCTCACCTTCGGGGCGAGACGGCCCGGCGTCGTTTCGCGGAAAACGCCCCCGCCGCGGCCCGCGTGATGGCACTATGGGTCTTGTCGGCGCGGACAGTTACCAACGGCTACTGTCCGGGGTGCGGTATAGAGCACCGCGATGGTGTTCGCGTGTTACGCGAACATTGCCTAGATTAGAGGCAGATGTCGGATGGGGGAGACACCGACAGCTGACCATCAAGACTGGCGTGCCGGCCACGCGCCCGCTGGGGGGTAGGCGCGCGCGGTGCGGAACGTCAAGAGAGGGGCCCACCACCGGGGAGGTGGTGGGCCCCTCGTTTTTCGCCCGCCCGCCGCGGGGCCGCGGCGGGCACGGGCTCCGGGGTACGCCCGCGGCGCTCAGAAGTTCGTCTCCATCGCCGACTCGGGGATCTCCGCACCCTCCTGCATGGCCTGGAACATCTCCTCGGATCTCGTCTCGTCCCATATGACGACCGAGCCCACGGTGTCGAGGGTCGGTGTGGAGCCGACCGGGACGGACGTGGTGGCGGGGTCGTCGCGCATGGCCAGTCCCATCGAGGCGAGATGGCGCAGGTGGTCGTCCTCGTTCACCAGGAACGTCTTCGTGCCCTCGTTGACCAGCGGGACCGAGCGGAACGGGTTCGCCAGTGTGCTGGCCGAGGTGACCTTGCTGATCAGCGTGCTGAAGAACTCGCGCTGGCGCTTGACCCGGTCGAGGTCCGCGTTGGGGGTCGCGCGCGTCCGCACGTAGCCGAGCGCGGTGGCACCGTCCATCTCCTGGCAGCCGGCCTCGATGTCCAGGTTGGCCTTCGGGTCCTCGATCGCCTCCTCCGGGCACATCTCCACGCCGCCGACCGAGTCGACGATCTGCACGAAGCCGCCCATACCGATCTCGACGTAGTGGTCGATGTGCACCCCGCTGGCGTCCTCGAACGTCTTCGCCAGCCGGGACGGCCCGCCGCCGAGCGCCTCGGCGAACGCGGCGTTGATCTTGGTCTCGCCGACTTCGGGGACGTCGACCAGGGAGTCGCGCGGCACGCTGATGATGGTGGACTGCCCGCCGTCGTCGGGAACGTAGAGCACCATGATCGTGTCGGTCCGTTTGCCTTCGGCGTCGCCGGTGCCCAGGGCCTGCCGCTCCTCTTCACTGAGCCCTTCGCGGCCGTCGGTCCCGACGATCAGGTAGGTCGTCCCGGGCTGCTCCTCGGGGCGGCCCTCGTAGCCGAGCGCGTCGACCCGCTCCAACTGGGAGTCGGCCCAGAGGTAGAACGAGCCGGGGATGACGAGCAGCAGGATCAGCAGGACGACCAGGACGGTGCGCCGGCGCCTGCGCCGCCGTTCGCGGTCGCGGCGCTGCCGGCCCGACCCGTCGTAGACGCGCCCGCCTCCGGACGACCCTCCAGGCCGGTCCTCGCGCGCGGGCGGCATGCGCCGGGTAGCGCCGGCGCCACCGCTGGCCGACCGGCCCTCGGACCGCGGCCGGTAAAGGCGCTCGATCTCGTCGGGATTCCCGCTGCCCCGGCGGAAGACCCCAGTTCGGTCCTGGTCGCCCGCAGGCCCGCCGGAACCGCGATTACTTTCGTCAACCATGGCTGTGGTCGCCCATCTGTCACCTCGCCGGACCGAATCAGTGCCCCTATCCGTTCTGATGCGGCATATCGTATGTGGGTTCAGCACAAAGGCGGACGAGCGGTGCGCTGCGCGAGCTAGCGCACCGTGCGGAACCTCAGGCCAGCCGCCCGGCTCCCGCGCTGGGCAGAGCGTCCCGGAACTCCGGTTCGCGCCACCGGCGCCTGGCGAACGCCGCGGACACGGCGTTGCGGACGTCCGCCAACCGGTCCTCGGCGACCAGGGCGACCGCGGTGCCGCCGAACCCGCCCCCGGTCATCCGCGCGCCGCGTGCGCCGGCGCCGACCGCCGCCTCGACGGCGACGTCCAACTCCGGGCAGGACACCTCGAACTGGTCGCGCAGCGAGAGATGCGAGGCGTTGAACACCGGCCCGATCTCCGGCAGCGCCCCGGCCCGGATGAGGCCGACAGTGGCGTTCACCCGGTTGATCTCGGTCACCACGTGCTTGACCCGGCGGCTCAGGACCGGGTCGGGGAGCGCGCCGAGCGCATCGGTGAGGTCCTCGACGTCGCGCAGCGCGTCGACGCCGAGCTGGCGCGCGGCACGCTCGCACTCCGCGCGCCGGGCCGCGTAGCCGCTCCCCGCGTCGCTGAGCCGGTGCCGCACCCGGGTGTCGACCAGCAGGAGCCGCAGCCCGGCGTCGCCGAGCGGCAGCGGCAGGGTGCGGGCGCCGCCGGTCCGGCAGTCCAGGAACAGCGCGCGGCCTTCCGTACAGCGTAGCGAGGCGCTCTGGTCCATGATCCCGGTGGGCGCGCCGACGAACTCGTTCTCCGCGCGCCTGGCGGTGCGTGCCATCGCGGCCCGGTCCCGGCCCAGTTCGTCCAGGCCGAACGTGTCGACCAGGGCGAGCAGCGCGGCGCATTCCACGGCGGCCGATGACGACAGCGAGGCGCCGACGGGCAGGTCGGAGTCGAGCAGGATCCGCGCTCCCACTCCGGGGTCGAGGTGGCCGCTCTCCCGCGCTGCCCAGAAGACGCCGGCGACGTAACCGGCCCAGCCCGTGGCATCGGAGCTGTCCGGGTGAAGGTCCGCTGGGCTGAACCGCACGGCCTCGCCGGGGCGCTGCGCGCTGCGGAGCTCCACCGATCCGGACGTGTTCGGGGCGAGCGCCAGGGACACCCCCCATGGCAGCGCAATAGGCAGTACCAGGCCGTCGTTGTAGTCGGTGTGCTCCCCCATGAGGTTGACCCGTCCCGGCGCCCGCCACACGCCGGACGGGGGCTCCCCGAACGCTTCGGTGAACGCGCTGCTGAGCTCCTCGGTGCGGACGTCCGCGGAGATCGGCCACTCGTCAGGGGCGCCGCCGCGGGTTCCCCGGCCGCCGCGCAGCCAATCGAGCATCGACTGGAGGGCACTCATGAGGCATCGCGCGCGATAGGCGACGGCTCCGTCCGGCCACCGCCCGGCGCGCCATGGCACGGGGTGACCCGGTGTCCGCGGGCGGTGGCACCGCCTGGCTGCCGGGCAAGCCGGCCCGCGATGGTGCCGGCGACGCGTGCGGCGCTCGTCGCCGGGTCGTGGCCAGAGTGCGTCCCGGGCGGGAACGAGCCGAGAGCGCGGTGGCCGGCGGCCGCGGATGAGCGGTCGCCGCCAGGTGTCCTGCCGTACTGGGTGATCGCCCGACCAGCGGCGTTCCGGCAGAGCGGGTGAAGGGGTTGTCGACTTCGCACAGTTGCAATCTATAGCGTTCGTCCGAAGCGGCGTTCTGCTGGAAACCGGATGGGGCTACCCGGCCTACAGGTCAGGCTTCTTGCTCGTGCCGGGCGCGCCGGGCATGCTGCGTACCGCAGCGGTTGGTTTACCCTCGTCGTTCACCGCGTGACAACGAAAGGGCGTACGGGAACCCATGCCCTCGATAACACGACAGGCCAGGGATCGGGCACGGCACTACCGCAACGTCGCCATGGAGAGCTTCTGGGCGGCCCGCCGGCACCGTCCGGCCTTCGACCACCTGGTGCGCGCCTATGAACGCTTCTCGGACCAGCGAGGCAACCAGCTCGCGGCCTCGGTCACCTACTACGCGTTCCTGTCGTTCTTCCCGCTGCTCGCTCTCGCGTTCGCCGTCGCGGGCTACCTCGCCGCGTTCCATGTGGAGGCGCGCCATTTCATGGAGCAGGCCATCAGCGAGGTGCTGCCGGGGCTCTCCCAGGAGCTGCCCATCGAAACGATCGCCGATGCGCGGACCGGGGCGGGGATCCTGGGTGTTCTCGGCCTGCTCTACGCCGGGCTCGGCGCCGTGTCCGCGCTGCGCGAGGCACTGCACGTCATCTGGTTGAACAGCGTCTCGGACGGCCCCAACTTCGTCCTGGCCAAGGTGATCGACACCATCGTCATGGTGGTGCTCGGTACCGCCCTGCTGGCATCGGTGGTCCTGACCAGCGTGCTGCAGACGGGTACCCGGTGGCTGCTCGGCTGGATGGGGCTGGATGAGGTCGCCGTGCTGGTCGTGGCGACCAGGACGGTCGGGCTGGCTGTCGCGATCGCGGTGAGCACGCTCATCTTCCTGGTGCTGTTCTCCAAGCTGTCGGGGACCCGGCGGCCGTGGCGGCTGCTGTGGCGCGGGGCGCTGCTGGCCGCCGTGGGATTCGAGATCCTCAAGGCGCTGGGTGCGCTCCTGCTCGCCGGAACGCTCGGCAACCCGGTGTACGCGTCGTTCGCGGTTCTGGTCGGCCTGCTGGTGTGGATGAACATCGTGCTGCGGATGGTGTTCTTCGCGGCGGCGTGGACCGCCACGAGACTCCCGGTGGCACCGCCGTACCCGGGCGCGGTACCGATGGCCGTACCGGCGGGCGGCGGCGCCGCCGAACCGCACGGGCTCGCCGCCCGCGAGAGCTCGCGACCGCGTCCCGGCAGCCGGGGTGCGCGGGTACGCGGGGTGCTGTGGCGTACGGCGGTGCTCACTGGCGGTGCCGCGGCACTGGCGGGCGCGGTGTGGTGGCTGCGCCAGCGCTTTGGGGGTGGCCGCCGCCGCAACCCAGCAGGGCAGGGCCCGTACATTACGTATCGGTCACGCCGCGGTCCGGCTGCGTGATCTTGGGTAACGTGGCTCCATCGGCGGGAGCATTCACCAACGGCGGCCGCCGAATAAATCCGGCATTGTGCTGGATTCGGGGCGAATCACGACAGCGAGCTGCCGGGTGCGCGTACTGAGAGGGCGCCTCCCTTTTCCGATCGCGCCCCGCGGTTTCCCGGAGTCCCAGCGAGCAATCTTCGATTGGCCGGAACCGGGCCCGTAGTCCCGAGAGCCACCTCGCGGGGCAAACCGCGCATTGAATCCGCAATGGAGGGAAACCGGTCATGGAGTGGACTGACACCCCGGACAGTTCCTCGCTTATGGTGCCCCAAACGCCGGCGTGCGAGCCGGCGCTACGTCCGCGCGGAGGGTGAACGTGGCCATCGAATTCAACGCGTCCGAACGCGCCACCATCGGGGTGGAGTGGGAGTTGCAACTTGTCGACGTGCACACCCGGCACCTGCGTCAGGAGGCGCAGCAGGTCCTCGGTGCGCTGCCGGATCTGAGCGCGGCCTCGGACAGCCCACCGCTGCGCCACGAGCTCATGCAGAGCACGGTCGAGGTCGTCACCGGTATCTGCGAGACGGTCGAGGAGGTCACCACCGATCTCGCCGGGACCGTCGCCCGCCTGCAAGAGGCCCTTGACCCCCGGCAGCTCGCCCCGATCTGCGCGGGCACGCATCCGCTGGACGACTGGCGTGACCAGGCATTCGCCCCCGGGCAGCGGTACGGCGAGCTCATCGACCAGATGCAGTGGCTCGTCCGGCGCATTCTCACGTTCGGGGTGCACGTGCACGTGGGCGTCCGATCGCGGGAAAAGGCGGTGCCGATCGTCAACGCCCTGGCGAAGTATCTCCCGCATTTCCTCGCGCTGACGGCGTCGAGCCCATTCTGGAGCGGCCACGACACCGGATTGGTGTCCAGCCGGTCGATCATATTCGGGGCCCTGCCCACCGCCGGGCCGCCGCCGAGGCTCCGTGACTGGCCCACCTTCGAGGAATACATGGCGACGCTCATCCGGGCCGGAACGATCAGTAGTATTAAGGAAGTCTGGTGGGACATCCGCCCACACCCGGATTTCGGCACCATCGAGATCCGGATGTTCGACGGAATCCCGACCCTGCGCGAGGTCGGAATGGCCGCCGCACTCTCACAGAGTATCGTCCGGCTCTTCGACCAGCAGATCGATCGCGGCTATGGGCTACCAAGCCCGCCCACCTGGGTCGTCAACGACAACAAGTGGCGCGCGACCCGCTACGGGCTGGATGCCCGCGTGATCACTGACGAGAACGGGAGCACCGCTCCGCTGCGCGACGACGTGTACGAGCTTCTCCGCGAGCTGGAGCCGGTGGCACACCGGCTCGGCTGTGCGGAGGATCTGGACGTCGCATGGGAGGTCCTGGACAAGGGGGCCTCCTACGAGCGGCAACGGGCGATCATCGATCAGGGTGGCACGCTCAACGACGTCGTGGATGCCCTGGCGGTCGAGTTCCGCACCGGGGGAATCGCCTCCCGGGCGGTGGACCCCACGGCGGGCTGGACCGGGACGTAAGCCACAGCAGCACCGGAGCCGGCCGAGAACCAACGTTGACCACCAAGGAAGGGGCCCTCTCATGCAGGGGCGTGACCTGCGGGAACAATTGACAACCTTTCTGGCTCGGCAGGAGCGCGAGCTGGTCGCGTTTCGGCGCGACCTGCACACGCACCCGGAACTCGCCTTCGCCGAGCACAGGACGACGCAGCGGGTGGCCGAACGGCTGCGCGCCGCCGGGTTGTCGCCCGAGGTACTTCCCCAGGGGACCGGCTTGACCTGCGAGATCGGTTCCGGCGAGGGCCCCGTGGTGGCGCTTCGAGGCGACATCGACGCCCTGCCCATCACCGACGAGAAGGATGTCGAGTACCGGTCGGCGGTGCCGGGAGCGGCGCATGCCTGCGGGCACGACGTGCACACGACGGTGCTGCTCGCGGCCGGCATGTTCCTCGCCCAGCAGGCGCGCGGGGGAGCGCTGCCGGGACGGGTGCGGCTCATCTTCCAGCCCGCCGAGGAGATGCCGGGCGGCGCCCGCGAAGTCATCAAGACGGGCGCGGTCGACGACGTCAAGCGCATCTTCGCGCTGCACTGCGACCCGCGGCTGGAGGCCGGCCAGGTAGGGCTGCGCGCCGGCGCCATCACCGCCGCCTGCGACCAGCTCCTGGTCCGGCTGTCGGGGCCGGGAGGGCACACGGCCCGGCCGCATTTGTCGGCCGACCTCGTCTACGCCCTCGGCAAGGTCGTCACCGAGCTTCCCGCCGCGTTGTCCCGGCGGGTCGACCCGCGCGCCGGCTTCAGCCTCGTGTGGGGCAGGGTCAGCGCGGGTTCGGCGCCCAACGTGATTCCCGATGACGCCGTCGCCGAGGGCACTGTGCGCTGCCTGGACGACGAGGCGTGGCACACCGCCCCCGATCTGGTCAAGGAACTGGTGGACTCGGTCGTGGCGGCCTATGGGGCCACGGCAGAGGTCGACTACCGGCGCGGGGTGCCACCCACGGTCAACGAGGCGGAGAGCGTGCGTATCCTGCGGGACGCCTGCGCGCGGACCCTGGGCCACGAGGCGGTGGCCAGCACGGCGCAGAGCCTTGGGGGAGAGGACTTCGCCTGGTACCTGGAGCACGTTCCGGGCGCGCTGGCCCGGCTGGGCACGCACCCGCCGGCATCCGACGGACCCATGCTCGACCTGCACCGGGGCACGTTCGACGTCGACGAGCGTGCCATCGGCATCGGGACGCAGCTCATGGTGGGCATCGCGCTCACGGCGCTGCACGAGAAAGGTGGCCCGCTCGACGACGATTCGTGGGCGAACGACGCCGCGCTGGCCTGACCCGGGCGTGCTCCGGGTGGCATCCTGAGTCCTATGAGCGAGAAGCTGACCGAGGAGCAGATCCGCCAGGCACCCAAGGTGTTGCTGCACGACCACCTCGACGGAGGGCTGCGTCCGCAGACCATCGTCGACCTGGCCCACGAGTCCGGTTACACGGGACTGCCCACGACGAACACGGACGAGCTCACCGCCTGGTTCCACGGGGCCTCGCACACCGGGTCGCTGGAGCTCTTCCTGGAGACGTTCGGGCACACCGTCGGGGTGATGCAGAGCCGCGAGGCGCTCATCCGGGTCGCGGCCGAGTGCGCCGAGGACCTCGCGGCGGACGGGGTCATCTACGCGGAGATCCGTTTCGCGCCCGAGCTGCACCTCGACGGAGGGTTGAGCCTGGACGAGGTAGTCGAGGCGGTCCTCGAAGGGTTCCGGCAGGGCCAGGACCGAGCCGAAGGCCAGGGGCACTCGATTCGGGTGGGTGCGCTGCTCACAGCGATGCGGCACGCCGCCCGGTCCCAGGAGATCGCGCAGCTCGCGGTGCGCTACCGCGATGTCGGCGTGGTGGGGTTCGACATCGCCGGGGCCGAGGCCGGCTACCCGCCCACGCGGCACCTGGACGCCTTCGAGTACCTGCGGCGGGAGAACGCCCACTTCACGATCCACGCGGGCGAGGCGTTCGGCCTCCCGTCGATCTGGGAGGCGCTGCAGTGGTGCGGCACCGACCGGCTCGGACACGGCGTGCGGATTGTCGATGACATCGAGGAGTTCAGCGACGGCAAGGTGCAAATGGGCCGGTTGGCGAGCTACGTCCGGGACCAGCGGGTGCCGCTGGAGATGTGCCCCAGCTCCAACGTGCAGACGGGGGCCGCGCCGTCGATCGAGGAGCACCCTGTCGGCCCGCTGACCCGGCTGCGGTTCCGGGTAACGGTCAACACCGACAACCGGCTGCAGAGCGGGACCAGCCTGACAGGGGAGTTCGCGAAGCTCGTCGACGCGTTCTCCTATGGCTGGGACGACCTGCAGTGGTTCACAGTCAACGCGATGAAGTCGTCGTTCCTGCCCTTCGACGAGCGGCTGTCGCTCATCAACGGCTGTATCAAACCCGGCTTCGCGCAACTGAAGTGGGCGGCGCAGTGAAACCCCTGGCCGCGCCGGCGCCCCGGGCTCTCGGCTGGGTGTGGGTCGGCTTGGCCGCCCTGTTGCTGGTGGACCTCGCGATCAGTCGGACCGATGCCGGCCGCCTGGTGCCGGCCGCGGCGCTTCTGTGCACGGTGGGGGCGGTCTACGTCCTGTGGCTGCGGCCGCGGGTCGTCCCCACGGAGCACGGGGTGCGCCTGGTCAACCCGATGCGCGAGACGTTCGTGCCGTGGTCGGCGTTCACCTGGGCCGATGTCACCGATGTCGTGCGGGTGCACGCCGGGGAGCGGGTGTTCCGCTCCTGGCCGTTGCGCGAGACCAAACGCCAGAAGGTGCGCGACAACCTGCGCCGCGCCGGCGGCTACGCCGACCCGGAGACCGAGGAGGGCGACCTCCACACGATGCGGCCCATGGACGCCGCCGCCAAGCAGCTTCGCGACGAGGCCGAGAAGCGCAAGGCCACTCTGGGGGGCGATGCCGAGGCGGGGCAGTCCGGCGAGCGGCCGCCGGAGGGTGCGGCGGCCCCCAGCGCCCCCATGACCAGGTGGTCACCCGACTCGGTCGCGGCCCTGGCGGGT
This sequence comes from Lipingzhangella halophila, assembly GCF_014203805.1. Taxonomy (GTDB): domain Bacteria; phylum Actinomycetota; class Actinomycetes; order Streptosporangiales; family Streptosporangiaceae; genus Lipingzhangella; species Lipingzhangella halophila. The sequence goes on along the minus strand of NZ_JACHJT010000001.1, from coordinate 5,175,583 downwards.
CCTCTCGTGCTGCTCCTGGCGGCGACGCAGCTCGGCTGACCAGGGTTCGGGAAAGGGTAGCCGGCGCGCGGCGGGTGGCCCGGCCGGGGCTCACTGCGGCGCGCGCAGCCCGTCGCTGACAACGCGGATCATCCGGCCGCGCGCGTCGGGGTCGGCGCCGTCGCGTTCCCGCGCCAGGCAGCCCACAATGAGGCCCTTGACGTCGGCGGCCTCGACCTCCGGACGCACCGCGCCGGCCTGCTGCGCGCGTACGAGTAACCGCCGCTCCAGGTCGCCAATGTCGTAGCCGGCCCGCTTCGCGGCGCCGTCCATATCGAAGTCGACGCCAGCGAGCGCCTCGGCCAGCCCGCGGTTGACCGCGCCCTCCTCGACAAGGACCGCCAGGTACTCGAAGAACGCCGCGCCGGGATCGTCCGACTCGGCCAGGGGCGCGGCGCGCTCCATGATGCGCTCCACGCGGCGCAGCACGATCGCCTCGTAGAGCGCTTCCTTTGTCGGGAAGTGCCGGCTGACCGTTCCCGTGCCCACGCCCGCACGCCGCGCGATCTCGTGTACCGGGACGGACAGCCCTTCGGTGGCGAAGACCTCGATCGCGGTTTCCAGTACCCGGTCGCGGTTGCGCCGCGCGTCGGCGCGCATGCCCTTCGCGGATTCGCCGGTGTCCGGTGGAACGGCCTTTCCCATGGCGGTGCCCAGCCTCTCGGTCGCGCGTTGACAAGCGGGACAGGCGTCCCGTATGTTCCGGACAATTAAACGGGATGGGCATCCCGGTTATTCTTCCGAAGGGATCCATGTTCATGCGTGACGTCATTCTAGGTAGCACGGGCCTCGCGGTTCCGGCCATGGGCCTGGGCTGTATGGGGCTGAGCTCCGGATACGGCCCCGCCGACCACGGCGAGTCCCTGGCTGTGCTGCGGCGCGCTCTGGACCTCGGCGTGCGGTTCTGGGACACCGCCGACGCCTACGGTCGCGGCGCCAACGAGACGCTGCTCGGCGAGTTCCTGTCCGGGGTGCGGCGCGACGAAGTGGTGCTGGCCACCAAGTTCGGGGCCACCTTCGACCCCGACACCGGAGCGCCGACCGGAGCGCGCGGCGATCCCGACTTCATCCGCCAGGCGTGCGACGCGAGCCTGCGCCGCCTGGGCACCGAGCACATCGACCTCTACTACCAGCACGTCCCCGACCCGAGCGTGCCGATCGAGGAGAGTGTCGGCGCCATGGCCGAGCTGGTGGCCGCGGGGAAGGTCCGCTACCTTGGACTGTCCAACCTCGGCTCCGGCCAGTTGCGCGCGGCCCATGGCGTGCACCCGATCGCGGCGGTGCAGACCGAGTGGTCGCTGTTCACCCGGCACATCGAGGAGTCCCTGGTTCCGGCGTGCGCCGAGCTGGGTGTGGGGCTCGTGCCCTACTCGCCGCTCGGCCGCGGGTTCCTGACCGGACAGTACACCTCCACCGACGCTCTCTCGGCCGACGACCTGCGCCACTCCTACCCGCGGTTCTCCGCCGAGAACGCGCGGCACAACCGTTCCCTGCTGGAGCCGCTCCACGAGATCGCCGCGGCCAAGGGGGTGACCCCGGCGCAGGTCGCTCTCGCGTGGGTGTGCCAGCGGTCGCGCACGCACGGGCTCTCCGTCGTCCCCATCCCCGGGACCAAGCGGACGGAGCGGCTGGAGAGCAATGTCGCGGCGCTGGACGTCGACCTCACCGGGGACGACCTCGCCGCGCTGGCCCCCATCGCGGACCAGGTCACCGGGGACCGCTTTCCCGATCTCCCGCCCGAACTGCGCAGCCTGCTGCCCGCCGACGCTTAGGAGGCGGATGGCTCGGGTGTGTGATCACCGGTGCGGTGGGGGTGATGGCGCGTGTAACGGGGGCGGCGAGGACGGCGGATGGTCCGGGCGTGACGTTCACCGCTGCGGTGGGTACGTGGTGCGGCCTCCGGCGGGCGGCGAAGGCGCCGGGTGGCCGGGGTGGGTGCGTGTCGGTGCTGGGGATACGTGGTGCGGCGCCCAACGGGGGCGGCGAGGACGGTGGGTGGGTCGGCCTGCGGGGGTGTCTGTGGTGTCGTTCTCGGTGCTGAGCCGCGCCGAGACTGTCTGTGGTGTCGTTCTCGGCGCCGAACATGTCCCCACGGTCACCTTCGGTGCGGGGCGCACCCCCACACGCGCCCGCTATGTCCGGATTGCGAGTCTTCTGGGGGTGAGCGTCGCCGAGAACGCCCGCACCACCCCCGTCGTGTGCGTCACCATCGGGCACCCACACCGATCACTGCGGGCCGGCCCATCCACCGTTGTCGCTGCCCCGTCGTGTGCGTCACCATCGGGCACCCGCACCGATCACTGCGGGCCGGCCCATCCACCGTCCCCGCCGCCCCCGTTACGTGCGCAACCACCGGGCACCCGCACCGACTGCTGGGGGCTGGTCCATCCGGTGTCCTCGTTGCCCTCGTTGCGATATCGCTATCCGGCCGCCTTGCGGCCCCATTCAACTACGTTGCCTCACTGCGGGGGTTGACCACGACCGGCGAACCTGGTTAGGTAAGGCATGCCTAAGGAGTTCGGTGGCTGGTGGCCGGATGCGTGCGCGGACGTCTGGAGCACCGCCGGCCGCCGAGTTCCGCGGGCGTCGCAGTTCAACTGAATATCGGTGCGCCGGCGGCCACGGCTCGCCACGCGTGGTGGGTATCCGGGGGGCGAATCCCGCGGGGGACCTTTCGGGTACCACCGGGTCGGCGCACGATCCGTACGCGGCCCGGATCGGGGGTTTCGCGGGCTCCGGTCCGAGCCGCGTTGTTCCGGGTCCGCGACCGGTACCCCCATCCTTAGCCTCGGGATGCTGCTCGCCACGCGGGTACCGGTCGCGGGCCGGGGCCGGCCCCGGCGAACGCGGGGCCCAGCGCCGTTCCACGGCCGTGGCCAATGCGCGTCCGCTACTGGTTCCCACCACGAGGGAAGCGCCGCCGAGCGCTGGCGGCGCCCGCGCGATCAGGTGCGCATCAGGATCCCGTTGAGCAGCGCCCCCAGGTGCCAGGCGCGCTGCTGTACTACGCCGAGCGCCCGGTCGTAGTCCGCCCCGCCGAACAGGCCACTCATCGCATCGTTGCTCACCATCGCGATCGCCAGAACGTCGGCACCCATTTCCGCGGCGGCGATGGTCTCCAGCGCGATGGAGTGGCCCACGAGGTCAGCTCCCGCTGTGCGCAGCATGGACAGCTCCGCGGGCGTCTGGAACTGCGGGCCGGGGAGCGCCGCGTAGACACCCGTGGTCAGCGACCCGTCCGTTTCGTGGGCGGTCTGGCGCAGCCAGGGCGTGTAGGCGTTCGAGAGGTCCACGAAGTCCGGACCCGCGAGCGGCGACGTTCCCGTGAGGTTGATGTGGTCGCGCACCACCACCGGCTGGCCCACCGCGAAGTCGGCGCGCAGCGAGCCCGCTGACCCGGTGAGCAGCACGGTGCCGGCCCCGGCGGCGATCCCGGTCCGCACGGCATGGGCGACCTGCATGGCGTCGTACCCCTCGTAGAGGTGCGTCCGGCCCATGAACACCGCGATCCGCTTCGCGCCGACCCACATGCTGCGCACGGTCGGCGCGTGGCCGATGGCCCCCGGTGGCACGAAGCCCGGCAGCTCCGCGATCTCAAGCTCGATGTCCGGTTGGCCCAGCGATTCGACGGCTCCCGCCCAACCCGAACCGAGCACCACCACAGCGTCGTAGGAATCGGCGCCGCTTCGGTACTTGAGCTCGTTGGCGGCCTCGGCGGCGACGTCCTTGGCGTCGGCCGTCCACATTGCGGGGCGCTCGGGCGTGGATTCGCTCACATTCCGGAGGGTACTCCCAGCTAGGCGATCGGTTACTGAGCGCAACGCAGTGCGTTCGAAGCGGATTGGGGAGTGTCGCGCCCCGGACGGCGCGAACCCGGCCCAACGTGCCCGGAACGGTGGCGCATCGCCGTGGCGGCGCGCCGCGAGCAGGACAGGTCTGTTGCGACAGGCCCGGTCCTGCCATTTCCGCCACTCGGGATGACCGACAATGGGAGAGCGACAGGCGAGCAGCACAGAACTCGGGCGGTACGGCAGCCGGTGATCCCGGCGCGCGCTCGCCGCCCAAAAGGAGTGAGGCAGACGTGACGAAGGTCGTGATCATCGGTGGCGGTCCCGGAGGCTATGAGGCGGCCCTGGTCGCAGCGCAGCTCGGCGCGAACGTGACGGTGGTGGATCGCGACGGAATCGGCGGCGCCTGCGTTCTGACCGACTGCATGCCGTCCAAGACCCTCATCGCCACGTCGGTCCGGAACACCTATGTCCGGGAAGCGTGCGACCTCGGCATCCATGTCTCCGGCGCCGGCCGGTCCGACCTCAACGACACCGAGGTCGACATGACGACCGTCAACCCGCGGGTCAAGCGCCTGGCGAAGGCGCAGTCCGAGGACACCGCGGCCCGGCTGGTCAAAGAGGGGATCGAGATCGTGCCGGGCGAGGGCCGGCTGGTCGATCCGCGGATCGTCGCCGTCGGGGACCAGCGCATCCACGCCGACGTCGTGCTGGTCGCCACCGGCGCCCACCCGCGCGAGCTGCCGACCGCCCAGCCCGACGGCGAGCGGATCCTCACCTGGCGGCACCTCTACGACCTCGACGCGTTGCCGGAGCGGCTCATCGTGGTCGGCTCCGGAGTCACCGGCGCCGAGTTCGCCAACGCCTACCAGGCGCTCGGTTCCGAGGTGACCCTCGTCTCGTCGCGCAACCGGGTGATGCCCACCCAGGACGCCGACGCGGCCGAGGTGCTGGAGGGCGTCTTCCGGCGCCGCGGCATGCAGGTCCTGAGCAACATCCGGGCCGAGTCGGTCACCAACACAGGGGACGGAGTCGAGGTGGCGCTCTCCGACGGGCGGACGGTCCAGGGCAGCCACTGCCTGATGACGGTGGGGATGATCCCCAACACGGTGAATCTCGGGCTCTCCGAGATCGGCGTCCACCTCGACAAGGGCGGGTTCATCCAGGTGGACCGGGTCTCGCGGACCTCGACGCCCGGAGTGTACGCCGCGGGGGACTGCACCGGTGTGAACATGCTCGCGTCGGTCGCCGCGATGCAGGGCCGGATCGCCATGTGGCACGCCCTCGGCGAGGCGGTCTCGCCGCTGAAGATGTCCACCGTGGCGGCCACCGTGTTCACCCACCCGGAGCTGGCCTCCGTCGGGGCGAGCGAGGAGGACGTCCGTTCCGGCAAGATCGACGGGCGGATCGTCAACCTGCCCCTCGACACCAACCCGCGCGCCAAGATGCACAACACCAAGGACGGCTTCGTCAAGCTGATCTGCCGCCAGCACACCGGCATCGTGCTGGGCGCGGTCATCGTCGGCCCGCGCGCCAGCGAGCTGATCCTCGGGGTGTCCGTGGCGGTGCAGCAGCGCCTGACGGTCGACGAGATCGCTCACACGTTCGCGGTGTACCCGTCGCTCTCCGGCAGTGTCACCGAGGCGGCACGCTCGCTCATGCAGGCATCGCCCGAGTAGGCCCCGCGCGCACCCGCTGGGTGCGTCCACCACGCAGAAGGGTCCCGACCGTACCCGGCCGGGACCCCTCTGCGTCGGGTGGCGGTTCTAGAAGTCGAACCCTCCGAAGTCGCCGCCTCCGAAGTCACCGCCGCCGAAGTCGCCGAAGTCGCCTCCGCCGAAGTCGCCGCCCATGTCACCACCCATCATTCCGCCGCCCATCATGCCGCCCATCATGGACCCCATCATCATGCCGGTGAACATCCCGGCCATCATGTTCATGCCGAAGTAGCCGCCGGCATAGGGGGCGTAGGCGGGACCGGCGTCGTAGTACGGCTGGCGCTCCCCGTCGACCTCGACCATCCGGACGTCGGGGTCGTGGCCCGAGCGCACCGCCCGCGCGCAGGCGGCACAGGCCGGAACCGAGCGGGACGTGCCACCGGGCGGTGACCAGTTGACGTCCTGCTCGGACGGGCCGTGCTGCGGGTTGAAGAAGCACGGCTGGCGCCGCTCGGGTACCGGTTCGCCGTTCAGCCGGGCACGAGTGGCCACCATGTAGTACCGCCCGTCCTCCAGGGCGTTGGTGACCTGCTGGATCTGTTCCGGTTCGGTAATGGTGTCCAGCGACGCCTTGGCCCGGTCGTAGGAGTCCATGGCGTTGGTGTAGTCGGTGCGCGTGGCCTCGTCCACCTCGCTGAGATTGACGTCCAGCCGCGCGATGTCCTCGCCGAGGCGAACGACGTCCTCGCTGGCCATCTGCTTGATCTCGGCGAGTTCCTTGGCCTTCTGCGCATCGCGCCGCTTCTTGGACTGGTACAGGAAGAACCCGCCGCCCACGACGCCCACCGCGAGCAGTCCGAGCAGCAGCATGCCGAAGGTGGCGGAGGCGGCCTCGCCGGCCTCGTGCGACTCGACCGCGTCGGGGACGGCCGCGAGCGTGTCGATCTGGTTGCCGTTCCCCTCCGACTTGGCCTCGGTTCCGATCTCCCGCACCGCGGACTCGTCGAGGTTGGGGGACTCCACGAAGTACCCCTGGTCGCCGACGAACCCGGCGTACACGCCGTCGCCCACGTCGTCCATGACGCCCTCCATGAAGGCGTCCAGGCTGGACTCGGACGCGAAGGTGCCATCGGGCAGGATCACGTAGTAGACGGGGGTCTCCGCGCCTTCAGCGGCCTCGACGAGGACGTCCTGGTCCGCTTCGGGAAACTCTTCGGTGATGCTCTCCTCGATGTAGAGGTGGTCGCTCTTCAGTTGGCTGGCGACCTCGCTCTCACCGGGAGCATCGGCGGCCGCCGGGGCCGCCAGTACGACGGTGAGCCCTGCGGTCAGCAGGGCTGGAATTACCAAGCGACGCAACATGATCGTTTCCTCTCGCCTCCCTCACCCTCATAGAGACGAACGAGGAGACCTCGCAGTTCCCACGGGTGGTTGCCACCCCAAGCCTAGGGTCAGTTTCTCGGAGTGCCTAGCCGTTGGGGCCGGGTCGGGCGCCCGACCAGTCAGGAGTCCTTGATCTCGCAGATGACGCCACCGTTGGTGACGGTCTCGCCGACCGCGGCGGACAGCCCGGTGATGGTTCCGCTCTTGTGCGCGTTCAGCGGCTGTTCCATCTTCATGGCCTCGATGACGATGACGGGATCGCCCTCGGCCACCTCCTGGCCGTCGGCGGCCGTGATCGCCACGACCGTGCCCTGCATCGGGCAGACCAGGGAGTCGCCGCTCACCGCGGCCGTCGTGGCGCCGCCGGCCTTGCGCCGCGCGGACTTGCGGGTCGCGGTGCCGTTCGCGGGCCCGGCCGCGGCTCCCAGGCCCGCCGGCAGGGTGACTTCGAGGCGTTTGCCGCCGACCTCGACGGTGAGGGTCTCGCGCTCGGCGGGCGCGGCTGCCCCCTCGGTCTGGCCGCTGTAGGGCGGCACGGTGCCGTCGAACTCGGTCTCGATCCAGCGTGTGTGCACCGAGAAGGGCTCGTTGGGGTCGGCCGGGGCGAACGCGGGGTCGGTGAGCACCGCCCGGTGGAAGCCGATGACGGTGGGCATCCCGGACACCTCGAACTCGGCCAGGGCGCGCCGGGAGCGCCGCAGCGCCTCGTCGCGCGTGGCGCCGGTGACGATGAGCTTGGCGACCATCGAGTCGAACGCCTGCGGGATGGTGAACCCGTTCTCGCAGCCGGTGTCGATACGTACCCCGGGCCCGGTGGGAAGGGCCAGCGTGGTGATCGTGCCCGGCGCGGGCAGGAAGTTGTTGGCGGCGTCCTCGGCGTTGATGCGGTACTCGATGGAGTGCCCGCGCACCGGGGGGTCGTCGTAGCCCAGCGGCTCGCCGTCGGCCAGCCGGAACATCTCGCGGACCAGGTCGATGCCGGTGGTCTCCTCGCTGACCGGATGCTCGACCTGCAGGCGGGTGTTGACCTCCAAGAAGGAGATGGTGCCGTCGGCGCCGACGAGGAACTCGCACGTGCCCGCGCCGCGGTAGCCGGCCTCGGCCAGGATGGCCTTGGAGGAGGAGTACAAAAGGTCGCGCTGCTCAGCGGTGAGGAAGGGGGCGGGAGCTTCCTCGACGAGCTTCTGGTGGCGGCGCTGCAGGGAGCAGTCGCGGGTGGAGACCACAACCACGTTGCCGTGCGCGTCGGCCAGGCACTGGGTCTCCACGTGCCGCGGGCGGTCCAGGTAGCGCTCCACGAAGCACTCGCCGCGCCCGAAGGCGGAGGTGGCCTCGCGTACCGCGGCCTCGTAGGCGTTGGAGACCTCGTCCAGAGTACGGGCGATGCGCATGCCGCGACCGCCGCCGCCGTAGGCGGCCTTGACCGCGATCGGCAGGCCGTGCTCCGTGGCGAAGGCCACGACTTCCTCGGCGCTGGTGACCGGGTCGGGGGTGCCGGCGACCAGGGGGGCGCCGACCCGTTGGGCGATGTGGCGGGCCTGCACCTTGTCGCCCAGGGCGGTGATCGCTGAGGGCGGTGGGCCGATCCAGGTGAGCCCGGCATCTGTTACGGCCTGGGCGAAGCCGGCGTTCTCGGCCAGGAACCCGTAACCCGGGTGCACCGCGTCAGCGCCGGCGGCCTCGGCGATGGCCAGGATCTTCTCGATGTTGAGGTAGGACTCCGCCGGCGTCTGCCCGCCGAGGGCGTGCGCCTCATCAGCGACCTTGACATGCAGGGCGTCCAAGTCCGGCTCGGCGTAGACCGCCACACTGGCCAATCCCGCATCGCGGCAGGCACGCGCCACCCGTACGGCGATCTCGCCCCGATTGGCGATGAGAACCTTACGCACGATCGAATTTCCTCCTGGTCCACCATCGGCCGGTTCTGGCGCCCGGGCGTGCGAGGGCGATCATTGTTGTTAGAAGTCTAGGAGTCCGCGATCAGCTCGGGCTGAGTGGTGCGGCCGTAACCGCAGCAGGGCACCTGCCGGGCCCTCACCCGGGGTGGTAGGCCGCGCGCCAGGCCGAGGGGCCCGGCCGCAGCGGAGCGCGCAGGAGCCGCGACCGGTCCCGCCAGCCCGAGCGGGGGCTGCCGTCCGCCGCGGTCCCCTCGTGGGCCGTCTGGGCTGTCCGCACGGTCAGCACGGCGGTCAGGGCCGCGATCTCCTCTGGGGTGGCGTCGCCCCGCACCACCCGCAGGTAGGGGGTGTGCTCACCCGGTTCGGACGCGTTCGGCGTTGTCGGCATCACAGCGGGATGTTTCCGTGTTTCTTGGGCGGCAGTTGCTTGCGCTTATTGGCCAGCGAGTGCAGGGCCCTGGCCACGGCATCGCGGGTCTCGGAGGGCAGGATCACCCTGTCGATATAGCCCCGCTCGGCCGCGGAGTACGGGTTGAGCAGGGTGTCCTCGTACTCCTGGATCAATCGGGCCCGCTCGGCTTCCACATCCTCGGCCTCGGCCAGGGCCCGCCGGTGCAGGATGTTCACCGCCCCCTGGGCCCCCATCACCGCGATCTGCGCGGTGGGCCAGGCCAGGTTGATGTCGGCCCCCAGGTGCTTGGAGCCCATCACGTCGTAGGCTCCCCCGTAGGCCTTGCGGGTGATCACCGTCACCAGCGGCACCGTGGCCTCGGCGTAGGCATAGATCAGCTTCGCGCCGCGCCGGATGATGCCCTCCCATTCCTGGTCGGTGCCCGGTAGGAACCCGGGCACGTCGACGAACGTCAGCACCGGCACGTTGAACGCGTCGCAGGTGCGCACGAACCGCGCCGCCTTCTCCGATGCGTCGATGTCCAGACATCCCGCCAAGCTCATGGGCTGGTTGGCCACCACCCCCACAGGGCGGCCCGCCACGCGCCCGTAGCCCACGATGATGTTGGTGGCGAACCGCGCGTGCACCTCCAGGAAGTCACCGTCGTCCAGTACCTCCTCGATGACCCGGTGCATGTCGTAGGGCTGGTTCGCGGAGTCAGGAATGAGCGTGTCGAGCCCGTGGGCGGCCTCGTCGGCGCCGGCCGCAACGACCGGTGGGTCCTCCAGGTTGTTGCCCGGTAGGTAGCCCAGCAGGTCCCTGACGTAGTCCAGGGCGTCCTGTTCGTCGCTGCCCATGTAGTGGGCGACACCCGAACTGGTGTTGTGGGTCCGGGCCCCGCCCAGCTCCTCCATGGAGACGTCCTCGCCGGTGACCGTCTTGATGACGTCCGGCCCGGTGATGAACATCTGCGAGGTCTCGTCGACCATGACGACGAAGTCGGTCAGCGCCGGCGAGTACACGTGCCCGCCGGCCGCGGCCCCCATGATCAGTGAGATCTGCGGCACCACCCCCGAGGCGTGCACGTTGCGGGTGAAGATCTCGCCGTACATGCCCAGCGCGACCACCCCTTCCTGGATGCGCGCGCCGCCGCCCTCGTTGATGCCCACCACGGGGCAGCCCGTCTTCAGGGCGTGGTCGAGCACCTTGACGATCTTCTCCCCGTACACCTCACCCAGGGACCCTCCGAAGACCGTCACGTCCTGGCTGAACACCGCCACCGGACGGCCATCCACCGTGCCGTGGCCGGTGACCACACCGTCGCCATAGGGCCGGTTCGCCTCCAGGCCGAAACTGGTGGACCGGTGCCGGGCCAACGCGTCGAACTCCACGAACGAGCCCGCGTCGAGCAACGCGTCGATCCGCTCACGCGCGGTCATCTTGCCCTTGGCGTGCTGCCTCTCCACCGCGCGCGCCGAGCCCGCGTGCACGGACTCGTACCGGCGCCGCTCAAGATCAGCCAGCTTGCCCGCCGTGCTGTGGATATCAATTTCCCCAGAAGGGAGCGGTTCAGGAGCCTCGGTCGCCATAAGGCTTCAGCGTAACTCCGGGGGAACCCGGCCAGCGACCTGGCCCCGGGGTCCTGGACGCCAGCCCGAACGATGAGGCTGAGCTGGGGCGGTCCGGTGAGGGCCGCCCCTGAGACACCCTTTTGGGGTCCCGGTGCGCGGCGAACGTGCCTCCCGTCCGGGGGCGGCACCCTTGGGACGCCGCGATGGATCCGCAGTCGCCGCCAATGGCTGCGCCGCAGTGCTCGCGCCGTTGCTGTTCCTGGTCATAGGGGTCGTTTGCGTGCTGCTCGGGGTGGCGCACGGCTAGCAGTGCGCAGCGGTCTCTTCGCGCGTTGCCCCGTGTTCACCGGCAGGTCCCAAAGACCCCGCCCGGCATTTGGGTCTGAGGGCCCTGGTTGCCCGGCATGTGCACCACGGAAACTGTTCAGATCCTGCAAGTAACGAGGAGACGAACAGATGCGCCAGGCCGGAACCCCCCGTCGGTCCACCCGAGACGACCTGGGCAGCAGTTTCACCGAGTACGCCGCTCTGCTCCTCCTTGTGGCGGCGGTGTCCGCCGCGGTCGCCGTGGCGACCATCCCGGACAGTGTCCGGGACCGGATCGAGTACGCACTGTGCACGGTCGAGAAGAGCGCGGGCCTGAGCGAGGGCGACTGCACCCTCGAAAGCGACGACGAGGACATCGCGGACTCCCCCGACTCCGAGGACTTTATCCCGAGCCTGTGCGAGAAGGGTGTCGCCCACGAGGCCGCCAGCTTCAACGTCAAGTTGATCGGAACCTTCGAGTCGGAGACCACCTTCACCCGGGCCGAGCGCGCCGACGGGTCGGTGTGGTTCATCGCGCAGCCGGCCAACAAGAGGGCGGGGGTCGAGTTCGGATACGGCGCCCGGATCAACGCCGGCGACGGCGGCACCTTCAACCGCAACGCGCACGTGGCCGGTACCTATGACTGGGGCCAAGGCCAGATCTGGACGTTCGATCCCGACCAGCAGGACGAGGCCGACGCGTTCGAGCAGCGGCTTCGCGACGAAACCTCGATAGGGTCCAACCCCGTCTCGGCGTTGTGGAACGACTGGTTCGGCGGCGAGCCGGACCTGCCCGACCCCCAAATGGAGGTCGAGTCCTGGGGTCTCACGGGTGAGGGCGACGCTGGCGTCGACTCCGGGCTCCTGCTCGGCGAAGATCCGACCGGCAAAGAGGACAAGGGTGAGATCGACATGGGCTCGGGCGCCTCGGTCAACGCAGAGGGAGCCTACGAGAACGTGGTCCGAGTGAACCGCAGCGACCCCGACAACGTGATCACCTCCGAGGCGAACCGGGTGGAAGGCAGCATCGGCGCGAACGGCTCCGTCTCGTTGGGCGTCGGCGGTTCGGGCGACCTGGCCTGGAGCTCGGGAATCCGCGAGGACCGCACCGAGGACGGCAAGCTTCACGGGGTCCTGCTCAACGCCACTTTCGACAAGGCTCTCGCCTTCCAGTACGGGATGCCCTTCGGCTTCTCCAGGGGCAACATCATCGGCGCCGGGCCCAATGCCGGAGCGCGGACCGACATCGCCAACCAGGTCCAGGACACCTACATCTACGTTGAGTTCGACAATGAAGAGGAGCGCCAGACCGGCGAGGAGTTCCTCGACCGGTACGACGGCTTCAACGGGCCACCGAACTACTTCTTCGAGACCATGCGCGGCGACCACGGGTTCGTCGAGGAGGACCCCGGTCCGAACGGCGACCCATGGGAGAAGCTCATCTACGACAAGGCGCAGGTCTGGCAGACCACACACCACCGGGACTTCACCGATTGGGAAATTGGGGCGACGGGCCGGTTCAAGTTCGTCTCCATCGGCGGAGGGTACTCCGAACATGAACAGACACGAACGACCGTCGACGCCTGGTATCTCGGAGCACCGGGTGCGGACGGCACCCGCCCGACGACTCGATATGAGGAGTGCCTCACCGAGAACTGAGCGGACGGGCGGCCAGGCCGTGTGACATCGACGGACCTATCCGGACCGGTCCACGGTGACGAGTAGAGCCACGAGGAGCACCGGTGGGGCACCCGTGACGCCTGGGCGTCCCGGTCCCACCTGGGGAGGACGGCGCACGTGGGTGGTTGCGATTCGAGAGACGCGTCACCGGTGGGCGCTGAGCGGATGCCGCGCGCAGTGCGGCGAGCGGGCGGGGCGCTGGTCGTGGCGGGGTGCGCCCTGGCCACTGTGGCCGGATGCGGGCTGTGGGGGGGTCCTGATGTGCCCGATGACTTCACCACCGCTGAGATCGAGACCATCGAGGTGTCGCATCCGCCCGGCTGGGACCGGTCCGCGGCCAGGGACGAGGACGGTGTCCCGAACGAGAAGGTGACGGCCGTCGACATAGTGCATGAGGAGGAGGGTGTTGAGGCGGCGCGCGTCAGCGTCGTGCACCAGATGGAGTTCGGCCGGTCACCGGAGTTCGCGGTGGGGGTCGCCGTGCGTCAGCGCAACGGGGTCCTGCCGCGGTACCGCGACGAACGCGAGAAAGTGTTCAACACCGGGGCCGAGGGTGCCTACCGGGTCGACTTCAGTTTCGAGGACCCCGACGGCGAGGTCACCGGCGAGGAGGGCGCCACGACCAAGGGCATCGACATCGTCATGGTCGGCCGCGACCACTACGCGCACCACGTGAGCGTGAGCTGGAACCCCGACCGGTTTGACTCCGCGACCGCCGAGCAGATCGCCGAGACGGTGTACCTGCACGACTAGGGCAGGTTCGGTGGGCCGGCAGCGGTGGGCAGGCTCGTCGCCCTCCCCGGGCCGCAGTGGTACAGACCAATCCGGGTAAGGTCGGGTGTATGACAGCGGTGAGCGCGGAGCGCGCCAGTGCGCGCCAGGAGATGCCCGACCAGTTGCGCGGCGATGTCCGGCTGCTGGGCGAGATGCTGGGCCAGGTGGTGGCCGAGAGCGGTGGTGCGGACCTCCTGGCCGACGTCGAGCGGTTGCGGCGGGCGGTCATCGGCGCCCGCGACGGCTCCGTCAGCGGCGACGAGATCACGGCGCTCGTCGGGTCGTGGCCCCTGGAGCGGGCGAAGCAGGTCGCCCGCGCGTTCACGGTGTACTTCCACCTCGCCAATCTCGCCGAGGAGCACCAGCGCATCCGCGCCCTGCGCGAGCGCGATGACGCCGACAACCCGCCACACGAGTCCCTGGCCGCAGCCGTGCGCCAGATCCGCGAGAACTCCGGCGAGTCCACGCTGCGCTCCCTGATCGAGGGCATGGAGTTCCACCCGGTGCTGACCGCCCACCCGACCGAGGCGCGGCGCCGCGCCGTGTCCACGGCGATTCTGCGCATCAGCGGCCAACTCGAAGGGTTGCGGAGTGCCCATCCGGGCAGCACGGTCGAGGCCGAGGCGCGCCGGCGCCTCACCGAGGAGATCGACCTGCTCTGGCGCACCTCCCAACTGCGCTACACCAAGCTCGACCCGCTCGACGAGGTCCGCACCGCGCTCTCCGCGTTCGACGAGACCATCTTCGACGTTGTCCCGCAGATCTACCGGTCGCTGAGCACCGCCCTCGACCCCGAGGGCGCCGGGCGCAACCCCGCGCGCGCCAAGCCCTTCGTGCGGTACGGCAGTTGGATCGGGGGCGACCGCGACGGCAACCCCTACGTCACGCACGAGGTCACCCGTGAGGCGATCACCATCCAGTCCGAGCACGTGCTGCGGGCGCTTGAGGAGGCCTGCGGCCGGGTCGGCGCCACACTGACCGCCTACAGCAACCTCACCCCGGCCAGCGAGGACCTGCGCGACACGCTGGCCACCGCACAGGCGGCACACCCCCGAGTGATGGCCGAGATCACCAAGCGCTCGCCCAACGAGCCGCACCGCCAGTTGCTGATGTTCGCCACCCAGCGCATCCGGGCCACCCGCGAGCGCAACGCCGACCTCGCCTACTCCGGCCCCGAGTCGCTGCTATCGGACCTGCGCACCGTGCAGGAGTCGCTGACCGCAGCGGGCGCCCACCGGCAGGCCAACGGCGAGCTGCAGCACCTGATCTGGCAGGTCGAGACGTTCGGGTTCCATCTCGCCGAACTGGAGATCCGCCAGCACAGCGAAGTGCACGCGCAGGCCCTGCAGGAGGTGCGCGCGGGCGGGAAGCTTTCGGAGATGACCGAGGAGGTCCTGGCCACCCTGCGGGTCGTCGCCTGGATCCAGGAGCGCTTCGGCGAGGCCGCCTGCTCGCGCTACATAATCAGCTTCACCCGTTCGGCCGCCGACATCGCCGCCGTGTACGAGCTGGCCGCGCACGCCCTGCCGGCCGGCCGGTCCCCGGCGCTCGACGTCATCCCGCTGTTCGAGACCGGCGCCGACCTTGAGGCGGCTCCCCGGGTACTCGACGGCATGCTGCAGCTTCCCGACGTGCAACGCCGGCTGCACCAGACCGGTCGCCGCATGGAGGCCATGCTCGGCTACAGCGACTCCGCCAAGGACGTCGGGCCGGTGAGCGCCACGTTGCGGCTGTACGACGCCCAGGCTCAGCTCGCCTCCTGGGCCCGGGACAACGACGTCACGCTCACCCTGTTCCACGGCCGCGGCGGCTCCCTGGGCCGCGGCGGCGGTCCGGCCAGCCGCGCGCTGCTCGCCCAGGCACCGGGTTCGGTGAACGGGCGGTTCAAGGTGACCGAGCAGGGCGAGGTCATCTTCGCCCGCTACGCCCAACCGGCCATCGCCCGCCGGCACATCGAGCAGGTGGGTCACGCGGTGCTCATGGCCTCCGACGACAGCGTCCAGGAGCACGCGCGCGGCGCGGCCGAGCGGTTCCGGCAACTTGCCGACCAGGTGGCCGACGCCGCCTACACCTGCTACCGCTCGCTGATCGACACCGACGGCTTCGCCGAGTGGTTCTCCCGGGTGAGCCCGCTGGAGGAGTTGGGCGAGCTGCGGTTGGGCTCGCGTCCTTCCCGCCGGTCGGCCGCCCGCGGCCTCGACGACCTGCGCGCCATTCCCTGGGTGTTCGCCTGGACCCAGACCCGCGTCAACCTGCCCGGCTGGTACGGGCTGGGTACCGGCCTGGCCGCCGCAGACGACCTCGCGGAGCTGCGCCGCGCGTACAACGAGTGGCCGCTGTTCGCCTCGCTGCTCGACAACGCGGAGATGAGCCTGGCCAAGACCGACCGGACGATCGCTGAGCGGTACCTGAGCCTGGGAGGCCGTCCCGAGCTGACCGAGCACGTGCTCGCCGAGTACGACCGCACGCGTGACCTCGTCCTCAAGGTGACCGGGCACGATCGGCTGCTGGAGAACCGCCGCGTGCTCTCGCGCGCCGTCGACCTGCGCAACCCGTACGTCGACGCGCTGTCGCACCTGCAGTTGCGCGCGTTGAAGGCGCTGCGCGACGAGGGGGCGGAGCTGTCCGGCGACGACCAGTACCACCTGGAGCGCCTGCTCCTGCTGTCCGTGAACGGTGTCGCCGCCGGGTTGCAGAACACCGGTTAACCCGCGTTCCCGGGCGCGGGGCGCCGCTCTCGGGTAGTTGAATTGGACCATGGGGAACTCGCCGTACACCGATCTCGACCGGCCGCCGTTGCGGGCGGCCTCGTTGACCCGTGCGCTCGTCCGGCCGGACTCGCTCTGGCGCGAGATCGACGTGCGGGAAGAAGCCGCCTCCACCAACACCGAACTGGCGCGGCGCGCCCGCGACGACGCACCGCACGGGACCGTGCTGGTGGCCGACCACCAGACAGCGGGCCGGGGGCGGCTGGACCGGACGTTCACGACCCCGGCGCGCGCCGCGCTCACGTTCTCGGTGCTGGTGCGCCCGGACGTCCCGGTAAACCGGTACGGGTGGCTGCCGCTGCTCATGGGTGTTGCCGCGGTACGCGGCATCGGGCGGATAGCCGAGGTGACCGCCCAGCTCAAGTGGCCGAACGACGTGCTGGCGGCGGCCGAGCCCGGGGCGGTCGCCGGGCGCAAGCTCGCCGGCATCCTCTCCGAGGCGGTGGGCGAGCCGGAGGGAGGCGCGATCGTCATCGGCATGGGGCTGAACGTCTCCCAGCGGCGCGCGGAGCTGCCGGTCGACTCCGGCACGTCGCTGGCGCTGGAGGGAGCCGCACACCCCGACCGCGACCTGCTGCTGCGTGCCGTCCTGCGCGCCTTCGCCACCAGCTACCAGGCGTGGGTGGACCATGGTGGCGATGCCGAGGCGAGCGGGCTCGCCCGGGAGTACCGGGAGCAGTGCGGCACTATCGGCCGGACAGTGCGCGTGCACCTGCCCGGCGGCCGGGTGCTGGAGGGGCGGACCACCGGTGTCGACGCCGACGGCCGTCTCACCGTGCGGGATACGGAAGGCGCTGTGCAGGCGCTGAGCGCGGGCGACGTCGTGCATGTCCGGCCGCCCGAGTGAGCCCGCCGGTTCCGTGCCGTTGCCGAAGCTGGTCGCCAAGGGGCTCTGCCTGGCGGGCCAGGCTGTGTCAGTATGCGTGGTATGGGGATCGCTGACCGTCACCTTGCCGGGGACGAGGAGCTGGTGCACTTCACCCGCCAGCACTGGACCACCCTGATCGGGGAGTTCCTGCTGCTGATCGTCATCATCGCCGTCGCGGCCGGGCTGGTGTGGGTGATCCCGGCGGGTGAGGAGTGGGGCCCGTGGGCCACCTACGTGGTGATCGGCCTCGCGGTGCTCGCCGCACTGGTGTTCTGGCTCGTCCCGCTGCTGAAGTGGTGGAACACCGTCTACATCCTGAGCACCCGGCGGCTGATGGAGCGGTACGGCCTGCTGTCCAAACATGGTCGCGACATGCCCCTGATGCGCGTCAACGATGTCACGTTCAGCATCTCCCTGTGGGAACGCATCATGCGCTACGGCACGTTGTCCATCCAGTCGGCCTCTGAGCAGGAGGGCATGGTGCTGGAACGCGTTCCGCGAGTGCAGTGGCTGCAGAGCGAGATCTACCGGCAGGTCGACGAGGCGCAGCGGCGCGACTATCCGCCCGGCCAGGGGGGACAGCCCCCGCAGAGTGGACACTGAGTGCCGGTGCCCGCCGCCGGTGGCTGCCTGGTCAGGGGCGCGCGATTCCTTGACGGGCCCGACCCCCGGGTACTAAACCGACAGGCACACGCACGTAAGGTGCCATCCGACCGGCTGGTGCCGGGCTTCCCAGCGCCGCACCAGCCCTGAACACGAAGAGAATGTATGTCGCCGCGTCCCGACCCGCAAGAGATCGAAGCCGTCCTGCTGGGGGGCGAAGCACTGTACACCCGGGACGAGGCAGTGCGGCGGGCCGGGGCCAGTCCGGAGTTCTCCGCCCGGATCTGGCGCGCGCTCGGCTTCACGACCCGGGACGACGACGATCCCGCGTTCACCGAGAGTGATGTCGAGGCGCTGCGCATCACCTCGCGCCTCCTGGAAGAGGACATCCTGGACGAGGAGGCCGCGGTCCGGATGGCGCGTGCCATGGGGCAGACGATGGCCCGCCTGGCCGAATGGCAGACCAGCATTCTCACGACGCTGTCGCACAAGCCGGAAACCACCACCGACGAGTCCGGGATCAGCCCGCTCGTGGAGCTGGCGAAGGACCTGCTTCCCGACATCGAGCGGCTGCTGCTGCACATCTGGCGCCGGCAGCTCGCCGCGTCCGCGGCGCGGACCCTCGCGGTCATGCAGAACAACGACGATGCCGCGCCCACGTACTTCCCGCTGGTCGTCGGGTTCGCCGACCTGGTGTCGTTCACGACGCTGAGCCGGGAGCTCGACGAGGTGGAGCTGGCCGAGGTGGTCGAGGGGTTCGAGGCCACCGCGGCTGACATCGTGGCCTCGGGTGGCGGCCGGCTGATCAAGACACTCGGCGACGAGGTCCTCTACGTCAGTAACTCCTCCCGGGGCGCCGCCGAGATCGCGTTGCAGCTCGCCGACGGCGTCAAGACGCACGTCGAGGTGCCCGACGTCCGGGTCGGACTCGCCTACGGGCCCGTGCTCGCGTTGCTCGGCGATGTCTTCGGCACGACGGTGAACCGGTCCAGCCGCCTTACCTCGTTCGCGCGTCCGGGCACCGTCCTGATCGACGACGCCCTCGCCGCCCAGCTCGCGGACGACGCGTCGTTCCAGGTCGTCGCGGCGCGTCCGCGGCACGCGCACGGACTCGGCCAGTTGCAGCCCTACGCCCTGCGCCGCAGCCTGGACGTGAGCCAGTCAGCGGGCGGCTAACCTGCAGGAGCCGGGGGTGCGGCGGTAGCCCGGGTCGAAGTAACCGAGATCTTTTCCGCGAAACCGCCGTCCGGCATGTTGGTTACGTACACGAGCTCCAGCACGAAGGAGTCTGGCATGGCGCACGAAGTCAGGGCGGTTGTCTCGCGGAAAAAGGACGATCCGGTCAGCGTCGAGACCATTGTCGTACCGGACCCCGGCCCAGGTGAGGCGGTGGTCGATGTCCAGGCGTGCGGGGTGTGCCACACTGATCTGGCCTACCGCCAAGGCGGTATCAACGACGAGTTTCCCTTCCTGCTGGGCCACGAGGCCGCGGGCGTCGTCAGCGAGGTTGGTCCCGGCGTCACCGAGGTCGAGCCCGGCGACTTCGTGATCCTCAACTGGCGTGCCGTCTGCGGGCGGTGCCGGGCCTGCGAACGCGGTCGCACCTGGTACTGCTTCGACACCCACAACGCGACCCAACCGATGACCCTGAGCGACGGCACGCCGCTGTCACCGGCGCTGGGTATCGGGGCCTTCGCGGAGAAGACGCTGGTCGCCGCCGGGCAGTGCACCAAGGTCAACCCCGAGGTGCGCCCTGCTGTGGCGGGCCTGCTGGGGTGCGGCGTCATGGCCGGAATGGGCGCGGCGCTGAACACGGGCGGGGTCACTCGGGGCGACTCCGTCGCGGTGATCGGCTGCGGCGGCGTGGGCAACGCCGCGATCGCCGGGGCGAAGCTGGCCGGCGCCACGCGTATCATCGGCGTCGATGTCGACGAGCGCAAGCTCGAATGGGCGACCGGGTTCGGCGCCACCCACACTGTGAACTCCCGTGAGCACTCTCCTGTCGAGGCGGTGCAGGAGCTGACCGGGGGCAATGGCGCCGATGTTGTGATCGACGCCGTGGGCCGGCCGGAAACATACCGGCAGGCGTTCTATGCTCGGGACCTGGCGGGAACGGTGGTTCTTGTCGGGGTTCCCACCCCTGACATGCGGATCGACCTGCCGCTGCTCGATGTCTTCGGGCGCGGCGGCGCGCTCAAGTCGTCGTGGTACGGCGACTGCCTGCCCTCGCGGGACTTCCCGATGCTGGTTGACTTGTACCTGGGGGGCCGGCTCGATCTGGCCGGGTTCGTGACCGAGGAAATCGCACTGGACGGCGTTGAGGAGGCCTTCGACAAGATGCACCGTGGTGAAGTACTGCGTTCGGTGGTGGTCAGCTAAATGGCCGCCGCGCAGATTCCGGTGGACAAGGTCGTCACGTCGGGGGTCTTCCGCCTCGACGGTGGCGAGTTCGACGTCGACAACAATGTCTGGATCGTCGGGAACGAGCGCACAGCGATCGTGATCGACGCCGCGCACGACCACGAGGAGATCGCTCGCGCCCTGGGTGATCGCGAGCTGATGGCGATCGTGTGCACGCACGCGCACAACGATCACATCAACGCCGCGGCACAGCTCGCCGACCTCACCGACGCGCCGATCCTGGTGCATCCCGACGACACACCGCTGTGGAACATGGTCTACCCCGACCGCGAGCCCGATGCTCCCTTGCTGCACGGCGAGCGCCTGCAAGCGGGCGACGTCGAGCTGCAGGTACTGCACACGCCGGGGCACGCGCCCGGTGCGGTCAGCCTGTACGCGCCGGGCCCGGGCGTCGTCTTCACCGGCGACACCATGTTCCAGGGCGGGCCGGGGGCCACCGGCCGCTCGTACTCCGACTACCCGACCATCCTCTCCTCGATCCGCGACCACCTGCTCCCGTTGCCGGGCGCCACGGTGGTGCACACCGGGCACGGGCCGTCCACCTCGATCGAGGCGGAGGCGCCGAACCTGCGGGAGCTGATCGCCGAGATGGAGAGCGGAGAGGAGCACCTGAGCGGCTAGGCGGCGCTCTTTGGCGAGCAAGCTCGCCGGGTTGTGTGCTGGTCTTGAGGATTTCGTCCCTTCGTAGCGCGCTGCGGGAACTAAATCCTCAAGATCGCCGATGAGCGCGCCCCCCATCACCGATCTAGGCCTAGACCGGGCCGGTGATCTTCGTCAGGCCGCCGGCGCTCGACGGGAGGAAGAGGGCGAACGTGGTGGGCCGCGTCTGGATCAGCTCCACCCGTGCGCCCTCGGACTCGGCGATGTGCCGGGCCAGGGCAAGACCCAGACCGGTTCCGTTTCCGCTGGTCACCTCGCGTTCGAAGATCCTGCCGGACATGTGCTCGGGGATGCCGTCCCCCTGGTCGCTGACCTCGATACGGACGGACTGGCCAGCCTCCACACGGTGCACGGTCACTGTCCCCGCGCCGTGCTTATAGGCGTTCTCCACCAGCGTGGCCAGTATCTGTGACAGGTCGGTGGGCACGGTCATGGCGGTGAGCCCGCCCGAACCGGTCATCTCCAGGGAACGGCCCTCCTGTTGGAACACCGGATCCCACTCGTCCACGCACTGCTGCAGGACGTCGTCGATCGGGACCGGTTCCACCTCGGGGTGCTGGCTCTTGCGGGCCCGGCCCAGCAGGCTCTCGACCGTCTCGACCAGCCGTTCGGCCTGGGCGAGCGCCGCCTCTCCCTCCTCGCGCACGACCTCGGGGTTGTTCGACTCGGCGAGGATCTCTTCGAGGCGCATCGTGAGCGCGGTCAGCGGGGTGCGCAACTGGTGGGAGGCGTCGGTGGCGAAATGCCGTTCGGTGGCGATGAGCCCCGCGATGCGTTCGGCGCTGCGGTCCAGTACCTCGGCGACCCGGTCGGCCTCGGGGATGCCGTAGCGGTGCCCCCAGGGCGTGGTGACACCCGAGCCGAGGCGTTCCGCGGTCGCGGCGAGGTCGACCAGGGGCAGGGTGAGCCGTCGGGCCTGCAGCATGGCCAGGCCCACGGCCACCGCGATCGCGAGCAGCGACAGCGAGGCGATGCCCAGCCAGGCGTTGATGACGCTCTCCTGGAGCTGGGCGGTGGAGCGCCACACCGAGATCTCGGCGCCGGACTCGGAGGTGGCTGACGCGTCCAGGGTGGAGGGAGCGTCGGGGGCGCGGGGGTCGATGTCCCAGCCGCCGGTCCTGATCGGCTCGCCGTTCCCGGCGCGGGTGATTTCGATGTACAGCCGGGAGTGCTCGTCCGCGAGCTCGTCCGGCTGGATCTGGCCTTCCCGTTCGAGCTGTGCGTCGACCTCGGCACCGATGACCTCGGCCTCGCGTTGCAGTGCGTTGACGTTCGCGCTGTAGACGGACTTGTACGTCAACGCCCCCAGCGGCAGCCCGAGGAGCATGACCGCGATGACGGTAACCACCAGTGTGGAGAACAGCATCCGCCTGCGCATGTCACCCCTTGCTCGCGTAGCCCCGTGATGTTCCAGTATGGGGTGCGACGCCGCAGGTCAGTCTATTCTCGTTCGAATCGGAAACCGACGCCTCGGACCGTGGTGATGTAAGAGGGATGGGTGGCGTCGTCGCCGAGTTTGCGCCGCAGCCACGAAATGTGCATGTCCAGCGTCTTGGTGGAACCCCACCAGTTGGTGTCCCACACTTCCCGCATAATCTGCTCGCGGGTGACCACCTTTCCGGCGTCGCGTACCAGCACCCGCAGCAGGTCGAACTCTTTTGTGGTGAGTTGGAGTTCCCGGTCGCCGATCCAGGCGCGCCGGGAGTCGTTGTCGATGCGCACGCCGTGCACGACGGGTACCTCGGCCCCGCCGCGGCGCAGCAGCGCACGTACCCGGGCGAGCAGCTCGGCCAGGCGAAACGGCTTCGTGACGTAGTCATCAGCCCCCGTGTCCAGGCCAACAACAGTATCGACCTCGTCGGCGCGCGCGGTGAGGATCAGGATAGGGGTGCCGTGGCCTTCGGCGCGGAGCCGGCGTGCGACCTCTAGGCCGTCCATTTCGGGCAGCCCGAGATCGAGGACCATAAGGTCGGTATCCCCGGTCCTAGCCCGGTCGAGAGTTTCCACACCGCTCACGGTGACATCCACCGAGTACCCTTCGCGGCGGAGCGCGCGTGCGAGCGGCTCGGAGATGGAGACATCGTCTTCGGCCAGCAAAACGCAGGTCATGTATCTGATGTTAAAACGGACCGGCGGTGTTTCCCTATGATGCGCGCCGTGCGAACGCGGGTTGACCGAAAACACGGAAGCCGCAAAATGGGAAAATCTTCGCTAATCGCGCGACTTTTCCACAGATTTTACGGTTTCCTGGCCGGACTATTGCGTGGAACGCGCCGGCGGAGAACAGAAGCTATCCGGAATGCACCGGGTCCTCGGGCTCCGCCGTGTCGCTGGTGCCGCTGGACGCGGTACCGGTGGCCTCCGGGAAGACCCACCGCTTATAGGACCAGTACCGGAACAGGGTGCCCAGCCCGACACCGATGAAGTTGCCCGAGATGTTGTTGGCCAACTGGCTGTCGAACCCGAGAACGTAGACGCTCACCCACACGCACAGCAGTTGGATCAGCATCCCGACGCCGTTCATGATGAAGAACAGCGTGTACTCGCGGTGCAGGCCGGTCCGCGCCCGGTGGGGGAACGTCCAGTGGCGGTGCCCGATGAACGCCACGATCATGGAGATCAAGGCGCCCAAGCCCTGGCCGACCATCGACGGCAGGTCGAACACGGCCCAGAAGAGGTTCGTTGTGGCGATCTGCACCACATAGGCGACGGCACCGACGGATGCGAACCGGGCGAGTTCGTGGAGCAGCCACCTGAAGCGGCGGTAGAGCGCTGCGACCGGTCGCACGAGGGGACGCCTTCCTCTTCCCGGGTGGTCATTAGACTCCCTGGGGAGCACAATCAGGAGCCTCGTGGCAGCCTATGCGGTCTCGCGCACCACGAGCGAACCAACGAACTGAGGCACAGTGAGCGAGCGTAACCGGCCCGTCCCCCGCGTCGGCATGGTCGGCGGTGGCCAGCTTGCCCGGATGACGCACCAGGCGGCCATCCCCCTGGACATCGACTTCCGCGTCCTCGCCGGGTCCACCAGTGACAGCGCCGCCCTGGTCTGCGGCGACGTCCAGCTCGGCGACGACCGCGGCCTGGCCGACCTGCTGACCTTCGCGAAGTCCTGTGACATCGTCACCTTCGACCACGAGCATGTGCCCGAGCCGGTCCTGCGCGAGGTCGAAGCGGCCGGGGCGGTGGTCCGGCCGAGCCGCGACGCGCTGCGCTACGCGCAGGACAAGGTGCGCATGCGTACCCGCGCCGCGGAGCTCTCCGCGCCCAGCCCGCGTTGGCGCGCGGTGACCTCAATCGGCCACGTCGAGTCGTTCGGCGCCGAGGTGGGCTGGCCGGTCGTGCTCAAGGCGGCCAGCGGCGGCTACGACGGCAAAGGCGTGTGGATGGCCGACTCCGTTGAGCAGGCACGCACCGTGCTGGACCGCGCGGTCGCCACCGAGACCCCGATGATGGTGGAGGAGCGGGTGGCCTTCCGGCGCGAGCTCGCCGTGCAGGTCGCACGCTCGCCCTACGGACAGGTCGCGGCGTACCCGGTGGTCGAGACCGTGCAGAGCGGCGGCATCTGCCACGAGGTGATCGCGCCCGCTCCCGGGCTCGACGAGGAGCGGGCCACCCACGCCCAGCAGCTCGCGATCGAGCTCGCGCACGCGCTCGGCGTCACGGGGATGCTCGCGGTGGAGCTCTTCGAGACCGGCGACGGGGTGGTTGTCAACGAGCTGGCTATGCGCCCGCACAACTCCGGGCACTGGACCATCGACGGCGCCCGCACCTCCCAGTTCGAGCAGCATCTGCGCGCCGTCCTCGACCTGCCCCTGGGGTCGCCGCGGGCCACCGCGCCCTATACGGTCATGGCCAATGTGCTCGGCGGGGAGGACCCCGGAGTTTTCGACCGGTACGTTCACGTGATGGCCAGGGACCCCGAACTCAAGACGCACTTCTACGGCAAGCAGGTTCGGCCCGGCCGCAAGATCGGGCATGTCACGGTTCAGGGCGACGACCACAACGAGCTTCTCGAACGTGCCCGGACCGCGGCCGCATACCTCAAGGGAGACGCGAAGTGACCGAGACTGACCCGACGGTCGGCATCGTGATGGGCAGTGATTCCGACTGGCCCGTCATGCAGGAGGCCGCCTCGGCGCTGGAGGTGTTCGACCTCAGCTACGAGGCCGATGTTGTCTCCGCGCACCGGATGCCGCAGGACATGATCAACTACGGCTCGCAGGCCGCCGAGCGCGGGCTGAAGGTGATCATCGCCGGGGCGGGCGGGGCGGCCCACCTGCCCGGGATGCTGGCCGCGGTCACGCCGCTGCCGGTGATCGGGGTGCCGGTCCCGCTGAAGCACCTTGACGGGATGGACTCGTTGCTGTCCATCGTGCAGATGCCGGCCGGGGTTCCCGTCGCGACGGTCGCGGTGGGCGCCGCGCGCAACGCGGGACTCCTCGCGGTGCGCATGCTCGCCATGCACAACCCCGAGCTGCGCGAGCGGATGGTCGACTTCCAGGCCGACCTGCGGACCCAGGCGCAGGAGAAGGGCGAGCGCCTGCGCCGGCAGGTGGGCAGCGACAGCCCGGCCATCGGCTTCAGCGTGGACGGCTGAGGCCGACGACGTTTTTCGAACCAGGTGGCCGTCTGGGTCGGGCGCCGCCGGGGTTCTGGAGGGTCCGTAGGTGGGGCGTCCGCGAGTGGCGGAGCTGATTGGGCGGCACACCGGAGGTGCCCGAAGGTTCCCGGCTTCGGGGCGCCCGACCCGGGTGAGCGGCAGCGAGCCCAGAAAACACTGCCTAGATCGGTGATGTGGGTGGGTGGTGGGGCGCCTAACGAGGGCGGCGAGGACGGCGAGTGGCCCGGCCCCGGGTGATCGCTATGGGTGCCCGATGGTTGCGCGCGCGACGAGGGCAGCGAAGGCGCCGGCCCCGCGGGAACCGTGCCTTTGCGGGCGCCAGTGCTGCCGTCCGGCGGCGGGGCGCGCATCGAGGATGACTGTGCGGACGTTCTCGGCGATGGGCCGCGGCGAGAGTGACCGAGAGGACATTCTCGTCGCTGACCTTGTCCCCACGGACACTCTCGCCGCGGACCCCGCACCCACACCTGCCCGTTTCGCCGTGTTTCCCCGGAGTCTGGCGCCACAGTCACGACCGATGGGCCCCAGCCACGGGCCAGACCCCGGTCGTCGGGCGCGTCACCACCGGGCACCCGAACCGATCACCCGGGGGCCGGCCCACCGCCGTCCTCGCCGCCCCGTCGGGCACCGCACCACGAACCCACATCACCGATCTAGGGTCGGCCTAGTGCCCGGTAGGTCCAGTTGTGGGCGCGCCACTCCACCGCGTCGAGCGCGTTGCGGCCGTCGACGATGTTGCACTGCGCCACAACCTTGGCGAGCTCGTCGGGGTCGGCGTCGCGGAACTCGGCCCACTCGGTGAGCATCAGCACGACATCGGCGTCCCGGACCGCCTCCAGCATGGAGTGCGCGTAGTTGAGTTCCGGGTGCGCTTCCTTCGCACGCTCCAGGGCCTCGGGGTCGTAGACGGTCACCCGCGCGCCCTGCGAGGCGATCGTCGAGGCGACGTCGAGCGCCGGGGAGTCGCGGATGTCGTCGGAGTTGGGTTTGAACGCGGCGCCCAGCACCCCCACGGTCCGGTCGGCGAACCCGCCGCCGATGAGCCCTCGTGCGATGTCGATCGTGCGGGCCCGGCGGCGCTGGTTGATGGCGTCGACCTCGCGCAGGAACGACAGCGCGGGCTCGACGCCGAGCTCGTCGGCGCGGGCCATGAAGGCGCGGATGTCCTTGGGGAGGCAGCCGCCGCCGAACCCGAGGCCCGGGCCGAGGAACTTGCCGCCGATGCGGTCGTCGTAGGAGAGCGCCTTGGCCAGCTTCATGACGTCGGCCCCGGCGGCCTCGGACACCTCGGCCATGGCGTTGATGAAGGAGATTTTGGTGGCCAGGAACGCGTTCGCCGAGACCTTGACCAGCTCGGCAGTTTGCAGGTCGGTCACCAGGAACGGGATGCCCTGCTCGATCTGCGGGGCCGAGATCTCCCGCATGACCGCCTCGACGCGCGTGGACTCGGTGCCGATGACGATCCGGTTGGGCCGCAGGGTGTCCTCGACGCCGAAGCCCTCGCGCAGGAACTCCGGGCTCCAGCCGAGCTCGACGTCCGTACCGGCCGGTGCGGCGGCGTGCAGCCGGTCCGCCACGCGGGTGGCGGTGCCCACGGGAACAGTGGACTTGCCGATAACGACGGCCGGCCGGGTCAGGTGGGGAGCCAGGCTCTCGATGGCCGCCTCGACGAAGCTGAGATCGGCGGCGTTGGAGTCGGAGCGCTGCGGTGTCCCGACGCAGAGGAAGTGGACGTCGGCGAATTCGGCGACCTCGGTGTAGTCGGAGGTGAAACGCAGCCGTCCGGCGGCCAGGTTGCGGTTCAGGACCTCCTCCAGGCCGGGCTCGTAGAACGGGATGCGTCCGGCCGAGAGGCTGTCTACCTTGGCCTGGTCGACGTCCAGCCCCAGCACGTCAAAGCCGAGATCGGCTATGCAGGCGGCATGCGTGGCACCCAGATACCCGGTGCCGATTACCGAGATCCTGCTGAGCTGTGCGTCGACCAATGGTTCGTCCTTCCTTGCGTCCCACCGCCGTGGACGAACGCCCATCCGGCGGCTCGCTCCGCCCTGCTCGCGTGTCGTCGTTGCCGGGGCCGGACGACGTGTGTTACGGGAGAGATTGCCGGACTCGCCCACGGCGCAACCTTAACTCCGGGTGAATGCGAGTCGACCATGCGCCGGGAAGAAGTTCATAGTGTGCAGTATCGCGTGAAATGCGGGGTCTTGCGGGCTCCCAGCCAAGGTTACCTCTGAGTGCCGGCCCGTCCGCCGCCCTCCGGCCTGCCGCTCACCGCTCCGTGTCCTCGCCGAACACCTGGGTCGCTGACGGGTTGGGCGGCGTTTCGCTCCGGGCGGGCCGCGGCGCCCCACCCGACGGGTCGCGCTGGAACGGTGTCGTGGTGCTGGCGGGCTCGGCGTAATCGGCAGTGCCCCGGTGCGGGTCCTCGGGGCCGGGGCCCGCGGGAGACGGCTGGTAGGGCTGCTGGCCGCCCGGATTGGGCTGCGGAGGACCGTCGTTGGCAGGCGGGGCGGCCGCAGAGCGCCACCGCCACGGCATCAACGCCGAGATGAACAGCAGGGTGCCAACGGGCACGGCGACCGGAAACGCCGGTCCCAGTGGGTGGAACATCGACTCGGAGCCGAGCCAGCCCGGCAGGGCGGCGTCGAGTGAGGCGCGGTCCAGCAGCGGCCAGAGGCAGAATCCCAGCAGGAGGGCCCCCGAGAGCAGCGCCGTCAGGGGTGATATCCGGGATCCGACGAGCAGCCCGCCGAGGACACCGGCGGCCATGAGCGCGGCGACTCCGGGCATGGCGGGTTCACTCGGGAAACCCGCGTCCATGACCTCGGCATTGGCCCACGCCATACCGACCCACAGCAGTGGAGCGCAGAGCAACCCGGCCAGCAGGCCGACAATGTGGCGAAGCACGGACCCTCCAGAATCGTCGGTATGGTCGTGGTCCTACCACGATTCCGGGCACCTTAACGCACGCGCGTACGCGAGTCCGGATTCCGCGTTCCGCCGGATCGGCGGCGCGGTCCCTCCGGCTCAGCCGCAGACGTTGTCCCGCGCGGTCGAGGCGCTGACCTCGTCGCGCGGCCCCTCGCCGGCACCGTCCGCGGGGTCGGGGCCGCTCGACGGCGCCGACTCGGGCGGGGTGACGGAGGTGTAGTCGGACCCGATCACCACCTGCACGTCCGTGCCCAGGGTGGCGTCCTCCCGCACCTCGGACCCGGGGATGCTCTTGGACACCAGCGCGGCGGCCTTCGCGTCCCCCGGTGCGTGCCGGACCAGCGTCGTCGCGACGTCCTGGGTGGGCCAGTTCCGCGCCGCACCCGAGGTCGCGAACCCCGCATCGGCGAGCGCGGTCCGGACCTCCTCGCCCTTGCCGGGGGCACCAGTGCCGTTGAAGACCTGCAGTTGGATGTCGTCCGGACGAGGGCGCTCGTCGGCCTCGCCGCCAGTGGGTTCGT
This sequence comes from Lipingzhangella halophila, assembly GCF_014203805.1. GTDB lineage: Bacteria > Actinomycetota > Actinomycetes > Streptosporangiales > Streptosporangiaceae > Lipingzhangella > Lipingzhangella halophila. The sequence goes on along the minus strand of NZ_JACHJT010000001.1, from coordinate 5,146,699 downwards.
CCGGGTCGCCGCCCCCGCCGTCCGCGCTGATCGGCCGGTCCGCGTTGATGTCGGCGAACAGGTCGTGCGCCGCCTCCTCGTTCCACCTGACGGCGACGCCGCTGCGGGGGGTCTGGTAGTCGGTCTCGGTCACCGGGACCTGCGCGAAGGTCACGTCGTCCATTCCGAGGTCGCTGACCTGCCCCGCGAGTTCGTTGATGCTCGCGGTGTCCAGGCCCTCGTCCACGGTCACGGCACCGAGCGCGGTGTCGAGGAAGGACGTGAGCTTGCTCGGGTCCGAGAGCGTCTCCGAGCTGAGCGCCTTCTGCAGCAGCGCCGAGAGGACCTGCTGCTGCCGGTCGATGCGGTCGAGGTCGCCGCCGGACGTCTGGCGCGTGCGGGAGAAGGCGAGCGCCCGCTCCCCGTCGACCTCGTGCGTTCCCGCGTCCATGGAGAGGTGGGCCTTGGGGTCGTCGATCGGCTCGGGCAGGCACACCTCGACCCCGCCGAGCGCGTCGACCACGTCGACGAAGCCCGAGAAGTCCACTTCGACGTAGTGGTCGATACGCACGTTCGTGGTTGACTCGACGGTCTGCACGGCGAGCCGCGGGCCGCCGTGTGAGTAGGCCGCGTTGATCTTGTCCTTGCCCCGACCCGGGATGTCCACCCACGAGTCGCGGGGGAGTCCGACGATGTTGGCGTGGTCGCGGTCCCTGTTCAGGTGCACCAGCATCATGGTGTCCGAGCGGCCGCCCGCCTCACCAGAGTCGCTCCGGTGGTCGGTGCCGATCACCAGGAACGTCAGCGCCCCCTTGGGGCCCTCGGGACGGTCCCCGTCGAACAGCCCGCTGAACACGTCGAAGCGGTTGATCTTCCCGGAGACCCATTCGGTGAACGCCCACGAGGAGCCGGATACCAGTAGCACGAGGCACGACAGTGCCGCGGCGAGCAGCACCAGGGACCGCTGCCGGCGGACGCGCGCGTCGGGGATTCCGGAGAGCCCTCGGGCCCGCGCCGGCCTCGGAGGGGTGGGCGGCGTGGGGCTTGAACGGGGGCGGGAGAACTCGGGAACGTCCCGTCCCGCTCTGTTTCCGCCGCCGTCTCCCTCGTGGTCTTTCATCGGCCCCCGTCCCACATGACCGGCCCCGGTGCCGTTCCCAGGTTGTCACCCGATGCACCGATGCGGCGCGGGTTGTCGCCTCTCGGCGTGTTGGCGCATGTCGCGGGACACTATGCCGTTGGACGCGGTCGGGCCCGGGCAGCAGGTGGAGTAACGTTACCTGGCGAGCGAGCCGCATGGCGGCGGCGGGCCTGTCCGCCGGCGCCCCTGGACGCACCACTCCCAGCCCGCCGTCGACCCTTGGATACGCTCATGACCTGGCCGGCAGTCTCGGTAGTTATGCCCGTGCGGAACGAGGAGCGCCACCTCGCGGGCGCGGTTCGGCACGTGCTCGCCCAGGAGTACCCGGGTGAGCTGGAGGCCGTACTCGCCGTCGGCCCGTCGGGAGACCGCACCCGGGAGGTCGCCGACTCACTGGCCGCCGACGACCCGCGCGTGAAGGTCGTCGACAACCCGAGCGGCCACACCCCGTCAGCCCTGAACGCGGCCATCGGAGCGTCCTCGCACCCCATCGTGGCGCGCATCGACGGGCACGCCATGATGCCCGCCGACTACCTGCGCGTGGCCGTGGAGACCCTCGACGAGACGGGTGCCGACAACGTGGGCGGCATCATGGCCGCCGAGGGGGGCTCCTGGTGGGAGAAGGCCGTCGCCGCCGCCATGACCTCCAAGGTGGGCGTGGGCAACGCGCGCTTCCACACCGGTGGCGAGGGCGGCCCGGCCGACACCGTCTACCTGGGGGTGTTCCGGCGCTCGGCGCTCGACCGGGTCGACGGCTACGACGAGGCGTTCCTGCGCGCCCAGGACTGGGAGATGAACCACCGCATCCGGCAGAGCGGCGGTGTGGTCTGGTTCCAGCCGCGGATGCGCGTCTCCTACCGACCGCGTCACAACGCCAAGGCGCTCGCCAAGCAGTACTTCCACTACGGCCGGTGGCGGCGCGTCGTGGCCCGCCAGCACAAGGGCACCCTGAACCTGCGCTATCTCGCGCCGCCCGCGGCGGTGCTCGCGATCCTCGCGGGGATCCTCGCGGGGGTCTTCTTCTGGCCCGCCCTGATCGTTCCGGCCGGCTATGCCGCCGGCGTCGTCGCCGCGTCCGTGCCACTGGGCCGGGGGCTTTCCTGGAAGTCCCATCTGGCGATCCCGGTGGCGCTGGCCACCATGCACATGTCGTGGGGGATTGGTTTTCTGACCAGCCCGCCGAGCCTGGGAGCCGACTCCCGCACCGCGCGCGGCCGGACCGGCGACAGGGAGAGCACCACGTAGTGCGGGTGGTCACCGCCACCATCGCCGCCGTCAGCTCCGCCGGAGAGTGCGCGCCGCGACCTCGTCGTACGTCGGGACGCCGGCGACCGGGTTCCCGGTGCGGATCGCTGCGGCCGCGTCGACCGTTGCCTGGATCGCGGCGCGGAACAGCAGCGATCCGGTGCTCACCCGGCGGACTCCGAGATCCCTGAGCTCGCGCAGCGGAAGCTGGCTGAGCAGATTGATGGGCACCGGAAGGTGGTCGACCAGGTCACGGATTATTTCCGGCTCTCGCAGGCCAGGAACGAAGACGCCGTCCGCGCCGGCCTCGACGTAGGATTCCGCGCGGTGCCGGGTCTCCTGAACGGCGGAGTCCCGCCAGTAGGTGTCGACGCGTGCGTTGACGAACAGTTCGGGTGCGGCCCGCTTGACTGACCTGATCAGTCGCGCCCCCTCGGTAGTGGGCGCGAGACCTCCGGGGCGGCCGTCCTCCAGGTTGACCCCCGCCACGCCGAGCACTGACAGTTGGCCGGCCAACTCCGCGGGATCAGCGCCGAGTCCGTACTCGATGTCGACGGTGACGGGAACGGGCAGTGCCACGAGCCGCCGCGCCAGTTCCAGGGTCTCGGCGCGTGTACTGCTGGTGGCATCCGGGAGGCCGTGGGCCGCGGCGACCCCGAGGCTCGTCGTCCCTATCGCGGGGAAGCCCGCCTCGACCAGCGCCAACGCGGAGGCGACGTCCCAGGCGTTGGGGAGGATCAGCAGGTCCTCGGCCTGGTGCATGCGCCGGAAGGCGCGGGCACCATCGACCAGCGCCTCAGCGTGGGGTCTGGCGGGACACGCGTGGCGCCCAGCGCCGAACGGCTCGCCGGCCAGGCCGACGACCACTTCGGAGCCGTCCGGTGCCACCCGCCGCGTTGTTGCGACCGGTGGCTCCTGACCAGCGATCACGGCTCGGGTGGCGTCGTGGGCCTGCACCAGCAGACTGATCCGAACCGCCGTTTCCTCGTCCCAGTGACCTCCGGCTGCCGCGACCAGCCGTGCGACCGCCTCGTCGCCGTCCGCCGAAACGGGCAGGTGAGGCTGGTAGCACGCGGCGACGAGTGCGACGTCGGGCGCCGCGGCGCGAGGGAGCCCGACGGCTTCGGCGAGGTTGGCGACCGGCGCGCCCGGGCGGCGCAACCCCTCGACATCGATCTCCGCGAGCATCCGCTCGGCGATCGTGCGGCGCCGCCGATGGCCCCCGCCCTCGGCGAACCGCGGCACCATGCCCCGCAGCCAGGCGACTCCGCGATCGCCTGGTTGCTGGACGGGGACGACGTACTCGGGATTCCGCAGGATCTCCGTGGTGTCCATGAGGAAGACGCTAGGCACGGAACGGTTCGGTGGACCCCGAAGTGTTCGGGGGAGACAATGCCCCCGTGTCCGCGGAAGGGATAGCCGATGTCGCGGGGGTGCTGGCCAACCGCACCCGCGCCGCGTTCTGCGACGCCCTCCTCGACGGCCGGCCCTGGTCGGTTTCCCAGCTCGCCAGGAAAGGCGGGGTCTCACTCTCGACCGCGAGTGAGCACGCGACCGTCCTCGTCCAGGCCGAGCTGTGTCGCGAGCACCGCCAGGGGAGCAGCCGCTATCTCCAACTCGCGGACCCGCGGGTCGCCGCATGCCTTGAGGATCTGGCATCCCTCGTCGAGCCGCGGCCGGTGGCGGCGCGAACCCTCAGGGCGGCCTCGAAGAGCCAAGCCCTGGCACGCGGACGTACCTGCTACGATCATCTCGCTGGTCGTCTCGGCGTAGCCATCACCGAAGCGCTCCGGGACCGCGGCGTTCTCGACGCCACGTTGGCGGTCACCCCCGCGGGTCTGGAATGGATGGCCACCCATCTGGACGGCCCGGTCCCCGCAGGCCGACGGCCCCTCTCGCGCACCTGCCTGGACTGGACCGAACGGCGCCCGCACCTCGCCGGAGCGGCGGGAGCCCGTTTGTGCGCCGTACTCTTCGACCGCCGGTGGATCAGGCGAATCGGCGCCGACCGCGCTGTCGTCCTCACCTCCGAGGGCGAGGAGCGCTTGACGGACCTGCTCGGCCCCTGGCGCGGCGAGGTTCCCTGACCGGGGGGGCGGTACCTGTCACTAGCGCTCCTTGAGGGCCTCGATCACCCCGGGGACGTCGTCGACGACCACGGCGTCCATTCCGGCGTCGGCGAACCGCGCGGCGTCGGTGGGGCTGGGGCACCAGGAGACGATCTCCAGGCCGGCCCGGTGTGCGACACCGACCGTGTAGTCGACCTCGCGGCGGCCCGGGCGGGCGGGCTCGCCGGTCAGCCCGAACGAGCGCGCGTCGATCGCCACGATCGCGCAGCCCAGCCCGGCCGCTCCGGCGACCGCCTGGTCCAACGGGTTGCGGACGAACGGCATCCAGGCGGTGGGGATCTCCGGGGCTTCGCGGTGGAGGCGCAACAACGCCGCGGGGTCGAACGAGCACACGAACATCCGCCGGTGGCGTGCTTCGCGGCGCAGGACGGGCAGCAGCAGAGTCATGGTGCGCCGCGCCTCGGGATCGGTGGCGTCCTCCATCACGGTCTTGACGTCGATGTCGAGCCCGATGTTCGGCGGGATCGCCCCGACCGCCTCCTCAAGGGTGATGGCGCCGTCGTCGCGCAGGTCGGCCACTGGCAGGTCGGCGATGGTCCGGCCGTCCTCCAGCATTTCGTCGTGCCGGAGCACCAGGTGGTCGTCGGCGGTGCGGCGGACATCGATCTCGATCCAGCTGGCGCCGGAGTCGACGGCGGCCCGGAACGACTCCGGGGTGTTCTCGACGTTGCCGTCGACGTTGCCGCGTCCCGCCCCGCGGTGCCCGATGACCTCGGGCGCGGTGAAGATCGTCATGGCCGGTCCTTCGCTTGTGGCCGCTGGCGCAGCAGCAGTTCGGCGATCTCGATGTCACCGGGGTTGGTGATCTTGAGGTTGGCTTCGTCGCCCTCGACAATGCGGACGGTCTCGCCGGGGAGGTAGCCCAGCACCACACCGCAGTCGTCCGTGGCCGCCAGCGCGGGGTCGGCGAGGGCGCGGTCGTAGGCGCGCCGCAAGACGTCCAGGTGGAACCCCTGCGGGGTCTGCATGCGGCGCAGCGAGCTCCGCGGCGGCACCGCGCGCAGGGTCTCGGCACCCGAGTCGTCGTCCTCGACCTCGATCACGGTGTCGGAGGTCGGGACCGCCACCCCCACGGCGCCCGCTCCGGCGAGGGCCGAGACGCAGTCGGCGATGACCCGTTGGCTCACGAGGGGGCGTGCGGCGTCGTGCAGCAGGACGAGGTCGGAGCCGTCGCGGGTGTCGAGCGCGCGAAGCGCGGCGCATGAGGTCGCGGTCCGGGTCGCCCCGCCGGGCAGCACCGCCGACACTTTCGCCAGCCCGTTGTCGTCCACCATCTTCTCGATTTCGGGCAGGTAGTCCTCGACCATCAGCACGATGACGTCGTCGACGTCTGGGGCGTCGCAGAACGCGGCGACGGAGTGCTCGATGACGGCCCGTCCGGCCAGCGGCAGCATCTGCTTGGGCCGTGGCCCGCCCATGCGGGCCCCGACACCGCCCGCCAGGACCGCGGCGGTGACATGGGGCGCGCCGGACGGGTCACCGGTCGCGGAAGCACGCGACATGGCAAACCTCATCTCCTCCGGTCGCCTAGCGAGCCTAGATCATGCGGCCGGTATGCTGGGCAGCCGGTATCAGATACCGGCCCCGCTAACATCATTCGAACAATCAGCGTCGATCGCCGTAGGTGGAACAGCGTTCCCCACTGCGGGGGTAACCTACAGACGCCTGATTGGGGTTCCCCGGTCGGCGAGAATGCCAGAATCGGGGACTGACTCCCGGGGTGGCGCGGCCGCAGGGCCGTGTCTCGCCCGAGTTACCCGGGCATCCGATTCCTGAACCACCCACGGCCGCCGCACGCCTGAGGGCGGTCCAGGGCGCTGATGGGGCCGCGCCCGACGGTTCATCGTATGTGGACCCGGCCGAGTCCGGTGTCCGCCCCGGATCGCGTGGCCTGCGCCTGCGGTCGACCAGATGACGAACGCATCCCTGAGGAGGTGGCGGTGGCGTCAAGGGCGCTGGCCGTCTGGCAGAACCGGAAGGTCGTCAACCTTCTGGTCCGGCGCGACCTGAAGGTCAAGTATCAGAAGTCGTTTCTCGGCTGGGCGTGGTCGATGCTGGAGCCGCTGGCGATGGCAGCGGTCTACTACTTCGTCTTCGGCCTGATCTTCCAGGTCAACCGGGGAGTTCCGGGTGGTGACGATGCTCCCGGTGGCTACCCGCTGTTCCTGATCTCGGGGTTGCTCCCGTGGCTGTGGTTCAGCGGGGCTTTGGGCCAGTCGCCGCGGGCGTTGCTCACCCACTCCAAGCTCATCACGACCATGCAGGTGCCGCGGGAGATCTTCCCGCTCGCGACGGTCGCCACGAGGTTCGCGGACTACCTGTTCACCTGGCCCGTGCTCATCGCCTTCGTGATCTTCCTGGGCGGGCGCACGCACTGGGAGGGGGTCCTGCTGTGGCTGCCGTTGGCGATCGTGGTGCAGTTCTCCTTCACACTAGGCGTCACCCTCTTACTGGCCTCGATCAACGTGCTGGTTCCCGACGTCGAGCGGATTGTGCGTATCCTCAACAGAGTGCTCTTCTACGCGTCGGCGATTATCATCCCGTCGGCGATGGTGCTCGACTCGGAGTCCTTCCCGGAGTGGTTCAAGACGCTGTATCAGCTCAACCCATTGCTGGGTATCTTCAAGATGCATCACGCCATCTGGTTCCCGGCGGACGCTCCGAGCGCATTCATTCTGTCAACGTCGATCGGGGGGGCGGTTCTCATGCTTTTCGCTGGGTACTTCACCTTCCGGCGTCTGGAGACCGCCGTGTTGAAGGAGATCTGATGGCGGAACCGGTCATCGAGGCCAAAGGGCTTGGCGTCAGCTTCGCGGTGAACCGCAGGCGCAAGCGCAGCCTCCGTGAGATGTTCATCCACGGTTCCAAGCGCGACCCCAACGCCGAAGGGAATGAGTTCTGGCCGCTGCGCGACGTCTCGTTCGAGGTCGCCAAGGGTGAGTGCGTCGGCATCGTGGGCAAGAACGGCACCGGCAAGTCAACGCTGCTCAAGCTGATCGCCGGGGTCCTCATCGCGGACGAGGGCACGGTCACGGTCCGCGGCAAGGTCGCCCCTCTGCTGGAGCTGCGGGCGGGGTTCAACGACCAGCTCACCGGACGCGAGAACGTCAACCTCGTCGGGTCGCTGCACGGTATGACGCAGCAGCAGATCGACGACAGGTTCGAGCAGATCGTGGAGTTCGCGGAGATCGACGACAAGTTCATCGACACCCCAGTGCGGCATTACTCCAGCGGGATGAAGGTGCGGCTCGGCTTCGCGCTGATCTCGCAGCTCGACCACCCCGTCATGCTGGTCGACGAGGTGCTCGCCGTGGGCGACAAGAGCTTCAAGCAGAAGTGCTACCAGGCCATCGACCGGATGCTGGAGAACAACCGCACGATGGTGCTCGTGTCACACAACGAGGGCGACCTTCGACGGTTCTGCAACCGCGGGCTCTACATCAGGGACGGGGTCCTGGCGCTCGACTCCGACATCGACAACGCTCTCTCGGCCTACAACGAGGACATGACGGCCGAGATCGAGCAGCGCAAGAAGAAGAAGAAAAAGAAGAACGACAAGAACGACGACGGCGACGACGACGGCGACGGCGACGACGGCGACGAGAAGGCCGCGTAGCCCGTAGCTCCCGCATCCCAGCGAACGCCGATGGCCCCGTACGGGGCCATCGGCGTTCGTGTGTGGTTTCCGCCCGCGCGTCTGGCCGGTCCTTCGCCTTTCGGGCGCCGATAATTGCCGTGCGCCGGCGAGCGTTCAGTACAGAGGGCGTACGGGGAGGTACACGAGCGTGGCGGATGTCCGGGAGCGCGCCGTTCGCTGGGCGGGCGCCGTGATCCGCCCGGCGAGCAGGCGTGTGGCGCGCTGGGCCGAGTGGGCGTCGCTGAGCGGGGCCGGCGTTGCCCGGATCGGCCTGGCACTCGCGGTCCTGGCCGCGGTGTGGTTCACCGAGGGCGGGCCGCGCGGCGCCGTGGTGGGGTCGCTGCTGTTGGCCGCCGTGCTGTTCACCGACTCCGTGGGTGCTGAGCTGGAGGGGGAGCGCACCGATGCGCTCGGTGCCTGGCTGGCGCTGCTGCTGGCGCGGCTGCGTGAGTACCTGGTCTACGCGGGACTGGCCGTGGGCGGGGCGCTCACCGGGGTTGCGGACGTGTGGGTATGGGCCTCGGGGGCGCTCGCCGCGCTCGCCCTGCACGAGTCGGTCGCGGTGGCGCGGGCGGCCCACACCCCCGCGCGCGACACGGGGGCCCGTGCGGCGCTTGAGGCCCAGCGTGCCCGCGACTCGCCCATAGCCGCCATGGACCCAAGCCGCCCCGAGGGCGGGCGCGCGGCTGGCGACCCGACCCTGACCGCGGAGCTGCTCGGCGACGCGCCGCGGGAACCGGCCAGCGGTGCGGGGCCCGGCGAGCCCATCCGGATCCGCACCACTCCGGGCAGCAGGGTGGACGCGGCGAAGTGGCAGGAAGGGCGGCGCCGCGCCCTGCGCCGGATGGGAGCCGCCGAACCCGACCGCAAGGGGGGCGCGTACCCCGCCACCCGGCGGCCCGCGCGGCTCGGACTGCCGCACTTCCCCGCGCGGTGGTCGCAGGCGGTGCGGTTCGCCGTGATCACCCTGACGATAACGATTTGGGACGCTCGGGTGACGTTTGTCGCACTGATCGTCGGCAGTGTCATCGCGATTTGCGGCGAGCTCGCGGGCCGTCCCGCGTGGGAGACAGCGAGGTAGCTCCATGGTCACCGACTCGCACTCCGTCCAGGGAACCCCGGTTGACGTGCGTTTTCTGCGCGACGACGGGTACTTTGGCGAGGGGTTGGGACGGCTTGTGGCCGGCGCGGTTCCTCCGCTGCTTCCGGTGTTGAGCGGCGCGCTCGTTGTGACGACCCTGCTTGTGGCCGGTCTCGGCCAGCATTCAGGTATTACGCTGTTCGCACCGGCGGCCGTGCTGCTGCTGTCCGGGGTGGCCTCAGGACATCCACATGATGGACGTTTTGATTGGATTGTTCCCCCGATCCTGCGCGGGACGGAGTACCTTTTCCTACTCGCGCTCGGTCACGGATCGGGTGTGCCGGGTCCGCTGGTGTTCGCACTGGTGGCCGTGGTCGCAGTGCATCACCGCGACGCCATATGCAGGACACGCTGCGGTGCGCGCCCACCCGCCCGGACCGTACGGGCGAGGCTCGGGTGGGACGGGCGGATGCTGTTCGTCGCTCTCGGCGGTGTCCTGGGCTGGCTACCCTTCGCCTACGGCGTGCTCGCGGGCTACCTCGCGGTGCTGCTGGTCTGGGAGTCCTGGACGAGCTGGCTCACGACCCCGGTGACGACGGTGGCACTCGATCCGCGAAACGAACGAGGAGGCGTGGACGCCTCCACAACATAAGGAGGAAGGCGCCTACATGCTCGGTATGGTTCTTGCCGCGGGAGCGGGCCGCCGGCTGCGCCCATACACCGACACCCTGCCAAAGGCACTGGTGCCGGTCGATGGTGACACGACCATCATGGACATCTCGCTGCGCAATCTCGCGGCGGCCGGGCTGACCGAGATCGTGGTCGTCGTCGGCTACCGCGCCGAAGCGGTGGCGGAGCGCAAGGAGGCCCTGGAGCGCCGCTACGGCGTCACGCTGACCCTGGCGTACAACGACAAGGCCGAGGAGTGGAACAACGCCTACTCCCTATGGACGGCTCGCGAGTACTTCTCCGAAGGCGTCCTCCTCGTCAACGGCGACACCGTGCACCCGGTGAGTGTGGAAGAGACGTTACTCGCCGCGCGGGGGCCGGAGCTGCTCCTCGCGGTGGACAACGCCAAAACACTCGCTGACGAGGAGATGAAGGTGACCCTGGACGAGTCCGGGCACCTGAGCACCATCACCAAACGCATGGACCCGGCAGTCGCCGCTGGTGAGTACATCGGTGCGACCCTCATCGAGGGGCACGCGGGCGACCGGCTCGCCGACGCGTTGCGGACCACGTGGGAGCGCGATCCCCAGCTCTACTACGAGGACGGGTTCCAGGAACTGGTGAACCGGGGTGGCAAGGTCGCCGTCGCGCCGATCGGAAAGGTCGACTGGGTTGAGGTCGACGACCACGATGACCTGAGCCGCGCGAGGGAGATCGCATGCCGCTACTAGCCCGAATGGTCAACTCCCCCCTCGCGATCGACGTTCGGCGCGGTGCCATTGCCTCTCTCGGCTCGTTGCTCGCCGACCGCCGTATCGCGAACGAGGGCCGTATCGCGGTGGCGGTCGGTCCCGGCCAGGGCCCCCAGATCGCGGCCGATCTCGACCTCCCCAACTGTGAGGTCTTCCAGGTCGACGGCGGAAGCGTCGACGTCGCCACCGAGCTCGGCAAGAAGCTCCGTTCCGGAGCCTACGAGGCCGTAGCCGGTATCGGCGGTGGAAAGACCATAGACGTCACCAAGTTCGCCGCGTCCATGGCGGGGATCCCCATGGTGGCCGTGGCCACCAACCTCTCCCACGACGGCATCGCCTCGCCCGTCAGCTCCCTCGAGCACGAGAGCGGCAAGGGCTCGTACGGCGTCACCATGCCGACCGCCGTCGTTGTCGACGTCGACTACGTCCGGGCCGCGCCCCAGCGCCTGGTCCGGTCGGGGATCGGTGATGCCGTGAGCAACCTGTCCGCCATCGCGGATTGGGAGCTCGCCGGGCGCGAGCAGGGCGAGCCGGTCGACGGTATGGCGGTCACGTTCGCCCGGGTGGCCGCCGAGGCCATCGTGCACCGGCAGGACTCGGTGGACTCCCAGACGTTCCTCACGGCGCTGGCTGAGGCGCTGGTGCTGTCCGGGATGGCGATGTCCGTCGCCGGTTCCAGCCGCCCGGCGAGCGGCGCCTGCCACGAGATCCTGCATGCGATCGACCAGCTCTATCCGGGAACCAGCAACCATGGTGAGCTCGCCGGGGTTGGCGCGCTCTTCGCCTACTTCCTGCGGACGCGGTACCAGGGCGCGGACGACGACCGGATACGCGACATCCGCGCGTGCCTGCTCCGCAACGAACTGCCCATCGTGCCCACCGACATCGGGCTCGACGAGGACCAGTTCGCGCGCGCGGTGTCCCACGCGCCGGCCACCCGGCCGGGCCGCTACACGGTGCTGGAGCACCTGAACCTGACCGACGATGAGATCCGGCGGAGCGTGCGTGAATATGTCCAAACCGTCGGTCACTGAGGTCCGAGCGGAGGGGCAGCCCGAAGGCATCAAGGAACGCGTCAACGAGGAGCACTGGGCCGGCCGGCTCTACATGCGTGCTCTCTCGCCGTATGTGAGCACCGCGTTCATCCACATTGGCGTGCCGCCGAACCCGATCACCTACCTGATGATGGCCTGCGGCGTGCTGGCCGGTGCCACACTTGCGTTCGGCGGTCTGTGGACGGCGCTGCTGGCGGCGGTTCTGGTGCAGCTCTACCTGCTGCTCGACTGCTCCGACGGAGAGGTGGCGCGCTACACCGGACGAACAAGCGTGGCGGGCATCTACCTCGACCGCATCGGCCATTATCTGGCGGAGATCGCCCTGCTCATCGGCCTGGGGATCCGTGCCCAGGGCGGGTTCGAGGCCGGCGGCTGGGTGATCGCCGGAATGGCCGCCGCCCTGGGAGCCGCACTGATCAAGGTGGAGACCGACAATGTCTCCGTCGCCCGTGCGAAGGCGGGCCTGCCCGAGAAGATCCCCGAGACCGCCATGCAGCCACGCTCCTCCCGGCTGGGGTTGGCACGCAAGCTCGCGTCTCAGCTGCGTTTCCACCGGGTGATCCAGGCCGTGGAGCTGTCGCTGCTGGTGGTCGTGGCGGCGGTGGTTGACGCGGTGCGCGGGGACATCGCCGCCACCCAGGTCCTCGTCGCTGTATGCGTCGCGGTCGCGGCCTTGCAGACCGTCTTGCACCTGGTCAGCGTGCTCGCCTCGCGCCGGCTCCACTGACGGCGGGGGCGGCCTCGCCCGATAGGGGCCGGTCCGCCGGGCATCTCTTTTTGAAGCTTGGAACGAATCCCAAACCTTCCTTTATCTCTTCGTTAGACTCGTTGTGCGACGCTCATGTCCTATCCATTCCGCATCCACGTCCACGATCGGTTCGTATGACCAGTCCCGTCTATCCGGACGCTGCTCCCGCTGCGCCGCACGATTCCGCGGACGCGCATTCATCGGGTACGGGGTCCGCCGGTGCCGCCGGTTCCCGTACAGTTGAACAGAGTGAAAACCGGAGCACGCGTGGAGGTTCACAGCGGATGAAGATCTCCTGTGTGCTCCTGACTATGGGAACGCGGCCGGCCGAGCTCCGGCGCGCCATCCGGAGCGTCTTCGAGCAGGAGAGCGTCGACGTCGAGGTCATCGTGGTGGGCAACGGTGCCGAACTGCCCGAGATGCCCGGCGGTGTGACCACCATCCAACTGGACGAGAACCTCGGTATCCCCGAGGGGCGCAACCACGGTGTCAGCGCCTGCGGCGGTGACATCGTCCTCTTTCTGGACGACGACGGCTGGTACCGCTCCCGGGACCTGGCCCGGCATGTCCACGACCGGTTCCTCGGCAACCCCGCGCTCGGCGCGATCTCCTTCCGGATCGCTGATCCCGACGGCGGGCCCGACCAGCGCCGCCACGTGCCGCGGCTGCGCTCCGGCGACCCGCAGCGCACCAGCCGCGTGACGACCTTCCTCGGCGGGGCGTGCGCGATCCGCCGCGAGGCGTTCGACAAGAGCGGCGGCCTGCCCGGGGAGTTCTTCTACGCACACGAGGAGACCGACCTCGCCTGGCGCATCCTCGACGCCGGATACGAGATCATCTACGACGCCGAGGCCGTGATGCACCACCCCGCGGTGCTACCGACCCGGCACGACGACTTCTACCGGCTCAACGCACGCAACCGGGTGTGGTTGGCGCGCCGGAACCTGCCGTGGCCGCTGGCCGTGGTGTACCTGGCGAACTGGGGCGCTATCACCCTGCTGCGCGAACGGTCCGGCCCGGCGCTGGGCGCCTGGTTCCGCGGGTTCCGCGAGGGCTGGCGCAGTGACGCGGGGCCGCGTCGTCCCATGCGGTGGTCCACCGTCTGGCGCATGACCCGCACCGGCCGCCCGCCGATCATCTGAGCCGTGCCGGACCCCGGTTCGGCATCCTTGTGTTTCCCTGATGCCGAGCTATAGGATTTGCTATATTCCGGCGGTGAACGACTGGGATATCTTCCTGACCAACGACGTCTCCGCTTGGCTTGGTGGACTTCAGCGATCTGACCCGGCAAGCGCGGATCTCGTGGATGACGCGATCTACGCTCTGAGTCGCTCCGGTCCCACATTGGGCCGGCCTCTTGTTGACTCGGTCGCCCACTCGAAGATCAAGAATATGAAGGAACTGCGACCGGGCTTGTCCGGAAGTAGTGAGATCCGCATCCTGTTCGTATTCGACCCTTGGCGCTCGGCGATCTTGCTTGTCGCCGGAGACAAGGCCGGCAAGTGGCGTCAGTGGTATGCGGAAGCCATACCGCGGGCTGAGCATCTCTATGAGATCTACCTGAAAGAGCGAGCCGAGGAGGAGACTGGGCGATGAGTAGCTATACCCAGTGGGATCGCGACGCCTATGTCCAGCGGGTCGGTGGCGAGGCCGAAGCCGAGCGGCGCCGAAAGACGTTGATGGCGCGCCAGAGCGGCTACCGGCTCGCGGAGGAGCGCAGGACGCGCGGCCTCACCCAGGCCGACCTCGCTGAGGCCATGGGGGTCACACCGGGTCGGGTGTCGCAGATCGAGCGGGGTGAGGTGTCCACAATCGAGGCTCTCACCCGCTATGTCGAAGCGCTTGGCGGGCGGCTCGATATCGTCGCGAGTTTCGCCGACCACACGTTGACGGTCACGGCGACCGAGGCGGCGTGACCGTCAGGCGGCGCTGGGCGCCTGGTTCCGCGGGTTCCGCGAGGGCTGGCGCAGTGACGCGGGGCCGCGTCGTCCCATGCGGTGGTCCACCGTCTGGCGCATGACCCGCACCGGCCGCCCGCCGATCATCTGAGCTCCCGTCCCGCCCGCCGGTGGGCGGCGGGCCGCCCACCGGGTGCGAGACAGGGGCGCGTTCCTAGAGTTCGGTGACGATGTCGTCGAACTCGTGGCGGGGTAGCCGTTCCCCCCACGGGTTGGGGCCGGGATGGCCGATGTTCACGACCACCAGGCTTTGTTGCGCGGTTCCGGTGAAGAACTCCCGGTCGACGGCATCGGCGTCGAAGCCTGACATAGGGCCGGCCGCGAGTCCGACCGCGCGGATGCCGATGATGAAGTAGGCGACCTGCATGCTGGCGTTCAGCCGCGCGTCACGCTCGCGTTTGGCTTCGTCCGCGGCGAATATCTCCCGGGCGTTGGGCTTGACCGGGAAGACGCGCCCCAAGGTCTCGTGGAAGTCGACGTCCGCGCTCAGCACGGCCACCAAGGGCGCGCTGGCGGTCTTGCCCTGGTTGCCCTCCGACATGAGCGGAACGAGGCGTGCCCGGGACTCCGCCGAGCGCAGCAGGGTGATGCGGAGCGGCTGCATGTTCATCGACGTCGGGCCGTACTTGACCAGATCGTGGATGGCCCGGATCTGGTCGCTGGTCACGGGCTCGTCGCTGAAGGTGTTGGCGGTGCGGGCCTCGCGGAACAGCAGGTCCTGGGCGTCTTTGCGGAGCTCGAAGGGCTCTGTGCTGGTGGGCATGATCTCCACAGTCGCTCGGTCGGTTCGTTTCCGCCGCAAGTTTACTTTCCTAGGAAACGAAATATGGATGACCGGCCTGTGGCCCTGTTCACGCCATGCCGCTGCTGAGTCCGCTGTCGTGGCGTCTTCCGAGGTGGGTGTGGTCCTGGCGGGGAACCAGGGTTGGGCGGGGCGCCGCCGGCTCCTGTTCGGCACCGGGGATCCCCAGGACCCACTCCTCAAGCCGCCGCACGAACGCCTTGGCCTGAACGGGCCAGTGGTACTCCTCGCGCGCGATCGCGTGCCCGGTGCGCGCGAACTGCGAGCGCAAGGCGGGGTCGGAGCGAAGCTGCAGCGCCGCCTCGGCCGCGGCGGCGGAGTCGCCGAACGGGACGACCGTCCCGCAGTGCCCGTCGGGCCGGCCGGTCACCAGGGCCTCGGCCGCAGGGTTGGGGGTGCTGATCACCGGCAGGCCGTGCGCCATGTACTCGACCACCTTCGTGGGCAGTGAGTGCCGGTAGTTCGGGGTGTCCTGGAGCAGGCAGATCCCGGCCATCGCGCCGCTGATCATCCGTAGCGCCTGGTCGTTGGGCACGAACCCGTACCAGTGCACCGCCTCCTCCTGCTGCGCCTGGCGCAGCATCTGCCGGGTCTCGCCATCAGCGGCCCCGATCACCTCGACCCGGACCCCGTGCGGCCGCAGCAGGCGCCCGAGCTCGACCACCTCGGCGGCGCCCCGCGCCATCGACAACTGGCCCAGGTACACGATGCGGTCGGTCCCCGGTGGGCGCGGTGGCCGTTCGGGAACGTAGGTGGTGTTCGGCACGACCGGGTGGGACTGCCGGAAACGGTCGCGGTAGCCCTCCTCGGCCAGGAGCAGGCGCATCCGCCGTTCGGCGCCGCGCTCGAAACTGCGCACCACCGGCCCCAAAGGCCGCCGGAGCGGCTTGGGCAGCCAGGGTTTGGTGAGCAGCGACGCGGCCGCGTCCTCGTGCACGTCCCATACGGTCACGGGACGGTTCCGCGGCAGCGCGAGGAGCAGTTCCGGGTCGTGGAAGACCAGGGCGTCGGCCTGCCGGGCGTGCTCGGCCAGTGCCGCGCGCGCCGCGCGCAGCGCCCCCAGCCGGCTCGCGCCCACCGCGCGCGGAACGTCCACGGCGGTCAGCTCCGACCACGGGGTGACGTTGCAGGAGCGAAACGGTGCCACGTAGGTGACAGAGTGCCCGGCATCGAGCAGGGCCCGGATCTGCCGGTGCAGGATGCGTGCATCCTCGGGGTGATGGACCACCGTGGCTACGAGTGCGTGCATTTCTGGCTCACCTGAACTCTCCGCGCCGCGTTCTCGGGCTATTTCGCCCAAAGGCCCGCGATTGGCCCCGCAGTCACGCTAGAGAGCAAGGGAAACAGTGGGTGAAAACCCGGGTTACCGACAGTTGTGGCCCGGATGAATCTGCGGGGGGACCCGCGTGTCGTCCCCCCGGTACGCGATGAGCGTGCTAGCTGACCTCAGAGAACCTGGATGCCGTCGCGCTGGATGGGTGACGTGGTGCGGCGGGCGTCGGTCTCTCCGCCTTCGAGGCGGCGCAGCACTCCGCGCGTGTCCAGTAGCAGCTTGGCGTGCTCGCTGAGCAGCTTGGCCTCGTAGGCGGGGTGGTCGGTGAGCAGCACTGTCAGGTCGGCCGAGGCGAGGGCCTGCTCCAGGTCCGTGGCGCGGGGCACGTTCTGCCCGTTCACCTCCCAGTCCGCGACGTAGGGGTCGTGGTAGGTGAGCTTGGCGCCCTTGCCCGCGAGCTTGCGCGCCACCGGGCGGGCGGGCGACTCACGTTGGTCGGCGATGCCCGCCTTGTAGGTGACCCCGAGCAGCAGCACATTGGACCGCGACAGCGCCAGGCCGGACTCGTTGAGCAGCTCCTGGGCGCGCTGCATGACGTAGGTGGGCATCCGCGCGTTGATCTCCTGGGCCAGCTCCACGAACCGGAACGGGTACCCCAGCGTCTTGACCTTGTACGACAGGTAGTTCGGATCGATCGGGATGCAGTGACCGCCCACCCCCGGTCCCGGGTAGAACGCCTGGAACCCGAACGGCTTGGTGGCGGCGCAGGCGATCGCGTCCCAGAGGTCCACCCCGAGTTCCTGGCAGAAGATCGCCATCTCGTTCACCAGGGCGATGTTGACGTGGCGGTAGGTGTTCTCCAGAAGCTTGGCCATCTCGGCCTCGCGGGTTCCGCGTGCCTGCACCACGTTGTGCACGAACTTGCCGTAGAACGTCGCGGCGAGCGCACCGCACCGTTCGGTCAGCCCGCCGACCACCTTCGGGGTGTTGGCCACGCCGAAGGCGGCGTTTCCGGGGTCGATCCGCTCGGGGGAGAAGGCCAGGTGGAAGTCGGTGCCGGCGGTGAGCCCGGACTTCTCCAGGAGCGGCCGGACGAACTCGTCGGTCGTGCCCGGGTAGGTGGTGGACTCCAGGATGACGAGCGTTCCCGGCCGCAGGTGCTCGGCCACCGACTCGGCCGCGGCGGCCACGGCGCTGAGGTCGGGTCCCCCTTCCGCTGACAGCGGTGTGGGGACGCAGATGACGATCGATTCGGTCTCGCCAACCACGCTCGGGTCCGTTGTCGCCCGGAACCCGGAGTCGTGCATCTGGGCGATGTCGGCGCCAGTCAGGTCGTCGATGTGCGACGTCCCGGAGTTCAGCCCGTCGACTACAGCGGGGGTGACGTCCAGGCCCGTCACCTTCAGCCCGGCGCGACTGGCTTCGTGCGCCAACGGAAGGCCGACGTAACCAAGGCCGATGACGACCAGATCAGCGGAAGAGGTAGCGACGTCCACAGAGGACCCCCTCGGGTTTCGACGTAACGCGGAAACGAGGCGTTCCTCGCCCGGACTAGCTAGACGTCCAAAGCTCACGACCAGTTGGCCTGGATCACCGCCCGTGGCCAAGTCCGGCCATGCGCTGGACGAGTGCCTCATAGGCCTCGATGTAGCGACGTGCGGCCGCAGTCCAGGTGCGGTTGCGGCCCACCTTCTCGCGGCCCGCGAGGCCGTATGCCTCGCGTGCTTCCTGACTGTAGAAGAGCTTCTCTAGCTGGGCAGCGAGAATCCCCGAGTCGTCCGGAGGAATTAACTCGCCGGTCACGCCTGGTTCCACGAGCTCCCGCAGCGCGTCCACATCACTGGCGACAACGGGAAGCCCGCCGGCCATAGCCTCCACCGGTTTCAGCGGGGTGACCAGTCGGCTGACGCGCTCGTCGCGCCGCGGCACCGCGAAGATGTCGAGGACCGCGTGGTAGCGCCGAACCGCGCTTGCCGGGACACGCCCGGGGAAGTGTGCCGCTGTGCTCAGGCCGGCTTCCGCCGCGCGGGCGCGCAGCGCGCCCAGCTCCGGTCCGTCGCCCACGACCAGCGCGTGCGCCGGCACACCCCGGCGGCGCAGCGAGGCGACCGCGTCGACCAGGAGGTCCAGGCCCTCGTAGCCGTAGCAGCTCGTGGTGGTGCCGACGACGAAGTCCTCGGGGCCGATGCCCAGTTCGGCGCGCAGCTCCCCGCCGGGCGGCAGGGGCGCCAGGAACTCCTCGTCGACCGCGTTGGGCACGACGATGACCTTCTCCGCCGCGACGCCGCGCGCCACAATGTCCGCGCGCATGGTCTCGCCCAGCGTCACCACGAGGTCGGCGGCCTCCATCCGGGCGGTCTCGCGGGCGCGTTCGGTTCGGTAGAAGGCGTCATCGGTGCTGCGCGAGGGGTCACGCGAGAGCCAGGACTCTTCGAGGAACCCGCGCACCTCGTAGACGACCGGCAGGCCGTAGTGGGCGCCGAGGCGCAGCGCCAGCTCGGCGTTGTGGTGGTTGCTGGCCGCGTGCAGGACGTCCGGGCGGAGCCGTTCGACGAGTGGAGCCGCGTAGCGCAGCCCGGCCCGGGTCTCCTGCTCCGTTTCCGCGGGCGCGACCCAGGGCAGCAGCCGGTGGTAGGGAATACCGTCGACGTCCACCCGGGAGCGGGCATCGAGAACCCCCTTGGTCAGCGGATACCCCGGGCGCGTCACCACGTGCGGCTCCAGGCCGGCCGACCGCTGGCCGAGCGCGATCCGGTGCGTCCGCTGCGTGTATCCGGCGTTCGTGTGCGGCAGCGCGTTCGTCACCAGGTGCAGGATCCTGGAAATCCGCTGACCGGATTTCCGATCGTTCATCGCGTCGTCGCGCCGCGTTCGCCGACTCGGAGTTACCTTGATGGAGTGCGACTGGCCAGTAGTTTCCAGCGGCACAGCGCGCCCCGTCATGAGTGCCAGCCGGTGTTCCGGTTCGGCGCGGCGCGGCCCCTCGGGCAGCTTGGCCAGGAGATCCTCAGTGAGCTGGGGGTCCTCGATGGCAAGGGCGAACGCGAAGAGTCGGGCGAGGCGGCGGGGGGAGGCACCATGAGCGGCGCTGCGCACCGTATCCAGCGCCCGTTCGCGGTCACCGGCGTCCCACAGTGCGTACGCCCGCGCCAGGGGGCCAAAGCGGGTGGCGGCACGGCGGGCGCCATGGCGCAGCCGTCCCGGAGCCACGCGCAGCGCCAGCAGGGGTACCTTGGCTGGCTCGGCGCGCAGGTGTCGCCAGGTCAGGGTGGCGGTGAAGGATGCCGCTCTCACGATGTCGCGCACGGTTACGAATGCAACCACGCGAACGTGACCTGTGGGTGACGCCCAGGCGTCGCGCACGCGTCGCGATCGATGTCTCACCAATGTCGACAAGGGGACGTGATGTCGCCAGCACCGGATGAACTCGCCGAGAGCACGCCCGGCTCCGCGGAGATCGTGCACATCGTCGGGGCCAGGCCCAACTTCGTGAAGGCCGCCCCTGTTGTGGACGCCCTGGAGCGGCGCGGCCTGCGTCAGTCGGTGGTGCATACCGGTCAGCACTACGACGACCGCATGTCCGCGGTCTTCTTCCGCGAACTCGGTCTGCCCAAGCCCGACGTCGACCTCGGAGTGGGGTCGGGCTCGCACGCCGAGCAGACCGCGGCCCTGATGGTCGGGTTGGAGCGGGAGTTCATCTCCCGTACACCCGGCCGCGTGGTCGTCTATGGGGACGTCAACTCCACCGTTGCCGCCGCGCTGGTCGCGGCCAAGCTGCACATCCCGGTCGCGCACGTCGAGGCCGGGCTGCGGTCGTTCGACTGGAGCATGCCCGAGGAGGTGAACCGGCGCCTCACCGACCAGCTCTGCGGACTGTGCTTCGCCACGAGCCCCGAGGCGGTGGGTCACTTGGCCGACGAGGGCGTGCCGGTGGACAGCGTGCACTTCGTCGGCAACCCGATGATCGACACGCTGCTCCGCAACCTCGACGGGTTCGACGTCGCCGAGCTGCGCGCCCGCCTGACGCTGCCCGAGCACTACGTCGCCGCGACATTGCACCGTCCGGCCAACGTCGACGACCCCGACATCGTCGCCCGCCTGGTGGTCCGGTTGCACGAAGTGGCCGACCAGGTCGACGTGGTGATTCCGGTGCATCCGCGGGGCCGCGCCGCGTTCGAGGCGGCCGGCCTCGGCGACCACCCGCGTGTCCACCTGCTGGAGCCCCTGGGCTATCTCGACTTCGTCACCCTCGTACGTGGTGCCACCGCCGTGGTCACCGATTCCGGCGGGGTGCAGGAGGAGACCACCATCCTGCGGGTCCCCTGCCTCACCCTGCGGCCCAACACCGAACGCCCGGTTACCATCACCCACGGCACCAACCGGCTCGCGGTCGAGTCCGAGCTTCCCGGGCTGGTCTCGAAGATCCTGGTGGGGGATTCCTTCGGCGGTCCGGCCGTCGCGGACATCCCTCCGCTCTGGGACGGGCAGGCCGGCGAGCGTATCGCCACGGTCCTGGCCAACGAGTGAAACCCGACCGACGTGCAACGCGCGCGATACGAGCGTCCGTTCAACCTCGCAAGGTGGGAATGACTACGTGAAACGGCGTGAGCAGAGCCAGACCGAACAGCTACGGCAGGCGCTCTCCGAACGAGAGGCCCAGCTCCAGGAGGCGCAGGCCCGCCTGGCCGCCCTGGAAGGTTCGACGTCGCTGCAGGTGGGACGGGCACTGACGGCCGCGGCCAAACAGCCCGGGCGCGGGCTGGTGAAGCTGCCGCGCGACCTGTTCCGGCTGTGGCGCAAGAGCAGCACCAGCCAGCAGGCCAGCGGCCGGGCCCGAGGCGGGCAGGCGGTGCGTTCGTACGAGACCGAGCGGCAGGAGGCGCGGCTGCTCTCCGGAACGGTCGGGCTGCGCGACCCCCGCCTCGTGGTGGCCGGCGTCTTCTCCTCCGAGGCGCGCGCGGCGATCGAGCCGTACGTGCGGGTGGTTCCGCTGCGTCCGCACGATGCCCAACTCGTGTTCGAGTCCGTCGAAGTCGATGTGGTCTGCGTCGCGGCCTCCGCCGCGGCACCGGGGACCCTGTGGGCACACACGGGCGACCCGGCGATGTCCGACCGCACCCGCGCGCTGCGCTGGGTGGTCGAGGCGGCGCGGGCCCGCGGTGTGCCCTCGGTGCTGGTCGCGGACGCCCCCGCCCCACCCGCCCTGAGGACCGTCGGCTTCGACCTGGTCCACGACGGCGGCTTCGGTGTCCCCCTGCACCGGTTCAACCCGATCGCCGCCGAGCCGGTGCGCGACCCGGAGCCCTTCCGGGTGCGCTCGCCCGGGGCCGGGCAGGCCGCGGTCGAGCGGCTGGCCACCACGCTCGGCGGACTGCGCGGGGTCGAGCCCCGGTGGGAGGACTTGCCCGATGCGCTCCGCGGGGCCACCGTGGTCGTCGCCGACGACCCGGAGCTGGCGGACCGCGCTCTGGCGTGCGGCGCACGGGCGCTGCTCCTGGGCAGAAGCAGCCGGAGCCCCGAAACCGGCGGGGAGGCCGCGCTCTCGGCCGTACCCGTGGACGCCGACACGCTGCGCTCGGACATCGCGTCCCGGGAGCTCGACCGCGTCCGCGAGGGCGGACCGTTGCGGCCGGAGGAACTGCGGCTCGTGCTGCGGTCGCTGTTCCTGTCCGCGGCCACCCCCGTCAGGCTGGCCGAGATCTTCGGCAGCCTGGAGCTCGCGCCCGGCAGCGGCGACGCGTCGTTGCCGCTGCGGAGCCGGCGGGTCTCCGTGCTGGCCCTGCCAAACGACGACGTCACCTCACTCTCCTTTGCCGACGACATCCTCCGGCAGCTCCACCCGCCCGCGGAGGTCATCGTTCCGGCGGGCGCGGCGAGCTTCACCGGGGTCGAGCGGATGCGCTCGCACGGAATACCGGTGCGTACCGTGGCCGGGATGACCGCCGAGACCGGGGCGGCGCCCGAGGCCGAGCCGGGGCCCGCCGAGTGGGCCCGCCTGGCCGAGGCGGCGGCTTCGCCGTGGACGGCGCTGTGGACGACGCCACGCGGACCGGCGTACCTCGCCGACGCGCTGTGCGCCGCGGAGTGCTCCGACGCCGACGCGGTCGGGCCGGCGGTGGCCTCCTGGGCCGGCGCCGCGCCGCCGGACGCCGAAGCGGTGGACTGGGCCGCGGCCGACCAGGACTATGTGTTCGTCAGTGCCATCCGACCGGATCTGGCGCGCAGCGAGCTGGTCCGGCGCGGCCTGCAGCCGGGTGTGTGGAACCGGCGCGGCGCACGGCTACTCGCGCTGGGGCCGGTCCGCACCGGTTCCGGCGCCGCGACCGACCACGCCCGCACGGCGCCGAACGTGAGCTGAGAACCGGGCTGTTCATCCGAAAGGACACACGTGACCAACCCACCGCTACGCGCACTCGTTTACGGGGACGTCGACCTCAACATCATCGACGGCTCGGCGGTCTGGGCGCAGTCGATGACCCAGGGCCTGGCGGCTGCCGGCTGCGAGGTCACCCTGCTGCTCAAGGCGGCCGTACAGACCGACCGGCTGGTGGCCCCGCTGTCCTCGGTGCCGGGGGTGACCCTGCGCAAGCCCTACGAGGAGCAGTTGCTGCCCGACCTCGGGGCGCGAGGGCTCACACCCGACCAGGCGGTCGAGCTGATGGCGCGCCTCGACGGCGAGAACCGCTTCGACCTGGTCGTTGTGCGCGGTCTACGCCTGGCGACGCTCGCCGCGCACAACGAGACGCTGGCCGGGCGGCTGTGGACCTACCTCACAGACGTGCCACAGGACGTCGCCAGCATGACCTCCGCTGCGGTGTCCGAGCTGACCGACATCGCGGTCGCCTCGCGGTTCCTGCTCTGCCAGACCGAGGAGCTGCGCGGGTTCCTGGAGTCCGCGGTGCCCGCGGCGTGTGGCAAGAGTGTGCTGTTCCCACCCGTGGTGGTGGTCCCCGACGACGCGAGGAGCACGGCAAGCCCGAGTGAGCCGGTGCGGCTGGTCTACACCGGAAAGTTCGCGCCCCGCTGGAACACCCTGGAGATGACCGAGCTGCCCGCGGAGCTGGAGAAACGCGGTGTGTCCGCCGAGGTCCACATGATCGGCGACAAGGTGCACCGCGACTCCGCGGACTGGGCCAAGCGCATGACCAAGGCCCTTGAGGGAACCGACGGCCTGGTGTGGCACGGCGGGCAACCGCGGGCCGAGGCGTTGCGGTTGTCCGCCGGCTGCGACATCGGGCTGTCGTGGCGCGCCCCGGAGATGGACGCCAGCCTCGAACTGTCCACCAAGGTCCTGGAGATGGGCGCGATCGGGCTGCCCGTCGTGCTCAACCGCACGCCGATGCACGAGGAGCTGCTGGGCGCCGACTACCCGCTCTACGCGGGCGCGGACCTCGACTCGGTCGCGGACACGATCGTGCTCGCCTCGGAGCCCGAGGTCTACGCCGAGGCCGCCCGCCGCTGCGCGGACGCCGCGGCGCAGTTCTCCCTGGAGAGGGCCGCGGAGCGGCTGCGCGGCTACCTCGCGGATGTGCGCCCGGCCGCACCGGCGGGGGTCGACCCGCAGCGCCCGTTGAAGGTGGTCGTCGCGGGGCACGACCTGAAGTTCTTCACCCGGTTGGCTGACCACCTGACGTCGCTGCCGGGGCTTGAGGTGCGGTTCGACGAGTGGGAGTCGCTCCGGGCGCACGACCAGTACCGCAGCAAGGAGCTCGCCGCCTGGGCCGACGTCGTCATCTGCGAGTGGTGCGGCCCCAACGCGCTGTTCTACGCCAAGAACAAGCGAGTTGACCAGCGGCTCGTGGTGCGGTTGCACCGGTTCGAGCTGTACGCCGAGTGGCCGCGCAAGCTTGACATCGAGAAGGTCGACGCCGTCATCTGCGTCAGCCCGTACTACGCCGATCTCACCCGGGAGCTCGCGGGATGGCCCGCCGACAAGGTGGTTGTGCTGCCCAACTGGGTCGATGTCGAGCAGCTGCGCCGGCCCAAGCTGCCCGGGGCCGAGTACACCCTCGGCATGGTCGGGATCTCCCCCTCACGCAAGCGCCTCGACCGGGGGCTGGACGTCCTCGCGGAGCTGCGCCGCCGCGACCCCCGCTACACGCTCGCGGTCAAGTCGAAGCAGCCGTGGGACTACTGGTGGATCTGGAACCGTCCCGAGGAGCGCGAGTACTACGAGCGCACCTACCGGATGATCCACCGCAACGAGCTGCTCGCCGACGGCGTGGTCTTCGACCCGTTCGGGCCGGATGTGTCCACCTGGCTGCGCCGGATCGGATTCACCCTGTCCACCAGTGACGACGAAAGCTTCCATCTGGCGCCCGCGGAGTGCGCCGCCTCCGGTGGGGTGCCCGCCGTGTTGACCTGGCCTGGAGCCGACACGATCTACTCGCGCAGGTGGCTGCACGAGGACACCGGCGCCATGGCCGACGCCATCCACGCGATCGTCTCCGAGGGGCGCTTCGACGCCGCGCGGGCGGCCGCGCAGGCCGAGATCACCGAGAACTACGCGTTGGACAAGGTGTGCGGCATGTGGACCGATCTCGTGGTGAACGGGACGGTCCCGGAACCGGTGACGCTGCCCAGCTCCGCGGTGACCGCCTGAACCGGACACCGGCCCGGCGCCCGTGCGGGTGCCTGAGCTGTCGGCGCGGGGCCGGGTACCGCCGTACCCGGCCCCGCTTCCGCTCACGGTGCCGCCGTTGCCGTCACTCGCATTCGACCTTCGCGTCCGCGGCGGAGGTGCTGTCGACGTCCGCCGCGTCGCCTCCGCCCCCGCCGCCGTCGCCGAAGCCGTTCCAGTCGTTGGAGAGCACGAGCTGCACGTTGTCGGCGAGCGCCGGGTGCTCCTCGGTGGTGGCGTTGGCCGCTACATCCGCCACGGCCTCGGCGTGTGCCTTATTGCCGGCGCCGTAGTACACCGTGGTCTGTTGCGGTACGTCGCCTTCCGGGTTGCCGGTACCGAGCACCTGGAAGCCTTCGCTGGTCAGGCCGGTGGAGACCTCGTTGGCCAGGCCCTGGATGTCGGTGGCGTTGATGATCTCCACGGAGACCTCACCCGGTTCCACGGACGGCGCTTCGGAGCTGCCGCCTCCGGAGTCGGAGTCGTCCTCACCGCCTTCGCTGTCGTCCCCTCCGTCGATGCCCTCGTCGGCGGCCACTGCGTTGAACAGCTCGGTGGCGTCGGGCTCGGTCCAGGTGATCCGGTTGGGGTCGGCGGGGTGCTGCCCGTTGGGGACGGTGACGAAGTTGACGTCGTTCAGCTCGACCTCGCGCATGGCGATGGCGATGTCGGCCATCGAGTCGACGTTGAGCTCGTCGTCGGTGGTGACGTGCTCGGTGACGGAGCCGAGGAAATCGTAGAGGCTTGTCGGTCTGGCCAGCACCTCACTGCTCATGACCTTCTTCAACATCGCGCCCATGAACTCCTGCTGGCGGTCGATCCGGCTGAGGTCGCTCCCGTCGCCCTGGCCCTTCCTGGAGCGCACGTAGCCCAGCGCCTCTTCGCCGTCGAGGGTCTGCTCACCCGCCTCCAGCTTCAGGTGACCGGCGTCCGGGTCGTCGATCGGCTCGGGGACGCAGACGGGGATGCCGCCGATCGCGTCGACCATGTCCTTGAAGCCCACGAAGTCGACCTTCACGAAGTGGTCGATGTGGATCTCGGTGAGCTGTTCGACGGTCTTCCACAGGCACTGCATGCCGCCACTGTTCATCGCCTCGCCGATCATGGCCTCGTGGGCGTCCTGGCCCGGTCTGTCGTCCGTCGGCGGGCACTCGGGCATCTGCACGATCGAGTCGCGCGGCAGGTTGACCAGGGTGGCGGACTTCTGGTCCGGCGAGACGTGCGCGATCGCCAGGGTGTCCGGGCGCTCGCCTTCCTCGGACCCGTACTCGGAGTTCTCGCCATCGCGGATGTCCGACCCGACGATCAGGATGTTCAGCGCGCCCTCGACCTTGCTGGGCCGGTCGCCGAACGCGTCGGTGTCGATGTTCTCCTGGTTGAGGTTGCCGTAGAGGTCCTGCGTGACGCCGTAGGCGGCAAGGCTGCCGCAGATGACCATGACGGTGGTGGCGATGGCGACCCAGGCGCCGGCCGAAAGTTTCTTCCCCTTGGCGCCGGCCTTGGAGACATGGGAGGAGGAACGTTTTCTGGGCAATTGGCCACCAAACGGGTCAGTGTCAGGTGAGGACGCGGACGCCGGCCGGGGGAGTGGAGGAGCCGGCCGCGACGCCAGCGACGGCTGTGGCACGCTCCATGTCGAGCCGTGTCCGAACCGTCGCCGGGTCCGTGTCAGAGGTGAGTAGCACCGGAACAGCGTTGGTCAACGGTGCGAGGAGATGTGTGAGCTGGGGGCTCAGCGCCGTGAGCGTGTTCGGCGCGCGGGTGAGCAGCGCGACCCGGTCCCCAGCGGTCAGGCTCCACGCGCGGGCGCGCTCCTGGGCGGCGGTGACCAGTTCGGAGCCGGAGTAACCGCGGTCGCTCCACAGTGCGACCCGTTCCGGGTCGGCCGGTTCGGCGGGGGTGAAGCGGTCGCCGTGCCCGCGAACCTCGACCGCGTAGTCCGTCGCCGCGGGAGGGCACTCGGCGAGAGGGGCGCCGAGCGGATGCAGCGATGTGCCGACCACCTCGCGGGCGCCGGTGTCCATCGCGCGTTCCAGCCTGGCCTCGTCGGCGACGACGATGTCCCCTTCGGGGACCCCGTCCTCGGCCGCGGGAACCACGGCCAGACCGGCCGACCAGCACGCCAGCAACCAGGCCAGGCTTTGCCAGTGCAGCGGCAGGGCCAGTGCGACGCGCTCACCGGGTTCGGCCGCGAGCGCGTCCACCAGCATGTTCGCGGTCTTGGCGACCCAGTTGTCGAACGTCGCGAAGGACAGTTCCACACGGCCGCCAGTGTCGTCGTCATAGGCGGTGACGAAAGGGCGAGCCGGGTCCGCGGCGACGGCCGACCGCCAGAGAGTGGACGGCGAATCCGGAATTTCGGCTGACACGGTGGAGGGTCTCCGCTCTGCCTGGACTGACCGGGGACGGGGGCGGGGGGCCGGGACTGGCCGGGGACGGGGTCCCGCACATGCTACTCCCAAGTCCGATGGTGATCGTCCGCCGTTGGTTCGGTCGTCGTGGCGGGGATTTCCCGCGACTCTCATTGGTGTGGACCCGGTGGGCTCGGTTAGGTTCTCTGTGTCACACAACGCACAAAAACCGCGGCCGATCGCCCCACCCCCTGCTCCTTCGGAGGAAAGCTCGTGCCCGCTGCTCAGCCGCTCCAGAATGGTGATCCGGAGAGTCTTGGCGGTTATCGCCTGGTCGGACGGGTGGGCCAGGGGGGCCAGGGGGTGGTGTATCTGGGCGAGGCTGCGGATGGGTCGCATGTTGCTGTGAAGACGCTCAGCAGTGAGGGCATGAACGATGCTGAGCAGCGGCAGCGGTTCGTGCGTGAGGCCGAGGCCGCGCGCCAGGTGGCGTCGTTCTGCACGGCGGCGGTGGTGGACGCCGATTTCGAGGCGACGCCGGCCTACATCGTGAGCGAGTTTGTGGCGGGCCCTTCGCTGAGCGAGGCTGTGCGCCGCGATGGTCCGCTCACCGGTGGCGATCTGAACCGGGTGGCGGTGGCCACGGCCACGGCGCTGATGGCGATCCATGAGGCCGGGATCGTGCACCGTGATTTCAAGCCGGCCAATGTGCTGTTGGGTCAGGGCGGGGCGCGGGTGATCGATTTCGGGGTGGCCCAGGTGAGCCAGGGCGCCGGTACTTTGACGAACTCCTCGATTGGTACGCCGGCCTATATGGCTCCGGAGCAGATCTCGGGGTCTCCGGTGAGTCCGGGCACTGATGTTTATGCCTGGGGTGCGGTGATGGTGTTCGCGGCCACTGGCCGGCAGCCGTTCCAGGGTGAGACGGTGCCGGCGATCCTGCACCAGGTGATCAACGGCGATCCGGATCTCAGTGGGGTGCCGGAGCCGTTGCGGATGCTGGTGGTCTCTGCGATGCAGAAGGACCCGGCGCAGCGGCCGGGTTCGACCGATGTCCTGATGAGCCTGATTGGCCGCAAGGAGCGCCCAACCGGTCGGGATGAGGCCACACAGGTGATGAGCGAGGCGGCGGCCTCAGTCAGCGGACCGCGGGGACCCGCCCCGCCCACGGCGCAGCTCGGCGGCTCTGTCGGCTCCACGCGGGTCGGCCCGGACGGCGCGCCCCCGTCCTCGGGACGGAAGCGCGGCGGTGCCGCGCGGTGGCTCATCGGTGCCGGCGCGGTGCTGGCCGTGGCGGCCGCTCTGGCCGGCGGGTACCTCCTCGGCCAAAGTGGCGGCTCGGAGACCGATACCGGCAACGGCAGCTCCGGCGAGACCGCCGACACTGGCGGCACTGCCGACGACAGCGAGTCCGGGAATTCCGCTGACGACGGGTCCGACGACCTGCAGCCCCAGGCCATCCCGGAGTTCAACGCGGACTACGCCGGCGACTGGGAAGGGCTCACCGAGGACGGCACCCTGTACACGATCGAGATCGACGAGGGGGAACGCGCCGCGACGCTGAACAACGAAGACAACGACGACTGCTCCTACAGCGTGAAGCTGATCGAGAACAACGAGGACGGCTACGCAGGCACGTTCGAGGACACGGTGGGCTACTGCGAGTATCCCCTCGAAGGTGACCTCCAGATGGGGATGGTGGACGAGTTCGTGCTCGTCGAGTTGACGGGCGACAGTGGCGACGACCTCCAGATCCAGCTTCAGCCGGCGAACCAGTAGGGCGTGTCTCGTGCGTCATCCGGGGGTCGCCGCCACGGCGACATTCGCCGCACCGGTCCGCTCACCGGGCCACTCGGGGGGCTCCGCGCGAACCGTCGTGCGAACCGCTGCCCGGGCTTCCACCGGGCGCCCGCGCGAAACGTCCCGGTAGGGGGAGCCGGCCGCTAGTTGCCCCGAAAGTGGTACATTTTCTGCTCCCCCGCTCGCGCGCCGGCTGTGCCAAGCTCGCCGGACAGCGCCACACGCTGGAACGTTGGTCTCATGACACTGTCTCTCGCTCCCGGACGTGTTCTCGCCCGCGGCACCGTGCTGCCCGCCATCGCGGCGGCAGCGTGGCTGCTGGTGGCCTTCCCGCTGCTGGTCGCCGGGCAGTTCACCCCGCTCATGGGTCTGGTTCTCGGGGGGCCCGCGGTGCTGGTCGCCGCTGCGGTGGTCCAGCGCTGGGTTCCCGATCTCGGCGAGGACAGCGCCAGCGTCCCCTGGTGGCCGGTTGTGGCCGTCGGCCTCATCACGGTCGCGTTCGCCGCCGTCCAGGTCGCCTACCACGCCGAGGCCCTGGTGATCCGGCGGGATCCGGCCTCCTACGCCCAGTTCACCGTGTGGATCGCGGAAAACGGCTCGCTGCCGATCCCGCAGCAGCGGGATCTGATAGCCGGCGGCGACGCCGCGCTCAGCTTCGACAGCCTCGCCTACTACGAGGTCGGCGACGTCATCTGGCCGCAGTTCCTGTCCGGCGCCCCGCTCGTCTACTCGGTGGGGTACTGGGTCGGCGACCTCACCGGAATGCTCGTGACCGCGCCACTCCTCGGGGCGCTGGGCGTGCTGAGCTTCGCCGGGCTGGCCGCCCGGCTCGTCGGCCCCCGCTGGGCGCCGCTGGCCGCGCTGCTGCTCGCCACCTGCCTGCCGCAGCAGTGGGTGAGCCGCTCCACCTACAGCGAGCCTCTGGCGCAGATCCTGATGCTGGGCGCCCTCTCGCTGGTCTACGACGCGCTGTCGCGCGAGAGCTCGCTGCGCGACCGGTGGGGCCAGGGGCACGTGCTCGCGGGTGCCGCGGGCCTGGTGTTCGGGCTCGCGCTGGTCGTCCGGGTCGACCTACTGCGCGACCTGCTGCCGGTCGTCGCGTTCATCGGGCTGCTGCTGCTCGCCCGGCGCGGCCAGGTGGTGCCGATGCTGGCCGGCCTAACGGTCGGCGCCGGCTACGGCGCGGTGGCGTGGTTCGGCTTCTCCCGCCCCTACCTCGACCACCTGTCGAGCTCGCTGGTGCCTCTGCTGTTGCTGAGCGGCGGCGTCGTGCTGCTCACCGCGGCCGGAACCGCGGTGCTGTGGCGGCGGGGGGTGCCCCGCACGGACCGGTTGCGGTGGCTGCCCATGGCAGGAGCGGGGCTCGTGGCGGTTGTCGCCACCGGTCTCGCCGCCCGGCCTCTTTTCCTCACCCAGGAGGGGCACAACAAAGAGAGCACCGCCCGCTACGTCAGCGATGTGCAGGAGATCGAAGGGCTGCCCGTCGTCCCGGACCGCACCTACGAGGAGATGAGCCTGCTCTGGGTGCACTGGTACGTGGGGCCGGTGGTGATCGTCCTCGCCATGCTCGCCGCCGCGGCCCTGACCTACCGGATCCTGCGCCGAAGGGAACCGCAATGGGTGCTGCCGGCGACGCTGTTCCTGTGGACAGTGGCGCTGACGTTGGCGCGGCCCGCGATCACCCCGGACCATCCGTGGGCCAGCCGGCGGCTCATCGTCCTGGTGCTTCCCGCCTTCATCCTGTTCGCCGTCTGGTTCCTCGCCTGGCTGGCGCCACGGCTGCGGCGCCGCGCGAATCCGCTGGCGATGCGCGCGGTCGGGGCCGCGGCCGTGGCGACGATGCTGGTCCCGACCGCGTGGACCGCGCTGGGCGTCATGGGATACCGGTCGGACGTCGGGACGGTGCCGGCCACGCGCGAGCTGTGCGCCGCCATCCCGAACGACGCGAGTGTGCTCATCGTCGACCCGGCGGTGGCTAGCAGCTACATGCAACTCATCCGGGGGGTCTGCGGGGTACCGACCGCCGAGGTCGATCCCGCGGACGCGGCGACGGTGAGGCGCGTGGCCGGCGAGGTCCGGGAACGGGGACGAACGCCGGTGCTCGCGGCCTCCGTGCCGCGCGACCTCACCGCGGTGGCACCGACCGAGGGAACCTCGATCACGCACCCGTTCCAGGTGCGCGCCAACAAGGACCCCAGTACCCTCATGGAGTCCCCGCGTGGCGCGTGGCCCTTCGCCGGGGACGTGTGGATCGCGGTGTGGCCGTGAGTTCCACGGATTGCTGCATTGCCGTGCAAAGGCGGCGCGATACGAAGAGGCTGAGCTAACTGTGAGCGAGATGTCCCGAGCGGCAGCAGGAAGCGATGAGTCCGAGGCTCCGGTCTCTGTCACGATCGTGCTGCCCTGTTACAACGAGCAGGACCACGTGGTCAAGGAGGCCGAGCGCATCTGCGCGGCCATGGACACCTCCGGGCACGACTACGAGCTGCTCGTGATCGACGACGCGTCCACCGACGACTCCCTGGCGCGGCTGCGGGAGGTCGAACCGCTCCTTGAGCGCCTGCGCGTTATCGCGTTCGGTCACAACGGGGGCGTGGGAACAGCGCGGCGGATCGGAACCCAGAGTGCGCGCGGCGAGATCGTCGTGTGGACCGACGCCGACATGAGCTACCCCAACGAGCGCATTCCGGAGCTTGTGTCCCTGCTGGCCGACGACCCCGGCACGGACCAGGTGGTCGCCGCCCGCCGGCAGGAGATGGGCCGGCATCGGCTGCTACGGGTGCCCGCCAAGTGGCTGATCCGAAAAATTGCCGAGCGGTTGACCAACACCCACATTCCCGACCTCAACTCGGGGCTGCGCGCCTTCCGGCGTGAAGTGGCACTTCCGTTCCTGCGGCTGCTGCCGCCCGGGTTCTCCTGCGTCACCACCCTGACCCTGGCGTTCCTGTCCAACCAGCGCCAGGTGCGCTACGTGCCCGTCGACTACGCCAGACGCTCCGGGAATTCCAAGTTCCACTTCATCCGGGACGCCTACCGGTACATTCTGCAAGTGCTGCGGATGGTCATGTACTTCCACCCGCTCAAGGTGCTGATGCCGCTCGCCCTGTGGCTGCTTGGCATCGGGGTGGCCAAGTTCGGCTACGACATGATCCGGGAGCCCTTTTACATCCCGAACAACACGGTCATGCTGCTCATGACCGGGCTGATCATCGCGGCCCTGGCGCTGCTGGCCGACCTCATCGTCCGGTCACGCGACGGGAGGTGACCCGGGGGGCACTCGCGTAGGAGAGCGGTCAACCATGCGGATCCCGCTTGTCGGACCGGCCCACCCGTACAAAGGAGGAGGGGCCCCGGCACACCACGGAACTGGCGCGCCGGCTCACCGCCAGCGGGCACGACGTGTGCGTGGAGCCGTGGCGGGCGCGGTACCCGTCGCTGCTGTACCCCGGAGATCGCCAGAGCGTGGACGCCGGCACCACCGCCGGCCCCACCTAGCCGTGCACCCGCCGCCAGCTCGCCTGGTACCAGCCCGGTGGTTGGTGGCGTGCGGGGCACCGGGCAGGGCGCGGCAGCGTAGCCCGGCCGCTCCCTGGATCGGTGCGGCAATTGGGTGAAGTGAGCGTAGCGAGGCAGCTTGCCGCCGAGCGAGGGTGCCCCATTGCCGCAACCCACCCTGGCGCGGTTCCAGGGCTGGCGGGCCCTCGCCGCCCCCGTGGGACGCACCGCCACCCGCCCGCAGCACAACTAGATAGCGGCCAGGAAGTCCTCGATCAGGCGCGCGACCGTTTCCGGGTGCGTCATGTGCATGGTGTGCGGCGCGTCGACCCCGCGCGCCGTGACCAGCTCCGCGCGGGCGGCCAGCTCGTTCGCGGCCTGGGCGGCCAGTACGTCGCTGAAGCGCTGCGGTGCCCCCGGGCACGCGTGCACTGGGCCGGTTGAGACCAGGGAGAGAGCAGGGACACGCAGCTCGCGGCGTATGCGGTCGGCGTCGAACTCGTCGAGCGCCCCGCACAGTGCGCGGATCGCCCGCGGGCCGGGGCGCGGCGAGACAACGTCCCCGTCCACCGTGGCGGCGCGCCGTGCCGATGCGGTCAGCACCTCACCCGGCAGGCCCAGTGGGCCGGACCGCAACCCGTCCAGGAGACGCTCGAACGCGGTGTGCGGCATTGGGGCGAGCATCTCCGACATATCCGCCATGACGTAGCGCCGGATGGCCCTGATGTGGCTCTGCGCCTCCTGGCACGGCATACCGAGCCGGTGGGCGACGGTCGCGACCCGCGGCCAGCCGTATCCGTTGATGCCCACGACCCCGGTGAGGTCCCCGCGCCGTGTACCGAAGCTGGCCGCGGCCACCGCCCCAAGGTCGTGGCCGACGACGACCGGGCGGTGCAGCCCGAAGTGCCCGACCACCCGGATCAGGTCGTCCACGAAGGAGTCGAGCGACCACACGCCGTCCGCCGAGTGCCCGTGTCCGCGCATGTCGACCGCGTACAGCGGATGGTTCCGCCGCAGCGACCGGGTGAAGGGCTCCCAGTCCTCCAGGGTGCGCCCCAGCCCGTGCAGCAGCACGATCGGGGTTCCCTCGCCTTCGCGTACGCGGACGCTGAGCGAAGGTGTGCCGACCACCTCGGTCTCGTGTAGCTCCCGGTCCGATGCCGCCGTCGACATGTCCTCGCCTTCCTTCTTGCCCGCACGTCGATGTGCCGGATGCGCCCGTCGGGGCCATGTCGCGGAAGATAGCGAGCGGCCCTGTCCCGCCGCTGACATCTCGCTGATGCCGCGCCGGGAACCCCGGGCGCCCAGTCGAAACGCGCGGGACGGGCGACCGCGGGCCCGCGTAGCCGCGGGGCGGGCTGCCCACCGGCCGGGCGAACCCTCCGCCGGGGTGCTCTAGGGTGCGGCCGTGGGTATCGCCGACGCCGTTGCCTTCGCCGGGCACCAGGTGCACGTCTGCCGGTTCCGTGCGGCCGGCACGCTGCCGCGCTGGCTCGGCCGCGGCCTGCGCGGCCAGGTCGTGTTGGACGTGGCCGGGGGTGACGGCTACTGGGCGGGGGCGCGCACGGCGCCGCGGCGCGTACGCGCTCTCGGTCGGCCTGGCGCGCGGCAAGCTGGAACGGGGCTCCGGCCCGCGGCACTCACCCGCTCTTGTCGCGGGCGACGCGCTGCGCCTGCCGGTGCGCGGCGCCACGGTGGACAAGGTGATGTCGGCCGACTGCCTGTCGCGGCGCGAGTCCTGGCCGGCGTTGTTCGAGAACATCGTCGCCGCTGTACCGTGCGCCGGACCTATGACCACGAGAGTCTCGGTGCGCTCCTCGCCGAGTGCGGGATGTCGGTCGTGGAGCGCGGCTACCAGTTCCGCGGCCGGTGGACCGAACGGGCCTACCTTAGGTAGATCGAACGGGCCTACCTTAGGCTGTCGGCACATGGCGGGCGCGTGGGATTCAACACCGCGGCGCCGCTCATCCCTCTTGTCCGGCTCAGCGACACCCGCCAGGAGGCCGACCGCGGAAGCATTGTCCTGGTGCGCGCCCGGAAACGGGCTGCCTAGCGCGCCGCACAGGCATGGCGCCCCTAGCCGAGGGAGGATGGTCCCTGTGGATCCCGTAGCGCGCCGCGTTTCGGTCACCGGTCACCGTGGAGTGGACGGGCAGTCGCATGACGAGCGGCTTCGGTTGTTTCCGCTCTGCCGTGCGGCGGTTGACACTGCCGATTGGCTGGCGGTTACCGGGTTTTTAAATACGTCGTTGTACTGTTCTTGGGCATGAGGCAGAGTCCCGGTTGGTGCGGGGGTACGGCCGGGCGATTGGTTATGGGGTCGCCGCGTGACGCAGCCCGCAGCGGGACGCCGCGCCCTGTTCGAGGCTTGGGGGGCCAGTGCAGGCAGAGGTGAGTCGGATCGACAACAGAGACGTGCTGGAACTGCGTTTCCAGGACGTGACGAGTGGCCTGGCCGGCGAGCGCACGGCTCTGGCGTTGCGGCACCGCGAGGATGCCGCGAAGACGGTGCGGGTTACCAACGTGCGCAGCGAAGGCGGCGAGGTGCGCGCCGACCTGGGCGAGTTGTCCCTGGACGACGGCACCTGGGAGGTGCTGTGGATCGACCGTGACGGTAGGCACAACCCCGTTGCCACCAAGGATCCGGGGTTCAGTCTGGCCGAGCGCGAGGAGTACCTGGCCGAGCCGCGCCGCCGCGAGCTCCGGGTGATCCGCGACCCGGAGGGCCGGCTGCGCCTCCGGGCGACGTCGGTCGCCCCCTACGCGGAGGTGGCCTGGGTCGAGGTGGGCTCCCGGAGCGTCACTGTCTCCGGGGTGCTGGCCTACGCGCCGCGCAACGAGGGGCACACCACGGCCCGGGTTCTCGCCAGCCAGCGGGAGCGCTCGGGCTCGGTGGTGTCCGACGCCGCCCTCGTCGACGGGAAGTTCACCTGCGAAATCCCGTTGGACCCGATCGTCGCCGCGCACGACCCCGACCGGGCGCACAACGAATGGGACCTGTGGTTGCAGATCCCGACCGATGACGCGGGGCTACGCTTGGGCGCACACGCCGATGACATTGTGGGCAAGAAGAAGAAGGTCGTCTTCCCCAGCGTGCTACTCGACGGCGCTGCCGACACCATCCGGATCCGTCCGTACTACACGGTCGACGACGAGCTCTCCTTGCTGGCAACCGTAGGGAGGGAAGGGCGCCGGTGAAGATCACGATCCTTATCGCGAACGCCTATGGGATGGGTGGCACGATTCGGACCGTCTTCAACCTGGCCGGTGGGCTCGCCGAACGGCATCAGGTCGAGATTGTCAGCCTGGTCCGGCACACCGAGAAGCCGTTCTTCGCGGTGCCTGACGGCGTCGAACTGAAGGCCCTGACCTGGATCGGTCCGTACGCGGAAGCCCACGATAACCCTAGCCGCATCGACGAGTGGCGCGAGCGGCGCCCCGCGAGTCCGGTTCCGCCGTCCGAGTTCCGGCGCAACCGCTACCTGAACGTCCGCACGGAGCGCGTGGTGCGCAAGCTGCTGCGCCGCACCGACGCCGACGTCGTCATGGGAACCCGGCCGGGCATCAACCTGCTGATCTCCAGATGGGCGCCGCGCCGCGTGCTCACCATCGGCCAGGTGCACACCCACCTGGGGAGCCACGCGGCCGACCTGCGCACCGCGATGCGCAAGCGGTACCCCCGCCTGGACGGGCTGACGGTACTGACCGAATCCGACCGCGACAAGTTCATGGACTTTCTCGGGCCACCACCCGGCTGGCTGGTCTCGATGCCGAACGCGCTGCCGCCCGGCGAGTACCCGCAGTCCAGCCAGGAGAATCCCATCATGGTCGCGGCCGGGCGAATCGCGGCGGTAAAGCAGTACCCCAAGCTCCTCAAGGCGTTCTCGATGGTCGCCAGCGTGCATCCCGAGTGGCGGCTGCGCATCTACGCCGGCGGCGAGGGCCAGGACGACCTCCGGACGCAGATCGCCGACATGGGCCTGAGTAACCAGGTCACGCTCATGGGTCGCACCAGGGACCTTCCCGGGGAGCTGTCCAAGGGCTCCCTCCTCGCGGTCAGCTCGCGCTACGAGGGATTCGGGATGACCATCATCGAGGCGTTCTCGGTGGGCGTTCCCGTTGTGAGCTTCGACTGCCCGCAGGGCCCACGGGAGATCATCGAACACGAACGCAACGGGCTCCTCGTCCCGGCGCAGGAGGTCACCTCGCTCGGGTGGGCACTGCTGCGCATGGTGGAGAACCACGAGGAGCGCCAGCGGATGAGCGAGGCCGCATTGCGGTCCTCCGAGGCCTACGCCCTGCCGGTGATCACCCGCCGCTGGGAGGAGTACATCGAAGAGCGGAAGGCCAGCAAGGCGGCTCGCTGAGGCCCTCCCTCCAGGGCCGGCCGCCGGGCGCGTATCGTGCGGGCTATGAGCGCTGCGGACGGGAGAACCGAACAGGCCCCAACCCCGACACCCTCGGCCATGCGACGCGCACTGGCGCGGGCCCGCGACGGCAAGGCCCTCGACTCCGCTGAGGCGGCGGTACTGCTGCAGGCACGCGGCGACGACCTCGACGAGCTGCTCGGTCACGCGGCACGTGTGCGCGACGCCGGCCTGGAGGCGGCCGGCCGCCCGGGGATCGTCACCTACAGCCGGAAGGTGTTCGTTCCGGTGACCAGGCTGTGTCGGGACCGGTGCCACTACTGCACTTTCGCGACGGTGCCGGGCAAGCTGCCCGCCCCCTTCCTGTCGCCGGACGAGATCCTCGACATCGCGCGGCGGGGCGCCGCGATGGGCTGCAAGGAGGCGCTCCTCACACTCGGGGACCGCCCCGAGGACCGCTGGGACCAGGCGCGCGAGTGGCTCAACGAGCGCGGGTACGACGACACACTGTCCTACGTGCGCGCCATGGCGATCATGATCCTGGAGGAGACGGGCCTGCTCCCGCACCTCAACCCGGGCGTACTCACCTGGTCGGACTTCCAGCGGCTGAAGCCGGTCGCGCCGTCGATGGGGATGATGCTGGAGACCACGTCCGAGCGGCTGTTCACCGAGCGAGGGCAGGCCCACTACGGCAGCCCGGACAAGGACCCGGCGGTGCGGACGCGCGTCCTGGAGGACGCCGGGCGCTGCGGTGTTCCGTTCACAACGGGAATCCTCATCGGGATCGGGGAGACGGTCGCGGAGCGGGCCGACTCGATCTTCGCGATGCGCGGGGTCGCCCGCGAGTACGGCGGGATCCAGGAAGTCATCGTGCAGAACTTCCGCGGCAAACCCGACACGGCGATGATGCACCACCCCGATGCCGAACTGGTCGAGCTCGCCGCCACGACCGCGGTCACCCGCCTGGTCATGGGGGCGCGAGCGCGGGTGCAGGCGCCGCCCAACCTGCTGGAGGAGCCAGGCTCCGCGGCCGGAACGTCCGACGAGCCCGACGCGTTCGCGCTCCTGCTGCGGGCCGGCATCGACGACTGGGGCGGCGTTTCCCCGCTCACCCCGGACCACGTGAACCCCGAGCGCCCTTGGCCCCAGATCGAGGAGCTCGCCCGGCGCACCGCCGAGTCCGGCTTTGAGCTGCGTGAGCGTCTCACCATCTATCCCGAGTACGTGCTCCGGGGCGAACCGTGGCTGGACCCCCGGGTCAGCGGGCACGTCGCAGCGCTCGCCGACCCGGAGACCGGGCTGGCCAGTGCGGATGCCGCTGCCGAGGGCCGCCCGTGGCAGGAACCCGAGGCGGCGTTGGCCGCATCAGGCCGCACCGACCTGCACGCGGCCATCGACACCGAAGGGCGCTCCGACGATCGCCGCGGCGACTTCGACGCTGTATACGGCGACTGGGATGAGGTGCGCGACCGCGCTGCCCGCCCCGGCGCGGAGCCGGACGCGCCGCGCAGGTCCGATCCCGAGATCCGCGACGCGCTGCGGGCCGCCGAGGCCGACCCCGCGGGCCTGTCCGACGAGCAGGCGCTCGCGCTGCTGCACGCGGACGGCCCGGAGCTGGAGGAGCTGGCGGCCCTGGCGGACGGCCTCCGGCACGACGCGGTCGGCGACGACGTGACCTTCGTGGTCACCCGGAACATCAACTTCACCAACGTCTGCTACACCGGCTGCCGGTTCTGCGCGTTCGCGCAGCGCCGCACGGACGCCGACGCCTACACGCTCTCCCTGGACCAGGTCGCCGACCGGGCCGCCGAGGCGTGGGAGGCCGGGTCCGGTGAGGTGTGCATGCAGGGCGGAATCCACCCCGACCTGCCCGGCACCGCCTACTTCGACATCGCGCGCGCCGTTAGGGAGCGCGTGCCGGAGATGCACGTCCACGCGTTCAGCCCGATGGAGGTCGTCAACGGGGCGTCGCGGACGAACCTGCCGGTCCGCGAGTGGCTGGAGCGAGCCCGCGAGGCCGGCCTCGACTCGATTCCGGGCACCGCGGCGGAGATCCTGGACGACGACGTGCGCTGGGTGCTGACCAAGGGGAAGCTCCCGGCGTCGGCATGGGTCGATGTGATCAGCACCGCGCACGACATCGGGATGCCCACGACGTCGACCATGATGTACGGCCACGTCGACGCCCCGCGGCACTGGGTCGCGCACATCAAGCTGCTCCGGTCGTTGCAGTGGCGCGCCCTCGAACGCACCGGCCGGCCGGGGTTCACCGAGTTCGTGCTGCTGCCGTTCGTGCACACGAACGCGCCCATCTACCTGGCGGGACTCGCCCGCACCGGTCCCACGGTGCGGGAGAACCGGGCCGTGCACGCGCTCGCGCGGCTGCTGCTGCACGGCAGCATCGACAACATCCAGTGCTCGTGGGTGAAGCTCGCCGAGGACACCTGCCGCCAGCTCCTGGCCGGCGGGGTCAACGACGTCGGCGGCACTCTGATGGAGGAGACGATCAGCCGGATGGCCGGCTCGGACCACGGGTCGTTCAAGACCATCAGCGACATCCGGGCCCTGGTCGAGCCCACCGGCCGGCCCGTGCGCCAGCGCACCACCCTCTACGGCGAGGTGCCCGAGGAGCGCCGCGAACTCGCCGAGGCCCACGACGGAGTGGCCGCGAGCGTGCGCCGTCCGCGGTTGCCGGTGGTGTGAGTTCCGCGTTCCGCGCAGGCGCGGCGCGCCGCGCCTGCGCGGAACGCCTGCGCGGAACGCCCGCCGGGTCGGGGTACTCCTGGGCAAGAGCGGGACCAGTAACGTCGTCGACGGCCATGTCGTGCTCCTGGCCACGGAGCTCAACGCTTTGGTCCTCACCTCGGATCCGGGCGACCTCGCCCGGATCGATCCGTCGTTGACGCTGGTCAGCGTGTAGAGCGGAACGAACCGGCTACACGCGGAAGGGAATGTTCAGCCACGGGCTCTGCGGGTGCGTGACCATTGTGTGATGCACGTCCAGGGGTTCGGTGTAGCGAGAGCCGAACTCGCCATTGTCGAAGTGCAGGCAGCGTCCCAGGATGTAGGCAGCCGAGAACTCCACCCACGAGCCGTAGTACTGCCGCGCCAGCTCTCCCGCGCGCGCCGCGTACCAGTGCGCGGTGCGCGGGTCGGTGTAGCCGCAGTGCACGCCCCAGCGCGCCATGTTCGCGCCGCGGCCGAGGTCCCAGGCCCGGATGTCGTTGACGACGGCGCCGGGCGGGAGCAGCCCGTCAGCGACGAACCGGTTCTCGTAGTTCACGATCATCCCGACGATGCCCTGGAGCTGCTGGAAGACGGAGTTGTCCCGGCCGTTCTGCTGGCACCACCCGGCGATGGCCTGGTACCACATCGCGGGCTGGACGGGCGCGCCCCCGGTTTGCCACGAGGCCTGCCGGCGCAGCTCCAGCAGCAGGCTCCCGGTGGGGTTGCTGGACGTGCCGGCGAGCAGCGCCTCCTGCTGCTGCCGCCAGTCGGCGGCCGAGTTGATGCCCCAGCTCTCCGCCAGCCCTTCGCGCTTCTCCCGCGGGTCGCAGCAGCCGCATCCGCGGTCGGGGGAGTTCCAGGGAGCTCCGTTGTTCACCGAGATGTGCACCGCGCAGGCGAAGGCGTGCGCGAGTGGCCCGTGGAACGGTCCGTTGGGGTCGGCGTGCAGGTCGAGGATGTTCGCGTTCACTGGGATTCCCTCCGTGGCTGCCCCGCATCCTCCTGTTTGGAGCAGGAGGAGAAGTCAATGCCCCGTTGGCGTGGCACCACCGGCCGAGCCCTCCGGTGGCTTTGCTGCGCTATGGCGCGCATGAGGGTATATGACGTGGCTCGCGCTGCGATCCAGCCGCGTTCCGGCGGGATCCGCCGGCCGCCGGGGACTCCCCGGGCGGCGCGGCGGCAGTACCGGTTGGGCCGTCACCGCACCTCGATGAAGGTCTCGGGGTCGCGCGGCGGGCGGTCGGGCGGCGGGGCGGCCGGACGGCCCACGGCGACAGCGCCCATCGGTTCCCAGTCCGGTGGCAGTTCGAGCACATCCCGGACGGTGTCGGGGCAGAACATCGTGGACGACACCCAGGCCGACCCGAGCCCTTCCATCGCGAGGCCCACGAGCAGGTTCTGCACCCCCGCCCCCATGGCGACCAGGAACATGGAGCGCTCGGCGGTCGAACGGCGCTCGTCCGGGTAGGGGTGGGCGCCGTCGGCCACCAGGCACGGCACCACCAGGTACGGGGCGCGGCGCAGGACGTCGCCGCGGCGGGTGCGCTTGGCGATGGCGGCCTCGGAGAACCCGTCGCCCCGCAGGTCCGCGACCCACGCCTGGTGCATGTCGGCCAGCAGGCGAGCACGGGTCGCCGCCGACTCCACCAGTACGAACCGCCACGGTGTGGTGTGGTGCGGCGCCGGCGCGGTGACCGCGGCCGAGACCGCCCGCCGCACGGCCTCCGGGTCCACCGGCTCGCCGCTGAACTCGCGGATCGTTCGGCGCGCCGGGACGACGTCGCGCGAGCCGTGCCGGAACAGGTCCTCGTCGGCGGGCCGGATCAGCGCCATGGCGCCCGGGCCGTCATCCTCGCTCACCCGGTGCGCGAGGCCGCGTACCACGGCGATGGGCACACCGCTGGCCTTGCCCTTGACCAGTTCACCGGCCGCCGCGATCTCGTCGGCGACCGCATTGAGCGTCACCTCCATCACGTTGCCGTGGCTGTCGACAGTCCCGCGCAGGTCCTCCAGTGGGGCAATGCCCGCCGCGCCGATGGCGACGTCGGTCTGGCCGACCCGCCATGGGCGGCCGAACGTGTCCGTGATGACCACCGCCACGCGTACGCCGAGCCGCGCGGCCAGCCCGGCCCGGAGCCGGCGCGCCGAGGCGTCCGGGTCCTTGGGCAGCAGGAGCACGTGCCCGGGCGCCACGTTCGAGGAGTCGACTCCGGCGGCGGCCATGACCAGGCCGGTGCGGGTCTGCACGATGCGGGTGTCGCCGCGGCGCGCGACGACACGCGCGGTCTCCTCATCGATCGCGCTCTCGCGGTCGGACCGCCGGACCCGCCCCTCGGCCTTGGACACGACCTTGGAAGTAACAACGAGAACATCGCCGTCGCGGAGGCCGGCGGACTCGCCGCCGGCGGGTGCGTCACGCTCCGCGTCCTCGCTCGCGGCCGCTGCCAGCTCCGCCAGATCGTCACCCGGGCCGACCTCGGGCAGTCCGGGAAGTCCGCGGACGGTCAGCTCCGCGTTCACGTTTGCCGCCTCTTCAGCTCAAGGGCGAGGTCGAGCGCCTCGCGCGCGATCGCCGCGGTCGCCTCCGGGTCGCTCATATACAAGGGGCAAGATCTGATCTCGGTGCCCTTGACGTGCGCATCGGCGTCGACGTCGTCCACCAGCCAGCCGTCGAGCAAATCCGGGCCGTAGTGCTCGGCGACCGCCTGGGCGGTGGACTCCACGTTGATCGCGGCCAGGCAGGCGTCGGCCATCCCGCGCACGGCCGTGCCGCCGATCATCGGCGAGA
The DNA here is from genome assembly GCF_014203805.1 of Lipingzhangella halophila. Taxonomy (GTDB): domain Bacteria; phylum Actinomycetota; class Actinomycetes; order Streptosporangiales; family Streptosporangiaceae; genus Lipingzhangella; species Lipingzhangella halophila. The sequence goes on along the minus strand of NZ_JACHJT010000001.1, from coordinate 5,104,082 downwards.
CCCCCACTACGACCGAGTCGTTGAGCGCCTGGCGGATTCCCGGAACGCTCAAGATGGAACCGATGCTCACCACCGGATTCGACGGCGGCAGCAGCACGATGTCGGCCCTGGCGATCTCCTCCAGCACCCCTGGGGCCGGTTCGGCCTCCTCCGCGCCGACGAGAACGATCTCCGACGCCGGAAGAGCGGCGCGGTGCCGGATCCACCATTCCTGGAAGTGGATGGCCCTGCGACCCTCCCCGTCCTCGACGAGAACGTGCGTCTCGACCCGGTCATCCGTCATTGGCAGCAGTTGCACGCCGGGCTTCCACCGGTCGCAGAGTGCCCCGGTGACGGCGGACAACGGGTAACCGGCCGCCATCATCTGGGACCGGACGATGTGTGTGGCGACATCGCGGTCGCCCAGGCCGAACCAGGTGGGCTGCATCCCGTACGCGGCGAGTTCCTCCTTGACCACGAAGGTCTCGTCGGAGCGTCCCCAGCCCTGGGCCTCGTTGATCCCATCGCCCAGGGTGTACATGACCGTGTCCAGATCCGGACAAATCCGGAGCCCGAAGAGGGTTATGTCGTCACCGGTGTTCCCGATGACGGTAATAGTGGACTCATCGTCGTTGTTGCCTGCTCCGCCCTTGATCGTCGCCTTGAGGCCGCGCAGGAACCGCGCCCCTCCGATGCCACCAGCCGGTACGACTATCCGCATAGGCCCAAGTCTGGCAGGCTAGCGTCGTATATGTCCCGCGCCGGTCGCGGCTGCGGGATGCGCTCCCGGACACTTCGCCCGGCGCGCCGATGATCGTGAGTTGAGGCACGCCAGCAGGAGGCCGCCATCCCCGGTGCGCGTCCGGACGGCGCGATCCGATTCACTCCACGAACCAACAATATGCAAAGCTTCCACCGACGCGACAGCGAAGCAGCGGAGGGGAACCTCTCTTGAACAACCAAGGAATTCAGAGCTTGCGGGTACCTGCCGCCTGGGCGCTGCTTGGCGCTGTGGCGGCGCAGATGCTCGGGGGCCTCATCTACATCTTCGGAGCTGATGGGCAGTTCGATTCGAGCCCCGCCTGGAACATCAGCGAAATGGGCTCCTCGGCCTTTTTCGGACCGGGCATTGTCGCGCTGATCCTCGGTGCAGTGTTCCTCGTAGTGACCGGCCCGAAGAAGCCCGCCGCCTTCCCTGTCGTGCTGACCTCGCTCATCCTCGCCGGGATCGGGGCGCTCATGGGCCTCGTCACCCTGATCATGGGCTTCGTCGCCGCGAGTGACATGAACCAGATGGGGTACGGGTTCGCCACGTTCTTCGAGACCGCCGGCTACCTGGCCATCCTCGGCTTCGCCGGCATCTTTCTGATCAGGGTCTTCGGTGACGAGAACCTGGTGCCGCGCGCCGCGCCGCACCCCCCGATGGGCCAGCCCGGTTACCCCCAGGGTTTCCCCCCGCAGACGGGCGCGCAGCAGGGATTCGCCCCGCAGACGGGCGCGCAGCAGGGATTCGCTCCGCAGACGGGTGCGCAGCAGAGCTTCCAGCAGCAGGACTGGGCGGCCCAGCAGGGCTACGCCGACCCGAACCAGTCCTACGGTGCCCTGGGCTACCAGCAGCAGTACGCCGACCCCGGCCAGCAGGGCTACGCCGACCCGAACCAGTCCTACAGTGCCCTGAGCTACCAGCAGCAGTACGCCGACCCCAACCAGTACTACGCGGACCCCAACCAGTCCGCGTATGGGATGAGCTGGTCCCAGCAGGGAGAAGGCTACGCCCAGCAGAGCGGCGGGCAGCAGGCCTACGGTCAGGACTGGCAGTACCAGCAGCAGGCCTACGACCCGAACCAGCAGTACCAGCAGCAGGCTTACGACCCGAACCAGCAGGCGTACGGCCAGGACTGGTCGGCGGAGCAGCAGATGCCGTACGCGGGGCAGCCGGGCTACGCGAGCGGCGGGCAGCCGGCGGGCTACGACGCCTACGCGTACCAGGCCTATGGCACCGGCGGGCAGCCCGCCTACGGCGCGGGTGAGCAGCAGGCCTACGGCACCGGCGGGCAACCGGCCTATGGCACGGGTACGGGCGGCCAGGCGGCCTACGGCGGCGGGTACGACCCCTCGGCGTACGCTCCGCAGGGCTACGGCGAGTCCGGTGGCGGGGATTACCTGCAGCCGGGGGAGCAGGCCGCGCAGGACGCCATCCAGTACGGCTGGTACCAGCAGCCGGTTGACCAGGGTGGCGAACGCCACGACACGCCCATGGAGCAGTTCTACGCCGCGGAGGAGCAGCAGGCGGCCGACCCCGCCCAGTATGGCGACCCGGGCTACGCGCAGTACGGCACCGGCGCCGGGTATGGCGAAAATTACCCCGCTGACCAGCAAGGACACCCTGAAGCTGGTGAGGGGCAGCAGCCCTGGTACCGCGACGACGATCGTCGCTGACCCTCTACGGCCCCCCTTGATCCACACGGAATGGCGTGGTAATTCCGCTGAACGGGCATGAACGAACCACCGTCCAAGGTTCGTTACATGATATTCAGTTGATTACCACGCCACGTGCTTGACGTATAGCGAGCCACACACGTGTAATTTCAAGGTGTGTTTCCACCCTCCCGGGGGTCTAATGGGAGGGTACATCGAGGGGGGCAATAGGAGGTGCGCATGAGCGAGGTCATCCCGCTGGCGCACGGCGCAGACGAAGATCTGGGCTGGCAGGAACGTGCCTTGTGCGCGCAGACCGATCCCGAGGCGTTCTTCCCCGAGAAGGGCGGCTCGACACGTGAGGCGAAGAAGGTCTGCCAGTCATGCGAGGTACGGGCGGAGTGCCTGGAATATGCGCTGGAGCATGACGAACGCTTCGGCATCTGGGGGGGACTCTCCGAGCGTGAACGTCGCCGGCTGAAGAAAGCCGCCGGACAGGATTTCGATTTCTGGTCCGACATCATCTAGTCACACCGGAGTCAAGCCTGTGCCCTGGGTAGATGCCCAGGGCACAGGTGTTTTTGCGGGTAGGATCGAGGGGTTGGTACGTCGTGTCGGAATCGGCGCGGACGGTCTGCGGAGTCGCGTATCGTGATCAGCCGATAGTGTCCGACCGAAACGGTCCTACCGTCCTTACCTCGAACCTTCGAGAGCGAACACCCAGCCGTGCTACCTCTGGACCCTGCCCGCCACATCGTTACCGCGGTCGTCGTCACGCACGACGGCGCCCGCTGGCTCCCGGAGACCCTGGAGGCCGTACGCGGGCAGTCTCGGCCGGTGCAGCGCGTCGTGGGCGCCGATACGGGGAGCCGCGACCGGAGCGGCGAGATTCTCGCCGAGTACATCGCTTCGGACGCCATCACCAAGCTCCCGAGGCGCACCGGCTACGGCGACGCCATCCGGGCCGCCGTTGAACTCCCGCGCGCCAACGTCGAGTTTCCCGGCGCGGCGTCCGACGCCGTCGAGTGGATCTGGTTGGTCCACGACGACTGCACCCCGGATCCCGACGCGCTGCAGCACCTGTTGCTGGCCGCCGACGACGACCCGCACGCGGCCGTGCTCGGCCCCAAGCTTCGCGACTGGTTCGACCGCCGGATGCTGGTCGAAGTCGGCGTGACCATTGACGGCGCGGGGCGCCGGGAGACCGGCCTGGAACCGCGCGAGTTCGACCACGGCCAGCACGACGGCAACCGGCGCGTCCTTTCGGTGTCGAGCGCGGGAATGCTCGTGCGCCGCGATGTCTGGGACGCTCTCGGCGGCTTCGACCGGCGGCTGCCGCTGTTCCGCGACGACATCGACTTCTGCTGGCGCGCCGGCGGCGCGGGGCACCGCGTGCTCATCGTCACCGACGCCGTGGCCTACCACGCCGAGGCCGCCGCGCGGCGCCGGCGGCACCTCAGCGCGACCAGCGACCACCCGCGCCGGATCGACCGGCGGCACGCGCTCTTCGTGCTGCTGGTGAACCTGCCGTTCGGCGGGATGGTCGGTGCGCTGCTGCGCAACTCTTTCGCCTCGGCCCTGCGCGTACTCACCTACGCCATCGTGAAACAGCCCGCCAACGCCTTCGACGAGGCCGCGGCGATCACCTCCGTCTACCTGACGCCCGGCCGGCTCATCGCGGGCCGTTTCCGGCGGAGACGCCAACGGCGGCGCACCTACAGCGCGATCCGGCCGTTCATGGCGCGCGGGGTGGCGCTGCGGCAGTTCACCGACGCGGTCTCGAACATCGCCTCGGGCGCCCCCGCAAGCGACACCGCCGGCCGGCACCAGGCGGTGACCACCCCGCCGCCGGCCGAAGACGACGACCCGCTGCGCGACGACCAGAGTCTGGTGGTCCGGGTCCTCTCCAAGCCCGGCGCGCTGCTCGTGTTGGCGCTCACGGTTGTCGCGCTGGTAGCGGAGCGCTCGCTGCTCATCGGCGAACGCCTCGCCGGGGGCGCGCTGCCACCGGTGATCGGCGGGGCCAGTGACCTGTGGTCCATCTACCTGGCCAGCTGGCACGACATCGGAATCGGTACCGGCGCCGCGGCCCCGCCCTATGTCGGCCTGCTCGCCCTGCTCTCCACAGTCACGTTCGGCAAGCCGTGGCTGGCGGTGACGATCATCCTGGTCGGCTGTGTTCCGCTCGCCGGGCTCACCGCCTACCTGCTGGCGAAGCGCGTCCTGCACTACGGGCCGGCGCAGATCTGGATGGCCGGATCGTATGCGCTGCTGCCCATGGCCACGGGGGCGGTCGCCCAGGGCCGGGTGGGGACCGCGCTGGTGCACGCCATGCTCCCGGTCCTCGGGCTGCTGGTGCTGCGCATCCTGACCCTGCCACCGCGCCGGTCGCGCCGGGCCGCCTGGACCATGGCGCTGCTGCTCAGTATCGCCGCCGCTTTCGTGCCCCTGGTGTGGCTGCTCGCCCTGGTCGTCGGTGTCCTGGTGGCGGTGGCGTTCGGACACGTCGGCCGCAGGCTCTACATCAGCATCGGCATCGTGCTGGTCGCCCCGCTGCTGCTGTTGCTCCCGTGGTCGCTCTCGCTGTTCCGGCACCCCTCGTTGTGGCTCCTCGAAGCCGGACTGCACCAGCCCGGCGCGACCCCGGCGTCAGCCGGCCAGTTGCTGATGCTGTCCCCGGGTGGGCCCGGAACGCCGCCGATCTGGGTCACCGCCGGCTTCATCGGGGCCGCGTTGTGCGCCCTGCTGTTGCTCCGCCGCCGGATGCTGGTCTCGATCGGCTGGAGCATCGCGCTGTTCGGCATCCTGGTGGCCATCGTCATCGGGCACATGGCCGTCGCACCCCCGTACGGCGGGCCGACCGCTCCCACCTGGCCCGGCGTGGCGCTGGCCTTCGCCGCCACGGCGCTGTTGCTGTCCGCCGCGACGGCGGCGCAGTCCTTCGGCCTTATGGTCCGAATGGGGGGACTGCGCCGGATGTTCGCGCTCGCCGTCGCCGTCCTGGCGCTGACCACGCCGGTTTCCGCCGCCGCGGTGTGGATGTGGAACGGCGCGCAGGGTCCGCTTGAGGGCGATGCCGGACCGGCCATGCCCGGCTACCTCAGATCGCTCAGCGACGACGGGTCGGGCGTGCGCACACTCGTCATCTCGCCCGAGAGGGACGGCTCGGTGACCTACAGCGTGCTGCGCGGGCGCGAGCCGCGAGTCGGCGAGGAGCAGGTGCCGCCCGAAGGGCAGTCCCACGAGGCGCTGAGCCAGGCCGTGGCCGGGCTGGTCGGCGGCGCGAGCGGCGACGAGGCCGACGTTCTCGCCCAGTTCGGTATCGGCTACGTGCTGCTGCCCGAGCCCGACATCGGAGACAACGCCGACCTCACCATGGTCGACACAATGGACGGCACTCCCGGAATGGCACGGCTGCTGCTTTCGCCCGAGTTCGCCATGTGGCGGCTGGACGAGGACACCGGGCGGCTCCGGGTCGCCGACAGCGACGGCGCGCCGACAGTCCTGCGCGAGACGGACCACGAGGCGGGAACCGCCGAGGTGCCGCCCGGCAGTGGGCAACGGACCCTGCTGCTGGCCGAACCCTCCGACGGTAACTGGCGGGCCACGCTCGACGGCACCGAGCTCGAACCGACCGAGGCCGGGGCCGGGCTGCAGGCGTTCGAGCTTCCCGCGAAGGGCGGCGACCTGGAGATCGAGCGGACGGGCCTTATCCGGCAGGCATGGCTCATCACCCAGGCCGTGCTGCTCGCCATGGCCGTGGTGCTCGCGCTACCGGGCATGCGCACCGAGGACGACGTCCGCGAAGAGGAGGAGCAGCCGACACCGCGACCGCGGAACCCGATCGGCGCGCGCAGGGCCCGCGGTTCCGCGCGGGGAACGCGCCGGGAAACCCGCGGCCATCGGAGGCGCCGCGGGCGCCGGAAAGGTGGTTCATCGTGAGGCTGCTGGTCGAGAACCGGTTCGCGCTGCTTGGCCTGGTCATGGTCGCGTTGGCTGCCTTGTTCGGGGTGGCCTCCGCCCTGGGCGCCACTGGGGCGGGCACCGGCGGTGGTGTCGCCGAGGACCCCGAGGTGGTGGAGGTGGAATCGGCCACGCGGGCCTGCCCCGCGCCGCGCGGCGACGACCGAGCGAGCGAGCTCGCGGCCTTCGCTCCCGGAAACCAGCAGGAGACCGGGTCGCTGTCCGTGGCGGAGAACAGCGGTGACGATGATCGCCTGGGAACCGCCGAGCGGATGGGCCAGCCGTGGTCCGAGGACACCACCGACGCCGACCGGTTCTCGGTGGCGCGCGCCGAAGACGGATTCGCCACCGGGCTGGAGGTCGCCCAGATCACCCTCGGCGAGGACGATCCCTACGCGACCGAGGTGCGCTGCGTCGACCCGAGCGTGAGCACCTGGTTCACCGCACCCGGCGGCGAGGCCCTGCAGGGAACCCAGTTGCTGTTGTCCAACGTCGACGACGACCCGGCCACCGTCAGCGTGGACATCTACGCCCCGGACGGCCCGGTACTGGCCGAGGAGACCCGCGGTATCTCGATCGACCCCCACGATGACGAGGACATCTCGCTCACTCACCTGGTCGAGGACACCGAGTCGATCGCGGTGCACGTCCGCTCCAGCAAAGGGCGCGTTGGCGCGTCGCTGTTCGCGGAGCGTACGGATCTGGGGCAGGACTGGGTGCCGCCGACCACGGAGCCGGCCAAGCGCCATGTGATCCCCGGGGTCCCCGAAGGCGGCGGTACGCGGCGGCTCGTCGTCGCGACGCCGGATGACGAACCGGCCACCGTGAGCGCGCGGGTACTCACCCCCGACGGTGAGGTCGAGCACGAGAGCCTGGACGACCTGAGCGTCCCCCCGGCCGCGTCCGCCATGATGAGCCTCGAAGGCCCGATGGAGCAGCAGCCCGGGACTGTCGTCGTCGAGTCCGACCGGCCGGTCGCGGCGGGCGTGGCGATGGAGCGCGACAGCGGTGAGGACACCTCCTACACGGCGGCCACCGCACCGCTGGAGGGCCCCTTGAGCACCACGGCGGTCGTTCCGGCGAACCCCGAGGACACACAGAGCAAGCTGCTCTTCGGGGCCCCCAAGAGCAACGCGAGCGTGGTCGTCACCGCCTTCGGCGAGGAGGGGGCGCAGGGCGAGTCCCAGCAGGTGGACATCGAGGCCGGACACACCCTGGTTGCCGAGGTGCCCAGCCCAGAGGACGCGCATGCCCTGGCCATCCAGGTCCCCGAGGACTCCGGGCCGGTGTACGGGGCGCGCGAGCTCACCCAGAGCTCGGACGACGACCGTGCCACCTCAACGGTCCCGCTGCGGCCCGCCCCCACCGAGGTGGCACTGCCCGCGGTCAGCGACAGCCTGACGAGCGCGGTGCCCTAGACCGGTGATGTGGGCGGGTGGTGCGGCGTCCACCGGGAGCGGCGACGGCGGCGGATGGCCGGGGTTGGCGGTGATCGGCCCGGATAACGGGCGGTTGCGCGGCTAACGAGGGCAGCGAGGACGCCGGCTGGACCAGCCGCCGGTAATCGCTACTGGTGCCCGATAGCGGCGCGCGCGACGAGAGCGGCGACGAGGGCGGATGGCCCGGGTGGTGCCCACCGGGGCTGGCTGCGCAGGGGCCGCGTCCGACGGCGGCGAGGGCCGCCAACTCCGGAGGAGCCGCCCTCCGGGCGTGCGTCAGCGTTCCCGCCCGGCGGCGGGGCGCGCATCGAGGGTGACTGTGGGGACATTCTCGGTGGTGGGCCGCATCGAGAGTGACTGAGGGGACATTCTCGGCGCTGACCATGTCCGCACGGTCAGGTTCGGTGCGGACCCCACCCCTACACCTGACCGTTCTGCCGTGTTTCGCCCGGTTTGGTGCCACGGTCACCCACGACGGGCCCAGCCACGAGCCAGACCCCCGTCGTCGGGGGCGCCACCACCGGGACCCCGTACCGACATGCGCTTACCCGGGCCATGTGCTGCCTTCGCTGCCCTCGCCGGATGCGTCACCATCCGCCGCCAGCACCGAGGGGCACCACCCCTGGACCGCCTGCCGCCCTTGCCGGGCGTCCAACCACCCGCTCACCGCACTGATCCAGCCCCGTGACACGGGCGCGGGGGTGGGCCGCGTACTTCGGTGTCCCGGACGTGTCAGGCCTCGGGGTCGATGGTCTCGGGCTCCAGGCCCAGGAGATTGGCGACCTCCTCCACCACCGTGTCGTAGACGAGGAGCGCCATCTCCTCGGGTTCCCTGGTGCGGATCTCGACCGGCCTGCGGTAGATCGTGATCCGGGCCTTGCCCCCGCCGGCGGACTCAAGGCGGGAGAACGGGATGCCGTCATCGGCGGTGATCCCCGTCGGAACCCGGGGGACGTCTTCGACCAGGAACTCCACGTTCGCCAGTTCCCGCGCCCACACGCGCTCCAGGCGCTCGACAGCGTCGAGTACCAGGTCATCGAAGATCTGCGCCCGGCTACGCGAAATGGGGAGCTGGGGCGGGGTCAAAGGACCCCGTATTCCGCGACCCCTGCGGTCGCGGCGCCGTACCCGGTCGGCTTGGACCCTTTGTCGGTGCACTCGTCGCACGGTTCGAGAGTATGTCATCCTTGCTTCTCGCGCAGCCCCCACGCAATGCGGACACCGCGGGGCGATGCTGGCGCCCAGGCGGGGAAAGGCATACAGTCGGTGACCGTGAGCGTTGTACGACGCTGCTCGCGTACTGCGTGCAGGCAGCCAGCAGTATTCACGCTCACCTATGTCTACGCCGACTCCACCGCTGTGCTCGGACCGCTCGCGGCCTATGTCGAACCACATTGCTACGACCTGTGCGCGATGCATGCCGAGCGGCTCACGGCCCCCCGCGGCTGGGAGGTCGTCCGGCTGCCCGCTGACAACACCGCCGGCGGTCCCGGAAGCGACGACCTTGAGGCGCTCGCGGATGCCGTCCGCGAGGCCGCGCGCCCACCCGCCGCGCACAGTCCGGTGGGGCAGGGCATCGAGACCGGCCGTAAGGGCCACCTGCGTGTCGTCAAGTCCGAGCCGCACCACCAGGACCAGTCGCCGGGCTCCTCCAGCCGCGAGTCCTGAAGGGGCGCGCGCGGCCAGCGGGCTCCTGGGCCGTGGCCCCGGATCTTGTAGTTTGGTAACCGCGTGGGCACCGGCACGCGCGGGGACACCAGTACTGTTCGCGGTCCCCGTGGCGCGGTGGGAGTGCGCGCGACCTGCAACCACCTCGACCCGTTCGGAGTAGCAGTGGGTGACCTCGGTCAGATCTTCAAGGCATACGACGTCAGGGGAGTGGTCCCGGACAGCATCGACGCCGGTGTCGCCCGCGCGATCGGCGCGGGCTTCGCGCGGGTGGTCGGGGCGAGCAGCGTCGTTGTCGCCCACGACATGCGGCCGTCCTCGCCCGAGCTCGCCGCGGCGTTCGCCGAAGGGGTCACGGGACAGGGCGTCGACGTGATCTCGGCCGGCCTGGGCTCGACCGACATGCTCTACTACGCGTCCGGGCACCTCGGGATGCCCGGCGCGGTGTTCACCGCGAGCCACAACCCGGCCGAGTACAACGGGATCAAGATGTGCCGCGAGGGCGCCGCGCCGATCAGCGGCGACACCGGTCTCGACGAGATCCGACGGCTCGCCGAGCTGGGCGCCCCCGAACACGGCGGACCCATGGGGTCCGTCACCGAACGCGACCTGCTGTCGGAGTACGCGGTCTACCTGCGGTCGCTGGTCGACCTCTCAGGTGTGCGCCCCCTCACCGCGGTTGTCGACGCCGGGAACGGCATGGGCGGGTACACCGTGCCGGCCGTGCTCGGCGGGTGGTCGCTGGAGCCCCTGCCCTTGCGGCTCGTGCCGATGTACTTCGAGCTCGACGGCACCTTCCCGAACCACCTGGCGAACCCGATCGACCCGGAGAACATCAAGGACCTGCAGGCCAAGGTGCTGGAGACCGGGGCCGACATCGGATTGGCCTTCGACGGCGACGCCGACCGCTGCTTCGTGGTGGACGAGCGGGGCGAGCCGGTCCCGCCGTCGGCGATCACTGCCATGGTCGCCGTGCGGGAGTTGGCCAAGGAGCCGGGCGCGACCATCATCCACAACCTGATCACCTCGGCCGCGGTACCGGAGATCGTGCGCGAGAACGGTGGCAAGCCGCTGCGGACCCGGGTCGGCCACTCCTTCATCAAGGCGACCATGGCCGAGACCGGGGCGATCTTCGGCGGCGAGCACTCGGCCCACTACTACTTCCGCGATTTCTGGCGCGCCGACACGGGTATGCTCGCGGCGATGCACGTGCTCGGCGTGCTCGGACACGATTCCCGCCCGCTGTCGGAGATCATCGCCGAGTTCTCCCGCTACTCCGCCTCCGGGGAGATCAATTCGGAGGTCGCCGACCAGGAAGGGCGCGCGGCCGCCGTCGAGTCCGCGTACTCGGACCGCCCCGGGGTCAGCATCGATCACCTCGACGGCCTCACGGTGACCTTCGCTGACAACGGTTGGTTCAACCTGCGGGCGTCGAACACCGAACCGCTGCTGCGCCTGAACGTCGAGGCCCCCGATGCGGCGAGCATGGCCAAGCTGCGCGACGACGTTCTCGCCATCGTCCGCGCCTGATTCGGGCCGGGGCCGCCCCGAGCCAACCAATGAGGAGCCCAATGACCGCGAAGATCGACGACTGGCTGCTGGAGATCCTGGCCTGTCCGAAGAGCAAGGCCCCACTGCGCTACGACGACGAGACCGACGAGCTGGTGTGCGACGAGAGCGGACTGGCCTACCCTGTTCGCGATGGCATCCCCGTGCTGCTCGTTGACGAGGCCCGGGAGATCGCCTAGGGAATGGGGCGTCTCGGGTCAGCGTGGTGGCCGGCGCTCCTCCCGGGAGCGCTCGGCGAGCGTGTCCCAGCGGGGCCTGGGTAGCGGGGCGCACGACGGGCCGCGAGGAGCTTCGCGGCGAACGCCGTCCGTGGGGCCGCGAGCCTGAAAGGGGCCCGAATCATGACCTGGTCTTGGCGGTATTTCCGGCGGTGATGGGAGGGCTCCGTGGCGCTGCTGTTCGAGGAGCACCGGATCGACGAGCTTGGCGCGGACTCCGACGCGTTCCGCGGCGTCGCGTCCGCCGCGGCGCGCCTTCGCGCGGCACGGTCGGCCGCGCTTGAGGCAGATCTCGACCGGATCCGCGCCGAAGGCCGCCCCCGGTCCATCGTGGTGGCCGGCTCCGGCGCCGCGGTGCTGGCCGGTGACATTCTCGAATCGGTCGCCGGATCCGGATTCCCCGTTCCGGTCCACACCGTGCGCGACTACCGGTTGCCCGGATGGGTTTCGGGGCACGATCTTGTCGTCGCCGTCGCGTCCACATCCGGCCACGACGCTGAGGTCGCCGCAAACCTCGCCGCCGAGGCGGCGCGGCGGGGCTGCCGCCTCCTTTCGGTGGAGCCCGCTGGCGGCCCCATTGCGCCGTACGCTGAGCAGTCGCGCTCACCCCAGATAGTGCTGCCGCCCGCGGGTGACGAGTCCCAGGCACCGTGGGGGGTAGTTGCCGCGCTCCTCACAGCCGTCGACGCGGCCGGTGTCCCGGGGGTCCCCGACACCAGCTACGAGGCCGCGGCCGTGCGGCTCGAAGAGACCGCGCAGGAGTGCCGCCCTGGAGCTGAGAGCTGGGAGAACCCCGCCAAGACGCTTGCGCTCGATCTCGGCGGGTCGCTTCCGGTGTTCTGGGCGGCTACTCCTCCGACGTCCGCGGCGGCTACCCGCTTCGCTTCCGCTCTTGCGGCGAATGCCCGTTATCCTGCTCTTTGCGGTCGACTTCCCGGCGCACTGTGGGACCAGTTCGCCACCGCGGACGGGCCTTTCGGCGGAACCGGACCGCGTTCCATCTTCGATGACCCTGTCGAGGATGGCGCGACGCGGCTTCTTGCGGTACTGCTGCGTGACTCCGGGGAATCCCCGGAGGAGGCCGAGGACATGACGGCTGTCGCCGAGGGGGCGCGGCAACGCGGCGTGACCGTCCGGGAGCTCTCCGCGGGCGAAGGGCACGTGCTTGAGCGTCTTGCCGGTTTGATCGCACTAGCCGATTACGCCAGTGTGTATCTTGCTGTTGCGTATGGCGTTGACCCCCTGACCCATACCCTGGTCGTGCGCTAGCGCCGGCCACGACCTCACTGGAGGACTTCGATGCCCGGTCCCGAGTCGCTGCTACCGAGCGATCCCACCGCGTTCGGTCAGTACAGCGTGGTCGGTCGTCTGGGGAAGGGCGGTCAAGGAGTTGTCTACCTTGGCCGTGACAGCGCGGGCGACGAGGTCGCGATCAAGGTTCTGAACTCCGAGTGGGCAGAGGACGACGACCTTCGCAAGCGCTTCGAGAAGGAGGTCAGCGCGGCCCAGAAGGTCGCGTCGTTCTGCACGGCGGCCATCCACGAGGCCAACCTCAATGAAGAGCCGCCCTATGTGGTGAGCGAGTTCGTGCCGGGCAAGTCCCTGCAGGAGTCCGTCGCCGCCAAGGGGCCGCACAAGGGCGCCGGGTTACAGCGTCTCGCCGTGTCGACCGCCACCGCGCTCGTCGCGATCCACCAGGCGGGCATCGTGCACCGCGACTTCAAGCCGGGCAACGTGCTCCTCGGACCCGACGGCCCCCGGGTGATCGACTTCGGTATTGCCCGCGTGACCGACAGCAGCGCCACGATGACCAACTCGATCATGGGCACGCCGTCCTACATGGCGCCCGAGCAGATCGAGGGCAAGGGGGTCACCGACAAGGTCGACATCTTCGCCTGGGGCTGCGTCATGGCGTTCGCCTCGACGGGCAACGCGCCTTTCGGTGCTGACAGCGTGCCGGCCGTGGTCCACCGGGTCGTCAGCTCCCCGCCCGAGCTTGAGGGCCTGCCCGATTCTCTGCGACCCACCGTCGAAGCCTGCCTGAACAAGGACCCGGCCCAGCGCCCCAACGCGCAGGGTCTGCTCATGCGGCTTCTCGGGCACGAGACCACCGAGCCCGCCTCGCCCGAAGAGGTCGTCAAAGAGGGCGAGCGCGTCGCCGAGACCAACGTCCCGAGCGGGCCGCAGCAGCCGCCGGGGCCCATGGGGCCGAGCGGGCCGCAGACCCCGCCGCCCGCCCCTCCCGGGGGGATGGGACGCCCGATGTCGGGGCCGCAACAGGGCGGGTTCGGCCCGCCGCAACAACCTCCGATGGGCCCGCAAGGACCGCAGGGGCCACCGCAGCAGATGCCGGGACCGGCCCCAACGGGCGGGCACCCCGGTATGGGCGGCGCGCCGCACCCGCCCACGATGGGTCCCAACACCATCTACGGCGCGCACCAGATGCCGCAGCCCCCGCAGCAGCCCCCGCCGCAGCAGGAGGACCCCCTGCTGTCCCAGGGGTGGGTGGTCCCGGCCGTGCTGGTCGTGATCATCATTCTGCTGCTTCTGCTGGTCCTCGTCTCGCTGAGTGGTTAGGCCGGTGCGCACCCTCATCGCCGATACTTGAGCATTCCGTTCCTTTGTAGCGCTCCAAAGGAACGGAATCCGCAAGATCGGCGCAGAACCAGGCCGTGCTGCCCTCGCCGGATGCCCAACCACCCGCCCGCCTCACCGACCTGGCGGGCGCGCCGAGCGCCGCTGGTTCAGCACAGTGCCCGGAAGAGCCGGCCGACGGCGCGCGCGGTCACGTCATCCACGAACTCCTCCAACTCGGTCCGACGGTCGTCCAGGCTGTCCGTGGGGAGCAGGGTCACGCAGTCGGTGCAGGCCGGATCGAGGACGTCCAGGGAGCGGTCCGCGGTGGTCAGCCAGGCGTCGGCGGTCACGGCGAGTACCCCGGTCGGCGGCGACCCCACGTCCTGGACCAGGATCAGCAGCCGCAGTGCCGCGTCCGCCGCGGTGACTTCGAGCGACGCCCACCGGCACCCCGGCCCTCGGCGGAACAGCGCCCGCGCTGCAGCGGCGTCGCACCGGCCCCGCTCAGGCGCGGTGCCGATGTCGCCCGCGGTCACCTCCACCCGGGCGTCCGGGTCGAGCTCGTTCAGCACCATCGTGAACGGGGAGCTGCGGGTGCGGGTGCGTTCCAGGACGCACCGGTGCAGCGCGGCGGACAGCGGCCCCGATCCGTGCGCAGCGGCCGACGGAGCGGGGGACTGACCGGAGTCGTGTCCCGCCCGGCTCAGCTCGCCGCGCATGGCGACCATCTGCAGCTCGGCGAACAGGGCGACGAACGCGAGGAGCCGCTCGCGCTCGTCCCGCTTCGCCTCGGCCGCCTGGTACGCGCCGGCCAGCCGGTGGTCCATGACGAGCGGGGGATACGTCGAGCGCAGCAGCGTGAGGCTCGCCAAGGCCCACGGCAGCGGCCGATGGGACAGGGGCGGCGGGGCGGGGCCGGCGTGCCCGGCGGACCGCTCCAGGATCTCCGCACACATCAGGAACAGGTGGGCGGCGCGGACGACCGGGTGGGTCGGCACCGCTGCCGCGTCGGCCAGCCGCTGGCTGTCCGGCTGTGACAGCGGTGCGGCCGCGGCGGAATCCGAGAACGTGCGCGCCAGGTCGCTGAGGTAGGTGCCGCTCAGCCGGAGACCGGTGTGGCAGTCCGCCTCCATGCGCACGAGCGCGTCCTCGCCGCGGCGTGCCCGTTCGGCCAGTCCCGGAGCCGCGGCACCCCGGCCGGCCAGTTCCAGTAGTTCCCGGGTGTGCGATCTGAGGATCGCGCGTCGTCCCGGTACCCGCTGTACGCCGGCCCGGTTGCACTGCTGCTCCACCCAGATGTCCCGGAGCCGGTCCAACCGTGCGAGCCGGCGGCGCACCGGATCGGGAAGGTGTTCCGGCGCGAGGTCGCGTTCAATTACCGAATCCACGTTCGGGAACGTAGCCAGCGCGGCGGAGCCAGAAACCCGCTTCGCGGATTTGCTACGGACGGTTTTGCGGCCCCGTCCCGGCCGCCCGAATCGCGGAACGGCGCGCGAGTCATGCTGGCGTGGCCCGCGGTTCAGATTCCCGCCCCTCACGCGTAACGGACGTGGTGCACACTGCCACGCGACCTCTCTACGCGCCCCAAGGTGGAAAACACCCCTGTGCACGCTTCCCTGATGGCCACGCTGCGGCCGGAGCGCCGTTCCGCGGGCGAGACGAGCGCGCCCACGCGCGTCACCGGCGGTCGGTACCGGCCCGAGATCCAAGGGCTGCGGGCCGTCTCGGTGCTGCTCGTGGCCGTGTACCACATCTGGTTCGGCCGAGTCTCCGGTGGCGTTGACGTCTTCCTGCTCCTCACCGGATTCCTGATCACCGGCTCACTGCTTCGCACGGTCGAGCGGCGCGGCGCGGTGGCCTTCGGCGCGTTCTGGGCCCGGCTGGCCAAGCGCCTCCTGCCACCCGCGGCCGTTGTGCTCGCCGGAATCCTCGCCGCGACCTGGCTGGTGCTGCCACCTGACCGGTGGCGCGAGACGATCGGCGAGATCATCGCGTCGGCGCTGTACTACCAGAACTGGCAGCTTTCCCTTAACTCGGTCGACTACCTCGCGCAGAACAACGTGGCCAGTCCGGCGCAGCACTTCTGGTCGCTGTCCATCCAGGGGCAGTTCTACCTGTTGTGCCCGGTGCTGGTGGCACTCGCAGCCGGTCTCGCGGCGCGGCGGGGCTGGTCGCCGAAGCGGGTCCTCCTGGGCGCGCTGGCGGCGCTCTTCGTTGTGTCGTTGAGCTACTCGGTACTGGTGACCGAGGTGAACCAGCAGTGGGCGTACTTCGACACCGGTGCGCGGCTGTGGGAGTTCGCGCTCGGCGGCGCCCTGGCCATCGTCCTGGACCGGCTGTCGGTGGCCCGCTCGCTCCGGATCGCCATGGGCTGGCTCGGGCTGGCGGCCCTGGCCTCCTGCGGCATCCTGCTCCAGGTGTCGACCGTGTTCCCCGGCTATGCGGCGCTGTGGCCGACACTCGCCGCGGTACTGGTCATCGTGGCCGGCAGCACGGGGTCCCCGTTCGCGGTGGACCGGCTGTTGAACTGCGCGCCGATGCACTACATCGGCAATATCTCCTACGCGCTGTACCTGTGGCACTGGCCGATACTCGTTTGCTACCTGACGGTCACCGATCGCAGCGTGCCGAGCCTGGTGGGCGGCTCCGCCGTCCTGGCGGTCTCGATCGTGCTGGCCGCCGCGACCACCTGGCTCACCGACAACGGCCTGGAACGGCTCACCCGCACCCGGACCACCCCCATGTGGTCCCTGGCCGTGGGTCTGGTGTTCATCCTTCCGGTGGTCACGGCGGGCGCGGGATGGTCGACGTACCTCGCCGAGCAGCAGCGCGAGCGCGCGGAGCTCGCCGCCGACCCGACCAAGTACCCCGGGGCGGCCGCCGGGGAGAACGGGGGCGAGAACTACCCGGAGCTGCCGGTCTACCCGTCCCCGGAGGAGGCCGCCGAGGACCTGCCCGTCACCTACGAGAACGAGTGCAACCAGGGCACGACCGGTACCGAGGTCCACACCTGCGAGTACGGGGCTGACGACCCGGAACGCACGATCGCCCTCGTCGGGGGGTCCCACGCGGCGCACTGGTTCCCGGCGCTGGAGGTCATCGCCGAGGAGAACAACTGGAGTGTCGTGAACATCACCAAGGGCGCCTGCCTGTTCACCGAAGCGCCGCAGACGTACAAGGGCGAGGAGTACACCGCGTGCGCGACCTGGAACCAGGGTGTGCTGGAGGAGCTGGAGCGGATTCGGCCCGACGCGGTGTTCACCACAGCGACCAGCACCAGCCTCGACAGCGAGGGCCAGAACGGCGGCGACGGTGAGGGCGTGGTCGAGGGATACCCGGAGCGCTGGGCCGAGCTGGACCGGCTCGGGATCGACGTGATCGCGGTGCGCGACACCCCGCGGTTCGGCTTCGACACGGCGTCCTGCCTGGCCACGAAGGACGCCGCGGAGTGCGGTGGGCAACGCGGCCGGTCGATGGCCGACGAACCCCCCTATGAGGAGCTTGCCGGCGTCCCCGACAACGTGGCCTTCATCGATCTCACCGATCACCTGTGCGAGGGCGACGAGTGTCCCGCGGTGATCGGGAACGTGCTCGTCTACTGGGACGGCAGCCACATGACGGCGACCTTCATGCGCACTATGGCACCCGTGCTGGAGCCGCGGCTGAAGGACGCCGTCAACTGGTGAGCCGGGAGCAGGAGGCGGGCTTCAGCGGCCCTGTCCCCGCTGCTGGAGCAGGCGCAGCGCCTTCTGCTTCTCGAAGTCCATCGCCCGGGCCGGCGGCGGGGCGAGCCGCCCCAGACGCTCGCCGTAGGCGCGGACGCGCGCGAGCGTGGTCGGTTCGGCGAGCATCCGCAGCGCGAAGGAGAGCGCGGCGGGGCTGATGCCGTAGTTGTGTTCCAGCTCCAGCCCGGCCGCGATCGTGCTCAGGTCTTCCTCGGTGAACCTCCGGTGACGGTGCCCGCGCCCGGAGGGCTGTTCTTTGGTCACCGGGAGTAGCCCGAGAGACTCGCGATAGCGGAGCATCCGCGCCGTTGTGTCGATCCTCTCAGCGGCCTCGGAAATGGGCAGCCCATCGCCGGACTCGCGCGGACCGGGATCCCTGCCGGGAGCGGGGAACCGTTGGGTGTGCGGTACGTCGGCCATGGGGGTGAACCCTAGCCGACACGCGAGCCGAACACCGAAAAATCTGACAATGCAGTGTCAATCTCGCCGTTCAAGGCGTGCCCCGGACGCGGGTCGGGCTCTACACTCGAACCGCATCCATCAGGAGGAGTTAGTACGCATGGCATTCGACTACAAAGTCGCCGACCTGTCCCTGGCCGAGCTCGGACGCAAGGAGATCCGGCTCGCCGAGCACGAGATGCCGGGCTTGATGGCCACGCGCGAGGAGTACGGCGCCAGCAAGCCGCTCCGGGGCGCGAAGATCATGGGATCGCTCCACATGACGGTGCAGACCGCCGTTCTCATCGAGACCCTCACCGAGCTGGGCGCTGAGGTCCGGTGGGTGAGTTGCAACATCTTCTCCACCCAGGACCAGGCCGCCGCGGCGGTCGTGGTGGGACCGAACGGGACCCCGGACAACCCCCAGGGTGTCCCGGTGTTCGCCTGGAAGGGCGAGACGCTGGAGGAGTACTGGGAGTGCACCGAGACCGCGCTGACCTGGCCCGGCGGTGACGGCCCCAACATGATCCTGGACGACGGTGGCGACGCCACCATGCTCGTCCACAAGGGCGTCGAGTTCGAGAAGGCCGGCGCCGTCCCCCAGCCGACCGCCGAGGACCCCGACGAGTTCAAGGTCGTCCTGGAGCGGCTGCGCAACAGCCTGGCCGCCGACCCGAAGAAGTGGACCACGATCGCGTCCCGGATCAAGGGCGTGACCGAGGAGACCACCACGGGCGTGCACCGTCTCTACGAGATGCACCGCGGTGGCGAGCTGCTCTTCCCGGCGATCAACGTCAACGACTCGGTCACCAAGAGCAAGTTCGACAACAAGTACGGCTGCCGCCACTCCCTCATCGACGGCATCAACCGCGCCACCGACGTGCTCATCGGCGGGAAGGTCGCCCTCGTCGCCGGTTTCGGGGACGTTGGCAAGGGCAGCGCCGAGTCGCTGCGTGGCCAGGGCGCCCGGGTGCTGGTCACCGAGATCGACCCGATCAACGCCCTGCAGGCCGCGATGGAGGGCTACGAGGTCACGACGGTCGAGGACGCCGTCGAGGTTGCCGACATCTTCGTGACCACCACCGGCAACTTCAACATCTTCACCGCTGAGCACATGAAGCGGATGAAGCACAACGCCATCGTCGGCAACATCGGCCACTTCGACAACGAGATCGACATGGCCGGCCTGGAAGCCATCCCGGGCATCAAGAAGACCGAGATCAAGCCGCAGGTGCACGAGTACGCCTTCCCGGACGGGCACAGCATCCTGGTGCTGTCCGAGGGCCGGCTGCTCAACCTGGGCAACGCCACGGGGCACCCCAGCTTCGTCATGTCGAACAGCTTCACCAACCAGACGATCGCCCAGATCGAGCTGTTCACCAAGACCAGCGAGTACCCCACCGGCGTCTACATGCTGCCCAAGCTCCTGGACGAGAAGGTCGCCCGGATGCACCTCGACGCGCTCGGGGTGAAGCTGACCGAGCTCACCAAGGAACAGGCCGCCTACATCGGTGTGGACGCGGCCGGGCCGTACAAGCCCGAGTACTACCGCTACTAGTGGCAGACTGCTGCGCATATGGCAGTACCACCGAATGACGTCGCGGACCTCGGCCTGGCTCAGGCCGGGGTCCGCCGCGTCGACTGGGCCGAGCGCGCCATGCCCGCGCTGCGCCGGATCCGGGAGCGCTTCGTCGCGGAGCAGCCGCTGACGGGCGTGCGGGTCGCCGCGTGCATGCACGTCACGGCCGAGACCGCGAACGCCATGCGCACGTTGCGTGCCGGCGGCGCCGAGATCGCGCTGGCCGCGTCCAACCCGCTGTCCACCCAGGACGACACGGCCGCCGCGCTGGCGGCCGAGTACGGGGTGGCGGTGTACGCGCGAGCGGGGATGGACCAGGCCAGCTACGACCGCAACCTCGCCGCGGTCCTGGAGGGGTCCCCGCACATCCTCCTTGACGACGGGTGCGACCTGGTGAACATCGTCCACCGGGAGCGGCCGGAGCTGCTGTCCGGGCTCACCGGTGGCTGCGAGCAGACCACCACCGGGGTGATCCGGCTCCGCCAGATGGAGCGCGAGGGCGCGCTGAAGCTGCCCATGGTCGCGGTGAACGACACCGCCACCAAGCGGATGTTCGACAACCGCTACGGGACCGGGCAGTCCACGATCGACGGCATCATGCGCGCCACGAACGCGATGCTCGCCGGCCGGACCGTGGTCGTCGCGGGCTTCGGCTACTGCGGCCGCGGGTTGGCCGAACGGGCCCGGGGGATGGGCGCCCGGGTCATCGTCACCGAGGTCGACCCGGTCAAGGCGCTGGACGCGGTGATGCAGGGGTACACCGTTCTCCCCATGGAGCAGGCCGCCGCCGAGGGTGACGTGCTGGTGACCGTGACAGGAAACCGCGACGTGATCCGCGCTGAGCACATCGCCCAGCTCAAGGACGGTGCGGTCCTCGCGAACTCCGGGCACTTCGACGTCGAGATCGACCTGCCGGCGCTGGAGTCCCTCGCGGTCGAGGTGCGAGAGGTGCGCCCGCAGAGCGACGAGTACGTGCTCGCTGACGGCCGCCGCATCGTCCTACTCGCCGAGGGGCGGCTGCTCAACCTCGGAGCGGCCGAAGGCCACCCGGCGGCGGTGATGGACATGTCGTTCTCGGTGCAGGCGCTGACCGTTGCCTGGCTCGTGGGCCAGCACAGCAGCCTCGCCCCGGGTGTGCTGGATGTTCCCGAGGAGATCGACAACGAGGTCGCGCGCCTGGAACTGGAGGCGCTCGGGGTTGGCATCGACCACCTCACACCCGAGCAGGAGGAGTACCTTCACTCCTGGCGGGAGTGAGGCGGACCGCCCCGTTGCTCCTGCCTCCGGGCCGCCTTCTCCTCCTCGCGGCGGCGGCGTTCGGCCAGAACGGCGGCGAGGTAGCCGACCGGCGGCGTGCCCTCCGGCGGGGGAGGGCTGACCGAGGCCGACACCAGGCCGGCGATCCGCTCCCCCATATCGCGGCGCGCCTGCTCGGTGAGCTCGGAGTAGCGCAGCACGTACTGGCGCGCCATCGCGACCGTGTCCGGGGTGAGCGCGGACATCTCGGCCGCCGCCGCCCACTCGGCGAGCTGCGGCGGCATCGGGACGGCCTCCTTGGGCTTGCGCCCCGAGCGCTCCTCGACCACCAGGGTGCCGGCCACGAAGTCGCCGATCCGCCTGCCGTCACGGTTGATCATCGAGCTGATCAGGGCGACGACGCCCCAGACCGCCCAGATCTCCACCGCGGCGCACAAGCCCCGCGCGAGCGCCTGGCGGAACTGTTCCGGAGAGCCGTCGGTGCCGACCACGCGCAGCCCCATGACGAGCTTGCCGAGGGAACGGCCGCGCGTGAGGGTCTCGAAAGCGGTCGGGTAACCCACGACAACCAGCACCATGCTGCCGACGACCACGGCCGCCATCACCGCGGTGTCCAGGTCGGCGCCGACCCGCAGGGCCACCTGGTTGGCCAGGTACAGCAGGATGAGCTGCAGGACCAGGTCGAACGCCAGCGCGACCATCCGGGTGGCGAACCCGGCCGGGCGCAGGTCCAGTACAACGGCGTCCCCCGTGACCACGGAGGACTGGTCGCCGTAGGCTCCGCCGCCCGGATGTGTCACCGTCATCGCTCCCGGTCGCTTCCGTATTGTCGCGCTGCCACCCTCCAGTTTGGCAGCACTCCGGAGGGACCACCGCCACGGGCGGTGTCGGTAGAGTCCTGTGCGTGGATCTCGACGTTTACGCCGCCGCGCACCGCAGTGACTGGAACCGCCTGCAGCAGTTGGTGCGCCGGCGCCGCCGGCTCACCGGGGCCGAGGTGGACGAGCTCGTTGAGCTGTACCAGCGGGTCTCCACCCACCTCTCGGTCGTCCGCTCCTCCGGTCAGGACCCGGCACTCGCCGGATGGCTGTCCGGGCTGGTGGCGCGGGCACGATCGGCGGTCTCGGGCGCGCACGAGCCCGCGTGGCGCGACGTGGTCCGGTTCTTCACCCGGATCTTCCCCGCCGTGCTGTACCGGCTCCGGTGGTGGTGGATCTGGGCCGCTGCCGGCTCCCTGGCACTTGCCACGGTCGTGGCGGTCTGGCTGGTCCTGGACCCCGCCGCGCTGGCGGCCCTGGGCACGCCGGAGGAGATCCGGGCCTACGTCGAGCACGATTTCGCCAACTACTACGTGGAGCATCCGGGGGCCTCCTTCGCCGCCCAGGTGTGGACGAACAACGCGTGGGTAGCCGCGCAGGCCCTCATCTACGGGGTGTTCCTCTGCGTGCCCACGCTCGTCGTCCTCGCGATAAACGCGGCGAACCTGGGCGCCGCCGCCGGAATGATGTTCGCGAACGGCAAGGGCGACATCTTCTTCGGCCTGATCCTGCCGCACGGGCTCCTCGAACTGACCGCGGTGTTCGTCGCCGCCGGCGTCGGGCTGAAGCTCGGCTGGACCATCATCGCGCCCGGGCCGCGCCCCCGGGTGCGGGCCCTCGCCGAGGAAGCGCGCCCGGCCATCGCGGTCGCGCTGGGCCTGGTACTGGTGCTGTTCATCTCCGGGCTGATCGAGGGGTTCGTCACCGGGTGGGTGCACACCACCTGGCTGCGTATCGGTATCGGGGTCGTGGCCGAGGTGCTGTTCCTGACCTACGTCTACACCCTCGGCCGCGCGGCCCACCGCGACGGCGAGACGGGCGACATCCTCCGGCGCCCGGAGGCCGCCCCGGTGGCGGGGTGAGCGCTACGTCCTCAGGGCCTGCGCCTGGCGGCACCAAGGTAGATTCCCAGCGCCGTTCCCGCGATCGCCGCCGCGGAATCCCACAGCATTACCTCCAGGGTGATGCCGGAACGGAAGTACAGGAGCAGCATCCCCGTGGCGATGAGGGCCAGCGGACCGAGGGCGGCGACCACCGCGGCCGTTAGCCGGCCGAGCCCGGCCCGTCCGACCGCGAGGACCGCGCCGCTCCCCACCATCGTGCCGACGATCGCCGTATGGGCCAGGAACACCATCACCGTGGACATGCCCGAGGCCTGCTCCTCGACGGTGCCGTCCGGGCCCAGCTCTGGCGATCGGACGGCGGTGAGTACCGCGAAGGTGAGGACGTAGCCGACCATGGTGCCCAACCACCCGCCGGCGATGATTGCTGTTGTCCAGCCTGCTGTGCGCAATCCGCGTTCCCTTCCCTGTGGCCCTGCGGACCTACCCGGTGAGTTCGAGGGACTCCGCGAGCCGCTCGACCGTCTCCGGGGCGACGGCGTCCTCCCGCATGCTCACCCGCACCACGTACAGGTCCTCCTCGGCCAGCAGCGCGAAAGCCGTTCCGGAACAGGCGGTGTCGGAGTCGGGACAGGTGTAGGTGTAGTCGAGCCGGCGGGCGTCCTCGGCTCCGTCGACGTCCAGCTCGGTAGGTTCCGCGCGCTCGTAGTTCTGCCCGCTCTCGTGCCGCGTCCCGTCGGCGAGATTGATCGCGTGCGGTACGGAGCTGGCCTGGCCGAAGAAGACCTGGACCACGAGGGCGGCGTCCTCGGGGGTCTTCTCGGGCTGGGCCGCGTAGATGACGGGGGCGTCCACCTCGTCCGGATCCTGGCGGTCCTCGGGCACCTCCACCCATTCCGGAGGAGGGTCCAGCGCCAGGGGGTAACCGTTGACCAGCGGATCGGGCGTGCCCATGCACGCGGCCACACTCGTGAGGGCGGTGACCGCCAGCAGTACGCGCGTGAACCCGTTCACTCGTGCGACTCGGCCAGGCATTCCTCGTACTCCTCGAACTCGCGGACGCCGCTCTCGGGGTCGGGTGCTCCGAGCTGCTGCGACTCGACGGTGCGCTGCTCGCTGGACTCCGTACCGATTTTGGCGCCAAGGCCCAGCCCGAGGGCCACCTTTCCCCCGTAGGTGTTGATGTCGGTGGTCTTGTCCTGGACGATGTTGGACACCGTCGCCTGCTCGTACATCAGTTGCTCGAACTCGTCGCCGTTCTCCGGTTCGGTGAGCAGGGCGTCCTCGTCGGAGAACACTTGGCTGAAGGCGAGCGCGGAGCCGCCGAGCAGCCCGTCCGCTCCCTCCTGCTGGATGTACTCCTCGGCGATCGCGCGTTCCTCGGGGGTGTCCAGCTTCAGGGTGGTGCGGGTCTCGTACACGGTGCTCTCGCCGTCCTTGTCCTTGGCGCCGCCCTTGTTCTTGTCGTACTTGCCGCCGTAGCGGTCCCTGCTGGCCAGCCCGTGCTCGACGGTGGTGACGTACACGATCTCGACCGGCTCATCCGCCTCGTTGCGGGCGATGCGTACCGCGCCGGACAGTTCGCCTTGTGCCTGGCCGCCCTTTCCGGCCACCTCCCCGCCAACGGCGCCCTGCCCGCTGAACTGGTACGTGGTCGCGGTCAGCGGGTTGTCCGGGTCGCGAGTGTCGGTGCGGTGGGCGACCTGGTCACTGAACTTGATCCGGGCGTTCAAGCCGGTGCCGATGTCAATGGGGGTTTCCACCCCGGGCGGTTTCAGGTCGACACCCCCATTCGCGACGCCTCCGAACTCCAGTTGGCCGGTGACCGTGGTGAGCCCCGGGTCGGGGATCTCCGGCGGCGGGTTCATCCAGTAGTAGATCGCCGTGCCGAGGCCCCCACCGGGGCTCCGCATGGCCTGCTCGGCCGTCTGGTTCTCGACGATGTCGTCCCGGAAGCTGTCCGCTTCCTCTTCACTGTCGAAGATCCAGGTGTCTCCGACCGATGCCTTGAGGTAGCCGCCGATCTTGGCCTCGGCACCCAGCTTGTACTCGTCCCCGGCACTGCCCTTGAGCTGGAATGCCTTGCCCTCCACACCGAGCTCGACATTCTGCGGGACGAGTGTGAGCCGGTAGGTGCCGTCGGCCATCTGCTGCTCCGCGAAGGCGTACTCCTCGCCGAACTTGAAAATGCCGATGTAGAGGGAGTACCCAGCGCGGTCCTGGACCTGGTACGCCTCGCAGCGGGGCGGGGTGAAGTCCTGGTCGTCGGCGCTGTTCTCGTCGTCCGCCGAGGACGGCGATTCGCAGTCACCGCTCTCGCCGGGGGCGACGCTGGCGATTCGGCAAAGGGCGTCCTCGATCATCGCGGCGGTGCGCTCCGGTAGCCCCAAGGTCAATGTCGCGGCAACCACGCTTCCGACGAGAATAATTACCGCCGCGTATTCCGTGAAAGAGGCCCCGGAGTCACCGCGTGGATCCCGACGGCTGCAGAGCACCAGTTCCCCCTCGGTCCGACCAAACTACTCCAGAGCGGTTCTGAGGCTAAGCACGGCCAGGGGGGTGGAATAGGCCCAGGAGAAGCGGGCCACCCGGGCCCAAACGTGGGCCCGCAAGGGAGGTTGTGGACGGACTGGAGGCGGGTCTCAGCAGGTGAATCGGGTGAATGCCAAGCCCGAGGGGTCGGGCGGGCCCACGCCGATAGGGACCGTTTCGGCAATCGGCAATTCGGCAGCGCGATCGCGGTCGCACATTGTTCGCCCGATTGTCACCGCGCGCGCCAGGAGCACCGAACCCGATCAGAGTGGGATTCTACTTCCGGCCATTCGGTAACCCACTTCTTGTTGGGTGGTGTTCGCCGAAATGTCACCGGCGTGAGGGCGGCGCGGTTGGCGGCGGTTCCGGTCGCCGCCGCGGCCCCCGGCGTACGAGGTGCGGCCACCCGGTGCCGCGTCGGACCGCCGCGTCCACCGCGGCCGCCGGAGCGGCCCACCCTCGTCCGAAACGGGCGGGCATCGGTGGTGCCGGCGCTGGTCCGCGGCCCGGACACGTGGCCGGTCCCTGAGCCGGCCGCAGGCGGTGCCCGGTCGTTCTAGAGCCGGCCCTGGGCCTTGAGCGCGATATAGGCGTCGGCCAGGGCGGGGGCGATGTGCTCCGGGTCGGCGTCGACGACCTCGGCACCGTACCGGCGCAGCTCGGTGGTGATCCGGCGCCGGTCGGAGGCGGTGCGCTCGGCCGCCGCGGCGCGGTAGACGGAACGGGCGTCGCCGCGTTCCGCGGCCATCTCGGTGACCTGCGGGTCGCCCACGGCGGCGACCAGCAGCAGGTGCCGCGCGGTCAGGGAGGGAAGCATGGGGAGCAGTCCCTCTTCCATGGCCGTGGCGTTCAGGTCGGTGAGCAGTACGACGAGCTGCCTGTTGCGGCTGTGCCCGCCAAGGATGGTGGAGACCAGCCCGGCGGAGTCGGACTCCACCAGCTCCGGCTCCAGCGGCGCCATCGCCTGGACGATCGAGGGAACCGTGCTGCCGCGCCCGTGGCTGCGGACGCGGGCGCGCACCCGGCGGTCGTAACCGAGCAGGTCCACCCGGTCGCCGGCCTTCACGGCAAGGGCGGCCAGCAGCAGTGCGGCGTCCATCGCGTGGTCGAGCCGGGGGGTGTCGCCCACCCGGCCAGCCGAGGTCCGGCCGGTGTCGAGCACCAGCAGGATGCGGCGGTCCCGTTCGGGGCGCCAGGTGCGGACAACGACCGAGTCGCGGCGTGCGGTGGCGCGCCAGTCGATCGAGCGGACGTCGTCGCCCGGCACGTACTCCCGGAGCGAGTCGAACTCACTGCCCTGGCCGCGCACCAGCGCGCTGTGTTGGCCGTCGAGCTCCCGCAGCCGGGCGAGTTTGCCCGGCAGGTGCCGGCGGCTGTGGAACGGCGGGAGCGAGCGGACGGTCCACGCAACGTTGTGCGTGCACTGCCGGGCGGCCAACCCCAGCGGCCCGACGCTGCGCACCGTGACGCCGGACGCGTGCAGGTCGCCGCGCCGCTGCGGGGTGAGGTGGGTCGTGACCCGGCGGCGTTCCCCGCCGGGGATGGAGACGGGGTGGGCTGCGGGCAGGGCGCCGGCGCTCGGCGCCCATGCGTCGCGGAGCACGCCGCGCAGTGTGCGCCGGGCGGGGTTGGCGACGGTCAGGGTCAGAGTGGCGGTCTCGCCGAGCCGAACCGAGGTGTCCCCGTCGCGGTCGAAGGTGATGTTCCGCGGGCTGGGGGCACAGACCAGGTCCGCGGCGATCGCGGCGGCGAGGGCGGCGAGCACCGTCCAGAGGACCCACGTTCCCGCGGATCCGGCGATGAGCACCACGAGTGCACCGGCGAACCCGGCGAACACCGCCCGGCCTGTGACCGCCAACAGTCCCACCTCGTCTCGTCACGACCTCATGTGCGCTGGGCGGGCGAGACAGATCAGGAGGGGGCCGAGAAGGCCCCGGGCGGCTCGCCCGGCCTGGGCAGCAATCTACCCGCCCGTGAAGCGCTGATCGCCAGGCCGGGGATGGGCGGGACCAATGGGCGGCGGTTGGCCGGGGAGGGGAGAGCGGTCCGTGTTTCCGGATAGGGCTGGCTGTCTCGGAGCACGGTCAGTGGCCGGGCGCTGGAGCGCGAGGGGGAGCGCGCTCGGGTTGGAATCGGGCCCGCGTGCGGGGGGGGCGGCGCCGGGCCGCCTCACCCCAGTAGGCGGTGTGCCGTCCAGGAGAGTGCGCGCGACATGCGTTCGGTAGTCATCCCGATGGTGTCGCGCTGGTGGGCGAAGAGGTCGGGGTCGAGGGGAGCGAGGAGCTGGTCTGCCAGAGCCTCGCGGTCGGCTCCCGGTACCTCTGCGAGCAACGTGCCGACATGGGCGCGCCAGAAGGTGTAGGCGCCGGTGGCGAAGCGCTTGTGCCCGGTTTCAGCGCCAAGCGCCAGCGGCAGGTGGCGGTCCAGAAGGTCGACGGTCGCGGTGTAGAAGGCGGCCAGGCGCTCAGCGGGCGGCGCGCCGGGTCCGAGCGGGGGCGGCCCGTGCATGATCGCCTCCTGGAGGCGCCGCTCGTGCTCGTCGAGCAGGGCGACGGCCACCGACCCCGTGTCCGGATAGCGCCGGTACAGCGTGGCGCGGCCGACGCCCGCCTCCCTCGCGATGTCCCGCATGGTGACGGTCCGGGGGTCGTTCTCGGCGAAGAGGCGCTCGGCCGCGGCCAGGATGCGCGAGCGGTTGAGCGCGGCGTCGGCGCGCTCGCCGGAGCCCTCCGGATGGGGAGTCGCGTCAGGCCGCGTAGTGACCTGGTGCACGGGGGTGGGGTCACCGTCTTCCATGCCCACGATCGTACTCCACTCGGCGATCAAATGGACACTGTGCCCATATACATGCTAAATATTGTGGTTAACCGGACATCGTGTCCGGAGATCGTCGAGGAGAGAGTCATGCAAACCGCACTGCTCGCGGCGGCACTGCTGATCGGCTGCCTGCTGGCCGTACAGGCCTCGGTGAACCAACAGCTCAACAAGGCCGTCGGCACCCCATTCGGCGCGTCGGCCCTCCAGTTGGCCCTGGCCACCGGTCTGCTTTTGGTGCTGAGCCTGTTCGCGGGAGCGGGCACTGATCTCGCCGGTGTGGCGGACGCACAGTGGTGGCACCTGCTGGGTGGCCTGGCCAGCCCCTTCTACATCACCAGCGGAATCCTGCTCATCCCCCGGCTGGGCGCGGTCACCACCGTGGGGCTGTTCGTTTCGGGGCAGATGTTCGCCTCGGTCGCCCTGGACCTGAGCGGTGCCCTGGGCGTCGAACAGCGGCCGCTGTCCCCGGGCATGGCGGCGGGCGGCCTCGCTGTACTGATCGGGATCGTCGTGATCGTGCGCGCCCAGAGCCGTGCCGCCGCCTCCGTACCGGTGCCGGCCGCGCCGGGTGGCGGAGGCGCGGCCGTCGCGCTGGAGGACCACCAGGGATTCTCTCCCGGGAGGCTCGGCTGGCCGCTCCTCGGCCTGGCCGCGGGCGGGGTCCTGCCGGCACAGGGCGCGGTCAACGCCCAGTTGCGCGAGGTCCTGGGAGACCCGCTGGCCGTGGCCTCCGTCAGCTTCATCGTGGCCACCCTGGCCATCACCGCGGCCCTGGTGGTACTGCTCGCCACGCACCGGACTCCGCGACCCAGGATGGAACCGCTGGGCCGCATGCCGTGGTGGGGCTGGCTGGGTGCCGCCTGCGCGGTCGGCTACGTCACCGGCACGTTCCTGCTCATCCCCGTTGTCGGGGCCGCCGTGACCATCGCGCTGACCGTCAGCGGCCAGCAGCTCACCTCGGCCGCCATCGACCAGTTCGGCCTCTTCCGCCTCCCTCGGCGCTCGCTGACCTCGGCGCGGGTCATCGGGCTGGTGCTGCTCGTCGCCGGCGCCTTCGCCATCCAGCTTCTCTGACCGGAGCCACCATCCGTGGGCCCTATGGGCCGCCCACGGACCCCAAACCCCGCCCTTCGTAGCTGTCCATCCCCGGGCTCTGGCCCGGAGGGGCGGCCAGAGCCGCCAAAGGCGGACACGCCATCAGCCGCACTCCACCGTCCTGGCTCCAGGATTTCCCGTTCAGAACACCCACAACTTTGGGGGCCGCCATGACCAACGACCTGACGCCGCCATCGGGCACCATCGTCGTCTTCTCCGATATCTGGTGCTCGTTCGCCCACGTGGCCGTCCACCGGCTGCACGCCGCACGCCGCGCATTGGGCTTGGTGGACGAGGTCGCCTTCGACCACCGCGCCTTTCCTCTGGAGCTGCTCAACCACGCCCCGAGCCCACGCTCGGGCACTGACAGCGAGGTAGGCGGCATCGCCTCCCTCGAACCGGACGCGGGCTGGCAGATGTGGCGGTCTCCGGACTGGCTGTACCCGTCGACGACGCTGCCCGCCCTGGAGGCGGTACAGGCCGCCAAGGAGCAGGGCCTGCGCGCGTCCGAAGGGCTCGACCTCGCCCTACGCAGGGCCTTCTGGGCCGAGTCGCGCTGCATCGCGAACCGGGCGGTCATCCTGGAGGCCGCGGCCACCGCGGACGGCGTCGACCCCGACCACATCGCCGCCGCACTCGATGACGGCCGTGCCCGCCGAACCCTTTCCGAGCAGGCCAGGGTCTCGGCCACGGACCGCGTCAACTGCAGCCCGCACCTGTTCCTGCCAGACGGCAGCGACCACGCCAACCCCGGTATCGACGTCGGCTGGGCGGGCGACTACGGAACCGGCTGGCCCGTTGTCGCCTCCGATGACCCCGACGTTTACCGGGACCTCCTTCGCCGCGCCGTGTCCTGACCGCGGCCGGTGGACTCTCGCCCGGGACCCGGCGCCAGGGCACCGGAACCCGGGTGGTTCGGGATCGAGGTGTTCCCCGCGGACTCGGTGTGGCTAGATGAGTTGATTGAAGGACCGCGTGCCGTTACACGTCTGGCGAAAGCAGTGCCCTTATGGCGACCGCCCCAGTATCCTCACCACCTCAGCGCAGCTCTAAGACAGTGGTCGAGAATGGTGCGCTGCGTTACTATGAGGTTTCCGCGAGTTGTGGGGAACGCACATGGCACGTCCGTGGGAAGCAGACGAATCCGCGTCCTTGAAGCGCCGACTCGGAAAATCGCCCAGTGAACTCGGAAACACCGACAAGATCAGCGGTTGTCCGGATGTATGGGAGCTTGACAACGGCGATATCGCCGTCATCGGAGGTGACCTTACTGCGAGGTACGAGGTCGATCTTCCGGATGATGTGAAGATCGACAGCGATGAACGCTTGGTCGTCATCCCCCGCAATGTTCTGATCTCCGTAAACCCTGATGTTCCTGATGCTTGAGCGCATAGCGTCTCTGCCGGGGAGCGGCTGGAACTGGAAACCTATCTCGACCACTTTGAGGCGCGCCTCGATCGTGCGCGTTCTGGTGGTGTCTGGAAACTCGAACGTCGGCAGCATTTCCGCCAACCGGAGAGCAAGAGCTGGTCGGCGTTCGCGCGCGGCGCCTGGGAGGAGGCACTGCGTGCTCTCGATGCGGCTGGCCCGTCCGTTCAGAACGAACTCGGCGCGCTCGCGGAGCTCGGCGTCAGGGTTCGCCGCCTTCGGATCGCTGAGTGGCCTCTAACCCCCTATCTCCAGTGGGAGTTCCACTCCCTTCGCATCCGCCACGGGCACGGCGAGGACATCAGAGTCGGGACAGCCGACCAGGTCGCGCGGTTCGAGGATGACGAGGAACTGCCGGAGATCCTCACTGTCGGCAACGACACCATGTACCGGATCCTCTACACCGACGACGGGATCCTGTGCGGTGCCGTCGCGCACTCGGACGCCGAGCTGATCGCCGCATGCCGTGACGAGATCGTTCGGCTCCACGGTGGGGGAACGCCACTGCCGGAGTACTTCGAGCGCTACGTGGCTGGCCTCGATCCGCCCAATGGCGAGTGACACCCCGTCCGAAGCCGGTAGCGGGAGCCCGCGGCGCTTGGTCCGATCCCGAATCGGGGGTGTATCCGGGCAGGCGGTCCAAGCCGGCGAGGTCATGGGCGGGGTGCATTTTCACGGCCCAGAAGTTCCACGCCCCCGACACCTCGTCAGCTTCCCGGGGATTTCCCCGACTTCGTGAGCGGCCTATTGGCTTGCGGAGATCCTCGGAGCGGGATAACAACCTCGCCGATCTTGCGGAAATCGGTGTCATTCTCGTTGCTGGAGTTTCGGTGTTGTGGGGTGGGGTGAGAGGACGCCCGGGTTGGTGTCGATCGCCGCGGTGGGTGCGTGGTGACGCGTCCGACGAGGGCAGCGAGGACGGCGGATGAGTCAGCCCGCGGTGATCGCTGCGGGTGCCCGATGGTTGCGCACGCGACGAAAGCAGCGACGATGGCGGGTGGGCCAGCCCGCGGTGATCGCTGCGGGTGCCCGATGGTGACGCACCCAACGGGGGCAGCGACGGCGTCGGATGGCCGGAATCCGCCTCCGGGGGTGTGCCAGTGCTCCCACCCGGCGGCGGGCCGCAGCGAGAGTGACTGTGGGGACATTCTCGGCGACGGACCACATCGAGGATGACCGAGAGGACATTCTCGGCGCTGAACATGTCCGCACGGTCACTCTCGCTGCGAAACCCGCACCTACGCCTGCCCGGTTCGCCGCGTTTCGCCCGAAACCTGGTGTCATAGCCACGACCGATGGGCCCCAGTCACGGGCCAGGTCCCCGGGTCGTCGGGCGCGCCACCATCGGGCATCAGTACCGATCACCCGGGGCTGGCCCACCGCCGTCCTCGCCGCCCCGTTGGAAACCCACCACCGGGTACCCGCACCGATATCCGCCAGCCCGGCCCATCCGCTGTCGTCGCTGCTCTCGTTGGGTGCGCCACCATTTGCGGCCAGCACCGGACAAACGTACCCCCATCTGAGGGCACTCGCGCCGACACACCGAAAATCCCGAAACTCGACTCGCTGTGAAGGGCCGATTTCCTCAAGAAGCGTCGGCGCAGATGGGGTGGGCGGGTGGGGCGGGTTACAGCTCCCCGGCGCGGGCGGCGGTGAGGAAGGCGTCCCACTCGGCGGCGGGGAAGGCGAGGTGCCCGGCGTTCGGGCGCTTCGAGTCGCGAAGGGCGGCCCCGGGGGAGAGGGGGGCGACCTCTACGCAGTCCTGCCCTTGAGCGCTGTAGCTGCTCTTGGTGAACGATGAGGGGACGGGGGCCACCTCCAGGCAGTTCTGGCTGGCGCCGCTGTAGCTGCTTTTCCGGAACTGTGGGGGGAGGTGGGCCACTTCGACGCAGTTCGGCTCCTGTCCGCTGTAGCTGCTCTTCCGGAAAACCAACTCGTCGGTCATGGCGTGCTCTCTAGGGATCTGGCTAGGTCGTCGATGAACGTCGCGGTCTGCGAGGTGCTTATAGCTGTGCCCTGGATATCGCCGAATGTCGCGTTATAACGCTCAACGTCTCCAGGTTGCTCAAAGAATACTGAATCAGTCACGGTTCCCACATGGACGATCGGAGCATTGAGAGGGTCGGGAAACTCCAGGATGCTGAACGGGGCGACGAGGGCCGCGTGGGAGCCCACGTCGAACGGGAGCAACTGAATGTCGATGTTGGGTAGTTGGGCCATGTAGAGAAGGTGGCGCATCTGGGCCGCCATGGTCCTGGGGCCGCCGATCATCCGGCGGAGCGCCGCCTCGTCCATCACCACACGTAGCCATACAGGGTCGAACCTGGTCAGGATCTCGCGTCGCGAGATCCGAGCCTGTACGCGGCGTTCGATGTCCTCAGGACCGGTGTACCGACCTCCCTGGAAGAGAGCTTCGGCGTACTCCGGGGTCTGGAGGAGGCCCGGAATCACCAGTCCTTCGAAGCTTCGGATGGCTGACGCCTCGGCCTCGAAGTCCGGCAGCGCCTGGTCTCCGAAGACCTCGCGATACTTCGACCACCACCCGCGCTCCTTGGCATCGCGCGCCAGCGCGTGCATGGCCCGTCGCTTGTCAGGGTCGGTGATCTCGTAGAGGTCCATCAGCTTGTCAAGGTCGCCCGGATTGATCCGCTTGGTCTCGGTTGTCTCGATCTTGCTGATTTTGGAAGCCGTCCAGCCCAGCGCTGTGCCGGCCTGGGCGACGGTGAGGTTGGCGTGTTCGCGGCCTTGTTTCAGTTCGGTGGCGAGCCGACGGAGCCGCAGTGTTGGGCTGTATGGGTTGCGCATGAGCGGGAGTCTAGCGAGATTTTCTCGACAATGTCGAGTTTTTGGTTGACTCTCGACAATGTCGAGTTACTCTTGGTGTGTAGCTGGTAACCGCTGTTTCGGTGCGAATCCACGCGGTCACGCTACTGGTCGCCCGTCGCCTTGTCCGGGGAATGGACCGAAATCACGGGCGCCGTCTGTCTCCCTGTCCCTCCGTACGTCTTCTGTGCACAGTCAAGGAGTCCGTATGTCCGGTCACAGCGCCCTCGATCAGCTACCCTCTGTTACGATCCCGCTCGGGTTGGTTGTCCCGTGGCGGAAGAAGCACTACTTCGACTCTGACGCCGAGCCCATGACCTTCACTCGACGGGCCTTTCACTTCTGGGGGGATCCTGTGTTGTTTCCGCTGGTGCGTGCCTTTTTGAGTGGCTGCACGGCCGGGCAGGACAACGAGTACCGCTACGTGTTCGCGCTGCTGGGCAGCGAACTCGCCGGGAACGCCATCCGGCACTCGCGCTCGGGGGAGCCCGGCGGTTGCTACACGCTGCGTGTTGACCGCTCCGCCGAAGGGCTGACCCTGACCTGTCGCGACTCCGGCAGTCCGGATTCCGCGCGGCGCCGGGGCTCGAACCGCGAGTACCTCGCCACCGACCCCTCCGGTCTGGAACCCGACGCCGATACCGGGCGCGGGTTGCACCTGGTGGACGCGTTCGCCACCTCCTGGGGCGACAACGGGTTCGCCGACCACCGGCACGTGTGGTTCTACCTGGACTTCGGGCTGACCGGAAGCGAGTGGAACACCGCCTGACCCGATGCCCCCGCCCGGTAGCGAGCCACCGGCCCCCGAACGCAGAACGGCCCGGGAGGTGCTAACCCCACCTCCCGGGCCCAGATCCCATAACTCGTCTAGCGAGAACGGAATGGAATCAGTGCCGGAGACTATCCCAGCCACCTGCCCCACGGGCACGTCCGACCCACAGGTTGTGGACAACGACCCGTGCCCGGCGTGCGCCCACCCCGACTGCCGAACCCGGCGCGCGGCCCGCCAGCCGCGGCTGCGCGGGCACACCGCCGAGTTCGTCGCCGAGCACCGCACGGCCGCCGCGGTTCAGGCCCGTCATCCCGGTGTGGTCGTCTGGTTCGGCGAGGCCACCCAGTCCTACTGGGCCGCCGCCCCCGCCGGCCTCATCGAGGCTCCCGACATCGACACCCTGCTGCTGGGCCTCTGGCGCCCCGCCCGCGGCGGCGGCCCCCAAGGCCCGCCGCGGGTAACCACCACCGGCCCGATGGCAGCCGTGCCCGCGTGACACCGCGCCCGCGGCACCGTCAGTGCGGCATCACTGCGGCACCGGAACCGACGCCAGCACGCCGTCGATGATTCCGCTGGCGCTGGCCCCCTCCAGCTCGGCCTCGGGGCGCAGGGTGACCCGGTGCCGCAGCGTGGGCTTGGCGAGGGCCTTCACGTCGTCAGGAGTGACGTACTCGCGCCCCGCCAGCCACGCCCAGGCGCGGCTGGTGCGCAGCAGCGCCGTCGCGCCCCGCGGTGAGGCGCCGAGCTGCAGCGACGGCGACTGCCGGGTCGCCCGGCAGATGTCGACGACGTACTCCAGCACCTCGGGGGCGATCCGGGTGGTGGCGACGGCCTCTCGGGCCGCGCGCAGCTCGGCCGCACCGGCCACCGGCCGCACCCCGGCGGCCCGCAGGTCGCCCGGGTCGAACCCCTCGGCGTGCCGGGTGAGCATCCCGACCTCCTCGTCCCGTCCCGGCAGCGGCACCACCAGCTCCAGCAGGAACCGGTCGAGCTGCGCCTCCGGCAGCGGGTAGGTGCCCTCGTACTCGACGGGGTTCTGCGTCGCGACGACCACGAACGGGTCGGCCAGTGGCGTGGGCCGGCCCTCGACGCTCACCTGCCGCTCCTCCATCGCCTCCAGCAGCGCGGCCTGCGTCTTCGGCGGGGTCCGGTTGATCTCGTCGGCCAGGAACAGGTTGGTGAAAACCGGCCCCTCGTAGAACTCGAACTTCGCCGAACGGGCGTCGTACACCAGCGAGCCGGTGATGTCGCCCGGCATCAGGTCCGGGGTGAACTGGGTGCGCTTGTGGTCCAGCGAGAGCGCGGCCGCGAGCGCCCGCACCAGCAGCGTCTTGGCGACACCGGGCACGCCCTCCATGAGGACGTGGCCGCGGGTCAGCAGGGCGACGACCAGGCCGGTCACGGTCTCGTCCTGGCCGACCACGGCCTTGGCGACCTCGTCGCGCAGCGCGGTCAGCGCGGCCCGCGCCTCCTCGGCGGAGGGCTGATCGTGGGTGGTGGCGGTCACGTCAGGCACTTACCTCTCTCATCAGGCGTTCGTCGGGGCGTCTGGCGGCGCGGGCGCCGGGGCGTACGAGCCGGGCGGCGCCGCGTCCTTGTCTGGTGCCGCACCCCGGGCCGGGGGCGGCGTTCGTTTCGGGCGTTGGGGCGAGGGGCGGGTACGCCGGGGTCATCGCAGCCGGTCCTCCAGCGCGTCGAGGTCGTCGGCGAGCCGGACCAGGGCGGCGTCGTCGGGCACGTCAGCGCCCTCCTCGGCGGCGTCACCGTAAAGTAGCTCCCTGAGCCGCGCCGGGTTGTCGCCGGTGCGCTCCGCTACCCCCGTGACCACGGACTCGGGCGACGCGTCGGGGCCGAGCCCCAGCGCGGGGCGCACCCGCTCGATGACTCCGGAGCGCAGCGCCACGGCCGCGCGGTCCCGCGCGCGGCGCGAGGCGTAGAGCCGGGCCCGGCCTTCGGTGGTCTCGGAGGAGCGCACGACCACCGGGAGCCGCTCGGTGACCAGCGGGCCCAGCCGGCGCCCGCGCCACAGCGCGAGAAGCAGCAGGGTCGCCCCAAGCGGCGCCAGGGCCAGGTAGAACGCGCGGGGGATCAGCTCCCACAGTTGGGCCTGCTCGGCCTGGGTGGGTACGTCGGGCAGGAACCACACCGCGTCGTGCTCGCCCACCAGGTTCAGCCCGAGTGCGGCGTTGCCCTCGGTGGCCAGCCGCTCGTTGGTGAGCGGTACGCCGGTGCCGAGGACCGTCGTGGTGCCGCCGTCGCCGCGCGGCACCTGGACCAGCGCCGCCCCGTCGCCGGACGGGTAACAGGACACCGGGGCGGACCCGCCGGCCCCCGCGTCCTCGCTGGCGGTGTACAGCTCGCCGCCGGTCTCTGCGTCGCCCGCGGCGCGCGCCCCAGGCAGGTCGCACTGGGGGCTCAGGGTGGCGCCCGGGTCGTCGGTGCGGTCGGCCACGCGCACGCCCGGCGCGAGTGCGTTGAGCGCCTGCGTGGTGGGCTGGATCAGGACCAGGTCGCCGCGCGTGGCGGCGAGCTGGTCGAGCTCTTCGGGGAGCAGCCGGTGCGACTGCGCGAGGACCACGACCGTGTCGTCGTCCGAGCCGGCGGTGCGGGCGTCCTCTGTGTTGCGCGCGATCGTGACGTCGGCCCCGCGCTCCTGCAGGATCTGCACCAGGGCGCGGGTGCCCTGGGGGTTGGCGCCTTCGGGGTCCAGCAGCCCTTCGTTGGTCTGTTCCGCGCCCAGCGACAGCACCACCGCGACGACGACGAGCCCGCCGAGGAACGCCAGTGGTCCGCGTACCCGGCGCCAGAGGTCACCGGGGCCCGGAGTCACCGGGGACGGGCCACTCGGCCCGGTCCGTGTGGGAGGGGGAGCGGTCGTGGTCATGCGGTCGACCCCCCATTGCCCACTGGCTGGGTTACGCGAAGCTGGTCGTCCAGCTCACGCAGCAGGTGCGCGTCGTCGGCGGTGGCCGGGCGGTCGCCGTAGACGACGTCGTTGAACAGTGCGGCGGCGCGGTGCAGCGCCTCGCGCCGCGCCGGCAGTGCGGCGGACGCGTCGGTGGCCAGCTCGGTCGCGGTACGCCCGGGCCGCGGCGTGATGATGGCGCGCTCCTCCAGGTCCCGGGTGATCGCGCGCAGGCGTTCCCGGATGGCTTCCGCGTACTCGCCGGCCGCTGCGTGCTCCTCGGCCGCGGTGCGGTGGTCGGCGGCGGTGCGGGGCGAGTCGGCGGCGAACACCGCGCGGCGCCGCTTGGCCCGCCGGGCCGGCCGGGCGTAGACGAGCAGCCCGGCCAGGAGCGCGAGCAGCAGCCCCAGCAGCAGGCCGAGCACCAGCGAGCCGCCGGGGAGCGCGTTGCTCACCTGCTGGCTCAGCCAGTCGACCCACTCGCCGACCCGGATGAGGATCCGCTCGACCAGGCCGGGTTCCGCGTTCTGGTAGATCCGGTCGGACAGCTCGTCGCGGGCGTGGCGGACCCCTTCGTCCCGGTCGACGATGGCCGGGGCGGCCGCCGCGAGGGGGACCGCGCTGCTGAGTGGTGCCGTCACATCGGGTTCCCGGAGACCTGGCCGCCGTACTGCGCGTCGGGGTACGCGGGGGTGCCTTCCGTGTCGGGCAGGTAGACCTCGGCCCCCAGCGCCTCACCCGACTGCGTCGCGGTCTGCATCCGGAGGTCGAGGCCCTCGCGCCGCATGCGCAGGTCGACGTAGAGCAGTGTGGTCACGCCGATCACGAACGGCACGCTGAGCGCAGCGGCGAGTACGGTCCCGACGTAGGAGGACGCGGTGCTGACCACGTAGGCCCAGAACGCGCCCGGCGAGAAGACCGGTACGACCGCCCCGATGAGTGCGAACGGGGTGGTCAGCAGGTTGGCCACGATGCTGGCGATGAGCACGGACAGGAACAGGAGCCCGAAGACCCGCCACCAGCTTCGCTGGGTGAGCCGCCACGACCGGGCCAGGGAGCGGCCCGGGCCGACGCGTTCCAGGATGGTGACCGGCATGGCCAGCGAGGTCCGCACCCAGATCCACACGCTCACCACGATGGTCGCGGCGATGCCGGACGCCCCGATGATGACCCCGGGGAGCACCCCGACGAAGTACCCGACGGCGAACGCGGTCCCGAGGAACACGGCGAGCAGGGTGGTGTAGCCCAGGCCGATGAGGAAGAGCAGGCCGGCGACCCCGAACAACGCGCCCATGCGGCCCCGCACCGCCTCCATGGCCTCCTTCATGGTGAGCTTGCGGCCGAGCACGGCCAGCCCCACCACCGCCGCCAGCAGGCCGGTCAGCACGATCTGGCCGATGTAGGCGAAGAGCGCGCCGCCGTACATCGTGATGATGGTCCACGGGGCGACCGGCAGGGTGTCGATGTCGGCCGCGCTGGGATCGTTCAGCATCCGGCCGATCCACGAGCCGTAGTCGCCCATGTAGCCGCCCATGCCGATCGAGGTCACCACACTGGCGATCCCGGTGAGGATGAACGACAGCCCCAGCACCGCCTTGGCGTTGTGCCGGACGTAGTTGAACGCTCCGTTGAGAATCTCACTCATGTTGAGCGGCCGCAGCGGGATGACGCCGGGCCGCGGCCCCATAACGTGGCCGGCCCCGTAGGGCCCGGACCAGCCCGCTCGCGCGGGGTCGTACGGCGGCGGCTGCCCGCTGGCCTGGCCGGGCGGGGCGAACGAGGGCGGCGGGGTGGACGACTCGTGTTGTCCGGGCGCCACCCATGGGGCGCCCTGAGCCGGCGGCGGGGACGCCGGGTTGGCGGGCTCCTGGCCGCTGCCGGGCTCGTGGGCCTCGCCCGGACCGCCCGAGGCGTGACCGTGCTCGTGCGTCATCGATCCTCCGTCGTCCCTCAGCCGATTTCCGGCGGACGGTGTACGGCCGCCGTGGCGTTACATACGCTATGCCAGATGGCCCCACAGTTGGGTGGGGCCGCGCACACGAGGGTATTCGCCGGTAATCGGTACGCCGGTACACTTCATCGGTTTTGTATGCTTTCGGATACCAACCGACTGTCATCATGCGTGGCCAAGTATTGGCTCTGGACGGGATAGCGGTCCAGGCGGCAGGGTATTTCGTGAGGAAACCGGCGAGGAGGCAGCCGAGAGCGCAGGGGCCGGTGCCACCATCCATGCGGCCGAACAGGGCTGGCCACGCGCCTGGCGGTGCATGGTAGTGACAGGGTTGGGTGGGAGGAAGCACTCCCACGCGGGGGGCGACCCGGCAGGAGTGAGATCGAAGTTTTCCGCTTGAGTGTCCGGAAAGGAGAAGGCGCCGTTATCCGCATCCGCACCTCGATGCGTACCGGTGCCGGAGACATCGATGAAGGGACGCGTACTGGTCGTCGATGACGACCTCGCTCTCGCCGAAATGTTGGGCATTGTCCTCAGAGGCGAAGGCTTCGAACCATCGTTCGTGCACGACGGCGACAAGGCCATGGATGCCTTCCGCGAGACCAAGCCCGATCTGGTGCTGCTGGACCTGATGCTGCCCGGCGCTGACGGCATTGACGTCTGCCGCCAGATCCGGACGGAGTCCGGGGTGCCGATCGTCATGCTCACCGCTAAGGCCGACACCGTCGACGTCGTCCTCGGGCTGGAGTCCGGCGCCGACGACTACATCGTCAAGCCGTTCAAGCCGAAGGAGCTGGTGGCGCGGGTGCGCGTGCGGCTGCGCCGCACCGAGGAACCGGCACCCGAGATCCTGCAGATCGGCGACATCACCATCGACGTCGCCGGGCACTCGATCCGCCGCGACGGCGAGCCGATCAGCCTCACGCCGCTGGAGTTCGACCTCCTCGTCGCGCTGGCCCGCAAGCCGCGGCAGGTGTTCACCCGCGAGGTGCTGCTCGAAC
This sequence comes from Lipingzhangella halophila, assembly GCF_014203805.1. GTDB lineage: Bacteria > Actinomycetota > Actinomycetes > Streptosporangiales > Streptosporangiaceae > Lipingzhangella > Lipingzhangella halophila. Next base: position 5,064,049 of record NZ_JACHJT010000001.1, on the reverse strand, counting down.
AGGTGTGGGGCTACCGGCACGCCGCTGACACCCGCCTGGTGAACGTGCACGTCCAGCGGCTGCGCGCGAAGATCGAGAAGGACCCCGAGCATCCGGAGGTCGTCGTTACCGTCCGCGGCGTCGGATACAAGGCCGGGACCGCCTGAAGGACTCTTGGACCTAACCCGTGGCGACTAGCACCGGCGACGCCAACGCGGCGAATCCGCTGGAGAGTGAGGAGGCCGCGCATTCGCGCTGGCAGCGGGTGGCGAACCTGCTCCGCAGCGGATACCTCGTGGCCCAGCGGGCGGCCCGTGGTCTGGTGCGCGCCGTCCACTCGCGGTGGCGGCGTTCGCTGCAACTACGGGTGGTCAGCACCACTCTGGTGATCTCGGCGGTGGTCACCGCCGTTCTCGGGTTCTTCCTGATCCAGCAGGTGCAGTCCGGGCTGCTCGACGCCAAGGAGAGCGCGGCGCTCAGCGACCACAAAGCCGGCCTGAGCTACGCCAAGAACGTCATGCAGAACGGCGACGCGGCCGAGCAGGACGCCCAGCTCGAACAGGTCACCCAGGACCTCAGCGCCCGCAGCGGCACCACCGGCCTCTACGAGGTCGTCATCATCCCCTCGGCCGACGGGGTCGCCGGTTGGGCGACGGTCGACCAGGAGAGTGTGCCCGACCGGCTGCGCGAAGAGGTGAGCTCCGCCGAACTGGAGTCGCAGTACCTGACCTACACCGAGATCGTGCGCGGCGACAGCACCGAGCCCGCCCTGGCCGTCGGCGCGCAGCTCACCAACGCCTTCGAGCTCTACTACCTGTTCCCGCTGGAGCACGAGCAGCAGATGCTCACCCTCGTGCAGAACACCATGGTGTTCGCGGCGGCGGCCCTGATCATTTCCTTCGCGGTCATCGCCTACCTGGTGACCCGCCAGGTGGTGAGCCCGGTACGGCTCGCGGCCGGGTCGGCGGAGAAACTCGCGTCGGGCGATCTGTCCGAGCGCATGAAGGTGCGGGGCGAGGACGACCTCGCGCGGCTCGCCATGTCCTTCAACGACATGGCCGGCAACCTGCAGGAGAAGATCCACGAGCTGGAGGAGCTGTCCAAGGTGCAGCGCCAGTTCGTGTCCGATGTCTCCCACGAGCTGCGCACCCCGCTGTCAACCATCCGGATGGCCGGTGACCTGCTCTACGAGGACCGCGAGGACCTCGACCCTTCGATGTCCCGGTCCGTGGAACTGCTGCAGGGCCAGCTCGAACGGTTCGAGGAGCTGCTCGGCGACCTGCTGGAGATCAGCCGGCACGACGCCGGCGCGGCCACGCTCACCATCGAGTCGGTGGACATCCGCGACTCCGTGCTGAAGGCGGTCAGCGACGCCGAACAGATCGCGGAGCGACGCGGCATCAAGGTCGTGCTGCGGTTGCCGGCCGAGCCGTGCACGGCCGAGTTCGACCAGCGGCGCATCAACCGGATCCTGCGCAACCTCATCGTGAACGCGATCGAGCACAGCGAAGGCAAGGACGTCATCGTCACCGCGGCGGGCGACCGCGACGCGGTCGCGGTCGCCGTGCGCGACTTCGGTGTGGGGCTCAAGGACGGCGAGGAGCACCTCTGCTTCGACCGGTTCTGGCGCGCCGACCCGGCGCGCGCCCGCACCACCGGCGGCACCGGCCTGGGCCTGTCCATCGCCAAGGAGGACGCCCTGCTGCACGGGGGCTGGCTGCAGGCGTGGGGAGCGCCCGGCAAGGGCTCGCAGTTCCGGTTGTCGCTGCCGCGCGAGAACGGCAAGGAGCTGCGCGGCTCGCCGCTCCCGCTCGCCCCGCCCGAGATGGCCATCGGGCGTGCCCGTCCCGTCCAGCCCGCGTCACCTCCTGACCTCGACTCCACTCGCTCGGCAGGGGGGATGGACGCGTGACGGAACGGCGAATGCCGCGGCCCGCGGTCGTGGTGGCCGCGGCCGCCCTGGCCACCCTGGTGGGCGGGTGCGCTTCGGTGCCCATCAGCGGCCCCGTCGTCCGCGGCGCCGGAGGCGTCGACAGTGGCGAGGGCCCCGGCGGCTACGTGCGGATGCTGCCAGCCGGACCGCAGCCTGACGTGGGCGAGGAATCCCTGGTCAAGGGATTCCTGCGGGACATGGGGAGCTTCGAGGAGAACCACCACGCGGCCCGGCTCTACCTGATGCCTGGGCCGCAGGAGCGGTGGGCGCCGGAAGGGGACGTGCTCGTCTACGAGGACATGGACAGCATCACCTTCGACACCAACGTCGCCGCGAACGGCGAGTCCGCCGAGATCCGGATGCGCGGCCCGCATATCGCCTCGATCAGGGAAGACGGGCAGTACGTGCCCCAAGATCCGGGCGAGACGATCGACACCACGTTCGAACTGGAGAAGGACAACGGTGAGTGGCGGATCGCCGAGCTTCCCGACTCGCTGATCCTCGGCCGCCGCGATGTCGACCGCGCGTACCGCCCCCTCAACCTGTACTTCTTCAACCGCGACGAGAGCACCCTCGTGCCGGACCCGGTGTTCCTTCCGGTCAGCAGCGACAACCTGGCTACGCATCTGGTGCGGACGCTGATCAGCGGGCCCACAGAGTGGCTGGATCCGGCCGTGCGGTCGGCGTTCCCCGAAGGAACGAGGGCGGATGTCGCCTACGACTCGGGTGCCGTGACCGTCGAGCTGAGCGGCGATGTCTCGGTCGACGGCGACCACTACGGGATGGCCGCCCAACTCGCCTGGACGCTCAAGCAGCTCCCCGAGGTCCAGGAACTGGTGGTGCGGATCCACGGTGAGGAGATCGAGCTGCCCGGCGGCGACGCGGAGAACCTCCAGGGAACCGGCAACCAGTGGGCCGATGTCGACCCCGGTGGCATGCCGGGGAGCCCGAAAGCCTACTTCGTCCGCGACGGCCAGCTCTGGTGGCTCAGCGGCAACGGAGAGGGGGAGGAACCGGACGAGGCGCGCGTCGAAGGCGCTCTCGGCCATGGCAGCAATCCGTTGCGGGAGCACGCGGTCTCCCTCGACGAGAAGCAGATCGCCGGAATCGAGGCCGGTCTCGACTCGGTGGTCGTCGCCGAGCCGGAGAACGGCAGCAACTTCGACTCGGTGCTCTCGGGTGGTGAGTACGCCGCGCTGTCCTGGGACCCGCACAACAACCTGTGGGTCGTGGAGAAGCAGGCCACCGACTCCGATGGCGGCGGCGAGGGCGACTCCGACGACTCCGACGACTCCGAGGAATCGGACGGCTCCGATGACTCGGACGACTCGGACGACTCCGACGACAGCGGATCCGGCACTCCGTCGGGAAGCAAAATCTGGATGATGCGCGGCGGCAGTGAGCCCATCGAGGTGAGCGCGCCGGAGCTGGAGGAGGTCGCCGTGTCCACCATCCGGATTTCGCGCGACGGCACTCGCGCGGCGGTCATCGCCGAGCTCGACGACGGGCCGCGCCTGTACGTCGGACGGGTGACGGGCAGCGGCGGCGACATGGCGCTCGACCAGTTCATCCCGCTGGGCAAGGACCTGGAGGCGATCTCGGATGTCTCCTGGCGGAGCGGCGACCAGCTCGCCGTTCTCGGCCAGAAGGAGCAGGGCGCGGTCCAGGCGTTCCTCCTGTCGCTCGATGGTGCCACCGAGGCCACCAGTGCGGGAGCGCCCACCGGCGCCGACATGGGCGCCCTGAGCGCGGCGCCGGGCCGCCCCATGCTCTCCAGCGCTGACGACGATCAGGTGTGGCTGACCAACGACCGCGTCATGTGGCGGTTCGCCGCCGATGGCGCCAACCCTGTATATCCCGGCTGACCAGCGGTTCCGCAACTACCGGTCTCGCCCGGTCGTGGCTGGTGCGCCTCGTGGCGCTCCGGTGGCCGAAGGGACCCGCGTTCTCCGGCCGGGCGCTCGCTGTCCACAGGTGGCCACGTGCCCCTGACGGAGGCGGGGCCGGCCGGTGAGCATGGTTTGGTGCCGTACCTGCCACCCGTGTTCGCCTCCCTGGTCGATCTCGCCTTGGGCGAGCGCTGCGCGGGGTGCGCGGGTCCGCGCGGGCCGCTGTGCGCACCGTGCGACGCGCTCCTCGACCGTCCGCCGCGCCCCTGCCGGGCCCGTGCCGACTGCCCGCCGGTGTGGGCGGCCGGACCCTACGCCGGGCGCGACCGCGCGCTGCTGCTCGCGTTCAAGGAGCGCCGGGCGCGCGGGCTGGCCGGCCCGCTCGGGCGCCGCCTCGCGTGCGCGATCGCGGCCGCCGCTCCCGCGGGCTCCGCACCCGTGGTCGTGCCGGTGCCCACCCGGGCCGGAGCCGCCCGCAGGCGCGGCTACGACCCCGTCCGGATGCTCGCGCTGGCCGCCGCGCGCGGGCACGGACGTGCCGCCAGCCGGGCGCGTGTCGTGCCGGCCCTGCACCACCGGCGCCGCGTCGCCGACCAGGCCGGCCTTGACCAGCGACACCGCCGGGCGAACCTGGCGGGCGCGCTCACGGTGCGCCCGCGCACCGCACAGGCCCTCAGCGGGTCGGCGGTCATCGTGGTCGACGACGTCGTGACCACGGGCGCCACCCTCGCCGAAGCGTCCCGGGCACTGCGCGCGGCGGGAGCCGACGTCGTGGGTGCCGCCGTTCTCACCGAACGACCCTGAGCCGCGCCGATCTTGAGCATTCCGTTCCTTTGTCGCGCTGGGAAGGAACGGAATGCTCAAGATCGGCGCAAAAATCGGACATAGCGGGCGCACGCCACCCGCGGTGATCCGGCGCCATCGTCGCCGCCCCGTCAGACGCGGCACCACGCCCCACCGCCCCGATGAGCACCCACCCGGGTGCCCTCTCACCCCCACCACCGAAACTCCAGGCGCGATTGTGAGAAGACCGCTCCAGATCGCCGTATCGGCCTGTGTGCGGGCGTTCCGGGGTGCTTGGCCCGGTGAACGCGGGCTCTGGACACCTGACATACACGCGTTCTCGGGTTAGCGTTCAGGCATGGCACCCGTCCGGGTCCGTGGTTGCGCCGGACACGACGCCCCTGCGCTGGGGCGCGAGTTCGGCAAGCCGATGCCAGCCGCAGGCGAAACGGCCCACGTAAGGCGACTTTTTGTCGACCGATCACGGTGCGGCTTAGAGGTAAGTCCTGCCCCGCGGAGGGACCCGATGTCCCTCCGGAGCGGGAGAAGGGTCGTAGTCGCGCTCAAGCGCGGCGAGCCCCTCAGCAGGCGGATGTGGGGACGAAGACCAGGTCGGCCGGGCGGGTGCGTTTCCCCCGACCGCAGTAAGCGCGGCGCCGCGCTGCCTACTGGCGGCGCCGGGCGCCGTCATGCCCCGAAAGTAGGGCTCTGATCAGCGAAAATACCGGGTTCATGGCGGGTGAATAGCGCTTGTCCCGTGGGTATACAGCAACTCCACAGCCTGGTAGCCAGCTCGACACGAAATGAGGAGGAGAGAGATCGCCTCCGCCGCGCGGAGCGGGGGCAGCAGAGCTGAGGCGGGCCATCGCGCGGCGGTGGCCCCGCGACGAAGGGGGTCTAGTGGACATCATCGTCAAGGGTCGACGCACGAGTGTCAGCGACAAGTTCCGGCAGCACGTCGAGAACAAGCTGAACAAGCTCTCCAAATGGGAGAAGAAGGGCATGAGCGTCGATGTGGAGGTGTCCAAGGAACGCAACCCGAAGCTGGCGGACCACCGGGAGCGGGTTGAGCTGACCATCCACACCAGCGGCCCGGTGATTCGCAGCGAGGCGTCCGCCGATGACCGGTACACCGCTCTCGACCTCTCGCTTGACCGGATCGAGGCCCGGCTGCGCAAAACCGCCGACCGGCACAAGGTGCACAAGGGGAGTAACCGCGCCCCCGTCTCGGTGGCCGCGGCCACCGCGGACCTGGCGAACGGCACCGAGACCGCCCCCGGTCCCGTGACCGTTCCCCCGCCTGCTCAGGAGCAGGAGGTCGCCGCGCCCGACGATGCCGGCACCGGAGAGGTAGACGAGCAGTTTGACCAGGACGAGCTTGTGGAGCTGGACACCCAGGGCGACGGCCCCTTGGTCGTGCGGGAGAAGATCCACTACGCGAAGCCCATGACCATCGACCGCGCCCTGATGGAGATGGAGCTTGTCGGGCACGACTTCTACCTGTTCCACGACGAGGAGCGCGATACCCCGAGCGTGGTCTACCGGCGCAAGGCGTTCAACTACGGCGTGATCCGCCTCATGGACTGACCGGCGTCCCAGCGGCGCGGCCCCCTGGCTTCGGCTGTGCGGGTGGCGTGCGCTGACGCCGTGTGGCTACCGCCCCCGAGTTTCCGGCGCGCCGTGCGGCACCCTCGCGCGGCGCGCCGGGAAGCGGCGGGTCAGCGGCTCATGCGCCCGGTCTTCCGGAGGCGCCGCTTGATCCGGTGCAACGGGGTGGTGTGCGGCTCCTCCGAGTCGTAGTGGGGGTCGTCGAGGACGACGTCGGTGAAGATGTCGGTGACGAAGCAGAGGATCCCGCCGATGCCCATCAGCACCGCACCCACCGCCATAAGCTCCCATGCCGGCCCCATGACCAGCGATAGTCCCCCCAGGGCGAAGCCCACGGAGAGGAAAGCGACCGCCACCCACGAGCCGAGCCGCCCGCGGTGCGTGTTGGTCGGGGCCCACGCCCCGCCCTCTGGCTGGTACCCGCGAATGAACTCGCCGGATTGGCTGTCGGTCATTGGCGTGTCTTTCGGTCTCCTTTTGGCCGTGTGCGAAGTATGAGGGGCCTACTTCGGCAATAACCCCGTCCGGACGTGGCTAAACGCGAGGCGCCGGTGAGCGCCCGTATCGTTGGTGTCGATCAGGGTCACGTACGGACTATGGTCGCCTACCATGGGATGCTGGGGGTCTAGGATCCGTCCGCCTCCGCACGCGGGCCACGATCTGCGAGGAGCGCATAGGAAGTGCCAGGCATACTCGACAAGGTCCTCCGCGCAGGAGAGGGCAAGATCCAGCGCAGGCTGAAGAGGCTGAAGGACCAGATCAACTCGATCGAGGACGACTACGTCGACCTCAGTGACGCGGAGCTGCGCGCGCTGACCGACGAGTACCGCGAGCGGTACGACGACGGCGAGTCGCTCAACGACCTCCTCCCCGAAGCTTTCGCGACCGTCCGCGAGGCCGCCAAGCGCACCCTTGGCCAGCGGCCTTTCGATGTCCAGCTCATGGGTGGCGCCGCACTGCACCTCGGCAACATCTCCGAGATGAAGACCGGTGAGGGCAAGACTCTGACCTCCGCGCTCGCCGTCTACCTGAACGCCATTCCCGGCGAGGGCGTGCACGTGGTCACGGTGAACGACTACCTGGCGCGCCGCGATGCCGAGAACATGGGCCGGATCTACCAGTTCCTGGGGCTCAAGGTCGGCGTCATCGCCCCCGACGTCCGAGCCGAGGCGCGCAAGGCCGCCTACCAGGCCGATGTCACCTACGGCACCAACAACGAGTTCGGGTTCGACTACCTGCGCGACAACATGGCCCTGTCGCTGGACTCCACGGTGCAGCGCGAGCACAAGTTCGCCATCGTGGACGAGGTCGACTCCATCCTCATCGATGAGGCGCGGACCCCCCTCATCATCAGCGGCCCGGCCGAGCAGAACTCCCGCTGGTACACCGAGTTCGCCAAGATCGCCCCGCGCCTGCGCCGCGACACCGACTACGAGGTCGAAGAGAAGAAGCGCACGGTGGGCATCACCGAGAGCGGCGTTGAGAAGGTGGAGGACTGGCTCGGCATCGAGAACCTGTACGAGTCCGTCAACACCCCACTCATCAGCTTCCTGAACAACGCCCTCAAGGCCAAGGAGCTCTACCGCAAGGACAAGGAGTACATCGTCAAGGACGGCGAGGTGCTCATCGTCGACGAGTTCACCGGCCGTGTGCTGCGCGGACGCCGCTACAGCGAGGGAATGCACCAGGCCATCGAGGCCAAGGAGAAGGTGCGGATCAAGGACGAGAACCAGACGCTCGCCAAGGTCACGCTGCAGAACTACTTCCGGCTCTACGAGAAGCTGGCCGGCATGACCGGTACCGCCCAGACCGAGGCCGCGGAGTTCACCCAGACCTACAAGGTCGACGTGGTGCCCATTCCGACCAACGAGCCGATGATCCGCTCCGACGAGGCCGACGTCATCTACAAGAACGAGGACGTCAAGTTCGAGTCGGTGGTTGAGGACATCGCCGAGCGGAACGCCGAGGGGCAGCCGGTCCTCGTGGGAACCACCAGCGTCGAGAAGTCCGAGCTGCTGTCCAAGATGCTCAAACGCGAGGGCATCCCGCACGAGGTTCTCAACGCGAAGAACCACGCCCGAGAGGCGTCGATCATCGCGCGCGCCGGCAAGCTCGGCTCCGTCACGGTGGCCACCAACATGGCCGGCCGCGGCACCGACATCATGCTGGGTGGCAACCCCGAGTTCATGGCCGACGAGGAGCTGCAGGCCCGCGGCCTGGTGCCCCTTGAGAGCCCGGAGGAGTACGAGGCCGCCTGGCCCGAGGCGCTGGAGAAGGCCAAGAAGGAGGTCGAGAGCGAGCACGAGCAGGTGGTGGAGGCCGGCGGCCTCTACGTGCTCGGCACCGAGCGCCACGAGTCCCGCCGGATCGACAACCAGCTCCGCGGCCGTTCCGGCCGCCAGGGCGACCCCGGGATGTCGCGCTTCTACCTCTCCCTGCAGGACGACCTGCTGCGGCTGTTCAACGCCTCCAAGGTCGAGCTCATCATGGACCGGCTGAACATCCCGGAGACCCAGCCGATCGAGTCCGGGGTGGTCACCAAGGCGGTCCAGTCGGCGCAGTCGCAGGTCGAGCAGCAGAACTTCGAGATCCGCAAGAACGTCCTGAAGTACGACGAGGTCCTCAACCGGCAGCGCCTGGTGATCTACGCCGAGCGCCGCAAGGTGCTCGACGGTGCCGACCTCAAGGAGCAGATCGAGGGCATGCTGGACGACGTCCTCGACGGATACGTCCGCCAGGCCACCTCCGAGGGCGACCCCGAGGACTGGGACCTGGAGAAGCTCTGGAAGGGCTTCCGGCAGATCTACCCGGTCACGTTCACCGCGGACGACCTCGTCGAGGAGAACGGGGGCGGGCTCGACACCCTCACCCCGGACATCATCTCGCACCGGGTCATCGAGGACGCGCACACGATGTACGAGCGCCGCGAGGAGGAAGTCGGCTCCGAAGCCATGCGCGAGGTCGAGCGCCGCGTCGTCCTGCAGGTCATGGACCGGAAGTGGCGCGAGCACCTCTACGAGATGGACTACCTCCAGGAGGGCATCGGGCTGCGGGCCATGGCGCAGCGCAACCCGCTGATCGAGTACCAGCGGGAGGGCTACGACATGTTCCAGGAGATGCTGGAGGCCATCAAGGAGGAGTCGGTCGGCTACCTCTTCAACGTCGAGGTCAAGGTCAAGGACAAGGCCACCGACGAGCAGACCACGGTCAACCCGGCGGGGGCGGCGGCGACGGCCGCCGCGGCCGGTGCCGTGGTCACCACCGCGCCCGCAGCGGACTCGGCCACCGCCACGGACACGGACACGGACACTGTCACCAAGGCGCCCGAGGACGAGGGGGCCGAGGTGGCGGCGGCCGACACCGACACCGCCGCGGACGCCTCCGGCGACCCGGACGTCGTGGTCGCCGGGTTCGGCCAGGACCGCCCGAGCCACCTGCAGTACTCCGCGCCCGGCGAGGGCGGGGGCGTCGAGCGGCACACCGAGGACGCCGCTGCGGACGACGAGTACGCCGGTGCCGCGCGCAACGCTCCGTGCCCGTGCGGCTCGGGCAAGAAGTTCAAGAAGTGCCACGGCGACCCCAAGGCACGCGGCTGACCCACCCGCCGCCAGCCGGTCGCACGAACGAGGGCCCCGCCATCGGCGGGGCCCTCGTTCGTTCAGGGTCAGGGCGCGGGTGGGTCCACACTCCAGCCAGAGCCGGAACCGCCGGAACCGCCGGAACCGCCGGAACCGCCGGAACCGCCGGAATCACCGGAATCACCGGAACCACCGGAATCGTGCGAACCCTTTTCGTCCGGTGCCGCTCCGGAGCTGGGGGCGGCGGCCGCCGGGGAGTCCTCAGCCGGCTCGCGGCCCGGGGTGGGCAGGTTCAACTTGGTGATCAGGAAGTAGAAGACCAGGTAGTAGAGCACGAAGTAGAGCGCCCCCATGCCCAGGAGGATCGGCATCCCCTGGGTGTTGGACTTGAAGGCGTTCAGCAGCATGTCGATCCCGCCGGCCGAGAAGCCGAACCCGAGTTGGACGTCGAGCGCGTTCAGTACCGCCATGGAGATCCCGGTGAGCACCACGTGCACCCCGTAGAGGAGGGGAGCGACGAACAGGAACGCGTACTCGATCGGCTCGGTGATCCCGGTGACGAACGCGGTCAGCGCGCCCGAGATCATGATGCCGCCCACCGCGGCCCGCCGGGTCGGGTGCGCGGCCCGCCAGATCGCCAGGGCCGCCGCGGGCAGGCCGAACATGAGGACCGGGAAGAAGCCGGCCAGGAAACCCCCCGCGGTTGGGTCACCCGCGAAGTAGCGGTCGATCTCGCCGGAGGCGCCCTGGAAGTCACCTGCCACGAACCAGACGAACGAGTTGACGATGTGGTGCAGGCCGAACGGCAGCAGCAGCCGGTTGACGACCCCGTAGACACCCGCGCCCGCCGCGCCGGAGCCGACGACCCAGGCGCCCAGGCCGTCGATCCAGCCGCCCACGGTCGGCCAGAGGAAGCCGAACACGACGGCCAGCCCCAGAGCCACGACGGCCGTGAGGATGGGGACGAAGCGGCGGCCGCCGAAGAAGCCCAGCCAGGTGGGGAGCTTGATCCGGTGGTAGCGCTGCCACAGCAGCGCCGTGACGAGCCCGATCATGATGCCGCCGAGCACGTCGGTGGGGTTCTTCGCGCCCCAGTTGACCAGCTCCGTGCCCTCGACCGTGACAGCGGAGCCGACTTCGCCCCCCTGGTCGAAGAAGATCCGCGTGGTCACCCGGTCGAACACCAGGTAGCCGACGACCGCCGCGAGGGCGGTCGAGCCGTCCGCGCGCCGGGCGAAGCCGATGGCCACCCCCACGGCGAAGAGCAGTGGAAGCGCTTCGAAGAGGGCTTCGCCGGACGCGCCCACGATCGGGGCGACGTTGGCCATCCAGCCCATGCCGGCGACGTCGGCCAGACCGCCGGGCTCGGGCCCGTTGCTGCCGAGCATGTCGTCCTGGCCGAATCGGAGCAGGAGCGCGGCGGCCGGAAGTACCGCGATCGGCATCATCAGGCTGCGGCCGACGCGCTGGAGGACGGCCAGCGTCTTCGAGGAGGTCTTGGGGGCGGCGGGCAGGCCACCGTCCGCGGTTGTTGACTCAGAACTCACGGGAACTCCTCCCGGGTCGGGCGTCAAGGGGTACGCGGGCCGGGTCTCCAGGGTGCTGGTTCAGCGCCCGGGATACCGGTCGAGGTGGGAGTGGAGCTGGTAGCGGTCGGCGCGGTAGGTGGACACCGCGAACTCGACACGGGTGCCGTTGCTGAGGCTGATCCTGCGCATGGCGAGAACGGGGCTGCCCGGCGGCAGGCCGAGGAGCCGGGCGTCCACGGGGTCGCACAGGGTGGCCTCGATGGTCTGTTCGCCGGAGTCGAAGACGATCCCGTACTCCTGCTCAAGGACCTCGTAGAGGGAGCACTCGGACAGCCCGCGGGCGTCGAGCCCCGGGACGAGCGAGGCGGGGACGTTGGTGCGTTCGACGGCCATCGGTTCGCCATCGGCGGTGCGTAGCCGCTCGATCTGGTGCACCTCCGCACCGGGGGGTATGCCCAGATGCTTTGCCGTGTGGCCGCTGGCGGGCACGACCCGCCGGGCGATGTCGCGGGCACCGGGCTGGTAGCCGCGGGCCCGCATGTCCTCGGTGAAGGAGGCGAGAGCGAGCGACATCTCGATCTTGGGGCGCGCGACGAAGGTGCCCTTGCCGGGTACCCGGTACAGCTTTCCTTCGGAAACCAGTTGGTCAACGGTCTGGCGGACCGTCATGCGCGAGAGCCCGTAGGTGGTGCCGAGCTCCCGCTCGGAGGGGATGATGTCGTCCACCGTCAGGCCGGCGTCCGCGATCCAGTCCATGAGCAACTCACGAAGCTGTGAGTACTTCGGGACAGGGCTCGCGGGGTCGATTGTCATAAGGGGCGCCTGTTCGGTAACTTTCCTGGCGTACTGGTATAGGCCGGACTAGACCATAGGCCGCGACGACTGTCAATACACCGGCGACGCCCCTGCACCTGCCCGGCCTCATGTGCAGCGCAACCGTCCGGCGCGGGCCGGTTTCGCGCCGCACCGGGCTCCGCCACCGGATGGGAAGAAGCGCAGATGACGTCCACTACGAGCATGATGTGCTCGGAGATCACCGAGCAGCCCGCGGCGCTGCGGGAGACACTGGCCGCGCTGCTGCCACTCACCCCCGAGATCGCGGCGCTGGGCCGCGAGACCCGCCACGTGCTGTTCATCGCCCGCGGCTCCTCTGACAACGCGGCCGTCTACGGCTCCTACCTCCTCCAGGTGCACTGCGGCCGGCTCACGTCGCTGGCCTCCCCCTCCGTGACGACCACCTACGGTGCCGAGCTGGACCTGTCCGGGGTGCTCGCGGTCGCCGTGTCCCAGTCCGGTCGCACTGAGGAGATCGTCGAGACGATGCGGTGGGCCGCCGGCTGCGGCGCGCGCACGGTGGCCGTCACCAACGGCGCCGGCGCACCGCTGGCCCAGGAGGCCGACCTCGCCCTGGTCACCAGGGCCGGCGACGAGCTCGCCGTTCCCGCCACCAAGACCTACACGACCCAGCTCGCCGCGCTCGCCGTTCTCGCCCTGGGCTTGGGGGCCGATCGGGACCGCGGCCAGCTCGCCGCGGTCCCGGACACGCTCGAAGCGAGCCTGGACTCCCCGGACGGGCGCATCGGGGAGATCGTCGAACGGCTGGTCGGGGTGCACGGCGCGGTCGTGTCCGGGCGCGGCATGGCGTTCTCGACGGCGCTGGAGACGGCGCTCAAGCTCAAAGAGGCCTGCTACCTGCGCGCCATGGGCCTGTCCTATGCCGACCTGCTGCATGGTCCGATCGCCGTGGTCGACGGGGGAACACCGGCGATCCTGGTGGCCGCGGACTCCGGTCCCACGCTGCCGGGGATGGTCGAGCTGGCTGAGCGCGTTGTCGCGACCGGGGCCGCGGCCTACGGCATCGGCGGCGGGCCGGACCTGGGCGCGGCCTGTGACGTGGCGGTTCCCGGGCCCGACCTCCCGGAGTGGCTGGCCCCCATAGGGCTCGCCATTCCGGCGCAGATCATCACCGAGCGGCTTTCCCGGCGGCTCGGCTACAACCCCGACTCCCCGCGCGGGCTTGGCAAGGTCACCCAGACGTCCTAGCGCCCGCGAACCGTGCTTAGGCTCGCTTACGTACCATCCGCCCGCGTTTCAGGCACCGCGAAGGCCCGCGGCGAACGCGCCCATCCACCACCCCCGAGAGAGGTACGCATGACTGACAAGGCAGCAGCGATCGTCGCCGGGCTCGGCGGCGCCGGGAACATCGAGGAGATCGAGGCGTGCATAACGCGCCTGCGAACCGAGGTCACCGACCCCGGAAAGATCGACGAGCCAGCCCTGAGGGCGGCGGGCGCACACGGGGTCCTCGTCTCCGGAGGTGTGGTGCAGGTGGTTGTGGGCACCGAGGCCGACTCGCTCTGCGATGACATCAACGATCTACTCGACTGATCCAAACAAGGAGGTGGCCGTGCTTTCGGTGTGCTCACCGGTTTCGGGCATCGCTACGGAACTCGCCGAAGTGCCCGACCCAGTGTTCGCGCGCGGCCTGGTCGGGCCGGGCATCGCTGTGACGCCCGGCAGCGAGCCCCACGACGTGGTCGCGCCGATCGACGGGGCGGTCGTCAAGCTGCACGCGCACGCGTTCGTCGTCGCCGATGACCAGGGGCGCGGCGTGCTGGTTCATCTCGGGATAGACACGGTGCGGCTCGACGGCGCGGGGTTCGAGATCCTTCTCGACGGTGCCGGTGAGCGGCAGCGGGTCCGTGCCGGGACCCCCATGGTCCGCTGGAACCCGGCCGACGTGGTGGCGCGCGGACACTCCGCCGCTGTCCCGGTGGTCGCGCTGGACGCTGCTGAGGGGGCGGTCACTCAGGCCGCCACCGGGGAAGTGACACGAGGGGAGCAACTGTTCCTATGGGCGTGACCGCGAGCGGCGGGCACCTGCCCCGGGCGGCCCTGTTCGACCTCGACGGGACGCTGATCGACAGCGAACCGCGCTCGATCGAGACATGGAGGCGGCTGTTCGCGGCACACGGCCTCCCCTACGACGATTCGGTCGTCAGGCGGTTCATGGGACGCCGGGGTCCCGACGTCATCGCCGAGGACCCCGACCTCTTCGGCAACACGACCTGGGAGGAGCTCATCGCCGAGCTCCGGGAGATCGGACGCGCCCCGGACCTGCCACCGGTACGCCACCTTCCGGAGTCGGTGGAGTTCCTGCGGCGGCTGCACGCCCAAGGCGTCCCCATCGGACTCGTCACCTCGGCGGGGCGGGAGTGGGCCGAGTTCGCCCTGAGCGACATGGGAGTCCGCGAGATGTTCGGTGGCCTGGTGACCGCCGCGGACGTAGTTCTGGGCAAGCCCGACCCGCAGGGCTACCTGGCCGGAGCCGACATCCTGGGCCACCCGCCCGAGCGGACCGTCGTCTTCGAGGACACCCCCGCGGGGATCCAGGCGGGCGGGCACGCCGGCATGCGCGTCGTCGCGGTCACCACAACCCACCCCCGCGCGGCGCTGGGGCAGGCGGATCTCGTCGTCGACCACCTGACCGAGGTGGACTGGCCGCAGATCAGACCACTCGCCGCGTGAGACTGACAAGGAGGTACGAACGTGGCAGTTCGCCGTGTGAAGGTCGGGGCCGAGGTGGGGCTGCACGCCCGACCGGCCGCGCTGTTCGTCCAGGCCGCCGCTCAGGCTGACGGAGAGGTCACGGTCGCCAAAGGCGACTCGGAGCCGGTCTCCGCGAAGAGCATCCTGGCGCTGATGGGGTTGGACGTGCGGCACGGCGACGAGATCGTCATCACCGCCGACAGCGAGGACCCCGAAACGGTGCTGGATACGCTCGTCGAGATCGCGAACGCCCATTAGGTCGGTGATGGAGGTGTATGGCGCGGCGTCCAACGGAGGCGGCGACGACGGCGGATGGCCCGGGTTGACGGTAGTCGGTTCTGGTGGCCGGTGGTCGCGCGTGCGGCGGGGTGCGTCGCGGGTGTCCGCGGTGTCGTTCTCGGCGCTGGAAGTGTCCCCGCGGTCAGTGCCGGTTTCCGCGCGCTCGCGCCCGCGATACGCGCCCCCGGCCATCCGGCGCCTTCGCTGCCCTCGTTGGGTGCGCAACCATCGGGCACCAGTAGCGATCCAGGGGGCATTCTCGGCCGTCTTGAGCATTCCGTTCCTTCATCGCGTCTTGAAGGAACGGAACCCTCAAGACCAGCACAAAACCAGCATCCTAGAGGGAGAGAGCGTGGCTGAAACGCTCACCGGCGTCGGGGTGGGCTCGGGCGTGGGGCACGGGCCGGTGCTCCGGCTGAACCGCGCGGTTCCCGAGCCCCCCGAGGGCGAACTACACAACGGCGACGCCGAGGCGGAGAGCCAGCGCGCGCTGTCCGCCCTGGAGGAGACGGCGCACGACCTCGCGAGCCGGGGCGAGCGCGCCGGGGGCCACGCCCAAGAGGTACTGAACGCCCAGGCGCTCATGGCCCGCGACCCCACGCTCGCCGGTGATGTCCGGCGCCGGGTTGCCGAAGGTGCCTCCGCGGCACGCGCGGTATCCGATGCCGTGGCGGTCTACCGCGAGATGCTCGCGGCGGCCGGGGAGTACATGGCCGCCCGCGTCGCCGACCTCGACGACGTACGTGACCGGGCCGTAGCGGGGCTGCTCGGTGTCCCGGTGCCCGGCATACCCGCGTCCACCACCCCGTTCGTGCTGGTCGCGAACGACCTGGCGCCGGCCGACACCGCCCTGCTCGATCCCTCGATGGTCCGGGGCATCGTCACCCGGGAAGGCGGGCCCACCAGCCACACCGCGATCCTCGCCCGCGCCCTCGGGCTGCCGGCCGTGGTCGCCTGCCCGCGAGCGGAGACGATCCCGGACGGTGCCGAACTGCTGGTCGACGGCGTCACCGGGGTGGTGGTGCGCGACCCCGATCCCGCGGTTGTGGCGGAGACCGGGGCGCGGGCGGCGGCACGGGCCTCGGCGAGCGAGGCCACCGGGCCCGGACGTACCAGCGACGGGCACGCCGTCCCCCTGCTTGCCAACATCGGCGGTCCCAACGACCTGCCCGTGGCGCTGCGGAACGGCGCCGAGGGGATAGGCCTGTACCGCACGGAGTTCCTGTTCCTGGACCGCTCCGACGCCCCGGGACACGAGGAACAGGTCGCCGCCTACCGCGCGGTGCTGGACGCGTTCCCCGGCGGCAAGGTCACCGTGCGCACCCTGGACGCCGGGGCCGACAAGCCGCTGGGGTTCCTGGCCCCACCGGGAGCCGAATCCAACCCCGCGCTCGGCGTACGGGGACTGCGCATGCTGCGGCACTCCCCGGAGACGCTGGCGGCGCAGCTCACCGCCCTGGCCGCGGCCGCGCGCGGCACCGACGCGGAGCTGGCCGTCATGGCGCCCATGGTGACGGACGCCGCGGACGCCGAATGGTTCGCCTCGGCCGCGGCCGACGCCGGAATCGCGCACGCGGGGGTCATGATCGAGGTGCCGGTGGCCGCGCTGCGCGCCCGGCACCTGGCCGAGGCCGCGGAGTTTTTCAGCATCGGCACCAACGACCTCACCCAGTACGCGTGTGCCGCAGACCGCGAGATCAGTGCGTTGGGCACGTTCCAGGACCCGTGGCAGCCCGGTGTGCTCGACCTGGTCGCCGCGACGGCGCGCGCCGCGGCGGCGGCAGGGCGCCCCTGCGGTGTCTGCGGCGAGGCCGCCAGCGACCCGATCCTGAGCTGCGTGCTGGTCGGGCTCGGCGCCACCTCGCTGTCGATGGGAGCCACCGCGCTACCTCTGGTGCGCGCCGCGCTCGCGCGCAGCACCCTCGCCCAGTGCCGCGAGGCGGCCGCGGCCGCGCTCGACGCGCGCGACGGCCCGGGTGCCAAGAGCGCCGCTCGGGAGCACCTCCCTGGGGCGGCCTCGCTGGGGCTGTGAGGCGCGTGGCGCCGCGGTGGGACCCGGGCCCGGTGTTTCCCCGGTAGGCGGCGCGCGATTGCTCCCAGGTGGCTATCGTGGGGTCTGGAACGGCTGGGTCGGGTGTGCCGAGCTGTCCCGGGCGCGCGACCGCCCGGACGGTGTTCGCCGCGCCGATTCGCGCGACCAGCCACCACGCTGCGCTTCGCGCATCGTGGTGCGACCCGCCGCGACGGTCGGCCGCCCGCTGATCGGGCAAAGCCGCCCAAACACATTCGCCAGGCCGGCCGCGGCCGGCCCCACCACAACCGGAAGTCCGCCATGCTCACTCGCCGCACGCTCGCGCCGCTCGCCGTGGTGCTCCTCCTGCTCTCGTCCGCCTGTGACGCGGATGGCGGTGCCGGTGCCGGCGCCGGCGGCGGAGACGGGGAGTCGCCGAGCCCCGACGATGCGGCCCGGGTCGCCGAGGAGCTGCTCGCCGACATGGACCTCGACGAGAAGGTCGGCCAGACGATGGTGCTCACCGCGCAGGGGACCACCGCCGAGGAGAACGCCGGCCTCATCGAGGAGCACCACCCGGGCGGGTTCATCTACTTCTCGGAGAACCTGGAGGACGCCGAGCAGATCGCCGAGCTGTCCAACGGGCTGCAGGAGCAGGCCGCCGGCAACGGGACCGACGTACCGCTGTTCCTCGGGATCGACCAGGAGCAGGGGATGGTCTCGCGGCTGCCCGTGGGAACCCGCTTCCCGGACGCCATGGCGGTGGGGGCCAGCCGCGACCCCGAGATGGCGCGGAGCCGGGCCGGCGTCACGGCCAGGGAGCTCGGCGCGCTGGGGATCAACCTCGACTACGCCCCGGTCGCCGACGTCAACGTCAACGCGGCCAACCCGGTGATCGGGATCCGCTCGTTCGGCTCCGACCCGGAGCTGGTCTCCGAGATGGCGCTGGCGGAGGCGGGCGCGTTCGAGGAGGACGGAGTCGTCCCGGTCATGAAGCACTTCCCGGGGCACGGCGACACCGATGTCGACAGCCACACCGGCCTGCCCCGGGTGGAGAAGTCCCGCGACGAATGGGAGAAGGTCGACCTCCCGCCCTTCGAGAGCGCGGTGGAGGAGAACGTCGACGCGATCATGACCGCGCACGTGTTCCTGCCCGAGCTGGACGACTCCGGTGAGCCGTCCACGCTCTCGGACAACGTCATCAACGGGGTGCTGCGCGACGAACTGGGCTACGACGGCGTGGTCACCACCGACGCGCTCAACATGGAGGGCGTCCGGCAGACCCACGACGACGGCGAGATCGCCGTACGCGCCCTGGAGGCGGGGGCGGACCAGCTCCTGATGCCCCCGGACGCCGCGGGCGCGGCCGACGCGGTGCGCGCCGCTGTGGACGAGGGGCGGATCAGTGAGGACCGGCTGGACGAGTCGGTGCGGCGCATCCTGGAGCTGAAGGTGCGGCGCGGCCTGCTCGACGCCGAGCCCGTCGACACCGGCGCCGCGGCCGGGACCGTGGGCAGCGCGGAGAACGAGGAGGCCGCCCAGGAGGTCGCGGACGCCTCGGTGACCCTGCTGCGCAACGAGGACGACGTGCTGCCGCTCGACAGCGACGCCGCGGTGTCCGTTTCCGGGGCCGGCGCCGAGGAGATCAGCGCGGCGCTGGAGGAGCTGGGCTACCAGGTGACGGGCTCCGCGGGGGACGCGGACGTCGCGGTGGTCGGCACCGAGGACGCGCGCTCCGACCCGGAGCAGGCGGCCCCGGTCGAGGCCGCCGCGTCCGCGGGAACACCGGTGGTGGTGGTCGCCCAGGGCACCCCCTACGACATCGAGGAGCTGCCGGACGCCGACGGCTACCTGGCCACCTACTCGGCGGTGGACGTCTCGCGCACCGCGGCGGCCCGCGCCCTCGCCGGCGAGGTGGACCCCACCGGGAAGCTCCCGGTGGACATCCCCGGAACCGACCTGGAGTACGGCGACGGCCTGGAGTACTGACCAGGAACCCGGGTATCCGGCCGTCCTGGTTACCCGGCTCCCCGGCTACTCGGTGGCGCCGCCGATGGACGTGCCCGTGCCCCAGCCCTCGGAGCGCTCCCCGGGGGGCTCCTCTGGCCCCTCGTCGGCGGGCTCCGCCGTGGAGGTTTCGTCGGTGTCGCTGTCGGGACCGCTGATCTTGGCCCGCCACGGGCCGTCAGCGACCAGCCACTCGGGAACGATCCGCACCGGGAAGGGGTGGTCAACCGTGAGCACGTCGCCGCCGAACGCCTGCGCGACCTCGCGGTACGTGCCGTTCTCCAGGCGGAAGACGAGGATGCCGGTCTTGTCCAGCGACGGGTTCACGATCCAGTAGTTCCCGATGCCCAACGCCGCGTACTCGCGCTTCTTCTTGTTCGTGTCGCGGAACACACTTTCGGGCGACAGCACCTCGACCGCCAGTACCGGTGGTCGAGTCTGGTACTTGGGGCTGAAGTCCTCGATGCGGATGACTGCCAGGTCCGGAATCAGATGGCTGGTCCGCGCGTCGTTGAGGGTCACTCCGGGGCCGGGATGGACCTCCGCCCAGTCGGGCGCGAGATTGCCCAGGTGCTGCAGGAGCCGACCTTCGGCTCGACTGTGCAGCCCGACGGGAGCGGGAGTCACGTCAAGCCTCCCGTCGTCCAGCTCGTATCTGCGGCCGTCGTCCGGAGTGTGTTCCAGATCGTCCACCGTGAGCGGCCGGTCCGTGGGCAAGTTGTACTCGCACTCGCTGGGAACCATGAGTGTCATTGTGCCTCCTTGGTTGCATGGCGGCCAGTGTGGCGCGGACCGGTGACACTCCGTGGTGTTCTCGAATAAAGGTTCCCATCGCGAAGCCGGGAATCCTCGGAAACCGAGGTCAGGCCGCCATGGCGGGGGAGAGCCCGCCCGAGTCCGAAAATCCGGATACACGCGGGTCGCAAGGGTCGGCGGGAGCGACCACGTTCACCGCCGACCCTTGCCGATCGGAACGGCGCCCTCAGGCCAGCCGGGGCGGGAAGCCGCCGGTGGCCACCGGGCCCCACCGTTCCGGGGTGACCCGCAGCAGCGCCTTCTGCTGCTTGCGCATCGCGGCCCGGTACTCGTCCCAGTCGGGGTGCTCCCCGGAGATGACCCGGAAGTACTCCACCAGCGGCTCGATGGCCTCCTCGCCCTCGACGACCTCGGCGGAGCCGTCGACCTGCACCCACGGCCCGTCGAACTCGTCGGAAAGCACCACCACGCTGACCCGCGGGTCGCGCGAAGCGTTGCGTGCCTTGGCCCGCTCCGGGTACGTGGACACGACGATCCGCCCCTGTCCGTCGACACCGCAGGTGACCGGGGACGCCTGCGGTGAACCGTCGGAGCGGTGCGTCAGCAGGATCGCGCGGTGCCGCGGCCGGACGAACTCCAGCAACTCGTCGGCCGTGACCCGGTCGGTGGTCGCTATGGACGGACTCATCGCCATCTCCAAACGTGAAGCGCTCTACCGGAGCGTCGGAAGCATCCGGCGAAAGCCGGAATTCTAGGTGTTCCCCTGCTCCGTTCGAAGCCGACTCAGCGTAGTTTCTTCAGCTCCTGCCGTGCGATGGTGCGGATGTGCACCTCGTCGGGGCCGTCGAAGATCCGCATGGCGCGGGTGCTCGCGTACATCCGGGCCAGCGGGAAGTCGTTGCTGACGCCGGCTCCGCCGTGGACCTGGATCGCGCGGTCGACCACGTCGGCCACGGCCCGCGGCACGGCCACCTTGATCGCGGAGATCTCGGTGCGCGCCTCCTTGACACCGTGGTTGTCGATCAGCCACGCCGTCTTCAGCACCAGCAGCCGGGCCTGCTCGATCGCCAGCCGCGACTCGGCGATCTGCTGCTGCACCACGCCCTGCTCGGCCAAGGGCTTGCCGAACGCGACCCGGTCGTTGGCACGCTCGATCATCAGCTTCAGGGCGCGCTCGGCCGTGCCGAGTGCCCGCATGCAGTGGTGGATGCGGCCGGGGCCGAGCCGGGCCTGGGCGATCATGAAGCCGTCGCCCTCGTTCCCGATGAGGTTGCCGGCCGGAACCCGCACGTCGGTGAGCTTCAGCTCGCAGTGGCCCTCCTGGTCCTGGTAGCCGAACACGGGCAGGGAGCGGAGGATCTCCAGACCGGGAGCGTCGCGGGGCACCAGGATCATCGACTGCTGGCGGTGGGTCGGCCCGTCGGGGTCGGTCTTGCCCATCACGATGAGGAACTTGCAGCGGGGGTCGGCCACCCCGCTGATCCACCACTTGCGGCCGTTGATGACGTACTCGTCGCCGTCGCGGACGATCGAGGTCTGGATGTTGGTGGCGTCCGACGAGGCGACGTCGGGCTCGGTCATGGCGAAACCGGACCGGATCTCGCCCTCCAGCAGCGGGTCCAGCCACTGCTTCTGCTGCTCGGCCGAGCCGAACATGTGCAGCAGCTCCATGTTGCCCGTGTCGGGCGCCGAGCAGTTCAGCGCCTGCGGGGCGATGCCGGAGTTCCCGGTCACCTCGGCGAGGCTCGCGTAGTCGGTCACGCTCAGGCCGCCGATGTGCGGCAGGAAGAGGTTCCACAGGCCGCGGCGGCGCGCCTCGGCCTTGAGTTCCTCCATGACCGGCGGAAGGCGGTGGTCGTCGGGACCGCCTTCCTCACGTTGCTGGTGGTAGAGGGGTTCGGCCGGGTAGACATGGTTGTCCATGAACTCGTTCAGGTTGGCCAGGTACTCGCGTGCCTTGGGGCTGGGTTCGAAGTCCATGAGACGAGTATGCCATCCGACCGACTAGTCGGTACTGTCTTGGGTGGAATCTCGTTGGCCGGTCCCGGGGTTGGAAGCGGTGGACACGGGGAACAAACCCGCTCCCACCCGCCGCGGCCCGGGAGTCCGGCGGCGGGCATGGCCGCTGAGCAGGATGGAGGCGACTGGATGACCACCAGGTGTCGCGGAGTCATCACCGACTGGGGCGGCGTGCTGACCACGCCGCTGAACGAGACGATCGACGCCTGGCTGGCAGCCGACGGCATCGACGAGGAGCACTACCGCACCGTCATGCGGGAATGGGTACGGGGCGCCTACGCCGGGGACGACGGCGCGCGCAACCCGATCCACCAGCTCGAACGCGGGGAGGTGCCCACGGACGCCTTCGAGCGCCTCCTCGCCGCGGAGCTGCGGCTGGTCGACGGCGGCCCCGTGCCCGCCGACGGCCTGATCGCGCGGATGTTCTCGCGTTTCCACCCCGTGGACGAGATGTACGCGTTCCTGCGGCAGGCGCGCGACCAGGGTGTGCGCACCTGCCTGCTGTCGAACTCGTGGGGCAACGGGTACCCCCGCGAACGGTTCGCCGAGGCGTTCGACGCCGTTGTCATCTCCGGTGAGGTCGGGATGCGCAAGCCCGAACCCGAGATCTTCCGGCACGCGGTGGAGCTCACCGGGCTCGCGCCCGAGGAGTGCGTGTTCATCGACGACATCCGGCACAACGTGGACGCCGCGATCGAGCTGGGCATGTCCGGGATCCTGCACCGGTCGCCCGAGCAGACGCGCGCCCGGCTCGCCGAGACCTGCGGCGTCGCGCTGCAGGCGGTGCCGTCCTGACGCCGGCGGTCCCGGATCCTTGGCACACTCGGGTACACCCGCAGATCCCGGCCACCGAATGACGAGACCCACGATGCGCGTCTTCCTCCCGAGTTCCCTGCCTGCCCTCGCCGATGTCCTCGCCCGAGGGGAGGTGCGCGGCACTCCGATCCGCGCGTACGCGGTGCGGCCGGAACCGGGCGCCAGCGATGCCGCCGAGGACGAGGAACTCGAATACCAGGCGCTGCTCGCGGCGGCCGGCGACTCGCTGCGCCTGCTGGCCGCCGACCCGGAGGCCCCGCGGCGGCGGGTCGTGCTCGCCGCTGACGTCCCCGACCGGATCGTCGAGCCGGACCCCGGCGAGTCCGGGGTGGCCAGCGTGACCGTGGCGGGAACGGTCCCGCTCAAGCGCGTGGTCTCGGCGCACGTCGACGACGAGGCCGCCGCCACCGACATCGAGGCCGCACTCGCCGACCCCGACGCCGCCGACCTTGGCGAGCACGACCTGATGTGGTTCGCCACCCAGGAACTTCCGTTTATGGTCTAGCCACCATGCGCCGGTCTTGAGCGTGGGGGTCCTAAAACGAGGTTGTAGGCCCCCGCGCTCAAGACCGGCGCAGGCTAGACCTGGTCGGCGGTGGTACAGCCTAAGGCGCTCCGGGTATGGGTTTCGAGTAGACCCACACGGGAGGCGTTCCGTGACTCCTCCCACCGCTAAAACGGTGGGCTTCTCCCGTTCTCTGTTCAGGCAACAGGAAGGACCAGCCCGGCCCTAGGGAGGACTGTACATGATGCATAGGCCTACGATCCGCGGACTGTGGTGGACGCCGTTCCGCCCGGCGGCGAACCGGCTTTACCTGTCCCGCTGCGCGGGAGACCTGATTCCCCTACCAGCTGAAGCCTGTGGTCCCCCCAGGAGGATCTGATGGATGCCGTGACCAATGTGCCGGTTCCCGCCAACGAGCCGAACCTCACCCACGCTCCGGGAACCCCGGAGCGGGAGACGCTGGTGGCGGAGATCGAGCGCCAGAAGAGCAGTGAACACGAGATCACCCAGAGCATTGGGGGAGAGCAGCGTCCCGGAGTCGGCGAGCTCATCCCGGTGGTCCAGCCGCACAACCACGGAAGCGTGCTCGGGCAGCTGGCCAACGCCACCGACCTGGAGGTCAGCGAGGCTATCGGTGCCGCGCGCGCCGCCGCTCCCTCGTGGCGGGCGATGTCCTTCGACGACCGTGCCGCGATCTTCCTGCGCGCCGCCGACCTGCTCGCGGGGCCGTGGCGCGCCCGGATCAACGCCGCGACCATGCTCGGGCAGTCCAAATCGATCCAGCAGGCCGAGATCGACGCCGCATGCGAGCTGATCGACTTCCTGCGGTTCAACGTCGCCTACGCGCGCCGCCTCTACTCCGAGCAGCCGATCTCCACGCGCGGCGTGTGGAACCGCATGGAGCTCCGGCCGCTCGAAGGCTTCGTCGTCGCCATCACCCCGTTCAACTTCACCGCGATCGCCGGGAACCTGCCCACCGCGCCGGCCCTGATGGGCAATGTCGTCGTGTGGAAACCCTCGCCCACCCAGACCCTCGCCGCCTGGTACTTCATGCGGCTCCTGGAGGAGGCGGGGCTTCCGCCCGGTGTGATCAACATGGTCACCGGCGACGGCTCCGCGGTCTCGCGGACCGCGCTGAGCCAGCCGGACCTCGCCGGGATCCACTTCACCGGCTCCGCGGGCACGTTCCAGCACCTGTGGCGGACCGCCGGGGAGAACATCGCGAACTACCACTCCTACCCGCGGATCG
The DNA here is from genome assembly GCF_014203805.1 of Lipingzhangella halophila. Classification (GTDB taxonomy): domain Bacteria; phylum Actinomycetota; class Actinomycetes; order Streptosporangiales; family Streptosporangiaceae; genus Lipingzhangella; species Lipingzhangella halophila. The sequence continues at coordinate 5,039,559 of NZ_JACHJT010000001.1, read as the reverse complement.
TCGGCGAGACCGGCGGCAAGGACTTCGTGGTCGCCCACGACTCCGCCGACCCGGCGGTGCTGCGCACCGCGCTGATCCGGGGCGCGTTCGAGTACCAGGGGCAGAAGTGCTCCGCCGCGTCGCGCGCCTACATCCCGCGCAGCGTGTGGTCGGCCGTGCGGGACGACTTCGTCTCCGAGGTCGAGTCGCTGACCATGGGCGACGTGACCAGCGACGTCTCCACGTTCATGGGGGCCGTCATCGACGACCGGGCGTTCGCGAAGAACAACGGGGCGCTCAAGCGTGCCCGGGACACCGACTCCATCACCATCCTCACCGGCGGAAGCGCCGACGACTCGGTCGGCTACTTCGTCCAGCCCACCGTTCTCGAATGCACCGACCCCGAGGACGAGGTGTTCACCACCGAGTACTTCGGGCCGATCCTCGCGGTACACGTCTTCGACGACGACCACTACGAGCGGGTGCTGGCCCAGATGGCCGACATCGCGCCCTACGCGCTCACGGGCGCGGTCGTCGCCCGCGACCGGGCGGCCATCGCCAAGGCCGACTCCGTTCTGCGGTTCTCCGCCGGCAACTTCTACATCAACGACAAACCGACGGGCTCTATCGTTGGGCAGCAGCCGTTCGGCGGCGCCCGCGCCAGCGGCACCAACGACAAGGCGGGCTCCATCTTCAACCTGATGCGCTGGGCAAGTCCGCGGGCGATCAAGGAGAGCTTCGTCCCGCCGACCGACTGGCGCTACCCGCACATGGGGTGAGAACGCCCCGCGTGGGCACGGGAACGGCCCGCGGGGCGGCCGGTTTCCGGCGCTCGGCGGCTCCGCGGGATGCCGCCGAACGATTCGGAGTGCTCTTTGGGGTGGCTCGACTCGGTGAGTACGGCAATATAGAGGGCGAAGCACACCGAACTTCCCCCCAAGGAGCCTCCAATTAGCCGGCTGGTGTTGTGGAATATCGACCTCACCCTCGTTGACGTCGCCCAGGTGACGCGCGCCGCCTACGCAGAGGCGTTTGAGCGGGTGACGGGTGAGCCGCTGGTGTACCTTGCCTCGACCTCGGGACGGACCGACTCCGAGATCTTCTTCGAGTTCCTGGCCCGCAACAATGTGGAGCTGGCGGCCGGAGAGGAACCGCTCCCGGACTTCATCGAGGCCCTTGGCGAGGCGTTCGCGCGGCAGCGCGACCAACTCCCCGCCAAGGGCCGGGCGATGCCCGGAGCGCGGGTGGCGCTGGCCGCCGTCGCCGGCTTGGACAACACGGTGCAGTCCGTGGTCACCGGGACGATCATGGCCAACGCGGTCGCCAAGCTGTCGGCGTTCGGTCTGGACGCCTACCTGGACCTGAGTATCGGCGGGTTCGGATCCGAGCACTATCCGAAGGCCAGCCTGATCCAGTTCACCCGGATGCGGGCGGCCGAGGCGCACAAGGCCGAGTTCCAGGAGTCCGCAACCGTCTACGTCACCGACTCCGTTCGCGATGTCGAGGCGGCCGTCATCGGGCATGCCACGCCCATAGCCGTCGTCAGCGGCTCGTCCAGCGAGTCGCAGTTGCGCGCGGCCGGCGCGAAGTACGTCCTCGACGATCTGACCGAGCCGCAGGTTCTGGTCGACTCCATTCGCGAGGCCACGGGCGCCCTGTAACCGGGGATCCCAATGCCGGGTTTCGGGACGGGAACGCAAAGTGTGTGCGCGGCGAGGCGGGGGATCCGGAATCCCGCCACACGTCGATGTCCAGGACCAACAGGGCGAAACGGCGCAGGTGTGCCGCGTTCGTGGAGCGGGGGCCGATTGCGGCCAGTGCCGCCCGCAATCGGCTCCTTATCGCCGAAACGCACAGTTTACGGCGTTGGCCGCTGCCCAATACCGCGGGAATTAGTAGCCTGAGCACAGGCGACCGCTGGACAATGGCGTTCGGTGGGGCGCGCGGCTTCCGCCGCGTGCGGGGTTTCCCCCGCCGGTAGCCGGGTGCGACCGTAGGTGGGGACGCCGACGGTCCGAGACGTGATCACAACTCATAAAAAGTCGCATCATCCGATGTTCTGGGGCCGGTCCGGGGTGGATCCGGGTACCCCCGACGGGCTCACAAAGGAGTGAGATCGAACCATGTCCGGACAGATTGACGCCGTTCACGATCAACTGTTGCGCGATGCGGTGGCCCAGAGTTCCTCCGGCTTCGTGGGCGAATCGGCCGACGACGTCGAGCGGACAGAGCGGTTCCTGTGGCAGTACTACCGGCACGTAGCGCCCGAGGAGCTCAAGGAACGCGGCCCCGCCGAGATCTGCGGCCCGGCGACCGCCCACCGGGAGCTCGCGGAGTACCGCCCCCAGGGCCGGTCCAAGGTGCGCGTGTACACCCCCACCCGGGAGCACGAGGGCTGGGACGTCGGCCACACGGTGGTCGAGACCGTGTCCGACGACGCCCCGTTCCTGGTCAGTTCGGTCACCATGGAGCTCACCCGGCAGGGCATCGGGGTCCATTTGGTGATCCACCCGCAACTGCGCGTCGCGCGCGACGTGGTGGGCAACCTGCGGGCGATCGGCCCCGAGGTGGTCGACGGCCCCGAACCGCTCGCCGAGTCGTGGATGCACATCGAGATCGACCGGCAGCCCGACCCCACTGTGCAGAAGCAGCTCGCCGCCGACCTCGAACGTGTGCTCAACGACGTCCGCCAGGTCGACGAGGACGGTGCCAAGATGCGCCGCCAGGCCATCCTGCTCGCCGACGAGCTCTCGGCCACCCGCGACTCCCAGATCGCCGGCGGCGTGCCGGAATACGAGAGCTCCGAAGCCGTCGAGTTCCTGCGCTGGGTCGCCGACCGCCACTTCACCTTCATGGGGTACCGCGAGTACAATCTTGTCGCCGATGACGAGGGCAACGACGCCCTCGCGCCGCGCGCCGGCACCGGTCTGGGCCTGCTGCGGATGGACCGCACCGGCTCGGGAAGCTTCGCCGCGCTGCCTCCCGAGGTGCGCGCGAAGGCGCGCGAGCCGCACGCGCTGGTGCTCACCAAGGCGAACTCCCGCGCGACCGTGCATCGACTCCGCTACCTCGACTACATCGGCGTCAAGCAGTTCGACGACCAGGGCCGCATCGTCGGTGAGCGCCGCTTTCTCGGTCTGTTCACCCACGAAGCCAACACGACCAGCATCTCCCAGATCCCCATTCTGAAGCGCAAGCTGACCGAGGTCCTCGACCTGGCCGGGTTCGAAGCCGACAGCTACGACGGCCGCGACCTCGTCGAGACCCTTGAGGGCTTCCCGCGTGAGGAGCTGCTGCAGACCTCGGTGCCCGAGATCTACGAGATCGTGCGCGGCGTGCTGCGGCTGCGCGAACGCCGCGGGACCAAACTGTTCACCCGCCGCGACCCCTACGGCCGGTACATGTCCTGCCTGGTCTACATGCCGCGGGACCGCTTCAACACCCAGGTGCGGCTGCAGGTCCAGAACGTCCTGGCCCATGCGTTCGGCGGCGTCATCATGGACCACAGCGTCATGGTGAGCTCGGCGCCGCTGGCCCGGCTGTACGTGGTCGTGCGCGCTGAGCGCGGCCAGGCCCTGCCCGAGGTCGACCACTCCGCGCTGGAGGCCGAGGTCGTCAAGGCCGCGCGTTCCTGGGACGACGACCTCCTCGCGGAGCTGACCGCGCGGTTCGGCGCCGATCGTGCCTCGGAGCTGCTGCGCAGCTACGGTGCCGCGCTTCCCGAGGGGTACAAGGTCGACACCTCGGCCGCCACGGCCGTGGACGACATCGCCCGCCTTGAGGCCCTCGTCGGAGGGCCCGAACTCGCGGTCAACCTCTACCAGCCCGCCTCCGCCGGTCCCGGCGAGTGGCGGTTCAAGGTGTACCGCACGGGCGCGCCCATCTCCCTCTCACGCGTGCTTCCCCTGCTGGAACACATGGGTGTCGAGGTCACCGACGAGCGCCCGTACGGGATCGCCGAGCACGGCTCCCAGCGCGAGGGCTCCGGGCGGGCCTGGATCTACGACTTCGGCCTGGCCCGGATCGACTCCGAGGAGAAGGGGGCCTCGCGGCTCAAGGAGCTGTTCGAGGACGCGTTCAGCGCGCTGTGGTACGGACAGGGCGAGCCCGACCGCTTCAACGCCCTGGTGGTGGGGGCCGGCCTCACCTGGCAGCAGCTCACCATCCTGCGCGCCTACGCGCGGTACCTGCGCCAGGCCGGCAGCACCTTCACGCCGTCCTACATCGCCGACATCCTCGTCGCCAACGTGCGCATCGCCAACCTCATGGTGAAGCTGTTCGAGTCGGGCTTCGACCCGCGCCTGGACACCGGCCGCCAGGACCGTTCCGAGGCGATCGCCGAGGAGATCCGCGGCGAGCTCGACCTCGTCGCCAGCCTCGACCACGACCGCATCCTGCGCTCGTTCCTCTCGGTGATCCAGGCCACGGTGCGCACCAACTACTACCAGGCCGGCCAGGACGGCTCCGCCAAGCCGTACCTGGTCTACAAGATCGACCCGCGGCGCATCCCGGACCTGCCGGAGCCGCGGCCGCGGCACGAGATCTACGTCTACTCGCCGCGCGTCGAGGGCGTGCACCTGCGCTTCGGAGACGTCGCGCGCGGCGGGCTGCGCTGGTCGGAGCGGCCCGAGGACTTCCGGACCGAGGTCTTGGGACTGGTCAAGGCGCAGATGGTGAAGAACGCCGTCATCGTGCCCAGCGGTGCCAAGGGCGGGTTCATCTGCAAGAGACTGCCCCAGGGCGGCGACCGCGATGCCGTCCAGGCCGAGGTGGTCACCTGCTATAAGCAGTTCGTCAGCGGCCTGCTGGACGTCACCGACAACCTGGTCGACGGCGAGGTCGAGCACCCCGAGAACACGGTCCGCTACGACGGCGACGACTCCTACCTGGTGGTCGCCGCCGACAAGGGCACCGCCACCTTCTCCGACATCGCCAACGGGATCGCCCTCGAACGCGGGTTCTGGCTCGGCGACGCCTTCGCCTCGGGCGGCTCGGTGGGCTACGACCACAAGGCCATGGGCATCACCGCCCGCGGCGCGTGGGAGTCGGTGATGTACCACTTCCGCGAGATGGGCACCGACGTCCAGAGCGAGGACTTCACTGTTGTGGGCGTTGGCGACATGTCGGGCGACGTGTTCGGCAACGGCATGCTGCTCTCGCGGCACATCAGGCTGCTCGCGGCCTTCGACCACCGGCACATCTTCCTCGACCCCAACCCCGATCCCGAGCGCAGCTTCGCCGAGCGGCAGCGGCTGTTCGACCTTCCGCGCAGCACCTGGACCGACTACGACGAGAGCGTGATCTCCGCGGGCGGCGGGGTGCACCCGCGCTCCGCGAAGTCGATCCCCATCACCCCGCAGGTCCGCGAGGCGCTCGGGATCGAGCAAGACGTCGCGGCGCTCACGCCTTTCGAACTGATGCAGCGCATCCTGAAGGCGCGGGTGGACCTGCTGTGGAATGGCGGTATCGGCACCTACATCAAGGCGTCCTCGGAGTCCCACTCCGATGTCGGCGACAAGGCCAACGACCCGATCCGGGTCGACGCCGCCGACCTTCGCTGCCGGGTGATCGGCGAGGGCGGCAACCTGGGCGTCACACAGTTGGGCCGGATCGAGTTCGCCCTCGCGGGCGGCCGGGTGAACACCGACTTCATCGACAACTCCGGCGGGGTGGACACCTCCGACCACGAGGTCAACATCAAGATCATGCTGGACAAGGAGGTCCGCAAGGGGCGCGAGCCCAAGGAGCAGCGCGACGACCTCTTCCTGAGCATGACCGACGAGGTTGCCTCGCACGTGCTGCGGAACAACTACGCGCAGAACGTCGTGCTGGCCGCGGCGCGCAAACAGGCCGGCGGCATGCTGCACGTCCACGGCCGCTACATGCGCAAGCTGGAACGCTCCGGCCAGTTGCAGCGCAAGCTGGAGTTCCTGCCCGACGAAAAGGCGATCGCGGCCCGGCGCTCCGCCGGACAGGGGCTCACCGGCCCGGAGTTCGCCGTCCTCCTCGACTACACCAAGATCACGCTCAAGGAGGAGATCCAGCAGTCCGACCTGGCCAGCGACCCCTACCTGCGGGACACGCTGACCGGATACTTCCCCGCCCGGCTTCGCGAACGTTTCGCCGACGCCATGCCGCAGCACCCCCTGGCCCGGGAGATCATCACCAACCAGGTGGTCAACGACATGGTGAACCGGTCGGGGCTGACCTTCGCCTTCCGGCTCAACGAGGAGCTCGGGGCCGACGCCCCCGACATCGCACGGGTCTACCTCGTTGTCCAGGACGTCTTCCGGTTGCGGGACTTCTGGCGGGCCGTGGAGCACCTCGACTACCAGATCGAGACCGACACCCAGTTGTCGCTGCTGCTGGAGGCGCGCAAGCTGTCGGAGCGCGCGGCACGCTGGCTGCTGCGCAACCGCAAGTCGCCGTTCGACCTGAGCGAGGAGATCGCCTTCTTCGCCGACGGGGTCTCCGAGATCGTGCCGCAGCTTCCCGAGCTGCTGCAGGGACGCGACCTCTCGGGGTACAGCGACCGCCGCGACCGGTTCGTCACGCAGGGCGTGCCCAAGGAGCTGGCCGAACGCGTGGCCGCCATGGTGCCCGCCTACTCCACGTTCGATCTGGTGGAGATCGCGCACCGCACCGGGCGCTCGCTGCGCAAGGTCGCCGAAGTCTACTTCGACCTGGCCGACCAGCTGCAGATCGCCCGGTTGCGGGAGCGCATTATCGCCCTGCCGCGCGACGACCGCTGGAACACCATGGCGCGTTCGGCGGTCCGCGACGATCTGTACGCCGCGCACGCCGATCTCACCAGGGACGTCCTGCTGTCCGGCGGTGCCAGTGAGCCAGCCGACGATCTGCGGGCCCACTGGACCGAGCAGAACCGGGTCGCGGTGGCGCGCTCCGGCCAGACCATGTCCGAGATCTGGGAGACCGAGCGGTTCGACCTGGCCACCCTCTCGGTGGCGCTGCGTTCGATCCGTTCCCTGCTGTCCTGACGCCGGCACGGCGGCCACCAGCCGCTCCGGTCGCCCGAGGTGTTTCCTGGGCTCGCTGCCGCTCGCCGGGCCGGGCGCCTGGGAGGCCGGGAACCTTCGGGCACCTCCGGTGTGCCGCCCAATCGGCTTCGCCCACACGGCCGCCCCACCTCCGGGCCCTCCAGAACCCCGGCGGCGCCCGGCTGTGTTTCCTGGGCTCGCTGGCGCTCGCCGGGCCGGGCGCCTGGAGGCCGGGAACCTTCGGGCACCTCCGGTGTGCCGCCCAATCGGCTCCGCCACTCGCGGACGCCTCACCTCCGGGCCCTCCAGAACCCCGGCGGCGCCCGGCCAGCGCGGGGCGGCCGGTGAAGACCCTAGACTTGGGAAGGTGGCAGACCAAGACCCCGCAGACCAGATCAAGGAACTCTCATCCACGCTGTCGAGTGTCGAAGCGGTGCTGGATCTCGAGGCCAAGCGTACGGAGATCGCGCAGTTGCGCGAGCAGTCTGCGGACCCTGAGCTGTGGAGCGACCAGGGCAATGCGCAGAAGGTCACCCGTAGGCTCTCTCACCTGGAGTCCGTGGTCAGCAAGGTCGAGCACATCCGGCAGCGCCTGGACGACCTGAGTGTGCTTTACGAGCTCGCCGCGAGCGAGGACGACACCGACACCCGGACCGAGGCCGACACCGAGCTGCGGTCGCTGCGCGCGGACATCGGTGACCTCGAAGTGCAGACCCTGCTGAGCGGCCCCTACGACGAACGCGAGGCGCTCGTCACCATCAACGCGCAGGCGGGTGGTATCGACGCCGCCGACTGGGCGCAGATGCTGCAGCGCATGTACCTGCGCTGGGCCGAGCGCCACGGGTACCCGACCATCGTCTACGACACGTCCTACGCCGAGGAAGCCGGGATCAAGTCCACGACGTTCGCGGTCAAGGCGCAGTTCGCCTACGGTACGCTCCGCGGGGAGCACGGCACGCACCGCTTGGTGCGGATCTCGCCGTTTGACAACCAGAACCGCCGCCAGACATCGTTCGCCGGTGTCGATGTGGTCCCTGTCGTCGAGCAGAGTGACGATATCGACATCGAAGAGAACGAGCTGCGGATCGACGTCTTCCGGTCGAGCGGCCCGGGTGGCCAGAGCGTCAACACCACGGACTCCGCGGTGCGGATCACCCACCTGCCCACTGGCATCGTCGTCTCGTGCCAGAACGAGAAGAGCCAGATCCAGAACCGGGCGACCGCTATGTCGGTGTTGAAGGCGCGGCTCCTCGAACGCAAGCGCCGGGAGGAGCAGGCCGAGATCGACGAGCTCCGGGGCGAGTCAGTGAGCAGTTGGGGCACCCAGATGCGCAACTACGTGCTGCACCCGTACCAGAGCGTCAAGGACGTCCGGACCAACGTTGAGACCGGAAACACAACTGCCGTGCTCGACGGTGAGATCGACTCCTTCATCGACGGGGAGATCCGCTGGCTCCGGGGCGTTGAGGGCGCCGGCGCTTAGGTGCGCACGCCTGACCGGGGGCAAACGGCCCTATACGCGAACGTTACATATGGTTGACGCTTCCGATATGCTCTGGAGCTGCTGCCCAATGGGCGGCCAAGGCTGAACGAGGCTGAGGTGCAGTGCGGGTGTAGCGGACCCCAGCCCCTCTCAACAGCGACGAGTGTGCGGTATACCCCGATCTGGACATTCGGGGTTGCGATCACCTCTACACTGTCGATTGGCCTCGTGGCCGTTCCTGCCCTGCGCGGAGAGAATCCGTCCGCACGGGTGTCCCTATCCTCGAGAACCTTGTGATGCTCCTGTGATTCACTTCGAAAACGTCACCAAGGTCTACCAGACCCAGAAGCACCCCGCCCTCGACAGCGTTTCGATCGATGTCGACAAGGGGGAGTTCGTCTTCCTGGTCGGACCCTCGGGCTCCGGCAAGTCAACATTCCTCAGGCTGGTCCTCAAGGAGGAGAAGCCCAACAAGGGCAGGGTGCACGTCGCGGGCAAGGACCTGGCGCGCCTGTCCAACTGGAAAGTCCCGCACCTGCGGCGCCGGATCGGCTGCGTTTTCCAGGACTTCCGGCTGCTGCCGAACAAGAACGTCTTCGAGAACGTCGCCTTCGCTCTGGAGGTCATCGGTAAGCCCAGGCGGTTCATCCGGAAGGTGGTCCCCGAGGTCGTCGAGCTGGTCGGGCTGGAAGGCAAGTCCGACCGCATGCCCGACGAGCTGTCGGGTGGTGAGCAGCAGCGTGTCGCGATCGCGCGGGCGTTCGTGAACCGGCCGCAGATCCTGCTCGCCGACGAGCCCACCGGGAACATCGACCCAGCCACCTCGATCGGCATCATGAAGGTGCTCGACCGAATCAACCGCACCGGCACGACCGTCGTCATGGCGACGCATGACGCCGCCATCGTCGACTCGATGCGCAAACGCGTGATCGAGCTCGAGGAGGGTGTGGTCGTCCGGGACCAGACGCGCGGCGTCTACGGCCAGGCCTACTGATCGGCCGACCGTGCGCCCCCGCGCTGGGTACCGTGGCGCGGCGAAGCACCTAAGGACGGATCCTTAACTAATCATGCGAGCACAATTCGTACTTTCTGAGACGTGGATCGGCCTGCGCCGAAATCTCACGATGACCATCGCGGTCATCACCACGGTGGCGATCTCGCTCGCCCTGTTCGGGGGCGGCCTGCTCATCAACCAGCAGGTCGAGGAGATGCGCCGGTACTGGGACGAGCGGATCTCGCTCACCGTCTACATGTGCACGGACACCTCGCTCTCGCCGACCTGTGAGGAGAGCGGTGCCGCCACCGAGGAGGAGCGCACCGAGATCCACGAGGACCTGGAGTCGATGCCGGAGGTCGCGAACGTCGAGTACGTGACCGCGTCCGAGGCGTGGCAGGACTTCCAGGAGCGCTTCTCCAACCACGAGGCGCTGGTCGAGGCGGCCCAGGAGGGCGACATCCCGGACAACTTCCGGGTGCAGCTGACGGATCCGACCCAGTACCAGCAGGTGACGGACGCGGTTCAGGGCCGTCCGGGGGTCGACTCGATCCACGACGACCAGCAGGTGCTGGAGCAGTTCTTCAGCCTGCTCGACGGCCTCAAGTGGGCGGCGCTCGTCGTCTCCTTCGTGCAGTTGGCCGCCGCGGCACTGCTCATCGGCAACACGATCCGGCTGTCGGCGTACAGCCGGCGCAGGGAGACCGGCATCATGCGGCTGGTCGGGGCGTCGAACTTCTATATCCAGTTGCCATTCCTGCTGGAGGCGGCGGTCGCCGGTCTGATCGGCGGGATAATCGCCTCCGGGTTCATCGTCGCGACGCGGTTCTTCCTGCTGGACCGGATCCAGGAGTGGTTCCAGTTCGATATCACGCTCGGGGTGGGTGCGGTGCTGTACGTCATCGGCGTATCGCTCGTCCTGGGCATACTTCTCTGTACCGTCGCGGCGTTCCTGACACTCCGGCGCTACCTCCGGGTCTGACGCGGTTGTCCCGCTCCTGACTGCGGCTGACGAAGGGAACTCTCCAGTGACACGGGAGAAAGGGCGCAAAGTCATCGCCCAGAACCGGCGTGCCCGGCACGACTACCACATCGACGACACCTTGGAGGCGGGCATTGTGCTCACCGGCACCGAGGTGAAGTCGCTGCGGGCCGGGCGCGCCTCCCTCGTCGACGGTTTCGCGCACATCAAGCGGGGCGAAGTGTGGTTGGAGAACGTCCACATTCCCGAGTACGCGCACGGGACGTGGACCAACCACTCCGCCCGCCGGTCGCGTAAGCTTCTCCTGCACCGCGAGGAGATCGCGAAGCTGGTGGCGAAAACCCGCGAGACGGGTCGTACGCTGGTGCCGCTGTCGCTCTACTTCAGCGAGGGCAATGCCAAGGTCGAGCTGGCGCTGGCGCGCGGTAAGCGCCAGTACGACAAACGTCAGGACATCGCCGCACGCGAGGCGCAGCGAGATATGGAGCGCGCCCTTCGCCGGCGGCGTTGAGCCGAAAGGATCACCAGGGTGCCCCCCCGTCCCCTTCGCCGAGCCCTCGCCGCCGGCACCAGTGCCGTCCTGGTGGCCGCTATCGCCGGGTGCACTACGCACCCCAGTCCAGAACTCGCGGTCCGCGCCTTCCTGCTCGACTGGCAGGGCGGTGAGTACGAGTCCGCGGCGCGGCAGACCACGGGCGACGTCGACGAGGTGGCGTCCGCGCTCGAACGGACGCTGCGCCAGCTTGACCTGGCGGGCCTGAAGTTCGAGCTGGGCGGGATCAACCAGGACGGCGACACCGCGACCGCGAAGTTCGACGTCAGCGCCGACCTCGGGATCGGTGACCCCGTCTGGGAGTACACCGGCTCGATGGCGCTGGAGGACGGCGACTCGGGGTGGAAGATCAACTGGGAACCCAACGTCATCCATCCCGACCTGGGTGCGGACGAGCGGCTCGCGGTGGACTACGACGTCCCCGACCGCGGCCAGATCTACGACCGCCAGGGGCAGCCGCTCGTGGCGGAGCAGGAGGTCACCGCGTTCGGGGTGGTTCCCGACGACATGGGCGACATCGACGAGGGCGTCAACGGCCTCGCGGAGCTCCTCGACGAGGACCCCGGGCCGCTGCTCAACCGGGTCCGTTCGGCCCCGCCCGAGCAGTTCCAGCCCCTCGTGCTGGTGCGCAAGCGAGACGTCGAGGGCACGGTCACCCGCCAGGCGAAGCGGATCGACGGTGTCGAGACCAAGCAGGTCACCATACCCCTGCACCCCGAACAGGCCGATGCCGCGGTCGGTGAGGTGGCCGGCACTGTCGGCCACAACGTCTCCTCGCGAGTGGCGGGGCCGTACCAGGCGGGTGACACCGTGGGGCTGAGCGGCCTGCAGAACGCGTTCCAGCAGCGGCTCGCCGGCACCGCCAGCACGGACGTCGTGACCCTCGACAGCGACGGCGCCCAGACCGACGTACTGCGCAGGTGGCCGGGGGAGCCGAGCGGGTCGCTCAGCTCCACGCTCGACTCCGAGGTCCAGGAGGCGGCCGAGGGCTCCCTGGAGTCGATCCTGTCGAATAAGCCCGGCTACCTGGTCGCGGTCGACTCGGGTAGCGGCGAGGTTCTGGCCGCCGCCGGAAACCCCGGCAACACCGAGGACGACGGCGCGTTCACCAAGGAGTACCGGCCGGGGGAGGTGTTCACCATCGTGTCGGCCGCCGCCGCGATGGACTCCGGCGCCGCCGGACCGGACCAGCAGGTCCCCTGTGAGCAGAGCCAGAAGGTCGGGGACCGCACGTTCCGCAATCCCAACGACACCGCCCTGTGGGACGCCCCGGACCTCGCGCGCGGCTTCGCCTACACGTGCACGACCGCGTTCGCCGGCCTCGGCAAGGACGTGGGGGGCGACGCGCTGGCCTCCGCCGCCGAGGATTTCGGTGTCGGCGGCGACTGGCGGCTGTCGGTGCCGACCCACACCGGGGAGTTCCCGGTTCCGAGTTCCGCCGAGGACACCGCGGCGGCCATGGTGGGCCGCGGCGACGTGACGGTCAGCCCGCTCACGATGGCGCTGGTGGCCGGCGCCGTGGCCGATGGCACCTGGCACCCCCCGCGGCTCTCGGTCACGGAGGAGGAACGCGACTCCACGCCGCCCCGCGAGCTCAACGCCGACACTGTCTCGGCGCTGCAGGACATGATGGAAGATGCCGTGGTCGAGGGAAGCGCCTCGGGCGCGGACATCAGCCAGGAAATCGGCCAAATCGGCCAGGTTCCGGTGCACGGCCAGGTCTCGACGGCCACGCAGAAGATCGACGGGAAGAAGACCGCGGTCCAGTGGTTCGTCGGCTACCAGGGCGACGTGGCGGTTGCGGTGGCCATCGAGGTGAAACCCGCGCTGGGCTCCTACGACTACGCCGAGAACGCGGTCAGTGAGTTCCTGCTGCGGATGCCCGACGGCTATGTCGAGGACGTTCCCGAGCTCGCGGAGAACGCGGAGAACCCCGACTCCGACCTCGGCGAGGCGCCCGACTCCGAGGGCTCCGACGGCTCCGCCGGCACGTCGAACGCCGCCGGCGAGTAGGCCCTGCGGCGTCACCGAGGGCCGTCGGCGATGGCGCTCGCGCGAACGCGGCGCGGAAAAATTTCTGTGAGACGCAACCAACCGGGGGGTTCCAGGCGTCTTCCCTAATGACTGGGATGCCGTAAAGGGGGTTGCGGTACCCAGTTATGAGGGCAGGATCTCGTCTCGGGGGAGACCCTGCCTGTGAGGCCGGCCCGACCCTGCCGGCCGCCCTCGCGGGCAGCGTTGATTGTTCTGAAGTCCGCGCCCGCGAGGGACTCTCGTAGCCCGGGGGCGACCGAGCGCCCCCGGGCGCTTTACGGACCGCACGCCCCGGTTCGCCCGGGGCTGTGCGGCGCCCGAAACACACACCCCCCGACACCGGGAATCAAGTTGGCTCCCGTACTGTTGTCCAGATAGATTGGGACAACCGGGCACCGTGGGTGCTCCGGCCCAGTGGGCCACGCGGCCCGTTGAAAACTACACAGGGGGTGATCGGTTTCGACTTCGGTGATTGCTTCAGGGGAAGCGGGTCGAGGGTTTGTAAGTGTAACCTCGTTAATCCTGCGCTTGCGTAAATATCAAGTGCCAACACAAAGCGCACTGAGTTCGCTCTCGCCGCTTAAGCGATAGCGTCTCTGTCGGCCTGGGTTTGTTCTCGACCCAGTGTCCGGCATCGGTTAGAGGACTTACCGCTCAGATCAGGTCACGGGGCCTGAGTGGGAAACTTACGTGACTGGGCCTGTCAGCGACGTGTCTGTGCGAGCGCTGGGGCCGAGTAGAACGGCAGCATAGACTGCACCCGGAGAAGCCCTGTGGTGACACGGAAGGACGCGGGTTCGATTCCCGCCACCTCCACTCGAGATTGAGCCCCTGGCCGCGGATACTTCCGCGGCCAGGGGCTTTTCTTGTGCCTGGCCTACGGGGGTTCGGCACCGCACACGCACCGAGAATGACTGTGGGGACATGCTCACCGCCGAGAGTGTCCCCACGGACACCCTCGATGCGAAACCCGCCGCCGGCCGGGAGCACCGCCTCCCGCACGGCTAGCGGGCCTTCGCCGCCTTCGTTGGGTGCGCCACCATCGGGCACCCGCACCGGTTACCACAGAGCCTGACCACCCGGTGCCTTTGCCGCTTCCGTTGGACGCCGCACCATTCACTGGCCGCACCGGGTGATCATGACCCCAGCCGAAGGCACTCGGCTCGCCACACCGAAAGGCCGAAAACACGAAACACGAGTAGCGCTTGAAGGAAGCACATCCGCAAGATCGGCACCAAGCTCACGAACCTCAGAAACCTAACAAAGTACTACTAGAACGCTGTGGCGCCGACGAGCCAGGCGACGCGTTCCGCGGCGTGGTCGATGTCCTTGCTGGTGCCCATCGTCACGCCGTAGGAGGACAGGAACGCGTGGCCGCGCGCGCGAGGCTCGCACCGGATGTCCTCGACCGCGTACTGGGAATCGGGGTTGCCCACTCGCAGATAGGGCACCTCGTCCTCGATGAACCGGTACCGCACCCCGTATGGCTCCAGGGCCGTGGCCAGGGCGGCCAGCGGATGGTCGGCTACGCGGGGCGCGGCGGGTGACTCCGGGTGCGGGCGGGCGTACTTCGGCTCGACCATGACTGCGTCCCTCACGTTCAGTAATGATTCTCCATTATTGTTACTCTTTGTGTCTGTTTTGTGGTGGAGGGATCCCGCGACACGCCGCTCCTGCGGTTCCGGTCGGTCTCCTCCGGCGGACTCGCGGGGCGAACGCCGCCACGCCCGGGCCGGGTTCAGGTCTCCGTCCCCCGCTCGTACGGACTGGGAACGGGGAAGTAGCTCCGCAGGAACGCGCGCGTCATCCGGCGCTGCTCCACCAGCGGCACGCGGTGCGGCGTCGACCCCGTGACGCTGATCGCCTCCCGGTCGCGGGCCCGCAGCAGCCGGTTCAGCTCCGGATGCTGTCCCGGATCTCCCGCATCCACCTCGGAGCACCGAAGGCGCCCCGGAACGGCGCGGCCGGTGAGGTAGGCGTAGTGGTGGTGCAGCGCAACAGGGGCGAACGTGCCGGCCGCCGCGGTGAACTCCGCCGGGAACCGCTCCTGGAGCTCGGCGAGAACAGAGCGGCGCAACGGGGCCGGCGCGCGCAGGAAGCCGTGCGCGGTGCAGCGCCCGAACGCGTCCTCCAGCAGCGCGCGGTTCCGCTTCGCCGCGGCGAGGTCAGCGGAGTCCTCCGGAGTTGGTTTGTCCAGCGGCACCGTGGCCGGTGAGCGGACGAACCGGGCCATCCCGTTGGCGTGGAAGAACCGCCAGGGGCCCACCACCCGGCCGACGAACACGCCGCTGTGCAGGTAGAGCAGGTGCTCGCCGAGCCCGTCGGCAGCGTGCGGCCCACTTCCCGAACCGGGAGCGTCGGACATGGGCAGGGCGCCGGCTCCCGGCAGGTCCCCGCGCCGCACCACGGCGAGGCCGGGGTGCGAGGTGTCCAGCCATTCGGGGACAGGGCCGGTGGTGACGACAACAATCCGCCGGGTCCACGGCGCGAACATCGTGATCGAGCGAAGCGCGTACCTGAGCCATTCCGGGTCGGTGAGCGGGTGTTCCCCAGTGCCTTCCGACGCCGGCGCCTCGTGTGCGGGCGGGACGCCGTCCGGTCCGGCCCCCGGCTCCGGTCCGCCGTCACCGTCCATGGCGCAGACCGCGTCGACGGGGAAGTCGACATCGGTTGTCAGGAGCCGGGTGAACGGTTCGAAGCTGGGATAGTCCCGGTTGGCCACGCGTATCGACGCCGGGGTCATCGACGACTGCGGAAGGCGGTCGCCGATCGCGGTGGCGCGCGGCGCCAGGTAGCAGTCGCCGTCCTCGTCCCAGCGCCAGAACTCCAGGTCCGCGCCGTGACCGGAGCCGTAGCGCAGGGTCCGGCCCGGCGTGACGACCGGGCGGAACACCCGGACTCCCGAGACCCCGGCCAGGTCGGCGGCCATGCCCGCGAGCACGGGCTGCGGGAGCCGCCCGCGCGGCCGCAGCGGCGTGGCGTAGACCGGTGCGCTGTCGTGGGCGGTCGCCAGGGCCGTCAGTGCCGCCGAACTCCGTTCCTCGGTGACCATGACCCGGTGCCGCGGGCCGGTGTCGCGGACCAGCGCGTACGGGACGCCGAAGTAGTCGAGCGCCGCCACGACCAGATCCAGGTTCCGGCGCAGCGCGTCGTGGGGCCGCAGGTGGTCGCGGACCTCGGCGAGCTGCCCAGCGGAACGGACCAGGTGCGGGTGCTGGCGGTGGATCCGTTCCTCCTCGGCCGCGAGCTCCGGGACCTGGGATGCGGCCTGCTCCCACGGCACCTCGCAGAACACCATGCCGTCCCGCGCCGCCGCTGCCGCGTGCCGTGCCGCACGATCGGCGCGGGCGCGGGCCCGGTCCCCCGGGTCGATGGTGCGCAGTTCGGTGTAGAGCGCCTCCCAGCGGGCCGTGACGACGTCGGGCGAGAACCGCTCCACCCCGTCCAGGGCGGCGGCGCCGTAGGCGTCCCGGAGAGTCTCGTCGGCCATTAGCCGGTCGAGCGCGGCGGCGAGTGCCTCGATGTCCCCGGCCGGCGCCAGAAGGCCGTCGGTGCCGTGCCGGACCACCTCGGCCGGGCCGTTCGCGGTGTCGTAACAGACCACCGGGACACCGGCCGCGAACGCTTCCAGGACCACCGCGCTGGACGCGCCGGATCCGGACGGCAGCAGGCCGACGCTCGCGGCGGCCCATGCCTCGGGGGCGCCGTGACCGGGGTCGAGGAACTCCACCCGGTCATGCAGCTCAAGCGCGCTGACCACCGTATGCAGCCGCGACCGGTCCGGTCCGGCGCCGTGGATGCGCAGGCTCCAGTCCGGGTGCGCGTCGGCGAGCCGCGCGAACGCCCGGATCGCGTGCTCCAGCTGGTTCTCCGGTGTCAGCTCCTGGGCCACCAGGATGGTGCCGGAGCGCAGACCGGAACGCGGCCGGAACCCCGACGGCGCGGCCGGCGGGATGCTGCGGACCAGCGGCGCGGCCGGTCCCAGCGACGCCGTGAGCCACGACCGCGCCGGCTCGCCGGGCACGACCAGCGCGTCCAACCACGGCGCGTGCGCGAGCAGCGCGCTGTCGCGGGCGCCGTCGACCGCACCGGTGCGGTGGTCCTGGCCGACCGTGACTGCCGTGGCCGGGGCCAGGCTGGTGATCAGCGACGCCAGCGCGGGCGTTGTTCCCACCAGCACGTCGGCGCCGCAGCCGCCGAGGGCGTGGCGCAGTTCGATCTCGCTGAGCAGGCTGAGCCCGCTTCCGTGCCTGGCTCCGGCCGGGAGCAGCGCACTGGGCTCGGCGCTGAGCGCCCGGCAGGTCGGCTCGTCCAGGGTGCAGCCGCGCGCCGGCCGGGGTACCGGTCCGCTCGTGTCGAGCAGGGAGCGCACCGGTACCCCGGAGTCCGGTGCGCGGCCGGCAGCGGGCTGGGACACGGCAATGATCTCGGTCTCGTGCCGTTCGGCGAGTCGCGCGGCCTGCGCGTGAACGGCGGCCTCCGCGCCGTCCGCGGCGCCGCCTCCGGCCAGCAGGTACGTGATCCGCATTGTGCCTCCTGCGTTGCTGTTCCGCCGTGCGGGGAAGGAGGAAGCCGGATTCCCGCGGAGGGCCGCGAGAGGTGGAACGCTACTGCGGGCGGAGGGCCGGGCTGTCGCGCGTCGGGTCCGGCCCGGGGCATCTCCGCCGGGTCCGCGGGGCTCCGAGCCGGGGCCCGCCCATCGCCCGGGTGGCGGGCGGCCGCTCCGCCCGCGGCCCGGGCACCGGATGTGGGATCGCCCTGCTCCCGGCCAACTGGCGCGTACCGCACGATCATGCTCCTCGCGGAAGCGCGGTCAGGCCGATGACCAGGGCCGCGGAGCTGGCGTAGAACGGGCAGAGGAGCACAGGCGGCCCACTGCCGGGGCGCACGGTTTGCGGGGGAAGCCGCACGGGGGGACGAGGGGCAGCCACGCCCGGCATCTCCCGCCGGGCCCGCAGGCACGCCCCATCCGCGGTGTGGAACCGCAGCTCCCAACGCGCGCCGCTGGCGCCAGAGCTGGCGGCGGAGTCGGCCATAGCGGGCAGCGGGAGCGCCACTGTGAACGCGGTGCCGCGGTGCCCGGGGGAGAGCAGCGGCCGGACCGGGTATACCGCTGAGCCGTGCCACTGCACCACCTCGGCGGCGGTCTCTTCCGGGGCGCCGGCACCAACCAGCTCGCCCGTGACCTGCGCGAGGTGCGGGCGGACGAGGACGGCGCGCACGTACGCCGCCGCCCCCGGCGCCCGTACCGCGAGCGCCGCCGTCCCCGAGAGCGTGCTGGTCACGCTGAAACGCGCGTCGCGTCCGGCCGCCGCGTGGGGCGTGGGCGCCCCGTTTCCGGCGGTCCCCGGCCCGGGTGCGGCCAGTGGCATCCGCCGCTCCTGGCCCCCGCCGCCCACCAGCAACTGGATGTTCCAGACGCCGGAGGTGAGGACCACCTCCGGGAGGAACCCCGCCGACTCCGGGGAACCGTACGCATCGCCGGCGCGCAGCCGAATCGTGGCCTCGACCCGGGTGCGCCCTTCCGCTGTGGGCACCGTGCGGGCAGCCGCGTTCGTCCAGTGCTGCCCCGACGCGAACTCCACCGCGGCGGGCCCGTCGGAGGGCGCCCCCGACACCACGGCCGCCAGGTTCAGTGTGCGGCCGTCGAGGACGGAGAGGTGCTCCGCGCGCACCCCGCGGCCAGTGGCGCGGGCCGCACCCGCGAGCAGCGCCCCGGCCGCGTCACGCGCGGGGCGAATCAGCGGCGCCATCCGCCGGTGCGCCCGCGAGGAACCGGACACTGCTCACGCCACCCCTGTCGCAGCGGGCGGACGCGGACACCATCGCGCTTGCGGGAGGGCCCGGCACAACGCGGTGGCGGCGCCGCGCCGGGGCGCTGCCCCGCGTCGGGGGTGTCGTTGCGCCGCGGGTCGGCGACGGGAGCTGCCGCGGTGCCCGGCCGCCACGCGCGCGTCCGCCCGAGCGAAGCCGGTACGGGTTCCCCGGGCTGCGCCGTTCCAGTTCGGCATTGCGGTCCGTCCCCCTCGGATAGGCGGGTTGGCAGCAGGTCCGCCGGTGCGGGGAGTCAGGCGTCCCCGCGGCCTGCGCGGGGCAATCGGGTGCGGTCCGGGGTGCGGGATCACCGCAACCCAATGATCACCCTTTGTGTGTGAATTATCGCGGAGTGGGGTCGGTGCGGGGCGTCGACACGCCGCACCGTGCCCGGCGCGGGTTCACGGGTCACGGGTTCACAGGCGCTGCACCCAGGCGCCGTTGTGCAGCACGGCGTCCACCGCGAGGTCGCTGTCCAGGATGACGAGGTCGGCGCGGTTGCCCGGAGTGAGCGCGCCGATCCCGGCGCGGTCCAGGCCGAGGGCGCGTGCCGGCGTGGCGGTCGCGGCCCGGGCGGCGGCCTCGATGTCCACACCCCGCACATGGTGCACAGCGCGGCGAATGGCCTGGGGCAGCATGATCGTGCTGCTGGCGAGCGCGCCGGTGTCGGTAACGGTGGCCCGGCCGTCCGCCACGGTGACGTGTAGGCCGCCAAGGTGGTACTCGCCGTCGGGCAGCCCGGTCGCCGACATGGCGTCCGTGATGAGAGCGACCCGGTCGCTCCCCGCCGCGTCGAAGACCACTTGGGCCGCTCCCGGGTGTACGTGCACCCCGTCGTTGATCAGCTCGACCGTCACCCGCTCGTCATTGAGCGCCGCCGCGATCGGGCCCGGATCGCGGTGGTGCAACGCGCGCATCTGGTTGTACAGGTGGGTCGCGACGGTCGCGCCGGCGTCGAAGGCCGCACGCGTCTGGTCGTATCCGGCCTCGGTGTGGCCGACGGCGGCGACCACACCGGAGTCAACGGCGGCGCGCACCAGATCAAGCGCTCCGGGCAGCTCCGGGGCGAGCGTGACCATCCGTACGTGCCCCCGCCCGGCCTTCACCATCCGGTCGAACTCGGCGGGGTCCGGATCGCGCAGCAGGTCCGGGTCGTGTGCGCCGCATTTGGACCGTGCGATGTAGGGGCCCTCAAGGTAGATCCCGGCGAGCTCCCCGGAGTCGCACAGCTCAGCGAGGGCCGCGATCTGGTCGAGCGTGTCCGAGGGGCTGGCGGAGACGAGCCCGCCGAGAAGCGTGGTGACCCCCCGGGCGCGGTTGAACTCCACAACGCGCATCGCGCGCTCCGGGTCGGCGTCGGTGAACGCCGCCCCCGCGCCGCCGTGGATGTGCATGTCGACCGTGCCCGGCAGTACCCAGTGGCCCCCGGCATCCACATGCTCGCCGGCGCTGGTTGGGGCGGGGCCGGCCGCCAGCGTGGCGATACGGCTCCCCTCCACCCGGATCCAGCCGTCCCGTACGCCCCCGGGCGTTACCAGCTTCGCGTTGGCGATGGTGATGGCGCTCTCGCTCCGGTCCATTCCCGGGGTCCTCCTGTGCCCTTTGCCACATCTCGCGCCGTGCAGCGGGCGCTAAGCGTGCGCGACCCTGATGGCCCCAGGAACTGGGGCGTTGCGCCGCTCGGTGTCCGAACCGGCCTCGCCGTCTCGCATGGTGAGCGACCCAACCGCCCGTCATGGATTGACGATAGCGTTCCACCCGCTCATTATGGACAGCATGACCGCCGGTGAGCTGCTTGTTCAGCGCCTGCATGTCGATCTTCGGCATCAGGCGAGCGCGCTTTGTCGTAGCTAGCCCCCGGAGCGGGGCAAGCCCCCGATCGCTGTCCCCACCGGAAGCGACCAGGCACTCTTGGAAAGCCGCGCGCACGCGATACCGGCCCCAGCGTGGGTAGCCAGAGTTCCGGTTGGGTAGCCGATCATTCCTGAGGCCGACGAACCTTGGACGACCACTCGCGCTCAGCGGCCGCGGAGGCCGCACTCATCAGGAGATCACATGACTCGCTTCACCGTGCTCGTCGCAGCCAACGATGCCCATTCGAGCGTCCGCGACGCCGCCGTGTTGGCCGCCGAGACCATTGCCGCGCACAGTGTGGACGATCCCGGCACCACTGGGCCCAGTACCGTCATCGACCTCGCTGAGCTCGGACCGGCGCTGCTGGCCGCCCGGCCCGGCAGCGACGTCGCCGACGCTCTTGCCCGGGTGGCCGAGACCGACGTGCTGCTCGTCGCCACTCCGCAGGCGCACGGCAGCTACACCGGGTTGCTCAAGGTGTTCCTCGACCGGCTTCCCGAGCTGGGGCTGGGCCAGGCCGTCGCCGTTCCCATGGCGGTGGTCGCGGACCTGCGGACCGGCCGCAACACCGAGGACGACCTGCGGGTTCTGTTGTCCGACCTCGGTGCCTGGGTGGTCGAGCCGGGGCTGATGCTCTCCGAGAGCGAGCTCGCCGAGCCACGCAGTGTGATCGAGGCGTGGGCCGATGTCGCCGCCCAGTCGCTGGTCCAGGCGCTCGCCGTCTCCGCTTAGCCCGTTTCGCCGCTCTGGTCGCCGGGGCCGGTCTCCGGTGGCGCCGCGTTGCCGCGTGCGCGCAGGCGCGACGTGTCGGCCTCGGCCCGGGAGACACTGCCGCGGACCAGGACCACGACGGTCAGGGTGAGAGCGAAGCCGAGCACCCGCAGCGTGAGCATGAAGGGATCGGAAGGCAGTTGCTCGCTGAAGATCACCGTGCCGAGCACCACCATGAACACGTTGCCCACCACGTTGGACACCGGCGCGGTGATCGAGGCCCGCGAACGCTGCAGCGACGTCTGGAACAGCACGATTCCGACCGCCCAGCCCAGCGCGTAAAGGTAGGGATAGGGCGACACAAGGGCCGGGATGACCGCGTCCACCAGGCCTTGTTCCACCAGCAGCCCGCCCAGTCCCTTGCCCTGCAGCCCGGCGACGCCCTGGGACAGTCCGGCGGCGGCTCCCATGGCCGCCGCCGAGACGTAGTGCCCCGCCCTGCCGGCCAGCGCCATGGCGAGCACGCACGCCGCCACGGTGCCCAGGCTCACGAGCAGCAGCAGGGGGAGATCGGCCGTTGTCCCCGTCTGTCCGCCGTCGCCCAGCGACAGGCTGAGCAGCAGCAGCGCGAACGGCATCAGTCCGAGCGCGACACGTTCCCCGCGGGTGACCGGCTCCCCCAGGACGGTGCCGATGAGCAGCAGCATCATGGCGATGCCGCCGGCGTACGCCGGCTGGACGACCGAGACGGGAGCCAGACCAAGGGCGATGATCAGGCCGATGCTGCCGAGCGCGGCCAGGACACAGCCCGCCACCCAGCGCCCGTTGGTGAGAAGCACCCGCGCCATATGCAGTGGTCGGTGCACACTGATCCCCGGGGCCCGGTGCAGCGCGCGCTGTTCGATCGCCAGCCCGAACGTGTACGTCGCGGCGGCCAGCAGCGCCACGATCAGACCCGTCACGTGTTACCGCCTTTCCGCGGAGCGGGTGGCCCTTCGAACCTGTCTCACGGGGCCGGTTCCCGACGGTGTACCCGCGGTGGTGCCGAGTGGCGCGTGTCTTCCCGCGCGCCGTTCAACAAGCCCGTGAGCTACGCGTGTGCGAAAGCGCGCGATTTCGCATGGCGCACCACGCAAGCCTAGTTGACCCGGTGTATATAACGAGTTCTAGTGGGGTGTGGCGGGCACGAGGCGACCACCCAGGGGTGAGCGATGGCGATCGGGATCACCGGCGAACACGAGGAACTGGCCGCGGCCGTGCGCGGTTGGGCCGAGCGCAACGTCTCGGCCGCTGACGAGGGGACGGAGACCGCCACCGAAGCGGAGCGTCCGCGGTTCTGGGGCGGGCTCGCCGACCTGGGCCTGCCCGGCCTGCACCTGGCAGAGGAACACGGTGGCCAGGGCGGCGGGCTGCTGGAACTGGCCGTCGCCGTGGCGGAACTGGGCCGCTCCCTTGTGCCCGGCCCCTTCCTGCCGACCGTGTTCGCCAGCGCCGTCATCGACCGCTGCCGCAACGAGAAAGCGCGCGACACGCTGCTGGCCGGGCTCGCCGATGGCAGCCGCACCGCCGCGGTAGCGCTCGGCGCGGGCCTGCCCGCCGCCGAGAACACGGGAACACCCACAGTCGGGGTCGAAGTCAGCGGCACCACCGAGCCGGTCCTCGGCGGAGCACTGGCCGACCTCATCATCCTGCCGGTGACCGGGCCGGACGGAGAACGCTGGGTCGCGCTGGAGGCCGCGGAGCTCGACATCACCCCCCAGCCGAGCCTGGACATCGGGCGCGGTGCCGCCCGGATCGGCGCGGACGGCGCCGCTGTACCCGAGGACGCTGTCCTTACCGGGCTGACCCGCGAGGAGGTCACCAGCGTCGCCGCCGTCCTCATCGGCGCAGAGGCCGCCGGCATCGCGGAATGGGCCATGGATGCCGCCGCCGAGTACGCCAAGGTGCGCGAGCAGTTCGGCCGCCCGATCGGCCAGTTCCAGGGCGTCAAGCACAGATGCGCCCGCATGGCGATCGCGGTCGAGCAGGCGCGCGCCGCCGTCTGGGACGCCGCACGCGCCGCCGACCAGCAAGCCGCCCGCGAAGGCGACGAGGCATTGCGGTTCGCCGCGTCCGTGGCCGCGGTGACCGCCCCCGACGCCGCGCTCACCTGCACCCGCGACTGTATCCAGGTGCTTGGCGGCATCGGGTTCACCTGGGAGCACCCCGCGCATCGCTACCTGCGCCGCGCCTCGACCCTGCGGGCCCTCTGCGGGCACACCAACGACTGGGCCGTTGCCGTGGCCGACCTCGCGCTCGCGGGCCAGCGCCGCCCCGTTGAGATCGAGCTGGCCGACGAGAGCAGCGAGCTTCGGGAGCGAATCCGCTCCGAGGTCGCCGAGCTCTCGGCGATCCCCGACGAGCGGGAGCGCACCGTCGCCATGGCCGACGGCGGCTGGGTCATGCCGCACCTGCCGCGTCCCTGGGGGCGCGATGCCGCGCCGCTGGAGCAGGTCTGCATCCACCAGGAGTTCCAGCGCACTGGGCTGAGGCGGCCCAGCCTGGCCATCGGGGCGTGGGTGGTGCCCTCCATCGCCGGCTACGGCACCCCCGAGCAGCAGGAGCGTTTCCTGCGGCCCACGCTGCGCGGCGACATGATGTGGTGCCAGCTCTTCAGTGAGCCCGGTGCCGGCTCGGACCTGGCGTCGCTGTCGATGCGCGCCGAGCGCGTCCCGGGCGGCTACCGGCTCACCGGGCAGAAGATCTGGACCACCTTCGCCAGGGCCGCGCAGTGGGGCATCTGCCTGGCGCGCACCGATCCCGATGCCGCCGCCAAGCACGACGGCATCAGCTACTTTGTTGTGGACATGTCCACCCCCGGAATCGACGTGCGCCCCCTGCGCGAGCTCACCGGGGACACCCTGTTCAACGAGGTGTTCTTCGACGGCGTGTTCGTTCCCGACGACTGCGTCATCGGTGAGCCGGGGACGGGGTGGCGGGTCGCCCGCGACACCCTGAGCAACGAACGGGTCGCGCTGTCCGGCGGGTCCGGTCTGGGCGCGGGCGTGCCCGAGCTGCTGTCCTTCTTCGGCCAGCAGGCGGAGCGCGCCGCCGAGCGGGATGCCCGCATCGAGATCGGCAGGCTGGTGGCCCAGGGGCAGGCGATCGAGCTGCTCGGCCAACGGGTGACGCTGAAACAGCTCTCGGGCGCCGCGACCGGCGCCGAGGCGAGCGTGCGTAAGCTTCTTGGCGTGGAGTTCAACCAGGCGGTGGCCGACTGCATCTGGCAGCGCCAGGGCAGCGCGGCCGTGTACGAGGACACAACGGCGGCCAGCGGCATCTGGGCGCGGTACATGCTCTTCGGTCGTTCCATGACCATCTACGGCGGCACCACAGAGGTTCAGTTGAACATCATCGCTGAGCGCCTGCTGGGGCTGCCCCGCGACCCCGAGGCGTAGCCGCAGACCGTGACGACCGAGGACTCTGATGGCCAGCGGCGCGGACCGCTGCGGTGGCTGCCCTCGCTCCGGCGGCCGCGGCGGTGGCCGAGCCGTCCCGCATGGCTGCGGCTCCCGCGGCGCCGCCGAACCGGCGGCACCGGCGGCGAGGGCGCCGGCCGGAAGCCGCGCCTGCAGCCGACACCGCTCGGGCTGTTCGGGATCATGCTGGCGGCGATGTTCCTCACTCTGCTGCTGATCCAGACGTTCCTGGGTGACTTCCGCGCCGGAGAGGAACTGGAGGAGGACAACCGCACGCCGAGCGTGGACGCGACCCCGCCTGAGGGCACCGCCCGGATCATGGTGGCGGGCGACTCCACCGTGCAGGGCAGCAGCGGGGACCACACGTGGCGCTACCGGCTGTGGACGCACCTGGACGAACGGTCGGGCGCCGATGTGGAGTTCGTCGGCCCCTATGACGACCTGCTCGACGTCAACACCGACAGCGGGGGCAACCAGGAGTACGCCGATCCCGGGTTCGACCGCGCGCACGCCGCGCGGTGGGGCGCCACCGCCGAGGAGATCGCGGCGGACATAGGGGAGCACGTGGCCGAGCACGAGCCCCATTACCTGCTGCTTGTGGCCGGGGTCAACGACCTCGTCACGGGTGACTCGGCGCAGGACGCGCTGGACCACCTCGCTGAGGCCGTCGTCACCGCGCGGGTCGGCCAGGACGACATCCGTGTCGTCCTCGGTGAGCTCACCCCGGTGTGGGACACCGGCCGCGACAAGCAGATGAACGAGCGTATCCAGCGGTTCAACCAGGGTCTTCCGGCGCTGGCCGAACAGCTCACCGGAAAGGACTCCCCGGTCGTCGTCGCGCACACGGCCGCTGACTACTCCCCGGCCGAGGACAACTGGGACACCACGCACCCCAACGCCCGCGGGCAGGTGAAGATCGCCGCCGCGTTCGCCGACACGCTCTCCGAGTCCCTCGGTCTGGGAGAGCCTTACCCCCGCCCGCTGCCCGATGTCGAGGTCGGCCCGCAGGACCGAACCGAGGTCAGCGCCGAGGAGAACGACGGTGCGGTCGAACTCACCTGGGATCCGGTTCCCGGGGCCACCCGGTACCAGGTGCTGCAGAAGCGCGTGCGCCCCGAGCCGGACGAGCTCGTCGCGCTGCCCATGGAGGTTGACGGGGACGCCGGCCAGGACGGGGAGCCGCAGTCGGCCACCGTCGAGAACCTGCTCAGCGGCGCGACGTACGAGTTCCGGATCCGCCCGTTCAAGGGCAACGACGGCGGTCGCCGCACCGAGCCGGTCCGCGTCTCCGTGGACGATGACCCACCGGGCACCCCGGAGTCCGTGCGCATCGAGGACGACGGCGAGACATTGGTGTGGTCGGATGTGGCGGGCGCGGGCCACTACGAGGTCTGGCGGCGCCCACTCGACTGCGAGCCGGGTACGGGCGGCGAGCCGGAATGCGAGCCGCAGGACGGCCGGGATCCCGACAGCGGCGAGGGCTGGACGGTCGGCGCCGTCGTCGAGGACGGCACCGAGTGGACCATCAGCGCTGATGGCGGAGGAGGATACGAGTTCGTTGTCCGTGCGCACCAGGACTTCCTGGCCGGCGGGTACTCTGACCCGGTAGCGCTGGACACGGCGGAATAGTCCCGCTGCTACGTGGCCGGACGCGGCACAATTGGGTCGCCGAACCGCGCAGTGCCTTAGTAATGCTTTATGGTATTGGCTTTACCGTGGGGGTCTTATGCCAACGCTTCGCCGACGCATTCTCGAATTCCTCCCCAGGCTCAACGTCCACGTGAAGGACCTGGAGTCGGGGGCCGCACTGGTGACACGACGCAACGGCTACCGGGTCACCCCGGTGGGGCCGCGGTCCTGGCTGGTCAGGCGGGGCAAAGACGGCTTCACCGATCAGATATCCCGCATGGCCGAGACCTCCTCCGCCAAGAAGTGGTCGTCCGTCGGGCTCGGCCCGAACGCGCACCTGTTTGTCAACGGCAAGCAGGACGACGCCGACGAATTCCAGATGCAGAAAGCCGCCCAGGACTACATGGGCGCCCGCCACGTCGCCGCACTACTGCGCCATTACCAGGTGAACTGCGTCTTCGACGTCGGCGCGAACATCGGGCAGTACGGCAGGCGGCTGCGCCAGCACGGCTACACCGGGCGGATCGTCTCCTTCGAACCGGTCGCCACCATGACCGAGAAGCTGCGGCGCGCCGCCGAGAACGACCCCGAGTGGTGGGTGTACCCGTACGCGCTGGGACGCGAGGAGCGCGTCGACACCATCAACGTCGTCTACGGCTCGATGAGCTCGATCCTCGACCCCACCACGTTCGGCAACGAGCGCTATAAGCGGTTCCGCAACACCCGGTCCCAGGAGATCGACATCCGCCGGCTCGACAGCCTGATGGATGAGGCGCTGAAGGGCATCGACGCACCGCGCTCGTACCTCAAGCTCGACACCCAGGGCTACGACCTCGAAGCCTTCGCCGGCGCCGGCGTCTACAAGAGCGAGTTCGTGGGGTTGCAGTCCGAGGTCGCGCTGATGCGGATCTACGAGGGCATGCCGCGGATGGCCGAGGCGATCGAGGCCTACGAGGCCGAAGGTTTCGAGATAACCGGCATGTTCCCGGTGACCCGTGAGGAAACCACCGGCCGGGTGCTGGAGTTCGACTGCGTGATGGTGCGCGCCGACGCCATGCAGTCGTGACCCGCTCCGTGGCTGCGCGAGACGCTTCGGGCGGAGTGCGGTGAGACGCAGGGAGCCCCGAGAACCCTGCGCGGGAGCCGTTTCGGACCGGCGCGCGACCGGTTCGGCTACCGGGGCCGCATGCCCATGGCCCCAGCGGAGGCCGGGCGGTCGGGCGCATGGCGATCCGCGGCGAGCACCCGGGTGGCTGCTCGCGCGAACCGGCGTAGCGGACCCCGGTCCGGCGGGCGCACACCCGCAACGAGCCCCGGCCTCGCCCGCCCGAGCGCGCCCTCGCGCGCGGCGAGTCGTCGCGCGGTAACCGTGCCGGTGTCCGGGCGAACAGCGCGCACAGCAGTAGGGCCAGCGGGGCCGTGGCGGCGTGCTGCCCGGTACGCGCCGTGGCTCGCCGGCGCCGCCGCGGGTGCGCTCGCGGTAGGGCCGGGACTGGCGCCGGGGCTCGTGCTCCGGTACGACATGGTGTTCGTGCCCGACCCGCCGTTGTCGGCGGTGACCCTCGGCGCGGGCGGCGGCTTTCCGCGCGCCGTTCCGAGCGATGCCGTTGTGGGCGCGCTGGGGCTGCTGCTCCCGGCGCACGCCGTCCAAGCGTTGGTGCTGCTGGCGATCTTCACCCTGGGGGCGGCCGGAGCGGCCCGGCTGGTTCCCGGGACACCTCCGGTGCCCGGCGTTGCCGCCGGGCTCTGCTACGTGTGGAACCCGTTCGTCGCCGAACGGCTGCTGCTCGGCCAGTGGGCGGTCCTGCTCGGCTACGCCGGCCTGCCGTGGGTGCTGGCCGCGGCCGCGCGGCTGCACCGCGCCCGCGACCTCCCGCGTGTTGTGGTGGCGCTGCTGCCGGCCGCGATCGGCGGGTTCTCCGCGATGGTGCTGTCGGCGCTGGTGGCGGTGCCCACCGCCGTTGTGCGCGGCCGGGCGTTCCCCCGGCTGTGGCGGGCGTTGTACCCCGCGGCGCTGCTCGGCGCGGCGCTGCTGGCACTGAGCCTGCCCTGGCTGATCCCGGCGCTGGGCAGCGACGCGCGGACCGACCCGGCCGCGGTGGACCTCTTCGCCGCCCGCTCCGACACCCCGTTCGGTGTCGTGGGCTCACTGTTCGCACTCGGCGGGATCTGGACCGCCCACGCTGTGCCGGCGGGATACGGGCAGGTGTTCCTGGCCCTGGGCCGGTTGGCGCTGGCGCTGGCCGCTGTCGCCGGGTGGGTGTGGCTGCTGCGGCGGCACCGGATGGCCTTCGGGGCGGGGCTGAGCGTGGCGGCGGCCGCGGGATTCGCGATCGCGCTCTTGGGCGTGGGAGAGCCCGGCCGCGCTCTGCTCCGCTCCCTCATCGAAGGGTGGTCGGGGTTCGGCCCGTTGCGCGACGGCCACCTCTACGTGGCCCCGCTCGCGCTGCTGCAGGCGGTCGGGTTCGGCGGGGTGGTGCGCTGGATGTGGGGCGAGAACACGGGAAACGGGCAGTACGCGCCGGAAGCTCCGGGGGGACCCCTGGCTTCGGGTGCGGTCGAGCGGTCCTCCGCCCCACCGGCGCGCCCCCGGCGGCTGTGGCGGGATCCAGCGGCCGTCGCCGGCCCAGTGGCGGCGGTGCTGCTGGTTCTGGTACCCGTGGTGCTGCTGCCCGGGCTCGTGTGGGGTGCGGCGGGGCGGCTGGCGCCGGTCGAGTATCCGGCGGACTGGCAGCGGGTCCGCGAGATCGTGGCGCGGGATTCGCGCCCGGGCGCGGTGCTGTCGCTGCCCTGGAGTGCCTACCGAGGGCTTGACTGGCGGGCCGACGGGCGTACCGTCGTGGTACTCGACCCGGCGACCAAGCTGTTCGACCGCCGGGTCGTGTGGAACGACAACCTCCGTGTCGGCGAGGACAGCGGGGTCCGCGTCGTCGAGGGCGAGGACCCGCTCGCACGGCGGGTCGCACCCCTACTCGATCCCACCCGGCCGTACGAGGCCGCCCCCGACCTCCCCTCCCGCCTTGGTGAGCTGGGGGTGCGCTACGTGCTTATCGAGCGCGCCGCCGCCGACGAGATCACCGCTGCCGACGGCGCGAGCAGCCCTGGCGAGAACACGTTCTGGTATGACCTCCCGGGCGTCCGCACCGCACACGACGGCTCCGAGCTGCTGCTCCTGGAGTTGCCAGAGCGCCATGTTGAAGCGGAGAGTGCGGACCTTTCGGGGTTGGAAGTTACCGGCTGGTTGGTTACAGTTGGAGCAACAATCTGGTCCCTGGCTGTATCAGGTTCTAGTCTCGTTCCGATGCGTCCGGGCCTGAGTGCCGGGACGGTATCGCGGAAGGAGAGCTTCAAGTGATCAAAGTTATCGCCGCGTGCGTCGTCGGCGCGGCCATGGCCGCAGGCCTGGCCCTCGCGGGAACCAGTGTCGCCGCGAACGCCGGGGCGTCAGCGGAGCCGGTGAACGAGCCGCTCTACAACTACGGCGACCGCTAGGCAGTGTTCTATGGGCTCGCTTCGCTCGCGGGCGCCTGGAGGCCGGGAACCTTCGGATCCTGCGGCGTGGTCGCTCGTTCCTCGCTCCCTCACCTCCGGACCCTCCAGAACCCCGGCGGCGCCCGAGGTGTTTTCTGGGCTCGCTGGCGCTCGCCTGGTCGGGCGCCTGGAGGCCGGGAACCTTCGGGCACCTCCGGTGTGGCGCCCAATCGGCTCCGCTGGTCGCGGGCGCCCCACCTGCGGACCCTCCAGAACCCCGGCGGCGCCCGACTGTGTTTTTTGGGCTCGCTGGCGCTCGCCGGGTCGGGCGCCTGGAGGCCGGGAACCTTCGGGCACCTCCGGTGTGGCGCCCAATCGGCTCCGCTGGTCGCGGGCGCCCCACCTGCGGACCCTCCAGAACCCCGGCGGCGCCCGACTGTGTTTTTTGGGCTCGCTGGCGCTCGCCGGGTCGGGCGCCTGGAGGCCGGGAACCTTCGGGCACCTCCGGTGTGGCGCCCAATCGGCTTCGCTGGTCGCGGGCGCCCCACCTGCGGACCCTCCAGAACCCCGGCGGCGCCCGACCCGACCCCAAGCCGTTAGGCACTCCCGGAAACAGCCCCTAGCCGCCGAGGTGGCCCTACTGCGCGGCGGCGCCGCGGGCTTTTGAGGACTCGCCGCTTGCGCACCGGCCACCCGTGTGTACCCCCAGTTCTCCGTCCCGTCCGGCACCACGCACCACCACCCCGGGCGTGCCGCCGCCGAACGGTCGGTGCGCGAACGCTCGCAAGAGGGCGGAGAAGGAGAGCAAGTGGTCTTCGAACCGACACCCCGCATTCGCGGCGCCACGTTCGGGCCACCGGTGGAGGCCCCCGCCGCACCTGCGCCGCGTGCACGGCGCGCGCCCGAGAGCGCCCCGCTCGGCGACCGTGCCCCCTCCGCGGAGGCGCCCGAGCCCCGTCTCGACGGCACCCGCGTGGTGCTGGTGAACTGGCGGGACCCGTGGCAGACCGTGGCCGGCGGGGCCGAGGAGTACGCCTGGCGCATGGGCCGGCACCTGACCCGCGCGGGCGCGTCCGTCACCTACCTGACCAGCCGGGAGGCCGGCCAGGCGGGCCGTGAGTCGCGCGAGGGTATCGACATCCGCCGCATGGGCACCAAGTTCACGGTGTACCCGCTGGCGGTCCTCTGGCTGCTGGTGCGGCGGTGGCGCTTTGATGCCGCGCTCGACTGCATGAACGGCATCCCGTTCTTCACCCCGTTGGTGCTGCGCCGGCGCACCCGCGTGCTCAGCATCGTGCACCACGTTCACGACCTGCAGTTCAACGCGTACTTCCGCCGTCCTGTGGCCTGGTTCGGGAGGTTTCTGGAGAGCCGCGTCGCCAGTCTCGTCTACCGCTCCTGTCCCACGGTCACCGTCTCGGAGTCCTCCCGCCGCGCGATGCGCGAGAAGCTGCGGTGGCGTGCCCCGATCGCGGTCATCCACAACGGCAGTCCGCCGAGCCAGCCGATGGCGCCCGGTCGCGTCCCCTCCCCGGAGGAGATGGGGTACCCCGCGATCGTCAGCCTGGGCCGGCTCGTCGTCCAGAAGCGGGTGACCCGGGTTCTCGACATCGCCGCCGACCTCGGCACGTCGTGGCCGGACCTGCGGCTGCACGTCGTCGGGCGCGGGCCCGAGAGCGAGCGGCTGACCGAGCGCATCGACCGCGAGGGGCTGCACGACCGGGTGCGGCTGCACGGGTTCCTCGCGGAGGAGGACAAGAACGCCATCCTCGCTGGTTCGCTGCTGCACGTCACCGCCTCACAGTTCGAAGGCTGGGGGCTCACTGTGATCGAGGCCGCCGGCCTCGGGGTGCCCACAGTCGCCTACGATGTCGACGGTCTTCGCGATTCGGTACGACACGGAGAAACCGGCTGGTTGGTGCACGAGGGGGAGGCGTTGACAGAGGTTGTCGACAAAGCTCTGGTCGAGCTGAGCGATCCTCTCCGCGCGGCGGAGATCCGCCGCAACTGCCGTGCCTGGGCGGCGCGGTTCACCTGGGAGCGCAGCGGCGCCGCGATGGTGCGGCTCGTCGCGTGTTCTGACTATGGGCCCGGCGGCCCAGAGGCGGGCACGTGACCCTGCCCGGTACCGGTCGCGGCGGGGAGGACAGCGGGGGCGCGGACGCTAACCCTGCCACCGACAACGGAACCGGCACGGACACTGACGGCACCCTGCGGCGGCGCCTCAAGCTGTTCGGTGTCTGCCTGCTGCTCGGCGGCCTCGCGCTCAGTCTCGACCCGGAACGGATCGTCGGCGACACCAAGATCGACCTGGTGATCAACCCTCTCGGTTTCCTGCAGCGTGCCCTGAATCTGTGGGATCCCGCCTACTTCGGGCAGTTGCAGAACCAGGCGTACGGCTATCTCTTCCCGAACGGCCCGTTCCACGCCCTGTTCATCGCCCTGGACATGCCCCCCTGGCTGGTGCAGCGCCTCTGGCTTGCCGTGCTGCTGTGCGCGGCGTTCCTCGGTACGGTGCGCCTGGCCGGGGCACTCGGCATCGGCACACTGCACACCCGCATCGTCGCGGGGCTTGCCTACGCCCTCGCGCCGCGCGTGCTCACGCTGCTCTCCTACAACTCGGCCGAGCTGCAGCCGATGCTCCTGCTGCCGTGGATCATGCTGCCGCTGGTATACGGCACCCGGCACGGCCGCAGCCCGATGCGCATGGCCATGCTGTCGGCCCTGGCGTTCCTGTGCTGCGGCGGCACCAACGCGGCCTCGGAGCTGGCGGTCCTGGTGGTACCGCTGCTCTACCTGCTCACCCGGAAGAACGGTGCGCGCAAGTGGCGGCTGCTCGTGTGGTGGCTGGTCGCGCTGTTCCTGGTGTCCTTCTGGTGGCTGGCCCCGCTGTTCCTTATGGGGCGTTACGTGTTCTCCTTCATGCCGTTCACCGAGGACGCGGCCACCACCCTGAGCGTCACCTCCCTCACGAACGCGCTGCGCGGCGCTGCCAACTGGATGGGCTATGTCCCCACCCAGCAGGCGACGCTGCCGGCCGGAGCGGAGCTGGCCACCACGCCGTGGCTGGTCGCGGCGACGGCGGTGGTCGCCGGCCTCGGCCTGACCGGCCTTGTGCACCGCCGCATGCCGGAGCGGACGTTCCTGGCGCTGTGCGTGCTCACCGGCACCGCGATCATCGTGTCCGGCTACACCGGATCCTTGAGCGGGGCGCTGGCGCCGTCGGTCCAGCCGATGTTCGACGGGGTGCTCAGCCCCTTCCGCAACATCCACAAGTTCGACGCCGCGATCCGGCTGCCGGTGGCGCTGGGCCTCGCGCAGCTACCGGTGGCGATCGGGCGGGACAACGCCGACCGCCGCGCCGGGATCATGCGCGCGCTCGCCCTGCCGCCCTCCGTCGCCCGCCGCTCGGTCGCCGGCGTCAGCGCGGTGGCGTTCACCGCGACACTCACCCCCGTCGCCACGGTCGGGGTGGCGCCCAACGGGTCCTTCGGGGAGATCCCGGAGTACTGGTACGAGGCAACCGACTGGATCGACGAGAACGCCCACGCGGGCATGACCATGGCCGTGCCCGGATCCGCGCGCGGCGAGTACGAGTGGGGCCGGCCCATGGACGAGCCCATGCAACCCCTCATGGAGAGCGCCTGGACCAACCACCAGATCATCCCCTGGGGGTCGGCCGGCGTCTCGCGGCTGAACCAGGAGATCGACCAGCGCATCTCGTCCGGCCGCGGGTCCGCGGGCCTGACCGCGGCACTGGCCCGTATGGGTGTGACCCACCTGCTCGTGCGCAACGATCTGCAGCGAAGCGGAAACAATGGCGGGTGGCCGGCCCGGGTGCACCAGGCACTCGCGGAGTCCCCCGGTATCAGCCACGAGAAGTCCTTCGGTCCCGAGATCGGCTCCCTGGAGGTGCACCGCGCAGCGGAGTACACCGACCAGCCCTACCGTGCCGTCCAGGTGTACACCGTGGCCGGCGCCGCTCCCACGGTGGGTACCGTGCCGGCCGACGAGGCGCTGCGGGTTACCGGCGGCCCCGAGTCGCTGCTCGCCATGGCCGAGCGGGGCATGCTGCGCGACGACCGTCCGGTCATCGTCGGCGACGACCCCGGGGCGGAGGACATCGCCGCCGAGGACACCGTCGTCACCGACACCTCGCGGCGCCGGGAGATCGTCTACTCCGACGTGCGCCACAACACCAGCAACACCCTCGCCGCGGACGAGGAGCTGCAACGCGACGCGCCCGCGCCCGACATCATGGACCCGGCCTGGGAGGACTTCACGTCCGTGGCCGAGTACTCCGGCATCGAGTCGGTGAGCGCCTCCTCGTCGGAGTCCGGCGCCAACGCCAGCCCCGAGGTCCGCGACCCGGGCCGCGCCCCGTTCGCGGCGTTCGACGGGTTCGAGGGCACCTCCTGGCGCTCCAGCGCGTACGGCGGGGCCCTCGGCGAGTGGCTGGAGGTCGAGTTCAGTGAGCCGCGCGAGGTGGGCGAGCTGAGCGTCAGCTTCGAGCAGATCCCCGGCGAGCCGCCCCCGTCGAGAGTCAGCCTCATCACCGACGACGACCGCACCACGGCGGCCGTGGCCGCCACCGACGAGCCGCAGGACCTCGTGGCGCCACCGGGGGAGACCGGCACGCTGCGGATCCGGATCGACGAGCTCGCCTGGGAACCGGAGTACCGGTTCGGCACTCGCGCCGGCATCAGCGACATCTCCGTGTCGGGACTCGACCCCGAGCGCACATTGCGCGTGCCGGGGGTCGCCGACGCCGAGAACATCCTGTTCACCGGGTCAACGGGAACCGTTCCGGGTTGCATGCGGGGGTCGATAATGTGGGTGTGCAACCCCGAAATCGCGGTGCAGGGCGAGGACGCCTACTCCCTTGACCGCACGTTCGAGCTGTCCGCGGACGCGGCGTCGGGGCGGCACAGTGTCAGTGGCGAGGTCGTCATCACCGACCCGGTCGACGTGCAGAACGCGGCCAACCGCGAAGGCGGCTACCCCGAGGTCGACTCGACGTCCACCGCCGTACAGCACCCGGCGGCGATGGGACGCAACGCCTTCGACGGGGACGACGGCACGATCTGGTACCCCGATCCGGGCGACGAAGCGCCGTCGCTGGATGTCGACCTGGGCGAGAAGACCAAGGTCGACGCCATACAGGTGAACTTCCCGCGGCCCGACAGCGTCCTGCGTCCGGTACGGGCCACCGTCGAGACCGGCTCCACGGTGCGAGAGGGCTGGCTCGACGGCGACGGCCAGCTGAGCTTCGCACCGGTCAGCACCGACGAGCTCATCCTCACCTTCGATCCCCCCGAAGGACAGCCGCTGGAGGTCTCCGGGATCTCCCTGCCGGGAGTGGATCCCCTGGAGGAGATCGAGGGCGGCGACGTCCGCACCGTGTGCGGGCTGGGCCCGACCCTGCGGGTGAACGGCGAGCGGGTGGACACCCGCATCACCGGCGGGAGTGTCGAGGGCCAGCTCAACGGGTCCGCGGTGCGCTACGAGAGCTGCGACGACGTGGGCCTGCAGGAGGGCGGCAACCGCGTCCGGGTGGAACCGGGCAACCGCTACCGGATCGAGTCGGCGCAGATCGAACCGTCCGGCGCGGAGGAGCGCGACGAGGTGCGGACCGCCGACGTTTCGGAGGTCGCCGGCTGGGGCGACAGCGAGCGACGGCTTGATGTCGACGTGGCCGAGGACAGCTACCTGGTCGTCAACGAGAACTTCAACGACGGCTGGGTCGCGACCGTCAACGGGTCGGACACCACCTTGGAACCGGTCCGGCTCGACGGGTGGAAACAGGCGTGGCTGCTGCCCGCCGGCACCTCGGGAACGGTGACCCTGAGTTACGCCCCCGACGACGCCTACCACGCGGCCCTCGGTATCGGTGCCGTGCTGGCCCTGGTAGCCGGCCTGCTGGCGCTGCGCCGGCCGCGTGGCCGGTGGGCGACGCGCGCGGCCGCTTCCCCCGCCGCCCGCCCGGGAGGGGTCCCGCGGGGCGTGCTGATCGCGCTCGGAGTGGGTTACGGCGTGTGGGTGGCCGGGGCCGCGGGTGCGGGACTCACCGGGGCCGCTCTGCTGCTCGTCTGGTGGCTGAGCCGCGCCCCGTCGGAGCGCATCCGCTACGCCAAGCCCGGCCGGCCGCTGCTGGGCGGGCGGGTCATCCGGTCGCTCGGGAGCCCGTGGACCGTGCTGGTGAGTCTGGGATGCGCCGGGCTGGCGCTGGGGGCCGGCAACTACCTGGTGCTGACCATGCCGTTCCATGAGGTGAGCGAGTGGCTCGGGGAAGCGCTGCGCGGCTGGGTCGCGCAACTGTGCTGCCTTCCGGCGCTCGCCAGGCTGGTGCTGTCCCTGGGCAACGTCTCCGGGCCGGACCGGGCTCCCGCCGCTGACCCCGCGGCTTCCGCCGCCGCGCAAGAGGGCCGCCCCGGCCCCGAGGACAGCCGGGACACCCGCGGACGCGAGGAGCGCGACAGCGAAGAGGTGACGGCGTGATGCCGCGCCGCCCCACCGCTGACCCCGAGGACCCGGTCCCTTTCCAGCCGGATGAAGGGACCGGATCCGGGCGGCCAACGCGGGAAGGGCCAGGTGCGCTGCGGCGCAACCCCGGGCCCGCGCTGGTCGCGCTGGGGGCGTTCTGCGCCACGCTCGCGTTGCTGCTGCGGTTCTACGTCTACGGCCAACTGGCCGTGCTGCCGGGCGGCATCGAGCTGGAACTGCCGCTGGTCGACGAGTCGGCGAGCTATCTCGACACCAGCACCTGGAAAACGGTCGAAGAGGCCGAGGTGCGGCGGACCACCACCATTGACGGCACGGTCCGGCCCGGGGACTCCGGTGGTGCCACCTGGGAGATCTCGGTCGATACCGCCACCCCGGACACCATGCTCGACCACACGGACCGGCGGGTCATCGTGGACCGGTCCACCGGCCGCGCCGTGAACTGCTGCGGGGAGCACGTTGCCGGCGACCGCGCCGTGCGGCAGGCGGGGCTGGTGCTCTACTGGCCGGCCGGTGCCGCGGACCGGGAGCACACGTTCTACGACGCCGACATCCGGGCCGCCCCGCGCATGGTGTTCGACGGGCACGAGGACATCGCCGGCGTGCCCACCCGGAGGTACGTGCAGCAGATCGAGTCCACCCAGATTCCGGACTCCGCGCGCCAGGTCCCCGCCTCGGCACTCGACCTGGAGCGCAGCGGGACAGTCGAGGCGTCGCGGTGGCTGGAGCTGCGGCGCACCTACTGGGTCGAGCCGGTCAGCGGCTACCTGGTGCGCGCCGTCGAGGAACGGCGCGAGACGCTGCGCGCGGAGGACCGCGGGGGCGAGCGCGTGCTGCTGGACGCCGAACTCGCGATGCCGGACCGTTCGGTCGCGGCGTACGCCGAACGGGCCGAGAACCGGGCCCGGCTTCTCAGCGCACTGCGGGCGTGGGTGCCCATCGGGCTGGGCGCGGTGGGCGGACCGCTGGTCCTGGTGGGTCTGGCGTGGTCTTTCGTACGCGACCGGCGCGCCGCCATGGCGGATCCGCCCTCTGCCGAATCCGGGGAACCGGAGCCGGCCGCGGGAGAGTGACGCGGCCGCGCCAGCCCCCGGTGATCGCTACTGGTGCCCGAGGGTTGCGCGGCTAACGAGGGCGGCGACGGCAGCGGGTGGGTCGGCCCCGTGGGGTCGCTCCTGGTGCCCGGTGGTTGCGCGCGCGATGGGGGCGGCGACGGCGCGGGATGGTTGTGGTGGGTGCGTGGCGGTGCGGGTGCCCGGTGGTCGAGCCCCCAACGAGAGCAGCGAGGTCCCTGCGGTCCCGCGGCGGGAACGACCCTTGGGGAGGGGGCCTCAGTGTGCCTGCTCGGTGGTGGGGCGCATCGGGGGTGTCCGTGGCGTCGTTCTCGGCGCTGAACGTGTCCCCACGGTCAGGGTCGGTGCGGGGCGCACCACCACCCGCCCGCCCGGGCCACGCACCGCCTTCGCTGCTCTCGTTGGTCGTGTCACCGTCGGGCACCAGGAGCGACTATTACGGGCTGGCCCACCCGGCGCCTTTGCTGCCCCCGTTGGGGGCGTCACCATCCGCTCGCCGCACCGATCATCACCAACCCGAGCCATCCGCCGTCTTCGCTGCCCTCGCCGGACGCCCAACCACCCGCCCGCATCACCGATCTAGCGTTTGCGCAGTACCAGGAGCAGGTTCCAGGTCACGATCTCGCGCACGCCCGGGATGTGGACGACGGGCCGCAGCCAGCTCGGCAGGTAGCGCGGCAGGATGTCCACCACCTCGGTGTCGCCGCGGTCGCGCGCCCAGGACAGCATCCGCGACGCTGACAGCGCGAACATGGTGCGGCCGAAGTCGTTCTTGGGGCGGTGGCCGTGCCGGCGGGTGAAGCGGCGGGCCGCGTAGGGGCCGCCCAGGTAGTGCCAGGGAGAGGTCTCGTGGCCGCCCCACGGGCAGAGCCACACCGTGTACGAGAGGTAGACGAGCCCTCCCGGCCGGGTTACCCGGACCATCTCGTCGGCCATGCGCTCGGGCTCGGACACGTGCTCCAGCACGTTGGAGGAGAGGCAGACGTCGACCGAACCGGTCCGCATGGGCATGTCGAGCGCGCTGCCGAGCAGCGCGGTCCCGGGCGGGGAGCCGCGCAGTCCCAGCTCGCGGGGGTCGGCGTCCACGCACACGCACCTGGCGCCGGCGGCGGTCAGCGCGTCGGTGAAGTATCCCGGCCCGCCGCCGACATCCACGACCACCGCGCCGTCGAGCGGGGTGTAGGAGCGCAGTTGGGCCACAGTGTCGCGGGCCAGGGTGCCGTAGAAGTGGTCCGGGTTGGTCTGCTCCTGCCGGAACGCCGAGAACAGGCGGAACGACCTGCCGAGCGTCGCCCGGAAGGGGGCCGGCCCGCCGGTGGTGGTGTCCTGGCCGGTCACCGCGCATCCCCCGGCGCCTCGGAGGAATCGACGGTGCCGAAGTGGCGCAGGTGCTGCCAGTGGTCCCCGCTCCAGTACTCGTCGGAGGCGACGATCCGGGCGCCACCGGGTTCGAGGAGGCGGGCCAGCCGTTCGGGGGGCAGCGTGTGCATCCGCATCGGGGCCGGGTACCGCAACAGGACGCGCTGCGCCACGCGGATCAGCGGCCAGGGGGTGTACCGGAAAGCCAGCCCTTTGAACGTGTGCGCCTCGCGGGCGGGAACCCCGATCACCAGGGCGCCGCCCGGCCGCACGACCCGGGTGAGCTCGCGCGTGTAGTCGGCCGCGAGGGAGGGCGGCAGGTGCTGTAGGACGAGGTCGCAGTACACGAGGTCGAATGCGGCGTCGTTGAGGTCCGCGAGGTTCGGTTCGGTGTTCAGCCAGTACTCGATGCGGCCACCGCTGCGGTCCAGCCGCCGGGCCTCGGCCAGCATGGGAGCGGAGATGTCAACACCGGTCACGGAGTCGAAGTGGGTGGCCAGCGCGTTGCTCAGCCGTCCGGCACCGCACCCGAAGTCAAGGGCACGGCCGCGGTGCGTGGGCAGGATCTCCAGTTCGTCGAGGCGCTTCAGGGCGGCGTCGACCTCGCGCTGGCCCGAGGCCAGGAACTCGTCGTCGTCCCAGCCTCCCCCGCGTTTCGCCGGGTCGACGCACACCGCCCAGAGCGGTTCGGCCGCTCCGAGCCGCGTCCAGTCCTTGCGTACCTCATCGAGGCCCACGGCCACCCCCCGAAACGGGCCTCCGGGCCCGGGTGGACCCGGTTCCACCGCCGCTTCCCCTGACGTTTCGGACCTGCGACGACGCCCGCGCTCTCAGTAGAACGTGTTGTATTCTGGCACCTCCTCATCCGGTAGCGCCAGTTGTGCTGGCAGGCCAGGGAAGAGAGCCGCATGAGCGATTCCGGGGACACCGCGGCCGCAACCGGAGCGGGGGTGAACGGGACACGGGACCGCGCCGCCGAGGGTGCTCCCGCTCCGCGCGATGGGCCGGGGTGGGCCCGGGCGGCGACCAACGCGGTGGGTCGCGGGCTGGCGGACCGGATCGCACTGGTCGGCATCCTGCTCATCGCCGCCTCACTCGGGCTGCGTGGCTACGTGCTGGGTGAGGCGTACTTCATCGAGGACGACTTCCTGTTCGTGGGGGAGGCGGCCACCGCCAGCCTTACCTGGGACTACCTTACTGACCTGCACAAGGGTCACCTGATGCCGGGCGCGATCCTGCTGGTCTACGCGCAGACGGCCATCGCGCC
The DNA here is from genome assembly GCF_014203805.1 of Lipingzhangella halophila. Lineage (GTDB taxonomy): Bacteria > Actinomycetota > Actinomycetes > Streptosporangiales > Streptosporangiaceae > Lipingzhangella > Lipingzhangella halophila. Next base: position 4,999,399 of record NZ_JACHJT010000001.1, on the reverse strand, counting down.
CTATGACTGGGCACTGACCGCCGGGGTCATGCTCGCCGTCCAGGCGGCCGCGTTCGCGGCGGCGTTCCGGCTGCTCTGGGTGGTCTTCGGGCGGAGATGGGCCATCCTCGCGCCGCTCGCGGTGTACGTGTTCGCCCCGTTGACCCTGCCGGTCCTCGCCTGGTGGTCCGCCGCGCTCAACGGGGTGCCGTTCCAGTTGGCGATAGCGCTCGCACTGCTGTGGACGGTGCGCTACCTGCGCACGGGCGAGCCGCGGCACGGTTGGCTGGCGGCGGGCGCCGTCGTGCTCGGCATGGCGTTCTCGGTGAAGGCGATGATGCTGCCACCGGTGCTGTTCGTGGTTGCCGCCGGGTTCCTGGTGCCGGGCCGGTTTCCGCGGGTGGTCCGGAACACCATCGTGCGCGACGCTCCGTTCTGGGCCGGGTTGGCCCTGCTGTCCGTCGGGCACGGCCTGCTCTACCTCTCGCGGGGCGACAGCGGAGGTGAGGGCGCCGCTGCGCCCGAGGCCGAACCGGCGTTCGAGGCGACTCGGAACCTCCTCGGCGAGACGTTTCCCGCAGGGGCGCTGGGCGGCCCGATCGACTGGAGCCCGGTCACCCCGTCCGGAGGGCTGATCAACCCGCACACGGCAGTGCTCCTGGGCTCGTGGGCGGCCCTGGCGCTGCTCGTGGTGCTGAGCCTGCTGGTGCGCCGCCGATCCTGGCGGGCGTGGGCGATCCTCGCCGGCTATCTGGTGATCGTGGACGTCCTTCCAACGCTCCTCGCCCGCGGGCGCTACGACGGGCTCGTGGGCCACGACCCGCGTTACGTGGCCGACGCCGCACTGCTGTTCGCGATCTGCCTGGCGTTCGCGTTCCTGCCGGCACGGGAGGAGGCCGAGAGCGGCGGGGTGTACCGCGACCCGTGGCGGAGGTTCCCGGCCCGGTGGGTGCGCGCCGGGGCCGCGGTCGCCACCGCCGCCTTCGTCCTGGTCGCGAGCTACTCCACGTACACCTTCGCGGGGACGCTCAGCGGCGACCGGGTGCGCTGGTACGTCGACACGGTGCGCACCTCGATGCGGGAGGTCCCGGACTGGGCGGGCATCTATCCCCGGCCCGTTCCGGAGGACATCGTGCTGCCGTGGAACGGTCCGCGCCGACTCAGCCACAATGTGCTCGGCCCGCTCGGGGAGGGCGATGTGCGCGACCGGGTGGCCACCCCCCGCCAGGCGGCCGGCGCGATGGTGTTCAACGACTCCGGGTACCTGGTGGAAGCGGTGCCCGCCGAGGACAGCGCGTTCTTCGGGCCACCGGAGGGCGAGGAGTGTGTGGCCACCTTCGATGGCGAGGCGATCTGGGACCTGCCGGCCTCCGGCGGCGACACCTACGTGCTCGGGATCGGGTACCAGTCCGAGGAGCCGACGGTGCTGAACGCCGTTGTCGGCGATGCCTGGGCCGAAGCCACCCTTCCTCCGGCACCCAACGGCGCCAACTGGTACGTCCCCATCGACGGTGCGGGCGAGCAGTTGCTACTGAACACCGACGAGGACGCGCTGTGCCTGCGGTGGGTCTCGCACGGCGAACTGGAACCGGCGACCCAGGGCGAGCCGCTCCAGGAGGAGGCCGGCGAGCAGGACGCTACGGACGGTTCTCCCGGCGGCGAGGCGGACGAGGCAGACAGCGAGGGCTCGGCCGGCGAGGATGACTGACGCGCCCCTTTCCCGCTAGGCGCGGTCCGGCCGTGCGCCGACCGTGCCGTACCAACGGCGGCACGGTGTCTCGACCCAGTGGTGGGTGGCCGCGGCCAGCAGGAGGGTCCCGATGGCCACGGGGGCCAGGTCGAACAGGAACGTCCCGGTGAAGACCTCCTGTTCGGTGAACTCGCGCCACAGGTAGAGCACCACGAACTGCCACAGGAAGATCCCGTACGAGATGCGGCCGAGATAACGGCTCACCGGGTGCCGGAGTACCGTGCCCAGCCACGCTCCGTTGGTCCAGCGCGGCGCCCCCGGGGCCGTGTGCCGCGGGGGCAGCAACGCGATCGGCGCGACGATGAAGAAGGCGAACAGGGTCGACATGACCATGCTGAACAGGGCCACCCACAGCCCTTCCACCCCGAAGAAGCGGGGTCCGGCCGCCGGGGTGGCCGCCAGCAGGTACACGATCAGCGCGAGCGCGCCGCACAGCGTGGCCGAGTGGGACAGGGTGCGGCAGAGGCGGCGCACCGGCCCGTCGGCCCCCGGTTCGCGCCAGGCCCACTCGGTGACGACGGCCAGCGCCATGCCCACAGCGAACATCCCCAGCGAGCGCGGTAGCCAGGAGTGCAGGTACGGCCGGGGCTCGGGGTAGAACTGCGGGATCAGCGCGAGCACCGCGACCACGCCCAGCGCGAGTATCCCGGCGAGCAGCCAGCGCGCCCGCCGGTTCACGTCGTCGCCGCCCCGTGCGGCCAGCCACGCGAGCACCAGCGCGAGCAGCGGGAGCAGCAGGTAGAAGCTGACCTCGACGCACAGGCTCCACATCTGGCCCAGCCCGTGCGGACCGGTGCCGTTCCACCAGGGGTCGAGGTTGTAGATGAACGTCAGGGTGAGGACCTCGACCCAGGCGCGCGCGGAGTCGAGGTGTTCCCGCGACCACAGCAGCAGTGCGGTGCCGGCGACGATCCAGTAGGCGGGCAGCACGCGCAGGCCCCGCCGCCACAGGTACCCGAGCACCCGCGGACCGGCGGTACCGTCGAGCGCCGCGCGTGCCCACGGGCGGTACAGCAGCAGCCCCGAGAGCGCGAAGAACAGCGGCACGCCGAACTCGCCGGCGGCGAGCAGCGCTCCGAAGACCCCGGGTTCGAGCGCGTCGCCGGTCTCCATGCCCACGTGGAAAACCAGCACCAGCAGCGCGGCGAGCGCGCGGATGCCGTCGAGTGGTTCCTGGTGCCCGCGGACCTGGGGCAGGCCCGGCGGCCGTGCGGGATCCGGGTCGTCGCCGGGGGAGCGCGGGGGGAGCTCGGAGGGGGCGGTCACCAGGGGCCTTCCAGCGGCGGCTCGGTGCGGCCGAGCTGTGCGCCCGGCACATTTCTCCCAGAGTAGAACATGTTATGAAAATTCAGCCTGGCCCTGGTGACGTTGCCCGCTACGGGCGAGTAGTCTACCGCAAACTGAACCAAGTTCCATATAGCAACCGTCGCGCCCGGGAGGGCACATGCGCCGTACCATTGCGGTCGTCTGCATTGCGCTGGGGGTCTTCAGTATCTCCCTCGCCCCCATGCTCCGATTCTGGGTGGCGGACGCCGTCATGAAAACCCCGATGGACTACTACGACCAGAAGGTCAACCGCGGGGAGAACGTCACCTACTTCAGCATCGAGGATGTGGAGCTGGTCGAGGGAGCGACGGTTGAGGCGACAACCACGCTTCGCAGCGATGTGGCCGCCAGCGGCGATGACACGGTGGTGTGGGACCAGTTCACCTGGGTCGAGGACGTCGACACCGGCTACGGGATCACCTCCACCGCCCGTCGCGCCGCCCACGACCGGGTCAGCGGCGAGTCCGTCGACTGCTGCGACCCCTCGGTCAACGACGAGATGGTGCACCAGGAGGGGCAGGCGTTCAAGTTCCCCTTCATGACCGAGCAGAAGGACTACGAGTTCTTCGACACCACCGTCCAGGAGACGCACCCGATCCGGTTCGACGGCGAAGAGACCATCGACGGCATGGAGACCTACCGGTTCGTGCAGGAGATCGACCCGACCAAGATCGGCGAGCGCGACCTGCCCCGCGACCTCGTCGGCATGGATGGCGAGGGCGACGTCACCGCCGACGAGATGTACTCGGTCACCCGGACCTACTGGATCGAACCCACCACCGGTACGCCCATCCACCTGAGCGAGGAACAGCGCCGCGTCGGCCAAGTCGACGGCGAGGAGGTCCTCGTCTTCTTCGAGGGGGACATGGTCTGGACCGACGAGACCGTCGACTCCAACATCGAGAGCACCCAGGACAGCCTGGCCTCCCTGAACCTCATCCGCGGTACCGTTCCGCTCCTGCTGGTTGTTGCCGGAGTGGGCTTCCTCGCCCCCGGCGTGCTGCTGCTGGTCCTCGCGGGCCAGGGTCGGCGCGCCCGGCAATGAGGCCGGGTCCGCGCCGTGTCTGATGCCACGCGCCGCCGCCCGCCGGCCCTGCCGGTCCCGCCACGGGCGCCGGAGCCGGCCGGGGCGGGCGTGACCGGGGTCGGCCTCGCCGCACGCGGCGTGGGGCTGCTGCGCGCCTGCCGGCCCAAGCAGTGGCTGAAGAACCTGCTGGTCTTCGCCGCTCCAGGCACGGCGGGGGTGCTGACCGAGCCGCGGACGCTGGGGTGGACCGTCCTCGCGTTCGTGTTGTTCTGCCTCGCCTCCAGCGGGAGCTACCTGCTGAACGACGCCCGCGACGCCGCCCGCGACCGGCTGCACGAGCGCAAGCGGCACCGGCCCGTCGCTTCCGGCGTACTCCCGGTGCCGGCCGCCATCGCGGTGGGTGCCGCGATGGTGCTGGCCGCCGTGCTCGCGGCCCTGGCCACGGGAAACCGGCCGCTGCTCGCCGTCATCACCGGGTACCTGCTGCTCACCGGTGCCTACACGCTGGTCCTGAAGAACGTCATCATCTGCGACATCGTGGCAATCGCCGGGTGCCACGTGCTGCGCGCGCTCGCCGGCGGCGCTGCGGTCGGGGTGTACCTGTCGAGCATGTTCCTGATCGTGGTCTCGCTGGCGGCGCTGCTCGTGGTCACCGGAAAGCGCGAGGCCGAGCTGCGCAACCCCGGCAACGGGCATGGCCGGGCGACCCTGGTCCACTACACCCGGAGCTACCTGACCCAGGTGCGCACCATGGTCTCCGGTGCGATGGTCGTCACGTACTGCCTGTGGGCGCTGGACGGGCGCACCGGCGCGGAGCCGTGGTTCCACGGGGCGAGTATCGTGCCGTTCATCGTGTTCGTGCTCCGCTACCACCTGCTGGTGGACCGGGGGGTGGGTGAGGAGCCCGAGGAGATCGCGCTGCGCGACCGGCCGCTGCAACTCTGCCTGGCGGCGCTGGTGCTGCTGGTCGCACTGGGCGTCTACGTCGATTGACCACGCCAGGGAGGCCGAGCGTGCGCGTGAGTCGCCGGATGCTCACCGGATGGGGCCGCACCGCCCCCACGTTGGCGACCGTAGCGCGCCCGCGCACCCCCGACGAGGTGGCGCTGCTGCTGCGCGAGACCGGCCAGGGAGGCATGGCGCAACGCGGGGCGATCGCCCGCGGCCTCGGCCGGTCGTACGGCGACGCCGCGCAGTGCGCCGGCGGGCTGGTCCTCGACTGCGCCGACCTCGGCCCCGGCTTCCGGATCGACCCGGCGACGGCGACGGTGACCGCGGCGGCCGGGACGAGCCTGGCCGAACTCACCCGAGGCCTGCTGGCGCACGGCTACTTCATCCCGGTGACCCCCGGGACCCGGCACGTCACCATCGGCGGAGCGGTGGGCGCCGACATCCACGGCAAGAACCACCACGTGTCCGGGTCTTTCGGGACGCACGTGCGGTCGCTGGGCCTGGTGGCGCCCGACGGAACGGTGCACCGGACCGGTCCGGAACGCGATCCGGAACTGTTCTGGGCCACCACCGGCGGCATGGGGCTGACCGGCGTCATCACCGAGGCAACGTTCGACCTGCTCCCGGTGGAGACGGCGAGCGTCCGCGTCGACACCGACCGCACCCCCGACCTCGACTCCGCGCTGGCGCTCATGAGCGCGACCGATGACGACTACACGTACTCGGTCTGCTGGATCGACCTGCTCGCGCGGGGCGCCGCGACCGGACGCGGTGTGCTCACCCGGGCCAACCACGCGGTGCCGGCCGACCTACCGCCCCGTATGCGCAGCGCGCCGCTGCGCTACCGCGCCAGGGAGCTCGCGGGCACGCCGCGGCGGGTCCCGCCCGGGCTGCTGAACACCTGGAGTGTGCGGGCGTTCAACGCTGCCTACTACGCCCGAGCCCCGGTCCTGCAGCGCGGCGCGCTCCAGGACCTGGCCTCCTTCTTCCATCCCCTGGACGCGGTGCGCGGCTGGAACCGGCTCTACGGGCCCCGTGGGCTGGTGCAGTACCAGTTCGCGGTGCCGTTCGGGCAGGAGGCGGCGCTGCGCCGGATCGTGGAGACGCTGGCGGCCGCCGGCGCGCCGTCGTTCCTGGCTGTCCTGAAACGTTTCGGGCCCGGAACCCCGGCGCCGCTGTCGTTCCCGTTGCCCGGCTGGACCCTGGCCGTGGACCTACCGGCGGACCTGCCCGGCCTGGCCGGCCTGCTGCGCTCCTTCGACGAGCGGGTGGCCGCGGCGGGCGGCCGGGTCTACCTGGCCAAGGACAGCAGGGCGGGCCCGGAGGCCGTGCATGCCATGTACCCCCGCCTCGACGCGTGGCGCCGGGTCCGCGAGCGGGTCGACCCCAAGGGGGTACTGCGCTCCGACCTCGCGCGCCGCCTGGAGCTGTGAGAGCGGCGGAGGCGGGCGGTGCTCTCATCGTCGGCGCCCAGGTCGCGCCCAATCCGGGCATAACGGGTGCGTGAGGGCTTGCGTGGCACCGAAACTGACCATGCGGACATTTTCGGCGCCGAGAATGTCCCCATGGTCACCCTCGATACGCCCCAGCACCGAGAACGACGCCACGGACACCCCCACTGGGCCCCACCACCAGCCTTCGCCGCCCCCGTTGGCCGCGCCACCATCGGGCACCCGTACCGATGACCGCGGGCTGGCCCATTCGGCGCCTTCGTTGCCCTCGTCGGATGCTCCACCGCGTCCCACCGCACCGCTGGTCGCGTCCCTGCACCCCGGAATCGGAGCACGACCAAGCCCACGAAACTCGACGCGATCGGGAAGGAACGAAATCCGCAAGATCGGCGCCCACCGTCGTCGCTGGGTTGTGCGCGGGCATGCTCAGCCGAGCCCGAGTGGATCCAGGACCCCGTCGATCCGCTGGTCCTCCCTGGTGAGGAACACACCGAACTCGTCGCCGGTCAGGTAGGCGTCCGACCAGTAGTTGTCCCGGATCGCGGCGCGCCATTGCGGGGTGGCGTGCAGCTTGTCCAGGGCGCTGATGAGGTTGTCGCGTTCCGCCTGGCTGGTCCCTGGTGGGGCCAGCAGCCCCCGCCAGTTCGTGAACTCCAGGTCGACCCCGACCTCGTGCAGCGTCGGCGCGTCGATGCCGTCGATCCGCTCGGGCCCGGTGACCGCGAGAACCCGGAGCTCGCCGGCCTCGATGGCGTGCCGGTACTCGCTTGCCCCGGCGGTCGCGATGTCGACGTCGTGCCCGAGCGTCGCGGCGAGCAGCTCGCCGCCGCCGTCGTGCCAGACGTAGTCGGTCTCCTGGGGGTCCTCGCCGATCTCCGCGGCGAGCAGCATGGTGGCCAGGTGGTCCGGGCCGCCGGGACTGGACCCGCCGCCGACCGTCACCTGGTGCGACGGGTCGGTCCACTCGCTGAGGACGTCCTCGAACGTCGCGTAGGGGGAGTCCGCGGGGACCAGGATGGCCTCCGGCTCCTCGATCAGCCGAGCCAACGGGGCGGCCTCGGTGATCGGGGGCGTGGCCCCGTGCACCCGCGCTCCGGCCACCAGGCCCAGACCCATCTGCAGTACCAGGCGGCCGTCGTTGTCCCCCTCGTACATCAGCCGGGACAGCGCCGAGACGCCGGCCCCGCCGGAGAGGTTGAACACCTCGATCTCGGTGGCCAGCCCGGCCTCGGTGGCAGTGGCCGCCAGGGTGCGGGCGGTGGTGTCGTAGCCGCCGCCCGGCGGTGTGGGCACCATGAGGCGTACACCGTCGAGCGGCTTGGCGAAGAGGCCGCCGGTCGTGGCGCCGCAGCCGGCCAGCAGCAGCACCGCGGCCGCTGCGGCCAGGCTCCGGCGCGCACCCCTCATGCCGGCGACTGCCCCTGCCGCTCACCGTTGTCGCCTTCGCGGACGGCGCCGGCGGTGGTGGCGGGCCGAATCCGGCGCAGCGCCCTGAACACCGGGCCGGCCAGCGAGAGCACAGCGAGCCCGAGCAACGCCGCGGAGATCGGCTGGGTCACGAAGATCGACCAGGCGCCGTTGGAGATCTGCAGCGCCTGGCGCATCGACTCCTCCATCAGGCCGCCGAGGATCAGGCCGAGGATGAGCGGAGCCGCCGGGAACCCGTTCTGCCGCATCAGGTACCCCAGAACGCCGAAGCCGAGCAGCAGCCAGAGGTCGAACACGTTGAAGCTCAGGCCGTACACCCCGACGACGCAGAACACCACGACCAGCGGGATCAGCAGCGCCTTCGGGGTCTTGAGTACCTTGGCGAACAGCGGGATCAGGGGCAGGTTCAGCACGAGCAGCACGATGTTGCCAACGTACATGCTGGCCACGACGCCCCAGAAGACCTCGGGCCGCTCGCTGAGCATCAGCGGACCGGGCTGCACGCCGAGTACCAGCAGGGCGCCGAGCAGGATCGCGGTGGTCCCCGATCCGGGGACCCCCAGGGTGAGCAGCGGGACGAAGGATCCCACGGCCGCGCCGTTGTTGGCGGACTCCGGTGCGGCGATGCCCTTGATGTTTCCGGTACCGAACGTCTCCGGGTCCTTGGCGATGCGCTTCTCCGCCGAGTAGCCCAGGAACGACGCCACGGTCGCCCCGGCGCCCGGCAGCACACCGGTGAAGAAGCCCAGGAGTGAGCCGCGTCCCGCGGCCGGCGCCATCTGGCCGATATCGCGGCGGCTCAGCCGCAGCGAGGTGACCGCGCCCTCGACGCCGCCCCCGGTCCTGCGGGCCAGGATCGTGAACACCTCCGCTAGCGCGAACACGCCGAGCGCGACGATAAGGAACTCGACGCCCTCATAGAGCTCCGGAAGGTCGAACGTGAAACGGAGTGTGGCGGTCTGGCCGTCGATCCCGACGAGGGCGATCATCACCCCCAGAACGGCCGAGATCAGCCCCTTGGTCAGGTTGTCGCCGGCCAGCGAGACCACCGCGGTCAGGCCGAGGACCATCAGGGCGAAGTACTCGGCGGGGCCGAAGCTCATCGCGAGCCGCGCCAGGTACGGCGCGATCAGCATCAGCAGCACGACACCGACCGTCCCGCCGACGAACGAGGAGATGGCCGCGATCGCCAGAGCCTTGCCCGCCTTGCCCTGGCGGGCCATGGGGTAGCCGTCGAAGGACGTCGCGACCGTCCCGGCGATGCCGGGCGCGTTCAGCAGGATGGAGGAGGTCGAACCGCCGAAGACCGCGCCGTAGTAGACCCCGGCGAGCATGATGATGGCGGTGGTGGGGTCCATCCCGTACGCGATCGGGATCATCAGTGCGATCGCGCTGATCGGGCCGAGCCCGGGGAGCACGCCGATGACCGTCCCGGCGAGCACGCCGATGACGACGAACACCAGATTCTCCGGCGACAGCGCGATACTGAACCCGTAGCCGAGCTGGCTGAGAGTGTCCATGGTGGGGCTCCGGTCGACTCAGAAGGGGAACGGCCCCTGCGGCAGCGATACGTTCAGCCCTTCGGACATCCCGAAGTAGAGCAGCGCCGTGACCCCGACGCTGACGAGCGCCGTGACCAGGTGCCGGCGGTAGCCGAGGTACCAGGCGCTGCCGGCGACGTACAGCGCGGTCGTCAGCAGGAAGCCCAGGGGCACGAGCAGGGCGATGTAGCCGGCGATCGACGCCACGAACAGCAGGAGCTCCAGCCGGGTGTCGGCCAGCCTGCCGAGAGGCGCCTCGCTGGAGGCGGTGCCGGGGCTGGCCGGGTCATCCGGCGAGGCCGCACCGCCCGCCGCGGTTTCACCGGTTTCACCGGAATCCTCGGCGTCCCCGGTGTTCCCGCCGGCCCCGGCCGGGGTGCCCGCGTCCGTCCCGGCCGGCGGTGTCCGCTGGACGAACAGGGCGGCCGCGAGCAGCAGCAGAAGGGCGCCGAGCCACTTCGGCAGGGTCGACGGTTGAACCGGGACCTCGACCGCGGTGAACTCCGGCAACTGGAACGCCAGGACCAGGTAGCCCGCCGCGACCAGGGCGATCGCGACGGCTACCGTGCGGTTGGAGAAGCGGAACCCGAGCACGGTCGATCAGCCCTGGTCCCCGCGCAGCCCGACCTCGTCCAGGATCTCGGCGGACTGCTCGTGGTTCTCGTCGAGGAACGTGCCGAACTCCTCGCTGTCCATGTAGGACTCTTCCCAGCCGAGGCTCTCGGCCTCCTCCTGCCAGTCGTCGGTCTCGACCATGTCGCCGAAGAGCTGGTCGTAGTAGGCGACCTGCTCGTCCGTCATCTCACCGGGCCCCATGACGCCGCGCCAGATGTTGAAGTCGTAGTCGATGCCCTCCTCCTGCAAGGTGGGGGTGTCGGGCAGCGAGTCGATCGGTTCCGGTGCCGTCACCGCCAGCAGCCGCGCGTCGCCGGAGTCCACCATGGGGGCGGCCTCGGCGGCTCCGGAGGCCACGGCGTCGACGTGGCCGCCGACCATCTGGCTCATGGCCTCTCCGCCGCCGTCGTAGGGGATGTAGTTCAGCTCCGTGGGGTCGCCCCCGGCGGCCTGCACCGCGCCGGCCAGCGCGACGTGGTCCATGCTGCCCGGTGCGGAGCCGCCGGCGATGCTCACCGACTCCGGGTCCTCGGAGATCTGGTCCACGAGGTCATCGAAGCTCTCCAGGGGCGAGTCCTCGGGGACCGCGAAGGTCATGTACTCGGTGGCCAACCCGGCGAGCGGGGTGAAGTCGGTGTGGTCGTGGTCGGATTCCCCGGCCAGCGGAACCAGCAGGATGGGCGGGCTGGTGACGAAGAGCCGGTGCGGGTCGTCGGGGGTGGAGGCCACGTCGGCCCAGCCGATGGCCCCGCCGCCACCGGGCTTGTTCTCGACCTGCACCTCCTGTTCGACCAGTTCGTTGTCCACCAGCACGCGCTCGGTGGTGCGGGCCAACTGGTCCCAGCCGCCGCCCGTCTCCGCCGGTGCGATCAGCTCGATGTGGCGTTCGGGGGTCCAGTCGCCGTTGGCGTCCTGGCCGCCTCCCCCGCCGCACGCGGTACTGAGGAGGACCACGGACGCTCCCGCGGCGACAGTGGCGGTTAGGCGTGGTGCGCGGTACATGTGCGTCTCCCATGTCGAACGATGCGCCCGGCAGCGCCGGTTGTGCGTTAACGCACAGGAGAACAGCGCGAAATATATGGGAAAACCGTTGTGTCGGTTGTGCGAGCAATGGTGGTAGTGAACGTTGTGGTCGTTGTGTTCGCGAGGCGCACGAATCGCCGGCCACGTGCGACGATAGCGCCGGCGGGCACCGCTCCCGCCCCCCGCCGGCGCGTGACCAGCGACCGTGAAGGAGGCTGCCGGTGCGTCCCAGGATCACACTGGCCGGGCAGTTCCTCGCCCTGCAACTGGCGATCGTGGTGGCGGTGCTCCTCGCTGTTGTCGGGGTGTCAGTCGCGCAGGCCGACGCGCGGTTCCGGCAGGTCGAGGGGCAGGCGATGCTCGCGGTGGCGGAGTCGGCCGCGTCCATGGACGCCGTCCGGGCCGGGCTGGCAGCTCCCGAGCAGCAGGGCATCCTGCAGCCGACCGCGGAGAGCCTGCGCAGTCTCTCCGAGGCGGAGCACCTGATCATCACGGGGACGGATCGGCGCATGCTGTCCTCCACCGACCCGCGTGAGATCGGCCGGGAGATGGACTTCGGCGAGAGTTCCGTGCTGTCCGGGAGCACGTGGATCGGCGTGGTGCGGATCGGTGAGGAGCGCGTACTGGCCGCACACGTCCCGGTGATCGACGACGAGGGCGTGATAATCGGGGTGGCCGTCGCGGGCCGCAGCTACCCCGGCCCGGTCGAGCAGCTCGCTACCGCCGCGCCGACGCTGCTGGTTTACGTCGGCATCGCGAGCGTCCTGGGCGTCGCGGGCTCCCTACTGCTCGCCCGCAGAATCAAATGGCAGACCCTCGGCCTGGAACCCGGCGAGATCACCCGGCTCGCGGAGGACCGCACGGCGATGCTGCACGGCATCAAGGAGGGAGTTCTCGGCCTGGACCGGGCAAACCGCGTCACCCTGGTCAACGACAAGGCGGCGGAGCTGCTCGACCTGCCCGGTGACGCTGTGGGACGAACGCTGGACGAGCTCGGCGTCGACACCGAAATCCGCAGGGTGCTCACCGATGAGGAACAGGAGCCCGACCGCGTCGTGCTCATGGGCGAACGCCTCGTCACGCTCAACTCGATGCCGTTGAACCGGGGTAACCGCAGAGTCGGGTCGGTCACCACCATGCGCGACCGGACCGACCTTGCCCAGCTTCAGCAGGAGCTGGACTTCACCCGAACCACCACCGAGGCGTTACGCGCCCAGGCGCACGAGTTCAGCAACCAGATCCACGTGATCACCGGACTCCTGGAGCTGGAGGAGCACGACGAGGCCGCACGGTACGTGAGTACCATCGGTGGGGCGCGCACCCAGCTGTCCGACGACGTCACCTCCCGGGTGGCCGACTCCTCGGTCGCGGCGCTGCTCATCGCCAAGGCGAGCCTGGCCGCCGAGCAGGACGTCACGCTGCGCGTCTCCGCCGGAACCGGCCTGGACGCCCAGGATCCCGATCTTTCCGCTGACCTGGTCACCGTGGTGGGCAACCTTGTCGACAACGCTCTGGACGCCGTCCGGGGCGGGCCCGACCCGTGGGTCGAGGTGGACCTGGCCGAGGACAACGACGCGGTGCGGGTACGGGTGAGCGACTCCGGGCGCGGCGTGCCGCCGGAGCTGGCCTGGAAAGTGTTCCTGCGCGGATTCAGCACGAAGGGCGCCGAGAGCGTCTACCGGGGGGTCGGGTTGGCCCTGGTGCGCCTGGTGTGCTCGCGCAGGGGCGGCTCCGTCGAGGTGGACGGTGCCGAGTTCACCGCGCTGCTGCCCACCGGGGTCCCACGGCGTCCGCCGCCGTAGGCGAGCCGGACCAGCGACAACCACGACCGCCGTACCGGACGAAGGAGACGCCGCATGATCCGGGTGCTCGTCGTCGATGACGACTTCATGGTGGCGCGGATCCACCGCCGTATGGTCGAGCGGATTCCGGGCTTCACCGTGGTCGGGGAGGCCCACAACGGCGCCCACGCGCTCTCCCAGGTCGCGGAACACCGGCCGGACCTCGTCCTGCTGGACATCTACCTCCCCGACATCAGCGGCATCGAGGTGCTGCGCCAACTGCGCGACACGGGTGACCCGGAGGTGGACGTGCTCGTGGTCACCGCGGCCAAGGACGCGGCAACCGTGCGCAAGGCGTTGCACGGCGGAGCGGTGCACTACGTGATCAAGCCGTTCGACGCCGAGACCCTGCGTGAGCGGCTGACCCGCTACCAGGAGATGCGTACCGTTCTGGAGGACAGCGAGGCACCCGGCCAGGCCGACATCGACCGGGTTTTCGGCGCCGCCGCCGGCCAGGCGGTCCAGCCGGGCCCCGGACCGCGGGGGCCGTCGATGCCCAAGGGCCTCACCCCGGAGTCGGCGCGGCTCGTCCGGGGAGAGCTGAGCCGCGCCGGTGAGGTCTCCTCGACCGAGTGCGCCGAGCTGACCGGGCTCTCACGGGTGAGCGCCCGCCGCTACCTGGAGTTCTTCGTTGAGGCGGGCAGCGCCGAGGTGCGGCTGCGCTACGGCACCGCCGGCCGTCCCGAGCGCCGCTACCGGTGGACCGGTGGCCGGCCGGAGTGAACAGCATCGTTCGGGGGGTAGGGCGCGAGGTTACGTGTGGGTATGATCCCGCCATGCGGTCGAAGACCCCTGAACCACCCGTCCCGCGCCGGCGGGTCTCCGACTCCGAGCGCGAGGCCGCGGTGCGGCGGTTGAACCGCGCGTTCGCCGAGGGGCGGCTCATCATGGAGGAATTCGACGAACGTCTCTCGTCCGCCTGCACGGCCACGTTCGACGACGAGCTGGACACCCTGCTGAGTGATCTTCCACTGCCCGGCGACATGCCGCCCGCCCCCGGCGAGGCCATCGAGCTCCGCACGGGCAGCGGCACGGTGAAGCGGAGCGGCGACTGGGCGGTGCCCAGGTGGTTGCGGATCACGTCGGATTCGGGGACCGTCCGGCTGGACCTCACCTCGGCCACGATCTCCCACCCGGTGGTCGACATCGAGCTGACCGTCGACAGCGGTACCACCGTCATCACGCTCCCACGCGGTGCGACCGCCAACGTTGACGCGCTGACGACACGCGAAGGATCCATCCGGTCCCGGGTGGCCTCCGGGCCCTCCCCGGAGGGTCCGCACCTCCGGGTCAGCGGGCACATCACCCTGGGGGCGGTGAAGCTTCGCTACGGGCTGTCGCGCTGGCGGCACTGACCCGGTGGCGGGTCCGGGGTCCGGAACACCCGGCGGTCTTCCCCTTCGTGCCGCCCTTTGGCAGGCTCGCCTCACACGCTGTAGGGCGAGCCCGGTGGTAGACCCAGCGGCACTGACATCGAGATCGGGAGAACCGAATGCGGAACGCGGTGGGCGCGGTGGATTCCGTCCTCCTCCTGGGCGGGCGGAGCGAGATCGGACTGGCCATCGTCGAGCGTCTGGTGCGCGGCGGCGCGCGCAGGATCGTGCTCGCGGCGCGCGACGCCTCGGTGTCGGTGCTGGAGTCGTTGCCGGAGAGGCCGGGAGCGCAGAGCGCGGGGACGATCGCGGACGCGCGCGACCAACTGCTGTCCGCCGGCGCCACCGAGGTGCACCCCCTCGACTTCGACGCCGCCGAACCCGATACACACGCCGACGTCGTCGCGGCGGCGGTGAAGCTCGTGGGCGACCTCGACGTCGTCGTAGACGCGTTCGGTGTCCTGGGCGAGCAGTCCACCTACGACCATGACCCGGTGGCGGCCGCGGGCGCCGCGGCGGCCAACTTCACCGGGCACGTCTCCACCGGGATCGCTGTCGGCGCGCAGCTGCGGGAGCAGGGGCACGGCACCTTCGTCGTGGTGTCCTCGGTGGCGGGTGTGCGGGTGCGGCGCGCCAACTACGTCTACGGCGCCGCCAAGGCCGGCCTCGACGGGTTCGCCCAAGGGCTCGGCGACGCGTTGCACGGCAGCGGGGCCCGGGTACTGATCGTGCGCCCCGGCTACGTTCGCACGCGGATGTCGGCACACGTCTCGGCCGCGCCGTTCCCCGCGACCGCGTCGGAGGTGGCCGACGCGGTCGCCGAGGGCCTGCGGACCGGCTCGGAGGTGGTCTGGGTACCCCGGAGGCTGCGGTTCGTCTTCGCCGGGATGCGGTTGCTGCCGCGTTCGGTCTGGCGCCGGCTGCCGCGCTAGGTAGGGCCGGGGTGCTCGGGTGCGAGGGCTTCGCCTTGGGCGGGGACCCGTGAGCCCGATTCCGGGATCTCGACCGTGCGCATCCCGTGGGGCACAGGGCACCCCTTGGGGAAGGTGCCGATCCGGTCGGGCTGGTAACCATGGGGGTAGCTACGGATCTTCGGGCTCTTGCGGGCCCATTGCGGCTCCTGGCGCGGCGGAAGGAACCGGACCGCCCTGGCGCGCGCCCGCATGGCGATCGCGGCCGCGCCCCGCGTGAGGCGCGAGGGACGCTCGTACCCGAACGCCTCGATGAGCCGATCGTCGAGCAGCCCCATGGTGAGCGACCGCATGGCCGGCCGCAGCCACCTGGAGGAGAAGCTGATCATGATGTTCAAGGTGGCGTCGGAGACCTTGCGGCCGCCCTCGGAGTAGCCGAAGTGCGCCCGCTCGTAGCGGTCGAACAGCTCGTAGAACTCCGCGTATGTTTCGGGAATCTCGCGGATCCCCATGTGCTGGCCCAGTGTGCGGTAGTAGTTGGTGCTCGCCGTGATCTCGTGCTCGGTCATCCGGCGCCAGCCGAATCCCCATTCGTTGAGCCAGCGTGGCGGCATGACCACGAACGTGCTCAGCACGTAGCGGTAGTCGTCGTTGCTGATGTCGTAGGAACGGTGCATCTGGTTCAGTCGGCGCACAGCGTCGCGGCCGCGGCCGGCCTCGAACCCGTACTCCAGGATGTCGTTCAGGATCAGCGCGGTGTCGTCGTACCGCCGCTGCGTGCGCTGGGTGAACTCGCCTGTCTCCAGGAGTAGCCCACCGATGCTGGGCACAGCGTAGGTGCGGTACAGCGCGAGCCCGAGAGCCTGCTCCATGTCCCACGGGAACTCGTGGGTGGCGAGGATCTGTGTGATCCGGACCCGGTGCCGGTCCGGGTCCAGCCGGTGGATCTCCTGGTACCAGTCAAACCGTCGCATGGAGAGCACTCTCTCGGTGTCGGTTTGGGTTGTGCGTGGCACACTGTCTGGTCGTAGCGTAACCGCGCCACTACGGGATCCGTAAGCCCTGGGCCGCGCTGGTTAGCGTGCGAGCGGGGTCATGCGGGCATCGCCATGGTGTCGGCGACGTGCCGGATAAGCGTCAGCAGGACGTCCTTGCTGGAGTGGCGCGTGCGCGCGTCGCAGAGCAGCACCGGTACCCGCTCAGAGAGGTCGAGCGCCTCCCGGACTTCCTCGGAGGCATAGCGGTGCGCCCCTTCGAAGCAGTTCACCGCGACGACGAACGGCACGTGATGCCGCTCGAAGAAGTCCACGGCCGAGAAGCACGTCTCCAGGCGCCGGGTGTCGGCCAAGACGACCGCGCCCAGCGCCCCTGTGACGAGCTCCTCCCACAGGAACCAGAAGCGGTCCTGGCCCGGGGTTCCGAACATGTACAGGACGATGTCGTCGCTGATCGTGATGCGGCCGAAGTCGAGCGCGACCGTCGTGGTCGTCTTCTGCTCAACTCCCTCGAGGTCGTCGACACCGAGACTGGCCTCGGTCATGTGCTCCTCGGTACTCAGCGGAGGAATCTCACTGAGCGTGCCCACCAGCGTCGTCTTGCCGGCCCCGAACCCGCCCGCGACGAGAATCTTGATAGCGGAGGGGATCGGGCCCGCGTTCTGTTCAGAGTCGTTCGATGCCATTGAGTACCGCCTGGAGTAGGTCCCGGCTGACCGGGTTGTCTGCTGTGTACGGGGCACGGGCCAGCACATGGCCCCGGCCGATGAGGTCGCCGAGCAGGACCTTGACCACCGCAACGGGGACGTCCAGGTGCGACGCCACCTCCGCCACCGACAATGGCGTGCGGCAGAGGTCCAGGATCCGCACTTGTTCCGGTTCCAGAGACATCTCGTCCACCGCACTGTTGGCGGAGATAACCACGCTGACCAGGTCCAGCTCGATGTTCGCGGGATTCTGCCGACCATGGGTGATCACGTACGGCCGGACCAGGGCGTCGCTCGCGTCGCCGGAATCGTGCTCGAACTCGTGTCCGTCGGCCATGGTCACCTCCCGCCTACCGGCCGCCCGGAGAGCCGGGCACCTGGCCGTCGGGCACGTTGTCAGTCGGTCGCGGCGCCGCGTCGAGGAACTTGCCGACCTGCTGGACCATGACGTTCATCTCGTAGGCGATGAGGCCGACATCGGAGTTCTCCTCGGCGATCAGAGAGAGGCAGGCGCCGGAGCCCGCACTCGTGACGAACAGGTACGCGCGTTCCATCTCGACGACGGTCTGCAGCACCTTCCCGCCGTCGAACTGGCGGCCGGTACCCCGGGCCAGGCTCTGGAACGCCGATGCCACCGCGGAGAGGTGCTCGGCGTCCTCCTTCGCCAGTTCCTGGGAGCGGCCCAGGAGCAGGCCGTCGGCGGAGAGCAGGATCGCGCACCTGGTGCCGACGGCTCGTTCCACCAGCTCGTCCAGAAGCCAGTCCAGGTCCCTTGCGGCGTTGTTCGTCGTCACGGTCACGAATCCTTCTCGGTGTCGGTAGTGCGGTGTCGCGCGTCAAGGCGCCCGCGTTGTGTTCCGTGCTGGAAGGCCGTCATGTCCCGGCGGAGCCGGTCCGAGCGCTCCCGGTCGGTCACCTCCGAAGGGGTTTCTGTGGGGGTGTCCGAGGGGCCGGGAGGGGTGTCGTAGAGCTGGGGCGCCAGGTTGGTCTGGGGTGTGCGCTTGGGCAGGGCGGGACGTGCGACGCTGGGCGTCTCCGTCTCCGGCACCGGCTCCGGAGCCGGAGACGGAGACGGGACATGCTCGCTCGCGGCGCCGTTGCTGCTGGCGTGCGGTGCCGTGCCGGACCTTTCCCGTTTGGGGAGGCCGGAGGCCGTGTACTCGCCCCCCGCGGAGTTCTGTGTGCTGTGCCGGCCGGCGGACTGGCCGTTGGCGTTAGCGAGGACGTCCGGTTCGGGGGTGGTGCCGTCGGGGAGTGCCAGGGGGTCGCCGGCCTCGCTCACCTCGCTCACCTCGGTGGCATTGGAGGAATGAGACCTCGACGGGGCGTCGGTGACGACGATGTCAGGGGGAAGTAGCACGATGGCCTGGGTCCCGCCGTAGGGCGAGCTGCGCAGGTTCACCTGGATGGCGTGCCGGTACGCCAGGCGGGAGACGACGAACAGCCCTAGCCGTGTCCGCTCGTTCAGTCGCATGACGTCGAACTCGGGAGGCTCGGCGAGCAGTTCGTTGGCGGTCTCGAACTCCGTGTCCTGCATACCGAGCCCGCGGTCCTCGATCTCGATGGCAACCCCGTTGGCCACCTGCTCGCTGCTCAGCCGGACCTGGGTGTGCGGGGGAGAGAAGGTGGTCGCGTTGTCGACCAGCTCGGCCACAAGGTGGATGACGTCGGCGACCGCGGGGCCCGTGAGCGACACCTGCGCGATCTGCTCCCGCTGGACCCGGGTGTAGTCACCCGACTCCGAGATAGCCCCGCGCAGCACGTCGATCAGCGGCATCGGGCGGTGCCAGGTGCGGCCCGGTGTCTCGCCCCCGAGGATCAACAGGTTCTCGGCGTTCCGGCGGGAGCGCGTGGCCAGGTGGTCCAGCTTGAACAGTTCGGTGAGCTGGTTCGGGTCCTCCTGGTCGCGCTCCATCTTGTCGAGCAGCTTGAGCTGCCGATGGACCAGCGTCTGGCTGCGGTGGGCGATGTTCAGGAACACCCGGTTGATGCCCTGGCGCATTTCGGCCTGCCGGACGGCCGCGTTGATCGCGGTGTGGTGGGCCGAGTTGAACGACCGGGCCACCTGCCCGATCTCGTCGTTCTCGTCCCCGCCGGATACGCGTAGCGCTTCGGTGCAGACGGAGTCCCCCGGATTCGCACGCACCTTCTCAAGCGTCTCGGGCAGGCCGCGGTCGGTGAGTTCCTGGGTCTCGTCGCGCAGCCGGTGCAGCCTGCCGACCGTCAGCCGGGCGGAGCGGATGGCGAACACGAACACCCCGGCACCAAGCGCCGCGATGCCGAGGGAGCCGCCAGCGGCGAGCACGATGGCCCAGTTCGCCTGCTGCTGCTGGACCTGGGTGTACCACTCGGCCTGTTCCCCGCCGAGCTCGGTGAGGGCCTCCTTGACCGGTGTGTAGGCGGTGCGCCACTCGTCCTCGCTCACGGGAAGCGACAGGTCCTCTTCGCGGTCACCAGTCTCGGGGTCGATGTCCGAGGTGACCGTGCGTTCGGCGATTGTCTCCTCAAGATCGGTCAGGGTGGACCAATCGGAGCTGGCCCGCAGATCGCCGAGGGCGCGCTCCGGCTCGGGACCCATGCCATCGTGCAGCGAATGGAGTATCGCGCGGTACGAGCCCGCGAGGCGGGTGAACTCCGCCTGGTCGGCCATGCTGAGCTCGCCTGAGGCGAAGCTGCGGGCGAGCTGGGCGTCGGCCCGGGCAAGGATGTCGATGGCACGGAAGGTGGAGGTGGCGCTCATTCCGGGGCCGACGGCCTCCTGCGTGGAGTTGGCGTGCGCCTGCTCGTGGAAGACGTCCGCTCCGACCGCGGAGAGCTCGTTGTAGTAGGTGAGGATCTCGGAGCGGGACAACTCGCCCTGGTCCACCTCGTCGCGCACGTCGTTGATCTTGCCGAACTCCCGGTCGAGCGCGTGGAGCTGGTCGTGGACCTCGTGGGGAGTGCTGGACAGCCCGCCCTCGAACCGGTCGAGGACGGCGGCCATACGCTCGTCCGCCTCGGCGCGAGCGGCCTCCAGCGCCTCCCGGGACTCCCCGGGGCGTTCCACGTAGGCGGCGGTCGCCGAACGCTCGTCCATCACCGCGGTCAGAGCGATGGCCGTGGGAGTCAGCAGCTCGTCGTTGTTGTTGGCGACGGAGTACTGCGTGAAGGCGCCGTATGCCAGATAGCCGCTCACCGCCAACCACACCGCGACGAGGGCCGCTATGGGCACGAGGACGCCCCGGCGGACGCGGGATTCGATGCTGCGGACTCGCCTTTGCTTTGCTTCCTGCACTGCTCTCCTTAAGCCCGTAACGGCCCTGAGGCTGGAGTGCACCAAGTACGGAACCGTCCCCTTACCAGGGCTGGGGAATCACCCGAGGATGGTGAGGACGCGACGGTCGGAGGTGCGGTGGCGGGGACGACCGGTCGACGCGCTGAAGGTACCTCATATCTCCATCAACATGGAGGAATTGGCTTGGAATCGTATCTCGTACGCCGAGGCCCGCACCGGGCGTTCCCGGTGGCGCCGGCAGAGCGGACGTTCCATAGGAAACAGCTATGAACTGGTGCAATCCGGGGGCAAAGCACCCGTAATGTCTCCTGCCCCCGAAAAGTTGCGGAGGAAGAAGAATTATTAAATAGTTACGGTTAACGGCTGGAGAGTCAACCCACCTGGCGAGTGCGGTGGGGGCGGATTGCGGTTCGCCGGAAGTTACTCGGGGGCTGTCCAGAACCGGTGACCCGATAGAGGGTGCCGCGGCTGGTGGGGTGGCGTCCGCGATTGCTCGGCGCGCTCACGACCACTGCAGGTAGGCGAGGTAGACCCCGATCACGAGGAGCGACGCCCCCATCGCCGCGAACATCCACTCCACCCAGTGGCTCTGCCACCGGGTGCGGACGATGTGCGCCTCCTCCGGCCGGTCCGGGTTGTAGCTGACGGTGACGACATCGCCGTACCGTGAAGCGGTCCACGCGGTGCTGGCGTGCTTGGCGTGCACTTCCTCGCCGTCGAGCGTCTCGAAGCGCACGATCATCCGGGCCGCCGTGTTGGTCTCCTGGTAGCCGACGATCTGCCCCTCGGTGCTGGCGCCGTAGCGTGCGATGAACAGGAAGCGCGCGACATACCGGCCCAGATAGCCGAGGACCAGCAGACCGGAGAGAATGGGAAACAGGGGGTAGATGTTCGCCACAGAGCATCCACTTTCGACATACCTGGAGGGCGGTCCCGGCCGCGGGATTCCGGAGGGACGCTAGAAGCTGCTGGTAACAAAGAGGTTACGGCGTCGTCGGGTGTGCTGGGAAAGCCGAAGTCGGGCCGAAGCGTTCGCGGTGCGGGAATACCGCGAGACTGCCGGTTCCGGGCGCCAGTGGGGCACCGTGTCCCGGAGCCGGCTCCGGCGGAGAGCCTGGGAACCTCAACGGACTCGGGTCCGTACTCCGTGCAGGCTGGCATGCGCGTCACGGACAGTGTGGCACAGCTCGTGGGGCCGCGCCGCGCGGCCGGGGGCGGGGTCGCGCCCCCGGCCGCGCGCACGGTCACCAGTTCGTCGGCGTCGGTTGGCCCTCGCTGTAACCAGCCGCGCTCTGCACGCCCACGGTCGCGTAGTCGTGGAACTCCTCCAGCGTGCGCGCACCGGCGTAGGTCATGGAGCTGCGTACACCGGCGACCACCTCGTCGACGAGGTCTTCCACACTCGGGCGCTCCGGGTCGAGGTACATCCGCCCGGAGGAGATGCCTTCCTCGAACAGGGCCTTGCGGGCCCGCTCGAACGGGGTGTCGTCCGACGTGCGCAGCCGGACGGCACGGGCCGAGGCCATCCCGAAGCTCTCCTTGTACATCCGCCCCTGCGCGTCGCGCTGCACGTCGCCCGGTGATTCGAACGTGCCGGCGAACCAGGAGCCGATCATCACGTTGGTCGCCCCGGCGGCCAGCGCCAGCGCGACGTCGCGCGGGTGGCGCACGCCGCCGTCAGCCCACACCGAGCGGCCAAGAGAGCGGGCCTCCTCGGCGCACTCCAGGACCGCCGAGAACTGCGGGCGGCCAACGGCCGTCATCATCCGCGTTGTGCACATGGCGCCGGGCCCGACGCCGACCTTCACGATGTCGGCGCCCGCCTCGATCAGATCGCGTGTGCCCTCGGCTGTGACGACGTTTCCGGCCACGAGCGGGACATCGGGGTCCAGCGCCCGCACCTTCCGCAGCGCGCCGGCCATCTTCTCCTGGTGGCCGTGTGCCGTGTCCATTATCAGGACGTCGGCGCCGGCCTCCAGCAACTGGGCGGCCTTGCCCGCAACATCGCCGTTGATCCCCACGGCGGCAGCGATGCATAGCTTGCCCTGCGCGTCGACGGCGGGCTCGTACAGCGTGGAGCGGAGTGCCCCGGTGCGCGTCAGCACGCCCTCCAGCGCTCCGGACGAGTCGACGACCGGCGCCAGCCGGTGCCGGAAGTCGTGCAGCGTCCCGAACGCCTCCTTGGGGTCGGTCCCGGCCGGGATGGTCAGCAGGTCGGTGGACATGACCTCGTGCAGTTGGGTGAAGCGGTCCACGCCGACACAGTCGGCTTCCGTGACCAGGCCAATCGGGCGCCGTTGCGCATCGATGACGACGACGGCGTTGTGCGCCCGTTTGGGCAGCAGGTTCAGCGCCTCGCCGATCGTGCTGTCCGGGTTGAGGGTGATCGGGGTGTCGTGCAGCAGGTCGCGGCGCTTGGTCCAGGAGATGACCTCGGCGACCACGTCGATCGGGATGTCCTGCGGGATGACCGCGAGTCCGCCGCGCCGGGCGATGGTCTCGGCCATGCGGCGTCCGGCGACCGCGGTCATGTTCGCGACTACGATAGGGATCGTTGTTCCCGTTCCGTCGTGGGTCGCGAGATCCACGTCCAGCCGGGAGTCCACAGTGGAACGTCGCGGGACCATGAACACGTCGCTGTAGGTCAGGTCCTGGTCCGGGACTTGGTCGTTCAGAAAGTGCACGCCGCTTCCTCGGTCGCAAGCTCTTCGGGGCCCGGCGGGGCGGGACACCGGATGTCCCCCTGGCCGTTGCGGAACCTCTTGTCCCTCAATTATGGCCTGGCCGACTAGCTCGCATTGCAACTGTCTGCGATCATCTTCCGGCCGAAGGCCACCTCGCCCCGAGCGTCAGCGACCGCACCGCGTCTCGGTATTCCCAAACTGCGCCGAGGCCCGGATAACGCAGGAGATGACGATGACGAGCTTCACACTCGCGGAGGTCCGCGAGAAGACCTACAAGAAACGCGACGCGTGGTGGACAGTATTCATCGTCGACCCGCTCGCGTCTCGGCTGGTCGTGTGGACCGCCAACCGCACTGGCATCACGCCGAACCAGATCACCTTCGGCGCCGGAATCCTGGGTCTGGCAGCGGCCGTGTGCTTCGCGCTGGCGAGCTGGCCGTTGCTGGTGGCCGGCGCGGTGCTGTTCCACCTGAGCTTCGTGCTCGACTGCATGGACGGCAAGATCGCGCGCCTGAAGCGCAACGGATCCGTCTTCGGTGGCTGGGTGGACTTCATCTTCGACCGCGTCCGGTTCTTCGGCTGCATGATGGCGCTGCTGATCGGCCAGTGGGTGGCCACCGGCCAGGCCGTCTACCTGCTGCTGGCCCCGGTGGTGACCTTCCTCGACCTGATGCGCTACCTGAACGGCGCGCAGGTGGCCAAGACCCGGCAGAGCATGCGCGAGAAGCTGCGTGCCGCCGCGCGGGGCCGGGATGTCGGTGCCACGATGGACGACGACCCGGAGAGCACCGAGACCCAGCGCGAGCCGGGCGCCGATGGCGCGGGCGGTGACGAGGGCCAGAGCGAGCCGATCATCTTCAAGGAGGAGGCGCAGCGCGACCACCCGGACGCCGCTCCCGAGCACGTGTACGCCACCGCCGGCGCGCGCCTGGTCGACGTGCACAAGGGCTTCAGCGCCCGGTTCACCTGGTACGAGCGGTTCCGGAGCACCCTGCTGCGTGGCCGCGTTCGGCCGCACCTGTTCAGCGGCATCGAGTTCGAGATGTTCATCTGCGTTCTCGCTCCGCTGACCGCTCTCGTTGCGCTTGTCACGGCGCTGCCGAGCCTCATCATCGCGGTAACCGTGTTCTCGTGCGCGGCATTGGCCGCCTTCGAGCTGCTGATCGTCTACAAGCTGTGGCTGGCCACCCGGGACTTCGGGGTGGAGCTGCGCAGGCTGCGGTCCGAACACTGACCGGGAACCGGGATCCGGTCTGGGCCGGGGCCAGGTCGGGCGCCGCCGGGGTTCTGGAGGGTCCGGAGGTGGGGGAGCGAGGAACGAGCGACCACGCCGCAGGGCCCGAAGGTTCCCGGCCTCCAGGCGCCCGACCAGGTGAGCGGCAGCGAGCCCAGAAAAGCACAGTCGGGCGCCGCCGGGGTTCTGGAGGGTCCGGAGGTGGGGGAGCGAGGGACGAGCGACCACGCCGCAGGGCCCGAAGGTTCCCGGCCTCCAGGCGCCCGACCAGGTGAGCGGCAGCGAGCCCAGAAAAGCACAGTCGGGCGCCGCCGGGGTTCTGGAGGGTCCGGAGGTGGGGGAGCGAGGGACGAGCGACCACGCCGCAGGGCCCGAAGGTTCCCGGCCTCCAGGCGCCCGAGAGCGGCAGCGAGCCCAAAAACACTACCTAGCGTCGCGCGCTCGCCGGGGTGGTGCTTCCGGGTGCGGTATCGCGTTCGGGGCCCAGTATCCAGTCGGTCCTGGGCTCGACGGCCCACCGGGTCGCACTGCGTACCCAGGGAGTGCACAGCACGAACGTGAACGCCACGGCGAGCACGCAGTTCACTACCAGTGCGCCGTGCGTGCCGAGGTAGTCGTTGATGAACTCGTACCAGCCGAGCTGCTCCGCGACCCGGAGGACCAGGCCGTGCAGCAGGAACACGTACATGGTGAGCGCGCCCAGCTTGGTGAACCGGGTGGTCCGGTGCGGGACGAGTGACAGCAGGGCGATGGTGAGCGAGAACGCCAGGACCAGGAAAGTGACGCGGCCGGGTAGCCCTATCGGGAGCATGTCGACGTTGCGGTCGATCAGGCTCTCGCGCCAGTACACCCACTCGCGGCTGAGCTGCTCCAGGTAGACGTACGTCATCGCGGCCGTCACCAGGACGACTCCGACGCTCCACGCGCGCACCCAGGCCGACTTGAGTATGTCCAGGTGGCGCTGCTCTACCAGCAGGCCGGCGACGAAGAACGGCAGCAGGCTCAGGATGCGGGATTCGCTGAGGACTTCTCCGGTGGCGACCATGCCGCCGAGGAAGGAGATCCCGATCGAGACCGCGAATGGCCACCGGATCCGGTTCCACAGCGGCACTGTCAGCCGCCAGATGAACAGGGCGGCCAGGAACCAGGTGATCCACAGCGGCTGCAGTGGGGAGTCGGGCAGGTCGCGCCCGGCCGAGAGCGACTGCAGCGCGTAGATGCCCCAGAAGATGAGGTAGGGGGTGGCGATCGTGGTGAGTAGCTTGTCGATGCGGCGCCGGGAGCCGTCGTAGGACCGTGAGAGGTACCCGCTGATCAGGACGAACGCCGGCATGTGGAACAGGTAGATCCAGAAGTAGACGGCTTCGGCGATGCGGGTGTCGGTGAGGGGCTCGATGGCGTGTCCGACGAACACGAGCACGATCAGGATGAACTTCGCGTTGTCGAGCAGCGCGTCGCGTTTCTTCGGCGCGCCTCCATTGCCGGGAGAGGCGCCCTGCGCGCGGTGCGCGTCGGCTGCGCCATCGGGCGGGGACACGCTGGAATTGCCGATCTCGTCCTGAAGATCGGTGGTTGTTGAGGCCAACTAGGACTCCGAATCAGCAGTAGCGGGCAGCGTTCGGGGGAGTCGGCGCAGCGGGGCGTGCCGGGCAGCCGTGGGCATGCCGGATCTGGCTGGGCCCCGAGGAAGCCAGGGGTTCTGGGCCGAACCTGAGTCGGCTGGGAATTTCCTGAGAACCCTGAGAGTGCACACTACATCTTCAGGCCGGGTCCGGCCACGATTTACAGTGAAGAGGTGTCGACGGACCGTGACATTGTGCGTGGATTTCCACGTCATTGCCGGTATGTGTGGCCGCCCATGTTCTGGGTCACCCTGAACGGGTCGTTGAGCTGTACCGGTATGCTCCGCGGTCGTTGCCTCGAATGCCGCCGGACCGCCCGATCCGGCGCGGCTGCGGGGCTCGCGGCGCACGGCACTCCCCGGGAACGATGCCCGCGTGCCCGGCCGGTTCGATGGTGCGGCCGTTTGAGATTCACCACGCGCAGGAGAGACAATCGACCGGGTAGTTTGCCGCCAGTGACGTGGCCGGACGGACTACCGCACCAGTGTCCAGCAGACAGAGGCGGTGGAAGAAGTGCCGCACGCGGTCGATCCCCGGCGGGTTGCCGAACACAGCAGTGTGGTCATGCGGCTCGTCGACGAGGTCTTTCCGCTCGTTGAGGGGTTCTATGTCGACCTGCACAAGAACCCCGAACTCTCACATCACGAGCACCGGACCGCGCGCGCCGTAGCCGAATGGCTGGGCCGCGCCGGGTTCGAGGTCGAGACCGGGGTCGGTGGCACGGGTGTCGTTGGCGTGCTGCGCAACGGCGACGGGCCGACCGTTCTGCTGCGCGCAGACATGGACGCGCTACCGCTGCTGGAGAAAACCGGCCTGCCGTACGCGAGCACGGCGCGCGGCATCGACGACGGCGGCAACGACGTCCCGGTCATGCACGCCTGCGGGCACGACGCCCACACGGCGTGCCTGGTGGGAGCGGCCGACCTGCTGGCCGGTGCCCGGGACCGGTGGAGCGGCACCCTCATGGTGGTCGCCCAACCCGCCGAGGAGACGATCGACGGCGCCCCGGCCATGCTCGACGACGGCCTCTACACCCGCTACGGGCGCCCCGACATCGCCCTGGCCCAGCACCTCGGGCCGCAGCCGGCCGGGATGGTCTCGCACCGGGCCGGCGTCATCCTGGGCGCCACATCGACCCTGAAGGTACGGATCTTCGGCACCGGCGGGAACGCCTCCCAGCCGCACCTGACCGTCGACCCCGTGGTGATCGCGTCGAGCATCGTCGCCCGGGTGCAGAGCGTGGTCGGCCGGGAGGTCAGCCCCAGCGAGATGGCCGTTGTCACGGTCGGCGTGCTGCGCGCGGGCACCCGGGCCAACGTCATCCCGGACGAGGCCTACCTGGAGATCAACACCCGCGCGCTGAACCAGACCGTCTCGCACCGGCTGCACAGCGCCATCGAGCGGATCATCCGGGCCGAGGCGTCGGCCTCCGGAGCGGCCCGCGAGCCCGAGATCGAGGTGGTCGAAGAGGCCGGCGTCACCAGCAATGAGCCCGAGGCGACCCGGCAGGTCGCGCAGGCGCACCGGGCCTACTTCGGGGACGCCTACGTCATCGATCTGCCCGAGCCGTTCACCGGCAGCGAGGACTTCGGGGCGTTCGGGCTGCCCGGCGACCCCGACCCCGTCCCCTACGTCTACTGGTTCATCGGTGCCACGCCGCACGATGTCTGGCAGGCGGCCCCCGGGCAGACCCCCTACGAGAAGCTTGAGGCGGTGCCGGGCAACCACTCGCCGTACTTCGCGCCCGAACGGGAGCCCACGCTCACCGCCGGGCTGGCCGCACTGACCGTCGCCGCGCTCACCTACCTGGGACGCCCTGACTCCAGCCCCCCAGCGGGGCAGCGGCCCGCCTTCCTCCAGGACACCCCGCAGGGCACCCCCGTGATCAACGCGCCGCCGCCGGAGGAGCTCGCGGAGCCGGTCCCCGGTCCGCCGCCGGAGAGCTTCGCGCCACCCGCGGGCGAACCGGTCGCCCCTCCTGGTGGTGCCCCGCTGGGCGCGCCTGCCCCCGAGGGCGAGCCGGCCATCGGCGGCCCCCCGGCCTATGCGGCGTTCGACGAGCCCGCCCCGCGCGCCGACACTGACCCGTCGCCCTACGACCCCGTTCCCGACTACGGCGATGGCGGCGCCGGGTCGACACTCGCCGCCGACCCGGCCGATCTGCTGAACGACGATGATCCAGAGGGAGCACCGAATGGCGGGATGCCGGATCCGGGCGGTGGGCAGCCCAACGGTCCCGCGTTCCCCGCGCCACCGCCCCAAGGGCCGCCGGTAGCGGCCGCGCCACCGCCGCCCGACTCCGAGCCGTACCCGGCGGAACAGCCGTGGCCCGCTGACCGCCCGTACTACGGGTACGCCCCCTACGAGGCCAACGAGCAGCCGCAGGACCCGCCGGAGGACCCGCCCTACCGGTTGTGAGCGGGGCGCCGGGATTCGTGGTGCCGCGGGCCCCGGGTTCCGGCGCGGCCGCTAGGGCGGATCCGGTCTTAAGTATGGGCGCTGCGCAGGAGGACTCGGCGGGTCCGCACCCCAGAATGGGTCCATGGCGTCCGTGAGATGGGGTGACCGGCGGCGGCGGCGCGCGTTGCGGCATCCCAGGGAGAACCAGGCCCTTGCCGCGTGTGTCGCGGTCACCGCGCTTGCGGTGGCAGGGGGGATCAGCCGCACGCTCCAGGAGGATTCGACCCAGCCGCTGCTCGTGCTCGCCGTCCCGGCCCTGGTGTTCTTCCTGCGCGGGCAGATGTACGCCAAGCAGCGGGTCAACGGTGTGCGCATCACGGAGACCCAGTTCCCGGAGGCGCACCGCATGGTGGTCGACGCCGCGCACCGTCTCGGGCTGCCACGCGTGCCCGACGCCTACGTTGTCCTGGGCAACGGCCAGGTCAACGCGTTCGCGTCCGGGCACGGCTTCCGCAGGTACGTCTCGATCAACAGCGACCTGTTCGAGATCGGCGACCGGCTCGCCGACCCCGCGGCGCTCCGGTTCGTCATCGGACACGAGGTGGGCCACATCGCCGCCGGCCACGCGTCCTACTGGCGCCAGTTCGGGATCTCGGTGGCCAACCTCATCCCGGGCCTCGGCAGCACGCTCAACCGCGCGCAGGAGTACACGGCGGACAACCACGCCTACGACTTCTGCCCCGAAGGCGTCCCGGGGCTGCGCGTGCTCGCCGCCGGCAAGTACCTCTACTCCGACGTCGACTTCGACGACATCGCGGGGCGCGCCACCACCGACCAGGGCCTGTTCGTGATGCTGGCGAACTTCCTGTCCAGCCACCCCGTGAACACCTGGCGGTTCGCCGCGCTGGCCGACCGCTCCCAGCCCGGCCGGGTGCTGTGAGCGGTGCCCGTGTCCGGGAACGCCCGGTGGTGCGGCGCTGTGCGCCGCGGGGACTCAGTACACCGGGGCCGCCGGCGCGGGTCCCTTCATCTCGTGGAAGCCCGTCGTCGCGGCGACGAGCAGCGCCCCGTCCCACAGGCGTCCGGCCTCCTCGCCGCGTGGGACCCGGGACAGCACCGGCCCGAAGAACGCGACCGGCCGCTCCGAGTGGCGGTCCGCGGCGACGATCGGCGTGCCCACGTGCGTGCCAACGAGGGCGGTCCCCTCGGCGTGGGAGGCGCGGAGCGTCTCGTCGTAGTCGGATGTGGAGCCCGCCTCGGCCAGCTCGCGCGGCAACCCTGTCCGGTCAAGCGCGGTGTGGAAGTCACCCAGCCAGTCGCCGTGGCCCTCGCCTTCCTCATCCCGCCACAGTTCGGCGTAGAACCGGCCGAGCGCCGCGTGGCCGTGCTCCTGTTGGACCGCGGCGCAGATCCGGGCGGGGACCCACAGGTATCCTTCCGGGTCGCCCTCGGGGTCGTCGCCGCGGCCCTCGTTGAGCACCGACAGGCTCATCACGTGCCAGCCCACCTCGATGGGCCGGACCGTGGCCACCTCCCGCAGCCACAGCGACGCGACGAAGGTGTAGGGGCAGGACGGGTCGAACCAGAAGTCGACGGTTCCCGGTGGTTCCATGGCCGTGTGTCCTTTGCGATCGGATAATTACGGAAGCGGCGGCATGGTGCGGTGGCGGATGGTTGGGCATCCAGTGAGGGCAGCGAGGACGGCGGATGGCCCGGGCGAGCGCGTGTCGGTGCGGGTGCCCGCTGGTGGCGCGTGCGACGGAAGCAGCGACAACGGCGCATAGCCCAGGGGTGCTGCCTGGTGTCGCCGGGCTCGGGGCTCGGGACCTCCGCTCCCCGCCCCCGCATGTCCGCTACGTCCGGTTTTTGTGTCGATCTTGAGGATTGCGTTCCTTTGCCGCGCGGTAAAGGAACGCAATCCTCAAGATCGGCGCCCAGACCGCTCACAATCCGGACATAGCGGGCGCGCGAGGGTCCGCGCGGCACCGAAACTGACCGTACGGACATACTAAGCGCCGAGAACGTCCCCACAGTCACCCTCGATACGGCCCAGCACCGAGAATGACGCCACGGAGACCCCCGCTGGCCCCACCACCAGTCGCCGCCCCCGCCGGGCGCGTCACCATCGGGCACCCGTACCGATGACTGGGGGCCGGCCCGTCCGGTGCCGTCGCCGCCCCGTCGGAGGCCGTACCACGTGCTCACCGCAGCGGAGGGCGCGGAGGGCGGGACGAAAGAGGGCGTGGCCGAAAAGGGCGCCAAGGGCGGTCTCCCGGTCCTCGGCGCCCTTCGCCGGCACCGCCTCTAGGCTCCGGCCTCGCCCTCCTGGACGTACTTCTCCGCGAGCTGCCGCGGCAGGGGTTCGTGGCGCAGGTAACGGCGGCTGAAGGTGCCGGTGCCGTGCGAGAGTGAGCGCAGGTCGATCGCGTAGCGGGTGATCTCCAGTTCCGGGACCTCCGCCTTGACCAGGGAACGGCCGTCCGGCAGCGCTTCGGTGCCGATGACCCGGCCGCGGCGCGCGGAGAGGTCGCTCATGACGGCCCCCATGTACTCCTCGTCCACCAGCACCGAGAGCTCCTCGACGGGTTCCAGCATCGACATCTGGCTGTTCTCGGCGGCGTCCTTCAACGCGAGCTTGCCGGCCTTCTGGAACGCCATGTCGGAGGAGTCGACCGAGTGCGCCTTGCCGTCGTAGAGGGTCACCCGGATGTCCACCAGCGGGTACCCCGAGTGCACGCCGCTCTCCATCTGCGCGCGAACGCCCTTCTCCACGGACGGGATGAACTGGCGCGGCACCACGCCGCCGACGATTCTGTCGACGAATTCCAGGCCCGAGCCCGACGGCAGCGGCTCGACCTCGATCCGGCAAATGCCGTACTCGCCGTGCCCTCCGCTCTGCTTTACGTTGCGTCCGAACCCCTGCGCGGGCACGGAGAACGTCTCGCGCAGCGGGATCCGGACGGTGCCGGTCTCGACCTTGACCCCGTACCGGGTGGCCAGCCGGTCGGTGATCACGTCCAGATGCGCCTCGCCCATGCACCACACCACCAACTGGTGCGTCTCGGCGTTCACCTCGACGGTGAGTGTGATGTCTTCGGCGGCCAGCCGGGAGATCGCCTGGGACAGCTTGTCGTCGTCGGACTTCGAGGCGGGACGCAGCGCCACCGGGAGCAAGGGCTCCGGGAACGTCCACGGCGGGATCCGCAGCGGCTTCTCCCGGGAGGACAGCGTGTCGCCCGTTTCGGCCTGGGTGAGCTTGGCGACCGCGCAGATATCGCCGGCGATGGCCTGGCCGACCGGTTCCAGCCGCTTGCCCAGCGGGACCGACAGGGCCCCCACGCGCTCGTCCACATCGTGGTCCTCGTGGCCGCGCTCGCTCAGGCCGTGCCCGCAGACGTGTACGACCGTGTCAGGCCGCAGCGTTCCGGAGAACACCCGCATCAGGCTGACCCGGCCGACGTAGGGATCGCTGACGGTCTTGACCACCTCGGCGAGCAGCGGGCCGTCGGGGTCGCTGGTCAGGCCCTCGACCGGCTTGTCCGCAGCAGTGGTGACGTCGGGGAGCGGGCGCTCGGTCGGCGAGGGGCAGGCCCGGGGGAACTCCTCCAGCAGCTCCCGGACGCCGATCCCCTGAGTGCCGGAGACCGCGAGCACCGGATAGAAGCCCCCGCGGGCGACGGCCGCCTCCAGGTCGGCGATGAGCAGCCCGGGGTCGAGGTTCTCGCCCTCCATGTAGCGGTCCATGAGGGTCTCGTCCTCGCTCTCCTGGATCACCCCCTCGATGAGAGCGTTGCGCATCTCCTCGATTTCGTCGTCGAGGCCGGCGGGTGGATCGGCCTCCGCGCGCGACTCCCCCGAGTAGTCGTAGAAGCGCTGCGAGATCAGCCCGACGAGGCCACGCACCGTGCGGTTGTCGCCTTCGCCCGACGTGACCGGGTAGTACGCGGGAAGGACGCCCTCGCCAAAGGCGGCCTGGCACTGCTCCACGATGTCGTTGAAGTCGGCGCGCGGGTGGTCGATCTTGGTGACGGCGACAGCGCGGGGCGTGCCGATCGCGGCACACTCGTCCCAGAGCAGTTGGGTGCGGCCGTCGATCCCGTCCGTCGCCGAGACCACGAACAGTGCCGCGTCCGCCGCGCGCAGCCCGGCGCGCAGCTCGCCCACGAAGTCGGCGTAGCCGGGGGTGTCCAGCAGGTTCACCTTCACGTCGTCCACCGTTACCGGAGCCACGGTGAGGTTGACCGATCTCTTCTGCCGGACCTCGACGTCGTCGTAGTCGCTGATGGTGGTGCCCTCCTCGACCTTGCCCGGACGGGAGGTGACACCGGCTGTACTGAGCAGTGCCTCAAGCAGAGTCGTCTTGCCGGCTCCGGAATGGCCGACCAGCACCACGTTGCGAATGTCCGCGGGCCGATCGGCCTTGGGCGCCCTGCCGCTGGCCGCTGGACCGGATTTGTCCGCCATGCTTCCCAACCCTTCCCTGCCGTTGAGTGTGACGCGGGACACTCACTACCGTTCCCCGTTGCGGCCGGTATCACAAGGGGGCGCGGCAGGAATCAGCGGGGTGCCTTATGGGCGGCGCCCGCGGACGACACACCGGAGCCGCACACCCCGTGCCCAGCGGGAGCATCGAGGCCACGCCGTCCGGAGACGGCATGTTCACTGGCAGGATCTCCTAGGCTGTGCTCCGTGCTGATGCCAGAGAGCAATCCCGAGTTCAGCCTGATCGCAACGGTCCTCGCGGTCCTCCTGCTGATGTACGCCGCGATCGGCGAGCCGCTGCTGGGGCGCCGGGCGTTCGCGTGGCTGCAGGCCCGGCGCCAGACCCACCCGCGAGCGCTGCTCCGGTTCTACGCCGTGACGATCGCGGCCCAGTGGCTGTGGGCCGCGGCGATCGTGGTGATCCTGCTGACCTCTCCAGGGCTCACGCCGGGACACCTGGGGCTGCGCGCACCGGACTCCTGGGGGCCGTTGCTGGCGGCGGTGATCGGTTTCAGTCTCGCGTTGCTGGTCGTGTGGGTGCTCACTCGCGACAGCGGAGGCCGAAGCGGCCGCGAGCAGCACGGCGAGTCGCACTCGACGGCACCGGGGGCCGGCGGGCAGGTCCTCGCCACGCTGGCCCCTCGCTCGCGTGCCGAGCGCCGCATGGCGGCGGGTCTCGCGGTCACGGCGGGTATCTGCGAGGAGCTGCTCTACCGCGGCCTTTTCGTCGCGCTGGGAGTGGCGGTCGGGCTGCCGGTGTGGCTGGCGGCGATCGTCTCCTGCGTGCTGTTCGCCGTCGCGCACATTTACCAGGGCTGGTGGGGGCTGGTCGGGCCGGGCCTGCTCGGTGCGCTGTTCATGGTGGTCTACCTGGGAACCGGCAGCCTGGTCATTCCCATCGTGCTGCACGCCCTGCTGGACCTGCGCTCGCTGCTGCTCACCGGATCGGGGCGGCGGCACCGCGCTCCGGAACTGTAGGATCCGGGGCACGCCCGCCCGGCGCCCGCAATGCCGAGGGGCGGGCGTTCCAGCACGATGCGCGAAGGCGGGATCGACCATTGCCCACTCCTACCCCCCGTGGCAGATATTCATCCGATGACCCCTTGAGTGCTGGCCGGCATCTCGGGCTGGGCGGTCGTGCCTTCCGGCTCCTGATGTTGGCTACGGTCACCAGCTTCTGCGGGTACGTTCTGCTGCTCCCGTTGGTTCCGCTGTGGGCGACACGGGGCGGCGCGGGGGAGCTGGGGGCCGGGCTCACAACGGCGACGTTCATGCTGACCACAGTGCTCATCCAGCTCGCCATGCCCTGGCTGTTGAATCACGGCGGCTACCGTTGGACGTTCCCCGTCGGCGCCCTCCTCCTGGGCGGTCCCGCGCCGTTGATGATCCTGACGATGGACCTGACGGCGCTGATCGCGCTGTCGGCCGTCCGCGGGGTCGGGTTCGGCATGGTGACCGTGGCCGGAACCGCCCTGGCCGCCCGCCTCGTCCGACCGAACCAGATCGGGCGGGCCGCCGGATACTACGGGCTGGCCGGCGGGCTGCCGAACCTGGTGTTCCTGCCGACCGGCGTGTGGCTGGCGCTGAACATCGGGTTCGAAGCCGCGTTCTGGACGGCCGCGGTGGGGCCGGTGATCGGGGCGGTCGCGGCGTTCGGTATCTGGCTGTGCGCCGGGGACGGCCGGCCGGAGGCCGCGTCCGGCGCCGCCGACGAGCGCTCGGCGCAGGGGCGGCGCGCGGCGACCCTGCCCGTCCCGCTGCTGCTGATGCTGATCGCGGCGGTTGCCTCCAGCGCGTTCACCACGTTCCTGGCCATCCCGTTGGAGCACGCGTCCTGGGTCGCCGTCGCCGCGCTGCTCGCCTACAGTGCCCTGATGCTGGCGGGGCGGTGGACCGCCGGATGGCTGAGCGACCGCGACGGCCGCCCGGTGCTGCTCGTTTCCGGAATGGTGAGCGCGGCAGCCGGCATGGCGCTGGCGGCCTGGGCTGTCTGGCCGGCGCACGCCGGGTGGACCGGCCCCGGGCCGGCGGGAGCCGCTCTGGTCATCGCGGGCGCGGCGCTGTTCGGCGCCGGGTTCGGAGCCACCCAGAACGACACCGTCGTCGTGCTGTTCCGCCGCGCCGGTCCGGCCGGCTACGGGACAGCCAGCGCGGCGTGGAACATCGGCTACGACGCGGGCACCGGCGTGGGTGCGCTCGGGCTCGGCCTCGCGCTGCAGTACCTCGGCTATGGCTGGGGATTCTCGCTCACCGCGGCCGCCCTGGTCGTATGCCTGCCGGTCGCGACGTCGCTGGCGCGGACGCCACTACGGCGCGCGAGGTGAGCCGCTTCCTCAGAACGAGGACACGTGCACGTGGTCGTAGTGGTTCTCGGTGATGCTGCCCCGGTCGTCCATCTGCTTCCAGCCGGAGCCCGGGTTGCGGCTGTCCCAGATCCGCTGCTCCCAGATGACGTACTTGACGCCCAGCCGATCGGCGTTCGCCTGGGCGTAGTTGGCGATCTGCTGGCCGAGCTCCTTGTTCTCCGCCGAGGGGTGGCCACCGTTGTTGCTCATCATGAAGTCGCAGGCCTGGCCGGTGCCGTGGTCGTCGGCGCTCGATCGGACGCAGCCAACGGGGAAGGGGGCGCCGAACTCCTGGATGATCTCGTCGCGGATCGCGGCCATGCGCGGTGTGGCGCCGTCGAAGCCCCAGCCCTTGGCGGATGCGGGCACGGTGCCGTCGCCCGGAGTCTCGGGGACCTGCTCCTCCTCGTACTTCTCGATCTTGGCGAGGACGTCGTCGCGCTGTTCTTCGAGATCGTCGATGAGGTCCTTGGCCTCGGCGAGCTCGGTCTCGGCCTCCTCGGAGGCCTCTTCGCGCGCCTCCTTGAGCTCGGTGAGGTTGATCACGCGCTCGCCGTTGGAGTCCGATATGCGCCCGGCCAGTGCGGCGTCGTCGAGGGTGTTATCGGGGGAGCTGCTCATCACCACCTCGACCGTGGGGTCGAGGCCGGTTCCCTTGTACTGGGCCGCGGCTACCTGGGCGACGTCGGCCTCCGCGTCGGAGAGCTGGTCCTCGACGTCGGCCAGCTTCTCCTCGGCCGTCTCCACGGACTCCTTGGCGTCGGTGTACTGGGGTAGCTCCCCCTCGTACTCCTCTTCCAACTTCTCGGCGCGCTCGTTGAGTTCGTCAATATCGACCTCTTCCTCCTCGGGCTCGGCGTACGCCGCCGGCGCGCAGATGAGGAGGGTAGCCGCGGCCAGGCCGGCGAGGAGGGAGGTTCGGGGGTACGCGCGGCCGCGCGAGGGTCTTTCGAGTTCGTTCACTGTGCGTCGCTCCGTAGACGGGCCTGTGGCCACGCCCGAGTTGGGGGTGGGCGGATGGGTACCCGGGTTCGAGGGGGCTCGAGAGATGCGCGGGTCCCGTGGGCCACGAGATGCTTCGGCAGACGATACGAGATCGTTGGAGATCTGCCTAGGGAGTCTACGGGCGAACCGGGGCAGTTCGGCCCGATCAGGACAATCCGCCGAATGCGCTCGGCAGTTTCACCGCCTCGGGCTCGGGTGGTGTCTCGGGCAGGAACCAGGCGGAACGGCGGACCTCGCGCATGGCCCTGCGGCGGTTCTCCCGGTCGAGCCGGTCAAGGTAGAGCACACCGTCAAGGTGATCGGTCTCATGTTGCAGGCAGCGAGCCATCAGCCCGGAGCCGCTCAGTGTGACCGGCTCGTTGCGGAGGTCGACCCCGCGCACGACCGCGTACTGGGCCCGCGCCGTGGGATACCAGAGGCTGGGGACCGACAGGCAGCCCTCCTCGCCCTCCTGGACCTCCTCGGAGCGCTCCGCGATCTCGGGGTTGAGAACGTAGCCGATCTCCCCTTCGACGTTGTAACTGAACGCGCGCAGACCCACCCCGATCTGCGGCGCGGCCACGCCGGCGTGCCCCGGCTCGTCGACGGTGTCGAGCAGGTCGCGCACCAGCGTCTCGGTGTGTTTGTCGAACGTGGTGACGGGGGTGGTGGGAGTAACGAGGACGGGTTCGCCGAAGAGGACGATGGAGCGCTTCGTCATGATGTCCAGGTTAGCCGGACGCGGTGCGCCGTGTGTCAGGCCGTTCGCGGGGTGAGAGCGTCGTCGAGCACCATCTCGATGTAGTCGAGCGCGGCACGGCGGCGGGCGAGTGCGCTTTCGTACAGCGACGGCCTGGTGGTGTTGTGGCGCACCCGGAGGCACTCGTTGACGATCTGCTGCCAGCGCTCGGGGAACGCGTGCAACGCGTAGCGCCCGGCGCCCGACTTCGACGTGATCTCGCCGGTGCACAGGGTGAAATGCAACCGGCTCACGCTCAGGACGCTCCACGAGGGGGCGAGCGATCCCAAAGCGGCCAGTCCGCGCGGCGTCACTAGGCGCCCGGCCTTGGCGCGCCACCTGCGCCACTGCTCGTCGAGGTTGCCGAGAGACCACGCGCGCAGGCTCTCGCGCTCGTCCCAGACGTTCAGCTCGACCGGCAGCGGACCGCGGATGGTCACTCCCCGTTCGGCGAGCACGTGCCAGGTGACCGGGTTGACGTCGGCGCCGGCCCGGTTCCGGAAGCGCCCGGCCAGAACGGAGGCGACCGGACCGCACGCCATGGGGTCCTCTGTGAGGTCGTCCCAGGCGACGTGGATTCCGTTGAACTGCGGGCGCGGGAAGAACGCACGGGTCCGGGCGTGTGCCCGCCGCAGCGCGTCGCGGTCGGTGCCGGTGAGGCGCCGTCCGGCGACGACCACGAAGTCGACGTCGCTCGAATGTGGACGGAAGTCGTCCAGAGCGACTGATCCGGTGAGGTACAGCCCCTCGACCAGGCCGGGCGCCTCGTAGTCCACGTGATGCAGAAATGCTTCGGCCAGCGCCTGCACTTGTGGATGTACAGCCATTGGGTCTCCAGTCTGATCCTATGGAGGGCCGGATCATGAGGATACTCGACACCGCTGGAGCCGGGGAGCGCATGGTTCCAGGACACAGCAGTGTCAGTACACCCCCCTGCCTCCAAGTCTGAAATGCGCACCGACCGATAGCAAGTACTCACGCCGACGGGACTCCGCGAGTCCCCCGAAGCGGCGTCGCCGGCCCGCGGATCCGCGCCCAACAGGGCTGGCGGCGCGCCCCCGCGCGAGCAGGGGGCAGTGCAAATGCATGCGCATTGTAAATTCCGTAATGCGGATTCCACCCCCAATGTTTGTGGCAATGCCGGGATCGGGTATTTTTTGTTTCCCGAGGTGCCGCGTGTCCATTCCCCGACCCCCGACTTCTGCAGAGATCAAGAATGGTGTGCCACAGAGGCTCGCGTTACCAGCGTGTTTGTCGGGATGTTCGGCACTACACGGGACGGTGGCAGGAGGTGAGACTGTGGAACGCGCGCCGACAGCCGCGGATCTTTCGTGGAACCGATGGCGCGCGCCGCCTCGCGTATACCGGGAACGAGCGTGTGACCTGGTGGGCGGTGGCGGTGGCGCGGTGTCCGCGGCCATCGGCCCTTTGTGGAGCGGCCGAATCACGAGCCCCGTTC
Organism: Lipingzhangella halophila; assembly: GCF_014203805.1. Lineage (GTDB taxonomy): Bacteria > Actinomycetota > Actinomycetes > Streptosporangiales > Streptosporangiaceae > Lipingzhangella > Lipingzhangella halophila. Next base: position 4,961,258 of record NZ_JACHJT010000001.1, on the reverse strand, counting down.
CTCCGGGAACGAAGGATCACTTTTCGCGGTTCGGCGCCGCGGTCTGGTGTGCGTTTGCAGTCGTGTAACACGCGGTCATATGAGGGAAATCGTCGGCCCATAGACTCCACTGCCCGGGCCGGCGTTCTCGATGACAAAAAAGGAGACGGATATGGTCCCGACGATGGTGCTGGTTGCAGATGATTTGTGTGATGTGCACCGCAAGAAGGCGCTCCGCGGCCTGGCCGAGGCAGTCGCGGACCGGGGCGAGGCCCCTGTGGTGCCGGCGTTCGGGTCCGGTCCGGAGGTGAACGAGACGGTACGGAGCACCGAAGGGCCGATCGCCGTGGTCCCCGCGTTCGTCGCTGGCGGCGACCTCGCCAGCGCTGAGACGTTCGCCCGGCTCGACCTGGACGGCCGGGTCGACGCCTGCCCGACCCCGCCCCTCGGTGCCGTGCCCTCGATCGTCGCCGACCTGGCGCGCCGGCTACACGACTCCGGATGGACTCTGGGCGACGGCGTCGTCCTGGCCGCCGACGGAGCCAACGACCAGGACGAGCGACAGGAGGTGACGGATGTCGCGCGCATGCTGAGCCGCCGGCTGCGGTCGCCCGTTCAGGTCGGATACCTCAACGGTTGGGCCCCGACGGTGGCGGACGCGGTGGACCGGTTGCGCAGCGGACGAGAGCCCCGGGTCTTTGTCGCCACCTGGCGTCTGATCGACGGTGCCGATGTCGAGCGGTTGCACGAACTGGGGGCAACATCGGTCACGGCTCCGCTGTGGCCCTCAGAACTCGTTGTGGACACGCTGCTCGCCCAGCACCGCTTGGCCAAGGCGCGGCTGGCAGCCTGACCGGTGCCGATGGCCGAAGCGAGCGTGTGTATCCCGTGACCATCCCGAACTCGCGGCCTCGTGGGGGCGCCGTCCCGTGGGGGCGGCGCCCGCACCGCGGTTCAGCGGCTGGCGCGGTCCCCGTCCCCGCTGTCCGCGGCCGCAGCGGCGTCGCTGCTACCGGGACTCACCGCCGGGTGACCGCGCGTACGCATAGCCCTGATACCGCACAGGAGAGCCGGAAACGCGCGGCGCGGACTCCGGGTACCCGTGCTTCTGGCCACAAAACCAACGCGAAGCCGAATACCCGTGAAGCGCATGGAACGGGGTCCCCGAAGGGTAGAGGTTGTGGTAGTACCTCGCTGGCGGACGGTGCCGTCAATCTATGGGGGACGGCCGGCACCCGAAGCCGGACCGGTTTTGGCGGTGGGGCGATCGCCGCCCCTTGGCCGATGCGGAGGCTTGGGCGCGGAGCCCTCGCGGTGGCGAGTACGAAGGCGGCGCGAGCAGGAGCAGGGCGGGACAGACGCATAAGGTGGACGAATGAGCAACAGCACAGCGCAGTTGGTTGACAGCAAACAGCGAAAAAGACTGCTGTGCAGGTTCGGAAGCGGGGCGGACGACTGGCTGGCACGGCTACCCGCACTGGTCGAGGAGCTCGCCGTCGAATGGAAACTCTCCATCGAGGGGCCGGCTCCGCACGGCAGGACGTCCGTAGTGCTGCATTGCCATCGGATCGACGGCTCCCGCGGCATCCTGAAGATCTCGCCTGACCCGGGCCTGGGCACCGAGGAAGCGCGGGTGCTGCGGCTCTGGGAGACCAGCGGACGCGTCCCCGAGGTCTGGGAGGTCGACGCCGGCCGAGGGGCAGTGCTGCTGGAGGCCATCGGCACCGGGCCCACCGTCGCGCTGCGGGGCGAAGTGCCGCCCATGGAGGTGGTCGGCGCCCTCATCGCCGACCTGCACGCTGTGGACGTCCCACCCGAGGTGCGGCGCGAGCTGCGCCCGCTGTCTTCCCGCATGGGCTTCCTGTTCGACCAGTTCGAGCACCGGCGGGTCACAGGGCCGGCGGCCGACCTGATGCCGGCCGCGTACCTGCACCACGGCCACGCCCGCGCGCGTGCCCTGGCCGAGGGGGACGACGACGTCGTGATGGTGCACGCCGACCTGCACCCCGGCAACGTCCTCGACGGAGGTCCGGAGCGAGGGCTGGTAGCCGTCGATCCCCGGGCCTGCCTCGGAGACGCCGCCGCCGACACCGTGGACTGGCTGGTGTGGAAGGCGGCCTCGGTCGATGAGGTGCAGCGTCGCGCCGCGGTCCTCGCGTCCGTCCTCGGGCTTCCGGAGTCGCGCCTGCTCGCCTGGGCTCGGGCCTGTGCCCCCATGTACGCGATCACCGAGGCCGAGCGCGGGCGCTCCGGCGGCGCGGAGTTCCGGATGCTGATGGAGCTCGCGGCCTGCTGAGCCGCGCGCAGCGAAAACCCGCTCCGACCCCGCCCGGGACCCGGGCGGGGTCTTCGCCGTTGGCTTTCTGGTGCGCCCCGTTCCGACTAGGTGCTGGCTGAGGCGCTTGAGAAGCGCGGCCTCACGGGCACGGGAGCGTACGCGCCGGGGCTCGGGCGGTCCTTCGGGCCCGCCGCCCGGCCCGGGTCATCCGCCTTCCCGCTCGAAGCGGTATCCCATGCCCGCCTCGGTGATGAGGTGCCTGGGGTGGGCCGGGTCGGGCTCCAGCTTGCGGCGGAGCTGCGCCATGTACACCCGCAGGTAGTTGGTCTCGCTCTGGTACACCGGCCCCCATACGTCGTGCAGCAGTTGGCGCTGGCTGACCAGGCGACCGGCGTTGCGCGCCAGGATCTCCAGGATGTGCCATTCGGTCGGGGTGAGCCGGACCTCCTGCTCGTCGCGGAGCACCCGCTTGGCGCCCAGATCGACAGTGAACGCGGGGGTCCGCACGACCGGGGCCTCCTCGCCGCGCACCGACCGGCGCTGCGCGGCCCGAATCCGCGCCAGCAGCTCGTCGAACCCGAACGGCTTGGTCACATAGTCGTCGGCGCCCGCGTCGAGGGAGCGCACCTTCTCGCTGGCCGAGTGGCGGGCGGAGAGCACGATCACCGGGACCGAGGTCCAGACGCGCAGCCGTTCGAGGACCTCCATGCCCTCCATGTCGGGCAGCCCGAGGTCCAGCAGCACCAGGTCGGGCAGGTGCCGCGCCGTGATCCGCAGTGCCGCGCCGCCGTCGCCGCAGGTGTCCACGTCGTAACCGCGCGCCCGCAGATGGATCCGCATGGCGCTGATGATCTGGGCGTCGTCGTCCACGACCAGGACCCGCATCAGTCATCCCCGACTTGCGCAGTTTGGTTTCCGTTTGCGCTCTGCAGGGTGAACACCATGGTCAACCCACCTCCCGGAGTGTCCTCCGCGACGAGGGTTCCCTCCATCGCCTCGGTGAACCCGCGCGCCACCGCCAGCCCCAGGCCGATCCCGGTACCGCGGGGCGTGTCCCCGAGCCGCTGGAACGCCTCGAACATGCGGTCCTTGGATTCGTCGGAGGCGCCCGGGCCGTGGTCGGCCACCCGCAGCTCCACGGTCTCGCCGAGCGTGCTCGCCGCCACCCGGACCGGGCCGATCGCGTCCCGGTTGTGCCGGCTGGCGTTCTGCACCACGTTGGCCACGGCGCGTTCCAGCAGGCCGGTGTCGATCCGCACGCGGGGCAGGTTATCCGGAACGTCCACGGTCACGTTGTTCTCCGGCATTGAGATGAGTGTCGCCGGGACCACTTCCTCAAGGCCAACAGAGCGGATGTTCGGCCGAACGGTGTCGGTCTGCAGCCGGCTCATGTCCAGGAGGTTGCCGACGAGGTCGGTGAGCCGGTCCGTGGAGTCCTCGATGTTCTCCATCAGCTCGCGCCGGTCGGGCTCGTCGAGTTCGATATCGGTGGCGCGCAGGCTGGAGACGCTGGCCTTGATCGAGGTGAGTGGGGTGCGCAGGTCGTGGGAGACCGCGGCGAGCAGCGCTGTGCGGATCTTGTTTCCGGCGGCCTGCCTGCGGGCTTCGGCCGCGTCGAGGGTGAGCCGTTGCCGTTCGAGGGCGATGCCGATGTGCGTGGCGAACACGCTCAGCACCCGGCGGTCGGAGGCGGGAAGTACCCGCCCGCGCAGCGCCAGCGCGAGCGTGTCGCTGACCGACACCAGCGCGTCGGCGTTGTCCGGCGAGTGGCACGGACCGAGACCGACGTGGTCGACGAGCCGCCAGCGAGTGTCGTCCTGCTGCTCGATGAGCGCCACCGAGTCCTGCCCGAAGTTCTCCCGGATCCGTTGCAGCAGGGCCGGTAGCGGCTCGTTTCCGCTGAGCACGCTGCCGGCGAGCAGGCTCAGGGTGCTCGCCTCGGCCCGCGCGCGGGCGGCCTGCAGCGAGCGCCGGTTCGCCATACCGACGACGATCGCTACGAGCACGCCGACCAGCACGAACACGATGAGCGCGAGGAGATTGTCCACGCTGTCGATCGTCAGTCGGTACAGCGGCTCGGTGAACAGCACGTTCAGCAGCAGACTGCCCAGAACGGCGGAGGCGAACGCGGGCCACAACCCGCCGACGATCGCCACCACCACCGTCGACAACAGGAAGAGCAGGAACTCGGTGGTGAGGTCGAGCGGGTCGAGTGCCGGAAGCTGCAACACGGCGGTCAGTAGCAGTGGAAGCAGCACACCCAGCAGCCAGCCCCAGATCCGCCGCACCCTGCCCAGCCCGCCTCGGGCGAGCGGCGGGAGCAGGCCGCGCCCGCGGCCCGCCTCCTCGTGCGTGACGATGTGCACGTCGATGTCGCCGGAGTCGCGGGCCACGATGGTGCCGACCCCGGGGCCGAACACGTACTGCCAGCTCCGGCGGCGGGACGTGCCCAGGACAATCTGGGTCGCGTTGGCCCCGCGCGCGAAGTCCAGCAGGGCCGAGGGCACGTCGTCGCCGATCACCTGGTGGTAGGTGCCGCCGAGCTGGGCCAGGAGCTGTTTCTGCCGCGCGATGACGCTGGGCCGGACGTGGGCGGGACCGCTGCTCGACACCACGTGCACCGCCATCAGGTGGCTGGGCTGCGGCTGGCCGCCGCGCGCGCGTGCGGCGATGCGCGCGGCCCGCCGGATCAGCGTCTCGCCCTCGGGTCCGCCGGTCAGCGCGACGACGATGCGCTCTCGGGCCTCCCAGGTCTGCCGGATCTTGTGCTCGCCCCGGTATCGGCTCAGCCCTTCGTCCACCCTGTCGGCGACCCACAGCAGCGCAAGCTCGCGCAGGGCTGTGAGGTTGCCCTCGCGGAAGTAGTTCGACAGCGCGGCGTCGACCTTCTCCACGGGATAGATGTTCCCGTGCGCCATGCGGCGGCGCAGCGCGTGCGGCGACATGTCGCACAGCTCGATCTGGTCGGCGCGGCGCACCACCTCGTCGGGGATCGTCTGCCGCTGCCGGACCCCGGTGATCTGCTCGACGACGTCGTTGAGGGACTCCAGGTGCTCGATGTTCACCGTGGAGATCACATCGATGCCGGCGTCGAGCAGTTCGTCGATGTCCTGCCAGCGCTTCGGGTTGCGGGAGCCGGGAGCGTTGGTGTGGGCGAGCTCGTCGACCACCGCCACCTGCGGGCGCCGCGCGAGAACGGCGTCGGCGTCGAGCTCCGCGGAGACGGCGTCCTCATTGGCGGGCATGTGCCGCGGCAGTACCTCGAGGCCGTCGAGGAGTTCGGCGGTCATCCGCCTGCCGTGGACCTCGACGAACCCGACGACGATGTCCGTTCCGCGGCCGTGGCGCCGCTGCGCCTCGCTCAGGGCGTTGTACGTCTTGCCCACGCCCGGAGCGGCACCAAGATAGATCCGGAGTTTGCCACGTGCCACGTATCCATTGTGGGGCCGTTTGTCCGATCCCACTACGGGTTGTCTCCGAGGTCGACAGGTCGTTGCCCACGGTTAACGTTCGGTGGCCGCGGGTGGCTTGGCGATTGGGCCAGCGCTGCGGCGTGTCACGGATGGGCGGATGCGGTTGGCGGCCTGGCTCCGGCGCTGCCGCGCTTGGTTCGCGGTCCCATCGCCGCAGCCTCACCGGCCGGACCGTCTGGTTCACCGTTGGAGCGGGAACGTGTCCCGCTATCCGGGGCGGGGGTCCGGAACACTTTCGGGCACACTGTGTGGTCACGTCAGGTGGTCACGTCATCGATAGGGTGAATACGGTACCCCGCACGTATGGCAGCGATGCCGCGTCCCCCATCCGCAAGGAGCGCTTGTCGCTATGGCCGGTTACCCGCCCACCCCTCCTCCTGGCCCGCCCGGTCCACCGCAGGGACCATACGGTCCGCAGCGGCCGCGCTTCGAGTACCCGCCGTCGCAGGGCGGTCCGTACGGTCCTCAGCAGGGCGCGCCGCAGCAGCCCTACGGGCCGCCCGGGGGTGGCGCGCCGCCGCCCGGCCCTCCCGGTGGGATGCCACCGTCCCCGCAGCAGCCGGCGTCTCGACGTAACGGGATGCTCATCCTCGGTCTCGCGGGCGGGCTCGCCGTGCTGCTCGTGGGTGGCATAGGCGCTTGGGCGGCCTTCGGGTTCTCGCCGCCGTACGCCACCACGGGAGAGTGCGACGACCTGCTGCCCGAGGACGCCCTCGCCGACGTTCCCGGCGCGGAGGGCAACCAGGTCCGCCAGCAGGACGGGTTCAGCGGCCTCATGAGTAGCGAAGACAAGTACGAGGACGCGCAGAGCTGCATGTTGATCGATGACCAGGACTCACCAGACACGGCCGTCCTCCTCAGCGCGTACCTCCACTCTTCCGACATCGAGGAGGAGGACGTGCGGCGGGAGATGGAGCGGCAGCGCGACGAGCGCTTCGACGAGATCGACTTCGAGGAGGGGGAGGCGGCTGGCCGTCTCAAGGGGGCCAGCGCCGAGGTGGAGGTGCGCGAGATCTCCACTGGCGACGGCGGTACCGCGTTCGCAGCCGACTCTCCCGATGCGAAGCTCTCCGAGTGGACCTCAACCGGCCGGTTAAGCGGAGCGGTGTTCACCACCCGTAACCTTGAGGTCGTCGTCACCTACCTGGGGCCGTCCGATGTCTCCGTCGAGGAGCACCTCGAGGTGGTGGCGGGCCTCGCCGACGTGGTGAACAGGCAGATCTCCAGCACTGTCGAGACCGAGTAACGCCGGGCACGGCCTGAAGGTTCGGTGGCGCGCCGTGGATGCGACGGTCATGTACGGCGCGCCGAACAGTGCGAAACCCGAACGAGCCGTCTGCGCGCGTGCGGGCATCGAAGATCAATGGGGCATGTCTGAAGATGGTTCCTAACGCCGCGTCCCCGGTGTCCCCCCTTGACTAGGAGCGCTTGTCGATATGGCTGGTCATCCGCCCATGCCGCCTCCCCCGGGCCAGCCCGGTCCCCCGCAGGGGCCGTACGGAGCGTACGGACAGCCCTCCGGTTATCCGCCCCAGGGTTCCCACGGTCCACAGCAGGGGTTTCCGCAGGGACCGTACGGGCCGCCCGGGGGCGGTCATCCCGGAGGCGGCCCTCCCGGGCCGCCGGGCGGACCCGTGCCGCCCTACCCCGGCCAGCCGGCGCCGCGGCGCAATGGGCTGATCATCGCCGCCATCTGCGGAGGGCTCGCCGTCCTGCTCATCGGCGGTGTGCTGGCCTGGGCGATGATGGGGACCGCGGCCCCGTACTCCTCGATAGGGGAGTGCGACGACCTGCTCGCCGAGGACGTCCTGGCCGACACCCCGGGCGCGGAGGGCAACCCGGTCGACCAGTTCGACACCTTTCAGGAGACACCCCTTGAGGACGAGGACGTCCTGGAAGCGCAGACGTGTGTGTCGAGCGACAACCCGGACGAGCCGTCGGGCGAGTACGACACGTCGGTGATGGTCGCCGTGTACCGCCACTCCCCGAAGACCGAGGAGGACGACTACGCCGATGTGCAGCGGACGATGGAGCGGGCGCGCGACGACGTCTACGACCACTACGAGATCGACCTCGAAGACGGTGAGGGAACGGTGACCCCCGCCGGGACGAACGCGGAGATGGAGGTCCGCTCCATCTCCACCGGCGACGGCGGCGACGCGTTCTGGGTGGACGACCCGGACGAGGAGTTGTCCTCGATGCACGCGACAGGGCGGTGGGGCAGCGCGGCATTCACCACCCGCAACCTGGAGGTGTACGTGACGTACTCGGGGACCCCCGAGATCCCCGCCGAACGGCACATCGAGATCGTGGCCGACCTCGCGAACGCGGTGGAGGGGAAGATCTCCCGGACGATCGAGACCGAGTAACGCCGGGCACGGTTCGAAGGTTTGGTGGCGCGCCGTGGATGCGACGGTCATGTACGGCGCGCCGAACAGTGCGAAACCCGAACGAGCCGTCTGCGCGCGTGCGGGCATCGAAGATCAACGGGGCATACCTGAAGATAGTTCCCAACGCCGCACCCCCGGTGTCCCCCGTTGACGAGGAGCGCCTGTCGATATGGCTGGTTACCCGCCCGCGCCGCCTCCCCCCGGCCAGCCCGGACCCCCGCAGGGGCCGTACGGGCCGCAGAATCCCTACGGCGCGCAGCAGCCCTACGGGCCTCCCGGGAGCGGCCCTCCTCCCGGTCCGGGCGGGCCCGTGCCGCCCCCGCCCCACCAGCCGCCCCGCCGGCGCAACGGGCTGCTCGTCGCCGGTATCGCCGGAGGGGTGGCCGTCCTGGTCGTGGTCGGTGTGACCACCTGGGCGGTCCTCGGACACGCGCCCCCGTACTCCTCGGCGGGCGAGTGCGACGAGCTGCTGACCGAGGACGTGCTCACCTCGGTCGCGGGGGCGGAGGAGGCCGAGGTCGAGCGGCTCGCCGGCCCCGGGTACCGGGCAGCCCATGAGGAGTACGAGGACTGGGCGGTCTGCCTGGCGAGCCCCGATCCGGACGAGCCGTGGACGGGGCGCGACACGACGGTGCGGGTGAGCACCTCCCTCCACGCACCCGAGCCCGAGGACGACGACTACTCCGAGGTGCGGCGGTACGTGGAACGGAACTACGAGAAGGGCCTGGACGGCATCGCGGAGACCAGTGCGGAGGTGGACACCCGCGAGATCCCCACCGGGGACGGCGGTATCGCGTTCTCGGTCGAGGACACCCACCGGGAGGTGCTCGCGTCAGGGACGGGGAACAAACGGGGTCACGCGGTGTTCACCACCCGCAACCTCAGGGTCTCCATCGAGTACTCGGGGACGTCGGACGTCTCCGCCGAGGAGCACCTGGAGACCGTGGTCGACCTCGCCAACGCGATGAACCGGCGGATCTCCCGCACGGTCGAGACCGAGTGACCCTCCGGTGCCGAGTACCGGAAACCCGCGAGAACCGATCCCGCGCCGGCGACAGTCGAAGACCAGCGGGGCATATTGGACGTTGGTCCGCGTCACATTGGACGCGGTGCCCCCCGTTAGCGAGGAGTGCTTGTCGATATGGCTGGTTACCCGCCCGCGCCGCCTCCCCCCGGCCAGCCCGGACCCCCGCAGGGGCCGTACGGGCCGCAGCAGCCCTACGGGCCGCAGCAGGGGTACGGCGGCTACCCCCCGCAGAATCCCTACGGTGCGCAGCAGCCCTACGGGCCACCCGGAGGGGGCCCTCCCGGGCCTCCGGGCGGCCCCATGCCGCCCTACCCCAACCAGCCGCCGCCGCGGCGCACCGGTGTGATCGTCGGTGTGATCGCCGGCGGCCTGGCACTGCTCCTCGGAGCCGGCGGAGTGGTGACCTGGGTCCTCATGCGGCCCGCGGCCGCGTACGCGGAGCTTCCCGCTTGCGATGACGTTGTCACCGACGCGGTCACCGACATCACGGGGCAGCGGAATCCCGAGACGGAGGAGTATGCCTACGAGTCTTCGGAATTCCCCGACAACGCCGACAGGAAACTGGAGGAGCTCGCCGACTGCGGGGTGTTCGAGGACATGAGCCTGAAATACGCGAGCGAGGAGTTCCTCGCCGTCGGCCTGGGCCGGTACGCGTCCGACACCGTCGAGGACGACTACCAGAGGGTGCGCCGCGCGGCGGAGAGGAGCGACCCCGTGGACACGATCGAGGAGGTGACCGAACCTGAGGAGGTCTCGGTTGGCGACACCGGGATCCAGTACATGGCCGGGTACAGCAACGAGGCCCTCTTCGGGGAGGACCCCGGCGGCAGCATGTCCGTCGTCAAGGCCGCTGACCGCAATATGGTCGTCACCATTTGGTACCGCGCGCCGGACCGGGTGAGCGACGACGAGAAGCGGGACATCTCCCTGCAGGTCGCCAACGAGATCGTGCGGATCCTCCCGGACGTCGTGGACGTCGAGGAGTGAGCTCCGCCCGTCTCGTTCTCCGGCACGAGGGCGGCGCCCAGAGCTGAGGCGCCGCCCGGTGGCACTACCGCGACGGGTCCAGTGCCAGCTTCCCGGTGGTTCGGCGGGCGCGCAGGTCCTCGTGGGCGCGATCGGCCTCGGAGAGCGGGTACACCCCGCCGTTGATGGTGCGCACGGTGCCCTTCCGCACCAGCTCGAACAGCTCCGCCATGGCCCGGTGCACCACGTTTCCGGGGAGTGTGAAGGCGTGCGCCAGCCACATGCCGCTCACCCCCGTCGAGTGCCGCATCAGGTTGCGCAGCTCCACCGGTCGGGGAGCTTCGCGCGAGGCCATCCCGTAGAACGCCAGCCGGCCGAACGGGGCGAGCGCGCGGAGGCTCTCGTCGGTGACCCGGCCGCCGGTCATGTCCAGGACGGCGTCCACCGGCCGGCCCTCGTTCGCCTCGATCAGGGCGGTCGTCATGTCGTCGGCCCGCGAGTCGACAGCGGCGTCGGCGCCGAGCTGGAGCGCGAGGTCGCGCTTCTCCTCGCTGCTGGCCGTCGCGATGACCCGGCCCGCGCCGAAGACCTTGGCGAGCTGGACCGCGATCGAGCCCACACCGCCGGCCGCGGCGTGCACCACAACGGATTCGCCGGGCTCCATCCGGATGCTCTTGCGCAGCAGTACCCAGGCCGTCGTTCCCTGGATCAGCAGCGCCAGGGCGCTCACGTCGTCGACGCCGTCCGGAACGTCGAACACCTGGTTCGGGTTGGCGGCGGCCTGCTCGGCGTAGCCGCCGGTGCCCACGAGGGCCGCGACGCGCCGCCCGTCCGGGGTGTGGCCGATGACCTCGCCGCCGGGGGTGAGGGGCAGTTCGGCCTCGGTGAGGTAGGTGTTCTCGGCCTGGTGGGTGTCGGCGTAGTTCACCCCGCACCGGTCCACGTGGATCAGGACCTCGTCGCCGCTGGGCCGCGGCTCCCCGACCTCGGTGGTCCGCAGGACCTCGGGGCCGCCGAACTCGGTGATCTGGATCGCTTGCATGAAACCTCTTCCTGTACCGACTGGATGGTATGTGCGTGAGGTTAGTTGCTTGCGCGGCACTCCGGAGCCAGCGCGAACGCGCCCACCAGGGCGGTGGCGTCGTCGTGCCGCTTGCCGCGGCCGGGAGAGACCTGGCCGTCCGCGCGCTCGCGCTCGCGCACCCAGGCGATGAGCGACTCCGGCCCGCGCTTCTCCAGGTGCAGCCAGACGTCCGGCCAACTCTGCCCGTAGTGCTCGACGAGCCGGGTGCAGCCGTCGGTCAGCAGGGCGAACCGCAGCCCTGGCGGGTGCGCGGTACCGGTCACGGCGTGCCGCGCGGCCTCGGGCCGGGCGCCGGCCACCCAGAACCCGTCAGGGCTGTTGCGCGCGGCCCGCACGAGCTCCCCGCTGTAGGGCCGCCCACCCGGAAGATGGTGCAACCGGTCGTCGGTGATGACGGTGACCTCGCCGCCGGCTTCCGGGAGCAGCACCGCGGAGTCGGCGAGCACCAGGTACTCCAGGCCGGGATCGGCGCGGCGGACCATGGCGACGGTGCTCGACGGGCTGTCCGGGTTGGCGAGGTCACAGGAGTCATGGGCGGCGCGGGTCCGCTCCAGCGCCTCGCCGAGCGCGTCAGCCGGGGACGCGTGCCGTGCCGGTGCCATCTCGCCGGCGAGAGCGGCGGCAAGGGTGGCGACGAACCAGCGGACGCCGTGCCGGCAGCCGCTGTCGGTGTCGCGGGCCGTGGCGCCGTCGAGGACGAACGCCCAGTCCGGCCCGGACGCGGCGAGGTCCTCGTTGCCGTCACCGTCGCCGGGGACACTCGCGTAGCTGATGCGCACGTAGCCGAGGCTACGGCAGGCGGGCCTGGCGCAGCGGGCCGCATCGCGGTGGGAGTGGACGACCGCCGGGCGCCACCTGCCGGCAGGCACGGTGCGCCGCCGGGTCAGGCACCGGTACGGCTCCGCGGCTGGCCCACGGCGCGCCGCTGTGCGTCGGTGATGGTCGCCTCGGCCGCCGCGCGGTCCTGCCAGCCGCGGACCTCGGAGCTCTTGAGGGGTTCCAGTCGCTTGTAGATGTCGAAGAAGTGCGTGATCTCGTTCAACTGGAACTCGGGCACGTCGCTCAGGTCCTGGATGTGGTCGACTCGGGGGTCGCCGGCGGGCATGCACAGTACCTTGGCGTCGGGGCCGCGCTCGTCGCGCATCCAGAACACGGCGACCGGCCGGACGTGTACCGCGCTTCCGGGGTAGGACGGTTTGTCGAGCGGCACCATGGCGTCGAGCGGCTCATCGTCCTCGGCCAGGGTGTCGGGGATGTAGCCGTAGTCGGCCGGGTACTGGGTCGCGGTGAACAGCGTGCGGTCGAGGCGCAGCCTGCGCCGTTCGTGGTCCATCTCGTACTTGTTCTGCGACCCCTGCGGGATCTCCACCACCATGTCGAAGTCCATGGGACGTCCCCCCTTGTCAGTCAGACCTGGTGCGATGCGCTTGCCAGGCCAACCTACCCGGGCCCGGCGGAACAATGGGCCCTATGTCCGAAGAAGCGCGTTAGCTCACCCTCCGCCGGGTTCATGTGCCGCCCTGCCGCCTCCGGCGGCGGCCGGTCGCGAGGGGCGCGCCGCGCGCGTGCCCGCCGAGTGTCACTGCCGGGCTCTAGCATGTGTGACCAGTAGCGCGGTGCTCGAACCGTGCGTGGACACATAGCCGAGGAGTGGTGGCACGATGCTCGACCTGGCACCCGCTGCCCGCCAGATGCGGGCACTGGTCGCGGAGATTCCCGACGACCAGCTCGCGGCACCGACCCCGTGCGAAGGGCTGGCAGTGGGCGACCTGCTCGACCACGTCATGGGGCTCTCGCTGGCATTCCGGCTCGCCGCCGAAAAGGAGACCTCGCCGGCCAGCGGTCCGCCGCCGGCCCCCTCCGCGGCGAACCTGCCGCCGGACTGGCGCGAACAGCTCGCCGGCCGGCTCGAAGCCCTCGTCTCCGCCTGGCGGGACCCCGCGGCCTGGGAGGGAGACTCCGCGGTGGGCGGCCTGGAGCTGCCGGCGGAGCAGGCGGGCATGGTCGCCGTGGACGAGCTGGTGCTGCACGGCTGGGACCTCGCCCGCGCGACCGGCCAGAGCTACGAGGCCGACCCCGTCAGCGTCGAGGCGTGCCACGCGTTCGTCGCGCAGATCCCACGGGATGACCCCAAGGCGCGCGAGGGCCTGTTCGGGCCGGTCGTCGAGGTCCCCGACGATGCGCCGCTGTTCGACCGGACGCTCGGCCTCAGTGGCCGCGATCCGTCCTGGACCGCGCGGTAGGGGCCGGACCAGGCCGATGGCGTTCCACGCCCATTGCGTGCCGGCTGGTCACCCCCGATCGCCGAACCTCTGGTTGAGGCTTTCGGGGAACCTGGCACGCAAGGGGTCCGGAAACCCGCAAACTCGGAAGCATGGCACAACGAGCGCTGCGTCCGGTCGACCTCGCCCGGGAGCACGGCCTGTCCACCCAAGCGGTCCGCAACTACGAGGACGAGCGGATCCTGCCTCCTGCCGGGCGCAGTGGCGCCGGGTACCGGCAGTACTCCGCGGTGCACGCGCAGGCCCTGCGCACCTTCCTCGCCCTGCGCCCCGGGTTCGGGTACCAGACGGCCGCGGCGATCCTGCGTGCCGCGCACCTTCGCGACCACGAGACGCTCTTCCGCCTCGTGGACCGGACACACGCCACCGTGCTGCACGAGCGCGACACCCTCGACGAGGTGGCCGCCGCACTCGACACCCTGACCTCCGAGCCCAGCCAGCACGAGGGGCCGGCCACGGCCCTGAGCATCGGGGCGCTGGCGCACCAGCTCGGCATGCATCCCGCCTCGCTGCGCAAGTGGGAGAAGGCCGGCATCCTGCGCCCGCACCGCGACCCCGCGACCGGGCACCGCGTCTACCACCCCGAGGCGGTGCGCGACGCGCGGATCGCCCGCCAGCTCCGGCGCGGCGGCCACCTACTCCCGCGGATCAGGCTGTTCGTGGACCAGTTGCGCGAGGCGGGAGGTGCCACGGCGCTGCGGGAGCTGATCCACCAGTGGCGGTCCCGGATCGACCAGCGGAGCGGGGCGATGCTCGCTGGGGCGCGGTCGCTGGCGGACTACCGCGACCTGCTCGCCGCCGAGCAGGTCGATGAGGAGTGAACCGAGTCAGCGGGCCCGGCCGGACCGGCTCCGCGCCGCACAGTCCTTACGCCGGGACCGGGCTCGACGGGCCCCGGAACGTGGCGCGGTAGGCGCTGGGCGCGACACCGATCGCCGCGTGCAGGTGCTGCCGCAGGGAGGCGCCGGTTCCGAACCCCGCGCTGGCCGCGACCTCGTCGACCGGGAGATCGGTCTCCTCCAGGAGCTGCCGGGCGCGCTCGATCCGCCGCTGGGTGAGCCAGTGCAGCGGCGTGACCCCGACCTCCGCGCGGAAGCGCCGCGTGAAGGTGCGGACGCTCATGGATGCGCGTTCTGCCAGGTCGCGCAGTGTGAGCGGGTGGTCGAGGTGCTCCAGCGCCCAGGCGCGGGCTCCGCCTGTGGCGGAGTTCCGGCCGGGGTCGGCAACGGGGCGCGGGATGAACTGGGCCTGACCGCCGTCGCGGTGTGGCGGGACGACCGTCGAGCGGGCCGCGTCGTTGGCGACGGCCGCGCCGAAGTCGCGCCGGATCAGGTGTAGGCACAGGTCGATCCCGGCGGCCTCGCCGGCCGAGGTGAGGACGTTGCCCTCGTCTGTGTACAGCACGTCCGGGTCGAGGCCGACCGCGGGGAAGAAGCGGCGGAAGAGCTCCGTGGACTTCCAGTGTGTCGTCGCCCGCCGGCCGTCCAGCCACCCGGCGGCCGCCAGCACGAAGGCGCCCGTGCAGATTGAGGCGACGCGCGTGCCGGGGCGAACCCCGGCGAGGGCCGCGGCGAGCCCGGGCCCCAACTCGCCCGTGGTCTCGGTCTCCCCGGCGGCGTGGCTCGCCGGTACGACCACAGTGTCGGCCTCGGCCAGTGCCTCGGGGCCGAGGGAGACATGAACCGGGAAGTCGGCGGTCGTGGGCACCGGGCCGGGCGCGAGTGCGCAGGTAACCAGCTCGTAGAGGGGGACGCCGGCGCGTTCGGCGGCGCCGAGGAGCTGGTGCACCAGACCCAGTTCCAGCGGCAGCACCCCGGGGCGGACGAGGACGGCGACGCGGTGCCGGTCGTCGTTCCGGAAGACAGTCATGGCCAGATTCTTTCACATCGTGGCCTTCTGGCCTCTCGTGGGCGCGGCGCCAGCGGAGCATCATCGTGGGTATGAACATTCTGTGGGTTTTCGCGCATCCGGAACGGCGCTCCCTGAACGGCTCCCTCATGACGGAAGGGCTGCGCGAACTCGAGCGCATGGGCCACGAGAGCCGGGTATCCGACCTGTACGCGATGAAGTGGAACCCGGTGGTGGACGCGGGCGACTTCGATGCCCCCGAGGCGGCGGAGTCCGGCCGGCTGCTCGTGGGCGCCGAGCAGGAACGCGCGCACCGGGAAAGCACGCTGAGCGAGGACATCCGCGCCGAGCAGGAGAAGATCAGGTGGGCTGACGCGATTGTCTTCAACTTTCCCATGTGGTGGTTCGGCCCGCCCGCAATCCTCAAGGGCTGGTTCGACCGGGTGCTCGTGCAGAGCTTCGCTTTCGGGCTCACTGACGAGCACGGCCAGACTCGGCGCTACGGCGACGGCGGGCTGGCCGGCAAGCGCGCGTTGGTCGTCACCTCGGTGGGCGCGCGCGAGTCCAGCTTCGGGCCGCGCGGCGTGCACGGCAGTGTTGACGAGGTGCTGTTCCCGCTGTTGCACGGCACCCTCTGGTACACGGGGGTCTCGGTGCTGCCACCGTTCGTCGTCTACGGCGCCGACCGGGCCACCGAGGCCGGGGGCGCCGACCAGGCGGACGCGCTGCGCGCCCGGCTGCGCGAGTTGCCCACCGCCGAAACCATCCCGTACCGGCACGAGAACGGCGGAGACTATGACGACGCGTTGGTGCTCCGTCCGCACCTCGCACCGGAGCGGACCGGACTCGGGGTGCACACGAGGGAGGCCCCGTGACACATCCCGGTCCGCCGGCTCGGGGACGGCGGCGGCCGGTGCTCACAGCGGGTCGTCGATCGCCCGGACCGGCTGTTCCACCAGAGAGCCGAAATACCAGCGGCCGACGTGCGCAACGATGTTGGTCGGCGCCGGGCCGATCCCGTCGGACCGGCGCATGGCTCCCCTCTGTTGAGAGGACCAGGACCGGTCCCGCGAGCGGTTCCTCGTCGCTGACGAGCGCGGAGGCCGGCAGCCGCACGACGGTGCGCCGCGCCACTCGGCTGGGCAGCACGTAGCGGTCGAGCTGCGGCACCCGCTCGTACACCGGCAGCAGGAGCCGCCCTTCGCTGCCGCGGGTACGGCCGCGCGCGGCACGGGCACGGGCCCGCTGTGTCGCGCGGGCCCGGCGGGCCGGGGCGCCGGGCACACGCACCCTCGGCGCCGCTCGGCCCTACTCCGCGACGGTGAGAGCGGCGTTGACGGCGCTGGCCAACCGCACATCGTTGGCCGTGAGACCGCCGGAGTCGTGCGTGGTGGTGGTGACGGTGACCCGGTTGTAGTCGTGGATCGCGATATCGGGGTGGTGGTTCAGCCGGTTCGCGACATAGCCGACGACGTTGGCCACCTGCAGAGCCCCGCTGAACCCCTTGAGTTGCCAGGTGCGGGTCAGGGTGTCGCCCTCGCGCGCCCATCCGGCCAGGTCGGACAGCTCCTTCTCAACGGTTTGCGGATCCAGCAGTTCGGCCATGACACCCTCCTCGGTTGCTTCGCGTGCGCAGATACCCGTATCCCCGCGCCGCTGAACCATCCCGCCCCAACAGATCCCCGCCGATCCCGGCGCGCTGGGCGCGGTACGGGGTCCGCTACTCGCCCTCCGCTGGCTGGGACCCGCGCAACCGCGTGTTCTCGTCCTGCAGGTCGAGGACGTGCCTGATCCCGGCGAGGTTGACCCCGCTGGCGACCAGCTCGGCAACGCGGCGCAGCCGAGCTATGTCATTGTCGCTGTAGCGGCGCGTCCCCCCTTCGGTCCGCTGGGGGGTCAGCAGGCCGTGGCGCTCGTACAGCCGGAGCGTGCGCGCGGAGATGCCCGCGAGCTCGGCGGCGACCGAGATCGTGTAGAGGGGCTGGTCGGGTTCGGGGCGCCCGCTGCTCATCTGCGTGGGTCCTTCCTGGGCGGCGGAAGCACGCTGCCGAGGTGCCCGATCGCGGCTCGTTGCGCCGGGTCGAGGGTGTCCGGGACGTCGACCGCGATCTCTACCACGAGGTCGCCGGGGCCGTGCCCGCCGTGGGCGGGCACCCCGTACCCGGGCTGGCGAAGCTGGTCGCCGTGGGAGGTGCCGGGCGGGACGCTGACCCGCAGCTCGCCGCCGTCCAGTGTAGTGATCGGCACGGTGCCGCCGAGGACGGCCTCGGGGTAGCTCAGGACCAGCGTGGTGCGCAGGTCGCACCCGACACGGCGGTACGTGGGATGCGGTTCCACGTGCACGGTGACCAGGAGGTCGCCCGGCTCGCCACCGTGCCGGCCGGGCTCGCCCACGCCGGAGACCCGCAACCGGTGCCCGTGCGTGGTCGCCCGGGGCACCGCGACCGTGGCCCGCTGCTCGCCGTCGACCTCGATGCTCGCGGTGGTCCCGTACACAGCTTCGGAGAGGCGCAGCCGGAGATCCGCCTTGGAGTCGGCGCCGCGGCGTGGTGCCGCCCTGCGGACGCGAACCGGGATCCGGGTGCCGCGGCGGTCCCGGGAGGCCTCACGGTCGCCGCGTCGTGCGGCGCCATGGCCATGGCGCTCGATGAGCGTCTCGTAGGCGGCTTGGAGCCGGGCGAAGGCGTCGTGATCGCCGCCGGCGTCGGGGTGGTGGCGGCGTGCCAGATCACGGAAGGCGCGCGCGATCTGCTCGTGTGTCGCGTCCGTTCCGATACCCAGCACCTCGTACGGGTTCTCGGGGGCGGTCACCGGGACCTCCGTGGCTCGCGGGCCGAATTTTTTTCGTTGGATGTGTTTATTCTCCTTCGGGTATGGTATAAAACATGAGTGTAAGCGCATCAGGATTGATGAGCGACTTGAGAGGTGAGGCATGATGCTGATGCGTACCGACCCGTTCCGCGAGTTCGACCGGCTCACCCAGCGCCTGCTCGGCGATGCCGCCCGTCCGGTTTCGATGCCGATGGACGCCTACCGCGACGGGGACGCCTTCGTGATGCACTTCGACCTGCCGGGTGTGCGGTCGGAGACGATCGACCTGGAGGTGGAGCGCGACGTCCTCACGGTGCGGGCCGCCCGGGACGACGCCACCAAGGGCCGCGACGTCGTCATGGCGGAGCGCCCGAGCGGCAGCTTCTCCCGCCAGTTGTTCCTGGGTGAGTCCCTGGACACCGAGAACATCTCCGCCGACTACGCCGACGGCGTGCTGACACTGCGGGTGCCGGTGGCCGAGCAGGCCAAGCCGCGCAAGATCAGCGTTACAGAGGGCAGCGGCTCATCCGGCCAGATCAAGGCCTGAGGCCCCGCGGCCGCGGCTGGTCGACGACAACGGCGGCGCGTCCGCCACAGCCGTGTGGCGGACGCGCCGCCGCGCGTCTTGCCCGCCCGCGCTTTCGAAGAAGGCGTAACGTTGTCCTCTCAGCCTGCGCTGCCTTCGCGGGTCCGCAGGGCGTGGAGCGCGATCCCGGCCGCCACGCTGACGTTCAGGGTGTCCTTGCGGCCGTATGTGGAGATCCGCAGCAGCAGGTCGCACTGTTCCCGCAGTGCGGGGGTGATCCCGGCGACCTCGTCGCCGAGCAGCAGCGCCACCTTCGGTGGCGGGGTGTACTCGGTCAGGGTGACCGCGTCGGGGTCGATCTCCAGGCCGGCCACCGTGTAGCCCTTGTCGCGCAAGGAAGACAGCAGTGCGACCAGATCCGGATGGCGTTCGAAGGGCATCGTCCGCTCCGCTCCCGCGGCGGCCTTGGCCAGTTGCCGGGTCTGGCGGTCCCGCAGTTTGGGGTCGCGCTCGTCGCCGGGGTGGGCGGGATACGGGGTGAACCCGGTGACATAGACCGTGTCGATGGCGAAGACCTCGCCGGTGCGCAGCAGTGAGCCGACGTTGTGCACCGACCGCAGGTTGTGCGCGATCACCACGATGCTCCGCTGAAGGATGTCCACAACGGAAGCATCCTAGACAAGCGGACCCGGCGCTAATCCGGGTGGCGCACCCGTTCGCGACCGTCCGGCAGCGGCCGCATGAGGGCCGCCCGCGAGGGCCCGAGCGGCGGCCAGGTCACCGGACGCCGGCATCGGTCCGGGTGACCAGGTTGAAGAACCCGGTCTCCAGGTCGCCGTCGACAGCGAGCCCGTCGAGTGGCCCGTCATAGGCCATGCTGCCGGCCACGAGCACACCGACGCGGTCACAGGTGCGGGCGACCTGGTCCAGCTGGTGGCTGGAGACCAGCGTCGTGACTCCCGCGGAGGCAAGGTTGCGCAGCAGCTCGCGGATGTCGCGCACTCCCACGGGGTCCAGGCCGTTGGTGGGCTCGTCCAGTACCAGCAGGCGCGGACGCGCCAGCAGCGCGAGAGCGATCCCCAGGCGCCAGCGCATCCCCAGGGAGTACGCCGAGACCCGGCGTTTGGCGAGATCGGCCATTCCCAGCGAGCGCAGCGCCTGCCACCCCCACTCCTCGGGGACGCCGCGCAACCGGGCGTGCACCCGGATGTGCTCCCGGGCGTTCAGGTGCGGCCACACGCCCGGTCCTTCGATGAGGGTCCCGATCTCGCGGCGTGCGTCCTCCGACAGTGGGCGGCCGAACACCGTGATCTCTCCCGAGTCCGGGCGGAGCAGACCCGCGATCGACTTCATCAGGGTGGTTTTACCCGCCCCGTTCGGCCCCAGCAGCCCGTAGACCTCGCCGGAGCGCACGGTGAGTTCGGCGCCGTCCAGGGCGGGGTTCCGGCCCAACCGCTTGCTCACCCCGGTGATACGCAGTGCCTCAACCATCACAGTTCCTTCCGGTTCACGTAACGGGAGCCGGCCACCAGGAGCACGGCGGCCAGAGCGACGGAGAGGCCGACCGCGATCGGCAGCACACTCGGGTCGTTGAGCGGGTGGCCGTCGGGCAGCGGAACGCCCGAAGCCTCGATCCCCGCGAGCGGCACGACGACACGCATCGGCCAGGCCAGCGGGATTATCCACCACACCGCCTTGTCGGCGAGCAGCGCGCCGAACATCATGCCGGCCACGCCGGTACACATGGTCGCCGTGAATCCCCACACGTGCGCGACGACCAGACACAACGCGAGCGTCGCCAGGCTGGCCAGCCACGGGACCATGCCGCCCGCCACGATCCGGGCGATGCCACCGGTCTCGCCGAAGAGCACCCCCAGCAGGCAGAGAAGGCACGTCAGCAGCATCGCGCACAGCAGGCTCATCCCCGCGAGCGCGGCGAATTTTCCTAACAGGAGCCGGCTGCGGGGGAACCCGTAGGAGTAGAGCAGCCGCCGCGCCTGGTTGTCCTGGCGTACCGCCACCCCCGCGTAGAGAGCGGTGGCCATCGGCAGCAGGACGCCCCAGAACATCAGTACGACCTGCAACCACACGTCCCACACGAACCCCTGCCGCCCCTCTGGGGACAGGGCCGCTACGAGCCCCTGCGGCAGCACCAGGCCAAGAGGCAGACCGAAAGTCAGCCACAGGGGGAACCGCCGCCACAGTCTGCTGGCCTCGGTGCTGGCCACCGTGCGCAATGAGGGAGCGTCGGCGGCCCCCTCCGGCGCGGCGACGCCTTCCTCCTTCGCGGGGTGTGCTGGGTCGATCATCGGCCCCGTTCCCTTCTGGCACCGCCGTACCGGCATCGTTGTAGTCCGTCACCCAGTACGTAGCCGGGCAGCCCCGGCCGGTTCACGGTTCGCGGTAGTGGAAAGGCCCTGCCGAACCGGACACCACCGCGGCGTATGCCGCTTCGAGGTCACAGGTCTCAGGTGCGGTGCCGGCCAGCTCCCGCGGTGAGCCGGCGAACGCGGTGGTGCCCGCGCGCAGCACGGCCACCCGGTCGCAGAGGCGCCGGACATCGTCGAGGACGTGGGTGGACAGGACCACAGTGGTCGTCCGGCAGAGTTCGGCGAGGAGCGCGCGCACGCGGTGCCGGTGCAGCGGGTCCATGCCGACCGTTGGTTCGTCCAGGACCAGCAACCGCGGCTCGCCGATCAGCGCCTGCGCGATGGCCACGCGCTGGCACGTCCCGGTGGACAGCGCACCGATCCTGGTCCGTGCTTCCAGGGTCAGTTCGAGGCGCTCCAGCACGTGCCCGGTCCGCTCGCGCCGCTGCCGGGTATCGGCCATCCCGCTCAGCAGGGCCGTGTAGTCCAGGAACTCACGGGTGGTGAGGTGCGGGTAGAGCGTCGGCCTCTCCGGCACGTAGCCCACCAACCGCCGGATACCGCGCCGAGCCGAGCCGCGGCTCATGTTGTGGCCGCCCACGACGAGCCGGCCTGAGCGGGGGCGCAGGACCCCGGCCAGCAGCCGCAGGAACGTTGACTTTCCGGCCCCGTTGGGACCCAGCAGCCCGAACACTCCGCCGCCGATGTCCAGGGTCACCCCATTGAGGGCGGGTGCGCGGCCGTACCGGTAACGCACGTCCGTGGCGGTGATGTGCACCAGACCTCCCGGCTGTCTCAGCCGCCGCTCGGGTTCGTCGCCGGCCGGGAGGCCAGCCAGGTGGCTCCGGCCAGGGTAAGGACCGCCAAGGGGAGCGACACCCCGTTGTGGGTCCAGACCGCTGCCGCGGCTGCCCCCGCGGTCGGGCCGAACAGGTCGTCTCGCCCGGCCACGACGGACATCGTCCAGGACACCGCCCCGAACGCCATCCCCACCGCCGGGGCACGCCACACAGCGCCGAACGTCGTCAGCCCGGCCCCCAGAAGGGCGGGCGACAGCCACACCCCGATGACCGAGCCGGTCTCCTGGCCGCTTCCCGGCAGCGCGGCAGCGAGGGTCGAAACCGCTGCCGCCATGAGTAGGATCGCGCCGAGTACGAACGTGAGCCGGGACAGCCACACCACCACGGGGGGTACCAGCATCGCGTACAGCGACTCGTAGCGGGGGTCGCGTTTGGGATCGCACACGGCCACGGCCCCCAGGGTCACCAGCGCCACGGTCACCGGGCCAAGGTAGGCGACGGCGCCGCTCGCCGGCACGAGGAGCACCGCGACGGCCAGCGCCGCGAAGCCGCCGACCGCCACCAACCACAGCAGCCTGGGCACGAGCACGGCTTGGCGCAGGATGACCGCGATGGTCAGCCGGAAGGCCTGACCGAGGCGAACCCCGGGTACCGGCACCGGTTCGGGCGCCGCGTCCAGGTGCGGCGCGACCAGCGCGTCGAAGGACGGAACGACGGGCTCCGCGGCCTCCTCCCGCTCTCGGAGGGCCGCGGCGATCCGGGCGGTGCCGGCGACCCTGCCCTGGCACGAGGGGCACGACTGGAGATGGACCCGTTCCGCGGCGGGCAGCGCGGCCCGCTCACGCACCCCGGCCCGGGCCACCGCCTCCTCACCCAGATGGCTCATGTCAGTTCACCCGCTCTCGGGACAGCTCTTCCGACAGCATGCGCCGCGCCTTGGACATGCGGCTCTTCACCGTTCCCACCGGGACGCCCACCACTTCGGCGATGTCGGCGTAGGGCAGTTCCTCGACCAGAGCGAGCACCACGACGTCCCGGTGCGCTTCCGGCAGGCGGCCTATCGCGGCGACGATCACCGCGTGCCCCGCCGCCGCCAGCGCCTGGCTCTCCACGTCCGCGGTGGGGTCGACCGGCTCGGGTGCTGCCCCGATCTCGACCGCGGGTGGAGTGGCGCGGCGCAACCGGTTGTGCGCCTGCCGCCGGGCGACCCCGAGCAGCCAGGCGCGGACCGATGCCGACGACCGGAAGCTTCCCGCCGACCGCCACACCGCCAACCAGGACTCCTGCAGGATCTCCTCGGCTGTTCCCGGATCGGAGGTCAGCCTCCGCAGCAGCCGGAGCATCGCGGCGGAATGCCGGTGGTACAGCTCGCGCAGCCCGTTCTCGTCCCCCGAGACAACCCGTGCGAGCAACTGCTGATCAGTGTGCACGCCCAGTACGTAGCCTCCAGTCCGCGCCCGGTTCACACCCGGCCGGCCGCGGGGCGCACGCCAGCCGGCGCGCCGGTGCCCGATTCCGGGGCGCCGGCTGGAGATCGGGGAACGCCACCTAGCCAAGTACGGTCGCCGCGCCGCCGGCCGGATCGGCGAGGCGGGTTACGTGATGTCCGTGTGGGATTGCGGTGTTTCGCGCCGCACGGCGGAGGCGGACTTGAGCACCGCAACTACCCGTTCCGCGCCGCTCGGCCGGGGGAGCGGCGCGGCCCCGCTACGGCGCCTCGGCGGCGCCGTCGAGGACGTGCGCGAGGGCGTCGAGGCAGGACTGCCAACCCGTCTCGTACTGGACGGCCCAGGGGGTGTCGGTGAAGGTGTGGGTGAAGGTCAGCCGGCAGCCGCCGCCGTCGGGTTCCAGCTCGAACCGCAGGTCATGGGTTCCGGTTTCGTCGTCGAACTCCCGGAAGGCGAAGACCTTCGACGGCACCATCTCGGTGACCTCCGCGCGCAGCTCGGTGCCCTCGTCGTCGCGGAACAGGATCGTTCCGCCGCGTTGCGGGTCGAGCCTGGCGACGCGGAACGGATACCACCGGCCAAGGTGCTCCGGATCGGTCACGGCGCGCCATACCTTGTCCACAGGGTGCGCGAAGTGCCGCTCGAAGCGCAGTTCCCGGCTGTTCTCCGCTGGATGCGCGGCGCCACTCACGAGTGCTCCTTTCCACCGGGCTCGTCCGGCATGTGGTCCAGGTGCTGGCCGAGCGCATCCAGGCGCTCGTTCCAGAACTGTCGGTACGGGGCCAGCCATTCGTCCACCTCCCGCAGCGGAGCCGGCCGCAGCCGGTACCAACGGCGCTGGGCTTCCGACCGGACCTCGACGAGGCCGGCTTCGCGCAGCACCTTGAGGTGTTTGGACACGGCGGGCTGGGCAAGCGCGAGCCGGTCGGTGAGGTCGCCCACCGCCCGCTCGCCGCCGCGCAGCAGGTCGAGAATCTCCCGGCGCCGGGGTTCGGCGAGAACCTCGAATGTTGATGCCATACAGGGAATATATCCAAACAGGAATACAAGGGCAACCAGGGGACCTGTGCGGCGGCGGGGGCGGCTCCGCCGGAAGGGCGGCCGGGCGCCGTACCGGTTGCCGGGCTCACCAGCAACGCCGGCGCCTGGTGATGCGGCCGGGAATCCACCCCGGCACCACGAGACGCCGGATTCGCTCCCGGATCAGCGCCGGGACAGCGGCAGTCGCCTCACCGGTACACGCTGCTGATGGCGCGCACATCGGCGGGCGGGCCGCCGGCGGGCCGCAGCCTTCGCCGCACCTCGCGCTTCACCCGGCGCGGCACCCCCGACCCGAGGCCGACGTACTCCAGGCGGGTGTCCGCGGTGATCCCGAGGAGCACCCGGGTCGCGCCCCGTCCGGTGATCCCGGTGTGCTGGAGGGCGAGCCGCCGGATCGGGCTGCCGGGGAGGGCCTCGGCCAGTGCACACGCCCCGTCGTCGCCGGTGGTGTTGCCCGGCGCGCCCAGGGCGTGCTGGGACGGGGGCCGGCTGAGATCCAGGGTGCGCACCCCGGCCAGTGAGTCGGCCAGTGCCGCGGCGCCGCGCGGCCCGATCCCGTTGCCACCCAGTCCGAGCCGCACGGGCCGCGCCGGATCCGCGGCGGCGGCGAGGCGGGCAACTCCCTCGTCGCCCAGGTGGTTCGCGGCCAGGTACAGCTCGCGCACCCCGCCCTGTGCGAGGAGCGCGGCCAGCACGTCGGCAGAGTCCGCCCCGAGCCCGTTGCCGCCGAGGTAGAGGCGTTCGATCGGCTCTGGCCGGGCGGTGAGCGCGTCGAGTAGGGCGGACAGGCCCTCGCGCCGCACTCCGGTGTTGACGAGGTCGAGTGTGCGGATCGCGGTGTTGTGCCGCAGCGCGGCAGCGAGCGCCGTCACCCCCTCGTCGCCGATGGGATTGCGCTTCAGCCACAGCGCCCGCACCGTGCGGTCGGGTTCCAGCGCCGCGGCCAGCGTGCCGGCGCCCTCGGCGGTGATCCGGTTGCAGCCGAGGTAGAGCGTGGTCACGCCGTGCCGCGGGGACAGGGAGTCGGCGACAGCGTGGGCGCCGGTGTCGGCGATCGCGTTGGTGCCCAGCAGCAGGTGCCGGGTATGGGCGGAGGCGGTGGCCGCGGGGAGCAGGCGTCGCGCGCCCTCGGGGCCGAGCCCTTGCTTGCACAGGTCCACCCGCCCGTCGGAGCACAGCGTGCCCCGCGGGAACTCTTCCGCGGCGCGTACCGGCACGGGGTCGGCCAGGCGGTCCAGCAGCGGCCGCAGCTCCCCCGGGTCCGCGACGGGGATGTCGGGAACCGCGATCACGGGGCAGCGTACGGAGGTCTCTCGCATGGTCACCACTCCACCGCTCGGAAGTCCTTGAGGAACCGGCCGGACACCGGTTCGCCGTTCACGCCCCGCACGATCGGGTCGTAGACCCGGGCGGCGCCGTCGATGACGTCCAGTGGCGGACGAAAGCCCGCCTCCCGCAGGGCCGTCTTGGTCGGGTGCGGGTTCTCGTCGGTGACCCACCCGGTGTCCACGCTGTTCATGTGGATCCCCGCGGCCGCGTAGTCGGCGGCCGAGGTGCGGCTCAGCATGTTCAGAGATGCCTTGGCCATGTTGGTGTGCGGGTGGCGGGATGACTTGTACGGCCGGGAGAAACTGCCCTCCATCGCGGAGACCTGCACCACGTAGCGGTCCGGCCGCGGCGAGGACTCCAGCAGGCCGCGAAGCCGCGCGGTCAGCACGAACGGAACGAACGCGTTGACCACGTGGCATTCCAGCCACTCGGCCGGATCCACCTCGTGCAGCCGCAGGCTCCAACTGTTCCGGGGGCGCAGGTCCAGGGGCTCGCCCGACTCATCCACCCGGCCCGCGGGGAACAGCGCCGGCGCCGCGGTCTCCTCCGCCCGCGGCGTCAGGGCGGTTGCCGCGCCCGCCGCACCGGTCAGTGGCCCGGCGGCGCGGTCGGCCGCCGCGATGGCCACCTGCGCTGCGCGTCCGGTCAGCGGTTCCCGCTCGCCCGCGCGAACCTCCCGGTGGTAGGCCGCGGGGCGGCGGATCGTCTGGGCAGCGTTGTTGACCAGGATGTCCAGATGGTCGAACCACTGGTGCAGGTCGGCCAGGAAACCATCGACGGCAGCGGGGTCGAGGAAGTCGACCCCGTAGACGCGCAGCCGGGAGAGCCATTCTCCGGAGTCGGGTACGGCGGTGAACCTGCGGGCGGCGTCGCGCGGGAACCGGGTGGTCACCACGACCTCGGCGCCGTCGCGCAGCATCTTCAGGGCGGTGTGGAACCCGATCTTGATCCGGCCCCCGGTGACGACGGCCCGGCGGCCCCGCAGCGAGCAACGGGCGTGCCGGCGCTGCCGGTTGTACTCCGCGCAGTCGGGACACAGGAGGTGGTAGTCCCCGGAGACCAGGCGGTAGGAGGTCTGGCACACGTAACACGGCCGTGCGGCCGCCAGCACACCCACGCTGGGCGGTGGGGGATCACCACCAGTGGCGGCGGTGGGAGCCGGTGCCTGGTCGCGGTACCGCTCGGTCGCGGCGAACAGCGCACGTTCCTCGGCACGGCCCTGGTCGCGCCGCTCGGCCTTGCGGTGCTTCTTCTCCGCGCGGTGCACGCGTCCGGCGGCCTCGCGGACCTCGGCCCAGCGGGGGTCCGCCGGATCAGCACTCGCGTGCCGCAGCACCCGCAGGCACGCGGCGACCTCCTCGGGGCCGGGCTCATCCGGGGGCTGCGGTTCGGTAGCGGTGTCCTGCCCTATTCGGGGCCTCCAACCCGAGCCGTGCGAATCGGGGGCAAGACTGGCCGGATTCGAACCGGCGTCCTCCCAAATGCGGTTTGGGCGCGACGACCCCTGCGCTACAGCCTTGCCGGGCGTCAGTCTAGCCAGCTTCGCCGGGGCAAAACCGGCCGAAACCGGCCACGGCTCGGCTCCAGAGGTGTGCGTTACTGACCAAGTGGTCATACTATTGACCATATGGTCAATACATGGGCTGGTGTGCGATGAGCGGGAACGCGCCAACCGAGGACGGGAACTCGGAAAGAGCGCCGGAGCGGTCGGCGCCGCCTCCGAGGCGGCGCCGCCGATGGGTCCGATGGACGGCGATCGTCCTGGTGGTCGTCGTTGGAGCCTGGCTGGCGATGCGGGACACCTCACCCGTGGGGCACTTCACCTCGGCCGAGGGGCATGACGAGTACGTCCGGGCCTACGAGCAGGCGATGGGGGACCTCCCGGAGCCGGACGCCACGCTCGACGTGCGAACGGACTACGGAGTCGTCCGCGTCTACCGGTTCGACGGCGCGGCTCCCGAAAAGGCCCCGTTGGTGTTCCTGCCGGGCCGGTCATCGGCGTCGCCGGTGCTGGCGGGCAATCTTGAGTCCCTGCTGGAGGTCCGTACCGTGTACGCGGTCGACCTGCTCGGCGAGCCCGGAGCCAGCGTCCAGACGCGCCCGATCCAGGGCGATGCGGACCAGGCCAGATGGCTCCACCAGGCGCTGGCGGAACTGCCCGAGCCCACGGTGCACCTGGTCGGGCTGTCGATCGGCGGGTGGACCGCCATGAACCTCGCGATCCGGAAACCGGACACCCTCGCGAGCGTCATCGCGCTCGATCCGGCCATGACCTTCGCGGACATGCCGCTGGAGACGATGGCGCGGTCCATCCCGGCCACGGTCGGCTGGTTCCCGAAGAGTTGGCGCGACCAGTTCAACTCGTGGACCGCGGGTGGTGCGCCGGTCGAGGACGAACCGGTGGCGGGGATGATCGAGTCGGGCATGCGGCACTACGCTCTGAAGCTGCCCGCGCCGCAGCGGTTCTCCGCCGAGCAGCTTGCGACCGTCGACCTGCCGGTGCTGGCGATCATCGCCGGCGAGTCCGTCATGCACGACCCGGGGGAGGCCGCGCGGCAGGCGGAGGACACACTGCCCCAGGGGACCGTGCTGACCTATGACGACGCGTCCCATGCGATCAATGGTGAGTACCCGGAGGAGATTGCCGCTGACATCGACGGGTTCCTCAGCGAGGCGGAGTGAGACGCCAGCGGCTTTCCGGTCCCGCTCCGGGCCACGGCGCGGGCCGGGGCCGTGCCGCCCGCAACACTGGGCCCGGTCCTTGGCGGCGCGGCTGCGCTGGGGCGCACCGGCAGCGTGCCCAACCACCACGGGTCAGGGCCGAAAAACGGGAGGTCGAGAGTGCCCGCCAGATCACGCGGCGTCGGCGACGGGGCGAACCGGCAGCCGACCATCACCGAGCAGGCACGGCGCACGCAACTGGTTTCGGTCACGATCGACCTGGTCGCCACGCATGGCTACGCCGGATGCTCGTTACAGCGCATCGCGGACGCCGCCGGCATCACAAAGGGCGCGGTGATCTACCACTTCTCGGCCAAGAACGCGGTCATCCGGGCCGCCTACGACGCGGTCATCGACGCACTCACCGAGCGGGTCGGGGCCGCACTGCGGGACGCATCGGGACCCGCGAGCGCCGTGGACGCCTATGTCGAGTCGATGATCGGCTACATGGCCGAGAACCCCACGCACGTGCGCATGATCGTCGAGGCACTCAGCCCCGCGAACGACACGGGCATCGACGACACCCCGGCATCAGCCGCCCGCTGGCAACCGCTCGCGGACCTCGTCGACGCGGCGGTGGCGGCCGGCGAGTACCGCTCGGACCTGGACAGCGCAACGCTGGCGATCATCCTCACCGGCGCGATCGACGCGGTCGTGGCGCAAACCCTGGCGGAGCCCGGCCACGACCTCTTCCGCGGTACGGCGGCGATCCTGGAAATGCTGCATCGCACAGCGCTGCGCGGCCAGTAGCGGGCAAGGCTGTGGGCTTCCTGCCGGAGAGCGGTTCCAGCTCCAGGGGGTGCTATATCGGTGATGGGGGTTCGTGGTGCGGTGCCCGGCGGGGCGGCGAGGATGGTGGTGGGCCGGCCCCTGGGTGATCGGTTCGGGTGCCCGGGGGTGTGGCGCCCGACGACCGGGGGTCTGGCCCGTGGCTGGGCCCGTCGGTCGTGGCTGTGGCGCCAGACTTCGGGGGAAACACGGCGAAACGGGCGGGTGTGGG
This sequence comes from Lipingzhangella halophila, assembly GCF_014203805.1. GTDB lineage: Bacteria > Actinomycetota > Actinomycetes > Streptosporangiales > Streptosporangiaceae > Lipingzhangella > Lipingzhangella halophila. The sequence continues at coordinate 4,931,886 of NZ_JACHJT010000001.1, read as the reverse complement.
TGCGGGTTCCGCGGCGAGGGTGTCCGTGGGGACATGTTCAGCGACGAGAATGTCCTCGCGGTCACTCTCGCTGCGGCCCATCGCCGAGAACGTCCGCACAGTCATCCTCGATGCGCGCCCCGCCGCCGGACGGCAGCACTGGCGCCCGCAAAGGCACGGTTCCCGCAGGGTCGCCGCCTTCGCCGCCGTAGTCACGCGCGTAACCACCCACCCCCATCACATCTAGCGCGCCGCCGAAACCGGGAGATCCGCGCCACTGCCGGTGCGCGTGCGGTATCCGGCCGGGCTGACGCCCCAGTGCCGCTTGAAGGCGACGCTGAGGGCGAAGGCATTGGCATAGCCCACCTGCCGGGCGATCGACTCGATCGTGGCGTCGGTGGTGCGCAGCAGGTCACCGGCTACGGCGATCCGCCAGCCGGTCAGATAGCTCATCGGGGGCTCACCGGCCAGTGCGCTGAACCGCCGGGCGAACGTGGCACGCGACGCCCCGACCCTCGCCGCCAGGTTCGCCACGGTCCACCGCTGGGCGGGGTCGTCGTGGATGAGCCGCAACGCCTCGCCGACTATCGGGTCGCTCTGCGCCCGGTACCAGCCCGGTGTCTGGGCCTCGGGGCGGTCGAACCACGCGCGCAGTGTGGCGGCCAGGGCCACGTCCAGCATCCGGTCCAGCACCACCTGCTGGCCGGGTTCGTCAACGGTCAGTTCGGCGGCGAGCAGGTTCAGTCCCGCCCTGCAGGTGCCCTGCCCGGGAACGATGAGCACTCGGGGCAGCGCACTCAGCAGGCGGGCGCTGACCTCGCCGCTGACCTCATAGGTGCCGCTCATGATCACCGTCGGCCCGTTTGGGCTCTCGCCGCAGGTACGCGTCGTCATGCGTAGCTCATCGGTGACGTCGACCCCGTCGGGTGTCGAGTACCGACCGCCGCTGTGGACGACCAGTTCCGGGGGCAGCGCCGGATCGTCGGCCACCGTGTAGTGGCCGGTACCGCAGATGATGGCGATGTCGCCGGTACGCATGAGCGTCGGCTCGGTGTCGTCGAGCACCAGCCAGGCATGCCCGCGCAGGGCGGTCGCCAGCGTGAGCGGCGCACCCTCGGCGACCCGCAGGGACCACGGCGGCTCCAGGATCGCCTGGTTGAGCAGGGCGCTCTGCGCCCGCGTTCCGTCGATCAGCCCACTGAGCGGGTCCATGCGCGCAGCCTAGCTGAGACGCGAAGAAATGCGGTAGAGCTTTCCAGCCATGGAGCGTCTCAACATATCGCGGTCGAATGGGAGTGTCCGGACGATCTCACGATGCGGTGAACGGGCTCGATTTCACGGGCCGGCGCCGCCGAACACCCCGGGGCAACCCTCACCACCACGTTCACACGGGAGGCAATCATGTATGCAGTCGCGGGTGCGACAGGGCACGTCGGCGGGTACGCCGCCAAGGAGCTGCTGGCCGGCGGAGAGCAGGTCCGGGTGCTGGTGCGCAGCGAAGAAAAGGGAGAGATGTGGTCGGCGCGGGGAGCCCAGGTGGCCATTGCTGACCTGGGCGACCGATCCGCGATGGCGGAGGCCCTCCGCGGATGCCAGGGCGTGTTCCTCCTGCTTCCGGCGGGCGAGCCGGAGGCGGACTTCCACACCGAGCAACGCCGGATGGCCGACGCTGTGGCCGATGCGGTCGCGGAAAGCGGGGTCCCCCACGTCGCCATGCTCTCCTCGATCGGCGCAGAACTTCCGGAAGGAACCGGCCCTTTGCTGCCCCTGAACTACTTGGAGAACCGGCTTCGCGAGACAGCGGTCGTGCTGTCGGCGCTGCGGTCGTTCCACTTCCAGGAGAAGGTCGAAACCGTCCTCGGTGCCGTCCTGGAGGCGGGAATCTATCCGAACTTCGGTGACTCGGCGGATGTGCCCAAGCCGATGAACGCGACCCGGGACATCGGCACCATAGCCGCCGAAACCCTCGTGTCGCCTCCGGACGCCAGCGAGATCGTCGACATCGAGGGCCCGCACTACACCGAGCGGCAGGTCGCCGAGACGTTGTCGGAAGTCCTCGCGAAGCCGGTTCCGGTGGTCAACATCCCGCGGGCGGCCTGGGTCGACACGATCGCCGAAGGCGGCGCCTCACGGCACTTCGCCGAGGTTCTGGCCGAGCTGTACGACGCGGACGAGCGAGGAGCCCTGCGGTCCCAGGGCGACCGGGTACGGCATTGCCAGACCGAGCTGGCGCAGACTCTCCGAAGCATCGTGCCGGTCAACACCTGACCTGGTTTCGCCGACTCACCAGGGCAGGTCGGCGAGCGTCCGGTCCCGCGGTCACCCGGGACCGGACGTGGCCGTCGGCACTCGCGGCTGAAGCCTGTCAGCATCCTTCGCCCACGCCTGAGTGCGTGTGCCTGCGGGAAACGGGTGCGCCATAACGGAAACCGGTTCCGCGGCTGCAACGCGCGCAGGAATCAGCGTCGCGGATCGGGTACGGCCCTGAGGGCGAGAAATGCGGTGGGCTCGCGCGACATACGCTCGTAGCGCTCCGGGTCGGTATCGGCCGATTCGGCTCGGGGCCGGGGCTCAAGCAGCCGCTCGATGAGAAAGCCCGCCTCACGCAGCTCCTCGCACGTCTGCTCCAGGGGCGCCAACCAGTACCGGAGCCGCCAACCCCTGCTCCACACGTCCTCGACCACCCGAACGTCGAAGTAGCTGCCACCGTGGTGCAGCCAGGTACCGGTGGGATGCGGCCGCGACAACACGAATGCCCCGTCCGGTCGCAGCACCCGCCGCAGTTCCCGGAGCGCCGCGACCCGGTCGTCGACGTACTCGATCCCGAGCGCGAACAGCACCCGGTCCACCGAACCGTCCGGCAGCCAGTCGAGCCGCTCGGCGAGGTCGTGCACGCGGAACTCGCCCGAGGGGGCCCGTTGCCGACACAGCTCGATCATGCGCGGACTCTGGTCGAACCCGACCACGCGGGCGCCGCGCGCCACCAGTTCCTCGGCGTACAGGCCCGGTCCGCATGCGACGTCGAGAACGCTGCGCCCGTCCACCTCGCCCAGCAGTTCCAGGCAGGCCGGCCGGTCGCAGTGCGCGTTGTGGATGCCACTGTGCGCATGGTCCAGGAAGTCGTCGGCGAACGCGTCGTACTGCGGATGAGAACCTACTGCGTCAGACACCTCCCCAGTATGTCGGTTCGGACATGCGTCACCACACCCCGTGCCAGATCTGGTGTTCGCGCCTCTCCGACGCCGTACGCGGGCGGCGGGTGGGCTCCGGGTGGGAGGCACTGTGGTGCCTCATCCCGGTTCGCCGGCGGTCGGGTGGCGTCGGATGGGCAGCGGACGCAGGTAGGTGAGGCACCGCCACAGCCATTCGGCCGGACCGTACCGGAAGAAGCGCAGCCATAACGAACAGACCAGCGCCATGACCAGGACATATCCGGAGGCGATGCCCAGGTGCGTGAGCTCGCTCAGTTCCCCGTCGTGACCGTCCAGTGTCAGCAGGAACACCGCGGTGCTGCCCAGATACACGGTGAGGCTCATCTGACCGAGCGGGGCGAGCGCGCCCAGGGCACGGGCCGCGGTGCGGCCGCGGTCCACCAACCACCAGACCAGTCCGAAGTACAGCAGCGCGCCGCCGATGAGGAGCACGTCGCCGCTCAGGCTCCCCAGAGCCGTCTCGACCGCGGTCCGCGGTAGCGGCATGCCCTCGGCGTCGAACTGTCGAGGGAAGGCGAGCGTGATCCCACCCAGGGCCAGGACTCCCGCCACGCTCAGCGCCACGCCCCAGACGGAGAGGCGCACAGCGAGGGTTCGGACGCTCGCCTCTCCGCCGTCGATCCCGCTCACGGCGGTGCCCCCGTCGCCCCCGGGAAGTCGGGCCAGCCACACCCCGATCGCGAAGGCCGCCAGCGTGGACACGCCGAACTGGGCGTCGAACAGCAGGTGCGGCACGGCTGCCTGCAGCGCGGCGCTGAGCGGGAGGAGTGCCGCGGCCAGCGCGAGCGGCCGCCACCGGGCACCGGTGAGCAGCAGCGGCAGCAGCGCGACGAGGACCACGGCCGCCAACGAGTAGTGGGTGAGGATGTCCCCGTCGAAGACGTACCAGTGCGCCAGCCCGAAGACCGCGAACAGCACCGCGTAGCGGCGCACCAGCAGCCACCCTGGCCGCTCGCCGCGTCGGGCCGCCGACAGCCAGGTCAGCACCGCGCCGATACCGAGTAGCAGCATCAGCAGCTCGCGGCTGCGTTCCGAGAAGAGGAGTGTTGCCGCGGCGTTGACGGCTGTCGTGCCCGGGCCGCCCTCGGTGTTCCCGAACGCCTCGGCGGTTGCAGCGAACATGCCCGCGTTCATCAGGACGACCCCGATCATCGCCCACCCCCGAGCGACGTCCAGGAACGGGATTCGCCTTCGGACCGGGCCGCTGGGTGGCGACTCGGGGCGCGCGCCCCATTCGGGACCCGCGGTGGTGGGAGCTGTGTCGGTGCGCACGTCGGCTTCCTTCTGTGGCGGGATGGGCGGTCCAAGCGTGGCGGCGTGCCGCCCCATGGCACATCGGTCGTGTGGCCGACCGGTCGGCGGGCGCTCATCGGCTGATCGGCCGATGAGGTGGGGGAGACCGGATGTCTCGCTAGCCTGGTCGCATGCGATGGTTGCTTCCCCGGGGGCGTGCTGTGTCTCCGGCCGCCGTGGACCGGATTCGCTCGTGGGCTCTGTCGGGCGGTGCGGTCGTGCTGCTGGGCTGGGCGTGGGTTGGCGACCTGCTTAACTTGGTGGGGGCCCGGCAAATCCCAGCGGCGGTGTGGGGCGGACCACCGCGCTCCGACTTCAACGTGCTTCCGGTCGTGTCCGGCGCGGTCGTGGTGGCTGTCGTGGTGGGACTGGTCTCGCTGCGGCCTGGGCGGACGGCCACGGCCGCCGGCGCGGTCGTGGCGGCGGCGGTCCCCATCGCCGCGTCGGCGATGCTGGCGCCGCTGCCCACCGGCGAGTACTTCGGCTACCCGTTCACAACCGCGGAGTTGGCGGGGCTCCTGCTGGTCTTGGCGGTCGTCGCCTTCCGCTGCGCACCGCTGCCCATCGTGGGGGTCGCCGCGGTGGCCGTGTCGGCGCTGCTGTCGGACGCGCTGCGCAACATCGATATCCCGGAGTCCTCGGAGGGCTTGCTCAGCACGGCGGTACTGGCGGTGGTCCTGGGGCTGGCGCCTGGCCTCTATCTGCGGTGGCGCGACGACCAGCGCCGTTCCCAGGTGGCCCGGGCGCGCCAGGAGGAACGCCTCTCTGTTGCCCGCGACCTGCACGACGAGGTGGCCCATAAGCTCACCGGGATCGTGGTGCAGGCGCAGGCGCTACGGTACATCGCCGACGGGACGCCGGAGCGCGCGCAGGCCGTGCTGCCGGAGATCGAACGGTCGGCTGGGCAGGCACTGGCGTCGATGCGGCGACTGGTGGCGACGCTGCGCGTCGCGGAGGATGCGCCGGTGACGGACGGCCGTGGTGTCACCGAGGCACTGCGGGGCCTGGAGCAGGCGCCGGGCGCGGGGCTCCCGCGCGTCGACGTGACCGTGTCAGGCCCGGTGGACGACCTTCCCGCGGACGTCGGCGCGGCGGTGGTGCGCATCAGCCAGGAGGCGGTGACCAACGCGCTGCGTCACGCGCGCGATGCGACCGACGTTACGGTCAACGTCGCGGTGGGAGCCGGACAGGCGAACCTGGAAGTGCGCGACAATGGCCAGGGCAGCGCCTCGTCGTTCACGGGTGGCGGAGGGCACGGAGTGGTCGGGATGGCGGAGCGGGCGCGGTTGCTCGGCGGTGAGGCCAGTGCGGGACCGGCCCGCAGTGGGCCCGGCTGGCGAGTGCGCGCGGAATTGCCCGTATCCGGTCTCCCCACGTCAGAGAAGGCATAGTGGCGATCCGAGTACTGTTGGCCGACGACCAGACCATGGTTCGCAATGGCTTCCGACTCATCCTGGAGGCCGAACGCGACATCGATGTGGTTGCCGAGGCCGGCGACGGCGTGACGGCGTTGCGCCTGGCCCGCGAGCTCCGCCCCGATGTGAGCTTGCTCGATATCCGGATGCCCGGACTGGACGGCCTGGAAGTCACCTCCCGCCTGGCCGGGCCGCAGACGACTGAGCCACTGCGGGTGGTCGTGGTGACGACGTTCGATGTTGACGAGTACGTGCACACGGCCCTCGAAGGCGGCGCGGTGGGCTTCCTGCTGAAGGACGCGGGACCGGCGATGCTCATCGAGGCGGTGCGGGCAGCGGCCCGCGGTGACGCGCTGGTGTCGCCGCAGATCACCGTGCGGTTGCTACGGCACTTCGCCGGTAAGGGCCGGCAGAGCGCCCCGGAGCCGCACCCGCACGGCCTGACCGACCGCGAGGTCGACATCGCCCGCGCGGTCGCCCAAGGACTGACAAACACCGAGGTCGCCGGGCACCTGTTCGTGTCCCTCAGCACCGTCAAGACCCATCTGGGCAGCATCCAGGCCAAGCTACAGACCCGCAACCGCGTGGAGATCGCGGCGTGGGCCTACACGAGCGGCCTGATGGCCGAGGCCGACTGAGAGTCCGGCGAGCTCGACCAGCAGCCCTATCGCGACGGCTCCGGAGCCGTTCGCGCGTCCGGTCGTTGCGCCCCGAAGTGGCCCAGCACAACGGGCAGTGGGTCCAGCAGTACGGAGACGGCAAACCCCAGGCTCAGCTGCCCCGTCTCGCAGCGGGCAGCCCGCGCGACTGACACTCGGCGCATGACTCCACACTCGGCCGTACCCGAGACAGTGCCGACGGCGCACCGCTGCTCGTCCTGCGCGGGCTCTCCGCCGGCGCGTCTTCTGCGGGCCAAGCCGCCGTGACGCCCACGCTCGCTGGCACGAGGTCGCGGCGTGGAAACCCGGAGATTGAGCAGGAGGTATCACCGAGGTGGCCCCAACGGTGCGGGGGCCAGTTGCTTCCGGTCGACGTACCATTTTTCCGTGTTTTTTCGTGAAAATAATTCTATTTATTGATGATTGGGTCAATCGCTGGATCGGTCGTTAGCACGGCGCGTGCATCCCAGATATTACCTCTATTTTATGAGTGCTCGCGTTCGGAGTTCGAAGATTGGGTACCAATCAACCGGAAATGTTGCTCCAGAGGTAGGGACTGGCGTGCGTAATGCGATCCCGGCGGAGGTCCGGGCCGAATCCGGCCGAGAGAGAAGTGCTGCCAGCGCCCTGCAGCGGCTGGGGTTCCGTGTGCTACACGTCGGTCCCACGATCAGTGTCACCGGGTCGCGCGAGTTGTGGCTCCGTGTATTCGGAATTTCGTTCACGGGCGAGGACGAAGATACCTCGCCAGGACATGGTCCCGGGTTTCCGAAGCCACAGCCCGAAGAACCAGAAATACCGTCCGGGCTGAGAGGGCTCGTTAACGGGGTTTATTTCACCGAGCCTCCGGAGTTTTTCTAGATATTTTCCTGTTCCGTGTTCGACAGAAAGGGACTGACATGCAGGCTTCCGCGACGGAGCGTGCCACGGAGACCGTCTACTTCGAGGCGGCGGTGCGTCCACGGTCGGATATCTCGGTGTTCGAGGAGCCCTCCGCCATTCAGACGGCCTCACTCGACGAACTCGCACCCCCTGTTGGGCGTGCTACGCGGGCCGCCATCGAGTTCCAACGGCTCGGCCTGACGATCCGGCACGTCGGAAAGTACTCCATCAGTGGGGAATGCTCGCGGTCCCTGTGGGAGGAGACGTTCCACACCCGGGTCGCACGGCGCACGCGCAACCTGTACGACACGGAAACCGGCGAGCCGTCCCGCGATAGGGCGGCCATCAGCTACCTCTCCCACGTCGCGGACGAGCCGTTCACCATTCCCGATTCCCTGTCCCCACTGGTCGAGCGCGCCTACCCGCAGACCCCGCCGCAGTTCCTCGGGGCACCACTGCCTCCGCAACCCTCCTACTTCCACCTGCGCGTGCCAGACGACGTGGCGCTCATCCTGCGTGCCAGCGGGGCGCACGAGCACGGTGTCACCGGACGCGGTGTGCTCGTGGCCATGACCGACACCGGCTTCTATAAGCACCCTTTCTATGAATGGCACGGCTACAACTACAACGTCACCCTCGCGCCCGACGCCATGCACATGGAGCAGGACGAGAACGGCCACGGCACCGCCGAGGCGGCCAACATCTTCGCCGCCGCACGCGATGTTGACTTCGTCGGCGTGAAGATGGGGGGTAACGCCACCTTGGCCTTCAAGACGGCGGCCGACCTGTATCCGGCGGTGATGACCAACAGTTGGGGCTACCACCTCCCCGACACGACCACACTGCCCAACTTCCTGAAGCCGTTGGAGATCGCGGTTGAGGACGCGGTCCGCAACCGTGGCATCACGGTGTGCTTCTCGGGTGGGAACGGCCAGGTCGCCTTCCCCGCGATGATGCCGGAGGTGATCGCGGTTGGCGGTGTCTACGCGCAGGCGACGCTGCAGGGGGCGGACCTCGACCTGATGGCCTCGGACTACGCGAGCAGCTTCGACAGCCTCGTATACCCCGGACGGCACGTCCCCGACGTGTGTGGCCTGGTCGGTCAGCAACCGAAGGGCATATACATCATGCTGCCGGTGCAACCTGGTTGCGAGATCGACGCCGGTCTCGCCGGTGGCACTTTCCCCACGGGGGACCAGACCACCCCCAGCGACGGCTGGGCGGCAATCAGTGGCACGAGCGCGGCCTCACCGCAGATCGCCGGAGTCTGCGCCCTGCTCAAGCAGGTCCAGCCCGGCCTGTCGCCGGAGCTCGTCAAGGCCGTGCTCAAGTCTTCGGCGCGCGACGTCCAGAAGGGCAGCAGCCACATGGGCCAACCCGCGGGGCCCGGGCACGACGGTGCGACCGGCGCGGGCGTTGTCGACGCGTCGGCAGCCTGCGCGATGGCCCGCTCCATCACCCCGCGTGACCTGAGCACCGTGCCACCGCCGCGCTGACCAGTACCCTCGACACGCCACTATTCCGGGCACTCTCGCGACCGGCTGCTCTCAGCGGCACACGACCGCACCCGAAAGAAAACCCGGTGACCAGCGTTGTACCTGGTCAACCGGGTTCCTTGGTGCTCAGTAAGGTGCCCCCTGGAGGGTTCGAACCTCCGCGGCACGGCTCCGGAGGCCGTCCGGAGGAACGCTTATGGCCTGCGGAGGCGATCTACCGCGGGAACTCCCCGCCCCGGTCCTTCCCAGTCAATGAGCGCCCTGAGCGGTTGGGCCATTGGGCAGCGGTTCCGGCGGGGAGTCCGCGCTGGCGCCGCGGGTCTCGTGCGAGTGGAGGTGGCGCAACCGGTCGCTCAGGTCGACGCCGTGCCGGAGCAGCGCGCGGCGCCGCAGGAAGTAGCCGACCGCGCCGGCGGCCAGTACCGCGCAGACTGCCGCGAACACGCCGGGCGAGCCGGCGAGAACCACCAGCCACAGCAGTACCGCGATCGCGGCACTGACGATGGCTGCCGTCTTGAGCAGGGGCATCGGCAGCCGGTACATCGAGTGCTGGTAGTGCTCCGGGAAACGCTTGGGCAGGTTCCACAGCGCGAACGCGGTCACGACGTTCCCGTACAGGATGATCATCCCGAGGAAGGTCGTCAGAAGGACGACGTCCGGCGTGAAGGCCGCGGCCACCATCGGGGGGACGACCAGCACGGCGATGGCCCGGTGCGGCACGTTCGTGCGCGGGTGGAGCTCGGCGAGCTTGCTGGAGAGGACCTGATCCCGGCTCGCCCGCATGAGCGTGCGCGAGTAGGAGATGATCAGCGAGTTCACGGTGGTCAGTGCGCCGAGGATGGCAGCACCGGCGACCGCCGCGCCGACCACGGGAGGCAGAAACCGGCCCGCTGCCTCGGCGATGCCGCCGCCTCCGAACTCGGCGAGGTCCCGCCAGGAATCGAGACCGGCGAAGACGCCGACGAGCCCGATCGAGAGCAGCACGGCCAGCGCCATCCCGATCGCCAGCACCCGGGGGATGTTCTTGACCGGATCCTTGAGCTCCTCACCGAGCTCGACGATCATCGAGTATCCCTGGAACGGGATATACAGCGAGACGATGGCGAGTAGGAAGGGGCCAACCCCGGCCGGCATGAGCGGGCTGTAGTTGCCGAGGTCGACCTGGCCCGCGCCCGGCAGGATGAAGGCCAGCGCGCCAAGGAAGATGCCGCACACCATGGCGAACTGGATGCCGGTGACCAGCCGCACGCCGCTCAGGTTGAGGACGAGAAAGGCCAGCAACACACCGGTGGCCAGGATGCCGGCATGTATGTCGACGAAGAAGCGGGTGAACTCGGCGAAGCCCACCGCGGTGAACAGCAGCGTCGACCAGATCGCCGGGATGATCGCGCAGAGCGATACGAACCCCCAGAACGGGCTCACCAGGCGCGACGGGTAGACGTACTGGCCGCCCGCGACCGGCATGGCGCCGCCGAGCTGGAGTAACGCGAGTATCGAGAACACCATGGGGATCGCGGTGAGGGCCAGCGCGAGCGTGATGCTCGGTCCCGCGACGCCGATCAGCTCGCCCGGCAGGACGAAGACGCTGATGCCGACGACCGTACCGGTCATCAGGACCATGCCGCCGAGAGGCCCGATCCTCCGGCCCATGGGTTGGTTGCCTGCGGAGGGCTCCGCCATTCGGTTTTCCTCCTGCTCGTCGCGAAGTCGGCACGAACGCAACCAGACGGTTGCCGGTTCGTGTGCCCCGCAGGCGATCAACGAGGCCCCGACCGTGGCTTCCGGTGATGTGGACCTGCGCTACGTTGACACCGACTAGTCGGTATGTCAATGAGGATTGACCGGAGGCACGGCCGCTACGTTCCTCGTACCAAGCGGTAGAAGGCGATCACCTGGGCATCCGATGAGTACCGCCGCGGTCGGGTATCGGCGGAACCGGTGATTACACGGACGGGTTCCCTGGCGCGCCTCTGGCGCCGGGTCGGGGCCCGGCGGGCCTTGGCTGTGTGCGCTTCGGCGCGCTGCGATCGCCCGCCGGCACCGCCGGACTAGCAACAGAGGGTGTGCGAGCCTCGGGCCAAGGAACCGGCCGCCACGCGCGCCACTGTCCATGACGCGATCAGCAACGGCAGGCCGGCCGCCACGAAGAACCTGATCCAGAACCTGGTCGCCGAAGTACGCATCACCGGCCGACGCGCGGTCCAGCCGGTGTTTCGCGTACCGCTCCAGCGACACGGCGAAGCCTCCACAAGTGGGGAGGAGGTTCGCGCGATGTCGGCAAGGTGCCCCTTACCCGACAGAATACGAACCTCCAGCCTGTCATCGAGGGGCCACACATTGAACTCCTCCCAGCGCACACGAAGGTTCGCCGGGACGGCTACTTCGGCTCCGGCAGCGACAACCAGGGCGCGGGGGAGTGATCGCGATGGACATCTCCCACTGAACCCGCTGTATTAGCATCGCCGCGGTCGTGCTGCTGGCGGGAGCCGCGAACGTGCTTGCGTTGTTCCGCGTGGTCCAGTCGATGCCGCCGCGGGACAAGGTGCTCACGATCGCGTTCGCGGTCTGCGCCGCGTTCACCGTCGGCGACCACCTCGCGTTCACCGCGAACTTCCAGCTCACCATGGTCGTCCCGCTCGTCCTTGGCAAGCTCGCCAGCGGCATCAACGGCGGCCGGCCATTCCCCGGACGCCGCGGATGAGGTCCCGACAACCCGGTGACACCAACCGTGTGACCAGCGTCTCCCGGTGTCAGGGGCCGGGCCAGTGCGGGACCGTGACCTGCCTCTTCGCGTCGAGAAAGAACAATGTAACTCTGAGAAATATTCTTTTTTCGGTGGTATCCGCCCTAGGCTGCCCGAGACCGGCCTGGGCGGATCCACTGAGAAGGATGATGGGAATCGACAGCGAGAAAATTCTGCATGGTGAGCTGACCCTGACCGAAAAAGAGAGCCGTCATATCGGCGACCTTTCCCTGAAGGTCGCGAAGCGACACTCATCGATGTCCGCCGGGTCATTTTTCACGGAAACTCGAGAAATGGCCCGTGATATTCCTCAACGTGTTCAGGACTTCCTTGTCGAATTCAAGCGCGGAGCCAGGTTTGACTACTGTGTGATCAGAGGGCACTTAGTCGACGATGACCGCATCGGGAAAACTCCCGCGGACTGGCGGTACCGCCCCAGGCCGAATCGGGAGTTCCCGGAGGAGATACCGCTCCTCTTCTACAGTCACCTGATCGGCGAACCGTTCACCTGGCCGACCCAGCAGAACGGGAACCTGGTCAACGACGTCTTTCCGATCAGGGGTTACGAACAGGAGCGACTGGGAAACGGAAGCAAGCTTCCACTCACCTTCCACACCGAGGACGCCTTTCACTCGGGGCGCGCTGACTACCTTGTTCTGGCGTCCCTGAGGAATCCGAATTCTGTTCCGCTGGTTGTCTCACGGCCGGATCCAGGCGAGCTGAGCGAGCAGGATCTCGATCTCCTGTTTAAGGAGAATTTTCGAATAATTCCGGATGACTCGCACCTGCCGGAGAACAACGCGGACGAGTCCGGCCACCCGGATCGGAATTTCGAGGATATCGAGAAGAGGTTTCGTGACCGGGAGTCGACGGCCGTCCTGTTCGGCTCCAGGGAGCGCCCCCTGCTTCGGTTCGACGCCTCCCACATGGAACCCCGGGGCGACGATTCCGTTCGCGCGTTCCGGGCGATGCACGAGAGCATGGAGAAGAACCAGGTCGAATGCGCACTCGACGTGGGTGACCACGTCATCCTGAACAACCATCGTGTGGCGCACAAAAGGAATTCCTTCGTCGCGCGCTACGACGGAACCGACCGTTGGTTGAAGCGGATCAACATCAGGGCAGCCTAAGGGCTCTCTCGTAAATGGTCGGTGGGTGTGGCACCAGGTGGTGAGCGGATATTCGCGAGACTACGACGTGCCGGCTATGGCAGCCTGTGGGCATGCCAGAGCTGCGCGTTCATGCAGGCCGTCACTACGCCAACTAGTTCCACTACGCCTTGCCGGACGGATGCCTGGTGTGTGGAGCTGAGCGAGGCCGTACCGGCCCCGGCTGCGTGGGCTGAGACTCCCTACGCAGAGACTCACCTACCTGGAACTGTCTTCGTGGTGGCCGTGATACCCGGCGAGGACCCGGGTATGGAGCCGACCGTCCACATCCACGACGAGCACGTCGTCCCCTACGAGATCATGTGCTGGTTCATGGAGCAGGTGGCCGAGCAGGTTGAACGCTGCCGCCTCGCTTTCGAGCAGGGAGCACCTGAAGCAGTGGAATGATCACGCAGTGACTGGTGTGCTCACGGCGTCGGAGCCTTTCCGGACATCCCCGTTCAGCGGACTGAGCCCGCGGCAGTTCGGCAAGCTGATCACCGTGTTGCGACACGAGGGCGCGCAGGCCCCGTGTGCAAGGGACGGCCGTGGAGCCTACCGCCGTAGGACCGGGTCCTGCTGGTCGCTGTGTACTGGCGGAGGAACCTGATATTGGTGCAGTCAGCAGTGGAGCGAACCGCGACGCTGGTGCTGGAGGAAATCCGCGGAAAGGGCCGCACATCCGTGGACGGCGCAGGGAGGCGGTGCGGGTGGGGTCCCACGCGGGCCCTACCTGGGACCCAGGTGGGGCTCCTCGATCTGCGATCTGCAGCCTGAATCCTTATGACCTCGGGTTTTGCTGTGCCCCCTGGAGGATTCGAACCTCCGCACACGGCTCCGGAGGCCGGATGGCGCTTCGTCGTGGATCCGTGCCTGACCTGCGGTGGAATCGGCGTCTCGCGGGTCCGTTCTTCCAGGGATTCCGCGTATGTTCCGCCACGGAAGGGAAGACGGGACCAGGAGTGCCAGCGGTGCGGTTTTCAAGCATCCAGTACCTTTCCGCGTCAGGCGTCAATCGCGATTCAAATCAACCTGATCAGGTGAATTGTTGTAAATGTTTACGCTATTTATTGAATCCGCCTGAACAATCCCTACTGCGTTGACATTATTGTTTTCCATTCGATTATAGATCGCAGATTCACTTGATCTAACACCTGCAAATCCAGCGCCAATGAATCTAGCCAACATGGCAGTCCAGCTAGCCATCCTGGCTGCATTATCACGGACCTTGAAGACAACCGTAAGGATGGCGAACGATGAAATCAGGACCTCGAGAATCTTTTTAACAATAATTATCAAGGACCCACTTGCGTCTGCACCTACAAGAAGTAGATACGTTATCCCGACGCCAAGTGTCCCCCAGAAGAAATAATCAGAGGTGGACAAATGTGTTGCTTGTGTCTTAGAAATATAGAGGGTCATTGTAAATATGAACCCAAGAAATGACAAGCCAGTCAATGCTAGTACTATTCCACGGATATATCGCGCAGATTCCTCTGGCATTCCCGCCATAGAAAGCGCTTCCACGGACAACCCGCCAATGACAAACAATCCCATAAATACGAGAAATGCCCTTATGGACCACTTCTCGCTTGAAGGGCTGGTTTGACATTGTGGAGTCTCCACATTTTCCTCACTGTCCTTGATTTGCCGTTTCATGAAAGACGGAAGGGGTGGCCAGTATCTAAAAAATCCGGGCTCACTGAAACGGACCCCGGAGGCGACCTAATGAGCGTCGGATCTTTGAATACACAAATCATTACCATGTGCATGGTAAGGCCTCACACTACTTCATTGCCGGGATCGGTTGCGTGTGATGTAGGGGTTTGACGAACTGTTGCGGTGGTGCTGAATCCGGTGGGAAGGACCATGCCGGGGGCCAAGTATCCTTGCGCCACTTGGGGGCGGGCCGTTGGCCTGCCCCGTGTTTTTCCGCCCCTGGCCCCCGGCTTGGTCCTTGAGGGACCCGCCGGATTTGGCTCCGAAACAGTTCGGTGAACCCCGGCCCCAGGTGCGCCCCGACCCGTGGCCGATTGGGGCCGAGTGTGGTCCGGCGACGGTTGTTCTGTGTGCTCCCCGGCCGCCGGCCGCGCGCTCGGGACCGGGCGGCAGCCCGCAGCCCGAGCGGCGGACGGCAGGCCGGAGCGGCGGCGCGAAGCGCCGTCGCCTTGATCTCACATAGCCTGATTCGGCAACGTGCGTGCCTTCTAGCTCAGGTGTCTACCGTCGTGGGTGCGAACGTAGGGGCCGTTCGAGTCGAGGGCGTCCAGAAGTCGGATCGCGTAGACCTCGGACATGCGTTCGGTGACTTGTTCGGGGGTGAGCCATTCGACGGCGGTTGCTTCGGATGAGGGGCGCTCGACTCCGCCGGATGGTTTGCAGCGGAAGACCAGGGCGACGATGCTGCGCGTGGTGTTCTTGTAGACCCCGGTGAGCTGGTCGACTTCGACGCGAATGCCGGTCTCTTCCCAGACTTCCCGGATGACGCCGTCCTCTGGGGCTTCGGTGGTTTCCAGCACGCCGCCGGGCAACTCCCAAGTGCCGTTGTCCGTGCGGCGGATCGCCAGTAGCCGGCCGTCGTCCCGGACCACTGCCCCGGCCACGGATACCGAGTGCAGCGGCGTTGACTGGCCATCTCCGGTGCTGTTACTCATATACAGGAGCATAGGAGGAACTGAAGGACTATGGCGAGCACAGTAGGAGCGAGGTCGGCGCAGCCAAGGTATCTCCAGATCGCCAGCGATATGGAGGAGCAGATCAAGGACGGGCGCCTTGCTCCTGCTGAAGAGCTTCCCAGTGAGGCGACGCTCATGGAACGCTACGGCGTCTCCTCGGGCACGGTCCGCAAAGCGGTCGCTGAGCTTCGCACGTCCGGGCTGGTAACGACGTACCAGGGCAAAGGCTCCTTCGTGAAGTCCCGACCGCCGGTCACACGCAAGTCCTCGGACCGGTTCCGGCGCTCGCATCGAGCAGCGGGCAAAGCCGCCTACATCGCCGAGACAGAGCAGGCCGGGGTGAAGGCGACGGTCAACGTATTGTCCGTCGGGCCTGTCGCTGCTCCGGCCGAGATCGCCGAGCGCCTGGCCGTTGAGGAGGGCGCCAAGGTGCTCGCTCGTCGGCGCCTGTACTTCAGTGACGAAATGGCCACCGAGGAAGCGACTTCGTACCTGCCGTGGGACGTGGCTCGCGATATCCCTGAGCTGTTCGAGGAGAACCCCGGCGGCGGGGGCATCTATGCCCGGCTCGAAGAGCACGGCCACAAGTTCCTGGAGTACACCGAGACGGTACGGGCACGCTTGGCTACCAAGCAGGAGGCGACCGCGCTCAGTCTCAGTCCTGGCTCACCCATCATCCACCTGACGCGCAACGCTGTGATCACCACGGGTCGGGTGGTTGAGGTCTGCGACACGATCATGGCCGCTGACCAGTTCGTACTCGACTACCGCATTCCCGCCACCGACTGACCGCCCTCGTCGTCCGGACCTCCCTCGGAGATTCTTCACTTAGCGGGTTGACTCATGTACATGAGTGCGTCACTCTGTTCGTACAGCTTATATACATGAGTAACTATGATCATCTCATGTAGATAAGTAGAGATCCGTCAACCCCCTTGTCAGTCCGGACGGCCTGCGTCGCGCATCTCGTCGGCACAGAGCCGCCGCTCGGTCAGAAAAGAGCGTGTTGTGGATTCCGTGGCTGCAGCAGAACCACCGCGGTGCCGGTCCTGCCGTGGACGGGGCCGCAAGACGGTACGCCCGCGAAAGCTGGTGGTCGTCGGTTCCGGCGCATCCGGAAGCGGGTGCCGTACCGTCACCTGTTTGCCCTGCGGTGGAACCGGACTGGCCGCTTCTGGATGACTAGATACATCCCGCAAGGCCGCAGGAGCGATCTGAGAGAACGCGGCTCCATCCTCGTCCCTGCGGTTTGAGTACCCCGAGTGAACGTTGGACCCCCGCGACGGCGGCAACCGTCCGGGGGCGCGGTCAACGCTGGATTGGAGCGCTGACATGAGGAACCCTATATCGCCCTATCGCCGCCTTCGACGCGGTCGCCGACGGAGCGCGTCCGTGCGTCCCTACGTGCTCGCCCTCGAACGTAAGCGGGCGGCGACGGATGCGGCATTTGACCAGTTGGCCGGTCTCGCTGCCCTGGCGCGGCTGGGGGTGTCGCTGTGAATGACTCGCCTTCTGCCACTGCTGCCGCCTCGCCGGATCTGTCCAACGGTGGCGCCCACCTGCTGTACGGGCACGCGGGCAGCATTACCGCTGCGCGTCAGTTCGCCCGGTTGGACGGGGTGTTCCATCTGCCCCAGATGGCCGATCTCATCGTCGTGGAACCGCTGGGGCTGCTGCGGCTGATGAACGCGGGTGACGGCCGTATCTGGCAGCGCCGCGACGGTGTCGAGGTCTACCTGGACTCGTCCGGGCGGACGTTGACCTTGTGGCCCTGCGTCACTGCGTGACGTCCTGACAGGGCACAGGGGTAACGACTATGATGCTTGGTTACACGAGTACTAGAGTTGTTGGGCGGTCGTTCATGTCGAGCTGGGAGTTCACCCCGCCGAAGTACGTGCAGGTGGTCCAAGCGCTCCAAGAGCGCATCGAGGACGGCACCTACACCCCGGGCGAACTCCTGCCCTCGGAATCCCGCCTGGTGCGTGAGTTCGGAGCTGGCCGCTCCACCGTGGTGCGCGCGCTGCAGATCCTGAGCATGCAGGGTTGGATCGAGCGTGAGCACGGGCGGGGCTCCTTCGTCAAGGGCGTGCCCGAGCAGGCGGCGGAGCGCTCGCACGCGGGGGTTAGTGCGTTCGAGGCCACCGAGAACACCAAGGAGACCACCATTACCCAGGCTGGGCGCGCCAGTGTCCCACCGGGCGTAGCGCAAGCACTGGGAGTACCGGCCGAGTCTCCGGCCATCCTTCGGCAACGCCTGGTCCATGACGGCGAGACTCCCAGTGAGCTGGTCTCGCTGTGGTTCCCGCTCGATATCGCTGACGGATCCGACCTGGAGGCAGCCGAGCCGATCGCGATCGGGGTCAAGGGGCACCTGCAGGCCATCAAGCAGTTGCGCCCGGCCCGGGTGAGCGAACGTCTCTCCGCACGCCGACCCGCCAGCGAAGAAGCTCGGCTATTGGGCCTGGAGGCGGGCAGTCCGGTACTGGGGGTGATGGCTACGATCCTGGCCCCCTCCGATGCGGTGATCGCGGTTGCTGATCTCTGTCTTCCGGGTGACCTGCACGAACTTGAAGACAGCTACCCCGCGTCCTAACTACTCCCAATTCACCCGACTTATGCACTTGTCCAATCAAGATGAGTTGGGTACTTTAACCTCACAACTTGATCGAACGAGTAGTTGAGTGAATGTATTGGAGGAGCCGGAGTGGCGATTCAGGGTGCGTTGCCGGTGGAGTTCGGGACGGTGTTCCCGCACGGGGCCTACGCGCTGGGAGTGGAGGCGATCACGGACTTTGAGACGAAGAAGCCGCAGATGGACAAGGACACGGGCCTGCCCTTGTGGGCCGTCGACGTGATCGACGCCGACCCCGAAGCACGCGGGAAGGCCAAGAGCGTGAAGGTCAAGGTGGCCGCCGAGGTGTGCCCCACCCTGCCCGATGAGGTCCCTGGGCTGCCGTTCCGCCCGATCGAGTTCGAGCGCATGTCGGTGATGCCCTACGTGGACGACAACGGGCGCCGTCCCCGGGTGGCCTACTCGTTGCGGGCGCGTGGGGTGAAGTCCCCCGGTGGTGGTGCGGCGGGGCGTAAGCCGACTGCCAACGCTGCGGGTAAGGAGGGTGCCTGATGGAGCACGTGCCCACCTGGGCCAGTCTCGGGCTGCGGATCGGCGATGAGGCGCGGGCCTGGTGCCTCACGTACTCCGACATCAAGCCCATCCTCACGCTTCACGGAGGCGAGCTGAGCGTGAGCCTGTGCCCCTCCGATCGCGATAGCCCGGTCAGTGAAGCCGAACTGAGGTTCGCGCGTGAGCTGGTCACGCAAGCCCGGTCCTACCTGGCCGAGCTGGAACGTCTCGCCCACGTACACACCGCGTCGGCAAACGAGCCTGGCGCGACCTGACACACGAAGCGGGGCGGCCCGATGGTGACGCATCAGGGCCGCCCCTGGTCCTCCCTGCCCATCCATGGCGCTCAAACCAACGAACTTCAGGAGAGGTGTGTTCATTATGGCTGACCAGCACGGTCGCGCTTGCCCGCGGGGCAGTGTCCCGGCCGCTGTCCAACGGGCGCGGCCCGTTCCTCGGGACCTGGACGTGGTCAACACGTGGGAGTCCAAGCTTGCGGTCCTGGAGCAGGAGGCTGTTCGGGCTGACTCGCCGGAGTCGCGCGTGGCGGTGGCCGCTGCGCGTGCCGAGGTGGCGGTTGCTCGCGCTCGGGCGGCTGCGGAGCTGGCAACTGTCGAGGTGACACGGTTCGCCAGCCACGGGGGTGGTCGGTGATGTTCCACAGCAGGAACGCCGGAGCTGCCCAGGTGCAACCGACCAGCCCGGTTCCCGCGCATGCCATCCGGTTCGCGACCCCCGTTGTGGAGACCCCGGCGGTCTTCCTCCTCACCCGGTGGGTCTACCGGGCGGTTCGGTCGGTGGTGCTGGCGCCGTTCCGCTTCCCGGTGGCTGTGTCCACGCTCGCGGGCTCGGTGGCCACCGTTCACTATCTCGGCTGGGTCTGGCTCGCGGTGGCGGTGTTGCTGGCTGGCGCGGGCCTGGGGGTGTGGTGGTGGCGCTGGCCGGTCGCGTTTCGCTCGCTGGTGGTGTTGCGGGCGGTGGCGGCCTGGCGGTGGTTGTGGGTCTATCGGCGCCACTGGCAACCGGTTCTCGTGGTCGCCGGGTTGGCCGAGTCGTACCAGGAACGCCAGTACCTTCCCCAGATCCGGAAGGTGACCTGTACGGAGTGGGCCGACCGGGTCCGGGTGCGCCTGGTGGCCGGCACTGCTCCGGCCGACGTTGAGAACCGGGTGGTGGAGCTGGCCCACGGGTTCGCCGCCCCCTCGTGCCGTGTGACGGTGGCGGGGCCGCGTGATGTGGTCCTAGAGTTCCCCCGCCGTGACCTGCTGGCCGAACCCCTGGCCGCGCTTTCCGTCCACAGTCCTGTGGATCTGTGCGCCCTGCCCATGGGGCTGCGGGAAGACGGCCAGCCCTGGCGCATGCGGCTGCACGGCACCCATGTCCTGACGGTGGGTGTTACGGGGGCCGGGAAGGGCTCGGTGATCTGGTCAGCCATTCGCGCCCTGCTCCCAGCGATCGCGGACGGCACGGCGCAAGTGTGGGCGATCGATCCCAAACGCATGGAGCTGTCCTACGGGCGTGCCCTGTTCGCCCGGTATGCCGACTCGGCGGAGTCCGCAGTGGGCCTGCTCGAAACGGCTGTGAACGCCATGCAGGAACGCGCCGCCCGCTACGCCGGACGCCAGCGCACCCACACCGCTACCGCCGATGACCCGTTCGTCGTGGTCATCCTCGACGAGGTCGCGTTCCTGACCGCCTACCACCCGGATCGGGATATCCGGCGCCGCGCGGAGAACGCGATTGCCACCCTGACCAGTCAAGGGCGTTCGGTGGGGTTTGGTGTGCTGGCCGCGCTGCAGGACCCGCGCAAGGAGGTCATGAACCTGCGCAACCTGTTCCCGGACAAGGTCGCCCTGCGCCTGGACGAGGCATCCCAGGTGGACATGGTCCTCGGCGAGGACGCCCGCGAGAGGGGCGCCAACGCCCACCTGATCGCCCCGGATGTCCCTGGGGTGGCCTTCGTGCGCCTGGAAGGCTCCCCGGCCCCGGTGCGGGTGCGGGCCGCCTACGTCACCGACGACGACATCGCCGCCATGGTGGCCGACTACGGGGCTCGTGGGCTGCGCTCAGTGCCCGGTGCGGGGGTCGCCTGATGCCCACACCCACCGGCAAGACCACACGCGCCGAACGCCAGGCGCAACCCCTGGCCCGTGAGGTGGCCGAGCAGGTCGCCACCGACAAGGGTGTGTGCATCCGGCCAGTGTCGCTACGCCGTACCGATCTCGCCACCGGTCGAACCGAAATCGTGGACGTGCCGTGCGGGTCCACGTTGGAATCGCGCTGTCCGGCCTGTGCCAAGCGCAAGCGCTCGATCCGGCGCAGCCAGTGCGAACAGGGGTGGCACCTCGCTGAGGAACCGACGGTCACCCCGGATGACCCCTCCGAGGTGCAACGCGCGTGGGTCGAACGCCGTGCCATGGTGACGGCCGAACGGGACCGGCTCGCCGAATCGGGTGCGGCCGATCCTGACCAGGTGGCCGCGCTGGACTCCGCCATCGCCGACCGGGATGCCGAGATCACGGCCTCGGGGTTGCGCGGGTCGGCGTCTCGGGGTTCCTCCTCGTCGGCCTCGACGCCGCGGCGGGTGCGCTCGACCAAGCGGCGCCAGGACGCGCCCGACCTTCCCAAGCGCCCCATGGTCCGGCGCACTGTGGGGCGTGCGTTCGAGGATCCCGCCAGCGGGCGCACGTTTCGCCCGTCGCTGTTCGTGACCCTGACGCTGGATTCCTACGGGCGCGTGCGCTCGGACGGCACCCCGGTGGATCCGACCAGCTATGACTACCGGCGTGCCGCGCGCGACGCGTTGCACTTCTCCAAGCTGGTGGATCGCTTCGTACAGAACCTGCGCCGGGTGGCCGGGTTCGATGTCCAGTACTTCGCGACGGTGGAACCCCAACGCCGCCTGGCGCCGCACCTGCACATGGCAACCCGGGGCACCATCCCGCGCGCCGAGCTGCGCCAGATCGCCGCCGCGACCTATCACCAGGTGTGGTGGCCCAACGCCGACAAGGCTGTCTACACGGGGGAGAACCTGCCCGCCTTCGACGAGGAAACCGCCAACTACGTGGACCCGGCAACCGGGGAAGTGCTGCCCACCTGGGAACAGGCCCTCGATGCCCTCGACGCCGACCCGGACGCCGAACCCTTCCACGTGGTGCGCTTCGGGCCACAGGTGGACGCAAAGGGCGTCATCGCCGGAAGCCAGGATGCCGACCGGTGCGTGCGCTACCTCGCGAAATACCTGACCAAGGATGTCGGCGAGTGCCACCCGGCCGAAACCGATGCGCAGGAACGCCACGTGGACCGGCTCGTCGAGGCGCTGCGGTTCGAACCCTGCTCCCCGCGGTGTTCCAACTGGCTGCGCTACGGCATCCAACCCCAGAACGCCAAAGCAGGCATGCGGCCCGGATGCTGCCGCTCGAAGGCACACAAGCGCGAACACCTCGGCTATGCCGGCCGCCGCGTCCTGGTCTCCCGAAAGTGGTCGAACAAGACGTTGGCGGATCACAAAGCCGACCGGCTGACCTGGGTCCTAGAAACCCTCGGCATCGATCCCAACAACGACGACCACGACCAGGGCGCCGCCGTCCCCCTACGTGCTTCCTCCGGCAACCACGTCTGGGAGTTGGCCCGGCCCACCGACCCGGACGTCCCGCCACGCGAACACCGCCTACTCCGGGCCGTCGGCGACGCCTTACACCGCCGCTCCCAACTCGACTCCGCTCGGCAACACGACCCCTCGGTAACCCCAGAAAGGGCCACATGAACGGTACGGCTGTTCCCCTCCGCAAGGATGACCGGCTGATGACGGTCCCTGAGGTGCTGAAGGAACTCGGGGACGTCTCGCGTCGGACCTTCTACCGGTGGCGTGAGGTTGGTCACTCTCCGGACAGCATCAAGCTGCCCAACGGTGAACTGCGCATCTGGCGAAGCGATCTCGAAGCCTGGCTGGAGAGCCGTCGGGAGGGTGCCGCGTGAAGTCCTACGATGTCCGGTTCTGGACCATCAAGACGAACCGGAAGCGGAATCCGAAGACGGGCAAGACCAAGGTGGTCTCACACACGGTGCGGTGGACCGTCGCTGGCCGTGAGAAGTCGAAGACGTACCAGAACAAGCCCGGAGCCGAGAACTTCCTGAGTGATCTTCGGCAAGCGGCTAAGGATAACGAGGCGTTCGATATCGACTCCGGGCTTCCGGACTCGCTTGCGCGGGACAAGGCCGCTGCGACCTGGTACGAGCATGCGGTCTCGTACGTGGATCACAAGTGGGCCGGCTCCTCGGCAAAGCAACGGATCTCCATAGCTGAGGCCCTGACCGCTGTCACGGTGGTGCTGGTGAAGTCCCAGCGGGGCGCTCCTGAAGCTGCAGTTCTCCGGCGGGCGCTTCGTAAGTGGGCGTTCAACGCGGCTCGTCGGGACGAACCGAAGCCCCAAGAGGTCGAGGCGGCGTTGCGCTGGCTGGCTCGGAACTCGGTTCCGGTCGCGTCCCTGGAAGAGTCGCGGATGGTGTCGAGGGCGCTGGATGCCTGTTCCCGCAAGCTCGACGGGAAGAGCGCCGCTCCGGAGTACTACCGGCGGCGTCGGCGAGTCTTCGCCGGGGCGCTGAAGTACGGCGTTCGGCTGGGGCGGCTGCGGGCGAATCCGCTCGATGGCAGGGACGCGGACGACTGGAAGCCTCCTGCGGTCGTGAGCGCGGTGGATCGGCGTCGGGTGGCGAACGCGAAACAGATGCGGGCGCTCTTGGCGCAGGTTCGGCGGGTCGGTAGGACCCAGGGGCCGCGCTTGGTGGCGCTGTACGGGTGCATGTACTACGCGATGCTCCGGCCGCAAGAGGCCATCGCCCTGCAAGAGAAGTCCTGCGAGCTTCCCGAAGAGGGCTGGGGCGTGCTGGACTTCGAAGCGGTCCACTCCGCCGCTGGCCGGGACTGGACCGATGACGGTGAGGTTCACGAGGACCGGGGGCTCAAGGGACGTGCGGCCGATACCCGGCGGCGGGTGCCGATACCCCCGGAGCTGGTGAAACTGCTCCGCGAACACATCGACACGTACGGGGCCGATGAGGAGGGGAGACTCTTCCGGACGTACAAGGGGGCGAAGTACCATCCGTCAACCCTCTGGCGGGTTCTCCAGGACGCGCGGAAAGAGGCGTTCACCGCCGCTCAGGTGGGGTCGCCGTTGGCTCGCAAGCCCTACGACTTCCGGCACGCGGGGGTGTCGCTGCGGCTGAACGCCGGGACTCCGCCAGCGCTCGTGGCCGAGTGGGCGGGGCACAGCGTGGAGGTCCTGTACCGCGTCTACGCGCACTGCCTGGACGGTGACGACGATCGCTGGTTCGGGCGAATAGACGACGAACTGAAGTAGCGTGGAGCCTCGGCCATAGGCCGGGGCTTCTTGCGTGTGACCTGGGAGAATCCGGCCGTGACCCGTTCCGCGTATATTCCGGGAACCCTGGCAACCGGTGACTCCACGTGGCATCAGGCTGCACCCATGAAAAAACCCGGTGCCGGGCGGATCGCCTGGTCAACCGGGTTCGTGGTGCTCGCTGCTGGGTGCCCCCTGGAGGATTCGAACCTCCGCACACGGCTCCGGAGGCCGTTGCTCTATCCCCTGAGCTAAGGGGGCGCTGCGCGTCTTTAACCTTAGCAGGGGTCACGGGGTGGCGTGCACAGTTTTTGGCGGTTCTGCGATTGTCCAGCGCCGGATGGGGCCCGGCAGTTAGTCTCGCGGCCGTGGGTGAAGCGCTGGCACGGGTACTGGTGGTTGACGACGATGAGGTGATCCGGCAACTGATCGCCGTCAACCTGCAGCTTGAAGGCTTCGAGGTGCATACTGCCGTTGACGGGCAGGAGTGCCTGGAACGCGTGGTCGAGGTCGCGCCGGATGTGATCACGCTCGATGTCATGATGCCGCGGCTGGACGGCTGGGGTACGGCCCTCCGGCTTCGGGAGGACGAGGAGACCTGCTCCGTGAAAGTGGTCCTCATCACCGCGCGGGCGCAGGGGGATGATCTCAGGCGCGGGGGCGACGTCGGGGTGGACGCGTACGTGACCAAACCCTTCGACCCGACCGAGCTCATTCGCGTGGTGCGCGATCTCGCGGGACTCGACCGGGCGGAGATGGCGTGCGGTGAAGGGGAAGGACCCACGGCCGCCGCGGGGTAGGGCACACGGAACCGAATGCGGGGCGCCATGCAGGCAGACAGCAGGCAAGAGCCCCGCCGCGAGCCGCCGATCGACGGTGGTGCGACGCCGTGGTGGCTTGACGACCTGCTGCGTTCCGCGGCGGCAGCCGCCACAAGGACGTCGTTGGCGAGCGTTCCCGCCGCCGAACCGCGCCGGCCCCCGTCCGGTACGCGGGGAGACTACGCCAGCGCGCTCGCCCTCCGGATCGCGGGTGCCGTTGGGCTCCCGGCCGAGGCGCTGGCCGCGGACATCGCCGCGGAACTCCGGTTGAGCCCGCACGTGGTGAGCGCTGCCGCCGAAGGGCGAGGCTTCGTCAACGTCACACTGACCCCCCGCGCCCGGGTTTCCCTGGTGCGCGCGGCGTGTGGCGCGAACTATCTCATGGGGTACCGGCCCGCCCCGGCCGATCGTGGCGGTCGCGCGGCGGCCGCGTGGGCCCTGACTCCGCTGCACGCCGCGGAGACGGTCGTCCGGGCGCGGGAATGGGCACGCGAGGACGCCCGGCGCAGAATGGTCCTGGCTGCGGGCGCTGACGGTGCCGACGACTCGGGCGCCCGGCCCTCTGAAACGCCAGCGGAGGCGTCTGGTGGCGTTGCCCGGCGGACTGGGCCGGGGGCGCCCGGCCGTGCCGGGGCCGCTGGTCCCGGCGGGTCCGCTGGCCCGCGCTACTACAGCGGCCCGCCGCCATCTTGGGGCTCTTCTGGTCGTGCGGCGGACGAGGTGACCGAGGTGACATGGCGCGACCCCTACCTCGACGAGCCCCCTGGGGAGAGCGACGCCGCACGGTTGCTCGCCGTGCTCGGTGAGGCGAGCGCGCGGTTCGCGTTCTGCAGGTCGGCCCCTGAGCACCCGCGCGCGGGCGAGCTGACAGGGCCCGGGCTGCCCGCGCTGCCCACGGCCGAGGAACCGGGGAACTGGGAGCGGCACACCGCCGCGAACCCGGGGTTCGCGGTCCGCTACGCGCACGCCCACGCCGTCCGTACCCGGGCGTGGGCGGCGGATCTCGGGTTCGTCCCGTCCCGTGCGGTGGCGGAGGTTGGGAGCGGCGCCGGTGCTCGGGGCGGTGCGCTCGCGGATGACGCGGTCGCCGCTCTCGACGAGCCGCTCGCGGCCGCGCTTGCCGGGTGCCTCTTCGACGGGCCCGGTGTGTTGTCGGCCGCGGCCGGGCGGCGTCAACCACATATCCTCGTGCGATACCTGGAGGGTGTCGCCACTGCGTACCATGATTGGCGGGAGTCGTGCACCGCCGTCCCCACCTCAGTGGCGACCGATGCCGCACGTGGGGAGGTTGTCATGGCGCGGTTGGAGCTGTGCGCCGCCGTGGCCGGTGTCCTCAGGACGGGGTTGTCCCTGCTCGGTGTGCCCGCGCCCACAAGGCTCTAGCTGTCCGGGGCATCCCCGCTGCGCATGCCTTCCAGGTGCCGGAACCAGGGGTCCGCGCAGGGGCCTGTCCGCACCGTCGAACGTGAACGTAGGCCCGCGCGCTGCGGGGGTCTGACCGTGCGGTCCTGCCGAACCAGGGGTGCCCTCCCCCGGCGTGCCGCCGAACAGCCGACGCCACAACCATCGACCAGCCGAGAGTGCCAGCCATGAGCCGTTACGCCCACCCCGCCGGGCCCCGCCACGCGGAGGTGCTGCCCGAGGAGAATCCGCCGCGCCCGCCGCACGACCTGACCGAGCTCGATCCACGGGTCTGGCCCGGCACGGCCACCCGGGTCGACGGCGAGGTCACGGTCGGCGGCGTCGGTGTCGGCGCCCTCGCCGCCGCGCACCAGACACCCCTCTTCGTCCTGGACGAGCAGGACTTCCGCGCCCGTGCGCGCGGCTTCCGCGATGCCTTCAGCGACGCCGAGGCCGATGTCTACTACGCGGGTAAGGCGCTGCTGACCAAGGCGGTCGCACGGTGGGTGCGCGAGGAGGGCCTCAAGCTCGACGTCTGCAGCGGGGGTGAGCTCTCGGTGGCGCTGGCGGCCGGCTTCCCGCCGGAGTGGATCGGCATGCACGGCAACAACAAGTCCGAGGAGGAACTGGCCCGCGCGCTCGATGTCGGGGTCGGGCGGATCATCGTCGACTCGTTCGACGAGATCGAGCGCCTGGAACGGCTGGCGGCCGAACGCGAGCGCGTCCCCGAGGTGCTTGTCCGGGTCACCACCGGGGTCGAGGCGCACACCCACGAGTTCGTGGCCACCGCGCACGACGACCAGAAGTTCGGCTTCGCCCTGAGTACGGGGGCCGCCATGGAGGCCGTGCGCCGGGTGCGCGCGGCCCGGCACATCGCGCTCGTCGGCCTGCACTCCCACATCGGCTCGCAGATCTTCGACACTGCCGGGTTCGAGGTCGCCGCGCGCCGGGTCACCGGGTTCCTCGCCCGGATCCACAGCGAGCTGGGGATCACGCTGGCCGAGCTCGACCTCGGGGGCGGGCTGGGTATCGCCTACGTCGCCGGGGACGACCCGCTGGAGCCCAAGAGCATCGCCGAGAGCCTGCTCGGGATCGTTCGGCGCGAATGCGCGTCCGCCGGGGTGCCGGTCCCGCGTGTGGCCGTCGAGCCGGGGCGCGCCGTTTCCGGGCCGGGCGGAATCACGCTGTACCGGGTGGGCACGGTCAAGGACGTCGAGGGAATCCGCACCTACGTCAGCGTCGACGGCGGGATGAGCGACAACATCCGCACCGCGCTCTACGGCTCGGAGTACACCTGCGTCCTGGCGTCGCGGGAGAGCACAGCCGAGCCCATGCTGTCGCGGTTGGTGGGCAAGCACTGCGAGAGCGGTGACGTCATCGTGCACGACCTGTACCTGCCCGCGGACGTACGTCCCGGCGACCTGGTGGCGGTGGCGGCCACGGGCGCCTACTGCTATTCCATGGCCAGCAACTACAACCATGTGCCGCGTCCGGCCCTGGTCGCGGTGCGCGACGGTTCCGCCCGCACCCTGATGCGCAGGGAGACCGAAGAGGACCTGCTTCGCCTGGACGTAGGCTGAACGCGCCAGGCCCTGGTCTCGCAGGTCCGCGACGGTACGGATTTTTCACGACGGAGAGAAGTGGGAGTCACCCCCTTATGGCGATGAAGGTGGCGCTGCTCGGCTGCGGCGTTGTGGGCGCCGAAGTGGTGCGGCTGGTCAACGAGCAGTCGACGGAGCTTTCCGCGCGCATTGGAACTTCCCTGGAGATCGGAGGGATCGCGGTGCGCCGCCTCGGGCGCACCCGAGGCACGGGGCTCGCCCCGGAGCTGTTCACCACTGACGCCATGAGCCTGGTGACGCGTCCCGACATCGACCTGGTGGTCGAGGTCATCGGCGGCATCGAGCCCGCGCGTTCGCTGATCCTGGCAGCGGTCAAGTCCGGCAAGTCGGTGGTCACGGCGAACAAGGCGCTGCTGGCCGAGGATGGGGCCACGATCCACGCGGCGGCGCGTGAGACCGGCGTGGACGTCTACTACGAGGCGTCCGTCGCGGGGGCGATCCCGCTGCTCCGACCGTTGCGCGACTCGCTCGCCGGCGACCGCGTGCATCGGGTGCTCGGCATCGTCAACGGCACCACGAACTTCATCCTGGACCGGATGGACACCCAGGGCGCGGGTTTCGCGGAGTCACTGGAGGAGGCCCAGTCGCTGGGCTACGCCGAGGCCGACCCGACGGCCGACGTCGAGGGTTTCGACGCCGCCGCCAAGGCCGCGATCCTGGCCCGCCTGGCGTTCCACACCCAACGCGTCACAGCGGCCGACGTGCACCGCGAGGGCATCACCGATGTCTCAGCGGGCGACATCGCGAGCGCCAAAGCCATGGGGTGCGTGGTGAAGATGCTCGCCATCTGCCAGCGCTCCGAGGCCGGCGACTCGATCGGGGTGCGCGTGCACCCGGTCATGCTGCCGCGCGAGCACCCGCTGGCCACGGTCAACGAGGCCTACAATGCGGTGTTCGTGGAGGCCGAGTCCGCCGGGAAGCTGATGTTCTACGGCGCCGGGGCCGGCGGCACGCCGACCGCGAGTGCGATCCTCGGCGACCTGGTGGCGGTCGCGCGCAACCGGCTGGCCGCCACGTCGGTGGGCGAGGGCGGACACGACACCGGGTTGCCCGTCCACGAGGTGGGGCAGACGGTCACCCGCTACCACGTGGCGCTGGACGTCGCCGACCGCCCGGGCGTGCTGGCGCGCGTCGCCGAGGTGTTCGCCGGCAACGGTGTCTCGATCAAGAACGTCCGGCAGGAGGGGCACGGCGAGGACGCGCAACTGGTTCTGGTCAGTCACCAGGCGCCCGACTCCGCCCTGACGGCGACCGTCGAGCAGTTGCGCGCCCTGGATATGGTCCGGTCGGTGGCCAGCGTCATGCGGGTTGAGGCGTTCGAGGGCAACTGAGGGCGGGCGCCGGGGGCACACTCGGCGAAGCGAACCTTCGGCGCCACCTGCGGAAAATGGTCGAGTAGCGTCTCGGGCGGCGCCGACGTGGTCGTAGACTCAAGGCTGTGACCGGATGGCCGGGTGTGTGCGAGCCGGCCGTCCAGCCCTGTATCGCTGGCGCCGTTCCGGACGAGTGCGCCGTCCTCGTCGCGCGGCCGTTCAAAGAAGTCGTATCCACACCATCCGAAAGGGCCCTGTCGTGAGCATGGCACGGGCGTGGCGGGGTGTCGTCGAGGAATATCGCGACCGCCTGCCTCTCACCGCGAACACTCCGGTCGTCACCCTGTGCGAGGGCGGAACGCCGCTGGTCTTTGCGAGGCGCGTCTCGGAGTTCACGGGGTGCGAGGTGTTCCTCAAGGTCGAGGGGCTCAACCCCACCGGCTCCTTCAAGGACCGCGGCATGACCATGGCGATCTCCAAGGCCGCCGAGGAGGGCGCGAAGGCGGTCATCTGCGCCTCGACCGGCAACACCAGCGCGAGCGCCGCGGCCTACGCGGTACGCGCGGACATGACCTGCGCTGTGCTCGTCCCGCAGGGCAAGATCGCCATGGGCAAACTGGCCCAGGCGCTGGTGCATGGCGCCAAGCTGCTTCAGGTCGAGGGGAACTTCGACGACTGCCTCGAACTGGCCCGCAAGCTCTCCATCGACTACCCGGTGGGGCTGGTGAACTCGGTCAACCCGTACCGGATCCAGGGCCAGAAGACAGCGTCCTTCGAGGTCGTCGACGCGTTGGGCGACGCCCCCGACGTGCACTGCCTGCCCGTTGGCAACGCCGGCAACATCAGCGCGTACTGGATGGGGTACAAGGAGTACGCCGAGGACGGCGTCGCCACCCGGTCCCCGCGCATGTTCGGTTTTCAGGCCAGCGGTGCCGCCCCGATCGTCAACGGCGGGCCCGTGGCGCAGCCGCGCACCATCGCCACGGCGATCCGGATCGGCAATCCCGCCTCCTGGACCTATGCCGAACACGCCCGCGACGAGTCCGGCGGCAGTATCACTTCGGTGACCGACCGCCAGATCCTCGCGGCGTACCGGATGCTCGCGGCGCAGGAGGGCGTGTTCGTGGAACTGGCCTCGGCGGCGAGCGTCGCGGGCCTGATGCAGGCCGTAACGAGCGGCCAGATCGAGCGCGGCCAGCGCGTCGTCTGCACGGTGACCGGAAACGGCCTCAAGGACCCGGACTGGGCGTTGGCCGGCGCGTCGTCGGCCACGACCGTGCCAGTGGACGCGCACTCCGCGGCCACCGCCCTCGGCCTGGCCTGACCTCCGGCCCGTGGGCGGGTGCCGCCCACCCAACCCCGAAAACCGCGGAGTCACCCCATGCCCCAACCGAGCCCCACGAGGGTGCGGGTTCGTACGCCCGCGACCAGCGCCAACCTCGGACCGGGGTTCGACGCGCTCGGCCTCGCTCTGGAGCTGTACGACGAAGTCGAGGTCGCCGTACGCGGCGACGACCGCGTTGCGGTGCGGATCGACGGTGAGGGCGCCGACGAGCTGCCGCGCGACGGCACACACCTGGTCGTCCGGGCGATGCGCGACACCTTCGAGGCGGCGGGCAAGACGCTGCCCGGAGTCGATGTGGAGTGCACAAACCGCGTCCCGCACGGTCGCGGCCTGGGTTCCTCGGCGTCAGCCATCGTGGCCGGGGTGACCGCGGCGCGGGTGCTCCTAGGCCAGGAGAGCGCGGAGGGCGGTCCGCGGGACCGCGACCAGATCTTCGAGGCGGCCGCTCGGATCGAGGGCCACCCCGACAATGTCGCTCCGTGCGTCTACGGGGGGTTCACCGTCGCCTGGCGCACCGAGGACGCGTGGCGCGCGCTGTCCCTGGCGCCGTCGCCGCGGGTCCTGCCCGTCGTGTGCGTACCCGAGGAGCGGCTGTCCACCGAGACCGCGCGCGGCCTGCTGCCCGAGAAAGTGGCGCACGGCGCCGCCGCGTTCACCGCGGGGCGTGCCGCGCTCCTGGTGGCGGCCATAACCGGCCACCCGGAGCTGTTGCTGGAGGCCACAGCCGACCAGTTGCACCAGACTTATCGTGAACCGGCGATGCCGGCCAGCGATAGACTGCTCCGCGAACTGCGCGAGCGGGATGGTCTGCCCGCCGTCATCTCGGGTGCCGGTCCCACGGTCCTCGTTCTGGGGCGATCCCCCGACGAACAGGGGCGGACCGGCGACGCTGGCCGAATCAGTCGCAACCGGGTTGATTCAAT
This sequence comes from Lipingzhangella halophila, assembly GCF_014203805.1. Classification (GTDB taxonomy): domain Bacteria; phylum Actinomycetota; class Actinomycetes; order Streptosporangiales; family Streptosporangiaceae; genus Lipingzhangella; species Lipingzhangella halophila. Next base: position 4,900,475 of record NZ_JACHJT010000001.1, on the reverse strand, counting down.
GGGGGAGCCAGCGGGTACGAGATGGCACATACGCCCCATAAAAATCGATCCGGCAGGGGTGTGGATCAGTTCTCCCCGTTCATTGACCTGTGTCGAGGAATAGCTGTGGGCTCCGGTGGTGTTAGGCTGAGTGAAGCACCAGATGCCCCATCGCGGGGCGCGTGCTCATCCGCCACAGTGTTTTCCGCGTCCTCCTCGCTTTTGGCGTTGGCCGAGCGAGCGGTGTGCACGGTTGCCACTGTGTCGAGTTCGCGGCGTGCCTGTTGTTCCGCCGATCCCACCGACGTCGCTTTCGCGTCCAGTGAGAGTGGAAGGACGGTTCGCGGGCAGCACTACCGAGCTCATCGCCCCTATGTCCGGTTGTGCCCAGAGTCTGCGGCAATTGGGTAGGGACCTCGGTTCCCAATACCGCATGGGGCAAGCCCGACCCGGCCCCCGCCGGTTCGCACCACCGGGCCGGCCGTTCAAGAGACGATAACGGCTGCGGCCCGCTCCTTGGGAAGGACCCTTAGTGAGCGACACCACCGAACTCCACACGGACGCGGCGGTCAACGCGCAGAATGAGCCAACCGTGTCCGGTGCGGAAGCCGGCGACCCGGCATCCCCATCAGACACGAACGCGTCCACGCGGTCGAGGCGCCGCTCCGGAGGAACCGGGCTGTCGGCGTTGAAGCTGACCGAGCTTCAGCGACTGGCATCGAGTCTCGGTATCACGGGTACGGGGCGGATGCGCAAGAACGACATCATCGCCGCTATCGAAGCCAAGCAGGGCGGCCCTGTGTCCGCCCCGCAAGGAACGAATTCCTCGAACGCGTCTGCGACGCAGGCCGAAGAGGGTACGGTCGGCGGAACCGACGACGACGCGGCCGCAGCTCCCCGGTCTGGCCACCAGGCCGGCAACGCGGGCGCGTCCGCGAGCAGAGCCAAGGAAGGTGAAGCGGAGCAGGACGCTGCCGGGTCCGGCGCCACCGCCGTAAAGGGCGAGAAGGCAACGGGGCAGGTCGAGCAATCTGAGAAGTCCGCTCGGACCCGCCGGACATCCCGCAAGCGCAGCGACGACTCCGGTGACCAGAACCAGCCGTCGGATGGCAGTGACTCCTCTAATTCCGCGAGTAGCGTGACCAAGACATCCAACACCCCCCAAAAGAGTGGCTCCGAGTCCCAGAATGGCCAGTCCGGCCAGGGCAGCGGACGCGACCGCCAGCGCAACCGCCGCAACCGCAACAACCGCGAAGACGGCGCCGACACCAGCCAGTCGCAGGACGGCGGTCAGCAGGGCGGCGGCCAGGGCGGCGGTAGCCAGAGCGGCCGCGGCGACGACGACTCCGCCGGCGGGCGCCGCCGCGGACGCCGGCGCGACCGCCGCGACCGCCGCGGGCGCGACCGTCAACAGGAGAACGAGCCGGTGGTCAACGACGACGATGTCCTGCTGCCGGTCGCCGGAATCCTGGACATCCTGGACAACTACGCGTTCGTGCGCACCACCGGCTACCTGCCGGGCTCCAACGATGTCTATGTCTCGCTGGCCCAGGTTCGCAAGAACGGCCTGCGCAAGGGGGACGCGATCACGGGAGCGGTGCGCCAGCCGCGCGAGGGTGAGCGCCGCGAGAAGTTCAACGCGCTCGTCCGGCTGGACACCATCAACGGCATGGCGCCGGACCAGGCGCGCGGCCGCGCGGAGTTCTCCAAGCTGATTCCGCTCTACCCGCAGGACCGGCTGCGGCTGGAGACCGACCCCGGCGTGCTGACCACGCGAATCATCGACCTTGTTTCTCCGATCGGCAAGGGCCAGCGCGGTCTGATCGTCTCGCCGCCGAAGGCCGGTAAGACGATGGTGCTGCAGTCGATCGCCAACGCGATCACCGAGAACAACCCCGAATGCCACCTCATGGTCGTCCTCGTCGACGAGCGGCCCGAGGAGGTCACCGACATGCAGCGCACGGTCAAGGGGGAGGTCATCAACTCCACCTTCGACCGGCCGGCCGAGGACCACACCACGGTCGCCGAGCTCGCGATCGAGCGGGCGAAGCGGCTGGTGGAGATGGGCATCGACGTCGTCGTGCTGCTCGACTCCATCACCCGGCTGGGACGCGCCTACAACCTCGCCGCGCCGGCGAGCGGGCGCATTCTCTCCGGCGGTGTCGACTCCACCGCGCTCTACCCGCCGAAGCGCTTCTTCGGCGCGGCCCGCAACATCGAGAACGGTGGCTCCCTGACGATCCTGGCCACCGCGCTGGTCGAGACCGGTTCGCGGATGGACGAGGTGATCTTCGAGGAGTTCAAGGGCACCGGCAACATGGAGCTGAAGCTTAACCGGCAGCTCGCCGACAAGCGGATCTTCCCCGCTGTCGACGTCGTCGCGTCCAGCACCCGCAAGGAGGAGATCCTGATGGCGGGCGAGGAGCTCAACATCATCTGGAAGCTCCGCCGTGTGCTGCACGCGTTGGACGCCCAGCAGGCGCTCGAACTGCTCCTGGAGAGGATGAAGGACACCAAGAGCAACCCGGAGTTCCTGCTGCAGGTGCAGAAGACCACCGTGGGGCAGAACGAGAGCTGAGTGCCCGGACGGCAGCCCCTGTTGCGCCCTCGTGCGCGGCGGGTATGTGCGGCGGTGCGCGAATTCTCGCCGTACGGTCCTGGTCAGGCGCCGCGCCAGCGTTTATTCTCATGGTGCGGCCCTCCCGTGTAGGGAGGGCCGCACCATTGTTTATGCCTCGTCCGCTGCCGGGCCGGGGTTCCTTCGGTGCCAGCCGGCTCCCGACCCGACCCCCACCGGCCACCCCGCCGAACAGGTTGAGGGAACCGGGCGCGGCCGGGACGGTTGAGCGGGTCCGCCGGGAATACGCGCTGGTCGGTTCCTGGTTGAAGGTCTGGCAGACTGGTAGCGGAGGGGCCGCCCTGCCAAGCCGGCAGTGATCCGGACACATCGACCGCCGCGGGACCGGTTCGCGCATGTCACGTACTTCCTCCGCGTCTCCACTCACCGCGGGGACATCCAACGCGCGCTCCATCCACTGACATGCGTCCGGCGCCCGCCATGAGCGAGGAGAGCCACGTGAAAGCCGACATCCACCCGGAGTACGTCGAGACCCATGTGACCTGTACCTGCGGGAACAGTTTCACCACGCACAGCACCGTCGGAACCGGCGGGATCCGTGCCGACGTCTGCTCCGCCTGCCACCCGTTCTACACCGGGAAGCAGAAGATCCTGGACAGCGGCGGCCGGGTCGCCCGCTTCGAGAAGCGGTTCGGCAAGCGCAGGTAGCACCCTCCCATTCGCGGCGCCGGACGCGTACCGCTGCCCTGGCTGCGGCGTACGCGGCCGGCGCCGCGGCAGTAGGTTTGACATGCCGGGCGCAGGCGAGTTATCACCACGCATTCGATGGGGGCGGGCAAGACGTGAAGCTGGACGATCTACTGGGCGAGTACTACGAGCTTGAGCAGCAGCTCGCAGACCCCGACGTGCACGCTGACCAGTCCCAGGCCCGCCGGCTCGGCCGCCGGTACTCCCAGCTCACCCCGATCATCTCGGCGTACCGGCAGCTCAAGCAGGTCGAGAGCGACATGGAGGCGGCCCGGGAGCTCGCCAGCGAGGACTCCGCGTTCGCCGAGGAGGCCGCGCAGCTCGCCACGGAGCGCGAGCAGCTCACCGAGCGGCTGCACTACCTGCTCATCCCGCGTGACCCCGCGGACGAGAAAGACGTGATCATGGAGGTCAAGGCGGGTGAGGGCGGCGAGGAGTCGGCGCTGTTCGCCAGCGATCTCGTCCGCATGTACCTGCGCTACGCCGAGCGCCAGGGCTGGAAGACCGAGGTCATCCACTCGACCGAGTCTGACCTGGGCGGCTACAAGGACATCACGATCTCCTTCAAGAACAAGGGGACCCCCGAGCCCGGGCAGGGCGTGTGGCCGCAGCTCAAGTTCGAGGGCGGGGTGCACCGGGTGCAGCGTGTCCCGGTCACCGAGTCGCAGGGCCGCATCCACACCTCGGCGGCGGGCGTGCTCGTGGTGCCCGAGGCCGAGGAGGTCGAGGTGCAGATCAACGACAACGACCTGCGCATCGACGTCTACCGCTCCTCGGGGCCGGGCGGGCAGAGCGTCAACACCACCGACTCCGCCGTGCGGATCACCCACCAGCCCTCTGGGATCGTCGTCTCGTGCCAGAACGAGAAGAGCCAGTTGCAGAACAAGGAGCAGGCCATGCGGATCCTGCGCGCCCGGCTGTACGCCGAGGCCCAGGCCAGCGCGGACGCTGAGGCCGAGGCCGAGCGCAAGAGCCAGGTGCGCACCGTCGACCGCTCCGAGCGCGTCCGTACCTACAATTTCCCGGAGAACCGGATCTCCGACCACCGTGTCGGCTACAAGGCCTACAACCTGGACCAGGTTCTCGAAGGGGAGCTCGGGTCCGTGCTGCAGGCGCTCATCGACTCCGACACCAAGGAAAGGCTGGAGCAGGCGCAGTCATGAACTTCCTGCTCGACGAGGTCGCGCGGGCCACGCTACGGCTCGCGGAGGCGGGCGTACCCTCGCCTCGCACCGACGCCGAGGAACTCGCGGCGTTCGTGCACGGCGTTCGTCGAGGAGAGTTGCACAACGTGGTCGACTCCGACTTCGACGCCCTGTACTGGGAGTGCGTGGCCCGGCGGGCCGCGCGGGAGCCGCTGCAGCACATCACCGGGCGCGCCTACTTCCGGTACCTGGAGCTGCGGGTCGGACCGGGGGTCTTCGTGCCGCGCCCGGAAACCGAGATCATGGTGGACTGGGCGATCGACACGCTCCGTGCCATGGACGTCGCCGACCCGTTGGTGGTGGATCTCGGCACGGGAACGGGCGCCATCGCCATATCCATCGCCCAGGAGGTGCCGCGCTCCCGCGTGCACGCGGTCGAGAGCGATCCTGAGGCGCTGGCGTGGGCCAAGCGCAACCTTGATGCCAGCGGACACGCCGACCGGGTGACCGTGCATCTGGCGGACATGCGGACCGCCCTTCCGGACCTGGCCGGCCGCGTCGACCTGCTGATCAGCAACCCGCCCTACGTACCCACCGACGACGCGGCGCGGATCCCGCCCGAAGTGCGCAACCACGACCCCGCCCCGGCGCTGTGGTCGGGCCGGGACGGCCTGGACATGATCCGCGAGCTGGAACAGGTGGGCCGGCGGCTCGTGCGGCCCGACGGGGTCATGGCGATCGAGCACGGGGACGGCCAGGGGATCGACATTCCCCGCCTCTTCCCCGAGGAGCTCGGGTGGCACGACGTCCGCAACCGCAAGGACCTGGCTCATCGCGACCGATTCGTGGTCATGCGCAGGGCCGACGACTGGGTTCCGGGACATTGGGAGAGGGGTGACCGCACGTGAGCCGCAGTTACGACTGCGCTGACGACGCGCGCCGCAAGGAGGGGATCGCCGACGCCGCCTCAGCCGTGCGCCGCGGCGAACTGGTGGTACTGCCGACCGACACCGTCTACGGGATCGGGACGGACGCGTTCAACCCCGGGGCGGTCGCGGGGCTGCTCAAGGCCAAGGGGCGCGGGCGCGACATGCCGCCGCCGGTGCTCGTGGGCTCGGTGCGGGCAGCGCAGGCCCTGGTCGAGGACTTCGGCCGGCACGGCCGCGACCTGGTCGACGAGTTCTGGCCGGGGCCGTTGACCGTCGTCTGCGCGGCGACACCGAGCCTGTCCTGGGATCTCGGCGACACCAAGGGGACCGTGGCGGTGCGGATGCCGTTGCAGCCGGTCGCCCTGGACCTGCTCAAGGAGGTCGGTCCCACGGCGGTCAGCAGCGCGAACGTCCACGGGCAGCCGCCCGCGACGACCGCCGAGGACGCGGCCGGCCAGCTCGGCGAGTCCGTGGCGGTCTATCTCGACGGCGGCCCGTGCGAGTCCGATATCCCTTCCACCATCGTCGACCTGACGTACGCGGTCCCGCGCCTGCTGCGCGCCGGGGGCATCCCGATCGAACGGCTGCGCGAGGTCTGCGGGACGGTGCTGGGTGAGCCCAAGCGCCGCGCGCCGCGCGACTCCGGTGCGGGTTCCGACTCCCCGGAGCCGGAATCCGAGGACCCCGGCGCCGCGGCGGAGAACGGCGATGCGGCGGGCAACGGCGACGCGCCCCGGGACGGGGCCGCCGCCGCGGACCCCTCGCGGGAGTAGGCGCGCGGCCCGGCGGAGCGGCCCTGGTCGCACAGCCGGCCGGGCGCTGGGTCGGAAGCCGGTGAGAGGGCTCCTCCGGGGCCGGTCCAGTGTTAGGTTCGAAGCGTCGACGAACCGTTGCTGGCGGCGTGCCATCGGCCGGCACTCCGCTCGTGTGAAAGGACCCTTGCAACGCCGTGCGTGAGTACGCGCTCACCTTCATCATCGCCGTGGCGGTCACGTACCTGCTGACCCCCTTCGTGCGGCGTGCCGCGATCACGATGGGCGCGGTACCGCCGGTGCGGGAGCGCGACGTGCACACCGAGCCCGTCCCGCGCATGGGGGGCATCGCGATCTACGGCGGATTCGCGGCCGCTCTGCTGATCTCGGCGCAACTGCCGCACCTGCAGGAGGTCTTCGTCGCCGACACCTGGCAGGGGCTGCTGCTGGCGGGTGGGCTCATCACCGTCATCGGGGTTGTCGACGACCGGTGGGGGATGGACCCGGTCAGCAAGCTGGCCGGGCAGACCGCCGCCGCCGGAATCCTGGTCTGGAAGGGCGTGCAGCTGCTGTGGCTGCCACTGCCCGGTACCCAGCTCTCGTTGGGGCCGTGGCTCGGGGCCGTCATATCGGTGCTGCTGATCGTCGTCACCATCAACGCGGTGAACTTCGCCGACGGCCTGGACGGCCTCGCGGCGGGAATCGTGGCGATCTCCGCCTTCGCCTTCTTCGCCTACTACTACGTCGCAGCGATCGACCAGGGGTTCGAGCGGCAGTCCTACCCGGCGATGATCGCCATCATCCTCGCGGGCGTGTGTGTCGGCTTCCTGATCCACAACTTCAACCCGGCACGTGTCTTCATGGGCGACACCGGGTCGATGCTGCTCGGCCTGCTGCTCACCTCGATCACGATCACCGTGACCGGCCAGTTCGACGCCAACGCCGCCCGCGAGTTCAACGCAGGGGCCCTGGTCGTGTTCCTCCCGGTGCTGCTGCCGCTGCTCGTGGTGGCGCTACCGCTCGCCGACCTGGTGCTCGCGGTGCTGCGCCGCACGATGGCCGGCAAGTCACCGTTCGCCCCGGACAAGAAGCACCTGCACCACCGGCTGCTGGAGCTCGGGCACTCGCACGCGCGCGCCGTGCTGCTGATGTACCTGTGGGCGGCGATCATCGCGTTCGCGTCGGTCTCGTTGACGGTGTTCAACGCACCGCTCATGGTGCTGACCGTGACGATCCTCGTGGCGGCCTGCGCCGTTGGCCTTATCACCCTGCCCCGGCTGCGCCGCAGGCGACTGGCCCGGAGAGCGAAAGCTGACGCGGCGGTAGATCACAGTTCGTCGACCAACGGATGAACCGGTGGGGCAACGGTCTTCGGGGCAGCGGGACACGCTTGGTCGCCTGACGGGCACGGTCTTATGTGCACTGTTGCCGTAACGTGACGCACCTGACATCGTGCGCGGAACGCGTGCGGAGCGGGCGCTCCGGCAAGCTAAAGTGACGGTAAACCACCCACCCCGGACAGGGTGCCAAGTGCCTTGTGATAGCTTTCACGAGCAAGCACCCCACTGAACATTCCAGTCGGAGTCCACACATGCAGGAACACGACGCCCGGGTTTTCCGTGGCGCCGCGATTCCCACAGCCATCGTCGGGTCGATCGCCATGGTCGTCGCGTTCGCGATGAAGGGCGTACCGGGGCTCATCGGAGCCCTTGTCGGCACTCTCCTTGTTGTCGCCTTCTTCGCGGTCAGCTTCGTCGTGGTGAGCTGGGCGGGCCGGGTCGGTCCGCATCTGATGTTCCCGGCGGCCATGGCGAGCTATGTACTGAAGATCGTGCTGCTCGGCGTGCTGCTGGCCGTGTTGCGCGATGTCGGCGGGTTCGACCGGATGGCGTTCGGAGCGACCGCGATCACCGGCTCACTCGTCTGGGTCGGTGCGCACATGCGCGCCATGGCCACCGACCGGCGCCCTATCATCGAGGAGACGGACTCCGCCGAGCCGGAGAGCGCCGCGCGGTCCGCCCCGGCAGGGCGGCGGTCGTGAGCGCGTTGGGGCAGGGCAGTGTGCTCGCCCGCCAGACCACCTGTTACGTTCCGGAGCGAGATGAACGTTCGCCACGACGGCGACCGCGGTCACGACGATCACGAGTCCCAGCCCGACCCGACATCGCTCGTCGCGATCCTGCTGGGCGGGCTCGCGGCCTGGGGCGGGCTCGGCTGGCTGGCCGATTGGGCGCTCGGGTACGAGGGGTTGTTCCTGCCGATTGGACTCGTGCTGGGCGCGGTCGGTTCCGTCTATCTGATCTACGTCCGGTACGTCCGGTCCTGATCGTCCACTGTGGCGTCCTGCCCCGCTGCGGGGCCACCAACACCATGACGAGGTTCGATGTTGTGTCACGACGAAAGGATTCGCCGTGAGTGATGAGGCGATTCATGCCGCGGCGGGCGAGGACTGCCACCTCTTCGGCGATAACAACTGCGGTTTCGAAGAAGTAGCGCCCGGGGTCGAGGCCTTCTTCCCGGATCCGATTTTGGAATTCGGTCTTCCGCTCACCGCGGGAATCACGAAGTACACGCTGCTGCTGGTGGTGTCGGTCCTGCTGGTGATGGGTTTCTGGTACATCACCACCCGCAAGTCCGCCGTCGTTCCGGGGCGCCTGCAGAGTGTCGCGGAAATGCTGGTCACGTTCATCCGGGACCAGGTGACCCGGCAGCAGATGGGCAAAGAGGGCGACAAGTACCTCCCCCTGATGGTGACCCTCTTTCTGTTCCTTTTCTCGATGAACGTCATGGGCATAATTCCCGGTCTCCAACTTCCGGTGACCAGCCATATCGCCTTTCCTGCCGCGCTCGCGGTCTACGTCTACGTTATGTGGAACGCGATCGGGATCAAGAGGCACGGTGTCGCCGGACACTTCGTGGCCCGGGTCGTTCCGGGTGGTGCGCCCAAGTGGATCCTTCCGCTGCTCGTTCCGATCGAGATCGCCCAGAACTTCATCGCCAGGCCGGTGACCCACGCGCTGCGGCCGTTCGCCGCGATGCTCTCCGGCCACCTGCTGCTGGCGGTGTTCGCCGTCGGCGGCTGGTACATGCTCAATCTGGGCGCCGGGGGATTCCTCAGTGTTCTCTCCGTGGGCTACTCGGGGATAGCGCTCGTCGCCTTTATCGTCTTCACGGGATTCGAGCTGTTCATCATGGCGCTGCAGGCCTACGTGTTCATCATGCTGGCCTCCAGTTACCTCGGTGAGGCCCTGGAGGGCGCGCACTAGCGACGTTTTCCGGTCCTGGCTCGTACGTTCACGTCGGCCGATTCGGCGGTTACCGCCCGTCGAACCGTTCTAGCAAAGGGATAATCAATGGACATCGAAGGCAACCTCAACCTCATCGGATACGGCCTCGCCGCCATCGGCCCCGGTATCGGTGTGGGCCTCATCTTCGGTCTCGGTGTGCAGGCCATCGCCCGCCAGCCCGAGGCCCGCGGCATGCTGCAGGGCCAGATGCTGATCGGGTTCGCCCTCACCGAGGTGCTCGCCCTGATCGGTCTGGTTCTCGCCTTCGTCCTCTGAGATAGGCGCATGGTTAACAACGCGAAGGGATTTCGGCCATGATCTTGGCAGCCGAGCAACACAATCCCCTGGCCTTCCACTGGGACGAGTTCATCTTTGGCCTTATCGCCCTGATCGTCCTGGTCGTCTTTATGGCCAGGATGTGGCCGAAGCTCACTTCGGCGCTGGACGAGCGTGCCAACCAGATCGAGGGCGGCATCGAGCGGGCGCAGAAGGCCGAGGCCGAGGCCGAGGAGATCCGCCAGCAGTACCGCGAGAAGATCGAGGAAGCGCACCGGCAGTACGCGCAGGAGCTGGAGAAGGCCAAGGAGCAGCGCGCCGCCATCATCGCGGAGGCGCGCGAGGAGGCCCAGGTCGAGGCGCGGCGGGTGATCGACGCGGCACACGCCCAGATCGAGGCCGACCGCCAGCACGCGCTCGCGCAGCTCCGATCCGAGATCGGGTCGCTCTCCGCCGACTTGGCGGAACGCATCGTGGGCGAGACACTCAGCGACAGCGCGGCCCAGAACCGGGTCATCGACCGGTTCCTGGACGAGCTGGAGCAGAGCGATTCGCAGACTGAGGTGCGCTGATGCGTGGTATCAGTCGGGCGTCTCTCGACGAGGTGGTGCGGCGTTTCGACGCGATTCTGCCATCGGCGAACGCCGCCACACTCGGGCACGAGCTGTTCGAGGTCGTCTCCATCCTGGCGGAGGAGCACTCGCTGCGCCGGTGGTTGGCCGACCCGGCCAACGAAGGTGACCAGAAGTCCGGGCTGATGGGTGAGCTGCTGGAGTCGAAGGTGTCACCGGCCACGGTCCTCGTGGTCAGCGACATCGTCCGGTCCCGGTGGTCGACGGGCCGCGACATGGTCAACGCCGTCGAGCGGGTCGCCGCGTACGCGACGGTGGCCGTGGCCGAGGACGAGCAGCGGCTCAACGAGCTGGAGGACGAGATCTTCCGGTTCGGGCGCGTCGTCGCCGCGAATCCCGAGCTTCGCGCTTCGCTCGCGATGGAGGGCGTCGCCGCCTCGCATAAGCGGACCCTGGTGGAGAACCTGCTGTCGGGGAAGGTCAACTCGGCCACGCTTCGGCTGGTCACGGAGGCTGTAACACGTCCACGCGGACGTACCCTGGAGCAGGGGCTGGAACACTTCGGGCAGCTTGTCGCCGAGCGAGCGCAACGTTACGTCGCGGTGGTGCGCACGGCCGTCCCGCTGAGCGAGAACCAGCAGGCTCGGCTGCAGGATGAGCTGAGCCGCGCGTACGGCCGGAGTATCCACCTGAACATCGAAATCGCCCCGGAGATCGTGGGTGGGCTCTCCATCCGCGTGGGTGACGAAGTCATCGACGGCACGGTCGCCGGACGACTCTCTGAGGTCCGGCGCCGCCTGGCCGGCTGACGTGACCTTTTCACGCAAGGCAAGACGCACGGCGCCAGGAAAGTACGGCGCCACCCGAGAGCAAGGACATACGTGAGATGGCGGAGCTGACGATCCGGCCGGACGAGATCCGGAACGCGCTGCAGCGCTTCGTCCAGTCGTACGAGCCCGACGCCGCGGCACGCGAAGAGATCGGAACCGTCACCTATTCCGGTGACGGCATCGCGCGCGTCAGCGGTCTCCCCTCGGCGATGGCGAACGAACTGCTGGAATTCGAAGACGGTACGCAGGGCTTGGCCCAGAACCTGGAGATCGGCGAGATCGGCGCCGTTGTTCTGGGTGACTTCACCCACATCGAGGAGGGCCAGACGGTGCGCCGCACCGGTCAGGTTCTCTCGGTGCCGGTCGGCGACAACTTCCTGGGCCGGGTCGTCGACCCCCTGGGCCGCCCGATCGACGGCAAGGGCGAGATCGAGACCACCGAGCGCCGGGACCTTGAGACGCAGGCCCCCTCGGTGATGCAGCGCCAGCCGGTGGGTGAGCCGATGCAGACCGGTATCAAGGCGATCGACTCCATGACACCGATCGGCCGCGGTCAGCGCCAGTTGATCATCGGCGACCGGCAGACCGGTAAGACCGCTATCGGTATCGACACGATCATCAACCAGAAGACGAACTGGGAGTCCGGCGACCCCGAGAAGCAGGTGTACTGCATCTACGTGGCGATCGGCCAGAAGGGCTCGACCATCGCCGGTGTGCGGGGCGCGCTGGAGGAAGCCGGCGCGATGGACTACACCACCATCGTCGCCGCTCCGGCCTCGGACCCGGCGGGCTTCAAGTACATCTCCGCCTACACCGGTTCGGCCATCGGCCAGCACTGGATGTACGGCGGCAAGCACGTCCTCATCGTGTTCGACGACCTGACCAAGCAGGCCGAGGCGTACCGCTCGGTGTCGCTGCTGCTGCGCCGCCCGCCGGGCCGCGAGGCCTACCCCGGTGACGTCTTCTACCTGCACTCCCGGCTGCTGGAGCGTTGCGCGAAGCTGTCCGACGACATGGGCGCCGGGTCGATGACCGGGCTCCCGCTCATCGAGACCAAGGCGAACGACGTCTCCGCCTACATCCCGACCAACGTCATCTCGATCACCGACGGCCAGGTCTTCCTGGAGTCCGACCTGTTCAACAAGGGCCAGCGGCCGGCGATCAACGTCGGTGTGTCGGTCTCCCGTGTCGGCGGTTCCGCGCAGACGAAGGCGATTCGGAAGGTCACCGGTTCACTGCGGCTGGGCCTGGCCCAGTACCGCGAACTGGAGGCGTTCGCCGCCTTCGGCTCCGACCTGGACGACGTCTCCAAGGCCCAGTTGCAACGCGGCGAGCGGCTGATGGAGATGCTGAAGCAGGGCCAGTACTCCCCGTTCCCGATGGAGCAGGAGGTCGTATCGATCTGGGCCGGCACCAACGGCCAGTTCGACGACGTGCCCGTTGAGGACGTCAGCAGGTTCGAGTCCGACTTCCTGGAGTACCTCGGCCGCGAGCACTCCGGTGTCCTGGAGAACATCCGCGAGAGCGGCAAGTTCGAGGACGAGACCGCGGACGCGCTCAAGGACGCCATCACGACCTTCAAGCAGGGCTTCCAGACCAGCTCGGGCACGCTCCTCGGCAACGAGGAGGAGGCCGAGTCGCTGGAGGAGGAGAAGGTCGGCCAGGAAACCATCAAGGTCGCCAAGGGCGCCGGGAAGTAGACCATGGGAGCACAGCTTCGCGTCTATCGCCGGAGGATCCGCTCGACGAAGTCGATGGCGAAGATCACCCGGGCGATGGAGCTCATCGCCACCACCCGCATCACCAGGGCGCAGCGGGCGGCCCAGGCGGCTGGGCCCTATTCACGGGAGATCACCCGGGCCGTCTCCGCCCTGGCGGCGCGGGTGTCCGAGCACCCCCTGCTCGTGGAGCCGGAGAAGCCGACCCGGGCCGCCATCCTGGTGGTCACCAGCGACAAGGGACTGGCCGGCGCCTTCACCCCGAACGCCATCAAGGAGGCGGAGTCCCTCACCGCCCTGCTGAACGAGCAGGGCAAGGAGGTGGTGCTCTACGTGGTGGGCCGCAAGGGGGTCAACTACTACCAGTTCCGCCGGCGCTCCCTGGAGGAGACCTGGGAGGGCGTCACCGAGCGTCCCGCCTACAAGGACGCCAAGGAGATCGGGGACGCCCTGATCAGCCGGTTCACGCAGGACGCCGACGATGGCGGGGTGGACGAGCTGCACGTCGTCTCCACCGAGTTCGTCTCGATGCTCACGCAGCGGGCGTCATCCAACCGCATGCTGCCCCTGGAAGTCCAGGAAGTGGATGGCGAGGAACTGGAGGCGGCGCATGGCGGCGCCCTTCCCCTCTACGAGTTCGAGCCGTCGGCCGAGGAAGTCCTGGACCAACTGCTTCCGCAGTACGTGACGAACCGGATCTATTTTGCGCTCCTTGATTCGGCGGCGTCCCAGTGGGCCTCCCGTCGCAACGCGATGAAGGCCGCGACCGACAACGCCGAGGAGCTTGTCCAGAACCTGACCCGCCAGGCCAACCAGGCCCGTCAGGCGGAGATCACCAGCGAGATCAGCGAGATCGTCGGCGGAGCCGACGCCCTTGCTGCTGCCAGCGGGGAGTGAGGAAAGTGACTGCGACTGCTGAAGAGACGGCAGCCCCGGGCACGGGCACCGGGCGAGTCGCCCGGGTTACCGGTCCGGTCGTCGACGTGGAGTTCCCCGTCGACTCGCTGCCGGGCATCTACAACGCACTGAAGACCGATGTGGTCATCGGTGGAGAGACCAAGACGCTGACGCTGGAGGTTGCCCAGCACCTCGGCGACAACCTGATCCGCGCGATCTGCCTGCAGCCGCAGGACGGGCTGCCCCGGGGCAACGAGGTCCGCGACACCGGCGAGCCGATCAGTGTTCCGGTTGGCGACGTCGTCAAGGGCCACGTGTTCAACGCGCTGGGCGAGTCGATGGACGTCAAGTCCTCCGAGCTGGAGGTCCAGGAACGCTGGCCGATCCACCGGTCCGCTCCGGCCTTCGACCAGCTGGAGTCGAAGACCGAGATGATGGTCACCGGCATCAAGATCATCGACCTGCTCACCCCGTACGTGCGGGGCGGCAAGGTCGGCCTGTTCGGGGGTGCCGGGGTTGGCAAGACCGTCCTGATCCAGGAGATGATCACCCGTATCGCCCGCAACTTCGGCGGTGTCTCCGTCTTCGCGGGTGTGGGTGAGCGGACCCGTGAGGGCACCGACCTCTTCCTTGAGATGGAGGAGATGGAGGTGCTCCCCGACACCGCGCTCGTCTTCGGCCAGATGGACGAGCCCCCGGGGACCCGGCTGCGTGTCGCGCTGTCCGCGCTGACGATGGCGGAGTACTTCCGCGACGTGCAGAACCAGGACGTGCTGCTCTTCATCGACAACATCTTCCGGTTCACCCAGGCCGGCCAGGAAGTTTCCACGCTGCTCGGGCGTATGCCCTCGGCGGTGGGCTACCAGCCGAACCTGGCCGACGAGATGGGCCAGCTCCAGGAGCGGATCACCTCGACCCGCGGTAACTCGATCACCTCGATGCAGGCGATCTACGTGCCCGCGGACGACTACACCGACCCGGCTCCGGCGACCACGTTCGCCCACCTGGACGCCACCACCGAGCTTTCCCGGCCGATCTCGCAGAAGGGCATCTACCCGGCGGTCGACCCGCTCACCTCGACCTCGCGCATCCTCGACCCGCAGTACGTGGGCGAGGAGCACTACCAGGTCGCCCAGCGGGTGAAGGAGATCCTGCAGCGCAACAACGAGCTGCAGGACCAGATCGCCATCCTCGGTATCGATGAGCTGTCCGAGGAGGACAAGATCATCGTGAACCGGGCGCGGCGCCTGGAGCGTTTCCTGTCGCAGAATATGTTCGTTGCCGAGAAGTTCACCGGCAACCCGGGTGTGTTCGTCCCGCTGGAGGAGACCATCGCCTCCTTCAAGGGCCTCTGCGAGGGCGAGTACGACCACCTGCCCGAGCAGGCGTTCCTGGACGTCGGCAACATCGAGATGGCCGTCGAGAAGGCCAAGACGCTGCAGGGCTAGTTCGTGCGCGGAGTGGGCACCAAGGTGCCCACTCTGGCCGGACGGCCTGCGAGCCTAAGGAGTCTGTGGCAGTGTCGAAGAAGCTTTCCGTCGAGATCGTCTCGCCCGAGCGCGAGCTGTGGGCGGGCGAGGGCGACATGGTCGTCGCGAAGACGGCGGACGGGGAGATCGGTATCCAGCCCGGGCACGTTCCGGTGCTGGGAACGCTCGCCGAGGGCGCCGTGGTCCGGGTCCTCGGTGCGCGGGAGACCGGTGAGGTCCGCGCCGCGGCGCACGGGGGGTTCATCTCCGTGGCCGACGAGCGGGTCTCTATCCTGGCCGAGACCGCCGAACTCTCCGAGGACATCGACATCGAGCGGGCCAAGGCGGCCCTTCGGGAGTCGGAGTCCAGTTCCGCCGCCAACAGCGAGGAGGCGCGCGAGCAGTCCGAGCGCGCCGAACGCGCCCGCAGCCGGCTGCGGGCCGCGGGCGAGGACGTATGACCTAAAACCCGCCAGGGACTACGAGAGTGGGGGAGTAGCTGTCCAGCGCGACATGGTTCCAGATCGCCGAATGGCTGTTCTTCGCCCTGCTCACGATCGCCCTGCTGGCTCTGGTGGCCGTCACCATGCGCAGGTACCTCCTGGAGCGTGAGGGGGGCGGCGTCGAGTGCTATCTGCGATACGGGAGCGGGGACCGGCGGCCGTGGCGCATGGGTTTCGGCCGCTACGGCACCGACGAGTTGCGGTGGTACCGCGTGTTCTCACTGTGGCCGCGGCCGGCAGCGAAGCTGCCGCGCCGCGGCCTCGTTGTTATGAGCCGCCGCTTCCCAACCTCCGCGGACCTCGCGGAACTCACCTCTGACCTGGTGGTGGTCGAGGTGGGATGGATAGCGTCCGACGGGTCCGACCCCAAGGACCCGGTCTACGAGATCGCGATGACCGAGGGCGCGCTCACCGGGTTCCTGTCCTGGCTGGAGTCGATGCCTCCAGGGGGCACCACCTGGCAGCCCTGACCGGGCACTCCGTCGCCGATCTTGAGGATTCCGTTCCTTCATCACGCCACAAAGGGACGGAATCCTCAAGATCGGCGCCCAGGCCGCTCACAATCCGGACATAGCGGGCGCGTGAGGGCTCACGCCGCACCGAAACCGACCGTGCGGACAGATTCGGCGCCGAGACCGGCCCCACAGACAGTCTCGGCGCGGCCCAGCACCGAGAACGACACCACAGACACCCCCACTGGACCCCAGCACCGGCCTTCGCCGCCCCCGTTACACGCGCCACCATCGGGCACCCGTACCGATGATCGAGGGCTGACCCATCCACCCGCCTTCGCTGCTCTCGTTGGGCGCGCGACCACTGGCCGCCAGTACCGGGTGATTGCGACCGCGGCTCCAGGCGCACGCCGCGACACACCGAGAACACCGAGCCTCGAACGGCGCGGGAACGGACAGAATGCGCGCGATCGGCGATAATCGCCCCATGATCGTGGCATTTTCTGTGAGCCCCATGGGGGCGGGTGAGTCCGTAGCGCCGGCCGTGGCCCGCGCCGTGCGTGTGGTGCGCGAGAGCGGACTGCCGAACCGTACCGACGCGATGTTCACCACCATCGAAGGCGAGTGGGACGAGGTCATGGACGTCGTCCGACGCGCCGTGGAGGCCGCCGGAGAAGGGGCTGGACGGGTCAGCCTCACCCTGAAGGCGGATATTCGCGAGGACGTCGAGGACGGGCTGACCAGCAAGGTCGAGGCCGTCGAACGCGAGCTGGAGGGGTAGGCACACGGCCGTCCGCGCGGGGCGCCCGACCCAGGCGAGCGGCAGCGAGCCCAAAAAGCAGGTCGGGGGCCGCCGGGGTTCTGGAGGGTCCGCAGGTGTGGTGGCCGTGACCGGCGAAGCCGATTGGGTGCCGCACCGGAGGTGCCCGAAGGTTCCCGGCTTCGGGGCGCCCGACCCAGGCGAGCGGCAGCGAGCCCAAAAAGCAGGTCGGGGGCCGCCGGGGTTCTGGAGGGTCCGCAGGTGTGGTGGCCGTGACCGGCGAAGCCGATTGGGTGCCGCACCGGAGGTGCCCGAAGGTTCCCGGCTTCGGGGCGCCCGACCCAGGCGAGCGGCAGCGAGCCCAAAAAGCAGGTCGGGGGCCGCCGGGGTTCTGGAGGGTCCGCAGGTGTGGTGGCCGTGACCGGCGAAGCCGATTGGGTGCCGCACCGGAGGTGCCCGAAGGTTCCCGGCTTCGGGGCGCCCGACCCAGGCGAGCGGCAGCGAGCCCAAAAAGCAGGTCGGGTGCCGCCGGGGTTCTGGAGGGTCCGCAGGTGTGGTGGCCGTGACCGGCGAAGCTGACTGGGTGCCGCACCGGAGGTGCCCGAAGGTTCCCGGCTTCGGGGCGCCCGACCCAGGCGAGCGGCAGCGAGCCCAAAAAACACTGCTCAGCGCTCGCCGCCGGGCTTCCAGAGGACTTCGGTGCCGTCCCGGCCGAGCACCCGGCACAGGATGAACAGCAGGTCGGAAAGCCGGTTGAGGTACTTCGCTGTCAGCGGGTTGACGGTGTCGCCGTGTTCCTCGATCGCCAGCCAGGTGCTGCGCTCGGCTCGCCGCGTGACGACGCGGGCGGTGTGCATCAGGGCCACCACGGGCGAGCCGCCGGGCAGGATGAAGCTGCGCAGTTTCGGCAGGTCCGTGTTGTGGGTGTCGCAGGCGTCCTCAAGGCGGTCGATGTAGTCGGACTCGACACGCAGCGGGGGATATTCCGGGTTGGGCGCCACCGGTGTTGACAGGTCTGCCCCGAGGTCGAAAAGCTCGTTCTGCACCCGGGAGAGCAGGGCCCGGATGTCGTCGGGGATCCGCTCGCCGAACGCGAGCGCGGTCCCGATGGCGGCGTTGGCCTCCTCCACGTCGGCGTACGCGGCGAGCCGGGAGTCGGTCTTGGTGGTCCGGCTCATGTCTCCCAGCGCGGTCTCGCCGGCGTCGCCCGCGCGGGTGTAGATCTTCGACAGCACAACCGGAGTGTCGGTCTCGCGTTTGGTCATGCCCCAACTCTAGACGGGCGGACCTGGGCCGGGGTTCTCGCGCGATGCGCACGCTGAGCGTCGGGGCGAGCACGTTCCATAACCGTTGGGTCTCAGGGGCTGCACGCCACTCGGGATGCTGATACTTTAAGAAACTAATTAACTACCTAGAGTAGTGAATTGCGAGGGCGCGATGGCGTGTTCGCGCTCGGGTGTATGGCGGGGGCCATCCGAGTGGCATCTGAGGGGGAAGTGCCCGTGGCCCGGATCGGATACCGGGCCACGGGCACTCTGCCGCGGTCGGACGGTTACCGCAGCCAGAGATCGGCTTGGCGATCGAACGTGATGTCCTGCGCGTGCAGCATCCCGTTCACCGGGAGGGTGCTGTCGGCGTAGGTCTGGACCGCGTAGGCGATCCCACCGGACAGGTCCTCCACGGCGGTCTCGTTGATGTTGTCGATGTCGTCGTCGGGCGTGTGGTAGCTGGGGTCGAAGGGCTCGCCAGCGGTGCCGCCGTAGTACCCGACCTGCTCCTCGGTCTTGACGCCATCGGCGCCGCTGAACAGGCCGCCGGACGGGATGCCGGCCTCAAGGAACGCCCCGTAGTCGGAGCGCCCGTTGAGGGCGGTGGGCTCGCTTACCAGGTCCTGCTCGGCGAAGTAGTCCTCGAAGAGCTTCTGGATCGCGGCCGAGCCGGCCGGCGGCGGCATCGACTCCTCCATCTCACCGCGGCCGTCGTAGACGAAGCGGCCGAAGTTCGGTGAGCCGACCATGTCGAAGTTCAGGTAGAGCGCGATGTCCTGGCGCTCCTGCTCGCTCAGGCCCTCGACATACTCCGTGGACCCGATGAGGCCCTGCTCCTCGGTGCCCCAGAACGCGAACCGCACCTGGTTGGTGGGCTCGTCGTTGGTGGGCTCGTCGAGCGTGCCGAGCTGAACGGCGGTCTCCAGGATCGCGGCGGAGCCGCTGCCGTTGTCGTTGATGCCGGGGCCCGCGGGAACGCTGTCGAGGTGCGCCCCGACGACGACGGTGTTGTTGTCCCGGCCGCCATCGGTATCGGCGATGATGTTGTACGACGATTCCGTGCTGACCTCGGAGTCGACGGCCAAGCGCACCTCCAGGCCTTCGCCGGCGGCCGCGAGGTCCTCGCCGACAGCGGTGCTCGTGCTGACGACCGGGATCCCGACCGGGTTGGACAACGTGCCGTTGAAGGCGCCGGTCTCCTCCTCGGAGCCGCCGCCCTGGTTGAAGAGCACGGCGGCCGACGCTCCCGCGTCGGCGGCGTTGGTGGCCTTCTCCTCGAAGCTGCAGGTGCCGCGGCGCATGATGGCGACCGCTCCCTCGGGGAACTCGGCGAAGTCCGCGGCCGCGCAGCCGCTGGCATCGCTGTCGGGGTGCACCGCGGCGCCCGGGGCCGCGACCTCACCGGAGCCGGAGTAGGTCATGGTCCGGAAGTCGTCCTCGTGGACGAACTCGCGTTGCTCGGGCGCGGTCTGGCTGAACTCGGGTGTGGAGTGCTCCACCCAGCGGTCGAACTCGTAGGTGTGCTTCCGCGGCGTGTAGCCCGCCGTTTCGAGCTGGTCGATGACGTAGTCCGCGGCGGCGTCGTACCCCGGTGTGCCGTCCGCGCGGTTTCCGCCGTTGTGCTCAGCGATCTCCTGCAGGTTCTCCAGGTGGCCGATGATGTTCTTCGCGGTCACGAGGTCCGGCAGCGACTCGTCGGCGCTCGCCGGCGCTGACGACAGCGCGAGTCCGGATGTCACGACCACGCCGGCCCCGCCAGCCAGCAGTGTCCGGAACGGCGAACGGGTACGCCGACCTGATCCGTCTGGAGGTGCACTGAACACCGGTGTCCTCCCGGGCGAGGTATCGCGGAGATCGCGCGATGCGCGAGCAAGTCCGGTGAAGCCTGCCACCCCGGAACACCGCGGTTCAAGCACAACCGCGCACTTTGCCACATCCAGCCACACCTCTTACGTGAACCAGGCGGATGTGGTCTTGTGACTCCTCCCGCCGCTAAAGCGGCTGGGTTTCTCCTGTGTGCTCTCAGGCGATAGGAAGGACCAGCCCGGCCCTGATACCCACGTTGATCGCTGCCACCCGGTCGGCATGCTCGGCATAACCGCACTGCACACAGCGGAACTTTTCCTGACTGGGGCGGTTGTCGGCACTGACGTGCCCACACGCTTTGCGCGGGCAGGTGCGCGACGTGTCGCGGGCCTCCACCGGGATCAGCTCACGACCGGCGCTTGCAGCCTTGTGCGCGAGGATTCCCAGGAACACCCCCCAACCCGCATCCAGAATGCTTGTGTTCAGCCCGGCCTTGGCGGCGGCGTTGTTCGCACGGAACACGCCTGGCTGCTCGGGGTCGGGTTTGGGGGCGGGCGCCGTGGTCATGCCCGCGATGTTGAGCCGCTCGCAGGCGATCGCGTCGAAACGGCGGACGAGGGCGAGCGCCTTCTTGTGGTGGTGGTCCCGGCGCTGGCGCCGCACTTTGGCATACAGCCTGGACACCCGGGCCTGTGCCGCCTGGTGCTTGCGGGTGCGGTTCTTGGCCTTGGTCCGCTTGGGAAAGGCCGCAAGGTCGCGCTGAGCATCAGCCAGCCTCTCCGCGGAGGATGCGAGGAACCTCGGGTTGTCGACGTGTTCGCCCTCGGAGGTGGTGAGAAACGACGCCACTCCCATGTCGATGCCCGCGACCCTTCCGGTCGGCTCCACGGGCTCAGCGGGAACCTGCGCACACGCCAGCACTACATACCACCGGTCGCCCTCGCGCTTGATGCTGATCGTCTTCACACGGCCCTTGACCGGCCGGTGCTGGTGGACACGCACGTGTCCGACACCCTGAAGACGAACGCGCCTAACGCGGTCGTTGGGGGTGGAGTTCCAGCGACACCCGTCGCCGTCCTTGGGAAAGTCGACCGTGTCGAAGCGTCCCACCCCACGAAAGCGCGGATAGCCCGGCTTCTGGCCCGCCTTCACGCGCCGGAAGAACGCGCCGAACGCCTTGTCCAACCGGCGCAGGGTGGCCTGCTGGGAAGAGAACGACCACCGCCCCTGCCGCTCGGTGTCGAAACCCCGGATCTCTTTGAGCTGGGCGGACTGGTCGCCGTAGGTGATCCGCGTCTTGGAGGGGTGCCGGTAGGCGTCGCGGCGTTCCTGCAACGCGGCGTTGTACAGGCAGCGGTGGTCGCGCAGCATCGCAGCAAGCGCGACCTGTTGCCGCCTGGTCGGGCGAAGGAGGAACGTGTAGGCGCGGTGCACGACGCGTCTCCCTTCTTCGTGCCCGGGCGTTGCCACCGGGTGTCGATGCATTGCTGCACCGTATCGGCGCTCACGGCACCGACCGACGTGGCGAAGTACGATGAGGACCACAACGTTGAAAGCTTCGATCGCAGGTGGGAAAACTCCTCCCGCAGTACGCGCGAGGTGAACCCTGTGAACTGGTTGGCCACATATGAGGCCGAGGATTTCGGGGCGTGCGTGACGACCAGGTGCACGTGGTCGGGCAGCAGCCCAACGGCGATAATCTCCCACCCGCGTTCATCGGCCTTGGCGGCGACCAGTTCCTCCACCCGGTCCGCGACGCGCCCGCCGATGACCGGGCGGCGGTACTTCGCACACCACGTGGAGCCCGAGGTCGGACACGCCACCGGAGAACCGGCGACCCTTCCGAGTCACAGACACACGGACAGTATATACGCCACAGGTCTACTTACCGTGGTCTGTGGACGCCGGACCGCCTGGCGGCGGTCCCGGCTGCCCTTGTCCCGCTACGCGGGCACCCTGATTCCCCCACCGGCTAAAGCCGGTGGTCCCCTCAGGAGGATTTGATGGAGAGTCTTGGCGGCGCTCGGCGCGCACATCGTTACTCGCTGGAATCGATCTCGCGGCGCTTCTGGTGCTTGCGCTTCCGGCGCTCGACACCGACCCCGCCCATGACCGCCAGTCCCGCGATGTGCACGATGGGCGTGCCCGGGTCGGTGACGCTGGGGGTGGCGACCTCGCCGCTACTGCCGAAGCCGCCCATGACACCGGCCCCGTGCACCCGGACCTCGACGTCGTCGGGCACGATGATCTCGATGCCCCCCATGAGGGTGACGGCGAAGATGGTCACCTCGCGCTGGGTGAACAACGCCTCGCGAAGGTCGAGACCGATGCCGCCCATGACAGCGGTGGCCACGTACCGGGCGGGAACGGTCCAGTGCCCGCTGCGCTCGGCGCCCCCCATGACCGCGATCGAGACCGCCCCACTCGCCTCGTTGTTGACGATGCGTTCGGCACCGTAGACCGGCCGCGGCGAGGGAAACGCCGAAGCCGCCTCCCGCGCCGGCGCCGCGGAGTCGGGCAGATCGGTGGTGAGCGGTTCGAGCTCCCCCCGCGTCTTGGCGCCGTAGACCGCGTCGAGCCGCTCACTGTGCTCGTCGGGACTGAGCCGACCCTCGGCGAGCGCATCGCGCAGCCGCGCCGCCACGGCGTCGCGGTCGCTGTCCGAGGCGCGAATCCGGTGGCCGCCGGATTCGTCGGGCGTCGAAGTGTCCGCTGTGTCAGCCATGCGGCTATTCTCCCGCGCGCGGCGACCACGTAGGCCCGGAGCCACCCTGAGTTCCCCCTGAGACGCCCTGGTACCCGTCCCTGTGGCCGCGCGGCTCAGAACAACCGGGGGATGTCGGGCTCGATGCCCCGCAGCTCGTCGTAGTCCAGGGTGACGCAGTCGATGCCGCGGTCGGTCGCGAGCACCCGTGCCTGCGGTTTGATCTCCTGGGCGGCGAACACTCCGCGAACCGGCTTCAGCGCCGGGTCGCGGTTGAGGAGCTCCAGGTAGCGGGTGAGCTGCTCGACGCCGTCGATGTCGCCCCGCCGTTTCAGCTCCACCGCCACGGTGCTCCCCTCGGAGTCGCGGCACAGGATGTCGACGGGCCCGATAGCGGTGGGATACTCGCGGCGGATCAGCGTGTACCCCTCGCCGAGGGTGGTGATGTGCTCGGCGAGCAGCTCCTGAAGGTGGGCCTCGACCCCGTCCTTCTGCAGCCCGGGGTCGGCGCCGAGCTCGTGCGAGCTGTCGTGCAGGAACTCCTCGATGCGCAGCACCAGCATCTCGCCGGACTTGCCGTGCGTGATCGTCCATACGGGCACGCCGTCGTCCGCTTCGGACTCGCGCACCGTACACGGCGGATTCATCCAGTTCAGCGGTTTGAAGGCGCGATCGTCGGCGTGTACGGAGACCGATCCGTCGGCCTTCATCAGGATCAGCCGCGGTGCCAGGGGGAGATGGGCGGTCAGCCGGCCGACGTAGTCGACGCTGCATCGGGCGATAACAAGGCGCACGGTAGGTCACGCTACCGGTCATACGCCCGTGGTGTGTCCGTACCGCCGGGTGCGTACCGAGGCACCGCGACATCGCCAGGTGACCGCCGCCACGCGTGACATACCCAACCGTGATCAGGAGCACGATCACGGTCTAGAGTGGGGCACATGGTGCAGGAATTCGACAAGGTCGGTGTGGTAGGGCTCGGCGCTATGGGCGCCGGTATCGCTGAGGTGTTCGCGCGAGCCGGTTTCACGGTCACCGGGGTTGAGATCGATTCCGCTGCGGTGGATCTCGGCCGCGACCGCGTGCACGCGTCCATGGACAAGGCGGTGCACAAAGGCAAGCTCACCGAAGCTGAACGCGACTCCATTCTCGGTCGCATCGCGTTCAGCACCGCGCGTGAGGACCTGGCCAACGCCGACTTCGTCGTGGAGGCGGTCCCCGAGAGTATCGAGATCAAGCGGGACGTCTTCGCTGACCTCGACCGCGTCTGCCCGCCGGGCACCATCCTGGCCACGAACACCTCGTCGTTGTCCGTCACCGAGATCGCCGCGCTCACCGGACGCCCGGAAAAGGTCGTCGGCCTGCACTTCTTCAACCCGGCCCCGGTGATGAAGCTGGTCGAGGTGGTCGGCACCGTGGGTACCTCTCCGGGAACGGTGGGGGTGACCGCCGAGGTCGCCAAACGCATTGGCAAGACCCCCGTCACCGTGTCCGACCGCGCCGGTTTCGTCGCCAACGCGCTGCTGGTCCCCTACATCAACGACGCCATAAGCGTCTACGAGCGCCGGATCGCCTCGCGCGAGGAGATCGACACCGCCATCACCAAGGCCGCCGGCTTTCCCATGGGCCCGCTCACCCTCGCGGACCTCGTGGGACTGGACGTCTGCGTGGCGGTCATGGACGTCCTGTGGGAGGAGTTCCGCGACCCGCGCTACGCCGCGACGCCGTTGCTGCGCCGGATGGTCAGCGCCGGCATGCTCGGCCGCAAGAGTGGGCAGGGGTTCTACGACCACAGCGGCGCGGACAACCCCGCGGAGGACCCGCCCGACGGCCGCATCGCCCAGATCGTGCGGAACCGCGAACGCGACTTCGACCTGGCCGACCTGCTCCTCGACGCGCACATCGACGACGCGATGCGCATGATCAGCGACGCGTACGCGAGCGAGCGCGATGTCGACACCGCCATGCGGTTCGGCTGCGGCTACCCCAAAGGCCCGACCGAGCTGTTGGAGGAACGGGGCGCGACCCGTGTCGCCGTCACCCTGCACAACGCCGCGGCCCTGGGGCTGCGGGGATCCCGTGCGCCCGCGCCACTGCTCACCGACCTGCTCCCGCGCCCGGTTCGCGAGGGGTGAGCGCCGGGCGCTCCGGCGCCCGAGTGGAGCGCACGCCTCCGTTGCTCCTACCCTGGTGTGGTGAGTCCGCGCCGAAACACGCCCCGCCGCAAGGGGGACCGCAACCAGCAGGGTCAGCCACGCCAACAGCAGAGCGACGACGCGCTGTTCCTGCGCGTGACCGGTGCGGAGCGCCGCGAAGCCGGTCCCGACGGCGAGTGGCTCATCCGGCGCATCAGCGGAACCGCCGCGACCAAGACCTACCGCTGTCCCGGCTGCTACCAACCGATCACGCCGGGCACGCCGCACGTGGTCGCCTGGCGCCCATCCGGCGACGGCACGGACCGCAGGCACTGGCACTCGGCGTGCTGGGACCGGCGCACCGACCGCGGCGTCCGGATACCGCGGCACTAGGAGGTTCCGTGCCGGTGTCCGGGATCCGCGAGCGGCCACCCGCGCGCCTCGGGCCGCGGGGGACGGCTCCCCAGCGGGGCCGGACGCACACCGCCGGCGCACTCGCGAGCCCGAGCTGACCCACCGAGCGCTCCCTGATCACCCGTACTCCGACACCCGGTAGAGCCAGAGGGACCCGTAACCACCATGGAGATCCGCGCCAGCACGGTGCTGCCCGCCGAGCGCCGCCCCATCACCCTGCACACCGCCGACGACCTCGAACTGGTCGGCGAACTCGCGCTCCCACCGGGCGGCGCCAAACCCGTGGCGACCCTGGTCTGCCTGCACCCGCTGCCCACAGCGGAAGGCATGATGGACAGCCACGTGTTGCGCAAGGCCGCCTTTCGGTTGCCGGCGCTCGCCGGCGTCGCGGTGCTGCGCTTCAACACGCGGGGCACCACGTCGCGCCGCGGAACCAGCCAGGGCGAGTTCGGCGAGGGCGAGGCCGAGCGTTACGACGTCGCGGCCGCCATCGAGTTCGCCGAGTTCGAAGGGCTCCCCAACCCGTGGCTGCTGGGCTGGTCGTTCGGCACGGAGTTGGCCTTGAAGTGGGGGTGCGACCCGGAGGTGTCCGGAGCGATCCTGCTGTCGCCCCCACTGCACCGCACCACCGAGGCCGACATGGCTGTCTGGGCGGAGTCGGGCAAGCCGGTTGTGGCGCTGGTCCCGGAGTTCGACGACTACCTGCGCCCGGACGAGGCGCGGACGCGCTTCTCCGCGATCCCGCGGGCCGAGGTCATCGGGGTGGACAACGCTAAGCACCTCTGGGTCGGCGAACCGTACGTCCGCATCGTGCTCGACGAGGTCGTCCGGCGCGTGGCGCCCGATGCCCACCCGCTGCCCACCGAGTGGGACGGCCCCTTCGAGCGCGACACGATGTAGTCAGCCAGTAGAGATTTGTTAGCCGATCTTGCGGGTTTCGTTCCTTCAACGCGCGGTGGGGTTTCGGTGTTTCGGGGCGAGGGTCGTGGGTGGGCCGACCACCGGTACGGGTGCCCGATGGTGGCGCGCCCGACGAAAAGCGGCGACGAAGGCGGCGGATGGGCAGGCCCGCGGGGGCGCATCTGGTGCCCGGTGGTGGGGCGGCCAACGGGGGTGGCGCGGGCCCTCTCGGGGTGGAGACCGGCCCCGCGCCGGGCCGTTTCGCACCGAAGGTGACCGTGCAGACATTCTCGGCGCTGAGAATGTCTGCCCAGACACCCTCGAGGCACAATGGCGCGGCGCAGGGCCGGTCTCCGCCCCGAGAACGTTCGCAACGCGCCCACCGCACCGACTATCGCCACCCCAGCCACGCACCGTCCTCGCCGCCCTCGTCGGGCGCGTCACCATCGGGCACCCGCACCGATTACCGGGGGCGGGCCCACCCGGCGCCTTCGCTGCCGCTTTCGTCGGGCGCGTCACCACACGCTCACCGCACCGATGGGCACCCGCTCGAGCGTCCTCGCCCCACCCCCAAGCACCGAAACCCCACCGCGCGGCGAAGGAACGAAATCCGCGAGAAGCCTCGGTGACGGGCCCAACGCGAAACGCGCGGTCGGGAAACCCCGACCGCGCGTTTCGCGGTGTGCCCGCCGGCCAGTACCTGACCGGCTACGCGGTGCCCTGGCGCGCGAGACCGCCGCGGCCGGGCATCCGGACTACTCCTGCCACCAGTCCTCGTCGTCCTCGGCAGCGGCCGAGTTGGCGTTGGCGGCCACCGGCTGCTTATTGCCGTTCGACTGCTTGGGCTGCTGCTGCTTCGGCTCGGACGCCGGTTTGGCGGCCTCCTCGCCCTTGGTGCCCTCGATGGCGGCCGGTTCCTCCGCCGCGGGCGCGGCCGGGGCCGCCGCGGGAGCCGGAGGGCCATCGCCACCACCGAGCAGTTGGCGAAGCTGCTGCAGGTGCGACTGGATGCTGTCGCGCTGCCGGTTCAGCTCGTCGACCTGCTGCTGGGCCGCGGTCATGATGCGGTCGGCTTCCGACTTGGCATCGCTGACCATGTGCTCGCTCTTGGACTTGGCTTCGGACGTGATCTGGTCGGCCGTCTTCTTGGCCTGGTTCACGACCTGCTTGGCGTGCTGCTCCGCCTCGCGGCGCGTCTGCTCGGCCTGGTTGCTGGCCTTGGTCGCGCGCTGTTCGGCGCTGGCGGCACGCTCCTCGGCCTCCGAGACCAGCTTCTGGGTAGCTGCCTGCGCGGCGGCGAGGCGCTCGGCGTCCTGCCGCTCGGCCTCCTCGCGCCGGTTGGCGAGCTGGATCTCGAACTCGGCTTCTTCCTGGGCCCGCTTGGCGTCGCTTTCCTCAACGGCCCGCTGCGCTTGGGCGCGCATTTCGTCGGCCTGCCGTTTGGCGGTCTGCAGCGTCTCGTCGCGCTCGCGCTTGGCCGAAGCGCGGGCCTGGGCGCACTCGCGCTCGGTGGTGGTGCGCAGTTTCGCGATCTCACCCTCGAACGTGGCGCGCTTCTCGGCGATTTCGTGGTCGACCGCGGACCGCTTTTTCTGCACCTCGCGCTCGGTGGTCGAGGTGAGCTCTTCGGCCTCGCGGCTCGCCGTGGTGCGGATTTCCTCCGACTCGGCCTCGGCGGCCTGACGCATCTCGTCCGCCTCGCGCTGGGCGGTCGTCCGCAGTTCGGTGGCCTCGTTCTCGGCCGCTGAGCGCATCTCCGCGGCTTCGATCTTGGCTTCGGACTTGATGTCGTTGGCCTCGGCCCGGGCGCCCTGGACGAGTTCGGAAGCCTGCTCCTCGGCGAGCCGGAGGAGCTGCTCGATGCGCGCGCCCAGGCCGGAATAGGTCGGCCGCTCCTGTTCCTCCAGGGTGCGCTTGGTCTCGACGAGATCGTTCCGGCTCTTGTCGGCCTCTTCCTTGGCCCGCTGGAGCTCGGACTTCACCTGCTCGATGTAGGTCGTGACCTGGTGCCGGTCGTAACCGCGCAGCACCACGTCGAACTCGGTGGCTTGATTGCCTTCCTCGAAGAAATTGTTGAGCTGGGATTCAATATCGGACGACATGTGGCGGAATCCTGAACGGGAGACGAGACGGCTACATTTCGGGTGCATTCGTTCGAGTCGGGCCGCGGGCGCCGTGGCGTCGCTGCGGGGGCGCTCCGCACTCCGCCGGATCCCGCGGAGATCTACCTTCGGGGAAGACTACTCCGCGAGCTCCCGTCGCGTGCAGGAGTTGCCTCCATTGGTTTGGAGTCTTGGCGGGCAGACACCGACGCTGTACGCGCTGACCTGACTCGGTCTGCCTGAACCGGCGGGGACAGGGGGTACGCCGGGAATGATCCAGCAGCTAGCCGACTTTATCAAGCCTTGCCGGCGACGGAAGGATGATTCCGGTACCAGCACGCGAAAATAGTCCACTACGTGCATAGGGACGTGCAAGGATGCTGGAAGTGACGGTTGGGTTACGGCTCGGCCATCCGGGGGAGAGCGGTTCCGCGGACCACGGATCGTCGCGCGCACGTCACCCGTCCGAGTGGGGTGCCTGCACGATTTCGGTGAGGACCCCGCCGCAGTCCTTCGGGTGCAGGAAACTGATCCGGGAGCCCATCGAGCCGGGGCGCGGCTCGGCGCTGAGTACCCGGATGCCCTGCTCGCGGACCGTGTTCGCGGTGTCCGCGACATCAGGGGTGCCGAAGGCCACGTGGTGCAGCCCCTCGCCGTTGCGCTCCAGGAACTTCGCCACCGGGGAGTCGTCGCGAACGGGCTGCAGGAGCTGCACGTAGCTCGCCCCGCCGTCGTCGGTGCCGTTGACGCGCAGCATGGCCTCGCGCACGCCCTGCTCCTCGTTCACCTCGATGTGGGTCGGCTCGAGGCCGTAGGTGCGGCGGTAGAAGTCGACAGTGGCGTCGAGATCGCGGCACGCGATGCCTACATGGTCGATGCGGGTGAACACGGCCGGCGAACCTCCGGGTGGACGTCTGGCAGGTGGGCGTGTATGTATCGTGGCAGATCGAAAGCGTCGTCTTGGAGGCGAGCCATGCCCGGATCCGTCATCGTCAGTGGCGCCAGGACCCCTGTAGGCCGGCTGCTCGGTTCCCTGTCGGCCATGCGCGCCGTGGACCTCGGCGCCACCGCCATCGAGGCCTGCCTGGAGCGCGCCGGAGTCGAGGGTGACCAGGTCGACTATGTCGTCATGGGCCAGGTGCTGCAGGCCGGGCAGGGACAGATCCCGTCACGTCAGGCGGCGGTACAGGCCGGAGTGCCCATGAGCGTCCCCTCGCTCACCATCAACAAGGTGTGCCTCTCCGGGCTGGACGCCATCGCGCTGGCCGACCAGCTCATCGGCGCCGGCGAGTTCGACATCGTGGTCGCGGGCGGGATGGAGTCGATGACGAACGCCCCGCACCTGCTGCCCAACGCGCGGCACGGCTACAAGTACGGCTCCATCGAGGTACTCGACACGACCGCGCACGACGGGCTCACCGACGCGTTCGAGGGCGACTCCATGGGCGCCTCGACCGAGCGGCACAACGCTCGCCTGGACATCGGACGCGAGGAGCAGGACGCGTTCGCCGCGCGGTCGCACCAGCGCGCCGCCGCCGCGATCAAGGACGGCCGGTTCGGCGCCGAGATCGTGCCGGTGAGCATCCCGCAGCGCAAGGCCGCGCCCTTGGTGGTCAGCGAGGACGAGGGGGTCCGGCCCGAGACCACCGCTGAGGGCCTGGCGAAGCTGCGCCCGGCATTCGACTCCGGCGGGACCATCACCGCGGGCTCCTCCTCGCAGATCTCCGACGGCGCCTGCGCTGTGCTTGTCATGAGTCGCGAGCGAGCCGAGGAGCTGGGCTGCCCGATCCTGGCTGAGGTCGGCGCGCACGGCAATGTCGCCGGGCCCGACAACTCGCTGCAGTCCCAGCCCGCCAACGCCATCACACACGCGCTGGGCAAGGGGGACGCCGCGGTCGCCGACCTCGACCTGGTGGAGATCAACGAGGCGTTCGCCTGTGTCGCCGTGCAGTCCGTGCGCGATCTCGGAGTTTCCGAGGAGATCGTCAACGTCGACGGCGGCGCGATCGCACTCGGGCACCCCATCGGGGCTTCGGGCGCGCGGATCGCCCTGCACCTGGTGCACGAGCTCCGCCGCCGCGGTGGCGGGTTGGGGGCGGCGGCCCTGTGCGGCGGCGGCGGTCAGGGGGATGCGCTGCTGTTCCGGGTTCCCGGCGCCTAGATGGGCACCAATGCCGCCGATCTGGTCGCCCGCACGCTGCGGGGCGACCGCCGCGCCGTCGCTCGCGCGATCTCGCTGGTCGAGGACGCCGCGCCGGAGCTGCGCGAGATCATGGCCGGGCTCGCCCCGCGGACCGGCCGGGCCCGGTTCGTCGGGCTCACCGGCTCGCCCGGTGTCGGTAAGTCGACCACGACCAGCGCGCTGGTGACGGCCCTGCGCGAACGCGGCGAGAGTGTCGGGGTGCTCGCGGTCGACCCGTCGTCCCCGTTCACCGGTGGGGCGCTACTCGGCGACCGGGTCCGGATGCAGGAACACGCCACTGACAGCGGCGTGTTCATCCGCTCCATGGCCAGCCGGGGGCACCTGGGCGGGCTGTCGTGGGCGACCCCGCACGCCCTGCGGGTGCTGGACGCCGCGGGGTTCGACGTCATCCTGGTGGAGACGGTCGGAGTCGGCCAGGCCGAGGTCGACATCGCCCGGCACGCCGACAGCACGGTCGTGCTGTGCGCCCCGGGTATGGGCGACAGCGTCCAGGCGGCCAAGGCCGGGGTGTTGGAGGTCGCCGACGTCTTCGTGGTGAACAAGGCCGACCGCGAGGGCGCCCGTGCGACCGTGCGCGAGCTGCGCCAGATGGTGTCCCAGGCCGAGCGCGGCCCCGACGAGTGGCGGCCACCGATCGTGAGCACCGTGGCCGCCTCGGGCACGGGGATTGGCGAGCTGGTGCAGCGCCTCGACGAGCACCTCGCGCACCTGCGCGCCTCCGGTGAGCTCGACCGGCGCCGGCACGCACGGGCGCGTGAGGAGATCGAGGCGATCGTGCTGCACGCACTCCGCGAACGTGTCGGTGACGTGCACGGTCACGCGGCGCTGGACAAGCTGGCCGGCGAGGTCGCCGCGGGCAGTGGGGATCCCTACAGTGCGGCCGGCACCCTGCTGGCGGCGCTCGACCAGTAACCCCCGCCGCTGTCCGGGGCGGCGTCGCGCCGAGTGGCGCCGGGGTGAACAGGCCACGGCCGGTGGCCGCGGCCGTTCGCTACAGTGGCGACGTGGGAAACCCGCTGAATCTACCCTTTGACCCGATCGAACGTGCCCATGAGAACTGGACTCGCAGGTGGGGCGCGTCGCCGGCGATGGCCGCGGTGACCTCGATCATGCGGGCGCAGCAGATCCTCATCGGCCAGCTCGACAACGCGCTCAAGCCCTACGAGCTGACGTTCGCGCGCTACGAGGCGCTGGTGCTGCTGACCTTCAGCGCCACGGGGCAGGTACCGCTCGGCAAGATCGGGGAGCGCCTCATGGTCCACCCCACGAGCGTGACCAACACGATCGACCGGCTGGAGCGCCAGGGGCTGGTCCGGCGCAGGCCCAACCCGAATGACGGCCGGGGAACCCTCGCCGAGATCACCGACTCCGGGCGGGAGGTCGTCGAGCACGCCACCCGCGACCTGCTGGCCATGGAGTTCGGTCTTGACTGCTACGACGACGACGAGCTGTGGCAGATCCACACGCTGTTCGCGAAGCTGCGGGTGAACTTCGGGGACTTCCCCGGCGGGCCGGACACGATGCGGGAGCCTACCGAAAAATAGTAGGAAGACCTAGTATCGGACCCATGGCTGAGAATATCGAGGCGGGCCGGGTCCGCTGGCAAGCCCGGTACGAGGCGGCCCGCAAGCGCGACGCCGACTTCACGACCCTCTCCGGACAGCAGGTCGAGCCCGTCTACGGCCCACCCGAGGGCGCCGAGTACCCGGGGTTCGACCGCATCGGCTGGCCCGGCGAGTTCCCGTTCACCCGCGGGCTGTACTCCACGGGATACCGCGGTCGGACCTGGACGATCCGCCAGTTCGCGGGATTCGGCAACGCGAAGCAGACCAACGAGCGCTACCGGATGATCCTGGAGTCCGGGGGAGGCGGGCTGTCCGTCGCCTTCGACATGCCGACCCTCATGGGCTACGACTCCGACGACCCCCAGGCCCTGGGCGAGGTGGGGCACTGCGGCGTGGCGGTCGACTCCGTGGCCGACATGGACACCCTGTTCGACTCCATCCCGCTCGGCGCCACCACCACCTCGATGACCATCAGCGGCCCGGCCGTACCGGTGTTCTGCATGTACCTCGCCGCCGCCGAGCGCCAGGGCCAGGACATCTCCCTGCTCAACGGCACCCTGCAGACCGACATCTTCAAGGAGTACATCGCCCAGAAGGAGTGGCTGTACCCGCCCAGGCCGCACCTGCGGCTGATCGGCGACCTCATGGAGTACTGCGCCGAGCGGATCCCGGCGTTCAAGCCGCTGTCGGTCTCCGGGTACCACATCCGCGAAGCGGGGGCGACGGCCGCCCAGGAGCTCGCCTTCACCCTCGCTGACGGGTTCGGCTACGTCGAGCTCGGCCTGTCGCGCGGGCTCGACGTCGACACGTTCGCGCCGGGCCTGTCCTTCTTCTTCGACGCCCACCTCGACTTCTTCGAGGAGATCGCCAAGTTCCGGGCGGCCCGCCGCATCTGGGCCCGCTGGATGCGCGACCGCTACGGCGCCACCACGGAGAAGGCGCAGTGGCTGCGCTTCCACACCCAGACCGCGGGCGTCTCGCTCACCGCGCAGCAGCCCCACAACAACGTGGTCCGCACCGCCCTCGAAGCCCTCTCCGCGGTGCTCGGCGGAACGAACTCGCTGCACACCAACGCCCTCGACGAGACCCTCGCGCTGCCCACAGAGCAGTCCGCCGAGATCGCCCTGCGCACCCAGCAGGTGATCATGGAGGAGACCGGGGTGGTCAACGTGGCCGATCCCCTCGGCGGCTCGTGGTACCTGGAGGCCCTCACCGACCGGATCGAGGCCGAGGCCGAGCGGATCTTCGAGCAGATCCTGCGCATGGGGGGCGGCGCGGACGCGGAGCACGAGATCGGCCCGATGACCTCGGGCATCCTCGCCGGAATCGACAACGGGTGGTTCAGCTCCGAGATCGCGGAGTCGGCCTTCCAGTACCAGCAGGCGCTGGAGAAGGACGAGAAGCGCATCGTCGGCGTGAACTGCCACACCAGCACCGTCTCGGGCGAGCTGGAGATCCTGCGGATCAGCCACGAGGTGGAGCGGGAACAGCGCGCGGCGCTCGCCGACCGCCGGGCCAACCGCGATCAGGCGGCGGTCGACGCCGCTCTGGACCGCCTGCTGGCCGCCACTCGCGCTCCGGAACGCAGCGGCAACCTGATACCGGTGATCCTGGACGCCGCCCGCGCCGATGCCACCCTCGGTGAGATCTGCCGGACGATGGGTGAGGAATTCGGGGGCTACGTGGAGGCTCCGCGGTTCTGACAGCCGCCGCGGGTCGATCACCAAGCTGTTTCGTGGACCGCATCCGTTTCCGATGCGGCAGGATGGAAACATGCAGCCTTCGGACTACTCCACGCAGAGCGCGGTCGACCTCGGAGCTCGCAAGGCGGCCTTGGAACGCGAGGCCAAGCGCGAGGCCGAGGCGTCGTCCGGCAAAGCCAACCCGTACGCGCTCGATGCCGACGAGCAGAACTTCCAGAATGACGTTCTCGAACGCTCAATGAACGTCCCTGTCGTCCTTGCGGTGCTGGCCACCTGGTCTGAGCAGGCCAAGCAGGTCGAGTCCGCCCTCGACTCGCTGTGCGCCCAGGCGGGTGGCCAGTGGTACGTCGCCAAGGTCGACACAGACGCCAGCCCGCAGCTCGCCCAGGCGCTGCGTGCCTCGACCGTTCCCATGGTCGCCATGGTCATCGGCGGCCAGGTCGTCCCCGGCCCCACCGGTGCGGCCACCCAGGACCAGTTGCGTGAATGGCTCACGCAGATCTTCGACGGGCTGCGCCAGCAGGGCGTACTGCCGGAGAACTACACCGGGCTGGGCCCGCCGGACGCCGAAACGCAGGCGGGCGACGAAGCCGGTGACCAGCAGGAGCAGCAGGAACCGGCGGGCGACCCGTTGGACGCCGAAGCGCAGGAGGCGCTGCAGCGCGGCGACTTCGAAGCCGCCGAGGCGGTCTACGCCAAGGCCCTGGAGGGCGACCCGAAGAACGAGAACGCCCGGATGAAGCTGGCGCAGATCCGCCTGGTGGGCCGGGTGCGGGAGCTCGAGGCCGAATCCGCGCGGCGCGACGCCGCCGAGCGTCCCGATGACGTCGACGCCCAGATCAAGGTCGCCGATATCGACATGTACGGCGGCAAGTTCGAGGACGCCTTCGACCGGCTGATCGCGACCGTGCGCCGCACCCGCGACGAGGACCGCGACCGGGCGCGGGAGCACCTGTTGCACCTGTTCGACGCGCTCCCTTCGGGCGACTCCCGCGTGGCCAAGGCGCGGCGCGGCCTGACCTCGGCGCTGTTCTAGGGGATGAGCGACACCGGCCTCGACACCCGCGCGTGGCCGGTTCGCTACATAACGGGCCACTAGTGTCCGGGTTGAGCGGGTAAGACCGGAGCCACAGAGGTATGGCGCTGATCAGGTGGTGGCCCGGATGACCTACGTGGTGACGATTTCCGCGACCTACGGAGCCGGCGGGAGCGCCATAGGGCGCTCCGTGGCCGAGCGACTGGACGTCCCCTTCGTCGACCGGGCTGTCCCGAACGAGGTGGCCCGGGAGATCGGGTGCCGGCTCGAGGACGTGCTGGAGCACGACGACCGCGCCCCAGCGGGCTTCGACCGGCTGCTCGCCAGCGCCGCCAAACTGCCCAGCGTCACGCTGGGCAGCGTCGACGCCTCGTTCGTCGGCGCGACCGACGCCGACGGCCGGCTGCTCTTCGACGAGGAGTTCGTGGAGCACACCGAGCGCGTGATCCGAAAGGTCGCCTCCATCGGGGGCGTCATCCTGGGGCGCGCCGCGGCCATCGTGCTCGCCGACCACGAGCACGCCCTGCACGTGCGCCTCGACGGAGCCAGGGAGCGCCGCCTCGCCCAGGCGGCCACCATGCGCGAGGCGGTCCGCGACGAGGCTCCGGCCACCGGGGACGACGCCCCCGCCCAGGAGGCGGCCGCCTGGCAGCCGCCGACGATGCGGGAGCTCGACGACAACGACCGGGCCCGCGCCGCCTACGTGCGGCGGTTCTACCGGGTGAACGCCGAGGATCCGCGGCACTACCACCTGGTGCTCGACTCCACCGCGATCAGCCGGGAGACATGTGCCGACCTGATCGGACGGCTCGCCGCGGAACGTGCGGGCACCGGTAAATAACGCGCATACTTGACGCTGCGGCAATTATCAACACCATGGTGATCCCCCACACCGCGCCGCCCCCGAAGGGCGGCACCGGTGGGCGATCGGCCCCTTCGCCGGCGCTCGGACCAGGTGGTTCGCGCGCGGGTCGCTCCGGAGCGGTGGCACCATTGAAAGCGCGCGTGAGCGCGGAAGATCCGTTGAACTGAGGAGCTCCACGTGGCCACCCTTCCGAGCGTGTCCTATTCCATAACGGTTCGTCTGGAGCTGGACGGGCATGGCACCGCTGTCGGCAGCCTGACCAACGCCGTCGAGCACGTGGGCGGCGTCATCACCGCACTCGACGTGGCCGCCGCCGGGCACGAGCGGATCCGGATCGACGTCACGTGCGCCGCACGCGACACCGACCACGCGCAGTCCATCGTCGACGCCCTGGGAGCGCTTGAGGGTGTCGTCGTGCACAAGGTCAGTGACCGCACCTTCCTGATGCACCTCGGCGGCAAGATCGAGATGCAGTCGAAGGTGTCACTGCGCAACCGGGACGAGCTGTCCATGGCCTACACCCCGGGTGTCGCGCGGGTGTCCCAGGCCATCGCGGCGAACCCCGAGGACGCGCGCCGCCTGACCATCAAGCGCAACAGTGTGGCCGTTGTCACCGACGGCTCCGCGGTGCTGGGGCTGGGCAACGTCGGCCCCGAAGCCGCCATGCCCGTCATGGAGGGCAAGGCGGCGCTGTTCAAACGCTTCGCCGACATCGACGCCTGGCCGATCGCCCTGGACACCCAGGACGTGGACGAGATCGTGCGCACGGTCCAGGTGCTCGCACCGGGCTTCGGCGGCATCAACCTGGAGGACATATCCGCCCCGCGCTGCTTCGAGGTCGAGGAGCGGCTGCGTGAGCTCGTGGACATCCCGGTGTTCCACGACGACCAGCACGGGACCGCGATCGTTGTGCTCGCGGCCCTGAAGAACGCGCTGCGTGTGGTCGAGAAGGACCTGAGCGAGGTGCGCATCGCCATGTCGGGCGCGGGCGCGGCGGGCACCGCGATCCTGAAGCTGCTGATGCACGCCGGTGCCAAGGACGTCATCGTCTGCGACATCCACGGGGCCGTCCACGAGGGGCGCGACGGTCTGGACAGCAACCTCGGCTGGATCGCCGCGAACACCAACCCGGCAGGCTACAGCGGCGATCTCAAGGGGGCGGTGGCCGGCGCCGACGTCTTCATCGGCGTCTCTGCGCCGAACGTGCTCGGCGGTGCGGACATCGCCGAGATGAACGAGGGCGCGATCATCTTCGCGCTGGCCAACCCCGATCCCGAGGTCGACCCCGAGGTTGCCCATCTGCACGCGTCCGTTGTGGCCACCGGGCGCAGCGACTACCCGAACCAGATCAACAACGTTCTGGTGTTCCCCGGGTTCTTCCGCGGCCTGCTCGACTCGCAGAGCCACAAGGTGGACGCCGACATGATGGTGGCCGCCGCCAAAGCGCTCGCCGACGTCGTCACCGGGGACGAGATCGGACCGCACTACATCATCCCGAGCGTGTTCCACACCGACCTGGCCCAGCAGGTGGCCTCGGCGGTGCGCAACGTCGTGGTGCGGGAACAGGCCGGGCGGGGCGCCGCTGGCCGGTAGTGTCTCGGCGCGTGCTGTGGTGCCGCGCCGGACCGGCGAAGTAACCTCGCCCGCGATACACCGTCGGGGCGGCAAGCAGTGTGACCGCACGGACCACGGGAAACAGGAGGAGGCATGGACCAGCCGCTCCTCACCGGGCTCCTGCTGGTGGCGACGCCTGTGCTGGAGGATCCCAACTTCCGGCGGTCGGTTGTGCTGGTGGTCGACGACAACACCGACGAGGGCACCGTCGGCGTGATCGTGAACCGGCCCTCGGAGACGGCGGTCAGCGACGTGCTGTCCGGCTGGGGCGGCTTCGCCAGCGACCCCGCGGTGATGTTCGCCGGCGGGCCCGTGGGCACCGAGGCAGGGCTGGCGCTGGGCGTCCCCGCCAGTAGTAAGGACGCTCCTCTGGGGTGGCGGCCGCTGGAGCGGCTTGGGGAGGAGTCCCAGGTGTCCGGGCTGGGGGTCGTGGACCTGGAGACCCCACCCGAGGTCCTGGGCGGCGGGCTCGAAGCACTGCGGGTCTTCGCCGGGTACGCGGGCTGGGGCACGGAGCAGCTGCGCGCGGAGATCGACGAGGGGGCGTGGTACGTTCTTCCGGCCACCGACGCCGACGTCTTCTCGGCCGAGCCGGAAAACCTGTGGTCGCGCGTCCTCCGGCGCCAAGGAGGAGATCTCGCCTTGGTATCGACCTTCCCCGAAGATCCCAGACTGAACTGAGACTGGCGCGCCCCGGATACCGTGGGGTGAGACGTAGGAGGAGTGAGGCCACGATGTCGATGGATGCTGACACCAAGGTGCGCCCGGATACCGATACTCGGCCAGACACCCGGCACGATGACGGCGACCGCGAGCGGTACGCCCATTACGTGCAGAAGGAGAAGATCACTGAGAGCGCCGTCACTGGCAGCCCGGTGATCGCGCTGTGCGGCAAGGTGTGGGTGCCCAACCGCGACCCCAAGAAGTACCCGGTCTGCCCGGAGTGCAAGGACATCTACGCGGAGATGACGAAGTAGTCGCCGTCGCACCTGGTCGCGGCCAGCCGAGCGCCGAAAAGCCGGGAACCCCGGCCTTTTCGGGTGTCTGCGGCCCATCGGGCAAGGTACGCTCCGTCTAGACGGATCGCTGAATTCTTTGGCATTCGGCCCACCAGCCAAGAACCACGCCGCAGCGGGCGGCGCTCACCGGGTCTCGGCGCCGGCGCACCGGCGCGGGGCCTCCCCCGAGCCCCGTGGTGCGCGGATGGCTTGCCCTGAGGGTCATCGACAGGTGGTCAGATGGACTCCACAACCGAGCAGCCCGCTGCCCCCGCAGCCGGGCATGGCGGGCGCGGCCGCCGCCGGAAACCCACTCGGCGTGCGCCGACAACCGGCGACGTCGTGCGCGGCACGATCCGCTTCTTCGGTGAGCTGCTCTTCACCGCTGGGATCCTCATGCTGTTCTACGCGCTCTACGAGGTCTACGGCGGGCAGGGCGAGACCGACCGCGAGCAGGACGAGCTGGCACAGGGGCTTGAGGAGCAGTGGGACGAGCCCGGAGTTGAGCAGGGGCCCGACTCCGATCCGCTGCCGGGTTCGGCGAACAGCCGCATGTACATCCCCGAGCTGGACCTGGACTGGATCGTCGTCAACGGCGTCAGCCAGGAGGACATCAGGTACAGCCCCGGCCACTACCCGGGCAGCGCCAACGCCGGCGAGAACGGTAACTACGCTGTCGCCGGACACCGCACCCCGAACATTTTCTGGGACCTCGACCAGCTCTCCGACGGTGACGACATCGTCCTCGAGGACGCCGAGAACTTCTACACCTACGAGGTCATCGAGACCGAGGTAATCACGCCCGACCAGGTCGAGGTGGTCGACCCCGACCCGTTCGACTCGGAGAACAACGACGATCCCGAACGGACGTTGCTGACCCTCACGACCTGCCACCCGAAGCTGCAGAACGTGCAACGGTTCATCGTGCACGCCGAGATGAGCGAGACCCGTTCCAAGGACGACGGCATGCCGGAGAACATCGCCGACATGGCGCCCGAGAACGCCGACAGTGGGGAGGGATGAGTCACCGATGTACGGCCTGATCTGGCGCGTCCTGCCCGGACCGTGGTTCGTGAAGTTCACGCTCTCGCTCGGGCTGCTCGCGGGCGCCGCCGCGCTGCTCTGGTACGTCGCGTTCCCCGAGCTCGCCCCCTACATGCCGTTCCGGGACAGCGCGGTCGATGTCGAAGAGCCCCAGTCGGACGGCGGCGCCGGGCAGTCCCAGGATCAGGGCACGGGCGAGGACGACGCCGGTGGCGGCGACGGGGCTGGAGCCGGTGGGGGGAGCGGCGATACCGGGAACGACGCGCCGGCCGACGAGGAAGGCATCGTTGGCGTGGATGTCCCGATCGGCGACGACGACTCGTGAGGGCGGCCCGGAGCCGCACTGGGCAGCATGACGATCGCCACCGCCGTGCCACGAGCACCCGGTTCGCGTGGGCCGATACCCTCGTCCGGGTGAGTACCAGGGGATTCGGGGCATGACGCTTCTCGCGACCAGTACGGAGGAACGGCTGAGTGGCCTGCGCCAGTGGCAGCGCGAGGCCTTCGCGGAGTACTTCCGGCGCGACCCGCGCGACTTCCTCGCGGTCGCCACGCCGGGGGCGGGCAAGACCACGTTCGCGCTGACGCTCGCGAGCGAGCTGCTGGCGCGGCACGCGATCCGGGCGATCACCGTCGTCTGCCCGACCGAGCATCTGAAGAAACAGTGGGCGGAGGCCGCGGCCGAGTTCGGGATCGCCATCGACCCCGACTTCAAGAACGGTCAGGGCGCCCTCGGCCGGCAGTACGCCGGAGCGGCCGTTACCTACGCCCAGGTCGCCGCGCACCCGATGCTGCACCGCAACCGCACCGAGGACCGGCGCACCCTTGTGGTGTTCGACGAGGTGCACCACGCTGGCGACGCGCTCTCCTGGGGCGAGGCTGTCCGCGAGGCGTTCGACCCGGCCGCCCGGCGGCTCTCGTTGACGGGCACCCCGTTCCGCACCGACGTCAACCCGATCCCGTTCGTCGACTACGTCCAGGACCACACGGGCGTGCGCCGGTGCGCGTGGGACTACAGCTACGGCTACGCGCCAGCGCTGGCCGACGGGGTCGTGCGCCCGGTCATCTTCATGGCCTACTCGGGCGAGATGCGCTGGCGCACCAAGACCGGCGACGAGCTGGCCGCGCGGCTGGGGGAGCCGCTCACCCAGGACGCGCTCGCCCAGGCGTGGAAGGCCGCGCTCGACCCCAAGGGCGACTGGATCTCGCGGGTGCTGGAAGCGGCCGACCGCCGGCTCACCGAGGTCCGCAACAGCACCCCCGACGCCGGCGGGCTGGTGGTCGCTACCGACCACGAACACGCCCGCGCCTATGCGCGGATCCTGCGCCGGATCACCGGGCGCTCGGCCACCGTCGTGCTCTCCGACGACCCAGGGGCCAGCAAGAAGATCAAACAGTTCGCCGAGACCGACGACCGCTGGATGGTGGCGGTGCGCATGGTCTCCGAAGGGGTGGACGTCCCGCGGCTGATGGTCGGGGTCTATGCCACCTCCACCAGCACGGCGCTGTTCTTTGCCCAGGTCGTGGGGCGGTTTGTGCGAGTGCGGCAGCGCGGCGAGGTGGCTTCGGTGTTCCTGCCGTCGGTCCCGACCCTGCTGGAGTACGCCGGCGAGATGGAGCGCGAGCGCGACCACGTGCTCGACCGGCCGCCCAGGGACGACGACTTCGACGCGGAGCAGGACCTGGTCGACGAGGCGCGCAAGAAACGCGACACACCGGACGCCGGCGAGGAGCTGCCGTTCGAGACGATGGAGGCCTCGGCGGAGTTCGACCGCGCTCTCTACGACGGCTCCGAGTTCGGTGGCGGGGGCGCGCCCGGGTCACCCGAGGAGGAGGACTTCCTCGGCCTGCCCGGGCTGCTGGAACCGGAGCAGGTGTCCAAGCTGCTCCGCAAGCGCAAGACGGAGCAGCAGGCCAATGAGCGCAAGGCTCCCGACTCCGGGGCCGAGCGGGAGGCGCCCACCCACGAGGTGCTGGCCGAGCTCCGCAAGGAGCTCAACAGCCTGGTCGGCGCCTGGCACCACCGAACGAGCCGGCCGCACAGCGTGATCCACAACGAGCTGCGCCGTGTCTGCGGGGGTCCGCCCATCGCGCAGGCGTCGGCCGAGGAGATCCGGCAGCGCATCGCCAAGATCCGCGAGTGGGCCACCGGGGGGCGGTGACCCGCCCGGGCCGGGCGGGTCACCGGCAGGGACAGCCCAGCCGGGCCAGGGCGCGGCCCAGCGCCGATAAACTCGACGCCATGGCAGCGACCACGACCTATCTCACGGGCATCCAGACCTCGGGCGAGCCGCACATCGGCAACTACGTCGGCGCGATCAAGCCGGCGTTGGCCGCCGTCGAGTCGCACGACACCAAGTACTTCCTGGCCGACTACCACTCGCTCAACGCGGTCAAGGACCCGGAGAAGCTCCGCCACGACGTCCGGTCGGTCGCCGCCGCGTGGCTCGCCTGCGGGCTCGACCCCGCCCGCACCCTCATCTACCGGCAGTCGAGCATCCCCGAGGTGTTCGAGCTGATGGTGATCCTGACCAACGTCACCGCCAAGGGGCTGATGAACCGCTCGCACGCCTACAAGGCCGCGCGCGACCGCAACGAAGCGGCCGGGGCCAGCGACCTCGACGGCGGCGTGAACATGGGACTGTTCAACTACCCCATTCTCATGGCGGCCGACATCCTCGTCATGGAGACCGACTACGTGCCCGTGGGCCGCGACCAGCAGCAGCACATCGAGTACACGGCCGACATCGCGAAGGCGTTCAACCACCACTACGGCGAGCACTACGCGTTCCCCATCCCGCAGGGTGTCTACCCCGAGGGCGAGTCCAGCGTGCTGCCGGGGATCGACGGCCGCAAGATGAGCAAGTCCTACGACAACCACATCCCGATGTTCCTGCCGGAGAACCGGCTGAAGAAGCTGGTGCGGCGCATCCCCACCGACTCCACGCCAGTGGAGGCCCCCAAGGACCCCGACACCTCGTCCGTCTTCCAGCTCCTGCGCCAGTTCGCGAGCGAGGACCAGGCGGCCGCCACACGCAAGCGTCTGGAGGCCGGCGGCATGGGCTGGGGAGAGCTGAAGAACGAGCTGTTCGAGGTGCTCAACGCGACGTTCGGCCCAATGCGGGAGCGCTACACGGAGCTCATGGAGCCCGGCAGCGCCCTCGATGGCATCCTCGCCGAAGGCGCGGAACGCGCCCGCGAGCGCAGCCGGGCCACGCTGGCGAAGGTCCGCGCGGCGGTCGGGATCGACTAGATCGGCGATGTGAGTGCATGGTGCGGCTCCCAACGAGGGAGGCGAAGGCGCCGGATGGCCCGGCTGGGCGCTGCTGGTACAGGTGCCCGACGGGGCAGCGGTGGTACTCATTGCCGATCTTGAGCATTTCGTGCCTTTGTAGCGCTTGAAAGGAACGGAATCCTCAAGACCGGCGAGATGAGTCCTTCGCCGCGAGAAGGGTGATCTCCGCAAAGTCGCCGGAATGTCACTGCAGTGACAAAGCCCGTCTCCAACTTCTGCGTTCCGGGCACATTCTTCGGCGCCGCGCCGCGAGTAGGTTCCTTCATGGCCGCCCGGTGATCGCTGGTGGTGTTTCTCCACGTCCCGTGCCAGGTCATCGACCCCTTACCGCCGGGATTCCACTGGCGGTGGTAGAGGGCCGTTGGTCAGCAGGGGCGGGCCTGGAGCGGTGCGCGCACTGGCGACGCGTCGACCAGGGGCGGCCTCCTCAGGAGTCCACGGCGCCCGGGAGCACACATGCCATCGCCCCACCTGCAGCACCCGTCGGACCTCGCGCCCATTTCGTCCGGGGAACCGCTGATCACGCGGCTCGCGCGGTGGAGCGCCGAGCGGCCGGACGCGCCCGCCTACGGGTTCACCGACTTCTCGCGGGATACCACCGGAACCTCGCACACCCTGACGTGGGCGCAGGTCGCCCGAAGGGTCAGTGCGCTGACCGCGCGGCTGTCCGGCTCGGTTGCCAGCGGCGACCGGGTCGCGATCCTGTGCCCCCAAGGGCTGGATTACGTCGTCTCGATGCTCGCGACGCTGCACACACCGGCTGTGGCCGTTCCGCTGTTCGCCCCCGGCCTTCCGGGGCACGGTGATCGTCTGCGGTGGACGCTGCGGGACTGCGCGCCGGCCGCCATCCTCACCACCTCCGAGGTAGCCGACCAGGTTGAGGCGCTGTTCCACG
Organism: Lipingzhangella halophila; assembly: GCF_014203805.1. Taxonomy (GTDB): domain Bacteria; phylum Actinomycetota; class Actinomycetes; order Streptosporangiales; family Streptosporangiaceae; genus Lipingzhangella; species Lipingzhangella halophila. Next base: position 4,857,034 of record NZ_JACHJT010000001.1, on the reverse strand, counting down.
ACGACAATGGGCCCCAAGCTGCTGGCGCCGAGATCATCGCAGTGGATGAGGTGGTGGAGGCCGCGGACGCGCCGGGCCTGCCCGAACCGGGTCACGACCCCGCGAGCACGGCCTACCTGCAGTACACGTCGGGATCCACCCGGCAGCCCACCGGCGTCGTACTCACCCACGGCAACCTCTCCGCCAACGTGCGGCAACTGTGGGTGGCGGCCGTCAAGGACGAAACCGAGACCACTACCATCACCACCGTCGGCTGGCTCCCGCTCTTCCACGACATGGGCCTGATCCTGACCGTGGCCGTCCCGCTGCTGACCGGCAGCCGCGCGGAGTTCATGGATCCGGCGACGTTCGTCATGAGGCCGGTTCGCTGGCTGGAGCTGCTGTCGCGCCATGAGAAGGTCTTCAGCGCCGCCCCCAACTTCGGGTACGAGCACTGCGTCAAGCGGGTCCGCGAGGCCGACAGGGCCGGACTTGACCTGAGCGGTGTCCGGGGGCTGCTCAACGGGGCGGAACCGATCCGTCCCGAGACGATGCGCCGCTTCATCGAGACGTTCGAGGACCGCGGCCTGAGCCCCTCGGCGCTGGCCCCGGCCTACGGGTTGGCCGAGGCCACCGTCTACGTGAGCATGGACACCGCCGACCGGTCGCCGCGGACGCGCGTTGTCGACCGCGACGCGCTGGCGGCCGGCATCGTGCTGGAGCTGCCGGAGGAGGGCGCGCGCACCTCCACCCTGGTCTCGTGCGGCTCGCCGGTCGGGCAGCGGGTGGCCATCGTCGACCCGGAGCACCGGGTCGAGCTCGCCGAGGGCAGTGTTGGCGAGATCTGGGTGCGCGGCCCCAACGTCGCGGCCTCCTACTGGGGCGCCCCGGAACGCGGTGCCAACGTCTTCGGCGCGACGCTGGGCGGCACGGAGCGGAACGGATCGTGGCTGCGTACCGGGGACCTCGGCGCCCTCATCGAGGGCGAGCTGTATGTGACGGGGCGCGCCAAGGATCTCGTCATCGCCGACGGACGCAACCACTACCCGCAGGACATCGAGGCGACCGTCGCCGCGGCGCACCCGCACATCCGCGACGGCAGAGTCGCGGCGTTCGCGGTTCCCGGAGACGAGGGGGAGCGGCTGGTTGTCATGGCCGAGACCAGGTCGGGCGGGTCCGGCGCGGAGGCGGAGCCGCCCGACCCGGAGCTGCTGACCCGGACGGTGCGCCAAGCAGTAAGTCGGGAGCACGGCCTGCACCTGCACGAGCTGGCGCTCGTCGGCGGCGGGGAGGTTCGTCGCACCTCCAGCGGCAAGATCGCCCGGCGAGCGTGCCGGGAGGACTACCTGAAGGACACGGGCGGCGCGGTGTGAGGCGCGGGTCCGGCCGGTACCGGGCATCGGAACGACGGCGGCCACGTGGTCGCGGAACCCGGAGTGGCCAGGCCCGGACCGGCCACGGTGGAGAGAGCCATGTTCGACGCGCTGGGTCGGCTCGGGCACCGAGGCAGATGGGTTGTCCTGGTGCTCACGGTCGCCTTTGTTGCCTTCTCCCTGAACTGGGGGAGCGGAATCTTCGGCGATCTCGCCGACGGGGGCTTCGACGACCCGCGATCCGAATCAAGCCGGGCCGACTCCGCTGCCCGCGACCATTTCAGTGCCAGCGGCGAGCTGATCGTGGCCGTGCGCAGCCCGAGCATGACCGTGGAGGACCCGGGCTATAAGCGCTCGGTGCGGCAGATGCTGGGCTCGGTGCCCGAGGGAATGGTGGCCCAGACCCGGCACTACTGGAACAGTGCCAACCCCGGCGACCTGGTCACACTGGACAGGTACGGCACCTATCTGCTGCTGTCGCTGCACCAAGGGGCCTTGGACGAAGAGGGTGCCTACGAGGACCTCCAGGAGGCCCTGCGCCACCCCGACCTCTCCGTCCGCCTGGGCGGTAGCCCGGCCGTCGAACACGACCTCAACGCCTGGACCGAGAAGGACCTGCGCCGCGCCGAGCTGATCGCGATGCCCGCGCTGCTGGGAATGCTCCTCGCGGTGTTCGGCAGCGTGGCGTCCGCGGTGCTGCCGCTGGTCCTCGGCATGGTCTCGGTCCTCGGCTCGCTCACGCTTCTGCGCGCGCTGACCCTAGTCACTGACGTCTCCGTGTTCGCCGTCAACATGGTCACCATGCTCGGGCTCGGCCTGGCGATCGACTACTCGTTGCTCATGGTCACCCGCTACCGGGAGGAGCTGCTCCACCGCAGCCCGGCCGACGCCCTGTACACGACCGTGGCCACGGCCGGCCGCACGGTCGCGTTCTCCGCCTTGACAGTGGCGGGAGCGCTGTGCGGGCTGCTGCTGTTCCCGCAGATGTTCCTCCGCTCGGTCGGCCTGGGCGGGGTCTGCGTCGTACTGTTCGCCCTGCTCAGCACGTTGACGCTGCTGCCGGCGCTGCTCGGGCTGCTCGGGCGGCGCGTCGAGTCGCTGAGCATGCCCTGGCGCCCCCGGCTGGCCGTGCCCCGGCACCGCCGCGAACGGCCCGGCCCGTGGCGGAAGGGCGCCCGAATGGTGATGCGGCACCCGTTGCTCGCCATGCTGTTGGTGTCCGTGGTGCTGGTGCTGCTGACCCTGCCGTTCTTCGGGGCGCGCTTCGGCACCGTTGACGCCCGGACGCTGCCCCCGCAGGCGGAGAGCCGGCAGGTCGCCGAAGAGATCGAGTACGACCCGTTGGGCAAGAGCGTTGCCGCTGTCGACGTGGTCGTCATCGGAGAGCCGCCCGAGAAGGCGGTGCAGGAGTACACCGGCCGACTCGCGGAGCTGCCCGGTGCGACCACCGCGAGAGTTGGTGACCGGGCGCCTGATGGCGGCGCCGTGCGGATCTCGGTGCAGTACGACGGGGACGCCATGAAGCAGGAGGCGCGCGACCTCGTCCGCGAAGTACGCGCGGAGCCCGCGCCCGAAGGGGCCAACGACGTGCTCGTGGGCGGGAGCACGGCTGCCCAGATGGACCTGGAGCGGAGCCTGGCGGACCACCTCCCCGGCGTGGTGGTGGCCGTGCTCGGGATCACGCTGGTGCTGCTGTTCGCCGCGTTCGGATCGGTCCTGCTGCCCCTGAAGGCCGTGCTGATGGCGGCGCTGTCGCTGGGCGCGTCCTTCGGCGCGATCGTGTGGGTGTTCCAGGAGGGCAACCTGGCCGGGCTGCTCGGTTTCACCCCGACCGGAACGGTCGAGCCGACGATGCTGGTGCTGGTCCTGGTGGTGTCGTTCGGGCTGTCCACGGACTACGAGGTGTTCCTGCTCAGCCGGGCCCGCGGGGAATGGCTCGCGGGACGGGACAACGTGTCGGCGGTGACGGAAGGCGTACACCGCACCGGTGGGGTGATCACCAGTGCGGCGCTGCTGATGTGCGTGGTTCTGCTCGCTTTCACCACGGCGGGGATAGCGATCGTGAAGCTGCTGGGCGTCGGCCTGCTGGTGGCGATCGTCGTCGACGCGACGCTCGTGCGCATGGTGCTGGTCCCCGCGACCATGCGGATGCTGGGCGGGGCGAACTGGTGGCTGCCGCGTCCGCTGCGCCGCCTGCACGAGCGGATCGGCTTCAACGAGGAGGAGCCGGTTCTCACCGCTCCGGCGAGGAGCGCCCGGGGACCGGCCCCGCACACCCCACCGCGGCGCCCCCCGGAACGCCATCCCCCTACCGGAAGGGACGACGATGAGATCACGCAACCGCCCCCGAGCGGCCCGTGCCGCGACCACTCTCGTGGCGCTGTGCACGGTGTTGCTCCTACCGACAACGGCTCTGGCCACCCCCGCGGCCGGGTCCTCTCCCCAGGTGACCGATGAGGAATGGCTCGATGAGCGTACGGTCGACGTCACCATCGACTCTCCCGCCATGGGGACGGGCCAGCCGGTGCGGCTGATCGTCCCGCCCGGCTGGGACACGGAGACCGACGCGGCCCGGACCTGGCCGGTGCTCTACCTGCTGCACGGTGGCCGGGACGACTACACGTCGTGGACCCGGGAGACCGACGTGGCCGAGCTCAGCGCGCGCAACCAGGTCATCATCGCCATGCCCGAAGGCGGACGGGCGGGCAACTACAGCGACTGGTACAACTACGGCCGCGGAGGCGCACCCCGATGGGAGACCTTCCATCTGGAGGAGGTCTGGCAGGTGCTGCGCGACCGGTACGGGGCCGGCGAGCGGCGCGCCGTCGCCGGGATCTCGTCGGGCGGCTACGGTGCCGTGATCTACGCGGCGCGCAACCCCGGCATGTTCACGGCGGCCGCGTCCTACAGTGGGCTACTCACGCCCCGAACAGAGCTCTCGTGGACGTTGCTGAAGGCGGTTATGCGCAATGAAGGGCTGGACCCCTATGCCATGTGGGGCTTCCCCGGCCTGCACGAGGACGTGTGGCGCGCGCACGACCCCGTGGCGCAGGCCGAAGGGCTGCGCGGCACCGACCTGTACCTGTCCAGCGGCACCACGGGGCGGCCCGGTGACCTGGACGGCGACCAGGGGTACGGGAACTCGCTCGGTCTCGGTGAGGCGATGTGCGGCTCCAGCCTGCAGACGATGCGGCGCGTGCTGGATCTGCACGACATCCCGGCGACCGTGCACCTCTACCGGCGCGGCACCCACTCGTGGCCCTACTGGCAGCGGGAGCTGCACACCTCCTGGCCAATGCTGATGGACTCCCTCGGCGCCGAGGACACACACCCGGAACAGGCCTGACAGCAACGCCGGAGCCGCCGTCACCTCCCTCGGCGGGGGAGGGCCCACAGGCTCAGCACGGCTCCGGCCGCGACGAGTGCCGCCGCGGTGAATAGTCCCGTGGAGTAGCCGTGCATGAACGCCTCCGCCGGAGAGTGGCCCGCCGCCAGCGCGGAGTCGCGGCCCGCGGTCACCAGGACCCCCACGGCGGCGATCCCGAAGATCCCCGAGACCTCGCGCGACACACTGAACACCCCACTGGCCACCCCGGCGTACCGCTCCGGCATCGCGCCGAGCACAGCGTCGCCGAGCGGTGTCGTCAGCGCGGATCCGACACCGATCGTCATCATCACCGGCACCAGCTCGTGGTAACCATGGTGCGGCTGGAGCAGCGTGACGCCCGCGATCCCCACGGCGACCAGCACCAGCCCGCTCGCGACGACCACGTTCGCGCCGAAACGGCGCGCCAGAGCGGGCGCGCAGGGCGCGACGGCGATGATGAGGGCCGCGAGCGGCAGGAACGCCAGCCCGGCGCCGGTGGGTGAGAACCCCATAACATCCTGCAGGAAGATCGCGGTAAAGAAGAAGACACCGTTCACCCCGAGCCCCCACAGGACCTGGGAGGCGACACCCCCGCTGAACACGCGGTGGACGAACAGCGAGGGCACGACCATCGGGAACGGTGCCCGGCGCTCGACGGCGACGAACGCCGCGGAGGCGGCACCGGCCACCACCAGTGCTAGCAGGGTCCGCGGTGCCGCCCACCCGACATCGGGCACGTGCACCAGAGCGAAGGTGAGGGCCGCCAGCGCGGTCGAGGACGTCACCAGGCCGGGAAGGTCCAACCGTTCCTCGCCCTCGGCCCGCGACTCCGGGATGGCCACCCGACCGACCGCGATCGCCGCCACGCCCACGGGGACGTTGATCAGAAAGATCCAGCTCCAGTGGGCGTGCTGGCTGAGCACGCCCCCGAGCACCGGTCCCAGCGCCAGGGCGCCCGCCGCCACGGCCATCCACACAGCCACGCCCAGCGACCGTTGGCGCTCATCCCGTCCAGTGGACAGGATCGCCAGGGTCGCGGGCAGCAACAGGCCGGCACCCAACCCTTGGACCATGCGCGCGGCCACGAGCGTCACGGCGTCACCGGCCAACCCGGCGGCCAGGGACGCGGCCGAGAACACGGCGAACCCGGCGAGAAAGACCACGCGCCGGCCGAAGACATCGGCCAGCCGGCCGCCGGTGAGCAGCACGCTGGAGAAAGTGAGGATGTAGCCGGTGGCCACCCATTCCAGCGCTGTCAGAGACAGGCCCAGCTCCGCCCGAATGGACGGCAGGGCGACGGTGACGATCGTGTTGTCCAGCATGGTCAGAAAGGCCGCGAATGCCACCACGAGCAGAGTCAGGCGCGGCGACGACGGCGCGGTCGCGGTCTTCGCCAGTTGTACGTTCATCCGACCCAGTACGCCACATGGGTGCTCCCGGCTACTTGTCAGCGCATTGACAAAAACACACTCAGAAATTGCGCCAGTTCTTAGTGTGAACTCTCTTGGGCGTTGTTAGTTTCACGCTCTACGGAATTGGTGTGCGCCGTTTTCGTTTTGTGTTCCCGGGATGGGTCTGCACCTGGGAGAACGTCTCTCATCAGGAAAAACGGCGATCTCTGAAGTCTTTGGGGTGTTTCATTCATGCTGCGCGGTTCAGATTCTGCTGGACCCGGCCCGGGGGCGGATAACTCCGCTGTTGTGCGGGACATTCTCGTCGAGCGCGTCGCCGAAAAGCACGGGCTCGACCCCCGCGAGGTGCGAACCGACCTGCCGCTGGCGGACTACGGTGTGACCTCCACGGACGCCGTCTCCGTCGCGGGCGAGCTGGAGGAGGTGACCGGGCACCCGCTGCCGCCCACCCTGCTCTGGGAGCACCCCACCATCGACCGGCTCTGCGATGCCCTGGCCGGCGGTGAGCCCACGGGGAACGCGCAACGGCCCGCCGCCGCGCCGCGGGAAGGGGAACGGGACGCGGGCCATGCCGCTGTCGCCGTCGTCGGCGCCGGCTGCCGCTTTCCCGGCGCGTCCGGCATCGCCGACTTCGGCTCCCTGCTGCAGGAGGGCCGGGACGCTGTCCGCGAGGTGCCCGAGGGCCGGTGGGACCACTACGACGACGGCTCTCCGGATGTGACCCGGATCCTCGCCGGCACTACGCGGCGCGGCGGGTACCTCGACGAGATCCACGGCTTCGACACCGAGTTCTTCCGCATCGCCCGGGCCGAGGCCGGGGCGATGGACCCGCAGCAGCGCATCCTGCTGGAGGTCGCGTGGGAGGCGCTGGAACACGCCGCGATCCCGCCGGCGCGGCTGAGCGGTGGCCGCACCGGCGTGTTCATCGGGGCGTCCTCGACCGAGTACGGGCACCTGACCATGGGCGATCTCACCCGGATCGAGGGGTGGAGCGCGCCGGGAGCCGCGCTGAGCATCATCGCCAACCGGCTCTCCTACCTGCTGGACCTGCGCGGGCCCAGCATGACCATCGACACCGCGTGCTCCTCCTCTCTGGTGGCGGTGCACACGGCCGTCCGTGCCCTGCGAGCGGGCGAGTGCGACACCGCGCTGACCGGGGGAGTGAACGTGCTGCTGTCCCCCGCGGTCACCATCGCCTTCGACCGAGGCGGAGGCACGTCGCCGGATGGGACGTGCCGGGCGTTCGACGCAGCGGCGAACGGCATGGTGCGCGGCGAGGGCTGCGGGGTGGTGGTGCTCAAGCGGCTCCGCGACGCCCGGCGCGACGGCGACCGCGTGCTGGCGGTCATCCGCGGGTCGGCGGTCAACTCCGACGGCAGCTCCTCCGGCCTGGTGGCGCCCAATCCGGAGGCGCAGCGGGACGTGGTGCGCGCGGCCTGCGCGGACGCAGGTGTGGAGCCGACGGCCATCGGTTATGTGGAGGCCCACGGAACCGGGACTCCACTCGGTGACCCCATCGAGGCGTCGGCCCTCGGCGCCGTCCTGGGCAGGCGTCGTCCCGCGGAGGCCCCCCTGCTCATCGGCTCTGTCAAGGCCAACCTCGGCCACCTGGAGGCGGCGGCGGGCAGCGCCGGGCTGATCAAGGCCGTCCTTTCCGTTAGTGCCGGCACCATTCCCGCCACACCGCACTTCACCGAGCCCAGCCCGCACATCGACTTCTCGGGTGAGCGGCTGGAGGTCGTCGCCCGTACCCGCCCATGGCCGGGCCGCGGGGAGAGCCCCCGCATCGCCGGTGTCTCCTCCTTCGGTTTCGGCGGCACGAACGCCCACGTCATCGTCGAGCAGGCCGCCGAGGACCCATCCTCGGCCCCGGCTCACACGCAGCCGACCGCCGACGCCGCCCGCACCCCCGAACCGGGCGCGGTGCGGGTCATGCCCCTCACCGACATCTCCGGCGACCGCGTCCGTTCCTACGCCACCGAACTGGCTCAGTGGCTGGAGTCGCCCGCCGCCGGCGGCGTCGCCCTCGGCGATGTCGCCCGCACGCTCTCCCGGCGCGCCGGGCGCGGTCCGGTCGGATCGGCCGTACTCGCCACCGACACCGACGAGCTCGTCACTGGCCTGCGCGCCCTCGCCGAAGGCCGGGACAGCCCGGACGTCGTCTCCGGCCGCACGCGGCCCCGATCCGGGGGCAGACCAGTGTGGGTCTTCTCCGGGTTCGGAGCCGGGCTGCCTCCGTCAGCGGGCCGGCTCCGCAATGAGGAGCCCGAGTTCGCCAGGGCCGTCGAGCACCTCGACCCGCTCCTGCGGGACGAGACGAGTACGAGCCTGTCCGCCGCGCTCGACTGCGATACCAGCGAGCTCCCGCTGCACGTGGCCCAGCCGGCGATCTTCGGTGTGCAGCTCGCCCTGGCCCGGATGTGGACCGCCTACGGGGTGCGCCCGGCCGCGGTCGTCGGCCACTCCATGGGGGAGGTCGCCGCCGCGGTCGTCGCGGGCGCGCTCACCGAGCGCGAAGGGGTCCGCGTTATGGCGGTCCGCTCCGCGCTGCTGCAGTGCCTCGCCGGCGAGGTCGACGACGCCGGCGCTATGGCCCTGGCCGAGATCTCGGCGGCGGAAGCGCCGGAACTGCTGTCCGGCTACCCCGACGTGCACGTGGCGGTGTACTCCGCTCCCGACCAGACGGTGTTCACCGGCGACGCCGAACAGGTCGCCGACCTGGTCGAGAGCTGCGGGCGACGAGGGCGCTTCGCCAAGACCCTGCGAACCCCCGGCGCCGGGCACTCTCCGGGGGTCGACCCGGTGCTCGCCCCATTGCGCAAGCGGCTGGCCTCACTGGTCGGCCACGACGCGGCCGTGCCGTTCTACAGCACCGTGCACGAGGACCCGCGCAAGACACCGGAGTGCGACGCCGGCTACTGGGCCGCGAACCTGCGCTCGCCGGTCCGGTTCACGCAGGCGATCGCCGCGGCCGCGGCCGACGGACACACCGCGTTCACCGAGATCTCCGCGCACCCCCTGGTCACCCACTCGATCGGGACCACCGTCGAGAACGGGGACGCACTCGTCACACCCACACTGCGGCGCGACAACGGGCACCGGGAGTTCCACCGTTCGCTCGCCCGGCTCCGGCTCGCCGGCCACGCTCCCCACGAGACGGCCCCCGGCCGTGTCGTGAGCCTGCCGCCGGCCCCGTGGCGGCGTACCTCCTGCCCACCGCCGGAACCCGCGCCCCGCGGAGTGTCCGGTACGCATCCGCTGCTCGGCGCCCCGACCGGGGTCCCCGGAGAGAACCGCCTGGTTGCCGAGGCCGACATCGGTACCGCGGTGCTTCCGTGGATCGCCCCCGACGTACCCGGCGGTCCGGAAGAGCACCCGCCGATCCTGCAGGCCGGGCACGTGGCCGAGACCGCCGTGGCCGCTGGTGCCCACTCATTGGGCCGCGAGCCCGCCGAGCTCGCGGTCGCCTCCCTGGAGCTGGACCGCCTGCTCCCGCTGGACGACCACACCGCCATCACCACCACCGCGCGCGCCCTCAGGACCGATGCGGCGCGTGTGGAGATCCACGCTCGCGATGCGGCGGGCGTGTGGCAGTGCCACGCGACGGCCGTGGTCACCGCTGCCCCCGACCCTTGTGCCCACGAAACCGGTGCGGCCGGCGCGATCGAGGTCGTCGTCGGGCAGGCTCCGCCCGTAAGCCGCGAGCCCCGTATCCCCCCGGCGCTGCTGGCGGCCTGCGTTACCGCGGCCGGGCCGGTGGACACGCGGGACAAGCGGCACATCGCGGTCGCGGCGGCGGGCGTCCGCCTGTGGCCGCGCGACCCCGCGCGCGGCGAGGACGGATCCGTTCGCGCCTGGGTGACACCCGGAGCCGGCGACCTCACGATCGCCGACGCACAGGGACGCCTCCTCGCCCGGATCGACAGCGTCACCTACCGTGCCGTGCACCCCGACACCGTGCCCACACCTCTGAACCCCAAGCTGTTCGCCACCGAATGGGTGGAAGAGCCGCCGCCCCAGGCCGCGGAGGACGCGCGGCCGGGCCAGGCCCACTGGCGTGTCATCGCCCCCTGCCCGGGCACCCTGGCCGAGTTCCTGCGCGCCGAACTCGAAGCCGACGGCCTCGGCCCGGAGAGCGGGGAGCTCGACTCCGAGCGTGGCTCGGCCACTCCCGCCACGGGTGACCGGGAGCCCGAGCAGCTTGCGGCGGTCATCGACATCCCGGCCGGAACCAGCGATCCCGCCGTGTCCGAGGACATCGTCCGCGACGCGACGCGTCTGGTGCAGGACGCGCTCGCGCGATCGCCGCAGCCACAGCGGGTCTGGTTCGTGACCCGCGGGGCGCTGCCGTCCGAACCCGGACGCGCGGACCGGCACGGCAGCCCGGCCGCGGCCTGCCTGCGCGGGCTGGTGCGGGTCCTGGCGCTGGAACACCCCGCGCTCAACGTGACCCTCGTGGACATCGATGAGCCCGACGCCGCCGCCGCGGCGGCGCTGGCCCGGGTCGAGTTCACCGCCGGAGCCACCGATGACGAGGTGTCCTGGTGCGACGGCACCCGGCGTGTCGCCCGGCTAGCCCGAACCCCCCTCGCGGTGCCCTGGAAACCCGGCTCCGCAGGGCCCCGCCGGCCCTTTGTGCGACCCGGCGCCGGCTACATCGTCACCGGCGGATACGGAGGTCTCGGGCTCTCCGTAGCGGAGCTGCTCGCCCGGCGCGGCGCCGGACGGGTCGTCCTGAGCGGGCGCTCCGGGCCGTCGGCCGACGCCGCGGTCGAGATCGAGCGGATCCGCGGAACCGGGTGCGCGGTCGAGGTCGTCCTCGGGGACATCTCCGCGGACGGCACGGCGCAGGCTCTCGTGGCCGCGGCGCAGGCCGACGGGACACCCCTGAGCGGTGTCGTGCACGCCGCCGGCCTCATTGAGGACCGGCTCGTCACCGACATCGACGACACCGACCTGCGGCGGGTCTTCGCCCCGAAAGCACGCGGTGCGTGGCGGTTGCACGAGGCCACCGCCGGTGCCGACCTGGACTGGTGGGTCGCCTTCTCCTCCGCGGCGGCCCTGGTGGGGTCCCCCGGCCAGGGCACCTACGCCGCCGCCAACGCCTGGCTCGACGCGTTCACCGCCTGGCGCCGCTCCCAAGGGCTGCCCGCCACCACCATCAACTGGGGAGTGTGGTCCGGCGCGGGCGCCGCCCCCGGCGACGTGCGCGCGCTGCGCCCCTTCACCCCCGCCGAAGGTCTGGAGGCCCTGGAGGCCCTGCTGGGTGCGGGACGCGACTCCACCGGCGTCATCGGGTTCCAACCGGCCCGCTCCGCCGCCATGTTCCCCGAACTGCTCCGTATCCCGTTCTTCGGCGGTGTGCTGAGCGGTGCGCTCCCGGACACAGCACTGGCCGCGACCGGATCGGACTGGCCCGGTCCGCATGCGCTGCACGGCCGGGAACCGGCGCAGGCATGGCGGCTGGCGGCGCAGCGGCTGCGCGCCAGTGTCGCCGGTGTCCTCGGCTGCGACCCCGAAACGATCGGGGACACCGTGCCCCTCGTCGACTACGGCTTCGACTCGCTGGCCGCGATCCGCGTCAAGAGCATCGTCGAGTACGACTTCGGTGTCGCCGTGCCCACCAGGGACCTCCTCACCGGGCAGACGCTCGCCGACGCCGAGACCCTCCTGGCCGGGCTACTCGATCTCGAGGCCCCCCGCGCCGAGGAGGCCCAGCGGGACCGGTCGGGCGGTGGCACGGCTCCCCGACCCGTCGGGCCGCGCGACGCCGCCGAACGGCTCGCCGCGCGCGTCATCGAGGAGGCGCTCGACACCGGCCCCATCAGCGTGCTCGACGACCTCACCGCGCTCGGCGCCACCCCGGACCGGTTCGACCGGATCCACGAACGGCTCGAATCCGAGACCGGCGCCCGGCTCGATGCCCGGGAACTGTTCGCGACTCCGACCGCCGAGCGCGTCGCCGACGTTGTGCGCACGCTCGACACGGACGCGGTGGCGTCGTCCCCGGGCCTGCGCACCCTCCAGACCGGCGACGGCCGCCCGCCCCTGTTCCTCGCCCACCCCGCCGGCGGCACGACGGGCGTCTACCGGACACTCGCCCAACTGCTCGGGACCGGCCAGCCCGTCCACGGCCTGGAACGCTTCACCGACCAGGTGGGCGTCACCGAGCGCGCGGCCCGCTACGTCCGGATGATCCGCGAGTTCCGTCCCGAGGGGCCCTACCGCGTCGGCGGCTGGTCGTTCGGTGGGGCCGTCGCCTACGAGATGGCGCGCCAGCTCGCCGCCGACGACGCGGAGGTCGACCTCCTCGTGCTGCTCGACGCCGGCATCCCGCGGCCCACAGGGGAGGACGAGCGCCGCCGGATCTCGGCGCGTCGCTACGCCGACTTCGCCGACTACCTGGAGAGGACCTACGGGCGCCCCGTCCCGGTCGACCACGCCGCACTGGCCCGGCTCGACGAGGACGACCAGCTCACCGCGGTACTCGAAGCCATGGAACGCTCCGGTGTCAACGAGCTCCTCGGGTCCGCGATCCTGGAGCACCAGTGGACCTCCCATGAGGACACCCGGGCGCTGGAGGACTACCGCCCCGACGGCGCTCCCTATGCCGGGAGGACCGTGCTCTACAGCGCCACCCAGCCCACGCCCTGGGCGGTGCACGACCCGCGTTACGACAGCCTCGACGAGGCCCGCGGGTGGGATCGCCTCTGCGCCGACCTGCGGATCGTGCGTGTCGACGCCCATCACCTGAACCTGCTGGACCCGCCCGCGGTAGGCCGGATCGCGCGTGATCTGGCCCCGCTTCTTCAGCGAATCGGCCAAGAAGAAAGGTGAGAGTGATGTCCGAACTCGTCGATGGTGTCCTCGCCGGCGCCCCGGGCGAGGAACTCGCCCGTCTCCCGTTGCCCGAGACCTTCCGCGCGGTCTACCTGCGCAAGGAGGACGTTGGGATGTTCGGCGACGAAGCCGTCCCCGACGTCCGCCGCTCAATGCACGTGGGCGAGGTCGGCTTCCCCGAGCTCGCGCCCGATGAGGTGGTTGTCGCCGTCATGGCGTCCGGGATCAACTACAACACGGCCTGGTCAGCCATGTTCCAGCCGGTGCCCACCTTCACCTTCCTGGAGCACTACGGCCGCCAGGACCGCTGGGGGGCCCGCCACGACCTCGACTATCAGGTCGTGGGCTCCGACGCCGCCGGGATCATCGTCCGCACCGGATCGGCGGTGCGCCAATGGAGACCCGGCGACCGGGTCGTGGTCATCCCCTCCACCGACGACTCCGCGGAGCTCAACCCCGCCAACACCACGAAGATCCCGCGGGCGTGGGGGTACGAGACCAACTTCGGCGGCCTCGCTGACTTCACCGTGGTAAAGATGGACCAGCTGCTGCCCAAGCCGAACCACCTGACCTGGGAGGAAGCGGCGATCAACACACTGTGCGCCATGACCGCCTACCGCATGCTGGTGGGCCCCCACGGCGCTCGGATGAAGCAGGGCGACATCGTGCTGCTCTGGGGCGCGGCAGGCGGGCTGGGCAGCTACGGCGTGCAGCTCGTCAAGAACGGCGGTGGTATCCCGGTGGCCGTCGTCAGCTCCGACCGCAAGGCGCGCCTGGTGCGCGAACTGGGCTGTGACGTCGTCCTGGACCGGCGGGAGTTCGGCGACACCGATGGCGCCCTGCGCGAACCGAAAACGTGGCGCCGCATCGGCAGGGCGATCCGCGACGCGGTGGGAGAGGACCCGCACATCGTGTTCGAGCACACCGGGCGGGAGACCTTCAGCGCGTCGGTGTTCCTGGCTCGTTCCGGCGGAACCGTGGTGACCTGCGGTTCCAGTAGTGGCTACCGACACGAGTACGACAACCGCTACCTGTGGATGAACCTCAAGAGCATCGTGGGCAGCCATGGCGCGAGCCCGGCCGAGGCCGCCGAGACGAACCGGCTCTTCTCGCTGGGCGCGCTCATCCCCGCGCTGTCAGCGTCGCACCCCCTGGAGGAGGCGGGGGAGGCGACCCGGTCCGTCCAGCTCGGCGAGCACCTCGGCAAGGTGGCGGTGCGCTGCCTGGCCCCACACGACGGCCTCGGCATCGAGGACCACGAGCTTCGCGCGCGCATCGACGAGGAGCGGTTGACGCTGTTCCGCAAGCTGTGAGTCGTGCACACGGGCCCGCCGCAGCGCGGGGAAAGGAGTTCCGGCCGTGGGCGGCACGCACCGCGAACGGGTCGCTAGTCGGGCGAGCCGGCGTGGACGCTCCGGACCGATGGGCCGGAGCGGTGCCAACGCGCGTCGTGCTGTCCCACCTCCTCGGCCTCGGCCGTCATGCGGCGGGCCCGTAACACCATCTCCAGCTCGAACCGTTCGTCGGGGTCGCGGAGCCGCTCGCCGAAAAGCCGCTGCAGGTTCCGCAACCGGTAGCGCACGGTCTGCGGATGCAGGTGCAGCCGGGAGGCCACCTCCTTGGCGTTGAAATCCTGCTGCAGCAGGGCCAGCAGGGTCTCGGCCATCCGGTCGCGCTGGGTCGGGCGCAGCTCCTCCAGAGGGGCGAGACGCACCTCCGCCATGGTGGTCATGAGCTCGGGGTCATGGAACAGCAGCAGGGTGCTCAGGTGATCGTTCCACCGGACGACGCCGTCGCGCGGCAACTGTCCGGCGCACACCAGCGCCAGCGTGTCCTGCGCCCGCCGGTAGGACTCCGCCGCCTGGGTGACCCCCACAGTGGGGCCAGCGGCGGCCTCCCAGTTGTGCAGCACCGCGCCCAGCGACCGCAGCCGCCCGGGCCCGTCGGGGTCGGGGACCACCAGGCAGGGGTCGGGACGGTCGAAGTCCGCGAGCACATCCGTGGGTAGTACCGGGGCGCCGGTGACGTCGGAGGTGCGGCTTTGTAGTACCACCACCGAGATCCTGGTGGGCAGCCGCCACTCGGCCGCCCGCGCGAGCTCGGCGATCGCCTCCGCGGCCGGCGGGGTGTCCGCGAGCAGCAGGCTGAGGAGCCGGCCGCGGCGGCGCTGCAGCTCGCCGACGGCCCGCGCCTGCACCCTGTTGTAGCCCTCCATCGCGGCGGTGGCCATTTCCTGCTGGAACAGGAACTTGGACTCCGCTATCGGCCCGAGGTAGCGGCGGGGGAACGCCAGCGGCTCCAACAACTGGAGTTCGGTGATCAGCCGCCAGGTGGTGACGGCCCCCGTTCGCAGGGCCGTCTGCAGGCTGTCCAGGCTGCGTCCCTCGTATGCCTCGCCCGCGCCCAGCTCGCGGAACCGTTCGCGCAGCTCCTCGTTGGGCGGGTCGGGGTTACCGATCTGGTCCAGGAACGCGTGGAGCGCGTCCGTGACCGCGGCACGCGTGGCGTGCTGGTAGGTGGGGTCGTCGGGGCGCGCGTACTCGGTGATGCTGGACTGGATCTCCGTGGTGACCTCGTCGATCGCCCCTTCGAAGTGGGGACGTAGATAATCCGCGATCTCACGGGGGATCGCAGCCAGGGGGTTGGTGTTGGACTGCGCTGTGTTCGCTGCGGGACGCATGTCCACCTCCGCCGTATCGGGGATATGGAGGATCACTAACAATAGTGATGTGATTTCTGTGCGCAATGCTCGGTATCGCACAAGTAGGGGCCGCGTTCTTGTCACCCGGGTGACAAGAACGCGGCCCCTACTTGTGCTCCCCCCTATTGCGCGGGGCGCCGGTGTGCGGTGCCCGGCATCAGGCCACGACGGGTTCCCCATCCAGGGCCACGTCCGCGTCGCGCATCTGCTGTAGGGCGGAGTCGACCGTTTCCCGGGTGACGCCCGCGGTCAGGCCGAGCAGCACGCGCGTGGTGAACCCGGCGGCGGCCGCGTCCAGCGCGGTTGCCCGGACGCAGTGGTCGGTCGCGATCCCCACGACGTCGACTTCGGTGACGCCGCGCTGGCGCAGCCACTCCGCCAGCAGGGAGCCGTCGGCCGCCGCGCCCTCGAAACCGCTGTAGGCGGCCGTGTACTCGCCCTTGCTGAAGACGGCGTCCGCCACCGAGGCGTCGAAGCCCGGATGGAACTCGGCGCCGGACGACCCCACAACGCAGTGCCGGGGCCAGGAGTCCACGAAGTCCGGGTGGTCGGAGAAGTGCGCGCCCGGGTCGATGTGGTAGTCGCGGGTGGCGACCACGTACGCGTAGTCACCGCGGTGCTCCTCGATGAGGCGGGAGACCGCCGAGGCGACGTTTGCGCCGCCCGTGACTCCCATACTTCCGCCCTCGCAGAAGTCGTTCTGCACATCGACGACGATCAGTGTCCGCATAGCAGGTCTCCCTTCCCGCGTGTCAGGTGTACACGCTCTGCTCGAAGTAGGTGGGTATCGCGGGCTCGCCGCGCGACATGCGCTGCGCGGTTTCCGGTAGTTCCCGCAGTGACCGGGCATGGCGCTCGCGGGCGTCCTCCACGGGCTCCTCGCCCACGACCTCGCCGTTGGCCACGAGGCGGCGCATCAACGGGCGCGCCAGCGGCTCCGGTTCCGGTTCGGCGTCGTAGACGAGCTCAGCGGTGGCGGTGCCGCTGTCGTCCAGCCGACGCACGCTCCACTTGCGCCCGCCCTTGCTGGGTTTGCCCACCGACCACTTGGCGACCGGCTCCAGCGGTGTGCCGGGGTCAGTGCCGCGCGCGCGGGCGACCAGCTTGTACACCAGGGAGGCGGTGGGTTCCCCGGAGCCGGTGACCAGCGCGGTGCCCACGCCGTAGCCGTCCACCGGCGCGACGGCCAGCGCCTGGATGGCGTACTCGTCCAGGTCCCCGGTGACGACGATGCGGGTGTCGAAGGCCTCGTTCTCATCGAGCAGCTTGCGGACCCGCGCCGCCGTCATGGCGAGGTCGCCGGAGTCGAGGCGCACCCCGCCCAGTTCCGGCCCGGCCAGTTCGAGCGCGCACCGCACGGCGCGGTCGACGTCGTAGGTGTCCACCAGAAGAGCGGTGCCGGATCCCAGCGCCCGAAGCTGCGAGTCGAAGGCGTGGCGCTCATTGTCGTGCAGCAGCGTGAACGCGTGCGCCGAGGTCCCGGCCGTTGGCACCTGGTACAGGCGGCCCGCCTGAAGGTTCGAGGTGCTGGTGAACCCGCAGATGTAGGAGGTGCGGGCGGCGGCGACAGCGGACATCTCGTGCGTGCGGCGCGACCCCATCTCGATCAGTGGACGCTCCCCGGCGGCGGTCACCATGCGCGACGCGGCCGACGCGATCGCGCAGTCATGGTTGTAGATCGACAGCGCGATCGTCTCCAGGATCACGGACTCGGCGAACGTGCCGTCGACGACCAGAATGGGGGAGCCCGGAAAGTAGCAGTCGCCTTCGGCGTATCCCCAGATGTCCCCGGAGAAGCGGTAGTCGGCGAGCCAACGCAGGGTGTCGTCGTCCACGATGCTGTGATCAGCCAGATAGTCGAGGACCTCGGTGTCGAACCGGAACCGCCGCAGTGCCTCCAGGAAGCGTCCGGTCCCGGCCACCACACCGTAGCGGCGGCCGTCGGGGAGGCTGCGCGCGAACATCTCGAAGACGGATCGCCGGTGCGCCGCGCCGCTGTGGAGCGCCGCTTGCAGCATTGTCAGCTCGTACCGGTCGGTGAGCAGTGCGCTGCTCCAGTCGTCGGTCATGGGAACCAGCCTAGTTTGTGACTCCCGGTATCAAAATTGGCGGGAACACGCGCACGGGTGGCCCTCGTCCCGATGGGAGAATGGAAGCACAGCACGTACGCGCCACTCCTCGCGTGGCGAGCTGACGAGGACACAAGAAGGTGAGGGAGCCATGTCGACGGCGCCGGCCGAGCTGGAGCGGCCGGACATCGAGGAGGATGTGCGGCCGGAACTTCCCTGGGTGACGATCGTCTGGAACGATCCCGTCAACCTGATGTCGTACGTGACCTACGTCTTCCAACAGGTGTTCGGCTACCCGAAGAGCAAAGCGCATAAGCTCATGCTCGACGTGCACCACAAGGGGCGCGCGGTGGTCTCCAGCGGTAGCCGCGAGGAGATGGAGCGCGATGTCGCGGTGCTGCACGAGTACGGCCTGTGGGCCACTCTCCAGCAGGACAAGTAGCGACCGTCGGAACCCGGCCACAGACAACGCGAGGCAGAGCTGATCGATGACCTTCGGATTCCGGCCCACTCGTGACGGCGGAGTCACCGTCAAACTTGACGCGGAAGAGGTGGCGGTGCTGCGCTCCATGGCCAACCTGGTGCTGGAGCTCGTCGAGCCGCCGCCCCCCAAGGACGAATTCGCCGAGCTCGTCGGGATTGGCACGAACGAGCAGAAGTCCGACGATCCCGTGCTCGCCAGGTTGTTCCCCGACGCCTACAACGACGACAACGAGGCGGCCGGTGACTTCCGCCGCTACACCGAGGACAGTCTTCGCGAGGGCAAGCGCGCCAACGCTGAAACGCTGCTGGGCTCGCTTCCGGAGTCGAAAGGGCGGATCACGCTGGGACCCGACGACGCGCACGCGTGGATGAAGTCGCTCAACGACATCCGCCTCGCGCTGGGTACCCGCCTGGAGGTCTCCGAAGAGGGCTCCGGCTCCTTCGCTCGGGGCAACGACTCCGGCTCCGCCGCCCTCCACCTCTACGACTGGCTCGGCGCCCTGCAGGAGAGTCTGGTGGAGACGCTGTTCCGCACGGGCCCGAGGTAGAGCGGCCCTCGTAACAATTCATACCCAGCGAGTGGGTATGAATATTTTCTCCGGTACTCTGAGAGCCATGCTGAGGATTGATCGCTCGATCTACCAGAAGATCGTGGCCCATGCCCGCCGCGACCACCCTGACGAGGCATGCGGCGTGGTCGCCGGGCCCGAGGGCTCCGACCGCCCCGAACGGTTCATCGAGATGGTCAACGCGGAACGCTCCCCGACCTTCTACCGGTTCGACTCCATCGAACAGCTCAAGGTCTGGCGCGAGATGGACGACCGGGACGAGGCGCCGGTGGTCATCTACCACTCGCACTCCGCGACCGAGGCATACCCATCGCGTACCGACATCTCCCTCGCCTCCGAACCGGGTGCGCACTACGTGCTGGTCTCCACGCGCGAGCCCGAGACAGTGGAGTTCCGGTCGTACCGGATCGTAGATGGCGAGGTAACCGAGGAACCGGTCGAGATCGTCGAGCCCGCCTGACAGCCCGCATGGGCCTGGTGGGAATCACCGGCGGGCGGCCCATGTTGAAAACGTACGCAGCTAGGGAGTGTTTGGTGGAGGCTTTCGGATCAGCGAGCGGCCGCCCAGGCAATCTCTCGCACGACGATTCGCGCAGCGCATCCTGGTTGGCTGGGCAAGCGGCATCGGCGCAGCGAGAGGAAGCCCGGCGGCCGCGGGCCCGAAACGGTTCGCCAGACACGACCCAGGTCGTGCTGCCACGGCCCGCGAGAACGAACCGCGGTTCACGCCCCTAAGAGATGTCACGGAGAGACGTTCATGGCCATCGAGGTCCGCATTCCCACGATTCTGCGCAATCTGACCGACGGCGCCAAGGCCGTCGAGGGCGAAGGCAGCACTCTCGGTGAGCTGATCACCGACCTTGACAAGCGGCACCCCGGTCTCGCCGAACGCATCGTCGAGGACGGCAAGCTTCGCCGATTCATCAACGTGTACCTGAACGACGAGGACGTGCGCTTCCTCGGCGGTATCGAGTCCCCCGTCGCTGACGGCGACACCGTGACCGTGCTGCCGGCTGTTGCCGGCGGCATGCGCTGACCGCCATGCGCTACGACTCGCTCCTCGACTCCCTCGGCGGGACCCCGCTCGTGGGTCTCCCGGGGCTGTCGCCCTCGCCCGATGTGCGGCTGTGGGCCAAGCTTGAGGACCGCAACCCCACTGGCTCGATCAAGGACCGCGTCGCGTTCGCCATGATCGAGCAGGCGGAGAAGGACGACCGGCTCACGCCGGGGTGCACGATCCTGGAGCCCACCTCCGGAAACACCGGCATCTCACTGGCGATGGTCGCCAAGCTGCGCGGCTACCGCATGGTCTGCGTGATGCCCGAGAACACGTCAGCCGAGCGCAGGCAGTTGCTGGAGATGTGGGGCGCCGAGATCCACTTCTCCGCGGCTGAGGGCGGATCGAACGAAGCCGTGCGGGTGGCCAAACAGATGGCCGGGGAGCACCCCGACTGGGTGATGCTCTACCAGTACGGCAATCCCGCCAACGCCCGTGCGCACTACGAGACCACCGGCCCTGAACTGCTCGCCGATCTGCCGGGCATCACGCACTTTGTGGCCGGTCTCGGCACCACCGGGACGCTGATGGGGGTCGGGCGCTACCTGCGCGAGCATCGGCCCGGCGCGCAGATCGTGGCCGCCGAGCCGCGCTACGGCGAGCTTGTCTACGGGCTGCGCAACCTGGACGAGGGCTTCGTCCCCGAGCTCTACGACGAGAGCGTGCTGACCACGCGGTTCTCGGTCCCGGCCGACGCTGCCCTGCGGCGCACCCGCGAACTACTCACCTACGAGGGCATCTTCGCCGGGATCTCCACGGGCGGCGCGCTGCACGCGGCCCTGGGAGTGGCGCGCAAGGCCGAGAAAGCGGGGGAACGCGCCGACATCGCCTTCGTCATCGCGGACGCCGGGTGGAAGTACCTGTCGACCGGTGCCTACGAAGGAAGCCTCGAAGAGGCCGCCGAGCGGCTCGACGGCCAGCTCTGGGCCTGATCGGCGCCGGGTCCCGCACCGCACGGTTCGGGACCCGGCCTATGGGGCGCGCGACGCCGTTCGGTTCAATGGGCTGCATGACGCGATTCGATACCGCAACGACCGTCACCGACGCCGGTGGCGGCCACTTCACGGCCGAGCTTGACGCCGGGTACCTCATCGGAAGCGCGATGAATGGCGGGTACGTCATGGCGGTCATGCAGCGCGCCGCGCTGACCGGCTCCCAGCACCCGCACCCCGTCTCCTCCTCCTACGTCTTCCTTCGGCCAGCCTCGGCGGGGCCGGCCGACATCGCGGTGACCCCGCTCAAGACTGGGCGCACCGTAAGCACGTACCAGGTCACGGCGAGCCAGAACGGTGCGCTGCTCATCTCCGGCACCATCGCGGCGGGAACCCTGGATCCGGCCGCGGCACCCGAGTACGAGGCGGCGCAGCCGGACCTGCCGCCCATGGAGCGATGCGGGCGGTTCGACCCGCGCGAACGCACCAGTGCGGCGTCGGGGTTCCCGGACCGCGTCGAGCAGTACTTCACCCCGGAGTCCATGCGGCGCCTCGAAGGCGAGAGCTCGGAGCGGATCCCAGAACTCGGCGGCTATATCCAGCTCAGCAGCCGCGACGGCGGCCCGAGCGCGAACCCGAGCGACTTTCTGCCGCTCGCCGTTGACGCCCTGCCGCCGGTGGTCACCGTGCTCGACTCCTGGCGGTGGGCCCCAACCGTCGAGCTGACGTGGCTCATGCGCGCTGTCCCCGAACCGGGCCCGCTCATGTTCCTCTCCCGCACCAACTCGGTGAACGACGGATGGTTCGACGAGGCGGTCGACCTCTGGGACGTGAAGGGCCGGCTCGTCGCGCAGGCGCGCCAGCTCGCCCGAGTCGGCAGGTAAGGCCTTCGTCGGCACGCCGGACACGGCGCTGGGATCCCGCGGTGAGCGCGGAGCCGCGGAGCGTGTGAGCGACAACGCGTGAGAGGCACCCCACATTTGGCACCACCGAAGCCATGATTGGGGTAGACCCGTAACACGGAGAACTCGGGTACGGCCATCCTGCGGCACACTCGGTCACCGCGTTCTCCGCGGAGGCACCTCATTCGAAAAGGCATATGCGACGTGCGACTCACCATCATTGGCTCATCCGGAAGCTTTCCCGGCCCCGATAGCCCCGCCTCCTGTTACCTCGTTGAGGCAGAGGGGTTCCGCCTGGTGCTCGACTTGGGCAACGGGGCGCTCGGGGCGTTGCAGCGATACACGGACATGTACCGCGTCGACGCGGTCTACCTCAGCCACCTGCACGCCGATCACTGCTTGGATCTGTGCTCGTACTGGGTCGCCCGCAGATTCGCGCCCGGCGGCCCGAAGCCGCCCATTCCCGTCTACGGACCTGCGGGGGTGGCCGAGCGGATGGCAGAGGCCTACGGTCTCGACCCGGACCCCGGCATGACCGAGACCTTCGAGTTCCGCGAGGTCACGGCCGGGAACCTGCGCATCGGGCCGTTCGCGATAGACCTCGCCCAGGTCAACCATCCGGTCGACGCCTTCGGGATTCGGCTGGAACACAACGGCAAGGTGCTCACCTACTCGGGTGACACCGGTAGCTGCGACGAGCTCGTGGGGCTCGCGCGAGACGCCGACCTGTTCCTGTGCGAGGCGTCGTTCCACGACCATCTGGACCATCCGAAGGACATGCACCTCACCGGGAGCGAGGCCGGGGAGGCCGCGCAGCGGGCCGGAGCCGACCAACTGGTGCTGACCCACCTGGTGCCGTGGAACGACGACGAGTGCACCTTGAACGAGGCGCAGGGCACGTTCGACGGCCGGATCGAGCTGGCCCGGCCGGGCATGGTGTACGAGCTCGGTTGAGCACCGGCCCGCGGTCGTTGCCGCCCACGCTCTTGGTTGAACGAATTCCGACGAGCTCGACAGGATTACTTCCTGTTACCGATAGGCTCGATTCATGGCTCGACCCGACGGACGCGCTCCGAATGAACTCCGGCCCGTAACCATCACCCGTAGCTGGCTTCGCCACGCCGAAGGCTCCGCACTCATCGAGTTCGGCGACACCCGCGTGCTGTGCGCCGCGACCGTTGAGGACGGTGTACCGCGGTGGCGCCGAGGTACCGGCGAGGGCTGGGTGACCGCTGAGTACGCGATGCTCCCCCGGTCGACCGACACCCGCGGGGCGCGGGAGTCGGTGAAGGGCAAGATCGGTGGGCGTACCCATGAGATCTCCCGCCTCATCGGCCGTTCCCTGCGCGCTGTCGTGGACTTCAAGGCGATGGGGGAGCACACCATCACGCTGGACTGCGATGTGCTGCAGGCCGATGGCGGCACCCGGACCGCCGCCATCACGGGCGCGTATGTGGCGCTCGCCGACGGCCTGAAGTACCTGCGCAAGAAGCGCAATCTGAAGAACAACCCGCTGGCCGGCACGGTCTCGGCGGTCAGTGTCGGCATTGTCCAGGGGCAGTCGCGCCTTGACCTGAACTACCTGGAGGACGCTGTCGCGCAGACCGACATGAACGTTGTTGTCACTGGTGACGGCAAGTTCATCGAGGTCCAGGGCACGGCCGAGGGGGAGCCCTTCGACCGCGCGGCTCTGGACGGCCTGTTGGACCTCGCCCTGCACGGCTGCGGTGAGCTGAGTGAGACGCAGACGAAGGCTCTGGCCTGAATGAGCGGTTCCAGCACGATCGTCCTCGCGACCCGCAACACGAAGAAGGTCCCGGAGATCCAGGCGATCCTCACCGGGGCTGGTCTGGACGCCGAACTGGTCGGGCTCGACGGGTACCCCGGGATGCCCGCTGTCCCCGAGACCGAACCGACGTTCTCGGGGAACGCGTTGCTCAAGGCGCGCGCTGTGGCGCAGTACACAGGCCTGCCCGCGCTCGCCGACGATTCCGGCCTGCGCGTCGACGCGTTGAACGGGATGCCTGGTGTCCTGTCGGCCCGCTGGTCGGGACGGTTCGGGGAGCAGTCGGGCGAGATGGACCGGGCCAACCTCGAGTTGGTGCTCGACCAGCTCGCGGACACCCCCCAGGAGCGACGCGGCGCCGAGTTCGTGTGCGCTGCCGCGTTCGTCCTTCCGAACGGCACGGAGGGTGTCGTCGAGGGGGTGCTGCGCGGATCGCTCATCGGCGAGCCGCATGGCGGCGAGGGCTTCGGCTACGACCCGATCTTTGTCCCCGAAGGTGAGTCCAGGACCACAGCGGAGATGAGCGCGGCGGAGAAGAACGCGATCAGTCACCGCGGCAGGGCGTTTCGCCTGTTGGCCGAGCGTGTTTGGGAAGTACTGGGTTAGCACGCTCGGGAGTCGCAGACGTCCGGTGCGTATTGGGATGGCGGGCACGTCCGGACATCCCAGTGCAGAACCGGCGTCTCGGATCTCGGGATACGTGCCCGACGTGGCCTCTCGCTCGTTGGTTCGCGTGGACGGGCATCTTCGGGTAACATCGGTCGGGTTGCCACAGACCAGCGCTGAGGCGGACTGAGAGTGCTTCCGGCCAAGAAGAACCGGTCGAGGCATTGATTCCGGTCCGGTAGACTCTGGAGTGGTTCCCGCGCCAAGACGGATGCAAGTCCGTAAGGCGCCGCTTTCGGGAGATTTCGACCAGACAAAGCCAATTTGGCGAGAATGGTCGTGCCTTGATAGCGTAACCAAAGATTGAAAAATTGGATTGCCGCTGCTTCTGAAGAGTTGGCTGCCTGGGTTTTTGGGTGGTTGGCTTGTGTGGGGTGGGTGGTTGTTCTTTGAGAACTCAACAGCGCGTGTTTGTTTTTCTTTAGCCATGTTTGTTTTTTGGCCCCTGTGTGATGCCCCCTTGTGTGGGGGTGTTGTGGGGTTCCTTTGGTTGGCCATGGCGCTTCATGCCTGTGTGGTGTGGGTGTTGTGGTTGGTCAGGGTTGATTTTCTTCGAGGTTTGCCCCTGCGTGTAGGTGCGTTTGTGCCTGGGTGTGGGGGTGTGTGGCCTTTGATGGAGAGTTTGATCCTGGCTCAGGACGAACGCTGGCGGCGTGCTTAACACATGCAAGTCGAACGCGCCATCTCTTTTGGGGGTGGTGAGTGGCGAACGGGTGAGTAACACGTGAGTGACCTGCCCCTGACTCTGGGATAAGCCGTGGAAACGCGGTCTAATACCGGATAGGACCTCGTGCCGCATGGTGGGGGGTGGAAAGGTTTTTTCTGGTTGGGGATGGGCTCGCGGCCTATCAGCTTGTTGGTGGGGTGATGGCTCACCAAGGCGATTACGGGTAGCCGGCCTGAGAGGGCGACCGGCCACACTGGGACTGAGACACGGCCCAGACTCCTGCGGGAGGCAGCAGTGGGGAATCTTGCGCAATGGGCGAAAGCCTGACGCAGCGACGCCGCGTGGGGGATGACGGCCTTCGGGTTGTAAACCTCTTTTCCTCTTGGCGAAGGCTTCGGGTGTTCTCGGGGTTGACTGTAGGGGGGGAATAAGGACCGGCTGACTACGTGCCAGCAGCCGCGGTAATACGTAGGGTCCGAGCGTTGTCCGGAATTATTGGGCGTAAAGAGCTCGTAGGCGGCGTGTCGCGTCTGCTGTGAAAGCCCGCGGCTTAACTGTGGGTGTGCAGTGGATACGGGCATGCTTGAGGTAGGTAGGGGAGACTGGAATTCCTGGTGTAGCGGTGAAATGCGCAGATATCAGGAGGAACACCGGTGGCGAAGGCGGGTCTCTGGGCCTTACCTGACGCTGAGGAGCGAAAGCGTGGGTAGCGAACAGGATTAGATACCCTGGTAGTCCATGCTGTAAACGTTGGGCGCTAGGTGTGGGGACTTTCCACGGTTTCCGTGCCGTAGCTAACGCATTAAGCGCCCCGCCTGGGGAGTACGGCCGCAAGGCTAAAACTCAAAGGAATTGACGGGGGCCCGCACAAGCGGCGGAGCATGTTGCTTAATTCGACGCAACGCGAAGAACCTTACCAAGGCTTGACATTGCCTGTGGACCTGCAGAGATGTGGGGTCATTTGGTTGGTGGGTGACAGGTGGTGCATGGCTGTCGTCAGCTCGTGTCGTGAGATGTTGGGTTAAGTCCCGCAACGAGCGCAACCCTTGTCCTGTGTTGCCAGCACGTGATGGTGGGGACTCATGGGAGACTGCCGGGGTCAACTCGGAGGAAGGTGGGGATGACGTCAAGTCATCATGCCCCTTATGTCTTGGGCTGCAAACATGCTACAATGGCCGGTACAGCGGGTGGGCGATGCCGTGAGGTGGAGCGAATCCCGAAAAGCCGGTCTCAGTTCGGATTGGGGTCTGCAACTCGACCCTATGAAGGTGGAGTCGCTAGTAATCGCGGATCAGCAGTGCCGCGGTGAATACGTTCCCGGGCCTTGTACACACCGCCCGTCACGTCATGAAAGTTGGCAACACCCGAAACGTGTGGCCTAACCACTTGGTGGGGGGAGCGCGTGAAGGTGGGGCTGGCGATTGGGACGAAGTCGTAACAAGGTAGCCGTACCGGAAGGTGCGGCTGGATCACCTCCTTTCTAAGGAGCCCGACAGGGTGGCATCCGTGTGGGTGCTCCCGGGTGGGCTTGGTGAATGTGGAGTTGGTGCTGCCTCGTGAGGATCGGGGCCCCGTTGTGGGGTTCTGGCCCGGGGGAGGGCCGACCGGGTGGCTGAAGAGGAAACAAACTTCCCCCTCTTTCTCTGTGTGGTGGCTGGTAGCTGCTGTGTGGGGGTGGGGGGCGCGCTGTTGGGTGTCTGAGAGAGCAACCCTGGCCGTGTGCGTGTGGGTGCCTGCGTGTGTGGGTGTCTGGACGTGGCGGTGGTGGTGGCTTTTTTGGTGACCACCCTGACGAAGACCCTGTGGTGCGACGCGCTCGGGTGAGTGGTGTCTGGGCCTGTTCTGGTCTGGGCGTGCTTGCTGGTGCGTGGGTGTGCCTGGTGGTCGGGCTTGATTGTCGGTTTCTGGCGTGTGTGTGCTGGAGGGGCTTTCGGGTGTGGCCGTGGGGTTGTGGTTGGGTGTGTGGTTGGTTTTTTGATTTGTGGATAGTGTGCGCGAGTGTCTTGTATCTGTGGTGGTCAAGTGTGTGTGGCATACGGTGGATGCCTTGGCACCAGGCGCCGATGAAGGACGTGGGAGGCCGCGATAGTCCACGGGGAGTTGTCAACCAGGCTGTGATCCGTGGGTGTCCGAATGGGGAAACCTAGCTCGAGTTGTGTCGGGTTGCTGCTGTCTGAATGTATAGGGCAGTGGTGGTGACGCGGGGAAGTGAAACATCTCAGTACCCGCGGGAAGAGAAAACAATATGTGATTCCCTTAGTAGTGGTGAGCGAATGGGGATGTGGCTAAACCATGCGCGTGGGATAGGCGGCGGCTGTTGCGTGTGTGGGGTTGTGGGATGTGCCTGTGTCTGGTCTGCCGGCTGGGCGGGTGTTGTGTTGGGGTAGTTGAAGCCGTTGGAATGCGGTGCCGGAGTGGGTGAGAGTCCCGTAGGCGAAGGTCTGACATGATGTCTGGGGCATGGTCCCGAGTAGCGCGGAGCTCGTGGAATTTCGTGTGAATCTGGCAGGACCACCTGTCAAGCCTGAATACGTCCTGGTGACCGATAGTGGACGAGTACCGTGAGGGAAAGGTGAAAAGTGCCCCGGTGAGGGGTGGTGAAAGAGTACCTGAAACCGTGTGCTGTCAAGCCGTCAGAGCACCTGTGGGTGTGATGGCGTGCCTTTTGAAGAATGAGCCTGCGAGTTGTGGTGCGTGGCGAGGTTAACCCGTGTGGGGGAGCCGTAGCGAGAGCGAGTCTTAAAGGGGCGTTTGAGTCGCGTGCTGGAGACCCGAAGCGGGGTGATCTACCCATGTCCAGGGTGAAGCGGCTGTAAGAGGTCGTGGAGGCCCGAACCCACCAGGGTTGAAAACCTGGGGGATGAGGTGTGGGTAGGGGTGAAAGGCCAATCAAACCCTGTGATAGCTGGTTCTCCCCGAAATGCATTTAGGTGCAGCGTCGTGTGGTTCCTGTTGGAGGTAGAGCGACTGGTTGGTTGATGGGCCTTTGCGGGTTACTGATGTCAGCTAAACTCCGAATGCCAATGGGTGTGAGCGCGGCAGTGAGACTGCGGGGGATAAGCTCCGTGGTCGAGAGGGAAACAGCCCAGATCATCAGCTAAGGCCCCTAAGCGTGTGCTGAGTGGGTAAGGTTGTGGAGTTGCCCAGACAACCAGGAGGTTGGCTTAGAAGCAGCCATCCTTGAAAGAGTGCGTAATAGCTCACTGGTCAAGTGGTTCTGCGCCGATAATGTAGCGGGGCTTAAGTACACCGCCGAAGCTGTGGAGCCCCCCGGTTGGGGGGTTGGTAGGGGAGCGTCGTGCCCGCGGTGAAGCGTTCGGGTGACCGGGTGTGGAGTGGGTGCGAGTGAGAATGCAGGCATGAGTAGCGATACCAGTGTGAGAAACACTGGCGCCGAGTGACTAAGGGTTCCTGGGGCAGGTTGATCCGCCCAGGGTGAGTCGGGGCCTAAGGCGAGGCCGACAGGCGTAGTCGATGGATGACGGGTTGATATTCCCGTACCCGTTCGCGAGCGTCCCATACCGCTGCCAACTGATGCTAACCACAACTGCGTGCGGATCTTCTTTCGGGAAGGTCGCGTGTGTGGTGTGGGGTCCGATGTTGGTGGGTGGTCAGTGATGGGGTGACGCAGTGGGGTAGCCCAGCCCGGGCGATGGTAGTTCCCGGGATAAGCGTGTGGCCCGCGGCCCAGGGAAATCCGGGCCGCATAGGGGTGAGGCGTGATGTCGAGCCGTGTGTGGCGAAGTGGGTGATCCCGTGCTGCCGAGAAAAGCCTCTAGCGAGTTCGTGGGCGGCCCGTACCCGAAACCGACGCAGGTGGTCTGGTTGAGTAGACCGAGGCGTTCGGGTGAACCATGGTTAAGGAATTCGGCAAATTGTCCCCGTAACTTTGGGAGAAGGGGAGCCCTGTCTGGTGATGAGACGTAGCTCTTTGAGCTGGGTGGGGTCGCAGATACCAGGGGGAAGCGACTGTTTACTAAAAACATAGGTCCGTGCGAAGTCGTAAGACGCGGTATACGGACTGACGCCTGCCCGGTGCCGGAACGTTACGAGGACCGGTTAGCTCTTTAGGGGTGAAGCTGGGAATCTAAGCGCCGGTAAACGGCGGTGGTAACTATAACCATCCTAAGGTAGCGAAATTCCTTGTCGGGTAAGTTCCGACCTGCACGAATGGCGTAACGACTTCCCCGCTGTCTCAACCATGGGCCCGGTGAAATTGCACTACGAGTAAAGATGCTCGTTTCGCGCAGCAGGACGGAAAGACCCCGGGACCTTCACTATAGCTTGATATTGGTGTTTGGGATGGTTTGTGTAGGATAGGTGGGAGCCGGTGAAGCGGCCACGCTAGTGGTGGTGGAGGCGTTGGTGAAATACCACTCTTGCCTTGTCGAGCACCTAACCCGCGCCCGTGATCCGGGTGGGGGACAGTGTCTGGTGGGTAGTTTAACTGGGGCGGTTGCCTCCTAAATGGTAACGGAGGCGCCCAATGGTTCCCTCGGCCTGGTTGGTAATCAGGTGGTGTGTGTAAGGGCATAAGGGAGCTTGACTGTGAGACGGACGTGTCGAGCAGGTGCGAAAGCAGGGCCTAGTGATCCGGCGCCGGCGTGTGGAAGTGGCGTCGCTCAACGGCTAAAAGGTACCCCGGGGATAACAGGCTGATCTTCCCCAAGAGTCCGTATCGACGGGATGGTTTGGCACCTCGATGTCGGCTCGTCGCGTCCTGGGGCTGGAGTTGGTCCCAAGGGTTGGGCTGTTCGCCCATTAAAGCGGCACGCGAGCTGGGTTTAGAACGTCGTGAGACAGTTCGGTCCCTATCCGCTGCGCGCGTTGGAGACTTGTGAAGGGCTGTCCCTAGTACGAGAGGACCGGGATGGACAGACCTCTGGTGTGCCAGTTGTCCTGCCAAGGGCATGGCTGGTTGGCTACGTCTGGATGTGGTAACCGCTGAAAGCATCTAAGTGGGAAACACGCTTCAAGATGAGGTCTCCCACCCCTATGGGGGGTAAGGCTTCCCAGAGATGATGGGGTTGATAGGCCGGAAGTGGGAGCCCTGTGAGGGGTGGAGCTGACCGGTACTAATCGGCCGAGGGCTTGCCCACCGCAGATGCTGGACACTCGCGCACACACACCCCCACACACGCCCGCGCGTGGGTGGGGATCCACAAATCAGGTGAGTTTCGTGGTGGCCATAGCGTGGGGGAAACACCCGGACCCGTTCCGAACCCGGTCGTTAAGCCCCACAGCGCCGATGGTACTGCCCCCATGGTGTGGGGTGGGAGAGTAGGACACCGCCACGATTACCCCAAAAGGAGGGGTGGGAGCACAGCTCCCACCCCTCCTTATTTTCATGCCCCTGTTTGTGCGCGTGTGAATCGGAGTGGTGGCGCCCCCGACCCGCGGGGGCCTTCGCACCGAGAACCCCCCACGATCACCCCCGACGCGGGCTGAGCGGCCGAAGTGTGGAGATGGCGCGCCCTAGTTGATGAAATTCCAGGTCAGGGCTTCTCTGAAGTCAGTGGAGAGTGTCCAGGATGAACCGGAACCGTTCCTCGGTCGAGGTGCGGCCAAGCTCCGTCAGCTCGTAGCCGTACTCGGTATAGGTGCCGACCATTGACTCGTAAGTCCGTTCAGCTTCCTCGAATGTCTGTTTTCGTTCGTCGTCCTGTTCGTAGATCTCGCGCCATGGGGGTGCGATGAAGACGCGAGAATGGTACCGAAACGATTGGGCGGCCACGTTGATATGGTTTGGGACGGGACGTTTTTCCAGGCGTAGGTACCCGACGATGTCCGGGATTCCACGGTCAAAGAAAACAGTTCGTGCTTTCTCTCGTGTGGCGGTTCGGTAGGAGCGCATTTCCCAGCACAGCATCAGCTCCGCGAACGCCTCCGGATCGACCCAGGGCAGAGCGAGGCCTCCGATAGCTTCCTGGTCCTGGATGACTCCGCGTCCCGCCTCGTCGGCGGTCGCATAGCCCGCCTCCCGTAGCCGGTTGATCAACGCGGTCTTCCCGGAACCCGGGCCGCCGGTCACGACAATGAAACATGTCGATTCCGAACACATGCGGAAGAACCTCCATTTTGGTTGATGTGTTTGGAGTGGCAGCGAGGGGCGCATTCGATCGCAGGCTTCGTTCGACCGGGAAACCGTGCCGTGGTTACCTGCCGTAAGCTTCTCGGCCCTCCAGCACCCATCACGGCCACGGCGATCGCGGTACGTAGTTGGTGGTTCACGTCTTCGGGAGGCCCCACGAGGGATGCCGGGCTGCTGATACTGCGGTACCGGTGATGATGGGTGCGGGTATCGTATTGGGGAGCGTAATCGGCGGTTCCCTCCACAGCGCCGATCCATCACCCGAGATTTTCGGTGAACCGATCCGGCCCACGCTCGCGTCCTATGTATGCGGACGTATGGCCGGAGATCGAGATTTCCAGGGGGCGACCAACTGAGCGAGAGCAGACACGGCGAGGGCGGCCCCGAGCCGCGCCCTGAAGCCGGGAATCCCGACACACAGGACACTCCTGCGGACGAGGCCAACGTCCCCCAGGAGAGTGGAGCTGAGCACGACTCTGCCGAGATCGCGGGCGACCCCGCCAGCGAGGCTTCTTCCTCGGAGGCACAGGATGCTGCTCCGGAGCCCTTTGGAGACGAGACTGGGTCAACGCCGGAGGCGAGCGAACGCACACTTTCCGAAAACGAACACGACCCGGACGCCGACTCTGCGGCGGAGGGCGAAACGGAGCGCACACCTTCCGAGGGTCCGGCCGACACTGGGGCCGAGGCTGGGCAGGGCTCCGGGACTGCCTTTGAGGACAGCGGTAGCTTCTTCCGCGAGCGGGTCGCACGCGCCCTGGCCGACCAGGGTTATGACTTCAAGGAAGACGGTACTTGGGGGGAAAGGGAATCCGACACCGCTGGTTCGGCAGACTCCGAGGCTGACACGTCGGCCCCCGAGGAAACCAGTGCGGCCTCCACCTCCGAAACCGAATCGAGCGAACTGCCAGGCGGCCCGGAGGACAACGAGTCCGAGCTGGACCACGAAGGCACGGATGCTCCTGATGACGGCTTTGCCGAAACGGGGAGCGAAGAGAACGAGGAGATCACCACTGCCTCGTTAGAGACGCCCGCCTCAACGGCCGGCACTTCCGCTTATGAGGCCATTGACCCTACTGGTGTCGAGGGAGAAGCCCCGGCGAAGGAATCTCCACGGGGCAGTGAGCCAGAGGTCAGCGACGACGCGGTCGCCGCCCAGGAACCCGCGGCCGCTGGCAACGACGCAGAACCCGCCAGTACCGCTGCTTTTGGTGCCGTACCTGACGACGAAGAACCCCCCAGTACCGCTGCTTTCGACGCCGTACCTGACGGTGCGGCCGAGCTCGATCCGAATGACGCCACGGCGGACTCCCAGCCCGATGCGCTGCCCGAAGACGCCACCGACACGGTGGCCCCTCTGTCTCCGGAGTCCGCCGCGGGTACCGCTGGGGAGGCCGCGTCCGGGCCGCCGCCGAGCCCGTTCGACATTTCGCGGCAACCGCCAGTCGACCGGTCCGGGGAGAGTCCGGCGAGGCCCTATGCGCCTGGGGGACGCTCCACCGATGCCGCGGACCAGGAGCTGTCCACCGCGGATGCTCCTACCCTTGGTGACCCCGCGGGAGTGGCTGGCGCCGGAACGGGTGAATCCTCCGATACTCCGTACGGCCCCGCCTCCAGCACAGTGGAAACCCCTCAGCCCTCGGGCGGCGGGGATCCGGGCCGCGGTGATGCCGGGGCCGAGAGGGACGGTGGAGCTGCTTCGCCCCCGCTGTCGTCTGGTGTGCCCGCGGGCTCTGCCGCGGACGCCCCTGGACAGGGCGCCCCCGGGCTATCGCCGACCCCTTACAGCGGACCGGAGAGCGCTCCGGACACGCCTGCGGATGGTGTCTCCGCGGCAATGGACGCTGGTGCGGGCGGAGGAGGATACGGCTCGCCGCCGTACCCGGGCGGCGGCCCCGGCGGCCCCGAAGACACGTCCGCCAAGGCCCAGTCCAAAGCTTCCGGGCTGGCCGCCGCGATGCGCGCGAAGCCGGGACGGAAAGGCAAGGGCGCGAAGCCCGCGAAAGCCAAGAAGCCACTCTGGTGGCGGGTGACGCGCGGCACTCTCATCACCGCAGGCATCTTCGTGGTGATCGGGATCGCCGTGTTCGGCGTCGCCTACGCCGTCATCCCGGTTCCCGACGCCGCGAAAGCCGACGCCACCGACCAGGGATCCACCTTCTACTACGCCGACGGTGAGACCGAGTTCGCCGAACGCGGGGTCAACCGGGAGCCGGTAGACGAGGGGGAGGTGCCCGACCATGTCCAGGACGCGGTCACCTC
The DNA here is from genome assembly GCF_014203805.1 of Lipingzhangella halophila. Lineage (GTDB taxonomy): Bacteria > Actinomycetota > Actinomycetes > Streptosporangiales > Streptosporangiaceae > Lipingzhangella > Lipingzhangella halophila. The sequence continues at coordinate 4,823,878 of NZ_JACHJT010000001.1, read as the reverse complement.
CGCCGAGGACCGCGGATTCTGGACCGAGCCCGGCGTCTCCGTAACCGGCACGATACGCGCCGCGTGGTCCACGCTCACCGGCCAGCAGCTCCAGGGCGGTTCGACCATCACCCAGCAGATGGTGCGCAACTACTACGAGGGCGTCTCCATGGAGCAGACGGTCTCTCGGAAGTTCAAAGAGATCATCATCTCGCTCAAGGTCGACCGGTCCAAACCCAAAGAATGGGTGATGGAGCAGTACCTCAACACCATCTACTTCGGGCGCAACGCCTACGGCATCCAGGCCGCGGCCGAGGCGTACTACCACAAGGATGTCCAGGACCTGGAGCCGGCCGAGGCCGCGTTCCTGGCCGCGGCCATCCAGCAGCCCACCAAGTTCGGGCAGGCGGACAGCGAGACCACGGACGAGATGGAGCAGCGCTGGGAGTTCGTCGTCGAGGGAATGGTGAAGACGGGCGAACTCTCCAAGTCCGATGCCGAGGAACTGGAGTTCCCCGCGCCCAAGGAGGAGATCCCGCAGACCGACCTGAGCGGGTACAAGGGGTACATGGTCCAGCAGTCCATGTCTGAACTGGAGGACCTTGGCTACACCGAGGACAACATCAACCGGGGTGGCTACAAGATCGTCACGACGTTCGACAAGGACCTCATGGATGCGGCCAAGGAAGCCGTGGAGTCCACGATCGACCCCGACAGCCTGCCAGAGGGCGTCCAGGCCGGTCTGACCGCGATCGATCCCTCGACCGGTGAGGTTGTGGCGTTCTACGGCGGCAAGGACTACAACTCGAACCAGTACGACAGCGCCTTCCGAGGGTCCGCCCAAGCGGGTTCGGCCATGAAGCCCTACGTCCTCGCGGCGGCCCTGCGGAACGGCTACAGCCTGAACAGCGTGGTCGACGGCCGCGGACCGCAGTCGATCCACGGTTCGCCGATCCAGAACGCCGGCAACGCCCCGGGCGGTCCGATGAATCTCATCGAGGCGACGCGGGACTCGAACAACACCGGCTACGTGAACCTCGCTATGGAAGTCGGGCTGGAAGAGGTCCAGCAGACTGCCTACGACGTCGGGCTGCCCGAAGGCAGCATCGGTGACGACCAGGTCGTCCCCACACTGGCGCTGGGGATCAACGATGTACGGCCGGTCGACCAGGCCAGCGGGTTCGCCACGTTCGCCAACGGCGGGGAACACATCGAACCGCACGTCGTCCGGGAGATCATCGACCACGAAGGAGAGGACCAGCGCCCCGAGGTCGCCAGCAGTAGACCGCTGAGCAAGGGTGAGGCCGCCGATGTGAGCTACGCGCTGCAGCAGGTTGTCTCCAGTGGTACCGGAACCACGGCCCAGTTGCCCGACGGCCGGCCGGTGGCCGGCAAGACCGGGACCACCGACAACAGCGTCGCCACCTGGTTCGCCGGCTTCACGCCGCAGCTTTCCACCGCCGTTGGCGTCTACAACGGCAACAACCAGCCGTTCAGCGTGCCCGGGTGGGGCTCGTTGTCGGGCGGCACGCTCTCGGCCACTATCTGGCGCAACTTCATGTCCACCGCCATGGAGGGCAAGGAAGTGCAGCAGTTCCCCGATCCCAGCTACGGAGGCTCGACGGAGAACTGGGCGCCCAACGTCCCCACGAGGGAGCCCGAAGAGCCCGAAACCGACCAGCCGGTGGAACCCGAGGAACCCGTCGAGACGGAGGAACCGGAAATCCCCGAGGTTCCCGAGGAACCGGAAATCCCCGAGAATCCCGAGGAACCGCCCGGGACCGAGCCCGGCGATCCAGGTGGGGAGGAGCCGCCACCAGGAGGGGGCGGCACCGAAACGGAGGGCTTCGAGTAGCGGCGTGTGCTTGCGGCGGCGGCCCGGTGGCCGCCGCCGCGGCGTCTTCCCGGATTCTCCGTCAGGGGACGAGCGCGGCGCAGCCGCACGAGGCCGGATACGCGGCGACGACCTCCCCGGGAAGCTCGGTGAACACGTGTTTGCCCGGGGTGGCGCCGGTGAGCGCGTCAGCGGCGAGGATCACGGAGGCCGCCGTCCAGGTGCTGCGCTCCTCTGGCCACCGCACGTCCTCGGCGAACTGGTACCCGGTCCAGTAGGCGCCGTCATCGGGGTCGCGCAGGTGCTGGATGTCCGCCAGGAGCCCGGTGCCCAGCTCGCACTCACCCATCGCGGCCAGTGCCAGCACCAGCTCGGAGGTCTCCGCCCCGGTCACCCATGGCTGGTCGCTGACGCACCGGATGCCCAGACCGGGGTGCACGAACACGTCCCACCGCGCGTCCAGGCGCTGCTTCGCTGCGGAGTCGCGCACGGCGCCGCCGAGGATGGGGTAGTACCAGTCCATCGAATAACGGGAGCGGTCGGCGAACACCGACTCGTGCTCCGCGATGAGATGGCCGAGCTGTGCCGCGGCGAGCTCCCAGTCGGGCTGCGGGCGGCCGAGCCGGTCTCCGAGGGCCACCGCGCAGCGCAGCGCGTGATGGACGCTGGCGCACGCGGTGAGCAGCGCGTGGTCGCCGGGGGTGCCGCTGGGGCTGCGCGCCCACTGGATCTCTCCGCGGTTCGTGCGCAGGCCGAGTACGAACTCGATGGCGCGGTGCACGGTCGGCCACATCCGTTCGGCGAACCAGTCGTCCCCGGTGATCAGCACGTGGTGCCATACGCCGACAGCAGGGTAGGCCGCGTGGTTGGCCTCGCGGGTCGGGTTGGCGACCCGGTCACCCCACAGCTTCGCGGGCCATGAGCCGTCGCTGTCCTGCCGGGAGACCAGCCACAGGTAAGCGCGCCGCGCCGCCTCGGTGTGGCCGGCGACGGACAGCGCCATCGCGCACTCGACGTGGTCCCACACGTCAACGTGGCCACCGGGGAACCACGGGATGGCGCCGCTCGGTTCCTGGGTGTTGAGCAGGTACCCCGCGGACTGGGTGACGTCGTCCGCGCTGAGCACCCCGGGCAACTCCGGGAGCTCCCACCGGCTCATCCGTTATCCCCGCTTCGTGCGGGCTTGCGCACGTAGACGACGACGCTCTTGCCCATAACGGGGTTGAGGGCACGTTCGGCAAGGCGGGTTGGCTTGGGAGCGTGCAGGAGGTCCCACACCAGCATCCGGTGGTAGGCCTTGGCGAGCGGGTGCTCGTCGTGGTCCGGGCCCACGGCGCACTTGATCCACCAGTAGGGCGCGTGTAGCGCGTGGGCGTGGTGGTGCGGGCCGATCTCGAATCCGGTCGCCTTGAGCTTGGCCGCGAGCTCGGCGCGGGTGTAGATGCGGACATGCCCGCCTTCGGCCGTGTGGTAGTCCTCCGAGAGCGCCCAGCACAGCCGCTCGGGCAACCAGCTCGGCACGGTCACGGCGGCGATTCCGCCGGGCCGCAGGACGCGGTACATCTCGGCCATGGCCGCGGTGTCGTGCGGGAGGTGCTCGAAGATCTCGGCGGCGATCACCCGGTCGAAGGACGAATCGTCGAACGGCATGTCGAGCGCGTCGCCCTTGACGGTGTCGGCGTCGGCGCCCGCGGGCGCCTCGCCCTCCGTGCGCATCGCGCTGAGCATGGCCGCGACGGCGGCGAGGTCGTTCTCGTTCTGGTCGAAGGCGACCACGTCGGCGCCGCGGCGGTAGACCTCGAAGGCGTGCCGGCCGTTGCCGCAGCCGAGATCCAGGACGTGGTTCCCCGGTCCGACGGGGAGCAGGGTGAAGTCAACGGTGATCAGCGGTGGCTCCTCGGGGGTTGGGCCGGCCTTACAGCCGGGCGCTACGGTCAGCAGGGCTGGCGGCTACCTGGCCGATCGCCTCGGCGTAGCGGCGGGCGGTCGCTTCGGCGACCGCCCGCCAGGTGAACCGCTCCTGGACCCGTTGCCAGGCGGCCGCGCCCATACGGGCCCGTTCCGCGGGGTCGTCCAGGAGGCCGGCAATGGCCGTCGCCAGTTCCTCGGGGTCGCCCGGGGGTACGAGCAGGCCCGCGTCGCCGTCGTCCCCGACGACCTCGGGGAGTGCTCCCGCGTAACTCGCGACCAACGGGGTCCCGCAGGCCATGGCCTCGACAGCGGGGAGGGAGAAGCCCTCGTAGAACGATGGGACGACCGCCACCTCTGCCCCCGCCAGGAGCCGGCCGAGAGCGGCGTCGTCCATGCCGCTTGCGAAGGTGACCCGATCGCGCAGGCACAGCTCATCGACCAGCCGGTCCGTCGGGCCGCCGGGCTTGGGCTTGCTGACAATGGTCAGCGAGACGTCGCGTTCGGTGGCGAGCTTGGCCGTGGCGCGCAGCAGTGTCGCGATGCCCTTCATCGGGCTGTCGGCGCTCGCCACGCACACGAGCCGGCCGGGGGTCCGCGCGACGTCCGGGTGCGGATGGTAGGTACGGGGGTCCACGCCGAGCGGGACGACATCCAGCGCTGATCGCGGCGTGCCGAACTCCCGGACGATGTCGTGCGCCGACGAGTGCGATGGCACCAGGATCGGCCGCAGCCGGCGGGCGATCCGGCCCTGCATCCCTACGAAGCTGTACCAGCGGCGCTTGGAGATCCGCTGCCACCCCGTGGCCTGTTCCAGCTCGATACGCCGGTCGACGGTGATGGGGTGGTGGATCGTGGTCACCAGCGGGAATCCGCGATCGCGGACGCCGAGCAGGCCGTAGCCCAGCGTCTGGTTGTCGTGGACGACGTCGAACTCGGCCCGCCGCTCGCGCAGTTCGCGCCGCACCCGCAGCGAGAAGGTGAGGGGTTCGGGGAAGCCCGCCGTCCACATCGTCGCGACTTCGAGGACGTCGATCCAGTCGCGCCACTGGGTGATCGGAGGGGTCTTGAACGGGGCGGCGTCGTTGTACAGGTCGAGGCTGGGGATCTTCTCCAGGTGCACGCCCTCGTCGAGGACCGGGTAGGGCTGGCCGGAGAACACGGTGACACGGTGCCCGAGCGCCGCCAGCTCGCGTGAGAGGTGGCGGACGTAGATGCCCTGTCCGCCGCAGTGGGGTTTGCTGCGGTAGGAGAGCAGAGCAACGCGCAAGGAGTGGCGGTCAGGTTGCGGCATATGTGTGACCCATCGGCTGATGAGGGGAGATGAGTGGAAATCGGGTCGGGCGGGCACGCCGTATCGGTGCGCGAAGCGGCATCCGGTGGCGCTGTCGCCGGCGGGGCACTACATCACCTCGTTCGTAGCTCGCAGCGACCACTCCGCTGTTCACGGGGCTGGAATGAGCGGGGCCAACCGCGCGACGGTGCGCGGGGAGCGAAGACGCCTAGCCTGACCCGTACGCGCTCTTATGTTACTCACCAGTTCAAAAGGGAGTGGTAACCGGTTCGGGAAGCGGTACCCGGATCCTATGTGTGGGGGGATCCGGCACGGACCGGAGGAGTGTGGAGCCGCCGCTCGCCTGGTCTGCGCGGCCGGCGGTTACCGCACGGCGGCCGATCCGGCGGTGGAGCGCCAACGCAGCGCCGCGGGTGCCGCCGTGCCGGTGCCGCCGTCCGTGCCGGTGGAGCACACCGCCAGTCCGCGGCGCTCCAGCAGGCGCAGGTGGGCGGCCGTCTCCGAAGCCGCCATACGGCGGGTGGCGGTGCGCATCTGCGTCCAGTCCCTGCGCCATTCGAGGATGGTGGAGAGCTCCCACAGCGTCGCGGGTTCGGGCCCGAGGGCGGCCGCGAGCTGGTCCAGGCGTTCCTCGTGGTGCGCGATGATCTCGCTCGTCCGGCCCGCGAGATCGGAGAACCGCCGCTCGTGTGCCGGCAGCGCCTCGGCCGCTCCGAGCTCGTTGATCTGGCTGAGCGAGTCGAGGAACCGGCCGAGAGGGTCGTGGTCCTCGTCGAGAGGATAGAGACCCACGTGCGGGGTGATCCGCGGCAGGATGTGGTCCCCGGTGAACAGGTGCCCGCTGTCCTCCAGATGCAGGCAGATGTGCCCGGGTGAGTGGCCGGGCGTCCAGAGCACGCGCAGTTTGCGGTCGGGTAGGTCCACCAGCTCGCCGTGGGAGAGCTCGCGGTCGGCCCGGATGTGTGTGTCGAACGGAGGGCTGGCGGTCTCGTGCGCCTCGATCTCCGTGGCCGGGGCGCCGGCACGTTGCAACTGGGTGACCTCGAACTCGCGCCGATCCGTGCGGCGTTGGTCGGTGATCCGGCGCAGCATGGCCGCATCGGCCTGGTGGATCGCGATCCACCCGCCCGATGCGGCGCGCAGCCGCTCGGCCAGCCCGGAGTGATCGGGGTGGAAGTGTGTGAGGACCGCGCCGCGCACGTCGGTGATGGCCACGCCGATCTGGTCGAGGCCGGCGGTGAGCGCGTTCCACCCTTCGTCGCTGGGCCATCCGGTGTCCACGAGAATGGGCCCGTCCGCGCTCTCGACCAGGTATGTCAGGGTGTAGCCAAGGGGATTGTCGGGGATCGGGACCGGCAGGCTCCATATGCCGCTGCCCAGAGCCTCCACCGATGGCATATCGCGCATATGTACGACCTCCTCAACTACCCGGAACCGAATCGCGCTCTAGAATACGTTCCGGACAGCTGGGGAGCGGCAATGGGGCGCCCCAATGCGGGCAGACCATGCCTCACGGCGCCTCGGTTGGGAACGGGGGGTGCGGCTGCGGCCAGTACGGTTGCGGTGCGCCGGTCCACTACTATTAGTGATTACGCAGTAGCAGTGAGATTGCATGATTTTTAGAACTGATTCTAGATGGCGGCGCCGCAACTAGCGCGAGACACGGACGCAGAACGACTTCCGCGACGTCAACATCGTGTAATGAGGTCGGTTGCACAGTAGTGTGACGCTGCTTTCGTGGGCACCCCTTGGATAACGTGTTCTCATAAGGCGTTCGCCGCGCAAGGGGTTTGCCGCGCGAGTGGGGCGCGGTCTGGTGGTTCCGGGGCCACCGGGTCAACAACGGGCAGCACCCCAGGGCGGATGATGACGATGGGAGACACCGTGGCGGTCCAGGCGCCGATCGGAATGCGGTCACGAAGCCAAAGCCAGCGCCGCAAACGGATCGTGCAGACAGCGGCGGCCCTGGCGCTGCGCGGCGGGGTGGAGGCCATGCAGATGCGGACCGTGGCCGAACGCGCCGGTGTCGCACTGGGCACGCTCTACCGGTACTTCCCCTCGAAGATGGAGCTCGTGGTGGCCGTGGTCACCGAGGAGCTCGACCTGCTGGAGCGGAGCATCGTCCGGCGTCCGCCGAGCGCCGAGACCGCGTCCGGGCGCACGGTTGACGTGCTCATGCGTGCCACGCGCGGGTTGATGCGGGAGCCGGAGCTCGCCGACGCCCTGGTCCGCTCGCTGGTCATGGCCGAGGTCAAGGGGGAGCTCGGGAAGCGGGTGACCGACCTGCTGTGGTCCGTCGCCACCCGCGCACTTCCGGTGGTGGAGGACGAGGAGCAGTCGGAGCCCGACCGCGAAAGCGACGAGTACGTGCTCGTCAGTTCGCTGGCGAGTATCTGGTTCTTCGAGGTGCTGGAGATTCTCAAGGGGCAGCGCGACATCGAGGAGGCCCGCCGCCGTTTGGAGATCGCGGCCGAGCCGTTGCTCGCCGGTTTCTGATCTCCGCTGGCCGGCGGGACCCACCGGTGCGCGCACGCGCCCTCACGTACCGGGTGCCGCGCCCGGCACGGCCCACGCGAGGGGCACGTGGTTAGCCATCCGGGTTGAGGAGGCCGTCGAACAGCCGGGAAATGGGACCCTTGGCGGCCTCGGAGTCATCTTCGGACTCGGCGTCCTCGCTGTCGTCGTCCGAGGACTCGTCCTCGGAGCCCGCCGCATCGGCCTCGCCGGGCTCCTCCCCCGCCGCGGCGTCCGGGGATTCGCTGGGTTCCTGTGCCGAAGCATCGGGGGCCGCGCTGGCGCTGTTGTCCGGATCGGGAGAGGACGCGTTCTCCCTCCCGGGCTCTCCGGGCGCATTGCCGGCGTCGCCTTCCTGCCCTGGCGGTGCGGAATTCGCGCCGCCTTCGGGCGGGGCGTCGCCCGGGGGAGTACTGGGGTTGCCCGTGCCTTCGGCTGCGGGCTGCTGGTTGGCGTAGTTGGGCGGGTCGGAGGAGTTGGTTTCCTCGGGATCTCCGGCCGCGAGAAGCGCGGCCCCCCAGAGGGCCAGCGCGACCCCGACCGTGGCCAATCCGGATGTGGCCGAGACCGGCCAGCGATACCGGCGGGCGCGGTGGTGGCCGCGTCGCCGGCCGCCTTTCCTGCTCTGCGTCCCGTCCGCTTGTGTCGGGCCGGAGGCCTGCTCGCTCTCGGTGGTACCGCCAGTGCCGGTGGGCGCATCGGCCGCGGTGGCCGGGGCGGATGCGGCGATGGCGGTCTCCTCGCCGCCATCGGCGGACGCGGTCGGGGCGGTGCTGGTGAGTTCGTGGTCGTGGCCCTCGCCGGGGAGCTCGGAGCGGTCCCTATGCAACGGGAAACCATCGGCGCCCATAGGCGTCATCGTGGCACCGATCCGCGCGCGCTCCTCGGCCATCGCGGGGTCGGCGCAGGCGTGGATTGTCCGCTCGCGTAGCTCCTCGGGCGGTGCGGGCGGTTCGAGTAGTGCCAGGACCTCGCTGACGCTGGAGTGGTCAGCGCGGATGTGGTGGTCGACCCCGGTGTCGTCCTCCGGGAATTCCGCACAGACGTTGGCCGCGCGGCGAACCGCGGCGCGGCACAGTTCGCTGGTGATTTCGGGGTCGAGCCCGTGGATCCGCGCGATCTGCGACGGGGCGAGGTTGTGCCGCAGGTACAGCTCCAGAAGCTCGCTGTGGCTCGGTGGCAGCCGCAGCGCCATCTCCACCACCGGCCGCTCGGCGGGTTCCGTGGCGAGTTGGGCGTAAGGCGTCTCGGAGCTGAAGCCGCGCCGCTGGCACGCGCTCCGGGCGAGCGCGAAGAGCCACGTACGCAGGTCGGAGTGGTCGTCGAGCTGGTCGAGTAGTTGCACTGCCGCCAGCACGGCTTCGTACACGGCTTCGCTGGCAACATCGGTGCCAACCAGGGACCAGCAGTACCGGTAGAGCTGCGACGCGTAGGCGTTGTAGAGGCGCTCGTATCCCTCGCCTTGACGCAGTTGCGCGACCAGCCCAGCGCCGGCGCGGGCGGGTTGGGGTCCGCCGTCCGGATCCGTCGCCACGAGTCCTCCCGAACGTCCCGTCATGAGACCCGGATCCGGCCTTTGGCCGGATCCGGGGTGAAAAGCCAGAGTTGTCCGATGACGGTAGCGACTGCTGTGGCGCCCGGCAAGGTGTAGTGGTATGGAGAAGTTCCCGTTACCTGAAGGTGAGGCTGTGGCTCGATATTCGGGGTGTTACACTCCCCAACGCATCGCGTTGGTCACTCACCGCCGCGCGACGGGCTCCCGATCTCGACCATGCGCTCCACCGACTTCCGGGCCCGCGCGGCCATGTCCTCGGGGACGGTGATCTCCGCCGTCCCGGTTCGCAGCGCGTTCAGCAGCTTGTCGGCAGTGATCATCTTCATGTAGTGGCACTCGGCGCGTGAGTTGACCGGCTCGAACTCGGTGGTCGTGTTGGCGCCGCGCAGTTGGTGCAGCATGCCGGTCTCGGTGGCGATGAGGACCTTGTCGGCCGTCGACTCCTTGGCGGCTGAGAGCATGCCGCCGGTTGAGAGCACCCGCACCCGCTCCTCCGGGACGGTGCCCGCCCCCACCAGATACAGGGCTGACGTCGAGCAGCCGCACTCCGGGTGCACGTAGAGCTCGGCATCGGGTTCAGCGGCAACGCGTTCGCGCAGGGTCCCGCCGTCGATGCCCGCGTGCACGTGGCACTCCCCCATCCAGATGTGGATGTTGTCGCGCCCGGTGATGCGCTTGACGTGCGCGCCGAGGAACTGGTCCGGCAGGAACAGGATGTCGGTGTCCTCGGGAACCGACCGGACGACATCGGCCGCGTTGGAGGAGGTGCAGCAGATGTCGGTCTCGGCCTTTACCGCCGCTGTGGTGTTGACATAGGCGACGACAACAGCGCCCGGGTGCTCGGCGCGCCACGCGCGCACGTCCTCGGCCGTGATCGTGTCGGCGAGGGAACAGCCGGCTCTGGGATCCGGGATCAGTACGGTCTTCTCCGGGGAGAGGATCTTGGCCGTCTCCGCCATGAAGTGCACGCCGCAGAAGACGATCGTGCTCGCCTCCACGGTGCTCGCCAGGCGCGACAGACCGAGCGAGTCCCCGGTGTGGTCGGCGACGTCCTGGATCTCAGGGCGCTGGTAGTTGTGCGCGAGGATGACGGCGTCACGCTCGCGTGCCAGGCGGCGGACCTCGGCGGCCCATTCGTGCCGCGTCATGGAGTCCGCTGAGGTGACCGTTGGCATGTCCTACTTCTTTCTCCGTGTGTGGCCGGTCGGCGGGAAAGACCACCGGCGGCCTGTGTACGGCGTGACGATATGGCCACAAGCGGTTTTGGACTTATAGGCGAAAACTGGTTTCAGCCTAACATGGGAAAACTCAGGAGGGACAGGGGTAGCGATCGACGACGTCAGTGAGCAGTTGGTGCACGAGACCAAGGCCGGGCCGCCGGCACCCGTCGCCGCACACGAAGTGCTGGCCGTTATCTTCCAGATTCGCCAGCGGCGGCTGAGTGTGCTGCTCTGGCGGCGTGCCCGCCCGCCGTACGAGGGGATGTGGGTGCTCCCGGGCGGGCGGATCGGCGCCACCGAAGGGCTCGACGAATCCATCCGGCGCCAGCTCGCCCAGAAAGTGGATGTGTGCGACCTCACCCACCTCGAACAGCTTGAGACCCGCGGCGACCCCGGCCGGCACCCCAACGGCCGCACCCTCGCCACCTCCTACCTCGGCCTGGTGCCCGCCGGCACCGACCCCGCCACCCCCGAGGACACCACCTGGCATCCGGCCTCCGACCTTCCACCCATGGGCTTCGACCACGCCGCGATGGTGCACGCGGGGCGCCGGAGGCTGCGGGCCAAGCTCTCCTACACCAACATCGGCTTCGCGCTGGCGCCCCGGGAGTTCACCATGTCCGAGCTGTCCGGGTACTACAGCGCCGCGCTCGGGCACGACGTCGCCGCCACCAACCTGCGCCGGGTCCTGCTGCGGCGCGGCCAGATCGAGGAGACGGGAGAGTCGGTTCCTTCGGGACGCTCCGGCGGGCGCCCGGCCGCGCTCTTCCGGTTCCGAGCGCGGGAACTGGAGATCACCGACGCGTTCGCGGTGCTGCGCCCGCCATCGCGGGAGTGAGTCTCGCCGCCGTCGGGTGCGGGTGTCGCGCGCCCGCGCGGCCGGGCACTTCACCTGTGTTAACGTCCGTTTCGTGACGATTCGTAGTGTGGTGTTCGACGTTGGCGAGACCCTGGTCGACGAAACGCGCATCTTCACGCGCTGGGCCGACCGGCTCGGGATCCCGCGGCTGACCTTCTTCGGGATCATCGGGGGCGTACTCGCCGAGGGGCGCGAGCTGACCGACGCCTTCACCACCGTCAGGCCCGGCTTCGACCTGGCCACCGAGTCTGCCGCGTGGCGCACCGAGGAGCCCGGGTCACGCCGGGAGCACTTCGGTCCCGAGGACCTGTACTCCGACGTCCGCCCCGCCCTGGACGCGTTGCGCGACGCCGGGCTCGGGGTGCTGATCGCCGGCAACCAGCCGTCCGAGGCGGGCCGGGAACTGCTGGCCATGGATCTGCCCGTTGACGGCGTCCACGTCTCCGAGGACTGGGGCGTGGCCAAGCCCGATCCCGCGTTCTTCGAGCGCGTGCGGGCCACGGCGGGCGTGCCGGCCGGGGAGATCCTCTACGTCGGCGACCGGCTGGACAACGACGTCGACCCGGCAAAGGCCGCGGGCATGCGGGCGGCGCTGGTGCGGCGCGGGATACTGGGCTACCTGCACGCGGAACGTTCCGGTGCCGAACGCGCCGACGTGGTTATCGACAACCTCACTGAGCTGCCAGCATGGATCAAGGACAGCGCCTGAGCCCCAGGCCGGCCCCGGGGCCGGGGACCGGCGGTACGGTCCACCCGCCGCCGGACCCACCACGGCGGGCGCCGTTCGGCTGCCGTTGAGTGTGCCACCCGGACGCCGCGGCCAGCGTGCCCCGTGAGGGCTCCCGGGTTGCCGGCGCTCGCCGCCGACTCCACGAGTAAAGAAGGTACGTCATGCGCATCCCGATCCGGCTCACGGCCGCGGGCGTTCCCATCCTGCTGGTGCTGAGCGCCTGCATGGGCACCGACTCCCTTGGCGGCGAGGAAGAGGGCGGCTCCGGGGGCGACCGCTCCAGGGTCGTGGTCGGCTCGACCGGCACCCCCGAAAGCGCCCTGCTCGCCGAGATCTACGCCCAGGCCATCGAGGCCACGGGGGAACGCGTGCGTACCGACCACGGCATCGGGAGCCGGGAGGACTATTTCAGAGAGGTCGAGCGCGGCCGCCTCACCCTGGTACCCGAGTACAACGGCGCCGTTCTGGCGCACCTCGATCCGGAGTCCGAGCCAGCGGACACCGAGCGCACCGACGAGCGGGTGAACGAGGAACTTCCGGTGGGCATGGAGATCCTCGGCTCCACGCCGGCGGAGAGCGTCACCGCGGTCACCGTCACCCGCGCCACCGCCGAACGCGACGACCTGGCCAGTATCGCCGACCTGAGCGGTGTCGCCGGCGACCTGGTGTTCGGCGGGCAGCCCGAGTTCGAGAGCGGCCCGAGAGGGCTGGCCGGCCTGGAGGAACGCTACGACCTGGCGTTCGCCGAGTACCGCCCGATGGGTGCGCGCGAGGTTCCGGAGGCGCTCGCCGCGGACGACATCCAGGCGGCACCCATCCGCACCGCGGACGCGGCCATCGCCGAGCACGACCTGGTTCCCCTGGAGGACCCCGAGGACCACTTCGGCGCCGGCAACATGGTCCCGCTGGTGCACGGTGACAGCGTCGACGGCCCGGCGCGCGAGGCGCTCGACGCCGCCTCCGCTGAGCTGGACAGCACCGAGGATCTCCGCGAGCTCAACGAGCAGGTCGGCTCCGGCGGGGAGGCACCCGACGCCGTGGCCGCCGACTGGCTGGAGTCGGCGGGTCTCGACTAGGGCTGCGCGGTGGGCGGATGGCCGGAGGTGGCGGTCTTCGGTACTGGCGGCGGGTGGTGGTGCGCCCGACGAGAGCAGCGATAGCAGCGGATTGGCCAGCCCTCAGTAATCGCCCCTGGTGCCCGGTGGTGGTGCGCCCGACGTGGGCGGCGAGGACGGCGCAGGGCTCCGAGGGCGTTGCCTGGTTTCGCCCGGCGTGGGGCTTGGGATCTCCGCTGCCCGCCTGCGTGTGTCCGCTACGTCCGATTTTGGCGCCGATCTTGAGGAAATCGTTCCTTCAAAGCGCTTTGAAGGAACGATTTCCTCAAGATCGGCACCCAGACCGTTCACAATCCGGACATAGCGGGCGCGCGGAGGCTCGCGCGGCACCGAAACCGACCGTGCGGACAGATTCGGCGCCGAGACCGTCCCCACAGACACTCTCGGCGCGACCCCGCACCGAGAACCACACCACAGACACCCCCACTGGCCCCCACCACCAGCCGCCGCCCCCGTTACACGCCCCACCGCCGGGCACCCGCACCGATCACCGGGGGCCGGCCCATCCGCGGCCTTCGATGCCCCGTCGGACACCGCACCACGCGCCACCGCAGCGATGAACGTCACACCCGGACCCCGGCGCCCGCACCGCCCCTGTCGCGGGCAGGACCACGCGCATGCGCCACCGGGCCGTACCCGACCTCCATGGCCGGGACACCTGGATCAGCGGGTGGGGTTACCCCAGGCCGCGGTACCGCCCCCCGTAGCGGACCAGGGGCGCCATCTCCGCTGGCAGGCCACCCACCGGGGGCAGGGACGTCACCTCGGCGAGGTAGACGTTGTGGTCGCCGGCGGGAACGCACCGCACCACCGAGCACTCCATGGCCGCGATCGCGCCGTCGAGGATCAACGCGCCCGTGTGCTCGCCCCGATGGTGCGGCTCCCCGGCCACCAACAGCCGGGCGCTGGGGCGCCCCTCGGCGGCGAACCGTCCGGCTATGGCTCGCTGCTGGTGGCTGAGCACGTTGACGGCGAAGCGCCCTTGCGTGTCGATGACCTCGCAGAGATAGCTGGTGTTGACCATGCAGATCATGATCATCGGCGGTTCGGCGGAAACCGAGGAGAACGCGTTCACCGTGCTGCCGACATCGTCCAGCTCGTCGTTCACCGTCACCACGGTCACCCCGGTGGCGAACCGGCCCATTGTCTCGGTGAACTCCGCGAGGACGAACCCCGCCGGGTCGCGTGGCGATCCGGCGCTCATCGGATCTCCCAGGTTCCCGGCATGGACATCGGCCCGCCGGCCGGCAGTCCCAGCCTGGCCGAGAGCCCCGCGAGCGGTCCCCACGCGTCGAACTGGACCCGTGCGGCCGCGGTGCGGTCCTCGCTGGACTCCGCGGGCCTCATCCGTTCGAGCGGGTGCATCTGCGGGTACGGGCGCACACTCGCGCTGACGGGCAGCCCGGCTTTCTCCCGCGCCATCCGCACGGCGGTGTCCAGGCCGCCGAGCTGGTCGACGAGGCCGCCTTCGCGGGCGTCACTGCCGGTCCACACCCGCCCGCGCGCCAGATCGTGCACCTGCTCGCGCGTCATGCCGCGCGCCTCGGCGACCTTGCTCGTGAAGTCGTCGTAGACGTGGTCGAGCATCGCGTCGATGCGCTGCCACTCGGAGTCGCTGAACTGGCGGTCGCTGTTGAACATGGCCGAGTGCTCGCCGCTGTCGACGGACTCCGTGTTGATCCCGAGCTTGCCGAGCAGGCCGGCCAGGACCGCCTTGCCCATGTACACCCCGATGGATCCGGTGAGCGTTCCCGGGTGGGCGACGATCGCGTCCGCGCCAAGCGTGATGTAGTACCCGCCGGACCCGGCGACGTCGCCCATCGTCGCGATCACCGGTGTGCCGGCCTCGCTGGTCAGCTGAACCTCGCGGCGGATGATGTCGGAGGCCACCGGCGAACCGCCGCGGCTGTCCACCCGGAAGACGACCGCGCGCACGCGCGGGTCGCGCCGGGCCGCGCGGAACGCCGCCGCCAGGGTGTCGGAGCCGATCACCGGCCCGCCGATCGGGGCGCGGCGGCTGCGTCCGGTGATAATCATGCCGGTGGCGGGGATGAGTCCGATGTAGTCCTCGCGCTGCGCGGAGGGAACCCGGGCGGCCAAGGCGTGGCGGCGCTGGTAGCGGGAGACGAACTGCAGGTGCGGCGTGTCCCCGCCGCTCTCCGGAGTGCGGAACCGGTTGAGCAGGTCGGTGTAGACCTCGTCGCGGTACGCCAGCCGGTCGACCAGCCCTTCGGACAGCGCCTCGGTGGCGAGGAACGGCCCGCGGTCCGTGAGCGCGCGGACCTGCTCGGGGGTCAACCCGCGCCGTTCCGCGATGCCCTGGGTGATCTGCTCGTTGAGGGACTCGACGATGCGCCCTGTGGCCTCGCGGTGCGGCTCGGTGAGCCCGCGCTCGGTGAACGTGTTGACGGCGGTCTTGTACTCGTGCCGCGCGCCGACCTCGTATTGCACCCCGATCTTGTCGACGGTGTCGCGGAGGAACGTCGCGCTGACGCTGACCCCGGTGAGGCCGAGCGTTCCAGTCGGCAGCAGGGCGATCTCGTCGAACGCCGTGGCAAGGTAGTAGGGCACCGTGCCGGGGCCGACCTCGCCGAAGGACTCGCTGTAGGCGACCGCGGGCTTGCCCGCCGCGCGGAACGCGGCGATAGTCCGGCGCAGCTCCTGCACCTGTGCGAATCCCAAGGGCTTGCCGTCGATCCGGGCGATCAGGCCGCGGACCCGCGGATCCTGCGCGCCGCGGCGGATGCCCTCGACGATGTCCGGGAGACGCTGCCGGCGTTTGGCTATGAGCTGGGAGACGGGGTCGGCGAGGGAGTCGTCGGACAGCCCTTCGGTGAGGTCGAGCTCCAGGATCACGGAGGTGCCCCGCCGGTGGCGGAGCTGGGACAGTGGCTCAATGAGCTTCGCGGCATCCACCATGCCCTCAGGCTAGTCCCCCGTGAACGGAACAGGGGATGGCACGCGCGGCCCGGATCGCCCGCTATCGTCTATGAGGTTCGATTCTCAGTCGCAGGAGGGAATCGCATGTCTGGCACGACCGACCGCACCCGGTTCGCACCGGGAACGTGGGTCCTACGGGGCGCGGCATTCGCGGCCCTGATGCTTATCGCGTCCGGGTGCGGGGGCGGCTCCGGTGGGGACGGCCCCGAGGAGACCTACAGCGGAGCGGTGCCCGCGGTGGAGCCATCAGCGCCCGACGATCTGGTCCCCGTTGAGGTCGCGGGGGTGAAGATCGGCGCGCCCGAGGACTGGGAGGTCGACAAGGACGGCGGGCTGTGCATGCGCCCGCCGAACCAGGACGAGTGCGGCTACGGGGCGATCCAGGTGTGGCCGAAGGCCGCCGAGAACAACCCGAAGAAGTGGCCGAAGAAAGACGCGGCCTACAACAAGCCGGACGGCTGGGCCACCGAGCCCACCGAGTGCCGCAGCCTGAGCACCGTCGATGACACCAGTGTCGGGGTCAAGGAAGCCCGCCAGGAGGACGCCGGGGACGAGGAAGGCCTGGTCCAGCACGCCGACGGACTCAAGTCGCACCACCGGAAGTGGATCGTGACCTGCGAGAACGACGACACCTTCGAGGTTCGGTTGTGGTACCTGCCCCAGTCGGACGTCGCCGTCTACGCGGGTGCGGTGGACGCACGCTACTCGGCCACGTACGACGCGGTCGCCGAGTCGATGGACGTCACCGAGTACAACTCGTGACCCGCTCGGTCCCCAGGGGGCGAGTTCGCAGGTAGAGCCACCCCACTGGCCGCGTGCCGGCCCGCCGGGGTGAAGGCACAGCGTGTGAGAACCATTGGGCGCGGGGTAGCGTCAGAACCCTGTAGCGACCGGGACGGTCGTGCCGTGGGAGCCCCCCATCAGCAAGACACCCCCCCACCCCTGGAGCGTCCAACATGCCCGCCCCTTTCCCCCTGAAGGATGACGACCCGGCCGAGATCAGGGGACTTCGCCTGCTCGGCCGTCTGGGAGCGGGTGGTCAGGGAACGGTGTACCTCGCGGAGCCGGTGCGGGGCGGGGCCCGCGTCGCCCTCAAGTGCCTGAGTTCCGAAGCACTGGAGGACCCGCGCGTGCGGCAGCGGTTCGTGCGTGAGGCGGAAGC
This sequence comes from Lipingzhangella halophila, assembly GCF_014203805.1. Taxonomy (GTDB): domain Bacteria; phylum Actinomycetota; class Actinomycetes; order Streptosporangiales; family Streptosporangiaceae; genus Lipingzhangella; species Lipingzhangella halophila. The sequence continues at coordinate 4,806,768 of NZ_JACHJT010000001.1, read as the reverse complement.
GGCTCGGCAGGTCGCGTCGTTCTGTACCGCGGCGGTGCTGGCGGCCGACTTTGACGCGGAATCGCCCTACATTGTCAGTGAGTATGTCGAGGGCCGGTCGCTGTCCCAGCGCATCCGCCAGGACGGGCCGATGGCGGCCGGAGATCTTGGCCGCCTGGCGGTGGCCACGGCCACGGCGCTGGTGGCGATCCATGAGGCCGGTATCGTGCATCGCGATTTCAAGCCCGGCAACGTCCTTTTCGGTGACGGCGGGGCGCGGGTGATCGACTTCGGGATCGCCCAGATCACCGAAGGCGCGGGCACTTTGACCAATTCCACGATCGGAACGCCGGCGTTCATGGCGCCCGAGCAGATCGCCCATGGCAATGCCACGCCCGCCTCCGACATGTTCGCCTGGGGCGCGGTCATGGCCTTCGCGGCCACCGGTGCTTCGCCGTTCGACGGTGGCACGGTTCCCAACGTGCTGCACAACGTGTTGCACACCGACCCCGACCTGAGGGCGCTTCCCGACGAGCTGCGTCCGCTGGTCGCGGCGGCCCTGGCCAAGGACCCCGCCGTGCGCCCCGCTGCGGTGGACGTGCTGATGACGCTGTTGGGCCGCCAGGGCCGCCCCACCGACGCCGCCGGCCTCAACCAGGCGATACGTGAGGCGCACACCGCCGTGGTCGACGGTGGGGGTGGAGCCCCAACCGCGGGGTACGGGCCGCCCACGCGGACCACAGCTCCGGGCGCGGTTCCCTCCAGTCGACCGAAACGGTCGCGCCGCTGGCTCATCGGTGTCGGCGCGGTGCTGGCCGCCGTCGCGCTTCTGGGGGCGGGCATGCTACTCGACGACGTCCTGGCGCCGAACGCGGGCGATGGCGCCAACGAAGGTGCGGAAAGCGGGGACGAAGGAGACGGGGGAGACGGAGGGGACGGAGGGGACGGAGGGGACAACGGGAGCCTCGCGGAGGGCGTCGCGTTCTCCGAGGAGGAGGCCGGATCATGGGAGGGCACCTCCGACTCCGGCATCCCTTTCGAGGCGGAAACCGAGGCCGGGAAACCAGCCGCCCCCCTCGACGCACCCGAGGACGACTCCTGTTCCACCGATATCAGGCTGATCGAAAGCACCGAAGACGGCTACCGGGCCAACATCTCGTTCAGCGGAAGGGAAGAGACCCCCTTCCGCTGCGTGAGCAACGATACTCACATGGAGTGGAGCACTGAGGTGGATCTGGCTGTCGAAGGCAACGCCATGACCATCGACTTCTACCAGGAGAACTCGCTGACTGGAGAGAGGATGAACGTCGAGTCCACACTCGTGCTCTCGCGAATCGGCTGACCTCCTCGGAACGTGTCCCGGCGCGCCGGCCAGGTCCGGTGGCCCGGCCTCCGGAGCGGAGGACGGGCCACGCCGTTTCTCACTCCCGCTTCAGCCACACGGTGGCCAGTGGTGGGAAGGTCACCAGTCCCGAGGCCGGTTGGCCGTGGGCCGATCCGCCGGGGTGAAGGCACAGCGTGTGAGAACCATTGGGCGCGGGGTAGCGTCAGAACCCGGTAGCGACCGAAACCGCCGTGTCGTGGGAATCCCATCAGCAAGGCACCCCCCACCCCCTGGAGCACCCGACATGCCTGAATCCGCGCCCCTGACCGACGACGACCCGGCCGAGATCGGCGGATACCGGCTGCTCGGCCGCCTCGGGGCGGGTGGCCAGGGAACCGTCTACCTCGCAGAACCGGCCCAGGGCGGGGACCGCGTCGCCGTCAAGAGCCTCAGCGCTGAGGCCCTGGACGATTCCCGAGTGCGGCAGCGGTTCGTGCGTGAGGCGGAAGCGGCTCGGCAGGTCGCGTCGTTCTGTACCGCGGCGGTGCTGGCGGCCGACTTTGACGCGGAATCGCCCTACATTGTCAGTGAGTATGTCGAGGGCCGGTCGCTGTCCCAGCGCATCCGCCAGGACGGGCCGATGGCGGCCGGAGATCTTGGCCGCCTGGCGGTGGCCACGGCCACGGCGCTGGTGGCGATCCATGAGGCCGGTATCGTGCATCGCGATTTCAAGCCCGGCAACGTCCTTTTCGGTGACGGCGGGGCGCGGGTGATCGACTTCGGGATCGCCCAGATCACCGAAGGCGCGGGCACTTTGACCAATTCCACGATCGGAACGCCGGCGTTCATGGCGCCCGAGCAGATCGCCCATGGCAATGCCACGCCCGCCTCCGACATGTTCGCCTGGGGCGCGGTCATGGCCTTCGCGGCCACCGGTGCTTCGCCGTTCGACGGTGGCACGGTTCCCAACGTGCTGCACAACGTGTTGCACACCGACCCCGACCTGAGGGCGCTTCCCGACGAGCTGCGTCCGCTGGTCGCGGCGGCCCTGGCCAAGGACCCCGCCGTGCGCCCCGCTGCGGTGGACGTGCTGATGACGCTGTTGGGCCGCCAGGGCCGCCCCACCGACGCCGCCGGCCTCAACCAGGCAATGCACGAGGCCCGCACCGCTGTACTCGACGACACCGGCGCGTCCACCGTCGCCAATGGGCCGCCCACGGGCACCATGACGCCCGCCACAGACGCCTCCGACCCGCGCAGGCAAGGCAAACGCCCGCCACGCTGGCTCCTGGGCGCCGGCGCCGTGGTAGCCGTTATCGCCCTTCTGGGGGCGGGCGCGCTGCTAAGTAGCGTCCTGCGGCCAGGCGGTACCCCAAACGGTGCAGAAAGTCCAGGCACCCGGGACGGTGCAGAAAGTCCAGGCACCCAGGACGGTGCAGAAAGTCCAGGCGGCAACGGCCGCGAGAACCCGGCCTCGGAAGAGGATACCGACGACCCGTCCTCGGACCGCAGCGAGGATGCCGCCTCTGCGGACTATCGGTTCTCCGAGGAGGAAGCCGGGGCATGGGAAGGTGTCGCCGACTCCGGGAACGTCTTCGAGGTGCACATCGAGGCCGGGGCGCAAACCGCCGCCCTCGAAGCCCTCGACAACGACACATGCTCGGCCGAAATCAGGCTGCTCGAAAGCACCGAAGACGGCTACCGGGCCAACATCCCGCTCAGCGGTGGGCTCGAGCCCAATCGCTGCGTGGACAACACAGAGTTCTGGCCCATCATCGACGAGGCAGAGCTGACCGTCGACGGGGACACCATGACCATCGGCTTCTTCGAAGAGGACGAGGAATCCGAACCCAGGTCGACACTCGAGCTCTCCCGAACCGGTTGACCTCCTTGGAAGGTGTCCTGGTGCCCCGCCGGGGCGCCGGCCGGAGCCGGTGGCCCGGCCTCCGGAGCGGAGGACGGGCCACGCCGTTTCTCACCCCCGCTTCAGCCACACGGTGGCCAGTGGTGGGAAGGTCACCAGTCCCGAGGCCGGCTGTCCGTTCCACGGTGTGGTGGTGGCCCTGACCCGCGTGCGGGTGCCGTATCCGCTTCCGTTGTAGGCCCCGGCGTCGGTGTTGAGGACCTCGTGCCAGGTGCCGGTGGCGGGCAGCCCCACCCGGTGGTCGCGGTGCGGTTCGGGGGAGAAGTTGACCAGGCAGGCCAGGACGGAACCGTCGTCGCCGTGGCGCAGGAACGACAGCGTGTTGCCCTGGGCGTCGCCACCGTCGAGCCAGGTGAACCCGGCCGGGTCGGAGTCGAGGGACCAGAGCGCGGGGGTGTCGCGGTACACCCGGTTGAGGTTGGCGACCAGCGACCGCACCCCGACGTGGTAGGCGTGGTCCAGCAGCCACCACTGCACCCCGCCCTCGTGCGACCACTCGTCGCCGTGCCCGAACTCGCTTCCCATGAACAGCAACTGCTTGCCGGGGTGCGCCCACATGAAGCCGAGGAGGGCCCGCAGCCCCGCGAACCGGCGCCACTCGTCGCCGGGCATCTTGTTCAGCAGCGACCCTTTGCCGTGCACGACCTCGTCGTGGGACAGCGGGAGCACGTAGTTCTCGCTGTAGGCGTACACCATCGCGAACGTGACTTCGTTGTGGTGGTACTGCCGGTGGACCGGGTCGCGCTTGAGGTACTCCAGGGTGTCGTGCATCCACCCCATGTTCCATTTGAAGCCGAACCCGAGCCCGTCGTGCTCGGTGGGGCGGGAAACCCCGGGCCAGGCCGTGGACTCCTCGGCGACCATGGTGATGCCCGGGTTGCGCCGGTACGCGGTCGCGTTCAGCTCTTTGAGCAGCCCCAGGGCGTCCTGGTTCTCCCGCCCTCCTTCGGCGTTAGGCGCCCAGTCGCCTCCCTCGCGGGAGTAGTCCAGGTAGATCATCGACGCCACGGCGTCGACCCGCAGGCCGTCGATGTGGAACTCCTCCAGCCAGTACAGCGCGCTGGCGATGAGGAAGTTGCGTACCTCGGTCCGGCCGTAGTCGAAGATCAGTGTGTCCCAGTCGGGGTGTTCCCCGCGCCGCGGGTCGGGGTGCTCGTAGGTGGGCGAGCCGTCGAACCACGCGAGGGCCCACTCGTCCTTCGGGAAGTGCGCGGGCACCCAGTCGAGCAGCACGCCGATGTCCGCCTGGTGCAGCTCGTCGACGAGGTGCCGGAAGTCGTCGGGCGAGCCGAACCGGGCCGTGGGCGCGAAGTAGGAGGTGACCTGGTAGCCCCACGAGCCGCCGAAGGGGTGCTCGGCCACCGGCAGGAACTCGACGTGGGTGAACCCCATCTCGCGCACGTAGTCGACCAACTGGGTGGCCAGCTCGCGGTAGCCCAGCCCCGGTCGCCAGGATCCCAGGTGGACCTCGTAGACACTCATCGGCTCGGTGGTCCAGTCCCGGGTCTTGCGTTCGGACAGCCAGGCGTCGTCGCGCCACTGGTAGTTCGAGGTGTACACGAGGGAGGCGGTGTCCGGCGGCACCTGGGCGGCGAAGGCCAGCGGGTCGGCCTTGTCGCGCCACACGCCGTCGCGTCCGAGGATCCGGTACTTGTACTGCGCACCGTCTCCGACGCCCGGGACGAACAGCTCCCAGACGCCGGTAGCGCCGAGCGAGCGCATGGGGTGCGCCCTACCGTCCCAGTGGTTGAAGTCGCCGACGAGGCGCACCCCGCGCGCGCCCGGCGCCCACACGGCGAAGGACGTGCCGGTCGCGGTGCCCCTGGCCGGGCCGCGGGTGTGCGCTCCGAGGGCCCGCCACAGCTCCTCGTGGCGGCCCTCGCCGATGAGGTGCAGGTCGAGTTCGCCGAGGGTGGGCGGGTGCCGGTAGGGGTCGTCCATCGTGATCTCGCCGGCGTCGGGGTAGTGCACGGCGAGCCGGTAGTCGGGCGCGCCGGGCTCGGGGTGGGCGAGTGTCGTCGCGAACACTCCCTTGTGAATGTGGTCCAGCTCGACGCGCTGCCCGTCGGGCAGCACCGCGTGTACCGAGGTCGCCGTCGGGTGCAGCGCGCGCAGGGTCAGCCCGTCTGCGCCGGGGTGGGCACCGAGGACAGCGTGCGGATCGTGGTGCTCACCGGCGACGAGTCGGTCGATCTCGCGGGTGAGGGAGGTGGCCGCGGTGGCGGCCGGGGCGGGTGCGTTGTCGGGTGGGTTCACGCCGGCGTCATCTCCAAGGCTCGTCGTGGGTCCGCTGCGGGAGTCTCCACGGTCCGTACGTACGGGTTCCGGGTGTTGCTGGTGGGGGGCTCGGTGGTCGTGGGGCAGAGGCGGTCAGGTCGCCAGTGCCGCGATGGAGTCCAACGGGATGCGCAGCCAGGTGGGCCGGTTGCGCGCTTCGTAGAGGACCTCGTAGACGGCCTTGTCGTACTCGAAGGCACGCAGTACGGCCTGGTGTTTCTCCGGGTCGACGCCGCCTCCGTTGGCGTAGCCCGCGCAGAACGCGTCGCGGTTGTGCCGGGCCCAGTCGCGCGCCACCGGCGCCAGCTCGTCCTCGTGGGCGTTGCCGACGAGCTGGTACCGGGCGGCGTAGTCGAACGAGCGCAGCATCCCGGCCACGTCGCGCAGTGGGCTGGACAGGCGCTGCCGTTCGTCGATGGGAGCGCCCGGTTCGCCCTCGAAGTCCAGCAGCACCCACCCGGTGTCGGTGCGCACCACCTGGCCGAGGTGGTAGTCGCCGTGCACCCGCTGCACCGGCAGCGGGTCGTCGACCTCGGCGAACGCCTCGAAAGCGGACCGCAGGGCCCCGGCGTACGGTTTGAGCTGCGGTACCTCGGCGACGGCGCGGCGCAGCCGCTCCTCCATCGACCGGGCGACCTCCTGGAGCGCCCGGGACGACAGCACGTCGGTGGGCAGGTCCTGGGCCAGGTGGCGGTGGACCGCCGCCGTGGCGGAGCCGAGCCGCTCGGCCTCGCCCGCGAAGTCGCCGCCGGCCGCCCCCGGAGGGGTACCCGGCGCGTCGTACAGGTCGCGGACGCTGGTCGCCGCCAGTACCCAGCCGTCCGTGGCGCTGCGCAGGTACTCCTGCAGCATCGCCAGGGTGGTGGGGACCGCGTGCCCCTCGTCGTCGCCGAGGTCGGTCTCGATCCAGCCGTGCGGCGGCGACACGAACGCCGAGCCCGCCAGGGCGGCGTTCAGTTCCAGGTCGGGGTTGTGGCCCGGCCACAGCCGGCGGAAGATCTTGAGCACGTACTCCTCGCCGTAGACGACGGAGGTGTTCGACTGCTCTCCGTTGAGGACCAGGCTGCGCAGGCCGGTACGCACCACGGACCCCGGTACGGCGTGGAAACGGAGCCTGCCGCCCTTCCCCTGGGCGATGTGGTCGAGCAGCAGTGCCGTCAGCTCCGGGTCGTGGGCGGCGTCGTAGACCGTGTGCGCGGAGCCGAGCCCGGGCAGCGCGCACACTCCGATCACGGCGTGGGTGAGGTCCGCGCGGAGCCCGCCCTCGGCACACATGCCGAGGAGAACCTGGTACCGGGACGAGAGGTCGTGCTGGCGGACCCGCACGACCAGCAGCCGCAGCGCGGGATCGCCGGTGACGATCTGGTGCTCGGCCTCGACCGCCACCGTCTCGATCGGTGCCCCTTTTCCGGCGAACCACCGCTGCCGCGGGATCCAGGTGGCGAGTAGCTCCTCAAGCTGGGTCATATCCGAGTGGTCCGTTCCCCTTCTTTTTCAGGCCCCCGCATGGCTGACGGCGCGCTGGACGCGGCGTGGAGGCACGGCCGCCGGGCGGGATGGTGTGGTGGTCTGGGTCCGGTCGTCCTTGGCCGGCCCCTCCGTCTCGTCCACAGGCGGCAACTGGAACCAGTAGAAGCCGTGACCGGACAGGGTGAGCAGGTACGGGAGCTCACCGATCGCGGGGAAGCGCACGCCTCCCACGCACTCGATCGGCGTGACCCCCTCGAAGCGCCGCAGGTCCAGCTCAACTGGCTGGGGAAACCGCGAGAGGTTGTTGACGCACAGCATCCGGTCGTCGCCGTACTCCCGGACGAACGCGAACACGCTGGGGTTGCTGGCGTGCAGTTCGGTGAAGTCGCCGGTGCCGAAGACCGGGTGGCGCTTGCGGATGTGGATCATCTTGCGGGTCCAGTTCAGGATCGAACCGGGGTTGTCGCGCTGCGCCTCGACGTTGAGGGCCTGGTAGCCGTAGATCGGGTCCAGGACGAGCGGAAGGTAGAGGCGGGCGGGGTCGCACCGCGAGAAGCCCGCGTTGCGGTCGGAGGTCCACTGCATCGGGGTGCGGACGGCGTCGCGGTCGCCCAGCCAGATGTTGTCGCCCATGCCGATCTCGTCGCCGTAGTAGAGAACGGGGGAGCCGGGCAGGGAGAGCAGGAGTGCGGTGAACAGCTCGATCTGGTTCTTGTCGTTGTCGAGCAGAGGCGCGAGGCGCCGCCGGATACCGACGTTGGCACGCATCCGCGGGTCCTTGGCGTACTCGGCGTACATGTAGTCGCGCTCCTCGTCGGTGACCATCTCCAGGGTCAGCTCGTCGTGGTTGCGCAGGAAGATCGCCCACTGGCAGTTGCGCGGGATGCGCGGGGTCTGGGCGAGGATCTCCGAGATCGGATACCGCTGCTCGCGGCGGACCGCCATGAACATCCGCGGCATCAGCGGGAAGTGGAAGTTCATGTGGCACTCGTCGCCGCCGGTCTCGAAGTCACCGAAGTAGTCGACGACATCAGCCGGCCACTGGTTGGCCTCGCTGAGCAGCACCCGGTCGGGGTAGAGGCGGTCGACCTCGGAACGGATGCGCTTCAGGAACTCGTGGGTCTCCTTGAGGTTCTCGCAGCTGGTGCCTTCGCGCTCGTACAGGTACGGCACGGCGTCCAGCCGGAAGCCGTCGATCCCCAGGTCCAGCCAGAAACGGAGGACCTCCAGGATCGCCTCCTGCACTGCGGGGTTCTCGAAGTTGAGGTCGGGCTGGTGTGAGAAGAACCGGTGCCAGTAGTACTGGCCGCGCACCTCGTCATAGGTCCAGTTGGAGTTCTCGGTGTCGACGAAGATGATGCGGGCGTCGCTGTAGCGCTCGGTGGTGCACGACCAGACGTAGAAGTCGCCGTAGGGGCCTTCGGGATCCGCCCGTGAGGCCCGGAACCACGGGTGCTGGTCGCTGGTGTGGTTCATGACCAGGTCGGCGATCACCCGGAGCCCGCGTTGGTGCGCCTGCTCCACGAGCTCCACGAAGTCGGCGATCTGCCCGAACTCGGGCAGGATCTTCATGTAGTCGGAGATGTCGTAGCCACCGTCGCGCAGGGGCGACTCGTAGATCGGCAGCAGCCAGATGCAGTCGATGCCGATCCACGAGAGGTAGTCGAGCTTCTCGATGAGCCCGCGAAGGTCTCCGGTCCCGTCTCCGTTCGAGTCGTGGAAACCGCGGACCAGTACCTCGTAGAAGACCGCGTGTTTGTACCAGTACGGGTCACGGGGTTTCTCGTGGGTGAATGTGTCGGGCACGGCCGCGGTGGACGCGGGATTGGTCTCTGGCGCCGGCATGGTCAATGACTACTCCACCAGTTGACGTTCCAGTGCGTTCCGCCGGAGGACTCCATTCGCGGCCGCGTTATGGGGTCGCTTCGTCGCGGGTGACTGTGAATATGTGCGCGGTCTGGAAATCCGGGGAGAGGCGGACATAGTTCGTCTTTCCCCAGCGGTGTGTCTCGCCCGACAGGATGTCGGTAACGGTGCACGTTTCGCCGGCGGCGACTCCAAGAGCAGGCATGTCGAGATGCACCGTTGCCTCGTGTGTCCGGTGCGGGTCAAGGTTCACGACGACCAGGACGGTGTCGTCGCGACCGTTTTCCGCTGCCTTGGCCAAACGTTTGGAAAAACAGACCATTTCGGGATGGTCCACACTGTGGAACTGCAGGTTTCGCAGTTCCTGCAAGGCAGGATGGGCGCGCCGGAACGAGTTTAGCGTGCGCAGTAGCGGAGTGATCGTCAATTCGGTTGCCTCGGCCGCGTCCCAGTCCCGGGGTCTGTACTGGTATTTCTCCGAGTCGAGGTATTCCTCGCTTCCGGGGGCGGCCGCCGCGTTCTCGCAGAGCTCGAATCCGGCGTAAATGCCCCATGCCGGGGAGAGCAACGAGGCGAGTATCGCGCGGATCTCGAATGCGGGGCGCCCACCGCGCTGCAGGAACTCGGTGAGGATGTCGGGCGTGTTGGCGAAGAGGTTGGGGCGCAGGTAGGCGGCGGAGTCCCGGGTGAGCTCCCGCAGGTAGGTCTCGATCTCCTCCTTGGTGTTGCGCCAGGTGAAGTAGGTGTAGGACTGGTGGAACCCGACCTTGGCCAGGGTGTGCAGCATGGCGGGGCGGGTGAACGCCTCGGCGAGGAAGACCACGTCGGGGTCGGTGGCCGCGATGTCGCCGAGGAGCCGTTCCCAGAGCTCCACCGGCTTGGTGTGCGGGTTGTCGACACGGAAGATGCGCACACCGTGCGACATCCAGTACCGCACCACCCGCCGGACCTCGGCGTAGATGCCCTCGGGGTCGGTGTCGAAGTCGAGCGGGTAGATGTCCTGGTACTTCTTTGGCGGGTTCTCGGCGTGCGCGATCGAGCCGTCGGCGCGGACGCGGAACCACTCCGGGTGCTCACGCACCCAGGGGTGGTCCGGCGAGCACTGCAACGCCAGGTCCAGCGCGACCTCGATGCCGTGGTCGCGCGCCTCGGCGACGAAGTTGTCGAAGTCCTCGATGCTGCCGAGGTCGGGATGGACCGCGTCATGACCGCCCTCGTGCGAGCCGATCGCCCACACGGATCCGGGGCCGGCGGGCGCGGTGTCGGTGGCTCCCGTGGTCGGGGTGTTGTTGGGGCCCTTGCGATGGGAGAACCCGATCGGGTGGATCGGCGGCAGGTAGACGACGTCGAACCCCATGTCGGCGATGGCTGGCAGCCGCTTGGCGGCGGTGCCGAGCGTGCCCGAACGCTGCCGGCCGTCGGGGCCGTCGAGGACCGCCCCTTCGGAGCGGGGGAAGAACTCGTACCACGCTCCGACCAGGGCGCGCCTGCGGTGCACCGTGAGGGGGAACCGGCCGGTGCGTGTGACGAGGTCGCGTAGGGGCGCCTCGGCGAGGTGGGCGAGGACGTCGGGGGCGGTGGCGCGGGCCAGGCGTTCGGTGGCGGGCACCGAGCGGTCGCGCAGCACGGCGGCGGCCCGCGCCAGGTCCGGGCGGCGGGGCACGCGGCGCGCCGCCCGGTCGAGCAGGCGTGCGCCCTCCTCCAGGACCAGCTCGGTGTCCTGGTCCAGCGCGATCTTGATCTCAGCGGCGCGCTGCCAGTCGGCGAAGGGGTCGGCCCACGCCTCAACAGCGAAGGTCCAGCACCCCTCGTGGGGGAGGGTGATGTCGGTGCCGTAGCGGTCGGTTCCGGGGGCGAGCAGGTGCATCTCCCACAGGCCGTGGCGGCGGCCGTCGGGGGCGTGCAGGACGGCGCCGACGCATGGGGCGTCGTGCCCCTCGCGGAGCACGGTTGCCCGAACAGGAACGGTCTCGCCGGTGACGGCTTTTGCCGTGCCGTGGTCGGTAACGGGAGACACGTCGAGAATAGGAAGGCGTCCGATCAAGGTGCACCGTTCGGGTTGGAAATCGGGCAAGAGTTTTCGGGTTGTCCGCGGTGAACAGAAAACCAAGAGGCGGCAAGGGCAGCCGAAAAGCGGATTCGAGGGATCAATGCCATCGGGGTTCCGTGCGTTCCAATATCTATCCTCAGTCCCCGGGGCGGCGCTCGCCGACAGTCCGTGGTGATTGATTTTTGTGATTGTCATCACACTGGATGGGCATCCATATGCGCAGGTCGATTGGGTGCCCCAGTCCCCCTGGACGGGAAAATCGGACATCTCGCACCGAATTCCCACGCGCACCTCAGTGTTCCGGTGAGATCAAATCCCGGAAAAATCCGAGTGTCGGGCTTGGCGGGGTTGTTAATGTCAGGAAACGAGGCGAAACAAAGCGCGCATATGTGTCGTTTCCGGTGCTCGTGTGCGGTGTGTCCGGGCGCCGAAAACGACAATCCCGGCGATTGCCGGATTGCGTTGTGCCAGGTGGCGTGGTCCCTGGGAATTGGTTAGCATCACCCTCCGTGAAGGCGATCCGCACGTTTACTGTCCGAACAGTTCTTCCCGACGAACTCGCGCCTCTTGGGCGCCTGGCCGGCAACCTCCGGTGGGCCTGGCACGCCGCGACCCGCGACGTTTTCGCGGCGATCGACCCCGGCATCTGGGACACGGTCGGCCACGACCCGTCGCGCATGCTCGGCGAGGTCACCAGCGAGCGGTTCGCCGAACTGACCGCCGACCCCGGCTTCCGGGCGAGGCTGGACCGGGCCGCGGCCGACCTAGACGAGTACCTCACCGCGCCGCGCTGGTACCAGCGGTTCCCCGACGACACCCGCGAGGGCGCGCCCCCGGACCCGGCACTGCCTTCCGCGGTCGCCTACTTCTCCGCCGAGTACGGCCTCACCGCGGCGCTGCCCCAGTACTCCGGCGGGCTCGGGATCCTGGCCGGCGACCACCTCAAGAGCGCCAGCGACCTCGGTGTTCCGCTCATCGGGGTGGGGCTGCTGTACCGGCACGGCTACTTCTCCCAGACCCTCTCGCCCGAGGGGTGGCAGCTTGAGCACTACCCCGAGATCGATCCGCGCGGGCTGCCCATGACCCAGCTCCGCGACAGTGCCGAAGCCCCCGTCCGGATCGCGTTGGCCCTGCCCGGCGGGGCGTCCCTCACCGCGCACGTCTGGGTGGTACAGGTGGGCCGGGTCCCGCTGCTCCTGCTGGACGCCTGCCACCAGGAGAACCCCCCAGAACTGCGCGGCGTCACCGACCGCCTCTACGGCGGCGGCTCCGAGCACCGGCTGCGCCAGGAGCTACTGCTCGGTGTCGGCGGCGTCCGGGCGGTCCGCGCGTACTGCGAGCTGACCGGCCACCCCGAGCCCGAGGTCTTCCACATGAATGAGGGACACGCCGGCTTCCTCGGCCTGGAGCGGATACGCGAGTACACGAAGCGGGGGCTGGAGTTCGGCCAGGCACTCGAAGCGACCCGGGCGGGCACGGTCTTCACTACGCACACTCCCGTCCCCGCCGGGATCGACCGCTTCCCGCGCGAGCTGGTCGAGCGGCACTTCGCCCGGGACCCGGTGATCGCCGGGCTTCCCGGGGACCGGGTGCTGGCTCTCGGCTCCGAGGACTACCCCGGAGGCGACCCCTCAGTGTTCAACATGGCCGTCATGGGGATGCGCCTCGCGCAGCGGGTCAACGGCGTCAGCGGCCTGCACGGCGCGGTCAGCCGGGGCATGTTCCAAGGGCTGTGGCCCGGCTTCGACACCTCGGCGGTGCCCATCACCTCGGTCACCAACGGCGTGCACGCGCGCACCTGGGTGGCCGAGGAGGCCCAGGACCTGGCCCAGCGCATTGTCCCCGACTCCGCGGAGTTCAGCCGGCCCGAGGGGTGGCAGAAGGTCACCGGTGCCTCCGACAGCGAGCTCTGGCAGATGCGGCGCACACTGCGCGAACGACTGGTCGCCGACGCCCGCGCCCGGCTGCGCGAGTCCTGGCGGCAGAGGGGCGCCAGTGAGGCCGAGACGGGGTGGACCGAGGACGTCCTCGACCCCGACGTCCTCACGGTCGGCTTCGCGCGCCGGGTCCCCTCCTATAAGCGGCTCACCCTGATGCTGCGCGACCGTGCCCGGCTCAAGGCCATGCTCACCGACCCCGACCGGCCCCTGCAGATCGTCATCGCGGGCAAGGCACACCCCGCTGACGAGGGCGGAAAACGGCTCATCCAGGAGATCGTGCGTTTCGCCGACGACCCCGAGGTGCGCCACCGGATCGTTTTCCTGCCCGACTACGACATGGCGCTGGCCCGGTCGTTGGTGCAGGGCTGCGACGTCTGGCTGAACAATCCGCTGCGCCCACTGGAGGCCTGCGGGACCTCCGGAATGAAGTCCGCGCTGAACGGCGGGCTCAACCTGTCCATCCGGGACGGCTGGTGGGCCGAGTGGTTCGACGGATCCAACGGGTGGGCCGTCCCCACCGCCGAGGGCGTGACCGACACCGACCGGCGCGACGAACTGGAGGCGGCCGCGCTCTACGACCTGTTCGAGGAGCAGGTCATCCCGCTGTTCTACGACCAGGACGACAGCGGCCTGCCCAAGCGCTGGCTGGAGATGGTCAAGCACACATTGGTCTCGCTCGGCCCGAAGGTGCTGGCGACACGGATGGTCCGCGACTACGTGACCGGGCTCTACCACCATGCTGCGCAGTCCTCGCGGATGCTCGCCAGTGACGGCATGGCCGGCGCGCGGGCGCTCGCCGCCTGGAAGCAGCGCGTCCGCGCCGCCTGGCCCGGTGTCCGGGTGCAGCACGTCGAGGTGGGCGGGGTCGACGTTGTACCCCAGGTCGGTAGCGAGCTGGAGGTCCGGGCAACGGTGGCGCTGGGCAACCTCGACCCCGAGGACGTCCGGGTGCAGGCCACGATCGGCCGCGTGAGCCCGTCCGAGGAGCTGCTGGACCCGGTGCTGGTGGACCTCTCGGCGATCGGGCGAACCGGTGACGGCACTCTGGTGCGCTATTCCGGCTCCGTCCCGCTGGAGCGCGCCGGCTCCTGCGGATACACCGTGCGGGCCCTGCCCACGCACGCGCTGCTCTCCAGCCCTACCGAGATGGGCCTCATCGCGCTCCCGGCGCCGCCCGGCGGGATGGGCGACGGGGTTGTGCTGCGGTAGGACTGCCGCCCGATCGTGCGGCCCCGCGATAGGCGGTCCGGAGGTCCTGACGACGGAGCGCCTGGGCCCCAGGGGGCCGGGCCACCTGGATCAGAGGCGGTCCAGTAGCTACGCCGCTAGATCGGTGATGTGGGTGGGTGGTGGGGCGCCTAACGAGGGCGGCGAGGACGGCGAGTGGCCCGGCCCCCGGATGATCGCTACGGGTGCCCGATGGTTGCGCGCGTGACGAGGGCGGCGAGGGCGCCGGCCCTGTGGGAACCGTGCCTTTGCGGGCGCCAGTGCTGCCGTCCGGCGGCGGGGCGCGCATCGAGGGTGACTGTGCGGACGTTCTCGGCGATGGGCCCCAGCGAGAGTGACCGCGAGGACATTCTCGTCGCTGACCTTGTCCCCACGGACACCCTCGCCGCGGACCCCGCACCCACACCCGCCCGTTTCGCCGTGTTTCCCCGGAGTCTGGCGCCACAGCCACGACCGATGGGCCCCAGCCACGGGCCAGACCCCCGATCGTCGGGCGCGTCACCACCGGGCACCCGAACCGATCACCCGGGGGTCGGCCCACCACCGTCCTCGCCGCCCCGTCGGGCACCGCACCACGAACCCACATCACCGATCTAGCTGTGATGTCCCGGGAGGTTGGTAACGCGGTTGGTGGAGTGCGCATCGCGGTAGGGGACCTGTCGTTCGGCCGGTGCGGTGACCGGGCCGCCGCGGCTGCCGCCTTGTGGGTGCCCCGGTGCTCTGGACCGTGGTAGGTAAGGGTGTCGTGAACCGTTGTTCGGTGGAGAGGTGAGAGCGCCCGTGGGTGAGTTCGAGTTCGTACGTGTGGAGTCCGATCCGGAGAATCCCGCGGTCGCGGTGATCCGGCTGGACCGGCCGAAGATGAACGCGCTGAACGCGCAGGTGCAGGGGGAGATCGCGGCCGCGGCCGCGCGGGTCGCCGGCGACGACGCGGTGCGCGCCGTGGTTCTCTACGGCGGCGAGCGGGTCTTCGCGGCGGGAGCCGACGTCAAGGAGATGGCCGAGTCGGACTACGCCGACATGGCGACCCGCTCGCGAGCGCTACAGGACTCCTTCACGGCGGTCGCGCGGATCCCCAAGCCGGTCATCGCCGCCGTCACCGGCTACGCCCTGGGAGGAGGGTGCGAGCTCGCGCTGTGCGCCGACTTCCGGGTCGCGGCCGACGACGCGAAGCTCGGCCAGCCCGAGATCCTGCTTGGCATCATCCCGGGAGCCGGCGGCACGCAGCGGCTTCCGCGGCTGGTCGGGCCGGCGCGCGCCAAGGACATCATCTACACCGGCCGGATGGTCGAGGCCGATGAGGCGCTCCGGATCGGGCTGGTCGACGACACAGTGCCGACCGCGGACGTGTACCCCACGGCCGTCGCCATGGCCGCGCGATACGCCAACGGGCCCGCGCTCGCTCTGCGCGCCGCCAAGGAGGCGGTCGACTCCGGGATCGACGCCGACCTCGGCACCGGGCTGGAGATCGAGCGGCTGCAGTTCGCCGGCCTGTTCGCCACCGAGGACCAGCAGACCGGCATGCGGTCCTTCATCGAGCACGGGCCGGGCCAGGCACAGTTCACCGGACGCTGAACGCGAAAGGGAGGTGTCTTCGGATGTGGGGCCTGGACCCGCGGCCCGTCACCAGTGGCGACCCGTTGCTCGCCACCCCGGTGGCCGCCGCGGTTGACGCCGGTGCCGCTGGCGCCCCGGAGGCGAAGCTCCGCGTCGCCGAGATCGATCCCGCGTACGCCGACACGGCAGACCTCCGCGACGCCTACGGCGTCCCCATGGACGCGTCCGTGAACTGCGTGGTCGTCGCCGCCAAGCGGGCCGGCCAGACGCGTATGGCGGCCTGCCTGGTGCGCGCCTCGACCCGCGCCGACGTTAACGGGGTCGTGCGGCGGCACCTGGGAGCCCGCAAGGCGTCGTTCGCGCCGCAGGACGAGGTGGTCGCGGCGACCGGTATGGAGTACGGGGGCATCACCCCGATCGGGCTCCCCGATGACTGGCCGATTCTGGTCGATTCGGCGGCGCTCGACTGCACCGACGCGGTGGTCGGCAGCGGGCTGCGCGGCTCCAAGCTGATCGTTCCGGGGCCGGCGCTCGCCGACCTGCCGGGCGCGGAGGTGGTCGAAGGACTGGCCGTTCCGGCCGGCTGACCACGAATGGCAGGGTGCGGGCTCGGGGCGTTGCCCGGATCTCGCGGCCGGCACCCTGACTGATCCCTGATCGTGCCCGATCCGCAAACCGTGCGCCCGCAAACTCAGTCATAATCGTCGGAGTTGCGGGAGTGGTCGCACCGCGTTCGGGGCGGTACGTTTCCGGCCCACGTGCGCGCCGGAGTCCGGAGGGCGCAGGCCCTTTGACCGGAGCGCGAGCCGCGCGGGTGCGTCCATGGCCGCTGGCTGTCGCCAGCGCCGTGACGCTTCGGCCCGATAGGCTGAGGACTCGGCGTTTGTGGGGTTTGAGGGGATGAGTTCGCTATGGCAATGACGGCAGGTTTCTCCGACGGTGGGGAGCTGCCGGCCCGTGTTGGCCCGTATCTGATCCGTCGCAGTATCGGACAGGGCGGAATGGGGGTTGTCTATCAGGCTGCCGACCCCCGGACGGACCAGTTGGTCGCGATCAAGGTGCTCAAACCCGAGGTCGCGGGCGACAACATCGCCCGGGCCCGGTTGCACCGCGAGGTCGAGACCATGCGCCGGGTGCAGAGCCGGAACGTCGCCGAGGTCATCGACGCCGACACCACCGCCGAACAGCCCTGGGTCGTCACCGAGTACATCCCCGGCCCCACCCTCGACTCCACGGTCACCGACCACGGCCCGCTGCGCGGCCGTGCCCTGACCCGGTTCGTCACCGGCCTGGCCCAGGCGATCGACGACATCCACGCGGCCGAGGTCATCCACCGCGACCTGAAGCCCGGCAACGTCATCATCTCCAACGGCGAGCCCATCGTCATCGACTTCGGTATCGCGCACGCCGTCGACGGCGCGAAGCTCACCCAGACCGGGACCTTCGTCGGAACCCCCAGTTACCTCTCGCCGGAGGTCATCGAGGGCACCGACCTCAGCTCGGCCACCGACATCCATGCCTGGGGCGGCACGGTCGCCTTCGCCTCCACCGGCGACGCGCCCTATGGCGCGGGTTCGTTCGAGGTCATCTTCTTCCGCATCCTGAACGGTGAGATCACCCTGGAGGGCATGCCCGAGGAGCTGCAGCCGCTGGTGCGCCGGGCGGTGTCGCGGGACATGGCGTCCCGGCCGACCGCCGCTCAGTTGGTCGCCGAGGCCAGCAGGCTCAACCTCGACCTGCCGTGGAGCGAGGACCTCTCCCAGTTCCAGTCGTCCGGCATGACCGGCAACCACACGGTGCAGGGAGCGACGTCGGAGCCTGGTGGCGCGCGCGGCCGGGGCTACGGCGGAGCGGCCGGGTCGATGGCCGCCGGCGCCGCGGCCGGTTCCGTTGCGGGAGCCGCGATGGGCGCGAACCGGGGCGGTGACGAGGAGGCCGAGTCCGCCGCTATGGAGTCGGCTCCCGCCGAGCGCCAGCCCGCCGCCGATGACCGGACCATGGCGTCCGGGTCCGGTGGTGTGGATCAGACGATGATGTCGCCGGGTACGGACCGGACCGTGGCGTCCGGGTCCGGTGGTGCGGATCAGACGATGATGTCGCCGGGTACGGACCGGACCATGGCGGCCGGGTCCGGTGGCGCCGACCAGACCATGATGTCCGCCCCGGACGATCCGCAGTCCAGTGGACAGGTCTACTACGCGCCCGACGACGACCCGGGGGAGCCGCACACCCGGTTCTTCAACTCGACCCTGCGCCCCGACGAGTTCCGCGACATCCTCACGCCGGTCGGCGAGAACAGTGGGCACACCGCGACATACCCGGCCGAGGAAGGCGGGGAGCGCCGCGGGTTCCTGGACCGGTTCAGGCGCAGCGGCGGCGACAGCCTCAGCGACTACTGGGGCCGCGACGAGTACGGCTACGACGACGAGGCGGAGCCGCGCAAGCTCCCCACGCTGTTCCTGATCCCGGTGCTGTTGGTGGTGGCCGGGCTCTCCCTGCTCGTCCCGACGATCGGTACCGTGCTCGGCCTCCTGATCGCCTCCCTGCTGGGAGCGCTCGACACGGTCAAGAGCGAGCACGCGCGCCGGTTGCAGACCCGCGGGCCACGCAGCTCCGACCACATGGTCATCGCGTTGAGCGTGCCGTGGGCCATGCTTCGGACCCTGGGCACCACGCTGCTGTACGGACTCGCGTACCTGCTGATCGGGCTCGTCCTCGGCCTCGTGGTGGGGTTCATGGCCGACCGGACCACGCCCGACGACGTCGGGTCGTTCGCGCTGTTCGTCGTCGTGGTTATGAGCTTCCTCGGCCCCAACGGCAGCGGCGCGCGGCGCCAGGCGCGGTGGATGGTCGACAACGTCAAGATCCGCAACGTCTACGTGTACTGGCTGGTCATCGTCGCGGTGGTGCTGGTGGCGATGTTCTTCCTCTCACTGGGCTTCTCGGCGGCGCCCGCGTGGAACCCGATAGGCGGACCCTCAGCCTGGTTCTCGTAGAGTTATCGGTGCGGCCCGACGCGGTCGGCCGGGGGCGAGTGCCGTGACCCGGTGTGCACACCCGTTCTACTAGTCAGTAACATCGGGGGTGTGCCGCAGAGCGATCAGGTGGGACGGCGTGACGTGAACGCCTGGCCCCGCTGCCGGATGACGGGCACGCATCTGGCACTTTCCGACCACGGGCGCGTTGAGCGCCCTCGCCGTCGAGGTGGCGGCGCATGGCAGCGCAGGGAGGTCGGCCACCGGCCATGAATATTGTCGTTTTGGTCAAGCAGGTCCCGGATACGGCGACCGAGCGGAAACTCACCTCGGATGACAAGACGCTCGACCGCGCGGCGTCCGACGGCGTCATCAACGAGCTCGACGAGTACGCGATCGAGGAGGGGCTCCTCCTCAAGGAAAAGCACGGTGGCGAGGTCACCATCCTGACGATGGGGCCGGAACAGGCCACGGACTCGATCCGCAAGGCGCTCTCCATGGGCGCTGACAAGGCGGTCCACGTCAGTGACGAGGCGCTGCACGGGTCCGACGCCCTGCAGACCGCGTACGCGCTGGCGCAGGCGCTGGGCACGATCGAGTTCGACCTGGTGGTGCTCGGCTCCGAGTCCACCGACGCGCGCACCGGTGTCGTGGGCGCCGCGCTGGCCGAGTATTTGGGCCTGCCCCAGCTCACCCTCGCCGACAAGGTCGACGTCGACGGCCAGTCCATCAAGGTCCAGCGGCTCACCGACTACGGCTACGACGTCGTCGAGGCTGAGCTGCCGGCGGTGGTGTCCGTGGTCGAG
This sequence comes from Lipingzhangella halophila, assembly GCF_014203805.1. Taxonomy (GTDB): domain Bacteria; phylum Actinomycetota; class Actinomycetes; order Streptosporangiales; family Streptosporangiaceae; genus Lipingzhangella; species Lipingzhangella halophila. The sequence continues at coordinate 4,787,373 of NZ_JACHJT010000001.1, read as the reverse complement.
AAGATCAACGAGCCGCGCTACCCGTCGTTCAAGCTCATCATGCAGGCCAAGAAGAAGCCCGTCGAGAAGCTGACGATCGCGGACGCCGAGATCGACGCGGCCAGGGTCGGTCTCGCCAATGCGGCGACCGAGACCGTCGACGTCGCGGCGGCCCCGCCACGTGCCGCGGGCACGATCGTCAAGGACGAGAGCGACGGCGGAGTCAAGGTCGCCGAGTTCCTCGCCGAGAAGAAGTTCGTGTAGGTCCGGCGGAGACGAAAGAAGGATTATCCCAATGGCTGAGGTCCTCGTCCTCGTCGACCACATCGACGGGGAGGTCAAGAAGGTCACCACCGAACTACTCACCGCCGCGCGCCGCCTCGGCGAGCCCGCGGCCGTGTGGGTCGGCGAGGGGATCGACACCGGCAGCGCCAAGCTGGCCGAGTTCGGCGCCGAGAAGGTCTACGCGGCGCCGGCGGAACTGAACGACTACGTCGTCGCGCCCACGGCGGAACTGCTGGCCAAACTGGCCGGCGACGCCTCCGCCGCCGCGGTCCTGGTCTCGGCCACGCCCGAGAACAAGGAGATCGCCGGGCGGACCGCGGTGAAGCTGGGCTCCGGCGTGCTGACCGACGCGGTCGACGTCAGCGCCGAAGGCGCCACCGAGCACAGCATCTTCGGCGGCGGAACCATCACCCACGCCAAGGTCCCGAACGGCGTTCCGGTCATCGCGGTGCGGCCGAACTCGTTCCCGGCCGAGGCGTCTCCGGCCGCCGCCGCGCAGGAGGAGGTCTCCATTGAGCTCTCCGACTCCGCCAAGGCGGCCAGGGTCACCGAGCGGGTGGTGCGCGAGAAGGGCGCCCGGCCCGAGCTGACCGAGGCCGCGATTGTGGTCTCCGGCGGGCGCGGCGTAGGGTCCGACGACTTCACCGTCGTCGAGAACCTCGCCGACTCGCTCGGCGCCGCTGTGGGCGCCTCACGCGCGGCGGTCGACTCCGGCTGGTACCCGAACCAGTTCCAGGTGGGCCAGACCGGCAAGACGGTCAGCCCGAACCTCTACGTCGCGCTGGGCATCTCCGGCGCGATCCAGCACCGGGCAGGCATGCAGACCTCGAAGAACATCATCGCGGTGAACAAGGACCCCGAGGCGCCGATCTTCGAGCTCGCCGACTTCGGTGTCATCGGCGACCTGCACAAAGTCGCGCCGCAACTGACCGAGGAGATCAGCAAGCGGAAGTGACCCGGGCCGACCGGCGGGCGCACCATGCGCCCGCCGGCCGGCAAGGGCTGGGGCACCACCCTGTGACCAGCCGTTGGCGGCGGGAGGCGGACGGTGACCGCCGTGCGCGCCGTATCCTTAAGGGACCATGGTGTATCTGGACCACGCCGCGACGACCACCACCCGTCGTTCGGTCATCGCGGACATGACCGAGGAGTTCGGGTACCTCGGCAACGCCTCCTCGCTGCACGGCGCGGGCCGCCGCGCCCGGCGGGTGGTCGAGGAGTCCCGTGAGAGCCTCGCCGACGCTCTTGGCACGACCCCGCACGAAGTGATCTTCACCAGTGGCGGGACCGAGGCCGACAACCTCGCGATCAAGGGCCTGTACTGGGCGCGCACCCAGGCCGACCCCGCGCGGCGGCGCATCCTGCTGAGCGCGGTGGAGCATCACGCCGCCCTCGACCCCGCGCGGTGGATGGCCGACCACCAAGGGGCCGTCTACGAGGAGCTGCCGGTCGACGGATTCGGCCGGGTCCACCCCGACACGTTGCGCGCCGCGATCGAGCACAACCCCGACGACGTCGCTCTGGTCTCGGTCATGTGGGCGAACAACGAGGTGGGCACCGTCCAACCGGTGCCGGAGCTGGCCGCGATCGCGCGCGAGTACGGCATCCCCTTCCACACCGACGCAGTGCAGGCCGTGGGTGCCGAACCCGTCGACTTCGCCGCCAGCGGCGTCACGGCGCTGACCCTTACCGGGCACAAGATCGGTGGTCCGGTGGGAGCGGGCGCTCTGCTGCTGGCCCGCGGCGTCGACCCGATCCCGCTCGTGCACGGCGGTGGGCAGGAACGCGAGGTCCGCTCCGGAACGCTCATGACTCCGCTGGTGCGCGGGTTCGCCACCGCGGTCCGGTTGGCCGTGGCGGAGCGCGAGGAGCACGCCGAACGGCTCGCGGGCCTGCGCGACGAACTGCTCGCGACCGTCCGCAAGGCGGTTCCCGACATCACGACGAACGGCCATCCGGACCACAGGCTGCCCGGCAACGCCCACATCTCGTTTCCCGGCTGCGAGGGCGACGCCCTGCTGATGCTGCTGGACGCCGAGGGGATCGCGTGCTCCACGGGCTCGGCGTGCTCGGCCGGGGTGGCCCAACCCAGCCACGTGCTGCTCGCCATGGGGGCCTCGGCCGAGAACGCGCGCAGCTCCCTGCGTTTCTCCCTGGGCCACGGCTCGGACCGGTCGGACATCACCGCGCTGGGCGAGGCCATCGGACCCGCGGTCGAGCGCGCCCGCGCCGCGTGGCGCAAGCGCCGGTAACGGGCTGGGCCACCGTGACGGTCCGGCCGTTCGGCACGGGCGCTCGCCTGCGGCTCAGCCGCCCAGCTTGCGCACGAAGGGTTTCTTGATCTGCGTGATCGCTTTCCACTCGGGGTCGAGAGCGCTGTGGACGTTGGAGCGGCCCTCCGACCATTCGCGGACGGCGGCCTCCAGATCCGGCAGCACCCCGGAGTCCGGATCGAGGTAGAAGTGCAGTTGGCGCTGGCCGCCGACCGTCTGTTGGGCGAGTAGGGCGCCGTTGTCCCCGAGGAGCTCGCGCAGCCTGCTGGTGAACGACTGCAGCGCGCTGACCGACGGCTCGGTGGGCAGCCGGTCGTCGTCGCTGTTTGCGTAGCCCACCGTGACCTGGACATAGAGCGTGCAGGCCGGGAAGTCGCGGCGGTGCAGCGGGTGGCGGGCGGAGATCTCCAGGGTGCCGCGCAGCGGGATGCGGCCCTGCAGCGTGGCCCAGCCCCCGCCGGCCAGTGCTTCGGCGAGCTGGTGCACGACCGACGGCATCGAGGTCGGCGGTAGCGGGTCGAGGGGTTTCTCGACCAGCGGCTCGACGTCGGAGATCCAGCGGACGCAGTCGTCCTCGCCGAGCGCGAGCAGGACCACGTGGTCGGCGACGCCGGCCTGCACTTCCTCGGGCAGGAACATGAAGTCGGGGTGGTAGACCCCCGCGTGGATCTTGCCCTGCTGCTGGTCCACCCGCATCGACGTGGTGCAGTGCGCCAGGTCGAGCTCGTTGTCCTCCCAGGTCAACGACTTCGTGAGCTTCTCGTGGTCGGTGGGGCGGGCGGGGTTGAACCGCCATTCGGAATCGGTGGGCGCGGTCCGCGCCCACCGTTCGGCGAGGATCCGGGCGGAGTCGTCGGGGCCGCTGCTGAGGGTCAGCGCGTACATCGGGTCCGCGTTCGCGGATGCCGTCTCGGGGTCGTCCAGCTCCGACATCCGGGCCAGCAGGTCGCCGGCCTCGGCGTCGTCGGGCAGGCCCAGGTCACCGAGGTCGCCGGGCGTGGAGCGGGAAGCGGCGGAGACCTCCCAGGTGAGCGCGGGGTGGATCTGCCGCACGCGTTCGGTGAGCCGGGCCGCGGCCTCTTCCGGTACCGGGGTGCCCTGCGTGACCGACGCCGCCAGGGCGTCACGGACATCGGACCAGTGGGACCAGAACTCGTCCACGGCGACGGCGGAGCCGGAGGCGGTGGATCGGCGACGACGGAACAGTGCCATGGTCCCGATTTTCGCAGAGTCCGGAGGGCACCGTGGCATTGCAGCGCTGTTCGCGGTGTTCACCGCGCGGTGGGAGCAGCCCTCGGTAGCACGTACCCTGGAAAACGTTATGACCTTGCGTGTACTCGCCGCCATGTCGGGCGGCGTCGACTCCGCGGTGGCGGCCGCCCGTGCGGCCGAAGCCGGCTACGACGTCACCGGTGTGCACCTTGCCCTGTCGAAGAACCCGCAGTCCTACCGCACGGGCGCGCGCGGCTGCTGTACGGCTGAGGACTCCCGCGACGCCCGCCGGGCCGCGGACGTCATCGGCATCCCGTTCTACGTGTGGGACATGGCCGAGGAGTTCGACCGCGAGGTGGTCCAGGACTTCGTCGCCGAGTACGCCGCCGGCCGCACCCCCAACCCGTGTCTGCGCTGCAACGAGCGGATCAAGTTCGAGGCGGTGCTCGACCGCGCGGTGGCGCTCGGCTTCGACGCCGTGTGCACCGGGCACCACGTGCGGGTCGACGCCGGAAGGCTGCGCCGCAGTGTCGACGCCGGCAAGGACCAGTCCTACGTGCTCGGGGTGCTCACCAGCGAGCAGATCTCGCGTTCCATGTTCCCCCTGGGTGACAGCACCAAGGACGAGGTGCGAGCCGAGGCCGGGCGGCGCGGGATCTCGGTCGCCGCCAAGCCCGACAGCCACGACATCTGCTTCATCGCCGACGGCGACACCGCTGGCTTCCTCAACGAGCGCCTTGGCAGCGAGCCGGGCCCGATCGAGGACGAGTCGGGTGCGGTGCTGGGCGAGCACAACGGAGCGCACACCTACACCGTTGGGCAGCGCAAGGGGCTGAACCTGGGCGGTGTGGGAGAACGGCGCTACGTCCTGTCCATCGAGCCGGTGAACAACACGGTGCGGGTCGGGCCGCGCGAGTCGTTGCTGGTCGACGAGATTGTCGGCCGCTCGCCGGTGTGGAGCGGCCGCGCGCCGGCCACCGAGCCGTTCGAGTGCGCCGTGCAGTTGCGCGCGCACGGCGAGGTGTACGCGTGCCGCGCGTGGCAGCGCGGCGACGAGCTGGTGATCCGGCTCCACGAGCCGGCCGCGGGCGTCGCCGCCGGACAGGCGGCCGTGCTCTACCAGGACGACATCGTCCTGGGATCGGCGACGATCGACTCGACCGCGCGAAGCGCCGAGGAAGCCGCGGTGTCCTGACACACGTACCGGTCCCCCTTGCCGACCCTTCCCGCGACAGCTCTTGTGGCTTAGGTTAGCCTTATCAATACTGCGGCTCGGGGGGTGCGATGGAGTACGGCTTTCTTGAGGGCCGGCCGATGTGGCTGGTCTACGCCGCGCTCTTCGTGATCGCTTTCGCCCGCACCCAGGCGACCTATTGGATCGGCCGCAGCGTGGACGCGGGTGTGCGGCGCACCAGGTACGCCGAACGGCTCGGTGACCGGCTGGAGCGCGCCCATAGGCTGATCAACCGGTTCGGCCCGCCGGCCGTCACCCTCTCGTACATGACCGTCGGGGTGCAGACCGCCGTCCACCTCGCCGCCGGGGCCATGCGGATGCACTTCGCCCGCTACCTGGCCGCGATGCTGCCCGGCTGTGCGCTGTGGGCCGCCATCTACAGCCTGGGCGGCATGGCCGTCCTCGCCGTGTGGTGGAACATGTTCCTCGACTCGCCGGCGCTCGCGACCACCGTCGCCGCCCTGGTGGCGGCCGTGCTCGTCGGCGCCCTGCTGGTGCGCCGCCGGGCCGCCGCACGCACCAGCGGCGCCAGCTCCCCGGAGGACACGGTCGCCACCTGAGCCCGCTGGCCGCCCGGGCCGCCAGCGCGCGACGACCCGCCGGCCGAAGTGCTCTACGCTGGGGCCTCGTGAGTGAGCAGCATTCCTTCCCGTGGCCCGAAGCGAGTTCCACCGGCGTGGGCTCCTACCCCGATACGGACCCCGACGAGGCGGCGCGGACGATCCTCGGCGAGTTCCCTGACCTCCCGCACCTGGTCGAGCTGCCGAACCGGGGCGCCGGCGCCGACATGATCGGCCGCACCGCCGCCCTGCTCGTCGAGTTCCCGGTCGAGGTCCAGCCGACGGCCTGGCGCGCGGTGCAGCGCCCGGGGCGCGACCTCGCGCGGGCAAGCAGCTTCCTGCGGTACGACCTCGACGCGCTCGAAAAGCACGCCAACGCCTACGAGGGGCCACTGAAGATCCAGGTGGCCGGCCCCTGGACGCTCGCGGCCGGCATCGAGCTGCGGTCGGGCGAGAAGCTGCTGTCCGATGCCGGGGCGGTCGCCGACCTGTGCGAGTCGCTGGCCGAGGGCGTGCGCGCGCACATCCACGGGATCCGCGGCAGGGTCCCGCTGGCACGGGTTCTCGTGCAGGTGGACGAGCCGTCGCTGCCGGCCGCGCTGCTGGGCGCGATCCCGACCGCGAGCGGGTACGGCCGGGTGCGGGCGGTCGACCGCGTCACCTGCGAGGAGCGGCTGCGCGCACTGTTCGGCGCCATCGAGGATGCCGGTGCGTTTCCCATGGCCCACTGCTGCGCTTCGGACGTACCCGTCGACCTGCTGCGCAGATCGGGCGCGCGTGCGCTGAGCCTGGACGCGACCACGCTGCCCCGGGCCCGGGAAGAGGACGTGGGGGTCGCCGTCGATGACGGGGTGGGACTTCTTCTCGGGGCCGTGGCGAGTACCGGCATGCCTTTGTCAGACCCGGCGACTACTGTCGATCCTGTACGTGAGCTGTGGAATCGTCTCGGGTTCCGCCCCGAGGAACTGTCCCGCACAGTGGTCACCACGCCCACCTGCGGGCTGGCCGGAGCGGCGCCCGAGCATGCACGCGCAGCGATGCGGGCCTGCCGCGATTCGGCCCGGGTCCTGCGCGAGGAGCCACGGCGATGAGCAGCCGAAAGGACGTGTCCGGGTGAGCACGCAAGAACGGGCGGGAGGCGGGGATGCCCCCGCCGAGGTGCGGGAACGCCACGCAGAGCTGTGCCAGGAGATCGACGACCACAGCTACCGGTACTACATGGGCCGCCCGATTGTCTCCGACGCCGAGTACGACGAGCTCATGGCCGAGCTGGAGCGGCTCGAGGACCGCTATCCGTCGATGATCACCCAGGACTCGCCGACCCAGAAGGTCGGCGCCCCGATCAGCGTCGACTTCGCGGCCGTCGAGCACCTCGAACGGATGCAGAGCCTGGACAACTCCTTCGACGTCGAGGAGCTGCTGGCCTGGGCGCGGCGCGCGGAGAACGAGGCCGCGGTCGACGCCTACCTGTGCGAGCTCAAGATCGACGGCCTGGCCGTCGACCTGGTCTACGAGAAGGGGCGGCTGATCCGGGCGGCCACCCGCGGTGACGGGCGCGTGGGCGAGGACATCACGCTGAACGTCCGCACCATCGACACCGTGCCCGAGCATCTCGACAGCAGTACCCGGGCGGTGCCCGACCTGCTGGAGGTGCGCGGTGAGGTGTTCCTGCCCTGGGACGCGTTCGAGACCCTGAACACCCAGCTCGCCGACGACGGCAAGCAGCCCTTCGCCAACCCCCGCAACGGCGCCGCCGGTTCCCTGCGGCAGAAGGACCCGCGGATCGCCGCCACCCGGCCGCTGGACATGCTTGTGCACGGGGTGGGCGCCTGCGAGGGGGCGAGCTTCACGCACCAGTCGCACGCCTATGAGTCGCTGCGCGACTGGGGGCTGCCGGTGAGCGACCTCTACCGCGTGGTGCGCACGATCGACGAGGTCCGCGCCTACGTGGACTACTACCACGAGCACCGGCACGATCCCGGATACGAGATCGACGGTGTCGTGGTGAAGGTGGACGACATCTCCGTGCAGCGCCGCCTCGGCTCCACCAGTCGGGCGCCGCGCTGGGCGATCGCCTACAAGTACCCGCCGCAGGAGGTCACGACCACGCTCCTGGACATCCGGGTGAACGTCGGGCGTACCGGGCGGGTGACGCCCTACGGGGTCATGGAGCCCGTTCGGGTGGCGGGCTCGGAGGTCGAGTTCGCCACCCTGCACAACGCCAACGAGGTGCAGCGCAAGGGCGTCCTGATCGGCGACGCTGTGGTGCTGCGCAAGGCGGGCGATGTCATACCGGAGATCCTGGGGCCGGTGCCCGATCGTCGCGACGGCTCCGAGCGGGAGTTCGCCATGCCGACGCACTGCCCCGAATGCGGCACCGAGCTGGGACAGCAGCGCGAGGGCGACGTCGACGTCCGTTGCCCGAACAGCCGGTCCTGCCCGGCGCAGCTCCGCGAGCGCCTGTTCCACGTCGCGAGCCGCAAGGCGTTCGACATCGAGGAACTGGGCTACGTCGCCGCGACCGCGCTGACGCAGCCGCTCGAACCCGCCGATCCTCCGCTGCGCGACGAGGGCGACCTGTTCCACCTCACCGTCGACCAGTTGCTGCCGATCAGGTCGCTCGTCCTCGACCCCGACACCAGCGAGCCCAAAACCGACCCGGACACCGGCGAGCAGAAAGTGGTCAGCTTCTTCGCCAACCAGCAGGGCGAACCGAAGAAGACCGTCGAGAAACTCTTCGAGCAGTTGGAGGAGGCCAAGAGCAAGCCGCTGTGGCGAGTGCTGGTGGCGCTGTCGATCCGGCATGTCGGTCCGTCGGTCGCCGAGGACCTCGCCCGGCACTTCCAGTCCCTCGACCGGATCGCCGAGGCGAGCGAGGACGAGCTGGCCTCGGTTGAGGGGGTGGGCCCCACCGTCGCCCGCTCCATCGTCGAGTGGTTCGACGTCGACTGGCACCGCGAGATCGTCCGGAAGTGGCGCGAGGCCGGCGTGCGCATGGCGGAGAAAGGCGCCGGCGGGCCGCGCCCGCTCGACGGGGTGACGGTCGTGGTCACCGGTTCGCTGGACGGTCACAGCCGCGACAGCGCCAAGGAGGCGATCGCGGAGCGCGGTGGCAAGGTCACCGGTTCGGTGTCCAAGAAGACCAGCTTCGTCGTGGCCGGGGAGAGCCCCGGCAGCAAGTACGACAAGGCGATCGAGCTGGGGGTGCCCGTCCTCGACGAATCCGGGTTCGACGCGCTGCTGGAGAAGGGGCCGGATGCGGCCAACGAGCGCCGGGTAAACGGCTAGCACACCCAGCGGCGTCTACTATGGGCGATCAATATGCTACGTGTCGCAGTATCCTGGAACGAATCGGGTGATTGATCCAGGCGCCGCAATGCCCTACCTAAAGTCCTTGTGTGGCGACACCTGGTGACGAAGCGTCGTACGCTGAATGCGTACTGGGTGCATCCCGTCGTTGCAGACGGCGGTCGCGACGGTTACAGGGGTTGACCGCCCGGCCGCGCAAACACTCGTGAGGGGCGTGGGCACCGTGCTCGAAGCACCTGCTCGGTGCTCACGCCCCATGAATCACCCCAAGGACGCCTATGTTCGACCCCAACGACACCCGGGACGTCGGCCCGCGGGTCGGCACTCCACTGTGGCTCTATCTCGTGAGCACCACAGTGGCCGGCGGCGTCCTTCTCGGGGTATCCCTGTTCTGGTTCGGTCCCGAACAGTTGCGGGCGCTGGGGGCGCAACCGCTCATCTGGGTCATGCTGTGCATGGTGATCATCGGCGAGCTGCGGCCGATCGCCACACCGAGCGCGCCCACCGAGAACGGCGCCCCGACCTCGCTGCCGTTCGCGTTCGCACTGATCATCTTCTACGGCCTGCCGGTGGCCGGCCTGATCCAGGCCGTCGCCACAGTGATCGCGGGGATCGCGCGCGGTCACGCGGTGCACCGCACCGCGTTCAACGGTGCCCAGTACGTGCTGAGCTTCGGCGTGGCAGACGCCATGATCCGGCTCCTCGGGCCCGACACCAACGGCGCGCCGTGGGTCCCCGAGGGGCCGCACCTGATCGTCGTGGCCCTCGCCGCGGGCGGCTACTTCCTGACCAACCTGGTGCTGGTGGAGTGCGCTATCGCCATGCACGCACGCTCCGCGCTGCGCACCATGCTGACCAAGGACATCGGCCAGCGGCTGTTCGTCAGCGCCGTGCTGCTCAGCCTGGCGCCCCTGGTCGTGGTCGCCATGACGCACTCCATCTGGCTGGTGCCGCTGTTCTTCTTCCCGCTGGCCGCGCTGTACATCAGCGCCACCCTGTCGGTGAAGCGCGAGTACCAGGTCAACCACGACGAGCTCACCGGTCTGGCGAACCGCAAGCTACTGATCCTGCGCACCCAGGAGGCGCTCAGCGAGGCACAGCAGCGGAACCACCGAGTGGGGCTGCTGCTGCTCGACCTCGACCGGTTCAAGGAGGTCAACGACACGCTCGGGCACCCCACCGGCGACCGCCTGCTGCAGACCGTCGCACGCCGGCTCACGCACAGCGTGCGCCCTGGTGACCTCGTGGCCCGGCTCGGCGGCGACGAGTTCGCCGTGCTGCTGCCGCACGTGCGCGACGCCACCTCGGCGCGCGAGGTGGCCACGCGGCTGCGGGTCTCGCTGGCCGAGCCCATGCGGCTCGACGGCATGGACTTCGATCTTGAGGCCAGCATCGGTATCGCGTTGTACCCGAACCACGCCCCCGACTTCGAACTGCTCATGCAGCGCGCCGACGTCGCGATGTATGTCGCCAAGGAGAGCCGGGCGGGGGTGGACCTCTACGCGCCGCACAAGGACCGCAACTCCACGGCGCGGCTCAGCCTGTTCGGTGAGCTGCGCCGCGCCCTGGTCGAGGGCGAGCTGGAGATGTTCTACCAGCCCAAGGTGAACCTGGACGACCGCCGGGTGGTGGGCATGGAGGCGCTGGTCCGCTGGCGGCACCCGCAGCGCGGCATCCTGCCGCCCGAGGAGTTCGTGCCGCTGATCGAGCAGTCCTACCTCATGCGCAACTTCACCCACGAGGTGCTGGAGCTGACGCTGTCGCAGGCGGCGCGCTGGTGGGCCGCCGGGGTCGCGGTCCCGGTGTCGGTCAATCTCTCGGCACGCGAGCTGCTCGATCCCAGCCTGTCCGAGGTCGTCAGCGCGGGCCTGCGCCGGCACGGGCTCCCGGCGCGCGCGTTGCGCATGGAGATCAGTGAGCGCGCGATGGTGACCGACGCCGACGCGATCACGCCGACGATCCTGGCCCTGGCCGAGCTGGGGGTCTCCCTGGCCCTGGACGACTTCGGGACCGGCTACTTCACTCTCGCGCGGCTGAACGGCCTGCCGGTGCAGGAGATCAAGATCGACGAGTCCTTCGTCCGGCGCATCGTCGACGACCCCGACGGCCAGGTCATCGTGGGTTCCGCGATCGACCTCGTCACCACGCTCGGAATGTGCACCGTCGCCGAGGGGGTGGAGTCCGACCGTGTCGCCGAGGCGGTGCGCGCCATGGGGTGCTACGCCGCCCAGGGGCGGTTCTTCTCCCCGCCGCTGGAGACGGAGGCCGCCACCGTCTGCCTCAAGGAGCACAGCGGATTGCCGACCAGCGAGGCGACCAGGAGATCGGCCTAGATGTGATGCGGGCGGGTGGTTGGTCGTCCGACGGGGGCGGCGAAGGTGGCGGATGGCCGGGCCCCGGGTGGTCGCGACGGGTGCCCGATGGTGGAGCACGCGACGTGGGCGGCGAGGACGGTGGGTGGGCCGGCCCCCAGCACTCGGTGCGGGTGCCCGGTGGTGGCGCACCCGACGAGAGCAGCGAAGGCGCCGGATGGGTCGGGGGGCGCTGCCTGGTTTCGCCCGGCGCTCGGCTCGGGACCGGTTTCTGAGCTGATCTTGAGGATTCCGTTCCTTTGCGGCGCCGCAAAGGAACGGAATCCTCAAGATCAGCGCCCAGACCGCTCACAATCCAGACATAGCGGGCGCGCGAGGGCTCGCGCCGCACCGAAACCGACCGTGCGGACATATTCGGCGCCGAGAACGTCCCCACAGACACTCTCGGCGCGCCCCAGCACCGAGAACCACACCACAGACACCCCACTGGCCCCACCACCAACCTCGCCCCCCGTCGCCCCCGCCACCGCCGGGCACCCGCACCGATCACCGGGGTCCGGCCCACCCGCGGCCTTCGCTGCTCTCGTTGGAGGCCGTACCACCCCTCCGCCGCACCGGCATGCGCCCACCCTGGCCATCCGGCACCTTCGCTGCCCCCGTCGCGCGCCACCATCGGGCACCAGATCCGACTACCGCCAACCCGGGCCATCCGCCGCCGTCGCCGCCTCCGTTGGACGCCACGCCACGCACCTCCATCACCGATCTGGGCGGCGCTCACTCGCCGAGCCGAAAGCCGGCAACCAACGGCTCCCCAGCCGGCCCGCGAGCCCGCACGGCGCAGCGCGGGGTCGCGGGCGCGCGTAGGATTGAGGAGTCCGTCGCCAACGAGCCGTGCGCTCCGCACCGAGCACCCTCGGTCGGCCGTTCGGGGACCGGCGTCCCGGCGCCCCGCGAGCCGCTCGCGGAGCACCGTGGCGCGCCGCCTCCGGGGCACCGCTCCGGCGACCGGGGACACCGACCCGTCAAGAATGACCACCACGAAACGGTTTGCTATTCATGTCCGCCATCACCCGCGATGAGGTCGCGCACCTCGCCCGGTTGTCGCGGCTGGCGCTGCACGATGACGAGCTGGACCAGCTCGCCGCCCAGCTCGACGTGATCATCTCGGCCGTGGCGAAGGTGCAGGAGGTCGCCCAGGGCGACATTCCGCCCAGCTCGCACGCCCTGCCGCTGACCAATGTCTACCGGCCCGACGAGACCCACCAGGGGCTCGGCCCCGACCAGGCGCTGGCCGGTGCGCCCGCGGTGGAAGACCAGCGGTTCCGCGTGCCGCGGATCCTGGGGGAGGAGGCGTGATGGGCACCGAACTACTGCGTTCGACCGCCGCCGAGCTGGGCGCGGCCATCCGCGCCGGCGAGACCACCTCCGTCGCGGCGACCGAGGCGTACCTGGACCGCGTCACCGAGGTCGACGGCGAGGTGCGGGCATTCCTGCATGTTGACCGGGAGACCGCGCTGGAGCAGGCGCGGGCCGTCGACGCGCGGCTCGCCGCGGGCGAGGATCTCGGCCCGCTCGCGGGTGTGCCGATCGCGCACAAGGACGTCTTCACCACCACGGACATGCCCACCACCGCGGGATCGAAGATCCTGCAGGACTGGCGTCCGCCCTACGACGCCACGGTCACCGCCCGACTGCGCGCGGCCGGGTTGGTCATCCTGGGCAAGACCAACATGGACGAGTTCGCCATGGGCTCCTCCACGGAGAACTCCGCCTACGGGGCCAGCCGCAACCCGTGGGACCTGTCGCGCGTGCCCGGCGGCTCGTCCGGGGGGTCCTCGGCCGCCGTCGCCGCCTACGAGGCGCCGCTGGCCACCGGCACCGACACCGGCGGGTCGATCCGGCAGCCCGCGGCCGTGTGCGGCCTCGTCGGCGCCAAGCCGACCTACGGCGGGTCGTCGCGCTACGGCGTGATCGCGTTCGCCTCCTCGCTCGACACCCCCGGCCCGTTCGCGCGCAACGTGCTCGACACGGCCCTGCTGCACGAGGCGTTCTCCGGGCACGACCCGCACGACTCGACCTCCGTCGACGCCGCCGTCCCGCCCGTGGTCGACGCCGCCCGGCGCGCCGATGTCGAGGGGCTGCGTGTCGGTGTCGTCAAGGAGCTCGACGCCGAGGGCTACCAGCCGGGTGTGCTGCAGCGGTTCCACGAGGCGGTGGAGCTGCTGGAGGGCTTGGGCGCCAAGGTGGTCGAGGTGTCCTGCCCGAGCTTCGACACCGCCCTTGCGGCCTACTACCTGATCGCGCCGAGCGAGTGCTCCTCGAACCTGGCCCGGTTCGACGCCATGCGCTATGGGCTGCGGGTCGGCGACGACGGCACCCGCAGCGCCGAGGAGGTCATGTCGCTGACCCGGGCCGAGGGGTTCGGCCCGGAGGTCAAGCGCCGCATCATGCTGGGCACCTACGCGCTGTCCAGTGGCTACTACGACGCCTACTACGGGTCGGCGCAGCAGGTGCGCACGCTCATCAAGCGCGATTTCGACGCCGCGTTCGGCGGGGTGGACGTCCTGGTCTCGCCGACGACGCCCACCACGGCGTTCTCGGTCGGCGAGCGCGCCTCGGACCCCATGGCGATGTACCTGGCCGACCTGTGCACCATCCCGACCAACCTGGCCGGCAACGCAGCCCTGTCCGTTCCGTGCGGTCTCGCGCCCGAGGACGGCCTCCCGGTCGGGCTGCAGATCATGGCGCCGGTGCTGGCCGACGACCGCACGTACCGGGTCGGCGCCGCGGTCGAGGCGGCGCTCAACAGCCAGCGCGGCTCGGAGCTGCTGAGCGGAACCGCGTTCGCCGTGCACTAGTCTCCGTTGGTCTTGCGGATTCGTTCCCTCATCGTGCTGTCGAGTTTCGGTGTTTTGGGGTGGGGATTGGAGACCGCCCGGTTGGCCCGATGCCCACCGCCCATAGAACCCGAGTGATGCGGTAATGGGGTGACGCGCCCCTGGGGTGTGGCGCGGGGGTGAAGCCCACCTGAGGGGTGCCCCATTGCCGCGGCTTCCCGGTTCCCGGTGTGGCCCCGTTGCTGTACTCCGCGTGGGTCAGGCGGGAGAGCCACGGAACTCCACCGCGCTGCGAAGGAACGAAGTCCGCACGATCGCCGCACGGAAAAAGGGCGGCCGCCACCGTGTGACCACGGTGGCGGCCGCCCCTCGTTGCTGGGCCGGGAGTCGACCGGCGCTGGCGGGGTCTAGCCCTCCAGCGTGGCGGTACGGCGCTTGCGGCTCAGGAAGATCGCGGCGGCACCGGTGCCCAGCGCGATGACGGCGGCGATGATCAGCCCGGTCAGGGCGGTACCCGTCACGGGCAGGCCACCCTCGTCCTCGTCCTTCTCGGGAGCCGCCGGCTTCTCGTTGGCGTCGCTCGGCTCGGGCTCGGGCTCGGGCTCCTCGGACGGCTCGGGCTCGGGCTCCTCGGACGGCTCCGGCTTGTCAGAGGGCTCCGGCTCGGGCTCGCCGGCCCGCTCCCAGGAGACCCAGGCGCCGCTCTCCACCGTGGCCTCGCCGGACTCGGCGGTGATCAGCGTCTGGGTGGCCTTCTCGTCGTCGAGCCCCTTGTACAGCAGGCCGGCGTTCACGTCGGTGCTCACCGAGCCCGTGACGGTGGCCTTGCCGGAGTCGGAGTCCTCCGGGACCTTCACGGTGAACTGGTCGCCGTCGCCGGCGCTGTCAACCGGTTCGCCGGACTCCAGGTCGACCAGCTCGACGCCTTCAGGGGCTTCGAGGTCCAGCGGGACGGAGTCGGCGGAGGTCTCGACGGTGAACTTGCCGACGGTCGAGCCGGCCTCACCCTCGTGGTCCTCGACCGTGATCTCCAGCGACTGGTCGGGCTCCTCGGTCTGCGGCAGCTCCTCGGCGTTCTCGGTCAGGTAGTCGTAGACCTGCTCGACCTTCGGGTCGTTCTTGCCCTCGAGCTTGACGCCGTTGCTGAAGTGCCAGATGGCGGCCTGGGTGCCGCCCATGGCCTCCTTGTCGTTGAGGCCGTCGATGCCGGCTTCGTCGGCGAGGGTCTCAGCCTCAACGCTGGGGTAGGAGTTCTGCAGAATCCAGTGGACCTTGGCCGGCTCCGCGAAGTCGCCCTTGCCCGGGTAGTTCGACCAGGTGTCTTCCTGGTAACTGGCCTTGTCCTTGATGCTGGTCTCGAAGTCGATGCAGTAGGTCTGCAGCACCGTGCCGTCGTTGAGTTCCAGATTGAACAGGCTCGTTGTGACTTTGCCCTGGTCAGTGGAGACCTTCGGGCCGTTGAGCGCATTGCCGACGTAGGTCCCGTCGGCCTCGTCGGCGAGTGCCGGACTGGCCGCGAAACCGAAGGCGAGGAGTGCGGCGGTGGTGGCGCCGACGACAGTGGTCAGCCCGCGGGCGACACGGCGCTTGGGGGAGTGGGGGAATGTAGTTTTGTTCAAGTTCGTTCCCGGTAGATACTCGAAAGGGACCGGATGAGTTGCTCGCCCACCTCAACGGGCGAGATTCGGGTGTCCACCCGAGAGACGGCGCACGCATTCCCGTCCTGCCACGTGCGGGTCTCGGTGCGGTGATCGGCCACAAAGGACGCTGGACGTGCCCGCGGTGGCGCATTGCGGCAATCGTCACAGGACTGGCGTTCCTGTTGTGGCGCGGCGCAAAGGTTACTGCCGCATCGCCAGATCCTAGCGCCCCAATTCCGGA
Organism: Lipingzhangella halophila; assembly: GCF_014203805.1. GTDB lineage: Bacteria > Actinomycetota > Actinomycetes > Streptosporangiales > Streptosporangiaceae > Lipingzhangella > Lipingzhangella halophila. The sequence continues at coordinate 4,771,491 of NZ_JACHJT010000001.1, read as the reverse complement.
CTTCCAACCGTTCGACCGGAAATGGCGAAGATCGTTTCCGGTGTTCCGTTATGCGTGCCGTTGACCAGCGAGTCCGTTGCGTTTTCCCTGAGAGAGGGAGGTCACCCGTTCCCCTCCAATCGTTACCGATCTCATGTAAACCAGTACGGAGATTCCGGATTGAGGACCGAAATTAGGGGGTGAGCGGCGGGAACGACCAGCGGCCGGGACGTCCCGGACCTCGCGGACCCGCCCCGTGCTCCTCTTCGCACGCGAGGCCGGTGCGCCGTGGCCGGGCGCACGGTGGTTGCCTTATGGCGCGATGGCCTTGGGCCGTCCCCGACGTCGGTAGTCTTGCGTAAGGTGCCCGTGTTCGGCCCGTTGGCTGGCCAAGGGCACGGATCGAACATCATGGGCGTCCCCGCTGGCCGGTCAGCGCCGGCCCCGGTGGGGCGCTTCGGACACGGAAACGGATTGTGCGGCGATGGTTGGCGCGGTAACGAGAGGCTCTGCCCCGAGCGGAGGTCCGGCACCGGTGGCCTATGACGACGTTGTGCGCAGGTACGAGCCGGTGCTCGGGCTGGAGACGCACGTCGAGTTGGGGACCGCCTCGAAGATGTTCTGCTCCTGCTCGACCGTGTTCGGTGGTGAGCCCAACACCCAGGTCTGCCCGGTGTGCCTGGCCCTGCCGGGCGCGCTTCCGGTGGTCAACGGCATGGCGGTGGAGAGCGCCATCCGGCTGGGTCTCGCCCTGAACTGCTCCATCGCCTCGTGGTGCCGCTTCGCCCGGAAGAACTACTTCTACCCGGACATGCCGAAGAACTACCAGATCTCGCAGTACGACGAGCCGCTGTGCACCGACGGGCACCTCGACATCACCGTCGAGTCGCCCGACGGCCCCCGCGAGATCCGGGTCGGGATCGAGCGTGTCCACATGGAGGAGGACACCGGAAAGACCGCGCACGTGGGCGGGGCGACCGGGCGGATCCACGGCGCCGACTACTCCATCGTCGACTACAACCGGGCCGGCATCCCGCTGCTCGAAATCGTGACCAAGCCGATCGAGCACACCGAGGAGCTGGCCCCGGAGGTGGCCCGCGCCTACGTCCGCGAGCTGCGCGACCTCGTCCGCGCACTGGGCATTTCCGATGTCCGGATGGAAGAGGGCTCGCTGCGCTGCGACGTCAATGTCTCCCTGATGCCCCGTGGCGGGAGCGAGTGGGGCACCCGCAGCGAGACCAAGAACGTCAACTCGCTGCGCTCGGTCGAACGGGCCGTGCGGCACGAGATGGAACGCCACGCCGGCGTCCTGGACGCCGGAGAGCGCGTGCTCCAGGAAACCCGCCACTTCCAGGAGGACAGCGGCATCACGGTGTCGGGCCGCAGCAAGGAGGAGGCGCAGGACTACCGCTACTTCCCCGACCCCGACCTGGTGCCGGTCGCGCCGAGCACCGAATGGGTCGAGGAGCTGCGCGCGAGCCTGCCCGAACTGCCCGCTGCGAAGCGCGACCGGATCCAGACCGAGTGGCAGCTCTCCGACGAGGAGCTGCGCGACCTGGTCAACGCCGACGCCATCGACCTGGTCGCCGCGACCGTGGACGCTGGAGCGCCGCCGGCCGAGGCCCGCAAGTGGTGGCTCAACGAGCTCTCCCGCCGCGCCACCGAGACCGAGGTCCAGCTGTCCGACCTGCCGATCACGCCCGCGCAGGTGGCCAGGGTGATCGCGCTCGTCGCGGAAGGTAGCCTCACCAACAAGTTGGCGCGCCAGGTGGTCGATGGTGTGCTCAGCGGCGAGGGGGAGCCCGACGAGGTCGTGGACGCCCGCGGTCTCAAGGTCGTCAGCGACGACTCCGCGTTGGGGGCCGCGGTCGACGCCGCGATCGCCGACAATCCCGACGTCGCCGAGAAGATCCGCGGTGGCAAGGTCGCCGCTGCCGGAGCCTTGGTGGGCGTTGTGATGAAGGCCACCCGCGGTCAGGCCGACGCCGGCCGTGCCCGCGAGTTGATCCTGGAGCGGCTCGGCGCGAGCTGATCCGGAGATTGCGGCGAACACGGAGGGTAGCCGTGTTGTCGCCTTGTCTCTGCCAGGTCTCTATCCCAGCGTGACATTGCGCCAATAACCTGGCAGTTCAGGTGCGCCACGGCGATTGGCGGTCGAGGAGCCGGCAGAGGGATCCCGGGCGCGACGGCGAACGCGCAGGGGATGGCACGATGCCCGAGCGCCGTCCCGTGGGTCATCGACCCGCTCGCCGGAGTCCGAACAGCAGGCCGCCATTGACCGGAAGGGTGCCCATGTACATGGTCGGCACTATTCGACTGGCACCCTGGTACGCGCGGAGTGCGCATCTCGGGGCGCCACGATGATCAGGAACGACACTCGCGTCTGGCTGGGCGGCATTCTGGTGCTGACCCTGGTCTACGCCGCGGGGACGATGGTCGACGGCGGTGAGATCTCGCTCACCACGCAGCTCGGAAGCTGGCCGGTGGCCATCGCGTCCGGGGCGGCGGCCGCGTCGTTGCTGTACTCGGCGCGCCGCCGCGCCGCGACCGTGGCGGACACCGACGCCGACGTCGCCGGGGCCGACACCACCGGCGCGCTCCGCTACCTGGGTTTCGCCGCGCTCGCCTGGTGCTTGGGCGCGGTCATCTCCTCGGTCACCGGGCTGCTCAGCGCCAGTGCCGCGTTGTCACTGACCTTCGGGGACCTGTTCGCGCTCTTCGCCCTGCCGCTGTTCGTCCTCGGGTTCACCCGGTTCGCGCCGCTGCCGAGTGGGCTGCGCCCGGCGGTGCGCCACCTGACCGACAGCTACGTGTGCGCGGCCGCGCTGTTCGCCGTGGTGTGGGTGCTGGTCTTCGCGCCGCTCTACAGCGAACTGGAAGAGAGCGCGGGCCTGCTGGGGTTCGCGCTGGTCTACCCGGTGGCCGATATCGCGGTGCTGTGCCTGCTGGCTCCGCTGGTGTTCACTTCCCCGCACAGCACGCGCCGCGCTGTGCTGCTCGCGATCGGCGCGTTCTTCATCATCTGCGGCGCGGACCTCATCGGCGCGGTCACCCGGCTGCTCGGCACCCCCCTCGCCGGGGGCATCGAGTATCCGGTCCGGCTGCTCGGTTTCGCGCTACTCGGCAGCCTGCCGTGGCTGATCCGCGAGCGCGCCGGGGCGGAGCCGCGCCGGATCACCGGTCGCGGGCTGTACCGGTTCGCCCCCGAGATCGCCGCGGCGGGCGCGCTGTGCGTGGCCACGGTCATCCTGACCATCGCCGCGCTGCGCATCGACGGCGTGGCGGCGGTGCTTCCGCTGGCGTCGGGTTCGGCGGTGGTGGTGCTCGTGGTGCGGGTGGTCGGCATGCTGGAGGAGAACGCCACCCTGACGCGCATGGTCATCATGCGCGAACGCCACTTCCACGAGCTGGCCCGCAACAGTGGCGACGTCATCCTGATCCTGGACTACGACGGCCGGGTCTTCTACATCAGTCCCGGCGCGGCCGAGACCTTCGGCTACCGGCTGGACGACATCCTCGCCGAGCCGGTCACCGCACTGGTCCACCCCGAGGACCTGCCCAACGTGACCGCGGCGATGTCGGAGTTCACGCAGGGCGCCAAGGAGGGCATCCACCTGCGCGTGCGGATCCGCGCGGGCGACGGCACCTGGCGGCACATCGAGGCCACCGCCTCGCTGTACGAGCAGCCGGGAGAGCCCGACCGCCTTCTGGTGACCACGCGCGACATCAGTGCCCAAGTGGCGCTGGAGGACCAGGTCAACCACCTGACGTTCCACGACGGCATCACCGGGCTGCCCAACCGCGCCTACGTCGAGGAGCGCGCCCGCGAGGTCCTCACCCGGCGCGAGCGCGCGGGCGCGCCGCCCGGCGAGGTCGCCGCGATCTTCCTCGACCTCGACGGCTTCACCGCCGTCAACGACTCCGCGGGACACACGTTCGGCGACTACCTGCTCGCGCAGGCGGCCCGCAGGCTGCGCGGCACCACCGGTTCCGGGGTCACTCTGGCGCGGTGGGGCGGCGACGAGTTCGCGGTGCTCATCGAGGAGAGCTCCGGCCCCCAGCAGGTGGTCGACCAGGCCGAACGGCTGTCGCGGGTGGTCAGCGCCGAGCCGTTCCAGGTGGCCGATCGCGAGGTGGTGCTCACCGCGAGTGCCGGGGTGGCGTTCGCCGAGCAGGGGATGGACAGCGGCGAGCTGCTGCGCAACGCCGACATGGCCATGGCCCGCGCCAAGGAGCACGGCGGCGCCGGCCGGCTGGAGATCTACGCCGCGCACATGCACGCCAAGGTGGTGTCGCGGCTGGAGCTGCAGACCGAGCTGCGCCAGGCGCTGGCCGACGGCGAGTTCGTCCTGGAGTACCAGCCCGTGGTGGACCTGGCGAGTTCCCGGGTCACGGCCGTCGAGGCGCTGGTGCGCTGGCAGCACGAGGAGGAGCTGGTCCCGCCGGGCGAGTTCATCGGGCCCGCCGAGGAGTCGGGACTGATCACCCCCCTGGGCGAGTGGATCCTGCGCGAGGCGTGCGAGAAGGTCGCGTTGTGGCGCGCGTCGGATTGGGACATCGGGTTGTCGGTGAACCTGTCGGTGAAGCAGATCCTCTCGCCGAGGTTCGTCGAGACCGTGGCGGGTGTACTCGCGGAGAGTGGGCTGCCCGCCGATGTGCTGACCATGGAGGTCGACGAGGAGGTGCTGCTGGAGGACCCCGGCGAGGCCGTCGGGCGGCTCTCCCAGCTGCGCCAGCTCGGGGTGCGCCTGGCCATCGACGACTTCGGCATGGGCTACGCGTCGCTGGCGCACCTGCGGGAGCTGCGGGTCGACGCGATCAAGATCGACCCGTCGTTCGTCCGCGATATCGGCTCCGACGGCACGGTCACGCTGCTTACCCACACCATCATCCGGCTCGGCCAGGACCTCGGAATGCAGGTCATCGCCGAGGGCATCGAGGCCCCGGAGCAGTTGGAGCAACTGCGCTCGATGGGATGCGGGCACGGCCAGGGCTTCCTGGTGGCCCGCCCCATGGTCGCCTCGGGGGTCGAGGCGCTCGTGGGAGGCGAGGCCGGGATCCCGCTCTAGTAGTACTTCGTTGGGTGTGCGGCGGGCGGCGAGGGCCGGTGGGTGGCCCGGTCCGCGAGGGGCGCGGCTGGTGCCTGGTGGTGGCGGCCCCGACGGGGGCGGCGAGGACAGCGGATGGCCAGGTCTGTGGTGGTCGGTTCTGGTTCCTGGTGGTTGCGTGGCCAACGGGGCGGCGGCGACTGGTGGTGGGGTCCAGCGGGGTGTCCGTGGTGTCGTTCTCGGTGCTGGGGCGTATCGAGGGTGACTGTGGGGACGTTCTCGGCGTTGAGTGTGTCCGTACGGTCAGTTTCGGCGCGGCGTTAGCCCTCGCGTGCCCGCTATGCCCTGATTGTGAGTTTTCTGGCCAACGAACCCGTACCGAGCACCACCCACCCGGGCCATCCGGCGTCTTCGCTGCCGCGTTGGGCGTGCCACCGGCGGGCACGCGCACCGATTTGCGCGGGCTGGGTCACTCACCGGCCTTCGCTGCTCTCGTTGGGTGTGGTACCGGCGGGCATCCGTACCGATTCGCGCCCACCCGGGCCATCCGGCGTCTTCGCCGCCCCGTTCCTCGCTCCCCCGCCTCCGGACCCGCAGAACCCCGGCGGCGCCCGACCCACACTCTGATCGCGTTGTCTCAAATCGTGAGACAGAATCGGGTTTAAGTTGACGCGGCACAACACACTGGGCCATCGTTAGCATCGTGCAGAGCAACTTCCTCATTCTCGTACTTGGTCGGCGCGCAGCCAGCTGACCGAGCTAGTGCTGCGCGCCCCCCTCAACCGCATCGCGGTGGGGGGTTTTTTGTTGTCAGGCACATGTGATTTCCACGATCTCTTTCGAAGGATCAAGTGATGACCGAGCAGATGACCGGAGCCCAGTCGCTCATCAGGTCGCTGGAGCATGTCGGCGTCGACGTGGTGTTCGGGATCCCGGGCGGGGCGATCCTGCCCGCCTACGATCCCCTATTCGACTCCACCCGGGTACGCCACATCCTTATGCGGCACGAGCAGGGCGCCGGTCACGCCGCCGAGGGCTACGCCTACGCGACCGGCCGTCCCGGGGTCTGCATCGCGACCAGCGGCCCGGGGGCGACCAACCTCGTCACCCCGCTCGCTGACGCGCACATGGACTCCGTGCCGATGGTGGCGATCACCGGGCAGGTGGCCTCCCCGGCGATCGGCACCGACGCGTTCCAGGAAGCCGACATCTGCGGCATCACGATGCCGATCACCAAGCACAACTACCTGGTCCGCAACGCCGACGAGATCCCGCGCATCATCGCCGAGGCGTTCCACGTCGCCTCGACCGGGCGCCCGGGGCCGGTGCTGGTCGACATCGCCAAGGACGCGCTGCAGGCGCAGACCGTCTTCGACTGGCCCGAACGCCTGGACATGGCCGGCTACCGGCCCGTCACCAAACCCCACGGCAAGCAGGTCCGCGAGGCCGCGCGGATGATCGCCGAGGCACAGCGACCGGTCCTCTACGTCGGCGGCGGCGTGCTCAAGGCCGGCGCCTCCCAGGAACTGCGGGTCCTGGCCGAGCTCACCGGGCTGCCCGTGGTTACCACCCTGATGGCGCGGGGCGCGTTCCCCGACAGCCACCCGCAGCACCTGGGGATGCCGGGCATGCACGGAACCGTCGCCGCGGTGGGCTCGCTGCAGAAGGCCGACCTGATGGTGGCGCTCGGCGCGCGCTTCGACGACCGTGTCACCGGCAAGCTCGACAGTTTCGCCCCCGACGCCAAGATCGTGCACGCCGACGTCGACCCGGCCGAGATCTCCAAGAACCGGCACGCCGACGTCCCGATCGTGGGCGACTGCCGGGAGGTCATCGCCGACCTCGTCGTCGCCGTCCGCGCCGACCAGACCAACGGGCGCACGGGCGACTACGCGGACTGGTGGTCCCAGCTCGACCGGCTGCGCACCACCTACCCGCTGGGCTTCGAGGAGGCCCCCGAAGATGGCCTGTCCCCCCAGCACGTCATCAAGCGGCTGGGGGAGATCGCGGGCCCCGACGCCACCTATGTCACCGGGGTCGGCCAGCACCAGATGTGGGCGTCGCAGTTCATCGACTACGAGAAGCCCGGAACGTTCGTCAACTCCGGCGGGCTCGGCACCATGGGGTTCGCCGTCCCCGCGGCGCTCGGGGCGCAGGCCGCCGACCCCGGCCGCACGGTCTGGGCCATCGACGGCGACGGCTGCTTCCAGATGACCAACCAGGAGCTCGCGACCTGCGCGGTCGAGGGCATCCCGATCAAGGTCGCGGTCATCAACAACGGCAACCTCGGCATGGTGCGGCAGTGGCAGACACTCTTCTACGAGAGCCGCTACTCCAACACCGATCTGCAGACCGCACCCAAGGACACCAAGGTGCGCATCCCCGACTTCGCGCGGCTCTCGGAGGCGTACGGTTGTGTCGGACTGCGCTGTGACCGCGCCGAGGATGTCGACGCCACAATCGAGAAGGCCATGGCGATCAACGACGCCCCGGTCGTGATCGACTTCTCGGTGAACCACGACGCGATGGTCTGGCCCATGGTCGGACCCGGCGTCAGCAACGACAAGATCCAGTACGCGCGCGACATAGCGCCCGAGTGGGACGACGAGGACTAGGGAAGGGCAACGTTTCACGATGAGCCAGCACACGCTTTCCGTCCTCGTGGAGGACACGCCGGGGATCCTCGCCAGGGCCTCATCGCTGTTCTCCCGCCGCGGGTTCAACATCAACTCGCTCAGTGTCAGCACGACCGAGTACGAAGGTCTGTCCCGCATGACGATCGTGGTCAACTGCGACCGCCACCCTCTGGAGCAGGTGACCAAACAGCTCAACAAGCTGGTGAACGTCGTCAAGATCGTCGAGATGGACAACGACTCGTCGGTGCGCAGGGAACTCCTGCTCGCGAAGGTCAAGGCCGACGCCAGCAGCCGCCCGCAGGTCATCCAGACGGCCGAGCTGTTCCGGGCCAACGTGGTCGACGTACACCCCGACGTCGTCGTCATCGAGGCCACCGGCCGGCCCGAGAAGCTCGACTCGCTGGTGCGCAACCTGGAGCCGTTCGGCATCAAGGAGCTGGTCAAGTCCGGGCTCGTCGCGTTGGGGCGGGGGCCGAGGTCGATCACCGATCGGTCGCTCCGCGCGGTCGAACGCAGCGCGTGACCCACGGCCGGACGCGGGTTGTGCCGCGGACGCCCGGCCGAACCGACATCCGCGCCGCACCGGCCCAACCGCCGTGCGGTGCCGCTGAAGAAGGACTAAGGAGTAAGCCGAAGTGGCAGCACAGATGTACTACGACGCCGACGCGGACCTGAGCTTCGTACAGGAGCGCAAGGTCGCCGTCATCGGATACGGCAGCCAGGGACACGCGCACGCGCTGTCGCTCCGGGATTCGGGGGTCGACGTGCGCGTGGGCCTGTCCGAGGGGTCGAAGAGCCGCGCCACGGCCGAGGAGGAGGGCCTGCGTGTCGTGACGCCGGCGGAGGCGGCCCAGGAGGCCGACCTCATCATGATCCTGGTGCCCGACCACATCCACCGGGACCTCTACGCCAACGAGATCGCCCCGCACCTCAAGCCGGGCGACGCGCTCTTCGTCGGCCACGGGTTCAGCATCCGGTACGGCCTGATCCAGCCGCCCGCCGACGTCGACGTCGCCATGGTCGCCCCCAAGGGCCCGGGCCACCTGGTCCGGCGCCAGTTCGAGGTGGGCCAGGGTGTGCCCGTGCTCGTCGCCGTCGAGCAGGACGCCACCGGCAAGGCGTGGGACCTGGTGCTCTCGTACGCCAAGGGCATCGGCGGCGCCCGCGCCGGCGCGCTGCGGACCACGTTCACCGAGGAGACCGAGACCGACCTGTTCGGTGAGCAGGCGGTGCTCTGCGGCGGGCTGTCCGAGCTGATCAAGGCCGGGTTCACGACGCTGACCGAAGCCGGCTACCAGCCCGAGGTGGCCTACTTCGAGTGCCTGCACGAGGTGAAGCTCATCGTCGACCTGATGTACGAGGGCGGCATCTCCAAGATGTACTGGTCGGTGTCGGACAACGCCGAGTACGGCGGCTACACCCGGGGCTCCCGCGTCATCACCGAGCAGACCCGCGAGGAGATGCGCAAGATCCTGTCGGAGGTGCGCGACGGCACCTACGCGAAGGAGCTGGTGAGCGAGTTCGACTCCGGGCGGCCGAACTTCCTCAAGCATCGCGAGGCCGAGCAGAACGAGCCGATCGAGAAGGTCGGCGCCGAGCTGCGCCCGCTGATGAGCTGGCTGAAGAGCTGACCCACGCGCGAGTCAAGGGCCCGGGCGGACCTCCACACGGTCCGCCCGGGCCTTTGTCCGTGTACCCGATCTGAACTGGGAATACGGCGGGGCTTCGCGGGCGTGCGCCCCCCTCTTCATTTACGCAACCCCTCTGCGCAGTAGACTTTCCTTGGCCCTGGAGGCCCGACGAATAGTTCTGGAGTTCGCCCAAGGCCGCCGCGACCGCGGCCAAAGTCGCAACCCATATAAGGATCTAGCTGTGCCGAAGCCCTCCGTACTTGTCGCGGAAGAACTCTCGCCCGCCGGAATCGCGCTGCTTGAGGAGAGTTTTGACGTCCGCCGTGCTGACGGAAGTGACCGCTCCCAACTGCTGTCCGCTCTCGCTGATGTCGATGCCCTGATCGTGCGTAGCGCGACCAAGGTCGACTCCGAGGCCCTCGCGGCGGCGCCCAAACTGCAGGTGGTGGCGCGCGCGGGCGTGGGGCTGGACAACGTCGACCTCGACGCGGCGACGAAGGCCGGGGTGCTCGTCGTGAACGCACCCACCTCCAACATCGTGAGTGCCGCCGAGCAGGCCATCAACCTGCTGCTGGCCTCGGCGCGGCACACCGCCCCCGCGCACAACGCGCTCGTCAACGGCGAGTGGAAGCGTTCCAAATACACCGGTGTGGAGCTCTACGACAAGACCATCGGTGTTGTCGGCCTGGGGCGGATCGGCGCGCTGGTCGCGCAGCGGCTCGCGTCCTTCGGGACCCGGGTTGTCGCCTACGACCCGTTCGTGCAGCCGTCCCGCGCCGCGCAGATGGGCGTGGAGGTCGTCAGCCTGGACGAGCTGCTGGCCAGCAGCGACTTCATCACGATCCACCTGCCGAAGAACAAGGACACGCTCGGCCTGATCGGCGACGAGGCGCTGTCGAAGGTGAAGCCGAACGTCCGCATCATCAACGCCGCCCGGGGCGGCATCCTCGACGAGGACGCCCTGTACCGGGCCCTGAAGGAGGGGCGCGTCGCGGGCGCCGGCATCGACGTCTGGACCAAGGAGCCCTGCACCGACAGCCCGCTCTTCGAGTTCGAGAACGTCGTCGTGGCCCCGCACCTGGGCGCCAGCACCGAGGAGGCGCAGGAGAAGGCCGGTACCCAGGTCGCCCGCTCGGTTCGGCTCGCGCTGTCCGGGGAGTTCGTCCCTGACGCGGTGAACGTTCAGGGCGGCGCGGTGGCCGAGGAGATCAAGCCGGCGCTGCCGCTCACCGAGAAGCTCGGCCGGATCTTCACCTCGCTGGCCCAGGGCGTGGCCACCCAGGTCGAGGTCGTGGTCCGCGGTGATATCGCCGTGCACGACGTCAAGGTGGTGGAGCTGGCCGCGCTGAAGGGCGTCTTCAGCGACGTCACCGAGGACACGGTGACGTTCGTGAACGCCCCGCTGTTGGCCAAGGAGCGCGGCGTCGAGGTCACCCTCTCCACCAGCGATGACAACTCGGACTGGCGCAACCTGGTGTGCGTGCGGGGCATCCTGCCGGATGGCCAGCGCGTGTCCGTATCGGGCACGCTCACCGGCCCGCGTCACTACGAGAAGCTGGTCGAGATCAACGGGTACGAGATGGAGATCCCGATCAGCTCGCACATGGCGTTCTTCTCCTACGATGACCGCCCCGGCATCGTCGGGAAGGTCGGCGCGCTGCTCGGCGAGGCCCAGATCAACATCGCCGGCATGCAGGTGAGCCGGGACCAGCAGGGCGGCCGGGCGCTCATCACGTTGACGGTCGACTCCGCCATCCCGGACGAGACCCTCGAAGTGATCTCCGGCGAGATCGCCTCGGCCAGGACCCGCCAGGTCGACCTGGAATAGTCCCCGCGCTTCCGCGGAGTCCGCTGAAGGGCCGCCCATGCGCACGGCGCGCGGGCGGCCCTTCAGCGTTCGCGCTGGCCGGGGGGGTTGAGTGGCCGGATAGTTGGACTTCCGATAGTCTTGGGACCCACGGTGTCGGGACAACGACGAACGACACCCGCACGCACGAGCGCCGCCCCCACACTGATCTGGCGAGAGCGGCGGTCCTCCCGGCAGGCGACCCCGCCGGAGTCCGTGCGTGGCCATACCCGCATCGCAGACCGGAGTGTTCCGGAGTACCGCCACACGCGTGCCGGACGCTGCCGTCGCCCGTTCGTTTCCGGCCCATTCGGGCGCGCTCGGGCTCACCCGGGCTCGAACACCGTGCCACGCGAAGGATCGCCCATGTACGAGACCACCCCGGCTCCGGCCGAAGAAGAAGACGAAGCCACCCGTGCCGTGCAGATCGCGTTGGACCGTCGTGACAACGGCGGCGCCGCGGGTCGCTAGGCTTGGCACGACTACTTTCGCTCATCTCGAATGCGAGATACCGGGTGTCGGCGTCCGTGCGGACGCCGACACCCGTGAGCGCCGAGACCACTGTTGAGATTGGGGCTGGGCTGTTCCATGGCTGCTCGCACCGTTAAGTTGGCTGTCATCCCTGGCGACGGCATCGGGCCCGAGGTGGTCGCGGAAGGGCTGAAGGTCCTGTCCGCGGCCGCGTCGAAACACGACGTCGCCCTCGACACCACCGAGTACGAGCTCGGTGCCCGGCGATGGCACGCCACCGGTGAGACGCTGCCCGATTCGGTCGAGGACGAGCTCCGCTCCTACGAGGCCATCCTGCTGGGGGCCGTCGGCGACCCCTCGGTGCCCAGCGGGGTCCTGGAGCGCGGCCTGCTGCTCCGGCTGCGGTTCGCCTTCTCGCACTACGTGAACCTGCGCCCGGTGCGGCTCTACCCGGGCGTGTCCACGCCGCTCGCCGCGCCCGAGGCCGACGACATCGACATGCTCGTGGTCCGCGAGGGCACTGAGGGGCCCTACGCGGGGATGGGCGGCGTGCTGCGCAAGGGCACGCCCGGCGAGATCGCCACCCAGGACAGCGTCAACACCCGCTTCGGCGTGGAGCGCGTGGTTCGCTACGCGTTCGAGAAAGCCAACGCGCGCCCGCGCGCCAAGCTCACCCTCGTGCACAAGGACAACGTGCTGACTTTCGCCGGTGAGCTGTGGCAGCGCGTCGTGCGCGAGGTCGGCGCCGAGTACCCGCGGGTCTCGGTGGACTACTGCCACGTCGACGCCGCCACCATGTTCTTCGTGTCGCAGCCGGAGCGCTTCGACGTCGTGGTGACCGACAACCTGTTCGGCGACATCATCACCGACCTCGGCGCCGCCATCGCCGGCGGGATCGGTCTGGCCGCGAGCGGCAACATCAACCCCGAGAACGACTTCCCCAGCATGTTCGAACCGGTGCACGGATCCGCGCCGGACATCACCGGCCAAGGGAAGGCCGATCCCACGGCCACGGTCCTCTCGTCGGCCATCATGCTGGAGCACCTCGGTCTGAGCGCCGCGGCGAGCCAGGTCGAGCAGGCGGTGGCCGAGGACCTGAACGCGCGGGTGAAGGACGGCAGCGAGCGGTCCACCACCCAGATCGGCGACGACATAGCGAGTCGAGTAGCCGAGCAGGGCTGAGATCGCCTGTCTCGGCCCTGCTGACCTCACGAGGCGCGGCCGAGGCGGACACGGGACCCGGGTTTGCCAGCGGGCGTGCCACCGGCGCGCCCGCTGGCCGTTTCTTCGGCGGCGCGCTGCCCCAGTCATCCCCATCCGACCACCGTGCTATGGCCCGGGTGTGTCGTTTCCGTCACACTTGATCGTGAGCCGGCAGCGCTGCCGGCCCGGTGTATCCGAGAGGACCGAAGAACCTATGAACAGCAGCACCACCACAAGCGGGTTGACGTTCGACGTCCAGCTCTCGTCCCAGCGGAAGACCCCGCAGGAACGCGATGCCCTACTGGACAATCCGGGGTTCGGCACCGTCTTCACCGACCACATGGTCACCATCCGCTACACGGAAGGCAAAGGCTGGCACGACGCCCAGCTCGAACCGTACGGTCCCGTCACACTCGATCCGGCCACCGCGTCTCTGCACTACGCCCAGGAGATCTTCGAGGGGCTGAAGGCCTACCGGCACCCCGACGGCACCATCGCGTGCTTCCGGCCCGAGGCCAACGCGGCCCGGTTCAACCGCAGCGCCCGCCGTATGGCCATGCCCGAGCTGCCCGAGGAGCTCTTCACCGGCGCCCTCGAGACGCTGCTCCAGCACGACGCCGAGTGGGTTCCCAGCCAGGAGAACAGCAGCCTCTACCTGCGTCCGTTCATGTTCGCCACCGATGTCGGGCTCGGGGTGAACAACCCGTCCCGGAGCTACCTCTTCATGCTGATCGCCTCCCCGTCGGGGGCGTACTTCTCGGGAGGGGTCAAGCCGGTCACGGTCTGGCTCAGCGAGGACTACACGCGTGCCGCCCCCGGCGGTACCGGCGAGGCCAAGTTCGCCGGTAACTACGCCGCGAGCTTCCTCGCCCAGGCGCAGGCCGTCGAGCAGGGGTGCGACCAGGTCGTCTGGCTCGACGCCGTCGAGCACCGTTGGGTCGAGGAGATGGGCGGGATGAACCTGTTCTTCGTCTTCGGCTCCGGCGATGACGCCCAGCTCATGACGCCCGCGCTCACCGGGACACTGCTTCCCGGCATCACCCGCGACTCCCTGCTCAAGCTCGCGCCCGAGCTGGGTTTCCGAACCGAGGAGGGCCGGATCAGCACCGACCGCTGGCGCGAGGCCGCCACCAGCGGCGAGCTGACCGAGGTCTTCGCCTGCGGTACCGCCGCCGTCATCACCCCTGTCGGACACGTCCGGGGCCCCGGGGGAGAGTTCACGATCGGCGACGGCACTCCCGGCCCGATCACCATGCGCCTCCGCGAGGATCTGGTGGCGCTGCAGTACGGCACCCGTCCCGACACCCACGGCTGGGTGCGGAAGGTCGTCTGAGCGCGCCTCACCCGGCCCGCACCGTCGGGTGGACCGGCCCCACAAACCGCACGGGGAGCCGGGTACGCCCGTTTCGATCGTGCTCCCGGTGTCGTGACCCCCCGCCGATCACGCCGTGATCGGCGGGGAGACACTGCTTCGGGGCGTTACGCCCACCGCCCAACGGCGCGATCGTGCGGTCTCGTCACCGGACGCGCCCTCGTCGCGGGCGTGGTCGCCTCACCCGGTCGGGTGGGTCCGGCGCGGCGGGGCCGGCCGGACCCATTGGGGTCACTCGGTGATGGTCACCGGCTGGTCGGGGTCGGTCTCGTTGGCGATGGTGTAGGTGGACGTGAACACGCCGTCGTGCTCGCCCCCGTCCGGGCAGCCGAAGTTGCTCTCGGTGACGTCGACGGGGACGGATTCGCCGTCGAACACCAGTTGGCCGTCACCCTCCTGCCAGGTGCCGGTGAGGGGGGCCGGTTCGTCGCCCGGGTTTACCTCGATCTCGCAGGAGGAGAGCCCGGAAATGTTCACCGTCAGCGAGCCCGGCTCGCCCGCCGGCGGGATGAACAGCGTGATTGTGGACGGGTCGCCGTTCTGGGCCTCGATCTCCCACGTTCCCGGGGCGGTGGTGATGTCGGCCGATGTCAGTGGAACCCCCACCACCTCGCAGTCCTCGAACACCGGGGCGGAGAGCACTCCGGAGACCGGGCCGTCGGGGTTGTGGTTGTCGTCTTCCTCGGGGATCTGGTTCACGTCCGCTGGGTCGTCCTCGCCGCGCAAGGATTCCGACGTGTCGCAGGAGACCGTGGAGCCGTCGACCTCGAAGGTCCCGGCGCCGTCCTGGGTGGCGCTCAGGTAGTGACCGGCCGGTTCGATGGTGGTGGACGTCTGCTGCGCCTGGGCGGGGCTGGCACTGAGGAGCACCAGGGCGCCGACAGCAGCTGCGGAGGCCACGGCGGCGAGCCGCGGTACTGATCGGCGAACGTGGTCGGTGATGTTGTACATCGTGTCCTCCAACGTGGGGCCGGCCCGCGAGGGCCGGTATCGAAACGGCCGGCGGCGCTGCCGGCCGTTGACGTGTCCCGCCCGGGAACGCGAGACGTTTCCGGGCGGGATCGCTGCCGGCCCGGTGACGCGGTGGGGAAGTGCCGCGACGCCCGGCCGGTACGTCACGTCCCAGACGTCGGGCTGGGACTGGATGGGCGTGGCCACTGCTCCCCGTCGTGCTCCGCGGGCTCATCCAGCGGGCCACCTGGGGGACCGAGGGCCGTGCTCGCAGTGTTGGTGTTGGTGCTGGCGTCGGGCGTGCCGGCGGGCGGAGCGGTGGCGTCGGCGCGGCGTCGACCCCGGCGTCGCGCCGGCCGTGCCCCGGGGGCCCACGCGAAGGTGAGCCCCGACCCGGCCAGGACCAGCAGTGCCCCGATGAACAGGCCACCGAGGTTGGACAACACCAGCGACCCCAGGGCGCAGATGCCGCCGAGGAGACCGGTGATGGTGTGCTGCTGTGGGGTGAACCAGGTGATGGCGCCCAGGGAGATGACGAAGAGGGCCAGCATGTAGGTCGGCACGCCGGGGAGCGCCACACCGGCGACCCCGATCTCCAACGGCCCAAGGGGCAGGAGCGCCAGCTCAACACCACCGGTGATCATCAGGAGCCCACCCCAGAACGGGCGGCTGCGGCGCCACCGTCGCCAGCGCAGCCACATACGCACCGGCAGGCTCCGACGACGCGTGGGGGATTGGTCGGCCACGAGGGCTCCTCGTCGTGTGTGCGAGAGGGCCGGCGAGGGAGGGGCAACGCCGTACCTCGTGTCGGTTTTCGCGGTCAGAAGCACTCGTTCTCGCCGAACTCCAGCGTCAGGTTGAGGTCGTTCAGCACGAAGGATCCCGCGGTGGTGGCCCGGGCCTCCTGTTCCAGGTCGTTGACGACGATGGTGTCGGACTGCATGCCGAACATGCCGTGGATCGGGGTGCCCGCATCGGGCCCCTTGTCCATGTCGGGGGCGTTGGCGCCGATGTCGAGGTTCTCGAACTCGGCGTCACCCGCCATCTGGTGCATGTCGACCAGCAGGGTCTCGGCCTCGGCCGGGGTGTCACCGGTCCCGGCGGTGAGGTTCAGCGAGATGGGAGGGAGGCCGGGGAGCTGGTCGTCGAGCAGGACGGACTGGCACATCGAGTGCAGCTCGGCCTCGCTGATTGCGGCGGTGGCCATCGGCAGCGGTTCGTCGTTGCGGTCGACGTTGATTCCGCCGTACTGCTCGAACCCAGTGCCGACCAACTGGTCGGCCGACACCTTGAAGTCGAGGTCGGAGACGACGAACTGGGCGGCGACGGCGCCGTTGGCCAGGGCGTAGAGCAGGCCGCCGACAGCAACGCCTCCGATGACGGTGAAGACCCCGAAACGCTTCCAGCTGGTGTGTCCGGTCCCGGCGTCTTCGGTGTCCTCGGCGTCCTCGGTGTCGACGGGGAGCGCGTCGGTCATGAGGGCAGTTCTCCTCGGTCTGTGCAGGGTGGGCGGACGCGGATTTTCCCCTGCGGCCGCGCCCGCGCGGTCCACATCACCGGCAAGAAGTAAACAGCGTTCTTGCCAATGGTGATTGACACATTGTGTATGGATGCAAAAGATCAACTCAATAGGTTGGTGGAACAGGTTCTACGAAGTTCGTGGTGCGGATGAGGCGTCTGGATTACCCCAGCGCAGCGTGGCCAGCCGGCGGGTCCGCGCCATCAATGCCCTGCTCATACTGGACTGACCTGCATAGATTCGTAGATTACGGGCTGGGGGGCGGAGGGCGCGAGCGGGTGTGGGGAGCGTGCTGGCCCGGTGCGGACCACAGATCCTGGCGGAACCCCCTTCGAGCGAACCGCATAGTATAACGGGTACTACCAGTGGCCCGGCTGGCGTCGAGTGACGTTGCGCAGCCGAAACCCCGCTTGGGTTCAGGAGGCGAGAGCTGCGGATCGCCACGATCGGCCGGGGTTTTGGGGCACATCGAGTGTGTCCGGGGAGTCGGTTTCGACGCCGAAAGTGTCCCCGTGGTCAGGGTCGCTGCTCGGATATCTCGGGAAGTGTTCCGAGACTACGGCCGAAAACTGCCGGTCCCAGCCAACGCGGGACGCTGGACTCGGCAGTAGGGTCATGGCCCGTGGGAAGAGGATTCGATCACGGTGGAGCGCACAGCGCCATTGTGGCGCTGGGGATTCTGGTTGTCACGGCTGGCTGCGCACAACCAGAGGGTCCGGCAAACTGCGAGGAGTCCATTCGCTGCACGATTCCCGCCACCCCGTCGGTGCCGGTACCCGACGACGATGAGTTGCCCGAATCCTTCACCTAGTACAGCGGGCTGAGCATTCCCGAGAGCGCCACGGATGTCGACATCACCGCGGGCCACAGCGACTTCAATGAGCTGTACTACAAAGTGACGTTCACGGTGGATCGGGACGGTCTGGAGGAGTTCTGCGAAGCCGCCGGTATCGATCCGTACCACCGGGACACCCCACCCGACGCGGAGACGCGCGACACCTTCGACATTCCCGATGACGAGGACACCGTCGACGGCAACGTGGAATGCAAAGACAGTCACCCCGACAACGACCTGGTCAAACAGAACGTGGTCGCGGTCTTCCCGGATGAGGACACCGCCTCGGTCTACGTCAACGTCATCAAGTGGCCCAACGACTGAACGGTGATCGCGTCCTCACTCTGATTCCACCAAGACAAGCCGCTCGTTCCGGTCCGCGGACTGCCGGAGAACCTCACCTTTGAAGGAAACCCTCGTGGTGAATGTCAAGGACGAAACAACTCGTCGAGCGTCCGGTAGCTCGTGTTGGAGAGGTCGTTCAGACCGAGCAGAGCGATCGCTTCGATTGCGAACCTTTCAAGGTCCTCATATCGGGCTGGTAGTTCACCTCTACGGAGGAAGAACCGCACGGTGCTGCCGTGCGTGAGAAAGTCCTCATCTACGCTGGTGCAGACAACCGCGTGCAGATCATGGCCCTCCTCAAGAGTCCGGGCTCGCTCCAGGCATTTTCCAGCGAAAAGGAACGCGCGCAGCGTGACCTTTTCGAGGTACGTTCCGGGTTCGGCCACGAGGTCATCGTCATCGACCCTGAAGTCATTGAGGTCGATCTCGGCGCACATGAGTTCCTGCGGGCCCGCGGTTGGTACCGGGTTCCAGTGCTCCTCACCCGGTGATAGAAGCCCCCGCGGCCCCCGCTTCCATCCAGTGTCTACTGTCTCCTGGAGATCCTCTGGAAGACTCTTGTCCAGCCCAGCCCCGTGAACTTCCGAAAGCAAATCTTTCATCTGGGTGTTCGTTATCATCTTTCCAGCATCCCGAGTGAGCAGGTGATGCGCGGCCGCGAGGCGTCCCAGCGCGGGCACCAGGCCGTCCAAATGCCAAGTCACCTCGGATTTCTTGGATCTTGGAGATGAAACATTGTACTGCTTCTTCGGGTGAACGGTAAGACACTGTTTGATCCTGTCCAAGCCGCGACAACCGGTGTCCGTGTTCGGGGTTGAGTCGTGCCAGCAACGGCATGGAGCCCGCCTGCGGGTGGCTCGGGTGGTTGTCGCGGCGTTGGGGTGATGGCCCGAACGGGATCAGCGGTCCATCGATGTCGAGGAACAGCAACGGTTGGTCCGCGGAACGGGCATCAACGCGAGGGCACTGCTGGCCGGCCGACGAGCTGACGGGAGCGCCGTTTCTTTCGCTATATCAGTCGTGACCGGAATCACTACTGTGGTTAATTTGCTCGATCTCCCGACGGATCGGACCGCTACTCGGAATCCGGTCCCACCACCATTCATCACTGGGCCGTCCCTCGCTGTCAATGCGGCGGACTACCCCAGATTCATCATATTCGGTGAACTCTCTAAACCTGGAGTCGACATCATTGAGCGCTCGCTTGAACCCTCCAAGGGAACTCGGTTCAGCGTTTTCCAGTCCACGAGCGAGGAGGCTCCTAAGGGCAAGTGCAGCAATCAAGTCATAGGCGCCCCAGGCCGTCCTGTCGGAACCGGGGAGGTCAAGTTCCCCGCTAATCCTGACAACGTGACTGTGCCAGCTCTCCAACAGTGCAACCAGTCCCAGAGCCCGGCGCGAAGAAACTAAAACGGACACGCTCTCCAATCGAGAGACTTCCATTTGTGTGAGAAAGCTGCCAAGCCATTCGTCTCGTTCGTCCCTGCTCATCCATTCACCTGCCCGGATGGTATGCCGTGGGTGCCCCCGCGAGCCTTCTCACTGGGTCAGTCGGTTGACCAGTGTCCGTAGTTCCTCTGCGCAGCGATGATTCGCTCGCGCAGCGTTAGAGCGGCGTTCTTCCATCTCGGTTGCGGTAGTTTGGCGGCTTCTTTCTGTGTGACGATGACCCGGATCTCTTTGCGGATCCGCTTCTCGGACCATTGTTCCGCCATGTTGGCCAGTTCTGTCACGGCCGCCGAGGCGTATGCCGAACGAGACCGAGCGAAATCTTCAATGACCTCGTCCCATGACTCATAGTCAAGATCCCAGTCCTGGTGAAACATTCCCTGGAGCTCATAGACACCGCGGAGTGATTCGGTCATACCAGCACCATCCATGCCATGTCCACCATCAGGGCTTGCTCCCTTTCTTTGGGTACGCCGTTCGGACGATGAACCCGGACGGGGAGCTGCCACCCCTCATCAAAAGGAACCCTGACTGTAAGACTAGAGTTCAAATGGCTTGTATTCCATCGCCAAGTCAGCAATTTCCTCAGCGGTCAGGAAGCCGCGGTCCGCAACAAATTCGTCCGGAAAATAGATTAGGTCTGTGATGTGCGGGCACGGGATTCCCGTTTCCAGTTTTTCTATCTCTTCATCACTCTCGATGTCGCTTTCAAGTCGATCATTTTCTCTGATTGTCTCGATGAGTCGAATTATTTCTGGCCTGTCTAGTTTTTTCACTGCTGGCCAATCATCCCGTAGTCGCTGTCTTCCCGGATGAGGGCACCGCCTCGGTCTACGTCAACGTCATCAAGTGGCCCAAGGGCTGAGGGGCGATCGTGACCTCACTCTGTTACGCGTAGGCGCTACTCGTGCTCGGCCCCGTGTGCCGACTCGAGGTCGGCCTGGGCCCAGTTCTCTGCCTGGATCCACAATGGCAGCAGTTCCTGTTCCAGGAACTCGGCTTCGGCGGAACCATGTTCGCGGATACGCCACACAGCGGTTTCGGGGTCGGCCTCCTCGCGCAGTGCGGCGACGTCGTGCAGGAAGTTACCGAACTCGCGGACGGCGTACGACGATGTCTCTTCCGACGAGAGCGCGAGTGGGCGGTCAATCCCTTCCTGTTCGACGCGTGAGTCGAAGTCGTCGATCATGTCCACGGCGGTCTGCTCGGCCATCCGGGCGCCGCGGACGGGGTCGTCTACGGCGTGCTCCAACCCGACCTTGAGGACGTGCAGGGCCCGCATCTTCCAGTAGTAGGGGGTGAGGACATCCATCTCCCCCTCGTCCTCGGGCCACAGGGGAAGGAGGTCATCGTGCAGGTGTCGCAGAATCACGGTGTCGACCTCGCGTGCCTGCCCCAGCGCATCGACCACGCTGGCGTGGACTGCGTTCTCGGCGGCATCGGCCAGCACGCGATAGGCCGGCGTCACCCGCGCCGCCACCGCGGCAACCAGAGCAAGTGGCCCCCAGGCAGGGAGCGCGCCGAGTTCCGCCGCGTAGTCGTAGCTGCGATCGTCGGGACCATTGCCAGGTGTCATCGCTATCCGTCCCACCAGAAGTGACATTCGCCTGACTTCTACCAGGTGCCCTCACGGTAGTCACCTCCGTGATTCAGGCTTTCCTTATCAAGCTCGGGCATGCAGTTCCCTGTTGGACTCTCGCCAGGCTGGCAGGTATTACTGTTCGTGCCGCCCTCAATGATCTCGTAGTCCCGATCCTCTCTGGTCCGGTTGATGATCGTCTGCTCGGCGTGCCCCTGGTGAGCGGGCCAACGCTGAGCCGAAGAACTGGCGAGTCCTACACAAACTGCGCTGCTGCCCCAACCGCGCAGGTCAGATCATGCGCGCGGTACTCGTCTTCCACGAACGCGAAACCCGATGAAAAAGGCTCACTCAATCCGATTCAACGGACGTTCCAGCCATAATACTGAGCTGCAATACCAATTGCCTGCTCTGTGCGGCTTCTTATTTCTTGTTCTAGCGCAGAAATTTCGTTCTTGGGGCCGCCTTCAGGGGTTGCATTCGACATGGTTAGCCCAAGAAACCTCTCGGATTCACTGCGAAATCTCCAGCTCCCGAACTCGGTCTGAATTCTGCTGTTCTCGCGAGCGAACTTCAGTACACCGTCGAGGTTCCCAGCAATCGCCTCTGTCGTGAACAGAACCTCTTGCCTGGATAGCTCAGAATCATAGCCGGACACTGAACCCAGCGCTACATACAGTGTTCCGAGGACCGTCATCGGCCAGTAGGCCATGTCCGGAGCGCCAAGTCCGGATTGGCTCAGTTCGAATGTGGTATCCAGGATCTCAGCCAGGCGCATGCTTTCGGCATGACTTAGGTGCCCTGAGGATGCGGATACTTGCTCCACAGCTTCGTCGAAGACAACTTGCGTTTGTTGTTCAGCGAGCAAATTCATAACAGGTGTCCACAACCGAGTGGATTGGACTGAAACAACAAGAAACTCGGCGCTCACGAGTGACTCTACCCTGGCAGCAATTCCGTCACTATTTGCCACTTTCTGTCCCCACCAGGAATGGCCTTTCTGGATTTGCGTTTCGTTCTCTTTCTGGCTTCTCCGTCGGTTTTCGCTGCCAGGTCCTTTAGTGCTGACATGTAATCCGCGGGAGGTGCGGAGCCAGGTTCCGGGGTCGAGGTCGGTGGCGGTGAGGGCGCTGGTTGTGCCGTCGGTATCGGTACCGGTAGTCCTCAGGTGCCTGGTGGTCCATCATTGGCCGGGAACATCCGGTGACTCAATCGTGGGAATCACGGGGCTGAGAAGCGTATCTCGCTCATTCGTGACCCGTCCGTGTCGCATCACCATCACTTTGAACGAGTTCCGTCCTTCCGGATCCTCCTCCTCGTCATCGTGGTAGTACAGAAGCCCGTAAGAACCTTTGGCAATCTCCCCCGCCTTCAGGAAAAGTGATAATAACTCCTCGATGTCCGGCGATCTGTGGTTGGAGAATCCGCCGAAGTGGATAGTCAACTGACCGTTCATCCAGCTTAGGTCGACGAGCGCGTTTCCTCCCTTCGCGACTTCAACCAAATCCTGGATCCTATTCCGGACGCTGGAGGGGACGTCGTTGTCTCCGGGTTCCTGGATCGTGATCCAGCCATGTATTTCGAACATTCTAGTGGTCCAATTAAGATTGTCGAAGGGTGTGTCGTCGATAACTAGGTCCACGCCGTAGCGATTGGCATACTCTTCCAGTCTAGATCGCACCTCCGGCGACAGCGGCCCTCCTTGGAAGTGATAGTACACAGACCTTCCACTCTGGCTAGCCGCTTCGAATGCAGCCTTCGCCTGATTTCGGAAAGTCTTGTTGACCTGGACTCTAGATAGCTTCGCCTGAGCCACGTACTCGTTGTTTACGGCTCGAACTCTCGATTTCCGGGGTCGTTCTCGAATCGAACGGTGGACTTTTCACCGAGCCGCCCTGCCAATGCGTCTGGAGGAGGGGGTGCTTCCTCTCGCGGAGTACCTCCGCGAGCACGCGGCCGAGCGGCGTAGCCGTCCCCGGGAGGATCTGCTGCCCAAGCTGGTCGAGGCCGAGGTGGACGGGGAGCGCCTGCCGGACGACCAGGTCGTCATGTTCGCCCACCTCCCGCTGGTCGCCGGGGACGTCACCACAACGGCGCTGCTGGGGAACGCGGTGCTGTGTCTGGACGCCTTTCCCGACGAACAGGCGAAGGCGCGCGCGGACCGTTCGACGGTTCCCGCCGCGATCGAGGAGACACTACGGCTGCTCCCTCCGTTCGCCGCGCTCGCCCGGTCCACCACCCGCGAGGTGCGACTCGGCGGTGACACCATCCCCGCCGACCGGGTGCTCACCATTTGGCCGGCGGCGGCCAACCGGGATCCGCGGGTGTTCGCGAACCCCGACCCCTTTGTCCCGGACCGCACCCCCAACCCACATCTGAGCTTCGGCCACGGCATCCACTTCTGCCTGGGCGCGCCACTGGCGAGGCTCGAGGGACGGGTGGCGCTGAACATCCTGTTCGATCGGTTCGGTGCGCTTCGCACCGATCCCGGCGAGCCGGTCGAGTTCAACACCACCTCCACGATGACCGGAGTCAGGAGGTTGCCCCTGATCGCCAGGGCCTGAGAGGACCGGCGAGGGGGACGCGAGGGGGACGCGAGGGGCAAGGACGGAGGGACGCTCCCGCCGGGCACGTCCCGTGCGGGAGCGGTAGGCCCGAACCGTGGCACGATGCTGTGCCCACTCCCACCATGGCCGGGCCGTAACTTGCCTGCACGGCCGCTACCGCTCCACCGAAGGTCAGTAGCTCGCCGCTTGATTGCATTCCCATGGACCCAGACACGCGTACTACCTGCCCCCAATCCTCAAAATCGACGGGCGAAGTCAGTGGCGGCCATTCATTGCGAGTCACATGAGGAGGTCGAAGACAATCTCGCCCCACATAGAAGACCTGGAATCGACAACCGTTGGATCGATTCTTTGCATGCATTCAAATATCTCTTGTATTTCATCTTCGTGTGAGTCGAACTGCTCGATCGTCCATGTTAGGTTGCCCATTTCAACCAGTAGAGGAAGAGTGCTTCGCCACAGCCATGAGCACTTGATGTATCCTTGAAGTGATGAATTGAAAATCACTTTCTTGTATGACCAAGAGGCGAGAAAATAGACGGCCCCTGAGTCGGGTTCCACCACGATTGGATCGTCAGCGATTTCCCCGATCGAATAGAAATTTTTCGACTGGAATGAAACCTGGGGATGATGTTCAATCTGCGGTTTGTTGAAAAAATAGTCAGGCTTGATGTTCTTGGGTAGACCCCAGGATTCGGATGCAATCTTGTCGGATTCTGGAATGTTCCAGTTTCTTGCCACGTCAAACTCAACTGAAGCGTCCCGGGAAGTCAGACTCTGTGTGTCCGAGTCGCGAAGCTCGTCCAACAACTGATTGATCTGACGGCGCCTATTCTCCGGATCGTCCATTACCTATTCGCTGTCCCCGCGGCTTTCCATGTCCCGTGCTATCGCACCAAAATTTTCTCTGCCATTTCCATCCAAGCTCCACGATATTTCTGCGTTCTCATAATTACCCAATCGGGCCGCGCAGCTTTTTGATTTTCCACTGCTGCAGGGCACTCTCTCGGAGTACACTCCGGTGATATTTTCGTTGGGTATTTTTTCTTCTTTCAATTCATTCATAATCACGCTCTCAGCATGTCTGCCGCCCGGTTCATTCGCGCGCGTTATGGTTTGTGGGTTTCCATCTCTGTCTACATATTCGAAAGTTGAGATATTTCTCTGGGGATTCAGATTATTCGCTGCGCGATAATCATACGCTTCCTGTGCCAGGTCATTCCCGCGGAACGAAACCTTTCCGCGACGACATCCGCCCTGGTTGTGAACGAGGACGTCAACCTCGCCAGCCACAACGTAGTAGGTGTGGAGGTCGTCGATGGTGAGGTTGTGGACCTGTTGGTCGTCGACGGTGTTGGTGTCGACGGCGGTGATTTGGGTCCAGGTGCCGGTGGAGGTGCGGAGCCAGGTGCCGGGGGTGAGGTCGGTGGCGTCGACCCATTGGCCGGCCTTGGGGGCCCAGAAGGGGTGTTCGTCGGTGGCGGTGAGGGTGCTGGTGGTGCCGTCGGTGTCGGTAACCGTGATGTCGACGAGGGTCTTCTGACCGTCGCCGGTGATGGTGTCGGTGACCTCGCGTGGGCCTTCTTCACCGGTGGCGGGGTCGAAGGCGAGGATTTCGTCGCCGGTCTGGATGTCTTGGATGGGGGTGGTGGAGCCGTCGGCCATGAGCACGGGTGTGCCGGGGGTGAAGCTGTTGGTGCGGCAGTTGCCGTTGGGTTCGTCGGTGTCGTCCTCGTCGCGGTTCTGGCCCTGGCTGTCGGTCTCGCCGTCGGCGAGGTGGTGGGAGTCGGGTTCTGGGTCTGGGTCGGGGTCGGGGTTGCGGCCGGTGCCGTTGGGGAGTTTGGTGAGTCCTTTGAGGGCGGGGCCGCCGATGAGCCAGCTGGCGGCGTTGGCGGTGGAGCGGACGAGTCCTTGTTCGAACTCGCCGTTGGCGAAGTGTTCGTAGCCTTCTTCGCTGATGGCCAACTGTGCGCTTTGGCTGAGGTTCCAGGTGGCGAGGTGGCTGGCTCCGTCCCACAGTCCGCTCAGGTACTCGCCGTCGTCGAAGCCTTGCCGGATCAGTTC
Source organism: Lipingzhangella halophila (assembly GCF_014203805.1). Classification (GTDB taxonomy): domain Bacteria; phylum Actinomycetota; class Actinomycetes; order Streptosporangiales; family Streptosporangiaceae; genus Lipingzhangella; species Lipingzhangella halophila. The sequence goes on along the minus strand of NZ_JACHJT010000001.1, from coordinate 4,745,996 downwards.
GGCGCTGTCGCGCACGGTTGCGGCGTACTCGTTGTGTAGCTCGGTGGCGCCGGCGATGGCGTTCTCCGCGCCGCGGCGGAGGGTTCCCGGGGCGTCCTCGCGCAGGTCCTGTGCGAGGTCGATGGGACCGCGGATGGTTTCCTCGGCCATTTCCAGGCCCTCGCGGGTGGCGCGGGCCTGGGACTCGGCGGCGTCATCGGCCAGGTCGGCGATGTCGTCGCGCAGGTCTCCGGTGGAGTAGGTGGGGGTGAGCCCGGCGCTTGGGGGCCCGGCGAGGAGGTTGTCCACGCCCAGTGGCGCGAACGATTCGCCGCTGCCGCTGCCGGGACCCAGGTCGGTGTCGAGGGTGGGCATGGAGCCCAGCGGACCGCCCCCGCCCCCGCCCTCGCCTTCGTCGTCGTTGTCGTTGTCGGGGTCGGCCTGCGGGGTGGCTGGTTGCTGGTCCCCACCCGGAGTGTCGTGTTGCTGTTCGTCGCCGTGCTCACCTCCGGCCTGGGGGCCCGAGCCGTTTCCCGGGGTGCCCACGGAGGTGATGGCGTCCTCGACCATGCCGGTGACACGTCCGGTGATGCCGGAGCCGAGCACTGTGGCGGCGATCGCGGCCACGAGCACAATCACGGCGGCGTACTCGACGAAGTTCGCGCCCCGCTCGGGGTCATGGATGCGTGTCAGCACAGAGGATCACCGGGGGGTAGGGGTGAAACGGAGGGGCTGGAAACGAGGAGGAACGGGCTCGGTTACGTGGTTCGCCTCAGGTAGGCGCGCGCGTGGGGCCGGGTGGAAAGGAAAAGGATCACCCCGGGCAGGAGCATCTGGGTGAATCCGGCGGCATCGCCGCCCAGAAGGGTGAGCAGGCTCCAAGCGAGGACGAGACCGGTGAAGGCGCAGGTGGTGTACAGCACCCAGGCACCGCCGCGGGCCAGCAGCAGGGCGAGGGTGAGCGCGATCGCGCCTTGGCCGAGATAGGCGAAGAAGCCCAGGTACAGGGTGGTCTGGTCGGCGTCGGCGACGATCAGGATGAAGAAGAGCAGGAACGCCAGCCCGGCCATGACGAACAGCAGCACCCGAGCAGCCTTCAATGCGGTAGGCAGAGCACCGCGCACAGTAGGGTTCCTCAAAGGATCAGCTACCCCGAAAAGGGGCAGGGAACGAAGAAGCGAGTTTCGTCTACTTCGTCGCGTTTGGTTGGACATGAGGAACATAACGTGACGAAGTGGCCGCCTCAAGTGAGGGGCCGCGTCTGGCCAAACCCGAACCAGGCGCGGCGGGATCGCATCTACGGCGTTTCAGGTACGCGTGATTCGCGCGGTGCGCACCGCTCCTGAGGACCGGATCAGGAGACGCGGCCCAGCGGGTTACCGCACCAGTGGCAGGCGGTGCGCGGCGCGGCGTTGGGGGAGTCGCACAGCGCGCACGCGCGCATGGGGCCGCCGGCCGAGGCGATCTCGGCCTGCGCGCGCTGCTCGGCCTGGAGCCGTGCGTGGCACCGGCGAAGCGTGGCGGCGGCCAGCCGGCAGGTGTCGGCCCAGCCTTCCAGCAACTCCACCGCGGCCGAGATGTCGGCGGTGCCGACGGAGAACACGTACTCCCGGCCGTCGATGAGCAGGGCCACGTTGCGGAACTCGGGATCGGCCCGTACAGCGGCCGGCGCACCGGTGCGGGGACGGGGGACAGGCGGGTTCATCGGCGCGCCCCCTTGCCGGTAGCCAGGGACGCCAGCAGCACCAGCACCGCAGGAAGCCTCGGGGAGACATCGAAGACCAGTTCTGCGGGAGCGGGGGCAGCAAGCACATAGGGCCGCGACCGCCTGGCCCGTCCGGTGCGGAAACGGTAGGCCCGTACCGCGCGGACCGCCGATAGGGTGGACATGCTCATCTGGGTGCCTCCAGGTGGGTCACGCCCCGGGACGGCTCGCATCCGTCGCCGGGGTCTTTTCTTTCTCTGGCACTCTGGCAACTGATGTGCAGCATTTCTAGGGAGACCACAAATCTGTTGCCCGTTGTTGTATTGGTTGCCCGGGTGTTTCTTCCTGTGACAATCTCAGTTCATGGCGAACGAGCGTTGGCAGTACTACGGCTCGGAACTACGTCGGCTCAGGGCTCAAGCTGGGCTGACGCAACGGCAGCTTGGCAGCCAAGTGGGTCTCTCGCACGCGATGGTTGGTGCGCTGGAGCGAGCGATACGCGTACCAACTCGGGACTATTCGGACGCGTTCGATTCCGCGTTGGCAACAGGGGGAGCACTCACCCGGATATGGAACGATGTCACCGGACGGCGGGATGTCCCTGAGTGGTTCAAGGACGTGCTCACGCTAGAGCAGTACGCGAACGAGATCCGGGAGTTCGAGTCACTGGTCGTTCCCGGAATGCTGCAGACCGAGGAGTACGCGAGGCACCTCGAATCGAACCAGCACCAGAGACCCAATCCGGAAATAGTGGACAACTACGTTGAAACCCGCATAGGTAGGCTTCCAGTGACGCTGGAGAACGGGGCCTTGATGACCTTCGTCATCCCGGAAAGGGTGCTCCGCCACCAGATCGGCGACGTGGCCATGATGCGGCGCCAGTTGGGCCACATTGCTGGCAAGGCAGAAGGAGGCGAGTTCATCGTGCAGGTCCTCGTTGGTGCTCCCTGTCTGGCGGCCGGTCCCCCTTTCCGGCTCATGGACTTGGAGCGCCAGACCGTCGGATACGCAGAGAGCGCGGATGGTGGTGTCCTGGTGGACCATCCGCATCGAGTTGCCGGTATGGCCTCCCGGTTCGTTCGTTTGCAGAGCGAGGCCCTCCCCCCGGGCGACTCGGTGAACTTGATTAGGAAACTGGAGGATACGTATGCATCAGCGCTGGAGAACGAGTAGCTACTCGCAGAATGGTGGTAACTGCGTCGAGGTGGCCGCCCCTTGGCACACGTCCAGCTACAGCACCGGTGGTGACGCCAACTGCGTCGAGTACCGCACGGAGAACGGGCACGAGCGGGTGCTCGTTCGCGACACCCAGCACAGACAACTCGGCCACCTGGACTTCGGCGCCGCTACCTGGGCCCACTTCCTCTCCGCCGTGCGCCGTAGCGAGGTCTGAGCGCAGGCCGGGCCTGGTGCCCGGGCATGGCCGGCCTATGCGGGCCCGCCCCTCGACATGCGGGGGTTGAGTCGGCGGTGCGTCGCTGGGTATGGCAGACTGTTACCCGTGCCGTCTCAGCTGATCATTATCGTGAGGCGCGCTGGCTAAAACGGACCTCGCCAGCGCGCTGACCTCTCGTGTCCACGAGGGGTCTTTTTTATTGCCGCTGGCGGGACCGCACGATCACGCGACGCGTTCATTCCGGGAGCTTCCCATGCCAGACGACAGTTTCCACGTCTTCGACACGACCCTGCGCGATGGCGCGCAGCGCGAAGGTGTCACTCTCACCATCGCGGACAAGCTCGCCATCGCGAAGCTGCTCGACGAGTTCGGCGTCGGGTTCATCGAGGGCGGCTGGCCGGGAGCCAACCCCAAGGACACCGAGTTCTTTCAGCGGGCTTCACAAGAGCTGCCGCTGAAGCACGCGCAACTCACCGCGTTCGGCGCGACCCGCCGGGCCGGTGTGCGGGCCGCCGACGACCCTCAGGTGGCCGCTTTGCGCGACTCCGGTGCGCCGGTCGTCACTCTTGTCGCCAAGAGTGACGTCCGGCACGTCGAGCAGGCCCTGCGCACCACCCCCGAAGAGAACCTGGAGATGGTCGCCGACACCATCTCCCACCTGCGCGAGAGCGGGCAGCGGGTGTTCCTCGACTGCGAGCACTTCTTCGACGGCTACCGCTACGACCCCGAGTACGCGGTCAGCGTGGTGCGGACCGCCGCCGACGCGGGGGTCGACGTGGTCGTCCTCTGCGACACCAACGGCGGCATGCTTCCGGCGGACATCACCGCGGTCATCGCGGAACTGCGGGAGCGCACCGACGTCCGGCTCGGGATGCACGCCCAGGACGACAGCGGCTGCGCGGTGGCCAACACGCTCGCCGCCGTCGACGCCGGCGCAACCCACGTGCAGTGCACCGCCAACGGCTACGGCGAGCGCGTGGGCAACGCGAACCTGTTCACGGTGGTCGGGGATCTCGCCCTCAAGTACGGCCGCGACATCCTGCCCGACGACTGCCTGCGGGAGGCGACCCGGGTCTCGCTGGCCATCGCGGAGATCGTGAACATCGCCCCGGCCACCCACCAGCCCTACGTGGGGATCTCGGCGTTCGCGCACAAGGCCGGGCTGCACGCCTCGGCGATCAAGGTCGACCCCGACCTGTACCAGCACACGGACCCCACGCTCGTGGGCAACGACATGCGGATGCTGGTCTCCGACATGGCCGGCCGCGCCTCGATCGAGCTGAAGGCCAAGGAACTCGGGCTCGACCTCGGTGATGACCGCGAGGCCGTCGGCCGGGTGGTGGACCGGGTGAAGTCCCTGGAACAGGCCGGGTACAGCTTCGAGGCGGCCGACGCGTCGCTGGAGCTGCTGCTGCGCGAGGAGCTCGGCCGGCAGGTGCGCTACTTCGAGACGGAGTCCTGGCGGGTTATCGCGGAGCGTTCCCCCACGGACGCCGGTGCCGCCCGGCCCGCCCTCTTCACGTCGCAGGAGAGCGAGGCGGTCAGCGAGGCCACCGTCAAGCTGTACGTCAAGGGCGAGCGGGTGATCGCGACCGCTGAGGGCAACGGCCCGGTCAACGCGCTGGACCGTGCGCTGCGCAGCGCTGTCGAGGGCGTGTACACGGCGCTTGCCAGCCTGTCCCTCACCGACTACAAGGTCCGCATCCTCGAAGGCGGGACGGGAACCGGCGCCATCACCCGCATCCTGGTCACGTTCAGCGACGGCCGCTCCGAGTGGACCACGGTCGGGGTCGGCGAGAACGTCATCGACGCGTCGTGGATCGCGCTGGAGCAGGCGGTGTCCTACGGCCTGCTGATGCAGGGCTACCCGGCTCCCTGACCCTGGGCGGCGCCCGACCAGGCGAGCGGCAGCGAGCCAGGAGAATACAGTCGGGCGCCGCAACCCCGAAGACTGCCTACGGGTTCACCCACCCGTTGGGTTCGCAGCCGTCCAGGCCGAACGTCTGCTGTTGCATGATCGGGGCCGGCTCTCCAGGTTCCGGGCAGTCAACGTGGTTGTGCCCGAGGACGTGGCCGACTTCGTGGTTGACGACGTAGATGCGGTAGGTCTCCAGGTCGCCGTTGAAGTGCTCGACCCCGCTGACCCAGCGGTTCTGGTTGATGATCGCCTGTTGCCCGGTGGAGCAGGAGACGCGGCCGTTGGTCTGCAGGGGCGCGCACAGGGAGTCGACGGTCTCGGGCGCCGCCAGGGTGACCGTGAAGTCCGCCTCGTCCCGGGAGGCCACGCGCGCGAACGATAGCTCGCCGTCGCCGCCCCAGCTCCGTTCGTCGGCGAGGATGATCTCGACGGCGTCGGCGAAGTCGCCGGGTTTGCCCGGGAGGCCCTTCTCGACCTCGACCACGTAGCGCATCGTGGGTCCGTCGCCGGACGCCTCGCTCTCGCCCTCGACCACCTCCATGTCGCCGCTGGCGCTGTCGGCCTCGTCGACGACGGAGCGCCGCAGAACCGGCGGTTCCTCCTCGTCAGGGGAGGAGCCGCCGTTCGCTTCGGAGGCGGCGTCGGGTGCCGAGAGCTCGGTGCGGTCGTCGTCCTCTGTTTCCGTGCCGGGCTCGTTCTCGGCCGGGGGGAGAGTGGTGATCAGGACGAGTTCCATGAGGACAGTGAGGCAGCCGAGAAGGATCAGCGGGTATCGGCGCCGGCGCCGGTGCTTGGGACGGCGATGGGCGCGCGCGGGGCGCCGTTTGGCGGTCGACACGTGCTCAGGACCCTTTCAGCGCCGGTGCTCGGGTGCGCCCACGGCATCCGGGACAGGCGGGGCGGTCCGGGACGCGCTGTCCGCGTGCCCGCCGGGACGGGCCGTGACGCGGGAGCCGGCCGGCCGGTACGGATACCTCACTCGTCGGCCTTGACGTGCTGGATGACCTCGTAGCCCCACTGCTCGCTGGCAGTCGCCGCGGGACCGCCGTGCCCGCCACCGTGGCCATGGCCGTGCCCGTGCTCGCCGGCGTCCTCCCGGCCCGCGTCGGCCGCCGCCTTGGCGTGGCCCTTCTGGAAGGCGGTGCTCTGCAGCCAGTTCTGGAAGTCCTCCTCGGAGCGCCAGCGCGTGTACACGAGATAGCGGTTGGTGCCCTCGACCGGGCGGAGCAACTGGAACTCCCGGAACCCGGGCTGCCCCTCGACGAGTCCCGAGCGGTTGGCGAACCGCTCCTCCAGAGTGGCCCGTTCATCCTCAGGGACCGTCAGTACGTTGAACTTCACCACTTCGCCCACAGGGCGCCTCCTCGTCGTCGGGTCCGTGTCTTCGGTCGTGCTTCGTGCATCATGGGGGTTCGCGGGTGCCCGCACGGTGTTCGCCGCGCCGGTTCGCCCGAACAGTCATCCAGGATCCTCGCCACGAGCCCGGTTGTGTATGCCGTCGGCGGTCGCCCGGCCCTCGCTGCGGCACACCCGCCGGGTGGCCCGAGTGGGGAGTTGGCCGCTCGTTGACCCGTAACGAAACACTCCCTCGGCCCGGCTCCGAGCCCCAGTGTGCTACATGCGCGGGCCGGATGCTGTGTGGCGGTTCTGCCACGTGTCACGGCAGTGTGCGCTGGTTCGATGGGTGCCGCAACAGCAGTTCGCCGCGGTCCTCATTGGTCGCTGTCGCGGTCCGGATCCTCTGCGGAGGCTACTTCGTTGGAGATCAGCGCAAGAGTGCTGGCGGCCGCCGCGGAGAATGGTTCGAGCACGATGTCGGCCCCGGCGGCGCGCAGCAGCTCCGCGTCACGCGGGGTGTGCGCGGTCAGCGCGACCCGGCCCCGGAACTGGTGGTGGCGCAGCGCGTGCAGCAGCGCGCGGTTCGTCTCGATGTTCGGAATGGTGCTGGCCACCAGGTGCGCGCTGGCCAGCGGCAGGGTATCCAGGAAGTCGAGGTCCTCGGCGCTGCCGAACACGGTGGTCACGCCCGCGCGGTCGCTTTCGGCGACACGTTGCGGGTCGTAGTCGACCGCCAGCACGCGGTGCCCGGTGGCGGCGAGACGGTCGGCCACCTGCCCACCGAAGCGGCCGAGTCCGTACAGGATCACGTCGATGCCGGCTTCCGCGCCTGCGGTGGTGTCGCACGCCCCGGAGCGTTCGAGCGGAGCCAGCACACGCTCCACGCACCGGTATATCTGGTGCGAGTACTGGATCAGGTAGGTCGACCCGCCGATGGTGATCAACCCGACAACCGTGATCAGGCTGACGGTCGCGGTGCCGATGTGGCCGAGGGTGAACCCGAGCGCCGCGAGGATCAGGGAGAACTCGCTGATCTGGGCGACGGTCAGGCCGGCGAGGAAGCCGACACGCACCGGGTAGCGCATCGCCGCCATGATGAGCAGGACGATTATCGGGTTGCCGACCAGGACGAACACCGAGAGCACTGCGGCATCGAGGAACTGCCGGGCGGCGTCGGCGAACTCCAGCTGGGCGCCGAGGTTGAGGAAGAAGAACAGCAGCAGGAAGTCGCGCAGGCTCACCAGGCGGGCACCCAGCGCATCGCGGTAGGTGGTGGTGGCCAGCGACACCCCGGCGAGGAACGCGCCCACCTCGGAGCTGAACCCGAACCACTCGCTGAGCGCGGCGACCGAGACCGCGTAGGCGACCCCGAACAGCACCAGCAGTTCCTGGGAGCGTGCGATGTAGTGCAGCAGCCACGGCAGCACGAACCGCGTCGCCAGCGCGATCCCGGCCAGCAGCCCAATCCCGGTACCCAGCACCGTCGCGATCTCCCAGACGATGCTGTCCTCCGACGCCGGGCGCCCGAACGCGGTCAGCCCGATCATCACCAGCACGACAACGATGTCCTGCACGATGAGGAAGCCCACAGCGACGCGGCCGTGGAGCTCGTCAAGCTCCCGCTTGTCGGAGAGGAGCTTGACGATGATGATCGTGGACGAGAACGTCAGCGCGATCGCCACGTAGGTCGCGGTCATCGGCTCCATGCCGAGACCGCGTGCGATGAGGTAGCCGATCGCCGAGGTGAACACGACCTGGCCGAGGCCGGTGGCCAGCGCGATGGGGCCGGTGCTGCGGATCAGGTGCAGGTCCAGCCGCAGACCGACGAGGAACAGCAGGACCGCGATCCCCAGGCGGGCGAGGAGGTCGAACTCGCTGCTGCCGGACACCCAGTCGAATCCCACCGGCCCGACCAGGATCCCCACGCCGATGAAGGCGACGATCAGCGGTTGGCGCAGGAAGCCGGAGGCCAGCCCGGCGGCCGCGGCGGTGGCGAGGACCGCAGCGAAGAGCCCGAAGTCGTGCGCGCCCATGTGTAACTTCGATCAAAGCAGCCCAAAGGTGTCTTGGCCAGTAGAAACGCGGCCTGTCGGGCGCGCGGCCGATGCGCTGTCGAAGGGTCCGCGAAATCCGTGGCGTGTGCCCGGCGGCCGGCGTAGGATCGCGCGTATGCGGAAACGACATTGATCGACACCTGAGTCACGGATCACGCGCGGGCTCTACGCCTACGCGTTTCTTGAGGACCTCGTGCTCCTCTACCCGGTGTACGCGCTGCTGTTCGCGGACACCGGGCTCTCACCCGCCGAGATCTCCTCGCTGTTCATCCTCTGGTCGGTCACGACCTTCGTGTTCGAGATCCCGTTCGGGCTGCTCGCCGACCGGTTCTCGCGCCGGTACCTCGTTGTGGCGGCGCCCCTCTGCACCGCCGCCGGGTTCGCGTTGTGGACGTTCCTGCCCTCCTACCCCTCGTTCGCGGTGGGCTTCGTGCTGTGGGGGGCCGGCGGTTCCCTGAGTTCGGGCGCGCTCGAAGCGCTGGTATACGAGGCTCTTGAACGGGTCGGCGCGCATGGCGCGTTCGCGCGTGTCATCGGCCGCGCCCGTGCGTTGGGGCCGGCCGCGGCCATGGTGGCCACCGCGCTGGCGGCGCCCACCCTCGCGGTGGGCGGTTACCTGGCGGTGGGAGTCGCGAGCGTCGCCGTGACCCTGCTCCGCGTCCCGGTGGCGTGGTCGATGCCGGAGTCGCGCGGCTCCGCTGAGCCGGACGGGGACGGTCTCGTCGGGGTGCTGCGCGCCGGCGCGGCCGAGGTACGGCGGTCGCCGCGGGTGCGCGGCGCGATCCTGCTCATCGCGGTACTTTCGGGCTTCGACGCGCTGGAGGAGTACACCCCACTGCTCGCGCACTCCACCGGTGTCCCCGTCTCCGCGGTCCCACTGCTGGAGCTGCTGGTTATGGCCGGTATGGCGGTGGGCGGCTGGCTGGCGGGGCGGGCGACGCCCTGGAGCGGGCCCTTGCTGGCGCTTGGCGCGGTCCTGCTGGTCGCCGGCGCGATAAGCGGGCACGCGGCGGGCATGGTGCTGGTGGCCGCGGCGTTCGGCATCTTCCGATGGGCGAGCGTGAACGCCGAAGCCCGCCTCCAAGACCTGGTCTCGAACCGCTCCCGGGCCACCGTGACGTCGGCCGCGGGGTTCGGCGTGGAGGTGGTCGCCGTCCTCGTGTTCGCCGGCTACGCGCTGGGCTCCACCTGGGCCGGCCCGGGTCCGCTGTTCGCCGTGGCCGCGGTGCCCTACCTGGTCGTCGCCCCGGTGATGTGGCGAGCGTGGCGCACCGGCGGGCGGGGACCGCGGACCGCGCGCTGATCCGGTGCGAGACCGCCGCCGTTTTCGCCGGGTATGGTGTTCTGCTTAGGATTAGTGCAGTCTGCGGACCTTTCCCGTGTCCCGAGCGGACGCGGCCGGTACAGGCGCCCCCAGAGTCCCCTCCCACTCTGGGGGCGCCCCTTTTTCTCCTGCCCTGCCCAGAGCTTCGGCGGGTGGGAGCGCCGCGTGCCTGCACGACCCTGGCCGGCGATGCATAGCGGGCACCGCACGTGGTAGCCGACCCAGTAAGGGGCCTGGTCAGCGGCGGACTACGACGCCGCTGGAACGGTGGTGGGCGCGCCCCACCGCCGGCGATGCCATGGCGGGGAACCAGGGGGAGGATATGCAGCACGACATCTTTATCGGACAGGTTCAGGCACGCGGCCGCCTCGACAGCAGGGGAGCCGCCGAGTCCGCGACCCGCGCGACACTGGAGACGCTGGCCGAACGGCTGCCACCGGACCTGGCCGAGGATCTGGCGGCCCAGCTTCCGGTGGAGATCGGCGAGCACGTGCGCCGGGTGACGGCCGATCCCACCTCCGACCACGCGGCCCGTTTCGGCCAGGGCGAGTTCGTCGCCCGGCTCAGTGAGCGGGCGTACACCGACGAGCCCGAGGCCGCCCATCTGGCCCGCGTGGTCTTCGAGCTGCTCGACGAGGCCACCACCGGCGGAATCATGACCAAGGTCCGCAACAGCCTGCCCGACGACCTGCGCGAGTTCTCGCGCGCCGGCAGCAGCGACTGATGGTCCGAAGCCGCGGACAGCGCGATAGCCGACGAGTACGAAGCCGCGGAAAGGCAGGGCGGGGATGATCGCACACCAGGAGCTTGTCGACCGCGTGGCAGCGCGCGAAGGGATCTCCGGCGCCGACGACGCCCGCCAGGCGGTGCAGTCCGTTCTCACCGTCCTGGCTCCCCACGTGGGCTCGCAGGTGCGGGCCAGGCTCGCCGAGACCCTGCCCGCCTCGCTGGTCACCATCCCTGAGGGCGACCGTCCGGGGGCGGCCGCCGAGTCCGGAGACCTCGCCTTGGAGGTGGCGCGCGCGATGGACTGCCCGCCGGAGCGAGGGCTGCATCTGGCGCGTCTGGTGCTCTCCGAGATCGGTGACGCCGCACCGGATCTCGGCGCGGAGCTCGCCAAGGCGCTTCCGGAGGAGCTCGCGGAGTGGGCTGGCGACCCGGTCGGCGCGGCCGGCCGCGCCGACGCGGGGGCAACAGGGGCGCCGAGCCGGCTCGACAGCCAGACCGTGCGCACCGTTCTGGACCGGATGCCGGAGTGGGACGGCGACACGAGCGGGCTCACGCGCGTGGTGCGGGTGCCGCAGGATCGGCTGCCTCCGTTGGAGGGCCGCGTCGACCGCGTTGGGCGCGAGTTGGGACACCCGGCGCACCGCGAGCGCGTTGCCGGCGGTGTCACCTTCACGGTGCGCACCGCGTCCGTGGGTGCGGTGACGACGCGCGACGTCGAGTTGGCCGAGCGGATCGAACAGGCGATCGCGGAGGTCGGCTCGGGCGGCTGATCCCGTGCCGTCCTCGCTGGCCCGGCGCGGGTGGCCGGATACGGCCCCCCGCGCCGGACGCCTGCGGCGCCGCGGCGCCGTGTCCGCGGTGTCGTCCGCGCCCGCGTCGCACGGCCGGAACCCGCCCGCCGGAGATCCCGGTACCCGTGCGCTGGCTCGGTGCTTCCTCGCTAGGCTTGGCTGCGAACGCAAGCCGTGTGGACCGTGAGGTAGGAGAGCTTTGCGCATCGCGAGATTCTCGTCGGGTGAGGACGTCGGCTTCGGCCTGATCGACGTGGAGGAGGGCGGCCAGGAGTACGTCTCTCGGATGAGCGGGCATCCGCTGCTCGGGAACGTTCAGCTCACCGGAGAACGGGCCAAGCTGGAGGACGTCCGACTGCTGTCACCCGTGCTGCCGAGCAAGGTGGTGTGCATCGGGAAGAACTACGCGGACCACATCGCCGAGATGGCCGCGGTCACCGGTGAGCCCTCCGACGCCCCGGTCGTCTTCCTCAAGCCCTCGACCGCGGTCGCCGGCCCCGGCGATCCTGTGTTCTACCCGCCGATCTCGGAACACGTCGACTTTGAAGGGGAGCTGGCCATCGTCATCGGCCGCGTGTGCCGGGAGGTCCCGCGCGAGCGCGCGAAGGACGTCATTTTCGGCTACACCTGTGCCAACGATGTCACCGCGCGCGACCTGCAGCAGACCGATAAGCAGTGGACCCGGGCCAAGGGATTCGACTCCTTCTGCCCCATCGGCCCGTGGGTCGAGACCGGGCTGAGCCTGGAGGACGCCAGCGACCTCCGGGTAACCACCACGGTCGACGGCGAGGTGCGCCAGGACGGCCGCACGGCGAGCTTCATCCACGACATCCCGGCGATGGTCGCCTACATCACCTCCTTCATGACCCTGCTGCCGGGCGACGTCATCCTCACCGGAACCCCGGCGGGTGTCGGCCCGGTCGATGTGGGCCAGGAGATGACGGTCAGCGTCGAGAAGATCGGCGAGCTGAGCAACCGGGTGGCGACCCGCGACTGACCCCGGCGCCGCCGCGGGGCACGCCCCGACCGGTCGCCGGGTTCTCTCCTACCGTGAGCGTGCCCCAGTAGGCTGGTGAACGTGACTGAGACTCCGATCCGTACCCGGTTTGCCCCGTCCCCCACAGGCATGTTCCATGTCGGTGGTGCCCGCTCCGCGCTGTTCAACTGGGCGCTGGCCCGGCAGAGCGCCGAGGGCAAGTTCGTGCTCCGCGTCGAGGACACCGACGCCGCGCGCAACAAACCCGAGTGGACCGAGGGCATCATCAGCGCCCTGGAATGGCTGGGCATCCACAAGGAGGACCCGCACTTCGAAGGGCCCTACTTCCAGTCCGAGTACGCCGAGAAGCACCACGAGGCCACAGCTTTACTGCACAAGGAAGGGCGCGCCTACTACTGCGACTGCACCCGGGAACAGGTGCAACAGCGGCGCGACAACCCGCACCTGGGCTACGACGGCTTCTGCCGCGACCGCGGCCTGGGGCCCGGTCCGGGGCGGGCGCTGCGGTTCCGGGTGCCCGAAGGCGGGCCGACCGTGGTGGACGACGAGGTCCGCGGCCGCGTGGAGTTCGACAACGCCTCGATCGAGGACTTCGTTATCGCCCGCGCCGACGGTTCCCCGCTGTTTGTACTGGCCAACGTGGTCGACGACGTCGAGATGGGCATCACACACGTCATCCGGGGTGAGGAGCACCTGTCCAATACCCCCAAGCAGCAGTTGCTGTGGCAGGAGCTGGGCCATCAGCCCCCGGTGTGGGCGCACCTGCCGGTGATCGTCAACGAGAAGCGGCAGAAGCTGTCCAAGCGCCGCGACAAGGTGGCCCTGGAGACCTATCAGGACGAGGGCTACCTCCCCGAGGCGATGGTCAACTACCTGATGCTGCTCGGCTGGTCCCCCGGCGACGACCGCGAGATCATGCCGTGGTCCGAGATGGAGGGGCTGTTCCGGGTCTCTGACGTCAACAGTTCGAGCGCGTTCTTCGACGAGCAGAAGCTGCGGGCCTTCAACGGCGAGTACATCCGGTCGCTCAGCGTGGGCGAGTTCGTTGACCGGTGCCGGCCGTGGCTCGCGCCCGAGCACGCGCCGTGGCCCGAGGAGAACTTCGACGAGGAGGTCTTCACCGCGATCGCCCCGCTGGCGCAGAGCCGGGTGGCGGTGCTCAGTGAGATCGTGCCGAATGTCGACTTCCTGTTCCTCCCGGAGCCCGTCGAGGACGAGAAGAGCTGGGCGAAGGCGATGAAGCCGGGTGTGGCGCCGGAGATGCTGGCGGCGGCGCTCGACCGGTTCGCCGACCCCGATCTGCCGTGGGAGGCGGGGGCCCTGAAGGCCGCGCTGGAGGAGGTCGGCACCGGGCTCGGCCTCAAGCTCGGGAAGGCGCAGGCGCCGGTCCGCGTTGCCGTGACCGGGCGGACTGTGGGCCTTCCGCTGTTCGAGTCGTTGGAGCTGCTGGGGCGCGAGCGCGCGCAGGAACGGCTGCGGGCGGCGCTGGCCAAGCTCGCCACCGAGACCGAGTCGGGCGCCGGTTCGGTCTCCTGAGCGTGGGGGCGCTCGCGCTGTGCCGAAACCAGTTCGCGAGCAGTCGCGACGTCCGCTAGAGTAATGGCTGCGCCGAAGGGAGCGGGGCCCAACACGGGACCGGCTTCCGCGTAGCACTGGGGTATGGTGTAATCGGCAGCACGACTGATTCTGGTTCAGTTAGTCTAGGTTCGAGTCCTGGTACCCCAGCAGTGGCACCGGTACGCGTACGGACCGCCACCACGGGTCGGTTGCCGGCCCGGCCGTGCAGTACAAAGCGGTCATAGGCCCCCGTCGTCTAGTGGCCTAGGACGCCGCCCTCTCAAGGCGGTAACGGCGGTTCGAATCCGCTCGGGGGTACGCACAGCGGAAGGTTCCCACTTCGGTGGGAGCCCTTTTCTGGGTAGGGCCACTCCAGTGGCGCGTCGGTCTCCACCCGCAAGGGTGCGGGCGGTTCGCGCCAGGATGCGGCCTCATCGTTGGCCCCCGTCGTCTAGTGGCCTAGGACGCCGCCCTCTCAAGGCGGTAACGGCGGTTCGAATCCGCTCGGGGGTACCGGTTCCCGCTTTCGCGCGGTTCGCGCACCCGCGCCGATCGGCTTTCCAGCGGCGCGGCCCCTCGGTTTCAGCCGCGGGGTTGGCTTTTCCGGACGCTGCGTACCGGTTCGCGGCCCTGGTGGCTATCCCGCCCCGAACTCCGACGGCTCCTGGCGCGCGCGTTCGGCCTCATGCGCCTCGACCACCGCCGTGTTGGCCTCCAGGGCGCTGCGGGCGCGCCGCAGAAGGCGGTTCGTCCAGGGGACACTTGCCAGCCCGAACAGCCAGAACAGTGTGGAGAAGCCCCGGAAGAGCGTCTCCCCGGTGTTCCCGGCGCGCAGCGCGCCCACGAGTAGGCCACCGCACACCAGGAGCATGACCGCGAAGAACACGGTCCGCCAGTCCACATAGTCGCGCCACGACGGCCGCTGGGAAGGCCGCTGCCAACGCAGGTGCTGCTGGGCCTGCCAGGCGGCCAGGCGCGCGGTGTCGGGGTCGTCGGCGGCCGCACCGCGCCGCGCCAGGCGACGGGCCTCCCGCAGTTGGGCGCGGTTGATGGGCGGGCCCTGGGCCGCGAAGAGCGGCGGGGGCGTCAGCCCGCGCAGCATGGACCCGGCGATCACGCCCGTGATGGGGCCGACTACCACGCCGACGAAGACGCCTAGCATCACCCCGCCCGCACTGGTAAGTCCGGAAACGTCGTCCAGGACGAGGAGCAGGCTGGTCCCGGCACCGGACAGCAGCCCAGAGAGCACCCCCACCAGGGCTCCGGCGGCCTTGGGGTGCGTCCTCAGGAACTCCGCGTAGCGCAGGGCGAAGGGGGGTCTGCTGGGCATGGCGAACCTTTCCGCCGTGGGGGAACTCGGGAACCAACCGCGCGGTGCGGGCATCATATTCGGGCGGCGTTCCACGAGTTCCAAGGAGGAACCACCAATGATCCCCGCGCGCTCCGCGCGAGTCGCGTCCCTGGCTCTTCTCGCTGCCGCTGCCCTTGCCCTGACGGGCTGCCAGTACCACTCCCAGTCGTGCAACAACGACGTGTGCACCCTCACCACCAACTCGCAGTACGAGGACGAGTTCAGCAATGGTGACCGCTACGGGGTCCAGGAGATCAGCCCGGGCGAGTCGGCCACGGTGCTGGCCGGTCCGATGGGCAACGAAGCCACCGCGGAGCTCGCCGAGGGCGAGTCCGCCGACCTGGGCGGTTACACGGCCACGGTGGAGGCCATCGAGGAGGACGAGGTCACAGTGGTCTTCGAGCCCCAGTGAACGGGCGGCCCGCGCGGTAGCGGTCCTGTTCGTCCCGGTCAGCACTCCGCGTCAGGATCATGGAAGCGGCGGGCCGACGCGTCCTCCTGGGCCAACCGGTGCAGCGCCAGGACCATCTGGTCCATGAGTGCGGTGATGACCGCCACGTACTCGACCGCCTCCTCGCGCGGTGCGGCCGGATCGATCCGGGTGACGTCGTGGTCGGCCATCGTGCGCGCGGCGGTGGCGTAGACGTCCAGGGTGTGCGGGCCCACCTCGTAGCCGAGGCCCAGCACGGTGGCGATCGCCCGGGTGAGCTGGTGCCGCGCGGGGGAGAAGGGACCGACCCACCAGTCGAGCCGGGCGAGGAGCCCCTCGGTGCGCTGCTGCGCATCCTGCCATTCAGGGTCGTCGGTGGGCGTGGTCTCGGGCGTGAGCGCGTACTGCACGGTGCCCAGCAGGTGATGCAGGTCGACGCCGGTGTCGTCGATGGCGTCCAGGATCGCGCGGACCTTCGCCAGCGGCACGCCGCTTCCCTCCACCAGTGCCCGGATCAGCCGCAGCCGCCGCAGGTGGGTCTCGCTGTAGACGGCCTGCGTCGCGGATGTGGCCTCGCCCTTGGGCAGTAGCCCTTCGCGCAGGTAGTACTTGATCGTCGCGACCGGTACGCCACTGTGCCGGCTCAGTTCGGAAACGCGCACCCGAACCCCCTTTCCATCTGAACTAGATAGTAATACTCTCCAATATTAGAGAGTTGCACTATCCAATTGGAGAAGTCGTGACCGAGATCGAGAATGAGCGCCGCACGGCCGAGCCGCGGGACACCCTTACCGTGTTCCTGCTCGGCGTCCGGGTGAACGCCCTGCTCAAGCCGCGCGTGTGGTGGTGGATCAGCAGAGAGTTCCGGGAGATGGAGCTCGAGCTGCAGGGCCGGCCCGAGCTGGGGCTGCTGCACAGCCGCACGCTCATCGGGGCCCGCGGGATCACGTCGCTGCAGTACTGGCAGAGCACGGAGGCCCTGATGCGCTACGCGCGCGACAGCAGGCACGCGAAGGCCTGGCAGGAGTTCTACCGGCGCCGGGACGGCACGGCGGGAATCTGGCACGAGACCTACGAGATCGGTGTCCCGCAGTCCCCGGACAGCCGGGGCTTTGAGGCCATCTACGCCGACGTCCCCCGCATGGGGCTGGGCAAGGCCCTGGGGACGCGGCCGGTCACCCGGGAGACCCGGCGGGCCGCGGACCGCCTCGCCCGCGCGCCGCGCTGAGATGGTCGGCGGTTCCACCAGGATCCCGTGAACTCCGCTTGATGTGTCTCGTTCCGTTGGGCAAGACTTTGGGCATGCGCTTAGCGCCTCAACGGAACAGGACACCTGGCCCCTTAAGGGCCGCGGCCGCATTGGGCGTGCTCGCCCTTCTCGCGGCGTGCGCGCCTGACGACGCGTCGGACAGCGAACCCACCACCGGGGACGGCGCCTCCCAAGAGGGCGACGCTGCTCCGGGGAGTCCCTCCGACGTCGCCACCGACCTGGCGGTGCCATGGGACTTCGAGTTCCTACCCGGGGGCGGTGCCTTGGCGACCGAACGCGACAGCGCCCGGATTGTCCGGGTCGATCCCGAGGGGGAGGTCAGCGAGGTCGGAACGGTGGACGCGGCCGCGCCCGGCGGCGAGGGCGGGCTGCTCGGGCTGGCGCTCGGGCCCGATTTCGAGTCGGATCCCCACGTGTACGCCTACGCCACCACCGACACTGACAACCGCATTGTCCGCATGCCCTTCGAAGACGGCGAACTCGGCGAGCCCGAGGTGATCATCGAGGGCATCCCGAGCAGCGTTGCCCACGATGGGGGCCGTATCGCCTTCGGCCCCGACGACATGCTCTACGTGGGCACCGGCGACGCCCAGCAAGGCGACCGCGCCCAGGACACCGACTCGCTCGCCGGCAAGATCCTGCGCCTCACCCCCGACGGCGGCGTCCCCGACGACAACCCGTTCGGCAACGAGGTGTACAGCTACGGGCACCGCAACGTGCAGGGTCTGGCCTGGGACAGCGACGGCCAGTTGTTCGGCGTCGAGTTCGGCGCCGACGCCGACGACGAGGTCAACGTGATCGAGCCGGGCGGCAACTACGGCTGGCCCGAGGTCACGGGCGCGCCCGGAAACGAGGACTACCGCGACGCGGCCGTGGTGTGGCAGCCCGCCGAGGCGTCCCCGAGCGGCGCGGCGATCGCTGGCGGGTCGCTGTGGGTCGCCGCGCTGCGCGGCGAGCGGCTCTGGCAGGTTCCGCTGACCGGCGACGCCGACGACCCGGTCGGTGATCCGGTGGACCACTGGGCCGGCGAGTACGGCCGGCTGCGGCACGTCGAGGCGGTCCCGGACAGCGACGAGCTGTGGGTTAGCACGAGCAACCGCGACGGCCGGGGGCAACCTGGCTCGGGCGACGACCGCATCCTGAGCGTCCCCCTGCAGTAGTCCGCGCCATCCGGCCGGCGGATCCGCGGCGACCGGCCCGTGGCCGTGCCACCGGGAGCGAAAAGCGCGGGGTGGGGACCGGACGGTCCCCACCCCCGTGCGGCACCCCCCGCTCGCGAGAGGCGCGCCCCGGCTGCCACTCGCGCGGCGCTGCGGATTCGGGATAGGGCAGACCCATGAACGAGATCGAGTTCGTTTCCCTGCCGGACCGTGAGACCGAACGCGTCGGTGTGGTGGATCCACGCATGCTAGCCATGCGTATCGATGGTGTCGACCTGCGGTGGCGTCTCGCTGCGGCGACCTGGAGCCTGTGGCGGCGGGAGTGGGAGGAGGAAGGCGAATTCGATGGGGAGGACCCGGAGGAGGTGGAGGCTGAGCTGCGCGAGTACGTGCTGGGGCGCGGGCACCCGCTGCCGGAGGACGAGGTCGGCTGGCCCAGCCGGCACTTCCTGGGCGAGTGGCACGGGTGGCCGGGCGCAACCATGCGTACTGGAGAACGCCTCGATCTCGCTGGGTACGGGGACACCTGGGGTGTTCCGGTCCTCGGCTGCGACTGCGGTATCTGGGAGTGCTTCCCTTTGTGCGTACGGATCGAGGTGGGCCTCGAAACGGTGACCTGGCGTGATTTCCGGTATCCGACCCGCTCATCCTGGGGCGCGCTGCCCATGGGCCCGTTCCGGGCTGACCGCGCTGCCTACGAACGCTCCCTGCGTTCCCCGGAGCGCCTTTCCACCCAGCAGTAGGAGACGGCCGCACCGTCCCGGACAGCACCAGGAGGCATTTTCCGTGTCCAGGGTGCACCACCCCTGCGCACAGCGAAGGCGGAGCCCCGGCCCGAAGGACGTTCCACCCCTGGTGCGGTCACCCCATTGACCGCCCTCGGCGGATTCCCGGGCATCAGCAGGGGAGCAGGGCCCCACTCGGCATTGGTGCGACCAAGGCGACCTGACACGGCCTCCGGGTCTGCCAGCGCGGGCCCTGCCCCATCCGCGGTTTCCCGGCACGACCTAGTGCGGTACGCGCCTCCCCGCCAGCTCCGCGGTCCGTGCCGCGGAGGTACCCAGGCCCGTTGGTCGCTGCGCGAACCCGGTCGGCGCGGCCAGTCCGCGATCACGCAGCAACTGGTCCTCGTGGTACCGCACGCACTTGTCGTGCCACTCCATGATTCCGGACATCCAGTCCTTGAGCTCGTCGGCCTGTCGGGTCAGCGCCTGGCGGGCCGGCTCGTCAAGGTCGTACTGCTCGAACAGGTTCGGCAGGTCAACGCTGATGATGTGCTCGAACTGCCGCATCCGCGCCGCCATCAGGTCGGCGACGATGTCGCGTGCGGTGAGGCGGTCGACCTCCAGGAAGTTCTCCACGACCACGACGATGTTGTGGATCTCCCCCTCGAACTCGACCTCTTTCTGGTAGGAGTACACATCGTTGGTGAAGCAGGCGTAGTCCTGCGCCGCGGTCTCCATCTCCCGGATCGTGCGGGTGTCGTGGACCTCGCTGGGCACGTTGCCGGAGCGTGAGAGCCGCGCCAGGCTCATCGTCATGTCCGACCCGAAGGTCCCGCGCCGCATCTCCAGGTAGTCGACCGGGTCGGGCACGTGGTGCTGGGCCTGGTTCTCCAGCTCCCACAGCCAGCTCTGCGTCATGTCCTCGACCGCCGTGCGGAACTCCGCGCGCGCCGACTCGGTCATTGGGCTGGCGGTGCGGGACCAGAGGTCCGCCAGCCCGCGCTCCAGGGCGTTGGTCGGCGGGGGAGTGGTTCCGGCGTCCAGCGGCATGAACGCGGGGAGCCGCGCGACACACGCCTTGGCCGCGGCCAGGTTGCGGGTGCCCCCGAACACGGCGGGGAAGAAGTCGTCGCCGTAGGTGCCCCAGCTCAGCCAGTCCGTTGAGAGTTTCAGCTCGTCGAGGTCGGCGTCGGCGTGGATCATCGACGCGCAGTGCGCGAGGTCGAACCCGATGTAGCGCCGCTCGTCCCACACGCCGCCGATCTCCACGCCGGGCACGGAGTCGAACATGCCCACGCTGCGCGCCCAGCCCACCGAGTAGCGGCGCGCCTCGTCGATGCCCGGGTTCGTGCGGAACGCGAACGGCATGTACAGCTCCGGCAGCGGCAGGTGCCCCACGCGGGTGAAGACCGGTTGGGAGTGCTGCCGCGCCCTGCGCCGCATCCCCGGCCCGATCGGGCCGAGCCGTGGCCGGCTCCCGGAGGACCCCAGACCGGTCGGCCCGGTGAGGACGCGGGTCGTGGCCGTGGCGGCGCCGTCGTTCATGTAGCGGCTCGACCGCGCGTGCCACTCGTGCCCGCCCGCCTGCCAGTCCTGCAGCCCCTTGGCGTAGGCGGCCACCGCGAGCTGCTCGGGAGGGGGCGACGCGTGGTCGGCGAACAGCGCGGGGACCTCACCCAGGGCCGTGTTCTCGAACTGCACCAGACGGGAGGTCAGCAGGTCGTTGACGCGCTCGGCCGCCTCCTGGGTCGAGCAGTCGAAGAACCGCTCGAAGACCAGAATGGCGTTGGAGTTCTCCCCCTCCTCCAGGACCTCGCGCTCGTAGGAGAACAGGTCGTTGCGCAGGTGGACGGCATCGGCGAAGGTGTCGGTCAGCACCCGGAGGGGCCGGGTTCCGGCGAGATCGTCGGGCACCTCGGCGCCCGTGGCCACCTCGACCAGGCTCGCGGACCACGGCGCGCCGCCGACCCGGCGGCGCATCTGGATGTACTCGATCGGGTTGGCGATCCGGCCGCGGTTGATATTGTCCAGCTCCCACATCGACTCCACCATCAGGTTGTGCGTCCGGACGGTGAAGCGCTGCCGCCACTCCGGCGACATCATCGGGATCGTGCGCTGCCAGAGGTCGTTGAGACCCGCCTCGGCCGGATTGGCCGGTTCGGGCGGTTCCTCGTCCTCGGCGACCATGAACAGTTCGAGGCGGTCGAGATAGGCCTGGGCTCCCCGCAGGTCGCGGGAGTACTTGAACTCCTCCAGGAAGTGGTCGTCGAAGAAGAACACCCAGACGTACCAGTCGGTGATCAGATCCAGTGTGGGGCCGTCGCAGTCCGGATGGGTGTAGGCGCACATAAGCGCGTAGTCCATGGCGGCGAGGGCCGATTCGTCCCAGACAGTCCCGCCGTCGGGAGTGGGCGTGTCGAGCATGCCCATGTCCCGGGCCCACTCGGTGCTGTGCGCACGGGAGCGTTCCAGGTGGGGGTTGAGCCGGGCGGGATGCGGGAGGTGGAACTCGGGCAATGTGAACGGTGATCCCACGGGCACCTACCTCGTCAGGCGGACAACAAGCCTCAACTCTTCGGATAGTAGCCGTTGCTTTGCGTAGCCGTGGTGCTTTTCGTGGAATTCCCGCGGATCATTCGGGTGTTGGCGGGCGCAAGGACGGCGAGCGCGTACGCGCCGAACCTTCCAGGATCGTCCATTCACGCCGCGTTGTGGGAAAGATCACCTTCCAGCCGGCTGGAGACCCCAGAGTGGGGCCTGCACTACCCGGCTTCGTCCCGCTGGCTTCATAGTTCGGCTGGCGGGGCGTGACCTAACTTTCTTGTATGGGGCGCGGCCACGAGAACCGGGACTGCGGTGCGCATTCCCGGCCGGACTCGAGGTGGCCGGGCCAGGAGGGTTGTGCTGGCCGCATAGGCTGTGCTCGTTCCTGTGTGGCGGCTGGTCCGCGCCCGCTCGGACGAACGCAGCTAATCGAACGGGGGCAGGAACTCCATGAGTACAAGCGAGGCTAGCAGCGGGGACGCTCCGTCAGGGTGGACGTCTGGCTCCCAAGGGGGTGTGACCACGGAGCCGCCGCGCCGGAAGGGCGGAAGCGACTTCGCGCGGCTTTCCCGGCGGATCTCGGGCGCGGGACTGCTGGAACGGGCTCCCAAGCACTACGCGATACGCGCCGGCGTGATCGGGCTGCTGTACGCCGCGGGATGCGCGGCGTTCGTTCTGCTGGGCGACACCTGGGCGCAATTGGCCGTCGCGGTGTTCCTCGCCGCGATCTTCGGCCAGGCCGGTCTTCTCGCGCACGAGCTCGCGCACCGCCAGGTCTTCCGCACCCGAAGACCAAGTGAGATCGCCGGGCGCCTCGTTGGGAACCTCGGCATCGGGATGGCGTACGGCTGGTGGCAGGACAAGCACACGCGCCACCACGCCAACCCCAACCACGAGGAGCTCGACCCCGACGCCGGGGCGGAGATCCTGGTGTGGTCCACCGAGCAGGCTCAGACCGCTACCGGGCTGGCCCGGATCATCGGCCCCTGGCAGGCGTTCCTCTTCCATCCGCTGCTCACGCTCGAAGGCATGAACCTGCACATACAGAGCGTCCGGGCGCTGTTCCAGCCGTGGATGAAGAACCGGCTCCTCGAAGGCGCCCTGCTGTTCACACACTTCGCCGTCTACCTGGGCGCGCTGTTCCTCGTGCTGTCCCCCGGCAAGGCACTGGTCTTCCTGGCGGTACACCAGGCGCTGTTCGGGATCTACCTCGGAACCATCTTCGCCCCGAACCACAAGGGCATGCCGACCCTGCGGGGCCAGAACAAGCTGGACTTCCTGCGCAAGCAGGTGCTGACATCGCGCAACGTGCGCGGCGGCTGGTTCACCGACATCGCCCTGGGCGGGCTGAACTACCAGATCGAGCACCACCTGTTCCCGAGCATGCCAGCGCCGCAGCTCCGGCAGGCGCAACCGATCGTTAAAGAGTTCTGCGCCGAGATCGGGGTCGACTACCACGAGACCGGCTTCCTGCGGTCGCAGGCCGAGGCGCTGGCGCACCTGCACCGCGTCGGGGAGCCACTGCGCTCCGCGGATGTGGAACGAGCCTCCTAAGTAGAGTCTTCTGGGGCTCGCCGGGTCGGGCGCCTGGGGGCCGGGAACCTTCGGGCGCCTCCGGTGTGCCGCCCAATCGGCTTCGCCGGTCGCGGACGCCCCACCTCCGGACCCTCCAGAACCCCGGCGGCGCCCGACTAGCCGCGCGCTGAGCCTGACCGTGGTGACACTTTCCCCTCGGGACTGCCACCACGGTCATCCTCGAAGCGCCCTGCCGTCAGGCCGGCGCCTCGTGGCTGTGCAGCGCTTCGTTGATCTTCTCCGCGGCCGCGGTGACGGCCTGGGCGTGCAGCCGCCCCGGGGAGCGGGTGAGCCGCTCGATCGGGCCGGAGACCGATACCGCGGCGATGACCCGCCCGCCGGGACCCGAGATCGGGGCCGAGACCGAGGCCACGCCGTGCTCGCGCTCGCCGACGCTCTGGGACCACCTGCGGCGGCGGACCTGGGTGAGGCTGGTCGCGTTGAAGCGCGCGCCCCGCAGGGATCGGCGGATGCGCTCGGCGTCCTCCCACGCCAGCAGGACCTGCGCCGCCGACCCCGCGTTCATCGGGAGCTCGGTGCCCACCGGCACCGTGTCGCGGAGCCCGCTCGCGCGCTCGGCCGCGGCGACGCACACCCGAACCTCGCCCTGCCGGCGGTAGAGCTGGGCGCTCTCGCCCGTGAGGTCGCGCAACTGCGCGAGCACCGGGCTGGCCACGGCCAGCAGCCGGTCCTCGCCGGTGGCGATGGAGAGCTCGCCGAGGCGCGGGCCCAGAACGAACCGGCCCTGGCTGTCCCTGGTGACCATGCGGTGCTGCTCCAGGGCGACCGCCAGGCGGTGGGCCGTGGGCCTGGCCAGTCCGGTGATTCGTACGAGCCTGGCCAGTGACGCCGGGCCGGACTCCAGGGCGTCGAGAACGGACATAGTTTTGTCCAAGACACCGACACCGCTGGATGGGCTAGAGTTGTCCATGACTTGATATTGCCGTCTCGCTATTTGGTACGCAAATCTACTCGGATCCCCTGATGCGAAGTCCGTAACCACGGGGAACGCGCCGGCGAGCGGCTCCGGAACGAAACGTCGAAACGCGAGGAGGCCTCGCCAATGGCTCACACGATGGCCGAGAAGGTCTGGGAGGAGCACGTCGTCCGGCGTGCCGATGGGGAGCCCGACCTGCTCTACATCGACCTCCATCTGGTGCACGAGGTCACCAGTCCCCAGGCGTTCGAGGGTCTGCGGCTCGCTGGCCGCCCCGTTCGCCGCCCCGACCTCACCGTCGCGACGGAGGACCACAACGTCCCGACGGAGAACATCCTGGGCCCCATCGCGGACAAGGTGTCGCGCACCCAGATCGAGACGATGCGCAAGAACGCGTCGGACTTCGGCATCCGGCTCTTCCCCATGGGCGACATCGACCAGGGGATCGTGCACGTTGTCGGCCCGCAGCTCGGCCTCACCCAGCCGGGCATGACCATCGTCTGCGGTGACAGCCACACCAGCACCCACGGCGCTTTCGGCGCCCTGGCCTTCGGGATCGGCACCAGCCAGGTGGAGCACGTCCTGGCCACCCAGGCCCTGCCGATGAGCCCGTTCAAGACCATGGCGGTCACCGTCAACGGCACCCTCGGGCCCGGTGTGACCGCCAAGGACATCATCCTCGCCGTCATCGCCAAGATCGGTACCGGCGGCGGCCAGGGATACGTCATCGAGTACCGCGGTGAGGCCATCCGGTCGCTGTCCATGGAAGCCCGGATGACGATCTGCAACATGTCGATCGAGGCCGGCGCGCGGGCCGGGATGATCGCTCCCGACGAGACCACGTTCGACTACATCAAGGGGCGCCCGCACGCTCCCGAGGGAGCCGCGTGGGACGAGGCGGTCGCGCACTGGAAGAGCCTGCGCACCGACGATGACGCCGAGTTCGACGCCGAGGTGGTACTCGACGCCGACGAGCTCAGCCCGTTCGTCACGTGGGGGACCAACCCCGGCCAGGGGGCGCCGCTGGACGCGGCCGTGCCCGACCCCGCGTCGTTCGACGACCCGTCCAGGCGCGCGTCGGCGGAGAAGGCGCTGGAGTACATGGACCTCGCTCCGGGGACGCCGCTGCGCGAGGTCGCGGTCGACACGGTGTTCCTCGGCTCGTGCACCAACGGCCGGATCGAGGACCTGCGGGCGGCGGCCGAGATCATCCGCGGCCGCAAGGTGGCCGATGACGTCCGGATGCTGGTCGTCCCCGGCTCGATGCGGGTCAAGGAGCAGGCGAACGCCGAAGGGCTCGGTGAGGTCTTCACCGCCGCCGGTGCCGAGTGGCGCGAGGCAGGCTGCTCGATGTGCCTGGGCATGAACCCCGACCAGCTCACGCAGGGCGAGCGCAGCGCGTCCACGTCGAACCGGAACTTCGAGGGGCGGCAGGGCAAGGGGGGCCGCACCCACCTGGTCTCCCCGCTGGTCGCCGCCGCGACCGCGGTCCGCGGCACGCTCTCCTCGCCCGCGGACCTGTAAACCACCACGACCAAGGAACTGAAAGGCCGACATGGAGAAGTTCACCGTCCACACCGGCCGCGCCGTGCCGCTGCGCTACAGCAATGTGGACACCGACCAGATCATCCCCGCCGTCTACCTGAAGCGGGTCAGCCGTACCGGCTTCGAGGACGGGCTGTTCTCCGCCTGGCGGGCGAACGACCCGGACTTCGTGCTGAACAAGCCGGAGTTCAAGGACGGGAGCGTGCTGATCGCCGGCTCCGATTTCGGAACGGGCTCTTCGCGCGAGCATGCTGTGTGGGCGCTGCAGGACTACGGTTTCAAGGCCGTGCTGGCGCCGCGCTTCGCCGACATCTTCCGCGGCAACTCGCTGAAGGGCGGGCTCCTCACCGTCGTGCTGTCCCAGGAGGTCATCGAGCGGCTCTGGGACATGGTCGAGGCGGACCCGTCGACCGAGGTCACCGTGGACCTGGAGAAGCGCGAGGTGCGCGCGCCGGGGGTTGCGGAGTCGTTCGAGCTCGACGACTACACGCGCTGGCGGCTGCTCGAAGGGTTGGACGACATCGCGCTGACCCTCCGCGAGACTGGCGCGATTGATGACTACGAGGAGCGCCGGAAGCCGTGGCTCCCGGTGACGCAGTAGGCCGAGAGGGCCCGCCGGACGAGGAATTTTACCTTGATTTGGCGGAGCGCCTCAGAGACGCCCATCGCAGGGCCAACGCGCTCCCGGAGGATGTCCGAATTCCGGTCATTCGTAGGCTTTTGACCGTTACGGAAGCGGTCAAAAGGGACCCTGTTCGCGCCTCCGAGAGACTTGACCGGATGCTCGATGAGCTTCCTCCGCAGCCTGAGGACCCTCCGACACGCTGATTTCGGGCCCGCAAGTGTTTGTGCTCAGGGGCTTCCGTCCCCTAACTTCGTGCGAGCAAGGGGGAACCGGAGGAACCAATGAACAAGCGTGACCTGATTGACGCTATCTCCGACCGGCTGGGGGACAAGAAAACCGCCACCGAGGCGGTCAACGCCGTGTTGGAGACCATCCAGCAAACCGTCGCCACTGGTGACAAAGTCGCCATCACCGGCTTCGGCGTGTTCGAGAAGTCCGAGCGGGCCGCCCGTACGGCTCGCAACCCCGCCACTGGGGCCCAGATCAATGTCCCTGCGCAGTACGTTCCGAAGTTCCGCGCGGGGTCCGACTTCAAGGCGCTGGTGAACGAGAAGTGAGCTGGCGCGATCAGCGCGGCTAGTGAGGGATCACTGCTCGTGGCGCTGCCCGGGTCCTTCGGGGCCCGGGCAGTCGCGTGTCCGGGGGTCCCCGGCTCATATCTCCAGCGCGGCCAGCACCTTGGCGGTGTGCGGGCCGATGCCGAGCTCGACCGCGGCGCGCAGGTCGGCGACCGTGTCGACGTCTCGGCGCACGCTCGCGACACCGTCGAGTACGAGCTCGGTCGCGCCGGCTTCGCGGTGCCGGCTGCGGGAGGCCCCTTCGAACGCCGGGATGAACTCCGAGCCAGGTGCCGCCGCGTACAACACCGTGCCGGAACCCGGCGCGTCGGCCAGGAAAGAGCGCTCGTGGTCCCCGGCCGCCCGCAGAGCGCGGTCGAGCTGGTCCGGGCGCAGCGCCGGGAGGTCCGCGGACAGCGCGCACACCCCGGCATCGGGGTGCTGGAGCGCGGCCTCGGCGGCCCCGTGCACCAGGGCCGGGTTCAGCCCGGCCGCGGGCACGTCGGGCACAACGCGGGCGCCCAACTCCCGCACGGCGCGCGCCGCCCGCTCGTCATCGGTGACAACGACCACCGCGCGGGTTCGCTGGCACTGGACGGCCGCCATAACGGTGTCGCAGGTCATGGCGAGCGCGAGATCGGCGTGGTGCGGTCCGGCGAAGGTGCCCAGGCGGGTCTTCGCGCCCGCCAGGCGCTTCACCGGGATCACCGGCGACCATTGCAGGGCCGCAGGGGCTGCGGGCACGTGGGCCGCCTCTCGACGCGGTCGTGTCCAGGACGCTAGAAAGACTATGTCGTGGCCGGACGGTTGGCCGCCGCAGGTGGTGGTTTCGACCAGGCGGCGCCGCGGGCGTGCCGTCCACTGGCGCCACTCGTCCTAGACTGGTTCGGCTGTGCGCGACCGGGACCGACCGCACGCGGTTGACAGTGCACGCGTCTCGGCGGGCGTCGAGATGGTTAGGAGTCCGCGGTGAAACAACGTGAGTCGCGATGGGTGAAGGTCGTCGTCGCCAGCATCGTCCGCCCGATCCTCACGGCGATGACGAAGGCCGAGTGGAAGGGGCAGCGGAACATCCCGCGCGAGGGCGGCGTGATCATCGCGGCGAACCACCTGTCCTGGGCGGACCCGCTGACCATCGCCCACTACCTCTACGTCGCGGGCCGCCGGTGGCCCACGTTCACGGCCAAGGAGAGCGTCTTTCGGATCCCGGTGGTGAAGGCTGTGGCGAACAGCACCGGCCAGATCCCGGTGAAGCGGGGCAGCACCGACGCGGTCAAGGCCCTGCAGGAGGCGGAGAAGGCACTGGTCGAGGACGGCTCGTCGGTGATCATCTACCCCGAGGGCACCTGCACGCGCGACCCCGACCTGTGGCCGATGGTCGCCAAGACCGGCGTGGCGCGGCTGGCCCTGAGCACCGGCGTTCCAGTGGTCCCACTGGCCCACTGGGGTGAGCAGAACCTGCTGCGCTACGGCACCAAGAAGCTGCGTCCGTTCCCCCGCAAGCGCGTCCGGTTCGAAGCGGGCCCGCCGGTGGACCTGTCGGCCTACCGCGGCCAGCCGATGACCGCGACTGTGCTGCGGGACGCCACCGCCGAGATCATGCGGGCCATCACCGGCCTGCAGGCTGAGATACGCGGGGAGGACCCGCCCGCTGTGCCCCACGACCCGAAGCGGGCCCGCCAGCAGGAGGCGGAACGCAAGGAGGAGGCCGAGCGGACCGAGCAGGTCGAGCAACCCGGGGAGGGACGGGCCGAGCAGCGTGAGCGGCCGGTCGCGGGCAAGAACGGCGCCGCCGCCGAACCGGAGGAGACCGGCGAGACGGGGCACGGCACGGCACGGTCCTGAAGGGCCCAACCAAGGAACAGGGGGCGCGCGATGACGAGAGTCGCCGTACTGGGCTGCGGTTCGTGGGGAACCGCGTTCGCGAACGTGGTGGCCGACGCCGGCGGCGCGGACGTCGAGATCTGGGGCCGGCGCACCGACGTGGTGGACGCGCTCAACCAGCGGCACGAGAACCCCGACTACTTCCCGGACATCGCGCTGAACCCGGCGCTGAGCGCGACGACCGACGTGGCCAAGGCGCTGAACGGCGCGGGGTTCGTGGTGGTCGCCGTGCCCTCGCAGACCCTTCGGGAGAACCTCGCCGCGTGGGCGGAGCTGATCCCCCGGGACGCGGTCGTCGTGAGCCTGATGAAGGGGGTCGAGCTGGGGACCTCCCGCCGGATGAGCCAGGTCATCTCCGAGGAGCTGGACTTTCCGGCGGAGCAGGTGGCCGTGGTCTCCGGGCCGAACCTCGCCCGTGAGATCGTCGAGCGCCAGCCCGCGACCGCGGTGGTGGCCTGTCCGCACGAGCCGACCGCGGTGCGGTTGCAGCACATCTGCAAGTCGGCCTACTTCCGCCCGTACACCACCACCGACCTGGTCGGGGTGGAGCTGGGCGGCGCGGTCAAGAACGTCATCGCGCTCGCGGTGGGCGTCGCGGTGGGCATGGGCTTCGGCGACAACGCCAAGGCGTCCCTGATCACGCGCGGGCTCGCCGAGACCGTCCGGCTGGCGGTGGCGCTGGGTGCGGACGAGCACACCCTGGCCGGCCTGGCGGGCATGGGCGACCTCGTCGCCACGTGCAGCTCCGCGCTGTCGCGCAACCGCACGTTCGGCGAGAAGCTGGGCTCCGGGATGACGGTGGACGAGGTCATCACCGAGACCCGGCAGACCGCCGAGGGGGTGAAGTCCTCGGAGTCCATCCTGGCTCTGGCGCGGACCGCCAACGTGGACGTGCCCATAACCGAGGCCGTGGTCGCGATGATGCACAATGACCTCTCTCCGGCCGAGGCGCTGCTGGCGTTCATGTCGCGCCGCGCGAAGCCCGAGCGGTACGGGATGGAGTCGGGCCAGGATGAGCGGCCCGGCGGGTCGCCACAGTGACACGGCGCCGGACCGAGCGACGACCGCCTGCCGGGTCCGGTGCGAGGCGCAGGCGAGATAGGGTCGGGCAGCATGGCCGAGCAGCGTAAGATTCGGGTCGCCGTGGTCTTCGGCGGACGCAGTTCCGAACACGAGATCTCCTGCGTCACCGCGGGAAGCGTGATGTCGGTGATCGACACCGACCGCTATGAGATCGTGCCCATCGGTATCACCCACGACGGCAGGTGGGTGCTGACGTCGGGTGACCCCGAACGCATGGCGATCACCGATGGGGAGCTGCCGTCGGTGGAGGAGACCGGCACCGAGCTGGCGCTGCCCTTCGACGCCGGATCCGAGCTGCTGGTGGTGGAGCCCGGCGCGGTCCCGCGCCGCCTCGGCGAGGTCGACGTCGTCCTCCCGCTGCTGCACGGGCCTTTCGGTGAGGACGGCACCATCCAGGGCCTGTTCGAGATGATGGGCGCCCGCTACGCGGGCGCCGGGGTGTTCGCCAGCGCCGCCTCCATGGACAAGGTGTTCATGAAGGCGCTCGTCACCGCGCACGGCATCCGGACCGGCCGCTACGTTGCCGTCACCGACCGGCAGTGGCAGCGCGAACGCAAGCGGATCCTCGACGACATCGAGGCGCTCGACGGCACGGTCTTCGTGAAGCCGGCGCGCGCCGGAAGCAGCGTGGGGATCACCCGCGTGCCCGACGCCGGCGACACCGAGGCTGTCATCGCGGCCGTCGACGCTGCCCGCGAGCACGACCCCAAGGTCATCGTGGAGGCGGCGGTCGAGGGCCGCGAGATCGAGTGCGGCGTCCTGGAGGTTAACGGCGGCTCGCCCGACGTGTCGCTGCCCGCGGAGATCCACGTCGACGGTGACTTCGACTTCTACGACTTCGACGCCAAGTACCTCGCGAACAGCAGCCTCACCATCCCGGCCGAGGTGCCCACCGACGTCGTCGCCGAGATCCGCAAACTGGCCGGGCTCACCTTCGACGCCCTGGGCTGCGAGGGTCTGGCCCGGGTGGACTTCTTCTACGGCTCCGACGGCGAGATCTACGTCAACGAGATCAACACCATGCCCGGCTTCACCCCCAGCTCCGCGTTCCCGCAGATGTGGGCCGCAACGGGAGTGGAGTACGCCGACCTCGTCGACCGGCTGATCCGGACCGCCCTGAGCCGGGAGCCGGGCCTGCGCTAGACACACCGCCGATCTTGCGGATCTTGGTTTCTAGGGGCTGTCGCAACATGGTGCCGTTGGTGGAGGGGCTGTGTTGCCGAGGCCGCGGTTAAGCCGTGATGAGCGGGTGCGCATCGAGACGTTGTGGTGTGAGGGGCTGGGTTTCGCCGCGATTGGACGGCGGATTGGCCGGCCGCGTTGCACGGTCTGGCGGGAGGCGGCGCGCAACCATTCCTACCGCCATGGGCCGAAGAACCCGCGTGGGGCGCGTAGGGGCCGTGCTGGTGCGGGCGGGCTGTACCGGTGGGGCTATCGCATGGCGTGGGCGCGGGTGCGGGCCCATGCCAAGGCGCGTCGGCCCAAACGGGCCAAGTGCGCGCGGAGGCTCCCGCGCGGGCGCTGGGGCACTTGGGCTTCGGGGTGTCGGCGTGGGCGGCGTTTCTGACCACCGTGAAGGCCGAACGGCTTTAGCTAGGCGCGCCAGTTCTGCGGCGGCCCGGCCGGTGGTGGCTGCGGCGGTGTGTTCTGCGGCGGCATCCCGGGCTCAGGCCGCCCCGGATTGGGCACCGGTGGCAGGATCTGCCGGGCGAGGATGGTTCCCCCGGCGGCGGCCGCCGGGAACACCGCGACCGCCACGCCCGGGATCGCCAGCAGCAGGAAGCACGGTACGGAGAAGCCCAGCACCCGCGCCTTGTGATTGGCCATGTGCCGGCGGCGGTCGCGCAGCTTGCGCATTCCGCGTCGCTCGAACGCCGCCCCCACCAGCTCGGTGCAGAGCAGCCACGCACCAATGAGCACCGACACGACCGGTACCACGGTCTGCCCGATGATCGGGATGAACCCGGCGGCGAACAGCAGGACCGTGACCACCACCGAGATCAGCACCAGGGTCAGCGACTGCCGGACCCCCCGAACGGCCGACGCGACGAGTGGCTCCTCGCTCTCTGGCGGCGCGTTGCCGAGCACGTCCTCGACGTCCTCGGCGATCTTGTCGTAGATCGGGGAGCCCAGGGCCAACGTGACGCCGGTGAAGCCCACCACCATGACCAGAACCGCACCGACTACCAGCGCGATCCCGAGGGCGACGCGCAGTGTGGTGGTCCAGGCCTCCGTCCAGCCGTCGGCGAACGGTGTCATCCAGGCGGTGATGTCCTCGATGCGCCCGATCAGCGCGATGAGCGCGACAAGGAACAGCACCGACGTGACGAGCGGCGGGGTGGCGCCGAGCAGGAACAGCTTCGGCTTGCGTAGCACGGTACCCAGTCCGCGCAGCAGGGCGCCGAGACCGGAGAAAGTGTCAGAGATAGGGGTGCTCACGGCGCATGAGACTATCGCTTTTCCGGAGCGCCCGTGCGAGCGGCGAATCCCCTGGCGCACAAGGGCGTCCGGCAGCCCACACGCGCTTTCCGGCATTGGCGGGTCCCGTGTCCGGCAGTGGCCACAACGTGGGTAGACAGCGACGGGAGTGCGACTGCCCAGCGCGGACGCTCCCTGTGCGGTGGGGGTCACGTGTGCGCTCCCAGCGGAGTCCGGCGGAAACGGATATGCCCAGCGGGGGTGGCTCCGGTTGAATGACCGCGATGGGCGAGAGCGAGCACGAGACCGTCAGTACCGGAACAACGCCCGCGGCGGGCGGCGAGACCGCGGAACAGCCCGCGCGCGTTGGGTGGGTCCGCCGGGTCCGCGCGGTGCTGATCGCGGCCGTGCTCGGAGCGGCCGTGCCGTGGGCGGGGCTGGCGGTGTCCTACAACGACGGCGTCCAGTTCATGTTCTTCTTCGGCTTCTTCCTGATCCTCCTCCTTCCCGTGTACCTGGGGGTGGCCTACGGTCTCTGGCGCCTGGGGAGATGGTTCCTGCGCAGGTTGGATGTACCCAGACCGGCAATCGTCTCGGGGCTCGCCATCGCGGCGCTCATCGGCGTCATACTGCAGGCCGAGAACGACATGCTCTTCGGGTCGTACAACCACAGTTCGCACGGCGCGGGGTGGATCCTTTCCGCCTCCGAGGTCTGGGTCTGGCGGTGCGGGGCCATGAGCCTGGCCGGCGCGGTGGCGTGCGGCCTCGCGGCCGCCAACCCGCGTCCTTGGTGGCGGGCCTGGACGGGGGCGGGTGTGCTCGTCAGCGCGTTCCTGGTCCTGGTCCTCAATGAGGGCGCTCTGGTGGAGTACCAGGAGAGGCACCTGGTCCGGCTGGAGGTGGACAAATTCGGGAGCGACTTCGCCGTCGTGGACGGCGGGGGCTGGGAGCCGGCGTGGGTCGACGAGTTCGGGACCCTCGCCTACTCCAACGACGCCGGCCAGGAGGCGCACCTGGAGTTCTCGTCGATGGAGCTCCGGGAGGGCTGCGACCGCGTGGCGTGCGAGCAGCACGGGGACATGCTGGTGGTCCCGCACGAGGAGGGTACTGGGGAGGAGGTGCGCGTGCCCCTCAGCAGCGGGACGATCGCGCAGGTCGGTTCCGAGGCCGACACCTTGGAGGTGGCCGGGCACGTGCGTGAGGCCACGCCGCAGGACGAGGCGGAGCTCGCGGAAACACTCGAAGGCAACGGCCTGTTGCAGCCCTGACCTGCGGCGGTGCGCGGCCCATGGCCGCTCGTTCCGGGTGTGCCAGCAGCTTCCGCCAGGCGGCGGGGCGCATCGAGGATCTCCGCGCGGCCAGGCTCGATATGCCCCGAAGCGCCCGCTACCCCGTCGGCTGCGCCATGAGGTCCGGCCGGTGCTGCTGGACCCAGGCGCCCATCCGGCCGTCCAGCCACGAGGGGTCGACCTGGCCCAGCGGGATGGCCACCTGCGGCGCACCCGTCTGCGGGTGGCGCGGCACCGCGGCGATCCGTTCCAACATCCACACGGGTGACCGTTCCGGCAGCGCGTGCTCACCCCACCCGATGGCGCCGGTCCCGCGCAGCTGGGCGACCTTCATCCCCGCGCCGTTGTTGACGCCGGTCTGGATCTTCTGTCGCGGGTCGACCATGGCGGTGTTCACGGGTCCGACGCTGGTCATGGCGTTCCACCGCAGACGTATGTGGGTGCCCTTGTCGTCCCACAGCTCCACCCCGGCCGGTGACATGCGCACGATCGTGGTCAACGCGCCCCGTCGGGCCTTGGCGTAGAAGAAGACCGCCAACGCCCCGGCGGAGCCCACCCCGACCGCGATTCCGGGCACCAGGCCGTCCTCACCGAACGGGATCGACCCCAGCATCGTCATGACCACGGCGAACAGTAGGTACATCGGCGACATCGGCAGGAACATGCGCAGGAACGTCACGCTCTTGTTCCTGACCTGGAACTGCTCCGCCGAGGGGTGGTGGTTCCACCCCGGAGGCTGGGGCAGCTCCGTGGGCACCACCCGCAGGGCGGCGCGGCGGCGGCGCGCGCGGTCCCAGATCCGCAGCCCGACCGGGAGCGCGCCGGCGCACGCGAGCAGCAGGCCGAGCCAGGCGAAATCGAAAATCTCCCGGTAGATCCCGACGAACAGCACGAACAGGCCGACACCAATGAGCAGGACCCCGACCACCTGGATCCGGAGATCGTCGAAGAACCATCGCATTGACCGCATAGGGGAAAACCCTAGCTGTGCGCGGGAACATCAACGAATACGGTCTCCGCGACCGGGCGCCGGGGCCGTCCGTACGAGCGCGGCCGCGCCTCGCGGGCCGAGACGGGCTACGGCACGCGCCCCGTCCCCCGCAGCGCCTCCCGGTACCAGCCGTCCCGGGCGCGCAGCTCGTCGTGCGTTCCCTGCTGCAGGACGCGGCCCTCGGAGAGCACGTAGATCTGGTCCACCCGGTCCAGCCCGGCCAGGTCGTGCGTGATCAGCAGGGTGGAGTAGCCTTCGGCCGCCGCCAGCAGGTCGGCGGTCACCTCGTCGCGGGTGTCCGGGTCGAGGTGGGCGGTCGGCTCGTCCAGGACCAGGATGCGGGGCGCGGCGAGCAGCGCGCGGGCGAGCGCGAGCCGCTGGCGCATGCCGCCGCTGAGCCGTGCCCCGTGCGAGCCGACCTCCGTGTCCAGCCCGTCCGGCATCTCCTCGACCTCGCCCGCCAGCCTGGCGCGGCGCAGCGCCGTCCACAGGTCGTCGTCGTCCGCGGACGGGGCGGCCAGCCGCAGGTTCTCCCGAAGGGTGCTCGTGAAGATGTGCGGATCCTGCGGGACACCGGTGATGAACCGCCGCGCCTCGTCGACCGGGTGCGCGGTGATGTCGGTGCCGCCGAGGTCGACCGTGCCCGAATCCGGGTCGCGGAACCGCAGCAGGACCGCGGCGAGCGTGCTCTTGCCGGCCCCGCTGGGCCCCAGCACCGCGACCGTACGGCCCTCCGGCACGTCGATGTCGACGCCGTCGAGCGCCCACGGCTCCTCCGGGGCGTAGCGCACCCGCAACGAGCGCATCCGCAGTCCGGCGTCGCCCGGCTCCGGGGCCGCCTGCCCGTGCAGCGGCGGCGCGACCGCCGGCGGGGTGTCCAGCACGCCGAACAGCCGCTCGCCGCTGGCGCGGATCGCGCCCAGCCGGGCGGCGACCGCGGGCAACGGTGCCACGATCTCGAACGCGGCGAGCGTGGTCAGTACCAGCACGGCGAAAGAGATCGCGTGCAACGTGCCGCCCTCGACGGCCGCCACGCCGAGCAGCAGCGCACCCCACACCGTCAGCCCGGTGACCAGGGTGCTCGCGCCGGCGCCGAACCCCATGAGGGTGGAGTCGCGCCGGGCCACCCGGGTCAGCTCGTCGTCGGCCTGCTCAACACGCCGCACGGCACGGTCCATGGCGCCGTAGGCGACCAGGTCGGGCGCGCCGTAGAGAGTGTCCACCAGTGCCGTGGAGAGCTCCCCTCGCGCGCGGGCCTGCCGCTGCCCGGGGCGCCTGCCCAGCGCCGCCGCGGCCAGCGGCACGGCGAGTCCGGCGAGCAGCAGCGCCGCTCCCAGCAGCAGCCCGCCGGGCAGGAACAGCGCGGTGCAGAAGGCCACCACCGCCCCGCCGGTCAGCCCCGCGACCAGCGGGGGAGTCAACCCTCGCACGAGCAGGTCCTGTGTGGCGTCGGTGTCGCTGACCAGCCGCGAGACCAGGTCGCCGGAGCGGAAGCGGCGTACCGGCTCGGTGCGGGCGAGCCGGTCGTAGACCCGGACCCGCACGTCGGCCAGAGTGCGGAACGCCGCGTCGTGGGTCACCAGCCGCTCCAGGTACCGGGCGACACCGCGGGAGATGCCCAGCGCACGGGTGGCCACCACGGCCACGCTCAGCGCGGTGATGGGCGGGTGCTCGGCGGCCTTGGCGAGCAGCCACGCGGCGACGCCCATCAGCGCCACACCGGAGCCGGTGGCCGCGGCACCGAGGAGCACGCCGAGGGCGAACCGGGTGCCGCGCGGGCGCGCGAGCGCGACCATCCGGGCCAACGGGTCGCGAACGCGCCGCGCAGGTGCGGGCTCGGCCGGGGGTGCCGTTTCGGGTACCCGGGTCACTTGGCCTCCTCACGGGGCGCACGGCCCGGATGATCGTGGTTGTCGCCGCGCCGTCGCGCCGCGTGTGTTGCCCCCGCCGGGTCCGCCCGCGCGGTCCGGGTGCCGCTCGGGGCGGCGACGGGCTCCGGCCCGGGAGCCGGGGACCGGTCGGGCGGGCGCTGCGATGCCGCCGCGCGGTGCGGCGCCGGCGGAGCGGCGGCGTGCCGCCGGGCGGTGCGTGGATCCGGTGGCCGGAGCGTG
Source organism: Lipingzhangella halophila (assembly GCF_014203805.1). Classification (GTDB taxonomy): domain Bacteria; phylum Actinomycetota; class Actinomycetes; order Streptosporangiales; family Streptosporangiaceae; genus Lipingzhangella; species Lipingzhangella halophila. The sequence continues at coordinate 4,709,713 of NZ_JACHJT010000001.1, read as the reverse complement.
GACGTCACGAGGGCACCTGCGGTTCGACAACTCGGCCCTCTCCGAGGCGCACGACCTCGTCCACGAGAGGGGCCCATCCCGTGTCGTGCGCGACGATGATGCCGGTGCGTCCGCGCAGCAGCCGGAGCACGGCGGCGCGGATGGCGGCGGCGTTCTCCGGGTCCAGGTGCGCCGTCGGCTCGTCGAGGAGCACGAGCGGGGCGTCGCGCAGGAAGGCGCGCGCCAGTGCGATCCGCTGGCGCTGGCCGGCCGAGAGCCGGGTGCCGCGCTCGCCGATCCGAGTCTGGTACCCCTCGGGCAGCGCGCGGACGAACGCGTCCGCCTCCGCCCGCTCGGCGGCCTGCCGGACCTCGGCGGGGCTGGCGTCCGGCGCTCCCAGCTGGATGTTCCCGGCGACGGTGTCGTCGAACAGGTAGGGGTGTTGGGGCACCCAGGCGATGCGGCGCCGCCACTCGTCCACCGGGACGGCCGCGAGCGGCACCCGGTCCGCCACGGTCGCGGTTCCCGGCGCCGCGCGCGGCCCGGTGCCCTCCGGGGCGGCGGTCTCCTGCAGCAGGATCCGTCCGCTGGTGGGCTCGGTGAAGCGCAGCAGCAGCGAGAGCAGTGAGCTCTTCCCGGCCCCGCTGGGGCCGGTGACCAGCACGCTTTGCCCTGGCTCGATGGACAGCGACACCTCGCGCAGCGCCGGGTTCTCGCGGCCCGGATAGACCAGCCCGACCCCGTCGAAGCGGATCCGCGTCGCCGTGTCCCCGGGCGGGCCGGTCTCTGGCCGGCCGGGCACCGTTGCGGCGGGATTGGGGTGCCCGGAGGAGTCGCCGTCCGCGGTGGTCGTTCTGTTTTCCTCCAAGACCCGGAACACCTGCTCGGCGGCGGCCACCCCCTCCATGCTCGCGTGGAAACGGGCGCCGACCTCACGCAGCGGGAGGTAGGCCTCGGGAGCCAGGATCAACACCAGCAGCGCGGTCTCGTAGTCCAGCGTCCCGTACATCAGGCGGATGCCGACCTCGACCGCCACCAGCGCCACCGCGAGGGTGGCGAGGAGCTCCAGCACGAAGGCCGACAGGAACGCCACACGCAGGGTCGCCATGGTGGTGTGCCGGTGCTCGTCGGTGATCCGCCGGATGATGCCGGCCTGCGCCTTGGCGCGGCGGAAGATGGCCAGTGTCGGCAGGCCCTCGACGACGTCGAGGAAGTGGCCGCCGAGCCGGTTGAGCAGGTGCCACTGGTGTCGCGTGCGGGCCTGGGTGTGCCAGCCGACCAGCGCCATGAAGATCGGGATCAGCGGCAGCGTGACCGCGATGATGACCCCGGAGATCCAGTCGGTCCGGATGACGACTGCGAGAACGGCGAGGGGGACGAGCGCCGCCAGCACCAACTGCGGGAGGTACCGGGCGAAGTAGTCGTCCAGCGCGTCCAGCCCGCGCGTGGCGAGCGTGACCAGCTCGCCCGCGCGGGGTTGGCCCGACTCGTTTCCGGAGCCTTCCTGGCCCGCCAGCCACACCGCTCCGTGCCCCTGGGCGCCGGGAGTGGCGCCCGGCCCGGTACCCGTCACGTGGGCGACGAGCTTGCGGCGGAGCTGCGACTTCGCCTGCGCCGCCGAACGCAGGGCCGCGGTCTCCGCGCCGTACGCGGTCAGCCCTCGGGCGATCGCGACCCCTGCGACGGCCGTGATCGCCCAGGACAGCTCGTCCGGGCCGGCGCCGCGCGTGGCGCCCGCGATGGTGTGGGCGAGGAGCCACGCCTGGGCGAGTACCAGGCCGGTGACCGCCGCACCGCTGATGACCGTCACGAGCAGGTGCACCCGCACCGCGCGCGCGGCGCGCACCAGCCGGGGGTCGAGTGGTTTCATGCGCGGACCGGTCCTTCCTCAGCCTGCGCTGGCCGGCGCGCCGTCTGGGCTGTCGCCCGGCCCGCCGCCACCGTAGGCGGGCGTCGGCTCGATGTGCTCGCGGGTGACGCGTTTGCGGAACACCCAGTAGCTCCACGCCTGGTAACCGAGGACGAGCGGCAGGAACACCACTGCCAGCCACGTCATCACCGTCAGGGTATACGGAGCGGATGCCGCGTGGCTGACCGTCAGGCTGTACGCGGGGTCCGTGGTCGACGGCAGCGCGAGCGGGTACAGGGAGCCGAACAGCGTGACGGACAGCAGCCCGACCGTGACAGCGGTGGCGGCGAAGGACCAGCCCTCCCGGCGGCGTGCGGCGAGGACCACCCCCGCGACCAGGGTGGCGCCGGCGAGCGCGACGACCGGCAGGGTCCACGCCTTGCCGTGCGCGGCCTGCGTCCACGCCAGGAACGTCCCTGTCGCGGGAAGCGCCACGGTCGCGGCGCGTAGCGCCGCGACGCGGGCGCGGGACCGCACCGCACCCCCGGTCTTGAGGCTCAGGAACACCGCGCCGTGCAGGGTGAACAGGGAGAGCGTGGTCACCCCGCCCAGCACCGCGTAGGGGGTGAACAGGTCGAGCAGGCCTGCCGTGACAACGTGGTCGGCGTCCATGGCGAGCCCGCGCACCAGGTTGGCGAAGATGACCCCCCACAGCAGCGCGGGAACCGCGCTGCCGTAGGTGATCGCCCGGTCCCACCAGGCGCGCCAGCGGTCGGTGTCGCCCTTGCCCCGGTACTCGAAGGCCAGTCCGCGCACGATCAACGCGAGCAGGATGACGAACATCAGCAGGTAGAAGCCGCTGAGCATGGAGCCGTACCAGGCGGGGAACGCGGCGAACATCGCGCCGACCGCGGTGATCACCCACACCTCGTTGCCGTCCCAGACCGGCCCGATGGAGTTGATCATGACGCGGCGGTCGGTGTCGTCCCGGCCGATCACCGGCAGCAGGGCGCCGACGCCGAAGTCGAAACCCTCCAGGACGAGGTAGCCGGTCCACAGCACCGCGATCGCGAGGAACCAGACAGTCACAAGATCCATGTGGTCGTCTCCTAGTAGACGAATGCCGGGACGCGGTCGGTGCTGTCGGCACCGTCAGTGCCCTCGCTGTCCTTGGCGGGGACGAGGTGTGCGGGGCCCGCCTTGACGTAGCGCCACAGCAGCCAGCCCTCGACCACCGCCAGTGCCCCGTAGATGGTGGTGAACAGGGTGAGAGTCAGCGCCACCTCGCCCAGGCTCACCCCGGGTGAGACGCTCTCCGCTGTGAGCAGCACCCCGTGCACGGTCCAGGGTTGGCGGCCCATCTCGGTGAGGAGCCAGCCGAGGATGTTGGCGGTCAGGGCCGCGGGCAGGGCCAGCATGGTGGCGTAGTAGAACCAGCGGTTGGTGGGGAGCCGCCGGCCGCGGGTCAGCCACAGGCCGCCGGCCGCCACGGCGACCCCGGCCAGGCCGAGCCCGATCATCAGCCGGAACGACCAGTACAGGACGAAGATGTTCGGCGTGTAGTCGCCCGGCCCGTAGGCCGTCTCGTACTGCTCCTGCAGGTTGTTGATCCCCTCGACCGTGCCGCCGAACTCCCCGGTGGCCAGGAAGCTGAGCACGTAGGGGATGTTCAGGTCGATCACGTTCTCCCGGGCCTCGGTGTCGCCGACCGCGAACATGGAGAACTCGGCCGCGTCCTCGGTGTTCCACAGCGCCTCGGCGCCGGCGAGCTTCATCGGCTCGTACTGCGCGGCGAGCTTGGCCTGGTGGTCGCCGGAGAACACCACCAGCAGGCCGGCTACCAGCGTGACGAGCAGCCCGGCCCGCAGTGTCGAGCGGAACAGCTCGCGCTCGCCCCCGGCCGGCGGTGCTCCGGCCGTGCCCTCGACGCCGGCCGCGTCGCGCCGCTCGCGCCACAGCTTGAACGCACTCACCGCGGCGACGAACAGCCCGGCGGTGATGAAGGACGCGCTGACGACGTGCAGGTACGTGGACCACGCCTGGGTGTTGCCGAGCATCGCCCAGATACTGGTGAGCTCGGCGCGCCCGGTGGTCTCGTTGACCTCGTAGCCGACCGGGTGCCGCATCCAGGCGTTCGCGGCCAGGATGAAGTAGGCGGAGAGGTTGCTGCCGATGGCGACCACCCAGATGCATGCCAGGTGCACCTTGCGCGGGAGCTTGTCCCAGCCGAAGATCCACAGCCCGATGAACGTGGACTCCAGGAAGAACGCGAGCAGCGCCTCCATGGCGAGCGGCGCGCCGAACACGTCTCCCACGAATGTCGAGTAGTCGCTCCAGTTCATTCCGAACTGGAACTCCTGCACGATCCCGGTGACCACGCCCATCGCGAAGTTGATCAGGAAGAGCTTCCCGAAGAACTTGGTCGCCTGCAGGTACTCGTGTCTTCCGGTCCGGTACCAGGCCGTCTGCAGCGCCGCGACGATGACGGACAGTCCGATGGTCAACGGTACGAACAGGAAGTGGTACACGGTGGTGATCCCGAACTGCCACCGGGCTAGGTCCAGCGCGTCCATGTCCGCCTCATCATCGCCGACGCCACGTAGTACTACAAACTGTAGTTCTACAGTTTGTAGTACGTCGAGTGGGGGGCGCTGAGGAGTGGGTCACCGCCGGAACCGGCCGTGTGCCGCCGCTGTTTGGGAGCGGGTGGTTGCCAGTAGTACTTCGTTGGGTGTCTGAGGTTCGTGGGGACTGGGCGTTGATCTTGGGGCCCCGCGCCAGGGCGGGGCGAGCATGAGGCCCCACCCCGGGTGCGGGGCACCGGACCTGACCGCGGGGACACGTTCAGTGCCGGGAATGACCGCGCGGACACCCTCGGCGCGTCCCGCGTTCCCGGTGTCAGTCGGTGTCGACCCGCTCAGCGCCGCGTTCGTCCAGCATGTCCTGCATCGTGTCGATCTCGGTCTGCTGCGCGTCGGCCATGCCCGAGGCGAGCTCGGTCACCACCGGCTCCTCGGCCTTCGCCACCGCCGCGTCGGCCATGTCGATCCCGCCCACGTGGTGGTGGATCATCTCGGTGAGGAAGATGACCTCAGCGTCCTCACCGGTGGCCGTGCGCAGCTCGTCCATGCGGTCCTCGGGGACCCAGCCCGGCATCGTCTCGTCCGACTCACCGCCCTGGTGGCCGTGTCCCTCCATCCAGGACATCGAGGGCTGGCCGCCGCGGATGCTGAGGTCCCACTGCACGAGCCAGCCGTGCATCCGGCCGATCTGCGCCTGCTGGGTGCGGGCGATGTCCTCGGCGAGCGTGGTAAGGGTCTCATCGTCTGTCTTGTCCAGGATGATCATGGACATGTCCACGGCCTGGGAGTGGTGCACGCTCATGTCGCGCAGGAACCCGGCGTCGGCGCTGTTGTCCAGCGGCACAGAAGGGCGGCCCACCAGGTATCCCACGGCCAGGGCCACCACCAGGAGCGCCGCCACGATCCATACCGGGACGGGGCGCTTCACGACTGGTTGCCTGACCGATTTCTCCTCAGCCTCATCGGTGCTTTCCTGTCCCATGGGAACCAATCCTGTCGACGTAGACGTTTCTAGGGCGCGCGTAAGAGCATAGGGAACCCTGTTCAAGTTCACGGATCCACGTTGGGAGATGTGGTGGGCAACAGTTCGGCCCAGCAACGGCGCAACAAGGCCGCGGAGAGGCGCGCCCAGCGCATCAAGGAAGCCCGCCGACGCAGGATCCTTACGATTACGGCGGTCGTCGCGGTGGTCGTGCTGGTTGTCGGTGGGATCGCGTACCTGTGGTACCGAGACTACGAGCGCCGCAACATCAGCGGGGTCACCGAGTTCGACGTGCCCAGCTACGATCACGTGGACAGCCCGGTCGACTACGAGCGCACGCCCCCCGCGGGCGGCGATCACTACCCGCGGTGGCAGAACTGCGACGTCTACACCGAGCCGATCGTGGACGAGTTCGCGGTGCACTCCCTGGAGCACGGCGCCGTGTGGATCACCTACGAGCCCGGCCTGGGCGAAGAGCAGGTCAGCCAGCTCGCAGAGCGCTACACCCCCGGGAGCTACGTCCTGGTCAGCCCGTACGAGGGCGACATGCCCGCGCCCATCGTGGCCTCTGCGTGGGGCAAACAGCTGACCGTTGAGGACGCCGGCGACGAGCGGTTGGACAACTTCCTGCAGACCTACGAGCAGAGCTCCGACGTCCCGGAACCGGGCGCCGCCTGCTCCGGGCAGATCGGCCAGACCGCCGAGGAACTGGACATGGCCGGTGACTCCGGCGGTTCGGGCGGGGACGCGGAAGCCGAGGACGGCGGCGACGGCGGCGACGACGGCTAAGGGAACCGAAGAGGGCTTCCGGGAGCGGGTGACGGCGCGAGGTCAGAGCTCGCCGTCGGACGACTCCGGAATGTCCTCGGTGATCTGATCGCTGATCTCCACCAGCCCTTCGGCGGGGGCGCCGTAGGCGGGCGGGATGGTCAGTTCGACGTAGGCCTCGCGCCCCACGGCGGTGAACAGGTTCGGGGTATCGCCCACCGGCTCGGCGAACCACGCGATGTCGTTCACGACCATGAGCTCGGAGTCGGGCCGCAGGGCGTCGGGGCGATCCACCCCGCAGCGCAGCGCGATGACGGGGTCGCCCCACGCCGCGACGAAGTCGGACTCGGGCTCGACCGCGATCCGGCTCTCGTCGAACATGGTGTCAGATGCGTTCTCCACCAGCGTGCGGCACAGCTCGGCCGCCTGGCCGTCCGGTGCGGGCTCGGGCACCTCTGCCGTGGTCGTGGTGCACCCGGCCACCGCCGCCACTCCGGCCAGTAGTCCGGCGATCGCCGCGTGTCGCATCCTCTCGACGCTCCTGTCGCCTCAGATGTTCACGATCGGGCACGTGAGCGTGCGCGCAATCCCCTCAAGCCGCTGGATACGAGCGACCACCAGGCGACCCAGCGCGTCGACGTCCTCGGCCTGCGCCCGCACGATCACATCGTAGGGGCCCGTGACGTCATCGGCCTGCGTGACGCCCTCGATCGCGGAAATCTCCTTCGCGATGTCTGTGGTCCGGCCGACCTCGGTCTGGATCAAGATGTATGCCTGCACCATGGAACCCCTTATTGAGAACTGGCGGACGTGCGTGATCGCGGCCAACCGGCGAGATCGGGTCTAGACCACTACGCCGGGTCCGTCACCGTACCCTGTGGGCTGTGGCAGGCACCATTGGGGACCTTGGTGAGTTCGGGCTTATCGCACGTGTTACGGCCAGATTCCCGCATTCAGACAACGTAATCCTCGGACCCGGCGACGACGCCGCGCTCGTCGCCGTCCCCGACGGCCGCGCGGTCGCCACGACCGACATGCTCGTCGAGGGGCGGCACTTCCGGTACGAATGGTCGTCCGGGTGGGACGTGGGGCACAAGGCCGCCGCGCAGAACCTCGCCGATATCGCCGCCATGGGGGCGCGCCCCACCGCGTTGCTCCTCGCCCTTGCCGCCCCGCCGGACTTCCCACTCGACTGGATCGACGCGTTCGCTGGCGGGTTCGGCGACGAGTGCGCCACCGCCGGGGCGGGGGTGGCCGGCGGCGACATCTCGGCCTCCGAAACCCTGACGATCGCCGTCACCGCTATGGGCGATCTCGCCGGGCGGCCCGCGGTCCGGCGCGATGGGGCCCGACCGGGCGACACCGTCGCCGTGACCGGCAACCTCGGTCTCTCGGCCGCGGGACTGGAGCTCCTGCGCGCCGGGCTCAGCGAGCCCCGGGCCTGCCTCGACGAGCACCGGCGCCCGCACCCGCCCTACGCACAGGGACCCGCTGCGGCCGACCGCGGGGCGACGGCGATGCTCGACGTCAGTGACGGCCTACTCCAGGACCTCGCGCACATCGCCCACGCGAGCGGTGCCGCCATCGACCTCGATCCCGCGGCGCTGGACCCGGGGTCCGACCTGCGGGCGGCCGCGGACGCGCTGGCCGCCGCGGGCGGACCGGTGCGCGACCCCGCCACGTTCCTACTCGGCGGGGGAGAGGACCACGCGCTCGCCGCGACCTTCCCGCCTGACGCGGCGCTCCCGGAACAGTGGAGGAGGATCGGTCGGGTTGCGGCGGGCAGTGGAGTCACGGTGGGCGGTTCGAGCGTCTCCGCGGCCGGCTGGGACCATTTCCGAGGAGTTCGGTGATCCCAGCTCGATGCGCCGGCCCCCGCCTTCTTCCGAAGCCCGCGTGTCTGGTTTGGCTGGCAAATCACGCTAAGCTACTTGGCGCGCATCGAGCATTGTCGTCGGAGCCGCAACCCACGATGATGGCGTGGCGAGAACTGGAGCCATCGCACCCGAAGCGTGATGGAAGGCGAAGTATGGGCCGGGATCACGAGTCCGGAAGCGCGCACCGTGGCGCGCACCGGGCTGAGCCGGAGCGTTCCGGGCCTCTGGCGACCGCTGGGCACGTGCTCGGGAGCACCGTGCCCAAGCGCGTCGAGCCGCCTCGGCTGCTTTCGGTGCTGCTGATCTCCGGAGTCGCGCTCGGCCTGCTGCTCTTCGCGTACAGCACTACGCAGATATACCTGCGTTTCGGAGAACCGCCCGCGAACCAGGGGGCCCAGCCGCAGCCCGGTTCGAGCCCCGACCTGCAGCCCTCGGACGACATCTCCGACCAGGAAACCAGTCCCGACGACACGGGCGGCGGAGCGACATCGCAGTCCGGGGACGAGGGCAGCCCAGCAGGCCCCGGGACGGTCGCCTACCAGACGGTCGAATCCTCCGGCACCAGCTTCACCGGCCGGGTCACCATCACCAACACCTCGGAGAGTCCTCTGGAGGACTGGGAGTTAACGCTGGGATTCAGCGACGCCCGGGTGACATCGGCCTGGGACGTCGACTGGGAGAGCACCGGCGACGGCCTCACGGCGCGCCAGCCGGAATCGGCGGCGCCGCTCGCGCCCGGCGAGTCGACGACCGTGAACTTCACCGCCGAAGGCTCCGCCCAGGTCCCCGCTGACTGTGCGCTGAGCGGGCATACCTGCACCCTGTGAGCCGTGGGCGGAAGCCGGGGCCTCCGGTATGTACCGGAACGCTCGAACGAGCGCCATGACATCGCGTCATGACGCTCGCAACGGTGGGTCGCGACGGGCGACGTGTGGCCGCGCCGTCCGGGTCAGCGCGTGACCTTGCCCGCCTTGATGCAGGACGTGCACACGTTCATGCGCTTGGGCGTACCGCCCACGGTCGTGCGCACGGTCTGGATGTTGGGATTCCAGCGGCGGCGGGTGCGGCGGTGCGAGTGGGAGACTCTGTTACCGAACCCTGGTCCCTTGCCGCAAACGTCGCAGACGGAAGCCACGGTAACTCCATTCGAGCGCTCGGGTCCGCGTGCGTGCGAAGACCCGAGAGAGGTCTGATGAGCAGGTTGGCACAGTGCCAACCATGGAAGCGTACACGAAGGCCGGGGTCCGCTCCCAAGTGAGAACGAACCGGGTCCCGGTGCCGCGTACGACACCAAGGGGCGAACAGTCTCCGCAACGCGGATCGCCGGCCCGCCCTCGGGCCGCGTCCCCGACGCGAGCGCGGTCCCCCACGGCTGTGGTGGCCGGCCGATGCGGGAACACGCCCACCACCATGCCGAGTATACCGTGCCCAACCGGGCCTGATGTCCGCGCGGCGCAGCACCCTCGCCCCGGCCGTGTTTGTCACCCGGAGCGTGTACACACGTTCTAGCGTTGCAGGAGAGGAACGTCTCACGGGCACCGTGGCCGGAACGGTGAGGAGAACAGTGATCAGTTGGGACCAGCCGTTGCGCCCGATCGTGGGGACGGCCGCGGCGAAGAAGCTCGGCACCGAGCTGGACCTGCACACTGTCGGCGACCTGCTGCGCTACTACCCGCGCCGGTACGCCACCCGTGGTGAGCTGACCGAGCTCGACTCCCTGGCCGAAGACGAGCAGGTAACAGTGGTGGCCGAGGTACTCAGTGCCCGCACGCGCGACCTGCGCGGCAAGCCGGGCAGCCGGCCGCGCAGCCTGCTGGAGGTTGTCGTCACCGACGGAACAGGGAAGCTCACCCTGGCCTTCTTCAACAAGGTGGGCTACCACTCCCGCGAGCTGCGGCCCGGACGGCGCGGCATGTTCGCCGGGAAGATCTCCCTGTACCGGAACAACCGCCAGCTCGCGCACCCGGCCTACGAGATGCTCCCGGACGGCGGTGACCAGGAGGACCGGGTCCGCGAGTTCGCTGAGAGGCCCATCCCCATCTACCCGGCCACCAAGGACCTGACGTCCATGGCCATCGCCAGGTGTGCGGGGCTGCTGCTCGACGAGCTCGGCGACCTGCCCGACCCGCTTCCCGCGGAGCTGCGTGCCCGGCACCGCCTCCTGGGGCTGCGCGAGGCGCTGGAACGCATCCACCGGCCCGCCGAGGAATCCGAGATCGGACCCGCCCGGCACCGGCTGAAGTGGGACGAGGCGCTGGTGCTGCAACTGGCGCTGGCCGGGCGCCGCCGCGAGGCCAGGGAGCTGCCCGCGAGGCCCCGCCCCCGTGTGGCGGGCGCCCTGCTCGACGCCTTCGACGCCGCGCTGCCCTTCACCCTGACCCGCGGCCAGGCCGAGGTGGGTGAGACCGTCTCCGCGGGTCTGGACTCCAGCCACCCGATGCACCAACTACTGCAGGGCGACGTGGGATCCGGCAAGACACTCGTGGCGCTGCGCGCGATGCTGCAGGTGGTCGATGCCGGCGGGCAGGCCGTGCTGCTCGCCCCCACCGAGGTCCTGGCCCAGCAGCACCACCGGTCCATCACCGCCATGCTGGGCCCATTGGCCGCGGGCGGGCGGCTCGACGGGGCCGAGCACGCCACGCGAGTGGCACTGCTCACCGGCTCCCAGGGCGCCCCGGCGCGGCGCGAGGCACTGCTTGAGGCCGCCTCCGGCGGCGCCGGCATCGTGATCGGCACGCACGCGCTGCTGCAGGAGCACGTGAGCTTCGCCGACCTCGGTCTGGTGGTCGTCGACGAACAACACCGTTTCGGTGTGGAGCAGCGCGACGCGCTGCGGGAGAAGGCCACCGATGGCCGTCCGCACGTGCTGGTCATGACCGCGACCCCGATCCCGCGCACCGTGGCCATGACCGTCTACGGCGACCTGGACGTGGTCGCGCTCACCCAGCTCCCCGAGGGCCGCGCGGCCGTGGCCACGCACGTTGTGCCCGCGCAGGACAAGCCGCATTTTCTGGCCCGGGCCTGGGAGCGCGTGCGCGAGGAGGTGCGCCAGGGACAGCAGGTCTACGTGGTGTGCCCGCGCATCGGGGGAGACGACGCCGAGGGCGCCGACGAGGGGGCGGCCGACGGCGCGCCGGCGGCGCCGGGCGAGGAGCCCGGCCGCCGGGCACCACTGGCCGTGGTCGACGTCGCCGCCGAGCTCGCGGAGGGGCCGCTGGCCGGGCTGCGGGTCGAGGCGCTGCACGGCCGGCTCGCCCCCGACGAGAAGGACGCGCTCATGCGCCGTTTCGCCGAAGGCGACCTGGATGTGCTGGTGGCCACCACGGTGATCGAAGTGGGGGTCGATGTGCCGAACGCCACGGGCATGGTCGTCATGGACGCCGACCGGTTCGGGGTGTCCCAGTTGCACCAGCTCCGCGGCCGGGTGGGCCGGGGGGAGCTGCCCGGCCTGTGCCTGCTGGTCACCGACGCCCACGAGGGCACGCCGGCGCGCGAGCGCCTGGACGCGGTGGCCGCGACGACCGACGGCTTCGCACTCTCGCGGGTCGACCTGGAGCAGCGCCGCGAGGGCGACGTTCTCGGCGGTGCGCAGTCCGGCCGGCGCTCCTCGCTGCGCCTGCTCACCCTGCTGCGCGATGAGGAGCTGATCGGGGCGGCCCGCGACGAAGCGGTCGCGCTCGTCGAGGCCGACCCCGAGCTCACGGCGCACCCGGACCTGGCCGCGGCCCTGAGCGAGCTGTTCGACGAGGAGCAGGCGGCCTACCTCGACAAGACCTGACCCGCCCGCGGGGCTCCGCGCGGCGCGAGGGGGGCGCTAACGTGGCCCCAATGACCCGCATCATCGCCGGTACCGCGGGAGGGCGCCGGATCGCCGTTCCCGCCGGCCGCACCACCCGTCCCACGGGCGACCGGGCCCGCGAAGCGCTGTTCGCCTCCGCCCTCTCGGAGTTCGGCTCGTTCGAGGGGCTTCGGGTGCTGGACCTCTTCGCCGGCTCCGGGGCACTGGGGCTGGAGGCGCTGTCGCGCGGCGCGGCGCACGCGAAGCTGGTCGAGGCGGACCGGCGCGCGGCCGGCGTGCTGCGGCGCAACGTCGCCACGCTGGGACTGCCCGGCGCTGTGCCGGTGATCGACCGCGTCCAGCGTGTCCTGGGGCGCGGGCCCGAGGGCGCGCCCTACGATTTCGTGGTCGCCGACCCGCCCTTTGCGAACACGAGCGCTGAGGTCACCGGGGCCCTGGTGGCGCTGCGCGACAACGGCTGGCTCGCGGCGGAGGCGCTCATCGTGGTCGAGCGCGCCAGCCGCGGACCCCACCTGGAATGGCCAGCGGGATACCTTGAGGTGAGGGCGCGTCGCTACGGCGAAGTGACGCTTTGGTACGGTCGCGCCGCGAGTCACCCCCATGGCTCCTGAAGTTCCGGGAAGAATCACCGAGTGGGGCGTCTCGTCGTCCGTCGCAGGTCGCCAGAGAGGAACGGTTCCCCGTGCGCCGTGTCGTCTGTCCCGGGTCGTTCGATCCAGTCACCAATGGTCACCTCGATATCATCGGCCGCGCCGCGCGCCAGTACGACGAGGTCGTCGCCGCCGTCCTGAGCAATGTGAGCAAGCGCGCGCTCTTCAGCGTCGAGGAGAAGCTGGAGATGCTCGACGAGTGTACGAGCGACATCCCCAACGTGCGCAGCGCCAAGTTCGAGGGCCTGCTCGTGGACTTCTGCCGGGAGAACGACATCGCCACGATCATCCGCAGCCTCCGTTCGGTCAGCGACTTCGACTACGAGCTCCAGATCGCCCAGATGAACTACCGGCTCTCCGGCGTGGAGACGATGTTCATGACGGCCAACCCGCAGTACTCGTTCCTCAGCTCCAGCCTGGTCAAGGAAGTCGCCCAGCACGGTGGGGACGTCAGCAGCCTGGTGCCCCCCTATGTGGAGCAGCGGCTGCGGGAGAAGTACAAGGAATAGGGGCCAGCCGGGCAGTGTCCCAACCAGTGGCCACGGATTTGGAGCCGCACTTCGTGGATCGCTAGAATCAAAGAATTACCGTATTGGTATCAGGGCCGGACTGGTCCTTCCTGTCGCCTGAACGACGAACAGGAGAAGCCCGCGGCTTCAGCCGCGGGAGGAGTCACCGCATTGCCACCGGTTCTGGTGGCTTGCACCGGCGCCCGTCCATGACTGGCCAGCCGACTACTGCCGTCCGCGTCGCCCGTCGCCACGGGGGCGCGCCCCACTGAAAGCGCGATTACTCTGACACGTCTCGACCCCCGTGCCCAGCTTGTGGTGGACACCCGGCCACTGGGCCGCCAACCGGGTTCGATGCGGACCTTTACCCGCACCGTGCCCAATCCCGGGTCCTTCGCGACCGCGATGGTCGGTGTGCCCGAAGGCGCCAGTATCGAGTTGGAGTACCGGCTTGAGGCTGTGATGGAGGGCGTGCTCGTCACGGGCACGGCGCGGACCCGGTTCGCGGGCGAGTGCTCGCGTTGCCTCGACCCGGTCTCCGACTTCCTGGAGGCCGAGTTCCAGGAGCTCTACCGGTATCCGGAGGAGGCTGACCGCTTCGGTGGCGAGGGCTCGGGCACCGGTTCGGAGTCCGATGAGGATGAAGAGGACTACTATCTTGAGGGCGACCTGCTCGACTTGGAGCAGGTGGTCCGTGACGCGGTTGTGCTGGCACTCCCGCTGACGCCGCTCTGCCGGGACGACTGCCCGGGGCTGTGCGTCGAGTGTGGCGCCAAGCTCGCCGACGTTGGGTCCGACCACAGTCACGGCGAACGCGTCGACCCCCGGTGGGAGGCGCTACGTAAGCTGGGCGAGGAGTTCGGCGACCGATAGGATCTCGCTGGCCGAGCGAACGTCGGCATCACCGATGCGGTTCGCGAGGCAGAGCGGCGCGCCCCGCGGCAGCGGGGTGAAGTCCCATAGCAAAGCGATCTCCCCGCGGCCGCGGGGATGACCCAGGAGGTTTGAAGTGGCCGTCCCGAAGCGGAAGAAGTCGCGGGCCCGCACCCGTATTCGCCGTTCCCAGTGGAAGGCGTCGCGTCCGGTGCTGACGAACTGCCCGCGCTGCCGCGACCCCAAGCTCCCGCACGTCGCCTGCCCCACGTGCGGCACCTACAACAACCGGCAGGTCCTCAACCCTGCCTCCTGAGACGTCGTGTGGGCGGGCTCGACCAGGGCCCGCCAGCACACCCGACAACACCAGATGATGACCATCGAGCCGGTACGGGCATATCCCGAGGCCGTGGTGGCCGCCGGGGAGGGCACGCGCCCTTCGCGACGATCACCTCGCCCTCGAGCGTCCCTGATCGGCCCAGACGAGCGCAGCCGGGAACGAATGGAGTGTGCGCCCCTGCCGCGGCGCCGAACCTAGGGATGTGAATTTCGCAGTGGCCACTCAACTCAACACCGCCGAAGCACGGGAGCTGTACCGGGCGATTGGTGTCGAGATGGACTCCGACGTGCTGGTGCGGGCGCTCACGCACCGGTCCTACGCCTACGAGAAGGGCGGGTTGCCGACCAACGAGCGCTTAGAGTTCCTCGGCGACTCCGTTCTGGGGCTGGTTGTCACCGACACCTTGTTCCGCGAACACCCGGACCTTCCCGAAGGGCAGCTCGCCAAGCTGCGGGCCGCGGTGGTCAACATGCGCGCGCTCGCCGACGTCGCGCGCGGTCTGGGCATCGGCAGCTACATTCGCCTGGGCCGTGGCGAGGAGGCCACGGGCGGGCGCGACAAGTCCTCGATCCTCGCCGACACTCTTGAGGCGCTCATCGGCGCGGTCTACCTCGACTGCGGCCTGGACGTCGCCTCCGACCTGGTGCACCGGCTGTTCGACCCGCTGATCTCGACGGCGTCGGGGCTCGGGGCCGGTCTCGACTGGAAGACCTCTCTGCAGGAGCTCACCGCGGCCGAGTTGCTCGGTGTTCCCGAGTACCAGGTCGACGAGAGCGGGCCCGACCACCAGAAGACCTTCCGCGCGACCGTCCTGGTGGCGGGGGAGGCCCACGGTCTTGGCGAGGGACGCAGCAAGAAGGAGGCCGAGCAGCAGGCCGCCGAGTCGGCGTGGAAGGCGATCCGCGCCCGCGTCGAGGTGCAGAAGCGCAGCGAGCAGCACGACTAGGGGCGAATACCGACGATGCCCGAGCTTCCCGAGGTCGAGGTGGTCCGGCGCGGCCTTGAGCAATGGGTCGCCGGGCGCGCGATCGGCGACGTCGCCGTGCTGCACCCGCGGTCCATCCGCCGGCACCTGGCCGGTGCCGGCGACTTCTCCGCTCGGCTCGCGGGGCGGGTGATCACCGCGGTCCGGCGCCGCGGGAAATACCTGTGGCTCACCCTCGACTCCGGCGAGGCGGTGCTGGCCCACCTGGGAATGAGCGGGCAGTTGCTGGTGCAGCCGGCGGGGCGCGACCCCGAGCGCCACCTGCGGGTGCGGGTGCCGCTCGACGGCGACGGCAGTGAGTTGCGTTTCGTTGACCAGCGCACGTTCGGCCACCTGATGGTGGACGCCTTGGAGTCCGCGGGGCCGGGCGCGGACTCCGGCGTGCCCGCGGTGATCCGGCACATCGCGCGCGACCCCCTCGACCCGGCCTTCGACGACGACGTGTTCGCCGAGACGCTGCGCCGGCGCCGCACCGTTGTGAAACGCGCATTGCTCGACCAGTCTCTGGTCAGTGGGATCGGTAACATCTACGCCGACGAGGCGCTGTGGCGTGTCGGGCTGCACGGGGAACACGCGACTACGGGGCTGCGGCGGCCGCGGATCGCCGCGTTGCTGGAGCAGGTGCGCGCTGTGCTGCGCGAGGCCCTGGACGAGGGCGGCACGTCCTTCGACGGGCTGTACGTCAACGTGAATGGTGAGAGTGGGTATTTCGAGCGTGGGCTCAAGGTCTACGGGCGAACGGGCCTTCCCTGCGAGCGGTGTGGCACCCTGATTCGGCGCGCGGAGTTCATGAACCGGTCATCGTTCGCCTGTCCGAAATGCCAGCCAGTGCCCCGTTCCTAGGGTCAGTTTCTCGGAGTGCCTGGCCGCTGGGCTCGCGAGCCAGAGAACCAGTGCCTGATGCTCGCGTGCCGCACGGTAGCCGTGACGCGAAGGAGGAGCCGATGTCGTCGGACGCCCGGTTGACGGCCTGGGTGCGCGGGCGGGTGCAGGGGGTCGGGTTCCGGTGGTGGGTCCGGGCGCGGGCCTTGGAGCTCGGTCTCAGCGGGGCGGCGACGAATTTGGCGGACGGCAGGGTCGAGGTGGTTGCCGAGGGCCCGCGGGAGCAGTGCGAACGGCTGCTCGACATCCTACGAAGCGGAGACACCCCTGGTCAGGTCGCATCGGTAGTCGAACGTTGGGGGAACTCCGGGGGTTCCTACACGGGATTTGCCGAGCGATGAGTATCCTGGAGGGGCTACGCGGTTCGTGAGCGCCCTCAGGGGACGCGTGTCGCTGGCCGCACTACGCGTGTGGCGCAGTGGATACGTGTGGTTCCAAGGGGGTGCTCGTATCCGGATCGTGCGCAGTGACCTGCTCTGGTTACTGCCTAGTTACGTACAGTCCCGTTCAACTTGACCAGCAGCGCACACGGTGAGACTCTTGAAGACACACCGCGCGCCGCTTCGAACACGAGACCTATCGAGTTTTCGGTCGCGTGTTGTTGCTCATGTGTGCGTGAGGATAATTCTGGTCACTCAGTGTGGAGGACCCACATCATGGCGAAGGCTCTGTTTGGCCACGTCGGCGGTCCTGATCCGAAAATGGTTCAGGAGATGCGGCGGCTGCAGAAGCGAGTACGTGACCTCGAAGATGAAGTCGGGCGACTTCAGGCCCGGAATGATCAGCTCTCCGCTGCCGTAACCGATGTCACCGTCAGTGCGACCGATCGCGAGCCCGCGCTCGCATAACGTTCCAAAGCGCATTTGCGTCGAATAAGGGACGCCCATTTTCTCCTTCGGCGTCCCTTCGGGGGCACGTCGGCGCTCATTACCCCTGCGGCGACCTTTCCAGCACTTGACCCTTTTCTGCGAATGAGTGTACCCGGAGCGATCTTCCGGTAATCCTCGGCAATCTCGCTCGATGTGGTGTGCCGGGTTCGCCGCTTTCGTTCGCGGTGGCTGACACTTCGGATAACAGGTGTGGTGCCGCCGCTTGGGATGCGATTCCCGTCGCTTTCCCCTCGTATCGCGCGTCTTCTTCATCTCGCGTGCCCTGGCTCGTTTCCCGGAGGCGTGAGCGGGTCCGCCCGCCACGCACCGGGACGGAGCTACGGCCACTACCGGCGCGAACGTGCGCTGCCACCGGCTGGACCGTGGCACTCTTGGCGAGGAAGACGAACTTTCAGCGATGGGGGGCGCCGGGCGTGTACCTGAAGAACCTCACGCTGCGCGGTTTCAAGTCGTTCGCCTCGGCCACCACACTGCGCTTCGAACCCGGCATCACCTGCGTGGTCGGCCCCAACGGTTCGGGCAAGTCCAACGTCGTCGACGCGCTCGCCTGGGTCATGGGCGAGCAGGGAGCGAAGTCGCTGCGCGGCGGCAAGATGGAGGACGTCATCTTCGCGGGCACGTCCTCGCGGGCCGCTCTTGGGCGCGCAGAGGTCAGCCTCACCATCGACAACACCGATGGTGCGCTGCCGATCGACTACTCCGAGGTGACGATCAAGCGGACCATGTTCCGCAACGGCGGGTCGGAGTACGCGCTGAACGGGGACACCTGCCGGCTACTCGACCTGCAGGAGCTGCTCAGCGACTCCGGCATCGGCCGGGAGATGCACGTCATCGTGGGCCAGGGCCAGCTCGATACCGTCCTGCACGCCGGCCCGGAGGAGCGGCGCGGCCTCATCGAGGAGGCCGCGGGCATCCTGAAGCACCGCAAGCGCAAAGAGAAGGCCCTGCGCAAGCTCGACGCGATGCAGGGCAACCTGGACCGGGTCACCGACCTGACCGCAGAGCTGCGCCGCCAGCTCAAGCCACTGGGCAAGCAGGCCGAGCTGGCCCGCCGAGCCGCCGTCATCCAGGCCGACCTCCGCGATGCCCGGCTGCGACTGCTCGCCGACGACATCGTCACCCTCAGGGAGCGGTTGGAGAAGGAGGAGGCCGACGAGGCCGCCGTCCGCGCCCGCCGCACGGCCGCCGAGGAGGCGCTCGCCGAGGCCCAGGAGCGCGAGTCCCACCTGGAGAACGCGGCGACGGAGGCCGCGCCCCGGCTGGCCCGGGCGCAGGAGACCTACCACGGGCTCAACCGCCTCAAGGAGCGGCTCGACGCCGTTGCCGGCCTCGCCGCGGAGCGCCACCGGAACCTGGCCGCCGAGCCCGAGGAGGAACGCTCGGCCCGTGACCCCGAAGAGCTGGAACGCGAGGCCGAGGAGGTCCGCGCCCAGGAAGAGGAGCTGCAGGTCCAGCTGGACGACGCCCGCGAGCGGCTGGAGCAGGCCGCAGCCCAGCGCACCGAGGCCGAGCAGACCCTGCACGAGGAGGATCAGCGCATCGCGGCCGCCGCGCGCGCCGCGGCTGACCGCAGAGAAGGTCTGGTCAAGCTGCGGGGCCAGGTCGAGGCGGTACAAAGCCGGCTCGCCGCCAGCGAGGCCGAGGTGGAGCGCCTCGACGCCGCCGCCGTCGACGCCCGCGAGCGCGCCGAGTCGGTCCGGGCCGAGTACGAGCGGGCCAGCGCCGATTCCGCGGGCCAGGACGACGGCGACGCCCACCTCGACGAGGCCCAGGAGAACGCCAAGAACGAGCTCGCGGCCACTGACGCCCGGCTCAAGGAGCTGCGCGAGACCGAACGCGCGGCCGAGCGCGAGCGCGCTGCGCTGGCGGCCCGCAAGGAGGCCCTGGAGATGGGCCTCAACCGCAAGGACGGAGCGGGCACGCTGCTGGGCGCCGCCGAACGCCTGCCCGGACTGCTGGGCTCCATCGCCGCCCTGGTCCAGGTAGACCCCGGCCACGAGACAGCGGTCGCCGCCGCGCTCGGTGTGGCCTCGGACGCGGTCGCCGTTGACGGGGCCGGGTCCGCCGAGGCCGCGCTGGACCTCCTCAAGGAGGAGGACGCCGGCCGCGCCGGGATCGTCGTCGCGTCCGTGCCCGCCGCGCCGCGCGGCGACTGGCCCGAACTACCCGGAAACGCCCGCTACGCCCTCGACGCCGTGCACCCGCCTCCGGAGCTCCTCCCCGCGGTGACCGCGCTCCTGGACCGCACCGTCCTGGTCGCCGATGTGGCCGAGGCGCGCCGGGTCCTCGACTCGGGGCCGGGGCTGCGCACCGTCACCCCCGACGGCGACGTCCTGACCCCGGCTCTGGTCCACGGCGGGTCGTCCGCGACCCCGAGCCTGCTGGAGGTGCAGGCGGCCGTGGACGAGGCCGACGAGCAACTGCAGGAGGCCACCAGCGCCTGCAAGCGCGCCGCGGCCGAACTGGCCGAGACCGAGCAGGAACGGGCGCGGGTAGCGTCCGTCGTCGACGACCTCGCCCGGCGGCGCCGCGACGCCGAGAAACGCCGCAACGAGCTGGCCCAGCAGCTCGGGAAGCTCGGCGGGCAGGCTCGCACCGTCGAAGCGGAGGCCGAGCGGTACGCCACAGCGGCGGCCAAGGCCGCCGCCGGCCGCGAGTCGGACCTGGAGAAACTCGCCGCCCTGGAGGAGCGCCTGGCGGCGGCCGAGGCCGAGCCCGTTGAGGACGAGGAGCCCGGTGCCGAGCACCGCGACGCCCTCGCGGAGCGCGCCTCCGCGGCACGCGCGGCCGAGACCGAGACGCGCCTGGCGGTGCGCACCGCCGAGGAGCGCGCCCAGTCGATCGCGGGCCGCGCCGACGGACTGCTGCGCGCCGCCGCCAGCGAACGCCGGGCACGCGAACGCGCCGCGGCGCGCCGGGCGCAGCGCCGCCGGCAGTCGCACGTCGCCCAGGCGGTGGCTCGGGCCGCCGCAGAGGCACTGCGCCGGATCGGAACCTCCATCGGTGCCGCCGACAGCGAGCGCCGGGCCGCCGAGGAGGAGCGCGACGCCCGCGACGCCGAGTTGAAGACCGTCCGCGCCCGCGTGCGCGAGCTTTCGGGGGAGATGGAGAAGCTGGCGACCGCCGCGCACGGGAACGAGGTCGCCCGCGCTGAACGCCGGCTCAAGCTGGAGCAGCTTGAGACGAAGGCGGTCGAGGAGATGGGGGTCGAGGTCGACGTGCTCGTCGCCGAGTACGGCCCCCAGGTCCCGGTCCCGCCGCCGCCCGAGGCCGGCGAGGACGAGGCCGTGGCTGTCCCCTACGTCCGCGAGGTACAGGAGAAGCGCGCCCGAACCGCCGAGCGGCAGCTCAACCAGCTCGGCAAGATCAACCCGCTGGCGCTTGAGGAGTACGCGGCCCTGGAGGAGCGCCACAACTACCTCAACGCGCAGCTGGAGGACCTGAAGAAGACGCGCAGCGACCTGCTCACGGTCGTCAAGGAGGTCGACGACCGGGTGCAGGAAGTGTTCTCCGCCGCGTTCGCCGACGTGGAGCGGGAGTTCGCGCAGATCTTCGGCCGGCTGTTCCCCGACGGCGAGGGCCGCCTCGTCCTCACCGACCCGAACGACATGCTCACCACCGGTATCGAGGTGGAAGCCCGCCCACCGGGCAAGAAAATCAAGCGGCTCTCCCTGCTGTCCGGCGGTGAGAGGTCTCTCACCGCTGTGGCGTTCCTCGCCGCGATCTTCAAGGCGCGGCCGTCCCCCTTCTACGTGCTGGACGAGGTCGAGGCCGCGCTCGACGACACCAACCTGCAGCGGTTGCTGCTGATCTTCGCGGAGCTGCGCGAGTCGTCCCAGCTCATCGTCATCACGCACCAGAAGCGCACCATGGAGGCGGGTGACGCGCTCTACGGGGTGACCATGCAGGGCGACGGAATCTCCCAGGTCATCAGCCAGAAGCTGGACCAGCAGGCGCGTTCCTGACACCCAGTGCCGCCCAGCGAGGGCTCCCCGCCGGCGCCACCGGGCTCACCCGATAACCTGGGGCTATTGCCGCTGCCGGGATTCCCGGCAGCGGCAACGGCACCGTGCGAGCGAAGTCCGGTCGGGGCGCCCGCCCCGGAACCCGGCGCTGTCCCGCAACTGTGATGCCCGCCGCCTCCGGCGGCGGGACGAGCCAGGTCGCCTCCGCGGACGCCGACGATCACTGTTCTCGTGGGAAGGGCAGTCCGTTACCGCGGGCTCCGTGCCTCCCCGTTATGCGCGCTAAGGAGACCCGTGCGAACCGCTCGCCGAACATCGGCAGTACTGCTCGCCACCGCCCTCACACTGTCCGCGTGCGGCACCTCGGAGCCGTCGGAACCCGAGGGCGCCGGAGACGGTGAGTTCCCCGTCACGGTTACCGACGCGCGCGGCGAGGTGACCCTGGACGCGGAACCGAGCCGCATCGTCTCGCTCTCGCCCACCACCACCGAGATGCTGTTCGAGATCGGCGCGGGCGACCAGGTCGTCGCCGCCGACGAACACTCGAACTACCCGGAAGAGGCGCCCGACACCGACCTGTCCGGCTTCAACCCGAGCGTCGAGGCGGTCGTCGAGAACGACCCCGACCTGGTCGTGGTTGCCAGGAACGCCGAGGACGCGGCCGACCAGTTGGAAGCGGTCGACATCCCGGTCCTCGTGCTGTCCTCGGGCGAGACGCTGGAGGACACCTACGCGCAGATGCGGCTCCTGGGCGAGGCCACCGGGCACGCCGACGAGGCCGACGAGGCGGCCGACCGGGTCGAGACCGAGTTCGACGACATCGTGGCGGAAACGCAGGAACAGACAGGTGACGTTGGACTCAGCGTCTACCACGAAGTGGACGACGCCATGCACTCAGCGAGCTCCGCGACGTTCATCGGGCAGGTCTACGAGCGGTTCGGGCTGCGCAACATCGCCGACCAGGCCGAGGACGGCGGAGGCTACCCCCAGCTCTCCTCGGAATTCATCGTCGACGCCGACCCCGACCTGATCTTCCTCAGCTACGACACCGACGGCGCCGTCGAAGGGCTGGCGGAGCGCTCGGCCTTCGACACGGTCACCGCGGTCCGCGAGGACCACGTGGCCATGCTCGACCCCGATGTCTCGTCCCGTTGGGGGCCGCGCGTGGTGGAACTCGCCGAGGACGTCTCCGAGGCCCTCGTGGCCGTGGAGGGGTCCTAGGCAGTGTTTTCTTGGCTCGCTTCGCTCGCGGGTCGGCCGCCTCGAAGCCGGGAACCTTCGGGCACCTCCGGTGTGCCGCCCGGTCGGCTTCGCGATTCGCGGGCGCCCCACCTGCGGGCCCTCCAGAACCCCGGCGGCGCCCGACCCGTGTTTTCTTGGCTCGGTTGGCTCGTGGGTCGGGGGTCTCGAAGTCGGGAACCTTCGGGCGCCTCCGGTGTGCCGCCCGGTCGGCTTCGCGATTCGCGGGCGTCTCACCTGCGGGCCCTCCAGAACCCCGGCGGCGCCCGACCCATGCGTCGACGTTGGGCCTGGCTGGGCGGCGCGCTCGCGGTGCTCGCGGCCGCCATGCTGGCCGGGGTGACCGCCGGGGTCGCCACCATCAGCCCATCGGACATCCTGTCCGACGCGCTGTCCCGGCTGCCGCTCGGCGTGACCTCCCCTCTTGACGAGCGGGAGGCCGCGGTGCTGGTGCAGCTGCGGCTGCCCCGGGTGGTGCTCGGGGCCCTCGTCGGCGGCCTGCTTGCCGCCGCCGGCGCCGCGTACCAGGGGGTGTTCCGCAACCCGCTGTCCGACCCGTACCTGCTGGGGGCGGCGAGCGGGGCCGGGCTCGGCGCGACGATCGTTATGGTGTATGGCAACGCGCTGGTCGCGGACCCGGGATCGCTGATCCCGGCCGCGGCTTTCGCCGGGGCGCTCCTCGGGGTTACCGCCGCGTGGACACTGGGCTCGGCGGCCGGAGGCGGCAGTACCGCCGGATTGGTCCTCGCCGGCGTCGCGGTGTCGTCGTTCCTCTCGGCGATACAGACGTTCATCCAGATGACCCGGATCGAGAACCTGCAGCGCATCTACGCGTGGGTGTTCGGCGGCCTGGCGCGGGGCGGTTGGGGCGACGTCTGGGGGATCGCGCCGTACGCGGTCGTGAGCGTGGCCGTCCTGCTCGGCTGCGGGTTCCTGCTCGACCTTCTGGCACTGGGCGACGAGAAGGCGCGCAGCCTCGGGGTGAACGCAACGGCAGCGCGGCTCACCGTGGTCGCGGCGGCGTCGCTGGCGACCGCCGCGGCGGTCTCGGTGAGCGGCCTGATCGGGTTCGTCGGCATCGTCGTGCCCCACATGGTGCGGCGTCTCGTGGGGACCGGCTACCGGCTGATCCTGCCGAT
The DNA here is from genome assembly GCF_014203805.1 of Lipingzhangella halophila. Lineage (GTDB taxonomy): Bacteria > Actinomycetota > Actinomycetes > Streptosporangiales > Streptosporangiaceae > Lipingzhangella > Lipingzhangella halophila. The sequence goes on along the minus strand of NZ_JACHJT010000001.1, from coordinate 4,686,405 downwards.
GTCGCTGGTGTCGGGCGCGGCGTTCCTCGTGCTGGTGGATATCGCGGCCCGGACGGTCATCGCGCCGGCGGAGCTTCCGCTGGGAGTGGTGACCGCGTTCCTCGGTGCTCCATTCTTCCTGGTCATCCTGCGCACCACGCGGAACCGCGGAACCTGATCGCGCGGCGCACGTGACATGATCGTGCCCCTTCTTCTGCGAAACTGGTGGCGTTATGGACTACACCATCTTCGCTGTTGCCATCTTCATCGTCGCCATCCTGGTGTTCGGCGGTGTCTTCCTGATCCGGCCGCGGCGGCCCGAAACCAGGCAACCGGGTGCCGGTGAGGAGAGCGCGCCCTCCGCGGGCACGGCGGTCGCCGAGCCCGAGGAGGAGGCGGAACCGGGTGCCGTCGCTGGAACGGCCACCCTTGAGGAGCCGTCGGTCGCGCCGGCCGAGATCGAGACCCCTCCGCCGTCCGCGGGGCGGATGGTACGGCTGCGTGCCCGGCTCGCGCGCTCGCAGAGCACTTTCGGGCAAGGGCTGCTCAACCTGCTCGCCTCGGACAAGCTCGACGAGGACACATGGGAGGAGATCGAGGACACCCTCGTCACCTCTGATGTCGGGGTCACGTCCGCGTCGCAGATCGTGGACAACCTGCGCACCAAGGTCAAGGTGCTGGGGTCCCGCGGCGCCGACGAGGTGCGCGGCCTCCTCCGCGAGGAGCTGCTGACCCAGATCAACCCCGACCTCGACCGCGTGGTGCGCACCGAGCCGCACGGCACCCGGCCCGCTGTCGTCATGGTTGTCGGGGTCAACGGCACCGGTAAGACGACGAGCTGCGGCAAGCTTGCCCGGGTCCTCGTGGGCGACGGCCGCAGTGTGGTCCTGGGCGCGGCCGACACGTTCCGCGCCGCCGCGGCGGACCAGCTCGAAACGTGGGGCAGCCGTGTCGGCGCGCCCGTGGTCCGCAAGGACGAAGGGGCCGACCCTGCCAGCGTCGCGTTCGACACCGTGGCGCGCGCCTCGGACGGTGACGACCGGGCGGACACGGTCATCATCGACACCGCGGGCCGGCTGCACACCAAGACCGGACTCATGGACGAGCTCGGCAAGGTCAAGCGGGTTGTCGAGAAGAAGTCCCAGGTTGACGAGGTGCTGCTGGTCCTCGACGCGACGACCGGGCAGAACGGCCTCAAGCAGGCCCGGGTGTTCGCCGAGGTCGTCAACATCACCGGCATCGTGCTCACCAAGCTCGACGGCACCGCCAAGGGCGGCATCATCATCCAGGTCCAGCGCGAGCTGGGCGTCCCGGTCAAGCTGGTCGGCCTGGGCGAGGGACCCGACGACCTCGCGCCGTTCGACCCCGAAACGTTCGTCGACGCGATCCTGGAGTGAGAGCAGACGACCGCGGGGTCAGCGGTCTTCGGTGCGGTAGGTGTGGGGCGGCCGTCCGACGGGGGCGGCAAAGGTAGCGCGTGGGCCGGGCCGGCGCTGGTCGGTGCGGGTGCCCGGTGGTTGCGCGCGCGACGAGAGCAGCGACGGCCCCGGACGATCTGGCCTCCGGTGATCGCTCCTGGTGCCCGGTGGTGGCGCGCCCAACGAAAGCACCAACGGCGCCAGGTGGCCGGGGGTGGCGGGTTGTCGGGTGGGTGTGCCTCCTGTCAGGGGACAGACCCCGGGGCGGTGCCGCGTGTGAGCACCTGCGCCTGCCCGCTATGTCCGGATTACCGGCAGTCTGGGCGCCGATCTTGAGAATTTCGTTCCTTACCAGCGGGATGAAGCAACGGAATCCTCAAGATCGCCGATGAGCGGGCGCGAACGCGCGGAAACCGGACCCGCACCGCGCTGTTTCGCACCGAACCTGACCGTGGAGACAGTCTCGGCGCCGAGAACGACCTCACAGACAGCCTCGATGCGCCCCGCCGGGCGGAAGCACTGACACACGCCTCCCAGAGACCCGGCCGACCCCCGATGCCCCCGTTGGGCGCGCCACCATCGGGCACCAGGAGCGATTACCGGGGGCTGGCCCACCCGCTACCTTCGCCGCCCCCGCCGCACGCGCCATCACACGCCCACCGCATCGATCACCGCCAGCCCGCTCCACCCGCCGTCCTCGTCGCTGCTTCTCGCCGGGTGCGCAACCGTCGGCCACCGCAGCGTTCAGTACTGTCCTGGCCCTCCAGACGGGTCAAGGCCGAGCGCATATCCGGTAAAACCGCGGGTGGTGCGGCATCGGCCGGGAGGCGCCCGGGTAGCTGTCCGCACGGTTGAGGCGGCCGTGCGGGCCGCCATGGCGTCCAGATGACGGGGAGACGGCATATGGGATGTCTCCGAGCGGGCGATGTGGCTGTACTGGGGGTGCGCACCGCTTTGGGAGCGACGATCTTCTCCCACGGTACGCAGAAGCTGTTCGGCTGGTTCGGCGGCGGCGGGCTGCGCGGTACCGCGGAGGGCTTCGAGCAGATGGGGTACCGGCCGGGCCAGACCATGGCACTCGTGGCGGGGCTGGGTGAGGCGGCAGGCGGCGCCTCCCTGGTGCTGGGGCTCGGCACTCCGGCTGGAGCGGCGGCCGTGGCCGGGACGATGGGGGTCGCTTCCGAAATGCACTCCGCCAACGGGTTCTTCAACGCCAACGGCGGCTACGAGTACCCGGCACTGATCGGTGTGACCGCGATGTCGCTGATCGTCTCGGGCGCGGGCCGGGTCTCACTGGACCACGTGACGGGGCGCGCCCTGGACCGGCCCTGGATGCGCGCGCTGGCCGGCGTATCAGTGATCCCCGCGGTGGGCGCCGTGGTCGCGCGCAAACGCGCGGCGCTCGCCGCCGACCAGGCCAGTGCGGAGAACGGCTGAGGACAGACCGCCGGGGCGGCGGGCGGTGGCCCTCGCGCGAGGGGAGTGGCCACCGCCGCGCCGCGTTTCCCGGCGCCGCCTCAGACCGAGACGTCGCGGCGGGTGAACGTGCCCGCCGCCACGGCCAGCAGTGCCACTGGAACGATGAGCAGGATGGCGGTGAAGCCGGCGTCGAACCCGTTCGCGAGCGGGTCCGGATCGAGCGCGTAGTAGAAGGCGGAGAGGAAGCGCAGCCACTCCAGCTCCTCCACCTGCATGGCGAAAGTGTTGCCGAGATAGCCGATCACCGCGAACAGCGCACCCGCCGCCAACGCGGTCCCGCGCCGGCCGGTGATCGCGCCAACGGCCAGCGCGAGCGAGCCGTAGCACAGCGCGGCCAGCGCGGTCATGCTGGTGGCGGCGAACAGGTACCCGACACCGATGTCGATATCCAGTACCGGTGCGAACACCGCCAGGGTGAGGAACGCCGCCAACCCGAGGGCCGCGACGAACACGACCACACCGGCGAACCGCTGCACCAGCACCTGCACCCGGCTGACCGGGTGGGCGAGGACCAGCTCAAGGCTGCCGTCCTCCTCGTCGCCCGCGATCGCGCGGGTGCCGATGATGATCGCGGCGACAATCATCAGGATCGGCATGAGGAGCGCGAACACGGTTGCGTTCAGGTAGCCCTCAGCCGACGTCATGTCCTGCCAGCCCATAGCTTCCCCGAGGCCGCTCGGCATGGTGTCCATGAACTCCTCCATGGCGCCGGCGGAGTCGGCCATCGATGGCCAGAACGAGCTGTAGAGCAGGGTGACCGCCGCGACGGCGACCATCCAGCCGACGAGCGCGCGGAGGTTGTCGCGCAGGTACTTGCCGAACACGTTACGCAGCAGCATCACGGCCCGCCTTCCCGTCAGTGCCGGCGTCGCCGCCGTTGTAGTGGGTGAAGAACAGTTCTTCGAGGTCCAGTTCCTCGCTGGTCAGCGCGAGGACCGTGTGCTTGGCGGCCAGCTTGATGAGGGAGTCGGGACTGCCGTCGACCCTGCAGTGCAGGGTGTCGCCGTCAACGACGACGTCGCGGACGCGTTCGGCGGCGGTGAACTCCTCCGCGGAGACCGGATCCGCGAAGCGGAGCGTGATCCTGCGCGAGGAGCGTCCCCGCAGCGCGTCCATGTCCTCGGTCGCCACAATCTGGCCGTCGCGGATGACGGCGGCACGGTCGGCCACGTCCTGCACCTCGCTGAGCACGTGCGAGGACATGAAGACGGTCCGGCCGTCATCGCGGACCTCGCGCACCATGGCGAGGAACTCCTGCTGCAGTAGCGGGTCGAGCCCGCTGGTGGGTTCGTCGAGAACCAGCAGTCGGGGCTCGTGCATGAACGCCTGCACCAGGCCGACCTTCTGCTTGTTTCCCTTGGACAGGCCGCGGATGGGCCGCGACACGTCGAGGTTGAGGCGCTCGGCGAGTTCCTCGATGCGTGAGCGGCGCACGCCGCCGCGCAGGTTGCCCAGGTAGGTGAGCAGCTCGCGGGCGGGGCGCCGGCTGGCGATGGCGAGCTCGCCCGGGAGGTACCCGATATCGCGGCGGATGCGGACGCCGTTGGTGCGCGGGTCGTGCCCGAGGACATCCAGCTCGCCGCTGTCGCGGCGGATCAGGTCCAGCAGGATGCGGATGGTCGTGGTCTTGCCTGCCCCGTTCGGGCCGAGGAAGCCGAATACCTCGCCCTGCCGTACGGCCAGGTCCACTCCGGACAGGGCGCTGTGCCGGCCGTAACTCTTGGTCAGGCCGGCGGTGGTGATGACTTGTGGGGTCCTGGTGTTCATGTGTTCTCTCGATTCTGCGCTCGCCACGTCTGTTGGCGGCTCGATCACCCCGCTTGCGGTGCACGGGCGGTGCGGCGGCGGACCGTTTCGGCCGCTCCTGCTGGCAGGACCGGCCCGACCAGGGCAGGAGTGGGCCAGGGAAGCGGGCTCGGTGTCGCGACCGTGCGTGTCGCTGTATCGGGGATCCCAGAACCGGGGGTCCCGCGCGTCGTAGCGCGGTGGCCCGGGGGGCTGCGGGGGCGATCAACCGATGGCTGGCGCGTGGAGCGGCTCCGGCGTCCACAGCGCACCGCTCCCGGGGTTGGCGGAGAGGTGGTGGCGCCGGCGCCCGGCCGCGCGTGCGGGCCAGCCCGATGTGCTCGGTGAGCACGGCGGATTTAGCCACAAGGGCCACTCGGGCTGCCGTGGGGGATCCCGCGGACTCTCCAGTGCTATCAGCATTTTTCGCAAGATTCAGTATCGTCCAAAAACCCTTTCAGGGTCACTGTGCCCCACTCGGAGCGGCGCGAGACACGCCTTAGCGGCTTCTTAACGGCGGGTCCACTCGCATCGGCCCGCACGGGCCCGCCGGTCGGCTGTCCGGGATGCCGGGTTCGTGCTTTGCGCGGGTGCGTGGCGGGTGTCCGGGCTGAGTGTTCACGAGGACGTAACGTGGCGCCGCGTCTCTTCACCGCTGTGCAACACGCGGGGTTCCGCCGAGAAACAAGCAGGGCAGATCGTGGCCGTTGGCAATGCACCGGGCCCGACGACGTGCTCGTTAACCATCCCGATTCGGCTGGCACCAATCCCCCACCCGAAACACGTGGAGGCGAAATGATCGACAGCGGCACCACCGCGTGGTTGCTGATCAGCGCAGCTCTGGTGATGTTGATGACACCGGGCGTGGCCTTCCTGTACGGAGGCATGTCACGGGCCAAGAGCGTGCTGAACATGATGCTGATGAGCTTCGCGAGCATCGCGATCGTCAGCGTGCTCTGGGTACTCATCGGACACTCGCTCGCGTACGGCGGCGGCTCCGGACCCCTCAACCCATTCGTCGGCGGATTCGAGTACGCCGGCCTGACCAGCCTCGTCGGCGAGGTCTCCGACGGCGGGTACCCCGAACTCGTCGACGCCGGCTTCCAGATGATGTTCGCCGTCATCACTGTGGCCCTCATCAGTGGCGCCATCGCCGACCGCGCCAAGTTCGGCGCCTGGGTGCTCTTCGTCCCGCTGTGGTCGCTCGCTGTCTACTTCCCGGTCGCGCACTGGGTCTGGGGTGGTGGCTGGATCTCCGAGTTGGAGATCGGCGGTTCCACGGTCATCGACTTCGCGGGCGGTACCGCGGTGCACATCAACGCGGGTGCGGCGGCGCTCGCCCTGACCTTCGTCCTGGGGCGCCGCAAGGGCTTCGGTGCGGAGTCCATGCGGCCGCACAACCTGCCCTTCGTTCTGCTCGGCGCGGCACTGCTGTGGTTCGGCTGGTTCGGTTTCAACGCGGGATCGGCCTACGCCGCCGATGAGAGCGCCGCCCTGGCGCTGGTGAACACCCAGGTGGCCACGGCCGCCGCTACCGGTGCGTGGATGCTCGTCGAGCGGCTGCGCTACGGCAGCGTTACGGCGCTCGGGTTCGCCTCCGGCGCTGTCGCGGGCCTTGTCGCCATCACCCCGGCCGCCGCCGACGTGACGCCGATGGGCGCCATCGCCGTCGGCATCGTCGCCGGTGCTGTCTGTTCCTACGCGATCAGCTGGAAGCTCAAGTTCAAGTACGACGACGCCCTGGACGTGGTGGGGCTGCACATGGTCGGCGGAATCGTCGGCTCCCTGGTGATCGGGTTCTTCGCGTCGGAGGCCGCGGCGGGCGCCAACGGCCTCTTCTACAACGGCTCGGTGACCCTGCTGCTGGTGCAGGCCATCGCGGTGGTGGGCGTGCTGCTCTACTCGTTCGTCGTGACCTTCGTCATCGGAAAGCTGATCGACCTGGTGGTCGGATTCCGGATCCCGGAGCACGTGGAGACCAACGGTCTCGACAGCGAACTGCACTCCGAGACCGCCTACGCGTTCGACGAACTCGACGAGATGGAGGGGGCCGAGCTCTCCTCGCCGACGCCTCCGGGCGAGGAGGTGGCCTCGCGGTAGGTCCGATCACTATGCGTTCTCAATGCAGCGGACGCTGACCGAACCGCCGTTACCGCGAGGCGGAGCCAGGCCGGTGCGGGACTACCCCGCCGGTCTGGCTTTTTGCTGTGCACGGGCGCTGGAAAGGGAGCCCGTTGTGCGGCGGTTCGCCGGGTCGTGTCCTGTTCCGGCCTCTGGTTGGCTGCTTGGCAGCGCAACGGGGTTGGGTACGCTTGGCGTCGGCGACGGATCCCCACGAATCGGCCCTGGACCCCCGGTTGGGCGACCAGACGGTCCCGACCAACTTCGCAATCCCCCCGTCCCAGAGTGCCGAACCATCCGACGCCGACGGTCATCCGACCCCCTAGTTCCGACCACCGACGAGAAATGCTCGACCAGTACGTGTTCCCCCCACGTCAACGGCCAGGAGGCATCATGGCGCCGGCTAACCCCAGTGACCGCCGATCGAGCGGACCTTTCAGGTTCGCAGCGATCGCGGCCGTACTCGCGATCGGCGTAACGGGCTGCTCGATAGACCCGAGCGACCTGCTTCCTGGTGGCGGGAGCGAGGAGCCCGAGGAGTCGCCGGGCCCCGTTGAGGCGGCCCCCTTGTTCGAGGAGGCGCTCGAAGGGCTGTCCGCGGCCCCTGCGATCACCGCGCAGGGCGAGGTGGGCGCGCCTGACGGCAGCGAGGCCAAGGACGCGTCGTTCACGGTGACCGACTCCGGCGCGACCACCGGCACCGTCCAGGAGGGCGAGAACGAGGCCCAGGTGCGGGAGGCCGACAATAAGCTCTTCATCCAGGCGCCCGACGAGTACTGGCTGGGTCAGGGCACCTTCAATCCCGACAGCGACAAGTACGGCGGCAACTGGGTGCGCGTCACCGGATCGCAGCTCGGCATCGATCCGGCATCCGTACTGACGCCAGCCGACCTTTCCACCGCACTTGAGCAGCTCGCCCCCGATAGTGGTGAGGCGACCCCCGAGAACCTCGACGGCACGTCGGCCTACCGGATCGACCTCAGCGGCGAGGAGAACCGCGTGTGGGTCACCGAGGAGGAGCCGCACCAGTTGCTCCGCATCGAGATCGCGGAGCTGGTCCCGGAGGAGGGCGACAGCGGCCCGCGCGTGCAGCTGAACCTCTCCGAGGCCGAGACGGCCGACGTCGAGAAGGTCTACGACGACCTTCTCACCTGGGCCGAGGATGACGTTAGCGGTTCACGCGACTCCCGCCTTGAGGTCGCCTGGGACGGCCAACTCGACATGGAGTGCGCCACCGGTGGCGAGTGCACGGTCACGGGTACGGTCGCCGACCAGTCCACGGGCGACGCGTCGGGCAAGGTCCAGGTCCGGATGGACGCCACGTTCACCAACGACGAACTGGGCGACAAGGAGTGCGACGACACCACGTCGCTGGAGGCGGGCTCGAAAGCGGACCTTTCGTGCAGCGTCGACTACAACCTCGCCCCCAGCTCGACTCCGCGGGAGTACGAGGTGGGCGGCGAAGGCGTGCTCTCCACCCGCGGGCTCAGCGGCAAGGCCGGCGACAAGCTGGCCGAGACGATCGAGTCGCAGCGCGACTCCACCCTCGAAGGCGGCGAAGAGGAGCCGAGCGAGGAGGAAAGCGAGGATGAGTCGGAATGACGCGGCGGCCGGCGCGGAGTTCCGCAAGGGGGCCGTCGGAGGCGCACAACCGGCGCTCCGGCAGGTAGCCTAGGAACGCAATCCCGAGACGAAGGACTGGCCACACTGGTGTTCGAGACTCTTTCAGACCGGCTGACATCGGTCTTCACCTCGCTGCGCGGCAAGGGGCGGTTGTCCGAGGAGGACATCAATTCGACCGCGCGCGAGATTCGTCTCGCGCTGCTCGAAGCCGACGTTGCGCTCCCCGTCGTCCGCGACTTCATCGCTCGGGTCAAGGAGCGTGCCCGGGGTGACGAGGTCGCCAACACGCGGAACCCGGCGCAGCAGGTCATCAACATCATCAACGAGGAGCTCGTCCAGATCCTCGGTGGCGAGACCCGCGAGATCCGGTTCGCCACGAAGACGCCGCCCACGGTCATCATGCTCGCCGGGTTGCAGGGGACCGGTAAGACCACGCTCGCCGGGAAGCTCGGCAAGTGGCTGGCCGGCGAGCGCAACACTCCTGTGCTGGTCGCGGCCGACCTCCAGCGGCCCAACGCGGTGACCCAGCTGCAGGTCGTGGGTGAGCGGGCGAACGTGCCGGTCTTCGCGCCGCAGCCGGGCAACGGTGTCGGCGACCCGGTCGAGGTAGCGCGCGAGTCCATCGAACATGCGCGGCACAACAACCACAACGTCGTCATCATCGACACCGCCGGCCGTCTCGGCGTCGACAGCGAGATGATGCAGCAGGCCGCCGACATCCGCGACGCCGTGGAACCCGACGAGATCCTGTTCGTCGTCGACGCGATGGTCGGTCAGGACGCCGTGAACACGGCCCAGGCGTTCCTCGACGGGGTCGGCTACGACGCGGTCGCGCTCACCAAGCTCGACGGCGACGCCCGGGGCGGCGCCGCGCTCTCCATCCGGCACATTACCGGCCGGCCGATCATGTTCGCCTCGACCGGCGAGAAGCTGGAGGACTTCGACCTCTTCCACCCGGACCGGATGGCGTCGCGCATCCTCGACATGGGGGACATGCAGACCCTCATGGACAAGGCGCAGAAGACGTTCGAGGGGTCCGAGGTCGAGCAGATGGCCAGCACGCTGGCCTCCGAGGACGACTTCACACTCGACGACTTCCTGCAGCAGATGTCGATGGTCCGCAGGCTCGGGCCCATCTCCAATCTGCTGAGCATGATGCCCGGCATGGGCCAGATGAAGGACCAGATCGGCGAGGTTGACGACAAGGACCTCGACCGGATCACGGCCGTCATCCAGTCGATGACGCCGAGCGAGCGCGCCAACCCGAAAATCATCAACGGGTCGCGCCGGCTGCGGATCGCCAACGGTTCGGGCACGCAGGTCAGCGACGTCAACGGGCTCGTTACGCGGTTCTTCGAGGCGCAGAAGATGATGCGCCAGATGAAGAACGGCGGGATGCCCGGTATGCCGGGTATGCCGGGCACGCCCGGTCAGGGCGGCGGAAAGAAGAAGGCCAAGCCCCAGGGCAAGAAGGCCAAGAAGGCCAAGCAGCGCAGCGGCAACCCGTTGAAGGCCAAGCAACAGGAGGCCGAGAAGGCGGCCGAACGCCAGCGCCGCCGCGAGCAGGGCGGCGAGCAAGGTGGCGAGCAGACGCAGCAGTTGCCGCCGGGGCTTGGCGGCGGAAGCGGCGGGCCGCAGCTCCCGCCGGGCCTGGGCGGAAACGCGATGCCCGACCTCTCCGACTTCAAGCTGGACGAGAAGTGAGGCACAGGCGGACAGGCGCGGTGTGACGCAGCGCTCGCAGATTCTTCGCGGAACTTCGACGCGCAACGTGTCCGCCGACGGGCGCCGGTACCAGGGGCCGCCCGGCGAAGCGTCCCGGGTTCCGGGACTCGCCGGCATCCACGATGACGCGCATTCCAGGTCGGGGAGTCTGGCACAATTAGGTAGTGACTAACGGTGCGCTGGGCCGGCCCTCTACTTGCCCGCGTGCCCACGTCCCTGCTGCGGTGACGCTCCGCATCCCCACGCGGCGCGGAACCGGGCATTCACACCGTAACCGGGAGAAGACCACACCAGTGGCTGTCAAGATCAAGCTCAAGCGTATGGGAAAGATCCGTACGCCGCAGTACCGTATCGTCGTCGCCGATGCCCAGAAGAAGCGCGATGGCAAGGTCATCGAGGAAATCGGCAAGTACCACCCGAAGGAAGAGCCGAGCTTCATCGAGGTGAACTCGGAACGGGCGCAGTACTGGCTGTCCGTGGGGGCGCAGCCCACCGATCCCGTGAAGGCCCTGCTGCGGAAGAGCGGCGATTGGCAGAAGTTCAAGGGCCTGCCGGCTCCGAAGCCGCTCAAGGTGGCCGAGCCCCGGGACAAGGACGCCGAGGAGGCCGCGTTCCAGGCCGTCCTCAAGGAGCTTGTCCTGCCCGGCCAGGAGGAGAGCGGCAAGGGCCGCTCCGGCAAGAAGTCCGACAAGGCCGATCGGGCCGAGAAGGCCGAGAAGGCCAGCGAGGAACCCGCCGAGGCTGGGGAGAAGTCCGAGGGCGAGGCCTAACGTGCTGGAAGAGGCACTCGAACACCTGGTCAAGGGCATCGTCGAGAACACCGACGATGTCCAGGTGAAAGCCCGTCGGCTTCGGAAGGGCAAAGTGCTCGAAGTTCGGGTCCACCCCGATGACCTCGGGAAGGTGATCGGTCGCAACGGCCGGACCGCCAAGTCACTGCGGACCGTCGTCGGTGCGCTGGCGGGCGGCCGTTACGTCCGGGTCGACCTGCTGGACCTGCACGAAGTGCGCTGAACCAGGATTCGGGGGCGCCGGTCGTGCGGCCGGCGCCCTTCACGTGTCTCATGGCCCCGTGCCCCGGACAGTTGGCCCGCTCGACGGTCGGGGGCGCGGTACCGTTGGGGGTAGGGCCAGCGATCGTTGAGGAGTGCGATGCGTCTCGTTATCGGTCGGATTGGCCGGGCGCGCGGTATCCGCGGTGAGGTCTTCGTGGACGAGCGGACCGACGACCCGGGCGCGCGCTTCGTCCCGGGGGCGCAACTGCTCACCGACCCCGAAAGCGCGGGACCGCTCACGGTCGCGGCGACGCGCCGGCACTCCGGGCGGCTGCTCGTGCGGTTCGCCTCGGTCACCGATCGGACGCGCGCCGAGGATCTGCGCGGGGTGACCCTGCTCGTCGACACCGCCGAGCTGGCTCCGCTGGACGACCCCGACGAGTTCCACGACCACGAGCTTGTCGGCCTGAGCGTCGTCACGGGCGAGGGCCGCGAGGTCGGGGTGGTCGACACCGTGCTGCACAACGCTCAGGACGTGCTGGTCGTCAAGGAGTCATCCGGGCAGGAGGTGCTGGTCCCGTTCGTGCGCGAGCTCGTTCCCGACGTCGACACCGAGGCCGGCCGCCTGGTCATAGACCCTCCGCCCGGCCTGCTCGACCTGCGGAGCTGACCCCGCGCGGCGGGATGGGGTCGGGTGCCGCCGGGGTTCTGGAGGGTCCGGAGGTGGGGCGGCCGTGTGGGCGAGGAACGACCTCGTTGCTGGCACACCGGAGGTGCCCGAAGGTTCCCGGCTTCGAGGCGCCCGACTTGGCGAGCGCCAGCGAGCCCAAAAGACAGGCCGGGTTCCGCCGGGGTTCTGGAGGGTCCGGAGGTGGGGCGTCCGCGAGTGGCGGAGCCGACCGGGGCGCCACACCGGAGGTGCCCGAAGGTTCCCGGCTTTGGGGCGCCCGACTTGGCGAGTGGCAGCGAGCCCCAAAAGATACTGCCTAGATCATCACGCAACCCGCCCGGTCGCAGGACAGCGGCCGGGCACCGGTCGGGAGAGCGATAGGGCGCCATGCGCATCGACATCATCACCATCTTCGCCGACTACTTCGCGCCCTTGGATCTGTCGCTGATCGGTAGGGCGAGGGAGTCGGGCCTCCTCGACATCCGGGTGCATGACCTCCGCACTTGGACACACGACCGCCATCGGACGGTCGATGACACGCCCTACGGGGGTGGGCCGGGTATGGTCATGAAGCCCGAGCCGTGGGGCGAGGCGCTCGACGAGGTCACGGGCCAGGAGGGCACCGATGTGGCCGTGCCGCGGCTGGTCCTGCCGACACCCAGCGGCGTCCCCTTCACCCAGCCGCACGCCGAACGGCTCTCCGGTGAGCCGTGGCTGGTGTTCGCGTGCGGGCGCTATGAGGGGATCGACTCCCGTTTCGTCGCCGATGCCCGCGAGCGGATGCCGGTGGAGGAGCTCAGCATTGGCGACTACGTCTTGGCGGGCGGGGAGTCCGCGACCTTGGTCATGGTGGAGGCGGTCGCCCGGCTGGTGCCCGGTGTGCTGGGCAACGCCGACTCCGCTGTCCAGGACTCCTTCGCGCCTGGTGCCATGGAGAACCTGTTGGAAGGCGCGGTCTACACCAAGCCGCCCGTGTGGCGGGGCCGGGAGGTGCCGCCGATCCTGCTGTCGGGAAACCACGGTGCCGTCGACCGCTGGCGCCGAGATGAGGCCCTTCGCACCACCGCGCGCAACCGCCCGGAGCTGCTCGACGAGATCCCCGAACATGAGCTCGACCGGCGCGACCAGGAGGTCCTTGACGAGGTCCGGTTACAGGTCGGCTCCGAATCTGTGGCAGACTAGATGAGTTGCCCCTGTCGCCGAGTTCTGCCGGCATGCTGTCGGCACTGGCTCTGATCGCCGCGGCAGACCCGCCAGGGGCATGCGACTTCGACCCCAGCAGCAGATCCGCCCGCGCGAACCGCAGTGTCCGTCGGTCCGTATCCGCGGCGCGCAACCGATGAGGAACGCTTGAGATGCACACCGCAATTCAGGAGCTTGAGAAGGCCCAGCTGCGCTCCGACATCCCCGATTTCCGCCCGGGCGACACGCTGAACGTGCACGTGCGCGTGACCGAGGGGACCCGTTCGCGGATCCAGGTCGTCAAGGGTGTGGTCATTCGGCGGCAGGGCTCCGGCAACCGGGAGACCTTCACTGTCCGCTCGATTCGGCACAGCGTTGGGGTGGAGCGCACGTTCCCGGTGCACAGCCCGGTGTTCGAGAAGATCGAGGTTGTCAGCCGCGGCCGCGTGCGCCGCGCCAAGCTCTACTACCTGCGCAACCTGCGCGGCAAGGCCGCGCGCATTCCGGAGCGCCGGCCCAAGCGCTGAAGCTTCTCCGGTCTGGTCGTTTCCGAGGTGGTGTTTCGCCGGGCGTCCGGCGTCGCCCTCGGATAGGCTCTGTAGGCAATGACGGATGGAATCCTCGTACGGCCGGGGGCCACGCGAACGGAGCTGACCCCGTACCGAGTGGCCTTACCGCAGATCACTGGCTCCCTCTCGCCTCGGCGTGGGGGAGCTATCGGTGTGTTGGGCCCGCTTTGCGCGGGGTGGCGGGGGACCAGTGAGCACGACCGGGGAAAGCGCGGACGAGACGATGAGCGCAAATAAGCAGGGGAAGGGCGAGAAGCAGGGTTCCTTCTGGAAGGAACTGCCCATTCTGATCGTGATCGCGCTGGTCTTGGCCTTCATCATCAAGACCTGGGTCGTTCAGGCGTTCTACATCCCGTCCAAGTCGATGGAGGACACCTTGCTCGTCGGCGATCGGGTGCTCGTCAATAAGCTCGTCTACCAGATCCGCGATATCGAGCGCGGCGACATCGTGGTGTTCAACGGCTCGGGCTCCTGGGACGAGGAGAACTCCGTCGAGGTCGAGGAGCCGGCGAACCCGATCGCCCACGGTTTCACCTGGGTGGGCCAGCAGATCGGGGCGAAACCTACCGGCAAGGACTACATCAAGCGGGTTATCGGGGTGCCCGGGGACACCGTGGAGTGCTGCGACTCGGAGAACCGTGTGCTGGTGAACGACGAGCCGCTGGACGAGACCTATCTCTACCCGGGTAGCCAGAGTACGCACACCGAGTTCGGTCCGATCGAGGTTCCCGAGGGCCGGCTGTGGCTCATGGGCGACCATCGGGAGAGATCTTACGATTCCCGGCTGCACCAGGACGACCCGGGCGGGGGCAGCGTCTCCGAGGAGAGTGTGGAGGGGCGTGCGTTCGTTCTCATCTGGCCGGTGGACCGGTTCGAAACCTTCTCCACCCCCGATACGTTCTCGGAGCTGGAGGAGCGCACGGAGTCGGCGTCCACGGCCGCGGCGGCGCTTCCGCTCGCGCTTGGAACCGTGGCCGCTGTCCCGGTCCACCGCACCGGACGTGGCCTCGGAAAACGCCTTCTCAGCCGGTTCCGTTCGCAGCGCGTGGCCGGATCCGGCCGCTGAACGATCTTTGTTGACACAGTGGCGCATTATGGAATCGGAGCGGGATGCTCCTCGTGTGGGAACGAGTGGCCAGATCCAGCGGTGGGAGGACCGAAGGGGTGAGGAGGGCCGGACCACCGAACCAGGAGTGCACGACGAAAGCGAGCACGGGATGAGTTCTGAGGACCTGGAGAGGTACGAGGCCGACATGGAGCTGCAGCTCTATCGCGAGTATCGCGATGTTGTCGGTCTGTTCAGCTACGTGGTGGAGACCGAACGCCGTTTCTACCTCACCAACCACGTGGATCTTCAGCCGCGAACCACAGACAACGGCGAGATGTACTTCGAGGTCACCATGGAGGACGCCTGGGTCTGGGACATGTACCGGCCGGCCAGGTTTGTCAGGAACGTGCGCGTGGTGACGTTCAAGGACGTCAACGTCGAGGAGATCACCAAGGCTGATCTTGAGGTCCCCTCCACCGGGAATCCGGGCGACGAGGGCTGATTCGCCCAATGGGAGCGCGGGGTGCGGAGCGGCGCCCCGCGCTTTCGCTGTCCACAGGTCCTGAATCGGCATAGCGCCGCCCCTGCGGTCTTCCGCACCTTGGGTGTGGAGGTGATCGCTCATGGTAACCAGCGTCCCGGGGTGGGCCGGCAGCCGGAACGCGCTCGGGCGGCACGGCGAGGATCTGGCCGCGGCCTACCTGGAGCGGCGCGCGGGCATGTGTGTCCTGGCGCGCAACTGGCGGTGCGCGGCCGGTGAGCTCGACATCGTCGCCCGGGCCGGGGGAACGCTCGTCGTCGCCGAGGTGAAGACTCGCGCGAGCCTGCGGTTCGGCTCGCCTTTCGAGGCCGTGACCCCGCGGAAACGTCAGCGACTGCGCAGGCTCGCGCGGCTCTGGGCGCGCGAGAACGGCGTGGGCGGCGCGCGTCCGCGGGTCGACGCCGTCGCCGTGCTGGCTCCACCGCACGGCCCCTGCCTCGTCAAGCACCAGCGCGGGGTGGCCTGATGAGTCTCGCGCGCACCAGGTCCGTCGCGCTGCTCGGCGTCGACGGCCACGTTGTCGAGGTCGAGGCGCACCTGGGGGGCGGGCCCGCGGGAGTGACCCTGGTCGGTCTGCCCGACGCCGCCCTGCGCGAGGCGCGCGACCGCATTCGCGCGGCCGTGGTGAACAGCGGCGAAGCCTGGCCCGACGACCACATCACGATCAGCCTCTCGCCCGCCAGCCTGCCCAAGAGCGGAAGCGGCTTCGACCTCGCCATCGCCGCGGCGGTCGTGGGCGCCAGCGGTGCCGTCCCGGTCGAGAGCCTGCACGATGCCGTGTTTCTGGCCGAGGTCGCCCTCGACGGCCGTATCCGGCCCGTGCCCGGTGTGCTGCCCGCGGTCCTCGCGGCGGCGCGCGCCGGGCACACCACGTTCGTGGTCGCGCGCCGGAACGCCGCCGAGGCCGAGCTTGTCCCCGACGTCGAGGTCGTGGCGGTGGGCTCCCTCGGGGAGCTGTTCGCGCGGATGCGCGGCGAGCCCGTTGACGACCCGCCCGCCGCCGACGACCCCGCCGAGCCGCCCGAGTCCGCGGTGACCGGTTCCGCGCCGCCCCCCGATCTCGCCGACGTCCTGGGCCAGCCGGTCGCCCGGCGGGCTGTGGAGATCGCCGCCGCCGGAGGGCACAACCTGCTGCTGCTCGGCCCGCCCGGTACCGGCAAGAGCCTGCTGGCCGAACGCCTCCCGACCATCCTGCCCGGCCTAAGCATGGCGGAGTCCCTAGAGGTCACCGCGGTGCACTCGGTCGCGGGCGCGCTGCCCAAGGGCGCGCCACTCATCACCGAGCCGCCGTTCTGCGCGCCGCACCACACCGCCACTCGCGCGGCGATCGTCGGCGGGGGCAGCACCCGGCTCCGGCCCGGTTGTGTCTCGCTGGCGCACCGGGGTGCCCTGTTCGTCGACGAAGCCCCCGAATTCGGCCGCGGTGTGCTGGAGTCCCTGCGCCAGCCACTCGAAACCGGCACGGTGGTCGTGTCCCGATCCGCCGCGACGGTGCGCTTTCCGGCGCGGTTCCTGCTCGTGCTGGCCGCGAACCCGTGCCCGTGCGGCAAGTCGGGCAACGCCTGCACCTGCTCGTCGCCGCAGCGCCGCCGTTACCTTGGCCGGCTCTCGGGGCCGTTGCTCGACCGGGTGGACCTCAAGGTCGAGCTGCAGCCGGTGGCCCGGTCCGAGCTGCTGGCCGACCGCGCGTTCGCCGAGTCGTCCGCCACCGTCGCCGCGCGGGTCTCGGCCGCCCGCGAACGCTGTGCCCGGCGGCTGGCCGGCACACCCTGGTCGACCAACGCCGAGATCCCCGGCGCGGAGCTGCGCCGCAGGTTCCCGGTCCCGGGGGACGCGCTGCGGATCCTGGCCTCGGCCATGGAACGCGGAGAGATCAGCGCCCGCGGGGTCGACCGCGCGCTCCGGGTGGCGTGGAGCCTGGCCGATCTCGCGGGACGCCCCGAACCCGGTGGTGCGGACACCGCCTATGCCTTCGCACTGTGGTCGGGGCGGGCGCAGTGACCAGCCCCGCGGCCGATTCCGGCGAGCCGTCCCACGAGGCAGTGGCGCGCGCCTGCCTTACTGCGGTCGTGCCCCCGGCCGACCCGCTCCTGGGAGCCCTGCTCGCCGAGCGCGGTGCTGCCGCCGTTTGGCGTGCGTTGCTGGCCGGCGAATCCCTGCGGTCCGGGACCGGCGACGCGCCCGACCCCGCCCGGGTCGAGCGCTGGCGGTCCCGCGCCGCCGCTCTGGACGCTGAGACGCTGCTCACCAGCGCCGCCGATCTGGGGGTGCGGCTCGTCACTCCGGGTGATCCCGAATGGCCGGTCCAGCTCGACCAGCTCGCCGAGAACCGCCCCTACGCACTGTGGGTCCGCGGGACCCACGACCTCCGCAACGCCTGCCTGCGTTCGGTGGCCATGGTTGGCTCCCGAGCGGCCACCGGCTACGGCCTGCATGTCGCCGGCGAGCTCGCGTGCGCGCTCGCCGAGCGCTCCTGGTGCGCGGTGTCCGGCGGCGCCTACGGCATCGACGCTGCGTCGCACCGCGGGGCGCTGGCCGGTGGCGCGCCGACCGTTGCGGTCCTGGCCTGCGGGCTCGACATGAACTATCCGCGCGGCCACGAAAACCTGTTCGGCGACGTCTGTGCCCGGGGCACGCTCGTCAGCGAGCATCCGTTGGGCACCCGGCCCACCCGGCACGGCTTCCTGGTCCGGAACCGGCTCATCGCCGCGCTCACCCCGGGCACCATCGTGGTCGAGGCCGGGCGGCGGAGCGGTGCGCTGAACACCGCCAAACACACCCTTGAGCTGTGTCGCGCGCTCATGGCGGTGCCCGGGCCGATCACCTCGGCCCTGTCGGCCGGCTGCCACCAACTGCTGCGCGACCACCGGGCCGTCTGCGTCACCGGAGCCGATGACGTCGCCGAGCTGGTGGGCCACATTGGAGCCGATCTCCGCTCGGACGGGACAGCGGGCCCACCCCCCACCCAGCTCGACGACGAGGCGCGGCGCGTCCTGGCTGGCGTACCGCGGGGTTCAGGGGCGGGAGCGGCCACCATCGCGCTCGCCGCCGAGACCGGTATCGACTCCGCGCTGCGCTGCCTCGGCCTGCTCGCGGCCGCCGGCTTCGTCGAGCGAGGGCCGGCGGGCTGGCGTCGTAGCGACGCGTCACGTGCGCAGGCCACGGGTAGGGTACCGCTATGACGAAGACCTACAGCGATGCGGTCCTGGTCGAGGGGCCGCTGATTTTCGTCTCCGGACAGACTCCCGACACCTTCAACCACAGTGCCGCCGCGGGCGACGCCGCCGAACAGGTCCGCCAGGTGTTCCGCAACGTCGAGGGAGCCCTCGCCGAGCACGGAGCCGACCTTCGGCACCTCGTCAAGCTCACCTACTACCTGCGCCACGCCACCGACCTTGAAGCCATTGACGAGGTCGCGCAGGAGTTCCTGGTGCACGAGCCGCGCCCGGTCGCCACCGTGGTCGAGGTCTCCGGCTTCGTGGACGCCCGCCACCTCGTCCAGCTCGACGCCGTGGCCCGACTGCCCCGGGGCGACCGCTCCATCTGGGTCTCGTGAGCGCCGCACCGGAGCACGACCCGTCCGCTGGACACGCGGGCGCGCTCGTCGAGTTCCGCCGCCATCTGGAGTCCGAGCTGGGGCGCTCTCCGCACACGGTCCGGGCCTATCTCGGCGACATCCGATCGCTGCTGGCCTACCTCGACGACACCGGGGTGGGGATGGACGCGATCGATGTCGACGTGCTGCGCGGCTGGCTGGCACACCTGCACGAGGCGGGGGCGAGCCGCTCCACCATGGCCCGGCGCGTCGCCGCGGCTCGGATCTTCACCGCGTTCCTGAACCGCACCGGGCGGCTTACCAGCGACCCGGGGCCGCTGGTGGCCAATCCGAAGCGGCACCGCTCCCTTCCGCTGGTGCTCGACGAGGAACAGACGTCGAGCGCTCTTGAGGACAGCGCCACCGGAGTGGCCTCACCCGCGGCGCTGCGCCGCACGGCGGTGGCCGAGATCCTGTACGCGGCGGGGCTCCGGGTAGCCGAGCTCTGCGGGCTCGATCTCGACGACGTCGATCGGGAGCGCCGTACCCTGCATGTCCGGGGCAAGGGCGGGAAGGAGCGGGTGGTGCCTATCGGTACCCCGGCGCTGGCGGCTCTCGACCGCTGGCTGGGCGAGGGACGACCGCACTGGGTCACCCCGGCCAGTGGGCCCGCGTTGTTCCTTGGCGCTCGCGGCGGGCGGTTGGGTACGCGATCGGCGCGCCGGGACGTCTACGAGGTCGTGGGGCGGGGCCCGGGCGGAACTGGTGGCGGCGCGCCCCATGACCTCCGCCACAGTGCCGCCACCCACCTGCTCAACGGCGGGGCCGACCTCCGCAGCGTGCAGGAGTTCCTGGGGCACTCGTCGCTCCGGAGCACGCAGATCTACACGCATGTCTCGATCGACCGCCTCACCGAGACCTACAACCGCGCGCACCCCCGGGCCTGACCCCGCCGGCGCGGCGCCGGCCGCGCCGGCGACGGGGAGCAGCCGGATCTCGCCGCGGCCGAGCAACGACAGCGGGTCGAGGTAGGTGCGGCCCTGCCGCAGGCCCCAGTGCAGGCAGGAGCGCGCGCCGCAGTGCCGCGGCGCGCCGGCCACGGTGCCGATCTCGTCGCCGGCGGCGAGTCGCGCGCCGCGTTCGACCCCGGCCCGGACCGGGACATAGGTGGTGCGCAGCGCACCGTGCCGGATGCTCACGGCGGAGGTCCCGGCGACACGGCCGGCGAACGCCACGCGTCCCGCTCCGGCGGCGCGGACCGGATCGCCGGGTTCGGCCGCGAGGTCGACTCCGCGGTGGCCGGGCAGCCACCGCTGCTCCGGGGGAGCGAATTCCCGGATGACCTGCGGTTCACCGGCGAGTGGCCAGCGCCACGAGCGTTCGTCGGCCAGGGCGGGGGCACTGACCGCGAACGGCGCTACGAGTGGGACGAGCAGGACGACCAGAAGGCGCGGTCCGCGCCGCCGAAGAGGACCCGTTTCCATGGCATCGAGCCTGGGCTCGCGGGCCTGCCGGCGCCCACCCGGATCGTGCGCCTGTGGACAGTCCGGCCCGGTGGGGCGAACGCGGCGGACCAGTGTGGGGCGGCGCGCTGCCGTCCAACGATCCGGCCGATGTGCTTGACACACAACTGGGATACCGAATAAGGGCGCGCCGAGACCGTTATGCCGGTTAGAATCTGCTGTGGCTCACGATGAGCCAACCAACTACGCACGTCCTCGTACTTCTCCTCGGAAGGGCCGCTCCTACGGTCCGCACCGTTCGCGGTGCGGCGGAGCGGCCGGGACGTCAGGAACAACCGGGGCGGACCCCGTTCCGCCACTTCAAGGAGGACCCAGTCATGGCCACAGTCGTGACGATCCGTCAGCTGCTCGAGAGCGGCGTCCACTTCGGACACCAGACCCGTCGCTGGAACCCGAAGATGCGGCGCTTCATCTTCACCGAGCGCAACGGCATCTACATCATCGACCTGCAGAAGTCGCTGGCCTACATCGACCGCTCCTACGAGTTCGTCAAGGAGACGGTCGCCCACGGCGGCAGCATTCTGTTCGTCGGCACCAAGAAGCAGGCGCAGGAGGCCATCGACGAGCAGGCGCGCCGCGTCGGTATGCCGTTCGTCAACCAGCGGTGGCTCGGTGGCATGCTCACGAACTTCTCGACGGTGCACCGTCGGCTGCAGCGGCTCAAGGAGCTCGAGGAGATCGACTTCGACGATGTCCCGGGTTCGGGGATGACCAAGAAGGAGCTGCTCGGGCTGCGCCGCGAGAAGGACAAGCTCGAGCGGACCCTTGGCGGTATCCGCGACATGGCCCGCGTGCCCAGCGCCGTCTGGATCGTGGACACCAAGAAGGAGCACATCGCGATCAGCGAGGCCCGGAAGCTGAACATCCCGGTCGTCGCGATCCTCGACACCAACTGCGATCCCGACGAGGTCGACTACCCGATCCCGGGTAACGACGACGCCATCCGCAGCGTCAGCCTGCTCACCCGCGTCGTCGCCGACGCCGTGGCCGACGGCCTGCTGGCCCGTTCCGGTGCCGCCCCCGGCGAGCCGAAGACCGTCGAGGAGCCGCTCGCCGAGTGGGAGCGAGAGCTGCTGGAAGGCAAGGGCGAGGAGAAGGCCGACCAGGCCGCGGAGGCTCCGCGCACGCACGAGGCGGAAGCCCCGGGCACACAGGCGGCTGAGGTCGCCGCCGCCGCCGAGGACACCGAGGCCCTTTCGGTCCCTGGTGTGGCCGAGTCTCCGGCCGAGGGCGCCGCCCAGGCCCCGGTGGACGAGGCGTCCACCGAGAAGGGTTCCGAGGTCCCCGAGGCCGCCGAGGCGGCCGAGGCTCCGGCGGCTCCGGCCGCCGACGCGGAGGCGCCGAAGGAGTCCTGAGCCAGTCTTCGCCCGGCCCTCCACGCCCCGATCAACCCGGTAGTGCGTGGGGGGCCCTATTGAGACCTGTCGACCCACACCTAGGGAAATAGAGCAATGGCGAATTACACCGCCGCCGACGTGAAGAAGCTGCGCGACCTGACCGGTTCCGGCATGATGGACTGCAAGAAGGCGCTGGAGGAGTCGGACGGCGACTTCGACAGCGCCGTCGAGGTGCTGCGCGTCAAGGGCGCCAAGGACGTCGGCAAGCGCGCTGAGCGCACCGCCGCCAACGGGCTGGTCGTGCTGAACCAGCAGAGCGAGTCCTCCGCGGTCCTGGTCGAGCTCAACTGCGAGACGGACTTCGTCGCCAAGAACGACAAGTTCCAGCAGCTCGCGGCCGACATCGCCGACGTGGTCGCGCGTACCGGCCCCGCGGACCTCGCGACCCTGCTCACCTCCGAGGTCGCCGACGGCAAGACCGTGCAGGGCCTCATGGACGAGCAGAGCGCCGTCATTGGCGAGAAGCTGGAGCTGCACCGGTTCGCGCGCTTCGAAGGCGCCTACGTCGCGAGCTACCTGCACAAGTCCGACCCTGACCTGCCGCCGACCATGGGCGTGCTGGTCGAGCTGGACACGGCCGACGCCGAGGTCGGTAAGGACCTCGCCCAGCAGGTGGCCGCTCTCGCGCCGCGGTACGTCTCCAAGGAGGACGTCCCCGAGGACATCGTAGAGAGCGAGCGCCGGATCGCCGAGGCCACGGCCCGCGAGGAGGGCAAGCCCGAGCAGGCGATGCCCAAGATCATCGAGGGCCGGGTCAACGGTTTCTTCAAGGACGCGACGCTGCTCGGCCAGCCGTTCGTGAAGGACAACAAGAAGACCATCGAACAGGTGGTCAATGAGGCTGGCGTTACGGTCCGACGGTTTGTCCGGTTCAAGGTCGGCCAGTCCTGAGCATTTTGACATGATGGAGGTGTCGGGGGATTTCCCCGGCACCTCCGGTGTATAAGTGCGGTGCAGGCAAGGCCGAATGCCGCGACACGGCCCCGCGACCACGGGGCTCCTGGCAGGGGCACGGCCACGGACCGGGTGGGCCTGGCATCGCTGTACCACTCGGGGGAACGACTAAGGAGGCCGAGCACCGTGCCGAACGAAGGTAACGCCAGGGAAGATGACCCACCCATGCACGACGGAGGGTGGGGGCGCGTCGTCCTGAAGCTGTCGGGGGAGGCCTTCGCCGGCGGTGACCAGTTGGGGATCGCCCCCGAGGTCGTCGAGTACATCGCCGCCGCGGTCTCCGAGGCGGTGTCCGAGGGGATCGAGGTCGCTGTTGTCGTCGGCGGCGGGAACATGTTCCGCGGGCAGGCGATGTCCGCCGGCGGCATGGAACGCGGCCGCGCCGACTACATGGGAATGCTCGGCACTGTCATCAACTGCCTGGCCCTGCAGGACTTCCTGGAGCGGCTCGGGATCGAGACCCGTGTGCAGACCTCCATCCACATGAGCCAGGTCGCCGAGGCCTACATCCCGCGCCGCGCGGTGCGGCACCTGGAGAAGGGCCGCGTCGTGATCTTCGGCGCCGGCCTTGGGGCGCCATTCTTCTCCACCGACACCACCGCGGCCCAGCGTGCGCTGGAAATCGGTGCGAAGGCGGTCCTGAAGGGTACGCAGGTTGATGGGGTCTACGACTCTGATCCGCGGCGCAACCCGCACGCGGTGAAGTTCGACCGGCTCGACTACAACGAAGTGCTGACCCGCGGCCTGAAGGTCATGGACGCCACGGCGGTGAGCCTTTGTATGGACAACGGTCTGCCGATCGTCGTCTTCGACCTGATGACTCAGGGCAATATCCTGCGCGCCACACGCGGTGAGAAGATCGGCACCATCGTGTGTCCCGCCGACAACTGATCTGAGCTGACCCCGAACCGACGCTAAGCGACTCACGGGAGCCGAGATGATCGAAGAGACACTTCTCGAGGCCGAAGAGAAGATGGAAAAGGCCGTCGGAGTCGCCAAGGAAGACTTCGCCGCGATCCGCACGGGACGTCCGGGGCCCGCGACGTTCAGCAAGATCACGGCCGAGTACTACGGCGCCCAGACTCCCATCAACCAGCTCGCGTCGTTTGCGGTGCCCGAGCCCCGCATGGTGGTCATCTCGCCGTTCGACAAGAGCTCCACCCAGGCGATCGAGCGGGCCATCCGGAACAGTGACCTGGGAGTCAACCCGGCCAATGACGGCAACGTGATCCGGGTGGTCTTCCCGGACCTCTCGGAGGAGCGCCGCAAGGAGTACATCAAGGTCGTGCGGAGCAAGGCCGAGGACGGCAAGGTCTCGATCCGCAACATCCGCCGGCATGCCAAGGACGCGCTGGACAAGGCCGTCAAGGGCGGCGAGATCGGGGAGGACGAGGGCCACCGCGCCCAGGAGGAGCTTGAGGAGCTGACCCACAAGTACGTCGGGGAGATCGACGAGCTACTCAAACACAAGGAATCGGAACTGCTAGAGGTCTGACTCCTGTGTTGAACTCTGAACCGGTCCCGGACCCCAACAGCGAGCGTCGCTCCTCGGGCGATCCCACCTCCAGCGGAAGGGGCGAAACGGACACGCCTGCGGGGTCCTCGCCGAACGGCGGAGGCGGACAGAACGGTGCCACGCCGCCGGACGACGGCACGGACAGGCAGCGGTTCGTCCTGCACAAGCCCGGCGGGGGGCCGGTCCGCACCGGCCGGAACCTGCCATTGGCCATAGGCTCGGGCATCGTGCTCGGGGGCCTGGTACTGCTCTCGATCTACCCCTTCCCTGAGGTGTTCGTCGCTATCACCTCCGCGGCGGTGCTGATCGGGTTGCGCGAGCTGGCCCGCGCGGTCTCCGGCGGAGGGGTGACCCTGGCGCTGCCCCCGCTCCTTGCGGGCGGCGTGGCCATGCAGGTGTGTGCCCACTTCGGCGGCCCCGCGTGGTTCGTCGGGGCGACCGCGATCACCGCGATCGTGGCCCTCTCCTGGCGGTTGCGCGCGGGCGCCGAGGGGTACGTGCGCGACGCCGCGGGGAACCTCCTCAGCCTGCTCTACCTGCCGTTCCTGCTGGGCACCTGGCAGTTGCTGATCGCCACGCCCGATGACGGCCAGCAGCGGATCGTCGCGTTCATCGTGGTGACGATCAGCAGCGACATCGGGGGCTACTTCGCCGGCATCCTCGCCGGCCGGAACAAGATGGCCCCGGTCATCAGCCCGAACAAGACCTGGGAGGGCTTCGCGGGCTCGGTGCTCGGGTGCATGATCGCGGGTGCCCTCACAGTGGAGCTGATGCTGGGCGGCCCGGCGTGGGCCGGCATCGTGCTCGGGGGAGCCGTGGTACTGGCCGCGACCGTGGGTGACCTGATCGAGTCCCTGATCAAGCGGGATCTGGGAATCAAGGACATGGGGCGCTTCATGCCCGGCCACGGCGGTCTCCTCGACCGGGTCGACTCGCTGCTCATCGCGGGGCCGGTCGCCTGGGTGGTGCTGACGCTGCTGGTGTAGTTCGGTGGGGTGCAGGCAGGAGTCTGCCGATCCCTCATAAGGCACTTGCCGGATCGACCGATGACTCGGAACCGGGGGTCGGCAGCCCGGCCATCAGGGCGCGGCGGCTGGCCCGGACGTGCTCTCGCATGACCTGTTCGGCACTGTCGCCGTCCTTCTCGACGATCAGTTCGAGTACCAGGTGATGCTCACGGCCGGACTGCAGCGGTCGTCCGGGCTGGTTCAGCGATGTCTTCACCAGCCGAGAGTAAGCCAGTTGGTTCATCAGCGTCCTGTAATGCGCCTCGAGTTTGCTGTTGTCCGCTCCGATGATCAGCAGGTCGTGGAACTCCCCGACCAGCTTCGCGTAGTGCTCGCGGTCATCGCGAGCTACGGCCGCATCGGCTTCCCTGAGGTTGTTCTGGAGGCGGTCGATCTCGGGAACTTGGCCTCGTTGGGCCAGGAGGCGGGCAGCGGCGCCCTCGAGCAGTTCCTTCATCTCGAAGAGTTCCGTGATCTCGCGTCGGGACGGAGTCGTGACGAAGGTTCCGACCCGCGGTCTGATCTCGACGAGGCCCTCGGTTTGCAGTTGCTTGAAGGCCTCACGGACCGGTGTGCGGCTTACGCCGAACTCGTCAGCCAGAGCGAGCTCCGAGAGTGGTGCGCCCGGGTCGACCTCACCGCTGATGATGCGCCCCCGCATCTCAGCGATGACCTTGGCCTGGATCGACCTGTTGGTCGATTCGCCCGTTCCTTCAGTCACTGGGCCTGCTCCTCGCTATCGCGGTCTTGTGGCTGATCATTCCAGAGGCGGGAGTGCTCCGCCGTCGACGAACCTGCCGGCGCTGTAGACCATCGGATCACTGTCCGTGACACAGGCGTGAACCACTCGGCAGATGAAGACCGTGTGGGTGCTGGCCTGGAGCCGTTCGCGGATCTCGGCTTCCATCTGGGCGCTGCTGCGCGCGATCAACGGACTGCCGAAGGGGCCGGGCGTCCAGTCGAGGCCTTTGAACTTGTCGTCGGACTTGGCCGCGAATCGGTTGACCACGTCGAGCTGGTCCGTCGACAGGATGTTGATCGCCAGGTGATCGGTCCGGAACAGGCAGTCGTGGGTGGAGGAGGTCCGCTGGACACACACCATGACCGTCGCTGGCTCCAGTGAGATGCTGGAGAAGGCGTTGACCGCCAGACCCTTCGGGGTACCGTCGTCCAGCGCGGTCACGACGGTGACGCCGGTGACGAACTGCCGGTTGACCTGCTTCATCAGGTCGGTGTCGGGCCTCGCCGGAAGCGTGGGCATGAGAGTGCTCCTTGCCATGATGCTGATCAGTCCTGTCCGACGGTGATGATCCCGAGTGCCGAGAGCAGGGCCCGAGGGTCCCACGTCACGAACTCCTCGACGACTCGTTCTCCGTCGAACCGTGCGAAGGTCGCGCCGCTGACTTCCACACGCCGCGCTGTGGCGGGGACACCCATGAGGGAGCCCTCATGGGTGCCGGTGCTGTGCCAGCGGATCGCGGCCCGGTTGCCCTCGATGACGATGTCGTCGAGGGTGGTTGTCAGATCGGGAAACGCGGAACGGGTGGCGAGGATCGATGCCTTGAACGCGCGCAGATCCTGGGGATGCGGTTCTCCGCTGTGTCGGAGGTAGTCGCTGCTGAGGAGTTCGTCGAGTGCGTCGACGTCGCCGTGGTTCCACGCGGCCGCCCAGACCTTCTCGATGAGTGCGCGCCGGGAGTCAGTGTGCGGCATCGGCCTCCTCCTTCCTGTCGGGAGTCGTGTCCCGCGCGTCGGCAGTCACGCTCCGCCATTCCGCTGCCAAGTCCTTCCAGAAGGACACCGCGAGACCGGCGATGATCACCAGGAAGGGCAGCGAGGTGACGATCACGGTGTTCTGAAGTGCGTTGAGGCCGTCGGCGAGCATCAGCGCGACCGCGGTGACGCCGGTGAGGATTCCCCAGAGGACGAGAACGGAGCGGCGCGGCGCGAGTGAGCCGTCGGACGTCATTGATCCCAGTACGTAGGTGTTGGAGTCCGCGCTCGTCACGAAGAAGATCACTGCGAGCAGGACGGCGATCATCGACGTGACCACGGGCATGGGGAAGTGCTCAAGTGTCGCGAAGAACGCGTTACCGAAGTCGGCCGCGGACTGCTCGGCGATGTCTCCGCCTCCGAACAGGTCCACGTGGATGGCCGCGCCGCCGAACACCGCGAACCAGGTGAAGAAGGCGAGACTCGGAACGGTCAGGACCCCCACGATGAAGCCGCGGATCGTGCGACCGCGGGAGATGCGGGCGAGAAAGATGCCGACGAACGCACCCCACGAGACCCACCAGGCCAGCATGAAGTAGGTCCACCACTGCATCCATTCCAGTCCGCCGAAGGCAGTGCCCTGCAGGCTCATCCGGAAGAAGTCACTGGCCCACACGCCGATTGACTCGATGTAGAGGTTGGCGATGAAGACGGTGGGGCCGACGACCATCATGAACACGAACATCGCGATCGCCAGGGTGCCGCTCGCGTAACTCAACATCTTGATCCCCTTGTTGATGCCGGTGACGGCAGACAGGGTGAAGATGGGGGTGATGGCCGCGATGATGAGCACCTGGGCGACCGAGTTGACGGGCACTCCGAGCAACCGGCCGATCCCATTGTTGATCTGAAGCGCCCCCAGCCCCAGGGACGTGGCCGTGCCGAACAGCGTCGCGAAGACAGCGAGGACGTCGATCGTCTTGCCGATGGGCCCGTTGACCCTGTCACCGAGGAGCGGCGTGAACAGTTGGCTCACCAGGGGGCGGCGCCCCTTGCGATATGTCGAGTAGGCGATCGCGAGGCCGAAGACGGCGAAGACAGCCCAGGCGTGCACGCCCCAGTCGAAGTAGGAGTACTGCAGCGCGTGCACCGCGGCCTCTGGGGTGTTCGGCTCGGCGAGGCCGTGCGGCGGCGCCGCCAGGTGCGAGATGGGCTCGGCGACGCCGAACGAGACCAGGCCGATACCCATCACAGCGCCGAGGAGCATCGCGAACCAGGCCAGGGTGGAGAACTCCGGCCTGTCGGAGTCCTTGCCGAGCCGGATGTTACCTGCGGGGCTGAACGCCAGGAACACCAGGAAGACGAGGATGCCGAGGGTGACGACCAGGTAGCTCCAGCCGAACGACGCGGTGACCCAGTTCAGCGAAGACTCCGTGACGCTGTTGAGGTTCTCGGTGAAGAGGACCGCCCAGGCGACGAAGATCGCGGCAACCCCGACCGACGTCCAGAAGACGGAGCCGAGCTTACTGGGCCTGTGGTGGTGGTCGGGCTCAACGGCTCGACTCCCGGCGCCGCCCTCGCTCGAGGGCACGACGCCTTCTGGCGCCGTCGTGGGGTTCGGTTCTGAACCCCCATGAAGCTGTCTGGACATGAAACTCCCTGAGTCAGGTGCCCCCAAGCCGCGCTGGTATACAAGCCACGTCGCAGATGGGTGCTGGCATGCAAGAAACCGTAAGACATGTCACAGGCGGCGTGTCAAGTCCCACGCGGTGATCCGCTCGTCCACCCGAGATCGCGGATATAAATATGCAGTTCACAGCGATCTTCCATGCTTGTCAGTCCTGATCTTTCGTCATGGAGGGTGGTAGTGGCGGGCTTCGCTTGACTCTCGTGGCGTGGATACCTAACGTTTCTGGCATGCAAGAGAATGGTGTCGAGCCCTCCGCCGAGCGAATCGGGCTTCGCAAGCTGGTGACGTACCGCGACGCGGTTGTCACCGAGGCTGGGAGGGCTCCGGCCCAGCCCGCGCGACGCGCGAGCGTCGCCGCTGTCGTACGGAATCCGTGGGTCGGCACGGCAGCGCTCGCTGATCTCATCGTGGAGCAGGGGCGGATCGGGCCCGTGCTGGCGAAGCTGCTCTCCGACCGGCTCGTGAACGCGCTCGGCGGGGCCGACGAGATCGAGGCGTTCGGGAAGGCGGCGGTCGTAGGCACCGCCGGCGAGATCGAGCACGCTGGAGCGTTCATCCACACGCCGTTCTTCGGCAACCTGATCCGCGAGTCCCTCCGCGGCGAGTCGATCATCTGCTTTGCCGACACGCGAGCCGAAGCGGGTGAATCATTGATCGTCCCCCTCTGGCACAAGACGCACGCCGCGACGCGCAGCCACTACCAGACCATCAGCGCACGCGTTCCCGACGCCCCCCGGGCTGACGAGATCGTCGTCATCGCCGCCGCATCCACCGGTCCTCGCCCGCATCCCCGAATCGGAGACCGCAGGACCGACCCGGTCGTCACCGCCCAGACCCTGGAGGAGTCACGTTCATGAACGTCCGCAAGATCGTCACCGTCGTCGAGGAGACCCGGGCCGAGGGCGAGCGCGCGGTCAGCCCTCCGGCGACCGTCGCAGTCGTTGCCGCGGTGATCGAGAACCCATGGGCCGGCCAGGGCTTTGTCGAGGATCTCGCCCCGGGTATCGACGCGAACGCCTCGGAAGTCGGCGCGCTGCTCGCGCCCGCGGTGATGGAGGCGCTCGGCGCCCCTGCCGAGGCGTACGGCAAGGCCGCTGTCGTCGGCCTCGACGGCGAGATCGAGCACGGGTCGGCGCTCATCCACACCCTCACTTTCGGTGACCACTTCCGCAAGGCCGCGAACGCCACCACGCTCCTGCCCGCTGTCGAGAAGCGGGGCGCGGCCGGAGTCGTGTTCGACATCCCACTCAAGCACATCACCGACGCGACGATCCGTTCCCACCACCAGACGGTGGAGGTCCGGGTCGCCGACGCACCACACCCGAACGAGATCATTATCGCGCTGGCCGCCGCCGCGCAGGGCCGACCCCAGCAGCGGCTCGCGGCCCTTTCGACCGAGCAGTAGTGGACATGAGCAAGCCCACCATCGTTCTGCTGCACGGTGTCGGACTCGACCACACGATGTGGGAGCCCACCGCCGAGCTGCTGGCCGACCGCTTCGCGCTCGTGACACCCGATCTACCTGGACACGGGCGAAAGAGGCCGGCACCGGCAGGTACCACTCTGGAGTACCTGGCGCTCGGCGTCGCACCCGAGATCCCTCCGGGAGCCCACCTCGTCGGCTTCTCCCTCGGCGCACTCGTGGCTCAGTACCTGGCGCTGCGCCGGCCGGACCTTGTCGCGACACTGACCTTGGTCAGCTCGGTATGCCGGCGCACCCCGGCAGAGCGGGAGGCCGTGCTCGAACGCCTCCACGTCGCGCGAGCCGACTTCGGAACCGCCGTCTCGGCGTCACTGCACCGGTGGTACGCGGACACCGACGTCGATGCCGAGTGGGTGAGCCGCACCGGGGCCACCCTGCACGCCAACGACATGGAGTCCTTCCACAACTGCTATCGCGTGTTCGCGACCGCGGACGCCGAGCTCGATCCCGAGCTGTACCGGATCGTCATCCCCGCCGTGGCGGTCACCGGTGCGGACGACCCGGGGTCGACTCCCGAGATGACCCACCGGCTCGCGGCAGCACTGCCGAACTGCCGTGCCGTCATCGTGTCCGAGGCACGCCACATGCTCCCTGTCCAACGGCCCGAGGCCTTGGTCGACTGCGTCACCACCCTCATCGGAGACAATGCCCATGCCTGACGTGACGAAGCTGAATCACCTCATCGGTGGCGAGCAGGTCGAGCCCGCCTCCGGGGACTTTTTCGAGAGCACGAACCCGGCAACGCGCCAGCCGCTCTACCTGGCGGCACGAGGCGATGCCGCCGACATCGAGCTAGCAGTGGCCGCGGCGAAGCGGACGTTCGAAGACCCGCGGTGGCGCGACCTCAGCCAGACCCGACGCGGACACCTCCTGCGTCGGCTCGGCGACCTGATCGCCGAGAACGCGGAGGAACTCGCTCGCATGGAGACGCAGGACAACGGCAAGCTGCTGCGCGAGATGCGCGGGCAGTTGGCCACCCTGCCCGATTACTACCATTACTACGCCGGCCTGGCCGACAAGATTCACGGCGACGTCGTCCCCACCTCGGACCGGACGGTTCTGAACTACACGAGCCGGGAGCCGCTCGGTGTGGTGGGAGCCATCACCCCGTGGAACTCTCCGATGACGCTGACCAGCAGCAAGCTGGCTCCCGCGCTCTGCGCCGGGAACACTGTCGTAGTCAAGCCCTCGGAGTACACCTCGGCCACCCTGCTCCGACTCGGCGAACTCGCGCTTGAGGCGGGTTTTCCGCCCGGTGCGGTCAACGTGGTCACCGGTTTCGGCGCCGAGGCCGGACAGGCTCTCGTTGATCACCGTGACCTCGCGAAGATCTCGTTCACCGGAAGCACCGCCACCGGATCCCGCATAGCTGCAGCCACAGCCGGTCGTTTCATCGGCTCGACGCTGGAGCTGGGCGGCAAGTCGCCCAACATCGTGTTCGAGGATGCGAATATCCCGAACGCCGCCATGGGAGTCGTGGCCGGCATCTTCGCCGCCGCGGGCCAGACCTGCATCGCCGGCAGTCGCGTGTTCGCACACCGGTCCGTCCACGACGAGCTGCTCGATCGCGTGTCCGAGCGGGCCGAGCGCATCCGTATGGGCGACCCGATGGACGAGGCCACCGAGATCGGCCCTCTGGCGTTCGAGGAGCAGCGGGACAAAGTCGCCGGGTACGTCGACCTGGGACGCAGCGAGGGGGCCCGCGTTCTCGCCGGTGGCCGTTCCTCGGACGGCGGCCTCGGCGGCTACTTCTACGAGCCGACCATCCTGGTCGACGTGGACAACAGCATGCGGGTCGTCCGGGAGGAGATCTTCGGCCCCGTCGTGGCGATCATGCCGTTCGACACCGAGGAGGAGGTTACCCGCCTCGCGAACGACACCGAGTACGGCCTTGCAGCGGGGGTGTGGACCACCAACCTGGCGCGGGCCCACCGCATGGCCGCGCGCCTGGACGCGGGGACCGTGTGGGTCAACACCTACCGGGCCATGTCGCCGATGTCCCCACGTCAGGGCTTCAAGACCAGCGGCGTCGGTGTCGAGCACGGCACCGAGACCATGAAGGAGTACACGCGGCTCAAGAGCGTCTGGATCAACACCAGCGAGGAGCCCGTGGCCGACCCCTTCATCCTGCGGAGCTGAGATGCCGCAGGTCGACATCACCCTCGCCGGGGGACGCACGCCGAGCCAGGTCCGCAACCTGATGCGCGAAGTGCACGCCGCGGTCGTCCGTACCGCCGACGCCAGGCCGGAGCACGTCCGTGTCGTCGTCCACGAGGTGCCTCGGACGCACTGGGCCATCGGTGACGTGACTCTCGCCGAGATGGATGCCGTGAACGAGACCGGCACCACCGCCGGACCGCAGAACGACAGCGCCGCCACCGGGCGGCTCGCCGACACCGCACATCTGGAGCAGCAGTGAGATTTTCCTTGTTCGTGCACATGGAACGCTGGGACGAGAGCGTGAGCGCCTCCCAGCAGTTCCAGAACCTCACCGAACTCACGCAGATCGCCGAAGCGGGCGGCTTCGGCACGGTGTGGATCGGCGAGCACCACTCCATGGAGTTCGTCAGCTCCCCCAACCCCATGCCACAACTGGCCTATCTGGCGGCACGCACCTCGACGATCCGCCTCGGCGCGGGCACCATCGTCGCCCCCTTCTGGAATCCGGTCCGGGCTGCCGGCGAGACCGCGCTGCTGGACGTGATCAGCGGCGGCCGGGCGGAGATCGGGCTGGCGCGGGGTGCCCACCAGTTCGAGTTCGACCGCATGATGGGTGGCCTGCCGGCGACCGACGGAGGAAAGTACCTCCGGGAACTCGTGCCGGCGGTCCGTGCGCTCTGGCAGGGTGACTACGCCCACAAGGGGGAAATCTGGCAGTTTCCCACGTCTACCAGTGTGCCGAAGCCGGTGCAGCGGCCGACGCCGCCGATGTGGATCGCCGCGCGTGACCCCGACTCACACGACTTCGCCGTCGCCAACGGGTGCAACGTGATGGTCACCCCCCTGATGAAGGGCATCGAGGAGGTCGAGAACCTCGTCAACAGGTTCGAGACCGCGGTCGGCAACCATCCCGAGGTACCAAGGCCCGAGCTCATGGTGCTGCGGCACACTCACGTGCACAGCCCGGAGGCCCCCGACGACTGGCGCCCGGCTGCTGAGGCGATCCAGCGCTACTACCGCACCTTTGACGCCTGGTTCGGCAATAAGCAGACTCCCGAAAACGGCTTCCTCGAACCGAGCCCGGAGTCGAAGTTCGAGGGGCGCCCGGAGTTCGAGCCGGAGTCCCTGCGAACGACCGCGATGATCGGCACCCCGGACGAACTCATCGAGCGGCTGCGCCGCTATGAGGAGTTGGGCATCGACGAGTACAGCTTCTGGATCGACAACAGCCTGCCGCACGAGGAGAAGCGCAAGTCCCTCGAACTGTTCATCAAGGATGTCGTGGCAGCCTTCCGGTAGGCGGTACGACATCGGAAGGCATCGGCCGGGGTGTCGGCTGGCACCGAACCGCGGATCCTGTTCTCTGCCATTCGCGGCCGGCCTTGCTCACATGCAGCAACCAGTTGGCGGACTCCACGCCGAAGCGAGAAGCGTACCGGCAGCTACCAGTACTCCAGTGGCGCAGACGCCATCAGGCAACAGCCCGACGCAGCCACTACCGACGGCGATACGCCGACGAATCCGCTGGATAGATCACGAAACCGCACTGGAGTACTGGGAGACCTCCAGCCGGATCCGCTTGTTCCCCTTGCCCTTGGAACTGGTGCCGGTGACGGCGACCCGTCCGACGTCGGCCGTGCTGGTGACGTGCGTTCCACCGTTAACCTTGTCGAGGCCGACGATGTCGATCACGCGCAGCGGGTCGATCTCCTTGGGAATCAGGTTGGCCGCTGTGCGGATCAGCGCCGGGTCGAGATCGGCCTCGGAGCGGCCCATGAAATCCACGACCACCTCACGCGCCCGCTCGACCTCCTCGTTGATCCGGCGCTCGACGCGCTGGCCGAGCTCGGTGGAGATCCCCTCAAGGGGGAAGTCCAGCCGCCCCTTTCCGGGCTCCATGTTCCCGCCGGTGACAGCGATCTGGTACTCGCTCCAGATGACGCCGCAGAGGATGTGCAGCGCGGTGTGCGTCCGCATCAGTAGGTGGCGCCGGTCCCAGTCGATGTCACCGAACACCTCGATCCCGCTGCGGGGAGGTTCGGGGGTGTCCAGCCAGTGCCAGATCCGGTCGGCCTCGCGCTTCACCTTGGTGACCTGGGCTGTGCCGCCGTCCCAGCGCAGCTCTCCCAGGTCGTGCGGTTGTCCGCCCCCACCGGGGTAGAACGCGGTGCGGGCCAGCGCGACCCGGTTCTGTTCGTGGTCGACGTCGAGCACCGTGCTGTCGAAGGAACGACGGTAGGCGTCCACGGCGAACAGCTCGGAATTCGCGAGCTCCTCCGGTGGCTGCGGCGTGTTCTTCTGGCCTGGAACTCCCATGGCTGCTCGATTCCCTTTCCGTACACGTGAGACGCACGGTCGCTGCCGGGCACCCGGGATGTCGATGCCGCCCATGCTGCTCCGCTGGTGCCGCGGCCGCAACCGTGCCGCCGCTCCACCTGAGCGGCGGCCTACGCCGCCGCGGCTCAGGCCCCCAGCGTCTCGCGGGCGTTGAACAGCAGCACCAGCGCCGTGAGGAAGACGGTGAACAGCACCACGGCCTTGACCCGGCGGAGCTGGAACACGACTGTGCTGGGCTCGACCATGTCCGGGTTGCGGTACTGCCATTTCGTCAGCACCCAGGACAGTCTCGGGTAGATCGCCTGGCCAAGGAAGAACGCGCACGTGAGCGCGAGCAGGGTGAACAGGAGGTAGAACGGCAGGGAGAGCGACTCCAACACGGGGGACCTCGGTGGTTTGGGGGGTTCGGCCACGACCCGGCCGGCTGGGCGTTCCCCGGGAAGGGTACTCCCCACGCGCCGGCGACCGTCGCCCGGCCGCGTCGGGAGGCCGCTTCCGGCCGCCCCGGTCCGGTACGCGCCGCACTCTCAGGGACTCGCGCTCGCCGCGAGGAGCCGATCAAGGTGCGCGTTGACCAGCTCGTGGGCGCCGTCGGCGTCGATGTGGCCGACCATGAGCATGGTTCCCAGCCCGTGTGCCAGGGACATGAGTTTCAGCGCCTCGTGGCGGTGGTCTCGGCGGCTCCTGCGTGGGCCCTGGTACGCCGACTCCAGGAGCTCTTCGAGCCGACCGGTCAGTGCGGCGAGGTGGCTCCGGTAGGGAGCCGCGGCCAGTTCCGGATCGCTGATCGCGAGTGCGGCGAAGGAGACTCCGACGCGGTGGAAGGCGCGGCTGTCCTCGTCGGTTGGGAGGGCCTCGGCGAAGAACTCCTCAAGGATCTCCCTGGCCGAGTCGCCGTCTCTGGCTCGCACACGTTCGTCCCAGCGTTGCCAGCTACGGTCCGCGATCCGCCGCAGGGCCGCGCCGAGCAGTTCCGACCTGGTGTGGAAGTAGTACTGGACCAGCCGGAGCGAGACGCCGGCTTCGGCTGCCACAGCGCGCATGCTGACGGCCTGTAGCCCGTCGCGGCCGATGAGGCCTTCCACTCCGTTCAGGATCTGGTCCCGGCGCTGCTGTTCCCCGGTGGGTGTTTCCCCCACGCGATGGCTCCTCTCGTTCCGGTTATGATACGAACGTATCAAATTGATACGTTCGTATCACGGAGGTCGTTCATGCTCCGCGTACGTCTGCGTCGAGGGTCACTCTTGTGGGTGCCGTGTGTGGCCCAGTTGATGGTGGTGCTGGATGTTTCGGTGGTCAACGTCGCGCTGCCGAGCATCCAGACCGCCCTCACGTTGAGCGCGGCCCTGTCGCAGTGGGTCGCCTCGGCGTACACCCTGACGTTCGCCGGAACCCTGCTCGTCGGGGCGCGGATCGCCGATGTCGTCGGTGCCCGGCGAGCTCTCATCTGGGGGTTGGCGGGCTTCACCGCGGCCAGCCTGGTCGGAGGGATCGCCGACTCCGGCTGGATGCTGATCGGGGCGCGCGCCGCTCAGGGTGTCGGGGCCGCCGTGGTGTCGCCAGCGACGTTCACCCTTCTCACCACCACCTACCCGGAGGGCGCCGAACGGACCCGCGCGGTGGCCGTCTGGACCGGGGTGAGCCTGGTCGGCGGAGGGCTCGGGAACATCCTCAGCGGAACGCTGACCGAGTACCTGAGCTGGCGTGCCGTGCTGCTGGTCAACATACCGATCGGAGCGGCGGCGATCCTGGGTGCTCTGGCGCTGGCACTCAGCCGGGTACAGCGGCCCGCCGCCCGGGTCGACCTCACCGGTGCCGTTCTCGCCACAACCGGGCTGGGATGCGTGGCCTACGCCGTCAGCGGAGCGGGGACGGACAGCGGTCTCCCCTTGGCACCGGAGGCCGCGCTCTTGGGCGTGGGGCTGCTCGCCGCGCTCGTCGCGCAGCAGCGGCGTAGCCACTCTCCCCTGGTGCCCGCCTCTCTGCTGCGCAACCGGGCCGTAGTCGCGGGCAACGTGCTGACCGTGCTCGCCGGAGCCTGCTTCCAGGTGCCGCTGTGGTACTTCCTGACTTTCCAGATGCAGCACGGACTCGGCTATACAGCTCTGCAGGCGGGGATGGCGTTCCTGCCGATGACCCTGGTCACAATGGTGTTCAGTGCCTGGGTCACCCCGGTCCTGATGCGGCGGGTCCCCTCCGCGGACCTCGTTGCCGCCGGTGCGGCCCTCGCCACCGCCGGGCTGGTGTGGCAGTGGCTGGCCGTTCCCGCGACCTACGTCAGCACGTTCCTCGGCCCCGCGCTGGTGATCGGTGTCGGTGGCGGGCTGCTGAACACGCCACTGGCGACCGCCGTCACCACAGGCGTCGCGCCCGAGGACGCCGGAGCCGCCTCAGGGCTGATGAATACGAGTAAGCAGTTCGGCGGTGCCATCGGCCTGGCGGCCTTCGTGGCGTTCATCGGGACGACCGGCGACGACTACCGACTCGCCTTCCTCGCGATGGCGGCCCTCACCGCTGCCGTGGCCGGGCTGGCCGTGACCCTGCGCCCGCGTCCTTCTCGCTGACCGACCGGCCGTTGCGCGCGTGCCACCGGCCTCACGTGAGGTTGATCCAGATCGCCACGGCGGTCGCGTCGCCACGGTTGGAGATGCGATGCGGTGTGGTCGACGGGAACATGATGGAGTCGCCGGCCGTCAGCTCGTAGGTCTCGAATCCCACGTCAACCACGAGGGCTCCGCTTACGACGTTGCCTACCTCGTGGCCGCTGTGCCGGACGTACTCGGCGTTCTGGCTGGAGTAGGAACCCGGGGGGTACGTCGACTCGAAGAAGTTCATCCCCGGTACCGCCTCGGGAGTGAGCCGGCGGTAGCGCACGCCGTGGTCGAGCACGAGGGTGGCGGCCTCGCCGCCGCGCGTCACCGCGACCCGGTCGCTCGGAGGCTCCGCGACCGACGGAGCCTCCGCCTTCTGCGTGCCGAACACCGAGGTCATGGGCACGTCGAGCTCCGTCATGATCTGGTACAGCCGCGTGACCGAGGGACGCATCTTGCCGCGTTCGATCTGCGACAGCGCGCTCGGGCTGATGCCGAGGCGCGCGGCGAGGCTGCGGAGCGAGAGTCCGCGTTCGGCTCGTAGCTCGCGGATGCGCTCACCGAACTGCTGCTCGTCGAACCGGGCGACCGGGGCATCCAGAGATTCAGTCATAGCGCTGTTAATTATACGTATACATGTTGTGAAGCTATTGCTTTACGAGTCGTGAAGTTATAGCTTCACGAAAAGTGGCGCTAATCACACCACCTGGCCGTACGTCAACGGACGGCCCGACGAACCGGCGGCCGTCGAGCCGACCGTCCTTGTACCAAGCGATAAACGAGCAGACGTTTCGCGTCACGGAAGGGGTTCGATGCGAATCCTGGTGGTCAACGTCAACACCACGATCACAATGACCCGGGCGATCGCCGCCCAGGCCCGCGACGTCGCCCGGCCTGGGACGGAGATCGTGCCGCTGACTCCGTTCTTCGGCCCCGAGTCGGTCGAGGGGAACTTCGACAGCTACCTCGCGGCCGTTGGCGTGCTGGACCGCGTCCTGGCCTACGAAGCACCGTACGACGCGGTGGTGCAGGCCGGGTTCGGCGACCACGGCCGCGAGGGCCTGCAGGAGATGTGCGACGTCCCCGTCGTCGACATCACCGACGCGGCCGCGCACGCCGCGTGCCTCATCGGACGCAGCTTCTCGGTGGTGACCAGCCTCGACCGCGCCGTGCCGCAGATCGAGGACCGGCTCCGGCTGTCGGGGCTCTACAACCGGTGCGCGTCGATCCGCGCCAGTGGTGTCGGCGTCCTCGACCTGAAGCGGGACCGTGTCGCCGCCACCGAGGCCGTTGTCGCGCAGGCGCGCGCGGCGGTGGAACACGACGGTGCCGAGGTCGTCTGCCTGGGCTGCGGCGGAATGGCCGGGCTCGACGCCGAGGTGCGCTCCGCAACGGGCGCCCCCGCCGTTGACGGGGTCACCGCCGCGGTGGCGCTCGCCGAGTCGCTCGTGGGGCTCGGGCTCTCCACCAGCAAGGTACGCACCTACCTTCCGCCGCGTGAGAAGACCGTGGCGGGCTGGCCGCTGAGCAAGGAGCTCGGGATGCGGCCCCATCCCTCACCCAGCCCAGCCCGATTGTCCGACTAGGAGCCCCGCCCATGGAACCGTCGACGCCTCCTCGTGCCGAGAAGAGACCGACCAACCACCTTCTCGAAGAGTCGATCCTTCCGACCTGGCTCACCCAGCGACCGGTCTCGCTGTGGGGGTTCATCTGGATCTGGATCGGCCTCGCGGTCGTCATCGTCACCTTCCAGTACGGCGCCAACGGCGTCGAGGGCGGGTTCACGCTTCCGGTCGTGATGCTCATCGTGCTGACCGCGACCATGACGCTGTCCGTGATCATGACGATGACCGCCGACATCGGAACCGAGCACGGTCTGTCGTTCGCCGTGTTCCTCCGGGCCCCGTTCGGGGTACTCGGCACCCACTTCCCCTCGGTGTCGCGGGGAATCGTCGCGGCCTGCTGGTTCGGGATCCAGACCTACCTCGGTGCCCTGGCCATCAACGGGCTGGTCGAGTACTGGACGGGCTTCAGCTCCTGGCCGTTGTGGTACGCGGTGTTCCTGATCGTGCAGGTCGTGAACGTCGCCCTGGGCATCAAGGCCGTGGAGAAGCTGGCCTCCATCGCCGCCCCGTGCATCCTGGCCATCTCCATCTGGATGTACTTCACCCTCGACGGTATAGCCGAACTGGAGGGCCGCAACATCTGGACGTTCGCCGGCGACGGCGACATGTCACTGGTCGCGTTGTTCCTCATCAACATGGTCGTGTGGGCGCCACTCGCCGTCGACATCCCCAACATCACCCGGTTCGTCACGACCGTTCCCGGCGAGCGCCGGTTCCTGCGACGCAACCGTGCCATCCTGGTGGCCCAGTTCTTCGTGCTTCCCGTCATGCAGGCCTGGATCGCGTTCATCGGCGCGGTGTCGTTCATCGTCACCGGAGTCTGGAACCCCATCGAGGTGATCCAGGGCGAGAGCACGGGACTGGTGCTCGCGGTGCTGCTCGTGATGATCATCCTCGCCCAGTGGTCGACCAACACCGCGGCCAACGTGGTCCCGGCCGCGCTCAACTTCGTCAACGCGGCGGCGCCGCACCTGTCCTACCGGATGGGCGTCGTCCTCGCCGGTGTGGCCGGCACCGCCGTCATGCCGTGGCTGCTGCTGGAGAACCTGTTCACCTTCCTCAGCTACTACGGCGGTTTCATCGCGGCGATCGCCGGCATCATGATCGCCGACTACTACGTGCTGCGTCACCGCCGGTTGAACGTCCCGCACCTCTACCGCGGCGATGGCCAGTACCGGTACACGCGCGGCGTCAACCCGGCCGCCCTGATCGCGTGGTTCACCGCCTCGGTGTTCGCCCTGTGGCAGGTGGACTACGCCTACGTCATCGGCTTCCCGGTGGCCTTCGTGATGTACCTCGTGCTGATGAAGACCTGGATCCTGCCCCGCTACCCGCAGGCGGAGATCGACACTGGCCACTCCGACGACTTCCTGGCCACCAGTGTCGGCAGGAACTGGGTCTACGACTCCGAGAGCCGCGCATTCCTCCGCGTACCGGTTGAGGAGCTGACCGGCTACCAGACCGGCCGCACGGACATCTGAGTCCGGGCCGCGCAACCCGTCCCATCTGCCAATCCACCGGGGGTTTTCGTGCGAGACGACCAGCCCGCCCAGGACACCGAGCAGGTCCCATCCGGTGACCCGCTCGCGATCGACACCATCGACCCCACGCTGTACAACGCCGACCTCGCGCCGCTTTCGCACCGCAAGCGCAAGTGGGGGGCGTTCGAGATCTTCAACGTGTGGTCCAACGACATCCAGAGCCTGTTCGGCTACACGCTCGCCGCGACGCTGTTCATCTCCTATGGGCTCAACGGCTGGGCGGTGTTCGCGGGGATCGTCCTCGCCGGGCTCATCGTGATGCTGCTGGTGAACCTGACCGGTAGGCCGAGCGTGAAGTACGGCATCCCGTACCCGGTCATGGCGCGCGCGAGCATGGGGGTCCGAGGAGCGCAGTTCCCCGCGCTGGTTCGCGGGATCGTCGCCATCTTCTGGTACGGGGTGCA
The DNA here is from genome assembly GCF_014203805.1 of Lipingzhangella halophila. Lineage (GTDB taxonomy): Bacteria > Actinomycetota > Actinomycetes > Streptosporangiales > Streptosporangiaceae > Lipingzhangella > Lipingzhangella halophila. The sequence continues at coordinate 4,645,794 of NZ_JACHJT010000001.1, read as the reverse complement.
GACCTACTTCGCCTCGACCGCGATCGCGCTGCTCATCACCGCCGTGCTCGGCGGGGGTGACGGCGCGACGTTCCTCGGCATGTCGGCCGTGGGGTGGGTCTCCTACGTCATCGTCGCGGCGTTCCAGCTCGCCCTGTTCCTGCGCGGAATCGACTGGATCACCAGATACCTGAACTGGGCCGGCCCTCTGGTCTACGCGGTCATGATCGCTCTCATGATCGCCATCTGGATCCGAGCCGGCGGCGGGTTGCTCTCCGAGCTCGGCGCCGTTTTCGCTGGCAGCGGGGACTACGAGGGAGGGCCGGTCACCGCGTTCGTCGCGGTCGTCGGCACGATGATCGCCTACTTCGCCGCGGTGATCATCAACTACGGCGACTTCTCGCGCTTCGTCAGGACCGAGTCCAAGATGAAGCGCGGCAACCTGCTCGGCCTGCCGGTCAGCCTCGCGCTGTTCTCGTTCCTCGCTCTGGTCATCACGGCCGGTACCAGTGTGCTGTACGGGGAGGCGCTGACCAACCCCGCCGACATCGTGGAGCGCGTCGACAACGTGTGGCTGACGGTCGTCGCGGCGCTGACCTTCTTCATCGCCACCGTCGGCATCAACCTCGTGGCGAACTTCATCCCCCCGGCCTACGACCTCGCCAACATGGTTCCGGCGAGGATCAGCGCGCGCACGGGCGGGATCATCACAGCGGGGATCGCGTTCGTCGTCGGTGGCCTGTGGGTCTCCGTCATCAGCTCCATGGGGATCGACTCCTTCGTCGACACGCTGGGAGCCGTCCTGGCGCCGCTCTACGGGATCATGGTCATCGACTACTACCTGCTGCGCCGCCAGCGCCTCAACATCCAGGACCTGTTCTCGTCCGCACCGGACGGCGAGTACTACTACTCCAAGGGCTGGAACCAGCGTGCGCTCGGCGCGTTCGCGATCGCCGCGACCTTCTCCGTGGCCACAGTGTGGGTCCCTGCTCTGGAGAGCCTGTCGGGCTTCGCCTGGATCTTCGGTGCCGCCTTCGGCGGGGTCCTGCATTACGCGTTCATGCGCCGGAGCCAAGCGCGCCCCGCGCCCGCACGGTGACCACCCGCCCGCGAGGAGGGCCCCGAGGGCCCCCGGTGACCCGGACCGGCTCACGACCACCAACGCGTGCCCGGCCCGGTGTGTAGCGAATTCTCAGGGCAGCGCCCTCAGTCGTGCAGGCGCACCGCGACGGTGACCCGGCCTTTGCCGTCCCGGTGGGCGACGGCGTGGCCCGTGCGGGCACGTGTCGGTGCGGGTACCCGGTGGTGGCGTGCCCGACGAGGGCGGCGACGGCGCCGGATGGTCCAGCCCGTGACGATCGGTCCTGGTGCCCGGTGGTGGCGCGCCCGACGAAAGGCGGCAGCGAGGGCGCCGGGGTGGGCCGGCCCGCGGGGGTCGGTTCTGGTGCCCGGTAGTGGCGCGTGTAACGGGGTGGCCGGTGGTGGGGCGCGGCGAGAGTGTCCGTGGTGTCATTCTCGGCGCTGAATCTGTCCGCATGGTCATCTTCGGTGCGGCGGCAGCCTCCGCGCGTCCGCTATGTCCGGATTGTGGGCGGCCTGGGCGCCGATCTTGAGGAAATCGTTCCTTTACCGCACGGTAGGGGAACGATTTGCTCAAGATCGGCGCGAAAACCGGGCATAGCGGACGCGAGAGGGGTGGGTAGCGCCGGCCCTGAGCCCCGCGCCGGGCGGAACCAGGCAGCGGCCCCAGGGTGTGCGCCGCTGTCGCTGCCCTCCGTTGGCCGCGCCACCGCCGGGCACCCGCACCGATCACCGCGGGCTGGCCCACCCAGCGCCGAGAATGACGCCACGGACACTCTCGCCGCGCCCCACCACCGGCCGCCCCCCGTCGCATGCCCCACCACCGGGCGCCCGTACCGATGACCGCCGGCCCGGCCACCCACCGGCCTTCGCTGCCGCTTTCGTCGGGCGCGCCACCACCGGGCACCAGTCGCGATCACCTCGGGCCCGGCCATCCGCTGGCCTTCGCTGCTGCTTTCGTTGGGCCCGTCCCCACCCGGTGCCGGCACCGGGTGGGCATCACCCGCCCCGGGCGCTCCATGAATCCCGGTCACGTAACGAAGTACTACCAGCACCCTGCTAACCGAGCACCCAGCTCCGTCCCTCGGCGGCGAGCTTGTCGATCAGGGTGGCCGCGTCGTGCTCCTTGGCGAAGAGGTGCTCGGCGCGGGTGATCGGGACGATCCACAGCCAGTGCACCGGGTCGCCGTGGAAGGCGAGCCCGGATGTGTCGGGTGGCTTCTGGGCTCCTCCCGCCGATAGCGGGGTGGGGTCGGCGATCAGCAGCACCGCTGTGCTTTCCCCGCGCATGGCCGAGTCCTCGGTGTTGTCCAGCCACTTGACGCTGTGCCCCGGCCCGAACCAGGTGACCGCGCGCCACGGGAACGCGGCGATCCAGCGGAATATCCGGGCGGCGAGATGCGCCGGCATGGTGGTGGCCAACCCGAGCTCGACCCGCGCGTAGGACGAGGTGTCGGCCATGTACCGGTCGAGCGTGGGCATGCGCTGGCCACACATCCCCACCGTGCTCAGGACCGTGAAGGGGCGGCCGGAGCGGGGCGGGTGCTCGGAGACCCGGATGAGCGGGGCGTGCCCGTCGGAGACGTCCCAGTAGTGCCCGGCGGCCCCGACCCGGCGCGTGAGGTGGTTGAACACGGTGCGCTGCACGCTGCGCCAGGCGTTGGGCGACGCGCGCCAGCTCCAGTACGCCTCGGCGTGCACCACGCGCGGCCACAGCCGGGACTCAACGGCGTCGAGCTCCCAGGCGAACGCGCTGCGGCCGATCGCCTCGCTGGCGTATCCGGGCAACCCGCTGTCGGCCTCGGCCCAGCCGGGGATGATCGCGAGCGGGGTGTCGCCGTCGAGGAGCGCGACACCGTCACCCTCCTCGAACCACACGGCCCGCAGCCGATCGGGGTCGAACTTGGCCCGGCCGTACGGGTGCTTCGTGCAGGCCGCCGGCATGAGAGGGGCCTGTCCCCTGTACAGGCCACTCGGGTCGCTGGTTTCGGGCGCGACCACGTGGTTGGCCAGCCAGACCGGGACGCGAACGTCACCCTGGGCGTCGAGCAGGTAGGCGGCCGTGGTGCGGGAGTCGTACTCGACGACCACGCGGCGGCTTCGATACGGGCTGACCTGGTTGAGGAGGACGCGAACCCCGGTCAAGCTGTCCTCCTTCTCGAGTCGCCGTCTGCCGATCAGTGCTCCCCGCACGCCGCATAGTATGAGTCCCGTGCCCTAACGGTCAGCAGCACAGCCGTGGCACGTTTTGGTCATATAGGTCTTCAAACTATCGCGCGAAGCCCAATCCGTCGCTGTTTCTTTGTCGTCCGCCCTGGGATTCTCATGCCTGCCGAGCTCACTTTCGCCGCCCCGAGCCGGGCTACCCCGCCTCGCCACCTCGCCGACCTCACCCCCGAGGAGCGGGGCGCCGCGGTCACCGAGCTGGGCGAGCAGGCGTTCCGCGCCAAGCAGCTCGCCAAGCACTATTTCGGCCATCTGGAGTCCGATACCGCGGCCATGACCGACCTGCCCGCGGATTCGCGGGAGCGCCTCGGCGACGCGCTGCTGCCCACCCTGCTCACCCCGGTGCGCCATATCACCTGCGACAACGGTATGACGCGCAAGACACTGTGGAAGGCGTTCGACGGGGTGATGTTCGAGTCGGTCCTCATGCGCTACCCGGACCGCGTGACACTGTGCGTGTCGTCGCAGGCCGGGTGCGGGATGAACTGCCCGTTCTGCGCCACGGGGCAGAACGGCCTCACCCGCAACCTGTCCACCGGGGAGATCGTCGACCAGGTGGTCGCCAGCGCGCGCGACCTCGCGCGGGGCGAGGTCGCCGGCGGAACGGGCCGGATCAGCAACATCGTGTTCATGGGCATGGGGGAGCCGCTGGCCAACTACCGGCGGGTGCTGGAGTCGGTGCGCCGGATGACCGACCCTGTTCCCTCCGGCCTGGGAATCTCCCAGCGCGGCGTCACGGTCTCCACGGTGGGTCTGGTCCCGGCGATCGAGAAGCTGACCGCCGAACGGATGCAGGTCCGGTTGGCCATCTCGCTGCACGCGCCCGACGACGAGCTCCGCGACGAGCTCGTCCCGGTCAACAACCGCTGGAAGGTCTCCGAGGTGCTCGACTCGGCGTGGGCCTACGCCGCGACCACCGGCCGCCGGGTCTCGATCGAGTACGCGCTGATCCGCGACATCAACGACCAGGCGTGGCGCGCTGACCTCCTCGGTGAGTTGCTGGCCGGCCACCTGGTGCACGTGAACCTGATCCCGCTCAACCCCACTCCCGGTTCGAAGTGGACGGCGTCGCGCCCGGAGGACGAGCGCGAGTTCGTGCGCCGGCTGGAGTCCCACGGGGTCTCGGTGACCATCCGCGACACCCGCGGCCAGGAGATCGACGGAGCGTGCGGTCAGCTCGCCGCCGCGGAGAAGTAGGCCCTCTCGCGTGCCGGCGGACCCACCGGGAAGGTCGCCGTGATTGAGACCTTTTCCTCGTTGTTGTTCGGTCTGGCCTCCGCCTTGCTGCCAGTCCTCAACGTGGAGCTCTACCTGGTGGGCGCGGCGGCGGCCATGAAGGGCGACGGGGCGTTGTTCGCCATGGCTGTGGCGGCGGGCTTCGGCCAGACCGTCGGCAAGATCGGCTACTACTACATGGGGCGCGGCGCGCTCGACATCCCGTGGCTGCGCCGCAAGGCGGAAAAGCCCAACCGGTGGAGCGAGCGCGTGGCCGGGTGGCGGAGCAAGGCCGAAGGGCGCCCGTGGTGGACGGCCGGGCTGGTCGGTGTCAGCTCCCTGACCAGTATCCCGCCGTTCATGGTGATCTGCGTGCTGGCCGGGACCGTCCGGATGCCGTTTCTGGTCTTCACCACGGTGACCTTCGCGACCCGGACGGTGCGGTTCCTGCTGCTCGTCTACGCGCCCAGCGCGGCCATGGCGCTGGTGCCGGGCTGACGGCGCCGCTGCCGGGGCGGCAGCTCAGCCCGCGACCCGGTCGCGCACCGAGTCGAGGGAGAGCAGCGCGACGTGCAGTGAGAGGCAGGTCTCCACGGACTCCAGGTCGACGTCCAGCACGTGCGAGATGCGCCGCAGCCGTTCGTAGAACGCCGGGCGGGACAGGTGCGCGCTGGACGCGGCCAGTGCCTTGTTCCGGCCGGCCGTGAGGTAGCAGCGCAGCATCTCGGTCAGGTCGCTGTCGTGCCGGGCGTCGTAGGCGAGCAGCGGGCCGAGCTCGCGCTCCACGTAGGTCTGCAGCCGCTCGTCGTCCCGGAAGAGGTGCAGCAGGCCGCGCAGATGCAGGTCGGGGAGGCGGTAGAACGGGCGGCGCTCCGGCTGGCGCACCGCGACGTCGCTGACCTGGCGCGCTTCGAGGAAGGACCGGCGCACCTCGCGGATGTCCTCCGCCCGCGAGCCGACGGCCAGTACGGGCCGCCCTCCGACGCGCTCGTGTACCTGGTCGGCGACCCGGTGCAGGAACGGATCCAGGCCCTCTTTCTCGGGCAGCGCGAGCAGGATGCCGACCCGGACGTCGTCCAGGGAGCCGACCAGCGCGGGCAACCGCAGCTCGCGGCAGGCGCGGGCGGCGCCCTCGGCGGTGTCGGCCAGCTTCGCCTGCGCGGCCAGCCCGGACCCTCCCGTCCGGAGCCGGAGCACCAGCCCGATGAGCTGCCGGCCGGCCAGGGGGACGCCGACTGCGCGGGCCCGAACCAGGGCCTCCTCGGGATCGGAGTAGCTGCGGTCGATGATGCCCGCGATGATGGTGCGGTGCGTCTGGCGCTCCAGGCTCTCCTGGTGGCGTTCGAGGAGCCGGCCGAGCGCGAGGGTGGTGGCGGCGCGTTCCACCAGCATGGTCTGTCCCGGAGAGGGGGACGCGCCGCAGATGAGAATGAGCCGCCCCCAGTCCTGGCCGCGCGCACCCACCGTGGTGACCAGCCAGTTGGTGCCGGGATCGTGCACGGTGCGCAGGCCGGTGCGCACCGCGCGGGAGCGGTTCTCCCAGGAGGTGAGGATGCTGGGGTCCTCCCCGTTGAGGTCGCAGGCGAGCACCTGGTGCGTCAGGTTCTCCAGGACCACCGGGCACCCCGAGAGCCGTGCCACCTCCCGGAGCACCTGGGCCGGCTCGGCGCCGTCGACGGACAACTGGGTGAAGACCTCGTGCAACCGTTCGGACTCGCGCAGCTCCTCCAGTTGCTCGTTGACCACCCGGACGTGCACGGCCTCGGTGATCTCGACGAACCGCGCCTCGCGGTCCAGCGAGATCACCGGGATGCGGGCGTCGCGCGCGGCGTCGAGGAGTGCCTTGGGGAGGTCGGCCTGGTACTTGCGGCCCAGCTCGACCGCGATGCCGCTGACGCCGACCGCCGCCAGGTCGTCCACGTAGCGCCGCAGCGCCTCGGGCTCGTCGGGCATCGCGATGCCGGTGGTGAGCACCAGCTCCCCGCCACGCAGCAGGTGCGCGAGGTCAGTGACCTCGGCGATGTGCACCCAGCGCACAGTGACGTCCAGGTGCTCCGAGCCCACGATGACCTTGGGTCGCGCGCGTTGCAGGGCCGGCAGGCGCAGGACGTCGGTGAGCGTGGGCAGCACGCTCCCCAGTGTAGGTGGCTGTGTGTCAGCTCTGCGGCCGAATTCTTTACATTCTGGAGCCCCGCACGGTGCTGGTCACCCGCGCTTCGAGTCGCCGGTGCGCGCGTATCCGCGGCCGCGTGCGCCGCCGGATTCGACGGGTTGTCGATCCGGCGGTCCCGATGCCGACAGTGTGAGTCTGGCGGACGGGCGGCGGGGCGGGCGACACTGAGAGCATGTCGGATCTGCGCGCACGTCACCACGCTGTCATGCCCTCGTGGCTCTCTCTCTACTACGACTCCCCGATCGAACTGGCCAGCGGCAAGGGGGCCCGGGTCACCGACGCCGACGGCCACACGTACCTGGACTTCTTCTGCGGGATCGTCACCACCATGCTCGGCTACGACGTAGCCGAGGTCCGCGAGGCGGTCGAGCGCCAGCTCGCCCGCGGCGTCGTGCACACCTCGACCCTGTACCTGATCCGCGGCCAGGTGGAGGTCGCGGAGCGGATCGCCCGGCTCTCCGGGATCCCCGACGCCAAGGTGTTCTTCACCAACTCCGGAACCGAAGCCAACGAGACCGCGCTGCTGCTCGCCACGCACGCACGCGGGACCGACCAGGTGCTGGCCATGCGCAACAGCTACCACGGGCGCTCGTACGGCACGATCGGGGTCACGGGCAACCGGGGGTGGAAGAACTCCTCGCTTTCCCCGCTCAACGCGCACTACCTGCACGGCACCGACCGCGATGCCCCGGCGTTCCGCGGCATGTCCGACGCGGAGTACATCGACGCCTGTGTTGCCGACCTGCGGGATGTGCTGGCCACCGCCACCGCACCCAACGTTGCCTGCCTGATCGCCGAGCCCGTGCAGGGGGTGGGCGGATTCGCCATGGCCCCGGACGGACTGTTCGCCGCCTACAAGGAGGTGCTCGACGAGCAGGGGATCCTGTTCATCTCGGACGAGGTGCAGACCGGATGGGGACGCACCGGGTCGAGCTTCTGGGGGATCGGCAACCACGGCGTCACCCCCGATGCCATGACCTTCGCCAAGGGGCTGGGCAACGGCTTCGCCGTGGGCGGGGTGGTGGCCCGTGGCGACCTCATGGACGCCCTGCCGGCCAAGGGGGTGTCCACCTTCGGCGGCAACCCGATCGCCATGGCGGCGGCCGGTGCCACGATCGACTACGTGCTTGAGCACGATCTGCAGGCCAACGCCGCGCGCGTGGGTTCCGTGCTGATTGACGGGCTGCGGCCCCTCACGGATCTGAGCACGGTCGGTGCCGTCCGGGGCAAGGGGCTGATGCTCGCGGTCGAGATGGTCGACCCCGGCACTGGTGCGCCGGCTCCATCGCTGGCCACGGCCGTCATGGAGCGGGCCCGCGAGCGGGGGCTTCTGGTGGGCAAGGGCGGGTTGCACGACAACGCCCTGCGGATGTCGCCTCCCCTGACCCTCACCGCGGAGGACGCGCGCGAAGGGCGGGACATCCTTCTCGACGTGGTCACCGCCGTGCATGGCGAGGCGGCCAAGGCCTGAGGGCCGAACAGCCGGTTCGTGCCGCCGGGAGCCGCGGGCGCCCGGCGGCACTTCGCTGGTGGAGCGGGGTTGGGCGGATCGGCGCCGGCTGTGTTCTCCGGGCGGGGAGGGAGCCGCGTCGCGCTCGCGGCACCTCGAGCGACAGGGAGTTACGTAGTGTGTTCAGGGGGTGTGCTCGATGGTCGAAGTGGTTTCGGACTTTCGGGGACCTCTTTTGCGTCGCACGGGGGCGCCCTTCAGGGTGTGCCCGGGCCCGGGCGCCCGGGCCCGGGCACACCACTCAGTGCTGGGCCGCGAGTGCGTGCTCGACCGAGCGCCCCGTGTTCGACGCGATGATCCCGGCACACTCCCGGCAGCCGAAAACGCCGGAGCCGTCGGGGAGTTCCCCGATAAGTGCGCGCGGGCGCGGCCACTTCATGTGGCAGATCGCGCATGCATCCCCCATGCATTGCGCGCTGCTCAGTGACCCTGGATCGAAGATATATGTGTCGGTTGTGTCGGCATTTGCTGCGCTTGGCTGGCGCATTATGCTCAGACCGCTCAACGTCCTTGCTCCCCCCGTGGTTTAGGACTGTATTGCGGGCCGTAACGTTATCGGCTCTTAATTGAACCAGATTGCGGGGCCAGCGGAAATGGACTTGACCGAATCTTGTAACTCTTAGCTCTGATTTAGCTACCTAGAGTAGTCGACTCTGCGGCGTCCGCTCATCATTGCCACGCCACGCCGGTCGGGTCGGGCTGCTAGCCCGGCGCCACCGTGAACCGGCGCAGGCGCAGCGAAGGATTCCTGGTCCGCACCTCGGCCACCCGCTCCGCCGAGACCTGGGCGGCCGCGATGCCGGTCTCCTCGCCCAACCCGGCGACCCGGGTGCCCATGGGGTCCACGATCATGCTGTTCCCGGAGCCGGCGGGGGCGTTCTGGCCCGCCGCGGCGATGTAGATGGTGTTCTCGATCGCCCGTGCCCGCGTGAGGGTGACCCAGTGGTCCTCCTTCAACGGCCCGGGGACCCACTCCGCGCCGAGCAGCAGCACATCGGCTCCGGCATCGACGATCCGCCGGGTCACCTCGGGAAAGCGAAGGTCGTAGCAGGTCTGCAGGCCGAATGTCAGCTCGTCGACAGCGAACGTCTGGGGTGGCTCGATCTCGCCCGGCTGGACGACCTCCGACTCGGTTACCCCGAACGCGTCGTAGAGATGCAGCTTCCGGTAGGCCGCCGCGGGCACCCCTTCGGGGCCCATGGCCAGGAGGGTGTTCAGGAAGTGGTCGGAGCCGGGCACTTCCTCGTTCACGCCGGCGACGACGTGCACACCGTGCTCACTGGCGATCCGGGAGAGGCCGGTGACGAACGGGCCGTCGAGCGGTTCGGCCGCGTCGACGAACCGGTGGTCGACCCGGGGCGCGGTGAACATCGCGTACTCCGGCAGCAGCACGACCCGTGCGCCCTTGCGGGCGGCGCCGGCGACGAGCCGGCTCGCTGTGGCGAGGTTGGCGTCCTTGTCCTCGCCCGGGGCGAACTGGCCGACCGCGACCTGGACCATGGTGTCTCCTCCCTGCGCTCCGGCACCGGCCCGCCCGCCGCTGGAGGTGTCGTGCCCGCATCCTGAGGGCGCGGTGCCCTGGATTCCGGTGTTCGCTGATCGGCGAGCGGCGTGTTGAGCCTAGTGCATCCGGGGGTGCCGCACCGGAGGCCGTTCCCTGTCCCCAGGCCGGGACGCGGCCGCCACGGCGCACCGTTCCGGCCGGGAGCGGCAGCGCCGATCCGGATACGATCGTGGTTGCGTTTCGCCAGTCCTTACGACCACGAGCGGAGGGGCGTGCCGCCAACACTTGGTGCCATACTGCGCACCCCGCGACTCGGCCTGCGCCTGCTCAGCGGCGACGACGTACTCGACCGCCCGGTGCGCTGGGTCGCCGTGAGCGAGCTGAGTGACCCCACTCCCTACCTCGCCGGCGGCGAGCTGCTGCTGACTACCGGCGTGCGCTGGCCCGAGGGGCAGCAGGCGGCGCGCGACTACGTGCGGCGGCTGGTTGGGCGCGAGATCACGGCGCTCGGATTCGGCAGCGGGGTCGTGCGCGACGAGGTCCCCCCTGACCTGGCCGAGGCGGCCGCCGAGTTCGGCCTGCCGCTCATCGACGTGCCCGAGTCCACCCCGTTCATCGCGGTCGGCGAGGAGGTCTCCCGGCTACTGGCACGGGAGGAGTACGAAGGGCTGACACGGGCGTTCGCCGCGCAGCGGGAGCTGACCCGAGCGGCACTGCGGGGGCCCGGCGCTGTCGCCGACCGTCTCGCGGCCGAGCTGGCGGGTTGGGTCCTGCTGCTCACCGCCGAGGGGGAGGTCCGGCAGGCGGCACCGGACAGTGCCGCCGAGCACGCCGCCGCGCTGGATGCGGAGATCCGCAGGCTGGGCGCGTCAGGGCGGCACGCGAGCGCGTCCCTGGCGGTGGGGGAGGAGCGCGTCTGGCTGCAGCCGCTCGGAGCGGGCCGGCGGATTCGCGGCTACCTCGCCGTCGGCGCCGGGCACCACCTCGACTCGACGAAGCGGACGCTGGTCAACGCCGCGGTCTCGTTGCTGTCCCTGGAGCTGGAGCGCCCTCCGGCCAGCGGGGAGGAGCTGCCGGCCGGAACACTCGAAGCGCTGCTCGGCGGCGCCGTCGCACTGGACACCGAGGCGGCGGCGCGGTTGCGTGCCGCGTTGCCGGCCGAGCCCGTCGTTGTCGCCGTATGTGATGTTCCCGCGGGACCCTCGCCCGTGGACGACCCGGCGCTCGACGGTTTCCCGGCCGCCGAGACTGGGGCGCGTCTCATCGTGCTGGGTAGCGAGAACGCTGACCCCGCCGCCGCGCTCCTGCGCGCCACCGGGGGGCCGGTGGGCGCCGCCCCGCCCGGCGGCCACGACGCCCTGCCCGCGGCCCGCGCCCAGGCGGAAAGGGCGCTGGACGCGGCCCGATCGAGCTCACGGGCGCTGGTGCGCTTCACCGAACGGCCCGGCGGGTTCCGCGGACTGCTGGACGACACCGCAGCGGAGCACCTGGCCCGGGAGACTCTCGCGCCGCTGCTCGCGCACCGCAATAGCGGCGATCTCCTTGGGGCGCTGCGCGCGTACCTGGCCGCCGCCGGCCGGTGGGACGTCGCAGCCGCGGACCTGGGAGTCCACCGGCACACTCTGCGCAACCGGATCACCCGGGTCCGCGAGCTGCTCGACGGCGACCTGGACGACCCCGACTACCGCACCGATCTCTGGCTCGCGCTACGGGCACTGGAGACAGCCCAGTGGCGCGGGTAGATCGCGCGGGCGGCGGGACTGTATACCGGCTGGCACGGGACAGTGATGAGGGGTGTCCCACGGGGTGGGTAACTGGGACGATAAGCCGATGTCCGAACCAATCCCGGAAATCGAACTCACCGTTGCCTTCCGCGGCTACGACCGCCACCAGGTCCAGTCCCTGATCGAGCGGATCAGCTCGGGGGCCGTCACCGCCGTCGAGGCCCGCGCCGAACTGGCCCGCATTGACATGGTGCTCCGCGGCTACAAGAAGTCGGAGGTCACGCAGGCGGTCGACCGCCTCTTGGGCGACCGGTAGGACGCGCCGAGCGCCGCGGACTTCCAGGCCGCGTCCCTCACTGCCGTGCTGCGCGGCTACGACACAGGGGAGGTGGACGCGCTGATGCGGTCGCTCATCGCCGCCCCTGACGGGCGCGGGTAGCCGCCGCGCCCGGCCCTGAGCCCCGCAGGGGCCGAAGTACCACCGGCCAGCCGCCGGTGCGCTCCCTACCGCCCGCGGGCGGGCCGCGCATCGCATTGCCGCGGAATGGGGCCGGTAGAGTGCGCATCGGCCGCGCTGCGGAGCGGTCAGCGTATGGACATGGGAAGGGAGGGGCGGAGGTGCCCGAAGGCCACACGCTGCACCGGCTGGCAGCCCACTTCACCAAGCACTACGCTGGCGCGCGGTTGCGCGTGACCAGCCCGCAGGGGCGCTTCACCGAAGGGGCGCGCCGCCTCGACGGCCGCACCCTCCTTGAGTCCGAGGCCCACGGCAAGCAGCTCTTCCTCGGTTTCGACTCCGGCGCGTGGCTGCGGGTGCACCTGGGGCTCTACGGCGCGTGGACGTTCGGCGACGCCCGCGGTGAGGAGTACCTTGGCGCGCCCCGAGCCCAGGCCGGACGCGAGCGCGATCTGGAGCGCGACGCCGAGGGGTTCGTTATCCCCCCGCCGCCGGTGGGCGCCGTCCGTGTCCGGTTGGTCAGTGCCGCGGGGTGGGCGGACCTGCGCGGGCCGTCCGTGTGCGAGGTCCGGACCGAGGAGGAGAAGCACGCGGCGCAGGCCAAGCTCGGCCCCGACCCGTTACGTTGCGACGCCGACCCGGAACGGGCGTGGCTGATGATCCAGCGGTCCCGTACCGCGATCGCCGCGCTGCTGATGCGCCAGGATGTGCTCGCCGGAATCGGCAACATCTACCGGGCCGAATCCCTGTTCCGATCCGGGATCGACCCGTACCGCCCCGGCCGCGACCTGGCGCGCCACGAATGGGACGAACTGTGGTCCGACCTGGTCGCGCTGCTCCAGGCGGGGGTTGACTCCGGAGCGATCGTGACGACCAGACCCGTCCACCGGCACGATCCGCGAGCCCAACCGGTGCCCCGCGGCGACGCCCTCTACGTCAGCTACCGGACGGGCGAACCGTGCCGGATCTGCGCCACCGGGATCCGCGCCGGAGACCTAGCGGGCCGCACCCTGTACTGGTGCCCGAACTGCCAGCGCGGATAATCCGCCGGGCCAGCCCGGTGTGCCGGGAACGCGTGCGCCGGTGCCGTCGCTGGGCACCCCGATCCAGCTAACCGCTTCACTCATCCGGGGCTGGCTTTTCGGGAGGAGACGGGCAGGGGCCCGGGTGGGCGCGCGGCAAAGCCCGACCGGCCCGGGCCCCGACCGCACCGGAACGCGTGCGAGATACGGCCACGAATGCGGTGAACCGGCCCTCAGTCCACCGGTTTGCGGGGCTCGACGATGCAGTCGGGACCGGGGAAGACAAGCTTCTCGTCCCCGTCATCGAACTGGACCACGTAGGGCGGCTCGCCCTCGTCGCCGCGGACCTCCAGGATCTTCCCGTACCGGTCGCGTTCGCCGACCGTGCGGCCGTGAATGTGCAACTGGTCTCCGACAGTCGCGCGCATGGTTGGCCTCCCAAGGAAGGATTCTCACGTACTCGGTGGGGCGCCAGCCGAACCGGGCGCTCCCTTCCGGTGTACGTGGCTGCATACCCGAGGTGCCCCGGTTCCGAACGTTGCCGATCCCGGTGAACTACCCACCCAACCCGTCCGGCAAAGCCGCTCCGAGCTGGGAGGACACCACCACCGTCGGGATCCGGGTTCACGCGTACTCCCGCGGGTGGCGGGTTGGCTGCCGGGTACTCGACGACGCCTGGTGACCTTCTAGGGTGGAGATGTCCGCGTCGAAGCCGGAGCGCGCTTCGGGAGGGAACACCCCATGGCCGAGAGACGGTCAGCGCTCAACATCGCCGGTGCCCGCCTCCTCGCCGCATTGCGCCATCGCGACAGCGGTGCCCAGCGCCCAGCCGCGGCACAGGGCTCATCGCCGGCACTCGTCGGGGAAAACACCATCGGGGGCCTCGGCGGCCAGGAGCCTCCCTCCAACCGGGACGCTCCCACCGCCGTCCACGACGCGCTGTACGGCCGCACCCGTGCCGCGGTGGACCGGCTCGGTGCCCTGCTCGCCAGTGCCGCCCCGCCGGACACCCCTGAGGCGTTCCGGGAGCACGCCGCGATGCTGAACGCCTACGACCACTGGCAGCGAACGCTGAGCACGGGCGGGACCGCCGACGAGCTCGCCGCTATCTACGCGGAGGTCATGCCCGCCCAGCGCCGGGCCGCCCGCTGGGTGCCCCGCTGACTCGGATTCCGGTGGCCGGAGGCGGCCGGTTCCCGGCCCCACTCTGGAACGCTCCGGCCACAGCCCGGATGATGGTGGTACCCCCCCACCAAGGAAGGCCGCCAGTGACACCTGCGAGGAAGCGTCGCCGCTGGCCGTCTCGGTGGTCACGGCGCCTCCGGAAGTGGGCCGCCTGGGCGGGAACCGCGCTGGTCCTGGTGGCCGGTGCGCTCGTCGCGGCCACCGAGAACCCCTGGGTCTGGCTCGTGGTGCTCCTGCTCGCGTCGGGGGCATTGGCGGCGGCCGGGATGTGGGCGGTGCGCGCGGCGCGCGCCCTGCGCACACGCTGGGTGCTGGCCCGCACCGACATGCGCCGGATCGACACTATGTCCGGTGTCGAGTTCGAGCACCTCGTCGCCGAGCTGATGCGCGACAGCGGCTATCGCCGGGTCACACTGGTCGGCCAGGCCGGCGACGGCGGCGTCGACATCCGCGCCGCGACCCCGGACGGACGACCCTGCATCGTCCAGTGCAAGCGGCTCAAACGCCCGGTCCAACCCAACGACGTGCGCGCGTTCCTGGGTGTGCTGGCCAGCAGCCACCGCGGCTACACCGGCATCTTCGTCGCCTCCAACGGTTTCACCGAACAGGCGACAAAGGAAGCGGCCAGCGAAATGACCCTGGTGGACCGCACCGCCCTCGCGTTCTGGCTCACCGATAAGCACCCCCCGGAGCTGCTGGCCGGCCCGCCGTGAGTTCTCCCCGCCACCCTCTTCGTGGTGCCGGCGCGGGGCGTCGCCGCTGTTCGTCCGTGGAGGCCGGAGCGTGGGGTTCCCGCTGCCCACTGTGATCGAAGTGAGCGTTCCTCCGTACCTGCGTGCGGCGACGATCCCCTGGGGCTCTGCGGTGCGGGACCGCCGGCGTTCGAGATTGCGGCCGACGCGCACGCGCTGTTCGACGAGACACACGGCGGCCACGAGGACGACCACTCCGCACGCCCGCGCGAGATGAGTGGCCTGGACCGCGGCTACGGCGCTGTCCCCCCGGGGCCGTCGCCGTAGCTCCGCAGCCCGGGCGTATCACGGTTTGCGGAGCACACCGCCGTACTCGTAGACGCGCTTTCCGCGGAGCGACTGGCCCGTGTACGGGGCGAGCTCCGCGGGGACGTTGTCGAGCGGTGGCTGGTCGGGGTCGGGCCGCCAGTGGGCGATGTCGCACAGCCCGGGGTCGACCCGCTCCAGGTGCTGGAACCATCCGTCGATCTGGGCGGGGGTGCGGGTTTTCCACGGCATGCCCTGCTCGGTGATGGTCGCGGTCAGCTCCTCAGCCTGGGTGTCGGTGTCGGCAACGACGTGGGTGAGCGCGAGGTAGCTGCCGGAGACGGCGCGTTCCATGGGGCCGAAGATGGCGCGCTGGGCGTCGGCGTCGTCGGGGATGCAGTGGGGGATGGAGAGCATCAGCACCGCGACGGGCTTCTCGAAGTCGATCAGCCGTTGGGTGTCGGGGTGGTTCAGGATCTGCTCGGGTTGGGTCATGTCGGCTGTGATGACCGTGGTGTTGGGGTTGTCGGCGAGCAGGGCGTGGCCGTGCACCAGCACGATGGGGTCGATGTCGGCGTAGACCACGCGTGCGTCGGGCTGGAACGTCTGCGCGACCTGATGGACATTGTTGTTGGTGGGATAGCCGCTGCCCAGGTCGAGGAACTGGGTGATGCCGGCCTCGACCGCGAGGTACCGTACCGCCCGGTAGAGGAACAGCCGGTTCTGCCGCGCGATGTCCACACCCTCGGGGACGAGTTGCAGGGTTTGGCGGATGAATTCGCGGTCGACGGCATAGTTGTCCTTGCTGCCGAGCATCCACCCGTAGGCGCGTGACTGAGCGGGGCTGGGAGCCTCACCGGGCTGGGAACCCGGTGGAGTAGCGTCGTCGGTCATAGCGCTCCCGTCATTGTTGGTCATCGAAGTACAGGGAGAAAGCGCCCTCACCCCGCCGGGAGCGAGAACGGCCCCCGGGTATCGGCCGCCGCGGCAGCCTTGAGCGCGCCGCGTTTGATCGTATCCATGGTCTGCCCCCGTAACTGTCGGGGTGGCGGGCTTCCACCCGCCCCCGCGGCGGCCCCCAGCGCGCCGAGTCGGCACGACACGTCGAGCCGCAGCGCCAGCGCGAACGGTCCCTGCTGTTCGTGGCGAGCACCCGCGCCCGTGACACGCCGCTGATCGCCTACCACGGCGAACCGGGCCGGTTCCGCTACCCGCTCATCGCCACCCGGCCGGCGGCCTGACCCCGCTGGCTTCGCGGAGGAGCGAACTGCTCACGATCGCGGCAGCCACCCCGCGTCGTGGGCGAGGATCGCGGCCTGTACCCGGTTGGTGAGGTCGAGCTTGGTGAGGATCCGGCTGACGTGCGCCTTGATCGTGGTCTCGCGCATGTCCAGGGCGCGGCCCGCCTCGGCGTTGGACATGCCGCGGGCAACCGCGAGCAGAACGGCGCGCTCGCGCTCACTGAGTACGGCCAGGCGCTCGGCCGCCCGGGACGCGCCGTCCGGCTCCGGAGCGGCGAACCGTTCCAGCATGCGCTTGGTGACGCTGGGGGCGAGCATCGCGTTGCCCTCATGGATCGTCCGCACAGCGGCGGTGAGGTCGCGCGGCGGCGTGTCTTTCAGCAGGAAGCCGACCGCGCCCGCGCGCAGCGCCCGGTGCACGTAGTCGTCCAGGTCGAACGTGGTGAGCAACACCACCTTGGGGGCCTGTGGGACGGCGACGATCTCGGTCGCCGCCGTCAGCCCGTCCATCACCGGCATGCGGATGTCGAGGAGTACGAGGTCGGGCGCGAGCTCCCGCGACAGCCGCAGCGCCTCGGCGCCGTCGGCGGCCTCGCCCACGACCTCGATGTCACCGACCGCGTCGAGGATCATCCGCAGCCCGGACCGCACCAGGCTCTCGTCGTCCGCCAGCAGGACCCTGATCACGTTGTGTCGACTCCCGTCCCCTCATCGCTGTCCGCCGTACCC
Organism: Lipingzhangella halophila; assembly: GCF_014203805.1. GTDB lineage: Bacteria > Actinomycetota > Actinomycetes > Streptosporangiales > Streptosporangiaceae > Lipingzhangella > Lipingzhangella halophila. The sequence continues at coordinate 4,628,751 of NZ_JACHJT010000001.1, read as the reverse complement.
TCCACGGGGCTGCCCCCACCGCTTGTGGTGCCCGCCGGTGGTGTGGCGTCTGCCGCGGGCACGGTAGCGCGAATGCGCCACCCGCCGTCGGGGCGAGGGCCCACGACGAGCTCGCCGCCAGCCAGGCTGATTCGCTCGCGCAGCCCGGCGAGTCCGTGGCCGCCGCCCGGTGGTGCGGGAGGGGCCGGACCGCCGCTGGTCGGGGGGCCGTTGGTGACGAGCACGCGCACGTCGGTGTCGCCGTACTCGATTTCCACGGTGACGTGCGCGCCGGGGGCGTGCTTGGCGGCGTTGGTCAACGCCTCCTGGGCCGTCCGGTATACCGTGCGCTCCACCTGCGCTGGAATTGGGCGCTCGGTTCCCCGGATGCCCCAGTCCACGGAGGATCCGGTGGAGCGCCAGTCCGCGAGCAACCGCTCCAGGTCGGCCACGCCCGGCTGTGGTGCGGTGGTGGCGGCAGTGTTGGTGTCGGCCCCAGTGTCGTCGCGCAGTACGTCGAGGATCCCGCGCAGCTCGGTCAGTGCCTCGCGGCCGGTACCGCGGATGAGCGCCGCGGTGCGCTCGGTCGGCTCGTCGGAGGCGGAGACCTCCAGCCCGCCCGCGTGCAGCACCATCAGGCTCACCCGGTGCGCCACCACGTCGTGCATCTCCCGCGCGATCCTGGTCCGTTCGGCCGCGGTGGCGTTGCGGGCCTCCAGGTCACGCTCCCGTTCCAGCCGGGCGGTGCGTTCCCGCAGGTTCGCGATGAGCTCGCGGCGGGTTCCCACCCACAGCCCGAACGTCAGCGGGAACGCGACGCCGATGACGCACCACACCACGAACATCGGCCAGAAATGCTCCACAGCGGACAGAGCCGCGACAATGCCCAGCACTATCGCAATAGACCAGGCGGCGAGCACCCTCCGGTTGGTGAACCACACCGCATACGAGTACAGCGCCAGCGCCCCCATGAACTGCGTACCGAGGACGCTCACCATGACCAGCGCCGTGCCCAGCAGCCAGGTGGGCCGGCTGCGGCGGAGAAGCACGGGCACCACCACCACCAGTGGCAGAACCAACAGCTCCCATGGCGGAGGCCACACCCAGGGATGCTTCGGCGCCGGTACCAAGGGCTCGGGCAGCAGTCCCGCCCCGGTTCCCCAACCCACCGGGATGGTCTGGGCCAGCCACAGGTACAGAAGGCCGGCGTAGAGCCAGTCGGCCATGCGGAAGCGGTGTCGCCGTCCCCACCGCCAGACGCGTTTCGCCGTCCGGGCGACCGCTGGTAGCGGGCCCTCCCCATCAGCTTCGACCATGGGCGGCAGTCTAGGTCCTGGGCACCCGGGCACCGCTGGTGCCGGCACTCCCCGCGCACCAAGGGTGGTCCGAAAGTCGGTGGTCCCGGTCTAGTCCAGGTCAGCGCCCCGATCATGGGTGCTAAGCGGCGCCGGCGTGGTGGCGCGCACCGACGAAAGTCGGTGCCGTGCCTTCCCGCGCGCATCGAACGATCCGGCTGGAATGGCCCTCGTGGCCGACGATCCGGCGGGCTCGGTGGCCGTAGCGTTCCTGGTAGTCGCGGCGTACCACCGCGCAGCGCAATGCAACCGTCCCATAGAACCAGGAGAACCACGACGTGAGCGAGAGCAGCCCGAACGATCCCCCCGGTGGCGCGGCACCGGCCGTCACCGCTCGCGATCTCACCAAGGTGTTCGATGCCGGCGACTCCGCGGTGCGCGCGCTGGACGGGGTGAGCGTGGAGTTCACCCGAGGCGCGTTCGCCGCGATCATGGGGCCGTCGGGGTCGGGAAAGTCCACCCTGATGCACTGCCTGGCCGGGTTGGACAGTGCCACCTCCGGCAGCGTGCGCGTGGGCGAGACCGAGATCACCGGTCTCAGCGACAAGGAGCTCACGCTACTGCGCCGCAAGCGGGTTGGGTTCATCTTCCAGTCCTTCAACCTGCTGCCGGTGCTCACAGCGCGGCAAAACATCCTGATGCCCGCGCAGATCGCCGGGCGGGCGGTCGACCAGGAGCGGTTCGACCACATCGTCGACGTCGTCGGGCTGCGTGACCGGTTGGAGCACACGCCGGCGAAGCTGTCGGGTGGCCAGCAGCAGCGGGTAGCGGTGGCGCGTGCCCTCCTGAGCGCCCCGGACGTGGTCTTCGCTGACGAGCCCACCGGCAACCTCGACTCCCGCTCCGGCGCGGAGGCGCTGGGCTTCCTGCGCGACTCCGCACGCGAGATGGGCCAGACCATCGTGATGGTCACCCACGATCCGGTCGCCGCGGCGTATGCCGACCGGGTGGTGTTCCTGCGCGACGGGCGGCTCGTGGACGAACTGCACGAGCCCAGCGCCGAGGCCGTGCTGGACCGCATCGGGAAGCTGGAGGTCTAGGCGATGCTGCGCATCACACTGGCCAGTCTGCGCGCCCATGCCGGCCGGCTGGTCACCACGGCGCTGGCGATCGTGCTGGGCGTCATGTTCGTCACCGGCACGCTCGTGTTCAGCGGCACCCTCGACGATGCCCTCGGCGCCCAGGTCAAGGGATCCACCGAGGAGTACTCCGTCATCGTCCACACCGAAAGGACCGCCGAGGAGAAGCAACCGGAGCTGCCCCGGGAGACCCTGGACGACATCGAGAGCCTGCCGGAAGTGGGAAGTGCCGCGGGCATCGTTCATGGCGAAGCCTCGCTGCTCGGCGAAGAGGGGCAGGCGGTCGGGAGCCTGCCCACGGCCGGCCTGTCCACGAGCGAGGACACACGCCACTCGACCGCGGCTGAGGGGAAACTGCCGACCGGTCCCGACGAGGCCGCGCTCGCCACCTCCAGCGCCGACGTCACCGGTTTCGGGGTCGGCGACGAGGTCACGGTGCTGGACGCGGAGGGCCGCGAGCACACCTTCACCGTCACCGGGTTGCTCGACCTCGGGGTGGACCCCGAGTTCTCGTACCGAGGCGCGGTCGCCTTCACCGAGGACACCGCCCACGCGATGACGGGAATCGACGGCTACGGCGAGATCGACGTCACCGGCGCGTCCGGATACACCGACGAGGAGGTCCGCGACGCGGTCGCCGAGGTGGCACCCGGTGACGCCGAGGTGCTGACCGGGGCGGAGCTCGGGGCGCGGCTCGCGGAAAGCGCCGGCGCCGAGACCGAGCTCATCACGACGGGTCTGATGCTGGCCGGTGCCGTTTCGGTGGTCGTCGCCGGCATCGTCATCAGCAACACGTTCGCGATCCTGCTCGCGCAGCGCCAGCGTGAGATGGCCCTGCTCCGCTGCGTGGGCGCGGGCCGCGGCCAGGTGCTGCGCAGCGTACTGCTTGAGGCGAGCCTGGTCGGGTTGGTGTCGTCGGCGGTCGGGGTGCTCACGGGCATCGGCGTCGGCTACGCGGGGGTCACCCTTGGCGCGGAGGTGTTGGGCGCGGGGGACTCGGCGACGTCGCTGGTGGTCGGCCCTGCCGCGGTCGCTGCTGGGCTCGTGGTGGGAACGGGGGCGACGGTGGTGGCCGCGCTCGTGCCGGCCGTGCGTGCGGCCCGGATCCCACCGCTGGCCGCGTTGCGGGACAGTGCCGCGCAGGGCGCGGCACGCGGCACCTCCACGGGAAGGGTGGTCCTGGGAACGGTGCTGGGGCTCGCTTCCGCTGGCATCGCCACCTGGGCGGTGCGCTCGCTGGAGAACGAGCAGGCGCTGATCGCGGTCGTGGCCGCTGGTGTCGTGGCGTTCGCCGGGGTGGTCGCCCTGGGGCCGCTCCTGGTGCGCGCGCTCGTCGCCATGGCCAGGAGGCCGATGCGCAAGCTGGGGGTGGTCAGCGGGCTCGCCGCCGACAACTCCGGGCGATCCCCGAAGCGCGCCGCGACCGCGATGATCGCGCTCACCGTGGGCGCCACACTGATCACCGGATACTCGGTGATCAGCGACTCCACGGAGGAGACCCTGACCCATGAGCTGGACAAGCGGTTCCCGGTGGACTACGAGATCGGCAGTCAGCTGTCGTTCGACGGTCCCAGGGAGGGGGTTGACCCCGAGGTGGCCCGGGAGCTGGCGGACTCCTCGGACGTCGCGCAGGTCATGCGGGTGCGCGACAGTGGGATCGAAAGTGGGATCGAATCGGAAGGCCCGTCGGTGAAGGCCTACTTCGGTGGCGAGGTCGGCACTGACGTGACCGCCTCAGTGGCCTCCGGCGACCTGGCGGACCTGGAGCCCGGCAGGGTCGTCGTACACGAGGACGCCGCCGAGGGGAACGGGGTCGGCGACGAGATCGCGGTGGAGACGGAGGAGGGCGAGCAGACGTTCGAGATCGCCGCGGTCACCGAGGGCAACACAGGCCTGATGGGTGTGACCATGCACCCCGACGACTTCCGTACCCACTTCCCCGAGGTCACCCAGGACCAGTCGGTCAGGGTCCAGGGTAGCGAGGACGTGCCGGCCGACGAGCTGCGCGATACGGTGATGGCCGCGGTCGCCGACCACCCCAAGCTGCAGGTCACCTCGGCGGTGCAGAGGCAGCAGGAGTACACCGAGATCCTGGACACGCTCCTGCTCGTTGTGACAGCGATGCTCGCGCTGTCCGTCCTGATCGCCGTGGCCGGGGTCGCCAACACGATGGCGCTGTCGGTGCTGGAACGCGTCCGGGAGTCCGCGATGCTGCGGGCGCTGGGGCTGACCAGAGGGCAGATACGTCGGATGTTGGGCCTGGAGGCGGTCATGCTGAGCCTGATCGGGACCGGGATTGGGATCGCCCTGGGGATCGTCTTCGGCTGGGCGGCGGGAGTGGCGCTCCTGGACGGCTTGATCCTGAGCATCCCGGTGCCGCGGATCGCGGTGTTCCTCACGGCCGCCGTGCTGGCCGGGCTGCTCGCCTCGGTGCTGCCGGCCCGCAGGGCCGCGCGAACCTCCATCACCCGGTCCCTGGCCAGCGAATAGCCGCCCCGATCCCGGGGGCGCACCGTGCGGAAAGTGGCGTCCGAGTGATGGTGCGGCGTGCGCTCGGCGGTAAACCGGCTCGCTCGCCGGGTGCGTGGTGACACGCGCTCAGCGAGGCGGTGCGGATACCGGAAGGACCGGGCGGGCGCATGGTCGGCCGCGGGCCGCCCATAGGTGCGCGCCCGACGGCGGCGGTGCGAGGAGCCGGATCCTCGCACCGCCGCCGCGGAAGCCGGGCCTTCACCAGTGACTCGGGTTTCGTGGTTTCTGGTGCCATCGGTTCGGGATGCCCGGGTGCTCGGGTGGCTGCCCGCGCGAAGGGTGTCCGGGTGCCGGGTGTGGCTGCCCGCGCGAAGGATGTTCCCGTGCGTTCGGCGGCAAGCTGGCATCGGCGCTTCGCGTGGAGGAGCCCCATTGCCGCACCCTTCCCGGTGCGGGCCCCGACCCCCAGCGGAAGGCCTCGCTGGTTTCCTCGATCCCCTGGTGCGGGTCCCGATCTCCGGCGGAAGGCCGCGCCGGCCCCCACAGGTGGGCACCCCGGCCCCCAACGCCGAGAACCAGGGGCCCGGCGCCGAGGGTCAGGGGCCCGGCCACAGTGGTTGCGGCAATGGGGCTCCGGGCGAGCGCTAGCGAGACGATGCCCGCTTGCCGCTGAGCGCACGCGGCCTCTTTCCGCGGGCCCAGCCAGCTCCCCGCACCACGAAACCAGCCACATCGGGCACCAGGGCGACACACTTGGACATAACCCCGAAACTCGTACCAGTGAAAGCGCCCCGATTCTCGCAAGATCGGCGCTGGGCCCATCTCCTCGCCCTGGTCTTTCGCCGCTGCCGCACGTGTCCGCGCCACGCTGGTACAACGCACCCGCCTCGGCGAACCGGGCCGGTTCCTCCCCTCGCTGATCGCCGCTCAGGCGCCGAGTGACATCGACAGGTCGCGCATCCAGTGTCCGGTGGTGCTCCAGCCCAGGAGCCGGCGTCCCGGGCCGTCGGTTCCGTCGCTGCCGACGTGGCCGCCGGCGGCCACGTGCCGCAGGCCGGCCAGTGCGGGGGCCAGGAGCGCGGCGACACGGGCCGGCTGGTCCCGGACCTCCTCGTCCGTCCACGCCAGGAACGACTCCTGCGCACCGGGGTCGCACAGGGAGAGGTAGAACAGCATGTGCCGCCACGCGTAGGCGGCGTCCTTGATGGCGTTCAGCGGATCGCGGAGGTCGGGCACCCGTTCCGCGATCCGGCACACGGCCCCGAAGCAGTGGCGGGCCAGGCGCGGCCATCCGGCGTTCGGCGAGACACCGATCGGGTGCACCAGCGCGGCGAGGTTGTGCGTGGTGAGGATCTGCGCCTGCTCGATCACCATCCCGTTGGCCGCGACGTTGCCGCGCGGGTGGCCGGCGCGGGCGCGGCAGAGGTCGGCGAAGGACTCGGCCGTGCGGGCATTGGACCGCGGCAGGTCGCGGGAGCCGGGGGCCTCCGCGGACATGGCGAGGATCGCCGGGTAGTCGATCCCGTAGTACCGCGCGTAGAGCGTGCCGTCCAGCACGTGCGCCGCGAGCTTGGCCGCCTTCAGGAACTTCGCGCTGAAGGTTCCCATGAAGATGTCCGCTGCCAGCTCCTCTAGCAGGGGCACGTCGATCCTGGCCGCGCGGGCGAGTGCGGTCAGCTCGCTGATCAGCGGGTTGGGCAGCGCGGTCGCCGGGAAACCCGAAAGCGCGATCTCCCCGATCCGTACCAGGGTCGCGCGGGCGTGCTCCCGCGCCTCATCGTTGTCCTCCCGGTAGTCGGCGACCGCGCGTACCCAGGGTAGCTCCCCGATCCGCACCTGGTGCTCCAGGTTGAGCAGCAGCAGCGAACGCCGGTTGCGGAACGCGCGGTACGTGGCGGCCATGAGCGTGCTGAGGGCCTCGTCGGGATAGGCGGCCGTGGTCGTCGTCGCGGCGATCCGGGGGACGAGCGCGGCGAGTACCTCGGCCGAGGGGATGGTCCCGCGCTCGACGAGTACGTCGATCGGGCCGGACAGAGCCCGGCCAACGACCCGTTGGATGGCTTCGGGGATCTCCGTTCCGGCGGGTACTCCGGTCCCCGGTTCCTCGTCGGCCGTCACCGGGCACACGAAGGGGGAGGTGTCGGGTGTTCCCTCCTGCTGCGGTAGCCCTGAGAGCCGGCCGGCCACGAGCCGCGCCAGCTCGCGGTGGCTGGGCCGGGCCCCATCGGCGGACTGGCGGGCGCGCAGCGCGCTGTGCGCCCGCGATCCGGGCTGCCCGCGCCGCCGCACCATGGAATCGACGGCGTGCTGCAGCAGGCCACGCTGCCGCGGCGGAAGCGTCCGGCCCGCGACGGCTTCGGCGAGCGCGGCGCGCAGAATGGCGATGTTCTCCTTGGGCCTTCGGTGCTTGGTGCAGCGCGTGTGCTGCTCCGCCAGCGTCTCGTAGCGTTCCAGCAGGGACGCGCCGCGTTCCTGCCAGCCTTCGGGGGTCCGCGCGGCCACCCGCCCGTTCTCGGCGGTCTCCAGCCAGTGGCTCAGGATCTCGTCGGCGAACGGGTTCCAGACGGTGAGGGTCTCGCGCATCGCCTCGACCCGTGTGTTCTCGGGGCGCGCGGCCACAGTCGACCGCACCTCGCCGACCGTCTCGCGGTACACGACCGCCGAGTCCGTTTCGGGAGCGTCCGCGGGGCGCGGCGCGAAGCGCAACCGGTCGCTGAACGGCGCGAGCGTTTCGAGCAGGGTCAGCGCGCGCGACCGCGCTCCGGCACGCAGCAGCCACGCCACGGTGAGCAGCGCCGCTTCCTCTGGCGCCTCAACGCGGTAGTGGCCGCTGTCGAGCAGGGTGTTGAGCTCGGCGAGGCCGGGTTCGGACAGGTGGTAGGCGAACAGGGCGCCCCGTTCGGCGGGTACCCCCGTGCGCCGCGCCAGCTCGGTCTCGTGCGGCAGCAGCGGCCCGCCCGCTGACGCGCGGCCCGTAGCGAACCCGCCGTGCGCGACCTCGGGGGTCACCCACTCCGGCAGGTCGGTGACGGGTGTACGGGTGCCGATGGCGAGGGTGCCGTCGAGCATGCCGGCAAGCACGTCGTGCCATTTGCGGCCCCGCTCTTCGGCGCGCTTTCGGGCCGCGGCGTCCTCGTGGCTCGCGGCCGTCTCGAGCGCCTTTGCGAGCTGGTGGGTGATGTATCCCGTACCCACCCGTACTTCGGTGTCGTCCTCGTTGCCGTTCATCGCCAGCGTGGCGGGTGCCGCCCCCGCTCCCTCCCGGTCCCGAGCCGGGCGCTCTGCTGGTGAGCTACACGCTGTTGGCGCGTCACTCTAGCCATACCGGGACGAATCCGCACCAGGGTTTCCGCTGCGCCGCGGGAGGGCGTGTGGCGCGGCCAGCCGGCTTGGCCCGGCGGACGCCGCGGTGCCGGCCGGAGGACGGGTCACCCCGGTACGGCCTGGCCCCGCGGTCGCCGCTCATGGTTCGGCGGCGTGGGTCGGTGCTTGAAGGTCAGCGGTTGAGGAAATCCGTCAGTGCCGAGCTGAACTTGGGCTGGCGTACGGCGCCGAGGTGGTCCCCGTCGAGCACCCGGAGCGTCGCGTCGGGGATGGCGTCGGCGAGCACGCCCGGGCGGGTGGCGAGCTCGTCCGCGGAACCTGCCAGAAGCAGTGTCGGGGCGGTGATCGACCCGAGGGGGAGGGGGGAGTCGTGCATCGCCATGGCCTGGGCGGCCAGCGCCTTGCGGTCCCCGCCCACCGCGTCGACGAAGGACCGGAAACCCGCGGCGGACTGGTCGGCGACACTGTCCGGGTCGTCGGTGGTCATCGCTTCGAGGACCGTGGGGCCGTGCAGGACGCGGGTGTCGACCCCGCCCAGCTCGGCCACCGCGGCTCCGACACCGCCGATGGCCAGGCGCCGGACCCGGGGGTCGCGGGTGGCCAGGATCAGCGACACGACGGCGCCCATGGAGTACCCCACAAGATCGATCGTGGGCTCGTCCAGGATGTCGATGAGTTGGGCCAGGTCGTCGGCCATTCTGGCCTCGCCGTAGCTTTCGGGGTCGTGTGGCTTGTCCGAGGCGCCGTGGCCGCGGGCGTCGATGGCGGCCACCCGCCGCCCGGAGTCCAGGAGAGCGTCCACGACCCCCGGCCCGACCCAGTTGATCAGCCCGTCGGCGATGAACCCGTGGTGCAGCACCACCAGCGGGAAACTGGACTCGCGGTCCCATACCCGGTAGGCGATCGCTGTGCCGTCGGAGGCGGTGAAGGTCTGCATGCCGTTCCTTTCCAGCGTGCTGGCAGGCGTGCTCGTTCGCGGGCCGGTTCCCGGGCCGGGCGGCTCCTGACCCCACCGCTGCCGTGCTCCCCGGGCACGGTGCCGCGGCCGGTTGTACCCATGAAGGCGCAAGCGGCCCGAAGTATCCGCTGGAAGCCGCGGGGGCCGCGCGGGACGGGAAGAGGTGGCCGCGCGTTCGCGAATCGCTCGGGAGCGGAGACTCCGGGCCGCTGGTCCCATTCGACCGCATCCGGGGGGTGTGCGGACATCGGTGGAACCACCGGTTCCGCTCCGCCTCGTTGCGGTGCGCGGAACACCTCGGGCGGCGGTCGCGTGGAAGGCGCCGGCCGCACGGCGGCGTGCCGGCGTCCCGGTGGTCAGGGACGCCGCGGAGCCGTCGGCTACCCGACCGGGTGCGGGGCGGGTGAGCGGTTGAGGAACTCGGTGAGCGTCGAGACGAACGCGGGCTCGCGCAGTATGCCGAGGTGGTCCCCGTCGATGAGCCGCACCGCCGCCCCCGGGATCGCCTTGGCCAGCACGTCCGGGTGCGCTGCCAGCTTGTCCTCCGCTCCGGCCAGGATGAGGGCCGGGGCGGTGATCGACCCGAGGGGGAGGGGGGAGTCGTGCATCGCCATGGCCTGGGCGGCCAGCGCCTTGCGGTCCCCGTCGATCGCGTCGGCGAAGGTGCGGAACGCCGCCGCGACGTAGTCGGTGATGCGTTCGGGTTCGGCGGTGGTCAGTGCCTCGGCAAGCGTGGGGCCGTGCAGGACGCGGGTGTCGACCCCGCCGAACTCGGCCACCGCGGCTCCGACACCGCCGATGGCCAGGCGCCGGACCCGGGGGTCGCGGGTGGCCAGGATCAGCGACACGACGGCGCCTGTGGAGTACCCGACGAGGTCGACCGTGGGCTCGTCCAGGATGTCGATGAGTTGGGCCAGGTCGTCGGCCATTCTGGCCTCGCCGTAGCTTTCGGGGTCGTGTGGCTTGTCCGAGGCGCCGTGGCCGCGGGCGTCGATGGCGGCCACCCGCCGCCCGGATGTCAACAGGGCGTCGACGATTCCGGGGCCGACCCAGTTGACATGCGCGTCGGAGATGAATCCGTGGTGCAGCACCACCAGCGGGAGGTCCGACGAGCGTTCCCACAGCCGGTAGGCGATCGCTGTGCCGTCGGAGGCGGTGAAGGTCTGCATGCCATTCCTTTCCAGCGTGATCGGCGGGCCCGTGCCTGCCGTCTCCCTCCCCGACCTCCGGCCGACGGGGCTCGCCCCGGGGCGAGGGTGCTGGGGACACACCCTCGCCCCAGGGGGTAACGATCCGCTGCGCGCCTCGGCGTGCCCGGACACGCGATAGGGGGAGGGACCATCGCACTTCCGGGACGCCTGGAGTGGGCTAACGGACCGTTCCACCCATTCGACCGCAATACCTGGCGGACAGCATCGGTGAAATCACTGGTCACAGGTTTTGAATAGGGCTCGTGACCGGGGGCGCCAGCCCTCGGTGGTCCGGCGGAGGGCCCGGATGGGCGCCGGGCTCCGCATGGTCGACTACGATAGCGGCCCGCGTTGCGCGGCGAGGGCGGTTCGCAGGGCTTGGTAGCCGAAATGCCCAGCGACGAAAGCCCGTTTCTGGTGCGCGGTGCGGTCCACCGGCTAGGGTTGAGGGAGGGTTCAACCACGTCGATGGCCCGGATGTGCCGCGAAACATCCCGTCCCATGCTCCAGTCGTTCCGGGAGTGCGACTCCCCGTCCCGGTGAGCGCCCCGCGGGCGCGGCCCCGCAAGGAACTGCGGTCCGGCCGCCGGCGCCGGTCGCATCGCTGCTGGGACCATGTCTACGCCGCCCCGCTCTGGCCGATGCACGGGGCGAACCTGGGCACCCTGCTCCGCACCTGCGACGCCGTGGGCGCCTGTCTCGCGGTGCCGCGGCTGCCCTGGGTTCCCGAGGCGCTGGCCCGCGGTAACACTTTGCGCAAGCCAACCTGTGTGCACTGGACCGGCGAACAGCTCGCGTGGTTGCGCCGGCAGCGCGAGCGCGGGGCCCGGGTGCTCGCCGTGGAACTGACAGACGAAGCCGAACGCCTCGCTGACCTGCAGGCGGCGCGCCAACCCACCATCGCGGTGCTCGGCCACGAGCGCGACGGGGTGCCCGCCGAAGCGCTTGAGCTGGTCGACGGGTCAGTGGAGATCCCCATGATGGGCACCGGCCTGAGCCTGAACGTGGCGGTCGCCGGGTCCCTGGTGCTGTACAAACTCGCCGGGCTGCTCTGACCGCGGGACAGTGCTACCGGCGCGGTGCGCCAGCCGTGCCGCCCGGCGGCACGGCTCGGCTCGGCGCCCGGCCGGGCGCCGGCGCCGTCACTGCTCGGGCGCGTCCTCGGGGGGCCGTTGGGTGGGGAACAGGATCGTGCTGAGAAGGTGCGGCGCGCGGTCCGGAGTCGCCTCGTTGGCCTTCCGGGACCAGATCGCGTCGCGGATCTCGTCGACCATCGCGGCGAGCTCGTCCTGGCTGAGCCAGATGGTGCCCTGCCAGTAGGAGACCCCGTCGGAGGCCGGGGCGGCGTCGTCGCGGTCGAGGTAGACGTTGAACTCGGCGAGCAGCGCGGCCACGAAGGAGGCGAAGCCGCGGCGGTGGTCCTCCAGCGGGAGCGCCGCGGCCGTTTCGCCGTCGATCACGGTGCGGTCCCGCCGCACCCGGTAGCGGCGTTCAACGGCGCCGCGCACCCGCTGCTCACCGTCGACCTCCAAGAGGCCGCCCTCGGCCAGCAGCCCGACATGCCGGTAGACGGTGGCCTTCGAGACGTCGGGAAGCCGGTCAACGAGCTGCGCGGTCGTGAGTCGCGCACCGCCGGACAGGGCGTGCACGATGCGGAGCCGCACCGGGTGTGACAGCAGTTCTACCGTGTCCATGTCGCTACGATCTCACGTGTGATACCTTTCTCAAAATTGAGAACGCATGATGAGCGGGAGCGATGATGCACCACGAGACGAACGGACTATTGGCCGCGCCCGGGGCGGAAGCGCCCTTGGGGCACCATTACGAGGTCGACGGGCGGCGGTTGCTGCTCCACCAGTCGGGCACCGGAGGTCCGTCGGTCGTGATCCTGCCCGGGGCGGGCTTCACCGGTCTGGATTACCTGAACCTGCACGAACGCGTCTCCGCGTTCACGTCCTGCGTGCTGTACGACCGAGCGGGAACGGGGTGGAGCGACCGGGTGGCGCTCCCGCGCACCGCTGCCGAGGTCGTTACCGAGCTGCGCGGCCTGCTGCGCGCCGCCGGCGTTCCGGCTCCGTACGTGCTGGTCGGCCACTCGCTCGGCGGGGCCTACATCCACCGCTTCGCGCAGATGTTTCCCGAGGACGTCGCCGGCCTGCTCTGGCTGGAGGGCTTCCACGCGGCGTGGAACGACCACATGCCGGAGGAGCTGCACCTGGAGGCCCAGAGCGACCTTCCCGAGCTGGACGAGGACATGCTGGCCGGCATGCGCGACTGGGTGGAGGGGATGTACGCGCGGTGGCCGGACGGCATTCGCGAGCTGCTCATCGAGGAGCGCCTCCGCCCGGACTGGGTGCGCGTCGGCGCCCGGGAGAGGAGCAGCATGATCGAGCTCGCCACCGAGCTCCGCACGCACGCCCATGCGGGCCTGCCCGACGTGCCACTGATCGCGTGCAGCGGCACGGGCCTCGACCCCGGTCAGGACGTGTTCCTCTCCGAGGAGCTCATTGGGCGGCTCAACGGCGGCAAGCAGGCCATGGACCGGGCACTGGCCGACTCGGTGCCGCGCGGGGAGTACCGCGTGCTCGATGGCGCGAGCCACAGCACGGTCCATATCGACCGCACGGACGACGTGGTCCGGGCGATCCACGATCTGGTCGAGCGCGCGGACCGGTGACCCCGGCGCCGGGGTCACCGCGGTCGAGGGGCGGGACCGCCGGAGCCCGGGGCGCCGGCGGTCAGGCGTCCGCTGTGAGCAGCTCGCAGACCCGTAGCAGTTGGGAGCGGAGGTCCGACGCCCGCTCCGCGAAGCGCCTCTGGGCCGCCGCGTACTCGGCCTTGCCCTCGCGTGTCTCGATCGGTACCGGGGTGTAGCCGTATGCGGAGAGGTCGTAGGGGGAGGCCCGCATGTCCAGCTCACGGACGTCGCGGGCGAGCTCGAAGCAGTCGGCCACCAGCTCGCCCGGCACCGCCGGCGTCAGCTTATAGGCCCACTTGTACAGGTCCATCGTCGCGTGCAGGCAGCCGGGCTGGTCCATGCGCGTCTGGCTGTCGCGGGTGGGGCGCAGCTCGTTGCGCGGCCGGGCCTCGTCGGTGAAGAACCGGTAGGCGTCAAAGTGCGAGCAGCGGATCCGGTGCGACTCCACGACCCGGTCGGTCCCTTCGGCGCCCAGGCGCAGCGGAAGCTGGGAATGGCGTGCCTCGCCGGGGCGCAGCTTATAGAGCATCGCCCACTCGTGCAGCCCGAAGCAGCCCAGGTTCGCGGTGCGGCCGTGCACCGCGCGCAGCAGGGAGGACACGAAGGACGCTGTCTCGCCCCGCTTCGCGAGGAACCGGTCGACGTCCAGCGCCACGCCACCGGGCACCTCGGTGTAGAACGACTCGCCGGGGCCGGCCGGAAGGACGCCTCCCGCGAGGCCGGCGCCCGCCCCGGGGTGCCAGCGGCGAAGCTGGGCGGGGCGGTGGCTGTAGTAGGTGAACAGGAAGTCCTCGACCGGGTGCGCGATCCCGTGCCGGCGACGGTGCAGATGCCCTTCGAGCAGCGCGTCGACGCGCTGGTGGTGCCGGGCCTCGCGCCCGGTCCAGTCGTCGCGGTCCAGCAGGGGCCACCGTTCGGGAGCGCGCTGGGGACTGGCGGCACGGGGATTCATCGGTGCCCAGCTTACTGCGCCCGGTACGCCGGTCGGCCCGGTTCAACCGCTGGTGGCGGCCTGCTGCCGGGCGCGGTTGCGGGACCGGCGGCCCTGGTCAGCAGGTTCCGGCCCAGGTGCATTCGAGCTCGCCCGCGGCGTCCCGCTCCGGAGCGCGCTGCGCCAGCGGGTCGGGCTGGCCGCTGGTGGCGGTGTCGCGGGAGAACTCGGCGAGCCGCACGGCGATGGCGTCCTGGACGTCTCGCGGGGCGGCCCCCTCGAAGCCGTTGTTGAGCACCGCGAACGCCAGCTCCTCGCCGCCGTTGCCGGTCACGTACCCGGACAGCGCGCTGACCCCGCTCAGGCTGCCGGTCTTGGCGCGGACGTTGGCCTCGGCGGGCGTGCCGCGCATGCGCTCGCTGAGGGTGCCGCCCTGCATGCGGTTCTCGGCGCCGGCGACCGGCAGCGAGTCCTCCCAGTCGGCGGCCCACGGCTCGTCCAGGGCCGCACGCAGCACGCCGGCCACACCGTTGGCGGTGAGCTGGTTGCTCCGCGCCAGCCCCGAGCCATCGCTCAGCTCGTGCTCGCCCAGCTCGGCACCGAGCCGGTCGAGCGCCGCCGCCGTCTCGGCGGTACCGGCCTGCCACGAGCCCTCGCCCGCGGACTCCCGGCCCATCGCTTTGACCAGGATCTCGGCGTGGCCATTGTTCGAGAGCTTCATGAAGGGCACCAGCAGCTCGGACAGCTCGGCCGACTCGGCGCTCGCGAGCTCGGCGGCGTCCTCGGGGGCCTCCGGCCCGGTACCGCGGTCGACGCCGCCACGCACCTTCACCCCGTGGTCCTCCAGGGCGCCGGCGAAGACATGGACGGCGTGGTCGGTGGGTTCGTGCACGGTGCGCAGGGTGCTGAAGTCCGTACCGCCCGCGGGCAGCGATCCGGTCGCGGTGAACTGGTTGGTACCCGGTTCGCGGTGGACGTCCAGGGCCGCCGCACTGCCGGGCGTCCCGGTGCTCGCCTCGTTGGTGAGGTCCAGGTTGCCGGCCGCGGGGTCCAGACGCACCTCCACCGGGTCGCCGCTCGCGCCACCGGGGGACGCGGTGACGTTGACGACGCCGGTGTCGAGGTCGTCGTTGGCGGCCACGGTCAGCGCCGAGATCTGTGCCGCGTAGTAGTAGGGCTCGTCGTCGGCCTCCCAATCGGGGTGCAGCCGCTGCGTGTCGAACCAGGTGTCGTCGGCCAGCAGGTCTCCGGTCACCTCGGTCACGCCACTGCCGGCGACCTCGGCGGCCAGATCGTCGAAGGCGTCGCTGGTGAGGCTGGGGTCGCCGGTGCCGGTCAGGTAGAGATCTCCCTCGACCACACCACCGGAAGGCTCCTCGGCGGCCGAGACGGTGGTGTCGAAGGTGTGGTCGGGGCCGAGCACGTCGAGAGCGGCCACTGAGGTGAGGAGCTTCATGTTCGAGGCGGGGATCAGCGCGGTGTCGGCAGCATGCTCGTAGAGGACGTCCCCCCTGTCGAGGCTGCGTACCACGACCCCGGAGGTCGCCCCGTCGAGAGCGGGGTCGTCCAGCAGGGCGTCGAGGTCGCTGCGCAGGTCGTCCACACCGCTTCCGGCGTCGGCCGCGGATGCGGGCGCCGCCAGGGGGGCGAGGAGGGCGGTCGCGGTGAGCCCGGCGACTGTGAGCACGGCGGTCGGGCGGCCGAGGGCGGAGCTGGGGGAGCGGGGGGTAGCGGGAGCGATCGGCATGTGGGCCTTTCCTCCGACGTGTCGCGGACACCGGGAGGGAATCTACCGTTCTCGCGCCCGGATGTCCCGGCACGACCCGCGTGCGGGCGCTGGCGGGTGCGAAACGGGTGGGGCGCGGCCGGCAAACCGCGCCGCGGGGGAGCGCACGGCGAGCCAGTATGGCCAATATGGACAACGTGCGCGGCGAGGCCGCCGACTAGCGTCGTACGCATGACAACGCGTCCGTTTTGGCTGTCCGGGGCCGCGGCCACCGGCGACAGTGAGATCACCCTGACCAACCCCTACGACGGACACCACGTGGGGGAGGTGTCGGTGCCGTCCGCGGACCAGATCGAGGAGGCGGTCGCCGCCGCGGACTCCGTAGCGGCCACAGCGGCGGCGCTCCCCGCGCACACCCGGGCCGAGGCACTGCTGCACGTCTCCCGCGGGCTCGCCGCGCGCGCCGAGGAGATCGCGCGGACCATCACCGCGGAGAGCGGCAAGCCGATCAAGTGGGCGCGCGCCGAGGTCGACCGTGCCGTCTCGGTCTTCCGCCTGGCCGCCGAGGAGGTTCGGCACGACAACGGTGTGCTGCAGCGCTTGGACACCGACCCGTCCGGAGACGGGCGCATGGGGATGGTCCGCCGCGTCCCCAAGGGGCCCGTGCTCGGGATCTCGCCGTTCAACTTCCCGATCAACCTGGTCGCCCACAAGGTCGCTCCCGCCATCGCCGTGGGCGCACCGATCCTGTTGAAGCCGGCCCCCGCAACGCCGATGAGCGCGCTGATCCTCGGTGAGCTGTTGGCCGAGACCGACCTGCCGCCCGGAATGTTCTCGGTCCTGCCCATGCCGAACGAACGCGCCGCGCCCCTGCTCACCGACCCCCGGCTGCCGGTGGTGTCGTTCACCGGCGGCCAGTTCGGCTGGGAGATCCAGCGTCTTGCCCCGCATAAGCACGTGACGCTGGAGCTGGGCGGGAACGCGGCCGCGGTGGTGCTGGCCGACGCCGACCTGGAGCGGGCGGCGCGGCGCGTCGCCGTCTTCGCCAACAACGCCGCTGGCCAGGTCTGCATCGGTGTGCAGCGCGTGGTCGTGGACGACGCGGTCTACGACGCGTTCACCGACCGGTTGGTAACCGAGGTGGAGGCGCTGCCGACCGGCGACCCGAGCGCGCCCGAGACCGAGGTCGGGCCGATGATCAACGAGGACGCCGCGGTCCGGGTGCTCGACTGGGTGGAGGAGGCCGTCGCCGCCGGCGCGAAGCTCCTCACCGGCGGCACGCGTGAGGGCAGCACGGTCGCGCCGACCGTGCTGGCGGAGGTCCCCGGCGACGCCAAGGTGCTGCGCGAGGAGGTGTTCGGGCCCGTCGCCGTGCTGCAGCGCGTGAGCGGCGCCGAGGAGGCGTTCGCGGCGGTCAACGACAGCGCCTACGGGCTGCAGGCGGGGGTGTTCACCCGGGACATCCAGGTTGCCTTCCGCGCGCACCGCGAGCTTGAGGTCGGCGGTGTGGTGATCGGCGACGTGCCGACCTACCGTGCTGACCAGATGCCCTACGGCGGTATCAAGAAGTCCGGCGTCGGCAAGGAGGGCGTGCGGTCGGCGATGACGGACCTGAGCTACGAGCGCGTCATGGTACTGACCGGCATCCAGCTCTGAGAGGCACCGGTACTGCTCGCGGGTGGTCGCGCAGCTAACGAGAGCGGTGATGGCAGCGGATGGGCCAGCCCGCGCCCATCGGTGCGGGTGCCCGGTGGTGGCGCGCCCGACGGCGGCAGCGAGGACGGTGGGTGGGCCAGCCTGCGGAAATCGTCACTGGTGCCCGGTGGTGACGTGCCCGACGAGGGCGGCGAAGGTTGGTGGTGGGGGCCAGTGGGGGTGTCTGTGGTGTCGTTTTCGGTGCTGGGCGCGCCGAGAGTGTCTGTGGGGCCGGTCTCGGCGCCGAATCTGTCCGCCCGGTCGGTTTCGGTGCCGCGCGAGCCTCCGCGCGCCCGCTATGTCTGGATTGTGGGCACTCTGTGCGCTGACGCTTCTTGAGGATTTCGTTCCTTCAACGCGCGTTGAAGGAACGAAATCCTCAAGATCAGCGATGAGCAGCGCTGAGAATACCCGCGCGGTCACTCTCGATGCGCGGCCGCCGTCGCACGCCTCACCATCGGGCACCCGTACCGCTCATTGGGGGCTGGCCCATCCGCTGCCTTTGGTGCTGCTTTCGTCGGGTGCGCCACCATCGGGCACCCGTACCGATAACCGCGGTCTCGGCCACCCACTGCCTTCGCCGCCCTCGTTGGACACGCCACCACCGGGCACCAGTGACGATTTCCGCAGGCTGGCCCACCCGCCGTCCCCGCTGCCCTCGTCGGGGCCGTCACCATCGGGCACCCGCACCGATTACTGAGGGCTGGCCCACCCGCCGTCCTCGCCGCCGTTGCCGAGCCGCACGCGTGTGGGTGGCGAACCCACGAACTCCACAGCGCCACGAAGCCCCCGACCCCGCAAGACCGGCACAAAAATCGGGTACGTGCGCTGCGGCTTTCTGTCGGATCCTGCAACGTGTAGCCGGGCGATAACGCGTAGCATGCGAATTTGGTGCGGGCATGACGGGGCACACCCGAGGTCCCGGCATCCGTATGCGCGGATGTGGTAACAGCCTGGCACGTTATGTCGACGGAGAGGTATTGATGTCCCCCGAGACCATCGGTTTCGCGCTCCTCCTGCTGGGACTGTTGCTGCTGGTCGCCAAGCTCGTCCGGGTGAGGTGGCGGCTCTCGCAGCGGCTGTTCATCCCCAGTTCGATCATTGGCGGCGGCATTGCGCTGATCCTGGGGCCCGAGGTGCTGGGCCAGGTGGCGTCCCTGGCCGGTGCCACCGGGCTCGCCGAGGCCGGACTGTTCACCCCGGAGATCCTGGAGGTCTGGGAGGCCCTTCCCGGCCTGCTGATCTCGATGGTGTTCGCCGCGTTGTTCCTCGGCAACCCGATTCCGCGGCCCCGCGAGGCGGGGCGGCTCGCCGGCCCGCAGATCGCGTTCGGCGCCGCTCTGGCCAGCGGGCAGTACGTCCTGGGGCTGCTGCTCGCCGTCCTGGTCCTCGGCCCGGTGTTCGGGCTGCCGCCCCTGACCGGCGCGTTGATCGAGATCGGGTTCGAGGGGGGCCACGGCACGGCGGCCGGTCTCGGGAACACCTTCGAGGCGGCCGGGTTCCCCGAGGGGCAGGACCTCGCGCTTGGGATGGCCACGGTCGGTCTGCTGTCCGGGATCATCTTCGGCATCATCCTGATCAACTGGGGTGTGCGCACCGGAAAGACCCAGGAGCTGCGCAGGGGTGCCAAACCGACGGTCTCCGAGCAGATGGGGCTGGTCGAGAAGGAGAACCGGCGCGCCGCCGCGACCCTGACCGTGCACCCCTCCTCCGTTGAGCCGTTGGCGCTGCACTTCGGACTGATCGCGATCGCGGTGGTGATCGGCCAGCTCCTGCTGTGGGCACTGCAGTGGCTGGAGGCCCGGTTCTGGGTCGACCAGGTGCAGTTGTTCGAGTACGTCCCGCTGTTCCCGCTGGCCATGCTCGGCGGGATCGTCGTCCAGCTGGTCATCGACCGGTTCGACCGCCTGGACGTCGTCGACCGGCAGATGGTCGAGCGGATCCAGGGATTCTCCCTGGACATGCTGATCATCTCCGCCCTGGGGACGCTCTCCCTCCAGGTCATCGCGGCGAACTGGGCCCCCTTTTTGCTGCTGGTCGTCGTGGGCCTGGCGTGGTCGCTGGGCGCTTTCGTGTTCCTGGCCCGGCGGATGATCCCCGACTACTGGTTCGAGCGGGGCATCGGCGACATGGGCCAGTCCATGGGTGTCACGGCGACCGGGCTGATCCTGCTGCGCATCGCCGACCCCGACCTGCGCACCCCGGCCTACCCCGCGTTCGGGTACAAGCAGCTCGTGCTGGAACCGTTCTTCGGCGGTGGCCTCGTGACGGCCGTCTCGATTCCGCTGATTGTGCAGTACGGCCCCTACGGGCTGCTCTCGGGCATGGCCGTGGTCCTCGCGGTCTCGCTGGCAGTGGGCCTGCTGTACTTCGGCCGCCGCGGGCAGGCGAACGCGGCCGCGAGCGGCAGTCCGGCGGAGTGACGCCGCGGAGGCTCCGGATGCCTGAACGCGGCCCCCCGGGCGACGGACCCGGGGGCCGCGTGTTCGGGGCCCGCGTTACAGCGAGCCGGCCTCCTCGTACAACCGCTCGGCTTCGTCGCCAAGGCGCGGTCCGAACTGGGTCGAGGCGTCGTTGGCGTACTTGAAGCTGATCACCGACGTGATCGTGCCCTCACCGCTCGCGGGGTCGAAGTCGGTCAGCCAGGGGCCGCCGCTGGACCCTTCGGTCATGGCGCAGCGCATGCCGCTGGCGGTGGTCCCCCTTTTGTCAGCCGTGGGACGGCCCGCGCAGTAGTGCAGCCCACTCCCGTCGAAGCCGCCGGCCGTGGGGTAGCCGAACGCGTAGGTCTGCTGCCCGGAGCGGTCACCGAACGCGATGCGCTGGGCGCCGACCTGGTCCTGCACATGGTTGTCGCCGGTGGGGTGCAGCACGGCCATGCCGAAGTCGAAGCTGTCCTCGGCCTCGGCGGACCATTTCCGGTCGACGAGTGCCTCGCGAACCACGTACCGGCCGTAGGGCGCCTCGCCGTTGTCGTATCCCGGGACGAAGGTCCAGTTGCCGGCCCAGGCCCCGGTGCCGTCCTTCAGGCAGTGCCCGGCGGTGACAACGGTGTCGCGGTTCTCGGCCGGGACCACCGCGGCGGAGCAGGTGAGGTCGCGCCCGCCCATGGTCAGGAAGACCCGCCCGGTGGTCCGGGTGACCGCGCCGCCGGAGGTCCACCGTTCCCCGGTGCTGTGCTGGCCCGATGCGGTCCGGGACGCACTCGGCCGGGTCCGGCCGTCCTCCGTGCCGCCCTCCTTCGTCTCGGGGGTGGGAAATACCTCGTCGAGCAGCGATCCCGCCGGTAGCGCGGACTCCATGCGCTCGGCGGTCCAGTAGTCGAGCACACCCTCGCGTTCGGCGCCGTTGGCGCCGGAATGCCGGACGACCCCGTCGGGCTCAGCGGCTGCCGGCGGCCCTTGGGACGCGAGGCGCGCGGCACCACTTGCCGAATGCGGGGCGGTGTGGTGGGCAGGATGGGCGGCTGCGGCTTCCGCGGCCAGCGGACCGGTCAGGATGAGCGTCACCGCGATCGGCCCAAGGAGCTTCGACGTGCTGGATACGGTCATAGCACGAGAGCATTTCATACACTGCGTAATCACGTGCGTACTTTGGGTTCGCGAGGTGTGTCGATCGGCGCGGACCAGTCCTCTGTTGGGCCCAACGTTCGGTTGGCGGGTGCGGGACAATGGGGGGGTGCGAATCGCGGAACAGTTTCTTGCCCACGACACCTCCCCCGAACGGCCGCGCGAGGTGGTGATCCTTGGGTCCACCGGTTCGATCGGCACGCAGGCTGTCGACCTGGTCACCGACAACCCCGGCCGGTTCCGGGTGGCCGGTCTCGCCGCAGGCGGCGGGCGCGTCGACCTGCTGGCCGCGCAGGCGTGCCAGCTCGGGGTGGACACCGTGGCGATCGCTGACCCCGCGAAGGCGCCCGCGCTCGCGCGGCAGCTGAGCGAGCGCGGACACGCCGCCAAGGTGCTCACCGGCGCCGAGGGCGTCGCCGAGCTGGCGGGGTGGCCGTGCGACGTCGTCCTCAACGGGATCACCGGTGCGCTCGGCTTGGAGGCGACCCTGGGCGCGTTGCGCGCCGGCAGGCTGCTCGCGCTCGCCAACAAGGAGTCGCTCATCATCGGCGGACCACTGGTGCGCGCGGCCGCCCAGCCGGGCCAGATCGTGCCCGTTGACTCCGAACATTTCGCGCTGGCGCAGTGCTACCCCCGCGCCCGGTCCACCGGTTTGGCCAGCCTGGCCCAGGGCCAGGTCAACGCCACGCTGGACGAGGTACGCAAGCTGGTCATCACCGCCAGCGGCGGGCCCTTCCGCGGGCGCTCCCGCGCCGAGCTGGCCGACGTGTCCCCGGAGCAGGCGCTGAACCACCCCACATGGGACATGGGCCCCGTCATCACCGTGAACTCGGCCACGCTCGTCAACAAAGGGCTGGAGGTGATCGAGGCCAACCTGCTCTTCGACGTCCCGTTCGACCAACTGGAGGTCGTGGTCCACCCGCAGTCGGTGATCCACTCCATGGTCGAGTACACCGATGGTTCCACGCTCGCCCAGGCGAGTCCGCCCAGCATGCGCATCCCGATCGCCTACGGGATCAACTGGCCGCATCGGGTCAGTTCCGCGGCGCCGGCCGTGGACTGGACCCGCGCGCACACCTGGACCTTCGAACCGCTGGACGCGGAGGCGTTTCCAGCGGTTGCGCTGGCGCGGGACGTCGGGGCGGCCGGAGGGACAGCTCCGGCCGTCTACAACGCCGCCAACGAGGAGGCGGTCGCCGCGTTCCTCGGGGGGAAGCTGGCGTTCACCGCAATCGTGGATACGGTTGCGCGGGTAGTCTCAGAACATCAATGGGTGGGCACGGCGGACACGAGCCTGGCCGATGTCTACGCCGCCGACGAATGGGCTCGGACACGTGCCCGGGAGATGATCGCCCGGATCGCATGAGGAGAGGTACATGGTCGCGTTACTGACCACGCTCGGGATCGTTCTTCTCTTTCTCGGGCTGCTTCTCTCCTTCGCCTGGCACGAGCTGGGCCACCTTGCCACCGCGAAGATGTTCGGCGTCCGCTGCACCGAGTACATGGTCGGCTTCGGCAAGACGTTGTGGTCGACCCGCCGCGGCGAGACCGAGTACGGCATCAAGCTGGTCCCGCTCGGCGGCTTCGTCCGCATGGTCGGCATGGCCCCTCCTGGCAAGCAGGACACTTCGGGCAAACCGCCCTCGCGCTGGCGCGCGATGATCGAGGACGCGCGCGACGCGTACAACGCCGAACAGCGGCCAGGCGACGAGGGGCGGCTCTTCTACACGCGGGCGCCGTGGAAACGGGTCATCGTGATGGCCGCCGGCCCGGTGATGAACCTCATCCTGGCCGCGCTGCTCTTCAGCACCGTTCTGATGGGGCTCGGCGTCCACGAGGAGACCAACGAGGTCGGCACCGTCTCCGAGTGTCTGGTCTCCGTCGAGGAGGCCACCGGCGAGTGCCCCGAGGATGCCGAGCCGACCCCGGCGGCCGCGGCGGGGGTGCAGCCGGGCGATCGCATTGTGGCGGTCGCCGGGACCGCCACACCCGACTGGCAGGCCGCGAACAAGGAGATCCGCGAGCACACGGGCCCCACGGAGATGAAGGTCGAGCGCGACGGTGAGACCGTCACGCTCGAACCCGACCTGGTCCAGAACGAGCTGCCGGCCCGCGATGCGGACGGCGAGATCATCTACCAGACCGACGAGCGCGGCCGGGATGTCTACGACGACGAGGGCCGGCCGGTCCCCGAGACCGAGACCGTCGGCTTCCTCGGCATCACCTTCGCCACCGAGCGGCAGACCATGACCGCCATGGAGACCGCCGGGTACATGGGCGACTCGCTGGTGCTCGTCGGCGAGGCCATCGTCTCCCTGCCCTCCAAGGTGCCCGACCTGTTCGGCGCGGCCTTCCTGGGCGAGGACCGCCGGGCCGACTCCCCCATAGGCGTGGTCGGGGTGTCGCGCATCGGCGGCGAGGTGCTGTCCCAGCCGCTGCCCGTGGTCGACCGCGCCGTGATCATGCTGACCATGCTGGGCAGCGTCAACCTGTTCCTGTTCGCGTTCAACATGTTGCCGCTGCTGCCGCTCGACGGCGGGCACATCTTCGGGGCCATCTGGGAGTCCCTCCGCCGGAAGGCGGCCCGGCTGTTCCGCCGCCCCGATCCCGGTCCGTTCGACGTGGTGAAGCTCATGCCATTGGCCTACGTGGTCATGCTGGCCTTCATTCTGTTCAGCCTGATCGTGCTGGTAGCCGATATCGTCAACCCGGTCCGCCTTCTGGGTTGAATCGGGCGAAACAACCACGTCAGGCGGTACGGACGGGTATTCTGGGCACTGCCCGTGGAAAACGGGCGCTCCCGTCGAATTTCCGCCGGGGTGCGCCCTGCGCTGCGGCTCCTCCTGCTGATGAATCAACGACACCGCCGGCCGAGTCCCGGCGGTCGACGAGGTGAAACGCGTGACCGTTGATCTTGGAATCCCTGCCGCCCCGCAGCAACCCGTAGCTCAGCGGCGTAGATCGCGGCAGGTCATGGTCGGCAACGTCCCCGTCGGTGGGGACGCCCCCGTCTCCGTGCAGTCGATGACGACCACCGTTACCTCCGACATCAACTCCACGCTGCAGCAGATCGCCGAGTTGACGGCGAGCGGCTGTCAGATCGTGCGGGTAGCCGTGCCCACCAACGACGACGCCGAGGCGCTGCCCGTCATCGCCCGGAAGTCCCAGATTCCGGTTATCGCCGACATCCACTTCCAACCGAAGTACGTGTTCGCCGCGATCGAGGCCGGGTGCGCCGCGGTTCGGGTCAACCCGGGCAACATCAAGAAGTTCGACGACCGGGTTGGCGAGATCTCCCAGGCCGCGAGCGACGCCGGCATCCCCATCCGCATCGGGGTGAACGCCGGGTCGCTCGACAAGCGCCTGCTGGCCAAGTACGGCAAGGCCACTCCCGAGGCGCTGGCGGAGTCAGCGCTGTGGGAGTGCTCGCTGTTCGAGGAGCACGGCTTCCGCGACATCAAGATCTCTGTCAAGCACAACGACCCCGTCGTCATGATCAACGCCTACCGGCAGTTGGCCGAGCAGTGCGAGTACCCGCTGCATCTCGGGGTCACCGAGGCCGGCCCGGCGTTCCAGGGCACGATCAAGTCGTCGGTGGCCTTCGGCGCGCTGCTCGCCGAGGGGATCGGCGACACCATCCGGGTGTCGCTGTCGACCCCGCCGGCCGAGGAGGTCAAGGTCGGCATCCAGATCCTGGAGTCGCTGGGGCTGCGCGAGCGAGGCCTGGAGATCGTGTCCTGCCCGAGCTGTGGCCGGGCCCAGGTCGACGTCTACAGCCTTGCCGATGAGGTCACCGCCGGGCTTGAGGGGATGGACGTCCCGCTGCGGGTGGCCGTCATGGGCTGTGTCGTCAACGGTCCGGGCGAGGCTCGCGACGCCGATCTCGGTGTCGCCTCCGGCAACGGCAAGGGCCAGATCTTCGTCAAGGGTGAGGTCGTCAAGACGGTGCCCGAGTCGAAGATCGTCGAGACCCTGATCGACGAGGCGATGCGCCTCGCGGAGGACATGCAGGAGTCCGGTGTGGAGTCCGGCACCCCTGACGTCTCCGTGGCCGGCTGAGTGCTGCCGCGCTGAGGCGGCGATAGGCCGCCGCCCGGCGCGGGCGATCCGCGGCCCCCTAGGGTGCGTGCTGTGGCGCTGCCCGGCTTTTTGCGAGCGCGGGCGGCGCTTTCCCGTTGTCCGGCGGTGGCGTTCGCCCCGTGCGCGGGTTCCGGAGGCTGCTGTCTCCTGTCGGTGGTGCGAAGACAACCCCCAGGTGATGCGGGCCGCCCTCGTGTCGGTTGGGCACCCCTTGGGTGCCGGGGCGAGAATGCGAGGTGCGCTATCCCGCTGACAGGTCGCCCTGTATCCGCCCGGATCCGGTCATCCCATAGCTGGGTAGTCGACTAGGCTGGATTGGCGAGGATCGTGGCTGCTTGAGTGGCGGTCCGGTTACGATGACGGTACGTGCGGCGGCCCCGGCTGCGGTCGGCGGCAGCAGCTCTCAGGTGAGGTGATGCGGGGTGCTGCGGACCTCGTCGGTGCGGATGCTCGGCGAGCGCGACCGGGAGTCCGTCTACGCCCTACTTGACGCCGATCCTGTGGGCAATGTGTTCGTGAGTTCCCGACTGCGCGCCTCAGGTCTGCACAGCGGCCGGCTAGGCGCCGAAGTGTGGGGCTATGTCGAACGCGGCTCCCTCACCGCATTGTGCTACTCGGGCGCCAACCTGGTGCCGGTGAACGCTGGTCCGGTCGCTATCCGGCATTTCTCCGAGCAGGCGCGCAGCCAGGGACGCCGCTGCTCCTCGATCGTCGGTCCGGTCGACGCCGTAAGTGACCTCTGGTCGCGCCTGGGCCCTTTATGGGGACCGGCTCGCGCCATCCGGGAGCGCCAGCCGGTTCTGGAGATCTCCGAGCAGCCCCACACCGCCCCCGACCCGTTGGTGCGACGGGTCCGGATGAGCGAGTTCGGGCTCGTCCTGCCGGCCTGTGTCGCGATGTTCACCGAGGAGGTGGGCGTGCCGCCCGACGCCGGCGATGGCGGCTCGCTGTACCGCGCACGGGTCGAGGAGCTCGTGCGCACCGGCCGGTCGTTCGCGCGGATCGAGGGCGGCCGGGTCGTATTCAAGGCCGAGATCGGAGCCGTCACTCCCTACGCGTGCCAGATCCAGGGAGTGTGGGTGCATCCGGACCTGCGCGGCCGAGGGCATTCGGAGGCGGGGATGGCGGCCGTGGTGCGGTACGCGCTGGCCGAGATCGCTCCATGTGTCACGCTGTACGTCAACGATTACAACACTCCCGCTCGGGCCGCCTACCGCCGCGTGGGTTTCCGTGAGGTGGGCGCGGTCAGATCGGTGTTGTTCTAGGGGCCAGGAGCGGGGCTCGGGCCGCTGATCGCCGCGCGCATCCGCGGCCGACAGTGGCCGCGGGCGGGCCGACAGTCAGGGGCACCGCCGACCCGCGCAAGCGATTATCGTTGTTGTGGGTCGGCTGTGTCAGGGATTTCATCGGATCGTGTCCTGGCTGGGCGGCCACCCCCGTGGACCGCGGGGCCCACCCGGCGGCCATACTGGCAATTGGCCGTTACATGGTGCGGAATTGCAGCTCAGAGAGGTTTTTGTGGGGGTAGCCGGGTTCCCTTTGTCGGATCGGTAAGAGACATGTGTCCACGTTTTGTGGGGTATCCGAGATGGACCAGCGGCCCGTGTGCTGTCCTGGTCCTGGTGCGGGTTGTCTAGGGTAAGGGCCGTCGGCTTATTGCCGGATGGTGATTGGGAGTGACGTGGGGATGACCGATTCGCAGCGAGTAGACGAATACGCCGCTGTCGACCCCTTCGAAGCTCCTATGCTGGACACCCCCACGCTGGACGCCGCGGAGGAACTCTCCGATGTCGCCACGGACCACACGGTGTGGAGCTGTGTCGGCAACCTGACAGCGGTGCGGTCCATCCGGGCCCGGGTCCGCGAGTTCCTGGAGAAGACCGCCTATCCGGCCGCGCTCGTGGACGACACCGAGCTCGCGGCCAGTGAGCTCGCGACCAACGCGCTGCTGCACTCCCGCTCGGGCCAGGTTGGCGGGATCATGACGCTGTTCATTCGCACCGAACGCGACCGGGTCCGGGTCGCGGTCGCCGACCAGGGGGAGAAGAGCGGTGCGCGCGACAGCGCGTCCGACGAGCCGCGCTCGGAGAACGGCGACTACGGCCGGGGCAAGCTCATTATCGAGAGTTGCTCATCGCGCTGCGGCGAGTACTGGACGGACCACACGCACGTCGCGTGGTTCGAGATCGACATCGTGCAGGAGTGACCGCGCCGCGTCCCGCGACCGCTGAGGCGTTCCCGGCGCACCTCAGCCGTGCTCAGTTCCGGGTGGCGACTCGGGTGGGGACGGGTGCCCCGCGCACAGTCGCGCCGGCCGTCGCCAGGACACGCCGGATCTCCGGTTCGGACTCGGTGGCGATGGTGACCACTGAGACGCCGTGCCACAGCGCGAGCGCGGCCAGCGCCGTCCGGCTGGGCTCGGGCATGCCCGACTCGACGGCGACGACGTCGCCGTGGCGGAGGTCGAGCTCGGCGTCGAACTGGCGGAACCGATCGAGTAGGTCGGCCTGACCGTAGAGCGTCGTGACGACGCCGCCTCCGGTGGCCTGGTACCCCACTATCCCGCTGTCGAACGCGTCGTGCGCGGGACATCGGGGCGCGCTGTCGGCGCTGGACTCCAGCAGTTCCTCGAACGGCGTGGTCTCGGGCGCTGAGCCGAACGCGATGACCTGGCGGACCCTTGACCGTTCGGCCATCTCCAGCGCGGCCGTTGCCAACGGGGATGTCACCAGCAGGAGCCGGGTATCGGTCTCGGTGAGGACCTCGATCTGGGTGTCGGTGTCAATGGTCCCGTTCTTCTCCAGCGGAAGCGCGACACCGCCGACCGCCAGCACCGTGTAGACCGCGGTGAGCCGCGCGGGAGAGACCGGTGCCAGGATCGCCACGACGTCGCCGGGCCAGACCCCCCGCGATGCCAGCCCCATGGCGGCGCGCTCGACGGTGCGCGCGAAGACGCGTGCATCGGTCCTCGGGCCCCCGGCTTCGGAAACGGTGGCGATGCTGCCGCGACGCCGCAGCTTATTGAGCAGACCCGTGGTGAGCGGCCCCACTGGCTCGGCCCCGTGCTCCCGCGAGCGTGGTGGCGAGAGAGGCCGGGGTAGCGGGTTCCCCGTCATGTGCATCCCCCCGGGTCGCGTGGCCGTGCTTGGATGCCGGGCCCGTCACGCCCCCTCCACGCGGCGAGTCCGGTCGCGCCGTGACCGTCGGCGCCGCGGGCGCCTCTCCCCGGGTCGCGTGGCCGTGCTTGGATGCCGGGCCCGTCACGCCCCCTCCACGTGGCGAGCCCGGTCGCGCCGTGACCGTCGGCGCCGCGGGTGCCTCCCCTCTGCGCACCCGCGGCGGCACGGTCTCCATGGTCGACCCGGACCGGACGGTGGCCGTGTGCTCCACCGCTCCCGTTAGAATCGGAGCGGAGCGCCTGACGGGCCAGTATCCGTCCGCAACTGCCGCGGGTCCCCGGAGTTTCGCGCCCAAGAGGGCGTGAGCCGCGCTCGTGACGATCGCCGTTCGGGTCACGGCAGAGTGCGATCTCATGCGTCAACCCTAACGTTGCGCAACCCTTGCACATGCATTGACGTGTGCAGTTGCATATGTAGTTTCGGGGCCGCGGCGGGAGTGCGCGGACCAATCGGAGGTCGGAGCGTTATGGTGCCCCGGATGTTTCCCCGGGGTCCTCGTTGTCCTCGCTGATCCAGGTCGCGATCTGCTTGCGCGATCGGAATCCGGTTTTTCGATTGATGTTGGCGATGTGCCGCGCGACCGTGGACTGTGTGATGAACAGTGCCGCGGCGATCTCGCGGTTGCTGCTGCCCCCGGCGACGTGCTGCGCGATCTCGCGCTCCCGGCGCGTCAGGATGTCTGTGGACGGGGCGGGCCCGGGCGGAGCCGGCGTCCGGGGACGCGGCACCCGGCCGGCCTCCGCGATGCGGAGCGCCATAGCGACAGCCTCGTCAATGCTGAGTTCGTATCCCTCGTACCACCACGACGACTGCTCACCGGGTCCGGACTCGGGGATCTGCTCCTGGTGCGGCCGCAGTGACCAGAAAGTGGGCAGCCCGATGGACTCCCGGATACCGGTGGACGCCCCCGAGAGCCTGTGCGCGCCTTCGGTGAAGCCGTCGCTGGCGGCCAGTTGTGCGACCGAGGCCAGCGACCGCGCCACTCCCGCCCGCTGCCCGGTGCTCTGGCTGAGGAGCAGGCTCTCGCTGAGGTAGTCGTAGGCCTGGGCGGTGGCGCCCTGGGCGTGTGCGATCCGGCCCACGCCCGCCAGGCAGCGGGCCAGCTCGGGCACAACACCGATGTCGCGCTGGATGTCGAGCGCCTCGCGGTAGCAGCGGTCCGCGGCGTCCAGGTCGTGCTGCGCCTCGGCGACGATCGCGTGGCCGACCAGCGTGCTTCCGACGCCCCACCGGTGGTCCATGCCGCGCTGGATCAGCAGCGCCGTGCTGTAGAGCATGTCGGCGCTCGGATAGTCGCCCTGGCGGGCAGCGAGGGCTCCCTGGACGCTGAGGGCCATGGCCTCGTACCACAGGTCGCCGTTGTCGCGGGCGAGATTCAGCGCCTCGGTAAGCCGTTCGGACGCGCGCTCGTTGTCGTCGGCGCGCATGTCGGTAAGGGCGAGCAGGTTCAGCGTGAGAAGCACGGACTCGGTGTCGTTGGCCGTGCAGCACAGCCGCAGCGCCTCCTCACCGGTCTCCTTGGCGAGCTGGAAGTCGTACCGCAGCCAGGCGATCTCGGCACGGCGAGCCAGCACCCGGCCGTGCAGGGGGCCGCGCTCGTCGTCCATGCGCAGGAAGAGGTCACTCCAGAAGGCACCCTCGCTGAGCCGGCGGTCACTCACCCACAGGCGGTGCAGGCCGGCGCACATGCGCAGCCCTTCCTCGGCGTCGCCGCGCTCAGCGGACCAGTGCAGCGCCCGGAGCACGTTGTCGTACTCGGCGCCGACGCGCTGCCAGACACTGTGCCGCTCCGCCCACGGCATGGCCCGGCCGAGTACCGCCACCCGCCCCAGCTCCTCGACGAGGCGCATCATCTGCTCACGGTGGCGGATGCGGGTCGTCTCGACCTCCGCTGTTTCGGTCAGGCGCTCGGCGGCGAACCGGTGGACCGCCCGTGGCAGCTGGTAGCGGACCCGGCCCTGGTGCTCCCCGGTGAGGGTGATCAGCGAACGGTCGACCAGGGTCGAGGCGGCGTCGAGAATGTTGGCCTCGGGAAGCAGGTCGTCCGAGCACACCCGTTCGGCCAGCTCCAGGTCCCAGGTGGGGAAGATCGCGAGCCGGCGGAACAGCGCCTGCTCGTCCGTTCCCAGAAGCGCGTGGCTCCAGCCCAGGACGGCGTCGAGGATCTTCTGGCGGTCGGTGCTTCGCCCGTTCCCGGTGGACCGCGGGAGATGCCCGGCGAGCAGATCAGCGATCTCGTTCAGTGACCCGTGCCGCGCCCATGCGGCGACCAGCTCGATGCACAGGGGGATGCCGTCGAGGCGGTGGCAGAGATCGGCGATCGTCCGAAGCTGGTGCGGACAGACCGTGGAACCCGGTCCCTGGAAGCGCTCGATGAACAGCCGGACGGCCTCGGAGTCGTTGAGGGAGGGCTCGTCCGTGCGCTGCGGTAGCGCGAGAGGCGGTACGGACCAGATCGCCTCGCTCCCGATGCGTACCGGGTCGTCGCTGGTGAGCAGGAGGGAGATCGACGGGTTGGCGTCGAGTAGCACCCGTCCGACAGCGGCGACATCACCGGTGACCTCGTCGCAGCCGTCGAGGATGAGCAGCAGGTGGCGCCCGCGAAGCGCGTCGACGAGGGTTCCGGCCGGTTCGCGGCCGTTCTCCTCGACCACGCCCACAGCCTGGGCGATCCGTGCGATGACCTCCTGGCGGGTGGTGGCCTCGGCGAGCTCGGCGAACCACACTCCGTCGGGAAAGGACGCGGTGGCCTGCGCCGCGACCCGCAGCGCCATTCTGGTCTTGCCTATTCCACTAACGCCACACAGTGTCACCACGCGGTTGGAATCCAGCAGCCGGAGCAGATCGCTGAGATCGCGTTCCCGGCCAACGAGATTGGAGGTCTCTGGGGGAAGATTCTGCCGCGCTGGCGCGGACTGTGGTGCCATCATCAGATCATCCTGAGGGGGCCACCGGCTTCAATCGGTGGGGGAATCAGGTTACCCGCGTAGCGGGACAGGGAAAGCCGGATTGCCGCTGGGCGATACGGCGTTCGCTACAACCTGCGTTGGGTATGCTTACGAAATTAGTATCAGGGCCGGGCTGGTCCTTCCTGTCGCCTAAACGACGATAGGAGAAGCCCGCGACTTCAGTCGCGGGAGGAGTCACGGCCTTCACGCGAGTAGGCGGTCGGGGGATGCTCT
This sequence comes from Lipingzhangella halophila, assembly GCF_014203805.1. GTDB lineage: Bacteria > Actinomycetota > Actinomycetes > Streptosporangiales > Streptosporangiaceae > Lipingzhangella > Lipingzhangella halophila. The sequence goes on along the minus strand of NZ_JACHJT010000001.1, from coordinate 4,597,334 downwards.
CCCCCTTCCTGAGATGAAGGCGTTTGGGGGGCGGGGACGCGGGCCGGTCGTGGTGCCTCTGTCTTATTAGGTGTTCCGCCCCCCATGCAAGTGGTCCCCGGCCTCAGTCCGCGCGTTCGGTGGAACTCGCGAACGCCCGCAAACCCGGCTTGGACGGACGTTCTCGGGCCGCCGCGGAAACGAGCCGGCCTCAGGTGAGGCCGTGTCTGCGGGCCCACTCAGCGAGCTGGGCGCGGGACGAGAGCGCCATCTTGCGGAAGATGTTGGCGATGTGCCGGGCCGCGGTGGCCTGGCTGATGATCAGGTTCTCGGCGATCTGCCGGTTGGTCAGGCCCGCCCCGACCAGTGCCGCGATCTCCTTCTCGCGGCGCGTCAGCACCGGGGCGGGGGGTCTGCGGGGTGCGGGGAAGGCCAGCGCGTTCTCGATCACCTGGCCCAGTGGGAGGGTGCGCCACATCTCCCACGCCTTTATGGCGGTGTCGCGGGACAGGTCCTGCTCGATCCGGCTGAACAGTTTGCCCTCGCGTGCCCAGGGCTGGCCCAGCGCCGACCGCAGCGAGCTCGCGGCGCCCGTGAGCGACGCGGCGCGCTCCATCTGCCCTTCGGTGATCGCGAGTTCGGCCAGGGCCTCCAGACCGCGGGCCACGGCGATTCTGCGCCCGGAGCGCACACTCATCCGCAGGCACTCGGCGAGCCGTTCGCGGGCCGACGCGATGTCGCCGCGGGCGACGTCGACGTGGCCCAGACCGGCGGTGCACCGGGCGGTCTCGGGGGCCACGCCGAGCTCGTCGAAGACCTGCAGCGCCTTGTTGAGCCGCCCGGACGCCGTGTCGAGATCACCGCGCCGGAGGGCGGTCATACCAAGGGTGTTCAGGCAACGGGCCTCGTTCCACCGGTCCCCGATGCGCTCGGACACGGCGATGGCGCGCTCCAGGAGTCTTTCGGACTCGCAGATGCCGCCACGCCGCGCGGCCAGGTGCGCGAGGACGCGCAGCGCTCCGATCTCGGTGATGTGGGCGGGAAGCCGGACGGCGAGGTCGAGCGCCTCGTTCGCGTGGCGTTGCCCCGCCTCCAGGTCGTCGCCGGTGCGCTCGGCGACGATGGCGAGGGTGAGCAGCGCGTTGCCCGCCGCCCCGGGGTCGTTGGTGCGGTGGGCGGCGTCCAGAGCCTGCCTCGCCGCCGCGCTGACGGTGTGCGGCGCCTCCACGCTGAGCGCGAGTTCGGCGTACACAGCGAGAGCGCGCGTGCGGACCGCCGATGGCTGCGCGTCCGCGTCGGTGCCGAGCAGCTTGCGCAGGTACGCGGTGCCCTCGATGACCAGGTCCCGGACGATCCAGTAGGAGCGCAGTGCCGCACTGACCCGCAGCCCGCCCTCGATCCGGCCGTGGTCCAGCGCCCAGGAGAGGAGACGTTCGGTGTTCTCCCGGAAATGGTCCTGGCGGTGCAGGAGGCGTTTGCGTTCTGCCCACGGCAGGGGGGCGCAGGCGGCGTCCTCGGCCGCCTCCAGCCGGGTGACCGTGCTGCGCAGGTACCGGTCCCACAGCGCCTCCTGCTCACCGGACGCGGCAAGCCGCTCGGCCGCGTAAGCGCGCACTGTGTCGGGCAGCCGATAGTAGACGGTGCCGTCGGCCTCGGCGTCCACGACGACCAGCGACTTGTCGAGCAGGGAGCTGTGCAGCTCCGGCACCTCCGTGTCGCCGATGGGGGCGCCGTTGCACACGTCCTCGGCGAGGTCGAGGTCCCACGCGGAGAACACCGACAGCCTGCGGAACAGCACGCGTTCGCGCTCGGTCAGCAGCGCGTGGCTCCACTCCAGGACTCCCCGCATGGTGCGCTGGCGGGCCGGCAGCTCCCGGTCGTTCGTCGCGAGAAGCCTGAACCGGTCGTCCAGGCGGTGCAGGATCTGCTCCGCGGAGAGCACCCGGACCCGTGCGGCGGCGAGCTCGATGGCGAGGGGGACACCGTCGAGCATTCGGCAGATCTCGACGACGTGGCCCGCGTTCTCCCGGGTCAACTGGAAACCGGTGCGGGCCGCGTGCGCGCGGTTGATGAACAGCCGGACGGCCTCGTAGCGCAGGGCGTCGCGGCGGGGGAGGGGCACGAGGGCGCCGCCGCGGGCTTCGGTGGGTGTCGGCCGGACCGGCATCGAGAGCGGAGGGACCCGCCAGACGCACTCTCCCGCCACACGCAACGGCTGCCGGGTTGTGGCCAGGATCCGTACGTTCGGGCAGTGTTCCAGGATCTCGCGGCACAGCTCGGCGATCGGCTCGACGGCCCGCTCGCAGGTGTCGAGGACCAGCAGAACATGCTGCGGTCGCAATGCGGTGATGATGGCGTCGGTCGCGGCGCGGTCGGGGTTCTCCATGACCCGCAGGGCGCGCGCGACGGTCCGGCCGACCTGTTCGGTGGTGGTGGCGTCGCTCAGGTCGACGAACCGGGCGCCGTCGTCGATCCGGTGCATTAGCCGTTCGGCGACGTTGACGGCCAGCCGGGTCTTGCCGATGCCCCCCGTCCCGGTGAGGGAGACCAAGCCTAGATTGCCGAGGAGTTGGCAGATGTCGGATACGTCGCGCTCGCGTCCGATGAAGTCGTCCGCGGGACTGGGCAGGTTATGGGGGGGAGGTGACATAGCCTCGTTCACTGGGCAACCGCGTTTCCGGAGCTGCTCAGACGCACCGGGAGCGCTGCTCCGGCGCGGACGTGAGCCCGGGCGTCAGTCTTCCACCCGGAACCAGTCGTTGTCTGCATAGTGTCCGGTTCTGGGCGGCGCTGGGCACCGCGTCACACCGCCGGCGGTCGCGTGCGCACGCTTTTCCCGCTGTGTGGGGGCACGGGAGTACGGCGCTCACACCGGTCGGGTCCAGGTGGCGGGGTCGGCGTCGCCTTGTTCCCCTGTTGCCATGTCCTTCACCTCGTGCGGCTTGCCGTCCTCGAACGGGGGGAACCAGACGAAGGGGATGCCCTTGCGCGAGGCGTACTGGATCTGCTTGCCGATCCGGGACGCCTGGTGGAACACCTCGGTGTTGAAGCCGCGTTCGCGCAGTGTCGTGGCGGTACGCAGCGCCTCGTCGCGGCGGTCGGCAGCGGGGACGGCGACCATGACGTCAGTGGGGCAGCTCCGTCCCCCTTCGACGCGTCCTTCGGCGACCAGCTTGGCGAAGATTCGGGTCAGGCCGATCGAGATTCCGACCCCGGGCAGGTTGCGGCGGATGAACTGGCCCGCGAGATCCTCGTAGCGGCCACCGGCGCAGATGCTGCCGTAGCCGGGGTCGTCGTCGAACCCGGCCTCGTAGACGGTGCCTGTGTAGTAGTCGAGGCCCCGGGCGATCGACAGGTCGGCCACGACGCTGCCCGAGGGAAGGTCCGACAGCGAGTCCAGGACGAACGCGAGTTCGTCGAGCCCTTGGGTGAGCAGGTCGGACTGCACGCCGAGGCGGCGCACGTCGTCGACGATCGAGGAGTCGGCCCCCTTGATGCGGGCGAGCTCCAGGCAGACCTTCACCTGCTCCTCGGTCAGGCCGAGCTCGCTGGTGAGAATGTCGCGGACACCGTCCTCGCCGATCTTGTGCAGCTTGTCAACGGCGCGGATCACCGCGAGTGGTTCGCCGATGCCCAGGCCCTCGTAGCAGCCCTGGAGCACCTTGCGGTTGTTGATGCTGATCGTCCAGGCGGGAATGTCCAGCCCGGACAGCACCTCGTGCGCGATGCGCGGCAGCTCGGCGTCGAAGTGCAGGGGTACCTGGTCGACGTTGATCACGTCGATGTCGCACTGGGTGAACTCCCGGTACCGGCCCTCCTGCGGGCGCTCTCCGCGCCAGACGCGTTGGATCTGGTAGCGCTTGAACGGGAACACCAGGTCGTTGAAGTGCTGGGCCACGTAGCGCGCCAACGGCACGGTCAGGTCGAAACGCAGCCCCAGCTTGGCATCGGAGTCGTCGCCGCTGTCGGCCTGCAGCCGGTGCAGCGTGTACACCTCTTGCGAGGTCTCCCCTTTGGCCAGCAGAACGTCGAGATTCTCCACCGACGGTGTCTCGACCGAGGCGAACCCGTAACGTTCGAACCCGGCGCGGATATGGTCCAGCCAGCGCTGTTCCACGGAACGGATCTCCGGCAGCCATTCCGGGAAGCCGCTGATGGGTGTCGGGCGGATGACGCGCTGGTCGGACATGGGGATCGGGTGGCTCCTTGTGCCTGGTGCCGTGCGTGCGGACCAGCTTAGTGACTCCATCCAGCGACTGACGCCGCGGGCTTCTCCTGTCGTCGTTCAGGCGACAGGAAGGACCAGCCCGGCCCTGCTATCAATGGCAGAAATATACCAAACGCAGGCTGTGGCGAACGTCGTATCGCCCAACGGCAATCCGGCTTTCCCTGTCCCACTACGCGGGCCCCCTGATTCCCCACCGGCGCAAGCCGGTGGTCCCTCGGGAGGATCTGATGGTACGCCCTCGGCACCCGTGGCCCCGAACGGGAATCCACCGCGCGCGGCGAACGCCCACCGGCCCGCGCGGACGGTGCGCGGGCCGGTGGGCCAACCGGACACCATGGAGCCAGGGCCGGGCCGGACGGCTCGAAGTCGCGCCGCCGGAGTCCGGTCGCAGGCTCGTTGTGTCCCGAGGACCATCGCGCCGGATGACCGCCGGTTGCCGCGTGCCAGGAAGTGCGAGCACGGTCACCGCTTGAAGGGCCTTGTCTCACGGTAGACCCCGCGGGCAGAGGCGCCCAGCATTCCCGGCGGCCGGAATGGGACGCTCACAAATTCATAAAGGAAATTTCGTGCGGTACCGGTCGCGACCGGGTTCCCGTAGGCCCCCGCGCCGGGGGTTTTGCTTGGTCAGTAGGGTTGCGCGTGTGCTACGCGTCCGCTGACGCATAGGATGATCGAGGACCAAGGTCCTCTCGCCTCCCTGCCGGGCGTCCCCCAAGATCAACAAGAGAGAATCCTGGGACGTCCGGCGGCCCTAGCGAACGGTGTTAGTTTCGCTGCCTGGCGCCCGCAGGCGATTGAGTTGCCCCCACCCCCTCTGACTGCGCAGTGTTCCGCCCCGGGAACGACCTGCGTTTGAGCCAGTGTCTTTGAGGACTGAACTGACCCGTGAACGACTCTCCCCAGCTCTCCACCAAGATCATCGTTGCCGGCGGTTTCGGCGCTGGCAAGACAACGTTCGTGAGCACGGTGTCGGAAATCCCGCCGGTGCGCACCGAAGCCCTCGTTTCGGCCGCGAGCACGGGGATTGACGACCTCTCCCATACCCCCGACAAGACGAGCACCACCGTCGCCATGGACTTCGGGCGGATCTCGCTCGATACCGACCTTGCTCTCTACCTGTTCGGCACCCCGGGCCAGCAGCGGTTCTGGTTCATGTGGGACGACCTCGTGCGCGGCGCGCTCGGCGCGGTCATCCTGGCCGATGTCCGCCGTCTCGACGAGTCTTTCCAGGCGCTGGACTACTTCGAGAAGCAGTACCGCGTTCCGTTCATGGTTGCGGTCAACACCTTCGACAACGCGCCCCTCTACGGGATCGAGGACCTGCGGGACGCCCTCGACCTCAACCCCGGTACGCCGATCGCGTGGTGTGACGCCCGCGACCACAACTCGGTGGTCAGTGTGCTGGTCACGCTTGTCAGACACTCGATGGCGGTCGAGGCGCGGCGCCGCCAGAACCTCGACCCCTGGCCCGGCGGCGCGGGAAGCCCCGCACCGGCGTAATCGCGATCGCGCGGGGGCAGGCCACTGAACGCGGCCCGCGGACGCCGAGCGGCGTCCGCGGGCCGCGTCGCGTGTGCCGCTCCGCTGCCCGGTCAGCGTGCCAGCGGCTCCAGGAGCGCCGCGGTCCGGTCGCGCACCTCGCCGGTGTCCAGGCCGCGCACCGTGACAGTGGTCCGGCGGCGCAGCACGTCGTCCACGGTGACCGCCCACTCGTGCTCCCGGGCGTAGACCACCTGCGCCCAGATGTCGGGGCCGTCGGGGTGTACGCGCTCGCCCAGGGCGGGGTCCGCACGCACGAGCTCGGCGATGTCCAGCGCGACGTTGCCGTAGTGCGAGGCGAGGTGGCGCGCGACGAGTGGGTCCAGCCGCGCGGGCGGCTGCCGGTCGGCCAGCAGCCGGTGCGCGACGGCCTCTGGCTGGCCCAGCCCGGGCAGCGGGACCGTCCGTAGGGGCGGGGCCATGTCCTCGGAGAGCGGGACCGAGCGCTCCTTGCGCAACCGGTCGAGCACCAGGCGGCCGATGTGGCGGTAGGTCGTCCATTTGCCGCCCGCGATCGAGAGCATGCCGCCGCGCCCGCGTGTCACGACGGTCTCGCGCTTGGCGGCGCTGGTGGACCCGCCTCCAGCGGGGAGCACCCGCAGCCCGGCGAACGCGTAGCGGATCTGCGCCGGATCGAGGACGTCGTCGCTGATGGCGGTGCCCGCTTCGCCGAGGATCTGGTCGATGTCGCGCTGCAGGACGCCGACATCCGCGGGGTCCCGGGTGTACTCCTCGTCGGTGGTCCCCAGCAGGAGGTGCCCTTCCCACGGGATGGCGAAGGACACCCGGTGGGTGTCCAGGGGGATGGTCAGCGCCGCGCGCCACGGCTGGTCGGTCTTGAGGACCACGTGCGCGCCCTTGGACATCCGCACGCTCGGCGCGGCCGCCGGGTCCTCCATCCTGCGCAGGTGGTCGACCCACGGGCCGGTCGCGTTCAGCACAAGTTGCGCGTTGACGCCGAACTCCGCGCCGGTGACCGTGTCGCGCAGGTCGGCTCCGCAGACCCTGCCGTGCGTGGTGCGCAGCCCGACCACCGGGGCGTGGTTGAGCGCTACCGCCCCTGCCTCGACAGCGGCGCGGACGGTCATGATCGCGACGCGGCTGTCGTTCATCTGGTGGTCGTGGTACGTGGCGACGGTCTTCAGGTCGGCGGTCCGCAGGCCCGGAGCGAGCCGGCGGGCGCGCTCGGGCGAGACGACGCGGCCCAGGCCGTCGCCGAACGCCGACAGCGCGGAATAGAGGAACACCCCGGCCGCCGTCTTCGCCGCTCCGTGCGGGCCGCCCTTGTACACCGGGACCAGGAAGGGCATCGGGTTGACGAGGTGCGGGGCGACGTCGCTGGAGAGGGCGCGCCTCTCCCGGTGGTTCTCGGCCACCAGCCTGACATTGCCCGTCTGCAGATACCGGAGCCCGCCGTGCACCAGCTTCGAGGAGGCGCTGGAGGTGGCGCCGGCGAAGTCTCCGGCGTCGACCATGGCCACCCGCAGGCCGGCCTGGGTGGCCTGCCACGCCACTGACGTGCCGAGGATGCCGCCGCCGATGACGAGGAGGTCGAACGGCCCGCGGGTGAGCTCCGAGCGCGCGTGTTCGCGGGCCGGGTGGACAGGCTGGGGTGTCGTGTTCCTCGTCGTCACGTGGTCTCCCTGTGCGAGCCGGGTGGAGGTGGACCGGTGCTGCCCGTCGTGGAACGTCGCGGCGGCCCATCTCGCGCAACAGCGGTGTTTATGTCGACCATTATGCGACATTATCGAACGATTGGCCATGATGGCGGGACGGGAATGCGAGCGTCGCCGGTGGTCGCGGTGCTGGGTGGGGTCCGAGGTGTGCGGTGCGAGCGGTAGCCAGGCGGGTGCGGGAGGAGTGCTGACTCCCAGGACGGGGGAGTGGGGCCGGCCGCGGGGCTCGCGGTGGCTTCGACGCAATAGTGCGACAATGTCGTAAGAGCAGGGATGGGTCACGACTTCCCCCAAACGCGCGATCAAAACCGGTGCGAGGGAACGCAAAGGGACTTCGCGGCGTTACCCTTGCGTGGTGTTCGGACGAATGGCTGAGAGTGTCCGCAGGCTCCTGGGCAAGCCAGGCGCTGTGGACCTGCGGCCCTATACCAAGCTTCTGGAATCGATCGAGGCCCGTGAGCCGGATCTGCGCGAGCTGACGGACGCCGAGCTGACGGAGAAGGCCGTCGAGCTCGGTAACGCCGAACTGCCCTACGAGTCCGCGGACCTGGTCGAACTGTGCGCGACCGGACGCGAGGCCGCGCGGCGCTCCCTTGACGAGCGGCCGTACGACGTCCAGCTCCTTGGGGTCATGGCGCTGCTCGACGGGCACATCGCCGAGATGGCCACCGGTGAGGGCAAGACCCTGGCGGGGGCGCTGGCCGCGGCGGGGTTCGCACTGCGCGGCAAGCGCGTGCACATCCTCAGCGTCAACGACTACCTCGCGCGCCGGGACGCCGAGTGGATGCGCCGGCTGTACGACCTTATGGGCGTCACTGTCGGCTGGATCGGGGAAGAGTCCACCCGCGAGGAGCGCAGGAAGGCCTACGCCGCCGAGGTCACCTATGCCTCGGTCAGCGAGCTCGGTTTCGATGTGCTGCGCGACCGGATGGCCACTGACGAGGACGACCGCGTCGTGCCCGAACCCGAGATCGCACTGATCGACGAGGCCGACTCCGTCCTGGTGGACGAGGCCCGGGTACCTCTGGTGCTGGCGGGCGCCGCCGAGAGCACCGAAGCCGACGTCGAGATGGCCGAGATCGTACGGACCCTCAAGCCCGGGATTCACTACGAGGTCGACGACGAGGGGCGCAACGTCCAGCTCACCGACGCCGGGATCGACGCCGTTGAGGACAAGCTGGGCGACGTCGACCTGTACGACGAGGACGACACGTCGGTCCTGCCGCGCGTCAACCTGGCCCTGCACGCACACGTGCTGCTGCAGCGCGATGTGCACTACGTCGTCCGCGACGGCGCGGTGCGGCTGATCAATGAGTCGCGTGGCCGCATCGCACTGCTGCAGCGGTGGCCTGACGGCCTGCAGGCCGCGGTCGAGGCCAAGGAGAAGGTCGAGGTGAGCGAGACCGGCGAGGTGCTCGACTCGATCACCGTGCAGTCCCTGGTGGTGCGCTACCCGACCCGTTGCGGCATGACCGGTACCGCCATGGCGGTGGCCGAACAGCTCCGCGAGTTCTACGAGCTTGAGGTCGCGGTCATTCCGCCGAACAAGCCGAACATCCGGGTCGACGAGGACAACCGGCTCTACGCCTGGCGCGAGGAGAAGGAGGACGCCCTCGTCGCCGAGGTGGCGTCGGTGCACGAGACCGGCCGCCCGATCCTCATCGGCACCCAGGACGTCTCAGAGTCCGAGCTGCTGGCCAAGAGGCTGGCCGACGAAGGGCTGGAGTGCGTCGTCCTGAACGCCAAGAACGATGCCGACGAGGCCGCCATCATCGCCGAAGCGGGCACGTACGGCGCCATAACGGTCTCCACTCAGATGGCGGGCCGGGGTACCGACATCCGGCTCGGCGGTAGCGAGATGGCTGACCGCGAGCGCGTCGTCGAGGCCGGCGGGCTCTATGTCATGGGCTTCGGCCGCTATCCCAGTAGCCGCCTCGATGACCAGTTGCGCGGGCGCGCTGGGCGGCAGGGCGACCCTGGTAGCTCGCTCTTCTTCGTGAGTCTCGACGACGACCTGGTCGTGAACCACGCGTCCGAGACGCGCGGCTACACCTCCGAGGCCGATGGCGAGATCACCGAGCCCGCCTGGCGGGAGATGGTCGACCACGCCCAGCGGGTGGCCGAGAGCCAGATCCTGGACATCCACCGCAACACGTGGCGCTACAACCAGTTGATCGACGTGCAGCGCAGCGTGGTGCTGGAGCAGCGCGAGGAAGTGCTGTGCAACTCGCTCGGCGACCGCCAGCTCGCCGTCGATTGCCAGGCCACACACAGCGAGCTGGTCGAGGAGGTCGGCGCCGAGGAGGTCGCGCGGGCCGCCCGGCTGGTCACACTCCACCACCTGGATCGCGGCTGGACCGAGCACAACGCCTTTCTCGCCGAGCTCAGGGAGGGCATCCACCTGCGTTTCCTCGGGCGGCGCGACCCACTCGACGAGTTCAACCGCGATGCGGTGCCGGCGTTCAAGGGTTTCCTGGACGAGGCGCGCACCCGCGCCGCTGAGACGTTCAGCGAGCTCGAAGCGCGGGACGGACACATCGACATCGCGGCCGTCGGCGTTAAGCGCCCCTCGATGACCTGGACCTACATGGTGCACGACCACCCGTTCAGCTCGGCCCTGGAGACCGTTGTGGGCAAGCTCAAGGGGCAGGGACGCGCGAGCGGATAGGCACCTCGTGGCCCGAAACTCCCCCATAATCGCCGAAGACGGTGGACGAACGGGGGGATTCCGGCGCACGATTATCCGGTAGCGTCCCCCTTGCCGGGGGGCGGAGCGTCGGGAGGTGACCGATGCGCGCAGACCGCGCCGCTCCATCGCCGCTCGCCGGAGGCGGGGCCGCGACACCCGCCGGCGGAGGCGCACACCTCGCTCCCGGCGCGCGGCGATTACGGATTTCCGAGTGAGGCGAACCGGTTCGGAGCTGTGGTTGCGCCATAACGGTCGGTGCTGGACCGCGGAATTCCGGTACCCGATCCGTTCCGTAAAAGGGGCGCTCGAACGAGTATCCTGTACTGGCTCGGCCACACCCGTACGGTTTCGCGTTCCGTTTGGCCGAAAGCCCCTGAGCGGAAGCTCGGGCGGGATCCTGGCGAAACCTCCTATTCATCTCCCGGGCGTATGCGAGTACGCGGAAAGGAGTAGGATTCCGAAGTATCCGCGCATTTAATCCATGGTCCAGTGACCGGTTCCGGATTGGCGTTGCTATGACTCAGGTTTATCCGGATTGTAGAGGAAGAGTCGCGCGTGGCCCACGAAGTAGGTGCTCAGGAGAAGATCACGTACGGGCGGAACGACAGGTTCGAGGGTGGGCCCGTGGGAGGAGGGCGGTTCTGGGTTGACGACCAGGGGCGCCCGGCAGCGAAGATTGGCGGGCCGTACGACTGGCGGCCCAGCAACATGATCGACGTTCGGGTCGGTGACACGTTCACGGTCGGCGGGCAGACCTGGAAAATCACCGATATCGTCGATCCCGATTCCCCCGACGCCTATCTGCTCGCGATACGGGTCATGTGACCCGGAAGCACCCCCACTGCTTTTGCGAAATCCCCGTTGATCCTGTCGAGAGCGCGTCGCTGTTCCCGCTCCCAGCCCGGGCCGGGGCCACTCAGCCCCAACATCGCGGCCTCGGCCTCTCGATGAGATTGGCGGGGATTCCCGTGCGCGGAGTCCCCCGGCGGGCGGCCGGCGCATCCGGCGTTCCCTGCGTTTCCGCGGCTGTTTCGGTGGTGTACGCCCCGCCTTGTTGCGCCCTGGCCGGAACGGGCAGCGTTGAGTTCCTCACGCGGCGAATCGAGACATTCCGGTTATCCAATTAGTCTGCCGGCGTGACCTGCGGGCCGTTACCGTCAAGAGTGCATGGTGTGCCGTGCGCGGCTCGAAGCCCCCGAAACCCGCCGCGAGCGGTCGCGCCTCCCCTCGCACCAGCGACCGGGCCCAGGGGCTGTCCCCCGCTCCTGGGCCCGGTCTTGCGCTGAGCCGGACCCGGCGGGCACCGTTCTCTCTGCCGGTTGTCTCACATGCGTACCGCTGGCCGGATAGCATGTTCCACCGTCGGAGGGGAATTCCCATGGTTGTGGAACTACCGGAACGGCCCAACACGAACGAGCGGAAGCTGCGCAGGTTGGCCGAAAGCCTAGATGTTCCCGAGGGCTACCGAGTGGAGATCCTCGGAGGGAACATCGTCGTGTCGCCACATGGCTCAAGCGTGCACTCGATCACGATGATCCAGATCGCGGAGCAGCTGGGCCGGCAGCTCCCCGACGAGTTCGAGCGGCTCGTCGAGTACGACGTCGAGTCAGCCGACGATCACGACTACGAACCGGCTCCCGACGTCGTGGTCGTGCCGCGGCCGGTCGTCGACGAGGACCTGCCCCGTGTCGAGGCCGACGCGGTGGAGATGGTCGTGGAGATCGTCTCGCGGGGTAACTGGAAGACCGACCACACGACGAAGACCGCGGTGTACGCGCGCTGGAACATCCCGATCTACCTGCTCGTCGATCCCCGCGAGGGCTCGACGGTGCTGCACCATGACCCCGATCCAGCGCGGGGCGAGTATCAGGCCACGCACCGGCAGCCCTACGGGGCGACGGTGGAGCTGCCGGACCCTCTTGGGGGAGTGCGGATCGATACGTCGGGGTTCCGGCTGTACAAGTCGCGCTGACCGGCCGTCCCGGTGCGGGCGAGCCGCCGCGGCCGAGATAGGTTCGTGCGCATGGGAATCAGACATGTCGCGTTGTTCCGCTGGGCCGATGGGGTTACGTCCGACCAGATCGCGGAGGTGGAAGGGGCACTGGAGCGGTTGCCCGCGGTGATTCCGCAGCTCCGCGGCTACACCTTCGGGCGCGATCTCGGTATCAGCGCGAATACCTACGACTTCGGGGTGGTGGCCGACGTCGCCGACGAGGACGGCTTCACCGCGTATCGGGACCATCCCGACCACCAGGCCGCCAGGGAGATCATCGTCTCGCTTGCCGTCGACCGCGCCTCCCTGCAGTTCGCTATCCCCGACCCGGATTAGACTCTGTTCTCCTTCGCGAGCCACTGATGGGGGATGCCGCAGGGTCCGGCCGGATCGTCGCCGCGTGATCGACTTATGTGCCGGGTTTGATGCGAATACCCGAAACAAATTCGGTTTCGGGTATTGCGCTAGAACCGGTTCCATTAATACTTTCGGTGCCGAGTCGGAGCCTCTTGGTGCACCGGCACGCCGTGGTCCGCACGCGGACCTGGCGGCAGGATCGCGTCACCTGCCGGAGATGGATCGCGCCCTGTCTCCGGCGGGTGGCGTCTGCCCGCTGGGTGCGTGGTCTGTGCGGTCGGTCGCTCCGTGGCAGTGGGCGGTAGCCGCGGTGCTGTCAGCTCAGTGTCCCGGTCATCTCGCGGATGGTCGGGCAGGGCCAACGCAGCATGCAGCAGTTGCACCGCTGTATCGGGGGCGCCGCGCCGCTGGTGAGGCCGCCGGCATCGCGCGGATGGTGCAGGGCGAGCAGCCGCAGGCAGAGATCGGCGAACGCGATGCTTTCCTGCCGGGCGTTGGCGTAGAACGCGACATCGTTGATGCGCAGGAGTGCGCTCTCGGAGATCTGCGGCGGGAGTCCGACCGTTTCCGGCCCCCACGGCACGGCCTTGGCGGCGCGCTCGCGAATGCCTTCGGCGTGCAGTCGGAGCCGTTCGTGCTCGTCGTTCTGTCCCGTCGAGGACGCGTAGATACTCGAAGTCGTCATTGTGACCATCCCCCAGGCCGAAGTTTCTGCGCCCCGACCCCACTCTCTGTGACTTTGGGTACAAGTACTGCTTCGTATTGTGACAACACGGTGGGGTGGGCGCGTTGTGGCACGCCGGGCCGCGCGGCCTCGGGGTATGGAGTGCCTGCCGCCCCGGGGTCTGGGACCCGTGCCCGGCGTGCGTCCATCAGTGGGGACGCACGCCGTGGACACGAGCGCACGGGCCGTCCCGGGGGGCGTGGGACGGCCCGTGCTCGGGGGCTGGACGGTCGTGCGGCGGGGAACACCGCCCTACACGAGGATGGTGGGCCTGCGGCTAGCCGCAGTTGCCTCCGCACTGGCATGAGCCGCCGCTCTGGCAGCCGCAGCCGCAACTGGGCCCGCAGCTACAGCCGCCTTGCGCGTGGGGGGTCGTTGAGGACAGAGGCATGGTCCCTCCAGATGTGCCGTGTCCTTCCGCGGGCGCGGTCACGCCGTTCCCTGGCTGGGCAGGGCGGACGTTTGTGCGCGCTCAGTACCAAATGTGATCTTCCCGCGACACCAGATCACCAACCCCAATGGCCGGATGTGGAAAATTGCGGTTAAACGCGTTTGGTGCGGCGGGATCCTGAGTACATGGAGATCCCACCCCGCGAATGCGTCCAGGAGCCCGGGGTTTAGGCGAAGAACCCCGTCGAGGCGGCGGGCCGGCGCAGCATCCGGTACAGCCACACCTGACCAAGAAGCATGACCGGAATGAGCGGCGCCAGCGCGTAGCCCAGCAACGCGAGAGTCTCCTGCGGCGCCGCGACAACGGGAAGGTCCACCGCCAGCGCTATGGCCACCGGAGGTGCCGTCATAGCCAGCGCCGATGTGTGCCGCGACAGCCGCGGCCCCCACAGCCCCGCGGTCGCCACCAGCGCCAGCGCGAGTCCGGCCGCCACGGCGGCGCCCTCCAGTGGCCGGTCCGGCGGTGCGGTCCCGGGCAGCACCGTTGTGAGGGCCGCGAGCAGCAGTGCCACCACAGCGCCCCGCGCGAGGTGTCGGGTCGCGCCCGCCGCGACGTCGGCACTCTCGGCAATGTTCTCCCGGGAGGCGGCACCGGCGGTTGCCGGCGCCGCGACCGCGGTGCCCACGCTGGAGGCCGCGGTGCGGACGTCCGAGGAACCGGGCCCGGCTTCCCGGGCCGTCTCCGCCGCGCCGGCCGCTCCCGCCGGTCCGAGCGGCTGGTGCGGCTCGTTCGGCACCAGCCGCTCGGCCCCGAAGGCGGCCCCGCGGAGCGCGAAGAGCAACGCGACGGTCACCGCGCAGGCGATCCCGAAGAGGGAGAGCGGTCGGCCGCCGCTGAGCAGCCCGCCGACGACCAGCCCCCATCCCAGCGCCAACGTCCAGCTTCCCGCGGTGATCGCCGCGTCCCACACGCCGCGCCACGCCGCGTGGTCCGCGCGCGGCCGCAGCCACAGGCCCGCGTCGCGCCACAGCCATCCGGCCAGGATCGCGGTGAAGACCGGCCACTGGGCGACGATGACCTCACTCTTCACCGCGGGGAACAGCCCCGCGACGACTCCGACCGCCCCGACGAGCCACACCTCCGTGCCGAGGAAGTACGGCGCGGTCGCCGATACCAGGCGGCGGCGCTCGCCGGGGGTGCGCGCCAGGTAGGGCAGCAGCATGCCCAGGCCGATGTCGCAGCCCGCGAGCACGAAGTACCCCACCACCAGTCCGGCGAGTACGAGTACGGCGGCGATCTCCATTGGGACTCCTCACAGTGAGGCGGGCCTAGAAACGGTGGACCGGGAGCTGCGGATCGGACTCGGGCGGCTCCGGCCGGGGCGCGAGTGGCCCGCCCTCGGGGCCGCGCCGCGCGAAGCGCACCAGCAGCCAGTACGTGACCGTCGCCAGGACCGCGAAGGCGGCGGTGAACAGGGAGAAGGAGAGCACCGCCATACCGGGCGACATCTGGGTCATCGCGTCCGCGGTCGTCAGGTGGTGGGTGACCGTCCAGGGTTGGCGCCCGGTCTCGCGGAACACCCACCCGCTGACGCTGGCGATATAGGGCAGGAACGGGGAGAACACCAGGACCCAGTGGAACCACCGCAGCCGGTGCAGGCGGTTGACCAGCCAGAGGACCAGCCCGACAGCCGCGACTACGGCGATGATCATCCAGCACATCGTCATCAGCGCGTGCCCGATATCCCCCACGACGCGCGCCGCACCACCGCTGCCGTAGTCCTGCTCGATGCGCGCGATCTCCGCGGCGCTCAGCGACTGCCCGGACGTCGGCGGTTCGTTTCCGAAGAGGGAGTACTGCGTGCCGCCGACGGCCGCCACCGGCATGATCGCCACCGCCGTGACGGTGAGACCGCTGGTGATCCCGCGGCGGAACATCCCGCCGGGGTCGTGGCCCCGCGCGAGGTGGTAGGCGCTCACCGCCGCCACGGCGAGGCCGCCCAGCAGCAGCGCGCTGGTAACGATGTGGCCGAACGCCAGCAGCGTCGAGGGGTTGCTCAGCAGCGCGCCGGAGTCGGTGAGCACGGCCTCCCCGTCCCGCATCTCGAAACCGACCGGGTTCTTCAGGAAGCCGTTCGCGACCAGCACCCAGTACGCCGACGCGTACGCGGTGGCGGTCACGATGACGAAGCAGGCCAGATGCGACCAGCGGCTCATCCGGTCCCACCCGAAGATCCACAGCCCCAGGAACGTCGACTCGATGAAGAACGCCGCCATCGTCTCGACCGCCAGCGGCGCGGAGAACGCGTAGCCGAACATGTCGTTCAGCCCGCTCCAGTTGGTCGCGAGCTGCAGCTCCATGACGAGACCGGAGAGCACGCCCATCCCGTAGTTCACCAGGTAGAGGCCGCCCCAGAAACGTACCGCCCGCATCCGGGCCTCATCACGCGCGATCGTGGCGCGAAGCTGGCCGAACAGGATGAAAGGGGCCAGCCCGAGGGTGAGCGCCACGAACATGTAGTGGGTGCCCGCTGTCAGCGCGAACTGCAGTCGCGCCAGCAGCAGGGGATCTTCCAGCATGGGGTGACTCCTCGGCGCCAGTGCGGTCTCCTACGGAACCTGATCGTCACTGGAGAACGCCCCGCGCCGCATCGCCCCGGAGGAGGCTCTCGCCCTACGTCCGCGGGAGGTATCGCGCGCCCGCTGCTAGCGCGCCAGGCGTAGGGGGCATCCCTTGGGGGTTCGACTGGGGCGCGGAGTCCGTCGGGGATCGCGATCATCGGTGCTGGCCGCGGACGGTGCGGCGAGGGGCCGGTGGCGGGCCGGCCCCCAGCGGTCGGTGCGGGTGCCCGATAGTCACGCGCCCGACGAGAGCAGCGAGGGCGACGCAGGGCTCTGGGGGCGCTTCCTGGTTTCTCCCGGCACGGGGCTCGGGACCTCCGAGCCCGCCCCCGCATGTCCGCTACGCCCGGTTTCCGCGCCGATCTTGCGGATTCCGTTCCTTTATCGCGCTACAAAGGAACGGAATCCGCAAGATCGCCGAGGAGCAGCGCCGCCGGGCGGGGGTACTGACACCGCTCCGGAGGCCGCTTCGCAGTGTCGGCGGCGCGTCAGTCGAACCAGCCGGGGGTCACGAGGCTCGTCTCGTAGGCGATAACTACCAGCTGGGCGCGGTCGCGCGCCCGCAGCTTCACCATGGCCCGGCTGACGTGCGTCTTCGCTGTCGCCGGGCTCAGGACCAGGCGCTCGGCGATCTCCTCGTTGGTGAGCCCGGCACCGACCAGCGCCACGACCTCGCGTTCCCGCTCCGTGAGCTCGTTCAGCCGGGTGTCGGGTTCCGGGCGGCGCGGCCGGCGGGCGTAGTCGGCGATGAGCCGGCGGGTGACGTTCGGTGAGAGGAGGGCGTCGCCACGGGCGACCACCCGGACGCCCTGCAGCAGGTCCTCGGGCTCGGTGTCCTTGACCAGGAACCCGCTCGCCCCCAGCCGCAGCGCCTCGAAGATGTACTCGTCGACGTCGAACGTCGTGAGGATGACGACGCGGGTCCCCGAGAGGTCGGGGTCGGTGACGATCCGTTCCGTCGCCGCCAGACCGTCCGTTCCGGGCATCCGGATGTCCATCAGGACGACGTCGGGCCGTTCGGACCGCACCAGCCGTACGGCCTCGGCGCCGTCGTCGGCTTCGGCCACGACATTGATATCGGCGGCGCTGTCGAGCAGTGCGCGGAACCCGGCGCGCACCAGTGCCTGGTCGTCGGCGAGCAGTACCCGGATCACGTGTCCTCGATTCCGTTGTCCGGCAGGCGCGCCCGGACGCGGAAACCCCCCTCCTTGACCGGAGCGGCGTGCAGATCCCCACCGAGCGCGGCGGCGCGCTCCCGCATGCCGGCGATCCCGTTGCCGGACACGAAGCCGTATGGCGCGCCGGAACCATTGTCCTCGATCTCGACGGCCAGCGCCGCCTTGTCGTAGCGCAGGCGGACGCTGATCGCCGTCGCCCCGGCGTGTCGCACGGCGTTGGTCAGCGCCTCCTGCACGATCCGGTAGGACGCGGCGTCGGTGTGCGCGCCGAGCCGGCGGGGTTCACCCTCGCTGCGCAGGTCCACGTCGATCCCTGCGGCCCGGGTCCGTTCGACCAGCTCGGGGATGCGGTCGACCCCGGCTGGAGGGGAGCGGGGCGCCGCCTCGTCGGCGGAACGCAGCGTCCCCAGTGTGGAGCGCAGCTCCTGCAGCGTCTCCTTGCTGGCGGTCTTGATGGTCGACAGCGCGTCGCGGGCACGTTCGGGCTCGGAGTCCATCAGGTACAGGGCCGTACCCGCCTGCACATTGATCAGCGAGATGTTGTGCGCGATGACGTCGTGCACCTCGCGGGCGAGCCGCACCCGCTCGTCGGCGCTGCGGCGGCGCATCTCCTCCTCGCGGGCGTGTTCGGCCTCCTCCCGGCGTGCGCGCTGTTCCGAGTTGTACTCGGTGCGCTTCCGCGCCACCTCGCCCGCGACGAGCACGACGAGCATCCACGCGAACATACCCGCCGCGTACTCCAGACGCGGCGAGCCGAAGGCGACCGCCTCCCAGATGTGCACGATCAGGAACTGGGTGAGCCCGAGCAGCCATCCCAGCCACCGGTATCCGCGCGCCACGGCGGTGTAGAGCGCGAAGGCCCCGGCGACGATGACGGCGCCGTCGGGATGGTTCAGCGGGTAGTAGACGGTCGCTGCGCTCGCCGACACGGCGGCCACCGGAAACGGGTACACGTTGCGCACCGCGAGCGGGACCACGGCGAGCGCGATCAGCGCCAGTCCCCACGGCAGCAACGGCTGGTTCTCGCTGGCCGGGGCCGCCAGGTCGGCGTACATGGTGCTCAGGCCGACGAAGAACCCGAAGGCCAGCGTGAGCAGCAGGTCCTCGCGGGAAACGCGCCGCCCGGTCCCGCGTGTACCGGGACCCGGGGGCGAAAGGAGCCGACCGAGGGCTCGCTGCAGGTGACCGCGCATCGAGGTCCACGCTACGTCGGGCGGGTAGTGCCGGCGCGTCCCCCGGACGGAGACCGTTCGCGGCGTGGACTACTCCCCAGGGAGTAGCCGGCGAGATCCCGGAGAGCCACGGGGCCGTGCCAACGCGCGTCGGCGCGCCCGCACCGCATGCCGGGCGTCACCGCGCGAACGCGCCTTCGGGTGGCTCCGGGGAGTCCTCCGCGGTGGCGTCGTGTACCGGAGGCGCGCCGGCGACGAAGTTGCGCAGCTCGGGGCCCGCGAGCACGCGCGCCATGTCGGGGTCGCGGTGGGCGCGGTGGGCGAGCGTGTCAACCGGCAGTGCCCGGTCGGAGGCGACCAGGACGAGGTTGCCGAAGCGGCGCCCCCGCAGCACGCTGGGTTCGGCGATCAGGGCCACGTCGGCGAGGACCTCGGCGGCGGTGGCGACCTGCGCCCGCGTGTGCGCCAACCCTTTGCCGTCGCCGATGTTGGCCGCGTACACGCCCCCGGGGCGCAGCACTCGCGCGCACTCGGCGTGGAACTCCGCGGTGGTGAGGTGGCCGGGAGTGCGCGCCCCGGCGAAGACGTCGCGCACGACCAGGTCGGCGCTGCCATCGTGCCGCCGCTCCAGCCAGGCGCGCCCGTCGTCGACGCCGGCGCGCACGCCCGAGCGGCGGTTCAGCGGGAGGTCGCGGCGCACGAGGTCGAGCACTCGCTGATCGTTGTCGACCGCCCGTTGCCGCGATCCGGGCCGGGTGGCCGCGATGTAGCGGGCGAGCGTCAGCGCGCCCGCGCCGAGGTGCAGCGCCTCGATCGCCCGACCGGCCGGTGCGCACAGGTCCGCTACGTGGCCGAGCCGCCTTACGTACTCGAAGTCGAGGTATGTGGGGTCGGCGAGGTCGACGTGGGACTGCGGGGTGCCGTTGACGACGAGGATCCACGCACCGTCCCGGTCGGCGTCGCGCAGGAGTTCGATGCGCGGTTCCTCGTCCTGTTCCGGCGCCACAGGCGCCCCTCGCGTGTCCATACCCCAACGGTACGGGCCCGGCCTCGCCGGTGGACCGCGGAACCGGCCGGTGGGCCAGCCGCGACCACCGCGGCGTCGCGCCTGCCCGCGAGGGACGCGAAACGAGCGGCCCTGGGGCCACGGGGTCAGTCGGGGCCGCATACGGCGGAACCAGGGGGCGCGGCGAAACGTCCCACAGCATGTCTGGTGGCGTACGCCTCATGGGGCGGGCCCGCCCCAGGTGGGATCCGAGCACGGTCCCATCCTGGCCAGGCAGGAGCACCACCCCCGTGTCGGCGCCCCAGTGCGCATCACGCAGTGAGGGGGTGGTACTCGTCTTCGACGAGAATCAGGTGACAGGAGCCGAATTTGACCGAGAGCACGGAAGCCCGGCGTGAGTGGTTCAGCCCGGCCTTGGAGCGGCTCGGAGCCGCCCACGCGGCGGTGGCGGTGGAGCAGACCGGCGTGTACAACGAGTTCCATCCCATTGCCGACTGGAACGTCGACGTGGAGGCGAGCACCTTCCGGCAGGGCGACATCACGGTCCAGATGGTGCCGATGGGCACGCTGGGCACGGACGGAAGCTGGGTGTGGGCGTGGGCGAACCCGCACATGCACCCGCCGGGCTCGGCGCGCCTCGGCGCCTCCCTGTGGCTTCGCGACCTCGGTGAGCGCGAGGACATCCCGGAGCTGGTCACTCCCCGCCTGGAGCTGTCGGAGTTCGCCGACGCGCGCATGGCCTCCGAACGGCTGCTGATCGCGTGCCTGGGCGCGCTGCGAGCGAAGGGGTACGGCAGCGTCACCGTGGACACGGGGGCGCGCTTCGCCATGGTGATGACCGACTCCGGCATCCCCGACGCCGAGTTCGACCGCATCACCCTGCCGCGCATGATCATGCAGGGTGTGCAGGTCTTCCCCCATGACCATCGCGCGACCGTGCTCGGTTACCTGGAACGGCACGGATTCCAGGTCACCGACCCGTTCGGGGACGTCATCGCCGCCGGACGGGACGGCTGCTCGCTCAAGGTGGCCCTGGACGAGCACTCCCGCGTGACCAACGTCTCGGTGGACGGTTCCCAGGTATAACCCGGCGCTGGTGGGTCGACCAGCGCCGGCGTGGCTGGTGGTGCTGGTGCGGTAGCCGGCGGTGGACTGGCCAGCAGCGCGTCGCGGGAGGCCGGCGGGCTGCTGGCCGGCGGGGGAGGGTGCGGGCCGGTCGCCGGGCTGGACACGGCTCCTACGATCCACCCGGTACGGTCTCCGCCGAAGCGGTCGGGAATCCGGCGTCCGGGCTCCCGCGAGCGGCCCGCCGCTCACCGCATGGCGTTCCCGATCCCGGCGAGTGCCTGCCACTCGTCGCCGGGGGCCGTGGCGGCCTCCACCTCGAAGACGGAGACCGACGTCGGTGGGTATCCGATGAGCTCGATCGCCTTGCTGGGTTTCGGGGGCGTGTTGCGGGTGAGCGCCTCCGCTGACTCCCACAGGTACACGGCGCCCCACGTCTGGTTCTCCGGGTTGGCGAACCACACCTTGAACCGCATGCCCTCCAGCTCGGAGAACGCCTCGACAGCGTAGTCGCGGAGGTACTCCCGCAGCCCTTCCACTGTCTGGTCGGACCGGGCCAGGTCCCACACGGTGATCATGAGGTACACCGGTGCTCCTCCTCGTGCCGTGTTCGCGGTGGTATCGGGGGCTCAGCGGCGTTTCCGGGCGTTTCCGGAGTCATGGGAACGGGTGCGGGTGCAGGTTCAGCTCGGAGTCGAGCAGTGGCCGGTCGGTGTGGCCCAGGAGGGCGGGAACCTCCCGCAGCCGGGGAACCCCGGACAGTCGCCGGTTGCGGTGGCCGAACGTCATGGTGAGCATCCCGGGGATGAACATCTTCACGCACCGCAGCCCGGCCCGGGTCAGCTCGAAGGTGGTCTGGTCGACCAGGACGACCTCAAGGCCGGTGTCGGTGAACCGCTCCAGCAGCGCTGACAGGTCGTCGCGCAGGTCGTCGTGGGCGATCACCGGGTGGGAGGCCCCGAACGCCTCGCTGATGGGCAGGGTGGCCGTGGGCTCGGTGAGGAACGCGAAGCGGTCGAAGCTGCGCTCGTCCGCGTACAGCAGCGAGTGGTCGGGCATCTCCCGCACGTACGAGGGATCCTCGACCATCGCCTCCACCGTGTCGCGGTTGTCGGCGTAGGCCGAGGGGAGCATGTCCAGGGTGGGCCCCAGTTCGGCCAGGGCGTTGAGCACGGCGCGTTCGGCGATGAGGTGCGAACCCACCGCGCACGCCGCCTTTGGCCGGTCCGGGTCGTCGCCGTCGCGCACGGCTACCGCGAGCGCGCAGGGGATGCCCTGTTCCATGGTGATGTCGAGGATGGTCAGGCGGTAGCCCGTTCGCCGGCTCAGCTCGTGGACCAGCATGGGGATCGTGCGGTCCGCGGCGGAGTCCGGGTCCACCCGGGGCATCCGCAGACCGGCGTGCCAGGTGATCAGGAACGCGTCGCGCTCGGCGAACTCCAGGATGCCGTGGAGGGCGGCCTCCTCCAGGCAGCTGCCGACCGCGCTGCCGTTCGACGTCTCGAAGAGGATCCCCTCCCGGCGCAGCCCTCTGGGGTGCGGACCGTAGTAGGCGAGCCGTTCGGGAACGAGCACGGGCCGCTCCCCGGTGAGGGAGTAGCCCTGCACCCAGTCGCGCTGGCGCTCCGGGTCGAAGCGGGGATAGGGGAATTCGGGCTCGGCGTAGGACTCCTCCGGGTGCCAGCCGACGAGCCCGAGGTTGAGGGCCCTGTCGGCGATGTCGACGTAGGCCGCCCGGACGAGCTGGGGCTCCTCGCCCTGCTGCAGGCCGGCGTAGCGTTCCAGCGCCTCGCAGATCGCGGTGCCCCGGCCCTCGGGGTAGGTGTGGGTGCGGCCGTATCCGAGTTCCACACGCCGCCGCCGGTGGTTGTCCCGGAGGCCGAAAGGCGCCTGTGTCAGGACGTACCCGCTCGACGTGTCCTGCTCGACCCGGCGCACCAGGCCGGCCTCGGCGTCGACGTAGACGTCGGTGAGCGTGTCCAGGTCGGGCTGGCCGCCCACCCGGTAGTTGTCCGGGGCGGGCTTGGGGCGGGACACCGGGACCGACTCGGGGCGGACAGTACGGCGCGGCCGGGAACACACCACGCAGCGCGGATCGGGGAGGAAGGGGTGCCGGGTGACCTCAAGGGTGCGCAGGTCGAGCAGGAGCAGCGCCTCGCGGGTGCGGGTGTCCCGGCCCGCGGCCAGCAGTTCCGTCTCCTCGGCCAGCAGCGACGCCACCATGGTGCCGGACAGTGTGGTGAGCAGGGCCGAGCTGGTGGCGGACAGTTCGGCGCCGTGCCGTTCGCGGATGGCGCGGAGCCCCGAGGAGTCGTCGTCCTCGCGAGCGCGGTCCCTCCGGGCGTCGGCGCAGCGGGAGCAGCCCGGCTTGCCCGGACGTTCGAGTGGCCCGAGCACGACCCTGCCCAGCTCGGTGCGTACCGGCAGCATGGCCAGCCCTCGTTGCCGGCACCGTTCCCGCGTCTTGTCGTGGTCGGCGACCCAGCGGTCACTGACCGGGGCGACGAGCGTGGGGGCGCCGGAATGGCGCGCTTCCCTCCCGTGCGCGCTGGGCAGCGCGCGTATCGCGGCGGCGAGCATCCCTTCGCCGAGTACGAGCAGCCAGGGATCCGGCGTCTCAGCCATTGTCGAGCACCACCTGCACTGTGTAGGGCATCCTGCGGCTGACTTCGGGGTCGTGGTCGAGCGGGACGGCGACGGGGCACGTGCCCGCGTGCTCGGCCGCGCGCACGAGGGCGTCGAGGCCCACGGAGCGCGTCTCCGGGGTTTGGGGGCGCCCGCGCAGCTCGGGCGGGAGGTCGGGCACCTCGGGCGGCGCGTACTCGGGATCACCGAAGTGGTGGGCCTGGTAGTGCAGCAGGGTGTCCAGTAGTCCGGCGGTCAGCGCCCGCTCGCTGGTGAGCCCCACCGCGCAACTGACGGGCGTGCCCGCGACCCGGAAGAGGTAGCAGGGCACGCCGAGCAGGCCACCGAGGTCGTGGATTTCGGGGGTGAGGCCCAGAGCGCGCAGCGTCCCCCGGTAGCGCTCGCCCTGCTCGTCCAGCGGCGCGGCGCTGAGGCCGACAGCGGGGAATGGGGTGGTGGAGGCGGCGGCGTGCCGCAGCGCGAGCGCGCGGCAGTGCCCGAGAAGGGCCCGTTCCAGGGCCTCGCGCCAGGTGTAGCCCGCGGCGCTGCCGGTCACCGGCCAGGCCGGCGGAGCCGTGCCGGTGAGGACCGCGAACGCGCGCTCCGCCGGAACCGCGCACGGGCGTTGGTCGCGCAGCCGGTAGCCGCGGACGAAGCCGGGGCGGTGGCCGGACCGCAGTTCGTGCAGGGCGTCCTCGGGAGTGTCGCCGTACCTGGTCCTCAGGTCGGAGCCGAGGAGGCGCCTGGGGTCGACCATGAGCGAGCCGTAGGCGGCGTAGCCGAGCAGGGCGGCTTCGTACCGGGCGGCGGCGGGCTCTGTGCCGACGCCGATCACGGTCGGCCGCTGGCCGCTGGGCCCGAGCAGCCCGGCCGGGTCCGCGACCGTGGCCGCGCTGACGTGCAGCGGAGTTTGCGTGAACGCGCGCTCGTTGAGTTCCAGGAGGACGCCGGCGCACCTGTCGAGCAGGGGAGCGGTGCGTTGCGACATGGCCGTCTCGTCCAACGGCTCCCCCGAGCCGAGTTCCGCGACCGTGGCCGTGAAGCGGGTCTCGCTGTCGGGCTCCTGCTCGGTCTCGAAGGGATGCGCCAGGAACGCGTGGTGCTCGCTCGCGTAGCTGCGGGGATCTATCCTGACCAGCTCGTCCTGTTCCGAACGGGGCGCCAGGCCGCTGGCCGCCCGGAAGGCCCGGTGCGCCAGTTGCGTCGCCGCGACGGTAATGGCGCGCTCGCCCGGCCTCTCCGGCGTGTTCGGGCCGGCGGTTTCCTCGGGAACCCGGCCCGCCGCGACCAGCCGGCGCCAGCCGCTCTCCCAGGTGGCGGCCTCCTCGCCGACCCGGCCGACGGGGCCGTGCCACAGCTCCTGGCCGAGCAGGACCACGTGGCCGAGCACGGCGCCGGAACCGGCGCACAGCTCACGCAGCAGCCGGGCCGTTCGGAGGTCGGGGCCGGTGCGCGCGTGCAGCACGACGGCCGTGTCGCTGACCCGTCCGGCCAGCTCGCCGGGGTCGTGGGCCAGGTTGTCGGTGGTGACCACGCCGACCTTCGCGATCCCGGAGTCGGCGCAGGCCCGGGCCACCGCATCGGCGATGGGGGAGGAGCCGACGACGAGCGCCCCGCCGTCGCGGTAGCGCGTGAACGCGGGGCCGGGCTCGGGCAGGAAGTAGGCCAGGAACCGTTCTTCCGGGGAGCCGGTGGTGGGCTCCGGATCTCCCGGGCCGGGCACCTCGCGCACGACCCCCGCGGAGACCAGCTCGGTGACCAGGCGTTCCACCAGCTCCGCGCGGACCGCGTCCAGGCCCGCGGTGAGCTCGCCGAGCGAACGGGTGCCGTCGAGATGGGGGGCCAGCCGGTCCACCCACTGCGCGACGGACGTTCCGGTGAGGGACACCAGCCCCTCGTGGGTATGGAAGCAGATCCCGTTCTCGGTTGCCGCACGGTAGGCTTCCGGCCGCAGCAACAGCTTCATACCGCCCCCCATCCCTACTCTGGTTTCCTGCTGCCGAGGATGAACTCCCCGACACTGGACTCGGCGAGGTAGTCACTACCGACCGCCTGGCTGAACGCCTCCGCGTCCCCGGCTCCGAGCGCGCACGGAGCCAGGCCCATGGCGGTCGCCACGGTGTACATGAGCTGGTAGACGACCCCGACGTGTTTCAGGGTCAGCGCGTAGGCCAACCCCTGGTACTCGCGCATGACCCGGCCGAACCGCGCGGCGAGAATGATCAGCACCTGGGGTGGCTGTTCGAGGCCGGGGACTCCCTGCGCGGTGCGCGCCAGGACCCCCAACGTGGGCTGCGTGGCACTGACCGCCTCCAGTTCGTGGGAGACCGGGTCGTAGTGGTACAGGCCCGCGGCCAGCCCCTCGACGTTGCGCACCAGCGGGTAGAACTCGATTTCGTAGGAGGCGCCGCCCGACGGGTAGGGGCGGTCGGGCATCGGGCCGCCGTCGGGGTAGTACCGTTCCCGCGACCGCGCGCACCGGTACAGGAACTCGCCGAGCTCGCCGGCCGAGATCGGGTTGCCGTGGTCGTGCTGCCGGATGGACCTGCTGTCCTCGACGGCCGCGGTGAGGCTGGGATCGCGTTCCCGCAGAGTGTCCAGGTCGGGGCGGTGGAGCTGGACGCGCCGGCCGTTGAACGGTTCCCGCGTGTGCGGCGGGGCCCCTGATTCGCCGCTGATCCAGCGGGTCTTGCCGAAGCCGTCGCCGGCCCGCTGGCGGGTCCCGAACCGGCTGTTCGCGTGGAACCACAGGTCGGGACCGCTCCACTGGTCGCGGCTGAGCGCGTCGCCCTCGGGTGTGCCGCCGTCCGCCAGGAAACCGCCGCGGGCGAGGTCGCGCAGCAGGTGCGCCGCGGCCCCGGCGTCGACGCCGACCTCGGCCGCCCGCTCCTGCCAGGGGGCGGCCGGTGTGAGAGCGGACAATAGGGCGAAGACGCGCGGGTCGTGCAGCCGGATGTCCCAGCGACCACGGGGGACGCTGAGCACCATGGTGGCACCGTCGCGGGTGACGACGGCGAAGCGGGACAGCACGGGATTCTCCGGCTCCCGCGGCGCGACGGACTCCCCGCTCCGGACCGGGTCGAGGGTGTAGAGGGCGGTGCCGTGGGCGCGCACGGTCGTGTGCAGCCATCCCTCGGCCCGCAGGCGTTCGACCAGCGCCGCGGTCCCCGCATCGGCGTCCGTTCGGAACGCGGGGACCTCCTGGGGCTCGGCGGCCAGGTGGCGCAGCATGGCGTGCTGCGGCTGGGTGAGCGAGCCCAGGGCGATGCGCTCCGGCCAGTGGACCAGGTAGGTCGCGCCGTCGTCGGTGGTGGCCGCGTGCACTCCCGCTCGGAGCCACACGTGTTCGGTGCGTGCGCTCTCCGCGGGCGTGCGCGTGTCGTCCAGGTGGGCGTGTTCGGTCACGGGTGTCTCGCTGTTCGCTGCCGAGCGTCAGGACTGGGGTGCGGTTTCGTTGACGGCCCGCATCGCCAGCATGCGGATGTAGGACTCGTGCCGCATCGACAGGCCGATCCGGTTGCAGAACAGGTGGGCGCAGATGTCGAGCACCGGCAGGACCCCGGTTTCGGTGTCCGGTTCCGGTTCGGTGGCTCCGTCCCAGTACCGGGGCGGTGGGACGAACCGGCCGGCGTCCGCCTCGCGCCGCAGCGTGTTCCGCAGCTTCACGAACGAGTTGGCCAGAGCGATGAGGCTGCCGGAGGCGGGATCCGGCGGCGCCGGCGTCGCGGTGGTGCGTTCGGCCAGTGCCCGCAGTTGGGCGGTCAGCGCCACCAGCGTCTCGCGTTGCCGCTGGTACGCGGTGTCGGGGTCGCTGGCGTAGGCGCCGTTGACCTCGTCGGCCACGCGCGCCGACTGCCCGTCGGCCGTGGCCCACGAGGTCTGCCACCCCGGGTCGTCCCCGCAGCACAGCCAGGCCAGGACCAGCGCGGAGAAGCCGCCGGTGAACCGCTCCTCCACGCTGAGTCCCCGCGTGAGCAGGTTCAGGGCCGTCTCGCTGGACTCCGCGAAGTGCTCTTCGGCCGCCGCCATGGCCGCGCCGTAGCCGTAGCGCCCGTGCTCGCGGTGGTAGGGCATGAAGACCACGGAGTTGTTCCGCTGGCGCGGAAGGTAGCTGGTCGCCTTCTCGCTCGCGGCGAGAGTGGGCGCGAGTGCCTCGTACTCCGCCTCGTCGAGCAGGTCCGGGGCGGGGTGCGCGGCGAGGTAGTCCCGGCACCGCTTCTCGACGAGGTCCCGGACCGCGGGCGCGTCGCCGGGACCTCCGGGCCGGAACCGGAACCGCATGTGCTTTCCGCCGTCCCAGTAGCGCAGGAAGAAGAACTCCTGTGCGAGCCCCGACTCGCGGAGTTCCGCGACGAGCCCGGGAAGGACGTCGACGGCCAGCCGGCCGGGGTTGTCGTCGCAGAAGACGTGCGCCGCCACCCAGCCGGTGTCGTCCTGCCTAGATGTCGCGTTCATGGTGGGCCACCTCGACTACGAACTCTGTTACCCGCCGCTCACCGGCTCCGTTCTCCGCCGCATCACCGGGATGCGGCAACGCCTCCTCGAACTTGACGGCGACCGTTTCGCCTTCGGCGATGCCCTGTTCGAGCACGTCCAGCGCGAACAGGGCGGCGAAGTCGACGAAGACGGGCTTGCGGGACTTCCGGAACCGCCAGTTCCCCTGCGCGGCCTCGGTGTCCACTCCGGCCTGCGGCGCTGGCCCCATCGAACGGACGAAGCAGCTTTCGGGAATGTCCCGCTCGCGCAGCCAGCGCACCATCCGGTAGAGGAACATCGCCCGGCTCTCGGACGGGGAACGTTGGGGCACCGCGTGCGCGGGCACGAGCCAGAAGGCGCGCTGCAGCACCACGTTGCCGAGCTGGACCCGCGGTTGGTGGACCACGTCCTCCGGTGGGAAAGCGGCGTCTCGGGGCGCCAGGGACGGCGCCACCGGAGCCAGCAGGAAGCTTCCCTCGAACGCGTGGCTGAGCAGGCGCGCGGCGGGGGGAAGCAGCGAGTCCGCCGTACCGCCGATGTGCAGCGGCCGCACTGGGCGGTCGGGGGTGGTCGCGGACGCCCGCAGCAGGCCGGTGTCCGATTCGTGCCCGACGACCAACTCGCCCAGGGCCACCCGCTGTTCACGGGGGCGTTCCGGGACGCAGCCGGGGTAGTCGAGCTCGTGCGAGACAGCGGGCATGCGCCGGTTCAGTGCCGAGCCGAACGACCCGGTGAGCTCGGCCAGCACGTCCGGGACGCCGCCCGAGGGTACGTCTGGTTCGCTGGCCGGACCACCGGCCAGATGGATCAGGTGGTGCAGCCGCGCCCGGCCCCGGCCGTAGCCGGTCATGACGGCGTTGCACACCACTGCCGCATCGCCGTCCGCGGGCAGTTGCTGCACGTAGCAGGCGAGGGAGGCTGGCGGCGTCACCCAGGACGGCAACGTGGCGATCTGCTCGGCCGCCGCCGCCCGCACGGCCTCGGCGGATCGGGCCGAGCCGTCCGCCTCGCGCAGCACCGCGCGGCTCTGCTCGCGCAGTTCGCCCAGCCGCCGCAGCCGCGGCAGGGTGGCGTCGTCGAGGGCACCGGGCGCCAGGAAGTACGCGGAGTCCATCGCGGCGCGCAGTTCGGCTCCGAAACCCGCGGGCTGGTCGAGCTCGGTCTGGACGGCGCGGTGCAGCTCCAGGAAGGGCAGTTGGGCTCCCGGGCCGAAGCGTTCGGCGACGAGGTCGCCAAGCACGAGACGGAGCGGGAGCGCGGGGTCGTGGATCGCCGCGAGCCAGCGTCGCACCAGGTCCAGGTCAGCCAGTGCCGGGCTCCAGCGGGCGCGCGAACACTCCGCGACCGGTGCCGTGAACACCGCGTTGTCGTGCAGGAAAGTCTTGCTTGCCAGGGTCTCCTCGGGGACGGCCGGCTCCTGCTCGTTCGCGGCGGCGAGCTCGCCGGCCAGCGCACGCGTCGCCGTGGCGAGGGCCTCCTTGCGGGCGCGCTGTCCGTCGACCTCCGCGGCCGCTGCGGGAGCGGCCAGCGCGCTGTCGATGACGCTGACGTGCTCGCCGACAGCAGTGTACTCCGGCGCGTTGGCGGCGAGCCACCGCGCGAGGCCGGCGAACGGCGAGGCGGACTGGTCCGGAACGGGCACGTAGGCTTCGAGCAGCCCGATGTCCAGCATCCGGTCGACGAACCGCGCGACATCCGCGGCCGCGGTTTCGGAGCGCACCGCGGCGATCTGGGTGGTCAGCTCGGCCGCGGTGCGTCCGGGGCCCTCCGCCTCGCCGGCGGCAGCGAGCACGGCGCGGACCTCCCCGGTGTCCGGCACCGACACGATCGGCTCGTCGGCGCCCGGGCGCAGGAAGCACAGCGTGCCGTCCTGCTCGGTCAGGCTCGGGTTCACCCGCACAGGCAGGGCGGCGCGCAGCGCGGGCACGGCGACCAGCGCCCGGCGAAGCTGGTCGACCACTCCGCCTCTCAGTTCCGGGACACAGCGTGCCGGCCCGGTGGCGGCCAACAGGGTGGCCGGTGCCGGGCCGGTGGTCCACTCAGCGCGTCCGCTGGCCGTGAACGTGCTGAACGGGCTGGTCTTGGTCGCGGCCCGGACGACGTACTTGACCAGCCGCACGAGGGAGGACCGCCGCGGCTGGTAGTGCGGATCGGTGAGCCAGCGGCGCACCACCTCGAACAGGTCCGGGCTGGCCTGGGAGAGCGCGCGCTGGAAGGCCGCGTCCGCGATGATGCCGCGCAGCTCCGCGCGCTTGTCGTCGGACTCGGCGTCCAGGAGAGTGGGGAGCTCCGCCAGCGCCTCGCGCTGTTCGCGGGACTTGGCGAGCCACGCGGTGACGCGCTCGCGCAGCGGACCGGGAAGGTAGTCCGCTGTCTCGGTGTTCCACTCGCCCGGTCCGGGATCCCGCCCCTGGTACACCGCGCGCCGCAGGCCGACCAGCCGCGGTTTGAGCGGGTTGTCGGAGAGGGCGCCGATAACGGGAAACAGGTCGTCCGAGATCGCGGCGGCCTCGGTGGCCAGGGCCGCCTCGCGGTCGAGACACGTGTGGACGGCTGAGAGCGTCTTGGGGCAGGTGAGCCGGGTGAGAACGGACATGTCCAGGCCGCAGATCCGTGCGGCGAGGGTTTCCGCCACCCGGAATCGAGGGGGTTCGGCTCGGGCGGGCGTGGTGCCTGCCACCCCGGCCGTGTGCATTGGTGCCGCCACGTCTTCCCTGACTCTTCCCGAACTCGTGGTGGGGATACTGGCAGTAGGGAGCCCGGACGAGCGCTGGGGGTCGTGCCTCGGCCGGGCCGGTTAGCGAGTAGTGCCGGGGTCAGGAGCAGCACTGGCTACCGGGAGGGCCCTGGCAGCTTTCGGAGAAGCCGGTGTCGGTGGTGAGGGATTCCACGGTCATGCCCTTTGCGGACAGTTCGAACACGTCGGTGGGAAGATCCTGGACGTCGAAGCTCAGGTCGTCATGACGGGTTCCGGATTCGGACATGAAGACACTCCGCACATAATTGGAACGCAAGTGAGCCCTTTGCACCCGTGGGCGAACGCGGCTTCGCCAACCGGCATGGTACTCACCACGGTATTCGTCCGCTACAGCTAGAACTCGACATTTTCGCTGCTCGCCCCGCCCTGGGGCAGAGCTTCTCTCCGGCCGAAAAGGCGTCGGGGAAGAATGGCCGGACGCGGCCCGGGGAGGGCGCGTTGCCTGGCGCTGTCCGGTCCCGCCCGGGCCGTGGGCCGCTACGTCTTCCCAGGGTCTTCATCCGGACTCGTGGAGGGCTTCGGCGGGAGCCCGGGCGGGCTGGGGAGCCCCGCCCGGGCCGGTTAGCGAGTAGTGCCGGGGTTAGGAGCAGCACTGGCTACCGGGAGGGCCCTGGCAGCTTTCGGAGAAGCCGGTGTCGGTGGTGAGGGATTCTACAGTGATGCCCTTTGCGGACAGTTCGAACACGTCGGTGGGAAGATCCTGGACGTCGAAGCTCAGGTCGTCATGGCGGGTTCCGGATTCGGACATGAAGACACTCCTCACTGCAATTAGAGGTAGGGGATCCCCTAATATCTGCGACGAGGCCGCTGTTGCACCTTGGGCACCCTGTTGCGTCCTCACCAACCAGTACGGTACGCGGCGGGGCATTTGGTACGCAATGGTGGAAATTCTCGGAATGTTTCCCCGGATTGTCGCTACGTTTGTCGCGACAGGCCGTTACCTGGGCGAACGGCAGCTTCGACAGTTCGCGGCCGGCCCTCTCGGAGATGGCGCCGCCCGGTGCTCTCCTGAGAGTGCTCTCCTGAGAGCTCGCGCGTAGGGCGCGCCCGCGATCACCGCTGAACATGCCGCGGATCCCCAAAACGGTCGCCGGGACCGTTAGCCTGGACTCCCCTCCGGTGTACACCGCGCACTGTCCTCGTGCCGAGGACACCCGGATACACCGTTGTCCGCCCGCCCGCGATCGAGGAGTGGCCGTGCTACTGCGGATGTCGACCCTGTTCCTGCGCACCTTGCGCGAGGACCCGGCGGACGCCGAGGTGCCGAGCCATAAGCTGCTCGCCCGCGGCGGGTACGTGCGCCGGGCCGCGCCCGGTGTCCACTCGTGGCTGCCCCTCGGCAAGCTGGTGCTGGAGAACGTCTCCTCTGTCATCCGCGAGGAGATGAGCCGGATCGGCGGGCAGGAGGTGCTGCTGCCCGCGCTGGTGCCGCGGGAGTACTACGAGGCAACCGGCCGCTGGACCGAATACGGCAACAGCGTGTTCCGGCTGGCCGACCGCAAGGACGCCGAGTACCTCCTGGGGCCCACCCACGAGGAGCTGTTCACCCAGCTGGTCAAGGGCGAGTACTCGTCCTACAAGGACTTCCCGGTGGTTCTGTACCAGATCCAGGAGAAGTTCCGCGACGAAGCCCGCCCGCGGGCCGGCATCCTGCGCGGCCGCGAGTTCCACATGAAGGACGCCTACTCCTTCGACCTCGATGACGAGGGCCTGCAGCGTTCCTACACGCTGCACCGCGATGCCTATGTCCGGATGTTCGACCGGCTCGGGCTGCGCTACGTGATCGTCTCGGCCACCTCGGGCGCCATGGGCGGATCCGCCTCGGAGGAGTTCCTCGCCGAGACACCCACGGGCGAGGACACGTTCGTGCGCAGTACGGGTTCGGACTACGCCGCCAACGTCGAGGCGGTCCGCACCCCGGCGCCGACCGCGCGGCCCATCGAAGGGCTGCCCGAGGCCAAGGCGCACCACACGCCGGACACCCCGACCATCGAGACGCTGGTCGACTTCCTCAACGGTGCCGGGCTGGGCCGCACGTTCACCGCGGCCGACACCCTGAAGAACGTCCTTGTCAAGATCCGCCAGCCCGGCGAGGGCGAGTGGGAGATCCTGGGCATCGGCGTTCCCGGCGATCGCGACGTCGACACGAAGCGGCTGGAGGCGGCCCTGGAGCCGGCCGAGGTGGCGATGCTCGACGAGACCGACTTCGAGGCCAACCCGTTCCTGGTCAAGGGGTATGTCGGGCCGAACGCGCTGCTCCAGAACAAACTGCGCTTCCTGGCCGACCCCCGGATCGTCGAGGGAACGCGTTGGGTCACCGGTGCTGACCAGGTCGACCACCACATCGTCGACCTGGTGTGCGGGCGCGACTTCGTCCCCGACGGCGTGATCGACGTCGCCGACGTCCGCGACGGCGACCCCTCACCCGACGGCGCGGGAACTCTCTACACCGCGCGCGGTATCGAGATCGGCCACGTCTTCCAGCTCGGCCGCAAGTACACCGACGCCTTCCAGCTCGACGCGCTCGGCCCCGACGGCAAACCCAAGCGCGTCACCATGGGGTCCTACGGGATCGGGGTTTCGCGGGTGGTCGCCGCGATCGTCGAGCAGTCCCACGACGACAAGGGCATAGTCTGGCCGCGTGCGGTGGCGCCGGCCGATGTGCACGTCATCGGGACCGGCAAGGGCGAGCAGATCGAGGTGGCGCTGCGCGTCGCCGGTGAACTGGAGGCCAGGGGCGTCCGGGTGCTCGTGGACGACCGGAAGGGCGTCTCGCCCGGCGTGAAGTTCACCGACGCCGAGCTGCTCGGCATCCCCACCAGCGTGATCGTCGGCAAGGGTCTCGACCAGGGCGTACTGGAGCTGCGCGACCGCGCGAGCGGCGAGCGCGCGGAGATCGCGCTCGACACCGTTGTCGACAGGGTCGCCGGCATCGTCCGGGGCGACTGACTCGGGAAGCGCGGCGGATCAGTCTCCGGCTACGTCCTCGGGAGCGGAGCCGCCGGACCCGTCCGGGAAGCCCGGCAGGTCGACCAGTTCGGCGCCCCACGTCAGGCCGCGGACCGTGGCTTCCTGCAGGGAGCGCGCGGCCAGGTCGCGCAGTGAGACGTCGTTGGCGGCGGCGAGCCGCAGGTACCCGTGCGTGGTGCGTTCCTCCAGCTCCGTGGCGAACGTGTCGAGCGTGTCCTGGTCGGTGGCGTCCGGCAGCGCGTATGCGCTCTTCGAGGCCGCCGGGTCTACGCTGAGCCGCACCAGTTCGCTGCGGAGCGTGTCGCGCTTCGTCCGATGCGCGTCCAGGCACGTGTAGCTCCGCTCGCGGTCCTTGCCCGCGCAGTGCGCCCCGATGAACCCGTAGCCGTACACGGCGGCGTGCTCGGCGCGCAGTGCGTTCTGCAGCGCCTCAGCGTCGGTGGGTTCGTCCTCGGATGGGCTGCCGTCGGGACTCTCGCCGGGGCTGTCCGCGCTCAAGCTTCCTCCTTGAGTAGATGGGCGTGAGCGGTCTCGCAGGCCCCGACGGAGGCGATGAGCTGCGCCAGGCCGGGGTCGGTGAGCTTGGCAAGCTGCCGGGGGCGCTCTCCGGCCGCGCTCTGCTCGACCACGCGCAGCGCCGAGACTGCCGGAGGGTCGGGATCACTCGGTGCGCTGGCGCTGGGTGAGGGCGAGTTCTCCGGGGCCCACGGCTCGTCGGGACCGTGATCGGGCAGCCGCTCGCGCAGCGCCGCAATGTGCTGCCGGTGGCGGCCGAGCAGTTCTTCCAAGAGGTCCGTGGGGCCCTCACCCTTCTCCAGGGCAGCCTCATAGCGGGCGATCGTCCGCTTCTTCCCGGCGATGACGGAGCGCAGGACGTACTCGTCCGGGCTGATTTCACTGGGGTACCACCGGGATCCCTGGCAACCGCTCGTGCCCGCTACGGTGAGTGCCGCGAGCGCGCCCGTGAGGACCGAACGGCGGCTGAGGGCGTCTCGCACGTGCGCCAATCCTGCCTCCCGAACGTGGTGGAACCGGATGCTCCGCCCTGTGGCGACCAAGACCGGCATCGCGGACGCGTCCCAGAGTATTTTTCCACGGAGATGGGGCGATTCAGACTTAGGTGCGAGTCGCGGAATTGGGCGGTTCTGGCGCGCGAGGCGACGTAGGATGCCTGGGCAACCGTGGAATGTGGATACTCTTGAAATCAAGTCGCCGTCATGGTGACGCGTGGAAGTCCTATATGCAGAGCTGGACCGCCCCGCCGAGCGAAGACAAGTCGCGGGCGGAATTCGCCGAGGAGGATCTCTGATGGGCGCGGAGGCTCGTCATGCCCGTCTCGTCGAGCTGATCGGGCCGGTGCTGGCCGAGGCCGGACTGGACCTGGAGGCCCTCGAGGTCACCCCGGCCGGCAAGCGCCGCCTGGTACGTGTCGTGGTGGACTCCGACGATGGTGTCGATCTGGACTCTGTCGGGGAGGTGAGCCAACGGATCTCCACTACGCTCGACACGTCCGATGCCATGGGCAAATCCCCCTATGTCCTCGAAGTGACGTCGCCGGGCGTGGATCGGCCGCTCACCGAACCCCGGCACTGGTGGCGGTCGCGCGGGCGCCTGGTGCTCGTGCAGCTCGCCGCCGGCGGTGAGACGCGAGGTCGGGTGATGGACGCTGACGAGTCCGGCGTGACCCTTGAAACGGACGGTCAGGTTCACACATACAAGTACTCTGACCTGGGGCGTGGCAAGGTCCAGGTGGAATTTCGGCGCGACGGCGACTCGGGCGCGGCGGACTAGAGGGGGAGCCCCGGTGGATATCGATATGAGTGTCCTGCGCAGCTTGGAGCGCGAGAAGGACATCTCCGTTGACCTGGTCGTGAAGGCGATCGAGGACGCTTTGCTGATCGCCTATCACCGTCAAGAGGGGGCGCAGATCTCGGCGCGGGTCGAGCTGAACCGCTCCACCGGACACGTTGTCGTGTGGGCAGCCGAGACCGACGACGAGGGCAACGTGTTGCGCGAGTACGACGCCACCCCCGCCGGTTTCGGGCGCATCGCGACGTCCACCGCGAAGCAGGTCATCCTGCAGCGGCTGCGCGATGCCGAGGACGAACTGACACTGGGCGAGTACGCCGGGCGCGAGTCGGAGATCGTGTCCGGCCTGATCCAGCAGGGCAAGGACCCGCGGAACGTGCTCGTGGACCTGGGCAAGATCGAGGCCATCCTTCCGCCGCAGGAGCAGGTGCCCGGCGAGATGTACGGCCACGGGGAGCGGATCCGGGCCTACGTCGTGCAGGTGCGCAAGGGCCACCGCGGTCCGTCCGTGACACTCTCGCGTACCCATCCCAACCTGGTGCGCAAGCTGTTCGAACTGGAGGTCCCGGAGATCGCCGACGGCACCGTCGAGATCGCGGCGATCGCGCGCGAGGCCGGGCACCGCACCAAGATGGCGGTCCGGTCGAACAAGGCCGGGGTGAACGCCAAGGGGGCGTGCATCGGTCCACTGGGCAGCCGGGTCCGCAACGTCATGGCGGAGCTGAACGGCGAGAAGATCGACATCGTCGACTACTCCGATGATCCGGCCGTCTTCGTCGGCAACGCGCTGTCCCCCGCGCGGGTCAGCGACGTCGAGGTGCTCGACGCCGCGGGCAAGGTCGCGCGGGTCATCGTGCCCGATTACCAGCAGTCGCTGGCGATCGGCAAGGAAGGGCAGAACGCGCGGCTGGCCGCCCGGCTCACCGGATGGCGGATCGACATCCGCTCGGATGCCGACCCCGCCGACGAGCCCATCAACCCGTTCACCGGCGCGCCGCCGGAGGGCGGCACCGATCACGCTACGGGTCCGACGGATGCGCCAGCGCGTTAGAATGGATTCCGGTGGACGGCCGTCCCCCGTTCGTACGTGCGTAGGGTGCCGGTCGCGGGCAGCTCAGTCCGACCTGTTGCGGCTGGTCGTCGACGGTGTCATGGTGGTTCCGGACCCCGCGCGGCGGCTGCCGGGCCGGGGCGCCTACCTGCACCCCAACCATCGGTGCTGGGAGCAGGCCGAGCGGCGCAAGGTCTGGAAGCGGGCTTTCAGGTCGGCGGAGGGCTTCGACACCTCCCAGGTCGCCGCCCACATCGCCGCCCCGCACGTTGGTGTCGGTGGTGGGTCCAGATAGGGTTGGAATGATCACGCCGCCCATCCGGTTGTACTAACCGTGGTCGGTGGGTCTTGCTGTGTCGGCATGTCCGACGCGACCTGACCCATTGTTGTGTAGCGACGAGGAAGCGGGTCGAGATTGCGATGAGCGCTCGATGAGTACGCAGCGATGAGTACGTCAAGTTAGCGACGGTCCGGCACAGACCCCATGTCCCGGACCGAGGTAGAGGAGAGCAGTGGCGAAGGTCCGGGTATACGAACTCGCTAAGGAGTTCGGCGTAGAGAGCAAGGTCGTTCTGGCCAAGCTCAACGAAATGGGCGAATTTGTGCGGTCGGCGTCCTCGACGATCGAGGCGCCTGTCGTCCGCCGACTCAAGGAAGCGTTCAACAGCGGCAATGGAAACGGCTCCGCCCAGCCTAAGGCGGATAAGGCGGAGCAGAAGAGCGGTGAGCAGCACAAGTCCCGCTCGGAAGAGCAGAAGAAGCAACCCCGCGCCGAGCCCGCACCTCCCGCGGAGACTTCCGCGCCCGCCGCGGAGACTGTAGAGGAGAAGCCGGCCAGCGGCGAGTCCGGGGACGGCGAGGCGTCCGCGCCCGCGTCTCCCAAGCCCGGCCCGAAGCCGGCTCCGGCGCGTCCCAACACTCCCACGGGCGAGACGCCCAAGCCGGGACCTCGTCCCGCCGCGCCGAAGCCCGGCCCGTCGGGTCCCAAGTCCGGTGGAGGGCGTTCCGGCGGCGAGCGCGGTCCGGGGCGTTCCGAGGGCGGCGGAAAGGGCGCGCGCTCGACCGGCCCGCGCCCGGGCAACAACCCGTTCGCGTCGACAGCCACCGGAATGGGTTCCAAGCCGGCACCGCGTCCCGGGCCCAAGCCCGGTCCGCAGAGTGGCCAGGACGGGCAGGATGGCCAGGGCGGTACACGCTCCGGCGGCGGTGAGCGCGGCGGCGAACGCGGCGGTGGCGAGCGCGGCGGTGGCGAGCGCGGTGGTGGCACCGGCGAGCGCGGCGGCCAGCGTTCGCAGGCGCCCCGACCGCAGGCACCCCGCCAGGGCGGTGGCCCGCGCCAGGGAGGCCAGTCCGCCGGTGGCGGACCGCGTCCCGCTCCGGCGAGTGCCGGCCCGCGTCCCGGCGGTCCGCGCCCCAGCCCGATGAACATGCCGTCCTCGCGCCCGACCACCGGTGGTGGCGGTGAGCGTGGCGGCCGCGGAGCTGGCGGTGCTGGCGCTGGAGGCGGTCGCGGTGGCGGCGGTGGCCGTCCCGCTGGCGCCGGTGCTGGCGCCGGCCGCGGCGCTCCGGCTGGTACCGGTCAGCGTCCGGGCGGAGCCGGAGGCGGCGGTGCTCCGCGTCCCGGCGGTCCCGGTGGCCGTCCCGGCAGTGGCGGCCGAGGCCGCGGCGGCGGTACAGCGGGTGCGTTCGGACGTCCTGGTGGCCGTCCGGGCCGCGCGCGCAAGTCGAAGAAGCAGCGGCGTCAAGAGTTCAACGACATGCAGGCGCCGTCGTTCGGCGGCGTCAAGATCCCGAGCGGGAACAACCAGACGATCCGGTTGTCGCGGGGCGCGTCCCTGTCCGACTTCGGGGACAAGATCGGCGTCAACCCGGCCTCGCTGGTCCAGGTGATGATGCACCTGGGCGAGATGGCGACCGCCACCCAGTCGCTGCCCGACGAGACGTTGCAGTTGCTCGGCGACGAGCTCAAGTACAAGGTCGAGGTCGTCAGTCCCGAGGACGAGGACCGGGAGCTGCTGGAGTCGTTCTCGATCGAGTTCGGCGAGGACTCCGGTTCCGAGCAGGACCTGCGTCCGCGTCCGCCGGTCGTGACCGTCATGGGCCACGTCGACCACGGCAAGACCAAGCTGCTGGACTCCATCCGGAACAGCAACGTGGTCAGCGGCGAGGCCGGCGGCATCACCCAGCACATCGGCGCCTACCAGGTCGGCACCGTTGTCGATGAGGAAGACCGCAAGATCACCTTTATCGACACCCCGGGCCACGAGGCGTTCACCGCCATGCGTGCCCGCGGTGCGCAGGCAACCGACATCGCGGTCCTGGTGGTCGCCGCCGACGACGGCGTGAAGCCGCAGACGGCGGAGGCCATCGACCACGCCAAGGCGGCCGAGGTTCCGATCGTGGTGGCGCTCAACAAGATCGACGTCGAGGGTGCCGACCCGCAGCGGGTCCGGGCGCAGCTCACCGAGTACGGCGTGGTCGCCGAGGCGCTCGGCGGTGACGTCCAGGTGGTCGAGATCTCCGCGCTCAGGGGGGAGAACCTCGACGGCCTCCTGGAGGCCGTGGTCCTCACCTCCGACGCCGCTCTGGATCTGCGCGCGAACCCCGACATGGACGCGCAGGGGCTGGCGATCGAGGCCTACCTCGACCGCGGCCGCGGCTCCATGGCGACCGTCCTGGTGCAGCGCGGTCTGCTCCGCGTGGGCGACTCGATCGTCTGCGGCGACGCCTACGGCCGCGTGCGCGCCATGCTCGACGAGCACGGCAAGAACGTGCAGGAGGCTGAGCCGTCCCGGCCCGTCC
Organism: Lipingzhangella halophila; assembly: GCF_014203805.1. Taxonomy (GTDB): domain Bacteria; phylum Actinomycetota; class Actinomycetes; order Streptosporangiales; family Streptosporangiaceae; genus Lipingzhangella; species Lipingzhangella halophila. The sequence goes on along the minus strand of NZ_JACHJT010000001.1, from coordinate 4,558,225 downwards.
AGGTACTCGGTCTGACCAACGTGCCCAGCGCGGGCGACAGCTTCCTGGTCGTCAAGGACGACCGGGTGGCGCGCCAGATCGCCCAGCAGCGCGAGGCGCGCGAGCGGTTCGCCCAGCAGGCGAAGTCCAGCCGCCGGGTCACTCTGGACAACTGGCAGCGGACCCTTGAGGAAGGGGAGCGCAACGAGCTGCTCCTGCTCATCAAGGGTGACATGTCCGGCTCCGTCGAGGCGCTGGAGGAGTCCCTGCAGAAGATCGACGCCGGCGGCGACGAGGTCGGAATCCGCGTCATCGGCCGCGGTGTCGGCGCGATCACGCAGAACGACATCAACCTCGCCGCCTCCGCCGACGCGATCATCGTGGGCTTCAACGTTCGGCCCGAGGGCAAGAACAGCCAGCTCGCCGATCGCATGGGCGTCGACATCCGCTACTACTCGGTGATCTACCAGGCGATCGACGAGGTCGAGGCCGCGGTCAAGGGTCTCCTCAAGCCCATCTACGAGGAGGTCCAACTCGGCTCCGCGGAGATCCGCGAGGTCTTCAAGGTGCCCAAGATCGGCAACGTCGCCGGTTCGATCGTGCGCACCGGCATCATCCGGCGGAACGCCAAGGCACGGCTCATCCGCGAGGGTGTTGTCATCTCGGAGAACCTCAACGTCGAGTCGCTGCGCCGGTTCAAGGACGACGCTACTGAGGTCCGCGACGGCTACGAGTGCGGTATCGGGCTCGGGTACAACGACCTCCGTGTCGGCGATGTGATCGAGACGTACGAGATGCGCGAGAAGCCGCGTGACTGACACGCGGTAAGCATCGCCTCCGGACCCCGGCCTACCGGCCGGGGTCCGGTTGGTCGTATCGTGCCGTTCGATCGCGGCACCGCTGGGTAGCCAGTACATTCAGGTAACGCGGAGCCGGGGTGAGTGCGTGTTCGTTGGTGCCTTGACGCTCGATGTACTGCTCGGGGATGTCCGGTCTCTGAAGCAGAAGCGTTCGGTCGTCCGGCCCATCGTGGCCGAGCTGCAGCGCAAGTTCGCGGTGTCCGTCGCTGAGACGGGCGACCAGGATCTCTACCGGCGGTGTGAGATCGGTGTCGCGGTCGTCGCCTCAACAGCGGCACACTGCACCCAGGTGCTCGACAACTGCGAGCGCCTGGTCGCCGGCCGCCCCGAGATCGAACTGCTCTCGGCGCGGCACCGGCTATTCGGTCGAGAGGAAGAGTAGGACCATGGTTGACGCCGCACGCGCGCGCAAGCTCGCGGACCGGATCCAGAAGATCGTGGCTCAGATGCTGGAGCTCCGGATCAAAGATCCGCGCCTGGGGTTCGTGACCGTGACCGATGCGCGCCTCACCAACGACCTGCGCGATGCCACGGTCTACTACACGGTGTTCGGCACCGACGACGAGAAGGCGGGAACGGCCGCGGCGCTGGAGAGCGCCAAGGGCGTCATCCGGACCGAGGTCGGCAGGCAGACCGGGCTACGGCACACGCCGAGCCTGACCTTTGAGCGCGACGAGGTGCCGCAGAACGCTGCGCACATCGAAGAGCTGCTGGCCAAGGCCCGCGACCTGGACGCCGAGGTGGCGCGGAGCGCCGCCACGGCGCAGCCCGCAGGCGAGCCCGACCCCTACCGGCAGCCCCGCGAGCGCGACGAGGAGGACGGTTAGGGAGTGCCTGTTTGGCTCGCTGGCGCTATCCCTCATCGGCCGAGCACGGTCCCGCCCAACCACGCTAGGAACGCCACCCCATGACCGGTAACGGTGTCGTCATTGTCGACAAACCCGCGGACTGGACGTCGCACGACGTCGTCGCGCGGACCCGCCGCCTGGCGGGCACGCGCAAGGTCGGGCATGCCGGCACCCTCGACCCCATGGCCACCGGGGTGCTCGTCCTCGGTGTTGGTAAGGGCACCAAGCTGCTCGGTCACCTCACGCTCACCGAGAAGGTCTACGAGGCCACCATCCGGCTGGGCGCGACCACGACCACCGACGACGCCGAAGGTGAGCCCGTGGCGCAGAGCGGGGCCGCCGAGGTGGCCGACGAGGCGGTTCACCGCGGTGTCCAGGCGCTGACCGGTACTATTGACCAGGTTCCGCCGCAGGTCAGCGCGATCAAGGTGGACGGGAAGCGGGCGTACAAGTCGGCTCGGGCCGGCACGGAGGTGGAGCTCGCGGCCCGGCGGGCCACCATCTCGGAGTTCACGGTGCACGAGCTTCGGCGGGTCACCGCCGACAACGGCGTGTTCGTCGATTTCGACGCCAGGATCACCTGCTCCAGCGGCACCTACGTCCGGGCGCTCGCGCGTGACCTGGGCGCCGCGCTGGGCACCGGGGGGCATCTGACGGCGCTGCGCCGGACCCGTGTCGGTCCCTACGACCTGGGGCAGTCCGCCACCCTCGAACGGCTCGCGGAGGAGTTCACTCTGGTTCCGCTCGCGGAGGCGGTGGCCGCAGCGTTCCCGGCCCGCGTCCTCAGCGCCGACGAGGCCCGCAAGGTCACGCACGGCAACCGGATCTCGCCCGATGACCTGGGGGCGGGGCCCGTCGGTCTGTACGCACCGGACGGCACCGTTGTGGCGCTCGCGGAGCAGGCTCCCGGTTACCGGAAGCCGATCGTGGTGTTCGAAGCGGCCTGAGCGCCGTGGCCGGGAGCGAGCCGGTTCGGCGGAGGTGGCACCCTGGGGGCCGGGAAGCATTGGCCCGTCCGGGATCCGTTCGAGGGGAGCTGTTCGACGTGCGGAGCTGGCGGGGACTGGCGGATATTCCAGACGACTGGGGCCGGTCCGTGGTGACCATAGGGGTCTTCGACGGTGTGCACCGCGGCCACCAGAGCATCCTGAGCCGCGCCAGCGAGCGTGCCCGTGAGCTGGGCTTGCCAGTGGTGGCCGTGACCTTCGACCCGCACCCCGATTCCGTGGTCCGCGGGCTGCCGCATCCCGCGGTCCTCACACCGCAGGCGCGCAAGGCGCACTTGCTGGCGGAGCACGGGGCCGACGCGGTGTGCGTGCTTCCGTTCACTCCGGAGCTGGCGGCGTTGTCCGCTGAGGAGTTCGTTCGGCGTGTCCTGGTGGACCGGCTTCGCGCGGCCGCTGTGGTCGTGGGGGAGAACTTCCGGTTCGGCCACAAGGCTGCGGGCGACATCGGTGTGCTGCAGACGCTGGGGGAGAAATACGATTTCGCCGCCGACGGCGTGCGGCTGGTCTCTGATCCGGGCACCGAGACCATCACTTCCACACTGATCCGAAGGCTCCTCGAAAACTGGCAGGTTGAGCAGGCACGGCACTGCCTCGGCCGCCCGCACCGCGTCGAGGGCCGGGTCGTCCACGGCGCGGCTCGGGGACGGGAGCTGCTGGGGTTCCCCACTGCCAACCTTGAGTGCGCGCCTGACACGGCGATTCCGGCTGATGGGGTGTATGCGGGATGGTTGCTGCGTGTCGAGCCGCGTGCTGGTGAGGAGTCCTCGTGGCCAGCGGCGGTCTCGGTGGGGACCAACCCCACGTTCGAGGGAAGCGCGCGCAGCGTCGAAGCCTACGCACTGGACCGCGATGACCTGGATCTCTACGGGGAGTCGCTCGGCGTGGAGTTCGCGTCCAACATTCGCCCCATGGTGCGTTTCGACAGTGTGGCGGAGCTGATCGAGGCGATGCAGAACGACGTGGAGCGGGCGCGCGAGCTGTTGTCCGGCGCCTGAGGCGGGCGGCATCGGTTCGGTGACCTCGTTTGTTGCGGTAGACTGCGAAGCGTTCCCCCCGCCGCTGTGCGTGCCGGTACCACTGCGAAAGCTGAGCACCAGCGATCGGGTGTGGCATCCCGCCCATCGCTCGCGGGTGGAGGGGTACTCGGACCCCACATCGAGGTGACTGTACGTACGCATGGTCACCTGCCCCGCGCCGTCCCCATCGGGGATGTTGTGCGGTGGCTCGACGAGAACCGCGTACCGACAAGAAGGAGAGCCGTGTCGATCGACACCGCCACCAAGGAAAAGATCATTGCCGATTTCGCCATCGAAGAGGGCGACACCGGCTCACCGGACGTTCAGGTAGCGCTGCTCACGCACCGGATCACCCAGTTGACCGAGCACCTGAAGACGCATAAGCACGACCATCACAGCCGGCGTGGCCTGCTGCTGATGGTGGGCCGCCGCAAGCGGCTGCTGAAGTACATCGCCAAGAAGGACATCACCCGCTACCGCACCCTCATCGAACGTCTTGGGCTGCGCCGTTAGCCGAGGTGACGCAAGGGAGTGGCGCACGCCACTCCCTTTCTTAGTAGTGTGTAGACACTATGGTGCTGTGGCCAGGGGTACCGCCCACGGTGGTCAGTGTGTCTACAGTAAGAAAAAACAACAACTTCACTTCAGAAGACTTCCCGCGTCATCCGCCCTTGGCACTCGCGTCGGGGCCGGTCCTCGGTAGTGGTCTTCGGCCCGCCCCGTTTTCGGGATGTGCCGGAGGCTTCGATCGATGGCCGGCAGTCAGGGACCTGTGAGCGCGATATCGGGGGAGACCCCGTCCCGCTCGGATGGCCGAGACGATATCTCGACGAGCACTTTCTCCGGGGTACGAGCGCGGGACCTTCGAGTATCCGACCGTACAGGAGGTCGCCCATGGAGGGCGCGTATTCCGCCGAAGCAGTAATCGACAATGGTCGCTTCGGCACCCGGACCATCCGCTTCGAGACCGGCCGGCTGGCCCAGCTGGCCGCTGGCTCCGCTGTCGCCTACCTTGACGACGAGACGATGGTGCTGTCGGCCACGACGGCGTCGAAGCGGCCCAAGGAGAACCTCGACTTCTTCCCGCTGACGGTGGACGTCGAGGAGCGTATGTACGCCGCCGGGCGCATCCCCGGCTCGTTCTTCCGCCGCGAGGGCCGTCCGTCCGAGGACGCCATCCTCACCTGCCGGCTCATCGACCGGCCGCTGCGGCCGTCCTTCCAGGACGGCCTGCGTAACGAGATCCAGATCGTCGAGTCGATCATGGCGCTGCACCCCGACCACCTCTACGACGTGGTCGCGATCAACGCGGCGTCGATGTCCACGCAGATCGCCGGGCTCCCGTTCTCCGGGCCGATCGGTGGCGTGCGCGTGGCGCTGATCGAGGGGCAGTGGGTCGCCTTCCCCACGCACAGCGAACTGGAGAACGGCACGTTCGACATGGTCGTCGCCGGCCGGGTGCTCGACGACGGCGATGTCGCGATCATGATGGTCGAGGCCGAGTCCACCCCGAACACGCTGAAGCTCGTGTCCGACGGTGCGGTCGGCCCCAACGAGCAGACCGTGGCCGAGGGGCTCGAAGCGGCGAAACCGTTCATCAAGGTGCTCTGCAAGGCCCAGCAGGCGCTGGCCGACCAGTCCGCCAAGGAGACCGGTGAGTTCCCCGTTTTCCTGGACTACGCGAACGACGTCTACCAGGCGGTCGACGGCGCCGTGCGCTCGGAGCTCGCCCAGGCTCTGACCATCGCCGACAAGCACGACCGCGAGGTCGAGCTCGACCGGGTCAAGGCGCTGGCCGCGGAGAAGCTGCTGGAGGACTTCGAGGGGCGCGAGCGCGAGATCAGCGCGGCGTTCAGGTCCCTGACCAAGCAGTTGATGCGGGAGCGCGTACTGCGCGACCATGTCCGCATCGACGGCCGCGGTCCCAAGGACATCCGCCAGCTCAGCGCCGAGGTCGGGGTGGTGCCGCGGGTGCACGGCTCGGCGCTGTTCGAGCGCGGCGAGACCCAGATCCTGGGCATCAGCACGTTGAACATGCTGCGCATGGAGCAGACGGTCGACACTCTTAACCCGGAGAAGACCAAGCGCTACATGCACAACTACAACTTCCCGCCGTACTCCACGGGCGAGACCGGACGTGTCGGCTCGCCCAAGCGGCGCGAGATCGGCCACGGCGCGTTGGCCGAGCGGGCCCTCCTGCCGGTGCTGCCGTCGCGCGAGGAGTTCCCGTACGCGATCCGGCAGGTCTCCGAGGCCGTCGGGTCCAACGGGTCCACCTCCATGGGGTCGGTCTGCGCCTCGACGATGTCGCTCATGTCCGCGGGTGTCCCGCTCAAGGAGATGGTCTCCGGCATCGCCATGGGCCTGATCAGCGACGGTGACGAGTACGTGACGCTGACCGACATCCTCGGCGCCGAGGACGCGTTCGGCGACATGGACTTCAAGGTCGCCGGCACCCGCGAGCTCATCACCGCGTTGCAGCTCGATACCAAGCTCGACGGCATCCCCGCCGGACAGCTCTCCGCCGCGCTGCAGCAGGCCCGTGGCGCCCGGTTGGCCATCCTGGACATCATGCAGGAGGCCATCCAGCGTCCGGCCGAGATGAGCCCGCACGCGCCGCGCATCCTCACGGTCCGCGTGCCGGTCGACAAGATCGGCGAGGTCATCGGCCCCAAGGGGAAGATGATCAACTCGATCCAGGACGAGACCGGCGCCGACATCACGATCGAGGACGACGGCACCATCTACATCGGTGCCACCGACGGCCCGTCCGCCGAGGCCGCGCGGGACACGATCAACGGCATCGCCAACCCGACCATGCCCGAGGTCGGCGACCGCTACCTCGGTACGGTCGTGAAGACCACAGCGTTCGGCGCGTTCGTCTCGCTGCTGCCCGGCAAGGACGGTCTGCTGCACATTTCGCAGATCCGCAAGCTGCACGGTGGGAAGCGGATCGAGAACCTGGACGACGTCATCTCCATCGGCGAGAAGATCCAGGTGGAGATCCGCGAGATCGATGACCGCGGCAAGCTGTCGCTGGTTCCGGTCGAGGTCGTCGAGTCCGAGGCCGAGTCCGAGGCCGAGTCCGAGGCGGAGTCCAATGGTGCGGACGCCAAGGAGGAGGCGACCGAGGAGTCGGGCGCCGAGAGCGAGGGTGGCGATCGCCGCCGGCGCCGCACCCGCGGTGCGCGGAGTGAGAACACCTAGCACAAGCCGCACGCTGTAGTGAGACTGTGGGGTGGTCGCGCAATGGCGCTGCCACCCCACGTTGTTTCTCCCGGCAGTGAGTTGGGCAGTGTATTTCGAGTTCGCGGGCGCCCGCCTCAAGCGGCTAAGCACTCCGAAGAACTGCCCCTGGGCCCATCTGACGGCCAGGACTCGGGTTCCGGTGTTGTGGGGTGGTGGGGGAGAGGGGCCCGGTTTGGTTCGATACCCCTTCCCGGGGGTGTGGTGCTGGGGTGAGGTTCACCCGAGGGAGTTGCGGCAATGGGGCGAAGTGAGCACGGCGAGCGGGCCGGCTTGCCGCGCCCAGCGTTGGTGCACCGTTCCGTTCGGCGGCAATGGGGCACCCCTCTCGCTTCGCTCGGGGGTCGCCCATTGCCGCAACCCACCCGGCGCGGCCCCATGCCCCACCCACCCGCCGTGCCCCCATTGCCGCCCCGCGCGGGACGGGCGGGAAAACCACGAAACTCCACGACCAGGACGAAGAGGGAAGAATGAGCTCAGTCCCCATCGCAGCCGAGCAGGAGCCCGGAAGCACCGTCACTCTGCTGGAACCGGGTGGCGGCTCGGGTCTCGTGCGCCGCACCGTGCTTCCCGGCGGGTTGCGCGTCGTCACCGAGGCGGTGCCGGGCGTTCGTTCGGCCGCGTTCGGAATCTCGGCCACCAGCGGCTCGCGCGACGAGGACAGCGTGCACGCCGGAGCGGCCCACTTCCTGGAGCACCTGCTGTTCAAGGGCACCCGGGAGCGCGACGCGCTGCGGATCTCCGCGCTGCTCGACGGGGTTGGCGCCAACCACAACGCGTTCACGACCAAGGAGCGCACCACCTACTACGCGAAGGTGCTCGACCAGGACCTCCCGCTGGCCATCGACGTCGTCAGCGACATGGTGGCCAACTCGGTGCTTGATCCCGCGGAGGTGGAGACCGAACGCGGGGTCATCCTCGAAGAGATCGCGATGTGCGAGGACGAGCCGTTCGATCTGGTCGACGACGTCTTCGCGGAACGGATGTTCGGGGACACCGCTCTGGGCCGCCCGATCCTGGGTACCAACGACACCATCCGGGCTATCACCCGGGAGCGGATCCGGGAGCAGTACCAGGCCGCCTACGTTCCGGCTGAGCTGATCGTCGCGGCGGCCGGCAACCTCGACCACGACCAGGTTGTCTCCGAGGTGCACGCGGCATTCCAGGGGCAGTTGGGCGCCGCGGGGGAGGCCCGTTCGGCGGAACCGCGGATCGGCGGCGCCCCCGTGCCGGTGCGTCCGGGGACGAAGCTGCTTTCGCGGGAGACGGAGCAGGCCCACCTCGTTCTCGGCTGCGAGGGGGTGCGGCGCACCGACGACCGCTGGTACGCACTTCGGGTGCTCTCGGCCGCCCTGGGCGGCGGAATGTCCTCGCGGCTGTTCCAGGAGGTCCGGGAGCGGCGCGGGCTGGCCTACGCGGTGCACGCCTACCACTCCGGCTACGCCGACACCGGACTGTTCCAGGTCTACGTGGGCTGCCTGCCGGAGAAGATCGACGAGGTCCTCGGGGTTTGCCGCGCGGAGCTGGCCGATGTCGCGGCCAATGGCCTCACCGACGAGGAGCTGGCACGCGCCAAGGGGCAGATCCGCGGGTCGTGGGTCCTGGGCAACGAGAGCACGACGGCGCGCATGGGCCGGCTGACGGTACACGAGCTGGGCTACCCGGAGCACGTCTCGCTCGACGCCGACCTTGCCCGGTTCGATGCCGTGACCGCTGACGAGGCGGCGGCGGTGGCAGCGGAGATCCTGGGCCGCCCCGAAGCCCTGGCCGTCATCGGACCCTACGAGCAGGACCGGGAGTTCTAGCGGGACCACGCTCTGGCCCGGGCAGTGAAGCCGCCCGGGCCAGCGTGGTCACCTCTGGTTGGCGCGCGCCACCGGTGTGTAGGCCGACGGATGCTCCCCACCCAGCGCCTTGATCAGGCCGATGCAGACGAGTACGAGGATCACCGCGAACGGGACGCCTATGACCAGGGCCGCGGCTTGCAGGCCGTCCAGGGCCGTTTGTCCGCCAGCGGTCAGCAGCACGATGGTGATCAGGCCTTCGGCGATGGCCCACGCGGCGCGCTGGGCTTTGATCGGGTGCGGGTCGCCACCGTTGGTCAGCATGTCGACGACGAGCGAACCGGAGTCGGACGAGGTGACGAAGAAGACCGTCACAACGATGATCGTCAGCAGGGCGACAGCCGAGGCGACGGTGATCGGCACGTCGAGCTGCTGGAGGAACAGGTACGTCGCCCGGTCCTCCTCGAAGTTCGCCGCCGCGTTGCCGATGGTGTTGTCCGGGTCGGCGCGGTCCGCCAGGATGCCGGAGCCGCCGAAGACGCCGAACCACACGGCGCTCACCCCGACCGGGGCGAACAGGGTGCCGATGATGAACTGCCGGATGGTCCGGCCGTAGGAGATGCGGGCCAGGAACATGCCGACGAACGGCGACCAGGAGATCCACCAGCCCCAGTAGAACATCGTCCAGTTGGTGCTGAACGCGCTGCCCTCGGGGTCGAGCGTCTCGGTCGGGAACGAGAGGCTCATGGCCGGCAGGTTCTGCAGGTACGCGCCGGTGCCGCTGACCATCATGCTGATCATCCACGGCTGGGAGCCGACGAGGAAGACGAACACCAGCAGGGCCGCCGCCAGCCAGAGGTTGATGACGGACAGCCGCCGGATGCCCTTGTCGATCCCAGCGAGGACGCTGAGTAGGGCGATCGCTGTCATGAGGCAGATGATCGCGACCTGGGTTACCTGGTTGTTCGGAGCTCCGAACATCTCTTCCAGATCGGTGTTGATCTGCAGCGCGCCCAGCCCCAGCGATGTCGCAATGCCGAAGAGGGTGCCGAAGACGGCGAGGATGTCGACCAGGTTGCCGATCCAGCCGTAGATACGGTTGCCGATCAGCGGGTACAGCGCCGCCGCGGGCCGCATGGGCAGGCCCTTGCGGAAGCACAGGTACCCCAGCGCGAGACCGAGCGCGATGTAGACGGCCCACGGGTGGAATCCCCAGTGGAACATCGTGTACTGGAACGCCTCTATTTCGGATGAGCCGCCGTTGTCCGTGATGGCGCCGTCGATCCGGTGCGCCGTGGGCTCGGCCACGCCGTAGAACACCAGGCCGACCCCCATGCCGGCGGTGAACAGCATGGCGAACCACGCGCCGGTACTGAACTCGGGTCGCGAGGAGTCGGGGCCGATCCGGATCGCGCCGAACTTGCTGACCAACAGCACAAGAGCGAAGACCAGGAAGAACGTCGTCGCGAGGACGTAGAACGCTCCGAGGTTCGTGCCAACCCAGTCACGCGTCGTGACCGCGACGTGGTTGAACCGTTCGGGCCATGCCATACCCACGATCACGAAGACGAGGGTGCCGACCGCCGATACGAAGAAGACAGGGGGGTTCGTGTGCTCGTGGACGTAGGACCTGATGGGCCTGATGAGAACTCCTTCCCGAGTTCGAGCCATCCGTCCCGGTACCGGACGTCGAACCGTGGCGCGGATTGCAGATCCCAGCAGAATCCTACGAGTGGGACCGGGCTTTCAGAGTGGCGCGATCAGGGAGCGCCGACGCGCCGGGAGGGCGGCCCGAAACGACGGTGGCCCGGGCGGATCCACTCCGCCCGGGCCACCGTCATTCGCGCCTGTCTACTGGCGCTTCTTCTTGCTCTGCACGGTGATCTGCGAGGGCCCGGTCGCCTCGGCGGCGTCCTTCACGACGACCTCCAGCAGGCCGTCGTCGAACTGCGCCTCGATGTCCTCCTCGTCGACGCCCTCCGGGAGGGTGATCTCCCGGCGGAAGGTGCCCCGGAACCGCTCCGAGGCGTAGTAGATGACGTCGGAGTCATCGTGGCGACGCTCACCCGAGATGGTCAGGTAGCCGTGCGAGAACGACACCTCGCAGTCCTCAGGGAGGACTCCCGGCAGCTCGCTACGGATGACCAGGTCCTCGCCACGCGCGAAGATGTCCGTGGTCGGACTCCATGCGTCGGAGTACCCCCGCGTCTGGGGAGCCCCGGTCTCCAGATTGGTCATGGTGTCCGAGATCCTGTTCATCTCGCTCATCATGTCCAGGACTCCGCGGAAGGGGTTGCCCCTTCTCTTCTTTGTGCTCACCGTCGTGTCAGTCCCTTCACTGTTCGCCGTCGTTGGCCTGCGGAGGGCTAGACGCCGGTGTCGCCGACGTGGTGGCACCAGCCTCGTGACCCGGGGTGTACGCACCTCCACCGACTGCTCCGCCCGACTGTCCCGAAGGTACGGGCACCAACGGAGTGTACGCCGACGGGTGCTCGTCCTTCAGCGCCTTGATCAGGCCGATGCAGACCACAACCAGGACCGCCGCGAACGGTAGTCCGGTGGCCACGGCCGCCGCTTGGAGACCGTCCAGGGCGACTTCGCCACCGATGATCAGCAGCACGATGGTGATCAGGCCCTCGGCGATGGCCCAGCCGGCCCGCTGGATCTTGACCGGGTGCGGGTCGCCGCCGTTGGTCAGCATGTCGACCACCAGGGAGCCCGAGTCGGACGAGGTGACGAAGAAGACCGTCACAACGATGATCGCGAGCAGGGCGATGGCCGCGATGACGATCTGGGGCAGCGGCAGTTCCTGGAAGAACAGGTACATGGCCTGGTCCTCCGCGCCATCGATCATGGTCGCGTTGCCGATGGTGTTGTCCGGGTCGGCGCGGTCCGCCAGGATGCCGGAGCCGCCGAAGACGCCGAACCACACGGCGCTCACCCCGACCGGGGCGAACAGAGTACCCACGACGAACTGCCGGATGGTCCGGCCGTAGGAGATACGGGCCAGGAACATCCCGACGAACGGCGACCAGGAGATCCACCAGCCCCAGTAGAAGACGGTCCACGCTGTGGCGAAACCGTTGCCCTCGGGGTCGAGCGTCTCGGTCGGGAACGAGAGGCTCATGGCCGGCAGGTTCTGCAGGTACGCGCCGGTGCCGCTGACCATCATGCTGATCATCCACGGCTGGGAGCCGACGATGAAGACGAACACCAGCAGGATTGCCGCCAGCCAGAGGTTGATGACGGACAGCCGCCGGATGCCTTTGTCGATCCCGCCGATCACACTGACCACGGCGGTCGCCGTGATCAGGCAGATGATGATGGTCTGGGTGAGCTGGTTGTTCGGGAGCCCGAACATCATGTCCAGCCCGGTGTTGATCTGCAGCGTACCCAGCCCCAGAGAGGCCGCCAGGCCGAAGAGGGTGCCGAAGACGGCGAGGATGTCGACCAGGTTGCCGATCCAGCCGTAGATACGGTTGCCGATCAACGGGTACAGCGCCGCCGCGGGCCGCATGGGCAGGCCCTTGCGGAAGCAGAAGTACCCCAGCGCGAGACCGAGCGCGATGTAGACGGCCCACGGGTGGAAGCCCCAGTGGAACATCGTGTACTGGAACGCCTCGACGTCGGCGCTGGTGTCGCCACGCCCGATGGCATCGTTCAGCCGGTGCGCCGTGGGCTCGGCCACGCCGTAGAACACCAGGCCGATCCCCATGCCGGCGGTGAACAGCATGGCGAACCACGCGCCGGTGGAGAACTCGGGCCGCGAAGAGTCGGGCCCGAGACGGATCCCGCCGTACTTGCTGACCATCATCACCAGGGCGAAGACCAGGAAGAACGTTGTCGCGAGGATGTAGAACGCTCCGAGGTTCGCTCCAATCCAGTCGCGCGTCTCCGCTGCCTTCGTATTCAGATGGTCGGGCGCTACCATGCCATAGATTACGAAAGCAAGGATGATAGTCGCGGATATGAAGAAGACTGGGGGATTCGTATGTTCCTGTATGTAGGACTTAGCTCGACTGATGACGACTCCTTCCCGAGCTCCGGACCATCCCGCCCCGGTATCGATGTTGCTGGTCAGGGTGCTGGCTGCGCACGCTGAACACAGCCCAAGCGAGGACTCGCCGATCGTTCGCCGGGGAACGTCTTGGGTGCCGGATTATCGAATTATCTTGCCAATAGCAGACCTCAGGGCAGAATCCTACGGCCTGCAGCGCGGGTCACCAGCCATTTACCGATGGTTGGTTACCGGATATTGATACGGTTGTGGAGCTTTTGGTTATCCATGCATGCCGCAAGGACGGTTCGTGTCCGCCTGGTTGCTCGTTGTTGCCACCGTTGCCGACCTAAGCGTGAATTGGTTTTCGGTTCGAAACCCGGCCCTATTTTGGGACGCCGAAGCGCCGTTGCGGGTATAGGGGCCGGAGAAACCGCCGCAGCGGTCCGGTCCCGGCGGCATTTGCCATCCAGGCGCCCCATCGTCCCAGGTCAAAGGGTCTATATCCAAGGATAGGGCCTGCACTGGTATACCAGTGCAGGCCCAATCAGCAATGGGCCGGTTACCCGGCTACGACGAGAAGTCCAGCCCTTCGGCGTCCTCGTCGAGGGTCCGCTCCACGAACTCCGGATTGTCGTTCAGCCAGGTGCGGGCGCCTTCCGCCTGGTCGTCGGAGTACTCGTTGATGATCACCTCTTCGAGTGACTCAAGCTCCTCCGCGGACAGGTTGAAGTTCTCCAGCCACCCGTTGAGCTCGGAGTAGTCGTCCGCGAAGCCCTCGCGGGCCACCGTGTGGATCTCCTCGCCCTCGCCCAACGCGCCCTCGGGGTCTTCGAGGTCCTTGAGGTCGTGGTTGACGTAGGCGATGTGCGGACGCCACAGCGTGACGAGGACCGGCTCCTCCTCGGCGATCGCGCTCTCCAGCTCGGACAGCATCGCCGGCGTGGAGGACTCGACGAGCTCGTAGTCGTCCTCCAGCCCGTAGTCGGGAATGACGTCGTTCTGGGTCCGCTGCACGAGGCCCGAGCCGGCCTCGATCCCGACGATCTCGCCGCCGAAGAGGTCGGCGTTGTCGGGGAGGTCTTCGATGGAGTCGACCTCGTCGACGTACTCGGGCACGGTCAGGTGCAGGGTCGCGCCGTCGTACCAGGTTCCGACGTCCTCGATCTGGTCGCCGTACTCGTCCCAGTACTCCCCGTGCGTGTCGGGCAGCCAGGCGTCCATGAACACGTCGATGTCGCCCTGGGACACACCCTGGAACATCGGTGCGACCTCGACGTCCTCGACGGTGACGTCGTAGCCCTTCTCCTCCAGGATGGTCTGCCACACGTTGGTGACGGCGATGGCCTCGTCCCACTGGATGAGGCCGATGGTGACGGACTGCTCCTCGCCGCCCTCCTCGGGTCCGGTCTCCACGCCTCCTCCGCCGCAGGCGCTCGCCACTACGGCGAGAGACGCGGCCGCGGCCGCGATGCGGGTCAGATGGCGCGTTCGGTTGATCGATGGCATGTTCGATCCCTCCTCTGTTGTGCGCGCCGGCTCAGCGCGCCTTGTCTCTCCAGTTCGGGGGAGAGCCAAATTCCGGGGACTGGGGGATTGCCATGGGCGGAGAACAGGGCGAGCGGGGCCCGCTCTCGCGGCGTACCGCTGGCAGGTCCCGGCGCCGCCGGTGGCGCACGGGGCCCGCCAGCGGTGCGCTCAGCCAACGGTCATCCGCTTGGCCCGGGCCGCCGGTGAGAAGCGGGTGACGGCCGCGGTCAACCGGTCCAGGAAGATGGCGAGGATCACCACAGCGATACCTCCCTCGAAGCCGAGTACCACGTCGGCGCGAGCGATACCCGAGTAGACGGTGTTGCCCAGTCCGCCGGCGCCGACCATTCCGGCGATGACCACCATCGACAGGCTGAGCATGATGACTTGGTTGATGCCGGCCATGATCGTCGACAGGGCCAGCGGAAGCTGGATTCCCCGGAGGATCTGCAGGTTGGGGGCGCCGAAGGCCTCGCCGGCCTCGACGAGCTCCTTGTCCACCTGGCGGATTCCCAGCTCGGTTAGGCGGACCCCCGGCGGCATCGCGAACACGACGGTCGCGATCACACCGGGCACCTGGCCGACACCGAAGAACGCGATCGCGGGGATCAGGTAGACGAAGGCCGGCATGGTCTGCATGAAGTCGAGGACCGGCTTCAGCGTCGCGCTCACCCGGTTGCTGTAGGCGGCGACGACCCCGATCGGGATCGCGACGGCCACGGCGACGATGGTGGCGACGAGGACCAGCGCCAGGGTGCTCATGGCCTCCGTCCATCGATCCATGCTGATGATCAGGAGGAAACCCAGGACGGTGAATACGGCCAGTCGCCAGCCGGCGATGAAGGTGGCCAGCGCGGCGAAGATCAGCACGGCGAACAGCTCGAACTGGACGCCCAGGATGTGCTCGCCGGCCAGGACCAGCAGCAGAGCCAGGGTGACCGCGCCGGCCGGCGCCCATTGCCGCCACGCGGCCGTCGCCACCAGGAACACGAGTAGCAGCAGTGCGAGCACCAACGGCGGGTGGACGTAGTCCGCGCCGAACAGGTCCATCGCCCAGTAGAAGAGAGCGCCCGGGAGCGAGCCGATGATGGACGAGACCGCCCCCGTGAACGCCTCCAGCAGGTACAGCACGAGGTACGCGGCCACGAGGCCGGCCACGATCCGCCCCTGTCCCCGCCGGGCCAGGCCGATCGCGATGACCACGCACGCGAGCAGGGTGAGCTGGGCGGCGCTGGGCGCGCTGAGGAAGTCCGACAGCGCTCCCACGCTGGTGCCGATGGCCTCCCCGATGACGTCGAACACGGCCGAGAAGTTGCTGCGCAGCCAGTCGATGGCCCGCTCGAACGCCTCACCGACGGGCAGGTTCGGGACGGCGACGGCGTAGCCGGTTCCGTACGCGCTCATGACTGCCCACCTTCGGTCTTGACCGCTGCCCCCGGATCGACCGGGTTCACCGTGCCTGTCCCGGGAAGACCGGCGCCGGGCGGTTCCGTGGCAGCGTTGTCGGGCGCCAGGGCGCCCAGGAGGGCCGGGCCGTTGAGCATGCCGACGAGGCGCCCATCGCCGTCGACAACGGGCAGGGGGTCCGGGCTGTGCGCGGCCCGGTGGAACAGGTCGGCGACGGGGGTGTTGGTGCGCACCGGCGCCACGCTGGTGTCGGCGATGTCGCCCAGTCGGGGGGTGTCCGACGCCGAGGTCAGCCCGTCCCGGAGAACCAGCCCTTCCCGGATGACACCAACGAACCGCTGGTCGTGGTGCACGACGTAGCCAACGGACGACTGGCTCTCGCGTATGACGCGCAGCCCCTCCCGAGGGCTCTTATCGGCGCTGAGTACCGCCTCCGCAGGGCGCATAACCGAGGATGCGGTGAGGACCCGGCTGCGGTCGACGTCCTCCACGAAGTTGGCGACATAGTCGTCGGACGGGTCGTTCAGGATCTCCTCAGCGGTGCCGATCTGGGCCACCCGGCCGTCACGCAGCATGCAGATGCGGTCGCCGAGCCGCATCGCCTCATTGAGGTCGTGCGTGATGAAAACAACGGTCTTGCCCAGGCTGGCCTGCAGCTCCAGCAACTGGCTCTGCATGTCGCGCCGGATGAGCGGGTCGAGCGCGCTGAACGCCTCGTCCATCAGGATGATCTCGGTGTCGGCGGTCAGCGCGCGGGCCAGGCCGACCCGCTGCTTCATACCACCGGAGAGCTGCTCGGGAACGTGGTTCTCCCAGCCATCCAGGCCAACGAGGCCGAGTGCGTGCTGCGCCTTCTCCTGGCGCTCGGCGCGCGGCGTGCCGCGGACCTCAAGGCCGTAGGCGGCGTTCTCCAGCACCGTCCGGTGCGGGAACAGCGCGAAGTGCTGGAACACCATGCTGACGTGCTGGCTGCGGAGCCGGCGCAACTGGTTCGAGGGGAGCTTGGTGATGTCGGTGCCGTTGACCTCGACCGCACCGGCGCTCGGTTCGAGCAGCCCGTTGAGCATTCGGATCAGCGTGGACTTTCCCGAGCCCGATAGCCCCATGACCACGAAGATTTCGCCGGGCTCCACGTCGAAGCTCACGTCGATCACGGCCGCGGTGACGTTCAGAGCACTGATCTGGTCGCGGTGGCGTCCGTCGGCCAGCAGTTCAACGGCCTGCGGCCCGTTCTTTCCGAATACCTTGTAGAGCCTGTCTGCGCGTACTGCTGGCACGATCTCCTCTTCGGTCATCCGGCCGCCGCGAACGGCGGCGCTTCTGGACGGCGGGCCCTGGCTCGCTCCCGCGCGGCACATCCTGCGCAACCGGAAGGGGGGCGCCGGGGTGCCCGAGCGGTGGATGCCTTCGCGAGGCGGTCGTGGCGACGCGCCCTCCAGGGGTCGTTGGGCACGGATAGCTTATGCGTGACGATTACTTTGTGTTACTGGTCCGTGGCAGGTTTTTGTGCCGGTCCGCCACGGGGACGAGAACCGGTCCACTCCATCCGAACACCCCCATCAGTCCGGATCGCGGCGTCCGGCGACGTGCAAAACGCCGTTCGTTGTCCGTCGAGAAGCGTAACAGTAGAGCTCAGATCTACTACACCTCGGTTTTCGTCATGTGTCTACCGCATGTGGAGTTGCAATCCGGTCGCGTTCTGAGTGGTGCGGGTCGGGCAACGAATCTCACCGGTTAATTTCGGTCGGCCGTGTGCGGTGGCACCCCGGAGCGTGGGATTGAACACGTAGCGTGATGCACAGCGAGGGGTGGACGGGGTGGGCGGACTCTCGCCGGGGCGCGGCAGCGGGCACCTCAGGACCTCGCGGCACCTGGCCAGCGAGCGCATACACTGGGCCGAATATCTCCGCTACCAGGCCGGATACTCCCGGTCGGCCCGAGTCGTGCAGTCGGCACCTCGGACGCGTAGCGGCGCGCTGTCCCGAACGCGCCACACCGGCGCGCGGAGCGCGAAACTCGAACCCAAGCCAAGGGAGACATCCGTGTTCGACCCATTCACCGCGAAGGAGTTCCAGGAAGGGCTGCGCAAGTGGGACCGGCTGCAAGGCGAGGCTCCCGCGGCCCCCGAGAGCGACGAACCGGCGCACGAGGCCACCCGCGGCCCGGAGCAGGACGAGCGCTAGTTCGGTGATGCGGGCGGGCGGTTGGGCATCCGACAAGGGCAGTGAAGGCGCCGGATGGGCCGGGTGAGTGCCCATCGCTGCGGTGGGCACGTTGTGACGTGTCCAACGGGGCATCGAAGGCGGCGGGTGGGCCCCCATAGATCGTTCCTGGTGCCTGGTGGTGCGGCCGTGACGGGGCGGCGAGGATGCTGGATGGTTGGGGTGGGCGTGTGTCGGTGCTGGTGCCTGGTGGTGGCGGCCGTGACGGGGCGGCGAAGGCGGTGGATGGGCCGGCCCCCGGTGATCGCTTCTGGTGCCCGGTGGTGACGCGCCCGACGAAGCAGCGGCCAGTGTCCGGACGCAGCGGGGGTGTCCGTGGTGTCGTTCTCGGTGCTGGATCGTAGCGAGGGTGACTGTGGGGACATTCTCGGCGCTGACCATGTCCGCACGGTCAGTTTCGGTGCCGCATGAGCCCCCACGCGCCCGCTATGTCCGGATTGTGGGCGGTCTGGGCGTCGATCTGGAGGATTCCGTTCCTTAGTAGCGCGGTAAAGGAACGGAATCCTCCAGATCGGCACAAAAATCGGACGGGGCCCGTGCCGGGCGGCACCCAGGCAGCGCCCCCGGGCTATGTGTCGTTGTCGCTGCTCTCGTCGGACACGCCACCATCCGCCCACCGCACCGATTACCACCAGCCCTGGCCCCACCACCGGTCTTCGCCGCCCCCGTCGGGCGCGCCACCACCGGGCACCCGTACCGATCACCGCGGGCTGGCCCACCCGCCGCCTTCGCCGCTCCGTTCGGCGCCGCACCACGCACCCACATCACCGATTCAGGGAGCGACCTTCTGGCTCACGCCTCGGCCGCCCGGCGGGTGCCGGCAATGGCCGCGCGGGCGTGCCAATAGACCGCGCCTATCGCGCCTTTCGCAGATTCAATTTGATGTTCCTCATTCGGCGCTCGACCATGGAAGATGGGAACTGGTCGCCAGTTCACACGGGTTGCACACGAAAGGGTCGCGCCATGGCGCTCCCCGGGAAACCGGTCCGGACCGCCCGCGCGCATGGCTTCGTCCCGTGCCCGCTGGACACCGACCAAGGGTGATCACCCGGTAACACGCGCCGAAGGAGGCCGCCATGGGCCGCATCACCGACCGTCGCCGGATCGTGCGACTGCGTGCGGGTACGAGGGCGGAGCGGCCGGACACCCTGGTCGTGGAGGAGCCGCTGGAGGTCCGCGTGGACGGCCAGTCCCTGGCGGTGACCATGCGAACCCCCGGCCACGACTTCGACCTGGCGGCGGGCTTCCTGGTAACCGAGGGAGTCCTCGTGTCGCCCGACGACATCGCGGCCCAGCGGTACTGCGCAGGCGCCCAGCCCGACTCCGAGTACAACATCGTGGACGTCACACTGGCGCCGGGCGTGGCTCCGCCCGACCCGTCCCTGGAACGCGCGTTCTACACGACCAGCTCCTGCGGGATCTGCGGGAAGGCCAGCCTCGACGCGGTCCGGACGACCGCGCGGTGGCAGGTGAGCAGCGACACCGCGACCATCGCCGAATCCGTACTCCTGGCGTTGCCCGACCTCCTTCGTTCCCAGCAGGCGGTGTTCGACCGGACCGGCGGGCTGCACGCGGCGGGCCTGTTCACCGCTGAAGGCGAGCTGATGGCGCTGCGCGAGGACGTCGGCCGGCACAACGCGGTCGACAAGGTCATCGGGTGGGCGCTCAAGTCCGGCCTGCTTCCCCTGAGCGGGTGCGTGCTCCAGGTCAGCGGGCGCGCCTCCTTCGAGCTCACCCAGAAGGCGCTCATGGCGGGAATCCCCACGCTGTCCGCTGTCTCGGCGCCGTCGTCCCTGGCGGTCGACCTGGCCGCCGAGGCCGGAATGACGCTCGCCGGTTTCGTCCGGGGCGACTCGATGAACATCTACACCGGCGCGCACCGGATCGTGGAGCCCGTCGCCGAGGTGGCCGGGTGACCGCGGACGCCATCGCGACGACCGGACCCGCGGACCACAGCGCGGCGGCGTGCCTGCCCGCTCTGGCCGGCACCACGGAAAGCGAGGAGGACGCGGCCCCAGTTGCCGGGTGCTACCCGGCCGGCCCCGGCGACCTCGACGAGCTGCGCCACCGCCTCGGGTCGCTGACCGCCGGCTACGCGCTACGCAACCCCGGGGCGCCGGGCGTGCCGGTCGAGGCGGTACGGCTGTGGCTGGGCCTGCGCGACCGCAGGCTGGTCGAGAGCCTGGTGTCCGCCCCGCTCGCGGTCCGGCACCGGCACATCGTCGCGGCGGCCGCGGGACCCCGTACTCCCGGCCCCCTCGTCGAGCCGCTCACGCTGCTGACCGAGGCGCTCGCCCCGGCGCCGTTCCGCGCGCCCACCCCGGCCCGGCTCGCCAAACTGGGCTTCACCCGGGCCGGACTCGCCGCCGGCGTCCGTACCGGCCTGCTGGTCCGGATCGGCTCGGCCACCGTTCTGCCCATCGAAGCCGTCGACGAGGCGGTGCGGGTGCTCGCCGGCTGGCGGCAGCCGTTCACCACGGCCGATGCCAGGCGGGCGCTCGACACGAGCCGCCGCGTCGCCGGGCCGTTTCTCGCGCACCTTGACCGGCGCGGGCTGACCCGGTGGGTGGGGGAGCGGCACCGGACACTGGCACCCGGCGACGTCGCCTCCGCGCCGCCGGGCCAGGGACGTACGGTATCCCCATGACGTTGGACTGGTCCGCCGCGCGGCACCTGCCCCACTCGGCGGTGGCTCCCCTGCCCGTCGTGACGGTGCCTACGCACGACGCGCTTGGCGCGACCCTCGCCGCGCCGCTGACCGCCCGGCTGGCACACCCGCCGCACGACACCGCAGCCATGGACGGCTACGCCGTCACCGGGGAAGCCCCCTGGCAGATCGTTGACCGGGTGCTCGCCGGCGAGGTGCCGCGCGCCCCGTTGCGCCAGGGACATGCGGTGGAGATCGCCACCGGCGCCATGGTTCCCGAGGGCACCGAGTCCGTTCTGCCCTACGAACAGGCGACACGCAGCGGCGACGTCGTCAAGGGGGCTGTTACCAGCGGACGGCACGTGCGTCGCGCCGGCTCGGAGGTGCCGGATGGCACCGAGCTCGTCCCCGCCGGTGCGCGCATCACACCAACGGTGTTGGCCCTCGCCGCGAGTGCCGGGCACGATGCGCTCGCGGTCCACCGCCGACCGCGGGTCGCCGCGATCGTCACCGGCGACGAGCTCGTGCACGAGGGTGTCCCGCAGCCGGGCCGGATTCGCGATGCGATCGGGCCCATGCTTCCTGGTCTGCTGACCTGGATGGGGGCCGAGCTGACGGGGGTCGAGCACGTGCCGGACACCGGCGACGCGCTGCGGCGCGCCCTTGAGGTCGACGCTGACGTGGTCGTGACCACCGGGGCGTCCTCTGTGGGAGTCGGGGACCAGCTACCCCGGGTGTTGACCGAGCTGTCAGCCGAGCTGCTGGTGAACGGGGTGGCCTGCCGACCGGGGCATCCCCAGTTGCTCGCCCGCCTCGGCGGCCGCTACGTCGCGGGCTTGCCGGGAAACCCGCTGGCGGCCCTGGTCGCGACCATGACCCTGGTCGAGCCTTTGGTGAGCGCCCTCGCCGCGCGCCCGCTCACCCCATTGACCGAGGCAGTCCTGGCCGGCGAGGTGACCAGCCACGAACGGATGACCCGGCTGGTTCCGGTGCGGGTCGAGGCGGACCAGGCGAGCCCGGTGGGGCGCGACCGGCCCGGAATGATCTGGGGTGCCGCGGTCGCCGACGCACTGGCGGTGGTCCCGCCCGGGTGGGACGGCGCGACCGCGCACCTGCTACCGCTGCCACCGCGCGGCACGTCCGGCTGAGCGGCGCAACGCACCATCGCGCCAATGCTGTGGAGAGCACCCCTCGAAGGCGCGGTGGAGTTTCGGGGAGCCCCAACCGCGTGCTTGAGGCCCGGCAACGGCGGCTATCCAGTGCCGATCTTGAGGATTTCGTTCCTTCAAGGCGCGGCGAAGGCCCGAAATCCGCAAGATCGGCACCCAGGGCGGGCACGCGAGGCTCATGCGTAGCACCGCCACGAGGGCTGGCCCATCCACCGTCCTCGCCGCCTCGCTGGACGCCACCAACTGCCGCCCGTACCAGATGATCGCGGCCCGAGCCTCTCGGCGCATAAGCGTCTCCCGCGGAGCCGGCCAGGGCCTCCGCGGGAGACGTGTGTCGGGTGACCGTGCCACCCGGTGTTAACCGGTTTCGCGTTCCAACACGCGCACCGCCTCCAGGGCGAGCGGGTCGAACTCCTCCGGTTGCTCCGCCGCCCGTTTGCGCACATCGGCACGCATCCGGGGGTCCCAGAACTTGCGGATGTGGTCGGCGATCCACTCCACAGCCTTTTCGGGAGGCCGGCTGTGGAACTGGACAGCGATGTCGTTCACCATGCGGATCTGCGGGGAGGTCGTCGCCGTCATGTGTCCACCAACTCCGGTTCGGCGTCGTGCTCGGCCGTCGGAACACCGCCCGGGTTGAGCTGGCTGACCTGTACCGCGGTCACCTTGTACTCCGGGCAGTTCGTCGCCCAGTCGGAGTTCTCGGTGGTCACCACGTTCGCCCCGGTCTCGGGGTGGTGGAACGTGGTGTAGACGACCCCGGTGGGCATCCGGTCGGAGACCACCGCCCGCAGCTCGGTTCCGCCGATCCGGCTGGTCAGCGCGACCCGGTCGCCGTCGCTGATGCCGCGCTCCTCGGCGTCGTACGGGTGGATCTCCAGCACGTCCTCGGTGTGCCACGCCACGTTGTTCGTCCGGCGGGTCTGCGCCCCGACGTTGTACTGGCTCAGGATCCGCCCGGTGGTAAGGATCAGCGGGTACCTGCGGGTGCTGCGCTCCGAGGTGGGTACGAACGGCGTCTCGACGAACTTGCCCTTGCCGCGCACGAACGAGTCCACGTGCATGACCGGGGTGCCCTCGGGCGCGTCGTCGTTGCACGGCCACTGGACACTGCCGAGCTTGTCGAGCTTCTCGAACGACACCCCGGCGAACGTGGGAGTGACCGAAGCGATCTCCGCCATGATCTCGCGCGGGTGGTCGTAGGCCATGTCGTAACCCATGGCCTGCGCGATGTCGCAGGCGATCTGCCACTCGTCCTTGCCGGTCTGCGGCTTCATCACCGGACGTACCCGGTTGATCCGGCGCTCGGCGTTGGTGAACGTGCCGTCCTTCTCCAGGAACGACGTACCGGGCAGGAACACGTGCGCGTACTTCGCGGTCTCGTTGATGAACAGGTCCTGCACGACCAGCAGTTCCAGCGAGTCCAGCGCCGCCGTGACGTGCTGGATGTTCGGGTCGGACTGGGCGATGTCCTCACCCTGGACGAACAGCCCGCGGAAGGTGCCGTCGATCGCCGCGTCGAACATGTTCGGGATGCGCAGGCCCGGCTCGGCGAGGATGGGGCGCTGCCACAGGTCCTCGAACACCTCGCGTACGGCGTCGTCGGAGACGTGCCGGTAGCCGGCCAGCTCGTGCGGGAACGACCCCATGTCGCAGGAGCCCTGCACGTTGTTCTGCCCGCGCAGCGGGTTCACGCCGACACCCTCGCGGCCGATGTTGCCGGTGGCCATCGCCAGGTTGGCCATCCCCATGACCATTGTCGAGCCCTGGCTGTGCTCGGTGACGCCCAGCCCGTAGTAGATGGCGGCGTTGCCTCCGGTGGCGAACAACCGGGCGGCCTTGCGCAGCTCGTCGGCCGGGACGCCGGTGATCGGCTCCATCACCTCGGGGCTGTTCTCGGGCCCCCCGATGAACTCGGCCCAGGCGTCGAAGTCCTCGCACCGGTCGCCCACGAACGAGCGGTCGACCAGCCCTTCGGTGACCACGACGTGGCCCATCGCGTTGACGATGGCGACGTTGCTGCCCGGGTTCAACTGGAGGTGGTGCGCGGCCTCAATGTGCGGCGAGCGGACCAGGTCGATCCTGCGCGGATCGGCCACGATGAGCTGGGCGCCCTCACGCAGCCGCTGCTTCATCCGGGAGGCGAACACCGGGTGCGCGTCGGTCGGGTTGGCGCCGATCACCATGATCACGTCGGACTTGGCGACCGACTTGAAGTCCTGGGTGCCCGCGGACTCGCCGAAGGTCTGCTTCAACCCGTAGCCAGTGGGGGAGTGGCACACCCGGGCGCAGGTGTCGACGTTGTTGTTGCCGAAGGCCGCACGCACCATCTTCTGGACCGCGTACACCTCCTCGTTGGTGCAGCGCGACGAGGTGATCCCGCCGATCGTGCCCGCGCCGTGCCGGGTCTGGATGTCCTTCATGCGTTCCGCCACGTGGCTGATGGCGGTCTCCCAGTCGACCTCGCGCCACTCGTCGGTGTTCGACTCGCGAACCATCGGGGAGGTGACCCGGTCGGGGTGGGAGGCGTAGCCGAAGGCGAACCGCCCCTTGACGCAGGAGTGGCCCTCGTTGGCGCCGCCGTCCTTGTAGGGCACCATGCGCACGACCTCGTCGCCGCGCAGCTCCGCCTTGAAGGAGCAGCCGACCCCGCAGTAGGCGCAGGTGGTGAGCACCGTCCGGTTGGGCATGCCGAGGTCGACGACGGACTTCTCCATCAGGCTGTCGGTCGGGCACGCCTGTACGCACGCCCCGCACGACACGCAGTCGGAGTTCATGAAGTCGGTCCCGCCCGCGGAGACCTGGGAGTCGAAGCCGCGGCCCTCGATCGTGAGCGCGAAGGTGCCCTGCACCTCGTCGCAGGCCCGCACGCAGCGCGAGCAGACGATGCACTTGGAGGGGTTGAAGTCGAAGTAGGGGTTGCTGGTGTCCTTTTCGAGGTCGAGGTGGTTCTCACCCGCCTCCTGGCCGTAGCGCACCTGGCGCAGCCCGACCTCGCCCGCCCGGTCCTGCAGCTCGCAGTCGCCATTGGCGGAGCAGGTCAGACAGTCCAGCGGGTGGTCGGAGATGTAGAGCTCCATGACGTCCTGGCGCAGCTTCTCCACCTTCGGCGTCTGGGTGCTGACCTTCATCCCGTCCGCGACCGGCGTGGTGCACGAGGCGGGAGTGCCCCGTTTGCCCTCGACCTCGACCAGGCACAGCCGACACGACCCGAACGCCTCCAGGCTGTCGGTCGCGCACAGCTTGGGGATCTCGATGCCGCTCAGCGCGGCGGCGCGCATGACGGAGGTGCCCTCGGGCACCTGCACCGGTATACCGTCGACCTCTACTGATACGTTCGCCGGACCGTCCTTGGCGGGGGTGCCGTAGTCCGGCTCCTTCAACAAACTCATGCTCTGCTCTCCTCGTCGTCCGCGAGCACATCGCCGGGGCTTGAACCGTTGCTGGTCGTGTCGTTTCCTCCCGACCCCGTCGGCACGTGGCCGAAGTCCTCAGCGAAGTGCAGCAGCGCGCTCCGCACAGGATTGGGAGTCAGGCCGCCCATGGCGCACAGTGACCCGTCGGTCATCACCTCGCAGAGATCGTTGAGTGCCGCCAGGTTGGCGTCGGGTTCCTCGCCGGAGGTGATGCGGTCGATCACCTCGACCCCCCGAACGGCACCCACGCGGCACGGGGTGCACTTTCCGCACGACTCCTCGGCGCAGAACTCCATGGCGAACCGCGCCATCGCTGCCATGTCCACGGTGTCGTCGAAGACCACGATGCCCCCGTGGCCGAGCATCGCGTCGGCTTCCGCGAACGTCTCGTAATCCGTGGGCAGCTCGAACTGGGCCGCCGGGACGTAGGACCCGAGCGGGCCGCCGACCTGCGCCGCGCGCACCGGCCTGCCCGAGAGGGTCCCGCCGCCGTAGCCGTTCACGAGGTCGCCCAGGGTGATACCGAACGCCGTCTCGAAGACGCCGCCGTGCTTGATGTTGCCCGCGATCTGGAACACCTGCGTGCCGCGCGAGCGCTCCATGCCGTGGTCGGCGTAGGCCTGCGCGCCACCGGAGAGGATCGTGGGGACCGACGCCAGGGTCAGCACGTTGTTCACGATGGTGGGCTTGCCGAACAGCCCGGTGATCGCCGGGATCGGGGGCTTCGGGCGCACCATGCCGCGTTTGCCTTCGAGGCTCTCCAGCATGGAGGTTTCCTCGCCGCAGATGTAGGCGCCGGCGCCGACCCGCACGGACAGGTCGAAGCGCACCCCGGAGCCCAGGATGTCCGTGCCGAGCCACCCTTGGGCGTAGGCGATGTCGATGGCGGCGCGCATCGTGTCGACGGCGTCGGGGTACTCCGACCGGATGTAGATGTAGCCCTCGGTGGCGCCGACCGAGTGCGCCGCGATGGTCATGCCCTCGATGAGGCAGAAGGGGTCGCCCTCCATGAGCATCCGGTCGGCGAACGTGCCGCTGTCGCCCTCGTCGGCGTTGCAGCACACGAACTTCAGCTCGCCGGGGGTGTCGAGGACCGTCTTCCACTTGATCCCGGCCGGGAAGCCCGCGCCGCCGCGGCCCCGCAGTCCGGAGTCGGTGACCTCGGCGACAACGTCGGCCGGTTCGCGCTCAAGGGCCGCGCGCAGTCCGGCCAGCCCGCCGTGCGCGACGTAGTCGTCGGTGGACAGCGGGTCGGTGACACCGACCCTGGCGAAGCACAGCCGTTGCTGGTCGCGCATCCACGGCAGCTCCTCGACCAGGCCCTGGCAGAGTTCGTGGTCGGCGCCGTCGAGCATGCCGGAGTCGATGAGGCCGGGCACGGAGCCGGGCCGGACCGGGCCGTATCCGACCCGGCCGCGGTCGGTCTCGACCTCGACCAGCGGCTCCATCCAGAGCATCCCGCGGCTTCCGTTGCGCACCAGGCGGATGTCGCGGCCGGCCTCGCGGGCCGCGCCCCGGATGGCGGCGGCCACCTCGTCCGCGCCAACGGAGGCGGCGGCGGAGTCGCGCGGTACGTAGATCGTGGTCATGAGGACTCCCCGGGGGACGTGGCCGGTGCCGGATCAGCGGTCTCGGTGGTGGCCAGGATCTCGACAAGCCGGTCCGAGTCGACCCGGCCGTACATCTTGCCGTTGACCTGGGCCGCGGGGCCGAGCGCGCAGTTGCCGAGGCAGAAGACCTGGTCGAGGGTGACCGAGCCGTCCGGCGTGGTCTGCCCGACCTGCACGCCGAAGACCTGCTGCGCGTGCTCGACCACGCGCTCCGCTCCCACCGACTTGCACGCCTCGGCCCGGCACAGCCGGACGGAGACCCCGCCCGCCGGCTCGGTACGGAAGTCGGTGTAGAAGGTCACCACGCCGTGGACGTCCGCGCGGGATATGTTCAGCTCGCCGGCGACCAGCTCGACCACCGTGGAGTCGATATAGCCGAGTTGGTCGTGCAGGTCCTGCAGGATAACCAGCAACGGCCCTCGTTCATCCCGTCGGGTCTCTACAACAGAACGCACCATTTCGGCGACTTCAGCGCGTGACATGGGGGGCACCACCAAGATTGGTCCACGAGAACATGGATACAGCATCCAGGGCCGATGTGACCTGCGTCAAAGCGACCTTGCCTATGGGTACATAATTCAGGGTTATCACCACCCGGCACCGTTATTCGGCGCCCTGACTGCCGCCAGGACGCTCTTGTGTATACGGTATACCCGAGTATTGTGAAGTCAACGCGTTCCGGATGGGAGATTGGCGGCCGCGCCAACGCGGGAGTGACGGATCGCGGTCCTGGAACGCGTACCCGCGGACCGGGAAAGGGCGGCACCGCGGAGATGCGGCGGCAACCGCGCGTCTGGAAAGCTGCCGGCATGCGACGCACCGCGAACCGCCGGGCCGGGCGAAACCGGCCGTCCTGGCACGCACTCGCCCAGTACGGCCAGGCGCACTGGTTCTTCGGCAACCTCTACGAGGCCATGGTCGACATGCCCCGGCTTCTCGTGGACGCTCGACCCCGCCGCGCGCCGCGGCTTCTCGGCGCCGGGAGCCCGGTCCGCTACTACGCCCCCGCGGTTCCCCTGACGTTCGGGGCCACCGCCGCCGCCCTGGCCGACAGCTGGCGATCCGGCGGCGACCGGCGCGCGATCGTCGCGGCCGCGCTGGGCACGGCCTGGGCGACCGTCCTTTCCGCCTATCTGGTGCGCACCGTCAACCTGCGGTTGCTGCGCGGTGAAGCACCCCTGAGCGCGGCCGAAGCGCACGCGCTGGCCAGGAACTGGCATCTGGTCAACCTGGTCCGGCTGGCGGCACTCCTCCTCGCCGCGGAGGCCCTGCGAAGGGCGGCACCCCCCGAGCGGCAGGCGGTCAGCCGGGACGGCTAGATCGGTGATGTGGGTGGGTGGTTGGACCTCCGACGAGGGCGGCGACGGCGGTGTGGGCCAGCCCGCGATGATCGGTGCGGGTGCCCGATGGCGACGCACCCGGCGGGGGTGGTGCGGGCGTTCTCGGTGGTGCTCTCGGTGATCGTGCGGTTTTGCCTCCTTCACGCGCGTGAAGGAGTCAAAACCGCACGATCACCCTCAGAAGACTCGCAATTCGGACATAGCGGGCGCGTGTGGGGGTGCACCCCGCATCGAAGGTGACCGGGGGGACATGTTCGGCGCCGAGAATGACCACACAGTCACCCTCGATGCGCGCCCCGCCGCCGAGCGGGAACACCAGCGCCCTCCGGGACCACTACCCGCAGAACCGGCGGCCTTCGCCGCTCTCGTCGGGCGCGCAACCACCCGCATCCAGCCCCGAGTGCCGCCAACCCGGGCCATCTACCGTCCTCGCCGCTCCCGTCGGACGCGTCACCCTCGGGCACCCGCACCGCTCACCGTGGGCTGGCCCACCCCCATCCTCGCCGCCCCGTTGGGCGCGCCACCACCGGGCACCCGCAGCGGCACGCGCCAACCCCGGCCATCCGGTATCGTCGCTGCCCCGTTGGACGCCGTACCATCCGCCCGCCGCACCGATGACCGGCCAACCTGTACCTGGGAAGGCCGCGACAGACGGTCACCGCCGGCCGCGGCCTCCGAACCAGGTGCGCCCGCGCGAGTGGGCCTGCGCACCGGCCGGCTCCGGTGCCTCAGAGGTGGTTGGCGTGTTGGGATCCGACCAGGTGGCCGCGGCGACCGCGGCGGTCCCGGCCGCGTCGGCGACCTCGGTCGAGGTCGGTTCCTCCGGTTCGCGCGCGCCGGTGAAGCACAGCTCGTCGATGTCGCCGACGACGCGCACGCCGGACTCCCGCAGGTCCGCGACGTCGTCGGCGCTCCACTGCGCCACCTGCTCCCGGTACCGCGGCGGGATCGCCAACCGCGGGCCGCGGGAGTCGCGCTCGGCGAACGCGCCGATGAGGTGCTGGCGCAGGTTGCCCTTTACGCCGCGGGGCCAGTCGGTCGCCCCCAGGCGGGTGTTCACCGACCTGAGCACGCTGGCCTCGGCCGCCGTCACTCCCGAATGCACCGTGGTCGTGGTGTCGGGCGGGGAGAGGTGCTCGGTGGCGTCGCCGAGGCCGATGGCCTCCAAGAACCGGTGCCACAGCAGGTCGGCCGGCGACCCGGGGTTGGCGACGAGGGTCACCCGCTCCGCGCCGACGATCCCCGCCCACCGGTGTGCCAGCCGCCCCAGCGCGAACGCGCGCCACAGGTGCGCCTCGTGGTCCTTCTCGATCTCCGGCCACCCGCGGTCGCGGATGCGGGCGAGCCGCTCCAGGTAGGAGCCGAAGCCCATGGCGTGCCCGTTGCGCAGGTGCTGCTGCCACACCGAGGGCAGCAGCTTGCCCAGGTGGCGCGCGGTGATGACGACCTGGATGTCGTCGACGCCCAGCGCGTCGACGATCTCGCGGGCGGCGTCGGTCCGCACGACCGAGAGCGCCTCGGGGGAGACGATCGAGGTGCCCGGTGCCGCGTTGACCT
Source organism: Lipingzhangella halophila (assembly GCF_014203805.1). GTDB lineage: Bacteria > Actinomycetota > Actinomycetes > Streptosporangiales > Streptosporangiaceae > Lipingzhangella > Lipingzhangella halophila. Next base: position 4,528,590 of record NZ_JACHJT010000001.1, on the reverse strand, counting down.
GCCCCAGCAGCCGCTCCCACGAGCCGCGTTCGGCGGCCGCCTGGTCCTGGCCCACCCACGGGTACTCGGTGCCGAGGAGACCGTAGGTGGCGAACTCGTGGTAGTTGCGGCCAACCGGCCGGGGCCCCGTTGGCGGGAGCGGGTAGTCGACACCGATGCCCGTCAGCTCGTCGACACGCTCCCGCAGCATGTGCTGCAGGTAGGTCGTGCCGGACTTTTGCACACCAATGTGAAGGACGAGTCGAGTTGCCACGTACCGCTCCGTTTGTGGGGGAATCCGCGCCGAAGCTACACGCAAGAATGGGCGGCCGGGCGAACACCGGGCCAACCGCGGGTTACCACCGCGGCTCAGGGTGGTTCCGGTCGTGCTCAGGCGCCGGCCAGGACATACTCGGCCGCGCTCGCCAGGCTCCACGCGTGGCGGCCCACCGGCTCCGCGGGCGGTTCGTCGCGGACCAGGACCGCGCGGATCCCGTGCCGTTCGGGCCCGTGCACGTCGGCCCGCACACTGTCGCCCACCATCCACAGCTCCGAGCACGGCTCCAGCGCGTCGCGGGCGATCCGGTACGCCTCATCGTGCGGCTTCTCGAAACCGGTGCGCGCCGAGGTGAGGACGGCGTCGAAGTACCCGCCGAGCCCGAGCCGGGCCACGATGTCGGGCAGCTCGGGGGTGTGGTTGGACAGGATGACCTGGCGGTATCGGGCCTCGCGCACGCGCCGCAGCGCCTCGTGCGCACCGGGCAGGACCCGCCAGCCGGTGGAGCAGTACCGTTCCCGCACCCCCGCGGCGAGGCGGTCAGCGCGCTCGGGCGGGTAGCCGACACGCTGGTACACCCCGGCGAGCAGCCGGGTGATCGCCGCCCACCACTCCCGCGGCTCGCACAGTTCGGGGTGCGGGTGTTGCGGAGCGTGCCAGGGGAATCCCGTACCGGTGTGCGCGGCGAGATCCTGCCGGGTGAGGCGGTGCCCCGGATCCTCGGCGTCCAGCACCTCGATCATGCACCCCGACCACAGCCCGGGCCGCTCGGCCAGCGTCGCGTCGAAGTCCCAGATCACGCCGGGCTGCCCGGTCATAACCACTCCCTATCACTCGGTGCCGGCGCACCCATCCGCCACGCGGGTCCGCGTGGTGCCGCGCGGACCCGCGGGTACGGGCTACAACCGGGGGTCGACCGGTTCGGACTCCATGGCCAGCACCGCGAACACCGGCTCGTGCACCCGCCACATCGCCTCGCCGCGCGCGTGCCGCGCCAGGGACTCCAGCCCGAGCTTATGCTCGCGCAGCGCCAGCCCGCTCTTGCGGCCCAGCCCGCGCTGGCGCAGCTTCGCAAGGCGGTCCGGGCGCAGGTAGTCGGGCCCGTAGATGATCCGCAGGTACTCCGGCCCGCGCACCTTCAGTCCCGGCTGCAGCAGCCCCTTGGCGCCGGTGGCCAGGGCTCCCGACCCCGGTTTCACGACCATGCCCTCACCGCCGGACGCCACCAACTCGGACCACCACTCAGCCGCGGCGGAGGTCGCCGCCGGGTCGCTCAGGTCAACGGCGCGGTGCCGGGTGCCGATCACCAGCTCACTGTGTTTCGCCAGCCGTTCGGCCAGGGCGATGTGCCAGTCGTGGTCCCGGTCGGTGAACGCTGCGCCCTCGGCGGCGAGCACCGCGAACGGCGCGTACCGCAGGCCCTCAACGCCCTCGGTGTGCCAGGTGTACCTGCGGTACACCTGGCTGAACGCCTCGATGTCGCTCTCCCGGGAGTCGACCTCCTCGGTCAGCCCGGACACGTCCAGCCCGCGCTCGGCCGCCGCGGACAGCACCTCGCGCGCCGCCGGCAGCGCTGAGCGGGCCGCCGCCCCGAGCGCCGCGTACTGGTCGCGGATCAGCCCTTTGGCCTTCGCCGACCACGGCAGCAGCTCGCCGTCGAGGGCCAGCCAGTCGGTGTCGAGCTCGTCCCACAGGCCCGCCGCCTCGATCGCCGAGCGCAGCTCTTCCAGGACCGCGTCCTGGGTCGCGCGCTCGGCGAAGAACGGCCGGCCGGTGCGGGAGTAGACCGCGCCCAGGGTGCCAGGCACGAACCGCCGCTGCGCCGCCGCACTGTCGCGGCACACCACCGCAACCGCCCGGGAGCCCATGTGCTTCTCCTGGCAGACCACCCGGTCCAGGCCGGCGCTCCGGTAGTGGGTGAACGCCTCCTCGGGGCGCTCCAGCAGGTCCCCGTCGGTCGCGGTGGGTGCCGGCGCCATCGTGGGCGGTAGGTAGAGCAGCCACCGGGGGTCGACCGCGAACCGGCTCATCACCTCGAGCGCCGCCGTCGCGTGGTCGGTGGGGACCCGCACCGATCCGTGCCGGGTGTCGACGATCTCCCCGCTGGGAGGCTGGACGCCGTCCCGTGCGAGGCTCTCGGTCCCGAAGGGGACGTCGCCGATGTCGAGCACGCCCGGCTCGCGCGTGGCCTGCTCGGCGGGCGGCGCGGCAGTGTTGGTGTCCCCGGCGAGGAACGGCCGCGCCGGCTCGTACCAGGTGTGCTCGGCCGCGACGTCGACCAGCTCCCGCTCGGGGTAGCGCAGCGCCGTCAGCCGGCCACCGAAGACACACCCGGTGTCCAGGCAGATCGTGTTGTTCAGCCACTCCGCCTCGGGAACCGGGGTGTGCCCGTAGACGACCGTTGCCCGGCCGCGGTACTCCTTGGCCCACGGGTAGCGCACCGGAAGCCCGTACTCGTCGGTCTCGCCCGTGGTCTCGCCGTACAGGGCGAAGGAGCGCACCCGGCCCGAGGCGCGGCCCTGGTACTCCTCCTTCAGCCCGGCGTGCGCCACGACCAGCTGGCCGCCGTCGAGGAGGTAGTGGCTGACCAGCCCGTCGCAGAACTCCCGGACGGCCTGGCGGAACTCCTCCGGCTCGGCGTCGAGCTGCTCCAGGGTCTCGGCCAGCCCGTGCCCGACCTTGACCTTGCGCCCGTTGAGCGCTCGCACCAGTTTGTTCTCGTGGTTGCCCGCCACGCACAGGGCGTCGCCGGCCGCCACCATGCCCATGACCAGCCGCAGCACGCCCGGGGTGTCGGGGCCGCGGTCCACGAGGTCGCCAACGAACGCCGCGGTGCGTTCGGGGTGCCGCGCGCCGGTGGCCCGGCCCAACCGGTCCCGCTCGATGGTGTACCCGAGGCGCTCCAGTAGCGCCTCAAGCTCGGAGCGGCAGCCGTGCACGTCCCCGATGATGTCGAACGGGCCGGTGCTGTCCCGCTTGTCGTTCCACAGCGGCTCCGGCTCGATCTCCGCGCGCTCGACCTCCTCGACGCCGCGCAGGATGTGCACCCGGCTGAACCCCTCCTTGCGCAGGTGCTTCAGGCTGGAGCGGAGGTCGCGGTGCTGCCGCGCCACCACGTGGCCGCCGAAGTCGCGGTCGGGCCGGGACTGGTTGCGCTCCCGCGCGACGCTGACCGGGACGTCCAGCACGATCGCGGTGGCCAGCACGTCGTTCTGCTTGGCCACCCGCACCAGCTGGTCGCGGGCCTTGGGCTGCACGTTGGTGGCGTCGACGACGGTGAGCAGGCCGCGGCGCAGCCGGACGCCGACGATGTGGTGCAGCAGGTCGAACGCGGCGCTGGTGGCGGTCTGGTCGTTCTCGTCGTCGCTGACGAGGCCCCGGCAGAAGTCGGAGCTGATCACCTGCGTGTGCCGGAAGTGCCGCGCCGCGAAGCTGGACTTGCCCGAGCCGGACACCCCGACCAGCACGACGAGCCCCATCTGCGGGACGCCCAGCGCGCGGCGCTCGGTTGCGGGCTCCTGGTTCGGCTCGCTCACCGGGTGAACACTCCCATCTGTGTGGCCGGCCCGACCTCGGGGTCGTCGGTGCCGACCGGTAGGTAACGCGTCTGGTATCCGAACTGCTCGGCGACCCGCTCCGCCCACGCGCGGAACTCCGCGCGCGTCCACTCGAACCGGTGGTCGCCGTGCCGCAGGTGCCCTTCGCCGAGGCCTTCGTAGCGGACGTTGTACTCCGCGTTGGGGGTGGTGACCACGACTGTCCGCGGTGCCGTGTGGCCGAACACCACGTGCTCCATCGCGGGCAGCCGCTCGGGGTCGATGTGCTCGACGACCTCCATGAGCACAGCGGCGTCGTGGCCGGCGAAGCGGCCGTCGCGGTAGACGGCGGACCCGATGAGCAGGTCGAGGCGGCGCCGCTGGTGCTCGGGCATCCGGTCCACCCGCAGCCGGCGCCGCGCCTGGGTGATCGCCGATGCCGTGACGTCGACCCCGGTGACGAGCTCCACCGAGGTGTCGTCGAGCAGCCGGCCCACCAGCTTCCCGCTCCCGCACCCGACGTCGATGACGCGGCGCGCTCCCTCCGCTTTCAGCGCGGACAGCACCGCGCCGAGCCGCGCCTCGGCGAGGGAGGGGCCCCGTTCCGCGCCCTCGACCGCGCGGTGCGGTACCGCGGAATCGCTCGCCGCGGGCGGGCCGGCGGTTTCGGGGATCTCCTCGAGCGTCGGGTCGGTGACACGGGTGTCGTCGGTCTCGTTCGTGGCGAGATCCTCGACCTCGGCCAGCCGGCTGATCGCGGCGCGTGTCAGGTGGGTGCGGCGGGCCAGGTAGCGGCGCACGATGTAGCCGCGTTCGGGGTGGGTGGCGAGCCAGCCCGCCTCGTCCTCGGCGGCGCCCTCCTCGCCGGCGGTGGTGCTGTCCGCGCCGGTCGCACCGTCCGAGGCGGTGTCATGTGCCCGCACGCCGCCCGCGCGCAGCAGCTTGTCGACCTCGTCCTCGGCGACCCAGTAGTGCTTCGCGCCGTCGAGTACCGGAAGCAGGACGTAGAGGTGGCTGAGCGCGTCGGAGAGGCGCTGCGTACCGGTGAGCGTGAGCCGCACGTACCCGGAGTCGCCCCAGTCGGGCAGCTCCGGGTCGAGCGGGACCGGATCCGCGTCGACCTCCCAGCCCAGTGGTTCGAAGAGCCGCCTCACCCGGTCGGTCCCGGCCCGGCAGGGCACCGCGGGGACGTGCAGCGTCAACGGGATCGCGGTCGCGGCGAGTTCGGGGCGGGCCGCGCACCGGCCGTTGAGCGCGCTGCGGAACACGTTGCCCAGCGCGACCGCGAAAAGCGAGGACGCCGCGTACGGGCGGTCGTTGACGTACTGGGCCAGAGCGAAGTCGGCCTCGCGCTTGCCGCGGCGCGCGCGGGAAAGCTGTTGCGGGTCGACCTCCAGCAGCAGCGCGGCGGTGCACGACTCGGGGCCGGCGTGCGGGTAGAAGACGTGCGCCGTGCCGTACGACTGGTCGAAGCGCTGTACCCGGTCGGGGTGCTTATGCAACAGGTAGCCGAGGTCGGTCGCTGGTTCGTGTTCGGTCCGGATTGTCAGGAGCACGCCCCTTAGTGTGGGGGAACCCGACGATGGTCTCCACGCGATTTTCCGCCCGGTCCGCGGCCTGATGCGGTCATCTCGCGTTGCGGCTGCGGCGCGGGCCGCTGGTTGCGGGCCTCGGCGATGGCGGACTCCAGGTCGCTGCGGCTCATCCTGGACCGGCCGGCGATGTCCAGTTCACTCGCGATCCGGTTGAGCTCCTTCTTCGGGAGCTCGGACAGAGGAGCCTCGGCCCGCAGCTTCTCCAGCCGCCGGTGGTGGGTGTCGACGTAGTCCTCGGGCCGCCATTCCTTGGACATGGCGTTGACGAGCTGCTTGGTCAGGTCCAGTTCCCGCTCGCCGGCGCGCTGCTCGGGGATGCTGGGCAGTACCTCCGGGGGATCGCGGATCTCGTCCGGCCAGTACAGGGTGCTCAGAGTCAGCACCCCTTTCCGCGGTCCGATGACGCTGAGGTACTCGCGCTGGCGCAGCACCACCGACGCCACGCCCAACCGCTCCGTGTCGGTCAGGGCGCGGTAGAGCAGCCGGTACGGCTTGGCGGCGGCGTTGGTCTCGGGGGCGAGGTAGTACGCGGCGTCGTACCACAACGGGTCGATCACCTGGGCGGGCACGAAGGCGCTGATCTCCATCTCGCGGCCGCGTCCCGAAGCGATCGGCTCCAGCCCAGCGGAGTCCAGGAGCACGTACTCCTCGTCGGCGCTGGTCTTGGCGCCCGTGGTGATCCGGTCGCGGGGTACTTCCTCACCGGTGCGCTCGTTGACCATTCGGTGGCGAATGCGGTCGGACGTGCCCTGCTCGAACTGGTGCATGGTGATGCTGTGGCGCGACCGTGCGGTGAGCAGCCGCACGGGAACGCTCACCATGCCGAACGAGAGCGTCCCCTTCCACACCGGTGATGGCATCGCGATCACCCCCTCGTCTTCGTGATCATGCCCCTTACCAGGTAAAACGTCCAGGTCTGCGGGTAAAGATCGCGGGAGGGTGATATGCCGGGCGCGCACGGCGAGGCGGACAGCGGGCGCGCACCGGTACAGGGCGGGTGACTCCGGCGCACGCGCGCTCCCCGTTGCGCGCCATCGGCCGTCCGGGTCGGGCGCCGCCGGGGTTCTGGAGGGTCCGTAGGTGGGGCGTCCGCGAGGGGCGGAGCCGATTGGGCGGCACACCGGAGGTGCCCGAAGGTTCCCGGCTTCGGGGCGCCCGACCCGGCGAGCGGCAGCGAGCCCAAAAGACAGGTCGGGCGCCGCCGGGGTTCTGGAGGGTCCGTAGGTGGGGCGTCCGCGATGGGCGGAGCCGATTGGGCGCCACACCGGAGGTGCCCGAAGGTTCCCGGCTTCGGGGCGCCCGACCCGGCGAGCGGCAGCGAGCCCAAATAGCACTACCTAGCGCCTCGCCTCGCCTCTTTGCTCGCTGAGCCCACCGAAGGGAACCGTGCGGATTTGCCACTCGTCGTCTGCCGTCAGCCAGAACAGGAAGTCCTCGGCGGTCTCGCCGTCGACCTCCTCCGTGTACTCCAGGGTGACGGTGGCGATCGGGATCTCGCCCTCGGTGTCGGTGCCCATCTCGACCTCGCCGACCTCCGCGGCGTCGGCGCCGTTGAACCCTTCGGCGTAGGTGGGGAAGGCGGGCTCGCATTCCTCCTCCATGGTGGCGTTGGCCTGGTCCATCGTGGTGAGGGTCACCGAGGCGTGCGCGTCCTCGTCGATCAGCGCGCAGCCCACCTCGCCGTCGCCGGTGCGCACCGCCTCAAGGAAGTCCTCTGCCGCGGCGCGCGCCTCGTCCTTGTCGCCGGCGGCGCCCTCGTTCTGGGACTCCTCCGCAGAGGAGTCGGACTCCTCCTCCGCGGCCTCGTCGCCGGTGCCGCCGGAGTCATCACCGCAGGCGGTGAGCGCGAAGACCAACGCGAGCACGCAGGGGGCAAGTGCGAGTCGTCTCATGGGAGCCGCTTTCTGGATGGGGGGTCTCAGGGCCACTGCCGGACGCGGCTCCGTTCCCCGGAACCGCGCCCGTGCGGGCGTTCGCGCAATGCATACCGCATCCGCGACCACGATGCCGAACCGGGGCGGGCTGTCCCTCCTGCCCGGCTGGACCGCGAGTGGGGCAAGTGTCTACCACGGTCGGATGCGCGTGCCTCGGTACAACCGGTTGTGTGGCTCCAGACAGGCGGGAATTGCCGCAGGAATCTAGGGAGAGACTGCCGTGGCCAGCGCAGACTTGGTTGGTTCGCCAGGGGAGGAAGAGCGGAAGCACACGGTTGTCCGCACGAGTGAGCTGACCAAGAGGTACGGCTCGGAGACAGTGGTCGACCGGCTCGGTGTGACGGTTCGCCGAGGAGAGATCTACGGCTTTCTCGGACTCAACGGCGCGGGTAAGAGCACGACGATGAAGATGCTGTTGGACCTGGCGCGTCCGACAGCGGGAGGCGTCACCGTCTTCGGGCTCGGGCTGGCGGCCAATCGTGCGCGGATCCTTCCGCGGATCGGGTCACTGATCGAGTCGCCTTCCTACTACGGACACCTGACGGGCGAGGAGAACCTGGAGATCGTCCGGATCCTCAAGAAGCTTCCCCAAGCCGAGATCGACCGGGTTCTCGGAGTGGTCCGCTTGACGGAAAACCGCCGCAAACCCGTCAGGAACTACTCGCTGGGGATGAAGCAGCGGCTTGGTCTCGCGATGGCGCTGATGGGGTCGCCGGAACTGCTGATCCTGGACGAGCCGACCAACGGTCTGGACCCCTCCGGGATTCAGGAGATCCGCGATCTGATTGTGCGCCTGCCGTCCCGTTTCGGCATGACTGTCCTCGTGTCGAGCCATCTGCTCTCCGAGGTCGAGCAGATGGCGGACACGGTGGGGATCATCGACCAAGGGCGCCTGCTCTACGAGGGGGCGCTGCGGGATTTCCGGGACCGCGGGTGGTTGCGGATCGCCGTGGCGGACAGCGCGTCGGCTGCCTCTGTGTTGCGGCGGGCGGGATGGCGGGTCACGACCGCCTCCGAGGGAGAGCTCGCTCTGCCGCTCCATCCCGACGAGCAGATCGCCCGTGTGGTGCGCATCTTGGTCGGTGCGGGGACGCAGCTCTACCGGGTGGAGGTGCGCCGCCGGACACTCGAAGAGGTCTTCCTGCAGATCACGGGCGAGGCGTCGGACGAAAAGCCGGTGCCGGCATGACGCGGGCGTTTCGCCTGGAAGTCCGCAAGCTGAAACGCACGCGCCTGTGGGTCCCTGTTGGCGCTGTCCTCGTATTCGAGTCCGGCTGGGTGATGGCGGCCCTGGTACGGACATTCGCCCAGCAGGGGGAGGTCGCGCGGGACACGGGTTATGTGCTCGGTCAGCTCATCCAGGTTCACGGGCTCTTCGCGCCGATCCTCGTGGCGGTCATCGCGTCCAGGCTGAGCGCTGTGGAGCACGAGGCGGACATGGTCAAGCAACTGTTCGCCATGAACCAGTCCCGGCAGAGCCTGTTCCGGGCGAAGTTCGCCACCGTGCTGATCGTCGTCCTTCTCTACACGGCCGCGGGCGGCGCCCTCCTCCTGGCGTTCGGCAGCATGACCGGGGTGGCAGCCAGATGGGAGCTGATCGGGATCTTCCTATCCGGCCTCATCGCCGCCAACCTCGCACCGATCAGCATCCACCTACTCTTGGCCCTGCTGATCGCGCGGCAGGCGGTGACGCTCGGGCTGGGCATCGTCGGCGGGGTCCTCGGGACGTTTGTGGGTTTCGTTCCCACCGCGGTCAGCCTGGCGGTGCCATGGCACCACTACGGGGTGGTCAATCCCGTCCGCATGGAGGTGGAGAACGGTTCGGTCACCGGGTTCCCCGCGGTTTCCGGGACCGAGATACACGTGGCGGTGGTCGCAGTCGTCGGAGCTGTCCTGTTCTGCACGTCCCAGTGGATCTACCGGCGCAGCGCATAGGGGAGGCCATGGCCGTAATCGCAATTGAGCGGATCAAGACGACAAGGAACTGGATCCTCTACGCCGTACTCACTTTCCTCATCGCGCTCAACCTGGCCAGCGGAGTGCGGAACTACCTGAACAACCGGCTGGTCTACGAGGAACAGGGCGTGACCTGGCTTGCGCTCTGGGGCCAGTCGGGGCTGCTGTTCGCCTTCTTCTGCCTGCCCATCGTCATCAGCGTCAGAGCCGCGATGGCGGTTCGCGTGGAGAACGAGAACCACAACTGGCGCAGAATGGCCTCCTACGATGCCGCGGTGAATCCCGTCTACCGGAGCAAGATCGCCTCACTGCTGCTGTTCTGCGGGGCGTGCCAACTCCTTTACCTGGCACTGTTCCTCGCCACGGGAATCCTGCTGGGCTTCGACCCCGGCCCAGGGCTCGTGGGGCGGTTCGTCCTCTGGGGCCTTGGCGGCTGGGTCGGTTCCTGCGCGGTGGCTCTCGTGCAGTTCTACGCCGCGCTTCGTACCGCGAGTGTCGCCAGCGCCGTCACAGTCGGTGTGCTCGGGACGATTGGCGGGTTCATCCTCACCGTCGTCTTCCCCTTCCTGGGGACGGTCTTTCCCTACACCCAGATCGGGGCGGGTATGCGGGTACGTGCGCTCGACTCCTTCACCGGGACGGAGGCCATGGCCTTCCTGGCCGTCAACCTGGCGCTCGTCGTCGGATTCGCGCTCGCCGGGGCCCGGTACGTGCAGCGGCGGGAGTACTAGCCGATGGGAGCCGCCACCGACGTGCGCGAAACGACAGGACCCGCGCTCTGGAAGCGTCCGCCCACCCGGTTCCTGGACCGGCATCCCCGCCTGGTCGACGTCGCCGTCGCGGGGGCGTACCTGCTCCCCACGGCAGTCGGCAGCGCGCACTTGCTGTTCATCGCGACCGGGCAGCCCTGGCGCGGATGGGCGGGACTCGCGGTGACCGCGGCGGTCACCGCCCTGCTGCTGCTCCGCCGTACCAGACCCGTGAGCGTTCTGGCGGCGTCGATCGGGTTCACCCTGGTGCAGGGAGTGGTCACCGGCCAACTGATCACCCCAGCGGTACCGATCATGCTCTACACCGTGGGTGTGCGCACGGGTCCCCGTGGCGCCGCCATCGCGTTCGCGAGTGCGGCGACCAGCACGACCGCCGCGCTCACCCTGGTCGACACGACGATCGGACTCGGCACCGTCGGAGGGCTCTCCTCCGCTCTCATCATCACGGCAGTCCTGCAGCTCTTCAGTGCGCTGCTGGGGGCACTGGTCGGGCTGCGCCGCCGCTACATCGACGCGCTCATCGAACGCGCCGAGCAGGCGGAGCGGGAACAGGAGCAGCGGACGCGACTGGCGCAGGCGGATGAACGGAACCGTATCTCCAGGGAGATACACGACATCGTCGGGCACACCCTCACCGCCATCGTCAACCTCTCCGACGGGGTTGACGCCTCGTTGACGAGTGATCCGGAACAGGCGCGACTGGGTGTCCGTAATATCAGCGAGATCGCCCGCGAGGCGCTCAGCGAAACCCGCAGTGTCCTCAGCAGCACGGGGTACGAGGAGCACACTGCTCCCCGCACGCCCCAGTCCGCCCAGGACTGGCTGGCCAAACCGCTCGACACCGCCAGAGCCACGGGACTGCACGTGGAGTGCAGCGAGAGCGGAGAACCGCCGACCGGACACAGTCTCCGGACGGGCGCGCAACGGATTGTGCAGGAGGCCGTCACCAACACGCTCCGGCACGCCGACGCTCCCACCAGGATCGATGTGCGCGTCACCCACGGTCCCGGCAGAACGGAGATCTTCGTTCGCGACGACGGCCGGACACCCGAGGTACCCACCCGCGGTTCTGGCCAGGGGCTGCTCGGGATGCAGGAGCGCGCCGTCCTCCAGCACGGATCCGCGACCGCCGGGCCCGCACCCGCGGGCGGCTGGTACGTCTACGCCGACCTCCGCTCACCGGAACCCACCGATGGAGAGCCATGAACGCGATCCGGGTCCTTCTCGTGGACGACCACGAACTGACACTCATGGGGTTTCGCATGACGCTCGCCTCTGACCCCGGGCTTGCGGTCGTCGGCTCCGCGGACAACGGTCAGGCGGCCATAGCCCAGGCTCGGCGCCTCGCACCGGACGTGGTCCTGATGGATGTCCGGATGCCCACCATGGACGGGATCGAGGCGACCGGGCGCATCACCTCCCAGTATCCGGGCTGCCGCGTCCTCATCCTGACCACCTTCGATATCGACGAGTACGCCTTCGACGGGCTCCGGGCGGGGGCGAGCGGTTTCCTCCTCAAGGACGTCAGACCCGCCGAGCTCCTTGACGCTATTCGCGCCATCGCCGCTGGCGACGCGGTGATCACGCCGCGCATCACCAGGAAACTGCTGGAACAGTCCTGGCCGTCCCCCTCGGAAAACGCCTCCGTCCGCCAAGCGGGGCGGGAGCGCCGGGAACCCGTCCCAGGGCTCGCGGAGTTGACCCCGCGTGAGGCCGAGATCATGTCCGCGATCGCTGAGGGGATGACCAACGGCGAGATCGCTGACCGCTTCACTCTGGCCGACACCACGGTCAAGACCTATGTCGGCAGGATCCTGCGCAAGCTCGGGCTCCGGGACCGGGTGCAGATCGTCATCCTCGCCTACGAAACCGGGCTCACCGTCCCCGGAACCCAGCGTTCGTCCGGTTGAGGCGCCCCGGGGCTTGCGGAACCTTGTCCGCGCAACGCCGCGGGCACCAGCGCGGCGCTGCCGTACCCCGCGCAGGTACGCGAGGGCGCGCCGCGGTCCCAGCCCTTGCACCGGCTCCAGCGGCAACTCCGCCGTGCTCCGCGCGCCCACTCACGTCGAGGAGTGGGCGGCGAGTGTGAACCTGGGGTCGGGCGGCTGGCCGCCGTCGGCGAGGTCCGCCGCTACCTCGCCGATCAGGGGCGCGAACTTCGCGCCGTGGCCGGAGCACGGTGAGCAGACCACCACGGGGCCGGTCCGGTCCAGTACGAAGTCCGCCCCCGATGTGGAGGTGTACAGGCAGGTCGCCTCGTTGAACGGTGTGGGCGCGAGGCCGGGCAGCCACTCGCGGACATAGTCGGTGACCCGGTCGCGGGCCGCCGGGGAGACCACCCCACTGCGGTCCCCGGGCGCGGTCGGCTCGCCGTCCGGGGCCAGATACTCGGCGAGCTTGCGCCCGTCACCGGGCCCGCCGTCGCGTCCACCGGGCAGGTTGTAGGTGTGCGCCGCCGCTCCTTCGTGCACCGCCGTCGGCCAGTCGGCGCCGAAGTCGCGCCGCGGAAAGTGGAACACCTGCTGCTGGGTGACGGTCAGCTCGGGCAGCGGGACCAGCCCGGCCAGCAGGTCCGCGGTCCACGCCCCGCAGGCCGCCACCACGCGGTGGGCGGTGACCGCGCCGCCGCCGGTCTCCACCCGGGCCCGGCCGCCCGCGATGGAGACCCGCTGGACCGGCGATTCGGGGTGTACCGACGCGCCGCGCCGCCGCGCGCAGGCGACGAACGCGTCCATCGCGCGGGCGGCGTCCACGGTTCCGGCTTCGGGGTGGAACACCACCCGCCCCTCGAAGCGCATCCCCGGCCACCGGCGCTGCGCCTCCTCGGCGGCGAGCAGCTCGTGCGGCACGCCGGCCTCGGCCAGCGCGGCGGCGATCCCATCGGTGTGCCACGGCTCGCCGTGGTCGAGCCCGCCGGTGATCCGGAGCAGCGGCTGCCCGGAGTCGCGCTCCAGCTCCCGCCACAACGCGAACGCCCGGCCGGTCATGCGCACATACAGCGGATCGGCGTAGGCGCGGCGGACGATGCGCGCGCTGCCGTGCGAGCTACCGTGGTCGTGCCCGAGGGAGAACTGCTCCAGCAGCGCCACCGAGTGGCCGCGGCGGGTGGCGGCCCATGCGGCGGCCGACCCCATCAGCCCGGCACCGACAACAGCGATATCCACCTCGGCGGGCAGCTCGTCCACGGCCATCACACCCCTCCGAAAAGAAGCCCCGGACTCGCGCCCGGGTTCGCGGTGGTCTCCCGTGCGGCGGGACGCCCGGATCGGCGCGCGCCACGCCGGACACAGTACGGGGCCCGCCGGTAGGCGAGCGGCACACCATCGGGGCTGACCGGTTGACCTAAACCTTGGTTGAGGTAACAGGCTGTCTCACGTGGCCGTGGAGATTCCCGGTCCCAACGTTGAGAGGAACGGTCGATATGCGCGCGGTTCAGGTGCGAAAGTTCGGCGACCCGGAGGTCCTGGAGCCCACCGAGGTGCCCGATCCGGCGGCCGGGCCCGGAGAGGTTGTTGTCGAGGCCGTCGCCGCCGACGTCCTCTACCTCGACACGTTGCTGCGCAGCGGGTGGGGCACGGACTACTTCCCGATAGAGCCGCCCTACGTCCCGGGCTCCGGGATTTCCGGGCGGGTGGCCGCGGTCGGTGACGGGGTGGACGCTGACCTGGTGGGAACACGGGTCCTCACCGAGACGGGCGAGATCGACCCCGAAACCGGACGGACGGCGGGGCCCACGGGCGGATACGCCGAACGGGCCGCGGTGCCGGTCACGTCGCTAATCCCGCTGCCCGACGGGGCCGGACCCCAGGAGGCTCTGGTGACGCTGCACGATGGCCCCCTCGCGCTGATGGTTTCCGACGCCGCCCCGGTCGAGGCCGACTCCTGGGTGCTGGTCGCGGCGGCGGCCGGCGGTGGGGGCAGCCTGCTCGTGCAGCTCGCGCGCGCCGCGGGAGCACGGGTCATCGGTGCCGCCCGCGGCCAGCGCAAACTGGAGTTCGTGCGCGAACAGGGCGCGGAGTTCGCGGTCGACTACTCCGAACCCGACTGGCAGGAGCGGGTGCGCCGGATCACGGGCGGGCACGGGCCGGCGGTGGTCTACGACGGAGCAGGGGGCGAGCTCGGCCGCCAGGCGTTCGAGGCCGTGGCGGACGGTGGTCGCATGGTGAGCTACGGCTCCGGCAGCGGTAGCTTCGCCGACGTCGACCCCGCGGAGGCGGAGCGCCGCGGCGTGCGCGTGACGGGCCTCCTCGACCTGCCCGCCGAGACCGGCGACTCGCGCAGGCGCCTGGTCGCGCGGGCGCTGGAGCTGGTCGCGGCGGGCCGGATCACACCCGTGATCGGCCAGACCTTCGAGCTGGACCGGGCGAGCGAGGCGCACGCAGCGCTGGAGGGGCGCACGACCGTGGGTAAGACGCTGCTGGCGATCTAGGGGTGCCGGGGGTGGCCGGTTCCGGTGTCCCCGGTGCGGGTGTGGAGTTCGTTGATGTCGTCGGGAGACTCCACCGGTTGGCGGTGTGCCGCTGGTGGGGCACGCCCAGACGGGCCCGCGCGAGGCCGCCAGGGATCTGTGGCCGTGTTCGGTCGTTTTCCTGACACTGCGCGGTCACCGGGTTACCGTCGCGATGTAGTGTCCCCGACTACAGGAGGACTCGTGAGCAAGCACGAGGGGCCCCAGCAGCCGCCACCCCAGCCGGCGCCCGAACCCATTCCGCCGAGCCCTGATGGGGGGCCACCACCCGGCAGGCACGAGAAGTGACCGACGACCTGGCCGAGCTTGAGAAGTGCCTGCTCGACGCCGGGGTACTCACCCCGGCGTGGGCAGGCGCGTTTCAGGCCGTCCCACGGTCGTTGTTCCTGCCCGATCTCGTGTGGCCGTTCGATCCCGACACCGGGCAGACCGTCACCGTGGATCGGCGCGACGACCCCGACGCCTGGAATCGGTGGGCTGAAGCGGACGCCCCGATCACGATCCAGTGGGACGACGGGCAGCACGAGGGTACCGACCCCGGCTATCTGTATACCTCTTCGGCGTCGATGCCATCCATCGTGTTCCGCATGTTGCGTGATCTCGACGTCTACCCGGGTATGCGGGTGCTGGAGGTCGGCACCGGCACCGGATGGAACGCCGCACTCCTGTCATCTCGCCTGGACTCGGAGAACGTGACCACGGTCGAGCTCGACGAGCAGGTCGCCACGCGGGCGCGGACCAACCTGATCCGCGCCGGGTACTCGCCGACGCTGGTCACCGGCGACGGCGCGGCGGGCTGCTTGGCCGGCGCGCCCTACGACCGGGTGATCGTCACCTACGGCACGCGCCGTGTCTCGCCCGCGTGGATCGAGCAGACCCGGCCGGGCGGCATCATCCTCGCCCCGTGGGGCACCGACTACAGCGTGCGGGATGCCCTGGCCCGCCTGGTCGTCGCCGACGACGGCGCGTCCGCGTCCGGGCCGCTCGTCAGACCCGCCCAGTTCATGAAAGCGCGTGATCAGCGACTGTCCTGGCCCCGGCACGAAGAGTACGTCACCGACTGGCCCGGTGAGACATCGACCACGACCCTTCCGTTGGGCGTGGTCACGTCCGGCGACCCGTATGGGCTCGTGGAGTTCGCCTTGGGGCTGCTGGTGCCCGACTGTGCCCACGGCGTTCACGACCAGGGCGACGAGGTCAACGTGTGGTTCTTCGGGCTGACGGACCGTTCGTGGGCGCTGGTGCGATACACCGGCGACGAGGAGGCCGACGTGCACCAGTCCGGGCCGCGCCGGCTGTGGGACGAGGTCGAGGCCGCCTACCGGTGGTGGGATAACGCCGACCGCCCCGGATGGGGCCGGCTCGGGCTGACCGTGACCGCTGATGGGGAACACCGGATATGGGTTGACGAGCCAAGTCGGGTGTTGCCCCGAGGCTGAGGGGATAGGACGAGCGGCCGTTTTACGGCTGTGGGGTTCGGGGCTGGGCCGCTGGACACCGGTGCGCCGGCCGCCGGCAGGAGGCCCGCCTCCTCCGAACGGAGGAGGCGGGCGAGCCCGGCCGGTCGACGCGCGCCCCTGCTTCGGCTTGAAAAGGTCGAAGGCATGGATACCACGTACTCCGCCTCCTCCCACCGGGAGGGGACCGCGGTCTCGGCCCGAGGGCTACGCAAGAGCTACGGCTCAACCACCGCCGTGGACGGCATCGACCTCGACATCTCCGCTGGTGAGGTGTTCGCCCTCCTGGGGCCGAACGGGGCCGGAAAGTCCACCGCTGTGGAGATCCTGGAGGGGTTCCGCCACCGCGATGCCGGCGAGGTCCACGTGCTGGGAGCCGACCCCGGCACGGCCGGAAGGTCCTGGCGGGCGCGCATCGGCATCGTCTGGCAACACCGGGTTGAGGGCTCCCCGCTGACCCCCCTCGACGTCGTACGGCACTTCGCCGGCTACTACCCCGAAAGCTGGGCCCCCGAGGAGGTCCTGGAACGAGTGGGCCTGGGCGACAAGGCGCGGGCCCGGGTGCGTTCGCTGTCCGGCGGGCAGAGCCGCCGCCTCGACGTCGCACTGGGCATCGTCGGCCGTCCCGAGCTGCTGTTCCTGGACGAGCCCACCACCGGGTTCGACCCGGAGGCCCGCCGCCGGTTCTGGACCCTGATCCGCGACCTGGCCGGCGAAGGCACCACCATCGTGCTCACCACCCACTACCTGGACGAGGCCGAGGCCCTGGCCGACCGCGTCGCCGTTATCAGCAAGGGCCGCATCGTGGCCCGCGGCACGCCCGCCACCCTCGGAGGACGCGCCGAAGCCCTGGCCACCGTGTCCTGGACGGACGACGGCCACCGCCAGCAGATCCGCACCGCGGAGCCCACCAGGGTCGTCGCCGAGCTGATGCCCACCTTCCCCGGTGAGATCCCCGAACTCAGTGTGCACCGCCCGACCCTGGAGGAGACCTACCTCCGGCTGATCGAGGAGCCCGGCGCCGACGCCCAGGAGAGCCCCGCTGAGAGCCGAGAGGAACTGCCCACATGAGCCAGTCGACCACCCTGCCCACCGCCCCGTTGCCCGGGGCACTGCGCATCGGCGCCTCCCGCGGGGTCCTGGAGGTCCGCGAGTTCTTCCGCGAGTGGGAGACGGTGGTGTTCACCTTCTCCCTGCCGACGCTCATCCTGGTGCTGTTCTCGTCGATCTTCGAGGGCATCACCGAGACGCCGAGCGGGATGTCCGTCACCGAGTTCTACCTGCCCGGTCTGGTCGCCATGGGGTTGATGTCGGTCAGCTTCCAGAACCTGGGTATCGGCATCGCCAACGAACGCAGTAACGGTACCCTGCGTCGCCTGCGGGGAACCCCCATGCCGCCCGCCGCGTACTTCGTCGGTAAGAGCGTCCTGGTCCTGGCACTGGCGGCGGGGCAGGTGACGTTGTTGCTGGCCGTCGCCGGCCTGGTCTATGGGGCCGATCTCCATCTCGGCGTCGAAGGGTGGCTCACCTTCGCCTGGGTGCTCGTGCTGGGCACGGTGCCCTGCGCCTTCCTCGGTATCGCCATCAGCAGCGCGGCGCGCAGCGTGCAGGCCGCCAGCGGCATCGTCGTGGTGCCGTTCCTGGTCCTGCAGTTCCTCTCCGGGATCTTCTTGCCGGCCGCGATCCTACCGGAAGGGGCGCTCACCGCGGCCTCACTGTTCCCGCTCAAGTGGATGGCCCAGGGCATGCGGGCGGCGTTCTACCCCGAAGCGGCCGCGGTGATGGAACCCTCCGGTGGTTTCGACCTGCACCTGGTCGCCGGTGCCCTCGGAGCCTGGTGCGTGGTAGGGCTGGTGCTGTGCCTGCTGACGTTCCGCTGGAAGACCGCGAAGGACGGCTGATGCCCGCACCGTCGCAGGGCCGGATCGACGACGCCTCCGGCATCGTCGATCCGGGGATGTCCCGGTTGTGGCACGTCCTCTTCACCGCCGGTGTGGGCGCCACCACGGCTCTCGCTGTCACCTATGGCGATCCCGGTTGGCGCTGGGCCCCTATCCCGTTGATGGGGGTGCTCCTGGCGCTGCACTTCACCGTCGGCCGGCGGATCCTGCGCGACCAGGACAACCTCTACGGCTCCCGCACGGCGGTGCTGTTCGTCTACGGCGTCACCGCCTGTTACATGCCCGTGGTGGTCGTCTCCCCGTCGGCCGCGGTGGGGTTGTTCGTGGTATCGCCCCTGGTCTACATGACCGGCGGCGTCACCTCCGGCACCGCCGCCGTCTCCGCCGTGCTGGTGGTGCCCGAGCTGGTCCGCGCCGGACTGGGGCTCACGGACTGGTCCTCGCTGCCCCTCCAACTCGCGGTGTACGTGCTCGTCATCGGATTCGCGCACTGGTTCGGCACGTGGCTCTTCCGGGTGGTGACCCAGAGCGAGGAGCGGGCCACACTGATCGCCGAGCTGCAGCGCAGCCAGGCCGATGTGGCCCGCCTGTCCGAGGAGGCGGGGGCCCTGGCCGAGCGCGAGCACCTGGCCCGCGAGATCCACGACACCCTCGCCCAAGGTTTCACCAGCATCATCACCCTCGCCCAAGCCGTGGAGTCCGAGCTGGACTCGGATCCCTCCGCGGCGCGGCGCCACGTGGCGATGATGCGCGAGACCGCCCAGGAGAACCTCGGCGAAGCCCGTGCCCTGGTGGCGGGCCGCGCCCCGGCGCATCTGGACGAGGACTCCCTGGAACAGTCGCTGCGGCGCATCGTGGCGCGCCTGGGCGAGGAACTGGACGTCGACGCCCGCATCCGCGTGCTCGGTGCGGCGACGCCGCTGCCGCCGCAGGCACAGGTGGGCCTGGTGCGTGCGGCCCAGGAGGCCCTGGCCAACATCCGCAAGCACGCTGAGGCGACCTCTGTTCAGGTGCTCCTGAAGTACTCCACCGACGAGCTACGCCTGACCGTCGAGGACGACGGCCGCGGGTTCGTCCCCGCCGCCGCCCCCAACGGGCACGGGCTGGGCAACCTCCGCCACCGTGCCGAGGCGCTGGGCGGGACGTGCCTGGTGGACAGCGCACCGGGCCGGGGCACCCGCATCCACATCGAGCTGCCCCTACCCGGGGCGAAGGAGGCCGTGCCATGATCCGCGTCCTACTCGTGGACGATCACCCCCTGGTGCGGGAAGGGGTCCGCGCCATGCTCTCCGCCGAGGACGACCTGGAGGTGGTGGGGGAGGCCGCCTCCAGCCAGGAGGCCGTCACCGCCGCCGAGAGCCTCGCCCCCGATGTGGTGCTGATGGATCTGCGGATGCCGGGCGGGGACGGGGTGGGGGCGACCGAGCGGATCCTGCGGCATTCCCCCGACTGCCGGGTGCTGGTGCTGACCACCTACGACACCGACACCGACATCCTGCGCGCCGTGGAGGCAGGCGCGGCCGGATACCTGCTCAAGGACACCCCGCGGGCGGAGCTGGCCCAGGCAGTGCGTACGGCGATGCGCGGGGAGACGGTGCTGGCCCCCGCCGTCGCCGGAAAGCTCGTCTCCGGCATACGGGAGCGGCGCGAGGCTCCGCAGCTCACCGAGCGCGAGGTCGAGGTGCTGCGCTTGGCCGCCGACGGATGCAGCAACGCCGAGATCGGGCGGAAACTGTTCATCAGCGGCACCACCGTCAAGACCCACCTGATGGGCGCTTACACCAAGCTCGACGTCTCCGACCGCACCGCCGCGGTCACCAAGGCCATGCGCCTGGGGTTGCTGTCCTCGGACGGACCCGAGTGAGGGCATTGGTAGGTGCTCGGCCCCGGGCGCGGTGAGGGTGTCCGTGGCACCATCCCCGGCGTTGCTCATTGGCGATCTTGAGGATTCCGTTCCTTTACCGCGCTACAAAGGAACGGAATCCTCAAGATCAGCGCCCAACTCGCTCAATGGGCACGCCCAGACGGGCCTGCAGCGAGGCCGCCAGGGAGCTGTGGCCGTCTCCGGCCGTTCTCCTGACACTGCGCGGTCGCCAGGTTACCGTCACGGTGTAGTGCCCCGACTGCAGGAGAACCTGATGAGTCGACACGCCCCTGAAAGCGCATGACCCCCGGAGAGAAAACGGTCGCCGCTGTCGACCGTGAACCGTTCATCCCCGGCACGATTTATGTGCGTAGCGAGGACACCGGGTGGCTGGTCCCGCTCCACCGTGACGACGACCCACACCGGTGGCGCGCGCTCGTCGACTCCGACCAGGCGGTGGTCACCGCCGTCGGCTACGACCCGCGCCTACCCGAACACCTGCGCGACCCCGCCACTGGGCGGGGCGTGATGCCGACCTCTTCCAGTAGCGGCCGACCGGTTATGGCGCGCATGCTCGACGCGCTCGACTTGGAGCCGGGCATGCGGGTCTTGGAGGTCGGCACCGGAACTGGGTACAACGCCGCCCTGCTGGCCTACATCGTCGGGGGAGGCATGGTCACCAGCGTCGAGAGCGAACCCGGGCTGGCCGAGCATGCCCGCGCCGCCCTGGACACGGCCGGGTTTCACGTGGATGTGGTTACCGGCGACGGAGCTCACGGGCACCCCCCAGGTGCCCCGTATGACCGGGTGGTCGCGACCGCCGCCGTGCACACCCTGCCGTATGCGTGGGTGGCCCAAACCCGTCCCGGCGGGGTGTTGGTCGTCCCGTGGGCGCCGACGTTCCACCCCGACGGCCCTCTGGCCGTGCTCACGGTCGGCGAGGACGGCACCGCCTGTGGCCGGTTCGTGGGGCCGGCGCACTTCATGCCGCTGGACACCCAACGTGTCGACCCTGGTGAGGTGAATCGGCTGCACGAGGTGTGGGAGGCCGAGGGGGTTCCGGACTGTGCCCGGTTCGGGGTGACCGTCACCCCTCAGGGTCAGCAGGTGTGGCTGGATGCCCCCGACAACCACATATCGCAGATGGAGGGCTGATGCGTAAGCACGAGAAGGAAGTGAACTGCTCCGGTTGCGGTGGCAAGAAGGTCGTCCAACGGTCGCATGACGGTGAGGTCGTGTGGGAGCCGTGCCAGTTGTGCAACGGCACCGGCAAGCAGCCCTCCTGACCCCGCGCTCTGTGCCTGGTCGCCGTCGCCGAGGCGGAGTAGATTCCCTGCGGGACGATTCAGGCATTCTTTCCTCACTCGCGGGACTGGAGCATCTCTCTCAGGCTTTCCAGCGGACCAGGTCAGGGCGCCGATATGTGTTCTGACCTGGATTTTCTGCCGGTGGCTGTCGTTCGGTGTCGGTTGTTAGCGGGATGCCGTGGTGCACGTGTGACGCACGACGACACCCACCGACATTGACCGACTTCGGTCGTTCTCCTGGCACAACACGGCCGCCGGATTACCGTCGCCGGAGTAGCCTGCGGTCATTCGTCGACGAGGTGACGCAGGTACTTCTCGGGTTTGGCGAGGTAGCGCCGCCAGTGGTCGACGAGTTCGAGCTTGTCCCAGGTGGTGTGGTGTGCCCCGGTGTCGGTGAACTCGATGATGTCGGCCTCGGGCGTCGCGGCGAGGATGGGGGAGTGTGTGGCGCAGATGATCTGCGCGCCTCCTTCGCCGGCTTCGTGCAGCAGTCCCACCAGTTGCAGGCAGCTCATGAAGGACAGGGCAGCCTCGGGTTCATCCATCAGGTACAGCCCCGGCTCGGAGAGGATGGT
The DNA here is from genome assembly GCF_014203805.1 of Lipingzhangella halophila. Lineage (GTDB taxonomy): Bacteria > Actinomycetota > Actinomycetes > Streptosporangiales > Streptosporangiaceae > Lipingzhangella > Lipingzhangella halophila. The sequence goes on along the minus strand of NZ_JACHJT010000001.1, from coordinate 4,506,971 downwards.
GCGCAGCACGGTGAGGTAGCCCTCGCCGTGGCTGCGTACGCGTAGGTCCTCCTGCCAGTAGCCGGGCAGGATGTACTCGAACGAGGAGACGTAGTTGATGAAGTCGAAGGCGGTTTCAGCGCGCAGGAAGTAGCTGCGCTTCTTCAACTTGCGGTTCGCGGCGTACTTCGCCCCCTGGGCGGTGAGGTCGAGTTCTAGGTGCTGTCCGAGCGGGGAGCGCTCCTGCACTGGTGTTTTGCGGGTCTGGCTTCCCCGGCCGCCGCGGGCGTTGATGCCGTAGGCTTCGGCGACCGCCTCGATCAATGTGGACTTGCCGGACCCGTTCTCGCCCACCAAGAACGTCACTGGCTGCGTGAACTCCAGTCCCTCATGGAGGAGCTGGCCGATCGCGGGGATGGTGTAGGGCCACTCTTGGGGGTCCGGGGCGTCCCCGCCGAGACGGTCATCCGAGACGTGGAGGCGTTGGATCAGCACGTGCGGGTCACCTTCGAGTCAGCAGGTCATCGGCCAGACGGTGCAACAGGGCGACCAGTGCAGGATAGTCGCCGTGCACGGAGCGTTGCAGCATCCGCGCGATCACCAGGAGCTGAGAGCGCACCCCGTCGGGCGTGTCGAGGACGTCGGTGAACTCCTCACGCACCCTGGCGGCCACGTCGGGCACGAGAAGGCTGTGACAGTACAGCGTGGCCGCGTCGTAGCCGAGAGGGGCCATACCCCATCCCTCCCAGTCCAGCAGCACGCATCCGGGGGCGGTGACGTTGTTCCAGTGCAGGTCGCCGTGGGCGCAGACCCACATCTGCACGGTGGTATCCACTCGGTCGGCTTGGACGTCGGTCAGGAACGCACTCCACTCAGCTGCCATTGGGTTCGGGGCTGGATTGCTGGATTGGGGCGTGAGCGGGAAGTGAGTGGAGGTGGTCGGCCAGGGATCGAACGATCGGGCCAGGGCGAGAATCGACGGCTAGGTCCCCGTGCAGGGCGTGTAGGCGCCGCCTGGTTGTCTCCCGCAACGAGGGCGGGGGCACGGTGTCGAGGATCGAGTTGGCCAAGGAGCACGCGCCGTTGGCGTCATGTTCGGCGGCGGCCGTGCGTGCCAGGATCGCTGTGGCCGCGGCCCATCCGCCGGAGCCAATCCGTTTGAGTCCTCGGGCCGTCTCCGCGTGCTGGCGCGCCGCGGCGGGATCTCCCAGGGTCAGGTGCGCTTCGCCCAGATGCTGGTGCATCTCAGCGGCATCGAAACCCCACCGGTTTGCCCGGTCCTCTTCTGCTGCGTCCATGCGCAGCTGGGCTCGGCGGGCGGCGTCGCGGGCCTCTCGTTCAAGGCCCATCCGGGCCAAGGGGCGCAGTTCGCACCAGGCGGCGATTTGGGCCTGCTGGAGCGCCCCCGAGGCCAGCTCGCTCGCCTGGGCGGCAAGTTCCAAAGCGTCGGTGTCGCGTCCCTGGAACGCCGTCACCATGGACTGGGCGCCTACGCTCCAACCGGCCAGGTGCATATCTCCCCCGTCGGTCCCCAGGCGAGCGCCGGTTCCTAGATGGATGTGAGCGCCAGGGTAGTCAGAGGCGGAGAAAGCGAAGTCGCCCAGCAGTGCGGACAGCCATCCGGCCAGGGTGCGTAGCTCCGTGCGGTCGCGGTCGGTCTGTGGTCGGGCGAGCATGCCCACGACCAGGCTGCGGCAGCGGTGGACTTCGGCGCCCATGACGGTGGGCGGGTGGTTGCCGTAGTGGGTGGCGTAGTAGTCCAGCGCGCGGTGAACGTGCTCGCGGGTCTGCGATCCACCGGCGGGGCCCTCGACCTCCATCTGCAGCGCGATGCTGTCGGTCACCGCCTTCAGCGGCGCATGGTTGGCCATGGGCACTCCCTGCTCGCGTGGGTGAGGCCGACCGTACCAATCTTGCCCGGCCACACCGAGGCATACCGGAGAGATGGCGAAGACATCGGCCAAGGCGGCGGTGTAGTCGGAGCTTGGGGTGACCCCGTTGTGCTCCCATCGGCAGATGCGTGCTTCGCTGAGTCCGGGGTCGGCCTGCCCGCGGGCGCGCAGTGCCTCAGAGACGGCGTCGGCCAGTTGGCGGCGCGTCCATCCATAGGCGAGCCGCCACCCCTGAAGCGGATGCATCTCGGGTAGGAGCCGAGTGATCTCTGCGGCGACGGCTTCTACGCTGCGTCCGGAGCGCTGGCCCTCAATACGGATTCGGGCAGCGGCACGGGCGAGTTCGGCCCGGCGTCGGCGACTGATCGGCGGCATGGGCACCTCCGACAAGGGGTGACCCGAGACTAGCCCGGCCCAACCGATCGCGACATTGCCCTGAGGGGCAATGTCGCCCTCACTTGGCGTCATTGAGTTGTGTGCCCCGCGCGCCGTTGACTGGAAAACGTCCGGCTCCCGACACGCTGGAGGAGATCCCCGATGACCGCCACGGCGACCGCGCCCGCCCCCGCTGCCGTCCGCGACCCCCGCGCATTTGTCCCACCTGAGGTGTGGGACCGCGAGATCGCACTGCTTATCCGCGACCACCCCTGGGACACTGTGATGGCCGAACGGTGCTTTGACCAGGCCATCGCCTACCTGATCACCGCGATGGAGAAGCACGGCCAGCACCTCGGTCTGGGGTGCGGGCCGCTGATCGACATCGCCGTGCACGGCTTCATCCTCGACACCACCAACTACCGCGAGTTCTGCGCCCGGCACTTCAACGGCGGTTTCCTGGAGCACACGCCCGAGGTCGAGTTCAAGTACGACGGGTCGGTCATGAAGACCGCCCACGTGATCGAGAACAACGGCTTCGCCGTGGACTGGCCGTTGTGGGAGCGCGACGGCGCCAAGTGCACCCCCTGCTACCCCGGCAGCGACTGCCACTGACCCCTACCGGACCACGTCGGGGCCGCACCTGCAGGTGCGGCCCCAATTTCGTGTGTCCGCCGGCGACCGTGCGCGCGCTGGCGCTAGCGTGTGGCCCCTGCCGTCGTCACAAGGGCCTCACACACATGAGCGAGATCATTGGCACCACAGATACCTCCGGCCTCTCCCGCTACTGGGACCGCTACGCCTCCGGCATGACGTCCGAGTCTCGCGAGAAGGCGTTGAAGGACGCCTTCGGGTGGTGCCAGTACGAAGGACACGGCCCCGGCGACGAACTTCTGGGAGACGTGCTGTCCACCCTGGAGTTGGGGTTCGGACGCGGCAACGCGGTCGCCGCTCTGGCTACCAAAGGGATTGAGGCCACCGGTGTTGACGTCTCACCCCTGCAGCGCGAACAGGCTGCAGCGCAGTGGGGCGACCTGTCCGGCGCCACGTTCGTGCGGGCCGATGTGTGCGCGTACCTCGCTGATACCTCTCAGTCCTGGGACGCGATCTACTCGATCTGGGGTGCGCTGTGGTTCACCGACCCTGATCGGCTGCTGCCGCTGATCCGTGAGCGGCTGAGCCCGGGTGGGCGGTTGGTGTTCTCCCATGCCCCGCCCGTGCCCGGTAGCTATGGCGTGCAGGGGATGTACGGCGGCGGGTTCACCGGCCGCCGAACCTGGGTGTACCGGTGGGCCTACGAACCCGAAACCTGGGCCGCCATCCTGGGCGAGCATGGCTTCGCTGACATTGACGCCCGTGTACATCCCGCCCCCGAAGCGGACTTGCTGGGAACTCTCATCGTCATCGCACATCGCTCACCATGAGCCGAAACCGCGGCACCGGCTGCAGGTCGACGAGCCTGGCCGGGTGTTGTCCCGCGGCTGACGGGATGGTGTCTGGATGAAACCGCATCCGTGTTTCTGGGCCGCCGGGTGATGGTCGGCTGAATGGCCGTCTTCGGTCGTTCTCCTGACACAGTGTGGTCGCCGGGTTACCTTGGCCGGAGTAGCAGCCCCAGCTACAGGAGGTCCAGCAGTGGGCAAGCACGAAGACACCAGTGACAGCGACGGTCACAAACCCGAGAAGGACATTCCACCGCCACCTCCCCCAGAGCCAACTCCTCCGGACAAGAAGTGACGTCGGACCTAGTCGCCCGGATTGTCGAGTCGGGCGACCTTTCGGAGCAGTGGACACCTACCTTCGAGCGTGTGCCCCGCGAGAACTTCATCCCCGAAATCATCTGGGATGAGGAACGCCAGGCCGTGCACCGCGCCGACGCCCCACACCGGTGGAACCAGCTCGTCTGCGCCGACGCCCCCGTCATCACCCAGCTCGACGACGGCGCCGAGACCGGGCCGGGCTACATCTCGTCGTCGGCGTCCAAGCCGTCGATCGTGGCGATGATGCTGGAGGCGCTCGACGTCGCCGAGGGGTACCGGGTTCTGGAGGTTGGCACCGGCACAGGGTGGAACGCTGCCCTGCTGGCCGACAGACTCGGTGATGAGCGGGTGACGACGGTCGAGGTTGACCCGGTGCTGGCCGAGGCCGCGCGTAAGGCGCTGGCTGACGCTGGTTACCACCCCACGGTTCTCTGTGGTGACGGCATGGCCGGTTCCCCGGCGAGCGCCCCGTATGACCGGGTGATCGCTACCGCTGCTGTGCAGCGGGTCCCGTATGCGTGGGTGGAGCAAACCCGGCCTGGTGGCCGCATCGTCGCCCCGTTCGGCACCGCGTTCCACAACGGGACGCTGCTGAGGTTGACGGTCCACGGTGATGGTTCCGCGTCGGGTCGTTTCGGCGGCAACGTGGGATTCATGTGGGTTCGCGACCAACGCACACCGCATGGCGCGGTAGAGGATCGGGTGCGTCCCGAGCACGACTACACGGAGACCACCACCGAGGTACATCCCTACGAGCCGGTCGCCGACTTCGACGCGAGTTTCGTGGTTGGTCTTCAGGTGCCGGACATGAAATCCACCGTGGTACACGATGGCGAGCCCGCCGAGGGCCGGTTCACCGTGTACCTGATGGACCCCGACTCCGGGTCCTGGGCCTCATGGCGGGTCACCCCGGAGAGGGTCGGCGGGTACCGGGTGCGTCAGCACGGCCCGCGGATGCTCTTCGACGAACTGTCTGCCGCCTACACGTGGTGGCAGCAGACGGGACGGCCCGCTCACACCCGACTCGGCCTCACCATGACCGCCGAGGGAGAGCACCTGCTGTGGGTCGACGAGCCTGGCCGGGTGTTGTCCCGCGGCTGATGGGGTGGTGTCTGGTCGCCGTCTGCCTCGTTAGACTCCGCCTCGGGAACGCATTGGGAATTGCGTCACGGCCCCCGCAACCAGCGGGGGCCGTTCTTGTGCGTCCCTAGTCTTGGTTGACCGGGATCATGTAGGCCAGCTCGTAGCGGTCCGGTGGTACGACGATGTCGGCGGTCTCGACTGGCCGGTCCTCGGTGTAGTAGGTCCGCTGGATCACCATGACCACCGTGCCGCGGCCCAGCCGCAACCGGTCCGCTTCCTCGTTGTCCGCGGGGCGTGCCGTCACGATTTCGCCCGCGTGCACGATGCGCTGTCCGATCTGGCGCATGCGCTCGACGACGCCGCGGCCGGCGTGTGGCCCGTCCTCGGGCAGGACGATGGTGGTGCCGCGGGTGATCTCCAGCGGCTCGTAGCTGGTCGACAGCATCACGGGCTCGTCGTCGCCCGTGAACGTGTAGCGGGTGCGCATCACCTCGGCGCCGACCTCGACTGCCAGCCGGTCAGTGATCGCCTCGGGTGCGGGCACGCTCTCGGATGTGGACTCCCAGCCGCCGCGGACCGCCTGGGCGGCCATGTCCGCGCGGAAAGGCGAGCCGCCGCGCGATTCCCGGTACCACGACCGGGTGAGGCGCCGCACGGGCGGCTTTGCCCGCACGTAGGTACCCGAGCCGGTGCGGGCGAGGACGTAGCCCTCGGCAACGAGCTGCTGTACGGCGTCGGCCGCGACCCGCGGACCAACGCCGAACTCGTCGGCGAGCGCCTGGCGCGACGGGAGCCGTTCGCCTGGGCCGTAGTCGCCCGTGATGATGCGCTGCCGCAGCGTGTCGGCTATGCGCTGGTACGTCGGGCGGGCCACGGCGCTCCTTTCGAAGACAAATTCGCACGATCAGCTTGACAAGTCTGTACGTGCTGAATCAAGCTACACGTGCAGATTTTAAATCTGCACGTGCTGATCCTGATGTGAGGCGGGCATGGACGAATCCCTCACCATCCCGGCGATCGCCGCCATGGTGCCAGCCGCGCGCTGCGGTGTGGCTGCGCTGCTGGCCGGATTCGACCGCGTCCACGACGCCGAGCTGATCACGAGTGAACTGGTGACCTCGGCCGTGCGCGCCAGCACGGGTGAGATCACCGTGCACGTGGTCGATGCCGAAGCCGTTCGCATCGACGTGACCGACCAGCGCGGTCGCCACCCGCGCGGCACCGGTGACGCTGAGGTCGACGAGGACGCGCCCGACGGGCTCGGTCTCGTCTCTGCGCTCGCTGACGCCATGGGGTCCACGCGCCGCCGATCAGGTGAGTGCACGACATGGGCCGAACTATGGCCCTCCTGATTCCCGCGTTCCCGCCGGACCTCCCATCCGGCCCGACCCCATGGGGGAGCTATGCGAGACCTGTATCTACTGGCCGCCCTGTTGACGTTGGCGCTCGTCGCTCCGGCGCGGCGCCCTGGGCGCCACGCGCCCGGCGCGGTTCGTCCACCGGTTCCGCCTCTTCCGCGGCGTCCCCGCACGGTTCGCCGAGTGCGGCCCTACCTGCACGCCGAGCCGCCACCACCGCCACCGCCCGACGTTGAGCCGGAGGCCGCGTTGGTGCGGCCGTACGTCCTGGCCGAGGAACGCCGCCGCGACCAGGAGAGCGCCGACGCGATCCGCCTCAGGTTGGCCGCACTGATGGACCTCGCCCAAGCCGAGCCGGTCCCCACACCGGCGCCCGCACCGGCCGGCGACATGGGCGAGCTGGCCGACGCGGTCCGCGCCTACCTCGCCACCACTGGACGCCCGCAATCCTCCGCCACGCGGCACCGCCCCAAGCCCGACCGCCACCTCGTGGCCGTGAACTCCACCTCGCACCCGTGCCCGCCGGCTGGGAAGCCCGCCGAGCGGCGGCCCAGGACGGAGGGGGCACGGTGACCGCGGAGTCCTACACAGTGGATGATCTCGCCGACCTGCATGAGTGGGCGCACGCCATGGACGCCGCGATCGCGGTCGTGGACGAGGACTGGCAGAGCGTCACCTACGAGGCCGGCACCACCGTCGGCGGGGAGCGCGTAAGCCGCCGGTGCCGGCACACGCTGCCCATGGGGACGGCCCTGCGCCGCTGGGAACGGACCTACGTCATCGGCCTGCGCCACACCACCCGGGACGGCGGCCAGTGCCACCACGTCCGCCAGGTCATCGCTCCTTGCCTCAACGGGCCCGAGGAGCGGGCCCGGCGCCTGGCGATCACTATCGTCGGCGCATTGGTCGAGTACGACCGCCGAAAGGTGTGCGGCGCCACCGCCGCGAACCTGCGCACCTACGTCGCCGAACGCGCCGCCGACTGGCGATCCGGGTAGCGGCCTCCCGCATGGCCACCGGGTGACGGTGGCCCGTGGCCATGCGGGACCCCGCAGTGCGTGGTCCGGAAGCGGCAGGTGTCGAACTCCGGACCCCACGTACTCGGCGTGGACCGCGCATAACGGGGATGGGCGATTTCCGGAACCTGTGAGGGCCGATCAATCGCGCGGCGTCCCGACCTGGGACCAGAAATCCTGCTCTGGGCTTAAACGTGCACGTTGATCCGCCGGATAAGGATTTCTGAACTCCCGTTTCACGGGTATGCAGCTCACGGTGTCAAGGGGTGCCATCTGACGTTCCGGATAAACAGGATATTCTGGCGATCTCATCACGATCGGTTCAACAATCGGAGAATTGGTGCAGTCTGCTGGTAACGGATCGGAGGACGAAGCACAGCATTACCGGGAGGGACAGGAACCCCCGAACCCGATCGCCGGGATAACCGGTGATGTTCCCGGGACCGCTGTGCAGGCTGGGGCCATTTACGGCGGTGTGCATTTCCACTCGCATGCGAACGACGAAGGCGCCGTGTGCCAGCTTCCGCTGGCGCCCGCTGGCTTCACCGACCGCGAGGGGGAGCTTGGCCGTCTCGCTCAGGTCCACGCGGAGGTCGGCGACACCCGACAGGTGCGGCTGGTCGTGCTGACCGGCCCCGGTGGGGTGGGCAAGACCGCGTTGGCCACGAGGTTCCTGCGCGAGGCGATGGCAGAGTTCCCCGATGGTCAGCTCTATGCCGACCTGGCGGGTTTCGCACCGGAGGAGGCGGTCGAGCCCGACGAGACGCTTGACGCGTTCCTGCGGGCGCTCGGGGTGGCGCCGGGGGAGATCCCGCGCGGGCTGGCGGCACGTTCGGCCTTGTTTCGCCAGCGCACCAAGGGTCGCCGCATCGCTGTCCTGTTGGACAACGCTCTGTCGGCGGCGCAGGTGCGTGCGCTGTTGCCCGGTGAGGGTGCACACCTGGTCGTGGTGACCTCGCGGTTGCGGCTCACCGGTCTCGTGGCGCACCGCCCGCGGTTCCTCGACATCGGACCGCTGGACGCGGCTGCGGCGGTGCGCCTACTCAACGGTCTGGTGGCGGGGCACCGCGCCACGATCGGCGCGGGCACCTTCCGTGACCTGGCCCGGCTGGGCGGGAACCTTCCGCTGGCGCTGTGCGCGATCGCGGGCCGACTGGTCATGCGGCCCGACCGCTCGGCAGAGCGCATGGTGGCCGAGCTGGACGACGAGCGGCGCCGGTTGGCGGTGCTCAGCCGGCACGAGGAGAGGCCGGTACGGGCGGTCTTCGATGTCTCCTACCTCAGCCTGCCCGAGGAGGCCGCGCGGCTGTACCGGTTGCTAGGGCTGCACCCGGGACCGGACTTCGACGTGCGGGCCGCGGCGGCGCTGGCCGGCATCGACTACCTCGACGCCGAGGAGCACCTGGAGTACCTGGTCGCGGCGAGCCTGCTGGGCGAGCGCGGCGACGGCCGGTTCGCCTTCCACGACCTGCTGCGCATCCACGCGCGCGAACGGGCGCGCGACGACGAGCCCGCCCGGGAACGCGAGGCGGCCCTGGAGCGCCTCTTCGACTACTACCTGCGCACCGCCGTGGCCGCCGACCTCACCCTGAACCCGGGGCGCTGGCACCTCAACCCCATGTTCGAGGACGCCCGCGAGAGCCCCGCGGTATTCGAGGGCCGCACCTCCGCCCTGGACTGGCTGGCCACGGAGCTGCCCACCCTGCGCGCGCTGGTGCTCCTGGCCCGCGACAGCGGCCGCAACCAGGCCGCGTGGCAGTTGTGCGAGGCACTGTGGATGCTGTTCAGCCTGCGGAAGCACTACGGCGCATGGACGGCGACGCACCAGGCGGGATTGGCGGCCGCTGAGGACCTGGACGATCCCGCCGCCCAGGCGCGCATGCTGGTGGCGCTCGCCGGCGCCCACATGAACCTCGGCGAGGTCGACACCGCCACCGAGCTCTACCGCCGCGCCCACGAGTTATGGGTCCGCGCCGGCCACCGCCTGGGCCAAGCCGCCGCGCTGGAGAACCTGGGGGTCGCCGACATCGTCAACCAGGATCCGCGCTCGGCCATCGCCCGGTTCACCGCCGCGCTGCGGATCTTCGAAGAGCAGGGCGAGGCGCGCGGTGTGGCGATCATGGACCGCCGTCTCGGCGAGGCCCACCGCGACGCCGGCGAGTACGACGCCGCGATCGGCTACCTCACCCGGGCCGTCGACTACCTCACGACCACCGGCGACGACTACATGGCCAGCCGCGCCCTGGTGGGCCTGGCGGCGTGCTACCTCCAGGCGGGCCCTCTGGAGGTAGCCGACACCACGCTCGGCCAGGCCCTACGGGTCAGCCAGCGGGCCGGTGCGCGCATGGAGGTCGCCCGGGTGCACCAGATGCTCGGTGAACTGGCCCAGCTCCGCGGCCATCCCCGATCATCGCGCGAACACCTTCAGCGGGCACTGTCCAGCTATACCGAACTCGGCGCCCCCGAAGCCGAAACCGTACGACAGCACCTCGCCGACCTGGAGAGCGACACCGGAGAGGAGCACCCTGGGGAAGAGCTGTCCTGATGGCGCCGACTACGGCGGGGGGCAGAGCTCCCGCCGCGCCCGCCAGTTCCCCCGGTTGTCGCCCCGCCGCCACCCAGGTGTGCAGCAGCGAAAGCACGATCGGGAGCTGAGCGCCATAATCCTGGCCCGGCACGGTCAGCGCGCCGTGGTCCCGGATGGCGATCAGCACGCCGTCGCCGCCGGGCACAGCTACAGCGACGCAGCCCGGCCACGCGTCGAGCAGGTCGGCGGCGGTCGCGCCGGCCGGGCGCCCCTCGCCCGAGTCGAGCGTGACGACGTCGGCGACGCCCAGCCCGCCAGCGCGAACCGTCGCCGCCCGCGCCCATATGTGGTCGTCGGTTACGGAAAAGGTGGTCTGGGCGGCGGGCCCGACGCCCGGTACGGCATCGGGCCCAACCACCGTCAGCGCGCCGCGAAGCGCAACGGCCGGTGTCATCGCGGCTCGCCCTCCAAACGCGGGAGCACCCGGGGAAGTGGCACCGGCTCGGTCCGAGGCGGGGTGTCCGGCTCGGGCAACCGCATCAACTCGTACATGACCTCGCGGAGCCGGGACGCGGCTTCCCCGGGGACGGACGACACGAGGGGGGCGTACCAGTCGCCGCGCTCCGGGACGTGGTTGTCGATCGCGGCGTGGACCTGGGGTTCCAATGCCGAACCGCGGTCCAGAGTGGGCGTGGCCCGGCCCAGGAGCTCGATGGCCGATCCGGGATGGACCTCGTCGTGCGGGAACGTCGCGAGCAGGGTCGGACGACCGAGGGCGGCGGCGTACATCGTCACCGACCCGTGGTCGCCGATTACGGCGTCCGCGGCGACCAGCGCCGCCCGCCACCCCTCCTCCGGAGGAAGCAGGTCGGCTCCTTGCCGTTGCGCCTGGGCCAGCCATGCCCGGACCTGCCGGCGACCGTGCCACAGCCACATGAGCGGGTGCGGGATCGTCACCGTTCGATAGTTCTTCGACGGGAGGGCCTCAGTCAGCGCGGCCGGCAGGGTCAGGTCGCGTCCCAGAAGTGAGTGCGGCCCCCACGTCGACGACACCACCACCAGCGAGCGGTCGTCGTCGACACCCAGGGCGCGCCGGTACTCGGCCCGGTCCGGGAGGCTGGCCAGCAACCGGTCGTAGGTCGGGTCACCGACAACCCGTGTCACCTGCTCCAGCTCGGGGGCGAGATCCGCAAGGGCGTCGCGGTGGCGTTCGTTGGGGGCGCCGAGCGCGGTCGGGATGACTCGGCCGTTGGTGATCAGGCCGCCCGCCACGAGGCCAGTCACGTACCTCGGTGCGCGTGGCCCGTACCCGTCGGCTCGTGCGACCAGCTTTCCCGGGCCGACCCCGTGCTCCAGCGTGAGTATGGGGGCGTGGAGCTGCGCCATCTGGTGGCCCGGGTTGGCGGCGATCGCAAGGTCGAAGCTGTTCGTTATGGCCGCCTGCCACGGGATCACCACCCCGCCCAGCCCGCGGATGTACTCCTCGCCTGACTGGGTGAACGGTGACCCCGGTGCCGCTGTATACAGCACCTGGATACGATTGTCGTGTTCGATCAGCGGCACCACATCCGCCAGTCGCGTGCCGGCGGTCAGATGGTGGACAACGACGAGAACGGTGCGCTCAGGGGTGTGGGTCGCCCTGCTGTGCGCGTTGAGGCCGTACGGGCCTGGAGTCCATGGAATGTCGGACATGGTTCCCTCCTGACGATCTCTTGTGGAGACTCACCAAGGAGGGTGCACCGGTGTGCTTGACAGGTCGCTTGCACACCGATGCCACCAGCCATGCAGTGGCTTGCAGATGGCTGGATGGGTGGCTGTCACCCGAAGAAAGGCGCCAAATAAGGATAAAACTTGCCCATGGCGATGGTGAGGGATACGGCACCCAGCATGACGACAAAGAGGAGGGGCACCCGGGGACTCCTAGCGGCGATTGTTGACAACATGCAGCGGTGGAGCCTCCGTCCTGGCGACGGGGCTCCATGCGAGCTGCGCGATAGGTGCGGCGGTGGGTCCAGACGGCTCTCCGGCCCGACATGGGAGTATAGCGATCTGTGCGAGTTGCGCACAAACGGCCTATCGCCCACCAGGGCGGATACGAGGTCTAACTCTCAGTGAGTAGGACTTCCCTCAGGTCGTCATCGATGGCGATATCAGCGAGTATGCCAAGAACCACGGCATCTGGGTGACCTGTCTGATCCAGTACGGACCGCCCCTCCAGGAACAGTGTTCGCGCGCGTTGTGGGACACCGTCCTGACTCGCGAGATGGGCCAACCCGGCCAGGGCCCACGCCTCCTCCTCGGCTGCTCCGTCGTATCGGGCGGCCTCCAGGGCGTGGTTGAAGCACTCCGCGGAGCGCCCGGCGTTCTTGAGGTGGCGGTAGGCGGTACCGAGGCCGACCAGGATCTCCGCCCGGTTGACGTGCTCAGCGGTCTCGGTCGCGTACTCCCAGCTTTCGCGGAGGTAGGGCAGCGCGGAAGCGGGATCATCGAGGGCGAGGTAGGTGCGTCCAACGTTGCACAGCGCCTGTACGACCCCGGAGCGGTCGCGCAGCTCTCGCAGTGACTCTAGTGCTGTCAGTTGCAGCTTGAGGGCCTCGTCGTACTCGAAAGCCGTGGCCTTGATCTCCGCCATGTTGCCGATCAGGCAGGCGAGCGTGCGCTTGTCGCCGATCTCGCGCAGCAGGTCTTCGGCCTCGTTGGCGACGGTGATCGCCACTCGGTTCTCTCCCAGGTCGTGGTGCACAGCGGACAGGCTGGTCGCGGCGATGGCCTGGGCCCTGATGTTGCCCTGCTCGCGGTGCATCTCCCGGGCGGCGTCGAGGTGCGCTCGGGCGATCTGGCGCTCACCCAGGTGATCCATGCAGACTCCGAGATTCGCCAACGCTGTGGCCATGGTTGTCCGGTGGCCCTCCTGCTGTGCCAGGTCGAGCGCCTCCTGGAGGTTTCCCCAAGCGTGGCCGAATCCCCCTTGTCTCAGATGGACGAGCCCGATCAGGTCGAGGGTGCGCGCCCTTCCCACGTGGTCGCCCGCCTCGCGCCAGTGGTGCAGGGCCGTCCCTGCGCTGTGGAGGGCGCTGCTGGGCTCGCCGTCGCGGAGCTGCGCCTTGCCGAGGTCGAGGAGTGCCTGGCCAAGGCGTTCGTGGTCGCCCGACCTGGCCGCGATGTCCACCGCCCGTTGGTGGAACTCCACGGCCGTGCCGCCGGGGGTATAGGTGTCCAGCAGCTCCGCCAGCGCGTGCGCCATTCCGGTCTCGTGTCGTTCGAACCCGCCGTCGCGGGTCGCGTGGTTCATGATCGCCAGTAGGGTCGGCAGCTCTCTCTGGAACCAGCGCACGGCGGCGTCCCGGGATCCGATGCCCGGCAGCTCGACCGGGTAGCTGTGCTGGGAGGTGAGACGGTGCCGGTGTGGCAGGTACGCCCGATCGGCGGCCACGCTCACGGCCAGGTAGTACTCCATGGTGCGATGGGTGGCTCCGAACCGCTCAAGGTGGGACAGCTCCTCTTCGGCGCACCCGCGCGCGAACTCCGCCAGCAGCGCGTGCATGCGGTACCCGTGCGGCCACGGCTCTTCCACGAGTGACGTGTCGGCGAGCTCATCGAGTGCCGCGCGCGTGCGGTCCAGCGGCTCGCCTATGACCGCCGCGGCGGCGTGCGCCCCGAACTCGGGTACCGGGTGCAGGCCCAGGCGGACGAACGCCGCCCGCGCGACCGGGCTCAGCGCGCGCAGACTCACCCGGAACGCCGCCTCCAGGCTGGCCCGGCCCGCGTGGAACGCCGAGACCCGGTCACGCGCCTGCTCAAGCTGCCCGATGAGGTCGGAGAGGCTCCACCCTGGGTGCCGGCGCCACCGGTTCGCGAGCAGCCGCAACGCCAACGGCAGACACTCGGCCCGCTGTACCAGTTCCGCATACCGGGGGTGCTCGTCGTCGGGATCCTGGCCCGCCAGAGTGGCGAACATCCGGACCGCCTCATCTGGTGGCGGGGGGTCCAGCCGGTACTCGCGTGCCCCTTCGAGTTCCGGCATTCGGTGCCGGCTGGTGACCAGGACAGTGCAGCCCGGCCCGCCCGGTAGGAGCCAGCGCACCTGGTCCTCGTCGCGGGCGTCGTCCAGGATCAGCAGCGCGCGCAGGCCGGAAGTGGCATCGCGCCACTGCGCCGCGCGGAGTTCCAGGGTCGGGTGCACCTCCTGGCCTGGCACACCGAGCATGGTGAGCAGTTGGTGCAGCGCCTCCATGGGGTCCTTGGGTGGGTGTTCGCGGTTGCCGTGCAGGTCGAGGTGGAGCCGGGCGTCGGGGAAGTCCCCGCGCAGCAGGTGGCCGGTGTGGGTGGCCAGGGCACTCTTGCCGACCCCCGGCATGCCGCTGATGACGTGCACGCCAGTGGTGGTGGGGGTGTTCGCGCGGACGGCGTCAAGGAGGGCCGCGACCTCCTGGGCGCGGGCGGAGAAGTCCGGTACACCGCGTTGTAGGTTGTCGCGCATCGGACGCGCGGGGCTGCCGTCTCCGCGCTGCCGTTCGGACTTCGCAGGCCGACCGGCTTTGGTGTGCCGGTCCGGGGTACGGCCGCCAGTCTGGGGTCCCAGCAACAACTGGAACGTTTCCTGTAGCTGCGGGTCAGGGTCGGTTCCCTGGGCCTCGGCGAGTCGGCTGCGCAGGCTTTGGTACTCGGCCAGAGCCTCCTCTGTGCGGCCGGCCTCGTGTAGTGCGAGCATCAGGTTCCGGGTGAGTGGCCCGTCGAGCGGGTACTGCTCCATGTCCTCGGAGAGCCGGCCGATCAACTCGTCGGGCGACCGGTTCCGCAGGGCGATGCGCCCCCAGTCGGCCAGAACCGAGCGGTGTACCTTCCGCATCGTCTCGCGCATGCTCAGCGCCCACCGGTTGGACAGCCCGGTGAGCGGCTCGCCGCGCCACAGCTCGCGCGCCTCGTCCAGCTTCGCCAGGACGGTGTCGTCATCCCCGGTCGGCTCGAGCCGAAGCGCCTCTTTGTGCAGGCGGTCGAACCGCAGCCAGTCGACGTTCTCGGGATCGATCGCGAGCGAGTAGCTGCCCGATCGCTCTGCCAGCACACTGCGCTTGGCTCCGGCTCCCTGCAGCAGGTTACGTAGCCGCGTGACGTAGGTATGCAACGTGGCGGGTTTGGAGGTGTCCCCGTTGAAGATCCGCGCCAGCATGGATTCCCGGGGAAGCGGCTTTCCGCCGTTTAGGCCGAGCATTACCACCATCAGGGCGAGTGTCCGCCCGCGCCCGAGATCCACCCAGTGACCGCCGATGCGAAGCTCAATGGGGCCCAGGACGCGTAGTTCCATCGCCCCTCCCTCACGGAGGCTCGGTTTTTCCCACGCCGGTAATTCCCGTAAATTCGGATAACCTACTGGCCGAAACCTGCCAACCGGTAAGGCTGCATCGAGGTTGGTTGCCCAGAATCGCGCTGACCTGCGTTTTCCTGAGGGTTCGCGGTTGGTTCGCGCGGTGCTCAGCTACAGGTGTCGCACCATAAGGTAAATTTCCGACATCGGCATTTGCAATTGCAGGCGACGTCGTGCGAATGCATCTGCAGTGCGAATGAGGGGCATTCCCGGGGTTCGTGAAACCGCGGACTGTACCTGGTATTCGTGTGCCGGTTCGGGGCTCTGCCGAGTCGGGTATCCCCGCTCCCGCGGGCACCACTCTTCGCGCGGGCACCGCTCTTTCCGCGTCCGGGTAACCGGCCGCCGGGGTGGCTCGGGGCCGGTGCCCGGTCCGTATGTGGCCGGTCCGCTCACACTCGTCCGCCCGTCCGTACTTGTGAGCGCGAGCGGACCGGGGCCTGGTGGGCTACGCGGTTGATCCCGCGGGCGGCATCGGGAGGTCGACCAGCTCACCGAGCTGCCGCCGCGCCGCCTGCGGGTTCCCGAGCGCGATCTGGTCGGCCTTGGCGCGCTTGAGGTAGAGGTGCGCCGGGTGCTCCCAGGTCATGCCGATCCCGCCGTGCAACTGGACGCACTCCTCGGCGGCCCGCACCGCCGCCTCCGAGCAGTACGACTTGGCCATGAGGGCGGCCACGTGCCGGTCGGAGTCCTCGTCGGCCGCGGTCGCGGCGGCGTAACGCGCCGCTGCGCGGGCCGACTCCGTCGTGACGTACAGGTCGGCGAGCCGGTGCTTGATGGCCTGGAAGCCACCGACCGACCGGCCGAACTGGGTGCGTTCGCGCAGGTAGCTGACCGTCGTGTCCAGGCACCACTGGGCGACGCCGAGCTGTTCCGAGGCGATCAGGGCCGCGCCCAGCTCCAGCGCCCCGCGCACCGCTGTGTCGCCGCCGGCCTCGACCACCCGGGTGCCCGGTGCCGCGTCGAGGTCGACGTCGGCGAGCTGGCGGGTCATGTCCATCGACACGACGGGGGTGACGCTGGCCGCTCCCGCCTCCACCGCGTGCAGCTCAACACCGTCCTGCGCTGCCACCGGGACCAGCAGCACGTCCGCTTCCAGAGCCCCGGCCACGCTGGTGACCCTGCCGTTCAGGGCACCCTGGCCGTCCGCGCGGACCGTTGGCCGCAGGTCGTTCGGGGCCGTTGAGAACGGGACCACGACCGCGGCGGTGCGCTCCCCGCTGGCCACCGTGGCCAGCAGCCGGTCGTCGCCCGCGTGCAGCAGAGCCGCGGAGGCGATAACCGAGCTGGTCAGGAACGGTACCGGGGCGGCGAAGCGGCCCAGCTCCTCCAGCACCACGGCGGCCTCGCGCGCGCTGGCGCCGGCCCCGCCTCGCTCCTCGGGAACCAGGAGCCCTGCCAGCCCGAGGTCCAGCGCCAGCGAGCGCCACAGCTTCGGCTGGATCTCGCGGTCCCCGTCGAAGACCGCGATGACCTTCTCAGGCGAGCAGCGCGCCGTGAGGAGGTCGCTGACGCTCTCGCGGAGCGCGGTCTCGACATCGGTGTAGAGCAGGTTGACGTCGTCGTTCATCTGGGGATGTCCTTCCAGGCGATGTCCTTGTCGGCTCGGGGCTCGGCGGGCAGCTTCAGTACGCGTTCGGCGATGATGTTGCGCAGGATCTCCGAGGTCCCGCCCTCGATCGAGTTGCCTTTGGCGCGCAGGTACCGGTAGCCGGCGTCACGGCCGGTGAAGTCGACGATGTCGGGCCGCGTCATCGTCCAGTCGGCGTAGCGCAGCCCCTCCTCGCCGAGCAGTTGCAGCTCGAAGCCGGTGATCTGCTGGGTGAGCCGGGCGAAGGTGAGCTTCATGCCCGACCCCTCCGGTCCGGGCTCGCCCGCCGCGAGCTTCTGCCGCAGCCGCTTTCCGGAGAGCCGGGCCACCTCGGCCTCCACCCACAGTGACGTCAACTGGTCGTGCGCCTCGGGGCGGCGCAGCTCGGGCCGGGTCCGCCACGCGTTGGCCACGAAGCCGATCATGCTGACCTCGCGCTGCGCCGCGTTGCCGCCGATCGCCACCCGTTCGTTCATCAGGGTGGCGTTGGCGACCTTCCAGCCCTCGCCCTCCTCCCCGAGCCGGTGGGCGTCGGGGATGCGCGCGTCGGACAGGAACACCTCGTTGAACTCGGCCTCGCCGGTGATCTGGCGCAGCGGCCGCACCTCGACACCGGGGTCGGTCATGTCGCAGATGAAGTAGCTCATCCCCGCGTGCTTGGGCACGTCGGGGTCGGTGCGCGCGAGCAGGATCGCCCAGCGGGCCTTGTGCGCGGACGACGTCCACACTTTCTGCCCGTTGACGACCCAGGTGTCGCCGTCGCGGACGGCGCGGGTGCCGACCGCCGCCAGGTCCGACCCGGCCCCCGGCTCGCTGAAGAGCTGGCACCACACCTCCTCGCCCGTCCACAAGGGGCGCAGGAACCGTCGTTTCTGCTCATCGGTGCCGAACGCCAGGATGGTGGGGGCGGCCATCCCGAGCCCGATGCCGATGCGCCGCGGATCGTTGTCGGGGGCCCCGGCCGCGGCCAGCAGCTCGTTGACGTAGGTCTGGTGGGCGCGGGGGAGCCCCAGACCGCCCAGTCCCTCGGGAAAGTGCACCCACGCGAGCCCCGCGTCGAACTGGGCCCTGAGGAACACGAGCTGATCGGTCGTGGCCGGGTCGTGTGTGGTGAGTAGCGCGTCGACCCGTTCCTTCAGGTCGGCGCGCACGGTCTCCTCGGTGGTCATGGTGTCCTCGCTTTCGCTTCGCCCTCGGCGTCGCCGCGGCCTGGCGTGCCCCGGTACGCGCCGCCGTGCCCAGGGGCTGCCGGCGCCGCCCGGGTCCCCGTGCCCGCGAAGGGCCGCCCCGGTCCGGGGAGGTGGGCCCCGAGAACGGGACCTGACCGGGGATGCGGGGAGCGCGGGCCCCTCTTGGGCATGGCACCGGGCCTGGCTGAGCCGAGCCGGCATCGCGCGGCTCCGCCGGGTGGCCGTGCGGGGGTGCCCCGTCCGCGCGCACGACGGCCCACCCGCCGGTCGCCCCGCGGCCGGCGGCCCGCGGACCGGGGGTGAGTCGTCCGTTGGGCGGAGGTGCAGCGGAACCGACGCGACGCCCCACGTGGACCTCCGACCCGGCTGACTAAGCGCTTGATTAGCTGGGTAAGCGCTCGCTTAGCATCCTGCATATCTGGCATCCTCGTCAATACGCCAGCCGAAGGAATCGCATGAGTCAGTCCGCAGAGCACCAGGTAGCAGGCCCGTTTCCCGGCGAGGGTGCGCCGGTCGACGCGAGGACGCGGCTCGTCTTGGCCGCGGTCGAGGCGTTCGCTGCCAAGGGCTTCCACGGCACGACCACCCGGGACATCGCGGCGGCAGCGGGGATGAGCCCGGCCGCGGTGTACGTGCACCACAGGTCCAAGGAAGAGCTGCTCTACCTGATCTCCCGGCACGGACACGAGTCGACCCTGCGGCTCGTGCGTGCGGCCGCCGCGAGCAAGGAAGACCCCGCCGAGCGGCTCGTCGCGGTCGTGCGCGCGTTCGTCGTGCACCATGCCCACGGCCACACCAGCGCGCGCATCGTGAACTACGAGCTGTCCGCGCTCAGCCCCGAGCACCAGCGCGATATCGCCGACCTCCGCCGGAGGATCCACACCGAGATCCACGAACTGGTCCAGGCCGGCGTCGACGCGGGCGTGTTCCACACCTCCAACCCGCGCATGACCACGCTGGCGCTGCTCTCGCTGCAGATCGACCTGGCCCGGTGGTACCGCGAGGAGGGGGAGTGGAGCCCCGAAGATATCGCCGAGCACTACTGCGAGCTGGCGTTGCGGATGGTGGGAGCGCGCTGACCGGACGGGCCCGAGTCCTGCCCGGCGCCGGAAGGGATGGCGTGATTTTTGCCTCGCGCAACGCATTGTTGACGCGGTCTGCACACAATGCGACATTGCTGGCGCATAATGAAGCGTCCCGGCCGCGCGGCGACCAGGGAAGGCCGCCCCAGAAAGGGCTCGAATGGTGCAGGTCATCGGCGCGGGTTTCCCGCGCACGGGCACGAGTTCGCTGAAGGTAGCTCTGGAACAGCTCGGGTTCGGCCCGTGCCATCACATGTTCGAGGTGATGGGCAACCCCGAGCCCCAGAGCGAGCGGTGGATCCCGGTCCTCAGCGCGGCGAACAGAGCGGAGGTGGACTGGGACTTCGCGCTGCAGGGCTACAACGCGAGCGTGGACTGGCCCAGCTCCTTCTTCTGGCGCGAGCTCGCGGCGGCCTACCCCGAGGCGAAGGTGATCCTCACCGTTCGCGACCCGCGACGTTGGTACGCCAGCCTCCGCGACAGCATCCTCCGGTTCATGGAGGTGGACGACTACAACGAAGCCCCCGAGCCCATGAGGTCGATGGGTGAACTGGGCAATCTCATCAATGACACGCTCGCGATCCCCACCTTCGGCGACGTGGAGATCGACGAAGAGCGTGCCGTGGAGGTGTTCGAGCGGCACACCGCTGACGTCCGCGCGAGCCTGCCCGCCGACCGCCTGCTCGTCTTCGAGGTCAGCCAGGGATGGCAGCCGCTCTGCGACTTCCTCGGCGTCGAGGCGCCGGCGGAGCCGTTCCCCCGCCTCAACGACACCGAGACCATGCAGCGGATGTTCCAGAACGCCATGGAAAGCGGCGAGCTGATCACGCCGTTCGACGTCACACGGGACGGGAGCGGGTCCCACGGGGACCACTGAACGCGTCGTCGGCCGCATGCCCCTTCGCTGACCATGGTGGCCGCCGCGCCGCCCGATCACCCGCCCTACCGCACGGTTTCGCCGCCGTGCGCACCCGCCGCCGGCCCCGAACCGCGGCGTTCAGCGCCGGGCGCGGCGGTACCAGCGGGTAGCGGCGAACCACAGCGCTGACGCGGCGGCCAGGGCGGCGGTCACCAGCAGCCAGCGTTCGAGGTAGACGTCCCCGGCGAGGCCGGTGGTGGTCTCGTAGCGGTCGACCTGCCGCAGGATCAGCGGGAACCACACCAACAGCAGCAGTCCGGACAGGAACGCGGGGACACGCACGAAGTTGGTCCAGCTCGCGGCCGGCTGGTCGGCGGAACGGCGCCCGCCGAGCGCCTGCAGGCCGCGGTTGGCGAGCGTGTACGCCGGTAGCAGCACCAGGTCGTGCACGACGGCGGCCCCGCCAAACCACAGCGCGATCTCCAGCGCGCCCTCGCTGAGCAGCCGCGAGCCGGCGTAGAGGGCCAGGGCGAAGGAGACGGCGAGGACCAGGAGCCGCGCCGGCGAGGGGTCGATCAGGGTCCGGAACAGGCCGCGGGGCCGCCGCACGCCGTGGCCGCTCATCGCGCCTCCGTGAACGTGAGCCGGGTGACCCACTTGGTGTTCAGCACACCAGGGGCCGCCGGGACGATGATCCGGGCCGGGTACCCGTGGTCGGCGGACAGTTCGGCCCCGTTGACGTGCGTCGCCAGCAGCGCCCTCGGGTCGCCGACCTGGTTCTCCCGCAGGGCCGCGGTCCGGAAGGACCCGCTGCGCTGAACGGAGTCGACGAGCACATCGGCCGGCCCCGCACCCAGCCCGACCAGCTCGGCCAGGTCCGACAGCCGCACGCCGCCCCACCGCTGGTTGGTCGTGGACCACCCCTCGACACAGGCGATCGGTAGGTCGACCGAGTGCCGGGGCAGGTCAAGAAGCTGGTCGCGGGTCAGCGTGACCTCCTCGCCGCCGCCCCGGACGGTCAGCCGCCAGTCCGGCCCGATGTCGGTTTCGCTGAGGCCGGCCGCCGCGAGGGTCTTGTTGACCTGGAACCCGTTGGGCCCGGTACCCGGGTCCTGGCCGCGCGGCGCGAACAGGGCGGTGCTCCGCAGCGGCCCGCCGACGCTCTGCCCCGCGGTTGTGCCCAGCAGCATCAGCGACCCCGCCGCGACCAGGCCGAGCGCCCCTCGGCGGGACATCGTGGGCGGGTCCGGACGCGGGGAGACCAGCCCGGTCTCGTCCGCGGGCTCCGGCCGGGTCTCGGACACCGGGGTGCGCAGCTCCGCGCGCAGGCCGCGGCGCCGCAGTGTGCGCCACGCGGTGGGGAGCTTGAGCGCCGTATGGGCGAAGAACGCGGCGATGAACACCCACGCCCCGTAGAAGTGCAGCGTGTAGAACGAGCCGGGGAAGACGTAGTTCAGCTGCACGTTGAACACTCCGGTGACGAACTCGAACAGCGCGCCGCCCACCAGCAGCAGGAGCGAGAGCCGCTCCAGGGCGTGTCCCAGCGAGTGCACCGGCGGCCAGGTGAACAGCTTCGGTACCACCGACCAGAGCTTGGCGAGCAGCACCGGGACCAGCGCCACACCCAGGGTCACGTGCACTCCCTGGGTGAGGCGGTAGAGCCAGTACGGCCGCGTTGGCCAGTCGAAGAGGTAGAAGCCCAGCCAGCCCTTGTCCGGCGTCTTGTCGTTCACCTCGGCGAGGCCGGGGTTGTAGGCGGCGTACGACAGCAGGCCCGTTACGAACAGCACGGTGATGCCCACGAGCAGCACCACACCGAGAACCGAGGTCAGCCACGGGCCGCGCAACGGGCTGCGCCAGAACTCCGGGCACGTAGGCCCCGGCGGCGCGCTCCGGGCGGTGCCGCTGTGCGTTGCGTTCATGGCGGTCCTTCGTGTGACGCCCAGCCGATCGTGTGGTGCGGCCTGACCCTACGACGCGCTGACCTGCGCGTGGCGCGGTTGGCCAATGACGAAACGATGACGCCGTTCCCGCGCCCCCGAGGATCTGACGGTTCGATGACGGGTCGATGACAGGGAGCGCCGACGGTCCCGGCCATCCCTGAGCCGGGCGTACCGTAACGGCGTGACCGAAACCGGAACCTCTCAAGAGGCCCCCGCCACAGCACCGAGCGAGGGGCCACGACGCGGCGGGGACGTGTGGACGGCCGTCCTCGCCGCGCTGTTCGTCACCGGGGTCGCCGTCATCGGCTGGATCCTGGAGTACGACGGCGAGGGCATGAACGGCGACCTGCACGTGGACTGGCCGCCGCTGTACGCCGACTGGCTGCCGCACGCGGGCCCGGGCACCCCGGCCGCGGTCGCTGTCGCGGTCGCCGTCGTGGCCTACGGCCCGAGCGTCGCGGCGCGGCTGCCCTGGCGCTGGCTGACCGTCGTGACGTGGCTGACGGCAATGGCCTGGACCTGGTCCCTGGCCCTCATCGACGGGTGGCAACGCGGGGTGGCCAACCGGCTCACCTCGGAGCACGAGTACCTCAACGACATCGACCGGTTCACCGACATCGGCGCCACGCTCGAAACGTTCACCCAGCACATCCTGATGGCCGCGGACAACTCCTGGGAAGCGCACGTCGCCGGGCACCCGCCCGGCGCCGTGCTCACCTTCGTCGCCCTCGACCGCATCGGCCTGGAGGGCGGCGGCTGGGCCGGGACCTGGTGCATCACCGTGGCAAGCACCGCTGCGGTGGCCATCCTCATCGCGGTGCGCGCGCTGGCGGGTGCGGAAACCGCCCGCCGTGCCGCCCCCTTCGTGGTGCTCGCGCCCAACGCGGTCCTGGCGGGCGCCTCAGCCGACGGCTACTTCGCGGCAGTGGCCGCGTGGGGGCTGGCGCTACTGGCCCTGGCCGCCACCCGTACGGTGCGCGCGCCGGCCGCCGCGGCACTCGCCGCCGGCCTGCTGCTGGGGCTACTGGTCTACCTGTCCTACGGCCTGACCCTGATGGCGATCCCGGCCTTGGCGATCCTGGTCTATGCCCGGACCGCGCGCCCCCTGCCCTACGTTCTCGCCGCGGCTCTGGCGGTCGCCGCGGCCTTCACCCTGACCGGGTTCTACTGGTGGGAAGGCTACGACCTGCTGGTCGAGCGCTACTACGAGGGCGTCGCCGAAAACCGCCCGTACAGCTACTGGCTGTGGGGCAATCTCGGCAACGCGGTGCTCATGGCGGGCCTGGCGGCGGTGGCGGGCGTCCGGCGCGCAGTGGTGCGCGGCGTCGCCGGCGTCCGGCTCTGGCTCGCGCGCGCGGACTCGGGAGCGCGCCCGGAAGCGCTCGGCGTGTTCATCATAGCGATGCTGCTCGCCATCGCCGCGGCGGATCTGTCGGGTATGAGCAAGGCGGAGACGGAGCGTATCTGGCTTCCCTTCACCGTCTGGCTGCCGGCCGCCGCCGCGCTGCTGCCCAGGGGCGACCACCGGTACTGGCTGGCCGCGCAGGCGGCACTTGCTCTGGCCCTCAACCACCTGCTGATGACCAGTTGGTGACCAGAAGCGCGTGCCGGGCGGGCCCGGCACGCGCTTCTGGTCACGTGGCGTCGCGCGCACGGCGGCGTGCAGGACGCACCTGCGTTCGCGGTTTCCGACGGGGGTGGCGACGAGGGCGGATGGCCCGGGGTGGCGATAGTCGGTACGGGCGCCCGGTGGTGGCGCGTGCGGCGGGGGCGGCGAAGGCGGCGGGTGGCCGGGGCGGCGGTGATCGTGCTGGCCGCAGGTGATGGGGTCTCCGACGGGAGCAGCGAAGGCGGCGGGTGGGCCAGCCCGCGGTGATCGGTACGGGTGCCCGGTGGTGGCGCGCCCGACGGGAGCGGCGAAGGCGCTGGGGGCCAGGGCTGGTGGTAATCGGTGCGGTGGGCGGATGGTGGCGTGTCCGACGAGAGCAGCGACAACGACACATAGCCCGGGGGCGCTGCCTGGGTGTCGCCCGGCACAGGGCTCGGAACCCGCCCCGTCCGATTTTTGTGCCGATCTGGAGGATTCCGTTCCTTTATCGCGCTACTAAGGAACGGAATCCTCCAGATCGACGCCCAGACCGCCGACAATCCGGACATAGCGGGCACGTGGGGGCTCATGCGGCACCGAAACTGACCGTGCGGACATGGTCAGCGCCGAGAATGTCCCCACAGTCACCCTCGCTACGATCCAGCACCGAGAACGACACCACGGACACCCCCGCTGCGTCCGGACACTGGCCGCTGCTTCGTCGGGTGCGTCACCACCGGGCACCAGAAGCGATCACCGGGGGCCGGCCCATCCACCGCCTTCGCCGCCCCGTCACGGCCGCCACCACCAGGCACCAGCACCGACACACGCCCACCCCAACCATCCAGCATCCTCGCCGCCCCGTCACGGCCGCACCACCGGGCACCAGGAACGATCTATGGGGGCGGGCCCACCCGACCATGGCCGCCGCCTCCACGGAAGTAGCTTCACGCGCGGCTCGGCCCACCCCGTGAACCGAGCCTGCTACCGCACTCGCGCCTCAGAGAGCGCAATTGACGGCGTTCAGAGCCCCGGCGACGTCCGAGGTGTTTCCGCGGCCCGCCACGCGCGGGTCAGGGGTCAGTCAGTAGTGCGGCGCAGCGCGACGAAGCGCCGCTCCTGCGCCGACCACTCCTCGACGGCGGTCCAGCCCGCGGCGCGGCCGTGCCGCTCCACGGCAGGGACTCCCGCCCGTGCCCATGGGAACGCGGCCCCGAGGCACCCGCGGCCGTTGTCGACGCGCACCTGGACCCGCTCGTCGACGTCGGCGGATGCCGCTTCGACCAGTAGCAGTCCGCCCGGCGCGCTGATCTCGGTGACCCGGCGCAACAGCGCTTCGGGGTCGCCACCAATGCCGATGTTGCCGTCGAGCAGCAGTGTCGTCTCCCACCGGCCCTCAGCGGGCAGGCCTTCGAAGACCGAGCGGCACATCGCGGATCCGCCGCTGCGGATCGTGCGCGCCACGGCCGCCGGGTGCACGTCGATGCCGAGCACCCGGTGGCCGAGTGCGGCGAGCGCCGCGACCAACCGCCCCGGGCCGCACCCGATGTCCAGAACGGCCCTCTCGCACCGCCGCAGCACCGCCATATCGGCGGCGTCGGCCCGGGCACACCAGCGCTCCACCTCCAGGGGGAGCATCCAGCCGTCGTGCCGGCGCAGGAACAGCGGTCCCCGCCCGGTGCGTAGCGCGTCGGTGTAGGGGTCGGCCCGCCAGGAAACGGTGCCGTGGCCCAGCGTCGACTCCGCCGTGCTCACCGCACACCCGCTCGGGAAAGCCGGGTGACCTGCGCGGCGAAGCGCCCACCGGGTGCGGCCTCGGCCACGAGGGCGGCGTCGTGCGCCGTGTCGACGTCCCGTAGAGTCGGCAGGTCGCACACCTGGAGACCGGCATCGACGAGTCGCTGGCGCTGCACGGCGCCGGTGTCGGGCGCGGACATGGGTACCCCGCGCAGCAGTTCCGGCGCGGGCTCGGGCAGCCCCAGCGCCCAGAAACCGCCGTCGACGGCCGGGCCGAACCACGCCCGCCCGCCGCTCATCCCTTCCGGTGCCAGCGCGGGCGCCAGCAACTGGGGGGTGACCTGCGGCGTGTCCATGCCAATGAGCAGGGTCGGCCCGGCGCACGCCGCGAACGCCGCCGCGAGCCGCTCGTCCAGGCCGCCGCCGCACTGCGGCAGCACATCGATGCCCGGCGGCATCCAGGAGCCCGGGTTCCCGTCGAGCACCAGCACGCGGCGCCGCGCGGGGCTGGCGCACACCGCGTCCAGGGTGTCGCTGAGCGCCGCCCGGGCCAGTGTGGCGGCCTCCTCCGGCGTGTAGGAGGGAACGAGGCGGGTCTTCGCGCGGCCGGGCACCGGCTCCTTGGCGATGATGAGCAGCGTGACCGGCCCCGGGATCACCGGTCCTCCAGCCGGGATCGCTGTTCCGCGGCCGCGGAACCGTCCTCCGCCGGATGCGATGGGCGCGCCTCGCTCCGGAGCACCTCGCTCATGTCCCGGACGGCCTGGAAGGTGCCGAGCCAGGTGCCGGTCACCTTGGACTTCCCGGTGCGCGGCCGGTACGCGACGTCGCGCTCCTCGATCCGCCACCCGGCGTCGGCCGCGTGCACCACCATCTGCAAGGGGTAGCCGCTGCGCCGGTCGGTGAGGTCGAGGCCGAGGAGCGCCCCGCGCCGCGCGGCGCGCATCGGCCCGAGGTCGCGCAGTGTGACGCCGGTTCGACGGCGCAGCATCCGGGCGAGCGCGATGTTGCCGACCCGGGCGCGCAGCGGCCACGCGCCGCGCCCTTCCGGGCGCCTCCGCCCCAGGACCAGGTCCGCTGTGCCGTCGAGAACGAGCCGAACGAGCGGGGGCAACATGCCGGGGTCGAGAGAGGCGTCGCAGTCGCAGAAGCACACGATGTCGGCGTCGGAGGCGAGTAGCCCGGCGTGGCAGGCGGCGCCGAAGCCGCGCCGCGACTCGTGCACGACCGCGGCGCCGTGCTCGCGGGCGATCTCGGGAGAGCCGTCGGTGGACCCGTTGTCCACGACGATCGCTCGCCAACCGGCCGGGATACGCTCCAGAACCCAGGGCAGGGCGCCGGCCTCATCGAGACAGGGGAGCACCACGTCCACTCGTGTGGCGGTCATGTCGGGTTCGGTCGATTTGGTCACGTGCGCCACGCTACAAAGCGCGCAACGTTTTTCGCTGCTTCCGATCCTTACGAATCGCGGACGTCAGTCGTTCGCGGCTGGTGACAGGGTCATATCCGGCGCGAACAATGTCACGATTGCAGGATGGACACGCCGCAGGGACCACAAACCGGCCGGATCCTCGTGGTTGAGGATGACCCGACGGTCGCCGAGGTTGTCGTGGGGTACCTGGACCGCGCCGGGTACGTTGTCGACCACGCATCCGATGGTCACGCGGCTCTCCAGTACGCCGCACGGCATTGGCCCGAGCTGGTGGTCCTCGACCTCATGCTGCCCGGCATGGACGGGCTGGACGTGTGCCGGACCCTGCGCACGCGCGGTCCGGTGCCGGTGGTCATGCTCACCGCGCGCGGCGACGAGGACGACCGGATCCTGGGCCTGGAGATCGGCGCCGACGACTACGTGACCAAGCCGTTCAGCCCGCGCGAACTGGTGCTGCGAGTGGAGTCCGTGCTGCGCCGCAGCCATAGCGCGGCCACCGGGGAGGACAGTCCGCTGCTGCGGCTCCGCGGGATCACCGTCGACAAGGCGGCGCGCCGCGCCACCAAGGACGGCGCGGAGCTCGCGCTGACCCTGCGCGAGTTCGACCTGTTGGAGTACCTGCTGCGGCATCCCGGCCAGGCGTTCGGGCGCGAGCACCTCATGCGCGAGGTGTGGGGCTGGGAGTTCGGGGACCTGTCGACCGTCACGGTCCACGTGCGCCGGCTGCGTGGCAAGATCGAGGACGACCCCGCGCAGCCCCGCCTCATCACCACCGTGTGGGGCATCGGTTACCGGTTCGACGCGGATGCGGCGTCCATCGAAGGATGAACCCATGCAAGACCTGCTGCTCATCGCGTTGTTCGCGTTTCTTGGTGCCGCCGCGGCGGGATTGGCCGGCGCGGTCGTCCTGCGGGTGCTGCGGCACCGCTCCGTCATGGTGGCGCTCGCCGTTGTCGCCTGCGTGGCGGTCACGGCCATGCTCGCCGGAACGCTGGCCGTGGCCTGGGCCATGTTCCTGTCCCCGCACGACCTCACCGTCGTGACCGTCGTCTGCGCGATGGCCGCGGTGATCTCGCTGCCCACCGCCCTGCTCCTGGGCCGGTGGGTGGTGGCCCGGAGCAGCGAGCTGACCCGTGCCGCCCGCTCCTTCGGTGAGGGCGGCAGCTTCGACGAGCCCGAGCGCCCCGCCACAGCGGAGCTGGCCGAGCTGAGCCGGGAGCTGGCGGCGACAAGCGCGAAACTCAGTGAGTCCCGCGAACGCGAGCGCGCCCTGGAGTCCTCGCGCCGCGAGCTTGTCGCCTGGATCTCACACGACCTGCGCACCCCGCTCGCCGGGCTGCGCGCCATGTCCGAAGCCCTCGAAGACGGCATGGCCCAGGACCCCGACCGCTACTTCCGGCAGATACGCGCCGAGGTGGACCGGCTCAACTCCATGGTCGGCGACCTGTTCGAGCTCTCCCGGATCCACTCCGGCGCGCTGGTCCTCAGCCCCAGCCGCATCTCGGTCTACGATCTCGTCGACGAGGCGCTCACCGTCGCCGGCCCACTCGCCCGGGAGAACGGTGTCCGGCTGGTCGGGGGCGGCATCGACGCGATCCCGATCGAGGTCGACGGCAAGGAGATGTCCCGGGTGCTGGGCAACCTGCTGGTCAATGCCATCCGCAGTACCCCGGCCGACGGCACGGTCGCGGTGGCCGCGGAGCGCCGCGAGACCGAGGGCACCGTGGTGCTGCGCGTCACCGACAGTTGCGGCGGCATAGCCGACAACGACCTGCCGCACGTGTTCACCACCGGCTGGCGCGGCAACCACGCCCGCACGCCGCCGTCCGGGGCCGGGCTCGGGCTCGCAATTGTCCGCGGGATCGTCGAGGCCCACGCGGGAGAGGCGGCGGTGCGGAACGTGGACGGCGGGTGCAGCTTCGAGGTCACCCTGCCGATGGCGTCGAGGTAACCGGCCCGGGTGCGCCCCGCTGTGCCGCGCGGGCGAACTCCGCCATGCCATCGGCGAAGCCGACCTGGGGCCGCCAGTCGAGCTCGGCCAGGAGCCGCTGCGAGGAGGCGGTGATGTGCCGTACGTCGCCCAGCCGGTACTCGCCGGTGACCTTCGGTGCGGGACCGCCGTGCTCGTCGGCCAGCGCCTGGGCCATCTCGCCGATGGTGTGGGGCTCGCCGCTGCCGGTGTTGAACGCGGTGAGCACTCCCGGCGTCCTGTCGGGGATGGCCTCCAGCGCGACCGCGTTCGCCGCGGCCACGTCCCGCACGTGCACGAAGTCGCGCCGCTGGGCGCCGTCCTCGAACACCCGGGGCGCCTCGCCGCGGGCCAGCGCGGACCGGAACAGTGAGGCCACACCCGCGTACGGGGTGTCGCGGGGCATCCCGGGGCCGTACACGTTGTGGTAGCGCAACGAGACCGCGCGCCCGCCCATCTCGCGCGTCCACGCCGCGGCCAGGTGCTCCTGGGTCAGTTTCGTTACCGCGTAGACGTTGCGCGGGTCGGGCGGTGTGTCCTCCCCGACGAGGCCGGGAAGCAGGTCCGCGCCGCAGTCCGGGCAGGTGGGCTCGAACCGGCCGGCGTCGAGGTCGGCGGGCGATCGCGGCCCGGGCCATACCCGGCCGTGCCGCGGGCAGTCGTACCGGCCCTCGCCGTAGACCACCATCGACCCGGCGAGTACGAGGTCGCGCACGTCCGCCTCGGCCATGGCCGCGAGCAGCACCGCCGTGCCCAGGTCGTTTCGGGAGACGTAGTCCGGGGCGTCGGAGAAGCCGGTTCCGAGGCCGACCATAGCGGCCTGGTGACAGACAGCATCAATGCCGCGCAGGGCCTGCCGAACGGCCGCGGGGTCTTCGGCGCTGGCGTGGATCCATTCGGCGTCGGGGAGGGGAGGGGCCTGCGGGTGGGCCTCGGGGAGCAGGGCATCGAGCACCACCGGGTCGTGCCCCCGGCGAGTCAGCTCGGTGACGATGTGCGACCCGATGAAACCCGCGCCACCGGTGACGAGTATGCGCATGGTGCGAGCCTATGGCGGGCAGTGACGCGGATCGGCCTCCCGCCTTCGTCGCGGCACCGTCCGTCACCGTTTTGTAAG
This sequence comes from Lipingzhangella halophila, assembly GCF_014203805.1. Classification (GTDB taxonomy): domain Bacteria; phylum Actinomycetota; class Actinomycetes; order Streptosporangiales; family Streptosporangiaceae; genus Lipingzhangella; species Lipingzhangella halophila. The sequence continues at coordinate 4,477,108 of NZ_JACHJT010000001.1, read as the reverse complement.
ACCCGAGTGCGGTGGGACCCGCGCGATGAGTTTTCCCGCTGCCGGCGGTCCTTATGGGGACCGACGCGACCGTCTCGCTTAGGAGGCCGTGCCATGGCCAAACTGCTGTACTCCGTCACCATGTCGCTCGACGGGTTCATCAGTGGACCGGGAGGTGACATGTCCTGGTTGACGGAGTACCTCGAACCGAATCCCACGATCGACGAACTGGTCGGCGACATCGGTGCCCTGCTCGTGGGTAACCGCACCTTCCGCGGCGACGACCCGCACGCGGACATGCCCGGCGAGGGTGAGCCGTTCGGCGGGGGATGGAGCGGGCCGCAGTTCGTGCTCACCCGCAATCCGCCCCCGAGCCCGGTTCCCGGAATCACGTTCGTCAGTGACCTCGACAGCGGCGTCGCCGCGGCCAAGGCCGCCGCCGGGGACTCCTACGTCAACATCCTCGGCGCCAGTGTCGCCCGCCAGTGCCTCGACGCGGGGGTGCTCGACGAGGTGCTCGTGTGTGTCGCCCCCGTGCTGCTCGGCGACGGCACCCGGCTGTTCGACCACCCGGGCGGATCTACTGTCGCGCTCGAACGCGTCAGTCTCACCCACACGCCGCGGATCACGAACATCTGGCTGCGCGTGGCTTAGGTCCGCAAAGTGAGCCGGGGTACGGCACGAAGGTGACAGTCCCGCCCCGCTTCGCCGGTGTTTCTGTCCCAAGCGGCGGGTTGACCAGTGATGACAGAGTGTTGCCGTTGGGCACGGTTTCGTTTCGCCCGCGTCCCGGCCGAGGGCAACCGCACGGAGGACCGCTATCCTCAGAGCCCGTGACCGAGTCTCCCTCCTTCCGCCGCCTGTCGGCCCTGTGCCCCCTCCTGGCGGCCGTGTTCCTGGTCGCCCTCCCGGCCGGGGCCGCGGCCGGGACCGAACCGTCCACCACGCCTGCCGAGCACTACGCCGGGCTGCTCGCAGAGCAGCCCGAAGGTGGTGCGGTCGTGGTCGACGGTGCCGTGGGCGGAACGGTGCCGCCCGAGGAGATGGCCGAGGAACTGCACGAAACCTTCGGTGACCTGGGACTGCCCTACTACGTGGTGGTGACCCCGTTCCTTGGGGCGGGCTCCGAGGTCGGGCTCCAGGAGATCGTGCCGGCGGTGCACGACCGGCTGGGGTCCGACGGACTGTACGTGGTAATGGAGCCGGAAGGTCGGCCACTGGAGGTTGAGGCCTACGGCGTTGAGGCCGATGCGACCGCCGCGATGGACGCGGCGAACGCCGACCCGGAACTCGACTACGACTCCCCGGCCACCGATGTGGCCGAGGTCATGGCCGCGGCTCTGGCCGATCCGGCCGTCGCCGAGGACCTGCTGGCCGAACAGCAACGGTTCTGGCTGTTCCGTGCGGACACTCTCGCCGACTTCCACCCCAGCCGGCGCGACGGGCCTGAGAACTTCGGCTTCCTGGTCGGAGCCGTCGGCGGGGCCACCGTGGTCGCGGGCGGATGGTGGGTGTGGCGGTTGGTGCGCCGGGGCCGCGGCCGGACGGCCGCTGTTGTCGGGGTGGGCGCCGTGGTCGTCGCCGCGGGGGCGGTCAGCGGGCCGGCCGGTTGGGTGGCCGGCGCGCCGGTTGGCGAGCACGAGGTGATCGGCGCCGAGGAGCGCGCCCGCATGGAGGAACCCTACGTGGTCTCCACCGGGCGCGTGGAACACGTCGCAGAGCGGTTGGCCGAGGAGCCCGTGTACGTCGATCCACTGGTCCAGCTGCCGCGGGAGGGCCTGGACGGCGTGGCCGAGACGATGCCCGATGCGCCGGTGCCGGTGTACGCCGCGGTGGTGCCGCTGGGGAACGGTGACGAATCCGGAGGGGACCACGAGGTGCTCGCCGCCGCGCTGGCGGCGGTGGCCGAACGCGAGGGTGTCTATTTGGTGGTCGGGCGCGGTACCGGCGAGGTCGCCTCTGTCGGGGCGGCCACGTATGGCCTGGGTGCCGATTACTCCTTCAGCTCCTCGCTGCAGCGGATCGAGGGGGACAGCCCGGCCGACGCCCTGAACCAGGCCGTCGCCGCACTCGACGAGGTCGAGCTCACCCCCGGCGGCGAGTACACGCCGCGGTTCGCCGAGTACGAGCCGAGCCCGCCGCCCCCGCGCATGGAGCGCTACTGGGTGGAGGGCGTCGCGCCCGGGTTCCTGATGTTCGGCCTGTTGGTGGGTCCCGCGGTCATCGGCCTGGTCTGGTTGGCGGTGTACGCGCTCCGGGTGTGGCGCGGCGGCGGCAGAATCGTCGGCGACCGCGTTCTGCGCCGCCTGGCCACGAGAGAGACCGGACGGTTGCGCGCTCTGCTGGCCCGCCGGGAGGGGGACCTCCCCGAGGAACTCTTGCCGCAGGCCGACGCCGCGCTGCTGGTCATGGACGCCGATCCCGGAACGCTGGACCTGCTGGGGGTGGTGGTGCTGGCCCGGCGGGTGCTGGCCGAGGCCGAAAATCCGACCGCCACCGGGCAAGGGCCGTGCGCGGTGAACCCGCTCCACCCTTGGGCCACCGAGCGCGGATCCGGGGCGGGCCGGTCCGGCCAGGCCAACCTGTGCGCGGACTGCGCGGCACGGGGATCCGACGCGCGTGCCGCGCGCACGCTGCGGCTGCGCTCGGGCAGCACCGCGCATCCCTACGACTCCAAGCCGAGCAACCCCTGGATCCGCAACCGCTTCGGAGCCGAGAACCCCCGCCGCATGGTCGAGGCACTGTTGAAGGAGCACCATGTCAGCTAGAGCCCGAGTCGCCGCGGTGCTGGCGTCGCTGGCGGTACTGCTTGCCCCGGTCCCGGTCCCGGCCGCGGCCGACGAGTCGTCCAAGCCGGACACCGGCGACTCGGCGGCCACTCCCGCCGAGGAGATCGCTGAGGCCCTGGCCGACTCTCCGATCTATGTGGACCCGGCCTACGACACCGCGTTCCCCGAGGCCGACCGCGAGCGCATCGAGGAGCTGATCGCGGATGGCCCCATGGAGCTGTACGTCATCGCGATTCCGCTGGCCTCGGGTGACGCCTGGGACGGCGACCCCGAAGCGCTGCTCAGCGCCGTGAACGACCGCATGGGCGCCGGAGAGCGGCACTTCCTGGCCTACGAACAGAGCTATGAAGGCAGCGTGACCGGCGAGGACTTCGGCTCCGAGGCCGCCCAAGCGGCCTTCTACGGTGGCCTGGCCTCCGACTCCATCCACAGGGGTACCGAGGGTGTTTCGATAGCCGACCGGGTGGAATCGGCCGTGGAGGTCGCCTTCTCCGACGACCCCGAGGCCGGCTACGAGCAGGCGACGGCCGACTACGAGGACCGGGCACCGGAGTACTCCCCACTCTTCTTGGGGCAGAGAGGGTGGGTGCTGTGGGCCGCCGGAATCGGCGTCGTGGTGCTGCTGGCCGGGGTGGGATTCCTGCTGCTGCGCCGCCGCGGTTCCCCCGATGCGGTCCCGCAGCACGCCGCGTTCGACAACGCCGATCGTGCCCAGCTGGAATCCCTGGTGGAGCGTGGCGAACGCGACCTCATCGAGCTCGGCGAGCGGCTCAGCTCGGCGAGCGGCGTGCCCGAGCGGCACCTGTCGCGCGCCTTGGACGCCCGGGACGCCGCCGCGCGTGTGCATGACCGGATGGTGGCCCAGGGGCCCACCCTGGCCGACGCGGCCGGCGTTCTGGTGTTGCTGGACCTGGCCGAGGACGCCCTTGCCGGGCGCGGTGCGCCGCGCCAGCCCTGCTACGCCAATCCGCTGCACGGTAGCCAGACCCGCTCGGTGCAATGGCGGGAGTTCGGCGGCACCCGCAGCATCCGTGTTCCGCTGTGCGCCGATTGCGCCAAGGCTGTGCGCAACCGGGTTCGGCCCACCGTGCTACCGGCTGACCACGAGGGGGCCTCTGTGCCGTACTACGAGCTGCCGGCGGAGGAGAGCGTGTGGGCCGCAACCGGGTTCGGCACCCTCACCGACGACCTCGTCCAGCGAATCCTGAGCGGGCAGCGCCAATGAACGCCCCGCTACGGTCCGGCCCCAGCTTTACGAGGTGACCGAGGCCGCCCGGCGGTCCAGGAGTTCGGCCCGCGACCAGCGGGATCGACCCGTGCTGGGCACGATCGGCGGGTACGGCCCCGGCGGCCGGGAGGCGTTCGAGCTCGGCGTCCTGATCGCGGTCGGTGGCGTTGACGTCGATGCGCGGCCGGGGTTTCCCCCAGGGCGAGATGGTTTCAGGCCCTCGCCCGGCCGGGCCGCCGGGTGAGGGCCGTAGGTCGTGCCGTAGGGCGGCTGACTGTGAGACCCGGCCCAGGTGAGTACCCGAGTGAGCGGGGGAGCCTGGATGAGGTCCCCGCCGGACCGGGAGGCACCCCGTGGCGCCTCTTCGGGGCGAGGCTCATGGGGAGAGCACGGAGCCCAGCTCCTCCCAGCGCGCGATCTCGCACCCGCCGCGCTGGTCGAACTCCTCGTTGATCTCGGTGTCGCCGATGCTGCCGCTGACGGTCGCCGTGCTCGACCCGAGTTGCCTGGTGCAGAGTTCGCCGTCCGAGACAGGCTCGGGCATCGTGTGGTCGGCCGCCTGCAGGGCCGCGCACGCCGCTTCCGGGTCCGGATGGCTGCCACCGGCCGGGGAACAGGTCAGGGTCCAGCGTTCGGAGGGCGCGCCGGCGTTCGAGGAGACGGTGATCACCAGTTCGACCTGCTCTTCTTCCTCCTCATACTCAGGAGGTAGCGCGGCGCCTTCGCAGTCCTCGTCGTCGCCCCCTACGGCACATACGGCGTTGTGGTAGAGGGTGGCGGTGGCCGTGGGGATGTCCGCGGTCCCCAGGACGGCCGCCGCCACCACGCTGACGAGCATGACCAACGCGGCGTAGCTGACGAAGGATGCCCCGCGATCGGAGTCGCGGCTTGCTCGTAGCGCCATCTCCGCTCCCTTCACCCAGAAGAAAGCCTCACACAGCGCTGACCTGCCGCACTAGGGTCCACAGGTTCATATGTCACCGCGCCAACTGGGACCGAATCTGGGCCCTCGGTCCCACGGGCGGGCCTAGTGGGTGCGCCGGCCCCGACGTCTCGCGTCTCGTCGTGCTTCCCGTCCTGCGCAGGGCGGCGGCCCCCGTACTGGCCGCGGCGCTCGGTCTCGGAGCGGGCTACCTCCTGGGGCGGCTGCGCGGGCGGTGAACTCCGCGATGCCGGCGAGCCCTCAGGTCAGGGCAGTGAGTCGGGCAGCCCGAACGGGGCGAAATGCTCGGGGCCGATGAAGGACGTGAGTTCGCTGATCCGCTCGCCACGCAGCGCCAGCACGGTGACCGACCAGCTCAGGTGCGCGCCGGCGGCCTCGTCCCAGAGGTAGTGCCCGACCGCCGGCTGGCCGTTCGCGGTGGTCGTGCTGTGCCGCCAGGAGCCGCAGCCGGTCAGCGGGACACGCACGGCGAAGTCGGTGACGGCGTCGATGCCGTGGTACCAGTGCGGCCGCGGTGGCATCGACCAGGTGACGTCCTCAGTCAGTAGTGCGACGAGGGCGTCGCCGTCGCCGTGTTCCAGCGCGGTGGTGTAACCGGACACGATCTCCCGCAGCCGGGCGTCACCGACCGCGCGCAGTGTCTGCTGCTGGGTGGGCGCGGGCACCCGCTTCGTGACGACCACGCGGGCGCGTGCGAGCGCGGAGTTCACCGACGTGGTCGAGGTGTCCATCATGGTGGCGATCTCGGCGGCGGAGAACCCGAGCACCTCGAAGAGCAGCAGCGCCGCCCGCTGATTGCCCGGCAGATGCTGCAGGGCGGCGACGAACGCGAGCTCGACCGCCTCGCGCTGCTCGTAACGCGCGTCCGGCGCGGCACGCCCATCGCCGAGGCCCACGTCGGGGTAGGGGCCGAGCCAGGCGACGTCGGTCACCGGGGTGTCGTCGACCACGGCGCGGTCACTGGACGGGCCGAGGTCGATGGGCAACGCCCGCCGTCCGCGGCTCTCGATGCTGTCCAGGCAGGTGCGGGTGGCCACGGTGTACAGCCACGAGCGCAGTGAGCTGCGCCCCTCGAAGCGTGCGAGCCCGCGCCACGCTCGCAGCAGGGCTTCCTGCACGGCGTCGTCGGCGTCGTGGGTGGAGCCCAGCATGCGGTAGCAGTGCGCGTGGAGCTCCCGGCGCAGGGGCGCCACAAGGCGGTCGAACACGTCGCTGTCGCCGCCGCGTGCCCGGATCAGGTCGGACTCCTCGGTGTCCTCCGTCGCGGTGCTCTCCGCCGGCTCGGAAGAATCTTGGCTCACATCCGACGATTCTGCCATGCGCTGGGAGTCCCCTTTGTGACAGACCACTACGGCGTCCACGAGGAGGACCCCGATGAACAGCACGACGACCGCTCCCACGGCCCACACCCTCGACGTGCCGGGTGCCCGGTTGTACTACGAGACACGCGGCACGGGTCCCCTCGTGGTGCTGGTTGGCGCCCCGATGGACGCGCGGCCCTTCGCGTCGCTGGCGGACCTGCTCGCCACTGACCACACCGTGCTCACCACCGACCCCCGAGGGATCAACCGCAGCCCGGTCGACGATCCCGACCAGGACGCCACCCCGGAGATGCGGGCCGACGACCTCGCCCGGCTCGTGAGCCACGTCGGCACCGGGCCCGCCGCGGTCCTGGGCTCCAGCGGCGGCGCCGTCAGCGCCCTGGCCCTTGTCCAGGCCCACCCGGAGCTGGTCCACACCGCCATCGCGCACGAGCCGCCGCTGGACGAGCTGCTCGACGACCGCGAGGAGCTCCGCGAGCGGACCGAGGACATGATCGCCACCTACCTCTCTGGTGACACTGTCGGCGCCTTCCGCAAGTTCCTGGACACCGCCAACATCACGTTGCCCGAGGAGGTGATCGAGCAGATGGTCGGCGGGGAACGCGACCCGCAGGACATCGCCGACGAACACTTCCAGTACGCGCACATGCTGCGCCCGACCACGAGATGGCGTCCCGACATCTCCAAGTTGCGCTCGGCGGCGACCCGCGTCGTGGTGGGGATCGGCGAGGACTCCGCGGGGGAGCTCTGCGAGCGCACCTCCAAGGCTCTCGCTGAGGAGCTCGGAACCGCCCCGACGATGTTCCCCGGCGGCCACATCGGCTTCGCCGAGGACCCCGAGCGGTTCGCCCCGCGGCTGCGGGCGGTGCTGCGCGAGGGCTGAGGCCAGCGCGGGCCAGCGGGACGCCCACCCGCGCCGGCGACGGGTCGAGGAGGGCCCCGGGTACCCGCCTCGACCCTCGCGCCGCATGGGTCGCCGTTCTTGCGATGCGGCCCCCGCCGCGCGGCTTTCCCACCCCCGGGCCGTATCTGTTGCCTCGTTCGCCGAGTGATGCCGCCGTATACGCACGGGGGTATTCGGGTACTTGCGCTGCGGCGGAGTGCCGGCATGCCGGTTGAGGCCGGCTGGTCCGCGCCGAATCGCTGGTGAGCGGCCCGCAACTCGCCCTTGAATACGGAGGGGGGGTATGGTATCAATGTCTCTGCACGGGAAGCGCCCGTAGTGCGAGACCGGGAGGAGTTCGCGATGGCTGACGTCGACGACGGGAACAACACACCAGTTACCGCTCGCTACACAGTGAGCGGGATGTCCTGCGAGCACTGCGTCAAGTCGGTTACCGAGGAGGTGGGTGAGGTCGCGGGCGTCACCGGAGTGGATGTCGACCTGGCGTCGGGACTGCTCTCGGTGACCAGCGACGGCCGTGCCGGGGACGCCGCCATCCGCGCCGCGGTCGAAGAGGCCGGCTACGCGGTTGAGGGGCGCTGACCGGCGCTTCCGGCACCGGGTCCGGCGAGACCGAGACCGGCAACGAATTTCCGGTACAGCGGCGTACGCGTGGCAGGGTAGGAGTCTGGTGATGGGCGAGACCGAAGCGGCAGATGTGGCCAGCGACCAGGTAGAGCTGGCCATCAGCGGTATGACGTGCGCCGCGTGCGCGAACCGGATCGAGCGCAAGCTCAATAAGCTCGACGGGGTCACCGCCGCGGTCAACTTCGCGACCGAGAAGGCTCGGGTGCGCCTCGATCCGGACACCTCTCTCGCGGCCGGGGACCTCATCGCCCAGGTGGAGAAGGCGGGCTACGGCGCCGAGCTGCCCGCGCCGGCGCGGGCCTCGACCGGCGGAGACACCGACACAGCCAGCGACGTCGGGGACGCCGAGGGCACGGCGCTGCACGCGCTGCGCCAGCGGGCGATCATCAGCGTGGCCCTGGCGGTACCGGTGATCGTGCTGTCCATGGTTCCGGCGTGGCAGTTCACCTACTGGCAGTGGGCCGCGCTCACGCTCACCGCCCCGGTGATCGTGTGGGGAGCGGCGCCCTTCCACATCGGGGCCTGGAAGAACCTCAAGCAGGGCACGGCCACCATGGACACCCTGGTGTCCATGGGCACCTCCGCGGCGTTCGTGTGGTCGCTGTACGCGCTGTTCCTGGGAACAGCAGGGACACCGGGCATGGTGCACCCCTTCGAGCTCACCATCAGCCGCGGTGACGGCGCCTCGAACATCTACCTGGAGGTCGCCGCGGGAGTCGTTGCCGCGATCCTGCTCGGCAAGTACTTCGAGGCGCGCTCCAAGCGCCGTGCCGGCGCCGCGCTGCGCTCACTCCTGGAGCTGGGCGCCAGGGACGTCACCGTGCTGCGCGGCGGGCGCGAGGAGCGGATCCCGGTCGAGCGGCTGGCAGTGGGGGAGCGGTTCGTCGTGCGGCCCGGCGAGAAGGTCGCCACCGACGGCGTGGTCGAAGAGGGCACGTCGGCCGTGGACATGAGCATGCTCACCGGCGAGTCCGTGCCGGTCGAGGTCTCCGCGGGCGCCGCGGTCGTCGGGGCCACCGTCAACTCCGGCGGCCGACTGGTGGTGCGCGCCACCCGGGTCGGATCCGACACCCAACTGGCCCAGATGGCCAAGCTGGTCGAGGAGGCACAGAACGGCAAGGCCGCTGTCCAGCGCCTGGCCGACCGGGTCTCGGGGGTGTTCGTCCCGGCCGCGATCCTGGTCGCGCTCGGCACGCTGGTGTTCTGGCTGGTCAGCGGGAACGGTGTCGCCGCGGCCTTCACCGCCTCGGTCGCGGTGCTGATCATCGCGTGCCCGTGCGCAATGGGGCTCGCCACACCGTTGGCCCTGATGGTGGGCACCGGCCGCGGCGCCCAGATGGGCATCCTCATCAAGGGCCCCGAGGTGCTGGAGAGCACCCGCCGGGTCGACACCGTCGTGCTCGACAAGACCGGAACGGTCACCAGTGGGCAGATGGCGCTGCTGGACGTGCACGTCGCGGAGGGCCAGCGGGAGGAGGAGGTTCTGCGGCTGGCCGGTGCGCTGGAGAACGCCTCCGAGCACCCGATCGCGCAGGCCGTTGCCACGGGCGCCGCGCAACGCGCCGGCGACCTGCCCTCGGTGGACGACTTCGGCAACATCGAGGGCAGGGGCGTGCGGGGCACCGTCGAAGGGCACCGGATTCTCGTGGGGCGGGCCTCGCTGCTGGCCGAGTGGGACCAGCACCTGCCCGCGGAACTGGAACGGGCCAAGGCGGCGGCCGAGGACGACGGGCACACTGTGATCTCGGTGGGCTGGGACGGTACGGCACGCGCGATCCTGGTCGTGGCCGACGCGGTCAAGCCGACCAGCGCCCGGGCGATCCGGCAGTTCCGCGACCTCGGACTCACCCCGATCCTGCTGACCGGCGACAACACCGCGGTGGCCCGGTCGGTGGCCGCCAACGTGGGCATCGACCCCGGCGGCACCACGGTTATCGCCGAGGTCCTGCCCGAGGAGAAGGTCGGCGTCGTCAGGCGGCTGCAGTCCGAGGGGAAGGCGGTGGCGATGGTCGGCGACGGCGTCAACGACGCTGCCGCCCTCGCCCAGGCCGATCTGGGGCTGTCAATGGGAACCGGGACCGACGTCGCGATCGAGGCGGGCGACCTCACCCTGGTGCGGGGCGACCTGCGCGCCGCCGCCGACGCGATCCGGCTTTCGCGCGCCACCCTGCGCACGATCAAGACCAACCTGTTCTGGGCTTTCGCCTACAACGTCATGGCCATTCCGCTGGCCGCGGCGGGGCTGCTCAACCCGATGATCGCCGGTGCGGCCATGGCGCTCTCCAGCGTCTTCGTGGTGAGCAACAGCCTGCGGCTGCGCCGCTTCCGCGCGCTGGAGGGCAACGACGGAACCGCCGAGGCCGCAACGCCCGCCTCCGCGGCCAAGGACCGGGAGCAGCCCGCGGCGGCGCCGGCGGCGTGATGACCGGGGGCAACCTCGCGGCGGGGTTCGGACCCGGCCCCGGCCCACCAGCCGGCGCGTGAGCGCCCCGGTCCGAACCGAAACGAAAAGGCCGCTCCTTGCGTGGGGAGCGGCCCTTCCGTTGTGCGGGCCCGGACGGGGACGGAGCCGTTGCGCGGGCCGGCCGGAACCGCCCGCGTAGCCGGGTTCCGCCCAGAGGACACCCTCCGGCACGTCGCCCCGCATCCGCAACGCCGCCGGAGCAGGGGAGCCGCGCACGCCAGCACCGCGTGGACCAGCGGTTCCGACAGCGGTGGCGAACAGGCGGCGTGGTCCCGGCCCGGCCGTGGCCAGGCTCGGTGGTCAGGGAGAGGGCGCCAGCGTAGGCTCGGTGCGGGCTGTACTCGCGGTCCGGTGATGGCTGATGAGAGGAGTGGCCGTGGGGGCTGACACCCGTGAGTGGACCGAGATCTCCAGCGAGGCGGAACTGCAGGAGATCCTCGGCGAGGCGAAACAACGGGCCCTCGACAAGGAGCGCGCGGCTCTGAGCGACCTGGACCGCACCTGGCTCGCGGAATCCCCGTTCTGCCTGGTCGCCACATCGGACACCGCCGGAAACTGCGACGTCTCACCCAAGGGCGACCCCGCTGGCAAGCTCGTGCACGTCCTCGACGACACCACGATCGCCATCCCCGAGCGGCCGGGGAACCGCCGGGCGGACGGTTTCCGCAACGTCCTGTCCAACCCGCACGTGGGACTGGTCTTCCTGATCCCCGGGCGCGGCGACACACTGCGGGTCAACGGTCGCGCCCGCCTCGTTCGCGACGCGCCCTTCCTGGACGACCTCGCGGTCAAGGAGCGCCGGCCGCTGATGGCCCTGGTCGTCGAGATCGACACGGTCTTCCACCACTGCTCGAAGGCCTTCCTGCGCTCCGAGCTCTGGAAGCCCGCGACCTGGGAGCCGGACGTCGTCGAGTCCCGAGCGCAGATCGCCAAGAAGCTCGAACAGCCCGATACGCCCATCGAGGAACTTGAGCGGTACTACGGCTCGTACCAGGCCGAGCAGCTGTACTGAACGGGAACTGGGACCGCCACGCGCGCTTCCCGAACGCCCGGGCGCGACGGTTGCTGTAGGGCCGCCCCGCCGCGCCCGCGGCGGGGCGGCCCGCCCCCTGCGGGGGCCGGCCGCTGTCAGGAACCGGCCGGTGCCAGGGGCAGGTCGGCGTCGTCGCGGAGCAGGACCGGCACCCGGTCCAACGGAGCGGGCAGGCGCACCACGGCACCACCCGGGTGGGTCCGGCCGCTCCACGGGTCGCGCCAGCTCGCGCCCTCGGGCAGGTAGACGTCGCGCTCGCGGCACCCGAACTCGGTGACCGGAGCCACCAGGATGTCGGGGCCGAACAGGAAGGCGTCGTCGACGTCCCATGCGCGCTCGTCGCCAGGGAAGTCGACGAACAGCGGCCGCATCGGAGGCAGGCCGTTTTCGTGCGCGAGGCGCATCTGCTCCATGACATAGGGGCGCAGCCGCTCGCGCAGGAACAGCAGCTCGCTGAGGAGCGCGTAGACCTCTTCGCCGTAGGACCAGACCTCGTTGGGGCCCCCGGTCATGCCCGGGTGCAGGGTGTTGGCGAACGGTTCGCGGAACCCGTGCAGGCGCAGCAGCGGGCAGAACACGCCGTACTGGAACCAGCGCACCAGCAGCTCCCGGAACTCCGCGGAATCCTGGTCGCCGCCGTGGAACCCGCCGATGTCGGTGGTCCACCACGGGATACCCGACATCGCGACGTTCAGCCCGGCCCGCACCTGGGTCCGCAACGAAGCGAACGTCGCCGGGATGTCCCCCGACCACAGGGCGGCGCCGTACCGCTGGCTGCCCGCCCACGCCGACCGGCACAGGGTGATGATCTCGGTCTCGCCCTCGGCGCGCATGCCCTCGTAGAAACCCCGGGCGTGTTCGGCCGGGTAGATGTTGCCGACCTCCGTGCCGGGGCCGGCGTGGTACCGCAGGTTCGAGGGGTGGCCGGGTTTGATCTCGGGCTCGCAGGCGTCCAGCCACCACACACGAATGCCGAGGGCGTGGTAGTTCTCCCTGATCCGGTCCCAGAGGTAGGACCGCGCGGCCGGGTTCGTGGGGTCGTAGAAGGACACCTGGACCTTGGAGTCGACGCCCTTGTCGGCCCAGTCGGCGTGTACGGGCGGGCCCTGCTCGGTCGCCACGAGCAGGCCGCGGCGCATCATGTCCGCGTAGTTCTCACTGAGCGGGCTGACCGATGGCCACACCGACACCATCAGCTCGGTGCCCATCTCGCGCAGCTCCTCAACCATGGCGGCGGGATCGGGCCACTCGGCCGGGTCGAAGCGCCAGTCACCCAGATGCGTCCAGTGGAAGAAGTCGCTCACGATCACCGAGAGCGGCAGGCCGCGGCGCCGGTGTTCACGGGCCACCTCCATCAACTCGTCCTGTGTCCTGTACCGCAGCTTGCACTGCCAGAACCCGGAGGCCCACTCGGGCAGCATCGGCGCGTGCCCGGTCGCGTCGGCATAGTTGGCCAGGATCGCCGCCGGGTCCTCGCCGGCGGTCACCCAGTAGTCGATCTGGCGCGCGCTGTCGGAACTCCAGCGGGTTCCGTTCTCGGCGAGCTCGACCCGGCCCACAGCAGGGCTGTTCCACAGCAGGCCGTACCCGCGCGACGAGACCAGGAACGGGATGGTGACCTCGGCGTTGCGCTGGACCAGGTCGACCACCGTCCCCTTCTGGTCGAGCAGGCCGTGGGTGTGCTGGCCGAGCCCGAAGAGCCGTTCACCGCCGTAGCTCGCGAAGTGCTGGTCAATGCGGTAGTAGCCGTTGCCGGTCGAGGTGAACACGCGCGACCCCGGCCACCAGAAATGGGCCCGCTGCTCGGCCAGCAGCTCCTCGTCCGACTCGCTGCGCAGGAAACGCAGCAGTCCGGTCTCGGAGACCTCGACGGTGATGGCGCCATTGACCAGCCGGGCGCTCTCGCCGTCGATGCGGATCGACGCGTCGGCGACCGGGCGCTCGCCGAGCGCGCCGGGAACATCCGAGCGCAGGACGGAGAGGCCCGCCCGCACCCGGACGCTGCCGCTTCCCCAGGGTTCGACACGGACGACCTGGTGGCCGCCGTGCCATTCGAGACCGCCGTCGGTTTCGTGCAGCACGCGGTTTCCTTTCCTTGTGGCCTTCTCGGGCCGTGACTGTGTGCGGTGGAGTCTGGATCGCGCCCCCGCGCGACCGTGCCCGCGGCGGGCGCGGGGTGCGCAGGGGTGACTGGGGTGTTGGCGGCAACGGTGGTCCGCCGGCTCGCGGCGGCGCGGGTCAGTCCTTGAGCGCCCCGCCGGTCACTCCCGCGGCCACGTAGCGCTGGGCGGCGATGATCAGAATGGCGGCGGGTATCGAGGCGATGACCCCCGTGGCCATGACGCCGTTCCAGTTGGCGGTGTGCGCGCCGATGAACCGGTAGATACCGACGGTGACCGGCATGATCCGGTCGTCGGAGTTCAGGGTCACCGCGAACAGGAAGTCCGCCCAGGCGAACAGGAAACCGAACAACCCCGCGGTGATGACGGCGTTGCGGCTCACGGGCAGGATCACCGACCACAGGATCCGGGCCTGTCCGGCGCCGTCGACCATGGCCGCCTCGCCCAGCTCGGCCGGGACGGTCACCATGAACGCCCGCAGGATCAGCACGGCGAACGGCACCGCCAGGGTGGAGTCGGCCAGGATCAGGGCCGCGTGGGTGCCGAGGATGCCAGCCTGGTTCATCACGGCGTAGAGCGAGTTCGCCATCACGATTCCGGGGATCATCTGCACCAGCAGCAGGGCGAACAGCAGCGCCCCCGCACCCGGCAGCCGGAACCGGCTGAGCGCGTAGGCCGCCGGCACCGAGAGCACCAGCGTGAGCAGCACCGTCCCCGCGGCGATGACCATGCTGTTGATCAGCGGGCGGCCCTGCGATTGGAGGGCCTGGCGGTAGCCGTCGAGGGTGCCGCCAACAGGGAACCAGCGCGGCGGTGTCTCCAGCAGGGCGGAGCTCGGCTGCAGCGACGCGTTGACCATCCAGTACAGCGGGAAGAGCAGTACTCCGACGATCATGATGGCGATGACGGTGCGGAATGCCCGCCGGACGCGCATGTGCACGGCCACGGCTAGCTCCTTTCCTGCTCGGTGGCAGAGGGCTCTCCCGCCGCGGCCACGGAAGCGCGCGCCCCGCCGGTCGCCGAGCGGCCGCGCGGTAGGCGCGGGACCCGCCGGCGAGGTGCCTCCCGGGCCGCGGCACCCGCGGACTGCCGGGTCGAACGCAGGTAGAAGACCGCGAACACCAGGGCGAGGAGGATCAGCATGTTGCCGGTGGCCGCCCCCGCGCCGAAGTCCAGGTCCTGGAACGACAGGGAGTAGGACCAGGTGGTCAGGGTCTGGGTGGCGTTGGCCGGGCCGCCCTGGGTGAGCACCATGATCACGTCGAAGACCTTCAGCGTGTACACGAGGCCGAGCATCAGCACCACCGCGCTCACCGGGCGCAGCAGCGGCCAGGTGACGGCGCTGAACCGTTTCCACGGGCCGGCGCCGTCCAGTGCCGCCGCCTCGTAGAGCTGGGCGGGGATCCCCTGGAGACCGCCGTAGAGGATGACCATGTTGAACGGGATGCCGACCCAGATGTTGGCGACCGTCACCGCTGTGAGCGCCATGGAGGTGCTGGACAGCCAGGGCATGGCCGTGTCGATCACTCCCGCGCCCAGCAGGACCTGGTTGAGCACGCCGTACTCCTGGTCGTAGATCCACCGCCACACGGTGCCCGACACGACCAGCGGCAGCAGCCAGGGGAGCAGCAGCAGCGAGCGCAGCACCCCGTTGAGCGGGAAGTAGCGCTGGAAGAACACCGCCAGGCCCAGCCCGATGGCGAACTGGAACGCCAGCGAGGCGATGGTGAACACGGCGGTGTTCAGCAGCGCTGTACCGAACACGGGATCGCCGATCACCGCGGCGTAGTTCTCGAATCCGACGAAGGGCGCCTCGCCGGTGTAGAAGGACGCCGCGGTGAACTCCCGCATCGCCATCGTGATGTTCGAGACGAGCGGGTACCCGAAGAACAGAACCAGGTAGACGACGATCGGCGCGACGAATCCGATTCGGGCGACCATCAGGACGTCGGTACCGACTGCTGCGCCTGGCCGAGGGCCTCCTCGGCCGAACCGGACCCGGCCAGCGCCTCCTGGATGGCATCGGCGATCGCGCCGGAGACCTCCGGGTAGTCCTCGCCCAGCTCGGCGGTGCGGGACTGGGCGGTGGGAACCGACTCGACGAACGGCGCCATCTCCGGGTTGTCCTCGGCCATCTGGTCGGCCAGGTCCTCCTTCGCCGGGACGTAGGCGTTCAGCTCCGCCCACTCGGTCAGGTTGTCGTCGCCGAGCAGGCACTGGAGGACCTCGACGGCGAGTTCCTCGCGCTCGCCGCCGTTCTGGGCGACCGCCCACACCTCACCGCCCATCGGCGTGGCGGGGTCGTCTCCGGACTCGGGTACCGGCAGCGGGGAGACGCCGTACTCCAGGCCCTCTTCGTCGAGGACCGGGATCTGCCAGGAACCGTTGACCATCATGGCGACGTGCTCACCGAGGAACTGGTCGTTGACGTCGGCCTGGGACCAGTTCACGACCGACTGGGAGACGGAGCCGTCCTCGACCATCCGCGACCAGAAGTCCAGTGCCTCGACCGCCTCCGGAGAGTCCAGCTCGGTGAGGCTTCCGCCGTTGCTCCACAGGAACGGCTCGAAGTTGAAGGTGCCCTCCTCGTGTCCGATGGCCGAGAACGCGTACCCGCTGGTGTCGCCCTCGGTGAGTTCGTCGGCGGCGTCGCTGAGCTCCTCCCAGGTGGCCGGCGGGTCCACGTCGGCGTCCTCGAGCATGGCGGTGTTGGTGAACAGGGCCAGGCCGTTCACCCCGGCGGTGATCCCGTAGAGGGTGTCGTCGTGGCGGCCGATCTCCAGCGCGCTGTCGTAGAAGCCGTCGGTGTCGACGCCGGCCTCTTCGAGCGGCAGCAGCGCCCCGGTGGCCGCCACCTGGGGCAGGTCGGGGTTGTCGATCAGCATCAGGTCGGGCAGCTCCTGCTGGGAGGCCCCCTGGAGCAGGCTGGGCATGAGCTGGTCGCGGGGCTGGGCGTCGCGCTCGATCTCCACCCCGGCCTGCTCACCGCACTCGTCCAGCATGGCCTGGGTGGAGCCGTTCTGCGGCTCGGCGAGGTTGTAGTCGATGGACGTGAGCGTGGTGACGTCACCGTCGTCGCTGGCCGAACAGGCGGTGCCCAGAGTGAGCAGCCCGGCCGCCATCAGCGCGGAGGGCGCGCGAAGCCTGCGGGTACCGTTGGCGGGTTTCGTGTGCATCAGTACTCCTTAGTGGGAGTCGAAGCGCTTCGATTAGCGCTCATTCGGGGGATAGTTGCGAGTGGACGGTGGTGCGGCGGATCGGGTGGCGTGGGAGGGCTAGGCCGGTCGGGCGGCGGTGCTCGACCGTGTGGTCAGGCGCGGGGGAAGCAGGGTGACCTCGGGCGGGTCGGCGTCGTTCAGCTTGTCCATCAGCAGTGCGACCGAGCGCCCGCCCAGCTCCTCGGCGGGCAGGCTCACCTGGGTGAGCGGCGGCTGCGTCTCGGAGGCGAGGTCGTCGGTGCCGATGCCGACCACCGAGAGGTCGGTGGGCACCCGGCGTCCGGTGGCGACGGCGGCCTCCAGCAGCGGGGACACGGCCGGTTCGTTGTGCACGACCACACCGGTGACGTCAGGGTTCTCGCGGAACAACCGGTTCGTCGTGGCGGTCACCGCGGCGGGCTGAGCCCCGCACGGCAGCACGACCGAGCGCACGCCGCGTTCCCGGGCCGCCCGCTCGAATCCGGTGAGGGTCCGCTCGGCGAACCCGGTGCGGCGCTCGTAGACCGAGGGGGGCTGGCCGACCAGGGCGATATCGCGGTGCCCGAGATCGGCGAGGTGCTCGACGCACGCCTGGCCAGCCGCGTCGAAGTCGAGGTCGACGCAGGTCAGTCCGGTGGTGTCGGCCGGGATACCGATCAGCACCGAAGGGTGGGACAGTGCGCGCAGCGCGGAGATCCGCGGATCGTCCATCTGCACGTCCATCACGATGACGCCGTCGACCATGGAGGACCCCACGACGCGGCGCAGCCCGTCCTCCCCTTCGGCCTGGGTGAGCAGCAGGACGTCGTGCTCGTGGCCGCGCGCGCTGGTCACGACCGAGACCGCGAACTGCATCACCACCGGTACGTGAATGCCCGGACGCAACGGGAGCATCAGGGCGATCACATTGGAGCGGCTGCTGGCCAGGGCGCGCGCACCGGCGTGCGGCTGGTAGCCGAGGCTCGCGATGCTCGCGAGCACGCGTTCCCGCGTGCTCGGCGAGATCGACCGCTTGCCGCTGAGGACGTAGGAGACGGTGCTCGGCGACACTCCGGCGTGCCTGGCCACATCCGAGATCCGCACCTGCGCCTCCTGGCGTCGAACCGCTTCGATTCCCCTGGATGTTACGCCAGTCACATTCCCGGCCGCAATATCCCGGTGCGGATCGCCGCCCCCGGAGAGGTGGCCAAGGCGGGATCCCGTTCCGCGGCCGGTCGCCAACGGGCCGGTCGTTCCCGCGCGCCCGGCACCGTGGTGCGCGGATCGGCGGCGCTCACCGCTGGTACGCCGCCTCCGGAAGTCCCCCGAGGGCTGGTGCCCCGTTCCTCAGGCCGCGCCCAGGTCCCGCTTGACCACCGGCGTCATATCGCGGGGGTGGAGCTCCCCGCCGCACTGGGGGCACGCCTGAACGGGGTGGATGGCTGTGCCGCACGGGTTGTGCACGAGCTCCACCGCCGGGCCCTCCGGATCCGCCATCCAGCGGTCGCCCCAGGTCAGCAGGGCCGTGATCACCGGGTAGAGGTCGCGTCCCTTGGCGGTGAGCCGGTACTCGAAGCGTTCGGGCCGGTCGCTGTAGGCACGGCGTTCCAGGATTCCCTCGTCCACGAGCGCGGCCAGGCGCTCGGCGAGGACGCGCCGCGACATGTTGATGCGCGCGTGGAAGTCCTCGAAGCGCCGCACACCCAGGAACGCCTCGCGCAGTACCAGCATCACCCACCGGTCGCCGACCACCGAGAGCGCCCGCGCTACCGAGCAGGGGGTGCCGCCGATCTCGCTCCACTTCATGGGCCGAGCCTAACCGTTGAGTTCCGGCGTGCGACCGAGTAAGTTTCAGAACGGAACTCACTCGGGATAGCGAATCCCCCCGCCATCCCACTCCCCGCCCGAGGAGCACGCGTATGCCCACGAATGTCCATCCCCTCGCGGTCGAGGTCGAGGCCCGCATCGCCGCCGCGCCCGAGAACGTCTGGGAGTTCGTCTCCGACATCACCGTTCCCGCCCGGTTCAGCGGGGAGCTGCAGAAGGTGGAGTGGCTCGACGGCGCCACCGCGCCGAGTGTCGGGGCGCGCTTCACCGGCCACAACCACAACACGCGGCTCGGGGAGTGGAGCACCGTATCCGAGGTGGCGGAGTTCGACCCGCCGCGGGCCTTCGTCTGGCGGGTCGTCGGCGCGGAGGATGCGCTCGCCACCTGGCGGTTCGACCTGGTTCCGGAGTCGTCCGGGGCGACCCTGCTGCGCCACCACGTGCGGACGGGGCCCGCCTTCACGCCGCTGGACGACTTCATCGCGCGCAACCCGGACAAGAAGGAGAAGGCCATCAGCGTCCGGCGGGAAGCGCTGCAGACCAACATGCGGGCCACCGTCGAGGGCGTCCGCGGACTCTGCGAGGACGCGTAGCCGCCGCCACCGAGCGGCGCGAGTAATGTTCGTCACGTCCAGGTCCGCCCAATGGCGTCTTCGCCGGCCGGGTCTCCGAGTGCGTTGACCGACCTGGCGCGGTCGCCGGGATCCAGGGCGTGTGCGGCAGCGGGCGCCGGGGAAGAGCGCCCGCTGCCGTGTCCCAACTTCGCCGTCCCCGACCCGGGGAACGAGGCGCTACGCCCCGGTGACCGGGTTGGACAGCTCGCCCACCCCCGGGATCACGCAGCCGGCGCGGTCGCCCGCGCGGATGTGCGCCGCGCCGGGCGTGCCGGTCGACAGCAGGTCCCCCGGGAAGAACGGCATCACCTGGCTGTGGAACGCCACCAGGAACTCCGGGGAGTACCGCATGAGCGCGACCCTGTTCTTGCGGTGCACCTCGCCGTTGAGCAGCGTGCTGACCTCCAGGTCGGCCAGCGGGCCCACCTCGGACAGCGGCACGATGGCCGGACCGAAGGAGAAGAAGCCCGGGAAGTTCTTGCTGCGGGTGAGGAAGCGGGGATTGCGGGCGAGGATGTCCTCGGTGGTCTGGTCCAGCACGGTGCACACCCCCCAGACGTGCTCCAGCGCGGAGCCCTCGTCGACGCCGTAGCAGTGCCGCCCCATGACCAGGCCCAGCTCGGCCTCGGCGGTGACCCGCTCGCTCTGGGCGGGGATCGGGATGGGCTCCTCCGCGCCGATGATGGTGTGGTCGCCCTTCATGAACGAGGCCGGCTCGTCGGGGACGGACTCGGTGAGGTCCGCGGCGTGCTCGACGTAGTTCAGCCCGATTCCCCAGATCTTGTGCGGGTGCCGGTAGGGCGCTTCGAACCGGGCGCCGTCCAGCGGCCGGAACACCGAGTCGGGTGCTGAGCGCACCGCCGAGACGAACTCGTCACTGGCGACCTGCTCGATCACCCCCATCGTGGTGTGGGGGGCGCCCGGGATCACGTCGCGTACGGCGGCCACGCCACGGGCCTGGTCCACGGCCACGGGGACCGCACCGTTCTCGCTGCTGATGGTGGCTAGGTACATAGCTCTGAAGTCTCCCTGAGGTGTCTGCGGCCGCAAGGGGCGGGGTGGCTGCGGGGTGCGCCCGGCGTTTCGGACCTCCGCGTATTCGCTGGTCAGAACGGGTCTCCGGGTGGTATTTGGAATTTGGTATTCCACATACCCTTGTTAGCGCCTAAAGGGCAATGTAACGTGCGGCACATGGATGCGCTAGCCCCGATGCGGGCTCACGGGCCACTCCCGGCCCTTCGGATGAGCGACTCGGCCTACGAGGCGCTCGAAGGGGCCATCGTCCGCTGCGAGCTCCCACCCGGTACGCCCCTGGTCGACCGGCAGCTCTCCGAGGCGCTCGGCGTGAGCCGGACACCGATCCGCGACGCCATGCAGGCCCTGGAGACCGTTGGTCTGGTGGTGCGTACCCGGGGGCGGTACTCGGTCGCCGGTTTCGAGCTGGACGACGTCCGGGAGCTGTTCCAGATGCGCCGGCTACTGGAACCGCCCGGTCTGGAGGCGCTGGCCAGGACCTGGGACCCGGACACGGTCCAGGAGCTGGCGACCTTCTTCGACGAGGCCGACCCACCGGGGCCGCCCGGCCCCTACGAGCAGTACCTGGCCCGCGACCACGCATTCCACAAGCGCATCGTCGAACTGACCGGCAACTCGCGGTTGGTGCACTTCTACGCGATCGCGGAAAAGCAGATCAACCGGATCCGGCATTTTCTCGCCCCCGGGTACGCCGGGCGTATGAGAGAGGTCGTCAACGAGCACCAGGACGTCTGCGACGCCATCGCACGGCACGACCTGGACGGCGCTCGGGACGCGCTGCTGGGCCACCTCGAATCCGGCGAGGCGACCATGCACAAATTCCTGGAGGAACAGCAGAAGGACGCAGGCGGATAACGCGATAGCGGTATCCGCAGGACAGGCCGAGCACCGTCCCACCGCGCGCGGCATTGTTCTGCCGCATTTCCCGTAGAGGTATGTCGCTTCGTTGGAGGCGCGAGTTTGGCATGCCGAAAAACAGTAGGAATCCACGAGAAGGAAGTTCGTTTCCGGGGTGCCGCGGTTTCCTGCGGACGTGCGGAATCGGGCTGACCGGGGCCGCCCTCGGCGGCGGCGCGCTCTCGGGCTGCTCCGGAAGCAGCGGTGCGGCCAACTACCCCGAGCGGCCGATCCAGATGATCGTCGCCCACGCACCGGGCGGCGGAACCGACGTCGGCGCCCGGATCCTGCGACCGACGTCCTCGCGGGCGGCCTGGTCCTCGGCGATGCCGACGGCACCCTCGCCGTGCCGCGGGATTCCGCCACCGAGGTGGCCCACGATGCGGCCGCCACACAGGCATAAGGAGGAACGAACAGTGCAGGACATCGCCCGCGAGGGCTGGGACCGGACGTGGATCGGGCGCACGCTGCGCGAGAACGGATGCGACCATGCGTGACCGAAGCGGGCCGCGTGCCCCGACCGGCGCGCCGGGGACCGAACGCGTCGGCCACGAGCCACTGCACGAGCTAGTTCGGGAGATCTTCGCGGCCGCCGGGCTGGCCAGCGAGGACGCCGAGACCGTGGCCGAGCACCTGGTCCAGGCCGACCTGCGCGGGGTCAGCTCGCATGGTGTGGTCCGCACCGGAATCTACGTGTCCCGGATTCGGAGAGGGCTGGTCGAACCGCGCCCGCGGATCGCCGAGCTGACCGCCACCCCGGTGAGCGCGCTGCTGGACGGAGGCAACGGGCCGGGCATCGTGGTCGCCAGCGCGGCGATGCGCACCGCGACCACGAAGGCCACGCAATCCGGGATCGGGGCGGTCAGCGTCCGCGGCTCCAACCACTGCGGGATGCTGGCCTACTACACCGCCATGGCGTCCGCGCGGGGACTGATCGGATTCGCCACCACCAGTGCCCCGCCGACCATGGCGCCGTGGGGCGGCACCCAGCCGTTCTTCGGCACCAACCCGCTCTCGTACGCGGTCCCCACACCCGCGGACCAGCCGGACGTCGTCTTCGACATGGCCACCAGCAACGTGGCCCGCGGCAAAATCGTCCTGGCACACAAGGCGGGCGAGCCGATCCCGCTGGGCTGGGCGCTCAGCTCCGACGGCGAGCCCACCGGGGACCCCGCCACCGCACTGGCGGGGTCCATGCTCCCGTTGGGAGAACACAAGGGGTCCGGGCTGGCCATGCTGGTCGACATCCTCTCCGGGGTGCTCTCCGGCGCCAACTACGGCCCGCACATCCCGCAGCTGTACGAGGTCGACAGCCGGGAGGAGCAGAACGTGGGGCATTTCTTCCTGGCGCTGCGCCCCGACCTGTTCCTGCCGCTCGCGGAGTTCAACGAGCGTGCGGCGACGATGGCCGACGAGCTGCGTGCCCTGCCCACCGCCCAGGAGCACGCGCGGGTGCTCCTGCCGGGCGAGCCGGAGGCCGAACGGGAGGCCGACCACCGCCAGCACGGCATCCCCCTGACCCCGGCGGTGCGCCAGGAGCTGGCACAGGTCGCCGCGGACCTGGGTGCCGCCAGCGGCCGGACGGACTTCCTCGGAGTCCCCGATCCCCGTGCACACCCTCTCGAAGAGGAGGAAGCCGGATGAGTGAGGCCCTGGACCGGTTGCGGGAACGGCTCACGGCCGCGGGGCGGAATCGTGGTCGGCCACTCCGGCGGGGTGGACTCGGCACCGCTGGCCTACGCCGCCGCTGAGCGGGGTGCGCTGTTCCCCGCCGCGGCACACCACGACCGTGCGCGTGCGCGGGCACGCGATCCGGGTTCAAGCACGGGCCGTGGGGCGGCAAGCCCGAGTACGAGGACGTGGTCCGGGCCGCCGAGACACTGGGCCTGCCGCCGCACACCGTCGCCGACACGGCCCGGCGCCAGGTGGACCCGCACCCGTCGCTGCACGGCCCGGGCCAAGACCCGGAAGACCAGAACGAGTACCAGGACGAGAACGACCAGAACACCGCCGCGCGCAACGGGCCTGTCCCGGCCGGTGCGCGGAGCGATAGGGGATGAGCGTGCCTTCGCAACGACGCAGCCAGGACTTCTTCACCGAGGAGGGCGTCGCCGGGTTCACCCACCGCGCGATGACCAAGGCCATGGGGTTCGACGACACGAACCTGCGTGGTGGGCCGGTGATCGGCATCTGCAACACCTACAGCGAGCTGAACAACTGCCACAGCAACTTCAACACGCTGTGCGAGGCGGTCAAGCGCGGCGTCCTGCAGGCCGGCGGCACCCCGCTGGAGTTCCCCACGATCTCGCTAGGGGAGACGTTCCTGACGCCGACCTCGATGCTGCAGCGCAACCTGGCGGCGATGGACACCGAGGAGATGATCCGGTCCCAACCGCTGGACGGCGTCGTGCTGCTGACCGGGTGCGACAAGACCACACCCGCGGCGCTCATGGGCGCCATCAGCGCGGACCTGCCGGCCATCATGGTCAGCGGCGGTCCCCAGCTCAACGGGTACTTCCGCGGCGAGACCCTGGGGGCGTGCACCGACTGCCGGCGGCTGACGGCCGAGCACCGCGCCGGGGAGATGGACGACCAGTCCTACAAGGAGCTGGAGGACGGGATCGTGCGCGGGCCCGGCCACTGCATGGTGATGGGCACCGCGTCGACCATGAACTCGATCACCGAAGCGCTGGGCATGGCGCTGCCGGGCAACGGCAACATCCCCGCGGTGGACGCCCGGCGGCTGCAGCACGCCCAGGCCGCGGGCCGGCGCATCACCGCGATGGCCGAGGAGGACCTGCGCCCCTCGCGGATCCTCACCGAGAAAGCCTTCGAGAACGCGCTCACGCTGCTCAGCTCGTTGGGGGGCAGCACCAACGCGGTGGTCCACCTGCCGGCGATCGCCGGCCGCGCCGGGATCGACCTGCCGCTGGAGCTGTTCGACGAGATCAGCCGGCGCACGCCCATCCTGGCCAACACGCGTCCCGTCGGCCAGTACCAGATGCAGGAGCTGCACAACGCCGGAGGCATCCCCGGGCTCATGCGCCGGCTGCTTCCGCTGCTGCACGGCGACGAGCTCACCGTGACCGGCCGCAGCATCACCGACAACGTCCACGCGGCGCGCGTGGAAGACTCCGACGTCATCCGGCCCCTGGACAACCCGGTGCACCCGCACGGCGGTATCGCCGTGCTGCGCGGCAACCTCGCGCCAGAGGGAGCGGTCGTCAAGCACGTGGCGGCCAGCCCGGAGCTCAGCCAGCACAGGGGCCGCGCCGTGGTCTTCGAGGACGTCGAGGACCTGAAGAGCCGGATCGACCGCGACGACCTCGGCGCGGACGCCTCCAGCGTCCTGATGCTGCGCAACGCCGGGCCGCTCGGCGGGCCGGGCATGCCCGAGGTCGGCAACCTGCCCATCCCGAAGAACCTGCTGCGGCAGGGGGTCCGCGACATGGTCCGGATCTCCGACGGGCGGATGAGCGGCACCGCGTTCGGCACCGTGATCCTGCACGCCGCACCGGAGAGCGCCGCCGGCGGCCCCCTCGCGCTGGTGCGCGACGGCGACGAGATCGAGCTCGACATCCCCAACCGGCGCCTCGCCCTCCTGGTGGACGACACGGAGCTCGAACGCCGCCGCGCGGAATGGTCCCCACCCGCGCCCGCCTACCGGCGCGGGTACGGCCGCCTGTTCCTCAGCTCGGTCAACCAGGCACCGCACGGCTGCGACTTCGACTTCCTGACCGGACGCGACCCGGTCGGGGAGTACCGCCAGCCCAAGTTCTAGGTGCCCCCGGGGGCACCACCGGGAGCGGCAGGGCGCCGGCGCGACGCGGGCGCCTAGGAGGCCGGGAACCTTCGGGTCCTCCGGTGTGGTCGCTCGTTGCTTGTTTGCTCACCTGCGGATCTTGTAGAACTCGGGTGGCGTCCGAGGTGTCTTTTGGGCTCGCACGCTCGCGGGCGTCCTGCCATCGGCGGCGCACGAGCGGGACGTGTCTCCTAAGGGAGCCCTGAACCTTCCCCTATTTCGTGCGTCAGCCGGTGTCGGAAGGCCGCCCGCGGGCACATACTTGGAGCCATGACGAAGGAGACGAAGGAAGCGATCCCCCGTGACGAGGTTGCCGCGTCCCTGGCGACCAGCCAGGAGCTCGGAACCGAGTACAACAGCGCCGTGGCCGACGCCCTGGCCGAACGGATCGAGCACACGGTCGACGAGCGCGTGGCGGCCCAACTCGCGGAACGCCTCGCCGAGACGCAGGGTCAGCCCAAGAGGCAGGACATCAGGATCACGTCTCTGCGCTTCGCGTTGGCGGTGGTGTCCATGGTCGTCGCCGTGCCTCTCACCCTCCTCGTCGCCGGGGCGAGCGAGCCCGGAATGGCGGTCGGCATGCTGTGGCTCGGCATCGCGGCGGTCAACGGCATCTTCGTGTTCGCCACCCGCGAGTGACCGCTGACGTTGGCACGGCACCCTTTGCGTGGTGCCTGCTGACGGGACTCGGTGGCGGTGCGAACTCAACGCCGCGGAACATTCGCGGAGGGTCACGAGTGCGAGGGAAGCCGGTTTGGGATTGGCAGGTGAGGGGCACTAGAATTCCACTCTGTGACTGACGAAACCGACGCGACCCACGCCCCTAGCCTGCCCACCCAGTACGCGCCGGGTGAGGTAGAAGACAGGCTGTACCGACGCTGGATCGCGGCCGGTTACTTCGAGGCCGACCCGAAGAGCGGAAAATCCCCGTTCTCGATCGTCATCCCGCCGCCGAACGTCACCGGCGCGCTGCATCTGGGGCACGCCTTCGGGCACACCATCAAGGACGCGCTCACCCGGCGTGCCCGCATGCAGGGGCGGGAGGCGTTGTGGCTGCCCGGCATGGACCACGCCGGCATCGCCACCCAGACCCAGGTGGAGCGGCACCTGGCCACCACCGAGGGCAAGTCCCGCCACGACCTGAGCCGCGAGGAGTTCGTCCAGCGGGTTTGGGACTGGAAGAACGAGTACGGCGGGCAGATCCTCGGCCAGATGCGGCGCCTCGGCGACAGCGTTGACTGGTCGCGCGAGCGGTTCACCATGGACGCCGGGCTGTCCCGGGCCGTGGGCACGATCTTCAAGCGGCTGTTCGACGACGGGCTGATCTACCAGGCCGAGCGGATCATCAACTGGTGCCCGCGGTGTCAGACCGCCCTGTCGGACATCGAGGTCGAGCACCGCGACGACGAGGGCGAACTGGTCTCGATCCGCTACGGCGACGGCGACTCCTCGATCGTGGTCGCCACTACCCGCGCCGAGACCATGCTGGGGGACACCGGGGTCGCCGTTCACCCCGGCGACGAGCGCTACCGCCACCTGATCGGCCAGACGATCGAGCTGCCCCTCACCGGGCGCCGCATCCCCGTGGTGGCCGACGAGCACGTGGACCCGGAGTTCGGTAGCGGCGCGGTCAAGGTCACCCCGGCCCATGACCCCAACGACTTCGAGATCGGCCAGCGCCACGACCTGCCCGCCATGGTGATCATGGACGAGCGGGCCATCATCACCACGCACGGCCCATTCGAGGGCCTGGACCGGTTCGAGGCTCGCCCGGCGGTGGTGGCGGCCCTGCGCCAGCAGGGGCGCATCGTCGACGAGACGCGCCCCTACGTCCACGCGGTCGGCCACTGCTCGCGCTGCGACACCATCGTTGAGCCACGGCTGTCCCAGCAGTGGTTCGTCAAGGTCGAGTCCCTGGCCACAGCCGCCGGCGACGCGGTGCGCGACGGCCGCGTGCGGCTGCACCCACCGGAGATGGCCACCCGCTACTTCGACTGGGTCGACAACATGCACGACTGGTGCATCAGCCGCCAGTTGTGGTGGGGACACCGCATTCCCGTGTGGTACGGGCCGAACGGCGAGGTGGTCTGCGTCGGCCCCGACGAGGAGCCCCCCACCGGAGAGGGCTGGTACCAGGACCCGGACGTCCTCGACACGTGGTTCTCCTCGGCGCTGTGGCCGTTCTCCACCCTGGGCTGGCCCGACGACACCGAGGACCTGCGCGCCTTCTATCCCACCAGTGTCATGGTGACCGGCTACGACATCCTCTTCTTCTGGGTCGTGCGGATGATGATGTTCGGCCTGTACGCCATGGCCGACCGCGGGCCGGCGGAGTCGGTGCCGTTCCGGGACGTCGTGCTGCACGGGCTCGTCCGGGACAAGCACGGCAAGAAGATGTCGAAGTCCCGCGGCAACGCTGTCGATCCGCTGGACTGGATGGAGACCTACGGCAGCGACGCGCTTCGCTTCACCCTCGCCAGGGGCGCCAACCCCGGGACCGATGTGCCCATCGGCGAGGACTGGGTGCAGGGGTCGCGCAACTTCTGCAACAAGGTCTGGAACGCCACCCGTTTCGCCCTGATGAACGGCGCCAAGGTCGACCCGGCGCTGACCGGCGGCGAGTCCTCCGGGCCGCTGCCCGCGGCGGAGCGGTTGACCACGGCGGACCGCTGGATCCTCTCCCGGCTGAACCGGGTTGTCGCCGACGTCGACGCGGCCTACGAGGAGTTCCACTTCGCGCGGGTGTGCGACATCCTCTACCACTTCGCCTGGGACGAACTGTTCGACTGGTACGTCGAGCTGTCCAAGACACCGCTGCAGCACGGGGGTGCCGAGGCCGAGACCACGCGGGCCGTGCTCGGCCACGTCCTCGATGTCACGCTGCGCCTGCTGCATCCGGTGATCCCGTTCGTCACCGAGGAGCTGTGGCTGGGTCTGACCCACCAGGAGTCCATCACCGTCGCGCCGTGGCCGCACGCCGAGAACGGGCTCGCTGCCGCCGAGGCCGAGGACACCATTGGTGAGCTGCAGACCGTCGTCACCGAGATCCGCCGGTTCCGCAGCGAGCAGGGCCTCAAGCCCGGCCAGCGCGTTCCCGCGCGCCTGCACTTCGACCGCCCGCTGCTGAGCGGCTTCGAGGAGCACATCCGCAACCTGACCCGGCTGATCGAGCCCGCGGACGGCTTCGCCAGCTCGGCTGCGCTCGATGTCGCCGGGGTGCGCGTGGAACTGGACCTCTCGGACGCGGTCGACTTCGCAGCCGAACGCAAGCGGTTGGAGAAGGATCTGGCCGAAGCGGAGAAGCGCAAGACGTCCGCCGAGTCGCAACTGGCGAACTCCGCCTTCACCAGTAAGGCCCCGGAGACGGTCGTGGAGAACGTCCGCGCCCGGCTCGCCGAGTCCGAGGCGGAGATCAGCCGGATCAGCAACCAGCTCGCCGCGCTGCCCCAGTCCTAGCCCAACATCGCCGATCGATCTTGCGCGACTCCGCCCCTTCGGTCGCTCTTGGCGCCCAAGGGCGGTTTCCGCACGATAAGTGCATGGTTGGGGGCACGATCACCGATGCTGGCCGCGGACGGTCGCGCGCCCGACGGGGCAGCGAAGGCGGCGGGTGGGCCAGCCCGCAGTGATCGGTGCGGGTGCCCGGCTGTGGCGCGCCCGACGAGGGCAGCGAGGACGGCGGGTGGCACCGGGGTGGCTGATTTCGCCCGGCGTGGGGCTTGGGATCTCCGCTGCCCGCCCGCGTGTGTCCGCTACGTCCGATTTTCGCGCTGATCTTGAGGATTGCGTTCCTTTACCGCGCGGTAAAGGAACGCAATCCTCAAGATCAGCGCCCAGACCGCTCACAATCCAGACATAGCGGGCGCGCGAGGGCTCACGCCGCACCGAAACCGACCGTGCGGACATATTCGGCGCCGAGAACGTCCCCACAGACACCCCCACTGGACCCCACCACCGACCTTCGCCGCCCTCGTCGCGTGCGCGACCACCGGGCACCAGTCGCGACCCCCGCGGGCCGGCCCATCCGCCGCCCTCGATGCCCCCGTTGGGTGCGCCACCATCGGGTATCCGCACCGACACACGCCCACCCGGCTATCCGGTGTCTTCGCCGCCCCGTTGGATGCGGTACCACGCGCCCGCCGTACCGATGGGCGCCCTCCCACCCCACAACACCGAAACTCCACGCGTTCGGGAAGGAACCGAATCGCACAAGATCGGCGATGAGCGTGCGCGATAGTTAAGCGGTGCCCGGTGGGTCGTAGCGGCCGTCCACCGCGGTCCAGCCGCCGTCGACGGGGAGCACCGCCCCGGTGACGAAGCTGGCCGCGTCGGAGGCCAGGTAGACCACGGCACCGGCCGTCTCGTCCGGCGTTGCCCACCGCCCCAGGGCGCTCTTGGCGGCATAGGCGTCGTACCAGGCCGGATCGTTCTTGATCGGGCCGGTCAAGGGGGTCTCGACCACGCCCGGGGCGACCGCGTTGACGCGCACCCCGGCGGGGCCGAACTCGGCCGCGGCGGTGCGCACCAGTTGCACCAGGCCGGCCTTGGTGGCGGCGTAGACACTCTGGCCCGGCTCCACGGTGTAGGCGCGGATGGAGGAGAAACCGATGATGCTGCCGCGCCCCCGCTCGACCATGCCGGAGCCGAAAGCGCGGATCAGGTCGAACGAGGCGCGCAGGTTGAGGTCGACGACGCGGCTGAACTCCTCGGGGGCGTAGTCGAGGATCCGCTTGCGCACGTTCGTCGCGGGCGTGAAGACCAGGATGTCCGTCCCTGGCCCGGCGTCCGTCTGGTCGGCCACCGCGTGTATCGCCGCGGGGTCCAGTACGTCCAGAGGGCTTGCCTCGGCTGAGGGCCCGATCCCGCGGGCGGTCTCGGCGGCCGCGTCGCCGTCGATGTCCAGGCAGGCCACGGTCGCGCCGTGCGCGCCCAGCGCGTGGGCGGCCGCCCGCCCGATCCCGCTACCGGCCCCGACAACGACGGCATGCCGTCCGTCCAGCCGGAACAACCGGGTGTAGTCCACTGGCGTCTCCGTTCTTTCGGTTGCGGCTTACTCGACTGGTCCGTCCGGATGCCGGCCGGCCCGGTTCGCGTGTTTCGTGCGCCATCCCCGGCGCGGGGCCGCCCGGACGAGCGCCCGCCCGGCCGGCGGGCGTCACCGGTCGCCTCCGGGGGTGCGGGCGTTGGCCGAGGGGAAGGCGTCGCGGAAACCGAACCATGCGCCGCCTGATGTGCGAACGGAGTCGGCGGCGAGCAGCCCGTCGACGATGGCGCGCGTCATGCAGTCCCCGGCCGCGGTGAGCAGCGCGTGCAACGCGAACTGGTCCGGCTCCGCCCGCTCGCCGGTGGCCAGGCAGAACACCGTGTCACCGTCGTACATGGTGTGGACCGGCCGGATCGCACGCGCCAGACCGTCGTGCGCGATGCCGGCGATCTTGGCGCAGCGGGCCTTGGACAGGGTGGCGTCGGTGGCGACGACACCGAGCGTCGTGTTCAGCGAGACACCGGGCGTGTCGGCCACAGTGGCGCGGTACGCCGCGAGATCGCCGGGGGAGGGGCGCTCTGGAGCGGGGTCCCCGGGAAGCCCGTAGCGCTGGCCGTAGAGCTCGCCGGTCGCCGGATCGACAGGGGAGCCGGCGCTGTTCACCACGGCCAGGGCGGCCACCGTCGTGCCGTCGCCGAGGACCGCGCTGGCGGTACCGACACCCCCCTTCAGGACTCCCGCCACAGCCCCCGTGCCGGCGCCGACGTTGCCGCGCGCCGGGACCGCGCCGGCCCCGGCGTCCAGCGCGGCGTCGTAGGCGCCGGCGCCGAAGGCCACGTCGGGCCGGGCGGTCGCGTCCCCGCCGCGTCCCAGGTCGAAGACGGACGCGGCCGGCACGATGGGCACAATGATTTCCTCGTTGACGCGTACCCCCGAGCCCGCCGCGGCGAGCCGGTCGGCCACACCGTGTGCGGCGGCCAGCCCGAAGGCGCTCCCGCCGCAGAGCACGATTGCGTTGACCCGTTCCACCACGTTCCGGGGGTCCAGCAGGTCGGTCTCGTGGGTGCCGGGGCCGCCGCCGCGCACGTCGACACCGCCCACGGCGCCTTCGGGGGGAGCGAGGACGACGGTGCTGCCGCTCAGCCAGGTGCCGTCGGTGGCTGTTCGGTGGCCGACCCGGATCCCGGCGACGTCGACCAGGCTGTTGGTGGGGCCGGGGACCACTCCGGCGCCCTCGCTCATCGGCCGGCTCCGGTGGAGTGGCACAGGAAGCGGTGCGCGGCCTCGGCGTAGACGTGGGCGAACCGCACGATGTCGCTGACCGCCACGAACTCGTTGGCCTGGTGAGCGATCCACTTGCCACCAGGGCCGTAGACGACGTTGGGAATGCGCGCGTCGCGTGCCAGGATCGTGCCGTCGGTCGCGCCGGGAACCCCGCCGTAGCGTGGTGGTTCGCCGGTGACGGCTTCGTGGGCCCCGGCCAGCGCCGCCACGACGGGCGCGTCCGGGGCGACCTCCACGGCAGGACGGTCGTCGACTACCGTGACATCGGCGCCCAGCGCGCGGTCGGCGGCCACCTCGGCGGCGAGCTCGCGTACCCGCGAGATGAGCGTCGCGTGGTCGACCGCGGGGATGGTGCGCACGTCCAGGTAGGCGGTCGCGTGCGCGGGAATGACGTTGACCTGGTCCGGGTCGCCGCCGTGCACCACGGTCGGAGTGACGTGGATCCGGCCGAGGTGCTCGTGCGTGCCGTGCTGGCGGGTCAACTCCTCCTCGTAGCGGGCGAGCGCGGTGAAGAGCGAGCCCACCGCGGGCACCGGATTGCGGGCGTGCTGCGGCATCGCGCCGTGCGCCATCGTTCCGGTGAACTCCACCCGCAGCCGGATCGCCCCCTTGGCAGCGAGGCAGATCTCGCCCTCCTCGGGCTCGCACACGATGGCGCTGTCCACATCGGCGGCGGTGGGGGAGGCGGCGAAGTGCTTCGCCCCGAGCATCATGCCCTCCTCGTCAGCCAGAGCGCACACCTTGATCCGCCCGGGGAAAGGGCCGGCGGCGCGCAACGCCGCCACCGCGTACAGCATGGCGGCCACCCCGGCCTTCATGTCGGCCGCGCCGCGCCCGTACAACCGCCCGTCGTGGACCTCCCCGCCGTACGGGTCGACGGTCCAGTCCGCGCGGCAGCCCTCGGTGACGACGTCGGTGTGCCCCTCGAACATGAGAGTGGGACCGGGCCCACCCCCGCCCTCGACGACCGCGACCACGTTGGGCCGCCCCGGCGCCACCTCGGTCATCTCGGGCTCCCATCCGAACTCGCGCATCTTGGCGGCCACCAGCGACGCCGCCTCCGCCTCGCTGTAGCCCCGGGCGGGCTCGTGCACGCTGCGGATTCGCACGAGCTCCTGGGCGAAGGCCACGACCCCGTTGGTGTCCACCGGGAACCGGCCCACCCCTGCTGGGACTGGCGATGTCGTCATTGTTCGATCCCCTCTCCGGCGGTGGCCGCGGTCGCGTTCGTGCTTGTGTCCTCCTCGGGGGGACGCGCGCCGCGGGCGAGGTCGGCGGCGGAAGCGCCCGCCAGGGCGCGCCGCAGCGTGGGGACCGCGGCGATGAGGTCCCGGGTGTAGGGGTGCCGGGGATTGTCGTGGACCCGCGCGGTCGGCCCCATCTCCACGATCGCGCCGTCGCGCATCACGGCGGTGGTGTCGCACAGGTGGCGGACCACGGTGAGGTCGTGCGAGACGAACACCAGGGTCAGCGCGTAGCGCTGCACAAGATCTGTGAGCAGGTTGAGGATCTGCGCGCGTACCGACACGTCCAGGGCGCTGACCGGCTCGTCGGCGACCAGCACGGCGGGTCGCGGCGCCAGCGCGCGGGCGATCGAGATGCGTTGTCGCTGCCCGCCGGAGAACTGGTGCGGGAAGCGCTCCGCCGAGTCCGGAGGCAGACCGACGTCGTCGAGCAGTTCGGTGAGCCGCGCAGCGGGGTCGGGGAGCCGTTGCGCGACGAGGGGCTCGGTGATGATGTCGCGCACCCGCATGCGCGGGTCGAGCGAGCCCATCGGGTCCTGGAACACCACCTGCAACCGTTCGCGGAGGAAACGCAACCGTCGCTCGGGCAGGTGCGAGATGTCCTGCCCCGCGAAGCGGACCGAGCCCGCGGTGGGCCGGTCCAGCCCGCACAGCAGGCGGACCAGGGTGGACTTGCCGGAACCCGACTCGCCCACAACGCCGAACCGCTGCCCCGGGGCCACCTCGAACGAGACCCCGCGCAGCGCGGCGACCCGGGGCGCCCGCCGCCGCAACGAGGTGCGCGGCCGGGTGTATGAGCGGTGCAGGTCCTCCACCGCGAGCAGCGGCCCCGCTGCCGCGTCACGTCCCTCCAGCTCACTCATGTCGCTCCACGGGATGCCAGCAGGTGTATCCGGTGCCGGTCCCGGCCCAGGCGGGCGCGGCCGCGCACTGGCTGTCTGCCCGGGGACACCGGTTGCGGAACACGCACCCCTCGGGAAACCGCCCGGCGGCGGGCACCGAGCCCGCGATGGTGCGAAGCTGCCCGCGTTCGTCGGTGGCGTCGAGGTCGGAGGCGTCCAGGAGGCCACGGGTGTAGGGGTGCCGGGGTCGGGAGAGGACGTCGCGCACCGGGCCGGCCTCCACGATCCGGCCGCCGTACATGACCAGCGCCCGCTCGCAGACGGTGGCGACCACCGCGAGGTCGTGGGTGATGAACACGAGCGCGGTCCCGCTCCCGGCGACCCCCGACGAGATCAGCTCCAGCATCTGCGCCTGCACGGTGACGTCCAGGGCCGTCGTCGGTTCGTCGCACAGCAGCACCGCGGGCTCGTTGGCCAGCGCCATGGCCAGCATCACCCGTTGGCGCTGGCCACCGGAGAGCTGGTGCGGGTAGGCGCGCGCGGCGCCCGCCGGGTCCGGGAGCCGGACGCGGCCGAGGAGATCCACCGCCGCCCGCCGGGCCGCGCGCCGCTCCGGGGCGCGCCCGTGCACGAGCATGACCTCGGCGACCTGGTGGCCGACGCGCATCACGGGGTTGAGCGCGGTCATGGGTTCCTGGAAGACCATGGCCATCCGGTCGCCGCGCACCGCGGACAGCGTGCGCTCGGGGGACGTCAGCAGGTTGCCCTCGACGCCCGCCAACCGCACGGTCCCGCGCGCGTGCACGTCCTCGGGCAGCAACCCCATCAGCGCCAGGGCGGTCAGCGACTTGCCCGAGCCCGATTCCCCGATCAGGCCCACGCGCTCGCCCGGGGTCAGGGTGAACGACACGTCGCTGACCAGGTTCTGTCGCGCGGTGCCAATGGAGAGCCCCGCCACCGACAACACGGGGTCGTCCCCGCTGCCAGAGCGCGGCTCGGGGCGCGGTGTCCGGGAGGTGGCGGTCATCCTGGACGCTCCTGCAGACGTGGGTCGAGCCGGTCCCGCAGCCCGTCGCCGAGCAGGTTGAACCCGAGAACCGCGAGCGCGATCGCGAGCCCCGGCCACAGCGCGAGCGCGGGCGCGGTGAACAGCAGCTCCTGGGACTCCTGCAGCATCCGCCCCCACGACGGGGTTGGCGGCCGGGTACCGAACCCGAGGAACGACAGCGCGGCCTCGGCCAGGATCGCGATGGCGAACGACACCGAGCACTGCACGATCACCAGGCTGGAGATGTTGGGCAGCACGTGCCGCAGCGCGATCGCCGCGGGGCGCCGACCCGCGGCGCGCGCCGCCTGGATGAAGTCGTAGCTCAGTACCTGCAGCGTCCCGCCGCGCGCGATGCGCGCGAAGCTGGGGATGGTGGCGATGCCGATCGCGACCATCGCGGTGAGGGTGCTCGCGCCGAAAACCGCGCCGAACATGATCGCGAGCAGTAGTGCGGGGAACGCCAGCAGCAGATCGTTGACGCGCATCAGGAACTCTCCGGTCCCGCGCCGCGCCATGCCGGCGAGGATTCCCAGCGGGGTGCCGATGGCTGCCGCGACGCCGACGGCCACCACGCCGACGAACAGGGTGACCCGCGCGCCCGCCATGAGCTGGCTGAGGACATCGTGCCCGAACTTGTCGGTGCCCAGCCAGTGGCTGGCGGTTCCCGGTTCCAGGAGGCGCGACGCCGCGTTGCTCTGGGTGGGGTCGTGCGGCGTCCACAGGAAGGAGACCAGGGCGGTCAGGATGATGGCGGCGACCAGGGTGCCGCCGGTGACCAGGCTGGCGTTGGGCGCGCGGCCGGTCCGCCGCGTCTCCGCGGCCGCGCGGTCCCCGGCCCGCCCGCTGCCTTCCGGGCCGCTCATCGGGCTGCCATCCGGATCCGCGGGTCCAGTGCCGTGTACAGCACGTCCACCACGAAATTGAGCAACAGCACGGCCAGCACCAGGACCATCACCACGCCCTGGACCAGCAGCAGGTCACGGTTGCCGACCCCGTCGAGCAGCAGGCTGCCCAGCCCGGGAATGACGAAGACCCGCTCGATGACCACCGCCCCGATCAGCAGCGTCGCCAACTGCAGGGCCAGGACCGTCACCACCGGGATCGCGGCGTTGCGCAGCCCGTGCCGGACCAGCGCCTGGTACGGGCGCATCCCCTTGGCGCGCGCGGTGCGCAGGTAGTCCTCGCGCAGCACGTCGAGGATCGCGGAGCGCACGTAGCGTGTCAGGATGGCGCCCTGCACCAGGCCCAGGGAGACCGCCGGCAGTACGAGCCGGCGCGCGAACGCCCCCGGATCCTCGGCCGGTGCGGTCCAGCCACCCGAGGGCAACCAGCGCAGGTGCACCGCGAACAGCGTGATGAGCATGATCCCCACCAGGAAGTTGGGGACCGCGACGCCGAGCTGGCTGAACCCCGACAGCAGGGTGCCGCTGAGGTGGCGGTGCCGCATCGCGGCGGCGACCCCGAGGGGGAGCGCGATGAGCAGCGCCACCAGCATCCCGGAGAGGACCAGCCACAGGGTCACCTGCAACCGGTCCAGGATCTGCGGGCCGATCTCCGCCCCGCTGACGTAGGAACGCCCGAAGTCCCCGGTGGCCAGGCCGCTGACCCAGTCCCAGTACTGCACGAGGACGGGGCGGTCGGTGCCGTACCGCTCGTGCATCTGCGCGACCGCCTCGGGGGTGGCGTTCGTACCGAGCGCCACCCGGGCGGGGTCGCCCGGCAGCACCGCCATGAAGGCGAACACCACCACTGAGGCCACCCCCAGGCTGACCAGGAAGATCAGCCCTTTGCGTAGGATCCGCAGCGCCACGCGCGGCTCAGCTCCGCGACAAGGGGGTGACGTCGAAGGACTCGCTGACCCGGTTGTCGGGCAGCCCTTCGACTCCGCTGTCGGCGACGATCAGCATCGGCTGCAGGTACAGGAACACCGCGGCGACGTCCTCGGCGAGGAGCTCGGCCGCCTCGGCCATGTGTTCGGTCTGTTCCTCCCCGCCCGACCGGTCGGCCTCCGCCAGCAGGTCCTGGACATCCTCGTTGTCGTAGCCCCAGTAGTAGTCGGGGTCGGCGAACGTGGGCATGTCGCGGCCCTCGGAGTGCTGGATCACCGTCATGTCGTAGTCGTGGCCGGTGAAGACGTCCTCGAGCCAGACGGCGGGGAACTCCAGCGGCTCGATCTCGGCGGTGATGCCGACATCTTCCAGGTCGGACTGCACCACCCGGGCCGTGTCCATCGCGTACGGCAGGTTGGGAACCGGGAAGTCCAGGGTCAGATCCTCCGCGTCCGCCTCCTCAAGCAGGTCCTCGGCGCGGTCGGGGTCGTGCGGGTGCACCTCGCTGAGATCCTCGTACCACGGGTCGGTGGGCGGCACCATGCTGCCGATCAGCTCTCCGTGGCCCGCCCAAACAGTCTCCAGCAGGGCTTCCTGGTCGATGGCGTGGGCGATCGCCTGGCGGACGCGCCGGTCGGAGAGCGCGTCGCGCTCGTGGTTCAGCCCCAGTACCACCTCGCCGTTGGTGGTGCCCTCGATCACCTGGTACTGGTCGTCGCCGGTGAACTGGTCCAGGCTCTCCGCGGCGGCCAGGGCGCTGATGACGTCGAGGTCGCCGGTCAGCATCGCGTTGGTGAGGGCGTTCTCGTCATCGAAGTAGCGGAACTCCACCGTCTCCGTGGCGGGCTGTTCACCCCAGTAGTCGGCCCTGCGCTGCAGGGTGATGGAGTCGCCCCGGGTCCAGTCGGCGACCTCGTAGGGCCCGGTGCCCACCGGCTCGGTGTCCAGGTTGTCCACGCCGGTGGGGGTGAACATCGCGCCGACGCGGGTCGTCATGGCGTACAGCCAGGCGTTGCTCGGCTCGCTGAGCTCCACCGTCACCTCGGTGGGCGAGACCACCTCGACGGTGTCGACCACGTCCATGACGTCGGCGAGCGAGATCGTCCACTCCTCCTGGGCGCGTTCGATGCTGAACTTGACGTCCTCGGCGGTGAACGACTCACCGTTGCTGAACGTGACATCGGAGTTCAGCTCGAACGTGTAGGTCCGCCGGTCGTCGCTGACCTCCCACGAGTCGGCGAGGGCGGGCTGTATCCCGCCGTCGGGGGCCAGCTCGACCAGGCCCTCGTAGACGTTGGTGAGGAGCACCTCGGGGATCGCCACTCCGTCGTCAGTGGTGAAGTCGAGACTCGCCGGTTCCGCGGTGAACCCGATGGAGAGGCTGGAGTCGTCGCCCGACCCCGCTGAGCATCCGGTACCGAGAACGAGAACACACGCCATAATCGGCGCGGAGAGCCGAGGCAGCGCCACGGTCGACACGCAGTACCTCCCGGGGGTGGGTTACCCGCCTCGGACCGGTTCCCTCGGTCCAGAATCGTCCACTGGTCGGATCTGCAGAGCTTTCCGAATGGAACGGTGACATGGTCCCAGTTGAATGGTCAATGGTGCGGTCCCAGCGCGTTACCGGGGTTGCGGATGCGCACAGTGGGGCGCGTGCGGCGGGTGGGGGGCCGGTAAACGCTCCGCGCACGCGGGGGAGAGGTGTCCGGCTGCTCTGGTGCCCCGCAACCCGCCCCGACGTGGGCCTGTTGCCGCGTTCCGCGCGGGTCGGTGGGACACAGCAGAGCGCCCGCCGCGTTGCGCGGCGGGCGCTCTGCTGTGCCCAGCGCGACGGCGGTCCCGAGACGGGCCGCCGAGCTTGAGAACTCCACGGTGAACGCCGCGCGGAAAGTGGTAGTGGGCAAGCCCTCGGCCGATTAGTACCGGTCGGCTGCACCCCTCGCGGGGCTTCCACCTCCGGCCTATCAACCCAGTGTTCTTACTGGGGGCCTTACCGGGTTGTCCCCGTGGGAGACCTCATCTAGGAGCGGGCTTCCCGCTTAGATGCATTCAGCGGTTATCCCAGCCGGACGTAGCTAACCAGCCGTGCCCTTGGCAGGACAACTGGCACACCAGAGGTCCGTCCGTCCCGGTCCTCTCGTACTAGGGATAGACCTCCGCAAGTCTCCTACGCGCGCGGTGGATAGGGACCGAACTGTCTCACGACGTTCTAAACCCAGCTCGCGTGCCGCTTTAATGGGCGAACAGCCCAACCCTTGGGACCAACTACAGCCCCAGGATGCGACGAGCCGACATCGAGGTGCCAAACCATCCCGTCGATACGGACTCTTGGGGAAGATTAGCCTGTTATCCCCGGGGTACCTTTTAGCCGTTGAGCGACATCCCTTCCGCACGGGGATGCCGGATCACTAGTCCCTGCTTTCACACCTGCTCGACTGGTACGTCTCGCAGTCAAGCTCCCTTGTGCACTTACACTCGGCACCTGATCTCCAACCAGGTTGAGGGAGCCTTTGGGCGCCTCCGTTACTCTTTAGGAGGCAACCGCCCCAGTTAAACTGCCCACCAGGCACTGTCCCCGACCCGGATTACGGGTCTGGGTTAGACGCCCGGCACGACCAGAGTGGTATTTCACCAATGGCTCCACCGGGACTGGCGTCCCGATTTCGCAGCCTCCCACTTATCCTACACAGGCCGTACCAGACACCAATACCAAGCTGCAGTGAAGGTCCCGGGGTCTTTCCGTCCTACCGCGCGTAGCGAGCATCTTTACTCACAGTGCAATTTCGCCGGGCCCATGGTTGAGACAGCGCCCAAGTCGTTACGCCATTCGTGCAGGTCGGAACTTACCCGACAAGGAATTTCGCTACCTTAGGATGGTTATAGTTACCACCGCCGTTTACCGGCGCTTAGATTCCCAGCTTCACCCCCTAAGGGGCTAACCGGTCCTCGTAACGTTCCGGCACCGGGCAGGCGTCAGTCCGTATACCGCGTCTTTCGACTTCGCACGGACCTGTGTTTTTAGTAAACAGTCGCTCGGGCCTGGTCCTGCGGCCGGACAGAGCTCACACCGCAAGGGTGATCACCCCACCCGGCACCCCTTCTCCCGAAGTTACGGGGTCTGTTTGCCGAATTCCTTAACCATGGTTTACCCGATCGCCTTAGTATACTCAACCCGACCACCTGTGTCGGTTTAGGGTACGGGCCGCCACGGTGCTCGCCAGAGGCTTTTCTCGGCAGCAGGGACACCCACTTCGCCTAAAACGGCTCGGCATCAGGTCTCGGGCTTGATGATGCGCGGATTTTCCTGCGCACCGCCCTACACCCTTACCCCGGGTCAACCACCGCCCGGGCTGGGCTGACCTGCTGCGTCACCCCGTCACTTCATCCCTTTCGGGAAACGCACCGCAACGGGTACGGGAATATCAACCCGTTATCCATCGACTACGCCTGTCGGCCTCGCCTTAGGTCCCGACTTACCCAGGGAGGATTAGCCTGCCCCTGGAACCCTTGGTCATTCGGCGGAGGGGTTTCTCACCCCTCTTTCGCTACTCATGCCTGCATTCTCACTCGCATGGCGTCCACGGCTGGGTCACCCCGCCGCTTCACTCGCCACGCGACGCTCCCCTACCCGCCCGCGCTGTACGCGGGCGCCACGGCTTCGGCAGTACGCTTTAAGCCCCGCTGAATTATAGGCGCAGAGCAACTCGACCAGTGAGCTATTACGCACTCTTTGAAGGATGGCTGCTTCTAAGCCAACCTCCTGGTTGTCTGGGCCGCTCCACATCCTTACCCACTCAGCGTACGTTTAGGGGCCTTGGCCGGTGGTCTGGGCTGTTTCCCTCTCGACCATGGAGCTTATCCCCCACAGTCTCACTGCCGCGCTTCAGCGTTCCGGTATTCGGAGTTTAGTCGGCGTCGGTAAGCTGTTAGGCCCCCTGGGCCGTCCAGTGCTCTACCCCCGGACGCCACTGCGCGACGCTGCGCGTAAACGCATTTCGGGGAGAACCAGCTATCACGAAGTTTGATTGGCCTTTCACCCCTACCCACAGGTCATCCCCCAGGTTTTCAACCCTGGTGGGTTCGAGCCTCCACGCGGTCTTACCCGCGCTTCGCTCTGCCCATGGGTAGATCACTTCGTTTCGGGTCTGCGACATGCGACTAGGGCGCCCTTACTCGACTCGCTTTCGCTGCGGCTACCCCTCGCGGGTTAACCTTGCCACACACCGCAACTCGCAGGCTCATTCTTCAAAAGGCACGCGGTCACGCCATCCGGGCCCGAAGGTCCGGACGCCGCTTCCACGGCTTGTAGGCACACGGTTTCAGGCTCTCTTTCATCCCCCTCACCGGGGTGCTTTTCACCTTTCCCTCACGGTACTGGTTCGCTATCGGTCGCCAGGGAGTGTTCAGGCTTGGGAGGCGGTCCTCCCGGATTCACACGGGATTTCCCGGGCCCCGTGCTACTTGGGATCCCGCCCGGGAGCCGTGGGGTCTTCGCCTACGGGGGTGTTACCCGCTATGCCGGGCCGTTCCAGGCCCTTCGGCTGACCTCCACGGTTTGTCACTCCCCGCCGGAGCGGCAGCTCCGGCCGGGCGGTCCCGCGACCCCGGCCACGCAACGCCTGCCGGCTTCTCCACGCGGCCGGTTTGGCCTGGTCCCCGTTTCGCTCACCACTACTCAGGGGATCGCGGTTGCTTTCTCTTCCTGCGGGTACTGAGATGTTTCACTTTCCCGCGTTTCCTCCCGCTGCCCTATGTGTTCGGGCAGGGGTGACGGACCGTGACGTCCGCCGGGTTTCCCCATTCGGAAATCCCCGGATCTCTGCCTGGTTGCCGGCTCCCCGAGGCTTATCGCAGGCTCCCACGTCCTTCTTCGGCTCCTGGCGCCAAGGCATCCACCGTATGCCTTCAGTAGCTTGCCCTACTGAGAACGCGCGGCGTCCACTGTGCAGTTCTCAAGCTGCGACTTCCGGCTTCGGAAGCGGGGAGTCGGCCACGCGGGTGCGCGGCGCTCCCTCAGAGCCCAACAGCGTGCCTGTGGATCGACGTGGCACTTCGCCGGCCACGGTTCCGCGGCCAGTTGGTGCGGGCACCGCAATGCCGGTGCCCGGTCGGGTGTTCTCCTTAAGAAAGGAGGTGATCCAGCCGCACCTTCCGGTACTGCTACCTTGTTACGACTTCGTACCAGTCGCCAGCCCTGCCTTCGCCGGCACCCTCCCTTGCGGGTTGGGCCACCGGCTTCGGGCATTGCCGACTCCCCGTACGTGACGGGCGGTGTGTACAAGGCCCGGGAACGTATTCACCGCGGCGCTGCTGATCCGCGATTACTAGCGACTCCGTCTTCATAGGGTCGGGTTGCAGACCCCAATCCGAACTGAGACCGGCTTTTGGGATTCGCTCACCCTTGCGGGGTCGCAGCCCATTGTACCGGCCATTGTAGCACGTGTGCTGCCCGGGACATAAGGGGCATGATGACTTGACGTCGTCCCCGCCTTCCTCCGAGTTGTCCCCGGCGGTCTCCCATGAGTCCCCACCTAAAAGTGCTGGTAACACGGGACAGGGGTTGCGCTCGTTGTGGGACTTAACCCAACATCTCACGACACGAGCTGACGACAGCCATGCACCACCTGTGCCGGACGCCCGAAGGCACCCCCCATCTCTGAGGGATTTCCCGGCATGTCAAGCCCCGGTAAGGTTTTTCGCGTTGCATCGAATTAAGCCACATACTCCGCCGCTTGTGCGGGCCCCCGTCAATTCCTTTGAGTTTTAGCCTTGCGGCCGTACTCCCCAGGCGGGGCGCTTAACGCGTTAGCTACGGCACGGAACTCGTTGAAGAGCCCCACACCTAGCGCCCAGCGTTTACAGCGTGGACTACCAGGGTATCTAATCCTGTTCGCTCCCCACGCTTTCGCTCCTCAGCGTCAGGAACGGCCCAGCGAGCCGCCTTCGCCACCGGTGTTCCTCCCGATATCTGCGCATTTCACCGCTACACCGGGAATTCCGCTCGCCCCTTCCGCCCTCTAGCCCGCCCGTATCGATCGCAATTCCTGAGTTGAGCTCAGGGCTTTCACGACCGACGCGACGGGCCGCCTACGAGCCCTTTACGCCCAGTAAATCCGGACAACGCTCGGACCCTACGTATTACCGCGGCTGCTGGCACGTAGTCAGCCGGTCCTTATTCCCCGCGTACCGTCAGCCCCACGAGCACGTGGAGCCTTCGTCGACGGGAAAAGAGGTTTACGACCCGAAGGCCGTCATCCCCCACGCGGCGTCGCTGCGTCAGGCTTTCGCCCATTGCGCAAGACTCCCCACTGCTGCCTCCCGTAGGAGTCTGGGCCGTGTCTCAGTCCCAGTCTGGCCGGTCACCCTCTCAGGCCGGCTACCCGTCATCGCCTCGGTGAGCCGTTACCTCACCGTCAGACTGATAGGCCGCGAGCCCGTCCACGGCCGGAAGCCGCCCTCGCGGACGGCAACCTTTCCACCACGCGACGATGCCGTGCGCGGTCGCATCCGGTATTAGCCCCAGTTTCCCGAGGTTATCCCGGAGCCGAGGGTAGGTTGCTCACGTGTTACTCAGCCGTTCGCCACTCACCACCCCACAAGTGAGGTGGCGCGTTCGACTTGCATGTGTTAGGCACGCCGCCAGCGTTCGTCCTGAGCCAGGATCAAACTCTCCGTGTAGGAATCCTGGTGGCCTGGCCCGGGAAACGAGCCAGGCGAGTTGACAGGGCCGCGGCCGTTACAGGCCGGCTGGTGCCACAAGTCGTCGATCTTGGCACGCTGTTGAGTTCTCAAGGAGCGGGTACCACACCACGCTGTGCGCGGCGGAACTCAGTTGCCGTATTACGTTCCCGCGGGCTCCCCACCGGAGACTGCTCGACAGTGGGTCCGCCTCCGCGGTACTTCCATTATATCCAACCGACTTGGCTATGGAAACCTGTTCCCCGCAGGTCCCACCGCTGGGCGGTGGCCGTTCCCCCCGTGGAACTGCTCCCATTCTAGGGAGACGGGGCCCGGGCTTGTAAAGCGCCGTTTCAGGCTCCGCTTCGGGTGCGGGCGCCCGCGTCTTCCCGCGAGCGGCCCCCGCTCACCGCGTTCCCCGCAGGGCGGGCCGCCGCGGTCGGCGCCAACCGCGGGAGCTTCGGGCGCGTGTGCGCTGACCGGGCCTGGTCCGGCGGGCGAACCCCACCGAACCAGGCCGCGGTCCCGGCTGGCGCGGAGCCGGGCCGGTTCGCGGTCAGCGCCCCTGGAGGGCGTCCGCGGCGACGGCCATGGCGATGACCAGGCGCCGGTCGATGTAGGGGTTGGCGATCTCCACGGAGTAGCGGTCGCGCAGTCCCCACTGCTTGTCAATGGCGAAGACGGGGTCGCCGTTCGCGGTGAAGTCGAAGTGGTACGGAATGATCTTCGCGAGGTCGGAAAGGCGGCGCAGGACCCCGAGGATCTGGTTGCGCTCCTGGCCGACGACGGGCGGGAACTGTGGCTGCTCGACGTGCCAGGTGCTGCGCAGGATCGACTGCTTGAAGTCCTTGCGGAACAGGCCGATCGGCTGCCCCTGGGCGTCGAACACGTCGTAGGTGGCCCCCAGGTCAACCACCTGGCGCGCCTTGAAGCTCAGCACCGGATACTGCTTGCTGTCGTCGGTGTAGAGCGTGACCTGCTCTTTGAAGGCCATCCGCTTCTGCTGGGCGAAGGCGAGCAAGTCGCCCTCGCTGCCATCGGGCAGAGCGGCGCGCACCTCGTACTGGTTGACCATCATCCGGATGCGTTGCCGGATTGCCAGGTTGGTAAGCGACTGCAGCTGCTGCATTCTACGACTTTCGTTGGAGGGGACAGTAGGGAACGGGCCCTCACGCGCGGCCGGGGCTTACACGCGCCCCGTGCGGCCCGCGGCGGTCAGACACGCTCGCCGCGGGGAGCGAGCTCTTGAGCGG
Source organism: Lipingzhangella halophila (assembly GCF_014203805.1). Taxonomy (GTDB): domain Bacteria; phylum Actinomycetota; class Actinomycetes; order Streptosporangiales; family Streptosporangiaceae; genus Lipingzhangella; species Lipingzhangella halophila. Next base: position 4,433,186 of record NZ_JACHJT010000001.1, on the reverse strand, counting down.
CCCGTGGGGGGAGTTGAGAACGGTGGAGCGTACGCCGGTCCGGGGGCTCGGGAGGCGCGGCATGTAGCTCTGACCGGTTCAGCGTAGCGGGTGGCGGCCGGTTCTGTTCGGGTCGTCTCACGATGTGGTTAGCCGGCCGATCGGCCCGAGCGCGATCCGGTCGGGCGGCCGTGCGAACCGCGGTTCTTCAGCCCCAGTTGATCGGGGTCTGGGAGCGCCACTGTTCGAGAATGGCCGTGGGCCCTTCGACCACGGCATCGTCCGCGCGGTTCCACAGGGTGAGGTAAAGCTGTACCGCGGTGCCGCTGAAGGTCGAGTCGGGGGCGCCGGATTCGCCGACCGTGGTGACCACGGGGTCCTGGCTGACGCGCACCGACCAGGTATGCCCGGTGTCGTCGCTGCGCACCAGGATGGTGTAGGGCTCGGCTGACCGGAGCCTGGACTTGCCGCGCGGGATGAACCCGCACAGCAGCTCGTCGATCCCGTCGGCCGCGAGGTCCGGCGCGATCTTCGCGTCGGAGTGGGTCGGCCACCGGCCCAGCGCGGCGGAGAGCGCGTCCACACTGTGCATGGTGGTCTCGTGCGCCTGCCGGCGGGCCCAGAACCGCCGCGGCGGGGGCGCGTCCCGCAGGAACACCGCCGCTTCCGCGTCGTCCGGTGTCGCGTGCAGTGTCTCGACCAGCGTGTCGAGACCGGCGGAGAACCAGGAGACCGGGTCGGGGGCCGCCATTCCCTCGGCATGCGAAGCGGTGGTGTCGTGGTCGGAGTCCCCTCGGAGGTGGGCCGTGGCCCACCGGTGCACCGTTCCCTGGTGCACGACGAGGTCGGTCACGGTCCAGTCCGGGCAGGTCGGGACGGTTGCCCGGAGCCCGGCGTCGTTGGCCGCGTCACGTAGTGCGGCGCCGCTCTTGGTGAGCGTCGCAACGTAGTCTTCGAGAGCAAGATGCGCTGGCATGCGGTCATCGTAGAGGGCGCCGTCCCGCTCCGTGCCCCCGCGGGGCGGCACCGGTCGTCGAGAGGGCTGCCGGGCGGTGGCCAGGCTCATGGCGCACCTGGGGTGATCATCTCGCGCGGCACCGGCGATAATTCCCGGAGCCCGCGCTCAGGGGCGGTTCCGCCGGCGCCGCAGGTCGCCGGTGCCCCTTCACCGCGGCAGAGCTGAAGGGACTCTCGACATCCATGCCTGACTCCGCATCCCCCTCGGGCGGCACCGAAGCCCGCTACGTCTCCTGGCTGCGGGTGGCGCTGGCGGAAGCGAAGGCCGGCCAGGCCACCGGTGGTATTCCCATTGGGGCCGCGCTGGTCGCCGCCGACGGCACGATCCTCGGCCGCGGCCACAACCGCCGCGTGCAGGACGGCGACCCCTCCGCACACGGGGAGACCGCCGCGTTCCGCAACGCTGGCCGCCAACGTGGCTATGCCGGCACCACCATGGTCACCACCCTGTCGCCCTGCTGGTACTGCTGCGGCCTCGTGCGCCAGTTCGGTATCCCGCGCGTGGTGATCGGGGAGGCCCGCACGTTCCACGGCGGCCACGACTGGCTCGCCGAGAACGGGGTGGAGATCGTACTGCTCGACGACCCGGAGTGCGTGCGGCTGATGGAGCACTTCATCGCCGCCAACCCCGGACTCTGGTTCGAGGACATCGGCGCCGACGAACAGGACCAGCGGTGAGCGCCGTGCGGCCGGCGCAGTCCGACCCGGCCGTTGACCCGGACTACCCCCTCGACCCTGTTCCGCCGCACGCGCGCAAGTCGCTGCTCTCGCTGAGCGTGGTGCTGCTCGGCTTCACGCTTTTCACCCCGACGATGGTGGCTGGCGCCCAGGTTGGCGCGGCGTTCGAGTTCGCCCCGCTGCTGGGTGTGCTGCTGTTGGGCGCGGCGATCCTGGGACTGTACGTGGGCGTCCTCGGCTGGATCGGCGCCCGCACCAACCTCACCACCGTCCTGATGGCGCGCTACGCCTTCGGGCAGCGCGGCGCCAAACTCGCCTCCGTGCTGCTGGGTGGTACCCAGATCGGCTGGTACGGCGTGAGCGTGGCCACCTTGGCGCTGCTCACGGCGCAAGCCGCGGGGTGGGAGAGCGACCTGGCCGTGCGGCTGACGATGGTGGCCGGCGGAATCGCCATGGGGGCCACTGCCTACTACGGCTACCGCGGAATGTATGTGCTCTCGGTCGTGTCCGTGCCGCTGCTGGTGCTCCTTGCGGCGGGGGTGGCGTGGGGGGCGCTGGGCGAGGCCGGCGGCCTCGCCGGGCTCACCGCGATCACTCCCGAGGAGACAATGCCGCTGACCGCCGCGGTCACCGTGATCGTCGGCACCTTCGCCTCCGGCGGTACCCAGGCGCCCAACTGGACGCGGTTCGCCCGCACGCCTGGTGCGGGGTTCTGGGCCTGCGTCTCGGCGTTCTTCGTCGGACAGCTACTCATGCTGTTCTGCGGCGCGATCGGAGCTTTCGCCTTCGGTGAGGGCGACTTTGTTCTGGTGCTGTTCCAGATGGGCCTGGTCGGTTGGGGAGTGGTGTTCCTGGTGGCCAACCTGTGGACCACCAACGACAACACCGCCTACAACTTCGGGGTGGCCGGCGCCGAGCTCTTCAACAGCCGGTCCAAGAAGCCCTGGGTGATCGCCGGCGTGGTCATCGGCACGGCGCTCGCGGTCACCGGGATCTACGACCACCTGCTCGACTACCTGACCTGGCTGGGGATCCTGGTTCCGCCACTGGGCGGGGTGATCATCGGCGCGTTCCTCGGAAGCTGGCGGTCCGGGCTGCCCGAGTACGCCGCACTCCCGGCCGTGCGGTGGGACAACCTGTCTGTCTACGCCGCGGCCTGCGCCGCGGCCGCGGCGGCCAACCAGTGGGGCTGGTTCATCCCGCCCATCGTCGGCATCGTGGTCTCCACAGCCGGGGCGCTCGTACTCGCGGTGCGCCGCCGCGCGTAGGACGGCGGTGGCCGGGTGATCTCTCCCGGCCACCGCTCGGTGTTGTTCGCGGGCCGGGTGGCGGCTCAGCGGAGCAGGCTCGCGGCGATGGCCCTGGCGCGCCGTGCGGGCTCGGCGGTGCGCTCGCGCAGGGCGGTCACGATCGCTCCGTCCAGCAACAGTACGAACTGCTCGGCGAGTGCGGCGGGGTCGGTGTAGCCGGCCGAGACGAGGAGCCCTTCGACGTAGCCGGTGACCGAGCGTTTGTGCTCGGCGGCCACCTGGTGCGCGGGGCTGGTGGTGTCGGCGACTTCGACCATGGTGTTGATGGACGCGCAGCCGCGAAAGTCGGGGGATTCGAACCGCTCGGCCAGCGCGTCGAACACCGCCAGCGGAGCGCCGCCCCGCTCTGCCACGGCCTGCTCCAGCCAGTGCCGCCACTGTTCGTCGTAGCCGCGCAGCATCGTCACTACGAGGTCGTCCTTGCTGTTGAAGTGCCGATAGAACGAGGCGCGCCCCACACCGGAGGTGGCCAGAAGCCGTTCGACCCCGACCGCGCGGATGCCCTCGGTGTAGAAGAGGTTCTCCGCGGCCTCGACGAGACGTTCCCGGGCGCGAGTTGGCATGTCCTCAGGATATCCGGGATTGCGCGAAAACGGAACTGATCGGTACCGTACTAACTCGGTACCGATTGGTTCCGTTTTCGCGCGGTGGTGCCGGCCCGACCGGAACCACCCCTTCACTGGCCGTTGAGCCGGGAGATCAGGAAGCCATGGCAACAGAAGACATGTCACGCGCCGCCGAGGCACGGAAACCGTCGGGGCCCAGTGGGCGCCGGGGCGTCCTGGCCCTGGCGTTCGGCGTTTTCGCGGTTGGAACCGGGGAGTTCGTACTGGCCGGGCTGCTCCCCCTGCTCAGCCAGTCACTGGGCGTATCGGTGGCCGTGGCGGGCCAGGTGGTCACCGCGTTCGCGTTGACCTGTGCGACAGCGGCGCCCGTACTGACGACGCTGACAGCGGGCTGGCCGCGGCGCCATGTGCTGCTGGTCGCGGTGCTCACCTATCTGGCGGGCAGCGCCGGCACGGCGCTCGCCCCCTCCTACCCGTTGGTCCTCGTCGCGCAGATCATCGCGGCCGCGGGGGTCGGAGTGTTCGTGCCCACCGCCTCCATCACAGCCGCGGCACTGGTGCCACCGCACCGGAGCGGTCGCGCGATCGCGACCGTTGTCACCGGGTTCACCGCGGCGGTGACACTCGGCGCTCCGCTGGGTACCGCGCTCGGCGGCGTCCTGGGCTGGCGAGCGACCATGTGGTTCGCCTCCGCGCTCGCCATCCTGGGAATGCTCGGGGTGCTGGCCCTGGTGCCCGGTAGGGTGCCGGTCCCGGCGCCCCAAGGACTACGGCAACGGCTACTCCCTCTCGCCGATGTCCGGGTTGTGGCGATACTGGGCACCACGCTCGTCGGCTTCACCGCCGTCTACATCCCCTACACCTACATCGGAGCCGTGTTCGCGCCCGCGACCTCTGGTGACGAGCTCCGCCTGGCCACCCTCATGTTCGTCCTCGGAGCGGTCGGAACGGTCGGAAACCTCGCCGCGGGAGCGCTGGCGGACCGGTTCGGAGGTCCCCGCGTGGTGGCGGGCGCGTTGGTGTGGCTGATCGCCAGCCTGCTCGTGCTCCCACTGGCCACCGCGAGCTACGGCGCGGCCATCGCGATGGTCCTGTGCTACGGCATCGCGGCCTTCGCCATCACCACCCCGCAGCAACACCGGCTGCTCTCAATGGAGACGGGCTCGGCAGCGGTACTCGTCTCGCTCAACCAGGCGGTCCTGTACCTGGCCATCGCGATGTCGGGCGTCGTCGGAGGGCTGGGGATCAGCTGGGCCGGCGCGACGAACCTCGGCCTCCTCGCAGCCGTACTCGCCGCGCTCGCCCTTGGGCTCTCGGAGACAGCTCGCCGACTGCAAGGTCAGCGGGCAGCGGGAAGACGCGGCACGTGAGGTCTCACACCGAGTCCTTGGTACTCGTCTCGTCGATCCGCGCCTCAAGCGCCTCGGCGAGGCGGGTTACGGTGATCGTGCCGAGCATGCTGCTGCCCCTGCGTTCGTCGCTGGCTTCGAGGTAGGAGATTCTGACGTAGATGTTCCGGGTGCGGAACTCGGCTCTGGCGAACGTCGAAACCGCCTCTGCCTCGCCGGTGTCCAACGAGGGCGTGTCCGGCTCCTCCTGTGCCTCGTACACCGCCGCGAAACCGCCCTCGCCCGCGTCGATGTCCTCGATCTCCGTGGCTACGTAGCGAGGAGGGTCGTCGAGTTCCGCGAGCCGGTCCTGTTCGTCGAGCGCCGCGGAGCCTTCGGCCCTCCCACGGTTCTCGGTGATCCGTTCCTGCAGTTCCTCGTACCGGTCGCTACGCGTATCAGGCGAATGGAAGTAGATGTCGGCCGTGAACTGCCCGAGTTCGGCGTCGACGCAGTACCTGTTCTGCTCGGAGCCCAGCCCAGGGCCCGGGGGATCGTTCTCCTCGACGGAGACCCCGGGCTCTTCGAGGTGGACCTCGGTCAGGAGCTCCTCGGTGAACAGTTCCCCGCAGTCGGCGATGTCCGCGTACGCGCTGGGCGGTCTCATGAGCACAACAGCCACAACGATGGCGACGAGGCCGATAGCGCCGCCGCCGACCTGCAGGCGGCGGCGAACGGACCACCGTGCGGGCTCCGCCGGGTCCGGAGCGGTGGACTCGGAAGCGGACCCGGGATCGGGAGCATGCTCGGACATATCGCACGGACTCTCTTCGGCTGGGGGAACGAGGAAAGAGTACCGCAAGGAGCCTTTCGCGGCCTTTTCGAGGTTCCTCCCGACCGATCAGGAATCGAGAAGCGCCCAGGGCCGGGCGGTATCTAGTGTGCTCTCCAGGGACAGCAAGTTGACCGACTGGAGGTAGCCAGTGATGAAAAACCAGCAGGTAGACAACCGCGGAGGGCGCAAGCCCGGTACGCCCGGGGCGTTCTCACGGTGGGCGCAGCGGACAATGAACACCCGTATGAACCGCAAAATCCGAAGCGGCCGCAGCAAGATGATGGGCATGGACGTACTGATCCTGAACACTGTGGGGCGCCGAAGCGGGCAGCAGCGGGAAACGCCTGTGGCGTGGTTCGCCGACGGTGCGGACGCCTGGCTGGTCGTCGCATCGGGTGGTGGGAGCCAGCCCCCGGACTGGCACGCCAATCTGATGGCGCACCCAGACCAGGCGTCGATCGAACTGGGCGGCCGCGACGCCATGCCGGTGACGCCGCACCAGCTGGAGGGCGCCGACCGTGAGCGGGCATGGCAGCGCATCGCCGCCGCCCAGCCCCGTATCGCGAAGTATCAGAGCAAAGCCGAGCGGGAATACCCGGTGGTCCGGCTGACCCCGCGGTGACCGCGTACGCCCGCGGTTGCGGATCGCGGGCTCGAGCGGGTGAACACGGTGCCCGGCACCGCTGCCGCCGGGGTGCGCAGCACCGGCCGGCGCGCGGTGCAGCCGCTGTTCCGTGTGGCGCTCCACCGGCACGGCGAAGCCTCCGCGGGTGAGGAGGTTCGCGCAATGTCGGGACGGGTGCACCCGGCAGGATTCGAACCTGCGGCCGGCAGATTAGAAGTCTGCTGCTCTATCCACTGAGCTACGGGTGCTTGATTGAATTGTGTCCGGTGCCGGACGCTGGTTGGGACACTGTGGCCTGGCGCTGCGTGACGCGGTCTTCCGCCTGGTGGGGGCTGCACGTTCCGGGAGGCCCGGCCTTTGGGCGAGTGCCGCGCGGTGCCGTACCGCGGTGGGCCTCCGAGCTTCGGGGGACATTCTACGGTATTCGGCCGATGTGCCCTTGGGTGGGAGAAACCGCAACAACTAGGGCTTTTCGTAGTTGCGTCTCGTTAGCACGCGAGCACCGCCAAATCGGTTGCCAATCCCGTCGCGGGATAGGTTACCCGCGATTAACCCCGCGTGGGACGCGGCTTGCGCGTGTTTCGCGAAGCCGCGTCCCGTGTCGGGAGTGGCTCATATCGTGGTCGCCCCTGCTGAAGTGGCACGTGGGGCGTTAGAACACCCACCAGGCTCCGGCCGCGAACACGAGCGTGAGCATCATCGCAACTGCCATGGGAGATCCTCCCTTTCGATACGGCCCTTCCGGGCGGTTGGGCGTTTCGCGGGGGGACGGTTATTACACCGTGTGTCCGTGCGTGTTTTCCGTGTTACGCGCGGTGCTTATGTGAACTTGGGGGAACCGTGAAGCGGAAAAGAGGTGGGCACTACGGTTGACCTCGTGAACACGACCCGCGACCCGTCCCCCGCCTGGCCGGCCGCCCTCGGTCTGGTTGCCGGGGTGGCGCTCGACTCGGCCCTGCCCGACCCCCGCCGGGTGCATCCGGTGGCCGCTTTCGGCCACACCGCGTCCGCACTGGAACGCCGCATGCACCGCGACTCGCGCGCACGGGGCGCGGCCTACGCCGCGCTCGCCGTAACCCCCGTGGTCGCGCTTGGGGTACTCGCCGAACGCGGCGGTCCGCTGCGGCGGGCGGCCCTGACCGCGGCCACCACCTGGGCCGTCGTTGGCGGCGACATGCTCGGCCGCGAGGCGGGCGCGATCGCGGACGCGCTCGAAGCGGGCGACCTCGCAGGAGCCCGCGACCGGCTGCCGCACCTGTGCGGGCGCGACCCCAGCGAACTCGATGAGAAGGGGATCGCCCGCGCCACGGTGGAGTCGGTCGCGGAGAACACCTCCGACGCCGTGGTGGCCCCGTTGCTGTGGGGCGGGCTGCTCGGCGTTCCCGGGCTCGCCGGGTACCGGGCGGTCAACACCCTTGACGCGATGGTGGGGCACCGCTCGCCCCGTTACGAACGCTTCGGCTGGGCGGCTGCGCGCACCGACGACCTCGCCAACTGGGCCCCCGCGCGGCTCACCGCCGTGCTCACCGCCCTCGCGGCGCCGGCGGTCGCGGGCGATCCGGCCCGCGCCTGGCGGGCCCGCTCGCGTTACGGCGGGCGGCACCCCAGCCCCAACGCGGGCCAGTGCGAAGCGGCATTCGCCGGTGCGCTGGGCGTTCGTCTCGGGGGGACGAACACCTACGCGGGCCGTACGGAGCACCGGCCGGAACTGGGGGAGGGGCGTCACCCCGAGGTCCGCGACATCCGCCGTGCCGTCCGGCTCGCCCGAGTCGTGGCCGGATCCGCGGCTGCGGTGGCCGCCTCCATCGCGCTGCTGACCGCTTCCGAGCAGCGCGGCCGCGCCCCGAGGGCGGCCGCGCGCTCCACGCATCTCCCGCTCAGCGCCTTCGGGCGCCGCGTGCGGGCCGAACGGCCGGGGAGGGCAGCGTGACGCGGCCGGAATCCGCGGGCGCCGCACCCGCCCTGCTTGTGACCGGGACGACCTCCGACGCCGGCAAGAGTGTCGTCGCCGCGGGCCTGTGCCGCTGGCTGGCCCGCCAGGGCGTGAAGGTGGCCCCGTTCAAGGCGCAGAACATGTCGCTCAACTCGGTGGTGACTCCCGACGGCGCGGAGATCGGCCGGGCACAGGCCATGCAGGCCGCCGCCAGCGGGATCGAGCCCAGTGCGGCGATGAATCCGATCCTCCTCAAGCCGGGCGGTGACCGCAGCAGCCAGGTGGTGGTGCGCGGCCGGCCCACCGGTGAGGTCGACGCTGTCAGCTACCGCGCGCACAAGGACCGGCTGCGCGACATCGCGGTCGAGAGCCTCGCGGAGCTGCGGTCGCGCTACGAGGTGGTCATCTGCGAGGGCGCGGGGAGTCCCGCCGAGATCAACCTGCGCAGCGGCGACATCGCCAACATGGGCCTGGCCCGGGCGGCCGGGCTGCCCGTCATCGTGGTCGGCGACATCGACCGGGGCGGCGTGTTCGCCGGCCTGCACGGCACGCTCGCCCTCCTCGAACCGGCCGACCAGGCTCTGGTCGCCGGTTTCGTGATCAACAAGTTCCGGGGTGCCCCGGAACTACTGGAGCCCGGGCTGCGGCAGCTCCGGGAGCTGACCGGGCGCCCGGTGCACGGTGTCCTGCCGTGGCTCGACGGGCTGTGGCTGGACGTCGAGGACTCGCTCGCGCTGAGTGCCGACCGCGGCCCGATGCCGGCGCCCGTGGGGGAGCAGGCGCTGCGCGTCGCCGTGGTGCGGCTCCCGCGCATCAGCAACTTCACCGACATCGACGCGCTGACCGTCGAACCCGGCGTGGACGTGCGGTTCGTGACCACCCCGCACGAGCTCGAGGACGCCGACCTCGCGATCCTGCCGGGCAGCCGCGCCACGGTCGCCGACCTCGCATGGTTGCGCGATCGGGGGCTCGACAGCGTCCTCGCCCACCGGGCCGCCAACGGGCGCCCGGTCCTGGGGATCTGCGGCGGCTACCAGATGCTGGCGCGCGAGATCCGCGACGACGTCGAGTCCGCCGCGGGGGTGGTGCGCGGGCTGGGCCTGCTGCCCGCGAGGGTGGCGTTCGCTACCGAGAAGACCCTGGCCCGTCCCGAGGGGACCTGCTACGGGGAGCGAGTGGCGGCCTACGAGATCCACCACGGCCAGACCGAGGTGGTGTGGGCGGGCTCGGAGGCGGTTCCCTTCCTCGACGGTTGCCGCGCGGGGGCCGTGTGGGGCACCACCTGGCACGGGGCGCTGGAGAACGACGCGTTCCGCCGGGCGTTCCTGGCCGACGTCGCAGGGCGGGCGGGGCGGCGCTTCGTCGCGGCGGGCGGCACCGACTTCGCCGCCGAACGCGCTGCCCGCCTGGACGCCCTCGGTGACATGGTCGAGGAGCACATGGACACCGATGCCATCTGGCGGCTGCTCGAATCCGGTGCCCCGAGCGAGCTGCCGGTCGTCGCGCCCGCTGGCACCGCGGGCCCCGCGGAGACCGGCTGAAGGGCTGTGGACGGCGGGCGCGGGGTTCGCGCCCGATGGCTACGGTGGAGAACCAGCGGCCAGGTGGACATGGGCCGGGCCCGCCCGGCACGGCGGACCCAGAGCGCAGCGCGAGGCACTTCGCCAGGACAGCAGCCCGCATACGGCGGATACGGCCGCGCGCCCCCGCCCTGGCGCTCGCCGGGGCGCCGATGCTCTCTGTGGAGGCCAGCAGTGACCACGTCCATCCCCGGCCGGCCCGCCGCCGCGCAGTCCGCTCACCAGGTGACGCTCGCTCTCGATCCCATGACGCACGCCGAACTCGAACGCGCCGCGGGCCACCGCGACGTCGCGTCGTACCTCTATATCCTGGCCGGCCGCTACGCCCGGTGGAGCGAGCTTCGCGAATGGGTGTCGCAGCTTGAGACGGCTTATGGTGCCCTGCCGCCCGAGGCGCTCGAACGCCTGTACCGGCAGATGCTGGGGATGCCGCCGCGCATGTCCGGGGGCACGGGGTCGCTCACGGTGACGCTCGATGCCGAGGAGTTCCGCGCCCTCGCTGAACGCGCGGGGGAGCGCCCATTGGCGTCGTACGTCCGCGAGGTCCTCGTTGACCTGTTGACCGCGCGACACCAGCCGGATTCCGCGGACGTCGGGGCCGGCTAGCTGGTGCGGGTGTCCGCACGCACGGCGGTGTCCTCGGGCACCGCCGTGCTCCAGTCCCGTCTCCGTTGTTTCCGGGGGATGCCTGAGTTTATCGGGCAGTGGCGGGATCGACGCACAGGGTGACTTTTCTTCGGGTTCTCACGTCAGGGCGCCGTGAAGGCTGCCGATTCAGCTTCTTTCGGTCCAATCGAAAAAAATAAACGCCAGGATCGTCTCGATATCGTCTCGATCGGGCAACGGCGGGTGATTGTTGACAATTCGGCCCGGCACTACTAACTTCCCGATTTATCTTGGTTGAGTGACATGTCGGCAGGCGGTCGCCGGTCGACACTGCTCTTCCTGCGCTAGCAGAGCCGTGGAGGGTGCCGCGCTCCCTAAACTTTTGGACGGGCTGAGCGAAATACGGTGAGAACGCCGTCCCAGCAGCCCGAAAAATGGGTAGTACGTGCCGAGCTGAGCAGAATGACCCTGAACGCGCAAACCAGCAATCGGATAACAGGGAGTCGCGATGCTAGATGATCTCGCCCAAAAGCTTGGGCTGCGTACGAACGCTCCGATCTTTTTCACCTCGACGGCTCTGGCGATCTTATTCGTTGTTGTGACGATTCTCTTCACGGAGCAGATCAACAACGTGTTCAGCAGTATGACCGGCTTCATCCTGTCGAGCCTGAGCTGGTTCTACATCCTCGGTGTGACCGTCTTCCTGGGCTTCCTGATCTGGATCGCGATCAGCCGCTACGGCAGCGTGCGTCTGGGCGGCCCCGACTCCAGGCCCGAGTACAGCAACTGGGCCTGGTTCGCGATGCTGTTCGCCGCGGGCATCGGCACGATCCTGATGTTCTGGGGCGTGGCGGAGCCGATCAACCACTACGCGAACCCGCCGCGGGTTCCGCTCGGGTTCGACGGGGACGCGGAGGACTTCGCCGGGACCGCGGCGGCCGCCAAGCAGGCGATCACCTTCACCAACTACCATTTCGCCCTGCACACCTGGGCGATCTTCACACTGCCCGCGCTCGCGTTCGCCTACTTCATCTTCCGGCGAGGGCTGCCCATGCGGGTCAGCTCGTTCTTCTACCCGTTCCTGGGTGAGCGTATCCACGGCCCCATCGGCCGGATCATCGACGTCACCACGGTCCTTGGCACCCTGTTCGGGCTCTCGGTGTCCATCGGGCTCGGGTCCGCGCAGATCAACAGCGGGTTGTCGCGCCTGTTCGGGTTCAACCTGGATGGCGGCGCGCTCGAGCTCGCCAGCCAGCTCGGCATCATCGTGGTCATCACGGCGATCGCGATCGTCTCGGTGGCGCTCGGCCTGGACAAGGGCATCAAGCGGCTGTCCAACATCAACATCCTGATGTCGATCGGGCTGCTCATCTTCGTGTTCTTGGCCGCGAGCTCACCGCTGTTCCTCGCCAAGGGAGTGGTCGAACAGACGGGCGACTACCTGAGCAACGTCGTCTCGCTCGCGTTCTGGAACGACACCTACGCCGGTACCGGGTGGCAGGACGGCTGGACGGTGTTCTACTGGGCCTGGACCATCACGTGGGCCCCGTTCATCGGGATCTTCATCGCCCGGATCTCCAAGGGACGCACCATCCGCGAGTTCGTCGCCGGTGTCCTGGGCCTGCCCACCCTGTTCAGCGTGATCTGGTTCAGCACCTTCGGTCTTGCCGCGTTCGACATGGAGCGGGCGAATCCGGGTGTGCTGGTCGGCCCGGTGGTCGATGAGGCGGACGTCCCGGGCGCCCTCTACGTCTTCATCCGGGAGCTTCCCGTGCTGGATGTGGTGTCGACCCTGGTCGCGGCGATCGCGATCGTCATCGTGGCGATCTTCTTCATCACCTCGTCCGACTCCGCGTCCCTGGTCATCGACATGATGTGCAACGGGGACCAGCACTCGAACCCGCCCACGCGCCAGCGCATCTTCTGGGCGGTCCTCGAAGGGCTGGTGGCGCTCGCGTTGATCTTCGGTGCCGGGCCGGCCGCGCTGGATGCCTTGAGCGAGGTCATCACGGTCATCGGGCTACCGTTCTTCATCATGTCGTTCTTCATGATGGCGGCGCTGGTGGTCTCGCTCCGCTCGGACCCCGATGTCCCCGGCAACGTGGTGACACCGGCCAAGAGCAGCGGCGAGGAACCCGCAGTAACCGAATCCTCCACTAGCGACTGAGAGCCTCCGGCTTCGTGGGCCCGTCTGCCAGCGGCAGGCGGGCCCACGTCATGTCGGGCCGTCCCCCGAGCGGGGCCGGGCAAGGACCCGTGGCAACCAGTGCCACCGGCACTGTCACGCCATGGCGGCGAGCGAACGCGCGTAGTTCACCTGCTGCATCACCTGCGGGAACGTGGCCGCGGAGTGCGCCGGCACCATCGTGGAGTGGAACATCCCGCTGCCGTGCACGGTCACCTGCACGTACCCCTGGACCGAACGTTCCTTCATCAGCAGGAACAGCAGGCCGAGCAGGCAGAACCAGACGAAGACAATGGTGAGCACAACGGCGTAGGTCGGCAGGGTCTCGTGCACCTGGCTCATGTCCGTGGCCGTCCACGTGGTCCCCTTGATGGGGAAGCGTCCGGCCGGCGTCACGACCTCGTGCTGGTAGACGGCGATGTCGCCGATCATGGTGAGCGGCTGGCCGCCTGCGGGTACCGGCCGGTAGTCGGGGGGTGCCTGCCAGCCGCCCGTCTGCGCCGCTCCCGGGTCCTGCGGCGCGACGCCCGCGTTGGACGGCCCTCCGGGCGGCGCCTGCTGGCCGAACGGGTCGTCGCTGGCGGTGTGGGGGTCCGGATAGAAGTCGCCAGGGCCCTGGGGCTCGGGGTAATGGCTCATAGTGGGAATTCTTGCAAACCCCGGACACCCGTCGGAACGGCTTTCCCGCACCGGCCGTACCGCGACAGTGTGCACCGACACGCCGCCCTCGCCACGTAGACCCTGGTCCGCGCCGGCCCGCAGAGGGCTTCTGCGAGGATGGGCGACGACGGCGCGAAGGAACACGGTGCGAGTCCGTGGCTGTCCCGCAACTGTCAGGGTGGAGCGTGCCTTAGGACAACGCCACTGCCGGGTCCCCGGCGGGAAGGCTAAAAGGCGGGCCGGGAACCCCGAGCCAGGAGACTTCGCGGCGTCACGTACCTGTCCGCGAGCAGGGGCGAGGACCCCGGCTCACTGTAGACGAAGGACCATGCGTGGCTACGATCCTGCTGCTGTCCACGGCCGACACCGAACTGCTCGCCGCCGGAGCCGCCGGCGCCGGCTACCGCACGGCCAACCCCGCGCGAACGCCGACCGACGAGCTACCCGCCCTGCTCGACGGCGTCGACGTCGTGGTGGTCCGGCTCCTCGGCGGCCGGGACGCCTGGCCGGATGGTCTGACCGCCCTCCGGGCCTCCGGGACGCCACTCGTCGCGCTCGGGGGAGAGGCGGATCCCGACGCCGAGCTGATCGAGCTGTCCACCGTGCCAGCGGGGGTCGCCACCGAAGCGCACGGCTACCTGCGCGAAGGCGGGATCGGCAACCTCCGGCAGCTCGCCCGGTTCCTCTCCGACACGGTGCTGCTGACGGGCGAGGGCTTCGACCCGCCGGAGCGGATGCCCGAGTACGGCGTGCACGGTGACCGCCGCCCGTCGGGCGAGCGGCCGATCGTGGCCGTGGTGTTCTACCGGGCGCACGAGCTTTCCGGGAACACCGCGTTCGTCGAGGTCCTCTGCGAGGCCATCGAGACCGCGGGCGGCGACCCGCTCCCGGTGTTCTGCGGCTCGCTGCGCGGGCTGTCCAGGGAGAACGCGCCGGGCCTGTTCGACCTCCTCGCCCAGGCCGACGCGGTCATCACCACCGTCCTGGCCGCGGGCGGGGCGGTCGCGGCCGACGCCAGTGGGGGAGGCGACGAGGACGCCTGGGACGCCGGCGCGCTCGCCGCGCTGGACGTGCCGATCCTGCAGGGGATGGTGCTGACCTCCACCCGCGAGCAGTGGCTGGCCTCCAACGCGGCACTGACCCCTATGGACGCCGGAATGCAGGTCGCTATCCCGGAGTTCGACGGCCGGCTGGTGACCGTCCCGTTCTCGTTCAAGGAGGTCGACGAGGCGACCGGGGTACCGGTCTACGCGGCCGACCCCGAGCGCGCCGCCCGGGTGGCCGGGATCGCGGTGCGCCACGCGAAGCTGCATGCCGTCCCCCCGGCCGAGCGCAAGCTCGCGGTGATGCTGTCCTCCTACCCCACGAAGCACTCCCGCGTTGGCAACGCGGTCGGCCTGGACACCCCGGCCTCGGCCGTGCGGCTCCTCCGCGAGCTCGAAAGGCGCGGCTACGACCTCGGTACCGAGGACACGTTGTGGCGGGTGCCCGACCCCGGCGAGGACCGCCGCGAGGACGACGGCGACCCGCTCATCCACGCCCTGATCGAGGCGGGCGGCCACGACGTCGAATGGCTCACCGAGGAGCAGCTCGCCGCGGCCACCGCGCGTGTCCCGCTGGCGGACTACCGCCGCTGGTTCGACACTCTGCCCGCCGACCTGCGCGACGCCATCGTGGAGCACTGGGGCGAACCGCCGGGTGAGCTGTACGTGGTCGACTCCCCGAACGGCCCGGAGATCGTTCTTGCCAGCCTGCGCTTCGGCAATGTCGTGCTGATGATCCAGCCGCCCCGCGGTTTCGGGGAGAACCCGATCGCGATCTACCACGACCCCGACCTCCCGCCATCGCACCACTACCTCGCGGCGTACCGCTGGCTGGAGACGGCCCCCGAAGACAATGTCCCGCAGGGCGGTTCTCCGGTGGACGGTTCTTCGGCGGGCGGGTTCGGTGCCCACGCGGTTGTGCATCTCGGCAAGCACGGCACGCTGGAGTGGCTGCCCGGCAAGGGGCTGGGTCTGGCGGCGGGCGACGCCCCCGACAGCGTGCTCGGCGACCTGCCCCTCATCTACCCGTTCATCGTCAACGACCCGGGCGAGGGTACCCAGGCCAAGCGGCGGGCGCACGCCACCGTTGTGGACCACCTGGTACCGCCCATGGCGCGGGCCGACACCTACGGCGACATCGCCAAGCTGGAACAGTTGCTCGACGAGTACGCCCAGGTGAACGACCTCGACCCGGACAAGGCGCCGGCGGTGCGCGCGCAGATCTGGACGCTTATCAAGAGCGCCGAGCTGCACCACGACCTGCAGCGGGAGGAGATGCCCGGCGAGGACGAGTTCGACGACTTCGTCATGCACGTCGACGGCTACCTGTGCGAGATCAAGGACGTGCAGATCCGCGATGGCCTGCACATCCTTGGTGCCGCGCCCGAAGGCGAGCCCCGGGTCAACCTGGTCCTGGCGGTACTGCGCGCCTCGCAGGTGTGGGCCGGGCAGGCGGGCGCCCTGCCGGGGCTGCGCGCCGCGATCGCCGCCGCCTTCGGCCTGGACGAGAAGGCGCTGCTCGCCGAGCCGGGGGCGTCCGCCGAGGTCCCCGCCGCACTGTCCGACCTGGTGGACGGCCCCGCGCGCACCGCCTCCGACGCCCTTGACCTGGTCGACGCGCTCGCGCGGCGCCTGGTCTGGGCAATGGAAGACCTGGCATGGCCGGCCGAGCAGGCCGCCGTCAGCGCCGTCGCGCGCGAAGGGCTCGGGTTCGCCCTGCCCGAGGCCGAGCGGGTGCTGCTGTTCGCGTCCCGCGAGGTGGTGCCCAGGCTGGCCGCCACCAGCAACGAGATCGACGCCGTGCTGCACGCCCTCGACGGCGGGCACATCCCGGCCGGCCCCTCGGGCTCGCCGACCCGCGGCCTAGTGAACGTGCTGCCCACCGGCCGCAACTTCTACTCGGTGGACCCCAAGGCAATCCCCTCGCGCAACTCCTGGGACGTCGGACAGGCGCTCGCGGACTCGCTGATACAGCGGCATCTCGACGACACCGGGCAGTACCCGCGCTCGGTCGGGCTCACGGTCTGGGGGACCGCGGCCATGCGTACCCAGGGCGACGACGTCGCCGAGGTCCTCGCGCTCCTCGGCGCCCGGCCCACCTGGGACGACGCGTCGCGCCGGGTGACCGGGTTCGAGATCGTCCCGCTGGAGGAGCTCGGGCGTCCGCGCATCGACGTCACGCTGCGCATTTCCGGCTTCTTCCGCGATGCGTTCCCGCACGTCATCGGCCTCGTGGACGATGTGATCCACGCGGTTGCCGAGTTGGACGAGCCCGCGGAGCGCAACTACCCGCGGGCCCACGCGCTCGCCGACCACAGCGAGCACGGCGACTGGCGCCGCGCCACCACCCGGATATTCGGCTCCAAACCGGGCGCCTACGGCGCCGGTCTGCTCCCGCTGATCGACTCCCGCAACTGGCGCGACGACGCCGACCTCGCCGAGGTGTACGCGGTATGGGGCGGCTACGCCTACGGGCGAGGGCTTGAGGGCCGCGAGGCGCGCACGGACATGGAGACCTCGTTCCGGCGGATCGCGGTCGCGGCGAAGAACCAGGACACCCGCGAGCACGACATCGTCGACTCCGACGACTACTTCCAGTACCACGGCGGGATGGTCGCCATGGTCCGGCGGCTCACCGGCGGGTCGCCAGCGGCCTACGTAGGCGACTCCGCGACCCCCGACCAGGTCAAGACACGCACCCTGGCCGAGGAGACGCGGCGGGTGTTCCGTGCGCGCGTGGTGAACCCGCGCTGGATCTCGGCCATGCGGCGGCACGGCTACAAGGGGGCCTTCGAGCTGGCCGCCACCGTGGACTACCTGTTCGGTTACGACGCCACGGCCGGCGTGGTCGACGACTGGATGTATGCCAAGCTCGCCGAGACCTACGTCTTCGACCCGGAGAACCGGGAGTTCCTGGAGTCGTCCAACCCGTGGGCGCTGCGCGGCATGTCCGAACGCCTCCTGGAGGCCGCCGACCGCGGCCTGTGGGAGAACCCGGACCAGCGCACTCTCGACCAGTTGAAGGAGGTCTACCTGAAGCTGGAGGGTGACCTGGAGGACGAGGGGTAGCGTGCCGTGCCCGACCGCGGTGCGGTTCCGGCCCCGGCGTTGGGCGTGTCCCGCGATCAGGCGCGGCGCGGGAGCGTGCGCCCGCCGCGCCCCGCCTTAGGTGTCCGAGCAGACGTCCTCGGCGGTGAGGTCCGGGGGCGGCAGCTCGTCCTCGGTCATGCCGAACTCCTCCGTGATCCCCAGCATCTCGGAGTCGGTGAGTTCGTTGAGGCGTTCGTTGGCCGCCGCGGCGAGATCGGAGTTCTCCTGGGAAAAAGCCAGAGCGACCAGCATCGGGTGGCCGGTGTCCGGGTCCGGGGGTGCGTAAGACCCGACGATCGAGAGGTCGTCCCCGTCGGGGTGCTGCTCCTGCTGCCAGCGCAGGAAGATGCTGTCCCCCGCGATCACGTCGACGTCCCCTGCCACGAGATGTTCCAGCAGAGTGTTAGACGTGTCCGCTGTGGTCAGATCGCCGGTGTCGACGCCCTCGTCTTGGGCCCACTGCTCTTCGGGGGTCCCCGCCACCACCCCGAGCTCCAGCCCGGCATCGGCGATCTCGGCGAATCCCGGATCGCCGTCCTCGGAGAGCTCGACGGAGCCGTCGTCGCGTGCCATGAACCCGGTGCGAAGCTGAGCGTAGGGCTCAGAGTAGACCACGGATTCGCACCGCTCCGGGGTGATGACCTGGTCGGAGGCCGCGACATCCACCTCCTGCGCCACCAGTGCCGTCTCCAGCGCGGAGAATTCCATTGCGCTGGCCTCCACATCGGTCACGCCCAGCTCCTCGAAGACGGACCGCGCCACCTCCGGGGCGCGCCCCGTCGCCTCGCCGCTGTCATCGAGGTAGGAGTACGGCTCCGCCTCGGCGATGCCGATGTGGAGCACGTCTTCCTCGGCGAGCTGCGCCAGAGCGGGATGGGAGGCGTCGGATGTGGACCCGGACGTGGTGTCCGAGTCCGGCGGGCCCTCGGGGGATGAGCGCGTGACGATGTTCGGTACTGCCAGCCCCACGCCGACGATCACGACGAGCGCGCCGAGCACGGCGGGGATGACGACCCGGGCGCGTGGGCGCGGCCTGGCGGCGGGCGGGATCGGCGGTGGAACGGCCGGGCCCGGAACCCGGTTCGGTGGTGGGCTGGTTGGTGGTGTTGGCGGGCGCGCGGGGTCGGGGGAGCCCGGTGGAGCCGGGGACGGGCCGGGGCCGGGGGACGCGGTGCGGGCGTCGCGGTGCGGGGGTCGTGGGGTCCAGGTGTGGTTGATGATGGTCGCGGCTGTGTCGGCGGCTTCGCTGTCGGGGGTGTGGCCGTAGCTGGTGGCGACCATGGGTACCAGGGTGGTGGAGCCGGGCCGGGCGGCGGGGTCTTTGGCGAGGGCGCGGGTGACGGACTCGGCCAGCTCGGTGGGGAGCCCGGTAAGGTCGGGGTGTTCGTTGAGGACCCGGTACATCAGTGTTTCGGCGGTGCCGGTGCCGAAGGGGGCCCGGCCGGTGGCGGCGTAGGCCACCAGGGCGCCCCAGGCGAAGACATCGGCTTCGGGGCCGGTGTGGCCGCGGAACCGTTCCGGGCTCATCCATCCCGGCGAGCCCACCACGCCCCCGGTGCGGGTGATCGCGGACTCGTCCACCGCCCGGGCGATGCCGAAGTCGAGCACTTTGGGGCCGTCGGCGGCCAGGATCACGTTGGCGGGTTTGAGGTCGCGGTGGACGACCCCGGCGGCGTGGATCGCGGCGATGGCCTCGGCCAGGCCCACCGCCATCCCCTGTGTTAGGCCGGGTTCCAGCGCACCGTTGTGTTTGACACGGTGGTGCAGGGTGGGGCCGGCCACGTAAGGGCTGGCGTACCACGGCTGGCCCTGGCGGGTGGTGTCGGCGGCGATGACCGGGGCGATGCAGCGCGAGCCGACCCGGCGCATCAGTTCCACCTCGCGGGCGAACCGGTCGCGGAACTCCGGGTCGTCGGCGAACTCGCCGCGGATCAGTTTCAGCGCCACCCAGCGCCCGTGGCCATCGGTGCCGCCGTAGACCACCCCCATACCGCCCGCGCCCAACCGCCCGTGGATGTCAAAGGAGCCGATACGGGTGGGGTCACTATCGGTCAGAGCAAACAGGGGCGGCCGCTGGGAGCTGGTCACGCGGGGTCCTCGCAGTGGGGGCTACGACTACCGTCACCATAGCGGGAGAGCCCGGAGTCTCCCGCGCACGCCAGCATACGCGTGCTCCGCCCCGCGCCGCCGCGGGACCGACGGTCACACTGCGGATTGGGGGACGCAAATGTGTGCTGGCCGACCGTCTGTTGGGTAGGTTGACAATACCCGCTGGACGGGAGGCCGGTTGTTATGCCTATGTGGATCATCTGGTTGATCCTGGCCGCGGCCCTGGGAGTCGCGGAAGTTCTCACGATGACGCTGTCGCTCGGGTTGGTCGCGATCGGGGCACTGGCAGCGGGCATCGTTGGCGCCATGGGCTTGGGCCTTATTGTGCAGGTTCCCGTTTTCGTGGTCACCACCGCGGCCGGGTTGCTGATCGTCCGGCCCATCGCGATGAAGCACATCCGTCAGCCCCCTCCACTGCAATCGGGAGCCGGCGGCCTCGTTGGCCAGTCCGCCGTGGTGACTCACGAGGTCACCGGCGAGGCCGGGCGGATCAAGTTGTCCGGGGAGGAGTGGTCGGCCCGGTCACTCGACGAGGACATGGCGATACCAGCCGGAACCAGGGTCGACGTCACCGAGATCGACGGCGCGACCGCGGTTGTCTACCCACGTGAGCCGCTGCCGTGAGTGGCGCGCGCGGCCCCGGCTGAACCCCACCCCTCGACTTGGGAGGTCGGAGAATATGACAGGGCTCGATATCTTTTTCATCGCCCTGGTCGCTCTTGTCGTGCTCGCGGTCGTCTCCACAGTGCGGATCGTGCCCCAGGCCCGGGCCTACAACATCGAGAGGTTCGGCCGGTACCTGCGCACACTGAATCCGGGCCTGAACTTCATCATCCCGGTGGTGGACCGCGTCAACACCAAGTACGACCTGCGCGAGCAGGTGTTCTCGTCACGTCCGCAACCGGTGATCACGGAGGACAACCTGGTCGTCAACATCGACACCGTCCTCTACTACCAGATCACCGACCCGAGGAAGGCCGCCTACGAGGTCGCCAACTACCTCTCCGCGATCGACCAGCTCACGGTCACGACGCTGCGTAACGTGATCGGCGGCATGGACCTGGAACGCACCCTCACCTCGCGCGAGCAGATCAACTCCACACTGCGCGGTGTGCTCGACGAGGCCACCGGCAAGTGGGGCATCCGGGTGAACCGGGTGGAGCTCAAGGCGATCGACCCACCGCCCTCCATCAAGGAGGCGATGGAGAAGCAGATGCGGGCCGAACGCGACAAGCGCGCGGTGATCCTGAACGCCGAGGGCGAGCGGCAGTCCCGGATCCTCACCGCCGAGGGCGCCCGCCAGCAGGCGATCCTGGAGGCGCAGGGTGCCCAGCAGTCCGCGATCCTGCGGGCGGACGGCGAGGCCAAGGCGGTCGAGCGCGTCTTCAACGCGGTGCACGAGAACAACGCCGATCCGAAACTGCTCGCCTACAAGTACCTTGAGACACTGCCGCACCTGGCGCAGGGCGAGGGCAACACGTTCTGGGTGATCCCGGGCGAGCTGACCCAGGCCGTGCAGAACGTCACCCGGGCGTTCGCCAGCGACTCCTCCGCCGCGAAGCCAGCGAGTGGGGCCGAGGAGGAAGAGGAAGCGGAACCGGAGCGCACACCGCAGCTCACCTCAGCCGAGTCGAGGAGACGGCCCGCGGCGACCCAGGCCGCCGACGAGGCCGCCGAGAGCGCGGCCCAAGCGGTGGAGAACGCGCGCAAGGAGGCCGAGGCCGCGGCTTCCGCCCAGGGTGCGTCGACGCTGCCGAGCCAGCGCGCGGGGTCCAACGAAGGCTGATCCGCACTCACGCGCTGCCCCCGAGCCCGGGAACCGGGCTCGGGGGCAGGTTCGGGCTTCGGCCGCCGGACGTCCCGGCGGTCGCTCAGGTGAGCAGCAGTTTTCCGGTGGTCTTGCGGCTCGCCAGGTCCTCGTGCGCGCGGGCGGCGTCGGCGAGCGGGTAGCGGGCGCCGATTCGCACGTCGAGCTTGCCGGTGCCGACCAGGCCCAGAATGTCGGAGGCGCGCTCCAGGTACTCTTCGCGCTCAGCCACGTGGTGCACGAGGCTGGGCCGGGTCAGGTAGACCGACCCCGCGCTGTTCAGGCGTTGCGGGTCAACCGGCGGCACCACCCCGCTCGACTGGCCGAACAGTGCCAGTACCCCGCGCGGGCGCAGACTGTCCAGGCTGGCGTCGAAGGTGCTCGCCCCAACACCGTCGTAGACGGCGGCCACCCCAGCGCCACCGGTGAGCTCGCGGACGACCGCGGCGACGTCGGGCGGCTGCTCCATCTCGCCGGCCGCGTAGTGGATGACCTCGTCGGCGCCGGCGCCGCGCGCGAGAAGCTCCTTCTCCTCGGTGGAGACCGTGGCGATGACCCGCGCGCCGCGCAGCTTGGCGAGCTGGGTGAGGAGCAGCCCGGTGCCGCCGGCCGCCGCGTGCACCAGGACCGTGTCGCCCGGCTGGATCGGGTAGGTCGAGTGGGTCAGGTAGTGCGCTGTGAGCCCCTGGAGCATCACCGCGGCCGCCACCTCGGCGGACACACCGTCGGGAACCGGCACGGCACGGTCGGCCGACACGATCGCGCGCGCCGCGTAGCTGCCGGGCTGCTGCGCCCAGGCGACCCGCTGGCCCGCGGTGAGGCCGGTGACTCCGGATCCCACCGCGCTGATGGTCCCGGCGCCCTCAAGGCCCGGAGTGAACGGCGTGGGCATGGGGTAGGACCCGCTGCGCTGGTAGATGTCGATGAAATTGACACCACTGGCCTCAAGATCGACGCTCACCTGGCCCGGCCCCGGCTCGGGATCGGCGACCTCGGTAAGGTGCATGACCTCGGGTCCGCCCTGCTGTTCGATGACGATGGCGCGCATTTCGTGAACTCCTCGCGGCTGTGCTTGCGGTTCGCTGCTACCCGTTATCCGTTTTCTTTCCCCGGTGCCGACTCCGGTGAGGCGGTAGTTGTCGCAGTGGACCAGGGCGTCGCCGCCACTGCTGCCACCGTCGCGCTCGACGGTGGGCCCGTTTCACCGCTGCTGCGGAGCGGCTCGCCATCCGCAGGGCGCCGCCTGGCTCGGGCTCACAGCGTATCGAGGTCCCGGCATCCCCTCATCTCCGCCCAAGCCCCACCTCCGCGCCGCTGTCCGCGAACCACGCGCGAAACAGCGGACGCGGGCGTCCAACGTCCGGTATAGTTCGAATACACGTTCGAAAGCCTGTCCTTCCCCGCAGGCCAGCCATTGCGCTCCGAGCTGGGCGCTGATCGTGAGGGGAGTCAACGGGTGGGGCGGAGCTACGGTGTGCCGGTTGTGGTGTGTGAGCAGGACGGCCGGCCGGTGCGGTTCACGTGGGAGGGGCGGCTCTTCGTGGTGCGGCGCATCCTCGACCACTGGGTGAGCCTGCGGGCCGAGTGGGTACCCGCGGCGCAGCGCCGGCCACCCGAACGCCAGTGCTGGCGGGTGCGGGTGGGCGCACGCGCGGCCCAGGGGGTCTACGAGCTGCAGCACGACGTCGTCGACGGAGAGTGGCGGCTCGCTCGGGTCTGGGAGTGAGCCGCCACGATTCGGGACTGGGCCGGACTCAGGCGCTGACGCGCTTGGCTGCCAGTCGTTCCTTGTTGGGCCAGCGCACCTTGGTGGCCCAGCCCAGCTTCTCGAACACTGCGATGACGCGGGCGCTGATGTCGATCTGGCCCTTGAGTACGCCGTGGCGCGCGCAGGTGGGGTCGGCGTGGTGCAGGTTGTGCCAGGACTCCCCGAAGGAGGGGATGGCCAGCCACCAGACGTTGCGCGAACGGTCGCGGACCTCGAAGTTCTCCTCGCCGATGGTGTGGCAGATGGAGTTGACCGACCAGGTGACGTGGTAAAGCAGGCCCACGCGCACCAGCGAGGCCCAGAAGAACGCGGTCAGCGCGCCCCACCACGACATCGTGACCAGGCCGCCGATGGCCGCCGGCGCCAGCAGCGAGAACGCGACGAGTGGGAGGAACATCCGGTCGACGAGGGCGATGTCGCGGTCCCGGAGGAGGTCCGGGGCGAACCGTTTGGCCGAGGTGCGTTCCTTGGTCAGGAACAGGTAGCCGTAGTGTGCCCAGGCCAGGCCCTTGGCGACCGAACGCCAGTCGTCACCGAAACGCCACGGGGAGTGCGGGTCGCCCTCGACGTCGGCGTACTTGTGGTGCCGGCGATGGTCGGCGACCCAGGAGACCACACCGCCCTCGATGGCCAGGCTTCCGGCGACGGCCAGCGCGATGCGCAGCCCCCGGTTGGGCCTGAAGGAGCCGTGGGTGAAACACCGGTGGAAGCCCACTGTGATGCCGAGGCCGCTGACGAGGTAGAAGACCGCGCCGATGGCAATGTCGACCCAGGTCAGCCCCCACCCCCATGCGAAGGGCACCGCGGCGGCGACAGCGATCAGTGGAACGGTGACGAAAATGAAGACCGTGGTGCGCTCGGACTTCCCCCGGGGCTCAGGATCCACTTCCGGCTCCGGCGCTCGTTTCGGCGCGGGACCGGTTGCGATCTCGGGTGTAGCGGTCATCTTCCCACCTTGGTCCGGACGGCCGTACGACTGGTTGGCATGTGACGCGCGGAGTACCGCTGCCGCCACCGACCGCCGGCGTGAGCGCGATCTTGTGTCTACGGAACCGTAACTTACGGCACCGTAGGTAGCGCAAGGCGCAACAGGGTTTTTCTTGTCCCATGATGGCGTCCTCACGGCGTCTCCTGCGTGACGGCGGCTGTGGTGCGCTGCCGGCGCAGGGCCAGTGCGGCGGCGAGCGCGGTGACCGCGAGCAGGGCGGCACCGAGGAGCGCGGCGGCGTTGACGCCGTCCGTGTAGGCGGCGAACGCGGTGTCCAGCAAGGAGGCGGCAGCGCTCTCCGGGAGTGTGCCGGCGGTGGCGACCGCTCCGGCGACGGTCTCCGCTGCAGCCGCGCCGGCATCGGTGGTGGAGGACATCGTGTTCTCGTACACGGTCCCGGCGACGGTTCCGAGGGTGGCGATGCCGAGCGCGGCGCCGAGCTCGTTGCTCGTCTCGGAGATCCCGGACGCGGCTCCGGCGCGTCCCGGCGGGGCGGAGCTCAGGATGAGGGAGTTCGCGATGGTGAACGACATCCCGCCGCCGAAGGCGAGCAGGACGTAGCCGGCGATGAACACGCCCAGACTCGTGTCCGGGGTGAGCGCGGCGATGACGGCGAATCCCGCCGCTCCGGCGGCGAGCCCGCAGACCAGCGGCGGCGTTGTCCCGACGCGCTCGGCGACCTGGGAGGCGATACTGGCGCCGACCGCGGTTCCCACGAACGTCGGCAGGGCCCACAGCGCAGCGTGCAGTGGGGACAGGCCATGGACGGTCTGCATGAAGACGAAGGCGAGCACGCCCATCCCCGAGATCGCCAGGGCGGCAACCGTGTTGGCGCCGACAGCGGCCGAGAACGCGCGGGTGCGGAACAGGGTGATGTCGATGAGGGGGTGCGCCGCGCGTGCCTGCCACCGGACGAACACCACGGCGAGCACGGCGCTGATCCCGAGCGCGGCTCCGGTCACGGCGTCGAGTCCCTCTTCGGCGGCGTGCTTCAGGCCGTAAACGGCGCTCAGGACCAGGGGAAGGGAGAGCGCGGCGCCGAGCAGGTCGAAGCGGGCCTCCGCCGGGTTCCGCACCTCCGGGACCAGTATGGGCGCCGCCACCAGCAGGAGCACCATGACGGGGACGTTGATCAGGAACACCGAGCCCCACCAGAAGAACTCCAGGAGTACCCCTCCGACAATCGGCCCGGCCACCGCACCACCGGCGAAGGCGGCCGTCCATGCCCCGACCGCGGTCCGGCGCTGCGCCTCGACCTGGAACATGCCGCGGATCAGGGAGAGGGTCGAGGGGGCGAGTGTCGCGCCTCCGATGCCGAGGAGCGCTCGGGCCACGATCAGCGTCACCGGCGAGGACGCGTAGGCGACCATCACTGACGCGGCCCCGAAGAGGGCGGCGCCGATCAGGAGCATCCTTCTGCGGCCCACACGGTCCCCAAGGCTTCCCATGGTGATCAGCAGGCTCGCCATCACGAAGCCGTAGATATCCATGATCCACAGCCACGCGGTCGAGGACGGGTTGAGGGCCTCGGCGATGGCGGGGCCCGCCACGAACAGGACCGACAGGTCCATCGAGGTGAGAAGGGCGGGCAGAAGCAGTACCGCGAGTCCCCACCAGGTACGGGCGGTGGCGCGGTTCTCCGGCGCGGAAGAAGACATGGCTAAATCATACGTATGTTTAATTCGTTGTCCAGTCACACGTGTGTCTGAGTGGTAGTTTGTCGCCATGAGCCAACGTGAGGACTTGCTCGCCGGAGCCAAACGGTGCATCGCGGAGAAGGGGTACTTCCAGACGACGGCGCGCGACATCGCCGCTATGTCCGGGGCGAACCTGGCCTCCATCAGCTACCACTTCGGCTCGAAGGAGACCCTCATGAACACCGCGGTACTTGAGGCGGTGGACGAATGGGCCAACGCTGTGGAGTCCGCTGTTCGGGCGGCCCGCGCCGACACCCCGGCGCAGCGGATGCAGATCTTCCTCGACGTGTTCCTCGCCGCGGCCGAGCAGGATCGCGACCTGCACGTCGCGAGCATCCAGGCTTATGCGCAGGCCCAGTTCTCCGAGGAGATCCGCGAGCCGTTGGCCGCGACGTACCTCAGCGGCAGGGCGGAGCTGGCCGCCATGATCCTCGGCGGCGCAGCGGAGGACGTGGACGCTGAAACGGCCCGGAAACTGGGATCGCTCGTGCACGCGGTGAGCGCCGGGCTTCTCCTGCAGTACTTCCTCGACTCGGACTCGGTCCCCACGGGCACCCAGATACGTGAGGCGTTCGCGATGGTCGCCGGCGACGGGTGACCCGCGCCGAGGCCGCTCCTTACCAGGTCATTCCGGCAACAGAAGCCGCAGGACCGACGCGGGTCACAGCGGCGGACGGCGCGTTCCGAACCCGGTGGCCCGCTCGAACGCGTGGCCGATCTCCAGCACCCGCCGTTCGGCCAGATGCGGCCCGACGATCTGCAGGCCTACCGGCAGGCCGCCCGGGGTGAACCCGGCCGGCACCGACAACGCGGGCGAGCCGGTCACCGTGACGAGGTAGCACGAGCGCATCCAGTCCAGGTAGGTGTGCTGCGGCTGGCCATCGATGCCGGTCGGGTACTCCAGTTCGGCGTCGAACGGCACCACCTGGCTAACGGGCAGCAGTAGCGCGTCGTAGCGTTCGAAGAATGTCCGCATCCGCTGGAAGATCCGGCCGCGCAGGGACTCGGCCGTCCCGATGTCGGTGGCGGTGAGCGCGCGTCCCTGGGCGACGTTCCACGCGACGCTCTCCTTCACCCGGTCCGGGGCCCGGTCGACCAGCGGGCCCAGCACGTTCGCGAACCGCAACGCGCGCAGCGCGCGGAACGCCTCCTCGGCGCCGCTGAGGTCGGGCGCGTCAACCTCGACCGCGCATCCGAGCTCGGTCAGGTCCCGAACGCGCGCGGTGAGCACGTCGAGCACCGCCGGCTCGCAGCCGAACATCCCACCCAGGTCGGGAGTCCACGCCAGGCGCAGGCCGCGCAGGTCGGCGTCGAGTGGGGCGCGGGTGTCCTGCGGCGCGGCGACCGCGACGGGACTGCGGGGGTCGGGGCCCGCGAGCACGGACAGCAGCAGAGCGGTGTCGGGCACGTCGCGCGCCATAGGGCCCTGCACGGACAGCGTGGACCAGGGCATCGGGTCCGGGTAGGTCGGTACGCGGCCCGCTGAAGGGCGCAGCCCCACCACATTGCAGAACGACGCCGGGTTGCGCAGTGAGCCACCCATGTCGGAGCCGTCGGCCAGGACGTGCAGCCCGGTCGCGAGCGCCGCGGCGGCGCCACCGCTGCTCCCGCCGGCCGAGCGGGTGGTGTCGTAGGGGTTGCGCGTGGTGCCGAAGACAGGGTTGAACGTGTGCGAGCCGGCCGCGAACTCCGGGGTGTTGGTCTTGCCGATCGTGATCGCCCCGGCCGCGCGCATGCGCTCGACGACCAGCTCGTCCCGGTCGGGAACATGCCCGGTGAAGAGGGGAGATCCGTGTGTGGTGCGCACGCCCTCGGTCTCGTGGGTGTCCTTGTGCGCGACCGGAAGGCCGTGCAGCGGGCCGACGTCGGCACCGGACGCCAGCCGCTTGTCGGCGGCCGCGGCCTCGTCCAGCGCGCGCTCGGCGCACAGCGTGACCACCGCGTTGACGGCAGGGTTGACGGCCTCGACACGCTCCAGATGCGCCTGGACCACCTCGCGCGCCGAGATCTCGCGGTCGCGCAGCATCCGCGCCAGCTCGCGGGCGGGCCGGAAGGCGATCTCCTCGTGCATCAACGTCCCCAACCGTGAACGGGCCTGCTCGCCCATCCCACCCCGGCGCGTCCGGGAAGGCAAGAGCGCCGGCGGGAGTGGGGCATCTTGGTCTCGTTTGCGGCGGCGACGTGGGCCCAGTGCCTGTTTGGGGCCGCCTACGATCGTGGCGTTACTTCAGCGGCGGAGCGGCGATGGCCGCGCGATCGGGGGACAGCAGTGAGTGAGACGGACGAGACCGCCTGCGCGTCGGAGGTCGAGCGCCTGCACCAGATTCTCCAGGGATGGTTGTCCGGCACGGCCCCCAACACCGCATCGGAGTTCGCGGTGTTCGCCGACTCCCACACGCGCGAGTTCACGCTGATCACCGCCGAGGGAGTGGAGCTGACGCGCGACCAGGTCATGGGCGGCCTGCGCGAAGCGCACGGCTCGGCGGCAGGGCTGCGCATCCAGACAGCCGGCACCCGGCTCGTGGCCGCCGCGGGCCCGGTACTCGTGGTCACCTTCACCGAGCTGCACAGCGGGTCCGACGGTGCGCGCTCCCGCCGCTGCACCGCGGTGTTCGAGCGCGACCCGGCCGCGCCACACGGGCTGCGGTGGCGCCACCTCCAGGAGACGTTCCTGGCCGAGTGACGGGACGCGCCGGGCTCCGGGGTCCACCGCGGTGGACCCCGGCAGCGGCGGCAACCGGTGCGCTGCCGCCGCCGCGGGCTCCCGTCTCAGCCGGAGCGCCGCCGAACGGGCTGTCAGCGGATCCGTTCGCCGTACACGCGGTCGACCGCCATCGTCATGAGCACCCGGCGGTCGGAGACCATGACCGACCGGTACTCCTCCCAGTCCGGGTGCTCCCCGGCGGCCTTGCGGTAGTACTCCACCAGTGCGTCGACCTCGGGGCTGCGGGGGTCGGCCGACGGGCCGGTGAGTGTCACCGCGCCCTCGGCGGTGGCCCACGCGAAGTTGTCCGAACTGGTGACCTCCAGCGCGGCGCGCGGGTCGCGACGCAGGTTCGCCGTCTTGGCGCGGCCCTCCGTCATCGAGACATAGAGGATCCCGGCCTCGTCGTCATAGAAGGGCATGACGGGGGAGAGTTGGGGTCTGCCGTCCGACTTGATGGTGGCCAGGACGCCCAGCCGGCTCTGCGCGAGCAACGCGCGTGGATCGAACTGTGTGTTGGTCATGTCCATGGCAACTCCCCGCCGGACGCTGGCTCTTCCCGGAAACGCACCTTCGGCCGCCGAAGGCGCGCGGAACCGCTCGATCAGCGCCGCGCGACCGCTGCCGCCGTACTCCCCGGCGGCGAGGCGGGCCCGTATGGGGCGCGAACGAGGTTCGCGGGCGCCGGTGAGCGCGCGTCGCACCCGCCTCGCGTCAGGCTTCGTGGAACGTCCGGGCACATAACCGGCCCGTGCCCGGCCGGATCCGGTCAGCACATCGGATCGGCCCCGCGCCGTTCCGACAGGTCGGCCTCGCCATCCGGGCGGAACTCGCGGACGACCTCGATCCGCCCCACGATGTTGGCGTTCAGCTCGGCGAGGTCCCCGGCCGGGATCCAGTACTCCAGGATGGTCCGGCCGCCGGCCTGGTGCACCTGGAAGGAGTCCAGGAACGCGCGCCGCACCCGGAACCGGGTCACGTAGCCCACGCCGTGCGCGGGAACGTTCCAGTCCCGGGCGATCCGCACCGCGTAGTCCTCGTTCAGCACCGGGTAGAAGATCGGCTGTTCCGGGAGGCGCGGGGGCCACGCGCGCCACCCCGACGCGCGCACCAGGTCCAGCTCCTCCGGCCCGGTCGGCCGCCACAACGTCACGGCATCCTCGCGCACACCGCACCTCCGTTCTCCGGCTCCATCATCGGTGCCCACCCTTGGACCGGACCACCCGATTTCCGCGCGGGCCCGAGTTGGCGAAAGCGGGGAAGAGGGACCAGTCCCGTTCCCGGAGTGCCAATGCCGGTAAGCGGCCGCGGCCACTGGAGCGCGGTGCCCGCCGGGCTAGGATCGTGACCGTGACTGAGTGGCGGGCGGCCGGCTTCGACAGTGTTCTGCGGGAGTTCTGGGCGCTCGGCGGGCAGAGACGCACGGTCGACGGGGCGGTGTGCGTCCGCAACCGTGACGCGCCACTTGTGGGCCGGAGCAACGCCGTCTACGGACTGTCCGGCGACGATCCCGCCGCCATCGCCCGGACCCTGTCCGCGGCGTGCGAGTGGATCTCCAGCCCGCGCGTGCGGGCGCACGCCGGTCCCGCCATGGACCCGGCGACCGAGGCGGCGCTGCCCCTCGCTGGTTGGGGGTTGGCGAGCACCCAGGTGACCCTGCTGCTCACCGGCGCCTGCCCGCGGCCCGACCGCCGGCAGTGCGAGATCCGCGCCGCGGCGACCGAAGCCGACTGGCGCCGTATCGCGGAACTGCTCCGCCTCGACCACGAGGAGGAGGACCGCAAGGCCGGACGTGTGCCCCGCCCCGCGGGGGACACAGCGCAGACGCTCCGCGCGTTCCGTGCCACCACACCCGATGTACGGTTCTGGATCGCGTGGGACGGCGGCACACCCGCCGGCTTCTTCGCCTCGTGGCCAAGAAGCGGCGAGACCGCCATGGTCGAGGACCTGTTCGTGCGCCCCACCCACCGGGGCCAGGGGATCGCCAGCCACCTGCTGCACCACGCCGTGGCCGACGCCCGCACCAACGGTGCCGGGCCGGTGCTGATCCGCGCCGACAGCGACGACTGGCCCAAGGACTTCTACCACCGGCGCGGTTTCCAGCCGGTATCCACCGTCCGCTGGTACCGGCCGAGCGCGGGATGGCGGGCCGCGGGAAGCGCGTGACCAGGGTGTGCCATTCTGGGGTGCGGTGCCGACACAGGAACCCGGTGCGAATCCGGGACGGTCCCGCCACTGTGACCAGGGAGCGACCCCGCGACCAGCGCCACTGCCGGGCAACACCGGTGGGAAGGCGGCGGGCGAACGGCGATCTGGAAGCCAGGACACTGCGCGGCACCAGGACCGACCCCTATGGGCGTGGACTCCCGAGGAAGGAAACACCCACGTGAGCGCATCCGCTCGCTATCCGTTCAGCGCGGTCGTCGGCATGGACGACCTCAAGCTGGCCCTGTTGATCAACGCTGTGTCGCCGGACGTCGGCGGCGTCCTGGTGCGGGGCGAGAAAGGCACCGCTAAGTCGACCGTCGTGCGTGCCCTCGCCGCCCTGCTGCCCGACCTGCGCACCGTGACCGGTTGCCGGTTCGCCTGCGACCCCGACACCCCCGACCCCGACTGCCCCGACGGCCCGCACGACGGTGCGGCCTCCGCCGGGGAGCACCCCGCGCGCCTTGTCGAGCTGCCGGTCGGTGCGAGCGAGGACCGCCTGGTCGGCTCGCTCGACATCGAACGGGCCCTCACCGAGGGCGTCAAGGCGTTCGAGCCCGGACTGCTCGCCGCGGCGCACCGGGGAGTGCTCTACGTGGACGAGGTCAACCTGCTGCACGACCACCTGGTCGACCTGCTCCTGGACGCCGCCGCCATGGGCACCTCGCACGTGGAGCGCGAGGGGGTGTCGGTGCGGCACGCCGCCCGGTTCCTACTCGTCGGCACCATGAACCCCGAGGAGGGCGAGCTGCGCCCGCAGCTCCTCGACCGGTTCGGGCTGACGGTCGAGGTCACCGCGTCCCGGGAGCCGTCCGAGCGCGCCGAGGTGGTGCGCCGCCGGCTCGCCTTCGAGAACGACCCGGTCACCTTCGCCGCCGGGTACGCGGACGAGGAAGCCGAAATCGCCGCGCACATCCGCGCGGCACGCAAGCGGCTGCCCGATGTCGTGCTCACCGACACCGCGTTGCGCCAGGTAACCGCCGTGTGCGCCGCGTTCGAAGTGGACGGGCTGCGGGCGGACATCGTGGCCTCGCGGGCGGCAATGGCGCTGGCCGCGTGGCGCGACCACGTCGAGGTCACCGCCGAGGACGTCCGAGACGCGGCGCGGCTCGCGCTACCGCACCGACGCCGCCGCGACCCGTTCGACGCCCCCGACCTCGACGAGGACCGTCTGCAGGACGCGCTCGACCAGGCGGGTGATGACGACCCAAAAGACCCTGAGGGCGACCCGGACGCAGCGGGGAGCCCCGAGGACAGTGGGCAAGACGACAGCGCTCCGGACGACGGCGGCGCCGAGGACGATGGTTCCGAGGGGGGCGAACCGCCGGCGAGCGAGCCGGCCGGCGAACCCAACAGCGCCCCGGAGCCCGGATCCGGCAGTGGCGAGAGCGAGAACACACAGGTCTCAGAGGGCCAACCCGACAACCAGGAGGATGCGGGCAAAGGCGGCGGTGAGAGCACGGCCGACCCCGGCGACACCTACCGGCCGCGGCTGTTCAGTGTCTCCGGGGTCGGGGCGGGCGCTCCGGGGCGGCGGTCCCGCTCCGAAACCCCGTTCGGCCGTACCTCCGGCTCCCGGGTTCCCGAGCGCCGACCCGGCACGCTGCACCTGACCGCCACCCTGCGCGCGGCGGCGCCGCACCAGCATGCCCGGGGCAGGGGTGGCAACGGGCTGCTGCTGCGGCGCGGTGACCTGCGCGAGTCAGTACGCGAGGGGCGCGAGGGCAACCTGGTGCTGTTCTGCGTGGACGCCAGCGGCTCCATGGCGGCCCGGCAGCGCATGCGCGCGGTCAAGGGGGCGGTGCTCAGCCTGCTACTGGACGCCTACCAGCGACGCGACAAGGTCGGCCTGGTCACGTTCCGCGGGCACGGGGCCGAGCTGGCGCTGCCCCCGACATCGTCGGTGGACGCGGGCGCGCGCCGGCTGCGCGAGCTCCGCACGGGCGGGCGCACCCCGCTCGCGGCCGGGCTGCTGCGTTCGGCGGAGGCCCTGCGCGTGGAGCGCGTGCGCGACCCGCAGCGGCGGCCGTTGCTGGTCGTGGTCACCGATGGCAAGGCCACGCACGGCGGGCTCGACGAAGCGCTGCGCGCAGCGGGGTGGCTCGGCTCCCAGGGTGTGCAGGGCGTGGTCGTGGACTGCGAGTCCGGGCCGGTGCGCCTGGGGCTGGCCGCCCGTCTGGCGGCCGAGATGGGCGGAACCAGCGTGCGCCTGGACGAACTGGGCGCCGACTCCCTCAGCGGGCTGGTGCGCAACACGCGAGCCGCCTGAGTCACGCCGCGCGCGATTCGAGGAACGAGAACAGGACAGGGGAGAGGAAAAACGCATGCCTCAGGGCAAACCGGACTACGTGCCCGAGGACGGGCTCACCACCCGCCAGCGCCGCAACCGGCCGCTGCTGGTCGTGCACACCGGACCGGGCAAGGGAAAGTCCACCGCGGCGTTCGGCCTGGCCACCCGGGCGTGGGCGCAGGGGTGGCCCATTGGCGTGTTCCAGTTCGTGAAGTCCGCGAAATGGCGGATCGGTGAGGAGCGGGCGCTTCGGGTCCTCGGCGAGTCCGGCGAGGGCGGCGAGGTCACCTGGAACAAGATGGGCGAAGGCTGGTCGTGGATCCAGCGGCGCGGCACCGAGGAGGACCACGCCGCCGACGCCGCCGAGGGATGGGCGCAGATCAAGCGCGACCTGGAAGCGCAGACGTACCGGATGTACGTGCTGGACGAGTTCACCTACCCGATGAAGTGGGGCTGGGTGGACGTCGACGACGTCGTCGAAACCCTGCGCGACCGCCCGGGCCAGCAGCACGTCATCATCACCGGCCGCGACGCGGACCCAAGACTCCGCGACACCGCCGACCTCGTCACCGAGATGACCAAGGTCAAGCACCCCATGGACACAGGCCAGAAGGGCCAACGCGGCATCGAGTGGTGACAGCGAGCGGCATTTCGCCGGATTTACAACCTTTGCCGGAATACCGAGAAGTGATGCAAATCAGCCAAAAGTCAAAGTAGAATCCCAGCTCAAAGAGCCTGCTCCCCGCGCACGCGGGGATGGTCCCATGGGCTGGGGGGACTTATGGCCACCCCCGGACTGCTCCCCGCGCACGCGGGGATGGTCCCGTCTGACAACATCGAAACAGAAGGGCTTGCTGCTGCTCCCCGCGCACGCGGGGATGGTCCCGAAGAAACCGAGGTGGTGATCCCGCTGCCGGACTGCTCCCCGCGCACGCGGGGATGGTCCCGCGACTCCGCGCTGCTGTTCACCAGGGCGCTGCTGCTCCCCGCGCACGCGGGGATGGTCCCGAGCTACGGGCGCCCCTGCAGGTCGGCGGGGCCTGCTCCCCGCGCACGCGGGGATGGTCCCGGCAAAGGCGTCGGCAACGAGGTCGCTCGTGGCTGCTCCCCGCGCACGCGGGGATGGTCCCCTTCCGATACGCGCGGTGGGGGATCTGGATCTCTGCTCCCCGCGCACGCGGGGATGGTCCCAACAGGGACTCCACCCACGCCGGCCGCCAGGCCTGCTCCCCGCGCACGCGGGGATGGTCCCTCGATGATGGCCATCCATGCGGTCAGACCGGCCTGCTCCCCGCGCACGCGGGGATGGTCCCGACAGGTGGCCGTGCTCCCTGTTCTGCGTGTCGTGGCTCCCCGCGCACGCGGGGATGGTCCAGCGCACACGACATCAAGTGGCGCTACGACACGCTGCTCCCCGCGCACGCGGGGATGGTCCCCGTCGGTGCCCGCCCGCGGTGTGGAACGGGACCTGCTCCCCGCGCACGCGGGGATGGTCCCAGGGATGCGCCCGTGACCACGGCCAAGCTCCCCGCGCACGCGGGGATGGTCCCGGATCTGGCCGACGATGCCCAGGCGTTTCTTGACTGCTCCCCGCGCACGCGGGGATGGTCCCCCGGACGACTCGTGTTCTTTCTTGATCTCCGGCTGCTCCCCGCGCACGCGGGGATGGTCCTGGCGCAATCAGCACCAGAATCAGAAACGCGATCTGCTCCCCGCGCACGCAGGGATGGTCCCACTGAGCGAGGGGGTGACCATGCCCTCCGCCGCTGCTCCCCGCGCACGCGGGGATGGTCCCGACAGCGTGAACTCGGCCAACCTGGTCAGCTTCTGCTCCCCGCGCACGCGGGGATGGTCCCCACCCGCAGCACCAGAAACGACCAGCCAGCCACTGCTCCCCGCGCACGCGGGGATGGTCCGTCGACGCGTTCAGAATCCCAGTTGTAGTCCACCTGCTCCCCGCACACGCGGGGATGATCCCCGCTCACCGATTCACGGACAGTGACCTTATGGATGTTCCCCGCGCACGCGGGGATGGTCCCATGGCAAACCTCCAAGGGGCACGTGGTCTCAGCTGCTCCCCGCGCACGCGGGGATGGTCCCACCATGCTCTCCGTATGCAACGGGAACATGGGATTCTGCACGTGCACGCCATAGGTGACTTATTGCTTGCATAGCAATGTTCGTCTACTCTAGATACATAGCTGGGTCCCGTGGGGATCCGGAAGTGGAGCCAGGTGACCTGGGGCAGACCGGGAGCCTGGCTCGGCGTTTTTCGGGGGAACTAACACCCGGTATCGATCTCGATCTCGTAGACCTGGTTGTCAAGTACGTTTCGGTAAGCTGGATACCCGCGACGTGACGCCTGAACGGCCCCGGCCACGATGTCAGCTACCCACAGCAGCGGCTCGTTCCCGCCGTAAAGGTGAGCCACGTTGAAGTTGATCTTCCCCAAGGCACGGCGGGTGGCGATCACTGTCTTGATGTCCCACTTGTCTTGTTTGGCATTGCGTGCTTCCAGGAAGAGGGTTCCCACACCGTAGCCATTCAGTTCTGCGACGAGTGGCTGCAAGCACTTGGCTCGGGCGCGGTCTTGGTGCTTTGGAGGAACTGGTCTGCCAACAGTAACGATATGTAGACCCTCCAGGGTCGCCACCATCTTGGCGGCGTGTGCGCGCTCCCCGGGATCCATTTCCGTCCAGTGAGTTTTGTTGGTCCGGCGTTTGCCCCGCAAAGCCAGCATCTCCTGACGGGCCTCCTCGATGCCGTGATTTTCGATCACTGCGGCAGCGATTACATAGAATCCGCCGCTGTCAGCTTCGAGGAATGACTCATCGGCATAGGCCACCCCATGGGGGGCTGGGGGCGTGTCGGTCATGGAGGGCCTCCAGTCGATTACTGGCGGCAGCGTAGTGCATGAACCGGTATCTCTGCACAGCGATAAGATGACTTGTTTCGCGTGCAAGTCTCCTATACCTTGGAAGCGATCTCGCTCTCTGAGAAGCATCTTTCACCAGGCAGGTTGGGTCCTCCGACTTCTCCCGGCGGCCGCTGGGATGCTCCCAAGTCGTCTTAAGCATGCGCGACTGTTTGAGTGTGCTCCCCGCGCACGCGGGGATTGGTGGTGAGCTGGAAAGACGAGGTCAGTGGCACGGGAGGGCTCTTGTAGAGAAACCTCCCGTGCCACATCTGGCCCATGGGAAATTTCGGGTTTCGCGGACAAGATCCCCCGCGATCCGATTGGATCCGCACATGCTCCCTTCTGGCAGTCCCGCCCGCCTACGGCCTGATGCGCTTTCCGCCTCCGCGTGCTCGGTATGGGCGAAGCATGATCACAACGACGACGCCTGGCTCCCCCTGTGGCGGCACATGGCTGACAGCGCCGCTGTGGCCGGGCGGTTGTGGGACGAGTGGGTACCCGGCCAGGTCCGCCGGATGGTCCTCGCCGCTTTGCCCGGTGGCGCCGAGGACGCCCGTCTTCTGGTTGTGTGGTTGGCCGCCGTCCATGACATCGGCAAGGCCACTCCGGCCTTCGCCTGCCAGGTGGAAAAGCTCGCCGAGTCCATGCGCAGGGCCGGCTTGGAGATGCGGCTGCAGAAGCAGATGCCCGACCGAAAGCTCGCCCCGCACGGTCTGGCCGGGCAGTTGCTCCTGCGCGACTGGCTCCGGGAACGCTATGGGTGGGCCAAACCGGACACGCTGCAGCTCACCACGATCATCGGCGGCCATCACGGAGTCCTGCCCACGCACACCGACATCAAGGCCCTGACCGACCACCCCGGCCTGCTGCGTTCCCGCGGCAGTGAAGAGGAATGGCATGCGGTGCAGCGGGAGCTACTGGACGCCGCCGCGGCCACCACCGGCGCCGCCGCTCGTCTCGGTGCCTGGAGCGCGGTGAAACTGCCGCAACCGGTCCAGGTGCTGCTGTCCGCGCTGGTGATCATGGCCGACTGGGTCGCCTCCAACCGCGACTTCTTCCCCCACGCCCCCGATGCGTCACTCACCGATCCGGCCCGGGCCGGCGACGCGTGGGCGGCGCTGAGTTTGCCCACGCCGTGGGACGCGGAGGACCCGGATCCGGAGCTAGCGGGGTTGTTCGCCTCCCGCTTCTCCCTGCCCGCGGGGGCCGCGATCCGGCCGGTGCAGAAGGCCACCGTCGAGATGGCGCACGAGATGGCGACCGCAGGGATGCTGATCGTCGAGGCGCCGATGGGGGAGGGCAAAACCGAGGCCGCGCTCGCCGCCACCGAGATTCTGGCCGCCCGGTCCGGCGCGGGTGGTTGCTTCGTCGCGCTGCCCACCATGGCGACGAGCAACGCCATGTTCTCCCGCCTGATGGCGTGGCTGCGCCGCCTACCGGCCCATCGAGACGACCCGGAGTCGGTGTACCTGGCGCATTCCAAGTCCGCGCTCAACGCCGACTACGCGAGGCTCCCCCGTACCGGCCGGAGGGCGGCCGCCGACATCGACCGGGACGGCGCCGACAACAACCGGAACCCTCGCGCCCGCGAACGCGCTGCACCCTCCGGGCTGGTCGCTCACCACTGGTTGCGTGGCCGTAAGCGGGGCATGCTGTCCTCGTTCGCGGCCGGCACCGTCGACCAGCTCCTGTTCGCCGGGCTGAAAAGCCGCCACCTGGTGCTGCGTCACCTCGCTGTCGCCGGCAAGGTCGTGGTCATCGACGAGGTCCACGCCTACGACGTCTACATGGGCACCTACCTGGACCGGGTGCTGGCCTGGCTTGGCGCCTACGGGGTGCCGGTGGTGGTGCTTTCGGCGACCCTGCCCGCCCAGCGGCGCCGTGAACTCGCCGAGGCGTACACGGGAAGACGCGGCGGAGAGCTCGCACGTGTGGCGGAAGCGGACGGCTACCCCCTGCTCACCGCGGCCGGTCGGGGGCAGGAGCCGGTGCTGGCCGCCCCCGCCGCGTCGGGGCGCCGCACGGACGTGCGCGTGGAACGGATGAATGACGATCCGGCGGCCCTCGCCGAGCGGCTGAGCGATGAGCTGCGTGACGGCGGCTGTGCCGTGGTGGTGCGCAACACCGTGCGACGAGTGCACGAGACCGCCAGCCACCTGCGCCGGCACTTCGACGAGGCGGGCGACGGCATCGGGGTCACCGTCGCGCACGCCCGCTTCCTCGACGCAGACCGTGTCGAGAACGACACCGACCTCCTGGCGAGGTTCGGCCCGCCGGACAAGGTCGCCGAGCTTGGCGGGCATCGGCCCACGGAAGGCCATGTCGTGGTCGCCAGCCAGGTGGTCGAGCAGTCCCTGGACATCGACTTCGACCTGATGGTCACCGACCTCGCCCCCGTCGACCTGCTGCTGCAACGGATGGGGCGGTTGCACCGCCACCTCCGAGGGGAGGGGCAGAGCCAGCGCCCGGAACGGTTGAGTATCGCCCGCTGCCTGATCACCGGGGCCGACTGGGCCGCGAGCCCGCCGGAGCCGGTCCGCGGTTCACAGGCGGTATACCGCCTCCACCCGCTGCTGCGCGCGGCGGCGGTGCTGGAACCCCACCTCGCCGCGGACAGCGAGGCGGGCCGCACCGTGCGCCTTCCCGACGACATCAGCCCGCTCGTTCAGAGCGCCTACGGCGGTGAGCCAGTCGGCCCGCCTGAGTGGCACGACGCACTGGACGAGGCGCGCGCCAGGCACGACGCCCACCAGGCCAAACAGGCCGAGAAAGCGGACGCCTTCCGGGTCGCCGCCCCCGGACGGGCCGGACGAAGCCTGCTGGGCTGGGTCGATGCCGGAGTGGGCGACGCCGACGACACCCCGAGCGGGCGGGCCCAGGTGCGCGACAGCGAGGAGAGTCTCGAAGTGCTGGTCGTGCAACAGCGCGCCGACGGTGCCATCTCCACTGTCCCCTGGCTGTCCGAGAGGTATGGGGGACGGGAACTTCCCACCGACGCGGCACCCGAACCGTGGCTGGCGCGTGCGGTCGCCACCTGCGCCGTCCGGCTGCCGTTCCCGTTCACCCTGCCCGACGTACTCGATCAGGCCATCACCGAACTGGAGGACAACCATTTTCCCGCCTGGCAGGCCAAAGAATGCCACTGGCTGGCCGGGGAGCTGGTCCTCGTCCTGGACGCGGACTGCCGCGCCCGCCTGGCGGGCCACGAAATCACCTACTCCAGAGCCGATGGCCTCGAGGTGCACCATGCCGAATGACCCCGACACCTTTTCCTTCGACCTCACCGAACGGCCGTGGATCCCCGTCCAGTGGCTGGATGGCAGCCAAACCGAACTCGCACTGCCCGAAGTCTTCCGGTGGGCGCCGCGGTTGCGTCGCGTGGTGGGTGACATCCCCACCCAGGAGTTCGCCCTGCTGCGGTTGCTGCTGGCGATCGTGCACGACGCCGTCGACGGCCCGGAGGACACCGAGCACTGGCGGGAACTGTGGGAGGGCGGGATACCGGCTGAGGAGATCGCCGCCTACCTGGAGCAGCACCGCCACCGGCTTGACCTGCTGCACCCCGAAACCCCGTTCTTCCAGGTCGTTGACCTGCGAACGGCCAAGGACGAGATCTCCTCCCTGGACCGGATCGTCGGGGACGTCCCCAACGGGACCCCGTTCTTCACGATGCGGGCACGCGGTACCGCCCGGCTCGGGTTCGCCGAAGCCGCCCGGTGGGTGGTGCACGCCCACGCCTACGACCCGTCGGGCATCAAGTCCGGTGTGCTCGGCGACCCGCGGGTCAAGAACGGCAAGGGCTACCCGCAGGGGGTGGGCTGGGCTGGTGGTCTCGGCGGGGTCTTCGTAGAAGGTGACGACCTGCGCCAGACCCTGCTGCTGAACCTCGTCGCCACCGATACCGACCACCTTCGGGCCGCCGAGGCGGACCGGCCCGCATGGCGCTTCGACCCGCCCGGCGCGGCACCGCTGGAGGGAAAGGAGAAGGAGGAACGGCCGTACGGGGTGCGTGACCTCTACACCTGGCAGGGCCGCCGCCTGCGGCTGCGCTACGACACCGATGGTGTGTACGGGGTGGTGCTGGCCTACGGCGACCCCCTGGAGGCGCACAACCGGCACAACCGCGAGCCGATGACCGGATGGCGGCGCAGCCCGGCCCAGGAGAAGAAGCGCGGCGAGCCGCAGGTGTACCTGCCACGGGAGCACGAGCCCGCCCGCAGCGCCTGGCGCGGTCTGGCCTCACTGCTGGCCGACCAGGCGCCGGGGAGCGGGCAGCGGCAGGATGCCGCCGAAGGGCTGCGCCCGCGCATTCTCGAATGGGTCGCACGCCTCACCGTCGAGGGCTACCTGGACGAGAATCACCTCGTGCGGGCCCGGCTGGTGGGTGCGGTCTACGGCACCCAGCAGTCCGTCATCGACGAGGTCGTCGACGACCGGGTCGTGATGGCGGTGGCGTTGCTGCACGAGGACAACCCCGAACTCGCGCGAACCGCCATCGACGCGGTCAGCGATGCCGAGGCCGCCGTCACCGCGCTGGGGAACCTCGCCGCCGACCTCGCACAGGCCGTCGGAGCCGACCCCGGCGGCCCGCGCGCCGCCACACGCGACCGCGGGTTCGGCGAGCTGGACGGACCGTTCCGCGACTGGCTGGCCACACTGGGCCGCTCCTCCGATTCCGAGGAGCGCCGCGCCACCTGGCAGCGCACCGCCCGCCGCGCCGTAGCCCGGATCGCGGCCGAGCTGGTCGAGAACGCGGGTGAGACCGCCTGGTCCGGGCGCCTCGTCAGCACCGGCAACGGCGACCTGTGGCTCAACTCCGCCCACGCCGAGCGCCGGTTCCACCGGGAGCTGTCCAGGAAGCTCCCCATGTCCACCCGCGAGCAGACCGCTGAGGTTCCCGCATGACACAGCCCCCAACGAACGAAAGTCGAACCGACTTGGAAACCGCCGTCGGGGCAGCGGTGGACCGGCGTGTCGGTTCGCTGCAGGGCGGCTACATCGCCGACACCTCCTCCGCTGTGTCGGCCCTGGCGCAGTTGCGGGGCGGGGCGGGCAAACTCCCGCACGACACCCCGGAACTGTGGGGGCTCACCTGCGACATCGCGGACTACACCCGTCCGGGATGGAGTGAGGAGGACGAGAAGCAGGCGGACACGGCCGTGCACATCGCCCTGACGCTCTACGCGCTGCACCAGCAGTCCCACCGCGAACACCGGATGCACCAGCGCCCCAGCCGGAACAACGGCCGGCCTCGCAACCACGACGTGGGGCGGGCGGTGCGCGCGCTCATGTCCGGCCCCGAGATCGACGAGCCACTGCGCCAGCGCCTCGTGCAGGCCGGCAAGGCAACGAGCGTCGCAACCCTCGCCTTCCGGCTGCGCGGCATCGTGCAGCTGTTGCGGCGCGACGCGATCCCGCTCGACTACGGCCTCCTCGCCGACCATCTCTTCATGTGGCAGCGGCCCGGCGGCAGGGGCCGGGTCCGCGCGGCCTGGGGACGGGGATTCACCGCCCACCGTCCCGCCCCCTCGGGCGACCCGGCCGACACCGACAGCGACGCCGAGACCGAGGCCGACTCCGAATCCGCCCACCCCACCAAGTAAGGACGACCCGTGACCCGAACCATCCTGGACGTGCACGTGCTGCACACCGTCCCGCCGAGCAACCTCAACCGCGACGACACAGGTGCTCCCAAGACCGCCCTATACGGCGGGGCGCGTCGTTCCCGGGTCTCCAGCCAGGCGTGGAAGCGCGCCACCCGACACGCCTTCCAAGAACTCCTCGACCCCAGCGAACTGGGCACACGCACCAAACGGGTGGCGGAGTTCGTGGCCGAGCGGATCCGCGACATCGACGACTCCGTAAGCCAGGACGAGGCACTCACCCTGGCCGCCGGAACAATCACGGCGGCCACCGGCTCCAAGATCGAGGCGCCCAAACGGAAGAAAGCCGACGTGGAACCGGCCGCCCCCGAGTCCTCTTACCTGATGTTCCTCAGCTCCCGGCAGCGCGACGCCCTCGCCGGGATCGCGCTCCGGGGCCGCGGCGACATCACGGCGTTCTTCAAGGACAAAGCGAACAAGGACGAGGCCAGGCGCGCCGCCGACACCCACCACTCCGTGGACATCGCGCTGTTCGGGCGGATGGTGGCCGACGGCGCCGACGTCAACGTTGACGCCGCGGCCCAGGTCGCCCACGCCATAAGCGTGCACGCCGTGGAGAACGAAGCCGACTACTACACCGCCGTCGACGACCGGCGAAAGGAGGAGGAACCCGGCGCCGGCATGATCGGCACGGTCGAGTTCAACTCCGCGACGCTGTACCGCTACGCCGCGCTCGACGTCGACCAGCTCCGCCGCAACCTCGGCGAGGGGATGCGCGAGGACGCAGACACCACCACCCCGGTTCGCCGTGCCGTGGAAGCCTTCGTACGCGGGTTCGTGGAGTCCATGCCCACCGGCAAGGTGAACACCTTCGGCAACCACACCCTCCCCGAAGCGGTCATCGTGAAGCTGCGCGGGTCGCGCCCCATCAACTTCGTCAGCGCGTTCGAGGAGCCGGTGGTGGAGAACGGAGGTGGATACCTGCGCGGAGCGAGTGAACGGCTCGCCGCCTACATCCCCGGGATCGAAGAGGCCTACGGCGCGGACGAGGACACCCGGACCTGGGTGCTGCGCGTGGGACCCGCCACCGAGGCGCTCGCCGGGCTCGGCACTGCGGTCCCGGCGAGGGAACTGGCGGACAGTGTTGGCGCCGCAGCCGCCCAGCGCCAGGCGGGGGACAGGTGAGTGTGCTCGCGCTGCTGCTGGCGGGCCCGCTGCAGTCGTGGGGGTCCGCGGCCCGCTTCGCGCGGCGCACCACCGAGAACGCCCCCACCAAGAGCGGGGTCATCGGGCTGCTCGCGGCCGCGCAGGGCCGCGACCGCGCCGACGACCTCTCCGACCTCGCCGCATTGCGGTTCGGCGTGCGTGTGGACCAGCGCGGCACTCGGCTGCGGGACTACCAGACCGCGCACCACCAGGTCACCGAGGTGTCAATGCCGGTCTCGGAGCGGTTCTACCTCGCCGACGCCGTGTTCGTCGCGGCGGTGGCGGGGGACGACCCCCTGATCGGTGAGCTGCACCGGGCCGTCCGGAAGCCGGTGTACCTTCCCTACCTCGGCCGGCGCTCGTGCCCTCCCGCGCGCCCGGTGGACCTCGGGGAGTACGGGGAGTCCGACCTTGAGGAGGTTCTCGAACGTGTGCCGTGGCAGGCCGCCGGATGGCACCAACGGCGGCGCAGGCAGGAGCCGGTGGTGACGCTGGAGACCTTCGTGGACGCCACGTCCGGGGACACGAGCCCGGACAGCCTGCGGGACGCGCCATTGAGCTTCGACCCGCTGCACCGCCGTTACGCGCTGCGCGGCGTCCGCACCGGGCGGGTCCAGGTGAACAATCCCATGGCGAGGCAGCTGCCGGACCACGACCCGATATCCCCCCTGGGAGGCGACTGATGTATCTCACCCGCTTCCGGTTGAACACCGCGCGTTCCGGAACGCGCAAGCTGCTGTCGTCCCCGCAGGCCATGCACGCCGCGGTCCTGGCGGGCTTCCCCGACCTGTTGCCCAGTGACTCCGACGCCCCCCGAGTGCTGTGGCGGGTGGACCGTGTCTCCGCGGCGGAGGTGTTCCTCTACGTCGTCTCTTCCGGACGCCCCGACTACACCCACCTGGTGGAGCAGGCCGGCTGGCCCGCCGCCGGCACCGGCTGGCAGACGGGGGAGTACGCCCCGTTCCTGGAGAAGCTGGCCGCGGGCGACGTGTGGCGGTTTCGCCTCACCGCGAACCCGGTGCACAGCGTCCGAACCAAGGACGGCCAGGAGACCAAGGTGACCGCGCACGTCACCTGGCGGCACCAGGCGGACTGGCTACTGCAGCGCCAGGAGGCGGCGGGCTTCCGGGTGGCGCGAAAGCCGGATGGGGAAGAGGCCCCCGAAGGGCAGGAAACACCCGACCGGTACGCGCAGTACGAGCTCATGGTGCACGACCAGCGCCGCCTGGAGTTCTCCAAGGGGAAACGGAACGGGAGCGGAAAAGCCACGCGAGTGCGGGTGAACACCGCGACCTTCGACGGCCGCCTGGAAGTCACCGACCCCGAAGCGCTGCGCCGCACCCTGACCGCGGGGCTGGGGCGGGCCAAAGCCTACGGGTGCGGGCTGATGACGCTCGCCCCGGTGGAGTGAGAGCGATGGCGACCGTCGGCAGGCGCCCCGCATCCGCGCCGCGCGAACTCACCCGGGTGGGCGAGCGGCTGTCCTTCGTCTACCTGGAACGGTGCACCGTGCACCGCGACGCGAACGCCATCACCGCCGAAGACGCCGAGGGGACCACGCACATACCGTCCGCCACCATCGGAACCCTGCTCCTGGGGCCGGGGACACGAGTCACCCACCAGGCCATGAGCGTGCTCGGCGAGAGCGGGGCCGGTGTGGTGTGGGTGGGGGAGCACGGGGTGCGCTTCTACGCGGGCGGCAGGTCGCTGACACGCTCGGCCGCGCTCGTCGAGGCGCAGGCAAGAGCCTGG
This sequence comes from Lipingzhangella halophila, assembly GCF_014203805.1. Lineage (GTDB taxonomy): Bacteria > Actinomycetota > Actinomycetes > Streptosporangiales > Streptosporangiaceae > Lipingzhangella > Lipingzhangella halophila. The sequence continues at coordinate 4,388,705 of NZ_JACHJT010000001.1, read as the reverse complement.
GCGAACCGCGGCACGCGCCTGGACGTGGCCCGGGCCATGTACCGGATGCGGTTCCCTGATGAGGACCCGGCGGGCCTCACCCGGCAGCAGCTCCTCGGAAGAGAAGGAACACGCGTCAAGGAGTTCTACCGGAAAGAGGCGGCCAGGGTGGGAATCCCCTGGCAGGGCCGGCTCTTCTCCCCGGGGGACTTCGACTCTGGTGACCCGCCCAACCAGGCCATCACCGCCGCCGCCCAATGCGTCTACGGCATCGCCCAGGCGGTGGTCGCCGCCATGGGGTGCGCGCCCGGCTTGGGGTTTGTCCACTCGGGCCACGAGCTCTCGTTCGTCCTGGACGTCGCCGACCTCTACAAGACCGAAGTCGGCATTCCCGCCGCTTTCGACGCGGCGGCGGAGAGCCCTGAGGAAGTCGGGGCGCGCACCCGCCGGGCCGTCCGCGACAGGGTAAACGAGGTCGGTCTGCTCGACCGTTGCGTTCGCGACATCAAGGCCCTGTTGCTGACCGAAGGAGACGACACCGACGTCACGAACGACGCCCCCGACCGCGTCGGTCTGCAGACAGACAGAGGACCTGACGTGGAGTCCGGCCGCAACTACGCCGAGGGGGTGATCTGGTGACGGTCATCGTCCTCACCCACTGCCCTGTGGGGCTGCGCGGTTTCCTCACCCGATGGCTGCTGGAGATCTCCCCGGGCGTGTTCATCGGAGGCCCTTCGAGCCGTGTCCGGCAGGCGCTCTGGGCGGAGGTCAAGGAGTACGCGGGAAACGGCCGCGCCCTGCTCGCCTACAGCACGAACAACGAGCAGGGGTTCACGTTCGAGACCCACGACCACAAATGGCGCCCGGTGGATCACGAGGGCCTGACCCTCATGCACCGCCCGAATGAGCAGCGGGCCGCTTCCGCATCAACCAAGCCCAAGGGATGGAGCAAGGCATCCAAACGCCGCCGTTTCGGAAACCGGTAAGAAACCAAGCACAGTCCGCAGAAGCTATGAGCGTTTTGTCGGTTTCTCGGGAAGTGAATGAAATAGCCCTCGTACACTCATAGAAGCGCAGGTCATTCAGTGTGCTCCCCGCGCACGCGGGGATGGTCCCGAGAATTAAGACAAACCGTAAAAGGACGTAACCGTGCTCCCCGCGCACGCGGGGATGGTCCCAGGACAGCGGAATCTCCCCCAATCCCCGCAGAGTGCTCCCCGCGCACGCGGGGATGGTCCCAAGAAAAGGCCGGGAGCGTCACCTCCCGGCCTGTGCTCCCCGCGCACGCGGGGATGGTCCCCGGAACCGACACGGTCACCCGAGACGACGGGGGTGCTCCCCGCGCACGCGGGGATGGTCCCAAGAAAAGGCCGGGAGCGTCACCTCCCGGCCTGTGCTCCCCGCGCACGCGGGGATGGTCCCTGGTTGGTCGAGCCCGTCAGGGACGCGATCGCGTGCTCCCCGCGCACGCGGGGATGGTCCCCAGGCGTCCACCGGTGCGGGGCTCGGGTCCGGGTGCTCCCCGCGCACGCGGGGATGGTCCCACGACCCGGGCGGTTTCCGACAGCGGCAGGATGTGCTCCCCGCGCACGCGGGGATGGTCCCTTGTCCAGCGGCTTGATGGTCTGGTCGATGTTGTGCTCCCCGCGCACGCGGGGATGGTCCCGCCACCAAGCAGGCCGGCCGGTGGAACATCGAGTGCTCCCCGCGCACGCGGGGATAGTCCCGCCCCACTCCCAAACACCCCCGAACAGGCCCCGTGCTCCCCGCGCACGCGGGGATGGTCCTTGGCGCCACGCGATGCCTCATCCCGGTCCGGTTTGTCGTGGTTGCTTGTGGGCGCGTGTGTCCGAGAGGACGAGACGACGGGATTCACCACCACCGCGAAAGGGCGGCCATGACCGTACACCTGATCACCGTGGGTTTGACGTTGGCCAGCAGCGCGCGCCGGGATGAGGCGGCGCTGTTCGGCGCGACCGACAACGAGGACCTGCTGGCGCTCCTTCCAGAGTCCAGTGCGGCCTTCCTCCCGGAATCCGATGTGGCCGGTGCTCGCCGGCTGCTGGCTGGTGGTCTGACCAGCGGTACGCCGGAGGCCGCGGCATTGCGGGAGGCAGTGGTGACGGTATGTCCGGACCGTTGGTCCAGTCGGGCGAGTGCCGAGCTCACCACCGCCGCCCGCGCCAGCGATCCGGATGCCGTGGAGCTACCCGCCGTGGCGCGCGCACATCCCGATGACCTTGTCGTGCTGGTCACCAGCGACACTGTGCCAGGGATGCACGCCGGGTTGTGGAACGCGCTCGCGCTCACCGGCGGGGAGCTGGACCGGGTGCGCTACCTGGACCGACCCGACACCGACAGCACCAAGGAGCCCGGCCGCGGCACGGTCGTCATCGCCCCAATCCCCGGCCTGGACACCGCGGGACCGCAGGGTTTCGCCGAGGCGATGCGGCACCTGGGCCGGATGGGACGCTTCCTCATCGAAACCCTCGCGGGGCCGGGCGAACACTACGCCTTCCACCTCTCCGGCGGGTACAAGGCCACCTTGCCCTACCTGGTGGGATTGGCCGAGGGGATGCTCGGGCTGCGGGAACGTGGGGAGGTCGCCTCGGTGCGGGCAGGGCTCCAGCACGAGGCCGCCCCGGACCGGCTCATCCCGTTGCCGTTGCGCGACCTGCCGGAGAGGGTGCTGCGCCACGAACTCAAACACGCCGTTCCCGACGACAGGGGCGGGTTCATCCTCGCTGAGGCCCCAGCAGCGGAGCGCCTACTGGAAGGTTACGCCTACGAGCTCCATGGCAAACAGTGGCGCCTGACCCCCTTCGGCGAAGGGCTGCTCGCCCTGATCTCCTGACCCCATGGCGAAACGGAACCCGAGTGGGGCACTTCGTCTCCACGACAGGGTGTGCGGATTCCGCGGGGACGCCTGTGGATCGTTGGTCGATAACGAAGGGCTCGGTGGGGACATGGACGTCGGTGTGTCCTCGCCCGGACTTCCCGGCCTCGGGGACCCGCTTCTGGGATTTCCGCGCGTTCCGAACCTCGGTCAGGAAGCGGTGTGCCGGTGACTCGAATCCCCTCACCTTCGAATCTCCCGGTTGAATTGGCGGAACTGTTCACGCGCCTGTCCGGCGGGGTCGCGGCAAGCGCCACACCGGTCCGAGACTCACCCCCCTACGACCCGGGCGTCGTGCTGCGGCGGCTGGACACCCCGCTGCGGCGGCTGTGGGCACTCGACTCCCCGAAGCGGGACGGATCGCTTGGGCGCGACACGGCGGAAGTGGAGGCGGCGATCGACGAGCTGTGCCGTCACCTCGCGGACAACGGCGACGGCGCCTCCTCCGGCAGGCGGATCGACGACGAGCGGGCCGAATGGCAGATACGCGAACTGGTGCAAGCCCCGCAGGCGTTGCTGGAGCGCTCCGTCGCCCTCGACCAGGAGGGAAGTGCCCGCGAGCACTGGGCGCGGGCCTGCCTGGCAGCCGAGGCCGTGTGGCGCCATCTTGCCGCCGCGGGCCAGGAGCATCCCGGCCTGCGTCGGCTCCGCCCACTGGGCGCGCGGATGCGGTTTCTGCTGCTCGCCGAGCCCTTCCGCTATCGCGGAACCGGTCTCGCCCCGTGGACACCCTCCCCGCTTGACGCTGACTACGGAGCAGCCCACGGTGCGGTGGGTGTCGTGTTCGGCTCGGGCACCGAGTACGTGCTGGTGGAGCGGGTCCGTGCCGCCCGCCAGGAATGGTTGGCCTACCTGGACGCCTACCAGTCTCATCCGGTGCTCGCCCAGGCACCCCCGGGAGATGTCGAGGTCGAGCTGCGTGAGCTGGCCGCCGCGCGCGGCTACCGCAGCGGGCCGCTGGTGCTGTCCCCGAACTCGCTCGATCGGCTGGATCGTCCCGGCGGCGGGGACCTGGCCGCCGCCCGGGAGGTGGTCGAGCGTCACCTGCTGCCCCGGTTCCGGATCGGCGCGGTCGCGCTTCTGGCCTTCGCGCCGGTGGCTGTCCGGGGGGTTGGGCGTGTGGCGGTGCTGCGCCGCTGCGGCGAGCGGCTCCGCTACGCGCTGGCGGCATTGTCGGTGGTGGGCGTGGTGGCGGCGTTGTGGTTGGCCTTCGTCACGAGGGATTTCCCCGCAGCGGCGGTGGTGGGAGCCCTGGTCTACACGGCGATCGGCGCGGGAACCGTGCTGTTCGGCACGCTGTGGTCCGCGCCGTGGCTCCTTCGTGTCCCGGCGGCGACAGCGGTTGGGCTGGTCCCCCTGATCGCGTTTCCTGACTGGTGGCAGCACGTCCGAATCGACTGGCCATTGCCGCCGGTGCAGTGGGCACCGTTGGCGGTGCCGGTGGTGGCCGCGTACGGCTACCTGGTGGTGGAGGGGCGCAACCACGGAGTGGGAGAAGCGGCGGCACTGCTGCGGGCATTGGGGATCACCGGTGTCGCGGCGGCGCACGCCCCGCTGGTGTGTCTGGTGGGCATGGTGGGGGTGGCTCCGGTGTTCACCGTCCCGCACGGGCCCGGCAGCCTGGCCGCTGTGTGGGTCGGCGACAGCGGCGACCCGATCGCGGTGCTGCTGGTGTCGTCCGGCTGGTGCCTGGCTGTGGGGGTGTTCTCCCAGATTCTGTGGGAGGACCGTCCGGTCACCGCGCCACTGGCGCATCTGAGATGGCGAGCGGACGGTTAGGCCCAGAACAGTGCGGTGGACGGTCCTGGCCGGGCCGGGTCCGTAGGCGTTTCCCCATGGGAGGACAGCGCCCCGCGAGCCGTGTGCCCGCGGGGCGATGCCCTACCCAGGTGCTCAGGACGGCCTTCGATGCGCCTCGCAGTAAGAGAAACGCTCCTGGATAGTGGGTAGCACCGGGTACAGCGCGTACTCCTTGAGATCCATGGGGCGGGTGCACTCCCACGGCAACCGGTCGCGCCACTGTGTGGCGAGGAGTAGAGCCTCCACCCGCGCGATGGAGCGCCAGTCATCTGGCCCCGCACGGCGCAGCCGGACCGCCTCCGAGCGCTCCCATTCGGTGAGGGCACCGTCGAATGCCGCCAGGTGGTCGCTCACCTCGGTGCGGTCGGCCGCCCGGATTCCCGCGTCCGGGTCGAGAGACTCGAACCGCGCCTCGGGGGCGACCAGGTACAGCCGGGGGCGGATGTGCACGCTTCCCAGGCCCAGCGCCTTACCCATGCCGATCTTGTGCGCGTGGGTGGGATTGTGTTGGTCGCCGCCGCCCGGCGGGTTGCCCAGCAGCAACGCTCGCAGCAGCCCACCCAGCTCCGCTGACGTGAGGTTGGTGAAGGTGATCCGCCCGCTGAAGCCCGCGCCCTTGTCGATCGGGCGGATATCGCGCTCGGTATCCCCCTTGCGATCCTCCGAGGGGCTCATGTCTCGGAAACGCTGGTCACCGTCGTATCGGTGCAGGTAGACCTTGTATCCGCCAAGGCGGATGTCGTCCTCGTGCGCCCAGGTGAGCAGGTCGGGTCTGGTACCCCACTTGTTACGCGCGGGCTGGACGACATAGTTCGCGAAACACAGGCGGCCGGGGTTGAGTAGTTCCACCCGCAGCGGGTGCGGATACTCGGGGGCGCCACCGGTGCTCACCGCCGAACCGAAAGAGATCCTGCCACGTGCCGCGGTGACCCTCTCCTCGGCGCCGAAAAGGTCGATGTCGCCGAACAGTGCCCGCGGCACGTCAACGGCGCGGCCCGGGGCGTGATTCTTCGCGTGTTGCGGGCTGAGCACCGCCGCGGGCACAGCTCGCTCGATCGGGGTGGTCTCCGTATCTCCCACCGCCACCCGGTAGCCGCCGGAGCGGCCGAAGGAGACAACTCTCCCGCTGTCGTCGGTCCGGTACCACACGGGTTCCGGAGTGTTGCGGGCAAAGCTTCCGTACTTGTTGTCGCGGACAGCAGGCCGTCCCGGATCCGCTCTGCCCACTGCGACGTCCTCGTCGTTGGGGAAGTTCCTCTCCTGGAACTGGGTGACCTGGCTGGCCGATTCCATCAGGGCGACCAGGTCATCGGGCACATCCAGCGGAGCGCCCGCCCCCTCATCCGGAAACAGGTAGGCGTTCTTTCGTCCCCCGGCGGCGACTCCGGTCAGGACGAGGACACACGTGAGCTCTCGGATAGGGGCCGCCTCGTGGCGGTTCTCCTCCAGGGCGCGCCTGAAGTCTTGGGACTTCCTGTTCTTCCAGCGGTGGTCAAGGCGTTGGCGAACAGCCTCTTCGTCTCCCTCCTCCATAGCTTCTCCCTCGGGGAGGACCGCCATGGCCCAGTAGTTGTACTCGTAGGTGGCGTTCTTCTTTGGTACATCTATCTCGGGGCACAGCGCGGTGACCTTCAGGTGCTGGAACTCGCGGTGGTACTCGGCGGGGATGTAGTTCTCCCGCTTCTCCTCGTTCTCTTGCCCCGGCTCCGGAGGAAGCGGGAATGGAGGCAGGTCCGAGAAGCACTCTTCGAAGTCTTCTTTCAGGTGTTCCAGCTGGATCTTGAGTGGGCGTTCGGTGGCGATCGGGTAGATCCGCCACTTCCCGTCCTCGTGGCGCAGGAACCCGGCCGGCATCGGATTGCTGGGCAGGCTGGGGGGCGTGCCATGGCGCTCGTCCCGGTAGAGCCGGTGCAGCTCCTGCATCACCGTCCTGGAGCGTGGATTGTCGGCTGAGCTCACCGGGGCACGGAAGAACAGTTGTGGGGTGTTGACCGGCCCGGTTTCCCCGCCGGTGAGCAGTCGTAGCTGGTTGCGGACCAGGCCGCGCAGAGCGGAGCCGGGAACGGCGGGGGCCTCGTTGATCACGAAAGGCCGGTTCTCCTTCCCGTCCTCCCCGGCGGTCCCCAGGAACAGCGGGGTGAGAGCGTGGATGTCGACGTCGATCCAGCCGGTGTGGGTACCGGGTATGCGGCTGTCGTGGCTGCGCAGCAGGTCCCGCTGCGTGACTCCCTCCTGCTGGAGGCGCGCGTGCAGCGTTTCGGCGGGCATGGGGCGTTCGGGCAGCGGCACCAGGCCGTAGGGTGCGACGGCCCGGTAATCCTCGCCCGGGCCGGGGCCGGGGTGCACGCTGCGCGAAGACCCCGCCCCTCCGGCCGCCGCAGGGCCGCCGCGCCCGGACCCGCCTGGCTGTCTCCGGGGTGTGCCGCCGCGGCCCGGTTTGGGTCCGCCCACCCGCTTGGCCATCTCGCCTGGCGACGGTGCCTTCCTCGGTTCAGTCATTCGTCGTCCTCTTCCAGTGCCGACGGTGCTCCCGTAATCAGGGGTGCGGTGGGCTTGGGGCCGGTGTGGTAGCCGGTCAGGCGGTGGAATGCCACGTGTACCGCTCCGGTGGCGGTGTCCTGCGCCCAGTACTCTCGGACGCTGAGCCAGCTTCCCTTGCTGGTCCACTCCTCTTTGCCCGCCTTCTTCGACGACGGCAGCACCCCGAAGTCCGCAAACGTGTCCGGGTGCAGCGCGGCGGAGCCGGACAGTTCCCGGCTGCGGGTCATCGGAGGTTCGCCGTCGAGGACGGTGGTGTGGCGCGGCTCAGTGCTCCAGCCCAGCAGCAGGAAGGAGCGATCCCGGGGGCGCAGCCATCCGGGCAGTTCGTTGACACCGGCACTGTCGACGGCGCTGTGCGCGAACCCGGCTTCCTCGCCTATGCGGATCTGGGCGTGCTCGGTGAACACCACGGCCTCCAGGAGCCGCCAGGCGTCGGACCGGTCGCCGGCCAGCGGCCCGCTGTCACGATGAGAGGATTCCAGCCGCCAGGTGCCGGCGGCGCAGTACCCGGTGATGCGGGCGTCGCCGAGTTCGGCGAGCAGCCACTGCGGGCCGCCGGCGGTGTCGAGCGTGTCCAGGTGCGCGCAACGGCGCCCCGCGCCGAACACGTCGGCGAAAACCGCCGTGGTCTCGTCATCATCCAACGGCCGGACATCGACCCCGTACACGGTGGTCTCGGTGCCGGTCATGCCGTACTCCCCTCGCTACCTGCCTTCTCGTCCACGGTGTGCAGAGCCTCGCGCAGCGCTGCGACCCACTCGGCCAGAGCCGCTCGCTCCCGACCGTCCGGTTCCCGCAATGCTCGGATCAGGTCCACCGCCTCCGCGTGGTCCGCGTGGTGACACACCAGCTCGGCTCCGGTGACGGTGACGCGGCCGTGTCCCACACTCGCGCCGCCGCCGATGCCGTCGAACGGCACCGTGTGCAGCTCCCGGACGATGAGGCCGAGGAGGCCGCGGGTGGCGGCGTCGGGGGAGTCCACATCGAGCACGAACTCCGCGGTGCCCCCGGCGTGCAGCTCGTCGGTGAACAGGCGGGTGTCCACGGTGTCGCCGAACAGGGCGTCGATCGTGGTGCGGGTGGTGCGCAGTGGTTCCCCGCCGTCGACGGCCGGGGCGGATCGCAGTGTGATCCGCGCGGGCTCCGGGGTTCCGGTTTCCAGGTCGCCGCCCCACAGCCGTGTGTGCCAGGCGCGGGCGGCACCGTCCAAGCTGTGCGCCTGACCGGACAGGTCCCGCACGATCCGCCGTCCGACCCGTTTGACCAGGGAGAACAGTGCGGTATCGCCGAGCATTGGCCGCCACTCCACCGTTCCCTGGTGGGTGAGGTGGGGACGGCGTCGATGCGCGCGGTCGGTGTTCTCGGGAGATTCCGGATGGGGGGTGTCCCCGAGCAGGATCAGGCCTGGCTGCGACTCGCGGTCGCCGTTACCGTTCTCGGGCGCGGCGGGCAGGAACGCGGCCGTGGGGCGTTCCCCGATGACCACGGTGAGGCGCAGCTCGTCGCGGATGCGCTGGTCGGTGCCGAACTCGGCCAGAGTGGTGGTGAAGGCGGAGCCCACCGGCTCGGGCATCGCTCCGGTGAGACAGGCGGTGAGAGCGGCGGCCCGTTCGGGCGCCTCCTGGTCGGCGACCGCCGTCCGCGCCTCCGCCCACCGCTGGTCCCAGGTCCGGGCGTGGAAGGCGGCCCACCCCTTCGGGTCACGCAGGTCGTGGCGGTGAGCGTGCCAGGTGTCGGCGCGCACCGCACCCAGCCCGCGCCCGGAACGCGCACCCAGGCGGATGCCGGGACCGTACTCGGGGCCGGCCAGACCGTCGGCGGCCAATGCGAGCAGCGCCAGCAGCCGCCCTTCCCGCGTGGTGCCGGTGGTGTGCAGCCGCATCGTGGCGGTGAAGACGGTCCCGGCGGGCAGCACCTCCATCTGCCACAGCAGACCGGGGGCGACGGCGCCGCTGTCGGGGTCGACACGGTTGCCGAACCGCACCGCCACCGGTTCCTCGTCTGTTTCGCCCGTGTCGCCGCCCTTCTCCCTGCGGGGCAGTTGCCCGGTGGCGTCATCGAGGTCAAGCGCGCTCATGGTGGGAGGCCGTTCGGGATCGGCGTCGACATCCTCGCGCGGGTCGGCTTGGCCAAAAAGCTCCTTGACCGCCTCAGCCCCCGCCGGGCCGAGACGGGCGGCGAGGTGGTGGCGCAGCAACCCGGCCAGGGTGGTGGCGCGCAGTCGGGGTGCTCCGTCGACCGGGTCACGGTCAATGAGACGGTCCACCTCACCGGGTGCGGCGTGGCGCGGGTAGGGGTCGGCGGCGCCGATGTGGGTGTCGGTAAGCAGCCGCAGCCGAGCCGTGACCTCCCATACGGCATCGGGGTCGTGCACGGCTCCCGGGACCAGGCCGTGCAGGTGCGGGTCGGTGGGTCGGGTCACGCGTGCCCCCCTTCGTTGTCGTGTCCGGCGCGCGGCGCCCCGTCGGTCTCCGCGTCAGCGCGTTTGCGGCGGGCGGCCTCGGTGAGCCAGGTGGTGATGAGCAGCCTGGTGAGTTCGGCGGCGGTGTCAGTGGAGGTGAGCCAGGCGCGCGCGGCCGCGGTGAGAGGGGAACGGTCCTCGGAGGAGCGGGTGATGTCCACCCGGGCGAGTGCGTTCGCGAGCGTGCTGTCGTCCGGGCCGTGGCGACGCCACCATGTCACCGGGTTGCCGGCGGCTTTCTCCAGCCAGGTGGTGAGAGACACTCGCCCCTCACTGTGGGGGATCATCGGTTTCGACACCGCCTTGTGAGCGTGCGGGGCGAAGCCGTCGACAGTGCTGTGCAGAGCAGCGAGCGTGTGCGTTGGCGTGCCCGGTAGGGTGGCGACCTCACGCAGCCGACCGAGCAGGCTAGGCGTGGGCAGGTCGCCGAGGGCGGCGCGTTCCGCCAGAGCACGGGCATGGGCGCGAACGGGCTCGGCAGCCGCCCCGGCCAGCAGATTGCGGAACAGCGCCACCACCTCCTCCGGCGCGTCGTCGATGGTGGTGGGAGGCCATCCTGAGGGCAGCGGGATCGAATTGCCCTCGGGGAGCGAAACCGCCGCGGGTGCTGTCCCGAGCGCGTCCTCCCTGTTCTGCTGTCCGGCGGGGTGCTCCGCGGGGCGGCACGAGATCCGTTCGGGGTGGCGCCTCCCCGCTTCTGGCAGCGGGCGCAGCACGAAGCAGCCGCAGCCGTCGGCGGCGCGCCCGCCCACCGGCTGGGCCTCCAGCGCCCGTACCTGCTCAGAGGTGATGTGCCGCAAGGACCGCAACCGCACCACCGCCCCTGGGGCCGCGGCCCACCGGGCGGCCATCGGGCTCGTGTAACGGCGGTGGTAGTTCTCCACGCGGCAGCGGTCCACGACCACGCCGGCGACCTGGGCCGTGTCCGGGCCGAGCGTGCGTTCCACCAGGTCGGTGACGGCCGGCCCCAGTGCCTGGGGGCGGGTCTCGCCGTGTTCGTCGGTGATGAGGGCGGGCCCGAGCAGCACCAGGTCGCGACACTCCCCTTCGGGCCATGCCCGGCTGGGGTAGAGCCGGTCCGGCACGACGGGGTGCTCGGGGTCGGTTTCCGGGGTCAGGGTGATGCGGACCCCTCCGCCGTGAGCGCGAGTGCCCCCGGTGCCCAGCACCAGGGTGCCGTCGGTTTCCGCCAGCACCGCGATGACCTGGCGGGCGAGCCGGGAAAGGTCGTCCCGTGTGTCGGCGCGCAGCTGCCAGCGGGTCTCGAACACCTGCCCGGCGTCGAGCATGGTGGTGAGATAGGGGACCCCTTGCGGGTTGCGGCCGCCGCGTGACCGGCCGAGGTACTGTTCGGTGGTGGTCGCGACCTCGACGCTGTGCTCCAGGGTGGGGGCGACGAACCCGCCGAGCCGTTTGGTGGCGTGGGACGTGCCGGATCCGGCCAGGGTGTCCACGATGAAGGGGGACGCCTCCCCGTTCTCGGGTTTCGTCACGTGCAGGGCGGCCGGGGTGGGAAACGCCGCCAAGGGAGCGCCGCTCACCGCGCGGTCCTCCAGCCGGGGGAGGGCCGGGGTGAACCGGACCTGCTCCCCACGTGCCACCCAGGTGTCGACCAGGTCGTGATGGCCGCGGCGGGCGAGGGCGGCGGCGACCATGCCACGCAGCGCCCGGCCCGGAACGTAGGGCTCACTGGTTACGTGCAGCGGGTTGAAACCGGTGCGCAGCACCGCTGTGTCGGTGAACAGCAGCCGTAGCGGCAGGTACCCGGTGACGATGCTCATGCCCGGCCTCCTTCCGGGCCGTCGAGTTCGGCCAGGGCGACGGTGTAGTCGTGCGGGTCCCGCTCCCCGGCCGGGTCGGCGAGGCGCACGTCAATGCGGCCCCGCCCGCGGGTGACCCGGAGCCCGGCAGCGGTGGTGGCGAGTGCGGTACGGGCGAGACAGCGCAGCAGCGCCGCGTCGGGCGGGGCGGCCCACCCCAGCTCGGCCACCAGACGCAGGCGAGGGCGGAGCGCCTGGTTGGTGCGCAGCCGCCCGGGAACCGGGGCGCCGTGGGCGTCGACCTCGGTACCGCTCTCCTCGGTGGTGTAGGTGTCGGTGACAGCGCGCGCCAAGGCCTCCCGCTGGTGCGATGCGGAACGCTGCGCCATGGCCCAGGCCACGGCGGCACGGACCGGATGGGCGAGACGGGCATGGCCGATACGCAGCAGCCGGTGCTCCTCGTGGCCGCCATTCGTGGTGCCCAGCAGGTCCCTGGCGGCGGTGCCCAGGTTGGTGCCCGGCTCGGAGCGGACGGCGCGGACGGCACCCTCGCGTAGCCGCGCGGCGATGCGGTGCCGGGGCAGGTAGGGAAGACCGTGCGCATCAGTGACGATGCCGGTGTGCACGCCGGAGTCGGCCGCCGTGGCGGTGAACAGGGCGGGTGACGCGGTGTCGACGACCAGCACCGCGGGAGGAGCGCTCACGCTGTGCTCCCTTCGTGGTGGACGGTGGGGGCAAGATCGATGTCGAGGTGGGTGTCGAGTAGGTCCAGGGCGGCCAGCAGGCGCGCGCGGGTCGGGGCGTCCGGCTCGGAGTCCGGGCGGACACCAGGTAGTGCGGTGGGCAGCCCGAGCTGCTCGCGGCGGGTGAGCTCGGGGCGCAGCATCCCGCCATCGAGCAGGAGCTTCCGCAGGTCCGAGAGCAGCCAGGAGCGGTGGTCAGCCCAGACCGTGCTGCGCAGACTCGTGGGCTCGTCCGGGGCGAAGCAGGTGGTGAGAAACTCACGGAACTCAGAGCCGAGCATCGGCTGGGCGTTCAGGCTCTCCCCGGTGGCACTGTGTCGTCCGGTGAGCCGGCGCACCACCCTCTCGGGGGTGTCGAAGTCCCGCGACCAGGCCACCGCGTGCTCGTCAGTGGCGCCTTCGGCCGTGCGGTGCTGCTTGGCGAGGGTGCACAGCTCGTCGCTGATGTCGTACGCGGCGAGCAGGGGCGAGCCGACCGGCTGCACAGCGATCCCGGCCTTCACGGTTGGGACACCGGTCTCGGTGCTGGTGCCGGACAGCCCTGCGGTGCGCCCCCACGGCCATGCGGTGCGCGCTGCCATAGGGCGTCGCGGGTCGCCGTTGGTGAGGAGGTGCGTGTGCGGGGTGGAGTCGAGCCAGGCGAACGCGAATCGGGTGAGGCTCCAGGCCAGGCGGGCGTCGCAGACGACGGTGAGGTCGTCGCCGGCCACCACGATGGGCCGCACCGGCACCCGCACGCCGCGGCGGCGGTGCGTGTGCGGGTGCAGGACGCTGCCCGCGCCGGTACCGCGGAGGATCGGGTTCCGTGTCTCATCTAGCTGCAACCGGTTGGCGACAGCGGTGATCATCGCCTTGGCCAGCCCGTGGGTGAGGTCGGCGATCTGATCAGAGACGGTGCGCAGCCCGGTGAGGTGGTCCGCGCCGTTGCGGCTCAGCTCGTGCCGGTAATTGCGCAGTGCGGTCCCCAGGTCGTTGAAATCCAGGTGGATGACGGCCTGCTGGCTGATGTCGCCCAGTTCCCGGCCGAGGTGCTCCACGCTCATCGGCAGGTCCAGGGCCCGCCCGCCGAGGTCGGGTTCGGCGCCGTCGAGCAGGGAGCCCACGGTCGCTTTGTGCCAGCGGCGGCCCCGGTAGCGGGCGTGCACAACGTCGCGGGCCACCCGCTCGTGGCGGTCGCTGCGGCCACGCAGGTGATCCACGGTCTCGGCGGGACGGCCGGTGACGTCGCACAGTGCTGTCACGCCGTAACCGAGCACCGGCGTGTGCGCGGCGGCGCGCTCCTGATGTACCTGGGACAGCTCGTGCTGGAGTTCGTCCTCGGCGGCGGCGAGAGTGGGCGCCGTGGGCTGGTCCGGACCGAAGGCCACGTGCGCGACCACCGGCCTGAACAGGTCGGAGACGTCGTGCAGGTAGCGGGTGTAATGGGCGGTGAACGTCCGAGCGTCCTCGGGGGCGGCGAAGGCGACGGTCAGGGCACCGCCCGCGTCGCGCAGCACCGTACGGGGGCCGAGCCCGGTCAAGAGGTGGCCGATGCCGTCCGGGTTCGCGGGGTCGGTGTCGGTGAGGTCGGCGACCATAACGGAGCGGCCGATCGCGTCGAGCAACCGCCGGCCTTCGTAGATGAACTCCTGGATGCCGCTCAGGTCGACGGTGACCAGAACCCCGGAATCCGCGTGCCAGGGGTCGGCGTCGTCGGGCATGGATACTCCCGTCTCTCGTGTGGGTGGGGCGTACATGTGGTCCTCTCGGACACGGGCGTGGCGGAGGCGGTGGCCACGATGCGCCTCCCCGTCGCCGCCCGCACGATCGGTGGCGAGCGCGCAGCTCACACCCCCAGCCCGCGCAGGTGGGCGGTTAGCGCGGCGCGGAACTCCGGGGTCCCCGGGGTGGCGGAGACCACCTTGGGGCGCAGCGACTCCTCGTGCCCGGTGATCTCCTCGGTGGCGGTGCGCGGGTTTCGGCCGTGTCGCGCCTGTGACTCGGCGCCGGAGATCTCCTCTGAGCTGGTTTCGGTCCAGGCCAGCCAGTCGACGAGGTCCAGCGCGCGGCGCACCGAGCCCTCGCCGGGGCGATGTAGCGCCAGGGTCAGCCCGGCCACCCCGCAGGCCGCGTTCAGCCGCATGGTCGCGGCGAACACCGCGTGCGCCCAGTCGCCGGGGGTGAGCCGTTGCCGGCGGGACCAGCACGGCGCGGTCAGACCGACGGCGCGGTCGGCGACCGTGACGACGAGAGTGGGCCGCTGGTCGACGGAGCGGCGCGCCAACGGCGACTCCGCGCTGTCGGCGAGCACGGTGCCATCCACCCACACGGTGGGCGTATGGCCCTGTTCCCCGGCGTGCTCGCGCAGCACGGCGGCGGCACTGTCCAGCAGGTCGGTATCCACCTGTTCTTCGGCGAGCTGGTGGTGGATCCTTCCGGTCAGCGGCACAGCGAGCGGTGTGTAGCCGCGTAGCACGCTGGACCAGTCCACGGCGGCCACCCCCGAAGAGCCGACCGGGCCGTGCGCGTGGCATGAGACACGCCGGGTGACCGGGGAAAGGTAGGTGACGCAGCCGCCGCGGGCGTGGGCGGCTAGCGCCAGCCCGGTGCTCATCGCCTTGGTGCCGGTGGTGACGTCGGCGACGACGGGGGTGTCGCCGGAGGCGTACTGGTCGATCTTGGCGTGGGCCAGGGCTGCGACGCGCGCCGCGTCAGAGGCGTCGACGGCGGTGTGCCCGAACTTCACTCGGTTCCGGTACCGGCGCAACCGGGCGGGGAGCTGCCGCCGCCGCAGGGCTTTGAACTCGTCGGGGTTCTCGGCAGCGAAGAGCGTGTGGCACACGGCAGGGGCCAGACCGGCGACCTCGCGCTCGCTCTGCGGGGTGTGCAGCAGCACCGTCTGGGACGGGCGGTAGGCATGCGCGGCGGCGAGCACGCCCAGGCGGCTGCCGCCCACTCCCATTAGCAGCAGCGGGCCGTCGTTGTGCCCGGGATGGTCACCGGGTGGCTGGGCCGGCACAGGAGCCTGCACGGGGTCCGGAGGGGTGGATCCATGCCGGGGAAGGAAGAACCCTTCCAGCAGGTCCCGAGCGGTGTGGAACTCCCCTTCCAGTTCCGCGCGGGCGCGCACGTGCAGCGGTGCCCCGTTGAGCTCCGGGTCGTAGTCGGCGATCCGGAAGCGTGAGCACGCCCCGGGCTCCCCGTCGTGCACCAGCAGCACCCGGGTCGCCGAGCCGAAGGCTCGCTTGGCCTTGGTGACCGCCCACCCGGCGGCACCGGGGATCCGGTCGGGGTCCTTCTTGACCTCCACACACAGGATCCGGTGCCGGTAGCGCACGATCAGGTCGAAGTCACCAATGCTCTGCTCGGGGGCGCCGGGGTCGGGCATGATCTGGTTACCGATCACCTCGGAATCCGGAATTCCAGAAAGCTGGTCGCGGAACAGGGCGAGTACCCTCGCTTCCAGCTCGGCGCCTTCGTCCGGCCTTGCCGAGGGCTCCGCGGGATGCAGGTCGACCTGGTGCAGCTTCGCCAGGTCGGTGGTGGTCAGTGTGGAGCTGTCAGGGCCGCCGGGGTGCACCGAGCCGTCGGTGAACCGCAGGGCGTCGGTGGTGGCGTCGAGGTAGCTCCGCCAATGGTGCTGTTCGGGAAACAGGTCGAGGTGGCGCAGTACGGCGGCGATTCCCATGACCTTGGTGCCGCCGGTGTAGCACAACCGCCACGCGCCGCCCAGCGTGGGCAGGAGACCGGCGAAACGGCCGTCCACGGAGCGGAAGTCGTAGACGTCGCGGCCCAAGTCGAACAGTTCGGTGTGTTCGATGCGTGGACACAACCGCCGGGCCATTTTGGCGATCCGCTCGGCTCTTCCGAGGGTGTCGGCGCTGTGCACCAGCACCAGGCGCGGAGGCGCGAAGGTCAACGCGGAGAGGAGAGGCGGGGTGGGGCTGGTGCCGACCAGGGCGACCAGGGTCTGGGGAGCATCGGAGGGGGAGGAATCTGCTCGCATCCGGGATTTCTCGTGGGGAGTGTCTGCCTCCTATGTCTAGCGTTTCCCTGCCTCTGGTGTATGCCAATTCTGAAAATTGTCCGATTGCGGGCAACATGTTCGTGGTGGCGCCAGGGCGGGCGTCACGGAGCCCGATGTCCGTGTGTCGTCGCGGTCGAGAGTTCCGATGCCGGAGGCGAACCGCGAAACGTGCGGGAACCCTTTTGCCGATTGACCATGGAGTTTGACCTGATAGAGGTACTCTTCTAGCTTTGTGAGCGGTCACGCGCGCCACCATGACGGCGGTTCCCGCTAGTCGGCGTGGGTGTACCGCGCATACGTCCACACTTCTGTACCGCGCTTCTCCGGATGAGCTGGGGAAGGGATCCAGCTCCCGTCCAGGGAGAAGAAGAATCGTGGACACGTGCTGTCTGTTCTCTGATCTGCTGTGGTCGCAGGCGTTCCAACGCGTTCTCACGTCCGTCGTTGGGTGCGGCAACTGCGCAGCCGCCGGTCGTCGGACCGCCACTCAGACGTTCCAGTCGTGTGCGTCGCATGCCGCGCAGTTCGACTTCGCCGTGGAGTTGCTGGCCGAGTTCTGCCCATGCCCGGAGCATGGAGGAGCCCCCGACACGAGGATCGCCGCCCGCATGGCGGAGGTACACGCAACAGTGGCGAGCGGCGGCACCCCGAAACGGGCCGAGGTGCGCCCCCTGTGGTTCGCGTTGCGCGACACCGAAACCGACCGCGTCTTCACCCGGCTGCGCTACGTCTATCCGCAATGGCATGGCGGGACGCTGCGTTGCGCCTTCTCCGAACGGCCGCGGCGCTGGGCCCGGAAGTCGGCGGTAACCACGTACATCGCGCCGACGGTGTTGGAGCAGGAGGCGCTCGCCGCCCTCGTACAGGCTGCCGGATTCGGCCACCCGGCGGCGGATGCGCGCGATGGCGACTCCGTACCCACCCCGGCAGCCGCGGCGCACGGTTGCGCTACCGAGTCGGGGGCGGTCCCGACGTCCGACATCGCGGGGCGCGTCACGATCGACGCGCGACGGGAGGCGCCCCTGGTCTCGGTTTCGACGGGCGACTATCTGCTCCGCAAGCTGAAAGAACAGGCGTTGCCGCCCGTCCCGGAGCGGACGTGGACCGCCGACCAACTGCGCCGGGTGCGGTTGGGCGAGGAGCTGGCCGAGATGTGCGGAACTGAGCTGGCTCAGCGGCTATCGGGCATTCTGCTGCGCTTGGAGGAGCGGATGCCCCACCACTTCTGGCTGTTGGAGCAGGCACGTGGCCGCGCCAGTGGTGCCCCATACCGGCCGGTGGGCAGTGGAACGCCAGATGCTGTGCCTCCACCGGGGGAACCGCTGGCCCGGTTCTCCCGGAAGGAACGTGCGTGGCTGTCGCGGACCGTCGCGTCACTGCGTTCCCACGCCCGGCGCCACCCGTCGTACTACAGGGGAGACCCGGGAGCGGTGCTGGACCACTTCCTCACCACCCACCTGTGCGACCACCCGTCAGCCGTTCCGAAGCGCTGGGCCGCGGCACCGACTTTGGCCGAGACGCGCGCTGACCTTCTCGACGCACTGGTGACCATCGCTGAGGAGGAAGAGGTTGGTGGAGGCGGAACGTGATCTCGATGTCTTTTCTGGTCACCCCGGACGGAGCCAAGTGAGGAGCGGTACGGAGAAGGGGGCACGCTCGGAGCGTTCATGCGGGCCTTCCGCACCGAAACACTTGCGGTTGGCTTCGGGTGATCGCTCGCGTCACAGTGGCTGGAATGCGGAAGTTATGGGTGGTTTGCCGGTTTCTTGGGAAGTGAATGAAATGACGCTATTACTCTTGTAGAATCGCAGGTCATTCAGTGTGCTCCCCGCGCACGCGGGGATGGTCCCAAGAACCGGGCGAAGACGAAGACTGGCACCACGTGCTCCCCGCGCACGCGGGGATGGTCCCACCATCTTCGAGCCGACGGCGTCCGGGCCGTCGTGCTCCCCGCGCACGCGGGGATGGTCCCCGCCCGGTTTCCATGGTGGCGCTGGCCACGGCGTGCTCCCCGCGCACGCGGGGATGGTCCCAGCTCCGGGTAGTCCTCAGTGATTTTCTCGGAGTGCTCCCCGCGCACGTGGGGATGGTCCCAGAAGCTGCGCCCTCTGAGGAGGAGCCCGTCAGTGCTCCCCGCGCACGCGGGGATGGTCCCGGGCTCCGGATCGTCTACGTCGACAACTACTCGTGCTCCCCGCGCACGCGGGGATGGTCCCAGTCGCCATGGAGCACTGGCGCCTCCGGAGCCGTGCTCCCCGCGCACGCGGGGATGGTCCCAGGGTCGCTAATCGCTAGGTCATGCATCATTTGTGCTCCCCGCGCACGCGGGGATGGTCCCCGCCTCGGGGGAGATCCGCACAGATCAGGCGTGTGCTCCCCGCGCACGCGGGGATGGTCCCGGCTACTTCTCCGTAAAAGACCCGTTGCCGCAGTGCTCCCCGCGCACGCGGGGATGGTCCCGGGGGCCTGATGATGACGGCCCCGGGGGCGGGGGTGCTCCCCGCGCACGCGGGGATGGTCCCTGCATACCCCGCGATACCTACTGCTAGCGATAGTGCTCCCCGCGCACGCGGGGATGGTCCCCACACTGCCACCATCGGAAATTGATTCCGGTAGTGCTCCCCGCGCACGCGGGGATGGTCCCACCAGATGAGATCGCCCGTGGCCGGTGGGTGGGTGCTCCCCACGCACGCGGGGATGGTCCCTCGCTGCCCTCAGAGGGCTGCAGGCCGCATGTGTGCTCCCCGCGCACGCGGGGATGGTCCCCAGCACCAACCCCACCGACCGCTACCTGCACGGTGCTCCCCGCGCACGCGGGGATGGTCCCGGCCCACGCTCATCACGGAACGGATCGCGGTCGTGCTCCCCGCGCATGCGGGGATGGTCCCCGTGATGGTGTGCTCATAGTCATAGGTGGAGAGTGCTCCCCGCGCACGCGGGGATGCTGGGCTCCCGAAATGCCCCATATGTGGCTGTGCGGGTAGGTTTCCCTCTTGGTGTGTTCGGGATGGCTCTCGGGGGAGGTCATGTGGCAGTAGGGCGCGACCGCCACGCCGCGGACATGGCCCCGCGGTTGGCCAACGCCATCACTGTGGCGGTTTTCCTGCTGCACGCCACGGCCGCGTTGCAGACACTGTTCGTGAATACCCGGACGCCGGTGCCGCACGATCCCGCCTCCGTGGCCGTGGCTGTGGCACTGCTCGGCACGCTGTTCGCGCTGCAGCTGCTGCAGACCCGGTGGGTTGACCGCCCCGAGCGCCGGACCGCGGCGCTGCTGGTGCTGGCCGTCCAGGCAGGCCTGGTCTACCTGCCGGCCTGGCACTTCGCCCAGGCCTGGGTGGGCCTGCACTCGTTCCTGCTGGGGACCGCGCTGCTGGTCCTGCGCGGCCCCCTACGGTGGCTCGCGGTCCCAGCGGTACTCGCCGGGGATGCCCTGCACCAGGCGCTGGTGTATTACAGCCCGCAGGATGTGGGTTACGGCACTGTCTACACGCTCACCAGTGGGCTGGTGATCTTCGGGGTCTCCCGGCTGGGCGCCCAGGTGGCCGAGCTGAGCGCCACTCGCGACGAGCTGGCGCGGGGTGCGGTCGCCCTGCAGCGGGCGGAGTTCGTCCGCGACATCCACGCCACACTGGGCGACGCGCTCACCTCGCTCGTGATGCGGGGCGAACTGGCCCGCCGGCTGTTAGCCGGCCATCCGCAACAGGTACAGCGCGAGCTGGCGGCCATGCGTACCGCCGGACGCCGGGGCCTCGCCGAGGCCCGGAAGCTCGCCCGCGGCTACCGGGATGCGCCCCCGTGTGCGACCGGCAGCGCCCCTACTTCGCAGCGTGCGCTGCTGCGCCCGGCCTGGGCGCTGCTGGTGGCGGTGCTCGTCGGGTTCCTCGTCTCCCGGCAGTTGTCCGCCCTGCAGTTCCCGAACTTTCACACCACTGAGCTGGTTGTCGGCACCGCCTGCATGGCAGGGCTGGTCGCGCTGCACCCGCTGCAGGTGTCCTGGGCCGGCCGGCCGAGCCGGCAGGGGGGCGCCCGGCTCGCCCTGGCCGCGCAAGCGGCGCTGGCCGCACTGCCGGTGCTCGCCTTCCAGTCGCTGCACATGGTGCTGGCCAACGTGCTCGCGGCCAGTGCCCTGTTCGCGCTGCCCCACCGGATCCGCAGGAGCGCCTTCGCCGCCGTCGTCGCGTGCGTCGGACTGCTCGGGCTGTTCGCCGTGGACACCGCCCCGCTGGCCGCCGTGAACTACGTGATCATCGCACTGAACGGTGGGCTGAGCATCTACGGGATCTCGCGGCTGCTGCTCATGGTGAGCGAGGTCCAGGAGCTGCGCCGCGAGCTTGCCGAGACCGCCCAGGCCGCCGAACGGCTGCGCCTCGGTCGCGACCTGCACGATCTGCTGGGCTACTCCCTGTCCACCGTCGCCCTGAAGCTGGATCTCGCCCACCGCCTGGCCACCACTCAGCCCGACCGGGCCCTCTGCGAGCTGGACCAGGCCCTGAGCGCCGCGCGCGCCGCGCTGGGTGAGTTGGGCACCGTGGCCGAAGGGCACCGCGGGCCCTCCCTCCAGCAGGAGTACGCCACGGTCCGCGACACCCTGCGGTCCGCGGGAATCGCCGTGCGGTTGCGCACCGAGCAGGACCCGCTGCCCGCGCCGGTGGAGGCCACCCTCGCGTTCGTCCTCCGCGAGGCGACCACGAACCTGCTGCGCCACAGCACCGCCCGCCGGGCGCGGCTCACCGTCCGGAAGGACGATGACGGCAGTGTCACCGCCGAACTCGCCAACGACGGCGCCAGCGCCAGCCCCGGCGAGCCGGCCGGTGGGCTGGCCAACCTCACCCACCGCGCCACCGAATTCGGCGGCACCCTGCACACCCACCACACCGGCGGCTGGTTCCGCCTCACGGTGCGGATCCCGCTCGCCGCGGCCGAGCCGAGCGGGCCCCATTCCTGACCGGCTTCGCCGCGTCGGCGGCGGCCTCAGAGCCAGCCCTCCTCACGGGCGATGCGCACCGCGTCCACGCGGTTGCGCGCGTTGAGCTTGGTTGTGACCGAGGTCAGGTAGTTGCGCACTGTGCCGGTGGTGAGGAAGAGCCGCTTGGCCACCTCGGCGGCGTCCGCCCCTTCGGCCATGAGGCGCAGCACGTCCAGCTCCCGCGCGGTCAGCGGTGACTCCTGGCTGTCCAACGCCTCCAGGGCGAGCTGGCCGTCCACCACCCGCCGCCCGGCGTGCACGCCGCGGATGCCCTCGGCCAGCTCCTCGGGTGGGGCGTCCTTGAGCAGGAACCCGCCGGCCTTGGCGGCGAGGGCGCGGCGCAGGTTGGCGGGCCGTCCGAGCGCGGTGAGGATCAGGGTGCGGGTCTGGGGAGCCTGCTCGGCGACTTGGGCGGCGGCGGTCAACCCGTCGGTGCCGGGCAGGTCGATGTCGAGCACCGCGACGTCCGGCTTGTGCTCGCGTACCGCTGGCAGGATCCCGTCACCGGAAGCCAGCTCGGCCACCACCGCGATGTCGCCCTCCAGGCCGAGCAGGGAGACCAGCGCCCCGCGCACCATGTGCATGTCCTCGGCCACGACCACCCGGATCATCGGCTCCGCCTGCTCCTTCGTCGCCGGTCGGCGGTGCGGCCGGCCGGCCGCACCCTCAGGAAGGCTACCCCCGGGGGCGTGGCGCGGCCCTGGTTACCGGAGTCGCGGCGCAGCGTCACCGCTTCGCACACCGCCACGAACTGGTGCGCCGCATTTCCAGGCGGCAGGGCAGCGCATTCCATATTTGTTTCGACCTCGTTCTCGGTGCCGCCTCCGGGGCGGCCGCCCCGAAGGCGGCACCGCCGGAGACATAAGGGGCTGCGGGAACGCGGGAGCGGTCATCTGTACTGGTCATCCCCGCACTATGACGGATTCATAGTGCCCCGTGAAAAATCCATGGCGCAATTCGTGAATCCTGTACTACCCGGAATTCGCCATGCGTCGAAGAATGGCTCCGCCTGGCCTTGAGAAGCCGGGCGCGACCGTTTCGGGGCCGGCGATCCCAGCCCCGGGCCGCGCCGCGGTGGGCACCCAGGCCCGCACCGAACCCGAATATTGACCTCAATGAAACTTTAGGTTCTAGGTTTGTGGCCGCTGGAACCCACCGGGCCGCTGCAACGGCGCACCGGCCCGATCCGCACCACGAACCTCGTACCGGAAAGGCAGCATCATGGCGGACAGCCGCACCCTGAACGTGGCGGTCATCATCGGCAGCACCCGCAAGGACCGGTTCTGCCCCACCCCGGCGAAGTGGATCTCCCGGCACGCCGAGCAGCGCGGTGACCTGAACGTGGACCTGGTGGACCTGAAGGAGGCCGCGCTGCCGGACGTCCTGAACGGCGGCGACGACGACCCGGTGCCCGCGCCGGTGCAGGCCCTGCAGCCGCGCCTGGACCGGGCAGACGCCTTCATCGTGGTCACCCCCGTGTACAACAAGGGCTACCCGGCGTCGCTGAAGACCGCCATCGACTGGTACTTCCAGGAGTGGAGCGCCAAGCCGGTGGGGTTCGTGTCCTATGGCGGCATCGGCGGCGGCCTGTACGCGGTGGAGCAGCTGCGCCAGGTGTTCAACGAGGTCCACGCCACCACCATCCGCAACACCATCAGCTTCGCCAACTACTGGGAGCACTTCGACGAGCACGGCGAGACCGTCGAGGGCCAA
Source organism: Lipingzhangella halophila (assembly GCF_014203805.1). Taxonomy (GTDB): domain Bacteria; phylum Actinomycetota; class Actinomycetes; order Streptosporangiales; family Streptosporangiaceae; genus Lipingzhangella; species Lipingzhangella halophila. Next base: position 4,365,837 of record NZ_JACHJT010000001.1, on the reverse strand, counting down.
CCCCTGGAGGCCGCGGCCAAGGGGTTCCTGGACCAGCTGGGTTGGTGGGGCCGCGCGCTGCGCGAGGCCCGCGAACAGACCCCCTACGCCGCCTGAGGGGGCCCGCATGACCTTCGATCCCACGACCACCGCCCGGTTCACCGCCGCGGACGCCAGCCTGTGGAGCTGGAGCGACGACGCCGCCGGCACCCACGTCGGCTACATCGCCGACGCGGAGGAGGGCGCGGCCATGGGGCTGGCCTTCGTCCGGTTCGGTAAGGGGGTGAGCTTCGACTTCACCTGGCCCTACGACGAGTTCTGCGTGGTGACCAAGGGCAGCCTGAGCGTGCGTACCGGGGGCCGGCTGGTCACCGCGCGCGAAGGTGAGCTGATGACCCAGCCGCGCGGTGTGCCGGGCAGCTTCGAGATCACCGAGGACCTCGAGATGGTCTGCGTGCACCACCCCACCTTCGCCGAAGCACACGGCCTGACTCTGCGCGAGTACCGGGCCATGGCCGATGCCGGGAACCCACCGGACGCGCCGCCCAGCGTGCCCGGGGAACCGCGGGCCGGCCAGGTGTTCGACCCGAGCACGATGCAGGTCTTCGCGCTGGCCGACGTGCCGGAGTGGACATGCGTCGACGAACGGGGCGGCGCGGTGGGCTACCTCGCCGACCACGCCGAGGGGTCGCCGATGGGGCTGGCGTTCTCCGTCTTCCCCCGCGGCGGGGTCTACGAGTTCGCCCTTCCCTACGACGAGGTCGCCGCGGTCACCGCGGGCCGGTTCACCGTGCGCAGCCAGGAGGGCAGCTTCACGGCGCGTGCCGGGGAGATGCTCTACGTCCCCCGCGACGTCTCCGCGGTCTTCGAGATCGCTCAGGACACGGTGGCGGTCTGCGTGCACCATCCGACCTACCAGGAGGCCACCGGAACGGCCCCGCACCGGGGCTGACCTGAGGGCTCACCCGAACCGAGCCGCCCGGCCGGGGAGCCGGGCGGCTTCTTCCCGGGGGCGGGCGGACACCCGCGTCCCCGCTCCCATCCGACAAGTAAGAGGAGACTGCCATGTCCCCAGCGGCCGACACCCCGCCCAAGGCCGGCGTGCGGGAGTGGCTCGGGCTCACCGTCCTGGCCCTGCCGGTGCTGCTGCTCGCGCTCGACCTGACCGTGCTGCACCTAGCGCTGCCGCACCTGGCGGCCGACCTGAACCCGAGCGCCGTCCAGCAGCTGTGGATCCTGGATATCTACGGCTTCCTGGTGGCCGGGTTCCTGGTCACCATGGGCGGCCTGGCCGACCGCATAGGGCGCCGTAGGCTGCTGCTCATCGGCGCCGCCGCGTTCGGCCTGGCCTCGCTGGCCGCGGCCTTCGCCACCAGCCCCGCGATACTGATCGCCGCCCGCGCCCTGCTCGGCGTGGCCGGCGCGACCTTCACCCCCTCCAGCCTGTCGCTGCTGAGCAACATGTTCCGCGACCCGCGGCAGCGCGGCTTCGCCATGGCGGTGTGGATGGCGTGCTTCGCCAGCGGCGCCGCGGTGGGCCCCTCCGTCGGCGGGCTGCTGCTGGAGTGGTTCTGGTGGGGCGCGGTGTTCCTGCTCGGCGTGCCGGTGATGCTGCTGCTGCTCGCGGCGGGGCCGTTCCTGCTGCCGGAGTACCGCAACCCTGACCCCGGCCGGATCGACCCGCTCAGCGTGCTGCTGTCGTTGGCAACCATCCTGCTGGTGGTCTACGCGGTGAAGGACGCGGCCAAGGACGGCTGGCAACTGTCCACCGCGGCGGTGCTGCTGGCGGGGCTGGCCGCCGGGTGGGTCTTCGTGCGCCGCCAGCGCCGGCTGGACAGCCCGCTGCTGGACCTCACCCTGTTCCGGCACCGGGCGTTCAGCGTGGGGCTGGGCACCCTGCTGGCCGGCGGTATCGCCGGTGGCTCCGCCGTCATGCTGCTGTCGCAGTACCTGCAGCTCATGGTCGGGTTGTCTCCGCTGGTGGCGGGGCTGTGGCTGCTGCCGCAAGGGCTGGCGAGCATCCCCGCGGCGCTGCTGGCGCCGGCCCTCGCCACGCGGATCGGTCCCGGCCGCACCACCGCCCTGGCCATGCTGTTCCCCGCGGTGGGCCTGCTGAGCTTGACCCAGGTCGGGGGAGACGGCGGCTTCGGGTTCGTCATCGCCGGGTCCATCGTGTTGTCCCTGGGTATGGGGCTCGGGTCGGCGGTGATGGTCGACCTGGTCGTCAACTCCGCGCCGAAGGAGAAGAGCGGATCGGCCTCATCGGTGTTCGAGACGGTCGGCGAGCTGGGCCAGGCCACCGGGATCGCCACCCTGGGCGCGATCGCCACCGCCGTCTACCGGTTCGGCATCGCCGACACCGTGCCCGAGAGCACTCCGCGGGCCGCCGCGGAGGCCACCCGGGACAGCATGCCCGCGGCGGCCGCGGCCGCCGCGGACCTGGGCGGCGAAGCCGGGGACGCGCTGCTCGCCGCCGCCCGGGACGCCTTCGCCACCGGCATCACCACGGCCGGCTACGTGGGCGCCGCGCTGCTACTCGCCACCGCCGTTATGGCCTGGCGCTACCTGCCCAACACCCGCACCAGCGAGCCGGAGGAGGGCGAGGACACCGAGCTCGTGGGGAGCGGGACACGGGCCGACTGACCGCCGTTGGCCGACCGGTCTGGGCCCCGGGGTCGCCCGCATGCTCCCCGCGCACGCGGGGGCTGTCTTGGCGCTCGGCGTTCCGAACCGCGACCCGGTCATGGGGCAAGAAATCGGTACGAACAGAGCGGTTGAGGAGGCGTCCGACTTTGCGTCCAGCGCGGCGGGCCCGGTCGCGCTCGGCCTCGTCGGCGCGGTCAAGCACCACAGCCCCGGTATGCGCCAGCTCGTGTGCGATGCGCTGAGAGCCCATTGGCCGATGGTGTGTGCCCGGGCCTCAGCGCGGGGCTGGGTGGTGGGTGCGCTGTCGATGCGGCGCACGTGGTCCCAGTCCACGAGACAGTACCTACCTGGGGCTGCGTCAGTCTTCTGGCGGCCGTTTGCCGTCAGCGGCTTTCCCTCTCGTGGCCAGCCGGAACAAGCCGCGACCGTCGTGCTAAAGAGGATTCACCGCAGGAGATTGAGATTAGCGAGATTATTGTCGTCGACGACGACGCCGAGGACATTGGTGCTGATGTTGTTGAGGGTGTCGTCAATATCGGTGAGCTCGACATCGCTGACCTCGACCGCGGCGGCGGGCGTGGCCAGTGGGCCGACCAGGGCAGCAGCACCCAGAGCCAAGGCGGTGATGATCGCGCGCATGAGCTGGTTTCTCATGGTCTCCTCCCTTTGTTTTCCTGTGCTCCGAGTCCACCCTGACGGCGCAACACAAGAGAACAAACCAGACACTCTGGGTGATGAACCGATTTTTACCCTCGGCCCGCGGAACCGGCTGTCCTCCCGGGAACAACTACCAGTGCCCCTTCGAACCCCAGCGGGGCGGGCCCACCCCTGGGGGACGGCTACCCCAGATCGCCCGGGATGAGGCTGTAGACGGCGAGGTCGGCGCGGCCCTCGTGGAGGGGCATGGCGTTGCGTTCGGTGCCCTCGAAGTGGAAGCCGGTCTTCTCGGCCACCCTTCGTGAGGCGGTGTTGCCGGTTGCGGCCTTGAGCTCGACGCGTTGGAAACCCTGGTCCAGGGTCCAGCGCGCCATGGCCGCGACAGCCTCGGTGGCGAAGCCGTGGCCGCGCGCCCACGGGGCTACCCAGTACCCGACCTCGGTGCTCATCGCCTGCCACCGGGTGCGGGTGAGCCCGAACGAGCCCACGAACCGGTCCGTGGTTGCCTCGATCGCGGCCCACTGCTGGCCGTCACCCGAGGCACGCGCCCCCGGCGCGCTTTCCAGGCACCACTGCTGGGCGGCCTCGCGCGTGTAGGGCTGCCCGGGCCCCGGGATGGGCAGCCACCGCTGGGTTCCGGGGTCGCTCACGCCGGCGAGGACGTCGTCGATGTCGGCTTCGGTGAAGGCGCGCAGCCGCAGCCGGTCGGTGCGCAGGATGGCGGCCGGAAGCGTGGGTGTCGGGGAGTCAGAGGAAATCACGTGTCGTTCTCGCAGGCGAACTCGCGCACCGAGCCCAGGAAGCGGGTGGCGATCGCCGGGGTTCCGGCCCAGTGCAGGTGCAGGTAAGAAGCGTTCAGGGTCGCACTCGCGAAGCCCTCCGCGCTATCGGTTTTCCACTGCCAGGCCGGGTCCGGGCCGTGTGCGGGGGTGGTGGCGGTGCGGTGGAACTCGTGGCCGTGCACCCGGGATCCGGACCGGGCGAGCACGGAGTCGCGGACCGCCACAGCGGCGCGGTAGCCGAGGGTGAGGCGCTCCGTCATCCGCGCCTCGGCGGGCAGCACACCACACATAGGAGCGCCGTCGAGGTGCCGCGCCAGGTAGAGCAGGCCCGCGCACTCGGCGGCAACAGGGCCGCCCCGGGACGCGAGATCGGCCACGGACGCCCGCAACGCGCCATTGGCGGACAGCTCGGCCGCGTGCATCTCGGGGAACCCGCCACCCACGATCAGCCCGTGTGTGCCGCGGGGCAGTTCCTCGTCGTGCAGCGGGTCAAAGGAGACGACCTCGGCGCCGCCCGCCCGCAGCAGCTCCGCCTGCTCGGTGTAGCCGAACGTGAATGCCGGGCCGCCGGCGACCGCGACCGTGACGGGCCTCGGGGGCGGCGCTTCGGTGATCTCGGCCCCGGGGTCCCACGGCTCCCCGGCGAGCGGGCCCGCGCTGCCGGCGATCGCGGCGATCGCGTCCAGGTCGCACGAGCCCGCGACCAGCGCCCCCAGTGCGTCGACGGCCTTCCGGGCCGCGGACGCGCGTTCGGCGGCCGGGATCAGCCCGAGGTGCCGGGACGGGTTCTCGACATCGGGCTGGCGGCGGAGGGCACCGAGAACCTCGATCCCCACGTCGTCAAGGGCGGCGCGGAGCAGCTCTTCGTGCCGGTCGGAGCCCACCCGGTTGAGGATGACCCCGGCCACCCGCACCCGGGAGTCGAAGCTCCGGAACCCGTGCACGAGCGCCGCGACGGACCGGCTGGTGCGGGCGGCGTCCACAACGAGGATCACGGGCGCGCTCAGCAGGTGCGCGACGTGCGCCGTCGAGGCGAGGTCGCCCGGCCCCTCGAAGTGCCGCGGCTCGGACGCGCCGTCGAACAGCCCCATGACTCCCTCGATGACGGCGAGGTCCGCGCCCGCCGCCCCGTGCCGGAACAGGGAGGCGACGCGGTCCTCGCCGCACAGCACCGGGTCGAGGTTGCGCGGCGGCCGGCCGGTGGCCAGCGCGTGGTACCCGGGATCGATGTAGTCGGGCCCCACTTTGTGTCCGGAGACACGTCGCCCCCGCGCCGCCAGCGCGGCCATGAGCCCGGTTGCCACGGTGGTCTTGCCGCCGCCCGATGCCGGCGCCGCGATCACCACCCGCGGTACCTGCTTCACCGTTCCCCCCAGTCCGGACTGCTTCGCCGGTAACCGAGGTTACTCGGGCGCCCCCGCGGGGTTCCCGGCGCCTCCGCGAGAGGCGGGGGAGCCGCGGTAGGCGCTGGCCTCGTGCGCACTACCGCTCCCTAGGCGGAGCAACCGGCAGGGGCCGTTGCCGTACCGCGTTTGCCTTGTTCGCGGTGTCGACCCCGTGACCAGGGCCGTGGCGTGCTCGCCCGGAGTTGTGGCGTCGTGGCCTGCAACGCGGGGAAAGGGGGGCGTTGAACGCCGCGGCACGGCAACGGGCCCAGCTGGTGAACGTTGACGTACGGCTCGTCGTCGCGCTTCAACCGATCCCATTCCGGCCCGTAATATTCAGCACCCCTTGACCGTGTCAAAGTGCGAACTGGAGACAGATTGGACGGTATTTCCTGGAGCGCCGTTATCGCGGTGCTCGGCGTCATCGTCCCCATCATGGCGTTCCTGTACGAGTTCATTTTTGTTGGCCGCAAGCGGCTGGGCTACCGGGTGCAGATGGACACCACCGTCGCTGACGAGGTGGTCGCCCAGGGGCCGGAATCCGAGTCATGGAAACATCTGCAGTGGGAGGACGGAAGGCGGCTCGTTGATCCGTCGTTCGTTCTGCTGCGGATCGAGAACAACGGCGCAACCAATATCGACACCAGTGACTACGCCGTTCTGGAGCACCACAAGACCGGAATCAATGTCAGGTTCCCCGGTCGCAACGTGGTCAACATGGTACTCACCGAGCTCAGTGATGACTTTATCCGCGAAAATTTCGACGCGGATTCCGGATTCGGGTCACGGGGCGGTGAAATCCAGCTTCCCAAGGTTCCGCTGAACCGGTCCCAGTACTACAAGATCCTGGCGGTCCTCGAAACGAGTGACGGAGGCCCGCCATTCGACCCGCCCGAGGTGGTCGGCGGGATCAAAGGCGGAGTGGGGGCCGGTGGAATCAAGGAGACCAGGAGCCGTACCGGGACATCAGGTCCGGTCATCGCGCTGCTTTTCTTCCTCGTTCTGGTGATCATCGCACAACCGGCCGTCTCCTACGTCTTCGAGGACGAGGCCCCGCTGGACTGCGCCTCAGGTGAGCTCACCATAGTGGGGTCCACGGCATTCTCGCCCGTGCTGGAGGAGGCCGCCGAGATGTACGAGGACACCTGCCCGGGCAGCTCCTTCACGATCGACACGCAGGGAAGCACCGAAGGTCTGCGCAGGCTGGACGACGCGGAGAACCCGGAGGACATGCTGGCCTTCTCCGACGGGGAGAGCCCTGACGGATACCCGATGCTGCTGTCCCGGCCGATGGCGTTCTCGCTCTTCACCCTCGTCATCAACGAGGAGGCCGGGGTCCAGAACCTCTCCGCCCAACAAGTCGGGCAGCTCTACGAAGGAGAAATCCGCGACTGGAGCGAAATCGGCGGGAACGACGTTCCCGTCCGCCTCGTCAGCCGGCATTCGGACTCCGGGACGAGACGAACCTTCGAACAGCGGCTCCTCGAAGGCGAACGCGAGCCCGGAGACACCTCGGACGACTGCCTGGAGCTGGCCCCCGGGGCATCCGGTGTTCCTCGCTGCGAACGCGCTTCGACCAACGTGCTGTTGGACACTGTGGCCGAGACTCCGGGGGCGCTCGGCTACAGCGAGGCCGGGACAGCACAGGCGCGCCAGGACCTCCTCCCGGTGCGTATCGACGGCAACCGGGCCACACTGGAGGACGCCGACTATGGCGCCTATCCTTTCTGGGAGACCGAGTACGCCTACACCCACGGCGAGGCCGACGCGGAATCACTGACCGCGAGCTTCCTTCGGTACCTGACGAACGAGGTCGGCAGGGACATCATCCGTTCCCACGGCCACCGACCGTGCGCGGAGCTGCAGAACCCGATGCTGTGTCAGCCTGAGAACGAAGTGTGATCGCGCCCGTGGGCCGCTCGTGCCCGCAGCCGCGCCACGGGGCACCGGAGCGGAGGGCGCGGACGGTCAGGGGGACCCCTCTGCCGCGCTGACCCACACCGATACGCTGAGCTGCGGCATTGGAGAAAGGCAGCGTCTGTCAGTACCACGGAAAGCGGTGACATGGGCGGGAGTACGCGGCTCGTCGGGGTCGGGGTCGGCCCGGGAGACCCGGAACTGGTGACGGTGAAGGCCGTGCGGCGCATGTGCGCGGCCGACGTCGTACTCGTCCCGGTCCTGGCGCTGGACGAGCCGGGCCGGGCCGAGGCCACGGTGCGCGAGCACGTGCCCGAGGAGACCATCGAGCGCGTGGTGTTCGCGTTGAACGACCGGGGCGGGCGCAGCGAGCGCCGGACGCGCGCCTGGGACGAGGCCGCCCGGACCGTCGTGCGGCACTTCGAACAGGGAGCGCGCAGCGTCGCGTTCGCCACCATCGGAGACCCCAACATCTACTCGACCTTCAGCTACCTGGCGCGGACGGTGCGCGAGATGGCGCCGGACACCGAGATCGAGACCGTGGCGGGGATCACCGCCATGCAGGACCTGGCGTCGCGCTCCGGCAGCGTCCTGGTCGAGGGCATGGAGCCGCTGACGCTGCTTCCGGTGACCGCCGGAGTCGAGCGGCTGCGCGCGGCCCTGGCCACCGATGCCACGGTGGTGGCGTACAAGTTCGGCAGGTTCGCCCCGGACGTTGTCGCCGCGCTGCGAGAGTCGGGCCGGCTGGACGATGCCGTCTACGGCGCCCGCCTGGGCCTGGACGGTGAGGAGATCGATCCGGTGGCCAAACTGGAGGACGAGGCGCTTCCGTACCTGTCGACCCTGGTCGCCCCGGCGCGCCGGGGCGAGCGCGGCGGCAAACTGTCAGCGAGCGAGGAGTAGTGAGCGAGCGCGTGGAAGCCAGCGAGCGAGAGAACACCGGCGGCCCGGCGGGCCTGGTCACCTTCGTGGGGGCCGGACCGGGCGCGGCCGACCTGCTCACCGTCCGCGCGGTGCGCGCCATTGAGGCGGCCGACGTCGTGATCTGGGCGGCGAGCCTGGTGCACGCCGATGTCCTGGAGTACGCGCGCGAGGACGCCGAGATCGTCGACTCCGCGAAGCTGCCCATGGAGGGGGTGCTGCCCTACTACGAGCGCGCCGCCAACGAAGGGCTGCGCATCGCCCGCATCCACTCCGGTGATCCCGCGTTGTGGGGGGCCATGCAGGAGCAGTTGGACCAGTGCACCGGCATGGGCCTGGAAGCCGAGGTCATCCCGGGCGTGTCGGCGTTCAGCGCGGTCGCGGCGCTCGCCCAGCGCGAGCTCACCATCCCCGAGGTCGCCCAGTCGGTGATCCTGACCCGGCTCGGCGGCGGCAAGACGCCGATGCCAGCGGGGGAGGAGGTCCGCGAGTTCGCCCGGCACGGCACCACCATGGCGCTGTTCCTCTCGGCCGCCCGCTCCGGCCAACTGCGGCAGGAGCTGCTCGACGGCGGCTACCCGCCCGATACGCCGTGCCTGATCGGGTACCAGGTCACCTGGCCCGAGGAACTGGTCGTGTGGTGCACCCTGGACGAGCTGGAGGCCACCACCAAGGAGCACAAGCTCTGGAAGCACACGCTGGTGCTGGTGGGCCCGGCGCTGTCGGCCGGCGGCACGCGCTCGCACCTGTACCACCCCGGGCACTTCCACGGGTACCGCCGCGCCGACCGCGCGGCGCGGCGCGAGCTGCGCGAGGCACGGTAGGCATGAGCGAGCCGCCTGGCCCCGGCGGGGACCCCGACCCGGCTCCCGAACTGCGCGAGCCCGACCTTCCGCGCACCGCCAAGGTGCGGCAGAAGGCGCTGCGCACGGGCTGGACGACCGGCACCTGCGCGTCGGCCGCGGCCAAGGCCGCCGCGCAGGCCATGGCCACGGGCAGCCCCGTGGAAACGGTCGAGGTGGCGCTGCCCACGGGCCGGCGGATCACGTTCGCGACCGAGCGGTGCGAGGTGCTCTCCGCCGACCGGGCGGAGGCGGTGGTGGTCAAGGACGGCGGCGACGACCCCGACGTCACGCACGGCGCGCACATCACGGCCACTGTCACCCGCGCGCCGGAACCCGGCCTGGAGATCGACGGCGGGGTCGGCGTGGGCGTGGTCACCAAGCCGGGCCTGGGACTCGACGTGGGCGGCCCGGCCATCAACGACGTGCCCCGGCAGATGATCACCCAGGCGGTGCGGGAGATGATCAACGTCGCCAGGGACGGCGTCCAGGTGGTCATCAGCGTGCCCGACGGCGAGCGGATGGCGCGCAAGACCACCAACGCCAAGCTCGGCATTCTCGGCGGGATTTCCATCCTGGGCACCACGGGCATCGTCCGGCCGTTCTCCACGGCGTCCTGGCGCGCCAGCGTCGAGCAGGCGGTCTCGGTCATGGCGGCCCAGGGCGAGCGAACGCTGGTGCTGTGCACCGGCGGCCGTACCGAGAAGGGGGCGATGCGGCTGCACCCCGCCCTGCCGGACACCTGCTTCGTCGAGGTGGGCGACTTCACCGGCGCTGCCCTGCGCCGCGCGATGGACAACGGCCTGAACCGGGTGGTGTTCGTGGGCATGGCCGGCAAGCTGACAAAGCTCGCGGCCGGGGTGCTGATGACCCACTACACCCGCTCCAAGGTGTCCACCTCGCTCCTTGGCGGGATCACCCGGGAGGTCAGCGACGACGATGGGCTGGCCCGCCAGGTCGACGCCGCCAACACCGGCCGGCACGCCTACGAGCTCTGGGACGCCGCGGGTCTGCTGGAGCCCGCCGGGGAGGTGCTGTGCCAGCGGGTGGCGGAGGTACTCGAACGCTTCACCGAGGACACGATGCGGGCCGAGGTGGCCATGGTCGACTTCACCGGGAACACTGTGGTGGCGGCTTACCCGCGCCCGCACGGGTGACCCCGGTGGCGGCCGGCTGGCCGCTCATGACTCGTCCCCGCTTTGGAAGTACCGGTAGAGGTTTTCGAGCGCCGCGGTTTCGACGTTCTCCGGGAGCGCGGGCAGCCGGAAACCGTTGTCCCGGATGTGGGCGACCAGTTCGGGTTGCGGCGGGGCACCGTGCGCGCGCAGGTAGTAGCCGACCGATCCGGGCCAGATCCAGGTGCCGTCGGTGTGGTAGGTCAGGGGCACGTTGGCGGGGCGCCCGGGGGCCAGCAGGTCCTCGCTGAAGCTGCGCGCCGACAGGATGATGGGCGCGTCCGCCAGGTAGCGGACCACCGCGTCCCGTGCCTCGGGAGGGACCGGGGGCCGCTGGAAGATCGGGGTGCCGTCGGGTTGGGTGCCGTCGTACGGTTTGGCGATGGACACCGTTGCCCCGGTCGGCCGGTGTGCCTGTCCGTGAGCGGGCGCACTCGCCGGCGTGCTGGGAGGTCCGGTTGGCGCGCCGGCCCCTCGGCCGGCCGGTGCTCTGGCCGCCTCGTCGGGAGCCCCGCCGCCCGGCGGTCTGCCCCACCACTCCGGAATGTGCTGTGCGTCGCGGGGGAACATCCGGAGTTCCTCGTCACGCGCGCTCTCGGGCGGGGCCGACACCCAGGCGGGCTCGTTGTCCTGGTCGTAGGCAACGCTGTAGCCGGAGGAGCTGGTGAGCCGGTACGTGGCGGTGAACCAGGTGCCGACGCCAGGGCGGTACATGCCCGCGCGCAACCGCTGGAACCTCTTCGCCAGATCGGGAGGTGGCTCGTGCGAACTGGGCCGTTGTCCCATCCGCTGGATCTGCCCCAGCATCTCGCTGTGTGACCCCAGGGCACGGTAGCTCACCGCGACCTCCTGCCAGCCTTCGGGTAGAGAGTGGGACAGCAGCAGGGTGATCTGCAGCAGCAGGTCGTTCTGCTCCTCCGGGCCCAGGGGTCTGGGATCGCTCAGCACAGGTATCGTTCCTCTCCGTGCCGATCCGAGGTTCGGTCATCACGGTCAGCGCCACCCTACAAACCCCCGCGGTTGTCCCGATCCCGCGTGCGGCCGGGCCCGACGTCTCCTCGCCTAGGTCGGTGATGTGGGTACGTGGTGCGGTGCCCGACGGGGCGGCGAGGACGGCGGTGGGCCGGCCCCCGGGTGATCGGTTCTGGTGCCCGGGGGTGACGCGCCCGACGACCGGGGTCCTGGCCCGTGGCTGGGCCCGTCGGTCGTGGCTGTGGCGCCAGACTTCGGGGGAAACACGGCGAAACGGGCGGGTGTGGGTGCGGGTTCCGCGGCGAGGGTGTCCGTGGGGACATGTTCAGCGACGAGAATGTCCTCTCGGTCACTCTCGCTGCGGCCCATCAGCGATCACCCGGGGGCCGGGCCACCCGCCGTCCTCGCTGTCCCGTCGCGCGCGCAACCATCGGGTACCAGCACCGATCACCGCTGGCCCCGGCCATCCGCCGTCATCGCCGCCCCCGTTAGGCGCTGCACCACCCACCCACATCACCGATCTAGGATGTGCAGCGGCGCAGAGGCCAGCACGGGGAAACCGGACGGGAGCACAGGGCGATGATCCGCGTTGTACTCGTCGATGACCAGGAACTGGTGCGGGCGGGCTTTCGGATGGTCCTTGACGCACAGGCCGATATCGAGGTTGCCGGAGAGGCCGGAGACGGCGAGACCGCGCCGGAGCTGCTGCGGACGCTCACGGCCGATGTCGTCCTCGTGGACATCCGGATGCCGCGTGTGGACGGCGTGGAGGCGACCCGCCGCATCTGTGCCACCGAGGGCGGCCCGCGCGTGCTGATCCTGACCACCTTCGACCTGGACGAGTACGCCTACGCCGCGTTGCGGGCCGGGGCGAGCGGCTTCCTGCTCAAGGACGCCCCGCCGGAGGACCTGCTGTCGGCGATCCGCTCCGTGCACTCTGGTGACGCGGTGGTCGCGCCCAGCACGACGCGGCGGCTGCTGGACCGCTTCGCCGGTCAGTTGCCCGTCAGCGGTGATGAGCCGCCCGCCCCTGAGTCACTCGACGCGCTGACCCCGCGGGAGCGCGAAGTGCTCGCGCTGGTGGCGCGCGGGATGTCGAACCTCGAGATCGCCGGTCGGCTGTACGTGTCCGAGGCCACGGTCAAGACGCACGTGGGGCGGATCCTGACCAAGCTCGACCTGCGCGACCGGGTGCAGGCGGTGGTGCTCGCCTACGAGACCGGCCTGGTCGACGTCCGCGGCGCCTGAGCGTCCGCGGGTGAGACCTGGGTCGTAGTACCGCGCGACCGGCCGACCTCAGGTGTACGGCGAAGACCCGTCTCGCGGGCGACGCCGCGCCGCGGCTTGCCGCGCCAGGGTTGGGACCGTTCGCGGGCGCCCGCCGGCCCTGAGCGGTTCGCTCCGGCGCGAGGCGCCCGATCCCACCAGGCGGGCGCCCAGCGGGTGCCGGGAAGGAGCCGGGTTGCCTCGCACAGCACCCGAAGAGACCAGTGGCACGGGTACGCGGGCGGTCACCGCCCACGACGTGGTCAAGGTCTACGGCGACGGGGACGCCTCGGTCGCGGCGCTGAACGGTGTGTCGATGGAGTTCGCCTCCGGCACGTTCACCGCGATCATGGGGCCGTCCGGGTCGGGCAAGTCGACGCTGATGCACTGCCTCGCCGGCCTCGACGAGGTCACATCGGGTTCGGTCGTCCTCGGCGGAACCGAGCTCGTCGGGCTGGGGGATAAGCAGCTCACCCTGCTGCGCCGGCAGCGGGTGGGGTTCGTGTTCCAGACGTTCAACCTGCTGCCCACCCTCACGGCGCGGCAGAACATCACCCTGCCGCTGGACATCGCCGGCCGGCGGGACACCGACCCGTCCTGGCGCGACCGGGTCGTCGACACCCTCGGTCTGCGCGACCGCCTCGACCACCGGCCGAGTGAGCTGTCGGGTGGCCAGCAGCAGCGGGTCGCCTGTGCGCGTGCCCTGGTCACCAGCCCGGATGTGGTGTTCGCCGACGAGCCCACCGGCAACCTCGACTCCGCCTCCGGGGCGGAGGTGCTGGCGTTCCTGCGCATGTCCGTGTACGAGCTGGGCCAGACCGTGGTGATGGTCACCCACGACGCGGGGGCGGCCAGCTACGCCGACCGGGTGGTGTTCCTGCGCGACGGCGCGTTTGTGGACGAGATGGCCGACCCGAGCATCGAGCGCGTGCTCGAGGCGCTCAAATCGCTGGAAGGGTGACGCGCCGTGCTGGGCATCACACTCGCGAACCTGCGCGCCCACAAGGGGCGCCTGCTGCTGTCGTCGCTGGCGATCGTGCTCGCGACGGCCTTCGTCGCCGCCGCGTTCGTGTTCACCGACGCGATGCGGGCAGCGCTGTCCGGTGGGGCCACCGAGGACCTGGGCGAGTCCGACGTCGTGGTGACGTCGCCGCGCACGTCGGGCAATAGAGATGTCCCCGCAGAGGTGCTCGACGCCGTTCGGGAGGTCGACAGTGTCGCTGGCGCGGAGCGGCGGGTCACCTCGCGGTCGGCGTTGCGTTCCACCGACGACCGGTTCGAACCCGCGGCGGTGGTCAGTGTCACTCCCGACACCGGGGTGGGCTGGCCGGAGGTCGTCCGGGGCGAGCTCGCGGACCAGCCCGGTGAGGCGGTACTCGACCGCGGTACCGCCCGGACCAGGGGAGTCGACGTTGGCGACACCGTCAGTGTGCCGCGTGCGTGGGAGGGCCCCGACTCGGATGCCGGGGGCAACCAGGAGCTACGCGTCGTCGGCCTGGTGGATGTCGCCGACTCCGCCAGCTTCGCGGGCAGCCCGTTCGTCGGAGTGACCGCGGAGCAGGTACGGGCGCTCACGGACGACAGCACCGCCCGCATGGTCCTGGCGGTGGCCCGGGATGATGTCTCCGCGGCGGACCTCGCGGCCGAAGTCGACAACGCTGTCGCAGGCCAGTTCGAGGTGCGCACCGCCGAGGAGCACGCCAGCCAGCAGACCTCGGCCGGAGGGGCCGGGATGAGATCCGCGCTGCTGGGCTTCGCCGGGGTCGCCCTGCTCGTCGCCGCCATCGTGATCGCCAACACGTTCAGCATCCTGCTCGCCCAGCGCACCCGGGAGATGGCGCTGCTGCGCTGCGTCGGGGCGACTCGTGGCCAGGTGTTCCGCTCGGTTGTGGCCGAGTCCGTGGTGCTCGGCCTCGCGGGGTCCGCGGTCGGGGTGCTCACCGGGTTCGGGCTCGCCTACGGTGTGGGGGCGGTGCTGGACGCCGCGGTCGACAACTTCCCGCTTGGCGCGGTCACGCTCTCGGCGACCGCCGTGCTCGTTCCCGTGGCCGTCGGAGTGCCGGTCACGGTCGGTGCCGCCATACTGCCCGCCCGCGCCGCGACCCGCATCCCGCCCGTCGCCGCATTGCGCGACCAGGCGACACCCGCTCGCCGGGCCGGGTGGATGCGCGTCACCTTCGCGGCGGCGGCGCTGCTCACCGGGGCCACGGGCCTGGTCCTCGGCACCATGGTGGTGGAGTCGCCCGAAACCGCTCTTCTTCTCGCGTTCGCTGGTGGCGCGTCGGCGTTCCTCGGCGTGCTTCTCGCCGGCCCAACGCTGCTCCCCCCGTTCGTCCGCCTCGTGGGCGCCGTCCTTGGCCGGGCTCTGGGTACACCGGGTCGGCTCGCCGCCGTCAATGTCACCCGCAACCCGCGACGGTCGGCGGCCACCGTCTCGGCGCTGCTCGTCGGGGTGACACTGGTCAGCCTGATGAGTGTGGGCGCCGCGTCGGTGCGGGCGACGGTGACATCGTCGCTGAACGAGGAGTTTCCGGTCGACTACATGGTCCAGTCGGAGGCGGGCATGCCCGCCTCGGTGGGCGACAACATCCGCGACATCCGCGGCCTGTCCGACGTCACCGTCGTCCGCGGCGCCACCGCGGACCTGCACGGGAGCCAGATCCAGGTCACTGGGTACAACCCGCGAAAGCTGGCCGAGGTGACCTCCCAACTGCCGGAAATCGCCGGACTCGAGCAGGGCGAGGTGGTGCTCACCAAGAAGCTGGCGCGCCGGCTGGACGTCGGCCCGGGGGACGCGATCCGCCTCGGTGGCGATGGTGGGAACACCGCGACGCTCACGGTCAGCGCCGTCCAAGCCGCCGCTGACGGCCCGGAGGTCGCCCACATCACCCATCAGGACCTCGAACGTATCCTGCCCGAGGCCCCCGTCATGGGAGTGTTCGCCCGCGCGGCGCCCGAGGCCGACCTCACCCAGGTGAGCTACGCCCTCAACAGCGCCACAGTCGGCGATGACATCTCGGTTGTCGGCACCGCCGAGACCAAAGCCGTCTACACCGAGACGCTGGACACGGTGTTGCTCGTGTTCACCGCACTGCTCGCGATCGCCCTGATCATCGCCGTCGTCGGGATCGCCAACACCCTGGCGCTGTCCGTCATCGAACGCACCCGCGAACTGGCCCTGCTGCGTGCGCTCGGGCTGACCCGCGGGCAGCTCCGCGCGACACTGGCCGTCGAGGCGGCGCTGCTGGCGGCCGTCGGCGCGCTGCTCGGGGCGGGGTTGGGCACCGTCTTCGGCTGGGCCGGAATCACCACGATCCTCGCGTCGCAGTTCGAGGTCGTGCTCAGTGTCCCCGAACTGCGCCTCGCCGGACTCATCGCCGGGGCCGTGCTCGCCGGGCTGCTGGCGTCGGTGCTGCCCGCGCGCCGTGCTGCCCGCACCTCGGTGGTCTCCGCGTTGGCCGACGAGTGACGAGTGGGCTGGCGGGTCGTAGGAGACCCGCCAGCCCACCGTCGCGGCCAGCTGAGTGTCAGTACAGCGAACATACGCTGAGGGAGTGTTTCGCGCGGTGCTTACGTGGATGCGGAACCACCCCCGGGTAGCCGATGGCGCGGTCGCCGGGGCGGTGTTCCTGTACAGCCTGCCGATACAGGTCGCCTACGCTCCGGAGCACCCGCCCTTCGTTGGCGTCGTGCTGATCGCGGGGTTGTGCGCTCCGTATGTGTTTCGCCGGGACCGTCCCTTAGCGACCTTCGCGGTCATGGCGCTCACCGCCTTCGCGCAGTGGCTGCTCGGGGTGATGCTGCTGCCGGCCACCTTCATGCTCTTCTTCGGGCTCTACAACGCCGCGGCGCGGTGCGGCCGGTGGGTGTCGGCCGCGGTGGCCGCGATCGTGGAGATCGGGGTCGTCCTCGCTGTGCTGGAGTGGGGAGCCGACCCGATAATGGAGCTGTTCACCGGAACGGCCCTCGTCGTGTCCGTGTGGATCTGGGGCTACACCATCGGTACCCGCCGCGCCTACCTGGCGAGCCTGGAGGAACGCGCCGTACGGCTGGAGCGCGAGCGGGACAACCAGGCCCAGATCGCGGCCGCCGCCGAACGCGCCCGCATCGCGCGCGACATACACGATGTGGTCTCGCACAGCCTCAGTGTGATGGTGGTGCAGGCCGACGGCGCGGCCTACAGCCTGCGCGGCCAACCCGACCGCGCGGAGCGGGCGCTGGCGACCATCAGCGACACCGGCCGCACCGCCCTGACCGAGATGCGGCGCATGCTGGGAGTCCTGCGGGATGGCGAGCCAGAACACGACTCGTACGCGCCGCAACCGGGGATCGCGCAGCTGGACCAGTTGGTGGCGGGTGTGCGGCGCTCGGGCCTGCCCGTGCATCTCACGGTGGAGGGAGTGCCACGGGACCTGCCGGCCGGCATGGAGCTGGCGGTGTACCGCATCGTGCAGGAGGCGCTCACCAACACGCGCAAGCACGCCGGGCCCAACGTGAGCCGGGTGCGGGTGCGGCTGCGGTACGGACAGGACGTCCTGGAGATCCGCATCCGCGACGACGGTCGCGGCGCCGCCGTCGTCCATTCGGGAAGTGGGGCCGAGGGCGGGCACGGACTCGTGGGCATGCGGGAGCGGGCCGCCGCCTATGGCGGGTCCATCCGCACCGGCCCGCGGGCCGGGGGAGGGTTCGAAATCGCCGCGTCGTTGCCGCTCGAAGCGGAGTGAGTCCGCCGCTGTTGCCCAGGGGCCGTGGAGCGCCGGCCCGGCGGCTGGGGGCGAGACACCTGGTCTCCTATACTGGCAGCATAATAGTTTACTAGGAAACTATCTCGTGGCGACGCGGGAACGAGGTCACCGAGCTGTGAGCAACACCGAACCAGCCCCCGTCGAGATGGAGTGCCGGGACCAGGCTGTCGCTGTCGAGGACCCAGGTCGGCCCGGCGTGGAGGTCCTGACCGCGCGTGATGTGCCGCTCGGCGGCCCCAGGGCGATGCGGGTGCGCCGCACGCTGCCGCAGCGCAGGCGTTCCCTGATCGGGGCCTGGTGCTTCGTGGACCACTACGGTCCCGGCGATGTCGGCCGAACCGGCGGCATGGACGTCGCCCCGCATCCGCACACCGGCCTGCAGACAGTGAGCTGGCTGTTCACCGGCGAGATCGAGCACCGTGACAGCCTGGGTGCGCACGCGATGGTGCGGCCCGGTGAGCTGAACCTGATGACCGGCGGGCACGGGATCTGCCACTCCGAGGTGTCGACGCCGGGGACCGCGACCCTGCACGGGGTGCAGCTCTGGGTGGCACTTCCGGACGCGTACCGGCACACCGCGCGGGACTTCCGGCACCACGCCCCGGCTCCCGTTGATCTCGGCGGTGCGACGGCCCGCGTCTTCCTCGGCTCGCTCGCGGGCGAAACCTCACCGGTGGCGACCTTCTCGCCGCTGTTGGGCGCGGAGATCACGCTCACCCCGCACGCCCGGGTCACGGTGGACGTCGACCAGCGCTTCGAGCACGGGATCCTCGTGGACACCGGCGCGGTAACCGCGGCCGGCACCGAGCTGTCCACGACAGAGCTCGGCTACCTGGGAACGGGCGCGGCGCAGCTGGAGCTGGCCAACCTCACCGGTGAGCCCGCGCGGGTGCTGCTACTCGGCGGCCCACCATTCGGCGAGGAGATCATCATGTGGTGGAACTTCGTCGCCCGCAGCCACGAGGAGATCGTCGCCTTCCGCGACGCCTGGCAGCGTGCGTCCGACCAGTTCGGTCACGTTGCAGGCTACGCGGGCACACCTGAGCGCCTGCCGGCCCCCGAACTGCCGAACGCCCGGATCAAGCCGCGCCGCAACCCGTAACGCCGGCACGGCCCGCCGCGCCGCCCGTACCGCGACATCGGCGCCCCGCACCCTCCCGGGGCGCGGTGCACACCAGCCAAGCAGCCACCTCCGAGGAGCGCGATGCAGTTCGGAATCTTCTCCGTCGGCGACGTGACGCCCGACCCCACCACGGGCCGCACACCGTCGGAGCACGAGCGGATTACCGCGATGGTGCGGATCGCCCAGAAGGCCGAGGAGGTCGGCCTGGACGTGTTCGCCACGGGGGAGCACCACAACCCGCCGTTCGTGCCGTCGTCGCCGACCACGATGCTGGGCTACATCGCGGCGCGCACCAGCACACTGCGGCTTTCCACCGCCACCACGCTGATCACCACCAACGACCCGGTGAAGATCGCCGAGGACTACGCGATGCTGCAGCACCTGTCCGGCGGGCGGGCCGACCTCATCATGGGCCGGGGCAACATGGCGCCGGTCTACCCGTGGTTCGGCAAGCGGCTCCAGGACGGCATCCCGCTGGCCATCGAGAACTACGCCCTGCTGCGGCGGCTGTGGCGCGAGGAGACGGTGGACTGGGAGGGCACGTTCCGCACCCCGCTGGAGGGCTTCACCGCCACCCCGCGCCCCCTCGACGGGATTCCGCCGTTCGTGTGGCACGGCTCGATCCGCAGCCCGGAGATCGCCGAACAGGCCGCTTACTACGGCGACGGGTTCTTCGCCAACCACATCTTCTGGCCCAAGGAACACTTCATCGCCCTGGTGAACTTCTACCGGGAGCGGTTCGAGCACCACGGCCACGGGTCCGCCGACCAGGCCATCGTGGGGCTCGGCGGCCAGGCGTTCATGCGGCGGCGATCCCAGGACGCCGTCGCCGAGTTCCGGCCGTACTTCGACGTCGCCCCGGTCTACGGGCACGGCCCCTCACTGGAGGAGTTCATGGAGGGCACCCCGCTCAGTGTCGGAAGCCCGCGGCAGGTGATCGAGAAAACCCTGACGTTCACCGAGCACTTCGGCCACTACCAGCGTCTGCTGTGGGTCATGGACCACGCGGGGCTCCCACTGAAGACGGTTCTCGAACAGCTCGACCATCTCGGCGAGGAGGTCGTGCCGGCGCTGCGGGCGGAGCTCGACACCAAACGCCCGGCACACGTCCCCGAGGCCCCCACGCACGCTTCCCTTAAGGCCGCACGCGACGGGAGCACCGGCGACACGAGCACCGCGGGATAGCGGACGGCGCCCCCTCGCTGGTCCCGAGGCGGGAGGCGGCCCGGCGAAGCGTTCGTGACCTGGGGCTGAGATAGTGGGGGACCGTGACCGATCAGGACGAGCCCGTGATCACGGTCATCGGGCTGGACGGGGAAGGGCTCGGCGAGCACGCCGCGGCCGCGCTCGCCCGCGCCACGTGTGTGGTCGGCAGCGAGCGGCACCTCGACTCCGTCGCCCTGCCTGACGGCGCCCGCCGCATCCCCATGACGAACCTGGCCGCGGCCGTGGACGAGCTGTTCGCCTCCGCGGGCCCGGCCGCCGTGCTCGCCTCGGGGGACCCCGGCTTCTTCGGGATCGTGCGCGCGCTCCGCGCCCGCGGCGCCCGGCCGCGGGTCATCCCGGCGGTCTCCTCGATCGCCACCGCGTTCGCCCGCATCGGGTTGCCGTGGGACGACGCTGTCGTGGTGTCCGCGCACGGGCGCGCGGACCAGGGCCGGTCGGCCCGCCGAGCGCTGGCCGCGGCGCTGGCCCACCCGAAGGCGGCGGTCCTGACCGCGCCCGGTGCCACCGCGCCCGCGGCGTTCCTGCCCGAACTGCTGCGCGCCGGCCGCGAGGTGTACGTGGCGCAGCGGCTCGGCGCCCGCGACGAAGCGGTCACCCGGGTCACCGACGCCGCGGCGGCCGCCGCCGACGATTGGGCGTTTCCGAACGTCGTGCTGGCCGTCGCCCCGGAGCGGTCCGTCGCGTCCGCCATGACCTGGATGCCGGGCCACCAGGGCGCACCCGAAGGCTGGGCGCTGCCCGAAGGGCAGTTCGAGCACCGGCGGTCGATGATCACCAAGTCCGAGGTGCGCGCGGTCGCCCTCGCGCGCCTGGCACCGCGCCCGGGCACGGTGGTCTGGGATGTCGGAGCGGGCAGCGGATCGGTCGCGGTGGAGTGCGCCCGGTTCGGCGCGCACGCCGTCGCCTTCGAGCGCAACTCCGGCGACTGCGAGCGCGTGCGCGCCAACGCGCGGGCCTGGGGGGTCAGTGTCGAGGTGCGCGAGGGGCGGGTCCCCGAAGTCCTGGACGAGCAGGCTGGTCCAGTTCCGCCGGACGCGGTCTTCTTCGGCGGTGGCGACGAGGCCGCCATCGCCGGCACACTGCGCCGCCACCGGCCCGAGCGCGTCGTGGCGGCACTGGCCTCTGTCGACCGGGTCCGGCCGACTCGCGACACGCTGCTGGCCCACGGGTACACGGCGGAGGGCACCCAGCTCCAGGCGTCCCGGCTGGCCGACCTGCCCAACGGGTCGCTGCGGCTGGCCGCGGCGAACCCGGTCACGCTGGTGTGGGGCGTCCAAGGGCGGGGCGCCGACGAGTGACCTCCACTCGCACCAGCGCGCGGGCGCAGTTCTCCGGGTTCCGGGCGAGTCCGGAACTCCCGGTGACCACCCGTTCAGCAGACCTCCAGCATCTCGCGCGCCGGTCGCGCCTTCGCGGCCACCCGCAAGAAGCGCCCGGCGCCGCGGGTACGCGGGAACGCCCCGCGGCGGGCCAGCAGGTCCCGAATACACGAGTACCGAAAACGACCCGCGAAGGGTGGCTATGAACGGAATCGGTGTCATCGCCGTAACGGCACGCGGCCGGGCGGCCGCCGAACGGCTCGTCGCGGCCTGGCCCGGCGAGGCGCGGCACGTCACCGCCGAGCGGCCGGCCGACGCCCTGCGCGCGGCGTTCACCGAGTGCGGGGCGGTGGTGAGCTTCCTCGCGATCGGCGCGACCGTGCGGGTGCTGGCGCCGCTTCTGGCGGACAAGACCGCCGACACCCCCGTTGTCTGCGTGGACGAGGCCACCCAGCACGCCGTCGCGGTGCTCGGTGGCCACCACGGCGCCAACGACCTCGCCCATAGGGTCTCGGAGGTGCTCGGCAGCCGCCCGGTCGTCACCACCGCCAGTGACGCGGTCTCGGTCACCCCGCTCGACTCCTACGGCGACGACGCCGGACTCACCATCGAGGACCGCGGCCCACTCGCCGCCGTTGGCGCGGCCGTGCTCTCCGGGGAGGCGGTCCGCATCGAGGGCGCGGGGGAGTGGCCGCTGCCGCCGCTGCCGGACAACGTGGCACCGGCCGTCCCGGCTGACCGCGCCGCTGCGGTCGTCCGGGTGAGTGACCGCACCGGGGAAGCGGCGGCGCCCGGAGTGCCCACGCTCACCTACCGGCCCCCGTCGCTCGTGGTGGGGGTCGGTGCCGCGCGCGGGGTCAGCGCGGGAGAGGTCGGGCGGCTGGTCGACCAGACCCTGCGGGACGAGGGCCTGGCGCCGGGCTCGGTGCGCGGGGTCGCCACGGTCGACCTCAAGGCCGACGAGGAAGGGATCCTCGCCGCGGCGCGCGAACGCGGCTGGGAGGTCACCTGCTACCCGGCCGCCGACCTGAGCGGCATGGAGGTGCCGAACCCGAGCGAGACGGTGCGTGCCGAGGTCGGCACGCCCAGCGTGGCCGAAGCCGCCGCGCTGCGGTGCGCCGCCGAGGCGGGACGCGGGGGCGGTGCGGTCGCCGGCGCGGGGGAGGGCGTCCGCGGCTCGGACATTGGCGCGGAGCTGGTCGCCGCCAAGCGCAAGTCCGACAACGCGACCGCCGCCGTGGCCCGGCTGGCCCCCCGAGGACGTCTCGCCGTTGTCGGTCTGGGGCCGGGCGCACGCGATCTCGCCACCCCGAGGGCCGTGGCCGAGCTGCGCCGGGCCTCCGTGGTCGTCGGCCTCGACCAGTACCTGGACCAGGTGCGCGACCTGCTTCGCCCGGGAACCCGGGTCGTCGCCAGCGGCCTCGGCCAGGAGGAGGAACGCGCCCGCACCGCGGTCGAGGAGGCGCGCACCGGCGCGGCCGTGGCGCTCATCGGGTCCGGCGACGCCGGGGTGTACGCCATGGCCAGCCCCGCGCTGGACTTCGCCGGGGCGGACATCGACGTCGTCGGCGTGCCCGGCATCACTGCCGCCGTGTCCGCGTCGAACCTGCTCGGCGCCCCGTTGGGCCACGACCACGCCTACATCTCACTGTCCGACCTGCACACACCGTGGGAGGCGATCGAGCGCCGGCTCCGTGCCGCGGCCGAGGGCGACTTCACGGTCTGCTTCTACAACCCGCGCAGCAAGAAGCGCGACTGGCAGCTCACCCGCGCCCTGGAGATCCTCGCTGAGCACCGGCCGCCCGACACCCCGGTCGGCCACGTGCGCCAGGCATCCCGCGAAGGGGAGCGCGCCACGATGAGCACCCTCGACAGGATGCTGGCGGGCGGGGTAGACGACGTGGACATGTTCACCGTCGTCATCGTGGGCAGCTCCGCCAGCCGCACCGTGGCCGGTAGGTTCGTCACCCCGAGGGGCTACCGCTGGAGCGGGTGAGCGGGACGCAACGCGGGCGGTGCTTGCCTCGACGGCTCATGCCAGCGGAGGATTGTGGAAACGGCGGACACGTGACTGAGGGGAGCTCTACGATGGCTCGTCGACAGGGAGGAGGATCGTCGATGACCGCCACATTGGAGGATCGTCCCGCGACAGAAGTCCGGCACGGAGAGCTTCGCGCGTGGGTCGAGCATCTCGACGTCCCTAAGGGCCTACGTATCGAGATCATCCGGGGCACCATCATGATGTCACCGACACCGTCGTTCAAGCATGGCGCTATCGTGCGACGGCTCTATGACCAACTAGCTCCGCAGCTTGCCGAGGACATGGTGGCACAGCCGGTGTACTCCATCGCGGCGCCCGACAATGGCGATGACTTTTGTTGGCCGGACCTTGTTGTGGTGCCAGCCGCCATTGAGGAGGAAGAGGGATGGCTGCTCTCCGCCGACACCGTAGAACTCGTCGTGGAGGTGGTCTCGCCGAACAATCCCGCCAATGACACCGTAGTCAAGCCCGAAGAGTACGCGCGCTGGTCGGTTCCGATGTATCTGATGATCGATCCGCGGAACGGGACCGTGCGGCTGCACTGGGACCCGGCTCCGGACGGTTACCGGACCCGGACGGACATCGCCTTCGGCGAGACCCTGACCCTGCAAGGGCCGCTCAAGGACATCGAGATCGACACGAGCGATTTCCCCACGTACGAGAAGAAGGAGCGCGGGAGCGCGGCCAAGCCTCCGAAACCGGAGTCCTGACCCGGTCACGCGCCCGTGATGCCGGCCACCTCCTCCGGTGTGCTCGGGTCCGGGGCGTCCGGCGCCAGCAGGCCGGCCCCGCGCAGTGCCCTTCCCACCGCCGGGCCCCAGGCGGGGCGCAGGCGGGCCGCCTCCAGGAGCGGCGGGTCCGCCAGGACCTCCCGTACAGGGCCGATACCGAGCACCTCCCCGTCGAGCAGCAGCGCACGGTCCGCCCAGCGGTAGGCCAGGTCGACATCGTGTGTCGACACCAGCAGCGTGGTTCCCGCGGCCCGCAACCCGTCCAGCGTCTCCAGGAGCGACTCCACACCCGCTGGGTCGAGGCCGGCGGTGGGCTCGTCCAGCACCAGCACCGACGGCCGCATAGCGACCGCCCCCGCCAGCACCACGCGTTTGCGCTGGCCGTACGAGAGCAGATGGGTGGGCTGCTCGGCGAGCGCGGTCACCCCCAGCGCCTCCAGTGCCCAGGCCACCCGATCCCGAACCGCGTCGGGCTTCAGCCCCTGGTTCAGCGGCCCGAACGACACGTCCTGGCGCACGCTCGCGGAGAACAACTGGTCATCGGGGTCCTGGAAGACCAGTTGCACGCTGCGCCGCAGCGCGTTCACGCCGCGCCGGTTCCACCGGACCTCCGCGCCGGAAAGCCGGACCGTTCCCCTCTGCGGGGTCAGGCTGCCGGAAAGCACGCGGAGCAGGGTGGTCTTGCCGCCGCCGTTGGGGCCCAGCACGGCGAGCACCTCGCCCTGGCGCACCTCGACGTCCAGCGCCTCGAACACGGGACCCGATCGCGCCGCGTCGTAGCCGAAGCGCAGCGAGTGCCCCGACAGGATGACCGGACCGGTGCCGGCCATCCCGTCGCCGGCGGTGTCGAGCGAGGTCACAGCAGGACTCCGTAACTGATGGTGGTCGCGGCGACGGCGAGCGGCGCGGCCCCGGCCGCCAGCACCGCCGCCGGCCGCAGCGGAATCTCCTCCACCAGGACCGTGAGGTCGCCGGTGTAGCCGCGGCACTCCAGCCCGCGCTGCATCCGCCGCGCCCGGTCGTAGGACCGGATGAACAGACTGGCGCCGAGCGCGCCCGCCGAACGGATCCACGCGCGCCGCGACGCGTACCCCAGCCGCCCCGCCTGACCCGTGGCGACGCGATGGGCGGTGTCGAGCGCGACGAACAGCATCCGGTACATCAGCGCGACGATCTCGACCAGGGCACTCGGCAGGCCGAGCCTGGTCAGCCGGGGGAGCAGCTCCGCCAGCGGCGTGCTGAACGCGAAGAGGAGCTGACACAGCAGTGCTGCCGCCGCCCGCGCGCACACCTCCGCCGCCCGCCGCCACCCGTTCGGGTCGACCGCCACCATACTGTCCGGCCCACCCACGCTGACCAGCAGCGTTATGGATCCGGTGGCGATGAAGCCCAGTGGTACCCAGGCGGCCCGGGCCAGCGCCCGCGGCGGGACGCCGGCCGGGCCGAGCGCCGCGACCAGTGCCACCGCCGCGGTGAGTACCGCGCCCGGCCAGGCCGGCAGGAGGAGCGCGCAGGCCAGCAGCCCACCGCAGAAGGTTCCCTTGAGGGCCGGATGGAGCTGGCGCCAGGGACTGCGGTAGGCCGCGACGTCGATGGGCAGCACGCGGCGGTCCGATCAGCGTTCAGCGGGGCCAGCGGTGCCGGGGCCGCCGGATCCGCTGCCGCTGCCGGAGTCGTCGGGCGCGTCCGGGGCGGTCGCCGCGGCGTCCTCCCGGCGCAGCCGGCTGCGGGTGCGCACCACACCGAGGACGTAGCCGATGATGCCCGCTCCGATGGCCGCCTGCAGGGCGAACAGTCCCGACTCGATCTCGGCTGAGGGCGCCTCGTAGACCGGGTCGAACCAGGGCTCGTAGCCGGGGGCGACCTCCTCGACGGTCTCCTCGGCTTGGGCGTCGGCGCCGGTGAACGGCTCCTCCAGGTGGTCGGCGGCGCCGGTGGCCAGCGGCACAACGGCGATGGCCGCGATGGCGGCTACGAGGACCCAGGTGACCCAGGTTCGGGGGGCGGGGCCGGCCGGGTCCGGCTCGCCGGTTCCGGGCTTCGACGGGGGTTGTGTCTGCCTCATCCGGTCACACCGCCTTCTCGTCGGCCGGCGCGGGCGCCGGGCTGCCGCGCAGCACGCCGAGACGCAGCAGGTCCCCGCGGCTCGCGGTGATCAGCAGCCGGATGATGACCACGGTGACGAGCCCCTCGATGATCGCCAGAGGGATCTGGGTCAGCGAGAAGATGGCGCCGAACTTCGCGAACGCGCCGAGGACGCCGCTCTGCGCATCGGGGAACGCCAGGGCGAGCTGCAGGCTGGTCACCGAGTAGGTGCCGATGCTGGCCAGCGCGGTGCCGCAGAAGACGGCCAGCCCCAGTGACGTCGTCTCCGGTAACGACGCCGTGAGAAGGCGCACAAGCCGGTAGACGGTGTAGGCGACCCACGGGCCGACAACCGCCATCGAGAACACGTTGGCCCCGAGGGTCGTCAGCCCTCCGTGCGCCAGCAGAAGGGCCTGGAACAGCAGGGTGACCGTGCCCAACGCCGCCATGACGGGCGGTCGGAAGAGGACCGCGCCCAGCCCGACCCCGGTGGGGTGCGAGCAGCTTCCGGTCACCGACGGGATCTTCAGCGCCGAGAGCACGAAACAGAACGCTCCGGACGCTCCGAGCAGGAGCTTCGCGTCGGGGTTGGCGCGCACAGTGCGGGTCAGGGAGCCAACGCCGTGGATGACGAAGGGGGCGGCAGCGGCGGTCCAGGCGGCCGCGTGCACGGGCGGTAGGAAGCCCTCGGCAATATGCATGAGCAGGTGACCAACTCTCCAGCACCTCGTGGACGGTCGTGCGCCGTGGCCGGTCTCCTGGCTTGCGGGTCGCCGCCCGCACGCCGGCCTTCCCAGGGGCCGCCCGGCATTGGACGTCCCCCAGTGGCGCTGCCGTCCGACCGCCCGAAGGGGCCGGACGGGGCGCGGGGCTACCCGTTCACAGTGGCGAGGGCCGCGCCGGTTTCACACCGAACTTCCCGATCACCACGGCCCTTTGACGGTACGACCGACGCAACCGGTTCGCAATAGCGGGGGTCGCTTCCGGTAGGGGCCGGCCAGGGTGACGTGGGCAACGCCGGCCCCCACCCCCCGTGGGACCGGGGGTGATGCATGTACGCTGATCGTTCCAGCGGCACGGAGCCGCGGCCGCCAGGGTTGCCGCTCGTGGTGTACCGGGTCGCTGGCTTCTCGCTGGCGACCGGCCGGGCCCGGTGGGATCCCGCGGGGGTAGTACCGGCCCACCCGGCGCTGCCGCTGGGCGGAAAGTCCGCGGCTCCGGTCGTGGGAGAACGGCAACAGGCTCGTTGGACGGCACGCGGACCGGGACCAACCACGGTGCGCGGAAGGGAGGCAGGTGTGTCCCGGCCTGGTGAGGCGGCTCCGGTCGCCGTGACCCAGGAGTGCACCGGCTGCGGAGCCTGCCTGCTCACCTGTCCCGAGCATGCGATCCGGCCGCACGGCCGGCCACTCGACATTCTCGCCGGGCTGTGCACCGGGTGCCTGGAGTGCCTGGAGATCTGCCCGGCGGACGCCATCGTCATGGTCGACGACGACCAGGGCGTGCCCGGCGCTGACTGACGGGGACGGCGCGCCGGACCACCATTCCCCAGCGACACCGCACCCGGGGAGAACAGGGGAGACAACGCACGTGAACCGCGAGGTCCATCCGATCGAGGAGGAGTCGTACCGCATCCTGCGGTCCCGCGTCGACCTGACGCATCTGCCTCCGGTGAGCCGCGCCGTCGCGGAACGCGTCATCCACGCCAGCGCGGACCTGGAGTACGCGAACGACCTGGTCATTGACGAGGACGCGGCCTTCCGGGCCGCCGCGCGGCTGGCTGGCGGCGCCCCTGTCGTCACCGACGTCACCATGGTGGCCTCCGGGATCACCGCCCGGGAGTGCGTGTGCCACGTCGGTGACTCGCTCACCGCGCGGCTCGCCCGCACGGCGGGGATCACCCGGTCAGCGGCCGCTGTACGCACGGCCTTCTCCGAGGTGGGGCCCGGAGCGGTGTGGGTCGTGGGCTGCGCCCCGACCGCGCTGGAGGAGATCATCGCCCGCAGGGTCGACCCGGCACTGGTCATCGGCCTGCCCGTGGGGTTCGTTGGGGCCGCCGAGTCCAAGGAGGCACTGCGGGCCAGCGGACTTCCCCAGATCAGCAACGTATCGGAGAAGGGCGGCTCCGCCGTGGCGGCGGCGGCGCTGAACGCGCTGCTGTACGACCCGGCCGGCACCGCGTAGCCGTCCCCGCCCCTCTACCATCCATCGGGCCGCCCGCCGCAGGGCGCCGCCCACTACAGCGAAAGGATCCGGATGCGACCGCCGCTTCTGCTGGTCGGCCACGGAACGCGCGACG
Organism: Lipingzhangella halophila; assembly: GCF_014203805.1. Taxonomy (GTDB): domain Bacteria; phylum Actinomycetota; class Actinomycetes; order Streptosporangiales; family Streptosporangiaceae; genus Lipingzhangella; species Lipingzhangella halophila. The sequence goes on along the minus strand of NZ_JACHJT010000001.1, from coordinate 4,337,725 downwards.
AGAAGGGTGTCGCGGACTTCATGTCGTTCGTCGACCGCCTCTCCCACCGGTTCGACGACCGCGAGGTCGCCGGAGGCTTCATCGAGCTGTCGCCGCCCCCGCTGACCGATGCCGTTGGTGAGCTGTACGAACAAGGACACCGGAGCCTGGTGGCGGTGCCGATGATGCTGGTCGCAGCGGGGCACGCCAAGGGAGACATCCCCGGCGCGCTGGCGCGGGAGCGCGAGCGGCACGACGGCTTCAGCTACTCCTACGGGCGGCCGCTCGGCCCGCACCCCACGATGCTCCGGCTCCTCGCCGAGCGCCTGGACAGTGTGCTGCAGGCCGAACCGGGCGCGGTCGCGGAGCAGGGCGACACCGCGGTGCTGCTGGTCGGGCGCGGATCCACCGACCCCGACGCCAACGCCGAGGTGAGCAAGGCCGCCCGGCTGCTCCAGGAGGGGCACGCCGGGGACCGGGGGATCGCGTTCGTGGAGACCGCGTTCATCTCGCTGGCCTGGCCGGGCGTTCCGCAGGGCCTCGAACGCGTCCGCCGCCTCGGTGCCCGCCGGATCGTGGTGCTGCCCTACTTCCTTTTCTCCGGGGTGCTGCCGGACCGGGTCGTAGACGAGTCCATGGCCTTCGCCGCGGAGCACAGCGACCTCGACATCCGCTGCGCCCCGGTGATCGGTGACTGCGACGGGCTGGCCGACATGATCGGCGAGCGCTACGAGGAGGCCCTCGCCGGGGACATCCGGATGAACTGCGACTCCTGCGTCTACCGCATCGCCATCCCGGGTTTCGAGGACAAGATCGGCGCGCCGCAGACACCGCACCACCACCCCGACGATCCCGCGCACGGCCACGGCCACGGCCACGGGCACGGGCACGGCCACGGCCACTGACCGGAGCGCCCCCAGGGGCGAGCGGGGTGCGCGGTGCACCCGCGGCGTAGGGTACGCCCGTGGTCCGCTCTCGGGCGGGCCCGGACGCCGACGCCCTTCGACCATCGACCAGAGGAGCGACACGATGCTGGCGGACACGCATGGCCCCGCGCCCGGCGTGCCGTCCCCGGACGGTGAGATCGACCTGCGCCACCACGGTGACGCCGAACGCGGCCCCGGCCTGCTGGACTTCGCGGTCAACGTACGGGAGGGGACCCCGCCCGAGTGGCTGGCCGAGCGCATCCGCGCGTCCGTCGCCGATCTCGCGGACTACCCCGACCCGGCCCCGGCGCGCCAGGCTGTCGCGCGCCGGCACCGCCGCGACCCCGCCGACGTCCTGCTCACAGCGGGCGCGGCCGAGGCGTTCGTGCTCCTCGCGCGGGTGCTGCGGCCGCGCCGCGCGGTCGTGCTGCACCCGCAGTTCACCGAGCCCGAGTCCGCGTTGCGCTCCGTGGGGCACCCGGTGGAGCGGGTGGTCCAACAGGAGGGGTTCGCGCTCGATCCCGGCGCGGTCCCCCCGGACGCGGACCTGGTGATGGTGGGAAACCCCACCAACCCCACCTCTCTCCTGCACCCGGCGAAGACCCTGGCCGAGCTGGCGCGACCGGGCCGGACCCTGGTGGTCGACGAGGCCTTCGCCGACTGCGTCCCCGGCGAGCCGGAGTCCGTCGCCGGGCGCACCGACATCCCCGGCCTCGTCGTGCTGCGCAGCCTCACCAAAACGTGGGGGCTGGCCGGGCTGCGCGCCGGGTACCTGCTGGCCCACCCGGACATGGTGCACCGGCTCGGCGCCGCCCAGCCGCTGTGGTCGGTCTCGACGCCCGCGCTCGTGGCCACCGAGGCGTGCTGCGCCCCCGAGGCGGTCGCCGAGGCCGACGCGTGGGCCCGGGAGCTCGGCGCGCGGCGCGCCGGCTTCGCCGGCGAACTACGCGCCGCGGGCCTGGACGTCCTCCCCGGCGCGGCAGCGTCGTTCCTGCTCGCACGGGCTCCATCCGGCGAGCGGCTGTGGCCGCGGCTGCGCGAGCACGGGATCGCCGTGCGGCGCTGCGACACCTTTCCCGGTCTCGGGCCGGACTGGCTGCGGATTGCCGTTCGGGAGCCGGAGAGTACTCAACGATTGACCCGTGTTCTGGCACAGTTGCTCTACGAGCGGGTCGGGGACTAGAGCCCGCTTCGACTCCGGTAACGGCGCACCCGGTACCGGAGAGCAAGGGGAAAGGCGCGGACACGCGAAGCCGCGCCCTGCTGAACGGCCATCTGGCCGAGGGGGAGATATGCGTACACCAACCCGCAACGATGAGCCCCGGGCTCCGCTCGGCACCACTGTGCGGCGGTCTCGCGGCACGGCCCGGTCTCCGCGGGCCGTCCAGGACTCCGGAGGTTCCCGATGAGCGCCGACGACCGCCGCGACCCAGTGGACAGGGGCGCCGACGATCCACCCGGCCGGCCCCCCGCTGACCACGGTCGTCGGCGGGCCGCGGAGCCCGACCCGCTCGCCGGGTCGGGCGGAGGGCTCCTCGACGACCTGCCCGAGACGGGGCGCGGGTACGCGCCGCTCGATCCCCCCGAGGACGACCGGGACCAGCACGGCCGCGCCGCCGGGCGGCACAACGCCGACGCCGCCGAGAACGGCCCCGCGCACCGCAACCCCTTCCACACCCCCGTGGAGGAGCCCACCCCTCCGCCCCCGCCCAGGGACACCACCCGGCGGGAACCCGCGCCCGAACCCCCGCGGCCGGCCGCCGAGGACCCCCTGCAACCCAACGTCATCCCGTTCCGCGGTGCCGGGCCGGAGCGCGCCACCGCGACCCCCCCGCGCCGTGCGGCCGAGGAGACCGGACGCGCCGCGCCCGAGCACGCCGAGGCGAACACCGCCGCCGGGAACCCCGGCACCGGCGCCGGAGACCCGCCGCGCGACCCGCGTGACCGGGGCCGCGGCCAGGATTCCGGCGCACCCGCTTCCGTGCCGCCCGAGAGCACCGGCCGGGTCGAGCCCTCCGAGGGCGGCCAGCGGCCGGAGGAACCCGCACCGCGCGTGTCCGAGCTCGACCCGCACGCCTACGCGCAGGCCGAGCGCGACGCCGTGTACCGCGTGATCCGGGAGCGGCGCGACGTCCGTGTGGGTTTCCGCACCGACCCGATCCCCAGCGAGGTCCTCACCCGGGTGCTGGCCGCGGCCCACCAGGCGCCGTCGGTCGGGTTCTCCCAGCCCTGGGACTTCGTGGTTGTCGAGGACGGCGAAACCCGCTCGCATGTGCGCGAGATGGTGCAGACCCAGCGCGAGGAGTACGCGCGGGCGCTGCCGGGTGCGCGGGCGCGCGCCTTCTCCGGGCTCAAGGTCGAGGCGATCCTCGACACCCCCGTGAACATCGTGGTCACGGTCGACTCGACCCGGGGCGGCCGGCACACCCTGGGCCGGCACACCCAACCGCAGATGTCGGGCTACTCCACCGCGCTGGCCGTGGAGAACCTGTGGCTCGCCGCGCGCGCCGAAGGGCTCGGCGTGGGCTGGGTAAGCTTCTTCGAGGAGCGCGCCCTCGCGCGCGCCCTCGACTTGCCTCCACACCTGGAGGTGGTGGCCTACCTCTGCGTAGGCTACGTCGACGATTTCCCGCCGGAACCGGAGCTCAGCCTGGGCGGATGGGCGAAACGGCGCCCCCTGTCCTGGGCGGTGCACCGCGAGAGCTACGGACGGCGCGGCCTGCCGGGTGAGGAGCCGACCAGCTTGCTGGACGAGACGATCGCCGGAATCCGGCCCTTGAACCAGAGAGCGATCAACGAGGCTCGCGACCGGCAGGATCAGATGACCAAGCCACCCGGGTCGCTGGGTGTCCTGGAAGACGTCTCGGTCCAACTGGCCGGCCTGGCGGGCGAGTGCCCGCCCCCCATCCCGGAGCCCGCCGCTGTCGCGGTGTTCGCCGGTGACCACGGGGTGCATGCCCAGAAGGTGACCGCGTGGCCGCAGGACGTCACCACGCAGATGGTGCACAACTTCCTCAACGGCGGCGCCGTGGTCAACGCGTTCGCCGAACAGGTCGGCACCGAGGTCACCATCGTCGACGTCGGCGTGGTCGGTGACCTGCCCACCGTGCCCGGCCTGCTGCCGCGCAAGGTGGCGCGCGGGACAGCCGACATCACCCAGGGGCCGGCCCTGACCCGGACCCAGGCGGTCTACGCGATCGAGGCCGGTGTCGAGGTCGCCCGCGACCTGGTTTCGGCCGGCAACCGGTGCCTGGTCACCGGCGATATGGGGATCGCGAACACGACGCCCTCGGCGGCGCTCATCGCCGCGTTCACCGGATTCGACCCGGCCGACATCACCGGGCGGGGAACCGGGCTGGACGAGGCCGCGCACGAGCACAAGATCGAGGTTGTGCGCAGGGCGCTCGAGGTGAACGCGGTCGACCCGAACGACCCGACGGGCGTGCTGGCGGCGGTCGGCGGCCTGGAGCACGCCGCTCTCGCCGGGTTCATTCTCGGTGCCGCCGCGACCGGGGTGCCGGTGCTGCTCGACGGGGTGATCTCGGGTTCGGCGGCACTGGCCGCCGCGGCCCTGAGTCCGGCGTCGATGAACGCCTGCTTCGCCGGGCACTGCTCCGCAGAACCGGGGCACACCGTGGCGTTGCGGCACCTGGGCCTGCACCCGCTCTTCGGTTTGGAGATGCGGCTGGGCGAGGGATCGGGCGCGCTCCTGGCGCTGCCGATGCTGCAGGCGTCGGTGCGGGCGCTCCGCGACGTCGCCACGTTCGACGCCGCTGGTGTGGCCGGGCGCGCGTGATCGCGGCTGGCGCGGCCGACGCCGTCCGCGCCAGCCCTGACCTGCACAACCGCGGATAGAGTAGGAATGGCGGGCGCGGCCCCCAGATGGCTGGTAGCTGGAATGGCAAGCGCATACCGGTTTGACACAGTATTTTTAGGGCATCGACGCCTACCGCCATTACGGTGAACGCGGGCACAAAACGGACAGACGTGGCCAAGTGCCGGGTGAGGGTGTGACCACAGAACGGGACGCAAGGTGGCGGACCGGCGAAGTGCTGGCTTCGAGATCACGCCACCGTCCCGACGCGGGGACCACGTTCGTGCTGAGTCTGGAGGGCTACCTCGGTGACGTATCTTCTTGGGCTGCGGATGGACGGTCGCGACGTTCTGGTCGTCGGGGGCGGACGCGTCGCCCAACGCCGGGTCCCGGTGCTGCTCGACGCGGGGGCGCGTGTCACGGTCATCGCTCCGGCGGTCACGGCGGCCCTGGAGGATCTCGCCTCCGCTGGGCGTATCACCTGGCACCAGCGGCGTTTCCACAGCGGTGACGTGCGCGAGGGCCGGGTCGGCGACCTCTGGCTCGTGCATGCCGCCACCGACGATCCCGACGTGAACGCGGCCGTTGCTGAGGAGGCAGAGGCCGCGCACCTGTGGTGTGTCCGCGCCGACGACCGCCACGCGTCCACCGCGTGGACCCCCGCCAGCGGCGGTGCCGGCGGTATTACGGTCGGTGTGGTCGCATCCGGCGACCCCCGCCGCGCGGCCGGGCTGCGCGACGCCATCACCGAAGGGCTCTCCGACGGCACGCTCGACGCCCGGCGCGGCCGCGAGCCGCTGCGGGGCGTGGCACTGGTGGGCGGCGGTCCCGGCGACCCCGGCCTGATCACGGTGCGTGGGCGCCAGTTGCTCGCGCAGGCCGACGTGGTCGTGGTTGACCGGCTCGCCCCGACGTCGCTACTCGACCAGCTTCCGGGAGACGTCGAGATCGTCGACGCCGCGAAAATCCCCTATGGTCGCTCCATGAGCCAGGACGACATCAACGGGCTCCTTGTCGAACGTGCCCGCGCGGGCAGGTTCGTCGTCCGTCTGAAAGGCGGCGACTCCTTCCTGTTCGGGCGCGGCGGGGAGGAAGCGGCGGCGTGTGCCGCGGCCGGGGTGCCCGTGACGGTCGTTCCTGGGGTGACCAGCGCCTTCGCCGCGCCCGCGACCGCGGGGATCCCGGCGAGCCATCGCGGTGTCGCCCAGGACGTGCACGTGGTCTCCGCTCATGTCGCGCCGGACGACGACCGTTCCACGATCGACTGGCCGGGCCTCGCCCGCTCGTCGGGCACGATCGTGGCACTCATGGGCGTTGAGCGTATTGGTGCCGTCGCCGACGCGCTGATTGAGCACGGCCGTCCCGAGCGGACTCCGGTCGCCGCGATCCAGGACGCCACACTGCCCACCCAACGAACGGTGGTCGCGGATCTGCGAACGGCGGCCCGGGTGATGAATGAGGAAGGCGTGCGGCCACCCGCCGTAGTGGTGATCGGTGAGGTGGTCAACGTGGCCGCGGAACTTGACATACTGCACGAGGGGCATCATGGCGGTGACCCGGCGCCGTCCGGAGGCAGTTCATGATGCGTTCCCGAGGGAAGATCGGGTGTTGTGACCTCGAATAACGATAAGAAGGGCGGAACCGCGATGACCCGGCCGCCTGCTGTGCCGGAAGTGACAGGGCCAGGCGAGACAGAGCCGGACGGGGCCACGCGAGCCGACCGCGGCGCCGCGGACACTTCGCGGGAGCGGGTCGGCCAGGTCAGTCCTGAACGCGACGAGGGCCGGCAAGCCGCCGGCGAGCACGAACAAGGGCGGTCCAACGGTGCCGGCGATGCCGCACCGGACGCCGCTCCACCGAGTGGGGCCAAGCACCGGGCGCAGACGAGTGTCGACACCCGCTTCGAGCGTGTGCTGGAGGCGCTGCGGGCCCAGATCCGCTCGATCGAGTTCTCCGACGGTCTCCCGGGCGCCACCGAAGGTATGACCGCACGCAACGACGTGCTGAGCCAACTCGACGACTACGTGCTGCCGCGCGTCCGCCGTCCCGACGTCCCCCTGCTGATCGCCGTGGCCGGCTCCACCGGAGCGGGCAAGTCCACGCTCGTCAACAGCCTGGTGGGAGAGCAGGTCACGACCACCGGCGTGCGCCGCCCGACCACCAACAGCCCGGTGCTCGCCTGCAACCCGGCCGACGTCGGATGGTTCAGCGAAGCGTCTTTCCTACCCACGCTGCCGCGAGTGCGCCAGCAGGGGCTCGCCATGCCCGGCAAGGACGGCATGCTCGTGCTGGCGGCGAGCGAGTGCATGCCCGAGGGCGTGGCTCTGCTCGACACCCCCGACGTCGACTCCGCTGTCGCCGCGCACCACGAGTTCGCGGCGAAGTTCCTGGACGCCGCCGACCTCTGGGTGTTCGTCACCACCAGCACGCGGTACGCCGACGCCCGAGTCTGGGAGTTCCTGCAGGTAGCCCGCGACCGCGACACCTCATTGGGGGTCGTGCTGTCGCGGGTGCCGCGCCGCGGGCACGCCCAGCTCCTCGACCACTTCGGCGCGATGCTTGAGGCCAACGGCCTCGGTAACGCCACCCGGTTCGCGATCCCCGAGACCGACCAGATCTCCCAGGAGCGGTTCACCTCCAACGTCGCCGACGATATCCGCACCTACCTGGCCGACGTCGCGGGCGACCTCGCGCAGCGCGACCTTGTCTCCCGCCGCACCTTCATCGGTGTCGTGGACAGCTTTCTCACCCGTGTCCCCGAGCTCACCAAACAGGTCGAGACGCAGGTCGAGGTCGGCCGCAAGCTCAGTCTGGCCGTCGAGTCCGCCTACTCGGCGGCGTTGCAGCGCGCCGCCACGTCGATCGGCGACGGATCGCTGCTCGGCGGCAACCTACTCGCCCGCTGGCAGGAGATCGCCACCAGCGGGGAGCTGGTGCGCACGATGCGGTTGCGCAACCGGCGCAAGGCCGAGGCCGCCGAGCAGGAGACGGCCGCGCGTGTCCGCGCCCTGGAGCAGGCCATCCGCGACACACTGGAGGCGCTGGTGGTTTCCACGGCCGAGCGCGCCGCCGAGGACGTCGCGGCGGACTGGGACACCATCCCCGGCGCGGACGCGTTGACCGAACGCGCCGGCGGCGCACAACCCTCCGAGGGCCTTGGCCAGCGCGCCCGCGAGGCCGTCAAGGAGTGGCAGGCCAGCGTGCAGGAGATGATCTCCGCCGATGGCGCCACCAAGCGTTCGGTGGCGCGCGTCGTCACCATCGACAAGGAGGCCATCGCCCTCGTCCTGATCATCGAGCTGCTGGGTTACGCCGCTACCCGGGCGGCGGCGGAGAACCGCTCCGCCCCGCCGCCGCAGCGGCTGCTCAAAGGGTTGTTCGGGTCCGAGGCGCTCCGAAGTATCGGCAAGCGGGCCCGTGACGACCTGTACAGCCGGATCAGCGCCGTGCTCGACGAGGAGCGCGCGCGGTTCGACGGAACACTGGCCGCCGCGAAGCTTCCGGGTGAGACCGACGCCGTACAGCTCTACCAGGCGACATACAACCTTGAGATTGCACGATGACGACTCAGCGGCATTCACGGGGGGCGGACGACGATCCGGGCATGACCCCCACCACGGATCCGCCGGCCGAGACCGATGAAGGTACCTCCGGTGCCGCGCCCGAAGGAGGCGCGGCCACCGGCGAAGGGCCTGATCCGGGCGCTCCGGGCGAGGTGGCGGACCCGGCGGCGGAGCGCAGGACCGGCGCGGCAGAGTGGGATGGGTACGTGGTTCCGTCGTTGCTGCGCGCCGAACCGGGCTACGCTCCGGGGTCATCCGGCGACGACACGCCGGGAGGCCAGGTGCCCGCCTGGGTCACCGGGGGGCACCACGGCAACCACGACGCCGGCTGGGCGCCGCCCGCGGGCGATGCCTGGCCGCCGAACCGCCCCACCGAGCGCACCGGTTCGTACCCGTCGCTGCGCCGTCCGGTCGACGCGCAGTCCGGGCCGAATCCCGATCCCGGGGAACCGGCGACCGCCAACAGCGAGCCCGGCGGCGCGGAGGCGGAAGGGACCGACACGGTTCCGGCGCGGCGCCGCTCCACCGAGGAGGGCGCGGGCGACGGCGCGGAGTCGGCGGGCGCGGCACCGCGGGGCGGCAAGCACGCGCGGCGCTCCCGCCCCGCGCGCTCGAACAGGGCCGCGGCGAGTGAGAAGCCCGCGGAAGGCCCCGAGGACGACCAGGCCAGCGACAACGACGATCCCGACAACCTCGCGGGCTGGGTGGGCAGCCTGGTCGGCGCTGTCGACGGAGACGAGGAGACCCCTGGCCCCGCCGTGATCGCCGGGCGGCGCTCCGGTGCACACGGCCAACACACGCCCCCGTCCGGAAGCGCCGCGGACACGGCCGGCGGCGCCGATCCGGAGCCGGTGGGGTCGCCGCGGGAGGCCGAGGCGGAGCCTTCCGCCGCCGACGATCCCGACGACGCCCCGGACACCGAGCCCGCCCGGACCGGAGGGCCGGCCAGGTGGGCGTCGGCTGTCGACGACGATGATGACGAGTACCGTCCCTCGTCCGCCGAGCCGTGGGAGCCCATGCCGGCGACCACGCGCGAGGAGCTGATCGAGCGGCTCGACAACGTGGCGCTGCTCATCGAGACCGGACGCGACGACTTCGACTCCGAGCTGATCGCCCGCGCGCGCGGCCTGCTCACCCACGCCGGCGCCCGCCTCCGGCTGTCCGGCGAGCACACCGTTGTCGCGCTCGCGGGTGGCACCGGAAGCGGGAAGTCGTCCCTGTTCAACGCGCTGTGCGGGCTGGAGTTCTCGCGAGTCGGCATCACCCGCCCCACAACCTCGTCCGCGCACGCCTGCGTATGGGGCAACGAGGGGGCCGACGGCATCCTGGAGTGGCTCGGCGTGCCCCAGCGCGCCAGGCACTCCCGGACCAGCGTGCTGGACAAGGGAACCTCGGAGCTGCACGGGCTGATCCTGCTCGACCTGCCTGACCACGACTCCGTCCAGTCGGTCCACGCGGAGCAGTCCGACCGCCTGATCAGCTCCGCCGATCTTCTCGTGTGGGTGCTCGACCCGCAGAAGTACGCCGACGCCGCGGTGCACCACCGCTACTTCGCCGAGATGGCCGGCCACGGCTCGGTCACGGTCGCCGTGCTGAACCAGGTCGACCGCGTCGCGTCCGAGGAGCTCGAAGAGCTGCTCACCGATCTCCGCCGGCTGCTGGAGACCGAGTCCGGGGCGCAGCCGCGGGTACTGACCACCTCCACCCTCACCGGGGAGGGGCTGCGCGAGCTGCGCGGACTGCTGGCCGAGACGGTCTCCGAGCGCCGCGCCCTGATCGACCGGCTGGTCGCCGATCTGGACCGGATCGTTGGTGGCTTCGAGCGGTACCGCGGAGCAGAGGAGCCGCCGGCCCGGGTGCCCGAGGAGGCCAGAGAGAAGCTCGCTGGCGAGCTGGTGGAGGCCGGAGGTGTCCGGGCCCTCGCCGACGCCGCTGGCAACACCTTCGAGCGCCGCGGGCAACAGAGCGTGGGCTGGCCGGTCGCCCGGTGGGCACGTGCGTTGCGGCGCGACCCGTTGCGCTCGGTCCAATTGGACTTCGTGCGCCAGGGATCCGAGGAAGGGCTCAGCGAGTCGGTACGAGCCCAGCTTCCGGAGGTCGAGACCGCGGCCGCCGAGGTCGCCGATCGTGTCGGCGGGTCGCTCCCGTCGCCGTGGCCCCGGCGGCTGCGCTCGGCGGCGCGGACCAATGTCGCCGAACTGCCGGGCGAGCTCGGTACGGCGGTGTCCGAGACGGTTCCCGAGGCCAATGACACCCCGTCGTGGTGGAAGACCGTGCGGGTGCTGCAGTACCTCCTGGTCGCGGCCGCCGGTCTCGGCCTGGCCTGGTTCGGGGTCGCCCTGGTGAGTTGGCTCGCCGGCGGCCTCACCGGGTTCTCCCTGCTGGACCACCCGCTCAACATCGGCTTCGCGGCGGCGGTGGTCGCGGCCACGCTGGTTGTGGGCAAGCTGACCGACATAGGGTGCCGGAACCTGGTGGAGGTCGCCGCGGCACAGCAGCGTGACGAGGTTAAGCAACGGAGCGCACAGCGGGTGCGGTCGATCTCCGACGAGCGGATCGTGGCGCCCTTGGAGGAGGAGCTGCAGCGGTACCGCTCCTACGGCGCGGCGCTCGACGCCGCCATGGCGCGGCCCGCGGAGTGAGTTCCGGCCCGGCGGCCGGGAACCCCCGGGTGCGGGCCGCGGCCCGCACCCGGGGGTCTTCCTGCCCCAACGTGGCTAGATCCACTGGACGCCGGAACTCATCGGTCCTCCCGCTTTCGACGTGACGCCTGCGGACGCGGTTACGCGAACGCGGACGGACGCGCCGCCGCTGACCCCTGTGCCGTTTCGGGCCGGCTGGTCGCGCGCCCGCGAAACACCCCCTTGGTTCCCGGCTTCGCCTACCGCGCTCTCGACTTGACCCCCCAAGAGCCCGGTGACTCATAGCCGACCGCGTCCGAACGACCGCAGTGCCGCCAATCTATCGGTTTCCTACCTGATCTGTACAACCAGCGATTAAAGTACTACTGAAAGTAATTCGGTGGTGTGCTTCGTTGCCGTCGCTCCGGCCACGGGGGCGGCTGGCGAACGGAGCCGACCGGGACCGGTTCCGGGTGCGAACGAGGGAGACCGAAGTGGTGGTGACCCGGCGAGCGGTGGCTGACTGTCAGCAAGCCTGGACTCGCGGCGCGCGCGCCTGGCCGGTCCTCGCCCGGCCGCGCCCGATGGTCTGCTTCATGGGTGTGGTGCTGGCCTGCGACCTGGTGTTCGCGGTGTTCGGATACGCGGTCACACCGGCCCGGGCCGAGGAGGTCGCCACCTTCGGCGCGCTGGTGCTGTGCGCGGCCACCTGTGTCGAGGCCATGCGGCGGCTCGGCACGCCATCGGGGTTGGCCCGAGACCTGCTCGGGGCGTGGTGGCTGCCGGCAATCCTGCTCCTTCCCCCGATGTACTCGCTGTTCATGCCGATCCCGGTGTACCTGCACCTGCAGTACCGGATTCGCCGCACGGTGGTGCATCGGCGCGTCCTCAACGCGGCGTCGGTCGCGCTGGCGGGGTTCGTGTCCTCGTGGGCGTTCCACGCGCTTCTGGGGCCGGCCCCGGTCCAGGCCGTCTCCATGTCCGTCCAGACGGCCGAGAAGACGTTGCTGACTCCGCTGGGCCTGTTCTGGGGGGTGCTGTGTTGCGCGTTGTTCACGGTGCTCAACACGGCCGTCGTGGCGATCGCGGTGCGCCTGAGCGCGCCCGAGACCCCGTGGCGCCGCCTGCTCTGGGACCGAGAGGCCCTGGTGATCGACAGTGCGGAGGTGTGCGTCGGGATGACGGTCGCGATTCTCGCCGGCGTATCCGTTCCACTACTGGTCATCGCGTTACCTCCGGTGACGCTGCTGCAACGCAGCCTGCTCTACGAGCAGTTGCAGGTCGCCGCGCGCACCGACCCCAAAACCGGACTGCTGAACGCCGCCACGTGGGAACGCGAGGCCGGAGCGCACCTCACGCGGGCCCTGCACGGGCGCCGTTCCGTGACGCTGCTCCTCATCGACATCGACCACTTCAAGCAGGTCAACGACACCCACGGGCACATGTTCGGCGACCACGTGCTGCTCGGGGTGGCGCGGACCCTCACGCACCACCTGCGCCCGTCCGATCTGCTGGGCCGGTTCGGCGGCGAGGAGTTCGTGGTCCTGCTGCCCGGCGCCGACATGGCGGAGGGGTGCCGTGTCGCCGAACGGCTGCGGTCGCGCGTCGAGCGCACGGAACTGGTCGCGGGCGGCAAGAGCGTCACCATCACGGTCTCGATCGGCGTGGCGCTGTTCCAGGCGCACGGGGACGACGTGATCGAGCTGCTCGCCTCGGCCGACCACGGCCTCTACCGGGCGAAGGACGCCGGGCGCAACCGGGTGTGCATGCCGCCCACGGGCCCCTGGGCGGTGTCCGGCGGGCTGGGCGCGAACCGCGCCGCGCCCGCGCGAGAGAGATAGCAGCCGGGCGCGGAGGCGGACGCCCACCAGGAGTCCACAGGAACCGCGAAGCGTATTGCCGGAACGATCCGGGCGGCGCACGGTGAGGACATGGTCACCGAACACGCCGCCGAACCGGCCCCGCCCACCCTCACCATCAGCGAGCCCCGCGACCTCGTCGCGGTCATCCCCTATCTTCTCGGCTACCACCCCAGCGACACGCTGGTCGTCATCGGCCTGCGCGGCTCACCCGCCCGGGCCCGCCTCACCTTCCGTTGCGACCTGGCGGAAGACGCCGCCGGCTACGCCGCGGACCTGGCCGGCCGGGTCGCCGGCGCGCTGGGCGCGCACGGGTGCGATTCCGCCCTGGCCGCCGCCTACGCCCCGGCGGTCCGGGCCACCCCGTGTCTGGACGCCGTGCGCGCCGGGCTCGCCACCAGCGGGATCACGGTGCGCGAAGCGCTGCGCGTCACCGGTGGGCGCTACTGGTCGTACCTGTGCGCCGACCCCGACTGCTGTCCGGGCGACGGCGTTCCGGCCGACCCCGTCCGCTCGCCCGTGGCGGCCGCGGCGGTCCTCAGCGGACTCACCGCCTGGCGCGACCGCGACCAGATCCGGCGGTACCTCGCGCCCGTGGGCGGCGCGCAGCGCGAACGTGTGAGACAGGCCACACCGGCAGCCGAGCAGCGTGGCGCGGAGCTGCGCGGGCGGAACCCCGCCCCCGAGCGCGACCCGTTCGGGGCGGCGTTCCGAACCGAGGGGGTGCGCGTGGTGCGCGCGGCCATCGCGGCCGCACGCCGTGGCGCGCTCCCCACCGGCCCTCGCCGGATCGCGTGGCTGGGCGTGCTGCTCTCCTGCGTCCGAGTGCGCGACGAAGCGTGGGCGCGGATCGGCTCCGACGCCGGAGACCGCACCGCGGGCAGCGCTCACGTGCGCCTGTGGCGGCAGGTGCTGCGCAACGTCGAGCCCGCGTACGCGGCGGCGCCGGGATCCCTGCTCGCCGTGGCGGCCTGGCACGCCGGCGACCGCGCACTCGCTGAGGCCGCTCTGGACGAGGTCGCCCGGGAGCACCCCGAGTACTCCATGGCCTGCCTGGTCCGCCAGGCACTGCGTTCCGGCGCCCCACCCGGCGGGTACGAACCCACCCCCGAATGGCTCGAACAGGCCAGCCCGGTCGCCGGTACACCCGGCGAGCGCCCTCTCTGACTGGCCGGGGCACCGGTGCCGAGACCCTAGGCTGGAGGCATGCCGGAGTACATCTACACGATGCGCAATGTGCGCAAGGCGCACGGCGACAAGGTCGTCTTGGACGACGTGTCGGGCTCGTTCCTGCCCGGGGCCAAGATCGGTGTTGTCGGCCCCAACGGTGCGGGCAAGTCCTCGCTGCTGAAGCTCATGGCGGGCGTGGAGCAGCCCTCCAACGGCGAGGCCCGGCTCATGCCCGGGTTCACGGTCGGCCTGCTGGCCCAGGAACCGCACCTGGACGAGAGCAAGACCGTGCTGGAGAACGTCGAGGACGGTGTCGCCGAGACCAAGGCGATGCTCACCCGGTTCAACGAGATCGCCGAGCAGATGGCGACGGACTACTCCGACGAGCTGCTCGAGCAGATGGGCAAGCTGCAGGAACAGCTCGACCACCGTGACGCCTGGAACCTCGACAGCCAGCTCGGCCAGGCCATGGACGCCCTGCGCTGCCCGCCCCCCGACTCCGAGATCTCGGTGCTCTCCGGCGGTGAGAAGCGGCGTGTGGCGCTGTGCCGGCTGCTTCTGGAGCGGCCCGACCTCCTGTTGCTGGACGAGCCCACCAACCACCTCGACGCCGAGAGCGTGCAGTGGCTGGAGCAGCATCTTGAGAACTACCCCGGCACCATCATCGCGATCACCCACGACCGGTACTTCCTCGACAACGTCGCCACCTGGATCCTGGAGCTCGACCGCGGCAAGCTCTACCCCTACGAGGGCAACTACACCACCTACCTCGACACCAAGGCGGCCCGCCTGAAGGTCGAGGGGCAGAAGGACGCCAAGCGCCAGAAACGGCTGCGCGACGAGCTGGAGTGGGTGCGTTCCAACGCCAAGGCCCGCCAGTCCAAGAGCAAGGCCCGGCTGGCCCGGTACGAGGAGATGGCGGCCGAGGCCGACAAGACCCGCAAGCTCGACTTCGAGGAGATCCAGATCCCGCCCGGCCCGCGTCTGGGCACCAGCGTGGTCGAGGTCAAGAACCTCACCAAGGGGTTCGACGACAATCTGCTCATCGAGGACCTGAGCTTCTCGCTGCCGCCGAACGGCATCGTCGGCGTCATCGGTCCCAACGGTGTCGGCAAGACCACGCTGTTCAAGATGATCATCGGCGAGGAGACTCCCGACTCCGGTTCGATCATGATCGGCGACACCGTCCAGATCTCCTACGTCGACCAGTCGCGCGGCCGGATCGCCAGCGACAAGAACGTGTGGCAGGCCGTCTCCGACGGCGAGTCGTTCATCAAGGTCGGCAACGTCGAGATCCCGAGCCGCGCCTACGTCGCCGCGTTCGGGTTCAAGGGATCCGACCAGCAGAAGCCGGCGGGCGTGCTCTCCGGTGGTGAGCGGAACCGGGTGAACCTCGCGCTCACGCTCAAGCAGGGCGGAAACCTGCTGCTGCTGGACGAGCCCACCAACGACCTCGACGTGGACACCCTGGGGTCGCTGGAGAACGCGCTGCTGGACTTCCCCGGCTGCGCGGTCATCACCAGCCACGACCGCTGGTTCCTGGACCGGGTCGCCACGCACATCCTCGCGTGGGAGGGCGGCGCCAACTGGTACTGGTTCGAGGGCAACTTCGAGTCCTACGAGAAGAACAAGATCGAGCGGCTCGGCCCGGACGCGGCCCGCCCGCACGCCATCACACGCCGCAAGCTCACCCGGAACTGACCCGCGCTCCGGCCGGGCCACGGCCCGGCCGGAGGCTGCTCCCGTGCCCGCTCCCGGGGGTGCCGCGCGGCGAACGGTGCGGGGCACCGGCCGTAGCGGGTCTGGGGTCGCCTTGGTTGCGGCCAGGACGTAAAGTGGCGAATGACTATGACTTCCCCGCGCGATGACAGTGAATCCGGGCTTACCTTCTACGAGGCCGTTGGCGGCTCCGAGACCTTCGTCCGCCTCGTTCGGCGGTTCTACCAGGGTGTGGCCAACGACCCCGTCCTGCGCCCGCTCTACCCCGAAGAGGACCTCGGCCCCGCCGAGGAGCGGCTGCGGCTGTTCCTGATCCAGTACTGGGGCGGCCCTCGCACCTACAGTGACCAGCGCGGCCATCCCCGGCTGCGCATGCGGCACGCCCCGTTCCGGGTGGGCACACGCGAGCGCGACCGCTGGCTGGAGCACATGCGTGCGGCCATGGACGAGATCGCGCTGCCCGCCGAGCTCGACCAGCAGTTGTGGCAGTACCTGGTGATGGCCGCGCACAGCATGGTCAACACCCTCGACGAAACCCCGCCGGAGCAGGGCTCCGCGCCCGGGAACGCCGGCGACGACGACGGGGACGACCCCATCCGGATCTCCCTGCGGCCCTGAACATCACCAGTCCCGGGTCGGCGAGTTCGGGAACGGGGACTCGACTCGCGGGCGCGGGAAACCGGTCTCCAGGCCGCCGGCCCCGCGATCGCTGCGAGGTCAGCAATGCACATCGACCATCCGGGATCCTCTCCCGAGTTTCCGTGGCCGCCACTCGACGTCAGGTTCCCCGCGGTGGCTAACTGGGTACGGTTCGCCGGCCCCGAAGCCGCTGACGCCGACCTCCTTCCCGCTCCCGTCTTGCCCCGGCCCGCCCGCACGCCGGACCTCGTCCGGCAGTGGCGGCAGTGGCAGGAGGCGCTGCGTTCCGGGCAGTACCCCGACGCACACCCGGACACGCTGATCCCGCTCGTCCCCGAGGACTCGCCGCCCATCCGCGTGCCGCCGGACTTCGAGCGGCTCGCCCCCTGGCCCGAGGTGCGTGGGCGCTGCCGCGACACCTGGCCCGCCTTCCAGCGCTGGCGGGCCGCCTGCCACCACCGGCTGGACCAGACCTCCGGCGGGAGGCTCGGCCGGTCGGTCGCCGCGATCGTGGCGTCGATGACCCCGGGCCAGGCCGCCAAGATCGACCTCATCGCCCTGGCCGAACCGCGGGTCCTGCGCGAGGAGCCCGGCGAGGCCACCCTCACCCTCGGGTTCCTCGCCTCCGGCCGGTACCTGCCGTGGCTGCGGGAGTTCACCGCGGCCGCCCCAAGACGCGAGACTCCGCCCGGCTGGTACACCCCGCCACCATCCCCTCCCGCTCCGGGGGAGAGCCGCTCGCCCGGAGGGGGAGGGCACCGCGTCACTGTCAGCAGCGGCACGATGGGCCACTGGTTCGCCTTCGCCTGCCCCGATCTCGCTAGCACCGACTTCCTGGACCCCCCGGCGGGACGGCCCGAACCCGACGCCACCGCGCGCGCCCAGTGGCGGGCGTGGTGGGAGCAGGCCCGCGCACAGGCGGCGCAGCGGCCGGACACGCGCCGGCCCCTTATCGACGGGCTGCTTGTGGAGTTCCACCGGGCGGCGAAGTCCGGCCCCGGCACCGCGGCCACGTTGCCGGAGCTGCCCGCGTACTGCCGTGCTGCCTGGTCCGCCTTCGACGACTGGTTCCCCAACGCACGGCAGCGGGCCGACGAGGCGGGGCGCGGCGCCGCGCGGACGGTCGCCGACCTGCACGCGGCGCACCCGCGCTGGGGCAAGACCTCGTCGCGCTCCGACACCATCGACGTGGTCCCGGTCCGTGCCGCGCGCGTGCTGCACCAGGAGCCCGGATACGCCATCGTCACCGCGGGCCTGGTCGAGTCCGACGGGTTCACCAACTGGGTCTTGGGCTTCACCGCCGACTCCGAATAGCCGGCGCCGCGCGGGACCCGGCCGCCGGGATGTGCCGGCTCGGGTGGGTCAGCGCCGCGCGACCGGCACGACGGCGATGGCCGCCACGCAGAACACCGCGGCCACAGCGAACATCGGGTTCATCCCGAACCAGTGGATCACCAGCGCCATCATGGCCGGCGCGGTCATGCTGCCCAGCGACTGGATCGTGTTCTGCGCCGCCATCGCGCGCCCCGCCCACGCCATTCCGGCCGTCTCGGCGACAGCGGTGAACGTCAGCCCGTTGTGGCTCATCGAGAGCACCGCGCACACGAGGATGAGTACCACCCCCGCGGCCGGCAGCGCGAGCGGACTCAGGGACAGCAGAAGCAGCGCTGTCCCGGAGACCGCCGCGATGGTCCGGACCGGCCGCAGCCTGCTGCCGACGCGATCGGACCACGCCCCCAGCCCCAACCGGGCCGCGGCTCCCGGGATATGCGCGCACGCGAGGGCGGCGCCGGCGGCCGGCGCGGTCCAGCCGTGTTCCTGCACGAGGTAGACCAGCGCGTAGGTCAGAACGGTGAACTGCGGCACGGCCAGGAGCCCGGATGCGCCGTGGACCCGCCAGATGGTGCCGAACCGGTACGGGGAGGCGGTCGGGGCGACGGTGGGCGCCGCGCTCTCGGCGGCGGTCCGCCGCGGCGTGGCCGTCAGCACCGCGACGAGGGGCGCGGTGGCCGCGCAGAGCGTGGCGGGCAGCAGCATCGCGCCGGTGAACCCCCAGTGGCCGGCGGCGAAGGGGAGCGCGGCCGCGGCCAACCCCATGCCCAGTGGTTGGGCCATCTGCCGGATGCCCATCGCCAGACCGCGCTCGTGCTCGGCGAACCAGCCCAGCACCAGCCGGCCACTGGCCGCGTTGAGCGGCCCGGCGGAGGCGCCGACAAACGCCAGGAGGGCTCCCACCCCGATCGGGCCGTCCGCCACCCGCAGCATGACCAGGAAGAACGCGGTCAGCAGCAGGTTGACCGTCATCATCAGCCGCTCGCCGTAGCGATCGATGAGCACGCCCCACCCGAGGAGCGTCACCAGCAACCCCGCGCCGGGCAGCCCGGCGAGCGCGCCGGCCTGCGGGGTGGTCAGGCCGTAGGCGTCGCGCAGTTCGGGCAGTACGAACGGGACGCCGAACATCGCACTCACGGCCGCGATCTGGGCCAGGAGGGCTATACCTAGGATGACCCAACGACTTCGTGCACTCACGATCACCGGGCCAGGCTAGTACCCCGTGTCCGGCCTGGTCGCAGGCGGGGAGCGGAACGGGTGGCGCCCACGTGGCCCCGTGCCGCTGAGCGGTGGTCGCGGAACTCGCGGCGGCACGCGGAGGGCGCCGGTCCAGCGAGTGGCGCCCGAGGTGTTTTCCGGGGCTCGCTGCCGCTCGCCGGGTCGGGCGCCTGGAGGCCGGGAACCTTCGGGCACCTCCGGTGTGGCGCCCCGGTCGACTTCGCGAGTCGTGGACGCCCCACCTGCGGACCCTCCAGAACCCCGGCGGCACCCGACGAGCGATTCCGGCACGTTCCTCCACCGGGCCCCGGGGGCAACCCGAGCCCTCAGCCCTCCTGGCCGGGGTCAGCCGTGCAGGTACTCCCTCAGGAACGCGCGCTCCTCCTCGTTGAGGCGGCGGATGCCCTGGCTCCGGTGATCGAAGCCCACCAGCACCGAGGAGGCCCGGACGTAGACGGTGGGCGGGGTGGAGTCGGAGTCGCGGATCTCGTAGGCCAGCGTGAAGCTGGAGTGCTTCACCTCGGTCACCCACGTCTCGACCAGGACGGGTTCGCGGCGCATCTGCAGCGGTCGCAGGTAGTCGACCTCGTGGCGGGCGACGACCAGCCCGTGCATCCGCCGTTCGCCGTCGACCCTGCTGTCCCAGTGCAGGAACGACACCCGGGCGTCCTCCAGGTACGTCAGCATCCGCACGTTGTTGACGTGGTTGAACGGGTCGAGGTCGGCGAACCTGACCTGCGCGAGGTGGTGGTGCGTGCGGGCACCGCCCGGACCGTTCCCGTCGCTCGTGCGCTGGTCCGTCGCGGCCTCTGCTGGCACGGTGGCCTTCCCTTCGTCGTTGCGGTCCTGGCGATTGCCGCGGACCAGTGTCTCGAACGCGGTGTCGGCACCCGCGTCCGCCCCCGTCAGCCCGCTGTTCCGGCGTCCTGCGGGAGGCGCAGCCCGGTGAACCGGGCGAGGAACGCGAGCTGGTCGGCGCTGAGCCGGACACTGCGGCTCACCGCGCGGGCACTGTGCCCCACCTCGGATTCGCGGCGCAGCACGATGGGGCGCTCGTCGACGGGCGCGGCGGTCGCGTGCTGCAGGGCCGCGCACATTTTGCGGGCGTGCAGCGGGTCGACCCGGGTGTCGTTGTCGAAGACGGTGAACAGGGTCGCCGGATACCGGAGGCCTTCGGTGACGTTGTGGTACGGGGAGTAGTCGAGGAGCCAGCCGAGCGATTCGGGGTCGTCGGCGCTGCCGTACTCGACGTTCCACAACTGGCCCAGTCCGAAGTGCTCGTAGCGCACCATGTCCAGCAGCGGCGCCGAGCAGACCGCGGCGGCGAACAGCTCGGGCCGCTGGGTGAGCGCCGCGCCGACCAGCAGCCCGCCGTTACTGCCGCCCTTGGCCGCGAGTTGTCCGGGGCTGGTGACTCCGGTCTTGACCAGGTGCTCCGCCGCGCTCGCGAAGTCGTCGAACACGTTCTGCTTCGCGCCGAGCATGCCGGCGCGGTGCCACTCCTCGCCCTCCTCCAGCCCGCCGCGCAGGTTCGCGATCGCGAAGCTCCCACCGGCGCGCACCCAGGCCAGGACCACGGCCGAGTACGCCGGCGTGAGCGAGATGGCGAAGCCACCGTAGCCGTACAGGATGGTCGGGCGGGGGCCGCCCGCCCCATGGGGCGAGAGCAGCAGCATCTGTACCGGGGTGCCGTCGCGGGAGGTGTAGGTGACCTGCTCGGTGCGCACCTCCGGCAGCTCCAGCGTGCCCGGGGACGGTTCCCAGAGGGCGGCCTCGCTGGTCCGGCCGTCGTAGCGGTACACCGCGGTGGGGGAGCTGTTGTCGGTGTAGCCGAACCAGGCTTCGTGACCGCCTTCGGGGTGTTCCGTGAGGCCGCCGACCGATCCCAGCCCGGGCAGCGGCACGGAGCCGCGCCACTCACCCGAATCCAGGTCGTGCACGGTGATCTCGCTGATAGCGCGCCGCCGCCACGAGGCGAGCAGGACCGGGTGCGCCATCTCCGGGCCGTCCAGGATCGCGAAGTCGCGCAGGACCGCGCCGGCGTCGGTGTGGACGAGAGTGCGCCAGTGCGCGTAGCCGGGTTTCGCCGGGTCGGTCACGCACAACCGGCCTCGGGGCGCTCCGCGGTCCGTCAACAGGTAGAGTCGGCCGTCGCGTCCCACGTGCCCTGTCGTCCGGGCGTCGACGTCCCGTTGGATCGGGACGAACCGGGGGGTGTGTGCTCCCGTCTCGCGCAGGTCGGCGATCCAGGCGTCGTTGCTCGCGGACGTGCCTCTGGTGCGCTCCACCAGCAGCCACCGGCCGTCGTGGCTGACCGCCACGCCGTAGTAGCAGATCTTGTCGCCGCCCGCCCCGAACACGAGCACATCGCGGTCGGCGGGAGTGCCCACCTCGTGCAGGTACACGCGCCGGTGGTAGGCCTCCTCACCTTCGGGCACCTCCTCCGCCGGCAACCGCCGGACGTAGCAGAACGCCGCCCCGCCGGGCAGCCACGCGATGGACGTGTTGCGGCACCGGTCGATCGGGCCGTCGACCGTCTCCCCGGAGGCCACGTCCATGACCCATAGCTGCGCCTCCTCGTCGCCGCCCACGGACAGCTGGTAGGCGAGGAGCCGTCCCTCGTGGTCGGGGTCCCAGGAGTCGAGGGTGGTAGTGCCATCGGGGCCGAGCGCGTGCGGGTCGAGAAGGATGTGCTCCGTGCCGCTTCCCGAGGGCACCGTGACCAGGACCTCGTGCTCCTGGGCGGGGGTGCGCCGGGTGAAGAACCTGCGGCCGCCGCGCCAAACCGGCGCGCCGATCGTTCCCGCAGCCATGAGCTCCCGGATGGTCGCACCGAACCAGTCGCGCGCCGGCAGGTCCGCGGCGGCGTTGGCGAAGAGGGCGTCCTGGGCGGCCGACCATTCCTTGGTCTGCGGGGAGTTGGGCTCCTCCAACCACCGGTAGGGGTCGGCGACGGTGTGCCCATGGCGGATATCGGACAGTTCGACGCGCTCGGCGGCGGGATAGCGGCAGCGATCAGGCATGCTCATGACTCTATCCACCCGCGATCCAGGTGTGTCGGCGCGGTTTCACAGGGCGACGGACAAGCTGCGCGATGATGGACTTTGGGTGCTGATTCGGTGGCCGACCAGAAATTGGGGTGGCGGCGGGGCGGTCCAAGCGAGCAAACTGAATGCGGGACGTTACTCGGCGGGAACCACCCACGGGAGGTCCGTGTGGCAACGCGAACATTACCGGCTACATGGCCGGTACAAGGGGAGGTCTCCTGGCTGGCCAATCGGCTGGCCGGGGAAGAGACACGGCCGTTGCACGTGGCGGCCCGGGAGCGGTCATGAGCGCCGGCGGCGGCAAGGAGGGCGGTCCACCCCACCGTCACGTGCTACTACTCAACGCCAGCTACGAGCCGCTGACGACCGTACCATTGCGCCGGGCGATTCTCCTGGTGCTGCGGGAGAAGGCCGAGGTCGTACACGGCGACTCCGCTGGTGCGGTGCTGCACTCGGCGACCACCGCATTGTCGGTGCCGTCGGTGATCCGGCTCCGGCGCTACATCCGTGTTCCCTACCGCAGACGGGTGCCGCTTACCCGCGTGGCTCTCATGCGCCGCGACGGCCACCATTGCGGGTACTGCGGCAAGCGTGCGGAGACCATTGACCACGTCATCCCGCGCAGCCGCGGCGGCGCGCACGTGTGGGAGAACGTGGTCGCTTCCTGCAAGGCGTGCAACCATCGCAAGGCCGACCGTCTCCTTGACGAGATCGGGTGGAAGCTGAACGTAACCCCGAGGGTGCCGCGCGGTCTGCACTGGCGGCTCATCAACGGTGAGCACCACGGCGACCCCCAGTGGGCGCCCTACATGGCCAAGCAGGCGGCGTAACTGATCGGTGCCGTTCCCCGGCGAGGAACGGCACCGGTGCTTCAGGGCCGGTTCTCGCGCAGCGAACCCAGCTCGGCATGCAGTCGCTCCCGGACGTCGGCGAGGTCGGCGAGGTTGGCCTCGACTCCGGCGAGCCGGCGTTCGTAGAGCTCGATGATGTGGTCGCACACCTCGGTTTCGGCGAGGTCGCCGGCGTACAGGCAGTCACCCACCTGCTGGATCTCCGCCATGGCCAGACCCGCCGCCAGCAGTGCGCGGATGTTGCCAACCACGGTCACCGCGGAGTCCGGGTAGTCGCGGTAACCGTTGTTCCGCCGTTCGGCCGTGATCAGTCCGAGCTGTTCGTAGTAGCGCAGTGACCGGGGGCTGGCGCCGGTCAGCCGCGAGAGTTCACCGATGCGCATCAGCTCCCCCTCTCCGCCGTGAGGTTCTCGCGCCGGGCCAGGCGGGTAAACGCCACCAGCAGCACCCCACCACCCGCGACCAGCAGGATAACCGAGGCCCACGGCAGCGCGACCGGCCCTCCGGTCGCGAGGGCAAGGCCTCCCAGTGATCCCGCGAGAGAGAACCCCAGGTACATCCCGCTGGTGTTCAGGGCGAGGATGGCGCTGTCGGCGCCCTGTGCCCGGCGCAGCAGCCATGACTGTAGGGGCGGGCTGAGCGTCCAGATCCCCACCGCCCAGACCACCACGATCCCGGCGAGCACGGCGAAAGGCAGCGAACCCGCGGGCACGACGGCGGCGAGCACCGCCAGAACGGCCACCATGGCGATCGCGGTGCCCAACCCGGCCGCCAGGGTGCGTCCCGCCCCCCACCGGTCGGCGCCACGCCCGCCGAGCAGCACCCCAACGAACCCCGCCGCGCCGAACAGCATGATCAGCGTCCCCACCGTCTCGGTGCCGCCGGAGAGCTGGCGGTAGAGCGGAGCCAGGTAGATGTAGGGCATCATCCCGCCCGCGCCCGAGATGAGCAGGGCGAGCGTCGTTCCCAGGATGACGGGCCGTTTCAATGGGGCGGCACGCTGCCGCAGGCTTGGCTGCGGGCCGACATCGCCGCGGGGCAGCCACAGCATGCCCACGAACGCCGGGAGGCTCAGCGCCGCGACGAACAGCATCGTCGCGCGCCAACCCAACGCCGCCCCGATCCAGCTTCCAATGGGCACGCCCACGACCAGCGAGAGAGTGATCCCCGCCGTCACGAGACTGAGGTAGCGGGCCTTCCGGTCGGCTGGGGCGTGTCGGCCGACGGCGACCAGGGCCGCCGGGATGAGGGTGGCGGCGGCCAGTGCGGTGGCCACGCGCAACCCCATCGCCACCGGGTAGCTGGGTGCGAGGGCCATCAGGATGTTGGCGATCGCGAACAGCGCCGTCATCGCCGGCAGTAGGCGGTGGTGGGGGACCCGTCCCGCCACGACCGCCATAACCGGTGCCCCGAGCCCGTAGGTCAGCGAGTACACGGTGACGAGCTGGCCCGCTGTCGCCTCGGTGACGTCCAGATCGGCCGACACCAGCGGCAGGATTCCCGCGATGATCATGTCGTCGGTGCCGGTGGCGAAGGCGGCGACGGTGAGCGCCAACAGCCACACCGGGATCCCGGGGGCAGCAGTGCGGCGACCACCGGGAGCGGCTGACGAGCCGGTTGGGATGGTTGCGTCGGTTGTCATGTCGGGAAAGCTACGACCCTGACATATGTGTCAGGGTCAAACCCGGCGCGGCTGTCCCCCGCGGCGCGGGCGTCGTATCCGCGCCCTACTCCACCGGGCCCGAAGGTGGACACCGCGCTGGCCGCACGCGACTTCCGTGCGGCAGGTCCGGTCAGTCCTCGAACCTGAAGTAGGCGGTGCCGTCGCGCGCCTCCACGACGACCAGTGTCCGGTCCCCGGCCTCTACCTCGTCGCCGGCCTCGACTTCGACCTCCCGCTCGTCCACCCCGTCACCGGAGATCAGGAGCCGTGCCGTGCCGTCCGAGGCGCTCCCCAGCCCGATGGTCAGCCCGGACTCGTTGGCGCGGTGCCCGACCCGAACGGCGAAGACATCCGGGTCCTCCATGGGGTTCTCGGACCCCTCCGCCTCCTCCTGGGGCGACGCGTCCTCGGACTCGGAACCGTTTTCGGGGGGCGGGGCCTCCGGGTCGTCGATCGTTACCGCGATTCCCTCGTCGTCGCCGCTGTCGATCCGTTCGACAGTGATCGTCCGGCGCCCGACGTCGACGCTGTCCCCCTCGCTGACCCGGACCACTTCGGTGTCCCCGGCATCCTCGGCGTAGACCTGGATGTTGGCCTCGTCGCCGCTCACGCTCATGAGCCCCACCCGCATGTCCCCCTGGGCAAGCTGGTTTCCCTGGACGATGTAGTGCTGGTCCTCGGGAACCTCGGGATCGTCCGAGCATCCCGCCATGAGCGCGACCATGAGCCCAGCCGCGGCCGGGCGGGACGAACGCGGCCACCAGGGCCGGTGCGCGGTCGGGTTCGACGGCATAGTGGTCACCCTACTCATCCAGGTCGGTGGAGTGGATAGCGGCGAAGTTGTCGTTCACCTCGTCGATCGACATCACGATGTCGTCGGTGTGCGACCCCCACGGGTTCCGGAGTGTGACCGTATTCCGAATAATTTCCAGTGTTCCGGCAAGAGAGAATTCTGATTTTCGGGAGTGGTCTCTTACTGATCATTCCCAGTTCACCCGATGCGAGGCGGACCGCTTTTTCCTGGCGAACGGTCGTGCTGGGCCCGGCACGGGCCACCTCGGAAACCAGGTGGTGAACACGTACTGTGCACACCCCGTGCCCCCGGGCACCGGCCGGTCCCGGAGCGGACACCCCCGACAGAGGTGTGGCCCGTGTCCGCCGCGGCGGACACGGGCCACACCAGGGCCATGGGGACTGGTTAGCCCTCGACCTGGCTGACGTCGCGCGCGGCGCCGGTGGAGGCCGAGGTGGCCATGGCGGCGTAGGCGCGCAGCGCCGGGGTGACCGCGCGTTCCCGCGCGGCGGGCCGGAACCCGCCCAGTTCCTTGAGCAGCCGCTCGCGGCGCGTGGCCAACTCGTCCTCGCTCACCTCGACCGTGATGCCGCGGTTGGGGATGTCGATGCTGATGACATCACCGTCCTCAACAAGAGCGATGTCGCCGCCCGCGGCGGCCTCGGGCGACGCGTGCCCGATGGACAGGCCCGACGTCCCGCCGGAGAACCGGCCGTCGGTGACGAGCGCGCACGCCTTGCCCAGCCCGCGGCCCTTGAGGAAGCTCGTCGGGTACAGCATCTCCTGCATTCCCGGCCCGCCCTTGGGACCCTCGTAGCGGATCACCACGACGTCGCCCGGCTCGATCCGCTTGTTCAGGATGCCGTCGACGGCCTCCTCCTGGCTCTCGAAGACCTTGGCCGGACCACTGAACGTCAGCAGTTCCTCCTCGACGCCCGCGGTCTTCACGATGGCGCCGTCGGCCGCGATGTTGCCGTACAGCACGGCGAGCCCGCCGTCGACGGAGTAGGCGTCGCCAACCGACCGGATACAGCCGTCCTCGCGGTCGGTGTCGAGGCTGTCCCAGCGAACATCCTGGCTGTAGGCCTTCGTGGTGCGCTTTCCGCCCGGAGCGGCGTGGAACAGCTCCACGGCCTTGGGCAGCACCGACTCGGACATGATGTCCCACTGGGCCAGATACTCGCCCACGGTCTGGCCGTGGACGGTGGGCAGCGAGGTGTCGAGCAGCCCGCCCCGGGCGAGCTCGCCGAGGATGGCGGGGATACCGCCGGCGCGGTGGACGTCCTCGATGTGGTACTTGTCGGTGTTCGGCGCCACCTTGCACAGACAGGGCACCCGCCGGGAGACCTCGTTGATCTCCGGAAGGCCGAAGTCCACGCCGGCCTCGGTCGCCGCGGCGAGCAGGTGCAGGATCGTGTTGGTGGAGCCGCCCATGGCGACGTCGAGCGCCATGGCGTTGCCGAAGGCCGCCGGCGTCGCGATCGACAGCGGCAGCACGGAGTCGTCATCGCCCTCGTAGTAGCGCCGCGCGCTCTCGACCACCAGCCGGCCGGCGTCCTCGTACAACTTCTTGCGGGCGACGTGGGTGGCCAGGACGCTTCCGTTACCCGGCAGCGCCAGCCCGATGGCCTCGGTGAGGCAGTTCATCGAGTTGGCGGTGAACATCCCCGAGCAGGAACCGCAGGTGGGACAGGCGTTCTCCTCCATCTCGTCGAGCTCGTCCTGGGAGACGCTCTCGTCGGCGGAGGCGACCATCGGATTGATCAGGTCGAGCTTGCGGACCTTGGTCGCCGTGCCGTCGACGACCGTGACCTTGCCGGCCTCCATCGGGCCGCCGGAGACGAACACCGTGGGGACGTTCAACCGCATGGCAGCGAGCAGCATGCCCGGTGTGATCTTGTCGCAGTTGGACACGCACACCAGGGCATCGGCGCAGTGCGCGTTGACCATGTACTCGACCGCGTCGGCGATCAACTCGCGGCTGGGCAGCGAGTAGAGCATGCCGCCGTGGCCCATGGCGATGCCGTCGTCGACCGCGATCGTGTTGAACTCCCGGGGAATCCCGCCGGCCTCGCGCACGGCACCCGAGACCACGTCGGCTACCTCGCGTAGGTGGACGTGGCCGGGAACGAACTGGGTGAAGCTGTTGGCCACCGCGACGATCGGCTTGCCGAAGTCCTCGCGTTCGACGCCGGTGGCGCGCATGAGGGCGCGCGCACCAGCCATGTTCCTACCGTGGGTGACCGTGCGTGAGCGAAGCGCGGGCATGGGGCAGCTCCCGTCGAGACGAGCGTGAACCGTGCGCCAAAGGTGGGTCGCAAGCCGAGGTAGGGCTAGGGCTACGGGGTCCGCGGTTGGCGGTCCCCGCCTTTGGATAAACGTCGGTTCTCCCAATCCTAGCCCCCGACCGGGCACGCTCGTGTCCGGCTCCGGTGAGCCGCCGTTGGGCCGCCGACGCCGGCGCCCTTGCTGGCCACGAAGCGCCGAGACCGTTGTACCGCGCCAGGCGGCGTGTCGCCCGCCGCGGACCCGCTGGCGGGCGGCACACTGCGCGGCCCTAGTAGCGCGGCAGGAGGACGCGTTCGGCGGCGCGGTAGATATCGGCGATCTCCTCCTCGGAGAGCCGGTCGCGACCACTGCGCAGCCACTTGCGGACCTTGGTCCCGCTGATGATGTCGACACCGCGCAGCCGGTGGCTGTCCCACGGCATCCCCGGCCCGTAGATAGCCAGGGCCGCGCGGACGTTGATATCGCGCCCCAGCTCCTCGCTGATGAGCCGCTGGGCGGTGCGGGCCTCTTCGAGTGCCTCGTCGATACGCTCGTTCTTGGAGAAGCGGCCGTGATAGAGCTTCTCCAGCTTGTTGCGCAGGGGTAGCCGCTTATCCCAGGCCTCGGAGTCGATAGCGAACGCGCCGCGCCGCCCGACGATGAAGTGGTCGATCTGGCCGTTCCCGCCGGGGATGCCGCGCGCGTGCAGCACCTGGTACCCGAGCCGCTTCATGACCTTGAGCTGTGCCTCGGTGCGCCGCTGCGCCGCCGAGGGTTTGCGCCATCGCGGGACCTCGGACTGGCGGCGCGCCGCGCGGACCGTGAAGGCGATGACCACGGCCACGGCGAACGTGGCCCCTATGCGCCAGTCGGATGTGAGGTAGCCCGTGGCGGCGCCCGCGAGCGCGGCCGCGCCGCCGCGGATCAGCCACCGCCGTCCGACATCCGAGGCCACCATGGAGGCGTACTTCCTGGTAGCCGAGGAGCCCGACTTGTCGGAGCCGTTGGAGCCGCCGGAGCCTTGACCGGTGCTGCCGACGAAGAATGACGCGTACGCGGCGTCGCGCTGCTCGGAGGCGTCGCCGGACCTCTGGCGGCGCTGTTCGACGCTGGGTGCCGTTTCCACGCTCGAAAGGGTAGTTCGATCTTAATGCGTGTCCTAGCCCATCGAATCTCACACTTTTCTTTCCTCTAGTGGGCTGAATGTCACGTGTGTGGAGATCCAGGCCGGGGAATAAAACCATGTTCAGGTTCTCTAGAGAGCTTTCCCGCTCGTTTCGGTCTCACGCGCGGTGCTGCACTCGTTAGTCTCAGCGTATGAGCCAGATCCACGATCTGACCGCGATTGAGCTGGTGGAGCGGGTGCGGCGGCGTGAGCTCTCGCCGGTGCAGATCACCGACCACTACCTGGAGCGGATCGCCCGACACGATCGCGCACTCGGAGCCTTTATTACGGTCACGGAAGATTTCGCCCGAGAACAGGCCCGAAAGGCGGAGAATCGTGTGCTCCGCGACACGCCGGGCGAGCTGCCTCCCTTGCTGGGCGTCCCGGTGCCGATCAAGGACCTCGACCCCCTCGCCGGGGTGCGCCACACCTCTGGCTCGACGATCTACGCCGACCGTGTCGCCGGCGTCGACGCCGCCTTCGTCGCCGCGCTGCGCCAGGCCGGCGCCGTCTTCCCCGGGAAGACGAACACCCCCGAGTTCGGCTCCCCCTGCTACACCGAGAATGACATCGCCCCGGCGGCCCGCACCCCGTGGGACCTCTCGCGCTCGGCAGGGGGGTCCAGCGGCGGCGCCGCGGCCGCCGTGGCCGGCGGGCTGTCTCCGGTCGCCCAGGGCAGCGACGGCGGCGGCTCCATCCGCATCCCCGCGAGCGCGTGCGGGACCTACGGCCTCAAGCCCACGCGCGGCCGGATATCGGGTGCGCCCCTCACCCCCGACCTGCTCGGGTTGGCGACGGCCGGGCCGCTCACCCGCACCGTCAGCGACGCCGCCCTCCTCCTCGACGCCATGAGCGTCAACCGGCCCGGTGACTACTACACCGCGCCGCCGCTGGGCACCGGGGAGACCTTCCTCGAGCACGCGCGGCGCGAACCCGGGACCCTGCGTATCGCGCGGTTCCGCACCCCGGTAATGGCCGCGGACGAGGTCCACCCGGAGGTGCTCGCCGCCTACGAGTCGGCGACCGAGCTGCTCGCCAAGCTGGGCCACGACATCGAGGAGATCGCGCCGCCGTTCGACGCCTCGGTCGCCGAGGACTTCCGGACCGTCTGGGCGGCGATGGCGATCGCCGTCCCGCTCCCCAGCGGGAGCGAGCCACACCTGCGCCCGATCAACCGCTGGCTGCGCGAGCAGGCCATGGGCACCACGCTCGACCGGTACATGCGGGCGACCATCCGGTTGCAGCAGCGGGTCAGAGCGGCGCTACCGGCGATGCTGGACTACGACGCGGTCCTCACCCCCACCCTGGCCCAACCTCCCGTTCCCGTCGGACACTTCGCCGCCGCGCCCGAAGAGGAACTCCGCCGGATGGAGCGGTTCACGCCGTACACGGCGATCTTCAACATCACCGGCCAGCCCTCGGCCAGCGTCCCGCTGTACTGGTCCGACGAGGGGCTGCCGATCGGCGTCATGCTGTCGGGACGGATCGGCGGGGAACCAACGCTGCTCTCCCTGTCCGCGCAGCTTGAGGCGGTACACCCGTGGGCGCATCGGAGGCCGCCCGTCTGGGCCGAGTGAGTGCCGCGGCCCCCGCTCCCACCGGCGCGGAGCCCGGCATTCTTCGCATTCGGTGGCACGGGTCTCTTCGCGGAACACGAGAGGCGGCCTGGAACGCGAAGTGCTGGCATGGCGCGTCTGTGCAGTACGTTCCGTATGCGGCATGATCAGTGGCTGTGAGTGACGCGCAACTGGCCCGACTGGCGGAAGAACACGCTGTGGCGACGGAGTACCGCGACTGGCGGGGTCGCAGAGTACGCGTCGGAGCCGACACGCTCAGACACATCCTCGCCTCCCTCGGCGAGGACGCCTCCGACCCCGGTGCCGCGCTCCGGGAGCACCGCGAGCGCGCGGCGCGCAGGCTGCTCCCGCGTGATGTCGTCACCAGGTGGGGCCGAGCGCCGCGGCTCCGGCTCCCCGCGGGCGCCGAGACCTGGGTAGAGCTGGACCGCGAACGCCGCGTGGCCGCCGGTCCCGACCTGCCCCTCGGCGTGCACCAGCTCCACGTGGAGCACGGTGGTGCGCACGAGCGCTGCCCGCTGCTCGTCGTCCCCGACCGCCTGGAGACCGCCACCACCCTGGGGGAAGACCGCCATTGGGGCCTCATGCTGCAGCTCTACTCGTTGCGCTCGCGGGCCTCCTGGGGGATCGGCGACCTCCGCGACCTCGCCGAGCTGGCCGACTGGAGTGCGCGCGACCTTGGCGCCGGGTTCGCCGCGATCAACCCGGTGCACGCCACCGAACCCGTCGCGCCGATCGAACCCTCGCCGTACCTGCCGGTCAGCCGCCGTTACGCGAGCCCCCTGTACATCCGGATCGAGGACATCCCCGAGTACGCGCGACTGGAGCCGACCCGGCGCGAGCAGATCCAGCGCATGGCCCGGCCGCTGCGCGAACAGGGGCGCACCGCCGACCTGCTGGACCGCGACGCGGCGTGGCGGGCCAAGCGCGCCGCCCTGGCGATGCTCTTCGACGCGCCTCGGACACCCGAACGCCAGGCCGCCTACCAGGCGTTCCTGGAACGCGAGAACGCCGCACTGGTGGAGTTCGCGACCTGGAGCGCCATCGCGGAGGAGTACGGCGCCGACTACCGCACCTGGCCCGCTCAGCTTCGCGACGTGTCCGCCGACGCCGTCGGGGCGGAGGCACTGCGGCGCTGGCCCGAGATCGAGTTCCACCGCTGGCTGCAGTGGATCCTGGACGAGCAGATCGCCTCGGCGCAGGCGGCCGCGCGCGCTGCCGGGATGCCGCTCGGGATCCTGCACGACGTCGCCGTCGGTGTGCAGCCGGGCGGCGCCGAGGCGTGGATGTACCGCGACGTGCTCGTCCCCGGGGTGAGCGTGGGCGCCCCGCCCGACGAGTTCAACCAGCAGGGCCAGGACTGGACGCAGCCGCCCTGGCACCCGGTCCGCCTCGCCGAACACGGGTACGGCCCGTTCCGCCAGGTCCTCCGGCAGGCCATGCGGCACGCCGGCGGTATCCGGGCCGACCACGTCGCGGGTCTGTTCCGGCTCTGGTGGGTACCCGAAGGCGCGTCCCCCGACCAGGGCACCTACGTGCGGTACGACCACGAGGGGATGGTCGGCGCGCTGGCCCTGACGGCGCGCGAGACGGGCTCGATCGTGGTGGGCGAGGACCTTGGGACGGTGGAGCCGTGGGTCCGCGACCACCTTGCGGAGCGCGGCATCCTCGGCACGTCGGTGCTGTGGTTCGAGCGCAAGGAGGACGGCAGCCCGCGCCGCCCCGAGGAGTGGCGGCGCGACTGCCTGGCGACAGTTGCCACCCACGACCTCCCGCCGGTCGCCTCGTACCTGTCATCGGAGCACATCGAGCTGCGCGACCGGCTCGGGCTGCTCCGGCGGCCGGCGCACGAGGAGCGCGCGGCGGCCGAGAGCCTGGTGCGGTCGTGGTGCGCGATGCTGGCCGAGCTCGGCGAGCTCGACCCAGAGACCGACCCCGTCTCCGAGCCGGCCACGGTGGTACGGGCGCTGCACGGCTACCTGGCCCGGACACCGGCCCGGATGGTCGGGGTGGCTCTCACCGACGTCGTGGGCGACCGCCGGATGCAGAACCAGCCCGGCACCACCGACCAGTATCCGAACTGGCGCATCCCACTGACCAACGCTGAGGGGGAACCGGTGCTGCTCGACGAGCTGATCGCCGATCCTTTCCTCACGACGTCGGTCCGGCGCGCGCTGCGCCCGCTGCTGAACCATTCCTCCGCCGTCGAGGGGTGAGAGGGGTGAGTGGCGCGGCGCTCGCCGCGCCACTCACCCTAAGCTCTGTTTTTCGAACCGAGTGGTCGTCGGGCGCCGCCGGGGTTCTGGAGGGTCCGTAGGTGGGGCGTCCGCGAGTGGCGGAGCCGATTGGGCGGCACACCGGAGGCGCCCGAAGGTTCCCGGCTTCGGGGCGCCCGACCCAGGCGAGCGGCAGCGAGCCCAAACAACGCTGCCTAGCGCTGGCCGGCCGCCTGGTCGGTGGCCTGCGCCCGCAGTGCCCGCTCAACGCCCGCGCGGCCCTCGATCAGCAGCCGGCGCAGTGCCGGCGGCGGGTTCTCGGCCTCGATGTAGGCGTCGGTGCGGCGCAGCGTCTCCTCCTCGATCAGGTGGCGGGGGTAGGCCATCTCGGCGAAGGACTGCGCGAACTCGCCGGTCCAGTTCTGCCAGGTGTCGCCGAGCAGGTCGAAGTAGTTCTCGACGTAGGGCCGGTACAGCTCGCGGTGCGCCGGCTCGGTGAGCCCGCCGAGCGTCGCACGGAACTCGGTGTTGGCCATTTCGGTGGCGGACTTGATCCGGTCCCAGGCGTGGGCCTTGGCCTCCGGTGTCGGAATCGCGGCCCGGCACCCCGCGGCCTGGCGCTCGCCGGTCGCGGTGGGGTCGTTGTCGAGCTCCGCCGCGATCTCCTTCTCGCCGGCCTTGCCCCGCGCCACCAGCCGGCGCAGCAGGCTCCAGCGGAGGTCGGTGTCGATCTCCAGCCCTTCGACCGTGAGCGCGCCGTCGAGCAGGCCCTGCAGCAGCGACAGGTGCTCGTTGTCGGCGGCGGCGTCCGCGAAGCCGTGCGCGTAGGCCAGTTGCAGATCGCTGCCGGGCTCGGCGGCGGTGAGCAGGTCGCGCAGCCGCCCCGCGAGCAGCGAGAAACCGGTGTCGCGCCATTCGGGGGCCGCGTAGCTGTGCAGCGCCGCGACGGCCTGGCGCAGCAGCATCTGCGTCACCGAGACGTCGCTCATCCTGCCGATGCCCGACACCACGAGCTGGACGTAGTCGCGCGCCGCCATCTCGGCGTCGCGGGTCATGTCCCACGCGGCGGAGAAGCACAGCGCGCGGGGCAGCGACTCCCTGATCTCGCCGACAGCGTCGACCACCGTGCGCAGCGACCGCTCGTCGAGCCGGACCTTGGTGAAGGTGAGGTCGTCGTCGTTGACCAGCACGAGGTCGGGCTGTGCCGTGCCGATGAGGTCGGGAACCTCGGTGCGCTCGCCCGCGACGTCCAACTCGACGCGCTGGCGGCGCACGACGCCCTCGTCGGTGCGGTCGTACAGGCCGATCGCGAGCCGGTGCGACCGCAGGGTGGGGTGCTCGGGGGACGCTTCCTGCAGCACGGCGAAGCTGGTGAAGTTCCCGGAGGCGTCGACCTCGAAGTCCGGGCGCATGGTGTTCACGCCCGCGGTCTCCAGCCACTCGCGCGACCAGGTGCTCAGGTCGCGCCCGGACGCGCGTTCGAGCTGGCGCAGCAGGTCGGCCAGCTCGGTGTTGCCCCAGGCGTGCTCCTTGAAGTACTCGCGCACACCGGCGAAGAAGGCATCCACACCGACATAGGCGACGAGCTGCTTGAGGACTGAGGCGCCCTTGGCGTAGGTGATGCCGTCGAAGTTGACCTCGACCGCCTGCATGTCGGGAATGTCCGCCGCGATCGGGTGCGTGGAGGGGAGCTGGTCCTGGTGCAGCGCCCACGCCTTCTCGATGTTGGCGAAACTCGTCCACGCGTCGGTCCACTTGGTGGCCGCGGCCTGGGAGTGCACGCTGGCGTAGGTCGCGAAGGACTCGTTCAGCCAGAGGTCGTCCCACCAGCGCATGGTGACCAGGTCGCCGAACCACATGTGCGCCATCTCGTGCAGGATCGTCTCGGCGCGGCGCTCGTAGCGGGCGTCGGTGACCCGGGAGCGGAAAACGTAGTCCTCAAGGAAGGTGACGGCGCCGGCGTTCTCCATGGCACCGGCGTTGAACTCGGGGACGAACAACTGGTCGTACTTGTCGAACGGGTACCGCAGCCCGAAGACCTGGTGGTAGAAGTCGAAGCCCTGCTTGGTGACTTCGAGGACGGCGTCGGCGTCCAGGTACTCCGCGAGCGAGGCGCGGCAGTACACGCCCAGCGGTATGCCGTCGTGCTCGTCGCGCACCACGTGGTACGGACCGGCGATGAGCGCCGTGATGTAGGTCGAGATCGGGTCGGTCGCCGGGAAGTGCCACCGGTTCTTGGGGTCCTCGCCCGCGGGGCCCTCGACCGGGACCCCGGCGACGTCCGGCGCGGAGTTGGAGACGACCTCGAAGTCCGCCGGGGCGAACACCTGGAGCTCGAACCGCGCCTTGAGGTCGGGCTGGTCGAAGCAGGCGTACATCCGGTGCGCGTCGGCGGTCTCGAACTGGGTGTACAGGTAGGTGCGGCCGTCGACCGGGTCGACGAAGCGGTGCAGGCCTTCGCCGGTTCGCATGTAGGCGGCGTCGGCCAGCACCCGGAGCTCGTTGCTGGACTCCAGGTCGGGCAGGGTGATGCGCGCACCGTCGAACACCTTGGCCGGCGGAAGCTCCCGCCCGTTGAGCTCGATGCTGTGCACCTTCGGCGCGACCAGCTCGATGAAGGTGGTGGCGCCCGGCTCGGAGCAGTCGAAGCGAACCGTCGTCGTCGACTGGAACGTCTGGTCGCTCTGGGAGAGGTCGAGTTCGACGTCATAGGAGAAGACGTCGAGGATTCGCGCACGCTCCCGCGCCTCGTCGCGTGTCAGATTGCCCGCCACGTCCTGCTCCCTTCACGGCCGCCGTCCTCGCCGGCCGGGATCGCTGTTCGCCGGCCGCGCGGTCGGGCGCGACCTGATGGCCCTACTGACCTTGATTGCCGTCGCTACCGATCCTGCCACGCACCTGCGCGGAATGCGGAACCCGGCGAAGAGGTTGGGAAGGGGCGTAACGCCACATACTGCGGCCGGCGCGGAGGGCGTGTTTCACCAGTCACAACGAGGAGGAACGCAGGATGAGCGAACAACCGGTCACCGCCGACTTCTGGTTCGACCCCAAATGCCCGTGGGCCTGGATCTCCTCCCGCTGGCTGCTGGAGGTCGAGCAGGTCCGCCCCGTGCGGGCGCGCTGGCACGTGATGAGCCTCGCCATGCTGAACGAGGGCCGGGAGCTCTCGGAAGAGTACCGGCGCGGGCTCGCGGAGGCGTGGGGGCCGGTGCGGGTCGCCATCGCCGCGGAGCAGCGCTTCGGCAACGAGGTACTTGGGCCTCTCTACACGGCTCTGGGAACCCGGTTCCACCTGCACAAGGAGCCTTTGACGGACGAGACGATCAGGTCCGCGCTGGCCGAATCCGGCCTGCCGGAGGATTTGGCGCGCGCCGCCGGCTCCACTGACTACGATGGGGCACTGCGCAGGTCGCACGAGGACGGCATGGACCGGGTCGGGTACGAGGTCGGCACCCCGGTGATCTCGGTTGGTGGCGTGTCGTTCTTCGGTCCCGTCATCTCGCCTGCCCCCACCGGGGAGCAAGCGGGTCGGCTTTGGGACGGCGTCTTGCTGGTCAGCGGTACCGACGGTTTCTTCGAGCTCAAGCGGAGCCGTGACCGCAACCCGATCTTCGACTGAGATCCTCAACTGACGAAGTCATCGCATGCGTGAAGGGCGTGACAGATGAGCGCACCGGACGACGAGCGGCAGGTCGAGTTGTACGAGGATGACCTGGAGATCCTCCCCGACACTCCGTTTGACGAGCGCGACGCCGGCTGGGGCGGGAGCCTCGTTTCGGGCGATGACACCGCCCGGCTGCTGGAGGAGCGCCCGCCGCACTGGGACTGACCCGCCGCCGTCTTGGGGAAGGACCCGCGCCGCGATTACCAGAATCTCGTTCTGGGAAAGTGGGTGCCATGCGATCCCTTTACCTGAACGGGGCCTGGTCCGATTCCGCTTCGGACCAGGCCCTCGACGTGATCAACCCTGCGACCGAGCAGGTCATCGACTCCGTTCCGGCGGGTGACCCAGACGACGTCGACCGCGCCGTGCGGGCGGCCCGCGCCGCCTTCCCCTCCTGGTCCGGCCTGAGTGTGGCGGAGCGCCGCGCGCACCTCGCGCGAGCGTTCGAACTTTTCCAGCAACGCATGCAGGACATCGCGGCGACGATCGCCACCGATGTCGGCTCCCCGCTGAAGTTCGCCACCAAGGTCCAGGCGGGCCTGCCGATGGTGATGTTCAAGACCTACCTCGAACTGCTGGACGAGGTGGGCGAGCGCTTCTTCACCGGCGAGGAGGTCGGCACCTCGCTGGTGGTCCGCGAGCCGGTCGGCGTGGTCGGTGCCATCACCCCGTGGAACTACCCGCTGCACCAGATCGTGCTCAAGGTGGTTCCGGCGCTCGCGGCGGGCAACACCGTGGTGCTCAAGCCCACCGAGGTCGCCCCGTTGGGCGCGTACGCTCTCACCGAGGTTTTCCACGACGCCGGGCTGCCGGCGGGGGTCTTCAACCTCGTCTCGGGCACCGGGCCGGTCGTCGGCGAGGCCATCGCCGCCCACCCCGATGTCGACATGGTCTCGTTCACGGGGTCCGGCCGGGCCGGCCAGCGGGTGAGCGAGGTTGCCGCGGCCACAGTGAAGAAGGTCGCGCTGGAACTCGGCGGCAAGTCACCCAACGTGATCCTGCCGGACGCCGAGTTGGAGGAGGCGGTCAAGCGCGGCGTCGCCGACGTGATGCGCAACACCGGGCAGAGCTGCAACGCGCTCAGCCGGATGCTCGTTCACCGCGACCAGTACGACGAGGCCGTGCGGGTCGCCGCCGAGTCCGCGGCGGCCCACACTCCCGGCGACCCCTTCGACGAGGGGTCCCGCATGGGGCCGGTCGTCTCCAAGGCCCAGCTCGACCGGGTACGCGACTACATCAGCGTCGGCGTGAAGGAGGGGGCGCGGCTGGTCACCGGCGGCGCGGAAACTCCTGAGGGGCACGGCACGGGCTACTACGTCCAGCCGACCGTCTTCGCCGACGTCCGCAACGACATGCGCATCGCCCAGGAGGAGATCTTCGGCCCGGTCCTCGTGATGATCCCCTACGACAACGAGGACGAGGCCGTCGAGATCGCCAACGACACCATCTACGGGCTCAACGCCGCTGTGTGGGCGGGCGACCGCGACCGCGGTCTGGCGGTGGCCCGGCGGATCCGGGCGGGCCAGGTCGAGGTGAATGGTGCCGGCTTCAACCCGCGCAGCCCGTTCGGCGGGTACAAGCAGTCCGGTATCGGCCGCGAGTGGGGCGTGCACGGGCTGGAGGAGTTCTGCGAGGTGAAGTCGGTGCAGCTCGGCTAGTGAGCCCGGCGCGGGCGTGGATACGCGGTGCGCGGTGGTGAGCGATCTCACGTGGTGGGGATCATGCCGTTGCGGAATCGAGGCAGCGCTGTCGGGCGTTGCGGGTTATGACATTATGTGTCCGAATCCCGGTCCGAGTCTGAGTCGAGGTGCGAGTTGAGCAAGCCGAAGGTGTCGAAGGCCCCGCCTTTGTGGAAGGACGTCAGGGCCCTGGTCCTGGTCAATCTCATCGCAGTGGTTTCGATGGTGGCGTTCGCCGCGATGGGCTTGAGCATCGCCTCGCTCGGCGCCGCAGCGTCGTAGCCGACGCTTCCCATACGCTCACGCCCGCCCCGCACCCGCGGGGCGGGCGTCGTTGTCAGGGCGCTGACCTGCCACACTATGGGCGTGCGTGTATACCTTGGATCCGACCACGCGGGCTTTGAGCTCAAGGAGCACCTCGTGTCCCACCTGGAGAAACAGGGCTACGAGGTGGTCGATGCCGGTCCCGCTGTCTATGACGGTACTGACGACTATCCGCCCTTCGTTCTGCGCGCCGCGCGGGCGGTCGCGGACGACGAGGGGGCGCTGGGCGTGGTGATCGGTGGCTCCGGAAACGGGGAGCAGATGGCCGCGAACAAGGTCGCCGGAGTCCGCGCCGCGCTCGCGTGGAGCGAGGAGACCGCGAGGCTGGCCCGCGAGCACAACGACGCCAACGTGCTCAGTGTGGGCGGCCGGATGCATCCGCTGGCGGAGTCGACGCGGTTCGTTGAGACCTTCCTGGCCACGTCCTACAGCGACGACGAGCGCCATACCCGCCGAATCGACATGATCAGCCGTTTCGAGCGCACCGGGGAGCTTCCGCCGCTCGCGTAGCCGCATGTCCGCCACGGGCCGCCGGGCGCCTGCCCGCGCTCGGGGTCCGGGGATCTGTACCGACCCAAGACCGCATTGTTGATCGACCAAGAAGGGAATTTCCGGCGAATTGGCCCGAGAACCCTTCTGGCGCCTGACGTGGCGGCGGTTGTTTGCCCATACTGGACCATGCGTTTTGCTGTGTGGTTTTTCGGGCGCACGCTGGACCAGGTTCAGGATGTCCCCTACTGGCGACCGCATCGGTCGCGCCACCGGAGCCCCGTGTCAGGGCATCGGGTAGGCGCTACAGTGCGGGCACGATGAACGCCGCCACCAAGCTCGCACGCAGCGCACGATCGCTGTGGCAGCGCCTGGTCGCGATGCTCCGGCGCAAGGTGCTGTTCCGCTACCGGCTCGTTCTGATCACCCTGGTAGCGCTGGCGGTCGGTATCGGAATCGGGGCCGTATGGGGTCCTACCAGCTGGTTTCCGCCGAGCGCGGTAATCCTGACCGTCCTGGCGGGTGGGCTGCTGCTGAAGCGCAAGAGCCTCGCCTTTCTGCTCTGCGTTGTGGCGGCGGTGCTGCTGTTCGTGGCGTTCCAGCTCGACTTCGGGCGGGTGGGGCCGGGCCTGCTGGTGACAATCGGAGTCACCGCCGTCCTGGCCTACCTGCTGTCCGGTGTGCGGGAACGGCTCGGGGTCCAGGGCCTCGGCGGTGAGCGCATCCTGCTCGAATTACGCGACCGCCTGGTCGCCCAGGGCCATCTGCCGCGCCTACCGGACGGATGGGGCGGGACGGCGGTCCTGCGGCAGGCCGGCGGCTCGTCCTTCGGCGGCGACTTCGTCGTCTCCATGCGCCACGGCGATCGCCTCGACCTGGCCGTCGTCGACGTCTCCGGCAAGGGCGTCGACGCCGCCACCCGCGCGCTGCTGCTCTCGGGCGCGTTCGGCGGGCTGATCAGCGCGGTGCCGAGCAACGAGTTCCTGGCGCACTGCAACGACTACCTGATGCGGACCTCGGTGGGTGAGGGGTTCGTCACAGCCGTGCACCTGAGCGTCGACCTCGACACCGGCGACTACCTCATCGCCTCCGCCGGCCACCCCCCGGCGGCCCAGTACGACAGCGGCGCCGGCACCTGGAGCACCGCCGATGCCAAGGGAGTCGTGCTCGGTGTCGTTTCCCAGATGAGCTACACGCCGGTGAAGGGGCGGCTGCGCCCGGGCGACGCGATCATGCTCTACACCGACGGCCTCATCGAGACGCCGGGGGAGGACCTCGACGCAGGGGTGGACCGGCTACTCGGGGAGTCCGAGCAGCTCGTCACCAAGGGGTTCGGGCGCGGCGCCGACGCTGTCGTGGACTCCCTCAGCAAGCACAAGAACGACGACTGCGCCCTCGTGGTGGTCTGGCGGACCTGACCCGCACCCTCTCGGGTACGCGCGGGTGTACGGCGCGCCCAGATGCGCGCCAGCGGTCCGCATGCCGGTAGGGTCAGGGTGCTTCCCCGGGAGCGGGGGCGACACTGTCCTATGGCGCGCTGCCCCCTGTGTGGCCGGCGGCCACCCGCGGGCCCGGTCCGCGGGTGATGGGATGTCACCGGATCCGGTCGCGCGATACGTCCACCCGCTTGTCAACTGCTCTTTTCGGTCGCGGTGGGCCGCGGGTGTCTCGGGGTGGCCCTGATGACCTGCATGACCCCGGCCGGCATGTCCGGGGTAGGGGATGACGAGGGGGTGCGAAGCAATGGCCGACGAGGAGCACGCGGAACTCACCCGACTGGTCGAACAGAACGACCTCACGGATATCCGGCTCTGGCTGGCTGAGCATCCCCCGTACGAGATCGCCGACGAGCTCGAACGCATGGACAGCCGACTCGCGATCGTCCCGTTCCGGCTCCTGGACAAGGACCGCGAGCTGGAGGTCTTCGAGGAGCTCGATCCGGTACACCAGCACGAGATCCTGCTCGGGCTGCGCGATTCCGCGTTCCACGAGCTCCTGGAGGAGATGGACCCCGACGACCGCGCGCGGCTCATCGGGGAGGCACCCGCCAAGATCGCGACGCGGGCGCTCGCGGGCCTGAGCCCGGCCGAGCGGAAGATGACAGCGGCGCTGCTCGGCTACCCCGAGGAGTCGGTCGGGCGGTACATGACGCCCCAGACCGTAATCCTGCACCGCGACCTCACGGTGGGCCGGGCCCTGGAGGTCGTCCGGGCGAAAGGCTCCCAGGCCGAGATCGTTTACACGCTGCCGGTGGTGGACGACGGCCGGCGGCTGGCCGGGACCGTCGAGCTGAGCGATCTTGTCATCAGCGACGACGAGACCCTGCTGAAGGACATCGTGGACGTCCTGGTCGCCCGCGTGCAGGCGACCGAGCCGGCCGAGGGCGCCGCGCGCCTGATGCAGGACGCCAACCTGGTGGCGCTGCCGGTCGTGGACTCCGAGGAGCGGTTCGTCGGGCTGCTCACGTTCGATGACGCCCTGGAGCTGATCGAGGCGGCCGACTCCGAGGACATCGCGCGCCAGTCGGCGGCCAGCCCGGTCGCGGGACACTATGTCGCCGTCACGGTGCCGCGCCTGGCGCGGGCGCGGGTGCTCTGGCTGTTCCTGCTCATCATCGCCTCGACGCTCACAGTGACGGTCCTGCAGGGGTTCGAGGCGACCCTGGAGGAGGTCACGGCGCTGGCGCTGTTCATCCCGATGCTGATGGGCACCGGCGGTAACGTCGGCTCGCAGTCGGCCACCGCGATCGTGCGCGCCCTGGCGATCGGCGAGGTGCGGGTCCGGGACCTGCCCAAGGTCGCCTGGAAGGAGTGCCGGGTCGGGTTCATGCTCGGGTGCATCCTCGCGGCCATCGCGTTGCTGATCGGGTGGGTGGTGGTCCCGGGCGGAGTCTCCATCGCGGTCGCGGGCTCCGTCATCGCGATCTGCACGTGGGCGGCGGTCATCGGGAGCACGATGCCCCTGCTGGCGCGCCGTGTCGGCGTCGACCCCGCCGTGGTCTCCGCCCCGATGGTCACCACCCTGGTCGATGCCACCGGGCTGCTCATCTACTTCGCCATCGCCCAGGCCGTTCTGGGGATCTGAACCGTCCCGCCCGCGGTGGCGGGAGGAAAGCCGGTCCCTGACGCGCGGTACCGCGCGGGAGCGGGCCGGCCGGGCGGATTCCCATGCGGACCACCCCCGCTCGTGACTTATTAGGTGAGCCTCACCTACGCTGGAGGGTGTTCGTGTCTGCGGGCGACCTGGGATGGCGTCGCATGCCCGGACACACGCGGACCCCAGAGGTCCGCTACCCGGTAGGTATCCGCGCCACCGGAGCCAGCCCCCTCCCGGACGCAAGCGCCGGGACGACCCACGGAGGTCCAGGAGTGACCCCAGCACCGACACCGTGCAGACTCGTCGTGTGCCGCGGCTGCTGCTGCGGCACCGAGAAGAAGCGCCCCGGCGTCGACCACGAGGGCCAGCTCCGCAGGCTCAGCACCATGCACGACCACGCCGGCCGGGACATCCCGGTACAGCTCAGCGACTGCCTGGACATCTGCTTCCAGGCGAACGTCATCGTGGTACACCCGTCCTCGCAGGGACGCGCCCGGGGCGGCCGGCCCGTGTGGTTCGGCGACATGACCGAGGACGCGCGGCTTGCGGACCTCGACGACTGGGTGTTCGAGGGCGGTCCCGGAATCGCCCCGGTGCCGGAGGACCTGGAGCCCCATGTGACGTCCAAGGACGCCAAGAAGCCGAAGAAAGCCAAGCAGGACAAGAAGGCGAAGCCGGAGAAGCCGGAGAAGCCCGAGAAGACCGGCGAGCCCGGGGGCACGAAGAAGAGCAAGAAGCACAAGAAGGACAAGAAGCGCAAGAAAGACAAGAAGGAAATGGAGCGGCTGCGGTAGGGGCGGCGCCCACCGGT
Source organism: Lipingzhangella halophila (assembly GCF_014203805.1). Classification (GTDB taxonomy): domain Bacteria; phylum Actinomycetota; class Actinomycetes; order Streptosporangiales; family Streptosporangiaceae; genus Lipingzhangella; species Lipingzhangella halophila. The sequence goes on along the minus strand of NZ_JACHJT010000001.1, from coordinate 4,295,242 downwards.
GCGGTGTGCGGGGGGTGGCGTGCGTGAGCACCCACGCGCCCGGTATATCCGGATTGTGGGGGTCTGGGCGCAGATCTTGAGGATCTCGTTCCTCTGCCCGCCTTGAAGGAACGAAATCCTCAAGATCGGCAATATCAGGAGGGCGTGCCCGTCTTCTCCTGCGCGGCGAACTGAGTGCGGTACAACGCCGTGTACAGCCCGCCCCGCTCCAGCAGCTCACTGTGGGTGCCCCGCTCCAGGATCCGGCCGTCTTCCAGGACCAGGATCTGGTCGGCCTCGCGCACGGTCGCGAGCCGGTGCGCGATCACCAATGAGGTGCGTCCCGCCAGCGCGGTCCGCAACGCCTCCTGCACAGCGGCCTCGGACTCGGAGTCCAGGTGCGCCGTGGCCTCGTCCAGCACCACGACCGAGGGCGCCTTCAGTAGCAGCCGGGCAATGGCCACACGCTGCTTCTCCCCGCCCGACAGCCGGTACCCGCGGTCGCCCACCATTGTGTCGAGGCCGTCGGGCAACGTATCCAGCAGTTGGCTGAGCTGGGCCGCGCGCATGGCCTCGACCAGTTCCTCGTCGGTGGCGTCCGGCCGGGCGTAGCGCAGGTTCGCGCCCACTGTGTCGTGGAACAGCTGCGGGTCCTGGGTCACCACGCCCACCCTGTCGCGCAGCGACTGCGTCCGGACGTCGCGCAGGTCCTGCCCGCCGACGCGGACACTGCCGCTGGTCGGGTCGTAGAGCCGGGAGACGAGGTGGGTCAGGGTGGTCTTGCCCGCTCCCGACGGGCCCACCAGCGCCACCAACTGACCCGGCTCGGCGGTGAACGAGACCTCGCTGAGCACCTGGGTGCTCTCCTCGCTCTCCACGTGCGGCGTCAGCTCCAGTGAGGCCAGCGACGCTTCCTCGGCACCGGGGTAGCTGAACGACACCCGGTCGAACTCGACGGCCAACCGGCCGTCCGGCAGGTCCCAGGCGTCGGGCCGCTCCTCGATCATCGGCTTGAGGTCGAGGACCTCGAAGACGCGGTCGAAGCTGACCAGCGCGGTCATGATCTCCACGTGCACGTTGGACAGCGCTGTGACCGGGGCGTAGAGGCGGGCGAGCAGCGTCGTCAGGGCGACCAGGGTGCCCAGTTCGAAGGCCCCGCCGATCACCAGGTTGCCGCCGACCCCGTAGACAACGGCTGTGGCGAGTGCGGTGATCATGCCGAGGAGGGTGAACAGCAGCCCGCCGAACACCGCCTGCACCACGCCGATGTCGCGGACCCGGCTCGCCTGGTCGGCGAACTCCGCGGCCTCCTCCTCGGGGCGGCCGTAGAGCTTCACCAGCATCGCGCCGCCGACGTTGAACCGTTCGGTCATCAGCGAGCTCATCTCGGCGTTCAGGTTCATGCCGTCGCGCGAGACGTTGGCGACCTTGCGGCCGATGAGCTTGGCCGGGATCACGAACAGCGGGATCAGCAGCAGCGCGAGTAGCGTGATCTGCCACGACAGCAGAAGCATGGTGATCACCACCGCGACGGTGCTGATCACGTTGGACACCACCGACTGCAGCACCGAGGTAATCGCGCGCTGTGCGCCGACGACATCGGTGTTCAGCCGGCTGATGAGCGACCCGGTCTGGGTCCGGGTGAAGAACGCCATCGGCATCCGCTGGACGTGCGTGAACACCTGCGTGCGCAGCAGGTAGATGACTCCCTCGCCGATGCGCGCCGACAGCCACCGGCCCGTCATCCCCAGCGCGGCCTCCAGTACCGCGAGCACCGCGACCGCGACAGCGAGCCAGGCCACTACGCCGGTGTCCTGCTGCGCGACCCCCTCGTCGATGATCGCCTTGAGCAGCAACGGGTTGGCGATGACGATCGCCGAACTGACCGACGTCACCACCAGGAAGAACACGATCGCGCGCCAGTGCGGACGCGTGTACTGCAAGATCCGGCGTACGGTTCCCGGCGCGAGGCTGGTGCCCTTGGCACTGCCGTCGTTGACCAGGGACCGGTAGATCGGCGGTCCGCCACCCGTCATCATCGTGCACCCCTGCCTCGACCGGTTCGCTTCGTTCGCGGCTGCGACGTCCCCCTCAACACGCCCCGGAGCCGCCTGCTTCCCGCACCCCGAGCACGGTGGCCCGGTGGTGGGGCCGGGCTACAGCGACGTGGTGAGCCGGCCCAGCGCGGCGGTGGTGGAGCGGCCGGGGGTCAGCGGCAGCTCCCACGCCTCGGCTCCCAGAGCCTCGGCGCCGCGCCGCTTGGCCTCGGTGAAGGGGTCGCCCGCGGTGAAGGCCAGTGCCGCGGGGGCCAGTGGGCGCAGCAGTTCGGCGTAGGCATCCCACTCGGCAACCTCGGGTGGACCGGAGATGACGAACACGGCGTGTGTCGTGCGCAGGGCGCTCAGCACCTCGGCGCGTTCGTCAGCGGGGTTCACCGGGCGGTCCGGCCCCTTCCAGGCGGTGATGCGCTCGTCGTCCTCGACTCCGAGCACCACGGGCAGCCCACGCTCGCTGACCTGGGTGAGGAAGCGCACATGCCCCACGTGCAGCACGTCGAACACGCCGGTGACGACGACCGGCGACGACGCTGTGGGGGGCGCGGAGTACCACCGCGACGTGAGCCCGCCCGCGCGCGTACGCTCCCGATCGGGACTCGTCATCAGCTCCCTCGCAACCCGCGCGCATGTCGACCCGGGTGCACCATGCGGTGCGACCCGCACCGACAACGTATCCCGTTCCCCGGTTGTTCCGGGTGCCGACGCGGCGGGTCCGGCGCCCGCGCGGGCTGGACGCCCGTGGCGGGCCGCGACGGAAACCGGGCCTCGGCCTGCCGCCCGGCACCGGGTCAGTCTTAGGGGACAGAGCGGCTTCAGTCCAGCCATTTGGCGTGCGGGGCTCCTCCGAGGAGATCCGCGAGTCGCCGGTAGCGCCGCCGCGCTCCCCGGACGCCGGTCAGACACCTGATCGCGAACGCCAGGGTCACGACGCAGATGGCCCCTCCCATGATCGCTTCCAGGTGCTCACCCTGGCCGACGAGGAAGTACGTTGCCATTCCGGTGAACATCGCGAGCGCGAGAAAGCCCGCCCCTGCCCACACGCCGAACGGCTCCACGGGAATCAGCAGCAGGGAAGCGGCTTCGTTCGCCCGGGGGTCGCGGCTGGGCTTTCCCTCCTTCAGCGCCCGCCCCGCCGTGCGGATGACGGAGGTGTAGACAGGGCGCTCCACGCCGGCGCGCTGCCGCCACATGAAGACGGCGATGTACGCGAAAGATCCCCACATGAACGCGACAGCCGCGGCGCCTGCCGGTGAACCCCAGAGTGCCTGCGCGGCCGAGGCGTGCGCTGTCCCCCCGTCTCCTCCCTGAAGCAGCACAGCGAGGGGCGCGAATATGAAGACCGCCACACCCGCGCTTGTCACGAGCGGGTTGGCGCAGCAGAACAAGGCGAATCGTGCGCGCCGGAAGCGGGGGGACACCGGAACCTCCACGAGGCTAGGGGGATGTACCAACCGTAGCGGCGCGGTCAGCCGTGCTCGGTGTCCGGTGCGGAGCCGGCGAGATGGGGCGTGCGGATGGTGCTGGCGGCATCAACGCGATCGCCACGGCTCCAAAGATGGCCACTCCAACGGGCGAATCCACGCGGACCGAGCGTCAGGCGCTACCGCTGGCGCGTGAGGCCGCCGAACGGACCGCCACCGACGAGGGCGTGTGCATCCGGACCGTGCCGCTGCGGCGCACCGGAATCACAAACGGGGCAGCCGGGATCGTCGACGTTCCGTGCGGCTCCACGCGGGAATCCCGCTCCCCGTCCTACGCCAAGCGCGAGCATTCGATCCGGCGCAGCCAGCGCGAAGAGGGCTGATCTCCGTCCCTCCGCGCCACGTGTGTGGCACGGCCTCCGCGCCGACGCGCGCGACGAGCAAGGGCCAGGTCCCCGGGTTTCCCCGGCCGACCTGGCCCTTCGGCTCTTGGAGCGGGCGACGGGAATCGAACCCGCATGGCCAGCTTGGAAGATCTAGCGGCGCGGAGCGCCATTTCTAGTGCTCGCCTGACCTGCACCGGAGCGGGCGCCGCTGGCCACCATTCCCCGTAATTCCCCGCCGATCGCCGCCCCGTATGGCACGTGTGTGGCACGGGGACCGGACCCCAGCCCAAGGGGACCGCGTGTGTCGAATCTCGTAGCACTCCCGCGCGGCAACCACAGGGGCGAGCAACCACGGTCCTCGGTCCGAGGTGCTCGATCGCGCTGGAGCCAGGCCGTGAGACAGCCAGAGTCGCGCGATCGAGTGCCTCGGGATCCAGAACGCCAGAAACCACAGTCCAGACGCTCAGAGCCCACTGTGGCGCTTCGCAGACCAATCGACGAGCGACGGCGCGCCCCGAAGCGGCGGGATCGACGAGAGCCGACAGCAACCGAAGTCTGCCCGGCGCCCGGGTGGGTGCTGGAGACCGGGCGGCAGCCCGCAGCTCCAGCACCCACCCGGAAGCCGCCCAAGACGGCGCGAAGCGCCGTCGCCTTGATCCCATACAGCCCAATTCGGCAGTAGTTTACCGGAGGAAATCAGTCTTTGATGATAACGACAAAAGGTTGAATTAATTGTTCAAGCGAGGAAGGAGGGTTCTGCATGGGTTCCAAATAGCTTCGACATCCTCTGGAAAAGCGTATGCCCAAGTTGTGACGAAGGCTCGTTTTACGACGTCCTCGGAAAGAAAGTCTAGGTCTTCTCCGATTTGGGAAAATATCAGATGGCGTTCTCGATTCGAATAGTATCTTTCTTCTGTTACCTCGCGAACGCGGTTTTGCATGGGAGTGTCGAGTTGGAGAGCTACAGTCAACTTTCCAAGCAGATTCGGCTTGACTTCAATATTGTGGAAAATTTTATCTATAATGTACGTTTCAGGCATGGTTGTCCCTGGAATGTAAACAATGTCATGCGCAATCTCCGTGTGTTCTTCGTTCGAGGGTATTTGTATAAAGTCTGGCTCGTATCCCGATTCCTCCCTCTTGTCTCCATCTAGGAGAGCTATACTCGGGAATTTGTACACCGGATTGGAATTGTGATGCCTCATGTGATCCCTGGCAGAGGATGCGCCATTTAGGCCATGAATTTCAATACTTGCTCTGTCAAGGTTTTTGGATTCCGTATAGGCACGGAGCGTAACGTCGGCGACTAGGCTGCCGAATTTATCTTCTGTAAAAATAGCCAAGCGGGCATTTATTTCCCCTGTTAGCGTGCGTAGGGCTGCCACATCTAGTTTTCCTTGCGTGACGTTTCCTTTATAGGTAGCCCATACTGCGTTTGTTGGAAGAGGGGCGATGGCATCGTTGGAGTGAGTTGTAAAAATCACCTGACAAGCCTTGCGTCGAGCAACATCAATTAGGTACTCCACTAGCCTTTGAGTGGCAACCGGATGTAACCCATTCTCAATCTCCTCGATTAGGATCAAGGCCCCAGGTTCAGCAGATTCGATTTTTGAAACAATCCGGATCACGCTTGCCTCTCCGGCCCCGAAGTGGAATTCAGAGTAGCTTTCTTCGTGGGAAGATGATCCCCTGGCCACAAATATCGAAACTTTACCAGTATTGTCCGCTTCGACTTCCAGATAGTTGGCTGCCTCCTTTCCAAGGATATTTTCGACGGCGGATATAACACTAGAAGTCAATGCCTGTTCTGAGAAACCTACAAACTCCCCGCCGATGCACTTGGAGAGTTCTTTGCGTTCGCTGGCTGGAAGAGTTCTAGTGACGCCGAATATATGCACTTCTCTAATTACTGCATCGCGGTTCCATTTTGCTTTAAGATAGCTAGCTGTCCGCGAAACCGATGTGTTTGACTGGCGTTTGTCGATGAGGTCATACTCAACTCGCCAGTTTTGCATGCTTTCATCGTATCGACCGCTTTTGGCAAAGAAACGCCGCGGAGTGACGCTACTGTAGATTAATCCAGCAGCGCCAAGAATAGTAGTCTTTCCAGATCCGTTTGGCCCGACTAGTGCAGTGACTGGAAAATCAAAATTTATCTCACACTCTCGGAATCCTCGGATTCGCATCAGTCGCATTCGGCTCAGATAAGCTTTATAAGCTTGTCGTTGAACACGTGTGACTAGTTCTTCGATTTTACTTTTCGGGATTTCGCTTTTATAGGTCATTGAGGAGTTTCATTTCATTTTAGTTAGAGCTTGGGTCAACGTCTGACTCCAAGGGAACGTACATCGGGTGAGGCGAACTCCATCCGCAAAGTCGGTGATGTTGCAGCGCAGGCGTCCGGTGGCGCGGGTGCCGATGTCGTTGATCAGGGTGTGCACGGCGGGACGGGTGCTGAGTTCTTCGTTCGCCAGGTTCTCGGCGGTTACCAGCGCCTCAAACGCTTGATCAAGTTCGCCCCACTGGCTGTATTCGCGGGCTGTGTCTACGAAAGAGGTGACCTTGCGTTCTGTCGCGTCGATGTTAGCCGGAGGGACGGCCCTGCGTGGCCGTTTAGGAGATTTCGACTCGAATCAAACACGTACTGCCGCGATGTCCTTCGATCCCTAGTGACACTGCACGGCGCACCAGGTCATGCGCTCGGCTGGGCTGCCTTGGCTGCCCCAACTCTTGGCGATGGTGTTGACGAGGTTCAGGCCGCGGCCGTGTTCGGTATCCGGCGTGGAGTCGGCGAGGTAGGGCGTGTGGGTGGTGCTGCCGGCATCCTGGACGGTGATTAGGGCGCCCTCGTCGGTTGTGTGTTCCAGCATGACGAGGAAGCCGGTTGTCCAGTTGCCGGATTCGGTGTGCTGGATGGCGTTGGTGGCGAGTTCGCTGGCGACGAGGATGGCGTCGTCGGTGGCGGGGCAGTCCTGGAGTCGGTTGGCGATGAACCGGCGTACGTCTCGTACTGAGGAGGCGCTGCCGGGGAACCAGCGGCAGGCGGCGGCTCGGGGGCGGTCGGCGTCGTTGGGGCGGAGGGTCATAGGGCTCACCTCGGTGAGATCAGTCGCTCACAAGACAATGAGCTGCATCTCTAGTACTATTAGTACGGCTACCGTACATTAGGTTTCTGGTACTTGCACTACGTTTGGAAGACAATTAGTGCGACTAGTGATGTCGACGTGAGGTGAGGAGACGCCATGTTCGGACTGGCGGTGCGGTTCACGCTGAAAGATGAGGAGAGCGCGTCGGGCTTTGATGCCCTGGTGGCCGAGACGCTGCCGCAGATCCGCGAGAGTGAACCGGGCACGCTCGTCTACGCGGTGCACCGGGTGGAGGAGAAGCCGCTTGAGCGGTACTTCTACGAGCTGTATCGGGACCGGGCCGCCTTCGACGCCCACGAGGAGCAGCCGCATGTGAAGCGGTTCCTCGACGCGCGCGGCCAGTACCTCGCCTCCGTGGACGTGGACTTCCTGACGGTGCAGGACGCCAAGGGAGTGTCCGGGTGAGCAACGAGTATCAGAAGGCGCTCGGGCGCAAGATTGCCCAGCACCGCAAGCGGCGCGGACTCTCCCAACGGGAGTTCGCCGGCCTCGTCGACCGCTCGGAAGCCTGGGTCTCCCAGGTTGAGCGGGGCGTGCGCCGCATCGATCGCATGTCGGTGCTGGAGGCCGTCGCCGATGTCCTGGAGGTGCCGCTCTCGGAGCTGGCCGCCGAGTCGCCCATCGTCGCCTCGACCGCCGAAGAAGCCCCCGGCAGTAGCCGCCTGCGCCTGGTGCTGAGCCGCGCTCACGCGCTGAGCGCCATCCTGGGCAACGGCGACGACAGCCCAGACGTGGACGACCTGCGCCAGCGCGCCGAGCAGTCGTGGTCCCTGACGCACGCGGCCCGGTACATGGATCTGACGGAACTCCTGGAAGTACTGGTTCCGGATCTGGAGGCCGCGGCGCGTTCGGTGCCCAATGGTGAGCGCGTCCCGCTGTTCCGCCTGCTCAATTCCACCTATCAGGCGTGCTCGTCGGCGCTGACCAAGCTCGGCGAGTACGAAGCGGCGTGGATCGCGGCTGATCGGGCGATAACGGCGGCCGAGCGTGCGGATGATCCGCTGTTGATGGCGGCCGGAGAGTTCCGGCTGTGCCTGACGTTCCAGGGGGCGGGCTACTACGAACAGGTGGAGGCGACTGCCGGCACCTCCTGTGAAGCGCTGTCGCGTCTGGCCGAGCAGGGGGATTACGAAGCCCTGTCCCTCGTTGGGGCGCTGACGCTGCAACGCGCCGTGGCTGCTGCTCGGCGCAACGAGGCCACCGCCGCCTATCGCCACATCGCGCAAGCGCGCTCGGTTGCTGAGCGCCTGGGGGGCGACCGCAACGACTACAACACCGAGTTCGGACCCACCAACGTCGCGCTTCATGAGGTCGGGGTCGCGGTGGAACTCGGAGACGCCGGGGTCGCTCTGCGGGCCGCTGACGGGGTCGATGCCTCGGGTCTGTCGTCGGAGCGCCAGGGGCGGTTCCTGATCGACGTGGCACGCGCCCACCTTCAGCGGCGCAGCGCCGACGCGGCCATCTCGGCGCTGGAGCGGGCCGAGCGGATCACGCCGGAGCAGGTGCGCAGTCATCCGTTGGTGCGCCAGGCGCTCGGGGATCTGCTGACCGTCCAGGACCCTCCGGGTCCGGCGCTGCAAGGGCTGGCCAGACGTACGGGCGCACTCTAGCGCTATATAATAGTACTTTAAATACTAGTAAGAACTAAAAGTACGTGTTAGCGTGTAGGCTGTCGCCGATGGCCTTCCTGTTCTGGAAGGGGCGACAGTCCACACGCTTTCGTATGTCTGGCCCGGTCACGGGCCGTAGAGAGGTAGAACCATGGCGATTCAGGGTGCGCTGCCGGTGGAGTTCGGCGCGGTGTTCCCGCACGGCGCCTACGCGCTCGGTGTGGAAGCGATCACCGACTTCGAGACGAAGAAGCCCCAGATGGATAAGACCACCGGCCTTCCGCTGTGGGCCGTCGACGTGATTGATGCCGATCCGGAAGCGCGCGGCAAGGCCAAGAGCGTGAAGGTGAAGGTGGCCGCCGAGCACTGCCCGACGCTGCCCGACGAGGTGCCCGGCCTGCCGTTTCGGCCGGTGGAGTTCGAAGCGATGTCGGTCATGCCCTACGTGGACGACTCCGGGCGGCGTCCCCGGGTGGCCTACTCGCTGCGCGCTCGGGGCGTGAAGACCCCCGGCGGCAACGGTGCCGCCTCGCGCAAGGCTCCCGCCGCTGCCGGTGCCAAGGACGCGGGCTGAACCGTCCGCTGAACGCACGCGGGGCGGCCGTTGGTGTTGGCGCACCCGGCCGCCCCTGAAACCCCTCCGTAGCTGCGAAACCATTGGAAGAGGTGTGTCTAGCCTATGTCCGAACGCTCCCCACGAGCACGCGAGATCAGCGATTTCCTGGCCGCGCTGCGCCACCGAACCGAGAACCCCAGTGGCGAGACCGGCAGCAGTGTTGACCTGCTGGCGTGGAAGTCCTCGCTGCTGGACCGCATCGCCGCCGACTCCGAGGACCCCGAAACCCGCGTGGTGGCCGCTGAGGCGCGCGCTGATCTGGCCGCCGCGCGCTCCACCGCGATCGCCGCACACGCCCACGACGAGGCTCAGCGCTACCAGAGCAGCCACGGGGGTGAGGCGTGATGCTGCGCGACAAGGGCGCTGGCGCCACCCAGGTGCAGCCGACCGCCCCGGTTCCCGCGCATGCCATCCGGTTCGCGACCCCGGTGGTGGAGACCCCGGGCATCCTCATTCTGGGCCGGTGGGTCTACCGGGCGGTTCGGGCGTTGGTGCTGGCGCCGTTCCGCTTCCCGGTGGTGGTCTCCACCCTGGTGGGGTCGGTGCCCACCCTCTACTACCTCGGCTGGGTCGGGCTCGCTCTCGGTGTGGCGCTGAGTGGTGCGGGTCTGGGTGCTTGGTGGTGGCGCTGGCCGTTGTCGTTCCGCTCGCTGGTGGTGTTGCGGGCGTTGGCGGCCTGGCGGTGGTTGTGGGTCTACCGGCGCCACTGGCAACCCGTACTCGTGGTCGCCGGGCTGGCCGAGTCCTACCAGGAACGCCAGTACCTCCCCCAGATCCGGAAGGTCACCTGTACGGAGTGGGCCGACCGGGTCCGGGTGCGCCTGGTGGCCGGCACGTCCCCGGCCGACGTTGAGAACCGCGTAGTCGAGCTGGTCCATGGGTTCGCCGCGCCCTCGTGCCGTGTGACAGTGCTGGGTCCGCGTGATGTGGTGCTGGAGTTCCCCCGCCGCGATCTGCTCGCCGAACCCCTCGACGCGCTTGCGGTCTCGGATGAGGTGGATCTGTGCGCGCTGCCCATGGGGCTACGCGAGGATGGCCAAGAGTGGCGCATGCGGCTGCACGGCACCCACGTGCTCACGGTCGGGGTCACCGGGGCGGGTAAGGGCTCGGTGATCTGGTCGGCGATCCGCGCGCTTCTACCGGCCGTGGTTGATGGGACGGCCCGTGTGTGGGCGATCGATCCCAAACGCATGGAACTGTCGTATGGGCGGTCCTTGTTCGCCCGCTACGCCGATAGCGCTGAATCCGCGGTGGGCCTGCTCGAAGCGGCTGTGGAGGGCATGCGGGAACGCGCGGCCCGCTACGCCGGGCGCCAGCGCACGCACGTCGCCACCGTCACTGATCCGTTCGTCGTGGTGGTCCTGGACGAGGTCGCGTTCCTGACCGCCTATCACCCCGACCGGGACATCCGGCGTCGCGCGGAGAACGCGATTGCCACCCTCACATCGCAGGGGCGTTCGGTGGGGTTCTGTGTGCTGGCCGCGCTGCAGGACCCGCGCAAAGAGGTCATGAACCTGCGCAATCTCTTCCCGGACAAGGTCGCCCTGCGCCTGGACGAAGCCAGCCAGGTGGACATGGTCCTCGGCGAAGACGCCCGCGACCGTGGCGCCAACGCCCACCTGATCGACCCGGATGTCCCGGGGGCGGCGTTTGTGCGCCTGGAAGGCTCCCCCATCCCGGTGCGGGTGCGCGCCGCCTACGTCACCGACGACGACATCGCCACCATGACAGCCGACTACGGGGCTCCAGGGCTGCGGTCGGTGCCCGGTGCGGAGGTGACCTGATGCCCACACCCACCGGCAAGACCACCCGCGCCGAACGCCAAGCCCAACCCCTCGCCCGCGAAGTCGCCGAACAGGTCGCCACCGACAAAGGCGTGTGCATCCGGCCCGTGTCGCTACGCCGTACCGATCTCGCCACCGGTCGAACCGAAATCGTCGACGTGCCGTGCGGCTCCACGCTGGAATCACGCTGCCCGGCCTGCGCACGGCGCAAGCGCTCGATCCGGCGTAGCCAGTGCGAAGAGGGCTGGCACCTCGACCAGGAACCCACCGTCACTTCCGAGGATCCCACCGAGGTACAGCGCTCCTGGGTGGAGCAGCGCGCCATGGTCACTGCCCAGCGTGACCAGCTCGCCGCGTCGGGTGCGGCCGATCCTGACCAGGTGGCCGCGCTGGATCAGGCCATCGCCGATTTGGATGCCGAGATCACGGCCTCGGGGCTACGTGGGTCGGTGTCTCGGGGCTCCTCCTCGTCGGACCGTGCTCGTCGGGTGCGCTCCACCCGGCGGCGCCAGGACGCACCCGACCTTCCCAAACGGCAGATGGCTAAGACGACCGTGGGCCGGACCTACGAGGATCCGACGACCGGCAAGACCTTCCGCCCGTCGCTGTTCGTGACGCTGACCTGCGACACCTACGGGCGCGTGCGCTCGGACGGCACGCCGGTGGATCCCTCGACGTATGACTACCGGCGGGCGGCGCGGGACGCGCTGCACTTCTCCAAGCTGATTGATCGCTTCGTGCAGAATTTGCGGCGCGTGGCGGGATTCGATGTCCAATACTTCGCGACCGTCGAGCCGCAACGGCGCCTGGCGCCCCATCTGCACATGGCAACTCGGGGCACCATCCCCCGATCCGAGCTGCGCCAGATCGCCGCGGCCACCTACCACCAGGTGTGGTGGCCCTCGGCCGACGAGGCGGTCTATACGGGGGAGTCCCTGCCGGTTTTCGACGAGGCGACGGGCAACTACGTCGATCCGGCCACCGGCGAAGTCCTGCCCACCTGGGAGCAGGCGCTCGATGCCCTTGACGCCGACCCCCACGCCGAACCGATGCACGTGGTTCGCTTCGGGCCACAAGTGGACGCGAAAGGCGTCGTGGCCGGCACCGAAGACGCGGACCGGTGCGTGCGCTATCTCGCGAAGTACCTGACCAAGGACATCGCCGACTGCCACGAGGTCACCACGGACGCCCAACAGCGCCACGTGGATCGGCTCGTGGAAGCGCTGCGGTTCGAACCCTGCTCACCGCGCTGCGCCAACTGGCTGCGCTACGGCATCCAACCCCAGGACGCCAAAGAGGGCATGCGCCCTGGGTTCTGCCGCTCCAAAGCCCACAAGCGCGAACACCTCGGCTACGCGGGCCGCCGCGTCCTGGTCTCGCGCAAGTGGTCCGGCAAGACCGTCGCCGACCACAAGGCGGACCGGCTGCGGTGGGTCCTGGACGCCCTGGGTGTGGATCCCGACGCCGGCCCCGACGAGGCCAGCGACAACACCGCTCCGCCGCTCTCGGCGGTCTCTTCCGGCAACCACGCCTGGGAGCTGGCGCGCCCCACCGACCCCGACGTCCCGCCCCGCGAACACCGCTTACTGCGGGCGGTCGGCGAAGCCCTCAACCGCCGCGCCCAACTCGACCACGCGCGGCAAACCACTCTTTCGGCAACGGGGAAGGCGGCGTGATGGCTGGCAAGAGTTCTCGTCCCTCGGGTCGGCTGCTGACCGTGGCGCAGGCGGCCGAACGGCTCAACACCAGTGAGCGCTACCCGCGTCGCCTCGTCGAGGAGCGGCGCATCACCTTCGTCAAGCTCGGCCGCCACGTCCGCATCCCGGAATCGGCGCTGGACGAGTTCATTGCGGGCGGTGTCGTGGAGCCGGTCAAGCTCGGGCTGAGGAGGGCCGCGTAGTGGCGGGCAAGAAGAATCGGTCTTTCGGCAACGTCCGGACGCTGGCCTCCGGCCGGTTCCAGGCGCGCTATCGGGGTCCGGACGGCCGCCTCCGGAACGCGTCGATGACGTTCGCGACCAAGAAGGCGGCGGAGCGCTGGCTGACGCTCAAAGAGGCCGAGATCGTCCGGGGCGACTGGTTCGACCCCGATTCCGGCTCCGTCCGCTTCGCCGAGTACGCCGAACAGTGGGTGGAGGAGCGGGACCTGGCGCCGCGCTCGGCGGACCTCTACCGGAGCCTGCTCCGGCTGCACCTCAACCCCACGTTCGGGGACATGCTACTCAAGGACATCAAGGAGCCGCACGTCCGCGCGTGGCGGGCCTCGCGCCGCAAGTCCAAGGTGGGCAAGTCGACCCTGGCAAAGGCGTACCGCCTCCTGCGGGCGGTCCTGAACACGGCCCTCCGGGACAAGCTGATCCGCGAGAACCCGTGCCAGCTCGAAGGCGCCGGTCAGGAGGAAAGCGAGGAACGCCCGGCCCTGTCCGTGGCCGAGGTGTTCAAGCTCGCCGACGCCGTTCCGCCGCGCTATCGGGCGCTCGTGCTTCTGGCCGCGTTCGGCAGTCTGCGGTGGGGTGAGGCGGTCGGCCTCCGCCGGCGGTTCCTCGACCTCGACGCGCGCACGGTCACCGTTCGTGAGGTTGCCTACGAACTCGGGGGAGTGCGGTTCGGGCCGCCCAAGTCCAAGGCCAGCCGCCGCACGGTGCAACTGCCCGGCCTGATCGTGGACGACCTCCAGGCGCACGTGGACGCTTTCGCCAACCCCGGACCGGACGGTCTCGTGTTCGTGGGGGAGCGGGGCAACCCGCTTCGCCGCGCGAACTTCTCGCAGTACTGGCAGCGGGCGCGGGCGTCCACGGGTCTGCCGGGAGTGCGCTTCCATGACCTTCGCCATGCCGGGAACACCTTCGCCGCCGAAGCGGGGGCCTCGCTGCGGGAGCTCATGACCAGGATGGGCCACTCCAGTACGCGGGCGGCGCTGGTCTACCTGCACGCGCGCGACGACCGTGCCCGCGAGTTGGCGGACAGCCTCGGTGAGCGGGCGGCGCGCGAACTGGCCGAGTCCGCTGACCGGGTGGAAGAGGATCCCGACGAGGCGGACAAGGAAGCCGCGGCCTTCGACGAGCCCGACGAGGATCCGCCGTCTGCGAACTGATTCCGGCGCCGCTGTGGCACGTGTGTGGCACGGTTTCCGCGCCGACACGCGCGACGAGCAAGGGCCAGGCCCGCCGGTTCTCCCGGCCGACCTGGCCCTTCGCTCTGTGGAGCGGGCGACGGGAATCGAACCCGCATGGCCAGCTTGGAAGGCTGGAGTTCTACCATTGAACTACGCCCGCATGGCGTCAGCCCGCCTGAGTTTCCTCTAGACTCGTTGAGCCGACGGGGACAAGACTACAGTCTCCACAGCGTTGGTTGTGCCACCACGGGGTGGTACCAGCGTGCGGCGCACGGGGAGTAGCGCAGCTTGGTTAGCGCGCATGCTTTGGGAGCATGAGGCCGCGGGTTCGAATCCCGCCTCCCCGACGACGAGGGTTTATGGTCCGTGGCCAGGTGGCCTGTACGGACCGTTCGCGGCTGCGCATTTGCCGTAGACTCGGCACCACCAGCAGGTGCGAGATCAGATCCAATGCTTTCGTCCAGAGCCCGGCGTCACGATCCGTGCCAGCCGGCGCTTACCGTATACCCGGGGCCAGGCAGTGCGCCGCGGACCGTCCCGGAAACAGCCGGAAATCTAGGAGTACCGCCCCGTGAAGACCGATGTCGAGGAGCTCAGCCCGACCCGGGTCAAGCTGACCGTCGAGGTCCCCTTCGAGGAACTCGAGCACGCCTTCGACGAAACATACAAGTCGCTCGCCAAGCAGGTCCGGATTAAGGGGTTCCGCCCGGGCAAGGCACCAGCTCGGCTGATCGACCGCCACGTCGGGCGCGGAGCGGTGATCAGCGAGGCGGTGAACCACGCCGTCCCCGAGCTCTACAACCAGGCTGTCCAAGAGGAGGAGCTGTTCACGCTCGGCCAGCCCGACGTCGAGATCACCAAGCTTGAGGACAACGACGAGCTGGCGTTCACGGCCGAGGTCGACATCCGCCCCAAGTTCGAGGTCACCGACTATGAGGGCATAGAGGTCACCGTCGACGACGCGGAGGCCACCGAGGACCAGGTCGAGGAGCAGATCGCCAACCTTCGCGAGCGCTTCTCCACGCTGATCGGCGCGGGTAGGCCCGCGGAGGTCGGGGACCACCTCTCCATCGACCTCTCCGCGGCCATCGACGGCGAGAAGCTCGACGACGTCCAGGCCAGTGGGATCTCCTACGAGGTCGGCACGAACACCATGCTCGAAGGACTCGACGACACCCTGGTGGGCATGTCCGAGGGCGAGACGGCGACCTTCACGACCACGCTGGTGGGTGGCGAGTACGAGGGCCGGGAGGCCGAAGTCACGGTCACCGTGCACAGTGTCAAGGTCAAGGAGCTGCCGGAGCTCGACGACGAGTTCGCGCAGATGGCGAGCGAGTTCGACACCATGGAGGAGCTGCGCGAGGACGTCCGTTCCCGGATGGACCACACGCGCCGCCTGCAGCAGCTCTCCCAGGCGCGCGACAGGGCCTTGGAGCAGCTCGTCGAGTCCATCGACGTCTCGCTGCCGGACTCCGTCGTCGAGGACGAGATCAAGCGCCGCCGCGAGAGCCTGGAGCAGCAGCTTGAGCAGAGCGGGCTGACCAAGGAGGCCTACCTCGAGTCGCAGGGGCAGAGCGAGGAGGAGTTCGACGAGGAGCTGACCAAGGGCGCCCACACCGCCGTCAAGGCCGGCTTCGTGCTCGATCAGCTCGCCCTGCAGGAGGACCTCACCGCCGACCAGAGCGAGCTCAGCCAGTACGTCGTGGACCAGGCGCAGCGAATGGGGGTTTCCCCGGACCAGCTCGCGCAGCACCTCGTGGAGTCCAACCAGATCCGCGTCGCCTACACCGAGGTCGTCCGGGCGAAGGCCATGGACCTCGTCCTGGCCAAGGCCGTGGTCACCGACGAGTCGGGCAACGTGATCGAGCAGGAGACCGAGGAAACCGAGGAGTTCGAGGGGTCCGAAGAGGCCGCGGAGGTCGCGGAAGCCCAGGACGAGGAGTCCCAGGAGTCCGCGGGGAGCGGCAGCGAGCAGGACGAGCAGCCGTCCGCCGCCGAGGGCACCTCGGATGAGGGCGCGGCGTCGGCGGCCAAGGAGTAGCCAGCCGCACAGGTCTGCTCTCGCGGTTTGTTGCGAGCGGTGCCGTGGGGACCCCGGGGTCCCCACGGCACCGCTTTTGTTTCAGGGAGCACGGGCCGTCCACGGCGAAGCGCCGGCCGGTGCCAGGGGGTTCGCGAAACGCGCGCTGGCCGGCCATGTAAGCGGCGGTGAGGCTGCGCCATCAGCGAACAGACCGCTCAGACGCCGATGGCAACGGGTGGTGGACGTTAGGCTCAATCGTGAGAACACGATTAGATAGCTGTCCGATGTGCACCGAAATCGGGTGAAAAGCAACTATGAATCCACTTCTGGCGGACTTTGATGTGAATATGCGGTCCCCCGAGGTTCCGCCCTCGTATATGGAGCAGACCCCGCAGCGGCTGCTCCGGCAGCGCATCATCGTGCTCGGAGAGCAGGTCGACGAGGAGGCCACGAACCGGATCTGCGGGCAGATCCTGCTGCTGGCCGCTGAGGACGGCAAGAGCGACATCACGCTGTACATCAACTCTCCGGGCGGGTCCGTCGACCACGGGCTGGCGATCTATGACGTCATGCAGTACGTCCCGAACGACGTGGTGACGGTGGGGATGGGGCTGGCCGCCTCCATGGGGCAGTTCCTGCTGACCGCCGGCACGCCGGGCAAGCGGTTCGCGCTGCCGCACACGCGCATCATGATGCACCAGCCTTCCGGGGGGATCGGTGGTACCGCCACCGACGTCAAGATCCTCGCTGAGCAGATGAAGTACATGAAGAAGATCCTTGCCGAGCGCATCGCCCAGCACAGCGGGAGAACGGTGGAGCAGATCGAAAAGGACTTCGACCGGGACCTGTGGTTCACCGCGGAGCAGGCCAAGGAGTACGGCCTCATTGACGATGTCGTGAGCTACTCCAACCAGGTTCCGTCCCACGACATCGTTTCCCAGTAACCACGCTCGGAGGTATCAGCGGTGAGCAGCATGTACGCGCCCCAGAGCCGTTACATGATCCCGTCCTTCGTGGAGCGGACGTCGTACGGGGTCAAGGAGATGAATCCGTACAACAAGCTCTTCGAGGAGCGGATCATCTTCCTTGGCGCCCCGATCGACGACACGTCCGCGAACGACGTGATGGCGCAGCTCCTGACACTGGAGCAGGTCGACAGCGACCGTGACATCCAGCTGTACATCAACTCGCCCGGCGGGTCGTTCACCTCCCTCATGGCGGTGTACGACACGATGCAGTTCGTCCGTCCCGACATCCAGACCGTGTGCCTGGGCCAGGCGGCGTGGGCCTCGGCGGTCCTGCTGGCGGCAGGCGCCCCCGGCAAGCGCGGGGCGCTGCCGAACTCCCGCATCGTGATTCACCAGCCGGCCACGGAGGGCACCCACGGCCAGGGGAGTGACCTGGAGATCCAGGCCAACGAGATCCTGCGGGTGCGGGCCCAGATGGAGCGGCTGCTGTCGCAGCACACCGGAAAACCAGAAGACGAGGTGTCCAAGGACATCGAGCGCGACAAGATCTTCACCGCCGAGGAGGCCGTGGAGTACGGGCTCATCGACTATGTCTTCCCGTACCGGAAGGCATCCCTGAAGGGCTGAGATACGCGTCGCGCTCCAAGACCTACGTGCTTGAACGGGCCGGTGGACGACGCGGCTGACCCCGGTCTCCGGCGGTGAGCGTCGCCTCTGGAGTCCGGGGTCGCCGCCGGCGCGGTTCACACGCCGGTGGGTGCCGTGTGGTGAAGCCGGCCCGCTTTTTCGCTTAGGCTCGAAGGACGACGCAAAGCTCGCCCGTCCGAGTCCGACAGCGGGTGCGCATATCCCGCAAGAGCGGTAGCTTGCTCACGAAGGGCGTGACACCGCCTCGGGATGTGGGGACGCCGCGAGGGATGATCCCCAGCCGTTCAGGCGGCTCGATGGCGGGATGGCCTACGTTCTAAGGAGAAGCTGGGTGGCACGCATCGGCGACGGTGGAGACCTGCTGAAGTGCTCTTTCTGCGGGAAGAGCCAGAAGCAGGTGAAGAAGCTCATTGCCGGTCCCGGTGTCTACATCTGCGACGAGTGCATCGATCTCTGCAACGAGATCATCGAGGAGGAGCTCGCGGACGCCACCGAGCTGAAATGGGACTCCCTTCCCAAGCCCCGCGAGATCTACGGATTCCTCGACTCGTATGTGATCGGCCAGGAGACGGCGAAGAAGGCGCTGTCCGTGGCGGTCTACAACCACTACAAGCGGGTGCAGTCCGAGGGTGACCGGCCACGCGACGAAGACGTCGAGATCGCGAAGTCCAACATCCTGTTGTTGGGGCCCACGGGGTCGGGCAAGACACTGCTGGCGCAGACGCTGGCCAAGATCCTGAACGTGCCGTTCGCGATCGCCGACGCCACGGCGCTCACCGAGGCGGGTTATGTGGGCGAGGATGTCGAGAACATCCTGCTCAAACTGATCCAGGCGGCCGACTACGACGTGAAGAAGGCCGAGACCGGCATCATCTACATCGATGAGGTCGACAAGGTCGCGCGCAAGAGCGAGAACCCCTCGATCACCCGGGACGTCTCGGGCGAGGGCGTGCAGCAGGCGCTGTTGAAAATCCTTGAGGGCACCACGGCGAGTGTGCCGCCGCAGGGCGGGCGCAAGCACCCGCACCAGGAGTTCATCCAGATCGACACCACGAACGTGCTGTTCATCTGCGGGGGCGCGTTCGCGGGGCTGGAGAAGATCATCGAGTCGCGGGTGGGCAAGCAGGGCATGGGCTTCAACGCCGTGCTGCGCTCGTCGGAGTCCGCCGAGGCCGTCGATGAGTTCTCCGACGTCATGCCCGAGGACCTGCTGAAGTTCGGGCTGATCCCGGAGTTCGTCGGCCGGCTGCCGGTCATCACGAGCGTGCACAACCTCGACCGCGAGGCGCTCATCCAGATCCTCACAGAGCCGCGCAACGCCCTGGTCAAGCAGTACCAGCGGCTGTTCGAGCTGGACAACGTCGAGCTGGAGTTCAGTGACGACGCCCTCGACGCGATCGCCGAGCAGGGCATCATCCGCGGCACCGGCGCCCGCGGCCTGCGCGCGATCATCGAGGAGGTACTGCTCTCGGTGATGTACGAGGTGCCCAGCCGCGAGGACGTCGGTCAGGTGATCATCACCCGCGAGGCGGTGCTGGAGCACGTCAACCCGACCATCGTGCCGCGTGCCAAACTCGCCTCGGAACGCGAGGAGAAGAGCGCCTGAAGCGGCGGGCCGCGCCGGGAACCGGCGCTGAGCCAACCGAGCTGACGCTGGGCCGCCGCCCATCCGCGGATGGGCGGCGGCCCAGCGTTGTTGCCGGCGTTGGGAGCGTCAGTCGTCGATGATGTTCTCCAACCGCGCGATCTCACCCCGCTGAGTGGAGATGACCTCGTTGGCGAACCCGCTGATCGTGTCGCTTGAGCCGTTGATGAGGACGTTTTCGGCCATCGTGACGCCTCCCTCGTGGTGCGTCACCATGAGGTCGACGAAGAGCTGGTCGAAGTCGTCGCCCGACGAGCCCTCAAGCTCGTCCATCTCCTCCGGACTGGCCATCCCCTTCATCTCGGAGTGGTCGATCTCGTAGTCCTCGGGGTTCTCGACGTTGCTGTTCACCCACCCCTGCATGGCCTTGATCTCGGCGTCCTGGCCATCGTAGATCCGTTCGGCGATGGAGACGATGGCGTCGCGGTCGGCGCGGTCCTCGGCCAGTTCGGACATCTCGAGGGCCTGCTTATGGTGCTCGATCATGTGGACCATGAACTTGGCGTCGGCCTCGTTGTGGTCGGGGTCCTCGCCTTGCTCAAGGTCCTCGGTCGGCACCGGGGCGGGGGAGTCACCGGGTGCCCCGGGGTCGATGATCGGGGGGTCATCGGCGGCGTTCGTTCCCGTGCACGCCGTCGCCGCGATGACCACGACGGCGCCCGCCGCCAGGATTCCTCGATGCACGGGAGCTCCTTCCGTGTGCCTGTGGGCGGTCCTGTCAACTACCCTTCCTGGGTTTCTACTTACCCGCGAGCCGTCTTGTCCAGGGGGATGAAACTTTCCTACCGATCACAGTGTGTAGGTTACGCCGCTGATCTGCGGCAATGTGTCCACGCTCAAGCGGAGTATTCCGCTCCTCTGTACATTTGAAGCTGATCACGGGTATTTTCTTCGTGTTTTCGGTGTGCACCGGACAAGGAGCTCACATGCCGACATCCCCCGTACGACACAGAAGATCCGGTTCGCGACTAGGTATCCGGCGTACTGGACTTGCGCTCGTCGGCGCGGCGGCACTGACGCTGACCACAGCGTTGATCCCCAACGCCGCCGCGGCCTCCGACATCCCACCGGAGGGTGAGGTCGAGACGAGCGACAACGTTGAGCACGTGGCGAACTCGCCGTTGCAGGCGCCGCTCGACAACACCGGCTCGGATCTGGCCTTCACCGGCGACTACGCGATCGCCGGCAACTACGACGGCTTCGTCATCTACGACATCTCCGACCCGGAGAATCCGGAGACCGTCAGCCAGGTCCTCTGCGAGGGTGGCCAGGGCGATGTCTCCGTCAGTGGCGACCTGGTCTACTTCTCGGTGGACTACCCGCGTGAGGACGAGTCGTGTGGCAGCCCCTCGAGCGACCCGTCGGATCCGGACGCCTTCGAGGGCATCCGGATCTTCGACATTTCGGACAAGACCCAACCGAGCTACGTCTCGGCGGTGCGTACCGACTGCGGCTCGCACACCAACACGCTCGTTCCGGGCGAGGACGGCGAAACCGACTACATCTACGTCTCGTCGTACGCGCCGTCCGAGGAGTTCCCGAACTGCCAGCCACCGCACGACAAGATCTCGATCATCGAGGTCCCGCTGGATGATCCCGCGTCGTCCGAGGTCGTGAACGAACCGGTGCTGTTCCCCGAGGGCGGCAACGAGGGTGATGACGGCCTGCTCCGGCCGACCGAGGGCTGCCACGACATCACGGCCTACCCCGAGAAGGATGTCGCCGCGGGCGCCTGCATGGGCGACGGTGTCCTGATGGACATCAGCGACCCGGTCGAGCCGCGGGTCTTCGAGCAGGTGCAGGACGAGAACTTCGCGTTCTGGCACTCGGCCTCGTTCAACAACGACGCGTCCACGGTGCTCTTCACGGACGAGCTCGGCGGCGGCGTCGCACCCACGTGCAACGAGGACATCGGACCGGAGCGCGGCGCGGACGCCCTGTTCTCCGTCCAAGGCAAGTTCGACAAGGGCAACAACGACCCCAAGCTGAGGTTCGACAGCTACTTCAAGATCGACCGCCACCAGTCCGACAACGAGAACTGCGTCGCCCACAACGGCTCGCTGATCCCGGTCGAAGGCGGGGACTTCTACGTGCAGTCCTGGTACCAGGGCGGTGTCTCCCTCATCGACTTCAACAAGTCGAAGAAGCCCAAGGAGATCGGCTACTTCGAGCGGGGTCCGGTCTCGGAGGACGAGCTGGTCACCGGTGGATCCTGGTCGGCCTACTACTACAACGGCTACATCTACTCCCGGGACATGACCGAGGGGCTTGATGTGCTCAAGGTGAACGACAAGCGGCTGGACTCCGCCGAGGACCACACCTACGAGGAGTTCAACCCGCAGAGCCAGCCGAGCTACTAGGGCTGAACCTTGATCCGGGAGCGCTGGTCCCGGAGTAACGTCCGCCCCGGCCCGCCGGTACACCCGCGCGGGTCGGGGCGGACGCTTTGGGTCAGACGGTGAAAAGCCGCTCGGTGTCGGCGTCGAGGAGGTCGAGGACGCGCCCGGTGAAGTAGACCGTGCCCAGGGCGAGGACGCGCTCGCCCAGTTCCGCCAGTTCCGCGCGGGACAGGCTCTCGGCATCGCGGTGCCGCCAGTGCGCGGGCATCTCGTGGCCGAACCGCAGGTGCGACTCTGGCAGCCGTACCGCGGTGACCGGCAGCGAGCCGAGCGCGGCGACGGCGCCGTCGACATCCTTGTGGTCGGGCAGGCACAGCAGCACATGGTCGATGCCGCCCCAGTGGCGCCGGGCGTGCTCGACCGCCGCGGCGACGCCGGTGCCGTTGATCGCGGAGTCGACGACGACCTCCGTGCGCGTACCGGGTACCGGGTGGTGGGACAGCCGGGCCGGCAGGTGCACCGACGACAGCACCGCGGCGAGCCTTTCCGGTTCGGCCGGTGGCCTGCCCAGGAGCCGCAGCAGGTGGCCGGCCGCCGCCCCACCCAGGTGGGCGGGGGCCGCGGCGAGGCCGTGCGGGGGCCGGGCTCCGTTGGACTCGGTGGCGGGCGGGTGCACGGTTCCGGGCCGGGTGCCCTCGGCCGCGACCTCGCGCACCGTGCGGTCGACGGCACCGGCGGCCTCGGGCGACTGCGGCAGGCAGACGAACGCCTGGGTGCTGGGGCCGGCGACACCGGCCTTCTCCGCGGCGATCTCCGCCACGCTGTCGCCGAGCACGCCGATGTGTTCGGCGAACACACTCGCCAGGGCGACGACCCGGGGGCCGGCCAGCCGCAGCTCGTCGCCGCGTCCACCCATGCCGGCTTCGAGTACGCAGGCGTCGGCGTTCAGGTGGCGCGCCCGGAGCAACCCGGCGATGAGGAACAGCCCGCTGGGAGCGAGATAGCCGCCGCCGGTGTCGGGAAGCCCGCGGCGCGCGGCGTCGATCTCTTCGGCGAGGGCGGCGATCTCGGTCTCGCTGCTGGCGGCCCCGTTGACCCGGACCCGTTCGCGGTGGCCGCGGAAGCTCGGGCCGGTGACGGTCACCACGCGCAGGCCCGCCGCGGCCAGGTGCGCCGAGGCGTAGGTGGCGGTGGTGCCCTTGCCCTTGGAGCCCACCACCCCGAGCACCGGAATGGCGGGGTTCCCGGGAAGATCCAGTTCGTGCAGCAGGCTGGCGGCGCGGGCGAGGCTGCGCCGCTCTTCCGGGCGGCGTTCGCGCCATTCCCGGAAAAAGACGTCCATACTCGGCATGCCACCAGTACAGCAGGCCGGAACCGGTGCGTGGGTGAGTACGCTTGGGACGTGTGGACACCGACCAAGCGCACGACGTGAGTGACAGCGGCAGCCGGCAGCGGTACGAGCAGGTCGCGGCCGAGATCAGCGCCCGTCGTGTCGAGACCGACATTGACCCGTCGACCGAGCGGATCCGCCAGCTCATGGATCTGCTCGGCGAACCGCAGCGCAACTACCCGATCATTCATGTGACCGGGACCAACGGAAAATCCTCGACCGCGCGGATGATCGACGCGCTGCTACGCGAGCGCCACCTGCGGGTGGGGCGCTACACCAGCCCGCACCTGCAGACCATGCGCGAGCGTGTCGTTGTGGACGGCGAGCCGATCTCCGAGGAAGCGTTCGTCGCCGCCTACGACGACGTCCGCCCGCTGGTCGACATGGTCGACGCGGACAACGAGATCGCGCTGTCGTTCTTCGAGGTGCTCACCGCCATGGCGTTCGCCGCGTTCGCCGACGCGCCGGTGGACGTGGCGGTGGTCGAGGTCGGCATGGGCGGGGCCTGGGACGCCACGAACGTCGCCGACGCCGACGTCGCCGTTGTCACCCCCATCGCCATCGACCACACCGAGTTCCTGCCCGACACCGTCGAAGGCATCGCCGAGGAGAAGGCGGGCATCATCAAGCCCGACTCGATCGCGGTGCTCGCCCAGCAGCAGGTTCCTGCGGCCGAGACGCTGATGCGGCACGTGTCCGAGGTCGGCGCGCGCGTGGCCCGCGAAGGGCTGGAGTTCGGGGTGGCGCACCGCGACGTCGCCGTTGGTGGCCAGAGCCTCGCGTTGAAGGGGGTGCGCTCCGGATACGAGGACCTGTTCCTGCCGCTGTACGGGGCGCACCAGGCCGGGAACGCGGCCGTGGCCGTGGCGGCGGTCGAGGCGTTCGCCGCGCCGGTCGAGGGCGACGAGGGGCTCGACCCGGAGCTGATCAGCTCCGCGCTGGCGGCGGTCGACACCCCCGGGCGCCTGGAGATTCTGCGGCGCAGCCCCACGGTGCTGGTCGACGCCGCGCACAATCCCGCGGGAATGGCCGCGACGGTGGAGACCGTCGAGGAGGCGTTCTCCTTCACGGGCCTGGTCGGTGTTGTGGCGATCATGGCCGACAAGGATGTCGAGGGGATCCTGGAACCCCTGGAACCGTTGCTCACCGAGGTGGTGGTGACCCGCAACTCCTCGCCGCGCAGCCTCTCGCCGGAACAGCTCGGCGAGATCGCCGAGGGCGTGTTCGGGGCCGACCGGGTACACCTCGCGCCCCGGATGGACGACGCCATCGACCAGGCCGTGAACCGCTCCGAGGAGTCCAGTGAGTTCGGTGGTGCCGGGGTGCTCATCACCGGATCGGTTGTCACCGCCGGGGACGCCCGCCACCTGCTGGGAGGGGAGTAGCGATGCGAACCCTGTGTGCGGTGGTGCTGGCGTTCGAGGCCATCGTCATCGGTCTGGCCGTGCCCGTGGCCATCCAGCTCGGCGGCCACCCGCCGGCGACGGCCGGCGCGGTATGGGGCGGCCTTGCCGTGGCGGCGCTGGTGCTCGCCGGCCTGCAGCGCTTCCGCTGGGCCCACCTGGCCGGGTGGGTGCTGCAGGGCCTGGTGATCGCCAGCGGGTTCCTGGTACCGGGGCTGGCCCTGCTGGGCGTGGTCTTCGCGGGCCTGTTTGTCGCCGCGACGGTCGTGGGCCTGCGAACGGATGCCATGAAACGGTCGGCGGAGGACGCACGCGACACGGCGGAAGCGTCGCCCGAGACCGAAACCGGCGGACACGCGGCCGAGGACGCTGCCCAGGGGTAGCCGCCGGACCCCCGGTGCCGCGTCGTTCGCCGGGGTCAGGGAAGGTGCGCAGAGGGGTAGCATTGCGGAAAGCTGGGCGTCCGCACGTCCCCCGTGACTGATCGGCTATCCGGCGGCGCGGCCCCCTGGTTTCCACGCCGGGACCGGTCGTTTCCGGCGCTGGCCGTGTGGGGAATTCGCGGAACCGAAACCGGCGCAGCCCATCCGAGCAGCAGCAGTTGAGGAGACTACTGACGTGGAGCGCACCCTTGTACTGATCAAGCCTGACGGCGTGCGTCGCAACATCATCGGCGAGATCATCTCCCGCATTGAGCGCAGGGGTCTGCGCATCGTCGCGATGGACCTGCGCACTCTGGACACCGGCACCGCGAAGACGCACTACGAGGAGCACGCCGAACGCCCGTTCTTCGACTCGCTGGTCGAGTTCATCACGAGCGGTCCCCTCGTTGCCCTCGTGGTCGAGGGCGAGCACGCCGTCGAGGCGTTCCGCGCACTGGCCGGTGCCACCGACCCGATCACCGCCGGACCGGGGACGATCCGCGGTGACTTCGCACTTGAGGTGCAGGAGAACATCGTGCACGGCTCGGATTCCAGCTACTCGGCCGAGCGCGAGATCAAGCTGTTCTTCCCCGATCTGGGCTGACCAGAGTCGGGTGATCGACAGGCGCCGGGGGGCCGACCCCCGGCGCTTTTTTGTGTCCTCTTCGGGCCGTAACGATTCGGTGTGTTTGCGTAGCCAACTGAACGCTGAGCGTTACGATACGAGTGCCGAATCCGCATCCATGCAGGAACGAGCCCGTATTGACCGCCCTGGCGTAGCGCACCCGTTTGGTGCCGATGAGGACGCTTAATGAGCATGAACAATCTCGCCTTTCTCGGCCGCGACATGGCGGTCGACCTCGGAACCGCGAACACGCTGGTGTACGTACGGGGTCGGGGCATCGTCCTGAACGAACCCTCGGTCGTCGCGCTCAACACGTCCACGGCCAAGATCGTGGCTGTCGGTATCGAGGCGAAGCAGATGATCGGCCGGACTCCGAGCAACATCACGGCCGTGCGCCCGCTCAAGGACGGCGTCATCGCCGACTTCGAGATCACCGAGCGCATGCTGCGCTACTTCATCCAGAAGATCCACCGCCGCCGCCACTTCGCCAAACCGCGCGTGGTTGTGGCAGTGCCCAGCGGCATCACATCCGTTGAGCACCGCGCGGTCAAGGAGGCCGGCTATCAGGCCGGGGCGCGTCGCGTGTCCATCGTGGAGGAGCCCATGGCCGCCGCGATCGGCGCCGGTCTGCCGGTGCACGACCCGACCGGCAACATGGTTGTCGACATCGGGGGCGGCACGACCGAGGTCGCGGTCATCTCCATGGGCGGCATCGTGACCTCCCAGTCCATCCGCGTTGGCGGCGACGAGATGGACCAGGCGATCGGTACCTCCGTCAAGAAGGAGCACTCGCTGATGGTCGGCGAGCGCACCGCCGAGGAGCTGAAGTTCGCGATCGGCTCGGCCTACCCCATCGACGGCGAGGAGCTGCACGCGGAGGTCCGCGGCCGCGACCTCGTCAGCGGGCTGCCCAGGACCGTGGTGCTGTCGGCCGCCGATATCCGGCAGGCCATCGAGGAGCCCGTCGCCTCGATCATCGACGCCGTCCGGACCACGCTCGACAAGTGCCCACCCGAGCTGTCGGGCGACATTATGGATCGCGGCATCGCCGTCACCGGCGGTGGCGCCCTGCTGCGCGGTCTTGAGGACCGGCTGCGCCACGAGACCGGCATGCCCATCCACCTCGCCGAGAACGCCCTGGACTCCGTCGCGGTCGGCTCCGGGACCTGCGTGGAGAACTATGATCGGCTGAACCAGGTCCTCGTCCCGGAACGGCAGCGCTGAGATGCGGCGTCGCAACGCCTCCCGAGCGCGGATCGTACTCACCACACTGGTCGTCGCGTCGGTCACGCTGGTCATCCTGGACACCCAGGAGAGCGCCGACCCGGTCACCAACGGAGTCCGCTCGGCCGGCGAGCTGGTGTTCGCGCCGATCTCCGACGGGGTCTCGGCGGTGGCGGGACCGCTCGATGACGCCTACCAGACGCTGGCGGCGGCGCCGGGCGCCCGCGACCGCATCGCCGAGCTGAAGGAACGCAACCGGGAACTCGCCGCCGAGCTCGACGCGCAGCGCCTCGACGAAGGACGCTCCGAAGAGCTGGACGACCTGCTGCAGCTTTCCGGTCTGGGCGGATACGAGATCGTTCCCGCTCAGGCGGTGACCCGGGTGAGCTCGACCGGCCACTCGGACACCGTCACCATCGACGCCGGGGAACGCGACGGGATCACAAAGGACATGACCGTCGTCAACAGCGACGGCCTCGTCGGCCGAGTGCTGCGCGCCGGCGCGACGACCGCGACTGTCCTGTTGCTCACGGACGGCGCGTCATCCGTGGGGGCCCGCCTGGAGGGCGAGAGCGAGATGGGGGTCGCGCACGGCACGGCGCGCAGTATCAACGACTCCTCGCCGATCCGGTTCGAGCTGCTCGACGCCAACGCGGAGGTGTCCGAAGGGGACCGCCTCGTCACGATGGGCTCGCACGAGGGCACCCCGTTCGTGCCCGGGGTGCCGGTCGGTGCCGTTGAGCACGTCCAGGACACACCGGGCGCGCTCAGCCGGAGCGCGAAGGTCGCACCCGCGGTCGACGTCGGCTCGCTGGACATCGTCGGTGTGGTCGTCGCCGGGCCCGAGAAGGACCCGCGCGACTCGGTGCTGCCGCCCAAACCCGACGAGGACGCCGCCCAGGCACCCCACGAGGACGCGGAGGACGCGGAATGAGGGGCGCAACTACGGTCCTGCTCCTGGCATTCGCCGTGCTGCTGCAGGCCGCGGTCGTCAACCGGCTCCCGTTGCCCTGGGGAAGCGCGCCCGATCTTGTGGTGCTCACCGTCGTGGCGATCGCGCTCGGCGCCACACCGGTCAGCGGCGCCCTCGCCGGCTTCTCCGCGGGGTTGGCCCTGGACGTCCTGCCGCCGGCCGACCATGAGATCGGACGGTACGCACTGGTGCTGTGCCTGGCCGGTTACGTGGTCGGCAAACTGCACGACTCGCCCTGGCGCTCCCGGGCGTGGCCGTACCTGGTGGCCTTCGGGGCGGCGCTCGGTGTCGCGCTCGGCTTCGCCACGCTCGGCCTGGTGCTGGGCACCCCGCACGTTGGCGGGGGGACGTTCCTGTTCGTCGTGCCGATCAACGTCGGCATAACGATGCTGGTGAGCCCGGTGGTGCTGGCGCCCGTGCGCCGCCTCCGGCGCTACCTCGCCAACGGCGACCTCTCCGACATCACCGACACTCCGTGGGCTACCGGAGGGATCCGCCTGTGAGACGGATCATGAAGGCCAGAACCGAACGCGGTGAGAGGCGGCCCGGCCGGTTCGGGCTGGTGCTGGCGCAGGTTCTCGTCATCGCGTTGGCGGCGGGGCTCACCGCCCGGATGTGGTACCTGCAGATTCCCATGGCCGAGCACTACCAGCGCCTCGCGGAGGCCAACCACATCCAGGAGCTCGTCGTTCCCGCGACGCGCGGCCAGATCCTCGACTCGTCGGGCCGCGCGCTGGTGCGCAACCGGACCGAGCTGACCGTCTCGGCGGACTACCACCAGCTGCAGCGCAGACCAGACGGTGGGGAGGCGGTGCTGCGCAACGTCGCCGAGGTGGTCGACGTCCCGTTCGAGGACCTCCGGAAGCGCACGCGGCTGTGCGGCCCCGAGGTCCCCCGGCCCTGCTGGCCGGGCTCGCCCTACCAGCCCATCACCCTGGTCGAGGACGTCGACGCCCAGCTCGCGATGCAGATCATGGAGCGCCGGGAGGACTTCCCGGGAATCACCGCGCAGCAGCGCCCGGTGCGCGAGTACCCCATGGGCGACCGCGCCGCCCAGCTCCTCGGGTACCTGCAACCCGTCACCGAGGAGGAGCTGGCGGAACGCGAGGACCTGCGCACCCAGTTCACCGGGGTCGACAATGTGGGGCGCGGCGGCGTCGAGGCGGTCTACGACGACGAGCTGCGCGGAACCTCCGGCGTACGAAAGTACGAGGTCGACAGGAACGGCAACGTGACCGGTGTGTACGCCGAGACTCCGCCCGAGCCGGGGGCGCACCTGGTGACGAGCGTCGACGAACGGGTGCAGCGGGCGACCGAGGACGCCCTGGCCCGGGGGCTGGAGTCCGCCGGCGGGCCGGCCGACTCGGCGGCGGCGGTCGTGCTCGACGTCAAAACGGGCGGCGTTGTCGCCATGGCGAGCCTGCCCACCTACGACCCGGGCGTGTGGGAGGGCGGAATCGACCAGGAGACCTACAACGACCTGCTCAGCGAGGAGGCTGGCGAGCCGCTGACCTCGCGCGCCCTGCAGGGCCAGTACCCGCCGGCGTCGACGTTCAAGGTCAACTCGCTGGCCGCCGGAGCGGAGAACGGAGTGTCGCTGAACGAGACGTACTCCTGCCCGAGCTCGATCTCGGTGGGGAACCGCTCGTTCGAGAACTACGAGGGCAGCGCGCACGGCAGCCTGAGCCTGCACAAGGCCATCGTGGTGTCCTGCAACACCGTCTTCTACCAGATGGCCTACGACATGTGGAAGGAGGACGGCGGTTCCACTCCCGACGACGAGCCGGTGGACGCCATGACGAGCATGGCGCACGACTTCGGGTTCGGCGAGCCCACCGGGATCGACCTGCCGCACGAGGGCAGCGGCCGTGTCCCGGACCGCGAGTGGAAGAAGGAGTACTGGGAGTCCACCCGGGAGGAGGCCTGCAAGCGCGCCAAGGAGGGCTACCCCGACGAGGAAGACCCGGAGCACGCGGCCTACCTGAAGCAGGTCGCCAAGGAGCAGTGCACCGACGGATACCGGTGGCGGGCCGGCGACGCCGTGAACTTCTCGATCGGCCAGGGAGACCTGGTCGTCACACCGCTCCAGCTCGCCCGGGCCTACGCGGCCATCGCCAACGGGGGGACGCTGCATGTTCCGCGGGTCGGCAAGGCGCTCGTCTCGGCGGACGGCTCCGAGGTGCGACAGATCGAGCGGGGCGAACCCGATGAGCTCCCGGTCAGCGACCGCACCCTGGAGTACCTGCAGTCCGCGCTGGCCGACGTCCCGCGGGAGGGAACCGCGCAGGGGGCCTTCAACGGGTTCCCGCTGGACGAGGTGCCGGTGGCGGGCAAGACCGGAACGGCCACCGGCAAGGGAAAGAAGGAGTCGGGCTGGTTCGCGTCCTATGCGCCCGCCGACGACCCCCAGTTCGCCATCGTCGCGCTGATCTCCCAGGGCGGCACCGGCGGTTCGGTGGCGGCACCGGTGGTCCGCGAGATCTACGACGGAATCTACGGTTTCTCCTCCGACGACTCCGACTCCGACTCCGACTCCGACGACTCCGACGAGGAAGCCGAGGACGGCGACCGGGACGCCGGCGACGCGCAGCAGGGCGAACCGGCGCTGCCCGGTGGGGAACCACCGGCGGAG
This sequence comes from Lipingzhangella halophila, assembly GCF_014203805.1. GTDB lineage: Bacteria > Actinomycetota > Actinomycetes > Streptosporangiales > Streptosporangiaceae > Lipingzhangella > Lipingzhangella halophila. The sequence goes on along the minus strand of NZ_JACHJT010000001.1, from coordinate 4,264,837 downwards.
CTGCCGACCGTCCGCCCCGACGGGTCGATCGCCGCTCCCGGAGAGTCGGACTGAGCAGGGAAGGGCCCGAAGACACGCGATGACCGCCTACACGAGCCCGCACGTCGCGCGCGCGACCTGGCGTGGCTACGCCGAGAGGGTGCTCGCCGCCGGGGCGCGGCGGCGGGTGGACTGGTTGCTGGTGGTACCGGTGGTCCTACTGTCGGCGCTGGGGACGCTGCTGGTGTGGACCTCCACCCACACTGCCGGCGCGCCCGACGTCGCCACCGGGTACGTGCAGCGCCACCTGATCCACCTCGGTGTGGCCGTGCTCTGCGGCCTGCTCGTGGCCTCGGTGGACTACCGGACTCCGCGGGCGTACGCGCCGATCGTGTACCTGCTCTCCCTGGCCGGACTGGTGCTGGTGTTCACTCCGCTCGGGGAAGTGATCAACGGGTCGCGCGGGTGGCTCGTCGTCGGAGGCCTGCAGGCCCAGCCCAGTGAGTTCGTCAAGGTCGCGCTGATCCTGGCCGTGGCCATGCTGCTCGGCGAGCCCAGGGACGGCGAGCGCGCGCCAACCACGCGCGACGTGCTGTTCAGCCTGGTGGCGTTGGCGGGCCCGATGGCCATGGTCCTGCTCCAGCCGGACCTGGGAACCGGGCTGGTCCTGGGGGCGATCTTCCTGGCGATGCTGTCCATGTCGGGCGCTCCGGTGCGCTGGATCGTCGGGATGCTGGGTTGCGGGCTGGCCGCGGTGCTCTGCGTGTGGTGGTTCGACCTGCTTGAGCCCTACCAGTTGGCCCGGGTCACCACCCTGTTCGACCCCACCGCCGACCCCCAGGGCCGGGGCTACAACGCGAACCAGGCGCTCATAGCGGTCGGCTCCGGCGGCTTCGAGGGGACCGGGCTTTTCCAGGGCGAGCAGACCAGCGGCCGCTTCGTGCCCGAGCAACACACCGACTTCATCTTCACGGTCGCTGCCGAGGAGCTGGGCTTTGTCGGCGGTGTGGCGATCGTCGCACTGCTCACCCTGGTCATCTGGCGGGTGTTGCACGTCGCGACCGGGTGCGAACAGCCTTACGCGCGGCTGGTCTGCGTGGGAGTGGCGGCCTGGCTGGGGTTCCAGGCGTTCATCAATATCGGGATGACCCTGGGAGTCGCGCCGATCACCGGCCTGCCGCTGCCGTTCCTCTCCTACGGCGGTACCGCCACCATCGCCACCCTGATGGCGATCGGTCTCGTGCTGGCCATCCACGCCCGTGACCGCGGGTTCGAGTGAACGGCACGCGACCGCCGGAGGACGCGCGCGGGCCGGGCCGCTAGCCTGAATGAAACGGGCTCGCGCGAACGCGGGCACCGCCGACTTGAGTCACCTTACCGATCCGGAACCTGATCGATCCGAAAGGCATTCCCATGCCCGTCGAATCCGTTTTCCCGCGACTGGAAGCCCTGCTGCCCAGCGTGCAGAAGCCGGTTCAGTACGCGGGCGGCGAACTCAACTCCGTAGTCAAGGACTGGGACGCCTGCGAGGTCCGCTGGGCCCTGATGTACCCCGACGCCTACGAGGTGGGCGTTCCCAACCAGGGGGTGCAGATCCTCTACGAGGTGCTGAACGAGCGCGAAGGCGTCCTGGCCGAGCGGACCTACGCGGTCTGGGCCGACCTCGAAGCGGCCATGCGCGAGCACGGGATCCCGCAGTTCACCGTCGACGCGCACCGCCCGGTCGGCGCCTTCGACCTCCTCGGTGTCAGCTTCGCGAGCGAGATGGGCTACACCAACCTGCTCACCGCCCTCGACCTGGCCGGTATCCCGCCGCACAGCGCCGACCGCGGCGAGGACCACCCGATCGTGCTGGCCGGCGGGCACGCCGCGTTCAACCCAGAGCCGGTCGCCGACTTCCTCGATGCCGCCGTGCTGGGCGACGGCGAGGAGATCTCGCTGGCCATCACCGAGGTGGTGCGCGAGTGGAAACGCGAGGGGAGCCCCGGCGGCCGCGATGGCCTGCTGCTGCGCCTGGCGAACGGGGGCGGCGTGTACGTTCCGCGGTTCTACGACGTCGAGTACCTGCCCGACGGACGGATCGGGCGCTACACCCCGAACCGGTCCGGTGTGCCGTGGACCGTGCGCAAGCACACCGTCATGGACCTGGACAACTGGCCGTACCCGAAGGACCCGATCGTGCCGATCGCCGAGTCCGTTCACGAACGGTACAGCGTGGAGATCTTCCGGGGCTGCACCCGCGGCTGCCGGTTCTGCCAGGCCGGGATGATCACCCGGCCGGTACGGGAACGCGGCAAGGAGACCATCACCGAGATGGTCGACCGCGGCGTGCGGTCCTCCGGATTCCAGGAGGTCGGCCTGCTCTCGCTGTCCAGCGCTGACCACAGCGAGATCGGCGATATCGCCAAGGGGCTCGCCGACACCTACGAGGGCACCAACACGGGCCTGTCGCTGCCGTCGACCCGGGTCGACGCGTTCAACATCGACCTCGCCAACGAGCTCAACCGCAACGGGCGGCGCTCCGGGCTGACGTTCGCGCCGGAGGGCGGCAGCGAGCGGATGCGCCGGGTGATCAACAAGATGGTGACCGAGGCCGACCTCATCCGCACTGTCACCGCTTCCTATGAGGCCGGGTGGCGCCAGGTCAAGCTGTACTTCATGTGCGGGCTGCCGACCGAGGAGGACGAGGACGTACTGGCGATCGCCGATCTGGCTCGCGAGGTCATCAAGGCCGGGCGCGCGGCCACAGGGCGCGGGGACATCCGCTGCACGGTCTCCATCGGCGGGTTCGTGCCCAAGCCGCAGACCCCGTTCCAGTGGGCCGGACAGACCCCGCACGAGGTCGTCGACGCCCGGCTGCACCGGCTCAAGGACGAACTGCGTTCGGACCGCCGGTACGGCAAGGCCATCGGCCTGCGCTACCACGAGGGGCGCCCCTCCACCATCGAAGGGCTGCTCTCGCGTGGCGACCGCCGCGTGGGGCGGGTCATCGAGCAGGCATGGCGCGACGGCGCCCGCTTCGACGGGTGGAGCGAGCACTTCTCCTACGACCGGTGGAGCGAGGCCGCGGCGAAGGTGTTCGCCGACGAGCCCGTCGATCTCGATTGGTTCACGGTTCGGGAGCGGGACCGCGACGAGGTTCTTCCCTGGGACCACCTGGACGCCGGACTGGACCGCGACTGGCTGTGGCAGGACTGGCAGGACTCGCTGCACGGCACGGAGGCGGTGGAGGTCGACGACTGCCGCTGGACCCCGTGCTACGACTGCGGGGTCTGCCCCAGCATGGGAACCGAGATCCAGATCGGGCCGACACCGGTGTCGCCGGAGAGGAAACTGCCGCTCACTGTGCTCTGAGGGGAGCGGCCCGCGGCCGGTGCGGACCGGGTGGTATGGCCCGACGCCCCGCTCGCGCCGGGCCATACGTGTAGTAAGACGTACCGGGTCCCCGGAAGGTTTGCATGGGAGCAAAGATTCTTGGAGAAGTTTTTCTGGCGCTCCGCGCATAGGATGAGGAGTAGGTAAGCGTGCTCGGTGCGGCCGGGGTGGAGCGGGTCAGGCTGTGGCCGATCCAACGATCAGAGCGCTTTTCAACCTTCGGCGCGGCGGGAAGATCGCATAGGTGTGTGGTCCGTCACGGTGCATCCGCCAGCCAGTCAACAACCGGACCTCCCACGCCGCCGGTGCGCGAGGGTCGCTACCACGAGCCGGTGGCGCGCGGGACCCGACGGGCACCGTACGCTGAAAAGGACGAGCAATTCCCAGGTGGGTGCGGCCGGGACGAATCGGTGCACCCGACCGACAGCCATCGACGAAAGGAGTAGCACTGCCCCCCGCACCTGAGGGCACCATTGCGCCCTCCACTGGTAAGCCCGGACAGCGGCTGCGCGTCCGTTACTCCAAGCGCGGTCGGATGAGGTTCGCGAGCCATCGCGACATCGCCCGTGCTCTGGAGCGGGCCATCCGCAGAGCCGGGATACCGGTAGCTTTCTCAGCGGGGTACACGCCACACCCGAAGATCTCCTACGCCGGTGCTGCCCCTACTGGGGTGGCCAGCCTCGCGGAGTATTTCGAATGCACCCTGGCCGAGTCCCAGGACCCCGGACTGGTACGCGCCCGGCTCGATGACGCGATGCCCGACGGCATCGACATAGTCGACGTCGTGGCGGCCGGCGCGGGTGGGCTGGCAGACCGTCTTGAGGCTTCGGAGTGGCAGGTGGAAATGCCGGGTGTCGCCCCCGACGGCGCCCGGACGGCAGCGGCCGCGTTCCTCGCGGCCGAGAGCGTCGAGGTGGAGCGGCTTACCAAGAAGGGCCGCCGCCGCTTCGACACCCGTGGGGCCGTCCTCCGCATGGAGGTGGAAGGGCATGCCACCACGGGACAACACGAGACATGCGCCATACTTCGGATGGTTGTGCGGCACACCACACCTGCCGTGCGACCGGACGACGTGGTGACCGGCCTTCGTCAGGTGGCCGACCTGGCGCCGCCGTCATCGACTCTGATGACCCGGCTGGCGCAGGGGCCCTTGGACGAAGCGTCCGGCGCGATCGCCGATCCGTTCGCCGTGAACGATGGAACCACCCAGAACGGCGAACCAGAACGAGCCGCCCCCAAGGATGGGTCGGCACAGGCGGATCCGGCCGGACGCGCGGAGGAGAAACCGCGGTCGTCCTCGCCCGCACGGGACTCTGAGCATGCGTGAGTCCACTCGGGGAGTGTTGGCGACGATTACGGACTTTGCGCCGGGAGCACCCTTGTGCGATCGGCGACGACCTAGCGACGACGGTCCTCGCGCGCAGCGGCGGCGGCCAACCGGCCGGTGCCGCGCCCCGAGGACTTTGACGGGAGACCGCCCGGATGCTCGAAAACGAGCCCAGCAGCGGTGCGGATGGCACCGCGGGTACAACTGAAACGACAGAGACGGACCGGCCGATTACAACGGCCGCCCCGCAGTCAGGGGAGGTGCGGGTCAGCGCGCCCGGCAAACGCGGTGGAAGAGTCCGGTCAGCCGGGCCGCCACCGGAGCCCGAACCAGTGGCCGCGTCCCCGGACACACCGCTGACGACCATCGCCGGCGAGGTGGGGGTCGCCACCAGTGGAGCCGAGCCCGCCGCGGATGCGGAGCCGGGCCCGGCCGAGGCCGCCAATGAGCCGAGCGCCGGCGAGGAGAGCGGCGCTGCCGAAAGCGCCGCCGAAGAGGGCGCCGCCGAGGTGAGCGCCACCGCGGGGAGCTCCGCCGAGGACGGCGCCACTGAGGGTGCGACCGCTGAGAGCGCGACCGGAACGGGCACCCGCCCGGCCAGGGCGTCCCGCTCGCGCACTCGCCGGACCGCGGCGGCGCGCAGCACCGAAGAGCCTCCCGCGCCCAGTGAGGACGCGGCCCCCGGCGCCTCCGCGGACGAAGACGGAAGCGGCACCGGCGCCGAGGCCTCGGACGGTGGCGCGGCCAGCACGTTCCAGCCGCCCATGGTGCTCTTCCAACCGCCGGTGGCCCACACCGCGTCCGCGGGGAGCACCCCGGCGCGAGACGACCGCGACGACCAGGACGACTCGGACGACTCGGACGAGTCGGACGACGCCGAGGCTGCCGATTCCACCGACGAAACCTCCGAGTTCGACGGTGACGACGGCGACTCCGACGAGGACCGCCCGAGCCGCCGCCGCAGGCGCCGCGGCGGTCGCGGCCGCGGCAAGTCGCGGCCCGGCGACGATGGCACCTCCGAGACCGACACCGGTGGCACCGCCAACACGGCGGTAGCGGAGGAGGAGAGGTCCGGCACCGAGCGGACCGCCGAGCCCGCAGAGGAGTCGCAGGGGACCGCCCGGGAGGCGACGGCCGCCTCCACCGAGGACACCAGGGGCACCCGGCGCCGCAGGCGCCGCCGCCGGACCGCCGGCGAGGCCGCGGAGGCCACCGAGGACACCGAGTCCGTCACCACCGGCGACGATCCGCCGAACACGGTCGTCAAGGTGCGCGAGCCGCGCCAGGAGAAGCAGGAGAAGCAGGCCGAGAGCGAGGTGCAGTCGGTCAAGGGCTCCACCCGCCTGGAGGCCAAGAAGCAGCGCCGCCGCGAGGGCCGCGAGCAGGGCCGCCGCCGCGCGCCGGTCATCACCGAGTCGGAGTTCCTCGCGCGGCGCGAGTCCGTCAAGCGCGACCTGGTGATCCGCCGGAACGGAGACCGGACGCAGATCGCCGTCCTTGAGGACGACGTCCTCGTGGAGCACTACGTGGACCGGGCGGCGCACAAGTCCTACGTGGGCAACGTCTACCTCGGCCGGGTGCAGAACGTCCTGCCGTCGATGGAGGCCGCGTTCGTCGACATCGGCAAGGGCCGCAACGCGGTGCTCTACGCCGGTGAGGTGAACTGGGACGCCTCCGGTCTCGAAGGCCAGCCCAAACGCATCGAGTCCGTGCTGAAGTCCGGCCAGTCGGTGCTGGTCCAGGTCACCAAGGACCCCATGGGACACAAGGGGGCCAGGCTGACCAGCCAGATCAGCCTACCGGGGCGCTACCTGGTCTACGTGCCCGATGGCTCCATGACCGGTATCAGCCGCAAGCTTCCCGACAAGGAGCGCACGCGGCTCAAGCAGATCCTGAAGAAGGTGATGCCGGAGAACGCCGGCGTCATCGTGCGCACCGCCGCCGAAGGAGCCAGCGAGGAGGAACTGGAACGCGACATCTCGCGCCTCTCCTCGCAGTGGGAGTCGATCAAGCGCAAGTCGAAGTCGGCCACCTCGCCCTCGCTGTTGAGCAGCGAGCCCGACCTCACCGTCCGGGTGGTGCGCGACGTCTTCAACGAGGACTTCGCGAGCCTCGTGGTCGCCGGGGACGAGGCGTGGAGCACGGTCAAGGAGTACGTCGACTACGTTGCCCCGCACCTGGCCGAGCGGCTGACGCACTGGGACGGCGAACGCGATGTCTTCGAGGAGTACCGGGTCGACGAGCAGATCGCCAAGGCGCTGGAGCGCAAGGTGTGGCTGCCCAGCGGCGGATCGCTGATCATCGACCGCACCGAGGCCATGACCGTCGTTGACGTGAACACCGGAAAGTTCACCGGCCAGGGCGGCAACCTGGAGGAGACGGTCACCAAGAACAACCTGGAGGCGGCCGAGGAGATCGTCCGCCAGCTCCGGTTGCGCGACATCGGCGGCATCATCGTGATCGACTTCATCGACATGGTACTCGAAAGCAACCGCGACCTCGTGCTGCGCCGGATGCTCGAATGCCTCTCCCGCGACCGCACCAAGCACCAGGTGGCCGAGGTGACCTCGCTGGGGCTGGTACAGATGACCCGCAAGCGGGTGGGGCAGGGCCTGCTGGAGGCGTTCTCGCACACCTGCGAGTCCTGCAACGGCCGCGGGCTGGTGCTGTCCAGCGAGCCCGCGGAGACCAAGGGCGGCTCCAGCAGCGCCGGGTCGGCCGCCGGGTCCGGCGGGAGCGCCAACGGCAAGAAGAAGAAGGCCAAGAGCGGGAGCGACAAGGCCGGCAAGGGCGAGATCACCGAGTCCGCCCAGACCTCGGAGGTATCGGCCGAGGCGCCCGCCGGCGACGGTGAGGCCGAACCCGCGGCCGCCGCCGAGGCGCCCGCGGAGCCGGAGACCACGACCGCCAAGTCGTCCTCGCGGCAGGCCGCGAAGGGCACCACCCGCAAGAGTGGCGCCAAGCAGTCGACCCGCAAGACGAAGAAGGACAAGGAAGCGGCCGCGGCCACCGCCGCCGAGACGGCCGACGGGGAGGCCGCGGAACCCGCTGCGGCCGAAGGCGCGTCCGCTGAGGCGGCCGGCACGGAGGCGACTGGCGAGGCCGAAACCGGGGCCGAGCGCCCGCGGCGCCGGCGTACCCGGCGGACCAAGACCACGGGGCCGGCGTCCGAAGCCGCATCGGCGTCCGCCGTGGCCGAGGCCGGATAGCACGCACCGGCCGGGCCGCGCGCGGCCCGGCCGGGCACATGGGTGACCGTGCGCTCCGCTCGCCGGTCGGTGGTAGTCTGAAGTCGGTGCGTCGGCGCGCCCCTTTCGTTCGCGCGCCCGAGACCTACTGACGATTCCCGCGCCCTCGTGGGCGAGCGGATCCGCGGTCGATTTTGAGCGCATTATGTCCCCGCGCACGCGGGGATGGTCCTCACACGAGCAGGAAGAGAGTTTCCCGGTGTACGCGATCGTGCGAGCGGGCGGCCGACAGGAGAAGGTGTCCGTCGATGACGTCCTGGAGATCGACAGGGTCTCCGAAGAGTCGGGTTCGACGGTGACGTGGGAGCCGGTCCTTGTCGTCAACGATGGCAAGGTCATCAGCGAGACCTCCGAGCTGAGCGGCTACAAGGTCACCGCCGAGGTCCTCGGCGAGGCCAAGGGCCCCAAGATCAACATCATCAAGTACAAGAACAAGACCGGTTATAAGCGCCGCATGGGGCACCGCCAGAAGTACACCCGGGTCCGGGTAACCGGTATCGCGGCGAAGTAGGGGGAAGGGCTGACATGTCGACAAAGAAGGGCGCGTCGAACACCCGGAATGGGCGCGACTCCAATCCCAAGCGCCTTGGCGTGAAGCGCTTCGGCGGGCAGGCCGTCAAGGCCGGCGAGATCCTTGTTCGCCAGCGCGGTACTCACTTCCACCCTGGTGACAACGTCGGCCGCGGTGGCGACGACACGCTGTTCGCTCTGTCCGCCGGCAAGGTCCAGTTCGGCCACCGGCGCGGCCGCAAGAACGTGAACATCGTCCCGGCGGCCGAGTAGGGCCGGCAACGCGGACGCGGTAGAAGCAGCAACGCGCAGGGCGGGCCAGATGATCTGGCCCGCCCTGCGCGTGTTCGAGCACATAGGCTGATCCCCGAGGGGGAACCGCGCGGCGCTACGCGCGGCGGGCTTCGCACCGGCAGGGGACCAGCGGGGAACCACACAGGAGGCCACATGCCGGACTTCGTCGACGAGGCGGTCCTGCACATCAAGGCTGGCGACGGCGGGCACGGCTGCGCCTCCGTACACCGCGAGAAGTTCAAGCCCCTGGGCGGACCCGACGGGGCCAATGGCGGCAAAGGCGGCGACGTCGTCCTGGAGGTCGACCCGAACACGGCCACTCTGCTGGAGTACCAGCGCCGCCCGCACCGCAGGGCGGCCAACGGAAAACCGGGCCAAGGGTCGCACCGCGCCGGAGGCAGCGGCACCGACCTGGTGCTGCCCGTTCCCGACGGCACGGTTGTGACCGGGGAGGACGGCGAGGTCATCGCGGACCTGGTCGGCGCGGGAACCAGGCTGGTGATCGCGCGTGGCGGCAACGGGGGCCTCGGGAACGCCGCGCTCGCCACGCCGCGCCGCAAAGCACCCGGCTTCGCCCTCAAGGGAGAGCCGGGCGAGGGTGCCGACGTCCGGCTGGAGATCAAGACCATTGCCGACGTCGGGCTGGTCGGCTTTCCCAGCGGCGGCAAGTCCTCACTGGTCGCCGCGCTCTCGGCGGCCCGCCCGAAGATCGCCGACTACCCGTTCACCACCCTGATTCCCAACCTGGGCGTGGTCGAGGCCGGCGCCTCCGAGTTCGTGGTGGCCGACGTGCCCGGCCTGATCCCCGGGGCGAGCAGCGGCAAGGGGCTGGGGCTGGCTTTCCTGCGGCACGTGGAGCGCTGCTCGACGCTGGTGCACGTGCTCGACTGCGCCACCTACGAGCAAGGGCGCGACCCCATCAGCGACCTCGACGCGCTTGAGGAGGAGCTGGCCGCCTACGCGGAACTGACCGAGATCGACCTGTCCGACCGGCCGCGGCTGGCCGTCCTGAACAAGGTGGACGTCCCCGATGGCCGCGAGCTCGCCGACCTCGTCGAGCCCACGTTCGAAGAGCGGGGAATCCGTACGATCCGGGTGTCCGCGGCCACTCACGAAGGGCTGCGCGAACTGTCCTTCGCCATGGCCGAGCAGGTCGAGGCGGAGCGCGCGGCGCGGCCGACCCCCGAGCCGACGCGGCTCGTGCTGCGGCCGCGAGAGATCGGCGGGACCCCGTTCGAGGTCGTCCCGCTCGGCGACAACACGTTCCGGGTGCGCGGCGATAAGCCAGCTAGGTGGGTGCGGCAGACCGACTTCTCCAACGACGAGGCCGTCGGGTACCTCGCCGACCGGCTGGACCGCCTCGGTATCGAGAACGAGCTGGCCAAGCAGGGGGCATCCCCCGGCGCCGAGGTCTACATCGGCGACCCCGAGAACTCCGTCGTCTTCGACTGGGATCCGGCCGTGGGCACCGTCTCCGACACCGGAGAGACCCCGTTCGGCCCGCGCGGTACCGACTCCCGGCTGGGCTGACACCGCGCGGGGCTGCGAATCCATCCGGCCGGGGACCGCACCGAGGCTTGAGGAGATGGACGGGCGTGCACACCGCACACGAAGAAACGGGATACGAGGGAACCGGGGTGTCCGCGGCGGAAGAGGGCGCGGCATCGTCCGGGCGTGCCGAGCTACCGGCCGCCCGCCGCGTTGTTGTCAAAGTGGGGTCGTCCTCACTCACCGCCCCGGATGGCCACCTCGACCGGGAGCGCATCCGCGAGCTGACCGACGTGCTCGCCGAGCGGCGGGCCGCGGGAACCGAGGTGCTCCTGGTGTCGTCGGGCGCCGTCGCCGCCGGAATGACACCGATGGGGCTGGCCAGCCGGCCGCGCGACCTCGCTACCCAGCAGGCGGCGGCCAGCGTCGGGCAGGGGCTGCTGGTGGCGCACTACACGGCGGCGTTCAACGCCCACGGGCTCACCACCGGGCAGGTGCTGCTCACCGTCGAAGACATGATGCGGCGGGTGCAGCACCGCAACGCCCAGCGGACCCTGCGGCGGCTCCTCGATATCGGGGCCGTGCCGATCGTCAACGAGAACGACACTGTGGCCACCCACGAGATCCGGTTCGGCGACAACGACCGGCTCGCGGCCCTGCTGGCGCACCTGATGCGGGCCGACGCGCTGCTGCTCCTCTCCGACGTCGACGCGCTGTACGACGGGAACCCGGCGCGGCCGGGGGCGCGGCGCGTCGTGGAGAGTGTCGCCGCGCGCGATCTGGACGGCATCAGCCTCGGCTCGACGAACCGGCGCGGTGTGGGCACCGGCGGCATGGTCACCAAGGTCGAGTCGGCGCGGATCGCGACCGAGGCCGGCGTGCCCACGGTACTCACCTCGGCGGACAACGCCCGTGCGGCACTGGCCGGCGAGCCGGTCGGCACCCTGTTCACCGCGCTCAGTACCCGCCGCCCATCGACCCGTCAGCTCTGGCTCGCGCACGCCACCGCCGGCCGGGGGAGCATCGTTCTCGACCCGGGGGCTGTGCGGGCGGTCCGGAGTGACAACGCGTCGCTGCTGCCGGCCGGGGTGGTCAACGTGGTGGGCGAGTTCTCCGCGGGCGACCCCGTGGACCTGCGCGACGAGGCCGGCCACTCCATCGCGCGGGGCCTGGTCAACTACGACTCGGCGGAGATCCCCGACCTGATGGGCCGCTCCACCCGCTGGCTCGCCCGCGAGCTCGGACCGGCCTACGAACGCGAGATCGTGCACCGCGACGACCTGGTGCTGCTGGAGAGCGGCGCGGACACCAACGGACCGTCCCCCCGCCCTGCCGCGGACCAGGGGGGCCGCGGGGATCGCGCAGTACATTGACACGTATGAGGCGAACGACGCACGAGTACGAAACCGAACTGCACAGCGACGGCGAAGTGGTCATGCTGGGCGCGGTCGCCTACCGCGGGCGGACGGTGCTGCACTCCGGGCCCGACATGTTCGCGCCACTCGAGCGATGGGCCCAGGACGTCGCGGACGAGATGCGCACCCCGGTCACCTGGCGCGCGACCTCCGACGGCGGCGAGGTGCACGAGGACACGAGGTACCCCGGTTAGCGGGAGTCCGGTGGGGCTGGCCGCCAGAACTGTTTCCCGTCGCGGTCGCGGAGCACGACACCGAGTCCGGCGAGCTCCGAGCGCAACTGCTCGGCGTCGGAGCGGTCCTTGCGCTCCACCGCTCGCGCGCGGGCTTTCAGCAGGGCGTGTGCCGAGGCGGAGAGGCCGGGCAGGTCCTCGACCCAGCGCTGGTAGTGCTCGGCGTGCGGGTCGCCGTCGTCGCGCCACGGGTATCCGTGCCGCCGGAACGCCGCGCGGAGCCGTTCCGGGGCCGGCATGTCGCCGCCCTGCCGGGCGAGTTCCCCGGTGTCCGGGCCCAATAGCACGAGGTCGGTGCCGTCGCGGAACACCGCCGTGGCGTCCGCGCGCTCGACGGTCCGGGTTTCCGCGTCGTTCCGCAACGTGACCTTGTCGTCGGCGACGGTGACGGTCGTGTACTCGGACTCGCTGACCAGCGCGAGCACCACACCGGCGACGAGCCCCAGAACGAGGCCGCCGATCGTCGCGACCAGGGCGGGCAGCCCGGCCACGAGTTCGAGGGGCCCCTGGAACGGGAACCACGGAAGCGAGACCGCCCAGTCGGCCACGATGGGGAGCAGCCATCCGAGAACCGCCCCCACGAGTGGGAAGCCGCCCCAGATGAGAACGCGCTCTCCCATTGGCCGGGCCAGCACGGTGGCCTCGTGCGGCGGGGTGCCGGACTCCATTGGACGTGCCTCCTCGTGGTCGTGGGTGCCAGTGTCGTTCGGGTTCACCGCGGCTCTCCCCTCCTGCGTATCCGGAGGGCGGCGAGCGCGAGCAGGGCGACCGCGCCGGCGGCGACGACCGTGTTGTGGGCGAGCTCTGCGGTGGTCGTGACGTCTCCGAGCGGCTGCACGAAGAACCCGATAACGACGTTTGTTAGCAGGGCGCCTCCGGCGGCGGCGAGCCGGTGCGGCGCCCCCCAGCCCTGGCGGCGGGACCAGGCGGCCAGCAGGCCGGCCAGCACTGCGATGGGCACTACGAACAGGGCGACACCGGGCCAGTCGACGACGAACCCCTGCCCGATTCCGAGCACACCGGTCACCAGCTCGACGGCCATGGGAAGGAACAGCGCCGCGAACGCCACGGCCCCGACCAGCCACGGGCGGGGTGCGCTACGGCTCGCGGTGGGGCGGGGCCGCCGTCCGGTGGCGAACGCGGCGCCGGCCAGAACGACGACCACAGCGGCCGCGCCGGCCAGTTGCGGAACAGCGGGCACGAACCCCTCAGTCCGCAGGTGCCACTGGACGACGAAGGCTGCGCCCGCGAGGAACAGCAGCACGGCGATGGCGAGGCCGAGCCTCCCCAGCCACGGTTGCGTGCGGCGGTGGTCCGGGGCGAACGACTCCACGATGGCGATCGGTACGCTGACGCTCCAGATGACATGCCCGGCGATCCAGGTCAGGGTGAGGTAGGCGCTGATACCGAAGGCCGGGATGTAGGTGGGGCGCATCATCGGCTGCAGGTAGTCGATGTCGCGGTACGACGGGTTGAACATAGCCTGGTCGATCAGTCCTGGCTGGAGCACGCCGAACGCCAGCGCCAGCAGCATGATGGTGGGCCACCCGCGACCGGCGCGCCGCGCCGCCTCCCGGATGATGAGCGCGGCACACCCGTACAGCGGCACGAAGACGACCAGTCCACCGAGCAGTTCGGCGGGCTGGCCCGTCGAGTCGTCATAGCCGATCAGGTACTCCGCGCACACCGGTGCCAGGAGCAGCAGCCCGAGCACGGGAGCCAGGCGGTGCAGGAGTGGCGCGCGAGGGCTCCGGGGGGACGGCTTCCCCGAGGGGTCGGCACGGTCATCGGTGGTGGCCGCTGGGACGTCCCTCGCTGAGCTGGTGGCGGCTTGGGAGCGTTGTGGCTCTGCTGGGGTGCCGCTGGAGGTCATGGTGTTTCTCGTCTCTGGCGGTTCTTGTGTGGCCGAGGTGGCGGAGTTGATGAGCGGGCGGCGGAGGTGGGTGAAGGCGCGAGCGGCGGGGATGACGTCAGTCCGGGGGAGCGGAGGCCCTTGTGCCACGGGAGCCGGAGTCATCTGGGCCGGGGCACGCTTGCGGCGGTCAGCACGGCCAGGCCGAGGAACGCGACGATGAGGTTCGCGTAGAGCTCGATGCCCGTCAGTGAGTCGAACCGGGGGATGACGAACCGGTTGACGACGTTCAGGAAGCCCATGATCGGCTGGTGGCCGAGTAGCCGGTCGATCGTTCCGCTGACGCCCACAGCGGTGACGACGAGCCCCAGTACCTGGATTGCCTTTCGCATACCCCGAAGCTACGGACGGCGGCCGGGCCGGCGCGTCGGCCATCGGGACCGGGCCGCCGCGACCGCCGTATCCGGTTGGCCGGGTCGGGTGCGACGAAAGTACCGAGTGCCGCGACTTCGGTATCGCCGGCCGCGCGTCCCGCCCCCCGCCGCTCACGGGTGAGTAGGTTCGAGACGATGGACGACTCCGCGCCCCCGCCCACGCACCGACGCGGCCCGCGCGACTGGGCGGTCGACACCGTCCTGTTCCTGGCCGCGGCGGGCTACGGGATCGGCTGGTCAGTGGCGCTGGTCGACGATCCCACCGTTCCGGACACGCGGCTGCTCTGGTTCCAGGTAATCGCCGCTCTGGCGTGCGCCGCCGTGTGGCTGCGGCGCCGCTGGCCCGTAGGGCTCGCCCTGGTGCTGGTGCCGGTGACGACGTTCGTCGACCTGGCCACCGGCGCCCAACTGGTGGCGCTGTTCACGGTGGCGATCCACCGGCCGGTGCGGCTCACGCTGGCCATTGGGGCGCTGATGGTGCTCGGCAGGTCCGGCTTCCTGGTGGTGGTCGACCCGTCCGGCCTGCTGCAGTTGGTGCTGTTCACCGTGGTCACCAACCTCGCCGTGATCGGGTGGGGGCTGTTCGTCCGGCACCGCGGGCAGCTCGTGCTCTCGCTGGAGGAACGCGCCAGGCGTGCGGAGGCCGAGGCGCACCTGCGCGCCGAGCGGGCCCAACATCTGGCCCGCGAGCAGATCGCCCGGGAGATGCACGACGTGCTCGGGCACCGGCTCTCCCTGCTGAGCGTGCACGCTGGCGCCCTGGAGTACCGGCCCGACGCCCCGCCCGAGGAGATCGCGCGGGCGGCGGCCGTCATCCGGGAGAGCACTCACCAGGCGCTGCAGGACCTGCGCGAGGTCATCGGCGTGCTGCGCGCCCCGGTGGGAGAGCTGCCCCAGCCCACGCTCGCCGACGCGCACACCCTCGTCGAGGAGTCGCGTGCCGCCGGGATGCGGGTGGAGCTGCGCGAGCGGGTGAGCGGCGGTGTGCCGGACGGTGTTGGCCGCACCGCCTACCGGATCGTTCAGGAAGGGCTGACCAACGCGCACCGGCACGCCCTGGGGGCGCGGGTGGAGGTTGCCGTGGCGGGCGCGCCGGGGGACGGGCTGACCGTCGAGGTCAGCAACGGCGCGCCGGAGGCGGGCCACGACGCCGGAACCGACCCCGGGGCCGATCTCGACGCCGACCATGGCCACGGCGACATGCTCCACGCCAGCGACCGCAGCGGTCCGGCCGCGGGGGCCGCCTCCGGCGCCGGACAGGGGCTGGTCGGCCTGGCCGAGCGTGTCTCGCTGGCGAACGGGACCCTGGAACACGGGCACACCGCGTCCGGTAGTTTCCACCTGCGGGCCTGGCTACCGTGGTCAACGTGACCGCCACCGAACCGACCGAGTGCCAGGCCATCGGCGTGCTCATCGTCGACGACGACCCGCTGCTGCGGTCCGGGCTGGCGATGATGCTGGGCGGCGCCGGCGACATCCGGGTGGTCGGTCAGGCGGGCGACGGGACCGAGGTGCCCGAGTTGGTGCGCGAGCACCGGCCCGACGTGGTGCTCATGGACATCCGGATGCCCGCGATGGACGGGCTGGCCGCCACCGAGGAATTGCGGTCCCGCCCGTCCGCGCCGGAGATCATCGTCCTGACCACGTTCGACGCCGATAAGCACGTGCTGCGGGCACTGCGCGCCGGAGCGGCGGGCTTCGTCCTCAAGGACACCCCGCCCGCCGAGATCGTGGAGTCGGTGCGGCGGGTGGCGCGGGGGCAGCCGGTGCTGTCTCCGTCGGTGACCAGACGCCTGATGGACCGCGTGGCGGAGTCCGGCCACGACCAGCGCCGGGCTCGGGCGCGGGAGCGCCTGGACCTGCTCAACGACCGCGAGCGCGACGTCGCCGTGGCGGTGGGGGAGGGGAAGTCGAACGCGGAGATCAGCGCCGCCCTCTACCTCGGCGTCCCCACGGTCAAGACCCACGTGTCGCGCGTGCTGACCAAGCTCGACCTGAACAACCGCGTCCAGATCGCCCTACTCGTCCACGACGCTGGCCTCCTCGACGAGCGCGACTGAAAGCCGGTGCGGCGGCGACCCGGGGAAGGGGCGCGGCCCTACCCCGGGGGCCGCGCGCGTAGCGGTCAACCGATGCCCACCATGACGGTGTGCTCCTCAAGCAGGGTCGCCCCGTCCGGCAGGGGATCGGGCCAGTCCGGCGGAACGGTGCGCAGCCAGAGGTCGGTGCCCCTGGAAAACAGGTCAAGGTGCTCCAAGCGCTCCCACAGCTCGAACAGCAGCACGGTCCGCCCGCAGGCGCACCCCGGGCCGAAGTAGGAAAGCGCGTGCGGCGACCGCACGTCGCTGAGGGAGAAGCCGCATTCATCAGGCTCGCCGCCCTTGACGACCTGGACGAGCGTGGCCCGGAGCTCAATGGTCTCAGGCATGAGGAGGGTCCTTCCCGAGTGAAGGGGCACTACGGAGAGTGCTGGGCTGGATCCTCAGTATGATTTAGCTCAAGCAGCGTTTCAAGCGGTATAGATTGTTTGAACAAAATTCCTTGTTGCTGGACCCCCGCACTACGATCGAGACACTCGCTAAGGCAGAGAGAGGAGTTGTGTGCCTGACAAGCACTCGCCGGGCGTGCGTCGGCGCAGACTGTCCGCCGCTCTACGGCGTCTGCGTACGGAATCGAAGCTCTCCGCTGCCGAAGCCGCGAAGCGCCTGGGCTGGTCATCAGCGACCAGGGTTACCCGCATCGAGCGCAACGAGTGGAAGCGGCCGAACCCTCGCGATGTCGAGGCGATGCTCGACCTCTACGAGGTCACCAGCGAGGAGCGCGAGCACCTGCTCAGCCTCACCGAAGAGGCGCGTGGACGTAGCGACTGGCATCAGTTCCAGGATCTCTTCCCGGGGAATCTTCCAGAGCTGGAGGCTGAAGCAACGAGGATCCGTAGCTATGAGGCGCTGTTGATCCCGGGGTTGCTGCAGACGCCCGAGTACGCCGCTGCCGTGTTTCGCGGTGGCCAGATCGTTCCCGAGGCGGACATTGAGCGCAAGGTCGAGTCACGTATGGCGCGACGCCAGGTGCTGGATGCCCCGAACGGCCCGCATCTCACGGCCATTGTTGACGAGGCCGCACTTCGCAAGATCGCCGGGTCCAGTGAGGTAATGCGGGAGCAGCTTCGCTTCCTGGTGGGGATGGCGGCCCATTACAAGGTCACGGTGCTCGTAGTTCCCAACGCGGCAGGTACCCACGCAGCGGTTTCGGGGGCGTTCTCGTTGATCGACTTCCCTCGCCCCGAACCGGGGGTCGTGTCCCTGTCGAACGCGGTGGAGTCCCTGTACGTAGAAGACCAGGGGTACGTAGAGCGCTATACGCTGATTTATGACGCAGTATTGGGGACAGCGCTCAGTGCCGAACGGTCCCTGACGCTCATCAACGCCATCACCGACGAGCTAGCCAAGTGAGCCCCGCGATGTTCCTGAGATTTCGCAAGTCCTCCTACTCGGATTCGCACGAGAACTGTGTCGAGGTCGCGCCTATCTTGAACTTCCGCAAGTCGTCCTACTCGGACTCTCATGACAACTGTGTCGAGGTCGCCCAGATCCCGAGCTTCCGTAAGTCCTCGTACTCCACCTCGGACGAGAACTGCGTCGAGGTCGCCGACCTCCCCACCGGCGCCGCCCTCCGCGACTCCAAGCGCCCCGAGACAGGCCACCTCGACTTCACCGCCCGCGAATGGGGCGCGTTCCTCGCCGCCTTCCGCGGCCAGGACGTGTAACCGTCCCGGCAGCCGGAGCAGGCGGGGCCGACAACGAGCGTCGGTGCCGCACGATCGCCACTCCGCTGGCGATCGCTCCGGCTCCCAACGCGCCCACCACGGGTAGCCAGCGACGCGGTCGCCGCCGTTGGGGCTCGTCCTCGGACTCCTCCGGTGGCGGCTCCGTTGCTTGCTGGAACTCGTCGTCGACGATCCGGTGGAACCGGCGCGACCTGCGTGTCTCGGCGGTGCTGAGCCGGATCGAGCGCACCCGGTTCCAGAAGTTCCAGCCGACCCGGCCAACGAACAGGTTGCGCGCCAAGGCGCGGAGATGCGCGTCACCGATCGCTCGGGACTCGTAGGCCATCTCCCACTGCGACAGGATCATGTTCGTGTACATGCTCTGCCGCTGTGCCTTTCCCTCGGGGAGCGGGAGGTTGGCACCCCAGCACTCCGCGTACTCCGGGCTTTCCATCGCGATGCGGAGCAGTTCACTGTTGGAGTCGCGCAAGGCGAGTTCGCGGGACATGCGGGTCTCGCGTGCCTGCAACACCAATGTCGCCACGACACCGGCGAGAGCAAGGCCGGCGAGCAGTGCTGACGCGGCGCCGTAGGTCTGGCCAATGAAGCTGAGGCTCTCCCAGTCGTCGTCGATTCCGCGGACCGCCCCGAGGGCAAGAGGGGAGAGTCCTACCAGCCCGACGACCGCGACCACGAGAAGAACGGCCACCGTAGGCAGGAACACGCGAGACGAAGCGCGGTCGCCCTTCGTAGTTGCCGTGTTGGGCCGGTCGGTCGAGCGTTCTGCTCCTCTCATGCTCGAACTGTCGGAGGCGGCAACGGCGCGATCTCGCGAGCGTAGAAGTCCTGGATCGGCTCGCCCTGCCCGAACAGGTCTGCCAGGTCGGCGCGGCATTCGGCGATCGCGTCGCGGTCGCCGATCCGCCACGCACCATTGGGTGTGCCGGCTGAGTCGTAGCGGACCATGTACAGCACCCGCTCGCCGAGGAGGACGATCTCCGGCAGCGGCCTTTCCCGTTCCAGATGCGCGGCCTGCGCGGGAAGGACCACCCGCAACGACTGGCCGGCTTCCGCCAGCAGGCGCAGGAACTGCATCTCCCACTGCACGTAGGGGGTGACCGGGTGCTCCACGACGCGGATGCGCCGGGTCTCGATCCCCACCTGCCGGTCCTTCTCCGCCATGGCCTCGGCTTCGGAGCGGTCCGCCTCGTTCAGTTCCAGGGCGCGGTCCCAGTCGCCGGCTGCGAACGCCTCCCAACTCGGATCGCCCGGCTCCCGGAAGGTCTGCCCGCGCTCCAGCTTCCAGAACACCCCGCCGACCTGCTCGTAGGTGTCCCAGTACTCCGCCAGGTAGACGTCACGCTCCAGGAGTGTTGCCGGAAGCGCGCCAAGCCGCTCAAGCATCGGGAATCTCGCGTTTCGCCGCGGTCATCGTGACGCGGGGGATCATCACGAGCCGCTCGTCGGGGCTGATACTCACTCCGGACGGAAGGCGGCCGCGGTACGCCTCGGTGACATCGCGGCCGATGACGACGACGTCGCCGTTGGCCATCTCCCAGATGTCCGGGCATTCCGGACCAGCTTTGGTGACACCCAAGGTCGCGGGGGACTGTCCGATCCGGCGTTTGAATTCGGTGTGGGGGTTGGCTTCCCAGGGGCGGTTCACGGGGGCTCCACGAAGGCGGGTGCTCGACGTCGGAGGTACGTGCCATACCCTGCACGCTCCGTGCACAAACGCCTCCATGCTCCGGTGGCCCTGGGCCCCAGTTCCTCCGCACTGCTCCTGTAGGGGTAGCGCGACCGGGCTCCCTACATCGATGTCGGTACGCGGTGCGATCCCCGAAGCCGACGCCGGCCCGCTTGGCCCGCTCCTAGCGTCATGGTCGTCAGGTCGGACGTCTCATGGAGTTGGTCGTGCTCAGGAGTCGGATATCGCTCGTCATCGCGGGCGTGTACGTGTGGATAGCCATGGTGGCGTGCGGCGGGATCGCGGTGGAGACGATCGTGATCTACCCGAACGTGTTCCACGACGTGCCGGCTTCGCTTGCCGGAGCGTCGGAGTTCTTTGAGGTCACCGGTCCCGCGGACCTCTTCCCGCCGTTGGGTGCCGCAACGGTGGTGCTCTCGATCGTCACGTTGGTGCTGGTGTGGCGGCTTCGCGCGGCCCGGTGGTGGATCGCGGCGAGCGTGGCCACGCTGGTGTTCGGCGAGTTCCTGTTCTCGGTGCTGTTCTTCTGGCCGCGCAACGAGATCATGTTCGACGAAGGGCTCGCCGAGCACTCCGCGGAGGTCCTGCGGCGGACCGCCGCCGAGTTCGAGACCGGGCACTGGGGGCGGCTGGCGGCGAGTGCCGCGACCGCGACCCTGGCCTACATCGGTTTCCTGCGTTACCACCGCTGGTTCCACCTCTCCGCGAACCCCGCGGGCACTGGAGTACAACAAACAGAAACGGAGGCGCGCGATGCGTGACCGGATCCGGCGCTCACTCGGCATGCCGCTGCTCGCGGTCTGCGGCCTCGCGCTGCTCGGCGTGCCGCGCGTGGTCGCCCACGACCTCGAACTCGTCGGCCCAGTGGCCAACTCGCTACTGGTGTGGATTCCGGTAGCGGTGTGGCTGGTGGTCGTGCTGTGGTGCCGGGTGCCCAACGCGTTCCGCACGCTGCTCGTCATCGGGCTTGCCTACGGCATGGTGCTCGGGGTAACGCACCAGGTCCTCTGGACGCAGGCGTTCGACGAGCCACCGAGCCTCGGCGGCAACCTGGAGGGGGTCCTGGCGCCCGCGGCCGAGAGCGCGCTGCTGCGCATGTTCGCCTTCCTGAGCAGCCTCGGCACAGGCGCGCTTGTCGGTGCGGTCACCGGGGTGGTCGGCTGGTTGCTCGCCAAGGCGGTCCCGGCCCTGCGTCCGCGTTCAGACGCGGGGTCGTCAGTGCCCTAACCGCGTCCGGACGCCGCGCCGGCACGCATCGCCCGGTGCGGCGTCCCGGCCGCCGAGGTGACGCCGGACCCGGCGGCTACGCGGGCACGTCGCATAAGATCGCCGCAGGAGGAGTGTCGGACGACCCAGAAAACTACCTAGAGAGCAGAGTGAGCAGGATGAGTGACGTCGAGCGCGAGGTGCATTCCGTCGCTGAGCGGGCGAAGGAGGCCGCCGCCGACCTCGCTCCGTTGAGCCGGGCGGTGAAGGACGAGGCGCTGCTCGCCGTGGCCGACACGCTGGTACGCGAGGCGGAGTCGATCGTCGAAGCCAACGCGGAGGACGTGGCGCGCGCCCGCGAGAACGGCGAGAGCGAGGCGGTGGTCGACCGGCTCACCCTCGACGTGAAGCGGGTCGACGCGATCGCCGACGCCGTCCGCGACATCGTCGAGCTGCCCGACCCGGTGGGCGAGGTGGTGCGCGGCAAGAGCCTGCCCAACGGCCTGGAGCTGCGCCAGGTGCGCGTGCCGCTCGGCGTCATCGGCATGATCTACGAGGGCCGCCCGAACGTCACCGTCGACGCCGCCGTCCTCTGCCTGAAGAGCGGCAACGCCGCCCTGCTGCGCGGATCCTCCTCGGCGTACTCGTCCAACACCCGCATCGTCGAGGTGATCCGCGGCGCACTGGAGAAGACCGGTGTCCCGGTCGACGCCGTGCAGTTGATCCCGGGGAGCGGCCGCGAGGCGGCGCAGGCCCTGATGCGGGCGCGCGGGCTCGTGGACGTCCTCATCCCGCGCGGCGGCGCCAACCTCATCCAGACCGTGGTGCGCGAGTCCACCGTCCCGGTCATCGAGACCGGCGACGGCAACTGCCACGTCTACATCGACGAGGCCGCCGACCTGGACAAGGCGCTGGCCGTCGCCGTCAACTCCAAGACCCAGCGGATGTCCGTCTGCAACACCGCCGAGACGCTGCTGGTGCACGCCGCGGTCGCCGACCGTTTCCTGCCGGACGCCCTCAAGTCGCTGCGGGAGCTGGACGTGACCGTGCACGGCGACGACCGGGTCCAGGGCCACGACGACGCCGTGGTCGCGGCCACCGAGGACGACTGGGGCACCGAGTACCTCTCCGCCGACCTGGCGGTGAAGGTGGTCGACTCGTTGGACGACGCACTGGCGCACATCCGCCGCTACTCCACCTCGCACACCGAGGCCATCGTCACCGACTCCCAGACGGCGGCGCGGCGGTTCGTCGCGCACGTGGACTCGGCGGCGGTCATGGTGAACGCGTCGACCCGGTTCACCGACGGCGGCGAGTTCGGGTTCGGCGCCGAGATCGGCATCTCCACCCAGAAGCTGCACGCGCGCGGCCCCATGGGGCTGCCGGAGATGACCTCCACCAAGTACGTCGTCACCGGCGACGGGCACGTGCGGTAGTCACCGGGAACGGGCACGTGCAGCTAGTGGTGTGAACGCATGGCTTCGCCGGGTTGGTGGTTGCGGCGGATGCCCTCTCAAAGCCGCAGCCGGTAACAACCCGGAGAACCTGCGTGGCCACGGCTGGCAGCCGAGTGGGGACGAAGAAGCGCCGGCGAGGTGGTCCTGGTTCCGGACGGGGCCGCAACGCCGCGTGTGGCGGATCTTCAACCGCCCCGACCCCGCGGTCCCGGAGATCCGGATCCCCGGTCCTCCGGGGCGGGAGCGCCGCGGGGCACCGTGATTCCGGCTCCGCCGGTGCCGGGCTGCAACCCGGTGCCGAGCACCTGGTGGAGGCGTTCGTCCATCTCCTCGTGCGACCTGAGCATCGGTGTGCTGCCGATCCTGCGGCTCAGATCACGCAGGCGATCCTTGTAGGAGGCTTCATCTGAGACTATTATCTGTCTGTGCAGACAAATAAAGATCAAGGAGCGAGCCCTATGGATGCCAAAGACAGCGTCGAGAGCCCTTTCGGGATCCCCGTCGTGTCGCTGCCCGACGAGGTGGAGCACTACGGCTACTACAACACCGACCTTGAGGTGATCCTCAGAGCGGAGACGACAGGGGGTCAGCACTTCATGACCCGCCAGCGGACGATGCGGGCCGAGGATGCGCCACCCTTCCACCTGCACACCCGCGAGGACGAGATCTGGATCATCAACAGCGGGCAGTTCCGCTTCTGGATCGGAGGTGAGTCCCTGGCGACCGCGACCACCTACGACATCGGGCCAGGGGGAGTCGTCTACGGACCGCGCAACGTCGCCCACAGCTTTCAGAGCCTCGACGGCGCCGGGGACGTCACCATCCTGTGGAACCCTGCCGCGGGCCAAAGCTACTTCTTGGGGGTCGGCGCGGCCGAGGCGCGTGAGGACTTCGAGCATCTCGAGCGCCTCGAGACCATCGGCGTGCGCGTGTTGGACCGGGCTCCGGTCAACGGCGCGTGATCCCCCGCGTCCCCTAATCCCCGGCCTCATCCGGACGCACCATCCCGCATCTGCCACCCCGGGCACCGCCGCTGCAGGCGCTTCCACCCGGGGGGGCCATGCGGTGGACCGGCCCACCTCGGGCGGCGCCACCTCCGTATGGCCGGTGACGGACCTGGAGTAAACGTGCCGCGTCCCGTGTTCTAGCCCTGACCGCAACGATCACAACGCGGTGGACCGCGGCCCACCGCAGGGAGGGGACTGGAGCCGATGAGCCTTCGTCAGTACGAGTACGCCCTGGCCGTTGCCGAGGCGGGCTCGGTGACGGCGGCGGCGGAGCTGCTGCACGTCGCCCAACCTTCGTTATCCCAGCAGATCCGCGGCCTGGAGCGGGACCTCGGCGTGAACCTGTTCGCCCGCACGCCGACCGGGCTGGTGCCCACCGTGGTCGGCCGCACGTTCCTGCGGGAGGCGGAGGTCGCGGTGAGCGCGTCGCGGCGGGCGCGGGCAACGGCGCGGGCCGGTGCCGATGAGCTGGTGGGCGAACTGGTGGTTGCGGCGCAGATGGGTTTTGGCGCGCGGCAGCTGCCGGTCGCGCTGGGCGCGCTGCGTCGCCGCTTCCCGCGGCTGGAGGGCACCGTCTTCGAGGAGCCGAGCTCCGCCGAACTGGATCGGCTGTGCCGCCGGGGCGTGCTGGACCTCGCCCTGATGGCGGCGTGCGAGCGGACCCCTGCCGACGCCCACCACCTCGGAGACGAAGAGTTCGTCGTGGTGCTGGGCGCCGGTCACCGGCAGCTCGCCGCGGACCGGGTCGAGCTGCGCGAACTGGAGGGGGAACCGTGGGTGAGGTTCGACCGCGACAGCGCGCTCGACGGCGTGCTGCTGAACGTGCTGCGGGACAACGAGCTGACCCCGACCACGGCCGCCCGCGTGTCCCAGACGGCGACGGCCGTGCGCTGGGCCGCCCACGGGCTGGGAGCGACGCTCCTCCCGGCCTCCGCGGTGCCCCACGGTCACGAGCACCTCGTTCGGCCGGTGTTCCCGGTCGTGTCCCAGCCCGTCATCGCCGTGGTCCGGCACGACGCGGGCCCGGCGGAGAAGGCCCTGCTCGAACTCCTGCGTCAGGAGACCTGGCCCGAGCCCGCTTCCCACGCATCGGTGTCCTGACGGCCGAGGGGAGTGGCTGGAGGTCTGCGAGCACTACGACGAGAGCGGACCGCCACGCTGATCCCGCGGATCGCCCTGCTCAACCTGTTCAACCGGATCAACGTCACGGTCCGCGAGCGCGCCGGCGCACCGAGCTGGAAGCAGAACGGAGAGTGCTCCGGAACCACCGTCGCCGCGGCATCGTGAGAATCGCCTACCTGGCGAGCCGCACGATGACGTTGCCGCGGTGTACGCCGGCGAGGAGCTCGTCCTGGGCGGTGATAGCTCGCTGGAGGGTGCCTTCGAGGAGCGTGCGCGCGAACGTGATCCGGCCTTCGGCGTACCACTGGGCGTAGTGGGTGTTCCAGGCCTGGATCTGGTCGGGGGTGTGCCTGGTGATGAAGGGGCGAATCCGCACCTCGTGGGCGAGCGCGGTCATGATGTCGAGACGGGGGTACCCGCCGTCGCCGCCGGTGACCTGTCCGGCGAGGGTGCCGCACAGCGCGAAGCGGGCGCCGAACGCCGTGTGCCGGAGCGCTGCTTCGAACTGGGCGCCGCCGATGGTGTCGAAGAAGGCGGTGATGCCGTCGGGGGCGAGCTCGGTGAGCCGGTCGTCGAGGTCGTCGTTGTGGTAGTCGATGGCAGCGTCGAGGCCGAGCTCGTCGACAAGGTAGCGGGTCTTCTCGGGTCCGCCGGCGATGCCGATGACACACGCGGCGCCACGTGCCTTGGCGATCTGCGCGGCCATCGACCCGACGCCGCCGGCGGCTCCGCTGACGAGGACGACGTCACCGTCGCCGACGGCGGCGATGTCGACGATGCCGTGGTAGGCGGGCACGCCCTGGTTGAGCAGGTACTCGGGACCGGGGAAGACGTCGTCGGGCACGGGGAACGCCTCGCCCGGCCCCAGGATGCTCTCCTCGCGCCAGCCCGACATGTGCAGCACGACGGTTCCCACCGGCAGGTCGTCGGCGCGTGACTCGACGACCCTGCCGATCGCGCTGCCGTGGATTGGCTCGCCGGCCCGGAAGACGGGCACGGGGATCTGCGTGGTCTCGAACATCAGGTCGCCGTTGGCCGCGATCACCTGCTGGAACAGGTTCCGCACCCGAACCTGGCCGGCGGCCGGCTCCTGCGGAGGGAGCGTGACCACCTCGAGCAGCGAGCTGGGCGGCTGGGCCAGATTCGTACGATGCGCGCGCAGGACGACGGCGGATGATCCCTGGACGGTCATGATGAGTACCTCTTAGTCGATCGTGGCTGGACCTGGCCCCATGGCAGAACGGTAGGGCAAGCTCAGAGCTGGGTACGGCCTCCGTCCACTGCGAACTCGGCGCCGGTGGTGTAAGTGGCGTCGAAGGCGAGGAACGCGGCCGCCCTGGCGAACTCGTCGAGGGTGCCGAAACGCTGCATGGGATTGTCCGCGACCACCTGCGCCTTGAACTGCTCGGCGGCCTCTTCGGTCATCGAGTTCTCCAGAACTCCCGTGTCGATGGGACCGGGGCTGATCGCGTTGACCCGAATTCCGCGCGGAAGCAGCTCGCGGGAGAGGCTGCGCGCCATCGAGCGCAGCGCCGCTTTGCCGGCCGCATAGACACTGGTCTCCAGCATGCCCATGACGTTCGCGTTCGAGGTGGTGAGGACGACTCCCGCGCCCGTGCTCAGCAGCGGGGCGAGCTTCTGCGCAGTGAAAAAGGCGCCCTTGACGTTGATCGCGAACAGCTCGTCGTACACCTCCTCGGTCACGGACTCGAAGGGCGTGAGGGCTGCGATGCCAGCGTTGACGAACAGGGCGTCGAGCGTGCCGAGCTCGTCCTTGACGCGGTCGGCCAGCGCATCCAGGTCGGACAGTGAAGCCACGTCGCCTCGGACGGCCACCGCGTTCTTGCCGAGCCGCTCCTGCGCGGCGTCGAGCGTGGCCCGGGAACGACCGGTGATCACCACGCGGGCTCCGTCGTCCACCAGTAGCTTCGCCAACGCGAACCCCATGCCGCTGCTGCCACCCGTGACCACTACATTCTTGTCGCTGTACTTTTCCATGCCAGGATTCCTTCGTTCTTTCTCGTGAAACCCGATGGTGCGCCGCGGCGCACGTCAATGAATGCTTTTTTCTGAAACTGGTGTCCCGGAATGCCGTTGGCGTCAACCCATGGGGAATTCGCCGCCGTCCACGACGAGATTCCTCCCGGTCAGCCAGCCAGCCCGGCCGGACA
This sequence comes from Lipingzhangella halophila, assembly GCF_014203805.1. Taxonomy (GTDB): domain Bacteria; phylum Actinomycetota; class Actinomycetes; order Streptosporangiales; family Streptosporangiaceae; genus Lipingzhangella; species Lipingzhangella halophila. The sequence goes on along the minus strand of NZ_JACHJT010000001.1, from coordinate 4,238,245 downwards.
CGAAGAACAGCACCGCATTGGCGATGTCGTCGGGCTGACCCTCGCGCCCCAGCGGCGGGGTGTCGTCGGCGTTGGTCTCCGCCGGTGCCGCGCCCATGCGCGCGGATACCTCCGCCCACTGCTCCCGCGTTGTTTCGCCGCCGGGGGTGGCGACTCTGCCGGGAGCCACGGTGTTGACCCGGATTCCGAACGGGGCCAGTTCCATGGCCATTCCCCGGCTGTAGTTGTCCAGCGCCGCCTTCGCCGTGGTGTAGTGCAGGAACGGTCCTACCGGGGTGAGGACCGCGGACGAGGAGACGTGCACGATCGCCCCCGAACCCCGTTCCCGCATCCCCGGTACCAGCAGCGAGTCCAACCGCACCGATGCCAGGAAGTTCAGGTCCAGCGCGTCCTGCCACTCCTCGTCGGGAATGGCCGAGGCGCCTTCGTGCGGTCGCGCCCCACCCGCGTTGTGGACCAGGACGTCCACCCCGCCGAGCGTCTCCTGCGCGGCCGTGGCGAGCGCCTCCGCTCCAGCCCGTGTCCGCACGTCGGCCTGCACGAAGGCCGCCCCCTCCGGCACCGTGCTCGTCGCCGACCTGGCGGTCGCGAGCACCTCGGCGCCCGCGTCCAGGAATTGGCGCACGACAGCCGCTCCGATTCCGCGGGACCCACCCGTGACCAGGGCCCGCTTTCCCGCGAGTTCCAGCGTTCCCGATCCGTTCTCGGTTGTGGTCATGCCGCCGGTCCTCTCGACTGCGTGTTCGTTCGCTCGGCACAAGAAGGATCAAGGTGCGCAGAGCGCGAATCTTCGGATAAATCGCGGTGCGCACCCCGTCAATCTGTTTCACAGTACGACCGGGAAAGAATTATCGGCAAAGACGAAATACAAGCGGGTGCCATAGGCAATTCCTATGGCACCCGGCCCCTTCCGCCCGTGACCGGCGCGGGAAGCGGATCGGGGCGGCCCCGTCCACCACGTCGGTGAGCACCTCGACCGGTGGCCCGGCCGCCACGACTCTCCCGCCCGCTTTGCCCGGACATCGCGGTAGTCTGCGGGTGTTTGGCTGGCGTGTGACGGGAGCGGGAACCGATGACTCCGGGGGACGCCTCCGAGGATGGCGAGGTCGGCGAAGGCGGGCCACCGGAAGGGGGCGCCGGGCCGCGGCTCCTGCTCCATGGCAGGGCATGGGCGCTGTTCGGCCGGACATTCACCACCTACCTGCGGCACGCACGTCCGCTACTGAGCGCCACTGCCGTACCGTTCGCGCTGGCCGTCGTTGTCGGATCAGTGGCCGTGGTGCTGCTCACCCTGGACGGCACCATCGTCAACGGGCTCCCGGTGCCACTGGGCCGCCCGTCCGTCCCCGTGATGGTGGTGGCCGCGGGTGCGCTCCTCGTGGCGGTGGCGCTGTCCGGTATCGCGCTCGGGGCGGGTGTGCTGGTGGGCGGGGCGGCGCTGCTCGGCCGTACGGTCGCGGCGCCGGAAGCGTGGCGCAACGGCTGGCGCCGGCTTCCCGCGACGCTCACCTGGGCCGTGCTGGCGACGACGTCTGTCCTCGCCCTGGTACTGGCTCGGGTATGGATGCACGCTTACGGGATTCTGCCGCTGCTTGTGCTTCTCGCGGTTCTGCTGCTCGCGATCCCGGTCGCCTCGGTGTTCGTGGCGCTGCCCATAGCGCACCTCGAAGGAGTCGGTATCTTCCCGGCGCTGACCGCCGCCTGGCGCATGGGGCGGGGCCGGCGGGGCGTGCACTTCCTGTTCGTGCTCGCCGCGGTGGCGCTCGCGTTCGCGGTTCCCCTCGCGATGACCTGGGCGGCCGGACACCTGCCGCAGCTCCTGGGGCCGGGGGCGCATCTCGGCCTCATCCTGAGCGGGTTGGCGAGCGTGCTGCTCTGGCCGTGGCTGCTGCTGCTCCTCACCGCCCCCGTGGCCTACTCGGGCTCCCCGCCGCGGATGGAGCACCCCGTCCGCGACTGCGACGCCGGCCGTGTGGAGCGGACTCTCCCGGAGTTGGCGGAGGGGCGCCGCCCGGCCCCACTGCCCGGAACAGTCCTGGTGGCGGCCGTCCTCGTCGTACCCCTGCTCGTTCCCGGCCTGCTACTGCTGAACCCGCTGGGCGCGCCAGTGGGTTCCACCAGCGAGGTGGGTCTCCGCAGCGGCGACGCGAGTATCGCCATCGCCCCCCGCGATTCCGGCGGAGCGACCCTGGTCGGCTGGGACGCCGGCTCCTTCACGACCGAGTGCGATCCGGTGTGCTCGTCCCGGGAATGGGTTATCGAAAGTGCCGCCACCCAAGGGGAGAGCCAGGCACTGGTCGGTGACGGGTTCGCCTTCGCGTTCTGGGGGGAGGGGAACTACGGCATTGACGGGCTGGCACTGGAGACCTGTGGCGACGGTGACTGTGGCGCGGAGCCGGACACGATGCTGCGCCCGACCGCCGACTACGTCAACTACGCGTACTCGGCACTCGCGCCGCTCGGTGACGGCATGATCGTGGTCTCCGCCGCGGTCGAAACCGACGGTGGAGGGATGAAGGCGCGTCCGGAAGCGGACCTGCGGGCGCACTACTGTGCCGGCACCGAGTGTGCCGACCCGCGCGTGATCGACCTCCCCGCACTGCGTGTCGGGACCACCCACAGCCAGGGCAGGATGCTGGACGTCGCCACCGGCAGCGAGGGGCACGGGTTCGCGGTGGCGGCCTACGACGGCGAGAGCGGCGCGGTGCACGTCATCTCCTGTCCGGACACCGAGTGCGCCGAGCCCGCCAGCCACCGGGTGGCCGACTCCCAAGTGGCCCAAGTGGCCCAGTCCAGCGACACTGTCAGCGGCCGGATCGGGGTCCGCGTCCTGCTGCGGCCGGACGGCACCCCGGTCGTGGCCTACCGGGCGGCGGGCGATGGCGCGCTCCGCGTCGTCGACTGCCGGGACGCGGCGTGCGCGGAGTCCACTGACCGCGCGGTCACCGGTCCCGGCCGGGACCGCCCGGTACCGGGGTTCGCCCTGGACTCCGAAGGCCGGCCGCAGGTCGCCACCTTCGACCTCACCGACGAGCGCCTGGTGCTCATCTCCTGTGCGGACAGTGGGTGTGCGGAGTCCGTGACCGTCCCACTGGCGAACCTGGACAGCGCCCCTGCCTTCACCGAGCTCGCCCTGGACTCCGCCGACCGGCCCCGCATCGTGTGGGGTCAGGGATCGTCGCCGGCCCCGATTTCCACCCGGCTGTTCGCGTGTGCCGATGCGCGGTGCGGCGCGTAGCCGGGGGCAGTAGCTCAGCGCGGAGAGTCGTGGTCCGGCGTGTTCCGGATCCGGCTTGGCATCCCATCGCGCCTGGATTGCATGCCCTCCGGGGGCCGGGACCATCGTTGTCGGTTCGCTGTCGGTGCTCACGGTGGCTTCCAGTTCCCACGTGCCCGCTTTGTTCGGACATCGCGGTAGTCTGCGCTTTTTGGTCGGTGCGTGGTGGGAGTGGGATCCGGTGACTCTGGGGGAGGCGTCCGGGGCTGAGGGGGATGGCGAGGGCGGGCCACTGGAAGGGGAGGCCGGGCCGCGGGTCCTGCTGCAGGACAATGCGTGGTCGTTGTTCGGGCTGACGTTTGCCACCTACTGGCGCAACGCTCGCGCGTTGCTGGCGGCGACCGCGGTGCCGAGTGCGCTGGTGGCGGTGCTCACTTCGGTGTCGTTGGTGCTGCTCACTGTGGACGGCGCCATTGTCAACGGGATGCCGGTTCCGTGGGGTGTTCCGCCGGTGTGGGTGCTGGTGGTGGGTGCGGCAGCGGTCGGTGTTGGGGTGGCGCTGTCCGGTATCGCCCTTGGGGCGGGTGTGCTGGTGGGTGGGGCGGCGCTGCTCGGCCGCAGGGTGGCCGTGGCGGATGCGTGGCGCGCGGCGTTGCGCCGGCTGCCCGCGTCGCTCATCTGGACCGTACTGATGACGGCCGTGCTCCTTGCCCTGACCATGGGCGCGGCGACGGCGTACGGGTCCGGCATCCCACTGTGGGTCGTCATTCCGGCGGCCCTGGTGCTCGCGGCCCCGGCAGTCCCGGTGTTCGTGGCACTCCCGGTGGCGCACCTGGAGGGCATCGGGATCTTCCGGGCAGTGGCCGTAGCCTGGCGCATGGCGCGGGGGCGGTGGCTCGGCCACTACCTTTTCGTGCTTGGCGCGATGGCGCTCTCGTTCACCCTCACCACGGGAGTGAGCTGGGCGGTTGGGCACCTTCCCGGGTACTTGGGGCCGGGTGTCCCTCTCGGGGCGGCGCTGAGCGGGCTGGCCCTGGTTGTGGCGTGGCCGTGGATGCTGCTGCTCCTCGCCGCGCCCGTGGCCTACTCCGACTACAGGCCCGAGCTGGTCCCCAGTCTCATCCGTGACTGCGACGCCGAGAGGGTGGACCAGACCCTCCCGCCCGAGCCGGCCGAGGGGCGGTCGCTGGCGCCGCTACTCGGCAAAGCTCTGGTCCCGGTGGTTCTCGTCGCCGCGCTCCTCGTTCCCGGCCTGCTGGTGCTGAACCCGCTGGGCGCCCCCGCGGGTTCCGACAGGGAAACCGGCATCTGGTCAGCAAGCTCCACCTTGGCTGTCGTCCCCGACGACACAGGCGCGGTGACCCTGGCTGGTTGGAAGAGCGGCAGTATTACCGCGGTGGAGTGCGCTCCGGTGTGCTCGGCTTCGGACCTCGATCAGTCCGCTCCGCACAGTGGAGCCAGCCAGGCCGTAGTGGGGGACGAGATCGCCTTCGCCTACTGGCGTAACCATTTTGAGGACGACGTTCATGACGGAATAGTGCTGGGGACGTGCGACAAGAGCGACTGCACTGACGTCGAACCGCTCTCGCTGCTGCGTCCGCCCGGCGATGACTACCCTTTGGACGCACGCGTGGCGCTCGCGCCCCTCGGCGACGGCCTGGTCGTGGTGCTCACCGCGACCGGAGGCTCGGAATCGGAAACCGCAACTGTGCAGAAAGTGCACGGGTACTACTGCGCCGACACTGACTGCGGCGACCCGCAGGCGATCGAGTTGCCCGCAGTCCCCACCGGCGAGAACCTGGGCGACGCGGCCACAACATTGGGTGTCGCCACCGGGGACGACAGCGACGGGTTCGCGGTGTCAGCCTACGACGCCGCGACTGGAGCGGTGCACGTCATCTCCTGCCCGGATACCGAGTGCGCCGAGCCCGCCGTCCACCAGGTGGTCGAGCCCGAGGTAGCCCGCCCTCCGGTTGTTGTCGGTGACCGGCTCGGGGCGCGCGTGCAGCTGCGGCCGGACGGCACCCCGGTTGTCGTCTACCGGGCGGCCCTCGATGGGGCGGTCCATGTCGTCGACTGCCAGGACGCGGCGTGCGCGGAGTTCACCGATCGCGCGGTCACCGCTCCCGGTTGGGCCCGTCCGGTACCGGGATTGGACCTGGACTCCGAAGGACGACCGCAGATCGCCACCTTCGACCTGAGCGAGGGGCGTCTCGTGCTGGTCTCCTGCGCGGACAGCGGATGCGCGGAGTCCGAGACAGTCCCGTTGGCGCGCCTGGATGGCGACCCCGTCTTCACCGAGCTGGCCCTTGACCCGGCCGACCGGCCGCACGTCGTATGGGGCCAGCAGTTCGAAGGTCTGCATGGGACCCAGCGGGGTTCCGACCAGCTGTTCAGCTGTCTCGACGCGCGGTGCGGCGCATAACCGCGGGGGTGGTCAGTAGTTCAGCGCGAAGAGCCGTGGTTCGGCGCACTCCAGGCCGGGGCTGGGTGCGTCGGCGCGTTCGGGGAGCAGCCCGTCGGGGGCACACCCCTGGAGCACAGCGATGGGTTCGCCGTCGGCGGTGCGGGCGGAGCCGAGCGCCTCGGCGCCCGCGCTGGTGCCGTCCCACTCCAGCTCTTCCTGGTAGGGGGCCTGCAGGGTGACCGTGCGCAGTGGGTCCTCTGAATCGGGAGTGTCCGCTGCGTCGGGGTGGCGGGCCCGCGCGTCGTAGTGGTTGATGGGCGCCGTGGCCTCCCCGAAGGCGTCCTCGGTGACGGTCTCACCGGTACGCGCGTCGACCGCGCGCAGCCCCTCCTTTTCCTCGACGTACAGCAGGGTCGCGCCGTCCCACGGTTCCGCCGAGCCGAAGCGCACCTTGCCTTCGTCCTTCCAGAGGAACTCACCGGTTTCGGCGTCCGCGACCCGCATGGTCTCGATTCCGCAGCCCGGCGGAAGATCTGATTCCTGCTCGCACTCCTCGCTGGTAAGCACGATTTCCCCGGTCTCGGTAACCCAGGTGTCCAAGACATTGCCGCCCGCGGTCTCGGCGAGTTCGACCGGTGGCAACGTGTCTCCCGTTTCGAGGTCAAACCGGTGGATCGTGCGCAGGTCATCTCCGCCTTTCTCCGGATCGTCCGGACGGGAGTACTCCATGGAGTGGATGATCTCGGAGGTGACGTTGTGGCTGTGGACGTTTTGGTCGTCGAGTGACGCTGACCACTCCTCGGAGCCGGACTCCAGGTCCAGCCGGGCGTAGCCATCGCCATCGCCCTGGAGAGCCACGAGGACGTGGTCGTCACCGGCCCGCACGACATGGTCCACGGTCACGGAGTCGCCCACGGTGCGGATGGTCTCGCCACTGGCCGGGTCGACCAGGTACAGCCGGGACTCCTCCTCTCTGGCCTTGACCGCCTCGAGCAGAATCCCGCTGTCGGTGAATGAGATCCCCTCGATCGTTTTGGGGATGTCCGGGCCGATCACCTGCTGCCAGTGCAGCTCGCCGGAGTCGGCGTCCACGGCACGGAGGAGGTCGTCCTCCGCGTAGTACACGGTGCCGTCGCCGGCGACTATCCCCGTGGAGGATGAGAGGTCTTCCGCAATGGCAACGGAGGAATGGCTGGCGATGTTGACGAGTGGGGAGGGGCTGTCGCCGTACTCGTGGGTGACGAAGTACTGTCCGTCCAGCGGTAGGGACCAGCGCAGTGTGCCTGGTTCGTCGCAGTCGTCGCCGCAGGTGACCAGTTTGTCCGGGCTGATCGGGGAGGCTTCGTACTGGGGGGCGTCCGGCTCGCTTCCGGTGTCGCAGCCCGCCGTCGCCGCGCTCAGGATGCCTACGACCGCGCAGATCCCAACTTTTCGCATGGGGAAGCAGTCTAGCCCCGGCGGTGCGGGGGATCCGGCGGTGAGCGGATGCGGGGGCGGGCGCTGAACGCGGCCGAGTGGCCCCGGCACCCGCCCCCCGGTGAAGGTTGTCGCGGGAAGCCCGGTTCAGTCGTTGCTGTTGCTCGTGTTTTCGCCGTTGTCGCGGCGCCCGCCGGCGCTCTTCCAGCGGTCCGCCACGGTGTCGAACAGCCGGCCTCCGGCGTCGGCGGCGCTGCCCGCGACGTCCCGGAGCGTGCCCACGAGCGGGTCGGACGAGCGCTCCCAGGACTCCTTGTAGGAGTTGGCGGCGCGGCGGGCCTCCTCGCCCACGTTGGCTTCGCGGTCGGTGCCGCGGCGCGGGTAGTCGCCGTCGAGGATGCGCTGGTAAGAGCCGTCCTGCACCCAGCGGTCGAGCTCGGCCAGGCGGATCACCGCGAACGGGTGCGTGTGCCCGATGAGGTTCAGGATCTTCAGCATGCTGTCGCGGGCGTCGCCCCCACGCTCGTACTCGGCCGCCTGCTCCAGCATCGAGTCGGGGTTCATCTCGACCAGCCGCGAGCCGCCCGCCATCTTCATCAGGGCGCGCTTGGCGGCGTCGGGGTCCTGAGCGGCGAGTGCCCCGGCCCGGTCGCAGGAGAGCTCGGACTTGCGGTACCACTCCTCCAGCGCGGCGACGATCGCGCGCAGCCCCAGGTAGCCCAGCGGGATCCAGGCCACCCGGGCCGCGAGCTGGATCAGGGCCAGCAGCATGGTGCGGTAGACGGCGTGCCCGGACAGGATGTGCCCGACCTCGTGGCCCACGACGAACCGCTGCTCCTCGGCTTCGAGCAGGTCGAACAGCCCGGTCGTCATGACGATGAACGGCCGCTGGCTGCCGATGGCCATGGCGTTGGGCTGCGGGTTCTGCTGGACGTAGAGCTCGGGAATCTCTTCGAGGTCGAGGACGTACGCGGCGTCCCGGACGTAGTTGTGGACGTCGGGGAACTGCTGTTCGCTCACCCGGACAGAGCTGGCGAGGAACATCAGGCGCAGAGCGCGCTCGTTGAACAGACCGGAGAGGCGCTTGAAGACCTCATCGAACCCCTTGAGCGACCGCAGCGCCACCAGCGCGCCGCGGTCGGCCGGATGTTCGTAGGCTCGTGAACTGATGTCGGCGAGTCGGACGCGTGTGCGGTCAGGAGTATTGGTGGCCATGCCCGAATGCTATGCCTCACACGCGCGCGATGCCACGATTTCCAGGATCGAGATATGACGCGATTCTGCGGCCGGTTTCGGCCGGGCGCCCGAAGGGCGCGCGGACCGGTCGACTAACCTCGGCACTAGGCCGACGCCAGGGATCGAAACGGAGCGGCAGGGTGCCGGACGAAGTGACCAACATGGCCGGAGACAACGTCCAGAACGCTCGGCGCACGCGGCGGGTGGGGGTCATGGGCGGCACCTTCGACCCGATCCACCACGGGCACCTGGTGGCAGCGAGCGAGGTTGCCCACCTGTTCCACCTGGACGAGGTGGTGTTCGTCCCCACAGGGCGCCCATGGCAGAAGGACATGTCCAAGGTGGCCTCGGCGGAGCACCGGTACCTGATGACGGTTATCGCCACCGCGGAGAACCCGCAGTTCCGGGTGTCACGCATGGAGATCGACCGCGAAGGTCCCACCTACACCATCGACACCCTGCGTGAGATGCGGAGCGAATACGGGCCCGGCGTGAGCCTGTTCTTCATTACCGGCGCCGACGCGCTCGGTGCGATCCTGAGCTGGCGCAATGTCGATGAGATGTTCGACCTGGCGCATTTCGTAGGCTGTAACCGTCCCGGTCACCGGCTCACCGACACCGGATTGCCCGACGGGAAGGTCAGCCTCGTGGAGGTGCCCGCATTGGCCATATCCTCGAGCGAGTGCCGGGAACGCGTCCGCAAGGGCGAGCCCATCTGGTACCTGGTGCCCGATGGCATCGTTCGCTACGTCAACAAGACCGGCCTCTACCTCGACGATCGGATGACGGGTGGCGGGCACTGAGTGCCCCCGCGGTTTGGACCATCCGTCGGCGGGGTCGGAGACCACACGGGAGGCAGCAGCTATATCGTGACCGCCACGGACAGGGCCGTCGAGCTGGTGAACATCGCCGCTGAGGCGGCGGCCGAAAAACTCGCGCAGGAGATCATCGCGTACGACGTCAGTGACCAACTGGTCATCACCGACGCGTTCGTCCTGTGCTCCGCGCCCAACGACCGCCAGGTGCGGTCCATCGTCGACGAGGTCGAGGATCGGCTCCGCGGGGCCGGCGCCAAGCCGGTGCGCCGCGAAGGCGAACGCGACGGCCGTTGGGTGCTGCTCGACTACGCCGACATCGTCGTGCACATCCAGCACGAGGAGGAGCGCGGCCACTACGGCCTGGAGCGCCTGTGGAAGGACTGCCCCGAGATCACGCTCCCCGACAACGCCAAGGGGCGGTTCCGCACCCCCGCTGACGGCGTGGATCTCTAGCCCAGCACAGCGCGCCCCCATTGATCACACGTGGCCTGGCCGCGTGTGCCGTATCCCCTCTGCTCTGGAGACAAGCCCGTGAACGAGACCCGACGCGTCCTCTGCCTGCGCCACGGTCGGACCTCCTGGAACGCCGAGAAGCGGTTCCAGGGGCAGTCGGACATTCCGCTCGACGAACTCGGAGTGGCCCAGGCCGAGCACGCGGCGGCGCTGCTGGCCAGACTGCGGCCGGACGCGATCGTCGCCTCCGACCTGCGTCGCGCGGCCGACACCGCGGCGTTCCTGAGTCAAGAGACCGGACTGCGGGTCGAGTTCGACAAGCGGCTGCGGGAACGCTCCGGTGGCGATTGGGAAGGGCTGACCTCCAGCGAGATCCGCGAGCGCTGGCCCGAGGAGAACGCCCGGATGGAGATCCCCAATGGGGAGGCCATGGAGGCCGTGGCCGACCGGGTGGCGGATGCCGTCGAGCACGCCCTGGCCGCGGTGCCCGCGCACGGGCTGCTCGTCGTGGCCAGCCACGGCGCCGCGATCCGCGCCGGACTCAGCCGGATGATGGGGCTGCCCCAGGAGCAGCGAGAGGTACTCGGGCCGCTCGGGAACTGCTCCTGGTCGGTCGTTGGCCCATTGCGGTCGGGCGGCTGGCGGCTACTGGAGCACAACGCCGCCAGCCTGCCCGAGGAGATCATCCTCGGCGACGACCGGTAGGCAACACCGCGCCCGCGCAGGCACCCGCGCCGCACTGCGCAGTGTTAATCGTTTCGACGGGGCGGGTGCGATTGCGTTATCGTGCGTGGAGTCGGCCGCACCCGCGGTCGGCGGTGCGGGGCTATGGCGCAGTTGGTAGCGCGCCTCCATGGCATGGAGGAGGTCTGGGGTTCGAGTCCCCATAGCTCCACGAACAGGCCCGCGTGGTCGGTCGCAGGGCGACCTTCCCCGCGGGCCGTTGTTGTTTTCGGGGGGACGACCCCCTGAACGCCCCGATGTGGGGCCGCGCCACGGCAAAGCGAACGAACCCCGTCCTGTTGGTCGGGGTTCGTTGCGTTCGTACCGGTAGTGGATTTTCGGTGTTCTGGGGTCGGGGAGAGGACGCCCGGTTGGTTTGCGCCCATCACCCGAGGGCTGCGGCAACGGGGCGAAGCGAGCGCAGCGAGCGAGCCAGCTTGCCGCCGAGCGCACGGTCCACCCTCGTTCAGCGGCAAGCTGGTACCCCCTCGCTGGGCTCGGTGGTGCCCCATTGCCGCGACCCCCGCGTGCGGGTGGGGCGGCGAATCCACGAAACTCGCCCCGATATCGACACGCGATAACCGGCCAGGACCGCGGTGCGGATGTCCTGGGGCGCGGGCGGCGGCTCTCGCACGGGCCACGACCTCCGACGGCCTAGGATGGCAGCGACCGTATGCGAACGCGCCACCCCAGTCACATTCCGTAGACCGTTGTGGCTATGGCACTGGGCAGTCAGAGAGGCGGTAGTCAGGGGCTCTGCCGATCGAGTGGTTAACGGTTCAGAATTTTTGGTTACTCCCGGTGAAGTTCACCGGGTAGAAGTCTCTCCTCTGGGTGTCAGCCCGGTCCCTGCGGCTCCCGATAAAAACAGGCATGGGGAGAGGTGCTCTATTTATAGGTGCCGGAGTATAGTAAATGGAAAATTCCTCGTCGCGCGACCTTCGAGATTCCTCGGAAGTCCCACCCTCTGACAGTGCGTCGCAGCCGCATTTATCCACCCGAATCCGTACTGACTGGGTCGTCTTCGGGGTAAACGCGCTCATCATGTTCGTCCTGGTCGGGTGGGGAGTCGTGTCGAAGGATACGCTCTCCGCGTCCGCCCAGACCGCACTCGACTGGCTCCTCCAAAATATCGGATGGGGGTTGGTGCTGGCGGCCACGGGGTTCGTCGCTTTCGTGATCTGGCTCGCGCTGAGCCGGTACGGAAGGATTCCCCTCGGTAAGGACGGCGAGAAGCCGGAGTTCCGTACCGTCTCGTGGATCGCCATGATGTTCAGTGCCGGGATGGGGATCGGCCTGATGTTCTTCGGCGTCAGCGAGCCCCTAACCCACTTCGTCAAACCGCCGCCGGGGACGGTGGAAGGCGAAAGCGAGCAGGCCATACAAACCGCGATGGCCACCACCCTGTTCCATTGGACAATGCACCCCTGGGCGATCTACGCGGTCGCCGGCCTGGCCATCGCCTATGCCAGCTTCCGCCGCGGCCGCAAACAACTGATCAGTGCGGTATTCGCTCCGCTGATCGGAAAGCGAAACGCGGCCGGGCCGATCGGCAGAATGATCGACATCCTGGCCCTGTTCGCCACGTTGTTCGGTTCCGCGGCCTCCCTGGGAATCGGCACCCTGCAGATCCGATCGGGCATGCAGGAAGCCGGGTGGATCGAAGGGGCGAGCAACATTGTCCTCGTGGCCATCATCGTGGTGCTGACCATATGCTTTGTGCTATCGGCGGTATCCGGGGTCGCCAAGGGCATCCAGTGGCTTTCCAACATCAACATGGTGCTCGCGGCGGTTCTGGCGGTCTTCGTCTTTGTGGTGGGACCGACCGTGTTCATCCTCAACCTGCTGCCCACCAGCGTCGGCCAGTACATCTCCAACTTCGGGACCATGGCCTCGCGTTCCGGTGCCACCGGCGGAAGCGAGATGCAGAACTGGCTTGGCACCTGGACGGTCTTCTACTGGGCCTGGTGGATCTCCTGGACCCCCTTCGTGGGGATGTTCATCGCCCGGATCAGCCGCGGACGCACGATCAGGCAGTTCGTCACAGGTGTGCTCCTGGTGCCCAGCACGGTCAGCCTGGTGTGGTTCTCGATCTTCGGCGGCGCCTCGATCGACCTGCAACGCAACGGCACCAACGTGTTCGGGGCCGGCGAGGAGCAGGCACAGACCTTCTCGGTCCTGGCTCACCTCCCGCTCACCGCGATCACCACAGTGATCGTGATGCTCCTGGTGGCGATCTTCTTTGTCTCCGGTGCCGATGCCGCCTCCGTTGTCATGGGAACGCTTTCCCAGCGCGGGACCATCGAGCCGCGGAGATGGGTGGTCATCTTCTGGGGTGCGGCTACCGGTGCCGTGGCCGCGATCATGTTGATCGCGGGCGGGGAGGACGCGCTCAGCGGCATCGAGAACCTGACGTTCCTCGGTGCGCTGCCGTTCGCCGCGGTCATGGTCGTGCTCTGCTTCGCCCTAATGAAGGACCTGCGTAGCGACCCGATGATGCTGCTGGACGACAAGAGGGTGGAGGTTGTGGAAGCCGCTGTCCAGCAGGGGGTGGAGGAGCACGACTGGGACTTCCAGTTGGAGATCAGCCCCACGAACGGCGAGAACGGCGACAGCGCCGACGATGGCGAGGGTGACGGTAACGGCACCGTCCAACCGAAGGGCTCGTAATCGCCAGGGCGCCCTTTCGGGGCGCCCTGGATGATCAGAGTCCCCGGAAGGCCCGCTCCCTTGGCTTGAGTGCCCCGCGGGGCCGGGCCTTCCGGCGTGTACGCCCGAGCTCGCTGACTACGGTTGTCTGACCATGCGGAATTCGGCGTCCGGCCCGCTCAGCGCTTGACCGCCAGGCCGCAGTACTCGTCCATCTCCTCCGGGATCCCGATATCGGCGGGCTCCGGGCGCCAGAGCGGGCACGACACGACACCCGGCTCCACCAGCTCCAGCCCGTCGAACAGGCCGGCGATCCGTTCCGGAGTGCGCAGGTGGTAGATGGCCGAGCCCGCCGCGTTCCATCGGCGCACCGCCTCAACCATCGCGTCGCCGGTGACCGCGCTCGTGCTGTGCACGATCGCCAGATGGCTTCCGGGCGGCAGCCCGCCCATTAACCGGTCAATGATCGACTTCGCCGCCGCGTCATCGCCGACGAACGGCAGGACGCCCAGCATGGTGACCGCGACCGGCCGGTCGAAGTCGAGGGTGGCCGCCGCGGCGGACAGGATCGCCTCGGGATCGTTGAGGTCGGCATGGAGGTAGTCGGTGGCGCCCTCCTCCGTCCCGACGAGGAGCGCGCGTGCGTGGGCGAGTACCAGCGGGTCGTTGTCGACGTAGACGATTCGGGACTCGGGTGCCAGGGCCTGGGCGACTTCGTGGGTGTTGTTCTGGGTGGGCAGCCCGGTGCCGATATCCAGGAACTGGCGCACGCCGGCCTCGGCGACAAGGTGGGTGATGAAGCGCCGGAGAACCGCTCGGGTCGCGCGGGCGATAGTGGCGATCTCTGGCAGTACCTCGAGGATGCGGTCGCCGGCCTCCTGATCGACGGAAAAGTTGTCCTTGCCGCCGAGCCAGTAGTTCCAGATACGGGCGGAGTGCGACACCGTGGTGTCGATGGCTGGAGAGCCGTCGTTCATCGTGGCCAATTCGCGAAGGGGACCGGGATCGGCTTCACTCGGGCCGAGCGTTGCCTACGAAGGTACAACGCCCGCGCGAGAGTCCGGGGTTCCCGGCACTACCGAGGAGTGTCCGCTCCGGGGGTAGCGAGTGGCCCGGCGTGTCGAGGACGTGGTTTTTCCTCGGCCGCACTCGGGGCGCCGCCCTCGGCTTGACCTTGACACTGGTGTCAGCGCCTACCGTTCTCGCTATGAATGAGGTTGCAGTGCACATCGGCGAGTTGTCGGAGCGTACCGGGGTCAGCCGACGCTCACTGCGGTACTACGAGCAGCGCGGGCTGTTGCACGCTCGCCGCACGGACGCAGGGTGGCGGGAGTACGACGAGGAGGCGCTGGTCCGGGTTCGTAATGTCGCGGACCTGCTGGAAGCCGGCATGACGGTCGAGGATATCCGGGAGGTGGCCCCCTGCCTGGATCAGGATGAACATTCCGTCTGCGGTGATCCCGACGGGGCGATCAGGATTCACGAGGTCCGACTCAGGGTGATCGAGGAGCGCCTGGCCAAGCTGCGCGAACACCGAGACCGCCTCGTGCGGCGGATTGCCCGGATCCGAGACACGGAAGCGCGTAGTGACGGCGGGTCGGCTACGCAGCGGCTGGGGGAGCGATGAAGTTCGGGATATCCACGTTCGTCACCGACGAGGGCATCAGGCCCGACGCGCTGGGAAAGGCACTGGAGGAGCGGGGATTCGAGTCAGTGTTCCTGGCGGAGCACTCCCACATTCCCAAAGGGGCGACAGCCCCCGACGGTTCGGAGCTCGAACGGCCCTACTACCGCGGACTCGATCCGTTCATCGCGTTGACCGCCGCGGCCTCAGCCACGAAGAACCTGCTGCTCAGTACCGGCGTCGCGCTGCTGGTCCAGCGCGACGTCCTGCACACTGCAAAAGAGGTCGCCAGCCTCGACCTGCTCTCGGGCGGACGGACCATCCTCACCGTCGGTGCGGGCTGGAACCGGGCGGAGATGCGCAATCACGGTGTTGACCCGGTCACCCGTGGCCGGCGGCTGGATGAGCAACTGGCCGTGCTGAAAGCGATCTGGACCCAGGATGAGGCGAGCTTCCATGGCGAGCATGTCGATTTCGGTCCGGTGTATATGTGGCCGAAACCAGTCCAGAGGCCGCACCCACCGATCTATATCGGCGGACACAGCCCTGCGGCCCGGCGCCGCGTCGCCGAGCACGGCGACGGCTGGTTCCCCATCACTGCCACCTCCGATGACATTCGGGAGATGCGGGCATCGCTGGCCGCACGGGGGCGCACCGGTGTCGTCATGAACGTCCCCGGTGACGCGGACAGCCCGGCGTCATTGGCCGAGTACGCGGAGGCCGGAGCCGAGCGCGCCACCTTTCACATCGAGACCATGCCCGAATCCGCCACCTTGAGGAAGCTCGATGATCTCGCCAAACTGGTCGCTCGTTACACCTGACCGGCAGTGCGAAGAAGACCACGCTCGTGGCGTGCCCGATACGGCGCCAACCCCGCGCCAGGGCCGTTCCCGGGTGCCCGTGCCCGAGCGGCCCTGTTGGTGGCCAAGGTCGCTCGACAATGTGGAACTCGGGGAACGCGTCCTCCGGATCCCGGATGATGACTTGCTTATCGCCGGCTAAGACTCGGAATCCTGCTCCACGATTGCGCGCAACGCGGCGACGTGGTCGCGGTAGGCGGCGCGTCCGGCTTTGGTCAGGCTCAGCCAGACCCGCTGGCGGGCGTTGCGGACGAACTTGTTCTGTTTGACGTATCCGGCGTCCATGAGCACGCTCACGTGCTTGCTGAGCACTGAGGCGGTGACGCTGAGCCGTTCCTGGACGAAGCCGAACTCGGCCTGGTCGGTCGAGTCCAGCAGCGCGCAGATCCGCAGCCGCTGCGGTGCGTGGATGACGGGGTCGAAGCCGTCACTGGTGGCGTGGGTGGCCATCAGGACGGCTCCATGCTCGCGGTACGGGAGTGGTACACGCCGAACGCGGCGATGAGCGCCCCCATCGCCACCGAGAGCGTGTCCAGGATCCAGTCCTGGCCGAGGACGATGCGCAGGACCACGAAGGTCAGCGTGAGTGCGGCGACGCCGATGGCGAAGGGAAGCATCTGGCGCGGGGTCAGCCACTTGACCACGCCCATCTGCCTGGTCACCCGGGCGACGAGCGCGCCGAGCAGCACCGACCACACAGTCAGGCCAATGACGCCGAGTACGTTGCCCAATGGTGGCTCGGGGAGTAGCGCGACCGCCGGCCCCAGGGGAGCGACCAGGGCGGCCAGGGCGAGGAAGTACCACAGCGGCGTGCGGATATCCGCGACCGAAGCGCTGGCTTGCTCGATCTCGCGCAATGCGGCTTGGGCTTCCCGCGGATCGGGGCGCTCCTCAGGGCTTTGGGGTGATCCGTGAGTTTCCATAGTGGAAAGTAAAGCCGTCTCTTTCCATGTTGTCAAGAGACGGGGCCGGGTGTGCTGGCGCGGCTCACGGAGTACTGGTCAACCGGTTGGCTTGGTCCCCATCGCTGTTGGGGCAAGCCCCAAGCGGATGCTGCGCTGCCGGTTCTAGAGGGCGGTGCCGCGCTCCAGGCCGGGGCGGGGAGCAGTCGCCGCGCGGGGTGCGGGGGAACGCCGGCTCCGGAGCGGTTCGAGCGCGGACCCCAGGGCACGGCGCGCCAGCGCGCGGGTCAACCGCGATCCTGGGCGCCCCACTCCACCAGGACGACGGTGGCGTCGTCCTGCAGGCGGTCGTCCTGGTGTTCCAGGACCGTCTGGACCAGACGGCGCAGAGTCTCCGGGGCCGGCATCCCGTCGGCCTCGCGGCGGGTGAGGAAGTCCGTGAAACGTTCCAGGCCGAACACCTCCCCATCCCGGCTGCGGGCCTCGATGACACCGTCGGTGTAGAAGACCAACCGGTCGCCGGGTTCCATCTGGTAATGGCCCAGCTCGGCCCGGATGCCCAACCCGAGACCCATCGGTGCGCCGGTCTCGCCCGTGTCCAGTGTGGCCACGGACCGACCCTGCCGCAGCACCAGCGGCGGGTGGTGGCCCAGGTTGGCCCACGACAACCAGCCGGTCCGGGTGTTCAGTGTGGCGAGGACGCCGGTGGTGAACCGAGGCGGGTCGAACTGGTCGGCTATGGTCTTGTCGATGTTGTCCGCGATAGTGGTGAGGTCGCACCCCTTACGGCGGTTGTTGCGGAACGTGGCCATGGCGATGGTGGCGACGAGGCCCGAAGCGAGGTCGTGCCCCATAGCGTCGAAGATCCCCAAGTGCAGCAGGTCGCCGCTCAGGCCGTAGTCGTAGGAGTCTCCGCCGACCTCGTGGGCGGGTTCCAGCATGGCGCTGAGCACGAGATTCTGGTGGGTCAGGGTCGGGGCGGGCAGCAGGTTCCACAGCACCTCGGCGGAAAGGGCCAACTGGTCGGTGTGCACCAGGGAGGCGTAAGCGTCGTTCTTGTCGCGCTTGCTCGCGATCACCAAGGCGACAAGGCTGGCCAACTGGCGTGCCAGATACTCCTGGGACTCATTGTCCTCGGGCAGGGTCACCCCGAGAACACCGATACGCTCAGCTCCGCTGAGCAGCGGCAGCCACAGTCGGCGCGGTTCGTGCGCCGCCGGGCCGTCCGGGACGCTCTCGGTGGGAGTGTCCGAGACGCGGGCCGGCACGCTCTCGACCATCCGAAAAGCCAGCCCGGCCATGGTCGTATCGATCCGTATCGGTTTGAGCGGCTCACCCGCGGCGTCGTACTGGGCGGGCAGCGGGAACAGCCACTGGTACCTCAGGTCGGCCACGTAGACCATGGTCTGCTGGAATCCTGCGCGGGCAGCCTCTTTGGCGAGGGCGGGTGCGAGTTCCTCGAACGAGATGTGGTGGCTGGCCCGCAGCAGGCCGGACAGCATTTGCTCTCCTGGGCTCAGAACCTGCTCCCCTCCCCATGAATCCGCTGTTCCTCGCGCCGTGCTCGCCGTGTCCCCAAGGTGCCCGTGCCGCGGCGTGCCCGTGCCGCGGCCGCCCGAGGCCAGACGTTCATGGTTCCGTGGTTTCCGGCTTGTGGGTGACGAAGATGGTGTCGAGCGGGTCGTCCGGGGCGTCGTACGCCAGCACCGGGCCGAACCCGGCGTGGGCGAGGTACTCCCGGGTCATTTGCGCCCCCCACGCTGTGCCCAACCCGACACCGCCGGAGGCCAGCGAGACCGTCATGCAGTGCAGCGTGCTCACCCCGTACAACAGCGGGGCGACGGGGTTGGCGACGTTCTCCTCCAGCAGACTCGACGCGGCCGGCTCCATCATCACGTAGTTGCCGCCCGGTACCAGCATCGCGTTGATGCGTTCCAGCACTCCGGCCGGATCCGCCTGGTCGTGGATGCAGTCGAATGTGAGAACCGCGTCGTAGGGAGGGTCAGCCGTGAGCTTCGCGGCGTCCCGGACCTCGAAGTAGGCGTTGTCGGCCCCGGCCTCGGCCGCCTCGGCACGGGCCTGCGCGATGGCGTCTTCGGCCAGGTCGTATCCGACGAACGTGGAACCCGGGAACGCCTTCGCGAGCAGCACGACGGCGTGCCCGGTACCGCACCCGACGTCAGCCACCCGCGCGCCCGCGGCCAGCCGCTCGGGCAGGCCCGGCGCCAGCGGCACCACCCGTTCGACGAGATGCTCGTCGAAGAAGTTGCGGCTCACCGAGTCCATCACGTTGGTGAACTCCGGACGGTACTCCGAGTAGGGAACGCCGCCTCCCTCCCGGAACGCGGACGCCACCCGGGGGACGTGCTCCGCGAGGTGTGTGGTCACCCGTGCCAGTGGTGCCAGGTTCGCGGCACCCGGTCCGGTCAGGCACGCGGCGTGCTCCGCCGGGAGCGTGTACGTGCGGGCTGTGGCGTCGAACTCGACGATGCCGGCCGTGGTCATCGCCGCCAGCCACTCCCGCACGTAGCGCTCCTGGAGCCCTGCCCGCTCCGCCAACCCCTCACTGGTGGTGGGGCCCTGTGCGGCCGACTCGAACAGTCCGGTCCGGTATCCCAGGTCGATCATCAGGGTGACGATCGAGCGGGTGTAGGTCTCCAACACGTTGCCGGCGAACTCCTCGACACGTGCCTGGTCGAGCGTATTCGGGGTCATCGCCATGTCCTGCTCCAACGAGGTAGGAGGGCCCGTACCGCAGAGCCGCCCCGGTGCGGCGGCAGGCCGCGCGTTTTTGCGCGACACCGGCGGACAGCGGGATTCGGGAGAAACCGCGTCCCCGGTGAAGCAGGGCGCGCAACCCGTCTACCCGCCTACCGGGGACACAGGCGGTGGGCGCCACGGGAGTCGGTGCTCATCCTGCTCCCATGGTGCGTCAGGGACGAGCGGTACGACAGCCACATGGCGCGATCTAGAGCGAGGCATGGTGCAAGCGTTACGGTTCCGGGGCGACGCGTGCCGACCGTGGAGCGCGCGCCGCATCGCGCGACCGGCCACCGGCGTGACCGCGCTCAACCGGCGTGACCCTGTGGCGGGAAGCTAGAGGTACAGACCGGTGCCGTACTCCGGATCCTCATTGGCCATGGCGTGGATGTCGCGCTCGCGCATGATGACGTACAGCTCGCCGTGGATCTCCACTTCGAGTTGCTCCTCGGGATTGAAGAGCACCCGGTCGCCGGACTTGACGTGCCGTGCGCTGGTCCCGGCCCCGCAGACCTCGCCCCACGTGAGCCGTGTTCCCATCTTCACGGTGTCCGGGATGACCAGGCCCGCGCTGCTGCGCCGCTCTCCCTTCTCCTCGACAGGGCGGATCAGGAGGCGGTCGTGCAGCATCTGGACTTCACGCTTGGAATCGGACACCTGTCAAGGGTATTGCGGTTCGGGGGAGTATGCGAAACCGCGGCTCACGGGGCAGGAAGCGACCCGTGGAGCGACGACCCCCGGACATCCGGTAGGGTCGACGACGTCGCGATGACGACACCAGGGGCTATGGCGCAGCTGGTAGCGCGCCTCCATGGCATGGAGGAGGTCTGGGGTTCGAATCCCCATAGCTCCACCATGGAAGGCTTACTAGAACCCGGGGCCAAAGCAACGCCTCCTAGTAGGGCTTCCACGGGGTTCACCGATGAAAGCTCCTTCCCCTCCCGGGGAGGGAGCTTCTTCGTTTCAGCCGATGGCGCGTTTGCTGTGGCATCGGGCACGCTGTGGTTGGCCACGTAGGCGTCCTGGAACCTGCGCAGGGTGGCGAAGGGATCGTCGGGTTCGTGTCCCTTGATGCCGTCCACTTCGACGTACAGCGCCTCAACGAAGGCTTCGTTGAGCTGTGGCGTAAGCGCAATGCCGTACACAGTGCAGGCGTTACCTTTCAAGCACACTCTGGATGACGTCGACTTGGTTGTATGATTTTTTCTTCACCTTGGGAAGCTTTTTTGTCAGCTGCGCGCGGACGGTTTTTTGCTCTTCTTCCAGCTCGGCGAACCGCGTTTTGAGGTATTCATGCTGCAGCTTGTCATGCCCGAATGCCCATTTTTCTAGTCCAAACATCTCCAACACTTCGCGGTATTTGTGGCTCCACCCGATGACTAGGGTTGGCACTTGCATAGCAAGAGATGACACCATGGCATGGAACCGCGATGCGATGAACAGGTCACATTTGCCGATGATGCAGCGCAGTTCTTGTGAACCCAGCTCGACGTCCAGTAGCTGACATTTCTCTTGGCCGCTTACTTGAGCGTAGATATCGCGGCACAACGGCGCGTCATTGTTGTGCTGTAGCTGCGTTTCAGCAGAGCGGTAGCTGTGCGGAATGAGCAGTACTTTATAGCCTTTCTCCTTTGTAAGGTAATCAACAAATTCCGCTGTTTCTTTTGCGTAGGCGCCAGGCCCACGATGTTTATCGACTTTTTTGCGCAGCACCACGCTGGGAGACACACCGACGACATTGCCGTTTTTGAAGAAGTTCATGTCGAATTTTTTCGTGGCAGCTTTTTCTTCGGCGTCCGTCACTTCCAGGCAAAACGCGTAGTCGGCGCCTTCGGTTACGTTTTTCAACCCAAGGCCTTCCAGGTGCGCATGGGTGATGGCGCCACGAGAGACAATCCTGGCCATTTTGGGCAAAAATATGTTCGCTGCCATCCGGTTTATGGGATTTTTGAACGGCCCGAGTGCCTGTGCGCACTTGGCGACCGGCGTTTTTACGTTCAGTGCTGGTAGGATGGTTGCTACATTATAGATCAAAAATACTTCACGTCCGTCAACAAACGTGATGCCCCCTTGGTCGAGCAAGACGTCAGCCTCGGCAAGCGCTTTTACCTCTGGCGAGCGTTTTTTTATGAAATTGCGCGCACCAGGAAGAAGACGGTAGAGGAGTGCCCATGAGTTAATCACGGCACCTAAATAAAACGAGTCCCCGCGCAAGATCGTCAGATTTTTGTATGTATTTTGTTCTTTGTCTTGCTGGGGATACATAGCCAGCAGTGTAAACTGTGCATCCGGATATTTTTCTCCCAGCGTTTGCATGGCGCTCTCGAGCATTGCGGCGGCGCCTTTGTTGCCGGATAATGCCGAGCCGATCATCGCAATCTTCTTCATTCTTTGCCTCCTTGTTTGCGGAATGCTACGTATACCAAAGCTAGTAACCCGTCGGCCAGCGTCGTATACAAACGTGCCGCGAGCGAGAGGACAATGGCGATCTCAACTGGGAAGTAGACGCTAGCGAACAGCACAATCACCGCTTCACGCACTCCAAGCCCACTGGGAACGAAAATGGCCATCAGTCCAATTATTCCCGCCAAAATATACGTTGCTGCTAATCCAATATATGCCTCGGGCGGAACATCGACAAGCGAAATAACCACACACAGGAACGCTCCGGCTGTGATTAGCCGGGGCAGCAAAAACTTCAGCATGTAGCCGATCAGCTGGGGTGTCGACAGGAAGAACGCCCGGTCAACCGTTTGCCCTCGCAGCTTTTTGAACACGAAATTTAGCGTGTGATAAAACACGTCTTTCTGCAAAAAAAAAGCAGCGGCACCGCCAGCAGCAGCGGTGCGAACATAGACAGCCCTTCCGCGAACTGGTCCCGGAACAGCAGCGCAATCACCGGCAATGAGCCGATGATCGAAGCGAGCAGTAAAAACGCATTTTCGTAAATAAATGTGATGGAAACAAGCTTCTTGCTGTAGCCATGCTTGATGCCCCAGCCAAGTTTACTGAGAAAGGACCCCGCTTGACCCGGAATATACTTCAGCAACCATGACATAATGTGTACGCGAACAGCTTCTGCGGCGTGTATTTTTTTGTCGCTACTCAAGCGGTTTAAGATATCACCCCAAAGCAACCCAGAACTCGCCACTGCACCGGCAAACAAAAGCACCGCCAAAACTGACCAGCCATTGACGCTCAGGTCCACCTCTTCGAGCCGTTGCCAGTTGCCTATCAGTGAGCGCGCAAAAAAGAACGCTGTTACCCCGATCACGAGCCACGCCAACGCCGCCCGTAGCCGTTTGTTCTTTAGTATTTTTTTCACCTTACGCTCCCAAGTCGTTGTATCGGCGAAGCACTTCGATATCTTTTTTCTGAGAGTACGGAATCATTCCTTTTGGGTCTGCATACCCAACAGAAATAAGCATGATCACCCGTTCATCCGAACCCAAATGCAGCGTCTTTTGCATCTTGTGTTCCAGGGGCTCGAAATCGGGCCAGTTAATCACACTAGAGCTCAGCCCCAGAGTCTCAAGTGACAGCATAAACGACATGCTTGCCAGGGACGCGTCTACATATACGATGTGCCGATCGCGCGGGCTAAAGTAACTGCTCAACTTTCCTACTACCACTATGACCGTAGGGATTTGGTGACTGTACCCGGCGGCGCCAAATGGGATGTCAGCTACTTTTTTTACAATCTCAGGGTCATCAAACACACGAAATTCGTATGGCAAGCGGTTGCACGCCGTAGGAGACTGGCACGCTACCATGAGTGCTTTGTCGATAAGGTCACGAGGAACTTTTTTGTCTTTGTACCACCGCACAGAACGGCGTTGTTTTGCGAGTGCAAGCAGTTCCTCGTATCCGACATCGCTCTTTTCGCCCACAGCACGTTCAAACGGTACCATTTCGACTACTTCGGGATTATAGTCTTTTTCGGTGGCTGCAAACCGCTTGCGGGCTGTATCCACTGCCTCATCATTTCCCTGTGGGACGATATAAAAATACTCACTAAGGACACTGTGCGACCAAGCAAGTTCACTCTCGTCCAGACTGTCCTTTTTCTGACAGTACTGATGGACTGCGTGCTCGTAAAATTCGACCGTCTCGACAATATATTCTTTTGCAAACACCGGACGCCGTGGTCGCATGGTTATGCCTTTCTCTAGCATATGGGTATTACGGCGTAGCTCTACATGGGACGTTCGTTTCTTTTTCAAGTTGCGATAGTAATTGCGGCGACCACGCAGTACCGCATATTGTTCGCGGTTGAACGTCACGAAGCCAGGGATGCTATACAGTGCAGTAAGCAGCCGATTCGCCGCAAATACTTCCAAAATACCTCGCGCAACGCCTTCATGCGTTTTGCGTACCCAGGTGATCGCCAGTAAATATTTGGCTAACTTTTTGGCCTTTTTCAGCATATCTACTCTCTTTCTGTGCGGGTAATTCCGTGCCAGCGACCATTCCTCCTGGCGCAGCCGTCCCGCATCGACTCGGAGGATCTGGCTTGCCGCACGGAAGACGAGGTCGATTACAGCGGGCGCTCATGCGGATCGCGCATCTTGATTCCCCGCTCCGTCAGGCGGCTCCAGACAGTCTTGCTATAGACGCTGAACCGGTTGCCGATCTTAGCCAGAGACCATCCCTTGGCGTAGAGACGCACGGCCTCATCTACCTGCTCGGGCGTGAGGCCGGTACAGCGCAGCTTCACCCCGTTCCGCTTCAGGATCTCGCTGACAGTCACGCGGCCAATCCGGTGCTTGACGGCCAGTTGGCGGATGGTGGCGCCCTCCTGGTACTCGGCCACGATGTCGGCGATGTGCTTGTCAGTGGGACGCCGTATCGCCCGCGGTACCTGGCGCGGTTCCTTTGTTGGGAGAAGCGGCTCCAGGCCGGGCAGCTTGCGCCACAGCGCCCCAAGGGTGTCCGCCAACCGATTAATAGGGAGCTCGGACCTCGGCGTGTTCCTCGACGGCTGCGCACGCCTAGCCCAAGGCCGGGTAGGCCGGGTTCTTGCGGTCGTGGCCGAGGCCTGCGGGGATGCGGGCGCGTAGTGGAGCCGCTTCGGTTCGATGACCGGGGCTGGGCGCGTGCTCTGGGAACTCGGGGCCACATACGAACGGCGGAGCACCACGGTCATACGGTGCTCCGCCGTTTTCCTGTTGGCCGCGGTCAGAGGCCGTTCGTTGCCGCCGGCGCGTCCGAAGGGCACGGTGCGGCGGATCGCCGCCCCACCGCCGGTGGTTCAGGCGAGCGGGACGGTTACCGCAGCGGGGCTTTTCTCGGAGGAGGAGACCGTCACCCGCTCTCCGCGCTCGCTCTCGCCGGTGTAGCGCGGATCGTCGGTGTCCATCACCAGGGTGAGGTGGCGTCCCGGCGCGACATCGCGTACCACGGACTGCAGGTCGACCCGCACAGTTGCGGCTTCGCCCGGGGTGGCCCCACGCAGGGTGTAGGGCTTGTGCGTGATCAGTTCCCCCGTGCCGTGCCGGGTCGTGGCGTACAGGTAGAAGAACAGGGACGTCTCCTCGGTCGTGGGCGTGACCTCCACCTCGACGCTGGGCGTCCCGCTGATGGTCGTGCCGTCGGGGTACTCCGGCCCGCTCCACACTCCGGCCCGGTTCCGGTTCACCAGCGGCAGCGACACCCCGGTGGGCAGGTCCAGGAACTGCTGCAGCGCGCCGCTGACCAGGATGGTCCCGCTTTGGGCCGTGGTGCCGGCGCCGGCGTCGATCGGGTAGTCCCAGCCCGGCGCCGGACTCTTGCTCATGCCCCCGGTGGGCTGCCACTGAGAGAACGAGCGCTCCGGCTCCTCCAGGTAGTGGGTCTCGGTCGCGGCGGTGGCAGACGGCCAGTCGGGGTAGGTCGCCCACTCGCCGCCGGCACTGTTCTCCTGCAGGTGGACCGGGTCCTCGGTGCCGATCCCGTTGTCCTCGCCCTTGAGGTGGTGGTCGAACCAGCGCGTCAGGTCCTCCCAGACACGGTTGGGCAGCCCGGCCGCGCCGAACAGCTCGGGCGTGGCGTGGTCGCCCGGCGCGAGCATCAGCCGCTTGTCGGTGTCCAGCTCCTCGTAGAACGAGGGGATCTGCTCCACCGGGAAGATCCCGTCGTTGTAGGGGTGGGCCAGCAGTACCGCGGGGTCGTTGGTGTTGATGGCGTCGACCTTGGTGGCGGGGGAGCGTTCCGGAGCCATCTCCAGTGCCGGTTCGACATTGCCGTCGCGGTACTCGTCGCGGACGTGCTCCAGGGTCTCGCCGGGTGTCCCGGTGAGCTCGCCGCTCAGCAGCAGGAGCTCGACAGCTTGGAAGTTGATCGTCTCGTTGGGGTACAGCGAGGATTCCAGGTCGCTCCAGCCGCTCATGGCGCCAACGGCGTCAACGCGGTCGTCGCTTGCGGAGGTGAGCAGGCTGATCCCGGCGCCGTAGGAGATGCCTCCCATTCCGATGGCCTCGGGGTCGGCGCCGGTGTTGTCGAGGGCCCAGTCGATGACGGCGCTCGCGTCGGCGACGTCCTCCGGGCCGGCCACCTCCACCCCGCCTCCGGAGTCGTAGAAGCCGCGCGTGGTGTAGACCACCACCTGGTAGCCCGACTCGTAGGCCAGCTTCGATGCGGCTCCGGTGAACAGGGAGGCGTGCATGGACCATGCCGCCGGCAGGACCAGCAGCGGGTGCGGTCCCTCCTCGTCGGGAGTGACGCTGATCGCGCTGAGGTCGACGCCATCCGATCCGGGGATGGTCTCGAAGGAGAGGCTGGACGATTCGGCGTGGGCGGGGGGAGCGAGGGCGGTGGCGAGGACCGTCGCACTGAGCGCGCAGCTCGCCGTGATGCTCGTTCGACGCATCGGTGTTCCTCTTTTTGGGAGCGGGGGGAAGAGTGATGCGCACCACTTTGTTAATCTCCAGTAACTTACTGAACAGTAAGAAGGGGGTCAAGGGGCAACCGTGCGGAACCTCCCTCAGGAGCGCACGCCGCATCCGAGTCCTGGGACAACAACGAAGGGGTGCCGCCACTGAGTGGCGGCACCCCTTCGCGGGTGCGGATCCGGCGACGCCGTCAGTTCGGAGAGGTCGCCGTTTCTTCGCGGAGGTGGTAAGGCGGCGAGTAGGGACGCGCCGCGACAATGACACTCTTCGCCTCCCGGTCGAAGTGCGGGCGCCCGAAGAGGACGAAAAGCCCAGCGACGAGCATCGCTGGCAACAGCGCGTACATCCCCGTCAGCAGGCTCCCGCCGTAGGCGTCCGAGATCGCGCCGACGACTACGGGCCCGAGAGCGCCGCCCCCGACCACGAGGAAGTTCAGCACCGCGAACCCGATGCCGCGGGAGTTGGCGGCGACGACGTCGGCGATGGAGGCGAAGGTGTTCGGGATGGCGATCGAGGAGAAGAAGCTCGACAGCAGCAGACAGGACATGAACACCACCAGGTTGTCCATGGCCAGGGCGACGCCGAGCCAGGCCGACCCGATGAACAGGCCGAGCCCGCTGGCGAGGAGCCGCCCGCCGCGCACCGCTCCGTGCATCCGCCCGCCGATCCAGCCACCGAAGATGGCACCGGTGCAGATCGCGAACAGGCTCACCATCGAGCTGAGCGTGGACGCTTCACCGGCGGTGAGAGCGAACTCGCGGGTGAGCAGACTGGGAATCCAGTAGAAGATGCCCTGGAGGCCGAGGGTGAGCAGCGCCAACCCCAGGCAGACATAGCGCAGCGTGCGAACCTGCCAGATGTAGGCGAGCTGGGTGAGGATTTTCGGAGGGTGCCCGGATCCGGGGGGCCGGTCGGGCTGCGCACCGGTATCGGACTCCGGGATGGGAATCGGCTTGCTGGGGTTGCGGGCGATCACCTCGTCCAGGAAGCCCCGGACAGGTTCGCGGAGCCGCCAGCACAGGTAGGCGACGAGCAGGCCGGGGATGACCATGCACGCGAAGGCCCACCGCCAGCCGAACGCCTCACCGACCACCCCGCCGAGGATGGTGCCCAGGGCGATGCCCGCGTAGTTGGTGAGGCGGACGTAACCGAAGACCTTGGCGCGTGTCTTGGGCGGATAGTAGTCGGCCAGCAGGCTGCTCGACGCCGGGTTGTCGATAGTGTCGGCGGTGCCGAGGATCGCCCGGGTGACAAGGAAGATCGCGAAGATCGGCGCGACCGCCGAACCGAGCGTGATCAGCGACCAGAGCCCCACGACGACGGCGATCAGCCCGGTCCGGTTGAACCGGTCGCTGACGTAGCCTGCCGGGACCAGAGCGACGGCGCCGAGGATCAGCGGAGCCGTCATGATCATTCCGCCCATGGTGTCGCTGAACCCCCACTCGGCCTGCAGCAGGGGTAACGCGCCCGAGGCGATGTAGGTCTCGATCCGGTCGGCGAGGCCTACCACGAACAGGATGATCAGCGGAGCCCAGCCGAACGGTGCGGACTCCCTGCCGGTGATACCTTCGAGCGGCGCAACGCCCAAGCCGCGCCGCCCACGGGACGCCGTCTTCGTCATGAGACTCCTTGAGGCACGTGGCGACACATCATCGGCATCGCGCTGCCCGAGATACTGGTTAGCGGCCAAATATATTCGGGACCCGAAACGCTGTCGCCAGGGAAAATACTGGCATTCGTACGGTTAGCGCGTGACTACGCGCCAAGGTGTCCGCAGGAAAGGCGTTCCGTGCCAGGTCGGCGGCACGGTCAACGGGAAGCGCAGCCGTTCTCGGGACGGGTGCGGCGCGCCAGGATGCCGAACCGGTACCAGAGGCCAGCGGCGTATGACGCGCGCCCGCCCGGACACGCGGCCGCGGGCGGTGCGTCCTTAGGAATCTGCTCCGTGCTCATACTCGGTGAGAACGCGCCGAACGCGATCCGACAACGGGCCGAGGAGTTCGGACAACTCCTCTGGGGTTGGCTCGCGCACCCCTTCGAGGAGCGACGCCGCCAGGTCGTCCATGGCCGACTCCGCGCTCGTGAGCACCTCGCGGCCCCGCTCAGTCAGATAGAGGTCAACGCTGCGGCGGTCGCGCTCGCTGGAAACCCGCTTGACCAGGCCGAGCCGGGCGAGACTGGTCGTGGTCTCGGAGAGCGTGGACACCGCGACAATGGAGCGCGCGCGCAGCTCCGACATCGACACGGTCCCGCGCCCCAGCCGGGCCAGCACGCTGTACTGCGCGAACCCGAGCGGCGGATCCAACTGGCCCAGGACCTGGCGCTGCAGTTGGGTGACCCAAGGAGCGACGCGCATCAGGAAGCGTCCAAGCGCTGCCCGGTTCCCGGCCTCGTGCTCCAGCGAAGTGTCCGACACCGTGCCCGGCCCTCCCGCATCGCCCCTACCCAGCGCATCCGAACGCGACCACCTTACTTCGCGCGCAACCCCACTAGCGACGGGAAGCCCGCCGACCGCCGAACCATGGCCGCGGCGCCCGCGAACGTCCGATACACTGGATCCAGCCCTCACGGGGGCTCCCTACGGGGCTATGGCGCAGTTGGTAGCGCGCCTCCATGGCATGGAGGAGGTCTGGGGTTCGAATCCCCATAGCTCCACTCGTCTCTGGGCGACCCTGCTCGCACGTGAACGTGCTCGCCGGGTCGCCTCGTTGTTTCTCCGGGGGGCGACCCCCCGAACCCCCCAGGAAGCCGGTTGCCAGTGCCGGATAGGCACCCTGCCAGCCCGGCGCTCACGCCTGTCCGCTGGTGAGGCGGGTGAGCCTCCGGTTGAGGTAGCGCTGCTCGGGACGGCTTACGGTGAGCTGCGCGGCGCGCCGGTAGCTCTCGGCGGCCGCCTCGCGGTCCCCGGCGAGCTCCAACAGGTGGGCGCGGACAGCGTGCAGGCGGTGGTGACGCTTCATAGCCGACTCAGCGAGGAGCGGCTCCAGAACCCGCAGCCCCGCATGGGGATCCTCGGCCATGGCGACGGCCACGGCGCGGTTGAGGGTCACCGCCGGACCGGGGGCGACCTGCTCAAGCATCTCGTAGAGGATGCGGATCTGGGCCCAGTCGGTGGCCTCGTAGCTCGGCGCTTCGGCGTGGACCGCGGCGATCGCGGCCTGCAACTGGAAACGGCCGACATGCCCGCGCGGCAGCACCCCCTCCAGCAGGCCGACGCCCTCGGCGATCAGGTCCCGGCACCAGCGGCCGCGCTCCTGCTCGGCCAGTGGCACCAGGTCCCCGGTGGGGTCGGTGCGCGCCGGTGTGCGGGCGTGGGTGAGCAGCATCAGCGCCAGCATCCCCGTAGCCTCGTCGTGGTCCGGCAGGGCCGCGCACACCTGCCGGGTCAGCCGGATCGCCTCTTCGGTGAGCCCGGTATCGACCAGTGCCTCCCCTGATGTGCGGGTGTAACCCTCGGTGAAAATCAGGTGGCAGGTGTCCAGCACCGCCGCCACCCGGGCCGGCAGCTCCGCATCGCCGGGCATGGTGAGCCGCGCGCCCGATGCCCGCAGGGACGACCGGGCCCGCGTGAGTCGCTGGGTCATGGTGCGCGCCGGTACGAGGTAGGCCGCCGCGATCTGCTCGACGCTCAGGCCGACGACCGCGCGTAGGCTCAGCGCGACCTGGGAGGCCCGGCTCAGGGCGGGATGGCAGCACAGGAACAGCATCCGCAGAGTGTCGTCGGTGTCGGTGGTCACGGCTTCGTCGGCGGGTGGTGCGAGGTGGGCGTCACCAGGGCGGCGCGCCACCTCGGCGCTCTCCCGGCCGGTGCGCGCCCGGTCGGCGCGATAGGTGTCGATCAGCCGCCGGGAGGCGACCCGCACCAGCCACGCCCGCGGATCATCGGGTACCCCTCGGATCGGCCATTGCTCAGCGGCGTCGGCCAGCGCCTCTTGGGCGGCGTCCTCGCAGTCGCCGAGGTCGCCGTACCGGCGCAACAGGGCGGCCAGGACGTGCGGCGCCTCTCGGCGCCACACGTCGGCCAGTGCTGCTTCGGTCACGCCCTCACGCGTCCTCGCCGCCGAACTGCATCGCCGGGCGCAGCTCGACGGTCTCGCCCGGTCCGGCAAAGACCGCCCCCACCTCTTCGGCGCGCTCCTGGCTGTCGACGTCGATGAGGAAGAAGCCGGCGAGGTGCTCCTTGCTCTCCGAGTACGGCCCGTCGCTGGGCAGCGGGGAGCCATCGCGCCACCGGTATAGCCGAGCGGACGCTGGATCGGCGAGCGCCTCGCCGGTCACCAGCTCACCGTTCTCCTGCAGCTCGGTCAGGGTCCGCTCGAAGTCCTCGGTGAGCTTCTCGCGTTGCGCCTCGGGAAGTGCCTGGAACTCCGCGAGGTAGTCGCCGGTCGGGTGGCCCCACGGCTGCGGGTTGGAATGGATCAGGATCACGTACTTCACGGCTCTGTTCCCCCTTTGGGGCTCCTGCGGCGGCTGCTCCGTCGCTCACCGGATACGTCGGTGCCGACTCGGCGATGTCTACATGCCTCTCCGAGGAGAATCATGATCCCACCGTGTTCACCGTGCATACGGCCCAAAGAGCTCGACCGGGTTGCCGGACGGGTCCCCGACCAGGGTCTGCTGGCCGCCGCGGCCCAGTATGGCGCTTGCCCTGACGTTGGCGGCAACGTTTAGCGTCCGAGTATGCGAATCGGTGAGCTTGCCCAGCGCGTTGGCACGACGACCCGCGCTCTGCGGTTCTACGAGTCCCAGGGGCTGCTTCGAGCGAAGCGTTCGGCGAACGGCTACCGGGAGTACGACGAGGACGACTACCGGCTGGTCAACGAGATCCTGACGCTGCAGGCCATCGGGTTCAGTCTGGACGACACCCGGCCGTTCATCGAGTGCCTGCGTACCGGGCACGAGACCGGCGACTCCTGCGCCGATTCCATCCAGGTCTACCAGCGAAAGCTCGCGGAGGTGGACGCCTTCCTCGATCGGCTCGGCGCGGTGCGCGCGAACCTGGCGGCCAAGCTGGACGCCGCTCTTGCGCGCCAGGCCGGGCCGTGTGTCGTGGCGGGCCCGAACGATGGTGCAGCCAATGAAGTAAGGAGTTCTGATGTCGCTGACCAGCATTCCCGGTGAGGTGCCCGCGGTTTCCGACGAGACGTTCACCCGGGAGGTCCTCCGGAGCGACATCCCCGTTCTGGTGGACTTCTGGGCCGAGTGGTGCCCGCACTGCCGCGTGGTCGGTCAGGTGGTCGCCGAGATCGCGGGGGAGCGCGCCGGGTCGCTCACGGTCCGCTCGTTCAACACCGACGAGAACCCGGTGACCACGCTGACCTACCGGGTGATGTCGCTGCCAACCCTGCTGCTCTTCCGCGACGGGCAGCCGGTGCGCTCGATCGTCGGTGCCCGGTCCAAGGCGCGGCTGCTGTCGGAGCTGGACGCCGCTCTGGCCGACTAGCGCGCGAGCGGGGCGGAACATGCCGGTGACCGGGCTCAGGCGCGGCCACCGGCGCCGCCCCTTTCCCCGTTGACGGGTCGGGCGTCCTCGGACGCGAGCGGTTCCGCCCGGTACGGCGCGGTCAGCAGTCCCATGGCCGCGTCGACCAGGTCGAGCGCCCATGGCGGGATCTCCCCCTCCTTGGCCGTGGCGCCCCGCTGCTCCATCTCGCCAGCGGTCACGGTGACGAGACCACGCAGCATCCGGATCCGGTTGCGCCGGATCTCGTGCGGCATGCCGTCCAGGGTTTGGGCGATGTGGTCGCAGACCTCGCGCAGGCCGCTCGCCGCGGCCCAGCCGTAGGTCCCCCGGTAGCTGGGGTCGGTCTGCAGGTGGGCGAGGAACTGGCCGTAGTGTCCGCCCTCAATGATGCCGCACGCTATCGGGAAGACCAGGGCCTCCAGCAGCGCGCGCAGCTCGCCTTCGCGGCCGGCCTCGCGGATCTCGCGCAGCATCCGCACGCGGTGGGCGTTGATGGGCTCCATCCGGTACTCGAAGATCGCGCGGACCAGCGCGTCCTTGTTACCGAAGTAGTAGTGCGTTACAGAGGTATTGCGCTGGCCGGCCTCGATACCGATCTCGCGGAGCGACACACCTCCGATACCGTTGGCCGCGAAGAGGCGTTCGGCGACGAGGATGAGAAGCTCCCTGGTCGTCGTGGACACGCGGGAAAGCGGCATGGTCACTCCTTCGTACCAAGAACGGGTCACCGCGTGGTCACCCCTAGTGTTCATCCACCGTTGCTCGGCGAGCCCTGGCGAGGAACCCCGGTCGGTCCGGTCACGGCCGGGAGGAATCGCACCGTAACCCCTCGCATACAGGCGTGTCGTCCCCTGCAATGGGCCGAGATGCCCGTCGACCGCGGTATCGGGTGACGCCATCGGGGCCGTGGGCATAACCACCCGCGACAGCTCCTGCTGATACGACAACGGAGATGCGGATGTCACTGACACTCGGTGGGGGCCCGCTCGCGAGCGACGCGCCGACCACCGTCAACTACACGATCGACTCGCCTTCCAGGGCGCTGTACATGCACCAGTTCCCACGCCGCGTTCGCGCCGAGGTCGGCGGGCTCACCGTGCTCGACTCCGACCGGGGCGTCCTGCTGCACGAGAGCGGGCTGCTACCGGCCTTCTACGTGCCGATGGAGGACATCGGGCAGCGGTACCTGGTTCCGTCCGACCGCACCACCCACTGCCCCTTTAAGGGCGACGCCTCCTACTGGGATCTGGTCGTGGGCGACTGGACCGCGCACAACGCCGTGTGGGCCTACCCCGCCCCGACCCCTGAGGCGACCTGGCTGCACGGGTTGGCCTCGATGTACTGGAACGCGGCCGAGGGGTGGTTCGACGAGGAGGAGCAGGTGTACGGCCACCTCCGCGACCCGTTCCACCGCGTCGACGCGCGACGCTCCTCCATGCTGGTCCGGATCAGCTTCGGCGCACAGGTGATCGCCCTGACCGGGGCCGCCATGGTGCTCAGCGAGACCGGTCTGCCCAACCGCTATTACGTGCCGTTCAACGATGTGCACCGCGACCTGCTGGTGCCCAGCCGGACCCGGACGTACTGCCCGTACAAGGGGCGCGCCGCGTACTGGAACCTGCGGATCGGCGACACGGAGATCGCCGATGTCGGGTGGTCGCTGCCGGAACCCCTCAAGGACGGGCGTGACGTGCGCGACCACATCTGTTTCCGGCACGACGAGCTCACCATGACGCTTGAGAAGGACTGACCCGCGCCCGGGACATGTGGAATCGCGGAGCCGGGGGTCGTCGGGGCACGGTACTGTCGCACCGTGGCAGAAGTTCCCGACGTCGAGACCCTGCTGGACGCCGCGGTGCGCGCCGTCGGCGGCACCCACCGCGAGGGCCAGGTGCGCATGGCCGGCGCCGTGGAATCCGCCATCGAGGCAGAGGAACACCTGGTGGTCCAGGCGGGCACCGGAACCGGCAAGTCGCTGGCCTACCTCGTTCCGGCCATCCGGCACGCCATGGTCGAGGACACGACCGTGGTGGTCTCCACCGCGACCATCGCGCTGCAACGCCAGCTCATCGAACGCGACCTGCCGCGACTGGCCGGCGAGCTCGCGCCGTTGCTGGGGCGGGCACCCACGTTCGCGATCCTCAAGGGCCGGCGCAACTACCTGTGCCGGCACCGGTTGCAGAGCGCCGGCGACGAGCCTGACGACACCGAGCTGTTCGACCCGCGCCAGTTGTCGTCGCTCGGACGGCAGGTGAAACGGCTGCACGAATGGGCGGCCGAGACCGTCACCGGCGATCGCGACGAGCTCAACCCCGGCGTGAGCGACCTCGCGTGGCGGCAGGTGTCGGTGTCCGCCAACGAGTGTGTGGGCGCGGCGGCCTGCCCCTTCGGTCAGGAGTGCTTCGCCGAGGAGGCCCGTGCCGCCGCCGGCGGGACCGACATCGTGGTCACGAACCACGCCATGCTCGCCATCGGCGCCATGCAGGGCTACCAACTGCTCCCCGAGCACGAAGTACTGGTCATCGACGAGGCGCACGAGCTCGTCGACCGCGTCACCTCGGTGGCCACCGGCGCGCTCAGCGAGCGGTCGGTGAACACGGCCGCCAAACGTGCCGCCCGGCTGGCCGATCCCGAGGTCACCGAACGCCTCAGCGAGACCGCCGACGGCCTCACGCTGATGTTCGCCGAGACCGACGCCGGCCGGATCGACCACCTCCCCGAAGGTCTGGCCGGCGCGGTGCGCGGCGTCCGCGAGTCCGCGCAGGCATGCAAGAGCGCCATCGGCCCGGCCGACGAAGGCGACCCCGATTCCGGCAACGCCAGCGAACGCCGCCTCGCGCTGGCCGCGCTCGACGAGGTCCAGGACACGGCCCGGCGGGTCCTCGACTCGTTCGAACCACCTCTGCGCGAACGCAGCGATGTCGTGTGGCTGGCCAAGAACCCCAAACAACCACCCACCCTGAACGTCGCGCCTCTCGGTGTCGCCGGTCTGCTGCGCGAGAAGCTCTTCGGTGACCGCACCACCGTGCTCACCTCGGCCACGCTCGCCCTCGGCGGCTCGTTCACGGCGCTGTCGGAGCAGTGGGGGCTGGGCCGCGAGACCGCGGAGCCAGACACCGCGGCGGGCGGCCCTGACGGTCCCGGCGACTCCGGCAACGGCGACGCCCCCGGCACCGCGGACAGCGCCGACGGCGAGCCGCGCTGGCGGGGCCTGGACGTCGGCTCCCCCTTCGACCACCGGCGCAGCGGCATCCTCTACGTCGCCGGCCACCTGCCGCCGCCCGGCCGCGACGGTCTTGCCCCCAGCTACCTCGACGAGATCGCCGGTCTGATCGAGGCCGCCGGTGGGCGCACCCTGGGCCTGTTCTCCTCGATGCGCGCCGCCGAGCAGGCAGCGCAGGAGCTTCGCGAGAGGCTCACCCTCGACATCCTGTGCCAGGGCGACGACTCGACCGGCCGCCTTGTCGAGCAGTTCACCGAGGAGCCCAGCTCCTGCCTGTTCGGAACACTGTCCCTGTGGCAGGGGGTGGACGTTCCCGGCCCCTCGCTGCAGCTTGTCATCGTCGACCGGATTCCCTTCCCGCGTCCCGACGACCCGCTGGCCTCGGCGCGGCAACGGGCGGTGGGCGCGCGCGGTGGGAACGGCTTCATGGCCGTGGCCGCGACCCATGCGGCGCTACTGCTGGCGCAGGGCACC
Source organism: Lipingzhangella halophila (assembly GCF_014203805.1). Classification (GTDB taxonomy): domain Bacteria; phylum Actinomycetota; class Actinomycetes; order Streptosporangiales; family Streptosporangiaceae; genus Lipingzhangella; species Lipingzhangella halophila. The sequence goes on along the minus strand of NZ_JACHJT010000001.1, from coordinate 4,203,150 downwards.
GGTCGGCTGCTGCGATCCGTGGACGACCGCGGCGTCGTCGCGGTGCTCGACCCGCGGCTGGCCACCGCCCGCTACGGGGGGTTCCTGCGGTCGTCGCTGCCGCCGTACTGGGGCACCACCGATCCCGCGGTGGTGCGCGACGCGCTTCGGCGGCTGGACACCGCGGCGGCGCCGGCCGTCGGGTGAGGCGCGCGGATCCGCGCACGCGGCACTTCCGGAGGCGGCCCCCGGCCTGGTCACCGCGGTACGCGGTACCCGAACAGCCGAACCGCGTAGCCCGGTGACTCCTCGTCGGCGGGTTGGATGTGCCAGCGGTCGTGGTGTTCGCCGATCGACAGCTCGTTCCACATCAGATCGATGAGCTTGAGCCGGGAGACCACGGAGGCACCCGGGTCCAGGACGATGGAGTAGGAGTGATCGGTCAGCCGCTGGGTGACCATCCCGACGGACTGCCCGTCCCATATTGCCGGCACCGTCGCGTGGCCGATGTCGATCCCGCACAGCCTGAGCTGCTCGATCTCCTCGTCAAGCGCCTCGGCGGCAAGAGCGTCGTCGAGCTTGAGGGCGTCCTCGAGCTCGTCGCGTTCGTCGTCGTCGCGAAGGTAGGCATGGTAGGTCCGGCGGCCGCAGCTGCGGCACATCCGCCAGACGACGCAGCGCGCCAACCCGTACGCGGACTGCGCCTCGCCGATGCCGCGGTAGGCGCTGACGGTCCGGGTTGCGCCGCATTCGCAGCACAGGGCCGTGAGATCCTGCTTCATCCTCGTAGTCCCCCTCCCAGGCGAGTATGCGACGGGAACCCCTCGCTAGGGAACCACGTTGACTGAAGTAGTTGCGGCAAACTGTCGTCATCAATGACCAAAAACCAGCGCATGGTGGTGGTTGCCGGGCCGGTGCCGCCCGCGTCACAAGGTCGCCGCCGTAGCCGCCGCTCGGGCCCCTCAGTCGCCCCATGACTCCTCGTCGGGGTCGGAACGGCCGCCGGGTTCCGGGGCGTTCTCGCGGCCGTCCGGTGGCTTCGCGCCCGCGGCTTTGCCTTGGGGTTTTTTGCGACGCGGCTGCTCTCCGGCTTCCGGATCGCCGTCCTCGGCGGCGTTCGCTTCGAGCAGCGGGTGCTCGGCCACTTCGTAGCGCTTGATGTAGACACTCAGGAACGCCTGCAGGCTCGCTCCCGCGGGCAGCGCCAGGAGAGCGCCCGGAGCACCGAGGATGGCCGCGCCCGCGAGGACCGAACCGAACGCGACGGCCGGATGCATGTCCAGCGTTCGGGCGGTGATCCGCGGCTGCAGTACGTAGTTCTCGAACTGCTGGTAGAGCGTGATGAAGATGAGCATCCACAGGGCGGGCCACGGCCCGACGAGCAGCGCGACCAGCACCGGAAGCAGCCCACCGATGTAGGTGCCCACAGTGGGGATGAACTGGGAGAGCACCCCGACCCACAGCGCGAGCGCGAACGGGTAGGGGATCTCCAGCACGAGCAGCGCGCCGTAGTGGGTCGCCGTGGAGATCGCCGCGAGCAGCGCGCGGGAGTAGATGTATCCGCCAGTCTTGCTGATCGCGATCTCCCAGGCCCGCAGAACCTCGCGCTGGGTGCGCGGCGGCAGGACGGAGCAGATGGTGCGCCGGAACCGCGGGCCGTCGGCGGTCAGGTAGAAGGTGAACAGCGCGACCGTCAGGCCGTTGAACAGCAGAACCAGGAGCGCGGTCCCGGCGCCCCAGGCGTTCTCGGCCAGCCCTTGGGCGTACTGCTCCACGAGCCCGCTGGCGTCGGAGAGCCCGGCGACCAGGTTGGTGGGCGCGAAGTCGGTGCCGAATGTGGTGTTGGTCCAGGCCAGCAGCCCTCGGACCATGTCGGGCAACTGGTTGACCAGGGAGAGGACCTGGCCCAGCAGCATCGACCCGAGAACGGAGAGGAACGTCACGACGCTGGCGAGCGCCGCCAGTAGAACAGCGCCCGTGGCCAGGCCCCGGGGCCACCGGTGCCGGTGCAGCCAGTTGACGGCCGGCTCCAGCGCCAGCGCGAGGAACAGCGAGAGCAGCAGCAGCATCAGCAGGCTCTGCAGCTGCAGGAACAGCCACCCCGTTATCGCGAACGCGGTCACCGTCCACACGGCGAGGACGATCGCGCGCGGTACCCACGCGGGCATGCCGTTCTTGTTCGGAGTGCTCATGGGGCGAGGGGATGTCCTTCAAGCTTGGTGAGCGAGCGGTTTCCCCGGCCCACCACTGCGATCAGTCGTCCAGGGAGAGGCCGCGCTTATTGCGCGCGGTCCACTCGCGCATGCGTTTCGGATATCCGACGATCTGCACATCGTACGCGGGCGCGGCGAGGTCGCGAGCGACCTTGCGCATGACGTCGGGCGAGCCAACCCGGCGCCGGATCCACTCTCCATCAGTGGCTACGGCGACGGCGGTGGTGCTGGTCGCGAATGTTTCGGGCTCCACGAAGAACTCGACACCGACTCGGCTCTTCGCGAACTCGATCAGGGCCTTGACATCGGAGTCTTCGGCCGCGCGGTCGAATCGCGCCTTTCCTTTGCGCTTCGCTTTACGGAGTCCGAACCGGTCTCGCCATCCCATTTCGGTCGCGCTCCCGTCACTGCCGTCGCGCTCGTTCTGTCATGCCCCGCTTGGTTCCCAGAGCCAAGGCCCGCTGCTGCCGAGTGTATAGGCACTGGGATGGACGGACTTCTCGCCGTATCCCCGCGCTTCTGTAATCAAGCTGCTACGTTCAGTCACGCATCAAGAGGAGGGGGATTCGATGATGCTGTGGACATGGGTGGGGGAGACCGCGAACGAGCTCAGCGCGTCCGGACACGCGGAGACGGCCGAGGCGGTGCAGGGCATGCCGCAGCTAGCGGTGGAGGGCGACGTCGCCCGGCTCAAAGCGGGGCTGCCCGCCGCGTTGCGCGCCGCGGACGGCGTGGCCGGGCGTCCCTGGCTGCGCGGCTACCTGGAGCACTGGCCGCTGGCCGCCCGGGTGGGCGACCGGGCCGAGGGGGAGTCGGTGCGGGGCGCGGCTGAGGGGCGGCTGCGCTCGGCGCACGCGAGCGAAGTGGATTGCGCCCCGGCCGCCTGTGCCGCCGAGAACGTGGTGGCGTGCTACGCCAACATCGACGGCCCGGGAAACGCGGGGGAGCGGGCCTCTGTGCTCACCGAGGCCATGGACACCACCGAGCCGGGCGAACCGGCCTGGGAAGCGCTGGTGCGGGCGCACGCCGACATGCTGGTCGACGACGACCGGCCCGACGAGGCCGTACGCGTCCTGGACACCCGGGCGCGCGAGGTGCGCGACGCCGGCGCCGATGTGAGCTTCGACTTCGGCTTCGGCTACGTCCGGGCCCTGCACCAGCAGGACCGTTTCAACGATGCGCTGCGCACCCTGGACCACATGGACACGCACGCCGCCGGCTCGTGGCCCCGCGGCATCCCGCGGGCCGCCGCGCAGCGCCGCATCCGCTTCGAGAGGGCGCGCGTGTTGGCGTGGCTGGCCCGAACAGGGGAGCGCCCGACCGGCGAAGCGGTCGCCGCACTGCCCGCTCTGCGGGAGGCCGACGCGCACCCCGCGTTCCGCGCTGCCTGGGCTGACGCGGCCGAGAACCTCATCACCGTCGGCGCGCTGCGCAACGAATGGCAGCTCGGGGTGGCGCTGACCACCTGGTCGCGCTACTTCGAACGGGTCGGGGCGTGGCGGCCGTGCCTGGAGGTCTCGCTGAGCGCCGCCCGCCTGGCCGTCTCGCGTGGCGCGCGGTGGGTGGCGGAGAACGCCATCGAACGGGCGTACCGCGCCCTCGGCCGGATCCGCCGCGCTGACGATCCGGCGGCGGATCTCGCGGAGGCCCGCGCCGGGGTCCGGCGCCTGCCGACCCCCGATTTGGACGTCCCGGCCGACCAGCTTCTCGCGCGACTGCGCACAGAACCCCCGGAGCAGGTCGACCCGGAGCGCCAAGCGGACCTGGTTGTCGCGGCACTGGAGTACCGCCCAGAAGACTCCGTGCTGCTCAACGCGCTCGGCCAGGTCGGACGCACCCTGATGCTCACCGACGCTGCCGCGGACCCCCACTGGCGGCGCGTGCGCAGCGTCCCTGGTGACCAGAAGGCGGCGCTGTCCCTGTTGGAGACGCTGCTGCACGACAACGACACCGTTGGGGTGCGCACGCTGGTGCGCACCCTCACCGACGCCGCCATGACCAGCGGCGAGCCGGTCCGCTAGTGCGAAACCTGTGCGGAACCCGGGGCCGGCCGGGGCGTACGCGGCGATGATTTCTGTCACTAGGGGGAGTCAGTATTTCGAGCGAACGACCACGAGGAGGGCGCCATGACCGCACCGAAGACCTACACCCTGGACGTGCCCGGGGCCTCATTACGGTACGACGTACGTGAAGCCGGTTCCGGCACCGCCCCCGTGCTGCTGCTGATCGGCTCGCCAATGGCCGCCACCGGATTCGGCACACTGGCCGGGCGTTTCGCCGACCGCACCGTCGTGACATACGACCCGCGCGGGGTGGAGCGCAGTGAACGGACCGACGGCGCGACCGTGTCCACGCCGGATGAGCACGCCGACGACCTGCACCGACTGATCTCGGCGCTGGACGCCGGACCGGTGGACATCTTCGCCAGCAGCGGTGGTGCCGTCAACGCGCTCGCGCTTGTGGCACGCCATCCGGAGCAGGTGGGCACACTGGTCGCACACGAGCCGCCCGCCGCCCAGGCGCTCGCGGACCGCGACGAGGTGCTGGCCGCCTGCACGGACATCCACCGGACCTACCAACGAAGCGGTTTCGGTCCCGCGATGGCGAAGTTCATCGCGCTCGTCAGCCACCAGGGCCCGATCCCGGCCGACTATGTTCACCAGCCTGACCCCGAGCCCGGCGATTTCGGGCTGCCGGCCGATGACGACGGATCCCGGAATGATCCGCTGCTCGGGCAGAACCTCATCTCGTGCACCCACTACCGGCACCGCGTGGACGCACTCCGCGCGGCTCCCACCCGCATCGTTCTCGCAGCCGGCTCCGAATCCGCCGGCCAGATGACGTACCGCGCCGTGGTGGCCCTGGCCGAGCAGATGGGGACCGCCCCCGTCGTCTTTCCCGGCGGCCACGCCGGGTTCCTCGGCGGCGAGTACGGCATGACCGGCGAGCCCGACAACTTCGCCGCCACCCTGCGGGAGGTCCTCGCTGCGAACTGAGCTCAGCCGGGGAGTCCCGGCCAGTCCGCGGCCCGGGGGCGGCCGTCGCTCGTGCGCTGGGTTACCGGCTGGGAGACGGAGTCATGACCTCCTCGCGGCGGTCGCGCCGGGTGACGAGACTCCAGTAGGTCTCGGCGATGGTGCCGGGGTCGATGACGTCGGACATCCCAGGAGGGAAGGTGCTCTCAATCCTGATGAAGTCCTCGGCCATGGGCGGCATATGCTGCTGGCGACCGTCCGCTGGATCGGTGATGGGGGTGCCCGGTGGTGGCGCACGCGACGAGGGCGGCGATCTTGAGGATTCCGTTCCTTCCCAGCGCTACAAAGGAACGGAATCCTCAAGATCGCCGATGCGCACCGCCGAGCCGGGAGTCCAACCACCCGCTCCCATCACCGGTCTAGCGGGGCTCGGCGGCGACCGTTCGGTCCTCCGGAGGCAGGGCCAGGGCCGCGCCCGCGTGGTAGCCGACGGCGTTGTCGGGAAGCGCATCGGGGCGCCCGCTGCGCAGGACCCGCACCGTACCCGTGCGCGGAGCATCCGGGCGGGGGCCGGCTCCCAGGCGGCGCAGAGTCTGGGCACACACCGCCTCGTCGGCGGTGAACAGAGCTGCGCGCCGCCCCAGGGCAGCATCGATGCGCTCGCTCACCAGGTCGTAGTGCGTGCAGCCGAGGACCACCCCCGTGACGTCGGCAGGGGTTCGCTCGGCGGCGAACGACACGGCGTCGGCGATCGCGTCCGCGTCGGCCGACTCGATCGCCTCGGCCAGCCCGATGCAGGCGACCTGGGTTACGGCGATGTCCGGGGCGAACCGCTCGATGAGGTCGGTCTGGTACCGGCTGCGGGTCGTGGCGGCGGTGGCCCACACCGCGATGGCCTCACCCGCCGCCGCGGCCGGCTTGATCGGCGGGACCGTACCGACTACCGGGACCCGCGGTTCGAACTCCGCGCGCAGCGCGTCGAGACCGTGCACGGAGGCGGTATTGCACGGCACCACAATGGCGTCGGGCAGCGGGTCGGAGCCGGCGCGCGCTCCCGCCAGGGCGCGCCCGATCACCTCGTCGGCGCTGTACAGTCCCCACGGCATGTGATCCGGGTCCATGGACAGAACAAGGTCGGCGTCCGGTCGGGCCCTGCGCAGCGCGGCAGCAGTGGACAGCATTCCGATCCCGGAGTCGACGAGAGCGATGCGCATGAAAGCCGATGATACGCGCCCGCTCACAGCTCCCGTACAGCTTCGCTGTGCCGCCGCGCCAGCTCCTGGTACGCGGCGGGGTTGCCGCGGACCCACTCGCGTGCGGATTCGGTGAGCGGGCCGCGGATCTTCGCCGGCACCCCAACGGCGAGCGTCTCCGGCGGCACCTCGCCTCCGGGAAGCACCACCGCTCCCGCGGCGACCATGGCCCGGTCGCCGACGACCGCGCCGTCCTGCACGGTGGCCGCGTTGCCAATGAGGGCCTCGGTCCCGATGGTGCAGGCGTGGACCACGCACGCGTGGCCGACAGTGGCCCCCGGCCCGACCGTCGTCAGCGTCCCATCCGTGTGCAGCACGGAATTGTCCTGGATGTTGGCTCCCGCACCGACCACAATGGGCCCAAGGTCCGCCCGCAGGACCGCCCCGTACCAGATCGATGCTCCAGCCCGAACCGTCACATCCCCGACCAGGGTGGCGGTCGGCGCCAGCCACGCGCCGGCCTCGACCATGGGCGCGGATCCCTCGAATTCGAAGAGTGGCATATCCGCAAGAGTGCCATAGGCCATGGTGAGGCGGACGCCGACTTACCGACAGGTAGGAATAGGCTGTCCCCGAGCCGGGGACCAGCGGAGTGCCCCCAACACACAACGACAATGCCGCGCCGATCTCTCGGGGCGGGTGAGATTTGAGCAGGGTGAACGTGAAACGCCAGTCTTCCCAGCGCGACTTCGCCGACCACGTCTCCGCGGTACAGCAGGTGCGCCGCGACTTCGCGGAACTGCCCAGCAACGCCCCAGTCCGGCTGGCCAAGCCCACCTCGAACCTCTTCCGGTTCGGTGACACCGCGGCCACGAGCCGGCTCGATGTCAGCGCCTTCACCTCGGTGCTCTCGGTCGACCCGGTCGAACGCACCGCCGAGGTCGGCGGCATGACCACCTACGAGGACCTGGTCGACGCCACCCTCCCGCACGGCCTGATGCCGCTGGTCGTACCGCAGTTGCGCACCATCACCATCGGTGGCGCGGTGACCGGCCTGGGCATCGAGTCGTCGTCGTTCCGCAACGGCCTGCCCCACGAGTCGGTGGAGGAGATCGAGATCCTGACCGGCGCCGGTGACACGGTCGTGGCCCGCCGCGACAACGAGCACCGCGACCTGTTCTACGGCTTCCCCAACTCCTACGGCAGCCTCGGGTACAGCCTGCGGCTCCGGATCGAACTGGAACCCGTCAAACCCTATGTTCACCTGCGCCACCTGCGCTTCGGCGACGCGAGCGAGGCAATGGAGGCGTTTTCCGGCATCTGCGCCGACGCCGAGCACGACGGGCAGCGGGTGGACTTCGTCGACGGTGTGGCCTTCGCCCGCGACGAGCTCTATCTCACCCTGGCCACGTTCGTCGACTCCGCGCCCTGGACCAGTGACTACACGGGTGGCGACATCTACTACCGGTCCATCCCGCGCTATGCGGGCCCCGGGCCGGGGGACTATCTGACGGTGCACGACTACCTGTGGCGCTGGGACACCGACTGGTTCTGGTGCTCGCGCGCGTTCGGCGCGCAGCATCCCGCGATCCGCCGGCTGTGGCCGCGTTCGCTCAAGCGGTCCGACGTCTACCGCAAGCTGGTCGCCCTGGACCGGCGCACCGACTTCAGCAAGCTGCTCAACCACTACCGCGGCAAGCCCCAGCAGGAACCGCTGATCCAGGACATCGAGGTCGACGTGGAGCGCGGCGCGGAGTTCCTGGACTTCTTCCATTCCGAGATCGGCATGACCCCGATCTGGATGTGCCCCTTGCGGCTGCGTGAGAAGCCCGCGTCGGCAGGCGCCGACCCCCATGTGTGGCCGCTCTACCCGCTGGAGCACGACCGGCTCTACGTGAACTTCGGTTTCTGGGGGATGGTCCCCATGCGCCCCGGGCAGCGCAGGGCGCACCACAACAGGCTGGTTGAGGAAGAGGTCACCAGGCTGGGTGGGCACAAGTCCCTCTACTCCGATGTCTTCTACACCGAGGACGAGTTTTGGCGCGAGTACAACGGCGACGCCTACCAGAAGCTCAAAGACACCTATGACCCGAAGGGGCGCCTGCTCAGCCGGTACGCCAAGTGCGCCGGAGGCAGGTGACGTGTCGAATGTCGCCGTCCTTCACCCCAACGAGGGGCGGCACGGGGAGAAGGGAACGATCATGCGGCTGGCGGAGATCTTCGAACGCGTTGTCGGTGCCGACGCGCCGGTTCGGTTCCGGGCCTACGACGGCAGTACCGCTGGCGACCCGAACAGTGACGTGGCGATCATTGTTCGGACACCGGTGGCAGTGAACTACCTGGCCCAGGCCCCCGGCGCGCTGGGGCTCACCCGGGCCTACGTAGCAGGGCATATCGATGTTGAGGGCGACATGTATACCGCCCTGAAACACATGTCCGATGTCGCCTTCAATGAGGGCAACCGGCTCTCACCGCTGGAGCTGGCACGCATCGCCAAGAGCGTCGGGTGGGTGAAGTTCGTGAACCGGGTCGCCCCGCCCCCGCAGGAGGTGCGGCGCACGCGCCTGTTCGGCCGCGGCTCCCGGCACTCCAAGGGCAGGGACGCCGAGGTCATCCAGCACCACTACGACGTCTCCAACGCCTTCTACGAGCTGGTGCTCGGCCCGTCGATGACCTACACGTGCGCCGTGTTCGACACCGAGGACAGCACCCTGGAGGACGCGCAGTACCGCAAGCACGACCTCGTCGCGCGCAAGCTGGGCCTGGGTGAGGGCATGCGGCTGCTGGACGTCGGCTGCGGCTGGGGCGGCATGGTGGTGCACGCGGCCCGCGAGTACGGGGTGCGCGCGCTCGGGGTCACGCTGTCCAAGGAACAGGCCGAGTGGGCGCAGAAGAACATCGCGCAGTGCGGCCTGTCCGACCTGGCCGAGGTGCGGCACATGGACTACCGGGACGTCCCCGATGGGATCTATGACCGGATCAGCTCCATCGGCCTCACCGAGCACATCGGGGAGCGGAACCTGCCCGGGTACTTCTCGGGGCTGTACGACAAGCTCAAGCCCGGCGGTCGGCTGCTGAACCACTGCATCACCCGTCCGCACAACGACGTGCCGCCGATGACGCCGAACGGTGTGATCAACCGCTACGTGTTCCCCGACGGAGAACTCGAGGGCCCCGGCCGGCTGCAGACCGAGATGAACCAGGCCGGGTTCGAGATCCGGCACCAGGAGAACCTGCGCGAGCACTACTCCCTGACCCTGCGGGGCTGGTGCGACAACCTGGAGCGCAACTGGGACGCGGCGGTCGCCGAGGTCGGGCAGGGCACGGCGCGCGTGTGGCGGCTCTACATGGCCGGGTGCGTCCTCGGCTTCGAGCGCAACGTGGTCCAGTTGCACCAGATCCTGGGGGTCAAGCTCGACGGAACCGCCGCGCACATGCCGCTGCGCCCGTCGTTCGCCTGACTGCGAGGCACATCCGGGGGCGGGCCGCGCCGCGCGGGCGGCGCAACTGGTCCGCTCCCCCTCCCACGCCAGGCATGATGGGGATATGCCTGGAACCGATGACGCGAGAGGCGTCCAGCAGACAGCGATCGCGCTGATCGACGCCTACGTGCGCAAGGACCGCGCGGCCCTCGAGCAGGTGGCAGACGAGGCCGCTGCCGATGCGTCGGCGGTCACCTCCGAGCTGAAGGTCATCGCTACCTTCCTCACCCGCCGCGTCCAGGAGACGGGTGTGGTGTGGAAGCCCGCGGACTCCCGCGAGGCGGTCGCGCGCGCCGTGGCCGACCTGCTGCCACCTGAGGTGGAGTTCGCCGTTGTCACGGCGTGGGAGGCGCACTCGATCGGCGAGGAGGAAGCGGCCGAACGACTCAGCCAGGGCGACCCGATGGTGTTCGTGCACATGCTCGCTGCCTTCGCCTCGGCGGTCGGCCAGGCCGTCTACAAGCCGGCCGAGCTCATCTCGACGCTGCGCATCGCCATGGGAGAGGAAGAGTAACAGGGCGGTACTCCGACCCGACGCGACCGGGCCGTGCGGCGTCCGCCGCACGGCCCGGTAACGCGAAGGTCAAGCCACGCGTGCGATCGCGTAGTTTACTTCACATCCACCGGTGCGTTGCGTAGGTTCCTTACCAACCGTGGGCTTCGCGGACACCTGAGTGGACGGAGACCGCCGATGGCACGCAACCACACCCTGTACTTCACCGCGCCAAGCGCAGCCCTTGCCCTGGTTATTTCCGGATGCGGTATCGGGGAGGAGGACTCGTTCGACGTTTGGATCATGCAGGGAACCAACCCTGACGCGACCGCGTACTTCGAGGACATCGCCGACCAGTTCGAGGAAGAGACCGGGGTCGAGGCAAACATCGAGTTCCAGGACTGGGCGGACGCGCACGACCAGTTCGTGACCGCCATGGCCGGCGACACCGCCCCCGATGTCGCCGAAGTGGGCACCACCTGGACACCCGAGTTCGCCGCCGCCGGGGGGCTCGTCGACATCACCGACCAGGTCGGCGACACCGACCGCTTCGTCGACGCGCTGGCCGAGGCCGGCGAGCTCGACGGCCGGATGTACGGGATGCCGTGGTACGCGGGTGTGCGGTCGGTGGTGTACCGGACCGACGTCTTCGAGGAGCTCGACCTTGAAGAGCCCGGGAACTGGGACGAGCTCCGCGAGGTCGCCACGACGATCGCCGACGAACGGGACGACATGGCCGCGTTCCCGGTCGCGGGCGGCGCCACGCAGCAGATGCTGCCGTTCATCTGGGGAAACGGCGGCGAGCTCGCCACCGAGGAGGACGGAACCTGGTCATCGGGGCTCGCCTCCGCCGAGGCGCGCGAAGGCATCGAGTTCTACACCAACCTCGACCTGGAGGACGGCACCTCCACCGCCGGGGCGGCCACCTGGGACGAGGCCGACCTCCAGGACAACTTCATCGACGGCAACGTCGCCATGATGATCTCGGGAAGCTGGACCCCCAGCGCCATTCTTGAGGGGAACCCCGATCTGGAGGGCGACATCGGCGCGTTCCCGATCCCGGGCCGCGACGGCGGAATAAGCCCGGCGTTCCTCGGCGGCTCGCACCTGGCCGTCATGGACGGCGCCGATGAGGAGGCCGCCGGCTCCTTCATCGAGCTGCTCACCGAGGAGGAGAACCTGCGGCGCTGGGCGGAGGAGAGCACCTACTTCCCCGGGGTCCAGGAGCAGCTCGACCCCTACACCGAATCCGACGATCCCCTTGTGCGCCCGTTCGCGGAGCAGATGAGTGAGGGCGGGGCCACTGTTCCGGTGAGTGAGAACTGGGGCAAGGTCGAGGGCGACGAGACCCTGACGACCATGCTGCAGTCCGTGCTCGACGAGCGGGCGACGGTGGACGAGGCCACGGAGGAGGCGGCTACCGCCGTCGATGAGACGCTCAACGAAGGGTCCTGACGCGTGAGCGACCCCGTTGCGACGCGGCCGGCCACAACCGGGGCCGGCCGCCGTACACCCCGACGTTTCGCGGCTCGCCTGCGGCGGGCGGTGCCCATCCACTGGGCGCTGCTCGCGCCGGCGCTCGCCGTAATCGGGGTGTTGCTGCTCTACCCGCTGTTCCGGGTTCTCGTGCTCTCGTTCCAGGACTACGGCCTGCGCAACGTTATCTCCGGCGAATCCGACTACAACGGGCTCGACAACTACGTCCAACTGCTCACCGACCCCTACCTCTGGCGGGTGGTGCTGCCCAACACGGCGGTGTTCGCGGTGGTCGCGGTCGGCGGGACGGTCGCGTTCGGCACCCTGGTCGCGTTGCTGCTGCGCATCCTCGGCCGGGTCGCCCGCACCATCGTGATCAGTTGCATCATGGTGGCCTGGGCGATGCCGGCCGTCAGCGGCACCTACGTGTGGATCTGGATCTTCGACGTGGACCACGGCCTCGTGCGCCAGGTGCTGCAGGCCGTCGGCCTACTCGGCCCTGAAGGGTTCAACTGGTTCACCGAGCGGCTGTCGTTCTACGCGATCGTCACGCTGAACGTCATCCACCACGGGTTCCCGTTCGTCACCGTGACCGTGCTGGCCGGGCTGCTCACCATTCCCCGCGAGTACTACGAGGCGGCACTGCTCGACGGCGCCACCGCGTGGCAGCGGTTCTGGCATGTCACCGTGCCGACGATCCGCCCCGTGTTCGCCGTGGTGACCATTCTTTCCACCATCTGGGATTTCAAGGTGTTCGCGCAGGTGTATCTGATGCCGGGCGGGTCCGGCACCAACCCCGAAGTGCTGAACTTCGGGACGTGGTCCTACATCCGGGCCTTCGCGCGCCAGGACTACGGGGCCGGTTCGGCGATCGCCGTGCTGCTCACCCTGATGCTGCTCGGGATCATCATCATCTACCTGCGCTCACTGTTCCGGGACGAGGAGTTGCAATGACGACGCGGGTACGCCGGAGGTCCGGCGCGCGGCTCACGGGTGCCGCGCTCGTCCGGTGGGCGGCCGTGGCCGGGGTGCTGCTGTTCACCCTGTTCCCGGCCTACTTCATGGTGGCGACAGCGGTGTCGGCGGAGGCCGGCAGCGGAACCGACGTCCTGCTGCCCGAGGCGCTGACACTGGAGCGGTTCCGCTACGTGCTCACCGAAGCCGGTTTCCTCGGGTACCTGCGGAACTCGCTGGTCGTCGCGCTGATCACCGTGGTGGGAAGCTGCCTGCTCGCGCTGCTCGCCGCCACCGCGGTGGCGCGCTTCCGGTTCCGGATGCGCACCTCCATCCTGGTCATGGTGCTGGTCGTGCAGATGGTCCCGCTGGAGGCCCTGGTCATCCCGCTCTTCCTGCAGGTGCGCGACCTGGGGATGCTCAACTCGCTGATCGGGCTGAGCATCGTCTACATCGCGCTGGCGGTACCCTTCGCCGTCTGGATGCTGCGCGGCTTCGTCGCCGCGGTACCGGTCGAGGTCGAGGAGGCCGCCTACGTCGACGGGGCGTCCTGGGGGCGGATGTTCTGGTCGGTGCTGTTCCCGCTCGTGGCCCCCGGGCTGGTGGCCACCGGGGTGTTCTCGTTCATCGTGGCCTGGAACGAGTTCATCCTCGCGCTGACGTTCCTGGAGGACGGGGACAAGTACACCGTCGCGGTGGGGCTGCGCCGGTTCTTCGGCCCCTACACGAACGACTGGGGCGCGATGATGGCGGCCTCGACCATCATCACGGTGCCCGTCATGCTGTTCTTCCTGGCCGTACAGCGCGGCCTGGTGTCCGGACTGGTCCAAGGAGCGGTGAAGGGATGACGGAGATGCACGCTGACCCCGAGGTGGCACGCCTGGCCCACGCGGTGCTCCTGCCCGGTTTCAGCGGGACGTCGGTCCCCTCGTGGCTCGCCCGCGCGGTCGAGGACGGGCTCGGCGGGGTCATCTACTTCGCCCACAACCTCACCGCGGACCCGGCTGGCCTCTCGGCTCAGCTGCACGGGCTGCGCCCCGGCCTGCTGCTCGCCAGCGATGAGGAAGGCGGCACCGTCACCCGGCTGCACGCGGCGAGCGGATCGCCCTACCCCGGGCACGCCGCGCTCGGCGCCGCCACCGCCACCACCCGCACGTACGAAGTCGCCGCGGCCATGGGCGGCGACCTGAGCCGGGCCGGAATCGACATCGCGTTCGCGCCGGTGGTGGACGTGCACGTCGACCCGGACAACCCGGTGATCGGGGTTCGCTCGTTCGGCGCCGATCCCGGCCGCGTCGCGAGCCACGGGGCGGCGTTCGTCGACGGCCTGCACGCGGCGGGAGTGGCGGCCACCGCCAAGCACTTCCCGGGGCACGGGGACACCAAGACCGACTCGCACACCGCTCTTCCGGTGATCGACATCGACCCGGCCACCCTGTACGAGCGGGATCTGGTCCCCTTCTCCGCCGCCGTCGAGGCGGGGGCGGAGCTGGTGATGCCCGGCCACATCCGGATCCCGGCGCTGGACGAGGCACCGGCGAGCCTCTCCGCCCGCTGCTACCAACTGCTGCGCACGGAGCTGGGGTTCACCGGGATCGCGGTCACCGACGCCCTGGACATGCGCGCCGTCGCGCACCACACGGGTGCCCGCGACGCGGTGGATGGTATCGCCCGCGGCGCCGTGGCCGCGCTGTCCGCCGGCGCCGACCTGCTCTGCCTCGGAAACCCGCGCACCGCTGGCCACCCGGACCAGGCGATGTTCAGCGCGGCCCGCGACGCCGTCCTCGACGCGGTGCGGTCCGGGGCCCTACCGCGCTCCCGGCTCGCCGAGGCCGCCGAACGGGTCACAGCATTGGGCTCGGCACGTGCGGCGGCTTGACCGGCGCGATCGGACTCGGGGAAGGTGAGACCAATGCACCGTGGGGAGCACGCCATGGACCCGGATGTCCAGGAGCACGCGATCGAGCCCGACGACCCATGGCCGAAGAGCCCCACGAACGTCCGGATCCGCTGCAACGTGTGCATGGCGCTGCGGTTCTTCGCCGACCGGCACGCCGACCGCCTCGACGACTACAGCCCCGGACCGCACTGCAAGACCTGCGGCAAGCGCATCGAGTTCCGCTGCACCGTCTGCGACTCACTGTGGACGCCGCTGTCGTGAGCGCGGGGTGTTGTGCGGCGGGCCCTGGCCGTCGCCCGCCGCACGGACGAGCGCTCAGCGCAGCTCGCGCTTGAGGATCTTCCCCGTAGCGGTCATCGGCAGGTTGTCGCGGAACTCCACGACGCGCGGGTACTTGTACCCCGCGAGCTGCTCCTTTGCCCAGTCGACGAGTTCTTTCTCGGTCAACGACGCCCCCTCCTCGCGGATGATGTACGCCTTGACCTCCTCGCCATGCGTCTCGTGCGAGATGCCCACCACGGCGGCGAGGCTGACGTCGGGGTGCGCCATCAGCGTCTCCTCCACCTCGCGCGGGTACACGTTGTAGCCGCCGCGGAGGATCATGTCCTTGGCCCGGTCCACGATGAAGAAGTAGCCGTCCTCGTCGCGGCGCGCGATGTCACCGGTACGGAACCAGCCGTTCTGCAGCACTTCGGCGGTGGCGTCGGGGCGGTTGTAGTAGCCCTTCATGACGTTGTGGCCGCGGATGGCGATCTCGCCGGGGCCCTCGCCCTCGACGTCCTTGAAGTCCTCGTCCACGAGCTTCATCTCCACGCCCCAGATCGGCAGCCCGATGGACGTCGGTTTGGCCCCGCCCTCGGAGTTGGGGTCGTTGAACGACGCGACCGGGGACGTCTCGGAGAGGCCGTACCCCTCCTTGACCTCGATGCCGAACTGTTCGGTGACCTTCTTGGCCAGCTCCGCGGGCAGCGGAGAGCCCCCGGAGACCGCCGTGGTCAGGCTGCGCCCGATGGCGGCCACGTCGTGCTCGCCCTTGGCGCCGAGCAGCCCCCAGTACATCGTGGGAACCCCCGCGAAGACGGTGATCTTCTCCCGCTCCATGAGGTCAAGGGCCTCGTCGCCGTCGAAGCGCGCCTGCAGGACGATGGTGGCCTGCCGGAACAGGGGAGTGTTCATCATCGTGGTCTGACCGAAGATGTGGAACAGCGGGAGCACCGCGAGGAACCGGTCGTCCACGCCGTCGGTCTCCTCGTACATGGTGTGCGAGATCGCGGCGTTCATCATCAGGTTGCTGTGCGTGAGCTCGGCACCCTTGGGCCGGCCGGTGGTGCCGCTGGTGTAGATGAGCACCGCGGTGTCGTCGGCCTCGGTGAGCGCCGTCTCGAACTGGCCGGGCTGGCCCGCGATCGCCGTCCAGAACGTCTCGGCGCCGTCGATCGCGGACTCGGTGATGCCGGCGGCGGGCGGCAGGTCGACGTAGGTCTCGCACTCCTCGACCTCGTTGAACGCCTCGAACGCGCGCTCGCCCAGCGGAAGGTCGGGGGAGCCGGTGAAGGCGAACAGCGCCTTGGCGCCGGAGTCACGCAGGTGGTAGGCGATCTCCGGCCCGGCGAGCAGGATGTTCAGCGGCACGACGACCGCCCCGGCCTTGAGCGCCCCGAAGTAGACGAACGGGAAGTACGGGGTGTTCGGGCTCGCGAGGGCGACTTTGTCGCCGCGCTGGATCCCGCGCGATACCAGGAAGGCGGCAACCTGGTTGGCGATGGTGTTGACCAGCGAGTAGCTGAGGCGCTGATCGCCGAACACCACGCATTCGCGGTCGGGGGTTCTGCGCGCCCCGTCCTCAAGCAGCACGGAAAGATTGAGCATTGCTTCTCCAACGGTGGGTGCTCCGGGTCGGATCCCCGTTCTACCGCACGGTAACCGTCAGTGGAAGCTTCGGGTCCCTAATTTTCTTCGCGGACCAGTGTCGCGCTGCCGGGCTGGGACTCGGACTCGCTCATCCCGATCTCGGAGACCCGCCAGATGTCGTCGCCGATGTCGACGGTATCCCCAAGGCTGGCCGTGTGCTCCTCCTCGCTGTCCTTGCCCTCGCTGACGGTGATCACCACCGCGGGCTCCTCGCCCTCCTCGTCCGCGGCGATCTGCACCGTCCCTACCGCGTCGCCGCCGGTGCGCATCTTGTAGTCGACACCTTCGGTCAGTTGCAGACGGCCATCGGTCTCGCCGACCACCGTCGCCTCGTCGCTGGCCGCGGAGTCGTTCTCGGACTCGTCTCCACCGCAGCCGGTGGCACCGAACGCGAGACAGAGCCCGAGGGTGGTGGCGGAGATGCGCCGGGCGGCGCTTTGGGCACCCTGGGAATTGCACAGAGTCATATCGCGCGGATCTCCATTTGCTCTCGAACGTCGCCGAATAGGGCCGACCGGCGGATACCACCAGTTTCGCCGCACACCGGCGTATGGCAACGAATGACACGCTGTTACGCACCGGAATGGCCGCGGGCCACACGGCCACCCGCTGTGCATTCTCCCACTCACAGGCCGCGAAGGTGCCCTCCTTCCGCGCTCCACTCCGAATAGCGGGCGCCGCTTCCATCCGCGGCCGGGCTCCCGGGTCCAGATCCGGCCCCGGTCTGGGTGTGACGGCACACCGTAGCGGAATGACCGTGCGGCCGAGGGCCATCCCGGGTAGTGGGCCGCGTGACGCGGCAACGCGCGAAAGCGAACAGTCGAGCAACAGCGGGGACGCGAGCGAAGGAGCCCGAATGCCGACATGGATCTGGGCTGGCGGAGTGCTGATCCTCGCCTGCGCGGTCTTCCTGGTCTGGCGCCTGGTGCTGCTGACCAAGCAGCCGCGCAGGTACTTCCGCGCCGGGACCGCCGACCCGGAGAAGGGCCTGTTCACCGCTGAGGAGGGCGGTAACCGGGCACCGGAGACGGTACGCGAACCGGTGGAACCCGGCGTGCTGGAGACCACGGTCGACGAGGAAGCGGCAGAGCTCATCCAGGGTCCGCGGCACGACGCGCCGCCCATCACCAGCAATGTCGACCGCCAGGCGGAGGACGTCATGGACGAGGCGCTGGGCGAGCCCGAAGCGCAGGACGACACCGCCCCGCCCCGGCACGCCCGCCAGAACGAGGGCGAGGTATTCCAACGTGAGCGGCGCCGCATGGCGGCGGCCGAACACCGTCGGGCCGCCGAGGAGCACCGCCGCGCCGCTGAAGCCATGGCTCCCGAGGAGCAGGAGTCACCTGCGGCCAAACCCGCGGACGGCCGCCAGCAGACACGCCGCGGCGGAACCCAGCCGTCCTGAGGCCCGGGCCGCGGGCCCCGCGGCCCCACCGGTGGTGGCGCGGCCCGGATGCTCCGCCGCCGCCACGGGTTATCTCGTCGAAGCAATCGCCCGGGACACGCTAACCTTGAGGCACAGCCGACCGGATGGCACCGGCCACCGGCGCACCGACCCGTCCACGGGCGCAGCCGCGGAACGGCGAGCACGCCCGCCCGACGCGAACTGCCCCGAGCGTGAACCCGTAGAGGACGATTAGGCGATGACAGCGGTAGACGGAGACCGGGTGGCGAGCGACGTTTACGACGCCCGCGCACTCCAGGAAAAGTGGCAGGCACGGTGGAGGGCGGACAATCCCTTCGTCGCCAGCGAGGACCCCGCCGACGACCGTCCGCGCCGCTACGTGCTCGATATGTTCCCCTACCCCTCCGGTGACCTCCACATGGGCCACGCGGAGGCGTTCGCGATGGGCGACGTCGTGGCGCGCTACCGCTTCCAGCTCGGCGAGAACGTCCTGCACCCGATCGGCTGGGACTCCTTCGGGCTGCCCGCCGAGAACGCGGCTATCAAGAACGACTCCCACCCGGCCGAGTGGACCTACGCCAACATCGAGACCCAGGCCGAGTCGTTCCTGCGCTACGGCGTCTCGCTCGACTGGACCCGCCGGCTGCACACCAGTGACCCCGAGTACTACCGCTGGAACCAATGGCTGTTCCTGCGGTTCTTCGAGCGCGGGCTGGCCTACCGCAACGAAGGCTTGGTCAACTGGTGCCCCAAGGACCAGACCGTGCTGGCCAACGAGCAGGTCGTGCAGGGCCACTGCGAGCGCTGCCATACCGCGGTGGTGCGGCGCAGCCTGAACCAGTGGTATTTCAAGATCACCGAGTACGCCGACCGCCTGCTGGACGACATGCGGCAGTTGGAAGGCGGAAAGTGGCCCGATCGGGTGCTGCTGATGCAGCGCAACTGGATCGGCCGGTCCCACGGGGCCGACGTCGGATTCGCGATCGAGGGGCGCGACGAACCCGTCACGGTGTACACCACGCGGCCCGACACGCTGTACGGCGCCACGTTCTTCGTGGTCGCCGCCGACGCCGCGCTCGCCGAGGAGCTGTGCGCGCCGGAGCACCGCGGGGAGCTGGACGCCTACCGCGAGCAGGTCGCCAAGCTGACCGACATCGAGCGGCAGTCCACCGAGCGCCCCAAGACCGGCGTCTTCCTGGGCCGGTACGCCATCAACCCGGTCAACGGCGAGCGCATCCCCATCTGGGCCGCCGACTACGTGCTGGCCGAGTACGGCCACGGCGCGATTATGGCGGTCCCCGCGCACGACCAGCGCGACCTCGACTTCGCCTGGAAGTTCGGGCTGCCCGTGCGCAAGGTCGTCGACACCGGCGACGCCGACCCGGCCGAGACCGGTGTCGCCACCGCCGGCGACGGCACGCTGGTCAACTCCGGCCCCCTGGACGGGCTGGCCAAGGACGAGGCCATCGAGCGCATCATCGGGATCCTGCAGGAGCGCGGCACCGGGCACGGCGCCGTCAACTACCGGCTGCGCGACTGGCTGCTGTCGCGGCAGCGCTTCTGGGGAACACCCATCCCGATCATCCACTGCCCCGACTGCGGCGAGGTCCCGGTCCCCGACGACCAGCTCCCGGTCAAGCTGCCCGACAACCTGAAGGGTGCCGACCTGGCGCCGAAGGGGGTCTCACCGCTGGCCGCGGCCAGCGACTGGGTGAACGTGAGCTGCCCGAAGTGCGGCGGTGCCGCCAAGCGCGACACCGACACCATGGACACCTTCGTCGACTCCTCGTGGTACTTCCTGCGCTACTGCTCGCCCAACCACGACACCGCCCCGTTCGACCCCGAGAAGGTCAACACGTGGGGCCCCATCGACCAGTACATCGGCGGTGTCGAGCACGCCATCCTGCACCTGCTGTACGCCCGGTTCTTCACCAAGGTGCTGTACGACATGGGGATGGTCTCCTTCACCGAACCGTTCTCCCGGCTGCTCAACCAGGGCCAGGTCATCAACCAGGGCAAGGCGATGTCGAAGTCCCTGGGCAACGGGGTGGACCTGGGCGAGGAGATCGAGCGGTACGGGGTGGACGCGGTCCGGCTGACCGTCGTCTTCGCCGGCCCGCCCGAGGACGACATCGACTGGGCGGACGTCTCGCCGGGCGCCTCGCTGAAGTTCCTGAACCGCGCGTTCCGGGTGATGGTCCAGGCGGGCGCCGCCTCGCCGCCGGGCACCGACCCTTCGGCGGGCGACCTCACCCTGCGCAAGGCCACCCACCGCACCCTGGACCAGGTCACGACGGCGGTCGAGGCGTATCGCTTCAACGTGGCCGTCGCGCGCGTCATGGAGCTGGTGACCGCGGCCCGGAAGGCGATCGACACCGGGCCCGGTGCCGCCGACCCCGCGGTCCGCGAGGCCGCCGAGGTCATCGCGATCACGCTGTCGCTGGTGGCACCGTACGTCGCTGAGGAGGGGTGGGAGCGCCTGGGCCACACGGGCTCGGTCGCCATCGGAAACTGGCGCCATCCCGACCCCGAGCTGCTGGTGCGCGAGTCGGTGACCTGCGTCGTCCAGGTGGCGAACAAGGTCCGCGACAAGCTGGAGGTCAGTCCGGACATCACCGAGGAGGAGCTGGAGCGCCGGGCGCTGGAGTCGGAGCGCGTGCAGGGGTTCATCGGCGACCGCGAGATCCGCAAGATCGTGGTGCGGCCGCCGAAGCTCGTCAACATCGTGGTGGGTTGACCCCTCGATGGTGACGCGTCTCGCCGAGCGGGCACTGCCCGCGTGGGCACCTCCCTGGACCGGGCGGGCGGTCCTCGCCGCTGCGGCGGTGGCCGCCATTGTCGCTGCCGCCGTCACGGCCGGGACCATCCTGGGCGCGAACGGTCCCGCCGACGAGGCCGCGCCTGACGACACCTACGCCGCCGCGCCCGGCTGCGACACCGTGCCGGCCGACACCGTCGAGTCCGCGGTTCCCGGCGCGGCGCTGGAGGCCAGCGAGCAGGGAGCGCTTCCCGCCGCCAACGGCGCCACCTGCGTGTGGACGTCCGTCGACTCCGCCGACAACGCGCCCCGGGTGCTGCACGTCGACTTCACGGCGAACTTCACCGACGAGTCCGAAGAGGTGAGCGGCGCGGAAATCGCCGCCGCACAGGTCGAACAGCTTCGCGCTGACGCCAGCGGGGGCAGCGTTCCAGCTCTGGGCGGCAGCGCCCTGGTCCGGGAGGCCGTGCCGGGGGATGGAACCGCGGAGGTCGCGTTCGTCCGGGGCAACCTGGTGGTTCGGGTGCTCTACGGCGGCGACGCGGACACCGGCGGCGAGGCGCTGTCCTTCGACGAGGCCCGCGAGGGCGCGGTGTCGGTGGCCGAGGAGCTCGCCGCGGACCTGTAGTCCGGCGGGGCGGCGGGCCAGCCGCGCCGGAACGGTTCGGCCCGCGAACACGGCGGCCCGGCCCCGGCGCCACGGAAACGCGGCGCCCGCGCCCGTGCCGGAGGCCGAGGTGTGCACTCCGGTACGTTTCCCGCCTGCCCAGGAACACGCCTCCCGTCGCTAGCGCGCGAGGCCCGGTAGCGTAGATCTACCGACCGGCACGAGGCGTAGACAGAAAACGGGGAGGCGTCAATGGCCCAGCCACCCTCTGGTGGCCCTCCGCACAGACCGTCCGGACCGCCCGATCGTCCTGCGCCCCACCCGGAACGGCCCCAACAGGGCGGTCAGTGGGGCGGAGCCGCCCAGGACCCCACCGGCGGACAGCACACCGGGCACCCGCCGGCGGCCCCGGGGCCACCGGCCCCCAGGCAGAACCGCGGCTGTGCCGTCGCGGCGGTGGCGACCCTGGCGGTCCTCGCCCTGCTGCTCATGGCGGGCGGCGTGTGGGGCATCATCTGGCTCAGCAGCGCCAGCGGCGAGTACCAGGCGGCTCCCGGCTGCGAGGTCGGGCAAACCTCCGCCCTGGACAGCCTCGTCAGCGACTACGAGACCGATCTGGACCAGCCGATCAAGGGACTCTCCGAGGACTGGCGCGAAGGACACGAATGCCGGTGGGTCACACCGGAGGACGGTTCGGAAATCCCCTCCGCGGCCCGCATGGCCATCGTGCACAACTCCGACCACTCCAAGGGCGACGGTGAGGACGAGGCCACCAGCGCCCTGCGGGAAGCGGCCGAGGGCAACTCCGCCACCGCGATCGACGATCTCGGCGACAGGGCACTCTCCTGGACCGAGACCCAGTCCGACTTCGGCTGGGGATGCGTCGGGGTCCAGCTGTCCAATCTGTTCGTGCTGTCGTGCTACACGGCCGCGGTCGACTTCCAGGCGAGCCAGTCGATCCCGGACGAGGAGGCCATCGCGGGGGCTGAGGAGCTCGCCCGCGAGACCACGCGCCAGATCGAGGACGGCGACTTCTGACGGTGGCCTCTCCCGCGGCCAGCGGGAGGTTCACCGGTGGGCCGGGCCTCCCGCCGGGAGAAGCCGATCCTCACACCGCCCCTGGCGCCGCCGTGTCCAGGAAGTCCCGCACGGCCGGCGCGACCTCTTCGGAGAACGGGCGTTCGCTGTCGAGCGCGGCGGCGCCGGGGGAGTCGTCGTACTCCCGGAACACATGGTCCGCATCGGCGATGTCTATCCGGGTGCCGTCGTCGAGCCCGGTCATGAGCCGGTCGATGTCGCTCTCGGCGATCTGGGAGTCGGCCGTGCCCCACAGGACCAGCGTCTCGGTACCGGACGGCAGGTCACGCGCCAATCGCACAGGGTCCATGGCGTCGATCCGCCGCAGGAACGGCTCGACCTGCGGCTCGAACACCCCGTCCAGCTCGGCGGCCAGATCGTCCGGCAGCGGTTCGTCGGCGCGGATCCGCGAGACCCCGTACCGGGTGTCGGAGAGCACCTGCGCGGCGTGCTCCGCGTCGAACTGGCCCCTGCTCTCGGCACGCCGAACCTGCTCGGTGACCTGCCGGTCGATGGTGTCCAGGTAGCGCTCGCCCGGCGGGGCGGCGAGCAGCAGCCCGGCCGGGGGAGGATCCTCGACCACCTCGGGCGCGCGCAGCGCGAAGAGCGCGCCCTCGCTGTGCCCGAGCACCAGCAGTTGTTCGGGGTCCACGCCGGGCTGCGCGGCAAGCTCCGCGTACGCCGCGACGACGCCGTCCTCGAAGTCCTCGAACCGGACACGGTCGTCCGCGTCGTGTCCGGCCGTTCCGGTCTCGCCCGACCCCAGTTTGTCGTAGCGCAGCGAGGCAACACCGGCCTCGGCGAGCACGTCGGCGAAGTTGCGGTTGGTGTCGGCGTCCGGCCGGAGCGGGCTGTTGCCGTCGCGGTCCGTGGGGCCGCTGCCGGAGATGATCAGCGCTCCGGCCACCGGCTCGTCAGCCCCTTGGGGCATCGTGAGGGTGCCGTGGAGGGTCGCGCCGCCGCTCTCGAACTCGACCTCGCGCTCTTCGCCGCTGATATCCGTGTCCTGGGTGGCGGTATCGGAGCCGCCGCACGCGGCGGCGAACAGCAGCGTTCCGGCGGCCGCCAGGACACCGGCCGCGCGGGCCGGGAGGTGACGGAGGAGCATGCCCCTACCGTACGATCCCGGAACGCCGCCCCGGTACTCGGCGTCGGTGTGCGCCGGGGCCGCCAGCACGCAGCCCTCCGGGTCGCTGGTGGGTACGGCCGCCCGGCGGTGGCGAGATCGTTGTCGGGTTGTGTCTGTCGAGGATGGCCCCGTTCAGACCCGGCGCAGCACGGTGACGACCTTCCCCAGGATGGTGGCGTGGTCGCCGTTGATCGGCTCGTAGGCGTCGTTGCGCGGCAGCAGCCAGACGTGCTCGCCGTCGTGCTTGAACGCCTTGACGGTGGCCTCGTCATCGATGAGTGCGGCCACGATGTCGCCGTTCTCGGCGTCGGGCTGTTGGCGGACCACGACCAGGTCACCGTCGGTGATGGCGACGTCGGTCATCGAGTCGCCGACGATGTTGAGCACGAACAGCCGGCCCTCTCCGACGAGCTGTTTCGGCAGAGTGAGAACGTCCTCGATCGACTCCTCGGCCAGAATCGGGCCGCCGGCCGCGATCCGGCCCACGACCGGGACGTCGATGGCGTGCTCCTCCTCGGCCTGGGGAGTCTCCTCCAGGTGGTCCCAGGAGCGCACGGGCGGCTGTCCGGGAATGCGGATTTCCACCGCGCGGGGGCGGTTCTGGTCGCGGTGCAGGTACCCCTTGCGTTGCAAGACCTTGAGTTGGTGCGCAACACTAGAGGGGCTCGACAACCCCACCACATCGCCGATCTCCCGGATCGACGGTGGGTAGCCGCGTTGCCTTACGTAGCGATGGATGCAGTTCAGGACGCTCTGCTGGCGAGCTGTCAGTTTCGGCGGAGTGTCCGACTGAGCTGTAGAGGCCTGGGCATCCGCGGTATTCGGGGTAGCGGAACGGAGCGTGGTCACGGGTGCCACACCCGAGTGAGCTTCCTGCGCTCCGTGGTTCTCCTCCGGCACGGCCGGCCTCCTTGGCGGTCATAAGCGTGGGTTGTCGGCGAGATCATCGTTTCTCGACCGTGTTGCGGACGGTCATTCCCTGGGCCGTCGTGGTGACGACTACGGACTGACACGGCGCTGAAACGTGTCCAACATTAGTGCCCTCACGAGGGAACATCAAACAAACGTTCGAGATGGCGCTGAAAAATTCGCCCAGATGAGGTAGTAATCGAACGTTAGTTCTGACGAACTGGCGTTCGAAGGAGACGGTTATGTCCGAACCAGTTCTGCGACGCCCCCCGCGCCCGGTGGTTCCCAGCGGGCAGTTGCGCCGGACCCGCAACCACGGAGGTGCGGAGGAGGCCGCGCAGGTGCGGCCCACCGCCGCCCCCTCTCTCTACGACTGGGCGGTGGAGATTCCCGAGTGGGACCCCGGTGATCACAAGCAGTACGGCCGCCATGCCCGAATCCCGATTCTTGCCGACCTACCCGACCTGTTCGCCGCCGATCCCGGTACGCCGGGCGCCGTGCCCGTACCCGGCGGCTCCCGGCTGACCCGCCGCGGCCGCGTGGTACTCGTGGCGGCACT
This sequence comes from Lipingzhangella halophila, assembly GCF_014203805.1. Classification (GTDB taxonomy): domain Bacteria; phylum Actinomycetota; class Actinomycetes; order Streptosporangiales; family Streptosporangiaceae; genus Lipingzhangella; species Lipingzhangella halophila. Next base: position 4,178,130 of record NZ_JACHJT010000001.1, on the reverse strand, counting down.
CACCGTGGCCGCCACCTCCGCCCTGTCGTTGCTGTTCCTCGCCACGGCGCGGGCCGGCGACCTCCCCGTCAGCCCGCCCGGCACATCCGCGGTCCAAGGAGGAGCGGGCGACCTCGACTGGACCGACGACGGCACGGTCGTCGTCGAGGACGGCGACACCCTCTGGGAGATCGCCGAGGAGACGCGTCCCGGCGAGGACCCGCGCCGCACCGTGCACGAGATCGTTGAGTTGAACGATCTGGACGGGTCCGACGTCAACCCGGGCCAGGAAATCGTGGTCCCCGTTTCCTGAACCCGAGCCGCGTGGCCTGTTCGGGCCGCGCCCGGCGGCTGTGCCGCCGCATCGCGCGTGAGCGACCCCACCCGGACACGCCTCCGGCGTGCCGGGTGGCGTCGCGCGGTCCCCGCGCGCCAGGGTTTCCCGCGCCATCCCGCGCGCGACGGCCCCCTCTCAGCGCCGTCCCCCCGGCGCGCCGCGCCGGATCGGACTTGCGAACACTGGACGACAGTCGTAGGTTAACCACAACATCTGGGGTGCGCGCAGGAATACTAGATCTAGACCTTGTGCTTCTCTGGGTGAGGGGTGCTATCCGGACCGTCTCGAACGGGGCGGGGCGCGCCGCGTGCGACGAGGACGAAACAGGCACAGACACAGCCGCTGAGCAGGCCCGCGATCGGGCGGGGCCGGCCACGGCACGGAACTGGGGAGGCGCGGGATGCACTGTCCGTTCTGCCGTCATCCCGACACCCGGGTGATCGACAGCCGGTCCACCGATGATGGCGCCGCCATTCGGCGGCGCCGCACTTGTCCTGAGTGCGAACGCCGGTTCACCACGCAGGAGACCGTGCTCCTCATGGTCGCCAAGCGCTCCGGTGTGACCGAGCCGTTCTCCCGCCCCAAGATCATCGCGGGCGTGCGCCGAGCCTGCCAGGGAAGACCGGTGACCGAGGACGCCCTGGCCATGCTGGGTCAGCGGGTCGAGGAGGAGATCCGGAGCCGTGGCGTGGCCGAAGTTCCCTCGCACGAGATAGGGCTGGCGATTCTGGGTCCCCTGCGCGAGCTCGACGAGGTGGCTTACCTGCACTTCGCTTCGGTGTACCGGGGGTTCGAGTCGCTGGCCGACTTCGAGAGTGAGATCGCGATGCTGCGCACCGAACGGGCCACGGCCGAGCAGCAGGAGTAGCAGCGCAGGCGGCGGCGCGGACCCGCCGCGCCGTGCGGGGCCGGCGCTCCGTGGGGGCGACGGGCCAGCGTGGCGAAATGGGTAAGTGGCGAGAAACAGGGGGAGCGATATGACGGAGACCACCAGCGGCACTTCCGCGCGTAAGGGCAAGAGCCCGCGCAAGGGGTTGAAGATCGAGCGCGTGTTCACGTCGCCCGGTGTCCACCCCTACGAGGAGATCCAGTGGGAACGCCGCGATGTGGTCATGACGAACTGGCGCGACGGCTCGGTCAACTTCGAGCAGCGCGGCGTCGAGTTCCCGGCCTCGTGGTCGATGAACGCGACCCAGATCGTCGCCAGCAAGTACTTCCGCGGAGCCGTTGGCACCCCGGAGCGCGAGTGGAGCCTCAAGCAGCTGGTCGACCGCGTGGCCGGCACCTACACCGAGACCGGTAGGGCGCACGGCTACTTCGCGAGCGACGAGGACGCCGAGATCTTCGACCACGAGCTGAAGTACGCGCTGGCGAACCAGCTCTTCAGCTTCAACTCGCCCGTCTGGTTCAACGTGGGCACGGCCTCCCAGCAGCAGGTTAGCGCGTGTTTCATCCTTTCGGTCGACGACACCATGGAGTCGATCCTCGACTGGTACAAGGAAGAGGGGATCATCTTCAAGGGCGGCTCCGGCGCGGGCGTGAACCTCTCCCGCATCCGCTCCAGCAAGGAGCTGCTCTCCTCCGGCGGGACCGCGTCCGGGCCGGTGTCGTTCATGCGCGGTGCCGACGCTTCCGCGGGCACCATCAAGTCCGGTGGTGCCACCCGGCGGGCGGCCAAGATGGTGGTGCTCGACGTCGACCACCCCGACGTCGAGGACTTCATCGGGACCAAGGCGCGAGAGGAGCACAAGATCCGCGCGCTGCGCGACGCCGGCTTCGACGTCGACCTGGGCGGCTCCGACATCGTCAGTGTGCAGTACCAGAACGCCAACAACTCGGTGCGCGTCTCCGACACGTTCATGCGTGCCGTGGAGAGCGGTTCCGACTTCGGCCTGACCTCCAGGACCAGCGGCGAGGTCGTCGCCACCGTCGACGCCAAGGAACTCTTCCACAAGATGGCGGAGGCCGCGTGGGGATGCGCCGATCCTGGAATCCAGTACGACGACACCATCCAGGATTGGCATACGAGCCCCGAGAGCGGGCGAATCAGTGCCAGTAACCCATGCAGTGAATATGTTCATCTGGACAATTCTTCCTGCAATTTGGCGTCGATTAACCTGCTGAAATTCCTGCGCGAGGACGACACTTTCGACGTCGAGAAGTTCAGCAAGCTCACCGAGCTGGTCATCACCGCGATGGACATCTCCGTCACGTTCGCCGACTTCCCGACCGAGAAGATCGGCGAGACCACTCGCGCCTACCGCCAACTCGGTATCGGCTACGCCAATCTAGGCGCGCTGCTCATGGCCACGGGCCACGCCTACGACTCCGATGGCGGCCGCGCGGTGGCGGGTGCCATCACTTCCCTGATGACCGGCGTGTCCTATAAGCGCAGCGCGCAGCTGGCCGGTGTTGTCGGGCCGTACGAGGGCTACGCCAGGAACGCCCAGGCCCACAAGCGGGTCATGCGCAAGCACGCGGCGGCCAACGACGACCTGCGCACGGTCGGGACCATGGAGAAGCCGATCCACGCCGCCGCGACCAAGGCGTGGCAGGAGTGCCTCACCATTGGGGAGAAGAACGGCTGGCGGAACGCGCAGGCATCGCTGCTGGCTCCCACAGGGACCATCGGTTTCATGATGGACTGCGACACCACCGGCGTCGAGCCGGACTTCTCGCTGGTGAAATTCAAGAAACTGGTGGGCGGCGGCTCCATGCAGATCGTCAACCAGGGAATTCCGCGGGCGCTGCGGAACCTCGGTTACCCTGAGGAGCAGATCGAGGCGATCGTCGAGTACATTTCGGAGCACGGTCACGTGATCGACGCTCCCGGGCTCCGCCCGGAGCACTACAAGGTCTTCGACTGCGCCATGGGCAAGCGCTACATCGAGCCCATGGGGCACGTGAAAATGATGGCCGCGGTGCAGCCGTTCCTCTCGGGTGCCATCTCGAAAACTGTCAATGTTCCCGAATCTGCGACAATCGACGATTTCGAGCACATCTACTTCGAAGGGTGGCGCCTCGGGCTGAAGGCGCTGGCGGTCTACCGGGACAACTGCAAGGTCGGCCAGCCGCTGTCCACGGCCAAGACCGAGGAAAAGGCGGAGGAGGCGCCCGAGCCGAAGGTGGTCGAGGTGAACCGGCCGATCCGGCGGCGGCTGCCGAAGAAGCGCCCGAGCGAGACCGTTTCGTTCTCGGTCGGCGGCGCCGAGGGCTACATCACGGCGGGGTCCTACCCCGACAACGGTCTCGGCGAGGTGTTCATGAAGCTCGGCAAGCAGGGGTCCACCCTGGCCGGTGTCATGGACGCGTTCTCGATCGCCATCTCCATCGCTCTGCAGTACGGCGTTCCGCTGGAAACCTACGTCGACAAGTTCACCAACATGCGCTTCGACCCCGCCGGGATGACCGACGATCCGGACATCCGCATGGCGCAGTCGGTGGTGGACTACATCTTCCGCCGCCTGGCGCTGGACCACCTGCCCTACGAGGAGCGGGCGGCGCTCGGCGTACTCTCGGCGGAGGAACGCCGGGCGCAGGCCGCCGGTGAGGACCCGTCGCAGGTGGCCGCGCAGGTGGAGTCCTACGCGCAGTCGGCACCGCTGTCCGCGGCAGAGTCCGCGGAGCGGGAGACCGAGAGCGGCGAGCCGGCGCAGGGCGGTGCCGCGGCCGGAGACCGGAACCAGACGCAGGAGCCGCACAGCACGGCCGAGTTCGCCGAGGAGAAGCAGGGCTTCGTCGCCGACGCTCCGCTCTGCGTCACCTGCGGCACGAAGATGCGGCCGTCGGGAAGCTGCTACGCCTGCGAGGGCTGCGGAGCCACCAGCGGCTGCAGCTAGACGTAGCCAGAACTTGCTCTGATCCGGTACCCGCGCGCCTGAAGTTACCGTGAAATAGCAGGTCAAAAGGGGGAGTCGATTCCGGTCGGCTCCCTCTTTGGTTTTGTTTCCATAGTCCACGGCACCACACAGCCCCATCGTCGACGGCGGCCAGCCCGCAACCGGCTGAGCAGCCTCTGGTCCGCACCCTTTTTGTCCCGCTCAGTTGCGAGATGTCTGCCGTATTCGGTGGCGGTGCGTGTTGCCGCGGTGACCGGGCCGGACATTCTCTCGAATGGTGGCCCCACAACGGTTCGCATTTCTGGCCGTATTCTCGCTGCCGACCAGGCCATAATCGCCTTGTACACACAGGCCGGCCGGCGGTCCGGTAAAGCTGCTCCGAGGCGAAGAATGGCGTGATACGGTTCACGATTCTCTTATCGTGGTCCTCTTCTCGCTTGGGGTGGCTTGTGGCAGACCGTTCCGTTCATCTTGTCGGGAGCTATCCCGCGCCGACTGTCGAAGAGGCCATGGCGGTCGCCATGCGAACCGCCGGGGCACGGCTGCGGACACTCGCCGACGGCGAGGTCGGCGAACGGCGCGACTGGGTCGCGCACATCATCGAGAAGCTGCGCGAGCATCCGGACGTGGAACTGGTCTCCGACGGCGGCTATACGAGCTACGACGACCAACCAGTTTTCAAGGTGCGCAAGGGGCACCGGCTCGCGGGGGACTCGCTTGAACTCGGCCACGCCGCCCGGGCCGAGGAGAGCTACGAGGCCTTTTCCGGACTGCGCGCCCAGCACGGTCTCGATGGGGTCGCTTTCCAGGTGGGCATCCCGAGCGACCTCGACATCGCGCTGTTCTCCTTCGGCCCGGCCGGCGCGTTCCGCCGGCGCGGCGCGTTCCGCGCCGCTCTGGTGCGGGAAATATCCGAGATCGCAGCGTGGGCCGGCGACGATGGTGTCTTCCAGATCGAGTGCCCGGCCGAGCTGGTCATGATCGCCTCCGCGCCGCCTCCGTTGCGGCCCGCGCTTGCCCGGATGCTGGCCCGGCCACTCATGCGGCTGGTCACCGCCGCGCCACCGGGAAGCCGCTTCGGTGTCCACCTTTGCGTGGGCGACCTGCAAAACCGGGCACTGCGCCACCTAAGCGACACTGGTCCGATCGCCGCGTTCGCCAAGGCGTTGGTGCGGGCCTGGCCGCGGGACCGGCGCCTGGAGTTTCTGCATCTCCCGTTCGCCTCGGGGGACCGTCCGGCTCCGGCTGACGCGCGCTTCTACCTGCCGCTGCGCAAGCTGCGCGGCACGCCGGCCGGCCCGCGGATTGTCGCGGGCCTGGTCCACGAAAGCCAGAGCCTGGCCGACCAGCGCGTCGTGTTGGGACTGGTGGAGGCTGCCGTCGGACGGGTGGTGGACGTCGGCCCGTCGTGCGGCCTGGGACGCCGGACCCCCGAGGTCGCCCAGACCGTTCTGTCCCGGGCGGTGGCGATCGCTGACTCCCGGTAGGCCAGCGGCCGGCCGCCCCCGACCCCGGCCCGCCCGGTTAGCCGGCAACCGGATCGGGTAGCCCAATAGCTCACCTGGCGAAGCGCGCCTACGCGAAAGGTGACCGCAATGCTGATCGCCGAGATTCTGCGCGCCAAGGGGGCCGGCGTGGTGACCGCCACCCCCGAGACGACGGTGGCGCAGTTGCTGACCGAGATGGCCAGGCACAACATAGGTGCCGTCGTCGTCGCTGAGGGCCGCAGGGTCGCGGGCATTGTCTCGGAGCGCGACGTCGTGCGCCGACTTGAGGAACGCGGGGCGGACCTCCTCGCTGTCCCGGTGTCCGAGATCATGACCGCCGCCGTCATCACCTGCACGACCACCGACACCGACGACACGCTGACCGTAATGATGACCGAGAACCGGGTGCGCCATGTTCCCGTCATGTCCGGAAGTGACCTTGTGGGGCTCGTGAGCATCGGGGACGTCGTCAAGAGCCGCATCAGCCAACTCGAACTCGACCGCAAGCACCTGGAGAAGTACATCACCCAGGGGTGAGCTGCCGCTGTGCCCGGCAGCGCCGCCGGGCATCCGGCAGCGGCGGGTGCCACGCTCGCGTGGCCTCCCTTCGGCGCGCGGTGGCAGTGCGATAATGGAGTCGTGACGCTGTGCATGGGTCGGTCGGACCTGCTCCGGGTGCTGGATGTGCACGCCTGCCTCGACCGGTTGTGGGACAGCTTCACCGCGCAGATCGCGGACTCCACCCAGCGGCGCCTTCGCGTCGGGCTGCCGGATCCGGGCGGTGGGGCGGGGGCCGCGGCCGCTCGCCTGGCGGGGCTGCTTCCCGGCATCCCCGCCTACACGGTCGCGGTTGAGGCGCCCGTGTTCCAGGAGCGAGCCGCCACACGGGGCGTGGTGTGCCTGCACGACCTCGCCAGTGGGGAGCTGCTCGCGCTGCTCGACTCCGGCACGCTCGGCACATGGCGCACCGGCCTCACAGCGGCGCTGGGTACACACAGCCTGGCGCGCTTCGACGCCGAGTCGCTCGGAATCGTCGGCTGCGACGCGCAGGCCGCGCTCCTGGTGCAGGGGCTGACCCGGCTCCGTCCCATCTCGGGGCTGATCGTGGCCGACGCCGACCGGAAGCGGGCCGCGGATTTCGCCGACCGGTGCGCCACCGAGTTCGGGCTCGCGGTCCGGGTGGCCGGCGACGCCGCGGCCGTGGCCGCCGAGTCCGACATGGTGCTGACCGCCACCGGATCTGGCGAGCCGCTGCTGGACCGCGCCGACGCACGCCCCGGTACGCACTTCACCTCAATTCCGGGCCCCGGAGGCGCGGACGAGTCCGGGGGCCGGGAACTACCGCCGGAGCTGCTCCGGCGGTCCCGGGTGATCTCGGACGACGCGGAGCTCGCGGCCGCGGTTGGTGTGCTCACACACGCCGGCGAGGCGAGCGGGACCCTGCGCGGCGTGCTGACCGGGGAGACAGCGGCCCGTGAGGGAGCCGACGACATCACGGTGTACCTTCCTGCCGGACTGCCGCGGCAGGACCTCGCTCTGGCCTGGTTGGCCTACCGTGGAGCGAGCGACGCCGACGTGGGAACCGACGTCGACTTTCTGACCTGAGGCCGCGCTCTGCCCCCCAGACCGCTCATGGAAAGCGGATGGTTACTTCGGAGCGGCAGATCCGTACATCACCTTGTGGAAGGATTTTCGTCACTTCAGTGATGGGTGGCGCGGAACCCGGGCGCAGCTGCCCACGTCGTATTCGCAGTTCCGCGATTTTAGGAGTCAAGTACGCATGTCCTTCGCTCAGACAGTGCGCGGGGCCGTCGAGAACGCTGCCCAGGGCGGCTCCGCTCTCGAGACGGTCTCCGACGCGATCAGCGAGGGGGCGGGAGGCACGGGGCTCGATCCCAGTGACTTCCTCGCGGCTCGAGACCAGGGCACCTCGATTGGTACCCGGATCGAGCAGCAGACCAGCTCCCTCAACAACGCAGGTGAGGTTCTCAACCGGAGCTCCTACGAGCAGAACCGGAGCGGGTCGGTGCACGTCATCTGCCCGATGGTTATCCCGCGAGGCCGCACCCTCTCCACCATGATCCTGCCGATCCTGCTGGTGGTCGGCGGTGTGTTCGGCGCGGTGGTCACCTTCCCGATCTCCGTGTTCACGACGCCGTTGCTGAACCCCTTCTTCGGGATCCACTACTGGATCATCACGCTCGCCGTGGCGGCGTTCATGTGGTGGCGCCAGGGGATGGTCATGGTGCCCGACGGCTGTCAGGCGCTCATCACCAAGTTCGGCAAGCTGGAGGAGACCGTCGGTCCCGGCCGCGTCACCCTGTTCAACCCGTGGAAGCGGGTGTCCTACATCGTGAACACGGTGCGGGAGTACCCGTTCAACTCGCCGATCCGCGAGGCGCCGACCAAGAGCGGTGTCGATGCCTCGGTGGATCTGTTCGTGCAGTTCAAGATCGAGGACCCGCGTGAGTTCATCTTCGTTCTCGGTGCCGTGCAGGGGTTCGAGGAGAAGCTGAACAACGCGATCAGCGAGACCACCCGCAGCCTCATCTACGACCAGCAGGCAGCGGATATCTACGACATGGTCGGGGAGAACTCCGAGCGCCTGCTCGAACAGCTCAACCAGCAGTTCCTGCCGGCGGTGCGGCTGACCAACGCCAACATCACGCACGCCGAGCCCTCTGGTCAGGAGTACCGGATGGACCTCGCGGCGCCGGAGATGGTGCGCGTCGCCAAGGAGGCCTACACCTACGAGTACGAGCTGCAGCTCCGCAAGGAGCAGAACGAGGGCGACCTGAACAAGGAGCTGGCCTCGCTCAACGAGACGCTGTCGGCGATCCAGGCCGACATCGCCCAGTACCAGGCGCAGATGGACACGGCCCTGGAGCGCGAGACCAACCGCGCCCGCGCGAAGGCCCGGGAGCGGTTCGTGGAGGCCGAGAGCGAGGCGAACGCCAACGCGGCGCTGCTGGAGGCGCAGGCGCTGGACATCCGCGCGGTGAGCGCGGCCGAGGCGCCCGAGATCCTCAACTACCGCTACCAGAAGGACGTCCTCGACAAGCTGGAGGCCGTGGCGGGCAGCCTGCCGCAGGTGCTGCAGATCGGCGACGCCGACGAGACCAGCGTGGACTTCCTGCGGATCGCCCAGGGCATCATCGGCGAGACCGAGGACACGCTCTTCTCCGACCAGGACATGACGGCCATCCGGAGCCGGCTCAACGAAATCTCCGAGCGCATCTCGCAGCGCGAGGGCGAGATCAGCGAGTTGCTGGAGATCGAGGAGCGCACGGTGACCCCGGCCGAACCGGAGTCCACGGAGGTTCCCGGTGCCGAGCGGGTTGAGGAGATCCGCCAGTCGGTCGCCGACGACACCATCGACGAGCGGCTGAGCGCCGTCGTCGAGGACACCGACACCTACGAGGGAGAGGCCGGTAGATGAGCCAGCAGACATCTCCGCGGCGGAGCGGCTCGAACATCAAGGAGTCACTGGCGGCGTGGAGCGACATAGCCCGGCTGCTGCGTGGTGGCGACTCCGGCTCGCTCGTCCCCGTCGTCATCCCGCGCGACAGCCGCGGCCTGAAGTGGACCATCCTGGTCTGGTTCGGGATGTACATGCTGCTCACGGCGTTGGTCGTGGGCATTCTCGGGAGCGCGGGCACGATCAACCTGGCGGTGCTCGCCATCCCCTTCCTGGCGCTGGCGGTCCTTTCGTTCGTCGGAGCGATGCTGTGGTGGTGGCGCTCCTCGATCGTGGAGATCGAGCAGGGCACCGCCGGTGTGCTCACCAAGTACGGCCAGGTCGTCGGGACGCTCGAACCGGGCCGGCACTACCTGTGGCACCCGTGGTCGCGGGTCGACTTCGTGGTCGACACGTCCACCGAGATCCCGTACACGGCGCCGGTGCTCGCCTGCCCCACGGCCGAGAACGTGCCGCTGAAGTCGATCGAGTTCTTCCTGAAGTTCAAGATCGAGGACGCGGTGCTGTTCGTGCGGACAATCGGGGCCAGCAACTTCGATCTGGTGCTCTCGAACGCGGTGCAGGACGCGATCCGGCAGCGTAGCCGGAAGGTGCGCACGGAGAGCGCCTATGACCTGCGCGGCTCCGATGTGGACGATATGCAGCAGTTGCTGAACCGGCAGTTGCGGCGCTACGGGGTGACGATCATGGGCTGCAACATCCCGGACGTGCAGCTTCCCAGCCAGTACCAGCAGCACCTGGCCACACGTGAGCGGGTGGCCAAGGAGTTGGTGGCCTACGAACAGGAGTGGGAGCTGACCCGCAAGCGGCGCATCGACACCCTGCTCATGGACATCGAGCGCTCCAAGAAGACCCGCGACGCCAAGATCGTCGAGGTCAATGCGGCGCTGAACAAGGCCCGCAAGGACGTCGCGCAGATGCTGGAGGAGCAGGAGACCGAGGCGCAGCGCGTCCGGTTCGAGATCGAGACGCGCGGCCGGTCCGACCTGGTGGCGGCGCAGAACGAGGCCAAGGCGCAGCGCCACCTCGCGACCTCCTACCGGGACAACCGCGTGATGCTCCGCTACGATCTGGCCCGCCGCCGGCTCGACGTCGGCACGACGCTCGCCGAGCACGCTCCGCAGCCCGTTGTGGTCCGCACAGAGGGAAGCGGCGGCGACTCCTCGGCGCTGTCCACGCTGCTCCTGGCGCAGCTCCTGCCGAACATCGGGGCTAACAACAGGGCCAAGTCATCGCGGAATGAGGCGAACAGCCAGAGTGGGGGATCCGGCGGTCTCCTGGACGACCCGAAGGGGGCCGTGGCCGCTGCGGCCGAGCGTCAGCAGCAGCAGGCTCAGCAGCAGGCCCAACAGCAACAAGCCCAACAGCAGCAGGCTCAGCAGCAACAGCAGGCCGCGACTGGGCGTCAGCGAGGCCGGTAACGCACCGAGCGGGGTGGCGGCACACCGCCTGTGTCGCCACCCCGCCTCGTGTGCGGTGCGGGTATCCCGGTCGGCTGAGAAGGATAAGCGCCCGGTCGAACGCGGTATGACCTGAGATTGGGCGTCCGATTACCCGGACTTTAATTCCCCCCGAGTAGTGTCGAAGACATCGGGGGGAGATTGTTCCCGGATTCTGTTCCACCTCCAAGGGGTGATGCCGGAGTCCGGGAACAATTATTGTGCCGGCGGGCGGATTCCGGTGCGATCCGGTTCGTTACGCGGCGTGTTCGAGTGCCTGGTAGCCACTGTCGATGTCCACTCCGTGCCGCGCCGCTATCTCGACCAGGTCCTCGATCTCGCCGAGCTGGACTGTGCACAGGTCCACGTCGCCTTGGGCGCGTGCCCGCTGGAACGCCGCCACCGCGTCGTGGACGCGCAGGTGCAACGTCGTCATGAATTCGTTCATCGCGCTCGTTCCCAAGAGAGGTTCCTCGGTATGTCTGTCCCTGTATGTTTACCGGACTGATATAAGAACCGGGTTAGTGTCCCGTTCTAATCGCATTTCGAGGAGTGCGGACCGGGTGCCGCAGCGCGGCTTGGTTTAGTAGGCGCTCCACGAGTACCAGTCGCCCGAGATGTGTTCGTAGACGACGGGACCGCCGGGCCCGGCGACGAACACCTCGGTGGGCAGCGTTTCGGGGCTGCGCGCCAGCCCGGACTCGTTCAGCAGTCCCGCGCCCTGCACCGTGTAGAGGGTGACGTCCTCGGTGACCGCGACGGCCTTGAGCGGGTACAGCCCGGACCAGGACCCGTTCAGCGGGATCGTGGTGGAACGATTGGCGGTCTTGTCGACCTCGCTCAGGGCGCCGGACGACGCTTCCACGCGCGCCTGCAGCGGAACGTCGGCGACCGCCAGTGCGAGTGTGCCCAGGGCGATCGCCGGTGCCGCGACCCAGCGCAGCCAGTAGTACCGGATCATGGGGCGGGCCACGGTCAGCGCGATGCCGAGCCGAAGCGCCCCCATGGCGGCGAGTACGGTGCCGCCGCCCACGCCGAACAGCCAGCTCGGTAGGTGCCCGCCCGGCATGCTGTCCTCGTGCAGCAGGACCAGTGCGACGACGACGCAGGCGGGCACGTACAGCCGGCCGGGCGGGCGCGAGGCCCAGGAGACGAGGCGCTCGGCCACTGTGGGTTTGTGCGCGATCTCGATCAGTTTCGCGACCGAGTCGTCCCCGGCGTGTTGCACGGCCCCACCCACCGGTTCCTCGCCGGATGTGGGAGCTGCGGCGGACATACGAGTGTTCCCCCACCGAATCCGTGATCTCGGGCACGGCCGGCGGGGTCTTGGGGCCCGCGGGGCCGCGTCAGGTTCGTGATGGCCGCGGGTACGCGGCCCGCTCCTCAGGATACGGGAGCGGAGGCGCTTGTTCGGGCCGCTTGGTGGAGGTTTCTGGATCGCGGGATGAACGATCTGAGGCCAACCGGTGGCGCGGCGATGTGGGGCGGGCGAACGCCAGGTGGTCAACCGCGAGCCGGCCGGTGTGCATGATCGGTGGCAGGCAGGCCGCGATCGCCAGAATGAGGAATGCCGGTGCGGCGTCGGGGGCCAGCGGCGGCTCCGTGGTCAGTTCCAGCCAGAGCGCGCCGCCACCGAGTACGGCGAGGAAGGCGCCCGCTAGCGGGGTAAGCATGCCCAGGGCGAACGCGGTCGCGCAGGCCAACTCGAGGTGTGGAAGGACCATGGCCGTCTCGCCGGCGGCGGGAACCCTGAACTCCGTGAGTCGCCTGATGGCGAGGGCGTCGTCCTCAATGGTCCGCCACGCGTGGTGGGCGAACAGCCCGCCGAGCGCGAGCCGCAGCGCCAGGGCCGCGATGTCGTACAACGTATCGCGGGGTATGACTGTGCTCCACCTCACGGCTTCCCTCTCCATTGGCACTGTCGGTCAGTATAAAACTACCTACTGTGATAACGCTGATCACGTGTCACACGCGGGGCCAGAGAGCACGCGGAGACGCCAGACACGCCCACCGGAACCGCGTGCGGGCGTACCGGCCACTAGGGTGGTCGCGTGACGACGTCAGCCTCCTCCGAGTCCGCCGCCGTGGTGCCCACGTACGCGCTGGAGAACGAGCTCGCCGCGGGCGGCGCGGCACTTGTCGCCGGTGTTGACGAGGTCGGGCGCGGGGCGTGGGCCGGACCGGTCGCGGTCTGCGCGGCGGTCACCGACGGAACCGACCCGCCCGAAGGGCTCACCGACTCCAAGAAGCTCACCCCGAAGCAGCGCGTGGAGCTGGAAGCCCGGGTCCGCCCGTGGGTGCACGACCACGCCATCGGATACTCCGAGCCCGCGGAGATCGACAGTGTCGGCCTGACCGAGGCGCTCCGGCGTGCCGCGGAGCGGGCCCTGGACGGACTCCGCGAGCGGCCCGATGCCGTGATCCTCGACGGAAAGCACGACTACCTGGGCCGCCCCTGGAGGGTCCGCACCGAGATCCAGGCCGACTCCTCCTGTGTCAGCGTGGCGGCGGCGTCGATCCTGGCCAAGGTGCACCGCGACACCTTCATGGCCGGGCTCGACGAAGAGTTCCCCGGCTACGGCCTCGCGACCGCGGTCGGCTACCCCTCACCCGTCCACCGCGCCACACTCGCCGAGAACGGGCCCACCCCCCATCACCGGATGAGCTGGTCCTACCTCGACCACCTGCCGAAGTGGCGGCATCTGCGCACGCCGCGTCCGGGATCGGACGGCCAGCTTCCGCTGCTCTAGCCTCGGGGCGTTTCACCCAGCGCCGTACCTGGTGTAGAACGTCGGGAAGGCATGAGACACGGGCTGTTGCGGGGTTCCGCCTCAGGGACGTGGCCCGGCGGAAGCCGGTCAGGATGTTGCACAGAGACACACAGACACAACCACCACCGCGGCGCGGCCCATCGCCCGCGGTGGAACGGGGCACCGCGTGAGGCTGGCGGCAGCGGGGTGGTCGAGACGCTGTCGCCGGACCGGGCACGACGGGAATAAGGGGGCTCTGGATGCCGCGCGCCGACCGTACCCGGACCGCAGAGGGAACCGGAGGGACGTCCGTCCTGGAGCGTGTGCGCTCCGCCTACTACGGTTACCCGCCCCGGACTCGGCTCGTCGGGGGCCTGATCGCCGTGACCGCCGTCGCCGTGCTGGCCTTTGTCCTCGGCATCGGAGTGTGGCCGGCGGTCACGGTGACGGTCGCGCTCCTGCTGGTGTTCGCGGCGCTGATGCGGTCCACCGAGGCCGTCGCGACCGTTCTGGTGGGCATCGCGTGGCTGGCCGTTGCCATTCCCTTGTTCCAGATTCCGCTCGCGGGCGAACCGGCGGTGCTGGTCCTCCTCTTGTTGCCGCTGGTCGTCTCGCTGGCCGCCACCCGGATCCGCGAGTTTCCCGTTTGGCACACGACACTCCTGGCGCTGCTGGTCGCGCTGATCGTCGGGCTCGCGATCGCCCTGGGCACGATGCTTGTCTTCGCTGAGCCATCGCCGCTGGGGATCGTGTGCACCGTGGCCGCCGCGGGCCTGGCGCTGGCGTGGCGCGCGATCGCCGGCTACCGGTTCCGGCGCGACCTCAAACCCAGGCCCGAGTCCCAGGAGGCCCGCTCGCCGCTGGGCGGCGATCCGCCGGCCGGTGGGCCCCGGGAGCGTGCCACCGGCCGTGCGGCCGACGGCTCCGGCGGCGCAAAGGGGGACGCCGACGCGGAGGAGCCCATCCCGGTGGACGAGGCCCTCGCGCGGCTTGAGGACATGATCGGCCTGGACCCGGTGAAGCAGCAGGTCCGCGCGATCGCGGCGTCGATCGAGGCGGCCCGGCTGCGGGCCGACGCCGGCTACTCCGTCGACAAGCCGCTGCGCCACCTGGTGTTCTCCGGGCCGCCGGGAACCGGCAAGACAAGCGTGGCCCGCACGCTGGCCACGATCCTGCACTCGTTCGGGCTGCTGCGAACACCGCGGGTGGTCGAGGCGCAGCGTGCCGACTTGGTGGGGGAGTACCTCGGCGCGACCGCCATCAAGACCAACGAGCTGGTCGACCGGGCGCTGGGCGGCGTGTTGTTCATCGACGAGGCGTACTCCCTGGTCAACGACGGCGACGGGCAGCCCGACCGGTTCGGCAACGAGGCGGTGCAGACGCTGCTCAAACGCGCCGAGGACGACCGGGACCAGTTGGTGATCATCCTCGCCGGCTACGAGGAGCAGATGGACCACTTTCTGGCCTCCAACCCCGGCCTGGCCTCGCGGTTCGCCACGCGGGTCACGTTTCCCAGCTACAGCCCGGACGAGCTGCAACAGATCGCCGAGTCCCTGTTCGAGCAGCGGGGCGACCACCTGGACGACGAGGCACGGCCTGGCCTGCGCCGCCGGTTCGAGCAGGCGGCGCAGCGCGAGGTCGTCGACGATCTGGGCAACGGCCGGTTCGTCCGCTCCCTGGTGGAGAAAGCGGCCGAGGCGCGCGACGTGCGTGTGGTCACCGCAGACAAGGGCGAGGGCCAGCCCGGCCCCAAGGAGCTGGTCACAGTGTGCGCCCCCGATATCGCCGCCGCCTACGAGGAGCTGACCGGGCGGCTGCCCGGGTTCGGGGAGATGCCGGATGTCACCGAGGCCCTCGCCGAGCTGGACGGGATGATCGGTCTGGAACCGGTGAAGCGGCAGGTGCGGTCGATCGTCGCCCAGTTGCAGGTCGCCAAGCTGCGCGAAGAGCAAGGGCTGCGCACTCAGCCGCCCATGCGGCACTTCGTGTTCTCCGGACCGCCCGGCACCGGAAAGACGTCGGTCGCGCGGATTCTGGGGCGGATTTTCGCGGCGCTGGGGTTGCTCAGCCGGGCGGAGGTGGTCGAGGCGCAGCGTGCCGACCTGGTCGGGGAGCACCTTGGGGGGACCGCCGTCAAGACCAATAAGCTGGTCGACCGGGCGCTGGGCGGGGTGCTGTTCGTCGACGAGGCGTACGCCCTCGCCAACCCGGGCTACAGCGGGGGCGACGCCTTCGGCGCCGAGGCCATCCAGACACTGCTCAAGCGGGCCGAGGACGAGCGCAACCGGCTGGTGATCGTGCTCGCCGGCTACCCGGCCGAGATGGACCGGCTGCTGGCCAGCAACTCGGGACTGGCCTCCCGGTTCAACGTGCGCGTGGGCTTTCCGAGCTACACGCCCGACCAGCTCGCCGAGATCGCTGACGTTGTGGCGGCCGGAGCGGGCGACGCCTTCGATCCCTCGGCCCGCGAAGACCTGCGGCAGATCTTCGCCTATGTGTGCGACTCCGGGTGGATCGACGAGCTCGGCAACGGCCGGTTCGCCCGCTCTCTGTTCGAGAAGGCGTGCTCGCATCGTGACCTTCGGGTCTCCGAACAGGTCGGCGAGGCCGCGACAGCCACCGAGCTGACCGTGGTCACCAGTGAGGACGTACGCCAGGCCTACGGCGAGATGACCCAAGACTGACCCGCCCGCCGGGCCGGCCGGGCGGTACCGCAGCCGAGTGGGCCGGCCTCGGGAGCGGGCGCTGAGATCCCGATCCCGCCTGCTACTCTCCGGCCATGAGTGGATCCGCCGCCCCCACACGCGAAGCGGTCATCCTGGCCGGCGGCCAGGCGACCCGCCTCCGGCCCTACACCGACACCCGTCCGAAGGCCATGGTCGAGGTGGCCGGCCACCCGATCATCGACTACCAGCTGGAGTGGCTCGCCGGGCACGGGGTCGAGCACGTGGTCGTCTCGTGCGGGTACAAGGCCGACGTGCTACGCGAGCACCTGGCCAGCCGCGCGGGCGGGCCACGGATCAGCTTGCTGGTCGAGGAGGAGCCCCTGGGCCGCGGAGGCGCGCTTCGCTACGCGGCTTCCGGGCTCCGGGAGAGTGACGATCCCTACCTCGCGCTCAACGGCGACGTCCTCACCTGGTTCTCGCTGGACGACTTCGTCTCCTTCCACCGCGAGAAAGGCGGACTGGTCACGCTCGCCCTCGCCCAGTACCGCACCAGCTGGGGCATCGTCGACGTCACCGAGGACGGCACGATAGAGGGCTTCACCCAGAGCCCTCTGCTGCCCTTCTGGATCAACGCCGGTGTCTACCTCTTCGAGCGCGCGGCCATCCCGAAGCTCCCGTACAAGGGCGACCACGAGTCCAGTACCTTCCCGGAGCTGGCGGGAGAGGGGCGGCTCTTCGGCTACCGGATCGGCGGCTTCTGGCGCGGGATCGACACCGCGAAGGACGTCAAGGAGGCCAGCGAGCAGATCCCCGCCCTGCGCGCCAGCACGCCCATGCCCTAGGGGTACGTAGTGAGGGTGGTGACGCCTCCTCGCCCACGGATCAGTTGCTGGACAGTCGCTCGCGCAGCAGCGAACCCATGGTGATGGGTTCGCGGCCGATCAGGGCGGCCAGCGTCGGGTCGACGGCGGCGAACTCGCCGGCACGGCTGGCGGCGTAGATGCCCAGGAGTTGGTCTGCCGTCTCGGCCGGGACGCCGAAGCCCACCAGCTGCTCCCGGTACTGGTCGTCGGGTGCGGTGGTCCTGGTGATGGTACGGCCGGTGACCTTGGTGGCGATGTCGGCGAGGTCGGCGAAGGTGAGTGCGTGCGCCGCGGTGAGCGGCGGAGTCGGGCCCTCGAAGCGGCCTTCGTCGGCCAGGGCGGCGGCAGCGGCCTCGGCGAGATCGGCGTGCGCGGTCCAGCTGACCGGGCCGTCCGCGGGGAGCGCGACCTGGCCGCCGGACTCCACGGCAGGGCCGAGGAACTGCAGCGCGCTGGCCGCGTAGAAGCCGTTGCGCAGCGACGTGAACGGCACACCGCAGGTACGCAGCGCTTCCTCGGTCGCGGCGTGGTCGCGGCAGGACTGGAAACGCGAGGTGGCGCTGGCGCCCATGTGACTGGTGTAGAGGATGCGGCCGGCACCCGCCGCGACGGCCCCGTCGATCGCGGTACGGTGCTGCCGCACTTCCTCTTGGCCTGTCTTGTCGGCGGAGACGATCAGTACCTGGGTGGCCCCCTCGAAAGCGTGGGTGAGGCTTCCGGCGTCGGTGAAGCTGCCCTTCCGCACGCGCACCCCCTGGTCGGCAAGTGCCTGTGCCTTCTGCGGGTCGCGGACGCTGACGCCGACCTGATCGGCCGGCACGCGGGTCAGCAACCTCTCGACGATCTGGCGCCCGAGCTGTCCGGTGGCTCCGGTCACGATGATCATGCTGCACTCCAACAATATGGTTCCATCGGAATCGAAATAATAGTAACACCGATACTAACAACGGAACCAATAATTCCTTATCGCTGATACTCACGTCGCGCTCACCCACCAGATCCGGGTTGACGACACCAGCCCCGACACCGCAGCCACCGGTCGCGAGCAGACCCGGCAGCGGGGATCGGGGCCGCCTCCGACCTGCTGGAGCGCGAGGGGCGCAACACGGCCGGGCCCGGCGTAAACGACGTTCATGCCCTAGATGCCCGGTGTTGAGGGCCGGTAGATAGGCTCAGTGTCGTGACGATCGACGACCAGCTTCTGGCCAATGCCCCCAACTTCCGCGACCTCGGTGGGCGCGCCACGAGCGATGGGGCCCGGGTACGCCGCGGAATGGTCTACCGCTCCGACTCGCTGGCCTGGCTCGACGAAAGCGACCTCGCAACGCTGGAGCGCATCGGGCTGCGGCAGGTGATGGACCTGCGCGCCGACGTGGAACGCGCGAAGCACGCTGACCGCCTCCCCGACGGCGTCGAGTACACGACCCTCGACGTCAACCCCAAACCGGCGGGCGGCACGCGGGGGACCGGGGAAGGCGCGGATCGGCACTTCGCCGGCGACCTGGCCTCGGTCCTCGCCGAGCCCGAGTTGGCCCGGGAGGTCCTGTCGGACGGCGGGGGCGAGCGGTTCATGCACAACGTGAACCGGGTGCTCGTCACCAGCGACGCCGCCCGCGCCGGCTACGCGGAGCTGCTCACGCGGGTCGCCACCGGGCCGACCGCGGCCGTGTTCCACTGCAGCGCCGGCAAGGACCGGACCGGCTGGGCCGCGGCGCTGATCCTGTCGCTCCTGGGAGTGCCCTGGGCGACGATCGTCAGCGACTACCTGGTGAGCAACCTCCGAATGGACAACATCCAGCGGTGGATCTACGCGAAGAGCGACGAGAACGGAATCGATCGGACGCTGGTCGACCCGATCCTGGGCGTGCGCCGGAGGTACCTGCAGACGGCGTTCGCCGAGGTGGAGCGGGTGCACGGGACGGTTGAGGAGTACGTCCGCGACGGCCTGAAGCTCGATCCCGAGATCATCGACGCGCTCCGCGCGCGCCTGCTGGAGTGGCCCTGACCGGGGCCGGGTCACAACTCGGTTAGCCGCTCCACCAGGTCGTCCTCGTCGTCGGCGTCGTCCAGCACGGTGAGCAGTGTGCTGAGCACCTCCCGGCGGCTGTGGCCGCGGTCGAGAAGCCGCTGGGCGGCCTCCCAGAGCGCGGGCGGCTCGCCGTTCCACAGGCGTTCGGCCAGCCTCTCGTGCGCGGCCAGCTCTTCCTCGGAGGCGCCGGGACCGCCGTCGACCGTGCGCGTGTCCGTGTTCGGGGCCTCGTCCGCGCCGGTGCCGTTGCCGTTGTCCGCCGAGTGCTTGCCTCGCGGCCACCCGGACGTGTCGTACTCGCCGAAGTGGTCCAGGCGCAGCAGCGCGCGCCGCCCGGTCCGGGTCGCCGGGTCGAACTCGCTGGCCGACTCGGCGACCAGATCGCTGGCCAGTAGCGGGAACGCGAACATCCGGCGTGCGAGGGCCGAGAGGTCGTCGTCGGGCAGCAGCCGGCGGATCGCCTCGCGGCGCAACCCGTAGGAGGCGGCCGGGTCAAGGTAGGTGCTGGTGAAGTCCGCGGTGGCTTCCCACAGCGCGTCCAGCGTGGCGTCGACGGCGGTCTTCGGCAGCTCGAAGCGAGGGCCGGCCCACCGGATCCACGCCGCGAGCACGTGCGGCATGGCCTGCTGCTCCTCGGGGAGGAGTACGACGCGGCGCGGCAACCAGGTGAGCAGGAACGACTCGACCTTGCGCGGGCTCACCCGCAGCGGACGGCCCGCGTCGACGTCGCAACCGTAGGCGATTATGTGGTCAACGCAGCGGCTCGCCGCGTAGGAGTCGGAGAGCTCGGCCGACTCCTCGGAGGCGAGGAACCGGGCGGCCAGCATGGCGCGGCGGTCGCGGGGCCACACGGGCTCGGAGGTGGGGGCCGTCTCGGGAGGCAGCGCCCGCACTCGCGCGAGGGCCAGGGCGTGGTGCGCCGCCAGGCTTCCCCCGGAGAAGTGCTCATCGCCCGCCCCGGTGACGCGCACGGGCCGGTTGCCCGCGTGACTGTTCAGCACCTGGTGGGTGCGGTTGAAACCGTTCTCCAGCAGCGTGCGGGCGCGCGCGGGGGTGAGTTCGGCGAAGGTGGCCATGGCGGTGTCGGCGGCCTCGCGGCGGCAGTGCTCAAGGAGGCGGTCGGCCTTGGTGGTGACCCACGCGTCGCGCAGCACCCCGCCGGCGTTGTGGTCGATGACGGCGATCAGCGCGTGTCCCGCCTCGCCGGTGTCGGCACCCGGGTCGAGGTCGTAGCGGAAGGTGCAGATGATGTTGTCGATGTCGCCGAATCGGCTTCCCGAGACGTACGCGGTGACGGGGCGCGCCGTGCCCACGGACTCGGCCCACATTGGGGGTGCGACGTCCTCGGCGGACAGCGTTTGGGCCGCCTCGTTGGCCAGGTCGCGTTGCCGCGGGGAAGGGCCCAGCACGGAGACAGCGGTAAGGACCGCGAGGCCGGCCGAGGTGCCGGCCTTGGTGGCGTGCGCGACCAGCCCCTCACTGAGAAGGCGGTCGACGTCGACACCCGGAACCCGCTGGCCCCACCAGGATCCGAGCATCTCGCTCACGCCGAGTTCGACGTCGAGCGGATGCCGCATCGCGAGTAGCGCCCGGGCCGCGCGCAGCATTTCGACGAAAACGGCGTCTGGCACTGGTTCGGGGTCCGGTCTTCGTGAGAGGGGTGATACGGACACCCACCGAGCCTAAGGGACGTGCCACGTGCAGGGAGTTTGTACGGGGAAGGGGGACGTGGTGCGGGCGCCCCGAAAAGGGCGCCCGGGGCCGTTCCGCTAACGAAGCCGGTCGTGCTCGCCGAGGCGCGGCCGGAGGGTCGCCGCGGACGGCGGCTCGGACTTGATCATGGCCTGGAGGCGCTCGCGGGCGACGCGTTCCACGAGGTCGATCGTCACCTCGAAGCCAAGATGCTCGGCGCACTTCCATGCGTCGGCGACACAGCGTTCGACATGCGGGTGTGACAGCACGCCGAACTCGCCGTGGAGTCGTGTGGCGACCTGTTCGAGGTCATGTGCCGGATAGATCTGGAGCATCCTCGCTCACGCCCCTTGCTGTGAATGCGGTCCGGACGGCGACCACCATCCATTTCACTGCGTCACGCGGGGGTGTCAACCCCCGCCGCGACGGTCCTTGCGCAGCCTTTGCGTGGCCGTTGACCGCGGCCCGGGTGCGGCCGTATCCCTTTTGGGACGGGTGGCCGGCATTTCGGGTGGAACAGAGCCGGCAACCGCGGCGAGCGGGCCGCGTTCGGCAGGTGGAGCGCGGTCGTTGCCACACGGCGCACACCCCGTCGTTATAAAGAATTGGTAAAAACGATGTGGGAGGCATGTGGTTTGCGGTGCTGCTGAAACAGCGGTTGCCGGTTGTCCGGCATCGGGCCAGCGTAGCGGCCCGCATGCCAGGTCGGGGCCGGATTGTCGCCAGCCATGTCGCGCTGTCAGTGGACCGACTGTTCGGACTTCGGGGGAATTTCGAGCGTTTTACCTGGTCACCGCGCGACGGTCCGAAAATGGGGGGACCGAAATCCGCCCGCGTGCCCTACGGGTCGCTTACGCGTCGTATTATTTACATTCCGCTATGTCCATTTACTTTCTGCTGCAGCTTGGTCGATGTGAACGCTCCATCGTGGCCTATGCTGATGCGACGGCGTCGGCACATCCAGCCGCCGCCGGGGGAGTGGTGGCTTGATCGCGTCTCAAGAGGGAGTGTCTTGAGCATGAGAAGCGAGTGGCGCGGTCGCGGCGAGGGCCTCCGGCGTGGAGGCCAGCCATCCCGTTGTAGTTCCTACCCGGACCAAGTTCGCCAAGCCCTGGCGCTCGCGTGAATGAGCCCCCTCGAACGGGGGAAAGGACCCCGGAGGTGTCATCGTTGAGCACCGAGACGTCCGTTCCGCCCCCTCGCGCGTTCGGACTCGGCCCCTCGGATGCCGCCCTGCTCGAGACGCTGCTGGACAAGGCCCCGATCGGTTTCGCGTTCCTCGATCTTTCGGGACGGTTCCGGCGCGTCAACCGCACCCTGGCCGACGTGTACGGGTGCGACGAGGGCGAGTGCCAAGGGCGTACCCCTGCCGAGGTGCTGAGGGATCCCGACGATGCCGCCAACCACGAGGCCGCGGTGGCCGCTGTGCGGCAGAGCCGCGCCGTTGTCTACGGCGATCATCCCCTCGTTGGCGGTACCCCGGAGAGCCGGACCTGGGCACTGTCGTGGTTCCCCGCTTACGGCGACGATGACCAGATCGAGGGGGTCGCGCTCATCGCGGTCGACGCGGGTGACAGTCACAAGGTGGAGGTGGCGTTGCGGCGGAGCGAGGAGCGCTACCGGTCCCTCCTCAAGGCCGGTAACCAGGTTGTCTGGGCGGCCAACCCCAATGGCGAGATCCAGGAGGACTGCCCCGAGTGGCGCGCCATCACGGGCCAGTCGGTCGAGGAGTACCTGGGCCGGGGCTGGCTCGACGCCGTCCACCCCGACGACCGCGAGCCGGTCGAGCGCGCCTGGGACGACGCGTTCGCCGACAGCACGACCTTCGACGAGAGCTTCCGGGTCCGCACCCAGTCCGGCGACTTCCGCTACTACCGTTCGCGCGCCATCCCGATCATGCGCGACGGTGAGCTGGTCGAGTGGGTCGGTGCCAACACCGACATCACGACCCAGCGCGAGGCCGACGAGATGCGGCAGCGCCTCACCCAGCAGTTGGGCGAGGCCGCCCTGCGCACGGTGCGGCTGCAGAAGGCCACGTCCGACCTCGCCGAGGCGCTCACCGTTGACGACGTCGTCCAGGTCATGACGGAGATCGGGCGCTCGGCCGTCGGGGTCGACCGCACCGCGGTCGCGTTGCTCGACCGCGAACGGCTGTGGTTGCGCGTGCTCAACCCTGACGGCGTGCCCGATGTGCCGGGAACCCATCCGGCCGAGGCCGGGCTGGACTACCCCGGCACGATGTCCATGGCCGTGCGCGATCGCAAGCCGTTCATCGCCGGCAGCCCGGTCGAGCTGCGGGCCTTACTCGACGACGATCCCGAGCTGCTCACGTTCCTGAAGCACACCGACGAGCAGGCGTGGGTGACCCTTCCGCTGCTCAGCGCGGGGTTGCCGATCGGTGCGCTGCGGTTCGCGTTCACCAGCCAACGTGAGATCTCTGACGAGGAGAAGGTCTTCCTGGAGGCGTTGGCCGGCCAGTGCGCCCTCGCGCTGGGGCGAGCCACCCTGTTCGAGCGCGAGCACCGGACCGCCGAGGCGCTGCAGACGAGCCTGCTCCCGGAGAAACTTCCGGAGGTCAAGGGCGTTCGGATGAAGGCGTTCTACCGGTCGGGAACCCAGCACGTGCAGGTGGGCGGCGACTGGTACGACGCGTTCCCGCTGCCCGACGGCCGGGTGGCCGGTGTCCTCGGCGACGTCATGGGCAAGGGCATCGAGGCGGCCACCGGCATGAGCCGGGTGCGCAACGCGTTGCGGGCGCTGGCATTCAGCATGCCCGAGCCAGCGGACGTGCTCACCGGGCTCGACCGGATGTTCGACGCCACCGAGGGGCCGGACCAGGTCACAACGCTGGTCTACTTCGTTCTGGACCCCGAGACCGGCCAGATCGATCTCAGCAACGCGGGGCATCTCCCACCGCTGATCGTGGCCGAGAGCGGCGATCCCTGGCTGGTCGACGCCGTGCCCGACACACCGCTCGGCGTGAGCACCCGCCGCGGTCACCACAAATTCTTTGTGCGACCCGGTAACACCGTGGTCCTCTACTCCGATGGTCTTGTTGAGAACCGGAAGCGTTCCGTCGCATCCGGCCTCGATGAACTAGTCACCGTAGCGTCTGGGGCACGGCCGGGGGTGGTGGGCGATCCACAGGAGATGCTCAACTATCTTGTTGGGAGCATGCTCGACGGGTACGAGCAGGACGATGACGTCACACTGCTCGCTGTCCACCTTCCGGTGCTCGAGGCCGGACAGGAGTTGTAGACCGTACAGAGAAGTCCGACACTTTGCCTAAGGTGGAGGAGCCATCAACCCCGCTCACGCGGGGTGGGGAATTCAGGACCCGACGGTGGGGTTCAGTCCGTAGGTCTGTGGACAAAAATCCTACTGGGCGGAAGTGCCCAAACGCCAGAGAGGGCACATACGCTGAAGAAAAACCGGCTTCCCCGCGCAGACGGGGATGTGCCGAGCGAGGAGAGGGCTAGCTCCTCCCCCGACGCTCATCGGGCCGCCGGGTCCAGCAATCTCGCCACACGTCCGTTCGAGAGGTGTTTGTGTCACCTGCCAGTTCGACCCGCTCTAAGCAGCAGGAGTCGCTGCAAGAGCCCGTCATCCAGCAGCTGATCGAGCGTGGGCGGTCCCAGGGGTACCTTGAGCCCGAGGACGTGCGCCGTGCCTTCGAAGAGGCCGACATCCCGATGTCGCAGGCCCAGACTGTGCTCCGGAGCCTGACCAAGGAAGGTGTGACTCTCGTCGTGGGGGCCGAGGAATCCGCGCCCGCTCGACGCAAGTCCACGCGCCGGAAGTCGGCTGCCCCCAAGACCACTACGAGTAAGGCGAAGCGTGCGGCGGCGGCCCAGGAGCAGCCCGACACCGTTACAGCAGTTGTCGACTCCGAAGCCGCGACGGCGCATGAGCCTGTCGACGAGCCGACGAACCGGGAGGTGACGACCCCGGCATCCGGCGGCGGCACCCCCGTAAGCGGCGAGACCGCGGCCAAGAAGCCGAAACGGAAGTCCGCCAAGTCCGCCAAGTCCTCCGCGTCGCAGGCGGCGTCGTCGTCGGCGCCGGTCAGGGCCGCGGATGAGGAAGCGGCTCCCTCCGGCGCCGACAACGGTGCCGCGGCAGCGGAGCCCGCGCCGGCCAAGGCCGACGCGGACAAAGAGGACGTCGCCCCGGACGAGACTGGGGCTCAGGACCAGGACCTCGAACTGGAGCCGAGCGACGAGCTTGAGGAAACCGGTGCCGAGCTGGAGCTTGTCGAGGAGGTCGTCGACGACCGTCCGGAGGCCGCGGATGGTCCGGTAGCCGGGTCCGGGGTCAAGCCCGAGGACGTCGGCATCCCGGAGAAGGCGGCCGCCAACACCTCCGAGGACGAGGCGTTCATCCTCTACGAGGACGACGATGACGCTCCGGCCGCGCAGGTCGTGGCCGCCGGCGCCACCGCCGACCCGGTCAAGGACTACCTGAAGCAGATCGGGAACGTCGCTCTGCTCAACGCGGAGCAGGAGGTGGAGCTGGCCAAGCGGATCGAGGCCGGGCTTTTCGCCGAGGAGAAGCTCGCCGAGGAGAGCGGTTCGCTGAGCCACGAGTTCCGCGACGAGCTGGAATGGATCGCTGATGACGGCGGGCGCGCCAAGAAGCACCTGCTTGAGGCGAACCTGCGGCTCGTGGTGTCGTTGGCCAAGCGCTACACCGGCCGGGGCATGCTTTTCCTGGACCTGATCCAGGAGGGCAACCTCGGGCTCATCCGCGCGGTGGAGAAGTTCGACTACACCAAGGGCTTCAAGTTCTCGACGTACGCCACGTGGTGGATCCGGCAGGCCATCACACGCGCGATGGCCGACCAGGCACGCACCATCCGCATTCCGGTGCACATGGTCGAGGTCATCAATAAGCTGGCGCGCGTCCAGCGGCAGATGCTGCAGGACCTCGGTCGCGAGCCCACCCCCGAAGAGCTGGCCAAGGAACTCGACATGACCCCGGAGAAGGTCGTCGAGGTGCAGAAGTACGGCCGCGAGCCGATCTCGCTGCACACCCCGCTCGGTGAGGACGGCGACAGCGAGTTCGGCGACCTCATCGAGGACTCCGAGGCGATCCAGCCGGGTGAGGCGGTCAGCTTCACCCTCCTGCAGGAGCAACTGCACTCCGTGCTCGACACCCTCTCTGAGCGCGAGGCCGGTGTGGTCTCGATGCGGTTCGGCCTCACCGACGGCCAGCCGAAGACCCTCGACGAGATCGGCAAGGTCTACGGTGTGACCCGCGAGCGTATAAGGCAGATAGAGAGTAAGACGATGTCGAAGCTGCGGCATCCGTCTCGCTCTCAGGTACTGCGCGACTACCTCGACTAACCGTCCGCCGCGACGTCCACGCCGCGGGGCTCGTGCCCCGGGAGTCCCGGCGTGGACGGCGCGGCGGACGGCCTCAGCCGTTCTCATCCGTTCGGATCGGGCCGGTCTTCGCGTCGGCCGGCCCGATCGTCTGATGGCGACCCCCGTAGCGCGGCATCCGCACGGATGTGGCGAGTCCGCGAGGACCGGCACGCCGTGGAGCCATCGCCGTTGTTGTGTCATCCGCGTCATCTGCAACTGACACGTCCGATCATGCCGGGCGCGATGTATGACCGAGATAAACACCGCTCACGGATCGAGACCGAGTCGTTGTTGACGCTTCGGCCTGTTCCGACCCGGTATGGTGACGGCGCCGGATGAGCCCGTCGGATGGTCCCAGACCCTGGTGGGTGGGTCCCTGCGTCGTCCCAGCTAGCTCAGGCCGGCTCGGCAGACCAGTTCAGTCGCGCACCACCACGTCAACGCTCTGGGGCTGGCCGCGCCGCGCGGGAGCACGCGGCTCGGCCGGATGGCCGAGGTCATTGAGCGCCTCGGCGAGCTCGGCGGGCGTGGCGGGATCGACCCGGTTGGCGAGCAACGAGCGCGCGATCGCGCCCCGTGTGGCCTTCGCCATATGGCTGACGACGGTGCGTTTGGTGGCACCGCCGCTGATGGTCTCGCGTAGCACCCGGACGGTGACCGTCATCTCGCGGGTATCGCCCACGGGTTTGAACGCGGCGGCGTAGGCCGCGGATCGGCAGTCGACCACGAGATGGCCCTCGGTGGACTTGGTCAACGGGTCGGTGAGCCGTTCGCGCCAGAACGCGCCCAGCGGGCCGAGCGGAGGCAACCGCACGTCCATCGCCAGCCGGTAGGGCGGTAGCGGGTCCTCGACCCCGACCACGCCCCACAGGCCGGAGAAGATCAGAACCGACCGCCGCGCGGCTTCCGCGCTGTCCCCCGCCAGCAGCCCGGGCAGGTCCAGGTGGTCGTAGAGCACGCCTGTGTAGCGGTCCGCGGCGCGCAGTGTCGGTGCCGCGCGCACCTCGCGGTCGCGCTGTACGGCCTCTCCTTGGGTGGCCGGGAGCCGCAGTATGTCCCGCGCCGTCTCCACCGGCCCGGAACAGAGCCTCTCCAGGGCCTCCAGCACCGTCTCGCGCGCGTCGCCCAGCTCGGGGAGGGTCAGCGCCCCCAGGTCCAGCGGTGGGCCGTCCCCGCCGGTCGCCTTTCCCTCGGACGGCGGCAGCAGGATGCGCATGGGACCTCTCTATGGGACAGGACGGACGCGCGGGCGTTCAGAGCGAGCCAGGATCCGCCAACCAGCGGGTCGACTGGCCGGTGTGCCGGGCATATCCACAAGGTGGACGGCGGGACTCATCGACGGTAGTTCTGCTTGTCCTGGAGATGCTCCAAGTCGAATCCGCCCTCAGTGCCGAGGTCACGCAACTCCGCGAGTGCTTCGGCCCGGTCGGGGCGACGCACTGTCTCCGCGAGAGATGGATTGGCGGTGTCCTCTTCGGCGGAAGTCCCCGGTAGTTCGGTCGCTCGATTCAGGCCATCGTCGGTTGTACGCGCGAGGTAGTCATCGATCGCGGCGAGGGCCACCTGGTGCATGCTGCGCCCTTCGAGTTCCGCGCGATGACGCAGGGCTGTGGCCAGCTCGTCGGAGAGCTGTAACGTGATCTCCACGACCGCATGGTGTCATACTGGCGCCACGCTCGGCATCGGAAGCCATTCCCGCGCATGCGCGGTGCGCACAGACCTCCCAGACACGACATCGGCGGTGGCCCCCACTGGGGGCCACCGCCGGACGTCTTTCCTGTTATGACTTAACGCTCATCCTCGGCGGACGTGGCCGGCTTCTCGTGCAGGCGGCTAGTCTCGTCCTGGATCTCCGAGGCGATCTTGCGAATCGAATCGTCGTGCTCGCGCATGTGATGAGCGCAGAACAGCAGTTCGCCGCCGGAGCTGAGTACCACTCGGACGTACGCCTGCGCACCACAACGGTCGCAACGGTCAGCAGCCGTCAGCGGCTGGGTGGGGGCAAGGGTTCCAGTCACTTCGCCTTCCTCAATACTCGGCGTTAGTCACTCGGGACAACATCTAACCGGATCAAGAGCTTCCCAACCAGCCCTTCTGTACGCCAACAGCGGAATCGGGCCTGATTGTGACGCACCTCATCGTTAGTCTTGGCCGTGCCGGATGGGAGCCTACCCGGTGACACGCCAGGCCATCGTGGAGAAAGGGGAGCAGCCGGGCACACCGTGCCCCAAGTGGTAATGTCGCGCGTGGTATGGGGCGGGAAACCCCGCGAACCAGCCAATGTCGCCGGGAAGAGAGGATGTGAGGCACACACCTCCTCCCCGGGGGCAAGGTCCCCCCAGCGGGACACACGATGCACGGAACCCGGAATGTCCGGGGCACTGCCGGCGCTGTCCGGGAGCGCAGCCCCGTGGCAACCGAGGGACCGAGCCGTTCGGACTCCAGTGCCGACCCCTGTCCAGCCGTGTCATGCGCACGTACGGTGCCTGATCCGGGCGTGCCGCGCGCCCGTCCTAACGAACGCAGGAGATGTCCACGTGACCGCCCTCACCGCCGCCCTCCACGATCCCGAGGATTACTCCGCTCGGCATCTCTCGGTCTTGGAAGGACTCGAGGCGGTCCGCAAGCGCCCCGGGATGTACATCGGGTCCACCGACAGCCGCGGGCTGACCCACTGCATGTTGGAGATCGTTGACAACTCGGTGGACGAGGCGCTGGGCGGCCACTGCAGCCGGATCGACATCATGCTGCACGCGGACGACTCGGTGGAGGTGCGCGACAACGGGCGGGGTATTCCTGTCGACGCCGAGCCCAAGTCGGGGCTGCCCGGTGTCGAGTTGGTCATGACCAAGCTGCACGCCGGCGGGAAGTTCGGCTCCGGCTCCTACACGGCCTCGGGCGGTCTGCACGGCGTTGGCGCCTCCGTTGTGAACGCGCTCTCCGCGCGTCTCGACGTCGAGGTCGACCTCCAGGGGCACACGCACGCCATGAGCTTCCGGCGCGGGCTGCCCGGCCAGTTCGACGCTCCGGGGCCCGACGCCGCGTTCACCCCGCAGTCGGGGGTGGAGAAGGTGCGGCGGGTGGCCAAGAAGGTCAGCGGCACGCGCATCCGCTTCTGGCCCGACCGCAAGATCTTCCTCAAGGAAGCCGACATCGCCCGCGAGTCGCTGCTGGACCGTGCGCGCCAGACCGCCTTCCTGATCCCGGGGCTCACGATCGCGGTGCGCGACGAGCGCGTCGACGGCGAGCCGCCGTACGAGGAGGAGTTCCGCTTCGACGGCGGAATCGGCGAGTTCTGCACCTACCTGGCCCCCGACGACCCGGTCAACGATGTGCTGCGGATCCAGGGCTCGGGCAACTTCACCGAGACCGTTCCGGTGCTCGACGACAACGGGCACATGACCCCCACCGACGTCGACCGCCACCTGGAGGTCGACGTCGCCCTGCGCTGGGGCACCGGCTACGACACGACGGTGCGCTCGTTCGTCAACGTGATCGCCACCCCCAAGGGCGGCACCCACGTCGCCGGGTTCGAACGGGCCATGGTGCAGGTGGTCAACGACCAGCTCCGGAACACGAAGCTGCTCAAGGCGAACGATGACCCGGTTACCAAGGAGGACGTGCTCGAAGGGCTCACGGCCGTGGTCACGGTCCGGCTTCCCGAGCCGCAGTTCGAGGGCCAGACCAAGGAGATCCTGGGCACCTCGGCCGCAACCCGGATCCTCTCCCAGGTCGTCCGCAAGGAGCTGCGGAACTTCCTCGCCTCGACCAAACGGGCCGAGAAGCAGCAGGCCCGGACCGTGCTGGAGAAGATCGTCAACGCGGCCCGGGCGCGGATGGCGGCCCGCCAGCAGCGCGAGACCCAGCGCCGCAAGAACGCGCTGGAGAGCTCCGCGCTGCCGGCCAAGCTGGTCGACTGCCGCAGCGAAGGGCTGGACCGCAGTGAGCTCTTCATCGTCGAGGGCGACTCCGCCCTGGGGACCGCCAAGCTGGCGCGCGACTCGGAGTTCCAGGCACTGCTGCCGATTCGCGGCAAGATCCTGAACGTGCAGAAGTCGTCCGTCGGCGACATGCTGAAGAACGCCGAATGCGCGGCGATCCTGCAGGTGATCGGCGCGGGCTCGGGCCGTACGTTCGACCTCGACAACGCCCGCTACGGCCGGGTCATCCTCATGGCCGACGCCGATGTCGACGGTGCGCACATCCGGTGTCTGCTGCTGACGCTCTTCTACCGGTACATGCGGCCGATGCTGGAGGCGGGCCGGGTCTACGCCGCGGTCCCACCGCTGCACCGGATCGAGCTGACCAACGTGCGCAAGAAGAAGCGCGGCGCCACGCCCGAGGACCGCTACATCTACACCTACAGCGACGCCGAGCTGCAGCGGAAGCTCCTTGAGCTGGAGAAGAAGGGGCTGAGCTGGAAGGAGCCGGTCCAGCGGTACAAGGGCCTGGGGGAGATGGACGCCGACCAGCTCGCCGAGACCACGATGGACCCGCGCCACCGCACCCTGCGCCGGATCCGGGTGGAGCACGCCGAGGAGGCGGCCTCGGTGTTCGGGCTGCTCATGGGGAACGAGGTCGCTCCGCGCCGGGAGTTCATCGCCAACGGTGCCCAGGAGTTGGACCTGAACCGGATCGACACCTGACCCGGCGGCGGCCGGTCTTGCGCGGTCGCGGGGATCGGCCCCTCAAGGGTCATTGAGGGGCCGATCCCCGCGACGTCGGCGCACACGTCGCACAGGCGAGCGGTCAGAGCCGCGCGCCCCCGGTGGCGTCCAACAACTGCCCGGTGACCCAACGGCCGTCGTCGGAGGCGAGGAACGCCACGACGGCGGCGATGTCGTCGGGTTGTCCGAGGCGTTCCAGGGCGGTGACCCCCAACACGGACTCTCGCATCCCGGGGTTGTCGCGCATCTGGCGTTCGGTGCGGTCGACCGAGACGAGTCCCGGAGCCACCGCGTTCACGGTGATCCCACGAGGTCCCAGTTCGGCCGCCATACCGCGGGTGAAGACCTCCAGGGCTCCCTTGGTCATCGCGTACGGCAGCAGCGCGGGCGTCGTGACGCGCGTCAGGCCGGTGGAGACGGCGACCACGCGCCCGCCGTCGCGCAGCCGGGGGAGCAGGGCCTGGGTGAGGAACAGGGGAGCTCGGACGTTGACCGTGAAGAGGCGTTCGTACTCCTCGGCGGTGATCTCGGCGACCCCGCTCGACGCGCCGATCCCGGCGTTGTGCACCAGGATGTCGACGGGGTTGTCCGTTCCCACGGCGCTGTCGAGCCCCGCGACGAGGTCGCGGACCCCGTGTGGCGAGGAGAGGTCGGCTCCCACGGTCATCGCGCGCCCGCCGGCCTTCTCGACGAGGCGGACCGTCTCCCGGGCGCCTTCCTCGTCGGTGCCGTAGTGGACCGCGACGAGCGCGCCCTCCTGGCCGAGACGCTCCGCGATGCCGCGTCCGATCCCCTTGCTCGCTCCGGTGACGAGAGCGGTCGTGCCATCGAGCCGGTACATGTGCTCCCTCTTTTTCTAGTGATCGCTACATAAATTAGATTAGCATAGTGTTCGCTATAGAATGAAGGTATGGTGACGCGACGCGGACGCCCTCGGAGCTTCGACCGGGACCGGGCACTGAGCACGGCCACCGAGATGTTCTGGCGGTACGGATACGAACCGACCTCGATCAACGACCTCACCCAGGAGCTAGGTATCACCCCGCCGAGCCTGTACACCGCGTTCGGCTCCAAGTTCGCGCTGTTCACCGAGGCCGTCGAGCGCTACCGCGCGACGGCCGGCGCCGGGGTCATGGAGGCGTTCCGGGCCGCTCCCAGCGCACGCGCGGGGGTCGAGGCCATGCTGCGGACCGCGGCCACCGACTACACCGACCCCGCCCACCCGCGCGGCTGCCTGATCATCAGTGCCGCGACCACTTGTGGGCCGCGATCCCAGGACGTGGAGCGGTACCTGCGAGGGCTTCGCAACGTCAACGTGGAGACGGTCTGTGAGCGCATCCGCACCGATGTCGAGAACGGGCTGCTTCCCGAGGACACCGATCCGGGCGCCCTCGCCTCCTACTGCGCCGCCGTCCTGCAGGGCATGTCGCAGCGAGCCCGGGACGGCGCCAGCCGGGGGGAGCTGGAGCACACGGCCGACCTCGCCATGCGGGCCTGGCCCTGAGTCACCCAGGGCGGCGATCACCCGCCCTGGGTCTCGGGTGGCAGCCACTCACCGGTCGCGAGGAAGCGCTCCAGAGTCGCGGTGTAGGGCGCGAGATCCAGCCCTTTCTCGGTGACCCACGCGTCGTCGTAGTAGCTGTGCCGGTAGCGTTCTCCGCCGTCGCAGATCAGAGTGACCACGCTGCCGGATCGCCCGTCGCGCAGCATCCGGGCGACGAGCTGCCACACGCCCCACAGGTTGGTGCCGGTGGAACCGCCGGCGGACAACCCGGTCACGTCGTTGAGGTGGCGCATGGCCGCGATACTCGCGGCGTCGGGTACCGGGACCATCAGGTCGATCACTGACGGCAGGAAGCTCGGCTCCATCCGCGGGCGGCCGATGCCCTCGATGCGTGAGGGCATGCCCGTGGCGTAGTCGGGGGCGCCGGTCACCCAGCCCGGGAAGAACGCCGAGTTCTCCGGGTCGACCACCGCCACCCGGGTGTGGTGGCGGCGGTAGCGAACGTAGCGGCCGATGGTGGCCGACGTGCCCCCTGTTCCCGCGCCGACGACGACCCAGTCCGGGACCGGATGGCGTTCCATGGCAAGCTGCTCGAAGATCGACTCGGCGATGTTGTTGTTGCCCCGCCAGTCGGTGGCCCGCTCGGCGTAGGTGAACTGGTCCAGGTAGTGGCCGTGCGTCTCAGCCGCCAGCCGTTCTGCCTCGGAGTACATGGCGGGTGGGGCGTCCACGTAGTGGCACCGCCCGCCGTAGCGCTCGATCAGCGCGATCTTCTCCGGGCTGGTGGAGCGGGGGACCACCGTGACGAAGTCCAGCCCGATGAGCCGCGCGAAGTACGCCTCGGAGACGGCGGTCGAGCCCGAACTGGCCTCGACGAGCGTGGTTCCCTCGGTGATCCACCCGTTGGCCAGCCCGTACAGGAACAGCGAACGGGCGAGCCGGTGCTTGAGGCTGCCGGTGGGGTGCACCGACTCGTCCTTGAGGTAGAGGTCGATGCCCCACTCAGGGGGCAGCGGGAAGACGTGCAGGTGGGTGTCTGCGGAACGGTTGGCGTCAGCGACCACTCTGCGGACGGCCTCGTCGGCCCAGGCGCGGGTTTGTGCGGAGGAGCGGTCGACCCAGCCGGACGGTTCCTCGGGCGTGGATGGCATGCCTGCAGGCTAACGCCGCCCCGCTGGCACCGGGCCGGCGGCGGAGTTTCGCGCGATGGCCCCGCTGCCGCCGGGGTGGGTAATTCGAGCCGCTGCGGGACGCGGGCTGACCAGGGGCTGGCAGAGCGGGAAGAGCGTCCGCGCCCGGCCGGGGGGCGTCACCGGCCGGGCGCCGCAGGAGTCAGTCGAGGGAGCCGCCGGTCATTGCGGCGTGCAGCCGCCGGTACGGCGCCGCCTCGTCGTCGCGGTTCTGGCGCTCCAGGGAGCGCGCGAGTGCGATGTGCGCCCAGTTGTCGCCCGGATCCAGCTCCAGGAGTCTTCGGAAGGTCTGCTCGGCCTTCGCGAGCTGAGCCGAGTGGAAGTAGGCCCGTCCCAGAAGCTCCAGGATCGAGCGGCTCTCGGGCTCCCTCTCACTCAGAGGGGCCAGCAGCTTGGCGGCGCCGATCGGGTCGCCGAGGTCGAAGCGCATCTTGCCGCGTGCGAAGGTCTCGTAGGTGCTCTCCTCCACGGGTGCTCCCTTCATCGCGGAACACAACGGCGCGGACACGTCGCCGTATTCCGCCGCATCTCATCCGTCCACTGCGGATACCTTCCCTGTGTCGACGTCATAGATGGCACCCATGACCGGAAGTCCGCTCGGGAGCAGCGGATGGTGCCTGATGCGCTCCAGGTCGTGCCGCAGGGCGCCGATCTGGTCGTTGTTGGTGCGGAACTCCAGACTGCGGGTGTCGACGCCATAGGTCTGGTAGATGGCGTCGTGCACGGCCTCGTCGCTGTCGACCGAGGCCATCTTGCATCGTGTGTGCGGCAGCACCAGTACCCGCTGCACCTCCAGGAGGTAGACGGAGAGGACCAGGGTCCGCAGCGTGTCTTCGGTGACCCGGGCGCCGGCGTTGCGCAGGATCTTGGCGTCGCCGGGTTTGAGGCCCAGCATGTCGAGCGGTTCGATTCGGGAGTCCATGCAGGTCACGATGGCTATTCCGCGGGCGGCCACGGGTTTGAGGCCGCCGAGGTCGAACTGCTCGGCATACCGCTCGTTCGCGCTGAGGACATCATCGAATTCGCTGCTCACGCACTGCTCCAATCGCACGCGGGCGGCACACCGGGGTGCGCAGAGGCCTCTGCGCACCCCGGTGTGCCGCCCCGGTTCGTCCTAACCGTTCTCCGGTGGAGTAACGCCGGTATCGGTCTGTCCGCTTCCCACCGCCGTGATTCCGCGCGGGAGCGGCTCGCCGGAGCCGTCCCGGCGCTGGTCCGGCTCGGGAAGCCGGACCGGCCCGCCGTCGGGGCGGCTGGCGCGGACCGGCTCGCGGCCCACCCAGCCCAGGATCAGGGTGTCCTCGCCCTTGAGGAAGCGCTGGCAGCGGACGCCGCCGGTGGCCCGCCCCTTGACGGGGAAGGTGTCGAACGGGGTCACCTTCGCGGAACCCGCCTGGGTTCCCGGCAACGCGGTGGAGTCGCTGGCCACGGTGACGACGACCGAGTCCTCGGGCAGCGGAACCGAGCCGAACCACAGCGCCTGCGTCCCCTCGGCCAGTTTCACGCCGGCCACGCCGCCGGCCGCGCGGCCCTGCGGTCGTACCGACTCCGCGGAGAACCGCAGCAACTGCCCGGCCGAGGTGATGAACACCAGGTCCTCCTCTTCGGAGGAGAGTTGGGAGACACCGACGAGCCGGTCGCCCTCCTTGAGGTTGATCACCTCGAAGTCGTCCTTGTTCTGCGGGAAGTCCGGGGTGACGCGTTTGACCACGCCGTGCGCTGTACCGAGCGCGAATCCGGGCTCGTCGGTGTCGAGAGCGACGACCGAGACCACGCGTTCGTCCCCGGCCAGCTCGACGAACTCGGTCACGGGGAGGCCGGAGGCCAGTGGTGGGGCGTCGGTGCTCTCGTCGGGGAGTTCGGGCAGCTCCAGTACGGGCAACCGGATCGCCCGGCCCAGGTCGGTGACCAGTCCGATGGATGAGCGTGAGGTCACCGGGACGCAGGCCGTGATCGCGTCGTGCTTGGTGCGCAACCCCTCGAACATCCGCGGCACGGTCTCGCCCCGGCTGCGGCCCACCATGCCGCTCGTGCTGAGCAGGACGTGGCAGGGTTCGTCGGCCAGTTCCAGCGGGATCGCCGCACTGCGGGTGACGCCGGAGCTGTCCATGAGGATGGTGCGGCGGGGGGTGGCGTACTCGCTGGCGACCTCGGCCAGCTCGGCGGACACCACCTCGCGGAGCTTCGTGTCGGACTCCAGGATCGCGGTGAGCTCGGCGATCTCCCGGTTCAGCTGGTCGCGCTCGTTCTCCAGCTCCAGGCGGTCGTACTTGGTGAGCCTGCGCAGGGGGGTGTCCAGGATGTAGCGGGCCTGGGTGTCGGAGAGCTCGAAGGTGGTCATGAGCTGCTCCCGGGCCTGCGTGGAGTCCTCGGACTCGCGGATCAGCGCGATGACCTCGTCGATGTTCAGCAGGGCCACGTGCAGGCCGGCCACGAGGTGCAGCCGCTCCTCGCGCTTGCCGCGGCGGAACTCGCACCTGCGGCGCACGACGTCCAGCCGGTGGTCCACGAAGACCTGGAGCAGCTCCCGCAGGCCCAGCGTCTGCGGCTGGCCGTCGACCAGCGCGACGTTGTTGATCCCGAACGACTCCTCCATCGGAGTGAGCCGGTAGAGCTCCTCCAGCACCGCCTCGGGGTTGAAGCCGTTCTTCAGCTCGATGACCAGGCGCAGTCCCTGGTTGCGGTCGGTGAGGTCCTTGAGGTCGGAGATGCCCTGGATCTTCTTGGACTGCACCAGTTCCTTGACGCGGGCGACGACCTTCTCCGGGCCGACGCTGTAGGGCAACTCGGTGATGACGAGGCCCGTGCGGCGCGGCGAGACCTTCTCGATGGACACGGTGGCGCGGGTGCGGAACGTGCCCCGGCCGCGCGCGTAGGCGTCGCGGATGCCGTCGAGACCGACGATGGTGCCGCCGGTGGGCAGGTCGGGGCCGGGGACGTACTCGATGAGCTCGTCCAGGCCGGCCTCGGGTTGGGAGATCAGGTGCCGCGCGGCGGCGATCACCTCGCCGAGGTTGTGCGGGGGCATGTTGGTGGCCATGCCCACCGCGATTCCTGAGGCGCCGTTGACCAGCAGGTTCGGGAAGGCTGCGGGGAGGACCTCGGGCTCGGTCTCCTGGCCGTCGTAGTTGGGCCGAAAGTCCACGACATTCTCGTCGATGGACGCGGTCAGCAACTGGGCGGCGCGGTCCGGGCGGGCCTCGGTGTAGCGCATCGCGGCTGGGGCGTCGTCGCCGCCGAGGGAGCCGAAGTTGCCGTGCCCGTCAACCAGCGGGACACGCATGGCGAACGACTGGCTCAGGCGCACCAGCGCGTCGTAGATCGCCCCGTCCCCGTGCGGGTGCAGCTTCCCCATGACCTCGCCGACCACCCGGGCGCACTTGACGTGGGCGCGGTCGGGGCGCAGACCCATGTCGTTCATTTGGTAGAGGATCCGCCGCTGGACGGGCTTCATGCCGTCGCGGGCGTCGGGCAGGGCTCGCTGGTAGATCACCGAGTAGGCGTACTCCAGAAAGCTGCCGCGCATCTCCTCGGAGACGTCGATGTCGACGATCTTCTCGGCGAGTTCCTCAGGTGGTGGAGACGTAGTACGGGCCATGGTGGTCATTCTGGCCCCACGTGGCGACGACCGCGAACCGGAACACCACTCGGGGGCGGGGGTGCGTCCGCGATCGGCCGGGCGTTAAGGTTCCGTCAAGATCGCGCTGCGTGGCGTCCACAGCCGGTGTGCCGCATGCCTTCGAGCCGAGTTTGGTTACTAAGAGTGAACAATTTCGGTGTTGTGGGGTGCGCGAGAGCGCCGGAGCCGCCCCGAGTCATGGGATGTTCGGTGAGATCGAACACGGTGCGGCCGGGAATGTGAAATCATCTCGCGTCTGGGTCTCGGAGAAGCCCCTGGTGACGAGCCTGATATACGGAGTGTGGCCGATGAGAGAGAGCGGCGGGAGGGAGGCGCACCCTACACCCGTATGCGCCGCGGTCAAGATCGGCGGGCGCGGTCCGGCTAGCCTTGGAGGCCACTCGATCGTTTTGCCGCACCCCACCCGACCGCCGGCCGGCGTGAGACCCGTGCGCCTCCGGCCCGATCGCCGATAGCGTCCAAGATGCTGCTGCCCTTCCTGATCGCGCTGCACGCCGCGGTCGCGGTGCTGCTCGTGCCACTGGTGCGGGTGTGGGGGCCCCGCGCGTTCGTGGTGGCGTGCGTACCTCCCGCGCTAACCGCGTTGTGGGCGCTCGCGCACGCCCCCGACATCGTCGCCGGCCGGCCGGTCACCTCCGCCATCACATGGGTGCCCGCGCTCAACATCGACCTGGAGTTCCGGGTCGACGCGCTCACCTTGGCGATGGTTCTGCTGGTGAGCGGGGTCGGAGCGGTGATCTTCGGCTACTGCGCGGCGTACTTCTCCACCGGCGAGCGCGGGCTCGGCCGGCTCGCCTCGGTGCTGGTGCTGTTCGCCGGGGCGATGCTGGGCGTCGTCAGTACCGACAACCTCTTCGCGCTGTTCGTCTTCTGGGAACTGACCTCCGTCACCTCGTTCCTGCTGATCGGACACGACGACCGCAAGGAGCACGCGCGCCGCGCCGCCGTACAGGCCCTGGTCACCACCGCGGGCTTCGGGTTGCCGATGCTCGTCGGCTTCATCCTGCTCGGCCAGATCGGTGGCAGTTTCCGGATTTCCGAGCTGGTCGCCGCGCCTCCGCTCGGCGAACCGCTGCTGCCCGTGGCCCTGGTGCTGATCCTGGTCGGAGCGTTCGCCAAGTCGGCACAGGCGCCGCTGCACTACTGGCTTCCCGGAGCGATGATCGCTCCGACACCGGTGAGCGCGTACCTGCACGCCGCCGCGATGGTGAAAGGCGGCGTCTACCTGGTGGCGCGCCTGGCGCCGGGCTTCGCCGACGTCGACCCCTGGCGGGCGCTGGTCCTCACCTTCGGGCTGCTCACCATGGTCGTCGGCGGGTGGCGGGCACTGCGCCAGGACGACCTGAAGCTGCTGCTCGCCTATGGCACCGTGAGCCAGCTCGGTTTGCTGACCCTGCTGGCCGGCACGGGGACCCCGGTCGCCGCGACCGCCACGATCGGCGTGCTCCTCGCGCACGGGCTGTTCAAGTCCGCCCTGTTCCTCACGGTCGGGGTGATCGACCACCAGACCGGTACCCGCAGCATCGCGGCGCTGAGCGGAGTCGGCCGGCGCCTGCCCGTCCTGGCGGGCGCGGCGATCCTGGCGGCGGCCTCCATGGCCGGGTTGCCGCCGCTGCTCGGCTTTGTCGGCAAGGAGGCCGCGCTGGAGGTGTTCCTGCCGGGCACCTCCAGCGGGCTGGCTCCGGCCGCTGCCGCGGCGGTGCTCACCGGGTTGGTGGGCGCCTCGGTCCTCACCGTGGGCTACAGCGTGCGGTTCGCGTGGGGCGCCTTCGGGACCAAGGCGACTGTCGCTGAGCGGCGCGTTTCGCGACCGGCCGCGGCCTTCGCGGCGGCACCCGTCGCACTGGCGGTGCTGGGCCTGGCGGCGGGAGCGCTGCCGTTCGCGGTCGACCCGGTCGCGCAGGGCTACGCGGCGGCGTTCCAGCCCACCGGAAAGCCGTACCACCTGGCGCTGTGGCACGGGTTCACCCCGGCGCTGGGGCTGACCGCGCTGATCCTCGTCGCCGGTGCCCTGCTGTTCCAGTGGCGCGCGGCCGTGGCCCGGGCGCAGCAGGCCATGCCGCGCTGGCCGGACGCCGAGCGCGGGTACTACGGCCTGGTACACGCGATCTACGTCGTCGCGCTTCGCGTTACCCGGCTGCTGCAGAGCGGGTCGCTGCCCGTGTATCTCGGTGTGATCCTGGTCACTCTGCTCGCGCTGCCCGGTGTGCGCCTGGTCATGGCACTGGCCAGCGGCGACGTCGCGGTGCCGGGGGCCGGCGGGAACGAGGTGCGCATCTGGAACACCCCGCTCGAAGGTGTCGTGGCGCTGCTCATCGTGGTCACCGCGGTCGCGACGGTCCGCGAGCACCGGCGGTTCCCGGCGCTGATCCTGATCAGCGCCATGGGCTTCGGTATCGCGGGGCTGTTCGTGCTGTACGGGGCGCCCGATCTCGCGCTGACCCTGGTCCTGGTGGAGACGCTGACCACGATCATCCTGGTGTTCGTGCTGCGCAGGTTGCCCGAGACGTTCGGCACCCGCCCCAACGGCTGGGCGAAGCGCCTCACCGTGTTGCTGTGCGCGGCGGTGGGCACGTTCATCGCGGTCTCGCTGTGGCTCATGACCGCCGCGCGCACGCACGCCCCCATCTCGTCGGGCTACACGCCGCTGGCGCGCGAGGCCGGCGGCGACAACCTCGTGAACATGATCCTGGCCGACTTCCGGGCGCTGGACACCTTCGGCGAGGTCGTGGTGCTGGCGACGGCGGCGGTCGCGGTGGCGTCCCTGGTGCTGCTCCGGCGCTCCCGCGTTGTCGAGGAGGCCGAGCCGGGTCCGGACGAGGAGGAGCAGGGCGAGGAGGAGCAGGGCGAGGAGGCCGGCCGGACCGGTACGCCGGCCGGGGAGGGAGACCGGACATGAGCACGCCCGAGGAGAACCGCGGTCCCCCGAACAAGGGGGCGGCCGGCGACGGCGCCCCGCCCGAGGGGTGGGAGGCGCCGCGTGAGCGCTGGCTGAGCACGGGCGTCCGGCCGGCCTTCGGGCCGCGCTCGGTGCTCCTGGAGGTGGCCGCCCGGCTGCTGATCCCCACCATCCTGGTGTTCTCGGTGTTCCTGCTGGTGTCCGGGCACGACCAGCCGGGCGGCGGGTTCGTCGGCGGGCTGGTGGCCAGCCTGGCCTACGTGCTGCGCTACGTCGCCGGCGGGCGGCGTGAGCTGGCCGCGGGGATGCCGATGCGCCCGGACGCGCTGCTCGCGCTGGGGATGCTGATCGCCAGCGGGACGGCCGTGGCCCCGCTGCTGTTCGGCCACTCGGTGCTGGAGTCGGCCAGTCTCACCGTCGCCCTTCCGGTATTCGGGAAGGTGAAGTTCGCCAGCATTCTGATCTTTGAGACGGGGGTGTTCCTGATCGTCGTTGGCCTGGTGCTGTCGGTCGTGTCCGCGCTCGGCGCCCGAATGGAGGCCGAGGAAGAGGAGGCCAGGGCCGCGCGTGAGCGCGCGCGCCGCATCTTGCGTCTGCGGGGTGGGCCGAGATGAGCACCCCGGGACTGCTCCTGGTCGTCACGGTGGCCGTCCTCTACTCGGGCGGCTTCTACCTGCTGCTGCAGCGCTCCCTGATGCGCGTGGTCCTCGGCATCATCATGCTCGGCCACGCCGCCAACCTCTCGCTGATGCTCACTGACGAGGCCATCACCCTTCCCCCGCTGCTGGGTGGCCCAGACGGCGCGATATCGGACCCGTTGCCGCAGGCGATGGCGCTGACCGCCATCGTCATCACGTTCGGGGTGACGACGTTCCTGCTCGCGCTCGCCTACCGGGTGTGGCTCGGGGACGACAACGACGAGGTGCCCGACGACCTGGAGGACCGCCGGATCGGCCGGTTGCGCGAACCGGAGGACTCGTCGTGA
The DNA here is from genome assembly GCF_014203805.1 of Lipingzhangella halophila. GTDB lineage: Bacteria > Actinomycetota > Actinomycetes > Streptosporangiales > Streptosporangiaceae > Lipingzhangella > Lipingzhangella halophila. Next base: position 4,137,320 of record NZ_JACHJT010000001.1, on the reverse strand, counting down.
ACCTGCTGATCGCGGTCCCGTTCGTGGTGCCGCTGCTGGGCGCGGCGGTCGCCCTGCTGCTGCGCCGCGCTCCGCGCGCCCAGCGGGTAAGCAGCGCGGTGACGCTGGCGGTGGTGGTCGCCGGGGCCGTGCTGCTGCTCAAAGCCACCGCCAGCGGTGCCGTGGTCGCCACCCAGGCCGGCGGGTGGGCCGCGCCGTTGGGGATCAGCCTGGTGGTCGACCCGCTGGCCGCTCTGCTGTTGCTGGTGTCGTCCGTGGTGCTGCTGCTCGTGCTGCTGTACGCCGTCGGCCAGGACATCAGCGGGCTCAGCCGGGCCATGCCGCAGGTCTTCCACCCGATCTACCTGGTGCTCACCGCCGGTGTGTGCCTGAGCTTCATCGCGGGGGACCTGTTCAACCTGTTCGTCGGCTTCGAGATCATGCTGACCGCCAGTTACGCGCTCATCACCCAGGCGCTGACGCGGGAGCGGGTCCGGGCGAGCATGATCTACACGGTGGTCGGCCTGACCTCCTCGATCCTCTTCCTGACCGGGATCTCGCTGGTCTACGCGCTGACCGGCACCGTGAACCTGGCCGACGCCGCCGACAAGCTGGGTGCCGCGCCCGCCGGGCTGCGCATGGTGCTGGCGCTGCTCTTCCTCGTGGTGTTCGGCATCAAGGCGGCGGTGGTGCCGATGCACTTCTGGCTGCCCGACAGCTACCCGGTGGCGATCACCCGCATTTCGGCGATCTTCGCCGCACTGCTCACCAAGGTCGCCGTGTACGCCATCATCCGCACCCAGACGCTGCTGTTCGGGCGCGACGACGTCTCGGTCGTCATGCTGTGGATCGCGATCGCGACCATGGTGGTGGGCATCCTGGGTGCCCTGGTGCAGGACGACATCAACCGGATCATGTCGTTCGTGCTCGTCAGCCACATCGGGTTCATGATCTTCGGTCTCGCCCTGAACACGGTGGCCGGAATCGCGGGTGTGCTGATCTACCTGGTGCACCACATCGTCGTGCAGGCCACGTTGTTCCTGGTGAACGGGCTTGTACGGCAGTACGTCGGGCACACGTCGCTGCGGTCCATCCGCGGGCTGACCGCCGTGTCGCCGGTGCTGGCGCTGTTCTTCTTCCTACCGGCGCTGAGCCTGGCCGGGCTGCCGCCCATGTCGGGCTTCATCGCCAAGGTGGCGCTGTTCCAGGCCGGCGCCCAGGCCGGCGGCTGGCTCGTCTGGACGGCGCTCGGCGCGGGCGTACTCACCAGCCTGCTCACTCTCATGGCGATCTTTCGGGTGTGGATCCGCGCGTTCTGGGGCACGCCGCTGCCCGACATGCTGGAGGCGCGGGCCGAGCTGCGCCGCGGCCCCGATGTCGCGGGGCGCCGGATCATGGCGGTGACGACCGGCGCGATGGTCGGTGTCGGGCTCACGGTGACCGTCGCCGCCGGCCCGCTAGCCGAGCTCGCGTTCACCGCGGCCGCGGACCTGCTCGACGGCGGCGCCTACATCGAGGCCGTCATGGAGGAAGGACCCTCATGAGCGCCCCCGGGGATCAGGAGCGCCGCGCCGGGTACCGGCGGCTGCTCGGCCGGCTGCCGACCGTGGTCTGGCTGACCGTGATGTGGGCCCTGCTGTGGGGCGACCTGAGCCCGGGGACGCTGCTCGCCGGGGCGGGGGTGGCGTCGCTGTGCTACGCGGCGGCGAGGCTGCCGCACCTGCCCGTGCGGCTGCGGGTTCGACCGGTCTTCGTGCTCCGGCTCGCCGCGCGCATCGGGTGGGACCTGCTGTGGTCCAGCGTCCAGGTGGCGTTCCGGGTGCTGTGGCGTCCCGCGCGGGTGCGGGGGGCGATCGTCGCCGTACCCATGCGCACCGATTCCGACCTGCTGCTGGCCATGGTGAGCGCGGGGCTGTCCCTGGTGACGGGGAGCCTGGTCATCGAGTTGAACCGGGACCAGGGGGTGATCTATGTGCATGGCATCCCGATCGACTCGCCGGAGGCGGCCCAGGGTCTGCGCCGGCGGGTGCGGCACACCGAGGAGCTGTTCGTCCGGGCGTTCGGCACGGCCGAGGACGTCGCCGCGTTCGAGGCGGCCGAGGAGGAGTTCGCCGAGCTGCTGCGGTCGTCGCCGGACTCCGGCGGCGACGGTGGTGCGGGAAAGGAGCGGCCGTGACCGTCCTCGACTACGTGTACGCGGCGACGTTGGCCATGCTCGCGTTGGGCGTGCTGTGCGCGCTGGTCCGGCTGGTACGCGGACCGTCGGTACTGGACCGGATCCTGTGCCTGAACACGATCTCGGTGCTGCTGGTCAGCGTCATCGCGGTCGAGGTGGCGGTGCGCGGCGACACCGCCTACGTGGGGCTCATGGTCTCGATCGCGCTGCTGGGGTTCGTCGCGACCCTGACAGCGGCGCGGTTCGCGGAGAGGCGGGCCCATGACCGCGACTGACTGGATCACTGCTGTCCTGCTGCCGGCGGGTGCCCTGTTCACGCTGATCGGCACGATCGGTCTGGTACGCCTGCCCACACCACTCGGCCGGCTGCACGCCGCCGCCAAACCGGACACCGTGGGCCTGCTGCTGATCCTGTCGGGGGCGGCGTTCCAGCTCCCCGACATCTCCGCGGCGGCCCCGCTCCTGCTGGTGGCGCTGTTCCAGTTCACCACGATCCCGGTGCTCGCCCAGACACTCGGCCGGGTGACCTACAGCCGCGGCGAGAGCAGCGCGGAACGGATGGTCGTCGACGAGCTGGCCGACGCGGTACGGCACGCCGAGCGGGACAGCGACGCTGGGCCTGGGGAAGGGGGGCGGCCAAACACCCCCGGAGAACCGGAGGCGGCAGATGGGGAGCGCCCGCCTGGCACGTGACGGTGGGCCCTTTCAGCCAGGTGTGGCCACAAGTGGTTGGGATCCGTCCTGTCTGGCCAGCGGCGGCGTGGCTGGCGCTGGAGTGGTGGGGTGCGGGTGCCGTGCGGCGGCGGGGAAACTACCGGTAGTTTTGCCCCGTTTCTTGCTGTCCTGATCCTCGCGGGGGTGCCTCCTATGTCCTGTGGAAGGACCATCGCCATGCCGCGCGTGTTCGAGTGCCCGCGATGACCGGAGACGAACCGGTGGATACCGGAGCCGGGCGGTCGCCCCGGCGGCTCGGCGGGGTAGCGAACCTGGTCGCCTCGATCGGATACGGGATGGTCGTCGTCGGCGGCCTCGGCATGCTCGTGGGCGACCTCCCACGCTCCGTTGCCGGCCCCGAAAGTGTGCACCCGTGGCTGATCGCGGCCTTCTTCGTCTCGGTGGTCGGACTGGCCGCCGCCGCGGCGATCCCCGATGTCCGCCCCTGGGTATACCGGGTTCTCGCGGTCTGCGCCGCGGCGTCCGGGGCCGGCTTGGTCCACGAGCTCTGGGACGTGCCGGTGTGGGGCGTGGAGCGGCTGCGGGGCGAGCGAGGGGACTACTGGACGTACGGAGTGGGTGAGTTCTGGTTCCTCGCCGCCGTGGCCGCGGCGCTGGTCGGGGCCGTGCTCTTCGGTGCGCTGCGGGGTGGCGCCGAACCGGTGTGGCGCGGGCGGCGCACCCTGCTCGGAGCCGGGGCGGGTGGGGTGGTGGTCGTGGTGGCGATGGCGGCCGTGTACCCCGTTGGCCGCGATGCCTCGGAGCGGTTCGTGGAGCACACGACCGCTGACGGCGCGGGTGATGCACCGCCTGTTCCGGGGTCGGTGGAGGAGGTCGCCTGGTCCTGGGAACCCGACGACGGCCTGATGGTCATGGGGGTCGACCCGGGTGGGCCGGGCGCGATCGTGGACCTGCTCGACGGTGTGCTGGCCCTGGACACCGAGACGGGAGAGGAGGTGTGGCGGTACCGGCACCCGGGTGCCCGCGTCCAGACAGGCGTCACCTCCGACGGCGGAACGGTCGTGCTGTCCTACCCGCTGCCCGGGCAGGCGCACGGAAACAGTTACTCGGACGAGGACGATGGCGATCTCGTGGCCGAGTACCTCCTCCTCGACGCCGCCACCGGGGCCATAGCCGAGGAGCGGACCATCACGGCGGTGCCAGAAGACGGGGACCGGGATGAGCGCGGGCACTCCGTTCGGGTGGACCCGGGTACCGGGGACGATGCCGACGCGAGCGGCGATCCGCTGGCGCGGGTGCGGGGACCGGTCAGGCTCCCACCTTACGAGTTGCGTCCGCCAATGAAGGATCTGGCGCCGGACCATGCGGTCTCCCTGGGCAGTTCTGGCTCGTTCGGCGACACCGGCAACGTCGGCGAGGATCTCGACGTCAGGGTGCACGAGCTCATGAGCTTGGAGCAGGCGTGGCGGTACTCCGCTGAGGGCGAGGACGCGGACTGTGCCAGCCAGCGCTCCCCCAACAGGGACACCAGGGCCGTTGTCGGTGGCCTGGTGCTGGTGTCCATCCACTGCGAGCGGCCCGCCCCGGGACCCGGGGAGATCTCCGTTGACCTGGCCGTCGTCGCCCTGGACCTCGAAACCGGTGCGGAGCGGTGGCGACACACGTGGGAGCCAGAGGGCGAGGTGACCAAGAGCGCCATGCTGCGGGTCTCTGGCCCCGTACATTCCGACCTCCCGGAGCCCCGCCTCTCTGGCGGGTTGGCGGAGTCCGGCCCCCCGCGCGTCGCCGTCAGCCGCACCGACGAGTGGCACGACGGCATGGTTGTGCTCGACGTGGAGACGGGCGACGTCGTCGCCGAGGACTCGCTTGATGAGATCGAAGAACCCGGGGAGCCAGACGAGCCCGATCCGGCCGAGCCGGTCGGCCTGGACGGTGACTCCTACTACCTGCGGGAGCGGACCTCGGATACGGGGGGCAGGGGGTTCCTGCACCGGATGGACCTCGACGGCGCCGACACCCCCGAGGCGTCGGTGGAGCTCACCACGGGGGCCGAGGACTGCGCTGTGCTCGCGGAGGAGTTCGCCTGCGTGCGGGGCACCCGGTTCGGATCGGACGAGGATAATCCCGACATAGGAATTGAGACGGCCGGGTTCGGCGGCGGTGGCCGGCGCGTCGACCTCGAACCGGCCGTGGAGTCGGAACTGAGGTTGGCATCCGAGCAGTTGGGCGCCATTCGCCTCGAACCGGCCCCCGGAGCGCTTCTCGTCGTGACCGACGGGTACTTCGGATCCGGTCATCCGGCGGACCTGGCGCGCTTCGCGGAAGAGAGCGAGAAGGTCGGACTCAAGAACGCGCCCACGCCCGGCCAGCCGTCGGGAGACGACCTGCCTCGGCCGCCGATCATCGCGTTGCGGTGACCACCGCGACCCAAGCGAGCGGCCGTACGCGGCTGTGCGAACTGGGTGCTCCGCCAGCACGCTGGTGGTGCCCGGCCTCGCGGCCAGGTGCGGATCCGCGCCACAGGCGTAGCCCGTTCGCGTTCACCGTGGAGCCTGTCCGGAACGCGGCCGGCGCCGCGGATCCACGGGATGGAACGCCGCTCCCGGGGCCAGCGACGGGCTACGGGCTGGATCGGAGCGCGATCCAGGAGGCGTGGTTCACTTCGGCGGCCGCGCTCCGCTCAGTCCCGCCTCATCATCCGGTACGGACGCGGGCGCCAGGTAGTCGATATGCGGGGCGAGATCGTCGTCGTCGCGGGCGTCATCGAGGACCTCGCGCAGCGCATCGAGATAGGTCTGGCGAGCGGCGTCCACCAGGTGCCGCCCCTTCGCGGTGATCTGCGTGTACACACCGCGCCTGTCGGACTCGCACAGGTAGCGCTCGCTCAGCCCGGCTCGCTCCAGGCGTGCCACCAGCCGGCTGACGGAGCTGTGGTTGAGCGGGATGGCGTCGGCGAGTACCTGCTGGCGCAGGTGACCGCCGTCGTCGGAGTAGGCCAGTGCCGCCAGTGCGAGGTACTCCGCCACGGAGACGGCATGTCTGCTCTGCATCGCCCGCTCGGCGGCTTCGTCGACCCTGCCCTGCAGACGGCGCAGCGCCTGCCACCGCTGTTCCAGCGGAGTGGGCAGCGCGACCCGCGGCCGGTCCTCGCGCGTTTCCGGCATCGTCGATCCCTCCTCGCTCTGTCCCACAGTTTGACACGAGTGTCGGTGCGAAGACAGTATCTGCATGTGCAAAACTTGCACATGCACTTACTGCATATGCACGCATTCTGGAGATTCCATGCACGTGTTCCTGACCGGGGCGACCGGTTACATTGGCGGATCCATCGCGGTTCGCCTTCGCGAGGAAGGCCACCTGGTGACCGGCCTCACCCGGTCGCCCCGCACCACTGACGCGCTCGCTCGGCTCGGCGTCACCCCAGTCGTCGGCTCGCTCGATGACTCCGACATCCTCACCCGGAACGCGCGTGAGGCCGACGCTGTGATCAACGCCGCCGACAGCGACCACAGTGGCGCCGTCGCCACCTTCATCGAGGCGCTCGCCGGCTCGGGAAAGCCGCTCCTGCATACCAGCGGCTCCAGCGTCGTCGGCGACGACGCCCAAGGAGAGGGCTCGCACCGGATCTACACCGAGGAGGACATCCTGGGTCCCGGGCCCTGGCGGCCCGCCCCGGACAAGGCGGCCCGGGTGGCCATCGACCGGCGGGTCCTCGCGGCGGCCGAGCGGGAGATCCGACCAGTTGTGGTGTGCAACTCGATGATCTACGGACACGGCCGTGGCCTCGCCCGCGACAGTGTGCAGATCCCCCGCCTGCTGCGCCAGGCCGAAGCCAGCGGCGTCGTCCGGCACGTCGGACCCGGTAACAACGTCTGGTCCAACGTCCACATTGACGATGTCACCGACCTCTACCTGCGCGCCCTTGCCGGCGCCCCCGCGGGTTCGTTCTACTTCGCCGAGAACGGCGAGGCATCGTTCGCCGAGATCGCCGAGGCGATGGCCGGCACCCTCGACGCGGGGCCCGCCCAGCCCTGGGACATCGACTCCGCTATCGCCGAATGGGGGTACGAGCCAGCCGTCTACGCGCTCGCCTCCAACAGCCGAGTACGGGGCAGTCGGGCCCGGGCCGAGCTGGGGTGGCAGCCCCAGCACGCCTCCGTGACCGCCTGGATCCGCCGGGAACTGACCGCGCGGTCCTGAGGTGACAGGCGCCGCCCGGCGCGGGAGGCGAGCAGGCCCCATACCCACACGGCAATCGGCCCGCGAAAAGGACACCGCCTCGCAGCCGCCTGTGGACACACGCCACGCGGGACCTTCGGCTCTGGTAGCAAGGAGCCTATGGTTTCCTCCGTGACACCCGGGACGGCGTCCTCCCCGGCCGATGTGGAGCTGCGCGCGGATGCCGAGCGGCACCTGCGGGCCCTGGCGGGCGAGTCCGCGCGGCTCCGCGACGACCAGTGGACGGCGATCCACGCCCTGGTGGCCGAGCGGCGGCGGGCGCTGGTGGTGCAGCGCACCGGGTGGGGGAAGTCGGCGGTCTACTTCGTGGCGACCGCACTGCGCCGCTCCCAGGGTGCCGGGCCCACCGTCATCATCTCGCCGCTGCTGGCGCTCATGCGCAACCAGATCGCCGCCGCCGAGCGCGCCGGCATCAGGGCGCGCACCATCAACAGTGCCAACACCGCCGACTGGGAGCAGACCTACGCCGGTGTCGCCGCCGGGGAGGTCGATGTCCTGCTCGTCAGCCCGGAGCGGCTGAACAACCCCGACTTCCGCGACCGCGTCCTGCCCGAGCTGGCGGCGGGCGCCGGGCTGGTGGTGGTCGACGAGGCCCACTGCGTCTCCGACTGGGGGCACGACTTCCGGCCCGACTACCGACGCATCCGCACACTCCTGCGCGACCTCCCGCGGGGTATCCCGGTGCTGGCCACCACCGCCACCGCGAACGAGCGCGTCACCCGCGACGTCGCGGAGCAGCTGGAGATCGGCGACGACTCCGAGGCGCTGGTGCTGCGCGGTGCGCTCGACCGCGACAGTCTCCGGTTGTCCGTTGCCGACCTGCCCGACAGCACCGCGCGGTGGGCGTGGCTGGCGCAGCACCTCGACCAGCTCCCCGGCTCCGGCATCATCTACACGCTCACCGTCGCCGCCGCCACCGGGACCGCGGCGTTCCTGGCCGAACGCGGCTACGCCGTCCGTTCCTACAGCGGGCAGAGCGACCCCGAGGAGCGGCAGCGTGCCGAGGACGACCTGCTGGCCAACCGGGTCAAGGCCGTGGTCGCCACGAGCGCGCTCGGCATGGGCTTCGACAAACCCGACCTCGGGTTCGTGGTGCACTTGGGCGCGCCCCAGTCGCCGATCTCCTACTACCAGCAGGTTGGCCGCGCCGGGCGCGGGGTAGACCGGGCCGAGGTGATCCTGCTTCCCGGGCGCGAGGACCGCGACATCTGGGCGTACTTCACCAGTATGGCGTTCCCGGCCGAGGAGACCGTGCGCCGCACCCTGGAGGTCCTCTCCGAGGCCGGGGGGCCGGTGTCGCTCCCGCGCCTGGAGACCCAGGTCGACCTCGGGCGTTCCCGCCTGGAGCAGATGCTCAAGGTGCTCGACGTCGACGGCGCGGCGCGCCGGGTGCGCGGCGGCTGGACCGTCACCGGCGAGCCGTGGACCTACGACTCCGAGCGCTACGCCGAGGTCACCGCCGCGCGCGAGCGCGAGCAGCAGGCCATGCTCGACTACATCAGTACCGACGGGTGCCGCATGGAGTTCCTGCGCCGCCAGTTGGACGACCCCGAGGCCGCCCCGTGCGGCCGCTGCGACCGTTGCACCGGGCGGGCCTGGAGCACCGAGGTCGCCGCCGAGCAGCGCGAGGTGGCCGCCGCGCACCTCAGCCGGCCGGGTATCGCGGTGGCCCCGCGCAAGCAGTGGCCCACCGGAATGGCGGCACTGGGCGTCGAGCTCTCCGGGAACATCCCCGAGCACGCGCGCGCCGAAGAGGGGCGCGCCCTGGGGCGGCTGACCGACATCGGGTGGGGCACCGCACTGCGCCGGATCCTGGCCGCGGACGCGCCCGACGAACCGGTGAGCGACCAGCTTTTCCAGGGCGTGGTCGACGTCCTCGCGGCGTGGCACTGGCGGGAGCGCCCGGCCGGCGTGGTGGCCATGCCGTCGCTGACCCGGCCACGCATGATCACCGACCTGGCGTCCCGGCTCGCGCGGGTGGGAAGGCTCGCCCCGGTCGGCACGCTCGGCTACGCCACGCCGGAGGGTCCGGGGGAGCGGCGGCACAACAGCGCGCAGCGGCTGGCATCGGTGCGGCGCGCGCTGACCGTTCCCGACACGGTGGCGAGCGCGCTCACGGAGGCCGGCGGACCGGTGCTGCTGGTCGACGACCACACCGACACCGGCTGGACCCTCACGGTCGCCGCCCGCCTCCTCCGCGAGGCCGGCGCCCCGGCGGTGCTGCCGCTCACCCTCGCCAGCAGGGGGTGAAGGCCGTACCGCGCGGGACGCGGTACCGGGGTTCGCCTTTTCGGTCGCGTCGAGAGTGACCGAGGGGTCGTTCTCGGCGCCGAACGTGTCCGCGCGGTCAGGTTCGAGGTGAAACGGCGCGGAGGTGCCCGCGCACCGGGACCCCGCGACCGAGAGCGCCGCGCGGCGTACCCGCTTGGCGGGTCAGGTGAGGAACCGGTCCAGGAAGGCGTTGCGGAACTTGCCGTGCGGATCGAACTCGCCGGCCAGGGCCGCGAAGTCGGCGAACCGCGGGTAGGCCGCGCGCACCTGCTCCGGCGCGATGCTGAACAGCTTGCCCCAGTGCGGCCGGGGCGCGAACGGTGCGAGCGCGGCCTCGATCCCGCGCAGCACCGGGCGGACCGCGGCCTCGTCGTCGACCCAGGTGAAGTGGATTCCCAGCACGTCACGCTGGTAGGCCGGGCTGAGCCACAGAGCGTCGCGCGCCACCGTGCGCAGTTCGCATACCTGCAAAATCGGGGCGATGCGCTCGCGTAGCCGGGCCAGCGCCGCCAACGCGTCCGCGGCGCGGTCGCGCGGCACCAGGTACTCCGTCTGCAGCTCGGCGCCGCTGCTCGGCAGGAACTCCGCGCGGAAGTGCGGCAGCCGGTCGTGCCAGCGGCCCGCGACGCCGTCCTGCTCGGTGCAGTACTCAGCGGGCATGCCGGGAACCGGGTGCCGCGGCCCTTCGGCCGGCCGCGCACCGAACAGCTCCCCCGCATCCGGCTGGTGGGTGTCGGCGCGGCGCTTGACCCACACCCGGCCCGCCTGGTCGGCGTGCCAGCGGGTGAAGACGCTGACGCTGTCGCCGGCGGCGAAGACCGCGTCCAGGTGGTCGGTCAGCGCCGTCCAGCTCAGCCCGTCGAACACCCACTGGCGGACGTCGAACGTCGGTATCACGTCCAGGGTCAGCCGAACGACGATGCCGAGTGCCCCCAGACCCACCACCGCGCCGGCGAACCGGTCACCATCGCGGTCCCGGTGCAGCGTCACCAGCTCCCCGTCCGCTGTGACCAGGTCAATCGCGCGCACCGCGGTGGCCAGTGAGCCGTTGCCGTCGCCCGAGCCGTGGGTGCCGGTGGCGCATGCCCCGGCCACGGAGATGTGCGGCAACGAGCCAAGATTGTGCAGGGCAACCCCGGCCGCGTCGAGTGCCGCCGAAAGCTGGGCGTAGCGGGCCCCCGCCCCGACCGTCACCGTCCCGGCCCCGGTGTCCACCTCGACCGGCTGGTCCAGCGCGTCAAGGGAGACCTGGGCGCCGGGGCTGTCAGCGATGTCGTTGAAGGAGTGCCGGGTCCCCACCGCGCGAATGGCGCCACTCGCGGCGACCAGCTTCTGCAGCTCGGCCACGGTTGCCGGCCGGTGGAGCTCGGCGGCACGGAACGTGATGTTGCCCGCCCAGTTCGACCGGTGCGCGGTGGTCACGGCCCCCCCTCCTGCGCGGCCGCGGTACTAGTAGCCGTCACCGAGGTCCGGCCGGGCTCCGGGCTGGTGCAGCGCACGGGCGGCGAGCCGCTGCGCGTGGGCGAGGGAGTCCTGCGGGTGTTTGCCGGCCAGCCACGACGGCAGGAAGCCGGCGATGAACGCGTCGCCCGCGCCGACGGAGCCGGGCGAGGGCTGTACCGGCTCAGCGGGGACCGTGACCAGGTCCTCGCGGGTCTTGGACGCCCACAGCGCTCCCTCGTCGCCCAGCTTGATCACCACGTTGGGGAACCACGCGGTGAGCACCCGGGCCGCGGCCTCGGCTTCCTCGCGGCCGGTGAGCACCTTGGCCTGCTGGATGTTGGCGAACAGCAGCCGGGCGCCGGAGGTCCATTCGAGGAACGCCTCGGCGCCGGCGCGCTCCAGGGGCGCGTGCGAACCGGAGTCCACCGAGATGGACATGCCGGACTCGCGCGCGAACCGCAGCGCGATGCGGGCGGCGTGCCGGGAGTCCTCGTTGATCAGGGTGAAGCCGGAGACGTGCAGGTGGCCGTCGGGCCCGAAAACGTCGCGGGGGAGGTCCTCGGGCTGCAACCGGGCGTTGGCGCCGGGGTCGCTGAGCATGGTGCGGTCGCCGCGGTGCGTGATCATGACGACGCATGTTCCCGTGGGCCGCTCGGGGTCCATCACCACACGGGAGTCGATGCCGTACCCCATGAGCTCCATCTCGCGGGTGCGGCCCGTGATGTCGGAACCGCGCCGGCCCACGAACGAGGTGTCGGTGCCCTCGACGGCGAGCCAGGCCGCGACATTCGCGCCGGAGCCGCCCCCGTATGTGGTCACGGATGCCGGGGTGTCGCTACCACGCGCCAGCGCGTAGTAAGCCCTCGCCACAGCGTCGGTCATGAGATCGCCGATCACGACCACTCGTGCCATACGTCACCACCTTGCCGCTCCCCGTTATCGGGGGTACCGCGCGATCATGCCCAAGAGAACGTGTGTCCAGAGACGTTAACAGGTTCCGAGTCAGGCTTGGGTAACGAAGTCGCAGACCCCGACATCTCACCGGGATTGCGGATCGTTGGGTGGTATGCGGGACGGGCCGGACCACGCCTTGTACGCACCGATTTCGCCAAGACCGGCGGTACGTGGATTACCCTCAAAGCGTGCAGCCATACCCGAATCACTGGGAAGCGGATGTGGTCCTCACCGACGGCGGGACCGCGCATATCCGTCCGATCGCCGCCGCGGACGGTGACCTACTCCAGGAGTTCCACTCCCGGCTGTCGCCCGAGACGGTCTACTACCGCTTCTTCGCGCCCTACCCGAAGCTGTCCAAACGCGACATCGAGCGGTTCACGCACGTCGACTACGAGGATCGGGTCGCGCTGGTCGCGACCATCTCCGACGTCATGGTCGCCGTGGTGCGCTACGACAAGGTGAGCGAGGACGAGGCCGAGGTCGCCTTCGTCGTGGAGGACGCCCACCAGGGCCGCGGCCTGGCCTCGGTGCTGCTGGAGCACATCGGTGCCGCGGCACGCGAGCGCGGGCTGCGCCGGTTCATCGCCGATGTGCTGCCCGAGAACCGCCGGATGATCAACGTCTTCCGTGAGGCCGGGTACACCGCGCAGCAGACCTTTGACGAGGGCGTCATCCGGCTCACCCTGGACCTCGAACCCACCGACACCGCCCAGGAGGTCATGCGCGCCCGGGAGCAGCGAGCGGAGTCGCGCTCCATCGCCCGTCTGCTGTTCCCGGGGTCGGTCGCGGTGGTGGGGGCGAGCCGCACCGCCCACACCATCGGCCAGACCGCGCTGCGCAACCTGCTGGCCGGCGACTTCAAGGGGCCGGTGTACCCGGTACACCCCGAGGCCAAGGCGGTCGCCGGGGTCCGGGCGTACCAAAGTGTGCTGGACATCCCCGACGAGGTCGACCTCGCGGTCGTGGCGGTCCGCGCCGACATGGTGACCGGGGTGGTTGAGGAGTGCGCGCAGAAGGGCGTACACGGGCTGGTCGTCGTGAGCTCCGGCTTCGGCGAGCTCGGGGCCGAGGGGCGCGAGCGCCAGGACGAGCTGGTGCGCACCGCCCGCGCGGCCGGGCTGCGCGTCGTGGGACCCAACTGCCTGGGTGTCGCCAACACCGATCCCGCTGTCTCGCTCAACGCGACTCTGGCGCCCTATGTGCCCCAGCAGGGGCCCATCGGGTTCTTCTCACAGTCCGGCGCTCTGGGGCGGGCTATCCTGCAGCGCGTCGCCGAACGCGGCATGGGGCTGTCCACCTTCGTCTCGGCGGGCAACCGCGCCGATGTCTCCGGTAACGACCTCGTGCAGTACTGGCAGGAGGACCCGGCGACCGAGGTCGTCCTGCAGTACCTGGAGTCGCTGGGCAACCCCAGGAAGTTCACCCGCCTGGCGCGGCGCCTGGCGCAGCACAAGCCGGTGGTGGCGGTGCGCAGCGGCGGCTCCTCGCAGGGGGTGCCCACCGGGCACGCCGCGGGCGCGCTCTCGTTGCCCGACCACGCGGTGACCTCGCTGTTCCAGCAGGCCGGTGTGGTCCGGGTGGAGGACATCACCCAGATGTTCGACGTCGCGCAGCTGTTCGCCTACCAGCCGCTGCCCACCGGCCCACGCGTGGGCATCCTGGGCAACTCCGACTCCCTGGGGCTGCTCGTCAAGGACGCCTGCGCCCGCTCCGGGCTCAAACCGCACGAACCGGTGGACCTCGGCCCCAACGCCACCGCCGCCGACTTCGACGCGGCGCTGAGTACCGTGCTCGCCGACGACAGGGTGCACTCCGTCGTCGTGGTGTTCATCCCGGCGCTCACCCCGATCACCGGTGACGTCGCCGAGGTCGTGCGGAACAGGGCCGCCGAGTCCTCGAAGCCGATCGTCACCACCTATCTCGGCTACCAGGGCCTGCCCGAGGAACTCCGCCAGGTTGGCGAGAACGGTGAGACCGCACGCGGGTCAGTGCCGTCGTACCCGGCCCCTGAGGACGCCGTGCGGGCGCTCGCGCACGCCACGCACTACGCCATCTGGCGCGAGCGCGACCCGGGGCGGCACCCGGAGCTGGCCGACGTCGACGGGGCGCGGGCGCGGGCGATCATCGACGACACGCTCGCCAAGGAGTTGCCGGAGGACGAGACCGCCGGTGCCGCGCACTCCGTCTGGTTCACCAGCGAGCCCGTGCACAACGAGGAGACCGCGGTGCGCCAGGAGGCCGCCCACGAGCTGCTCCGCTGCTTCGGGGTCGACATGTGGTCGTACGCCCCCGTAACTTCCGCCGACGCCGCTGTTGCCGCGGCCGAGGACTTCGGTTACCCGGTGGTGGTCAAGGCCAACGCCCCGGACCTGCGCCTGCGGTCCGGGGGCGGCGGTATCCGGTCCGACCTGCGCAGCGCTGGCGAGGTCCGCAGCGCGTTCACCGGGCTGCACGACCGCCTCGGCGACGACGCCAGATTGGTGGTCCAGCGCATGGCGACGCCGGGCGTGCCAACGGTCATCCGCGCGGGCGAGAATCCGTCCTTCGGGCCGGTCATCGGTTTCGGACTGGCCGACGCCACAGCGGAGCTCCTGGACGACCGGGCATTCCGGCTGGCTCCCCTGACCGACACTGACGCGGCCGACCTGGTGCACGCGGTGCGGTCCTCGCCCCTGTTGTTCGGTGTGCCCCCCGGTGCCACGTCGCTGGCTGAGCAGCCCGACGTCGAGGCGCTGCAGGATGTGCTGGTGCGTATCTCGCGACTGGTGGAAGCGTTCCCGGAGGTCGCACACGTTGACCTGGACCCGGTGGTGGTCAACTCCGAGGGCGCGAACGTCCTGGGTGCCCGCGTGTGGCTGCGCCCTGCCCCCGATATCCGGCCCGACGCGGGCCCGCGCCGGCTGAGAGGGGTGACCTTCTAGGCGTTCACGCCGGTTCGGGCTCCGGCTCCGGCTCCGGCGGCTCCGGGGGGACCGGTGTGGGCTCGGGCGGGACCGGGCCGGGTTCCGGCATCGGCGGCCCCGGGGGCGGCGGAGTTGGCACGGGTGGCACGGTTGCTTCCATGCCACCGCCTCTACCCGGTACGTGGGCGGTTACCCATCGCGTTGAGTGGTCGGCTCGCACGGCGGGTGCGAGCCGGTACGGGGAGAAGGCAGGATGGGAGTATGAGGAAAACGCGTGCCGTGTCCACCGACTGGCGCTTGGAGATCGAGCGGAACGGGTACTACCCGGGTCTTGTGATCGACGCCGTCGCCACCGCTCTCGGGAGCGAGACCGCCGACGCCTTCGTCGTGCACCATGAGGCGACCTTCGATCCCGCGATGGAGATGAGGCGGCACATCACCGTACTGCTGCTCACCGAGACGCGGCTGGTCGTCTGCCACACCGACGAGCATCCACCGAACGAGGGCGGGGCCCGCCCGCACGCCTCGACCACCACGGACAGTATCCAGATCGGCAACATCCAGTCCGTGGCGCTCACGCGGGTGGTACCCGACCCGGCCAACTACGTCCCGGGCACCCTGCCCGCCGAAGCTGTGCTCAGTGTCAGCCTCGCCGTGAACTGGGGTGCCCTCGCCCACATCGACCTCGAACCGGCGTCCTGCGCCGACGAGAACTGCGAGCTGGACCATGGCTACACCGGAGCAATCACATCGGAGCCGCTGACCCTGCGGGTCAGCCAGACCGCCGACGGCGCCGACGCCGTCGCCAACGTGGTCAACTTCGCCAACGTCCTGTCCGAGGCGACCGCCTCTCGGTAGCGTCGTAAACGCGAGGAAGGATCCGGTCCGTGTTCGCAGACACCGGGTTCGGCTCTCCCCACTACGGTGCGGGCTCGCTCGCCGAACTGGTCCCGTCAGTGCTGGCGTCGCTGGGGGTCCCGAACGAGCCCGCGACCCTCGACCTGCCACCGGTGCGCCGCGCCTGCGTGCTGCTGGTCGACGGCATGGGGTGGGAGCTGCTGGCGGCGCACCGCTTCCACGCGCCGTTCCTGTCGTCGCTCCTCGACACCGCCGGCCCCATCACGGCGAGCTTCCCGACCACCACGGCCACCAGCCTGACCACGCTGGGTACGGGCCTGCCGCCGGGGCACCACGGCATCGTCGGCCTGCAGGTGGCGCTGCCGGGTACCGACCGCGTCATGCACCAGCTCCGCTGGGCCCCCGACGTCGACCCCGAGACCTGGCAGCCGCGCCGCACCGCGTACCAGCGTGCGGAGGAGGCCGGGGTGACCACTGGCTACGTCGCGTTCGGCGGCTACGAGGGCACCGGGCTGAGCCGCGCCTCCGCACGCGGGAGCCGGTACGTGCCGGCCAACGACATCACCGAGCTCGCGGTCAAGGCGGGCACCGCCCTCGCCGAAGGCGACCGGTCCCTGGTGGTCGTCTACCACTCCGACCTCGACACCTACGGTCACATGTGCGGGGTGGACTCCCCGTACTGGCGGCTGCACCTGGGCCACGTCGACCGCCTCGCCGAGCAGCTCGCCACCCAGCTCCCGCCCGACGCCGCGCTCTACGTCACCGCCGACCACGGCATGGTCGACAGCACGCCCGCGAGCCGCATCGACGTGGAGTCCGACCCGGAGCTCAGCGCGGGCGTGCGGGTGCTGGCCGGCGAGGCCCGGGTCCGTCATGTCCACACGCGCGACGGCGCGGCCGACGACGTCCTCGCCGCCTGGCGGGCGAAGCTTTCCGGCCGGGCCGAGGTCATCACGCGGGACGAGGCGGTCGCCGGGGGCCTGTTCGGCGGGGTCGCCGATGCGGTCCTGCCGCGCATCGGCGACATCCTGGCCCTGGCGCGCGGCGAGACCGCTCTCGTCGCCCCGCGTGCCGAGCCCACGCAGAGCGCGCTGGTGGGCCAGCACGGTTCCCTCACCCCGGAGGAGCTGCGCGTTCCGCTGCTGCGCGCGAGCACCGTGCTCTGACGGATACGCGCCTTCGACACCCGCGGCCGGAACAGCGGCGGACCCGAGCGGGCAGCACCGCGGTCACCGCAGTTCGGCGTACCGCTGTGCGACCGTGTGGAAGGCCTCTTTGGCGCGCCAGGACGAGGGATCTTCCGGCGACACCGCCACGATCCCGAATCCGGCCAT
The DNA here is from genome assembly GCF_014203805.1 of Lipingzhangella halophila. Lineage (GTDB taxonomy): Bacteria > Actinomycetota > Actinomycetes > Streptosporangiales > Streptosporangiaceae > Lipingzhangella > Lipingzhangella halophila. The sequence continues at coordinate 4,120,485 of NZ_JACHJT010000001.1, read as the reverse complement.
GTCGAGGTCGCGCTTGGTCTCCTCATGGTGCGGGAAGTCGGTCATACAGAAGGTGAAGACGAAACAGCCGTCGACTCCCTCCGCGGCGTAGAGGCCGATCAGCTCTTCGAGGTAGTCCGCCTGCACCGCCTCGTCCCGGCTGTTGCCGTCCTTGACCCGAGGCGGGTCGGCGAACCAGTTGACGATCCGGAACGAACCGGGGCCGCGGCGGTCGCCACCGACCTGGGCGCCGCAGCCGAACTCCGTGACCACCACCGGTTTCCCGGCCGATGACACCAGATCACGTACCTCGCGCCGGTAACCCTCACGGTCGGTTCCGGTGCGGTACAGGTTCACCCCGACGAAGTCGAAAGGGGAGTGGTCCACGCTCTCCCACGTAGCGGCTCCGTAGCCGACCGGGCCGGCGAAGTGCGCCCGCGCGACGGCGGCGGCGTCGCCGAGCAGTGCGTCGACCCGGCGGTTGATGCGGCGGCGCAGGAGGCGGTGTGCGCGGAGGATCAGCGCAAGGCGCACGAGATCATGCGGTCCGGGCACTATACCGCGCGTAGTAAGCGAGAACTCGGTACCCACGAGCAGCGTGACCCGGTTGCGATGGGCAAGGCGCAGTTCCTCGGCCGCGGCCGCCATCCGAGGCAGGTGATCGAGAACCGCCTGCGGGCGTGCGTTCGCCAGCTGAGGCCGGATTACGATATCGAGGCCGGCGTCGAGCGCGATCCGCGCGGTCTCGACGAGCGCACTGACCTCGCTTTCGATGAGCAGCACGCTCGTGCAGGACAGGTCATCGCGCACCGTGCGCATAACACGGCGCACGACCTCCGGAGGGTGGTCACCCCGGATGTAGGACACACCGCGGGTTCGGAGCGCGGTCACGCCCGGAGCGTAGCATCGGCCCGCCGTCGCACCGCCTGGTTCCGGAAGGCGGACCAGGTGCCGGTCCTCCGGACAGGGCCGCTGGCCGCGCGTGACCCGATCGTCCTAGAGTGCGCACAGACGGGCGGCCGGCCGCGGTGGTGCACGCATTGACCGTGGGGCACCCTTCGCGGCGTCCGCGGCCCGTGCAGCCAACCCGTGACAACCAAGGGGCACCGTGAACGTTGCCGATCCGGCTCCCGACTTCGAGCTCAGCGACCAGTACGGTACGCCGCGCCGGCTCAGCGCCCTGCTCGACGGCGGCTACGTAGTGCTGTTCTTCTACCCCGCGGCCATGACACCCGGGTGCACCGCCGAGAGCTGCCACTTCCGCGACCTCACCAAGGAGCTGGCCGAGTTCGGGGCGCGGCCGGTCGGAATCAGCGCCGACCCTGTCGACAAGCAACGTACGTTCGCCGAGACCCACAGCCTCGACTTCCCTCTGCTCTCCGATCCCGACGGCGCGGTCGCCAAGCGGTACGACGCGCGCCGCACCGGCCTGCTCGCGAACCTGGCACCAACCCGGCGCCGGACCTTCGTGATCGGCCCCGAACAGCGGATCGTGCACCAGGTCAGCAGCGAGGTACGCATGCAGGCGCATGCCGACCAAGCCCTGAAGGCGCTGCGGAACCAGCGCGACCAGGACGCGTAACGCCCCGGGTCAGCGGGCAGGCTCCTGCGCCTGGGCGCTGTGCGGTCCCACCCCGGCGCCCGGGCGGCGTAGCCGGCGAAGGCCTGAGCGCCCGGCTGTTCGCGGGAATCGGCGCAGCGGACACGGCGCCGGTCCGGCCGCGCGCGAACCCGGCACGATGCACGAGAATCGGTTTGCGGCCGCCCGCGGTGGCACGGGCGGCGGTACGGGCAACCAGCACCAGGGAGGCGATCCGACCATGGCCGAAACCGCGGAACCACCGATACGGCGAAGCACCGACCGCGGTATCGCCACGCTCACCCTGGACTCCCCGGACAACCGGAACGCCCTGTCGGCGCGGCTGCGCGCTGACCTCGCCGAAGGGCTGGCCGATGCCATGGCCGACGACGATGTCCGGGCCGTTGTGCTCACCGCGACCGGTCCCGCGTTCTGCGCCGGAGCGGACCTGAAGGAGGTGGCCGCGCAACGGGCCGGGCACACGCCCGAGCCGGCCGACGCGCCCGCGATGGCGGATCTGTTCTCGGCGATCATGGAGGCGCCCAAGCCGGTTGTCGCGTTGCTGAACGGCCCGGCGCGGGCGGGCGGCATCGGTCTGGTCGCCGCGGCCGACATCGCCATCGCGCCGGAGGAGGCCACGTTCGCGTTCACCGAGGTCCGCATCGGCCTCGTTCCGGCGATCATCTCGGTCCCCGTTATGGCCCGGATGCACGACCGCCAGCTCAGCCGGTACTTCCTCACCGGCGAGACCTTCGATGCCGCTACGGCCGCCGCGGCGGGCCTGCTGACCTGTGCGGTCCCGGCCGAGGAGGTCGCGGTGGTGGGCGACCGGATCCTGGACGGCCTGCGCGGGGCCGCGCCGCGCGCACTGGCCCGCACCAAGGCGCTGCTGGACGAGCCCGGGGCCGCCGCCCGTCCGGCCGCGTTCGCCGAGATGGCGGCGCTGTCCGCGGAATTCTTCGCCAGCGACGACGCCGCAGAGGGCCGCGCCGCCTTCTTCGAGAAACGCGCGCCTCGCTGGGCCCGGTGACGTCCCAGGACAGGCAGGTAGCACCGGCATCCCGCCATGGCGCGCCACGCGGCGTGGCGTCACAATAGGGGTCGTGACTTACTCCGGAGATACGCGGGTCGGGGGACCCGCCGACGTACGAAAACTGCCCCATGTGAGTATCAGCAAGCTCGCTGTGGGCCCCATGGACAACAACACCTACCTGCTGCGCTGCAACGCCACCGCTGAGGCGGTGCTCATCGACGCTGCGAACGAGGCCGACCGGATCCTGGAGCTCATCGGCTCCGCCGGCCTGTCCCGGGTCGTGACGACCCACCGGCACCAGGACCACTGGCAGGCGCTCGCCGAGGTGGTGGGCGTGACCGGCGCCCGCACAGTGGCGCACCCGATCGACGGCGAGGAGCTGCCGGTGTCGGTGGACGACCCCGTCGAGCACGGTGACGTGGTCCCGGTCGGCCAGGTTGAGTTGCGGGTGATCCACCTTCGCGGGCACACACCGGGGTCGATCGCGTTGCGCTACGACGACCCGGAGGGGCGTACCCACCTGTTCACCGGCGACAGCCTGTTCCCCGGCGGGGTGGGAAAGACGTGGGACGAGACCGACTTCCGCTCGCTGCTGAGCGATGTCGAGGAGCGCGTCTTCGCCGCGATGGACGACGACACGTGGGTCTACCCGGGGCACGGTCGCGACACGACCCTGGGGGCGGAGCGCCCGCAGCTCCCTGAGTGGCGCGTCCGCGGCTGGTGAGACCGCCTGCGAGCTGGCCCGGACAGGTCCGCTGCCTGCCGGCCGTAGGAACCATAGAACGAGAGCGGAGGTGCGGCCCGGTCGTGCCCGTCGCGGAGGACGGCATGTTCCGGGACGGGCCTGCCCGGGAGAGGTGCGGGCGGCGGCGCGTATGGCCGCGCCGGCCACCCGCCCCGGCGACACCGGTGCGTCTCCGGGCCCGCGCTCAGGCCGTGCCGGGTGTCTCCTCCTCGGTATGGATGGCCTGCTCCTCAGGGCTGTAGGCACCGCGGTCCTCGCCGGCGTCCTCGGCGATCAGCGTCTCCTCGCGGTCCTCGCGGATTCCCTCGTCCTCCTCGACCAGCCGCATTCCCCGGTCCTCGCCGCCGGCCGGTGCGTGGCGGGGAGCGCCGTGCGGGGGCGCACTGGCGTCCTCCGCCTCCTCTGCCTCGGGCTGTTCCCGGGACAGAGCGCTGTCCAACGGTTCTCCGGCCTCCGTGTCGGTGCCAACGGGGCCGTGCTCGCCCATCGACGACGGCTCGTCACGGGGCAGGGCCTGCTCCTCCGTGCTGTCCTCCTGTGCGGGCAGGCCCGCACCCTCCCAGTCGGCCGCCGCGTCGTTGATGGGGTCGTGGTCGACGCGTTTCTCGTCCATATTCGGCCGCTAACCGGCCCGCAGGGGGTGTATGCGGGGTGCCGTCACCCGGATTTGCGTGAACGCGCTGGTCAGTGCGCTTAGCCCTCGGTGGTGGTGGGCGGGAGGGGACGACGGCCGATGAAGCCGAGTTCGCTGCGGTGGTACCAGGCGAGTTCGGACTCGCTTTCGAGCCAGCACAGCCGCACCGAGATGCCGTCGAGGAGCGCGGGAAAGTCGATGAGGATCGGCGAAAGCCCCTTTACCTCGATTCCCTGTTCCGGGAACCAGCTCTGGAGCTCGCTGAACCGCGCCTCCATCGCCTTCAGCTCCGGCCGGCCGCCCAGCGCGGAGTCACCCCCGGCGCGCAGGTCGGCCGCGAGTTCGGCGAGGTCCGCCCGAAGGGTCACGAGCTCGGACACGCGTTCGCGTACTTCGGGCATCAGGGCCCGGGCCTCGCTGAGCGCGAACACGCGGGGCTCGCCGGAGCCGGTTCCGCCAGAGGGCGGAATGACGTCGTCGTCCATCAGATCCTCCTGAGGAGACCACCGGCTTGCGCCGGTGGGGGAGTCAGGTTGCCCCGCGTAGTGGGACAGGGAAAGCCGGATTGCCGCTGGGCGATACGGCGTTCGCCACAGCCTGCGTCTGCTGTACCCGTGACCTTGGTATCAGGGCCGGGCTGGTCCTTCCCGCCGCCTGAACGACGACAGGAGAATCCCGCGACGTCAGTCGCGGGAGGAGTCACACCGGAACGCTATCGGTCACCCGAGGAGCATTGACACCGGAGTCCCAGTGGGCGCCGTCAGCCGGCTCCGAAGCACACGAAACCGGAGCCGGCCAGGTGCGTGGCGACCGCCTGGGCCGGCGGCGCGCCCGCCGCCAGAGCGTCGTGGAAACCGGCCATGACCGCGGCGGTCTTGTGGTCGCTCACCGGCAGCACCCCGGCGACAACGGTGGCTCCGCCCGCGGCGAGGAGGGCCGTTCCCAACCCCAGCGGGAACCCCCCGGGTGCGGCCTGCGAACGGCCGCCCCAGCACGACGACAGGACGGTGAGCGCTGGTGTGCGCGACAACCGTTCCAGGTCGTAGGCGAACAGGGGGCCGTCGGCCAGGGTGAGCCCCGACAGCATTGGCGTGCCGGCGGGTGCGTATCCGTGCGCGCTGAGGTGCGCGACACCGCAGTGGTCCAGTTCCCCCAGGACGTCCGGGACGCGCGCCTCGGGCCCGACGAGCACGGTGGAGTCCGGATAGCGCTGGCGCAGCGACCGTACTTCGGCTGCGGCTCCGTCGAGCCCGGGACCGGCCGCGAGCAGCATCTTCCGCGTGCCCTGATCGCTCGCCGCCGCCCGGCGCCGGCAGTCGAGCCATGCGCGTCCCGACGGGACCACGGTGACCGCGCGCCCGGACAATCCCTCAAGCATGCCCCACGGAAGGTCCTGGGCATAGGGCGCCGGAGCGATGACCAGCGGTCGGGAGCCGACCGCGGCGGCGACTGGCGCAACGAGCAACCGCTCCAGATGCGCGGCCGGGCCGGCGACTCCGGACCCCCGGGCGGCGGGGCCGAACGGGGCCGAGCGTGCCGCGAGCAGCAACTTCGCCGCGGCGTCGGCGATGTCGGCGGGCGGGCCCAAAGGATGTGCGCGGGCCACACCGTCGACGAGCGTGATCCCCACGGCCTCGCGGTGCGTGCGGGCGAAGCAGACAAACGCGCGATCCCCCAGGGCCGCGGCCAGCTCCGCGGTCGCCGGTGCGTGCGGCGCGGAGGGCGCGCCCGGCCGCGCGCACGCGCGGTGCCATTGTGCGCCGCCAAGCTGGGGAGCGAGCCGGCGCAGCTCGTCCAGGGCGTCGTCGTCGCCGGCGGACGCGCGGGCGTGGGCCGCACGGCAGCGCTCCAGCAACCGGGTCCAACTCGCGTCCCGGCAGCGCTCGGGAAGCGGGGAGAGCGCGCGTCCGTACTCGATCCAGTGGAGTGCCGTGGCGGTATCGCCTGCCCGCAGCGCGATCTCGGTTCCCGCGTTGGCAACCTCGCGCTCCTGGGTATGGGCGTGCGCCTGGAGCTCCAGGTGCGGTGTCGTGGCCGGGGGACCGGGCCGGGAAGGGGCGCTCAGCAGCGCCCGGTGCGCACCGCGGTGGTCGTGGCCGGCGAGGGCGCGCAGTGCGGCGCGGTACCGGGGTTCGGGGTCGGCCAGTGAGGGAGGGCCCACAGGCGCCGCTGTGACGCAGTGTGCGCGGACCCGTTCGGCGCCGGCGACCGTGGGGGCGGCCGGGCCACTGCCGGTGGCTGTGGCAGTGCCAGTGCTGCTGCTTCCGGCGTCGGGGACCGAGTCCACGATCCCGGCGCCGGACCGGAGGGCGGCGGTCGTGGTGCGGTGGTCCTCCGGTGCCAGTGGCGCGTGGTCGCCGGGCATGGCGACAGCGGCGCGTTCCACCCGGCGGGCCAGGCGGGCCCACAGCGAGTCGGGAGCGGACCCGGACCGGACACGGCGGGCCTGGGCCAGCGCGGCGTCGCGCTGGCCGGCGCGCAGGTGGATCCTGGCTTTCAGTAGTTGGGCGATGGCCTCGTCGGCGGCGGCGCTGGCTGTGGTGTTCCCGGCGGCCGGCGCCGCGCTGAGGAGCCGCGCGGCCTCGCGGGCCATGCCGGCGGCCAGCAGCGCCTCGGCGTGGTCGAGGGCCAGTGCGGCGCGGCGGCTCGCGGGCACGAGGGTGGCCGCTGTGGTGAACTGGGCAACCGCCTGGGCGATGTCGCCGTTGCGAACGGCGAGGCAGCCCAGGTTCTGCTGGGTGACACCGCGGAGGTAGCCGAGTGAGTGCTCCTCGGCGAGGGCGAGAGCGTGCCGCAGGTCGGTAGCGGCCTCCGAGAGCCGTCCGGAGTAGAGCAGCGCCAGCCCGCGGTTGCTGAGCAGGCCGGCCAGTACGCGGTCGTCGGAGCGGGGGAGTAGTAGTTCGTGGGCCGAGTCGAAGCTGGTGACAGCGGAGTCGAACCGTCCCCGCTGCGCCGCCGCGACGCCGCGGTGCACCAGGGTGAGCGTTGCCGCCGACTTGGTCGTGGCGGTCAGGCGGTCGAGCGATGCGCCCGCGACTCCGCTCTCGCCGCGTAACGCCCGCAGCCCCTGGTGGGAAGCACGGGCGTGGGCGGCCGACTCGGCCAGGCCGGCCCGTTCAGCCACGGCGGCCGAGCGGCGCAGCAGCGCGCGGGCGGCCTCGGTCTCGCCGAGCTCGCGCCGGGCGAGGCCCATGATCCGCAGGGCGGTGGAGCGCGTGCCCGCGTCGGGCGTTCCGGAGAGGGCCCGCTCGGCACGTCGCAGGGCCTCGCGTGGCCCGCGCGCGATCAGTGCGACCGGAAGGTGGACATCCTCGGCACACGGAACCGCCATGGAAAAGGGCCCTTTCTCTGGATGAGCTCACCCGTGCTCCGACGCGGGAGCAAATTACCCAAAGTAATAACAGATGTCCGTACTGTTGACGAGGGGGGAAATGGGGATGGGGGACGGATCGCCGCCGATCGTGGAGCAAGGCAAAGGCGGTGATGCGCCGGGTGGGCGCCTGTCGGTGCTGGTGCCCGGTGGTCGCGCGGGCGACAGGGGCGCACGCCGGGTTCCGCGGGTGCGCGGCGTGCTCAGATGGCGATCCAGCGTGTGGTGACAGAGGGCTCGCTGGTGCGCTGGAACAGCAGGCTGACCGGGCCCTTCGGGACCCCGCGGGCGACGAACGCGCCGTTGGCGTCGATGTCGTGGCGGGTCACCCGGTAGGGACAGCGGACCTCGACCGTGGCCGCCTCCGCGGGGTCGATCTGGCCTACGATGTCGCGCTGGCCGTCGATGGCGGTGATCTCCAGGCGGACCTCGACACCCGGGGCGCGTAGCCACACGTAGCGGGGGGCGCCGAGGGGGCTCTCGCCGTCGCGCAGGTCGCCGCGCGGGGAGTCGACGCCGTCCTCGTGCACGTCGGCGAACACGGAGTCGGAGCGGCGCGCAGCGAAGGCGGCGCGGACGGACGCGCGCATGGTGTCCGGCATGGGGCCCGGGCCGCCATCTCCGCGAAGCGACGCGAGGACACGCTCGTCTTCGCTCGCGTCGTAGCCGTCGGGCATGTCAGGCACCTTCCCACTCGTACTCGTCGGTGAGCATCCGGCGAAGCCGCCTGCGCACCCGCCGCCTGATCCCTGCCACCTGTTCCGATTCGAGCCCGGCGAAGTCGGCGACGTCGGCGGCCGGCGCCCGCGGTGCGTAGAGCTCCAGCGCCGCGACCGTGCGGTCGGGCTCGCTCAGTCCCGCGATCGCCCGACGCACCTGGCGGGCGCGCTCGGCGTCGATGTGCAGCGATTCGGGGTCGCCCCCGCCGGGGCGCTCCAGGAACGCGGGGTCGGTGGGGGCGGTGCGGCGCGCCAGCCGCATCTGCTTGCGGCACTCGTAGTGCGCGGTCGTGGCGAGCCACGCGCCCACTCGCTCGGGCGCACGAAGCCGGTCCAGGTTCTCGGCGAGGTTGAACCAGACCGTCTGTTCGGCGTCCTGGGCGTCGTGGGGCAGCAGCCCGTAGGACCGGACGACGGACCAGACCAGGCGTGCGTAGCGATCGATCAGGCACTCCCACGCGTGGGTATCGTTCGCTTGTGCGCGTTTTACCAACTCCGCTGTGGGTAACTGACTGCCGGACTGGTCGCTCACCCGCACCCCTCGAGTCTCACCGCTCCCGCCACGTGCGGGAATCACGGTAACCGGCAGCTTGGGGATGTGTGGGGCGAGGGCCGGAAGTGGTCAATGTGGCCCTGGCGCGGTGAAAACCCTTCGGGCACAATAGGGCGAGGAGAAACCAATCACGGACATCTCCTCTGTGGGTACGAGGGCGTCGGGGAAGCGCACTCGTTCGTATCAGGAGGTTCGGTGTCCGCACGTGGCGTCTTGTACGTCCACTCCGCGCCTGCGGCGCTGTGCCCACACGTCGAGTGGGCGGTCGCGGGCGTAGTCGGCGTGCCTGTGAAACTTGATTGGGACAATCAGCCAGCCGCTCCGGGGACGCAACGCGCCGAGCTGAACTGGCAGGGCGTACCCGGGTTCTCGGCGGCGGTCGCTTCGGCCCTGAACGGCTGGCAACGCCTGCGGTTCGAGGTAACCGAGGAGGCCACCCCGGGATGCGACGGCGTCCGCTACAGCTACACGCCGACTCTTGGTGTCTTCACGGCTGTGACCAGCGCTTCCGGTGAGGTTCTGGTACCCGAGACCCGGTTGCGCAATGCCATGGAGCGTGCGGCCGCCGAGGGGATCGATCTCGCTGAGGAGCTCGACCGGCTCACCGGCCGGGTATGGGACGAAGAACTGGAGCCGTTCCGCTACGCGGGCGACGGCGCGCCGGTCAGGTGGCTGCACGCGGCGGGCTAGGGAGCGGCTCGGCCGGATCAGCGAGCGGCCGCCCCGACTGGGCCCGCTTCGCGATGGTGCGCCGGCACGGGCCCGGACGGCTGGTCGCGCGGCTCCGCCCGACCAGCGCTGTCCTGCGCACCCGAGCCCGAATCTGCCCGCTGGCGCCCGAAACATGAGCACAACCCGGCACCACCCGGGCCGGCGCCGTTAGCGGTCCGGGTCGCCGCGATCTGGCGGCGGGGGCGGCCCGCAGAATGGCTCCTGGCCGTGGCCACTCACCGAGCCGGCCAGCGTGAAGATGAACATGAACCCGATCGGGATCAGCGGCCAGAACGGCAGCAGAATGCCAGCGAACGCGCTGGTGATCGCCCAGATTCCGACGAGTATGAAGGAGATCGACGCCAGCCCTCGCCACGGCTCCAGGCGCCGCCGCCACATGGCCGCCTGCTCGGCCTCGGCGATCTCCGCCGGAGACCGCTCCGCGGGCTCCGCTGGCGGCGCGGGGATGTCGCTCGTGAGCTCACCGAGGTCGCCCATGGTTACGGAGCGCATGGCCTGTTCCAGGCGGTCGGTGTACTCGTCGAGCGTGAGCCGCCCCTCTTGCAGGGCGCGCGACAGACGTTCAGCGGTGGCGTCCCGGTCAGCGTCCGAGGCGCGCATCTGTTCCGGTGGTACCTGCCGTTCCTCGTACACGTTGCCCCCTCCCTACTATCGTAGGTGACTCCGGCGCGCGATGGGGGGTTTCCGCGGAGGCTGCTCCTCCGCGGGCACGATCCCCCAGCGCCGGCCGCGTGGTGGTCTGCGGCGAGAGCGAGGCAGGCCCCTGTTCACCTGCGACTGCCGGAGTTCTCGTCGGGCCAGATGGCTGCGGCGATCAGGATGGCGGCCCAGATGCCAAGAGGGACCAGCGGCCAGAACGGCAGCAGTGCTCCCCCCATGATGCTGGTGACGCCCCAGATCCCGGTCATGATGATGGCTCCGCCGAGCCACCAGCGCCATTCGTCGACCCAGTCCTTCCATGGCGAGGTGACTGATGACTGCTGCGCCGCGGCCCCGACGAGCTCGGCCTCGTCGTGCTCTGCCGGTGGCGGCGGTTCGGGCAGATCGGCGATGAGCGCGCGCAACTCCCCGATGACGACGGCGGTCATGGCTTCGTCGAGGCGGCGCTCGTATTCGGCTACATCGAGGCGGCCTTCGGACAGCGCGACAGCGAGACGTTCAGCGGTAGCGTCTCGGTCGGCATCCGAGGCGCGCATTCGACTCTCAGGGACGCGTTCGTCGTCCACCGCCCACCCCCTACCGAATGTTGATGGGGCTTTTCACGATACGCCGCGCCAGGGCCGGAGAAAAGTCGTCCAGCCGGGGGGGACTCGTGTGACGTGCATGAGGGTGCACGCCAGCGCGCTCGGCCGGATTCGGGGCATTTGCCCGGACAATGCGCATGTGACGGCCCAAGTGAGAGCTCCCTCGGGGCGCGGCTCGAGGCCGTCCAGAGCGACGATCAGTGATGCTCGTCACATTATGTGCCCGTTTCGTGCGTGGACGCGCGATACGGGCCCCGCGCCGGCGTCACTCCCCATTGGGTGGGAGCGTTCGGCACCAGCGGGCGACGGCGGCGCATGTCTCGGGGCTGGCCGCGCCGACCAGCCCCGAGTGCTCGAAACCGGCCCGGTACGGGAAGTCGGTGCCGTCGAGCCTGCTCAGCTTGCCGCCGATCTCGGTGAGCAGTAGTTCGGGTGCCGCTACGTCCCAGTCGCGCACCGGCACGTCCTTCACGAAGAGCTGGGCCGTTCCCTCGGCGATCCGGCACAGCTTGAGGGCGATGCTTCCGCACTCCAGATAACCGCTGTAGCCGAAGTGGTCGTAGACGGCGCGCGCGATGCCGTGCGGCCGCGGGGTGTTGTCGGTGAGGACCCCCTTGCCCGGGGGAGCCGGGCCGTGCGCCGCGAGGAGCCGTCCGTTCGCGGCCGCTCCCGACCCCCGAACCGCCGTGTACAGCACGTCGTGTTCGGGCGCGTAGATCGCCGACAGGGCCGGCCGGGTGCCGACCACCAGGGCGGCCTGCGTGACATAGCCGGCGAACCCGGCCGCGAAGCTGGCCGTTCCGTCGATCGGGTCGATCAGCCAGTAGCGGACGGGACGAGCGGAGGGCGTTCCGTGCGACGCCGGGTCCTCCTCGCTGAGAACCGGGATGGCCTCGTCGATCGCGGCCAACCGCGCGGCCAGTGCCTCGTGGGCCAGCGCATCAGCACGGGCCTTGAACTGGCTTCCTTCCCACTGCCCGCTCGTCGCCGCGGGGTCGGCACGCCATTCGCGCAGCAGCCCGCCAACGTGCAGTACCGCCGCGGAGGCCGCCTCCAGGAGGGCGTGTGGCCGCGGATAGACCGGCCGGCTGGTCACCGTGTCGCCGTGACCGAACGGGGAGTGCCACCGAGCCGGGCCTCTGCGGGCGCGATGCCGTGCGCGGTGAACTGGTCCTCGTCCAGGAACTCGTCGGCCCACCGGCGCACCATGACCACACCCTCGCTCCAGTCGTCGCTCAGGCGCGGCCCGTCCGCGGTGGCCTGCCGCAGCAGGCCCGTGATCTCGTCGACCCCGGCCGCCAGGGTGAGCGGCGAGGTCGAGGAGAACCGCGGGTTGATCTCGAAGATGCGCGGCTCTCCGTTGGCGTCGAGGGCGAGCTGGACGTTGAACGGGCCGTCGGCACGCAGCTCCCGCTGGACGGTGCGGCACACCTCAGCCACGAGCTCGCTTCGCCGCGTCACAGCGAACTTGGTGACGCCCCGCTTCAGGATGACCTCCTTGGGGACGACCGCCTGGACGGCGCCGTCGCGCCAGACCACGACGGAGACCGTGAACTCGGTTCCGGTGATGTTCTCCTGGACGACGAGGTCCTCGGCAGCGTAGGGGCCGTCGGCGAGCAGCCTGTTCAGTTCTTCGGCGGAGCCGCAGACGGAGACTCCGCGACTACCGCGGCCCGATCGCGGCTTGACCACCGCCGGGAACTTGGGGCTCCCGGACCATTCCGAGGCCAGACGGGTCTTGGGGATACCGAGGCCCGCCTCGGAAAGCCGCCGCATGAGCGCGTACTTGTCCAGGCAGGTGGCGATGAAATCCGGGCGCGGCAGCAGCACGGCGATCCCGTCGTCGGCGAGTTCGCCGACCGCGAGAAGCTCCTCGTCCACCAGGGGGACCAGTGCCGCGGCGCTCTCCTTGAGGCAGATGCCGCGGATCTCCGGGTAGAACTCATCGGTGTCCCCGGCGGGCACGAGATAGCTGCGGTCTGCCAGGTAGAGGCCGGGCGCCGTGGCGTCGACGTCCGTGGCGACGACACGGTAGCCCTGTCTGCGGAGGTGCAGGATAGCGCCGGAGGTCGAGGCCGAACCCGCGGTCGTGACCACGATGGTCGGATGGTCATGGAGCTGCTCTGCGGACACCGATGGACCCTTCCGATCGATATGAGTCGTGTGCGGTGATCGACGCGGGTACGCCTAGCGGGAACCGCGACGACGCCGGGATCCCCTTGAATTTCTCCACCGAGCCTAGAGCGCTGATCAGGAAAGCGCTGCATAATGGCCGGTTCCGGTTCTTCGGACAACCGAAGTACCTCGCTGCGCGTGTGGGCTAAGGGGACCACTGGACGCGTCCCCGGCGCACCTCCACGTACGCTGCAGCTTCGAGCCTAAAACGCGTCGAACCGGGCGGCCAGGAACGACTCAAGCTCTTGTGCATCCGAATAGTGATGGGCGTCGATCCCGAGCCCTTTGGCAGCGAGGACGTTCTCTTCGCGATCGTCGACGAAGGCGGTCTCCTCAGGCGCGACACCAAGGGTTGTGAGCACATGGGTGTAGACGGCCGGGTCCGGTTTGCAGGCGCCGAGGTCGCAACTGAAGAACAGGCTCTCGAAGGGGGTCATCAGAGGGGAGTGGCGCAGGGCGCCCGCCACGTCGTGCGGGGCGTTCGACAGCAGGGCGAGCCGCACGTCGCACTGGGCGAGCCGGCGCAGGAGCGCGGCGCTGACCGGCGACACCTCCAGCCACGATCCCACGTCGGTGGCCCATAGTGCCTGCACCCGCCCGGGGTCGGTGCTCGAATCCCAGTCCGCGCCGGCACGCTGGGCGATGCGGTCCCAGAACTCGTCCGGGGACGCGCCGGCGTCGAAACGCGGCCGCTCCGCCCAGTAGGCGGCCCAGAAGTCCGCGGCCGGAACGCTGGCGAGGCGCTCTATCTCGGTGCGCGCCCAAGAGGGCTGCGGCCGCGAGATCACCTCGCCGTAGTCGAAGATGACGGTGCTCATGACGGACCGGTCGGCACGTTCAGCGTCCATGCGGTACCCAACCCCACCAATACTTATGCGGCGGTGCGAACACACCCTTGTGCGCGCGCAATGCCCTTCTGCTGGCACACGCCGGGTCGTGCCCCGTGCGGGGCACGACCCGGCGGTCTGAAGTCACTTCTGCTCGAACACCGGAGCGATGATCGCGCGGCCGATGGCGTGGAAGAAAAGATTGAACCCGAGGTAGGCCGGGGTCGCCGAGTCGTCGATGCCGAGCGACTTCTCGCCCACGGCGTGTACCGCGAACATGTAGCGGTGCGGCCCGTGCCCCGCGGGCGGGGCGGCGCCGATGTAGCGCTTGGCTCCCGCGTCGTTGCGGATGGTGATCGCGCCGGCGGGTAGCCCGGAGCCGGTCTCGTCGCCGGCGCCAGAGGGCAGCTCGGTCACCGCTGCCGGGATGTCGAACACGGCCCAGTGCCAGAAACCGCTCGCGGTGGGGGCGTCCGGGTCGAAACAGGTCACGGTGAAGCTCTGGGTCCCTTCAGGGAACCCGCTCCACGCGAGGTGCGGGGAGACGTCCGAGCCCCCGGCACCCATGATTCCGCTGACCTGCGCCATCGGGAGTGTCTGGCCGTCAGCCACATCGTTGCTCGTCACGGTGAACGATGGGACGGCGGGCAGGAAGTCGTACGGGGAAGGTGGCTGAGCCACGGGTATGCCTCCTGGTCTCGTCTTGGGACAGGAACGTGTACGTTCCACGATTATCGTGCCACTCAGACCGCTGGCTACGCTGTGTTCACGATCTGGAACACTTCGGCGAGCCGGTCCTCGCCCAGGCCGCCCGCCGCCGCGTTCTTGCCGAGCCATTCGCGCAGGGCGGCGTCGAGCTCCGAGATGTCGCTGATCTGGCTGGCGTGCGCGGCGAGTGCCCCTATCTTCTGCTCGATGACATCGGTGATGTCGCAGTAGTGGTTCGGCGCGGAACCATGGACCAGCCACACCTCGGGCACGACCCACGGGGCCAGGTTCTCGCTGGCGAGCTCGGGGTGGGCGTGCGGGTTGCGGGCGTCGGGGTAGACGGCGTTGATCGCGGCCTCGCCCGTGGCGAGGTGGTCGGGGTGGCTCGGCGCGATGTGGCTCCAGTCGCGGTCGGGGCTCGGAATGATCATCCGGTGCGGCCGGACCTGGCGGATGACCCGGGCGATGTCGCGGCGCAGCTCCAGGCTCGGCATCAGGCGCCCATCGGGGTAGCCAAGGAAGCGCACGTCACGCACCCCGACGAGCTCGGCGGCCGCGGACTGTTCGGCGCGCCGTGTGGTGGCCATGTCCACGCCATCGCCGGTGCGGTCGTCGCCACCGGCATCGCCGTCGGTGACCATCAGGTAGGTGACCCCGACCCCGGCGTGGGTCCACGTGGCGACCGTACCGGCGCAGGAGAAATCCGCGTCGTCGGGATGCGCCATGACGACAAGCGCACGTTCGGGGCCGTTCTCCACTGGCATTCGCGCTTCCCTTCGGTGTGTCCGGCCGATTCACGACCACTTTCATGGTAAGAAGGCGCGTCGGCTCGGGATTCCCGGCATGCCGACCGCGGCGGGCCGGCGCGGGGCCAGCTCCGCGACCGTGCGAACCGCGCGGGGGAGCCGGTGGTGCGGCCCGGGAGCACGTGGTTGCCCCTGCCCTGGGGCGCGCACGGCCCGGCCTTCGGGCCGCGGCCGCTCAGGGGCGCGGTGCTCCGTTGCGACTGGCGTGGCACGTCAGTCCATCTCCCGGATCGCGCGTCCCAGCCTGCGCACGTCGCGCAGGGTGCGTTCGAAGCGTGCCCCGATCACGAGGAGCACCAGGCCGATGACGGCGACCGGGACCCACCGGTCGATCCGCAGCACCAGGTCGGCGAGGTAGCCACCGGACCCGTGGATCCCTACCACCAGCAGCACGGCGGCACCGACGAACAGTGGGGCCTGGAGGCGCCGCCACCCGCCGAGCAGGATGGCGGCCAGGGCGGTCACGGCCAGTAGCGCCGGGCGCAGCGGCCCGCCGCCGTCAGCGAAGAGGACCATGGCAAGCGTCGGCAGCATCGCGAGTGCCAGCCCCGGCCCGTAGGCGAGCCAGGAGCGGGGCGGCCCGGCCCTCGTCCCCGGGGAGGGGGCCTCGCCGGTGTTCGCGGCGCGGTGCTGGCGCCGCCAGTTCCAGCCGAGTGCCAATGCGGCGAGCGCGGGCACCGCGAGGTAGGGCTCGGGATCGGTGACCCGCAGCCAGCCCAGCAGGACCCACAGCGCCGCCAGGAGCAGGACGGCGCCCACCGGCCCCAGCCAGCCCCGATCGCGGCGCGGCGCGCTCGCCACGGCGGCCACGCCCAGCGCCGCGAGCGCGACGCTCGTCAGGTGGAGCCGTTCGGGGTCGCTGAGCGTCAGGCCCACTGCGACCACGGCCAGGGCGGCCAGAGAGCACTCGATCGCCAAGGTGACGGGGCGGGCGAGCCGCACCGCTCCCACCGATGCGGCGCCGCCGGCGATCACGGCGATCAGGGCGAGCGCGGCCACCGCCGCGGGCTGGCCGAGGGCGAGCAGCAGGGTGACCGAGAACGCCCCCGTGGCCAGGGTGGCGGCAACGGTGCTGCCGGTGATGACCGCGACGGAGCGCCCGAGAGTCGGGTAGCTGCCGGCGACCAGCCCGACCGCCAGCAGTGTCCCGATTGTGGTGGCCGGCGTGGCGAGCGCCCAGGTGAGCGCCATTACGGCCGGCCACAGCGCCAGCCCGCCGCACAGGACCGCGAGCGGCCCCGAACGGGCCCAGGCGGCGCCTGCGAGCAGAGACGCGGACACCAGCAGCAGCCAGCAAAGAGCCACTCCGAAATTGACGTCCCAGGCCGCGGCGGCCGGTGCCAGCACCGGCACCGCGAGCGCGGCGGCGGCGTACGCCAGGCGGCCGCGCGCGGCCTCCCGGCTCGCGGACCTGTTCCAGGCGAGCAGCAGGGTGGCGGCGGCGCCGAACGCGAGCACCGGAAGCAGCAGCGGATCGGCCGTCCCGGATACGCCGAAGGGGGAGAGCATCCCGGTGGCCACCCATGGCCGGTCCTGACCGGTCCACGGCGCGGCGAGCCACCCGTAGGGAGCGACCATGACGGCAACCCACCGCGTCAGTACCGACGCGGCCGCGCCCACCAGCGTGAGCAGAGCCAGCACCGTCGCGGCCCCGCGCCTGTCCTCGACGAGCGCCAGTGTCGCGAGCACCAGCGCTGACACCGCGGTGACCAGGCCGACCAGTTCGAGTGTGCCGAGTGTGCCGAGCGCGGTCGCGAGGGACCCGACCACCAGCGCGGTCCCGGCCATGCCGACGCCCGTGCGCTGCTCCGGGCGCCGCGTCAGCCACGGCAGCCAGCACAGCGCGGAGGCGCAGCCTGCCGCAGCCAGGCCCAGGAAGGGCAGCCAACGCGGGTCGGTGGCCGCCCCGGCGTGCGGCAGCGCCGCATACCCTGCGAGCACTGTTGCGCCCATTGTGGCGGTGGCGAGGAACGCCAGGCCCCCCGAGACCAACGGGGGCGCCCGCCGGGCCGGCGAGCTGGCGGCCGCCGCGGCGACGCCGGTACCGAGGGCGAGCGCGAACAGGGTGGCCACCGTGCGCCCCGGTGCCGCCAGCGACCACGCCGTCGCGAGGAGGAAGAGCACCGTGCCGGTGCCGGCCGCGGCGTAGCCGGGAGCCCCCGGGAACCGGCCGGCCACCACAAGGAGGGCCAGCGCGACGCCGGCCAGGACGGTCAGCACAACGGAGTAGGGAACGGCCAGCAGGGCCAGGATGAGCGGGACGGCGAGCCCGCCACCCGCCAGGGCGACCGCCGCGGCGGCGCCGCGCCCGCGGGCCGCGGCGGTGAGCAGGGCGAGCGCGAGCACACCCACCCCGTAGGAGAGCAGCGCCAGTGGGCTCCCGGCCCCAGCCATCAGGTCCGGCGCGGCGGCGGAAGCGTCGGCTGACCACGGGGTGCGGACCAGTGGCAGCGGAGCCAGCACGACGCGCACGAGCACGTCGGTCACCAGGAGGAGCGCGGCGGTTCCCGTGGTGAGCGCCACGGCGCCCAGCAGGCGGCCCGCCTGCTCCATCCCGGCGCCCTTGGGCTGGTTCTGGCCCAGGCCCACGTCGGCCGCGTTGGGCCACCGGGCGGCCTCCCGGTGGATATGAGGCGGTACCCCCTGGGCTTGGCGCAGCAGGAGGAGCGCGCTCAGGGCGAGCGCGGCGATGAGCGAGCTCAGGGCGATCCCGAGCGCGAGCAGGTGCGTACCGCCAGGCAGCGCCATACCCCAGGACGTGAGCATCGGGGCAAGGGCGGCCAGTACCAGGGTGCGCGCCTGGTCATCCCGGTTACCGGCCACCACCAGCCAGCCCGCCAGCGCCACCGCCAGACCGGCCACCGCGAGCGCGGCCAGCATCAGCACACCCCAGCCCGCCGAGAGCGCGGCGCAGGCCGCGACGGCAAGGCCGGTCGCGGTCAGCACGGCCGCGCCTGTGACCACGCGGCACAACGGTCCTGGCATCGACGGGACCCACGCGGCGGCCGAGGTGGTCAGCAACAGCGCGGCCAGGGTCAGGACCGTCGCCGCGGGGGTCACAAGAGCGCCGCTGATCGCGAGCGCGCCCGGCGCCCCGGCCAGCGCCAGCGCGGTCCAGCAGAGGCGGGCGCGCCACTCTGGCGTGGTCTGCTCTCGCGCGTTGCGCCCGGTCGGCCCCGCGGCCACCGCGGTGGCCACGGCGACCAGCGCGGCGGTCGCGGCCACCAGGGCAGCGACGGTCGTCGGGTGCGGAAGCCACTGCGCTCCCAGAACAGCGGCGAGCACGCCCGTGGCGAGGGCCGGGGGGCCGATGATGTCCGGGCGCCTCCCCGGGATGCGCATGGCCCGGGCCGCGGCCAGTGCCGTAGCGCCGGCCGCGGTGGCGAGCAGGGTCACCGTCGCCGCGGGATCCGGTGCGAACGCCGTGGGGGCGCCGAGGGGACCTTCCCACGGCGCCGCGATCCAGCGGAGCTGGTCGCCGAGCGAGGAGAGGGCGGGCAGCCCGAACCAGCCCACCAGCCCGAGCGAGACCGCGCTCGTGTACGTGGGACCTGGAGTGCGGGCCGCGGGAAGCCGCAGCACCACTGCGGCGGCAAGAGTCGAGAGCGCCCATACGGGCGGTATCCACTGCGCCGCCCCGAGCACGGCGGCCGTGGCCGGGGCCGCCGCGATCCAGGCGGCGGTGGCCGCGCCCGCCGCTGCCTGCTGTCCGGCCGGCGACACCCGGATCCGGGAGTCCAGCAGCATGACACCACCCGCCAGCACCAGCACCGCGGCGGTCCACCAGCCCGGTACCGGTGCGGACGCGCTCGCCAGTTGGGTGCCGAAGGCCAGCATGCCCACGACGACGCCGAGCGCCCATGCGGCGGCGCCGAGGAACCGGGGCAGCGCGCGCGGGTAGCCCGCACGGACTTTCGCCACCAGCAGCGCGTTGCCCGCGGAGGTGAGCAGCAGCGCCGGGGCGGTGGTGAACTCCGGCGGCAGCGAGGGTGCGAGCGCCAGTGCCGCGAGAGCCGGCGCTGGCTGCGCGAGCAGCAGTGCGCCCACCCGCGGGGCGCTCGGCATGGCGGAGAGGCCGTAGGTGAGCACCGCCGGGTAGATGGCCAGCACGGCGGCGATGGCCACGAGAGCGCCAGCGGCGAATCCGGGGTTCGGTACCGCGCTGGTGCCCCCCACGGTCCACAACGCGAACGCGTCCAGGCACAGCAGGAGGGCGGCCAGGGAGGCGACGGTCTCGGCGGTGGCCCGCATGTCGTACCGCAGCAGCGGTCGGGGGACGTAGCCGACCAGTGCGGTCAGCACCCCGAGAACGCCCGCGCGGCCGGCCAGGCCGAGGTCGCCCCAACTGACAACAGTGAACACGACGAAGGCGATCGCCAGGAGCAGCCCACCGAGCGTCAGGAGGAGGTTCTGCACCGACCGCGTGGAGATCTCCCGCAGCCGCCGCGCCGCCGATGGGCGGGCCTCCCGCGCCGGCTGCCGGGGGGCGCTCCCCGGCTCGGCGTCCCCTGCCGGCGCGGGTGCCGCCGAGCGGGGAGGAACATCGGGTGGGGCGCCCTGTGCCGGTGGGCCGGGGGCCTGCGCCGCGGCGAGCCGCTGCTCGTGCAGCCACTTGTGCCGCTGCTGGTACTCCGCCAGAAGCTCGGCGTAGCGGTGCTGGAGCGAGCCGCGTTCCTGGTCGAGGTGCTGGATCCGCGCCTTCACGCTTTCCATCTCGGCGGCGACCCGGGTAAGGCGGGCTTCCGCGCACGCGTCGCACGGGGTGCTCGCCGAGCCGCCACATGAGGGGCAGGTGGTGGGCGGGCCGGAGTTGGGGTGGGACGTGCTCATGCTCACTTTCGATGCGGCGTTGTCGCACGGCGTTCTACGGAGTTACTGACTGGTAACATTCGGGTTCGGTCGGCCGCTTACGCGGAGCGCGGGAGCGGCCCAGGCCGCGGGAAGGGGGCCGGCGCCCGCGCGAAGCGCCGCCCGACCCTATCCCGAGGGCCGCCGCATGCGCCCAGTCGGCGAGGCCGGCGCTGGGTTCGGGTGGCGAGTGTCGGTGTGGTGGGTGCGTGGTGCGGCGCCCAACGGGGCGGCGAGGGCGCCGGATGGGCCGGCCCGCGGGGGTCGCGACTGGTGCCCGGTGGTCACGCACGCGACGAGGGCGGCGAAGGTTGGTGGGGTCCAGTCGGGGGGTGTCTGTGGGGACGTTCTCGGTGCTGTGCCGCGCCGAGACTGTCTGTGGGGACGTTCTCGGCGCCGAATCTGTCCGCACGGTCGGTTTCGGTGCGGCGTGAGCCCTCGCGCGCCCGCTATGTCTGGATTGTGAGCGGTCTGGGCGCTGATCTTGAGGATTGCGTTCCTTTACCGCGCGGCAAAGGAACGAAATCCTCAAGATCTATTGGTGCATGGTGGGGGTGCTGGGGTTGCTTCGACGGGAGTGGCTCTGGTGGGGCCGTGGGGTGACTCATTCAAGATCTGCCCACGCGTGTGTGGCTTATCGCTGACCTGTCCACCGCGGCCCGCGCGCGGGACCCTGGGCGGGAGTGACCTGATAGAAGCCTGCTGAGCTCAGCGCCAAAATCGGACGTAGCGGACACACGCGGGCGGGCAGCGGAGATCCCAAGCCCCACGCCGGGCGAGATCAGCCACCCCGGGGCCACCCGCCGTCCTCGCTGCCCTCGTCGGGCGCGCCACAACCGGGCACCCGCACCGATCACTGCGGGCTGGCCCACCACCAACCTTCGCCGCTCCCGTCGCGTGCGCCACCACCGGGCACCAGGAGCGACTACCGGGGGCCGGCCCATCAGGCGTCTTCGCTGCCTCGTTGGACGCGCCACCACCGGGCACCCGCACCGATCACCACCAGCCCGAGCCACCCGGCGCCTTCGCCGCCCCGTTGGGTGCGGCACTGTTCGCTTTCCGTACCGATTACCGCCACCTGGCCCCCTCGCCTTCCCAGCGAGGTTGTCCCTGCTCATTCCGGGGGAGGGGAAGGCCATGAGCGGTGACATGCGTGAGAGCGCGCGGATACCAGTCGCGATTGTCGGGGCCGGTCCGTCCGGGCTCGCGCTGGCGCTGGGGTTGGCCCGCCAGGGTGTGCGGTCGGTCCTCGTGGAGCAGGGCCGCGGCGGGATGAGGGATCGTTCGAAGGCGCCCGCGATCCACACACGCACTCTGGAGATCCTCCGCGGCTGGGGGGTGGAGCAGGCCATGCTCGATGGCGGGGAGCTGGTCACCGACCTGCGGGTGCGCTCCGCGGACACTGAGCGGACCCTGTTCTCGCTGGACTTCTCCGAGCTCGACGACGAGGCCGAACACCCCGGCGTGCTGTTCGTGGACCCCGGCATCATCGAACGGGTGCTGCTGCGGGCGGTGTCGGACTCGGGCCAGTGCGACGTCCGCTACGGGACGGAGCTTGTGGGGCTGGATACCAGTGACGACAGCGCGACGCTCACACTCAACGGGCCCTCGGGCACGTACCGGATCGAGACCGACTTCGTCGTCGGATGCGACGGCGCGAACGGGTTCGTCCGGGGTGCGCTGCGGTTGCCTTTCGAGGGTGCGGCCTACCCGATCCGCCCCGTGCTGGCCGACGCCCGCGTGCCCGACGAGCGCGACGAGCTTCCCTGGCCGCGGCTGCACAACGAACGCCGCGGCGTCACCTTTGCGGTCCGGCTGCGCCCCGGCCTCTGGCGGATCGCCCGCTTGGACGGCGGTGAACTGGGGCGGGCCGAGGAAGTGCCGAACGAAGAGGTGGCCGAGCTGGCGGGGACCGTGCTCGGCACCGGCTCGGTTGAGGCGGCATGGGCGAGCCGGTACCGGATCCACCGCCGGGGGAGCCCGCACTTCCGGGTGGGTCCGGTGCTGCTCGCGGGCGACGCCGCGCACGTCCACCCGCCACTGGGCGGGCAGGGAATGAACGCGGGCATACATGACGCGGCCAACCTCGCCTGGAAGCTCGCCCAGGCACTTTCGGGCCGCGGCGACGTGGAGCGGTTGCTGGAGTCCTACGACGTGGAGCGCCAGAGTGTCGCGAGCAGCGTGTCGTGGTGGGCCAACCTCAACACCCGGCTTTTCCTGCAGACGCCGCTGGCGGTCCGGACCGGGATGCTCCGACTGGGGCCGCTGCTCCTGGCGATCCCCGCTCTGCGGAGGTCGGTGCTGCGGCGGGTGACCATGCTCAACCTCACCTGCCCGCTCTCGCCGCTCGTGGAGTACGAGGAGCGGGCCGCGGGTAAGCGGCTGCCCAACCCGCTGCTGCGCTCACCCGGTGGGGGCCGGATACGCCTCTACGACCTCCTTCCGACCGGCCCCGCGCTCATCGAGGTGGCCATGGACCGCGCGTTCGGTGCCGACGTGCCCAAGGAAACCCTGCCGCTGACCCGGGTGGTCCGTATCGGCCCGGGTGGCCACGAGGACCCCACCAACGCGTTGCGCGGGCTGCTCGGCGCGAAGGAGGGGTGGATCCTGGTGCGTCCGGACGGCCACGTTGCCTGGGCGCGGCAGCACCCCGAGGGCCTGGGCGACGCCGCCCGGAACGCGCTCGGGGAGAAGGGCTGAGCACCCGAACCGCAGGAGCGGGCCGGCGCCCGCGCTACCCGGCCGAGCCGGTACCCCCGCCGGTCGGGCCGAAGACGGCCTCGTGCAGGAGCTCCACGGGGTGCCGGGCCTGGCGGCCGGTCCCGTGTGCGATCTGCTGCCGGCAGGACACCCCGGTGGCGCAGACACCGGCCTCGGGTGCCCCGTGGACCGCGGGGAACAGCCTCTGGCCGCCGATCGTCATGGACAGGTCGTAGTGCTCGGTCTCGAACCCGAACGACCCGGCCATGCCGCAGCACCCGGCGTCGAGTTCGCGGAGGGCCGTCCCGGGCAGGTGCCGCAGCAGCCGCGTGCTGGCCTCGGTGCCGAGGACGGCCTTCTGGTGGCAGTGCGCGTGGAACAGCAGCTCGTTGTCCTGCCCGGCGGTCTCGCCGGACGCGGGATCGGCGACGCTGAGGCGCCCCTCGTCGAGCGCGTCCGCGAGCAGCTCCTCGACCAGCCTGGCCTGGCGGCCGACCGCGGCGGCGCGGTCGCCGCCCACGAGATCCTGGTGCTCGTCGCGCAAAGTGGCCACGCACGACGGTTCGCAGCCCACGATGGCCACGCCGCGCCCGGCGTCATCGGCGAGTCCGTCGACCAGCCGGCGCGCCGTGGCGTTGGCGTCGGTGAGCAGCCCTTTGGAGATCTGGGCGCGCCCGCAGCACAGGTTCGGCTCCATCCGGACCCGCCACCCGGCGTGTTCCAGCAGTTCGATGGCCGCCTTGCCGATGTGTGGCTCGGTGAAGCTGGTAAACGAGTCCGCGAGGAAGACGACCTCGCCCGCGGCCGGATCGGGGGCGGCCGGGGCGCGCTTGCGGAACCAGCGGATCAGGTTGTCGCGGCGAAACGACGGCAGCGGGCGCCTGCGGTCGATCCCGGCGCCGCGCTGCAGCAGTGTGCGCAGGACGCCGATCCGGCCCATCAGGTTCGACAGGGGCGCGGTCCACGAGCCCAGGGTGTTGAGCTGGCGGATCCGGCCGAAGATGCGCGCCCGCAGTGGTGTCCCGTGTTCGGCGTGGTAGGCCGACAGCGACTCGCTCTTGAACGTGGCCATGTCGACCGACATCGGGCACTCGTTCTTGCACGCCTTGCATTCCAGGCACAGGTCGAGCACCTCGTTGACGCGCTCTCCGGCCAGCGCGGCGCTGGGATCGGGCGAGGAAAGCGCCTTGACCAGTGCGTTGGCCCGCCCGCGGGTGGAGTGCTCCTCGTCGCGGGTGGCCATGAAGGACGGGCACATGGTGCCGCCGGACTCGGCGGGCTTGCGGCACGCCCCGATGCGCATGCACCGGTCGGCCGCGCCGCGCATGCCGCCGTGCTGGGAGAAGTCGAAGTGTGTCGCCAGCGGGACCGCGGTGGGCAGGTTCGGTGTCCGGAGATTCCGGGTCATGGGGGGTGCGTCGACCACCTTGCCCGGGTTGAGCAGGCGATCGGGGTCGAACATGGCCTTGACCTCGCGCATGGACTGGTACAGGTCCGGGCCGAAGATCCGTTCGTTGAACTCGCTGCGGGCCAGGCCGTCGCCGTGCTCGCTGGAGTTCACGCCGCCGTAGGACAGCGCGAGCTCGCAGACCTCCTCGGCGACCTCGCGCATCGTCACTACCTGGTCGGGCTGGCTGAGATCCATGAAGGGACGGACGTGCAGGCAGCCCGCCGAGGCGTGGCCGTAGAAACCGGCGCGCAGCCCGCGCCGGTCCAGGATCTCGGCGAAGCGGGTGGTGTACTCCGCCAGGTGCTCGGGGGGCACAGCGGTGTCCTCGACGAACGCGATGGAGCGCTCCTCGGGCTTGCCGGCCGCCATCAGCAGGCCCAGGCCGGCCTTGCGCAGGGCGCGGAACGGCTGCTGCCGGGCGGGGTCGGCGGCGCGGATAGCGGCGTAGCCGTGCCCGCCGGCACGCCACAGCTTCTCCAGGCGTGCCGCGCCGGCCTCGGCCTCGGCAGTGTTGGTGTCGTCGGCGTAGAACTCCACGAACAGCAGAGCGGTGGGCTCGCCCTCCAGCTTGCGCACCAGGTGGCCGTGCTCGGGGGAGCGTCGCGCCAGGTCCAGGATGAAGTTGTCGACCAGCTCGATGGCCGCGCCCCCGGCGGCCATGGCGTCGTCGGTGGCCGCGATCGCCTCGGTGGTGGAGGCGAAGTGCCCGATCACCATGACCGTGGCGGCGGGCTTCGGGGTCAGCGCGACCTCGGCCTCGGTCACCAGGGTGAGGGTGCCCTCGGAGCCCACGGTGAACGCGGCGAGGTCGAAGGGGCCGTCCACCAGCCGGTCGAGCCGGTAGCCGCCCGCGCGGCGCCAGAACGTCTGCGGGCAGTCCTCGACGGCGGCCCTGCTGCGCTCGGCCAGGCCCGGCAGCTCGCGGTAGATGTGTCCTTCAAGGCCGCTCTGGGCCGCCTTCGCCTCGATGACGCCGCTGTCCGCGGGACCGAGGTGGGCACGCGCGCCGTCGGCCAGGACCGCTTCGAGCGAGTGCACGTGGTCGATCGTCATGCCGTAGGCCGCGGAGCGGGAACCGCACGAGTTGTTGCCGATCATGCCGCCGAGCGTGGCCCGGTTGCTGGTCGAGGTGTCGGGGGCGAAGAACAACCCGTGCGGGGCCGCCGCCTGGTTCAGCTCGTCCTGCACCAGTCCCGGCTGCACGCGGGCCCGGCGCTCGTCCGGGGAGACCTCCAGCACGCGGTTCATGTACCGGGAGAAGTCGAGGACGACGGCCTCGCCGACGGTCTGCCCGCAGTGGCTGGTTCCCGCGCCCCTGGGGAGCACCGGAGTGCCGAACCGGCGCGCGGTCTCGACGACCGCGACCACATCGTCGGCGTCGCGCGGGTAGGTCACGCCGAGCGGCGTGATCTGGTACATGCTGGCGTCCGTGGCGAACATGTGGCGGGTGTAGGTGTCGAACCGCACCTCGCCGCCGACCGCTCGGCGCAGTTCGGCCTCAAGGTCGTCGCTGTGTCCGCGTTCCGGCGATGTCTCGTGCGGGGTCTCGGCCACGGCGGCTCTCCACTTCTGCTGGTGTGGGGGAGATTGGTCCGACCATAGACACTTCCATATGGCAAAATCAATGGCTTGCGATACGGAAGGACCTCGGCACGCTCGGGGAATGCGCCCGCTTACCTTGACAGGAGCAGCGGGAGGAACTTCCATTAAACGACACGAGGCTTCCGAATCATGGAATTGCATTGGAGCGTCATGACGAGCGGCCGCCACTTCCTGCAGATCCCGGGCCCCACCAATGTTCCCGACCGCGTTTTGCGCGCTATCAGCTACCCAACGATCGATCACCGCGGCCCCGAGTTCGCCGATCTCGGGCGCGCCGCTATCGACGGCCTGAAAAGTGTCGTGCGCACCGAGTCTGACGTGGTCATCTATCCCTCGTCGGGCACGGGTGCCTGGGAGGCCGCGCTCGTCAACACGCTCTCGCCGGGCGACCGAGTGCTGATGTTCGAGACCGGGCACTTCGGGACGCTGTGGGCGGGGGTCGCGCGTGACCTCGGGCTCGATGCCGAGCTCGTCCCCGGCGACTGGCGCAGTGGGGTGGACCCGGAAGTGGTCGAGGAGAAACTGCGCGCGGACGCCGACCAGCGGATCGCGGCGGTCGCCGTGGTCCACAACGAGACCTCCACGGGGGTCACCAGCCGGGTACCCGAGATCCGGGCCGCGATGGACCGCGCCGGGCATCCCGCGCTGTTGCTGGTCGACACCATCTCCTCCCTGGGCTCGGTCGATTACCGGCACGACGAGTGGGGTGTCGACGTCACCGTCGGGTGCTCGCAGAAAGGGCTGATGCTGCCGCCCGGGCTCTCCTTCAACGCGATCAGCGCCAAGGCGCTGCGGGCCTCGCGTTCCGCCGGGCTGCGCCGCGCGTACTGGGACTGGGGCCCGATGCTCGACGCCAACACGGGCGGGTACTTTCCCTACACCCCGGCGACGAACCTGCTCTTCGGGCTGCGCGAAGCCGTGGCGATGCTGCACGAGGAAGGGCTGGACCAGGTTTTCGCCCGGCACCGCCGGCACGCGGAGGCCACCCGTAGGGCGGTCAGCGCGTGGGGGCTCGAGGTGCTGTGCCGCGTCCCCTCGGAACACAGCCCGGTCCTCACGGCGGTGCTGATGCCCGAAGGCCACGACTCCGACGAGCTGCGTTCCACCATCCTGGGCGGCTTCGACATCTCGCTCGGCGCGGGGCTGGGCAGGCTCGCCGGGAAGGTGTTCCGGATCGGCCACCTCGGCCACCTCAACGACCCCGCTCTGCTCGGCACCCTGGGCGGTGTGGAGGCCGGCATGCGTATCGCCAAGGTGCCCTACCGGCCCGGGGGCGTGACCGTCGCCGCCGAGTACCTCGCGGACACCGCTGGTGAGGCCGGCTAGCGCACCGGGACCGAGGCGGAGGTGCGGCCGGGCGATCGCCCGGCCGCACCTCCGCGCGGGACTGGAGGGCCTCAGATGACGCCGAATCCCCAGAGGGCGGACACGGCGCACATGGAGGAGATGCCGCCGACCAGGGTCACACCCCCGTAGGAGACCAGAGCCGCGCGCAGCGACATCCCCGACAGGGTCATGCACACCCAGAAGTAGCTCGAGTTGACGTACTTGATGATGACCGAGCCGCACGCCGCGGAGAGCATGGCCGCCTCGGGCGAGAGGCCGAGCGTCGGGAGCATTGGGGCGGTGAGCGAGGCCGCCGTGATCACCCCGACCGTTGTCGATCCGGTGATCAGGTTTGCCAGGACGCCCAGGAGGAACGGCAGCAGGATCGCGGGGATGCCGAGGGCCAGCGTGTTCTCGGCGATCACGTCGACCGCCGGGGTGGCCTTCAGCAGCTCGCTGAGCGCGCCGCCCAGCCCGGTGACCATGATGACCATCGCCGAGGTCCGCAGCGCGTTCTCCACCCACGTGTCGCGCAGGCTCACGGAGCCCTCGACCGCGTTGTTCCGCCACGCCACGAAGTAGGCGAGCAGTACTCCGATGCCCAGGGCGAAGACCGGCCACCCCAGGAACATGGCGTAACCGTGGACCGGGTTGTCCTCGGACAGCGCGAAGTCGGCGACGCTGCTGCCGCCGATCAGCACCAGGGGGACGAGGATCGGCGCGTAGGACCACCAGGTTGAGGGAAGCCGCTGCGTGTCGCCGTCGAGTGAGGTGGTGCGGTACTCCTCCGACGGGGGCGACGTGATGCGCGGGCCCACGATCTTCGCGTACAGCCAACCCATCACGGAGCCGAACAGGGTGACGATGGACCCGTAGAGGATGATCCTCCCGATGTCGGCCTCGACCACGGCCGCGGCGGCGAGCGGGCCCGGTGTCGGCGGCACGATCGCGTGCGTCAACTGCATGGCGCCGACCAGGCCGGTGGCCATGACGCTCATCGTGGCCCCTGCCTCCAGCGCGGCCACGTGCACCAGCGGGTTCAGGATGATGTAGCCGATGTCGGAGAAGACGGCGAGCCCGATGACGAATCCCGCGAGCGTCAGCGCCAGGGGCATGTTCCGCTTGCCCACCAGCCGCATCATCGAATGCGTGATGCGCTCCACGGCTCCGGAGTTGCGCAGGGCTTCGGCGATCAGTGTGCCGAGGACGATGACGACGGCGATCGACTGGATCGTGCCGCCGAAACCCACTTCGAACGCCTCGATGAAGGCGGTCTGGTCCACGGTGGGGACGAGCCCCAGCAGCACGATCGGCACGAGCAGGGCGATGAAGACGTGCCACTTGAACTTGGCGATAAGGAAAAGCAGGACAACGATTACGGCGACGAATCCGATCAGCGCGACCGCTGGATTGTTCGTAATCGGGTCGATCGAGTCTTCCACGGTCCAGTCCTCTCGGGGGGAGCCGCGCGGCACAACGGCCGCGTCGGTTGACTGGTCTCCCGCGCGGCCACGCTCCACGCGGCTCGGGAGAACCGTGGGGTGCGAGGCGAAACGCCGGAGCGCACCGGGGTCAGGTGCGGGGGGTGCTGGCCCGGACCGGGGGAGTGGTCCGGTCAGAGTACTCAGTTTCCCGTATAGTGGAATATCTAATTCGTATAATGAAATGCTAGGGTGGGGTGTGGCCTGCGTCAACCCCTGCTATGAGCTGAAACACAGGGTGTATGGCGTGCTGGAGCCGCCGCGCTGCCCGGTCCGGACGTACTGGGACGGGCCAACCGCGGTCGCTGGGGTACGGGCGCGCCGCGAAGGGCGCGCGACCGCGCTCCGCGGGAATGACGCTGGGTTCGTAGCGGCGGCGTGGCCGCTGTCAGGCGTCCCGGACCTCGGAGAGGATCCGGCGCGGCAGGGGGCGCTGTTCTGAACGGCGCCGCCACTCGCGCGGATAGCCCAGCGACACCTCCTCGAAGCGGACGCCGTGGTGCCAGGTGGTGCGGGGGATGTGCAGGTGGCCGTAGACCACAGTGGTCGCGTTGAACCGCCGGTGCCAGTCCGCGGTGCGTTCGGTGCCGCACCACTGGGCGAACTCGGGGTAGTACAGCGGCCGGGTGACCTCGCGGAGCGTGGGCCAGTGGTTGACCAGGACCACCGGCGCGCCCCCGAGAGCGCGGAGACGTTCCTCGGTGTAGTCGACCCGGGCCGCGCACCACTCCTCGCGCGTGGCGTAGGGGTCGGGGTGCAGCATGAACTCGTCGGTGCACACCACGCCCGTCTCGTAGGCGTACTCCAGCCCGGCCTCCTTGGTGTGGGTGCCGGGCGGGTGGAACGAGTAGTCGTAGAGCACGAAGAGCGGGGCGATCGTGATTGGCCCGCTCTCGCCCGGCCACACCGGATAGGGGTCCTCGGGGGTCGCCACGCCGAGAGACCGGCAGATGTTCACGATGTGGTGGTACCGCTCCACCCCGCGCAGCCGCACCGGGTCGGTCCCGTGCGTCCACAGCTCGTGGTTGCCGGGCGCCCAGATCACGGTCGCGAAGCGCTCGGTCAGCAGCCGCAGCGCCCACTCGATGTCGGCGGCCAGCTCACCGATGTCGCCGGCGACGATCAGCCAGTCGCGGTCCGACTCCGGCTGGATGCCATCGGCGATCGTGCGGTTCTCGGCGTAGCTGACGTGGAGGTCACTGACCGCGAACAGCTGTGCGGGGGGCTCGGGAGTCACGGGCCCATGCTAGGCCCATCGAATCCGCCCGCCGGATGCCGCTTCGCCGGCTACGCGCCGCGTCCGGCTGCGGGCTCACGCGCCAGCGGTGCCGGTCTCGTCCGGCGCCGCTGGCGTGGTCACCCGGCCGAGGCGCGGAGGTGCCCCAGCAGGTCGTCGACGAGGTCGTGCGGGCCAGCGTTCCCCTTGCCCTGGGCTGACACGTGCCCCGCCAGGGCGAGGTCAACGGCGCCGTGCGCCAGCGCCTGGATCAGCGCGGCCAGCCGTTCGGTGTCGCCCGGCGGAAGCTGGCCGGTGCGCTGTGCCGCGGCCACGATCTGGCCGAGTGTCGCGCGTGCGGTGCCCGCTGCGGCCCCCAGCTCCCCGGAGCCGGTGTCGGTGGACCAGACCCCGAACACCAGCTTGAAACGGACGGGGTACGCGAGCGCCCAGGTGACGTACTCGTGCATGGCCAGGCGGAGGGTGGCCTCGGCCGGGCGGCCGTGCTCCTGGATCTTGGTCATCGCCGAGCCCAGGTACTCCAGCTCGCGCGCGGCCACCGCGGCGAGTAGCGCCTCCTTGTCGGTGAAGTGCTTATAGGGCGCCATGTGCGACACCCCGGCGCGCCGGCCGACCTCGCGCAGTGTGACCGCTTCGAGCCCTCCCACATCCATGAGCTGCGTGGCCGCGACCACCAGGGCCTCACGTGTGTTCTCTGGCATCCGTCCATCGTATCTGGCTGGTTGACGACGTAAGCCCAGCAGGAGGAGGACTCGTCGCGCCGTCCCCTGTTCCGGCGACGCGCTCGTGCAGCCGGCGCAGCGGGCGCGGCAGCCACCAGTTGAGCCGACCGAACAACCGCATTGACGCGGGTACCAGGACGGCGCGCACCAGCGTCGCGTCGATGGCGATCGCCACCGTCAACCCGATACCGAGTGTCGCGATGACCAGCGACCGGGAGGTGAGTCCCGCGGTGCCGAGCACCACGATCATCAGCAGCGCTGCGCTGGTGATGATGCCGGCGGTTCGCTGCACGCCCGTGGCGATCGCGCGGGTGTTGTCGCCGGTCGCCGTGTACTCCTCCCGGGCCCGGCTGACGATGAACAGCTCGTAGTCGGTGATCAGGCCGAAGGCGATGATGGCGACGATCCCGTAGGTCCAGATGTCGGTCGTGCCGACCGGGACGAACCCGAGCGGGGATGCCAGGCCCCCGTCCTGGATGGCCCAGGTGAGGACGCCGAAGGTCGCCGCCAGCGACAGGGAGGCGACGAGCAGCGCCTTGAGCGGCAGCAGCAGCGAGCCGAACGCGAGGAAGAGCAGGATCGCGGTACCGACCACGACGACGAGCAGCGCCCGCGGAAGGGAGTCGAGGGTCGAGTCGGTGCTGTCGACCGCCACGGCCGGTCCGCCCGCACCGCCGACCAGTACCTCGGTCGCCCCGACGGGCGGCTCCACCGCCCGGATGTCCACGACCAGGTCGGTGTTGGCCCCGTCGTCGGCATCACCCGAGTAACCCACCGCGACCTGCGCGACGTCGCCGTTGGCGCGCTCGACCTCGGCGTCCCCGGCGCCGTCGAGGTTCGCCAGGCGCGCCACGTAGCCGTCCAGCTCCGCCTCCTCGACCTCCCCGACCACGGCGATCCGGATCGTGCTCGCCACGGGCCCCTCGTTCGGGAACTCCTCGTCCAGGATCTCGGCCGCCTCCTGGCCGTCGTTGCCGGCCGGGAGGTAGCGGTGGTTGGTCAGGCCGGGCTGCAGGGAGAGCAGCGGCCCTGCGGCGACCAGCAGCACCAGGCCGGCGGTGATGAGCGCCAATACCGGTCTGCGCATGACGAACCCGGCCAGCCGTGCCCAGCCACCGGCACCCTTAGCGGGCGTCCGGGCGCGGCGGGGCCAGGGGACGCGCAGCGCGTTGATCCGGTGGCCGAGAAGCGTCAGCAGGGCCGGCAGCACCGTGACGGCGGCCAGGACGGTGAACAGCACCGCGGTGATCCCGCCCAGTCCGAGGGATCGCGACGCCGGCTGCGGGAACACCAGCAGCCCGCAGAGCGCGACGATCACCGTGAGCCCGGAGAACACGACCGTGCGCCCGGCCGTTGGCAGGGTCGCCGCGATCGCCTCGCCGGGATCGCCCCGTTGAGCCAGTTCGTCGCGGTAGCGGCTGACGACGAACAGGCCGTAGTCGATCGCCAGGCCGAGCCCGAGGAGCATGGTGACCTGCAGCGCGAACACCGAGACTTCGGTGGCGCCGGTGAGTAGGCGCAGCAGCACCATTGACCCGAGGACAGCGAACACGCCCAGCACGATGGGCATGAGTGCCGCGACCACTCCGCGGAAGATGATGACGAGCAGCACGAGCAGGATCGGCATGGCGATCAGCTGGGCGCTGGCCAGGTCTCCCGTGGCCAGCGTCTGCAACTGGTGCAGGCTGGTGAGCTGGCCTCCCATGACGACCTGGAGGCCGTCGGCCCGGAGGTCGCCGAGGACGGCCTCGTAGGAGGCGAGCCGTTCCTCGTCGGTGTCGCCCACCGTGTTGAGGGCCACGTACGTGGTGTGCCGGTCCTCCGAGACCAGCGCGTCGCGTTCCTCGTCGGTGGCTCCGGGGGTCCAGTAGCTCTGGACCCGCGCGATGCGCGTGTCGGGTAGTCGGTCCACCGCCGCGGTCACCGCCTCGGCGAACTCCGGGTCGTCCACCGTTTTCGTGGGGTCGCTGTAAACCGCGACGGCGTCGGGAGAAGTGCGCCCGAACTCGCGTTCCAGGAGCGCTGAGGCCCTTTCGGACTCGGCGCCCGGATCCGCGTAGCCCGATGTGCTCATCTCCTGGAGGACGCCGGGACCCCAGAGTCCTGCGAAGAGTGCGAACAGGAAGGCCGCCAGCAGAACTGTCCGGCTGTTCCGGTTCGTGAAACGGCCCAGAGACGCGAGCATGGATCGTCCTTTGGTGCGGCAAGATGTGGTTTACAAGGTATACCTACTTGGGTGGGGTTGCGGCTGTCAAGTCGCGGGTGGGTGTGGGAACGCGGGGTGGTACGGGCGCGGACGCCGGCCCCGGAACGGGCGATGGCCGCCGTAGTGCCGCGGTTCACGGCGCAGCGCGAGCCGCTGGACACCGGTACGCCTGACGGCGGCGGTGCGGAGCCGGATGGTTGGGGCGGCGGTGAGCGGTGCGGTGGGGGAGTGGCGGGTTTCCAACCGGGCGGCGAAGGTGGTGGACGGGCCAGCCCTCGGTAATCGCGACTGGTGCCCGATGGTGGAGCGTGCGACGAGGGCAGCGAAGGCCGGTGGTGGGCCGGCCTGCGGGGGTCGCGACGGGTGCCCGATGGTGGCGCGCCCAACGAGGCAGCGAAGACGCCGGATGGGCCGGCCCCCAGTGATCGGTGCGGGTGCCCGGTGGTGGGGCGTGTAACGGGGGCGGCGGTTGGTGGTGGGGCCAGTGGGGGTGTCTGTGGTGTGGTTCTCGGTGCTGGGTCGCGCCGAGAGTGTCTGTGGGGCCGGTCTCGGCGCCGAATCTGTCCGCACGGTCGGTTTCGGTGCCGCGCGAGCCTCCGCGCGCCCGCTATGTCTGGATTGTGAGTGGCCTGGGTCCCGAGCCCCGCGCCGGGCGGCACCTGGAAGCACCCCCGACCTATCCGGTGCCTTCGCTGCTCCCGTCGGGCGCGCCACCACCGGGCACCCGTCGCGACCACCGGGAGCCAGGCCATCCACCGCCCTCGCTGCCCGTCGCACGCGCAGCCACCGGGCATCAGTAGCGATTACCGGGGGCTGGCCCGTCCGCTGCCTTCGCCGCCCGGTTGGAAACCCCGCCACCCGCCGCCAGCCCCGGCTGGTCGCGGCCCCAGCCGAGAGCGTTCGGCCCACGCCAAGCACCACGAAACCCGAGGCGTTCGGGCAGGTGCGCGATCCGCGCGGTTCTCCCGGCCGCCTCTGGTTCAGCGCATTCCGCGCAGCCGGTCGATCTGTCGCCGGTCGCGTTTCGTCGGGCGCCCGGCGCCGGGATCGCGTCGCGGGACCGGGGCCTTCGCCTCGGGCGGCGGGGCAGGGGTGTGGTCGACATAGCACCGCACGGCGACCGGCGCGCCGACCCGCTTCTCGATCACGTGGCTGACCTCGACGATGCGGGGGGTTCCGGTCAGCTTGACCTTGACGACGTCGCCGACCCGTACCGCTGTCGCCGGCTTGACCGGCCGGTCGTTTACCCGGACGTGGCCGCCGCGGCAGGCTTGCGCGGCCACCTGCCGGGTCTTGGCCAGCCGCACCGCCCACAGCCAGCGGTCGATCCGGCCGCTGGGCAGCCCTGCTGGCAGGGAGCGGTCTTTGGCGGACGCCTTCGCTGGCTGAGACTCGCCGGCGGCACCGGTGTTCACGGTGGTTGGCCCCTGTTCGTCGACGTGCGTGCGGCGCGCGGACGCCCCTTGCGCGCACTGTAACGCGCCCGCCGCCGGAGGGGCCACCGTGTTCCGGCCGGCGTCGAGACGGTGCGGAGCGCCGTTCCCTGCCGCCGAACCCTGGCAGTGATCAGGTTCGATGCGGGTACCGAGGTGTCCGCGACGTTGCGGCCGCGCGCGTGGCCCGACCGCGGCCACGGCTCCATCGCGTTGCGCACGGCGGGTTCGCGCGTTCCCGTGCTCCGGTCGGGACATGCGGCAGCTCCCGATTCTGCCATTCTGGGAAGCTGTTCCGACGGTTACCCTGTGGTCATGAGCGAAGAGGCGGGGGGCCGGGCTGATGTCGTCGACGGCATCATCGCGAGATGGGCGGTGGAGCTGCCCGAGGCGGCGGGCATGCCGCTGGAGCTGTACAAGCGCGCGGCCCGCCTCACCTCGATCCTGGACCGTGCTGTGTACGCCCAGGTGGAGCGTCTCGGGCTGACACGTGCCGAATTCGACATCCTGGCCACGATGCGGCGCGCCGACGCGCCGCACCGGCTGACTCCCTCGGAGCTCTCGCAGGGGCTGCTGCTCTCCTCGGGCGGGACCAGCAACGTCCTGCGCCGGCTGACCCAGGCCGGGCTGGTGGAGCGGCACGGCAACGCCGGGGACCGGCGCAGTTCCTGGGTCCAGCTCACCGACCTGGGCGTCGAGAAGGCCGAGCTGGCCGTGCGGCTGGCGGCGCGCGCGACCGCGCAAGCACTGCGCGACGTAGCGCCCGGAACCGGGCACACGGCCGCCGATGCCCTGCGCGACGTACTGCTCGCGCTGGACGATGTGGACGATGCCTCGCTGGACCCGGCACACGTCCCGCCGGCGGCGGGGACGACGCACGAGGGTGGCAACGGCTCCGAGCCGTCGCCACCCTCGTCCACGTTCACCGGCACCCGCGCGCAGCCGGGGTAGCAGCTCCAGCCCGGGCCTCCCGCGCCCACAGGTCGCCGGTTTCCTCGGCCGCCGCTGGCTCGGGTACGGCGGCGACCGGGGTGCGGACTCGTTCCCTACACCCTCGTGCTCGCGTTGTGCGTACTGGAACAGGTGCTCCAGCGCGCCGCGGCGTGTGCGGGCCCGCCACTGCTCCCGGGGCCCTGCTCACCGCGGCCCCGGCCGCGCGCCGGCGCACGGGCCCGGCGTGGCCGGGGCGTTGGGCGTGTCCGCTCAGCCGGCGCACTCACCTGTGCCCGAGCCGCTGAGGACGGCGTCACGCGAACCGTCCTCGGTGCCCGAGAGGTAGGTGTCGCCGGCCCGGTGCAGCTTGGTGAACCGTGCCACCCGGCGTCCCAGAGCCGCCGCGGTCTCCAGATCGGAACCGATCGGCGCGGTGTCGGGGCCCTCGTCGTTGTTGGACTGCGACATCGCCCCGAGCCAACTGCCGAGCCGGTTGGTGTCCGAGGGCGCGCCCGCCGAGGTGTTCCAGCCGCCGTACCTGTCCAGGCCGACCCACACCATCCCGTGTTGGGAGGCGAGCAGCGCTATCTGCACCAGGGTGTTGAGCTTGTCGCCGCTCATGTTCCCGCTGTTGGTGAAGCCGGCGGCGATCTTGTCCCGCCAGCGCATGTTGTCGGCCCAGACCTTGCTGGTGGCCTCCTTGAACGTGGCGAAAGCGGCGCTGGCGCTGCTCATGTAGGTGGGACAGCCGAAGATGATCGCGTCGGCCCGGTCCAGTGCCTGCCAGTCGTCCTCGGTGAGCTGGTCCACCGCGTGCTGCTCGACGGTAGTCCCGGGAACCTCGCTCGCCCCCTTGGCAACAGCCTCGGCGAGCCGGCCGGTGTGGCCGTATCCGGTGTGGTACGCGATCGCGACGATCGTCTGCATTATCTCTCCAGAAAGCTTGATGAAAAGCTTTAAAGACAATATATGCTTGCTTCCCGGTGGACAACTACTGCGCGGCATTACGACCGGTGACGCTCCCGGGAAAGCCGCGCAGCAGCTCACAGAGGTCGGCGGTGCGGACGCGACCGCCCCGCGGTTGCGCACCTCAGAGCCGTTCCGGTAGCGTCCACCGCCGCACGCCGGGGCGTCTGGACCGCCGCGGCCGATCGCAGCATGGCGCGGCGGTCGGTCCCGCGAGGCAACCGGCTACCAACCTGCGGTTCCAACAGGACGGGCGGACGGAACCAGCGCCGCGGCCCGCTCCGCGGCGCAACGGCGCTCATCCGCCCGTGGCGGCGGCTCCAGCGCGAACCACACGACCCGGCCGTTCTCCCGGTCGCCGCTGTCCCACCACCGGGCGAGCCGGCTCACGACCTGGAGCCCTCGGCCGTGCTCGTCCGTCCCCGCGGCGCCCGCCTCGCGGGCGTACTAGGCTGCTCCTGATCCGAACGACCGGTCCGGAACGAGGCCCATGGACACCGACCCGGCGACCGCGGAACCCGCGCCTACCAGCCGCGGCACGGTGCGGCCGGCCGGAGGCGGCGCCGCGTCGCGGGCGTTCGGCGCGCTGCCGCGCCTGGACGGCGAGCTGGTCCGCGATCCCTGTTCCACCGCGCGCGCCGCCGACGACTACGGTCACCTGGTGCGCCATCGCCCGCTCGGGGTGTTGCGCGCGGCTTCGGCGTCCGACATCGCGGCGGTGCTGCGGTGGTGCGCGGAGCACGGGATCCCCGCCGCCGCGCGCGGACAGGGACACACCACGTACGGCCAGGCCCAGGTCGAGGGCGGGATGGTGCTCGATACCGCCGCCCTGCGGGGTGTGCGGTGGGAGTCGGCGAGCCGGGTGGCCGTCCAGGCGGGCGCGCGGTGGAGCGATGTGCTGCGCGCGACTCTGCGGCGCGGGCGTGCGCCGCGAGTCCTCACCGACTACCTGGGGCTCTCGGTCGGCGGGACGCTCTCGGTGGGCGGGTTCGGCGGCGCGAGCCAGCACTACGGGGCCCAGACCGACAATGTTGCGGAGATCGAGGTGGTGACCGGGAACGGCCGGATCGCGACCTGCTCGCCTGACCAGGACCCGGAACTTTTCCACGCCGCGCTCGCCGGTCTCGGCCAGTGCGCGGTCATCACCCGTGCCAGTGTCGAGACCGTGCCGGTGCCGCCGAGCGTGCGGCGCTTCGCGCTGAGCTATCCGACGGCGTCGGCGCTGGCACACGACCAGCGGCGCCTGGTCGCCGATGGGCGCTTCGCGCACGTCGAGGGCCTGGCCCGGCCCGCGCCTGATGGCGGCGGCTGGCGCTACGTGCTGGAGGCGGTCGCGATGCCCCCGGCCAGGGAGCGGCCGGACGACGCGGCCCTCCTCGGTGACCTGCACGACGATCGCGAGCAGGCGGAGATCGGCGACCTACCGTTCCTGGAGTTCGCCGACCGGATGGCGCCAGGTATCCGCGGCCTGCGGTTGACCGGCCAGTGGTACCACCCGCATCCGTGGCTGAACCTGCTGCTTCCCGACAGCGCGGCGGACGACGTGGTGGGCACGGTCATGGCCGGGCTCACACCCGATGCCATCGGCCCCAGCGGTGTCGTGCTGCTGTACCCGATGCGCCGCGCGGTGTTGCGTACTCCGTTGCTGCGGGTGCCCGACGAGCCGGTGGTGTTCCTGTTCGCCCTGCTGCGAACCGCCACCCCGGCACCGGGGGCGCCCACGGCCGAAGAGGCGCTGGACGCCAACCGCCGCAGCTACGAACTCGCCCGGGAGCGCGGCGGGGTCCGGTATCCGGTGGGCAGTGTCGCCATGGGGCCGGGCGACTGGCCCGCGCACTTCGGGGAGCGCTGGCCGGACCTGGTGGCCGCCAAGGCCGCCTACGATCCCGCCTCGATCCTGGCGCCCGGAGTGGGAGTCTTTCCCGCCCCTCCGCGATGAGCCTGCCGGCCGCAGCGGCCGGCAGGCTCAGGCGGGCTGGGCGAACGCGGCCAGGGCCGCGGTGTCCTGGTACTCCCGGAAGTGGGTGACCACCCCGTCGCGTACCCGCAGCACCAGGATGAACGGCGCCGTGGCGGAGCGCCCGGTCGCGGTGTCCGTTGCCGCGATCTCGTACTCCACGATGAGCACCTCGGGGTCGGCGGTTTCCTGCGGCACGACGTTGCGGAACTCCTCGAAGCGCACGTGCGCCAGCGCTGCCCGGGCCGCTTCCGCGAACGCCGCGAACTGCTCCCGGCCGTCGAACCGGCGGGGGTGGCCGGGGGGTGCGACGGGGGTCTCGACGATGACGTCCTGCGCGCACATATCGGCGGTGAGTGCGAGGCCGCCCCCTTCGAGCACGTTGCGCTGGAACCGGTCGAAGACATCTCGGGGACTCGGCGTGCCGGGCATGGGCGCTCCTCTCGGTAGGGAGATAATCGGAGTAAGGGCTCCAATTAAGTATCCGGAGTTAAGACTCCGGTTGCCAAGGAGGGTGGCGGAGAATGGCGGCGGAACCAGCCAAACCGCTCAGGGCCGACGCGCGGCGGAACAGGGAACGCGTTCTTGAGGCGGCGCGGTCCGTCTTCGCCGCCAAGGGGGCGACAGCCTCAACCGAGGAGATCGCCCGGGAGGCCGAGGTCGGTATCGGAACCGTCTTCCGGCACTTCCCGACCAAGGACGCGCTTCTGCAGGCGATCATCCAGGACAGCCTGGACCACCTGTTCGACGAGGCCGAGGCCCTCGTTTCCGGGGGCGCTCCCGACACGGCCCTGTTCACGTTCTTCACCCGGATGGTCGATATGGCCGCGGCCAACCGGGCCGTCGTCGAGATCCTGGCCGGCGCGGGAGCCGACCTGCCGGTGGCGAAGGTGGTCGAGCGGCTGCGGGAGACGGTCACGACGCTGCTCGCACGCGCCCAGCAGGTCGGCGGCGTGCGCGCCGACGCGCGCCCGCCGGAGGTACTGGCGCTGCTCACCGGGACGTGCCAGGCAGCGCTGGCCACGGAATGGGACGGCGATGTCCGGGAGCGCGCGCTCACCATTGTCTTCGACGGTCTGCGTCCGGTACGAACGATCACCTGAGCCCGGCCGGCGCCGCGCCGGACCGGATCTGGCCCGGTCTGGCCGGTTCTGACCGGGTCTGGTCTGGCCCGGTGAGCGTTGTGTGCGGCGAGCCGCCATCGCGGCGCGCGTACCCGCCCGGCCACCGGCCCGCTCCTTCATCTCCCCTTGACATGGCGTTAACCAGGTGTCGTATTCTTCTGTATGCAACTGTGTACATTGCCATTGGGTGGTGAACGGGAGGCTGGGCATGCGCGATTCCGGCAGCGAGCACGCGTGGTCGGAGTTCGTGGACCGCTGGAGCGGGCGGTGCGCGCGAGACCCGGAGCTGGCCACGCTGGCCCAAGGGGCGACCGTCGGCTTCGGGCTGCGCCACGGCACCGACCGCGCCGAGTTCCGGTTCTCCGACGGCCGGTTCGCGACCGGCGCTTCGGCCGCCACCACCGAGAGCGGACCGGAGTTCGAGGTCAGCGCGCCGCCGGCGGAGTGGTCACGGTTCTTCGAGGCCGTGCCCCGGCCGCCGTACCAGAGCTTCTTCGGGATGCTGATGCGGGTTTCGGGGGCTGAGGTGCTCGGCGACGAACTGGTATTCGCCCAGCACGCCCACCTCGTTCGGCGCGTGCTGGAGCTCGGCCGGGAGGCCGCATCTGGGGCAGCGGCACCGGACGCGCGCTCGGCGCCAGCGGACGGCGCGCACGACGGTGACGACCGCCGGCAGGCGGCCGGCCACGACGCCGTAACCGGGCGCTACCTGCACCTCGACGTCACCGGATCGCGCCAGCGCGTCTACTACGAGACCGCGGGCTCCGGCCGCGACGTGCTGTTCCTGCACACCGCGGGCGCGGACTGCGCCCAGTTCCACCACCTGCTCGCCAACCCGGCGCTGCGCTCGCGCCTGCGCATGGTCTCCTTCGATCTTCCCTGGCATGGCAAGTCCCCGCCGCCACCGGGCGCCGTGCCCGGGAGCTACGCCCTGGACACCGATACCTACGCCCGAACGGTCATGGCGCTGGTGGAGGAACTGGGACTGCGCCAGCCGATCGTCGTCGGCGCCTCGATGGCCGGGGAGATCTGCCTCGAACTGGCCTACCGGCACCCCGACCGCCTCGGCGGCGTCGTAGCCTGTGAGGCCAGCGACGCCGTGCCCGGCCGGCAGGTGCGCTGGGCTCTCGACCCGCGGGTCAACCAGGCCCTGTTCGTCCCCGAGTGGGTCGACGGCCTCATGGCTCCGCAGAGCCCGCCCGAGTACCGCGCCGAGGTGTGGTGGGGCTACTCGCAGGGAGGGCACGGCGCGTTCTACGGCGACATCCTGTTCTACAGCGGCGACTGGGACGGCAGGGACCGGGTGCCGCACATCGACACCCAGCGGTGCCCGGTCGTCATGCTCACCGGTGAGTACGACTACTCGTGCACCCCGGAGATGTCGCGCCGGACGGCGGAGCGGATTCCCGGCGCGCACTTCGCGGTCATGCCCGAACTCGGGCACTTCCCGCACGCCGAGAACCCGCCGCGGTTCGCCGCACACCTCAGTGACGCGCTCACCACGATCGACACCCACAGCCCGAAGCCGGAGCCAGCCGATGACCACCACTGACTACAGCATGCTGATCGACGGCCAGCGGGTCGGCGCCGAAAGCGGCGACCGCATGGCCGCGATCAACCCCTACACCACGGAGGAGTTCGCCACCTTCCCCGACGCGGGCGCGTCCGATGTGAACGCCGCCGTCACGGCCGCGCGCACGGCGTTCGAGCGGGAGTGGCGCACCGTGCCCGGGGTGCGCCGCGCCGAACTGCTGAACCGCCTCGCGTCGCTGCTGGAGGAGAACGCCGACGAGCTCGGCACGCTGGAGACCAGGGACAACGGGAAGCTGCTGCGCGAGACCACGAGCCAGGTCCGGTTCGCGGCCAGGAACTACCGTTTCTTCGCCGGGTACGCGGACAAGCTCGGTGGCCGCACGGTTCCGCTCGACTCGCCGGACACCTTCGACTACACCATCGCCGAACCCATCGGGGTGGCCGCGCTGATCACCGCGTGGAACTCGCCGATGCAGCTCCTCGCCAATAAGCTCGCGCCGGCGATCGCGGCCGGGAACTGTGTCGTGGTCAAACCCTCCGAGCACGCGTCGGTGACCACCCTGGAACTGGCGGACCTGGTCACCCGGGCGGGCTTCCCGCCCGGTGTCATCAACATCGTCACGGGTGGGCCCCAGGCCGGTATCGCCCTGTCCGAGCACCCCGGCCTCGACCGGATCAGTTTCACCGGCAGCGTGCCCACCGGCAGCGCGATCGCCCAGGCCGCCGCGCGCAACGTAATCCCCACGACGCTGGAGCTCGGCGGCAAGTCGCCGAACATCATCTTCGCCGACGCGGACCTGGACCGCGCGGTGGCCGGAGCTGTGGCGGGCATCTTCGCCGCCGGCGGGCAGACCTGCATCGCCGGAAGCCGGCTGCTGGTGCAGCGGCCGGTGTACGAGCAGGTGGTCGAGGGGGTCGCCGAACGGGCCCGCGCGATCCGCCTCGGCGACCCGCTGCTGCCCGAGACCCAGCTCGGTCCGCTCGCCAACCGTCCCCACTACGAGCGCATCCGGGCGGCCGTCGAGGCCGGCATCAGCGCCGGCGCCCGGCCAGTGACCGGCGTGGACTCCGCCGCCCAGGACACGTCGTCGGCCGCCGGGTTCTTCGTACCGCCCACGGTCTTCGCCGACGTGCACAACTCCTCGCGGCTGGCCCGTGAGGAGATCTTCGGTCCCGTTCTGAGCGTGATCCCCTTCGCCGACGACGAGGAGGCCGTGGCCATCGCCAACGACAGCGACTACGGGCTGGCTTCCGGGATCTGGACCAACGACCTGACCCGGGCGCACGTCGTCGCCAAGCGGCTCGTGGCCGGCACGGTCTGGGTGAACACCTACCGGGCCAGCGCGGCGCAGGCCCCGTTCGGCGGGACACGCAAGTCCGGCTACGGCCGGGAACGGGGCGAGGAAGCGCTCCAGGAGTACCTCACCACGAAGAACGTGCTGATTGACCTGTCCGGGACGACCCCGGACCCCTTCTCCATCCGCACCTGAGGCCGCCCCCAACCGGTCGCGGCACGAGAATCGAGGAGACCCCGTACGTCTATGACGAACCAACCGACCGACCCGAAACAGTCCACAGGTACCAAGGACAACCTTTCTCCCCAGGCCCGCGGGGGGATCCGGGGCGCCTTCTACGGGTACTTCGTGGACTTCTACGACATCTACCTGCCGACTATGGCGCTCGCCCCGGCCATGGTCTACTTCGAACCCGAGCACCTCGACACGGTGACGAGTTCGACGATCTACTACATCACGCTCGCGATCACCCTGCTGGGACGGCCGCTCGGCGCCTCGATCTTCGGGAACATGGCCGACAGCATCGGCCGCAAGCCGGCCACCATGGTCGCCGTGGGCGGCTCCACGGTGATCACGTTCCTCATGATGCTGATGCCCGGCTACGCCCTCCTGGGCTGGTTCGCGATCATCGGGTTGATCCTGCTGCGGTTCGTGAACGGCATCTTCCTCGGCGGTATCTACACGGCCGCGGTGCCGCTGGCCATGGAGTACGCACCGCCCGAGAAGCGTGCCCGGGTGTCCACCCGGATCATGCTGGGCTACCCCCTGGCCTTCATCGTGGTCAGCCTGCTGACCACCCTGATGCTGCGGGTCACGCCGGTGGAGGACGGCAGCTACCTGGAGTGGGGCTGGCGGGCTCCGTTCGTGCTCAGCGTCATCTTCCAGGTGGCGTTCCTGCTCTACTACCGCCGCGTCGAAGAGCCCCCGATGGTCAAGCGGAGCAAGGACCGGCCGTCCCCGTTGAAGGAGCTGGTCGCCAGAGGGCCGAACCGGCGCGGTCTGCTGCAGGTGTTCATGCTGATGAGCGGGATGTGGCTGTCGCTGCAGACCGCCGTGTCGATGATGCCGGGCTTCCTGAGCGGCGTGCTGGAGATCCCGGACATGTCGGTCACCGTGGCCACGGTCGTGTTCTTCACCGTCCTGATGGGCACCTATCTGGGGGTCGGTCGGCTCACGGACGCCTGGGGCCGGCGGCCGGTGCTGGTCCTGTTCGGAGTGCTGACCGCCACCGTCGTCCCGGTCCTGTACTGGTTGCTGATCGCCACGGCCGATCCGGGTGAGGGGGTCATCGCCACCCTGGTGCTGGCGGGAATCGTCGTGGTGGTGGCCAACACGCCCTGGGGCATCCTCAGTGCCTACATCCCGGAGCGGTTCCCGGTCGAGGTCCGGGCTTCCGGGTTCGGGGTCGGCTACACCTTCGCGGTGATCATCCCGTCGCTGTACAGCTTCGTCCTGGTCTGGATGAGCCACCTCATGCCCTACGAGTACACCCAGATTCCGCTGGTGGTCCTCGGCGGTGTGCTCGCGGTGGTCGGCGCGCTCATGGGCCCGGAGACCAAGGGAGCGGATCTCGCCGCGACGCGAACGCAAGGAGCCAACATTGACCAGCGGTAGTGAACCCGTGCGGGTGGCGCTGTGCGGCCTGGGGAACATGGGGTCGGCGATCGCCGGGCGGCTGGCCGACACCGGCTGGCCCACCCTCGTCTTCGACCTCGACGCGGAACGGACCCGCCAGGCCGCGGAGGCGCCAGGGGCCGCGGCCGCCGCGAGCGTCGCGGAGTTGGCGACCGCCGACGTCGTGCTGCTCTCGTTGCCGACCCCGAAGGCGTCCCTGGAAGTCGTCTCGGAGCTGGCGCCCCGGATGCGTGCGGACGCTGACACTGTCATCGTCGAGACCTCCACGGTCAACCCGCCGGACATGACCGCGGCCGGCGAGGTGTGCGCGCCGCACGGCGTCGGGATCATCGACGCCGCGATCCTTTCCGGGGTCGCTCAGATGCGCTCCGGGTCCGCGGCCCTGCTGGTCGGCGGGGAGGAGCGCCACACCCGCACGGCCGCGCCCGTGCTCGATGCCATCAGCGCGTCGAGCCGGCAGTTCGGGCCGTTGGGCAGCGGGATGGCCGCCAAGGTCATCAACAACGCGGTCGCGCATGCGGTCATGGTGGTCCTCTCCGAGGCCGGTGCGCTGGCCGCCGCGACAGGAGTCTCCGGCACGGCGCTGGCCGAGCTGCTCGGCGGTGCGGACGCCGGACTCACGCGGCCGCTGACGCACCGGTTCGTGGAGCGGATCCTGCGCGCCGAGTATGAGGGCGGTATGCCGACCGAGGCGGCCCGCAAGGACTCCACGCTGGTCCTGGACCTCGCGCAGCAGACGAACGTTCCGCTGTTCGCGCTGCAGAGCACGCACACCGTCTACGAGCTGGGAATGGCGCAGGGCCTGGGCCGCTACGACTACTCCGCGATCGCGACACTGTGGGAGCAGTGGACCGGGCGCCCCATGAGCGAGACCGGCGATGGCAA
This sequence comes from Lipingzhangella halophila, assembly GCF_014203805.1. Lineage (GTDB taxonomy): Bacteria > Actinomycetota > Actinomycetes > Streptosporangiales > Streptosporangiaceae > Lipingzhangella > Lipingzhangella halophila. The sequence goes on along the minus strand of NZ_JACHJT010000001.1, from coordinate 4,076,048 downwards.
CGGCGGCGACGAGTAACAACGGGGAGGGCGCGGACGGTCCGGTCGGGTCGGCCGCGCCCCTCCCTCGGGAAAGGGAAACGATGACGGCCGAGCCCAGCGGCGTTGGCGATGGTGACACTCGCGTCTACGCGATCCGCTTCGCGCACCGCGAGGCATCCGTGCGGGGCGAGCATTTCTACGGGCACGATCCCTGCTCCGAGTCGCCGTTTCCGATCGACTACTACGTGTGGCTCATCGTCTCCGGCGAGCGCACGGTTCTCGTTGACGCGGGCTTCACCGCGGAGACCGCGCGCCGTCGGGGCAAGCGGGACTACCTCCAGTCGCCCATGGAAACGATCGCGGCCCTGGGGTCGGATGCCGGCCGTGTCTCCCACCTCATCCTCAGCCACCTGCACTACGACCACGTGGGCCACGTTGCGGACTTCCCTTCCGCGAGCGTCGTTCTGCAGGAGTCCGAGCTCGCGTTCTGGACGTCGCGGCACGCGGGACGCGGTGAGCACGCCCGTCTCGCCGATCCCGAGGCGATCGCGTCCCTGGCGCGGGAGAACTTCACCGGGCGCGTGCGGTTGGTGAACGGTGAGCACGAGGTGGCTCCGGGGGTCACCGTGCACCGGGTCGGCGGGCACACCCCGGGACTGCAGGTGACCCGGGTCGAGACCGCTCGGGGCATCGTGGTTCTCGCCGCCGACGGGACGCACTTCTTCGAGAACATCGAGCAGGACCGGCCCTACGGGGTGGTCAACCACCTCCCGTCGATGTACGAGGCGTTCGACACCATCCGCGCGCTGGCGGGTCCTGCCGGGGTGGTGGTTCCGGGACACGACCCCCGGGTGCGGGAGCGGTTCCCGGCAGTGCCCGGATTGGAGGGGTTGGCCGTGCGCGTCGTCTAGGCGCCGGCGGCCCGGCTCGTTGTTCTGGAGTGCCGGGCCGGTCGCACCGAACTTGTATGCAGAAGTACACCGCGTTTTGAAGGGCACACGTGAACACGAGCAGCGAAGCGAAGACGAGCAATCCCACGGCGGGCACCGAACCAAGACCGGGCGCGCCGAGTGCCGAGCACTACGACGTCGTCGTCGTTGGCGGTGGCAACGCTGGCTTCTGCGCCGCGCACGCGGCACGGGACCGCGGCGCGCGGGTGCTGGTCCTGGAGAAGGGGAACGCCCACCAGGCCGGCGGCAACTCCTTCTACACAGCGGGGGCGTTCCGGGTCGCGCACCCGGGGAGCGAGGGCCTGTCCGGCGTCCTCGACGACGAGTCGCTGGCCAAACTGGGCGAGACGGACCTCGCTCCCTACACCACGAGCGACTTCACCGCGGACATGGAGCGCCTCACGGACGGCCGCTGCGACCCCGGCATGGTGCGCACCCTGGTGGGCCGGAGCTGGGACATCGTCACCTGGCTGCACGCCAAGGGGATGCGCTGGCGGTTGATGTACGAGCGGCAGGCCTACGTCTCGAACGGCCGCTGGGTGTTCCACGGCGGGCTGGCTCTGGGGACCGTCGACGGCGGGAAGGGGCTGATCGCCCAGCACACCGAGATCGCCCACACCAGCGGTGTCCGGATTCGCTACGGGGCCACGGTGCGCGACCTGCTGTGCGACGACTCGGGGGTCGTCCGCGGAGTCAGCTACACCGACTCCGACGGCCACTCGCACACCGTCGAGGCCGCATCAACGGTCCTGACCGCTGGCGGGTTCGAGGCCAGCCCGGAGCTTCGGCAGCGGTACCTGGGAGCGGGATGGGAACAGGCCCTGGTCCGGGGCAACCCGCTGAACACCGGCGAGGTGCTGCAGCGCGCCATCGGACTGGGCGCGGCGCCGTACGGTGACTGGGCCTCCTGCCACAGCGTTGCCTGGGACGCCGGGGCGCCGCCGCAGGGCGGGGACCGCGAGCTGACCAACCAGCGCACGCGGCAGAGCTACCCCATCGGTGTGGTGGTCGACCGGGACGGCCGCCGCTTCGTCGATGAGGGGGCCGACTACCGGAACTACACCTATGCCAAGTACGGCCGGGAGATCCTCTCGCGCCCGGGCGGTGTGGCCTTCCAGCTCTTCGACGCCAAGACCCGGCCACTGCTCCGTTCCGAGGAATACGACTCGCGGCCGATCACCGGGGGCTCGGCCGACACCCTCCCGGACCTCGCGGGCAAGCTCGGGATCGACCCGGACGGGCTGACAGCCACCGTGAACGAGTTCAACAAGAACATTGTGGACGAGCCGTTCGACCCCGCGGTCAAGGACGGCCGCGCCGCCCAGGTCGAACCGCCCAAGTCGAACTGGGCGCAGGCCCTGGACACTCCGCCGTACTACGGATACGCGGTGAGCTGCGGAATCACGTTCACGTTCGGTGGCCTCGCGGTCGACTCGCGCGGCCGGGTGCTCACCGAAGAGGGCACCCCGCTCACGGGTCTCTACGCCGCCGGCGAGATCGTCGGCGGGCTGTTCTCGGGCAACTACCCGGGAGGCTCGGGCCTCACAGCGGGATCTGTCTACGGTCGGCTTGCCGGGGAGGCCGCGGCCACCGACCGGCGCCCCGCCTGACCCGGACATTGGTGGCCGCGCCGCGGACCGGGGCGGCCACCGCGTGCGCCGCGAAGGCTCGCTGCCGCGATCGGCACCGATCGCGGCAGCCAACCCTCGGGCGCCGCACCACCCCGCCGCAACGTTCGTGCGCGTCGCAGCAGCGGGGCCGCATGCCCTCGGACGGCAGAGGGCGGGACTAGCGCAGCTCCGCCGCGTACATATCCAGCCGGATGTCGCGCGCCGCCGCCATATGGCGTTCCGCGCACTCCGCCGCCTCTTCGGGGCGCTGGTTCTCGATGGCCGCCAGAATCGCGCCGTGCTCGGCCAGCGCGCTCTCCCAGCGGCCGGAGCGCGTCAGCGTGGTCGCCGGATAGCGAGCCAGGTGGTCGTTGAGCCGGGTGAGGAGGTCGATCAACGTCCGGTTGTGGCTCGCCTGCCACATCGTCTCGTGGAAGGCCCGGTTGGCCGTAGCCATGGCGTAGGCGTCCGTCGAGTCGACCTCGGCCATCGCTTCGGCCGCCCGGCGCAGCCGGATGAGGTCGATCTCGGTGCGCCGCTTGGCCGCGGCGCTGGCGACCGCGCCTTCCAGGACGATACGCACCTCGTAGATCTCCAGGATCTCCTCCGGGCTCCGGCCGCGTACCCGCATACCCCGATCGGCGCGTTCGACGAGACCGTCCTGCTCCAGCCGCCGCAGGGCCTCGCGGATGGGGGTTCGGCTGACCCCGTAGTGCTCCGCGAGAGTCAGCTCGGGGAGTTGGGCGCCGCTTTCCCACTCCCCGGAGATGATCGCGGTGCGGAGCCGCTCGTAGACGCCATCGGCCATCTGTCCTCCTACATCTCCCCGTCTAACGAAAGTATACGCGTGTATGCTGTGCGGCTTCCTGCCGCCCAGCGACCGTGGAGCCCCGGAGGGTGCATGAGGCGCACGAGGGGCGGGAAAGGATGCGCGCCGCCCGCTTCCGGGCGGAACGCCGCGACGACGACATTACCCCCGGCCGCCCTCGGGACGTGATGCGTCCCGGGGGCGGCCTCCCGCGCCGCCACGTGCCGCCGAGATCGGTACCGCCGGCCATACCGGCCACGTTTTCCGGAGCAGTTCGCGCGGGACAGAAACGCGGGGATATCTGTTCGGTGCGTTTATTGTTTCCGTAAGGCGCCAACACGCGCCCAAGCGGGTAAATGCTTTCTGCTCCGGGATTCTCGCCGTACTGGTGATCCGGCGGGCGCTCGATTGGCGAAAGGATCCCGATAGTTTCGCCATTCCGATTCAGGGAGTTGGCTCCACCGGGGCCATTCGTTGTGCGTTCGCGGTGTATAAGCCCGTCAACGGCAGCTGCATCACGAGGGTGCAGCCCTGCACGGTTCCGTGGAATCGCGCAGGTAAAAGGGAGTGCCCGAGCGAAGAGCAGGGAGCCGGTCCCCCTCTCGGCATGTCGCCGGAGACCCGAATGGATATTTCGGAGCGGCCGCCCCTTCTCCGTCGTATCCGGCCCGCTGCGCGGACGCGGAATGGCAAGAGGCGCGGTGCCTCGTGCGGAGAGGTCCGCCTACTCGATTCCGGTGAAAAGGAGCCTGGCTCCAGGCGGGAAACGAATGTTTCCGCCACTGGCCCGCTACCGGGGGACCGGGCCGAACGCCGTCGTGGACGTGCCGGAACGCTGCCCGGCTCGCGATGCTGGGCCGCTCGATGAGTGGCGGCGGCATCAGCCCGGGCGGTGGCAACTCCGGCTGCCGCCGCAGTTGCCCGCATGGCGACTCCGGCTCGGGCGCGGAGAGTGACGCCGGTGCCGAGGCAGACGCCGGGGAAGAGGGCGGACGCATTCATCCGGAGGGTTAATCCCGTTTAGGAGCGCAGGGTTGCGCCAAGTGAAAGGAACCCCGGAACAAAGGCATGGCCTGGGGGTTCACCTAGTACTGGTGATTTGACGGATGTGCGGCGGTCGGATTGGAGCCGATAGTTGTCACGACCCCGAAACGAGGAGTTGATGAACGCGGACCCAATTCGATCAATTTCACGGAGAGTACACGAATCCTGAGATCGCCGCGGTACCGCAAGGGTCAGAGGAGGTTCGGCGGCGCAATCCGAAAACCCCACAGTGGGCCGGACCCGGGGACGATGGGGCCACCCCGCCGCCCGGATACCGGAAAACAGATCGAGATGCCGGTTCGAGGACCCCTGTCCCAACGCGAACCGCAGGCGACCTCCCCCCGATGGGGACCGCACGGGACTTCCGCGGCAACGGTTTCCCGCCTCGTATCCATACCCGGCCTCCCCAATGCGGCCGGGGCGATCGAGAGCGACGGCACTGCGCTGTGGAACCCGTGAGAGCCCAGTCAAATTACCCAAAAGGAGATCACAACTCCATGCGTAAGACGGACACCCCCCAGGAGCTATCCCCCACCCCCACGGCCAGGCGGAGCGCGCTTGGCACCAAGGTAGCCAGCACCGTCGGAGTGGCCGCGGCACTGGCCATGAGCATGAGCCTCGCCTCTCCGGCTCAGGCGGACACCGGCTCCCACGAGCGCGGGCCCGACCCCACGGAGCAGGCACTCGAAGCGCGGTCGGGCCCCTTCGACACCGACGACGAGCGCGTCTCGTCCCTGGGAGCGAGCGGTTTCGGTGGTGGAACGATCTACTACCCTGAGGACACCAGCGAGGGTGACTTCGGCGCCGTGGCTCTCGCTCCCGGCTACACCGCGAGCTCGACCTCGTACTCCTCACTGGCGGAACGGATCGCCTCGCACGGCTTCGTGGTCCTGGCCTTCGACACCAACACGCGCTACGACCAGCCGAACAGCCGTGGTCGCCAGATGGAGAGCGCCCTGGAGTACCTGACCGAGGACAGCGACGTGACGGACCGTATCGACACGGACCGGCAGGCTGTTTCCGGCCACTCCATGGGTGGCGGCGGCACGCTCGCGGCCGCCGACGACAACCCGGACCTGCAGGCCGCCGTTCCGCTCACCCCCTGGCACACCCAGAAGAGCTGGAGCGGGATGCAGGTCCCGACCATGATCATCGGTGCGGAGAACGACTCCATCGCCTCGGTGCGCTCGCACTCCATCCGCTTCTACGAGAGCCTGCCCGGCAGTCTGGAGAAGGGATACGCCGAGGTCGACGGGGCGAGCCACTTCGCGCCGAACAGCAACGACGACACCGTCGCCAAGTACACGATCACCTGGCTGAAGCGCTTCGTTGACAACGACACGCGCTACGAGCAGTTCCTCTGCCCGCCGCCCGACTCCGGTGGCTGGGGCGACGATCTGTCCGACTACCGCGACAGCTGCCCGACCGGGTAGCTACCCCGCCCGCTCACCCGTACTGAGCGGGCGCACAACCGACTACGGCAGGGCGCCGGTGGCGGTCCGAAAGCGGACCGCCACCGGCGTCGTCGTGTGCGCGGCCCCGGTGCGGGTGCCCGATGGTGGCGCGCCCGACGGGGGCGGCGAGGACGGTGGGTGTCCGGGGTAAGTGGTGATCGGTGCGGTGAGGGCGTGGTGGGACTTCCAGCGGGGCGGCGAGGAGAGCGGGTGGGCCAGCCTGCGGGGGTCGGTTCTGGTGCCCGATGGTGGCGCGCCCGACGAGGCGGCGGCCGGTGGCGGGACGCGGCGAGAGTGTCCGTGGCGTCATTCTCGGCGCTGGGTCGTATCGAGGGTGACTGTGGGGACGTTCTCGGCGCCGAATCTGTCCGCATGGTCGGTTTCGGTGCGGCGGTAGCCTCCGCGCGTCCGCTATGTCTGGATTGTGGGTGGTCTGGGTGCTGATCTTGAGGAAATCGTTCCTTTACCGCACGATAGGGAAACGATTTCCTCAAGATCGGCGCGAAAATCGGGCATAGCGGACGCGAGGGGGTGGGTAGCGCAGGTCCTGAACCCCGCGCCGGGCGGAACCAGGCAGTGGCCCTAGGGTGTGCGCCGTTGTCGCTGCTCTGTGGGGCGCGTCACCGCCGGGCACCCGCACCGATTACCGCGGGCCCGGCCACCCACTCTCGTCGCGTGGGCCACCATCGGGCACCAGAAGCGACCACCCGGGGGCGGGCCCACCCAGCACCTTCGCTGCCCCGTCGCGCGCGCCACCACCGGGGGCGGGCCCACCCTCACCGTCCTGGCCGCCCTCGACGCGCCCTCTCTCCGGGCACAAGAGAGCGGGGGCCGGGTTTCCCGGCCCCCGCTCACGGTTTGGTTATCGGGTGGTGCGCTATCCGAGATCGGAGAACGGCGTGACCTCATCAGGGCCGGGCCGTTCCAGATCGAACTCCTCGATCTCGCCGTCGCCGTTGTCGGTGACGCGGACCTCCTGCAGGACCTCGACGTCCCCACCCTCGCTGTACTCCGAGATGTAGGCACCGGTGTAGCCGGCGTGGTTGTCGGGGGCGGTGCTGAACGGCACCAGGCCGGGGCCGGAGTAGTTGTCCTCGTCGAGCGCGTCGATCAGGGCCTGGCGGGTGAGGTCCTCACCGGCGGCCTCCAGGACCATGGCGAACTTCGTGGCCTGCACCATGCCGTAGACGGTCGTGTTGGAGAACGGCACCTCCGGGTCGACGTACTCGTCGTAGACGCCGCTGTAGAACTCGATCCAGGGGTCATCCTGCTGCGCCGCCTGCGGCAGGTAGCCGGTGGCGATCATGCCGTCGAGCAGGGAGTCGGCAGGGGCGTCCGATCCGGACTCCTCGGAGAACTGCTCCAGCAGCCCGGAGAGGGTGACCGTGTCGGCGCCGATGCTGCTGACCATGAACTCGGGTTCGAAGCCGATGCCCGCGGACTCCAGGAACATCATCGCCGAGTAGGTGGGAACGCACGAGCAGACGACGACATCGGTCTCGGCGTCGGCCAGCGCCTCGATCTGCGCCGAGATCGACTCCTGGCCCGAGTCGTAGGACTGCACCTCGGTGATCTGGTCCCCGATGTACTGCTCGAGGCCCGCTTGGGAGTCCTCGCCCACGTCGTCGCTCTGGTGCAGGAGGCCGACATCGGCGTCGGGGAAGTTCTCGGCGATGTACTCGCCCTGGATCTTCGCCTCACGCGTGTAGTCGACCTGGTAGCCGTAGGTGAGCGGGTACTCCTCCGGCTGGTTCCACATGAGGGCACCGGACGAGACGAACAGGTCGGGCACGCCCTCCTCGTTCAGGAAGTCGATGACCTTGGAGTGCGTCGGGGTGCCCAGGCCGCCGAGCATCGCGAAGATCTCGTCGTCGTGCACGAGGTCCTGGGTGACCTCGACAGTGTTGTCGGGTTGGTAGACGTCGTCCTCGACCCGGTAGTCGATCTCGCGGCCGTGGATGCCGCCGTTCTCGTTGATGTAGTCGAAAACGGCGCCCGCCCCCGCGGGGATCTGGCTGTAGCCCGGGGCCGCCGGACCGGTCAGGGGCATGTGCGTGCCGATCACGACCGAGTCATCGGTGACGCCGGTGGAGACGTCGAGGTCCGCCGGCCCGTCGTCCTCCACCTCGCCGGCTCCGGAACAGGAGCTCAGCAGGAGCGCCGCGGCCATTGTGACCACGACAGCCGAAATTGGACTTCGTGCGTGCATAAGGGGGATCTCACTTTCCTTCGTGGGTTGGTGGTACGGACGGGGTGCCGTACCCGGAGTGCTCGCGTGGACGGAGTGCGTTGCCCAGTTGCCGCAGGAAGCCCTGCACTCCGCTCGGCCAGGCCAGGACGAGCGCGATCAGAAGCACGCCGTACAGCACGTGCGGGAGGTTGTTGGCGACGTTGGTGCCCAGGTCGAGAGTGTGTGCGAGCTCGTCGCCCCACTCCTCGACGTAGACCATGGCGATCGCACCCCAGAGCGCCCCCCAGAGGCTGCCGAGACCGCCGAGCACGAGCACCGCCAGGAGGCTCAGTGAGAGCGCGACGGTGAACGTGCTCGGAGTGGCGGTCTTGAGCATGTAGGCCTGCAGGGCTCCGGCGAGGCCGCCGCAACCGGCGCTGATCACGAAGGCGGTCACCTTGACCCGGGCGACCCGGATCCCGGAGAGCGCCGCGGCGGACTCGTCGTCCCGGACGGCGCGCATCTGCCGGCCCAGGCGCCCATGGCTGAGGTTGGCCAGGAACACCAGGACGATCAGGACGGTCAGCCACACCACCCACGCCTGCCAGCTGGTGTTGGGGATCGCGTCGGAGAGCGCGGGCGGGGTGCCGCGCATCAGGAAGTCCAGCCCGTTGGGGCCGCCGAGGAACTCCGAGAACCGGTTGGCCAGTGCGGGCAGCGCCACGGCGAGCGCGAGTGTCGCGCCCGCGAGGTAGGGACCGTGCAACCGGGCACAGACCACCCCGATGATGAGCCCGGCCAGGCAACTGATCGCGGTCGCCAGGATCAGGTTGAGCCACAGCGGCATCATCGGCACGTGGAGGACGAACAGGGCCGTGCTGTAGGCCCCGATGAACATGAACGCGCCGTGCCCGAGCGAGACCTGGCCGCTGAACCCGATGAGGATCCCGAGCCCGGCGATCGCGAGCATGTAGAAGCCGACGCTCGCGATGCGGGTGTTCTCTCCCTGGCCCGTGACCGAGGTGAGCACGATGACGGCGCCCATTGCGGCGCAGGCCGCGAGGATGTGCCGGAGCAGCATCGGCAGGGCGTTCCACCGTGCGACGAGTCCGCGCGGCTTGGGGGTGCCGCGCGTGGCCTCCTCGGCCTTCGGCTCCGCCGCCGTTGCGGGGGATTTCTGCGAACTCGCCATCGTCAGACCTTCCGTGCTTTGGGCCGGGTGAACAGGCCGTCGGGCCGCACGCTGAGGACCAGGATGAGAATGATCAGCGCGGCCATGGGCATCAGTTCCGGACCGAGGTATCCCGAGACGAACGACAGGCTGACCCCGAGGATGAACCCGCCCAGGATCGAGCCGAAGGGGTTGTCCAGCCCGCCGATGACCGCGGCGGCCAACCCGTAGACGAACACCGAGTCCAAGGCGTTGGGGAAGATGAACGGGGGAACGGCGAGCATGCCGGCGAGCGCGCCCACGATCGAGGCGATCGCCCAGCCCAGGGTCAGCATGAGGCCGACCCGCACGCCCAGCATGCGCGCCATCTCGGGGTGCGCGGCGGCGGCGCGCATCCGCAGCCCCAGCGGCGTCCACCGGTAGAGCGCGAACAGCAGCATCGCGGCGCCCAGGATCGCGGCGACGCCGAAGAAGTCCGCCGGGGAGAACTGCCCCTGGTAGTCCATCGGGTAGTTGAACGAGTGCGGCTCGTTGCTCCAGATCATCCCGGCCACGCCCTGCAGCAGGAGCAGCAGGCCGAGGGTGATGATGATCGCGCTCAGTTGGGACGTCTTCTGGACCGGGCGGATCAGTAACCGCTCGGTGGCGGCGCCCATGAGCATGCCGCTGGCCAGTGCGGCGGCGAACCCGAGCCAGTAGGACCCGGTGGCCGTGGTGACGGTGAGGGCGATATAGGCGGCGATGAGGGCGAGCGCCGGCTGCGCGAAGTTCACGACCCGGGTCGCCTGGTAGATGATGATCAGGGAGAGAGCCAGGGCAGCGTAGATCGCGCCCTCAGCCACCCCGTTCAGCGTTAGGTTCGTGAAGTAGTCCACGGTGGTGTTCGCTTTCTAGAAGCCGAGGTAGGCGTGGCGCATCTGCTCGTCGCCGAGCAGGCGTTCCGCCGAGTCGGTGACCGCGATCTCGCCCAGGTTGAGGACGACACCCTCGTTGGCGATGGACAGCGCGCTGTTCGCGTTCTGCTCCACGAGCAGCACCGTCAGCCCGGTGTCGGCGCACAGTTGCTGGATCAGGTTCATCAGCTGGCGCGTCGCCAGCGGAGCGAGCCCGAGGGAGGGTTCGTCCAGCAGCAGGATGCGCGGGTGGCACATGAGGGCGCGGCCGATCGCCAGCATCTGGCGCTCGCCGCCCGACAGGTTGCTGGCGGGCTGGTTGCGCCGCTCGCGCAGGACCGGGAAGAGGTCGTAGGTCGTGTTCAGCGTCGCCGCCCGGTCGGAGCGCCACAGGCCGCCGAGCCGGAGGTTCTCCTCCACCGTGAGCTCGACGATGATCCCGGCCCCCTCAGGGACGTGGGCGACGCCCAGGCGGGCGAGCCGCTCCGGAGCGCAGCGGGTCAGGTCGGTGTCGCCGAGCCAGATCCGCCCGGAGTCCGCGCTCTTGAGTCCGCTGACGGTGCGCAGCAGCGTCGTCTTGCCGGCCCCGTTGGCGCCCAGGACGGCGCAGATGCCGCCTTCGGGAACGCTCAGCGACACTCCGTTGAGTGCTCGAACGGCGCCGTACCTGACCACCAGGTCCTCCACGCGGAACAGCGCGTTCTCACTCATCGTCGCTCTCCTCCGCGGATCCGAGATAGGCGTCGGTGACGGCCGGGTCGTTGCGCACCGTGTCCGGCGGGCCGCTGGAGATGACCGCGCCGAAGTTGAGCACCTCGATGTGGTCGCAGACGTCCATGACCAGGTCCATGTGGTGCTCGATCAGCAGGATCGACACGTGTTCGCGGAGCCCGCGGATCCGGGTGGCCAGTTCCGCGAGCTCGTCGCTGGACAGGCCGCTGGCGGGTTCGTCCAGCATGAGCAGGTCGGGCTCGCTCACCAGGGCCCGGGCCAGGGCAACCCGCTTCTGCACCCCGTAGGCCAGGGTCCCCGGGTACGCACCAGCAACGTGGGTGATGCCGAGCTCGTCCAGGACCACCATCGCGCGCTCGCGCAGGGCCCGCTCGTCGCGTTCGAACCGCCCCAAGCCGGTCAGCATGGTGAACAGTCCGGTCTTGGCGAGCCGCTCGGCTCCGGTCATGACGTTGTCCAGGACCGTCATTCCGGAGAACAGGTTGAGGCCCTGCAGGGTACGGCTGATGCCGTGCCGCGCGAGGTGGTGCGGGCGGAGCCCGTTGAGCCGGTGCCCCTTGCTGCTGATCGTGCCGGTGTTCGGCGTGATCAGGCCCGAGAGCACGTTGAACAGTGTGGTTTTTCCCGCGCCGTTGGGGCCGATGAGGCCCACAACGGAACCGGGCGGCACTGTGATGTGCACGTCCTTGAGCGCGACGAGCCCGCCGAAACGGACCGTCACACCATCCGCGGTGAGAAGGTGGTCGGTGGGAGAGGGAGTCAACCGTCCTCTTTTCTGCATCTTCCTGGGAAGCGGGAACCGCCGATCATGCCCTGATGGGCCACCCTGCGTTGCGAGGAGCGCACTGGTGCGCTGATGGCGCCGCATCGCGCCGCCCGCCCGCCGGGCGGCGTTGCCGCGCACCGGGGATCCGGTGCGCGGCGTGTTTCGGGGCCGGGACATTTGAGCCGGCGCTCCTTCCTGGGTTACTACGGGGACGCGTCCCTCGTGCGGGGCGGCGCGGAAACGCCGAGGGACGCCCAGTCACCCGCGGGGTCGCGAGTATGGCGGCATAGACCTCACGGAGAGTCGGCCGACTGCGAGATCATCCGCGCCATCTCGACGCGGGAACGTACGTTCAGCCGGCGGAATACGTTGCGTAAGTGGTGCTCCACGGTGCGCGGACTGACGTAGAGCTGCGCGGCCACCTCGCGGTTGGTGGCGCCGTCGGCGACCAGTTGCGCGATCTGGTACTGCTGCGCGGTGAGCTGGTCGGCGCGGCTGGGGTGCTCCGTTCGGACCGAGTTACCGGTGGCACGGAGTTCGGCGCGGACACGCGCGGCCAGCAGTCGGGCGTCGAAGTGCTCGAAGATGTCCAGCGCGCAGTGCAGGTGCTCGCGGGCGGGGCCGGGCGAGCGCTGGCGGCGCAGCGTGGTGCCGTACAGCAGCTCGGTGCGCGCGTACTCGATCCCGAGGTGGCCGCCCGTCCGGTGCAGCCGGAGCGCCTCGTCGAAGTTCTCGCGCGCCTCTTCCCCGCTGGCGAGCAGGGCCCGGCACCGGGCGAGGAGCGCGAGCGAGCTCGGGCTGCCGGTGGCGTTGGCCCACCGCTCGTAGTCGGCCAAGGGGGCCTGGGCCCGCTCCGACTGGTCGTCCAGGATCGTGGCCTCCACGAAGTGCGGGATGGCCAGAACGCGGACCGGCGGGTGGTGCTTGCCCGGGCCCGACCTGGCCAGCGCCCGGAGCCGGTAGGCGGCCTGCGCGGCGTCGCCGGTAGACAGGTCCAGGAACGCCAGCGCCCACGTGCTGAGCGTCGCCGGCAGGCCGAGGCTGTTCTCCGCGCTCTGCTCGGCGACGGCGCGCGCCCGCAGTTGGCAGGTGTGCGCGTCGCCCTGGATGGCGGAGAGCAGGGCAAGAGCGGCGGTGTGGTGTGTGGCGACGTTGGGCTGGCCGGTCTCGCGGGCGATCCGCAGCGCGGACAGGGAGTGGCCCAGCGCGGAGGGGTAGCGCCCGGTCCAGAACTCCGAGTAGACGAGGAACTCCATCGCCTGCGGGATGATCGAGACCGCCCCGCGATCCCGTGCCAGCTCTACGGCACGCGTGGCCAGGGTGTGCGCCTGGGGCTCGTCACCCAGGTGCAGGGCCGCGATCGTCGCCCAGATCAGTTCGGGCGGGCTGGACACTCGGGCGGCGAGGCTGACCGTCTCCCGCAGCGGGCTCACCGCGGCCGCGTAGTCACCGCGGAACATCGCGGCCGCGCCCATCAGATAGGTGAGGCCCAGCCGCATCTCGGGCGGGTCGTCGTCGGCGCAGAGCCGCCGCGCGCGCTGTTCGGAGTAGCCGTAGCGGCGGATGTCCCCGGCGAGCGCGGCCGCCTCGGCCGAACGGACGAGGGCGCGCAGCGCCAGCGGCCGGTCGCGGTGCGCCAGGGTCTCCGCGGCCTCGCGCAGCGCGTTGTACGCGTCGAGCGCGTTCCCGCTGCGTAGCGCGATGTTTCCGCCAATGAGGTCGACCACCCCGCGGGAACGTCCCCGCGTGGCGTACGGGCGGTTGCGGTCCAGCAGGTTCTGCGCGCGGTGCGGCTGCCCTGCCAGCCAGGCGTGGTGTGCCGCGGTGGAGAGTCGGCAGCCCTTGAGCCGCGGAAGCGACGTGAGGTCGGCGGCACGCTCCAGCGTGGTCGAGGACGCCTCGTAGCCGTAGCTCTCCCGCACCGATTCGGCGTGCACGGCGAGCTCCGCCGCGAGCTGCGGGTCGGGCCCCTGCGCCGCCGCGGCGCGGTGCCAGGCCTGCCGGGCGGGGTCGCTGCGCGTGCCCAGGGTCTCGGCGAGGAGCGCGTGCGCGGCCCGCCGCCGGTACAGCGGCATGTCCTCGTAGAGCGCGTCGCGCAGCAGCGGATCGGTGAAGACGATCCGGCCGTCGTGCACTCGGACCAGGCCGCGTTCCTCGGCCGGTTCGAGCGCCGCCGCGCTGCCCGAGCTGTGGTCGTGCGCCAGTACCAGGGTGTCGATGGACAGCTCGGGATCGGCCGCGGCGAGCAGGAGCAGGTGCAGGGTGCTGTCCGGAAGGTCGCGAACCCGGTGCAGGTAGGCGTCGCGCAGCTCCTTGCCCAGGGGCAGCGGGTGCGGCAGCGGCTCCTGGCCGGAGAGTTGCTCGTCGGTGAGCCCGTCGAGGAGGGCGAGTGCCGCGTGCGGGTTGCCCCGGGCCGAGCGCAGCAGCTCGGCGCGCACGGTGTCGCTCGGTGTGAGTGGGGCGGCGTCGGCGATGAGCTCGCCCATCGCGCTGTCGGACAGCGGACTCATCTGGAGAGTGGGGATGCCGGGAAGCACGGGTTTGGGTTGGGAGTCGCGCGCGGCACAGAGCAGCACGAGCGGCTGGTCCCGGAGCCTGCGGGCGACGAAGTTCAACACCTCCAGTGAGTGCGAGTCGAGCAGGTGCGCGTCGTCGACCAGGGCCAGCACCGGTCCGGTCCGGGCCAGACCGGTCATCAGCTCCAGCACGGCCATCGACAGCGCGAACCGGTCGGTCTCGGCGATCCGGCCGGTGCCCAGCATCTGGCGCAGCAGTGCCTCGTGGTTTCCGGAGAGTCCTTTCACGTGCTCCATGACTGGGAGCAACAGTTGCTGAAGCCCGGAGTAGGCGAGCTCGGACTCGCTGCTGACGCCGCAGGCTGTCAACCGCGTGTAACCGGTCGTGGAGTCGCGGGTGTCCGCGAGCAGCGCCGTCTTGCCGATGCCGGGCGTGCCGAGCAGCAGGAGGGCTGTCGCCTGCCCCGACTCCGTGCTGCTCAGGGCCCGGGCGATGCGGCTCTGCTCCTGGGAGCGGCCGCGTAGTACGACCGGTGTAAGGATCCGATGAACACCATGCTTCACCCGGCCAATTATCATCAGGAATCCGCGGCTAGAGGAGGCCTGCGCGGAAGGACTGGTGATTTCCCGGATGACCGGGTTCACCCGGTAGGAACGCCCCGAGCCCTCGGGGGTTCGGTCCCGTTTCCCTCCCGGCGGGCCCCGCCGGCGCTCTCACCGGGCGATACCGCTGGCGGGTGGCCGGGCTTTGCCGGCGGCATGCGCACCGCGTCACGTTCTGGTGCCGTATCGGGTATGCCCACGCTCTGTCGTCAGAACCTACCGGATGAGTGAGGGTTGCGCCGTCATTCTGTCACCCCCGGGTTGACGGGCGTGCTCCGGGTGGCGCACATTCGACCCATGTATCGACAACCCCGGGGTGACACGATCACGTGGGACACCGTGCTCGCCCACCGCCCTCCAGACGCGCGCGGCGCCGTCGCCGAGCGCTACTCCACGCCCGGGGGAGGGGCGTCGAACCTGACCGTGGCGACATGCCCAGCGTCGAGAATGTCCGCACGGACACCTTCGACGCGCGAGGTCCAGGACCCGGCGCCGCCGCTGGGAGGGGCAGCGGCGCCGGGGTGGCCGGGCCGCGGGGAGGGCACGCCCGGCGCTCCGGGGCCGCGCTTGCGGCGGGCCCCAGCGGCATGGCGCCCGCGACGGATCGGGGCGCCGAGTGTGCGGGGCCGGCGGCTCAGGCGAGCGAGCGGCGCAACCGGGTGAAGGGGCGCGGCCGGTTCATGGCGAGGACCGCTGTGACCGTGTCGCCGTGCTCGTAGACCGCGGCGAAGGACCGCTCGTCCGGATCGCCTTCGACCACCCGGACCGTGTCCCCGGGGCCGGTCGTTCCGGCGAACTGCAGCCGGACCCCGTACTGGTCCGACCAGAAGTATGGTTTTCGTTGGTACTCCTCGACCGTGGCCCCGGCGAGCAGGTTCCGCACCGCGACCGCGGGCTGCAGGTTGGCGCTGCTCCAGTGCTCGATCCTGGCTGAGCCGCCCCCGGACCGGCACAGCCGCGCGACGTCGCCGACAGCCACGACCCCGGGCACGGACGTCCGGCAGCCCGTGTCGCACAGCACGCCGTCTCCCAGGTCGACTCCGCTGCCGGTGAGCCATGCGGTGTTGGGCCGGACCCCGATCCCGGCGACCACGACGTCGGCTGGCACGTGCCGGCCGTCGTCGAGCTCGACTCCCGTGACCTTCCCTTGCCCGAGCAGTCGCGCGACCCTGGCCCCGCAGAGGAGCCGGACGCCGTTCTCGCGGTGCAGGGCTGCGCAATGGGCGGCCATCTCCTGGCCGAGGACCGGAGCGAGCGGCGCCGCGGAGGCTTCGACCACGGTCACTTCCAAGCCCAGCGCCGCGCACGAGGCGGCGATCTCGGCGCCGATGAACGAGCCGCCCACGACGGCGATCCGCGGCGTGCCGGTGTTGAGGTCGGCGCGCAACGCCTCCGCGTCGTCCAGAGTGCGCAGCACGTGCACCCCCGAGAGCCCTTCGGCGCCCGGCAGCGCGCGGGGGGCGGCGCCGGTGGCGACGACCACGCCGTCGGAGGCGAGTTCCGTGCCGTCGGCGAGGTGGACCACGCGGCGCCGCGTGTCGAGGCCGGTCGCGGGAGTGCCGAGCCGCCAGTCGGCGTCGAGGTCGGCATCGATGTCGTCCTCGTGCAGCGCGAGTTCGGCCGGGGTGGCCTTGCCAAGAAGGAACTCCTTGGACAGGGGAGGCCGGTCGTAGGGCGGATGGTGTTCGGCGCCCACGATGGTGAGGGCGCCGTCGAAACCCTGGGTGCGCAGCGACCGCGCCGCGTTGAGTCCGGCGAGCGACGCGCCGACCACCGTTACCTTTCTCATGCGGCATCCTCGGCCATCACCGCGACGTGCACGAAGACGTGGCCGTCGTCCTGCACCGAGACATGGTGGGTGCGTACCGCACGCCTCGCCGGCAGGCAGCTCGGGACCCCGGTGCGCAGGTCGAACAGTGCCTCGTGCAGAGGGCACTCGATGAAGCACCCTTCGAGCCAGCCGTCCGAGAGCGACGCGTCCTGGTGGGTGCAGGTGTCGTCGATCGCGAGCAGTTCTCCGTCGACGTTGAACACCGCGATCGGCACGTCGGCCTGCACGAGCACGGACTCCCCCTTGGGTAGGTCGTCCAGGTGACATGCGTAGATCATGACGCCTCCTTGTGGGTGTCGCGGATCGCCGCGATCCGGTCGAAGTGCCTGCCGCCGGGCTCCGGTCGGCACACGGGACGCGCCCGGGCGGGCAGGCGATGCACGGGGATGTGGGAGTTGGGGCCGGACATCCAGGCTTAGTTTCATAGTTCGCAACTTAATGCCCGATGCGCAACAGTGTCGGACTCCGTCGGGCGTGCCGTCAAGACCCGGGAATCCACCATTTCCCAGCGGGTTTCCCGGAAAATCGTTGATCGCGTCAAGGATTGACGTATGATCGAATCTGCTGCAGTGTGTTGTGTATAACGCATTGCTCATCGTTATACGCAACACTCTTCGTTCTCGTCTTCAGTCCTCGTGAAGGGGCCCCGTTGAGTGCTCCCGCCCCGCCCCCGACGGAGAACGGGCCACGCACCGTACGCCGGGCGAACACCCCGCCAGCGCGACCTCCGGGTCCACGGCGGACCGCCCGGCCGCAAGCGTGACCGCCCGCGCCCGTCCCTGTTCTCGGCCGCGTCCCCGGAACGCCGGTGCACGGCCGCAACCGAATCCCCTGCCGCCCCCGCGACGACCCATGCCCCCCGCTGACCTGGCACCCGCAGTATCCACCGGGAGGAGCCACCCACCATGGCCACCACCTACGACGTCGCCGTCATCGGCCTCGGCAGCATGGGCAGCGCCGCCGCCCGCCAACTGGCGTCCCGAGGCAGGCGCGTGCT
Source organism: Lipingzhangella halophila (assembly GCF_014203805.1). GTDB lineage: Bacteria > Actinomycetota > Actinomycetes > Streptosporangiales > Streptosporangiaceae > Lipingzhangella > Lipingzhangella halophila. Next base: position 4,058,524 of record NZ_JACHJT010000001.1, on the reverse strand, counting down.
CGGACTCGACAGCTCGGCCCCCGCGCCCGAGCGGCGGGGGGAGCCCGACGGCGCGCAGATCATCCGGCAGACCTGCTTCCGGCACCCCGACTACGTCCCGTTGCTGCGGCGCAGCTACGAGCTGTGGGACGCCGTGGACCACGAGTCCGGCGACCCCGGCCTGATCACCGTCACCGGCGGGCTGATGCTGGGCCGCCCCGACAGCCGCACCGTCGCCGGAAGCCGCGCCTCCGCGGAGCGGTGGGGGCTGCCCTACGAGGTCCTCGGCGCCACCGAGATCCGCCGCCGGTTCCCGGCCTTCACGCCCGGCCCGGGCGAGGTGGGGGTGTTCGAGCCGAGCGCCGGGCTGGTGCGTCCCGCGGCCACCGCCGCGGCGCACCAGCGATTGGCCGAGCGGGACGGCGCCGACCTGCGCTTCGCGGAGCCCGTAGCCCGGTGGGAGGCGCTCCCCGGAGGCGAAGGGGTACGGGTGGTCACCGGCAGGGCCAGCTACACCGCTGACCGGCTGGTTGTCTGCCCGGGTGCCTGGGCGCCCGAGCTGCTCCCCGGCCTCGGCGTGCCGCTGACCGTGGAACGCCAGGTCCAGCACTGGCTTGAGCCCCGCGACGGGCTGGGCCCCTTCCTCCCCGGACGCCACCCCGTGTTCGTGTGGGAGGACCGCGAACGGGTCCGGATGTACGGCTTCCCGGCCGTCGACGGTCCCCAAGGAGGCGTCAAGACGGCGTTCTTCCGGCGCGGCCGGCCGTGCACGCCCGAGAGCATGGACCGTGCGGTGCGCCCCGCGGAGATCGCCGAGATGTCCGGCTACCTGACCACCCGGCTGCCCCAACTGCCCGGCCGCTTCCGGCGCGCCACCGCGGCACCGCGTACCAGCACCCCCGACGAGCACTTCGTCCTCGGTGCGCACCCCGAGCATCCCCAGGTCACGGTGGCCTGCGGGTTCTCCGGGTACGGCGCCATGCTCGCGCCGGTTGTCGGGGAGATCCTCGCCGACCTGTCCACCAGCGGAAGCACCGCACACCCCATTTCCCTGTTCAACCCCCGCCGGGAGCTCCCACTCCCCGCCGGCCCGATCCCAAGCGAGGTGACCTCGTGACAACGACCGAGCTGACGTCCAGCCTGATCTCGACCCTGCCCGGGCACTACTATACCGACGCGGAGCTGTTCCAGCTGGAGCAGCAGCGCGTGTTCGAGGAAATGTGGTTCTGCGCGGTACGCGCCGCGGATCTCGACCGTCCGGGCGCCTTCCGCACGGTGAGCGTTGGGCGGGAAAGCGTTGTCGTGAGCCGGAACCGGGCCGGTGAGGTGCGCGCGTTCCTCAACGTGTGCCGGCACCGTGGCGCGCGGCTGTGCACCGAGGAACAGGGCCAGGTCCGCCGGTCGTTCAAGTGCCCCTACCACGCCTGGACCTACGACCTCGACGGCGGCCTGGTCGCGGCCCCGAACCTGGCCAGCATGCCCGACGTCGACCGCGCCGCGCAGGGCCTGATCCGGGTGCACGTGCGCGAGTGGCTCGGCTACGTGTGGGTGTGCCTGGCCGACGAGCCACCGTCGTTCACCGAGACCGTCGAGGACGTCGTCGCCCAGCGGCTCGGCACGGCCGAGTCCATCACCAACTACGGTGTCGACGGCCTGGCTCTTGGCCGGCGGATCAGCTACGACGTGCGCGCCAACTGGAAGCTGGTCATCGAGAACTTCATGGAGTGCTACCACTGCGGGACGATCCATCCCGAGCTGACCGAGGTACTTCCGGAGTTCGCCGACGGTTACGCCGCCCAGTACTACGTGGGGCACGGCGCGGAGTTCGGATCCGAGGTCGAGGGGTTCACCGTCGACGGCAGTGCCGGGTTCGAGCGGCTCGACGGCGTCACCGAGGACCAGGACCGCCGCTACTACGCGATCACCGTCCCGCCGCAGGTGTTCATCAACCTGGTCCCCGACCACGTGATCGTGCACCGGATGTTCCCGATCGCTGTCGACCGCACCCTCATCGAGTGCGACTGGCTGTACACCCCCGGGATCATCGAGTCCGGTGCCGACATCTCCCGCTCGGTGGAGTTGTTCGACCGGGTCAACCGGCAGGACTTCGACGCCTGCGAGCGTTGCCAGCCCGCCATGGCGTCGCGCGCCTACCGCGCGGGCGGGGTGCTGGTGCCCGTGGAGCACCACATCGGGGAGTTCCACACCTGGCTGGCCGACCGCCTCGCCGACACGGTGCAGTGAGGACGCCGGGGCGCCGGGTACCCGGCGCCCCGGCCGCGCGGGATACCCGCCAGTCCTCTTCAGGAGAACGACCCGCGGAGCCCGCGCCGGCGTTGCTGGCCGCTGTGCCCCCCCCGCGCGCGGATCCTTGCCGGTCGGCCGGCTAATGGTGACGTTGCGTCGCAACAGGGTGCTCGCCATCCGGTGTGTCCGGCCCGCCGGAGGATTGGCGGAATCCGTTTCATGGCGGGCGTTGTGGGGATTGCGGTGAGACACGAAGGCGTGCGCAAGTGGCCCACGGGACGCTACTGAGAGTTATCGATGCACGTCTGGGCTTAGGTTGAGTTTGACAAAGCGGAATCCTCGCCACAACGATTACTTCTTGCACTTTGGTTTTTGTGTGTGACAAATCACCAGTGGAGGGGGAGCGATGCGGCGCGTGCTGATCGTTGGTGGCGGGCAATCCGGCTTGCAACTCGCACTGTCGCTCGTAGCGCACGACTATGACGTGACGATCATGACCGTGCACGACCCCGATGAGCTCCACGAGGGGCGGGCCGTCGCGCCGCAGCTCCTCTATGACGAACCGCGCCGGGCCGAGCGCAAGTACGGGCTCAACTTCTGGGACGACGAAACCCGGGCCGTCACCGACTTCCGCATCTCGTCGAGCGGGGAGATGCCGCAGTTCGACTGGACCGGCCGGCTCGACGCGCCCGCCTACTCGGTCGACGAGCGGGTCAAGATGTCCACCTGGCTCGACCTCTTCGAGGCGCAGGGCGGGAAAGTGATCATCCACGGCGCCACAGGCTCCGACCTCGACCATCTGTCCAAGATGTTCGACCTCACGGTCGTGGCCGCCGGGCACAGCGGCCTCGCCGACATGTTCCCCGTCGACACCACGCGCGTCCTGGCCCGAATGGCACCGGTCGCGACCGCCGTCGCCTACGTCGAGGAGGTCGGGGACGACCCGGACCTGGAGGGGATCGGCGTGGACCTCACGCCGGGGCTGGGGCACATGATCTCCTGGCCGACCTACTCCGTGAGCGGCCGGTGCCGGCTGGTCTTCCTGACCGGTCCCGCCGATGCCGCGCTGGCCGACTGGCCGCAGCGGATCTCGCCGCAGGAGCACCTGGACCGGATGCTCGGCCTCATGCGCGAGTACCTGCCGCACCGCTACGAGACCTACCGGAAAGCCAGTCTGGTCGACAGCCAGGCCGTGGCCCTCGACCGGGCGAACCCTTTGGTACGCCAGCCGATGGTGCGCATGCCGAGTGGCGGAATCGTCATGGGCATGGGGGACACCGTGGTTGTGACCTCCCCGGCGCTGCAGCAGGACGGCAACAACGCGAGCAAGGCCGCCGAGATCTACCTGAACTCGATCCTCGAACAGGGCGACGCCCCGTTCGACGAGGAGTTCGTGTCGCGGACCTTCGAGCGCTACATGGCCTACGCCGGGCACTTCACCGGCGACATCGCCTGGTTGCTGCACTACACACCGGCCTACGTGATCGAGATGTGCGTGGCCGCCGACACCAACCAGGCCCTCGCCGACCGGTTCGTGAACGGGTTCAACGACCCGCCGGAGCTCGCCACATGGTTCACCGACGAGGCGACGACCCGCGCGATGATCAAGGGCGAGCTGCCGGCGCGGTGACCCCGCCCGGGCGGACTCGCCCCTCTGCCCGGCAGTGCGGGCGTCGCAGCGGGCGGTGGCACGGAACCGGATCGCGCAAAGATCCCGGTCGTTTCCCCGGCCGCAAAAGTGACATTGAAGTCGATTCCACCCGCGGTGGATAATCTCCGGGCAACCGCCGGCCGTGGAAGGACCGCCCCTTGCCTGGTGTGCTGATCGCCAATCGCGGCGAGATCGCCGTCCGGATCCATCGCGCGGCCGCGGCCCTGGGGCTGCGCACAGTCGCGGTATTCGCCCCCGAGGACCGCGATTCGCTGCACGTGCGGCTGGCCGACGACGCCCACCCGCTCGACGGCGCGGGCGCCGCGGCCTACCTCGATAGCGACCAGCTCACCGACGTGGCGCTGCGTGCCGGCTGCTCCCTGGTCCATCAAATCTTCCTGAGGGGACCACCGGCTTTAGCCGGTGGGGGAATCAGGGTGCCCGCGCAGCGGGACAAGGGCAGCCGAACCGCCGCCAGGCGGCCCGGCGTTCACCACAGACCACGGCACGTAGATCTGTGGCGCTTGTATACTGTCCGTGTGTCTGTGACTCGGAAGAGTCGCCGGCTCGCCGGCGGCGTGCGAAGCTTCCAACTCTGTGGTCGTCGTACTTCGCCGCGGCGGTCGGTGCCGTGAGCGCCGATACGGTGCAGCAATACATCGACACTCAGTGGGAACGCCCGGGCACGAAGAAGGGAGGGCCACGCGTGATCCGCGCGTACAGGTTCCTTCTTCGCCCAACAGTTCGCCAACAGGTCGCTCTTGCCGCCATGTTGCGCGACCACTGTTCGCTGTACAACGCCGCTTTGCAGGAACGCCGCGACGCCTACGCCCACGTCTCTCAGACGCGGATCACCTACGGCGACCAGTCGGCACAGCTCACAGAGATCCGGGATTTCGACACCGAGCGGCAGGGGCGGTGGTCGTTCTCTTCCCAGCAGGCCACCCTGCGCCGTTTGGACAAGGCGTTTGTGGCGTTCTTCCGCCGTGTGAAGGCGGGACACAAGCCGGGCTATCCGCGTTTTCGTGGGGTGGGACGCTTCGACACGGTCGACTTTCCTAAGGACGGCGACGGGTGCCGGTGGGACTCCACCCCGAAGGACACGGTGCGGCGCGTCCGCTTCCAAGGCGTCGGGCACGTGCGTGTCCACCAGCACCGCCCGGTCAAGGGACGCGTCAAGACCGTTTCGGTCAAGCGCGAGGGAAACCGGTGGTACGTCATCCTCGCCTGTGACCAGGTGCCCGCCGAACCTTTGGAACCCACGGGCCGGGTGACGGGTATCGACATGGGCGTGGCCTCGTTCCTCACCACGTCGGAGGGTGAGCACGTCGACAGCCCGAAGTTTCTCGCCCGGTCGGCTGACACGCTCGCCGCCGCCCAACGCGACCTTGACCGGTTCCCCAAGCGCATCAAGGCCCGAAACCGCACCCGCAAGCACCAGGCGGCACAGGCCAGGGTGACCCGGCTGTATGCCAAGGTGGCCCGCCAGCGTCGTGACCACCACCACAAGAAGGCGCTCGACCTCGTCCGCCGTTTCGATGCGATCGCCTGTGAGCGGCTCAATATTGCGGGCATGACCACGGCGCCCGCCCCCAGACCCGACCCCGAGCGACACGACGCGTTCCGTGCGAACAACGCCGCCGCCAAGGCCGGGCTGAACAAGAGCGTTCTGGATGCGGGGTGGGGGGTGTTCCTGGGAATCCTCGCGCACAAGGCTGAAAGCGCCGGTCGTGAGCTGATCCCGGTGCAGGCCCGCAACACGTCGCGCACCTGCCCGCGCAAAGCGTGTGGGCACGTCAGCGCGGACAACCGCCCCAGTCAGGAGAAGTTTCGCTGCCTCCGGTGCGGCTATGCCGAGCACGCCGACCGGGTGGCAGCGATCAACGTCGGTATCAGGGCCGGGCTGGTCCTTCCTGTCCCTTGACCGGAGAGCAGGAGAAGCCCGCCGCTTCAGCGGCGGGAGGAGTCACCCCGGATACGGCTTCCTGAGCGAAAGCGCCGCTTTCTCCGAAGCGTGCGACAAGGCCGGCCCCACCTTCGTCGGGCCGCCCCCGGAGCTGCTGGAACTGTTCGGCGACAAGACTCGTTCCCGCGACCTCGCCGCGCGCAACGGCGTGCCGGTGCTCGCGGCCACTGCCGGCGCGACCACTATCGGCGAGGCGCGGGACTTCCTCGCCGGCCTCGGGCCGGACTCCGGGGTCATGGTCAAAGCGCTCGCGGGCGGCGGGGGACGGCCCGGCGACACCGACACCACCTCGGCCTCAGCGCTCGACGTCACCACGTTCTCGACCATGGGGCGGCTCAGCGGCCAGGTCCCGACCGTGGGCATCGCGTCCGGGCGGTGCTTCGCCGGCAACGCGGCCCTGCTCGGCTGCTGCGACGTCGTCATCGCCACTCCGGACGCCACGATCGGCATGGGCGGTCCGGCGATGATCGAGGGCGGCGGCCTGGGCCGCTTCCGGCCCGAGGAGGTCGGTCCGGTATCGGTCCAGGCACCGAACGGCGTCATCGACCTCCTCGCCGACGACGACGCGGGGGCCGTCCGGGCCGCCAGGACCTACCTGTCCTACTTCCAGGGAGCCGCCGACGACTGGGAGCAGGCCGACCAGCGCGCACTGCGCCACGTCGTCCCGGAGAGCCGGGTGCGGGTGTACGACATCCGCGCGGCCATCGACGTCATCGCCGACACCGGCTCCGTCCTGGAGCTGCGGCGCGACTTCGGCGTCGGTATCAGCACCGCCCTGGTGCGGGTCGAGGGGCGGCCCATGGGCCTGGTCGCGAACAACCCGGCGCACCTGGGCGGCGCCATCGACCGCGACGCCGCCGACAAGATGGCCCGGTTCCTGCAGTTGTGCGACGCACACGGGCTCCCCGTCGTGTCGCTGTGCGACACCCCCGGCTTCATGGTCGGTCCCGACGCCGAACGCACCGCGACCGTTCGGCACTTCAGCCGGCTGTTCGTCACGGGCGCCAATCTCAGCGTCCCGATCGTGGCGGTCGTGCTGCGCAAGGGCTACGGGCTCGGCGCGCAGGCCATGGCCGGCGGGAGCTTCCGGGCCCCCGCGGCCACCCTCGCCTGGCCGACCGGCGAGGTCGGCGGCATGGGCCTTGAGGGCGCCGTCCGGTTGGGCTACCGCCGCGAGCTGGAGGCGATCGAAGATCCCGCCGAGCGGCAGCGCGCGTTCGACGAGCTGCTCGCGCAGCAGTACGCGCGCGGCAAGGCGACCAACGCCGCGTCCGTGTTCGAGCTGGACGACGTCATCGATCCGGCCGAGACCCGGCGATGGATCGGCACGGCGCTGTCCGGATACGACGGGGACGGCCGCGGCGGCTCCACCGGGCGGCGGCCGTTCGTCGACACCTGGTGAGACGTCCGCGTTCGGAGGGTTCCCGGCTTGCCCGCTCGGGTTGCGGCAATGAGACCGCGCGGGGGATGAGGCGTGGGGCTGCGGGGGAGCCGCCGGGGCCGCGCCGGAGTGGGTTGCGGCAATGGGGCACCCCGCGAGCGAAGCGAGAGGGATGCCAGCTTGCCGCTGAGTGAAGGTGCACGGTGCGCTCGGCGGCAAGCTGGCTCGCTCGCCGCGCTCGCTTCGCCCCATTGCCGCAACTCTCCCCGCGGGGGCGCCTCCGCGGGCTCGCTTCGCCCTATTGCCGCACCCCTCAGCTGGGGCGCGGTCAGGCGAGCCCGGCGGCTTCGCGGATCTCGCTGGGCGTGGCACCGTACTCGGCCCGCATCGCCCGCCCGAGGTGGGCGGCGTCCATGATCCCCCAACGGGCGGCGATGGCGGCCGTGCCGCGTTGGGCCAGGGCCGGGTCCCGCAGGTCGCGCCGGATGCGGTGCAGCCGCTGGCGCCGGATCCAGGAGCCCAGCGCGATGCCCCGGGCCCGCAGCCGCTTCTGCACGTAGCTCACCGAGACCCCGTGGGCGCGCGCTACGGACACGAGCGAGAGTCCCGGGTCGGCGAGGTTGGCGTGGCAGTGGGCAAGGATCTGGTCGGCGATGTCGCCCCCGGTGCCGGAGTCGTGCGGGGTGACCCCGGCGAACGTGGAGACGACCAGCGAGACCAGGGCGTCGGCCAGGTGCAGCGTGGCCGGGGCGGGCGCTGTGTCCAGATCCGTGCTGAGGTCGCTGAGGCCGGTCAGCAGGGTGGCCACCAGGGGCCGCACCCCCTCGGAGGCGGGCACCGCGCGGGCGGTGCGGTCGCCGAGCAGGTCGGCGTGGGCCCCCAGGGCCGGCCAGGGGATCCCGATCACGACGGTGTCGTAGGGCTCCTGGAACCGCAGGCGGTAGGGGATCCCGGTCTCGTAGGCGACGAGGTCGCCGGGCGCGACCTCGCTCTCCCGCCCGCCCTGGACGACAACGCCGTGCCCGCGTTGCTGCAGGGCCACCTTGAGCATCCGCGGGGAGTCGCAGGCGGGCGCGGAGGCGTCATCGCGGCGGACAACGGTGGGCGTGCACCCGATACGGGTGACGATCAGGTCGTTGACCTGGATGCCGCGGAAATGCGCGCGGAAACCGTCGCCGTTCCGGCGTCCGGCCGCGGTGCGCGCGGTACGCGCGTCGCTCCCCCCGGCCGGGCTCGCGGGGGTGATCCGCAACGGGACGAACGCCTTGGAGGCGCGGGCCTGGAACTCCTCGACACACGTGAAGGTCGCGTCAACGATTCCGCTGGTCGATGTGTGCATGCGGGGCCGCCCTGGAGTCGGTGACGTTGGCGGGCAAAGCGAGCGTAATCCGCGGGTGTGGCGTGGGCAACACTGGGGGCGGTCCGGGCGTACGCCTATTGGCGGTGGCACGTACCGGTTCTGGCGGCCGTGTGACGCTCCTCACTCCTATCGTTCGACCCCAGTCACTCGAGGAGGACCGGTGCCAGCGGAACAACCAGAGTTCGACTATGTGATCGTGGGCGCGGGCACGGCCGGCTGCGTGCTGGCCCGCCGGCTGGTGGACGCCGGGCACAGTGTGCTGCTCGTCGACGCCGGAGGCCGCGACACCAATCCCGATATCCACGACCCCGCTGGTGTTTGGAACCTGTGGGGCTCCGAGACCGACTGGGCGTTCAGCACCGAGCCGCAGCAGGCAGCGGGCGGCGTCACCGTGTCGTGGCCGCGCGGCCGGGTCCTGGGCGGCAGCAGCTCCCTCAACGGCATGGCCTACGTTCGCGGTGCCGCCAGCGACTACGACAACTGGGCCTATAACGGGTGCCCGGGCTGGGGCTACGCCGACGTGCTGCCCTACTTCACCAGATCCGAGGACTTCCGGGGGCCGGCGTCGCGATTCCACGGCACGGGCGGGCCGCACCCGGTCACCCCCAACGAGCACCCGACCGCCGTGTCCGCCGCGTTCGTGACCGCCTGCCAGGACTACGGAATCCCGTTCAACCCCGACTACAACGCCGAGGAGATCCTCGGCGTCAGCCTGATCCAGCAGGCGGTGCGCAACGGCCGCAGGGTCAGTGCCTGGACGGCCTTCGGTGTGCCCGTCGCCGACGAGGAGCGGCTCAGCGTCACCACCGACAGCCTGGCCACCCGGCTGGTCTTCGAGCGCGGGAGCTGCGTCGGGGTGGAGCTGCACAAGGCCGGGAACACCAGTGTGGTTCGCGCCCGCGGAGAGGTGATCCTCTCGGCCGGCACCATCGGCTCGGCGCAGTTGCTGCTGCTCAGCGGGATCGGCCCGGCCGACGAGCTGCGGCGGCTCGGGATCGAGGCCCGCACCGACCTGCCCGGCGTGGGAGAGAACCTGCACGACCACCTGCTCGTCCCCCTGGTCTGGGCGGCGTCCGCACCGATCGAGCGAACGCGGGGCACGCCCCTGGAAGCGCACTTCTTCGCCAAGAGCGACCCCGGCATGCCCGCGCCCGACCTGCAGCCGACGTTCGTCCCGCTGCCGCTGCCCGTGGCGGGATACGACAGCCCGGACCCCGGCTACACGCTGCTGGCCGGCGTCGTGCGCCCGCTGAGCCGAGGGCGGCTGTGGCTCCGCTCGGCCGAGCCGGACGACGTGCCCGCGCTGGACCCCCGATACCTGTCCGAGCCACGGGACAGGGAGGCGATGGCCCAGGCGGTGCGGATGTGCCGCGAGATCGGTACGGAGCCCGCGCTCAACGACTGGCGCGCCGCCGAGGTCGCCCCGGGGCCGGGCGTCACCAGCGACACCGAGCTCCGCGACTACATCCACGCCCAACTGCTCACCTACCACCACCAGGTCGGGACCTGCCGGATGGGCCTGGACGAGACGGCGGTGGTCGACCCGGAGCTCCGCGTGCGCGGCGTGGACCGGCTGCGGGTGGTCGACGCTTCGGTGATGCCGGCGATTCCGTCCGGAAACACCAACGCCCCCACGATGATGATCGCCGAACGCGGTGCCGAGCTCGTACTCGAAAGCTAGCGACGAGAGGGACCCATGCGAACCGAGATGCTGATCGACGGGGAGTGGAACGCGGGCTCCGGCCAGACGTTCGCCACCCTGAATCCCGCGACGGGGGAGACCATCGCCGAGGTGGCTCAGGGCGGTGCCGTAGAGATCGATGCCGCGGTCGAGGCGGCGAGCCGGGCGCTGCACTCCCCCCAATGGGCCGGAATGCTGCCGGCGGTGCGGGCCAAGCTGCTGCTGCGCCTGGCCGACCTGATCGAGGAGAACGCCGCGGAGCTGGCCGAGCTGGAGACCACTGACCAGGGCCAGCCCTTGGGTATCAGCGGTGGGGTAGCCGTGCCCAACGCGGTGGAGCACCTGCGCTACTTCGCCGGCTGGGCCACGAAGATCACCGGGATCACCGCTCCACTGTCCGTGCCCGACGTGGACTACCGCACCCGCCGAGAGCCCGTCGGGGTGTGCGGGCTGATCACCCCGTGGAACTTCCCGCTGATGATCATGGTGTGGAAGCTCGCGCCGGCACTGGCCACCGGCAACACCGTCGTCGTGAAACCCGCCGAGCAGACCCCGCTGAGCTCGCTGCGGCTGGCCGAGCTCGCCCAGGAGGCCGGCATCCCCGACGGCGTGGTCAACGTCGTCACCGGCGGCCCCGAGGCCGGCCAGGCGCTGGTGCGCCACCCCAAGGTCGCCAAGATCTCGTTCACCGGCTCCACCTCCGTGGGACGCGAGATCGCCGCCGAGGCGGGCCGCGCGCTGAAGCGGGTGTCGCTGGAGCTGGGCGGCAAGGCGCCCAGTGTCATCGCCGCGGACGCCGACATCGACTCCGCGGTCCAGGGCAACATCATGGGCGGGCTGCTCAACTCCGGGCAGGTGTGCGCCGCCTACACCCGGTTCTACGTCGACTCCGCCCGCCACGACGAGTTCGCCGAGAAGCTCGCCGCCGCCGCGTCCGCCATGCGGCTGGGGCCCGGCGCGGACGAGGGGACCCAGATGGGGCCGCTGGTCTCCGCGGAGCACCTCGCCGAGGTGGACCGCTACGTCGGTGCCGGCAGGGAGGAGGGCGCCGACCTGCTCACCGGCGGCGAGCGCGCGGGTGGTGACCTGGCCGGCGGCTACTTCTACCGGCCCACGGTGTTCTCCGGTGTCACCGACGACATGACGATCGCCCGCGAGGAGATCTTCGGCCCGGTGCTCTCGGTGCTCTCCTACGACGATCCGGAGGAACTGGCCGAGCGCGCCAACGACACCGAGTACGGGCTGGCAGCGGTGGTCTGGTCGCGCGACATCTCCACCGCGAACCGGCTCGCACGCCGGATCAGGGCCGGCAGCGTCTACATCAACATGCCGCCGATGCTCGACGCCGCCGCTCCGTGGGGCGGGATGAAGGCGTCCGGGCTCGGCCGGGAGATGAGCTGGGCGGCGATCGAGGCGTTCACCGAGGTCAAGAGCATCTGGACGAGCCTGGCGTGACACGGCGGTGCCCGCCTCCGGCGCGGGGCGGGCACCGGTCTCGCGATCCGGCTCCCCGGCGTGCTCAGACGCACAGTGCCACGACGAGGCACCCGAACGAGGCCGTGGAGGCCACGGCGCGAACATGGTTCCACCGCACCCACCTGCCGTGGAACCGGTCGCGCGCCGATCCGGGATCATCCAGGGCATCGGCCGGACCTGTTCCATCGAGCCGTTCGTTGAGGGGCACGTTCACCGCGGCCGTGACGGCGACCATCACCGCATAGAGAACGAAAGCCGCCGCGATCCACGGAAGAGCCGCCTGGCCCTCCTGGGCAAGGCGCAGCCCGCCGGCGGCCAGGATCAGCACGGGAGCGCCGAGGAAGGTGGCGAAGAACCACGGGTTCAGAATCGCGGTGTTGATCCGCTGCATCGCCGCCACCTCGGTGCGGGCGTCCGCGCGCCCGAGTCCCGGCATCACCGACACGGAGTAGGCGTAGAACAGGCCGGCCTGGTGTCCGGTGGCCAGGGTGGCGAGGCCGAGGACGGCACTGCTCAGCGCGTCAGACATGGGACTCCTTGGCGACGTGGGCACGGACGTGGACACGGGTGTGCGGCCGGCCGCTGGTGTGGCGGGCTCCGCTACCGCGCACCGACGTGGTGGACAGTCAACCGCCCGGGATGGGGTGCCGCCATGGGTGGGGCGCGCGAAGGCATACGCGGGAGTCTCACCTCCGCCCGGGAAGGGGCATGGCAGCCCTCTCCCGGTTCCACCACCGTCCGGGGAGGGCTGCCGCGCGCGGTCGCGGCCCCGCGAACGCCGACCGGGCCGGGCGGGTTCAGTCCGCCCGAGGCTCGTCGGGTTGCGGCGCGGGCGGGTACAGCGGCTCGGGCGCGTAGGAGTCGACGTGCTCCCGGGCGAGCTCGACGAACCTCCGGGCCTTGCTCGACAGCCGGCGCCCGGCCGGCCACACGACGGAGACACGCTCCAGGTGGGGACGCGGCTCCAGGGCCCGAGCGGCGATGGGCAGGCCCTCGTAGCTCTGGTGGATGCGCGGCCGCTGGATGAACAGCGAGTAGCCCAGTCCTTGCGCCACCAGGGAGCGCACCAGTTCGAAGTGCGGCGTACGGAGCCGCACGTTCGGGGAGAGCCCGTGGGCCCGGAAGTAGCTCAGCACGTCCTCGGCGCTGGGCGGCACCTCCAGCAGGATCATGGGTTCGGGTTCCAGGGCCGCGGTGGGCACGGTGCCGCCGGCCGCCAGGGGGTGCTCCGCCGGCAGGATGACGTGCATCGCCGTGTCGTAGAGCCGGACGGTCTCGAACGCCTGGTCCAGGTGCATGTTGTACATGACGGCGAGCTCGATGGCGCCGGAGCGCAGCTGCTGCAGCAGGGTCTCCTGGTCCGCCGAGACGGGGTCCACGGTGACGTCCGGGTGCAACCCCTCGAACAGCTTGAACATGGTCGGCAGGACCGTCGGGGCCAGCGACGGAAAGCAGCCGACCGAGATGGCGCCGGACAGCTTGCGCCCGTCAGCGGCCGCCTCCAGGTCGTCGGCTTCCCGCAGCAGCGAGATCGCCCGTTCGAACACGTGCTCGCCGGCGGGGGTCAGGGCGATTCCCGAGGACCGGTGGCGGCTGCAGAGCTGGGTACGCAGCGCGCGTTCCAGCTCGTCCAGGGCCGCCGCCATGGCGGAGCGGGAGACGTGCTCCCGCTCCGCCGCGGCGCTGATGCTTCCTGTTGAGGCGATCGAACGGAAGTAACTCAACTGGCGCAGGGTGAAATTGTTCATCGGCCCGCCTTTGTGGTGCACTGCCGGGCCGTCCGAGCTCACTTCAGCTCCCGGCCCCGGGTCTCCGGCATGAACAGCAGAACAACGGTGGAGATGACGCACAGCAGGACGATGTACGCCACGAACAACAAATGTACGCCGAGGCTGGCCAGCCAGGTGTTCAGGTAGGGGGCGGTCCCTCCGAGCACCGCCGCCGAGGTGGCGTAGGCGATGCCGATGATGGTGGCGCGCTGCCGGGTCGGGACGAGCTCGGCGAAGACCGACCCCAGGGGCGCGCAGTTGGCGGCGAGCAGGATGGATGCCAGGGCCATCGTGGCGAACAACGAGACCGGGTTCCCGCTGAGCACCGTTTCCAGCGGGAACGCGGCCGCCGCGAACCCGACACTGAAGACCAGCAGCACCGGCCGGCGTCCCCACCGGTCGGAGGCGGCGCCCATCAACGGGATCGCGACCAGGAACACCGCCTGCCCGAGCACGCCGACAACCAGGGCGGTGGTCTCATCCATGCCGTGTGCCGTGGTGGCGTAACCGGGGGCGAAGATGAACCACGTGTAGAAGGCCACGACACCGCTGATCGTCAACCCGACGATTCGCAGGGCGGCCGCCCGTTCGCGCCACAGCTCGGCGAACGCCTGGCCGAGCGTGACCCGCGGCGTGCCCTCTGCGGCGGCCTTCTCCGCCGCGTCCTGGTAGACCCGGGACTCCTCCATCGTCAGGCGGATGTAGACGGCGTAGAGGCCGAGGAGCGCGCCGATCGCGAACGGGATCCGCCACCCGTAGGCGGCCATGGCCTCGTCGCTGAGGACACCCGTGAGGAATGCGCCCAGGGCCGTGGCGAGAATCGAGCCGATGCCGACGCCGAGCCACGGGCTGGACGCCCACAGACCGCGCCGTTCCGCGGGCGCGACCTCGGCCAGGTAGGTGAACGCCGATCCGGTCTCGCCGCCGTGCGAGAGCCCTTGGAGCAGCCGGGCGGCCAGCAGGATGACCGAGGCGAACACGCCGACCGTGCCGAACGTGGGCGCGACGGCGATGACCAGGCTCCCCAGTGCCGCCAGCGTAATGGCGAGAGTGAGGCTGAACCGGCGGCCCTTCTCGTCGGCGATCCGGCCGAAGAGCCAGCCGCCGACCGGCCGCATCAGGAACCCGGCGGCGAAGACGGCGAGCGTGGAGAGGAGCGCCGATATCGGGTCCTCATTTCGGAAGAAATGTGCCGCGAAGAAAGGAGCGAATACCGCGTATATGTTCCAGTCGAACCACTCGAGAGTGTTTCCTATATTGACGGCCACAAGATCCTTGCGGCGTTTGCGCGTTGTGGCCGTGAGGCTCATATCCCCTCCGTGGTCAACTGTGTCCGGGCAGGTCACCTGGTATTCGTCGGTGATTGCGCCGATTATTCAATCGGGTGTCCGGGGCGTCAACACTATTAATTCGCCGTTGCATGTCGGGAAATTAGTCATCGACCCTTTGGTGTGCTGCTGCTAATTTCTGGTCCATGATGCCGACACCGCTTGTGCCGAAGCTGACGTTCCTCGCGACCATCGCCGTTCAGGTCGGCACGCCGGTCGAGGTGGGCCCCGCTCTCGACGGACACCGGCGCATCATCCCGATCGTCGGAGGCAGCGTCACCGGTCCCGAGCTGCGCGGACGGGTGCTGGCGGGCGGCGCGGACTTCCAGGTGCTGCGCACCGACACGCTGACGGAGCTCAAGGCCGAGTACGCAATCGAGACCGAGGACGGCGAACGGATCCACGTGTGGAACTTCGGTCTGCGCTCCGGCGCGCCGGAGGACATCGCGAAGCTGGTGCGGGGCGAGCCGGCCGACCCGGACCGGATCTACTTCCGCTGCTCCCCGCGCCTGGAGCCGGCGGGGGAGCGGTGGTCCTGGCTGCGCTCCCGGATCATCCTCGGCACCGGCGAACGCCACCCCGGCGAGGTCCGGCTGCACCTGTTCGTCGTCGAGTAACCGCCGGTCATCGCCGACCTGGCCAGGAGCGGCCGGGCGGCACCGGGCCGGGGCCAGCGGCTCGCGCGGGGAGCCGGCGCGCCCGCCGGTCAGGGCCGGACGGCGGGCACCCGGCTCGACCGGGAGGCGGAGGCGACCGCCGGGATGACGGCCAGGGCGATGACGCCGCCGGCCAGGGAAAGCACGGCGAAACTGCCGGCCGACACGATCATGCCCGAGGCCATGCCGCCGCCCGCGCCGGCGAAGGCGATGGCGACGTCGACCCTGCCCTGGGTCCGGGCGCGGGTGGCCAGAGGGGTGGCGTCGGTGACGATCGCGGTGCCGCTGAGCAGCCCGAGGTTCCAGCCCAGCCCCAGCAGGCCCAGCGCGATCGCCAGCAGCGCCACCGAGTGCACCGGGGCGAACGCGGCCAGCATCCCGGACGCCAACAGGACCGCGCCCGAGGCCACGGCCACCGGCAGCCGCCCAAACCGGTCCACAAGTACGCCGGTCACGGGCGACGGCAGATACATCGCGCCGACATGGACCGCGATGACCAACCCGGCCGCGCCCACCCCGTGCCCGTGGTCCCGCATGTGCACGGGCGTCATGGTCATGATCGCGACCATGACGAGCTGGGTCAGGACCATGACCGCGGCACCCAGTGCGACCGACCCCCCGCGGCCGGTGGGCGCGTCGCTCGCCTCGGTGGCACTCGCCGAGGTGGCGGCGGGCGCCGTATCGGCCAGGGCCCGGGCGGTGAGGAGGGGATCGGGGCGCAGTAGCAGCCACAGCACCAACCCGGCCGCCCCGTAGGCGAGCGCCGCCAGCATGAACGGGCCGGCCAAGCGGGGGACGCTCCAGACCTCGGCAAGGTCACCGGTCAGCGTGACCAGGTTGGGGCCGATGACCGCGCCAAGGGTGGTGGCCACCAGGACCGTACTCAGGGCGCGGCCGCGCCCCTGCGGCCCGGCCAGGTCCGCGCCGGCGTAGCGGGCCTGCAGGTTGGTCGCGGTGCCGGCGCCGTAGGCGAACAGCGACACGAACAGCAGCACCACATTGTCGGCGACGGCGGCGGCGACCACGCCGAGGCTGCCGGCCGCGCCCGCCCAGTAGCCCACGGCCAGCCCGGCGCGGCGCCCGTGGCGTTGCGATATCCGCCCGACCATGACGGCCGTGGCGGCCGAACCCAGGGTGAACAGGGCGATCGGAACGCCGGAGAGGCTCGTGCCGCCCAGCATCCGCTCGGCGAGCAGGGCGCCCACGGTGATGCCGGCGGCCAGCCCGGCCCCACTGAGGACCTGGGCGGCGACAAGAACGGTGAGGACCCGTCGCTGTGCGGGGTGCGGCGTGGCGGTGCTGCTCACAGCGGCCCTTCCCGTACGGAGATGGGTGGCGGGGCGGGGTGGTTATGCTGGGACGACGGCTGTTCGCAACGTCGGGACTTCCTCGTGCGGTGGTCTATCAGCATACGGTTGGCGGTTCCGGAGCGTCCGGCCGGGCGCACGCTGGGGCGCCCGGGTGCCGCCGCGCGGTGGCTTCCGCCGGCCACGTACGCTCGCGCACGATGGCGGCGTGCATCGGCGTGGCCCTGCGGCAGCGCGGGACCGAACCAACGCTGGGGCCGCCATGGTCTTCCGCGGGGCTGGCGGGAACCACGGGGTGCCACCGAGGGAACGCCGTCCGAGAACCGGGCCGGTACCACAGGCCGCGCGGTTTGCGCGCGGGCGTAGGAGGAATCGCGATGACCCCGTCCACGACCACCGCACCCGCCGTTCCGGCGTCGAGCGCTCGGGCCGCGAGCGGCTCCCAGGAGCAGGGGAGCGACGTGGGGCGCCTGCTGATCCAGTGCGCGGACCAGCCGGGGCTGGTGGCGGCCGTGTCGGACTTCCTTTACCGGCAGAACGCGAACATCACCCACCTGGACCAGCACTCGACCGACCCGCAGGATGGCGTGTTCTTCCAGCGGACCGTGTTCCATCTCGACGGTCTCGCGGCACGGTGGGAGGACCTCGAAGCCGCGTTCGCCTCCGAGGTGGCGGCCCGGTTCCCCGACATGCGGTGGCGGTTCTCGGCCACCGCCAAGCGCCGGCGGGTCGCCATCATGGTGTCGAAGCTGGACCACTGCCTGCTCGACCTGATCTGGCGCAGCCGGCGCGACGAACTGCCGATCGACATCGTGATGGTGATCGGGAACCACCCGGACCTCGCGGACACGGTCCGCCCGTTCGGTGTGCCGTTCGTGCACGTCCCGGTGACGAAGGAGACCAAGGCGGAGGCCGAGGCCAGGCACCTGGAGCTGCTGCGCGGCAATGTCGACCTGGTCGTGCTGGCGCGGTACATGCAGATCGTCTCGGGTGACTTCCTCGAACGCGTGGGGGTGCCGACGATCAACATCCACCACTCCTTCCTCCCCGCGTTCATCGGCGCCGGTCCCTACGAGAAGGCCCGGAGCCGCGGAGTGAAGCTGGTCGGGGCGACCGCGCACTACGTGACCGAGGACCTCGACGAGGGGCCTATCATCGAGCAGGACGTGGTGCGGGTCTCGCACCAGGACAGCGTCGAGGATCTCGCCCGCCGGGGCGCCGACGTGGAGCGGACGGTGCTGTCGCGGGCGGTGCGGTGGCACTGCGAGGACCGGGTGGCCAGGCACGGCAACACGACCGTCGTCTTCTCCTAACCCGGTTGCGCCCAGCGCGGGCCCGACTTCTTGTTGATCTTGCGGAAAGCGTTCCTTCCCGAGCGCGTGGAGTTTCGGTGTTGTGGGGTGGGAAGGCGCCCGGTTTGGTGCCCATCGCCGCGGTGGGCACGTGGTGCGGCCTCCGACGAGGGCGGCGAGGACGGTGGATGGGCCGGCCCTCGATGGCCGCAACGGGTGCCCGAGGGTGGCGCGCCCGACGACCGGGGGCCTGGCCCGCGGCCGGGGCCCATCGGTCGTGGCCGCGGCAGCAGACTTCGGGCGAAACACGGCACACCGGTCAGGTGTGGATGCGGGGTCCGCACCGAGGGTGACCGTGCGGACATATTCAGCGCCGAGAATGTCCCCACGGTCACCCTCGGCGAGCGCCCCGCCGCCGGGCGGGAGCACCGGCGCCCGCAAAGGGGCGACTCCCACCGGGCCGGCGGGCCTTCGCCGCCCTCGTCGGGGCGCCACCACCGGGCACCAGAAGCGACCACCGCGGGCCGGCCCATCTGGCGCCATCGCCGCCCCGTCGCGCGCGCACCCACCGCCACCGCACTGATCACCACTCACCCCAACCATCCGGCTCCTCGCCGCCGTTGCCGAGCCTCGCACATGCGGTTGGCACACCCACGAAACCCCACCGCGCCGCGAAGGAACGGAACCCTCAAGATCGCCGATGAGGGTGCAGGGGCGTGCGGAAACCGGCCCCTCACCGCGCGGCTGCGTCGCGTTGCCCCGAGGCCGACATGGCATTACGATCGGTTGCGTGACTGCCGGGTCGGCCATTGGCCAAAAGCGAGTTAGGTTCCCGGCCTCTGCGTGAGCGCCGGGTGGGCCCGAGGCCCTCCTTTTTTCTTGCCCCGCGTGTTCGGGGCGGTTCTTCGTCGTATGTGGCGGCGCCTTTCCCTCGATCGAGCGCGCCATTCATGGATCCAGCCGGTCGCTGACGTAGCGGTCCTTCCGGTCGGCTGGCGCCTTTTCCCGTTTTTCCCGTACCGCGGTCGGCGGTGTGCCCCGCGGTGATTTCGTGCTGCCCGAAGAACGGTATTCCGTCGTGCGCGCGAACTGAGAACCAGACCATTCATGCCGCAGTGCAAGAGTGAAAGAGAGAGTATGCCCAACGATTTCAACCAGAAGATCATCGAGGAGTTCCGCGCCAATCGCGGACGGGTCGGCGGACCGTTCGAAGGGGCCCGGCTGATCCTGCTGACCACGACCGGCGCGCGGTCGGGCGCGCCGCACACGGCTCCGGTCGGCTACCTCCCCGACGAGGGGGACCGGATCCTGGTCATCGCGTCGGCCGGTGGCGCGCCGACGCATCCGGACTGGTACCACAACCTGGTGGCCGACCCCCGCGCCACGGTCGAGGACGGGGTCTTCAGCTACGAGGCGCGGGCCACCATCCTCACCGGGGCCGAACGGGACCGGCTCTTCGCGCGCGCGGCCGAGGCCGATCCCGGATGGGCGGAGTACCAGGCCGCAACGTCACGCGTCATCCCCGTGGTGGCACTTGAGGAAGCCGAGGCCGGCCCGCCCGGTGGGTCGTCGTTCGGCGAGGGCCTGCGGATGATCCACGACGCGTTCCGACGGGAGCTGGAGCTGGTCCGGGCGGAGGTCGCCAGGTCCGGCCCCGGCCTGGGCGCCCAACTCCGGGTGAACTGCCTGAGCTTCTGCGGAGGTCTGCGGTACCACCACACGATGGAGGACACAGCGGTGTTCCCGACGCTGGGCGAGCGCCACCCCGAGCTCGGCCCGACACTGGAGCGGCTGGACCGGGAGCACCAGAGCATCGCGGCCATCCTTGAGGCGCTCCAGGAGGTCATCTCCACCGAGGGCGCGGACCCGCGGGGGGTGCTCACCGAGGTCGACCGGCTCGCCGCCGAGCTGGAGGGCCACCTGGACTACGAGGAGGAGCAACTGATCCCCGCCCTCGACGGGCTGCCCGCCTAGTGCTGTGTCCATGAACGTCGGCCGGTGTCCGGCGTGACAGGCGTTTCCGCGCTGCGCAGCGCGGAAACGCCTGTCACGACCTGTTGGCGGCTGAACGCTCGCGAGCGGACACGTTCGGGACGCCGTCCGCGGTGACGGCGAGCAGGTCCGTCGCGCTGGCCGACAGCACCTGGGCGAAATCGGCTCGCTCGTCGGCCATCCACCGTTCGGCCCAGCGTCCTACACCGGACCGACCGCTGGCGCGTCCGAGCAGGCGCTCCTCAGCGCCTGGTTCCCGCGCCCGCCGGGGCTCGCCCCGGTCGACGCCGCCGCGTTGCCGATGGCGGTCGAGACGGCTTACCGAGGTCTGGAGGAGCTCGGTGTCCCCGCCGGCACAACCGTGCTCGTGCACGGCGCCGGTTCCACCGTCGGGTATGCCGCGATGCAGCTCGCGGTTCAGCGCGGGGCACAGGTCATTGCCACCGCCGGCGAGACGTACTCCGGAGCCCTGCGCGCCGTCGGCGCCGACGTCACCGGTTACGGCGACGGCATGGTCGAGCGAGTGAGGGCACTCGCGGGCGGACCGGTCGACCTCGCCCTCGACGCGGCACCGGTCAGCAACGCGCTGCCGGGCCTCGTACGTACGGTCAAGGCACCAGAACACGTGTTGACCCTCAGCGACTTCGCCGCGGCCGACGAACTCGGCGTGCGTGCCAGCGTCGGCACCGACACCAACCTGCGGCACGACGTACTCGGCGGGTACGCGCAACTGGCGTCGGAGGGCCGCTTCTCGGTACCAGTGGCCCGCACGTTCCCGCTGGAGGACTGGCGCACCGCCGCGGAGCTGAGCCAGTCGGGGCAGGCACGCGGCAAGCTTGTCCTGCGGATCGGCTAGTGCTGTGTCCCGCTCGCGCCCGCGTGCGGGCCTCACGCGCTATCCTCCGTTGTCTGCCGCTGCCCGCCCACGAGAGCAGGACCACCGGCGGCCTGACGAACCCCGCACGAGCCCAGACGCCTAGGACCGGAGACGACGCGCCATGAGGGTAATCGGCATGCTCGGCGGCATGAGCTGGGAGTCGACCAGCTACTACTACCAGGAATTGAACCGCGCTGTACGGGACCGTCTCGGCGGACTGCACTCGGCGCACTGCGTCGTCTACTCGGTGGACTTCGACGCGGTCGAACGTATGCAGGCGGCCGGGGACTGGGAGCGCGCCGGGAACTATCTCGCCGAGTGCGCCCAACGGCTCGAGGCGGCCGGCGCGGAGTGCGTGGTGCTGTGCACCAACACGATGCACCGGGTGTTCGGGGAGGTCCAACGCGCTATCAGCGTTCCCATGCTGCACATCGCCGACAGCACCGCTGACGCGCTCGAATCCGCGGGGGTGCGGAAGGTGGCGCTGCTGGGAACCCGCTACACCATGGAGCAGGCGTTCTACCGGGAACGCCTGGAGGGACGCGGGCTGACCGTGGTGGTACCCAGCGCGGCCGACCGGGACCTTGTGCACCGGACCATCTTCGACGAGCTCTGCCTCGGGAAGACGGTGGACTCCTCGCGCGCGGAGTTCGAGCGGATCGTCGCGGACCTGGGACGGAGCGACGACGTCGAGGGGGTGATTCTCGGCTGTACCGAGATCGGTCTTCTGCTCGGGCAGGAGAACAGCCCGCTGCCCGTCTTCGACACCACGCTGCTGCACGTCGAAGCGGCGCTGGACTGGTCGCTCCGCTAAGAGGGCTCGTAGCAGAACTCCGCACGCCCGGCGGACGCCGCGGGGGTTCCGTGCCGGGCGTGGGCCCCGATGAGCCCGCTCCCGCCGGGCACGCGCATCCGCGCGTGCCCGGTACCCGGTTCCGGCCCAAGTGCCGACGTTGGGGGGAACGGCCCTTCGCTGCGAGGCGCGGGGCCGTTCCCCCCCCAACCAGGGAAATCAGGTGGTGCCCTCCGGTTCGTCCTCCGCGAGGACGCGGTACAGCGACCTCCGCGTGTCCGTCAGGACGCGGCGTGCCTCGGTGACCTGGGTCGTGGAGCCCGCGCGTGCCACCTGGACGGCGGCCATGGCGACCTCCCTGGCCAGTTCGTGCAGTTCCGCCGTCTGTTCCCCGACTCCTTCGGCCATCGCCTCCCACGGCGCGGACTGCCCGGCGGCGTGGGTGTCGGAGTGGGTCCGGCCCTCCTCGGTCAGCTCGAAGAGGCGGCGCGTGCCTTCATGCACCGCCCGGACGAGCCCTTCGTCCTCCAGTTGCTGCAGTGCCGGGTAGACCGAGCCGGCGCTGGGGCGCCACACCCCGCCACTGCGCTCCTCGATCTCCTGGATGATCTGGTAGCCGTTCCGCGGGCCCTCGGCCAGCAGGGCGAGGATCGAGGCGCGGACGTCGCCGCGCCGGACCTTGGGGCCCGGGGGGAACCCGAACCCGCCGCCCCGCGGACCCCAGGGGCCGGGCGGGCCGCCCCAGCCGCGGCCCCTGCCCCGGCCGCCGCCGCCGCGTTCGGCGGCCATCCTCAGCCGCTGGAGGAAGGCCCGTCCGCGGCCGAAGTGCTCCTCGGGGCAGCCGAACGGCGGCCACGCACCCGCGTACGCGTCACTCATGGGAAGTCAACTCCTTCCATATCGCCTTCCGTTAGTCCGACGATATATCGAGATACTTCGCTTAGCAAGAGTCGCGACCCTACGGTTCGGTCTGCCGGGCTGAAGCGTGGTGGCTGGGGCAATAGCCCTCGAAGTGCCGGGCGGGTAGGCTGTGCGCCGCTGTCGGAGCCTCGAACCCGCGGGGCTCACTCCGTGCTGGTGGTGGTGAGCGTGTTCGGCGGTCCCTCGAAGCGTTCGGACCGGGTGGCCTCCTGAGCGAGGAGGCGGCGGCCGAGGTGCGGGAGTTGCTCAACCAGGGCAAGCAGGTCATGGCGGTCAAGGCGTTGCGGAAGCACACCGGACTGGGCCTGAAAGAAGCGAAGGACGTCACCGATGCCGTGCGCGCCGGACACCCCGTCCCGATCATGCCGTCGACGAGCATGTCCCTGGCCGACCGGGCCCGAGAGCTTCGGCGCCAGGACCGCATCGCTGACGCCATCCAGCACGTGGCCACCGAGACCGGGATGACGGAGACCGAGGCGGCCCGCTTCCTCGACAGCCTGGACTGAGGCCCGCACCTGGCTTGACGCTGGCCAGCGGCGCCGAACCTTGCCAGCGCGGCCGATTAATGACCGGTAGCGGCCGGTCTCAGCGGCCGCGACTTCGGCGGAGTTCGGAAGGCGGCGGATCAGTCCACAGCGAGCATGATGGTCTCCGTGGCCCGCGCCTCGCCGCTGAGGCGGCGCCGCAGCAGGGTGACGCCGGCCGCGGTGGTGCGGAAGTTGTGGCCGAGACGGGGGGCGCCCAACCGGTCCGCTTCGGCCGCCAAGGCCAGCGCGAGCAGCCGGATGGTGGTCGCGGTCGTGGGGGTCAGCTTCTCCTGCCGGCTGAAGACGGGAACGGCGAGCGCGTCCAGCCGCCGCGCGGCCGCGTGTGCCCAGGCGTGTGGAACGGACCGGTCCTGTGCCGTGGTGAGCGCCGCCGACAGGTCACCGCACGTCTCTGAGGTGGTCTTCGCGAGGGCCTCCGGGGCGGGGTGGTAGAGCCCGCTACCGACCTTCACCCGCATGACCAGGTTCTGGGCCAGATCCTCGACGAACTGGGGAGCGCCGGCCCACTGGGTGGCGGCGGTCAGCGTCGTGGTGAGCGCGTCGGAGAACGCCCGCCCCATGATCGGGTCGAACGGCGGCCCCTGGGGCGCGAGATCGGGGTCGACGATCTGGCTGCTGTCGAGGGTCTGTATGTCAGCGAACGCGGTGGCCAGCTCGCGGGAGCTCCGCAGGACGAGCTTGTGGGTGCGGTCGGGGGAGCTCTCGTACTGCCCGTAGCCGGCGCGGGTGTGGTCGAGCTGGCGCGCGAGTTGGTGGGCCCGCTCAACCGCGTCGGTGTGCGCGCTCACCCGTTCGTCCCCGTCCACCAGGGAACGGACGATGCCGAGGCAGCGCGTTAGGTCGTGGGCGAGCACGCGGGGGAGGTCGACGCCGATTCGTTGCGCGGGGTCGCGCCCGAGAGCGTGGAACAGGAAGTTGATCCGGTCGGGACCGAGTCCGCAGTCGGGGGAGACGGTACAGCCGAGCGCGTCGAGGAAGCGTACCGACCGGATCAGCAGAAGTTGCATGACCAGGGGTTGCGAGTGGTGCACATCCTCCTTGGCCTGCTGCGTGAGTGTCGTGTCGTTGACGGTCCGGCCGAGGAACCCCTTGGGAGCCCACAGTTTGGGGCTCGGCTCCGAGCGCGTCCAGAGTGAGGAGGCCGAGTACGGGTGCCCGCGCATGATGGAGTACTCGGCCAGTTCCTCCCGCGTGGGCAGCCGGAAGGTGCTCTTGTCGTTCCCGAAGGTGATCTCGTCCCCCAGGACCTCGTTGATCCACTGTACGAAGGCGGTGGCGTCGGCCGCCCGGACCCCGACCACGACGGCGCTGTCGGGAGTGTCGTCGGTGAACTCGGCGGTGTCCGGGGTGTGCTCTCCTTCCTTGGCCCGCCGGGCGAGGAAGAGCCGGTACAGCCCGACCGTGATCGGCCGGGCGCAGAGCCGTCCGCCGCTGTTGGGCAGCTCCACGTCCTCGCGCAGGAAGCGGAGGGCCCATGCCCTCGCCAGTCGCCGGCGTTCGGGATCCGAGTCGCTGTCGAACGCGTCCTGGAGCATCCGGTCCATCTGGTCGCGCAACTCCGGCGCCAGCTCACGGGCCTGGTCCACGCAGTCGAGGGCGAGGGCCAGAGCGTTGACGGTCCCCACGTCGAGACACGCCTGCACGATGGGGGTCGCGTCGTCGCGGGCCGCGTAGAGGAACAGGGTTTCGCGCCACCAGTCATCCCGGACCATCTGGACCAGCTTCTTCCCCTCAGGAAGCCCCGCCTCCTTCATGTGCTCGGAGGCCAGGTATTCCTGGAACGTGTGGTGCGCGAACGAGTACCACAGACCATCGCGCTCGATGACCAGGCCGGAGACCACGGCGTCGGTGATGAACTCGTGCGGGCTCACACGCTGCGAAACCCGGGCGAGCCTGGGCGCGACCATGTCGAGGATCTCGCTTCGTTTCAGATCGTGGGTCTGGTCGCGCATCATCGCGAAGGCGAGTTCGCGCAGCACGACCTCGCGCTGCTCCCCGGACAACCGGATCGAGGACCTCCGCCGCGACATGCGCCACAGCATGCCCTCGACCGCCTCGCGGTAGAGCTGGGCCCGGTTGTCGGGTAGTGCCCCGCGCTCGCGGTGCACGTTCGCGGTCATCGTGAGCATCAGGGGGTTCACGGTCAGCTTGAGCAGCTCGGGGTTCTCCGCGAGGCGGCCGAGGAGGTCGTTGGCGCCCTCTTGGGCCAGCGAGTGGGCTCCGCCATAGCTCTCGTTGGTGCCCCGTTCGATGGCCAGGTACCAGTCGTGGATGAAGTGGTGGACCTGCTCCGGGGTGAGGCGTTGCGTCTCCAGCACCGTGGCGGGCTCGATCCTCGTCTCCCAGTACCGGTGCGCGCGGGAGGTGACCACGAAGTGGTTCTCCGGGTAGCGCGCGATCTGGGCGTGTACCCAGTCGGCCACCCGTTGGCGGTCCTCGTCCCGGGGGACCTCGTCCAGGCCGTCGAGCAGCACCACGCACTCGCCCCTGTCCAACCGGCGCTCGAACCAGCCGGGCGGGTCGACCAGTCCGCTGCGCTTGAGCGAGGCGCGCAGCACGTCGGGCAGCCCGGTCTCGGGTGCCCCGGTGATGGTCCGGACGTGGTCGCGGATGGCGAGGAGGATGGGAACGTTGCGCCGGTCGTTGCCCGCCTTGCAGGTGTCGTGTACGGCACGGCGCAGCAGTGTGGTCTTCCCGCTTCCCGGCGCGCCCAGCACGGCCAGCGTTTCCGGATGCGGGCTGCGCAGGTAGTCGCCCAGCTTGCTGCGTTCCCGCGGTGGCTTGGCCTCCTCGAACGCGGCGGCTACGTCCGTCCTCACCTCCCCGGGGCTGCGCTTTACCAGGTCCACGTCGATGAACACGTCGTCGAGTGCGGGGCTGAAGAAGGCCGAGGTCTGCATCCCGCTCTGGTCGACGTGCTTGGAGCTGCGCCGGAGGTAGTCCCGGTATCGTCGGCCGAAGCCCGGTACCAGCCCCTGGACGCGGTGGTAGATCCACTTCGCCGCCTGCTGCTGCCAGATCCCCACAGCGCCCCCGACCGGCGTGAGGGTCACGACCAGTGCCTCGTAGGCCACCAGGACACCCAGCGCGATCCATGGCTGGTCGCGTACCAGTTCGGACAGGGTGTACCCGGCAATTCCCGGCATGAGGATGCCAAAGAAGATCAGTCCGATGGTCGACCTGAGGTTACCCATGTCTGCTTTTTCCCTATTTCGGGCGTTCCGGAGTGGAGTGCGTACGGCTATTCTCCGGAATTATTGCCGTAATGCCGCCCGCGTGTGGGGAATATCGGCGGAACGAGGCTTCGATTTTCGCTGGGTTGTTCCCAGGCGTAACAGAATTCACGGAAGTGCAATTTACGGTAACCGCGTATCGGTGCGTCGCCACCGATTCCGGTACTCCAATATTCCGTATTCGGGAACGACCGGATCGCAGTTTTCGGTGGTCGACTCACCGCGGGCGCACGGCCCGGTAAGGCGCCGCCCGGTGCCGGCAGCCCGCCGACGCCCCGGGGGCGGGCGGGCGCGGGCCACTCGGTTCGCTAACGGCCGCGGTGGCGCTTCGCGCCCGTCGGAACGTCGGGAGGGGCCGTGCGTCCGGCCCTCTCCCGACGGTCGGGAATCAGATCCCGAGGACCTCCGACACCGGAATCGGGACGTACAGCACGCGGGTGAAGACGAAGAAGCACAGCAGCACGAACCCGACCGCGACCGCGACGTCGACCACGAGTCTCCGGGTTGTGGTGATTCCCCGGTTGACCAGCACCGCCGTGGCGACGAAGGCCACCACTCCGCTGAGTGTGAGCCCGAACAGCCCGAACGCCGCGCCCCAGCCCACCAGGAGCAGGATCGCGGCGGTCAGGATGCGCCAGTCCACCGTGGACGTACCGGTTGTTTCCGCGTCCGCGTCTTCGTCCGAAGTGTCCGCCCCGGAATCCGGGCTCCCGGAGCCGCCCGCGCGTGTAGTCGGGTCAGCGGTCTCCGGTGCCGCGGGCTCCCCAGCCCGGGACGTGGTTCCCCGCATGGCGGCGACACCGGCCAACTCCGGATCGGCGGTCGCGTCGGCGGACGCTTCCCCATTGGTGCCGCGTCCCCGCACAAGGGCGGCCGTGCCGATGACGAGGCCCAGAACGGCCAGCACGACCAGGACGAACCGGGGGAGCGCCCCGTCCACCGGCTCGGTGTACTCCTCCTGGGCGATCCAGAAGATCACCGCGAGCCCCAGCAGGAGCGCGGCGCACGCCAAGTCACGCTTCATCGTTCGCACCCGCCTTGGTCTCGGTGGTTTGCCCGGTCGCCGTGCCGCGGGACGCGGCGCGGTGTTCCCGCCAACGGGCCAGCAGGGGCCACGCCAGCGCCAGCAGCACGACGATGGCGATGACCGCGCTGATCGGCCGCGTGAAGAAGGACATCCAGGGGTACGCGTCGCCGCTGGCGGCGAGCAGTCCCTGGCCCAGCCCCGACTCGATGATCGGCCCGAGGACGACGCCGAGCACGATGGCCGGCGGCGGCAGGCCCAGGTGCCGCAGCCCGTAGCCGGCCACGCCCAGCCCCAGCATCAGCACGACGTCGAGCGGGTTGTTGCGGACCGCGTAGGAGCCGATGATCGTCAGCAGGGCGATGGCCGGCACCAGCAGGTGCGTTGGCGTGCGCACCACGGTGCGCTGCAGCCCGCGCCCCGCGACCAGCCCGACGGGCGCCAGTAGCAGCACCGCCACCGCGAGCGCGAGGATGAAGGTGAAGATCAGGGGGCCCTGTTCGGTGAAGAGCTCCGAACCCGGCCGCAGGCCGTGCAGCATCAGTACGCCGAAGATCACGGCGTCGGCCGGCGCGCCCGGAATGCCGAGGGTGAGCAGCGGGATGAGCCCGCCGCCCACGACCGCGTTGTTGGCCGTCTCGGGCGCGACGACCCCGTCGACCTCGCCCTTTCCGAACCGCTCCGGGGTCTTTGACGCGCGCTTGGCCTCGTTGTAGGCGACCAGGTTGGCGACGTTGCCGCCCGCCCCGGGGAGCATGCCCACGAAGGTGCCGATCACCGCGGACCGGCCGAGGTTGAGAGGGCGGGAGAGCACGTAGCGGATCGTCCGCGGCAGCAGGCCCGGCTCGCGTTGCGTCCGCTCCTTGTGCATGGCCGCCGAGCGGCCCGCCGGGTTGGTGATCAGGTCGAGCATCGCCGGGACGGTGAAGAACCCGATGAGGGCCACGATGAGCGGGACGCCGCCCTGCATCTCGGTGACGCCGAACGTGAACCGGACGTCGCCGCCGACGGGCGCGACGCCGATCGTGGAGATCAGCAGCCCGACAAAACCGGCGGCGAATCCCTTGAGTAGCGACTTCGCGGCCAGGCTGGCGATCATCGTGAGACCGAAGATGCCGAGCCAGAAGTACTCCTGGGGGCCGAACTCCAGTACCACGTCGGCGATCAGGGGGCCGAGGAACAGCAGTCCGACGACGCCGGTGAGTCCACCGACGACGGACGCCGTGGTGACGGCGATGATCGCGGTCTCGCTGCGCCCCTGCTTGGTCATGGGGTAGCCGTCGAAGGTCGTGGCGATCGACGACGGCGTGCCGGGCGCGTTGACGAGGATCGCGGTGAACGAGCCGCCGAAGATCGCGGCCGCGTAGAACGCCCCCATCAGCACCAGCCCGCTGGTGGGGTCGAGGGTGAACGTGACAGGGAGGAGGAGGGCCAAGCCGACAGTGGCGCTGAGCCCCGGCGTGGCGCCGACGGCCATGCCGCCGATCACCCCGACAACGCACAGCAACAGCATCTGGGGCGATACGACTTGCGCTAGAGCATCCTCGAAACCTGGGAACATCAGTTCTCCTGAGATGATGCCTGGACAATGGGGGAGGGCGCCGCGCCGGCGACGCGGCGGACGCGGTTGGCTGGCGGTGTGGTGGAACCGGCGGCACCGCCGCCGGCTCGGGGCGTGGAGCCCATCCCTAACCGCTCAGCATGTCGAACTGTTCGAGGAGCTTCTGGTCGGCTTCCTTGCGGCGCTCTATGAAGTCCGCGGATTCCGCCGGCCCCATGTCCTCCAGGTGGTATCCGAGTTCCTCGGACCGCTCGATGATTTCCGGGTCCTTGTTGACCTGCGCGAAAGCGTCGGCGAGCGTGTCGATGACGGCCTTCGGGGTGTCCGGCGGTACGGCGACACCGCGCCAGGCCCCCTCAACGGTGTCGAAGCCCGACTCCACCAGCGTGGGCACGTCCGGGAACTCCGCCAGGCGCTCCTCGGAGGCGACCGCCAGCACGCGCATGCCTTTGTCCTGCAGGTTCAGCGCCTCGGTGTTGTAGGTCATGAGCGCGTCGACCTGGCCGCCGAGCAGCGCCGGCGAGGCGGCCGCCGTGCCGCTGAAGGGGACGTAGGTCAGCTGCGCGTCCGCCTCGCGCGCCAGCGTCAGGGTGCCGGTGTGGTTGGCGGTGAAGGAACCGCTGCCGCCGAGGGTGAGCTCCTGGCTCTGGGCGGCCTCCAGGAAGTCCTCAAGTGTCTCGTGCCCGCCGTCGGCGGAGACGACGAGGGCGTTGGGCGTGCTCTGGAATATGTAGGCCCACTTGATGTCCTCTGTCTCGTAGCCGGCCTCGCCGCGGGCGAGCGGCTGCAGGACCACGTGCGGGATGTTGGCACCCATGATCGTGTATCCGTCGGGCCTGACCTGGTTGGCCAGCTCCGACCAGCCCACCGCCCCGCCGCCGCCCGGGCGGTTCGAGATCACGACCGAGGTCCCGAGGGCGTCCTCCAGCGGCTTCTGCTGCATCCGGGCGGTGGTGTCGGACTCCCCGCCGGGGTCGAACGGGAGGATGTACTGGACCGAGTGGGCGGGGTAGTCCGTCCCCTGGCTGCCGCCGGGAACCGCCCGAGTGGCGCAGCCCGTCAGCGATAATGCGGCCGCGCCGCAGGTGGTGAGAAAAGCCCTCCGGGATGTTCGCATGCTGCCTCCTCTTCGTGCCGCCTCTGCACGGGGAGTGGGAACGGGGGGTAGGGCCGCGCGGCGGTGACCACGCGGCCGCGGGTTCCGGGTCGAAACCCGGAAGAATACGGTAGACAGTATGATTTGGTAGTCGTTCCCCGGGACAGGGGCCGACAGTACGGCGGATGCGGCGGGTTCCACGAACACTGGGGGATCGCCCCGAACGCGGGGCCGGGCGCGTCCCGTGGTGCGGGGGCCCGGCTCTCCCGCCTACAGCCGGTCGTGCAGCAGGTCGCGCAGGGCCGGTTTGAGCTCCACGCCGAGGCCGGGTTCCTCCGGCAGCCCCACGTAGCCGCCGGTCACCGGCGTGGACTCGGCGAACCCGCCGAACGGCTCGAAGACCATGGGGTACGACTCGCAGCCGCCGAGCCCGAACGCCCCCGCCAGCGCGAGGTTGATCTGGTTCCCGCCGTGCGGGCAGAACCGCTCTGGTGACCAGCCGCCGGCCGCGAGCTCGCGCAGCATCCCGACGTACTCCGGGATCCCGTAGCTGAGCGAGGGGTCCATCTGCAGTACGTCGCGGTGCGGCCGAAGCCCGGCGTACCGGCGGAGATTGCGGACGTCGGGCACGGAGAACAGGTTCTCCCCGGTGGCGAGGGTGCCGTCGAACTCGTCGGCCACCACCGCGTGCGTCTGGTAGTCCAGCGGATCGCACGGCTCCTCGTACCAGAGGAGGTCGTAGTCACTGAGCGCCCAGGCGTAACGGAGCGCCTCCCCGACATCGAAGCGCCCGTTGGCGTCCACCGCCAGGCGGGAACCCGACGGGAGCACGCCCAGCACGGTCTCGATCCGCTCCAGGTCCTCCTTCAGGGAAGCGCCGCCGATCTTGATCTTGACGTCGCGGTACCCCGTGTCGAGGTAGCCGCGGATCTCGTCGCGCAGCCCCTGGAGGGGCTTCTCGGGGTGGTAGTAGCCGCCGGCGGCGTACACCCACACCGACGACGCCGGTTGCCCACCCCGGCCGTACCGTTCGTGGAGCAGCCGGTAGAGCGGCTTGCCCGCCGCCTTGGCGGCCAGGTCCCACATGGCCATGTCCAGCGTGCCCGCGGCCACCGCGCGATCACCGTGCCCGCCCGGCTTCTCGTTGGCCATGACGACCCGTTGCACCCTGACCGGGTCGATGATGCCGGTGGCCGGGTCCAGCAGCTGCTCCGGCGGGGCCTCCTCGACGCGCGGCAGGATACGCGTGGCGAGCAGGCCGGACTGCGCGTACCGGCCGTTGGAGTGGAAGCCGTAGCCGACCACGGGTTCGCCGTCCACGACCAGGTCGCTGTGCACGGCGACGATCGAGATCGTCATCCGGGAGAAGTCGATCACGGCGTTGCTGATCTTCGACGCGATCGGCGCTTCGCTGTGCGTGATCTTCGTTATCCGCATACTCGTGGTTCCTCGTCGTTTCGGGTGCGGTGCGCCGCGGGCGGCCGGCCGGTGCGGGGGTCACAGGTGCTCGATCAGAGCGCTGGTGACCTCCTTCGTGCTGGCCTGCCCGCCGACATCGGGAGTCAGGACGCCCGCTGCGGTGACGGCGGTGATCGCCCGGCGCAGCGAGTCCGCGGCGGCCGGCAGTCCCAGATGGTCCAGCAGCAGTGCGGCGCTGCCGAACGCGCCGATCGGGTTGGCGATCCCCTGGCCGGCGATGTCGGGCGCGGAGCCGTGTACCGGCTCGAACATGCTCGGGAACCGCCGCTCGACGTTGATGTTCGCGCTGGCCGCCACGCCGAGGCTGCCGACCAGCGCACTGCCGAGGTCGGAGAGGATGTCGGCGTGCAGGTTCGACGCCACGACGACCGACAGGCTCTCGGGGTGCAGCACGAAGCGCGCGGCCATGGCGTCCACCAGCACGAGTTCCGTCTCGACGTCCGGGTAGTCCGCGGCCACCCGCTGGAAGACCTCGTCCCACAGCACCATCCCGTACTGCTGGGCGTTGCTCTTCGTGACCCCGGTGACCTTGCGGTGGTCGCGCTCGCGTGCCATGTCGAACGCGAAGCGGATGATGCGTTCGCAGCCGGTCTCGGTGAACAGGGCCGACTGCACCGCGACCTCGTGCCCGGCCCCGCGCGCGCCCAGGTTCCGCCCGCCCAGGCCGGCGTACTCGCCCTCGCTGTTCTCCCGGATGACCACCCAGTCGAGGTCCGCGGTGTCCGCGCGCCGGAGCGGGCTCCGCACGCCGGGCAGGAACCGCACCGGCCGGATGTTGGCCCACTGGTCGAAGCCCTGGCACACCGCCAGCCGCAGCCCCCACAGGCTGACGTGGTCGGGGACACTCGGCCAGCCCACGGCGCCGAAGAAGATCGCGTCGAAGCCGTTGAGCTGGTCAAGCCCGTCCTCGGGCATCATGCGCCCGTGCTGTTCGTAGTAGTGGGACCCCCAGGGGAACTCCTCCCAGGACAGCTCGAACGGTTCGGCGGCGTTCCGGGCGATCTCGTTCAGGACGGTCCGCGTTGCCTCGACCACCTCGGCCCCCACTCCGTCGGCGGGGATGGCGGCGATCCGGAAGGTCGGGTGTGCGTTCAACGAAGTCTCCTCTGTACGGGGACGCGGCGGGTGCGCCGGCAGCGGGCGGTGCGCCGGGGACTACCGGCCGCCGCGCTCGCCGATGGCGTTGACGATGGCCGAGCCCAGTTCTCCGGTTGCGGCCCGACCGCCGAGGTCGGGAGTCAATGGCGCGCCGGCGGAGCCGAGGACCGTCTCGATGGCGCGCATGACGTGCGCGCCGGCCTCCTCCTCACCGAGGTGGTCGAGCAGCATCGCGGCGGACCAGATCTGGCCGATCGGGTTGGCGATCCCCTGGCCGGCGATGTCGGGCGCGGAGCCGTGCACCGGCTCGAACATCGAGGGGTGGACGCGTTCGGGGTTGATGTTCGCGGACGGCGCGACCCCGATCGTCCCGGTGACCCCGGGGCCGAGGTCGGAGAGGATGTCGCCGAACAGGTTGCTGCCGACCACGACGTCGAAGCGCTCCGGCTGCAGTACGAACTTGGCGCACAGGATGTCGATGTGCTCCTGGCTGGTCGCCACGTCCGGGTACTCCGCGGAGATCTCGGCGAACCGCTCGTCCCAGTAGGGCATCGAGTGGTAGATGCCGTTCGACTTGGTGGCCAGCGTCAGGTTCGGCCGGCCGAGCCCGCGGGAGAAGTCGAAGGCGTAGCGCAGAATGCGGTCCGTCGCCCGCCGGGTGAACGTGGCCACCTGCACGACCATCTCCTGGTCGGTTCCGGTGCCCTGGCGGCCGCCCACTTGGGAGTACTCGCCCTCGGTGTTCTCGCGGACCACCCAGAAGTCGACGTCCGCGCTCGCGCCGTCCCGCAGCGGCGGGGTGAGCCCGGGGAGCAGCCGGACCGGGCGCAGGCTCACGTACTGGTCGAACTCCCGGCGGATCGGGATGAGCAGCCCCCACAGCGAGATGTGGTCGGGGACCCCCGGGAAACCGACGGCGCCGAGCAGAATGGAGTCGTGGTCGCGAAGCCGGTCGATGCCGTCCTCGGGCATCATCCGGCCGGTCTTCCGGTAGGTCTCGCAACTCCAGTCGAAATGCCGGAATTTGAGGCCGAAACCGAACTCGGAGCTGACCCGGTCGAGAACACGCAGCGCTTCGGTCATCACTTCGGTGCCGATCCCGTCGCCGGGCACGACCGCGATCTCATAGCTGCGCACATGAACTCCAGACGTAGGCACGACTTTCTCGCAAGCCGCGATCGCGAAAAGGGGGATGGCGTCATCCAGTCAGGTGAATATCCAATTTCACGATCCGTCCGGGTGTCCAACACCAATATCCGATTACTTCCATAGGAAGCGCCTATGTTTGGGTGCGCGGCGACCCGGCCGCGCCGGTGGCGGACCTGCTCAGCGGTGTGTGTTGTGCGCGGCGGACAGCGCGATCGAGCGGAATGCCCGGGCCGCGGGGGTCAGCGGCGCCTGCCGGTTCAGCAGGGAGATCCGGATCCACCGCGGGGGGTCGAGGTCGAGTACCTGCGCCCCGCCTTTGCGTGCGGTCCGGGTCCACGCCTCGGTCAGCACCGCGACGCCGGCGCCGTTGACCACGAGCGGGAGGATGGACTCCCGGTGCGCGACCTCGACGGCGATCGGCAGGTCGACCCCCTCGGCCTGGATCTGGTCGACAATCTGCCGCATCCGGCTTCCGGTCGGCGCCGCGATGACCCGCTGGCCGGAGAGTTCGGCCCAGGTGACCCGGTCCACGCCGGCGAAGGTGTGCCCGGGTGGCGCCACCAGGATGAACTTCTGCTCCTCGACCATCCGCGCCTGCACCCCGGGCGCGCTGAGCTCGTCCTTGGAGCCGGCCAGCGCCAGCTCGCACCGGCCGTCCCGTACGGCGTCGATGGACTCCTGGACGGTGAAGACCGCGTGCACGGTGACGGCGATGCCGGGGTAGTGCTCGGTGAACCGGGTGATCATCGTGGTGAGGGGTTCGACGGCCTGCGAGGGCATCGCGGCGATGTCGACCCGGCCGGAGCGCAGCCCTTTGATGGACTCGACCGTGGCACGGGTGGTCTCCAGGTCGCGCAGCACCTGCCGGGCGGGGGCGACCAGCGCGTGCCCGGCCTCGGTCGGGACGACGCGGCGGCCGACCCGGTGGAACAGGGACACCCCCAGGTCGCGCTCCAGTGTCTGGATGGCCTGGGACAACGAGGGCTGGGCGACATGCAGGCTGCTCGCCGCGCGGCTGAACCCCTTGTGGTCGACGATGGCAAGGAAGTACTCGAGTTGGCGGGCGTCCATAACCATCCAGTCGACCATGGTCGGGTCCATCCAAGTTACGGGATGGCACTCGCTGGACGTGCGCCCGGCCTGGCTTTCTGTTCCGGGGTTCGGCTCTGGCACCCGGCGCCGGTCGTGCCGGACCGGTTCGCGCGTGATCAGCCCTCGCCGTCCTGCGCCGCCGCCTCCTCGTAGGCGCGCAGGGTGTCCACGACGAGCCGGCGCTGCTCCGGGGTGAGCGGTTCGAGAACCGTGCGCCACGCGCGGGCGCTCACCGCGAGCCAGTCCTCGACCGCCCTGCGGTGCTCGTCGGCGATGTGCACGATGGTGCGCCGGCGGTCCGCGTCATCCTCGCGCCGTTCCAGCAGGCCCTTCCGGCTGAGGTCGCCCACCATCAGGCTCACCGTCGTCGGCGCCACCTCCAGGCGGGCCGCCAGGTCGTTGACGGCCAGGGGGCCGTCGAAGACGAGGTAGGCCAGCAGCGACAGATGGCGGGGCGCGAGGTCGAGCGAGCGCAGCGCCTCCGGCGGGGGCATCCGCTTCGCGCGGCCCACCAGGCGCGGCATCAGCAGCAGCATCGTCCGCGTTCCCTCGTCGACGCCGATGCCGGCATCACTTGACATGCCTAGTCTCCCAAATTAATTTTGCTTGTAAAGCATATAACCTTTATTGGTCTAGGGGTATCGTCGCATGTCAGACTGGAACGAGACGATCATCGCGGAGTTTCGCGCGAACGCCGGCCGGGTGGGCGGCATGTTCGAAGGTGCGCCGCTACTGCTGCTCACAACCACCGGAGAACGCAGTGGAAGGGCACACACCACGCCCGTCGTGTTCCTGGGAGACGACGACAACGACCGCCTCCTGGTCTTCGGTACCGCCGCCGGCGCACCCGAACACCCGCAGTGGTACCGCAACCTGCTGGTCAACCCGGTGGTCACCGTGGAGATCGGGCTGCCCGACGGGAGCGGGGTCACGAGCTACGAGGCCAGCGCCCGGCCGATCTGGGGCGCCGAACGCAACACCCTCTACGCTCGCCAGTGCGCCCTCAGTCCCGTGTTCACCGACTACCAGGCGAGGGCGGGACGCACCATCCCGGTCATCGCGCTCCGGGAGCACGCCCCGGAACGCGCGCGGGCCATCGGGGACACCCTGGTCGAGGTCCACGCGGAGCTGCGGCGCGACCTCGCCGCCCTCCTCGACGCCGCCGAGGAGTACGCGTCCGGTGGCTCGCCCACCCTGGAACACCCGGTCCCCGATGTCGGAAACCAGCTCCGGGACCGTTGCGTCTTCGTCTGCGGCTCACTGCACCACCACCACGCGGGCGAGGACGGGCGCGGCTTCCCACTGCTGGAGGAGCGCTATCCCGACCTGGCCCCGGTCGTCCAGAAGCTCCGCGACGAGCACGTCGTGGTCGCCGGCCTCAAGGACGAGGTCCAACAGGCCGCGAAGAAGATCGGTACCGACGGCGACGCGGTCCAGGTCCGCGACAGGATAAGGCGACTCGTCACCGAGCTTGAGGAGCACTTCGACCGGGAGGAGCGCCACCTCGTCTCCGCGCTCAACGCGCTGTGACCGCGTTCCCGGCGGCGCGGACCCCGTCGGCGCACGGGCGCCCGAGACGAAACGGGCGGCGGGCAGAGCGGAGCAGCCGTGCGCTCGGGAGCGCCGGGCTCCGGGACGCTATCGGCGCCGCACGCTCACCAGCCAGGCCGGGGTCTCCCCGTCGGTGACCTCGTAGCTGGTCTCGCTGACCTCGATGTTGGTCCAGGCGTCAGTATCGAAGGCGGCGACGATCTCCGCGCGCGTGAGGCTGGGGTGCCCGGCATCGGGGTCACTGAGCTCCAACAGGTGGACCCATCCACCGGGCTCCGAAACGGCGGCCAGTTCCCGGGCGTAGGCGGCGCGGCGCTCGGCGGTGTTTCCGGGAATGTGCAGGAAAGCGGAGTCGAGGGCGGTGTCGAACTTCTGGCCGAGAGCGGTGAGGTCGAAGGCGTCGGCGACGGTGAACTCGGCGGGTAGCGCTCGTTCGCTCGCCTTCGTCCGGGCGCGTTCGACGGCGGTGACGGACCCGTCCACCCCGAGGACGTGATGGCCGAGGGCCGCGAGGTGCAGGGAGTTCTCCCCGGTCCCGCACCCGACATCGAGAACCCGCCCGGCGAACCTGCCCTTCTCGGCCAGGGCCACCACCGCGGGCTGCGGCCGCGCCGTCTCCCACGGTGGGGTGGTGCTGCCCCGGTAGTACGGGTCGAAGCTGTCGTAGCTCATATCGCGCTCCTCGGGTTCCTGTTCGCGGCCGCGGCCCCCGGTCGGCGGTCCCGACCGGGCACGACACGAACGCTAGAACCTTAACCGGACTTGAAGTCAACCGCTCGCCTCGGTCGCCCCCAGGGCCGCGACCGTGCGCGACGGGCTGGGCCGGCCGAGCCGGCCGGCGAGCCGCACCAGGTCCTCGGTGGCCGGGTTGCCGGTCGCCGGCTTGCCGCGTGTCAGCGTCGGGACCTCAGCCGGGTTCCGCGCTCCCGGGGGCGGGGGAGGCCGCCCCGGGTTCCGGAGGCGGTCGCGTCTGGGGGGAGGCGTTCCCGGCGCGCAGCGCCGCCCCCAACGTCTCCAGCGCGTAGGTCTGCTGTTCCACGCCCTCCGGCCCGCGCCCCAGATAGCCGGCGACCTCCAGCTGGGCCTGGCCGTGCACCGTCTGCCACAGCAGGCGGGCGATGCTGTCGGGGTCGCCGTGCCAGATTCCGCTGTCCACGGCCTCGCGGACCGCGTCGGAGAGCACGACGTAGGCCTGCCAGGTCTCCTCCAGGGTGGCGGGGTCGGGGTGGAAGCCGGGGATCACGTTGCAGAACATGACCTGGAAGAGCTCCGGGTTGGCCAGCGCGAAGTCCCGGTAGGCGCGCGCGATCGCGATGAGGCGCGCCTCGAGGTCGTCGCCCGCCCCCGCCGCGGCGCGGGCGAGCTCGTCCCGCAGCCGCCGGTACCCCTCAGTGTAGATCTCGCTCACCAGGCCGAACTTGCCACCATGGCTCGTGTAGATCGCCTGCGTGGAGGTGCCCAGCTCCGCGGCGATCCGGCGCACGGTCAACGCCTCGGGGCCCTCGCGGAGCAGCGCGAGCGCCGCGTCGAGGACCTTCCCCCGTGCCGGTCGTCCTCGTCCGCCGTGTGGTTGGTCTGGCATCCGATCTCTCTCCCGCCCCGCCTGGTCGCGCATCTCATTGTGCCCCTGGGGCTTCCTCCATGAGCATGACGGTGTTATAACTAAGTTATGGCACATACTCCAGAGGACGCCGAACCCAGGCCGGTCCCGCGGGTCACCGCGGTGGCCCGGGCCTGTACCGACCGCCGTGCGCTGCGCCTGGTCCACGCCGCTCTGGCGGTGGTGCTGGGGCTGTTCGTCTACAGTCCGTGGATCGACCCGGCAGTGGTCCAGATCGCGGTGTTCCCGCTACTCGCGGGCACGGGCGCCGTGATGTGGCAGTCGGGCCGCATCCGCCGCGCCCTTGGCCGCGGCAACCGGCGCCCGGCGGGGGCGCCTTCGCGGGGGCGGCCCTGACATGCGACCACTCCCGTATCCGCGGCGGCTCGTCGACCTCCTCGAGCGCCGTCCGGCGAACCGTACCCTCGCCCTTCTGGTGCCCCTGACGGTACTGTGCGCCCTCGCCGCCCAGCTCACCATGCAGTGGGCCATGCGGCGCGCGGAGCATCCGCTCAGCCTCAACGCCGCCAACCTGGTCTCCGACCCGGACGAGCAGCGGAGGCTCTACGCGCTACTGCTTGAGCAGGGCACGTTCCACTGGTTCGTGCGGACCGAGCTGATCGACCTGCTGTGGGCGCTGTCGCTGGCCGCGGCGCTGGTGTGGGTCACGACCGCGGTCGGGCGCGGGCACCCACAGGGCTCGCGGTGGCGCAGGCTGGCGCTGGCGACCGTGCCGCTGGCGGTCGTGGTTCCCGCGATCGACCTGGTGGAGAACGCGTTCTCGCTGACGATGCTGGCGGACCCGGACGGGTTCGCGGACTGGCTCGCGCCCACCCACGCCGCCGTCTCCCGGACCAAGCTGACCGGCCTGGCAATCGTGCTTCCCTACTACGGGCTCCACGCGGTCGTGCTCGGGGTTCGCGCGCTGAGCACGCCCCACCGGCGCGAGCGCGTCCGAGGGTAGGCAACGCGGCCAGGCGGGTGCGGCGCCGCGGGGTGTCGGGACCACACCGCGGCGCCGCGGCTCACCCGCCGCTGGACGCGGTCGTGCCCAGGGCGGTGACCGTGCGCGACGGGCTGGGCCGGCCGAGCCGGCCGGCCAGCCACACGCTCGTCCCGACCAGCGCGTCCAGGTCGACGCCGTGGTCGACGCCGAGACCGTCGAGCAGCCACACCAGGTCCTCGGTGGCCAGGTTGCCGGTCGCCGACTTCGCGTACGGGCAGCCGCCGAGGCCGCCCGCCGAGGCGTCCACGGTCGACACCCCGCACCGCAGCGCGGCCAGCGTGTTCGCCAGGGCCTGCCCGTAGGTGTCGTGGAAGTGCACCGCGATCGATTCGGTGGGCACCCCCGCCGTTTCGAACGCGCCGATCACGGCCTCGACGTGCCCGGGTGTGGCCACGCCGACGGTGTCGCCGAGGGACAGCTGCCAGCAGCCCATGTCCCGCAGCCGCCGGCCCGCCGCGACCACCTGGTCCACCGGGACCGGTCCCTCCCAGGGGTCGCCGAAGCACATCGACAGGTAACCGCGCACCGCCAGCCCCTCGGCCCGCGCCCGGGACACGATCGGCTCGAACATCGCGTACTGCTCGGCCATGCCGCGGTTGAGGTTGCGCCGCGCGAAGGACTCGGTGGCGCTGGCGAAGACGGCGATGGAGTCGACGCCCGCCGTGAGCGCGCGCTCCAGCCCTCGCTCGTTCGGAACGAGGACCGGGTAGCGCACGCCCGCGCGGCGGTCCAGCCGCTCCAGCAGCGCCTCGGCGTCGGCGAGCTGCGGCACCCACTTCGGGTGCACGAAGCTCGTGGCCTCCAGGGTGCGCAGCCCCGCGCTGGCCAGCCGGTCCAGGAACTCCAGCTTGACGTCGAGATCCACGGTGGCGGGCTCGTTCTGCAGGCCGTCGCGCGCGCCGACCTCCCAGATGTCCACCCGGTCGGGCAGCGGCGCACCCTCTTGCGGCGGAATCCGCATGGGTAGCCCGGTGTCGCGCGTGGCCACGGCGGCCCTCCTCTCTGTCGGTCCCCGTCACGGGGATATGTCCCCACGCCCGGCGCGGCACTACGCGCCGATGGCGAGGTGCTCCATGAGCCACGGCGCGGCGTACAGCGTCATGAACATGACACCGTAGTTCACTCCCCAGCGGTGCAGCCGCCCGGCGAAGATGGCGAGGACGAGGACACCGGCCACGCCGAGCAGTCCGGCGTCCAGGAAAGCGAGCAGCACCACCAGGGAGACGAACAGGCCGAGGAACGCCTCGTGGGGGATGTGGCGGAACACGAACTCGCTGATGCGTTCGGCGTAGCGGATCGCGACCTGGTACGTCACCAGCAGCGCCACGAGCGCCCCGATCACGGTGGCCGCGACGATCTCCCCGTAGCTCAGCAGGTGGTGCAGGTTCTGGTCCAGCGTGAGCACGGGCGGGGCGTTGAAGAGCGGGTTCGCGGGGCCGATCGCCATCGGGCTGACCGGGACGCCCAGGGCGATCAGCGGAACCAGCACGCCCGCGATGTAGGTGGCGTTGGCCAGCCCGTCCATGGTCGAGATGGCGCGCGCAGCCCGGGCGACGCGGTCCTTGACCCGGCTCGCGAGCGCCTCGCCGATCAGCGTCGTCGTGCCGACCGGGGTGAGGAAGAACGTGAGGGTGCCGAGGACGGCGCCCGTCGCCGCTGACGCCTGCTCCTTGCGGTCCAGGATCCGGAACGGACTGGCGAAGCCCTTTACCCTAGCGGCCTCGCGCAGGTCGATGCGGGCCGGATCGCGGCGGCGCATCGACTCGCGCCGCGGCCGCACGGTCAGCTCGAACAGGCTGTAGATGAGCGGCCCGATGGTGATTCCCAGGAACAGCGACACGAAGACCGAGGCGTCCGCCTCCACAACGCCCGTGACCTCGTAGAGGCCCCGCAGCCCCTGGATGAGCACCGCGAGCGGCACGATCGCGGCGAGGCTGATCCAGCGTTCCCGGGAAAGCAGCGCCAGGACCACGG
Source organism: Lipingzhangella halophila (assembly GCF_014203805.1). Taxonomy (GTDB): domain Bacteria; phylum Actinomycetota; class Actinomycetes; order Streptosporangiales; family Streptosporangiaceae; genus Lipingzhangella; species Lipingzhangella halophila. Next base: position 4,017,437 of record NZ_JACHJT010000001.1, on the reverse strand, counting down.
CGCCGGCGAGGAAGACGATGTCGGCGTAGTCGGCGACCAGGTCCGCCAGCGGCGTGAGGGCGTAGGCCAACGCGAGGCTGGCCGGGACGGCGACCAGGGTGCCGATGACCGAGCCGGAGGCCATCTTCTGGATGCTGGTGCCGGCGCGCCCGTGGGACTTGAGGACGAGGGCGTGCTCCACCATGGGGGCGCTCATGACCCCGCCCGGGATTCCGGCCACCGCCACCGGGATGGAGTCGGTGAGCTTCTTGGCGACGATCGCGCCCATGAAGAAGGCCAGCACGACCGGCAGGGGGACTCCGGCGAGGACCAGCGCCAGGGTCACGGGGGCGAGGACGGCGGTCTCGTCGGTGCCGGGTGCCACGCCGATCGCGGTGTAGAGGATGGTGGCGCCGAAGGCCGCGAGAACCATCCACAGGATGAGCATCGGGTCCATCAGCTACCCCCTCCGGTCCTGGCTTCGGCCTGACCGTCGGCGTCGCCGGGAACGGGGCCGGGTTCGGGGGCGGCCGCGTCGTCCTCGTCACTGGCGCGCACGTTCACCCGGCGCTGGGCGCGGAACAGCACGGCGCACAGGATGAAGCCCGCGAGGGCCCCGACGAGCCCGAAGACCAGTGGCTGCGGGGGCTCCCCGGGCGCGAGCAGGTATCCGCCCATGGTCAGGGTCAGGATGATCCCGGTGCTGAGGACCAGGTTGCGCAGGGAGACGGTGTCGGACCAGACCTCGACGTAGCGACCGCCGCTGTCTGCCTCCACGTGAGCGGCGCCGCCGCTGGTGCCGTGTTCGGCCATGGTGTGCCTTTCCGGGTTCGGGGGATTGCCGCCGCTCCGTCGCGGAGCGGCGGTGTCACTGCGGTGCGCCGTCCTGGCGGGCCGGCGCTGTCACTGTCCGCTCGGCGCCCGGCGGATGTCGGCGAGCGCGGCTTGCGCCCGGTCGTGGCGGAACGCCCCCTCCTCGATGAGCCGTTCGGCGACCCGCCCGACCTCGTCGGGTTCGGCACCGGCCGCCACGGCGATGTTCTTGGCGTGCAGCGACATGTGGCCGCGTTGCACGCCCTCGGTGGCCAGCGCGCGCAGCGCCGCGATGTTCTGCGCCAGGCCGACGGCCACGACCAGTTCGGCGAGCTCGGCGGCGGTGTCCACCTCGGTGACGGCGAGGGCGGCCCGCGCCGCCGGGTGGGTCCGGGTGGCGCCGCCGACCAGCCCCACCGGCATGGGCAGTTCGAGGGTGGCGGTGAGGTTTCCCGCGGCGTCCTGCTCGAACGTCGACAGGGAGGTGTAGCGCCCGTCGGAGTTCACGGCGTGGGAGTGGGCGCCGGCCTCCACGGCGCGGGTGTCGTTGCCGGTGGCGAGTACGACGGCGGAGATCCCGTTCATGATGCCCTTGTTGTGGGTGGCCGCCCGGTAGGGGTCGGTCGCGGCCAGCGTGTAGGCGTGCACCATGTCCTCGACGACCCGCGGCCCGCCGAGCGTGGCGGCGTCGAGGACGGCGCGGGCGCGGGACAGCCGCAGGTCGGCCTTGTTGGTGAGGATGCGCAGGATGACCCGGCCGCCCGCGAGCTCCGCGACGCGGTCGGCGATGGCCTCGGCCATGGTGTTGACCGCGTTGGCCCCCATCGCGTCGCGGACGTCCACGACGAGGTGCGCCACGACGTAGTCGCCCTGGTGGCCGGGCACGGTGCGCACGGTCAGGTCCCGTACGCCGCCGCCGACCTCGGCCAGGCCGGGGTCCTGGGCGTCGGCGAGGGCGATCAGCTCCGCGCGGGCTTCGAGCAGGCGCAGGCGCGCGGCCCGCGGGTCGGCCGCGTCCACCACCTGGATCTGGGCCTGCATGATCGGAGCGCTGCTGCTGGTGCGGAAGCCGCCCAGGACGCGGGCCACCCGGGCGCCGTTACTGGCCGCGGCGATGACCGATGCCTCCTCGGTGGCCATCGGGACCAGCACGTCGCGCCCGTTGACGGTCATGTTGGTGGCGACCCCGACCGGGAGCCCGATCGTGCCGATCACGTTCTCGCTCATGATCTCGGCGTCCTCGACCGTGAGCCCGCCGGTGGCGAAGCTGTCGAGCCCGTCGGGCGCGGTTCCCGCCAGGCGCGCGACGGTCGCTCTGCGCTCGCCCGCGTCGAACGTACGGAAACCCTTGATGGTGCTGTGGTCGGCCACTTCGATCGCTCCTGATCGGCTACGCGTGACAATGCCGCGGCGCGCGGCGTGTCCTGGGTCACAGCCAAGCCGATGCGGTTCGGCCGCTGACACAGCCGAACCGGCCATAGTGGCAGCGCAGAGCATGTCCGGTCGCGACACGGGTCAGTGGTTCCCGCTCGGGTCGCGGCGCAGCCGGTGCAGGCGCACGGCCACGGACACCCGGAAGAACGCCTCCGGGTCGCGCCAGCCCGCCCCGAGCAGCGCCGTGACCCGGTCCAGCCGCTGCTTGACCGTGTTGACGTGCACGAACAGGTCCCGCGCGGTGCGTGCGACGTTGCCGTTGCGGGCCGCGAAGCACTCCAGGGTGGGCATCAGCTCGCTGCCGTGGCGGGTGTCCCAGTCGATGACCCGGCCCACCGTGAGGTCGACGAAGTCCGCGGCCCGCTCCGCTCCCGGCCCGAACATCGCCAGGTACGGCGCGAACTCGCCGGCGACGGCGGCGGCGTCCCGGATACCGAGGCCGGGAAGCAGCTCCGCGCACTCCCACGCCGCCCGGACCTCCTCGGCGATCCCCTCCGGGCCCACCGCGCGGTCCGCGGCCACGGCGACGGCCGGACGCAGCGAGGCCGCGGCCAGCCGGCGGTGTACCGACCGGGCGGCGTCGCGCGGGACCTCGGCGGGCATCAGGACCACCGTGCCCTCGCGGTAGTCGCCGACCAGCCACTCCGGTGCCGCGGACCGCAGAACGCGGCCGACACCGTAACGGTCCGCACCGGACAGCACCGCGACCGCCGACCAGGACCGGTCCAGCCGGATGTTCCGCGCCCGCGCGCGCCGCGCGGCGTCCTCGATCGAGCCCCGGCCCGAGACCAGGTCGGCGACCAGCTCGCCGTGGCCCCGCGCCTCGGCTTCGGCGACGGCCTGCTCCCGCATCGTCAGCAGCGCGACGATCTGCGCCGCCCGCTCGACGGTACGCCGCTGCACGGCGGCCAGCCCGCCGTTGGGCGCCGCCACGAGCAGGCCGCCGAGGTGGGTGTCACCCGCCACGACCGCGACCACGATCGGAGGATTCCGGTCGGGCGCACCGGCGGCATCGACGCAGTGTCCCGACTGCCGGCTCCGCTCCAGCGCGTCGCGCACGCGCGGTCGAGCCCGTCCCGTGGAGTCCCACCAGGTGTCCGGCGCGCCGTCGGTGGCGGCCTCGCGGCGCAGGTCGCGGTCGGCGAGGGCGACGGGGCATCCCAGCGAGCGGGCGAGGGTTTCCACGACCTCGCGGGCGCCCTTTCCGGAGAGCACCAGGCGTGTCAGGTCCTCGTGCAGCAGCGCGGAGCGCTCGATGTCGGCGGCATGCTGCTCGGCCCGCGCGTGGGCGGCCTCGGCCGCGGCCGCGGAGGAGCGCTCGGCGGCGAGCAGCCGCGCGGTGTACAGAATGACCGCGGCGTGGTCGGCGAACGCGGACAGCAGCGAGATCTCGTCGGCGCTGAAGGTGTGGGCCGAGCGGTCGGCGGCGAACAGGACCCCCAGCACCCGCCCGCTCGCCACCATCGGTACCCCCAGGAGCGAGTGCATCTCCTCGGCCCGCACCGCCGCGTCGACCTCGGTGTCGCGCGCGAGCTCCAGTTCCGTTCCGTAGTCCGCGGTCCACTGCGCGGTACGGGTGTGCACGACCTTGCTCGCCAGGCCGACACCGGCCGGAACCCGAAGCTGGTTCAGGTCGGCCGACACCGCCCCCCGGGTGGCGCGGACCCACAGCTCGTCGGTCGCCTCGTCGTACTCCGACAGGTAGGTGACGTCCGTGCCCATCAGGTCGTGCGCGCGCTCCACCAGGCGCCGCAGCAGCGTCTGCACGTCGCGCAGCTCGGCCAGCTCGCGGGCGCTGGAGGTCAGGGCCGCCCACTCGGCCTCCCGGCGCCGCCAGCTGGCGACCCGCGCGGCCGCGCCGACGATGTGCTGGACGACCTCGTCCGGCACTTCCGGCGCGGCACCTTCCGGGTCGAGCCGGTGGCGGACCTCTCCGGTGGATACGTGCCGTCCGGCGGCGACCAGGTCCAACGCGGCGACCATGGTCGCCGCGTCGATGGTCCCGCCGTCGTGCCATGCGTCCATGCCCTCATGAGAGCACACGGCCAGCACGGGTCGTGCCGGGTATCCGCCCAGGTGGCCGGCGTAACGCGGCTCGGGGCGGGATGGTTCGCGCGACGGGGTCGCTATGGTGCGGTACGCACGAACCGACCCGTCCGCGTCCGACCCGCGGGACCTACGACACGGTCGCCAGCGAGGCCGAGCGGGTGGCGCCACTGGTGGTTCCGGCAGTTCGCCTCATCGCGGCACACGACCCAGGCAGATCACGTGGGTTTACGGGATTACGCTGGATTTTTCCTGCGAGTGCAGGCGTGAAGCCTGCGGTGGCAGGAGGTGTGTACAAGACAGGTTCGCTTCGCGCGGCGTGGGCGCGGCTCCCGATGGTGGGTGAGATAGCTGGCCGCTATCGCTTGCGGGTTCCTGACTCGTGGCCAGTCCCCTTCCCCGCGTCGCTTTGAAGATTCGCTTCCGCTGACTCGAGAGGTGCTTCTGTTCCTGCTGAGGAAACGGATCTCGAAAGTCCTTATTGTTCCATTTCGGAAGCATCTTTCGCATTTCCAGGGGTGCCTGCGGTCACGCCTTTCAGGAAAGCTCGAGGCTAATGCGAAACAAGGTGAAATAGCCTGCCCGGGCCCCAGTTGGGCCCAGGTTGGGTCCGTGGTCTCTATTTAGAGTTTCCTGTGGTTCGTAGTGTCCCTTGCATGGTCCGATGTTTGCCACGTGTTCACCTCTCAGTCTCGGCACGGGTTGGTCGTCTGCCGAGACTGCGCCCGGTGCGTGGCGACACCGGATCTGCGTTCTCCGAGTACGGGGCACTGATATTGCTGGTGGCGGTCCTAGTGGCCGCGGTGCTCCTGGGGTCCCTCCCGCGGAACGTCTCCGATCTGATCCGCGATGGCGTGTGCAAGGTGCAAAGCATCGTGACGGGCGAGGAGTGCGACGACGGCTCGCCCGAAGCGTCCGACCCCAACTTCCTCCCCGAGTACTGCATCCGCGAAGGGCACAAGGAGGAGACCGGATTCGAGATCAGTATCGGCTTCTTCGAGCTGGGCCAGAAGTACTACTTCGCCAAGGAGACCCTCTCCGACGGAAGGGTCGTCGTGACGATGATGCCCTCGTTCGAAGCGGCCGCGGAGGCCAAGGCGGGTGGCGGTATCGACTTCGGGGAGAACTCGCTGAAGAGGGAGACGGGGGGCAGCCTCCAGGTCAAGCTCGCGACGGGCAACACGTTCTTCCTCGAGGACGAGGAGCAGTTCCAGGAGCTCAAAGCAGACATCGACAAAACCCGTCTTGAGGACATCCAGGACATGACCAACCCAGTGGGGTCCCGGCTGTCCCGATGGATCACTGAGAAGGTCGGCATCTACGAGCCTCCCGACCTGCCGCCCGCCGACGTCAAGACCGGGACCTTCGGGCTGGAAGCCGAGATCGGGAAACCCATCAACAAGTGGCGGGCCGACAACGGCGCCACCCCCGAGATGAACCTGACGATCGGTACCAAGCTCGACGTCGCCCACTGGTACGACGAGCCGGGCAACGACAAGACCGCGCGCACCTACACCTACTCCGGGCAGGGCGACCTGGGGGTCGACAGGATGGGCGCGCACGTCAACGGCGGGCTCAGCTGGAGCGGCGCCACCCGGATCATGCGCAACGAGGACGGTTCGCTGAAGAACATCCGGTACTCCACCACCGCGTCGGGCGACTGGAAGGCTGGAGTCGAGGGTGAGGACGGCGCGACCGCGGACGTCGAGGCGGGCGGGAGCCAGGCCGTCACCCAGGAGATACAGCTCGACTTCGAGACCCCCGAGGAGCAGGCGATGGGTGAGCAACTGCTGGAGGACCGCGGGCTGCTGCCGCCCAAGAACGTGATGGAGTCGATGGCCAACCCGATGATGGACCCCGAGGAGGGCGGGGACATCAACGAGGACCCCGGCGAGGACGCCGAACCGTATGAGCAGTTCGCTTTCGACAGGGCTCGGGTGTGGCAGTACCAGTCCGACGTCGAGTCGACGGATATGAACTTCGGCGCCAAGGCCAAGATGGGGATCTCGCTCGGCGCGAGCTTTGGGTGGAGCACCGAGGACTCCAGCACCACCGACGCCCAGATCCTCGAAGGCCCGGAGAACGGTGAACGGACCTTCGTCAGGCACGAGCCCTGCATCGCCGAGGAGCACCGCGACAGGAACTGACACGATCAGGGGCGGTACGGGCGTACCACACCGGGCGGGAGCGAGGACACCGATGGACACCGAGCGGCGGACCACGTTGATCAGGGGCGCGGTAGCGATCCTCGCCGTGGTGGTGTTCTACGCGGTGTTCTTCATCGTGTGGACGGCCGTGCTGTCGAACATCTACCTCACCTACAGCTCGCTCCTTCGGGGCGAACGTCCGTGGGTCGACCTGGCCCTGTGGGCCGTGCTTCCGTATCTCGTCTCGTCGTTCCTCATGGTGGTGATCGCGGCGTTGACCTTCGGGCGCGACCGTCTGCGGTCGCGCCCGGGCTGGTTGGTCGTCCTCACCCCGCCCGTCCTGGTACTCCTGGTCGACTTGGTCGTGGGCGTCACGAGGGGCGACCCGTGGTACGTGCTCATCCGGTTCGCCGCGGTGGCAGCCGGTGCGGGCGCCGCGTTCTGGCTGGTGCGACCCCGCGAGCGCGGACACGCCGACCTCCTCGACTAGCCGTTCCGTACCACCGCTCCCCAGGGCTGGGCCGTCATCCTCAAAGAAGGTGTGCGGACCGGCGGACGGGAAGGTCCGAATGGCTGAACCGAGCGCGTGCGGCGGGCGCACTTGCTGGCCCGAAAGCCCGTTGACCAGAGCCGGTCTTGAGAATCCCCGCTCTGGGCCGGTAACGCGTCCAGACCCGTCAGGTCGAGTATCGGCCAGCACGTCGAGCGCGGCAATCGCCCCGTCGGTGCCCGCGAAGCCGGCCCGCTATCCCGTTCGGACCGCTGTTCCGAGTGCGGTTTCCCTCCGGGCGCGGAGGAACGCGGCGGTGGCCTCGTCAGCGGGGAAGTACGACTCCATGGCGATCTCGGACAGCGTTATGTCGAACGCGGTGCCGAACGTGGTGACGGTGCTGAAGAGGCGCAGTTCCGTCCCGTGGTGGTCGATGCGGATGGTCAGGGCGACCGCCGCGGGGTCCGGGTCGGCGGGCTCCACGGGAGGGCCGTAGGAGAGGAGCTCCTCGTAGAGCTGGCTCAGGTCCGGGTCGCCGCTGCGGTGCACCTGCTGTGCGAGCCGCGGGAGCAGGTACCCGCGTATCTCGGGCAGGTTGAGCAGGCGAGGCGCGAGCCCGTCCGGGTGCAGGCCCAGGAGCATCATGTTGACCGGCGGTCCCAACAGCGCGGGGTCGGCGCCTTCGAGGAAGACGCCGGCCGCCGCGTTGCTGAGCAGGATGTTCCACCGGCGGTCCAAAGCCAGCGCCGGATACGGCTCGTGTCCGTGGAGCACCTGCTGGATCGTCTCGCGCGCCATGGCCAGATCGGGGCCGTCCAGGGGGCGTTCCTGGTAGACGGGTGCGTACCCGGCCGCGACGAGAAGCCGGTTGCGCTGGCGCAAGGGCACGCGCAGGTGCTTGGCGAGGTGCAGCACCATCGAGCGGCTGGGGAGCGTCCTGCCCGTCTCGACGAAGCTGACATGCCGCGTGGACACCTCGGCCTGGATCGCCAGGTCGAGCTGGCTGAGCCCGCGGTGTTTCCGCCACTCGCGCAGGAGCGCGCCAACGGGTTGGTCCTGAGCCACGTACCGGTTCTACCCGGTGGCGGGCGGGGGCGCCATTACCCGGTGTGTAATCGACAGGCCGGGCCCGCGTTGCGAGGGTCGACCGCATGACAGAAACCCCTCATCAGGCGCCCACCCAAGCGGAACGTAACAGGCAGCGCGCGCTGCACGCCTTCGCGGAGTTCGCCAACGGCGACATCGAGGTCCTGCGGAGCCTTCTGGCCGACGACTTCGTCGAGCACAGTCCGGGCAACCCGTCGGGGCGGGACGCGTTCATGGAGTTCATCGCCACGTCGCCGGTCGCCGGTGCCACGCTGGATCTCAAGCGGGTCGTGGCCGATGACGAGTACGTCGTCATGCACTACCTGATGCTCGTGCCCGGGGACGACCGCGGCACCGCCGTCGCGGACATCTGGCGGTTCGACGGCGAACGGATCGTCGAGCACTGGGACGTCGTACAGCCCGTGCCCGCCCCGGAGGAGATCCCGAACGGCATGGTCTGACACGTGCCGGCCGGTGTCCGGGTGGCCTGTGGCGATCCTTGGGAGGCCACAGGCCACTGCCTCGGCAGCAGCGCGCCGAGCCGCACGGCGGGCCTCGGACGCGGTGGTCCCGCCACCGCCTCCGCGGCGCGCTAGCCGACCGCGGCCTTGTGCTCCTCGTTGATCTTCTGCAGCGCCTGCTGCATGTAGGTCTTGAAGACCGGATAGTTCTCGCTCATCGGGAAGTGCCCGATCTTCTCCATCTCGATGAAGGTCGCGCCGGCGATGCCTTCGGCGGTCCGCTTACTGTCCTCGGGGGTCGTGAGGTAGTCGTACTCCCCGGTGAGCATCACGAGCGGACAGTTGGACGTGTCGATCTCCCCCAGTCGGCCCCGCAGGTCGTGGTCCCGCGAGTAGAAGTACAGGTCGCCGCGGAACGCCTCGGATCCCTGGGTGTAGTAGAACCAGGTCGCCGCCCGATCGCTGTCGGGGGACTGGGGAGCCATGAGGTCCCACACGCCGCTGGCCGATACCTGGGCGGCGTTGGCGTGCGGGTGCTGCCACCAGTCGAGGAAGAAGCCCGGCGAGTAGTCGGCCCCCTCCACCGAGATGATGCCCCCGAAGCGGTCCGGGTGGTGCAGGGCGAGCTGCAGCGCCTCGTTCCCGCCGAAGGAGCAGCCCATGAAGATCGGGTCGCGTAGTTCGAGGGCGTCGCAGAAGCTCGTGATGAAGGCGGTGTACCACTCGGCGGTCAGCCGGTACTCCTCCTTCCACCACGCCTTGTTCGCGGGCGGGTCGGACTTTCCGTGGTTGGTGAGGTCGTAGGCGATGACCCGGTAGTCGCTCGTGACCTCCTCGTCCTCAAGCAGGTAGCGCCACTGGTGGTTGTGGCATCCCGCCGTGTGCTGGCAGACCAGCGGCTGGCTGTTCGGGTCCCCGTTCTCCAGGAAGAAGACTTTGCACTGGTCGCCAAGTACGTCGATGGTGACGTAGCGTCCGGTCACCGGTGATAGCTCGGCCATGTCTGGTTCCCCCTCGGTGTTACTGCGACGGCTCTCGTTGCTTGGGCGCGGACACGTCCTCCTGGACGGGGACTCCGCTCACCCGGAGCAGCTCCATCTGGCGGGTGAAGCAGCGCAGGTTCTGCATCAGCACCAGCAGGTCACCCTGCATCTGCATGTCCTCGCGGAAGGTCGCCGCCCAGATGCCGTGGGCCATGGGGCGCGGTTCCGTTTTGCCGAACTCCTGCCAGGTGTCCTCGCTCGCCCGGAGGAGGAACTGGTACCGCTGGTCCAGCGGGCCGGGGTCGACGAGGATCTCCTCGACCCTTCCCCGATGCATCACAACCTGGTAGTTGTGGTTGCCCATCTGCAGCATGTACGAGCAGTCGAAGTGCTTGCCGTGCGCTTGCAGCTCCTCGTCCTGGTTACATACCCGGGTGAAGTTCTCCACCCAGTCGTCGGCCATGACCGTCGGTGTGGCCATGTCTCCCCCCTCGCAATCGCGTTGTCCGCGGAAAGCGGCCGTGCCCACCCCCGTGGGTGTTCGGGTGATCATCGGGGGTGAGCGCACGGTGTTCCCCCGTCGGCTCTTCCCGGTGTGGGACCGGCTATGAGGCGGTTGGCGGTTTCCTGACCCGCTCTGGACGGAGTGTTTAACCGGCGCGGATCCGGGTGCCCGGTCCGTCCCGGTCCGCTGCGGCGCGGAGCCGGAAATTCGCTGGCATGTTCCGGAACGCGCTTTGTATCGTCCGGCCATGGACGACCCTGAAGACGGATACTTCGGAGAACGAATCGCGGCGAAATACGACGAGGAATCTGCGGAAAGGTTCCAGCCGAGTGTCCTTGAGCCCACGGTTGACTTCCTTGCGGAACTCGCCGCCGGCGGTCGGGCGCTAGAACTGGCTGTCGGTACGGGGCGCGTAGCGCTGCCGTTGTCCCAGCGCGGCGTTGACGTGCACGGCATCGACCTGTCGAAAGCGATGGTGGCCCGGCTGCGTGCCAAGCCCGACGGCGACGCCATCGGGGTCACGATCGGCGACTACGCGACGACCACGGTCGAGGGTACATTCAGTGTCGCCTACCTGGTCTTCAACACCATCAGCAACCTGACGACGCAGGAGCAGCAGGTGGCCTGCTTCCGCAACGTGGCGGAGCACCTCGAACCCGGCGGCTGCTTCGTCATCGAGGTTGGTGTCCCCGAACTGCGTCGGGTCCCGCCCGGCGAGCACACGCGGCTGTTCGAGGTGAGCCCGACTCAGTGGGCCTACGACGTCTACGACTTCGCCACCCAGCAGATGAGCTCGAACTTCGTGCAGCTCGTCGACGGCCGCGGCCACTTCCACTCGATACCGTTCCGCTACGTATGGCCGGCGGAACTCGACCTTATGGCCCAGCTCGCCGGGCTGCGGCTGCGCGAACGCTGGGAGGACTGGACCCGGGAGCCCTTCACCGGCGACAGCCGCAACCACGTCTCCGTCTGGGAGAAGCCCGCCGGAACGGAGGCGGACCCGGTTCAGCGCGCGTGATCGGCGAGGATCCGCTCCGCGGCCCAGCGGCCGTTGAACGCGGCCGAATCCGACCAGGGGAAGCCACTGCAGGGTAGTGGCCGAAGAACTGGGCCAACGTCTGCAAAGAAGGGGGCAAGCTGTGCGCAGCCGAGACGACAGCGTTTCATCGAACGAACCCGCCCTGATCACCGGTGCGACCTCCGGATTGGGACGGAGCCTCGCTCACGCGCTCGCGGAGCGCGGTTGGACCGTTCTGGTGCACGGCCGGGACGAGAAGCGGTGCGACCAGGTCGTGGCCGAGCTGGCGGATCAGGGGGCGACCGCCTCCCCCTATGTCGCGGACCTCAGCTCGTTGGGGCAGACGGCCGACCTCGGCCGGCGGGTGGCCGCGGAACACCCCTCACTCGGCCTGCTGGTCAACAACGCCGGCGTTGGTTTCGGTGCCGACCAGCAGCGAAGAGAGCTGAGCGAGGACGGCTACGAGCTGCGGCTCGCGGTCAACTACCTGGCCCCGGTGCTGCTCACCCGCACGCTCCGCCCCGCGCTGCGCGCGGGCGGCGGCGCGCAGGTGCTGAACATCGGCTCGGCCGGGCAGAGCCCGCTCGACATGGACGACCCCCAGTTCACCCGGGGATACAACGGCACGGAGGCGTACACCCGCAGCAAGTGGGCGCTGGCGGCCCACACCTTCATGATCGCCGACGAGTACGGACCGGAGGGGATCCGGGTCAACTGCAGTCACCCCGCGACCTTCATGGACACGACAATGGTCGTCGATGCGGGGATCGACCCGTGGAGCTCGGTCGCCAAGGGGACGGAGTCGGTGCTGCACGCGATCAGCGCGGGAGAGGCGGGAACCACCGGGCAGTTCTTCAACGAGACGCAGCGGGCCAGCGCCCACCCCCGCACCACTGACCCGAAGCTGCGGCAGCGCCTCAGCGCGCTCACCGACGACCTTCTCGCCCCCGTGGAAGAACACGGCCGGGGCGCACAGTAGGAGGGTTCGGGCGCCGGGCGGGTCCCGCCCGGCGCAGCGAGCAGCGCTTACCCGGCAGATCGCTTTCCCGGGGGTCAGATCAGCGCTTCCAACGCCCGCAGCGCCGAACCGCGGCGGAGCCGGTCGTGGACGTGCTGGTTGCGATAGTTACGCAGGCAGCTATAGCAGGAGGTCTCCTCCCCGCAGTCGCAGTTGCGCACCCGCTTCTCGGCGGCCCGAAGCACTTCGTCGAACGCCTCGGCGATCCGGACGGCGCTGCCCGCGCCCCCGGGAACGGTGTCGAACAGGACGAGGGTCGACGCGCCCATCGAGCGGCGGAACAAGGCGCCATCGATGTCGTCGCGGCTGATCTCCAGCGCCGACGAGGCGCCTTCGAGTAGCGCGTACAGCAGCGAGAACCGTGTCTGCTCGTCGGATGCCCTGATGTCCAACGCACCCGCGAAGGAGATCTCCACAATGTCGGTCTCGTAGGAGTGCGCGAGCGAGAGGTGGCTGAGCGGCCCGGTGCAGGCCTGGTTCTTCAGCGGGTTGGTGTGCTCGGCGGGCTTCCGCGCGGCGGCGACGGTTGGGGTCAGTTCCACGAGGCGTTTTCTGGCTGTCCCACTGGTGGGGCGGGCCAGGTGAGCGGGTCTTCGCTGGGCAGGGAGGCGCCGGGGCGGCGGCGTGGCAGTGGAGGCGGGTCCGCGGCGGACCAGGTCAGGTGGAAGTACATTCCGGGGTCGTGGGGGAGGGGTCCCCAGGTGTCGGCGAACGCGGCGACCAGGACGAGGCCGCGCCCGGCCTCCTCGCCGGGGCCGGCCACGCGCAGCCCTGCCCGTCGTCCTTCACGGGGGCCGTCGTCTTCGACCTCCACGCGCAGTCGTGTCGGGTTCAGGGACACGTGGACGGTGTATTCGCCGTCGTGGGCGCTGCGGGAGTGGCGCACGGAGTTCGTGGCCAACTCCGAGAGCAGGAGTACCGCGGTGGCGCGGGTGTCGGCGGGGACAGCGGCGTGGTGGGCGAAGCGGAGCAGGTCGTCCAGCCAGTGCCGGGCGGGGGCCACGCTGTCGGGGTGGCCGCGGAAGGTCGTGCTGAACCGCTGCATGGTCACCACCCCCGCTGTGCCGCCGGGCGCAGCACGTAGGGGCGGACACGGGCGGTGCGGCGGTAGCGGTTACTCTTGGGCATCAAGTCCTCACCTGTCTTGGGCAGGTCGTGGGCCGAGGCCCTGCTTGGTGTGGGCGCACCGGGCAGGGCTGCTTCATTTCGAAGCGGCTTACGGCTACACGTTGCCTGCGTGGAGAGCTGCCCAAAAGGAGAAACCGACCGCTGAGCGGCAATGAAAAGCGCTGTGGATTTCTGTGAATTTCCTCCACGGGGTCGCGGTCGTGTGGTGGGATGCAGTCATGGTGGCTGACAAGAGAACCATGCAGCGTTTTGGCCGTGAGGTGGCCCGTACGCGGAAGCTGGCCGATATGACCCAGGATGTCTTGGCGCGTGAAGTCGGTGTCAGCGCGTCTCACATATCCAACCTGGAACGCGGCTACCGTTCCCCGGTTCCCGCTTTCCTGCCGAAGCTGGACCGGGCGCTTAAATCTGAAGAACGGCTCACCCGGCTGTGGAACGAATTGACTGGTAGCGGGCGACAGGCATGGCTGGAGGAGATCACGACTCTGATGCGTGAGGCTGCCTCGGTCATGGACTACCAGAACGCGGTCTTTCCAGGGCTTCTGCAGACTGAGGATTACGCCCGTGAACTGATCGCGGCGGGCATGCCGTGGGCCGGCCACGATGAGGTGTCCGCTGCTGTGGCTGACCGCATGAGCCGCGCGAAGGAGTTTGTTGGGGCGACCGCTCCGCTGCTATGGGTCGTCTTGGACGGGACGATCATCAAACGGCGGTTTCTCGCCGAGAGCATCCGACGGGAACAGCTCACGTATGTCGCTGACCTAGCGGAATCGGGACGTGTCTCCATCCAACTCATCCCGGAGCACTACCTCGGGCATCCGGGACTTACTGGGCCCTTTAAGGTGGTCACGCCAAGTGCAGGACCGGATGTTGTCTACGCCGAGAGCATCCACGAGGGACAGATCATCACAGCTACAGCGGATGTAGCTCGGTACCGTCTGCTCTTCGGCAGGCTTCAGGCCGTGGCCTTGGGGCCGGCGGAGTCCCTCCAGAAGATCAGGGAAGAGCTGGAACATGAGTGAATGGCATAAGTCGAGCTACAGTGGCGCGACCAATGAATGCCTTGAAGTACGCGAACAGGTGACGGAAGTGGCCGTCCGCGACACCCAACACCGCCACCTCGGCCACCTTTCCTTCCCTTCCCCCGAGTGGTCCGCCTTCGTGCGGGAGGTGAAGGACGGCCGTATCTAGCGCGGCGGCCCCGCCGTGACGTCGGGGGCACACCCGGCGTCACGGTCACCACGGCCCCGGTTCCTCCGGGCCCGCTCGGCTACGCGTCCCCGGAGGAACGCAGCCGATCCTCGGCGATGGTGGCGCGGTCAGTGGCCTTCGGCGGCGGCACGGGCCGGATTCCGGCATCGGTGAGCATGCTCAGATCCAGGCTCCACGTGACCCGTGATCGCTCCTCCCACAGGGCGAAGGCCTCCTCCACGTGGCTGTGCGCCTGGGACTCGGTCATTCTGGCGACCTTCATCAGGTGCGCAAGCGCCTGTTCGGCCAATCCGCGCACCTGGGCGTAGCCGAAGTGCGTGACCGTGTGGCAGTCGGTGCACAAGCAGATCAAGCGGCGCAGTGCCTGCACACGGGTGCGCGCGTCATAGGTCCAGCGTTCGTGCGCCTCCAGCCACCGCTTCACCGCGCGGTCCTCCGCCGCACCGCAGATCTCGCAGCGGTGCTCCGCCCGGCGGGTGATCATCCGCCGCAGCCGCTCCCAGTCCCGGGGCTCCACACAGGACCGGACATTGGTGAACCAGCACGTGCGGGGAACCAGGTCCACGAACAGGCCCTTACCCAAGGACCGGTCCTCGCCCGGAAGCAGGTCGGGGATGTCGGGGGCGGCGGCCCACCGATCCAGGGCCGCGATTCCCCGGCGGGGGGCGTACCACCGCCGTGCTGACGGGTCCCAGCGCGCCCCCGCCGCCTTGGCCTCATCCTTCTCAGCGAACGGAACATCCAACCAGATCCGCTCAGGCGCCATGCGTGTCCTCCCTCTCGGAGAATTCCGCGAAACAAAAAGCGAGTACGGGACGACGCGTCCGGTGAATCCCGCCGTGCGCGCCCCGGACCCCGCCGCGCCACGACACTATCGACGACGATTCGGACGCCATGGCGGTTTTCCGGTTCCGGCCACGGGAAACGCCGACAAAATGGAAGTTACGAGTCGAAATCCGGGAAATTCGCACCTCAGGTACGCGAACCGCTCCCAGTCCGGCCGCGAATGGGGCTAGGATGCACGGAAGTCGGATCTCCCGCCGCGACACTGGAAAAGGGCCAGCCACGTTGTCGACGCAGCCGCACCGGGTCGGGGGACGCTACGAGCTGAGCCAGCCGATCAGCACCGGAGGCATGGGGCAGGTCTGGCGGGGCTACGACACGGTTCTCGACCGCGATGTGGCGGTCAAACTGATCCGGCCCGATATCGCCTCCACCGCGGGGGACGCCGATGAGCTCGCGGGCCGGTTCCGCCGGGAGGCCAAGGTCACCGCGCGGATCGAGCATCCCGGGGTGCCAGCGGTATTCGACGCCGACATCGACGCCGCCAGCGACCAGTTGTACCTGGTCATCCAGATGGTGCGCGGGGTCGCGCTGACCGATGTCCTCGCCGAACGGTGGTTTCAAGTGGTGGGTGCAACGAGGAAGCGGTTGAGGGCTTCGGCGGGTTTGGCATAGCCCAGGGTGCGCCGGGGCCGGTCGTTGAGCTCGTGGGCTACCGCATCCAGCTCGGCCTGACCATAGCGGCGAAACTCAACCCTTCCCGCCACAGCGTCTCGATGCGCACCCGTTCTTCCGAGCTCAACCGCGCCCCCGGCAACACACCTCCAACCTACGAAGCCATGTTGCAACAGACCCTAGAAACCAAGTGCGGTAAAGGCGCGCAATCCTCAAGATCAACACACAGAGCGCCCGAAATCCGGAAATAGCGGACACGCACTCGCGGCACCGCCGGAAAGTTTGGCCCCTGATAGGGGGCACACCCGCCCGACCACCGCCACCCCGGCTACTCGCTGCCTTCGCTGCTTCGTTGGGCGCGCCACCATCGGGCACCAGAAGCGATCTCCGCGAGCTGGCCCACCACCGTCCTCGCTGCCCCCGTCGCGCGCGCCACCATCCGCGGCCAGCACCGGATAAACGTGGCCCCACCCCAGAGCACTCGCCCGCACACCCGAAACCCCGAAACCCCACCGCGCCCTGAAGGAACGGAATCCGCACGATCAACGCAGTACTACTGGGTGTGTCAGAGAGATACCAACCGGACGGTATGCACTTTCGGTACTCGGCGTCTACACTTGTGCCGCCTCCGTGCGATGGCGGGTTCCGGTCGCCGCGGAGCGTTCGACTACGACAAGGAGTCACCGATGGCAGTCGACCCCTCAGGGTCCGATCTCGCGCGCATGCTGGAGGAGCAGCCGGACGGCCCCGTCGTTATGCTCAACCTGCTGCGGTTCACCCCGGACGGCCGCTCCTCGTATGCGGAGTACTCGCGGCAGGCGAGGCGCTTTCTCCAGCGGTACGGCGCCGAGGTGCTCTACGCCGGTGACGGCATGGCTCCCCTGGTCGCCGAGGAAGGACAGGCCTGGGACGCGGTCCTGCTCGTGCGCTACCCCGACCGGGAGACGTTCAGCCGCATGGTCGCGGACCCCGAGTACCAGGAGATCACCGCTCTGCGTACCGGCGGCCTGGCCGAGGCCGTGCTCCAGCCGACCGTCCCCTGGACCTAGGGAAGCGGTTCCTAGATCCCGCGGAGCCCGGCATTCCCGCCACGGGCTCCGCGGCCGGTCCGGCGACCTTGGCCGGGCCCTGTGCTGCCATGGTCGCTTCCCCGGAGTCAGACCACCTCAAGGGTGGTCTCGACGGGCACCGGGTTGGCCAGGCAGTCGCGTACTGGCGAGGTGTCCTGCACGTAGCTGCACAGCTCGGCCAACTGCTCCGGGGTCGCGTTGGGGCTGGAGATCCGGCCCTTGGCGCGGATTCCGGTGAGGCCGGGGCGTGCGCCCTCCAGGCCGAGGAACGCCCGCACGTCCACGTCCCCCTCGATCTCGTATTCCATCCTGGTGATCTGGATGCCCTGGGCCGCCGCGTTGGCCGCGTAGCCCGCGGCGTAGCAGAACGCCAGCGACTGCAGCAGCAGCTCGACCGCGTTGGGCCCCTTGTTGGTGCCCAGCAGCGCCGGCGGCTCGTCGCCGTGCAGGACGTACGGAGCCACCCGGCTCTCGTCCGTGCTGTCGGCGTGGGTGAACGTGGAGATCTCACCCACGTTGTGCATCCCGTGCTCCCAGGAGCTCTTCGCCCGGAAGGTGAACGCCGCCAGGTTCGGGTCGTCCTTGACCGCTTCGATCGTCTCGACGAGGCGGCCGACGTCGACACCGTTGTCAGGGGTGGTGGTGGAAGTCATGAGACTGGTCCTCTCGTACGCGCTCTCGCGCCGGGGCGGAGCTCATCCGGTGAGCCGGGACCCGCCGCTGGATGTTTGAAACGCTACGCCGGCGCCACCGGCGGCACATCGGGGTTGGCTACGCAGATCGCCGGTGCCGACTACCTACGTCAGAGGCGGGAGGCACCCAGCTCAGCGGCCCGGCGGGCAGCCGCGCGCCGGGTGGGCACGTCCAGTTTGGCCAGGACCCCGGCCACGTGGTGCTCGGTGGTGCGCGGCGAGATCGAGAGGCGGTCGGCGATCTCGCTGTTGGTCAGGCCTTCGGAGAGCAGGGCGAGGACCTCGAACTGCCGGTCGGTCAGCCTGGCGGGGTTGGCCCGGGTCGAACCGGCCGGGCCCCGCGGCACGGTCATTCCCCGGTGCCGCATCCGCCGCACCACATGCTCGGCCAGGGGGTGCGCGCCCAGGGAGCGGGCGATCTCCAGGGACTGGGCAAGTTCCGCCGCGCCGTCGCACAGCGACAGCATCAGCGCCTGGTCGTAGGCCCACCCCGCGGCGGCGAAGGACTCGGCCGCCGCGTGCCAGTCCCGGCGCATCATCGCGGCGTGGGGCTCGGGCGACTTGCCGCGGTAGACCGACGGAAGGTCGAGAACCGTCGCCCAGGCGGCCAGGCGCGCCGCTCCGAACCCCTGAGTGGCCGGTTCTTCCCCCACGACCCGCATGACCCGCTCGAACCGGTCAACGGGGGCCGGTTCCGCGCGGGTGAGCGCCCACTCGATCTGCAGCTCCAGCACCGGTGCGAGCCGGCTGAGCTCGCCGGTGCGGTCGGCCTTGCGGGCCAGCGCCGCCAGGCGGTCCCCGGCGTCGGCGTCGCCCCGGCGCACCGCCAGCTCGGCGAGGATGATCTCGGCCTGCAGATCGGTCACCATGCCCCCGCTGGGCCGCTGCGCCAGCAGTTGGCGGATCCGCGCCGCGGCGTCGTCCCAGGCGCCGGCGCGCAGCTCCAGCCACACCAGGTAGACCTGGAGATAGTCCTTCAGCGCGTCGCGCTGGTGGTGCTCGGCGTAGTCGATGCCCTGGCGGGCGTGCCGCCGCGCCTCCTCGGGGCGGACCCACAGCACGTTCACGAACGTCAGGGCGATCAGGCCGTGCACCACGACGTCGTGCACCCGGGCGACGCGGGCGCCCTCGATAGCGTCGTGCAGCATGTGCGTGTCGTCGGGGTCGTGCTGCATGCGCATGGTGCCCATGCCCACCAGCGCTCGCCACTTGGCGCTGTCGCTGCCGAGCCGCTCGGCCAGGCGCAGCGCGCGGTCGCCGCACAGCAGTGCCTCGTCGGCCCGCCCGGAGAGCGCGGCGAGGTCGGTGAGCTGGTTGTAGGCGGTCGCCAGTTCCGCCGAAGGACCGCGCGACTCCAGGACCTCGATGGAGGACCGGGCCTGCTGCCAGGCGGCATTGCCCTCGCCGACGACCCAGTAGTAGTGGGCGCGTTTGCCCAGGCACCGGCCGACCGCCCTGTGGTCGTCGCGGTCCTGGTGCAGGGCGATCGCCCGATCGGCGGCGGTGAAGGCCTCACCCATGTGGCCCACCTGGTAGGCGGTCTGGGCGTAGTCCTCGAACAGGGCGGCCCGCTCGGCGGGGCCGACGCGGTCGGCGAACTCCGCCGCACGCCGGAAGTGCCCGTACGCCTCACGGTGGGACTCCATCGCCGCGGCGTGGCGCGCTGCCGCGAGGGCGTGGGCCGCGACCGTGCCGGTCCTGCCGGCGGCCTCGGCGTGGTGCACGATGTCGGCGGGGTCGCCGCCGGTGGTCAACAGCGCGTCGACGATCAGCCCGTGCAGCCGGCGCTTCCGGGCCACCGGCAGGTTCGAGCGCACGGCCGCGCGGACGAGCTCGTGGCGGAACCGGATGTAGCGGTCGTCGATGGTCAGCAGCTCGTGGCGCTCGGGTTCCTCGGCGGCGGCCGGCCAACCGGGGAAGGCCGCATCGAGGACTTCGCTGGCGATGCGGTTGGGGACCACCGACACCAGCTCGACGAGTTCGCGGGAGTCGCCGGTGAGCCGGGTGCAGCGGCCCAGCACCGCATTGGCGACCGAGAGCGGCAACTCCTCGGAGGGGCCGGCGATCAACTCGGTGACGAAGAACGGGTTGCCGCCGGTGAGCTCGTAGATCCGGTCGGCGTCGTGCCCGCCGGCCAGCCTGGCCACCGCCGGGCGTGAAAGCGGTGCCAGGCGCAGGTGCAGTGTGGTGGTGCGCTGGACGGCGCCCAGCGCGGCGTGCAGCGGGTGGCCGGTCTGCGCCTGGCCCGAACGGAAGGTGAGCACCAGGACCGCGGGGAGCTCGCCGATGCGGCGGCCGAGGACGGTGACGGCGTCGAGCGTGGCCTCGTCGGCCCAGTGGACATCCTCGACCACGAGCACCGTCGGATGGTGGGCGGACTCCAGCTCCCTGAGTAGGAGAGTGTGCAGCCGGTGCGGCGGGTCGCCGGCCGCCAGGCACTCCTCCGCCCGCGCGGAGACGTCGGCGGCGATGTCGCGGAAAGGGCCGAGCGGGCGGGGCGTGGACAGGCCGTCGCAGGTGCCCCACCACACGCGCACTCCGGTGAGGTCGGCGACGAAGCGGTGGAGCAGCGTGGTCTTGCCGATCCCGTGCTCGCCGGTCACCACCGCCACGGACCCGTGTCCTCTGGCGGCCTTCCCAACGGTGCCGTCCAGCGCCCGCAGCGCGGTCTCGCGTTCGAGGAGCTCGCCCATAGCCCCGTCACCCTTCCAGGGGCGGCGCCGTTGTCTGCCGCGGGGCAGGGCGGTGGCCGGGGCGGGCCCGAACGGCCGATGCCCGTTCCCGCCGCGTTGCCGGCGCCGGACACGGACCTGACGCGTCTCACATTACGTGCCCGCGCGGGGGATGGGCCAGGCCCGCGCGGGGACGGGCCGGGGGCCGCCTCGGTGCCGCTGGCGGCGCCGCGGACGGGAGCGGTTCCAACGTGCCCCGGCCCGTTTCGGCGGGGTTGGCGCCCGCGGCTCCGACCGGTACCGCTCGCCGGTCGCGCCGGCGTGCCCCGGACGGTCCGACCGCTTCGGGCTTCGCGGAGCTCAGTCGCCGATGGCGCCGGTGAGGCGTTCGGCCGCCTCGGCGAAGTCCTCGGCGATTTCGTAGACGACATCCTTGGCCGGGCGCACGCGGTTCATCAGTCCCACGCCCTGGCCCACCCAGTAGGTCGCCAGTTCCTGGGCCCCGCGGTCGCCCTTTTCGGCAAGGGTGTCCAGGTGGCGCAGGGCGGGCTCGCTGACCAGGGACTGCAGGGGCAGGGGCAGGGTGCCCGGACTGTCGGGGCCGTCCCACGCCCGGGTCCAGGCGGAAGCGAGCTGGCGGGAGGGTTTGCCGGTGCGCCCCCGGGAGCGGACGGTGTCGCGGGAGGTGGCCGCGACCATCTTCCGCACCGTGTACGGGGCTGTCTCCGCCTCCTCGGTGGTCAGCCATACCGAACCCGTCCAGGCCCCGGCCGCGCCGAGCGCGATCGCCGCGGCCATCTGGCGCCCGGTGACGATGCCTCCGGCGGCGAGAACCGGGACCTCGCGCACGTCCTTGACGGCCTCGACGACCTCGGGGACGAGCACCATGGTCGTGACCTCGCCGCAGTGCCCGCCGGCCTCGGTCCCCTGGGCGACGAGAATGTCCACGCCCGCCTCGACCTGCCTGAGCGCGTGCTCCTTGGCGCCGACGAGGGCGGCCACGGAAACCCCCTCGGCGCGTGCCCGGTCGATCATGTACCGCGGGGGCACACCCAGCGCGTTGGCGACGAGTTTGACGGGGTGGCGGAAGACGACGTCGAGGAGGCGTTCGCCGATTCTGTCGCTGATGTTCATCCCCCGCCCGGCCAACTCGGCGCGGTCGGTGGTGTCGATACCGTGCTCGCGCAGCAGGCGGTCCACGAAGGCGTGGTGCTCCGGGGGAATCCGCGCGGCGAGGTCGTCGAGGCTGAGAGCTTCCCCCTGGCCCTCGTACTTCTCGGGGACGATGATGTCGACGCCGTAGGGCTTGCCGCCGACCTGCTCGTCGATCCAGGCGAGTTCGTGTTCGAGCTGCTCCGGAGTGTGTGTGACGGCCCCCAGGACACCGAATCCGCCGGCGTTGGTGACCGCGGCGACGACGTCCCGGCAGTGGCTGAAGGCGAGCAGCGGCAGTTCGATGCCGAGCATGTCGCAGATGGCGGTTCTCACTTGGGATCCTTCGCGGACGGGAGCGCTGGCGGACCTCGGCGGGCCGCGGTCCACAGCACGCTAAATCAGACGGATTCCGTTTAGCAATTGGTCCGCACGGGTCCCGACGGTCCGGCCGCGTTCCGTTCGCTCAGGCGGCGCCCTCCCGGCTGAACACCGAGGTCAACACGAAGTCGACGAAGCGTTCGGCGTAGTCGGCCGCCGGCGGCGCCGAATCGCGCAGCTCCGGCGGGGCCAGGCGGGTCGTCAGGGCGTGGTTCATCGCTCCGCCGCACAGGGCGTCCAGCAGATAGGTCACGGAAGTGCCCTCGGGCAGCTCGCCGCGGTGCTTTCCCCGCAGGACGATGGCGCGCGCCGCCATGATCTGGGCCTGGGCCAACTCGGTGTAGCGCTCGGCGAGCCCCGGGATGTTCTCGGCTTCCATCAGCAGGCGCAGCGCGGCCCGCCCGTTCTCGCCGCCGTAGAGCTCGGTCATCTGCCAGACGAGCTGGACCAGGTCGCCGCGCACCGATCCGGTATCCACGTCCGAGATCGATCCCAGGCGCGTGGTCAGCGCCTCCGTGAGCAGTTCTTCCTTGCTGTTCCAGCGCAGGTAGGCCGACGCCTTGCCGACTTCGGCGCGTCGGCAGACGGCCTCGATGGTGAACGAGGCCCAGCCCTGCTCTCCGAATAGGGCGACCGCCGCCTCAGCCAGCTTGCGGTCGACGTCGGGATCGCGGGGGCGCCCTGAGGGTCGTGCCGTAGCCATGAGCACATCCTCCTACATCCGCCCCCGCGTGCCGTGGATTGGCAACGGGGACATTGCGGAACGGATTTCGCCTGATCTAGGCTCCGCGTTTACGGACGGGTTCCGTCTGGTTGTCGCGGTCGCAGGAGGTCTGTGCCAGTGCCGGTAACCGGCCCCGACCCCGCCACTCCCGTGGTCGTCGGTGTCGGACAGTCGTCCGAGCGCCTCGATGACCCCGGATACCGGGCGCTTTCCCCGGTCCAGCTCGCGTCGGTGGCCGCCCAGCGTGCCCTGGAGGACACCGGCGCCGAGCCGCAGGCCATGGCCTCCGCTGTGGACACGGTCGCCGGTATCCGGCAGTTCGAGATCTCCATCCCCGGCGCGTGGGCTCCGTTGGGCAGGTCCGACAACTACCCGCGCTCGGTCGCCGCCCGTGTCGGCGCCGACCCCGAACGCGCCATCCTGGAGGTTGTCGGTGGCCAGGGGCCCCAGCACCTGGTGACCGAGCTGGCCGCGGAGATCGCCAGGGGCCGCACCAGGGCGGCCCTGGTGTTCGGCTCCGAGGCCATATCGACAGTCCAGGCCATGGCCGAGGCAGCCGACCCACCCGACTTCTCCGAGCGCGTTGGCGGGAGCCTGGAGGACAGGGGGCTGGGGCTCGAAGGGCTGATGCCGCCCCGGCAAGCGGCCCACGGCCTCACCAGCCTGCCGGCGCAGTACGCCCTGTTCGACAACGCGCGCCGGGCACGGCTCGGCCAGACGCGCGCGGAGTACGCATCGGGCATGGGCGCGCTTTTCGCCCCCTTCACCAAGGCGGCGGCGGCCAACCCGCACGCCGCGGCCCCCACCGAGCGCGGTGCCGAGGAGCTGGTCACCCCAACGGAGCGGAACCGCCCCATTGCCGACCCGTACACCCGCTACATCGTCGCCCGCGACAAGGTCAACCAGGGAGCGGCCGTACTGGTGGTCTCCGTGGCCGCGGCGCGCGAGCTCGGCGTGCCCGAAGAGCGGTGGGTGTTCCTGCACGGGCACGCGGACCTGCGCGAACGCGACCTCATGGAGCGTGCTGACCTCTCGCGCAGCCCTGCCGCGGCGCTGGCCGCCGAACACGCCCTGGAGGTGGCCGGGATCCGGACCGACGACCTCACCACCATCGATCTCTACAGTTGCTTCCCGATCGCCGTCTCCAACGTGGCCGACACGCTCGGACTCTCCGCCGACGACCCGCGCGGCCTCACCCGCACCGGAGGTCTGCCGTTCTTCGGCGGCGCCGGTAACAACTACTCCGCGCACGCCATCGCCGAGACTGTGCACAGCGCCCGTGCCGCCCCGCATGGCTACGGTTTCGTCGGCGCCAACGGGGGAGCGCTGAGCAAGTACTCCGTCGGGATCTACTCGGCCGTGCCCACCGAATGGCGGCCCGACCGCAGCGCCGAGCTGCAACGCGAGATCGACGCCTGGGAGGCTCCCGAGGAGGCGGCCGAGGCCGGCGGCTGGGCGACGGTGGAGACGTACACCGTCAAGCACGAGCGGGGCGGCGAGCGCACCGGCGTGGTCGTCGGCCGGCTTGAGGCCGACGGGCGCCGCTTCCTCGCCATGGCAGAAGACTCCGACGACGAGACACTGCGGTTGCTGTCGGAAGGCGAGCCCCTCGGCGCCCGCGTCTTCGTCCGCTCCTGCGGCGGCACGAACCGGGTGAGCACCACACCCGGACGCGGAAACCCCTGAGCTCGCACGGGACGGATGGGCGATGCGGCCAGTCCGGGGCGGTTGACGAGCCGCTGTCCCCGCTGCCCACCGGTTCGCTGCTGTCGGCACTGCCTTCGCGGCCGTCCTGTTCTTGAGAAGGATGGCGGCGGCCGCGATCGCGCCGATCGGCAGCGCCGGACTCGCCACGTGGTGGCCGCCGGGGAAACCGGGCAGCGCGGCGACAACGTCACGGCTCCAGGGACTCGGAGCTGTCGCGGAGGCGGAACAACATCTGCAGGTCGAGGGCGTGGAGCGGGTCCCGCCAGTGGGCGCCGAGCGTGCGGTCGACGGTACCGAGCCGCTGGTAGAGCGTGTTGATGTGGATGCCGAGCCGGTCGGCGGCCGCCGTGGGACGGCGCCCCTCGTTCAGGAACACCCGCACCGTCTCCAGCAGCGGTACGCCGCGGCGTTCCTGCTCGGCGCGCAGCGGGCCGAGCAGCTGCTCGTACATGTCGTCGAGTTGGCGCCGCCCCGTGTGGCTGAGCAGTATCCGGTACAACCCGAGCTGGTCGGCCGTGGCGGCCTCCCCCTGCCGTTCCAGAGCGGCGAGCGCGTCAAGGGTCTGCTGCGCCTCGGCGAAGCTGCGGGCCAGCGCGGCCGTGCCCCGCGCCGGCCCCGAGATCCCGGCGGTTCCGGCCGCGGGCGCACCCCGTGCGCCCGCCCATTGACCGCGGAGCTCCTCGGGGCGGGATGTCGGCAGGACGACGATCAGGCGCGCCCCGTGCTCGGCGACAACCGTGCCCTTGGGCGACGCGAGCCGCTCGACCGCCCGCCGGGCATCGGTGACCGCGCCCGTCGGCTGCACGACCATGACCGTGTACGACACCCGGGGGTCCAACCCGGCGAGCCGCATCCGCTGCGACCGGGCGTGCGTGTCGCCACCGCGCGTCGTCACCAGATCGATCAGAAAGGAGTCGCGGGTGCGGCGCGTCGCCTCCGCGGCGGCGCGCTCACCGACCAGAGCGATGGCGAGAGCGGGTACGGCGCGCCCCAACAGCCGCGCGTCGTCGTCACCGGGCGCGTCCGGCCCGGTGAGGACCAGGGTGCCGAAGTCGTGGTCGCCGGCGGCCACCCGGCGGCAGAGCACGTAGCGGTCGGGGAGGGTGAGCAGGGCCGGCTCGTCGGGCGGTGCGGCGAGCGTCTCCGCGACCGCGTCCTCGACGGGAACCAGCTCGCGCGGCAGGTCCGTACCGTGCGCCACGAAGAGCACCGTGTCCTCGACCATCGAGTCGACCTCGGCGAGCAGGTCCTCGACCCCGCCGCCGCGCAGCACAACGCGCGTGAGGCGCTGGTCCCAGCGCAGCGTCTGTTCCAGTGTGGCCGTGCTCCGCGCGAGCTGGTCGTTGGCGGCGGTGAGCCGCGCCAGCGACCGGGCGTTGTCGATGGCGACGCTGGCGTGCGCCGCCAGTGACGACAGCAACGTCACCTCGTGCTCGGCGAAGTGCCGCTCCTGGCGCTTGGCGGCGAACAGCGCCCCCAGCACCCGGCCGCGCAGCCGCAGCGGGACACCCAGCAGCCCGCGCATGTTCTCCGCGGCGGCGGCCACGTCGGCGCTGTCGTCGTGCCGGAACGTGCGCGCGCTGCGGTAGTCGCTGGTCCACATCGGCGCGCCCTGGGCGATGACCGTACCCGCGAGCCCTTTCGACAACGGGATGGACACATCCAGCAGCTCCGGGGTGAGCGCGCCGCTGGTGACCTTGATCCGCAGCCCCTCGTCTTCGACGAGGCCGAGGTAGGCCAGGTCGGCGCCGAGCAGACGGCGGGCCTGCTCCACGACCTCCGGCAGGAGGTCGTCCGGCGCCTGCAGCGCGGCCAGCCTTCCGGCGATGTCGTTGAGCGCCGCGAGTTCGTTCGCACGCTGGGCGCGCTGCTGCAACAGGGCGTGCAGCCGCAGCGCCGCCGCGGTCTCCCGCTCCGCTTCGACCGCCTCGTTCGCCCCGTCGCCGGCCAGTGCGCGGTGATCGCCGTGGCGCACCAACTCGTCGGGCGACGCGTCCCGTAGCAGCAGGTCCAGCCAGTTCTCGCTCATGGTCACCCAGGCCCCAGGTTCGCGCCGGGCGCCGGGCCGCCGACGCATGATGGATGGTCCTTACATCATCCCGGTTAACGAATGGTAGTTCCTTCCATTGCCGCTGGTCAGGGTGCCCTCCTAGAGTGCTTCGATGTGCGATGGCTCATATGTGCGGATACGTGATCGCGAATGCTGACCGATGACCTGCGGCGGGAGCTTCCTGGCGACCGGCTCGTGGTGGACCCCGACATCGCCGCGAGCTACACCCACGACGAGGCGGAGTGGGCGCAGTACGGCACGCCGCGGCTGGTGGTGCGTCCGCACACGGCAGAGGAAGTGCGCACGGTAGTGCGCGCCTGCCTCCGGCACGGCGTCCCCCTGGTCACGCGGGGCGCCGGCACCGGACTGTCCGGCGGCGCGAACTCGGTCGACGATGGCGTGGTGCTGTCCACCGAGCTGATGACCGCGATCCACGAGATCGACGCACTGGAGGGACTCGCGGTTGTGGAGCCGGGGGTCGTCAACGACGACCTCCGCGCGGCGTGCGCGGAGCACGGCCTGTGGTACCCGCCGGATCCGGCGAGCGCGGCCTGGTCGACGATCGGGGGGAACGTCGCCACCAACGCCGGGGGCCTGTGCTGCGTGAAGTACGGCGTGACCCGCGATTACGTGCTCGGGATGCAGATCGTCACGGGCACGGGAGAGCTCGTGCGGCTGGGCCGGCGCACCGCGAAAGGCGTCGCGGGCTACGATCTCGCCGGCCTGATGGTCGGGTCGGAAGGCACGCTGGGCGTGATCACCGAGGTGACTGTGCGGCTGCGGCCGAAGCGGGAGCCGGAGCACACCATCGTCGGCTCGTTCGCTTCTGTGGTGGACGCCGGCCACGCCGTCGCCGCGGTGGCGGCGGCCGGGCTCACCCCCTCCGCCCTGGAGCTGGTCGACCGGCACTGCCTGGCCGCCGTCGACGAGTGGAAGAACATGGGGCTTTCGGTGGACGGCGACGTGGTGTTGCTGGGCCGCACCGACCTGCCGGGCCAGGCCGGAGAGCACGAGGCGGACGCGATGCTGGCCTGCTTCGAGAAGTCCGGTGCGACCTGGGTGGCGCGGTCCACCGACCAGGAGGAGGCCGACGCGCTGTTCCTGGCGCGCCGGCTGGCGTATCCGGCGCTGGAACGGCTCGGTCCGTTGCTCACCGAGGACGTGTGCGTACCCAAGGCGGCAGTGCCCGACATGCTGGCGCGGATCGAGGCCGCGGCGGTCCGCCACGACATCACGATCGCGAACATCGCCCACGCGGGCGACGGCAACCTGCACCCGCTACTGATCACCCCGCCGGGGGACGACGAAGCCCGCCGCCGCGCGCAGGCCGCGTTCCACGACATCATCGCCGACGCGATCGGCCTGGGCGGCACCGTCACCGGCGAGCACGGCGTCGGTCTGCTCAAGCGCGATGGGCTGCGCCAGGAGCAGTCCGAGCCCGTTCTGGACCTCCAGCGCGCCGTGAAGACCGCGTTGGATCCGCACGACATCCTCAACCCCGGCAAGGTCCTGCCGGCTGCCTGACCGCGGCGCCGCCGCGGCACAGCGCGCTCCATCCGACCCGCCCGGTTCGGGCTGAGAGAGAACACCGTATGCACATCCTCCAGACCATCGCCACCTTCGCCAGTCGCACCTTCGCGGTGTGGATCATCGTGTTCAGCGGGCTGGCCGTCCTGTTTCCCGACGTGTTCGCCCCGCTGGCCGGCTACACCGTGCCGCTGCTGGCCGTCGTGATGCTCGGGATGGGGCTCACGCTCCGGTTCGCTGACTTCACGGTGGTCGCGCGTCGCCCGATTCCGCTGCTCACCGGCGTGGTCACGCAGTTCGTCGTGATGCCGGCGTTGGCCTGGGGCGTGGCGACGCTGCTGGGGCTTCCGGCGGAGGTAGCGCTCGGCCTGATCCTGCTGGGAAGCGTGCCCGGAGGCACGGCGTCCAACGTGGTGGCCTATCTCGCCCGCGGCGACGTCGCTGTGTCGGTCGCGATGACCTCGATCTCCACGATCGCCGCGATCCTGGTAACGCCGTTCCTCGTGCTGTTCTACGGGGGGCACCTGCTGCCCGTGGACACCGGAGCGATGGTGCTGTCCATCGCACAGGTGGTGCTGCTTCCCGTGCTGGCCGGCCTGGTCCTGCGGGCGCTCATGCCCCGGGTCATCGAGCGCGCCACCCCGGTGGTGCCCATGGTGTCGGTGGTCGCGGTGGTCGTGATCTGCTCCGGCGTGGTCGGTGCCAGCGTCGAGACCCTGCTGGCGGGGGGCCTGCTGGTCATAGCCGCCGTCATGGTGCACAACCTGATCGGCCTTGCCATCGGCTACGGCGTGGCGAAACTGATGGGGATGTCGGAGGCGCAGCGCCGGTCGATCTCCTTCGAGATCGGGATCCAGAACTCGGGGCTGGCATCCACCCTGGCCACCGCCCACTTCGGTCCCGCCGCGGCGCTGCCCGGCGCGATCGCCGCCGTCTGGGCCAACATCTCCGGCCCGCTGCTGTCCACCTTCTGGGGCAGCCGCCCGCCGCAGGACGAGTTCCCGGCCACCACCACCGCCGCGCCCGCGGCCGAGCCGGGGGGAGACCTGCCGCCGCGGGCGTCGTGAGGGGGCCGTTCGCTGTGTGGCGCGGAAGCCGGTAGGTCCTCCGCTGTCCGAACGGACAGCGGAGGACCTACCGGCTTTGTTTTGTCGAGTGGTTTGTGTTACAAACAACTTGACGCTTTGAACCAAATGATCGGGGAGACGGCGTGATGACGGCGGAGGACAACGGGCGCTCGGTCGAGGACGCGCCGTTCGACCCGGACGAGTCGCGGGCGCTCATCGAGCGCCAGCGCGACGTGACCATGAACGAACTGGCGCCGGCCTGGCGGCTCCTGTACGGCGTGTGGGGTGCCGCGTTCCTGCTCGGCTACGGCCTCCTCTACCTCCAGCGCACGGTGCTCACCGCTGTTCCGCCCGCCATCGCCGGGGTCGGGATGTTCCTGGCGATCGTGGTCGCGCTCACCGTCACGACGCGGGACGACATCCGGGTCCACCGCGGGCTTCGCGGCCGCTCCGCGCTGGCCGGCGCGCGGGTCGGCTGGGCCTTCCTGGCCGGGTTCTGCCTCGTGCTGCTCACCGTGTGGCGCCTCTACCGCGGGGGAGCACCGGAACCCGTGGTCGCGCTCAGCCTCGCCAGTCTCTCGCTGCTGGTCATCGGACTTGTCTACATGGTCTCGGCGGCCTGGGAGCGGCAGCGGCTGCGCTTCGGGCTGGGCGGCTGGATCCTCGGCGCCGATGCCGTCGCCCTCCTCGTGGGTATGCCCCACGCCTACCTCGTGCTGGCACTCGCGGGCGGCGGCGGTTTCCTGACCGCCGCGGTCTTCCTCGCCCTTCGCCGAACCGACCACGCCGCCCGGTCCTAACCGGGTCTGTCCGAGGCACGAGGCACCGCCATGAACCCGCTTCCGGAGCTCAACCCCGTCATCCACGCGCAGGGCCGCCTGCGGGTAATGGTCACCCTGCAAGCACTGCCGCCCGGTGACCAGCTCGCCTTCTCCCGGCTGCGGGAGATCCTCGCCATGACATCCGGCAACCTTTCCGTGCACATCCGCAAACTGGAGGACGCGAACTACGTGGAGAGCGTCAAGACCCACGAGCGCCGCAGCCCGGTCACCTACTTCTCCCTCACCAGCGAGGGACGCCGCGCCCTGGAGGAGTACGTCCGATCGGTGCAGGCACTGCTCAGCGCGAGCGCCCCGGACACCGCCGCTGCCGACAAGCCGTCCGAGGGAGCGCAATGACCGCTCCCGTAGCCCGGCTGCTGGACGTGTCCCGCAGCTACGGAGCGACCGTGGCGCTCGACCACGTGAGTCTGGACATCGATCCCGGCCTCGTCCTGGGGCTGCTCGGTCCGAACGGCGCCGGCAAGTCCACGTTGATCAACCTGGTCTGCGGACTGCGCCGCCCCACGTCAGGGCAGGTCGAGCTACTCGGCGGCTCGCCGCAGGAGGCCGGCCGCCGAAAAGGGCTGGGGCTGACACCGCAGCAGACCGGCCTACCCGAGACCCTGCGGGTACGCGAGGTCGTCGACTTCGTGTCGCGCCACTACCCCGCGCCGCTACCCGCCGGTGAGCTACTGGAGCGGTTCGGCCTGACCGGCCTGGAGCGCCGGCAGACCGGCAGCCTCTCCGGCGGCCAGCAGCGCCGCCTCGCCGTCAGCCTCGCCTTCCTCGGGCAGCCGCGGCTCGTCCTGCTCGACGAACCCACCACCGGCCTCGACGTCTCCGCGCGCCGATCCGTGTGGGACGGCATCCGCACCTACACCGGTCAGGGCGGAACCATCCTGCTGACCAGCCACTACATGGAGGAGATGGAGGCGCTCTCCGAGCGGATCGTGGTCCTCAACCAGGGCCGGGTAGTGGCTGATGGCACCCCCGAGGACGTCACCGCGGCCACCTCACGGCAGGCCATAAGCTTCCACGCCACCGAGGGGCCGGAGCTGGCGGGGGTCCTGCGGCACGAGCGGGACGGCGACCGCCACCTCCTCTACACCGAGGACACCGACCAGATCATCCGCGACCTCGTCGCCAGCGGTACCGCCTTCAGCCGCCTGGAGATCCACCGGCCGAGCCTGGAAGACGCGTTCCTGCGGATCGAGTCCGAGCCCGCGCCGTCCGCCCACCCCGCGGAGGTTCCCCGATGACGCTGGCCGTCCAGCACGCCCGCCTGCTCTTCGTGGAGACCGCGCGGGTTCCCATCGCGCTCGGCTTCAACGTGGCCTTCCCCACCGTCCTGATGCTGTTCTTCGTGGTCCCCAACAGCGCGATCGCCGACGACCCCGCGGGGGCGACCGTCGCCACCGCGCAGATCACCGTGTTCGCCGTGATGAACTCCTGCCTGCTGAACTTCGGAGTGGGCGTGGCCGAGGAGCGCGCCCGCGCCTGGGATCCCTACCTGCGCACCCTGCCGGCCGGCCCGTTGCCGCGCATGGCCGGACGCGTGCTCAACGGGTTCGCCTACATCCTGTTGGCGGTCACTCCGGTGGTGCTCGTGGCGCCGCTGCTGACCGAGGCCACCCTCCCGCCGAGCGCGCTCGGGCTGGCCATCCCGGTGATCATGTTCAGCTCACTGCCGTTCCTGTTCGGCGGGTTCGCCATCGGCTACAGCATGTCCGTCAAGGGTGCCCTGCCGACGGCGCAGGCGGTGATGTTCCCGATGGCCTTCGCGGGCGGGCTGTTCCTGCCACCGGAGACATTCCCCGGCTGGCTGGACACCGTCTCGCGGGTTCTGCCGACTCGGGCGGCCCGCGAACTCGGAGTATGGGCGGTGGTCGAGTCCCCGGTGTCGGTGGTGGCCATCGCCGCGTTGTGCGGCTGGACAGCGCTCACCATGGTGCTGGCCGTATGGGCCTACCGCCGGGACGAGGGCAGGCGCTTCCGGTGAGACCGGGATCTCCGGATCTTCGAATGCCCCGAGTGCGGCACCGTGGTACCGCACCGCGGGGCCGTTCCGTCTGCCATCGCCCAGGGCGGGTGGGGCGGTTGGGTTACCAGGGCACGGGTCGGCCGTCGCGGAAGAAGCCGCCGGTCGGACCGTCGTCGGGCAGAGTGGCCGCCCACACGGCGCTGGCCGCGCCCTCGCGAACCGGCCGCCCGCCGTGCCCACCCATGTCCGTGGCGACCCAGCCGGGACACACGGCGTTGACCAGGATTCCTTCCTGGCGCAGCTCGGCGGCGAGCACGCGGGTCAAGGCGTTCAGCCCGGCTTTGGTGACACTGTAGGCGGGGGTGCCGCCGCCCATGCCCGCCAGCGAACCACCCTCGCTTGAGACATTGACGATCCGCGGGTGCGGGCTGGCGCGGAGTAGGGGCAGTAGGGCCATCGCCAACCGCCACGGCCCGTAGAGGTTGGTCTCGGCGGCCTCCCGCACGGTGCCGAGGTCGGCACCGGCGGCACGCTGCCAGGTGTCGTAGCTGATGGCTGCGTTGTTCACCAGCACATCCAGCTTCCCGTGCCGCCGCTTGAGGTGCGTGGCCAGCTCCGCGGCTTCGGTGTCGCTCGTGACATCGAGCTGGTAGGACTCCGCGCGAGCGCCCGCCTCTGTCAGGGCGGCCGCGGCCGCGCGCCCTTTGCCGGGGTCCCGGGCGGTGAGCACCACCCGGTACCCGCGCTCGGCGAGCTGGCGGCAGACTTCCCGCCCGATGCCGCGGTTCGCCCCGGTGACCACGGCCACCGCATCGTATTGCGCTGCCGCGGTCACGCGCGGACCCGTCCTCCGGAGGCGAGCTCCACACGTCGGGCGGCCTGCTGCGTCAAAGCACGGTCCCCTTCCTCATAGAGCGCCTCCAGAGTGATCGCCGAGATCCGCCACGCCGCGGCCTCCCGGCGCGCGCTGATGTGGTAAAAACCCGCGGTCATCCAAGTCCCGCGGCCCTCCTCCCCGATGAGGTGGTGATAAGCGCGCACCGCGGTGCGGCAGTCCGCGTGACCGTCCCGCACGTCGGCCGTTACCGGACCGGTGAGGTGCTGGGTGGCGTCGAACCCCGGCAGCAGCGACCGCCACCGCGCGATGACCTCTTCCCGCTCCACGGTCTCCACCTCGCCGCCGAAGAGCGAGGTGTAGTCCAACCGCACGGTGGAGTCGAGCAGGGAGCGAACGCCGTCCCAGTCCAGGCGGTCCACGGCCGACAACAGCCGGGTGACGGACTCCGCCGCCCCGCCGCCGCTCACAGCTCGTCCCCAATGGTCAGTCGGAAGTGCTCGTCGGCCGCGTCGACGGCGAGCGCGACGTGGTGCGGCTGGTCGTAGAAGTCGGTCTGCTCTCCTTGCTCCCACACTGTCTTGCCGGGCCCGGCAAGGGCGCCGCGCACGGTCTCGACGTTCTCGGGAAACACGCAGCCCTCGGAGTGCAGGAACAGCGACGGTGCCGCCGCCCGGTCGGCGCTGGCCAGGCCGTCGAAGCAAAGCCAGGATGTCCAGCTCATCTCCGCCATCTCGTTGGTCCACTCCGGAATGGCGCCGCGAGCGGGATCAGCGTAGTAGTCCAGCGGCACGTGCATCCCGGCACGCTCGTTGCCCGGCTCGTAGGCGGGCACCATGGTGACGTCTCCGGTCGCGAAGTACGTGTCGAGGGCGGCGCCGGCGCGCTCCAGCCGTCTGCCCACGCCCTCGGTGCCGCCATAGAACGGCGCGACGGAAGCGGTGTCGTGGAACCACCCGGCGACACTGGCGAAGGCAGCGATCGGCGCTCCCCGGGCGATGGCGGCCAGGCCGTACTGCGCGCTCGCGCAGACTCCCAGATAGCCGATCCGCTCGGGGGCGACGAAGGACAGGGTCGCGGCGAACCGCGCGACGGCGTCGATGTCGGCGATTTTGCGACTCGGCATCTCCGCCTGGCGCGGTTCGCCCCCGCTTTGGCCGAACCCCGCGAAGTCGAAGGTGATGGCCGTGTAGCCGCGCTCCGCGAGGCGTTCGGCGTACACGTGGGCCATCTGCTCCTTGACGGTGAGCCAGGACCCGGCCACCAGGATCGCGGGTTGGCGCACGGTCAGGTCGCCCTCCTGGCGGTACACCCGGCCGGCCAGAGGCACACGGCCGCCATGGACCATGATCGGAAAGCTCGATTGCGACATTTCTGGCCTTTCTGTGCTTATCTGTCGCGGGAGAGCTTATGCCGGCCCGTCCGTTCGGGAGGGGTCCGATCTTGCTGTCTTTCGGCTATTCCGATGCTCCGGCGCGCAGTTCCCCGGGCATGAACCCGGTGCAGCGGTACAGCATCTGTCGGAAGTGCCGCAGATTGGAGAACCCCATGCGGTAGGCCACCTCCGGTGCGCTGAGCCCGCCGCGCATCAGCAGCGCTTTGGCGCGCTCCATCCGCCGCGTTGTCACGAACTCGTGCGGGGCCATCCCGGTCGATTCCTTGAAAGAGCGCGCGAAGTGGAAAGGGCTCAGGTGCGCCGCCGCGGCGAGATCGCTGATCGTCAGCGGCTCGTCCACGCGGGCGTCGACGACCTCGGTGACCCGGCGAAGCCGCGCCCGGTCCAGGCCTCCGCGGGGCCGCCCGCGGTCGGGACGGATGCCGCAGTAGTAGGTGACCAGGTGCTCGGCCAGGCGGTGGGCCAGGGAACTGGCGTACACGCCGTCAAGACAGGTGTCGTGCACGTGGGCGCGTTTGAGCCGCGCGGCGATCGCGAGCACCACGGCGTCCCGCGCCGCCGTCAGCGGTTCGATCTCCACGGCACTGGACCTTCCCGCGGCCGCGCGGAGCACGGCGGGGTCCGGGTAGATCTCCAGGGCCTCGTCCATCCGGGTGACCCGCGACCAGTACAGCTCTTGCCATCCGTTCGCGAACACGTCGCCCGGCTGGATGTCCACGGCCGTGGACCGGCCGCAGCGCGTGAGCTCGACCCGGCTGTTCTCGGCGAAGGAGACCCCGACCTGTTGCGGTTTCGTCACCGTGCTGCCCGCGCGAGGCGGTGCCCGGGTGTACTCCGAGCGCATTCCGGGCCACTGGCGCACCGAGCCCGTCGGCGTCGAAATCCGATCCGTGGAACTGGCCACCACGCAGCCTAATACTCCGCACGCGGTCCGGCCTCGGAGCGGCCGGCTCGGCACGCATGAACCCGTCGTGCGCGTCCTGGGAACGTAGGGATCACCCGACCTTGTGCCCGCGGTCGTTGTTGTTGCGGACCATGTCCAGGAGTTCCTTCGCCTCCTCGTCACCGGGGTTGAGGGCCAGCGCGGCGCTGAACGCCTCGGCCGCCAAGCGCCAGCGTTCCTTGCGCGCCCAGCGCACCCCCTCGTTGAACTTGCGGTTCGCCGCGTCGATCACCTGGACCAGGGGGCCAAGGTCGCCGCGGCAGTCCGGGCAGCGCGGCTGGGGCTCGCCCATCCGGTGCTTGCACAGCGGGCAGACTGTCGGCACCCGCATCGCTAGCGTCCTCCCATCGAGCTCTTCGGCAGGGTCAGGCCGATGCCGCCGCCGCTCTCCCGTGCCGCGACGACCGTTCGGACCTCGTCGAGCCACTGCTCGACACGCGCCCGAAGCGGCGCGACGCTGGCGCGGTAGATCCCCGCGAGCTGCTGGGTGGCGCGCTGGTCGTCGCGCATGTCGACGGCCAGGACCTCGTTGACGATCGACTGCGCCTCGCTGATGTGGCCTTCCGCCGCCGCGCGGTGCTGGCCGCCGGTCCTGGAGTCGGCGTCGGAGATCGTCTCGGCGATCTGCTGGATCTCCTGCAGCAGGAGCCCTTGGAGGTCGGCGGCCGAGGCGCGGGGCTTCGCGTCCTGCGGAAGCTTCTGGTATATCGCCGCTCCACGGGACCGCGCCGCATCGACGGCCCGTTGCCAGGCCAACTGGTCGCCCGACTCGTAGGCGGCCCGCCCGCTGGAGCGCATTCCCGGGATCGCGGCGCGGTGGCGCTCGGCCTCGGCGGCGTCGTACTGGGCCAGGCGGTCCACAAGCTGCTCCGTGTCGCGAAGCAGATCCTCGAACTCCTCCAATGGGGGACTCAGTGCCCCCACGCCGGAGCTGGCGACCGGGACGCCTTGCAGGAGCGTCTCGGCCTCGACGACCTTGTGGTGGGTCTTGGTTCGGTCCTGCCCCTCGTCGATCAACGTGTCGATCTCGTCGAGCTGCCGGTCCACCTGGGCCCCGACCCGCAGCACGTCCGCTGGCGCCGCCGCGGAGCGGCGCTCCTCCCAGCCGGTCCGCAGCTCGTGGCGCTTGCGCCGCAGCTCCTCCCACGAGGGCACCTGGCGTTGCGGGATTCTGATCGTCGCCTGCCCCGCCGCGTCGGCCTTGGGGATCCGGGCCTCGGCCTGGATGGTCCAGCCGAGCTCGAACTCCAGGGTCACCTCCACGGCGGTGCCGACCGGCAGGTCCGGCGGCAGGTTCTCGACGTCGACCTCACCGACCGGCACCATGCCCTCGAACAGGCGGACCCGGAGCTCGGCTCCGCGGCTGGCGGTCTCCAGCCGGAACTGGGTGCGGTAGGGCAGCATCGTGCCCACCTCCACGACGGTGTGCAGTCCGTCCACCAGCTCAACCGAGAAGTCGTGGGCGAGGACATCCCCGGATGGCGGGGGCACGGCCTCCGAGCCGGGCTCGACACTGAACTGCTGGGCGTCGATCTCCGCACCATCGGCGATCACCTGCACGGTGAAGCCGTTCTCGTCGGCGTCCTGCAGCGGTACGTCCTCGAACAGGAACCGGCCGCTGTCATCAGGACTCTCGGTTCGGCTCAACGCGCCGTCGTCGGAGGTCAGCACGACCTTCGCCGTGCTGGGGGCGGCGAGCCTCCCGCCCGCCATGACCCGTCCGCCAATGTCGGTGGCTCCCGGCATGGGCTCGGGATGGTCGAGCTCCAGGTACCCGCTCCGCCTGGCGACCGTGGCGGCCTTCAGCGCGGCGCCGACGGCGACGCACAGGTCCGGGTTGAGGATCCGCGCGGACCGCCCGAAGTGGTCGCTGAGCACCTGGCCAACCACCGGCATGCGGGAGGACCCGCCGACCATCACGATCTCGTTGAGCTGGTCCTTGGTGATGCGGGCCTGCTCCAGTGTCTGGTCGCAGTGGCTGACGGTGTCCTTGACGGCCGACTCGATCAGCGCCTCGAAGTCCGCGCGGCTGATCGGCTCGTGGATGCTCATCGGTTCGCCGGTGCGGTCCGCGAGGTGCTGGTTGACGATGTCGGTCTCGGTGAACTGGGTGAGCTCGTGCTTGGTCTGTTCGGCGGTGCTGAGTAGTTGGGAGAGGATCCGCGCGTCCGCGGGCACGTCAGGGTCGAGGTCCAGGTCGTGGTGCGGCAGCCGACGCGCGAGCCACGACACGATCGCCCGGTCGAAGTCGTAGCCGCCGAGGTAGCGGTCGCCGTGGAAGGAGCGGTTTTCGAACCCGACCTCGGGGTCCCACGTCACCACGGAGGTGTCGAACGTGCCGCCTCCCAGGTCGTAGACGAGGAACGTCTGCTGGTTCTCCAGGGCTTCGCTGCTGCTCATGCGGCTGTAGGCGAGTGCTGCCGCCACAGGTTCGATGAGGGTCTCCACGACCTCCAGTCCCGCCTTGCGGCCCGCCTCGGTTGTCTCGTTCTTCGCGGTCACCTCGAAGAACGCGGGAACAGTGATGATCGCGCGCTCGACCGGTACCCCGAGGACCTCCTCGGCCCGTGCCTTCAGGTGGCGCAGGATCTCCGCGGACGCCTCGACCGGAGTGAGCGTGGCGTGCCCCGCGGTGAACAACTGGTCGGTGCCCATGTCGCGCTTGAAGAACATCGCCGGCTTGGTGTCCGTCTCGGCGGTGGCGACGCGGGCCTTGTTCTTGGCGCGCAGTCCCACCTCGACCGTGCCGTCCGGGCCGACCCACACCGCCGACGGGGTCGTCGGGGATTTGTCCGGGTTGGTGATGACCAGCGCATCCCCCACCTCGCGCAGCCAGCGCTCCTCGATCAGCCGCTGTTTGCCGGGGATGTCGGCGTTCGCGGGCACCGCGATGCAGCTATTGGTTGTCCCCAGGTCGATTCCGGCCACAATGCTCACGGCGTATCTTCCTCTTCCTCTTCTTCGTGCGCTGCCTTCGCGATGCTCCCCGCCGCTGCCGTCTGCTCCGGCGCCGGCTCGTTCGCTGCTTCCTCGGCGAGTTCCCCGGCCGTTTCCTCCGGCGCGGTCGCGGGCTCCAGGAACACCTCGGCCGGGCGGAGCAGTTCGCCGTCGTCCAGCAGCAGGCCGGGGCTGATCGTCTGGGCCACGACCAGGTTCCGGTCGTCGGTGTCGCCGGGGCGGCCCTTGACGTCGGTGTGGTCGGCTACGGCGGGGTAGGGCTCGCCCACCGGGTCGATCATCCGCACCCCCGTGCTCTGCAGGACCTTGGCCAGTCTGCGGTGCAGAGCCGTGAGCGTCTCGGTCGCCGTGTCCAGCCCCGCCTCGCGCATTGGCGCGTCGTGGCGCTCAAGCAGCCCGCGCAGCTCGTGCAGGGTCGTGGCGACCTCCCAGGCCAGTCCGACGTGCCGGTCGCGCTGCCGCTCCACCTGCTGGCGGGCCTCGTCACGAACGGCGTTGACCGCGTTCGCCTGGTCCCGTTTCGCCGACTTGAGCAGCCGATGCACGACAACGGAGGGAGCTTCGGGTTCACCGTCCAGCAGCGGCGGCCGTTCCCTGTCCGGGGTGAAGTTTTGGCGGAGGCGCCGATTCTTGTTCTTATTCCCCATGGGGCCACAACCGGGTGAATGAGCGCGGTACGGGGGGCGGGGCGAGCTGGGCGAGGCGTTTCGCGTGCACCGTGATCGGGGACCTGGGGGATTCGGGCGGTTCCAGCCCGGCGATCCGCTCGGCGAAGTGTGCGGAGTCATCGCCCAGTTCAGGACGGTGCGTGCGCAGCTCGGCGAGCAACCGGCCGCGGGGATCCTGAATCTGCTCGGCGGCTTCGTTGACGTCCGCCAGTCTCAGGTGCTCCCCGAACAGCGGGTAGCGCTCGGGTGCGCGGGACACGCGCTGGCGGCGCCGGCGAACGTGCGCGTTGATGGCTGCTCTGCCGGCGGTGTCGGGGTCGAGATCCAGGACCTGGAACGGCGTCGCCCGGTACGGGTTGCGCCCTTCCTGCCACGCCCATGGGTTATCGGCCATTGCACTCCTTAGCTGGTGGAAATGGAACAGGTGACCGTCAGGTTCATCGGAGGGTTCCCTCGCGGAGGGAGAGCAGGGAGCGGGTTTCGCTCAGCATCCCCCGCTTCTGCTGGGGTGTGTCGGGATGGTTGAGGAGGTGGGCGGCCACGGCTTGGCCCCGGCGCACCTCGCTGCGGTGTGGCGCGCTCATATGCGCGATGACCAGCGGAGCCAGCTCCGGCTGCCCCTCCTCGGGATTGGGACGGGTGCCGAGCGCGCGCAGCGCCGGGCTCAGGAACGCGCGCACGGCCGTGTCGCCGCGGTGCGTAAGCTGCGTGAAGTACGCCGCGTAGATGGACTGCTGGGTGAGCAGCAGTTGCGCCTCGTGGAAGGCACCGTCATCGGTCAGGTCCGGGTCATGCGCCAGCGCCCGCTTCAGGTGGGTGACCGCCGCCCCGGCATGGCCGACCGCGGTTGCGGGATTCTCCTGGGTGTCCATCATCAGGGCGCGCCGCTGCACACCGCGGAAGAACTCGAACCGGGCGAGCTCCCGGACGATCTCTGGTGCGGCGGCCGATTGCGTGCCGGAACCCGTCTCCTCGATGTAGGGCTGCACCAGGCGCTCGATCCGGTCCAGGAAACCGCTCAGGTGCGCCCATCCCTTCTCGGCGCTGACGGCCGGCACGGTCTGGCGCACCACGTACAGCAGCACCTCAACGAGGCGGGGATTGGTCGGATCGGCGGTGAGGGACGCCTCG
The DNA here is from genome assembly GCF_014203805.1 of Lipingzhangella halophila. Taxonomy (GTDB): domain Bacteria; phylum Actinomycetota; class Actinomycetes; order Streptosporangiales; family Streptosporangiaceae; genus Lipingzhangella; species Lipingzhangella halophila. The sequence continues at coordinate 3,977,884 of NZ_JACHJT010000001.1, read as the reverse complement.
ATGGCGCTCACCCCCGCGTCGTACCGGCCCGCTTGGGCGTCTCGCACCGCCTCCTTCGTGATCTCCTCGGCGAACTCCCGCCGCACCTTGGCGACGGCCTCGGGGGAAAGCCCGGACTCGCGCACCGCGGTCATGTGCATGCGGGCCTGCTCCGGCTGGCTCGCGCGCAGTTCCACGGCCCGCGTCAGGTTCGGCTCCAGCAGGTCGCGCGGTAGTCGGGCACGCACCGACTCCACGAGTTCCCCGGGTGGCTCCGCGCCCATGGCCTCGGCCAGGTGCGCGCGCATCCGCTCCCAGAAGTCGTCGCTGTCCGCGAGGCGGGCCCAGCACCGCAGTGCCCCGAGCCAGTGCTTATGCGCCTCCGCCGCCTTGCCCTGCTGCTCCAGGTCGTAGGCGCGGGCGTGGTAGGAGATGGCCCGGTGGTGGTCCCGCCAGGCACCGCCGCCCTTCTCCCAGGTCCGCTGCGCGGCGAGCGTCCAGGGGTGCCGCTCGCCGTCCACGAGGAGCTGGGCGTAGGCCAACTGGTCGGTTGACTGGTTGCGCCGCACGTGCGCCTCCAGCTCGCCGGCCAGCGCCCGCAGTTGGGCCACCGCGTGTCCCGTCTCAGTCATCCGCCGTCACCGCCAATCGCTGCCCTTCGACGCTGACCCGTACTCTGCGCACCCGGCGTCCCGCCTCCTCCGCCTCATCCAGCAGGCGCAACACCACGGGCACGAGGTCGTCGACGCACCTGCGCACCCCGCGGGCAGCCTGCTCCGGTCGAGAACGCCACGCCGCCGCACCGATGTGCTCGGCCGCGCCGTCGCGCCAGTCCAGCTCCACGCCGAGGCGGTCGCGGACCCGGTCGCCCAACCGCCGCAGCTCCACGACGGCGATGTCGCGCAGCTCGGTGGGTCCGAGCGCGGCGAACAGCAGCACCTCGTCGAGCCGGTTGAGGAACTCGGGGCGGAAGAACTCCTGCAGCGTGTGCCGCAGCTCCGTGCCGATCCCGTGGGGCGGCCCCACTTGTCCCGAGTTCGCCTCGGGCTCCTGCGTCCCCAAGAGGGAGGCGAGTAGCTGGTCGACCTGGCTGGCGGGAGTGGCGGCCTCCGGGGCGCCCTGGGTGCGCCCCAGCTCGGCGAACTGGGTGGTGCCCAGGTTGGAGGTGACGACGATGACGGTGTCGTGCGCCTCGCGGACCGGGCCCGCCGGGTCGCCGATCTTGCCTTCGTCGAGGAGGCGCAGGAGCGCGTCGAGCACGCGGTTGTCGGCCTTCTCAACCTCGTCGAACAGGAACACCCGGCGGGGGTTGTCGCGTAGCGCGTTGGTGAGCCGGCCCTGGCCGAAGCCGACGTATCCGGGCGGGGCGCCCACGAAGAAGTTGATCGCCTCGCGCGTGTTGAACTGGCCCATCTCGAAGGTCATCACGTCGGCCTCGGCCCCGTACACCACCTTGGCCAGCAGGCGCGCCGTTATCGTCTTGCCGGTGCCGCTGGGGCCGCAGAACAGGAAGGCACCGCGGGGCCGGTCCTCGGGCGGGAAGTCGCGCGCGAAGGAGCGCTTGATCCGCTCGATGTGCGGGGCGAGGCGCTCGATCGTGGTGTGCTGACCGATGAGCCTGCCGCGGAACCAATCCATCGCCTCGGCCAGCGGCGGCGCCGCGGGGGCCTCGGGTTGGCGGGCCCGTTCGGCGTAGTACTCGTCGGCGTAGCCCAGCAGGCGGTCCGTGTCCACTCCGGTGTCGCGGAAGAACCCGGCGGCCAACCCGTGGGGGGAGGCGACAAGCGCCGCCAGCAGGTCGCGCTCGGATACCGCGGTGGATCTGCGCAGCGCGGAGAGCCGCGCCGCCTTGCGTAGCACGGCGCGCAGCGGATCATCGCACGTGTCCGTGGCCGGGGCCGCCCGCGGTGCCGCGGTCCCGGAGCCGCGCACGAGGAGCAGGGTCTGCGTGCGCAGCGCATCCAGGTCGTAGCGGAAGAACTGGCACGCTTGCTCCACCAGGTCGCCGGGGGCCGTCACCATCGCGTGCAGCAGCAGCGCGGTGCTGTAGCGCTCCAGCCCCAGGCCCGCGGCCTCACTGCGCATGAGGTCGAGCACGTCGCGCGCTCCCGGGCTGAAGGCGGCCGGGTCGACACGGTCCCCGTCGCGGAACGGGTCGATCGGTTCGGGAGGGGCGGTCGCGGCCTCGCTGCGCCACTCGTCGAGGTCGACGCGGCCGTAACGGACCAGCAGGTCGCAGGCGCGCTCGTCGAGAGCGGTGAGCACCCCGTGCAGCACGCGGCGCTCGTCGAGGACGGCCACTCCCTCGGGGTGGTCGAGTTGCAGCCGTTTGAACACGGTCTGGGTCACCGCGCTCGCCGTGTCGCTGGTCAGGCTCGTTCCGGTGAGCTCGCGGTGCAGGTTGGCGTTGTCGGAGGCCAGCGCGTCGGTGAGCGCGTTGATGGGGATCCGGGCATGCGCGAAGAGTGACGAGGTCAGACCGCCGTCGATCCGGGCTAGGGCGATGAGCACGTGGACCGGGCTCACGGCCGCGTCGCGGGTGGCGATGGCGGCCTCCGCGGCCGCGTCGAACCGGCGTGTGGCGGCCAGCAGGTCCGGGTCGAAGCACTGCTCCGGTACGCCGAGGATGTTGCCGAGCTCTGCCGTCACCTGTTCACCCCCGTACCGTCGGCTGCTGGGCCGGGGCGGGCTGCTGCGCCGCCAGCTCCAACAGCGGCGTAGCGGCGTTCATCCGCTCCTCGGCGTCGTCGAACCGGTGCTCGTCGGCGGCCAGCGCGGCCTCGCCCAGCAAGCGGTGCGCTACCACCGCGCGGATTGCCGCGATCTCCTCGCCCTCCGCGTTGTCCAGGTCCTTGAGGAGGTCTTCGGGCAGGGAGGGATCCGCGGAGAGCACCGCGGGGTCGTCGACGACGCGGGACAGTACGGTCGCGGGGTCGAACGGCACGCGGTCGACCCAGCCGGAGCCGTGCCGGCCGCCTCCGGGTTGGCCGCACGCAGCCGGCCCTCGGCGCCGCGCAGCAGGTGGGCGCTTTCCGTGGTGTCGCCGCGGAGGAGCCGCAGCATAGCGGCGCTGGTCCACGCCTCACCCGACCACGGCTCCAGCGTGTCCGCGGTCGTGACCGGGTCGGCAGCGGCGCCGGGTTCGCCGCCGTGCGCCTCCTGGGCGAGGAGAAGCAGCAGCCGGTAGTCGAGGGCGTCCTCCAGCCGCACCGCCTCGGTGAGGAGCCCGACGGCGGTACCGGGATCGCCGCCGGTGAGCGCGCGGTGGCCGGCGCGCGCCACGTGGTAGGCGAGGCGGTACCTGGCCGTATCGCAGCCGCCGTAGATCGCCTTCTGGAAACGGCGCCGTGCCTCGCCGACATCGCCGCGTTCGGCGGCGGTTTCGGCGAGGGCGCACCACCAGTCGCCGGGCGTCGCCGGGGCGCCGTTGGGGGAGAGAGTCTCCAGCAGGCTCCACGCCGGCGCGCCCGGGTAGGGGTGGGCATCGGTGTCGGCGTCGATGTCACCGAAGATGCGGCCCGCGGCCTTGCGCCGGAACTCGGCGGACACCTGTTCCGGGGCGGCCCCGGCCAGGGCGGCCGCCAGACGCTCGTGGGCCGGCGCAGCGCCCCCGCACAGCGTTTCCAACGCCTCCCACGCGTCGTCGAAGTCGGAGGCGTCGGTTCCGCATGCCCAGGATCGGATCACCGGCGTGATCGCCTCCGCGGTCGCCAGATGCGGAGTCCGGGAAAGGATGCGCATCACGCGACCTGGCCGTTCCACGACGATCCTCTCCAGCTCTGCCAGTACCACTTCGCGCTCGCGCTGAACCAGCCGCGGGGAAGCCTCGGCGAGGAACCCCGCGACCGCTGCCGCGCGCCGCTCCACCGCGTCCCCGCCGATGGTCTGTAAGGCCGTGCGCAGCTCGCGTCCGCGGTCTTTTCTGGACCTGTACGTTTCGATCCCCGTCACCATGAACCGGACGGCGCCGCTGGCGGTGAGGAACAGCACCGCGGTGCTGGGTAGGACCAGCATGAGCGGGAAACCGAAGAGGACCGTGATGATGTTGAATCCGGGGGCCTGCTTATTGGCCGGCTGCGCTTCGGCTATGCGGTCCATCAACACGTGCCGAGACGCCGACCCGATCGTCCACAGCGCGGGAAGCGCGGCAGCGGCCCACGTCCAGGTCCCGAACCAGTTGTTCGGCCCGTCGTGCAAGAGGAACGCGGCGACGGTGGCGATGAGCACGCCGGGAACGATCCCGGAACACCATTCCAGTTCCCACCACTCGGAGACTCCCGCCTCCGCCTGTATGCGCTTTCTCTCGCGCGTGTCGCGCGCCGGGTCGCTCGACTGGTACGAGCCGAGCTGGCGCCGGATCCGTTCCGCCAGCCGCTTGGCGCGTACCCAGCGGACCGTCAGCGGCGCCTGCAACGCCCCCCACACGAGCGAGACCGCGACGACCGCCAGAGCGGTCCCCGGAGAAAGCCCGTGCGCCTCGGGCATTCCCAGCGTGATCGCCACGGTGGCACCCAGCAGCACAGTCCCGTACACAGCGGCGCGGGCCGTGGTGCCGACCCCTGGTGGCGATGAAGGGACCTTCGCGGGATCGGAATCCGTCATGGGCCTCTACTCTTAGCTAGCTCAAGGCTGGGGGGGTCGGTGATAATTCGCGGCTACTCGGATGTGCCGGGAAGGCTAAGGGCTTCCCGGTCAAGCTGTCCCCAGTTTTCCAATGGATCGGGACCCCTGTTTGCTGGATGGCCGGTTCTGGCCAGGAGCCACGCCTGATCCGCGGTGCCGCCTTATTACCGCCTGTGCCGCGCGGGAATCCGCCCTCTCCGGTTGCGTTGCTCGGGTGCCTCTGAGCGTTCGGCCGCTCCGCGGCGTCCCGCGGCGCGGTTTCGCCGGCGGGCAGCAGAACGGTCGTCGCTATTGTGGGGGTCTCGCGCTTACAAGGAGTGGGGCCGATGTCCGAAGACGCGTCGAACTCCGACCGCGAATGGCGGAAAGCCCTCGATAACGCGGTCGACACTGACGAACGCGTTGAGGTCGCGCTCAGGGCCTGCGATGCCGGTTTCGAGAATGTGGCCGAGACGTGGTACCGCGAAGCCATTGATGCTGGAGACACCGGCGCCATGGTCGACCTGGGTCTCGTCTTCAAGCGGCGTGGTCGGCTTGGTGATGCTGAGTATTGGTACCGAAAGGCCGCCGAGGCCGGGCACGTTGTCGGGATGTTCAATCTTGGTATCCGGCTGAATCAGCGCGGGGCGTTCGAGGAGGCCGAACCGTGGTTGCGGCGTGCGGTAGACAAAGGGCGCACCAAGGCCATGGTCGACCTCGGGTTTTCCCTGGAGAATCGTGGTCGGCTTGGTGATGCTGAGTATTGGTACCGAAAGGCCGCCGAGGCCGGGCACGTTGTCGGGATGTCCAACCTCGGTATCCGGCTGAATCAGCGCGGGGCGTTCGAGGAGGCCGAACCGTGGTTGCGGCGTGCGGTAGACAAAGGGCGCACCAAGGCCATGGTCGACCTCGGGTTTTCCCTGGAGAATCGTGGTCGGCTTGGTGATGCTGAGTATTGGTACCGAAAGGCCGCCGAGGCCGGGCACGTTGTCGGGATGTCCAACCTCGGCGCCCGGCTCAATGAGCGCGGGGCGTTCGAGGAGGCCGAACCGTGGTTGCGGCGTGCGGCCGAGGCCGGGCGCGTGAGGTCTATGGTCGATCTCGGATATTCGTTTCAACAACGCGGCCGATTCGACGAAGGCGAACGCTGGGCCTATCGGGCCGCCAACGCCGGGAACGCCGTCGGTATGAACAATCTGGGCAGCCTGCTATACGGGGCGGGCCAGCACGCGGAGGCCGAGCACTGGTACCGCAAGGCCGCCGAGGCCGGGAACGCTCTCGCCATGTCCAACCTCGGCGGGCTCCTCGAACAGCGCAGCCGACTGACCGAGGCCGAGCACTGGTACCGCAAGGCCACCGAAGCCGGATACGCCGGCGCGGAGAACAGCCTCAAGCGCGTGCGCGCGACTCCGCGAAACCGCCAGACCTCGCCGGGATGAGGTGGCCGCGCCCACGGTCCTGGTTCCTCACGCCCTGTCGGGCTCGGGCGGCTCCTCCAGCAGACGGCCGCCCTCGATGAGCATTTGGCGGACCGCTGCGACCATCCAGATCAGGGTGAAGGCGATGACCGTGACGTTCTTGGTCGCGAGCAGGAGCGCCCAGTAGAGGTCCTCCGCTGAGGCGGATATCCACAGGGGCACGATCCGCTCGGGAATGACGTCGAAGACGATGACGAGCGCGATCAGGAACGCCCCCTGCAGCAGCAGGCTGGGCCACCTCCGGTTGAGGAACGCCCGGATGCGGCGCCCGGCCTTCAGGTGCTCCCAGCGCAGGACCCGCTCGTCTCTCAGGATGGCGAGGCGGACGAGGAGGAAGACCAGCACCACCCGCGAACCCTCGGCGATCACCTCCAGAGCGATGTGCGCCGGCAGCGACAACGCGTCGCCCCACAGCGCCACAGCGAAACGCTCGGCCGCGGGGACGAGTGAGATACCCGCCACCAGGGCGAAGCGGTGGATGTAGCAGGCCAGCGCCCAGCGCGGGACCTCCAGAGCCAGGCGCAGGTTGATGCGCACGGGCGGCGTGCGGGTGGTCGTGCCCTCCGGCATAGTGTCCTCCCGGACCTTAGTATCTGCATGTGAAACAATTCAGTTTACTAAACTAAAATATATAGTAGTCTAAACTGATCCCATGGCGCACTGGTTGGGGGACAATCGAGATGTGAGTGACGCAGACACCGGCCCGGCCGCAGCGGGCGCCGATCTCGGGTGGCGGTTGAGCACCGCGGTCGTGCTCTTCCACGAGGCCGTCGGGCAGCGCCTGGGACTGCGGGCGCTCGACCACCGCGCGCTCGGGCTGATCGAGCGCGAGGGTCCGCTCACCGCCGGCGCGCTGGCTGAGCTGACGGGGCTGACCCCCGGGGCCGTCACCGGGCTCGTCGACCGGTTGTGCCGCCTGGACTACGTGCGGCGCACCCCCGACCCCGCCGACCGGCGGCGCATACTTATCTCGGTGGACCCCGAAACGCGGTCCGACTTCACCGATACCTTCGCCGGGCTGGCACGGGCGATGGGCGACCTGGTGGCCAGGTACGACGACACCGAACTCGCCGTGATCACGGACTACGTCACCAACACGATCGACATCCTGCACGCAGAGACCCGGCGGCTCAGTTCACCCGGCGATAGTTCCACCGGTACCGGCGAGTGACCCGCCGCGCCGAACGGGTCGTCCGCCGGCGTGCCGGAGAACGCGGCCGCACCGCTCCGCCACCTTCACCCCCGGGAGAACGGGGGCGAAGGGGCGGGCGCCCTGCGGTAGCCCCCGGGGCAGCCCGGCTCCCAACAGCCCTCGCTCCCGGCGTTCCCGGCGAGACCGGCGGGATGAGCGGACTCAGCCACCGGCCATCGAGCCGACGATCAGGAACGGTTCCTCGCCGGAGACGACTCGCTCCGGTAGCTCGTCGTCGGGGGAGTCGTGGGACAGGTCCTCCTCACATGCGAAGAACCGCAGGTAGGCGCGGCGCTTTCGGGTGGCGTGGTCCCGGATCGTGCCCTGCAGCGCCGGGTACCGGTCCTCCAGAGCGTCCAGAACGGAGCGTTGGGTGATGGGCGGCTCCACCCGCAGCAGGACCTCGCCGGTGACGCTGGCGAGGTTGCGCAGGTGGTAGGGCAGTACGATCCGGATCCCGGGGAGCTGCCCGTCCGGACTGCCCGGAACATCCGCGGTCTCGGCGTTCATCGTCATGTTGGGCGTGGAGACCCCGACCTTCAGGTCGGGGAGGAAACGCCCTCCTCCTTTCTGGTGTGGGTGTAGCCATCCGCCCGTTGGAGCAGACGGACGTGCTTATGTCGAATGCCCTGGACTGTGCCCTGGGCGGTGGCGATGTTGAAACTTCCGGTGGCCCGCACGGCAACCCGACCGACATAGGTGCCGGTCTTTTTCCCGGTGGGGACGACCGCGCGGACGAGGTCGCCGGTCTGAAACCCGAAGAACGCCTTCACCCTGGGCAGGCGCAATCGGGGAAACCCGTATCTGTCCGAACGGGTGCGGGCATAACCACCCCGCCCGGTGCACCCAACAACCATCACCCACGCCGGGTGTGTGGTGATGGTGTCGAGTGTCCCGACCGCTAGGGCGTCCTGGGTGTGGGTTTTGGGCAGGCTGGCGCGGGTGCGGTTGTACTTGGTGCGCCCGCCGGATCCCACCCGGGTGGGCAGGCGCGCGTTGAGCCCGCGCCACAGTGCCTCCCGGGTGGCATTGACCGCCGCCGCGTTCCGCAACGGAGACTTGGCCTGGGTCAGGATCGTCGCCAGCCGGGCGGGTTGACAGGCCAGGAACTCCTCGATGGGGTGGTGGCTCTTGGCCTGGTTACACCCCACACACGCCAGGGCCAGGTTGGCGATGCGGCCGGAACCTCCTTGGGAACGGGGGTGGATGTGGTCAATATTCAATGGCACACCGGACGTGCCGCAGTAGGCACACGCGCGGTTCCATGTGGCCAGCAGGTACTCGCGCACCTCGTAACCGGCCAGGGTGCCCTGCTGGTACTCCACTCCGTTTAGGGGTTTCCCGGCGGCCAGGGCGTGGACATCGAAGGCGACCCGTTCCACATGGGCCTGACGCAGCGGTGCCCATCGGGCGAGGCGCTCCACCCACGTCAGGGTGGTCTCCACCCGATGGGCCAGGCTGGGGGCCAGCCACCCTTCAGAACGGGTGCGGTTGGCAAACCGGGGGGAGCGATACCGCAGGTTGGCTGACCGGCGGCGCCTGCGGTGGGCGGATCGCTTGGCTAGGTTGGCCCGGATCTGGCCACCCCGGTGGGTGATCTGGAGGGCGAACCGGCCCCGGCGCTCACCGGAGCTCTCGGTGAATACCGCGACCCCGGTATGGGTCGACCCGGGGTCAATACCGATCTCGACCCCCTCGACCTCAGACTCTGTGCTGGTGCGGGCGGTGAGGCGGATGACGAACGGAACGCGGCGATGCACCAGCGCCCGCCCCTTCGTCAACAATTTGCGCGCCCGGGCCGGGTGACAGGGCTGCAACGGGTTGTGGTGCTGGTCAAGCACGAACACGTATGGGTGCCCCTCACAGGGCTGCTCCCCACCCCCAGGGGTGGAGGTGACGCCCCGGCAGTAGGTGAACCACCCGGGATCTCCCCTCGCACATGTTCCACACCGGATGCCTGTCGGCGTCCGTGCCCCGTTTCGTCCCTGTTTCCGGGAGTGTCTGCTGACACGGATTCCAGAGTCCGGCGCTGAGGAAGCACGCCGGAGTGGGTCTGCTGTCCTGTGTGAAACGTAGCCACCTGGTCACCTCCAATCGTGGTGGCTGGTGCTGGTAACGGCGGGCCTCACCCAGGGGTGAAAGCCTCCGCCTTCAGACGGAGGAACCCGTTACGTCAGCTCCCTCTGTCAGGCCAGCGTCTGTACTTCCACTGACAGCACCGGCGGAAGGTCCTGGACCACGGGTGTCCAGTTGTCCCCGGCATCGGCGGAGGCGTACACCTGGCCGCCGGTGGTGCCGAAGTACACCCCGCACTCGTCCAGGGTGTCGACGGCCATAGCGTCGCGCAGCACGTTGACGTAGCAGTGCTGCTGCGGCAACCCCGCCGTGAGCGGCTCCCAGTCCTGGCCGCCGGTGCGGCTGCGGTAGACGCGCAGTTGGCCGTCCGGCGGATAGTGCAGGGAGTCGCTGGTGATGGGCACCACGTAGACGGTGTCGGGTTCGTGGCTGTGCACGGCGATGGGGAACCCGAAGTCCGTGGGGAGGTTCCCGCTGACCTCCGTCCAGGAATCCGCCCCGTCGTCGCTGCGCATGACATCCCAGTGCTTCTGCATGAACAGCACGTCGGGACGCGAGGGGTGCATCGCGAGGCGGTGCACGCAGTGCCCGGATTCGGCATCGGGGTCGGGGATTCCGTCGGTGAGGAGCCCGCGGTTGGCCGCCTGCCAGGTCTGTCCGCCGTCGTCGCTGCGGAACACCCCCGCGGCGGAGATGGCGGTGTAGATTCTGCCGTTGCCCCGTGGATCGAGCAGGATCGAATGCAGGCAGAGCCCGCCCGCTCCGGGCATCCACCCCGAGGCGGTGGTGTGCTGCCGCAGCCCGGGGAGCTCGTGCCACGTGTGTCCGCCGTCGGTGGTGCGGAACAGGGCCGCGTCCTCGACCCCGGCGTAGACGGTGTCGGGATCGCCGGCTGACGGCTCGAAGTGCCAGACCCGCGCGAACTCCCAGGGGTGCGGGGTGCCGTCGTACCACTGATGCGTTCCGGTGGTCCCCTCGTAGGCGAACTTGTTGCCCACGGGCTCCCAGGTCGCTCCGCCGTCGTCGGAGCGCTGTACGACCTGGCCGAACCAGGCCATGGACGGCGCCGCGTACAGCCGGGCCGGATCAGCGGGGCTTCCGGTGAGATGGTAGACCTCCCAGCCCCCGAAAAAGGGCCCCGATACGTTCCATTCGCGGCGACTGGCATCGGAGGTGAGGATGAACGCGCCCTTGCGCGTGCCCACCAGTACCCGTACTGCGTCCATCTTCGGTACCCCGCCTTCGTGCGCTCGGTGACGAGTGGTCTTCTCTGGATAGACCAGCTCGGATGGGCAGAGTAACCGCGCGTACCCACAATTTGCGGTTCCTTTGCCCATGAGCGGCGGAAAGGCGGTTCCCGTCCGGCTTCGCCCGTGCGGCCGGCGGTGGGCCGGGCGCACCGGCTGTCGACGACGGCAGCGGCCTGCGCCGGTGCGCTACCCGTCGAGTCGGCGGTACCGCCGCACCGCGAGCGGCGCGAAGACGGCCACGATCAGCAGCGGCCACAGCACCGCCATCAGCATGGCGTTCTGTCCGATCCAGGTGTCGCTTGGCATGCTCGGGTTGCCGAACAGCTCGCGCACGGCGATGACCGTGGAGGACAACGGGTTCCAGGCGGCGAGCGGCGCCAGCCAGGACGGCATCAGCTCGGTCGGCACGAACGTGTCGGCGACCATCGCCAGCGGGAACACCAGCGAGAAGAACTTCATCGCCGCCTCCGGGCTGCGCACCAGCAGGCCCAGGTAGATCCCGATCCAGGTGAAAGCCATCCGCAGGAGCAGCAGCAGCCCGAGTGCGAGCAGGAACTGGTCCAGCCCGTTGTGCCACCGCCAGCCGACCAACAGGCCCATGACGACCAGCAGGGCCAGGTCGACCACGGCAGCGAGCACGTCGGCGATGCCGCGCCCGGCCAACAGCGTCGCCGACGCTATGGGCATAGACCGGAAACGGTCGATCACGCCACGACTCGCGTCGGTGACCACCGCGATGGTGGTGTTGCCGATGCCGAAGGCCATGGTCAACGCGAACAGGCCAGGCATGAGGAACTCCCGGTAGTCGCCACCGGGCACCTCCATGGCCGCGCCCATCGCCTCGCCGAAGACGAACCCGAACAGCAGCACCGCCAGCACCGGAATCACGAGGGTGCCGGCGATCTCGTCAGGTTTGCGCAACAGGTGGAAGAGGTAACGGCGGCCGATGACCCATGCATCGGCGACGGCCCAACCGGTGCGCCCGGCCCCCGCGCGCACCCGTGCCCTCAAACTGCTTACTGTCAACAGCACTCGTAACCCCCGGATACGTTCATTCCAGTCGCCCTGACCCGGCGCTGCCGACGTCACTCTCGGCCGCGGCCACGCGGCGGCCGGTGAGACTCAAGAACGCGTCATCAAGGGTGGGCCGGCGCATCGCGATGTCCTCCACCTTCACGTCGGCTTCGTCCAGGCGGCGCACCAGCTCGGCCAGGGCGCTCACCCGTTCGGCCACCGGAACCGAGACGCGCCGGTCGGCGACGTCCAACTCCAGGCCGGCGCCTGCCACGTTGGCCGCGGTCCGCGCGGTGAGCTCCACCTGTTCGGCGGTCGCGACGATGATCTCGATCCGGTCGGTCCCGATGCGGGCCTTGAGGTCCTCCTGGGTGCCCTCCGCGATCACCCGTCCGCCTTCGGGGCCGCTGGGAGCCAGGATCGAGATCTGGTCGGCGAGCTGGTCGGCCTCATCCAGGTACTGCGTGGTGAGCAGGACGGTAGTGCCCGAAGCGGCCAGAGAACGCACCGCCTGCCAGAGCTCGTTGCGGCTGTGCGGGTCCAGCCCGGTCGTGGGCTCGTCCAGAAACAGCACCGCCGGGGCGAGAATCAGGCTGGCGGCCAGGTCCAGGCGCCGGCGCATACCGCCGGAGTAGTGACGCAGCGGGCGGTTCGCCGCCTCGGTGAGACCGAACCGTTCCAGCAGCTCGGCAGCGCGTCGTTTCGCCTTGCGCACACCGAGGTGGTACAGGCGGCCGAACATCTCCAGGTTCTGGCGCCCGGTGAGGAACTCGTCGACCGCGGCGTGCTGGCCCACCAGCCCGATGCGGGTCCGGACCTGGGCGGGCTGCCGCGCCACGTCGTAGCCGGCGACCTCGGCGCGGCCGCCATCGGCGGTGAGAAGGGTGGCGAGAATGCGGACTGCGGTGGTCTTGCCGGCACCGTTGGGGCCGAGCAGGCCGTGGACCGTGCCGGGAGCGACGGTCAGGTCGAACCCGTCAAGAACAGGTGTGCCACTCGGGCCCCCATAGCGCTTGTGTAGCCCTTCCGCCAACACCGCCGGTTGGGATGGGCCGAATGCGGGGGTCAAGGCCTACCGGCTCCTCTCGCTGGCGTAACCCGACTGCGGGCCCAGTCTGCCCCAGCTCGTCCCGCCCGCGGACCACGGCTGGTGGTGCCGGGAGTCCGGGGTGACGAGGTCGTGACGGCCGAGGACTATGCGCGCGATGTTGGACACCGACTCCTCGGCCCGGTAGTAGTCGCAGTGTCCTTCCGCGGTGCCAGTGGCGAAGATCCTTGCTCCGAACCGGGGGTGCGCGGGCGAGACACCGTGTCCGAAGCCGGCGATCCGAACGTTGGGGAAGAACCGCATCCAGTCGGACTCGCACTGCGCCGCCCACACCCGGCCGGCGAAGCTCAGTTGCCTGGCCCGGCGGACACCCAGGCCCGGGCTGGCCAACGACACCAGGTCGTCGACCCGTCCCTCCGCGAGGGCGAGAGCGCACACCACAGCGCCGTAGCTGTGGCCCACCAGGGTCACGTGCGCCGCCGGCGGCAGGATCCGGGTCAGCGCGGCGAGGTCGGCGGCGCCCGCCCTCGCCACTCCCCTCCGCGACGCCTCGACGAACCCCGCGGGAGGCCGGTAGCCCACCCACACCACAACGGCGCACCGCGCATCGGGATACAACGCGTGCATGACCTGCAGCAGCCGCTGCCCGTTGCCGCGTGGTGCGGCCGGGCTGGTCTCCTCGAAGTAGTTGCGCAGCGTGTGGTCGTTGCCCGGCACAACCACCGCGATGTGCTCGGCCGTGTTCAGGTCGCCCAGAACCTCCACGATCCGTCCGTCATCCTGCTCGTCATAGGCGAGCAACCAGGAACCGTCGCGCTCGTGTAGCCGGTAGTCGAGCGGCTGGAGCTGGGCACGGGCCCGGAGCGACCGGTCCGCGTACGGCTCGGGTACAGGTGGGGCCGGTGCGACTGCGGGCCGCTGAGCCGAGGGGACGGTAACCCCGACGGGGTGTTCTCGGGCATCGTCCGGCTCGCTCGGGGAGTGTGCCGCGGTCATCGGACTCCTACAAAACGGGCAGACATAGAGGCTGCGGTGGAAACGCGTCCTGACTAGCCTGTCGGTTCTATCGCGCGGTGGGCGATGGTGCTAACCCGCGTCTCGGAGGTCGGGAAAGCCCTACCATCACTGGTTGTGTGCCGCAGCGGTGGTGCTGGCCGGGGGGTCGGTTGGCGGCAGCGCGTGCGGAACGCCGATGAGCGCCAGCCGCGCCCGCGCGCGGAGGCCGCGGATTGACCCCCAGCCGTCTTGGCGGCTGTTCACGGGGAGCCGTCCGGCCATGGTGGAAAAGCCGCGGGGCGTCGTTGCCGCGCGTCACCACGAAGGATGAGCCGGAACGGTCACCCGCAAGAGGGACAGGGGTGAGCCGCGGGGTTCCCGACGATCATCGCGCTGGGGACAGCGAGCATCCTCCGGCAGTCCCGAGCCCCTGAGCCGCGCTGATGGCGGCAGGGCGGCGGCTCGCCCGGATCCGTCCTGTACGCGGTCGGGATCTTCGGGCTCACGCTGGCGCGGATTTTGCTGGGCATCGCGGAAGTGAAGACCATGCACGTCCCATTGGGCGTGCTGTTGTTCGGCATGAGCGTCCTTCTACTCAGCTCGGTCCGGGACGACCGCCGCACTAATGCGGGCGTCGCAGGGGAACGACGTTCACGCGGCACCTGACCATCTCAGTCAGCTATTGGCTGTCCAAGACGACGATAAGGGAGATCCTCGTTCTATCTTCCCGAGCTTCTCACGTACGGAATCTTCAAGGCGCTGCGATTCTTCGAAGTTCTCGAACAGTTCCTTTGTCAGCCGCGCAATCTTTTCGCCGGCCGGCTCGGCGTCCGGGGCATCGTCCTCCTCAGCGGCTCCGACGTAACGCCCCGGCGTGAGGATGTGGTCGTGTTGCCCGATCTCCTGGAGCTTCACCGAGCGCGCGAAGCCGGGCACGTCCTCGTATGCCAATCCCTTGTCCCTTGCGGACCTGGTCCCGCGCCAGGCATGGAAGGTGTCGGCGATCCGTGCCAAGTCCGCGGCCGGCAACACCCGCTCCGTTCGGCTGACCATCTCGCCCATCTCCCGGGCGTCGATGAACAGCACCTCTCCGCGCCGATCCTTCTGCGCTGCCGCCCCCTGGGGCCCTTTGTCCTTGGCCAGGAACCACAGGCACGCCGGAATCGCCGTCGTCCGAAACAGGTTCCCCGGCAGCGCCACCATGCACGCCACGAGATCCGCGTGCACGATCGCCTTGCGGATCTCGCCCTCACCCGACTGCCGCGAGGACATCGACCCGTTGGCGAGCACCACGCCCGCGGCACCGCGTTCGCCCATCTTCGAGATGATGTGCTGCAGCCAGGCGAAGTTGGCGTTGCCCGCGGGGGGAACGCCGAACCTCCACCGCGGATCATCGGTCCGCCGTTCCCACGGATGCAGGTTGAACGGCGGATTCGCCATTACGAAGTCGGCCTTGAGGCCGGGCTGCTTATCGTCGGCGAAGGTGTCCGCCCATCGTGCGCCCACGCCATCGGGGTCCATTCCGTGGATGGCCAGGTTCATCTTGGCCAGGCGCCACGTGCGCTCGTTCGACTCCTGGCCGTAGACCGCGATGCCGTGCGTGTGCTCGCGCCCCGCATGAGCCTCGATGAACTTGCCGGCCTGCACGAACATGCCGCCCGAACCGCAGCACGGGTCGTAGACCCGCCCCTGGTACGGCTCCAGGATCTCCACCAGCAGTTGGACGACGCTCTTCGGCGTGTAGAACTCGCCGGCCTTCTTGCCCTCCGCCCGGGCGAACTGCTCCAGGAAGTACTCGTAGGTCTCGCCCAGCACGTCCTGCGCGCTCTTGTTTCCGCGGCCGGCGAAGCGGGCGTCGCTGATGAGGTCGACGAGTCCTTTCAGCCGTTTCTGGTCGACGTTGCCGCGGTTGAAGATCTGCGGCAGGACACCCCGCAGCGCCCTGTTCTCCGCCATCACCGCGCCCATCGCGTCGTCGACGAGCTTGCCGACGCCGCCCACCGCGCTCGCGGCGTTCCCGGCGATATGGCCCCACCGCGCCTGTTCGGGTACCCAGAAGACGTTCTCTCCGGTGTGGGAGTCCCCGTCAGCCAGGAAGAGGTGCCGGCGGTGTGCGGGGACCCCGTCTTCCTCCAGCTCGACGAGGATCCGGCGCTGGCGCTCTTCGAAGGAGTCGGAGACGTACTTGAGGAAGACGAGGCCGAGTACGAACTCCTTGTACTGCGCGGCGTCCATGGAGCCGCGCAGCTGGTCGGCGGCCTTCCACAGGATGGCCTGGATCTCCTTGGGACTGGAGGCACCGGAGGGTCCGGCGTGGTCCGTCGCCGATCGCTTGCGTGGCGGCATGTGCTGTATCTCTGGTTCCTTCTCGGTGTCTTCCCATGCCCGACCGGGCAGGAGCCGCGGGGCGGTCGGGCACCGGGCGCACCAGGCCGCCGGGCGGCGTCACCACGGGGGCGCGCCGGTCATCCGGTCGCTCCTCGCCCAGCGGGGACGCGGCCACTGTAGAAGCAGAGAGGAGTCCAGTGAAGCGGGGACTGATAACCGGGGTTGTCGAAAAACCAACCGTACGCCCTCGTTCTCCTGGTCCGGGGTGCCCAACGGCCACGCCGTCGAAAGCTCCGCTTGACGCTGTGCGCGAATTCGTCGTCCTGCATCGGCCCTGCGACCTCGATTCACTTCCGAAGCCCCTCTGACCTGCTGTCCTGGTCAACCGTCCCCTGAGGGAGCCCCGGTGCCGTCTTCGCCTTTTGCTGGCTCCGTCACCGGTGCGGGGGCGTTGGTGTTGTGCCGGAGCCGATCAGGGTGGTGGCGTCCAGGGTGTCGGTGCCTTCTTCGCTGAGCAGTGTTAGGTAGCGTTCGCGCACTGAGGCGACGGCGCTGGCGGGGAGTTGTGCCAGTGCCCCGCGGAAGCCGGAGCCGAGGATCACCAGCCAGGCGAGTTCGGGTGTCATTGGCAGGCTTCGCTCGTTGACGGCGACCTGCACATCGGACAGGCCGCGTTGCCCCAACCACCGGGCGAACCCGTCGGCCTGGTTGATCCGGTCGATCAGGTGGGGCTTTCTGGGTGGGGCTTCCTCCCCGCCGGTGACCGCGGCCACCGCGCGGTTCAGGTGGCGGCCGGCGGCCGCCATCGCGTCGCCTCGCCAGATGGCGAAGGCGGCGCGTCCGCCGGGACGCGCCATCGCGACCAAGGATTCGGTGCCGGCCGTCATATCCGGGAGGAAGAAGATTCCCAGGCCGGATTGCACGACGTCGTAGCCGGTCGGGTCGCCGCCGTCCCAGGCCGTGATGTCGCGGTGGTGCGCGCGCAGTTGGGGCAGTTGCGCTGCGCGGGCGCGCAGTTCGGTGATCATCGGGCCGGAGACGTCAACAGCGTCCACGAGCCCGTTGGCCCCCACCAACTGTGCCGCGGGAATGGCTGAGGCACCTGTTCCGCAGCATGCGTCCAGGACACGTTCACCGGGTTGGGGAGACGTCGTCGCGGCTATCGCATTTCCGATGGGTTCCCACAGGTACTCGCCCAACGAGGTGAAGTCGGCCGCGGCGGTGTCGAATCCGCGCCTGAGGGTGTTGTCGCCTTCGTGCGTCTGAGACATTTTGCAATGATAACCGTTACCAATTCCGGGCGTGCTCGACATGGGGCGGTGGTCTCCCAGGCCCGCGTGTTCGGGTTGGCGCCGCGCCACGGCGGATCCGCCTGGCGCGCCGGCCTGTTTCCGCGTTCCGTACGTGGACGCCCGGCCCGCCACTTTGTAGGGTCCGACCATGCGTGTCTTGCGGACGCCTGACGAGCGTTTCACCGAGCTTCCCGGCTTCGGCTACCGGCCGCACTACGCCGAGGTTCCGGACCAGGACGGCGGCGCCCTGCGCATGGCCTACGTGGTCGACGGTCCCGCTGACGGCCCGGTCGCGCTGTTGCTGCACGGGGAGCCGAGCTGGTCGTTTCTCTACCGCAAGCTCATGCCGGTGCTGGCCGAGGCCGGAATCCGCGCGGTCGTCCCCGACCTTGTCGGCTTCGGCCGGTCGGACAAACCGGGCGAGCTCTCGGACCACAGCTACGCGCGCCACGTCGAATGGGTGCGCGCGCTGGCCTTCGATGAACTCGATCTGCGCCGGGTCACGCTGGTTGGGCAGGACTGGGGCGGGCTGATCGGGCTGCGCCTCCTCGCCGAGCACCCGGACCGTTTCGCCGGGACTGTCGCCGCGAACACCGGTCTGCCCACCGGCGACCATGACATGCCCGAAGTGTGGTGGCAGTTCCGCCACACCGTCGAACGCTCCGAGAACCTGGACATCGGCCGACTCGTGCAGAGCGGCTGCCGCGCCCCGCTGGACCCCGAAGTGTGCGCGGCCTATGACGCGCCGTTTCCCACCGAGGAGTACAAGGCCGGCCCGCGCGCGATGCCGCGCCTGGTACCGACCAAGCCGGACGACCCGGCCACCCGGGCCAACCGGTCGGCCTGGGACGCGCTGAGCCGCAGTGGAACCCCCTTTCTCACGGCATTCAGCGACGGCGACCCGATCACCGGCCCGATGGGCCCTGTCCTGCGCCGCACCATCCCCGGCGCCGCGGGTCTCGACCATCCAACCGTGCCCGGCGGGGGCCACTTCCTGCAGGAGGACGCGGGGGAACGACTCGGCCGGATCGTGGCCGAGTTCGTCTCCACCGTGCGGCGTCCCGCCTGATCTTCTCCGCGCACCGGCAACTCCGGCACCGCCCAGCGCTCCCGGCCGGCTGAGCCTTCGGTGTCTGTCCGTGCGGTTGCCGTTCGAGGGGGGTTTCCGCGGCATTCCCGAGGTTCCCGGTCAGCACCGAATCCCCGGCGTACCTGCGCCGCGTCTTCGACGGGAACGTGGGACCCGCCCTCATCGACCGCTCCGCGTCCGACCGCCCATAGCCCGCCGACCACCGTCGTTTCGCCATCGCCGCGTCGGGTAGCGGCGGCTCGGGTCACCCGCACCCGGCCCCGTTCACCCGCGCGGAGTAAGGAGTGGTTATGGCTGAGAAGGTTTCGGATCACCTGTTGGGCCGGTTGCGTGAATGGGGCGTTGAGCGGGTTTTCTCCTATGCCGGTGATGGCATCAATGGGCTACTGGCTGCCTGGCAGCGCGCCGATGATGAGCCGACGTTCGTCCAGTCCCGGCATGAGGAGTTGGCGGCGTTCGAGGCCACCGGGTACGCGAAGTTCTCCGGCAAAGTCGGGGTGTGCGCCGCGACGTCGGGACCGGGCGCCATCCACCTGCTCAATGGTCTCTACGACGCCAAGCTGGACCACGTTCCGGTGGTCGCCATCGTCGGCCAGACCGATCGCAGCGCCATGGGCGGCTCCATGCAGCAGGAGGTGGACCTGCACGCGTTGTACAAGGACGTTGCCGCCGACTTCGTGGAGGTGGTGAACGTTCCCGAGCAGTTGCCCAACGTGCTCGACCGCGCCATGCGGGTGGCCATGAGCCGCCGCACGGTTACCGCGCTGATCATCCCGGCTGATGTGCAGGAGCTGGACTACTCGCCGCCGGCCCACGAGTTCAAGATGGTGCCGGGAAGCTCGGATCCGGCCCGTGGCGGGCCGACGCCGCCCGATGAGGAGCTGGACCGTGCCGCCGAGGTGCTTAACGCCGGCGAGCGGGTGGCGATCATGGTCGGCCAGGGGGCCCGCCACGCGGCCATCGAGGTCAGCGAGGTCGCCGACGTGCTGGGGGCCGGGGTTTCCAAGGCGCTGCTGGGCAAGGACGTGCTCTCCGATGAGCTGCCCTATGTGACCGGGGCCAGCGGACTGTTGGGCACCAGGCCCTCCTATGAGCTGATGCGCGACTGCGACACGCTGCTGATGATCGGTTCCGGTTTCCCCTACAGCCAGTTCCTGCCGGAGTACGACCAGGCGCGGGCGGTGCAGATCGATATCGATCCCACGATGCTCGGGTTGCGCTACCCCTTCGAGGTGAACCTGCTGGGCGACGCCCGCGAGACTCTGCGGGCGCTGCTGCCGCGGCTGGAGCGCAAGCAGGACCGGTCCTGGCGCGAGAAGATCGAGGACAACGTGGACCGGTGGCGGGAGGTCCTGCAGCGGCGCGCCGGGGTGGAGGCCGACCCGATCAATCCCGAGCGGGTGTTCCACGAGCTGTCGCCGATGCTGCCTGAGGACGCCGTGCTGACGTGCGACTCCGGCTCAGTGACCAACTGGTATGCCCGCTATCTCCAGTTCCGCGGCCAGATGCGCGGCTCGCTCTCCGGCACGCTGGCCACGATGGGATGCGCCCTGCCCTATGCCACCGGGGCGAAGTTCGCCCACCCCGACCGCCCGGTCATCGCGTTCGCGGGTGATGGCGCGATGCAGATGAACGGCATCAACGAGCTGATCACCCTCGCCCACTACGCCGAGCAGTGGCCGGATCCGCGTGTGGTGGTGGCCGTGCTCAACAACGGCGACCTCAACCAGGTCACCTGGGAGATGCGAGCGATGAGCGGCGCGCCGCAGTTCGTGCCTTCCCAACGCATCCCCGAGATCCCCTACGCGCGCTTCGCGGAGAGCCTGGGGTTCACCGCCCTCAAGGTCGACCAGCCCGACCAGATCAACGGCGCCTGGCACCGCGCCCTGGAGGCCCCGGGCCCGTGCCTGGTCGAGTTCGTCACCGATCCCACCGTTCCGCCGATCCCGCCGCACGCGACCCTGGACCAGATCGAGTCCATGGTCTCCTCGCTACTCAAGGGCGACCCCGAGGCCTGGGCCGTACTCAACCAGGGCACCCGCATCAAGGCCCAAGAGTTCCTGCCCGGAGGCAGCCGCGGTTGAGGCCACGGGCCCTCGCGGAACTGCTTCGAGCGCGGGGCCATCGACGGCCCCAGCCGCGAGGCCGCGGGAATCCCCGGGGGTTCTCCCCGAGAAGGCGTACACCCGCGCCCCGGACCGGAGAGGAGCCCTTCACACGCCGGAGTTACGAGCATCTTCGGCCATGCACCGGGTAGCGGGCGCGAGAACGCTACAGCCGCGCGCCGAAACCGCGGCCGCCGTTGAGGGAGAGAGCAGTGCGGACGGAAGTTCGCGTCGTGGTGGTCACCGGGCCAGCGGCGGCAAGCGCCGACGGCCGTGACTTCGGCGCGCGGCTCCTTCAACGGCCGCGCGTCGGCCACGAACGCGCGAACGCGGGTTCCCCAGCGCGCCGCGCTGCTCGGGGCTCTCTGCGTCGCCGGAGCCGCGGGAACGGCCGCCGGCCTGGTTCGTCTCCCCCGCCGTTGATGAGGAGTGCGACGCATGGCTTCGCTTATCGAGGACTACGCGCTGATTGGTGACACCCAGACCGCCGCACTGGTCGGTGCCGACGCCAGTATCGACTGGCTGTGCCTTCCCCGCTTCGATTCCGGCGCCTGCTTCGCCGCCCTGCTCGGCGGGCCCGAGAACGGCCACTGGACGATGGCCCCAGTGGGGGAGCACCGGCTGCACGCGCGGCGCTACCGTCCCGACAGCCTCGTGCTGGAGACCGAGCTAACCAACGACGAGGGGACGATCCGGGTTACCGACTGCATGCCGCTCCGGGACGAGCAAACCGACCTGGTGCGGCGTGTGGAGGGCATCGAGGGCAGAACGCGCGTGCGCTCCGAAGCGTGTGTGCGACTCGACTACGGTTCGATCATTCCGTGGACGCACAAGTACGGCTACCGGCTGCACATGATCGCCGGGCCGGACACCTTCTACCTCGACTCCGACGTCGAATTCCACATCAACGACCCGGCACACCCGATCGCCGAGTTCACCGTGGCGGAGGGGCAGGTCGCGGACTTCCACCTCTCCTGGGTCGCTCCCCGCGCACCCTCGCCGCCCCTCCCGCGCGTTGGCGAGGCCATCGAGCGCACTGACACGTGGTGGCGGGAGTGGGCCAGCCACTGCACATACCGCGGCGACTACCGCGAGGCGGTCGTGCGGGCCCTGATCACGCTGAAAGCCCTCACCTACTCGCCGAGCGGCGGCATCATCGCCGCTCCCACCACCTCCCTGCCCGAACAACTCGGCGGGCAGCGCAACTGGGACTACCGGTACTGCTGGATCCGTGACGCCACGTTCACCCTGCTCGCGCTCCTGGACTCCGGCTACGTGCAGGAAGCGAAGGCATGGCGGGAATGGCTGCTGCGCGCGGTGGCGGGGGAGCCTGAGCAGATGCGAATCGTGCACGGAGTCGAGGGGGAGCGCCGCATTCCCGAGCTTCACCTGGACTGGCTGCCCGGCTACGCCGGCTCGTGGCCGGTGCGGATCGGCAACGACGCCTCCCGCCAGTGGCAGCTCGACGTCTACGGGGAGCTCATGGACGCCCTGCACCACGCCCGCGAGTACGGTATCCCGCCCGACCCGTCGGCGTGGGAGCTGCAGCGCGGCCTGATGGACTTCCTGGAGTCGCGCTGGCGGGAACCCGACAACGGAATCTGGGAGGTGCGCGGGCCCCGGCGCCATTTCACCCATTCCAAGGTGATGGCCTGGACCGCCGTGGACCGGTGTATCAGGGGGGCCACGGAGTTCGGCCTGGAAGGCCCGGTGGAGAGGTGGCGGCAACTGCGACGGGAGATCTTCCGGGACGTGTGCCAGAGGGGCTACAACGCCGAACGCCAGACGTTCACGCACTACTACGGCGCCGCAAAGCCGGACGCGGCGCTGCTGCAGATGAGCACAGTGGGTTTTCTGCCGGCGACCGACGAGCGGATGCGGGGCACGACCGCGGCCATACAGCGGGAGCTGTGTCACGACGGTTTTGTCCACCGCTACCAGATGGACGAACGCACCAGGGAGGTGGACGGCCTGCCGCCGGGTGAGGGCGCGTTTCTGTCCTGCACCTTCTGGCTCGCCGACAACCTCATCCTGCAGGGACGCCGCGAGGAGGGGCGGAAGCTGTTCGAACGCCTCCTTGAGCTTCGCAACGACGTCGGGCTGCTGGCGGAGGAGTACGACCAGTCCGCCCAGCGGATGGCCGGCAACTTTCCCCAGGCACTCTCGCACATCGCCCTGATCAATACCGCGCTCCATCTCCAGCTCCCGGACGGTCCCGTCCAGGAGCGTTCGGAGGGGTGGAAAGGCTGACAGCCGGTGGCCATACGGGACGGTGGACTCCCTGGAAGCCGAGGGGCCTCAGGTGAGGTCGCGTTTTCTTCCGGCCAGGAGTGCGATACCTCCGGTGACTGCGGTGTATCCGATGAGGCAGGCGAAGGCGATCGGGAGGGGGACGGTTCCGCCGAGGTGGGCGACGGTGGTGAGGAGGCCGATGGGGAGGTAGTCGGCGATGCCGAGAGCCATGCCGAGGACTCCTTCGGCGAACTGCCAGGCGATGATGGCGCCGACGGCGACCGCCGGGTGCGGGACGAGGATGCCGACGCCAGCACCGATCGCGCCCAGGAGCGCGCTCGCCGCGGTGACCGCTGCGACGCGAGCAGCCGCTTCACCTATGCTGCCGGCGGGGACGCCCTTCCGATGGCGAGCGGAGTGACCACCGCCTGGGCCACCAGGACGGCCAGGAAGCCGAGCATGGCGGCGATGACGGCGTAGGACGCGAGCTTGGCGACCAGCGCTGGGACACGAGTCGGGACAGCGAGGTAGTCCAGGCCGACCGTGCGTCGCTGGAACTCGTTGCCGACCTGGGCGGCGGCGAAGGCGGCGACCGCGATGCCGGCCACGACGAGCGAGACGTCCATGAAGTCGACGAGGCTGGTGTTGTGCTCGACGGGGTCGAGAGAGAGCGGCGTAGAGCAGGCTCACGGTCCCTGATTGGCGTGCTGCGCAATGACGACGACCTGCCGACGAGGCCACGGCCGGATCTCACAGATCTGGAGGCGTTGATCGACGAGTCCCGCCAGCTCGGGATCCCGGTCACCTTGGAAGTCGTCAACGAAACAGGGCGACGGCCGCCACTGCTCGTCGAGCGCACCATCTACCGGCTCGTCCAGGAGGCGCTGACCAACGTGCACAAGCACGCCGGCGGTGCCCGAACCCGGATCCGGGTCGAGCACACGCCCGACGAGCTGCTGCTCTCGATCACCAACGGACGCGGGACCCAGCCCGTCGAGCAGGCCGGACTCCTCGGAGGCGGACACGGGTTGCTCGGACTCACCGAGCGGATCCGGCTCGTCGGCGGTGAACTCACCGCAGGGCACACACCCGACGGAGGGTTCCAGCTCCTCGCGCGCGTGCCCATCGCGAGACAGGAGACGCCATGACCGGCTCGCTCCGCCCCGGGACCGACCGGATCCGGACCCTGGTCGTCGACGACGAATGGATGGTGCGCTCTATGCTCCACACCACCCTGGATGCCGTTCCCGGCATCGAGGTGGTCGCCGAGGCCGCTGATGGTGCGGAGGCGGTCGGACTCGCTCGCCGGCACCGACCCGACGTCGTCCTCATGGACATCCGCATGCCCCGCATGGACGGGCTCGTCGCCACCGAGGAGCTGGCTCGGCTCGACCAGCCACCACACGTGGTCGTACTGACCACCTTCGACCTCGACGAGTACGTCCACGCCGCGCTCCGCAACGGCGCCGTCGGCTTCCTCCTCAAAGACGCCTCCGCCGAGGAGATGATCTCCGCGGTCCGGAGCGCCGCCCGCGGAGACGCCATGCTCTCCCCGCGCGTCACCCGCCGCCTCCTCGACAAGTTCGCCAACCCCGAGCCGCAGCCGCAACGCGACGCCAGGGCGCGGCTTGAGGCGCTCACCGACAAGGAACGCGAGATCCTCGCCGCGGTCGGAAGCGGGCTGTCCAACCTCGAAATCGCCGCCACTCTCTACATGAGCGAGGCCACCGCCAAGACCCACATCAGCCGCCTCCTCGCCAGACTCCATCTCACCAACCGCGTCCAAGCGGCCATCCTCGCCCACCAAGCCGGGCTCCTCGACTGCTCTCCGGCGGGCCAACCCGCCCATCCCACCCCGTCACCGGCGGCAATGGCATCGCCCCGCTGCTGCCCATGATCGAACGGCTCGCGCAACGCGGTTCGCAGTGGCGGCTGGTCTACCGCGGCCGGTCCCTGCCCGCGATGCCTTTCGCTGAGGAGCTCGCGGCCGCGCACCCGCAACGGGTGACCACCTCCGCCGCGGACCGGGAGCCGCGCCCCGACCTGGCCGCCATACTGCGGGAGGCTCCCGCCGGGACCGCGGTCTATTGCTGCGGCCCCGGCCCCATGATCGACGCGATCGAAGAGCTGATGCCGACAGTGTGCCCCCAGGGCACGCTGCACATCGAGCGGTTCACAGCGAGCCCGCGCACCGACGGTGCGCCGAACACCGCCTTCGACGCCGAGCTCCGCGGCTCGGGTCGGGTTCTGCGGGTCCCGGCCGATCGCGATCTGCTCTCCGTCCTGCGGGAAGCCGATCCGACCCTGGATTCCTCCTGCGAGAACGGAGTGTGCGGGAGCTGCGAAACCCGCGTCCTCGACGGTGTGCCGGACCACCGCGACGACGTCCTGCAACCCGATGAACGAGAACGCACCGACCTCATCTACCCCTGCGTTTCCCGTGCCCGTGGCGCACGCATAGTCCTGGACCTCTGATCCCCGAAAGCGGTCTCGGGCCGGGGAGCGGCGTTTCTAGGGTTTGCGGGCGACTCCGGAGAGGGAGGGGGCGTCGGGCCAGGACCCCACCTCCGGGGAGTCGGGGCGCCACTGGGGGCAGGGGACCAGGCCGGGGTCGATGATCTCGAGGCCGTCGAAGAGGGCCGTGATCCATTCGGGGCTGCGGTGCCGGTAGGGCAGTGGCGCGTTGGTGTTGTACTCCTCTAGGGCGGCCATGATGCCGGGGTCGGTGTCGACGCCGTCCCACATCGCCAGGTAGCTGCCGCTGGGCAGGGCATCCAGGAGGGTGCGGACGATGCGGGGGACTTCGTCGGCGTCGATGTGGCCGAGGACGCCCATCAGGACGAGGGCGATCGGCTGGTCGAAGTCGAGGTGCTCGCGGGCCGTGGCGATGATCGTCTCGGGGGCGCGGATGTCGGCGTGGATGTAGTCGGTCTTGCCTTCGGGGGTGCCGACCAGCAGGGCGTGGGCGTGGGCCAGGACCAGGGGGTCGTTGTCGACGTAGACGATGTGGGACTCCGGTGCGTGGGCCTGGGCCACCTCGTGGGTGTTGTTGGCTGTGGGCATGCCGGTGCCCAGGTCGAGGAATTGGCGGATGCCGGCGTCGCGGACGAGGTGGGTGACCGCGCGCATGAGGAATCCGCGGCCTTGGCGGGCGAAGGCGGGCACGTGGGGGAAGTGCTGCAGGAACTGGTCGCCGGCTTCGCGGTCGGCGGCGTAGTGGTCCTTGCCGCCCAGCCAGTAGTTCCAGACGCGGGCGGAGTGGGGGACGGAGGTGTCGATGGAGGTGGGGGCGGAGCCGCGCTCGGGTTCCGAGGAGGGGGTGTCGGCGTTCATCTGTCCTTCTCAGCAGGGGAGGGGCTGACGAGTCGAGAGTGGGGTGGCTGGTTCCCCGGGGATCTCCGGATCCCGGTGAACGGTGTTTCCAGAGAGTCACCTTACGGCGTCGAAACAGTGGTTGGTACAGCGGAACCGATGTCGGGGACCGCGGTTCCGCCGCAGCACCCGGCGCTCTGCGAGCGCGGCCGCGATAGGCGCCTGGAACATCCCCTGCGACTACCACCGACCGCACAGCGGAGCAGGTGGCCGACCGCCCGCAGCACGTCTCCGGACCGGTGCCGCGAACGTCCTGCCCCGCAGCAGCGCTGTTGGGAACGCCCGTCCTTGGCGCGGACGCCATGTACGCGCTCGCGTCCACCCTTGGGCCGCTGGGCATCGTGGCGGTGCTGAGCTCCCGCGCCCGTTGGTCACGGTCGGCCTCGCGCGCTTCTCCCTCCAGGGGCGACGGGTTCCTTCCGCCGCGCCCGGGAGATTCTGGGCTCTCACGGGGCTCGGGCAAGCCGTGGCTACTCAGCTGTGGCCGCACACCAGTACTGCAGCTGTGCTTCCGCGTGGGTGACGTAGGTGAGACCGGTAAAGCCGTGCCCGCCGCCGAATTCGATCTCCGCCAGCGGAGGGGTGCCCATCTGGTACAGGTCGCGGGTGAGTTCCACCCCCTCGGAGTCAGTCACGATGATCAGGACCCCGTTGCCGTCCGGAGCGCCGGAGGTGTAGCTCACCTCCAGTGCCAACTCCCCGAACTCGGCGCCCACCGCGCCCGCGATCCCGTCCTCCGTGGACCTCATCGGGCCGTCTTCGCGCTCGACCGTGAATTCCTCGCGCTCTTCACCCGCCGACTGCCCGGCAACGGGGCGATAGAACGCACTGCAGGTGATGGCGGCCGGGTACTCGGCTTCCTCTTCCTCGTCGGACGCGGCGGGCGAGCCGCACCCGGACAGCAGCGCTCCCGCGGCGATCAGTGTCGCCATTGCTTTGCTACGACTCTCGGCCGTTCCCATGTTCGGTGTAGACGCGCGGCCGGTGGCCGGCGTTCCAGAGCCGTTTCCGAAAGAGCACCCCGACGCCTTTTCCGCGAGCCCGGCGGCGTTTACCGGTGGGATCGCCGCCGCGGAGGTCTCCCCGCCCCTGACGAGGTAGGACGCTGTGTCAGTGGGCGCGAAGGTGCTGTGTCAGGTGCGTGTCAGATCGACCGGTGACTGTGGTCGCATGACAAGTTCAGCGATCGCGGCTTCGGGGCTGCGGAAGAAATACGGGGACAAGACCGTGCTTGACGGCATCGATGTGGATGTCCGTACGGGGACGGTTTTCTCGCTGCTCGGCCCGAACGGGGCGGGCAAAACGACGATGGTGAACGTGCTGACCACGTTGCTGAAGGCCGACGGGGGGACGGTGCACGTCGCCGGGCACGACATCGCGACTGAGCCCAAGGCGGTGCGCGCGGTGATCGGGGTCACCGGTCAGTTCGCGGCGGTGGATGAGCTGCTGACGGGGCTGGAGAACCTGCGGTTGATGGTGGACCTGAACCGGGCGACCTCCGGCGACGGCAAGCGGATCGTCACCGAGCTGCTGGAACGCTTCGATCTGGTGGAGTCGGCGCAGAAGCCCGTGTCGACCTATTCCGGAGGCATGCGCCGGAAGCTGGATCTGGCCATGACGCTGGTCGGCGACCCGCGGATCATTTTCCTGGACGAGCCGACGACGGGACTGGACCCGCGCAGCCGTCGCACCATGTGGGACATCATTCGCGGTTTGGTGGCCGATGGCGTCACCATCTTCCTCACCACCCAGTACCTCGAGGAGGCGGACCAGCTCGCCGACCGGATCGCGGTGCTCGACCAGGGCCGCCTGGTGGCCCAGGGCACTGCTGACGAGCTCAAGCGCCAGATCCCCGGCACCCACGTCCGGCTCCGGTTCACCACCGCCGCCGAACTCGACGCGGCCGCGCGGATCTTCGCCGACTCCACGCGCGACGACGAGGCACTGACCCTGCGGGTTCCCGGCGATGGCGGGACGGAATCGCTGCGGGCTCTGCTGGACAGGCTCGACGAGTACTCACTCAGCGCCGAAGAGTTCTCCGTGCGGAAACCCGAGCTCGACGACGTTTTCCTCGCCCTGACGGGCCACGCCGCGGAGGTGGACGCGAAATGAGTGCCAAGCCCCATTCGATGGTGATGTTGCGCCGCAACTTGAAACACATCGCCCGGAATCCGATGGCGGTGTTCAACTCGGTCATGATGCCGATCGTGGTCATGTTCATGTTCGTGTACATGATGGGAGGCGCTTTCGACGTCGGTGTCGACTACGTCGACTACGCGACACCGGGACTGATGCTGCTGGCCGTCTGCTACGGGCTGGGAGGTACCGCGACAGCGGTGAACTCCGACATGACGAAGGGCATCATCAACCGGTTCAAGGTCATGGACGTCTCCCGTGGTGCGGTGTTGACCGGGCACGTCGTCACCAGTGTGCTGACCAACCTGGTCGCCATCGCGGCGCTCGTCGGGGTGGCCTTCCTGATGGGGTTCCGCCCGTCGGCGAGTCTCCTCGACTGGTTCGGCGTGGTCGGCATGGTCGTGCTGATCGGTTTCGCGGCCGGCTGGCTCACGATCGCCTTGGGATTGGCGGCGAAGTCTCCGGAAACGGCGGGTATGGCCGCTGTGCCGCTGGTCATGCTGCCGTTCTTCAGCAGCGCGATCGTACCGGCGGAGATGATGGGGCCGGGCCTCCGGCAGTTCGCGGAGTACCAGCCCCTCACGCCGCTCATCGAAACCGTGCGCGGGTTGCTCAACGGCGCGCCGGACACCGGCGACACGGTCGCCGCCCTCGCCTGGTGCGCCGGCATCTCCCTCGTCGGATACCTGTGGGCGTCCGCCACGTTCAACAAGCGAGCGTGACCGCGACCAGCTGACTCCAGTCCGTCTCCGTGCCCTCCCGAGCCGCCTCCGCGAACCGCGCGTCGCCGAGGCGGCTCCGCGCGGACTGCTCGATCCGGGCCACATCCGGGTGGGAACGGTCGGTCAGTCCGCACACGCCGGCGCTTGCCGCCAGCAGCCGCGCAGCCTGGTCGGGCTGGTCGCGGCGTAGCGCCAGGTCCGCGACCCCGACGAGTATCTGCGCGGTCAGGGGCGCGATCCCCGCCTCGGACGCCGCCTGGCAGGCCGTCGCGTGATGCGTATGGGCCTCGCCGAGATCGTCGGCAAGGTAGCCGAGCAGGTGGTGGATGACCGCGCGGATGGTCGTGATCTCCGCGTCGTCGCCCAGCATGGTCGTCGCGACATCGAGTTGCCGGTAGGCCTCCTCGGGGTTCCCTGCCCAATGGGCGAGTTCCGCCTTCGCCAGGGGCAGCTCGGCCAGCGCATTCGGCCAGGTCACCCGTTCCGCGCACTGCTGCGCCTCGGCCAGAGCGGCCGCGCTCGACTCCTCGTCGCCCAGCAGCCAGTACAGCTGGGCCTGTCGCGACCGCATGCTGATGACATCCTCGATGGCACCGATTTCGGTGACGATCGCGATCGCCTGTTCGTAGTACTCGCACGCACCCGCGAACTCGCCGCGCATGGCGATGCGGTCCGCCAGCGTGGTCAGGGCGAAGGAGATCCCGTACCGTTCGCCGAGCGTTCGGAACTCGGCGAGCGCCATCTCAAGGTACGCGTCCGCATCCCGCGCGCCCTGGCCGAGCATGATCCGCATCTTGCCGAGGTGCAGCCGGGCCATTGCCCGTACCCAGGGGTCATCGTTGTCCAACAATGGTTCCCACGCGGGCAGGAACGCGTCCGGCTCCTGCAACATGCGTTCCAGCGGGACGACCAACCCCAGCAGCGGGTTGCCGTGCTGACCGCGCTGGCTGAGCCGGTATGCCTGGTGGATCCACTCCTCTGCGTTGTGGGCGTCGCTCCGGCCGGAGGTCATGAAATTCGCGACAAGGAAGTACACCGTGGCCCGGATCCCGTCGGTCACCTCGCCGGGCGTTTCGGCGGCCGCGGTGACCAGCTCGAAGCCTTCGGCCCTGTGCCCGCCGAACCACCAGTACCAGCCGGCGGCCGCCGCGAGCCGCATCGCCCCTTGCGCCTCGCCGGCAGCGATCGCGCCACGCATCGCGGCACTGATGTTGTCGTGCTCGCGTTCGAGCCTGGCGAGCCATTCCAGTTGTTCGGCGCGGCGAAGCTGCGGCTCCGCGGTCTCGGTGAGTTCGGTGAAGTAGGCGAGATGCGCCTGGCGCGCCAGGTCCGATTCCCCCGCCTCCGCGAGGCGGTGCGCGGCGTACTCCTTGATCGTGCCGAGCATCCGGTAGCGCGGTGCGCTGTCGCCCCCGGCGACCAGCAGCGACTTCTCGGCCAGCGCGGTGAGCAACTCGAGTACCTGCTCCCGCTCGACCGCGTCGCCGGCGCAGACCCGCTCGGCCGCTTCCAGGCTCGCCCCGCCCGAGAAGACCGAGAGCCTGCGTAGGACCATCCGTTCGGCGTCGGTGAGCAACTCCCAGCTCCAGTCGACCATCGCGCGCAGCGTTCTGTGCCGCGGCAGCGCGGTACGGCTACCGCCGGTCAGCAGGCGGAACCGGTCGTCGAGCCGGTTGGCGAGCTGATCGACGGACATGGTGCGCAACCTGGCCGCCGCCAGTTCGATCGCCAGCGGCATCCCGTCCAGTGCCCGGCAGATGCGCATCATCGTCGACAATGTGGGAGCGTCGGCCGCGAGATCGCTGCGCACCGCGCTCGCCCGGTCCCGCAGCAACCGGACGGCCGGCGCGGACGCGGTCTCGCCGGGGCCGGCGTCCCTCTCCGGCAGGGCCAGCGGCTCGACCGGCCACAGTGCCTCGCCGGTGATACCGAGCGGCTCTCTGCTCGTCGCCAGAACCCGCAGCCGCCGGCACTCCCCGAGCACGCGGTGGGCGAACGCCGCCGCCGACTCGATCACGTGCTCGCAGTTGTCCAGAACCAGCAGCGCTTCCCGCTCGCGCATCGCGGCGATCAGCCGGTCCATCGGCTCCGCGTTCGGTGTCTCACCGAGCAGCGCGTCCCGGAGACCGAGCGCGTCGAGCGTCGCCTGAGCCACGTCACCGTCGGTGCCGATGGCGGCGAGCTCCACCAGCCAGGCCCCGTCCGGCATGTCACCGAGCAGTGTGCGCGCGGTTTCCGTGGCCAGCCTGGTCTTCCCGGAGCCACCAGGGCCGATCAGGGTGGCGAGCCGATGTTCCCCGATGAGCTTGCCGACCGCGGCGACATCAGTGTCTTTGCCGACGAAGCTGGTCAGCTCGGCGCGCAGGTTGGTCTTCCGGCTTTCCTCCTGCGGCCCCAACTCCCCACGCAGCAGCGCAACGTGCAGCGCGGACAGTTCCGGTGCGGGGTCGGCGCCCAACGCGTCGGCCAGGGCTTCTCTCGTGCGCTGGTACACGGCCAGGGCTTCGGCGTTCCGGCCGGCCGAGCTGAGGGCACGCATCAGCGCGGCGACAAGCCGTTCCCGTACCGGGTGGGCGGCCACCACGTCGGTCAGCTCGGTGACCAACTCCGCACCGTGACCGAGGCGGATCTCTGCTTCGAACCGGTCCTCCATGGCAGCCAGGCGCACCTCTTCGAGCCGGGTGACCGCCGCGTCAAACGCCGCGCTGCCCTGCAGAGCGACGTCCTGCATGGCCGCACCGCGCCACAATGCGAGGGCCTCGCGCAGCAGCCGTGCCCGCCGCGAATCCGCACCACCACGTGCCTGACCGAGGAGGCGTTCGAACCGCACGGCGTCGACGGCATCGGGGTCCACCGCCAACCGATACCCGCCAGCCTGCCCCTCGACCGACCCGTCCGGCAGCGCCCTCCGCAGCCGGGAAACCAAGCGTTGCAAGGCATTCGCCGCCTCGGAGGGCGGGTGCTCCCCCCAGATCCAGTCGATCAGCGTCGCCTTCGGAACTACGCGACCGGGCTCGAGCGCGAGGGCGATCAACAGCCCACGCAACCGGGCGCCCGGCACGTCCGCCAAGGCGCCGTCGTCCATGCGGACCTCGAACGGCCCAAGCATCCCGATCTGCATCCAGGCAATTCTGTCAGGGTTGGTCGGTAGGACCGCAGGTTCTGTTGGGAAGTCCTGTGGGAGCTGGCGCCAGGTGCCTCCGGTGGTGGCCACGAAGATGATCGCGGCCACCACCCGGCCGGGCCCCGGGTAACCGCCCCTCCGGGTGAAGGGGCGGTCTACCGCGGGGCGGGAGACCGTACAAGAGCGGGGTTCGTACGGTCCACGGGCTCCACG
This sequence comes from Lipingzhangella halophila, assembly GCF_014203805.1. Lineage (GTDB taxonomy): Bacteria > Actinomycetota > Actinomycetes > Streptosporangiales > Streptosporangiaceae > Lipingzhangella > Lipingzhangella halophila. The sequence goes on along the minus strand of NZ_JACHJT010000001.1, from coordinate 3,945,635 downwards.
GGATGGTCCGCGGTACTGGCGGGCCCGGTCTCAGCGCTCTTACCAGAGTTCGTCCACGATGGTCTTGGCGTCCTCGACCATGGTCCCGTAGCGGTCGGGGTAGGCCGAGCGCTGTACGCCCTGGGTGACCTCGCCGATCGGGTCGTCCTTCCAGCTCTCGTCGGGGTAAAGGTTCTCCATCTCGTCGAGGAAGGCGTTGGTGGCCCACTCGGCGTTGGCCCGGTCGGGAGGTGAGCCCCAGTGGCCGCGCTGCTGGAACAGGCCGAGGCTGTCGTGGTCCACCTCGATGTTGATGTTCTGCAGGTGGGTCTCGACGATGGCCGTTGTGATGGCGGCGTCCGCGGCGTGTTGGTCCATGCCGCGTTCCTGCACGGCCTCGATCACGGCGCGGGCGCAGGAGACGCGGTAATCGTCCATCTGCCCCTCCATGTCGGCCTCCAGTATGCCGTTGAGCCGGTCGGCCATCGCCTGGTCCTCCTTGGTGGGACCGCCGTCCATACACGGGTTCACCGAGTACCGGGTCGTTCCAGCATCGGCGGGGGCGGCACCGATGATCGCGAGCGCCGCGCTCAGTGGCAGCGCGGCTGCGGTGATGAGGGTTTTGTGCAGCTTTCGCACGGATCTGTCCTCCAGATGAGAGGGGAAGGGGTGCGGCCGGGGGTGGCGTCCGCAACGTGCTCCGGGAAGGATCGGCCAGCGGTTCTCGCCGGAGCGGTGCTGGCCCGCACCGTTGTGGTACGCGGGGGACGCCGGCGGCGAACGGGGGTCTTCGCGTCGGTGGTGCGGCTGGGAGCCAGGGGAGGCCCCGCGCCGCTCACCGTCCGTTTCACTCGCCACGGCGGTTCCCGGCCGTTCCCGGCACTGGCTGTCACCGGGACGGGCGTAGTGGAGATGACCCCGTTCGCGTGGGCGGTGCGGCCTCGTTGCTGCACCCGCCGCCTGCGCCCGCGGCCACGCCGCCCGGGGTGTTGTGTTTCCCCGAGTCGGCGATTCCGGACACTGTAACCGAGACGTTATCGGGTTCGCTTGGGCGCTACCGGGCTCCGCCGCAGGCCACAGGGCGGACACCTCCGGGCGGCCGCAGGGGTGGGGGCGGCGCCAGGCGGGCGTCGGTATCCGGTACGAGTGCGGCGTTCCGGGCTGCGTGCCGTGCGGCCCGCACCCTCGTCCGCGCTCCTGCGTTCGGCTCCGCCCCGGAGGATTGAACGCCGGTTCTATGGCATATTTCTCATTTGAGAATGTTTGCCCGTATAACGGGCCCCTTCCGGCTACCGGCGGCTGTCCCCGGCGGCCATTCCTCCGCGCCCGACGGCGGTCCCGCCGCGGAGCTTCTCCGCATGCTCCGGCTGGGGGCCTGGCGCCGTGCGCGTGCCGTTCGCGCGTGCCTCGAGGAGATCGGTGACGTCCGCGAGCGCCATCTCGACGCGTCCGTAGACCCGCGGGTTGAGTAAGGTCGTGCCGTCGAAGTCTCCTGCTGACGCGAAGACCGCGACGGGCGCGGTCATCGCCTGGAAGAATCCGAAGAGCGGGCGCATGGCGTGCTCCAGGACGAGCGCATGGTGCTCGCCGCCACCGGTGGCGGCCAGGAACACGGGCTTGTTGGCCAGGGCGTACTGGTCGACGAGGTCGAAGAAGTGCTTGAACATTCCGGTGTAGGAGCCGCGGAACACCGGTGTGGCCGCGATCAGCAGATCAGCGTGCTCGGCCGCGCGGAGCGCGTCTTCGACGCCGGTGGCGACGCCCTCGCGTTCGAGGGCGCCGGTGAACTCCGGTCCCAGGCGGTAGACGTCGACGCGCCGGGTCTCGACGTGCCACGTCCCGGAGCCGAGCATCTCGCCCAGGGTCGTCACGACAACATCGACGAGCCCCATGGTCTTGGACTTCTCGCTTGGGCTGCCGTTGACGACAACGATCCGGAAGGGGGTTCCGGAAGCGCCCGTCGGGGGAGCGGTGGCGGTGCTCATGCTGTCACCTCCGGTGCGGCGGTGGTCTCGCGGCGGACGACGGGCGCGACCTCGGTGCCGAGCCGCTCGATCCCCTGGAGCAGCTCCTTCTGCGGCATGCCGCCGAAACCCATGTGGACCAGGGCGCGGTTCAGCCCGTACAGCTCGTGGTAGGCGAGGAGCTTATCGATCATCTCCTGCGGGCTGCCGACGAGGAGCCCGGCCGCCGGTGACGTCTGGGCGTCGAAGGCGGTCCGGGGCATCCGGAAGCCGCGGCCCCGCTGGTGGTTGTTGTCCATCATGCCTCGGGCGAAATAGGGGTACATGGTGTCCCGCGCGTGCTGGCTGGTCCGGCCGACGTACCCGTGCGCGGTGAGGCCGATCGGCAGCGCATCCGCCCGGTGCCCGGCCTCGTCCGCGGCGGACCGGTAGAGGTCGACGGTCTGCTCGTGGTACGTGATCGGGCCCACCAGCAGGGCCAACGTCATGGGCAGGCCGAGCTGGCCGGCGCGGACCGCCGAGGCCGGCGTGCCGCCGACGCCGACCCAGATCGGCAGAGTGCCGCCGTCGGCCCGTGGTGCGATGTCGGCGCCGACCAGAGGAGGCCGGAATCGCCCGGACCAGGTGAGCGGGTTCTGCTCGCGGATCTTGAGCAGCAGGTCGAGCTTCTCCTGGAACAGGTCGGCGTAGTCCGCCAGGTCGTAGCCGAACAGCGGGAAAGACTCGGTGTAGGAGCCGCGCCCCGCGATGATCTCGGCGCGGCCGCCCGAGATGAGGTCGATCGTGGCGAACTGTTCCCAGACACGTACCGGGTCCTCGGAGCTGAGAACGGTGACCCCGCTGGTCAACCGGATGTCCTTCGTCGCCTGCGCGGCCGCGGCGAGCACGATGGACGGCGCCGAGCCGACGAAGTCGGTGCGGTGGTGCTCGCCGACGCCGAACACGTCGAGGCCCGCCTGATCGGCGACTTCCGCCATCTCGATCGTCTCCCGCATCCGCTGCCGCGGGGTGGGCGGTTTCCCGGTGGCCGGGTCCTCGGTGATCTCCCCGAACGTCAGGACCCCGATCTCGAATGTCATGTCTGCTCCCTCTTTTTCCGGATGTTGGGGATGCTTCCTCGCGGCCGGCTGCGGGCCACGACCGCGAAAACTGTCTGCGCAAGCAAATTATTTCTGGATGATTCCGGCCGCTCGCGCGGCCGGATCGGCGGCGGCTCTTCTTCGGGCGGTTGGCCGGCGACCCGCGTGACCCGGTCCGTGTCTGGGTGCGGCTCGCCCGGAGGGCGAAGGCACGGCCTCGTGGGTCCTCGCCTGCGTCGGCGCCTGCTCAGCGGGCGCGGGTTCGCCGGGCCGCGGCCGGGCCGCGTCGGCGAGTCGGGTCCGGCCGATCCTGGATGCCGCCCGGCGCCGTCGGTTTGCGGCTGCGGCGGGACGAGGGCCGCGCACCAGGGATCGTGTGCGCCACGCCACATTGGCGGCAGGAAATTATCTGCGCAGACAGTTAGTTACGCCGGGCATGACCAACACAACCGCGCTTGAGCGCGCCCAGCCAGTCATCGACGACCCGACCGCCGACCGCCTGTTCCGCGCTGCCCGCACCACCATGGAGTGGGCCGACGCGGAGGTGCCGGACGAGCGCATCCAGGCCGCGTGGGACCTGACCAAGTTCGGTCCCACGGCCATGAACTGCCTGCCGATGCGCATGGCGGTGGTGCGCACGCCGGAGGCCAAGGCCCGCCTGATCCCGCACATGGCCGAGGCCAACCAGGCCAAGGTGGAGGCCGCTCCGCTCTCCCTGGTGCTGGCGGGCGATCCGAGCTTCCACGAGCACATGCCCACGACCTTCCCGGTGGTCCCCGACATGAAGGACCAGCTCGACCCCGTCGAGGACGTGCGTGGCGAGATGGCCCGGACGAACGCCCTGCTCCAGGCCGGTTACCTGATCATCGCCCTCCGCTCGGTGGGCCTGGCCGCCGGTCCCATGAACGGCATGGACTTCCAGGGCGTGGACGGCGAGTTCTTCGCGGACTCGGGCTTCAAGTCCTTCCTCGTGGTCAACACCGGTGTGGCCGAGGGTGCGGGTACCCCGTTCCCGCGCCTCCCGCGCCTGGACCTGCACCAGGTCGCCCAGGTCCTCTGACCCGCCCGCACCTGCACAGGTGTTCTGCGACGACCGCATTCGTGGCCGGCTCCACCGTCCCCGGCGGCCTTCGCGGCGAGGCCTGCGGCCGTACGGAAGATCTGTCCGCGCAGCTAATCCACACCTGGTGCCGACTGGACGGCCCCGGGAGGCGTCAGGCGCCGTCGCCTTCCTCGGGGTCGACCTGGCCAGCTTCGTTACCGGCACCGCCCTGCTGGTGGACGGCGGCACCACGGCGAAGCCCTGACCGTCCATGACGCCCGCACCGACGTGCCGTGCGGCACGCGCCCGCCCCGACACGACCGGTTCGACAGGGGCCGGTCCACACCGATGAGAGGAGACCGGCCATGCCCGTCCGCACCTTCCCCGGCCTGCCCTACGACTACGCGGCCCGGGAGCCGCATATCAGCGCCCGGATCATGAAGCCGCACCGCGACAAGCACCACGCCGCCCACGGGGCCGGCGCCAACGCCGTGGCGCAGAAGGAGGTACGCACGCCATGACGGACTACGGACACGAGCTGCAATTCGGGACCTTCATCACCCCGGTGAACACCGACCCGCACCGGCCGGTCCGGCTGGCCCGGGTCGCCGAGCGCGCGGGGCTGGATATCGTGACCTTCCAGGACCATCCCTACCAGGCGGCGTTCCACGACACCTGGACGCTGATGACCTGGATCGCCGCGGCCACCGAGCACATCACGGTGGCCGGCAGTGTCCTCAACCTGCCGCTGCGGCAGCCCGCGGTACTGGCCCGCTCCGCGGCGAGCCTGGACCTGCTCTCGGGTGGCCGGTTCACGATGCCCCTGGGCGCGGGAGCGTTCTGGGACGCCATCGCAGCCATGGGCGGCCCGCGGCGCACACCCGGGGAGGCGATCGAAGCCCTCGGCGAGGCGCTGCAGATTGTGCGCGGCCTCTGGGACACGTCCACCCCGAGACCCCTGCGTGTGGCCGGAAAGCACTACCAGGTCTCCGGCGCCAAGCGCGGCCCGGCGCCCGCCCACGACATCCCCGTCTGGCTCGGCCTCTACAAACCGCGCGGCCTGCGCCTCGTGGGACGCGAGGCCGACGGCTGGCTGGTGAGCACGGGGTACCTCCAGGACGGAGAGCCCGGACCCAGCAACGCGATCATCGACGAGGCGGCCGAGGAGGCGGGGCGCGACCCGGCCGAGATCCGGCGGGTGATCACGGTGGGCGGCTCCCTGCGACCGGTGAGCAGCGGGTACCTGCAGGGCCCGGCGGACCAGTGGGTCGAGGAACTCACGGCTCTCGCGCTCCAGGGCGGCGCCGGGACCATCATCACGATGAGCGACGAACCCGACTTCATCCGGACGTTCGGCGAGGAGATCGCGCCCGCCGTGCGCGAGGCTGTCGCCGCCGAACGGAGCTCGGGATGAGCGACGAACCCGCGACGACGCGGCGCGGCGCCCGGGCCCTGGCCCGGCGCCGCGAAGGGATCGACTACGACGGTATCCCGGCGAACCTGGCCGAGCGCGCCGTCGAGCCGGGGGACCGGAGGTACGACGCGGTGCGGCACAACTACCTGCGCTCCGGATCGCCGGGGCTGGTGCTGTACCCGCGCGACCGCGACGAGGTCGCCGAGGCGCTCGCCTTCGCGCGCGGCCAGGATGTTCCGCTCGGCGTCCGGTCCGGTGGCCACGGCATCTCGGGGCGGTCCACGAACGACGGTGGCATCGTGCTGGACCTCAAGACATTCGACGGCGTCGACGTGCTCGACAACGAGGCAGGGCTCGTCCGGCTGGGCGCCGGTGCCATGTGGCGCACGGTGGCCGAGGAACTGGTGCCGCACGGCCTGGCGGTCACCTCGGGCGACAACGGAGCCGTGGGCGTCGGCGGCCTGGCCACCACGGGCGGCATGGGGCTGCTCGGGCGGTCGCAGGGCCTGACGATCGACCGGGTCCGCGCTTATCACGTCGTGACAGCCGAGGGCAGGCCGTTGCGAGCGTCGGCCGACGAGAACCCCGACCTGTTCTGGGGCCTGCGCGGCGCGGGTGGGAACCTCGCCGTGGTGACCTCGGTGGAGCTCGAGGCCGGCCGGCTGGGAGACGTGATCTTCTCCCAGATGGTGCTCGACGCGTCGGACGCGGCGGGACTGCTGGAGCGGTGGGGCGCGGCCGTGGAAGCGGCGCCACGTGCGCTCACGTCGTTCCTGTACCTGTCCGCACGCCAACGGGCGCCGCTGGCACAGCTCCTGACGATATGGGCGGGCGACGACCAGGACGCCGCCGTGGCAGCGCTGGATTCCCTGGCCGGATCAGGGCCGCTGCTCGGGCACCAGGCTGTTCAGGTTCCGTATTCGCAGGTCATGCCATACAGCGACGCCCAGCGTTTCGGTGGTGGCGACCCCGCGGCGCGCTCGGGTCTGGTCACGCACCTGGACGGCGGCGTCTCGCGGGCCGTCGCGGACCTGGTTCGGTCGGGCGAGACGTCCGTACTGGCGGTGCGCGCGTACGGCGGGGCGGCGCACGACGTCGCGCACGACGCCACCGCGTACGCCCACCGGCACCAGCACTTCTCGCTCGGTGCGCTGGGCGTGTCTCAGACGCGGCTGAACGAAGCGTGGGACGCCGGGATCTCCGCGCTGACGGATGGGCTGTACCTGCCGTTCGACAAGGACACCCGGCCCGAGCGTGTGCGGGAGGCCTTCCCCGGTGGGACGTTCGCACGGGTGAGCCGGCTCAAGCGGGAGTACGACCCGGAGAACGCCTTCTCGGCGAACTTTCCGATCCCGCCGGCCTGACCGTGAGACGCACCGAGGCAGCCGGGAGAGAGCCCAAGCGCCCTTGAGGAGAACGGCCCGGCAGAGTGGCGTTGCAGTGCCTCGCCCTCGGCCTGACCAGCACCACCGGACACACGGCGGAGACGCGCCGTGACGAGAACACGCGCTTCGGCATCGCCGTCGACAACACCGCGCTGGAGCCGCCCATGCCGGGAAGCATCGAAGCCGTCTCCGCCAATGCCGGCCTCGGGCTCAGCATCGCCGATCTTCACCGGGCGCGCACGGAGGCCCGCGGCAGCGCCGACTCTGCTCCGGTCCCCGACCGCATCCGGATGCGAAGCGCCTACTTGCACACCCCCGTCCTCGACGCGTTCGGCGGCATCCACAGCACCCCGGTCTCCACCGTGGCCGAAGACCCCGAAAACATGTGAGACAGGCCAGCGGCCGGGGCGGTCGGCTCTGAGCGGCTCCGGACCCACCCCTCTCCGTCCCGGGGCCGCTCCCGGGGCGGTGTTCACCAGGGCCCGCGGTGGGCAGCCGCGGCGGGGCGACTGCCGCTTCGCGCGACCGTCCTGTTCGCCCAGCGCCGCGCTCCGGAAGAGGCCGGGCCAGGACCGTCTTGCGTTACGATCTCGATGGCGTGTTCAGCCCGGCCGGTGGCCGATTCCGCTGATCCGGCCTCCCGCGGTACCGAGGCGGGAGTGCCCTCTCTACGGACCTGTGAGATCGGCGAGAGCCATGGAAGCAGACCCAGCACCGCGCGTCCGTGCCGCCGCTCGCGGCGCTTTCCGCGTCGACCTCTTCGCCGTTGTTGTCCTGGCGCCGCTCGCTGTGCTCAACCGTGTTGCCGACTCTCCGTGGTGGCTGCTTTCCGGGGCCGCGCTGACCTCGGTCCTCATCGTGGCGCTCGGCTGGCGGTACCCGCGGACCGCGGTGCTCGCGGCCTTCGCGCTCGCGATGTGGAGCCCCGGGGCCGGACTGGTCGCCGCCCTCATCGGTTTCCGTGCGGGGCAGTGGGGCGTCCGGGCCTTTCCCCGGATGGCCGCGGCCGGGACGGTGGTGGCGGCCGCGGGGCTTGTCCTGTCGTGGATGGAGCCGTCCGTCGCACTCGACGCGGTCGTCTTCGCTCCGCTGTTCGTGGTACTCCCGTGGGCCGCCGGCCACTACTGGCGGCAGCTACAGGAGCTGAGGAGCCGGGAGAGGCGCGGGCTGATCGAGCGGGAGCGGCTGCGCGAGCGTGAGCGTATCGCCCATGACATGCATGACTCGCTCGGCCACGAAATCGGGCTCATGGCGCTACGCGCGGGTGCCCTGGAGGTGTCGCCGCGTCTGGAGGACCGGGATGTGCGCGAGGCGGCCGGGGAACTGCGCGCCGGTGCCGCCGCGGCTACCGAACGGCTGCGCGAGGTCATCGGCGTCCTGCGGCCGGGCTCGGACACGGAGGGCTCCTCCGCCTCCCGCATGAGCGTTTCCCAGCTCGTCGAGCGCGCGAAAGACTCCGGCATGCCGGTGACACTGCGGCTGACCGGCGAGACCACGGCCGCGCCGGACATGGTCGAGCGCACCGTTCGCCGCATCGTCCAGGAGGCTCTGACCAACGCCGCCAAACACGCTGCGGGAATGCCGGTCGAGGTGCACGTCGAGCGCGCGGAGTCCGAGACGGCCGTGACCGTCACCAACAGGGTGCCGTTCAACGATCAGCGTCCCGGGAGCGCCAGTGACGGCCTGGGGCTCGCAGGACTGCGGGAGCGGGTCCGACTGGCCGGGGGGACGTTCTCGGCCGCGCCTCTGGACGGCGGATTCGAGGTCAGCGCCCGGCTGCCGCATGCCGCGGCGGCTCGGCAGCCGGAGGACACCGCCGCGGAGGCCCGCGGCGCTCCGCTGCCGCCGCATCTCGCCGAGGACGCACGGCGGCAACTGCGCCGCGACTTCGCCCGTACCATGGTGACCCTGGCGGCGTGCGCCGCAACCGCGGGCACTCTGAGCGCGTACTACGGCTGGTGAGGCAGTGCCGCCCGCCGCGACCGGCTCCGCCGGAGGAACCCGGCGCGCACCGCGACCGTTGCCAGGTTGAACACGACCCCAGCGAGGGCCCACACTCCCAGAGCGGGCCAGGCGAACCATATCCAGAGGAGACTCGCGTCCGCGCCGTTCGCGGCCGCCAGCGCGATAAACCCGCAGACGAGCGCGAAGGGAAGCATCCGGGGAGACAGGCGCGCCGTGAGCCGCAGGGTAGACCGGCCGCTGAGACGCTCGGCCCACTCAGGAGCCCTGACGAGCCGGCGGGTGCCAAGCGCCGCGGTCAGCACGGTGAGCGCCGCCAGCACGTAGTCGGAGATCGCGTTGACGGGCACTGACTCCTCCGGAGCCTTCCCCTCGACAATGTCGATGACCCCCTCGGCGATCGGGTAGGCGGTCTCAAGGGGCAGCGTGAAGCTGTTGTTCAACACCGCTACCGCGTATTCGCGGTCGTGATAGATGCCCTGGTAGGCGCTGTAGCTCAACTGGGTTCCCCCATGGGACATGCGGGGGCGGTCACTGCCGTCGGGCGTGCCGTCCCGCCAGCCCAGCGCGTACTCGCCCGCAGGATCGGAGGGGGTCAGCATCGCGTCGATCGTCGCGGCGGAGACGAACGGCTCTCCCTCGGCGGTGCGGCCTCCGGAGGTGTAGGGCGCGAGCCAGCGGGCCATGTCAGCGGCGGTGGAGACAACACTGCCCGCGCCGACCACAAAATCCGCGGGTTCTTGTCGCGCGACGGCCGTGCCGTAGGCCGATGTGTGCCCGCTCTGCAGGCCGTCGGTCTCGCTGACAGCCCGGCCGGCGTTCTCGAACGTCGTACTGTCCTCCATGCCAAGGGGGGAGAAGACGGCATCATCCAGGTACGCGCCGAACGGTTCACCGGAGACGGATTCGATCATCCGGGCCAGCATCCAGTAGTTGCCGTTGAAGTACTGGAACCGTGTCCCGGGCTCGGCGGTAAGCTCCATGGATTCCAGAATCGCGACGGCCTCCTTCAGCGATCCCTTCGCCTGCCGGTCCGGGCTGACCAGCCCCGAGGAGGACATGCCCGATGTTTGGTCGAGGAGCTGGCGTACGGTGATCCGCTCTGCGCGCCGGTCCGCGGGGTCGAACTCCGGCAGGTAGTCCCGCACCGGGTCGTCCAGCTCTACCTCGCCTTCCTCCACCATGCGCATGACCCCCATCGCGGTCATCGACTTGGACAGCGAGGCGAGCATCATGGGCGTGTCGGCGGTGACCGCGCCGCCGCTGGAGTCGTGTCCGTACCCTTTCGTGTACAGGATCTCGCCGTCGCGGAGCAGAGCCACCGACACACCAGCGAGCCCTTGGGTGTCGATGTAGTCCTCGACGAAGCCGTCGATCTCCCCGGTAGCGACAGGACGCTCCCGCTTATCGGCCCCCGCGGCCGGCCCCGCCATCGCGCACCCCAGTAGAAGCGTGGTCAGCAGACTGGCCCCCGCTCCGCGTATCCAACGTGTCATGCCGGAGAACCTACGTAGCGGGCATCGCGTGGACATCGGGTGGCCGTTGGGGTCAGGGGGTGACTTTCGGACGAGCCGTGAGCGGCCGGACCGGCGATAGCCTCTCGGCGAGGCCCAAGGGCAGGGGACGGGTGCGACGATGATCCGGGTTGTGTTGGCCGACGACGAGGCCATGATGCGCGCGGGCGTGCGCGCCATCGTGGCCGCCGCCGATAACGTCGAGGTGGTCGGCGAGGCCGCTGACGGCCTTGAGGCGATCGAGCTGGTAGCGGAGCACCGTCCGGATGTCGCCCTGCTCGACATCCGGATGCCGCGCCTCGACGGGCTGGCCGCGGCCGCGGACATACGCCGGGACGTCCCCGAGACCGCAGTGGTCATGCTGACGCTGTTCGACGAGGACGCCTACATCGCCTCCGCGCTCAACGACGGCGTGAGCGGTTTCCTGCTCAAGACCGGCGACCCGAACGAACTCCTGACGGGCGTCCGCGCCGCGGCCAACGGCGGGGCGTTCCTGTCGCCGCGAGTGGCGCGGCGGCTCATCGACCAGCTCAGCGGAGCCGCGGCGGCGCGCGCCGCCGCCTGGACGAAGATCGAGTCCTTGAGCACCCGTGAGCGCGGCGTCCTCGCACTACTCGCCGAAGGCCGCACCAACGCCGAGATCGCCGACCGGCTGGGGCTGACGGAGAGCACGGTCAAGACCCATCTCACCTCGATCCACACCCGACTCGGCGTGGGCAACCGGGTACAGGCGGCCCTCCTCGCCCACGAGGCGGGCATGACCCCCGGCAGCCGGTAACGCGCTCCGGCCCCGAACGTCGCGCCCACCACGGGAAACCAAGTCCCTTGGTGGCGGCGCAGGGGCAAGATCGTTTCCACGGCTACCACGAGTAGGTCAGCGGCCGGCGCGCTGCCGGTAGAGCGTGGTCAGCTCGGCCACGCGCCGGCCCGCGTCCGCGCCCGGGTGTGTCAACGCGCCCCACCCATCCCACTGAGACTAGAGCCACACTGCCGCGGGACACCGGACCGAGCGCCACGGTTGTTGGTGCAGGCGGAAGACGTTTTGCCGCCCCGCGGGCGTTTCCGGTGGGTCTGGTGCCGAGCGGAAAACCGCCTGCCGTTTTCCGGTTGTGTCGATAGCCTGACCGAGGTTCGCCCTGTTCAGCCCCCTGTGTCCGATCCTGCCCTGTGTGAGGTACTGCCCATGACCGAGGCCGCAAGCGTCTCCGAAGACTTCGACCAGCGGCCGGCAGCTCCGCCTCGGGCCGGGCTGCTGATCGGGGTTCTGGTCATGTCGGCCTTCGTGATGATCCTCAACGAGACGATCCTGAGCGTCGCGCTGCGCGACCTCAGCGTCGAGCTCGATGTCCCCACCACGACCGTGCAGTGGCTGACCAGCGGTTTCCTGCTGACCATGGCCGTGGTCATCCCGACCACCGGTTTCCTGCTGGAGCGGTTCACCCCCCGCCAGATCTTCGTGGCCTCATTGAGCCTGTTCACGCTGGGCACCCTGATCAGCGGGTTCGCGCCGAGCTTCGTGGTGTTGCTGGCCGGGCGCGTCGTTCAGGCCTGCGGTACCGCGGTAATGGTGCCGCTGCTGATGACCACGGTGATGCGGCTCACCCCGCCGGAGCGGCGCGGCGCGACGATGGGCACTATCACCATCGTCATCGCCGTCGCCCCCGCGATCGGGCCGACCATCGGCGGGGCGCTGCTGTCCTCACTGGGATGGCGTTGGATGTTCTTCACTGTTCTGCCACTGGCGGTGGCCGCGCTGGTCATCGGTGCGGTGTGGCTGCGCCTCGAGAGCCGCACCCGCCAAGTGCCGCTTGACCTGGTCTCGGTACTGCTGTCCGCGGTCGGCTTCGGCGGTGTGCTGTACGGGCTGTCCTCGTTCGGCGAGTCCGGCGGCGGAGGGCACGCGCTACCGCCGTGGCTGCCGCTGGCGGTCGGGGCCGCGGCGGTAGGCGTGTTCGTCTGGCGCCAGATCCTCCTGCAGCGCGATGACCGGGCCCTGCTCGACCTGCGTCCGTTCACCCACCGCAGTTTCGTGGTCGCCCTGATCCTGGCCGCCCTGCTGTTCATGTGCCTGCTGGGAGCCGCAGCGATCCTGTTGCCGCTGTTCATGCAGACCGTGCTGAACACCAGCACGTTCGTCAGCGGGCTGGCGGTGCTGCCCGGCGGGCTGCTGCTCGGCCTGATGGGGCGTCCGGTCGGGGCCCTGTTCGACCGGGTCGGGGCGCGCCCTCTGGTGATCCCGGGGGCCACGGCGATGGCGGTGGCGATGTGGCTGTTCGCCGTGCTGGGCCCGGAGTCGCCCCTGGCCGCGGTCATCGGCATCCACCTGGTGCTCATGGGCGGGCTCGGGCTGATGATGACCCCGCTGATGACCGAGTCCCTCAGCGCGCTGCCTGACCACCTCTACTCCCACGGCAGCGCTATCCTCACCACTCTCCAGCAGATCGCCGGGGCGCTGGGGACGGCTCTGTTCGTCACCGTCGCCGCCCTCGCCAGCGCATCCGCCTCCGAGGGGCCCGATTCGGACGGGCTGCGCGCCGCGTTCATGGTCGGCGGAGTCATCGGTATTCTCGCGCTGGTCACCGCGCTGAACGTGCGCCGCCGCGCCCCCGGGGCCGTCGGCGCGGGCAGCGGTGGTGCGCCCTGAGGCCGGCACGGCACGGCCGGACCCGCCCCCGCGGGGGCGGGTCCGCGAGCGGGGAAAGGTATGCGCCCGGAGCCGTGACCACGGGCCGTCCTGACCGGGCGGTGCGCGTCCGGCCAGGACGAGCGTGGGCGTAACCGGGCCGTCTCCCCGCTTCGGTGGGACGAGCCCGCAGCATTGCCATCCGGGCGTGCCGCGCGTCGAGGCCGCCGAACGTGAATGTGCGAGGCCGCCGCCAGTACAGAGAGCGAAACCGCGGATCGGGCCGCATCAGTCGCCGAGTGCCCGGTACTGCCGTGCCGCGAGCGGGAGGAAGATCAGGGTCAGCACGGCGGGCCAGATCAGCGCGAGGGTGATCGAGTGCTCGGTGGCCCAGTCGTGGGCGTTCCAGGTGGGGTTGGCGAACAGCTCGCGGACCGCGGTGGCCGTCGCGGACAGGGGGTTCCACGTGGCGACGGCGCCGATCCAGCCCGGCATCGTTCCGGGTGCCACGAAGGCGCTGGAGAGGAACCCGACCGGCCACACCAGCACCTGGACCGCCACGGCCGCATCCGGAGTCTTCAGTAGAAAACCGAGGTAGATGCCGACCCAGGTGAACGCGAACCTCAGCCACAGCAGCAGCCCGAGCGCGGCCAGGGCCGCCACGGGGCCGCCTTCGGGCCTCCATCCGACCAGCAGGCCGGTGGCGACCATGACGGCGAAACCGACCACGCCGTTGAGCACGTCGGCAATGCTGCGGCCGGCGAGGATCGCGGTCGTCGTGACCGGCATGACGCGGAAGCGTTCGGTGACGCCTCGCGCGGTGTCGGTGGTGACGTTCACGACCATGGCCTCCAGCCCGAACAGCATGGTCATCGCCAGCATGCCGGGGATCAGGAAGTCCATGTAGTCCCCGTCGGGGACGGCCATCGCGCCACCGAAGAGGTAGCCGAACATGAGCACCATCAGGACGGGGAACAGCAGGCCGAGCACGATCGACACGGGGCGGCGCTTCCAGTGCCGCAGGACCCGTCCGGTCAGGGTGGCGGTATCGCGCAGGCTGTCGGCCGCCGGCGCGGTTCGCGGGATGGTGCTCGTCATGCGGGCTGCTCCGTGGTCTGTTCGGCGGTGTTCGCGGGATGTCCGGTGACGTGGAGGAAGACCTCGTCGAGCGTGGGCTTGCGGGTGACGGTCTCGACCCGGTCGGGGCCCACCTTCGCCTTGAGTTCGTCGGGGGTGCCTTCGGCGACGACCCGGCCCGCGTCGATCACGGCGATCTGGTCCGCCAGCTGATCCGCTTCCTCCAGGTACTGGGTCGTCAGTAGGACGGTCGTTCCGGATCCCACGAGCGACCTGATCGAGTCCCAGACATCGATGCGGGCCCGCGGGTCCAGGCCGGTGGTCGGTTCGTCGAGGAACAGCACCGGTGGCGCGAGGATCAGGCTGGTCGCCAGATCGAGCCGGCGGCGCATCCCCCCGGAGTACTCGGCGACCGCCTGGTCGGCCGCCTCGGTCAGCCCGAACCGTTCCAGGAGCTCCTCCGCCCGCCGACGCGCCGCCGCACGGGTCAGGTGGTACAGCTTGCCGAACATCACCAGGTTCTGCCGCCCGCTGAGAAGCTCGTCGACGGAGGCGTTCTGCCCGACCAGGCCGATCCGGTAGCGCACGGTCCGCGGCTCGGTGCGAACGTCGTGGCCGGCCACGTACACCCGTCCGGCGTCCGCACGCAGGAGGGTCGTCAGGATCCGAACGGCCGTGGTCTTTCCGGCCCCGTTCGGTCCCAGCAGGCCGCACACGGTTCCCATCGGCACGGTCAGGTCGAACCCGTCGAGTGCCGGCTTGCCCTTGTAGCGCTTGCGCACATCGGCGGCCTGGATCGCCACGCCGCCGGGAGGAGGCGACCACCCCTCGTTATCTTCGTATGCCATACGGAGAACAATAGCACGGGACTACGTATGGCGTACCAAGTGAGTCCGCTATGCTGAGACCATGGCGACGGAAATCAGCGGCAGCAGCGACCCGGCGCGCACGATCGCGATCCTGTGGGGCACCCGGCAACTCCCGCAGCGGGGGCCCAAACACACGCTGACTACCGCGCAGGTGATCACCGCGGCCATCGAGATCGCGGACACCGACCAGGACCTCGCGGGCCTGTCCATGCGCCGCGTGGCCGAGTCCCTGGGTGTCGGTACGATGTCGCTCTACACCTACGTCGCATCCCGCGACGAGCTTGTGGAGACCATGCTCGACACGGTCTGCGACGAGGCGGCCCGGCAGCTCGGGGCGCAGGAGGCCGCCGACTGGCTCGCCGGCCTGCGCGGAGTCGCGGAGGTGAACTGGGACTTGTACATGCGCCACCCGTGGGTGCTGCAAGTGTTCACCGGCCGCCCGCCGCTGGGGCCCTACGCCCTCACCAAGTACGAACGCGAGCTGAGCGTCATCGACGGCATCGGCCTCACCGACGTCGAGATGGACGCGGTCATCACCCTCGTCCATAATCACGTCGAAGGTGTCGCCCGCCGCAGGATCGACGCAGACAGGGCCGTCCGCCGCTCCGGCATCAGCGACCTGCAGTGGTGGGAGGCGGTCCAGCCCGCCCTGGGGGAGGTGTTCGATCCCTCGCGGTTCCCCGTCGCGGCGCGCGTCGGCCAGGCCGCCGGAGAGGAGCACCAGGCGGCCCACAACCCTGAGCACGCCTACACCTTCGGACTCGACCGCCTGCTGCAGGGCGTCGAAGCACTCGTCAAGGACAGGGCGGCCGCACCCTAGGCCCCGCCGCACTGCGCCGCGATGATCTCCCCTGTCGGGTCAGTCGAGGTCCAGCACCGCCTTGCCGTGCAGGCGGCGGCCGAGCAGCGCCCGTATCGCCTCCTCGCGGCGGGTCCACGGGCCGCGCCAGCTGATTCCCGGGTCGAGGCGGCCCGCGGCGACCTCGGCGGCCAGCCAGGTCAGGTCGGCGGAGAAATCCGTGGCCGGGTCGGCGAACAGGAAGAACGTGCGGATGGATCTGTCGTGTCGTCCCTCGTTGCCCAGCAGGGTCTCGGGCGGGAAGACCGCATCGGCCTCGGAGGAGCGGCCCACGCTCACCACCACACCACCGGCCGCCAAGGCACCGAAGGCGTCCACGAGCTGCTGACCTCCGACGTTGTCCAGCACAGCCGATACAGGCCGTTCCACGGCGGTCGGATCGGTGCGGACCTCGTCCGCGCCCAGCGCTCGTAGACCGTCTGCCTGGGCGGGGTTCCGGCTGATCGCCACCACGTAGGCTCCTGCCCGAGCGGCGAGCTGCACTGCGTAGCGGCCGACTCCGCCGGAGGCGCCGGTGATCATCACCCGGCGGCCGAGCAGCGGGCCCATGCCGCGCAACACGTGCAGCGCGCTCAGCCCGGCGACCGGAACGGTGCTGACGACACCGGGGTCGGCATCCTGGGGCGCCACGCCGAGCAGGGCGGTCGGCACCGCACGCAGTTGGGCCCAGCCGGTCTCGCCCAGGGTGACGACCCGGGTTCCCTCGGCCGGCCCCGAGCCGTCGCCCGCCGCCTTGAGCACCACGCCCGCCGCGTCCCACCCGATCATGGTGCCGTCCGGCGTCTGCGGGCTGGTAGCGCCCTTGACCTCGCCGTAGTTCAGCGAGACTGCCTCGACCCGCACCAGCGCCTCGCCCGGTGCGGGTGTCGGGTCGGGCACCTCGGCCAGCGCGAGGTGCGTCGGCGTGCTGTGGTCCACCACGAGTGCGTGCACAGTATCTGTCTCCTTCGGATAAATATGCCACGGTGTGGCATTTGCTCTATTGAAGCACATGCTCGATGGAGGCATATCCATTAGGCTGGTGTGGATGACGACCGCCGATCCGCCCGCCTCACTGCGCGAGCGCAAGAAGCTGCGCACCCGCCAGGCTCTGGCCGAAAACGCCGTCTCGCTGTTCACTGAGCGCGGCTTCGACAACACGCCGCTCGATGCGCTCCTTGAGAGGGTGGAGGTGTCGAGGCGGACCTTCTTCCGCAACTACCGCTCCAAGGAGGACGTGGCACTCACGGCCGTCAAACAGCTCTGGAGTACCTTCCTGCTGGTCCTGGACGAGACGGAGAAGTCCGGGCAACTGGTCGACGTCTTCCGCGACGCGATGCTGGCCACCCTCGACCGCATGGACGGGGACTGGTACCCGCGCTTCTCGGCCACCCTGAAACTGATCGAGCAGTCACCATCGCTGAACGGTCACTCCCTGCGGCACTGTGCCGAGATCGAGGCCGAGGTCACGCGCCGGCTCGGCGTGCCGGACAGCCTTGAGGTGCGGCTACTCATCGAGTTCTTCGTGGCCGCCTGGCGTTGCGCACTGGAGGAGTGGCTACCCGAATGCGTCCCCGGCGAACTGCCGCAGTGCGTGCGGCGCTCCTTCGCCGCCATGCACCGCAGCCTGCGCGTGGAGGTCTAGCTCGCGCCTTCGCGAGATGAGTGGCGGCCCGAGGCGTGCGCAGACAGTCGGTACGACCGGTCTCGAGCACCGCTTCCTCCGGCTGCGGTCAGGACGCGTGGCCAGCCCGCACGGGAGGTCATCGCCGAGTGGGGGAAACGGCTCGTGTCCGAAGGGCGACTCGAACCGGCCCCAAAGGCTCCGGGGCGGCTGGCCCTGCCCGCGTCTTGCGCCCTCACCTGGGCCGGTCCCGGAGGTGCGTGGGATGCTGAGCGAGTGACCCGGACACACCTGGAGCGCTTCGAGGCCAACCGTTCCCGCCTGTTCTCGCTGGCCTACCGTCTGCTCGGCGAGGCGTCCGAGGCCGAGGACGTGCTGCAGGACGCCTACCTGCGCTGGTCCAACAGCCACGAGGTGCACGTAGCCGAAGCGTGGTTGACGCGGGTGGTCACCAACCTGTGTCTGAACCGCCTGGGTTCGGCGCGTGCCCGCCGGGAGCGGTACGTGGGCACCTGGCTGCCCGAACCCGTACTCACCGAGGGCGACCGGCTCGGGCCGCTGGAGTCGGTGGAGCAGCGCGAATCCGTCTCGCTGGGGATGTTGCTGCTGCTGGAGCGGCTCACCCCGCCCGAACGCGCGGCCTTCGTGCTACGTGAGGCCTTCGGCTATGGCCACCGCGAGATCGCCGAGATCCTGGACGTCGAGGAACCCCACGCCCGCCAGGTGTACCGCCGCGCGCGGGAGCATGTCGGCACCCAACGTCGACGCTTCGACGCCGAGCCCGAGCACTCCCGCAGGATCGTCGAGCGTTTCCTCGCCGCCGCCACCGACGGTGATGTGGCCGAGCTGGAGGCTCTGCTGGCGGAGGACGTGGTGGCGTGGTCCGACGGTGGCGGCAGGGCTCCGGCGATCGCGGGACCGCTCACCGGGCGCGTACAGGTCACGCGCGTGCAGATCGCCCTGCACAGCCACCCGCGTGCCCGCCGGGCCCGGTTCACCGTGCGGTGGGTCAACGGCGCTCCCGCGTTGCTCGGCGCAGAGAACGGCGTACTCGCTCTCGTCGTGGTGCCCGAAGTCGTCGAGGGCCGCATCGTCGCGATCCGCACCCTCACCAACCCTGACAAGCTCGCCTTCGTCACGACACAACTGCAGTGATTCAGGCCACATTCGTCGTGTGTCACGGATCGCCTTCGTGCCCGGTTCAACGGGGTGACGAAAGGAGAGACCGATGGCACAGCACCTCGTGGTCCCGGGTGCCGGCTGCTCCGGGCTGGCCGCCAGGAACGGCACTCGGGTCAGCCCGGTCAACGCCACCGGCCGGTTCGCGGAACGGGTACGGCCGCACCAACTTGCCAGCGGACAGCAGCTAACCCGCTGGTCACTCGCCGAGCTGGTCGCCGGAACCGGGATCGACCCGACTCCGGCACCGAACTGCGCATGGCCCGCGCCACCGCGATCCCTTCGGCGGCGCGGGCGGTACGGACGATCGCCGGCCGCCGGGCCGGCCGCACGCCCCCGCCAATGCGGTTCCGTTACTTCACTCGGTGTCTCGGCCCGGGCCGGCGCGACGGACTCATCCGGTTCGTGCACGCCGGCGGTTCCCCCCGCCCGACGGCACTCACCGGGCGCGCCGCTGCCCGCTACAAGGAAACGGTCGTACGCGGCACGGTCCTCGGCATGCGCCGTTCCGGAGTCCTGACCCTCCTCTGACCCCTGCCCGTACGGCGCCGTGCGGTCGCGGCGCCGCGCGGACGGACCGCCACGTATCCAGTCACACGAAGGGAACGCACAACTATGACCGAGATCGCCTCCCACGGTTCCACCCCGCTGCTGGTGCGCGCGGACGAAGCCGAGGAGCTGGGCCTGGGACCGGCGTCCATGCGGCTGATCGCTGACGGCGACACCCCCGGCTCGCTGAGCGTGAGCCGCACCAGGCTGGCCTCCGGCATGGAGGGCGCCAAGCCGCACTACCACCGCGCAGCGGCGGAAATGTTCTATGTCCTCGACGGAGGGCTACACGTGCTGCTGGGCGAGCAGGTGGTCACCGTGGCCGCGGGTGACTACCTCGTGGTGCCCGCCCACACCACACACGCCTTCGCCGCGGCCCAGAGCACCGGGGTGGACCTGCTGTTTCTGATGCCCGGTGTGGTGCGCTTCGACTACTTCCGTCTCGCCGAGCGGATCGCGCGCGGCGAGGCCGACCCTGCCGAGCTGCGGGAATCCCAGGAACGCTTCGACAACCACTTCCTGTCCAGCGCCACCTGGGAGGAGTTCCGCGCGCCCCGGAGCGGAGCCGAAGGTCCGTCGCGCACCGGCGGCCCCGACACCTCTGGGTGAAGCGCCGAATTCCGACGACCTCATGCGACCTGCCACGAGGCCTCCCCCCCCCTGGCCGAAGGCCGGCGGGACCGTGATACGTCCGAGGCGGATGGCGGGGGTGGTCCGCGGGCCGGAAAACCGGGATTCCCCGGGTAAGTCCCGTCTTTCCCCGCGGCGAAAGTCGAAGCGATCGAGAGCTGGCGGGTGAGGTTTCCGCCGGTCCCACTAGCCGCGCCTGGCTGCTGTTCATGCTGGTCGGGTCGGTGCAGGAAGGGCGGAAGGCGGGGGCCGGCTCGCACTGACGGACCCATTTTCCTGGAGACTACGAAGAAAGTTGGGATCATGACGAATTACGCGTGGATGTACCGTCTCGGTATCACTCCGTGGGAGCGCTACGGTGCCGCGGGTGGGGCCCAGCTCGGCACCCTGCTCGACCGCGAGGCGGACGAGCGTTCCCCCGGCAACGGGCGGGCGTTGGACATCGGGTGCGGACGCGGGCAGTTCACCCCTGAGCTGGCCCGGCGCGGGTGGGAGGCGGTGGGCGTCGACCTCGTGCCGGCGGCGGTCGAGGCCGCCCGGCGCAAGGGGCCGGCGGAGGTCACCTACGTCGTCGGTGACGCGACCGACCTGGAGTCGGCCACCCTGGGCACGTTCGAGCTGTTCCTCGACATCGGCTGCTTCCAGGGCCTCGACGCGGATCAGCGGGCCGCGGAGGGGCGGGGTGTGACGGCGCTCGCCGCGCGGGGAGCGACCCTGCTGGTGCTCGCCTTCGGGCCGTCGCGGTATCGGCGGCTTGTCGAGGGCGTTTCGCGGGCGGAGGTCGAAGCCGCGTTCCCGGAGTGGGAGCTGCGCGCGGTCGAGGATGCCGAAACCGCCGGCCTGGGGTGGCCGATGAACCGGACCTCGCCGAAGTGGTACCGGTTCCGCCGCACCGCTGAGTGATGCGGGGTAGGGGAAACGTCTGCGAGTACGTGCCCCGGCCATCGGGAAGTTGGTGCCGACCAGCGCGGTCAGCAGCACTTCGGCCCCGGCCGGGGCCGTCGGCACGAAGCCGGCACCCACGTCGGGCCAGTGCGGCGCTGTACCCGGTGAGTGGTGTGCCCAGCTACACCACCGGAGCCAGCCGAAGTGTTCCGCCGCCCGTGTCGATCGGGAAAAGCTTTCAATCAGTGAAATCGGCCCTGCGTGGGATCGGTGCCGAGCCCGAGCATGGTGTTCCACGCCACTCGACCGACATTCGACGAAGGGGCCGATCCCATGACGGAGTTCGTCCGCAACCAGTGGTACGTCGCCGCGTACGGGTCCGAGGTCGGACGCGAGCTGCTCGGCCGCACGATCCTCGGAGAACCCATCGTGTTCTACCGGACCGAGAACGGCGAGGTCGTCGCTCTCGCCGACCGTTGCGTCCACCGGCGCTTCCCTCTGTCACAGAGCCGGCTGGAGGGCGACCACGTTGTCTGCGGGTACCACGGGTTCACCTACGACACCAGCGGCACGTGCGTGTCCGTTCCGGGACAGAACCGGGTGCCCCGCACCGCTCGCGTCCCCGCCTACCGCGTGGTCGAGCAGGATTCCTTCGTCTGGGTGTGGATCGGGGAGCGCGAGCGGGCCGACAGCACCCCCATCCCCAGGGCGCCGTGGCTCGACGACGAGCGGTACACCGTCGTGCGGGGGATGGAACCGCTCGCGGCCCGCTACGACCTGCTCGTGGACAACCTGCTGGACCTGTCCCACGAGACCTACCTGCACGGCGGCTACATCGGCACCCCCGAGGTCGCCGAGACCCCCATCACCACCGAGGTAGACGAGGAGAACCGGGTCGTCTACGTCAGCCGCCACATGGCCGACGCGGCCTGCCCGCGGTTCTACTCCCGCTCCACCGGTATCGAGGGACGCATCACCCGCTGGCAGGACATCGAGTACACCCCTCCGTGCCTCTACCTGCTGCACAGCCGCATCGCCCCGGTCGGGGTGCTGCCCAATGACGACGGGACCGACCCGGACGCCTTCCACGTCGAGGTTGTCTACGCCATCACCCCCGAAACCGAGAACACCACCCACGATTTCTGGGCGGTGGCCCGCGACTTCGCTCTCGGCGACGAGGAGGTGACCGAGTTCCTCCGGGAGAACAACCACACCGTGGTCATGCAGGACGTGGTCGCGCTCGACCTGCTGGAGAAGGTCGTCGCCCAGGAGGCCGACGAGTACCAGGAGTTGTCGGTGAACATCGACACCGGCGGGCTCGCCGCCCGGCGGATGCTCCGGCAGATGGCCGAGGAGGGCCGCGGTGCGGCCGCGGCACAGGCCCGGGCGGTGCGTTCATGACTCCGGGTGGCAACCAGTCCATGTTGCGCGGTGACGGGGTTGTCCGCGTCCACTGGGTCCTCGGCACCGACCTGCTGCGGGCCGTGTGCCACTGCGGGGCCGAACGCCTCTTCGAGGACCCCGTCGAGCTGTGGGCGTGGGTGTTGGCCCATCCGGACGGCCACGGCGGCGGCACCGGACCGGGGGCCTCTCCCGGCGACGAGGAGCCGGCGGTGCCGCGTAAGCCGGCCCCCGCCCTCGGCTGACCGCGCCGCGACCCCCGAACAGGAGCTGTGACGATGACCGTGACCACTGATCTCCATCCGGAACCCGGACTGGAGGTTCTGCTGCACCGCAGGGAGATCGCCGCCGACGGTGTGGTGCGGCTGACCTTCACCCGACCCGACGGTGGAGCCTTCCCCGCCTGGGAACCGGGCGCACACGTCGACCTGGTGCTCGGCCAGGATCTGGTGCGGCAGTACTCACTGTGCGGTGACCCCGCGGACCGCACCGCGCTGACCGTGGCGGTGTTGGACGTGCCCGACGGCCGCGGCGGATCGCGGCGCGTGCACGGCGAACTCGCCGAGGGGGACCGGGTGCGGTTGCGCGGGCCGCGCAACACGTTCCGGTTCCTGCCGGCCAGTCGATACGTGTTCGTGGCGGGGGGTATCGGCATCACCCCGCTGGTGCCCATGGTCGCCGCCGCGGCGGCGAGCGGGGCGGACTGGCGCCTGGTCTACGGAGGGCGGACCCGGTCCAGCATGGCCTTCCACGAGGAGCTGACCGCGGCCCACGGTGACCGGGTCAGCATCGTCCCCGAAGACGAGAACGGCGTGCTGGACCTGGACGCCCTGCTGCCCCGGCCCGACACGCGGACCCGCGTGTACTGCTGCGGCCCGGAACCGCTTCTCCGAGCGGTCGAGGAGCGCAGTGCGACCTGGCCGGCGGGGACACTGCACGTCGAACGTTTCACCGCGGCACCGGGGGACGACGGGCCGCAAGGCTCCTTCGAGGTGGAACTGGCCGGTACGGGGGCGACCGTCCACGTGCCCGAGGACCGTTCCGTCCTGGAAGCCGTCGAGGATGCCGGGGTCCCTGTGCTCTTCTCCTGCCGTGAGGGGACCTGCGGTACCTGTGAGACCGGTGTTCTCGAAGGGGTTCCCCTGCACCGGGACGCGCTGCTCACCGAGGAGGAGCGTGCCTCGGGCGAGGTGATGATGATCTGCGTCTCGCGGTCGTGTACACCGCGGCTGGTACTCGATCTCTGAGCCCTGGTCGGGGCGAGCGGTGCCACGGGCATCCGCCCGATAGCATTTGTGATATGGGACACAAGGGAGCGGGGCGCGACAGCGGCGGAGAGGGTGGTGGCGGCACGACCGTCACCAGCAAGGTTCTCGCCATGTTGGGGGCTTTCACCCCGTCCGGAGCGGAGCTGACGCTCACTGAAATGGCCCGGCGAGCCGGGCTGTCCGTGCCCACGGCGCACCGGCGGGCCGCCGAGCTCGTGGAGTGGGGCGCCCTCGAACGCGGGGCTGAGGGGCGGTACCGGATCGGGCTGCGCCTGTGGGAGGTTGCCTCGCTCGCTCCGCGTGGCCTGGGGCTGCGCGAGGTCGCGATGCCGTTCCTGGAGGACCTCTACGAGGTGACCCGGGAGAACGTGCAGCTCGCGGTCAGGGAGGGCACCGAGCTGGTCTTCGTGGAGCGCATCGCGGGCCGCCACGCCATTCCCGTGCTCACCCGCGTGGGCGGCCGGTTCGACCTGCACGCCACCGGGGTGGGCATGGTCCTGCTCGCCCACGCCCCTGCGGAGGTACAGGAGGAGGTGCTGGCCCGCCCGCTGCGCTCCTACACCTCGCGGACCGTCACCGACCCCGTGGTACTGCGGCGCCATCTCGCCCATGTGCGGCGGGCCGGCTACGCCTCCAGCGAGGGCCAGGTGACCACGGACGCGCTGTCGGTGGCCGCTCCGGTCGTTGGCAGGCGGGGCGACGTGGTCGCCGCCGTGTCTCTGGTGGTGCGTCTGGGGGACGCGCGCCCGGCCGCGCTGGCTCCGTTGGTTCAGGCGGCCGGGCGGGGGATATCCCGGTCGCTGTGCAGTCCCCGCGCGCACCACGTTTCGCGGGCAGCCTCCCCTGCGTGATCAGGAAGCGGCGCCGCGCTCGGCTTCTTCCGCGCGGTGTGTCTCTGTGGTGAACCGGCTCGGCTCCGCTGCCCCACAGCGCCGCTGGGCCCCGGCTGGCCTACGCCGGCTCGCTGCCTCCGGTTCAGCCAGCGCACCGGCGGCGTGGCGGCGCCATGGTCAGGTGACCGTGACGAGGCCGCCCTCGACCGCGAGCCGTACCGGAAGCCCTTGCTCGTCGCTGACCCGCGTGACGTACTCGACCACCTCGGCGAACCGGGGATCGCCCGGTTCCAGCAACTCCGGAACCGCCATCCGGTCGATGTGGACAGGGCGGAAACCGACCCGGTGCACACCGGAGCGGTCCATCTCGCACCGCAGCACCATCGACTTGCGGGAATCGGGGGGAAAGTTGTAAATGCCGCCGATGTCGGGTTCCCAGCCGGGATGCAGGGACAGCAGGTGGCGAAACGACGGCCGGGCGGCGTGTTCGGCGTCCATCGGGAGTTCGATGGCGAAATTGCCCAGGCTGTAGAAGATCGCTTTGCCGCGGTACACCTCGATGCCCTTGAGGATGTGCGCGTGGTGCCCGATGATCAGGTCCGCACCCGCGTCGACGGCGGCGTGCGCGACGGCACGCTGGTAGTCCGCGATCTCCGCGTGGGTGAAATGGATCCCCCAATGAGCGGAGACCACGACCACGTCCGCGAGCTCCCGAGCGGCGCGGATGTCGGTCACCAAGGCCGCCAGGTCGCCGGGGTGCGGGAAGGTCCGCATCCGGTGCGGGGTGCCCGGCTGGTCCGGCTCCAGCGGCTCGAAGACGGTGAAGGCACGCAGCGGCACAACTCCCGGCCGGTTTTCGGTGGCCCAGTAGGCCTCCGGCAGGATGCTGCAACAGGCCAGCACCGCCACCCGAACGCCATCGACCTCGGTGATCCGTGGTCGACGCGCTTTTTCCACGTCCTCTCCGACCCCGAGCGGGGTCAGTTCTGCCGCCTCCAGCGCCTCGATCGTGTCGCGGAACCCCTCGAAACCCCAGTCCAGCGCATGGTTGCTGGCCCAGGAGACCAGATCGAACCCCGCGCGTCGGAAGGCTGAGGCCGCTCGCGGGTCCGCCTTCGAGGTGTGCCTGACCTGCGGAACACGTTGTCCGCGCGTGGTGAGCGTCATCTCCAGTTGCATGAACGCGAGGTCCGCCGAGCGGATCTCGGAGGCCACGTTCGCGAACAGGGAATCGACGTCCTCCCGTTCCGGGCCGACGTCTCCCACCGCGGATAGGGTGATCACTGTCCTGGTTCTCCCGTCTGCCGGACTGGCGTCGCAACGGTCTTCCACATCGGGGCGAGCACGGCATCGGCGTCGCTGTCCGTACGCAACGCGGCGACCCGCTCCGCCACCCGGTCTGTCGCGCCCTCACCCAGTACCGGGGCGACCAGGCGACCGAACTTCGCCCTGACCTCACCGGCGCCGAGCGGTCGCCGAGGCGAGCCGGGCGCCTCGCTGCGGGCGGACAACTCACGTCCGTTCGCGAGGCGCAGGGTCACCGTGGCCAGCACTCGCTCCGGGAACACTTCGTCGGACCGGGGGTCGAGATGGCCGGCGACGCGCCGCCCCACCTCCGCCACCTCGGGCGGCTCCCGGCCCTCTTCGAACGCGCGGTAGTGCGCGGGATCATTGCCGCCCAGCACCAATCGGGTGGCCACCGCATGGTGCAGGCTGAGCTGGGCCTCCGTGAGATCGGCCGGGCGGGGACCCAACCGGCCGACGTGTGCCAGTGTCGGTTCGTCGAGGCCGACGCGGACCTCGTGGATCTCCTGCCGGCCGATGTCCTCCCGCTCGATCAGCTCGTCGAGCGCGGCGAGCGGCGCCTGCAGGCCGGCGCACACGCACAACGGCTTGATGCCGAGGTCAACGCTCGCCCAGTCCCGGCCCAGCCCGTCGGTGAGCTGCCCCGGTCTGGCGTTCTCGACGAAGGCGGCCAGGAATCCGCGTTCCCCCTCGACGGCGGCGGTGGGGCCGGTGAGTCCGGCCCGGGCGAGAGCGGCCGCACGCACCCCCGCCGACGCGGCGAACCCGCCGTGCAGCCGCTTGACGTCCCCGCCCGTTCGGGTGAACTCCGCCGTGCCGCCGGCCAGGGACGCCGCGATACCGAAGGCCGCGTGCGTGTTCTCCTCGCCGAGGCCGCACAGGGCGGCCGCGGTGGCCGCGGCGCCGAAGACGCCCAGCGCGCTGGTGACGTGGAAGCCCCGGTCGGAGGTCAACGAAGGCGTGGTGGCCCGGCCGAACCGGACCGTGATCTCGTAGCCGACGGCCAGTGCGGTCAGCAGGCGGCGTCCGTCGCAACCGGTCTCCTGCGCCAGAGCCAAGGCGGCGGGGACGACGGCACAGCTCGGGTGGGACAGGCCGGGAAGTGCGTAGTCGTCGATCTCGAACCCGTGCATCGCCGTGCCGTTGACCAGGGCCGCCCACTCGGGCCGCAACTCTGGCCCGGTCGGCACGGCGATGCTGCGCCCAGAAGGCGACTCAGCGGCCGCATAGGCGCGGACCCGGCGGGTCCAGGGCCGATCATGCCCGACAACCGCGGCAGCCAGCGCGTCCAGCAGGTGACGCTCGGTGCGGTCGACTACATCCCCCGGCAGGTCGTCGAACCGGGCGGAGGCCACCCATCGAGCCAGCCGCGTGGTGAGGCCGGTCATGACTCCGGACCTTCGAGGGCGAAGTGGCAGGCCACCTGCTGACCGTCCCCGAGTGTCCGCAGCTGGGGCGTCTCATCGGCGCATCGCTGCCGCGCCATCGGGCACCGGGTCCGGAACGCGCAGCCGCTCGGCGGGTTCATCGGCGAGGGAAGTTCGCCGCCCAGCGCCGCACCTCGGGACGGTTGGCGGGGGTCCGGCATGGGAATCGAGTCCAGGAGCGCCCGGGTGTAGGGGTGCCCCGGACTGGAGAAGATCCGGCCGACCTCCCCGATCTCCACGACGCGCCCCAGGTACATAACGGCGACCCGGTCGCTGATGGAGCGCACGACGGCCAGATCGTGGGAGATGAACACCAGCGCCAGTCCGTACTCCCGCCGCATGTCCTCCAGCAGGTGCACGACCTGGGCCTGTACCGAGACATCCAGCGACGCCACCGGCTCGTCGCACACCAGGATGCTCGGCCGCATCACCATGGCGCGGGCGATCGCGATCCGCTGGCACTGCCCACCGGAGAACTCCGCGGCTCGCCGGTCGGCGACCTGCGCCGGGTCGAGCCCCACCGCGCGCAGCACCTCGTCGACCCGTTGCCGGGCCGCTTCGCGGGACACCCCCGAGATCACCAGCCCTTCGGCCACCAGCTCCTTGACCCGGCGCCGGGGATTGAGGGAGGACCGCGCGTCCTGGAAGATCATCTGGGCCTTGCGGCGCGCTTCGGCGGCGTCGCGCGGGGGTGCGGATGTCAGGTCAACGCCGTCGAGCCGGATCGAGCCGGAATCCGGGTCCGGGATGCCCAGCAGCGCACGCCCGGTGGTGGACTTGCCGCATCCGGACTCGCCGACCAGGGACAGCGTCTGCCCCTCGTCCACGGTGAACGACACGTCGCGGACCGCGTTGACCACGCCACCGGCGACCTTGAACTGCTTGGCCAGGTTGTCGACTTCGAGAAGTGCCATCATTCCGCCTGTTCACCGGTGTGGATACAACGTGCCCAGTGGGTGTCGCCGCCGCGTGGTTCGGGGAACGCGTCCCGGCAAGCATCGGTGGCGAGTGCGCAGCGGGGTGCGAACGAGCACCCCTGGTCGAGCGCGGCAAGATCGGGCGGAGCCCTGGGGATGGCCACCATCCTGGAGCGCTCATCGGCGTCCAGTCGGGGGATGGCCTCCAGCAACGCCCGCGTGTAGGGGTGCCGCGGCGCGGCGAAGACCCGCGCGGTCGGTCCGTACTCCACGATGCGGCCCGCGTACATCACCGCGGTGGTGTGCGTCCGCCCCGCGATTACCGAAAGGTCGTGGCTGACCAGCACCATCGCCAGGGAACGTTGCTCGACCAGGTCAGCCAGCAGGTCCAGGATCTGCCGCTGCACCGTCACATCGAGCGCCGTGGTCGCCTCGTCGGCGATCAGAATGTCGGGTGAGCAGGCCAGGGCCATGGCGATGGTGACGCGTTGCCGCATACCGCCGGAGAACTGGTGCGGATAGTGTTTGAGCCTGCGCTCCGGCTCGGGGATCCCGACCAGCGTCAGCAGTTCGACGGCGAGGTCACGGCGTTCCCGGGCGGACATCCCCAGTAGGAACCGCGGCGCCTCACTGATCTGGCGGCCGATCGGCACCACCGGGTTGAGTGCCATCATCGGGTCCTGGAAAACCGTGCCGATGTGCCGCCCGCGCAGCTCGCGAGCCCGCTCCGGGCTCTGCTCGGCCAGGTCCACCCCCTTCACCGTGGTTCGGCCCGAGGTCCGGGCCCCTGGGGGCGGGGCGCCGATCACGAACTTCGCCAGCGTGGACTTGCCCGAACCGGACTCGCCCACCAGCCCGAGTACCTCACCGCCGGCGAGGGGCAGGTCGACACCGCCGAGCGCGACGATGTCGCCTTTCGGGGTCGGGATGACGCAGCGCGCGTCGCGCACGTCCAGCAGGGCATCGGTGGTCATTGGGCACTCCCGGAGAAGCGGTTGCGCAGGTGGTCACCGGCCGTGTTGAAGGCCAGCACCGTGAGGACGAGCATGAGCGCGGGAGGCGCCATGAGATAGGGCGCGAGAGCGATGTGGTCCTTCGCCGAGGCGATCATGGAGCCCCAGCTCGGGGCCGGCGGCGGGATCCCGACGCCGAGGAAGCTCAGCGATCCCTCGATGACGATGACCAGGGCCACGACAACCACCGAGTAGGAGATCACCGGCCGGATGCTGTTGGGCAGCAGTTCGAAGAAGATGATCCGGCCGGCCCCGGCACCCAGCGACCGGGCCGCGGCGATGTAGTCCAGCTCCATCTGGGACAGTGCGGCCGATCGGGTCAGCCGGGCGAACGGCGGTGTGAACAGCAGCCCCAGACTCAGGATCAGGGCCGGAACACCGGGGTTCAGCACGGCCGCCAGCGCGAGCAGCACCAGTAGCGGTGGAAAGGACAGCACGGTGTCGGTCCCCACGTTGACCGCGGCTGCCACCCATCCGCGGTAGTAGGCCGCGAGCAGCCCGACAAGGACCCCGGCGGTCACGGCGATCAGGGTGGCACCCACCCCGACCGCGACCGAGATCCGGATTCCGTACAGCAACCGCGACAGGACGTCCCGGCCGATGCTGTCGGTGCCGAGCAGATGACCGGCGTCGCTGAAGGGGGCCAGGCGGGCCGGCCCGGCAGGAGCGGTCGGGTCGAACGGTGCGATCAGACCGGCCGTGGCGGCGAGCACCGCCAGCAGGACGATCCAGCCCAGGGCCAGCCGGTAGGCGAGGCGGCCTCGGTGGGGGCGGGGTGACGGCCGCGACCGCTCGGTTTCCGGGGCGGCCGGGACCTCGGCGACTGCGGTCATGCGCGCATCCTTGGGTCGAGTATCGAGTAGGACCTGTCAACCGCGGTGTTGATGAGGACGTAGGTGATCGCGACGAGCACCACGATGCCCTGGATCATCGGGATGTCCTGGGACGGGACCGACTGCAGGGCGAGGTTGCCCAGCCCCGGCAGGCCGAACAGGCTCTCCACCACCACCGACCCGGCCAGCAGCCGCCCGAAGGTCACCGCGGCCACGGTGATCAGCGGCAGCGAGGAGGGCCGCAGCACGTGCCGCAGCATGATGTACCAACGCGGCAGGCCCCGCACCGTCGCGGTGCGGATGAAATCGGTGTTCAGGGTGCTGATGACGTCGCTGCGCAGCAGCCGGTAGAAGGCGGGGAACTCGGCCAGGGCCAGTGCCAGGACGGGCAGCGCGACGTAGCGCAGGTTCTCGCCCAGTCCCGCGGACATTGGGGCCCACCCCGCCACCGGGAAGAGGCCGCTCGTGACCGCGAAGACGTAGACCAGCAGGACCCCGAGCACGAAGATCGGAATGGACAGCACGCCCGAGGCAGTCCGCGACAGCACACGATCGAGCACGGTGTTCTCGCGCGATGCCGCCGCGAACGCCAGGGGAACCGCCACGGCCAGCGACAGCAGCAGCGCGAGCACGGTCAGCTGCAGGGTCACCGGAAGCCGGTCAAGCAGGGTGTCCACGACCGGTTCTCCACTGTGAATGGAATTGCCCAGGTCGCCCGTCAGCGCGCCGCCGAGCCATTGCACGTACTGCACCGGAAGCGGCTGGTCATATCCGTGCTCCGCGTTGAACTCGGCGATCTGCTCGTCGGTGGCGGTGGGGCCGAGAATCGCGATCGCGGGCTCGCTGGGCATCAGGCTGATCAGCGCGGTTCCTGCCATCGTGACCAGTAGCAGCACCGCCACCAGGTGGGCGAGCTGGCGCGTGAGGGAGGTCAGGAACGGGGTCATCGGCTCACCTGCAGCCGGTCGTAGAGCAGCGATCCGTCACCCTGGAGGACGAGTCCTTCCAGGTCGGGGGAGTGGATGGTGTAGGGCATCTGCTGTCGGACCGGCAGCACTGGTACCTCCTCGGCCACGAGTTCCTCGACGGTGTTGTATGCCCGCAGGCGCTCGTCGTCGGACGTTGCGGTGCGGCCGTCCTCCAGCGCCTGGTCGACTTCCGGGTTGGAATAGCCCATGTAGTTGGTCTGGCCATCGGTGGCCAGTAACTTGGCCAGGTTGGGTTCGGGGTTGCTGACGTGCACGATCTGTACCGAGAGCTGGAAGTCGCGCTCGCTGAAGACCTTCTGGTCCAGCGAGGCGTTGTCCAGGATCTCGATCTCGACCCGCACACCGTCGAACTCGCCCAGTCTGCTCTGCAGGTACTCCGCGCTGCGGACGAAGAGTCCGCTGCTGGGTACGGAGACGGTGAACGTGACCGGCCCGTCCTCCTCGGCGAGCTCGTCGAACAGGTTCTCCGCCTGTTCGCGGTCGCCAGCGGTCAGCGTTCCCTCGGTGTAGTACCGCGAGTCCGGCCCGTACAGGCTGGACGGGGCGCTGGACCCGGGATCGATCACCGAGGCCATGTCGTCGGTATTGATCGCCAGTTGGATCGCGCGGCGCGCGCGGAGGTCGTCGAAGGGAGCCTGGGCGGTGTTGAGCATCAGCATCACGCCCCCGCCCGTGCCGGCCGAGGCGACCCGCATCCCGTCGGATTCGGCGACGTCGATGAAGGACAGCTCCGATCCCGGCACCGCGGCATCGGCCTGTCCGGTGGCCACCATGTTGCTGCGTTGCAAGGGGTCCCGCAGGGTCAGGTAGGTGACCTGGTCCAGGTAGGGCCGGTCGGTTCGGAAGTAGTCCTTGTTGCGCACGAGGGTCATCCGGTAGTCGCGGATCCACTCGTCCAGCTTGAACGGTCCCGCGCCGACGGGGTTGTTCGCGAAGTCGGGGTCGTTCCGGATCGCGGTCGGTGACGCGATGAAGGCCAGGCTTGTCGCGATGATCGTGTCGAACGCGAGATTCGGCTCGTCCAGGCTCAGCTTCACCCGGTACTCGCCGTCTGTGCTCACAGTGGCGCCGTCCAGCATGTCCGCCAGTGGCGAGGCGGTGTCCGGATCCTTGATCCGGTCGTAGTTGAACTTCACCGCCTCGGCGTTCAGAGGGGTGCCGTCGGTGAACTCCACATCTTCCCGCAGCGTCATCAGCCACTCGTCTCCTGCTTCGTTGCTGGTCAGTGACTTTCCGAGCTGGGGGTGCACCTCGCCTGTCGCGGAGTCCACCCAGAAGAGCAGGCCGTAGATCGCCGCCATCCGGTTGGCGTCGCCGGACGGGGTGAGATTGAAGAGGTGGGCCGGATCGAGCCCCCGAACGGCGTCGACACCGAGGACGATCCGGGCCTCGCCGCCGGAGCCCGGTGGCGGGCCCTCCGAGGTGCCCGCGTTGCCGGTGCACCCGCTCACCGCGAGGGCCAACGCCGCGAGGAGAGCGGCCAGTGCTCGGCTTCCGCGTCTGCGCATGGAGTCCCATCCCATCTTGTCAACGGCGACCACCGCTGGAAAACGCGTGTTGAACTTAACACTTAAGATGTCTTAGACGTCAAGATTAGTGTTGATCGTTCTTGACTCGGCACTAAGAAGTCCTGGTAACGACGATGGGTGCGTCGTAACAGGCAGTCATGGGTGTGGCGGTAGCAACGGGTCAACGGAACGACATGTGACATATATGTGTCGCTTACTGCTCGTATAATGTGAGATACGGTGGTTGGGGAGAGAGGGGAGAGCCTCGTATGGCAGGAAGCGACCAGGCCGGGGAAGGGCGCGCGGACGACTTCGACGCGCGAGCCCCGGAGACCTTTGACAGCCCACACGAGACCTATCGTCAACTGCGAACGCAGTGCCCGGTCGCCCACTCCGGGGAGTACGGCGGGTTCTGGGCGCTGACCCGCTTCGACGATGTGGAGTGGGCCGCCAAGAACTCCGACCTGTTCATCTCCTCGGTGAAGGCCGTGGTGCCCAGCGATCCGCGCGGCATTCGGCGCCCTCCGTTGAACTTCGACGCACCCGACCACACGCCGTTCCGCCGGGCCTTGGACCGCACCCTGCACCGTGGCCGCCTGGAACGCCTGGAGCCGCGGCTGACCGAACACGCGCGCCGCGAGATGGCCGCCTACGTCGCCGAAGGCGGAGACATCTGCCGCACCGCCGGCACCGTCTACCCCGCGTATACGGCCGCGGAATGGCTCAACCTGGACGAGGAGCAGGTGCCGCGGCTCGCCGAGCACGCCTCTGAATGGGTGGACGCGTGGCGCCGCCAGGACGTCGAGGTCGTCACAGCCAGGAGCGAGCGGCTCTACGACATCGCGCGCGCACTGGTCGCGGATCGCAAAGAGCGGCCGCGGCCCCCGGAAGAGGATCCGGCCAGCTCACTGCTCAGCGAGACGGTCGATGGAACCCCGATTCCGGACGACCTGGTCGTCGGCGCGCTCCGCCAGTCCCTGGTCGTGGGCATGGTGGCCCCGCCGATCCTCTTCGGCGGCATCTGCGTGCACCTCGCCCGCGACCCGGAGCTGCAGGAGCGGCTGCGGCGCGACCTCTCACTGCTTCCGGCGGCGGTCGAGGAGTTCGTCCGGCTCTACACCCCGTACCGGGGATTCGCCCGTACCGTTAGCGAACCGGTGACCGTGCATGGCCGCACGGTCGCGCCGCGCGAGCCGGTCACCCTGGTCTACGCCTCGGCCAACCGGGACGAGAGGATGTTCCCCGACCCCGACGAGTTCGTCCTGGACCGGCCCAACATCATGCGCCACCTCGGTTTCGGGCGCGGCCGGCACCGGTGTGTGGGAATGTCCCTGGCCCGCCTCAGCCTGCGCATTGGTCTGGAACAACTGCTCACCCAGACCGAGTACATTGAGCTCGACGGCCCGGTCGAGACCACCCGGATGCCCGAGGTGGGCGCCCAGGCCGTTCCGTTGCGGGTCACCGGGTCGGGGTGCTGAGGTCTACGATGAGCGACGAAGTCGACCTGCCTCGTCGGCAGGCCGGGCCCAACCCGCAACACCTGCTGCTCAGCATGATGGGCGACTTCTGGGTGGGTTTGACGGCGCCGATCCCTTCGGCGGCGCTCGTGGCGCTGTTGCAGGAGTGCGGGATCACGGCGAACAGCGCGCGGGTGGCGATCAACCGCCTTGTGCGGCGCAATGTCCTGGTCGGGGTGCGGCGCGGCCGCGAGAGCCACTATCACCTGGCCGAAGCGGTCGTCGTCAGCGGCGTCCGGGGGCTGCCGAGGATGATGACCTTCGGCAGTTCCGACGAGGACGAAGCAGAGTGGGACGGCACTTGGGTTCTGGTATCCATCACCGCCCCTCCTGAGCAGGCGGCGCAGCGCAGAACGCTGCGTACCCGGTTGCGTGCGCTCGGGTTCGGCATGCTGACGGAATCACTCTGGATCGCCCCTTCGACGCAGAAGGACCCGGCCGTCGAACTCGTGACCGAGTTGGACGTCTCCGCGATGGTGGTCCATGGAACCGTCGTCCACCCGGTGACCAGCGGAGTGCTGAACGCGCTGAAAACCTGGCCGTTGACCGAGGTCAGAGCCGAGTACGAGGACTTCATCGCCACCTACCAGCCGGTGGTCGACCGGGCGCGCCAAGGACAGGTGAGCCCTTCCGAGGCGTTCGTCTTGCGGCTGTACATGACCGACCAGTGGCGGGGCCTGTACCGCCACGACCCCGGCCTGCCCTCGGAGGTCCTCCCGGCCGACTGGCCCCGCGGCCGCGCCTACGAGGTGTTCGCCGAGCTGTACGACCGGCTCGGCCCTTTGGCCGAGTTCCGCTGCGCGCAGGTGGTCGCCCCGCACGCGCATCCGGACATGCCCCCGCCGCGCCACTACGCCATTCGCGACGGCTTCGACGCGATCATGGAACGGGTCGCGTCGCTCACTTCGTGAGCCGCGTATGCGCAAGGACATCATCCCGCACCGCGGATCGCTCCTCGCTGCGGGCCGTACCGCACCGTCTCGAAGAGGGCCAAGCTTGCCAGGACGGCGGCCAACAGAGCCAGTGCGACGGTGAAGAGGACGGTCTGTGCCCGTCCGCCCCAGAGCGTCCCCGCGACCAACAGCGCGCCACGCGGGCGCGGGTCCAGCCCGGACCCGCGCCCGCCGGTAGCCGGTCGCTGTGCGCGGACCTGCCGTTTAGCGCCCGTGCTCGCCGGGTGCGGCGCTGCCGGAGTACTCGTCGAGGTCGGAGATCAGTTTGGTCAGCTCAGGGTCGCTGTCGAACCGGCGCTGGTGCAGCGCCGCGATCTTCGCGCCCATCTCCGGGTCCGGGTCGTCGGTGATGTCGAACGATACGAACTTGTCGACCAGGGGCAGTCCGACCCGGTCGGTGTTGCGGTGTGCGGGGTGGATCAGGTACTCCCAGTAGCCCTCAAGGTCCTCGATCACGAAGGTCGCGCCCCACTCGAACTCACCGCCGTAGTCACGGCCAACGACGAATGATTTGACGGACGGGATGACGCGCCCTTGATTGCGCAGGCTCTCGAGGGCCTCCTCGACGTCCTGCTGCGCGACGTCGGGCTTCAGGGTGAAACGGTTGCCGTGGTAGATCATCGGACTTCCTTTCCGTGGGTGCTTCGTTTCCACATTCCGGCGGCGGCGAGGGCCGCGCCGGCGACCATTACGAGCCCGGCCCAGGTGAAGGCGCCGCCGACGCCGGCGGCCTGAACCAGGGGTTGGACGACCAGCGGTGAGAGGAACTGGCCGAGAAAGATCGCGGTGACGAGGCCGCTGAGGATTCGCCCCCGCCAATGGGGCGCAGCGAGCTCGCTGAGCAGCAGGTTGAGGTTGGGGACGGCGAAGCCGACACCGACGCCGCCGACGAGCAGCCCGACCGCGACGCCGATGACCGTGTCGAAGGCGCCGGCCAGCAGCCAGCCCGCGCCGAGCAGCGCGAGGCTGACCAGCGTGATCGCTGTGGACCGCAGGCGCTTGCGCAGTGCTGGGAACCCGAACGCGCCGAGTGCGCTCGTCAGAGTGCTCCCGGCGACCACGACACCGACGACGGCGGGGCCGACGGCGAAGTCCGTCAGCAGGAACGGCACCTGCGTCGGTGCCATGTAGAACGCCAACGTCGCGATGAGCGCCACCGCGTACACAGCGAGGACGCGACCGGTCATCATCCGGCCGCGGCTGGACGGTGCCGGTAGGTCCCGCGGCTGATCCCGCACGACGAGGACCGCGAACAGGGCGACCACGGCGCCCACCGCGTAGATCCAGAACGGCACCCGCCAGCCGAAGTTCGCGAGTAGTCCGGCCAGCGGCAGGAAAACCACGCCGCCGAGGCTCGTGAATACCTGCTGCAGTCCGAGGAAGGAGGACCGTTT
The DNA here is from genome assembly GCF_014203805.1 of Lipingzhangella halophila. Lineage (GTDB taxonomy): Bacteria > Actinomycetota > Actinomycetes > Streptosporangiales > Streptosporangiaceae > Lipingzhangella > Lipingzhangella halophila. The sequence goes on along the minus strand of NZ_JACHJT010000001.1, from coordinate 3,909,664 downwards.
CGGCCCGTCGAACCAGTCGGTGATCGTCGCGCTGACCGTTGTCATGATTCCACCAACGGCGACCCCGAGCAGCGCTCTGGTTGCCAGCAGCAGGTAGAGGTCGGCTATGAAGTACCCCGCGCTGCCGCTGACCGCGTAGAGCACGAGGCTGGACACGAGCAGCGGGCGGCGCCCGACGCGGTCGGCGAGCACACCGGAGATCGGAGCGGTGAGGGCGATCATGAGCGAGGTGACCGTGACCGTGAGGCGCACCAACAGGTCCGCCCCGGGCTGGTCCGCGTAGACCTCCCCCATCTCCGGAAGGCTGGGGGCGATGCCTGCCGGCGCCATGATGGTTAATGTCGCCGCGGCGAGGATCGTGCCGCGAGCGAGGCGGCCGGGTGCCACGCGGTCGGCTTGTATCGTCATGCCCCGACGATCGCGTGGGCGCGCCTACGCTCGCGTCGGTGACAATCGCCTACTTGCCCATGCCGAGGCCTCGGCGGTCCGCATCTCGTTCGTACTATGCCATCGCGGCCTTCTCGCCTGCTCGTCGGCGGGCACGATGGGACCGGTCGCCTCCACGCGGTGCTCGGCGCCGCGGAACGTGGTACGGGCGGTGTGCTCGTCCTCCGCTGTGCGCCGGGTATCGGCAAGAGCGCGCTGCTGGATCACGCCGTACACGCGGCGCCGGCGACGTTCCAGTGCCCGCCAGCGCATCCCCGCGGCCCCGTCTCCCACGCGGATTCCGGCGTTCGGGCCCGCACCACGCACGGTAGCGCGGCCGCGTTCGGCCCCCGCGCCGTTCCTCGCGAGACGGGTTCTTGATTCCGGCGATTCTCGGGGCGGCCAGGTCAGTCCTTACCGGGAGGCCGACGTGCTGATGAGTTCGTCGGCGACCCACTGTGCGACGTCGGCGGGGTAGGGCGCGGGCAGTCCGAGGACGATGTGCCGGAAGCCGGCGTCGATCGCGTTGCCGATCGCCTCCCGGGTGGTACCGGGCTGTTCGTAGGAGACGGGCAGGGGGATCGAGCGGGTGATCGAGGCGGGATCGCGACCGATCTCGGCGCAGTACTGGTCCAGCAGTGCGCTGCCGCGTACGGCGTCGTCGATGTCGCCGCCGGGGACGTTCCACAGGTCGGCGTGCTCGGCGGCCACGCGGAGCGTCGGGGACGAGCGTCCGCCGATGAGGATCGGCGGGTGGGGGCGCTGGACGGGTTTGGGGTTTCCGAACGCTCCGGTCAGGTGGAGGTAGGTGCCGTCGACGTCGAACGGCTCGTCCTCGGTCCACAATCGTCGGATCACCATGCAGGCTTCGGCGAGGCTCCCCACGGCGTGCGCGGAGTCGTGGAAGGGCAGGCCGTGTGCTTCGTATTCACGCCGTGCCAGGGGATGGCCGGGGCGTGAGCCGGCACCGATACCGAACTCGAGCCGTCCATCGGAGACGATGTCGACGGTCGCGGCGATCTTGGCCAGCATCGCGGGCGGTCGGAACCGGTTGCTGGTCACCAGCACGCCGAGCCGCAGTCGTCGGGTGTGGGCGGCAAGGGCCGAGAGCAGCGTCCAACTTTCGTAGGTCGGTCCGTACGGGTCGCCGCCGATCGGCATGAGGTGATCGAACAACCACGCGTGCTCGATCTCCGGAACCGTGTCCGCCTCGCGCCAGACTCGCAGGACGTCGTGGTAGTCGACCTGCGAGGGGGCGGTCATGATCCCGAAGCGGGGCCGGGGTGCGTGTGGCATGGGGTCGTTGGTCCTTTCGACACCGGTAGCGCGCCGGCTGGGGCGCGCTACCGAGGCTCAATCGGAAAATCTTCCGGAAGGAAGCGGGGTGCATGGGTGAATGCGGCCAAGACGTGGCGTTCACCCGCGACGAGCTGCGGCGCTCCCTTCCCGGTCGGCGCCGGCACGTTGGGAGAACAACGGTTTCTCGCCGGGCACGTCCTCTCCCGCGGGCTGGCAAGCCGCGGGAAAGGACGCGGAGACTGTCTCTCGGGGGGTCAGCGGCGCCGCAGTGCTGGGTCGAGCAGCGCGGGCGGGGTGTTGTTCTTTTCCTGTGCGGCGAGGTCGGTGCCGGGAGCGACGATCGCGTCGACCGCGTCGAGCACGTCGGCGGAGAGCACGGTGTCAGCGGCGGCGAGCTGCGAGTGCAGGTGGTCCAGCGTGCGGGGGCCGATGAGCGCGCTGGTCACGCCCGGGTGGGCGGTCACGAATCCGAGCGCGAGTTGGATCATGGTCAGGCCGGCCTCGTCGGCGACCTTGGCCAGCTGCTCGACGGCTTCGAGCTTGGTCCGGTTGGCTGGGATGGTGGTGTCGAAGCGTTGCGGCATGAACGCCGAGCGGCTGGTGGTGATTTCCCGGCCCTCGCGGATCGCCCCCGACAACCAGCCCGAGGCCAGCGGACTCCACGCCAGCACCCCGAGCCCGTACTCTTCGGTCACGGGCAGCACGTCGGCCTCGATTCCGCGCTGCAGGATCGAGTAGCTGGGCTGCTCGGTGACGTAACGGCTGAGGTGATGTTCGCGCGCGGCCCACTGGGCCTGCACGAGGCGGTAGGCGGGGAAGGTCGAGGAGCCGAAGTGGCGGATCTTGCCGGCGCGCTGCAAGTCGGTCAGGGCTGACAGGGTCTCCTCGTCGCTGGTGTTCGGGTCCCACCGGTGGATCTGGTAGAGGTCCACGTGGTCGGCACCGAGCCGGCGCAAGCTGTTGTCCAGCTCGGTGACCAGCCAGCGGCGCGAGCTGCCCCGGTGGTTGCGCTCGTCGTCCATGGGCAGGCCCGCCTTCGTGGCCAGGACGATGTCGTCTCGGCGGCCGGCGATGGCTTTGCCGACCATCTCCTCGGACTCGCCTCCGCTGTACACGTCGGCGGTGTCGATGAGGTTGATCCCGCTCTCAAGGGCGGCGTCGACGATGGCGGTGACGTCGTCCTGGGTGGTGCGCCCAATCTTGCCGAAGTTCATCGCGCCCAGCGCGAGCGAGCTGACCTGCACACCGGTGCGGCCCAAGGTGCGGTACTGCATAACGGTTTTCCTCCATCGAGGTGAAGCGGGGGCCAGCGCATGGTGGCCATGCGCGGCTTGGTGATTGCGCCCCTGCTCTGGCATCATGATTAAGCGGAGCTTTGCTCCGGTAAATATACGGAGCGTTGTTCCGTTTGGCAAGTTCGATGGTGCGGGAAGCAGAGCGGTGAACGACAGCGAAGAGAGCACGGGGCACGCGACCCGCGCTAAACGGGTGGACGCCCGACGCAACGAGGGGACCCTGCTCGACGCGGCCGCCGCGGTCTTCGTCACCTCGGGCGTGGAGGCGCCGGTACGGGACATCGCGGCCAAGGCCGGTGTCGGGATGGGGACGATCTACCGCCACTTCCCGACGCGGGCCGATCTCATCATCGCCGTCTACCGGCACCAGGTTGAGGCCTGTGCCGAGGCCGGCCCGGACCTGCTGGCGAGTAGCCCGACCCCCTACGCCGCTCTCGGGCGATGGATCGACCTCTTCGTCGACTTCCTGGTCACCAAGCACGGGCTCGCCGCCGCGCTGCGCTCCGACAACACCGCCTTCGAGGCGCTGCACGCCTACTTCATCGACCGCCTCCTGCCCGTGTGCGCCCAGCTCCTCGACGCCGCGGCCGAAGCCGGCGAGATCCGCTCCGACGTCGATGCCTACGAACTCATGCGCGGTGTCGGGAACGTCTGCATCGGCGCGGAGAACGACCCCCGCTACAATGCACGCCGACTGGTCGGGCTCCTCGTCGCGGGACTACGCCGATCGGAGTAGCAAGCGGCCGGGCGGCTCAGCGGCGTGGGAGGCGCGCTCCTCCAGCGTCAACCCGCGCAGTTCTTGGAGTGCTCCGGCGAGGTCGCCGGCTTCGACGCGTTCGAGGAGAGTCAGCGGGCCTCTTCTTCTTGGGTGGTTTCTCGGACCATGCGCGTTGCGAGGACGTGTTTGCACGGCCCGCGTCCGCCCTTGTACTCGGCCCACCACGGGCAGGTGCAGCTCAGCTTCCCCGTGTCGTCGGCGCGGACCAGGTGGGCGTGTTCGCCGCCGCCGACGCGCGCCAGCGTGCCGTCGAGGTGGACCGCGCCGGCGGCGACCAGCGCCCGCGCTCCGCGCAGCCGGGGGTTGCGCTTTTCCGCGGCGCCCGCGGAGTGGGGCAGGTGCCGGTGGAAGTAGGCCTCCTCGGCGAGGTCGTAGCCGATCTGGCCGGAGGTGCCCAACACCGTCAGCGCGGCGCGCACCCGCTCCGTCGGCAGGTCGGCCTCGTTGGCCAGTTCGGTCGTGTCGATCTTGGGTTCCCAGGACAGCAGCTCCGCTATCTGTTCGGCGTCGGCGGCCGCCGGCCCCGCGGTCAGATCGTGCAGCACGCCGCCCTCACCGGAGAACCCGCGCGCTGCATCCGGGGACAGCATCAGTGTCAGCCGCATGCCCGGCAGCGCCACCTCCCACGCCACAGGTGCGGTCGCACCGTGCTCGACGGCGGGGGCATAGACCCGCACAACGGTGGCGTGGCGCAGCACCGGCTGCAGCGGCAGCAGCCGCTCGGCGCCGGGCAGGCACACGGCACCGGGCGCCGGCCGGCTCACCGGGCGCAGCGTGGCCCCGGCGGGTACCACCCAGCGCGTTGTACGGGCGCCGGACTGGGTGAGGCGCGGCAGCGACCGCAGCAGGGCGGCCGTCCGGGTGGCCGGCACCTCGGCGCGCAGGGCGAAGTCGACCCCCAGCACCTGGGCCTCGGCGAATCCGCGCAGCCAGCGCTGCGGCAGGGGGACCTTCTTCTCCACGTACTGGCCGTCGAAGGTGGTGGCCTCGATCCCCTCCGGGCCCACCGCCAGGTGCAGCGGATCCAGCCCGCCGATCCTGGCCAGGGCGCGCCGCAGCGGGGCGTTTACGTCGACGTTGGTGGTGCCGTGGCCGATGTCGTCGCCGTCGAGTCCGGGCGCGAGGACGTCCAGGCGGGCGTAGACGCCGCAGCAGCCGGAGAAGGACTCCATCCGCAGCCGGTCGCCGTTGGCCGTGACCACCGGATCCAGGAAGGATGAGGGGCGGGGCCGGTAGTAGCGGGTGGCGGCCACGTCGCCGACCGCCATCAGTGCCGCCGCCGAGGCGGTCGGCGCGGTCAAGAACCCGGTGAAGAACCGCGGGTTGGCGGCCTCGCCCTCCGGTGTGGCACCGCCGGAAGTCTCCAATGCCAGGGTGCGCCCGGCCGCGGACTCGTGCACGGCCGAGGGGTGCAAATAGGTGTAGGACCGCATGAGGGAAGTCACGCGGGCACGCTATGAGGCCGCGGGGACAGGAGCCGCCGAACGCTCACGGCGCCGGGGCCGGCAGCGGCGGAGGGGGTGCGGCGGGATCGGCTGTTGTTCCGGTGGACACGGTTCTACGCCGCCGCCACTCTTACGGATGGTCCCGCCCGGGATTGCTCCGAAACACCGAGGTCTCGAATTCAACGCCCCGCCTTCCGAGGAGGGAGTCGACCGGTTGATCGGCACGCTCGGCTCGCTGCTCGGGTGCCAGAGTGGCGGTGCCGGCGTTCTTCGCCTCGCATTCTGCGCACGTGACCTGCCCAGGGGGAGGCCCGCGGAGTAGGCTTCGAATACCGCGGCGACACCTTTGTCGAAATCCTCCATTTCGGCGCGTAGCCGGGGGCGGTGTGCGCGTTCCGCCTGACCCACCCCAAGGAGTCCGGCGAGCGCGAGCAGGCCCCGCGCCTGCTCCACGCCCCGGGCCCGCTCGTGTGCGACAAGGGATTCGCAGGCGCCGGCATCGAGGCGGCCGAGGTCGGGCGCACCCTCGTGCGCCCGCTCGCGCGGGGCGCACTCTCCCCGCAGTGCTGGCCCCCGAGAGCCTTACGGGCTGTGCGGTGCCCAGGTCAGCAGGGCCCCCAACAGATCGCGGGAACCCGAAACCGCGATTTTGGGAACCCTGAGAAAATTCTCAGGATCGATCTGTTTTCCGGGTGGTGCTGAGCCCGGCTGTCCAGAGGAAACAGCCGGCACGCGAAATGATGGCATTGGATTCGCGCAGACGATTCTGGACAGCTCTGGACGCGCTGCTGCACGGAGGCAGGAGCGCTCGCGCATCGCATCCCCACGGGCTCGAAATCGGATGCGAATTACATATTCCGTTATCTCTTCGTTATAGGGTATGTTGTGGCCCAATGCGGGATCGCGAATTCTCCGCAACGCCCCCGCGGGCGGACTTTTCGCTGTTCAGCCGCGGACGCAAAGACCAACCAAGATTCCCTATCCCAGTAGGAGGCATACGTTGCTGTATATTCGCCTCGGCCTGCACACGGGACGGATCCTGATCATCGTCCTCGTGGTTCTCCTCGCCGCCGGCCTCATCACCACCGGCCACGACCTGGTCACCGTCACCCTGATCACCGTTGCTCTCGTTGGGCTGGGCGCCGACGTGGCCCGCCGGGTCCTGCCGGCGCCGGAGGTGACCCGATGACCGCGACGGATCTGTTGGAGTCCAGCTGCCGAGACTCCGCTCTCCCGTGTCTCCCTCCCCGCCCGGCCGTCTACCGCCCGGACCCCCACGCCTCACCACAACAGTTGCAGTGGGGAGACGACGGGCATGTCTACGGGTGGGTCCGCATGGTTCCCGAAGAGGAGACCGACCCCCCAGCAGCCCCCGACCCTGGGCGGCCGGCCACGACGGGCCCTCACGGTTCAGGGGGAGCCGTTGGGCGCAGCGCGTCACCCCGCAAGCGGACCCCCATGCGACCGCACGCCATCAAAGACTTGAAGGGATACGACAACCGTCCCAACCCCCTGGCGGCCGCCACCCCCGAGCAGTTCGTCGCGCGCATGCGGGACTTCTGGGCCTGGTCGGGCGAGTGGTCCTACCGGGAACTGGAGCAGTTCAGTGGCGGCCGGGTCAGCAGGTCGAACTTCCACGCGACCCTGACCGGTTCGGACCTGCCGAAGTACATGGTGCTGTGCGCCTTCATCTCCGCCTGCGGTGGCGACGAAGACGAACTCCAGCGGTGGGTGACGGCATGGCGGCAGCTCCGTATGTCTCCCGGCGGCGAGGCCGCCCCCACATTACGGCTGGTGCACAGCACGGAAGCGGAAAGCGCCGAGCAGGAGGAGGCTGAGTAGTCCCGGGCGGGGCCGACACTGCCAACGTCGGCCCCGCCCGGAGATCCCCCCGAACGACCGTCGAGGTCCATCGGCGCGAATACGAGCGCGACCTGATGGGGCCACCCGCCGGAGCCGGGCGCAGCACGACTGATGGGGGCATCGGGTTCACGAACTGCCCGCGGAGGACCAACGGGCGGGTCTGGGCCAAACGCCGGGGGAGGAGGCCGCTGGTTGTCCTCGGTCGCAGTGTTGGCCGCGTCGTTGGGGTGGGGGCGGGGTTCGCGGATCCGGCTTGACCCTCACGCGGCGTGAGGCTGGACGGTGGGGTGCATGAGCGACTACTACGACGCGTTCGAGATGAGTCCCGTGCCCACTCCTCCCGGCCCGGATGCGGTCCCGCCGGAGCCGTTCCACGGCATCTATGCAATGCCCGCGTTCGCGACGGTTCCCACGAGCGACGTGGCGGCGTCGGTGGACTTCTGGACTCGTGGGCTCGGGTTCTTCGAGCTGTTCAGCATCCCCGGCGGGGTTGTGCATCTGCGCCGGTGGGTGTTCCAGGACGTACTGCTCGTCCCGGCGGCAAGCGTTGCGGAGCAGGCACCAGCGATGAGCGTGAGTTTCGCGTGCGTGCTCCGCCAGGTCGATTCCCTTGCCGAGGCCTGTCGTGCGTTGCGCCCGGACTCGGTCGATGGCCCGCGGGACACTCCCTGGAACACCCGCGATGTGGAGGTGATCACCCCCGAGAACGTACGGATCGTTCTCACCGCGGCGAAGGCCTTCGATCCGGACAGCCAGGAGGCGCGCAACCTTGCGGCCGTCGGGATCACCCCACCGGGCGGCGGTCGCGGCGACAATGGGGAGCATGCCTGATGCCACTGAGGCCGACGGCCTGACCGTCGGTGCGGTCTCGACGCGTCTGGGCGTGACAGTCCGCGCACTGCACCACTGGGATGAGATCGGTCTGGCGCGCCCGTCGCTGCGCACGGCTGCCGGATACCGGCTCTACACCGCCGGTGATCTTCAACGCTTGCACCGCATCGTCGTCTACCGTGAGCTCGGTCTGGGCCTGGACCGGATTCGGGCCATCCTGGACGACTCGACCGCGGATGTGCCCGGCGCATTGCGCGCGCAGCGCACCCAGGTTGCCGAACGGATCGACCGCCTCCAGCGGCTCAGCGCCGGACTGGATCGGATGATCGACGCCCACGAGCGCGGCCTGCTGCTCACCGCCGAGCAGCAGGCCGCGGTCTTCGGCCCCCAGTGGAACCCGGACTTGCACGCCAAAGCCCGCCAGCGCTACGGAGACACGACGCAATGGCTGCAGTACGCCGAACGCTCAGCCTCGCGCGGTCCGGAGGAATGGCAGGCCATCGCCGACGCCGTTGCCGGCCTCGACCGCGCCCTCGGGGATGCGATGGACGCCGGTGTCGCACCGGGTAGCCCGGAAGCGAATCAACTCGTCGAGCGGCACCGCGAAGTTTTCGCTTCGTACTTTCCCCTCACCAGGCAGATGCAGGTCTGTCTCGGCCGCATGTTTGAGTCCGATCCGGGATTCGCTGCCCACTACGACGGCATCCGCGCCGGCCTTGCCACGTGGTTCCGCCGCATCATCGACGCCAGCGCGCGCGCCCACAGCATCGACCCCGACACCGCGACCTGGCAGTAGAGCGCGGGTCCGCACGCCCGCACCCGTGGGGGCGTCCGACGCTTTCGCGAACCCGGAGGTTCTCCTGCCTCACGCAAACGCGCGCCTGCCTCCTCGCGGAAGGCGGCTGATCATTGAGCGGTCCCATGCGGGCGGGAAACAGGAGCGCATCGCTGCGGCCATGGGGGTGTCTCCCGCCGCGTGAAGCGCTGGCTCGACCCGCCACCCGCGGCGCCCAAGGCGAGCTCTTTCCCGTTCGCCGTATCGGCCGGGTCATTCGGCGGAGAGGGCCGTCCGGTGCTGGCGGTTCGCGGCGATCACCTCGTCGAGGGATTCGCGGGTGCGCAGCAGGTCCGCGATGTGGGAGTCGAGGCGTGCACGCTCCGCTGTCAGGCGCTTCCACGCGTCATCGGTCTTCTGGGTGCTCGGATCGCGGACGCACGGCAGGAGTTCGGCGATGGTGCGGCTGGAGAGGCCGGCGTTGAAGAGCCGGCGCAGGAACAGGACCCGTTCCACGTCGGAATCACCGTAGTGCCGCTGCCCGCTGGGGCTGCGGGTGCTGGTGATCAGCCCCTGCTCTTCGTAGTAGCGCAGCGAACGGACGCTGGCGCCCGTCTTCTCGGCCAGTTCGCCGATCCGCATTCCGGCCTCCGTGATCCCCGACACAACACTTGCCCCTGACATCAATGTCAGCTCTTACGGTACCGGTATGAACACACTTTTCGACAGCGTGGCACTCGGCGAACTCCGCCTGCCCAACCGTGTCGTCATGGCGCCGATGACGCGGGTCCGCTCCAATACCGACGGGCTGGCCACCGCCTCCATGGCGGCCTACTACGCCCAACGCGCCTCCGCGGGACTCATCGTGACCGAAGGCATCCAGCCGAGCCTGCTGGGCCAGTCGAACCCGCTGACCCCGGGGCTCTACACCGCCGCGCAGACCGAGTCGTGGCGGCAGGTCACCGATGCCGTCCACGTCAACGGCGGACGGGTCTTCGCCCAGATCATGCACGGGGGGCGGATCAGCCACCCCGACACGACCGGCCTCCAGCCGGTCGGGCCGTCGGCGGTAGCCCCCCGAAACGCCGACACCTTCACCCCCAGCGGGCCCCAGCCGGTGCCGGTCCCGCGCGCGCTCACCACCGAGGAGGCCGGACACGAGGCCCGCTCCTACGCCGCAGCGGCCGAGCGGGCCGTCACCGCCGGTTTCGACGGGGTGGAACTGCACGGAGCCAACGGTTACCTGATCGGGCAGTTCCTCTCCAGCAGCGCCAACCTCCGCACCGACCACTACGGCGGCTCGATCGCCGGCCGGATCCGCTTCGCCGTCGAAGCCGTCACCGCGACCGCCGAGGCGATCGGCCCCCAGCGGGTGGGTCTGCGGCTCTCGCCCGGCGCCGGAATCTGGGACGCGATCGAGGAGGAGACCGCCGAACTCTACGGCGCGCTGCTCGCCGCGCTCGCGCCTTTGGGGCTCGCCTATATCCACCTCGAGGCCACCACCGACGAACAGACCCTGGTGGATCTGCGCGGGGCCTGGCCGGGCAGCCTGATCGTCAATCCGTCGTTCCCGATGGGCCCGCTCCCTGCTGGCCGCAAGCAGGCGGACGACTGGCTCGACCTCGGCGCCGACCTGGTCTCCTTCGGCCGGGCGTATTTGGCCAACCCCGACCTCGTGGAACGGCTCCGCGCGGACCTCCCCTTGGACGAGGCCGACCCGGAGACCTACTACCAGGGCGGCGACGAGGGGTACCTCGACTACACGTCGTACCGCTACTGATCGCTCGGGGCCCTCTTCAGGGGCCGGATCATCCTGGCGGCGCACAGTCGCCGTGCGGGGACTGTGCGCCGGCAGTGCCGGCCGCGCGAGCGAACGGCGAAAGCCTGCTCCCGCCCGACACGCACCGCGATCTGCTCATCAGGGCGTGCGGCGGCAGCGCCGCCCTCGGGGCTCGACCGGATATCAGCGGCGGGTTTCGATCTTCAGCTCGCCGTGGGTCTGGATGCGGCCGAAGTCGCCGGTGAGCAGGTTGTGCGGAGAGCCGAGTTCGATCGCGCTGGCCTCGTTGAGGCGGGCCAGTTGGGAGTCGGTGAAATCGACCTCCAGGGCGCCCAGGTTGCCCTCCAGCTGCGCGGGGGTGCGGGCTCCGATGATCGGTGCCGTCACGCCCGGGGTCTGCAGGGCCCAGGCCAGCCCGATCTGGGCGGGTGTGTGGCCCAACTCCGCGCCGATCTCCTTCACGACATCGGCAATGACGAAGTTACGTTCGGAAAGGTTGCCCAAAGTGAGGTTGAGGCTCTTGCGGGCACTACCGTCGGATCCGGGGCTCGTATCGGTAAGGTCATCGCGGCTGTACTTGCCGGTTAGCACCCCGCCGCCCAACGGTGAGTACGGCATCACCCCCAGCCCCATCTCGCGTGCCATCGGGATCAGGTCGCGTTCCCCGGTACGCTCGATCAGGCTGTATTCGATCTCCAGCGCGACCAGCGGCGACCAGCCGCGCAGGTCGGCAATCGCCTGCATGCGCGCCACCTGCCAGGCCGGAACATTGGACATCGCCACGTACAAGACCTTGCCCTGCCGGACCAGATCGTCCATGGCGCGCAGGACCTCCTCGACCGGCGTCGTGAAATCCCACACGTGCAGGTAGAGCAGATCGATGTAGTCCGTATTCAGCTGCCGCAGACTGGATTCCACCGACGAGAACAGGCTCTTGCGGTGCGGGCCCCCGGAATTCGGATCGCCGGGCCGGCGCAGCGTCGTGTATTTCGTTGCCAGCACCAGGTCTTCGCGGTTGTCGCGGGTGAATTCGCCCAGCAGGCGCTCGGAGCTGCCGTTGGTGTAGGTACTGGCGGTGTCGATGAAATTGCCGCCGCGCTCGACGTAGAGGTCGAACAGCTTGCGCGCCTCGTCCTGCTCGGCGCCCCAGCCCCAATCGGTGCCGAAGGTCGCCGCGCCCAGCGCCAGCGGTGAGACCCGCAGCCCGGAGCGGCCCAACAGCCGGTAGGTGTCGAGGGTGAGCGACATCGAGTCCTCCTGTGCTTGTGATCCGTTGTCGAAACCAAGCCTGGGACCGCCGCGAGCCGGGGATAAGGGAGAGCGCTGCCTAGGAAGGCCAGTCCTACCCCGGCTGTAGGGTGGAACATGATGACCCGCACCGTGGACTCGACACAGGAGTTGGCCGCGTTCCTGCGGTCCCGGCGCGAACGCCTGGACCCGCACGATTTCGGCCTCCCGTCGCGTCGGCAGGCCCGGCGGACCCCGGGATTGCGCCGCGAGGAGGTCGCCGAGCTGGCCGGGGTCAGTATCGACTACATCGTGCGGCTGGAACAGGGCCGCGGGCTGCGGCTCTCAGCGAACGTGGCGGAGGCGCTGGCCCAGGCACTGCGCCTGGCCCCCAACGAACGCGCCCACCTCTTCAACCTGGCCCAGCAGCGCCCCCTCAACGCCGACAAGCCCGCCACCACCGCAGCGCCCCCGCTGGCCCGGCTGGTCACTGACCTGTCGCCGCTGCCGGCCATGCTGATGAACCACCGCTTCGACATCCTTTCCTGGAACAGCGAAATAGCGAGGCTGCTACTAGATTTCGACACGCTGCCGCCGGCGCAGCGCAATTTGATGTGGCTGTGCCTGATGCATCCGGGAATACGGGAATTCTATGTCGACCGCGAGCGCGTCGTGCGGGAGGGGATCGCCCACCTGCGCGCCGCGTGGGCCGCGTATCCGGAGGATCAGGCGTTGACCGACCTCATCGCCGAATTCACCGCTGGCAACGAGGAATTCGCGCGGTTGTGGGCCGAACGAGACGTCAAGGTCAACGGCCGCGGGCGCAAGGTGATGCGGCATCCTGACGTCGGTGTGGTCGCCGTGAATTTCGAAGTGCTTATGCCACTTCAAGATCCGGACCAGCAGTTGGTAACCTTCCGCGCTGCGGACGATGAGAGCCAGTCGGCATTGGATCGGCTGTGCGCACGGTAATGTCGAACCGACCATTCGTGCGCTGATTCGAACCACCGTTCCGGCGCGGTCGAGCCGCTGTTCCGGCGTGTGATTCGGAAGCACAAGTGTTCCGGATCCGCTGATACCTTCGACCACCTTGGCCGCCGGCTGTCCCGGGTGACCGTGCACGGGGCGCTCGGGCCGGTGTACTCGCCCCGGCCGAGCCTGGGGGAGCGGCCGTGCCTTCCATCCCAGTCGAGGCCTGGCACAGGGGTTTGGAATACCGCGGTGCCGACGGTTCTCTGCCGGGCTAAAGGCTCCCCGCGCTCACCTGTGATCCCATGTCAAAGCCGCCCTGGTCCTACGCGAACTCGAACAGTGAACTCGCTGGGATCACCTCGATCGTCGTCCTTTCTTTCTGTGCCGGAGACGACGAAGTTCGTACACCATAGGAGCCAGGCCGCCAGAGTCCAGAGTCCGACCATGACAACCAGCCGGACCAGAAGTGGGTTCATGGGTTTGTCACCGTTTCATGCTGGATTCTCGGGACGCTGGCGACCAGGCGTTCGAGGATGTTCTGGAGAACCGTGCGCGATGTGGCGAAGTTGAGGCGGGCGAACCCTACTCCGCCAGGTCCGAACTCCGGACCGGGACTGAGCGCTACGCGGCCGTACTCGTGGAACTTGCCGGCCGGGTCACGGCCCAGGCCGAGGGCGCGAAAGTCCAACCAGGCCAGGTAGCCCGCCTCGGGCAGGTGGTAACCGAGCTCGGGAAGCTGTTCGGCGAACACGTCCGCGACGAGGCGGCGGTTGTCGTCGAGATGGGACACCACGGCGTCGAGCCACGGCCCTCCTCTCTCCCACGCGGCCAGTGCCGCTTCGACTCCGGCCGTGTTGACGGCGCCGAAGATGTCGGGTGGCTGCGCGTCGTAGGCGGCGCGCACGCTCTCGGCCCCGAGATGGGCCAGAGCGCAGCGGGTCCCGGCGAGATTGAACGCCTTGGTCGCGGAGGTGAGGGTCACCGTACGGGAGGCGGTGTCGGTATCCAGAGAAGCGAACGGGATGTGCTGGTTCGGGGAGTAGGTGAGGTCGGCGTGGATCTCGTCCGAAACAACCAGCATGTCGTTGCGCCTCGCGGTCTCCGCGATCCCCTGCAGCTCGGCGCGCGTGAACACGCGTCCTGTTGGGTTGTGCGGGTTGACCAGCAGCAGCGCCCGGCACCGAGTGGCGGCGACCTCCTGGGCGAGGCGTTCCGGGTCGAAACGCCATCCCGAGGGTGTGTCAAGCATCGGGATCGGGACCAGGCGGCGATCCATGCGCGTGACGGTGCCGAGGAAAGGCGGGTAGTTCGGAGTGTGGACCGCCACCGCGTCGCCGGGTTCCGTCACCAGATGGAGCACCACCTGGAGCGCCTGGATGAGATCGGTGAATTCGCGGACCTGCCCAGGGTCGGGGCTCCAGCGGTAGCGCTCGTGCATGCGCTGGGCGAACGCGGCGCGTAGCGGACTGCCATGCGGCCAGTCCGGGTAGCCGATATCCGCACCGTCGACGAACCGGTGCAGCGCGTCGCGAATGGGCTGTGCGACGGGAAAGTCCATGTCCGCTACCCAGGCGGGAAGCACGTCAGGTTCGACGCGGTGCCATTTGGCCCCCGGTCTGGCGCGAAGCCAGTCCCAATCGAGTGTGTCGAAGTTGTCGGGATGGTTGGTGTGCGGGCCGGTCGCGTTCATCGGGTTCCCTCGGTGCCGAACGCGTGGGTCGTGCCCTGTGGATGAGCGGTGAGCAGGTCACGGAGGATCTCCAACTGTCCGTGGTGTTGGCTGAGTTCCTCCAGCACGTGTAGCAGCACTCCCCCCTGGGTGAGGGCTCGCCGGGGTCCGAGGAACCCCGAGGGCGGATCCCCGCGGGCGGGTGCGGGTGGTTCGACGTGGTCCAGGTCCAGGCGAAGCTGGCGTTGACCTTCCTGGACCCGGGAAACGAGCTCCGCCACCGTGCCCGTCGCGTGGAACTCCGCTTCCCGGTCGCGGTGCACGACGCGGCCAGCGGCCAGCGCTCCCACCCAGTAGTCGACCACGCCAAGGCAGTGGGTGGTCAGCCCGAAGGCCGAGTTGGCCCCTTTGAGGGCGGGCCGGCGGTTGACGAGATCATCACCGAGCTGCCTGGCGATCTCGACCATTCCCGCGAGCGCGCGGTCGACGAAGTAGAGGAACTCCTCCATGGCGGTGTCTTCGCTCTGGCAGGACCCGACGTCGTCCGTGTCCGCCGCTCCGGCGACGCCGTGTTCTGGAGAAGCATGAGGCATTCGCAGCCCGTTCATTGTCGTAACCGTTTAGACAGTGACTGCAGTTTGTTCGCTCGCATCGTCACCTGTCAAGATGGTGATATGGGATCCGTCTTCGTGAGCGGCCGGTCATCGTTGGACCTGGCAGGAACACTGAAGTGGCGGCGTGGTGAATCCGAGGAGTTGCTGGCGGAGCCCGCGGATCTGGGGCGGTGGGCGGTAGAGGCAGCGCTGGTGGACGAGCCACCCGAGGTGGCCGAGTCCGGTTTGCGCCAGGGCAAGGAGCTGCGCGAAACGATCTACCGGCTGGCCAGTGGCTGGCCGGCCACGGCTGATCGACAGGACGCGGAACTGCTCAGCATGGCCGCGGCCGTTGCTCCCCCCGTGGTCGATCTCGACCAGCGGTACCGTATCCGCAGGAGCGGCCCGCTCGAGGCGGTGCTGTCGGCCGTCGCCAGGGACGCGATCGAGCTCCTCGGCGGCTCGGACATTGGACGGATGCACGAGTGCGCGCGTCCGGAATGCACCCGGCTCTTCGTGGACTCCTCCCGTGGAAAACCGCGCCGCTGGTGCGGGATGGCCGAGTGCGGCAACCGGATCAAAGCGGCCAATTACCGCCGGCGTCAGCGCACCACGTCACCGAGCACGCGGTAAGTCCCTTGGGGCGGGGAGCGCCGGCAGCCCGCGGCCGTTCGAAGCGGCGGAACAGCCCGTAGGTGCTTTGCCAGGCGCCGTGGGCGGCGGGGACGTCACGCGAGGACGCTCCGACCCGTACCCGCCAGCGGATGGCGTTGAGCAGGGTGTGTCGGCACCGGTGCGGCGGGCGCCCCCACACGGCGGGTCCCGGCAGCAGCGGCCGCAGGGCCTTCCACCGCGTATTGGTGAGGTCATGGCGCTGGGCGGCCCGGGGGAGCCAACGCGAAGCCTCCGGTGGCTGGTCTTCTTGGTCGTTGACTCATCTACCGGAGGCTTCACGTGTCGCGGGCCGAGATCACCGAATCGGTACCGGCCACCTCCCGCCCCCTGCCTTCCTTCCAAAACAGGTCCCGGTAGTACTTCGCCGAGTGCCGGGCCCAGCCTTAAGCCGCAGTGTGTTCCGGGATTGGCGTTTCTGGATCATGTGTGGATCACCTCCTCTCCCGGGTAACCGGCGCTGTCTCACTGATCCCGCGTCGGCCCTCCGCATCGCGGTCGTCGCTCCTCAGGCCTGTGTCCGCATGGCCTTTCGTGCGGCCAACTCGGTGACGGCCATGACCAACCCGAAGCTGGTGGTGACGATGACGGCGTACGCGGTGATGTCGATGGCGGGAAGCATCCGCTCGCCGTTACTGAGGGCGAAGGTGAGACCGCACAGTCCGGGGATGGAGGCCGCAGTCGCCACGAGGCACGCGGTGGCCGCGAGGAATCCCGCCTCCCAACGCACCGTTCGCCGTTGCTGGGCAGGGGTGGCCCCGACGATTCGAAGGCAGGTGAACTCGGCCCGACGCGCGAGTGTCGTGATAACCAGTGAATTCACCACCGTGATGGCGATGTAGCCCCATAGGATCAGGAGCAGGAGGACGGAGAACGCAACATCCGCGGTCGCCTCGTCAGTCTCCCCGGCCGTCGCCGAATCGCTGGTCGCGACGCCGGGGTGTCTGGCGAGATGCTCTCCGACCTGGCGCTCGACCCCAGCCACTGGCGCACTGTCGGATGCGCTGACGGCCAGCGCGGTCGGCTGCCCGGAGGCCATCGCTGGCTTCAGGTCGTCGCTCGGGAGGACCACGTCGCCGAACCCGAGGCCGCGCAGGTATACCCCCGTCACGCGTCGCTCGATCGCTCGACCGTCAGGGAGCACGAGGTCGATGTCGTCGCCTTCTTCGGCACCCAGGGAGCTCGCGGCCTGCGTACTGAGGGCGACACCTCCGTCGGCGAAGGCGACCGTGTCCGATCCGACGGGGCGCAGGTCGGCGTATTGCCCGATCCGGTCCCCTTCGACCGCGAGGGCCGGCGACGACTGCCAGCTCGCATCGTGCTGGGTGCCACGGATCAGGACGCTTGTCGTGACGATCGGCTCGGTAGAGGCGACGTCCGGCATCGCGGTGACGGCGTCGGCGACGTCGTCATCCACGCCGGTCAACGGGGCGGTGACCAGAAAGTCCGCGTGTTGTCCCGCTTCGACCTGGTCGGTGGCGATGGCGCTCTCGGTCACCGCGGTGAAGAGCTGCGTCGCGCTCAGGCTCACACCGAGCACGATGGGTGTCAGAGCGCCACCGACGCGGGCGGAACGAGCGGTGAGGCCGGCAACGGCGATATAGCGGGGTGCTGAACGTCCGCCTCGGCGGCGCTGCGTCCGTGCCAACAGCCGGACTATCGATGGGCTGAGCGGGCCGACTGAGATGGCGATAACCAGCCCCGCCAGGCCGGGCAGCCCGACAGCGGCCTCGCCCGAGGCGTACATCGGTGCGCACGCCATGGCGAGCCCAAGCACAACGCCCGCCAGCCCGGCGAGCATCCGTGGAAGTCGGGCACGTCGCTCGTCCGCTCCCTCGAGTCCCGCGAGAGGGCTTTCCCGATGGACCCGCCGTAGCGAGACCCGCGCGGCAACCTCCGCGGAGACGACCACGACCGCGAATGCGGCCATGAACGGCGCCGGGCCATACACGGGCTCGAGGCTTTGGGGGATAGCGCCCCAGGACTGGAGGAGGCCGATCAGTCGAGCACCGAGGAACGAACCAGCGAGGGACCCAACGGTGGCCGCGGCGATCGCGATTCTCCTGGCCTCACCGCACAGCAGGCGCTTGACTTGCCTCGGTGTGGCGCCGATGACGCGGAGCATGGCCAACTCTCGTGAACGTTCCCTGATCTGTAGGGAGGTGATGACGATGAGAGTGAACACGCTGACGATGATCCCCAACGCACCGAATGCGGCCGCCGCCGAGACGAGCGTCGCCTTGGCCGGGCCCTGCCGGACCACCTCGATGTCGCCACGCGCATCGGCCGGCCACAGCCGAGCCTCATTGTGGGCAGCGACTGCGTCGAGTACCTCGGTGTCGTCGCTCTCCGCGGGCCACACCCCGACGGCAACCACGCGCTGCCCGGCCGCGTCCTGCAGGCGCTCGTGGCCGTCACTCAGGTAGACGTCCGCCACGTCGTTACCGGAGTCGTCGGCGGCGACGGTGCCGACGACCGTGAACGATTCTGCCTCACCACCGAACCCGACATCGACGACGTGGCCGAGATCGAGCTGCTCGGAGCCGTCGACCCCCGCTGAAAGCACGACCTCGTCCTCGGCTTCCGGCGCCCGCCCGGATGCGAGGCCGCGGTCCCCCAACGCGGTCGCCGACCATGGGTGCGCATCGACCGGCACCGGGTCTTCGTTCCCGACGACGAGGACGGCTGGCGCGATCCGGTCGGCGACGACCTCAGCATCGGGCAGCGCTTCCGACACCTCGTCGAGGATGGAAGCCGGCATGAGTGCCCGGTCGGGAACCGCGATATCGACGTCGTCCCTCACCGGTCGGGTCTGTTGGGCGCCGACCAAGACCGGGGCTGCGGCGTACTCACCTGTGCTGACCTGGCCTCGCACACCTGTCTCGGTCATCAGGCCGAGCGCCCCGACCAACATCGCGGAGAACATCATGGTGCTCACCAGGGCGAGCACCTGACCGCGCCTTCCACGCAAGCTCAGGCGGATCAGTGCCCTCACAGGGACCGTCCCAGGTCCGGCAGGGCACCCGCGATCTGCGCCGCGGTGGCTCCGCGCATCTCGCCTTGCCACCGGCCGTCAGCCATGAACAGGACGCGGTCAGCCGTCGAGGCGGCGACTGGGTCGTGGGTGACCATGAGGACCTGTTGGCCTATGTCCCGCACGATCGAGCGCAAGAGGCCGAGGACGGCCTGGGCTGAGGCGGTGTCGAGGGCACCGGTTGGCTCGTCCGCGACCACGAGCTCCGGGTCGGCGATCAGCGCGCGGGCGAAGGCGACGCGCTGCTGTTGCCCACCTGAGAGCTCGGCCGGCCTGTGGCCGAGGAACGCGCCGACTCCCACCGCGTCGGCCAGGCGCTTCACGGCGGCCTCGTCGATCCGCTCGCCCCCGAGCCTCAAGGGGAGCGAGATGTTGTCGGCGGCCGTCAGGGCGGGGATCAGGTTGTAGGACTGGAACACAACCCCGAGCCGCGATCGCCGCAACCGCGCCAGGTCGGTCTCGTGGAGGCTGGTGATGTCGGTACCGCCCACCAAGATCGCACCGGAGTCAGGCTTGTCGAGCCCGAGCAGGCAGTTCAGCAGGGTCGTCTTGCCCGATCCCGACGGACCCATGATCGCCGTAAACGTCCCCGGATCGAGGGTGAGGTCGGTACTGTCCAGAGCTCGCACGCTGCCTTCGCCAGTGCCATAGCTCTTACTGACCCCACGGAGGGTGACGGGTGCGGATTGGCTGCTGTCGGTGCCGGAGCTCCTGGTTCTCTTTTTGATCACGCTCTCATCGTCCGGGGATCCGCGGCGGCATCGGAATCCAGTGAGGGTCCGGATCGTGGTAGCGGTGGCTATACCTTCCGACTCGGTCTTGCGGCCACACAGCTTGTAGGATCAGCGCGTGAGTGACGGAGGCAGTCGGGTCGCCCGGTCGGCCGTCACATCAGCCATCGTCGGACAGGTTCGCGCGGTGCGCTACCTGGTCGGGGACCTGCTCGCCGGCCTCGTCGCGCTCGTCTTTCTGACGGCATCGGTGGCGGTCATTGCTCTGTCGGTCGTGGGAGTCGGGCTGCTCCTCGTCGGCCTGGTTGACCTTCTGGTCCGCCGTTGGTGCGACCGAGAGCGGACCCGCGTCGGCCGGCGCCTCGGGAGGTGGACCGACTCGCCCTACTTCGGAGAGGCCGGGGCGCGACTCTCCGCGGTGCGTGCCCACGCTGCGTCGGGGGCCCTGATCCGTGATATCGGCGCCCTGGTCGTGCGTGTGTTCGTCGGCATCCCGCTTGGCGCAGCGGCGATCATGTTGCTCCTATTCGCGCTGAATTACGCACTCAACCCTCTCTACTGGTGGGCACTCCCCGACGGTGAGACAGCCGTCATGTTCGAGGTGACCTCGTGGCCGGAGGCTTTCGCCTCGATGCTGGTCGGCATCGCCGCCTTCGCGCTGTGGGCGACGGCTCCCTATGCGGCCGTGGTCGACGCCAAGCTCGTGGCGGCGCTGCTGTCACCGAGTCGGGCACAGGAGCACCGCCGTCGTGCGGAGATCGAGAGGACCCGCCGCGAGTCTGCTGTGTCTGCCCATTCCGCGGAGCTGAGGCGGATCGAGCGAGACCTGCACGACGCGGCCCAGAACCGCCTGGTCGCGGTCGCGATGTATGTCGGCATGGCTCAACGCCAGCTCGAGACCGAATCCGGAGACCCCGGCATGGCACTGACCAAGGCCGGCCACGCCGCGACCGATGCGATCGCCGAGGTGCGCCGGGTCATCCAAGGCATCTACCCACCCGTACTTGCCGAGGAGGGGCTGGTCCCAGCAGTCGGGGTCCTCGTCGACCAGAGCCAAATCCCCACCCGACTGCACGTGGAAAGGCCGGCGCCCACCCCTGCCTCGGTCGACACGGCGCTCTACTTCTCCATCACCGAGCTGCTGACCAACATCGCCAAGCACAGCGGCGCCAGTGAAGCGACGGTGGAGCTGCGCTGGCATGTGGTCGAGCAGGTTCCGTGGGTGACGGCGGTGGTTGGCGACGATGGTCACGGCGGAGTCGACCCGGGCAGAGGCACCGGGGTCACAGGAGTGGAGAGCCGCGTCAACGCCCTAGGGGGGTCGCTCCGGGTGAGCAGCCCGCCCGGCGGTCCGACCAGAATCGAGGTGAGTCTCCAATGCGAGTCGTGATAGCAGAGGACGACGCTCTCCTGCGTGAGGGGCTTGCGGCGCTGTTGCGCGGCGAGGGCATCCACGTAGTAGCAGTGACCGATACCGCGGACGACCTCGGCGACCTGGTCAGCGCGCACGACGCAGACCTGAGCGTCGTCGATGTGCGGATGCCACCGACCTGGACCGACGAAGGGCTCCGGTCAGCGATCGAGATCAGGCGCTCCCGGCCCGACCATCCCGTGCTCGT
Source organism: Lipingzhangella halophila (assembly GCF_014203805.1). GTDB lineage: Bacteria > Actinomycetota > Actinomycetes > Streptosporangiales > Streptosporangiaceae > Lipingzhangella > Lipingzhangella halophila. The sequence continues at coordinate 3,888,655 of NZ_JACHJT010000001.1, read as the reverse complement.
TCTGTCCGCACACGTCGAGCCCGCGTCGGCGGGTGAGCTTCTCGCCGATGGCGCCGGCTCGGTGGGGTACCTCCTGAAAGAGCGGGTCGCTGCCGTCGAGGACTTCATCCGAGCCGTGCACCGTGTCGCCAGCGGGCACACCGTGCTGGACCCTGAGGTCGCCAGGATCCTGATGCAGCGGCGCCGCAGCCCATTGGCGGCGCTGACTGACCGTGAACGCGACGTACTCGAGCTCCTGGCTCAAGGAGATCGGAACAGCGAGATCGCCGCGAAACTGTTCGTCTCCGAAGCTGCGATCAGCAAGCACATCCGCAACCTCTTCGACAAGCTGGGCCTGCACATCGACGATGCCGGCCACCGACGAGTGCTCGCGGTCCTGACCTACCTACGCGAGAAGTAGCCCCCTGGCTCTGGTCTGCCCATTGGCGCCGCCTCGCCTACGGCCGCTGCCAGGCGCCGGTCCCCGTCCGCGGACGGCCGGGCCCGGATCACCCGAGGATGAGCGCGGCCTCGCCGGGGAACTCGGTCGTCAACGCGGTGTCCCCGTGTGCCCCGGTGTGCCGGTGGCGATCCCGGCGAGGGCTCCGCGATTTTCCGACGGCCGTGTGGTGCGGCGAATCATAGGAGCCCGGCGAGAATTTGACTGCGCAGACAGATAAATTGGGTGTCGGTGCCGGCCGGCTTGGGTGGTCGGTGCCGCCCGCACCTACAGTTCCGACGTCCAAGGAGGGCCGGCCGTGATCACTGCGGCCCTGATAGCCGCCGTCCTGTGGCCGCCCCAACTGCAGGCCACCACGTTCGTATCATCTGATTAAGGAAGTGCCGTGGACACAACGTCTGCACGAGATGATGACGCCGCACTGGCGCGCTCGCTCGACGGCGAGTTCTCCAGCCACGAAGCGGAGGTGAACGGCACCCGGCTGCACTACGTCGAGGGCGGCAGCGGCGAGCCGCTGGTCCTGATCGGCGGTTGGCTGCAGACCTGGTGGCAGTGGCACAAGGTCATGCCCGCACTGGCGCGCCGGTACCGGGTGATCGCTGTCGACATCCGCGGCATGGGTTCCTCGGCCAAGCCCGCCGGCGGCTACGACAAGAAGACCATGGCGCGCGACATCTACGAACTCCTCCGCCACCTCGGCCTGCCGGCGGTCAGCATCGTCGGCCACGACATCGGCGGCATGGTCGCCTACTCCTTCGCGGCCAACCACCCCGAGGCCACCACCAGGCTCGTCCTGCTGGACGCACCCCACCCCGATGCGGCGTGGTCGTCCTTCACCCTGCTGCCAGCGCCCGACCAGGACGTCAACGCGTCCTTCCCGTGGTGGTTGGCGTTCAACCAGGTGCATGGCCTGCCCGAGCAGCTGCTCGACGGCCGTATGCGGCTGCTGATCGACTGGCTCTTCGACACCTACGCCAAGGACCCCGGCAGCATCGACGAGCACTCCCGGCGGATCTACGCACGGGCCTACTCCAGCCCCGACGCCATCCGCGCGGGTGCCAGCTGGTACCAGGCGTTCAATCGCGACATCGCCGACGAGCGCACCTATGGGCCGATGACCACGCCGACCCTCGCGCTCGGCGGTTCCGGGAGCAACCACGCGCTCCTGCGCCAGGTGCTGCCGTCGAAGGGCCCGGACATCGACGTGGTCGAGGTCTCCGACACCGGCCACTACATCCCCGAGGAGCGGCCCCAGCTCCTGGTCGACGCCCTAATCGGTTTCCTGGGCTGAGGCACCCGACCGCAGGACGCCGGAACCGCCTGCTCGCCGCAGAGCGCGACTGGAACCGGCCGGCACGCACGAAGGGTCTCCCGCGTGCCGGCCGGTTCCCGCTGTCGGTCGACGGCATGATCGTCGCCGCCTCCATGCCCCTGCTCAGCGACGCCCGCCAGGGCCGGCGCGGGGGAGTGCTGCCCTGGACGCTGCTTGCTGCGCTGCCGCAGTGCCATCTCCAGTGCGTCCAGCAGAGGTCGGTGCGCGGGTGATCGGCCACCTGCCAGCCCACGATCCGCCGCGAGAAGGCATCCAGTACGAAGGCCGCGTATATCCAGCCCTCCCAGGTGCGCACGTAGGTGATGCCGGCCAACCATAAGCGGTCGGGCTCCTCGGCGACGAAGTGCCGGTTGACGATGGTCGGGCGGTCGTGGTCAACGGTGATCGCGGCGGTGGATGACGCTGGTGACGCGGGGACGGTCCTCGCCGAAGCTCGCTGGCACCTGCCGTGCCCGTTCCGCGTTTCGCGCCTCGCTCGCCTGGTGGTGGGAGAGGCGCTCTTCGTATGCCCGGGAGCGGCGGTTGAGGGGTGGCTGTCTGCGCCTCGACGCCTTGGCCAAGGATGCCCCATTTACTTCCAGTCCCGGAAGCGTATAGTTAAGACTGCTTCTTTGATAACCGAGTGCGATAGTAGAGGTGCCAACATGGCCATCCGGTTCAAGATCGAGAGCTACAGGCCGACCCCGGACGACCCGATCGGCCGCACTGGTGTCGGCTACTTCCCCCGCATGACCGAAGCCGAGGCGTGGGAGGCCGGAAGCGGAACGTGGAAAGTCGACCGGGCCAAGGCCGATCGGGAGCAGTTCGCACTGGTCGTCGGTGCGGACCGCGTCCTCGCCATCACCAGACTGTCCGCCACCTATGCGACCGGCGATGCCCGCATCGCGTTCGAGGGCGAACTGCTCACCGCCGGCCATCCGCTCTACGAGCGCTACATCGGACAGCCCGACCCGCTGGCGAACGGTTCGCGCAACCCGATCGCCTACGGCCAGATCGACGGCGAGGAGGAGTTCCTCGATCGTGGGTGCGCCTGCGGGTGCGGCACGGAGACCGCGAGCGTGTTCGCGCCCGGACACGACCACCGGGCGGTGATGCAGCGCGTGCGCGACCACTTCGACGGGTCGATTCTCTCGTTCATCCGCTGGGTGGACGCCGAGCTGGAGCGCGACAGTGGGCCGCGGTAGGTAGCGCCGGCCTCCTCTACCGGGCAGATCCTCCGGTGCCGGCGGGTCCGGACCGATCGCGCACGCGGCGCGTTCAGAGACTTATTTTGCGCGACACGAGGGAATTATTTGCGTTAGGGGTTCGCGTATCGGCAATCGCCCTGTGATTGGGGGCACCGGCCCGCATTACGCACTTGAGCGTGGCCGCGTTTCCTGGTTGCGCACCCGGCGATCTGGCTAGTATGCACTATATCAAATTTAGCCAACCGGCTCTGCTTCCAGATATCCGTGCTTGCTGTGGGAATCGTCGACGACTTCCCTCATGTTCCCGTCTCCCATGTTCCCATCTCCGTCGTTGTGTTCTCGAAAAGAGGCGTCGTTGATTCGTGGAGGTTGCGTTATGCGGCTGCCAAAGGCTCGCCTTTGGGTTCCCCCAGCGGCCGTCGCGGCCTGCGGGGCAGGGTTCCTTGTTACGTTCCGCGGGTTCGATGTACTGGGCTGGGCGGCGACCCTGGAGCTCGCCGCCTTGGGAACGGTTGGAATGGCCGTGGGCGTGCTCGCCATCATGGTGCGCAGAGTGGCGTACCAGGTGCGCCGGCTAAACCAGGTATCCGACACGAACACCCGCGGAATATCCGAGGCGATCGGCGAGTGCCGCGTCGAGCTCACGGGAGCGGTGGAGGGCGCCCGTGCGGAAGTCCACGAGCTCCGCGGCGATCTGGAGAACATGCCCGCAGCGATCGCCGAACGCGTCGACAAATATCAGCCCAGGCATTTCCGAGAGCTCACAAAGCACATCACCCGGCAAGGGTGCGCTGACTACGAGCAGCAGGCGGCCTGGTGGGAATTGCGCGAATTTCCGCAGCCCGCTTCGTTCATGCCGGCACTGCGTGGCTGGGCGGCGTCGCCTGACGTACTTCGGCTGGTCGCCCGCGCCATAGGCGAACACCGGCCCAAACTGGTCGTCGAGTGCGGCAGCGGGTCCTCCAGCATCTGGCTTGGCTACGCGCTGCGCAGGGCGGGCACCGGAAAGCTGGTGGCACTCGAACACGACGAGCGGTACGCGCGGCTGACACGGGACATGGTCGCCGCCCACGGGCTGAGCGACATCGTCGACGTGCGCCATGCGCCACTGGCGGACTGGCGCTCGGATCCAGACGCCGGTTTCCAGGACAGTCATTGGTACGCCCTGGATTTCGTGCGCGACCTGGTCGATATCGAACTGCTGTTCATCGCCGGACCACCGGCAGGCACAGGGACACAGGCCCGCTACCCGGCCGGTCCCATTCTGTTCCCCTTGTGCTCGCCGTCGGCCCTGGTCGTCCTGGACGACGCGGACCGCGCCGACGAGCAGGCTATCGGTGACCGCTGGCTGGCCGACGACCCGGACCTGCGGCGCGAGATCGTGGCGGCGGAGAAGAGCACCCACGTCTTCACCTGGCGGTCGGCATGATCGAACATACGCTGCGGTCGGCGTTGGACCTGCTCGGCGGGGACTTCGCGCTCCTCTGCCACATCGGAGGCCCCACGGCGCGGACCCGGCTCCCGGTCATCAAGCCGGCTGAATGTGGGCGGGTGGTCGATCTCGATGGCGAGCCAGCGGACGGTGGCCTCGGGCCACCCGACGCCGGCAACGGCGACACCGACGCCGGACCCGCGGGCCTGGTCGCACTCGTAGCGGCGACACCCGCTGACTTCAGGCGCGCCGTGGTGCTCAGCGACGGGTTTCCCTCCGCGGCGCACATTCTGCTGGGCATCGCTACCCTGCCGCCGCACGCCGGACCCCCGCTGCCGATCCCGCCAGGGCTGGGCCAGTGGAAAGAGCTGTACGACATGCATGTCCACCGGCACGAGGATGATGCGTGGAGCTGTGAGCTCTGCTTCCTGGAGCCAGTGGCCCCGAGGGAGGCGGTCGTGGCGGTGGCCCGGGCGATCGGCGGCGGCCGTAGGGCTTCGGCGATCGCTCCACTGGCAGCCCTGAGCGGCCCGGACACGTCACTGTGGCGCCCGGGTGACCCGGGGGCGATCCCGGTCGGCGCGAGTGGCCCGGTGCCGCTGCGCCGGGTGACGCCCAGAGCCGACATCGCGCTGCGTTCTCACAGCGGTGGGCCACCCGATTGGGGCGATGATCGCGTCGGCTGCGTCGACCGCGCGGGGCTGGCCGCACTCTCCTGGGAGAGGTTCGGCCGTTTCGGTGGAGGTACGTTGATCAGCGACCTGCGGCCCGGGGCGCTGGACGTGGACGACGTTCCGCCGATCGACGAGCGGGTCGTCAACCCGGCCGGCTTCGAGCGGTACACGGGCCCGCGTATCGCCAGCCTGATGCCGCGGCGGCACCGGTGGGCCGTTGTCGACGGCCAGAGGGAACTCTTCCGGGTTCCCGACTCGGGAACCATCACCGACGTTGACCTCGGCCGCCTTCGGTATCTGCGTGGGATTCGCGTGGAGTGGAGCCGGCACAGCGGGCCGCTGTCGGCCGTCCGAGCCGTCGCCGGCCTGGCCGCGGGAGGCGTTCCTGTGTTCAGTGGACCGGCGCCTCACTGGGCGCGTTGTCTGGGCGACGATCTGCGCTCCTTGCTCACCGCGGTCACGGCCGACGACCTCGCCGACTCGCTTACCCGCGAGGAGCACAGTGTGCGGCTACGCCGGGCGGCATTGCGGACGCACGGCACCCTGGCACGGTGGCGGCGGATCGGGACCCGCGCCGGAGTTCCCGCACCGCAGGTCCCTTTGGTCTCGGTCGTCGTATGCACGAGGCGCCCCGGCATGCTCGGCTTCGTCCTGCGGCAGCTCGCGCGGCAGCGTGGAGTCGACTTCGAGGTGGTCCTCGGATTGCATGGCTACACCCCGGAGCTTCCCGAGGTGCGCTCGGCCATCGCCGCGTTCCGGGCCACGGGCCACGAACTGACCGTCCACGCGGTCGACGGCGACACCGTCTACGGAACCATGTTCAACCAGGCGGTGGCCCGGGCGAGCGGAAGCCTCATCGCCAAGATGGACGACGACGACTGGTATTCGCCAGACCACCTGGCCGACCTGCTACTGGCGCGCACCTACTCCGGCGCTGACGTCGTCGGGTGCCCCAGAGACTTCCTCTACCTGGAGGAACTCGACCAGACACTGCGCTCCACCAAGGAGACGGAACGGATCACTTCGAGTGTCGCCGGGGGCACCCTCTGCGTGGACCGTGTGGTCGTCGACGAGCACGAGGGCTTCCGGCCGCTTCCCCACGCGATCGACTCCCAGCTCCTGCTCGCCGTGGCGCGCTCCGGCGGGCGGATCTACTGCACGCACGGACTCGGCTACGTAATACGCCGCGGCACGTCCGGCCACACCTGGAACGAGGAAGCCGGGTACTTCCTGCGCCGCAGCACCCGGCAATGGTCCGGCTGGAGGCCCAGCGAACTACTCGAATGCGAGCCAGGCGATGAGCCGGCAGCGGTGGTCAGTACGCCCTCCGGAGCCGGCGGTTGACGAAGCGCACTCCGCCCAAGCACACGGAATCGGGGGGACTGAGTGACAGTCGTGGACGACGGGTCGCGCGAACCAGAGGGGCGGCACGGGACCGCCAACCGCGGCAGCGCGAAAATACCCGACCGGGTACAGCCCCGAGTGCGGCACAACGACTATTCCGTGCTCCAACCGCCGCCACTCGGCGGCTGGACTCCCACACTTGATGTCTCGGTGGTCATACCGGCCTTCGGAGAGACCGAGAAGCTGCACCTGGTGCTGGCCGCGCTCGCCGCGCAAACCTACCCCGCTCACCTGCTCGAAGTGGTGGTCGTCGATGACGGCAGCGATCCACCGCTCACGCTTCCCGAGATCAAGCCAGAGAACACCCGGCTCGTCCCAACGGCCCCGGGGCTCTGGGGCTCGGCGAACGCCGTCAACACCGGTGCGGCAGCCTCAGACGGGAGCGTGCTCCTGCGACTGGACTCGGACATGCTCGTATACAGCGATCACGTGGAGTCCCAGCTTCGCTGGCAGCACATCGCCGACTACCTCGCGGTGCTCGGCCACAAGATGTTTCCCGAGTTCGTCCCGGGACTGCTCACTCCACAGCAGACCTACGAAGCAGTGCGCGAAGGGCGCGCCGCCGGGCTGTTCGACCGCGAACGCGCCGGAGCGCACTGGGTGGAACAGGTCATCGACCGCACCGATCGGCTGCGCTCCGCGGGCTCCAGCGCCTACTGCGTGTTCGTCGGGGCTACCGGGTCGGTGCACCGCGACCTCTTCGACGCCGTCGGCGGCATGGACCCGGCGCTCATCCTCGGCGGAGACACCGAGCTGGGGTACCGCCTCGCACAGGCGGGGGCCGTGTTCGTCCCTGACCTCGATTCCAGCAGCTGGCACCTCGGCAACTCCCAAATGCGTCTGCGCCGCGAGAGCGGGGCCCGCTACCGGCGCCCGTTCGTCAGCAACCGCGTGCCGCTCTTCCGAGAGCGCCGCAAGATTCACGGCAGGCAGTGGTCGGTGCCCTACATCGACGTGATCATCGACTCGGGCGGACACCGGCTTGAGGACGTCCGCGTCACCGCGGACCGCGTGCTCGCCGGAGATATGAGCGACATCCGTGTCTTCCTTGTCGGACCATGGGCGACTCTCGGCGCGGGCCCCCGCACGCCGCTCGACGACCCGGAGCTGGACCTTCGCCTGCTACGGGAGACCTACCGAGGGGAGAGCCGGGTCCGGTTCGTCGACGAGCCACCCGGAATCGACCGCTCGGTGCCGTTCCGGCTCGCGCTACCCGCTGGCTCCCTCCCCACACCTCGGGCCCTGCGCGTGCTCACTGACACCGCCGAGTCCGAGGAAGCCGGGCTGGTCAGTGTCGTGCTGCCGCACGCCAAGTCCGGAGCGGCGCCGCATTCGCGCCTGGAGCGCACCGCCGCGTTCGCGCGGGCACGCCATCTCGGCGCGACGGAGGCCGATATCGACCGGGTCGTGGACGAGGTCTACGGGGTGCACTGGATGGACTGGGCCGGGAGCTTCGTCGACGACCTCGCCCATGACGGACCCGCTGTGCCGTGCGACTGGCCGGCGGAGTTGCGGGAGGCACAGCTGGAGGCCAAGCGGCAGCGAGCACGCGCCGACAGGTTGGAGCGCAAGCTGCGCTGGCTGCGGCGGCTGCGCACCCCCGGGATCTGGCGCCGGGTTTTCCGCTGATCCGGGGCGGCGCAGGCGTTCTCTGGCCGCGGTGTCCTGCGAGGGCGCGGACACCACCTTTGGCCGCGCGATCGTGTTCCCCCTGCTGCGCCCGTGAGGCTGAGCAGACACGAACCCCGCATCGGTGAGCTCACCGCGACGCTGGGCGGACTCGACGAGGCGATCGCGCATCTGCAGATCACCCGCACGACGCTTCTCTCCCTGGCCGGCCGCTGCGCGGCCTGCGACCTCTGCCAGGCCTTGGGCCTGCCCATCGTGTCCAAGAACGTCGAGAACATCCGCTCCACGCTCAAACACCTGGTCAGCCACGGCATCCTCACCGAGACCGAGTCGGGCTTGTTCACCCAGCCCCACCCGTAACCCGCCAGCACACCCCTGACCAGCCCGCCTGACCCAAACCCAGTGACGAAAGGGGCATCAACTCACGAAACGCCCTCTTCAGGTTCCCGTTGCGCGGCCGGTCGACGGCGCGGCATGGCGGCGGTAGAGCCCTAGCGACCAGCCGTAGCCGACGAGGGTGATCGCGACGGTCCAGCCCAGGGCCCAGGCCGCATCGCTTCCGGCGGGGCACCGGCGAGGAGGCCCCGGATGGTGCTGATGATGGGTGTGAAGGGCTGGTACTGGGTGAATCCCTAATGCATGGTCATTTCGTGTTGGCTGGTGCTGCCCATGTCGTCCGTGCTCAAGTAATCGGACACACATGGAACACACCCTCGCGGACCGCAAAGGGGAATACGAACTGGGGTAGATCTCCTATCCGAGTAGTGGACTAATCTTCGCGTTGAGGTGAGGCGAGGAGTGCTTGAGAACCATGAGTGGTCATCGGTTCCCGGGGAGGTTCCCAAGCATGATTCGGACGAAGAGTGCTAATTGGGGTCCCTATGTTGTCCCTTCGTGCTTTACTGTCCGATATTTTCCCTGCTCAATCGGCGTGGCAGCCACCCTTCGGGGTGGCTGAGGATCGCAACCTCGGCCTCGCGCCGGGCGCGCTCGGCTTCCCGGGGTGGCAGCCACCCTTCGGGGTGGCTGAGGATCGCAACCTCGGTGGCCTCGGTATTCGCGTTGTTCTCCACCCTGTGCAACACCGCCGTGCGCGCCCGCCGCATCCCCTCTAACCCCTGCAACGGGGTGCGGGTGTCCTTCGGCGGCTACGACGCCGAACGGCAGGTCGCCACCCCCGCCCAGGTTCTGCGCGCGGCGATGCGGCTGCACCACACCGCCGGGTATGCCGGGTTCGTGCTGTGCCTGCTCAACGCCTACACCGGCGCGCGGCCGATTGATACTGCCGGCATCAGTACGTCCAGCGTGGGGATGGAGACCATGCGGGCGGGGAGTTCAGGGATACGGCAACGGTCAACAGTCACGTGCCCCCAGGATCCCCATGGCGGTGCCGACGACGATGTTGCGGCCAATGAAGCCGAATACGCAGACGAGTAGCTGCGGTGGGAACGCGAACGCGAACGCGGTCACGATCATGGACACATGGTCGCCGCTGGTGGGCAGCCAGCCCAGCTGCATGCGCTGTGCATCAGGGTGGCCACGGCCCGCGCCATGACCCCCCGGGGGCTGGAGATGGGGCGCAGGTCGATTCGCAGCCGGCGTCTTCATTCGACGAGCTCTCGGGTCCACGCTCGGGTTTCGATCGTTGGAAAGCGGTCTTTAACAGGTTGTGAATCCGGTAATACGAAGGTGAATATCCAAAGTTAGCCCGTGGAGTATCCAGACCGCGGCTATCTCCAGTGGTCGGCCCCTAACCCCAGTGTGAGCGGGGGTGACGAGTGGCGTCGGCCCGACCGCGGCCTCTGACGGCGCTCACTCTCAGGTTTTTTCCAGGTTTCTGCCAGAGACGTCGCACTTCTCTTCGGCTGAATGGGGGCGCATCGCACACCGAAGAGAGGTGGTGGGAAATGACGGGGGTGGAGCGTGCTGTCTCCGGCGACGCGCCGCACGCGCTCCCGGCGACGGCGTGGGTCGACGTCGTGATCCCGGTCTACAACGAGGAGCGCGCCCTGCCCGGGTGCCTGGAGGTGCTGTGCGCGCACCTGGAGCGGCACCTGCCGTTCCACTGGTGCGTCACCGTGGTGGACAACGCCAGCACCGACGGCACCCTCGCCGTCGCCCACGACGCGGCCGAGCGGCTGTCCGGCGTGCGCGTGCTGCACCTGGACCGCAAGGGGCGGGGGCTGGCGCTGCGCACGGCGTGGGGCTACAGCGACGGCGACGTCGTCGTCTACATGGACGTGGACCTGTCCACGGGGCTGGACGCGCTGCTGCCGCTGGTGGCGCCGCTGGTCAACGGCCATTCCGACATCGCGATCGGCTCGCGGCTGGCGCCGGCCTCGCGCACCGTGCGCGGCTCCAAGCGCGAGCTGATCTCCCGCTGTTACAACGCGGTGATCCGCTGGAGCCACGGCGCCCGGTTCAGCGACGCCCAGTGCGGGTTCAAGGGGGCACGCGCCGACGCGGTACGCCCGCTGCACAAGCACGTCCAGGACGATTCCTGGTTCTTCGACACCGAGCTGCTGCTGCTGGCCGAGCACAACGGGCTGCGGGTGCACGAAGTGCCGGTGGACTGGGTGGAGGACACCGACACCCGCGTCGACGTCGTCCGCACCGCCCTCGACGACATCGCCGGACTGATGCGGGTAGCCCGCGCCAAGGCGAGCGGGGCGGCGCGGGTGCCGGGGCTGCCGCGGCGACCCGGCCCGCGTCCCGAGCACCCGCAGGCCGTGGTGGGCGGGGCGGGCGGCGGCCTGCTGTGGCAGCTGGTCTCCTTCGGCGCCATCGGCGCCGTCTCCACGCTGCTCACGGCCGTCCTCTACGCGCTGCTGCGCATCTGGTGGCCGCCGCTGGTGGCCAATCTGGTGGCGCTGGTGGCGACGACGCTGTGGAACACCGAGGCCAACCGGCGTTACACGTTCCTGCGCCGGGCCCGCGCCGATGCGCGGGGGCGGATCCATTTCCAAGGGTTGGTCGTGTTCGCGCTGTACTACGTGGTGACCTCGGGCGCGCTGTTAGCCCTGCAGACGGTCGAACCCGACGCCGCGCGGTGGCTGGAGGTGGCGGTGCTGGTTGTCTCGTCGGTCCTCGGGACGGCGCTGCGTTTCGTGCTGCTGCGGACGTGGGTGTTCCGCCCGGCGCTCGCGGACACGAGCACTCGCCAGGCGCAGGAGGCAGCGGAATGATGGCCGACCGCGCATCCGCACCCCAAACGGGGTCAGCGGTCCGGCGGCGGTGGCAGCCCTGGGCTCTGGCCGCGATCTGCGTTGTGGCCGCGGGACTGTATGCGTGGGACATCGGCGGCTCCTGGGGCAACGCCTACTATTCCGCAGCCGTGAAGTCGATGTCGCAGAGCTTCGAGAATTTCTTCTTCGGCAGCCTGGACGCGGCCGGGGTGGTGACCGTCGACAAGCCGCCGATGGCGCTGTGGCTGCAGGTGGTCTCGGTGAAGATCCTCGGCTACTCGCAGTTCGCGGTGCAGCTGCCGCAGGTGCTGGCCGGGGGCGCGGCGGTTGTCGTGCTGCATCGCACGGTGCGCCGCTGGGCGGGGGAGAACGCGGGCCTGCTCGCGGCCCTGGTGCTGGCGCTCACCCCCATTACCGTGGCGATCAACCGGATCAACAACCCCGACACGCTACTGGTGCTGCTGGTCGTGGGTGCCGCCTATGCGATGACGCGCGCGTGTGAGGGGCCGCGCGCCACGGGCTGGCTTGCGCTGGCGGGGTTGCTGGTCGGCTGCGGTTTCCTGACCAAGATGCTGCAGGGCTGGATGGTGCTGCCTGCGTTCGTGGCCGCCTATCTGGTCGCGAGCCGGTCCTCGTGGGGGCGCAAGGCCGCCGATCTCGCGGTGGCCGGGGCGGTGCTGGTGGTCGGCTCGTTCTGGTGGGTTGCGGCGACCGCGCTGTGGCCCGAGCCGAAGCCCTACATCGGGGGCAGTGAGGACGGATCGGCTTGGGACCTGGTGTTCGGCTACAACGGGTTCGGCCGGATTTTCGGCGGCGGCAACATGCGCGGCGGCGGCCAGATGTCCGCGGGGCCGCCCGCCGGGAGCGGTTCCTCCGACGCGGTGGGCGGTATGCCCGGCGGCGGGGGAGGACCCGGCGGGGGCTTCTCCGGTCAGGCGGGGATCCTGCGGATGTTCGGCGACCAGCTCGCCGGGCAGATCAGTTGGCTGCTGCCGCTGTGCGGGCTCGTGCTGGCCGCGGTATGCGTCTCGGGCGTGCTGCGGCTGCGGGCAGGTCGCCGCCTCGACCGCCGGGGTGCGGCCGGCTGGGTGCTGTGGGGTGGCTGGCTGCTGGTGGTCGGCCTGGTGTTCAGCTTCGCGCAGGGGATCATGCACCCCTACTACACGACGATGATGGCTCCGGCCGTCGGTGCGATCGCCGGCGCGGGTCTGGTGCGGTTCTGGCAGTGGTACCGCCGACCCGCGCGGCGGGCCTGGCTGCTGCTGCCGCTCGGGGTGGCGCTGACGGTGTTCTGGGCGTTCGTGGTGGTCATGCGCAACCCCGACTGGCACGCCTGGGTCGGATACGTCGCGCTCGGGCTGGCAGCGGCGGCGGTGGCGCTGCTGCTGGTGCAGCGGGGCGGACGCAGGCGGCTGGCACGCGCCGGCCTCGCACTGGGGCTGGCTGCGGTTCTGGCGGTGCCGAGCGCGTGGTCGGTGATCACGGCGGTCGGTTCGCAGGATTCGATGAACGGTGCCAACGCGATGGCGGGGCCCAGCACCGGTATGTTCGGCGGCGACCGAGGTGGGTCGCCCGGCGGCACGGACGCCGCGGCGTCCGTGCCCGGCGGCGTCGGCGGTGCTCAAGACTCCTCGGGGCAGGACACCCCGCCGCAGCAAGGCGCTGGGGCACCCGGCGGCATGGGCGGTGCTCCCGGCGGCTCGACGGCGGAGCTGTCTGAGGAGCAGCAGGCACTGCTCGGCTACGTCGAGTCCGAGGCCGGCGACCGCACGGTCCCGCTCGCTGTGGAGGGCGGGGCGATGAGCGCCTCGCCCTACATCATCAACTCCGACCTCACGGTGGTCGCCATGGGCGGGTTCGGCGGTACCGACGATGCCCCCGCCGTCGAGCAGTTGACAGCGTGGCGCGAATCCGGAGAGCTCGGGTTCGTCCTCATCGGCGGCGGGAGGGGCGGCATCCCGCCGAGCGGCACGCAGGTGTCCAGCGGGGCGCAGAGTCCCATGGGCGGGGAGGAGCAGGCGCGCGGTGAACGTGAGGAGTGGGTGAAGCAGAACTGTACCCAGGTCGGGCCGAAAGCCTGGGGTGGTTCGCAGGACAGTTCACAGCAGCTCTACTCCTGCCGCTGACCCGCAGTGGCGGGCGCGCAGCTTTGGCGGAAATTTCCGCAAGCAGCGCCCGCCACCAGCCCGTCGGCCTTCCCACGAGGCCGCGTCGACGTGCCGTCTCCAGGCGCGGACGGCGGATGGAGCCGCCTGTACCGCCGATCCCCCTCAGCTTCCAAAAGAGCCTCCGATCGTTCTCTTGCATTCGTTGCCTAATCTCCCACCAGCATGAATCCGGTGACGAAAGAGAGTACGGCGGCGTGCACGATGATCACTCCGATGGGGGCCGCCGGATGCCGCGGCGTATGTCCTCCTCGTCGAGGACGATCCCAACATCTTGGAACTGCTGACCGCCTCACTTGAACTGAGCGGCTATGCGACCCGGGGAGCGACCGAAGCCGGGGCGGCCCTGGTCGCGCTTTCCGCTTTCACTCCCGATATCGCCGTCGTCGACATCATGCTGCCGGGCCGCAGCGGGCTGGACCTCATCTCGGATCTGCGCGGTGTACTGCCCGATCTGCCCGTACTGCTGTTGACGGCCCGCGGCTCAGTCGACGATCGCGTGGCGGGACTGCGGGCGGGTGCCGACGACTACGTCACCAAACCCTTCAGCCTGGACGAGGTGCTGCTGCGGCTCAAGGCCATCCTCAGGCGCGTCGGCGCGCAACGCGAGGAGTCACGACTGCGCTACGCCGATCTGGAACTCTCCGAGGAGGCCCACGAGGCGTGGCGCGGCGGCACGCCGATCCAGCTGTCGCGCACCGAACTGGCGCTGCTGCGCTACCTGATGCTCAACGAGGGCCGGATCCTCAGCGAGGCCCAGATCCTCGACCGAGTGTGGGGTGGGGACTCCAGCGACACACGGGTGGTGGAGACCTACATCAGCTACCTGCGGCGCAAGATCGACAGCGGCCGCACCCCGCTGATCCACACGGTCTGGGGCGTGGGCTACACGCTGCTATTGAATCGGGGAGAAGGCCGATGAGGCGGCGTAATTGGAGGCTGCTGCCCAGGGGGCTGGGATGGCGCCTGACCGCGGTCACCCTGGGGCTGACGACAGTATGCCTGCTGCTGTTCGGAGGTGCGGGAACGCTGCTGCTGCACAGGTCGCTGACGCAGGAGGTCGACGCCCGGCTGCACACGTTGCTCGCCGGGCCCTTCCTCGAGGGGCCGCCGCCCGACGCAGAGGCTCGTTCGGTACCGTTTCCCACCGATCTGCGCACGTTGACCGTCGACGCCGACGGCGAGGTTGTCGACGTGGTCGGTCGGACCAGTTCCGATACCGCCATCCCCGACGTCTCCGCCATGAGCGTGGGGCAGTTGCGTGAGCGGGCCGGGCGTCCGTTCACAGTGCCCGGTATCTACGGGGAGAGCCGGTGGCGGGTGGTGACCTCGCCCCAGGACGACGGGACGGTGCAGGTGGCCGCCCAGTCGCTGGAGGATGTCGACGGTACGCTGAGGCAGCTGACGCTGATCGAGATCAGGGTCGGGTTGGTCGTGCTGATTCTGCTGGGGTTCGCGGCGGTGGCCACGGTCCGGTTGCAGCTTCGGCCGCTGCACGAGATCGAGGCCACCGCTCAGGGCATCGCCGAGGGCAACCTCGACCGCCGGATCCCCGATCAGGACCCCGCCACCGAGGCCGGCCGCCTGGGCGCCGCGTTGAACGCGATGCTCTCGGGCCTGTCGCGGGCCATGCTGGAGCGGGGCCGGTCGGTGGCCGTGACGCGGCGCTTCGTCGCCGACGCCTCCCACGAGTTGCGGACCCCTCTGTCCTCCATCCGTGGGTTCGCCGAGCTGTACCGGCAGGGCCGCGCCCAGGGCGTGGTGGCGGAGGATCCCCGCGCCGACCGCTGGATGTCGCGGATCGAGGAGGAAGCGGGACGCATGGCCGGCCTGGTCGAGGACCTACTGCTGCTCGCCCGCTTCGACGAGGCACCGATGCTGGACCGCACCGACATCGAATTGGGTGAGATCGCCGAACAGGTGGCCGCGGGTGTGCGGGTGCGCACCCGCGAGACGCGCATCGATGTGGAGGTGCCCGCGCCGGTGCACGCGGTGGGTGACGCGGAGCGGATGCGCCAGGTACTGGAGAACCTCGTCGGTAACGCTGTCACGCACACACCGCCGGGCACTCCGGTAGGCATATCCGTCCGGCGATCGGCCGCCGCGCCGCCCGCGGGTGCCGCCTCGATCGGCGCACTTCCGGCGGGTACTGCCGAGGCCGCCGTCGTCGTGGTGCGCGATCAAGGGCCCGGTATACCCGAGGAGCGAGTGACGCACCTCTTCGAGCGCTTCTACCGGGTGGATGAGTCGTGCTCGCGCGGGGGAGCGGGTCTGGGACTGTCCATCAGCGCGTCCTTCGTCATCGCCCACGGCGGTTTCATCACGGTCGACTCCGCCCCTGGGCGGGGCACGGCCTTCACGCTCGCCATTCCGGCAGGCGGGTAGCTGTCAACGCGGAGGAGCCTCGGCGGGCGCCTCCCCTTCCCTGTTTCTCCCGCTTCTTCGGCGTCCTCCTGCCGCGGGGGTATCGGTCTCGGAGAGCTTCTTCTCCGGTGGGAAGAACGCGGGGATGACGCCGATGAGGAAGACCGGTACCAGGTAGCCGTAGATCGGGGCCAAGGCGTTCTGGTAAGCGGCGACCACGGCGTCCTGGAGCGGACCTGGTAGGGAGTGGACGAGGGCCGGGCGCTCAGTTGGTCGGCGAGCCGGTGGGCGAAGACTGTGCCCACTGAGGCCGGCCCGCCGGACGAACATCGCGATGGCCAAAGGCTGCTGCACACCGGGAATGACCCGGGTGGGAACGTCGGGCTGCATCCCCTCAGGGCTTACGCCGTCCGAGTAGGTCGTGCGCAGATAGCGCCGCATCCCCTTGAAATCGGGGCCCGTGAGGCTAGCCCCCGCTCGGCTGATGTGCGCTCCAACACGGCCCCGCCGCTGCGTCGCGCGGTCATGGGGCGGTGCTATGGCGCTGCGGCGCCCTGAACCGGGCCCGCCTTCACAGGTTTCTCCTACACATTCCTCAGGGTTGTGCCACACCTCGTCCCTAACGTGCTGCTCCAGTACCCCGCAGACCCTTCGCTCCGGCAGGGCCGGGGTGAGTAGCCGCAGGCACCGCGATCCGAAGGCAGATGCTTCCATGTTCTTCACTTATCTGAGGCGTGAGCTGGCCAACCGCCGGAAGCAGTCCATACTCGTCGCCGCTGGCATGGCTCTGGCTATCACGCTCGTGATGGTCGTGAACAGTCTGTCGGCGGGCGTCGAGAACGCGCAGGAGAGCACCCTGGAGGCGGTCTACGGCGTCGGCACCGACATCACCGTCTCCCAGGAAGCTTCGGCGCCCGCCGAAGGCGGCGATGGCGGCGGCGGTGGGCCGGGGATGTTCGAGTTCGGCTCCGGCGAGGGGACGAGCGAGGACGGGCGCACCAGTCTCGCCGAGTCCCAGCTGACCACCGCGCCGGGAACCGCCACCTTCGACGCCGCCGAGCTGGAGAAAGTGCTCGGCGTGGACGGCGTCGAGCGCGCCGCGGCCACCCTCTCGCTGAACAACACCACCTTCCAGGGCGAGATGCCCGACATGTCGCAGAGCCAGGACCAGGGTCAGGGGGGCCCACCGACCGGAGGCGGCGGCGAGGGCGGCAGTTCCTTCGACGTCGGCTCCTTCTCCGTGCTGGGGCTGGACCCCGGGAAGTCCTCGGTGGGCCCGATGTCGGCGGTCGAAGTCGCCGACGGGCGCTCACTGACGGAGGACGACGCCGGCAAGAAGAAGGCCGTTGTCGACTCCGACTATGCGACCGACTCCGAACTCGTCACCGGCGACACCCTGGAGATCGGCGGTGAGGAGTTCGAGATAGTCGGGCTGGTCTCCTCGACCTCGGCCACCGGCGAAAGCACGACCGACGTCTACGTCCCCCTCGGCACCGCCCAGCAGCTTGCCGACCTGGACAGCGAGGTCAGCGACATCTACGTGCAGGCCGCCTCGTCAACGGCGATTGACCAGGTCAGCGCGGGCATCGAGGAGGAGTTGCCCGACACAGAGGTCAACACCCAGCAGGAGCTGGCCTCCACTGTTTCGGGATCGCTGGCCACGGCCTCCTCCCTGCTGTCGCAACTCGGTACCTGGCTGTCGGTGATCGTGCTGGCCGCGGCGTTCCTGATCGCTGCGCTGCTGACCGGCTCGGGTGTGGCGCGGCGGACCCGCGAGTTCGGCACGCTCAAGGCCCTGGGCTGGTCCAACGGCCGGGTGGTGCGCCAGGTCGCCGGCGAGTCGGTGGTGCAGTCGCTGATCGGCGGCGTGGTCGGCGCGGCCGTCGGCGTCGCGGGTGTGCTGGCCGTCAACGCCGCGGAGCTCACACTCACCTCGGATACCTCGGGCGGCGGGGCCGGGCAGGGCCCCGGCGGTGCGGACAGCCCCGACGGTGCCGGCAGCGGCACGGTCTTGGATCCCGGCGGGGGCAGGGGGGCCATGCCCGATCAGGGCGGCGGCCAGACCTCCGACATCGTTCTCACCGCGCCGATCTCCGTGCAGCTGATCGTCGTGGCGATAGCGCTGGCGGCTCTCGGCGGGCTTCTCGCCGGGGCATTCGGCGGCTGGCGCGCGTCCCGGCTGCGCCCGGCCGAAGCGCTGCGGTCCCTGGCCTGATCCGAACCTACCTGTCGAAGGAGTCCGACGTGTACACACTCACCGGTCTGGTGAAGAACTACCAGCAATCCCGGGGCACCGTACGCGCCCTGCGCAACGTCGACCTGACCATCCCCAAGGGGCAGTTGGTCGCCGTCCAAGGGCCCACGGGCGGCGGCAAGTCGACTCTCCTGCAGATGCTCGGCGCCCTGGATCGGCCGACCTCGGGCGAGATCAGGCTGGACGACACCGTCCTGTCCGCGGCGGGCGGGCGCAGTCTCGCCCGGCTCCGGGCGGAGCGACTCGGGTTCGTCTTCCAGAACTTCAACCTGATCCCGAGGCTGTCGGCGGTGGAGAATGTCGAGACGGCGCTGGCGCCCCTGGGCACGGGCGGTGCCGAGCGCCGCAGGCGCGCCGAGGGGGCGCTGGCCGACGTGGGGTTGGCGGAGCGCGTCGCGCACCTTCCCTCCGAGCTTTCGGGCGGCCAGCAGCAGCGCGTGGCCATCGCCCGCGCCCTTGTCAAGGATCCCGAGGTGCTGGAGCTGCTGGAGCACCTGTGGCGGGAACGGGGGCTGGCCCTCGTCCTGGTCACGCACGACTCGGCGGTGGCCGACCGCGCTGAGCGGCACCTGCACATCCAGCGGGGCCAGGTCTCGGAACGGTCCGGATCGCGGGGTGCGGCGCCGCGCGCGGCCTTCCCGGCCCCGCCGGGATCCTAGCGGGCGCCGGCGCGGTCCCGGCGAAAACCTCGCACGCCTGCGTCAGGAGAGCTGGTTTTCACGCCATTGTCAACCTTGTCAACATGGACTTCCTCCCGAGCGCAGTTGGGGGCGATAGGGACGCGTTGATCTGCGGTGAGCTTCGAGCCGAAGGCGTCGACGCTTCTCCGCGGTGGGCAAGGCGGCTCCCAACCCCGTCCACGATGTGTTCTCACCGTCCTGTTTCCTTGCTCGCCTTCCAGGCGGGGCCCGATCGAACCGCGGGGCCACGCCGTGCCTGATAGACGCCGGTGCGTGCGAGGGCGGGAAACCGCCCGGAAGCGGCCAGCTGGATCGCGGTGTGGGTCAGGGTGTGGCTCTTTCCAGCTCCCGAGGGCCCACCAGCTGAGCCTGGCCGCGCCGTCCGTACAGTCGCGCTTCGCGGGCCCGGTCCACCTGCGGAGCCAGCGCCGCTACCAGGTGCTCGACCGCCTCCCACGACAACTCGTGGGTGTTGAGGAGTAGCGGCGCGGTCGTGGTCAGCGGCGGAGGCAGCGGCACCGTCCCCGACACCAGAGGATGGTTCGGCCCCAGTACTTCTCCGGCGTCATACCCGGTGTCCTCGGTGCTGCTCATGACACTCCTGCTGCGTCTTCGCCGCCGCTTTGGATATGGCCTGGGGGATACATGCAGGGCTCTAACGTCCCTCTACGACAGCAGGGGATGACGGCCGGTTCCGCCCTTCAACGATCATGAATAAAGAATGCCCGGAATCCCAAACGTGTCGGAGGTCAACTGGTTCCGTTCGGCACGGCGGTGGTGTAAGCACCAGGGTCCGGACCAGGGCTGCTACTCGTAGCGTGATCCGGGCTGATACGTCGACCGGCTTCACCGTCAGCGGATGCTGCACGGCCGTCGGCATGGCACGCGTGTAGCTAGTCGGTTATGCTATTCCAATGAATAGTGGAACAGATGTTCGGGAGGCGGGTCGCGCCGAGTTGTGGGGCGAGTTCGCCCGGGTCGGTAAGGCGCTGGGCAGTCCCACCCGCTTGCAGATGCTCGACCTGCTGGCCCAAGGCCAGCGCTCGGTGGAGTCGCTGGCCCAGATCCTGGGGCTGGGTGTCTCCACCACCTCGGCGCACCTGCAGACCCTCAAACGCGCCCAACTAGTGCGCACCCACCGTGTGAAGAACCATGTCTTCTACGCGCTGGCCGGCGACGACGTCGCCGCCCTGCTCTCGCTGGTGCAGCGGGTCGCCGGCACCCATCTGGCCGAGGTCGAACGGGCCTGGCACCACTTCGCCGGCCCTGGCCAGGGCGAGGTGGAGGAGGTCGATCGCGCCGAGTTGCTGGCCCGCCTCGATGAGGGCAGCGCTCTGGTGCTGGATGTGCGGCCCGAGGCCGAGTTCGCCGCGGGCCACCTGCCCGGGGCGGTGTCGATTCCCGTCGATGAGCTGACCCGGCGCCTGGACGAGGTGCCCGAGGATGCCGACATCGTGGCCTACTGTCGCGGCGACTACTGCGTGATGGCGGTGGACGCGGTGCGCGTCCTGCGCTCCCACGGACGCCGCGCCTACCGCCTCAACGAAGGCCTGCTGGAGTGGCGCGCCTCCGGGCACCCCGTCCACACCGCCTCCGCATAACCCCCCAGGACACTCACGCCGACCTGCCGCGCCACGGAAGGAAAGCCGCACATGGCCGCCACCACCTCGGATGCCCGCAGCGCGGGCGCCGTTCCCGGCGCGCTGCAGCGCCGCACCTTGATCACCGTGGCCGCCGCCCAGGTCCTGGGCGGTGCCGGTCTGGCCGCAGGAGTCACCGTCGGCGCGCTGCTGGCCCAGGACATGCTGGAGACCAGCAGCCTGGCCGGGCTGCCCGCCGCCCTGTTCACCCTGGGCTCGGCCGGGGCCGCGTTCCTGGTGGGCCGGATCTCCCACAGCCGGGGTCGGCGCCCGGGTCTCGTCGCGGGCTATGCCGCCGGCGCCGCGGGCGGTGCGGGGGTGGTGGCCGCGGCGGCCCTGGACAGCATCGGGCTGTTCTTCGCCGCGCTGCTGGTCTACGGCGCGGGCACTGCCACCAACCTGCAGGCCCGCTACGCCGGAGCCGACCTGGCCGCTCCGCACCGGCGGGGGCGCGCGATCAGTACCGTTCTGGTCGCCACGACCCTGGGAGCGGTGGCCGGCCCCAACCTTACCGAGGCCACTCAGGGCCTCGGATACATCGTCGGGGCGCCCGCCCTGGCCGGTCCGTTCGTGCTGGCCGCGGCCGCCTATGGCCTGGCCGCGCTCGTCCTGTGGGGGTTCCTGCGCCCCGACCCGCTGCTGCACGCCCGCAACATGGCTCTCACACCCGCCGCCGCGGGAGTGCCCGCGGGTGCCGGCGCGTCCGAGGCCGCACCCGCGTCCCCGAGGCCCGTGCCGGGGCGTTTCAACCCGGGTATCGCGCTGGGCGGGGCCGCGATGGTGCTCACCCAGATCGTGATGCTGGCCATCATGACCATGACTCCGATCCACATGCAGGCCCACGGCCACGGCTTGGGTGCCACCGGGCTGGTCATCGCCGTGCACGTCGCCTTCATGTACCTGCCCTCGCCCCTCACCGGCGTCCTGGTGGACCGCCTCGGCCGCAAACCTGTGCTGGTCGCTGCGGGTGTGACCCTGCTCGCCGCCGGTCTGGTGGCCGCCACCGGCCCGGTCACGTCGGTGGCCGTGCTCGCGACCGCGCTGGCCCTGCTAGGGCTCGGCTGGAACTTCGGCCTTCTCGCCGGAACCGCGATGGTCACCGACGCCGCCGCCCTGGCTACCCGGGCCCGCACCCAGGGCGCGGTGGACGTGGGCGTGGCCCTGGCCGGCGCGAGCGGCGGAATCCTCAGCGGCGTGGTGGTCGCCGCCGCGGGGTTCCCCGCCCTGGCCGTCGGCGGGGGTGTCCTCGCCCTGGCGATCGTGCCCTTCGCCGCCCGCCGCGCCCGCCGCCCGGCAGGCTGACGCGGCCCTGTACCGGTGGTCCATCCGCCACCATTCGCGAGGAGTCCACCATGACCACCGGTCCAGACCCGGATCTGGCCGAGCAGCAGCGCACGCACTGGCAGCACACCTATACCGACCATCCGCGCATGTACGGCCACGCCCCCTCGTCCCCGGCCGTGCACGCCGCCGCGGTCTTCGCCGACGCGGGGGCACAGGATGTGCTGGAGCTGGGTGCGGGCCACGGCCGCGACGCCCTGCACTTCTCCCGCGCGGGCTTTCGTGTCACCGCCACCGACGTCAGCCAGAGCGGCCTGGCCCAGCTCCAACAGGACGCCGAGGCCCAACAGCTCACCGGTCGGCTGGCGACCATGGCCCACGACGTCCGCGACTCCCTGCCGCTGGCTTCGGCGAGCGTGGACGGGGTGTTCGCGCACATGCTGCTGTGCATGGCGCTGTCGACAACCCAGATCACCGCCCTGGTCGCCGAGGTGGCCCGCGTGCTTCGCCCCGGCGGTACCTTCGTCTACACCGTCCGCCACACCGGCGATGCCCACTACGGCGCCGGGACCTCCCACGGCGACGACATCTTCGAACACGGCGGATTCGCCGTGCACTTCTTCTCCCGGGAGCTGGTCGAGCGCCTCGCCCGCGGCTGGGAGCTCGACGAGGTCCATGCCTTCGAGGAGGGCGATTTGCCGCGCCGCCTCTGGCGCATCACCCAGCGTCGCCCCCGGTGAGCGGCGCCGCGCCGTTGCCCGGCGCCGATGCGGTCGTCGACGGCACCGGGCTGGTCTGTGTGGTGCTGCTGATCCGGCTGCGCGACCGCATCGCCGGCCTGCCCGCGGGCACCGTCGTGCATGTGACCACCACCGACCCGGCCGCTCCGCTGGATCTTCCCGCCTGGTGCCACCTGACCGGCCACACCTATCTCGGTGCGGCCGAAACCGGTGCCGGCCTGGTCCACGCCGTGCGCGTCAGCGCCGCCCCTCGCCCGACCCGCCCCGATCGGCCCTGGCATCTCGGTAGGTGATGCTGACGAGCCCACGTATCAGTATTCGCCGTCATAGTCGGCTATGCGCTGCGTTCGGGAAGTAGGGACCCGGATCGGTGGAAGGGGCGGTATGGCGGAGATCGGAGAGGAAACCGTTCACGACCCGTTGCAGAGGTTGATGAAGTCGGGCCGACGCAAGGGCAGACGAGAGCGCCCTGAGGATCAACCCCGCGGTCTGGGGTTCGCCTTCTACGGTCGGACATCGACGACACGGTCCAGGACCGGGAGTCCTCGCGGGGGTGGCAGCGTGAGGCGGCCGAGGCGGTGATCGCCGGGCGCGGTGCGGTCGCGGCGGGGTCCAGCGGCGGCAGGGCGTAGGTGTGGTCGCTCAGGCCCGCGACGGCGCCGCACAGCCGCGGCAGGCCCGCGGTGCTCTGGGTGTGGGAGCCGGCGGTGGGGAACCAGATGACGCGCGCCCCGGCGGCCAGCGCCGCGGTGTCGCCGTCGTGGCGCTCCTCCACCGGCAGCACGGCCTCCCGGACGAAGCGACGCGTGGCTTCGGCAAGCTCCCGGGCACGCTGCGTGTGCCGCATCCCGATGGCCATCCCCGCCCCGTACCGATCGAACGCTCGGTCCGCCGCATCAGCGGCACACGCCGCGGTCGCGGTGTCAACGGTCCCGAAGTGGTTGTGCGGCGCCGACGCGCACGGCGGCACCGGCCCGGGGCCCGCCCGCGGTCGGTCAGGACGGGCCGGACACCGTGCTCGGGGCCTGGGCCTTCGCCTCCTGGATCAGGGTGAACACCCGGGTGCGCAGCTCGGCGTAGCGCGGCAGGCTCTTGGTGTCCACCTGGTCCCGCGGGTGGGGAAGATCGACCACGATGTCCTCGCGCACGCTCGTCGGCGCGCCGGAGAGCACGATCACCCGATCGGCCAGGTACACCGCCTCGTCGATGTCGTGGGTGACGAACAGGATCGTGGTGTCGTACTCCCGGCGGAGCTGCAGCACCAGGTCTTCCAGCTCGATGCGGGTCTGGGCGTCGACCGCCGCGAACGGCTCGTCCATCAGCAGCACATCCGGCCGGTAGGCCAGCCCGCGTGCGATCGCCGCCCGCTGCTGCATGCCTCCGGACATCTGCCACGGGTACAGCTTCGCCTTGCCGCCCAGACCGACCGACTCCAGGGCCTCTGCGCAGCGCACCTCCCGTTCGGCCCGGGTGGACTTGGTGCGCAGCGGCAGGTCGACGTTGCGGCCCACGGTCATCCACGGCAGCAGCGAGCGGCTGTAGTCCTGGAAGACCACGGCCATCCTGGCGGGGGGTTCGACGACGGGCTCGCCCTCGAACTCGATGGTCCCGCCCGAGGCCGCCAGCAGCCCGGCGACACAGCGCAGCAGCGTCGTCTTGCCCGACCCTGAAGGCCCGACCACGCAGACGAACTCGGCGGGGGAGACCTCGAAGGACACGTCGGCGAGCACCGGTGCGGCGTCCGCGCCGCCGTAGCGCTTGCTCAGGTGGGAGACGCGCAGCAGGGGGCCGTGATCAGTGGTGAGGGTCATCCGTTCAGTTCCTTTCCGGTGGTGGCGTGCATCCCGATCTGCCAGGCCAGCACGCGCCGTTCGACCTGGACGAAGGCCAAGGAGGCCAGATAGCCGAGCGCTCCCAGCAGCAGCGTGCCCGCCCAGGTCTCAGGCACCTGGAAGGTCTGCTGGGACAGCAGGACGTAGTAGCCGATGCCGTTGGTGGAGGCCACCATCTCCGAGACGACGACCAGGATGATGGACAGTTGCAGGCTGACCCGCAGGCCGGCGAAGATCTGCGGGCCGGCGCTGGGCAGGATCACCGAGCGGATGCGCTGGGCCCGGGTGAGCCGGTAGGAGCGGGCCATGTCCCTGAGCTGCTCGTCGAGGCTGCGGACCCCGTCGATGGTGTTGAGCAGCGTCGGCCAGACCGCGCCCATGACGATGATGAACACGTTCATCGACGGCCCGATGCCGATCACTAGGATGCCGAACGGCACCAGCACCGGCCCGGGAACCGAACGCAGGAACAACACGATGGGGCCCACCGCGGCCCGCGCCATGGGGGCCATCCCCAGGAGCAGCCCCAGGCCCACGCCGAGCACCGCGGACAGTGCGAATCCGGTGAGGAGCTTGCCGAGGCTGGGCAGGAGGTCGGAGCCGATCCGCGCGCCGAGCCAGTCGCGGGCGAAGACCTCGACGATGTGCTGCAGGGAGGGGAAGTACAGCGAGTCGCTGTCCCAGGTGGCCACCCACCACACGGCGACCACGAGCACGGGCAGCCACGCGCGCAGCGCCACCCGCCGCAGCACCTGCAGGGCACGGTCGCTGGGCATCAGGACTCCTCTCGCTGGGACGGGTGCCAGAACAGCAAGGACCGCTCGGCCAGGCGGAAGATCAGGTTGATCGCCATGCCCAGAACGCCGGCGGTGAGGATGTAGGCGTACATCGTGGGCATCAGGCCGTTGGCCTGGGACACGGTGATGGTCTGCCCCAACCCGTCGGCGCCGCCGACGAGTTCGGTCACCACCGCGACGATCACGGCGAGTGAGGCCGAGATCCGCATCCCCGTCAGCGCGAAGGGCAGCAGGCTGGGGATGTGGACGCGGGCGACCGTCTGCCACCATCCGAGCCGGTAGGAGCGGGCCATTTCCAAGGCCACGCCGCTGGTCTGCCGCAGGCCGTAGAGCATCTGGGTCAGGAACGGCCACAGCGCGCCGAAGGTCACCAGCGCGATCTTCATGGTCGCTGCGGGGCCCCACAGCAGCAGCCCCAGCGGGATCAGGGCGATGGGCGGGATGGGCTTGAGGAACTCGACGAGGAACCACGTCGACTCCTCGACCGCCCGCACCAGGCCGATCAGCAGCGCAAGGCCGGTGCCGATGGCGATGACGAGGCCGAGTCCGGCGAGGGCGCCGGAGACGGTATGCCAGAGGTCGGCCCAGTAGTCGCCCGTGGCGGCAAGGCGCGCCATCTCGGCCAGCACCGCGCCGGCCCCCGGAATGACCGAGGTGTCCAGCACCCCGCTGCGGGCCAGCAGCTCCCAGGCGACGAAGACGCCGAGTACGGCGAGCACGCCCGGCCACACGGCCTCCCCGTTCCTGGCGGGGCGGATGCCGCGCCGCCGTTCGGGCGCCGGGCGGGGCCGATCGGCAACAGCCGTCGAACGCTCAGTCATCGTGAATCACCGCACCCGCGTCGATGGGCTCCTCCAGGAGGCCGTTCGTCAGCATCACGTCGCCCACCTGCGCGATCCCGTCGGCAGAGAGGTCAGTGCCGTACTCGGGCAGCCGTATGCCCCCCGCGATGTCGGGGTCCATGCCGCCGTACTCGGCGAGGACCTCGGCGACCAGCTCCGGCTCCTCCACGGCGCGGGCGCCGGCGCCGTTCACCGCGCGGACGAACCGTTCGACCACCTCGGGATTGGTCTCGATGAACGGCAGGGCGGTGAAGTACAGCGTGGTGGTCGACTCCGGGGCGAACGCGGCCGAGTACAGGCCGGCGAGGATGGTGTTGCCGGCGGCCTCGCTCTGGGAAAGGAAGGGCTCGGTCAGTGCCGCCGCGTCCACGCGGCCATTGGCCACCGCGCTGCCCATGTCGGCGAACGGGACGGAGACGAAGGTGACCGCGCCGGGGTCACCGCCGTCCTCCCGAATGGCCTGCATGGCGGCCACGTAGGGCAGGGCTCCGAGTCCATTGACGGCGACCTTCCGACCTTCCAGGTCACGCGGCTGGGTCACCGGGCTGTCCTCGGCCACGACCAGGGCTGTCTCGTCGTCGTCCGGCGGGGAGTTCACGGTGGCGTTGGCGATCGCGCGCAGCGGCAGCCCTTCGCTGATGGCGGAGATGAAGGGGGAGGTGGCCGCGGTGCCGATCTGGAGCTGGCCGTTGAGCACCGACGGGGCGACCGCCGCGGCGTTGTCCATCATCTGCAGCTCGACTTCGAGCCCTTCGCGCTCGAAGTATCCCTCCTCGATCGCGATGTACAGCGGGGCGAAAGAGGCCGTGGGGACGACCCCGATCCTGATCACATCGCCTTCCTCGATCTCGATGGCGCTGCCCTGCCCCACCCCGCAGGCGGTCAGGGCGAGCAGGAGGGCGACCGCTGCCGCCGCCCGCGCCGAGTGGCGGCGTCGGGTCCGGCGGCCGGCGCCCGGCGCGGGGGGCCTTGGTGGGTGGTGTGGTCGACTCATCTTCCTCTCCTCGTCGGCCGGGGTGCGGCGCAGCACCGGGGGCACTCGGGCGCGGGGCGCCCGCCCGTCCGCCCGAGCGGTCGGCCTGGGGGTATACGGCGCGGCACGGACCGCGGCGGCGCGGGACGCGCACCGGCGACGACGCGCGGGTCTCGCCCTGGCATCCGCACCTCCCGCTGTCGGCTTCGGCGCAGGTCCGGTCCGTTGTGGTGCGCCGTGGCTGGCAGACATCGTGAACCAGATCACTCGGCGCTGGTCGACTGGTTTCCGGTGAACGGAAAACTCCGTTCCCCTTCCGGGAGGCGGGCGGCACGCTGTTCGTCGTATCCCGACGGGGCGGGAGCCGCCGCCTCCACTCGACCCGCCCGCGACGCGGAGGAGAAACCGCCACGATGATCAGGCATACCGGCATGGAGGTCATCACCCTGGGCGTTGCGGCCGGGCCCGCGCTGCGCACCGAGGAGGCGGGCATCAGCACCGCCGTGGTGGTCGACGGCGCCTACTACCTCGTCGACTTCGGGCTCGGATGCACCCGCGCCGCGCACACCGCCGGGCTTCGCGGCCGGGACCTGCGCGCCGCCTTCGTCACCCACCTCCATTCCGACCACGTTGCAGAGCTGTCGGCCTACCTGCTGTGGAACTGGGGGGCGGCGGTCGACGGCTTCACGTCCCCGGTGGCGATCCACGGGCCGTCCGCGGACCCGTGGACGGACTCCGGAGCCGCCGGGGGCACCGAACGGCTCGTCGGCTCGCTGTTCGACGCCTTCGGCTACGACATCGCGATCCGCACCAGCGACGAGGGCCGCCCGCCACTGGGCGGGCTGGTCTCGGCCCACGACATCCGCACGCCGGGCGACGCGGCGGCGGCACGGCCCGTGCCCGTCTACCGCGACGACCGCGTGGAGGTCACCGCGGTTCTGGTGCAGCACCCGCCGGTGTTCCCCGCCTACGCCTTCCGGTTCGACACCGACCACGGATCGGTGACCCTCTCCGGGGACACCGCCGAAAGCGACACCCTCGCCGCCCTCGCCGAGGGCACCGACCTGCTGGTGCACGAGGCGGTGGCCCTGGACTACTACCGCGACCGCGGGTTCGGCGCCGCCTTCCTGCACCACCAGGAGCGGTCCCACACCTCCCCGGACGGGGCGGGCCGGGTGGCGGCCAAGTCCGGCGCCCGGCGCCTGGTGCTGTCCCACTTGGCGGGGGTGGCGCCGGACGAGTACTGGCGCGCCGCGGCGGCCTCGATGTTCCCCGGACCGGTGACGGTCGCCCGCAGCGGGCTGCGCTTCCCTGTTCCGGCCCGGAAGGGTTAGGGCCTGCGGGGCAGGGCGCGGCCGCGCGCCCGGAAACCTCCGCAGGGCAGGAATCGGGGCGGCACCTATTCGGCCAGGCTCTCGTGGCCGTACCCGGCGGCCAGCCGCACCTGGCGGGCGATTCCCCGCGCGGCGATCTGCAGCACCGGCACCAGGGGGCGCGGGTTCACCCTGTTGCCCACGATCACGACCCCGAGCGCCGCGAACACTGTGCCGTCGTGCCCCGCCACCGGGATGGCGAGGCCCGAGGTGCCGGGCGCGACCTCCTCGACGGTCGTGGCGTAGCCGTGGCGGCGGACCAGGACCAGCTCCCGCCGTAGGGACTCCGCGCCGACCAGGGTGTTCCGGGTGTAGCGGTGCGGGGCGCGCAGCGCGCGGTCGACGACGTCGGGCCGGGCGTGGGCGAGCAGCACCTTGCCTCCCGCGGTGGCGTGCGGCCCCACGTGGTCGCCGACCCGCAGCACAGCGGGGCCCACCTGCGTGCTGCTGATGCGTTCCAACAGCAGCGCCTGGTCGCCGTCCAGCACGAACAGGTTGACCACGTTCTTGGTCACCTGCAGCACGTCCTGCATGAACGGGTTGGCGATCTCGCTCAGATCACGGTGCACGGGCGCCAGCAGCCCTAGGTACCAGATCCGATGGCCGATCCGGTACCGGCCGTCGACCTTGGTCAACGCCCCCCACGCCACGAGCTCCCCGACGAGCCGATGGCAGGTGGCCACCGGCAGGTCGGCGCGACGGGCCAGCGCGCTCAGGGTCAGCGCCACGTGGTCGGTGTCGAACGCGGCCAGCAACCGCAGGGCGCGCTGCGTCACCGACCTGGATTCGCCGCGGTCACGACCGGTCTCCATCGCTCGCCTCTCCACGCGCCGAGGGCTCTGGTACGGCAACGTCCCAGGTCGCCCCGGACTCGGTGGTCGACGATACCGGCCGGATGCACGCGCGGCAGGACCGCGGCGCCCCCGCTGCCGCATGCGACCGGAGTGCTACGCCGGCGGCGCCCCCCACGGTGGCGCGGGCGAGGGTGAGGTAGCGGCGCACGACCTCCTCGGGGGCGAGTGGGCCGTCGGGGCGGTACCAGGTGGCCACGGCCACGCACATCGTGGTGACGACCCGGCTGGCCTCCGCGGGGTAGGGGGTGGCGAAGGCGCCCGCGGCGGCCGACCCGACCCTGTGGTCCCGGGTCATCCACGCCTGGCCGAGCTTCGCGCTCATGGGCGCCTACGAGTTGTTCATGCGCGAGTTCCGCATCGACGCCCACAGCGTACGCACGGCGAACGCAAACGATGTGCAATCCGCGCTCACGGACGAGGATGAGCCCGCTACCGAGTCGGCGTCGGCCGGTCAGCCCGAGGTCGAGCACACTCCCGAGCCCGGTCTGGGGAGCCGCCCGCGGCCCCGCGTGGTTGAGGTGGCCGACGAAGTCGCATCATCCGTCACCACGGAGACCGCTCGACCATCAGAGGCGATACCGAGGATCCAACTCGAAGTGTGGCGGTGGACTCTGGATAACCGCCATGAGGACGGTTACCTGCCCACCGGCCGCGAGATCGCAGCTCGCTTCTCTCATAAAGAGCGCTGGGGTCGGTTGATCAAGCAGGGGGAATCCAGGGACGCTTCGACCAAACCTCGGTTACGGCGGCGAGCCAAGCGACGGCAGCTCGGCTCATCCTGACGCTGCTATCAAGGCGTAGGGCGCGTCTGCGCCCTCGGTGGTGAGGGCGCATTGGTTGGTCACTTAGCGGTGTCTCCCAGTGTCCTCTCCGCATTGCTTCGGCTCTCAGGGGCCGGCCAGCGTGCAGCTATTCCACGACCGCTTCGCTCTTGCTCTGGTCGAGCTTGCTCAGCGCGTGGGCGGCGACCTCGAAGGTCTGGCCGTCGCTGGGGAAGGTGATGTTGGGGCGGGCGGAGTGGGTGACGTCGTGCGCTTCGTAATCGAATGGGATTAGGTCGTCACCTTTCGTGTGCGGGGATTGCGGTCTTCACCCGGATCTTTCGCGCCGTCCGCGGTCCGCGCGAGTCGGCGGGTGGGCAGCCGGTCAGCCGAGGGGGTGGCGGACCCACACATGGGGCTCGACGTAGGCCGCGTGGTCCTGGGCGGGCAGGCAGTGCACCGGCGCCAGGGCCCCAGGGACCGTGACCGGGCCCGCGGTGTCGAAGGGCAGTCCCGTCCAGGAGCGCCATTGGGCTAGGGAGCCCGAGACCGTGATGGATGCAGGGGCGATCGCGGCGATGTGCCCCCCGGCGCGGACATGGACGCGCAGCCACGGATCGGCGGGCAGTCCGTCGTATTGGGTGCGGCGGGCATAGGCGGCCATGGGGGTCTCGGGTTCACGGTGCTTTGCGGCGGGTCGCACGGCAGCGACGACCTCGCGGAGTCCGGCGGTGCGGGCGATGTCCTTGACAGCGGTCACCAGGGCCTCGCCCAGGCCGTCGCCGCTGTGGTCCGGGGAGACCACCAGAGCGACGAGCGCGAGCGTGTCGGGCTCGACGCCGGCTTGGACGTCGCAGAGTGCCCAGGTCGCGGTCTGGTCCCACCCGCGGTCGGGGAGGTGGCCGCGTAGCGGTGCGGCCATCCGGAACGGGAGGGCCCAGCCGCGTCCGGCGATCTCTCCGGCCGCGTCGACGGCGACGACCGCGTAGTCGGCGAAGCGCGCCGCGACGTTGGACTCGCCGTCCCACTGTCCGACGAGGTCGTGCCGCAGGAATTCCGGTGCGCAGGCGGCCGTGTTCATCGGTGCGGCGGCCAGCTCAGGGCGGTGGGCGAGCGTGGTCAGCGTGGCTCCGCCGACCTTCTGAGGACGGGCCGGTTCCCCGAGGGCGGGCGCCCCTGTCGGTGCGGGGGAGGTGCTGGCGAGTCGTACGGCGCTCAGCGCGGCCCCATCGGAGCGGGCGAGCCCCGGATGTCCCGTGTTCTCCGCCCCTTGGGCGAGGATCCGGCGGGCGGCGGCCGCCAGGTCGAGCCTGCCGAGCAGGCAGCGTTTCCGTTCGCCGTCGCCGTCGCCGTCGCCGTCGCCGTCGTCCGGCGGGCACGGCCGGGCGGTGGCCAGGAGCAGGTCGCGAACGGCCAGCGGGTCCGCGGGAAGCCCCGAGTGGCGCCGCAGGCTCATCAGCAGGGCCGCGGCTCCCGTCACCAGGGGCGCGGCGACGCTCGTCCCCTTGTGTGCCCGGACGCCTCCCGCCGGGGTGGCGCCGAGAACGTCCTCTCCGGGGGCGACGATGCCGTGGTCCTCGTAGGCCGGGCCCCAGTTGCTGAAGCCGAACACGGTGCCGTCGCGGCGGTGGGCGCCTACCGCGAGGACCGTGTGCAGGAAGGCGGGCGCGACATCGCACTCGCCGTAGTCGTTGCCCGCGGGCGCGACCACCAGTACGTCGGCCCGCTCGGCGTGGTCGATCGCGCGTTTGAGGAGGTGGTGGGTGTCGTTGGAGAGGGTCGGATGGGCGGCCGAGAAGTGGATGATGTCGGCGCCGGCCTCGATGAGTTCTTCAAAGGCGCGGGCGGTGTTGATCGGGTCGAGCACGGTTGTGTCGTCGGTAAGCGCGGCGGCGAAACGCCCCCGGCAGTGGGGGGCCAGCCCTTCGAAAGGGCTGTCGGGCTGGCCGAAGAGCATGCTGGCGACATAGGTGCCGTGTTCGACGGCGATGTCGGTGGGCGGGGTCGAAGGGAGCCACCAGCAGTCGACGAGGTCCACGTCGGCCCCGGCGAAACAGGGGTGCGCCAGTTCGGGCGGACCCTCGACCACGCCGACGGTGAGTTCGGGATCGCCGCGGGTGTGTTCGTGCACGATCCCGGCCCCGTCGACGGCCTCGGCCGGGAGGTGCCCCCGCGAGGGCGCCTCCGGCGGGTCGGTCGATTCGGATGGGAGCAGGCCCGAAGCGGACTCTTCCACCGGCGGTGTGGCGGTCGCCGCATCCTCGCCGCGGGTTTCGGAGCAGGAGGCGGGCCGGATTGACGGTGTGGATCGGTCAGGCAACGGGGGCTCCGGTCGTCGTCAGCCGCTGAACGGGGCGGACAGGCTCATCTGCTGGTAGCCCGGCGGCGCATAGCTCGGCGGGTCGTTGTAGTTGGCGCTGTAGGCCGGATGCTCGCGAACCCGGTCGGTGGCCGACGGCGCGGAGCCGACGGGGGCGAGCGCTGCGTCCGGCTCGACGAGTTCCGGTCGGCGCACCGGGTGCGCCTGCTTGGGAAAGCCCATGTCTGCCGCCCGGACTAGCTTTCGGGCCAACTGCGGATGTCGCCGAAGGTCACCGGCATGACGTCCTTGACCTCGATGGTGAAGCGGTAGACGCGCTTGGCGCGCCGGCTGTTCTCTGGGTCGAAGAAGCGCATCTTGACGTCCCAGCAGTCGCTGTCGGGGCGGGCGAACGGGCTCTTCTCGACGTCGATGTCCTGCAGCGCCAAGCCCTTGCCCAGGGCCTCCGCGAGGGTGTCGCGGGCCTGCACGGCGTTGGTGGCGGCGAAGTTCAGTGCCCGGTCGCGCGAGGTCGCGCCGAAGTTGCGCAGGTCGTGGTAGATGCGGGTGAGGAACTCCGTTACCTCGGCCCTCATCGCCTCGGCGTTCTGGTCGGCCTTTTTGCCCGTGCCGGTCGCGGACCCGACAACGGCGTTGGCCAGACTGTTCACCGACCACCCGTACAGACCGCGGACGGTGTCGGTCTCCACGACCGGTACCACCTGGCCGGAGAACAGCTTGACGGTGCGTCCGCTCAGGTGGCCCGGGACGGAGACCCGGTCGATGAACTCGGCGTCGTCTTCCGATCTGAGCTGCTGGGACAGGAACTGTACAAGCCGGTCGTAGACCTCCTTGGAGTAGCTGCCGGCGGCCTCGATCGCGTAGATGGGGGTCAGATCCAGGTTCAGGGTCCAGAACCGACGAGAGCCTGTTCCGCGGCGCGGCCCGAACGGCCCTGAGTACCCGTGTCCCGGTCTCCATCCGGTACGGAGCTGACGCCGTGCGCGACCTTGATGTCGTCCTGGACGAGAAGCTCCCGGCCGACCGCGTCGTCGTCGGCGGGCTCGACCGCGCGGACGCGGTCGCCGCCGGCGCCCCCCACGAGGTCGCCCGCCGCGGGGCCTTCGTCGCCCTGGACCACGTGGGCCTGGACGACGACGCCCACCTCACCGATGCCGATCGTGCCTCGCTGGTCGCCGAGCTCGTCACGGCCGGCCACGGGGACCGGATCCTGCTGTCGAGCAACGCGATCGGCACCGCGGTGGGCCAACCCGCCCACGACCTGCCGTACAGCTACGTCTCCTCGACGTTCGTTCCCCTCCTCACGGCACAGGGCCTCAGCGACGAGGACGTCCAGCGCATCCGTGTCGCCAACCCGCGCGACCTGCTGTCGGTGCGCTGACCGGGAAACAGCGTCGTACGCCCATCGAGCTTCGAACATTCCAGAGGTGAGCGTTGTGTCGAGAGTGAACACCGTCCTGGGGCCGATTCCCCCGGAAGAACTGGGCGCCGTGGCCGTCCACGAGCACATCGGGTACGGCATGCCCGGCTCGGAACTGGACACGCAGTGGTGGAGGATGCCCGAGGAGCACTACGAGGCGACCGTCCCGAAGCTGCGGCAGTTCCGCGAGTACGGCGGCGGGACCTTCGTGGACGTGACGGGAATCTGCAACGGCCGCGACGTCGACTACTACAAGTCGCTGTCCGCCAAGACCGGGGTCCACATCGTTGCCTGCACGGGCTTCGTCGGCGGCGACACCGCCCTGCCGTTCTTCGCCCGGGCGAGTGTCGACTACCTGACCCGGCACTTCGTGCACGAGATCACCGTGGGCATCGGCGACACCGGTAGCCGCGCCGGCGTCATCAAGGTCGGCGTGAGCCGCGGTGGGCGCATGACGGAGCTGGACCAGCGCATCTACCGCGCGGCGGCCCGCGCCGCCGCGACGACCGGGGTGCCGATCCTGACCCACCTGGCGATCGACGCCGAACCCGCGGTCGCCATCTTCGCCGAGGAAGGACTCCCGCTGGACCGGGTCCTGTTCGGCCACGCCGACGACGGCCTGAACTCACCGAGGACTCCGCACGAGTGGATCTTCGAACAGGGAGGCCGTATCGGCTTCGACACCTTCGGCTACGAGACCGAGATCGAGGACCTGCCGTTCTGGGCCCGCCCGCGCCAGGAACGTCTGGACCACTTCCTCCGCCTCCTGAACAACGGGCACCTCGACCAGCTCCTGGTCTCGGCCGATGCGAACTGCAGCCCGCTGGGCTGGCCAGGCGTGAAGGGACACACCGTGAACTACATCTTCGAAGATCTCGTGCCCGACCTGCGCGACGCCGGCGTGGCCGAGGCGACAGTCACCAAGCTGCTCATCGACAACCCCGCCGACTTCCTGACGATCCGGACCTGACAAGGACCACACCCATGCAGCCCTCAGACCTGAAGAACCTGAACATCGCCATCGTCGGCGCCGGGTACGGCGGCGCTGCGGCGGCCAAGGCCCTGAGCCTGCTCGGCGTCAATGTCAACGTGTACGAGCAGGCGAACCGGATCCGGGAGGTCGGCGCCGGCATCGGTCTGCGTCCCTCCACCATGGGCCGGTTCCGCCAGTGGGGGATCTTCGACGCGATCGCGGAGGCGAGCTCGCCGAGCGACTACTTCGAGGTCCTCCAGGCCACCGCCGAACCGATCATGAAGGAGGCGTGGCCCGAGATCGACACCTTCGGCGAGACCACCCACCTGATCCACCGCGGCGACTTCATCGACGCCCTCCTGGGTGTGCTCCCCGAGGGTATGGTGCACCTTGGCCACAAGCTGGAGACCATCACCGATGACGGGGACGCGGCGACGCTGACCTTCGCCAATGGTGCCACCGTGACCGCCGATCTGGTGGTCGGTGCCGAAGGCATCAAGTCCGTGGTCCGCCAGCAGTTGTTCAGCGCCAAGGACCCGGTGTTCTCCGGCGAGCATGCCCACCGCGCCGTGATCTCCGCCGACGATGCCCACGGCATGGTCACCGATGACAACTTCCGGATGTACATCGGCAGGGGAACGAAGATCTACATGCTTCCCCTGCGCCACCGCAACCAGGTGTCGTTCGACATCACCGTACTGTGCCCGGACAGCAGATGGACGCCGGTGGTCACGAAGGACGACCTGCTCGCGAAGGTCGACGGCTTCGACGAGCGGATCGTGAACATCGTTCGCGACCTCGACATGGACACCGTCAACATCCGCGCCGTCTACGACATCGACCCGGTCGACACGTGGC
The DNA here is from genome assembly GCF_014203805.1 of Lipingzhangella halophila. Classification (GTDB taxonomy): domain Bacteria; phylum Actinomycetota; class Actinomycetes; order Streptosporangiales; family Streptosporangiaceae; genus Lipingzhangella; species Lipingzhangella halophila. Next base: position 3,853,245 of record NZ_JACHJT010000001.1, on the reverse strand, counting down.
ACACGGATTCCGCTGTCCTCCTGGGTGACGCGGCCCACGCAATGCTGCACCACCAGGGGCAGGGCGCCAACTCCGCGATCCTGGACGCCGGCGCCCTCGCCGACGCCCTGAGCGAGGCGGACTCCGTCACCCAGGCGCTGGCCCTGTACCAGGCGACCCGCAAGCCGGAAACGGACGAGCTGCAGCGCATCTCGCGCCAAGGATGGTCAGAGGACGAACTTGACGACGTCTTCCCGGGGCAGAAGCCCGGGGCCGCTGAAACGGAAAGTGGAAAGCAATGACGCTGCATCCCAAGATCGCCGAGGTGGTCCGCAACCTGCCGGCCCCGCCCGACGGGCCGCTCGACCCGGTCGCCATGCGGGCCGCGGAAGAGGCCGAGGTTGCACCCCTCGAGGACCGCCTGCCGCTCCACTCCGTAGAGGACGTGGCCGCGTCGACGCCCGCGGGTGAGGTGCCAGTCCGCGTCTACACGCCCACCGAGGCGGACTCCCACGGCCTGTTGGTCTACTTCCACGGCGGCGCCTTCTTCCTCGGCAGCCTCAACACGCACGACCACGTCGCGCGGTCGCTGGCCAACGAGACCGGGCTCAAGGTCGTCTCCGTCGACTACCGCCGGGCCCCCGAGTCCGCCTACCCGGCCGGTATCCAGGACTGCTACGCGGTGGTGCGCTGGGCCGCGGAGAACGGCGAGAGCCTGGCGTGGGACGGCACGACCCTCGCAATCGCCGGAGACAGCTCGGGCGGCACCTTCGTCGCCGCCGTCGCCGCGATGGCCCACGGCTACGGCTTCGACCGCATCACGCACCAGATCCTGTACTACCCCTCGCTCGACTTGGACTTCGACCCCGATCGTTACCCATCGCTGCGGGAGAACGCCGAGGGATACGGCCTTGAGACGGACACCCTGAAGCCCTTCAACGCCTTCTACATCGACAGCGGAGCCGATCCGGCGGATCCGCTCGTGTCCCCGATCAAACGGGCGAACCTCACCGGACTGCCTCCCGCGCTCATCGTCACCGCCGAGCACGACCCGCTGCGTGACGAGGGCGAGCTCTACGGGCAGAAACTGAAAAAGGCCGGTGTGGCGGCGACGGTCAGCCGGTACGCGGGCGCCGGTCACGGATTCGTCCAACACTTCTCCTGGATTCCGGAGTATCACCAAGTCTTCACGGAGACGGCCGCATTCCTGGGCACGGAGCCAGGATGAACGTGGAAGTCCACCCCCTGGTCTCGCCGTGGGGCCGGTTCGGCCTCTACAGCTTCTACATCGACGCGCCCGAGCCGGCCATCGTCGACACCGGAATCGCCTCCTCGCCCGCCGAGGGCATGGCTCCCGCGCTCGAAGCCATCGGGCGCCGCATCGAGGACGTGCGCTGGATCCTGCTGACCCACGGCCACATCGACCACGTCGGCGGTGCCCACGCGCTGTGGGAGCTCACCGGCCGGCGGGCACAAGTCGTGATCCACGAGGCCGACGCGCCGATGCTGCGCACGCGCCGCGCCCACGTGGCGGAGTATCGCGCCGGCCGTGGACAATACCTGCGCGACCCCGAAGGCGAGGCGAAGGTGACGGCCGCGACGGAGGCGGTCATCGCCGGCGAGATGGAGCCGACCGTGCTGGTCACGGGGGGCGAGACCCTCTCCCTCGGCGGCGACGTCACCGTCTGCGTCCACTCCGTCCCGGGGCACACGCCCGGATCGGTGGCCTACGTGATCGACGGCCAGCGCTCCGTCTTCGTCGGCGACGCCGTGCAGGTCCACGGGGCCGCCAACGGCTTCCCCGGCTTCGTGGACCCGGCCGGCTACCGCGCGGGCCTGGAGTACCTGCGCGATGAGATCCGGCCGCAGCACCTCTACCTCGGGCACCCGTACCGCCGCACGGACGGGGTGGCCTACGGCGTCAAGCTCGACGCCGCCCAGGCCGAAGAGGCCCTGCAGGAGAGCCTCGACATCGAGCAGCGAGTCGGCACGGCCGCGCACCACTGCCTACGCGCCGGGTTGCAGGAGACAGACTCCGTGTACTCGCCCTTCGCCACCGTGGCCGCGGAACTCGGCTACCAGGGCGACCCCACCCTTGAACCGTCCCCGTTCTTCACCACGCTGCACGGCTATCGCCCGCAGTACGACACGACGCTCTGAACGACGACAGGAGATATCGCATGGTCGAGCCTCGATTGCTGGATGCCGGTGGGCAGCGGATCGCCGCCCGCAAGGATCTGCGAGTCCCGATGCGGGACGGCGTCGAGCTCGCCGCGGACGCTTACCACGGCACGGAGGAAGAACCGCGGCCGGCGCTGGTCGCGATGAGCGCCTACGGCAAGGAGCTGCAGGCCTTCGCCCTCACCATGCCGCCCCAGCGCCGCCCCAGTCCGCTGTGGGACGGCTGCATCGAGGCCGGTGACATCACCCGCGTCGTCACGGAGGGCTACGTCCACGTCATCGGTGACATGCGCGGCACCGGTGATTCCGGCGGCGTGATGATCGGCAACTACAACTTCGGTGGGGTCCCGCAGGGGCAAGACCTGTACGACCTCATCGAGTGGGTCGCCGCGCAGCCGTGGTGTGACGGCAACGTCGGCATGATCGGTATCTCGTACTTCGGATCCATGCAGGTGCTGGCCGCGGCCGAGCGTCCACCGCACCTGAAGGCGATCTTCGTCAGCGGCGGCCATTTCGACTTCTACGAGACCACCTACCACGGCGGCATCATGTGGTTCATGCCGCGCGCCGCCCGCGAGGGCCGCGGTGGCGACTCCGGCATCGCGCACACCAACGTGAAGTCCCGAATGCAGGAGGAGTACTCCCCGGATGAGCTTGAAAAGCTCGTCCAGCGGCGGCTTCAGGACCCCGACGTCGCCGCCTGGCCGAACCTGGTGCACGTCCTGAAGTACCCGAAGAACCGCGAGTTCTGGTTCGACATCGTGATGAACCACCTCGACGGCCCGTGGTACGAGGAGCGCAACCCCATCACGCTGGCGCAGAACACCGAGATCCCGGTCTACCTACAGATCGACCAGGGCCGCGGCTGGACCGTGGACGGCCACATCGAACTGTTCAACGTGTTGAAGGGGCCAAAGAAGTTGGACATCGGCTCCTACCCCCCGATGCAGTCGCGTCCGTGGGTCGAGGAGCACGACACGATGTTCCGCTGGTACGAGTACTGGCTCAAGGGCGTCGACAACGGAATCATGGCCGAGCCGGCCGTGAGCGTCTTCGTCGAGGGCTCGCGTGAGGTGGTCACCGCGGAGCAGTGGCCGCCGAAGGAGACCGAATACACCTCGCTCTACCTGCGCCCACGCCACAAGCTCTCGTTCGAACCCGAGCTTATGGGCGCGGAGTACGCCTCCCCGGACGGCTTCTACCAGGCGCCGCTCACAGTCACCGACAAGGTCGAAGTCCTGAGCTGGAGCACCGAACCGTTCGAGGAGCCCACGGAACTGATCGGCACAGGCGCCGCGCACATCTTCGCGGAGATCGACCAGGACGACACGAACTTCATCCTGCGTCTGTGGGACGCCGCGCCTGACAGCAAACGCCAACTGGTCACCACCGGGTACCTCAAGGGCTCACACCGCGAGCTCGACGACCGCACCACAGAAGGCAACCCGTACCATCCGCACACCCGTGCCGTGCCGGTGGAGCCCGGGAAGATCGAGGAGTACGTAGTGCGCCTGTACCCGTTCGCGGCAACGTTGCGGCCCGGCCACCGTATGGTCGCCGAACTGTCGAACAACGAACCGCTGGCCGACGCGCACAACGCGCTACTGCCCCCCCCCGACGCCTTCCACCTGCCGGTGGGCCGTCCCGTCACCCACAAGATTCATCGCGACGCGACCCACCAGTCCCGGATCGTGCTGCCGTTCACGACACGTCCCGCGACGGGGGACAGCTAGCCAGGCAGCGTTTAGCGTTTCTGGGGCTCGCTGCCGCTCGCGGGATCGGGTGCTCGGGGGCCGGGAACCTTCGGGCACCTCCGGTCGCTGCCGTGCCTGCGCGTCAGCCGCCCGTCATTGCTGGCGTTGCGGTGCCACACCTGCCAGAACGACGCGTACTTCTTTGGCGCCGCGCAGCGCGCCTCCGCCGGAGCACCTGTCCCGACACGCGCAGCGGACGCGGGGACGCCGTGGCGCGCGGAGTGCTGTGGTCACCCCCCGTAGCGGGTTCGCGCAGTACCTCGGGACGCGCAGCCGATACACGTTCGGGCCGTGGGGCGTGCGCTGAGGCGCGCCGCGCCGATCGGACCCCCACAGCCCGCGCACGTCCAGTACACGCCATCGTGTAGCCGCTGGGCGGCCCGGTCGAGATCAGTGAGTTCGCCGCGCACGTGTTCACGCATGGCCTGGAGTTGTTGGCGTTCGTAGGCGACAGTGGGTCCCTCGGGATCGTGCTCGTCGTCGTTCCCCGTTAATGCGGCCGCCTCGACGACGCCGTCCCACTGGCGCATCAGGGATTGGGCCAGTCCCGCCGCTTCGGCTCTGGCCTGCCGGATCCGCTCCGCCGCCGCGTGGTGGTCCGTTCCGGAACGCTCGGGGGGATCCGCTGCTTCGTCCATAGTGCAGGCCACAACGCCATCCGCGCGGTGGCTATTTCGCGAGCGGCGGAACCTTTGCCGTGTTCTCCACGGTCTGCCCCACGGCAGTGGGGCCCGGCGCATCCCGGCCACCCCGTCCACTCGCTGCCGACCGGAGGCGAGATCGCTGCGGCCTTCGGCCGTAAGCAGCGCTGGGCCGGGCACCGTGGCCGACGGTGCCCGGCCTGATCGGCGGCGGACGCCCACGCTCAGCCGTTGAGGAACTCCACCAGGGCGTGTGCCGTGGCCTCGGGCGCGTCCTCGGGCAAGAAGTGGCCCGCACCCGTAACCGTGCGAAGGCGGGCGCCCGGGACGGCCGCGGCGAGGTTGGCCCCGACCGACGGGTCCAGCCAGCCGTCCTGCTCGCCCCACAGCACCAGCGTGGGCGCGGTCACCGTGTCCAGGCGATGCACAACGTCGCGTGTGTCTTCGTAGCTGACCGCGGCGACCTGGTCGATCCAGCGGTTCTGCCCCTGCTGTCCGGCCCACGGCGCGAGGTAGGCGTCGGCAACCTCAGGGGACATCGGAGTCTGGACGGCGCTACGCAGCCGGACGGCGGCCAGATCGCCGAATACGTCGACGGGCATGGTGCGATACGCCTCGGCGTAGTGCTGCTGGTGGTCGGTGAACGGGGTGTTCCACGGCCCCAGCACCGCGGCGTCGACCAGCGCCAGCGCGCGTGCGGGCACCTCTTCCATCAGGTGCGCACGCGCCACCACACCCCCGCCGATGTCGTGACCGACCAGGGCGGGCGCCTCCAGTCCCCAGTGTGCGACCAGTTCGGTGAGTGTGGTGGCCTGCCGCGCGATCGAGGGGGCGACGCCGGGGCGGGCATGGGAGTCGCCGAAACCGAGCATGTCCCACAAGTAGACGGTGTGGTGCTCGGCCAGTCGTTCGGCGACGCCGCGCCACAGGTAGGACCAGGCCGGTGTGCCGTGTACCAGGATCACGGGCGGACCGTGGCCGAGTACGCCGGTGGCGACACGCCCGCCCGAAACGCTGACGCGGTCGGGCAGAGTATAAGACGCAGAGACGGCAGCGGGTGCGCCGTTGTCGCTGGTAGGCATGGCACCTCCAGTAGTAATCGGTAAACTTGTCTTAGATCGATTACGATACCAAGAGGTAAGGCTTGAACATACCGTTTTCCGATTACGCATCAGGGGCGGGCGTAGCCACCGCTCTCGTCAACACCGCGCCGCGGGTGCGCAGCGACGGCGACGGCCTGGCCGGAACCGCCGCGCTGGCCGATTTCCTCACCGAGCACGGACTCGCGCCCGAAGCCCTGGACGGAGGGGGTCGTCCCGCAGCCCCCGACGTGATCGCCGTCCACCGCCTGCGCGAGGAGACCCGCGCCGCATTGGAAAGCGAGTCCGAGGACGAACTCGCGGCCGCTGCTGAGGCGCTCGTCGCCCGCGCCGGCGCCGGCCCCCGTCTTTACCGCGACAGTGGCGGACGTTGGCGGTGGGCGGTTGCCACGGTGGAGGGGGCTGCGCTTGCCGACGAGCTGGCCGTACTCATCGGTGTCGGGCTGCTGGGCGTGCTGCACAGCCTGGGCGGCAGGCGCTTTCGCGCATGTGCGTCACCGGCGTGCGAGGGTGTATTCGTCGATACCAGTCGGGCCGGGCGCCGCCGCTTCTGTATGCCCGAAGTCTGCGGAAACCGGGTCAATGTCGCCAACCACCGCGCGCGGCGGCGAGCCGCGGGCGCCTAACTGTTACGGGGTGGAAGGTCGTTGACACTGCTGTCGGAGTGACATGAGGAGAGCAGGCCCCGGCCCGCGATGATGAGAAGCGTCAACGACTCATCCAGCCTCTGAAAGGATTTGCTCTCGTGTCCCACGGTAATGCGCCGCTGTCCGTCGAGGGCCGTCGCCGCCTCGTCGAGCGCTGCCAGATGCGCCCGATCCCCCACGTAGCCGCTGAAATGGGCATATCGCGGGCATGTGCCTCGTAGTGGGTGAACCGGCATCGCCGCCACGGCGAAACCGGCCTGCACGAACGTTCCTCGGCCCCGCACCACGCCCTACAAGCCGCCTCGGACGGGCCGTGGCCGCGATCGGGACTTGGCGGCGCGAGCACAAGCGGTCCGAGGCCCGGATCACCGCCGAGTTGGCCGGTTGCGGCATCGGGCTCTGACCCGCCGCTGGGAGAACAGTCTCACCGGGATCGATCACACAGAGCGACGAAAACTGGCGTCACTCGTCCCCGAACTCGCCCGTGAGCACTACCGCGACGATGCCGCCTGAGGGGCCGAAGGCCCCTACGAAAAAAGATGGTCTCCCAGATATCTCCCACGGCGGTGTCCGCCTTCCGTGGAGAGATCTGAGAGACCCATCCTGACCTGCGGTGATGCTGGTGGGCGATACTGGACTCGAACCAGTGACCTCTACCGTGTCAAGGTAGTTCGGCGCTCCGGCCGACCTGGACCGATGTGTGGAATTGCAGGTCAGAGGTCCTCGTTGGGAGCCGTTCGACGCCGTTGAGCCCCGTTGAGACGAGTTCTCGTCTCCATTTTGTCTCCACGCCGTCGGCGCGCCGCGGCCGTCTCCACGATCGGCCGAGGTCCATGTGCCCGGTAGTGCTCACCGGTGTCCGACTCCCGCGTATGGCTGATGACCTGCGAAAGGGAGCGAGTGCCCATGTCGAGTCCGGTGTGGTCGCGCTGGATCCCCACCGCCACCGTCCTGCTGCTGGCCGCCATCGCGGCCGTGGTCTCCTATGCCCACATGTTCGAGCTGGCGCTGAGCCACGGCGAACCCGCCTGGCGTGCGGGCCTGTTCCCGCTGTCGGTCGACGGCATGATAGTCGCCGCCTCCATGGCCTTACTCAGTGATGCCCGCCAGGGCCGGCGTGGGGGAGTGCTGCCGTGGACGCTATTGGTTGTCGGCAGCGCCGCGTCCCTGGCGGCCAACATCGCCGTGGCCGACCCCACGGGTGTGGTCACGCATCATCCACGCCTGGCCTTCCTTCGCCCTGATCGGGAGCTACGAGCTCTTGATGCGCCAGTTCCGCGCGAACTCCTCTTGCACACGCAGTGCGTACGCAGACCGCGGGCGACCAGGAGAGCAACGACCGCACCACGGCCTCGGCAGCGGAACCCGAGGATGCTGCCGGCTGCTGGCACCACGGCGCGGGGGACCTGGGCCGGGAGGTCGATCGGACCGAAACCGCCCGGGCTCCACCTCGCCAGGCGCCCCCGGAGAGGAGGACCTCAACGGGCTCGCATAATGGTTGCCATGCACGAGGACGAGGCCGTGTCAGGGTCCTGGCGTCGGATCGACTCCTGGCTCGCCGCATATGCACCCGCGGAGCTGGCGCTGCTCAACCCCCCGGCGTCGGGTGAGGAGATCGAGGCCGCCGGGCGGGAGATCGGCGCGGAGTTGCCGGCAGGGCTGACCGCGTCCCTGCGGTGGCACAACGGGGGCGACGCGGAGTCCCGGCTGCTGCCCGCGGCTTCCCCCCTCGGTGCCGCGGGGATCCGTGACGCGTGGCGGCTGCGCATGGACCTCGCGGACGAGGACCTGCTGGCGGCCGAACCGGGAGAGGAGCCGTGGTGGCACCCCCATTGGGTTCCCTGGGCGCAGACCGCCAGCGGCGACCTGCTGGTTGTCGACCAGCGGCCCGGCCCCGGGCAGGGGCGCCTCGGTCGGGCCGTCCACGACGGCTGCGGCTCCTTCACGGGATCATGGCCCGGCGTCGCCGCCTACCTGTCCGCACTCGCCGAGGTGCTCTACGGTGGGGGCGCGCTCGACGGCTGGCGCCTGTTCACCACGGTCGACCAGCGGCTGTGGTGGGACCGTGTACCAGACGCCCGGCAGCTCCACGGTTCACCCCTCACCCCAGCCCCCGTCGGGATCCCCGACGAGGGCTGATCCGGGACCGTCCACGGCCGCCGGGACGGTTCACCCGGCGGCGAGCACCTGCCGCAGCCGGGTGGCGAAGGCCTCGGGGTCCTCGGGGAATCCGACGTGGCCGCCGGGCAAGAGCGCCGGTTCCACGCCCAGTTCCGCGGCGAGGGCGCGGGACGCACGGTCGCACAGCTCACCGCCGGAGTCCTCACCGACGCCCACCACGATGTGGGGCAGCCTCGACACGACAGCGAGGAGGGGACTACAGGTGAGCGGAGAGACGTCAGGTCGACTGCCGCTGAGGTGGGCGGTCATCGCGGTGATCGCTGTGACGGCCGCAGCCGTCACCGGTGGAGCGGTGGCCATAGGCACCTATGTGATGGGGGCGGGGTGGTGGTGGCGGTGGCCACAGGAGCGGCGGCAGGAGTGCCCATGCTGATAGGAAGCGCCGCGAGGCTGCATCGCGTTTTCTTGGCCATGCTTGGCCAGTTGTGGGTTCTGGAGTCGGAGATGGACCTATGGACCGGCCGTAGCCTGGCCAGTGAGATCGAGCGGCACATGGTCCGCTTCACGGATGACTGGACAGTGCTCGACCTCTTCAAGAAGCCCGGTGCGCTGACCAGCTCGAATCGCCGGTTCCTGCTGTTTGTTGAAGGGGTGCTCTCCGGAGCGGTCAATCCCGACGAGCACCGCCAGCGTGCATTGGCCGAGGCGATCGCCCTGCCGCTTGCACGCGGCGGACTCAAGGTCATCGAGACCGGCAGTACCGGCGGCTACCCGGAGTTCTCCATCGTGCCCACCGGCTCACGGGCCAGACCGCCACAGTTGATCCTGTTTGCATCGACAGCCGCCAAGCCAGACCTGTGCTTACGAGAGGTCCTGGGCCAAGAGGTCGAGGTCGTAGGAGCCACCAGTGGTGTGCTCCGCTACGACCGCCCGGTCCCTGAGTATGGGTTGACGTGGGACGACCTCCAAGCGTGGTGGGCAGAACGAGAGCAGCTCTCCCCCGAGGCGGCCAAGGGAAGTCTCTGGCAACGGCTTCGCTCTGCCCTGCCCGCGAACTCTCCGCCGCAGCAGGCGCTGTTCGAGAAGTATCACCGGATCTACGGCCAGCGCCAACGTGGGGAGAGGTTCCCAGCGCTGCTGCCCGCGGTGTGGCTGCACTGGGACCCTGTCGCCAAGTCCGCTCGGGGCGACGAGGTGATGCTCACCCAGCGGCTGGACTTCGCCCGGCTCGGCCTCACCGACGACCCGGTCGAGATTGGCCCGGGCGACTACGTCGCCTACCCGGGCGACCTCCCCCCACATCTTCGAAGCACTCGAACCCGAGACCTTCTCGGTGATGGTGTCCGAGCACTGGTAAGGAGACTTACCAGCCGCGCTCGGCGAGCCGGTGCGGCTCCGGGATCTCGTCGACGTTGATGCCGTGGTCCAAGATCGCGGAATCTCGGACCTGTACCTGAGCCGCGGACAACAGGGGACGTGCATCCATGATGTCCAGAGAGGCACATCTCTCCGGGTGCGCCGCTGCGCGCTCGGGCGCGAGAGGTCAGCGGATACGGAGGACGACGTCGGTGACGGCGCCGTCGCGGGAGAAGAAGTGGTCCCGCTTCCAGATCACCATGACTACTGCCACGAGGGCGAACACGTAATTCTCCCACGGCTGCCCCTCGGGGTAGGCGGGGATGTTGGCCTGGAAGTGGAACAGGGCGGGGATGAGGATGCTGCCGCGGGAGACGTTGAACAGGGGCGTCATGATGATCGACAGGGCGAACGCACCGAGCATGAACGGGCCGAAGGACCATGCGCTCTGCGGGGTGCCGCTGAGCAGGAACGCGGGCAGATGCCACAGCCCCCAGAAGAATCCGAGGACCAGGCTGGTCACCAAGGGGTTGAACCGGCGTTGCAGCATCGGCTGGGCGTAACCGCGCCAGCCGAGTTCCTCGATCGGTCCGAGAAGGAGCGCCGGGATCAGCGCGGGCAGGACCAAGTACCACGGAGAGAAGGGGAACTCGCCCGCCGTCCCATTCAGCAGCGCGCTCACGTACTTGCCCGCGGGCATCGCGAGCAGCAGGAACCACCACCATCCGGCAGGCATCCGCCACAGGATCAGACGGCGCAGATGGTCCCGGACATCGCGCAGGCCGCCCTCCCGCCAGATGACGTAGAGGGCCGCGAACTCGGGCGAGTACACGGCCAGGACGAACACCGGGTGCGTGCCGGACGGAGGGCCGAAGACCGGCTCCATGAGACCGCCGAATGCGATCAGGGACGCCAGAGCTCCCCAGCCGAACAAGAAGGTCAGAGCGAAGAACACGACGAGTGGTCGACGAAGACGGCTCTGCGGGGGTGTCCTCTTGGTCGTCATGACGCCATCATCGATCTCCCTGCCACGCGCGTGGATCCGGATCTCCCCGGAGCAGCACCCTGAACCTGCTGGCGCGACTTCAGGGTGGGTACCCTTACCGCCGGGTGCAGGGCAGCCCGGAACGGACCCGACATCCACCCGCGATCGATCGCGCGACGGCACGCACGACATAGTCCAGGACGCGTTCGATCCCGATTCCGGGACGCAGTCCGGACGCCGACTGGGCGTAGGAAGGTTTCGCCCGAGGGGCACGGAGATTGTGTTCGGCCAGCTGGTCGAGTCCGCACCCAGTGGGATAGGGCCTCCCCCGGACGCGATGGGCGAGCGCCAGGGTATCCACGCACCTTCGGAGCAGCGCGTCGGGCACGTCGGCAACCATGCTCAGGCTCCTCAGGTCCGAGGTAAGCAAATTCCATCGCGATGAGTAAGGACTCCGGCGCCCGTGCGGTCGACAGCGGCCGGAGCGTCGTCGGTTCGCTTCGCCCAGGGCCGTCAGCCCAGCCGGTCGGCCAGGCGCCGCACGGTGGGGTGGGAGTCAGTATGGCGGCGCACCTCCACACGATAGGTCAGCGGCGGGCTGAGCAGCGGAAGGCACACCGCCCCCGCAGTCGGCGGCGCCCCCAAGCCAGGCTCCACCCAGTTGGGGGTGGCGGAGACACGCATCGGCCACGCGTTCCTCGCCGTGCCGATCCCGGGGCGAGTGCCGCAGCCGGATCGGGGTAGGGCAGGGGTGCCATCTCCGGTCCGGCCACCGGTTGCGATGCCTCCGCTGCGAGCGCACCGCGGGGCCGGGTGCGGAGCGGTTGACGGGGGAAAGGAGTTGTGGAGCTATGGCTTCGAGCGGTCTGGTGCGCACCCGTGACGGGTGGATCGCCGGCGTGTGTGCGGGTCTGGCACGCCGCTTCGGGGTGTCGCCGTTTCTGGTGCGGGTGCTGTTCGTGCTCTCGTGCGTGCTGCCGGGGCCGCAGGTGCTGATCTACCTGGTGATGTGGATCGTGATCCCCAAGGAGACCTGACCGGCACACCGGGGGCCACGCGGAGCCGGGGGCATGGCCTGCCGCGGTCGTCAGGCAGGCGCCGGGCAGGTGCGGGCAGGTGGGCCGCTCGACCGCGCCGCCGCGGTAAGTCTCACCACCATCCAGCCCGTTGGCGCCGACCTGCAGGACCGACGAGCACCGGAGCGCCCGGCTTGAACTGGCCGGGGCCGTCAGCCCATCCGTTCGGCGAGGCGTCGGGCGGTGGGGTGGGAGTCGGTGTGTCGGCGCACCTCCACCCGATTGGTCAGCGGCAGGCTGAGCAACGGAAGGCACACCGTCCCCGGCCCGGCGGAGCCCAGGGGTGCCGCGGCGAATCACGCTGCCGTGCACCGCCTCGACGGTGCTGGCGCTGTCGGTGGGCGCCAAGGGGGTGGTGATGCGCCCGGAGGCACTGTGCCCGGTCACCCGCCAGGCCGCCGCGGCCACCCCCAGGGCCTTTCGCACCCGCCTGACCGCAGGCGAGAAGCCGGCCCGCACACGGATGGCCACCCTGGCCTGCGTCTATGACGCCGAGCCCGCCGCCCGGCGGCCCCACGACGTCATCGCCCCGCCCGGCGGATACCGAGGCCGACGCCGCACCCCCGAGCCCCACGGACGTGGGGATGAACCTGGGCTCAGCCGGCCGTTCGGAGAAGCCGCGCAGGTCGGCGTAGAGCTGTCCGTCAACAAAGGCATCAGCGAGGTTGGTCAGGACGTGGGTGGCGAGCACGGTCTTGTCGACACCGCCTGGTCCCCAGATGATGACCAGCTCGCGGCGCTGACGCTGCACAGTGTGCTGCTCAAGGCACGCGAGCCGGGCGAGTTCAGCGGTCCGGTTGGTCCAGTGGGGCGGGGCTGAGGGAAGCTCCCGGGGCACTGGTGGCTGCCATGCGGGGGGCACGGTGACGTCGCCGTGCACCGCGTGGGCCTGCACGACGGCACTGGAGATGGTGGCGGCTGAGGTGGGGGTCATGACTCGGTCTGCGGGGGTTCGCTGGTCGTTTGCGGGCAGACGGAACCGATGGCGAGGAGACGGTCGCGTTTGTCTGCGGGAACGGTGTTCCATTCTTTGTGGTGGCGCCGTAGCCAGTCATAGAGACCGAAAGGGCCGTGTTCGTCGGCGGGTTTGTGGTGTGGGGGCACCCGAAGGTGTCCGTTGCGCGCGTAGAACTGGTGCGCGAACCCATAGGCGCGTTCCCACCGTTGTTCATAGTTCCTGCGTTGGCGTTCTCTTTTGGCTTCTTTCCAGTCCCATCACATGCCCAGGGAATCATAGAACGCGAAGTCTTCTTCGGTGAGTGTTCCGTCGGTGTGGGCTTTTCTTGTTTGTGCGATGTTGCGGCCAAGCCGCGCTCCGTCTTTGGTGACGAAATCGTTGTCGACAAGGAGGTCGCCGTGCTCTTCGTGATGGTCGAGGACAGCCTGGCGTAATGTGCGCTCGCGTTCATCTGTGGGGCTCCACACCATACCGATCGACTCCCAAAAGTCGATGTCGGATTGGGTGTATTTGTTGTTCTTGTATTCCTGGCGGATGGTGTTGATGAAGTCTGCAAGCGTGGACCCTGTGGGGGTGCTCCAGGTATAGGGGACGTTGAGGTGGCCGTAGGTGAGGTAGAAGTCCATGGCCGCGCGGACGAGGTCGTGGCGGCTCGCCCGCGTTGAGTGCCAGGTCATCCCCATGTCGGTGAGCCGGGTGATGGTGCGATCGCATATGCCCCGGTGGTAGCGGTTGATCGCGGCCCGCACCCATTTGCCCAGGCGAAGCCCGCCGGGGGTGACGTGCTCGACGGGCACTCGCAGGTGCCCGTGCTCGGCGTGGAAACGGTGCAGGGCGCCGAAGTACTCCTCCTCAGCGGGGGCGAGCGTGCGCATGGCGCGCAGGCTGATCGCGGAGGCGAACTCCGCAGGCACCGGCACCCCGCGCACGTGCCACCACTCCGGCACGCGGTAGGGCCCAGCGTCCTCGCCTGGTTCGCGGGCGCCGTACGTGCGCAGCTGGTGGCTGGCCTGGTCGAACAGGCTCGTGCTCATCGAGGCCAGGGCGCGCAGTGTGGACCAGACCACCGACCATGCGGGCGAGTCCAACGCGTGCTCTCCGTTGTCCTGTTCGCCCAGAAGCACCGGCAGGATGAACGTCGCGGTCTTGTCCGGGCGCTCAGGATCAGGGCGCAGTGCGCGGCTGAACATCTGCACCGCCAACGTGACTGAGGTGATGGGGTGGGTGAGCACCACCGTGTCGCAGCCGGGCGCGTCAAACCATCGCGAAACAGGGCGACGTTGGTCAGGAACCGTTTGGTGGCCGGCTCAGCGGGCGCGCTGAACTGTTCGAGCACGCGTGCGCGGGTGCGCCCTGTGTGGGTGCCGTTGAGGTGGCGCGCCCACACCGTGCCCTGCCATTCCGGGATCAGCTCGGGGATGTGGGCAAGGCTGGTCGCCCACAACCGTGCGTGGCTCACCCGGGGGCGGAACGTCAGCGCCCGCTGGGCGTCGAACTCGATCATCGCCTTCAATGAGGCCAGCTGCATCGCGGCGACGTCCGCGGACAGCGCCCCGCGGCCCACCTCCAGGTGCGTGGCCTGGTCCACAAGCTGGCGCACCTGCCCACGGGTGACCACCGGGGTGATCACCCTAAACGGCGCGAGCAGGCCCCGTTCGATCGCCTCAGCGAAGGTGAGCTCAAAGGCACGGCGGCCAAACGTTGCCGCATCGGCCATGTCGCCGGTCAGAACGGTGTCGCCGCTGGTGGCGCGCGGGGTGAGGATGCGCGGGGTGGCGGTGGTGTACTTGCGACGGCGGGCCGGGACGCAGGCATCATCGTGAATGCGCGCCCACTTGCCCTGGCCCACGAGGTAGTGGGCCTCATCAGCCACCACCAGATCCCACGGGCCCAGCCCTCGTTGATGGGTCTCGATAAGCGTGGGCAGGGACCCATAGGTCGAGAACACCGTGACCCGGCCGGGGCCCCGTGCGAGCGCTTCCACGCACGCAGCGGAGGTGGTCACCGTGAGATCGATACCCCCCAGACGCCCATCGCTGGTAATAGCGGAGTCGCTGCAGACGATCACGACGCGGCCCAGCCCCGCATCACCGGCCACCCGGTACTCCGCCAGCGCCTGGACCAGCAGGTTGATCCGTGGGGCCGCGACCAGCACCCGACCCTCATTCCTAAGGAGCGCATCCACCACGGCACGCCCGATGCGGGTTTTGCCGGTGCCGCACGCCAACACGTCATGGACCCGCGACTCTTCATTACTGAACGCCTTCAGCGACGCCTCGACCGCCTCGATCTGATGCGGGCGCAGGTAGGGCACGCAACCTCCACTCCTGACGGGTCTGCACAGACCCAGCGTTGTCCGGGACAGACCAGCGCTAGTCCGTCCTCGCTCCCATCGCGTTGGCGATCGCGATCGCGGTCGCGGTGACCTTCCTCGTGAACAGGAAGAAGATCGCCACAATGCTCACGATCACCAAAAAGAGGAGGCCGAGGAAGCCACCTAGGAAATCGGCCAGTCCCTCGGTGTCGGGGGCCTCCGCGGCAGCGAACGTGGCGAGGGGCACCCCCGTGGGGCCCGGACGGCGAGAGGGCTCATTCGGTGCGGCCGATTCCGCCGTAGAGCCAGACCCGTTCCGGGTCTGTGGGGGCGATGCCCGGTCGCCAGTTCATGATCAACGGCAGACCCGGGGGAACCAGTCTGAACCCTGTAAAAATGCCCGCGATGTCCTGGTAGCTGCGCAGCACCATTGGCGCTGTGGCCTGCTCGTAGATTGCGGTGATCTCCGCAGCGGTCTCCGGCGTGGTCGCATCCTGCGACAAGTGCGAGAGGGCCAGGTGGGATCCGGTCGGCATGTGCGCGCGGTAGGCGGCGACGATCGACTGGGGGTCCTCAGGGATGAAATGGAAGACCGCCACGCTGAGCAACGCCCATGGCTGGGTGAAATCGATCAGCTGACGCGTATCGGGGTGGTTGAGCACCGTGTCAACGTCACGTAGGTCGGCGGTGATCACCCGGGTGTGGGGGTTGTCGGCCAGCAGCGCCTGGCCGTGGGCGAGCACGATGGGGTCGTTGTCGACGTAGACCACCCGCGTCTCCGGAGCGATGGCGTGGGCGACCTGGTGCACGTTGTCCTGGGTGGGCAGCCCGGACCCCAGGTCGATGATCTGGCGAATTCCGGCCTCGTTCACCAGGTACTCGACGACCCGGCGCAGGAAAGCCCGATTCTCGTGGACAACCAGGCGTGCATTGGGCTCATGTGTCAGCGCTCGGGCGGCGGCGTCGCGGTCGACCTGGTAGTTGTCCTTGCCGTAGAGCAGCGCGTCGTAGATCCGTGCCGGGGTGGGCCGGTCGGTGGGGATATCCGGCGGGAAAGTGGGCCGGGGCTCATACGTCATTATCAAGGGCCTGTCGTTGTGGGGGTAGGTGGTGCTGGTGGCCGCACCCCGTCCGGGACGGAGAGCACCCGTACGGGAGCCGGCGGGGCGCGGCCAGGGGGAGCTCCGGGGGCGGGTTATTGCGATAATACGGGTGGGAGAGGGGAGTGGTCAGGGCGGGCGCGTAGCCGGCTTGGGCCAGTGCCTGCCCTGCGCGGTAGCCCCGCAGGGGATGGACCAGCTGGTAGCAGTCCATGGCCCGGGTGAGCGCTGCGGCCAGTGGGCGCACACGCCGGTCCCCGAACTGCGGGTCCACCAGGAGGGTGCGCGCTACAAGGAATGGTGCTGTGGCGTGGGAATCGGTGGTGAGGACGACGTTGCCGTTCTCCAGGAGCGCGAGCAGCGCCAGGTTGTATCCGGCGTCCTCAGCGCGGTGCATGCGCTGCTCTGCCACCTCGGATTCCACCCACATGGAGAGTGCTTCGGGAACGCCGCCGGTGGTGGTGACCCAGCGCTCTACCACCTCAGGGGTGAGGCGCACCTGGTCGATTACGTGCAGTACCTCGGTGAAATCACGCAGGCATCGACTCACGCGCGCTATGGCTGGGCGCACCTGAGCAGGGGTGCACCAGTGGGTGGCTTTCTCGCCGCGTCGATTCTCGTCGGTCTCCCAGCTAGCCGGGATGCACTCTTCAAGATCGACGGCGTCGAGGGCGTCGGCGAGTTCAGCAGCCACCGCGACCAGGTAGGGCGCCACCTGAGGGCACGCCAACGATGTCTCCTCCGCCATGATCAGCCTCCAATGTCGTGGGCGTGGTCTTTTCTTGCAGGGGCCATCCGGGGGCGCGTGCCGCTATCGGTCGGTCTGCGCCAAAGCCGGAGGGAACGTTTCTCGGTTATCGCGGCCTGTCGTGTTCGTCGTTGAGTGATGGAGTCGCCGCGCCCTACCGAATGGGCAGGACGAGATCCGAGGAGACGGTGGCGCGCGATCAGGGGAAGGCGTAGCGGGAGAGGGGACCCAGCCCGGCCTTCTGCCGCGGGGCAGACGGAGGCCCAACGCCAGGAGCTGCTCGGATGAGGGTGGGCCTCTGGGCCTAAGGGCCTGACGGTGCGGGTGTCCGCGGTCGCGGTCGCGGATCCGGGCGTGGGGGTCATTGGTGCGCCTCTGTCGACTCGACGAACGCAGCCGAGGATGAAAACCGGTGTCTCCGGTGTCTGCGGCTTGAGGGCGCGTGAGCGCGTGGGTGAGGGCGGCGAGGGTGGTGTGTGGGCTCGGAAGGTCGGTGGGCAGGTGCGCGCCGTGAAGCTGGGCGCGCAGCTGGGCGCGTAGTTCCAGCGTGGCGATGGAGGAGATCCCTAGTTCCCCCAGCGGGGTGTGGGCGTCGAGGTTCTCGGGGTGGCAGCCCAGGATGCGGGCCACGAGCTGGACCAGGGCTGTGTGCACCGCGGCGTGGTCGCCGGAGGACACCGCGGCCTGCAGGCCCACCTCGCAGGGCGCGGCATCGGTGGTGGCGGGGCCGTGGTGCCAGGCCACGGGCAACCGCACCGGTGCCAGGCCACGGGCAACCGCACCGGTGCTTGGCGAACGTAGGGCCAGTGCTGGGGCGGGTGGCCGTGGGCGTAGAGGTGGGCGAGCTGGCTCAGCAGCGCCGTGTCGTCGCTCTGACTGTGATGTCCGGCCGCGACGACCTGTGGCGGGTCGGACTGCGTTTCGGTGAGGGTGTCGCGCACTCCTGGGGCCAGGGTGGAGCGCCCGGCCAACTCGACCCACGTGGCGCCGGGATAGGCGGCGGCGACGGCGTGCACGGTGGGCAGGAACGCGACCGGTTGGCGCATCTGCTTGGCCCAGTAGGCGCCATCCAAGGGGGTACCCAGGTGTGCGTGGTGGCCCAGTGCGGTGGGCCACATCGGGATCTCGGCCGGGCGCGGGTCGAGGTCGGACAGCTCTTCACGAAGCCGCTCGGCGGCGCGGGCTACCAGCGGGGAGTGCGCGGGGACGTCATCGGCGACCCGTCGGGCCTCGACACCGCGGGCGTCCATCTCGGCCTGCACCGACCTCAGAGGGCGTTTCGTGAGTTGATGTCCCCTTCACCGTCGGAGGCGGTGTGGCTGGCCGCGCTGATCCTGATCCCGGGGAGTTGCGCAGCGTCGCCGCGCCGTATGTGATCTTCGGCAACCTGGTCACCATCGGCTACTTCTTCATCGCCGCATCCCTGTTCCTCGACAAGGACGAGCGCACCATCGACGCCCTCGTGGTCACCCCTTTGCCGTTCGCCTCCTACCTCGCGGCCAAGGTCACCAGCCTCACCGCGCTGAGCGCCGCGCTGGCGCTGGCCCTCGCTGTGCTCACCCACGGCGGGAGCTTCGACCCCCGGGCGCTGCTGGCGGGCCTGGTCCCCGCGACAGCGCTGGTGCTGCTGGTCAGCTTCACCAGCGCGACCACCTACACGGCGTTCACCGACTGGCTGCTGCCCTCGCTGGGATGGCTGACCGCACTCAGCCTCCCCCTGCTGCACCACAGCGGGCTGTGGGAGCATCCGCTCTTCTCCCTCATCCCCACCCACGGACCGCTGATGCTGCTGGACGGCGCCTTCGACCAGGCCGATCCCACCACCGGCCAATGGGCATACGCCCTTCTCTACCCGCTGGTCTGGATCGGGGTCCTCGGCGCGCTGGCCCAGCGGTCCTTCACCCGCCGTATCGTCACCGGAGAAGGGACACCGGCATGATCACCACGGCGTTGGCCTTCGGCCGTGCCGACCTGGCCAACATCCGGCGCGATCCCATGCTTCGCTTCGTTCCCGTGATTCCCGTGGCCTTCACAGCCCTGATCGCCGGCGGGCTGCCCGAACTCACCGAGACACTGCACCGCCGCTTCGCCGTTGATCTGGCCCCCACCAGCCGCTCATCGTCTCCGTCGTGCTCATCCTCTGCACCACCCTGATGCTCGCCGCGCTGGCCGGGCTGCACATGGTCGAAGAGAAAGACACCGGCACCCTGCACGCGCTGCGCGTCACGCCACCGTCGGTGTCCGGACTGGCCGCCTACCGCGGCGGCACCGTCTCCGCCGTCACCCTGGCCTACGTCGCCGCCGCGCTGGCCATCAGCGGCCCTTTCGACACACGGCTGCTGCCGGCCATCCTCGCCGCCGGGCTGTGCGCCGGACTTCTCACCGCCATGATCATGGCCCTGCTCACCCTGGTCAGCGCCACCAAACTTGAGGCCATCGCGCACCTGAAGATCGTCGCGATGCTCGTGGCCGCACCCCCGGCCGCGGCCTGGTTCATCCCGGCCCCAGCCCAGTACCTCTTCGCAGTGCTGCCAACGTATTGGCCGGTCAAGATCTACTGGATCGCCATCGACGACGGTACCGCCTGGCCCTACGCCCTGATCGGCACCACCTACTGCGCGCTGCTTCTCCTCCTCCTGCTCGCGACCATCAACCGGCGCCTGGGATAGGACCACACCACTCCAACGCGCACCACGTGAAAGCAGAAGTCGGGCGTACCCGGATGATTCCAGGTGTTCTGACCCACAGGACAAGTCAATGACACAACACCTGGAAACGGCCTCTTAGGGAATGGGCGACAGCTTCGACGAGCCCAACCTCAGTATCCGCGATCCAGGTCGACGACACCGACAAGCTCCTCGCCTGCCATCCAACGCCGGACATTCCCGGTCAGTCGCTGGTGGAACCCCCGCAGCGTCATTGCCGCGTCGGCTACGTGCGGCGTCACGATGACCCTGGGGTTTCCCCACAGTGGATGGGACGCTGGGAGTGGCTCTGGGTCGGTCACATCGAGGCCTGCGCCGGCAATGCTGGCGCTGTCCAGTGCCCTGACGAGCGCCTCGGTGTCCACGATGGGACCGCGCGCGACGTTGATGAGCCAGGCGGTTTGCTTCATCGCATCGAGCTCGGCCGAGCCGACCAGATGACGGGTGTCGGAGGTTTGTGGGGCGGCGACAACCACATGGTCCACTGCCTCCCAGAAATCGCCGATCTCCGCTATGGGTCGGGTTTCGACAGCTCCGGGCACGGGACGACCGCCGCGATTCACGACCCAGGCCTCTGCGCCCAGAGCAGCGAGGGCCGGGATCAGGGCGCGGGCGATACTTCCGCCTCCGACGATTCCCACCACGGTCCCGGCCAGAGTCCCCACGCGGGGCAATAGGTCCGTCCTGGCCCATTCCGTGGACCGAAGACTCTCCGGAAGCAGCCGGACCCCCGCCAGCAGCAACGTCAGCGCGTGTTCGGCCACCGGAGTCGCGCACACCCCTACGGCTGACGTCCACACGCGCGCTCGGTCGATGATCCCTGCCGCCACCCATCGTTCGACGCCAGCGGAGGGAAGCTGTACCCACTCGATGCCAGCAGGAAGCGACCGCGGGAAACTAGCCAGATCAGTCCATGCGGTCCAGGCGAGAGCCTGGGCGTCGGCGAGGTCAACCACGACAGCACCCGCCTGGCGAACCATCTCGACAATAGCCTCGTCCGCGTCCGGCGCGACGGCGAGGCGCAACGGTTCTGACCGCACGCGCTACGCCCCCCTTCTCCGCCAATTGACCCTGATGATGCACCGACGTGTTCGTCGGGTTCCCCCGGCGTGGGGTTGGTTCAAGGGTGTCACCTCACCCGCACGACCCTTCACTCCCTGGTCGGCAAGGAGGGCGCCGAACCGGTCGCACCCCCTGTCGTGCTGCCCGACCACCCCGCCTACCAGCAGATTATGGACGCCTTCGGCGACCTCGCCCGGCTGCTGCGTGCTCGCGACCTGTGCCAAGCCTTGGACCTGCCCATCGTGTCCAAGAACGTCGAGAACATCCGCTCCACGCTCAAGCGCCTGGTCAGCCGCGGCATCCTCGTCGTGACCGGACCGGGCTTGTTCTCCCAGCACCGCGAGGGGCTCAAGGTGCTCATCACCCAGGCCTTCGAGGACTCCCAGGGCACCTACGGCTACCGGCGCGTCCATGCCCAGCTGGAGCGCTGGGGCGGGCCGGGCCGGAGCTGGTACAGCCACCTCATGCGCGTGCTGGGGTTGGTGCCCTGCCGGCCCGGGCCCCGGCGCCGGGGCTGACCGCCCAAGAGGAGCCCGGCGCGATCGCCGAGCTGGTGGTCCGCGACTTCCACGCGCCCGAGCCCGGGCGCAAGCTGGTCGGCGACATCACCTACATCCCGACGTGGGAGGGGTGGCTGTACTTGGCGACCGTGATCGACTGCTGCACCAAGGAGGCGGAACATGCGGCCGACCCCCATCGCTGCGGTGGGCGACCACGCCACATGTCCGAGCGGGTTCCTTGTAGCGTCGCGGGCCTCGCGGCCGGGATCGCGGTGGCCGACCCGGCACTGTGGTCGCGGGGTTCTGCGCGGAGCACGGGCACCACTCGACGAACCCACCGGGAGGAACCCACGAGGCGGACCTGCCGACGTGAAGCAGTACGGAGTCACGGCCCCCTCAGGGAGTCGTGAGGGGCTGCCCGAGCGTCCGCTGAGGCGAGAACTCATACGCGGTCTTCCCCAGGACGACGGGCGGGCCCCGCCTCTGCCCGGGCGCTGCGGGGGGAGCCGTGGACGTGTACGACGCGTTCGAAACGGGCGAGCGTCTCGGTGCGGTGCGATGCGGCGAGTACGGTGCCGTCGAACTCGGCGATGACCTCGGAGACGATGCGCTCGGTCTCCGGGTCGAGGCTCGCGGTGATTTCGTCCACCAGCAGCACGCGCGGTCGCCGGATGAGCGCACGGGCCAGGCACAGGCGCGCCTGCTGCCCGCCGGAGAGGCGGAGTCCGCCTTCTCCCAGCTCCTCGTCGAGATCGGCCCAGCCGCTGGCGCCGACGCGTTCGAGCACGGCGGACAGTTCCGTGTCGGGGCGCGGCCGGGTCCCGCGCAGGAGGTTGTCGCGGACGGTGCCATGGAACAGCCGGGCGTCCTGCTCGACCAGTGCCACGGCGCCGCGGAACGCCTCGTCGTCGAGTTCGGTGACCGGGACGGCCGTGCCGTCGGCGGCGACGAGCTCGACGGTTCCCGCCGACGGGTCCCACAGGCGGGCCGCGAGCGCGATGATCGTGCTCTTGCCCGCCCCGGACGGTCCGGCGAGGCCGACATGCTCACCGGGTGCCACGTCGGTCGACCAACCCTCCAGCGTCGGCCACCGGTCGTCGTAGGCGAACGAGACCGCGCGGAACCGGATGCCGAGGGGGCCGCTGGGGACCTCCTGCGGCCGGTCGGGCGAGGATACGACCGGCGGGCGGGTGATACCGGAACCGACGCGCCGCGCGCTCGCGGTAAGGGGGTGGAGCTGGGTCAGGACCGCGGTGGCCTCGGTGACGGCTGTCACACCCGCGAGGGCGAGGGCCACGAGCGCGGGCAGGACCGCCGGGGACAGGCGTGCGTCGGCGGGGCCGGAGAGCACGCCCGTGGCTGCGGCGCTGACGGCGATGACCCCGATCACGACGGCGGTGACGATCAGCTCGCGCACCCCGGCGGGCAGCTGGGAGAGCAGTTCCCGCCGGCGGGTGACCGCGGCCGCGCGCGCGGTGGCCGTGGCGGTCTCGGCGATGATCCGCGGCGCGAGGCCGTAGCCGAGCACCTCGCGCAGGGCGCCGAGCGCGTCGACGGTCTGTGCCGAGAGGGTTTCGCGGTCCTGTTGCTCCCGCTCGCCGGTCCGCCTGGCGGCCCCGGCCCAGCACAGCGCCGTCCCCGCGACCAGCGCACTGCCGACGGACATCACCAGCGCCGCCTCGGGCAACAGGAACAGGGTGGCGGCGAAGGAGGCGAGGAAGACGGTCAGAGAGGCGCCCAACTGGGCCACGGTGTGGGCGTAGAAGAACTCGAGCTTCTCGATGTCGCCCATCGCGACGGCCGCCGCGCGCCCGGAGTGCTCGCGGCGGCGGGCGGGAACGCTGCGCGCGTAGGCGTCGAAGAGCGCCATCCGCAGGCGGGCCAGCACACGGTAGGCCAGGGCGTGGGACACGTCCATCTCCTGCCAGGTGAACAGGGCCCGTAGCAGTACGAGCCCGACGGCGGCAGCCCACCAGAGCGGTCCGGGCGGTGTCCGCTCAACGATCGCGTGGCCGACCGCCCAGGCCGTCAGCACCGCCAGACCGGCGAGGCCCAAGGCGCTCGCGGTAGCGACGAGATAGCTGGCGAGCATGCCGCGCCATTCGGGGCGCAGCGCGGGCAGGAGTCGGCCGAAGGTGCGCAGCGCTGCACGGGTACTCACGGAACGCTCCTGTCCAGACGGCCCGCATCCAGCCGCAGCACGGTCGGCACGTCCGCGAGGGCCTCGGGGCGGTGGGTGATCATGATGACGATGCGGTCGCGCGCCACCCGGTGCAGCGTCTCGACGACGTCCGCGGCGCGGTCGGAGTCGAGCGCGCTGGTCGGCTCGTCGACCAGAAGGACCGGGCGGTGCGCGAGCAGCGCCCTGGCCAGGGCGAGGCGCTGGCGCTGGCCGCCGGACAGACTCGAGCCGGCCTCGGCGACCTCGGTGTCGAAGCCGTGCGCGAGCGCGCGCATCTCCTCCAGCACCCCGGCCGCGCGGCACGCCCGGACCAGGTCCGCCTCTCCGGCTGCGGTTCCGGTGACGTCGAGGTTCTCCCGGATCGTCCCGGCGAAGAGCACGGGACGCTGGGAGACGACGGCGATGTCCCGGGTGCCCAGCGGTCGGCCGTCCAACTCGATCCGGCCGGTGGCCGGGGCGAGGAACCCCAGCAGGAGGTCGAAGAGGGTCGACTTCCCCGCCCCCGACGGCCCGATGATCGCGCTCAATTCGCCGCGGCGGGCCGTCAGGTCGAGGCCGCTGATCACGTCGGACCTCGTGCCCGGGTACCGGAAACTCAGATCCGACACCCGCAGCACCGCGGCGGAAGGGGCGGGCGCGTCGGCGCCGTCCCCGTCCGCGGCCTCCGGAGCGGGGCCTGCCGCCTCCTCGCGGCGCACCGGGCCGAACGCGCCGATCTCCTGCAGCCCGGGGATCGCGGTGAGTCCGAGGAAGCCCGCATGCCAATGGCGTGAGAGCTCCCGGACCGGCCGGAACGCCTCCGAGCCGAGCAGCAGGACGAGATAGACCTCCCCCGCGGGCGGCTGCCCCGATACCGCGCCCCAGACGGCCACCCCGGCGGCTGCGACGATGCCGCCCTGGACGGCGAGATCCGTGACCGCGGTCTCGGCCAGACCCGAGCGCATGACCCGTTCCGTGGCCCGGCGCAGCGCCTCCGAGCGGGCGTGCAGGCGTGCGCGGGTCCCCGACACGTCGCCGAGTGTCCGCAGCGTCGCCATCCCCCGCAGGGATTCGAGCACTTCGGCGCTGAGCGACTCGTAGCTGTCCCAGTGGTCGAGCCCGCGCCGGGCGATCATGCGCTTCCACGCCATCGGTCCGAACACGGCCAGCAGGACCGTGGCGGCGACACCCGCCGCGGCCCACGGCGACAGGAGCGCGAGGAGGGCGACCACGAGCGGGCATGCGACGGCTACCTGCACGACGGCGGGGATGTACTTCGAGACGTAGGCGTCAGTGCCGTCGACGCCGTCGCCCAGACTCGCCCGCACAGTGCCGTCCCGGACGGCGGTGTCGTGCAGACGCTCCGGCACCAGCGCGGACGCCATCGCACGGCGGCGCACGGCCTGCCTGACCCGGCCTCCCAGCCCGGCGGCGGCCGCCGTCTGCGCCAGGGACGCCAGCAGCCTCAGCACCGCGATCCCGAAGATCAGCAGCAACGCGAAGAGGACGTCCTGCGGCCGCCCGCCCAGCACCGCCGACATCGACCAGGCGATCGCCGCGGCCTGGGCGAGGTGCGTGGAGAACGCAAGCAGCAGCAACGCGACGCTCGACAGCAGCGCGGCGGGGAACCGTGCGGCCTCGCGCCACAAGGGGCCGACGATCATCATGGGCCGGTCTCCGTCGCGACGCGTCGCCTACCGGGCAGTGCCGCCAGGGCGTGGATGGTCCAGTGCCCGTCCTCAGCGGCGAACCCCGAGACCGGCCGGCTCCGCCAGTCGCCGGTGGCGGCATCGGCGTAGCAGATGGCGGCTGCGGCGCGGTGGGCGTCCCAGACCGCCGCGGCCAACTCGGCCGCGGCGGCGCCGCTGGGGATCGACCAAGTGTGCAGGCGGGTCGCGCCGCGGACCCAGGCTTGTGCGGAGGCTGCGGCGGTGCGGTCGGCGGCGGCGCCGCCCCTGGCCCCCGATTCGAGGAACTCGGTGATACCGGGTGATCGCCGAGCGGCGAGCGCGTCGCGGTGCCGGGGGCCGATCGTTCGCGACCGCGGGAGCGCGACCGCCGCGAGCGGAATCTCCGGCGCGAGCCGGCGGGCGAGCCACCGCCGCGGTTCGGCGGCGGGCGGCACGCCCAGCAGCGCGCGCAGAGCGGCGCCGGGACCGAGCCGCACGGCGAGCCGCTCCGGAGCGTAGAGGAACTCCACGGCGGCGAGGGCGTATGCGGTGTCGGCTGTCCACAGCGGCCACGCCCGGTGCCGGTACCGGCCGAAGCTTCGTCCCGGCTGCACCGTCAGGACCAGGTGGGTGCCGTCGGCGGGGCGGTCGGCCGCGCTGGTCCAGCCGGCCGCGCGGTCGGCTGCGTCGTCGCGCTTCACGAGCGTGTCCTGCTCCATGTCGTAGGCGTACCGGCCGGGCGCGAGGCCGTCGGCGCCGGGACCGACGACGATGTGGGTCTGCACCGGATAGGCGGCGCCGGCCGAGGGCACGGGCCGCCTGTGGATGCCGGTCGGGGTTCCGTCGGGCAGGCGGTGGAGGCCGCCGGAGTGCCAGAGCGCGTCGAGGAGTGCGCGTTCCCGGTCGGGGACGGCGACCGGTTCGGCGCTGGCCGCCCGCCACGGATTGGCGCGCGGGCCGGGCGGTCGCGGTTCGCCCGGCGAGTCGGGGGTGAAGGCCCGGGCCAGGGCGGTGGGAAGATCCGTTGGACCCCCGCAGGAGGAGTGGAACACGGTGTGGTGGGAGGCGGCGCGACGAGGGTCCGTGCCGGGGCGGGCGGAACCGCGGTGCTCGTGCGCGGTGCCGGGAGGCGGATCGGTGCGGGGCATGGTCGGCTCTGGCTCACATGTGGGGTGGAGGGACGAGGGTGAAGTCCGCCGGGCTCCCGGTCCAGGACGCGCGCCACCCGCGTGCGCGGGCGGCCTCTTCGAAACGCGCTATCCCGAGGTAGGCGAACGCGGCGGGGGCGTTCGGCACGAGGCCGGTGATGAAGGTGCGCACCACGCGCAGGGGCGTGCGGCCGACGTCCGCCGTCGTGAGGTCCCGGGTGAGGACCCGGTGGCCGTGGCGGGCGAGCCGCCGGTAGACCTCGTCCATGGAGACGGCGGGGATCCGGGTGATCGGCCGGAGGCCGAGGGCGGGTTCGGTGAACCGCCGGGCCTGTGCGTGCAGCCGCGGATCGAGCCACAGCTGGACGTGGGCGCCGAGGTCGACGATGTTCTGGCAGTGCTCGCCGGCGGCGTCGAGGTAGGACCCGTCGCCCCGGAAATCGAGGTAGAGGCCGCGGGCCATCAGGCCCTGTTCGACGGCACGGAAGACCCAACCGTCGGCGGTGGTGCATCCCTGGGTGTAGACCCAGGTGTGGACCGCCTCGAGTACCGCCTTGCGTGCCGCCCGGACCGGGTCGAGCGCGGCGGAGAACCCCGCGGCGTAGAGCCCGCGCTCCCGGTCGTGGACGAGCGCCGCGACGGCCGGGGCGAATTCCGAGGGCATGGCGACCAGGAAGGCGCGCAGGTCACCGCCCTGCAGGTCGTCTTCGAGGCCGGGGACGCTCGCGGGGTCGATGCCGAACGTGGGTCCGTCGAGGTGCCACCACAGTTCGAGGGCGTCGCGCTCGATGACTTCCAGGACCCCGCGATCGCGGGCGTCGTCGGCCCCCTGTCCCGTTGCGATGCCCGCGTAGTTCAGGTGGTGGGTGCGGGGAAGGTGCCGGAAGCGCGACTGCCGCCAGTTGAGGTGGACGAGCGCGTCGGGAAGCCAGGCCGGGTGTCCGTCGAGGTCGGCGCACCGGGTCCACAGTGTCGGGGTGTCGTCGGTGAGGGGCGTGTAGGGGAACCCCTGCCTGGTGTACTGCCACGGCGCGAAGCGCGGCAGCCGGGCGGTGTCGAGTACGGGCTCGCCTTCCTCGCGCAGCTCCCCGGCGGTGGCCACGCGGAACTCGTCCGGGGGCAGTTCCGCCGGGAGCCAGTTCCCGCAGTACCGTTCGACGCCTTCGGCGATGGCGGCGATCCGCGCTTGGTCGGCGTCGGCGAAGGACGTGCCCAGCGAGACGCGGTCGGCGGGCCACTCGCCGAGCCGGCGCGCGTCCGCGACGGCCGCGGTGAGCGCGAGGTAGGACGGTGGGGCCCCTGCGGGGCGCGGTATGGGGCGGACGGAGCGGATGATCCCGCACTCGGGGTCTACGAGCGCCTCGGCGGGGAGAGTGCCGGCGGGGGCGTCCTGCTCCGGGGCGGCGTCGCCCGGATGGGGTGGGCGGGGTGCGCTGGTGGGGGCCGTCATGGGGGCGCTCCGTTCATGGTGCCAGGTGGCCGCTGCGGGGTCGAAGACCGAGCGGGAACGTGATCCGGGGGTCGGCGGGAGGGCCGCGGTCCAGGGCGGGGGCGAGCCCCGGGCCGTGTGGATCCCGAGCCAGGCGTCGATGATTCCGCCGAGTCCGCCGGCGCTCCGGACGCGGGCGCGCAGGTCCTCGTCGGGGATCCCGCTGACGAGGCCGTGTCCCCACGGCCCGCTGACCAGGTGGCTCGGCCCGGGCCAGTCCCGCGCGAGGCGTGCGGTGTCCTCCCGGAAGAAGTCGTCGTCCCCGTCGATCGCGAGCAGGGGGTACTCGACCGGGCCGTATCGGGCGCGCGGATCGATCCGCTGCGCGGACCACAGTCTCCGCCAGCCGGTCAGCGTCTCGGCGGGCCATCCCCAGTCGGCGGCCGCGGCGATGGGGCCGCGCTCGCGCGCTCGGGCCGTTCGCCGGTCGAGCTCGGCGTCGGAGAGGGCGGGCTGTGCGCACCGGCCGCGCCCGTGCTGGTGCCACCAGCCGATGCGGTGCCGGAGCTGCGGGCGTCCGTCGGCGCTCCAGGCGGTCTCGGCGAGGCCGAGCGCCGGGACCAGGACGACGATCCCGGCGATCGCGTCCGCGGAGGGGGAGCGCGGCGCCGCGTCCGTTCCGTCGCCGACCGCCTCCCGCGCGGCCTCGAGCGCGCAGTGGCCGGCGTAGGAGGCTCCGAACAGCAGCAGCGGCAGGTTCGGGAACTCCCGCAGGAGGCGGTCGAGAATGTCGCGGCCGTCGGCGCCCTCGTGCTCGTAGGGCGACCAGTCTCCGTCGGACCGGTACCGCCCGCGGACGTCCTGCACCAGGCAGTGGTAGCCGCGTTCGGTCCATGAATGCGCGATCGGTGCATGCGGGCCCGCGTCGTAAGGGGTCCGGATGAGGACGAGGCCGGTGGGGGCGGCGCAGTGCCACAGCAGCCCGCGCAGCACCATGCCGTCCCGCGTCGGGCAGCCATGGTCGAACGGTCCGCCGGCGGCCGCGCTCATGCGCCCGCCTCGCAACCGGGGTCGTAGGGCTCGGGGTAGCCCAGGACGGTGTGCTCGGTGGCGGTCGCCGACGCGGAGACGTACTTCCACAAGCTGCTCCGGAACCTCGTCAGGTCGTCGCTCTCCTGCGCCCAGGCGAGGGCGACCGTGAGCATCCGGCCGATGAGGAGGGTCCGGGCGGCAGCGGTCAGCTCCGGCGGGGCGTGGGTCGCCGACCGCTGCCAGGCGGCGAGTTCGCGCGGCACCGGACTGGCCGCCAGGCGCCGCTTCTGCACCTGGCGGGCGGTGGGATCGTCGGCCGACAGGCGGATCGGGTCGACGAAGCAGTTGTCGCCCTCGCGGTACCCGCCGAGCCAGGCGGTCCCGTGCTCGGGGAGGGAGTCGAACGCCGCCCATTCGGCCCGATCGGCGGGTGTCTCGGCGAACGCGACGACGAGCCGCCGTCGCTCCGGTCCCGCCTCGGGGGCGGCCTCGGAGTCGGGCGCGACGGCCGACGGCGCGGGCCCGTCCGCCGCGTCCTCCGTCCCGCCCCGCTGCCGCGTGATGTCGGCGCCGAGCTCACCGAGGGCCTCGGCGAGCGCGTCCAGGACCGGACCGTCGCCGACGAGGACGACGTCGCGCCGCCGGGCGGGCCACCGGCGTTCCGCATCGTCGAGTTCGCGAGCGGCCATCGCCTCGGTGAGCCGGTCGGCGTAGGCGGAGGACGCCTCCTCCCCGCCGGCGGTCCCGGCGAGGGCGTCGAGGAGTCCGGGGGGCGGGGACCGCAGACGCAGGAAGCGCCCAGCCAGGGTGCGGACGGACCCGGTGCCGTCGCCGTCGATGAGCACGTCCGTACCGGTGCCGGGAAGGCGGGCGAGGCGGGAGGTCCCTGTCATGGTGGCCCCTTCCAGACGGGTCGGGAGGACGGCCCGGCCGGGGGCGCGAGCCCCGGCCGGGCCTGGTGAACCGTCGTCAATCGACAGACGGCTCGGTCAGTCGAAGGGGTTCTCGACGAGAGCGTTGGAGTGCGAGGCCGACAGGTGCGCCAGCTGCTCGGTCTCCTCGATCTCGGAGACGATCTCCTCGTTTACGGCGAGCTCCTGCTTGTCCATCGGGGGACTCCCTTCTTCTTGGATGACCGCGTCGCCGCGGGTTCGCGGGGGAGCGAACGCCGCAAACCGTACTTGATAACGGTTTTCATTTCCAGTACCTTTTTTGCGTGCCTGATGAACAGCTGGTCGTCGCCGACTACCGCGCCGCACGCACCTACGCGGTCGGCGACGGATCCGTCCGCGAACTCGGCGGCGGCGTCCTCGCCGAGCACGCGGGGTTCCTGGCGCTGCCGCACGGCGTCCGAGCCCACGCGCAGTGGGCGTTCGCCGACGACCGCTCGGGATCACTGGTGGTGGGAGGGCCGGCCGGTGAGCGCCGCCACCCGATCGCCATACCGGCCGAACACCTCGCCTGCGATCCCACCGGCCGCTACGTCGCCGTCACTACCGGCGCCGGGGCGAACACCGAGCCGTGGAGCGACGTGGTGACACTCGTCGACCTGGAGGCGCAGGCGCCTCGCCGGTTCCGGGTGCGGACCGGCGAGCCCGGCGTGATGATCGCCCCCGACCAGCGCAGCGGCGAACCCGTTCTCGTGCTCCGCCACCGCGAACCCGGGGCGATCGAGGCGCTCGCGCTCGCCCGTGCCGTGGCGGTCGGTCCGCACGTTCCCGAACTCCGGGGCGAGCTCAGCGGCGTCATCGCCGAGGACGGGCACGGCGACGTCGTCGACCAGCGCACCGGTGTCGTCGCGACCGCGACGCGGCGCGGTCTCGAACGCTTCGTTGTCGAGGACGGCGTACCGCGCCCGGTGGGCATCGTTCCGTGGCCGGTCGACGGGCGCGCGTTCTACCTGCGGTTCGACCCGGCCACCGGATGCGCCCTCGGCGTCGTCCGCGGCGGCCCCGGGGCTCCGGACGCGTGGACCTCGTGGACCAACGCCCTGGTGGAGATCGAGCTGGCCTCCGGGCGGACCCGCCACGCGGAGTTGCCTCCCGGACTCGCGTTCCGATTCGCGGCCGGGGGCGGGCGGGCCGCGGTGGCGACCGTCCACCCCGACGGAGACCGGGTGAGCCTCCTCGACCGGGGCGGCCCGCAATTGAAGACGGTGCGGCAGACCGCGCTCCCGGCGATGTCGAATCCGCCCGCACCGGGCCGGCTGCCCTGGGAACCGTTCGGCGACGCACCCGCCCAGCGGCGCGCCGTCGCCGTCGACCCGGCGGGGACGGCCGTCGCCGTCACCGGGGGCGGGAACGGCGTGGTCCACATCGTCCGGGAGGACGCGACCGAGACCATCGCACTCCCGAGTCCGCTCGACGAAGGCGGTCACCTGCTCTGGTGGCCCCCATCGCCCGGCGCCGGCACCGATCCCATCGGGCGCTGATGACCAGCGGCCCGCCCTATCAGACCTCACCGGCCCTCGACGCTGCGCTCGCACGGTGGGAGCGGCATGCGCGGCCCGGGCTCCCCCATGCCGGGTACAGCCTCAGTCGGCTCGCCGGACGCACCCGCTACGGGATCTACCGATTCCCCGACCAAACCCCGGTCCTCGAACCCGACGAGCACATCCTGCGGATGGCCCCTTCCCCGGACGGAGCTCGCATCGCCTTCCAGCTCGCCGACACCGCCGACGAGGACGCCGTCCTGGGAATCGTCGACGCCGCCACCGGCGAGCTGCGCCGCTATCCCGACATCCGCTGCCGCTATGACGAGGTGCTCTGGCAGGCGGACTCCTCGCGCCTGGAGGTCGCCGCCTCCGGCTCGGGTCGGCTCGTCGACCTCGATCCGGTGAGCGGAGAACGCCGGGAATCCGGCCTCCCGCCAGGGGTCCGCGTGCGGCTCTTCCGCGGCGGACGACGAGGACTCGCCGCACAGAGCCGGCCCGGTCGGCCCACCGAACTCATCGACCGCGCCACGCTGCGCACGCTCGGGACCTTCCCCGGCATCGTGCGCGTCCTGCCGTGGGGCGATGCGGTCCTCGTCCAGGACGGCACGGGCCTGCAGGCCCTTCACGTGGCCAGCGCAACCGTGCGGTGGCGCTGGGCGGACCCCGGCGTCGGCATCACCTCGCTCGCCGCGCACGGCGACGACGTGCTGATCGCCGGCGTGCGCGAGGGCCGCAGCGTCCTCCTCCGGCTGGCCGAAGGCCGAGTGGTCGAGCACCGACCGGTCCGCTGCGGCGGCGGACCGGCGGTCGCGAGCGGCGTGGCCTACGACGCGGGAGCGTTCCACGCCCTGGTGGAGGGACCGACCCTGCCTCCGCGGCTGGTCGCCGCCGAGGAGCTCCTCACCGGCCGCGCAGCCGCGCCGCAGCGCATGGACGCGACGCGAACGACCCACCTCACGGTCCCCGCCGACGACGGCGCGGAGGTCACCGTCGTCCTCACCTCGCCGAAGGATGCCGAGGGTCCGGCACCGCTCATCCTCACCTGCTACGGCGGGTTCGGCGTACCGAGCCTGCCGGAGTTCGAACCGACCGTGCCCGCCTGGACCGAACACGGCGGCCGGTACGCGATCGCGCAGATCCGCGGGGGAGGAGAACACGGAACCGCCTGGCGCCGGGCGGGCCGCGGACACAACAAGCAGCGCGGCATCGCCGACCTCGCCGCCGCCGCGCGCGGCCTCGTCGACGCCGGCCTCACCCGCGCCGACCTGCTCATCCTCGCGGGCGCCTCACACGGGGGAGTGATCGTCACCGCCTGTGCCCTGGCCGAGCCCGGGCTGTGCGCGGGCGTCGTCAGTACCGCGGCCCCGCTCGACCTGCTCAACCTTGACGCGCACCCCTTGGGCCGCAGGTGGATCGGCGAGTTCGGCGATCCCGGCACCGCCGAGGGGCGTGCCCGGCTCGAAGCGGTCTCGCCCTTGAGCCGAGCGGAGAACCTAGCCCCCGGCATAGGACCGCCCGCGTTCCTCGGCATCGTCCTCGACGAGGACTCCCGCGTCGCCGCCGACGACACCGACCGACTGGTCACCGCGCTCCGCCGCATAGGCGGCACCGCCGAACTCTGGCGGGCACCCCGCACCGGCCACGGCGGCAACCACCTGGACAGCCTGCACCGATTAGGAGCGACCATCCTCGGCTTCGCCGAACAGGCCACCGGCTCAGGAGCCCCACGCCCCACCCCCGCAGCGCCACCCGGAACACGCTGCCCGGACGAGACGAAGCGAGCATGACGACACACGACGAAACCCCCGCCACTCCGGGCGGGCACGCCGCCACGGCGCCCCGGACACCCCCGAGACCGGTTCCGGCGCCGGAGAACGCCCCTAGGACTCCGCGCCGGCGTACAGGAGCGCTCGCGGCTCGCGTGCTCGTTCCGGTACTCGCGGTCGCACTGCTGAGCGTCCTGCTGCTCTCCGCGAGCACCGGCACCATCCCGGTGCCCATGGCGGACGCCCTGCGGATCGTTCTCGGCCACCTCATGCCGGGAATGCCGTGGATGTCGGACGGTTCCCTCACCACGGTGCAGGACAACGCGGTCTGGCGGTTCCGGCTGCCGCGCGCCCTGCTCGCCGCGATGGCGGGCGCCGGCCTCGCCCTCGCGGGCGCGCTGATGCAGGCGGTGGTCCACAACTCCCTGGCGGAGCCCTACATCCTCGGCGTCTCGGCCGGTGCGGGGGTCGGCGCGGTGTCGTTCATCGTGCTCGGCATCGGAGCGAGCTCCCTGGGAATCGGGGCCGCCGCGTTCCTCGGTGCGCTGATGGCCACGGCCGCCGTGTACCTCCTCGCCCGCAAGAACGGGCACATCGCTCCGCAGCGGCTCATCCTGGCCGGTGTCGCCCTCGGATCGCTGTTCAGCGCCGTGACGAGCTACCTCACCATCACCACGGACGCGCAGAACGTCTTCAGCATCATGTTCTTCCTGCTCGGCTCCGTCTCCGCTGCCACGATCGGGCATCTCGCCCTGCCCGCCGCCGCGCTGCTGGCGGCCGGTATCTTCACGGCATTCAACGCCCGGGCGCTCAACGCGCTCCTCGTCGGCGACGACGCCGCCGCAACCCTCGGCATCAATGTGAAGCGGCTGCGCAGCAGCGTCCTGGTGACCGCCGCCCTGCTGACCGGATCCGTCGTGGCGGTCTCCGGCGGCATCGGCTTCGTCGGGCTGATCGTCCCGCACATCGCGCGGATCATCGTCGGGTCGGACCACCGCAGAATGCTGCCGGTAGCGGTCCTCGGCGGCGCCGTGTTCCTCGCCGCGTCCGACCTTCTGGCGCGGACTCTCGCGGCCCCTACGGAGATCCCGCTCGGCGTTCTGACCGCACTGGTCGGGGCACCGTTCTTCCTTTGGCTGCTGCGGCGCGACCGCTCCGACAGCGTGGGGGTCGGCCGATGAGAGTCGACATCGAAGACCTCGACGTGCACCGGGGCGGCCGACCCGTCGTGTCCGGGGTGAGCATCCCGGTGCCGCCCGGCACCGTTCTGGGGCTGCTCGGGCCCAACGGGAGCGGCAAATCGACGCTGCTTCGGGCCGTGGCGGGAATCGCGGCCCCGTCATCGGGGCGGGTGCGTTTCGACGGCGCCGACATCTCCTTCCTGAGCCGCAGGGAGATCGCCCGGCGCGTGGCGGTCATGGCGCAGGAGCACAGCGAGGAGTTCGAGATCCCCGTGCTCGACCTCGTCCTCCTCGGGCGCATCCCGCACGGCAAGGGCTTCGGCCGCGACTCCGACCGCGACGTCGCCATCGCGGAGCAGGCCCTCGACCGGGTCGGGGCCGCGCACCTGGCCACCCGCTCCTTCTCCGCCTTGTCCGGCGGCGAGCGCCAGCGCGTGCTGTTCGCCCGTGCGCTCACCCAGGACACCCCCGTCCTCGTGCTCGACGAGCCCACCAACCACCTCGACATCGCCCATCAGGTCGAGCTCGTCGACCTGGTCAGGAGCGCCGACCGCACAGTGCTGGTCGCCCTGCACGACCTCAATCTGGCCGCACGCTACTGCGACACCGTCGGTGTGCTCGACGGCGGGCGCCTGCGCTCCTTCGGGCCGCCCGAACGCGTTCTCGACACCGACCTGATCCGCTCGGCGTTCGGCGTCGAGTCGACCTCCGTGGCCCATCCGCGCTCCGGTCGGCGCCACTTCATCTTCGACGCCCGGACCCCCGAACCCGGTCCGGACACGGACCGTCCGATCCCCACCGAGGAAGGAAGCTCCACCCCATGAACCGCCGTCCCGCCCGAACGCGTCCGCGCGCCACGATGCGTACCCGCACGCTTCCCTCCACTCTCGCCGCGCTGAGCGCGATCCCCCTCGCCTTGACAGCTTGCGGAACCGGGGTCACCTCCGATCCCTCGAACTCCCAGGGTCCGGAAGAGACCGTGGAAGTCGCGAACTGCGGACGGAAGCTCACCTTCGACACCACTCCGGAGAACGTCGTGGGAATGATGCCCTCCCAGACCGAGATGCTCATCCGGCTCGGTCTCCAGGACTCCCTCGTCGGCCAGGCACAGACCGATGTCTCAACGCTGCCCGAGGACATCGCCGAAAAGGCGGCGGAGGTCCCCGTCCTCAGCACGGACGCACCGCCGGCGCGCGAAGACCTCCTGGCCACCGCCCCCGACCTCGTGGTTTCGCCCACGGAGTACGAGTTCACCGCGGAGCAGGGCTTCGCAAGCATCGACCAGCTCAACGAGAACGGCGCCCAGGCCTATGTGGCGACCGGCGGCTGCGCCGACCGCCGCAACACCGCGGAGGTCACCGACGTCCTGGCCGACATCACCGACCTCGGTGCGATCATGCGCGTCCCGGAGGAGGCCGAGGAGCTGTCGACAGAGGCCGAGGACCGGCTGTCGGCCGTCGACGAGGCGATCGGGGGCTCGCAGCGCCCGAGCGTCGCCCAGGTCTATGTCGAGGGCGAGTCGCTCTCGGCGATCGGCGCCGGCGTGGAAGCGGACATCATCAAACGAGCCGGCGGCGACAACGTCTTCGACCCGGAGGCACCCGAGTTCGCGGAGTTCTTCGCGGCCGAGATCAACCCCGAGGAGATCACCAGCCGCAACCCCGAGGCGATCGTCTTCGGGGTCTCGGGACCGGCACAAGAAGAGAAGACCCGGGAGTACCTGCAGAGCACCTTCCCCGACGTCGCCGCCGTCGAGAACGATGCGCTCATCGCCGTATCCCAGGCCGACCTGCACCCCGGCACCCTCGGCAACATCGGCGCCGTCGAGACCATCGCCGAGGAACTCCACCCCGGCGCATTCTGACGCCCGACCACCGCGAGAAAAGCTCCTACAGTCAGGACCTGTTCAAAAGGCTCCGGTTGTCGGGTACGAGCGGAATGTCGGGGCTGCGTATCAGCGAGGTCTCCGGTAGATGGAGCAACGACCAAGCAGCCCATATACACGGAGACCTCGGTGGCCGGGGTATCGATTGGAGGACGCAACGACCTCACCGACCAGTAGTGGCGCGTGCTCGAACCGCTGCTGCCCCGCGGCAGGCCGGCCAGGTGCAACTGGCGCCCAGTACTGGACGGCATCCGCCGGCGCACCGCCTCGGCGTGCCCCGGCGCGACGTTCCCGAGCGCTACGGCCACTGACAATCGGTCTGTCCGCTGCTGCGGACTGGCCGTGAGACATCTTCCTGTCTCCATTTCGTCTCCACGCTGCTGGCGCGGCGAGGCTGTCTCCACGATCGGCCGATCTCCGTGTGCCCGGTAGTGCTCACCGGCCTCCGGCTCCCGTGTATGGCTGATGACCTGCGAAGGGGAGCGGTTGCCCATGTCGAGTCCGGTGTGGTCGCGCTGGATCCCCACCGCCACCGTCCTGCTGCTGGCCGCCATCGCGGCCGTGGTCTCCTATGCCCACATGTTCGAACTGGCCCTGCGCCACGGCGAACCCGTCTGGCGCGCCGGCCTGTTCCCGCTCTCGGTCGACGGCATGATCGTCACCGCCTCGATGGCCTTACTCAGCGACGCCCGCCAGGGAAGGCGCGGGGGAGCGCTGCCCTGGACGCTACTGGTCGTCGGCAGCGCCGCGTCCCTGGCGGCCAACGTCGCGGTGGCTGCCCCGACAGTGTGGTCGCGGGTGATCCATGCCTGGCCGAGCTTCGCCCTGATGGGCGCCTACGAGCTGCTCATGCGCCACTTCCGAGTGGCGGCTCGCCGCGAACGCTCTGCGTACGCATGCGGTGTGCAACGCGACCCGCTTCGCTCCGAGGAAGTGGAGCTCTCGGATGAGGCAGATGCCTGCGGGCGGGCGAGTCTGCGCGTGGTCGATCCTGTTGGTGATGAACACGCGCGGGGTAATGGTCTCGCGCTCTCCGGTCGCGGGCCCGTGCCACGCATTCAGATCGACGCCTGGAACTGGGCCGTGGAGCATCAGCGATCCCACGGATCGCTGCCGACCGGTGGCGAGATCGCCGCAGCGTTCGGACGAAAACAACGCTGGGGTCGGCTCGTCAAGCAGCGAGGGCAGCAGGGCGCGCTCGAGCACGCAGCCGCTTGATAGCGGCCTGTTAGGTGGTCGACGCGGTGATTGCGTACGCATTGCGTGTGCCGTGCGTACGCGAACCAAGGGCGACGCAGCACGCGTGTGTGAGAACAGCGTCGGCGGCCTGGAACCGGGCCCGAGGGCGCTGTCATGGGGGATGGTGTTGGATTGCGCGTTGCCCAGAAGGGGGCTCTCCCCACGTCCGTGGGGATCGGGGTGATCTTCATCAACGGTGACACGTGCTCTCCGGTCCATCCCCACGTCCGTGGGGCTCGGGCACCCGGGAGCTGGCCGGCGAGCTTCTCTGCACTACGTCAAATGGCGCTATCTTGTGGCTCTGACCCCTTCAGAGGGCGACCGGAACGGTTACCACACGAACCGCTCGCACTGATCCTTCGCGAAGCCGGAGGATGGTCTTCTGGTTCTCTTGGTCTGCATCGGCGCAGGCGTCAGGACCGCAGAACAATACGCAGGACCTAATCGCCCAGAAGGCCGAATGCTTGGACCTGCTGTCCCCTGCCACAGATCGAGGTCTTGCACCAGTTCATCCGGGGTCCGGTGGTGCGTGGCTGGGACGACACGTTCCAGAAGTCCGCTGAGCATGGCCCGAGTATCGCCGCGACGCACGGCAGGCAGGGTGAGACGGCGTTGATGGCGCCGCATCTCGCATCCCGGAGGCGATCCAGTGCCCTGCGCAGCGCACGAGGCGACCGCGGCGCGCAACCGGATGAAGCTCCGTGCGCGCCGCGGTCGGTGTGCGGCAATGGGTCAGCGGCCGGCCGAGCCGCTGGGCTCATGCTCGGCGTCCTCCGACACCGTCTCAGCTGGCGCAGCGCGGCCTGTGTCGGCCCCACCGATCGCTCCTCTGTGGCGGAGCAGGGCCACGGCGAGAACCGCTGCGGTCGCGGCGACGGCCGCGGCCACCATCGAGGCGATGTTGAGTCCCGAGGTGAAGGCTTCGCGGGCGGAGTCGGCCAGGGCGGTTCCTGCGACGGTGGGCAGCCCTTCGGCCTCGGTGAGGGCAGCCGGAAGCGTCTGGCCGGACGCGCCCGCGACGCCGTCCATCTGCGCGCGGTAGACGAAGGCGCCGATACTGCCGAGGAAGGCCACCCCCAGCGAAACTCCCAGGTCACTGGCGGTGCTCTGCACCGCCGAGGCCTCACCGGCCTTCTCCTGAGGCGCGGAGCTGATCACCAGCTCGGGCACCAGGGCCATGGTCGGAGCGATTCCGGGGTAGAGGATGTAGAAGCCGGTGATCAGCAGGGGCAGGCCTCCCACGTGCTCGACCTGTGTGAGCACCAGGTAGCCCGCGGCCGAAAGCACCAGCCCCGCGGCGATGACGTAGGCGGGACGGATCCGCCGGGCGATCACCGGGGTGAGGGTGGAGACCAGCACCAGGCCCAGGGCTCCGGGGAGGATCCACAGACCCGCCTCCAGCGGCGAGAGGCCGGCCACGAGCTGAAGGTACTGGGTGAAGAGCAGGTAGACGCCGCCCAGGGCGATGGTGGCCAGCATGAACACCGTGAGCGCCCCGCTGAACGTGCGGTTGGAGAACAAGCGCATGTCCAGCAGCGGGCTGGCCAGGCGCAGCTGGCGCCGCACGAAGACCACCCCGAAGACGACCCCGGCGACGAGGCTGCCCAGGGCCAGCGTGCCCAGCCCGGTCTCGGCGAGCTTCTTGACGCCGAAGACGAAGGGCAGGAGGGCGGCTAGGGACAGGACGACACTGGCCGGGTCCAGCTTCCCGGCCTCGGGCGCGCGGTACTCGGGGATCAGGAAGGGGGCGGCGAGCAGCACCACGGCCATCACCGGTGCTCCGACCAGCAGGGCGGCGCCCCACCAGAAGGCCTCCAGCAGCAGCCCGCCGACCAGCGGGCCGAGTGCCACACCCGCCGAGACCGAGGCCGCCCACAGCCCGATCGCCACCCCCCGCTGGCGGTCGTCGCGGAACATGGTGCTGATCAGGGACAACGTGGAAGGGGTCACCGCGGCCGCTCCCAGGCCCATGGCGGCACGCGCGGCGATCAGCAGCTCGGCGTTGGGAGCGAAGGCCGCGGCCAGCGAGGCGGCGCCGAAGACCGCCGCTCCGAAGAGCAGCATCCGCCTTCGACCGACCCGGTCGCCCAAGGTGCCCATCGTCACCAGGAGGCCGGCCATGACGAAGCCGTAGATGTCGTTGATCCACAGAAGCTGCGCATTGCTCCCTCCAAGGTCGGCCGCGATGTGCGGGGTCGCCATGAACAGGACGGTGAGCGCGGCGAACAGCAGGATGGTGGGCAGTACCAGCACGGCCAGGCCGAACCAGGCCGCGGCCCGGGCCCGATCGGAGGGTGGTGCAGCGGGAGGATCGGAGAAGTGCGTCGACACGGGGATTCCTCTCGATGGTTCGCGTATCGCTTCGGCCGGTCCACCTGTCCTGCGGACCGCACACCGTGCACACTGACCCCCGCCGCTTCAGAACCGCTTCGGGAGTGCTCCAGGTCGGCCGGGACAACGCTTCGGCTACCGTGAACGCATGCGCTTCGGGCTTCTCGGTCCCCTGGAGGTCTGGACCTCGGACGGTCGGCCCGTCCAGATCCCAGAGGCGAAGGTCCGCGCCTTGCTTGCCGCACTGCTGATCGATGCCGGACGGGTCGTACCCGCCGACCGGCTGATCGAGGATCTCTGGGGTCATGACCTGCCCGCCAACCCCGCCGGCGCCCTACAGACCCGGGTCTCACAGTTGCGCCGAGCGCTGGAAGACTCCGAAGCCGGGGGCCGAGCGCTGGTGGTCTTCCGGGCGGCCGGTTACCTCCTGGACGTGGCACCGGAAGCGGTGGACGTCGCGCGTTTCCAGCAAGCCGTGCTCGATGCCCGCAGGGACGAGGACCCGGTGGCAAGGGCGCGCCGACTGGAGGAAGGGATGGCGCTGTGGCGCGGGCCGGCCCTGTCCGATTTCTCCGATCTGCACTTCGCCCGGTCCGCCGCGGACCGCCTGGAGGAGCAGCGGCTCACCGCCGTCGAAGATCAGGCCGAGGCGAGACTGGAGGCAGGGGAAGGCGAACGTCTCGCCGACGGGCTCGCCGAACTCGCCTCCCGCCACCCGCTGCGCGAACGGCTGCGCGCCGCCCACATGAGCGCCCTGTACCGTGCGGGGCGGCAGCGCGAGGCACTGCTGAGCTATGAGGCGCTGCGCGAGCAACTCGCCGAGGAGCTCGGTGTGGACCCGGGGCCCCAGCTCACCGCGCTGCATCAGGCCATCCTGCAGCAGGACCCCACCTTGGCCCCTGCGGAGGCGGCGCCTGCAGCACGGCCCCGCCCGCGGTCCGACCTGCCCGCGACGCCCGGAGAGCTGGTGGGCCGCGAGGCGGATCTGGATGCGGTTCAGGAGCTGCTCGCCACCCATCGCGTGGTCACTCTGACCGGCCCTGGAGGCGTCGGCAAGACCCGCCTCGCCTTGGAGGCGGCGCGAATCTGCACAGACACCTTCCCGGATGGTGCGCGGCTGGTGGAGCTGGCCGGGCTCGCGGGCTCCGGCCGGGCCGACGGCGCGATCGCGGAGGTGGTCGCCGCGACGCTCGACATCCGCGAAGGCGCGGCCACAGCGGGCTTGCAGCCACCCATTACCCCGCCAGCCCTGCTGGACCGCATCGCCGAATCACTGCGCGGTAGGCGCCTGCTCCTGCTGCTGGACAACTGCGAACACGTCATCGAGGCCGTGGCAGAGTTCACCGCGGCACTACTGCGCGCCGGCCCGCACGTGCGGGTGCTGGCCACCAGCCGCGAGTCGCTGGGAATCGCCGGGGAGCACCTGTGGGCGGTGCCGCCCCTCGACCTTCCGCAGGCCCCGGAGGACCTGGGGTCCTCCAGTGCGGCGCGACTGTTCGTACAGCGGGCCCAGGCCGTGGCCCCCGGCTTCTCCCCGGACGAGTCCGATGCCGAGGCGATCACCGCCATCTGTCGGCGACTCGACGGGATCCCCCTGGCGCTGGAACTCGCCGCCACCCGGGTGCGCGCTCTGGGAGTGCGGCAGTTGGCGCGGCGACTCGACGACCGGTTCGCGGTGCTCGGCTCCGGCCGGCGAGACGCCCCCGGACGCCAGCAGACCCTGCGCGCCGTCATCGACTGGAGCTGGGACCTGCTCGGCGCCCGGGAACGCGCAGTGCTCGCCCGCATCGCGGTGCACGCCGACGGATGCGACCTCGAAGCCGTCCAAGCCGTCTGCGCCCCGCTCGCGCTCACCGACGACGATGTCATGGACACCATCGCCAGGCTGGTCGACCAGTCCCTGGTCATGGTGTCGGACCGCGGTACCGCGCCGCGCTACCGGCTCCTGGAGTCCGTCGCCGCCTACGGCCGAGAACGCCTCGCCGAGTCGGGAGACGACTTCGCCGATGCCCGACTTCGCCACCTGCGCCATTTCACCGAGCTGGTCGAACAGGCCGAGCCGCTGCTCCGGGGACCTCGGCAGCGGGAACGGCTCGTGGTGCTGGACGGCGAGCAGGCCAATCTCCGCGCCGCGCTGGAGCATGCGCGAGCTCATGGGCTTTCGGAGGAGGCGCTCAGACTCGCGGTGAGCCTCGCCTGGTACTGGGTCCTGCGCGGCAAGCTGGTCGAGGGCCACCGTTCCCTCGGTGTGGCGCTGTCCACCGGAGGGACGCGGGCCAACGTCGACTGCGGCGGTGAGACCGCCGCCGCCCTGCGCCATGCGGCCACGCTGTGGCGCAGCGCGCTGGGCGTGAAACTCGGGCGGGAGGCGTTCTCCCTGCACCACAGCCCGGACTCCCCTCCCCGGGACCCCGCCTACCTGCCGGCGATCGCCCGCGCCGAGTGGTTCCTTGCCTTCTCCCTGACCGGCATGGGGGATCGCGTGGTCGGCGAGGAGATCCTGGAACGCACCTTGGGAGTGTTCCGCGCGGCGGGAGACCAGTGGGGCACCGCGGCGACTCTCGCCACCCTGGCTCGCTACGCCCTACTTCGCAGCGACCTGGACCGAGTCCTCGAGTACGGGGAGCGGAGCATGGCGCTGTTCACCGAGCTGGACGAGGGTTGGGGGAGGACTCTGGCGACCCACGCGCTGGGAACCCACGCAGAAATCGTCGGCGACTACGATCGCGCGAGTCGTCAGCATGCGGAGGGGTTGCGCAGCGCCGAGGAACTCACGCTGTGGACCGAGGCCAGCGACAAGCTGTCCGCACAAGGGCGGATCGCCTTGCTGCGCGGGGACCACGACCTCTCCCTAGAACTGCATCAGCGGGCACGGAACCTCGCGGCCGAGCACGGCCACGTCCTGGGGGTGGAGAACGCCGACCTCGGCCTTGGGCTCACAGCCCGGCGGAGCGGCGACCTGGACGGGGCCGAAGCTCATCTGGAGCCATGGCTGGAATGGCAGCGGAGCATGGACTCCCATTTCGGTGAGGCGCTGATCCTCGCCGAACTCGGGTTCGTCGCCGAGCTGCGAGGACAGCCGGAGCCGGCCCGCTCGCGCCACAGCGATGGCCTCGCCGCCGCCCGCGTCGGCGGCGATCCGCGGGCGATCGCGATGGCCCTGGAAGGGCTC
This sequence comes from Lipingzhangella halophila, assembly GCF_014203805.1. Lineage (GTDB taxonomy): Bacteria > Actinomycetota > Actinomycetes > Streptosporangiales > Streptosporangiaceae > Lipingzhangella > Lipingzhangella halophila. The sequence goes on along the minus strand of NZ_JACHJT010000001.1, from coordinate 3,810,570 downwards.
GCCGGAGCCGACTCGCTGGCAGGTGACCATGTGGGCGCCGCGAAGCTCCTCGGATGCGCCGCCGCACTGCGAGAATCGGTGGGGGCGCCGCTACCCGACGGAGAGCGGGGCGACCTCGACCGGATCACCGCACGGATCCGGTCCGCCTTGGGCGAGCAGGAACTCGCCGCGCTCCACGCGGCCGGACATGGCACCGAGCCGGAGGCGATGCTGCGCGAGCTGGACGCCAACCAGCGGCCCCGGACCGGTCCACAGCCGATCTAAAGCGGACCCGAAGCGAGGCTCGGCACGGTGGGTGCCATGAACACCACAGTGACCGACAGCCCGGAGCCCTTCGTCGCCGAGCACGTACACCGCTACCTCGCCTCCGATGGCGAGGACGGCTACCTCGAAGGCGGCATGACCAACCTGCTGCTGACCACCCTCGGCCGCCGCAGCGGTCAGTGGCGGCGCACCGCCCTCTTCTTCACCGAGGACGCGGGGCGCCTCGTCCTCGTCGCCTCCAGCGCGGCGATGGGCCCGCCCCGACCGCCCGACTGGTACCTGAACCTCCAGGCCACCCCCGAGGCATTCGTGCAGGTGCGCGCAGAGAAGTACCCGGTACGCGCCCGTACCGCGCGCGGCGCCGAACGCGAACGCCTGTGGACCTTGATGGCCACCAAGGCACCGATCTACCAGCGCCACGCCGCGCACTCCCGTTGGGAGATCCCGGTGGTGGTTCTGGAACGCATCGATGAGGAGCAGTCCACATGAGCACGGCCCTCCACCCTCGCCTCCCTTACTCCGAGATCTCGGACGAGTTCACCGACATCGTCAGCGCCATCATGTACGCCACCATGACCACCGTGGACCTTCGGGGCCGCCCGCGCTCCCGGATTCTGGTGCCAATCTGGCAGACCGTGGACGACCTCCCGGTGGGGTGGTTGGCCACCTTCAAGACTCCGGTCAAACGGTCCCACCTCGCCGGCAACCCGCACGCTACGCTCTCCTACTGGAGTCCGCGCCAGGACTTCGCCGCCGCCGACACCGTGACCCGGTGGGTTGAGGACGCGGAGACGAAGCGTGAGGTCTGGGAGCTGTACCGCACGGGAAGCCCGCCCGGTGTCGGGTACGACCCCGAGACCTACTGGCCGGGCGGCCCGGAGAACCCGAAGTTCCATGTGCTGCGCATGGACCCTTTCCGGGTCCAGGTACTGCGCGGACGCGATCTGCTGACCGGCAGGCCCGCGCGCATCTGGCGGGATCCCGCGTCGTGAGGTCGCTGCCCGGCGGCGCCGGGGGCCGTGTCGGCCGGGCGGCACGGCTGGGCCACCGGATGCCCGGCATGGCCAACGTCTACGAACACGTCACCGCCGAGACCAAAGCCCGGATCCTGGACGTGCTCACCCGGCGATGGCGGGACAGCATCACCAGTCTTGATCACACAGAGCAACGAAAACTGGCGTCATTCGTCCTCGAACTCGCCCGTGAGCACTACCGCGACGAGGCCGCCTGAGGGTCTCGACGACCCCCTGAAAAAAGATGATCTCCCAGATATCTCCCACGGCGGTGTCCGCCTTCCTTGGAGAGATCTGAGAGACCCATCCTGACCTGCGGTGATGCTGGTGGGCGATACTGGACTCGAACCAGTGACCTCTACCGTGTCAAGGCAGTCAAGCCGTTTCTGTGACCAGTCCGTTTTGGTGTCCGGGCAGGTCAGGTGGGTCTCTTGGGAGCTGGTCGCGGCTGTTGGGAGCGTGTGGGAGAGATTCCCGTTTCCCATTCGTCTGATGAGCTAGTTGGAATGAGCGACAGCAACACCTCAGACGGGGATGGGGGTATCAGCACCGCAAGCACACAGGAGCGTGCCCGTGGAGGACTCCATGTTGGCGGAGAGGAGAGCGATGCGGTTCCCATGCTCGATCCTGGAGGAGTGCCTCCCATCCACGCCGAAGCATGGCACTGGACATTAGAACAGCGACGCGGCGACGGTTCCCTGCCGACCGGGGGCGAGATCGCTGCGGCCTTCGGCCGCAAGCAGCGCTGGGGCGGCTCGTCAAGCAGCGAGGTCAGCAGGGCGCACTTGATTACGCGGCCGCGTGAATGCGGTCTGAGTAGGGACCGGCGCCGTGATTGCGTACGCGCTGCGTGTGCAGTGCGTACGCAGACCAAGGACGATGCAGAACGCGTGGGTAAGAACGGCGTCGTCGGCCTGGCACTGGGGCCGAGGACGCTGCCATGGGGGATGGTGTTGGATTGCGCGTTGCTCATAAGGGAGCCATCCCCACGTCCGTGGGGCTCGGGCGTGCCCCGCGGCCGGGACGCGGGGCACGGATCCATGGCGGTGCTAGGTGCGGTCGGCGCGCACCAGATCGGCGGCGCGTTCCGCGACGGCGAGCACAGTGACCATGGGGTTGGGTGAGGGCAGGGTCGGAAAGACCGAGGCGTCCACGACGCGCAGCCCGTGCGTGCCCCGGACCCGCAACCGCGGGTCCACGACCGCGGTTGTGTCGTCGGTCGCCCCCATCCGGCAGGTGCCGGCGGGGTGGTAAACCGTGTGCGCCGCGCGCCGCCCGAACTCCGAGAGCTCCTCGTCGGTGCTGACGGTGGGGCCGGGCGCGACCTCGCGGCTGATCCACGAGGCGAACGGTTCGGTCGCGGCGATCTCGCGGGCCACCTTGAGCCCGTCCACCAGCGTGCGCGCGTCGTGCTCCTGCGGATCGGTGAAGTACCGGAAATCCAACGCCGGCTGCTGTGCGGGGTCCGCGCTGGTGAGCCAGAGCTTGCCCCGGGACCGGGCCCGCGGGATGTTGGGTGTCATGCAGATGGCCCGCCCCTGCGGTGGGGACTCGTAGCCCAGGCGTGCGGTGTTGTCGTCGAACGGCACCTGGTAGATGTGAAACATCAGGTCCGGGCGCGAGTCGCTGGTGTCCCGCCGCAAGAACAGACCACCGTCGGAGTACATCACCGTCTGGTCGGGGATGTCCGCGGTGGTTTCCCACATGATGATGGACTCGGGATGGTCCAGTAGGTTCTCCCCGACACCAGGCAGGTCCTGGCGGGCGCGGATCCCCACGGCGTCCAGGTCGGCGGCCGGGCCGATCCCGGAGAGCATCAGCAGGCGGGGACTGTCGATCGCTCCGGCGCACACCAGCACCTCCTGGCGGGCGTACACCTGGTCGGACTGGCCCTGGGGATCGCGCAGCTCGACCCCGCGGACCGTGGAGCCGTCCTTGTCGAACAGCAACCGCCGGGCCCAGGTGTTGGTGCGCAGTGTGAGGTTCTGACGCTGGCCCAGGATGGGGTGCAGATAGGCCACCGACGCCGAGGACCGGTGACCGGTGTGGGGGTCGTAGGCGATGGACAGGTAGCCGACCGCATCAGTGAACCCGTCCCCGTGCGAGGTGCGGGCGTTGAAATCGTCGAGGACCTCGGCCCCGGTCGCCGCGGCGGAGGCGGCGATCCAGTCCGTCACCAGCGGATTGCGGTCGCGGGGATGGACCGGAACGATATTGCACTTGATCCGGTCGGCGTAGGACTGCACGGTGGCGTTGTCCCAGCCCTCGGCACCCGCAGCCACCCAGTCCGCCAGGTCCTGGGCGAAGGGCCGGAAGCTGATCAGGGTGTTGTGGGAGGAACATCCCCCCAGCACCCGGGCGCGCGAGTGCACAATGTGAGAGTTGCCGCGTGGCTGTTCCACCGTGGTGTAGCCGTAGTCGAGATCGCTCTCCAACAGCCCCAACCACTGGCGCAGCTGCAGCACCCGTTCCTCACCCATGTCCGACGGCCCGCCCTCGATCACGCACACGCTGGTGCCGGGATCCTCACTGAGCCGGTTGGCCAGGACGGCACCGGCGGTTCCGCCACCGACGATCACATAGTCGTAGCTGCTGTAGGTCACCGTTACTCCGCTGTCGTTCGTGGTTCGGCTGGGCGGGTGCGGGGTCAGTCAAACCAGCGCTGCGGTTCCGGTGCGAGGTTGCGGTAGATGTGCTTTGCCTCGCGGTACTCGTCCAAACCGGCGTGCCCCAGTTCTCTGCCCACTCCGGAACGCTTGAAGCCGCCCCACTCCGCGGCCGGAATGTAGGGTCCGTAGTCGTTGATCCAGATCGTGCCGTGGCGCAGCCCGGCGGCGACCCGCTCGCCGCGGGCGGTGTCGTTGGTCCACACGGCGCCGGAGAGCCCGTAGTCCGTGTCGTTGCCCAGGGCGACGGCCTCGTCCTCGGTGTCGAACTTCTCGACGGTGACCACGGGGCCGAAGACCTCGGTCTGCACCACCTCCATCGAGCGTTCGCAGTCCACCAGCACGGTGGGCCGGTAGAAGTAGCCGTCGGCGAGTTCGGGGGCGCTGGGGCGCTGGCCCCCGACGAGGAGCCGGGCCCCCTCGTCGACCCCCCGCTGCACTGCGGTCTCGACCTTGCCGCGGTGTTCGGCCGACACCAGCGGGCCGCATTGCACGCCCGCCTGCTGTCCCCGTCCGATCCGGATCGCGTCGGCCCGGCGCGCCAGCTCGTGCACGAACCGGTCGTGGATATCGGAGTGCACGATGAGCCGCGCTCCCGCGGAACACACCTGGCCGGAGTGGAAGAACGCGGCGTTCAACGCGTAGTCCACGGCCGTGTCCAGATCCACATCGTCGAAAACGATGTTGGGGTTCTTGCCACCGAGCTCCAGGGCTACCTTCTTGACCGTCTCGGCGGCGGCGGACATGATGCGCCTGCCCGTGGTGAGCCCTCCGGTGAATGACACCATGTCCACGTCCGGGCTCTCCACGAGAGCGGAGCCCACGGTGCCGCCCGCCCCGAGCACCACGTTGACCACACCCGCAGGTACTCTGGCCTCGACGGCCAGCTCCACCAGAGCGGCGGTGGTCACCGGGGTGATCTCACTGGGTTTGATCACCATGGTGGCGCCGGCTGCGATCGCCGGCGCCATCTTCCAGGACAACTGCAGCAGCGGATAGTTCCAGGGGGTGATCATGGCGCACACGCCCACGGGCTCGTAGACCACACGGCTGTGCACGCCCTCTGGCGCGGTGACCACACGCCCGGGATCGGAGTGGGCCAACCCGGCGTAGTACCGGAAGACACCCGTGACATCGTCGACGTCGATCCGGCCTTCCTCGACGGTTTTTCCGGTGTCCAAGGACTCCTGCAGCGCGATCCGCTCGCGGTCGCGCTGCAGGGCCTCGGCGATGCGGTGCAGGATCTCGCCGCGGTCGCCGGTGTTCCACCGGGGCCAGTCGGTCTCGTCGAACGCCCGGCGGGCGGCGGCCACAGCGGCCTCGGCGTCGGTGAGGTCACCCTCGCTCACCACCCCGAGCACGGAGGCGTCCGCGGGATCGTGGATCTCGCGGACACCGCCCTCATTGGCCGCCTGCCAGGAACCGGCGATGTACAGGCTGGTGGCTGTCTGGGCACCCGGAGAAGCGACGTAGGGGGTGCTGGGAAGCTGGTTACTTGATTCGTCGGTCACGGGAGGTAATCATCTCATGTTTGACCTGGGGAAACGGATTATGTCTGGTTTGCGGCGTCGGTCACCTCGCTATGGCGCCAGAACTCCCGCGGGGCAAGGCAGGGTTCGGGCGCCGGCAACGAACACCACCTAAGCGTCGCGAGCGCAGCGGAACCCGGTGTTGCCCAGGGACGAGTCGGGGGCGATCCCCTGCCGCGCGCTCACCCGGTACCGCCTGCAGTACGACTCGTGGCAGAGGTAGGAGCCTCCCCGGGCGCTGCGGCGGTCCGCCCCTTCGGGGGCTTGTGGCTCGCCCCGAGTGTTCTCCGCGGCCGGGTCCGACTGGAACCGGTCGTGGCACCACTCCCACACGTTGCCCGTCGTGTTGTACAACCCGAAGCCGTTGGCCGGGAACGCGTCGACTGGACACGTGCCGTACCAACCGTCCGCCCGGGTGTTGTGCCGCGGAAAGGTCCCCTGCCACACGTTCATCATGTGTTCGCCGTCGGGCTCCAGGACGTCACCCCACGGGTAGGCGCACTCCTTGAGCCCTCCCCGCGCCGCGTACTCCCATTCGGCCTCGGTCGGCAGCCGCAGGCCGGCCCATGCGCAGTAGGCGCGGGCATCGTTGTGGGAGACGTGCACGACCGGGTGGTCGGCCAGCTCGCTGATGCCGGACTGCGGCCCCCGCGGGTGCCGCCAGTCAGCCTCCTCGACCAGTCGCCACCACGGCGCTTCCGCCACACCGTGCGTGGGCGGGAAGTCGTCCGGCAGCAGCCCGCCGAAGACGAAGGACCAGCCGAACCGTTCGGCTTCGGTCTGGTACCCCGTCGCGTCGACGAACCTGGTGAACTCGGCGTTGGTCACCGCGGTGGGGCTGATCCAGAACGGGTCGAGCTCGACTCGTCTGACGGGGCCTTCACCATCCTCGGGGTAGGCACGGTTGTCGGCGCTGCCCATGAGGAAGCCGCCGCCGTCCAGGAGGACCATACCGGCGGTCTGGCCCGCGGCGCCGCCGTCCGGAACCCGTGGGGACTCCATGCTGGACGTTTGCCCTCTCGAAGGAGCGCAGCATCCACCGGCAGTGTCACTCATGTGCCACCCGGAACTTTTCCTGCCCGTTCTCGTTGTCCATGCACAGGTCGTCGGCGAGGTCCACGCGCACCCACTGCAGCCGCCCGGTGAACTCGTTGTTGACCTCCTGGTAGTCGTCGGTCACCGGTGAGGCCCGGTCGACGCCCACATCGAAGGTCTCGTCAAAGGCGAAGTAGTACGGGATGGTCGCCTCCACCCGGCAGTCCGCCGCCTTCTCCCCGTCGACCAGAAGCACGGCCCGTCCGCCGTGACCGACCCCTCCGCCGTCGTAGTCGAACTGCATCTGGAGCTCGTGCCGGCCAGGCGGCAGCGGCTCGGCCGCGCCGGCCTTGTGCTCGCGGAAGCCGAAGTAGTTGTAGACGTAGGTGGGCCGCCCCTCGTGCAGGTACAGGGACCACCCGCCGAAGCGACCTCCCTGGGCGACGATGACGCCCTCCGCGCCGCCGTCCGGGATGTCGATGAGCGCGGTTACCGTGTGCGAACGGTTCTTCACGTTCGGGGCGGTCTCCTCGGTCAGGCGCAGCCCGGGGCCGTGGAACGTAATCGTGTCGCGGTCCCCAAGCAGGTCCAGCCGCCCCGCCTCCTTCGGGTTCTCCCGTTCGGTCATCCGGTCGTCCAACGGGAACACGTTGTACTTCGCGGCTTCGATCAGGAACAGCTGCTGCAACTCGCGTAGCTTTCCCGGGTGCTCGGCGGAGATGTCCCGCGCCTGTGTCCAGTCGGTGTTGGTGTCGTAGAGCTCCCACACATCGTCGTCGAAGTACTGGCGCCCCTGTTGCACCATCTCCCAGGGAGTGCCGTGCCGGGTGACCGCCATCCACCCCTCGTGGTAGATGCCGCGGTTGCCCACCATCTCGAAGTACTGCAGACGGCGGCGGTCGGGGGCGTCCGCCTCGTTGAAGCTGTAGAGCATACTCGTGCCCTCGATGGGCCGCTGCGCGATCCCCTCCACCGTGGTGGGTTCGGGAAGGCCGGCGGCGTCGAGGATCGTGGGCATCACGTCGATCACGTGGTGGAACTGGTGCCGGATTCCGTTGCGCTCGTCGATGCCGTTCGGCCAGTGCACGATCGCGCCGTCGCGGGTTCCCCCGAAGTGCGAGGCGACCTGCTTGGTCCACTGGTAGGGCGTGTTCATCGCCAGTGCCCACCCGACCGGGTAGTGGGCGTGGGTTGTCGGGTCCCCGAGGGAGTTGGCATGCGAGTTGATGAACTCGGCGGTGTCCGGGATGCCACTGGCGTATCGGTGTTCGTTGAGCGTGCCGCCCAGGCCGCCTTCGGCCGAGGCGCCGTTGTCACCGAGGATGTAGACGATCAGCGTGTTGTCCAGCTCGCCCATCTCCTCCAGCGCGTCCACCAGGCGCCCGACCTGGTCGTCGGTGTGCTCAGCGAACCCGGCGTAGAGCTCCATCAGCGACGCCGCGGACCGGCGTTCCTCCGCGGTGAGCTCGTCCCAGTGCGGCACGCCCTCGGCCCACGGGGCCAGTTCGGCGTCCTGCGGGACGACGCCCAGTTCCTTCTGCCGCTGCAGGGTGAGCTCACGCTGGCGGTCCCACCCGTGGTCGAACCTGCCCCGGTACTTGTCCCGGTACTCCCGGGGCACGTGGTACGGCGCGTGGGTCGCCCCGAACGGCAGGTAGGCGAAGAACGGGACCTCCGGCTTGAGAGTCTGCTGGGTGCGGACCCACTCGATCGTCTGGTCAACAAGGTCCTCGGAGAGGTGGTACCCGTCTTCGGGCCGCCGCGAGGGCTCGACCGGGGTGGTGCCGTCGAACAGCACCGGATTCCAGTGGTTCATCTCCGCGCACAGGAAACCGTAGAACCGTTCGAATCCTTCACCGTTGGGCCAGCGGTCGAACGGCCCGGCGGGACTCACGTCGCGTGCGGGGGTCTGGTGCCATTTGCCGAAGGCTCCTGTGCTGTAGCCGTTGTGCCGCAGGACCTGTGCGATGGTGGCGGCGCTGTGTGGGCGGATCCCGCTGTAGCCGGGCGCGGCGCTGGCCATCTCGGTGGTGGCGCCCATGCCCACCGAGTGATGGTTGCGCCCGGTGAGCAGCGACTGCCGAGTGGGTGAGCAGACCGCTGTGACGTGGAAGCGCGTGTAGCGCAGCCCGCCGGCCGCCAACCTGTCGGCGGTCGGCATCTCGCACGGGCCGCCGAACGCGCTGGGTGCGCCGAAGCCCATGTCGTCGATGAGCACCAGGACGACGTTGGGCGCGCCGTCCGGCGGTGTCAGCGGCTGGGCGGGTGTGTACGGCGGAGTCTGCTCGCGCACGTCCGTCGACGTGGCGGACGGGTACTGCGGGTCCGGAAGCGGCAGATGCTCCCGTCCGGCGTGCGCGTCACTCACTCTTGGTTCACCTCTCATGATCGGTTCGGGTCTCCTGCTGGTACGTCCCGCGATTCCCGGCATGGCGAATCGCTGCTTCGGTGCGGCGGCAGGCAGCCCACGGATCCGCCGAACACCGGGTTGGGCCAGCTCCCGCCGCGACCCGTGCGGCGGTCACGCCCCGGACGGTTCCGGCTCTGCTTCCGTACCTTCCTTGTCCTGCACCGACGATCCGGACATGCGGTCGCGGATTACGCGCCACAGCCCCGCAAGGGAGCGGCGCCTGCGTGTTCGTCCGAAGACCCCGGTGACGCGGTCGAGGAAGATCGCGAGGATTACCACGGATATGCCGCCTTCGAAGGCAACGCCCACATTGAGCTGGGTGACGCCCTGGACCACGACCCCGCCAAGTCCTTCCGCGCCGACGAGACCGGCGACGACGACCATCGACAGTGCGAGCATGATCACCTGGTTGACGCCGGACATGATCGACGGGACGGCAAGGGGGAGCTGGACCTCGCTCAGCAACTGCGAGCGGCGCGCCCCGAAGGCGTGCGCGGCCTCCACCATCTCCGCGTCGACCTGCCGGATACCGAGTTCGGTGAGGCGGACCGCCGGCGGGATGGCGAAGACCATGGTGGCGAAGATCCCCGGTACGACGCCGATCCCGAAGAAGAACACCGCGGGAACGAGGTAGACAAACACCGGAAGGGTCTGCATGAAGTCCAGGATCGGCCGGACTACGACGCTAATCCTTGTGCTGTTCGCGGCCAGGATTCCGACGGGAATCCCCAGAAGGACCGCGACGAGGGCGGCGACAAGAACCACCGACAGTGTCTGCAGTGTCTCCGTCCACAGCTGCATTCCGTCGACGAGAAGGAACGCCACAACCGTGAACACGACCATGCTCACGCTGCGGACCACCACCGCGGCGAGGACGGCGAGGATCGCGATGAGGGCGGGGGAGGGGAGCACGGCGAGTAGTCCGTACACGAGGTTGACGCAGAACAGTAGCGCAGCCGACAGCACATCGAACAGCGGCGCGGCGTTGTCCGTCAGCCATTCGAACGACGACTGGATCACTTCTCCGACGGGGATCTCAGGCATGCTCACCTGCCTCGTGCGTCTCGCTCGCGATGGCGTCCAGGATCCGGGTCCGTGGCACGACGCCGATTAATTGCTCGTCGCCGTCCACGACGGCGAGCGGGACGGCGTGGCCACCCGTGAGGTGGCTGAACTCGCTGATGGGGGTGTCCTCCGCAACGGTCGTGTAGTCGTCGAGAACGCATTCCCGGAGGTCCGTGCTCCCGTCGCCGGCCACGCGCGAGAGCGTCTCGTCGGTGGCGATACCAACCACCCGGCCCCGCGCGTCGATGATGTAGACCCCGTTACCGCGGGACCTTTCGACTCTGGCCAGCACGGTCCTCGGGGACTCGCCGGCGGTGGCGGTCAGCCACGGCGACTGCATTACGGCGCTCGCTGTCAGGTTGCGCGTGCGGTCGACGTCGGCGATGAAGTCTTGGACATAGGCGTTCGCGGGACTGGAGATGATCTCCTGTGCGGTGCCGAGCTGGACGGACTCGCCGTCCTTCATCATCATGATCCGGTCACCAATGCGCATGGCCTCGTTGAGGTCGTGGGTGACGAAGAGGATGGTCTTCTGGAACCGCTGTTGCAGCTCCTGCAGCTGGTCCTGCATCGCGCGGCGGGTGAGCGGGTCGAGCGCGCTGAAAGGCTCGTCCATGATCAGCACATCCGGGTCGGTCGCGAGTGCCCGCGCCAGTCCCACGCGCTGTTTCATCCCACCGCTGAACTCATCGGGGTACGAGTCGCCGAGCTGTCCGAGGCCGACCTGGTCCAGAGCCCGTTCAGCGTTCTCCAACCGCTCGTGTTTGGAGAAACCGCGGATCTTGAGCCCGTACGCGGCGTTCTCTCTCACGGTGCGGTGCGGGAACAGCGCAAAGTGCTGGAAGACCATGCTGATGCGCTCGTTGCGCAGCTCCCGGAGGTCGCGGCGGTTCATGCCGCCCACGTCCACCCCGTCGTACTTGACGGTTCCGGTCGTAGGCTTCACCAGCCGATTGATCATCCGGATGAGCGTGGACTTTCCCGACCCGGAAAGACCCATGATCGCGAAGACCTCACCGCGCTCGACCGAGAACGACACGTCGTTGACCGCGGCAAAGCCACCGGCTCGCCGCACTGTCTGGGCGCGTTCCGTCCCCCCGTTCGTCACCGACCGGAGCGCCGACGGCTGCGAGATCCCGAAAACCTTCGTGAGACTGTCGACCTCAATCATGGGGCATCTCCGCGGGTTCGCCGTCCACTGTCTCGACGCCCTCAAGCCACGCCTCGACCGTGTCCGGATTTTCGTCGATCCAGTCGCGAGCCACCCTCTCGGGCGGAACCGACTCCTTACTGACCTGGTAAATCCAATCCGACGCGGTGTCATGCTCCACCTGCATCTGGGAGAGGAAGCGCGCGAGGTTCGGATCGTCCTCGGCGAGGCCTTCGCGTGTGGCGACCCGTATCTCGCCGGCTCCCGGCCAGACCTCCTCGGGGTCATCGAGATACTTCACGTCCCACTCCACGTTCATCCAGTGCGGGTTCCATGCGAGAAATACGACCGGAGTATCCCGGTCCATTCGCCGCTCGACCTCGGCGAGCATCGGCGCGGTCCCCGACTCGATAAGTTCCCAGTCGCCGAGGTCGTAGGCGTCCTGCTCGATCGCGTCGAGAATGTACTGGTTCCCCGGGCTTCCGTTCTCGATCCCGAGGAATTCTCCGCCGAACAGTTCCTTCTTTTCCTCCAGATCCGCGAGGGAATTAACGCCGTACTCGTCGACGACGCTCTGGGGGACGGCGGGAGCGTAGGTCGTTCCCGTGACGAGCGTGTCCAGGACCTCGATTTTTCCGGAATCCAGGTGCTCCTCGAACACCGGTTCCTGGCTCGGCCACCAGTTTCCCAGATAGGCATCAGCGTCGCCCTGGGCGAGCGCCTGCGCTCCGAGGGGGACGGAAAGGTCCTGGGTGCTGGTGTGGTATCCGAGTTCAGTGAGGATCTGTTCGGCGATCGCGTTCTCGACGAGCAGGTCCTCCCACGGCTGCTGAACCAGACGTACCCGGTTTTCTATGTCGGCCGGTTCGAACCCCTGGGGAAGGTTGCACCCGGAGGCAAGCGTAATGGCGAACGCTGTTCCTAATGCGGCCAACGAATGATATAGGCGGAGGCGCACAAATACCTTTCCTTTCGTGTGGGCGGTCCGGTGGGAACGCGGAAAGCTCCGCACCCGTCCACGCTCTTCGAATTGTGCATGACCTGTTCGGACACCGGTCGACGTCCGAATTACCTGTATGCCAAATCGCGAGAGCCTTCCGTATTCGCCTCCGTGTTTCAGAACCGTCCTCAATGGTGAGGCATTCGCATACGCGGATCAATCCGTTGCGCTGCTACGAGCTAGACGAATATTGAAGCACTCCCATAGAGAGGGTCTATGGGAGGATCGATGTGGTATCGGGCGCCCGGATCGGAGTTCCTCAGGAGGACGCGGGTTTGTCGCGCGGCCAGTGCGTCACAAGATCGACGAACGCCTCGGCGGCGGACGACAGGCCGCCGGGCAGCCAGACGAGCACCCCGCGCCGGGTCAGCGGCGGGTCGATCCGCGCGACCACGGCGCCGAGGGCCTTTGCGTCGAGTGCGAGGTTGCGCGGCAGGAGACTCGCGCCGGCGCCGGTGAGAACAAGAGGGACGATGGCCGCACGGTGCGTGGTCTCGACCGCGATGCGCGGTGGTGCTCCGACGAGCGCGAGAACGTCATCGAGAACGCTCCTGGTGGTCGTCCCACGAGGTGTGGTGACGAGGTCGAGGTCCGCGAGCCGGCGCACGGAGAGCGTTTCGGAGTCGGGTGCCGAGGCCGCAGGAGGTAGGACCGCCATCATCTCTTGTTCGGGAAGCCGCAAAGTCCGAAGGCCCGCAGTGGAGATATCGTGTTCGGTCAGCCCCAGCTCACACTGTCCGCGGCGCACGACGTCGATGACCGCGGCGGCATTCTCGGGGTCAGTGACGCTGAGTTCGATACCGGGGTACCGACTCCGGAACGCACCGACGAACTCCGCCAGTGGATCGACGGCCAGGGTCGTAACGGCGACGATGTCAAGCCGTCCGGACACCAGCCCGGTCACCCGCTCGGCTGCGGCCTGCACTCTGGTGAAGTCGCGGAGTACCTGCCGCGCCGGTTCCATAAGCGCCTCACCCACGGATGTCAGCACCACGCCGCGGCCGAGACGCCGGAAGATCGGAGCGCCGATCTCCCCTTCTAGGGTCGAGATGGCATAGGACAGCGACGGCTGTGCCACCGCCAGTGCCCTCGCGGCCCCCGTGAAGCTTCCGTGGCTCGCGATGGCCAGGAAGTACTCCAGGTGTTTTCGCTCCATGCTGGGATCCTCCGTCGGGCCGCACGCTGGTGACGACGACCTCAGCGAAGGCCGACCAGTGTGGGAGGTCGGTGCGCACGGCCGGGGGCTAACTGCCTGGCATTTACGACAAACAGTAACAAATAAATTAAAGGGCAATCCCGTGAAGTCCGACGGAGCGTGGACCCATTCCATGGGTTGTGATGCGTGCTCCCGCGCACATGATGTGCCCCGGCTCTGGTGCAGGCCGCGTTACCTGCCTCCGGCCCGGCCGGGCTCGGTGGTCTGGCCCGGCGCCTCGCCGGCGTCGCCCCCGGCGCGCTTGACCCACTACCGCAGCGCCTCGGGGTGCACCGCACCCTGCGATGAGACTCGACCAAGACCACAGGGCAATGACTAGTCGATCACCGGTTGCTTTGCGGCTCAGGGCAGCGTCGGGTCTACAGGGACTGCAATGGACGGCAGCAGGCCAACCCGCCTGTCCGCGCTGCTCGGCGTGTGAGCGCGTGGCTGTTGACGATCACAAGATTCCTCAGTTTTGAAGGCGCGGAGATCACGAACTTCCCATGGGGCCGGGGTGCGTGTCGTGGTGGACCTGGCCATCATGAACGGACAGGCTCTCCTCGCTTGAGGTTCAGCGTGGAGGGGGAGCCGATGGCAAGGAGACGTTTCGACATGGTGGAAATCACTGAGCTCCTCAGAGCACGTGTTGGCCTGGTCGGTGTTCAGACGCGCTCACCAGGCACGGGTCCGGCGATGTCACTATCGCGGTGAGGCACTCTGAAAATGAGGCGCTCTGAAAATCACGCCAAAACGGAAGTCCAACTAGAGCATCCGGATCACGAGTCAATCGGGATTGACAGGCTGCGCTCCCTGTGCGCGATGCGGCTTTGCAGGCAGCCGCATCGCGGCGTTCCTCGATTGCTGGAGCGGTTGCTCCTGGACCCCCTCCGTCTAGGTTGTGGCCTTTCATTTCTTGTTACGAAGGGCCTTTTCCAGCTGGGCCTTGGTCATGTTCGAGCGTCCACGTATGCCTGCCTTGCGTGCGTCCTCGTAGAGTTGTTGCTTGGTCCGCCCTCCCGGGCCGGCTTGGTTCCCGGAGCGGCGTCCACCTCGACGTTCGGGTGAGAGGTCCTCGGTGGCGGTCCTGCTGCGCTGGCTGGCCTCGCCCTGCTGTGCGCGTTCTTTGTTCACCGTCCGTGCGGCGATCTCCTCGGCACGCTCGGTGCTGGATCCGCGATCTTCTGTCTGCCGTTTGATGTGCTCGTATTGGCGCTCCCGCTTGCCAGTCCACGCCTGACGGGGCATCTCCTCCACCCACCTTCCAAGCTCGGTTGGATGTTTGAGGCTCTAGACACTGCTACTGACGACTGGCCAACTACCCGAACTGGGCCCCGCATACGTGCCACGTCGGCCCCCCGGCCCTGGCCACCTCGAAGACTCAGCCGGGCGCTGCTCCCCATGGGGAGCAGCCAGACCGCCTTCAACGTCTCAGGGGCGGGACACCGGGCCTGCGGGTTGACGATTACGCCTCGGGGCCTCGGGTAGCTGCGGCGTCACGATGTCTTAGAGAGTCCCACTCCAGAGAGGAAACGGTAGCCATGTCTGAGCTTATTGAGACGGTCGAGGTTAACGTTCCCGTGCACACCGCCTACAACCAGTGGACTCAGTTCGAGGATTTCCCGCATTTTATGTCGGGGGTCTCCCAGGTCATTCAGCGCGACGACACACATATGACGTGGACGATCGACATCGCAGGCCAGGAACGGGAGTTTGCCGTCGAGATCACTGAACAGTACCCCGATGAGCGTGTGGCCTGGCGTACGACTGACGGCACCACGCACGCGGGCGTGGTGACCTTTCATCACCTCTCGGAAGGCTGGGCCCGCGTCACACTTCAGCTCGACACGGTCCCCGAAGGGGTCGCCGAGCAGCTCGGGGACAAACTCGGCCTGGTCAAGAGCCGAATCAAGGGTGACATGAAGCGGTTCAAGGAGTTCATCGAGCAGCGCAGGACGCCCACAGGAGGGTGGCGCGGCACAGTCGGCGGCTCCTGACCCTTACCGCGCAACGTCGATGACACGAGCAGCGCATCGTGGCGAAGCTTTCGAAAGGAACGGAGGTTTGGCGTCCTTGCCATTACCGCGGAGGAGGTAGCAGGGTGTCCGATTCTGAAACCTTCCTAGGTGCCTTGGGGCGCGCCGAAACGAACACGGCGGACGAACATCGGAAGCGCGTCGCCGCGTGGCTTTGCGAGGAGATCGATGAGGGACACCTTGACCTCCCATTACCCGGTCATGGCAACACATGGCAACGGTGGGCGATACTACGCGACCTCGCACGCCGCGACCTCTCACTTGTGCGTCTGGCCGAGGGGCACGCCGACGCGGTGGCTATCTTGGCCGAACTCAAAGCCTCACCCCCCGAGCCGGGGTCCGTGTGGGGTGTGTGGACGGCGCATCCACCAGGACCCGACCTTCATGCGCAGTCGGAGGGTTCAGGGTGGCGGCTGAACGGCGTCAAACAATTCTGCTCGGGTGCGCGTGTCTGCACTCACGCCCTGGTCAGTGCGCTTGTCAGTGAGGCAGAGCGGCAGCTGTTCGCTGTGCGTGCCGAGGCCGCTGTCGCCGCGCCGGATACGTGGGCGGCAGCCGGGATGGCAGCCAGCGACACGCTGACTCTGATCTTCGATGATGTTGCGGCAGAGCCGGTCGGGCGGGTTGGCGACTATATCGCGCGCCCTGGATTTCACCACGGCGGCATCGGTGTGGCCGCATGCTGGTACGGCGGCGCGCTCGCCGTCTCCCAGCCGCTGGCCACCCAGGCGGCGAGCGGCAACGCTGATGTCCAGACGCGGGCACGCTACGGCGCTATTGACCGCGAGTTGTATTCCGCCGAGACGGTGCTTCGTAGAGCGGCCGAGGAGGTCGACGCCGACCCTGAGGACTATGAAGCAGGGGCGAAGATGCGCGCCATGCGAGTCAGGGCGGTGGTGGCCTCAGCTTGCGCTGGGGTGCTGCGCCACACCGGGGAGGCACTTGGCGCGGGGCCGCTCGCCTTCGATCCGCACTACGCGCACGCGGTCGAAGACCTGGCCGTGTACCTTCGCCAGCACCGTGGCGACCGTGACCTCGCTGGGCTCGGAACGGCTGCGGCCGCGCACGAAGGGGGCACCGATGTCGAGAGCTAGTGAAAGGACCCGTCGGCGCCCCATCGGCGCCGAGGGGACATCTGAGAGCGAATGGCGGACGTGGCCGACGCTCGCGGAGCTGCCCACGGTGGAGCTTTCCGGAGTTCGCAGCGTGGTCGTGATAGCTCCGCACCCCGACGACGAGGTGCTCGGGTTCGGCGGCGGCCTTGCTCTGTTGGCCGGCTTCGGCGCCCAGCTTCGTATCGTCGCCGTGACTGAGGGCGAGGCTTCACATCCCAACAGCACAACTCTCACCCGGGGGGAGATGGCCCGACGGAGAGAGGGAGAGCGGGCCAACGCACTGCACCACCTCGGCGTCGACGCTGAGGTGGTGCAGCTCTGCCTTCCCGACGGCGCGGTCGCCACCGCCGAAGTGGAGGTGGCCACACGGCTGAGAGCGCTGTGCGTGGAGTTTGATCTGTGCGTAGCCCCGTGGAGGGCGGACCTGCACCCTGACCACGACGCGGTCGGCCGGGCTGCCCATCTCGCATGCGCCGCCGCCGCAACCCCGTTGGCGCGTTACCCCGTGTGGATGTGGCACTGGGCGCGGCCGGGCCAGCCCGAGGTGCCCTGGCACGAGGCGCACCAGATTGTGTTGCCCGAGTATGTGCGGCGTCGTAAGTGTGCAGCACTGGGCTGCTTCACATCGCAGATTGCTCCGCTCAGCGAGTATCCCGAGGACGCGGCGACTCTCAGCCCGGAAATGCTCGCCCACTTCTCCCGCGACACTGAGACGGTCTTCTGGTGACGGTCGGAAACAACTATTTCAACAGGATGTATGCCGAATCCAATGACCCCTGGAGCTTCAATGCCCGTTGGTACGAGCGCCGGAAGCGGGCCCTCACCGTGGCGTCGTTACCGCACGAACGGTACCACCGCGCATTCGAACCGGGGAGTTCGATCGGCGCGCTGACCCGGGAATTGGCGGAACATTGCGATTTCCTACTTGCATGGGAGGGGGCACCTGCCGCGGTGGAACAGGCCAAACGCGCCCTGGTCGACCTCGAACACGTGCACCTGGCCCAAGGCCGCGTTCCCTGGGAGTGGCCGGAGGGCGACTTCGACCTGATCGTGCTGTCAGAATTGCTCTACTACTTCGATGACGCCGACTTGGCCGCCATTCTCGCGAGGTCAGTGGACTCGCTCCGCCCGGAGGGAACACTGGTAGCGGTGCACTGGCAGCATCAGGTCGAGGAGCATGTCCGCTCCGGCGAGAACGCCCACGCCGCATTGGCAGCGTCCCCCAGGCTGCACCACGTGGTCGGGCACGTCGAGGCGGATTTCCTTCTCGACGTTTACACAGTGGGCTCTGGCCCAGCGAGGTCGGTTGCCGAGAGTGAAGGCCTGGTGTGATCCGCGCCGCCGCAGTGGCGGTTCCGGCCCATGATGAAGCCAGCGTGATCGTCCCCTGCCTACGCGCCGTAACCGCCTCCTTGGCTTCGTGCCGCCTGGCACCCGAGCGGCAGCATCTGGTGGTGGTGGCTGACGCGTGTAACGACGCTACTGCTGCCATTGCCCGTGGCATGGGCGCGCACGTGGTGGAGATCGCCCATCGCAGTGTAGGGGTGGCGCGATCCGAGGGGATGCGCTACGCGCTCGGTATTACCGGGGTGCGCTCAGCGGAGGAAATCTGGCTGGCCACGACCGACGCCGACAGCCTCGTCCCTCTCCAGTGGCTACCTGAACAGTTGCGATACGCCGACGCCGGGTGGGACGCAGTCGCGGGCACGGTCGTCGTGCAGGACTGGTCCCAGCGCCCGCCCGGTCTAGCCGAAGCATTCGCGCAACGTTACCGCGCCGGTCGTTTTGAACACCCGCATATCCACGGGGCCAATCTCGGCATACGGGCCTCGGCCTACCTTGCCTCCGGAGGGTTTCGCGGACTCGCCTGCTCGGAGGACAGCACCCTGGTCGCCGCACTGCGTGCCCGCGGCCACAGCATCCGCCGCCCCTCCGACCTTTCGGTACTCACTTCGGCGCGCCCAGACGCGCGTGTGTGTGGTGGCTTCGGCGATACGCTCACCTGCATGGTGAACGAAATCGGGCTGTGATCTGCTTGTGGTGCTCCTCGGGCTTTCACTGAGAGCGTGCCCGCCGACCCCTCTGAACATGCGGAAGGTGCTCCTGAACTGGGACAGTAAGGATTGCCAAAACCCTTGTCCCCACGCGAAACGTAAGGGTTCAGGGGGATGGAGGGGGCAGACATTCCCGGTGAACAGCTCGTGGAGCTTGTCCATCGCGGTCTGCTCGGTGACCGAGGGAGCTGACAAGCCGCTGAAGTACCCGCACATGTTCCGTGTGGCCGGCCTGCTCCAACGACGGATTGCGAGAGCCGGATCACCTCGCTCTGCCGCCAGACGCCGCCGCGGCCGGCGGCGTGGTGAGGGTGCGCTGAACCATGGTCGCCGGAACAGCACTCGCCACCCTCGGGATCAACGTCGCGGCGGCGGCCGGGCGCCGAGGCACCGCGTGAGGTCGCCAGCGTCGGTCTCGGCACAGTGCGCGCGGCGTAGCTCACGGGGAGTGACTCCGAACCGTTGCCGGAACGCGGTACTGAACGCGCTGGCCGAACCGAACCCCGTGCGGTGAGCGAGTTCGAAGATGGGCGTGCCGCGGTAGGCCTGGATGGTGAGCCGGTCGCGTGCCAGGACGAGCCGTTCTTCTCTGATCAGCTCACGTGGAGTGGTTCCCGCTGCCTGCATCGCCAGTTGGATCTGGCGCAGCGACCACCCCAGGGCGGCACCGATGGACGCCCCCGTCAGATCTCCCTCCTCTCCCCTCCGTGCTCACCGAAGGCGGGCCGGTCGTCGTGCAGCGCACATTCGAACCCGGGGCCTATCTCCGGGCGATCGAGAAGTATCGGTGCACCTTGACCTTTGGGGTCCCGACCATGGTGCAGATAGCCGCGCAGCTACCCGTCCGCGAGCAGCACCGACCTGAGCAGCCTCCGCGCCATCGTCTACGGCGGGGCCCATGACCGAGACCGCGCTGCACGAGGCCAGGGGCGTTTACGGGGACATCCTGCTGCAGATCTACGGGCAGAACGAGGGAGCCCCGCTGACGTACCTCCCGCCCGACGATCACCTCGCGGAGGGCGGCCGCTGGCTGCGTTCGGCCGGTAAGCCGACCCCGAATGCGCGAATCACCGTCGTCGACGAGGAAGGCGCGCCTTGCCCAAGGAGAAGTCGGCGAGGTCGCCGTCGCGACCCCGAACGCGTTTGTGTCGATCTGTGCTTCTATCAGCGGTCATGCGGTGCCTTCGGACCCGGTGACACCACCCCCGGATCATCGGTTACAGGGGGGCCAGTCATGCCGAGCCGAAGGCCGGGAGCCCCATTGCGGGACCGTTCTAAAAGGTAATGGGGGTGGCCGCCCACGTGGGCGGCGGGCCGGAGCTGGAAGACATCTGGCGCCATGGCCCCGCCGCCGGCCATCCCCGGGGCTATGCCTTGGTGGCCGCGGCGGTGGATCTGGCCCGCACCGGCTTGTCGGCGCCGCTGAGCCGGGGCCGGATCGAGGAGGCCGCCGAGCTTTACCTGCCGCCCCCGCCCCCGGCGGCCGAGGCCGCCGAAGCGGCGTGGGAGGGGGCCACGTGGGTGCGCCATGAGGTGGCCAGCCTGCTGGTGCCCGCCGACCACGGCCAGGAGCGCTGGCGGGCTTTGGACTACCTCATGCGCGAGGAACCGGTGCCTGCGGCGGTGTTGTGGCGAGCGGCGCTCGACTGGGCAGGCGACGAGGACCGCTTCGCGATCGGCGTCACCTCCTACACCGACGGAGACCACGCCGTGGCCGAGACCGCCTGGCGCCGCGCCGCCGAGAACGGGGTCACCGAGGCGATGTACAACCTTGGCGTGCTGCTGCAGGAGGATGGGCGCACCGGCGAGGCCGAGCAATGGTGGCGGCGGGCGCCGATCCTGCCCGGGTTCACCTTCAATGAGGGCCGCCACACCCACCGCACGTGGCTGGCCGAGGACGGGGTTCCCGAGGTCGCGCGGGCGGCCCGGTTGGGGCATCGGATGCGGGGGATGGGCGAGGTGTATGAGCACGTGACCCCGGCGATGAGGAGCAGGTGCGCACCATCGTGGAAGACCGCTGGCGCCGCAGCCTGCAGGCGCTGAAACCGCCCGAGCGCCAGTGGATCGTGGAGACGGTTCCGCGGCTCGGCGAGTACTACCGTGCACCTGATGAGCAGGAGGCTCCGTGACGGAGCCAAGGTAAGTTCGTCTCCACGGCTGTCGACGCACGAAAAGGAAAAAGGCCGCCGAAGCGGCCTTTGACCTGCGGTGATACTGGTGGGCGATACTGGACTCGAACCAGTGACCTCTACCGTGTCAAGGTAGTCACGCCGTTCCTGTGACCAGTTCGTCTTGGTTTCCGGGCAGGTCAGGTGGGTCTCTTGGGAGCCGTTCGCGGCCGTTGGGAGAGGGTGGGCGCGGTTCTTGTCTCCCACTCGTCTCCCAGCGCGCCGGGCGCGCAGCGCTGTCTCCCACGCGGATCCGGCGTTCCACCTCTCATCACGCGCTGTAGCGCGGCCGTGTGCGGCTCCCTCACCGTTCCTTTCACCTGGGAAAGAGTGAGTGACCCGCCATGCACACCTCACCCGTCTCGCGGTGGACCACCGTCGCGACCGTCTGTCTGCTGGCCGCGATCGCCGCGGTCGTCTCCTACGCCCACATGTTCGAACTCACGCTGCGCCACGGTGAGCTCGCCTGGCGCGCCGGCCTGTTCCCGCTGTCGGTCGACGGCATGATCGTCGCCGCCTCCATGGCATTACTCAGTGACGCCCGCCAGGGAAGGCGCGGGGGAGTGCTGCCGTGGAAGATCGCATGATCCGATTACCTGTCATACAGCACGAGGGGGCAAGCGAAGATCGACGCGACGCGTCTCGGCACTTGGTGTCTCCGACTATCGGATTAGAAGTTCTCCGTCCACTCGGCACAGCACGGTAGTGCCGCTGCGTACGTCCTATGCCAGGGTTGCCCCCGATATACGAGCACCAATGGAGCACCGGGCCGCTCGTCACTGCGACACGGGAAGGGGAGACGCACTTTCCGCTGCCCAACCCGGAGACCCGGGCCGCGTACGGTTCTTCCTATCGCCCGTTGCTGAGGACTTCCCCGAGGAGCGTTGGGACTGTTGGTTTCACTCCGCGCGGAAGCCAGAGCAAGCGCCGCTGCCTCACGACGGCGCAGACCGCCTACTACATGGGACCAGAGAGTGGCGAGAATAGATGATCGTGGTTGGCTGGTAAATTATCATCGTGAGGGCTACTTGAGGGCATAGGACAGAAAATGATCGTGGACAGTGCGGTTCTCCCACCACACCTTCACGGACGAACTCGGTAGTGCCCGGAAGCCCACGTGTGTCACGGCAATCTCGTCCTTGGCCCGAGAGACGGCCACGAAGAACTCCGATTTCGCTGAATCGCTCCAGAAAAGATCCTTTTCGACGCCCAGGACAACCACCTTCTGGAACTCCAGCTCCTTGCACTTGTGGATAGTCAGGATCCTCACGGCATCGAGTTCACTCAGCCGCTTCAGCGCTCGGATCGGATCCCCATCGACCGCGAGCTCTGTACCGAATGCATCCAGCGCGTCTTCGATGACATCATCAAGACGCGAGCCTTGCTCGTAGGACAGCGAGAGAATGCTTAGGACAGCGCGCGACAACAGGTCCAGGAACTCGAATATGACTGGGCGCCAGGCGGCCAGGTCCCCCTCGGCGAAGGATGCAACCCGGACCCGCGCCCGTGACCTGAGAAGGAGTCGCTTTAGTCGGCTGGCGAACTGAAGAGCCGTCTCTTCCCTCTATCAGCGGGCGATCCCTGTAGCCCTCACCCGCACAGCAGGGGTGAGCCCGTAGGCCTGTTTGACCATCCGGGGCGGGTGGCTCTGGTCGGCGAACCCGGTCAGCGTGTAACCCCGCTCAGCTGGTACCCGGCACGCGTTAGCGTTCGTGCCCGGTCGAGCCCGTCTGAGCCGGAACCGCGCGTTCGCTCACCGACTGCGACGTTCTCGGGGTTCCACAGCGGCCGCGGAACCCCGGAAATGTCGCAGTGGGGGCACAGATAGATCAACCACCGGATTCCGTGCCCCCGTTTGGTTCACGCGGTCGCCGCACGCGCCACGTAGACCTGGTTCAGCGGGTCGTCCGGCACCTCGTGGACGGTAACGTCCGCGAAGCCGGCATCGGCGAGCATCTGCCGGGCCAGCTCCTCGCCCCACACCGTGCCGAGCCCGGCGCCGCCCTGGGCGAGCGAGACGGTCATGCAGTGCAGCGTACTCACTGAGTACAGGAGCGGCCCCAGCGGATTGGCGATGTTGTTCTCAAGTCGGCTGGAGGCCTTGATGTCCATCATCAGGAACACCCCGCCCGGTACGAGCGCGCGGTGCACCCGCCGGAGGACGCCGGCCGGGTTGGCCTGGTCGTGGATGACGTCGAAGCCGACGATCGCGTGGAACGGCGGGTCGTCCGGGATCCGGGCGATGTCGAGGTTTTCGAACCGGACGTTCGTGATCCCGGCCTCGGCGGCCTCGGCGCGTCCGGTGGCTAGTGCGTCGTCGCTCAAGTCGTAACCGACGAAGACCGACTCCGGGAACTCGCGCGCAAGGACGACGGTGCTGTGGCCGGTTCCGCAGCCGATGTCGGCGACGCGGATTCCGCGATGGAGGTCGGTGGTCAGACCGTTGGCGGCCGACAGGATGGATTCGACGAGATGCTGGTCGAACGTCGCGCGGGAGAGTCCGTCCATGACCGTGGTGAATTCCGGCCGGAACCGCTCGTAGGGGATGCCGCCGCCGTCGCGGACCACGGTCGCCGCGTCGGCGACGTAGTGGGCGAGCAGCGTCGGCACCCGGCTCACCGGGGCCACGTTCGTCGCTCCACCCCCGGTGAGGCACAGGGCGTGCTCGGGCGGAAGCGTGTACCGCTCGGCGGCGGGATCGTATTCGACGAGGCCCCCGGTCACCAGCGCGCCGAGGCACTCGCGCGTGTAGCGCTCGGTGAGACCCGCCCGGTCGGCCACCTCCGCACTGGTCCCGGGGGCCTCGGCCAGTGCGTCCAGCAAGCCGGTCCGGTTGGCCAGGTCGATCATCAGCACGAGCATGCTCTCCACGTACGCCCCGAACAAGCGCTCGACGCACTGCTGGACCCGCTGCTCGTCGATCGTCGTCGCTGTCATGACAACACCTCCGGTTCCTCGGCGGTCGGTCGTTTCCGAGTCGGATTCAGCATGCGCGTCGGCGATACGCGACGACTTCCGCGAAACCACGCACCCGCCCGGCCGATCCGTGGGTGTTTCCACGCACCGC
The DNA here is from genome assembly GCF_014203805.1 of Lipingzhangella halophila. GTDB lineage: Bacteria > Actinomycetota > Actinomycetes > Streptosporangiales > Streptosporangiaceae > Lipingzhangella > Lipingzhangella halophila. Next base: position 3,786,803 of record NZ_JACHJT010000001.1, on the reverse strand, counting down.
CGACCGCACCGGCAGGCGGCGCGCACGCTAAGAGCCGCGCGGGTGGACCAGCCCGTGCTCGAACGCGTAGCCTGCCGCTTCGGTGCGCGACGCGACGCCGAGCTTGCGGAAGATGTTGGCAAGGTGACGTTCGACCGTCCGCTCGCTGATCGCCAGTGCGCCAGCGATCCTGCGGTTCGCAAGGCCCGCCGCCACGCATGTGAGCACCTCGGCCTCCCGCGGCGACAGACCGCCGGGAAGCACGCCCTCGCCTGCGGCGTCGGCCTCGGGCGGCGTGACGAAATCACCCGCCGCGCCCGCCGCACCCAATTCCGCGAACACCGCTGACGCCGTGGCGCTCTCGCGCACCGCCGCGTCTCCGTCGCCTAGGGCGTGGAGCGCTCGCGCGAGCAGGCACCGGACTCGCGCCGCGTCGTATCGGGCGTCCAGTGCGCGCCACCGGCGCATCGCGTCCCGCAGCAGTGGCAGGGCGCGCTCCGCCTCGCCCATGACCAGTCGTGCCGTTCCCCCGGCCTGCCGCGCGGCGGCCACCAGACCGGCCGTGCCGTAGGTGTCGGCGACGTCCCCCAGCTCACCGGCGGCTCGGCGAGCCAGGTCGGCGTCTCCGGTGGCCGCCGCGACATCGACCTGTGCGCTGAGCAACGGCGCCCGACCGAGCGGCTGGTCCGTGCCGGACAGGGCGGTGCGAAGCTCCCTGGCGGCCGCATCGCCGCGCCCTTGGGCGAGCCGCAGCAGAGCCCGGCCCGGCTGCGGATCCCGGCCGAGCTCGTCCGCCCGATCGTAGGCGGCCTGCGCACCGGCGAGGTCGTCACGGAGTCGACACAGCTCTCCGAGTACGTAGTGGCCCTCCGCGACCACACCGACGTTCATATCGGCGAGGTCTCGGCACGCCTGCGCCGCGTGCTGCTCGGCGTCGCGCCACGCCCCGGCGAGGCGTAGCAGCTGCGCGCGGTGCACTCGGCAGACGCCGGCGAACATCGCGGGGCTGCTGTGCCTGTCGCACCAGCGCTCCGTCGCAGCGGTCCAGTCGCGGGCACGGCGGACGTCGGCCATTTCGATGAACAGGCTCATCAGCTGGCAGTACAGGTTGCCCACCCATTTGGGGGCGACCTCTCCCGCGCGTACTGGCAGCATCGCCTCGTCGAGTACCGCCAAGCCCGCGCCGACACGCCCCTGCTTGACGACGGCGATGCCCTCGGTGACGAGTCCGCCCGCGTACAGTGTGCGATCGTCGCACCGGTCGGCCACCTGGCGCATGTACTGGGCCGCGTCGAGCGCGTCCGCGAGCCTGCCCTGGTCCAGCGCTTCGGCAGCCTCGAGGTAGCGCAGGTAACCGTGTGCCCCGCACTCGGGCACGTCGTCGAGCAGGCGGGTGGCGCGACTGATCCACCCCGAGCCGATGGTCGGCTCGCCCCGGAGCAGCCAGAGGAAGCCGACCTCCACGGCGAGTTGCGCGGCTCGGGCTGCATCCTCGTGCTGCAGGTGGCCACGGTATACCTGCTCCGCCAGCGTCAGGGACTCGTCGTTGCGGCCCAGCCACCACGCCGCGTCGGCCAGCGCGGCCAGGTCGTCGATACCGAGTCCCCCGGCCTCCCGCGCGGCGCGGAACTGCGCATAGGCATCGTTCCAGCGAAAGTCGGCATAGGCTTCGCGTGCCTGTTCGAGCGGGGCCTCCACCAGCTGCCTCCCTACCTCGCACCCCGCGAACACCGCAGGCCGCCGGACGGTGTGCAACCCAGCGGCTGACGGGCTGGTGCCCGCTCCCATCTTGCCAGGCTAGTGACACGTCCCCGGCCGGGACAGCCCTCCACGCTGGCCCCGCACCGACCGTGGTCCCGCGCAGGGTCGGCCGTCCAAGGCGAACGGCATTTTCCCATGGCCGGCCATCACAGCTAGACGGTATGTAGGGAGGGTTCGCGGAAAGGCCGGGACCTCACGCGCACGTTGTCGTGGGTTGCTGACCAGGCAGAACCTGGACGGTAGTGCCTACATGTGCGGGAGGCCCCGGTGTCTTTCGCGCCTACGACCGTCGGGCTGGACGTGCACGCCCGTTCCACCACCGCGTGCGCGATCATCGACCCCACCGGCGAAATCACGACCACTCGCCTCAGTGGCGGCCATACCCAGATCCTGGACTGGATCCGCACCCTGCCTGAGCCGGTACGCGTGGCCTATGAGGCCGGACCCACCGGCTTCGCCCTGGCTGGGGCCCACATCGACTGCACAGTGGCGGCCCCGTCCAAACTGCAACGGCCTAGCGGCAAGCGGGCCAAGACCGACGCCCGCGACGCGCTGCACCTGGCCCGCCTGTTACGGCTGGACGAAATCCCCCGGTCACGGTGCCCAGCCCGGCTCAAGAACAGGAACAGGTCCTGCTCACCCAGGATCGCCGTGACCGGCTGGATGAGGCCATCGCACACGCGGCCACCGAGGGGGACTGGGCCCCGGTCATGGACCGGTTGCGGTGCCTGCGCGGGATCTCCACCGTCACCGCCTTTGGCCTGGCCACCGAGATCGGTGACTGGCACCGCTTCACCGGTTCCAGCATCGGCGCCTATGTCGTTGGCGCTTCTCATCATCGCTGCCGGGGTCTGCTCTCCTCATGTCACCCCTGCGTCGGCGTCAACAACCTCCCGGAACAGAACAAGGCGTGTCGGCTCACCACGTCGACAGTCGCCCGCGTCTGCACGTCGTCGAGGCGACCGCCGAGCCTGGGACGAACGTTGCCACGGAGACCGTGAAGCCCTCGGATGCGGTGCCTTTGATCCAACTGGAGGCCTGGCGCCGGGCGCTGGACAACCGACGCGCAGACGGGTCCCTCCCCACTGGCCGCGAGATCGCGGCCCGCTTCGACCACAAAGACCGTTGGGGGCGACTGATCAAGCAGTGGGAGCAGAAGGGGCGCTTCGACAAGGCGGTGGTGTAGCCGGCAGCCCATCGAGGGTGCGATCCAGGGGCCTTCACAGGTCGGACAGCCTGTCTCTGGGCGGCAGAGCGACTCGGCATGCTGGCCAATCGGGACCGCTACTCGTCATGGGCGATGGCGTAGGCGGTGCGGGCAGTACCGCAAGGGACGTAGGCCGCTCCGGTTCTTGAATTGGGGCCGGCCGCGCGCTGCGCGAGGAAGGACTCGTCCTCGACCTCGAACATCTGCGCGACGTGCACATCTCGGGCGACACGGCCCTGTTCGGCGGCGCGGCTTGAGCGCGGCCGTGATCGGAACCCCTCGCCGCAGGTGCCCGACGCGCTTGCCCGGGTCCTGCTCCTGGACGACGTCGAACGGGACCATTTGTTCCGCCTGGTGGCCGCACGGCCGAGGCCCCATGGGCGCCGGCGAGACGAGCGCGTCCCCGAACGGCTTCGGCACCTGCTGGTTGCCTTACAGGTGCCCGCGTTTATCGAAGGACGCGCGTTCGACGTGCTCGCGTCCAGTCCGTTAGCTGTGGCACTCTCCCCTTGCCTGCGCCCGGGCGAGAACCGTCTGCGCTCGCTTCTGCTCGACCCCGAGGAACAAGGACTTCCACACCGATTGGGATAGCGCGACTGCGGGTTTTGTCGCGGCGTTCCGCGGCTCCATCGGAGACGACACTGACGATGCGAGGAGCGTCGAACTCGTCGACGAGCTCTCGCAGGCCAGCGAGCGCTTCCGGGCACTGTGGGCACGCCATGACATTGGTCGGCTCGAGGGCGGAACCACGACCATCAACCACCCGGTCGTCGGCCCGGTGAGATTCAACCGCGACAAGCTTCCTGTCGGTGACCCCATCCTCGTCGTGTACTACCCCGACGATGACAGTGATGCCGCGGAGAAGCTCCGCATGCTCGCATCGCTCTCGAACGCCGCGCCCTCCGACCAGGCACAGCTCTCCGCGCCCCCGCCCAGCACGCTGAGTGGTCCGGCCGCACCGAGTAGGCAAGCGGAATCGTGACGGGTCGCCGCGGAGCACGGCGCATGCGAGAGGGACCCTGCCACTCCCTAGGATCACGGGGGCACTTCTCCGTTTCTGCGCGGCATCGGATGCTAATTGGGCACGACGCCTTTCGAGAGGACTAGCACGATGCCGAAGACCGTCCTGGTCACGGGAGGAACCGGCTGGATCGCTTCCCAGACCATCATCGAGCTGCTCGGACGCGGCTACGACGTCCGCGCCACAGTCCGGGACCTGAGCCGCGAGAAGGCCGTGCGCTCCCGAACCGAGCCCCACGTCGACGCCGGAGACCGGCTTTCCTTCGTCGCCGCCGAGCTGAGGAATGACGCCGGTTGGGAGGAGGCCATGCGCGGCTGCGGGAGCGTCATCCACATGGCGGCGCCCCTGGGAACCCAGGGCGCCGATGACCTCGCCACGATGGTCGACGTCGCCCGCGAGGGAACGCTGCGGGTGCTAAAAGCGGCCGTCACGAAATCCCCGACAGAGCCAGTTCCCGGTGGTCACTGGCATACAAGCGCTGGAGGGGGCTGCTGTGCTGGACCGGCGGGTGCCACGTGTGTGACAAGCCCTTACCACAGCAGCATCGTCCGGACACGAGCTAACGAAGTACTACTGGTAAGAGGGCCATGTGTGATCCCCGGGCGCGCCGCGTGCCGGGCCGCTGGGCCTGGCACGCGGCGCTTGTGGTCAGTCAGCCGATTCGACCGACAGGGCAACGTCCTTGCGCGCCCGCAGGTCTTCCAGCCGACTTTCCAACGCGCTGACGATCGGGGTCCATGAGTCGCTGCCCAGCGGCAGCCTCAGCGGGGCGGGAACCTGGTCCACGCTGTTGATCATGGCCGTAGCTATCCGGGCGGGATCGCCGGGAGCGTCGACACCGGCTTCCAGAGCCTGGCGGACGTCGGAGGCCGGGGAGATGTCGTAGGCGTCCAGCTTGGGAGGCAGGCGCAGGCTACCGCCCGCGAAGCTGGTGCGGGCGCCACCCGGCTCGACGATGGTGACACTGATGTTGAACGGGGCAACCTCTGCGGCGAGGGCCTCCGTAAAGCCCTCGATGCCCCATTTGGTGGCTTGGTAGAGGGTGCCGCCAGGTCCCGCCGTGTGGCCGCCCACCGAGGAAAGTTGCAGGATGCGCCCCCCGCCGTCGGCGCGGAGGTGCGGGAGCACGGCGCGGAGGAGCTGGATTGAGCCGACCAGGTTCGTGTCGATCTGGTGCCGAACCTGTTCGTCCGTGGCCTCCTCAGCCGCGCCGAACAAGCCGTAGCCGGCGTTGCTCACGACCACATCCAGTCGTCCGAAACGCTCGTGCGCGTCATCCACGACTTCCCGAATGCGGGGCGTATCAGTCACATCGAGGTGCCACACGTTGAACGCGTCGGGGTAGTCGGCGGTGAGGTCGGCCACTGCCTCCAGACGGCGAGCGGTGCCCGCCACACACTCCCCCCGCGACAGCAGCTGCTCAGCGAGCTTACGGCCGAATCCGCTGCTCACTCCGGTGATAAGCCATGTACGAGTCATGCCTTCAGTCTCATTCGCCCACGCGCATGCAGCCAGAGCCCTGCTGAGGGGGGTGCCAGTAGGGGCATTCATAAAGCCCGGGGCGAACCTACGATGGAGACGTGGACCAGAACAGGATCGGAGAGTTCCTGCGCGCCAAGCGGGACCAGACCCGGCCCGAAGACGCAGGCCTGACCATCACCAGCCATCGGCGGGTGCCCGGCTTGCGCCGCGACGAGGTAGCGCTCCTGGCGGGAATCAGCACCGAGTACTACACCCGCCTGGAACAAGGCCGCGATCGGCACCCCTCTGCTCAGGTTCTCGACGCCGTGGCCCGCGCCCTCACCCTCGACGCCGGGGCCACCGCCCACCTGCACACCCTCGCAGACCCGGCGCCCCGCCAGCGGCGGCGTGCACGGAGCCGGAGCGAGCGAGTTCGCCCCGGCCTCGCCCAGTTGATCAACACCTGGCACGACACTCCCGCCTACATCGAAGGCCGGTACCTCGACATTCTTGCCGCGAACCCGATCGCGATCGCGCTCTCCCCCGTCTTCGCCCCAGGGTCCAACGTGCTGCGTTCGGTGCTGCTCGACCCCGATGCCCGTGAGGCCTTTCCCGACTGGGAGGGCGCCGTGGCCGGTCTGGTCGCCCTCTTGCGCAGTACAACGGGTGCCGACCTCGACACACCGCGACTGACAGAACTGGTCGGCGAACTGAGCCTCAAGAGCGACCTGTTCCGGCGCCTGTGGGCGCGCCACGACGTACGTCCCCACCCCGGCCACGGTCCCTACCGCATCGACCATCCGCAGGTCGGCGACTTGCGGATGGAGTTCGACAAGTTCGCCGTCACGGGCGCCGAAGAGCAACAGCTGGTCATCTACCACGCCGAACCGGGAACCGAATCCGCGGAGAAACTCGCCCTCCTCGCCTCCCTCTCGCCCGGGAACGCTGATACGCCCGCTTTTGCACAGTCCGGACCGCGCCGGCGCAACGGCTGCTGACGATCCGGCCGCATCAGCTTCGGCCCCTCCTTCATTGCGAACCCAGACCTCGTCGAACGCCTCCGTTCCGGGTTCCCCATCTCACGGGATGATCAGGCCACCTGGTATCAGGGTGGGCGCGGCCCAGGTTTCGATCCACTCTTTGAGTTGGTCGGTCGAGCAGAACCGACCAGCGGGCGAGCAGGGTGGGCTGGATCAGGCCGAACCGGCGTTCAACCTGGTTGGGTCGGGAGGAGGTCCCGCAGGCGGGGGACAAGATAGGCCAGGCGGTCCAGTCCACTCCTCGGGTTGGGCGCGGATCTGACCGGTTTCGGTCGCGCCGTCATTGTCAACCCCGGTCTGGTCGAAGACTACGCACTGGCCTGCCGATCGCGCCCGCCGACGAGACCACGCACTACCAGGGCGGCGACGCAGGTCACCTCACCTACTCGGCCTACCGGTACGCGGTCTGACCGGAGTCGGCAGGAGAGCGGAACAGTGCGGTCTCGGCCGGGCCTCACCCTTCCATGGGAACGGCCAGGCTCACCCCCGTCAGGATCCGACAGGATACGCGCCTGATTGGGAGTAGTGACCGAACCCTCGCATCTCACATTTGCCCCTGACACCGGCGTCACGGTTTACCGTGCACGTACAGGTCCTGCCGGATCTGTGCCAGGACACCAAAGATGAGAACGAACAATGGATTCCCCTCAGGACAGGGCGGCCCCCACCGCGGAGACGCAACCGTCTGTGCGGACGGCACTCATCGTCGCCGGCCGGGTTTTCGTTCCCGCCAGGGACATCGAGACGTTCGTGGCCGAGGCGCAGGCGACCTATCCGATCGCTGCGGCGAACCCGGGCAACGTGCTGATCTCGTTCTGCGTGGACGACGCAGCGGCCGGAGCCGTCACGGTACTCGAGCAGTGGACGTCCCAGGAGGCGCTCGACCGACACCTCGCTACACCGGAGGTCATGGCGTTCTTCGCCAAATGGAGTCCCTACATGCGCAATGAAGTGCGCAAGTACGACACGCTCAACGAGAGAGATCCACGGGCCTGAAACGCCCGTCTCCGGGCTGGGCTGAGCCGACACCGACCCTGACAGCCCAGCCCGGAATATCGTTCGTCGCCGATCTGGGCCGGGCCACCGGCTTGCCGCACGCGACCGTGCGGCGGCCGGCGCTGGAACCGGTTGGTGCGGGGGTGCTCGACCGCACCGAAGACGGGGCGCTAACGGCCGGTATGGGGCTGTTTCGGCTAGGTACATGGTCGCCCCTCAGCGTGCCGCTGCGCACGGCGGCGCTGTCGTACATGGAGGACCTGCGTACAGCGCCTTAGGGACACGTGCAGCTCGCGGTGCGCGAAGGCGATGAGGTGGTGATCGCCGGACGGCTGTCCACCGTCCGCGCTGTCGGCGTCATCTCCCGTGTGGGCGGCTTCGCGGGTCGCGATATCCGCTTTCCACGCACGTGGAAATGAACCGTCGACGCCTCATCGCCCAACGCCCGAAGTTTCCGCAAACCTCATGATCAGCCGACGCCGGTGATCCGTTTGGCGTGTGCTGCCGCGGCCGCCTGCCGCACAGTGCTGTCGAACAGGAGACCGTCAAGGCCTACGTCTCCCGCATATCCTCACCAAACTCGGCCTGCGCGACCGCGTCCAGGCCGTCGTCTACGCCGACCGTCATGGCCTCGTGGCCTGGCCGCGAACCCCGCCCCCTGTCTCTCTCCGTGCCGGGCCGTCAGCGGCGCAGGCGGGCCGCGAGCCCGTCGAGAACGGCGCCGAGCTGTCGTTCGAACCTTCGGTCACCGTCGTCGCGGAGGTGCCCGGCGGCCTTGACCAGTTCGGCACCGTCGCCCAGCCACGCGTCACGCTCGGCGAGCGAATAACGGTCCGGGTCGGGGCCGGCCGACTGGTCCCGCTCCTGTTCCTCGATGACGAAGCCGACCACGAACGCGGTGACCAGGTCGAGGGCGTCGTCCGCCTCGGCGAGCGTGAATCCGGCCGCTGTCAAGCGCGCGAGCCAGGGCTCCTTCGCCTTCACCACTTCCGGATCGGAGATCCGCGTGCCGCTGAAGATGCGCGCCCCGTCCCGGTGGAGCAGGTACTCCGAGCGCAGGACGCGGGCGTAGGCGGCTACGTCGTCACGCCAGCTCTCCCCGGGAGGGATCCCCGAGAGCGCGTCGGTGACGCGGCGCATGACGACCGTGCTCATCTCGTCGAGCAGTTCCTGCTTATTGCGGACGTGCCAGTACAGCGCGGGGGCCGCTACGTCGAGCCGGGAAGCGAGCGCGCGGACGGTGAGAGCGTCCATGCCCTTGTCGTTGAGCAGCTCGAGCGCCGCCGCCACGATCCGCTCCCGCGTGATGCCCTTTGCCACGGTTGACACTTTAACAAAGTTCAGGAACTATGCGAGATAGCCGAATTGAACTTAGTTAAGGAGATTGTCGTGCGTGCCGCAGTCGTCAACACCCCCGAAGCGGCCCCCGTCTGCGCGGACTTCCCGGACCCGGAACAGCAGCCGGGCCGGCGGCCGCTGCGACTCGCGGGCGCGGGTCTGCACCACGTCGTCCGCGCACTGGCCTCCGGCCACCACTACGGCAGCGAACAGGCGTATCCCCTCGTACCGGGCGTCGACGCCGTGGCTCGGACCGACGACGGGCGGCTGGTCTACACGGGCCTCGCCCGGTCGCCGTGGGGCACGATGGCCGAATGGCTGGTCACCCCGTTTGAGGTGGAGCTGCCCGCCGGGGCCGATCCGCTCGCGGTCGCCGCCGGCATGAATCCCGCCATGTCGGGCTGGATGGCGCTGGCCGCCCGGCGCGCGGAGGCGGGCGAGCTGGGCACCGTGCTGGTGCTCGGCGCGACCGGCATGTCGGGCAGCCTGGCCGTGCGGGCGGCGCTGTCCCTCGGCGCGGAACGTGTCCTCGCGGCCGGGCGCGACCACGAGGCCCTCGAGCGGCTGCGCGGACTCGGCGCCGTCACCGTTGCCCTCGCGGCCGCGGCACCCGACGCCTGGACGGCCGCCCTCGGCGCGGCCGTCGCCGAGGCGCAGCCCACCCTCGTACTCGACTTCGTGTGGGGTCCTGTCGCCGAGGCCGCCTTCGCCGCACTGGCAAGTCCCGGCACGGACGACGACAGCGCGGCCATCGACTACGTGCAGATCGGCTCGCTCGCCGGAACCGAAGCGGCGCTGCCCGCGGCGCTGCTGCGCAGCCGGCGAATCCGGATCAGCGGTAGCGGCGCGGGCTCGGTATCGAAGGCGCAGATGATCGCCGAACTTCCCGAGATCATCGCCCGGTTCGCCGACGGCACCTTCGACGCGCCGTACACCGTCTACCCGCTCAGCCGCGTCGGCGAGGCCTGGTCGCACCAGGGACGCGCCCGCGCCGTCATCGTCCCGGACTGACCGGACCCGATTCGAGGAGAGGGGAGAACGGCATCGTGCAGAAGCGGGCATTGGTCGTCGGGCTGGGGATCGCGGGCATGTCCGCTGCGATCGGGCTGCGGCAAGCCGGCTGGACACCGGTGATCGTCGAACGGGCCCCGGAACGGCGAAAAGGTGGTTACTTCGTCGGCCTGATGCCGGAGGGCAGGCAGGCGGCCGTCGACCTCGGTATCGCCGGCTACCTGCACACCCGCAATCCGCCCGACGGCGGGAAGGCGTGGTCGCTGACCCGGCGCGGGAACCGTGAGCCGGGCGTGGGATTCCTGCACCAGCCGGGTGACCCCGCGGCAGTGGTCCGCGGCGACATCGAAGCCGCTCTCTGGCGGAGCACCTGCGGGGACACGACGGGCGAGCCCATCGACGTGCGGTTCGCGACGGCACCCGTCGAGATCGACGACACCGGCGGCGACGTGCGGGTGCTGTTCGAGGACGCCGGTACCGGCGCGCAGCACCGCGAGAACTTCGACCTGGTCGTCGGCGCCGACGGGCTGCGATCGCGCGTGCGCCGCATGGTCTTCGGCCCGCACGAGGACTACATGACGAAGTGGGACGCGATGATCTGCGTGTTCCAGCTCCAGGAACAGGTGCCGTCCTTCGCCGAGACGGACAGCATCATCAGTGCCCGCGCGGGCCGTGCGGTGTGGGTGTTCGGGTTCGCCGACCGGCCCCCCACCGTCCTGCTGACCTACCGCACCGAAGACACCCGGAGGCAGTTCACTGGATCCGCGATCCAGCGCCTGCGCACGGTTTTCTCCGAGATGGACGACCCCGCGGTGCGGCACGCCTTGGCGGCCCTGGAAAAGACGCCGGAGTTCCTGTTCGACTCGGTGCACCAGGTGAAGATGCCCCGGTGGAGCAACGGACGGGTCGCCCTGTTGGGCGACGCGGCGTGGTGTCCGAACCTCTACTCGGGAATGGGAGCCACAGCCGCCCTCCGAGGTGGCGCCGAGCTCGGCAGGGCACTGCTGGAGTCCCCGGACGACCTCGACGCCGCCCTGACCGGCTGGGAGTCACGGTTGCGCCCGTTCATCAGGAAGCACCAGCGAATCGCACGGTTGAAGCAGCAGATGTTCGTGCCGTCGAGCCGTCCCGTCGAGGCGCTTCGCTCGGTGGTCCTGCGCCTCGCGTGCACAGCGCGGGAGCGGAGGTTGGCGAAGGCCCGTGCCAGGACATCGGCATGAACAAGACAACAGTGCACGGCAGGCCGGCGAACCCGATCGGTGACCCTCCACGCCGTCCGTCCAGAACTCCGGGTCTGGAACATCTGCAGAGCAAAACGACCACGATGATCGCCCGCGTGATCTTCCAATTAGGGAATGTGAGAGGAACGCAGCAATGAGCGAGCACAGCCACTCGGAGACCTCCGCGCCAAACTCTTCGTGGGCACTGGTGACTGGTTCGACAAGTGGGATCGGTCACGCGACGGCGGTCGGCCTGGCCGAGGACGGGTACTCGGTCATCGTCACGGGTCGCGATCGAGACCGGGCCGCCGAGACGCGCCGATCCATCGAGGCCGCAGGCGGCCGCGCGATCGATCTGGTCGCCGACCTCGGCGATTCCGCAGCGGTGCGCGATCTGGTGGCGCAGATGCACGACGCCATGGACGGCCCGCTCGACATCCTGGTGCACAACGCCGGCGGCGGAGGTTTCGCGCCGACGGAGTCCACTCCGGAGGAGGCGTACGACGCGGCCTTCAACCTCCACGCCAAGGCGCCGTTCATCCTGACGGGCGCCTTCGCTCCGGCGATGGCCGAGCGCGGTCGAGGGGCCATCGTCAACATGGGGAGCTTGAGCACCTCGATGGCCGCTGCCGGCACGGCCGCCTTCCAGGCCTCGAAGGCGGCGCTCTCCATGATGACCAAGTCGTGGACGGCGGAATACGGCCCCCGAGGGGTGCGGGTCAACTCCGTCGATCCCGGCTTCATCCTCACCCCGGCGAACGAGGGCATCCGCGACATGTACGGGACCTACCTCGCCTCGCTGCCCGCCGGACGTGGCGGAAACCCCGAAGACGTCGCGAACGCTGTCCGGTTCCTCGTGTCACCCAAGGCGTCCTACATCAACGGCGTGACGCTGACTGTGGACGGCGGAAAGACCGCGGTCGTGCCTATGTGACACGTAACACCATGTCCGGTGCGATGCGGCAGCGGCAACCACCGCGGTGCGGTCAACTTCGAGACGTTCCCTGCCTGAACGAACGGTAGCGACGGTTGCTGATGTGGCCGAGGTCCTGGCACGGCGGGATCCGGGAGTCCCGCGTGCGGTCGGGCCGACGACGACTCGTGAGGTCGGCAGCTTGCCTGTGAAGCACAAAAGCCACGAATCGAGGATCGTGACCGCAACCGTTTCAGAGGAGCCGTGGGACAACGCGGACGGCGTTCGGCTGCGCCGGGCTACGAATGTCGAACCGGCCGCCCGCTATGCCGTGTCCGGCCAGGCGACCGGGCCGCCGAGCCGAGTTGCACGCCCTATCCCGATGGGCTGTGGATCGGCCAGTTCGATACCGAGCACGCGTTGCGGCAGCGGCTCGAGCAACTCGGCGGAGGCGTGGAGTTCGGCGCTGAAGCGGTCCGTCTTGACCAGGACGAGACCGGTGCCACCGTCGTCCTGCGCCCCTCCACAGGCGAACCGGCCGTCTGAGCCCGCTGCGTGGTCGGAGTTGACGGCAGTAGGCGCAGCATCAGCAAATTGGCCGGGCTGGCCATGGTCGGCGAGACCCACGAATAGCAGCGCTAGTACCCGGGCTACGTCACCGTGCCGACGCTGGACTGCAGCAACGTGCACATCTGGATGTCCGAACACGGCAGGCTCGGCCTCACCCCTGCCCGGCAGCGGCCTCGGGCGGTTCCAAAGCCCGATCCTTCCCGGTGCCGAGCCCGGAACCTGTCCCTGGCGCGGTACCAGCAGTTTTTCGCTAAACGCCGGTGAAGGCGCCCTGGTGCCGGCCATCGCCACCTGGCTGTCGGTGTAACAGGTGAACGTCCGCATGGTGGAGAACTACCGCACGGGCCCCCTGATCGTCGGAGACTCCCATGTCCACCCGTCCGCAGGCGGCCAGAGGATGAACTCCGGCATTCCGGGCGCCGACAACCTCGGTTGGAAACTCGCCGGTGTGGTCGGCGGCGGCGCCCTCCCGGGACTGCTGGACACCTCCGGCTTGAGCAGCGCACCGCCGCCCGCCCCCGGGGCCGTGCGGCGGTGCGGTGGTGCGGCGATGAACAGGCGGTTCAGCTGCGCCTAGGCACGGCGGCTCCGCCATACGATTCCAGAAAGGGCCATGAGCGCTTTATGCACACCAGTATTGACGACAGTCCGCCCGAATCGCCGGACGCAGGCAAACACACCCGCTGGAGCGCCCTCCTCTTCAGTCAGTTGGCCGCACTGATCGTGGTTAACGCCTTGGCTGACACGGTCATCCTGGCGCCGACCCAGGTCCTTCCTCGGATGCTCGAGCACTTCGGCACCGACCAGGCGGCGTGGCTGGGCTCTAGCGCGATGCTGGCGGGAGCGATGTGGGCCCCGCTGATCGGCAAGTGCGCCGACATCTACGGCAAACGCAGAATGCTCGTGATCTCGCTGCTCATCGCCTGCGTAGGCTCCCTCGTGTGCCTCGCGGCCCCCAACATCTGGGTGTTCGTCTTCGGACGCCTGGTGCAGGGAGCCGCCGTGGCGGCGATGTTCCTCTCGATGGCGATCGTCCGCGATCTCTGCGCACCCCGTATCGCGATGCCCATCGTCGGAATCGTGGGGACCGGCGCCGGCGTCCTCGGCATCGCCACCCCGTTCCTCTACGAGGTGCTTGCCGCGGAGTTCGGCTACCGGGTCGTGTTCGTCGCGGCGGCGTTGATCGCGATCATCGCGGTGATCGGCGTGCGCGCCCTCATCCCCAGATCCACGAACAAGACACCGGGCACCGTCGACGTCGCCGGAGCCGTTCTGCTCGGCGGAGGTCTGGCAGCGGTACTCAGCTACATCAGTCTCGGGCCGGAGTTCGGCTGGCTCGCCGTGGGACCGCTCATCGTGCTTGGCGGCGGCGCCGCGGCACTGGCCCGGTGGTTCCTGGTATCGAGCCGCAAGTCCGAGCCGGTGATCGACATCCGGAACCTGAACCGGCCGCTGGTGCTCACCCTCCTCGTGCTCGTACTCGGAGCCGGTGCGGTCCGGGCGATCGACCCGATCATCAGCATCATCGCGCACGTCTCGCCGGATGAGCAGCTCGGATACGGGCTCGCCGGTCCGGCCGGTACCGTCGGCCTGCTGTTCGGCTTGCCGGGGGTTGGAATGATGATCGCGGGGCCGCTGGCCGGATGGATCGCCACTCGCGTCGGACCGCCCGCGACACTGGCCGCCGGCGCGGCCATCGGCACGGTGGGCACCATCGGCATGTTCCTGGGGGCCACCGACCTCTACGCCGCCCTCTTCTTCTCCTTCCTGATGGCTCTCTCGGCGGGAGCGCTCATGACCTCCGGGTTCAACATGATGGCGATCCACGCGCGCGAAGAACAGCAGGCCGTCATGTCCAGCCTGGTCATGGTCATGTTGGCGATCAGTTCAGTGGTCATGACCTTCGTGGTCTCGGCGGTGCTCTCAGCCACCGACACGGTCGTCGCCGGAGAGAACGTGCAAACGGCGACGGGGGTGTACAGCAGTATCGGAGTTCTAGCCGGTTGCTACGTGCTCGCCGCTGTGGCCGCCGGCGTCCTGGTGCGGAGGCTGGGCATCACGTCGGCCTATCGCCTCTAGGGCGTGTGTGGCAACCGGGTCGTAGCGGGGTAACCAGCAACGAAACGGTAACCACGGGCGTGCCACCCCGAACTTGAACGAAAACCTCCAGTGAACGGCCCAACGACCAAGAAGACACGTCCGCCGGAGGCTTCGCTCGCATCGGCGCGATCCCCCGCGCCGCTGTGGTCTTGCTCCGATGGGACGCCGTCGTAGCCGGGCTGACGCTGCCGCGCAATTCCGGCGTGGTCGAAGGGACACGTGAACCGGCTCAAGATGCTCAAACGTCAGATGTATGGCCGCGCCAACCCCGACCTGCTGCGCAAGCGGGTGCTGCTCACTGCCTGATCGGAGCAGAGCGAGGCTTCACCGAATCCGTGCCAGAGCCCTCTACGTCGCCCTGCGGGACGAGGTGGAACCGGGCGGGGGCGGTGTTCACCGGGGCCCGCGGCGGACAGTTGCGGCGCGGAGTCTTTCGCGCCCGCTTCTGGCGCCCCGCCTGGGACGGCCAGCCCCAGAGCGAGGAGGCGTGGCTGCGGTCACCGCTCCTGCCCGGCTTCCCCTTCAACGAGGGCCGCCACACCCACCGCACGTGGCTGGCCGACGACGGGGTTCCCGAAGTCGCGCGGGCGGCCCGGCTGGGCCACCGGATGGCCGGCAGGGCCGGCGCGGGGGAGTGCTGCCCTGGACGCTGCTGATCGTCGGCAGCGCCGCGTCCCTGGCCGCCAACGTCGCCGTGGCCGACCCGACCGTGTGGTCGCGAGTCATCCGTGCCTGGCCAAGCTTCGCCCTGATGGGAGCCTACAAACTGCTCATGCGCAACTTCCGTGTAGCCGCCCACAGCGAGCGAACTGCGTACGCAGACGATGAGGCGCTCGGCAGGAGCGACAGTCGCGCCCCGGACCGGGATGGGGATACCAGCACCGCAGGCGTGCAGGGCTCCATATTGTCAGAGATGAGAATGGTGCGGCTCCGATGCTCGGCCCTGTCGAGCCTGGGGGAGTGGCCGTGCCCCCCATCCAAGTCGAGGCCTGGAACTGGGCGCTGGACCACCGGCGCGACGATGGTTCTCTGCCGACCGGAGGTGAGATCGCGGCGGTCTTCGGTCGGAAGCAGCGCTGGGGCCGGTTGGTCAAGCAGCTAGGACAGCAGGGAGCATTTCGACGGACAGCAGCGTGACCACGGCCCTTTACCCGTGCATCCGTGTTGCATGTTCTGTGGGTCCGATGCGGGGTATGCACAAGACCGGCGTTTCCGGATCACAAGCCGGTCCCCAACATCCGAGCACCGATGGAGCATCCGCCTCCGGTTCGATCAGTGCCAGTGCGTGTCCGGCGTGAGACCGAGCCCGCCCGGATATCGGAGGGCCGAGCCTACGCTCGACTATGCCGCGCCTCCCGGGCGCCCGGTCGGCGCGGACTCGTTCAGCACCGCTCCGACCTGCCTTTCGGCATCCTCGGGGTCGGCGGCGGGATTGACCCCCACGACCGTGATATTCCCGAGGCGACCGGCGGGCCCGCCGACGGCGAGCGTGCGCCGGGCGGGACCGGCACCGTCCGGGTAGACGATCACGGCACCGCCGCGCACCCCGCTGTAGGCGGCGCTGTAGGTCAGGAGCTGGTACACGTCATCCCGGGACACGGCTTCGGCGCCGTAATCCTTGTACTTGGCGTCGACCGGCAGCAACCCGTCCATGTTCGGGAGGCCGACCAGAACGTCGGGACGCAGGAATCTCGGACGTCCCAGGTCCCCGCGGACGGTGAGGCTTCTTGCCCCCGAGGCGGCGAGTGTTGTCCCGCCGAGCCTGCGGGCGCTCTCCTCGCACATGCGGCGGACCGCGGACTCCCACAGAGCCGGCGTGTCCAAGAGCAGTGTCCCCGCCCGCCATTCTGTGAGGTCGAGCAGGTCGGTGGCCCCACCGCCGCCCAGGACCAGGCCCGCCCAGGTGTGCGCCGCCCGGTAGCGGAGGTTCAGGCGGGTGTAGCGCGCGCGGGTGAGCGCGCGGAGGGCCGTCTCGGGGTTCCGGTACCGAGGGAAGGAGGCCGCGGTGCGGGTGACGGCGCGCAGCAGCCCTGCGTCGCGGACGGTCTCGGCCGCCGCGGCTAGGGCGGTGCCGCAGACCCGGTTCTCCCAGATGTCGGCGTCGCGTTCGTGTGCGCGGACGTGCAGCCGGTCGATCCTGCCGTAGCGCCGGGCGAGCTGTGCGGTGGCGTCGAGACGCCCGCGCAGGACCGGTTCGACCCGTTCGCGCAGAACGTAGTCGCGGCGCAGTCCGTCGGCTGCGAGCGCGCGGCACTCGGCCAGCAGCGCGGCCACGACCAGATCGGCGAAGCCGCCGGGACCCGTCGTCCAACCGCGCACCACCTCCGTCCGCACCTCCGCGATGCGAAGCGAGTAGCACAGCCACCGGATGAGCTGCTCTCCGCTGATGGGCAGCTTGGGTTCGACGACCAGCCTGATGCGGTCGAGGGAGACGGCACCGGTCACGCTGCCAGCCGTGATCCGCCAGCCGCCGGAGGACGCCTGCACCGAGAGGAGGCGGTCGTTCGCGAGTGCGCGCAAGTGCACGAGGTCGGATGCGGTGAGGCTCTGCTGTGCCAGTTCCACCGCCCCGTACTCGCGCAGGCGGTACTCCGGCCGCTCAGTCACTGTCGCCGTCGTCGCCCTCGGGGGCGAACTCGGCGGCCAGGGCGCGGGCGAGGTCGCCGGCCGCCATTTGATTGGGTGCCCCGGTATCGGGGTCCAGGAGCGGGCCGAGCAGGGAATGCAGCAGCTCGGCGCGCCCGAGGCAATGGTCGACCAACAGCGGTGCGATGTCGGTGTAGAAGGCGGAGGCCAGGTCCTCCTCGCGGTACAGCGGTTCGTCGTCCCGCATCAGATAGGCGTGGCCCAACTGGTGGTCGGCGTCGAGGTGGCGCGTGATCCGCAGGTTGAGTTCGCCGAGGAACGTGGCGAGCGGCAGCGGGCCCACCGTCCCGGCGACCGCATCGAGGTCGGGCCCGAGTTCGACGAAGCCGAAGCGGCGCCGAATGGCGGCATCCATGTGTCCGACACTGCGGTCGGCCGTGTTCATCGTGGCGAGGAGCACGACGTTGGGCGGGATGCGGAAGGGGCGCTTGCTTACGGGAAGGGTCACCGGCACGCCGCGCTTGTCTTTCTCTAGGAAGGTGACCAGTTCACCGAAGATACGCGGCAGGTCGCCCCGGTTGAGCTCGTCGATGATGAGCAGGAAGCGCCGGTCCGGCGAATCGTCGGCTTCGCGGCAGACGTCCAGGAAAATTCCGTCGGTCAATTGCAGGTTGAGCCCCGAGCCGTCGGCCGCGGGTGCCGGCTTGTACCCCTCCACAAAGTCCTCGTATCCGTAGGAGGGGTGGAACGTCACCATGCGGACTGAGGCCTTGCCGGAGGCGGCGCCGTCGAGAAGGTCGGCGATCGCCCGGCGGCGGTCCTCTGCGGCGTAGTCCGCGGCCTCGGGCCGTCCAGCACAGGCGAGCGCGGCGGAGAGCGCGGCGCGGGTCTTCCCGGTGCCGGGCGGGCCGTAGAGGATGGCCTGGCCTTTGGCGTCCAAGACGTCCAGAATGCGCCGCACCTGGGGTGCCGGAGCGGGCTCCTCCGCCGGGGTGCCGCCCCGACCAGCGCGGTTGGCCTCGATGCGGTGCATCAGGAGAGGCTTGACCTTGGCGAACGTCTGGCGCCAGCCGGCTTCGGGCGGCTCCAGCGTCTGCGCGTAGGACTCGTCCCAGTCGACGGGGACCGTGTTGCGGTAGCGCTCGCGCGCGGTGTCGTGAACGTAGGCGCCGGAGACGGTTCCCAGGGCGAGGATCTCGGACTTCCCGCGGTTGGCCACGATGACGTCGCCGGGGTGCAGGTCGCGGAAGGCGAGCAGGTTGCGGGCCAGCGCCCTGTGCCCCCCTGGGCGCTCAGGACGGTGGGTGTCCAGGGCAGTCTTGAGCTCGGCGTCGTTTTCGTAGCTCTCCAGATCGCCGACTTCGTCCCACCCGACGCAGATGAATCCGTTGTCGCGGCACTCCGGCCACATCTCGGCCTGGCGCCCGGGCGCGATCTTGTAGACGGCGCGGCCGGACTGGCGCGGGTCGTAGTTCTGGTAAAGGAACCGAATGACGGTGTCCGGATCCCATTCGCGGAAGGCCTTGTTCCTGTAGACGAGGTCGTAGAGCCGCCGGTTGGCGCCCCACGCCCACTCGGAGCCTGCATATGCCTGGTAGGTCGCTCCGCCGAATAGTTCGATGAAGTGGCGGATGTGCGCGGCGGAGTAAACCGGCAGGAAGTGCTGCGGGAAGTAGGCGGCTAGCGTCTTTGTCACCAGGGCCTGGCCGAAACGCAGCGCGCCCAGGTCGTCCAGCGCGTCGAAGTCTTCGGCCTCAGCGGCCTCGAAGGCGGCGACGAACTCGGTGCGCAGCCGCTCCCACGCGCTGTGCGCCTCCATACCGACCAGCGGGCCGGACAGCCGCCATCGGCCGTCGTTGTGCAGGTAGATGATGTGCTTGGCGGCACTGCCGCCCCGGATGCTTCCCAGGGCCTCGGTGCCGAACTCCATCAGGCGGCAGAAGCCGGTGCCCTCCTGCGGTGCGGCGCCCAGCGCGTAGCTCTCCAACGCGAGTGTGGGCCACCGATCCAGGGGGAACTCGTCGGTCACTCGCTGCCGGTCGTCCCGGGCGCGTTCGACCCGCTCGCGCGCGTCAGCGGGGTCGAACTCGGCTGCCGCCCGGGAGAGATCGATTCCGTTGGCCATACCCTCCGCGTCCGTTTCCGGTAGCAGCTCCACGATGTCGACTTCGCGTAAAATGCTAGAGGAATGCGGGGTTCGGCGCTGGAGGGTTCCCGAGGCCGCCGGTGTCGGTTTCGCAACGGCGCGAGAGGTGCGCCGGTTGCGGGGGATACGCCCTTGGCTGACTGTTACATCGAAGCCGCTGCCCCACCGACTCCGCCCCGCCTGGGCCCTCGTGGTGCATGCTGGCGCGGGCCCCGTCGTCGCCTGAGCGGGATGATGCCTGCCCTCACCTCAGGTGTCCGCGCTACAGAAGGTTCCTCTCGTAGAGGTGTAGTCGGAGAACTGACCCAAAAGCAGAGCGTTGACGAGCTGACGAAAGTCGTGATCGCCGAGGCGCTCGTGGAGGTAGCGATGTCGACTCTCGGGCACGGACAGCCTCCTTCGTTCCAACCCGGGCGTCTCCTTACTGCCGTCGGGAAGCTTCTGCTGCTCGGATCTATTCAACCCAGCGCCACGGACTCGAGCATGGAGCACGCGCGCATGCCCGACCCCTTCGACGGGCTACCGGCCCACACCGGACTTCGACTCCCCCGAGCCTTTCGGCACCACCCTTTAAACGTCAGCAGCTCCTCCACATCAGGAGTAATGCGCCGACGATACCCAGCACAATGAGAACCACTGCGCCTATGTGGGTGAATGAGGGAGCTGCTCCGAGATTCCCGCGCACGCGGGTTATAACGCCCACGCCCTCGCGCGTCTGGTGAGCTGGGCGGTGACGAACATACCGGCACCGATGTACGCCTCCCCGGAGGCACGCGAGGAGGAGATCCGTGCTGGCGCGACACTCAACCCCGAGGCGTTGCGTAACCTGGTCGACCATGCCGCGATAGATCTGGACGTTCGATGGCGGGACCTCCCCGCCGACCAGTGGAACACGACTGTGGTCACCGCCCAGGGCAGAGACGTGCCCGTGTCGGAGAACGTGTGGATGCGCAGCCGCGAGGTGTGGCTGCACGCCGTCGACCTCGACTCGGGTGCTCGCATCCAGCAGGTGCCGGCCGTCATCCTGCCCCGGCTGCTGAGCGACATTCACCAGGCGTGGGTCAAGCGGCTCGGACCCGAAGCGCCCTGCCTCACCGCCATCGACGATGGGAACCGCAGACAATGGGGACGTCCTTCCGGGGCCGCGACGCACGTGGAAGGCCCTGACGCCCTCGTCGCGCGGACCTCACTTATCTCGCGCTATCGGCACTTCCTGTTCCGAGACCCCCAACTGCCGTCCGAACTCACCCCAGAGCCCTGGCCGGGCGACCATTCCTACACCATCTTCCATGAAGCCCACCGGGCACTCGGCCCCGCGGCACGTGCCTACGTCAGCGACATCATCGACGCGGAGACAGCCCAGCAGGCGTAGAAGCAGGGCCGCGGCGCCCTTCGCTCGCGGTCCGAGTCGTTGATTCGGGGACCGTTCCCTAACTCGGCTGGTGCGTTGAGGGGTGCGGCTGTTGAGCGGGGTGGCGGGGAGGAGGCAGGTGAGGCCGTAACCCTGCTGGTGGTTCCGCTGCGGACCAGGGGCCTGACGCGCTCTTGGGCCCTGGAACGCTCGGCCGATACTAAACCACGTATCTTGTTGCCGATAATCTGACAAGCCTGCTGCCGCAGGTCACTCCGGTCGTGGCATCCGGACCAGGTGCAGGTTGTCCTGGCAGAACCGGACGAACTCGCGGGCCTGGCGACTGAGCCGGGCTTCCCGGGGCCAGGCCAGCACCACCAGCGCCTCCTCCGCCGGCTCGGCGATCTCCTTGGGCACCACCCGCAGGCCCTCGTAGGTGCGGTCGTTGGGCGGCCGGGTGACGAGCAGGCAGTAGCCCATGCCCCGGCCGACCAGCGCCCGCGCCATCTCCAGGGTCGACGTGCGGTACCGGACCAGCGGCACCACCCCCGCCCGCTCGCATAGGGCCAGGGTGTGGTGCGAGCTTGGCGGGGCGTCCAGTAGCACCATCGGCTCGGACTCCAGGTCATGCAGTGACACCGAGAGCCGGTCGACAAGGGGGTGGTCGGCGGGCAGCAGCGCGTGCGGCCGCAGCGTGAAAAGCACCGTCCGCGCCGTCCGCGGCGACAGGTCCATGTGGTACATCACGGCCAGGTCCAGCTCCCCGCTGAGTATCCGTGGCTCCAGGGTGTCCTGGGTCCCCTCGGCGAAGTCGATGGCGAGGCCCGGATGCAGCGCGCCGAATCCCTGCATCAACGGCAGCAGCACCGTGGGCGCCAGGGTCACGTAGCCCCCCACGACCAGCACGCCGCTGAGCTCGCCCTCCGCCCCGGAGGCTGACGCCTCCAGCTCGTCGGCCTGGTGCAGCAGCTCCCGGGCCTGGCGAAGGACGTTCCTGCCGGACGGCGTCAGGGTGATCCCGTGGGCTTTGCGCCGCACGCACAACTGCACCCGCAGCACTCGCTCCAGGTCGCCCAGGGCCAGTGACACCGCCGACTGCGATACGCGCATGCGCTCAGCGGCCCCGCTCAGCGTCCCGGTATCCGCGACCGCCACGAAGTAGGCGAGCTGGCGCAGCGAGACCCGAGGAAGGGTTATGAGTTTTTCCAATACTACTCCAAGGTTTTCTGTGCTTTACCTGAGCTTGTGAGTGGTGTCACTTTAGGGCAGGAACGGTGACCAGCGACACAAGGAGCGCCGTATGGCCCTGGACCAGGAGCTCTCCCCGGCCCACTCGACCCGATCCGCCGACTGGGTGCGGCTCGACGACCTCCATGACGACCCGTATCCGGTGTACGCGCGGCTGCGGGATGAGGCACCGGTGGCGTGGGTGCCGGCCGCCAACCGCTATCTCGTCACCCGCTACGCCAACGTCCACCACGTGGACAACGACCCCGAGACCTTCAGCGCCGACGAGACCGGCTCGCTCATGAAGCGGGTGATGGGCCACAGCCTGCTGCGCAAGGACGGCGCCTCCCACGCCCGCGAGCGCAAGGCCGCCGGCGTCCCGCTACGCCCCAAGGCGGTGAAGGAGACCTGGACCCCGCTGTTCCGGCGCAACGCCGAGCGCCTCCTCGTCGAGATGCGCGACGCTGGGGAAGCGGAGCTCGTCAGCCAGTTCGCCGCGCCCTACGCCGCGGCCAACCTGCGCGACATCATCGGCCTGCCGGAAGTCTCCCCCGAGGACCTCACCGCGTGGTCGCAGGCGATGATGGACGGTACCGGCAACTATGCCGACGATCCGACCGTGTGGGCCCGGTCCGAGGCCGCCACCCAGGCCGTCGACGACGCGCTGGCAGAGGCGCTTCCCCGCCTGCGCGCCAACCCCGACGACTCCATGATCTCGGCGATGCTGCACGCCGAGGACCCGCTGAGCCCGGCGGAGATCAGTGCGAACGTCAAGGTGACCATCGGCGGCGGCCTCAACGAGCCCCGCGACGTCCTCGGGGTCGCTGTCTGGGCGCTGCTCACCCATCCCGAGCAGCGCACCCGGGTGCTGACCGACCCCCGCCTGTTCTCCGTGGTCTTCGACGAGGCGGTGCGCTGGACGTCCCCTATCGGCATGTATCCCCGGCAGACCACCCGCGAGGTCGAGTTGGGCGGCGCGATGCTGCCGGCCGGGGCCAGGCTCGGCGTTGTCGTAGGGTCGGCCAACCGTGATCCGCGCCAGTTCGAGGACCCCGACGCCTTCGACATCGACCGGCCCAGGAAGGCCCACCTCGGGTTCGGCAGCGGTGCCCACTACTGCCTGGGCGCGTGGGTCGCCAAGGCGTCCGTGGGCCAGGTCGCGCTGCCGATGCTGTTCGACCAGCTGCCCGGGCTGCGCCTCTCCGGACGCCGTCCCGTCCGGGCGGGTGGCTGGGTGTTCCGCGGCCTGCTCGACCTGCCCGTCGCCTGGGACCACTGACGGCCACCACCGCGACCCGAGTCCCCTGGGGGTCTCGGGAGGTCCGCCGTTTCACGGCGCCTCGACACATCGAACCACCCGAGAGCAGCGAGGGAAGGGAGGCCACCCGTGCCCAAGATCATCTACAACCATGCCGACGGCACCCACGATGTCGTCGACGCCCCGGCGGGCACCTCGGTGATGCGTGCGGCCGTCACGGGCGGCGTCGCCGGGATCGTCGGCGAATGCGGCGGCCAGGCCATGTGCGCCACCTGCCATGTCTACGTCCGCCCCGAGCGCCTCGCCGGGCTCCCCGCTGTCAGCGAGGACGAGGACGAGATGCTGGACTGCGCTGCGGCGGGGCGCGACTCCGAGCGCAGTCGGCTGGGCTGCCAGCTGTTCGCGGGCGAGGCGTTCGACGAGATCGAGGTCGACGTCCCGGAGAGCCAGAGCTGATGGGCACGGCCACACAGGGCAGCCGGGTCGTGGTAGTGGGCGCCGGGCAGGCCGGGGTCGAGACCGCGGCCTGCCTGCGCGACTACGGCTACGTCGGGCCGATCACCCTCCTCGGTGAGGAGCCCACGGCGCCCTACCAGCGTCCGCCGCTGTCCAAGGACTTCCTGAGCCGCCGGGTGGACGCGGACGGGCTGGAGCTGCGGTCGGCGGACTTCTACGCCGACCGCGGCATCGAGCTGGCAACCGGCCGGCGGGTCGACGCGATCCTGCCCGCGGAGCGCCGGGTTCTGCTGGACGGTGGCGGCGGGCTCGGCTACCGGCACCTCGTGCTGGCCACCGGCGCCCGCAACCGGCCGCTCACGGTCCCCGGCGCGGACCTGGACGGGGTGTGCTACCTGCGCACGCTCGCCGAGGCGGTGGCTCTGCGCGAGTGGCTGACCCGCCCGCGTGAGCTGGTGGTCGTCGGAGGAGGTTTCATCGGACTGGAGCTGGCGGCGGTGGCCGCCGCCGGGCACCGGGTCACCGTGGTGGAGGCCGCGCCGCGCTGCATGGCGCGGGTGGTCACCCCAGTGGTGTCCGACCACGCGGAGGCGGCACACCGGCGGCGCGGCGTGGAGGTGCTGACCGGCACCGGTGTCCGCCGGATTCTCGGTACGGCCGGTCGGGTGCGGGGGGTGGAGCTCGCCGGCGGGCGCACGGTGCCTGCTGACGTGGTCGTCGTGGGAATCGGCGCCGTAGCGGCCACAGGGCTGGCCGCCGAGGCCGGGCTCGTGGAAGGTTGCGCCAAGGGGATCATCACCGACGAGCACGGCCGCACAAGCGCGCCGGGCGTGTTCGCCGTGGGCGACTGTGCCGCCCAGCCCGGTCCGGGTGGCGCGCTGATCCGCCTGGAGTCGGTGCCGGGCGCCATCGGTCAGGCAAAGCGGGCTGCGGCCGCCATCGCGGGGGTCCGGGGAACGCCCTATGGAGAACACGGCATGGAGGACGAACGTGCCCCGGCCGTGCCGTGGTTCTGGAGCCACCAAGGCGAGCTGCGCCTCCAGATCGCCGGCCTTCCGGAGGCCTACGACCGCGCGGTCGTACGGGGCGACCCCGCCGCCGGCCGCTTCTCGGTGTTCCGCTTCTCCGCTGGCGAACTGGCGGCCGTGGAGTCGGTCAACAGGCCCGTCGACCACATGGCAGCGCGCAAGCTTCTCGCCCGCAGCATCCCCATCACCCCGGAGGAGGCCGCGGAGCTCACCTTCGACCTGAAGTCCGCGGCAACGGCCCGCGCCTGAGTAGTGGGCGCCCTGACCCGCAACCAGGAAACACCCCCGCATACGAAGCCAACGATGGCCGGGGCCAGCGCCACCCCTGCTTCTGCTTCGTCGGACAGGCCCGTCCACCCCCTGACCGTCGTTGGGCGCCGCTCCTGCTGGTCGTACTCAGACTCGTCCAGGGCATGGGTGTGGGCGGCGAGTGGGGCGGCGCGGTCCTCATGGTCGTGGAGCATGCGCCGCCGAAGCACCTGAGCCCCACGGACGTGGGGATGAACCGCCACTGGCCACACCGGGCCTCCCTCTCCCTCTCCCTCACCGAGCCCCACGGATGTGGGGTGGACCGGAAACGCAGAGAGCCGCGATTGGGTTGCCGACACTGCTGGGTCTGGCCGGCCGGACAGGTCCCCGGTGGCTTCGTGTGGTGTGTCGTGTGCGCAGCACATGCGGATGTGCGGTGGTGGGCTTCGTGACCTGGGTGTTCAGGTGATTGTCCATCTGAGCTTCCCCCGCTTGCGCGGACGCCGTCGGTGAGGTCAGCCGCGGGTGAACTTCCCCCGTAGCGCGGACACTTTGGTCTTGCCCCCGTTCAACAGACACGGTGGTTGAGAGACTGCGGTTCGACGACTACCGAAGGAGCTTGCTCGTCGTGCCGAAAGCCCTACCCGCCGGAGTCCCGGTGTCGTGCTGTCGCGCTGGCGCGCCAGGGCCACAAGTCGACCGTCGCGCTCGCCAAAGACCTCGGTACCAGTCGCTCGTGCCTGCAGAACTGGGTCGCCCAGGCCGCCGCCGAGGAGAAACCGGCCGGCGACGCCACCCGACCCAGGGCTCGTTCAAGTTCCCGGGTCGCGTAGATGGCCCGGTTTGAGCTGGTATAGGACATACAAAAGTAGGCACGGGACCCGAGATTATGAAGGTGTCTAACCCCGATTCGTCAGGGGGCCGATCCCGTCTTCTGATCCGGCGCTTCGCCCGTGATGTTCCTGGTCCGGGCAGGGACGGGCCCTCGCGTGACGCCGCGGGTGCGCCGGGTTCCACCAGCCCGGAGACTGCGCGCTTCCTCCTTCCTGCTGCTCGTCGGGACAGGGCCCGGCCCTTATGTGAGGGCCGGCAGGGCGGTCAGCCTGGCCCAGGAGGTGGTGAACGCCTGTGCCCAGGGCCAGGTCCGCTCGATTCGCACCAAGCGGCGGCGGGCGTGGCAGGCCAGCCGTGCGGGCAGGTGGTAGATCCGCAACCGCATGGTCTCGGGCTCGGCCCGGGCCAGCTCCTGGTCATCGTGCAGGGTGAGCAGCCGCAGCCACGCGTCCAGGTCCGCAGCCAGGTTGCAGGTGAGCACCCACCCCTTGTTGACCCGCCAGGACTTCGACGGCAGCCGGGCCAGGCCCATCGCCTTGTTCGTGCGCACCCGGTCCTCCACCTCGACGTGGTCGCGGTGCAGCGCGTCCAGGAACTGCACCTGGTGCGAGCCGGTGATGCGGTGCATCTGCCCGATGTTGGTGGCCAGGACCGCGTAGCGCCACCCGGTCCGCTTCTCCAGCGGGGTGAGCTTCTTGGCGTGGCGCCGTGAGGGGCGGACCCGGCGCAGGGGGCCGACTACCAGCGCGGCCCGGACCCGACGGTGTCCAGCGTCGAGGCGCTCCGCGGCCCCTTCGACACCGCCACCACCTCCGTGTCGTCTCTCTTCAGGGGATTCGGTGGCGGCACCATCTACTATCCGACCGACACCAGCCAGGGCACCTTCGGCAGTGTCGTCGTGGCTCCGGGCTACACCGCGAGCAGCTCGACGATGTCGTGGCTGGGCCATCGCCTGGCGTCCCAGGGCTTCGTGATCTTCACCATCGACACGAACACGCGCTACGACCAGCCGAACAGCCGTGGCCGCCAGATCGGGGCCGCGCTCAACTACCTGGTCGAGCGGAGCGCCGTCACGGACACCGTGGACGCCGACCGCCTCGCGGTGATGGGTCACTCGATGGGCGGCGGCACGCTCGCGGCCGCCAACGACCGCCCCGAACTCAAGGCGGCGATCCCGCTGACCCCGTGGCACACCCAGAAGAACTGGTCGGGAGTCACAGTGCCCACCATGATCATCGGCGCCGAGAACGACACCGTCGCCTCGACGCGCTCCCACGCCATCCCGTTCTACGAGAGCCTGGACGGCTCTCTGGACAGGGCGTACGTGGAGCTGAACGGTGCGAGCCACTTCGCGCCGAACACCAACAACACCCCCATCGCCCGGAACAGCATCGCCTGGCTGAAGCTGTTCGTGGATGAGGACGAGCGGTACGAGCAGTTCCTGTGCCCGCCGCCCCGCACGGGCTGGTTCTCGAACTACTCTGACTACCGGGACACCTGGCCTTACGGCACATGATCCCTGCGTGAGGAACGGCGGGCCGCCGGCGGCGGCCCGCCGTTCCCGTTTCCCGATTCCCTCCACGGGTGCGTGGTCGGGCGGAGAGCCTGGGCCCTACCGCCCCTTCCTGCCGGAATGATGTGCGGTCACCTGGGGCTGAGGTCCTCGAAAGGGCGGACCCGCACGGTACGCGGTCAGCGGGAGTATAGGTTGAGGACCACAGCGCCGCTGGGGTCGTGGCACAGGTCAGGCCGCCAGGCGTCGTCATCGGAGGCGCGCCGCGACCACACGCATTCCAGGCCGCCGATCTCGATCGGTTCGGAGGGGCCGCTTTGGAAAGCAGACGTGGGATCGTGGTCCTCCGACACCATCTGGTCGGCGATCGACACGGCCTCCTCGCAGGCAAGGGTCCAGGTGTGGGTGACCACCAACCACTCCTGCCCGTCCGCCTCGACCCGGTCGCAGAAGGGGTGGCTCAGCTGGTGCGTGTTGACCGGCCACCAGAAGTCGTTGAGGTTCGACTCACGCTCATGGTGGTCCTCCGGGACGGGCGGGGCCGCCGGCTCGTCCAGAACGGACAGCTCAAGCACGAACCGGGCTTCGTTGACGGTGAACTCCATCCGTTCCGGGGCCCCGGCCTCCGACAGCCATACGCGCCCGGTCCCATCCTGAGGGCGCACGCGCCCGAAATCCAGGTCCCAGGCAGCCAGGTCTCCCTCGACCAACAGACCCTCGTAGGAGGCGGCATCGGGATCGTCGGAGCCGAGCAACTCCAGGCCCTCATCCTCCGCCAGCGAGGACAACAGGCGAGCGAAGAGCTCTGGGCCGTAGTCATCGGGCGGAAACTGCGCGGACTTCTCCTCACCGGTGTTGCTGCCGTCCAACTCTCGGATGGTGATGGGGTCGCGCGTCCCGTCATAGACGAATCCGCCGTCGGCGTTAGCGCCATCCTCCTCCCGAAAGGCGATGGAGACGCCCGGCTCGGTATAGACAAATGCACCGTCGGCGTTGGCAACCAGTGCGTAGCCCAGGTCTAGGTCGACGGGTTCGATGCTGAAAACCTGCTCGGCGCCGCCCGCGTAGTGCATCTCGAACTCGGTCTCGCCCTCGGGCCACAGTTGCGCGGCGACACCGTCCTCGGTGCGATCGACCGCCTCGTCGTGGTCGATCGTGTAGGAGCGTGTGGCCTCGACGCGCAACCCCGGTGCCTCCTCGACCAGGGCCGCAGCGGCCAGAAGGTCCTCGCGGGGGTCCACTCTCAGGTAGGTGTCGTAGACGACATAGCCGCCCACAACGGTGAGGACGGTTCCCACGCTCGCGCCCGCGATCGCCAGTGCCCTCATGGTGCCCCGGCCTGGCCGGTTTCGCTCCGCGGGCGGGTGCGGGCCGAAGTGGCCGGGGTCCTCAGACTCCTCGGAGGGCGGTCCGGGAGGCGGGGTGGACTGGAAGGGGGAGTAACGTCCATCGAATCATCTTGTCCGGGGCCGTCACCGGTGTCAAAGTTCCCGGTTCGCGGCAGGGCTGTTTCAAAGTCGGGTGTCAGCTTCCGAAGTCGGCTGCGCGAATCCCGTAGTCCCCTGCACACCGTGATGGAGCTGTCCGGTCTCACGGAACCCGCCACCGTCTCACTCGAAGCGCAACCTTTCTCGTGGTTTCTCACTCAAAGCGTCAGGTAGCACCCGGCCGGTCTCAGGCAAGCCACCAGGTGATCGAGGTCGTCTCACTCAACCTGTATGCCGAGCACGGTCATCTCACCCAAACCGCCTCCGGACCGAGGCAGGGCTCGTTCAAGTTCCCGATGGGTCGGGTTCGTAGCTGATCCCGCAGAACGGCAGTGCCCGCTCGGGTAGGTCCCGGATCGCGGGGGTGGCCTTGGCGATGTTGTTCGCCCCCGCCACCTTCAGGACGCCGATGGCCAGGTTGCGTAGCGCGGCCATCGCGCGGGGAGCGCTACCGGCATGGATCGTGGAGGCGTCCTCGCCGAACGTCACGTCGCGGATGTGGTGGCTGGAGTTCTCGATCGCCCAGTGCCCGCGTATCAGGGCGGCCAGCTCAGCGGGCGTGGTCCGGTGGGCGTCCAGGCTGGTGACGGCGTAGACCGTCTCGCGGGTCTGCTTCTTGCCGGTCTGCTGCCGGCGGCGGTGGACCCTCAACGCGAGCCGGGCGTGGGGGAAGGCGATCCCGCCGAGGCTGTCGGCGATCCCCATCACCTTGAGCGACCGGGACTCGCGGCGGCCGTGCCCGGTCTCGGAAACACTGTGGGCGATCGGCACGTTCTTCCAGGGCAGGCCCGAGACCTGGGCGAACAGGGTGGGCTGGTTGGTCTTGACCACCGCCGCATAGTGGGCGCCCCGGTCCTGGACCAGCCGCTTGAGGTGGTCCTTGACGGTGTGGAGGGCGTCGAAGGTGACCACGCGCCCGGCCAGGTCCAAGCCCTCCAGCAGGGGGAGGAAGTGGCGTGTCTCGTTCGTCTTGGCGCCGACCTCGGCCTGGGCGAGGGTGAGGTGCGGGTGGTGGGTGAGAGCCGAGAGCAGGTGGCGGCGCGGCTGGTCGAGCCGGGCCGATCCTTGAGGGCTTTGCCGTCCACGGCGCGTGCGTCGTGTGCGGGCGGCGGGTTCTGGGGTCGGGTGGAGCTGTCGTGGGTGTCCTCGGTGGCTGCGCGGTGGCGGTCGGCGAGGTAGGCGCCGATGGCGGAGTCCAGGGCGTGTGCGTCGATGCGCGTCAGGACGCGGTCGATGGTGCAGGCCGCCGGGGAGTGCCGCCGGCGGAAGGGGTGGGGACGGACACCGATCGCCGTCAGGAGGTGTTGCGGGGTGCGTTGTCCCCATTCGGCGGTCTCCTCGATGGTCTTGGCTCCGGAGACCGCGGCGCAGGCGCAGATGGTGAGGATGCTGGTCAGGGGGTACCAGCGGCCGTGTGGGGAGCGGGGGTCGGGGATCTTCTCCAGGTAGGGGCGCAGGTCCGTGATGTCGCGGGTGTCAAGAGTGCGAGGGGCGGGGATCGGGGATGATGGCAGGGGAGGCGCGGAAGACCTTCGGGATCATGCGGCTGGACACCACAATGATCGCGAAGCCCGTGCCTGTCTGCGTATCCGGCCGGATCCACCCCGAACCCGGCCGACCGCACGCTTCGGGAACTCGCACGAGCCCTGCACCCGACCCACCAATGCGGAGAAGAAGGAACTGGCCGAGCTGCGCCGCCGCACCAAGCAATTGGAAGCCGAGAACGCGATCCTCAAGCGGGCCGCAGCCTATTTTGCCAGTGAGAATGTACTCCCACAGTAATGTACTCGCTGGTCCGTGAATGTGTGGCCGACTCGATCCCGGTCGCGGTTGCACGGGCGAGTACTCAACGTCTCCACGTCGGGATACTATGCCTGGCGCGATCGGCCCGAATCGCCGCGCGCCCAGCGCAACAAGGAAATCACGAAGATGATCCGCACCATTCACGAGGAATCGCGCGGCACCTACGGGGCGCCGCGCGGGCACGCCGAACTGGTGCTGGGCCTGGGCGAGCGCGTCAACCGCAAGCGGGTGGAGCGCCTCATGCGCGATGCCGGCCTGCAGGGCCTCAACCGGCGCCGGACCCGCCGCGGCCGGGCCACCCCCCCGCCACCGAGGAGGATCTGGTCCAGCGCCGCTTCCATGTCGCTCGGCGCGACCGCCTCTGGCTGACCGATACCACCGAACACCCCACCCATGAAGGGAAACTCTACTGCGCTGCCGTGATGGACGCTTATTCGCGGCGTGTTATCGGATGGTCGATGGATGGCCGCCAGGACACCGACCTAGTGGTCAATGCGCTGGCAATGGCCGTCGCACGGCGCACTCCGCTGCCGCGCTCTACGATCCTGCATTTGCGACCACGGGACCCAGTACACGTCGTGGGCATTCGGGACGCGGTTGCGCGATGCCGGACTTCTCGGGTCGATGGGAACGGTGGGTGACTGCTATGACAATTCCATGATGGAGTCGCTGTGGGCGACGATGCAGTTGGAGTTACTCGACAGCCGACCGTGGAAAACCCGCGAGGAATTGGCCACAGCGATCTTCGAATGGATAGAATACTGGTATAATCCTCATAGGCGTCACTCCAGTATCGGAATGCGCAGTCCCGCCACGTTCGAAGGGCTCAACCTGCCCTCCGGCACCCGCGGCTGACCTCACCGACGGCGTCCGCGCAAGCGGGAGAAGCTCACAGGTCGCCACACCGGTGCAGGTGCTGCGCGCCGCGATGCGGTTGCACCACACGTTCGGCCGCGCCGGGTTCGTGCTGTGCCTGCTCAACGCCTACACCGGGGCGCGCTGGTCGGAGCTTGTGGCGTTGGAGTCCCACGAGTACGACGAGGTCAACCACGCCATCCCGGTACGCACCCCGCTCCAAGAGACCGCCGGGCGGCTGGCCAGAAACGGCCCAAGACCCCGGCCGGCAAGCGCTGGATCCCGTTGCCCGGCTTCCTCAACGCCCTCTACGTCGACCTGCTCGCCGCGGTGGCACCGGGCCGGACGGTGTTCACCGGCCCGCCCGGCGGGCGGCTGCGGCGCGGCGCGTTTCGGGCCCGGTTCTGGCGCCCCGCCTGGGACGGGCAGCCCCAGAGCCAGGAGGCGTGGCTGCGGGCGCCGATCCTGCCCGGGTTCACCTTCAACGAGGGCCGCCACATCCATCGCACGTGGCTGGCCGACGACGGCATCCCCGAAGTCGGCCGGGCCGCGCGGCTGGGCCATCGGATGCCGGGCATGGCCAACGTCTACGAACACGTCACCGCCGATACCAAGGCTCGGATCCTGGACGTGCTTACCCGGCGATGGCGGGACAGCATCACCAGTCTTGATCACACAGAGCAACGAGAACTGGCGTCATTCGTCCCGGAACTCACCCGTGAGCACTACCGCGACGATGCCGCCTGAGGGGCCGACTACCCCTCCGAAAAAAGATGATCTCCCAGATATCTCCCACGGCGGTGTCCGCCTTCCGTGGAGAGATCTGAGAGACCCATCCTGACCTGCGGTGATACTGGTGGGCGATACTGGACTCGAACCAGTGACCTCTACCGTGTCAAGGTAGCGCTCTAACCAACTGAGCTAACCGCCCAAGCCCGTACTTGGAGGTGGAGACGGGATTTGAACCCGTGTCGACGGCTTTGCAGGCCGCTGCCTCGCCTCTCGGCCACTCCACCGGATTCAGGTGGGGATGACCCCCCGGTCTCCGAGCGGACGACGGGATTCGAACCCGCGACCCTCACCTTGGCAAGGTGATGCTCTACCAACTGAGCTACGTCCGCGCGCCGGCCGAACGTTTGGGACTTCGTCCCGTTGCCGCGCCGCAGTAAGCAACTTTATCGGAAAGTCCGCATGCGGCAAATCGCGCGGTGCGGCGTGGGGGTGTGGGGCGCGTACGGGGCCGCTTGCGGCCGGGTGCTGCCTGGAGGCGACGCTGGCCGCCCCGGGCGCGCGTCTAGACTGGGGCGACCAGGGTCCCGAAGGCGCTCAGGGAGTCTGGGGCCTGACTGTCCGGCGTGCCGAAGGCGATGGAGTACGGAGTCGCGAACTGATGCCCGCACCGAATCTCGGCAAAGGGGTGTTGCCGTCCCCGGTGCAGCGCCCTGTTCCGCTGCGCGAGAGCGTGTACGAGGCGCTGCTGGACCTCATCGTCCGGCGCAAGCTTCCGCCCGGGCAGCACCTGGTCGAGACGGAGCTCGCTGACTGGCTCGGTGTGTCCCGGCAGCCGGTGCGCGAGGCGCTGCAGCGGCTGAGCAACGAGGGGTGGGTGGACCTGCGTCCGGGGTACGGGGCGTTCGTCCACGAGCCGAGCGAGAGCGAGGCCGAGCAGTTGCTCGCGGTGCGCGCCCTGCTGGAGACGGAGGCGGCCTCACTGGCCGCCGGCAATACCGGAGCCGAGGACATCCAGCAGCTGCGCGACCTCTGGCGCCGGGGTGTCGCCGCTCTGGAACGCGGCGACTACGACACGGTGCAGGACGCCAACGCCGAGCTGCACCGCCTGGTCACCGAGCTCTCCGGGAACCGGGTTCTCGCGGATCTGGCGGCTCAGGTCGCTCGCCGTGTGCGCTGGTTCTACGCCTTCGTCGTGCAGTACCGGGGCCGCGAGTCCTGGGACGAGCACGCCCAGATCATCGACGCCATCGCCACTGGAGACCCCGAGTCCGCAGGGCGCCTCATGCGTGAGCACACGGACGCGACCCGGCGGATGTACCTCGCGCATGCCAGCGCTCAGACCTCGGAGGAGGCGTAGCGAGGCCGGCGCGCGGTTCGCGTCCGGGTGTGCCGCGGTGCCGGCCACGCGTCGCCGCGGTCTCCTGCACGGTTCCCGGTGTGTCGCTCCTGTGGTCGCCGTTGACCACCGTCACAGCTCCACTGGTAGTCCGACCAGCCGTGCGCTCTCCTCCCACAGCCGGTCGCAACGGTCGACGTCTGTCGTGTGCGGGGCGGTTGGCACCTCGCGGCGTTTGGCGAAGAAGCGCCCGGTGAGTCCGGCCACCTCGGGCGAGGTGGCGAGCCAGGACGGGGTGTCGGCACCGGTGTCGGGTCCGGGCATCGGCAAGACTCCCAGTACGCGGCCAAGGACGCGCAGCAGCCCGCGGTCATTGCGGCCCAGCCCGGTGTCGCGGATGACCCCCGGATGGGCCCCGTTCACCGTGATCGCCGAGCCGCGGAGGCGGGCCGCGAGCGCGTAGCCGAACATCGCGTTCATGTTCTTGGTCCGGCCGTAGCCGAGCGCGGGGCGGAAGCTGGGGAAGGGGCCGCGGAGGCGGTCTCGCCGCAGGTGGAGGTCGTCCAGGTCCACCGGGAGGCGGGCCAGCGTTCCGGGGTCGGCGCCGACAATCACGAACCGAGCCGGTCGATCGCCGATCGGGCGCACCAGCGACCGCAGCAGCAGGTAGGGCGCGAGGTGGTTCACGGCCAGCATCCGGGTGACCCCCTCGGGCGTGGTCTCCGCGGGGTCAACCGTGCAGGCGGCGTTACTGACCACGATGTCCGGAGGTTCGGGCGCGGCCAGCCGTTCGGCGAGCTTCGCCGTTTCGGCGATCGACGACAGGTCCGCGCGTTCCAGCCGTAGTTCGGCGTCGGGGCTCGCGCCGCGGATACGCGCCGCGCTTCGCTCCAGTCGTGCCTGGCTGTGGCTGACCATGTCGACGGCGAGCCCTTCAGCGGCCAGGCGCCGGGCGATCGCCTCGCCGATGCCGCTGCTCGCCCCGGTGACCACTGCGCGCCGCCTGGCGGGTGTCTGGCCGTGGGTGTCCCCGAGCGCCATCGCTGTTCCCCTTGGTGCTAGGTTTACTTTGTCAACCACAATAGGAACGCCTTGTTGACATCGTCAACAAGGCGGCATTGCGATGGGGAATGGCTCGACCGCGGCGGGCGTCCTTCGCCCGGCCGCGGGGTGGACGCAAGGGCGCTCGGCGTTGTCCGGTGGCCACCGGCTCCGGGTACTCCTGTGACCACCGAGCGCGATGCGCTGCCCGCCCACGCAGGGGGCAACGGTTACCGGGAGTCTCCGCCGCGCCCGACTGCGGTGGCGTGTCGCTCGGGGCGGGTCAGCCCTCCTCGGAGCCGGCCGCGTGGCGGTGGCCGGAACGTGTGTCGACCGCGGCGATGTTCGGGGTGGGCTCGTTCAGTCGCCACCAGCGGTCGCGGAACCGGCGCTTGCGGCGGGCGAGCCGACGCATCGTGGCGGTCTTGGCGTAGCGGGCGACGTCGCGTGCCGCGGCGCGGGGTGCGCCCGACAGCTCGTAGCCGTTCTGCCGCAGCCGGGAACCCAGCACCGTCTCGCTCAGCCTGATCTCCCACGGTTCCAGACGCTTCTCCCACGAACCGCTGCTGGACCGGTTGACCTCGCGGTGCGTGTTCTCGTGCCACGTCTTGCGTTTGGGAACGGCGACGTCGGCCACCTGGTTCGGCTCGCACATGGCGGGGTCGAACTCCTCGCCGAGGAACGCGCACAGGGCGGACAGTTCCTCCTCGGCGGAATCGATCAGGTTCTCGTAGTACATCTGGTAGTAGGAGTCGGGTCCCAGCCTGCGCGCGGCGGCCTGGCCGTAGTCGATGGCCTCGGCCCAGGTGGCCATCGCGGTGACGCTGTCGTGGCGGTACCAGTCCATCTGCTTGAGCGAGCCGACACAGTCGCGGCCATCGCGGATCAGGTGCACGATCTGGGCGTCCGGGAACATCCGGAGCAGCTCGTCGATGTGCTGGTAGTAGCCGGGCCGCTTGTCGCCCCACCTGGGCTTGTCGAACCGCCGGGCGTACTCGCGGAACACGCTGCTCAGCGCTGACCCGAGCGTGGGCGGGCCGTTGACGATCCCGGCGACGGCCTGCTCCGGGTCGATTCCGAGGTCGCCGAAGCGGCTCCGTTTCTGCCGCACGATGTGCTCCGCGAGTGCCGTGCGGTTCGCGGTTTTCCGCAGGTCCCCGAACTCCCGCCGGCGCCAGTAGGTGTCGAGCACGAACCGGGTCTCCGGGGGAACAGCGATGCGCGGGTGTGCGTGGAGCATGAGTTGCAGCAGGGTCGTGCCCGATCGCGGGCAGCCGAGGACGATGATCGTCCGGTCAGGGGGTGGCGCCATGGTGACCAACATATAGCGAATCGCGGGGTGGAGTCGCGCCCACACAACGAAGCGCGCTCCCCGGATCTCCGGAGGGCGCGCCGAGTTGGGAGCCGTGGCCCCTCACACCGCGAGTGCCTCGCCGTCCGGCGCGCTGCGGATGGTCGGGAGCCCCAGGTCGGCGACGATCCGGCCCAGAGCGTCGTCGTGCCTGAAGTCGGTGAAGTGCAGTCCCCGCACGCCGGGCAGCGAGAGCGCGTCCCTGGCCTGCTCCAGAGCGAGCTGGTAAGCGGCCTCCCGTTCGTCGGACGCGTTGGCCACGCGCTCGATCACCGGCTCCGGAACGGAGATGCCCGGGACCTTCTCGTTCATGAAGCGCAGTGCCTTCGCGCCCTTGACCAGGCAGATGGTGGGCAGCAGCGCGACCTTCCGGCTGAGCCCGACGTTCTCGGCCAGCTTGGTGAACTCGGCCAGCCGGTCCTCGTTGTAGCAGATCTGCAGTTGCAGGAAGCGCGCCCCCGCGGCTGCCTTCTTCAGTCCGCGGCGCACCCGGTAGGAGTACGGCGGCGCCCCAGGGTTCTCCACCGCCCCGATCAGCAGCGGGGGAGCGGGGTCGAGCGTGCGGCCGGACAGGTACCGGCCACGGGCGAGTGTGCTCGCGGTCCGGATGAGCTGCGGGGAGTCCATATCGAACACCCGGAGCGCCTCCGGTTCGTCGCCCGCCGTGATGTCGTCGCCGGTCATGCAGCAGATCGTGGTCACGTCGTGCAGGGCGGCACCGACGATGTCGGCTTCCAGGGCGAGCCGGTTCTTGTCGCGGCACGCCACCTGCATGATCGGCTCCACCCCGAACCGTTTCAGGGCGATCGCGACACCGACGTTGGACGCGTGCGCGTGCGCCGCGGCGTTGTCGGTGGCGTTGAGCGCGTCGACATAGGGGGCCAGGCGCCTGACGTGTTCGGAGATGGTGTCGAGGCCGCCCCCGTCGACCATCGGGCACTCCGCGGTGATCACCGGCCGGGCCGGCGCGGGATCGGTGAGAAGCTCGGCCAGAGAAGGCACCGGGCGGCTCCTATTCCTCTTCCTCGGCTGACTGCCAGCCGGCGGGCACCTGCTTATCGCGGCCGGTCAACAGGTTGATCCAGGAGGAGCTCCCCTGCAGCCGGTTGTCCACGGGCGGGCGCAGGTCGTCGAACTGCTCGCGCCAGGAGCCCGGCATCTTCTCCGAGCGGTCCTGGGCCTTCACCCAGACGCAGGGCATGTCGGGGTAGACCTCGCAGTTCCCGTCCTCGCGGACCCCGCCGCACGGGCCGTTGCGCAGGTTCTTCGGGCAGCCCATCGGGCAGGTGAGGCCGGTCTTGTGCAGGACGCACTGGCCGCACATGGTGCAGCCCCAGACGGGTTTCTTCACCGCGTGTTCGATCGTGGCGAGCAGTTTGGCCAAGGTCTGCTCCTTTTCCGCTGTGGTGTGGGCACTACGGCGAGATGCGAGTTATCCGGGAGATCACGGTCGGCAGCGAACCGCTCCGTGGCGGTGCGATCCGAGCTGGGCGATGGTGTACCGCCCCCTGCTGTCCGTTGCACCATTAGAGACACTGTGCATATGGAGAAACGTCGTTATGTTCGGTTAGCATATGAGGGCGCGAATCGTTGCGTCAATAGATGTTCGTTGCGCCACGCGGAACTAACTTCGTCGTTGGTTCTTGACACGGGCGCCGGGCGAACGGGACGCTCTGTTGCGCATGACGAACCCAGTTGCGCATCGAGTGATGGAGGTCCGTATGGCCGTCATCGAGGACCCGGAGATCCTGCTCTACCCGAGGATCAAGAAGTCCCCCTTCTTCTACGCGTCACGCCGCCACGGCGTGGCCAAGTACAGCGTGTACAGCCACCGGTACCACCCGCGCCACTACGGCGACCCCGTGGCCGAGTACTGGCACCTGCTGAACGGTGTCACGCTGTGGGATGTCGGCGGCGCGGAGCGCCAGGTCGAGATCACTGGCCCCGACGCGTTCACGTTCACGAACATGCTGGTCCCCAGGGATCTCAACAAGTGCAAGATCGGGCAGTGCAAGTACGTGTTCATCACGGCGCCCGACGGCGGGATCATCAATGACCCGGTGCTGCTCCGCCTCGGTGAGAACCACTTCTGGCTCTCCCTGGCCGACAGCGATGTGCTGCTGTGGGCGCAGGGGCTGGCCGTGAACAGCGGCCTGGACGTCACGATCCGCGAGCCCGACGTCGGCCCCATCCAGGTGCAGGGGCCCAAGTCGCGCGAGACCATGACCGACCTGTTCGGCGCGAGCGTCCTGGACATCCCGTACTACTACTGCCAGGAGTACGAGCTCGACGGGATGAGCCTGGTGGTCTCGCGCACCGGCTACACCTCCGAGCTCGGGTTCGAGATCTACCTGCGCAACGCGTCGCGCGACGGCATCAAGCTGTGGGACAAGGTGGTCGAGGCCGGCACGCCGTACGACATCCGCGTCATCGGTCCGTGCCACATCCGGCGGATCGAGGGCGGGATCCTGTCCTGGGGCTGCGACATCACAATGGACACCAACCCCTTCGAGGTCGGGTACGGCTACGAGGTCAGCTGGATGGTCGACCTGGAGCAGGAGGCCGACTTCATCGGCAAGGAGGCGCTCAAGCGCATCCGGGACAACGGGGTCACCCGCAAGCTCGCCGGTGTCGAGATCGATGGTGTCCCGCTGGGGACCTTCAACGACGGGTCCATGATCGACACCTTCCCCGTGCGCGTGCCCGGCTCGGACGAGGTCGTGGGCCAGGTGACGTCGGCGTGCTTCTCGCCGCGCATGGAGAAGAACATCGGGTTCGCCATGGTGCCGGTGGAGCTGGCGGCCGAGGGAACGGAGCTGCTGGTGGAGCGCCCGGGCGGCGCGGTTCCCGCGACGGTCGTGCCCAAGCCGTTCGTTGACGCCAGCAAGTCCATCCCCAAGCAGGACCTGCACCAGCTCGTTAACGGCTGAGAACGCGTCGTGGTCCCCTCGGCCCCACGTGGGGCCGAGGGGACCACGTGTTCAACCGAAGACGACCGTGCGTCCGTGGTTGAGCAGCACCCGGCTGGCGCAGTGCCAGCGCACGGCGCGGGCGAGTACCTGGGACTCCACGTCGCGGCCGATGGCGGCGAGGCGTGCGGGGTCCATCGAGTGGTCGACCCGCGCGACGTCCTGCTCGATGATCGGCCCCTCGTCGAGGTCGGGGGTCACGTAGTGCGCGGTCGCACCGATCAGCTTCACTCCCCGCGCGTGCGCCTGCCCGTAGGGGCCCGCCCCCTTGAAGCTCGGCAGGAACGAGTGGTGGATGTTGATCGCCCGCCCTTCAAGGCTCTTGCATAGCTCGGGCGAGAGGATCTGCATGTAGCGGGCCAGCACCACGAGGTCGATCCGCAGGTCGTCGACGAGGCGCAGCAGCTCCGCCTCGGCCTCCTCCTTTCCGTCCGGCGTCACGGGAATGTGCCGGAACTCAACACCGTGCGCCGCCGCCATGCCCGCGGCGTCGGGGTGGTTGGACACCACCAGCGGCACGTCGATGTCGAGCGTGCCCAACCTGCGCCGGAACAGCAGGTCGTTGAGGCAGTGCTCGTACTTCGAGACGAGGATGAGCGTGCGCGTGCGCTCTGCCGCGTCGACCAGGCGCCAGTTCATCGAGTACGCCTCGGCCGTCCGGCCGAAGCCCTGGATCAGCGCGTCCTTGCCGTAGGCGGAATTGAGCGACTCCAGGTGCATGCGCATGAAGAAGCGGCCGTTCTGGCGGTCGTCGAACTGCTGGCACTGCACGATGTTGGCGTCGTGGGCGACCAGGAACTCCGTGACTGCGTGCACGATTCCCGGCCGGTCCGGGCAGTCGAGCGTGAGGATGAAGTCACGCCCCGGGGTCGATGTGGTCATGGCTGTGGCCAACCCAGGCCTCCTGGAAGCTCGTGAGAGAGAACAGTTCTCCGCCCTGTGACGTGGGCGGATTCAAGGGGAAGATGGTTGCGCTATAAGCAACTCGTCTTTCTATGAGAAACAGTGCGACGAATGGCCGTCTTTCGTCAAGGGGTCCGCATGAGCCGGTTCGAGGCTGGTGAAAACCCTTGACACGGGCCGCTGTACGTCAGACCCTGTTGCGTAACGCGCTGTTTGTTGCGCTTACAGAAACTTCGATGGCGAAGGTAGGAGTGCCATGCCTGCTCCCGATCCCGCCCCTCGAACCACCCCCAGAGTCGTCGTGATCGGCGCGGGCATCGTTGGCTGCGCGCTCGCCGACGAGCTCACGGTGCGTGGTTACACCGATGTCACGGTGGTCGACCAGGGCGATGTGTACACCACGGGTGGTTCGACCTCACACGCTCCTGGCTTGGTCTTTCAGACCAGTGGGTCCAAGACCATGGTCGACTTCGCCAGTTACACCGCGCGCAAGTACGAGGCGTTGCACCAGGGCGGCCAGCCCTGCTTCAATCCGGTCGGCGGCCTGGAGCTCGCCGTCGCGCCGGAACGGCTCGACGAGCTGCACCGGCGCTGCGGCTGGGCGCGGTCGTACGGGATCGAGGCCCGCGTGCTGTCTCCTGAGGAGTGCGCGGAGCTGCACCCGCTGGTCGAGGCCGACCGGATCCTCGGCGGCCTGTACACCCCCTCCGACGGCCTGGCCAACGCCGTGGGGGCCTCCGCGGCGCAGGGCGAGGCGGCGGTGTGGCGCGGCGCGCGCTTCCTCCCGCGGCACGAGGTGACCGACATCGAGGTCAGCGGTGGGCGCGTCACCGGTGTCATCACCGACCAGGGGCACATCCCGGCCGACCTCGTCGTCTGCTCCGCCGGCATGTGGGGGCCGCGCATCGCCGGCATGGTCGGTATGACGCTCCCGCTCACCCCGCTGGAACACCAGTTCGGCTGGACGGGCCGTGTCCCCGCGCTGGCCGGCGCGGTCGGCGACGACGGTGCCGAGCGCCACCCGATGCTGCGGTACCAGGAGCGCGACCTCTACTACCGCGGCAGCGGCGAGCGGATCGGCATCGGCTACTACGGGCACCGCCCCATACCGGTCGACCCCGCTGCCATCGGCACCCCCTCGACCGCCAGCGACCGCCCGATGCCGTCGATGATGCCGTTCACCCCCGAGGACTTCGCGCCCGCCTGGAGCGACACCCTGAGCCTGCTGCCGGAGCTCGGTGAGACCAAGCTGGAGGAGGGGTTCAACGGGCTGTTCTCCTTCACGCCCGACAACATGCCGCTGATCGGGGAGTCGCCCGACGTGGCCGGCTTCTGGGTCGCCGAGGCGGTCTGGATCACCCATTCCGCGGGCGTGGCGCGCGCCACGGCCGAGCTGATCGTCGACGGGCACTCCACCTTCGACCTGCACGCCTGCGAGGTCAACCGCTTCCAGCCGCACCAGCTCGCGCCCAGCTACCTGCTTGAGCGCGACTGCCAGAACTTCGTGGAGGTCTACGACGCCATCCACCCGCAGCAGCCCATGGAGGAGCCCCGGCCGCTGCGCACCTCCCCGTTCTACCCCCGCCAGACCGAGCTGAGCGCCTTCCAACTGGAGGCGTCGGGGTGGGAGCGGCCCCATTGGTACGAGGCCAACGCCGACCTGGTCACGGGCCGCGACATCCCCACTCCGGGGCCGTGGGCCCGGCGGTACTGGTCGCCCATCATCGGGGCCGAGGCGCAGGTCACCCGGGAGCGGGTGGCGCTCTACGACATGTCGTCGCTGATGCGCCTGGAG
This sequence comes from Lipingzhangella halophila, assembly GCF_014203805.1. Lineage (GTDB taxonomy): Bacteria > Actinomycetota > Actinomycetes > Streptosporangiales > Streptosporangiaceae > Lipingzhangella > Lipingzhangella halophila. The sequence goes on along the minus strand of NZ_JACHJT010000001.1, from coordinate 3,745,266 downwards.
GTGACCGGCCCGGGGTCGGCGGCGTTCCTGGACCGCGTCACCACCGCCCGCGCGGAGCGTGCGCCCGGCGCCGTCAGCTACTGCCTGATCCTCGACGAGCGCGGCCATTTGCGCGGGGACATCACCGTCGCCCGGGTGAGCGAGGACCACTTCCAGCTCGGCGTGAACAGCCAGCTCGACCTCGACTGGCTGCGCCGCAGGCTGCCCGCCGACGGTACGGTCCAGGTCCGCGACATCACCCCGCAGACCACCTGCATCGGGGTCTGGGGGCCACTGGCGCGGGACCTCGTGCAGCCGCTGGCCGACTACGACCTGAGCAACGACGGCCTGCGCTACTTCCGCTGCGCCAGGTTCCACATCGCCGAGGTGCCGGTGCTGGCCATGCGCGTGTCGTACGTGGGTGAGCTCGGCTGGGAGCTCTACACCACGCCCGACGTCGGGCTGCGCCTCTGGGACACGCTGTGGAAGGCGGGCGAGCCCTTGGGCGTCATCGCCGCCGGCCGCGGCGCGTTCAACAGCCTGCGCCTGGAGAAGGGCTACCGCGCGTTCGGCGCGGACATGACCGACGAGCACGACCCCTACGAGGCCGGCGTCGACTTCGCGCTGCGCATGAACAAGGGCGACTACACCGGCCGCTCGGCTGTCGAAGGGCGCGACCCGCAGAGCGTGCGGCGCAAGCTGACCTGCCTGACCTTCGAGGACCCCTCTGACACGGTCATGGGCAACGAGCCCGTCTACCTGCCGGGCAGCGACTCCGCGATCGGCTACGTCACCAGCGCGGCATGGGGGTACACGATCGGCACCGGGATCGCCTACGCCTGGGTGCCCGCCTCGGCGAGCACCGCCGGCACCCCACTGGAGATCGGCTACTTCGATCGCCGGGTGCCCGCCACGACCGCGACCGACCCCCTTTTCGACCCCGAAATGAAGAGGCTGCGGGTATGACTGCGGAACTGCTGTGGAGGACACGAGAGCCGGCCCCCAGCTACGACGCCGTGGTTGTGGGGTCTGGCGGGCACGGCCTGGCCACCGCCTACTACCTGGCCCGCGACCACGGGATCACCAATGTCGCGGTCCTGGAGCGCGGCTGGCTGGCCGGCGGGAACATGGCGCGCAACACCCAGATCATTCGCTCGAACTACCTGTGGGAGGCCAGCGCGGGCATCTACGAGCACGCGCTGGGCCTCTGGGAGGACCTGGAGAACGATCTGGGCCGCGACGTCGAGTTCAGCCAGCGAGGAGTGCTCAACCTCGCGCACACCACGCACGACGTGCGCGAGTCGGTGCGCCGGGTGAACGCCAACCGGCTCAACGGGATCGACGCCGAGTGGCTCAGCCCTGAAGAGGTCAAGAAGCTCGTCCCGATCATCAACATCAGCCCCGAGCTGCGCTACCCGGTCATGGGTGCGACCTACCAGCCGCGGGCCGGCATCGCCGACCACGACGAGGTCGCCTGGGCCTACGCCGCTGCGGCGGATCGGCTCGGGGTGCACCTCATCGAGGGCTGCGAGGTCACCGGGTTCCAGCGCAGCGGGGACACGATCACCGGGGTGCACACTTCGCGCGGCCCCATCTCGACCGGCAAGGTCGCGTTGTGCGCCGCGGGGCACACCTCGGTGCTCCTCGACACGCTCGGGCTGCGGCTGCCGCTGCAGAGCCATCCGCTGCAGGCGCTGGTCACGCAGTTGCTGGAGCCGGTGATCGACACGGTCGTCATGTCGAACACCGTTCACGTCTACGTGAGCCAGGTCGAGAAGGGCGAGCTGGTCCTGGGAGCCGGTATCGACTCCTACAACGGCTACGGCCGGCGGGGCTCCTTCAGCACGATCGAGCACGAGATCGCGGCCGCCATCGCGCTGTACCCCGTGTTCGCGCACGCCCATCTGCTGCGGACCTGGGCCGGGGTCGTCGACGTCGCCCCGGACGCCTCGCCGATCATCGGTCTCACTCCCTTCAACGGCCTCTACGTGAACTGCGGGTGGGGGACCGGCGGGTACAAGGCGACCCCTGGTGCCGGCCACGTCTTCGCCGACACCGTCGCGAACGACCGGCCGCACCCGCTCGCCGAGCCCTACGCGCTCGAACGCTTCACCACCGGGGCGCTAATCGACGAGCACGGCGCGGCTGCGGTCGCGCACTGACCACGTACTGACCAGGACTGGGAGGACGTCACCGGCATGCTGCTCATTCCATGCCCGTGGTGCGGACCACGTGACGAGGCCGAGTTCGGCTACGGCGGGCAGGCCCGCGTGGCCTACCCCGAGGACCCGTGGGCGCTGGACGACGCCGCGTGGGCCGAATACCTGTTCGTCCGGGACAACCCCGAGGGCTGGTTCGCCGAGCGCTGGTTCCATAGGGCGGGCTGTCGCCGCTGGTGCGACGTCATGCGCGACACCGCGACCAACCGGATCGCCGGCTCCGGCCCCACCGGAGCGGAGCTCCCGGAGGTGACCCGGTGACCGGATACCGCAATATCCCCGTTGAGGAGGGCAGCGAGGCCACGGTCAGCTTCAACGGCCGGGAGCTCGCCGCCCGCGCCGGAGAGCCGCTGGCCGCCACCCTGCTGGCCAACGGTGTGCGCACGGTCGGCTCCGGGATCTACTCGGACCGCCCGCGCGGCATCGTCGGGCTCGGTCCCGAGGAACCGTGCGGCTACGTCCGGGTCGACTCCGCGCCCACCGAGAGCATGGTCCAGGCCACGCGGGTCGAGGCGTACGACGGCCTGTGCGCCAGGTCGCTCAAGGGGTACGCCAGGCTGCCCGAAGGCGAGGAGGCGCCCCGCGGCGACCGCGTGTGGGCGCACTGCGACGTGCTGGTCGTGGGCGCGGGCCCCGCTGGGGTCGCGGCGGCCGCGGCCGCCGCCCGGGCCGGGGCGCGGGTCATCCTGGCCTGCGACGGCCCGCAGCCCGGCGGCGGGCTCGCCGGGGCGTGGGCGGTGGCGGAGGACGCCGCCGCGCGCGAGTGGCAGGACTCGCGGATCGCCGCTCTCAGCGACGAGCCGGAGCTGCGCCTGCTCACCCGTACCACCGTGACCGGCCTCTACGACCATGGTGAGGCGGTGGCCCTGGAGCACCGGCCGCACGCCGCCGCGAGCGGCGGCGCCGTGCACCGGCTCTGGCACATCCGGGCCCGCCGCACTGTACTGGCCACCGGCAGCTCCGAGCGGCCGATCGCGTTCGAGGGCAACGACCGTCCCGGCGTCATGCTCGCCGGCGCCGCCGCGGGCTACGCCCGGCGGCACGGGGTGCTCGCCGGCCACCGGGTCGTCGTGTTCGGCTGCCACGACGAAGCCCTGTGGGCGGCCGTCGCGCTGCACGACGCCGGCAGCACACTCGTCACGGTGGCCGACGCCCGGCCCACGCCGGGCTCGGCCCCGGTTGCCGCGCTGTACGAGCGCGGGGTCGGGGTGCTCACCGCCAGCGGGGTCACCCGGACCGCGGGCGGGGCCGGCGGGGTCGTGAGCGGAGCCACGGTCGCCCCGATCGACGCGCACGGGAACGCCACCGGCGAGGGGCGCTCGTTCCCCTGCGACCTGCTCGCCGTGTCCGGCGGCCACGACCCGGTCACCGCGCTCGCCGCGCACAGCGGTGGGCGGAAACGCTGGTCGGCCGAGCACGCGGCGTTCCTGCCCGCCGAGGTTCCGCCCGGGATGCACGTCGCCGGCGCCGCCACCGGGATCCGGAACCCGGCGGCCGCCCGCGACCAGGGCGAGCGAGCCGGGCACACGGCCGCGGTTGAGGCGCTGTCGGGGGAACCGGCTCTGGAGGCCGCCGAGGTGGCCAGCGGCGCGGACGTGGACACGGGGTCCGGACACACGCCGCCGATGGCGCTGTGGACGGTCACCGACTCCCGGACCGACGAACGGCGGATGTTCGTCGACCTGCACCGGGACGCCACGCTCGCCGGCATCCGCGACGCCATCGCCGCCGGGATGTCCTCCATCGAGCACATCAAGCGCTACACCACCATCGGCACCGGTCCCGACCAGGGGCGGACGTCGGGTGTGCCCGCAACGGGCATCGTGGCGGGCCTGCTCGGCCGCACGATGGACGAGGTCGGCGGGACCGGAAGCCGCCCGCCGTGGGTGCCGGTACCGCTCACCGCGGTTGCGGGCCGTGATGTCGGGGAGTTGTTCGACCCCGCGCGCCGTACCCCCATGCACGAGTGGCACGTTGCCCAGGGAGCGGTGTTCGAGGACGTTGGCCAGTGGAAACGGCCCCGGTACTTCCCGCGGGACGGCGAGGACATGCGCGCGGCGCTGCTGCGCGAGTGCGGTGCCGCACGCGAGAGCGTCGGAGTCCTGGACGCCTCCACCCTCGGCAAGATCATGGTCGAGGGGCGCGACGCCGGGACGTTCCTCGACCGGATCTACGCCAACAACTTCTCCACACTGCGGCCGGGACGCTGCCGCTACGGGGTCATGTGCAAGGCCGACGGCATGGTGCTCGACGACGGTGTGGCCGTGCGGCTTTCCGACACCCAGTACATGTGCACCACCACCTCCGGCAACGCCGACACCGTCCGCGCCTGGCTGGAGGAGTGGGCCCAGACCGAGTGGCCGGACCTGTGTGTGCACATCACCGACGCCACCGACCACTGGGCCACCGTCAGCGTCGTGGGGCCGCGCTCGCGCGACGTCGTGGCGCGGCTCGCCCCCGGCGAGGACCTCTCCGCCGAGGGCTTCGAGTTCATGACGTACCGCGACACCACACTGGTCGACGGGGTGCCCGCCCGGCTCCTGCGGGTCAGCTTCACCGGTGAGCTGAGCTTCGAGATCAACGTGCCCGCGTGGTACGGCAGGGCCGTCTGGGAGGCCGTCATGGCGGCCGGACAGCCCTACGGCGTCACGCCCTACGGCACCGAGAGCATGCACCTGCTCCGCGCGGAGAAGGGGTTCATCGTCGTGGGCCACGAGACCGACGGCACCGTGACCCCGGTCGACGTCGGGCTGGGCTGGGCGGTGTCCAAGCGCAAGGACTTCGTCGGCAAGCGTTCGCTTTCGCGTCCCGACACCGCGCGCGAGGACCGCGAGCAGTTGGTCGGGCTGCTGCCCGAGGACGGCGAGCACGTGGTCGCCGAGGGGGCGCAGTTGGTGGCCGAGCAGCCGGGCGCGGCCCCGGTGCCCTTGCAGGGGCACGTCACGTCCTCCTATCTCAGCGCCGCGCTGGGCCGGTCGTTCGCGCTCGGTCTGCTGCGCGAGGGGCGGCACCGGCACGGCGACCGGGTATACGCCGTACACCTGGACCAGGCGGTGCCGGTGCTCGTGACCGACCCGGTGTTCTACGACAAGGAGGGAAGTCGGCGCGATGGATGAGGCCGTGAACGGAACGGTTCCGTTGCCGCGCATCGAGCGGCAGAGTCCCGCCGGGCACCTCGCCGAACGGTGTGCGGCCACCGGGTCCGAGCAGACCGTGACACTCTACGAAGTACCCTTCCTTGCCCAGGTGGAGCTGCGGGTCGATCCGGGGGAGGAGCGGTGCGCGGCACGTACGGCGGGTGAGTTCCTGGGCTGCGCGCTGCCCGAACCGGGACGCTGGACCGGGAACGGCCGGCCGTACGCCCTGTGGAGCGGCCCCGGCTGGTACCTGATTGTTGACGACACCGCGACGGGGCGCGGCCTCACGGCCGGGCTGGCGGCGGCGGTGGGAGGCGAGTACGGCGCGCAGTGCGCCAGCGTCGTCGACGTCTCGGCCCACCGCACCGTGCTGGAGCTGCGTGGCCCGCGGGCACGTGATGTCCTCGCGCACGGGTGCGACCTCGACCTGCACCCGCGGGTGTTCGGGCCCGGGAACTACACGCACACGCTGCTTGCCAAAGCCACAGTGGGCCTGCAGCAGCTCGACGCCGGGCCGACCTACCGCCTCCTGGTGCGGGCTTCCTACGCCGATTACCTGGTCAACTGGCTACTGGATGCGATGCACGAGCATACGGCGGTGCACTGATGAACGCCGGACCGGAGTTCGGGGGTGCCGGGCCGGCCCGTATGGGCGGGCGGGCGCTGCCGGGCCCCGGTTCCGGCATGACCCCGTCAACCCCGTCGATAGGATCGTTAAACACCCTCTCACCTGCGAAAATAGATTATGGAACGTTCCTGTCCAGGAACACTGCCGACTTCGCCACTATCGTGGTGGCCATGGCTTCCAACGACCACCGCGCAGGAAACAGTCCGAACACAATCGAACAAGCACGGTTCGAGCGGGGGTCGGGTGGTGGATCGGACCCAGCCAAGGGCAGCACCGGAACGACCAGCAAGGATGGCGCGCCCGTCCAGTCGGTGGACCGCGCGATCACGGTCCTGGAGATCCTCGCCCAGCACGGCGAGGCCGGGGTCACCGAGATCGCGGCCGAACTCGGGGTGCACAAGTCCACGGCGTTCCGGCTCGTCGGCGCGCTCGAACGGCGCGGCCTGGTTGAACAGCCGGGCCTGCGTGGCAAGTACCAGTTGGGTTTCGGGATCATCCGTCTGGCTGGCGCCATGGCGGCGGGCCTGGACCTGACTCAGCAGAGCCGCCGGGTCTGCGAGGATCTGGCCGCCGATCTGGGCGAGACGGTGAACATCGCGATTCCGAGCGGGGACATGGTCATCAACATCGACCAGGTCCGCGGGGCGTCCGCGGTGGTGAGCCAGAACTGGATCGGCCGCCAGAACCCCCTGCACTCCACCTCCAGCGGCAAGGTGCTGCTGGCCTTCATGCCCAAGTCGGACCAGAGGAGGGTACTGCGAGGGCACCTCGAGGAGGTGACTCCCAGCACCATCACTGATCCCGAGTTGTTGCGCGCGGAGCTCGACGAGATCACCGAACGCGGCTTCGCCACTGCTGTCGAAGAGCTTGAGGTCGGCCTCAACGCTGTCGCCGCCCCCGTCCGCGGCCTGACCGGCGAGGTCGTGGCCGCAGTAAGCGCATCCGGTCCCTCGTACCGGATGGAGGAAGACAAGCTGCTCGCGCTCGGCGAGACCGTCCTGAAGGCCGCCGAGGAGATCTCGACCCGCATGGGGCACATGCCCGCTGCCTGACCCCCAGCTCCGCTGCGGGACTACCGTCGGCGCCGCGCGCTGGGAACCGTCCCAAGCGCCGCGGCGACGGTACCCGTTGCATCCTGCACGAGCCGGTCCACCGAATGGGAGATGTCCAGGGTGCTGCCGTTCTCGTCGGGCTGCAGCGGCTCCAGTGTCGCCATCTGCGAGTCCAGGAGCTCGACCGGCATGAAGTGGCCAGAGCGCTCCCGCAGCCGGTCGGCGATGAGGTCGCGCGGGCCGTCCAGGTGCACGAAGCGAACGTCGGGCGCACCCCCGCTCAGGTGGTCCCGGTAGGCGCGCCGTAGTGCCGAGCAGGCCATGATGGTCGACTGGCGGCTGCTCTCGTGGTCCGCCATCCACCGCGCCAGCGCGGCGAGCCAGGGGCGGCGGTCCTCGTCGGTCAGCGGCTCCCCCCGCGCCATCTTCTCGGTGTTCCGGCGCGGATGGAACTCGTCGGCCTCGGCGAAGGGCAGCTCCAGTCGCTCGGCCACGCGTCCGGCGACCGTGCTCTTGCCGCTCCCTGAGACACCCATGAAGACGAAGTGCATGCTCTGGTCTCCCCCCTGGTTTTCCCTGGTCCCGCCTATCGTGGCATGAATAGTGTTACCAATGATGTCCACTAGCGTTCCATGCGCACCCCACACCAGAGCGAAGGAGCCCCATGAGCGGCGACACCGACCGTCGTACCCTGCACAACAGGGTGCTCGCCGTACTGGGCCCGGCGATCGTCGCCGGGGAGTACGAGCCCGGTCACGTGTTCACGCTCGAACGCCTGGAACGCGAGTACGGGGTCTCGCGGACCGTGGTGCGCGAGGCCGTGCGGGTGTTGCAGTCGATGCGGCTCGTGCACAGCCGCCCGCGCACCGGTGTCCAGGTTCGCCCGGGCGAGGAGTGGAGCGTGTTCGACCCGCAACTGATCCGCTGGCGGTTGGCGGGGACGGGCCGCATGGCCCAGTTGCGCTCGCTGACCGAGCTGCGCGCGGCGATCGAGCCCCCGGCCGCCGCCGCGGCCGCACGCAACGCCTCGCGCGATCGGCGTACTCCGGTGGTCGAGCTCTGCGAGCGGATGACGGCGGCTGGACAGGCGGGTGACCAGGAGGAGTTCCTGCGGCTGGACATCGAGTTCCACCGGCGGATCCTGCACCTTTCCGGCAACGAGATGTTCGTGGGTCTCACCGGGGTCGTCGCCGAGGTGCTCACCGGCCGTACCGAGTACCACCTGATGCCGCGCCCGCCCAGGGCCGAGGCGCTGCGGCTGCACGCCCACGTCGCCGGGGCGATCCGCGACGGCCTTCCGGATGTGGCCCAGGCGGCCATGCGGGCGATCGTTGGCGAGGTCGACGAGGCTCTCAGCGAGGCCGAAGGGGGCGCGAACCGCTGAGCGCGGGCCGCGCCCCCTTCCGCCGGGAGTCCGGAACGGCGTCGGATTGGGCGTCAGAACAGCAGGCTGCCGACGCAGGCGAGCACGAAACCGGTGAAGCCGATCAGGGTCACCATGACCGTCCAGGTGCGCAGTGTCGTGGGGACGTCCATGCCGAGGAACCGGCCCACCAGCCAGAAGCCGGAGTCGTTGACGTGGGACAGCGCTGTGGCGCCACAGGCGATCGCGATCACGATCAGCGCCATGTCCACGCTCGACAACCCAGAGGCCCCTTCAACGGCCGGCGCGATCAGGGCGGCGGCCGTGGTCAGCGCCACCGTGGCCGAGCCCTGCGCCACCCGCAGCGCCAGCGCGATGACGAACGCCGCCACGATGACCGGCAACCCGGTGGCGGCAAGCGTGGACTCCAGTGCGGTGCCGACGCCGCTGACGCGCAGCACCCCGCCGAACATCCCGCCGGCCCCCGTGATCAGGATGATTGCGCACACCGGCCCGAGCGCGTCGTTGCAGATGCGCTCGACCCGCTCGCGCGAGAACCGGCGGAGCCCCAGAACGAAAACGGCCACGATCGCGGTGATGAGCAGCGCGATGGGCGTCTCGCCGACCAGCGTCAGCCCCAGGACCCACAGCGAGCCCTCGTCGAGTGTTCCGGTGGTCACCAGGGTCGCGGTGCCGGTGTTGCCGAAGATCAGCAGCATCGGCAGCAGCAGGATCCCGATGACCGTGAACAGGTGCGGAGGGCGCTCGTAGGCGAGCTCGCCCTCGGAGGTGAAGTCCTCGGGAACGGGCAGCTCGATGCGGCGTCCGGCGTAGAACGAGTACAGGTAGCTGGCGATGAACCAGGTCGGGATCGCCAGTACCAGGCCGACGACGAGGGTCATGCCCATGTCGGCGCCGATCTGGTCGGCCGCGGCCACCGGGCCCGGGTGCGGCGGGACGAAGGCGTGCATGGTCGCGAACGCGCCGGCCGCGGGCAGCGCGTACAGCAGAACGGAGCCGCCGAGCCGCCGGGCCACGCTGAAGATGATCGGCAGCATGACGATCAGGCCGGCGTCGAAGAAGATCGGGAAGCCGAACAGCAGGGAGGCGATACCGAGAGCCAGCGGCGCGAGCCGGGGGCCGAACGCAGCGATCAGGGCGTGGGCGAGAACGGCGGCGCCGCCGGTGACCTCCAGCATCCGGCCGATCATCACCCCGAGGCCGACCAGTAGGCCGACACTCGCCAGTGTCTCCCCGAAGCCCTGCATCAGGGTGGGGACGATGTCCGCGAGGGGAATCTGGGTCGCCAGCGCGACCAGCAGGCTGGTCAGCACCAGCGAGACGAACGGGTGCAGCCGCACCTTCACGACGAGGAGCAGTAGGAACGCGATCGCGGCGCCGGCGATCAGCAGGAGGGGGCCTGTGCCATAGGCGGGCTCGATGGCTTCCAACGGTGCCTCCGGGGGCGAGGGATGGGATTAACACACGGTTGACGTGCGCCTTCGCAATAGTGACCGCAATGGTAATATCATTGCGGTGCAGGTGGGATACCCCTCTTCGCAAATCGTTATCCGGTGCCGCACTGTGGGCCCTGGGCGGCGGCCCGCCGGGTTAAACCAGGCAGTAATTTCGCCTCGGGCATCCCGCCACGCGGGGACATGCGAAGGCCATGGCGGCTCAGCGACAGCGGCGGTCCTCCGCGACGGGGCCAGCGAGATCGCGGATCTTGAAGAGTAGGGCGCATGCTCGGGCTGACCAGTTCAGGTACGCCTGTACGAGTGGGCCCCAGCGGCGGTCCCACGCCTGCTGGACCGGGACCGTTCGCGACCGAGGTGCCGGTGGTAGTGCTCATCCTGGACGGCGGCGCTATGCTTCGCACCGATACGGGTGTGGAGGCGGCCTTGGGCCGCTGCGACTCGGTGTTTCTCCCAGTCGACTCCGGAGGGGCCGGGACGAGGGTGCGGGCCACCTGGTCGCGGTCACTGTGGACGGCGACTGATCCGGGAAGCGGTGGGTGGAAGCGAGAGGACTCGCCTACGGCTCCTCCGGTGGTTCGGCTGTGTCGCGGATGTCGCGTTCTCGCACGTCCTTGAGAACGTTGGCGACCGCGCGGAAGTCGTTGTCGACATGGAGCACTATAAGGTCGTGGTGCACGGCGGTCGCGCAGATGAGCAGGTCAGTCGGGCCTGCGGCGCGGTGCTGTCCTCGCTGGGTGAGCTTGTACTGCGCCGTATCGACCCAGCGCCAGGCGTTCTTTGGTACCGACACCGGCCGGCACATAGCGTCGAGGTCGCTCGCCAGGTCGTCACGGTGTTCTGGGCCCGTGGCTGAATAGAGAAGCTCGGCCCTCGTGGGCTCGCATGCGCGGAAGCTTCCGGTCGCGATGTGTGCGGTCCAGGGCGTGAGCGCGCCTGGTGTGCGGAACAGGTGCCATAGAGCGGACGTGTCCAGCAGGAAGCCGATCACTGGAAGGAGTCCCGCCACGCACGTTTCGCCGCGGCGTGCGCGGCTGCGGCCTGATCGAACTCACCGCGCGCGCCGCGCTCCGCGAGCCGTTCCGCGGCTTCCAGCCGCCTCACGCGTTCGACGTACTCGCGCAGGGCCGTGTTGACGGTCTCCTTCTTGGTGCGAGCCCCCATGAGCCGCATGGCCTCGTCCAGGACTACCTCGTCCAAGTCGATCTGTGTCGCCGTCATGGCCGCCTCCGCAATGTTGGTGGCATCTATATAAATGATACATGACCACCATGCCCCGACCCACAACAAGGACAGGGCCATGGCGGGCAGAGGCGGCCGGGACGGAGCGCTTCAGTTCAGGGTGGCGCCGACCTTGACGTGCCCCTTTAGCAGGTCGCGGGCGATGGTGCGGCGCTGGATCTCGTCGGTGCCCTCGAAGATCCGGAGCAGCCGGAGGTCGCGGTACCACCGTTCGATCGGCAGCTCGCGCGTGTAGCCCATGCCGCCGTGGATCTGCATCACGCGATCGACGATCTCATTGGCCTTCACGCCACCGAAGACCTTGGCGATGGACTGCGCGTGCCGGGAGTCGACCCCCTGTTCGACCTGCCATGCGGCGTGCAGCACCAGCAGCCGCAGCGCCTCGATCTCCACCTGGGAGTCGGCGATCATCCACTGGATGGCCTGCCGATCGGCGATGGGCGCCCCGAACGTCTCGCGGGTCTTGGAGTGCTCGATGGCCATGTCGAGCATGCGCTCGCAGCCGCCGAGGGCGCGGGCGGGCAGCAGGAAGCGGCCCTTGCCGATCCACTGCATGGCCAGGGGGAAGCCCTTGCCGACCTCGCCGAGCACGGCGTCGTCGGGGACCCGGACGTCGTCCAGGAGGATGGAGGCGGGCCGGCGCTCGCCCATGGTGTCGATGGGCTCGGAGGTCCACCCGTGGTCGCGGTCCACGAGGAAGCAGGTCACGCCGCCGTCGGCGCCGAGCTCCTTGTCGGTCACGGCGAACACCATCGCGAAGTCGGCTTCGTGGCCACCGGTGATGAACGTCTTCTCGCCGTTGATCACCCACTCGTCGCCGTCCTTGACGGCGGTTGTACGGATCGCCTTGGCGTCGGAGCCGGCGCCGGGCTCGGTGATGGCGAAGCAGGATTTGCGCTCGCCGGAGATGGTGGGCAGCAGGTAGCGCTGCTTCTGCTCCTCGTTCGCGTGGTAGAGGATGTTGTCGGCGTCTCCGCCGAACCTGAACGAGATGAAGGAGCGCCCCAGCTCGGTCTCGACGATGGCGGCGCTGATCGCGTCGAGCTCCATGCCTCCGTACTCGGCCGGGGTCTGCACGCCCCAGAAGTCGGACTTCTTGGCGAGCTGCTGCAGCTCCGTCCGCTCCTTCTCGGTGAGGCCGGGCTCCTCACCACGGCGTTCGCGGAGCAGTACGTCGTTCTCCAACGGCATGAGCTCGCGTCTGACGAAGGTCCGGACCCAGTCGCGGATCTCTCGCTGCTCATCGGTCAGCGAAAAGTCGACCATGTTCGGCTAACCCCATTTCCTGTTCACCACTGCGCGGATAACCTAACGGTGTTTGGTTTTAAGCGTAGGTGGTTGCCAGGACCCTAGGCAAGCGCCTGCGCAGCGCGGCTGATCGTGCAAAGATCGCTGTGACCGGCATGCGAAAGCGGCATGGGAAGGGAGTAGAGGTGGGACGACCCAGGACGCCGATCCTCAGTCGCGAAGGGATCCGCGCTACCGCGCTGACCCTCGTCGACCGCGACGGCCTGGAAGGACTGTCCATGCGCAAACTCGCCCAGGAGCTGGACGTGCAGGCCGCCTCGCTCTACAGCCACTACCGGACGAAGGACGAGCTCCTCATCGACATCGCCGACGAGGTCACGCTCAGCATCGACGTCTCGGGCTTCGAGACCGGCGGCTGGCGGCACGGGCTGACGGTCTGGGCACGCTCCTACCGGGCCGCCCTCGCCGCACACCCCAACCTGGTCCCGTTCATCGCCGCCGGCCCCGGCCGCCGCGAGGAGGCACTGCGCCGCGCCGACGCCGTGCACGGCGGACTGGTCGCGGCCGGGTGGCCGCCGAGGTACGCGACCCTCATTGGCGCGTCCACGAAGTACCTGGTGGTCGGGGCCGCGATGAACTCGTTCGCGCGGGGGTTCGACGACGACGTCCGGGTCTACCGCGATCGTTACCCGAACCTGTCCCAGGCCCACCGGCTGTCCGAACACGCCGCCGAGATCGACGAGGCCAGCTTCGAGCTGGCGCTCTCGTCGTTCCTCGACGGCCTCTCGAACGTGTACTCGCGGGAGGCCGTCTCCGACCGGTGACGGGACCGCGGCCGACCGGAGCCCGAACCGCCCCGTGCGTCCCTGCCTACCGAACGCGTTTAACCAGCAGCGATCCCGGCAGTGGAGCCCCAGGAAGACACGATGTTCGACCTGGGGCGGGCCCGCCCGGGCGGAGTGAGGCACGGCCACGGGTCCCGGTTCGGAGGTGATCGACGTGCGGATTGTGTGGACCGCGGTAGCTGGGGCCGCCCTCGCCACGGCGGCGTACCGCGCCCGGAAGCGACGGCCGGTGGCCGATCTCAGGGGCCGGACCGTCCTCGTGACGGGCGGTTCCCGCGGCCTGGGACTGCTCCTCGCGCGCGGGTTCGGTGCCGCGGGCTGCCGCGTGGTGATCTGCGCCCGCGACGACGACGAGCTGCAGCGGGCGCTGAAGGACCTGAGCGCCCGCGACATCGATGCCCACGGCCTGGTGTGCGATCTGCGCGACCCGGCCGAGACCGCCACCATGGTGGAGCGAGCGAGCGGCAGCGGCGGGCTGGACATCGTGGTCAACAACGCCGGGGAGATCCAAGTGGCGCCCGTGGACGCAACCACGCGGGGCGCCTTCGAAAGCGCCATGGGCGCGATGTTCTGGGGGCCGCGGGACGTCGCCGACGCGGCCCTGCCCCATCTGCGTGAACGCGGCGGCACCCTGGTGAACATCACCTCCATCGGCGGCAAGGTGAGCCCACCGCACCTACTTCCCTACTCGTGCGCGAAGTTCGCGCAGGTAGCCCTGTCCGAAGGGCTCGACGCCGAGCTGTCGAAGAGCGGCGTGCGCGTCCTCACCGTCGTCCCCGGCCTGATGCGTACGGGCTCGCACCGCAGGGCGGTGTTCTCCGGAGCGCCCGCACGCGAGTACACCTGGTTCGCGCTGGGGGCGAGCCTGCCGCTCGTCTCCATGAGCGGCGAGCGTGCGGCCAGCCGCATTGTCGAGGCCGTGCGCTGCCGGCAGCGTTACCTGGTGCTGCACCCGCTGACGCGCGCCGCGATGGCCACGCACGGCGCCTTCCCGCGGCTCACCCTGATGGGCCTGCGCACGATGAACCGGGTGCTGCCCGAGTCGGCCGGCGAGCCCGCGACCTCCGGTCTCGACGCCTCCGCCCGCGCCGACAACGCGCTCCTTCGCGCTCTCACCCGACTCAACGACCGGGCGAGCGAGCGGCTCAACCAGTTCGTTCCCACCGATCCGCGCCGGGACGGGGAGGGGCGCGGCCCGGACGTCTCCCGAACGCGTCAGCGGCCGTAGCGGCGCGCCTTCGAGCGGCGCCGCGGCTCTTCGAGCGCGCGGCCCTTCCTGCGCCGGCGCGGGGCGGGCCGAGGCCGAGCTGGCGGCGCCTGCCCGGGGCGCGCCGTCGAGCGCGGGTGCCGTTTGGTTCCGCTGCCGGCGGCTGTGGGCGTGCGGCTGCCCGTCACGAAACGGCCCGATAGCGGACCCGGTACGTGCCCCTCATGACCCTTCGCGGAGCGGCTCAGGACGTCAGCGCGGGGGTGTGCGTGGTTTCCCCGGGGGTGCGGTCCTCGCGGGCCGAACGGCACGTCTGCATGATCTCCGCCGCCACCGCGCGCGGGTTGTCCGCCATCGGGATGTGGCCGCAGCCCAGGAGCATGACCTGGCGGGCGTGCGGGATCCGGCGCTGTGCGCGCTGGGCGCCACTGGGCGGGAGCAGCCGGTCGCGGTCGCCCCATGCGATGGTCACCGGACAGGGGACGTTCGGTGCGGCGAACGAGTACCGCGCGACGATGGGGGCCAGCCGCACGAACGGGGAGTCGGAGGAGAGTTTGCGCGCGTCGAACCGGATGTGCTGTGCCGACTCCGCGGCGTGGTCGCCGCGCAGGATCCGGCGGGCGGCCGCCCGGCCGGGACGGGAACCGGCGGCGGCCAGCCGCACCGGCTCCGGTATCCGCGCCGCCGCCCTGGCGCTGTGCGCGAGGAGCCGGAACCCGGCCCTGGTGGCCACGGCATTGAACCCTACGGGGGACAGCGCCGTGACGGAGGCCGCGACCCCCCGCGCGCCGAGCTCCAGCGCGATCGCCCCGCCCAGCGAGTTGCCGGCGAAGTGCGGACGCTGCAGACCCAGCTCGGCGCACATGAGCTGGACCGTGTCGACCAGCGAGCGGAGGTCGTAGGGGTCGCCGGTGGGCGGCCCCGATGACTTCCCGAATCCCGGAAGGTCAAGCGCGATCACCTCATGGTGCTTGGCGAGGCGCTTCATGACCTTCTTCCACGCCTGGCGGCGGTGCCCCAGACCGTGCAGCAGCACGATGGGGCTGCCGGCACCCTTGCGGTCGTAGACGATCCGAGTCTCCCCCATGCCCATCAGGTGTACCCGATCGCGCCGCCACGCGTGAAGGAGAGCGGGCGGCGGTCCGCGCCTCGTTGTGCCCTGCCAGGGCTCCCGACGGCGGAGCCGTTGCGGCCCCACTCCGGCCTCCTGCCGTCCGACCGCTGGCCGCGGCCCCGGAACGGGCGGCATAGTTGGAACATGATCTCCGCGGACACCACCGCCACACCGCGCCGCCCCACCTCCGCAGCGGACCTGGCCAGCGCCCTTTCCGATGTCGAATACCTCGCCGACGACGGCCTGGCGACCGCCGGGTACCTCGCGTTGCGCCTGGGCCGCCCCCTGTTCCTGGAAGGCGACGCCGGGGTCGGCAAGACCGCGTTCGCCCAGGCGCTGGCGCAGGCGACAGGGGCACACTTCGTCCGGCTGCAGTGCTACGAAGGGCTTGACGCCGCGCAGGCCCTCTACGACTGGGACTTCACCCGGCAGATCCTGCACCTGCGGACCGTCGAGGCGGCGGCGCACGCCGCCGGCGAGCGCCCCGACGCCGCGAAGCTGGAGGCGAGCCTGTACGACCGGCGGTTCCTCATCGCCCGGCCACTGCTCGAAGCGTTGGAGAACACGCCTTCGGTGCTGCTCGTGGATGAGATCGACCGCGCTGACGACGAGTTCGAGGCGTTCCTGCTGGAGGTGCTCTCCGAGGCGGCGATCAGCATCCCCGAGCTCGGCCGGGTCGTCGCCGCGGAACCGCCGCTGACCGTGCTGACCAGCAACCGCACGCGCGAGGTGCACGACGCGCTCAAGCGGCGCTGCCTCTACCACTGGGTGGAGCATCCCAGCTTCGACCGCGAGGTGGCGATCCTGCGCCGCAGGCTGCCCGACATCACCGAGCGACTGGCCAGCGACGTCGCCTCGGCGATCCGCCGTATGCGCGAACTCGACCTGATCAAGCCGCCCGGTGTCGCCGAGTCGCTGGACTGGGCCAACGCCCTGGCCACCCTCGGCGCACGCGCGCTGGACCCCGATCTGGCCGCGGCGACGCTCGGCGCCGTCCTGAAATACCGCGAGGACGCCGAGCGGGTCCGCTCGACCGACATCGCGGACCTGCTGGGGGCGTGACCGATGGCGGGCGCGGGCCGAGAGCGCGACATCACGGAGATCCTCGTGGGGTTCGCCCGTACCCTGCGCAGCGCTGGCGTCGACGCCACCCCCGACCGGGTGCAGGCCATGCTCAGAGCGGCGGGCGCGCTCGGTGTCGCCGACCGCGAGAGCGCGTACTGGGCCGGCCGGCTCACCCTGTGCGGTGAGCCCGACGACATCCCGACCTACGACGCCGCCTTCGCGGCGTACTTCACCGACGCGCCGGCGCTCCCCCCGAAACCCCAGATCCCGGCGCCCACCGTCCGGCGGCCGACCATCCTGTTCGCCCCCCGCCCGGCCGGTGGGGGAGCCGGCTCCGACGACCGCGAGGAGACAACGGTCGCCTCGATGGCCAGCGACACCGAGGTGCTGCGGTACCGCGACATCGCTGTCCTGTCCGCGGCCGAGCGCGACGAGGTGCGGCGGATGCTGTCGCTGCTCGCCCCGGGCGCGGCGCCGCGCCGCACCCGGCGGCTACAGCCGGCCGCGCGCGGCCCGGTAGACCCGCGCGGCACCGTGCGCCGCATGCTGCGCCAGGCGGGCGAGCCCACGCGGCTCGCGCGCCGGCGCCGGAGGGCCAAGCCGCGCCGCCTGGTGCTGCTGCTGGACGTCTCCGGGTCGATGGCGCCCTACGCCGACGCGCTGCTGCGGTTCGGGCACGCGGCGGTGCGCCGGCGGCCCACCCTGACCGAGGCGTTCACCGTGGGCACCCGGCTCACCAGGGTCACCCGGGCACTGCGCCACCGGGATCCGGACGTCGCGCTGGGCGCGGTGAGCCGGACCATCCCCGACTGGCACGGCGGGACCCGGCTCGCCGACTCGGTCAAGGCGTTCCTCGACCGCTGGGGACGGCGCGGCACCGCGCGCGGGGCGATCGTGGTGATCTGCAGCGACGGGTGGGAGCGGGGCGACCCCGCCGAGCTCGCGGAGCAGGTGGCGCACCTGGCGCGGCTCGCGCACAGACTGGTGTGGGTGAACCCGCACCGGGGTAAACCCGGCTACGCACCCCTGGCCGGGGGCATGGCGGCAGTGCTTCCGTATCTGGACGACTTCGTCGCGGGCCACAGCCTGGCGAGCTTCGAGGAGCTTGTCGGGGTCGTCTCGCGCGCGTAGGCTCCGGCACCGCGGGCGGCGCGCCGGGGAAGAAGCCCCGCGGCCAGCGGTTGCGCCCACACGCATAATGGCCGGGTAACTTTGCGAAAGCAATCCGTGATCAAGGTCGTGACACCCTTGCGCGGACCGCCGCGGGGGACTTTGCTGGATACCCAGTGCGCACCCGGACTTCGCGCCGCCCAGTGGAACACGGAGTCACGGCTACGAGGAGGTGGAGCACGCCGCGGTGCCCCGGTGACGTGCTGCGAACGGGGCCGGTGGACCAAGACCGCCGGTACCGGGCGAGTAGGGAGAGCGCCCCGGAGGCGCCCTGAATCATCCACGGCCAGACAAGCGCTGTCACACGCGGGAGTGCCCATGAGCCGGATCAGTATGACAGTCGACGGAGTCCGCTACGACGATGACGTCGACCCCCGCACACTTCTAGTCCACCACCTGCGCGAACGCCTCGGCAAAGTCGGCACGGTAGTGGGCTGCGACACCACCAACTGCGGCGCCTGCACCGTCCTCATGGACGGCCAGGGCGTCAAGAGCTGCACCGTCCTGGCCCCGCAGGCTGATGGCCACACGGTCGACACGATCGAGGGCCTGGCCGGGCAGGACGGCAAACTGCACCCGGTCCAGCAGGCGTTCCACGAGCGCCACGCACTGCAGTGCGGCTACTGCACGCCAGGGATGATCATGGCTGCGGTCGACCTGCTCGCCGAGAACCCCGACCCCACCGAGGACGAGGTCCGCGAGGGGCTTGAGGGCAACCTCTGCCGGTGCACCGGCTACCAGAACATCGTCCGGGCGGTACGCGACGCCGCCGCGGTCATGCGCGCCGAGGTCCCGGCGCCGCGCGAGTCCGCGAGCGAGACGGTGGAAGGCACCGCTCCCACCTCGACCGAGGAGGTGGCGCGATGACCGCCACCGAAGCGGGGCCGGGAACGCAGGTCGGGGCCGCCCTCGGCCGCAAGGAGGACGCCCGGCTGATCACCGGCCGCACCATGTGGACCGACAACATGACGCTGCCGGGGATGCTGCACCTGGCGATCCTGCGTAGCCCCATGGCCCACGCACGGATCACGCACATCGATGTCGGGCCCGCGCGCGAGTCGCCCGGGGTGATCACCGCGTTCACCGGGAGCGATGTCGCCGACATCCAGGGCAGCCTGCCGTGTGCGTGGCCGGTCACCGAGGACACGGCGGTGCCCGACTACCCACCGCTGGCCGTTGGCGAGGTACGGCACACCGGTGAGCCGGTAGCGGTGGTCGCCGCGCGCGACAAGGCGAGTGCCGAGGACGCCCTGGAGCTGATCGAGGTCGACTACGAGCCGTTGCCCGTGGTCCTCGACATGGAGGCCGCGCTCGCCGACGACGCGCCGCTGGTTCACCAGGACCAGGGCAGCAACAAGTGCTACACGTGGACGTTCGACTCCGCGCAGGCGGGCACCGGTGACGACGTCACCGCCGCCGAGTCCGGCTCCGAGGTCGTCGTCCGGCGGCGCTTCACCCAACAGCGCCTCATTCCCGCGTTCATGGAGCCGCGCAGCACCGTGGTCGACCCCACCGGGGACCAGATCACGATGTGGTCGGCCACGCAGATCCCGCACATCCTGCGGTTGATGCTCGCCATGACCACCGGCACGCCCGAGCACAAGATACGTGTCGTGGCGCCGGACGTCGGCGGTGGTTTTGGCGGCAAGCTGCAGGTGACGCCGGAGGAGTTCATCGCGTTCGTCGCGGCGAACCGGACCGGCCGCCCGGTGAAGTTCACCGAGAGCCGCTCCGAGACGATGATGTCCGCGCACCACGGGCGGGACCAGATCCAGGACGTCACCATCAGCGCCAGCAGGGACGGCACCCTGACGGGACTTTCGGTGCGGCTGCTCGCGAACATGGGCGCCTACCTGGGCATCGTCACGCCCGGCGTGCCGATCCTCGGCGCGTTCATGTACAACGCGATCTACAAGATCCCCGCGTACCGGTTCGAGTGCACGGGCGTCTTCACCAACACCACCAAGACCGACGCCTACCGTGGGGCCGGCCGCCCCGAGGCGACGTTCGCGATCGAGCGCGCCATGGACGATCTCGCCGCCGAGCTGGGCATGGACCCGATCGAGCTGCGCCGCCGGAACTGGATCAACCACGACGAGTTCCCGTTCACGACGATCTCGACCCTGACCTACGACTCCGGCAACTACGAGGCGGCCACCGAGCGCGCCAAGGAGCTGTTCGGCTACGACGAGCTGCGCCGTGAGCAGGAGCGGCGCCGGGCTTCGGGCGACACCGTGCAGCTCGGCATCGGCGTGTCCACCTTCACCGAGATGTGCGGCCTCGCGCCGTCGCGGGTGCTGGGGTCGCTCAACTACGGGGCGGGCGGCTGGGAGAGCGCGAGCGTGCGCGTGCTGCCGACCGGCAAGGTGGAGGTCATCACCGGCACCTCCCCGCACGGCCAGGGGCACGAGACCGCGTGGAGCCAGATCGCGGCCGACCAGCTCGGCGTGCCGTTCGAGGACATCGAGGTGCTGCACGGCGACACCCGCAGCTCACCCAAGGGGCTGGACACCTACGGGTCGCGGTCGCTGGCCGTTGGCGGGGCCGCGCTCGTGCACGCCTGCGAGAAGGTCGTCGACAAGGCGCGGCCCATCGCGGCCCACATGCTGGAGTGCGACCCCGCTGACCTGGAGTTCACGGAGGGCGCGTTCCGGGTGCGGGGCAGCCCCGAGTCCGCCAAGACGATCGCCGAGTGCTCACTGGCGGTCTTCACATCGCACGACCTGCCCGAAGGGATCGAGCCGAGCATCGACTCCGACGCCACGTTCGACCCGGCGAACTTCTCGTTCCCGCACGGAAGCCACCTGTGCGCGACCGAGGTGGACACCGAGACCGGCCAGGTGCGGATCCGGTCCTACGTCGCGGTGGACGACGTCGGCCGGGTGGTCAACCCGACCATCGTCGAGGGGCAGGTGCACGGCGGCATCGCGCAGGGCATCGCCCAGGCGCTCTACGAGGAGGCCAGCTACGACGCCGACGGCAACCTGCTCGCCGGTACGTTCGTTGACTACCTCGTGCCCAGCGCGGCCGACCTGCCCGACTTCATCACCGACCGCACCGAGACCCCGGCGCCGGACCACCCGCTCGGCGCGAAGGGGGTGGGCGAGGCCGGAACGATCGCGTCCACACCGGCCGTGGTCAACGCGGTCGTCGACGCGCTGCGGCCCTCGGGCGTCACCGACGTCCCGATGCCGTGCACGCCGGAACGTGTCTGGCGGGCGGTCCGAAACGCGGAGGGGAGTGAGCGGTCGTGATCCCGGCCCAGTTCGAGTACAGCCGGCCCGCTGGTGTGCAGGAGGCCGTACGGGCCCTCGCCGACGGCGGTGAGGACGCCAAGGTGCTCGCCGGCGGGCAGAGCCTGATCCCGATGCTGCGCATGCGGTTGGCGGTGCCGTCCCTGGTCGTGGACCTCGGCGGGGTCTCTGACATGCGCGGGGTGCGCGACGATGGCGACGCCCTGGTCATCGGGTCGATGACCACGCACGATCAGGTGCTGCACGACCCGATGGTGCGCGAGCACGCGCCGCTGATCGTGCAGGCGACGTCGACCGTGGCCGACCGCCAGGTGCGGCACATGGGCACGTTCGGCGGGTCGCTCGCGCACGCCGACGCGGCGGGCGATCTGCCCAGTGTCGCGGTCGCCCTCGACGCCACGTTCGAGGTCGAGGGGCCCGGCGGGCGGCGCACCGTTCCGGCCGACGAGTTCTTCGTCGACTATTTGACCAGCGCGATCTCGCCCGACGAGGTTCTGGTCTCGGTCCGGGTGCCCAAGCTCTCCGGCTGGGGCACGCACTACGAGAAGTTCAACCGAGTGGCGCAGGCCTGGGCTCTCGTCGGGGTCGCCGCGGCCGTCCAGCGGTCCAACGGGACGATCTCCGACGCGCGGGTCGCGCTGACCAACATGGGTGCCACCCCGATCCGGGCGAGGGGAGTCGAGGAGGCGCTCATCGGCGCGCCGGCGACCTCCGACGCCCTCGCGTCGGCCGCCCAGCGGGCCGGTGAGGGGGCCGAACCGAGCAGTGACCTGTCGGCCTCGGCGGAGTACCGGACGCATCTCGCCACTGTGCTCACCGGCCGCGCCGTTGCCGCGGCCGGCGGGATCTGACCGTGGCCGACAACGAAAGGAGCAGCAGCCGTGCGGCTTGACCACGACTTCACTGTGCCGGCACCCGTCTCCGAGGCATGGCAGGTGCTGTTGGACGTGCCGCGGATCGCTCCCTGCATGCCGGGGGCGACACTCTCCGAGTTCGACGGCGAGACGTTCACGGGCACGGTGAAGGTCAAGCTCGGCCCGGTCTCGCTCACCTACCGCGGGTCGGGCCGCTTCGTCGAGACCGACGAGGCGGCCCGCCGGGTCGTGATCGAGGCCTCGGGCAAGGAGAGCCGTGGCTCGGGCACGGCGCGGGCCACCGTGACCGCCACCCTGGTGGCCGAGGACGAGTCGACCACCCGGGTCGATGTCGGCACCGACCTCACCGTCACGGGTCGCCCGGCGCAGTTCGGCCGGGGGATGCTGTCCGATGTCGGCGCGCGGCTCATCGGCCAGTTCGCCGACTGCCTCGCGCGGACCCTGGCGGGAGAGGACACGGCGGCCTCAGGAGGCGCGGCGGGGGCCGAGAAGGGCGCTGCCGAGTCAACGCCGGCGCCCGCAGCGTCCGAGGAGGAGCCCCCCTCCGGCGCCGAACAACCGGCCCGCGGCGGCGAGAACGAGGCCGGGAAAGAGGCTGAGCGAGAGGTGCAGCCCATCGACCTCTTCGAGGTCACCGGTGTCCGGGAGAAGGCCCGCAAGGCCGCTCCTTACGCACTGGCCTCCGCGGCCGCCGGCGCCGTCCTCTACCTGATCAGACGGAGACGCCGGAACAGGTAACCCGATGGCCTGCAACGGAGCAGGGAACGGTGGGGCCCGTGCGCGTGCGCACGGGCCCCACCATCGTGCCGGGCCCGCCTCACCCGAGTGCCGCAGCCTTCCGGGGGCGGGGGTCGATGCTCGGTGCGGTGCCCGATGGTGGCGCGCCCGACGGGAGCGGCGAGGACGGCGGATGGGTCGGGTTGCTGGTAACCGGCACGGGTGGCGGGCGGTTGGGCGCCCAACGAGGCAGCGAGGGCGGTGGATGGCCTGGCTCCCGGTGGTCGCGACGGGTGCCCGGTGGTAGCGCGCCCGACGGGAGCAGCGAAGGCACCGGATGGGTCGGGGGTGGTTCCTGGTGTCGCCCGGCGCAGGGCTCGGGGCCGATTTTTGTGCCGATCTTGAGGATTTCGTGCCTTCCAAGCGCTACGAAGGCACGAAATCCTCAAGATCGGCGCCCAGGCCACTCACAATCCGGACATAGCGGGCGCGCGGAGGCTCGCGCGGCACCGAAACCGACCGTGCGGACAGATTCGGCGCCGAGACCGGCCCCACAGACACTCTCGGCGCGACCCAGCACCGAGAACCACACCACAGACACCCCCACTGGCCCCCACCACCAGCCGCCGCCCCCGTTACACGCTCCACCATCGGGCACCAGTCGCGACCCCCGCAGGCCGGCCCACCACCGGCCTTCGCTGCCCTCGTTGGGCGCGCAACCACCCACCCACCGCCCCGATGGGCACTACTTCGGGCCATTCGGCGTCATCGTCGTCCCAGTTACACGCGTCACCATGCGCTGTGCCGGGACCCCGCGCGTGTCCGCGGCGAGCCGGGTAACCCGCCCTTCCGCTGACCAGGCTCGCGGAAGACCGTTTACGTGATGCGGGCCACATTTCCGGGGCCGGTCTCACATCCGGGCGCCCCGGTCCCTCTTGGAGGTAAACGCGAGAGGGGGCTCGATGCGACTCACGATCGTCGCGGCGACCGGCGGAATCGGCCGGCACCTGCTGCAGCAGGCCGTCGCCGCGGGCCATGACGTCACGGCAGTGGTACGCGACCCGGAGAAGCTGGACGTGGACGTGCGTGCCGTCAAAACCGACCTCACCGCGCCCGAGCCGGAGGCGCTGAGCTCCGCGTTCGGCGGGACCGACGCGGTGCTGTCCGCTCTCGGCCCGCGGACCAGGAAGGACCTCGGGATCCTCGCCCCTGGAACCCGCGCCGTCGTCGACGCGATGGCGCTTGCTGGCGCCGGCCGCATCCTGGTCGTCAGCGGCACCGGTGTGTCGACGGTGCCCACGCCCGGCAACCCGAACCCGTCCAAGCGCGAGCCGGGGGCTGGTTTCCGCGTGAACTACATCGCCACGCCGCTCGCCAGGATCGTGCTCGGCGCCCACTTCGCCGACGTAGCACTGATGGAGGACGTCCTGCGCGGCAGCGGCCTGGACTGGACGGCGGTGCAGGTGCCGCTGCTGACCAACGGGCCGTTGACGGGGACGTACCGGCAGGCGCGCGGGCGCAGAGTCCGCGGCGGGCTCAGGCTCGCCCGTGCCGACGCCGCCCACTTCATGCTCCGTGCGATCGGGCGGCCCGAGACGTTCGGCCACCCCATCACCGCCGCCTACTGACGAACCGGGAAGGGCCCCATGGATACCGCCTACCTCACCGTGGCCGTCGTGGCGGTCGCCGCGAACGCGTTCTCCGGTATCGGCGCACTCGTCCGCCTCAAAGCGATCCTGCCCGCGATGGCCAGGGCGAACGTGCCAGTCGCGTGGCTGACGTTCCCGATCGGCACCCTCAAGACCGCGGGCGCGGCCGGCATAGCGTTGGGTCTTCTCGGCGTGCCGCTGATCGGGACGGCCGCGGCCGCCGGCCTCGTTCTGTTCTTCGCCTGCGCCGTCCACACCCACTTGCTGGCGCGGGACCTCTCGCTCCAGTTCGGCCTGGCACTCGGGTTCCTGGCGCTCGCCGCGGCCACCCTCGCGCTTGACCTGGCGGCATAGCCGGGCCGCTGCTCAGAACCGCCAGCGGGTGGGCACCGTGGAGTCGTCGGTGGGGAAGCCGAGAACCGTGGTCGGCTCCACCCGGAAGACGCGATACGGCGGCGGGCCCGCGGTCGGGGCACCGTCGGCCCAGAGAGCGCCGCCGCGCTCCTCGGGAGCCCAGCCGTACGTGGCCGCGTACGCCGCGGCGACGCCGCGCACCGCGGTCGGGTCGGTCACCGGCACCGCCGCCCCTTCGACCACCATGTCCAGCGACTCGCCGCTGGCGGTGAGGACGCAGTGCGGGTCGGCGGCGAGGTTGCGGGCCTTCCTGGAGGACTCGTTGGCGCAGAAGTGCGCGGCGCCGTCAACGACGACCGCCAGGACCGGGACGGAGTGCGGCCGGCCGCTGGGGCGCACGGTGGCGAGCCAGTACGTCCGGGCCTGGTCCAGGTTGGCCAGCGCGCTCGCCCACGGGGCCGGTTCGGCGTCCGCCGGCCCGGGCGGCGCGGGGCGGTCCCGCTCCGTCGGGGACTCCAGCACCTCGGCGACCGGTTCGTCTGCGGCCATGGCCGTCCACCCTTTCCTCGTGCGTGCGATCGACCGGACCGCTCAGCCCGCCGCGGTGAGCACGGCGGCGCCGCGTACCCGCCCGGCGGCGAGGTCGGCCAGTGCCTGGTCGGCCCGCTCGAAAGGGTAGGGGGTGGTGGTGACACGCGGGCGGTGGCGCCGGGTGTGGTCGAGCAGGGCGTGGCCGTCATCGCGGGTGTTGGCGGTCACGCTGCGCACCGTGCGCTCCTGGAACAGGTGTTCCTGGTAGTCCAGCTCCGGGATGGCGCTCAGGTGGATACCGGCGACCGCCAGCGTGCCGCCGCGGTCCAGCGCCCTGAGGGCCACCGGGACGAGCTCACCAGCGGGGGCGAACAGGATCGCCGCGTCGAGGGAGCCGGCGGGGTACTCCCCGGCGGGGCCCGCGGAGGCGCAGCCGAGTCCGAGAGCGAGCTCCGCCGCGGCCGGGGACCGCGTCACGACATCCACCACGGCGCCGCGCGCCAGCGCGACCTGGACGGTCAGGTGGGCCGACGCCCCGAAACCGTAGACACCGAGCCGGCCGCCGTCGGGAAGCTCGGCGCGCCGCAGCGCCCGGTAACCGATAATGCCCGCGCACAGCAGCGGAGCCAGGGAGGCGGCATCGGTCTCCTCGGGCAGCGGATACACGTAGCGTTCGTCAGCCACCAGGTACCGGGCGAACCCGCCGTCGGCGTCCCAGCCGGTGTAGCGGGAGCTGGGGCAGAGGTTCTCCGCGCCCCGCTGGCAGAACCGGCACTGTCCGCACGTCCAGCGCAGCCACGCGACCCCGACCCGCGTGTCCTCGGCGATCTCGCGGGCGTCGGGCCCGCGGCCGGCCACGCGGCCGACGACCTCGTGCCCGGGAACGGTCCGTTCCCGCCTGGGCGCGAGGTCGCCCTCGGCCAGGTGCAGGTCGGTCCGGCAGACGGCGCACACCTCGACCCGGATCAGCAGCTCGCGCCCGGCCGGGACCGGGACGGGGAGCCGGGCCGGGCGGAGCGGCCGCCCGCTGATCGGACCGGGGCGCTCAACCACCCAGGCGTCCATCTCGGCCGGCGGGGCGCTCAACAGGTGTTCCTCCGTGGACGCGCTCGTCCTTACGAGCCGGGCGGGCGACTCGGCGTCGACGTTTCGAGTCCACCACGCTCTTCGGCGCCGGTCCAGCCCGCGCGCGGGTCAGGCACCCGAAACGATGCGCGCGTCGTCAGTGGTGAGACCCGGGGGTCGGGGCCCGCCCACCAGAAGCTCGTACGGTCCGCGCATGGTCTCCCGCGGGGCGAAAGTGGCGGACTACTCCGCCCGACCGGTGGGCAGCAGCCCCCACAGGCCAAGCGCGGTACGGTCCCGCACGGCGCGATAGCGTCGCGTCGTGCGAGAAACACATACGGGGAGTCCTGCCCCCGGGCCTCTCGACACCGCCCGGTGGGTGCTTCCGGTGGCAGCGGTGCTCTGTTCCGCGGTGGGCGTTACCGCTGCGGCCGCCGGCGCCCGGGAGACCGCGACCGGTATGGGGACGGGGGCCGCCAACGCCGTTCTCTGCTGCGGTGCGCTCGCTCCGCTCGCGTTGTTCGCGGCGCGCGGCCGCCCTGGTGCGGGCCGGGCGTTGCTGGGCGCGGCGGGTTTGGCACTGCTGAGCTGGTGCGCGCTGAGCCTGCCCCGGGTGGGGCCTTTCTCCGGCCTGGAGTGGAACTGGCAGGGCAAGGCCGTGGACCTGCTGTGGCTCTGCGCGCTGTTCCTGGTACTGCGCCACTGGGCTCGCGACGAGGCGGGACTGCGGTGGCGGCTGGCCCCGGGGTCGCATGGCCCGGCCGCCCGCGTGATCATCGGCTGGTTCGCCGCGAGCGCCGCCCTGGTGTTCGGGGCGTCCCTGGTCAGTGGGCAGAACCTCGAAGCCGTCACCCTGGAACGGTTGCTCTTCGACTCCACCTACCCCAACCTCGCCGAGGAACTGCTGTGGCGCGGAGCGCTGCTCGCTGTGCTGGATCGGGTGTTCGGCACCCCGTGGCGGCTGTTCGGCGCGCACGTCGGCTGGGGTTTCGTCCTCACCTCCCTGGGGTTCGGGCTCGGCCACGGTCTGCTGCTGTCGGACTCGGGCCTGGCCTTCGACCCCGCGGCGATCGTGCTGACCGGGCTCTCCGGCATGGTCCTCGGCTGGGTCCGCGCGTTCACCGGGTCGGTCTGGCCCGCCTTCGCCGCGCACTGCGCCCCCGAGCTCGGGATCAGCGCCGCCGCCACCGCTGTCGCGGCGGTGCGCGGCTGAGCGTCCCCGCGGGCCGCCCGGTGGGGACAACCAACTGTGGCGCCGCGGTATGTGTTGCCATCGTCGCACCGTGGCCGACCATGGGGGCGGTGCCGTGCTCGCCCTCGCGGGCGGGCGGTTCTCCGGTGCCTCGACCCCGCGACCCGCGGTGCCCGGCCGGGCCCACGAGACGAGGACTTTCGTACTGAGTAACAGGGGGATCATGACTGACGCGTGGTGGCGCAACGCTGTTGTCTACCAGGTCTATCCACGGAGCTTCGCCGACACCGACGGCGACGGAGTCGGCGACATCGCAGGGGTCACGCGGCGTATCGACCACCTCTGGGCGCTGGGGGTAGACGCGGTGTGGCTGTCGCCTTTCTACCCCTCGCCGCTGGCCGACGGCGGGTACGACGTCGCCGACTTCCGCGGCGTCGACCCGTTGCTGGGGTCGCTCAGCGATTTCGACGCGCTGGTCGCGGCCGCGCACGAGCGCGGCATTCGGGTGATCGTCGACATCGTCCCCAACCACACATCCGAGCGGCACCCCTGGTTCCAGGAGGCGCTGGCGGCCGGGCCCGGATCGGCGGCGCGCGAGCGCTACATCTTCCGCGACGGCCGGGGCGAGAACGGGGAGCGGCCACCCAGCGACTGGAGGTCCGCGTTCGGCGGGCCGGCGTGGAGCCGGGTCCCGGACGGCCAGTGGTACCTGCACCTGTTCGCTCCGGAGCAGCCCGACCTGAACTGGAAGCACCCCGGGGTCCGGGCGGAGTTCGCGGACATCCTGCGGTTCTGGAGCCGCCGAGGTGTCGACGGGTTCCGCATCGACGTCGCCGACGCTCTGATGAAGGACCTGTCCGAGCCGCTGCGCGAGGTGGTGGCCGTGTCGGGCGGGGACGACTTCGACGACATCGCGGCCAACCCCGACCACCCGTTCAGGGACCGTCCAGAGACACACGGGATCTACCGCGAGTGGCGCGCGGTGTTCGAGGAGTTCGACCCGCCGCGGATGGCGGTGGCCGAGGCATGGCTGCCGAGCGAGCGCTTGATGCCGTACCTGCGGTCGGACGAGCTGCACGTCGCGTTCAACTTCGAGTTCCTGAGCTGCGGGTGGGACGCCGACGCCTACCGGCGGGTGATCGACGCCAACATCGGCGGCGCCTCGTCTGTGGGCACCGTGGCCACCTGGGTCATCTCCAACCACGACGTCGTGCGTCCCGTCTCGGCGCTGGGGCTGCCCGCCGGAACGGACACCAACGCCTGGCTGCTGAGCGGCGGCACCCGGCCGCCCGTCGACCCCGAGCGAGGGCTGCGGCGGGCACGGGCGGCGGCGCTGCTGGAGCTCGGCCTGCCCGGCTCCACCTACATCTACCAGGGGGAGGAGCTCGGCCTGCCCGAGGTCGCCGACCTGGTGCCCGACATGTTGCACGATCCCACCTGGCAGCGCAGTGGCGGAGAGACCAAGGGACGCGACGGTTGCCGCGTCCCCATCCCGTGGGAGCGCGCCGGCCCGTCCTTCGGGTTCAGCGCGGTTCCGGGGTGGTTGCCGCAGCCCTCCGACTGGGGCGAGTGGTCGGTCCAGGCCCAGTCCGGCGACCCTGACTCGACATTGGAGCTGTACCGGCGGGCCATCCGCACGCGCCGGGCGTTCGCCGCCGACGAGTCGTTCGCCTGGGATCCCGATCTCGACAAGGGTGACGTCCTGGCGTTCCGGCGGGGCGCCGACTGGCTGGTGCTGGTGAACACCGGGCCGGCGCCCGTGCCCCTGCCTGAGGGGGAGGTCGTGCTGGCCAGCGCCGCCCTGGAGGGGCGGACGCTGCCCGGGGACACCGCGGTGTGGCTGCGGAGGTGACGCCGGTGGCCCGGGCCGCGCCACGGTGCGGCCCGGGCCACCATTGGCGGGTCGCGATCCGCCCGGGGCGCCGCACGTGCCGCCGGGTACCGAGCTCGGGACACCGGGGATCTCCGTCGGCTTCCGGGTGAACCGCCCCGGCCCCCGCCGGTTCTCCTACTGTGGGCGGCGGCTGAAGGCCCTGGTCAGCATGTAGAGCAGCGCCCCGTTGTAGAGGAGCCCGATGAGCAGGTGCGGCCAGTAGGCGCCGCCCTCCGCCGCCACCCAGTAGACCTTGGCCGGCCAGTACGCCGGGAGCACCCCGAACGCGTACTCCCAAGGGGGCGGGACGGACCACGGCAGGATCGGCAGGGCGGTCACGAGGAGGCCGAGGGCGCGGACGATCGCGAGGCCTTCCAGCTTGTTCGCGCTGGCCAGCGCCATCAGGATCATGATTGTGGCGCCGAGCGCGGCGGCGCAGAGCCCGGCGGCCAGGACCGCGGGCAGCATCCGCGCCTCGACGTAGCCGCTCAGGAACATCGTGACCACCACGTAGGCCAGGATGATCCCCCCGAATGCCAGGCCGCGGTAGGTGGCGAACGCCGACAGCGACGCCGGGGTGACGCGTACAGCGGCGAGCGTGCCGGCGTCCTTCTCCTCGATGAGCAGCAGCCCGCCGAGCGCGGCGATGATCATGGTGGGGCCCAGCACCAGGAAGAAGGTGAGGATCAGCGGGTGGTACGGAACCAGGTCGAAGCCGAAGTCCTCCGCCAGCATGCTCGTGAGCGGCGGGAGCGCGAAGCGCGTCAGAGCGGCGTACACCAGTGGTGCCAGCAGCAGGAAGCGGAACATCGGGTCGCGCCGGATGTTGATCAGGTCGCCGCGGCCGAAGGCCAGGGCCGTGCTCGCCATCGCTACTTCCCCTCTCCGGCGACGATGTAGCGGTCGAAGACCACACGGGAGACGAGGCCGAGGACGGCGATCCAGAGCACCGGGTAGAGGAGGCTGTAGGCCCATTCCCAGCCGGCGAGGTCGTACTGCCCGAACGCTGCTCCGAGCAGGAGCAGTGGTCCCATGGTCGGGACGAGGTAGACCAGCGCGTGCTCCCAGAGTCCGGAGTAGCCCAGAAACGGCACACTGAGCACGCAGACCCACAACGTTGCGGGGATCATCCAGTCCGTGATCGAGAGATAGGGCGCCGCGCTCGTGAAACTCGCGAGCAGGAACAGTACGGTCGCGAGGACCACGCCCAGGAGCAGTTCCGGCGCGCTGAACCGGGTCCCGTGCGTGACCAGCACGATGGCCAGGGCCAGCACCGTGCTCAGCGCGGTCAGACTGGCCACCTTGGCCGTGAGGTAGTCGCGGAACGACAGCGGCGTGACGACCAGCGCGAACACGGTACGCGCGCCTTTCTCGAAGAACAGTGATCCCGCGATGAAGAAGAAGCCCACGATGACCAGGTCACCGAATATCGCGTAGGGCGCGAAAACGTCGCGGAGGTGGTGCGGCATCGGCAGCATCAGGGCCAGCCAGAGCACGCCGGAGAACGCTGCCGCGTAGAGGAACCCGTACCGCTTCTGCAGCCGTACCTCCAGCCGCAGGGTGCTCGCCAGCGCGCTCACACCAGGCTCCTTCCCGTGACCTCGACGAAGACGTCGTTCAGGTTGGCCTCCTGGCTGTGTAGCGACTCGACTCGCTGCGTACGCAGCAGCGTGTGGAAATCCGGGTCGTCACAAAGCCCGTCGAGCGCGAACTCGGCGCCCTCAAGGCCCCCGTTCTCGCTCCGGTATTCCGTCCGGACGGTCCGCTTGCTGCGGGCGAGCTTGAGCTCTGTGGGGGAGTCGAGGATCGGGATCTCGCCGTCGACGACGAACGCGACCCGGTCGCAGAGCTCCCCGGCCGTCGCCATGTCATGCGTCGTCAGGAACACGGTGCGGCCCTGGTCGCGCAGGTCGGCGATCATCTCCTTGACGGTGCGGGCGTTGCGCGGGTCGAGACCGGTCGTGGGTTCGTCGAGGAACACCAGTTCTGGCCGGTTGAGCAGGGCCCGTACGAAGGTGAGCCGCGACTGCATCCCCTTGGAGAACGCGGAGACGCGCGTGTCGGCGGCGTCGCCGAGCCCCACCCGCCGGAGTAGCTCCATGGGGTCCTCGGTGTCGCTCTTGTAGAGCGAGGCGAAGAACTCCAGGTTCTCCCGGGCGGTGAGCTTCTGGTAGTGGTTGGGTAGCTCGAACGAGACACCGATTCGCTCGTAGTAGGCCTTGCCCCACTCGCGCGGCGACCGCTCCCACACCCGCACGGTACCCCTGGCGCCGGTGAGCAGACCGATGAGGATCTTCTGGGTGGTCGACTTGCCGGCTCCGCTGGGACCGAGGAACCCGAAGATCTCCCCGGCCCGGATAGCGAAGCTCATGTCCCGCACAGCGGGCTCCGTGGCCTTTGGGTAGCTGTAGCTGAGCTCCCCGACCTCGATGACCGCGCCGGTGTCGGCTGGTCCACCGGGCGCTGCCGACCCGGGGGAACGGGCTCCTGCGGGGGTGGTCGTCATCGCTCTCGCTGCTCTTTCTCGTGTTCGCGCCAGCGTTGCTGGGTCTGCTGGAACTCCTGGGCCAGGAAGGTGTACATGTCGTTCATGTCGCGGAGCCGGTCGAGCTGCTCCGGTGGCGCGGTGGACATGCGCTCCAGGCCCTTGGCGGCCAGGTCGCGCACCCGGACCGCCTCCTCGACGCGGTTGTCGATGTCCTGGCGCCATATCCCGGGGCGAAGCCGGTAGTAGTGGCGCCGTGACCCCGGCGCCGCCACCCGTTCCACGGCACCCACGCGCTGGAGGTACCGGATGGCCGTGCTGATCCCGCCGCGGCTGGCGCCGAGGGCGCTGGCGAGATCGTCGGCGGACTGTTCGGGCGGATCGCAGACGACGAGCCAACCCACCATCTGACCCTCGGTGCGGGGGAGCCCGCGCTCCTCGAAGAACTGGCCGATCTCCGCGGCGAACGCGGCGCGCTCCGCTTCGAGAGCGCTTCGTTCCGCGGGGTCGTCACGCACGTGACCTCCTCGATCTTGATTCCGGTCATTACACGATAGTCAGCTAAGACTGAACTTTCAATAAATACTGAAAACCAAAATCGTGTTTCCGGGGGGCGGCAGCACAACGGCCCCCTCGCACCAGGGCGAGGGGGCCGTGTTCGCGGATGAGGAGTCAGATGTCGCCGGCCACGAGGAGGCGCGTCCTACCGCCGGGCACACGCCCCCCGTAGGGCGGCGCGGCCGCTCGCTCTCCTGGCAGCTTCGCGGCCGTCAGCGGAGCGCGCGGCGCGCAACGCCGCTGCGCGGTGGGGCCGCGCTGCGGCGTTGGGGCACGCATCCGCCGCTTCGCCGGGGGCGGTACCGGCGGTGGAGCCGTAGGCCGCCCGCCGGGGTATCAGCGGCGGCGGGAGTAGAGGCCGTCGACGAGCACGACACCCCCGGCGGCCACGAGAACCTGGACGATCAGGACGAACAGCCAGAACGTCGTGAAGAGGGTGGCGATCCACCCACCCACGACCGCGGCCACGATGCCGAGCAGGAGCGTGAGCCAGATCGGCAGGTGCTGCTTGCCGGGGACGACCAGTCGTCCCAGCGCGCCGATTATCAGACCCACGATGAGCGCGCTGATAAAGCTGGTGACCTCCACGGGATCTCACCCTCCTCAGGTTGGCTGTGCCAGGAGGCCCTCTGCCCACGCCGGGGGCCGGATAACCTACACAGCCGCTGTCCCCGCTGGTCCGGGACGGGTGAGGTGCGAGGGGAACGCGCGACCGGCCCGCCGCGCCCGCCAACCTGAAAAGGCGGTCTTCGCGGCATCGGCGGGAAACCCGGGCAGGGCTCAGAGCAGACTGAGCTGGTGCGCCGCGCGGCGCGGTCGGGCGGGTGCGTTTTCGCTGGCCACCGCCTGCGGCATGTCCCGTAGCTCGGTGAGGAACGGTGACGGGCGCATCTCCCGCGTCTCGCCGTGCCGGGTGCGCCGGGCCGCGTGCGTCAGGTACAGGTGGTCCTGCGCCCGGGTCATCCCAACGAAGCAGAGCCGGCGCTCCTCGGCGAACGCGTCGTCTCCCAGTTCGGCACCCGGCCAGCGCAGCGGAAGCAGGGAGTCCGCACACCCAACGATGAACACCACGGGGAACTCCAGGCCCTTCGCGGCGTGCAGCGTGAGCAGCGAGACCGCGTCGGCGCGCGGGTCGATCGCGTCGACCTCGGCGCCCAGCAGCACCTCGTGGCAGAACCGCGCGACGTCGGTCCCGCACCGCTCGGCGAGCGGAGTGAGCAACTCGACCGCGCCGTGCACCATTGCGGCGCTCTCGGCGCGGTCCCGCTCGGACAGGGTGGCCAGGAACGCCTCGGCGGCACCGCGCACCCGGTCGACCACCGGGCCGTCCCCGGCCGGGGACACGGTGCTCGTGTGCGTCAGTTCGCGCATGATGTGCTCGACACCGCTGCGCGCGGTCAGCGGGTCGTGCGAGCGCTTCTGCGCGGGGAACCCGCACCGGCCCAGCTCGTCGAGGACCGCGCGGGACTGCGCGTCGGTGCGGTACAGCACCGCGATGTCGGAGAACGAGATCCGGCCGTCGCCGTCGCCCTCGACGCGCCCGCTGTCCAGCGAGTGCAGCGACGTCCCGCCCAGGAGCTGGTCGATGGTGCGGGCCACGTAGGCCGCCTCGGCCCGCTCGTC
The DNA here is from genome assembly GCF_014203805.1 of Lipingzhangella halophila. Lineage (GTDB taxonomy): Bacteria > Actinomycetota > Actinomycetes > Streptosporangiales > Streptosporangiaceae > Lipingzhangella > Lipingzhangella halophila. The sequence continues at coordinate 3,711,346 of NZ_JACHJT010000001.1, read as the reverse complement.
GGCGGCCCGATGCAGGTGGATCCGCTGGTCGCTGTCCGTGCGCATGGGGTGCAGCCCCCGGTCGGCGACGAGGCTGCTGGGCCGGATCGCCCGCAGCGCGCCGGCGACGATGTGCCGTCCGCTGCGGTAGTTGCGGGTGAGCCAGACGACGGGTGCCCGCGGGTAGTCCTCCTGGAAGCGCAGGAAGAACCGCACGTCGGCGCCGCGGAAGGCGTAGATCGCCTGGTCGGGGTCGCCGATCGCGGTCAGGTTGGCGTCGTCGGGGGCCAGTAGGCGCAGCATCCGGTACTGCAGGTCGTCGACGTCCTGGTACTCGTCGACAGTGATCCAGCGGAAGCGCCGCTGGTACTCCTCTCGGACCTGTTCGTCGAATTCCAGCAGGTGCACCGGCAGAGCGAGCAGGTCGTCGTAGTCCACCAGGCCGCGCTCGCGCAGTGCCGCGAGGTAGCGGGGGAGGACCTCGCCGGCCTCGACCGGCTCGGTGGCGCCGTTCTCGGTGTCCGCGCCGCTGCCGGAGCCCTCCGGCGCACCGCCGCGGCGGGATCGGGAGATCGCCGGGCGCAACCGGCGTGCCGCGCGCTCGTCCCCGGCCACCTCGGTGAGTATGCGGTGCTGCTCCGCGGCGTCGGCGACACCGAAGTCAGCGGGCAGGTCGAGCAGGGCGTGCCGTTCGCGGAGCACGGTCAGCCCGAGCGAGTGGAACGTGGCGACGGTGATGTCCCGGCCCGGCGCGCCCACCAGGGTCTCCAGCCGCTCGGTCATCTCCTCGGCGGCACGGCGGGTGAAGGTGATCGCCAGGCACTCGCGCGCGGGAACGTCCCGTTCGAGCACGAGGTGCGCGATGCGGTGTGTCACCGTGCGCGTCTTCCCGGTGCCGGGGCCCGCGACGATCAGCAGCGGACCGTCGGGCACCGAGGCGGCGGCGCGCTGCTCGGGGTCCAATCCTCCCAGGACGCCGTCGACCGGCGCGTCCTCGCCGCTCGTGCTGTTCTCGGTGCCGGGCGCGGTGCCCGCGCTGCCAGTGTCGCTGTCGAGAGGGGCGGGTCCGGCCCCGGGCGGTGCGGGGACCGCCGGAGCGGAAGCCCGCGAGGGTGCGGTGTGCACGGGCCCGAACGCGTCCTCCTCGAATAACGCCGGGGTGTTGCGCGCCCGCACGTCCCGGAGTTCGCTGGGCTCGAAGAGGCGGATCGTGCCGTACTCCCCGTCGTAGCCGGGGTCGCGGATGACCTGGTCGGCGCGCAGCCGGCGGATGGCCTCGGCCAGTGGCGCGTTGTCGCGCCGAAGGTCGTCCAGCGGAACCTCGTCCAGGATCGCCAGTTCGGGACCGTGGGCCGCGGTCAGCGCGTCGATCTCCCGCTGGACGCGTTTGCTCTTCGGCCCGACGCCCACCACCTCACCGACGATCTCCGGTAGCGGGATGAGGCTGCGGAAACCGGCCGCGCCCTCCGGGCGCGCGGGCTCGGTGCGGTCGGCGAGCGTGTCGACGCGGTGTTGCACCCCGACAGTGACGGGCTTCCCGCAGCTCGGACAGCGCCCGTTGTGGGCGCGGGTCTCGGCGGGGTCCAGCCGCACCGCGCACTTGCGGTGTCCGTCGAGGTGGTACTTGCCCTCCTCCGGGAAGAACTCGACCGTGCCCTCGAAGCCGGCGCCGGTCCGCAGGGCGCGGCGGATGGCGAAGTAGTCCACCTCGGTGTCGAAGACGCTGGCCTCGCGCCCCAGCATCGGCGGGGAGTGCGCGTCGGAGTGGCTGACCAGGGTGTAGCGGTCGAGCCCCGAGATCCGCCAGTTCATCTCCGGATCGCTGGACAGCCCGGTCTCCAGCGCGAAGATGTGCCCGGCGAGGTCGCGGTAGCAGTCGTCGATCGTGTTGAACCCGGCCTTGGACCCGAGCACCGCGAACCAGGGGGTCCAGATGTGCGCGGGCACGAGGTAGCTGCCTTCCCCGCTCTCCAGGGTGATTTCCAGGAGGTCGCGGGAGTCCAGGCCGAGGATGGGGCGGCCGTCGGAGCCGAGGTTGCCGATCGCGCCGAGCCGCCGGTTGAACTCCTCGGCGGCGGCGAAGTCCGGCACGTAGCACAGGTGGTGCACCTTGCGGGTGTACTCGCCGTGCTTATAGATCGTCGAGATCTCCACCGACAGCATGAAACGCACGTCGTGAGCGGACGTCGGCGGGGTGGCGGGCATCGTTCGGCGCAGCGTCCGCTCGTGGTCGGCGCGCAGCTTGTACAGCCCCGGCTCGGCGGGTTCGAGCACCTCCTTCAGGTGCGCGAGCCACGCGGGGTGCGTGAAGTCGCCGGTACCGACGACACTGATGCCCTTGCGCCGCGCCCACCAGGTCAGATGCTCGATGTCGCAGTCTTTGCTGCACGCGCGCGAGTACTTCGAGTGGATGTGCAGATCTGCGTAGTAGCGCACCTGACCCATCCTGCCAGCAGATGAGGGGCGCTGGATCCGCGCGGCCGGGAACACCGCCCCTCCGGATCATGGGTGACAGGGGGGCCAGTCATGCCGGGCCCGAAGGCCGGGAGTTCCCTTGCGGAACTGCCCTGGAAGGTAATGGGGTTGCGGCAATGGGGCGAAGTGAGCGCGGCGAGCGAGCCAGCTTGCCGCCCAGCGTTGGTGCACCTTCGCTCGGCGGCAAGCTGGCACCCATCCCGCTGCGCTCGCGGGGTGCCCCATTGCCGCAACCCACCCCGACGTGGTCCTCATTGTCCCAACCCGGCGGGCCGGGCAGGGAACCGGACGCGGCGCGGCAGCATCTGAGTGCCGTCAAGGCCGATCGAAGAGAGGGACCATGCACCCCTTGCCGACACCGACCACCAGCGGCCGACCGTGGCCGTCCGCCGATGCCGCGTTCGTGAACCTCGCCCGTACCGGACTGGGGCGCATATTCGTCGGCCTGGGACTGCTGCTGTTCTTCACCGGTTGCGCGGCCGCCGGGGCCATCTGGCCAGAGCGGTTCCTCACCGAGGACGGCGAGGGCGGGGCGAGGAACATCGCCGCGGTCATCGCCGTGCTGTTCGGCGCACTGAGCGTGGTGATGCTGTTCGGTCTGGCCAGAACCCTGCGTACGCACGGCCCGGCCGTGGACCGCTCCGGTCTGTGGTTCCTCACCGGCGGTCGGGCCGAGGTGGCGCCCTGGCCGCAGATCCTGGCGATCGGCGGGAGCTGGGTACCGGCCCGCGGCGGCGCGCGCGGACTGGGCGGGATGGCTGTGGACGCCATGCTGACCGACAAAGGGCGGCGGTTCTTCGCCGTTGAGGTCTTCCTGTACGACCCCGGGGCCGTCGCCGGGCAGCGGACCTTCGACCGCCAACTGCACCGGACCCGGAACGAGCGGCCGCCGAGGGCGGGCCTGCCCGGCGCCCGGCTGCGCTTCACCTTCCGAACCATCCGGCACTACCGTGCGTTCGCGGCCCGCCTGAACCGTTGGGCACCGCAGTTGTGGATCGGGGAGTACCAGCGGTAGTCGCCGCGCTGGGGCCAACAGTGTGCCGCTCCGGCGCCGCTCTCGGGCATCGCGTTCACTCAACAACCGGCTCCGAGGCACCCTTGGCTGCGCCACACTCGCCGAGGCCCTCAACCACCGCCTCGTTGCACCCGCCACGTGAAACCAAGGGCGACGGGAGGAACGGAACGCTCAGGATTGGCGCCTAGCGTTGTGCGCGTTGCGGAACAGCGGAAGCAGCACCTCGTCCACGATTCCGTTGATGGCGTCCTCGGGTACCGGTATGCCGACGGAGATGACGTGGTGCCGCATGAGCGCCTGGATCGTCTGCAACTGCAGGTCCGTGATGGCGTCCGCGTCGACCTCCCCGCGCGCGGCTGCCCGCCGGACGATCGTGCGCGCCGAGCGCAGGCTGCTTCCCCGCGAATGCGCGCGGATCTCCGTCGCGCGTTCGGGGCTGGCCAGCGCGTCGCCCATCAGGCCGAGTATCGCCTGACCGGCGGGACCGGAGAGCTGGTCGGTGGCGTCGCGAAGCATGGCCAGCAGGTCACCGCGCAGACTTCCGGTGTCGGCGACCTTCTCGGGGGAGGGAAGCGCGCTGTAGGCCGCGTCCATCGCCAGCGTGGCCTTGCTGGGCCAACGGCGGTACAGCGACGCCTTGCTGGCCTGCGCGCGCTCGGCGACGCCCTCCATGGTCAGTTCCTGGTACCCCACGTCGGCGAGCTCGGCCAGCGTCGCGTCGAGGATGGCCGCGTTGAGCGTGTCGCCGCGGCGCCGGGGCCGCTTGCGGTGGTCCGTGCTGGATTCCGCGGCGGGCCCGGCCGCGGTGTGGGCTGCGTGGTCGTCGGGCACTTCGGGTCCACTCGTGGTCGGGCTCGGTCCAGCCCTGAGCTTAGGTCGTGTTTCGGGTGCGCGACCGCCGCGCCGACTCGCTCGACCAGCCACCGCGGTCGCTCGCCGCACATCGGCGGGCGCGCCGCCGCACCGGAGAGCTCGCCGGGGCCGGCGCGAAGCCGCCCCGGCAGGGGAGACGGCGGGCCGCCGAACCCGTCAAGAGCCATCCCCTCGGGGTTCGGGGCGGTCCGCGGTGCCGTCAGGCTCGGCGGCGGTCACCCGGCCGCGGTCGCCGTCGACCGTCACCAGCCGGCCGTCGGTCAGCGTGGCGGTGCCCGTCGCCGACCCCATGATCGCGGGGATGCCGTACTCGCGCGCGACTATCGCGGCGTGCGAGCCCAGTCCGCCGGTGTCGACCACGACGGCGGCCGCGCTCTGAAAGAGCGGCGTCCAGGACGGATTGGTGTTGGGGCACACGAGGATGTCGCCGGTGCGCAGGTTGCCGAACTCGGCCGGCTCCCGGATCACCCGCACGGGCCCGGTGGCCCGGCCACCGCCGGCGGCGGTCCCCGTGGCGAGCGCGTCGGTGTCGGGGCCGGAGTCGTGGAACCGGACCGCGGGGGAGATGAGCGGTACGCCGGCCAGCTCCGCGCGCTTGGCCGAGCGCGCGTCAGCGGTGGCGCGCAGCCGCGCGGCGTCGGCTTCGGGGAGCGTGTCCGGGTCCGGGAGGTCCTCCAGCTCTTCGCGCCGCAGGTGCAGCACGGCCCACTGGTCGCCCAGCACGCCAGCGCTCGCCAGCCGCCGCCCCATCTCCAGGACAGCGTTGCGTAGCGGCGGCAGCGGCCGGGTGAGCTCGAAATGGCTGTCCTCCCGGAACCCGACCCCGGACCGCGCCGCCCGCACCATCCGCGGCAGCCGCGCCCGGCGCCGCGGCCGCTGGGCCCTGGGGTGCGCCAGCAGTCGCCGCAGAGCGTCCCCGGCCAGGTCGGGAGACTGGTCGGCGGTGGGCTCCGCGGGCCGGGTGACCAGGGTCCGGACCATGCCGAGAATGGTCGCCGGGGCCTCACCCATGGTCGGCGCGGACAGCAGGAGCGCGCTGGCGGTCTCCCGGTGCCCGAACTCGGCGCGGAAGGCGTCCAGCGCCGCGCGGAAGTCGGCGAACTCCGGGCTGGCGTGCACCCGCTCGACGAGGGCGTCCCCGTCGAGCTCCGCGAACGCCGCGCGCAGCCGGTCGTCGTCGCGGACGTGGCGCGCGAGAGCCTCAAGCGCGCGGTTGTTGTCGACGGTGCGTGTCGTCGCGCCCATGATCAGCGAGGAGAACAGGTCGCCGCGGCCCAGGAAGCGCAGGGCCAGCCGCAGCCGCAGCAGGCTCATTCCGGAGCGGGGAAGGTAGTCGACGCGAAGGTCGGTCACGAGGTCGAGCGCGTCCAGGGCGCGGCGCGGGACCCGGCGCAGCTCGTCCCACGGCACGGAGCGCCACTCGGTGGCGTTCAGCTCCGCGATACGCCGCTGGAACGTCGTGAACCGCGGGTCCTGCGTCCAGCGTTCCGGGTCGTAGCGGCGGATCCGGCCAAGGATCCGGGCGGGAGCTGTCAGCACCGCCGGCGTCGGGCGCGGATTCGGCGGGACGAACCGGTCGACCACCCCGTCGACCTCGGGCGCGACGTCTCTGAGGTCCACGCGCAGGCCGGGGATCTCCGCCATCATGCGTGACACCAGACGGCCCGGCCCGGGCAGCACCCATGCGCTCATGTCCAGCGGGTAGGGCCGGTAGGGAAACATTTCCAGGATCACCGGCCCGACCCGCCGCTGGATCCGGTTGAGCCGGACCGGCGCCGGTGGGAGCGCGGTCATCGGTCGCGCCTGGAGCAGCCATACCGTCCCGTCAGCGAGCGCCCACTCCATGTCCTGGGGCCGGCCGAAGTGTTCGGACACCGCTGTACCGAGGCGGGCGAGTTCGGTCAGCACGCCTGCCGGAAGCTGTTCTCCCGCGGTTTCCTCGCCGGTGGAGTCGTGGGCGATGCCGCCGCCGGCCGTGCCGCGGACGACCACCTCGCGCTGCCCGGGAGTCCATTCGCGGATCCGGCCGCGCCGGTCGAGCACATAGTGGTCCGGGGTCACCAGGCCGGACACGACGGCCTCGCCGAGACCGCTGCTGGCGTCCACCACCAGCTCGTCGCGCGCGCCGGTGACCGGGTTCGCGCAGAGCAGCACGCCCGCCGACTCGGCCGGCACCATGGCCTGCACCACCACGGCGATCCGCACGGCACCGGAGTCGATGCCGCGGCGGCGCCGGTAGGAGATGGCGCGGTCGGTCCACAGCGACCCCCAGCAGTGGCGCACCGCGTCGAGGAGCGCGTCCTGGCCGACCACGTTGAGGTAGGTGTCCTGCTGGCCGGCGAACGCCGCACCCGGGAGGTCCTCGGCGGTCGCGCTGGAGCGCACCGCGACGGCCTCCGCGCCGAGCTCCGCGTAGGCCGCGACGATCGCGGCGCGCACTTCCTCGGGGATCTCGGCGGCCGCGAACTCGGACCGGATCGCCGCGGCGGCCCGCGCGGCGTCGTCGGCCGACCCGTCGGCGGCCGCGAGCCGCTCGTCGATCCGCTGGGCCAACCCGCCGCGGTCGACGACCGCGGTGTAGGCGTCCGTGGTGACGACGAAGCCGCCGGGGACCCGGTAGCCGGCCCGGACCAGCTCACCGAGGTTCGCGCCCTTACCGCCAGCGCGGTCGAGGTCCGCGGCGCTGAGCGTGTCGAGTGGGGCGACGGGGCGGTCCGCGGCGGGCGCTGCCGGCGCGCCCACTGCCGCGTGTGCCGAGTCTGGCATGCGGTGCTCTCCCTTGCTTCGTTGCCGGCGCCGTAGTCGTCTGGTCGGGCGTCCCGAGCGGCATGGCGGCCGTCAGGCCGGGCAGCGCACGGCCGATGCGGACCCCTGAATGGGCGCGCCTCTCATAGAGAACGGAACGTTCTCTATGTTACGTAGCGGAATTAGGAAACGCAACGTTCATTAAAAGGTTGTTGGTCTGCCCTCTGCTGTTTCTGGACGCCGACGGGACGGCTGTGCCGAACGCGCCTGCCATGAACGGGGCGCCGCGGCCGGCACGCGTCGGACCACGAATCTTCACGTCCCGTTGGTGCCGGTGTGCTGCACACACTCCTAACTTCGATGCTGACCGGACCCGGTACGTGGGTCTGCCCCCATCGACAGGGAGTTGTGCAACGTGACCGTCCCCCAGGACACCCAGCAGCCACAGGGGCCCTCCCGTCGTTCCCTCATCCAGGGAGCGGCCGCAACGGGTGCATTCACGCTCGGTTTCGGCGCACTCGACGGGCTGGTGCGCGCCGCTGCGGCCGACTCGGCGGGACGCACCGTCGGCCTCGGCGAGGGTGGCTACGGAAAGCTGCGCTCCGTCACGCGTACGGACCCCGAAACCGGCACCGAGGTGGAACTGATGCTGCCCGCCGGGTTCGACTTCGCGGTCTTCGGGCTCGCGGGCACCACCATGGACGACGGGCACGTGACCCCGCTCGGCCACGACGGCATGGCCGCGTTCCCCGGCCCGGACAAGAAGAGCTACCGGCTGGTGCGCAACCACGAGGAGCGCACCACGGCCGACGCGGCGACCCCCTCCGGCGAGCCCGGGGACCGTTACGACGAGAAGGCCGGCGGCGGGACCAGCACCCTGCGGGTGAGTTTCAGCCGCGGCACCATCCAGCTGGAGAGCGCACGACTGTCGCTCGCCGGCACGATCGTCAACTGCGCGGGCGGCCCGACTCCGTGGGGCTCCTGGATCACCTGCGAGGAGACGACCGCCGGCCCCGGCGCCGGATGGGAGCGCAAGCACGGCTACGTCTTCGATGTCGACGCCAGCGCCGACGCGCCCGTCGCCCCCACCCCGTTGCCGGCCCTGGGCCGCTTCGTGCACGAGGCGATCGCGGTCGACCCGGACACCGGGACCGTCTATCTCACCGAGGACCGCGACAACGCGGGGTTCTACCGGTTCGTCCCGGACACCCAGGGCGACCTGACCTCAGGCAAGCTGCAGATGCTGAAGATCACGGGCGAGGAAGGGCTCGACCTCAGGGTCTCCCGCACGCAGGGCGAGCTGCTGCCCGTGGAGTGGGTGGACATCGCCGACCCGGATCCCGACGAGGCCGAGGAGAACCCGTCGGCGGTGCACGAGCAGGGTATCGAGCAGGGCGGGGCCACGTTCGCCCGGCTGGAGGGCTGCTGGTGGGGCAACGGCGCCGCCTACCTGGTTTCCACGAATGGCGGCGAGCTCGGTGAGGGCCAGGTCTTCGAGTACCGGCCCGGCGACGACACGCTCGCCCTGGTCTACGAGTCCACCGACCGCGATGTCCTGTCCTTCCCGGACAACATCACCGTCAGCCCGCAGGGCGCGCTGCTGGTCTGCGAGGACACCTCGCGCTCCGCTCCGCAGCTGCGCGGGATCACCACCGAAGGAAACACGTTCCCGTTCTGTGTCGACCCCAGTGACGACGAATGGTGCGGCGCGACGTTCAGCCACGACGGGCGGGTGCTGTTCGCCAACCTGCAGGGGTCGACCGCCGGCGACCCGCGGGCACCGGAGACGCCCGGCCGGACCGTGGCGATCTGGGGGCCCTGGAAGCGCGGCGCGCTGTAGGGGAGTGGGACGGCGGCGCGGCCGGTCCCCGGCCGTGCCGGCCGCTGCCGTTAGTTGAGCACCCGCACCGGGGTCCCGTTCAGGAAGCCGGCCACGGCCTCCACGGTCTCCCCGTGGTACAGGTGGTAGTTGGTGTGCGTGCCGTAGCCGGTGTGCGGGGTCAGCACGGTGTTGGGCGCCGTGCGCAGCGGGTGGTCCTTGGGGAGGGGTTCGGTGTCGTAGACGTCGATGCCGGCACCGGCGATCGTGCCCGCACGCAGCGCCGAGACCAGGGCGGCCTCGTTGACGATCGGCCCCCGCGAGGTGTTCACCAGGTAGCCGTCGGGGCCGAGCAGCTCCAGCTCCCGCGCGCCGATCAGGTCCCGGGTGCGGTCGCTGAGCTTGAGGTGGATCGTCGCGATGTCGCACTGGCGGAGCAGTTCGTCCTTGTCGACCCGGGTGGCGCCGTGCTCCGCGGCGCGCTCGTCGGTCAGGTTGTGGCTCCACGCCAGCACCCGCATGCCGAACGCGGCGCCGATCGCCGCGACCCGGGCGCCGAGCCGACCCAGACCGATCACCCCCAGGGTGCTGCCGTGCAGGTCCCCGGCGACCGTGTGCTGCCATCCGCCGGAGTGCACGGCCTCGTTCTCCTGCGGAATCCGCCGCACCAGCGCGAGGATCAGCGCCCACGTGAGCTCGACGGTCGGGGCGGTGAGGCTGCCGGTGCCGCTGACCGTGATCCCCAGGGAGCGGGCGGCTTCCATGTCGATCGCCGGGTTGCGATTGCCGGTCGTCACGAGCAGGCGCAGGTTCGGCAGCCGGCTGAGCAGCTCGCGCGGGAACGGGGTCCGCTCGCGCATCGCGCAGACGACCTCGAACGGTCGCAGCCGCTCGACGAGCGCGTCGTGGGAGTCTAGGTGGTCGGTGAAGACCGTGAGCTCGGTGCCGGGCGGGAGCTGTGCCCAGTCGCCGTAGCGTCGTGAGATGTCCTGGTAGTCGTCGAGCACTGCGACCTGCGTAGCCATGGCGGAAGCCTACGGCGTGCCCTGGGGCGCACCGGAAGCGGGGCCAAGCGTGGCGCGGCTCCCGGCGGCGCCTCGCGCGTCAGCCCTCGGCGTCCGGTGTGGCCGGTGCTGGCCACGCGGGAACCCGGGCGCGTGCGGGGACGTCGCACCACCACTGTGGCAACCGACCCCTACCCCCGGCGAGGAGACCAGTTGGAGCTGACGAGGGCGCAGGAAGAGGAGTACCGGTCCCGAGTGCGGGGCTGCCTGCTCGGCGGTGCGACGGGTGACGCCCTGGGCGCGCCGGTGGAGTTCATGACGCTGTCGGGGATCCGCGCGGAGCACGGTGACCACGGCGTCCGCGAGTACGTCGCCGACTACTCCACCGGCAAACCCCGCTACGGGCTTATCACCGACGACACCCAGATGACGCTCTTCACCATGGAAGGGCTGATCCGTGCCGGGTTGCGGAGCGATCGGGGGACCGGGTTCCACCCGGTGGGCATCCTGCACCAGAGCTACCTGACCTGGCACGAGACCCAGACCGTCCGGGAGCCGAGTGGGGAGTGGCCGGGCTGGCTCCAGGGTGAGCGCTGGCTCTACGAACAGCGTGCGCCGGGAAACACCTGCCTCAGCGCCCTCGCGATGAGCGTCGCCCGCGAGGGAAGCTGGCAGAAGTACGGCGGCCCGGCCGTGAACAACTCCAAGGGCTGCGGCGGCGTCATGCGCAGCGCGCCGATCGGACTCCTGCCCCCGCACTGGAACGGCGTTGACAGCGCGATCTTCACCTGGGCGGCCGAGGCGGCCGGGCTCACCCACGGCCACCCCACCGGAAAGCTGGCCTCCGGCGCGCTCGCACTGCTGGTCCACCGGTTGGTCGTCGGCGAGGACCTGGCGGCGGCGCTCGACACCGTCATGGCGGAGCTCTCCCGGCACGACCGTCACGAGGAGACCACGACGGCGCTGCGCCGGGCCCGCGAGGCCGCGGCGAGCGAGTCCCCGTCCGCCGAGACCGTGGAGCGGCTCGGCGGCGGCTGGATCGCCGAGGAGGCGCTGGCGATCGCCGTCTACTGCGCCCTGGCCCGGTCGCGCCCCGAGGACTTCCTGGACGCGCTGTCCCTGGCCGTGACCCACTCCGGCGACTGCGACTCCACCGGAGCGATCTGCGGGAACATCCTGGGCGCGCTGCACGGCGAGACCGTCCTGCCGCCCCAGCTCACCTTCGAGGTCGAGGGCCGCGGCACGATGCTGCAGCTCGCCGACGACTTCGTGTGGGAGTTCACCGCGAGCCGCCTGCTGCACGGCGAGTACGGCCCCTTCACCCGGTGGACAGTGCGGTACCGGGGCGGCTGACGCCGGGCGCGCCCGCGTTGGTGACCAGCACCTGACCCGGCACGATCGATCGATCGTGCCGCGGTGACCTGTGCTCTCGCCTCTGTGCGCCTGCCCGACGCGGCGGCCGATGGCCGCTTGAGAACGGGCCACGCCCGCCGCCCCTTCCCCGGCGGGCCGCCGAACCGTCCGCGGTCGGCGGTGGTGGCCCGCGGACGGGCACCCGTTCCGGCCGCCGCGCCATTGCCGCAGGTGGGGCGCCTGAGTCCCGTGTGACGAGCAGGGCAGCCGCGTGTCCGCAAGCGGTCCCCGCAGCGGGACCGCATGCGGACACGCGCCACGGTGAGTGTCCAGGTGCCGCCGGGGGCCAGGGGGTTGAGAAGAGGTGCAGGCCTCATGTGGCCAGCCATAACACCGTAAAACGGATGAGGGGGCGGGCAGTCTCGGTACTGACTGTGACAGCACGGATCCGTCCCAGGACGGCTTCCGTCCTCGCGCGGGAGGACTTCAGAGGAGCGGACATGGCCACTACCCGGACCTATGACGTCGTCGCACTTCAAGTACCGATCGCCTCCGACACCGCACGATCCTCCGCTGCCCGCGCTGGATGACCCCGCCGACCGGGAGATCTCCGAGCGGGTCTCGCTGCACCCGTCAGGGCTGCTGCGTTACGACGTGCGGGCCTTTGACGGCACCAACGCCGGCCGCAACGAGGACGGCACCGTCAAACCCGGTGGTTCGGTGGTCTACCGCTGGTACGCCGACACCCCGGGCGTGGTGCTGCTGGAGGACCGCGCCGACGTGCGCACGCACCGGCACCGGGGGTTGGTGGGAGCGCTGGTCGTCGAACCGGCCGAGGTCACGCCGACCGATCCGGAGACCGGCCGGGAGCGGTGGGTCGGCGAGCAGGCGGTGCTGCACCAGGACGGCAGCGCTCCCGTGCGCGAGCTGGTGCTGGTGCTGCAGGACGGCCTGCGCCAGTACCACCACGGCGACCGCACGCAGCCGGTGAGCGACCTGGAGGACGAGCCCGAGGACTCCGGGCAGAAGGCGTTCAACTACCGCAGCGCCCACCTGTTCCCCGAGCGGCCGTCTCTGGCGGTGCCCTGGCCGAACACGCCGCTGCTGGAGTGCGCCGCCGGCGACCGGGTGCGGCTGCACCTCGCCGCGGGGGCCGACCGGCCCCCGCAACCACGCGTTCCTGATCCACGGCCAGACCTGGCCGATGGAGGAGCACCTGCAAGAGCCGCGCGTCGGCGCGATCGGTGGTCTCAGCACCGGCTCGCTGCGCACGCTCGACTTCACCGCGGGGGACCCCGGCGACTACGCCTACCGGACCGGCGTGCTGCGCTTCGCGCTCACCGACGGTCTGTGGGGGCTCATCCGAGTGCGCGGCTGACTGCGGACGCCCCGCCGCCCGAATCTCAGGGTCCCCGCCCACGCCGGACCGGCGTGGGCGGGGTTGTCGTCAGGCACCCACCGGACTATATTTGCTATTACGCAAATATTGCGAGGTGGCAATGGATTACGAGGAGCGGCTACTCGAGGCGCTGCGCACTGTCCAGACCAGCCTCCTGCCGTCGCTCGTGCGCAGGCACCCGCGCCACGACATCAACCTGCTGCACGCGGCGGTCCTGCAGGCGCTGGACCGGGGCGGGGAGCCGACCATCCGCGACCTGGCCGACATGATCGGCCGCTCCGTGTCGCGCACGAGCCGGCTCGTGGATCAGCTCGTCGCGCACAATCTCGCGGAACGCAACGAGGACCCCGACGACCGCCGGGTCAGGCGGGTGCGTATCAGCGCGTCGGGACGGGACCTACTGGACGAGGTCCAGCAGATGCGGGTGGAGGCACAGCTGCAACTGTGGGAGTACCTCGCCGAGGACGAGCGCGAGACCGTGCTCCACGCGATGGAACTACTGGCAAAGGCTGCACGGAGGTACCGCGATGAACGTGATTGAGCTGGAGCGTCTGGACGCGACGACGGTCGACCGTGCCGGAGGCAAGGCGGCGGGCCTCGGCGAGCTGATCACGGCCGGAGAACGGGTACCGGCGGGGTTCTGCATCACCACCGGGGCCTACGAGCGGGCGCGGGAGGGATCCGGGGAGGTCCCCGACGATGTTCGCACCGAGATCATCGAGGCCTACCGGCGGCTTGGCGGGGGAGCGGTGGCCGTGCGGTCCAGCGCCACGGCCGAGGATCTGCCGTACGCGAGCTTCGCCGGCCAGCAGGACACCTACCTCAACGTCGACGGCGAGGACGCCCTCGTCGAGGCGGTGCGCAAGTGCTGGGACTCCCTGTGGACCGAGCGCGCCGTGCACTATCGCGAGCACAACGGCATCGACCACGACACGGTCCGCATGGCGGTCGTGGTGCAGCGCATGGTCGACGCCGAGGTCGCCGGGGTGCTGTTCACCGCCAACCCGGTCACCGGGAGCCGCTCGGAGATGGTGGTCGACGCCGCCCCCGGCCTGGGCACCGCGGTGGTCGACGGCTCGGTCACCCCCGACCACTACGTCCTGGACTCCGAACCGCGGGCCGATCCTGAGGGCTGCCTGACCGCCTCCCAGCTCGCGGAGCTGTACCGGACGGGCCAGCGGATCGAGCAGCACTTCGGCGCCCCCCAGGACGCCGAGTGGGCGATCGACTCCGACGGGACGCTCTGGCTGGTGCAGTCGCGGGCGGTCACCACCCTGTTCCCGCTGCCCGGTACCGACCGGCCGGGACCGCGGGTGTACCTGTCGGCCAGCACCGTCCAGGGCGTGCTGCAGCCCCTGACACCCATGGGGATGTCCGTGATGAAGCTGGCGGGGGCCGGCATGTGCGAGCTGGCACGGATCCGGGTCGACCGGTTCGACGGCCCGCTCGGTTTCGTCGACATTGGCGGGCGGTTGTTCGTGGACCTGACCAGCATGGTGCGCAGCAAGGTCACCCGCAAGGACCTGGCGGACCGGATGCGGGTCTACGGTCCGCAGGTGCCGGCCGCCATCGGACGGGTCCTCGCCGATCCGCGTTTCGCGCCCCGCTCCGGCCTGCCGTTTCGCGTGCGCACGGTGGTGACGGGCGCGCTGCGGTTCGCCGCGCCCGCCACGGCCTCGATCTTGCTGACGCTGGCCCGCCCGGAGGCGGGACGCGCCCGGACCTACCGCGAAGGCGCCGAGCTCGAGCGACAGACGACCGCCCCCGTGGACCTGACCACGATGGAGGAACGGCTGCGCTTCGTCGAGAACGCCGCGCGTGTGCTGAGGCCCTTCATCCGTATGGTTGCGCCGCTGTGGGTGGGGATGGCGGCCAGCTACGCACCCCACAGGCTGCTCGACGGGATCGCCGAGGACGGCGAGATCGCGACCGTGCTGCGCGGGATGCCGCACAACCCCACCACCGAGATGAACCTCGCGCTGTGGACGCTGGCGAGCGAGGCTCGCGAGCACCGCGAGCTCCTCGCGGACACGCCACCCGCGGAGCTGGCCGCGCGGTACCTGGGCGGCACGCTGCCCGACATCGGGCTGGACTCCTTCCTCGCCCGATACGGCCGGCGCGCCGTCGCCGAGATCGATGTTGGCGTGCCCCGCTGGGCCGACGACCCCACGCCGGTCTTCGCGGCCATCGCGGGCTACCTTCGCCTCACGGACCCCGAGCAGGCCCCCGACCGGCGGTTCGCTCGGGCGGCGGCCGACGCCGAGGCCAAGCTCGAGGAGCTGGTGCGCCGCGCGCTCCCGAGCCGGCCGGTGCGGGCGCGGCTCGCGCGGTGGTGCATGGGGCGCGCACGCGCCGTCGCGGGGCTGCGCGAGCTGCCCAAGTTCAACTGGCTGCACGGACTCCACGAGATGCGCACGCAGCTGTTGCTGGTCGGGGAGGAACTCACCGGCAAGGGGCTCCTGGAGCGCCCAGAGGACATCATGTTCCTCACCATGCGCGAGGCGTACGCGGCAATCAACGGATCCGACCTGCGCGGCCGCGTCGAGGAGCGGCGGGCCACCTACGAACGGGAGATGCGGCGGCGCAGCGTCCCCAACGTCCTGCTCTCCGACGGGACCGACCCCGAGACGCTTATCACCCCCGAGCCCGGCGGCGAGGGAGTCCGCACCGGAATGGCGGCCGCGCCCGGCACGGTCACCGGGCCGGCACGGGTCATCCTGGACCCGGCGGACGCGCGCGTCGAGCCGGGCGAGATCCTCGTCGCCCCGTCCACCGACCCGGGCTGGACCCCGTTGTTCATGACCGCGGGCGGCCTGGTCACCGAGACCGGCTCACCGGTCAGCCACGGCCCCACCGTGGCACGCGAGTACGGGATCCCGGCGGTGATCGGGATCGGCGACGCCACGCGCACGATCCGCACCGGCCAGCGGATCACCGTCAACGGTTCCACGGGGACGGTCTCCCTCGACGAGCCGGCCGGTGCCGGCGCGGAAGCGGCATCGTAGCTGCCGGCCCGGCCCGGTGCGCGATGCGCAGGAAGCCCCGTGTCCCGGGGCCCGGCGTGAACGCGATGGCGGTGCCGCGCCGCATTGGGCCGGATCGTCCCGCTCGTGCCCGCCGACGGCCAGGGCGGGCGGGCACGAGCGGGACGGCGGCTACGCCAGCTCCGCGGCGAACGCGCGGATGTCGTCGGTGAGTAGGTCCGGGGCCTGGACGGCCGCGAAGTGCCCGCCGCGGTCGTAGCGCTGCCAGCGCACGATGGTGTTGGAGCGGTCGGCGAGCGTGCGGATCGGGGCATCGCCGGGGAACAGGGCAACGGCCGTGGGCACCCCGGAGTTCGCCCCTCCGTAGAAGGCGTCACCGCAGTCCTTGTAGATCCGCGCCGCCGACCCCGAGGTCGCGGTGAACCAGAAGATCGCGACCTGGGTGAGGATGGTGTCGCGGTCGATCGGGGTCTGCTCGGTGCGCGTGGCGTCGTAGTCCACGAACCACTCGATGTTCCAGGCGAGCAGGCCCACCGGGGAGTCGGTGAACGCGTAGGCCACGGTCTGCGGCCGGGAGGAGTTCACCGCCGCGTACCCTTGTCGCTCCTCCCAAGCCGCCTCGGCCGCGTACAACGTGGCCACTTCCTCCTCGGTGAACCCGGCCGTGGGGTCCTCGCTGGTGTAGTCCACGACCGAAGCGCTGACCAGGCCGTTGACGTGCACCCCCAGGACGTGGTCACCATCGATCCGGCCCAGCTGCGGCGAGAGCAGCGATCCGAAGTCGCCACCGTGCGCGATATAGCGGTCGTAGCCCAGGCGCCGCATCAGTTCCGCCCAGGCGTGGGCCGTGCGCTCGACGCTCCAGCCGGGCTCGCGGGTGGGCCCGGAGAACGCGAAACCGGGGATGGAGGGCGCCACCACATGGAACGCCTGGGCGTTCTCGGCGCCGTGTTTGCGGGGGTCGGTCAATGGGCCGATCATCTCGGCGAACAGCGCGAACGTGCTGGGCCAGCCGTGTGTGAGCACCAGCGGTACCGCGTCCGGCTCGGGCGAGCGCACGTGGACGAAGTGGATGTTCTGCCCGTCGATCTGGGTGGTGAACTGGTCGAAGGCGTTCAGCCGGTCCTCGACGGCCCGCCAGTCGAAGCCGGTGCGCCAGTATTCGGCCAGGTCCCGGAGATAGTCCGGTGGTACCCCGTAGCTCCATCCGACATCGGGCAGGCCGTCGGGCCAGCGGGTGCGGGCGAGCCGGTCATGCAGGTCGTCCAGGTCGGCCTGCGGGATATCGATCCGGTACGGGTGAATAGTCGTGTTGTCGTTCATGGCTCGAACGGTAGAGAGCGACGCGGACAGGGATGGTCCGCGTTGCCTGCCACACTGAGGTTATGCCGGAGAAGACCTCGGCGCGCCTGCTGCGGCTGCTGTCCCTGCTGCAGGCCAAGCCCGACTGGACGAGCGCGGAACTCGCCGAGCGTATGGCGGTGACCCCGCGCACGATCCGCCGCGACGTCGACCGGCTGCGCGGGCTCGGCTACCCCATCGAGTCCACGCCGGGTGCGGCCGGCGGCTACCGGCTGGGGCCGGGTGGGCGGATGCCTCCGCTGCTGCTGGACGACGAGGAGGCCGTCGCGGTCGCGGTCGGCCTGGGTACCGCGGCGCAGGGCTCGGTCACCGGAATCGGGGAAGCGTCGGTGCGCGCCCTGGCCAAGCTCGACCAGGTGCTGCCCCCGCACCTGCGGCGCCGGC
This sequence comes from Lipingzhangella halophila, assembly GCF_014203805.1. GTDB lineage: Bacteria > Actinomycetota > Actinomycetes > Streptosporangiales > Streptosporangiaceae > Lipingzhangella > Lipingzhangella halophila. The sequence goes on along the minus strand of NZ_JACHJT010000001.1, from coordinate 3,693,954 downwards.
TGGAAACCCTGCAGGGCGCCACGGTGATGGTCCACGACGGGGACGAACCCACCGTCGACCACGAGACACTGGTGACCATGGCGGCGGCCTGCCGTTCGCGGGAGCGGCTGCGGTTCGACTACGTGCGCCACGACGGCAGCGGGACGCGGCGGCTGGCGGAGCCGCACCGCCTGGTGTCGTTGTGGGGGCGCTGGTACCTGGTGGCCTGGGACGTCGACCGCGAGGACTGGCGCAGCTTCCGCGCGGACCGTGTCACGCCCCGCCTTCCCACCGGCCCGCGGTTCGCGCCCCGCGCGGATCCGGAGGGCGATGTCGCGGCCTTCCTGTACCGCCGCCTCGGAGCCCGGCCGTGGGCCACCCAGTGCCGGGTGCTGGTGCACGCCCCCGCCGAGCGGATCGCCGAGCACGGCATGGGGGTGGTGGAGCCGGTGGACGACACCTCGTGCCTGCTGCGCCTCGGCGGGGAGTCCATCCCGATGGTCGCCGTGTGGATCGGCGCGCTCGACACCGACTTCGAGGTGCTGGATCCCCCGGAGCTTCGGGAGCACGTTGCCGTCCTGGCGGAACGCTACCGGCGGGCGGCCGGGCGCCGGGACGGTTCCTAGCTCGCCGACCGCCGCCGGCCGGGCTTCGAAGAGCCGCGGTTCAGGTACCCGGTGTGCTCTCGGCCCCGTTGGTAAGCGGCGTGCTCCCGCGCCCCGCGGGATGGGTACGGACCGCGGCGGGGATGGCGGAATCTGCCGGCGCCCGTATCGCTGGGGAGCTGAGTGCTGGTCTGCGGCCGTGCCGGAATTCGATGTACCGCTGGGCGGTTGAGCGGTAATCTGCGACGATGCCGGGATTCGATCAGCTCGCCGCCTTCGTGGTCGCTGTTGCGGTGCTCATCGTGGTCCCCGGCCCAAGCGTCCTGTTTGTCGTCAGCCGCGGTGTCGTACTGGGGCGGCGCGCGGCGGTGTCCACTGCCGTCGGGAATGAGGCGGGCTTGCTGATCCAGGCCGTGGCGGTGGCGGTTGGCCTCGGAAGTATCGTCGAGCGGTCCGTCGTGGTCTTCTCGGTGATCAAGTTCGCGGGCGCCCTGTATCTCGGCTGCCTGGGCGTCCAGGCATGGCGTCACCGCAAGGAACTGTCGGTCCCCAAGGAGAACGCGCGCTCGGACCCGCGAACTTGGAAAGTGCTGCGCGAAGGGTTCATCGTGGGGATCAGCAACCCCAAGGGGTTCCTGATCTTCGCCGCGGTGCTTCCGCAGTTCGTGAACCCTGAGGCGGGAAGCATCCCCCTCCAGATGCTGCTGCTCGGGTTTGTCTGCGTCGCCATCGCCCTGATCACGGATGCGTCCTGGGGCCTGCTCGCGGGGACAGCACGCGACTGGTTTGAGAAGTCTCCCCGCCGGATGTCGGCCATCGGTGGAACATCGGGGGTAGTGATGGTTGGCCTGGGAATCCAACTGGCGTTCAGCAACCGGCACTGACCGCGGCCCGTGCCGCCCGAGCAGCGAGCTGCGCTGCGTAGCGGCCGACTCCGCCGGAGGTCCGGTGGTCATCACCCGGTGGCCGCGTCTGCGGGCTGGTAGCGCCCTTGGCCTCCTGCGCGTGGAGGTCTGGCCCGATCGGAGGCGGCTACTCCCACGAGAGGCGGAAACGAGGAGCGCGGCAGGCACTGAGCCGCGCGGCGGGCGGAGCGCCGACGAGGCCGCGTTGGACGGGCTGTACCAGCGGCGGGCCCACGCATGGGCCGGCGGAGCCGGCACCGCTTTCGCGGAGGCGTTCACCCGGAGCTATCAGACCTGTAACGGCTCGGGACCAACCCGTGTGCTTGCCGAGCGACGGGACATATTGGTGCAAGCCAGATCAATTTAGCAGGACGTGCAGTCCCAGCCGAGTGACTGGTCGTTGCCGCGGCAGCGTTCTACACGGGACGTACGGGAGCATGCATGCCTGACAACGACGTGCGGGTAGGGATCATCGGACTGGACGCGGGCGGTGACGAGGTGTCCACGACCGCGCGGGAACTGGTTGCGCGGTCGCGCGAGACCAATGGTTTCCAGGTCAGCAGCAAAGAGGTCGCGTTCGGGTTGGCGTTGCGCGCTGAGACGGACGGGACGTTGCCCAATGCTGTTCGAGCATCCCCCTGGCGACCAGAACGCGCGCTCGTTGAGCGGCCCGCCGGGTGGTTCCGGATGCGGAAGCTAGGCCTTTGATGGGTGCCGTCTGTCCCGAGCGGCGCATCCGGGGCCGCTCGCGCACGAGCGGGCGGTGGGGCGCACCCGCCCGCACGACATCGCTTTCCAGCGCCGCCGCGAGGCCCACGGTTGATCGCGCGATTGGAGCTGATCGGGATGGAGTGGTCGCGGGAGTGGGTGGCCCGGGAACACGACAGGCTGCTGCGTAGCTGCTACACGCTATTCGAGGAGGGGCACTACCAGGAGGGTTTGCGGTTGGCGTGGGCCTTCTCCGCGATGTGCCAGGAGACGCGGTCGCACTGGCGGACATGGGAGAAGGTCGTGGACGTCCAGGCCGACTTGGCCAAGGCCGCACGCGACCCGGTCGCGCAAGGGCGCGCGATGTTGGACGGTGCCGAACTGTGCGCCAACCAGGGCGACCATGACCAGGGGATGACCTACGCGCGGCGGGCGCGTTGGGTGTTCGGCCGGGTGGACGCCGATGAGGTGTGGCACGCGCGTGCGCACCGCGCGCTCGGGATCAACCTGCGCGAGCAGGGCCACCTGGATGCGGCGTTGCGCGAGTTCGACGCCGCGGCGCAGGTGTTCGCCCGGCACGACCGGTGGTGGTGGGCGCGGGTGCAGACGCACAAGGCGGAGATCCTGGCCTACATCCGCCCGCCCGAGGAGCGCGTGGGGTTGCTGCGTTCCGTGGCGCGGGCGTTTGATGAGCTGGGCGACACTGACCGGAGGGACTTCGCGCGGGTGCTGCTGGCCGAGGCGCTGGGCGAGGAAGGGTATGCGCTGCGTGCGTGGCTTACGCTGCAGGACCTGCACGAGTCCTTCGTCCGCAAGGGGTGGGACTGGTATGTGGCGCGGTGTCTGCGCGCCATGGGCGAGCTGGACAGCCAGGTGCTGGTCGAGCAGTACGAACTGTGCGATCTGGTTTTGAACCCCAACCGGGCGCGCGAGTTGCGCAACGCGGTGCGGTCGGATGTCGCCCGCGAGACCAATGACAGCGGCCTTCTGTCGGACGAGACGGAGCTGCTCGCTGTGCGCCGGCAGGTCCGCCAGCGGTACCAGGCGCGGATCCAGGATCTGCTTGGCGCGTATGCCGACCAGGCCCGACAGGAGGTCCGCAAGGGGGGATCGCCGATCCAACGGCACGGGACCGCCCAGGCTGGGGACTGGTCAGTGCGGGGCCGGACAATGCTGCTGGAGCGTGCGCTCGCGATGTTCGACCAGATGGGTGACCCGCGGAGCGCGAACGAGATCCGCCTCGCCCTCGGGCGGGTCCTCGTTGCCGAGCGCGGCACGAAAGAAGCCGCCACAGTGTTCAAGAGAGCCGTGCGGGGGTTCGAGGGGCTGGGGAACCACTGGCGCAAGGCCCGCGCGCAACGCGTCATGGTGACCGAACTTTTCGAGGAGCTGATGGCGAAGAACCTCGCCCGGGGCGTTCCCCTGCCGCCGCGCATGGCCGGCAGGCTGATGCGCCAGTTGCGCGACCACGCCCAGGATGCCTTCGAGACCTACAGCGAGTTGGACAACCACATGGGTCGGCTGCGCGCGCAGGTCCTGCTCGCGCGAGTCCTGTGGGCCAGGATGGCTGACCAGGCCGAGGTGCGGGGCCACCTGGACCAGGCCGAGGAAGTCGCCCACGAGCACGGAGAGGAGCGCATAGTCGAGGAGGTCAGGCGGTGGCGGCGGATGTTCTTCGTGGACCACCCCGGCCACATCGCCCGGCAGTGGCCTATCCACGGTTAGCTACCCGGCCATCGGGACCAGGTTGTGGTTGGCGAACCGTTTCGGGCTCGCGGCCACCAGGCAGGCCCCGCTGCGCCGATACCGCTTGCCCAGCCACCCAGGATGCGCTGCGCGAATCGCCGTGCGAGAGATTCCCCGGACGGCCGCTCGCTGACCCGGAAGCCTTACCCTCCCTGGGTTGCCCAGGTCTCGCCCGCGTCGGCACCGCACCGGTGCGGCAGGACCGTTCAGGTGGCGTCGATCCCGGTCAGGGAGCGGCCGATGATGAGTTTCTGGATCTGGCTGGTGCCCTCGTAGAGGGTGAGCACCCGGGCGTCGCGCAGGTACTTGCCGAGCGGGTACTCGTCGATGAATCCGTAGCCGCCGAACACCTGCAGGCAGTTGTTGGCGACCCGCACGGCCGTCTCGCTCGCGGAGAGCTTGGCCATCGAGGCCGGCGCGGTCACCTCCTTGGAGCTGGCCCCGGAGTCGACCATGTCCGCGGCGCGCCAGGTCAGCAGCCGCGCCGATTCCACCTCGACGGCCGAGTCGGCGAGCAGCTCCTGCACCAGCTGCTTCGAGGCGATCGGCACGCCGAACTGGGTGCGCTCCGTCGAGTACCGCACCGCCGCGTCCAGCGCCGCCTGCGCCACCCCGACTCCGCCGGCCGCGACCGAAATCCTGCCTTTGGCCAGGGCGGACAGGGCGATGGCGAGCCCTTTGCCGAGTTCGCCCAGGCGTGCCGAGTCCGGCACCCGGACGTCCTGGAACGACAGCGACGCGGTGGCCTGGCCGCGCAGGCCGAGCTTGCCGTGGATGGTCGTCGCCGAGAAGCCGGGGGAGTCCGTGGGGACGAGGAAGGCGGTGATCCCCTTGCCGCCGTCGTCGGAGGTGCGGGCGAACACCAGCGCCACCGACGCCCACGTGCCGTTCGTGATGAAGATCTTCTCGCCGTTGAGCACCCAGTCGTCGCCGTCGCGCGTGGCGCGCGTGCGCAGCGAGCCGGCGTCGGACCCGCTGTCGGGTTCGGTCAGCGCGAAGCAGCCGAGCGCCTCGCCCGACGTCAGCCTGGGTAGCCAGTGCTGCCGCTGCTCCGGGGAGCCGTAGGCCGCGATCGTCTTGGTGACCAGGCCGAGGGAGACCGACACGACGCCGCGCACCGAGGAGTCGCCGCGTCCGAGCTCCTCGCAGACCAGCGCGTAGCTGAGCATGTCGACCTCGGTGCCACCGTATTCCTCGTCGATGGTCAGGCCGAGGAAGCCCAGCTCACCAAGACGTGCGATCAGGTCCGGGTCGATGGACTCGGCGCGGTCCCACTCCTGGATGTGCGGGACGATCTCGGCGTCCACGAATTCGGCGGCCATCTGGCGGATGCCGCGCTGCGTGTCGTTGAGGGTCAGGTCCATGTGTGAGCCAATCAGTCGGTCGGGTGGGGGCGGGGCTGCCCCGCTGCGAAGGTCCGGCCAGCGGCGGCAGGGCGCCGGTAGGGTTGGCGCGCGCTCACCGCAGGTACACCCGCGTCGGGTCGATGGTGTCGCGCAGCAGCCCCAGCTCGGCGGGTGTGGGCGGCTCGGTCACCGCCACCTCGGTGGCGACCCGCAGCGGCCAGCCGGTCGCGGCGGTGACGTCGGCCACCCGGACACCCGGGTGGACCGCGCTGAGCGTCAGCTCGCCGTCGTCGCCCGCGGTGAGCACGCCGAGGTCGGTGATCACCGTGGAGACGCCGCGGCCGGTGGTGCGCACGTTCGGGTTGGCCCGGCGGGCGCGCAGCGGCGCGGGGCTGGTGCAGAAGTCCAGCTCCTCGACGAGGGATGTCGGGGTGTGCCGGCGCAGCACCACGAACACCTCCGCGGCGTTGGCCATCACCTCGGCGGCCCCACCGGAGCCCGGAAGGCGGACAGTAGGGCGGGTGTAGTCGCCGATGACGGTGCTGTTCAGGTTGCCCCAGCGGTCGATCTGGGCGCCGCCGAGGAACCCCACGTCGATGTGTCCGCCCTGCAGCACATAGCCGAACAGCGCGTGCATACCGAGGATGCACTCGGCGCCGGTGGCGAGCGGCGCGTCCGCGATCGTCTGCGGCAGCCGCGGCGGGTGCGCGCCGCACACGCCCGACTCGTAGACCTGCTCAAGGTCGGGCTCGGTGGTGGCCTGCGCCAGTGCGACGGCGAGTGTCGGAAGTCCGATTCCGGCGAACACGCGGCGCCTGCCGCCCAGGCACCGGGCACTGATGACGGTGAGCAGCTCGCTCGGGGTGCATTCGTTCAGGTTCTCTTCGCTGGTGGCCGTCAAGGCGCGCTCCCGTAGTCGACCGGGCTGGACATCGCGGGCACCGGCCTGAGCTGGTCGAAGTAGGCGGGGCCGAGCTTGGCGAGATAGGCGGCGTGGTCGGGGAGGTCGTACACCCATTCCTGCAGCCAGCTCCGCAGCGCGTCGGGATCGCGGCTGATGGCGGGCCACGCTCGGTAGAACTCGTTGTCGCGGTCGTAGTAGCCCTGAACGAACGAGGGGTGTGCGCCGCGTGGGCACTCGACGACGGCGTCCACCGCGAGGCCGGGGATCGTGGTGCGGTTGGGGTCGGAACGGATTACGCTGTCGTCGGCGACCTCCTCGACGACAGCGATGGTCCGGCGTGCGGCGAAGGCCACTTCCTGCTGCGGCCCGAGGATGCCCCACGCCTGGACGTTGCCGAGGCGGTCGGCGCGCTGGGCGTGCACGATCGCGACGTCGGGGTGCAGCGGCGGCACCGCGTGGACCTCCTCGGTGCCGCCGTCGCTGGCGGGGAAGGGCGAGACCACGGTCCCGATGTTGGGGTTGTGGGCCAGCAGGTCGCCGCCCGCGGAGCGCAGCGGGTAGAACGGCAGGTTGGACGCACCGGCGATGTAGCGGCCGAGGAGCCCGAAGTGGCTGTACTCCTCGATCTGCAGTGGGCGCGGGTCGCTGTGTTCGATCGCCCGCCGGATCGCGTGCAGTGAGCCGACCGAACTGTTCCCGGTGAACGAGAAGATCATCTTGGTGGCCGCACCAGCGGCGACGAGCTGGTCGAACACGATGTCGGGCGTCATGCGCACGATCGTGAGGTTCCGCCGGCGCTGCCGGATCAGTTCGTGGCCGGCGGCGACCGGGATCAGGTGGGTGAACCCTTCGAGCGCGACAGTGTCGCCATCGTCGACGTGCTCGGCGATCGCGTCGCGCATCGTCGCCGTCTTCGATGCGGGCATCGGCGTGTTCCTCCGGGAGTTGAGCGTCGCCGATACCGTGACACGGTGCACTCAGTATGGTCCAATACTGAATCCACACCGCACTGATACTGAATTCGACTCAAATGGGGTGCCGTGGAGCTTCGCCACATCGCCGGGTTCGTGGCTGTCGCGGAAGAATTGCACTTCGGGCGGGCCGCGGCGCGGTTGAACATGGCCCAGCCGCCGCTCAGCCAGCAGGTCCGAGGGCTGGAGAAGGAACTGGGGGTACGGCTGTTCGAGCGCAACACGCGCTCGGTGCGGCTGACCCCCGCCGGCGCGAACTTCCTGCCGCACGCCCGCCAGGTCCTGTCCGATGCCGAGCTCGCCCGCCGGGCCGCGGTCGCGGGCAGCAGCGGCGAGGTGGGCCGGGTCAGCATCGGATTCGCCGGCGCGAGCAGCCACGAGGCGATCCCGACGCTGACCAAGGCCGTGCGGGCCGCCTACCCGGGTATCGAGCTGCGCCTCGAAGGGCAGACCTATGCCGGTGTGGCGCTCGCACGGGTGGCCGACCGCGAGCTCGACATCGGGTTCGTCCGGCTGCCCGTGCGGCGTTCCGGGGTCCGTACGCGGGTGATCCAGCACGAGCGCCTGGTCGCGGCGCTGCCATCGGACCACCGCCTGGCCGGCGAGCCCGCCCTCGATGTGGCCGACCTCGCCGAGGAGCCGTTCGTCGCGTTCCCCGGTACCGAGGGCTCCAGCGTGCGCGAGAACATGGTGCGCATCGCTCTCGACGCGGGCTACATGCCGCGCATCGTCCAGGAGGCGCCCGACTCCTACACCATCCTCGACCTGGTCGCCGCGGGGGTCGGGGTGACGATCACGGTGTCGTCGGTGCAGCACATCCGGCGCTCCGGGATGGTCTACCGGGAGCTGCGCGGTGACGTCCCCACGATCGACTCGGCCCTGGCCTGGCGCGAGGACAACGCCTCGGCGGCGCTGCACACCGTGCTGCGGGTGGCCGAGCAGGTGCTCCCGACCCCGTCCCGCAGTGACGTGCAGGGACTGGAGCCCGGCCTCGATTGATAGGGATTCGGTTCTTCTGAGGTAGGAACTCGGTATTGGACGGTCTTACGCCTGGGCTGCCACCGTGTACCCAGATTGGCGGTTGTGACCCACGTCATGTCGCGCGGGAAGGACGGCGCGGAACTGTGCCCCCTCCGCGCGCCCCATGCGGCTCACCCGCGCCCCCTGCCCGGTCGCAGCCACCGACCAGCGGGGAGCCCGGCCGCCAGTTCCCTAACCGCGGGCGGGTTCCCGGGACCCGCCGGCACGCGACAATCCGCTGAACGGCGCCCGCACCGGGACGGCCGCCACACGTCGCGGCTCCGTGCGGGCCGGACCCTCCGCAACGAGGTCAGCGCCCCGCCCGGCGGCCCATTGCCACGCACTGGCCCGCCAGGCGGGGCGCTGACCCTGATCCCCCATCAGCCACTGACGAATCAGGGACACACGTGAAGAAGCGAGTTCTTGCGACCAGTATTGCCGTCGTATCGACAATGAGCCTCGCGGCCTGCGGAAACGCCGGCGAAGACGAGGAGGGCATGCCGAACCAGATGGTGTGGAGCACCTACGGCACCGGGACGTCGACCTACGCCGACGTCGCCGCGGTCGCCGACGCCATCACCGCGGACGGCGGGCCCAACATCCGGGTAATCACCTCCGACACCGCGGTCGGCCGCGTCACTCCGGTCAGCGAAGGTCAGGCGGATATGGCCCGCACCGGAGACGAGTACATCTACGCCTTCGAGGGCGACCACGACTTCGCCACGGGGGAGTGGGGCCCGCAGGACGTGCGGGTGGTGTGGGGCCCGATCGCGCCGCACGGCCTCCTCGTGCGCGACGACTCCGGGATCGAGTCCTTCGAGGACCTGGAGGGCGCCGACTTCCCGCGCATCACCGCGAACCCCTCAGTGAACAACAAGCTGGAGGCGTTCCTCGCCTACGGCGGGCTCACCTGGGACGACGTCAACGAGGTGGAGCTCGGCTACGGCGAGCAGCCCAACGCCCTGGAGAACGGCGAGATCGACGTCCTGTTCCACCAGATCTACGGTCCCGACCTCTACGAGCTGGAGAACTCCTTCGACATCCGGTGGCTCAGCATGGATGACGACTCCGAGGAGAAGGTCGAGGCCGTCACGGACATCGCCCCGGGCGTGGAGATCGGCGAGTTCGGGGGCGGGCCCGGCCAGGAGGAGGGCGAGACCGCGCAGAGCCTCGTCTATCCCCTGCCGTTCATGACCTACGCGGACACCGACGAGACGCTCGTCTACGAGACCGTCAAGGCCATCAACGACACCTACGACGACTACAAGGACTCCACCGCCAACACCGAGCAATGGAACGTGGAGAACTCCGACACCGAGCCCAAGACGGTCCCCTTCCACCCCGGTACCGTCCGGTACCTGGAGGAGAACGACGCGTGGGACGAGGAGAAGGAAGCCCGTAACAACGAGCTGATCGAGCGCGGCGAGTCGCTGCGCAGCGGTTGGGAGGACTTCGTCGCCGAGGCCGACACCGACGGCGGGGACGTCCAGGAGGAGTGGACCGCCTACAAGGAGGAGAACGTCCCCGAGGAGTAGGGGCCGCGCCAGTCCATGACCCATGCCGCCTCGGAGAGGACCGACTGAGATGACCGACCGGTGCAACGGTTTCTGGAGAGCGGTGGTCGTTCTCTTCACCGTGTGCGGGCTGCTCCTGACGGTGAGCCAGGTGTTCTTCTGGAACCCGTTCGGCGGGGAGTCCCTGCTGCGCCACCAGTTCCTGTACTTCGTTCTGGCGCTGTTCCTGCCCCTGGTGTTCCTGGTGTTTCCCGCGCACAAGGGCGCGGCGGCGCGCGTTCCGGTCTACGACATGGCGCTGTTCGGCATCACGATCGGCGTGAACGGCTATTTCGGGTACAACGCCGAGCAGATCGTCAACTTCGGGTGGGACTACGCGGGCCCGCCGGAGTCCGTGGTGCTCAGCTTTGTGCTGTGGGCCCTGGTGCTGGAGGCGCTGCGGCGCTGCGCCGGAACCGCGGTGACCGTCATCGCGCTGCTGTTCTCGGTCTATCCGTTGTTCGCCGGCGAGATCCCCATCACGTTCCTGCAGGGCATCCCGTTCACCCTCGACGGTGCGGCGCGGATGCACGCCATGGGTGTCGAGAGCATCCTGGGACTGCCCCTGCAGACCGCCGGAACCATCCTGATCGGGTTTCTGTTGTTCGGCGTGGTGTTGCAGCACACGGGCGGCGCGACGTTCTTCTACCAGCTCGCTCAGGCCATGTTCGGCCACGCCCGCGGCGGGTCGGCGAAGGTCGCGGTGGTCAGCTCCGGCTCGATGGGCATGATGAGCGGCAGCGCCGTGTCGAACGTGCTGACCACCGGGCCCATGACGATCCCCGCGATGAAGCGGGCGGGTTTCCGCGGCCAGTACGCGGCCGGTGTGGAGGCGACGGCCGCGTCCGGCGGCTCGATCACCCCGCCGATCATGGGGACCGCGGCGTTCCTGATGGTCTCCTTCGTCGGGGTCACCTACCGCGAGGTGGCCCTGGCGGCGGTGATCCCCGCTGTCCTGTACTACCTCGGGATCTTCGCCCAGATCGACGCGTACTCGGCGAAGGCGGGGCTGCGCGGGCTCGCACGCGCGGAACTGCCGCGCGTGGGCGGGGTACTGCTGCGCGGCTGGCCCTTCCTGCTGGCCCTGGCGGGACTGGTCTTCCTGCTCGTGGTGTACCGCAACGAGCAGCAGACGCCGTTCATCGTCGTCGCGGCGCTGTTGCTGATCGCCGCCGTGCGGCCGAAGGACCGGCTGACCTTGCGCGGCCTGGCCGACCTGCTGTTCGGCGCGGGCCGGACCATCGCCGAGATCCTCGGCATCATCGCCGGTGTCGGCCTGATCGTGGGCGGGCTGTCCATGGCGGGGGTGTCGCTGTCGCTCGCCCGCGAGCTCACCTTCCTCGTCGGGGGCAGCCTCGCCCTGATCCTCATCGCGGGCGCGGTCACGTCGTTCGTGCTGGGCATGGGGATGACGGTGTCGTCGGTGTACGTGTTCCTGGCGATCGTGATGGCGCCGGCGCTCGTCGAGCTGGGCGTCAACCCAATGGCGGCGCACCTCTTCGTCATCTACTGGGCGACCGTCTCCTACATCACCCCGCCCGTGGCTCTGGCCTCGTTCGCGGCGGCGGGAATCGCCGGAACCAAGCCGATGCAGACCAGCCTCACCGCAATGCGGCTCGGGATGGTGAAGTACATCATCCCGTTCTGTTTCGCGGTGAACCCGGCACTGGTGGCCCAGGCGGGGCTGGCCGAGGTCGGGATCGCGTTCGCACTGGCCGTCGCCGGGGTCGTGCTGATGGCATGGAGCTTCGAGGGGTGGATCGTGGGCATCCACCGGCGTATGCACTGGGCCGCACGGGTGGTCGGCATGGCCGCCGGGGTTGCCATGCTCGCTCCGGAGCGGACCAGCGGCCTGGTCGGCCTGGCTGTCGGCGTTCTTGTCATCGTGGCGACCTGGTTGTTCTCGGCGCCCGAGGCCGGCGGCAGCGGCCCGGAGAGCGAGCCGGAGGACAGCGGCAGCGGGGAAACCGTGACCGGTGCGAACACCCCGGAGGGCGCCGATCCGGGCGGTGGCGTGCCGGCCGGCGGTGCCGACACGGAGCGCGCCGGTCCGCCGGCCTGATCCCGGGCGCGCCGGTGCCGGGCCGCGACACGCGGCCCGGCACCGGCCGCACCGGAGAGCGCCGCTGGGTCAGCGTTGCGCCACCAGCAGGGTCTGCAGGACATGCCCGCAACCGCCGGCGGTGTCGTCGAGCTGGCCGGTCGCCAGGCCCGAGCCGTCAGGGTCGGCGGCCGTCGCCGAGCGCAGGCAGAGCCATTCGCCGACCGGTTCGCGGTGCAGCGCGAGCGTGACGTCGGTGTTGATGACGAGCTGGCGCACCGGGTCGAGCTCCATCCCCACGGCCCAACTGCTGTCCGCGAGCGTGAGGGCGCGGGTCAGTGGGGTGTCCTCCTCCCCGGCGACCAGCGGCACCCGCTGTCGGGCCCACGTTGTGCCGGGGCCGGGCGTGTCGAAACCCCCGGAGGAGCGGCGCCACTCCATCGCCGAGATGTAACCGTCGACGTAGCCACCGGACCCGGTGATCTCCGCCGTGGGGCCGGGCAGCGGTGGGGGGTCGGGTTCCGGCCGGAGCCGCGGGGTGTCCTTCGGACTGCGCACGGTGCGCCACGCCCGCGCCAGGGCGACGGGCACCCCGTCCGCCGTGATCTCGCCTTCGAGTAGTTCGGCGCGCCCACCCGAGCGCACCGTGCGCACGCTGACCCGCAGTTCACCCACGGGTACCGGGCGCGGGATCTCCAGCGTCACGCGCGCCACCCGCAGGCCGTCCCGTGCCTCGTGCCGTTCCAGCGCGCGCCCGAGAAGGGCCGACGGAGGCCCGCCGTGCTGCGTCTTCGCGCTCCACGGCCCGATCGTCGCCGGTGTGCTCTCGTAGCACCCCTGCCCCAGCTCCCGGTAGAAGGCCTCGGGCAACCCCGCCGAGTCTGGCATCAATGCACCTCACGTTGAACGACGAACCGCGGCCTGGACGCCATAGCAAGTTACCGTAGAGTATCCCGGTTGTGCGGAGGTCCGCCGCCCGGCCCCGGCGCCTCGGGCGCGGGACGCGGGGGCCGAGCGGGTCCTGCCGGCTACCGGGCGTCGCGGCGCACCACGGGTTTGCGCCCCTTGATCGTGCTACCGCGCAGGGACTCGATGACCTCCTCGGCGGACGACTCGGGGACCTCCACCAGCGAGAACCGGTCGGCGATGTCGATCGCCCCGATGTCGCGCCCGCTGAGACCGGTCTCCCCGGCGATCGCGCCCACCAGGTCCTGCGGCCGGATCCGGGCACTGCGCCCGGCGCCGACGAACAGCCGCGCCATCCCGCCGGCGGGGGTGCGGCCGCCCCCGCCCCGCCGCTCCGACCCGCCGGAGCGGCCTCCGCCGGGGCCGCCTTCGCTGGGGCGCTTGCCACCGCGCTCGGTGCGCTTCGGCGGCTTGAGGCTGACGTCCGGGATCTCCTCCTCGTCACCCGGCGGGCCGTTCGTCTCGTGCGCCAGCCGCACCGCCGCGAGCGCGATGTCCATGACGTCGAACTCGTCGGAGAGCGCCTCGACCACCACGCGGTAGTGCTCGAGATCGTCCTCCAGGATGCTCTCGTTGAGCGCGGCGCGGGTCAGTTCCAGGCGCCGCGCCCGCAGGTCGGCGACCGTGGGCAGCTTCTCGATCGTGATCTTGCTGTTGGTCGCGCGCTCGATGGTCTTGAGCATCCGGTGCTCGCGCGGTTCCACCAGGGTGATGGCCACGCCCTCGCGGCCCGCGCGGCCCACCCGTCCGATGCGGTGCACGTAGGAGTCGGAGGCGGACGGCACGTTGTAGTTGACCACGTGGCTGAGATGCTCCACGTCCAGCCCGCGCGCGGCGACGTCGGTCGCGACGAGCAGGTCCGATGTCTGGTTGCGGAGCCGGCCCATGACACGGTCGCGCTGCTCCTGGCCCATACCGCCGTGCAGTGCCTCGGCCCGGTAGCCGCGTCCGTTCAGGGTCACCGTCAGCTCGTCGACCTCCTCGCGGGTGCGGCAGAAGACCAGAGCGGCCGACGGCGACTCCACGTCGAGGATCCGGCCGAGCGCCGCCGGCTTGTGCGAGCGCGGAACGATGTAGGAGCTCTGCCGCACCAGCGGGGACTCGTCAACGGCGGTCGTCTCGCGCGCGATCCGGATCGCGGCCGGGTCGCGCAGGTGCTGCTGGACCAGCCCGTTGATGCGCGGCGGCATCGTCGCTGAGAAGAGGATCGTCTGGCGGTCCCGGGGGGTCTCGTTCAGGATCGCCTCGATGTCCTCGGCGAAGCCCATGTCGAGCATCTCGTCGGCCTCGTCGAGGACCACCATCGAAAGGTCGTCCAGCGTGAGGGTGCCGCGGCTCATGTGGTCGAGCGCGCGGCCCGGGGTAGCGACCACGATGTCCACGCCCTGTTCGAGGGTTCGTATCTGCCGGCCGATCGGCTGCCCACCGTAGATCGGGAGAACCCGCGCGCCCAGCTCCTGGCCGTAGCGGTGGGTCGCCTCCGAGACCTGGATGGCCAGCTCGCGGGTGGGGACGAGCACCAGCGCCATCGGCTTCGGACCCCGCTTGCCCTCGGGTATCCGCTGCAGTATCGGGAGCGCGAAGCCGGCGGTTTTCCCGGTTCCCGTGGCGGCCTGCCCGAGCAGGTCACCGCCGGCGAGGATCGGCGGGATGGCCTCGCGTTGGATGGGCGTGGGTTCCTCGTAGCCGAGGCCGGAGAGCGCCCGTAGCAGTTCGGGCCGGAGCTCCAGGTCGGCGAAGCTGACCGCGCCCTCGGCGGCGTTGAGGGACATTCGGACTCCTTGTTCCAGAGCGAAAACGCTCAGTACGCGTACTGACTAGGTGTCACGGTCGCGACGTCGCGCTCCCTCGCTGCCCGTCTGTCCGTGGACGGCCGGTTCCAACGCCCGTATGGCCGGCGCGGTGCTTCGCCCGCCGGCCATAGCCGTAGACCGCGCCCGCAACTCCGATGTGGCCGGACCGCGAGCCAATGAGCGTGCCGCCGGGAGAGCGGGGGCCCGCTGCGCGTGGCGACGTTGCGAGTGGAATCAGGCGCCTTACCGCCGGGCGGTAACGCTCACCTGGCTCCCAACCGAGCCTACCGCCACTGTCGGTGTCCGTCGGTGGGTGGCGGCGCGGCCGCGGGTCCCCGACGGAACCGGTTCGTGGCGCACGGCCCGCGATGCCGGGGGGTTGGGCTGCCGGGGGCGGGCCCTGGAAGAATTGCGCGTCGGCGGGACCAACGGCCTGTTGCGAGACGAGGAGACCGGATTCATGGCACCAGTGACGCTGATCACCGGCGGGTCGACCGGAATCGGGGCCGCCACCGCGCGGCGCCTGCTCGACGCGGGCCATCGGGTGGCGGTCACGGGTCGCGACGAGGACCGGCTCGCGGCTTTCGCCGACTCCGTCGCGTCGGGTACTGACCAGCTCATGACCCTGCCCGGGGACACCGGCGAACACGCGGACGTGCTGGCGGCGGTCGAGAGCACCGTGCGGGCGTGGGGACGTCTCGACAACGCCATCGCCAATGCCGGTTTCACCGCCGCCGGCACCGTGGCCGACCAGGACCCCGAGGCGATGCGCGCGATGGTGCTCACCAATGTCCTGGGCCCGTCTCTGGTGGTGCGGGAGTGCCTGCCGCACCTCAGGGAGACGAACGGGCGGATCGTCCTGGTCGGCTCGGTGGCCGGGGAGAAGAACACGCCGGGCAACCTGTACTCCGTCACGAAGTGGGCCGTGCGCGCCCTGGCCGAGAACACCCGGATGCTGGTCACCGGGGACGGGGTCGGCGTCACCCTCGTCGCCCCCGGCTTGGTCGACACCCCATTCTGGGAGGGGCGCGGCCTGCCGGACCGTCCCGCCATGACCGCCGACCAGATCGCCGACTGCGTCGTGTTCGCCCTGAACCAGCCGGCGGGACTGGACATCAACTCCATCGTGGTGCGCCCCATCGGGCAACCCAATTGACCGACCGGGAGCACGGGCGGACGTTCGGCGAGGCGGGTGTGCTCGGGGCCGGACACCCCTGGCGGGTGCGGCGGCCGGCCGCGCCGTGCGCGGTACTCAGCGGAACACAGCGTCGTGGAACCGGCACTCCTCCGCGAGCATGGCGGTGAACCAGTCGAGCAAGCGGGCGTCGCTGACCTCGCCGGGCAGTGCGTCGACCTCGGCCCGCAGGAAGGCGACCTGGTCGGTGAAGGGCGCCCGCGCGTGCAGCTCGATCCACTCCTGGACGGCGGGCTCGCGCCGCACGTCCCGCCCGGTGGCGGCCGTGCACCAGGTGAGGTAGAGCTGCTCGGCGGCCAGCATCGAGGTCACGATCGCGGGGTAGCCATGGTCCGCGGCCGCGCGCAGGACATGCTCCGACAACCCGCCGGCCGCGCGGCGCGCGGCCGGGCTCAGGTCGGCCGCGGCGGGCCACTGCGCGCGGGCGTGGGCGAAGTACTCCCGTTGCTCAGTGACCAGCGAGAACAGGGAGCGGGCATGCCCGACCGTGGACTCCCAACGTGGCGCGTCCCACACCGCCGCGCCGAGGACGCGGGCGGCGGTGTGCACGAACTCCTCTTCGACGCGCAGGTAGCGGGCGTAGACCTCCGGGTCCACCGAACCGGCCGTGAGCTCGGTGAGCAGCCGCACCCGCGCGGCCGCGGCGAGATCGTCGCCGGCCGCGGCGAGCAGCCGCGCGCTGCGGCCGCCGCCGCTCAGGCTGTCAGCCATCGCACGAGCCCGTCGAAGAGGTTCCCGTAGCCGTCCCACCGCTCGCAGAACTCGGGTGGCGCCCAGTGCGGCGAGCAGTCGGAGGTGAAGGCGGCGGTCCTGCCCTTGCCGTGCTCGCCGACGACGAGCAGGGGGTCTCCGGCGATCTCGGCCAGTGTGGTGGCACCGGCGCGGGCGCGTACCCGGTTGTAGCCGAGCAGGTGCGGCCACTGGGCTCCCGCGCCGCCAACCGCCGGGTGGTCCTGCCGCAGCACCGAGGGCGCGGCTCCGGCCGGGAGCTCCACGCGGTCGTCTTCGGGGAGCAGCTCCACCGGCAGCGACGGCGCCAGAGGGCTCTGCCGGAACGCGGCCTTGCCCTCGAACCCGGTGAACGACAGGTACCCGCCGACCATCAGCAGTGCGCCCCCGTCCGCGACCCACGCGGCCAGGTTCGCGAGGCGGTCGTGGCCGCGTTCGGAGCGGTCGATCACCCGCGGCGCGAGCTGGATCGAGTTCGCCCCGATGTCGGAGAGAACCACCAGGTCGTAGTCGGCCAGGGCGGCGGCGTCATCGGGGAACTGCTGGGGGACCAGGTGCGCGGGCAGGTGGGTGGTCGAGTGCCCGGCGGCCGTCAGCGCGTCGCGCAGCGGCCCCACCCCTTCGACGTAGGAGTGCGTGGTGAACGAGTCGACCCCTTTGATGTGGGTCGACATCGTCACCCAGCTCTCTCCTGCGATGAGGACGCGGCTCACGTAAGCTCCAATCCGGATGTGTCACTGACACTGTCACTGCGGTGGCGGTTCGGCCGGGGCGCGGTCATGACCGCGCCCCGGCCGCGGCCTCGAAGAGACCGCGGGGGTTGTTGTCCATGAGCCCGCGCACGGTGGCGTCGTCCACGCCCAGATCGCGTAGCCGCTCGGCGAACAGCACCGGCACGTAGCCGAAGCCGTTGCCGCCGTGGCGGGTCAGCATGCTCTTCAGGAAGACGTCGTGGCTGAGGAGCAACCGCTCGGCGTGCCCGCCGTCGATGAGCGCCCGCACCGCGTCCGCGGTCTCGGCGGGCGGCGGCGCCTGCCCCTCCCCGGGGAACCGGAACGGCATGCCGATCATGTCGAACTCCAGCCACACGCCCCGCTCGGCGATGGCGCGCTGGTAGGCGCGATCGGGCCCGGAGGGGTCCATGTGGCACAGCACCACCGAGCCCGGGTCGACCCCCTGCTCCGCCAGGACGATGTCGAGCACCTCGCCTCCGCGGCGCTGCCACCCGGGCAGGTGCACGAACAGCGGGACGCCGGCCGCGCGTTGGGCGACACACGCCGCCCGCAGCGCGGTGCGTTCGGCAGCGGTGAAGTCCGGCGACACCCCGATCTCGCCGATGACCCCGGGCCGGGGCCCGTCGCCGTCCCGGAGCTCGGCCAGCAGTCCGGTGGCGAGCTCGTCCACGGTCGCGCCGGCCAGGTGGGCCGGGTGGAACCGCTGCAGGTACCACCCCGACCCCATGATGATGTTCAGGCCGCTGCGCTCGGCGAGCCCGCGCAGGACCGCGGCGTCGCGGCCGATCCCCGGCGGGGTCAGGTCGATAACGCTGCGCCCGCCGGCGTCGGCGAACGAGGCGAGGTCGGCGGCAACGGCGTCGACGTCGTCGAGGACGCAGTTGTCGCGGCAGGCGTAGGGATCCTCGCGCAGCAGCCACGCCAGGTCCGCACTGACCGGTGCCGTGGTGAGGTGCTCCCGGCCGGGGCCGGGCGGGGAGACGGCGGCGCGCAGGTCGTTGACCAGGTGTTCGTGCGTGAGGGTGCGGCCCAGGTGGTCGCTGGGAACCGCACCCGTCACGGTGCGCACGGTGACGGGCTCACTCACTGTGCCGCCCTCCGGCCCAGCATCTGGCTGGCGAGGTCGGCGATGTCGCGGCCGCGCAGGTTGAGCCAGATCGCCAGGATCAGCACGCATCCGGTCACGATCGGCGTGAGGAACGGGCTCATGCCAAGCAGCGTGAGACCGTTGGCGATCGCCCCCGTGATGAGCGCACCGATGACCGTGCCGACAATCGTGCCGCGTCCGCCGAACAGGTTCGTTCCACCCAGCACGACCGCGGCGATGACGGTGAGCTCGAAGGCCTCGGCCGAGTTCGCCGATCCGGAACCCAGCCGGGCGGCGATGAGCAGGCCCGCGAGCCCGGCGGCGGCGCCGGTGAACACCAGCGCCAGCATCTTGGTCCGCCGGGTGTTGACGCCCGCCCGGCGCACCGACTCCTCGTTGGAGCCGATACCGGTGATGTACTGACCGTACCGGGTGTGGTTCAACAGGATCGCACCCAGAACCGCGACGACGAGCGCGATCCACGCCGAGACGGAGAACCCGAGCAGGTCCGTCTGGCCGAGCTGGGCCAGCATCAGCCGGTTGTCGATCGGCACCGAGAAGCCCTCGGTGCGCAGCAGGGCGACGCCGCGGATGACGGACATCGTCGCCAGCGTGACGACGAAGGGCGGGATGCGCTGGTAGGCGGCCAGCCAGCCGTTGACCAGCCCCCAGGCCGCGCCGGAGAGGATGCCGAGCACGATCACCAGGGACGAGTCCAGCCCGGCGACCAGCATCTCGGCGCTGACAGCGGCGACGAAGGCGATGGTCGACCCGACCGAAAGGTCGATCTGGCCCGAGGTGATGACGAACGTCATCGCCACCCCGACGATCACGATCGGAGCGACCTGGGTGGCCAGGTTGGACAGGTTCGCGAACGTCAGGAAGTCCGGTGTCGCCACCCCCAACGCCGCGAACAGTAGAACCGTCACGCCCACCATGAGCAGGGTCGGCTTGTTGGCGTCGTTGAGGATCCGGGCGAGACGAGGGCCCGGTTCGGTCGGGGACGTGCCGTCCCGCGCGTCGGCGGAGCCAGGCCCTTCGGTTGCGGTGCTGCCGGTGTCAGCGGTCACTGAGGGCCTCCTTCGCCGAATCCGGGGTGTTGGCACGGGTGATCATGTCGACGAGCGACTTGATGTCCAGCTCGGCGATCGGCGCGTCGTCGACGCTGCGGCCCTCGTACATGACGGTGATCCGGTGGCAGACCCGGAACAGGTCCTGCAGCCGGTGCGTGATGAGGATGACGCCGACGCCGCGCGCGGCGACGTCGCCGATCAGCCGTAGCACCTGCTCGACCTCGGCCACGGCGAGCGCCGCCGTGGGCTCGTCCAGGATGAGCACGTCGGGCTGGGTGGAAACGGCCCGCGCGATGGCCACGGTCTGGCGCTGCCCGCCGGAGAGGCGCCCGATCTCCTGGCGGGTGGAGGGCACGCGCACGTGCAGGTCGCGCAGGATGCGGCTGGCCTCGGCGTGCATCGTGGCATGGTCAAGGAACGGGCCCTTGTGGGGTTCCCGGCCCAGGAACAGGTTGCTCGCGACGTCCAGCGTGTCGCACAGCGCGAGGTCCTGGTACACGATGCCGATGCCTTCGCGGCGGGCGTCGGCGGGAGTGGCGAAGCGCACGCCTCTGCCGTTGACCAGGATCTCGCCCCGGTCATGCTGGAGAGCCCCGGCCAGCACCTTCATCAGTGTGGACTTGCCAGCCCCGTTGTCGCCCACCAGGCCGAGCACCTCCCCGCGGCCGAGGGTGAGGTCCACCCCGGCCAGCGAGGTGACCGCGCCGAACGACTTGCGGATGCCGCGCAGCTCCACCAGGGGTGATTCGTCGGTCATTCCTTCTCCAGGAAGTACAGGTAGTCCTCGATGTTGTCCGGCGTGACCATCTCGATCGGGACGGGGACGTCCTCGGGGGCTTCTTCGCCGCAGGCGTGCCGGACAGCGGCGGACATGGACTGGTAGCCGAGCTCGAACGTGTTCTGCTGGACGACTCCGGCGATCCAGCCGTCGCGCAGCCCGTCAACGGCCGGCTCGGAGAGGTCCCAGCCCACGACGGTCACCTGGTCGGTGAGGTCCTGGCTGCGGACCGCGGCGGCGAGACCGATCAGGGCGGGCTCGCCGGTGGCGTAGATGTACTCGGCGTCCGGGTTGGCGGTGAGCAGGTTCTCCGCCTCGTTCTCCGCCTCCTCCTGGACGTTCTGGCCGTCGACGACCGAGCCGACCTCCATCCCGCCGTCCTCGACCGCCTCGGTGAACCCGTCCTCCCGCTGCAACTGGATAGTGCTGTTCAGTGCGCTGACGATGTGCGCGGTTCCTTCTCCGGCGGACTGTTCCACCAGGAAATCGCCCATCTGCGCGCCGGCCTTGGCGTTCTCCACACCGACCTGGGTGGATACCGCCGGGTCGTCCACGGTGGCGTCGACGGCCACCACCGGGATGCCCGCGTCGTCGGCCTCGCGGACGGCCGGCTTGATGCCCTCGGTGTCCACCGCGTCGACGATGATGGCGTCCACGTCGCTGGCGACCAGGTCCTCGATCGCGTTGGCCTGGGTGACGGAGTCGTCGTCACCGCTGACGATCTGCAGCTCGGCGCCGGTCTCCTCGGCGATGCGCTCGGCGCCGGTGTTGATCTGGTTGAAGAACAGAGCCTGAAGGTTAATGGTGACCAGGCCGATCTCAAGGGGCTCGCCGTCGGGCTCGCAGCCGTCGGGCACGTCCGTCGGCTCAGGGATCTCCTGCGCGGCCTCCTCCTCGGCCTCCTGCTCCTCGCGCACGTCGCTGTCACAGGCCGCGGTGGCCAGCAGTGCCACGCTCAACGCGGCGATCCAGGGCGTCTTGGTCATGCGATCTCCTCCGAGGACGCCCCCGCCCGCGGGCGGGGGAGGAAACGGACTTCTCGTGGCGCGGGGCCGGCGGTGTTCGCGCACATGGTGGTGCGAACGTGGGTGCTTGCCGTCGCGTTGTTCGGGTGGTGCGCGCCCCTCCGGCCGGGCCGGCTGCCGGGCTGGCGGCATGTGTGGTCCAGTCCCCGCTGCGCGGCACGAGCAGAGCCCACGCGGTAGGGGCGGAAGCTGGCGTGCGACCGCGGGGCGGACCAATGCCCCTGGCCGTTGGGCTGGGCACGCGGATGTTTGGCGAGTGGAACGCTCATTGCCCGGCGGGTGAGTCCCGCCGCCGCGGTCCGGACAGACGTCACGGCGAACTCCTCAGTGCTGTGCTCCCGGTGGACGGATCCGCCGTGCGCTGCCGCGCCGCCTCGACGGCGCTGCGGTCCGGCGCCCCGCGGGCCCCGGCGACGGTGCAGGAAAGGCCCGCGGCGATCGCCGCGGTTCGGGCGGCCTCGACCGGGGCCAGGCCCGCGTCGAGACCGGCGAGGTAGGCACCGGAGAAGCAGTCTCCGGCGCCGGTGGTGTCGACCGCCTCGACCGGCAGCGCCGCGCCGTGCTCGACGCGGCCGTCCGGGGCGGCCAGCCACCAGCCGTCCGCTCCGTCGGTGACGAGGAGGACGACGTCGTGTTGGGCGGCGAGGGCGAACAGCTCCTCGCCGGTGGTGCCGAACAGCGACTCCAGTTGCGCGCGCCCGGCCACGACGTGCCGGGCGGTGGTGAGCGCGACCCGCGCCGCGTCCTGGTCGGCGCAGCCGTCGAGGTCGACGAAGACGTTGATGCGGCCGGCCGGATCGGCGTTGGCCAGGACCCCCGCGGCTTCGGGCCAGCGGTAGCCGTCCAGGTACAGCCAGCCTTCGCCGTTCGCGGCGAGGTGCTGGACGCTCGCGGCGATGCGCGCCCGGTCCAGGTCGTCGTCGCGGCTGATCGCCGAACGTTCACCGTCGGGCGTGACCAGGAGGACGCAGGTGGACAGCGCGGAGTCGGTGTGGCACCAGGTGGTGTCGACCCCGTCGACGGCGAGCGCGGCGAGGAACTCCCGGTCCAGGGCGGCCGAGCCGACCGCGCCGCCGAACGCCGCGGCGGCCCCCATGCGCGCCGCGGCGACGGCGGCGTTGGCCGCCATCCCCCCGTGGTGGTAGTCGATCGACGCGGCGTGTACCCGGTCGCCCCCGTTCGGCAGGACCGGGATGCGCGCCACAACGTCGACGTTGGCGTAGCCGCAGAAGAGGATCATCCGGCGTCCACTCCAGCGCTCTGCGCTGCCCTGGCCAGCGCGCGGACCCGCTCGGGCGCCACCCGGCCCCACCACCGCCCGTTGTCCTTGAGGGAGGACGCGACGATCGCGCCGTCGCAGGCGGGCAGCAGGTCGCCGACGTTGTCCGCGTTGACGCCGGACCCGATGACGACCGGAAGCCGGGTGTGCGCCGTTACGCCCTCGATCTCGCCGCGGGAGGCGGGGTCGCCGGTGCGCGAGCCGGTGGCGATCAGGACGTCGGCGTCGAAGAACTCCGCGTCCTCCGTCTGATCGGCGAGCGTGCGGTCGGCCACGATCGCGTGCGAACCGTGCTTGACGTGCACGTCGGCGAAGACGCGCACCCCCTCGGCGCCGATGCGGTGCCGGTACCGGGTGGCGTGCGCGGCCTGTCCCTCGATGATGCCCTCGTTGGCGACGTAGGCGTTCGCCCACTGGTTGACCCGGACGAAGCCGGAACCGGCCGCCCAGGCCGACGCGATCGAGCACTCGGCGGCGTTGGAGAGCACGCTGACCCCCACGGCGCCGTCCACGGCCTCGCGCACCCGGGCGGTGACCACGGCCATGGCGGCCGCGGTCTCGTAGCCGTGCTCACCGGGCTTGAGGAACGGGATGTCCCAGTGGTTCTCGACGACCACCCCGTGGCACCCGTTGGCGCAGTACGCCGTGGCCTCCTCAACCGCGAATCGGGAGATGTCGTCGAGCGACCGCCCCCGGTAGTGCGGGCTTCCGGGCAGCGCCGGCAGGTGCACGGCCCCGATGATCGCGGGCGACGTCTGGAACAGCTCGCGGACCGCGTCGGGCTTGGGCGGAAAGACGCCGGGTGGACGTTCGCTGCTCATGGGCCTCTCACTGGGATGTAATCGTTTGCCAATAAGTATCTGTGACCGTACGGACTCGCGGCTAGCGAGGTCAATACCTATGCTGTAAACCCGCTGTAAATGGAGAGGTCGTGTCGCACAGTGGAGGGCAACCGATTGCAGCGCGTGACGATCGCGCAGGTGGCGGAGCGGGCCGAGGTTTCCACGGCCACAGTGTCCCGGGCACTCTCCGGCGCACGCCCGGTGTCCGACGAGATCCAGCGGCGGGTTATCGCCGCGGCCCGGGAGCTCGGCTACTCCGGCAACTCGATCGCCAGCGCGCTTCGCCGCAGCCGCACCGACACAGTCGGGATGGTGGTCCCGAGCATCACCAACCCGTTCTTCACCTCACTGGTGGAGAGCGTGGAGCACGTGCTGCAGGCCGAGGGGAGGCAGCTCTTCCTGTGCGACTCCCGACAGGAGCCCGAGGTGGAGCGCGGGCACCTGCGGTCCCTGATGGCGCGGCAGGTCGACGGCATCATCATCAGCCCGTGCCACGGGAGCGAAAGCGCGTCGGCGGTGCAGGGCGCCGCCGAGACGCTCCCCCTGGTCCAGCTCGACCGGCGGGTCGCGGGCACCAGTACCGACTGGGTCGGCGTCGACGACCACGAGGGGATGCGGCTGCTGCTTGAGCACCTGCACGCGGCCGGGGCGCGCTCAGCGGCCTTTGTCTCCTCCGCTATGACCAACTCCTCGACGGAGCTCCGGTTGGCCGGGTTCAAGCTCCAGGTGGAGCGGTTGGGGATGACCACCCGCGCGGAATGGATCCTGCTCGGCGAGTACTCCGTGGCGTGGGGGCGCCGCGCCACCGAAACCCTGCTCGACGGCGGCGAGCTGCCCGACGCCATTGTGTGCGCGGACGACCTCATCGCGATCGGCGCGCTGCGCACCTGCCGCGTCCGGGGGGTGACCGTTCCGGACGACGTGCAGATCACCGGATACGACGACATCGACTTCGCGGAGCTCGTCGATCCGGCGCTGACCACCATCAGCCAGCCCCGCGACCGGATCGCGGCCGAGACTGTGCGGCTGCTGGCGACCGCCGAGACGTGGGGCGGCACCGCGGCCCACACCGCACTCGCCCCGGCTCTCGTTGTGCGCGAGAGCACGGAGCCGTCCGGGTGGTCGCCGCCCTACCCGAGGTTCGGCGATGGCGAGCACCAGGAGTCGAGCAGCCGGTCATAGAGGTCCACGGCCTGGTCAAGGCGGGACAGGGAGCACCATTCGTCCACGACGTGGCACTGCTCGGGCTCTCCCGGCCCGAGCACCACGGTGCCGGCCGCGTCCAACCGTTCGGCGAGGATCGAAGCGTCGGTGAAGAAGCGGGCCGGTGCCGACGGTTGGTCGTCCAACCCGGCCGCGCGCAGCACCTCGCGCACTGCCGTGACGACGGGTGCGTCCGGCGGGGTGCTCACCGGCGGGAGGTTCACCAGGTCGGCGACCTCGATCTCCGGGCCGGCGATCGCGCGCACCCGCGCACGCAGCGGCTCCGCCGCGTGCGCGGGGACGGTGCGCAGGTCCAGGAGCAGTTCGGCGGCGTCCGGCACCACGTTGACCTGGGTGCCGCCGCTCATCGTGCCCACATTGGCGGTGACGGCGCCGAAGCCGTCCTGCGCCGGCCAGTCCGCGGTGTCGTGCAGCGCCGCGGCGACCCGGGCCAGCGCCACGACCGCGTTGCGGCCGGCCTCCGGCGCCGAGCCGTGCGCCGGGACCCCGTGCGCCCGCAGACGCAGCCACAACGCGCCCTTGTGTGCGGGAACGAGCCGGTTGGCGGTGGGTTCGCCGACGATCAGCCAGCCACCCGTGCGGACCAGGTCCGCGGGAAGGCCGGCCGCGCCTTCGGCCCCGGTCTCCTCACCGGCGGTCAGCACGACCTGCACCCCTCGGCAGCGGTGCGGGCGGGCGCGATGCCGGCGCAGTGCGACGAGGAACGCCGCCACCCCCGACTTCATGTCGCTGGCGCCCCGCCCGACCAGCCGGTCACCATCGATCTCGGCCCGCCAGGGGTCGCTGTGCCAGTCGCGGGCTGTGGCCGGGACGGTGTCCAGGTGCCCGGTGAACGTCAGGGGAGGGGAGTCGGCCGGTTCGGGCGTGGTCGCCACGAGCTGTCCCCGGCCCGGCTCCCAGTCGGCCATGTGTACCCGCAGTCCGGAGTGTTCCAGGACCCCGGAGGCGACAGAGGCCGCGGCGCCTTCGCCGCCACCGACCGTGTCCAGCGCGATCAACTCCGACAGCAGGGCGCGGGCGTCGGGTTCGTGAGCGTCCACTGTTCCTCCGTTCTCTCCCGGGCGGTCTCCGGCGCGGATGATCATGCTACGCCGTGCCGCTCCCGCGGGCGTCGAGTGTGACCGGGCGGACACTCGCGGCGCCCGCGGCTTTCGCGGGGTGGGCACGCCCCGGAATTTCCTGTTCGGCCCGTATTGGCTAGGATAGGCGTCAGTTTTAATGACGACCGTCAGGAAAATCGACAACGTGACCCGCGCTGGTGTTAGCGGAACCGGCGGATTCCCGTGTGACGCACGTTCGGCACCCGAGCCAGCGCAGGAGGCCGCCCACCATGCGCCGCCCGTTCGACGCCCCCGAGCCCCCGCGGCCGCACGCGGTGCGAGCGCCCCGCTGTGCTCGCCCGTGGTGACCGCGACGACCAGCACCGAAGGGACAGCATGACCGACCAGCAGCCGCTCGCCGGGCGCACCGTCATCGACCTGACGAACGCACTCGCGGGCCCCTACGCCACCCTGCTGCTCGCCGGGCTGGGGGCGAGTGTCATCAAGGTGGAGAACCCCGCCACCGGCGGGGACCCGGCCCGTGGCAACCCGCCCTACGTCGGCGACGACGGGATGTCCCTTGCCCGCAGCGAGCCCGACGACATGTCGGTCTCGATGCTCGTGCGCGGCCGCGACAAGCGCAGCGTCACGCTCAACCTGAAGGACCCGCGCGGCCGGAAGGTCTTCGAGGACCTGGTGCGCGACGCCGACGTCGTGGTGGAGAACTACAGCCCCGGCGTCACCGAGCGGCTCGGTATCGACTACGAGGCCGTGCGGGAGATCAACCCGAAGATCGTCTACACCTCGATCAGCGGCTTCGGCGCCCAGGGAGGCGGCCCGGGGTCAGGCAAGGCCATGGACACGATCATCCAGGCGCTGAGCGGGGTCATGATGACCGCGGGCGAACCGGGGGAGGGCCCGGTCCGCTTCGGGTTGCCGATCGCCGACACGCTGGCCCCGCTGTTCGCGGTCATCGGCACGACCTCGGCCCTGGTGCAGGTCGAGAGCACCGGTGTCGGCCAGCACGTGGACGTGTCCATGCTCGGTGCCCTCACCTCGCTCGTGGCGTGCGAGCCGTTCGACGCCCTCGACGCCGTGGGCCTGCCGCAACGGACCGGCTCGACGCTGCCGCGGTTGGCTCCGTTCGGGCTGCTGCCGGCCGCGGACGGCCATATCGCGCTCTGCGCCCCAACCGACGAGTTCGCCCACAGTGTGCTGCGCGCCATGGGGCGCCCCGATCTCATCAGCGACCCGCGCTTCCACGGCCGCGACGAGCGCGTGCAGCACGCCGACGAGCTGCACGACCTGATCCGCGCCTGGTGCCGGGAGCGGACGGTGGCCGAGGCGCTGGACGCGCTGACAGCGGAGGGGGTCGCCGCCGCTGAGGTGCGCGGGCCGCGCGAGGCGGTGCGCGATCCCCTCGTGGTGGCCCGCGAGGAGGCCGTACCCGTCGCGCATCCGCGCCACGGGACGGTCACTGACCTCATGGCCACCGGGCTGCCCATCCGGTTCTCGGCGGCGCGAGCCGGGTTCGACCGGCCGGCCCCCGCGCTGGGCGAGCACAACGACGAGGTGTACCGCGACCTGCTCGGCTACAGCGAACAGTGGATCGCCGAGCTGGCCGAGAACAAGGTGATCTGACCCGCAAGCCCCGAGCACCAGCCGGAGGACGAGCATGCCCGCAGCGACCACCGCGACCTCTGCGCGGACCGCGTCAAGGGAAAGCACCGCGAGCAGCGCGCTCGCCCAACTCACGGCGCACGCCGCCGACAGGATGGCCGCGGCCGGCGAGTGGCGGGCCGAAGGGCGGCCGGTGATCGGGTACGTGGGCGCCGATGTCCCCGTCGAGCTGCTCACCGCCGCCGGAGCGCTTCCGGTGCGGCTGGCCGGCTCGCCCGGCGCCGGCACCGCCACTGGTGACCGCTACCTCGGACACGGGGTCGATCCGGCCGCGCGGTCCGTGCTCACCCGCCTGCTCGACGGCGACTACGGCGACCTCGACGGGCTGGTGGTCTCCCGTGACTGCGAGGCCTCGGCGCGGCTGTTCTACGCGGTCCGGGAGCTGCGCCGGGTCGAGCCCGCGGTGCGCCTGCCCCCAGCGCACCTCGTCGACGTCCTGCACCTGCCGCACCGCAGCACCACCCGCTACGTTCGCGCGAAGGTCGCCCAGATGCGGGCGACCCTGGAAACCTGGACGGGCCGGACCATCGCGGATGCCGACCTCGCGGCGGCCGTCGAGGCACACGACCGGCTCCGGCAGCTCCTGGGGGAGGTCGCCGAGCTGCGTAGGGAGCGGCCGGCCCGCCTCACCGGAACAGCGGTCCTGGCGATCGTGGCCGCCACCACGACACTGCCCGTGCGCCGTTCCATCGAGCTGCTGGAGCGGTTGCACGCGCATCCGGACACGCTGCCCGAAGCGGACGGTGCCCGGGTGTTCCTGACCGGAAGCGGGCACGACACCACGGACGTCTACGCGGCACTGGAGGACGCCGGCCTGCTCGTCGTCGGCGAGGACCACGACTGGGGCGACCTGCTCTTCCACCGCCGCGTGCGCGAGCCCACCGAGCTGGGGCTGGCCGAGCGCTACCAGTACAACGGCCCGTCCGCGCCGCGCGCGTCGATCCGGCGGCGGGCCGCGCACACGGCCGACGCCGCCCGCGCGTGCCGGGCCGACGCGCTGCTCTCGTACGTGCGGGACCACGACGACGGCCCGCTGTGGGACTTTCCGGCCCAGCGCGCCGCCGCGGACCTGCCGGCGGTCCTGGTCGACCGCCAGCCCTACGGCTCGCTCACCGCCGAGGCGCTCGCCTCCGCGGCCGGGCTGACGAACCAGCTGGGAGGTATCCGATGAGTGACCGGCTTTCCTCGGCCGAGGCGGCGCTGGCGTACCAGCGGCAATGGTTCGCGGACCTGCACGGCGCGGTCGCCGACGGCGCCCCGTTCGCGCTGGTCAATGCCGATACCCCGCACGAGATCCTGCGGACGATGGGCATCCCCTACGTGGTGAACCAGTGGTGGGCCTCCATCGTCACCGCGAAGGGCCGGACCCAGGACTACCTGGGGTTGCTCCGCGAGCGCGGCTACCCGGACCACTCGGAGCAGTACAGCTCGATCGCGCTGGGCTCGCTGTTCGACCCCGATCCCGGATCGGCGCCGTGGGGCGGCCTGCCGCGGCCCAGCCTGGTGCTCGCCGAGACCACCGGCGACGCGTCCCGCAAGGTCTTCGATGTGTGGGACGAGGAACCCGGGACCACCTTCTACCCGTTGGAGAGCGCCGCGCGCGACGACGTCCCGCCGCGGTGGTGGGAGCTGATGCCGCGGCGCTGGGAGGAGGCTGTCGGCTCGGACCGCCTCGACCTCATGGTCGAGGAGCTGGTCGGGCTAATCAGGTTCCTGGAGGCCACGACCGGCCGGGAGTTCCTGGAGACACGCTTTCGCGAGGTCATGGCGCTGGCCAACGAACAGCAGGAGTGGAACCGCCGCACACGCGACCTCATCGCCCGCGCGCGGCCGTGCCCCCTGAGCGTAACCGACAGCATCCCCGGCGTCATGGTTCCGCAGTGGCACCGCGGCACCACCTGGGCGCGCGATGCCGCGCGCGCCTTCCACGACGAGGTCGCCGCCCGCGTGGCGGAGGGCACCGGGGTGTGCCCCGACGAGCGCTACCGCCTGATGTGGGTGGGCCGGGGACTATGGTTCGACCTGGACTTCTATCGCCGGTTCCAGCGCACGCACGGTGCCGTCTTCGTCTGGTCGATGTACCTGGCGATCGCGGCCGACGGTTACCTGCGCTACGGGGGCGACCCGTTGCGCGCGCTCGCCGCGCGCTTCGCCGCGTTCTCCGACCAGCTCTACACCCCTCCGTGGTCGGCCGAGTGGTACGTCAAGGAGGCCCGCCACCACGGGGTGGACGGCGTGGTTCACCTGGTCTCCGACGACGCGCGGGGCGGTTACTTCACCACGCGTGCGCTCCGGGCGGCGGGCATCCCGGTTCTGGAGCTGCGCGCCGACAACGTCGACGCCCGCAGCGCGGACAAGGACGCGCTCACCCGCACGGTCGGCGACTGGCTCGACAATGAGGTGGCGCCGCGTACCTGAGACGCCCTGAGGCCGCCGCACTCGGGCGGTCCGGATCGCCAGTGGCGGCCACACAAAGGGCATATAATTCAATATGAGGACGACCGTGGCAGGATGGGACTGCTATTCGGGCCGGAGAAGGCCGGTCCACCGCAACCGGCCTTCGGTGCTGCGTGCCACATCACCCAGTAGCCTCGGCTCGTCCGACACATCACCGACAGGGGCTACGACTTCGATGACACCGATGCCTCCACCTCGCCGGCCCAACGGTGCCAAGCCGCAGGAGCTGCTGACCGCGCTCCTCGGGGACTTCTGGTACTGGCGTGAGGAGCACATCCCCTCGGCGGCGCTGGTGGAGCTGCTCGGTGACTTCGGCATCACCCCGGCCGGGGCCAGGTCCGCGATGCGCAGGCTGTCCGCCCGCGGCCTGCTCACCGTCGCGCGCAATGGCCGGACGACGGCCTACGGCATCCCGCCGCGGACGGTGGCGGTGATCGTGGAGCACACCTATCGGATGCTGACCTTCGGTTCGTCGGCGCCGCAGTGGGACGGGATGTGGACCGTCGTGGCGTTCTCGGTGCCCGAGGAGGATCGCGGCCTGCGTTCCGAGCTGCGCACCCGGCTGCGAGTGCTGCGCTTCGCCGCCCTGTACGACGGCGTCTGGGTCACCCCGCACGACGAGACCGAGGCCGCTCTGGCCATGCTGGACGAGCTGGGTGTCACAACGGCGACCGTGCTGCGGTCCACCGAGGCGGGACGCGAGTCGGCGGAGAGCGGGCTGCGCGAGGCGTTCGACCTCAGCGAGCACGCCCTGGCTTACCGCGGCTTCGCCGACTACTACGAGCCGCTGCTGGAGCGCGTCAACGCGGGCCAGGTCGGGCCCGCTGAGGCGCTGCGCACGCGCACCGAGGTGGGAGCGGACTGGCGGCGGTTCCAGGAGACCGATCCGGACCTGCCGGCGGAGCTGCTGCCGGCCGACTGGGAGCGCGACCGGGCGCGGCGGGTGTTCACCGAGATCTACGAGCGCCTCGGCCCGGTGGCCGAACTGCGGTTCCGGCAGGTGCTCGCGCGGGTGTCGCCGGACCTCGCGCAGCTCGCCGCACGCCACGACTGGGAGAGCGTCTCGGCGCTGTACGAGTCGCTCGGCGACCGGGCGCGCGGCGACACCCCGTTCGAACGGGCGAGCGAGGCGCGCCGGCTGAGCGAGGCCGCGCGCGCCCGCCAGTCGCGGTCCGGCGACCGCGAGCGGTGATGTGCGTCGCTGAACGGGCGAAAATCGGCCCCGCCCCGCGCAATTTGCGCACCGAAACTGACCGTGCGGACATGGTCAGCACCGAGAACGTCCCCACAGACACCCTCGATGCGACCCACCACCGATCCCGCCGCCCCCGGTGGACGCTCAACCATCGGGCACCCGGTGCGATCACTGGGGGCTGACCCACCGCTGCCTTCGCTGACCTCGTCGGGTGCGCAACCATCCGCGGCCAGCCTCGGACGAACGGGCCCCATGCGAGGACGCCCGCCCCGAGACCCAAAACACCGCAACTCCCCTCGGGAGTAATAGGTGCACCTTCCTGGGATCGGCGCACAGAGTGCCCGCTCCACCACCGTCCTGAAGGCTGCGGAACCGCGGACATCCGGGTGGCGACCGTTTCCACTCGCGTTCGCTCCGGACCCGGCGCACGTCTTTCGTTTCCTGCTCGCTCCGTACCTTCTGCGCGCCTGTTCGGGCAGCGCACAAATCTGATGCGATGGAAATACGTCAAAATATTGACGGTCGCCAGAAATTAGACGATAGTGTGCTGAGTCACAAGCGCTAGCTGCGCTCCGTACACCGCACCAAGGAGGCCCCCGGACATGCCCGACCTCTCTCCGCGCGAGGACCGCGATCCTGTCGTGCGGGTCGAGAACCTTGCGAAAGGTTTCCGGCGGCGGGACGGTTCCACTGTCCCGGCCATCGACGGTGTCTCCTTCGACGTCGGGCCGGGTGACTTTCTCGTGCTGCTCGGCCCCAGCGGCTGCGGCAAGACCACGCTGCTGCGTTCCATCGCCGGCCTGGAGACCCCGGACGGAGGCGCCATCAGCTTCAGCGGGCGCCCCCAGTTCTCCGCGGCGAGCCAGACCAACGTCCCGCCGGAGCGGCGCGGAGTCAGCATGGTGTTCCAGTCGTACGCGCTGTGGCCGCACATGACAGCGTTCAGGAACGTCTCCTACCCGCTGGAGTCCCGCCGGTCCGGCAAGCGGAGCAAATCCGAGATCGCCAGCCGGGTGCGCGAGACGCTCGACCTGGTCGGCGTCGGTGAGCTGGAACAGCAGTACGTCGCCCAGATGAGCGGCGGCCAGCAGCAACGGGTCGCCCTGGCACGCGCCCTGGTGAGCAACGACGCGCTGGTGCTCTTCGACGAGCCGCTGTCCAACGTCGACGCCAAGGTGCGCGAGCAGTTGCGGATCGAGCTGCTCTCGCTGCAGCGCGAACTGGGCTTCGCGGCGATCTTCGTGACCCACGACCAGGCCGAGGCGATGCAGCTCGGCAGCCGGATCGCTGTTCTGCAGGAGGGCCGTCTGGCACAGCTCGCCTCGCCACTGGAGATCTACACCCGGCCGGCCAACCGCTACGTGGCCCAGTTCATCGGGACGATGAACGAGAACCTCGGCACCGTGACCGCCATCAAGGGCGAGACAGCCGAGGTGGAGACCGGTATCGGCTCGCTGACCGGACACCTCAACGCGGAGTCGGTCGCGGTCGGCGACCGGGTGGCGGCCATGTGGCGCCCCGAGAGCGGAACCATGACCAACTCGGACCCCGTCGCGGCCAACCGGCTGCGCGGCACTGTGAAGGCCTCGATGTTCGTCGGCAGCTACACCGAGCAGGTCGTCGACGTGGCGGGCCAGGACGTCCGCGTGCAGGTGCCCGGCGCCAACGTGCTGAGTCCCGGCGACGACGTGTGGGTCGAGATTTCCGAGGTCGACGTCCTGGTCATGCCGGCGGAGGACACATGAGCGCCGCCACGCTGACGCGCGAGCCCGAGCGCCCCACCCGCCCCGCGCGCCGCCCCCGGCTGCGTATCGGCCGGCCGTTCGAGACGGCCAGCCTGGGGGTCGGGCTGGTGCTCATCGCCCTGGTGATGATTCCGCTGCTGCGCGTGGTGGTGGGCCTGTTCTGGGCGGACGGCGAGCTGACCATGCGCCCGATCACCCGCACCCTCGCACTTCCCGGGCTGGGCGAGCTGCTGCTCAACACGGTGGTCGTCGTGGTCGCCAGCAGCGCCGTCGCCTGGGTCATCGGGGTCGGCCTCGCCTGGCTCAACGAGCGCACCAACGTCCGGATGGGGCTGCTCACCGACTCGCTGCCGCTGCTGCCGTTCCTGCTTCCCCCGGTCGCCGGCGCGGTCGGCTGGGTCATGCTGCTCTCCCCCCGCGCGGGCCTGTTGAACAGTTGGATCCGCGACATCCTGTCGCTCTTCGGCATCAACCTTCAGACCGGCCCGTTCGACATCCACTCCTGGTACGGGCTGATCCTGGTCTACGCCGTCTACGCGGTCCCTTTCGTGTTCATGACGGCCGCGGCCGGTCTGCGCAACCTGGACTCCTCCCTGGAGGAAGCGTCCCGACTCAGCGGGGCGAGCATGTTCCGCACCCTGCGGAAGGTCACCCTGCCCCTGGTGGCGCCGAGCCTGGGCGCCGGTGTGCTGCTGAGCGTCTGGTTCGGTGCCGGGATGTTCTCCCTGCCCTCCATCGTCGGCACGCCCGCGGGCATCGATGTGCTGTCGGTGCGGATCGTCGAGCTGCTGACCTTCACCTACCCGCCCGACACCGAGCTCGCCGTCGGGCTGAGCGCGTTCGTGGTCGCGTTCGTCGGGCTGGCCTACTGGTTGCAGGCGCGCATCCTGCGCCGCGGCCGGCACGCCGTGGCGACGGGCAAGGGCGGGGGAGTGCGGCGCATCGACCTCGGCGCCTGGAGGTGGCCGATGCGGCTGCTGGTCCTCGGCTACGTGTTCGTGTCGACCGTGCTGCCGCTGATGGCCCTGGTGCTGGTCTCGCTGAACGGCTTCTGGACTCCCGACATCGGATGGGGCAGCCTCAGCCTGGACGCCCTGCGCCAGTCCGTGTTCGACGACCCGCTGACCAGCCAGGCTCTGGGAAACAGCCTCGGTCTCGGTGTGGTCGGCGGACTCATCGGTATCCTGGCGGCAGCGGCCGTCTCGCTCTATGTCGCGCGCCGCCGCACCGTACTCGCGGGGGCCGTGGACGCCGGCATCAAACTGCCCGCGGCGGTGTCCAACATGGTGATCGCGGTAGGGATCCTGCTGGTGTTCGGCGGTGGCCCGTTCATGCTCTCCGGCACGCTGACGATCCTGCTCATCGGGTACCTCGCTCTGTACCTCCCGCAGGCGTCGATCGCGGCGGACGCGGCGGTCAGCGGAGTGGGCGACGAGCTTCCCGAGGCCTCTGCGGTCGCCGGCGCCACCCCGTTCCGTACCTTCCGCAAGGTCCATCTCCCGCTGATGCTGCCGGGGCTCGTCGCGGGGTGGGCGCTGCTGTTCATCCGGATGGTCGGCGACCTCACGGCGTCGGCGATCCTGGCCGGCACCGGAAACAGCGTGGTTGGTTTCCGTATTCTGGAAGTCTTTACCAGCGGTTCGTACGCGTTGCTCGCATCGTTGTCCACGGTCCTGGTCCTGGTGACGGGAACGGTGCTGGCGGCCGTACTGGCTTACACCCGCCGCGCGTCCCGGTACGCCGGCCCGACCCGGGTTGGCGGGGTGTGAATGCGGTACCACGTGACCCACCCGGTACCCGTCGGACCGGACAGACCCAGCCACCTCGTACCCGCGACCGGGGCCGACGCGCGGCACGGCGCGACCGCGGTCGCGCCGACCCGGCGGGACAGCCCCGCCCGGACCTGCCCTGATGCGATTCAGGGCCCACGAGACCTGGAGGAAACATGAGAATCCGTACCATCCCGTCGTTCGCCGCGGGGGCCGCGGTTGTCCTCGCTCTCAGCTCCTGCGGATCCAGCGGCTCCGGTGGCTCGGGCTCGGCCGACATCGACGACCCCGAGCTCCAGGAGCTCGTGACCGCCGCGCAGGAGGAGGGCTCGCTGACCCTGTACGGCGTCCCGGACGAGAGCCTGCTCCGCGGTGTCGCGGACGAGTTCGCCGAACTGTACGGGGTCCAGATCGAGCCGGTCCGCCTGGTGTCGGCCGACCTGTCGCAGCGGTTCTCCTCGGAGGCGGATTCCGGGCAGCCGGCGAGCGACGCGATCCTGCTGACCCACTCGCCCTTCTACGCCGAGGCGCTGGAGAAGGAGTGGCTCACCCCTCTCACCGAAGCCGGCGTTCCCGACTACCCCGACGAGTACCCCGAGGACTACGTGGTCGAGGACGGGGACGTCCCGCTGGTCAGCCTGGTACCGACGAGCATGGTGTACAACACCGACGAGGTGTCCTCGGAACCCGACTCGTGGGAGGACTACGCCGACCCGGAGCACAAGGGCAAGCTCGCGATCGCCGACCCCGCCACCTCGCCGGCGAACCTCGCCTTCTGGCAGATCATGCGGGACGAGTACGGCGACGAGTTCCTGGAGAGCGTGGCCGAGAACAACCCGACCTGGCACAACAGCGCGGTGCCGGGCACCCAGGCCGTCGCCGCCGGCGAGTCCACACTCGGCCACCCCGGCGTGCAGGCCATCGTGGACAACCTCAAGGAGGAGGACGCGCCGGTCGAGGCGACCGTGCCCGGGCCCACCACCGGACCGGAGATCGCGCTCGGCCTGACCGCCGACGCGCAGAACCCCAACGCCGCCAAGCTGTTCGCGCACTACATCCTCTCCGAGGAGGGCAGCACGCACCTGGCCGAGATCTCCAACGCGGCATCCCCGTACGGGCTCGGGCTGGACGACTTCCAGCGGCCCGAGCCCGTGTCGGACGAGCAGGAGGCGGAGATCGAGGAGCTCCTCGGCGCCGAGTGACCCGCGTCCCCGCCTGATCCACACGGACACCCGCAAAGGAGTACCCGATGACGTACCGCGAGCCCGCGGAGGACCAGTCCAGCGACGACCGCGAGCTGACCGACGACTTCGACCCGAAGGCACCGGAGACGTTCACCAGCGCCCACGAGCTGTACGCGGACATGCGGCAGCGGTGCCCCGTCGCGCACAGCTACGGCTTCGACGGCGGATTCTGGGCCCTGTTCCGGCACGAGGACGTCAACCGGGTACTGCGCGATCCCGAGACGTTCACCACGTCGGTCCAGAACACGGTGCCCAAGTTCGCCTTCACCGGCCGGCGCCCACCGCTGCACCTCGACCCGCCGGAGCACACCTCCTACCGGCGGGTCATCAACCGGTTCTTCACCCCGACCAAGATGCGCGCCATGCACCCCAAGGTGCGCCGGGCCGCCGCCGAGATGCTGCAGCCGATCATCGACGCCGGCGAGGGCGACATCTCCAAGGAGTACGCCCAGCGGTTCCCCGCGGTCGTCTTCGCGGAGTTCTTCAACCTGGAGCGCGAGCAGGCGGCGCTGATCAAGGAGATCAGCGCCGCCTACGTCGCCGCGATCGTCGCCGTGGACGACGAGACGGTCAAGCGCCTCAGCGGTCGGCTGTACGAGATAGCCCAGGCGGTCATCGACGAGCGGCGGGCCGCCCCCATGGACCCGGACGCCGACCTGACGACGGCACTCATGCAGGCGACGCACGACGGGGAGCCGCTGCCTCCGGAGATGATCCTCGGATGCGTGCGCCAGCTCCTGGTCACCGGGATGGTCGCCCCCAGCGTGTTCATCGGGAACATGTTCGTGCACCTCGACCGCGACCGGGAGGTCGCGGACACCCTGCGCGCGGATCCCGGGCGGATCCCGGCCGCGGTCGAGGAGTTCCTCCGGCTGTACGGGCCGTACCGGGGCATGGCGCGCACGGCGCGCACGGACGTCGTCTTCGGAGGGCGCCGGATCAAGGCGGGCGAGCCGATCGCGATGGTCTACACCTCGGCCAACCGCGACGAGCGGGTCTTCCCCAACGGGGAGACCTTCCAGTTCGACCGCCCCAACCTGGGCGAGCACATCTCGTTCGGATCGGGGGTGCACAGCTGTCCCGGCGCGCCGCTCGCGCGCATGATGATGACCGTGACCCTTGAGGAGGCGCTCGCCCGCACCACCGACTTCGAGGTCTCCGGTCCGATCGAGATGGCCAAGTGGGCGGAGTGGGGCACCAACTCGGTCCCGATGCGTTTCACCGCGAGTAAGGGGGATGAGCAGTCATGACCGGCCCGGCCCACCCCCCGGCCGACGACTTCGACCCCACGCGCAGCCAGGCGCCAGCCGACGTGTACGCGATGTACGCGCACCTGCGCGAGCACTGCCCGGTTGGCTACAGCCGCGCCTACGGCGGGCACTGGGCGCTCAGCCGCTACGAGGACGTCAAGGCGGCGGCCAGCGACCCGCGCACCTACATCTCGTCGGTGCGCGCGGTGGTCCCCAGCGATCCCCGGGGCCTGCGCCGCCCGCCGCTGAACTTCGACGCCCCCGACCACACCCCGTTCCGCAGGGCCCTCGACCGCACGCTGCACCGCAAGCGGGTCGCACGACTCGAACGCCCCCTTGCCCGGCACGCCGAACAGGAGCTCGAACCGCTCCTGGAACGGGGCAGTGGCGATGTGGCGCAGGAGTACGGCGCCCGCTTTCCGGCATGGGTCACCGTGGAATGGCTCAACCTGAGCCCGGGGACCGCCCCCGTCCTGGCCGAGCACGCGGCACGCTGGGTCAACGCCTGGCGCGACGAGGACGCCGCCGCGGTGAACGAGCACAGCGAGCACATGTACCGGATCGCCCGCGACCTGGTCGCGGCGCGCGAGCGCGAACCGCTGCCCGTGGAGCGGGACCCCGCGAGCTCGCTCCTCGCGGAGCGCCCCAACGGCCATCCCCTCGACAGGGAGCAGATCGTGGGCGCGTTGCGGCAGTCACTGGTGGTCGGGATGGTCGCGCCGCCGATCCTGCTGGGATCCATCTGCGCGCACCTGGCCGCGGACCGGGAGCTGCAGGAGCGGCTCCGGTCGCGCCCGGACCTGCTGCCGGACGCGATCGAGGAGTTCCTCCGGCTCTACACCCCCTACCGCGGGTTCGCCCGGACCGTGCGCACCGAGCAGACGCTGCACGACCGCACGATCCGCCCTGGCGAGCCCGTCACGCTGGCCTACGCGTCCGCCAACCGCGACGAGACCGTCTTCCCCGGCGCCGACACGTTCCGGATGGGGCGGCCCAACATCCACGAGCACCTCGCGTTCGGCCGGGGGCGGCACCGCTGCGCGGGCATGCCCTTGGCCCGGCTTGGACTGCTTGTGTCGCTGCGGGCGTTGCTCGCCCGCACCCGGCACTTCGAGGCCGCCGGCGAGACCGAAGGGGCCCGGATGCCCGAGGTGGGCGCGGTCTCGGTCCCCCTCGTACTGCACCGCGCACCTGAGGCCGGGTGAGACGCGCCGCTTTCACGGAGTTGAGCGGCGCCGGGGACCGGTTCCGGGCGTTCGCCGGTGCGGGCGGCACCTTCGAACGGTCCCCGAACCGTGCCGCCGGGACCGCGGTCCCGGCGGCACGGCCGCCTGCGGCTAGTCGGCGACGAGGTGGGCGTTGACGCCGCCGCGGGCCCGCGTCCCGCGCCTGCCGACGAACCCGGTGCCCTCGCGCTGGCGGCGTACGACGTAGGTCCCCGGTGCGATACCGGTGCCGCCGTGCTCGGCGTGGACCAGGTAGGCCGGCGCGGTGGCCGTGAGCACCCCCAGCGCGAGGTTGAACCGGTCGCGGGCGCTGGCGGCCCAGTGGCAGGTTCCGGGATCGGCCACGAGCGCGTGCGGGTTCCCGCCGGCGGCGCTGCGCAGCAGCTCGATCCCTTCGGGTGGCACCGCACGCCACCCGTGCCGCGGAAACTCGACATCGTCGCTGACGAGGTGGTGCGGGATGACGATCAGGTCGCCCTGGGCCTGCGGGCCGTCGATGACGGGCACGGCCGCCTCGCGCTCCAGATGGTCCAGAACGCCTCGGCCGCTACGTTCGGTGAGTTGGGCAAGGGTTACGGTCATGGCAATCACCTTCGCGGATGCTCCGCCTTCTGGCGGGTAGGGGACGGTCCTGTTGTGGGGTTGGGCGGCGAGATCGGTGATGTGGGTACGTGGTGCGGCGTCCGACGGGGCAGCGAGGGCGCTGGGTGGGCCGGCCCTCAGTGATCGCTCCTGGTGCCCGGTGGTGACGCACCCGACGACAGCGGCGACGACAACGATGGCCCGGGGTGGCGTTTCTCGGGCGCGTGCGCGCCCGTTATGTCAGGATTGTGGGTATTCCGTGCGCTGATCTTGCGGATTGGGACATGCGGGCGGCCCCGCTGCGCGAAGGCTCGATGGGTTCCGGGGAACGGCCGGTCGCGGCCCGCGCGACTCAGGTCCGCCGGGCAAGCCGCGCGTACACCTCGCCGGAGAGCCCGTAGGACCAGCCGGCCGCCGCGACCGGGTCGTCGATGCCGTCGGGTACGGCGAGCCCGTAGCGGCGCCGCCGGCCGTCGCGCTCCACCGAGCCGTTGACGGCGAGTAGCAGCCGCGACGGTGGTAGCCGGACGTCGCGGGGTGTGTCGTAGAGCCGCAGCTCGCATCCCGGGTTGCCGGGGTCGGGAGCGGACGCGAGCAGCCGCAGTCCGGCCTGCTCGATGTAGGAGTCCCAGCCCAGCCGTTCGATGGCGGTGCGGCGCACCTCCACGTTGCGTTCGGCGGCGATCCGCTCCGCCGTGGGCTCCGAAAGGACCCATTCCGGCACCGGGGTGCCGTGCAGGACGTGCACCGCCCACCCGTCGCCGAACTCCACCGCCGGCCCGGCATCGCGGTGCAGCCGGATCTGCCCGTTCGGGGCGTGCGGCAGCGGCTCGTGGTGCACGGCCCGCGGGCGTTCGGCGAGGACACACACCTCCTCGCCAGGCCACCACCAGCCGCAGCAGCGAGCCAGCTCCGCCCACAGGCCAAGCTGGTGACCCGCGGCGGCGGGGAGAGTGGCCAAGCCGAGGCGGCACCAGGTGTCGTAGCGGGCGATCCACGGGGCCTCGTGCTGGCCGGACCAGACCAGGGGAGACGCGCCGCCCGCGAGAGTGGTGAACGCGGTGCGCAACGGCCCTCCGACGGCGTCGCCGACGCTGGCCTCAAGAGGTTCGCGCACGGCGATCTCCAGCAGCTGGCGCAGGGGAACCCCCTGGCGCAGGGCCTCCTCCGGCGCGACATCCCGCGCGGCTCTGCGCTGCCCGGGAGCCAGGGGCGTCCCCGCCAGTTGCGCATTGACCAGCCGGTCCAGGTCGCGGCGCAGGTCGGCCATGCACGATGCCAGCCGGCACGCGGTTGGCCAGTCGGCCGCCCGGTTGCGCGGATGGGCGGCCCTCAGCTGGGCGGGTGCGGCGTCGGGGCGTTCCTCAGGGGGCAGACGCAGCATCGCCGCGGGGGAGTCGACCCATTGGAACCGGGGTGCTGCCTGACCGACGAGGCTGTACAGCTCGGTGATGGCCGCTTCGGCGGCTGGCCGGTCAGCGGGGAGAGTGGACAGGGCGCGGCCCAGCCACTCGTCGCGGATAGTGATGGCCTGCCGGAGCAGGTCGGACTCGGAGGTCGGGCTACCTGGCCCGAAAGGCCCGCTCATCGGGCAGCGGCGGGGCCGCCTTTCCAGTTGAACATGGAGTGTTTTCTACCGGACCCGGATACCGGTGCGCAAGTGCGGGGCGGGCACCAGCACCGCAACCTGGCCTCGCGAGGGCGCCTTCCCGCTGGAGCGCGAGCCACACGCGGCCGGAACGACGCCGAAGGTGCGCGTCGAGCTGTGGACCGCGGGTTCCGCCACGCTGCGTGACGCCGCAGGGGAGCAGGCCGAGCGGCTCGCCGGGTTCCGGGAGGCGCCGATCCCGGGTGCCGAGTTCGCCGGCCGAATCCGCGTCCACCGGGTTCCTCTGGAGCGTGAACGCCGTTTTTTTGGTGCGCGGACGCGCACCGGGAAAGTGAATCGGATAATCATTCGGGAAATGCGTTTGGCAGGCGAATAAAGATCTTTCTGTGTGGGCGAATAAAAGAGATTGGATTCCTTTTCGGGTTCTCGGGTGCGGGTTCCCGGGAGAGTGCTCGCGTCGCGGTCGGCGCCGTGTCGTGGCGTACTTTACTCCAGCGCACGGAGCGCCTGCGGCGTTCCTGGCGTCCCTCGCGGAAGACGGGTGCCGCAGGTGTCCGGAGTGCCTGCCGAGGTTCCTGGGGCGGCGCGGATTTCTGGCCGCCGACGGGTTCGGTCGGGCGTCTGGCGGCCGACCGGAAGCGCGGGATCAATTGACCCCCTGTGGGCGATGAAATATAATGAGGAGGTGCTTGGCGATGTGAAGGGAAGTGAAATGACCGCTGCGGTCGTCCCGAACTACATCAGCGAATTCTGCCGGCGGTGCGGGCGTTCGCTCCGCGCCTCCTCCTCCGTTACCCGCGGCTACGGCCCCACCTGTGTCAGCTACCTCCACGAGGCCCGAGAGGCCGCCGACCTCACCGATTTCCACCCCTGGCAGGCCGACAAGGCATCCGAACTGATCGAGACCTGCGGCCTGGTGCCCACCAGCCATCCGGAGGTCTTCCGGTCCGTGAGCAGCGACGGTTCGCGGGCCTACCTGAGCACTGCGGAGGGCTGCACCTGCAAGGCCGGGCAGTACCGGGTTCCGTGCTACCACCGCGCCGGTGTGGCGATGATGCGGGCCACCCGGCGGCTACGCCGCGCCCGGCGCCCGGTCCGCTGAGCCACCCGGAGGTCCGATGAACGGGGCGGGCGGGACATCGTTCCCGCCCGCCCCGCGCTGTTGGTGCCCAGTGCCGGGGAGACGCCGGGCGTGCCGGACGGTGTGCGGCGCCTACCGCTGCCGGCCGACCACCGCGTCGCGGGCGCGGTCGACCAGGCCGGCGCCGGGAGCGACCACCTTGTTCAGCGGTGGGGTGTCCGGAGCGTTCGGATGCGGCCGCGTCGGAGCGAGGTACTTGGCGCGGGCGATCTTGTCACCCAGGTCGCGAAGCTCCTCGGGGGCGGCGTTCGCGCGCAGCGCCACGAAAAGCCGCCTCTCTTCGTCCTTCACGTGCTCGCGCACGCTGGTGATCAGCTCGTTCAGGGTGGATTCGAACTCGGGATCCGTCACGGGAAGATCCTCGAGCTGCTTCATGAGCCGATCGACTTCGGCGTGGTCCTGGATCTCCTTGTCGGCGATCCGGTCACCATCGGGAACGAGCTCCCGCGTGGCGGGGAAGACGTGCATCTCCTCGGCGACGGTGTGTTGGACGAGCTCGATGATCAGTTCGTCGATGAGCTGCCGGCGGTCTTCGTCGCTCAGAGCGGAGTCCTGCTGGAGGCGGTTGAACGTCCGCTCCGCCTCGCGGTGGTCCTTGCTGAGAACGGTGAGTACGTCGTCGTGGTTCTCCGCCATAATCCGCTCCTCTGGCAGGTCGGTCAGTTCCTGGATCGCGCGGTGAGGGCGGTCGCGGGTACCAGCCGGCATGGCTGGAGTGCCCGCTGTCCGGACGGCTATCCCCGGTGTTGTGCGAGTAAACTCGCCGCGGCCACGAGCCGTGCGACGGCGCCCCTGACAGGGCGGGAAGCGAGGAACAGCGTTGCGAATCGCCATTGTCGGGGCCGGCGTGCTCGGCCTGTCGGTCGCCCGGGAGCTCGCGGGCAACGGCGACCAGGTGACCGTCTACGAGGCGGACCGTCCCGGAGCGGGAACCAGTGGAACCACGTTCGCCTGGGTCAACTCGCACACCAAAGAGCCAACCGGGTACCACGAGCTGAACGTGGCGGGTGTGCGCGCCCACCATGCGCGCATCGCGGGCGGGAGTGGCGCCCCGTTCGGCTTCCACCCGAGCGGCACCCTGGAGTGGGCCGAGACCGCCGAGCACGACCGCGCCCTGCGGAGCGCGGTCGACCG
Source organism: Lipingzhangella halophila (assembly GCF_014203805.1). Lineage (GTDB taxonomy): Bacteria > Actinomycetota > Actinomycetes > Streptosporangiales > Streptosporangiaceae > Lipingzhangella > Lipingzhangella halophila. The sequence goes on along the minus strand of NZ_JACHJT010000001.1, from coordinate 3,651,379 downwards.
GCTCCGCCGACGCGACTACCCGGCGGAGTTGATCGACGCGCGGCACGCCCGCGCCTTGGAGCCGGGCGCGCGCGGCCTCGACTCGGCGCGGTCGGTGGCGGTCTTTGCCAGCGAGGGCTACGTGCTGCCGGCGGAGTTCCTCGGCACGTTGCTCACCGATGCGCTCGCGCGCGGCGTCCGGCTGGTGTGCCCGGTCCGGGTGCGCGAGCTCGGAACCACCAGTGGCGCCGCCCGGATCGCGCTCGACGACGGCTCCACGGCCGAGGCGGACATCGTAATCAGCGCCGTGGGGCGGTGGACCGGGGAGCTGGCGGCCACGGCAGGCTGTTCCGTGCCGATGGCCCACCCCGACGGGCCGGCGACCGCGGGGTACCTGGCCTACACCGATCCAGTGCCGGCGCGCCTGGCCCGGCCGCTGACCACGTCGTGGCTGAACGTGCGCCCCGATGGCGGCGGCCGGCTCGTGCTGCAGGCGCTGGACTTCGATACGGAGGCCGACGCCGGCGCCCCCGCCCCAGGGCCCGATTCCGCCATGGCGCGGGAGCTGCGCGAGAGGCTCGCCGCCGTGCTGGTCGGCGGGGAGTACGCGCGCATCGCCGAGGTCCGCGTCGGGCAGCGTGCGCTGCCCGCCGATGGTCTGACCGTGTGCGGGTTCGCGGACGACCACCGCCGGCTGTACGTCGTCACCACGCACAGCGGCGTGACCCTCGCCCCGGCCCTGGCCCCCATGGTGGCCGGGGAGGTGCGCACCGGAACGCCGGCCGCGATGCTCGCCGAATTCCGGCCTGGCCGGTTCACCGCCGGCGAGCGCTCCGCGGGCGGAAGCTCGGGGACAGGGAACCCGGGCCGGCAGTGACCAGGGGCGGCCGCCGGTGGCCCGGCGGCGGACGGCCGGAAAATTTTTGGCGCGCCGGCGGAATAGATCGCTGGTGAGGTTGTTGTACTTGGTGATCGTAGCTTTCTGTGTTTGTGTTTGGCTTTGTGTTCAACGCTCGCGGAGTTTGGTGCGGGCGTTCTCTTTTTGCCCTGAGTGGCGAGGGGCGCCACGTCTCAAGTGCGATCACGGACCCGCGACCGCGGGTCCGATACCGATCGACCTGATCAGGAGACTGACATGGCTCAGGGAACCGTGAAGTGGTTCAACAGCGAGAAGGGCTTCGGCTTCATCAGCCGGGACGAGGGCGGTCCCGATGTGTTTGTGCATTACAGCAACATCGCGGGCAGCGGCTTTCGGAACCTCGAAGAGGAGCAGCGCGTCGAGTTCGAGGTGACGCAGAGCCCGAAGGGTCCGCAGGCCGAGGAGGTCCGCTCCCTCTGAGGGGTCGCGGCATCTACGGCGTAGGCCTACGCCCCTTGTAGGCCCCTCTAGTGCCGCCCTCCGCCTTGCCAAAGGCGGAGGGCGGCTCTTTGTGTGCCCGGGGGCTTCCGTGTCCCGACTCGTCCGCGACACGCTCTCCGGAGTACCGGGACCGCCTCATCTGACGGTCGCGACCGGAGCGGCCGGTCTCGATGGCGGTCGCGTCGCGCTCAGTCCAGTTGGAAGGAGCGCTTGGACAGGCCCATCCAGTAGCCGTCGATGACGGTGCGCACCGGCTGTTCGGCGTTCTGGGCGGCGCCGAGGGTGATGAAGATCGGGACGTAGTGGTCGGTGGTGGGGTGCGCGTAGCTCAGGCCGGGAGCCTGGTCGCGGTAGTCAGTGAGCGTGGGGACGTCGCCGTGCGAGAGCGCTTCGGCGGCCCACGCGTCGAAGTCGGCGGACCACGAGGGCACCGCGTTGTCGACGACCATCTCGCGGGTGAGGAAGGGCAGGCCGTGGGTCATGAACCCGGACCCGATGACGAGGACCCCCTCCTCGCGCAGTGGGCGCAGCCGGCGGCCCAGCTCCAGCAGCCGTTCCGGATCGTGGGTGGGCATGCTCAACTGCAGCACCGGGACGTCGGCGAGCGGGTACATGGTCATCAGCGGAATCCAGGCGCCGTGGTCCAGGCCGCGCGAGGTGTGGCGGTGCACCGGGTCGCTGTCGGGCATGGCGGCGGCGACCCGGTCGGCCAGCCAATGGGCATCGGGGGTGCGGTAGGACAGCGTCCAGTAGCGCGGGTGGAAGCCGCCGAAGTCGTAGACCAGGGGAGTCCCGGAGTCGGGGGCCGACAGCGAGAGTGGGGCGTCCTCCCAGTGGGCGCTGACGATGAGGACGGCGCGCGGCTTGGGCAGCCCCTGGGCCCAGGTGAACAGTTGGCGGATCCACTCCGCGTCCTCCAGCAGCGGAGGGGCGCCGTGGCTGATGTAGAGGGTGGGCAGCGCACCGTCCTCGGGAGTCCAGTGGCGCTGGGCCTGCGCCGCGGGAAGCGCCCCGGGTAGGAAGAGGTCGTAGGCGCCCGCTGGGGCGTCCGGAGTGCGGGTCAAGGCCATGGGTCGCTCCTTGGCTGCGGCGGCCAGACGCTCGGTTGAATCTTCAAGTTAAAGCTAGGCAGATTTACTTGAAGCGTCAAGTAATACACTGGTGTGGCTGGGTGAGTGAAAGGGTGGGCGGGTGAGCGCAACGGAGACCACCGGCGACGGCGAACCGCGCTGGCTGAGTGCTGAGGAACAGCGGGCATGGCGGCCCTTTGCCGCCCTGCTGCTTCAGTTGCCCGCGGCCCTCGACGCCGACCTGCAGGACGATGCCGGGCTGACCCATTTCGAGTACCTGGTGCTGGCCTCGCTGTCCGAGGCGCCCGAGGAGACCGTGCGGATGAGCGAGCTGGCGGTCATCGTCAACGGGTCGCAATCCCGGCTCTCGCATGTGGTCGGCCGCCTGGAACGGCGCGACTGGGTCCGCCGCGAACCGTGCCCCGATGACGGCCGGGCCACCAACGCGGTACTCACCAAGGAGGGGCGAGCCAAGGTCGAGGCCAGCGCTCCCGGTCATGTGGAAGCGGTGCGCCGGCGCGTGTTCGACGCGCTGACCCCCGAGCAGGTGGCCCAGTTGCGCGATATCGCCCGCAGTGTCCACGGGCGCCTCGCCCCGGAGCGCCGGCGCGGGATCTTCGCGGGTTAGGTCCACGGGTCCGGGACACGCGTGTCCCGGACCGGGTTGGCCCCGCGGTGCTGCGGCCGACCCCGCAGCGCTAGTGGGGTCGGCCCGGTGGTAGAGCAGCCGGAGGAACACCAAGAGCGGAGCCGCCGCGCGCCGCGGCCCGCGAACCCGAGGAGGAGAATCACCGTGACCCAACGTCCGACCCTGGCCCTCACCGTCGGTGACCCGGTCGGCATCGGCCCGGAGATCACCGTGCGCACGCTCGTGGACACCGGCGAGTCGGCTCCCGCTCGCGGGGTCGCGGTCGCCGACCCGGCCGTGCTGCGCCGCGCCGCGGCCGTGTGCGGGCTCGACGTCGAGGTGCGCGCCCTGCGCTCGTGGGACCTTCCCGAGCCGCGGTCGGGCGTCATCGACTGCTACGACATCGAGGCCCTGGGTGAGGCCGAGCTGCCGTGGGGCGAGGTTGACCGGCGTGCCGGCGAGGCCGCGGTGCGCGCGATCGAGGTGGCCACCGGTGCCGCCATGGACCAGCAGGTCAGCGGCATCGTCACCGGCCCCGTCAACAAAGAGGCCATCTGGGCGGCGGGCAGCACGCACCTCGGCCACACCGAGATGCTCGGAGCGCTCACCGGCGTGACCCGGCAGAACACCATGTTCGTGGTGCGCGGCAAGAAGATCTTCTTCGCGACCCGGCACGTGTCGCTGCGCCGGGCACTCGACCAGATCACGGAGGAGCAGCAGGTCGCCAGCATCGACGAGGCGCTCACCGCGCTGCGCGTGTTCGGGCACGACGCGCCCCGGCTGGCCGTCGCGGCGATCAACCCGCACGGCGGTGAGAACGGAGCGTTCGGCGACGAGGAGATCCGCCACCTCGACCCGGCCGTCAAACAGGTCCGTGCCCGCGGCGCCGACGTCACAGGGCCCGTTCCGGCGGACTCGGTCTTCCACCGGCTACTTGAGGGCAACTACGACGGCGTTCTCTCGCAGTACCACGACCAGGGGCACATCGCGGCGAAGACGTTCGACTTCGACGGCACCATCTCGGTGACGGTCGGGCTGCCCATCCTGCGCACCTCCGTCGACCACGGCACCGCCTTCGACATCGCCGGAAAGGGTGTGGCCAACCCGGGGACCATGAGGTCGGCGTTCCTGCACGCCGCGGAGTTCGCGCACTTCGCCGACCGGATCCGCGCGGAGTACGGGGACTGAGGCACCGGCCGGGCCGGCCCAGCGAGCCGGGACCGACCCGGCCGCCGAGCCGGGACGTTCGCGGCCGGTGCGCCGGCCGGCGGGCCTGCGGGGCCACTCGCCGCCCTCGACTCCCGGGCGTGTCCGCACCACCGCCGGCGCGTGGCGCGCATTGCGCCGGACAGGCGGAGAGCGGTCCGCGCTCCCGGTCTGGCTCGCCGTCCCGGTGGCGGGCAGGGCCCCTCAGATCACCCCGAGGTCCCGCATCGTGTCGGCGACCTTGATGAACCCCGCGATATTGGCACCCAGGACGTAGTTTCCCGGCGCCCCGTAGGCTTCGGCGGTCTCCCGGCACGTTGTATGGATGTCGTCCATGATCTCCGAGAGCCGCTTGTCGGTGTAGTCGAAGTGCCAGGAGTCACGGGAGGCGTTCTGCTGCATCTCCAGGCCCGAGGTGGCGACGCCGCCCGCGTTGGCCGCCTTGCCCGGTCCGAACGCCACGCCGCTTTCGGCGAACACCCTGACGGCCTCGGGGGTAGTCGGCATGTTCGCCCCCTCGCCAACGGCGATGACACCATTGCGCACCAGCGCCGCGGCCGACTGGCTGTCCAGCTCGTTCTGGGAGGCGCACGGCAGGGCCACCTCGCACGGCACCTCCCAGATCGTCCCCCCGTCCACGTACTTGGCCCGGTCGCACCGCTCGGCGTACTCCTTGATGCGTCCGGACCGCGTCTGCTTGATGTCGCGGACCAGGTCCAGGTCAAGGCCGGACTCGTCGACGATGTAGCCGGAGGAGTCCGACATCGCTACCACGGTGCCGCCCAGCTCGGCGGCCTTCCGCGCGGCGTAGATCGCCACGTTCCCGGAGCCGGAGACCACGACCCTCCGGCCGTCGAACCCGTCACCGCGGTCGCAGAGCATCGCGTTGACGAAGTACACGGTCCCGTAACCGGTGGCTTCGGTGCGCACCTGCGAACCGCCCCAGTTCAGCCCCTTGCCGGTCAGTACCCCGGACTCGTAGCGGTTGGTGATCCGCTTGTACTGCCCGAAGAGGTAGCCGATCTCCCGGCGGCCGACACCGACATCCCCCGCGGGCACGTCGGTGTACTCGCCGAGGTGGCGGTGCAGCTCGGTCATGAACGACTGGCAGAAACGCATCACCTCGGCGTCGGACTTGCCCTTGGGGTCGAAGTCGGATCCGCCCTTGCCGCCACCGATCGGCAGCCCCGTTAGCGCGTTCTTGAGCGTCTGCTCGAACCCGAGGAACTTGATGATGCCCAGGTTCACCGAGGGGTGGAACCGCAGCCCGCCCTTGTAGGGACCCAACGCCGAGTTGAACTCCACCCGGAAGCCGCGGTTGACCTGGATGTCACCGCTGTCGTCGGTCCACGGCACGCGGAAGATGATCTGCCGCTCGGGCTCGCACAACCGCTCCAGCACGCGACTGTCCAGGTACTCGCTGTGCTGGTCCAGGGCGGGTTCCAGAGACTCCAGTACCTCGTGAACGGCCTGGCGGAACTCGGGCTGGTCGTAATCGCGTCGCTCAATGTCGGCGAACACCTTGGTGGTCAGCCGCAGGCCGTTACCGTCCATCGGTCCCTGGGACATACTTTCTCCACTACCTCCTACGTCCGGCACACACCGCGGCATGATGACCGTCCTGCTGGCCATCGCTATCGTGCCACCTCGGACCGCTACCCCACGCGGCCGCCCCACGGCTGGCGCGGTCGGCACGCCACCGGAATCCTGACTCGGGTCATGACTGCTGTTCTCCGCCCCCGAACACTGAGGCGCGCGGGATGTGACCCGGATCGTGGCGGATGACCGCACCTCGTGTGTACGTTCGTCCGGGTCCCGCGTTTAGCTGCTGAGGGAGAAGGTGCGCATGATTGGGGTGATCACCGGCTTCGGCGTCATCAGCAGCATAATCGCCGTTGGGTACTTCCTGGGTTGGCGCGACTACCTCGGGGAGAACGGTCGCGAGGTCCTTACCAGGCTCGCGTTCTACGTCGCCACTCCAGCGCTGCTCTTCGACATCCTCTCCGGCGCGGACCTCTCGATCCTGGTGTCCCTTCCCGTCCTGGTCACCGGGATCAGCATCGCGGTGATGGCACTGCTCTTCTCCTTGGCCGGGGCGGCGCGCCGGTGGGGAGCCGCCCCCACCGTCCTGGGCGCCCTGTGCTCCAGTTACGTCAACTCCGGAAATCTTGGCATTCCCATCGCCGTCTACGTGCTCGGCGACGCTTCGCTGGTCGCGCCGGTGCTCCTGCTCCAGCAGCTGGTGTTCTTCCCGATCGGCCTGACACTGCTCGATCTGACCCACCGCGCCCCAGGTGAGAAATCCGGGCTGCTGCGCATCGCGACCATGCCGTTCCGCACCCCCGTCGTGGTCGGCTCGCTGTCCGGTGTCGCGGTCGCCGCGACCGGCTGGACCCCGCCCGCCCCGCTCATGCAGCCTGTCGAGCTTGTCGGATCGATGTCGGTGCCGGCGGTGCTGCTCGCGTTCGGCATCTCGCTGCGCGGCAGTTCCCTGCCCTGCCGCGGCCCTGACAAGGGCCCCGTCCTGCTATCAGTGTTACTGAAGACGGTGTGCCACCCCTTGTTGGCGTACGTGCTCGGCGGAGCCGTCTTCGGGTTGGGTGGCGACGAGCTGTTCGCCGTCGTGGTCCTCGCCGCCCTGCCCGCTGCGCAGAACCTGTTCACCTACGCCTCGCACTACGACACCGCGATACGCATGACCCGGGACTCGGTCCTCCTCTCGACGTTGTTGACCCCGTTGGTGCTGGTGCTCATCGCGGTCCTGCTGGGCTAGATCGGTGATGTGGGTTCGTGGTGCGGTGCCCGGCGGGGCGGCGAGGACGGTGGTGGGCCGGCCCTCGGGTGATCGGTTCTGGTGCCCGGGGGTTGTGGCGCCCGACGACCGGGGTCTGGCCCGTGGCTGGGGCCCATCGGTCGTGGCTGTGGCGCCAGACTCCGGGGGAAACACGGCGAAACGGGCGGGTGTGGGTGCGGGGTCCGCGGCGAGGGTGTCCGTGGGGACATGTTCAGCGACGAGAATGTCCTCGCGGTCACTCTCGCTGCGGCCCATCGCCGAGAACGTCCGCACAGTCATCCTCGATGCGCGCCCCGCCGCCGGACGGCAGCACTGGCGCCCGGCAAAGGCACGGTTCCCGCAGGGCCGGCGCCTCCGCCGCCCTCGTCGCGCGCGCAACCACCCACCCCCATCACATCTAGGCAGTGTTCTCTGGGCTCGCTGGCGCTCGCCGGGTCGGGTGCCCCGAAGCCGGGAACCTTCGGGTCCTGCGGTGTGGTCGTTCGTTCCTCGCTTGCCCACCTACGGACCCTCCAGAACCCCGGCGGCGCCCGAGTGTGTTTCTGTGGCCCGCTGCCGCTCGCGGGTCGGGCCTCCCGATAGCCGGGAACCTTCGGATTCTCCGGTGCCGCCCGCTCCGCGTCATCTCAGCGGGTGTCCCGCATACGCCTTCGGCCTGCAAGGGCTGTTGTGTCGCCGGGGCCGAGTGCCGTGTGCGATGGACCAGCGGGACCGTGGCGGCCACGAGCGGAGCGAGCACGGCCGCGGCGGCGCTGAGCCAGGACACGGCGGTGGTCAGATCGTGGGAGATGGTCAGTAGCCCGACCGCTACCGCGGGGCCGCCGGCGCCGAGGTAGAACGCGAGATGCAGCGCCGAGCTGATCGCCCCGCGGTGCTCGTCGGGGGCCGCCGCGTCGACGGCGGCGGTGGCGCCGCCATAGGCCAGCCCATGCCCGGTTCCGGCGGCGACGGCCGCGATCAGTGTCGCGAGAGGTGAACCGCCGCCGGTCGCGGCGAGGACGCTGAGGGCGCCCGTCAGGACGCCGAGGCCGGTGAGCTGAGCGAGGGGCGCGCCGAGGCGGGCGACCAGAGGCTGGGCCAGTACGGAGCAGATGAGGACAGCGCCCACGAGCCCGCCGGTGATCGCGAGATCGTCGATCCGGGCCGCTCGGGTGAGCACCGCCGGTATCACCGCGAGGAACAGTCCGGCCGCCGTCCAGGCGAGAAAACCCGTCGCCGCGGCGGTGGCGAACCGTGCCCGCAGACCGGTCGGGACGTGCGGGCGGGTAGGCCGCCAGCGGCGCGGATGCGGAGTCGAGGCGGACAGGGCCGATACCCGGCGCAACCCCTCTGCCAGGAGGGCCAGGTGGATCAGATACGGCAGCACCGTCGGCGCCGGGGCGTACTGCGCCAGCGCCCCCGCGGCGATCGGACCCGCCGCGGTACCGGCGACGAATGCCATGCCGGCCAGCATCGAGGCCCGCAGGCGCTCCTCCGCTGGGGAGTTGCGGATCATCAGCGCTGTCGCGGCGCCCGTGGCCGCGCCCAGCGCGAGCCCTTGTGCGGCGCGGCCGGCCAGCAGCCATTCCGGCCCCGCAGCGAGCGCGAAGCAGGCAGAGCCCAAAGCGGCCAGTCCGACACTGCTCCGCAGTACCGGACGAGGGCCGAGCGCGTCCGCGGCCGGCCCGAACAGCAGTAGTGCGGGAGCACTGACCAGCGCGAACGTCGCGTAGATCAGCGTCATCACCAGGTCGCTGAACCCGAAGGCGTGCTGGTAGCCGGGAAGGAGCGGGCTGGGCAGGTAGGCCCCGGCGGTGAGCACGACGAGCAGATAGGCCGCCGTGCGCCTCTCGCGCGTGCGCTTGGCGAGCTGGTTGCCGAACTCCTGGGCAGGGCCGTCATCGAAGGATCGCTTCATCAACACGTTCTTCAGCGTGCAGTACATGACTGCTGCAGAAAAGCGAACGTTTTTGCATGTGATCGTGCAAAATAGGTACATGATCGATTCGAAACTGCGGGTGCTGCAGCTCGTGGACCACCACGGCACGGTCACCGCCGCGGCCCAGGCGCTGCACTACACGCCCTCGGCGGTCTCCCACCAGTTGCGCCAGTTGGCCGCCGAGCTCGGCGTCGAACTGGTGACCCAGTCCGGCCGGGGGATCCGGTTGACCGCCGCGGCCGCCATCGTGCTGCGCCACGCCGAAGCGCTGTCCGCCCAGGCCGAGCGCGCCCGCGCCGAGCTCGCCGCCTCCGCTGACGAGACCGGCGGGTTGTTCACGCTGTGCGGCTTCTCCACAGCCGCCACCCACCTGCTGCCTTCGGCGGCGGCAGTTCTGAGGGACAGGTATCCGCAGCTCAGCGTGCGGGTCATCGAGGCCGAGCCCGCCCGCTGCTTCGATCTGCTCCTGGCCGGCGACGCGGACCTCGCGCTGCTGATCGCCACCGCCGACACCCCGCCGGCCTCCGACACCCGCTTCGACCAGCACCCGCTGCTCGACGACCCGCTCGACCTGGTCGTGCCCAGCGGGCACCCGCTGGCCGGGCGCAAGGGGGTCACCCTCGCCGATGCCGCCGACGAGGCCTGGATCCTCGGGCAGCCCGGCAGTACCTACCACCACCTGGTGCGCACCGCCTGCATGGCGGCCGGGTTCACGCCCAGGATCGCCCACTACGCCGACGAGTGGGACACCGGAACCGCCCTGGTCGCTCACCGGTTCGGCATCATCCTCGTGCCCCGGCTCGCGCGGCTGCCCCAAGACGCGCCGGTCGCCCGCATCCCCCTGCACGGTGAGCCCGCGCCGGTGCGCCGCATCCTGACGGCCACCCGTCTCGGCAGCCGCGACCACCCCGTCGTCGGCACCGCGCTGGAGACGATCACCGCGACGGCCACCAACCTGCACCGCCAACCCCGGACGAGCCGATCCGGAGGGGGCGACGGGGACGAGGCCGCCGCTCAGGAGGACTGAACCGCCGGGCAGGCAAAGGCGCCGGCGAGGGCGGAACCAACGCCATAGGCGGTGCCGCCCGGGACGGGGGATGATGGGCAGTCGGGGGCGTGCCCCTCAACGAGGCCTCGATCGCGGAAGGTCAGGACGTAATTCTCCCTCGTGCCCTGACTCTGGCCGTTGGATCGGCCGTCAGGTCGCCGCGGACGAGATTGGACGTGAGTGCGCTCCTGGAGACGTGTCGGGCGATGGGGCAAGACCGGAACGGCCGAGTAGCTTGAGGGTGTTCTCCGACTCGGAGCCTTCCGGCGTGGTGACCACGGCCACTGACTGCTCCGGCGAACGTGCTGGCACGAGGATCTGCTGAGTGACCGTGAGCGTGCCCACCAGCGGATGGCGTAGCTCGTACTCATCGGCCTCGCACGGTTTGACCCGATGGTCGTTCCACAACTTCACGAACTCCGGGCTCTTCATGGACAGCTCCCCGACCAGCGAAGCCAACAGGGAGTCTTCGGGGTGCCGCCCGGCGACGTGCCGCAGATTGCCGACCACGGCGCGAGCTTTGCGTTGCCAGTCCACGTAGAGGTCGCGGGTGTGCGGGTCGAGGAACAGCATCCGGGCCAGGTTCGGCCGGTCCGCAGGATGGTCGGGCGCGGCGCGGTCGACGTGTCCGGCCAGCAGCGCATGCCCCAGCGCGTTCCAGGCCAGTATGTCGGTCCGTCGGCCGTGGACCATAGCGGGCACGCTCTCGAACGTGCGCATAAGGTCGCGGGTCATGGGGCTGAGCCGTTCCGGCGGCGGCTTGCGCTGCGGCCGGGGACGCTGCGCGGCGAGCTCACGGAGGTGTTCGCGCTCGTACCCGTCGAGCTGCAGGGCTCCGGCGAGGGCCTCCAGGATGGCGTCGGAGGCGTTGACCGACTGCCCCTGCTCCAGGCGCGTGTAGTAGGACACGCTCACTCCCGCCAGCTGCGCGAGTTCCTCTCGGCGCAGCCCGGCCACGCGCCGCCGTTCGCGGAGCGCGGGCAGACCGACGTCCTCGGGACGCAGGCGGGCACGACGTGCCCGAAGGAACTCGCCTAGCTGGCCAGGAACACCCATTCCTCCAGTCTGCCCCGTGCCCGCTGGGCGAGCCAGACCCTGCCAGGGATAGGCAAACGCGGGGCTGGTTGGTTGCGCGGACCTGCCGCAAGCTGGGCGAAACACCAGCGGGAACCCTGGAGCGAACATGCGCGAAATCGTGCTGGGTGACGTCACGCTCACCCGGATCACGGAGTACTTCGGTTCGGTCGGTATGTCGCCGGACGTCTTCTTTCCCGAGAGCCCCGAAGGAGCCTGGCGGAAGCACGAGCACTGGCTCGCGCCGGACTTCCTCGACCCGGCCGCCAATGTCTGCGTCTCGGCCATCCAGACGTGGCTGCTGCGCAGCGAAGGCAAGACGATCCTGGTTGACACCGGTGTCGGCAACCACAAGGAGCGGCCGTACGCACCAGTGTGGAGCCACCTGACCACCGACTTCCTCGGCACCCTCGCCAAGTCCGGGGTCCGGCCGGAGGACGTCGACCTGGTGATCAACACCCATCTGCACGTGGACCACGTCGGTTGGAACACCTACCTGGACGACCGCACCTGGGTACCGACGTTTCCCAACGCCACCTACCTCATGGCCCGGCGCGACTTCGACTTCTGGAACCCCGCCGGTGGTCACGAGTCGATCCTGGGCCGCGGTAACCAGAACGTCTTCGAGGACAGCGTCGCACCGGTCCACGAGGCCGGCCGCACGCTGCTGTGGGAGGACAGCTACCGGATCGACGCGAACCTGCGGCTGGACCTCGCGCCCGGGCACACTCCCGGTTCGTCGGTGGTCACGCTGGAATCAGGCACCGACCGCGCGCTGTTCGTCGGCGACCTGCTGCACACCCCCCTGCAGTTCGTCGAACCCGACACCAACAGCTGCGCATGCGAGGACCCGGCGCAGAGCAGGGCCACCCGGCGGCGGCTGCTCGGCTGGGCGGCCGACACGAACGCGCTCGTGCTGCCCGCGCACCTCGGCGGGCACGGCGGTGCCGAGGTCGTCCGCGAAGACGACCGGTTCGCCATCAAGGAATGGGCCCCCTTCGCCCGCCTCTGACCGACTCGAAGAACAGGAGCAACGGGTGTCCGACCCAGTCGCCACCACCACCGAGGGCGCCGTCCGAGGCCGCGCCGGCGGGGGCGCACACGTCTTCCTCGACATCCCCTACGCCGCACCACCGACCGGCGCGGCCCGCTTCGCCGCACCCGTGCCGCACGAACCATGGCAGGGCATCCGGGACGCGACACGGCCCGGACCGACCGCGCCCCAGCCGCACCGCGACGGCTTCGGGGCACTCGACATGTCGCCCTATTTCGAGCCGGGCTGGATACCCGGCGACGACTACCTCACCGTCAACGTGTGGGCCCCGCTACATGCCCGGAACAGCCCGGTCATGGTCTTCGTGCACGGCGGAGGGTTCATCACCGGCTCCACCCGGTCCCCGCTCTACGACGGAACGGCCTTCGCCCGCGACGGTGTGGTGCTGGTGACCCTCAACTACCGGCTGGGTATCGCCGGGTTCCTCGACCTGCCCGACGCGCCGGCCAACCGCGGGCTGCTCGACGTCGTGGCCGCGCTGGGCTGGGTGCGGCGCAACATCGCGGCGTTCGGCGGTGACCCCGGCAACGTCACCCTGTTCGGCCAGTCCGCGGGCGCGACGATCACGAGCGGGGTGCTCGCCACTCCCGGCGCGGAGGGACTGTTCCACCGCGCCATCGTGCAGAGCGGCAACGGCATGGGCGCGTTCTCCACGGAACAGGCGGCACGAGTCACGCACGCCGCGGCCGCCGCGCTCGGCGTCGAACCGACAGTCGCGGACTTCGCCCGGGTACCGGACGAACACTTCGTCGACGTCACACCGAAGCTCGGCGGCCTGGACCTGCGGACCAGTACCCGGTTCGACCCGCTGCTCGGGCTCAGCGCGTTCAGCCTGGTGCTGGACCGCCAGCCCGCCGAAGCCGTGGCCGCGGGCGCCGGGGCCGGGGCCGGGACCACCCTTCTCGTCGGCACGAACACCGAAGAGGGCAACCTCTACCTCGCGCCGCAAGGAAACCTGACCACCTCGACCGCCGAGGACGTGCGCAACACCGCCGCGCAGGTGCACGCCGACCCGGCCGCGCTGGTGGCGCGGTACCGCGCACGGTATCCGCGGGCGAGCACGGGCGGGTTGCACTCGACGATCCTGGGAGACGCGCTGTTCGGCGCGGGAAGCCGCCGCCTCGCCGAGGCGCACGCGGCACAGGAGCGGGGACCGACCTACACCTACGAGTTCGCGTGGCGGTCCTCCGCGGTGGACGGTCAACTCGGGGCGGCGCACACGGTGGAACTGCCGTACGTGTTCGACTGCCTGGACCTGCCCGAGCTGCGCGGCCCCCGCGGCCTACTCGGGCCGGCCGAACCGCCCGCGGCGCTCGCCACGCGCATGCACTCGGCCTGGGTGGCGTTCGCCCGCACCGGCGAGCCCGGTTGGGCACCGTCGGAAACCCACCGCTTCACCGGGTGCGATTGACCCGGACCTTGCCGGATGCGATCAGGGCCGCCTGGCGGGGCCGCCTCGCCTGTGCGGTCCTCCACCACGACTGGCGCAGGGCGCATTCTCGCGCGGGGCGTCGTCCCCCGCGCCGATGGCAGCCACTTCCAGGCAAACGGTGCGCCGCGAGAAGAGGATCCGTCCGGTCTGCCCGGTGAGTGCGTGCGCGATTTCCGTGGAGCACGACCGCCGCTCCGTGCTCGCGTCGACCCGGCTAATCTGTCGTATCAGGGCCAACCGGGCAGCCCGCCAGCCCCGGGCGATGAACTTGCCCCGACCAGCAGTTCGGGGCAGGCCAGCCGGGTGCAGGCGGTCGCGGAATGGAGACGCATCATCCTCGTCATCACGAACAGCCGGGCGGGCACCGCCACCGCCGAGCGCGTCGACGCGGTCATGGAGCGGCTGGGCGGCCGGGCGAAACTCAGCCGCTGCGCCGGTCCGGCCGAGCTGGACGCCACGCTGGACCTCGGCCACGACACGATCGTCAGTGCCGGAGGCGACGGCAGCCTGCACGCCCTGGCCAACGCGCTGCACCGGCGGGGCGAGCTGGGCACCCGCACGGTGGGGCTGCTGCCGATGGGAACCGGCAACGACTTCGCCCGCGCGCTCGGGATCCCCCTCGACCCGGTCGAGGCCGCCGATACCCTGCTGCGCGGCATCGTCCGTCCACTGGACCTGCTCGTCGACGACACCGGCGAGGTGACGGTCAACGCCCTGCACTTCGGGGCCGGCGCCGACACCACCCGGGAGGCGCACCGGTGGAAGCGGTTGTTGGGGCCGCTGAGCTATCCGATGGGCGGCCTGATCACCGGTTGGGCGGCGCGGGGCTACCGGCTGCACGTCGAGGCCGACGGCGCCACCGTCATCGGTCCCGAGCACCACAGTCTTATGGTCGCCCTGGCCAACGGGGCGAACATCGGAGCCGGAACGGCGATTCTGGACCCCACCGCGCGGGCCGACGACGGGACGATCAACGTGGTGGTGTCGCGTTCCCGCGGGCGTCTCGCCCGCGTCCGGTACGGGCTCCACCTGTACCGGGGGACCCACCGCGGAGCCGACGACGTTCACCACGTGCACGCCCACACTGTCCGGGTGACGGGCAGGAAGACCCTGGGAAGCATCGACGGTGAGGTCAAGGAGGAGCTCGTCGGCCGCACGTGGCGCATCCTGCCGGGGGTGTGGAACTTCCTGGTGCCCAAGGAGTATCTGGACGGCTGACCCGGCCTGTTCGTCCGCGGGTGGTTGAACAGCCCCCGGCGGAACGGCCGTACCGGCTTTCCCGCCCGCGCGGCGCCACCCGCAGAGGGCGGCAGTGAGGACCAGCGGGACCGTGAGCAGCGCCGGCACCCCGCCTGGGCGGCGATCCCGAGACCTCCGCCCCCGCCTGCGCGGGGTCCCCGGGTGCGGGGCAGGGCTCAGCTCAGCACGCCGCGGCGGTAGGCCTCGGCGACGGCGGCGGCGCGGTCGCGCACCCCCAGCTTGTCGTAGATGTGCTGCAGGTGGGTCTTGATACTGGCCTCGCTGATGAACAGGCGCGCGGCGGCGGTGCGGTTGGACGCGCCGCCGGCCACCAGGCGCAGCACCTCCAGCTCGCGGTCGCTGAGGACCTGCCCTCCGGCCGGGGTGCGCACCTGGGCCATGAGGTGTCCGGCCACGGTGGGCGCGAGCACGGACTCTCCTCGGCGCACCGCGCGCACCGCGCGCAGCAGCTCCTCGGTGGGGGCGTCCTTGAGCAGGTATCCGGCCGCTCCCGCCTCGATCGCGGGCAGCACGTCGCTCTCGCCGTCGAAGGTGGTGAGCACCAGCGCCCGCGCGCCGGGCGCGCGGGCGGCCAGCGCGGCGATCGCCTGCACACCGTCCATCTCCGGCATTCGCAGGTCCATCAGCACCACGTCCACCCCCAGCTCGGCCGCCCGCTCCACCGCCTCGCGCCCGTCGGCTGCCTCCCCGGCCACCTCGATGTCGGCCTCGGCGGCGAAAGCCCCGCGCACCCCGTCGCGGACCACCGGGTGGTCGTCGGCGATCAGAACCTTGATCATGGCGTGTCTCCAGGGACGGGGAGAGGGGCGTCCTGCTCGGCGAGGGCCTCATGATCGGTGGAGGGCGACCGGTCGAGGGAGAGACCCACCGTGATCGCGGGCACGCTGGCACTCACCGCGGTGCCCTCGCCCGGAGTGCTCTCGACCGCCACGCTGCCCCCCCACGCCGCGGATGCGCTGGGTCATGCTGTTGATGCCGAACCCTGTTCCGCGGGCGGACTCCATGCCCCTGCCGTCGTCGCGGACGTCCAGCAGCACCACGTCGTCCAGGTAGGACAGCGTCACCCCCACCCGGGACGCCTCGGCGTGCTTGGCCACGTTGGTCAGCGCCTCCTGGGCCATGCGGTACAGCGCCACCTCGATCGCCGGACTCAGCGGCACGCGTTCCCCCGTCACCTCGACCGTCGCCCGCACATCGTTCTCCGTAGCCCAGCGGCGCACCAGGGTGTCCAGCGCGTCGGGCAGATGCGCTTCGGCCAGGTCCTGCGGGCGCAGCGCCTCCACCGAACGGCGGGCCTCGGCCAGGCTGTCCTTGGCCAGGGCCAGCGCGCGGTCCAGGTGCGGGCGGGACTGCTGCGGATCCTGCCAGATCCGCTGGGCGGCCTGGACCTGGGTGATGATGCCGGTGAGCCCCTGGGCCAGGGTGTCGTGGATCTCCCGCGCCATGCGCTGGCGCTCGTCCAGCGCCCCGGCCTCCCGGGCCTGGGTGAGCAACTGGGCGTGCAGCCCGGCGTTCTCCTCCAGTGCTTCCTCCAGCTTGACCATCGTCTCCTCGCGCTTGCGGTCCATCTTGGTGCCCACTGCGCCGAACACGATCCCCACGCTGATGGCCCCCGTCTGGATCAGCACCACCGCGATATAGGTGCCCACGTCCTGCGCGGTGATGTCGCTGACGTTGAGCACGGAGGAGGTGTTGAGGAGCAGCGAGGTGGCGAACACGCCACCGACGCCCAGGGGAACCGGCCTCAGATGGAAGGCGTGGAAGAAGCCGGTGATCGCGAACAGCAGGAATATCTGGTCGCGCTGCATGAGAGCGGCGGCCACGGCGAGCAGGCCGGCGAAGTAGACCAGCATGGGCAGGGGGCGCTCGCGCTGCTGCGCTGATGTCCTGGTGTGCCCGAGGTAGACCCAGCAGGCCGCGACCGCGGCCAAGGCCAGAGTCAGGCCCCGCTGCCCCCAGTCCTGCGGCGTGAGAACCTGGCTGATCGCTACCGGTATCGCCAGCAGCACCCACGGGGCCAGGGTGAGCAGCCAGTTCCAGCTGGCCTCCCAGGCCGGGCGGGGGCTCGCCATGCTGTGTGCCTGCCGGCCGCTCATCGCCATCCTTTGGTCACTCCCAGCGGAAGAACTTGGCGGCCACCGTGCCCGCCGCGACCGCGATCAGCACCATTGTCCCCAAGTGCGCAAGCTCGGGTGGTCCCGCCTCCCCGGACCACGCGTCCAGCATGGCCTGCACCCCGGGCGGGACGTAGTCGCCGAGACGCACCAAAGCGTCCGGGAGGAAGAACCGGGGCAGGAACACACCGCCGCACACCATCGCCACCATGTAGGCGAGCATCGCCACGCCGTTGGCCAGCCGCGCGGTGGGAGTCAGCGCGGCGATGAGCACGCCGATGGCCAGTAGCGAGGCGTAGCCGACGGCGAAGGTGAGCGCGAACCACCACGGGTGCTGGGGCAAGGCGACGTCGAGCACGAGCCTCGCGGAGGCGATGAGTAGCACAGCGGTCGCCACTCCGGCCGCGAGGGCGACGACGAGCTGGGCGACGAGCACCGCTGCGGGGCTGACCGGGGTGGTCGACATCCGGCGCAGGATGCCCTTCTCCCGGTAGGTCGCCACCATGGTGGGGATCTGCTGCAGGCCCATGATGCCCAGGCCGAGGATCAGGGCCGACGGCGCCCAGTAGTCGACGAAGCGGGCCCCGCCGAACTCGGGGGACGGTTCGCGGAGGGCCGGGACCGCTCCCAGGCCGAGCAGGAGCACGGTGGGGAACAGGATCCCGAACCCCAGCGTGCCCGGCTCACGCAGCATCAGCTTGCTCTCCACCGCGATGAGCTTGGGCAGTGCGGACATCGACGACGAACGGCTCTTGGTCTGAGTGGGGCTGGTCACGGGTCGATCCTCCGTCCGGTCAGGGCGACGAACGCGTCGTCGAGGCTGCTCTGCTCCACCCGCAGCTCCTCGGCGACGATCTGCTGGCGTGCCAGCGTCGAGGAGACCGCGTGCAGCAGGTTCCCGGTACCGACGACGGTGATCTGCGGGCCACTGCGCCGCACCTCGCTCACCTCCGGCAGCCCGGTCAGCAGTTCGTCGTCGAGCGGAGTGGAGGGGCGGAAGTGCACCTGCTGCTGCTGTTCGGCGCGTTTGACCAGGCCGGACGGGGTGTCCAGAGCGGCGATCCGCCCGGAGTCGACCAGCGCCAGCCGGTCGCACAACCGCTCGGCCTCGTCCATGAAGTGCGTGACGAGGATGACCGTCACCCCGGAGTCGCGGATCTGCTCGATCAGATCCCAGGTGTCCCGCCGGGCCTGCGGGTCCAGGCCGGTGGTCAGCTCGTCCAGCACCGCGACGTCAGGGCTGCCCACCAGCGCCAGGGCGATGGACAGCCGCTGCTTCTGGCCCCCGGACAGCCTGCGGTACTGGGTGTTGCGCTTGTCGGAAAGGTGCAGGGTCTCCAGGAGCGCCGGCCAGTCGGCAGGGTGGCGGTAGAAGGAGGCGTAGAGGTCGAGCGCTTCGGCCACCGTGATCTTGTCCGGCAGTGTGCTCTCCTGCAGCTGCGAACCGAGGCGCTGGCGCAGCTCGGCGCGGTCGCGCTGCGGATCAAGGCCGAGCACGCTGGTCGACCCGGAGCTGGGCGTGCGCAGTCCTTCGACGCATTCCACCGTGGTGGTCTTGCCGGCCCCATTGGGGCCCAGAATCCCGAAGATCTCCCCTTCGTCCACGGTGAACGACACCTCGTCCACCGCGACGGTCTCCCCGTAGCGCTTGTGCAGCTCGTTGACTTCGATGATCGACATGCCGCGAGCATCCCCCGAACGGCCCGCCGCGCGGATCGCCCGGCGGGCCAGAACTCCGGCGGATTCGCGCATCAACCGATCGGTTGATGCTCCGGGACCGCCCGGTGGAGTGCTGCGAGGAATTCGTCAGCGGGGCAGGTCATGCGCCCCCGATGTTGATCCGGTCGATGCGCTCCAGGATCCCTTCGTGCAAGGTCGGAGCCAGCGGAGAGTAGCCCCGGCCCTCCGCCAGCTCGGCGGCGGCGTCGGTCTGCGTGGCCCAGGTCCAGAAGTCGCGCAGGGCAGCCGCCGTGTCATCGTCATATCCGCACTCGGAGGCGAGGACCCGGTTGATCCGGATAATGGGATAGCCGTCTCCGCCGATCTCTCCCAGGGCGAGGTCGCCACCGACGGGAAAGTCCAGCTGTGCCGTCGCTTCGGTCGTGGCCTCCAAGGTCGGGTAGACCTCGGTGCCGTCGGCGTTGACCACCGCGGCTTGGGGCAGCTCTTCCGCCACCGCGGCGTACCCGTCCTCCACCACGGCGTACTGGTTGACGAACCCGAGCCCTCCGGGCTGCTCCTCAACGGCCGCCACGACCCCCTCGTCACCTTGGGCCTCCACCGCGGCCGAGTTCCAGTCGGCCTCGCTGCCGAAGCGATCCGCCCCCCAGGACGCGCTTTCCTCGGCGAGATAGGCGGAGAACACATGGGCCGTGGTCGCGGTCTCGGCGTGGCGGACCGGGACGATCGCGGTGTCCGGTAGCTCCCGGTCCGGGTTGAGCGCGACGAGCGCGGGGTCGTTGTAGGTGGTGATCTCGCCGTCGAAGATCCCGGCGAGCGCCTCGGCGTCGAGCGCCAGGCCGTCCAGCTCCGGGTCGTTGAGCGTGACCACCACTCCACCGGCCAGAACAGGGATCTGCACCGTGGGGCAGCCGTGCGCGTCCGCGGCCTCAGGGTCGACGCTGCTGCCATCGGCCAGCTCGCCGGAGTGGAAATCCGCCTCGCCTTGGATGAACTCCTCGACTCCGGCTCCGGTGCCAACAGCGGAGTAGTCGATCACCAGGTCAGGCTGGCGGGAATCCGCATAACTCGCGGTCCATCCCTCCATGGCCGGCCCCAGAAAGGTCGACCCCGCCCCGGACATCTCGCCGGCGAGGGTGCTGTACTCGACCAGCGACGTGGAGGGATCCACCGGGGCGCCGTCAGAGTCGCCGGTGTCGCGGAGGACGTACATGCCGCCGATCCCGGCGGCGAGCGCAAGCGCTGCGGCACCGGCGCCCAGCGCCAGCAGGCGCCCGCGCCGCCGGGCGGGACGGGCCGGCGCGGCCCCGTTGGGTGGTGCGGGGGCGGGGCTTGCGGGTGGAGGCGGCACCGGATCTGGCGGTCCCGAGGTTCCTGGCCCGGGCGGCGGGGTGGGGGGCCTCCAGTACTGATCGATGAAGCCATCGACGATGGTGGTGGCGTCCTCGTCGGACTCCACAGCGGCGTCTGGGCTGGTGATGCGGTACAGCAGGTCGACCGCGCTGGGGCGCTGCGCGGGATCCTTGGACAGCGCCTTGGCGACAGGTCCGGCGAGGCTTCCGGGCAGCCCGTCGAGGTCGGGCTCCTCATGCAGCACGCGGTAGATCAAGTTCGCGACCTCGCCGCTGCCGAACGGCGGTCGGCCGGTGGCGGAATAGGCCACCAGCGCGCCCCAACTGAAGATGTCGGCATCTGGACCGGCCTCGCCGCGGAAGCGCTCCGGGCTCATCCAGCCGGGCGAGCCCACCAGTCCGCCGGTGCGGGTCAGCGCCGTTTCGCCGACGGCGCGGGCGATTCCGAAGTCCAGCACCTTGGGGCCGTCCGGGGCCAGCATCACGTTGGCCGGCTTGAGGTCGCGGTGTACGACGCCGGCGGCGTGGATCGCCGCGATCGCTTCAGCCATCCCTGCCGCGACCACCCGCGCCTGCTCCGGTGCGAGCGCACCCCGCTCCTTGACCCGCTGGGCCAGGGTCGGCCCGGGAACGTAGGTGGTGGCGTACCAGGGCTGGGCACTCTGGGTATCGAAGGCGAGCACCGGGGCGATGCAACGCGCCCGCACCCGCTGCATCAGCTCGACCTCCCGGGCGAACCGGGCACGGAAGTCGGCGTCGTCGGCGCACTCCGCGCGGATGACCTTCAGCGCCACCCACGCCCCGGCCGGGTCGGTGGCACCGTAAACCACCCCCATCCCGCCCGCGCCGAGCCGCCCTCGGATCCGGAATGGGGGGATGAACTGCGGGTCCGCGGGTTCCAACGGCGAGAGGTTACCGGCCGCTGACGGCTCCAGTTGAGTCACATGCGTCCTCGTGGGCAGAGGCAGGCAAGAGAATCCCCCAATTGTGGCGCCTCCCACCACGAGTCGCCAAACTCCCAGGAACCAGGGGGAACCACCTCATCCGCGGCCCGCCGGCCCCGCCGATCCGCGTGTCCCTCCAGTACGACGATCCCAACGTCCCCGCGGGCGAGCGGCAAATCCATCATGGCTTGAGCGCGCCACGGTATGGGTCATCGCCCTGACGGCCGTCGAGGAAGCCGAGGCCGAACGAGCCACCGGACTGAACAACCCCGGTTGGTGGTCGTCATCGGCGCACGAGGTGGGGACCGTGCTCGACTCCGGCCATTTCCCGCGTCTCGCGGCAGCGCACGGGCGTGCACCCCACGACCCGGACGCACTGTTCCGGCACGGCCTGAACCGGTACCTCGACGGACTCGAAGCATCCGACACAGTCCAGGCGGCACACCCGCGGAGTTCTTGATCGAGTGGTCGCTGAGGGCCCACCGGAGGAAGAAGGCCGCGATACCTCCGGCTACGGGGAGAGGCCCGAACAGAGCCCCGCCCAACAGGACGGGGTTCGTATGCGTGGCGGTTCGGTAGGCCGGGCGGGGCTCGAACCCGCGACTCAGGGATTATGAGTCCCCTGCTCTGACCTGCTGAGCTACCGGCCCATGGCGTGGGGGAATACCGGGTGCCCCCGGATGTCGCAGCTCAGCATGCCTGGATCTGCCGGCAGCCGGGCTCGAGCCTATCCTAACAGGGGGTGCGCGGGCCTTTCCGCGTGTGAGCCGCGCGTGTGCGGGGGATCGCGGCCGGGTACAGCGGTGCGGCGTGCCGCGGCACCCGGTCATCGAAAGGTGCCGGGGCCGAAAGACTAGAGTGGATCCCGCGACGCGGGTTGGGCAGGATCGACGTGCGCCGTATCCACTGTGGACCCCGGGGCTGAGGGGCCCCGCGGGCGCGTGATACGCCGGGGTGGGCGAAACCGCGCCGCGGGTCCCGAGATACGATCTCGGGTCGCACGAATGTCACCAGGGAGAATGAGGTCATGGCCCAAGTACCCGTCACCGTTACCGTCACCGGCGCGGCCGGACAGATCGGCTACGCCCTACTGTTCCGGATCGCCTCCGGCCAACTGCTGGGTGCCGACGTCCCGGTGCGGCTGCGCCTGCTGGAGATCCCGCAGGCCGTCAAGGCCGCCGAGGGCACAGCGATGGAGCTGGACGACTGCGCGTTCCCGCTCCTCGACAGTGTCGACATCTTCGACGACGCGAACCAGGCGTTCGAGGGCTGCAACGTCGCGCTGCTCGTCGGGGCCCGCCCGCGCGCCAAGGGCATGGAACGGGGCGACCTGCTTGAGGCCAACGGCGGCATCTTCAAGCCGCAGGGGGAGGCCATCAACGCCGGCGCCGCCGCCGACGTCCGCGTCCTGGTGGTCGGCAACCCGGCCAACACCAACGCCCTGATCGCCCAGTCGCACGCTCCCGACGTTCCCGCCGACCGTTTCAACGCCATGACCCGGCTGGACCACAACCGCGCGCTCACCCAGCTCGCCAAAAAGCTCGGCGTGTCGATCAACGACATCCGCAAGCTGACGATCTGGGGCAACCACTCCGCGACCCAGTACCCCGACATCTTCCACGCCGAGGTCGGCGGGGCCAACGCGGCGAAGGCCGTCGGTGACCAGTCGTGGATCGAGAACGAGTTCATCCCGACCGTCGCCAAGCGCGGCGCCGCGATCATCGAGGCGCGTGGCGCGTCCTCCGCCGCCTCGGCGGCCAACGCCGCCATCGACCACGTCTACGACTGGGTGAACGGCACCCCTGAGGACGACTGGACCTCGGCGGCCTTCCCCTCCGACGGTTCCTACGGGGTGCCCGAAGGGATCATCTCCTCGTTCCCCGCTGTCTCCCGCAACGGCCGCTGGGAGATCGTCCGGGGCCTGGACATCGACGCGTTCTCCCGCGAGCGCATCGACGCCTCCGTCCAGGAGCTGGTCGAGGAGCGCGACACGGTCAAGCAGCTCGGCCTGGTCTAGT
Organism: Lipingzhangella halophila; assembly: GCF_014203805.1. GTDB lineage: Bacteria > Actinomycetota > Actinomycetes > Streptosporangiales > Streptosporangiaceae > Lipingzhangella > Lipingzhangella halophila. Next base: position 3,628,448 of record NZ_JACHJT010000001.1, on the reverse strand, counting down.
ACCGCCCTGCCGGCCTCCCCAGGGAGGCCGGCCTCGCGAGTGCGGGCGGGAACCCGGTGCCCGGTCCCGGCGCGGCCTCCCGGTGCCCAATGGCGCGCCCTCCGCGGAGGGCGCGCCATTGCCGTGTTCGCCACGGGCGCGACCAGTGGCGCCGCGCGCTGGCCTGTCCAGTGCGGGGCAGCAGGCACCATGGAATGCGTGAGTCTCATCGATCAGCTTCCGGCCACCCCTGAACCCGACTCCCTTTTCACCGCGTTCGCGTCGTGGGCCGAGGAGCAGGGCCTCACGCTCTACTCGCACCAGGAAGAAGCCCTCATCGAGGCGGTCTCGGCCTCACACGTGATCCTGAGCACCCCGACCGGTTCGGGCAAGAGCCTGGTGGCCTGCGGAGCGCTGTTCACGGCCCTGGCCCGCGACGAGTGCGCCTTCTACACCGCGCCGATCAAGGCCCTGGTCTCGGAGAAGTTCTTCGAGCTGTGCTCGATCTTCGGTACCGACAACGTCGGGATGATGACCGGCGACGCCAGTGTGAACTCCGACGCCCCCATCGTCTGCTGCACCGCCGAGGTGCTCGCCAACATCGCGCTGCGCGACGGCGCCGACGCCGACATCGGTGTCGTGGTCATGGACGAGTTCCACTTCTACGGCGAGCCCGAACGCGGCTGGGCCTGGCAGGTGCCGCTGCTGGAGCTGACGCAGGTGCAGTTCCTGCTGATGTCGGCGACTCTCGGCGACGTCACGCGGTTCGAGAAGGACCTGACCCGGCGGACCGGCCGTCCGACGTCGGTCGTGACGTCCGCCGAGCGCCCCGTACCGCTCTACTACTCCTACCGCAGCACCCCGTTGCACGAGACGCTGGAGGACCTCCTCGGCACGCAGCAGGCACCGGTGTACATCGTGCACTTCACCCAGGCACAGGCGGTCGAACGGGCGCAGTCGCTCACGAGCATCAACATGTGCAGCCGCGCCGAGAAGGACGCGATCGCCCGGGAGATCGGGGCGTTCCGGTTCAGCACGAAGTTCGGTCGGAACCTGTCGCGGTTCGTGCGGCACGGAATCGGGGTGCACCACGCGGGAATGCTCCCCAAGTACCGCCGGCTGGTCGAACGGCTGGCCCAGGCGGGGCTGCTCAAGGTCATCTGCGGTACCGACACCCTCGGTGTCGGGGTCAACGTGCCCATCCGCACTGTGCTGTTCACGGCGCTGAGCAAGTACGACGGCACCCGGGTGCGCCGGCTCGGCGCGCGGGAGTTCCACCAGATCGCGGGCCGCGCGGGCCGCGCCGGGTTCGACACGGTGGGCAATGTAGTGGTGCAGGCGCCCGAGCACGTCGTCGAGAACGAGAAAGCACTCGCCAAGGTCGGCGACGACGCGAAGAAGCGGCGCAAAGTGGTGCGCAAGAAGGCCCCCGACGGGTTCGTCGGCTGGGACGAGGCCACGTTCGAGAAACTCATCGCCGCCGAGCCCGAACCGCTGGTCTCCCGGTTCCGGGTGAGCAACGCGATGCTGCTCAGCGTGATCGCCCGCCCCGGCGACTGCTTCGCGGCGATGCGGCACCTGCTCACCGACAACCACGACGACCGGCCCGCGCAGCGCCGGCACATCAGTGAGGCGATCGCGATCTACCGGTCCCTCATGGACGGCGGCATTGTCGAGCGGCTCGAAGAGCCCGACTCCGCGGGACGCACCGCCCGCCTCACCGTCGACCTGCAACCCGACTTCGCCCTGAACCAGCCGCTGTCGACGTTCGCGCTCGCCGCGCTGGAGCTGCTCGACCCCGCGTCGCCCACCTACCCCCTGGACGTGCTGACCGTGGTGGAGTCCACCCTGGACGACCCCCGGCAGATCCTCGGCGCCCAGCTGAACAAGGCCCGCGGCGAGGCCGTCGCGCAGATGAAGGCCGACGGTGTCGAGTACGAGGAGCGCATGGAGCGGCTGGAGGAGATCGAGTACCCCAAGCCGCTCGAGGAACTGCTCGACCACGCCTACGAGGTCTACCGGCGCGGCCATCCGTGGGTGGGCGACCACCCGCTGCGCCCCAAGTCGGTCGCCCGCGACCTGTTCGAGCGCGCGATGACGTTTACCGACTACATCGGGTTCTACGAGCTCGCGCGTTCGGAGGGCCTGGTGCTGCGCTACCTCGCGAGCGCGTACAAGGCACTCAGCCAGACCGTGCCCGAGGACGCCAAGACCGAGGAGCTGCACGATCTCATCGAGTGGCTGGGGGAGCTGGTGCGCCAGGTCGACTCCAGCCTGCTCGACGAGTGGGAGCAGCTCACCAACCCCAGCGCGCAGCCGGCCGAGGAAGAGAAGGCCGACGAGCGGCCCAAGCCCCTCACCGCGAACCGCCGCGCCTTCCGGGTCCTGGTCCGCAACGAGCTGTTCCGCCGCGTTGAGCTCGCGGCACGCCGCCGCTACGACGAGCTCGGTGCGCTCGACAGCGAGGACGGCTGGGACGCCGACGCGTGGGAGGAGGCGATGCGGGATTACTACGCCGAGCACGACGAACTGGGGATCGGGCCCGACGCCCGCGGCCCGCGGATGCTGCTGATCGAGGAGCGGAGCGACTCGTGGGAGGTCCGGCAGATCTTCGATGACCCCGCCGGCGACCACGACTGGGGATTCAGCGCCTCGGTGGATCTCGCCGCCTCCGACGAGGAGAGCCGGGCGGTGGTCCACGTGCGCGACGTGAACCGGCTCTAGAACCAGGTCCCGCTGGCACTGCTGGCTCTTCGGCCACCGGGGAGTGCCGCACTCGGCGCGTGTGCCTTTCAGCCGCGCGCGACGTCGGCCAGGGCGCGGAAGATCAGCGCTGTGGACGCCGCTCCGGGGTCGAGGTGGCCCGCGCTGCGCTCGCCCAGATAGGAAGCGCGGCCCTTGCGGGCCTGGAGCGGGATGGTGGACTCCGCTCCCTTCTCCGCCGCCTCGGCGGCGGCGCGCGTCGCGGGCCCCAGGCCGCCCGCCGGGTCGGCGGCGGTGAGGGCGTCGACCGCGGGGGAGAGGGCGTCGACCATCGTCTTGTCGCCCACCTGCGCCGACCCGAGCCGGCACACGTCGTCGCGTCCGGCGCTGAGCGCCGCGGCGAGCTCGGCGACATCGGAGTCGCCCGCACCGAGCTGTTTCCCAACGGTCCTGAAGACCGTCCCGTACAGCGGGCCTGAGGCGCCCCCCACCCGGGAGATCAGAGTGGTCCCGGTCTTGACCAGCACGGTGCTGGCCGAGGGGGAGTCGACCCCGTCGAGGGCCTCGCGTACCGCGCTGAAACCGCGGTGCATGTTGGTGCCGTGGTCGCCGTCGCCGATCTCGGCGTCGAGCCGGCTGAGGCGCTCGCGATCGGCCTCGATGGACTCGGCGACGGCGAGCATCCACGCGCGGGCGAGGTCGGTGTCCACGGGTGCCTCCTTGGGGTCGGGGCGCGATGGTGACCGGGCATCCACTCCCGGGGGCGCGCAGGCCGGGGCGCCGCGCGCCGGTCTGGTCGGGGCGCGCCGTGCGGCGGCCCGCCCCAATAGGGCTACCCGATGCGCGCGCGTTCAGCCCCATGCCCCGGAGCCACCGCTTTCCCGGGGCGCGGCGCTTCCGACGCGGGCGGCCCGCGCACTCGGGGCGTTCAGGCGCCCCAGCGCAGAGCGGGAGTGTTTACCGGGGCGTCCCACAGCTGAAGGAACGGCTCCTCGACGCGGCAGACGGTGATCGAGCAGCCGGCCATGTCCAGGCTTGTGACGTAGTTGCCGACGAGCTTGCGCGCGATGCGGATGCCCCGCTCGGCGAGGTGGGACGCGACCTCGCCGTACACCAGGTAGAGCTCGCTGAGCGGGGTCCCCCCGAGCCCGTTGACCAGCACGATCGTGTCGTCACCGGAGCCAAGGGAGTCGTGGTCGGCCAGGATGATCTCCATGACCTCGGCCACGAGCTCGCGGGCGGGCTTGAGCTTCTCGCGTCTCCGGCCGGGCTCGCCGTGGATGCCGACGCCCACCTCGATCTCGTCCGCGGGCAGGTCGAAACCGGGACGTCCGGCCGATGGGGTCGTGCACGCCGTCAGAGCGACCGCGAACGAGCGGGATGCGGCGTTGACCCGGCGGCCGAGCCCGGCTACCGACGCCAGGTCGTCGCCCCTGGCGGCCGCGGCGCCGGCGATCTTCTCCACGAAGAGGGTCGCTCCTGTGCCCCGCCGGCCCGCCGTGAACGTGGAGTCCTGGACCGCGACGTCGTCGTCCACGAGGACCGTCTGCACCTCGATGTCCGCGTCCGAGGCGAGGTCGGCGGCCATCTCGAAGTTCAGCACGTCACCGGTGTAGTTCTTCACCACGAAAAGCACGCCCGCGCCGGAGTCGACCGCGGTGGCCGCCGACAGCATCTGGTCGGGGACAGGGGAGGTGAAGATCTCACCGGGGCACGCGGCGTCGAGCATGCCCGCGCCGACGAAGCCGGCGTGCAGCGGCTCGTGGCCGGAGCCACCGCCCGAGACCACGGCCACCCTGCCGTCTTGCGTGCCCTCACTGCGGACGACCGTCCCGTTGTCGGTGTCCACGCGCAGTTCCGGATGGGCTGCGGCCAGGCCCGCGAGCGCGTCGGGAAGAAACGTGTCTGCGGTGTTCAGGAACTTCTTCACAGTGGGCTCCCTGGGCTGGCTCCGCGGCCGGGTGAGCCGCGGGTGCGGGTACGGACGCGCGCCGGGCGCAAGTCCCGAATACCCCGTTTGGGCGGCATGGGAAACGCGGGTGCCGGAGTCGCAACCGGTATGGGAGAGGCGATGCCGGGCATGCTCGCGGTCGAGTGCCCGGAGCACCGGCGAAAATGTCGCGTGTGCGGCATTGCCGCACATCCAGGGGGCCTCTAGGCTCGGTGGACATGAGCTCAGTGGGCATCGTTCTGGTCTCGCACAGCGACCGTCTCGCCACCGGACTTCGCGACCTGATCCGGGAACTCATCGGGGACAAGGCGCCGGTGGCCGTCGCTGGCGGTACCGACGACGGCGGCATGGGCACGAGCTACGACCTCGTGGTCTCCGCGATCGGTGCGGCGGACCAGGGCGCGGGCGTCGTCGTCCTTCCCGACATCGGCAGCTCCGTTCTGACGATGCGCACTGTCGAGGAGGACCACCCGCGCGACGACGTCGTCCTGGTCGACGCGCCGTTCGTGGAGGGCGCGGTGAGCGCCGCGGTCATCGCCGCCAGTGGAGCGGACCTCGCCACGGTGGTCGCCGCTGGCGAGGAGGCCCGCCGAACCGCGAAGTTCTAGGTTCGCCAGCCCCGGGTCATGCGGACCCTTCCGCGGCTGCTCAGCGGCCGGCCTCAGGTTGGTATCAGAATCCCCGGCTCTCTCGCGTGCGACCTGCGCCTCCGGTAGACATGGCAACGGTCAGGAGGGCCCAGTCCGCCGCGATACCCGTATCTTCCGCATTGCCGGCGATCAGGACGTCCCGCCTCCGGGGTGGCCGGTTCGGGTCAGGATCGGCGCGTTCGGGCGTGGGCGGAACGGGGCTCCGGCCCGGCGCGTTCAACCGGCGGCCGATCATCGTCGACATCGCAAGGAAGAGTTGTGAAACGGATTCTGGCAAGCCTGGGCCTGGGCAACGCGTCTGTTGAGGCGGTGCTTAGCGACGCGAACACGGTTCCCGGAGGGGTGCTGCACGGTGAGGTGTTCCTCACCGGCGGATCGGTGGACCAGCGCATCGAGCAGTTGACGGTCGGGCTGCAGACACGCGCCGAGATGGAGATCGGGGACAACGAGGTCCAGCGGAACCTGGAGTTCGGGCGGACGCGTATCGGCGGCGAGCTGCACCTGCAGCCCGGCGCCGAGCTGCGGGTGCCCTTCCAGCTGGCGGTTCCATGGGAATCGCCCATCACCTCGCACCGGGGACGGAACCTGCGCGGGATGCGTGTGGGGGTGAACACCCAGTTGCACGTGGCCGGAGGTGTGGACCCCGGTGACCTGGACCCGGTGGCCATCCACGCGCTGGACTCCCAGACACTTCTGCTGGATGCGATGGAACGGCTCGGGTTCGCCTTCACCAAGGCCGACTGCGAACAGGGCAAGCTGCGCGGCACCCGCCAGCAGCTTCCGTTCTACCAGGAGATCGAGTACCGCGCACCGGGCAGCTATCCCGGGATCAGCGAGCTGGAGCTGAGCTTCGTCAGCGACCAGCAGGGCTGTGATGTCGTGCTGGAGCTGGACAAGAAGGGCGGGCTGGTGTCCGAGAGCCGCGACACGTTCCGGCGGTTTCGGATCGAGCACGCCACTGCGGCGCAGGAGGACTGGGCGGCGCAGTTGCACGAGATCTTCCACAAGGTCGGGGGCCAGCGCCGCTGGCTGTAGGCCCGGTCACCCCTCGGCGACAGCCGCGCGGACACGGTGCGGCAGCGTGGCCGTCGCCGGGGGCGGCCCTGCGCCTGGAGGCCGGTAAGGAGCCTCCGGTGGGCCGGACCGGGCTGTTGGCTCCTCGGCGGGCAGCTTCGCTTGTGCGCGGGGGCGGCCCCGGCACCACTCGTTAGCGATGCCGCGGCCAGCCGCCGTGCGTTTCCGGCCCCGGACCTACCCGTCTGGTTGCGCGGCGGGTTCCCACGGGCGCACCCGTGGAATCCAGGCCGGAACATTGCGCCGGTAGGTCTCGTACTCGCCGCCGAACTGGCGCACGAGGGTGGGCTCCTCGTACCAGCGGACGAACAGGCTGAAGAAGACCCAGACGACGATGCCGTAGACCGCCACGCCGAGCGAGCCGAACAGCAGCGCCTGGCCGAGAATGGCGGCGATGACCCCGACGTACATCGGGTTGCGCACGAATCGGTGGAACCCCTCCACGACCAGTCGCTCGGTGGGAGCGACCGGAGCGAGCGTGCCCAGTGCAAGGGCGAACCGCGCGACAGCGCTCAACAGCACGTACAACCCAGCGGCGATCAGCACCGCACCCACCACCTGCGCCGGAATCCACAAGGGCTCGGCACCGGGCAGCTGCCAGCGGCTGATCCACCAGGGAATGAGGCCGGCGACGGTGCCCGGCAGCGCGACGACGCCCACGATGTTGCCGCCAATGGCCGCAGATCTACTCCGCATGTTCTACTCCTCCGTCTCGGTTGTCGTGGTGCTTCGGAACTCGGGCGATTGGCCGGCGTCTTCCGGGACGGCGACCGCGTTCAGGAACGCCTCGGTGAACACCTCGATGCTGTGCTGCACGTCGGGAAGCTCCGTGGCCTGGGTCGACTCAAGCACTGGGCGCAGCGCCAGGTGCACGACCAGCGGCCCGAGCATCTGCTGGATGATCAGGGGCAGCGGCAGGGGGCGCAGCCGGCCGGCGTCGACGTGCGGCAGCAGCACCGAGCCGAAGCTGGCGAACAGCCGGGGGAAGCTCACCCGGAACATCCGGCTGCCCGGGCCGTCGGGGCGGGCGAACAGGTCGGCGAACAGTGCGGGCATGACCCGCGGCTCCCGGAGGAAGGCCGCGACCAGCGCGCGGTAGATCTCGCGCACCGTGCTCTCCAGGCTGGCGGGCGGGCTCTCGGCGAGTCGCTCCAGGTCGAGCAGTGGGGTGTGGCGCTCGAAGACGGCGGCGAGCAGCCCGTCGCGGTTGCCGAAGGTGGTGTGCAGGCTGGGCAGCGAGCACTGTGCCCCGTCGGCGACCGCGTCCAGCGTGACCGCGCCGAGCCCGCGCTCGCTGATCAGGTGACCGGCCGCGGAGACCGCGCGTTCACGGACGGGCGGTCGGCCGCCCGGGTCGACCCCGATGGCGCGGACGGCGTCGTCGAGCGCCGCTCGCGTGCCGCCGAGCCGGCGCAGCAGGGTGCTGCGCGAGACCCCGGCCGTCGCGGCGATCGTGGTCAGCGGCACCGTGGCGACGTCTGTGTTCTGTTGGCGGGCGGCCGACAGGGCGGCCTCGACCAGCTCCCGAGGAACTCTCTCGTTCATGACACATGAGTATATGCTTTATATAAGGAAGTGTCAGTTCCATGATTCGGGAATCGTGTAGTCGACGCGTGGTGGTCCTGATGCGCCTCAGGAGTGAAGCGGGCTCAGTCCTGGGTCTTCCGGGCTGGCTCGCTGTGTGGGCGGTGTGCGGGCCCACAAGGCCGCCAGAGGGCAGGGAGCCGGCCAGTCGGACAGTACTCTGGCGCCGCACGCGCCGGACCGCGCCCGTGCGGGCCTGGGACGGCGCGTGCGGCGCCAGTCAGGGCGCGGCAGTGGCGTGTGGTGGCGTGTGGTGGCGTGTGGTGTGCCGCGGGCTCGCGGTCAGTCCCCGGCGCGCACTCGGCGCGAAGTCAGCCGAGGTCCTTGAGGATCTCGGCGAGGTACTCGGTGGTAGCGGAGGCGGGGAGCGCTTCGATGCACAACTGGTCCATGACCCGCATGTAGTGCTCCGTCTCCTCGGGCTTGTCGAAGTACAGCGCGCTGGTGAGCTGCTCGAGGTAGACGATGTCGGGAAGTTCCGGGCCGGTGAAGCGCAGGATGCTGAACGGGCCACCCGCTGCCGCGTGCCCACCTTGGTTGAAGGGGACGATCTGCAGCGTGACATTGGGCAGCTTGGACATCTCGATCAGGTGCTCGAGCTGGCCGCGCATGACATCGGGGCCGCCGAGCGGGCGCCGCAGAGCCGCCTCGTCGACCGCCGCCCACACCTTCGGGCTTCCCCGCTCGGTGAGGCGCTGCTGCCTGGCCATCCGCAACTCGACCCGGTGGTCGATCTCCTGGGAGGGCGCGTGACCGTGGCCGAGCATCACGACGGAGCGGGCGTAGTCCTCCGTCTGCAGCAGGCCGGGCACGAACTGGATCTCGTAGGTGCGGATGACGCTCGCCGCCTCCTCAAGGCCGACGTAGACCTCGAACCAGTGCGGCAGGACGTCGCTGTACTTGTGCCACCAGCCGGGGTTGTTCGCCTGGCGGGCGAGCGACAGGAGCGGTTCGCGTTCGGTGGTCGTGGTCACGCCGTAAAGGGTCAGCAGGTCGGCGACATCGCGCTCCTTGAAACTGACCTGGCCCAGCTCGAGTCTGCTGATCTTGGCGTGCGAGGCGCGGATCTCGTACCCCGCGTCCTCGCGCGAGATGCCTTTCGCAGTGCGCAGCCGGCGGAGCTGGGAGCCCAGCAGAATCCGGAGTACGGTAGGCCCGCCGCGCGCGTACTCAAGCACGTTCGTTTGCGGGGCTGCGTCGCTCGGATGCGCAATTCCCACGAGACTCTCCCCTAAGTGCAACACGTCCGCGGTCAGTGAACCAGACGCGAGAAGACGGTTCAATTCTTCTCGTTCGACAAATCCACAGCAAGGGCGGCTACCCGGTGCCCGCTGCCGCCCTTGACGCCGGACGTTCCTCGGAGGTTGCCCCGCTCTCGCGCGAGGCGCGCGGGCCGGGCGGTACCGGGTAGCGGGGCCACCCTACCGGTGTGTGCGCTACGCGTACAGTCGTGTGTGGCCGGCCTGCGCGCTGAATCTCCTTCGAGTCGGCTTAGTCCGTGAGGTAGTCGAAGTCTCCTCGCTTGGCTCCCTGGACGAACGCGGAGATCTCGGCCGGGGTGTAAATCAGCGCGGGCCCGTGTGGGTGTCGGGAGTTGCGGACCGCGACCCCGCCGTCGGGGAGCCGAGCGAGCTCGACGCAGTTCCCGCTGGGGTTGCTGAGGTCGCTCTTGTGCCACTCCACCTCACGCAGGCTGCTCGCGGGGGTGCCGTTCTTGGCTTGGTGCATCTACCTCTCCTCACCGAATCGTTGCTGGCCTGGGCTCCGCTGCGTTGCCGGTAGTTCCTCAGGCCGTGCGCCGACCCGTGCCGCAGACGGGTGACGCCACGCACGCTGTTCGCGCTCACCTCGCGGGGCGCGGAATCCTTCCCCGCTCTCTACGGCGCAGCGTACGGGTGCACGTGCATCTGTGTTTGCATCAGCGCTTGCGACAGTAAATTACCCGAATTAATCGACGCCGTGTTGAGCTGGTGATCATGGGATGACCTGGCTGAACGACGCCTCCGTGCCGTGTCCGGTCTCGCTGGCCGCGGGCGAGAGTGAACACGTGTAACCGCGTGCGCAGGGAAGATATGGTCTGGATGGGGTGGGGGTGTGCGCCGGGGGGTGTGGGTCCCTCAAATTTTTATAACGATGCCTCTCAGGCGGGACAAGTGGCGTGTTACTCACTAAACTGCCGAGTGCACATGCATTCGTGCTTGCAGGTGTAAGAGACACGAGGAATGGTGCAGGTGGCCACAAACGGTGCGAAAAGCACAACCAAGCAGGGGATGCGATGAGCGCGCGCTCCGTGTCTTGGCAAGTCGATGATCCATCCATCAGGACGGGCGCGGACCGGGTGATGTCCGCGATCAAGCCCGATGAGCCACCGGGCGCGTGGTGGGGGCTGACACCCGTTCCGCTGCCCATTGGCCACCGGTTTCTCGGCCGGCACGTCGCCGTGCACGGGTTGGGCTTCCACGCCGTTTCGGTTAAGTCCGCGCGCGACTTCTCCCAGGCCGTGCTGCGCGACTGGGGGATATGCGAGACCGCGGGGCTCCTCAACGAGGTCCGGCTCGTCGTCTCCGAACTCGTGACCAACGCGTGCCGGCACGCGGCTCCCGAACCGGTCGCCCCCGAGACCGAGTGGTCGATCCAGCTCGGACTGCACCGCGACGGCGCCAACCTGACCTGCATGGTGTTCGACCCCAGCCGACGGGTCCCCCAGCTGAGCGACCAAGCTGGTCTTGAGGAAGGCGGGCGCGGGCTCCGGCTCATCGAGTCCTTCAGCTCCGACTGGGGATGGCAGCCTCTCGGCGGGCAGGGCAAGGTGGTCTGGGCGGCGCTGGCCATGGCCGAGAGCTCCTGAGGCTCCACACCCCCCGCTTCCGCCCCTTCCCGCTCCCGTCACCGTCGGGCGGCGTTCGGGCGTAGGTCGCTGCCCAGTGCACGCATCCCCTTCACGCGCCCTGGGTAGAAATCGCGCGGAACCCGCGGCGGAAGGGGGGCTGTATGGCTGAAACGTCCGAGCCTGCCCTGAGGATCGGTCTCCTCCGGGAGAGGGCCCCGGGCGAGCGCCGGGTCGCGGTGGTCCCCGGGGCCGTGCCGGATCTGCGGGCCCTGGGAGCGGTGCCCCTCGTCGAGACCGGAGCCGGAGCGGCTGCCTGGTACACCGATGAGGACTACACCGCCGCGGGCGGCGAGATTCTCACCCCGCCGGAGCTGCACGAGCGCGCCCACGTCCTGCTCTCGGTAACGCGCCCCTCCTCGGAGGTCCTGCGCCGGCTGCGCCCCGGGCAGACCGTGATCGGCATGCTGCAGCCGGCGAGCGACCCGCTTCTCGTCCGCGACCTGGCCGACCTCGGGGTCACCGCGATCAGCCTCGACGGGGTGCCGCGAACGCTCAGCCGGGCCCAGTCCATGGACGCCCTCAGTTCGCAGGCCAACGTCGCCGGGTACAAGGCGGTGCTCGTCGCCGCCGCGGCGTACGACCGCTACCTTCCGTTGCTCATGACCGCGGCCGGCGTCGCGCGCCCGGCCGAGATCCTGGTACTGGGGGCCGGGGTCGCCGGCCTGCAGGCGATCGCCACCGCCGGCCGGCTCGGCGCCGTCGTCACCGGCTACGACGTCCGCGAGGAGGCACGCGAGGAGATCCGCTCGCTCGGCGCGCGCGTCCTGGAGCTCCCCGAGGTGGAGTCCGCGACGGCGGACCAGGGCTACGCTCGGGCCCTCACCGGCTCCGAGCGCCGTTCGCAGCGCGCGGTCCTGGCCGACCAGGCGCACCGATTCGACATCGTGATCGCCACCGCTCAGGTCCCGGGCGGCCGGCCGCCCCTCCTCCTGGAGGAGGACGCCGTTGCCCGGCTCCGGCCGGGCGCCGTTGTCGTCGATCTCGCGGCCGGCCCGCTCGGCGGAAACGTGGAGCTGTCCCGGCCGGACGAGACGGTCGTCACCGACCGCGGGGTCACCGTCATCGGCGCGGGAAACCTGCCCGCCACGGTGCCCCGCGCGGCCTCCGAAGCCTACTCGCGCAACATAAAAACGCTTCTCGGCCACATGCTGCACGAGGGACGGCTGACCATCGACCTCGATGACCAGATCCAGGCGGGAGTCGTCGTCACGCACGACGGCCGGGTGGTGCATCCCGCCGCGGCGGAAGCCGTTGAAGCCATGGCCACAACCGGAGGGGTCGAGCCACATGAGTCCGGAACTCCTCACTGACCTGACGATCTTCCTGCTCAGCGTGCTGGTGGGGTTCGAGGTCATCAGTAAAGTGCCCGCTACCCTGCACACCCCACTGATGTCGGCCGCCAACGCCATCCACGGTGTGATCCTGGTCGGGGCGATGGTCATCGCCGTCTCGGCGGAGACCCCGCTCGGCTACGCGCTGGCGCTGGTGGCCGCGGTGTTCGCCGCGATGAACGTTGTCGGGGGATACGCGGTGACGGACCGGATGCTGCAGATGTTCCGCCGGCCCGCGGAGCGCGCGGACGCCCGCACCGTCGAAGGCGAGGGCGCCTCCGCGGCGGTCCCCCCGGTCGGTACCGCCTCCCCGGGCGAGGCGGGTGCGCCGCGTTCCGAGAGCGGGGCGTCCGGTGCGGGCCCCGCCGGCGACACAGCCGCGGAGCGCCGGGAGGACCGGTCATGAGCGCCGTCGATGTGCTGATCCGACTCGTCTACCTTGCCGCGGCCGCCTGTTTCGTCATCGGGCTGCACCTGATGAACTCGCCGGGAACGGCCCGGCGCGGCAACCGGGTGTCGGGCCTGGGTATGGCCGCCGCGGTCGCGGTGACGCTGGTCCTGCTCATCGACTCCGGAACCGTCACCACGACCGGGTGGATCGTGCTCGGTGCCGGAATCCTCATCGGCTCGATCGCCGGGCTGTACTCGGCGCGCGCCGTGCCCATGACGGCGATGCCGCAACTGGTCAGTCTGTTCAACGCGGTCGGGGGCGGCGCGGCCGCGCTTGTGGGGATGCACGACTTCCTGCGGTTCGGCGGCGCCGGCGGGACCCTCACCATGACCGCGACAGTCGCGGTCACACTCGACGTCCTCATCGGCGCGGTGGCCTTCTCCGGTTCGCTCGTCGCCTCTGGAAAGCTCCAGGGCTGGATCCCGGGGCACCCGATGCTCTTCCCCGGTCGCGCGGTGCTGAACGCCGCCCTGGCCGTGGTCATCGTCGCCGCGGCCGGGCTGCTGATCGCCGGGCGCGCCGGCGGGCCGGCGCTGGCCGTGCTCGTGCTCGCCGCCCTCGTGCTGGGGGTGCTGATCGTGCTGGCGATCGGCGGGGCCGACATGCCTGTCGTGGTGTCGCTGCTGAACGCGTGCACGGGCGTCGCCGTCGCCATGGCAGGCTTCGTCATCGGGAACACCATGCTCATCATCGCCGGAGCGCTGGTCGGCGCGTCCGGCGGCATCCTCACCAAGCTCATGGCGGACGCCATGAACCGTTCCCTGACCGCCATCCTCATCGGCGGTTTCGGCACTGGGGACGACGCCGGAGGCCGCAGCACCGGTGGCGAGGGGGTCCAGACGATCGAAGCCGACGACGCCGCCATCCGGCTCGCCTACGCCGCCAGGGTCATCATCGTCCCGGGCTACGGTCTGGCCGCCGCGCAGGCCCAGCACGAGCTGCGCGAGTTCGCGGGGATTCTTGAGGGCGGGGGAGTGCGGGTGGACTACGCCATCCATCCGGTGGCCGGGCGGATGCCGGGACACATGAACGTGCTCCTGGCCGAGGCGAAGGTGCCGTACTCGCAGATGAAGGAGATGGCGGAGGTCAACCCGGAGTTCCCGCGGGCTGATGTCGCGCTGGTCATCGGCGCCAACGACGTGACCAACCCGGCCGCCCGGCGTCCGGGCACCGCGATCTCGGGGATGCCGATCCTGGACGTGGACCGCGCCGGGACCGTCATCGTGATCAAGCGGTCGATGGGGCACGGCTACGCCGGGATCGACAATGAGCTCTACACCGATTCCCGGACCCGGATGTTCCTGGCGGACGCCAAGTCGGCACTGGAGAGCCTGACGGCCGCTGTCAAGACCCTGGTGCGGTGACCAGCCGCTGCGCCGGACGAGGCGGGAGCCCCCCAACGCGCGGGTTACTCGCGCGGGCAGCCCAACTGGTGGTGCACGATCAGGTCGACGTAGACGTCGGCGAGTTGCGGCAGGGTCAGACCGCCCTCGGGTTCGTACCAGTTCAGGATGGAGTCGAGCGTTTCGAGCACGGTCTCGGCGGCGGCGCCGGGGGAGACCACGCGGAAGCTGCCCTGGCTGTTTCCCTGGGTGATGATGCCGCAGATGTGCTCGTGGTAGCTGCGCATATGGTCGTACAGCTCGCGGTAGCGGGTGGGGTGGATGGTGCGCAGCCGGGGCAACAGGTCGCGGCGCAGCCCTTCCTCGGTCCAGTGGTCCCAGCAGAAGTCGATGTGCCGGCGGATAAGTCTGGACAGCCGGCCGACCGGGTCGTCCGGAGCTCCGGAGTCGCCGAGCTGTGCTGTGACGAGAGTGCGCGTGGACCGTAGAACGACCGCGTAGACGAGGTCCATCCGGGTCGGGTAGGCCCGCCGGAGCTCCAGGAGGTTGGCCCCGGTCTCCCGGGTGATCTCCCGGACCAGGGTGGCCATGTCGATACCGCGAACGCCGTGCCGGGAGAACAGTCGTCTCGCGGTGTCAAGGGACTGCTCGGTCAGGCGGGCATCGTGGGGCGAGAGGTCGGCCGTCATGATCATCTCTTGGTGCGCCAATGGGGTGCGGGCGCGATCGAGGGGTTGATGTCAGCGGATCCGGTTACGAACCGATTTCGAGCATAGCCCGGAGGGCGTTCCGATACCTGGAAAACGCGGAACTCGGCGGCGGATTTCGGGGCACCCAGAGTTTCTGTGCCCTGCGTGAATGGCGGTTACGGAGCGTCCGTACTAGAGGGAGTGGCGCCCGTGCCGCGGCTCGGCCGCCGCGATGGGAGCGTGATCCTCCCGTTCGGCTGCGAGCCCGCGCTGTCCCTGCGCGAGAGCAGCGAGCTCGGCGGGATGTTCGGTGATGACCGCGTCCACCCCCATTCCGATGAGCCGCGCCATCTCGGTGAAGTCGTTCACCGTCCAGGCCGAGATCTGGTGTCCCCGTCCGTGGACCTCGGCCACCATCTCCCGGGTGACCAGCGAATGATGGACATTGAAGAAACGCGGGCGCACCGCCTGCCACACCTCGGAGTCGGGGAGCTCTGGCCGGTCCCAGGTCAGTGCCAGCTCGGCAGAGGGGCGGCGGGCGCGGAGCGCGCGCAGCACTTCGACCGAACCGGTGTAGCCGACCTTCTGCGCCAGGCCGAGCTCCAGCACGAGGTCATCGGTGGCCAGCGCGGTCTCGGTCGAGGTCACCTCCAGCATGAACTGGAGGGCGTGGCCGGGGCCGAATTCGGCGAGGACCTCGACGAGGGTCGGGACGCGCTGGTCGTCGCCGCAGCCGAGTGCCGCCAGGTCGGCCAGACTCAACCCGCCCGTCCCCACGGCCTGCCCCCAGGCGCGCCGCGCGGTGTCGTCGTGGAGCAGGACGACGTAGCCGTCGCTGCTGAGCGTGAGGTCGACGCGTACCATGTCGGCACCCGCGTTGGCCGCGGCCCGGATGGCCGACAGCGTGTTCTCCTGGAACTGGATGGGGTCGCCGCGGTCCGCGATCGCCAGCGTCAAGGGGAACCTCCTGGCTCTCTGCAACGCGCTCAGTGCCACTCCTGCGGGTACCGCGGCCCGCCGCGGTACCGTTCTCATGCGCGTATGCGGCCCAGACTGCCAAACACCGGCAATCCGTGGAGCCGGTACCGGCAAAATCCCTCAAGAAGCCGCCGCGGACCGCGGCGGAACCCGAACACCCGGCCCGTGCGCAGGCCAGTGGATGCCACCTGGGAAACTTCTGACGTAGGCAGCGTGTCTGCCACAGTGGCACACGCACCCCGAACCGATGCCGAAGGCGAACGATGATCCCGGACCAGCGACGCGAGCACATCCTCAAGCTCTTACAGGAACGCCATGTCCTGAGTATCAACGAGCTCACGTCGATGCTGTCCGTGTCGCATATGACGGTGCGGCGCGACATCCAGGCGTTGGAGAACGACGGCAAGGTGCTGTCGGTGACCGGCGGGGTGCGCCTGGCGGCCCGGCTCAAGAGTGAGCCCTCCTACCTGGCCAAGGCGCAGTTGGAAGTGCCGGCGAAACGCGCCATCACGCGGGCCGCGGCGGAGCTGGTGCGCGAGAACTTCACGATCTTCCTCGACGCGGGGACGACGAGTCTGCAGATGGTGCCGATGCTCACCAGCAAGGTGGGGCTGACCGTCATCACGAACGACTTCAACGTCGTGGGCCATCTCATGGAGTACCCCAACATCGACGTGATCCACACGGGGGGAGTCGTCTCGCACGCCGACCACTCCTCGGTCGGCCAGTTCACTGCGGACTTCCTGAGCAAGGTCAACGTGGATCTGGCGTTCATCGCCAGCAGCTCCTGGGACGTCGACCGCGGGTCGACCACGCCGTCGGAACCCAAGGTGGTGGCCAAGCAGCAACTGCTGCGCATCGCCTCGAAGAGCGTGCTGACCGTCGACAGCACCAAGTACGGCAAGTTCGGTACGTTCCGGGTGGCGAAGCTGGAGGAGTTCGACCTCATCATCAGCGACGAGCGGCTACCGCAGTCGGCGGTGGAGGCGATGTCCGCCCGCGACGTCCGGTTGAGCCTGGTCAAACCCGACTAGGCAGTGTTTTTGAACGGGTGTAGAAATTCGCGGAGAATGCCGTGTACCCGGCGTGGCCGTGGATGAGCGCGAGGGGCCCGCGCGTGGTCTCCGCAGTAGAGCTCGACATCGGTGGCGTTCTCGGCGTGGACGGTTGTGTAACCCGTTCCGATGTCCTTCGACCCGGTCGGAGAACGATCGCTGTCCCGTTCTGTGCCCTCTTCGGTGGGGCCGACCGCGGTGGCACGGACGGTGTTCCGTGCCACCGCGGTCGGTCAGGCGCCGCCGTTGAGCATCGCGGCGGTCAGGACGTTGCCGGCCACGCCCCAGCCGCCGTCGGCGACCTCTTCGACGAGTACGACCGTGGTCGGCCTGGCCCGTTCCCCGTAGATCTCGGCGTACAGGTCGGTGGTGCGCTCGATGATCTTCTTCTTGCCGTCGTCGCTGATCGTGTCGGCAGGGACCTTGAAGTTGGCGAAAGGCATCTGTGTTCCTCCTAGGGTCGGGTTATTCCGCGGGTGCGGAAGTCGAATGGTGGGGCGTGCCGAGAGGCTGGGCAGGGGAGGAGGAGCTCTTCGGGGCGGAACGGCCGCAGAACTCCCCCCGGATCCGGCCGGCGACGAGAGACGGCCTCGCTCGTGCTCCCGGCCCGTGCCGAGGACTCCGCTGATCACGGCGATCCGCGCTGACCCCGCCGGCCGGGTAGTGGGGGTTGGCCTCACACCATGCCGCCATTGGCTCGCAGGATCTGGCCGTTGACCCAGTGTCCCTCGGGGCTGGTCAGAAACGCCACGACGCTTGCGATGTCGTCGGGGGTGCCCAGCCGCTCCAGCGGCGGAGTCTTGGCCAGCGCCTCGATCTGCTCCTCGGTCTTGTCGTCCAGGAACAACTCGGTGGCCGTGGGCCCGGGGGCGACGGTGTTGACGGTGATGTCTCGGCCGCGTAGCTCGCGGGCGAGGACCAGGGTGGTCGCCTCGATAGCGCCCTTGCTGGCGACGTATGCCCCGTAGCCGGGAAACTGGGTGCCGACCACCGAGGTCGAGAATCCCACGAATGATCCACCGGTACGCAGCCGCCGAGCGGCCTGCTGGGCGACGACGAAGGTTCCGCGGATGTTGGTGCGGTGCAGTGCGTCCAGGACGCTCAGGTCGAGTTCGGCGATGGGGGAGAGCGCCAGGCGGCCAGCGGAGTTGACGGCGACGTCGACGCCACCGAACGTGGCCTCGGCACGGTCGAAAAGCGCGGTGACCGCGGCCTCGTCGGCAACATCGGCCTGGACGGCGATCGCTCGGCCGCCGGCGGCCGTAATCGCTGAGACGGTCTCCTTCGCGGAGGCGGTGTCGTCGGCGTAGTTGACGACGACGGCCAGCCCGTCCGCGGCGAGTCTGCGGGAGACCGCGCGGCCGATGCCACGCGAGCCTCCCGTCACGATGGCGACCCGTCCGGTCGCCTCAACATTGGTGTCAGTGGTGGTCATGCACACCACGATGCGCCGGGTCGGCCGGGCGGCAACAGGGGATGTCATCCCCTGTGTCACCGACCCGTTCTGGCGCAGAATGGGTGCATGAGTTCCGCAAAGTACGCCGAACTCGGGGCGTTCCTCCGCTCCCGGCGTGAGCGAATCCACCCCGACGAGGTCGGACTCGTGTCCGGTCCGCGTCGGCGAGTATCCGGGCTGCGGCGTGACGAGGTAGCACTGCTGGCTGGGGCTTCGGTGGACTACTACAACGAGTTGGAACGCGGCGCCGGGTCACAGCCGTCGGAGCAGATGCTGGCCGCGCTGGCGCGGGCGCTGCGACTTACCGCCGACGAACGCGACCACCTCTATCACCTGGCCGACCGCCCCGTGCCGCGCAACGGCGGGGCCGCCTCGCACGTCCATCCCGGCATGCTCGACCTGCTTACCCGACTGCCCTCGACGCCCGCGCAGGTGATCACCGACCTGCACGTCACGCTCGTCCAGAATCCGCTGGCGGTCGCGCTGCTGGGAGACCAATCGGGCTTTCAGGGCCGGGACGCGAGCTTCCTCTACCGCTGGTTCACCGATCCGGCGGCGCGGAGCATCTATCCCGAGGACGATCACGACGCCCAGTCCCGCGCCTTCGCCGCCGACCTGCGAGCGGCCTCCGCGCGCCGGGATGCCAAGGACACCGAGGCGAGCTCGATGATCGGTGCGCTGCTGAAGCAGTCTCCCGAGTTCGCCGGAGTCTGGGCCGAGCACGACGTCGCCTTCCGGCGCGCCGACCGGAAGAGGATCGTCCATCCCACCCTCGGCCTGCTCGACGTCAACTGCCTCAGCCTCTTCAGCGAGGACGGACGCCAGCGGCTCCTCTGGTTCACCCCGGCTCTGGGCACCGATAGCGCCGATCTTCTCGACCTGCTCGCGGTCCTCGGCCCCCAGACCCTCGTCGAGCCCACGTGAGGTAATCCAAGCGGGTTCACCCCGCTCCGGCCGGTTCGGGTACCGGCTGATCGGGGAGAGTGGTGGAACGGCGGGCCGGAGCGTTCTGTCGCCAGCCCGGGACATCCGCCGTCGCCGCCACCCCGCTGGGCGCGCACCTCCATCGCCGATCCGGGGAGGCGACGCGCGTTGGGCCAGCGACGCGGCACACGCGCTCTGGCCGCGCGGCCGTCCGGGCCGCGCGGTTGGGCCGTCCGGGCCGCGCGGTTGGGCCGTCCGGGCCGCGCGGTTGGGCCGTCCGGGCTCAGTCCTCGCCGTTGTCGGGTTCGGCGCAGCAGAACAGTTCGAGCTGGAACCCGTCGGGATCGGTGAAGTTGAGTACCGAACCGCGTTCGGAGTGGACGATCGGCGAGTGGTCGACGTCCAGGTCGGAGAGGCGGTCCTCCCATGCCTCCAGATCGCCCACGTGCTCAACTTCGAACGCGATGTGGTCGACCCCCGCGTGCCGGTGGTCGAAGAGTCCGTTGAAGTGGTCCCGATGCTGGGTGAACCCGAGCATTACGCCCGACTTGTGCTGGCAGTCAGTGTGCAGTGACCGGTCGTCGTCGCGCTTGCGGTACTCCTCGAACCCGAGGACCGACCGGTAGAAGTCGACACTGGCGTCGCGGTTACGCACCGAGAGTGTGATGTGGGCGAAACCAGTAAAACGGGGCACGGTCACCTCTCTCCGGCGGCGGTTCGGCCGAAGCTTGGGAGGAAATAGGTCAAGCACGTTTTCCGAGCTTACGTGTCTATTGCGGGCCCATGGGGCGGTATTAACGCGTGCTTAACGCCCTGGGATCACATCGATATTCCCACCCGCGCGGTACCGCTGGAATCGGGCGGGTCCGGAAGCCGGGTGGCGGTGCCCCGACTCGTTGGACGCTGTCTTCGGCGCTACCGTAACGACATGAGTATGACGACCACCCTGCACGTAGTGACGGTGTTCCTGGGCGACTTCGGCGGCGGCGCGACCGGGGGGAATAAGCTCGGGGTGTTCCTGGCCGCCCCCGGGCTCTCCGATGGGACGCGCCAGGCGGTGGCGGCCGATCTCGGGTTCGCCGAGACGGTGTTCGTCGAGGACCCGGCGACCGGGCGGCTGCACATCCACACGCCCGCCATGGAACTGCCGCTTGCCGGACATCCCCTGGTGGGCACTTCCTGGCTGCTGCACCGCCAGGATGCGGGGCTGGATGTGCTGAACCCGCCGGCCGGGCCCGTGCCCACGTGGTCCGAGGGCGAGGTCACCTGGTTCCGTGCCGATCCGGAGACGGCACCGTGGTTCGAGTCGCGCCAGCTCGCCTCCCCCGCCGACGTCGACGCGATGAACGGCGGCGAGCTCGGTGTGAACCTGCATGTCTGGGCGTGGGAGGACGAGGCCGCTGGCAGGGTCCGGGTGCGGGTGTTCCCCGGCGATATGGGCATCGTCGAGGACGAGGCGACCGGGGCCGCGGCGATGCGCCTGGGGGCGCGGCTCGGCCGCCCGCTCACCATCCGCCAGGGTGTGGGGTCGCGCATCGATGTGCGTCCCGGGCCGGAAGGCACCATCGAGGTCGGCGGACGCTGCGCGCACCTGGAGACGCGCGAGTACCGGCTGGGCGAGCCCGCCGTGTAGCGGTGCGGCGGCATCGAGGCAGCACGGGCCACTGCTGGGCAGGGCCGTTGGCCGTAGCCTCGGAGGTGGAACGCAACTGACCGGGAAACGGGGAGAGCGTGTCGGCAACACGGCTGCTGGTTTTGGGTGTCGTGCGCGAGTACGGACAGGCGCATGGCTACCAGGTGCGGCGTGAGCTGCTGAGCTGGGGCGCAGAGGAGTGGGCCAACGTCAAGCCGGGCTCGCTCTACCACGCGCTGCGGCAGCTCGCCAAGGTCGGGATGCTGCGGACGGTCGCCGTCGAGGAGAGCGACGAGGGCCCCGAACGCACGCTGTACGAGCTCACCGAGGACGGGGAGACCGAGTTCCGCACGCTGCTGCGCAAGGCGCTCTCGGACCCCGACGTCAAACCAGAGTTTTTCGGTGCCGGGTTGACGTTTCTGCCCTGCCTGCAGCGGTGGGAGGCCATCACGTCGCTCCGGCACCGCTTCGCCCAGTTGGAGGGCAAGCGCGGTGAGCTGCGCGTGCTCTTGGACGAGCCGAACTTGCCGGCCAAGGAGGGCAAGCCGGAACACATCTGGGAACTGTTCCAGTGGTGGGTGGCCCGGACACGCGTGGCCGCCGAGTTCACCGCGGAGATGATCGAGCGCCTGAAGAACGGCGCGTACGCGATGGCGGACGACGATGGGCCGTCCTTCGGGCAGGCGCCGCCGCGCGATCGTATCGCCGAGAGCTGAGCGGGCGCGGTACCCACCCGCACGCCGGTCCAGCGAAGCTGGACGCGCGCGGGGACTCCTGAGCGGTCCGCGTCAACGGCGCGTCCGGACGGACTCCGTTGGTAATAAAATTTGACTACCTGGGTCTGGTGATGCAGTGTTGGGCTGCTAATCAAACTTGATTACCGAATGGGGTTCACGTGATCCATACCAAGGGACTCACCCGCAGTTTCCGGGTCTCCGGGACGACCCTCGAAGCGGTTCGCGGCCTCGACATCGATGTCGAGCCTGGCGAGCTCGTCGCGTTTCTCGGCCCCAATGGCGCCGGTAAGTCCACCAGCCTGCGCATGCTGACCACCCTGCTGCGTCCGACATCGGGCAGCGCCAGTGTCGCCGGATGCGACGTCGTCGCCGACCCGGGCGGGGTGCGCCGCCGGATCGGCTACGTCGGGCAGGGCCACAGCGCCGCCGACGACCAGCGCGTCATCGACGAGCTCGTCACCCAGGGCCTGTGCCACGGTGTGCGACGCGCGCAGGCCCGGTCGCGCGCCGATGAGCTCCTGGAGCGCCTTGACCTGAGTGGGGCCGCGAAGCGGGTCGTCGCCAAGCTTTCCGGCGGCCAGCGGCGCCGCCTCGATATCGCGATGGGGCTGATCCACCGGCCCGCCCTGCTGTTCCTGGACGAGCCCTCGACCGGCCTGGACCCGCACAGCCGGGCCAACCTCTGGGAGCACATAGCGCGCCTGCGCGCCGACTACGGCACCACGGTCTTTCTGACCACCCACTACCTGGACGAGGCCGACTCTGTCGCCGAGCGGGTGCTGGTGATCGACCACGGGGCCGTCATCGCCGACGGCACCTCCAGCGAGCTGAAAGCCAAGGTGTCCGGCGATCTGATCGGGCTGGTCACCGACTCCGAGGAGGCCGCGCGCCGTGCCGCCGAGGCGGCGGAGGGCATTCCGACAGCGCACGACTTCCACGTCGCCGGAACGGCGGTGCGGTTGCGCGTGGAGCGCGGCGACGCGGCGCTTCCGGAGCTGCTGCGCACCCTCGACGCCGCCGGTGTCGCGCTGCGCACCGCCGAGGTCACGCGGCCAACGCTGGACGACGTGTTCCTCTCGCTGACCGGCCGCAGCCTGCGCGAGGACGAGGCATGACGCCTCCCCGCACGCCGCTCCGCCCCTCCCGACGCCCAAGGAAGGCATGATGAACGTTCTCCGTGATACCTGGATCATCTTTGTCCGGCAGCTCCGTCCCGCGATGCGCAACCCTGCCGCGGTCCTCGTGTTCGGCATGCTGCAGCCGGTTCTGTACCTCGCGTTGTTCGCGCCATTGCTCTCGGGCATGCCGGGCACCATGGGGGAGGAGTCCTGGCAATGGTTCGTACCCGGCATGCTCGCGATGCTCGGCCTGTTCGGAACCGCGTTCGCCGGATTCGGCCTCCTGCCGGAGATGCGCTCGGGTGCGCACGAGCGGCTGCTCGCGACGCCGGTCAGCCGCGTGGCGCTGCTGCTCGGCCGGGTCCTGCGCGATGTCGCGATCCTCCTGGTGCAGGCGGCGATCGTGCTGGCCGTCGTGCTCGTGCTTCCCATCGACCTGCGGGTCTCGCCGCTGGGCGTGGTCGCGGGGCTGGGGGTGCTCATCGTCCTCGGGATCGGACTGGGAACGCTGTCGTACCGGCTCGCGCTGGCGCTGAAGCAGGAGTACCTCTTCGCGGGCGCCCTGCAGACCTTCCTGATGCCGGTCATCCTGCTCTCGGGAATTCTGCTGCCGATGGACCTGGCCCCGGGCTGGCTCTACACGCTCTCGCGGATGAACCCGGTCAGCCATGTCGTCGAAGCCGAACGCGCCCTGTTCGTCGGGGACTTCACCGACTCCGCCGTGCCCGTCGGAACGGCGATCGCGTTCGCGGTCGCCGCGGTGGCCCTCGTAGTGGGCGCCCGGGCGATGCGCCGGGTCTCGGCGTAACGGTTCCGGCCACGGCCACTGGCCCGTGGCCGGAACCGCCGTGTTAACCGCCGGGGCATGCGGGAATGACGGGGAAGCAATTCTGGTCCGAGACGCCGATGGGGATTTGGCTCCCATGAGCACACCTGCCGTGTCCGATCTTTCCGCGGCCTGGCGCGACCTCGCGGGTTCCTCCCCCGAGGCCGAGGCGCTAGGTGCTGACCTGCTCGAACGCTGGGCCGAACCGCACCGCCGGTACCACACCCCCGACCACCTGCGGGCTGTGCTGGCCGCCATCGACGAGCTCGCCGGGCTGGCCCCCGACATCTCGGCGGTGCGGTACGCCGCGTGGTTCCACGACGCGGTCTACGCTGGCCAGCCCGGCGACGACGAGCAGCGGAGCGCCCAGCTCGCCGAGGAGGCGCTGCCTCGCTGTGGCCTGTCCGCGGAACGCGTGACCGAGGTGGCACGCCTGGTCCGGCTCACCGCCACGCACCGGCCCGCTGCCGACGACCCCGACGGCCGCGTGCTCTGCGACGCCGACCTGGCCGTGCTGGCCGGCGCGCCCAGGGAGTACCTGGCCTACACGACGGCGGTACGCGAGGAGTACGCGCACGTTGGAGACCCCGAGTTCCGCCGGGCGCGCGCGGCGGTGCTGCGCGCGCTACTGGAGGCGCCCCAGCTTTTCCACACCCCCATCGGCCGCGCCCGCTGGGAGGACCGGGCGCGGGTCAACGCCCGTGCGGAGCTGCTCCGGCTGGAGAAGAGCGCGTCGGGGTCTGCGTCGCCGCAGCCCTGAGGCGACCAGCCGGGAGACCAGCTCGCGAGACGGGACGGCGAGCGCGCCCAGCTCGACGGCCCGGTCGTAGGCGGTCTCGGGCACGTCGTAGTGGTCGCGGTCGAACGCGCGGGCGGGCACGCCGAGGCGGCGCGCGAAGGCGTGCAACTCGTCCTGGCCGAGATCGCTGACCAGGTGCGACCAGTACAGGCCGCGCGGTCCGGGCCACAGCGGCGGGTCGATGAGGATGCTCACGGTCCCGACTGTAGGCGACCGGGGCGCGCCGCGGGCGTTCGGCGTCCCGCGCCCGCGGTCGCCAGTGGCGCGCTCAGCGCCGGGGCCGCAGGTTTGCCAGCACCACGGCGGCGGACATGGCGACCATGATGCCGGCGATCGTGGTCAGTCCGGCGTCGGAGATGCCGTGGGTGAACACCAGTCCGATGATCACCGAGGCCGCGATCGAGCCGATGAAGCGGAACGTCTGGAACAGTCCTGAGGCGATTCCGATGTGCTCGGTGGGAGCCGCGCGGTACATCATGGACTGCAGTCCGAGGTTGTTGAAGGCGTTGGGCAGGCCGAGCAGGGCGGTCAACAGCACCAGTGTCCACAGCGGAGTGGAGCTGTCGACTAACAGCAGCCCGGCCGAGCCGCAGAGAAGCAGCAGGCCGCCCGCGGTGAGCACGAACCGTTCGTCGAAGCGGCGCAGCAGGCGCGTCACCAGAGGCAACGCGAGCACGCTGATCCCGGCGAGCGGGAGAACGAGCATCCCGGACACGCCCGCGCCCTCCTCGCGCGCTCCCTGCAGCCACTGGGGCAGGCCGAGGAAGCCGAGGTAGAACACAACGTTGATGGTGCTGTTCTGCGCGAAGACCATGAGCAGCCCGCGGTTGGCCCCGAGCATGCGCAGGTCCAGGAACGGGTTGGCCACGCGAAGCTCGCGCAGCACCAGCACAGCGGCGCCGACCACCGCGACCGGGATCAGCAGCCACCCCGGATCGTTCGCGGTCGAGAGCAGGAAACCGACCGTGCAGCCCATCGCGAGAACGAACACCCCGATCCCGGGAAGGTCGAGCTCGGCGAGGATGGTCCGGGCCGGCGGGCGCGCCGTGTCGCTCCCGCGCGCCTGGGCGGGGCGCGGAAGCAGGACCATGGCGAGGACGACACCGACGATTGTCACTGGCACGTTCACCAGCCAGGTGGCCTGCCACCCCCAGAGCTGCACCAGGATTCCGCCCAGGACCGGGCCGAACGCGGCGCTCGCGGAGTTGGCGCTGGCCACCATCGCCATTGCGCTCTGCGGGGGTCCCGCGGGCAGCGCCGAGCGGAAGATGGCCATCGTCGCCGGGAACGCGACGGAGGTGCCGATGGCCAGGACGACGCGTGCGGCGACCAGCCACCAGATGTTCGGGGCGAGCGGCGCGAGCGCGGAGGTCACACAGACCAGGAGCAGCCCGCTGACGAACACCCGGCGCGGCCCGAACCGGTCGGCGAGACGGCCCATGACGGGCATCGCGACGGTCGCCGCGAGATAGAACGCTGAGATGAGCCAGGTGGCCGCGGCCATTCCGGAGCCGTAGTCCCGCTCGATGGGGACCACGGCCAGCGCGATCATCGACGTGTTCAACGGGTTGAGGAGCGTCCCGAAGACGACTCCCGCTACCAGCCGTTTTGGCGTTGCCCCAGTCGTCGCGATCGCTCCTTCCCTTAGCTTCGCTAACGAATTACCACTATGCCACCACTGGGACCTCGCGCGTTGCACCGGCCCGGTACTTGGTCGCGCGTCCCGGTCACCAGTCCGGGCGGCTGACCGCGCGCCACGGCACCGGACTCGACAACACCATCGTGCTCGACGGCCGGCCGTGCTCCGCGAGGCGGTCGATGATCCGCTCGAAGTGGGCCATGGTCGGCACCGCGATGAGCAGCACGCAGCAGGCGTCCCCGGTGACGCGGTGCAGCCGCAGGATCTCCGGCCGCTGCAGTGCCGCCTCGTCGCGGAGCAGGCAATGGGCACCGAAGCACTCCATGCGCACCAGGGCGGTCACCGACAACCCGGCGGCCTGCGGATCAACGTGCGCGTGGTATCCGGTGACCACCCCGCGGTCCTGCAGCCGCCGCACCCGCTCGGCCACGGCCGGGGCGGAGAGGTTCACCCGCCGGGACAGCTCGTTGAACGACAACCGCCCGTCGGCCTGCAACTCCTCAAGGATGCGCCAGTCGACACTCTCCACAGTGCTTGCCAATCGTTAGGGACAATCCCGCCATCACTTACGGATGCTAAGCGCGGGGCCGGGAGACGGGCGGCAGTGCCCATTCCTGGCACGGCTCTTATCGCACATCCTGAAGATATCGCCGGTGCACGCCGCGCGGCCGGTTGCGCGAGAGCGACGCGCGGCGCCCGCACGGAGAACGAGCGACCAGATCGCAGAGGAGGGCGCTGTATGACCCCTGACTCGCACGTGTCACGGGACCCGGAACCCGCCGCGGCGGGCGGCCGGGAAGGTCCGGCGCTCGACGGGGACCGGGCCGGGGAGTACCTGCGCTACGCCCGGGTGGACACCCTGCTGTCGTTGCAGCACCCCCGGACGAGTGAGCCCGCCGAGGTCTCGTTCATCATCACCACCCAGGTCATGGAGTTGCTTTTCACGCTGATCCGGCAGCGGTGGGAGGCGGCCCGCGACGCGCTGGACGCTGACGAGGTAGCCGGGGCCATCGCCGAGTTGCGGCGCGGCACGCAGGTACAGGATGTCCTGGTGGCGTCCTGGGAACTGCTGGCCACACTCACCCCGGCGGAGTTCACCCGGATCCGGGAGTCGCTCGGTGACGCTTCGGGGTTCCATTCGTTCGCCTACCGCCACCTGGAGTTCCTGCTCGGTGAGAAGTCCGCGGCCATGGTGCGGCAGTTCCGCAGCACCCCCGAGGTGCGTGCCGGCCTGGAGCGTGCTCTGGCCGCGCCGAGCCTCTACGACGCGGCGCTGCGCCTGCTGCACCGGCGCGGCTTCGCGGTCCCGCCCGAGCGGGTCGAGCGCGATTGGACCCGGCGCTACGAACCGCACACCGAGGTGGAGCGGGCCTGGGGCGAGGTCTACGCGGGCGAGCGCGGCGAACTGTTCGAACTGGCCGAGGCGTTGCTGGACACCGCGGAACGGGTAACCCGATGGCGGCACCGCCATCTGATGGCGGTCAAGCGGGCGATGGGAGCCAAGCCGGGAACAGGAGGGTCGAGTGGCCTGGAGTGGCTGCGCGCGAGTGCCGAGCGCGACGTGTTCCCAGAGCTGTGGACGCTGCGTACGAACGCCTGACCGTGGCCGGGCTCCCGTGCAGCGGGTAGTCCCGCCGGACCCCGCCGGCACGGTCAGTGCCGGCGACTCGAAGACAGGAAGACTTCTGCGATGACATCCCTCACACGCGAGGACTGCGCGAAGCTGGACGCCGAGGACCCCCTGGCCGGCTTCCGCGCGGAGTTCGCGCTGCCCGATGGCGTGGTCTACCTCGACGGAAACTCCCTCGGCGCGCTACCGAAGGCGACACCGGAACGGGTGTCACGCGTGGTAGAGCGCGAATGGGGCGCCGACCTCATCGCGAGCTGGAGCGCCGCCGGGTGGTGGGACCAGCCCCGCACGCTCGGCGCCCGGATCGCCCCGCTGGTGGGCGCCGCTCCGCACGAGGTCGTGGTTGGCGACTCCACCTCGGCCAACCTGTTCAAGACGCTGGTCGCCGCGCTGCGGCTGAACCCGGACCGGAACGTCGTTGTGGGAGAGGCGGGCAACTTCCCCACCGACCTCTACGTCACCCAGGGCGCGGCGGAGCTGATGGGTGCGGCAGAGCGCCGCGTCGACCCCGACGAGCCCGCGCTGGAGGCGGCGCTCGCCTCCGGCGACGTCGCCGTGGTACTGCTCAGCCACGTCGACTACCGCACCGGAACCCTGCGCGACATGGCCGGCCTGACGCGCCTGGCGCACCGGCACGGGGCGCTGGTGCTCTGGGACCTGTGCCACAGCGTGGGCGCGCTCCCTGTCGAGCTCGGGGCGTGCGGCGTCGACTTCGCCGTGGGCTGCACGTACAAGTACCTCAACGCCGGGCCGGGCGCTCCCTCGTTCACCTTCGCGGCGGAGCGGCACCACGCCACCGCGCGCCAGCCGATCGCCGGTTGGCACGGGCACGCCCGCCCGTTCGACTTCTCCGGCGAGTACGTCCCCGCCGAGGGGGCCAGCCGCTTCCTCAGCGGATCCCAGTCGCTGATCGCCGCCGCCGCGCTGGAGGCGAGCCTGGACCTGTGGAGCCGGGTCGATCTGGACCGGTTGCGGGCGAAGAGCCTCGCTCTGACCGATCTCTTCGCGACGCTCACGGCCGACACCGGGCTGATGCTTATGACCCCGCGTGCGGCGGAGCGGCGCGGCAGCCAGGTGTCGCTGCGGCATCCGGACGGCCCGGCGGGGGAGGCGATCGTGCGGGCACTCGCCGAGCGGGGCGTCATCGGTGACTTCCGGCAACCCGATGTGCTGCGGTTCGGCTTCGCACCCCTCTACCTGCGCCACGTCGACGTGTACGACGCCGCCACGGCGCTCGTCGAGGTGGTGCGTTCCGGCGGGTGGCGCGCGTCCCGGTTCACGGCGCCGCAAGAGGTGTGATCGGACGCCGTCCCGCGCCGCGGTGGGCGCGTTCGATCCGCGGCGCGGGACGGTTCCGCCGACTCCCCGGGCGGCTGGCCCGGCCATGCGTCGTTGGTCACGCCGGACCGTGGCACAGGTCGCACGCGAGAACAAAGGTCCTGGCACGCCACCTGTTGTGCGCGAAACGCTGGTAGCGATTCGTGTTGGTTTGATCCTGTTCCGTGTTTTTATCGGGAATCGGTGCGTTGTTGGGCTTTGCGTGGGCTACAGTGCATCGTGATCGGTTCGTGATAAAGGCGTATCCTGTCTGTATCGCGACCGTTGTCGAGCCCCCGAGGCCGTAGTGCGTCCCGCGGGAACGCGACCCGCTCCATCCAGCGGACCGGGTCGCGCGTTACCGCGCCCCTTGGGCCGCCCCATCGGTGACTGGCATGCCCGAGCGTCGCGGCGAACCCGCCGTGGCGCCCCCTGAGTGCACGGTGAGCGCCATGCCTCTGGGTGCGGCTGCGCCGATTTGGGGTGATGTGTGGCCGCTTCGGGTGTTTGTCCCTGTCGTTGACCCGCGATGAGCTATGACTTCTGACGATCCAATCCAGTCCGGCACGGTCACGGCGTCCTACTTCTGGGACGACGGATCCGGCACCAACGGCGACACCGGCGCTCCCGCGTCCGGCGAACCCATGCAGAAAGGGCTCTTCGCGAGCCCGAGCTGGCCGCTCGGTACTGAGGGCTACGTGGAGTACAACGGCAAGAAGGCGGACTTCTTCGTCGGCGACCGCGGCCCCGGCGACCCCGCTCAGAACTGCGATGTCCTCCTGGACATCGACGGCGAGACCTTCGCCGAGCTGACCGGCGAGTCGTTCGACACCGAGAGTTACACCGTCAGCGGGGGCGACGGCCACATCGAGGTGGAATACCACATCACCGAGTGGGGCGACGGAGACGGCAATGAGGGCGCCCCGCACGCTATGGGAGACGAGGGCAACCGCTGCGAGGAGGCGGTGTCCGAACCGTCCGGGGAGAGCGAGCAGCGGGACGACCAGGAGCAGGACGAGGCCGCGGCCGAGGCCCAGCAGCAGCGGGAGGAACAGCAGCAGAAGCTGGCCGACCTGGGGGAGCGGCAGGACGCCGCGGAACGCAAGGAGCAGGAGCTGCAGGACAGGCAGCAGGAGATCGACACGGGCGGGGACGGTGGCGGCCGCGGCACGCAGGCCGAGACGGCCACCAGCGACATGTCGGGTATCGAACTCGCCGGCAACGACGCCCCGCTCGCGGCCGGGGTGCTCACCCTGGCCGCCCTGCCGGCGGTCATCGTCGCGTTGCTGTTCGCCAAGTGGCGCCCCGCCCCCGAGCGCAAGAGGGCCGCCACGGGCACACCTGGTAACGGGCGGCACCGCAAGGCGAGGACGTCCCCTGTCGGCCACCTGCGCCGCCTGCTGCCCGGATCCACAGGTTGAGACCGGGCCCGGAACCGCCCCACTGGGTGCGTGTGCGCCGCGGAACCGCCTGGGGCATGTCCCGTGGAACCGCGGTGGGGCTTGGCCGCTCACCGCAATGATCCGATCGCCGAGGGGCCAGACACACGACTGACACGGCTCTGACACCGACCATGCCAAAGACGCGGCCGGCCAGAGCGCCTCCGAGGACGGTTGGTGATGGCGGGATGGGCTGACTGATGTTGCGCGGCGGGCGGTTTCGCGGCTCGTGCGGTCGGCCGGATTCCTGCGAATACGTGGTGCTCTGCCCCGCGTGGCCGCTCCAAGGCCGCACAACGCCGATCCTCCCGCGTGGGTACGTGTTTGCGTACCCAGAACACTCGTTTCTAGCCTGGCGAGTACTGGAGAGCACTGGTTCTCCCGTTGGTCAGGAGTTCGTGAAATGGTCGCACGCCCGCCCCTGCCGCCGTTCGACGATGTGTCCGCGCAGCGTAAGGTCCAGGCTGTGGAGGACGCGTGGAACACGCGGGAACCCGAGCGCGTCGCCCTCGCCCACACGCGCGAATGCTCGTGGCGCGAGCGCGACGAATTCCTCATCGGCCGGAACGCGGTCATCGACTTCCTTTCCCTGAAATGGAAGAAAGAGCTCGACTACGCCCTGCGTGCCGACCTGTGGAACTTCCGGGGAAATCGGATCGCCGTTCGTTTCCAGTACGAATGGAACGACGAATCCGGGCGTACCTGGCGCAGCTACGGCAATGAAATGTGGGAATTCGACGACCACGGTCTGCTCGGCCGGCGCGAGGCCAGTGTCAACGACGTCGAGATCGGGTCCGACGAGCGGCGTATCCACGGCCCGCGCCCCGAGGCCCACTACGGACAGGCCATCCCGCTGGCTTGACGCCCTGGTGCCCGGTGTCCCGGCGCGGCCGCGTTCGCGCCGGGGGGGGGCTGACCGGTCGCTCACCTCGCCACGCGACCGCTCGGCGCCTCTTGCTACCGCCCGTCGCTAACGGCGTTGTCCGCGTGTTCACTCGGCCATCACCCTGCTGGGAGGCCGGTGGCGCGCGCCACACGCGCGCCCGCCGGGGAGTCCCCATCCGAAGGAGATGTTCGATGACCGAGGGCGCCAGTCTCGACCAGCGCGTGGCGGAGCTCGCCACCGTGGAGAGCTTCGAACCGCCAGCGGCGTTCCGCGCCCGGGCGCACGCGACCGACGCCGCCCTCTTCGAGAAGGCCGACCAGGACCGCCTGGCCTTCTGGGCCGAGCAAGCCCGCGCTCTGGACTGGGAGAAGCCTTTCAGTACGGTCCTGAACGACACGGACGCGCCGTTCTACCGCTGGTTCGAGGACGGCACGCTGAACGCCTCGTACAACTGCCTGGACCGGCACGTGGCCGCCGGGCTCGGTGACCGGATCGCCTACCACTGGCGCGGCGAGGAGGGCGAGGAGCGCGCGATCAGCTACGCCGACCTGCTCGACTCCGTGCAGCGGTTCGCGAACGCGCTCCGGGACCTCGGGGTGCGCAAGGGCGACGTGGTCGGTATCTACCTGCCCATGGTGCCGGAGGTCGCGGTCGCGATGCTCGCCTGCGCGCGCATTGGGGCGGTGCACAACGTGGTGTTCGGCGGGTTCTCCGCCGAGGCGGTGCGCGAGCGGATGGCGGTCTCGCGTGCGAAGGTGCTGGTAACCGCCGACCACGCGCGCCGCAAAGGCAAGCTGAACGCGGTCAAGAGCGTGCTCGACCCGGCACTGGAGGAACTGCCCGACCTGTCCCACGTGGTGGTCGTCCGGGCGGGTGCGGACCCCGCGCAACCCTGCCCGATGCGCGAGGGCCGCGACGTGTACTACGACGATGCCATGGCGACCGCGGCCGCCAGCTGCCCGGCCGAGCCGATGGAGGCCGAGCACCCCCTGTTCATCCTCTACTCCTCCGGCTCGACCGGTAAGCCCAAGGGCATCGTGCACAGCACCGGCGGGTACCTGACCGGAGTCAGCTACACCCACCGGTTGGTGTTCGACCTCGACCCCGAACGCGACGTCTACTGGTGCACCGCCGACGTCGGGTGGATCACCGGGCACAGCTACGCCGTCTACGGCCCCCTCGCCAACGGCGCGACCAGCGTGATGTTCGAGGGCGCGGCCGACTACCCCCACCCGGGCATCTGGTGGGAGGTCGTCGAGCGCTACGGCGTCAGCATCCTCTATACCGCGCCCACCGCCATCCGCGCCTGCATGCGCTGGGGTACCGAGTACCCGGCCCGCCACGACCTGTCGTCACTGCGGCTGCTGGGCACCGTCGGCGAACCCATCAACCCCAAGGCCTGGCTCTGGTACCACACCGTGATCGGCCAGGAGCGCTGCCCCATCGTGGACACCTGGTGGCAGACGGAGACGGGGTCGATCATGATCGCGCCACTGCCCGGCCTCACCGAGACGAAGCCGGGCTCGGCCACGCACCCCGTCCCGGGCGTGTGCGCCGACCTCGTCGACAGCTCCGGGCAGACCGTGCCCGAAGGCACGGGCCTGCTGGTGCTCACCGAGCCGTGGCCGAGCATGCTGCGGACGCTCTACGGCGAGGAGGAGCGCTACGTGCGGGCCTACTTCTCGGAGTTCGGCCCCGAGAGGTACGCCGTCGGGGACTCCGCGCGCCGCGACACCGACGGGTACTACTGGGTACTCGGGCGGGTGGACGACGTTCTCAACGTCTCCGGGCACCGGCTCTCCAGTGGCGAGGTGGAGTCCGCGATCGTCGCGCACGACAAGGTCGCCGAGGCCGCGGTCGTCTCCGAACCGGACGAGATCACCGGCGAGGCCATCGTGGCGTTCGTGACACTGCGGGGCGGCGTCCAGGGGAGCCCGGAGACCGAGGCGGACATCCGGGAGCACGTGAGCGCCCGGATCGGCAAGCTGGCCCGCCCGTCCCGCATCATCTGGGCCGACGATCTGCCCAAGACCCGGAGCGGGAAGATCATGCGCCGGCTGCTCCGGGACGCCGTCCAGGACCGCGAGCTTGGCGACGTCACGACGCTGAACGACCCGGGCGTGATGACCGCGCTGCGCGACCGCATCGCCAGCGGCGGCGCTGACGAGGACTGACACCGCGCCCGAGGGCGGGCTCGGAGACTCCCAGCCGCGGTCTCCGGGTCCGCTGGCGGGCCGTGCGGTCCGCCGGCGCCGCGTGGTCCGGCCCTACCGGCCCGGCGGCCCACCCCCGATAGGTGGCCGCGCGTGCCCAGATCACGGAGGGCGACCGCTCAGCGCAAATCCGGACTGCTCAGCGCAGGTCCGCGGGCCGCTCGTCGCGCCAAACCCGCGTTCACCGAGTACCCACCCGTGATCGCCACCACACAGGGGTGCGACTCCTTACGGTTCCCCGTAACCCACGTCACAACGGGAGAATCCCCCAGAAAGGTCCGCCGTATGGTTTCGACATCACAAGGAGCACCCAGACCGGGTGGCATCGAGGACGACCTCGACGCGCGCTCCGTGGCAATGCACAGCGACCCGCGCTTCATCGAGCTCAAGAAGCGGCTGCGGGTCTTCGTCTTCCCCATGAGCCTCGCCTTCATGGCCTGGTACCTGCTGTACGTCCTGATGTCGGCTTATGCCCGCGACGTCATGGGGACGGTGCTGGTCGGCCCGATCAACGTCGCGCTCGTGTTCGGTGTGCTGCAGTTCGCCAGCACCTTCGGGATCGCGATCCTCTACTCGCGCTACGCGTCCCGGCGTCTCGACCCGCTGGCCGAGGAGCTCCTCACCGAGCTCGGCCGCCCGGCGAGCGCCGCCGCGACGAGCGGCAAGGACGGTGGTCAGTCGTGAACCTCGCGGCGGACGCCGCGGCGAGCAGCCGCGGCCTGACAATAGTTCTCTTCCTGGTGATGGTGGCGGCGACGCTGTACATCACCGTTGTGGCCAGCCGGCGCACCAAGTCGGCGGCCGATTTCTACGCCGGAGGCCGCGGCTTCTCCGGGCTGCAGAACGGCCTTGCCATTGGCAGTGACTACATGTCGGCGGCCTCGTTCCTGGGCATCGCGGGCATGATCGCGCTGTTCGGCTACGACGGCTTCCTCTACTCGATCGGCTTCCTGGTGGCGTGGCTGGTGGCCCTGCTACTGGTCGCGGAGCGGTTGCGCAACTCCGGCCGGTTCACCATGGCCGACGTCCTCTCGTTCCGGATGCGGCAACGTCCGGTCCGCACCGCCGCAGCGGTTTCCACCATCACCGTGTCGATCTTCTACCTGCTCGCCCAGATGGTCGGTGCGGGTGCGCTCATCGCGCTGCTGCTGGGCATCAAGAGCGGCGAGACCTTCCTGGGCATGGACGCCGACCAGGCGAAGATCGCCGGAATCGTCGTCGTGGGCATCCTGATGATCGTCTACGTCTCGCTGGGCGGGATGAAGGGCACCACCTGGGTGCAGATCATCAAGGCCGGCGTGCTGATGTCCGGGGCGGCCCTGCTGTCGCTGCTGGTGCTGGCGACCTACGGGTTCAACTTCGGCGCGCTGATGAACGAGGCCGCCGCGGCCAGCGGTGAGGGGCGCGCGTTCCTGGAGCCGGGGCTGCGCTACGGAGTGGAGGTGGCCGGCGACCCGTGGGCCACGCTGTGGAGCAAGCTGGACCTGATCAGCCTGGGCCTGGCCCTGGTGCTGGGTACGGCCGGGTTGCCGCACATCCTGATCCGCTTCTACACCGTGCCCAACGCCAAGGCGGCGCGCACGTCGGTGAACTGGGCGATCGGCCTGATCGGGCTGTTCTACATCCTGACGCTGGTGCTGGGCTTCGGCGCGGCGGCCATCGTCGGGCACGAGGCGATCACCGCCCAAGACCCCTCAGGGAACACAGCGGCGCCGCAGGTGGCCGAGGCGGTCGGGCAGCAGATCGGCGGGAGCATACTGGGCTCGGTGCTGCTCGCGTTGATCGCGTCGGCGGCCTTCGCGGCGATCCTGTCGACCGTCGCGGGACTGACCCTGGCGTCCTCGTCCTCGCTGGCGCACGACTTCTACGCCAGCGTCATCCGCCGCGGCAATGCGACGCCTAGGGAGCAGATGCGCGTGGCGCGTGGCGCCGCGGCGGCGATCGGGGCGGCGGCGATCGGGCTGGCGATCTTCGCGCAGAACCTGAACGTCGCCTTCCTGGTGGCACTCGCCTTCGCCATCGCGGCCTCGGCGAACCTGCCCACCCTGCTGCTGTCCCTGTCCTGGAAGCGGTTCAACACGGCGGGCGCGGTGGCCGGAATCTACGGCGGCCTTGTCGCCGCGGTGGGGCTGGTCGTCTTCTCCCCGGTGGTCTCGGGCAAGGTCAACGAGCAGGGGGAGAGCGAATCCCTGTTCCCCGCGGGGGTGGACTTCTCCTGGTTCCCGCTGGAGAACCCCGGACTGGTCTCCATCCCGCTGGGACTGCTGTGCGCCGTCGTCGGGACACTGCTGTCGAGCGAGCGCAACCGCGAGCGGCACGCGGTACTGGAGGTCCGGTCGCTCACCGGTGCCGGAGCGGAGGGCGCCGAGAAGCACTGACCTCGGGCGGGTCCGTACCTGCGCCGTGCCGGTACGGACCCGCGGCATTGAACGGCGAGGGGAGTCCCAGTGCGGGCGCCAGCAGGGGCAGCACCGCCCTACGTTGTGGCGCCGGGCCCCGCCGCCACCTGTGATCCGGGCTACAATATTGCCGTGTCCAGGGGGTGGTTGGGCGGGGCCGGCCGCCTCGTTTCCGAGAGGCGCGCAGTGGCGCGGACCGATCGGCGTTCCGTGCTCTCGGAGTTCCGCAAGCTCAACGACGATCTCCGCGACGGCCTGCGCGGCCGGGGAGCGGGCAGCGCCGCCCGGCGCCTCGGAAAGTTGCTGGACGCCGACGCCGTCGTCCTGGCCGACCTCGACGGAGCCGTGACCCAGTACGGCGCGCTGCCGCCCGAAACCGACCTTGAGGCGCTGCTCGCCCAGGTGTACGGCCGGGGCGGGGTGAGCCGGCAGCCTCCTCTCTCCGCGGCTCCATTGTTCGTCGCCGATGACCTGGCCGGCTGCCTCGTCGTCAGCGGCGACATCGCCCAGGGCGAGCTCAGCGAGGTCGCCGGCCTGGTGTCGGACCACCTGGACCACGCTGACCTGCGCATGTCCCGCGAGCGAGTCGCCGCGGCGGACCTGCGCAGTCTCCGGGCGCAGATCTCACCGCACTTCATGCACAACGCGCTCGCGGCCATCGCGGCGCTGATCCACTCCGAACCCGACCGCGCCCGGGAGCTGCTGTCCGACTTCGCGGACTACCTGCGGTACAGCTTCTCCTCAGCGGGTGACTATGCAACAGTGGCAACGGAGCTGCAGGCCACCCAGACCTACCTGGAGCTGCAGCGCGCCCGGTTCCGGGACCGCTTCGATGTCACCGTGCGGATCGCGCCGGAGGTCCTGCCCGTCGCGATCCCGTTCCTGGTGGTCCAGCCGATCGTGGAGAACGCCGTGCGGCACGGACTAGAGCAGAAGCCCGGCGGTGAGGGCCGGATCAGCGTGTCCGGGTTCGGCGAGGGGCCGTTGTGCGTGATCGAGATCGAGGACGACGGCGTCGGCATGGATCCGGAGCTCGCCCGGTCCGTACTAGCCGGAACCGGGCCGCCGGCGAAAGGCGTCGGGCTGGCCAACGTCGACCAGCGGTTGCGCAAGGTCTACGGGCCCGAGTACGGCTTGGTCATCGAGACCGCACCGGCAAGCGGTACAAAGGTGATGATCCGGATACCTCGGTTCATGCGGGGGGTGGTTGCAGAATGAGTGGACCGCTACGCGTCCTCGTTGTGGAGGACGAGGCGTCCGCACGCGAGGAGCTGGCATCTTTCCTGCGCAGGATGCCCGAGGTCGGCGAGGTCACCGCGGTGGAGGACGGCGCCAGTGTCGTGAAGCTGCTCGGCACGACCGGATTCGACGCCGCGTTCATCGACATCCTGATGCCGGGCCTCGACGGTATGGAGGTCGCCCGCGTGCTGGGAGCGCTGTCCGCGCCGCCCGCGATCGTGTTCGTCACCGCCTCGGAGGACCACGCGATCGAGGCGTTCGGCATCGGCGCGGTTGACTACCTGCTCAAACCGGTCAGGAAGGAACGGCTCGCCGATGCGGTCGGGCGGATCACCCGCCAGCGGCGGGAGCGGGACACCCCCGCCGGAGACGACGAGCTCGACGTCGTGCGGGTCGAGTTCGCCGGCCGCACGGTCTTCGTGCGGCGCGACGACGTCCAGTTCGTCGAGGCGCACGGCGACTACGTCCGGCTGCACACCGCCAGCGCCACCCACCTCATCCGGCTGTCGTTGTCCTACCTGGAGGACGTCTGGGCGCACGCCGGCTTCGTGCGCGTGCACCGCGGCTACCTGGTCGCGGTCCCGTGGGTCCGCGACCTGCACGTGACGTCGGCGTCGGGCCTGGTAGCCAGCACACCGGCCGGCGACGTGCCCGTCAGCCGGCGGCACTCCCGCACCCTCAAGGAGCAGTTGACCCAGGCCGCCCGCAACGACCAGCTCGGTCGGGCCACCCGGTGAGACCGAGCCGCAGAGTCCGCGTCACCAGCCCGCAGACCCGCATCGCCCTCGCCCGCCGGCACCGCCCGGGCCAGCACCTGCTCCCGCTTCCGGCGCCCGCCGACGTCGCCGGTGCGCGCGCGGCGTTCCGGCGGCAGCGCAGGATCGCCCTGGCGACCATGGCCGGGCTCGCCCTCGTGGTGTTCGGCATGAGCGGCCTGGTGGCCGCGCTTCCCGAGCTGGACCACGTGGGCGTCGCGGGCGTGCCGCTCTCGTGGCTGCTGGCCGGCGCGGTGGCCTATCCGCTGCTGCTCACCCTGGCGGTGCTGCACGTGCTCCGGGCCGAACGCGCGGAGCAGGGGCACGGAGGGCCTCCGGCGAACGAGCGGCGGGGCAGCGGATGACAAGCTTCGTCGCGATCGGATTCGTGCTCGCGGCGAGCCTGGTCATCGGGATCTACGGGGTGCGGGCGGCCCGCAGCACGTCGGACTTCCT
Source organism: Lipingzhangella halophila (assembly GCF_014203805.1). Taxonomy (GTDB): domain Bacteria; phylum Actinomycetota; class Actinomycetes; order Streptosporangiales; family Streptosporangiaceae; genus Lipingzhangella; species Lipingzhangella halophila. The sequence goes on along the minus strand of NZ_JACHJT010000001.1, from coordinate 3,590,304 downwards.
GATCGCCTCGCGCAAGGTCTCGCCGGGCTGGAACGCGATGGCGATCGCGGGGGAGTACCTTTCGGCGGCGTCCGTGCTCGGGCTCGCCGGCCTGGTGCTGAAGAACGGACTGGGAACGCTGTGGTACGCGGTGGGTTTCACCGCCGGCTACGTCGCGGTGGTGGCCCTGGTCGCCGGCCCGATGCGGCGCTCGGGCGCGTTCACCGTCCCCGACTTCGCCGAGTACCGGCTGGGCTCGCCGCGGCTGCGCAAGCTCTCCGGGTGCATTGTCCTGCTGATCATGCTGCTGTACCTCGTTCCGCAGTTCAAGGCCGCGGGGCTGGTGCTCAACCTGGTGAGCGGGACGCCCTACTGGGTCGGGGTGGTCCTCGCCGGCATGGTGGTGAGCGGGTCGATCGCGGCCGGCGGAATGCGCTCGGCCACCTACGTCCAGGGGTTCCACTACATAATCAAGCTCGCGTTCCTCGCGGTGCCCGCGGTCTACTTGATGGTGCACGCCGGGGCCGACGTGCGCGCCGAGGCCCTCGAACCGGACCGGGTGACCGAGTTCGGCGCGCGGACCACCGTGGAGTTCACCGTTGACACCCGCCTGGAGGTCGCGGAGCCGACCACGGTCGAGAGGGCGCCGGGGGAGGGGGAGCCGGCACAGACCGAGCGCCTTGGCGCTGAGACGCACGACATCGCGGCCGGGGAGGAGCTGACGTTTCCCGCGGGCGCGCGCGTTCCCGAGCCGGCCGGTGTCCCGCAGCTCGGCGGTGAGCAATGGAGCCGGCCCCTGCTCGACATTGAGGAGGCCGGCTACCCCCTTCTCAGCACCTGGTCCACCCTTCTCGCGCTCTCGCTGGGTGCTATGGGGCTCCCACACGTTCTCATGCGGTTCCACACCAGCCCCACGGCGCGCACGGCCCGCCGGGTCGCCGCCGGCGTCATCGCGCTGCTCGGGGTGTTCTACCTGTTCCCCGCGATCTACGGGTTGCTGGGGCGGGTCCTCACGCCGCGGCTGGTCCTCAATGACGCGACCGACTCTGTCACCGTGCTGCTCCCCTCGCAGGTCGCCCCGGGAGCCCCCGGCACGGTTCTCACCGCGCTCGTCGCCGCCGGCGCGTTCGGCGCGTTCCTGTCCACATCGTCGGGGCTGCTGCTCGCCCTGGCCGGCGGGCTCTCGCACGACCTGTTCAGCGGAAGCGTGCCGCGCCTGCGGGTGGCAGTGGGGGTGGGCACGACCGTGGCGGTACTGGTCGCCCTGCCGGCCTTCCAAGTCGACATCAACGTCCTCGTCGGCTGGGCGTTCGCGGTGGCCGCGTCGACGTTCTGCCCGTTGCTGGTCCTCGGGATCTGGTGGCGCCGGCTGACCCTCGCCGGCGCCGCGGCCGGCCTGGTGATCGGTGCCGCCTCCTCGACGGGAGCGGTCGCCGTGTCCACCGTGACCAGTCTGGACTCCGGCCTGTTCATGTTGCTGCTCGCGCAGCCCGCCGCGTGGACAGTGCCGCTGGCCTTCGCCACCATGATCGGAACCTCCCTTTTGGGCACCGAGCCCGACTGGGCGGAACACGCTCTGCTGCGGCTGCACGCTCCCTGAACGAGCGGGACCGCCCGGCGGGAGCCGCGGCCCGCCGGCGCGGCGTGCTGCCGTCCCCGGCGGGGACGTACGGTGGGCGGGCCATGAACTGGGCCCGTGTGGGCAGTGGGGCACCGAGGGCGATTGGCGGTACCGGGCGCGCGGCCGCGCGGCCGCGTTACCGTACGAAGATGTGGCCGCGCGTTGGCCCACCACCCAGCCGAGAGCACGACGTTCGAGGAGGAGTCACCCCATGTCCGGTCGGTACGGCGGCGGCGACCGCCGGAACGGAGGGCGCCCGGACCAGCAGCGCCGCGGGCGGCCCGACGAGCCCGAGATCCGCGGCACGCGCGACGCCGCCCGCCTCAGCGCGGAGCTGCGGCGCATGTCCGGGTCGTCGTACGGACGGTACAAATCGCTCAAGGGCGAGTGGGACTTCGGCGACTTCACGCTGAGTATCGACCGGGTGCAGTCCGACCCGTTCGCGCCGCCGTCGCGGATCTCGGTGCGGGTTCCGGCGGCCGTGGCCGCGATGCCGGAGCACGCCTGGCGCTCACCGGTGCGCCGCCGCGCCACCGCCGACTACCTCGTCCGCCGCGCGTACCGGGTGCTCAAGGGTGCGCGGCTGCGGATCGACTCCGGTGGGCAGGAGGTCATCGAACGCGCCTCCGGCCGGATCGACCGCGGAGATCTCCTGCTGCGGCTGGGGATCGAGCTACCGGGGCACGGCCGCCGGATCGACGCGCGCGGCGCCGAGTCCGAGCTGTGTGAGCGGCTGCCCGCCATGGTCGACGCACTGCGGTGGGAGGAACTCGACCAGGAGGACGCCGTCGCGTTCGCCGACACCGTCGAGGACACCGTAGCGTTGCGCGCGGAGCTGCCTTCGCGGGGCCTCGTGGCGTTCGTGGCGGACGGCTCGGTGCTGCCGCGCTACAGCGGCGTCAGCGACCGCCCGATGGACGGTTCCGCGGTCGTCCCGTTCACCGCGCCCGAGACGCTGCGGGTGACCGTCAAGCTGCCGCACCGCGGCGAGGTCAGCGGCCTGGGGATCCCCGAAGGGATCACGCTCATCGTCGGCGGCGGGTTCCACGGCAAGTCCACGCTGCTGCACGCGCTGGAGCGAGGCGTCTACGACCACGTGCCGGGCGACGGCCGCGAGCTCGTCGCCACCCGCCCCGACGCCGTGAAGATCCGCGCCGAGGAGGGGCGCAGAGTGGAGCGCACCGATGTGAGCGCGTTCGTGCGGAACCTCCCCACCGGCTCCGACACCGGCGACTTCCGCAGCGACAACGCTTCCGGCTCCACCTCCCAGGCGGCGAACATCAGCGAGTCGCTGGAGGCGGGGTCGACCACCCTGCTGGTGGACGAGGACACCACCGCCACCAACCTGATGATCCGCGACACCCGGATGCAGGCCCTGGTGCACGGCGACCGGGAGCCGCTGATCCCCTTTGTTGACCTGGTGCGGCCGCTGCACCGGCACCACGGGGTCTCGACGGTGCTCGTCATGGGCGGCAGCGGCGACTACTTCGACGTCGCCGACAACGTCGTGATGCTCGACGGCTACCGGCCCTACGACGTCACCGAGCGCGCGCGTGCGCTGGCCGCGGAGCGCACCGACGCCACGTACCACGCGCCGGCCCACCGGATCGTCGACCAGCGCTCGGTGAACGCCAACGCGCGCGGCCGGAGCAAGATCAAGCGGCGCGACATGGACGTCCTCACCTTCGGTGAGAGCGACATCGACGTCCGGCACCTCGCCCAACTGGTCGATCCGGGCCAGATCGTGGGTGTCGGCCTGGCCCTGCGGATGCTCTCCGAGGACGGTCTCCTCGGCGATGACCGCACTGTCGCCGAAGCGCTGGACGCCTTGGACGACCGCCTGGCCCGGGAGGGGGTGAACGCGCTGGGAAGCGGGTTCGCGGGCGACTACGCCCTCCCGAGGAGATTCGAGATCGCCGCCGCGTTGAACCGGCTGCGCACGCTGCGGGTGCGCGCATTGCGCTGATCTTAGGGTGAATATGGGGAACAGCGCACGGTGGGCCGGCGTTGCCGTGTAACGGATATGTCGTTGAAAGATCGTCTACCCTCAACCGGTGGTCCGGTACTGCCGCGCGTGTCCCGCCGGGTCGCACTGCGCGGTCCGGCACAAGCCCGCGTGGTGGTGTGCCCCGTGTCGTGGCCGCGCGTCCACCTGAGCGACCCTGCGAGAATGGAGACCCGTCAAGGTGCGTGATCCCGCAGACCTCTACGAACTCCGTCCCGGCTACGAGCTCGCCAAACCGGTAATGCTGGTTGTACTCGACGGGTTCGTCGACGCCGGGTCGGTCGGCAAGCAGGCCGCGGAAGCGCTTTTCGACGCGTTCGACGCCGAGGAGGTCGCGACCTTCGACGTCGACCGGCTGGTCGACTACCGGGCCCGGCGTCCGGTGATGACGTTCGTCGAGAACACCTGGACCGAGTACGAGGCGCCCAAGCTTGTCCTGTACCTGATGCACGACACCGAAGGCACACCGTTCCTGCTGCTGCACGGTCCCGAGCCCGACCGCGAGTGGGAGGCGTTCGCCGACGCTGTACGCGACCTGGTGCGGCGTCTCTCGGTGAGCCTCACCGTGAGCCTGCACGGCATCCCCATGGCCGTCCCGCACACCCGCCCCAGTACCGTGACCCCGCACGCGACACGCCCCGACCTGGTCGCCGGGCATGTGCCGTGGATCGGCCGGATCCAGGTCCCCGCGAGCGCCGTGTCCCTCCTGGAGTTCCGCATGGGGGATTCCGGGCACGACTTCATCGGGTACGCCGTGCACGTGCCGTCCTATCTGGCCCAGTCGGAGTACCCGCGTGCCGCGATCGCGGCGCTGGAGTACGTGAACGGCGCCACCGGGCTGGCGCTGCCCACGGGCAAGCTGGAGGAGAACGCCGAGAGCGCCGACGCCGAGATCGAGGAGCAGGTCGCCGACTCCGAAGAGGTCCAGCGCGTTGTGGCCAACCTGGAACGGCAGTACGACGACATCATGTCGGCGCGCCAGTCCAACGACGGGACCGAGCCCCTGCTGGCCGGGAACGAGTCGGGGCTGCCCACGGCCGACGAGCTCGGCGCCGAGCTGGAGCGCTACCTCGCCGAGCGCGAGGGCGGCGGTGACGCCTGACCATGCTCTACCGGTTGCTCTTCCACGCTGTGCTGCGGCACGCCGACGCCGAGACCGCCCACAAACTGAGCTTCGCCGCGCTGCGCGGGCTCACGGCGGTGCCCGGCGCCGGCGATGTGCTGAACCGGCTGCTCGGCCCGCGCGAGCCGGAGCTCACCGTGCGCGCGTTCGGGCGCGCGTTTCCGGGGCCGCTCGGCCTGGCGGCGGGGTTCGACAAGAACGCCGAGGGCGTCTCCGGGCTCACCGCGCTCGGCTTCGGCTTCGTTGAGGTGGGAACCGTGACCGCCCACCCGCAGGGCGGCAACCCGCGGCCGCGGATGTTCCGCCTGGTGGCCGACCGCGCCATCGTCAACCGCATGGGGTTCAACAACAACGGTGCGGCGGCCGTGGCCGACCGCCTGTTCGAGCAGCGTCTCGGGGAGGCGACCGACCGGGCGCGCCACGGCGGCGCGGGCGGTTCCGTCATCGGCGTCAACATCGGCAAGACCAAGGCGGTGCCCGGGGAAGAAGCCGTAGCCGACTACGTCGCCAGTGCCCGCGAGCTCGCGGGGTTCGCCGACTACCTGGTCATCAACGTCAGCTCGCCGAATACACCGGGCCTGCGCGACCTGCAGGCCGTCGAGCAGCTCCGGCCGCTGCTGGCCGAAGTGCGCTCCACCCTCGACTCCGAAGGGCAACGGACGCTTCCCCTGCTGGTCAAGATCGCCCCCGACCTGGCCGACGCCGACATCGACGCCGTGGCCGACCTCGCGCTGGAGCTCGGGCTCGACGGCATCATCGCCACCAACACCACGATCGCGCGCGACGGCCTGCGCAGCGCCCCGGAGCAGGTCTCCGAGGTCGGGACCGGCGGACTGTCCGGGGCGCCGCTGCGGCGGCGGTCGCTCGACGTACTGCGCAGGCTGCGCGCCCGCGTGGGCGACCGGCTCGTCCTGGTGGCCGTGGGCGGGATCGAGACCCCGCGCGACGCCTGGGAGCGCATCCGGGCGGGGGCGACCCTGGTCCAGGGGTACACCGGCCTCGTCTACGGCGGCCCGTTGTGGCCGCGCACGATGCACCGGGGCCTGGCCAGGCTGGTCCGCGCCGCCGGCTACGCCTCGATCGACGAGGCCATCGGTACCGCTGCCGGCGACATGGTGGACCACTAGCCACACCGGCCCGGCCAGGCGGGGCCGTCTGTTAGCTCAGCGGGACGATTCCCGCGGTACTTGCCGCCGGGTGACTGCTGCGGTGGCTCCTGGGCGCGGTCAAGCGTGGCTAGCGCTGCGGGTCGGGAAGCTGTTCCCGCGCCGGTGGGCTAGCCCGGTAGTGGGTGATCGCGGACACGACCTCCTCGGGGCTGACGTGGAGGTGCTGGCCGGGGTAGCCCACGTCCATACCGAAGTTCCTGCGGTTGGTGCCGTGCAGCCACCGGTTCAGGCCGGTGAGCTCGATCAGCTCGGGTGCGTGGGCCAGCAGCGCGATATGGGACTGACCGGAGACGGTCCCGACATAGGCTTGGGCGAGGTCGTCCCAGCGCACCCACGCCCGGCCAGCGGGTGCTCGGAGGTAGACCCCCTCAGGCAGCAGCGCGACACCGCGGGCCCGCCCGAACAGGGACCGTGCTCCCAGGACGCCGCACAGCCCGAAGAAGCCGATCGACACCGCTCCGATGACGACGAGGGCCGGCGAGGGAATCCGTTCCGAGGGGTTCGGTTGGTACAGCCCCGCGAACACCATCCACGCACCGAGGAGCACGAAGAGGGCCGCGCCGATGGCCACGGCGAGCGCGGCTCCGCGCCGACCGGGAAACACCAGACCCGCGGTCCGGGCGGTGTAGCGGTGGGCACCCGGGAGCGTGCCATGGACGGTACCGGCCCAGCCGCTTTCGCCCCCCGCGCCGGGCACGCGACGCGGGCGGCGGTTCAGGACCAGAAGGACCGCACCGCTGCCACCGAAGAACAGCAGGCCGATGTAGCCGAACACCTCACCGGTAAGCGCCAGGAACCCCGACATCAGGATCATGACGCCGAACGCCACGATGAGCTTTGCCTTGTTTCCCATACGAGGACCAACGATAGGGCAGCGGCGGGCGCACTACACGTGCTCGCCATCGCGAGGGGGTTGGCGAAGAGGGTTCCGCCCCGAGCAGGTGGGCGCGGTGAGGAGCGGGAGCAGGATCTCGTCGACGATCTCCGCGACCGTGGACCCGCCGATGCCGCCGTGCAGGAGGTACTCGCTCCGGAGCAGTTCGGAGGGGAGGTCGAGTTGGCGCGTGCTGCGGCCTCCGGGGGCGATCTCCCCCCTCCCGGCCGCCCTGGTCAGGATTTCTTCCATCCAGGACCTCTCCCGCGGCTCGAGGAGGCTTTCCCGAATCTCCCGGAGTAGTTCCGGATCGTCCGCGCTGTCGGCGAGAAGGCCCCAGATGGTATCCGGGCGCCACCACCGGGCTCTGCGCACCAGCGTCTCCATGAGCGCCACGAGGTCGCCTCTCAGGGCCCCCGTGTCGGCAGGCCCGGCAACGGTTCGGTGGCCGTGGGCGACGGCCGCGTAGACGAGCCGAGCCCGGCTCGGCCACCGCCGGTACAGGACGGGTTTGCTCGTCCCGGCACACTCGGCCACCGACGTCATGGAGAGGTTCGCGTACCCCGACTCGTCGAGCTGGGTTCGCACCGCAGCGAATATGGCCTCCTCCAGGGCTGCGCCCCGGCGGCGTCTCCTGGGCTCGTGATCCATACGGACCAGATTAGGACACCTTGCGTATCTTATGTGGCGGCATTAGTCTTTAGATACCAAGAGTTTCTTAATTCGAGCGCCTCCACTGACTCGGGGGCCTCTGTGCCCCTACCACCGTGAGGAAAGTGCACCATGGCCATGCCCCGCCCGTTCCGGTCCGTCGCCCGCGTCCTCAATCCCGCGATCAGGCCCCTGGCCCGGCGTCTGCCCCCTCTCGCCCTCATTCACCACACGGGCCGGAAGAGCGGCAGGCGATACGAGACGCCCGTCATGGCGTTCCGCGCAGACGGCGGATGGGTGGTCGCCCTGGCCTACGGTTCGGACGTGCAGTGGGCCCGGAACGTGGAACTGGCGGACCGGACCGAGCTCACCCGGGCGGGACGGCTCCACCGGGCCTCCGGGAGCCGCCGGCTACCGGCCCGGGACGGGGCTCCGCTGCTGCCCGGCTGGGCGCGCAGCGTCATGGGAGCGGTCCGGGTGGACGAGTACATCCTCCTGACCGCGGAGGCATGATGCGCGGGCCTACCGCGGAAGTGGCGGCTCAGCCTCCTGGCCTCCGCGATGCCGCCGGCGCCTGCGCTTCTTGCGCGGAGCCAGCTACGGGATTAGTCTGACGTTGACGTTAAGGGTCAACGAGTGGAGCAGTGGAGGCATGGCGGATCCGGGCAGCGGGGAGATGCGCATCGGCGAGTTGGCCGCCGCTGCGGATGTGACGCCGCGCACGGTGCGCCACTACGAGCAACTCGGACTGCTCCGCCCACACGAACGCGCCTCCTCGGGCTACCGCTACTACACCGAAGAGGAGCTCACGCGGCTGCGCAAGATCAACCAGCTCAAGGACGTGGGGCTGTCCCTGGACGAGATCACCTCGGTGCTCCACATGTACTTCGACGACCCCACCGGCGCGCAGGGCAAGCGGAAGACCCTGGAGATTTTGTACGGACACCTGAACGAGACGCGGCGGCGCCGGGAAGGACTGGAGCGTTTCGAGCGCGAACTCCAGGACAGCATCGCCCGGATCGAGGCGCGCCTGGCCGAGATCGAGGCCGAGGCCGACTGATTTTTTTCGACACAAGTCTTACGTTTACGTAAACGACCTGGAGGATCTGATGGCACACCCGACTGCGGTAGCGCCCGGCCGCGGGCACCGTTCCGCGGCACTCGGCGGCGACACGGCACCGGTAGTGGCCCCGCTGACGGTCGTGGGCACCGCCGCGCTGCTCGTGGTGATGCAGCTTTACCTGGCGATCCCGCTGGCCCCGGTGGTTGGCGCGGATCTGGGAGGTGCGGGCACCACCGCGCTGAACACGGCCTACGGCCTTGCCTACGCCGCGGGGTTCCTGGTTTGGGGCCCGGTCTCCGACCGTTTCGGACGCCGGGTCGTGCTGATCCCCGGCATGGTCGCCCTAACGGCCGCGACCGCGGGGCTGGCGCTCGTCTCGTCGTTGGTGATGGTCGGGGCACTGCGCGCGGCGCAGGGGTTCATCGCCGCGAGCTTCGCTGCCGTGGCGATCGCCTACCTCGGCGAGGCGCTGCCGCCGCGCTGGCGCACCACCGGGATCGGCGTGGTCTCCACGGCGTTCTTGGTCGCCGGAATCGCCGGCCAGGTCTACGCCCAGGGCGTCGTGCTGGCCCTGGGGTGGCGCTGGGTGTTCGCTCTCGCCGCGGCAGCGTTCGCCGTCATCGCTGTCCTGATGGCGCTGCTCCTCGGCGAGCCGGCCCGTCAGGGGGCACCGGCGAGTCTGGGGCAGCGTTTCTCCCAGATGGCAGGGCTACTGACACGGCGTGAGATGACGTGGCCGTACCTGGCGGCGCTGACCGTGCTGCTGGCGTTCGTGGCCCTGTACACCGCGCTCGGCCCCTTACTGCAGACACGCTTCGGGCTGGCCGGCGACGACATCCTGCTGGTGCGGCTCGCGGGCCTTCCCGGGATGGCCCTCGCCCCGCTCGCGGGCACCCTCGCCGGCCGGTACGGGCCGCCGCGGGTGGCGGTCACGGGCTTCCTGACGGCCGCGGTAGGGCTGATCATGACTGCCCTGACCAGTGGAGTGCTGTGGGGCCTGGTGGCCGGCAGTGCCGTGTTCGTCGCCGGTATCGCCACCGCGGTGCCCTCGCTCATCGCCCTGGTCAGCTCCAACGCCGGCCCGGCCCGCGCCGGAGCGATCGGACTCTACGGACTGGCGCTGTTCCTTGGGGCCTCGACGGGGCCCATCGTGGCCGGGATCGGCTTCGGCTTCACCTCCCTGCTGCTGTGCCTGGCCGCGATTCTGCTGGTCGCCGCCGGTCTGGTCGCCGCCAGCCCGGCACCGGCGCGTTCCACCGACCGGGGGTGAGCACTCGTTCCAGCCGCCGGGTGATCCGGACCCGCTGCGGTTTCGGCTCCCCGGCCACCCACGGGCCTGTCGAGACGCCCTCGCCGCAGTGGTGCCGTTGGTCAGGCAGCGCGCCGGAGAAGGCGCCCCGACCGCGCCGTGATCCTTGCGTCTCCCCGGCGTTCCTGCCCGCACCGGGTCCTCTCCCGCGCGTGAGCGGCCCCGGTCCTATGACGTCGGGACGAGGAAACCGAGGGCCAGGGAGGCCACGAGGACCGCCAGCGCGATCCAGCGCACCGCGACCCCACGACGCCGCAGTACCCACGCCGCGGACACCGCGACGAGCGGAAGCAGCGCCAGCCCACCCAGCAGCATTGAGGGCACCATGCTCCAGCCCTCGGCACGCGCCTGCTCACACTGCGCCTCCGCCGCCGGGGTGAGCTGCATGAAGCACTCCGGGGGCTCCGTCAACAGCAGGGCGGTGAACCCGTGGTAGAGGAAGACGAGCACCGCGAACACACTCAGCAGGACCAGGGCGACCACCGCTCCGGTGGAGAGCGGCGCTCGCCTCGGGGCGGAGTATTCGGGGGGCGTTCCAGACATGGCGGTTATCGTACGCGGATCATGGGCGCACAGCGGCGCGGCGACCGGGGCCGGGGGAGAGGCCCGCCGACCCCCGGCGCTTTCCCGCCCCGCGTTGGTATCGACGCTGTGCAGAGGGAGCGCCACTCGGTCCCCGGGGCGGGGGTTGGCTGCGGGGCGCCTACCTGCTCCCGGGACGACTGGCCCGTCAACTGCCGCGGGCCCGCATGCCGCCGTCCGGCAGGCACTCGGCCATGGGCTGGATCGGCGTGCGCCGCCCCTCCAGCATCAGCCCACGCAGGTAGCAGTCGCCCCACGCGCGAGTGCCCCTGCGGGGAATGGAGGCGAAGACCTCGGCGCGGCACGCGTCGAGACCCGCGCCCCGTCATCCCGGAACCACCGCCGGAAACCAGCGACTCGACGAAGTACTACGAGCCCGATGCCACCGGCTGTGTCGGCGACAGCTCCGCTCCCAGGAGCGGCCCGTTCAGGTGGGACGGGCGTATTCGGACACCGGTGACGCGTTCGGCAAGGGCGAGCGCGGCCGCCGCCGGGGCGGCCGCCTCGGAGTCCTCGTCGAGCTCGACCGCGCGCATATGGTCCAGCAGGGCGTCGGGGCGGGTGCCGCGCCGCACTGCCGGCCACCGGGTGTCGAGGTAGGTCTGGAGCACGCCGTCGACCACCCAGCGGAACTCGTAGCGGTGGTCCAGCAGCACCCGCACCGACACCAGATCGGTCCCGCCGGACAGGGTGCGGTACGTCGCGGGGTGTGTGGCCCGGCAGCCGGTGGGTTCGATGATGACCACCCATCCGTGCACCGACAGTGCGTGCGCCGTGAGCGGCGGCCGTTCGGCGCACAGTCCCGCCTCGACGGCCTCGGCGATCGGCAGGCTACGAAGTTGCCGGTCAGCCGCTCCGAGACGGCACAACGCCTCGCTCTTACTCAGGCCCCGAACGTAGGACATACAGAACGCCTCGGCCAGATCTGGCTGGGTCTCCTGCAGCCACGCGTAGTCGCGGGCACGCGCCACGGCCATGGGCCAGTTCCCTTTCACATTCCACGGGTCTCGGGGGTAGTGATCCCTGACTCTGGGGGTGCCAGGGGTCGCGGTGTTGCGGCTGGTCTCGTCTCGCGGCGACGGTGCGCGCACCTTACGCGTTCCCCGCCGCGGGCCGTTTATTCGGTCCCCAAGGATACGGCGCTGTATCGGTGGTGGATCCAGCACCCACCCCGGCGCGTTCCGACGCCCTGACCTGCGGGGTCTTCAGACGCAACCCCGGAGGGAGTGGCGGACGCACGGCTGGCTGGATAGGGGCCCGGGTCCGGGAGCGCGGCGCCACGACCGGACGGACACAGCCGGCCCGCGACTCCGGCGAGGTAGTGCCGTTCCACGTGGCCCCGGACCCCGGGGCCACGGATCGTCGATCGGCCCCACCAAGGCGGGACAGCCGCCCGCCGATCAGTGCCGGCACGCTCCCTGGCTAGGCGTCGTCCTCGTCCTTGTCGTCCTTCTCGTCCTTGTCTTTGTCGTCCTTGTCTTTGTCCTTGTCGGGGTGGCCGTCGCGGTACTCCTCGCCGGGCTCGGTCTCACCGAGGAGCTGCGAGACGGTGACCATGGTGAAGCCCTTGTTCGTCAGCTTTTCCAGCATTCTGGGCACGGCGTCGATGGTGGTGCCGTGAATGTCGTGCATCAGCACGATCGAGCCGGGCTTCGCGTGTTTCACGGTGTGCGAGGCGACCTTGCCGGCGTTGCGGTCCCGCCAGTCGTTGGTGTCGACGCTCCACAGGATCTCGGCCAACCCCAGGTCCTTCGACACCGCGGCGGAGGAATCGTCGGTGGCCCCGTACGGCGGCCGCATCAGCGTCATCTCGTGGCCGGTCTCCCGGCGGACCAGTGCGTTGACCGGGGTCAGTTCGTCCTCGACCTCGCCGCTGCCTATCGTGGTGAGGTTCGGGTGGGTCTCGGTGTGATTGGCGATCTCGTGGCCCTCTGCGTACTCGCGCCGCAGCGTGTCGACGTTCTCGCGCAGCGGCTCGCCGGTGAGGAAGAAGGTGGCCTTGGCGTCGTGCTCGGCGAGCGCGTCGAGCAGCTCGGGTGTCCGCTCGCCGGGGCCGTCGTCGAAGGTCAGCGCGATGCACTTGCTCTCGGCCGTGGAGCAGTCGACGCTGTCGTCCCGCACGGGAAGCACCCCGGGAACGGGATCGCTGGGCGCTCCGCTCTTAGGGCTGTCCCGGGTGATCTCGAAGTCAGGGGTGACGACGGTCGCGGCCGACTGCGCCCGTTCACCGAACTCCGACAGCAACGGCGCGGCATCGTCCTGGTCGATGACCGCGCTGATCCGCCCGGCGTCCTCCGGGGCCACCTCCCCCGAGTCGAACTCCACGACGAGGTCGCCCTCGGGGTTGAAGCCGACCGAGTCGTAGAGGCGCATGATCGGGTACAGCTTCGCGGTGTCGACGTCCTCCTGACCCTCCAGGTTCTCGCTCACCAGGTCATTGAGGGCGTCGAGCTCCTGCTGCCCGGCGAGCAGCTCGGTGGAGTAGCCGGTACCGCCCTCGGTGGCGTCGTAGTAGTACGTGGCGTACCTGGTGTGTTCTCCGTCAGCGTCCTCCTCGGTTCGGACGAGCCGGACCGCGACAATGCCGTCGCCCGCGACGCTGAGGTTCCAGTCGACGGTGAACGCCTTGGCGTCGGGATAGGCATCCACGAAATCGCTGGTCTCGCGTTCGATGATCGTGCCGAGCTGTTCGGTGAGCGGGTCGGCGTTCGGGATTTCCGGGTACGCGGTCTCGATCAGGACGTCGCCATCCTCACTGTTCGTCACCTCGGAGATTCCGGTGACGTTTTCCGGGGCGACAACGGTGAGCTGGTCAGGATCGCCGTCGGGTTTGATCTCCTCTGACCCTGAGGACTGGTCGCCCTCTCCGATGCTGCAGCCGGCAAGCGTCAGGATCGCGATAGTGGCTGCGGGGATGCCAAGAGGGCGTGCTGTTGGGGGACTGGTGACCGCGGGGGTAGAAGCACGAAAGAACATGTGGCGGCCAGCGTTCTCTTTCTATTTTCTCGGCCCGGGCAGCGGGCGAACCGATTGTGGACTGCATCGTCTGGTATGTCGATAGGAGCTCGCGTGGCGGTTCACTAACGGTTGGTGTCGATTTGGATACGTTTCACTGTCCAGTCCGGAAGGCGCCGAAGACCCTGATTGCCGCGCCAAAGCACCTCACTATCCTGACAGCCGTGATTGGTGCGTGCGGTGCGGAATCGTCGCACGTCGTATAAGTGGCCCATAGTGGCCCATGGTGTGAGACCGGAACCGGCCCGCGGCGCCGGGGAAATGGGGCGCCGACAGCCCCTGATCGCTACCCGCGTCCGCATCCGAGGCCGTCGCCTCGGGACCGCGCTGGTGAGAGGGTGCCGGCTGTGGCGCGGCGGGTGGTCCGCGGAGTCCGGGGGAGGACCCCACGAGGGCGACCGGCGGGATATTTCCCGCCGTGGGCGCGGTGCCCCTTTCGTCCCGCCGCGAAACCGGGTATCTAGAGCCGCACCGGAGGTAGCGCGAGCTCACCCGGATCGGCGCCGGGGCGCGCGCAGACCCGGGCCGCGACCAGGTGGGCGTGGTCCAGACAGGCGGCTACCGCCGCCTCGTCAAGCGAGGCCAGATGCGGCCGCGCGGCACCGCCTAGCGCCCCGATCTGCGACAGCGCGTCGAGGACGCCCGCGGCGAACGCGTCCCCGGCCCCGACCGTGTCGGTGACCTCGGTACGCGTAGGGCGCCGGTGGACCAGGAGCGGGGGAGCGCCGGCCCGCAGCGCCACGGTCGGCCGCGCGCCCTGGGTCAGGACGACCAGCGACGGGCCGAGCGTGCCCCAGCTTCGCAGGGACTCCTCGACCTCGCGCTCCGGGTAGAGCCACGCGAGGTCCTCGTCGCTGACCTTGACGACATCGGCGAGACCTACCTGGCGCTCGATCCGCCGTACCTCGACGTCGTGCGGTCCGGCCAGCGCGGGGCGGATGTTCGGGTCGAAGCTGACGGTGACGCGTTCCCGCTGCGCCGACAACCACGTCTCGATGACCGGCGCACCGGGGCGCAGCGCCATCGCCAGGGATCCCGCGTGAATGGCGGTGACGCCACCGCCAACAGGATCGGGGAGCTCGTCCGGGACCCACTGCCAGTCGGCGGTCCCGTTGACGTAGAAGCCGTACTCGGCGCGCCCCACTTCATCGAGGGTGGCCACGGACAGCGTCGTGGGCTCCGGCGCGGCGACCGAGTGCCGCAGGTCGACGCCCCGTGATCCGGTGTACTCGCGAAGGTCGCGGCCGAACCGGTCGTCGCCGAACCGTGCCAGGAGCGACACCGGCGTGCCCAGGCGGGCGAGGGCGACCGCGGTGTTGGCCGCCGCGCCGCCGGGGACTGCGCGGTAGGTGCCGCTGTCAACGTTGATGAGATCGATCAGGGCTTCGCCGATGACGGTCAGCACGTGGCGTTCTTTCGATTGCGAGTGAGTCTTGCGGGGCGCGGATGCCCCTGGAACACGATGGTTCCCCGCGGGTGGTCTGCCACCCGCGGGGAACCCGGAGAGGGAAGTGGTTCCCGGAACGCGTTATCGCGCACCCGACCGATGCCGGTGTCACGCCTGCCGGGCGCGAGGCTGGCCTCAGGCGCCGAACTGGCTGACCGCTTGGCCACCGAGGTCATGCATCATTTCCTCGACGTCGCTGAACTCAAGCGGTGCCGGAGCGTCCTCGTCTGCCCCCAGACCGGGCATCATCGCGTACCGGACCTCGACGTTCATGTTCTCGGTCCGGATCAGCATCGTGCCGACCGAGTCGTTCGACAAGGTCGTCTTCTCCGTCGAGAACAGCAGCCTGGCCTCGTCTCCGAGGTCGGCCTCCTCGTCCTCATGGACCGTGCGCTCGATGTAGTCGTCGTCCTCGTCGGTCGCGTAGTCGACGGCGTCCTGGAACTCCTGCTCCGCACCCTCGACCGAGTCGGCGCCGGCGTAGGGAACGTTGTACTCGACCCGAAGGGTGCCGTACGTGTCGCCCTCGCCGTCGACGCTCCACGAGCAGGAGGAGCGGTTGTCGGTGAGGCTCTTGCTCGGAGTGTCCAGGCTGTAGGTCTCCATGGCGTCATCGGAGAGGGTGTCGCAGGGCTCCTCGGGAAGCTCGTAGGGCGGTTCACCCTGGGCTTGGCCGCCGCCCTCTTCTTCTTCCTCCTCGTCCCCGCCTCCTTCCTGCTCCTCGTTCCCGCCGCCGGACTGGTTGCCCTCCTGCTCCTCGTTCCCGCCGCCCTGTGCGCTCGGCTGGCCGTCGTCGCCAGAGTTGCGCAGTACGACCGCGACAACAGCGATCACCAGGATGACAATGACGGCTCCGCCGCCGATGACGATCCACATTCCGGCGCTGCTCTTGCGGGGCTGGGGCTGCTGCGGGTAACCCGGTGGCGCGCCAGCAGGCCCGCCCGGCCCGTACGGAGGTGCCCCGCCCCCTTGGTACATCTGCTGTTCAGGGGGGTTCTGGAACGGCGGCCCCCCAGGGCCGGGCTGGGCGCCATAGGGAGAACCGGGCTGGCCACCCGGAGCCGGACCGCCGGGGCCTGGGCCACCTTGGCCCGGGCCACCTGGGCCACCGGGTCCGCCGTAGGGGGGCTGGTGTGGCCCGCTCGGGTGTTGCTGACCGGCGGCGTCCGGGGTCCCTTGCGCGTAACCGGGCTGCCCGTAGGGGCCGCCGTACGGCGGCTGCTGCCCTCCAGAGTTGCCCTCGCCATCCTGCGGAAATTGCGGTGGCTGTATGTAGGGTCCGTTGTCGCTCATGACTCCCCTCGCGCCGGCTGCGTTGTTAACGATCCGTGAGACGCGCGTGGGCGCGTTCCTGGTTCCACTGCCTGGATGCCTCGTTGCTCCCGCATCCGGGTATACACCCCTCGCTGGGTGGTGTCAGGCATACGTATCGCGGCCAGATGGTGTCCGGCCGCGACCGTGGACGGAGATAGGCACTCCGCTACGTCCCCCGGCATTGACCAGGCCACTGAATGCTTCCGGGTAACCGGAACTTCAGGTGACCTGGATGATGGCAAGGGCCAGGCTCCGGCATCCTAGCTTCCCGAGGTGAATCCGTAATGGGCGCTCTCTGGGATGGAGCCGTGGATCGTGTCCGAATCGTGGCTGATGAGTACCACAGAGGACGCGCCAAGTGTCCGGTTGGCCGCCAAACGTGGAGAGATGGACGGCCGTCCGCGGTTTCGCGGGGAAACCGGGCGATTCGCGGAGATACGGATCGTTGTGGGATCGAAATCGTAAGCGGTGGGGACCCCCAGGGGGTTCCCGGTGGGAAGTGGCCGGGGCGGGCGGCTCAGCACGGCGCGGAAATCCAGGAAACCGCCGATACGAAGCCGCGCGCCGGGACGGCGGGACCGGCTACCGTTGAGACACCATGACGGACCCGTGACACGAAGGGCGCACGATGTCCTCCGACACCCGGAACACCAGCGATGGGGCGCGGGCCGGCCGTCCCCGGCACGGGTTTCTGGCCTGGCTCGTTTTCATCCTCGCTATCGGTACCGTGCTCACCGTGGTGGCCGGCTGCATGGCCATGGTGTACGGACCGATGCTGACCGGCGGATAGGACGGCGCGCCCGCCACTGCGCGGACGGGTGGGGCGTGGCCGGCCGCGCGGTGTCCGCGTGGCGCCGCCGGACACCCGGCCGCGGCGCCACGCGGCAGAGGCTCAGAACATCGAGATGTGCACGTGGTCGAAGTGGTTCTCGGTGATGCTGCCCCGGTCCTCCATGTCGCGCCAGCCCTCGTCGCCGCGCCGGATGTCCCAGATCTGCTGACGCCAGATGATGTACATGATGCCCAGGCGGTCGGCGTTGTCCTTGGCCCAGTCGGCAATCCGCTGGCCGCGCTCGGTCTGTTCCTTTGACGGCATCGTGTACTTGGCGACCATGAAGTCGCAGGCCCGGCCCTTGGGGTGCTCCCCGACGACGGCGCCACCGCTCTCGCGGAAGCAGCCCACGCCACCGAGATCCTTGTGCTCCCCGAACTCCTCGATGATCACTTCCCGCATCTGCCGGGTGCGGGGTGTGAGGTTGTCCGGCCCGCCCATCTCCTGTTCGGGGTAGTCGGCGATCAGTGACTGGACCTTCTCGCGCTGGCCTTCGAGCTCGTCAAGGTCCTCCTCGACCTTGGCGGCCTTCTCCTCGGCGTTCTCCTGCGCCTTCTCGTCGCGCTCGATGGCGTCCTCGAGCAGCTCCACCTTGTCCTGGTTTGCGCTGGAGAGGTGCTCGACCAGGGACGCCTGGTCGAGCACCTGCTGCGGGTCGTTGTCAACGAACAGGGAGAACGAGGGGTCGACGCCGCCGTTGGTGTAGCTGGCGACGGCGAGCTGGCGCACCTGCTCCGTGGCGGCCTCGACCTCGTCCTTGGTCTCCTGGGCGCGCTCTTCGGCCTTCTCGGCGTCGGCCAGCACCGCCTCCATGTCGCGGAGCTCGCCGTTGTAATCCTCGCTGAGCTCCTCCGAGCGCTCCGTCAGCTCGTCGAGGCTCTCTTCGGGCTCGTCCTTCGACGGCGCGGCACTGGCGGCCTGGCTGGCGGACAAAGGGACGGTCAGAGAGGCCGCGAGGACGACCGCGACAGCGGCGGCCCGACCCCTGCGGGACACCGGTCGAGCGTGGAACAGCTCGGAAAGGCTGTCCCGCAACCGGAAACGGTCGGGATCGGGTGCCCAGAAGTCAGCGAAGTCTTCCTCGCCGGTTCGTTGGTGGGGCTCCACGTGAGTCGCTCCTAGGTCGCGGGGCTCCTGGAGGTGGGGGCCTTCGCGGAACATCATCGTCTTTGCGCAGGGTGGGCGGCTGGCACACGCGGCCTCTCGGCGGAGTCGCCCTCCGCAAAGGGCCGTGGCTGAACCCGATGAACCCTAAGGGGTCCGACACGCGTACCAAAAAGGGAACACCTCGGACACGCTACCGGCAGAGTTTATTGCTTCGTAATACACGTCGGATTCGGGTGCAACGAGAGGCCCGTGCCTGTGGCGGTGCGACGATTCGAATGTGACCAATGTTACTGACGAATCGCGGTAGTTCCCGACATTCCGCTGCTCGAAGCGCGGTCGCGCGGGCGGTTGCCCGGCGGTGCGCGCCCGGACGAAAGAGGGCGCGGGCGGGGCGATTCGTCGCGTTCGTCCCCCTGGACGGCTGGTCACCGGCTGTGCGACGCTGTGCACGCCTTCGCGGTGAGGCAGGAGGGGTCGATGCCGCGTAACTCGGAGCCACCGCCATGCGGTCGATGCGGCGGAACGGGCAAGCTGACCTACCAGCGCCCGAAGCGGGGAGCCGACGGCACGGTCATCTTCATCGACAGTGTGGAGGACTGTGATTCCTGCGGGGGGACAGGGGTATGCGCATGACATCTACGCGCGAACGGTGTGCCCTCACCGACTGCGAGTGGTGTGAGCGCGATGACCTGCGGTGCCGGTTCTGCGAGGGGGTCGGCTGGTGGCGTCCCGAGAAACCGCGTCGAGACGGCTGCGGCGTCATCGACTGGATCCGGGTTGAGGAACCCTGCCGTATGTGCGCCGGTACCGGCAAGGAGCACAATCCCCTGGTGACCGCGTCGGAGAACGGCGCCGGCACCGGATAGCGAACGCCGCCCGGCCGCGTACCACTGCGAGACTGGGTGTGAGTCTCTTGCCCAGGACCGGGCCGCTGAGGGAAGGAAGCACATGCGCTGGGTTACCTACCTGTCGCCCAGTGGGGGCGTCGCGCGCTCCGGAGTGATCGACGACGGCTGCGTGTTCGGCTACCCCGGCGAGCAGAGCGTTCCGGAGCTGCTGGCCGGCGGCGGCGATGCGCTCGCCGAGGCGTACCAGCGCGCTCTGACCAACCCCGTCGAGATCATCGTGGAGTTCGAGGCGCGGCTGTGCGCTCCGTTGCGGCCCGCCGCCCCGGTTCCGGTGCTGGCGCACGGGGAGCAGTTGACCGTGGCCCCATCCCAGGTGTGGGGGACCGACGACGGCGCGACACTGCCGCCCGGTGCCAGTGGTCTGGCGGCCTCGGTGGGGGTGGCCGCGGTCCTCGGTGGCCGGGGACTGTACACCGGGTGCACTCCGGCCTGCCTCTGGCGCGCACCCGATGGGACACCGGTGCGGCTCAGCCTGGGGCCGGCGGTCGTGACCCGCGATGAGCTCGCCGGTTCGGCGCTAACCGTGACCGCCTCGGTGGACGACTCCGTCCTGGCCAGCGTGACGACCGAGGACGACGCGTCGTGGACCGAGGGCCTCCAGGGCGATGTCATGGCGCGGGTGTCCGCCCCGACACGGCTGCTGGAACCGGGCGAGGAGCTGTTCGTCGACGGCGGCCCGTTGGGCGAGTTCGAGATCCGCGTGGGGGCGGGTGCCTGAACGAACGACCGGATTCTGCTCCGCACGGCGGATGGGCACAGTTCACCCCTTGACCCCACCGAGATGTTTCCCGATAGTGATTGGACCGCTGGGAGAGCGGAGCAGCGCCGGATTCGTCGTGAGCTGCGAGTCCGGGCACTGTTCTGGTTCTCGCGGTTCGGCCCTCCACGACGCGTGGTCGGGCTGAGTCGGTCGTTCGCGGCCGGGAAATCGGCGTATCCGTAACCAGTTGACGGATTGGTACGCTATGCACTTCCCGTGCATCATGTCCGGTTAATGGTGCACTACGCCTCATCTTCCCCCCACGAGGCGAACCCCGATGCGGAAAGCCCCTTCTCGATGCGGACGGACTCCTTACCAGCCAGGCCGGACCGGCCGCCACGGCTGTCCGCACGGTTGGCCGGTGCAGATTCCGGACAACCGGATGGGACCACTCGTGGGGCCTGCGTCCGACTGAGGCGGTGACACGAAAGGTTGCGAGGCTCCGTGTCGACACGAGCGACAGAAGGCGGTACTGACGCTCCACGGGAGGAGCGGCCAGCGGGGCAGTCCGGCGACGGCTCCAAGTCACGGCGTCCTGCCCGTTGGTGGGTGCCGCGCAACTGGCGAGTGGGAACACGGCTCGTCGCGCTCATCCTCATTCCCACTCTCGCCGCGGTGGCGTTGGGCACCGGACGCATCGTGGAGAACGTGGAGACCACGCTCACCCACGACCGCATCGAGGAAATGGGGTCGCTGGGGCGGTCGGTGGTCACGCTGGGCAACGAGCTTGGCAGGGAGCGGTTGCTCAGCGCCGCCTACATCGCCGACGACCCCGACCCCGAGCAGCGCGACGAAGAGCTGCTGACCGAGCTGCAGGCCCAGTACAAGGAGAGCCAGCAGGCCCGCCAGGAGGTGCTGAACGGCGCCAACGAGCTTGGCGACCCGCAGAGCCAGCTCATGGCGAACCGCATGGAGAACATGCTGGACGAGGTGGACGAGCTCGACAACATCCGCGACGAGGTCACCGACACCCGGCTGACGGTCATTCCGACCGTCACCAAGTACCGCCAGGTGATCACCGCGCTCATCGGCTTCAACGAGACCATCGCCGAGGCCACCAACGACACCGAGTTGCGCGAGAGCGTCCTGGCGCTCACCGCGTTGAGCGGATCGCGGGAGCAGCTCTCCTACGAGGGCGCGCTCATGCTGCACTCGCTACTGCGCGGGTCCATCTCGGGCGAGGTCCGGGACAAGATCGAAGGCAGCCGCGCGCAGCACGAGAACGAGATCGAGAACTTCACCACCCACGCGACCGTCGAGCAGCGCCATATCTATGACGACGCTTTCGGCGGCGGTGGAGCCAGCCAGATGTCCACCATCCGGCTGCGCGTCATGGTGCGGGCGGAGGAGGGCCGCGGGCTCTCCGATATTTCGCAGAGCAACTCCGCCGTCGACTACCGCGAGAGCGCCGGTGCCGCGTTCGACCAAATGCAGGAGGTCGAGGGCACCCTGGCGAACATGGTCCGCAACTCCGCCGCCGACCTGCGGACCGAAGCCATGAACCGCGCCATCATCGACTCGTTGGCGGTCCTGCTGGTGATCGCCGCGGTTTGCTTCGTCACCACGGCGATGGTGCGGTCGCTCGTTCGGCCGCTGCGCGCGTTGCGCACCGGGGCCTTGCGCGTGGCCAACCAGGACCTGCCCGACTCGATCTCCCGGGTCCAGGAGATGAGTATCGCTCCCGAGGACGTCGACGTCGACCCCATCGAGGTGAGCTCGCGCGACGAGATCGGTGAGGTGGCCCGCTCGTTCGACGAGGTGCACCGCGTCGCGATGCGCCTCGCCTCGGAGGAGGCCGCACTGCGCGGCAACGTCAACGCGATGTTCGTGAACCTCTCGCGGCGCAGCCAGACGCTGGTGGAACGCCAGATCAGGCTGATCGACGGTCTGGAGCAGACAGAGCAGGACTCCGACCGGCTGGGCGACCTGTTCCGGCTGGACCACCTGGCGACCCGGATGCGGCGCAACAACGAGAACCTGCTCGTCCTGTCCGGGCAGGACAACACCCGCAAGTGGGCGCAGCCCGTGCCGCTCGTCGACGTGCTGCGGGGCGCGGTCTCCGAGGTCGAGCAGTACGACCGGGTGAACGTCCGGGCGCCCTCGCACATCTCCGTTCTTGGCCGGCCGGTCAACGACGTGATCCACCTCGTGGCCGAGCTGGTGGAGAACGCCACGTCGTTCTCCTCGCACGAGAGCCAGGTCGGGGTCACGGCAGAGTCCCTGGACGACGGCAATGTCCGGGTTGAGATCACCGACAGCGGTATCGGTATGGCCCCGGACGAGCTCGAAATGGTCAACCAGCGGCTCGCCGAGCCACCGGTCATCGATGTCGCCGTCTCGCGCCGCATGGGCCTGTTCGTGGTCAGCCGCCTCGCGGCCCGCCACGGCGTCGACGTCCGACTGTACGACGCACACAATGGCGGGATCACGGCGCGCATGGTTCTCCCCTCGGACCTGCTGATCACCCCGGTGGAGACCACGCCGTCGGCGTTGGACAGCGCTCCCGCTGTCCCCGACACCTTCGCCGAGGCGACCGCGGCGTTCGCGGCGAACCCGGCCCCGGCCGAGCCCGCCGACGCCTGGCCCTCGGCCGAGGCATCCCCCCGGTTGCAGGGAGGCGAGGCCGGCCCCAGCCTCCCGAAGCGCAGCCCCGGCGAGCACAAGACGAGAGGGGAGCACCCCCCAAGCGGC
Organism: Lipingzhangella halophila; assembly: GCF_014203805.1. GTDB lineage: Bacteria > Actinomycetota > Actinomycetes > Streptosporangiales > Streptosporangiaceae > Lipingzhangella > Lipingzhangella halophila. Next base: position 3,567,854 of record NZ_JACHJT010000001.1, on the reverse strand, counting down.
CAGGACCTGTGGTCCGCAACGGGCGCGAACACCCCCGGTGACGGGCCGCCCGTTACTCCGGAGCCGCCCGCCCCGGCCGAGCCGGAGCAGCCGGCCTCGCCATGGCCCACCAGCGGGCAGGATCCGGCCGCTCCCGCGTACGGCTCGGGAGACTGGGCGGCACCCCCGCGAGCGGAACCCGAACCCTCGCCGTGGGGTCCGGCACCGGACCCCAACCCGCCCAGGCAGCCGGACCCGCCCAGGCAGCCGGACCCACCCAAGCAGCCGGAGCCGCCGAGGCAACCGGACCCGCCCAGGTACGAGGAGCCGGTGTCAGGGGCGTCGCTGTGGCGTACCGACCTCACCCCGGAGCCCGGCGCACCACCGGAGACCACGTGGCGCAGCGAGCACCTGGCCAGGGGCGCCCCCGGCGATGCGGCGCCGGCGGACCAGCCCGCGCAGGGACAACAGCAGGCCAGCGCCCACGGCTTCGGAGCGGAGCGCCGCGAGGGGTACGGGTCCACCGCGTACCTGTCCAAGCGCTACGGCACCGTCGGCGCGGGGCAGAACACGGTCGTCCCGCCCAGCCCGGAAAGCGGCTCCGAGACACTGCCGATCTTCGACGCGATCGAGTCCAACTGGTTCAAGCGGCGCACCGGCGGACCCGGGGCGGGCGAGCCCGACACCGGGTCCATGCCCTACTTCAACAGCGGAGCGCGCGCCGGGGCGTCCGCGGCCCAGCCCGGCCCGGAGCCCGGTTCGCCGAACCAGCGGCCGGCCCCCGGTAAGGCGTACGCCGAGGACGAATGGCGTTCGCAGGCGGACGACGGTTGGGAGGCGGCACAGACCGCCGCGGAGCCGACCGCCGGCGGGCTGACAAGTTCCGGCTTGCCAAAACGCGTTCCTAAAGCAAACCTTGTCCCTGGCGCTGCTCCCCAGCAGGACAACACGCAGCAGACGGCGGGACGTTCGGCCGAGCGGGTCCGGAACCGCTTCTCCGGCTTCCAGCAGGGGCTGCGCCAGGGACGAGGCCAGACCGGCGCGCAAGAACCCGAGGAGAGATAGTGTCCAGCGCAAGCATGGCTCGGTTGCTTCCGGGGTGTACCGGTCAGCGAAATACCGGGCGCGGTCCGTGGGGGGACCGTAGATCTTGGATGGTCAATCGAATAGCATCTTCCAAACTTCTTGGACATCACATCCGCGCTAAATCAGCAATGAAGAAGACAAGGTCGGCGGCCGCCGTGGTGAACGGTCGGCGCGAAGACTGGGACGGACAGGAGAGCAGATGAGTCAACACGTGAATGAGCTCAACTGGCTGATCACTGACTTCGCCAACCGTGTGCCCGATGTTGCCCATTCGATCGTGGTGTCCTCCGACGGGCTGCCACTGGTGTCCTCGGAGGGTTTCCCGGCTGAGCGAGCGGACCAGCTGGCCGCCATCGCCTCTGGCCTGACCAGCCTGACGCAAGGGGCTGCCAACGTCTTCGAGGGCGGGGCTGTCTCGCAGACCGTCGTCGAGATGGAGCGCGGCCTGCTGCTCATCATGTCGATCAGTGACGGCTCGTGCTTGGCGGTCCTCGCCGCCGCGGACTGTGACCTGGGGCTGGTCGCCTACGAGATGACACTGCTCGTCGAGCGGGCAGGACGTGCGCTGACTCCGGCGGCGCGTGCCTCGGGAATCCACTGACCTGATCCACCACCGACAGGAGGAAGTGGTGGCACCTCACAGTCGAGATGCCGGGAGCGCCTCGTGGTTCGGAAACCAAGCCCCCGGCGCCTCACGGGCGCCGGGGGACGGTCCGGGCGGCGGAGATGTTCCACGACCAAACCAGCAACCGTTCGATGATCAGCAAGCACGGCCTGCGGCCGAGGGAGCGCCGAACTCGCCGAGTTCTCTGGTGCGCCCGTACGCTGTCACAAAAGGCCGTACCAAGCCGATGTCCCAGTTGCCTATGGAGGCACTGATCTCGGCTACGGTCACCGCGCGCTCGGAATCGGGCACCCTGACCCCCGAGTGTCAGGCGATCAGCGACCTGTGCCGGGAGTGGCGCTCCGTGGCGGAGATCTCCGCGTTGTTGCGGATCCCCCTCGGGGTCGCGCGGGTGCTCGTGGCGGACATGTCGGAGCAGGGGCTGGTCCAGGTCAAGACCTCGCATAACACCGACAGCCGGCCCAACGCCAACCTGCTTGAAAGGGTGCTCAGTGGACTTCGCAAGCTCTAGCCCGACCAACGAGGGCGGTGCTGTGGCGAGTGCGATGACGTCGGTCAAGATCGTCGTCGCCGGAGGGTTCGGCGTCGGTAAGACGACCTTCGTGGGCTCCGTCTCCGAGATCGTTCCGTTGACCACGGAAGCGGTGATGACGAGTGCCAGCGTCGGTGTCGACGACCTCGCCAAGACGCCTGATAAGCAAACGACCACCGTGGCGATGGACTTCGGCCGGGTCTCTCTCGACTCCGACCTGATCCTGTACCTGTTCGGGACGCCCGGCCAGCACAGGTTCTGGTTCATGTGGGACGACCTCGTCAAGGGCGCGATTGATGCGGTGGTGCTGGTCGACACCCGCCGGCTCGCCGACTGCTTCCCCGCGATCGACTACTTCGAGGAGGCACGGCTCCCGTTCGTCGTGGCCATCAACGGTTTCGACGGGTACTACCCGCACGCCGGACCCGAGGTGCGCGACGCGCTGACCCTCAGCCCGGAGATCCCGATCGTCCAGGTCGACGCGCGCGACCGCGGGTCTACCAAGTCGACGCTGATCAGGCTCGTGGAGCACGCCATCACGGTCGGAGACCCCGGTGGCGCCGGACAGCCGACCTCCACCGGCGGCCAGGGCTCGTGGCGCTGACCCGCGGATAACGGCGCGTGCCCCCCGCTGCCCGGTTGTGGTGCGGAGTCCGGCGGGCCGGCCGCGACACCCCTCCGCGCCGGTGACGGTCGCCGGGTCGTGCCTTCGGGCACGGCGCCGTCCGTGTCCGGGCGGTTTGCGGGTTCTCAGTCACCCAAGGACATCGCGACCGCACGCACCGGGGCGCCGTCATCGCTGGCAAGGCGGATCGGGAAGGCGCTGAACCACGGCCGCGGGAAGTCGATCCGGTCCAGGTGGCACAGGTTCTCGATGATCGTGCCGCCCGCGCCGAGGACCGCGCGGTGCGCGGGCCAGTCGCCGCCCGAATGCTCGCCGTGCGGCGTCTCGTCCGGGCTCAGGCAGTCGGTACCGATTGTGCGGACCCCGCGGTCGACCAGCAGTCGAACCGCGTCCTGCGCCAGGTAGGGATGGGCGAGGTAGCGCTCCGTGCGGTAGTGCGCCGACCACCCGGTATGCAGCAGGACCACGACGCCGGGCCCGAACCGCTCCGCCCACGGCGCCAGCTCCGAGCGGCCGATGGGAGTCCGGTCACCATGTCCCGTCACGTCGACCACCACGGCCGGCCCGGTGAACAGCTCCAGCGGCAACTCGTCGAGACGCGCCCCGTCCTCCAGGAAGTGGAACGGCGCGTCGGCGTGTGTGGCGCTGTGCGACCCCATCTCCACCCGAACCGAGTGAAACCCGCTGTCGGCCACGGTCGCGGCCGTGGTGATGCGCGGCGCGGGGTCCCCCGGGTACGGCTGCGTCTCGGGGCCGATGGGCCGACTCAGGTCGACGATTCGTCGCACGCGCATGCGCCCACCCCCCGGTCGGATTCGCCTACACAGCATGGATATCACGGAGCCGACCGGCCGCGGCGCCCGCCCGCGCGCCCCGCGGGAGACCCCGATGTGCGGGGCCGGCAGAACGCGGGGGTGCGTCGTGCGACCGGAGCGGGCAGTATTGGGCGTGATGACTTCGAGCCCGCCACCTGGCCAACCCGAATCCGGCGCGAACGAGATGACCACCCGGTTCCGCGAGGTCGCCGAGCGGATCCTGGACGCCCTGCTGGAGAATTCGCCCGAGTGGGCGAGTGAGCTGGGTGACCACCGGTTCGCCGACCGGTTGTCGGACCACTCCGCTGACGCCGACACGCAGCGGGTGGCTACCCTCGCCGACGCCCTGGCCGCGTTGGACGAGATAGACGACACCCTGCTGGCCCCGGCCGACCACGTGGACCTGGAGATGCTGCGCTCGCGCGTCAGCGCCGACCTGTGGCGGTGTACCGAACTGCGTCCGCACGCCTGGGACCCGCTGGAGCACCTCCCCGGCGATGCCATCTACACCCTGGTCGCCCGCGACGGCGGGTTGCCCGCTGAGGAGCGGCTGCGCGCGCTGGCGGCCCGTTGCCGTGCCGTCCCGGACCACCTCGACACAGCGCGGCGCCGCCTCGACGACGGGCCCGGCATGCCGCGGGTCCACGTGGAGACGGCCGCCAGCCGGGCCGAGGGGCTGATGGCGATGCTGGGAGAGGAGGTCGACGCGCTCCTCGAGACGAACCCGTCGCTGCGCGGGCTGGTCGACCCGGCGCGGCACTCCGCTCTCGAAGCGCTGCGGGAGCACACCACCTGGTTGCGGGAGCGCGCCGAATCGGCCACCGCCGACCCCCGGCTCGGGGAGCGCCACTTTGCCGCCCAACTCTGGTACACCCTCGACTCCGAGCTGTCCCCGGACACGCTGCTGACCCGGGCCGAGAGCGACCTCCTGGGCACCGAGGAGGAGATCGCTGAGCTCGCCGCGGAGTACGACGGCAAAACCCGCTACCCGGGCCAGGTGCGCGACGTGCTCGACCGGATCGCCAGCGAGGCGGCGACGTCGTCCGACACCGTGCGGCCCCTGTGCGAGGAGGCGCTCGCGCACCTGCGCGACCGGGTCGCCGCACTCGATCTGGTTTCCGTTCCGGAGGACCCGGTGCGGGTGATTCCCATGCCCGAGGCGCGGCGCGGTGTGAGCGTGGCCTACTGTGATCCGCCCGGGCCGCTCGGCACGCGGTCGAGTGATCCGACCCTGGTCGCTGTCGCCCCGCCGCCGGCCGACTGGCCCGCCGAGCGTCGCGCGTCGTTCTACCGCGAGTACAACGGCACCATGCTGCGCACCCTGATGGTGCACGAGGGGATGCCCGGGCACGCCCTGCAGCTCTCGCGTTCCGCCGGGTACACGGGGGGCACCCGCGTTCGGCACGCGTTGCGCAGCGGGACCTTCGTCGAGGGCTGGGCGGTCTATGCCGAGGAGGCCGTGGCCCTTCGGGGCTGGACCGCCAGTGACTCCAGGGACAATCTCGCGCTGCGGCTGATCCAGTTGAAAATGCGGTTGCGGGTGATCTGCAACGCGATTCTCGACGTCCGTACGCACACGCGCACCATCACCGAGAGCGACGCCCTCGCCCTCCTCACCGAACGCGGGCACCAGGAGGACGGGGAGGCCGCCGGCAAGTGGCGCCGCGCCCGGCTTACCAGCAGCCAGCTGTCCACCTACTACACGGGCCAGTGGGAGGTCAGCGCGCTGGTGCGGGACCTGACCCGCACGCGTACCGGGGCAGGGACCCGGGAGATCCACGACGAGCTGCTCGCGCACGGCTCACCCCCGCCGCGTCACCTGCGGACCCTGCTGGGACTTTGAGGCGGTGCGGCCCCCAGGGCGGCACCGCGATGCGGACCAGCCGGGCACACCCGCTCACGCACGGGTCGACCGCCTCCTATGCTGGACTTGGTAAGGCAGCGAGGGTCCACGGGCCGGGGCACTGGGCGGCAACCGTGCCGGACGGACCAGACGCGCACGGCGATGAGGAGAGGCGGCCGATGAGCAGCGCAGAGCGGGAGCCCTCGACAGGTGCTGGCGACGCCGACGGGTTCCAGCGGCTGTGGACCCCGCACCGCATGGCCTACATCAAGGGCGAGAACAAGCCCAGCGGCTCCGCGGCCGGCGACGGTTGCCCATTCTGCCGGGTCCCTGCTCTACCCGACGGGGAGGGACTGGTCGTGGCGCGCGGGAAGGCCGCGTTCGTGGTGCTCAACCTGTACCCCTACAACAGCGGCCACCTGCTGATCTGTCCGTACCGGCACGTCGCGGACCTCACCGACCTGGACGACACCGAGGCCGCCGAGCTCACATCGCTCACCCGCGACGGGATGACCGCGCTGCGCGGGGCGATGCAGCCGCAGGGGTTCAACGTGGGTATGAACCTGGGATCGGTGGCGGGCGCCGGGATAGCCGCGCACCTGCACCAGCACGTCGTGCCGCGGTGGGGCGGCGACACCAACTTCATGCCTGTCGTCGGTCGGACCAAGGTCCTGCCGCAGACGCTGCAGCAGAGCCGGGACCTGCTCGCCGAGCACTGGCCGGCGAGCTGACGACCCGAGGGGGCCGAAGATGCGGGAACGCGGCGGGGACGACGGATCCTCCATTGCCGCTGGCGCGGGCGGTTCGGGGGGAGGCGAGCGCGCGCCTCGGCGGCGTCCGTTGCTGGTCTACGATGGCGACTGCGGCTTCTGCACCAGCTCGGTCCGGGCCGCTCAGCGCTACCTGGATCCCCCTGTCGAGATGCTGCCGTACCAGTACAGCCAGCTCACCGGCGCGACCCTGGAACGAGCCAAGGACGAGGTGCTGCTGGTGCACCCCGACGGCAAGCGAGTCTGGGGCGGTGCGGACGCCGCGGCGATACTGCTGCTCGCCAGCCCGCACCGCTGGGCGTGGCCGGCCGGTTGGCTGCTGCGCCTGCCCGGGGGCCGGGCGGCCGGGGCGGCGGTTTACGACCTGGTCGCGCGCAACCGGCACCGGTTGCCGGGCGGGACGCCCACGTGCCAGATGGGCCCGGCATGAGGCACGGCAGCGGACACGAACGGGCCCGGCCCACGGGCCGGCGCCCAGTGTGGCCACGACCGCTCGGAAGGGGGCGACGCTAGCGGGCACCACCAGACGCGCCGCCGGTACCGTTCGGGGACCGGGATACCCGAGGTAGCGGAGCGGCGCTTGCGGAAGTCGCGTCGGTTCAACGATCTGTAGAGGTCATGCTCAGATTCCTGCGTCCGAGGATCGCTCGGATGGTGCAACCCGTGGGCCGGTTACTGCACCGCATGGGGCTCAGCCCGAACATGGTCACGCTTGCCGGCACCGCGGGGGTGGTCGGCTGCTCCCTGTTCTTCTACCCGCGTGGTGAACTCTACGTCGGGTCCGTTGCCGTCACCGTCTTCGTGCTGTTCGACATGCTCGACGGTGCGGTGGCCCGCGCGGCCGGCGCCGACAGCTCGTGGGGCGCCTTCCTCGACTCCACACTCGACCGCCTCTCCGACGCGGCGATCCTGTGCGGCCTGCTGCTCTGGTTCATGGGCGACGGCGACGACCTACTGCTCGCGTGGGTGACACTGTTCTGCCTGGTCAGCGGGTTTGGCGTCTCGTATATCAAGGCGCGCGCCGAGGGAATCGGCGTGAACTGCGACGTGGGCTTCGCTGAGCGCTCGGAGCGGCTCATCCTGGTGCTGGTCGCCGCCGCGCTCGGCGGGCTGGAGGTGCCGTACGCGCTGGCGGGGGGCTTGTGGCTGCTCGCGCTGATGAGCGCCGTCACGATCGTGCAGCGCCTTGTCGAGACACGTGCCCGGCTCACCCCACCGAGCCAGCACGCCGGCGATCCCGGGACCTAGACTCGGACACTGCCGATCGTGCGCGGATCGTCCTTTGCCATGCCCGAAAGGGGAAACCCGCACGGTCCGTGGGACAACCAGCGGGGAGGCGATGTGGGGGAGCGTGTGGCCGCGGTGGCCTACGCAATGGGATGGACGCTGATCCGGGTGGTGCCGGAGAGGATCGGCCGCGCGGTGTTCCGGCTCATCGCCGAGGTCGCGTGGCGCCGGCGGACCAAAGGGGTCCGGCAGCTGGAGGCCAACCTGCGCCGGGTCACCGGCCCGGGAGCCACCGAGGAGCGGGTGCGCGCCCTGTCGCGTGCCGGGATGCGCTCGTACCTGCGCTACTTCTACGAGATGTTCCGGCTGCCCGTCATGGGCCGGGCCATTACCGACCGCACCCGCGCCACCGGGATCGAGGTCCTGGAGGCGCACATCCGCGCCGGCCGCGGTGTGGTGGCGGCGCTGCCGCACATGGGCAACTGGGACCACGCGGGAGCCTGGATCACCCTGCGCGGTATCCCCCTGACCACGGTGGCCCAGCGCGTGCGGCCGGAGAGCGTGTTCAACCGGTTCATGGCGTTCCGTACCGGCCTGGGCATGGAGGTCCTCCCGCTCACCGGCAGCGACGGCAACAACGCCGGCCGGCTCGCCCGGCAGCTTCGCGGGGGGCGGCTCGTCTGCCTGCTGGCCGACCGGGACCTCACCGCGGGCGGCATCGAGGTCACGTTCTTCGGGGAGCCGGCCCGGATGCCTGCCGGACCGGCGGCGCTCGCCGAACGGACCGGCGCCGCGCTGATGCCGGTGTCGCTCTGGTACGAAGGGTCCGAATGGCGTATCAGGGTGCACGACGAGATCCCGGTGCCCGCGGAGGAGGACCGACCCGGCAAGGTGCGCGCCATGACCCAGGAGTTGGCCCGGGTCTTCGAGGGGGCCATCGCCGAGCACCCTGAGGACTGGCATATGCTGCAGCGCGTGTTCAGCGCCGACCTCAGCGAGCCCGCTACCGTGGAGGGACGCTGGAGCGCGCCGGCAACGGAGCCTCTGCCGCGCGACCCAGACGGCTCCAGGGACGGCTGACGGAGGACAGGATGCGTGTCGGGCTGGTCTGCCCCTACACCTGGGAGATCCCGGGGGGTGTCCAGCAGCACGTGGCGGACCTGGCCGAGGCGCTTATGGACCTTGGCCACGAGGTGTCGGTCCTGGCGCCGTGCGACCCGGAGACCGAGCTGCCACCGCACGTGGTCTCGGCCGGAGGCGCGGTGCCGGTGCCCTACAACGGGTCGGTGGCCCGGTTGGCGTTCGGGTTCCGCCCGGCGGGCCGGGTGCGCCGGTGGATCCGCGAGGGCAACTTCGACCTGCTCCATGTGCACGAGCCCACCGCCCCCAGTCTGTCCCTGCTGGCCTGCTGGGTGGCCACCGGACCCATCGTCGCCACGTTCCACACCTGCAACCCGCGGTCGCGGGCGATGGCGGTCTCCGCGGCCGTACTGCGCATCGCCCTGGAGAAGATCAGTGGCCGCATCGCCGTCTCCGAGGCGGCTCGGAAGACGCTCGTGGAGCACCTCGGGGGCGACGCCGTGCTCATCCCGAACGGTGTCGCGGTGCCGCGCTTCGAGCGGTCCGCCCCACTCGACGGTTGGCCCGGCGACGAGGGCGCGATCGGGTTCCTGGGGCGCCTGGACGAGCCGCGCAAGGGACTCGGCGTCCTGCTGGAGGCGTTCAGCGAGCTGGGCGAGGAGCGTCCCGGGCTGCGGCTGCTCGTGGCCGGCCCCGGCGACGCCGACGAGGTCCGCGAGCGGGTTCCCGAAGACCTGCGCGACCGGGTTGTGCTGCTCGGCCGGGTCGGCGACGCCGACAAGGTCCGCACCTACCACTCGGTCGACGTCTTCTGCGCGCCGAACCTCGGCGGGGAGAGTTTCGGGATTGTGTTGACCGAGGCCATGTCGGCCGGTGCCGCCGTTCTCGCCAGCGACATCCCCGCCTTCCGCCACGTGCTGCACGACGGCGCGGCCGGAGAACTCTTCCCGGTGGGCGACGCGGTCGCCCTGGCGCGCGGGGCGGCGGCCCTGCTGGACGCGCCCGAACGCAGGCGGGCCCTTTCGGAAGCGGCACGCAAAGCGGTGCAGGCCTATGACTGGCGCACGGTGGCCGCCGAGGTCGTACGCGTCTACGAGACCGTGCTGCTGGCGGGGGACGACCGGCCGGTGGCAGTGGCGCAGCGAGGTACGGAGTGACGCTTGTGATCGCCGAATGGGCCAGCATCGTCAGCGTCGCCGTCGCGGTGCTGATCGTGGTCTCGTTCTACGTCTCCTGGCGGGCGGGCCGGTTGGACCGGATGCACACCCGGGTGGAGACGGCCCACGCGGCGCTGGACGCCGCGCTGCTGCGCCGCGGCGCGGCTGTCCTGGAGCTCGCATCGCGCCGAGAGCTGGAGCCGGCCTCGGCGGTCCTGCTGGCCGACGCCGCCGCGCAGGCCCGCCGCGCCAGAACCGAGGACGGCGGCGACGGAGAACGGGAACTGGCCGAGAGCAACCTGTCGCGGGCGCTGCGGGCGGTGGTGGACCAGCCCGGGTTCCGCGAGGCTCTGTCGGCGTCGGACGACTCCGACGGCGACGAGCTGCTGGCCGAGGTCGAGGCGGCGGCCAAGCAGGTACACCTGGCGCGGCGGTTCTACAACGACGCGGTCGCGCGCACCCGCGAGGCCCGCGCGAGCCGCCTGGTGCGGGTGACGCGCCTCGCTGGGCACGCGCGATTGCCGGTATTCTTCGACATGGACGACGAGCCGCCCCGATTCGACCCCCTTGGGTGAGGCACCCGGCGCGGGCCCCATATACGCGGGGCGCGGTGTGACATGTCTCGCCCTCGCGGCTCGTCCGCAGAGGTGTCCGCACGTCCCACGGCCGGGAGCTGACCTCCCTGTACACCGTGTCGAGCGTTGTGTTCCTTGCACGCCACATGGTCCCGGGAAGGGCGTGTGGCGGGGGAACTACCGTGACTCCTCCCGCGACTGACGTCGCGGGCTTCTCCTATCGTCGTTTAGGCGACAGGAAGGACCAGCCCGGCCCTGATACCAATTTAACGAGTGTACTAGACGCAAGCTGCGGCGAACGCCGTATCGCCCAGCGGCAATCCGGCTTTCCCTGTCCCGCTACGCGGGCAACCGGATTCCCCCACCGACTGAAGCCGGTGGTCCCCTCAGGATAATCTGATGGAGGGGGAACACCGAGGCGGCGCCGCCGCCGAGGTAGCAGAAGGACCAGCGCGCCAACAGCGCATCGCATCGAGGTGACACCGTGTCTGCTCAGAATTTGGAGACCGCCGCCGTGGCCAAAACCGCCGACAACCCGACCGAGAGCACGCTCGGCACCACTCGCGTCAAGCGCGGTATGGCAGAGCAGTTGAAGAACGGCGTCATCATGGACGTGGTCACGCCGGAGCAGGCGAAGATCGCGGAGGACGCCGGGGCCGTCGCGGTGATGGCCCTCGAACGAGTGCCTGCTGACATCCGCAAGGACGGCGGCGTGGCCCGCATGTCCGACCCCGACATGATCGACGGCATCATCTCGGCCGTCTCGATCCCGGTCATGGCCAAGGCCCGGATCGGCCACTTCGTCGAGGCGCAGGTGCTGCAGTCCCTCGGTGTCGACTTCATCGACGAGTCCGAGGTACTGACCCCGGCCGACGAGGCGCACCACGTCGACAAGCTGGCTTTCACCGTGCCCTTCGTCTGCGGCGCCACCAGCATCAGCGAGGCGCTGCGCCGGATCGGCGAGGGCGCCGCGATGATCCGCTCCAAGGGCGAGGCCGGCACCGGCAACGTCGTCGAGGCCACCCGGCACATGCGGGCGATCCGCTCCGAGATCAAGCGGTTGGGAACACTCGACGAGGCGGAGTTGTTCGCAGCAGCCAAGGAGCTGCGGGCGCCCTACGACGTCGTCAAGGAGGTCGCGCGGCTCGGCAAGCTGCCGGTGCCGCTGTTCTCCGCCGGCGGTGTGGCCACCCCGGCCGACGCCGCGATGATGCGCCAGCTGGGAGCCGAGAGCGTTTTCGTCGGTTCGGGCATCTTCAAGTCCGACGACCCCGCCAAGCGGGCCGACGCGATCGTGCAGGCCACCCTGCACTACGAAGACCCGTCGGTGATCGCGAAGGTGTCGCGCGGACTGGGCACCGCAATGGTCGGCATCAACCTGGACGACCTGGACGAGACCGAGCGCTACGCCGGCCGCGGCTGGTAGGCCCCGCGTTCCCGGGACATCGCACAACCCGAAAGGCTGACCAAGCGAGGCAGGTTAATTGTCCGCCACACCCACCATCGGGGTTCTCGCCCTCCAAGGGGACACCGCCGAGCACCTGGCTGTCCTCGGCGGTCTGGGCGTGCCCGGAACGCCGGTCACGCGCCCGGAGCGCCTCGACGACGTGCAGGGGCTGATCATCCCGGGCGGCGAGTCGACCACGATGGGCAAACTCGCGGTCCGGTACGAGCTGATGGAGCCGCTACGCAAGCACGTGGGCGAGGGCATGCCCGTGTACGGCACGTGCGCCGGCATGATCATGCTCGCCGACCAGGTGCTCGACGGTGCCGAGGGCCAGCAGACCGTCGGCGGGCTCGAGATGACGGTGCGGCGCAACGCCTTCGGCCGGCAGACCGAGTCCTTCGAGGCCGGTGTGCACATTGAAGGGGCCGGCGAGGCCCCCTTCGACGCGGTGTTCATCCGCGCCCCGTGGGTCGAGTCGGTCGGCGACCAGGTCCGCGTGCTCGGCAGAGTCGAATACGGCGAACGGGCCGGTAGGATCGTCGCCGTGCGCCAGGGTGGCCTACTGGCCACCTCATTCCACCCCGAGCTGACCGGGGACCCGCGTATCCACCGGCTCTTCGTCGAAATGGTGAAAGGACAGGCATGAGCGGCCACTCCAAGTGGGCCACCACCAAGCACAAGAAGGCCGCCATCGATGCCAAGCGCGGCAAGCTGTTCGCCAAGCTGGTCAAGAACATCGAGGTGGCCGCGCGCATGGGTGGCGGAGACCCCGAGGGCAACCCGACGCTCTACGACGCCATCCAGAAGGCCAAGAAGAACAGCGTCCCGCTGGACAACATCGAACGGGCGCGCAAGCGCGGTTCCGGCGAGGAGGCCGGCGGCGCCGAGTGGCAGACGGTCATGTACGAGGGCTATGCCCCCGGCGGCGTCGCGCTGCTCGTGGAGTGCCTCACCGACAACAAGAACCGCGCCGCCTCCGACGTACGCACGGCGATCACCCGTAACGGGGGATCCATGGGCGACGCCGGCTCGGTGTCGTACCTGTTCAGCCGCAAGGGCGTCGTGCTTGTCCCCAAGAAGGGCACGAACGAGGACGACGTCACGATGGCGGTGCTCGACGCCGGCGCCGAGAACGTCAACGATCTCGGCGAGTCCTACGAGGTGGTGTCCGAACCCTCCGACGTCGTCCCGGTGCGGACGGCGCTGCAGGAGGCCGGCATCGAGTACGACTCGGCGGAGACCCCGTTCCTGCCGAGCGCCGAGGTCTCCCTTGACGAGCAGACCGCGCGGAAGGTCGTGCGCGTCATCGACGCCCTTGAGGACGCCGACGACGTGCAGTACGTCTACTCCAACGCCGACTTCCCCGACGAGGTCGTCGAGGCGGTCGGCTGACGCGTACTGAGGGCCGGCCGCGTTCGCGGCCGGCCCTCAGTACGTCGCCCCCTGCTACGGCCCCGTGCGGGCGGCTTCGTGCTGCCGCGGCCACCGGAGGAGGCGCCGGCGCGCTGCCGGGGGGTTTCTCGCGCGCGCTGTCCCCGCGAACCGGTATGCTCTGCGAACGAACGTTCGAGCCGGACCGGGGGAGGGGCGCACCCGACGATGCGCGTGTTGGGGATCGACCCGGGGCTCACCCGGTGCGGGGTCGGCGTGGTCGACGGGTCCATCGGGCGGCCGCTGTCGTTCGTGTCGGCGGGTGTCGTGCGTTCCGCCGCCGATGACGACCTACCGGTGCGGCTGCTCGGGATCGAGCAGGGAATCGATACGTGGCTGGACGACTACGAGCCCGACGCCGTTGCCGTGGAGCGGGTGTTCGCCCAGCACAACGTCAGTACGGTGATGGGCACCGCCCAGGCCAGCGCGGTCGCCATCACCTGCGCCGCCCGGCGGGGCATCTCCGTCGCGATGCACACGCCCAGCGAGGTCAAGGCCGCCATCACCGGAAGCGGGCGAGCCGAGAAAAGCCAGGTGCAGCACATGGTCGCGCGGGTGCTCAGCCTGTCGGCGGCACCCAAACCGGCCGACGCCGCCGACGCCGTCGCCCTGTCCATCTGCCACATCTGGCGCGGCGGTGCGCAGGAGCGGGTGGCCCGGGCCCAGCAGGAGTTCGCGCGTAAGCTCGAACTGGCGCGGCAGGCGCGCGGGCGGTAGCAGTGCTTCGCCGGGCGGTGGGGTTGGGCGTTGATCTTGAGGATTTCGTTCCGTCAAGGCGCCTTGACGGAACGAAATCCTCAAGATCAACGCGGGAAAGGCACACAAGCCGAACCCGAGGAGGGGGACGAAGTCGTGATCGCGTTCCTGAGCGGCCGGGTCGCCGGGCGCGGCGGCGGTACCGCCGTCATCGAAGTGGGCGGGGTGGGGATGACCGTCCACTGTTCCCCCGCCACCCTCTCGGGTCTGCGGGTCGGCGAGGACGCCACTGTCGCCACGTCTCTCGTGGTGCGTGAGGACTCGCTGACTCTCTACGGGTTCGCCGACGACGACGAGCGCGACGTCTTCGAGCGGCTCCAGCAGGCCAGCGGCGTGGGCCCGCGCCTCGCTCTGGCGATGCTGGCCGTGCACAACCCCGACGAGCTGCGACGTGCGGTGGCCGTGGAGGACACCGCGGCGCTCACCCGCGTGCCCGGCATCGGCCGGAAGGGGGCCCAGCGGATCGTGCTGGAGCTGCGCGACAAGCTCGGTCCGGCGCTCGATGCCGCCGGCGCCCCCGCCGCCCCTGTTGACGCCGCCCCCGCCGCCGCGGTGTCGTGGCGTTCGCAGGTGGTCTCCGGGCTCGTCAACCTGGGATGGTCCAGCCGGGACGCTGAGGCCGCCGCCGACGCCGTCGCACCCGAGGCCGAGGACCATGCCGACGTCGCCGTTCTCCTCCGCAGCGCTCTGCGGAAGCTGAGCCGCGTCTAGCGCCCGGCCCGGCCGCGCCGGGCGGGGCAGCGCAACGAACCGGCGGAAAGGAGCCCAGCCATGGCCGAACACGAACGCGACGCGGTGTCCCCTGACGCTGATGTGGACGAGCGCGCCCTGGAGGGGGCTCTGCGCCCGAAGCGGCTGACCGACTTCGTCGGGCAGGACCGGGTGTGCGAGCAGCTCTCCCTGGTCCTACGCAGTGCCCAGCGGCGCAGCCGGGTGCCCGACCACATCCTGATGTCCGGCGGCCCCGGCCTGGGCAAGACCACGCTCGCAATGATCATCGCCGCCGAGCTGGGCGCGCCTCTGCGGATCACCTCCGGTCCCGCGATCGAGCGCTCCGGCGACCTCGCCGCCATCCTCTCCACCCTGCAGGAGGGCGAGGTGCTGTTCCTGGACGAGATCCACCGCATGGCGCGTCCGGCCGAGGAGATGCTGTACGTCGCCATGGAGGACTTCCGGGTCGACGTCGTCGTTGGCAAGGGGCCCGGCGCCACTGCGGTCCCGCTGGACATCGCCCCGTTCACCCTTGTCGGCGCGACGACACGGGCCGGGCTGCTCCCGGCGCCGCTGCGCGACCGGTTCGGGTTCGTCGGGCACATGGACTTCTACCGGTCAGCCGACCTTGAGCTGATCCTGCGCCGCTCGGCGAGCCTGCTCGAAGTCGAGCTGGGCGACGACGCCGCGGCCGAGATCGCCGGGCGCTCTCGGGGGACCCCGCGCATCGCCAACCGGCTGCTGCGGCGCGTGCGCGACTACGCCGAGGTGCGTAGCGACGGCCGGCTCACCCTGGAGACCGCCCGTTCCGCGCTCACGCTGTACGAGGTTGACGCCCAAGGGCTCGACCGGCTGGACCGGGCCGTGCTGCACGCCCTGCTCCGGCGGTTCCGCGGCGGGCCGGTCGGGCTTTCGACGCTCGCGGTCTCGGTCGGCGAGGAGCCGGAGACGGTCGAGGTGGTCGCCGAGCCGTTCCTGGTGCGGTCCGGCTACATCGCCCGCACACCGCGCGGCCGGATCGCGACTCCCGACGCGTGGGCGCACATGGGGATCACCCCGCCGAAGGACGCCGCGTTCGGCGCCGCCGACCTGTTCACCCCGGATGACGATCCCGCACAGCCAGACCCGGCCGCGGATGCGCACCCCGGCACTGGGCCGAGCGCGAACGCCGGTGTGCAAAGCAAGCCCTGAGCGAACACGGTGGGGCGGGGACGGGAGACACAGGGCGAATGGGTGGCGTTTCCGTTCGGGGGTGGCCGAGCGCGGTGCGTAGCGGAGCCGAAAGGACGCCGAACCGTTAAGTGCCTCTCGCGGGCTCGGGGTGGCGTGTCACCAGTGCGCGCGTAAGCTTGGGGTAAGCGTTGCGCGCACCACCGGGTCGCGTTGAGCCGCCGTTGAGTCCGGGCATGGCCCCAATGCGACGGGGAACACAGCTCGGAGCGTGCGCGTTGAACTGGAATGTGCCGTCTATGGCGTTGTGACCAAGTAGCAGGGCTGGCGGACACGAGAACTCGTTACGAAAGGATCGCCCGTGCAGGAGGGCTACTACATTCTCGCGCAGGGCGGCGGTGAAGGCGGCGACCTCTTCAGCATGATCTGGCCGTTCGCGCTGATCATCCTGGTGTTCTGGCTTCTTTTCCTGCGCCCGCAGCAGAAGCGCAAGCAGCAGGAACAGCAGATGCAGAGCACGCTGCAGCCCGGCGTCGAGGTGCTCACCAAGGCCGGCTTCTTCGGCACCGTGGTCGAGGTGCGCGAGAACGAGATCGAGCTGGAGATCTCCCCCGGCACCCGGGTCCGCATGCTCAAGCAGGGGATCGGTGACGTGATCACCCCGAAGGACGGTTTCTCCGACGACACACCGGTCGAGGACCGCCCGGACTTCCCCGGCGACGACCCCAAGGACGGGCCCCGCTAACGAACTCGGCGAACGCGGGCGGCGAACGAGCCGGCGCCGCCCGCGCCGAAGTTGTGTCCGCACCAACCCCGGCCGTTGAGACGCGTTCAGCGCGGAGAACGAACCAGCGGTCGCCCCTGGTGCGTCCCGCGCTCGCGAAGACCTGAGTTCCGCGAGGTCAGCGCGCTTTCAGCTCGGGTAGCGTGCCGTGCACAATGGCGCGGACAACACCCCGCACCCCCTCCTCGCTGATGGTCTCGGGTGGCGCGGCCACCAGGGTGAACAGCGTGCCGGCGTAGAGCGTGATCAGGGTGGGGATCCTCTCGCGGGGGATGGGCAGACCCAACTGCGCGTGGTGGCCGGCGGTGAACTGTGCCGAGTTGTCCAGCAACCCCGCAAGAGCCGAGGCGAGTACCGGTCGCCGCACCGCCTCCAGTTGGAGTTCGAAGACCGCCAGATAGCGGCCGCGGAACGTGGTTGCCGCTTCGAGGAGTGATGCGGTCAGCAGGTCGGTGACCTGGCCGGCAACGTCCTCTGGCGCACTTTCGGTGCGATTCGTGGCGGAATAGTAGCTCTGCGATACCCGATCCATGTCGGCGAAGTGCAGCTCGGCGACACGCTCCGCGGTGGCCACCAGCAGCGCCTCCCGGCTGCGGAAGTAGTTCGAGGCGGTCCCCGGCGGGAGCCCGGCCGCTTTCTCGACCGCACGGTGGGTAAGCCCGTGCACCCCTGACGTTGCGAGGAGCTCTATGGCGGCGTCGGTCAGGGCTCGATGTCGCCCCCGGTTAGTCGCTGGCACACGGCCATGATAAGCAGTATCCGTAGTAGTACGACCGTAGTGAATACGGGCTGCAGGGCCGCGTTGCACGTCGGAGGGGTCTCATGCGGATTGTGGTGGTGGGTGCTGGACTGGGTGGCGTGGCAGCCGCGGTAGGACTGCATCGCGCGGGTCACGAGGTGACGCTGTACGAACGCGGCGCGGAACTCCGGGAGGCGGGTACCGCCATTGTGGTCATGCCCAATGGCGTTCGGGCGCTGGAGAAGTTGGGACTGCGGGACGGCCTCCCCGCCCCCCTGCCCCCTGGCGACGCCGGGCTGCGGGACTGGCGCGGCCGGCCGCTGCTGGTCACCGAGGTGGCCCGGGCCCAGCGGGATGTCGGGGCGACGATATCCGTGGGCCGGGTGGAGCTGCACCGCGCGCTGCGTGCCCCGCTGCCCGCCGAGCTGGTGCGCACCGCGGCACCGGTTCAGCGGCTGGATCCCGATCCGGACGGCGTGACGGTCATCAGCGACGACGGCGCCGCCACCCGTGCCGATGCCGTGATCGTGGCCGACGGCATCGGTAGCACGCTGCGCGGTCAGCTGTTCCCCGACCACCCCGGTGTGCGCCGGGCCGGCCGGCTGGACCTGCGCGGGATGCTGCCCAGGCCCGATGACCTGGACGTGCGTGACCTACTGGCCGGAATCCTGATCGACCGGCGAAGCGGGTCGATGTTCGGCCTGTTCCCGGTCGGCGAGCGCGACCTGTACTGGTTCACCGACTCCGCCCTCCACGGAACGCCACCCGGGCCGGATGAGGCGCGCCAGCAGATGCGCTCGCTCATGGCCGACTGGCACCCGGCCGTTCCGGCGCTGATCGGGGCCACCCCGGCCGCCGACATCCACGTTGACCCGATCGCGTGCCTGGCCGAGCCGCTCCCATCGTTCGTGACCGGCAGGATCGCGCTCCTCGGCGACGCCGCGCACGCGATGACCCCCGATCTCGGCCAGGGCGCCAGCCAGGCCTTCGAGGACGCGGTCGCGATGACCCGGCACCTGGCCGACGCCGAGCCGGCCGATGCCGCCCAGCGGCTGCTGCGCTACGACGCCGACCGCCGCCCCCGCGCCAACCGCCTGCTGCGCGCATCATCCCGCCAGTCGCGGTTGACCTCGCAGACCGGCGCCGCCGCGTGGCTGCGCGACGCGGCGCTGCGCGCGGTGCCCCGCCGGTTCGCCACCCGCCAGCTCGCCACGATCTGGCACTGGTGACGGTTACCGGGCGCTGAACGCGGGGCGCGCCGCGGCATGCGCGGCTTCCTGCAAAGCGACGCGACGGCGAGCCCCCATGAGCTTCGTCGGTAACCGCGAGCTCGCGGCCGAGGACACGCGCCGTCGACGGGGAAAGGGGTGGCCCCCTGAATCCAGGGGGCCACCCCATGGCCGGGTTACCGGACATGTCGTTCGCGCTCCCAGACGCGCGCGGGTTACGCGCCTTTCCGGAAGAAAGCGCGGGCGGACGGGAGCAGGAGCAGGACCACGACCGTCGCAGAGGCCGCGAACGTGCAGAGCTGCCGGACGTCGGTCACGGCGAGCAGCCACCCCGGATAGACGTTGGAGGCCGCGTTGATGACGGCCTGAGCGTCGGCGCCCGCGCCGAGGAACGACTGGAGGTACTCCACCCGGGATGCCTCGCTGATGAGGATGAAGATGTCCAGGACGAGGAACAGCGGTTGGATGACCAGAGTCAGGACCCAGCCCGCGCGCTTGCCGGCCAGGTTGAGCCCGGCCAGGAGCGCGGCGACCACCGCGGTGCCTACCGGCAGGAACAGGGCGTAGCCACCCTCGTCGAAGTGGATGTTGTTCTGGGCCAGGACGGCCGGATCGAGGCCCTGCCGGGCAAGCTCAGCCTCGGCCGCCGCCTGCACGTCGGCGCCGTAGACAACGCCCGCGAGCGGGGCGATCAGGAAGCCCGCGGCGAACAGCAGTTGCAGGATGCCGGCGAGGGTGACGGTACTGGGGCGGATGCGGATGCGGGTCTCTGTGGTGTCCATGCGAGTGACATTCGCGGCCCTCACTGATGCGGCGCTACCACGCGGCTGACACGCCACCAAGACGTGCGAAGCTTCCAGGGTGCGCATCCTGTTGCTCGGTCCGGTCGAGTGCTACACGGACGATGGGACCTCCGTCAGTATCGCCGGTGCCCGGTTACGCGGGCTGTTGGCCAGGCTCGCCCTGGAAGCGGGCCGTCCGGTCACCCCTGACTCCCTCGTCGGTGACCTGTGGGGCGCCGAAGCTCCGTCGGGCGCCACCGCCGCGCTGCAGGGCCTGGTGTCCCGACTGCGCAAGGCCCTGACCGGGGTGGCGACAGTGGAGCTGGTCGCCGGAGGCTACCGTCTTCCGATTGGCACGGACGCCGTGGATATCCACCGGTTCGAGGAGCTGGCCGCGCGGGGCAGGCGTGAGCTGGCCGCGGCTCGGACCACGGAAGCCGCGTCCCACCTTGGGGCGGCGTTGGACCTGTGGCGCGGTGCGGCACTGGCCGATGTGCGGGAGGCACCGTTCGCCCGCGACACCGCCACGAAGCTGGCTCAGACGCATGACGCGGCCGCCGAGGACTACTTCGATGCCGAGCTGCGGTTGGGGAGGCCCTCCGACGTGCTGGCCGACCTGGGTGAGCACGCCGCGCGGCGTCCATTGAGCGAGCGGCTGGCCGAACTGCGCATGCGCGCGCTGTCGGCGTCCGGGCGCCAGTCGGACGCGCTGGCGGTGTACGAGGAGCTCCGCGGCAGGCTGGGCGAGGAGCTTGGCGTCGATCCCTCGCTGGAGCTGCGTGAGACGCACCTCGCCCTGCTCCGCGGCGAGCTGGACCGGCCGGTGGCGCCGGCGGCCGAGGCGGCGCCGAACCGGCTACCCGCCCGGCTGACCAGCTTCGTCGGCAGGAAGCCCGAACTTGACCAGCTTGCCTCGCTGCTGGCCGCCGCGCGACTGGTCACGGTCGTCGGCCCCGGCGGCGCCGGCAAGACCAGGCTGGCGCTGGAGGCGGCGGGCAGGGACCCGGCGCACCAGGGCGGCCACGTATGGTTCGCGCCCCTGGCCAGTGTGGGCCCCCAATCCGACCGGCTGGCCGACGCTGTGCTCGGTGCCCTCGGGGGAGGGTACGGCAGCGGCCAGCCGCAGCCCGCCGACCCGGTCGATCGGATGGTGGAACTGCTCGACGTCGGCGACGCCGTACTGCTGCTGGACAACTGCGAGCACGTCGTCGAGGCCGCCGCCGAGCTGGCCGAGCGGCTGCTCGTCCGGTTGCCGCGGCTGCGCGTCCTGGCCACGAGCAGGGAGGCGCTGGCGGTCACCGGTGAGGCGCTGTGCCACCTCGGCCCGCTCGACCTGCCAGCGGAGGATCCCGATGTGCCGGACGCGGCCCGGGCCGCGGCGGTTCGGCTGTTCATGGACCGCGCCGAGAACGTCAGGCCCGGTTTCACGCTGGACGCCTCCACAGCGAGGCCGGTAGCCGAGATCTGCCGGCGGCTCGACGGCATGCCGCTGGCGCTGGAACTTGCCGCGGCCAGAATGCGCACGATGGGCGTGGAACAGATCGCGCGCCGGCTCGACGACCGGTTCCGGCTGCTGACCTCGGGGAGCAGGACGGCGCTTCTGCGGCAGCGTTCGCTGCTCGCGGTGGTCGAATGGAGCTGGGACCTGCTCGACGGACCCGAGCGGGCGCTGGCGCGCCGGCTGTCCGTCTTTCCTGGTGGGGCGAGCCCAACCGCGCTGGAGGAGGTGTGCGCGGACGAGGTGTTGCCCGCTGAGGACATGGTGCGGGTGGTCGGTTCCCTGGTCGAGAAGTCCATCGTGGAACACCGCAGCGACAGCGACGGCGACCGCTATCGGATGCTGGAGACGATCCGCGCCTATGCCGCGACCCGGCTGGCCGCGTCGGGCGACGAGGTCGCAACGCGGTTCGCGGACTACTTTCTGGCGCTGGCGGAAGAGCACGAGCCGCTGCTGCGCACACGTGAGCAACTGGGCGCGATGGTGCTCTTCGACACCGAACACGACAATCTGGCCGACGCGTTGCGGACCGTTTTCGACGCCGGTGACTGGGGGCGCGCGTCCCGGTTCGTCCGGGCGATGTTCTGGTACTGGGGCCTCAAAGGGATGGTGGCCCAGTACGCCGTCCACGTTGGCGAGGTGCTCGAGTTCGGTGACGCGTTGCCCGAGGAGGTCCATGCGGCGTTCAGGGTGGTGGGGAGCGCTGTGCCCCACGCGGCGCCGGAACCGCCGCAACGTTGCGCCCCGGACCTGGACTCGCCGGCGGCCATGGCCTACCACCCCGCGGTGCCGATGCTGCGGGTGGCGCAACTCGGACCTGGAGAGAGCGGTCCGGGGGAGGAGCCCGAGGTGGTGCGGCGGGCGCTGGCATCGGCGGATCCCTGGGGGCGGGCCAGTGTGCTCTGGACCCGCGACAGCGCCCGAGTGGACCAGGGTGATCTGCGGACCGGCGCCCGGTCCCGGCTGGAGGCGCTTCGCGGATTCGAGGAGGCGGGCGATCGCTGGGGGCTGGTGATGTGCCTGCTTCGGATCAGCCGCGACCACTCCCTGCGTGCCGACCCCGCCCCCGCCATCGCCGCCGCGGAACGGGCGGTCGCGATCGGCGCCGAGCTTGGCACGGAGATGCACTTGCTCTGGACGCGCGCCCGGCTCGCCAGAGAACGCATGAACAGCGGGGATCTGGACGGCGCCTTCCGGGACATCCACGCCTCGATACGCCAGGCAAAAGAGCACGGCCATCGTCGCGCCGAAGCCAACATGCACGCCTGCCTGGCCACAGCGCACCGGCTCTCTGGCGACCCGGAACAGGCCGACCGGGCACTGGACAGGATGGTGGAACTGGCCGCCCGATTGCCGTCCGGCGAGGGGTTGCCCAGCGACGAGGTCGCGGGCTACCGGATGGCCCACCGGCTCGCCGAGGGAACGGCCGGGCCGGCACGCGAGTTGCTGGAGCGGGCCGCGCCCGTGTGGTTCGCCGACCATCGGGCCGACGGCCTGGCCTGGGGCGCGGAACTACTGGGCGGGCTGCTCGCGCTGGAAGGCGATCCGGTGCGTGCGGCCACCGCACTGGGGATGAGCGAGGTGATCCGCGGCGCCTTCGACCGCGGCGACCCGGAGCTGGGTGCGTTGACAGCCTCCCTCACCGAGCGTCTTGGTGCGGACGGCTGTCAGGCGGCGTTTCGCGCGGGCGCCCAGTTGCCCAGGGAGGAGGCACTGGACCGGCTGGCCGGCCAGGCGGCGTTCGCGCGGTGAGCGCGCCGCACGGCTTCCGGGCGGTGGCCGCACCGGACCGGAGCATGACCGGATCAGGTCTGCCGATTGGGCAGACACGGAACGCGTTCATCGCACCGGCTTTATCCGGGAGTGCTGCGGCGTTCACGCCAGAGGTGAATCGGATCTGAAAGTTCCGCCCGACCGTGAGTGGGGGCGCTTTGCTGGTCGGTGTGCGCACGCAGCGCGCTCAGGCGGAAACCAGGGGCGTGTATGGCGAATTCATTGGGTTGTTCGATTTTCACAATATGTGTTGCACGATGGGCTCTGTTTTCGTACTCTTGTTCGCATGTGGTTGCGGTATGCCTTCCGGGTGTACCCGGACACCGGCCAGCGCGTTGCGTTGGCCAAGGCGTTCGGGTGTGCCCGTGTGGTTTACAACGACGCTGTGCGAGCACGGGAGGACGCCCGCGAACAAGGGATGCCCTTTCCGACGATGGGCGCGCTGTCCAAACGGCTGATCACTGAGGCGAAGAGGACTGAGGAACGGGCCTGGTTGGGTGAGGTCTCCGCGGTGGTGCTGCAGCAGTCCCTACGAGACCTTCAGTCTGCCTACCACAACTTTGCCGAGGGGTTGAAGGGCAGGCGTCCCCGCGTGGGTGCGCCCCGGTTCAAGTCCCGCAAAGACAGCCGCCAGTCGGTGCGGTTCACCGCTAATGCCTGTTGGAGGATCACCGACCAGGGCAAGCTGGTTCTTCCCAAGGTCGGCGCGGTGCCAGTGCGGTGGTCGCGATCATTGCCTTGCGCCCCGTCCTCGGTGACCGTGATCAAGGACGCCGCCGGGAGGTACTTCGCCTCGTTCGTGGTCGAAACCGAGGACACACCGCTGCCGGAGACGGATGCCGATGTGGGGATCGATCTGGGGTTGGCCCACTTCGCGGTGTTCTCCGATGGCACCAAGATCGACAACCCCCGGTTTCTGCGCCGCGCCGAGAGGAAACTGAAGAAGGCCCAGCGGGCGCTGTCCCGCACACAGAAAGGTTCGGCCAACCGGGCCAAGGCCCGCACCACGCTCGCCCGCGCTCACGCCCGGGTGGGCGACTGCCGTCGCGAGTTTCACCACCAGCTCTCCACAAAGATCATCCGCGAAAACCAAGCAGTCTACGTGGAGGACCTGTGTGTGAAGGGGCTCGGACGCACCCGGCTGGCCAAATCCGTACCCGACGCCGGATGGGCGGCGTTCGTGCACATGCTCCAATACAAAGCTGGCCGGTACGGGCGCACCTTCGCCAAGGTCGACCGGTTCCTGGCCTCCTCGCAGACCTGCCCCATCTGCTACAGGGTCGACGGGCCCAAACCCCTGCACGTTCGCATCTGGACCTGCGCCGGGTGCGGTACCGAACACGACCGCGACGACAACGCGTCCAACATCGTGCTCGCCGCTGGACGGAAACTCGCCAGAGCGCGGGAAGCGGAGAGTTGAAACGCCTGCGGAGGCGGGGTAAGACCACTATCCTTTCGGGGATGGGGCGCCGGCCCGTGAAACAGGAACCAGCGGACGCCGCGAGGCGCACCGCGCCCACAGCCGCGAGGCTGCGGGAATCCCCAGGGTTCACCCCAGGGAGGACGTCAACACTGTGACCTGCCCATCGTCTCGGCGGTCGCGGATCTGCTGGAGGAGGGCGGGCCGACGTGAACGGCGAAGCCGCCGCACTGGCCGAGCGCCTGGCCGGCCAGCTTGAGGCCAACGGCGACGTTCGCTCTCCCGCTTGGCGGGACGCCTTCGCCCGGGTGCCCCGTCATGTGTTCGTTCCGCACGCTGGCGTGCAGGAGGCGACCCCGCAGGGCAGCCGGTACACGGTGGTCAGCGGCAACGCTCCCGCCCAGCGCGGGGAGTGGCTGAGTCTGACCTACAGCGACACCACGCTGGTCACCCAGGTCTCCGGGGAACCGATCGAGACACGGGTTCAGGAGGGGGGCCGCACGCGGACAGGCCACCAGCTCCTCCACCTCCCCGGGGCTCATGGCGTGGATGCTGGAGACCCTCGACATTCACGACGGTCATCGGGTGCTGGAGATCGGCACCGGCTCGGGCTACAACGCCGCGTTGCTGTCCCATCGGCTGGGTGCCGAGAACGCCACCAGCATCGACATCGACCCCGCCTTGGTGACCGCCGCGCGGTGCCGCCTCGCCGAAGCCGGATACGCGCCCACGTTGCACGTCGGCGACGGCCGCGACGGCTACCCGCCGGGTGCCCCTTACGATCGGGTGGTCGCAACCTGCTCCCTGCCCTACATCCCCCCGGCGTGGATCACCCAGACCCGTGACGGCGGGTTGGTTCTCACGAACATCGCCGGCCCTCTATCCGGTGCGATGCTGCTCGCCACCGTCACCGGAGACTCCGTCCAGGGCAGGTTCCTGTCCCGCTGGGCCGGCTTCATGTGGGCCAGGCCGGGCTTCGTCCGGGCACGCGACATCACCGCCCGCGACACCGCCGAAGGCCAGTACGAGACGCGCGGTTCCAAGGTCAGCGCCCAGGTGCTGGAGGATCACGCCTTCGCCTTCGTGGCGCAGCTACACCTTCGTGACGCGCTGCCGTACTGGGCACAGGGCGACGGCGGGGCCGCGATCACCGGGCTGGTCACCCCGGACGGCTCCTGGGCCGAGGTGCACACTCCACCGGCCGCCGAGGCCCCGCCCCACGTCGAACAGGGCGGCCCCCAGCGACTCTGGGACATCGTTGAGGACGCGCACACCTTCTGGGAGGACCACGGCCGCCCCGACTGGTCGAGCTTCGGCGTCATCGCGGGCCCCGAACGCCAACGGGTCTGGCTGCGCTGCGACGACGGCGAGCACGTTTGGGAGCTGCCCACCGCCGGGTCCAGCGACTGATCTCGCGGAAGTCGGGCCTTCCCGGGCGCGGGCGCACCAAGGGTGTTGGCGGGGCCGTCCTCGGCGCTGAACGTGGCCCACAGCCATCTTCGACGCGGAACCCGTGCAACCCGTGCCTACGCCCTGACCGGTTGGCCGCTTTCGCGGGAAAGCCGGTACCACGGCCACGACTGATGCCGCCCCCTACACGTGCGGGGGTGTTAGTCGACGTTCCACAGCCGCACGGTGCCGTCGTCGCTGCCGGTGGCCAGTGTGGTGCCGTCCGGGCTGAACGCCACCGCTTCCACCGAGGCCTCGTGGGGGAAGGTGGTGACCTCGTCCCCCGTCTCGACGTCCCACAGCCGCACGGTGTCGTTGCGGCTGCCGGTGGCCAGTGTGGTGCCGTCCGGGCTGAAGGCTACCGAGTACACCGCACCCTGGCCCGGTACGGCGCCGTGCATGATGGTGGTGGTCTCTTCCCAGGTGTCGGTGTCCCACAGCCGCGCGGTGCCGTCCCAGCTTCCGGTGGCGAGCATGGCCCCGTCGGGACTGAACGCCACCGAGTCCACCACGTCGTCGTGTGCCGTGAGCGTGGTGACCATCTGGTCGGTGTTGGTGTTCCACAGCTGCACGGTCTCGTCGTCGCTACTGGTGGCGAGCATGGTTCCGTCGGGACTGAAAACCACCGATTCCACCAGGCCTTCGTACTTGGGGAGGGTGGCGGTCTCTTCCCAGGTGTCGGTGTCCCACAGCCGCGCGGTGCCGTCGACGCTGTTGGTGGTGACCTCTCCGCTGCCGGTGGCGAGCGTGGCCCCGTCCGGGCTGAACGCCACCGATACGTAGTCGTCGTGTCTGGGGAGGGTGGTGACTTCCTGGCCGGTGTTGGTGTTCCACAGCCGCGCGGTGCCGTTGTAGCTGCCGGTGGCGAGCATGGTCCCGTCGGGGCTGAACGCCATCGAATGCACCCCCAGGTCGCGTCCGGTGAGGGTGGTGACTTCCTGGCCGGTGTTGGTGTTCCACAGCCGCACGGTCTCGTCGTTGCTGCCGGTGGCGAGCATGGTCCCGTCGGGACTGAACGCCACGGTGTTCACCTCGCCATCGTGTCCGGTGAGGGGCGTGGCGCGTTCGCTGAAGATGCGCTCAATTGGTACGCCGGCAACGGCGACGAGGACAAGGAGGAGGACGACGGGGGCGAGGAGCCACGCTGTCTTCTTTCCCTTGCGGCTTCCCGGGGCCTGGGGAGATTCCTCGGGCTCAGTGCGCTGCGGTGGATCGTCGCTGTGCACGTTGGCCCGACCCCTTGCCTCAATTGGGTTCGTGAAGCCCGAAAGTCCTCAGGATACGCGCTGACTGGTGAGGATGCGCGGTGCTGTAGCTGGTCGTTCCGTATGGCTGTGGGCCGCCGAGGCACCGCCCACCCGATCGCTACCCGAGAGCTCGCCACGATCTGGCATGCGTGGCGGTTGTCGGGCACTGGGGGCGACGATCCTGTTCGCGTGCTAGACGACGTCGGAGACGAGGAGGCGCCCTTTGAGGCCCCGGGGAGGTTCCTCGGTACTGGTGCCCTCTGGGGGATTGCTGTTGTTCATGTGAGGTACTAGTCCCTGTGGCTTCGAGCTGGGGGTGGGGTTTGTCCTCGCTGAGTTGTGACGTTACCTGGCGGGTCGTGGTTCCGGTCAGTTCCGGGGAGCATTCTCGAACTCCGGGACGGGGGAAACACGACACCGCCGAAGGCCAGTACGAGACGCGCGGTTCCTAGGCCAGTCCGGATTCACCGTGTCGAGGAACCCAGCGAAGATCGGCGCGGTCCGTTCGGGATCGGCACGTGGTTGTTCAGGGGGCTGAGCTGACCGGTGCCGACAAGTCGGCTCTGCAGGCCCTCCGCCCCGGTGAGACCGCTGTGCGGATCGCTCCGGAGATCGTTCTTCGTGCCGTCGAGAAGTACAAGCGGGACGGAAGAAAGTGAACGAACACCCCAAAGGGCGGCCGATAGGCTGGGAGGAAGTCGAGCGGTTGTTCGCCGGATTCCGGTACACGGCTTTCGGGTTGGAAACTCTGCAAAGTTGCTCTGCCCCTTACGAAGAGCAGTCGTTTCGGGGGTTTCTTGCGCTTGGGGAATTTAGGTATACGTCTGACTTGGAAGAGTGGGCAGTGGAGATCCAGGCGGGTATCGCCGCGGGGCGGCGTTGTGACCGGGTTCACGTTGTCACCGAGCCGTTGTCGGACTATGTGCGTTACGAGTGCGCGTGGGGATACCGCTATAACTCCCCGCCGGTGAGAACATCCGCATCCTTCCCGTTCGTGAGGGTGACTGGCCCGAAGGGCTGCCGCACCTGGAGTACTGGTTGTTCGACTCCCACCAGTTGTTGTGGATGAACTACGCCGAGGACGGTTCGCTGCTGAGTGCTCGCCTGGGTGAGTTCGCCGATGCGGACCCGTGGCTACTCGGTCTGGTGATTCAGGGCCTGTTCGCGCTCCTCGATGGTTTCCCGCAGCGGCTTCGCCTCGCGGTGGTTCATGTGCCGCAGCGCGGTGACCACGCTGCGGGAGAATCAGCGCGAGGGTTACGAACCAATACGCTGAGTGAGTTCCAGGAGTCGATTCGCGAAGCCCCATTCGTTGTCGTACCAGGCGAAGACCTTGACCTGGTCGCCGACGAGTTGCGTGAGAGGTGCGTCGAAGATCGCCGAGTGAGGATTGCCGACGATGTCGGCGGACACAAGGGGGGCTTCCGAGTAGGCAAGGTGGGGCGATAGCTCGGGGGACGCTGCCGCGGTGCGGAACGCCGTGTTGACCGCGTCGACGGTCACCTGGCGCGAGAGCTTGACGGTGAGATCGGTGATCGATCCGACGGGCACGGGAACACGCAGCGCGAGGCCGGTGAGCTTCCCGTCGAGCTCGGGGATGATGCGCCCGATCGTGCTCGCGGCACCGGAGGAGGTTGGGATCGCGGACAGGGCGGCGGCGCGAGCACGTCGAAGGTCACTGTGCGGGGCATCGTGGAGGCGCTGGTCGCTGGTGTAGGCGTGGATCGTGGTCATGATCCCGGACTCGATACCGAACGCCTCGTGCAGCACCTTGGCCATCGGGGCGAGGCAGTTGGTGGTGCAGGAGCCGTTGGAGAACACGTCTTCCGTCACGTCGACGGCATCGTCGTTGACCCCGAGCACGACCGCGGGGACCTCGTTGTCGGAGGGCGCCGAGATGATGACCTTGTGCGCTCCCGCGGTCAGGTGCCGGCGGGCGCTGGTCGAGTCCGTGAACCGGCCGGTCGATTCGATGACGACATCGACGCGCTCGTCGCCCCAGGGGATGTGATCCGGCTCGCTTTCGGAGGTGACGCGGATGCGCGTTCCGGCAACGAGGATCGTGTCCCCGTCGACCTGTACGCCGTCCATATGTCCGGCCAGCGAGTCCCATTCCAGTAGCGAGGCGAGCATCGCGGCATCGGCGATGTCGTTGATCGCGACGACTTCGACCTTCGCATCGCTGCGCAGGGCGGCGCGCAGGTAGCTGCGACCGATGCGGCCGAAGCCGTTGATTCCGATCCGAACAGTCATGGGTGTCTCCGTTCTCGGGTTGGTCAGTGATCGGCGTCGACGGCGGAGTGAGCGGCGTCGAGCAGGGAGAGGGCTCCGCGGATCGCGGCGTCCATCGGGCCCTGCTCGCCCTTTGCGCGGGCGAGCACGTAGCCGCCCTGGATGACCGCGGCCAGTGTCCGGGCGAGGTCGGCCGGCCGGATGCTCGCCGGGAGCTCTCCGGCTTCGACCGCCTCGGCGATCGTCTGCTCCCAGCGACCCAGCATCGTGTCGAAGGCGCTCGCGACGATCGTGATGAGTTCCGCGTCCGTGACAACCTGCGGATCCTGGGTCATCCGGCCCACCCGGCATCCCTGCGTCCCCGGACGCGGCAACGAGAGGTAGCGCTTCATCCGCTCCAGCGGCGAACCTTCTCCCTCCAGCAGCGAAACCTCACCCGTCGCGTCCCCGATAACCGCCGACAACGCCTCAACAGCCAGCTCGTGCTTCCCACTGAAGTGGTGATACATGCTGCCCTGGCCGACTCCGGCGCGCGCCATCACGTCACGCGGGCTCGTCGCGGCATAACCGCGCTCCCACAGCAGCTCGGCCATCGCACCCGTCAGCTGTTCCCGTGCGCTCATACGGCAATTGTAACAACTAGTATGTACAGCGCCGAGTCGCCACCACACCACGCGCGACCTCATACACGTGGCTGGTGCTGACCACCGCGGCGATCAGCACCAGCCACACGGCGGCGGTGGTGGTGGTGATCCAGCGGGACCAGCGGGTGGTGACCATCGCCGATCACTCCCCGGAACCCTGACGCTGGGTGCGCGGCCCGAAGTAGCCCTCCCGGCGAACCTTGGCATGCGCTGGGATGAGTTCAATATGTGGTACTTCGATTACGGAATGGAGGTTCGAATGCCCTGTTGGGTTCGCACGGGGTTCTGCGCTGCGAGCTCCCGTGCATTGGGCAACCGTCAGCCGTTGCGAGGCGGTGCGACCTTCATGGGGGTGGACTGGCGGCGGAGTCGCCGTGATTCCGGTTCACCAACTAGTCACGCCTGCACCATGACGTGGGCCCACTGAGCGACCGCAGACGCGAGTGAGGGTGGGGTCACCGTGGCTCGGCCGAACCTGTTGGGCTGTCCGCGAGGCCGCGTACCTCTGCGGCGACGGTGTGCCACACCGGTGCCGGGATGTCGTGGCCGACGCCTGGCAGGGTGACCAGGCGCGCGCCGGGGATGCGGGAGGCGATCGCGCTGGCCGCGCTCGGCCGGATCAAGGGGTCGTCCCGGCCGTGCAGCACCAATGTGGGCACCGTGATCGTGCTGATCGCCGCGCCACGCCATTGGGCGCCGATCTGGCGGCTCTGGGCCTGTGTGTCGCGAGCGCCTGCGTCGGCGAGGCGTTCGGCCCTCGCGCGCGCCTCCCGCTCGTCAAAGGGGTAGGCGGGCGAAGCGCAGAACCGGTCGACGGCGAGGCTGGCCTGGATGGCGCCCTCCTTGGTGTTGGGGAACTTCATCCGGCTGAGCCGGGCGAGCGCGGGGAGGTGGATGTAGCGCAGGGTGCGCAGTCCTCCCACGTCTCCGGGGACCGCCGATATCGAGGTCAGCGTGCGGACACGGTCAGGGTGGCGAACCGCGACGCGTTGCGCCACGGCGCCACCGAGCGACACACCGACCAGGTGCGCCGACTCCCACCCGAGCCCGTCCAGCACGGCGGCGGCGTCGTCGGCCATGTCCTCGGCCGTGTACGCCTCACCGCGTCTGGCCAGCAGAGCGGCGACGGGCAAACGGGCCTTCGCGGCTGGCAGGTGCGTCGACTCGCCGGCATCGCGTTGGTCATAGCGGGCGACCGCGAAGCCGTACTCGGCCAGCGTCCGGCACAGCCCATCGGGCCACCACGCCCGGCTGACCCCCAGGCCCATGACGAGGAGGAGCGGCTCCCCGCCGCTCGTCCCGGCCAACGTGTCGAAGGCCAGCCGCACGTCCCCGTTCCGCGCCCAACGGGTGGGGCCCCACTCGTGTGTGTTCATGATTCCACCCTTCCTAATACTGCGATCAGCGTTCGCAATATTAGGATAAGGGGAGCGTCATGGCAGTGTGAAACGGGGGAATGGTGGCCGAGGAGCCGACGACCGTGTGGGACCGCCCCGAACGGGGGTCGCGCGGCCCCGCACCGGAGCGCAGCCGGCCCCAGATCACCGCCGCCGCGATCGAGCTGGCCGACGAGAACGGCCTCGCGGCGGTGTCCATGCGACGGGTGGCCAAGCGTTTGGGCACCGGTCCGGCCTCGCTGTACCGCTACGTCGCCACCCGCGACGACCTCCTCGCCCTCATGGCCGACGCCGCCGCTGGGGAGATCAACCTCGACGACCCGCTCAGCGGTGATCCTGTCGAGGATCTGGCCGCTCTTATGGGCCACGCGAAGCAGGTGCACCTGCGCCACCCCTGGCTGCTCGACATGTCCACCGAACCCACCATGGGTCCCTCAGGCATGGACTACCTGGAACACGCGCTGCGTGCGTTGGCACCAGCGTCGCTGCCCTACCCGGCCCAACTGGAGACCATCGGACTCCTGAACGGGTTGGTCACCCTGTTCGCCCGCACCGAGCTGCGCCGTCGGCAATCGCCCACCAATGTCCAGCTCGCACAGGCCTCCTACTTGGCCACAGCCGCGACCAAGGAGCGGCACCCCTTCATCGTGGCGGCGCTGGCGGACAGCCCTGGCACCGAAGCATCCCCGGACACGCACACCCTGTTCGAACGGATGGTGCGCCGGGTGCTCACCGGCCTCATCGAGACGCCCTAGCCGTACTCCCTGAGAGGTTGGTGACGTGGGTGGCGGGCGGGCTGCTGATCGCGGTGGAACCGGTGGTGATCCAGCGGTTCCAGCGGGACGTGACCATCGCCGATCACTCCCCCCCCGCACCCTGGTCGTCGGCGCTGGACCCGAAGTACCCCGCTCGACGCACCTTGCTATGCGCTGGGAGAAGTTCAACCTGCGGCCCCTCGATGACGGGCTGGAGGTTCGCATTCTGTGGGGTAGGGGCCGCCCCTTTGGACAGCATGCGAACGTGCGTCTGATGATCGTTGGGCCGCGCATTGTCCGGAAGAACCAGGACACCTCACAGGCCCATTCTCGGCTCTGCCGGTCGTGTGCCTTGTTCAGTTCTGCGGGCTCAGTCCCGCCACAGCCAGCCGGAACAGTCGGCCCGCTGCGGCGGCGGGATCGGGGTAGTGCTCCGTGGCCAGGACGATGCCCACGATCAAGGTGAGCAGGTCTGCGACAGTGACGCCTGTTGCGACCTTGCCGTCCTGTGCGGCGCGGCGCAGCAGTGGTTCCGCAGCTACTTCCAGCGCCGCCGAGCAGGTGTTTCCGCGCGCCGGGTCGGACTCCGCGTAGTCGTAGACCAGCGCGTCCGCCAGTTCTCGGGCGGAGACGCAGTAGGTGACAACGTCGCTCAGCCATTCCAGGAGCGCCTCGCGGCTGTCGCCTGTGCCGGTCAACTCGTGGGCGCGGACGCACAGGGCCTCGACCCGTTTTTGGGAGATCGCCTCCAGTAGTGCGCGGCGGGTGGGGAAGTGTCGGCGCACGGTCCCCGAACCCACCCCCGCGGTGCGGGCGATCTGTTCCAGGGAGGCACCGGTCCCATGGGCGGCGACCTCCTCCTCTGCCACGGCGAGGATGCGCGCGTAGTTGCGCCGGGCGTCGGCGCGCTGGCGGTCGGGCACGGCGTCACCTCAGAGATTTGCTAACTGGCGGACCCCGCCGTATCGTACTCGAACATAAACGGCGGACCCCGCCGTTTAATCTGGATGACGAGTACCCAAGGAGCAGCATGCCCACAGACTCCGCGTCCGTCCTGGTCACCGGCGCCACCGGCCGACAGGGCGGCGCCACCGCCCGCGCCCTGCTCGCGGCGGGCGTTCCCGTCCGCGCCCTGGTGCGCGACCCGGCCACCGACCGGGCCAAGGCCGTCGAGGCGCTCGGCGCCGAACTGGTCACCGGTGACCTTGCCGACCGCGATAGCGTGATCCGCGCCGCCGAGGGCGCCCGCGCCGTGTTCTCCGTGCAGACGCCCGCAATGACCGCGGACGGCTTCGACTTCGACGGGGAGGTGGCCCAAGGTGTCAACCTCATCGAGGGCGCGAGGGCCGCCGGGGTGGCTCAGTTCGTGCACACCTCCGTCACCGGCGCCGGACAGCACACAGAGGTTCCTGGCTGGGACGAAGACCGCTTTCCGGCGATGGCACGCACCCTCGGCGCCAAGACCACGGTTCAAGACCGGCTCCGTTCGGCCGGCTTTCCACACTGGACGCTCCTCAAGCCAGGCACGTTCATGGAGAACTTTCTGCCCTCCATGGCGTTCATGTTCCCGCACGGCGTCGAGGGCGGCCTGGTGAGCGTCGTGAAGCCCGAGACCCGGCTGTCGCTGATCGCGGTGGAGGACATCGGCAGGGCCGCCGCCGCAGTCGTCGCCGCGCCGGAGCGATTCGACGGAGTCGAGCTGGAGCTGGCGAGCGAGTACCTGTCGATGAGGGAGATCGCCGAGGTGCTCTCCCGCGCCCTTGACACACCGCTGTCCGCGCCGAATATGACCGAGCAGCAGGCCCTTGCCGCCGGAATGCCCACGATGGGCGCCTCACACGAGTGGCTGAACGTGGCCGGACAACCAGGCCGCCCGCAGTATGCGCGGGATCTCGGAATTCCGCTCACCAGCTTCGACGCCTGGGCGCACGAACATATGCGAATCAACGCCTAACAGGACCCTGGACTCGCTCAGTCTGGCAGGAAAGCCGTTCCTCCTGACTTCGACGCCACCCACTCGCCGCGAACATGGCCCTGATCCCCCAAGCGTCCATCTTCCTCGGCTACACGACTGCGGCGACCAGCGCCTACAGCAGCAACGCAGCGGTGGTGATCCAGTGGTTCCAACGGGAAGCAAGCACCGCCGGTCACTCCCCCGATCCCGCACGCCGACCCCACGCCCGAAGTACCCTTCCCGGCGCACCTTCGCGTGCGCCGGGAAGGAGTTCGACATGTGATCCCTCGGTCACGGGCTGGAAGTTCGCGTGCTGCCCTGGTGGGGCCACACCGATGACCAGGGATTTCCCTCTTCTCACCAGACGCGCCGGCGCTGGTCTTCGCCGCTGGTGACGTGTTCACCAACTTCGACGAGATCACCGGGGCGCGCCCCGGCCACGGCTACTTCTGCGGTGCGCGCGGCAGCGGCACCGGGACGGTGCCCGCGTACGAGGCGTTCTTCGAATACGACGGGGCCGACCACGTGCGCGCTGCGGTCTAGACGGTATGTAGGGAGGGCCCGTGTGAAGGCCGGACCCCCGGTCTTCGAGTAGACCCTCGAAACCGCTCGCGACCTGGCGGCCCGCGGCGCCACCGACGATGCGTGGATCGGCATCGCGAGGGCCTTGCCCGAGTGGTATCCGGTGTCGCCAAACCGGGTCGCCCCTGTGGTGCTGCTCACCAACCCCACGCTGCGCCCGGTAATCGACCATCGCCGGGCGCGCGAGGTGGTGTTCACCCCGCGTGGCGAGCGCGCACCCATCTGACGGCCGAAGTCTCCAGCGCGCTTCCGCGGATGCCGGCGGGAGTTCGGGCTCCTCCCGTCATGCCTCCTCGTCGAAGTGCGCGCGTGCGCGCTTCCCGGACCTCGGGTACCGGCCTCACTGGTGGGGGCCGGTACTGTCGTGGTGTCGGTCCGGTGGCGGTCCCCTCGCGCCGCCGGCTGGCAGCCAAGGAGCCCCAACCGAGGAGAGCAACGAGTTCATGTCCGCTGAGCTGAGCGATCTGATCGGGCGGCACGTCCGCGACATCCCGGACTTTCCGGAGCCCGGTGTGCTCTTCAAGGACATCACCCCGCTGCTCGATTCGCCTGACCTCTTCCGGTCCGTGGTGCTCGCGATGGCGGGCCGGTTCGCCGCGGCCGGGGTCGACCGGGTCGTGGGGTTGGAGGCGCGCGGTTTCCTGCTGGCCGCCCCGGTCGCGCTGGAGCTCGGCGCGGGCCTGGTCCCGGTCCGCAAAGAGGGGAAACTGCCCGCGAAGACGCTGAGCGAGTCGTATGATCTGGAGTACGGGACGGCGACGGTCGAGATGCACGCCGACGCCATCGCTCCCGGTGACCG
Organism: Lipingzhangella halophila; assembly: GCF_014203805.1. Lineage (GTDB taxonomy): Bacteria > Actinomycetota > Actinomycetes > Streptosporangiales > Streptosporangiaceae > Lipingzhangella > Lipingzhangella halophila. The sequence goes on along the minus strand of NZ_JACHJT010000001.1, from coordinate 3,532,741 downwards.
TGTGCTCGTCATCGACGACGTGCTCGCGACCGGGGGTACCGCACGGGCCGCGATGGAGCTGGTCCGTAAGGCGGGTGGTACCGTCATTGGACTCTCGGTGCTGATGGAACTCACGTTCCTGCGGGGCCGCGAGAAGCTGTCCGATGTGGAGCTGCACGCCCTATCCGCGGTCTGAGCCCCGCCCCTGGGGCACCCGTAACCCGAACTCGCGGACGCACCGTACTCCGATCTCGCTGTCCAAACCAGTCCAAGGGGTACGTGTATCCACGGAATCTGGCCGCGCGGGCATAACTGAGCTGCAACGACGCGTTGGAACAAGTGAGCCGATCGCTCACGACGCAGCGTCCACCTTGAGGACCGGGTGGATGTCCCCGGCGCACCCCGCCGGGGCGAGCCGCGGGGAGGTAAGTCCATGCCACGGGAAGCGGTTTCGACCGGTGCGGTGCCCGAGCGTCCAGAGCAGTCGGCCCCTGATCCCGATTCGCGCGAGCCGGCGGTGGACGACCCCGAGGTAGGGCACACCGCCTCGGAGCGGGAAGAACACGGACAAGACGACCAGCAACGAAGACCACGTCCCCAAGGGGAGCCACACGAGGATGCGACGGATGCACGGGTTTCCCCTGGCGAGGCAGGCCAGGAACGTCCCGCGGACAGCGGGGCGACTCCACCGGGTAACGAGCCACGTGGTCCCGAAGCCCGTCCCGACCCCGGTCCGGAGAGCCCGCCGGGCCCATCCTCGACGGTGCGAGTACGTCGCCGCCTCGCCCGGCTCGGCGCCCAGCGGGGGGTGACCATGAATCCGGTACTCGAACCACTGATCAAGACCGTCCGGGCGACCCACCCGAAGGCCGACGTCCGGCTCATCGAACGCGCCTACGAGGTCGCCGCCCACCATCACCGCGACCAGAAGCGCAAGAGCGGTGACCCCTACATCACGCACCCCCTCGCCGTCACGACCATCCTGGCCGAGCTGGGGATGCAGGAGCCGACGCTGGCCGCCGCGCTGCTGCACGACACGGTGGAGGACACCAGCTACACGCTGGACCAGGTTCGAACCGACTTCAGCGACGAGATCGCCGAGCTCGTCGACGGCGTCACCAAGCTCGACAAGGTCAAGTACGGCGAGGCGACCCAGGCCGAGACCGTGCGCAAGATGGTCGTGGCGATGTCGCGCGACATCAAGGTCCTGGTCATCAAACTGTGCGACCGGCTGCACAACATGCGCACACTGCGCTACCTCCCGCAGGCCAAACGAGAGAAGAAGGCGCGCGAGACCCTGGAGATCTTCGCCCCGCTGGCGCACCGCCTGGGCATGAACACCATCAAGTGGGAGCTGGAGGACCTCGCGTTCGCCACGCTCTACCCCAAACGTTTCGACGAGATCGCCCGGCTGGTCTCCGAACGCGCGCCGCGCCGCGACGTCTACCTGCAGGACGTGATCGAGGCCGTCTCCGCCGACCTGCGCGAAGCCAAGATCAAGGCGACCGTGCGCGGCCGGCCCAAGCACTACTACTCGATCTACCAGAAGATGATCGCCCGCAACTGCGGCTTCGACGAGATCTACGACCTCGTCGCCGTCCGGGTGCTGGTCGACAGCGTGCGCGACTGTTACGCCGCCCTGGGCACCATCCACGCGCGGTGGAACCCGGTGCCGGGCCGGTTCAAGGACTACATCGCGATGCCGAAGTTCAACATGTACCAGTCGCTGCACACCACCGTCATCGGCCCGTCCGGAAACCCGGTGGAGCTGCAGATCCGCACCCGGGCGATGCACCGCCGGGCCGAGTACGGCATCGCCGCGCACTGGAAGTACAAGGAAGACCGGGTCAACGGCCCGAAGGAGAGCGGCGGCAAGTCCAAGGGCGCCGGTGACATGGCATGGCTGCGCCAGCTCATCGACTGGCAGCAGGAGACCAAGGACCCGGGGGAGTTCCTGGAGTCGCTGCGGTTCGACCTCTCCGTCCAGGAAGTCTTCGTCTTCACGCCGCAGGGCGACGTCATCTCGCTGCCGCAGGGCGCCACCACTGTCGACTTCGCCTATGCCGTGCACACCGAGGTGGGCCACCGCACCGTGGGCGCGCGCGTCAACGGCCGGCTGGTTCCGCTGGAGAGCGAACTGCACAACGGCGAGACCGTCGAGATCCTCACGTCGAAGGCGACCGACGCCGGCCCCAGCCGCGACTGGCTCAACTTCGTCAAGAGCGCGCGGGCCCGCAACAAGATCCGGCAGTGGTTCACCAAGGAGCGCCGCGAGGCGGCGATCGAGAAGGGCAAGGAAGCCCTCGCCCGCGTGATGCGCAAGCAGGAGCTGCCCATCAAGCGGCTCTTCAGCGGCGAGGCACTGCTCGCCCTCGCCCGCGACCTCCGGTACAACGACGTCGACGCGCTGTACGCGGCCGTCGGCGAAGGGCACATCGGCGCGCAGAACGTCGTGCAGAAACTGGTCGGCTCGCTCGGCGGGATCGAGAGCGCCGAGGAGGACATCGCCGAGTCGTCGCTGCCCACGCGCCAGCCGCCGCGCAACCGCCCTGCGGGCAACCCCGGTGTCGCGGTCGAGGGCGCCTCCGACGTCTGGGTGCGGCTGTCCAAGTGCTGCACACCGGTGCCCGGCGACTCCATCGTCGGCTTCGTCACCAGGGGGAACGGTGTCTCCGTGCACCGTGAGGACTGCGTGAACACCCGCTCTCTCGACGCCGAGCGTATGCTCCAGGTGGAGTGGCAGCCCACCGAGGACTCCATGTTCCTGGTCGCCCTGCAGGTCGAGGCGCTCGACCGGTCACGCCTGCTGTCCGACATCACGCGGGTGCTGAGTGACCAGCACGTCAACATCCTCTCGGCGACCGTGCAGACCAGCCGCGACCGGGTGGCGCTGAGCAGGTTCACCTTCGAGATGGCCGACCCCACCCACCTCGGCCACGTCCTCAAAGCCGTCCGCGGGGTCGACGGGGTCTACGACGTCTACCGGATGAAGAGTTGACGGCGTTGTGGGGTTGGTCCTGGCCGAAGATGCCCCCACAATGCTCCCATGAGGAAGTTCTCGCTCGACGCACTGGCGCGCAACCACCTGGAGCAGGCGGCCAACGCGTCCTCCGGCCGTAGCTCGACCACGGTCTTCGGCGGCCACGAGCATACGCTCCGGCACACGCTCATCGCGCTGACACGCGGAAACTCGCTCTCCGAACACCCCAACCCCGGCGAGTCGACCCTCGTCGTCGTCCGCGGCCGGGTGCGCCTGCTCGCCGGTGAGGACTCCTGGGAGGGGCGCACCGGCGACATGCTGATCATCCCCCAGGGGCAACACAGCCTGGAGGCGGTGGAGGACGCGGTGGTGCTCCTCAACGTGGCCATGGCGGGCCGGGCAACCGAGCCCGAGGCGGCCTCCTGACCGGGAGCCGGAACGCCCCGCCCGGGATACCGCTCCGGATCCCGGGCAGGGCGGCCCGCGCTCAGCTCATCTCGTTCAGCGCCCTCTCGGCCTCGTCGAGCCAGGAGCGCCGCGCGCCGATCGCCTCTTCGAACTCGCGGGCCTTGCGGTCGTTGCCGGCCGCGCGCGCCTGCTCCAGCTTGCGCTCCAGTTGGCTGATGGAGTCGCGCAACTGCGAGACCGTGTCGGCGGCCCGCGCCCGCGCTTCAGGGTTGCTGCGCTGCCACTCCTGGTCCTCGGCCTTGCGTACGGACTCCTCCAGCTTGCGGAAGGCACCTTCGAGCTGGTCGCGGGAGTCGCGCGGCAGCGGGCCGGCCTCCTCCCACTCCTCCTGGTAGCGGCGTAGCCGGGCCCGCGCTTCGCGTGGGTCGTTGACCTGCGGGATCTCCTCGCGGGCTTCCTTGAGGATGCGCTCCTTGGCCTCGGCGTTGCTGCGCAGCTCGGCGTCGCGCTCGGCGAACACCGCGTTGCGTGCCTGGAAGAAGCGGTCCTGCGCCGCCTTGAACCGCGCCCACAGCTTGTCCTCACTGGAGCGGTCGGCGCGGCCGGCGGCCTTCCACTGCTGCATCAGCTCGCGGTACCGGCCGGAGGTCGGGCCCCAGTCGGTGGAGTCGGACAGGGACTCGGCCTCGGCGATGATCTCTTCCTTCTGCTGCCGGATCTGCTCGCGCTGCTGGTCGAGCCCGGCGAAGTACGCCTTGCGGCGCTTGGAGAACGCGTTGCGGGCCGCGGACATACGCTTCCACAGCGCCTGCTCGGTGGGCCGGTCGGCGCGCGGCGCCGCCTTCCACTCGTCGATAAGGTGGCGCATGCGCTCGCCGCCGGACTTCCAGTGGGTGGTCTCCTCGGCGACACGCTCCGCTTCGGCGACGATGCGCTCCTTGACGTCGCGTGCCTCGTCGCGCGCCTGCTGCTGCGCCTGCTTCTGCTCGGCCTTGCGCTCCTCGGCACGCTCCGTGAGCGCGTCGAGCCGGCGAGAGAGGGCGTCGAGGTCCCCCACCACGTTGGCGTCGCGTACGGCCGAGCGCAGCTTCTCGATGCTGGCGAGCGCCTGCGTGGCGGAGAGGTCGGTGTTGGTGAGCCGCTTCTCCAGCAGCTCGACCTCGGTCACCAGTGCGTCGTACTTGCGGCGGAAGAACGCGAGGGCCTCCTCGGGGGCGCCGGCCTGCCACGAGCCGACGACACGCTCGCCCTCGCTCGTGCGCACGTAGACCGTGCCGTCGTCGTCTACGCGGCCCCAGGGGTCCGTGTTCACCGTGTCCTCCTGCGGTAACGAGCCTGGCACCGGTTGCCAGGTTCCGGTTGTCGTGACAGCGAATCCCGGCCGAACGGTGCACGTGCTGTGGGACCTGCCGTGACTAGTCACGATATCCATAACTCTGTGTCAGATATCGACGAATTGTGCCTGATGCCGTTTCGTTGTGCCTCCTCAGCGGGGCGATACGCCGGCCGTGGCCTCGGGAGCCAGACACGCCGCGCCCTCCCGGGCCGGCCCCGTTGCCGGGTGACCGATACGCGGGGACAACGACCAACATTCGACCGACGTAATGACGACCAATATGGCACTATCAGGACGTTTGGCAAAGACGTGCGCGGGTCGGGGTGACCGAATGGTGATCGGAGGAGCCGGAGGCGGCGTCCATCGCGACGCGTCTCGGCCGCGACGATACAGCGAGTAGTCGGACGCACCGGGCGGCGGCGCGACATCGATAGGCTCGGATCGGGGCATCCCGCGACCGGGCGCCCCACTGGGAACACGCCGACAACGAAACGAGGTCAGCGCGCACCGTGCTCATCACCGCCTTTCCCGCCGGACCGCTCGCCGCGAACTGCTACGTGGTCGCGCCGACCGCCGGCGCGGAGTGCGTCATCGTCGACCCGGGGCAGGAGGCGGCCGAAGGGATCGCCGAGCTCGTACGCAAGCACGATCTCACCCCCGCGGCGGTGCTGCTCACGCACGGCCACTTTGACCACGTGTGGTCCGCCGCCGAGGTGTGCGCGACCTACGATGTCCCGGTCCGGGTCCACGCCGACGACCGCGCGCTGCTCACCAACCCCGCCAAAGGGCTCGACCCCGGGTTGGCCGGGCAGCTCTCCGCGCTGCTCGGCGATGCCGAGATGGCGGAGCCGGCCCGGTTGGCCGAGCTCGCCGGCGGGGAGAAGCTGACCGATGCCGGGCTGGACCTCACCGTGGAACACGTACCCGGGCACACGCCGGGCTCGGTGGCCTACGCGCTGGCCAACGACACCGATGAGCCGGACGTCCTCTTCACCGGAGACCTGCTGTTCGCCGGTTCCATCGGCCGCACCGACTTTCCCGGCGGCGACCACCCGACCATCCTGCGCAGCCTCGAAGGGGTGTGCCGGAACCATCCCGACAACACCGTGGTGCTGTCCGGGCACGGATCGCAGACCACCGTGGGCCGCGAGCGTGCCAGCAACCCGTTCCTGCGGGACCTGCCGCAGCGCTAGAACCCCCGTGCCCGCCATCTGCGGTGCGCGGAGTCCGGTGGGTGGACCCGGTTTGGCGGTAGGATTCGGCTAGCCCGGTGGGTTTGACCGCCGCGTCCGCACACCTGGGGCACCGGCGGGGCTGTCCGGTCCCGTTAAGTCAGCCGCGTAGTTAGTGATACTTGGTAGCTCATGCATCGTTTTCGGACCCATACCTGTGGACAGCTCACGAGCGAGGACGTGGGGGCTGACGTCCGCCTGTCCGGGTGGGTGCACAACCGCCGCGATCTTGGCGGCCTGCTGTTCGTGGACCTGCGCGACCACTACGGGATAGTCCAGTTGCAGGCGCGTCCGGAGTCTCCGGTGTTCGAGGAGCTCACGCGACTGGCCAAGGAGACCGTGATCCGCGTCGACGGCACCGTCATCGCGCGCAGCCCCGAGAACGTCAATCCCGACCTGGCGACCGGGGAGGTCGAGATCGAGGCCCACGAGGTCGAGATCCTCGGCACCTGCGAGGAGCTGCCGTTCCCGGTTTTCCCCGAGGACTCGACCTCCGAGGAGCGCCGGCTCACCTACCGTTTCCTGGACCTGCGCCGCGAGCGCATGCACCGCAACGTCGTGCTGCGCTCGCAGGTGATCTCCGCGATCCGGCACAAGATGACATCGCTGGGGTTCAACGAGTTCCAGACACCCATCCTGACCAGCTCCAGCCCCGAGGGCGCCCGCGACTTCCTGGTGCCATCGCGGCTGCACCCGGGCAAGTTCTTCGCGCTCCCGCAGGCACCGCAGCAGTTCAAGCAGATGCTCATGGTGGCGGGCTTCGACCGCTACTTCCAGATCGCGCCGTGCTTCCGCGACGAGGACAGCCGCTCCGACCGGTCACCCGGCGAGTTCTACCAGCTCGACGTTGAGATGAGCTTCGTGGAACAGGACGAGCTCTTCGAGGTCATCGAGCAACTGATGACGGACGTGTTCACCGAGTTCGCCCCCGAGCGCGCGATCTCCTCGCCGTTCCCGCGTATCGCGTACCGCGACGCGCTCACCTGGTACGGCACGGACAAGCCCGACCTCCGCGTGCCGCTGCGGATGACCGACGTCACCGAGCTCTTCGAGAAGACCGACTTCAAGGCGTTCGCCGGTAAGCGGGTGCGGGCGCTGGCCGTTCCCGGTCTCGCCGAGATGCCGCGGTCGTTCTTCGACGGCCTTGGCGATCTCGCGACCGAGCTCGGGGCCAAGGGCCTCGCCTGGTTGAAGGTCTCGGATGACCGCGAGCTCAGCGGGCCGATCGCGAGGTTCGTCGGCGACATCGCCGAGGACCTGCTCACCGAAACCGGCGGTGACGCCGGCAGTGCGCTGTTCTTCTGCGCCAGCGAGGACCCCGACGAGATCAACCGGATCATGGCGCCACTGCGGGTGGAGATCGGTAAGCGCTCCGGCCGCTTCGAGGAGAACGCCTACCGGTTCTGCTGGATCGTGGACTTCCCGATGTACGAGTTCTCCGAGGAAACCGGCATCGAGTTCAGCCACAACCCGTTCTCCATGCCGCAAGGCGGGCTCAAGGCGCTGGAGAACGAGGATCCGCTGGACATCCTCGCCTGGCAGTACGACATCGTCTGCAACGGTGTCGAACTGTCTTCGGGCGCAATCCGGAACCACTCGCCCGAGATCATGTACAAGGCGTTCGACATTGCCGGTTACAGCAAGGCCGAAGTCGAGGCACGGTTCGGCGGGATGCTGCGCGCGTTGAAGTACGGGGCCCCGCCGCACGGTGGAATCGCACCGGGAGTCGACCGGATCGTCATGCTCCTCGCCGACGAGCCCAACATCCGCGAGACCATCGCGTTCCCGCTGAACCAGAACGCCGAGGACCTGATGATGGGAGCACCCGCGCCCGTCGCGAACCACCAGCTCGCCGACGTCCACATTGGCGTGGAGCTGCCCCCGGAGGACCGGAAGCGCCAATAGCGCGGGGAATCCGCAATGCCCACCGCAGGCCAACCCGCGCGCGAGAAACTCGGGGAACACCAAAGCTGTGCAAATACCAGCAAAAGGGAGTATCTCCCGTACTTCGTACCGTGGCGACGTCCCCTATCGTGGGGGTTGGTCTGCGAGGGGGAACACGGAATCCGTTACGCGCCGGTAACGATTCCCGTGAACGGTGTCCGGCGGAACCCGAAGATTCGGTTGGATTGCTCCCGATCTCATTGCCTTTCGCATGGCCAGTGGGAAAAGTCCGGTCTTTCCGGGGCCAGGGGTCGCATGCTCGGCGCGCGGCAGGGGACGACCCGGACGTAGCCCTTACCACCTGCGTATACGGGTATTTTGCCGATAAACTAGGCCGAATCGGGTGCTTACGGGGAGAGCCGTGTACGCGGAATGGGCACCCGGGACGACACAGGGATGATCGATACGTGAACGGCTCAACCGGCTCCACGGACGGCTTCGCCGGTTCCGCGGCACCTCCGAACGTCCCTCGGAGCGACACGGAGGCCCACATCACCGAGGATCGCGCTGGCGAGGCGTTTCGCCATGCGCCGACCGCGATGTTCGTCGCTGACCAGTCCGGCGGCATCCTCCTGGTCAACTCCGCGTTCGTCGACGTAACGGGACTGTCCTCGGCCGACGTGGCCGGGTTTCCCTGGCCGCGGCTGCTGGTCGAGGACGATACGGACCGCGGGTGGGAGGTGCACCGGAGGGCGCTCGCGGGCGGCCGCAGGAGGGGCGAGGGCCCCGTGGCCGTCGTCGCGGGTTCCGACCCGCGGCGGGTGATGGTCGACTGCTGCCCGCTGCCCGGGGGAAGCGATCGCGAGCCCACGGGGGTGATCGTGGCGCTGCGCACGGCGCCACGCGACGAGGAGACGCTGCGGGCCGTAAGCGAGTTGCGCACCGAGAGCGCCGACACCGCGCTATGGACGCTCAACCTGCGCACCGGCAGGCTGAGTGAGCTGTTCGGCCCCTCGCCTCTGGGCCAGCTGCTCGCCGGCGACGAAGCCACCCTGGAGGACTGCCTGTCGCGCGTGCACCGTGACGACGTCGCCCGGCTGCGTGACGCCATGGAGACCTCCTACCAGGGCCGCGACTACGAGCAGCAGTTCCGGATGTTCGACCTGGTCGGTGACGAGCGGTGGCTGTGGGCCCGCGCCCGCTACCTGCCGGGGGAGACCCCGCGGCTCGTCGGTTTCATCGACGACGTCACCGACCGCGTCCAGCTCGTCCGCCGGCTGGCCGACCGCCGCAGGATCGAGGCGGCCCAGGGCCGCCAGGTCACCGAGCTGGCCGCGAAACTCGTCTCCGCCACCACCGTCGACGAGGTCACCGGCCTCCTCGCCGAGGAGTTCGTGCCGATATTCGGCGGTACCAGCGCGACAGTAATGCTCGTCGAGGACAACGTTCTGTGCGCGGCCCCCTCGACGGTCGAGCGCACCGGCCTTACCGGGAAGATGGACGGCCACGACGCCACCGACGCCAGCTTCCCGATGGGCGCCGTCACCCAGGACCGCCAGCCGCGGTTCTTCGAGAGCCGAGCGGAGGTGCTGGAGCGGTTCCCCGCCGTGCACGAGCTGCTCCGCCACACGAGCGCACAGTCCTGGGCCATCGTTCCGATCTTCGGCGACCGCAGAGTCGCTCTCGGGGTCTGGCAGGTCGCCTGGGACCAACCGCACCACGCCGCCCCCGACGAGCGCGCCCTGATGCTCACCCTGGCCGGCCTGGCGGGCCAGGCGCTGCAACGAGTCAACCGCCAGCAGGCCGAGCTGGAGCTCGCCGACGCCATCCAGCGCCGCATGCTCCCGCCGCAGTTGCCCGACTTCGACGACATCACCATCGCCGCGCGCTACCTGCCGGCGCGGGCCGGATGGCGGGTGTGCGGCGACTTCTACGATGTCATCCGGCTTCCCGAGCGGCGGGTCGGCCTGCTCGTGGGCGATGTGCAGGGGCACGGTGTCGAGGCCGCGGCCGCCATGGGGCAGATCCGTATCGCGTTCCGGGCCTACGCGGCGAACCAGGCCGACCCTGGAGTGGTGCTGGCCGAGACCAACCGGCTGCTCACCGAGACCGGCGAGATCGTCTTCGCGACCTGCGGCTACCTCGTGCTCGACCTCGACTCCGGCGAGATGCACGCGGCGTGGGCCGGCCAGCCTCCGGTGCTCATCGCCACGACCGAAGGTTTCGGGACCTGGCAGCCCGAGACCGGTCCACCGGTCGGGGTCGACTCCAACAGCAAGTACCCGGTCACCACCCGCCTGCTGGCTCCCGACGAGAGCCTGCTCATGTGCTCCGACGGCCTCGTGGAGAGTTCCCGGGTGCACATGGACGACGGCCTGCAGCGCGTGGGCAGGGCGCTGCGTGCCATGGCCGCCGACGTCGACGCGGCCGCCACCTCGCTCGCCTCGCTGACTCCCGCGGGGCGCGGCGACGACATCGCGTTCCTGATCGCCCGGATGGTCTGAACCGGCGAACAGCCTGTGCTGATTATGGGGATTTCGTTCCTCCGTACCGCGTGGAGTTCCGTGGGTTTCCCGCCCGGCCCACGCAGGGTGGGCAATGGGGCCGCGCCGGGGGTGGGTTGCGGCAATGGGGCACCCGCGAGCGAAGCGAGAGGGGTGCCCCATTGCCGCGGAGCGGACGGTGCATCAATGCTGGGAGGCAAGCTGGCTCGCTCGCTTCGCCCCATTGCCGCGACCCTCAGGGTGAACATCCCCACCACCAACACCCCCCAGGGTGGGTTCCGCCCTTCACCAACACCCCTGGGGGCGGGGCATCGAACCGAACCGGGCGTCTTCTCTCCACCTCCCCACACTCCCCACAACACCGAAACCCGCGGGACCCGCCGGCGGGGTCCTAGGCCCCGACCCGTTCGGGGGCACCGAACCAGCGCTGAGCTGCGGCGCGGAGATCGGCCAGTTCCTCCGGGCTCGGGTGGGGCGACGACGAGGCCCAGGCGACGTAGGTGTCCGGGCGGAGCAGCAGGACGGTGGCGGCGGGCGCGGCGGATGCGGGGAGCGCGGGATGGACATCCACCCGTTCGGACTGGTCGGCGAGGGCCTCGGCGACGGCGCCGCTGCCGGTGAGGTCGAGGAGGAGTGGCCGGGCGGTACTGGTCAGTTCGGCGAGCCGCACCGGACCCGTGGGCGTGTACAGGTCCATGTCGGGAGCGCAGTGGCCGACCAGCGGGTGCGGGTCGGCCAGTCCCATGTCGTAGCGGAGGTCGGTGCCAGCGGTGAGGTCGGCTATGCGCTGGACACAGCTCCGGTCAGCGAGCAGCTCGCTGAACAGCTCGCGCAGCGCGGTGACATCGCTGCCCGGCGCGAGAAGGGCGGCCAGCGCCTGGGCGTACATGGTGACGCGTTCGGCGGCCGGTTGGCGTTCCGCGTCGTAGGTGTCGAGCAGCCCAGCGGGGGCGTCGCCGCGGATGCCGGCGGCAAGCTTCCAGCCGAGGTTGATCGCGTCCTGCATGCCGAGGTTGAGTCCCTGGCCCCCGGCGCTGTCCACGTGCGCGGCGTCGCCGAGGAGGAACACCCGCCCGTCGCGGAAGCGCTCCGCGCGCCGGTTGTTCCCGCCGACCAGCCGGCGCAGCGCATGCGGTCCCTCCCCGGGGGGCGGGCCGAGGTCAACGTCGACGCCGAGCACCCGGTGGACGCTCTCCCGCAGCTCGGTCAGGCTCATGGGCGCCTCTGGCGCGGGCTGGTCCCACTCCACGGTGGTAATGATGGGCGGTTGCCCGGGAAGGGGCGCGTAGGTGAACCCGCCGCGTTCGGTGCGCTGCCCCAGGAACGGCGGGACTGCCCCGTAACCGGGCACGGTCAGTCCGCCCGCCGTCGGGTCCACGAGCGTGTCGGGAACGGTTACCTGAGCGATCCTCGTCGTCGACCGGTCATAACTGATGCCGGGGAAGCCGATACCGGCCCGCTTGCGTGTCACGCTGTGCCCGCCATCGGCGCCAACGAGGTAGCGCGCGGAGATCCGGTACGTTCCGGTGGGCCCCGCGACCTCAGCGGTCGCGGTGTCGCCGTCCTGCTCCAGGGCGAGCATCTCGTGCCCCCACCGGAGGTCCGCGCCGAGCTCGGCCGCGCGGTCGGCGAGGATCCCGACGAGGCGCGGTTGCGGTACGGGCAGGACGGAGACCGGGTTCTCGTCGAGCTGGCTGAGGTCCAGGCCCATGCCGGCGAACATGAAGTAGGGAGCTGGCTCGGGCTGTTGCTGGCCGCCGGAGATGCGCTCGTACAGGCCGCGGCGGTCGACCATCGTCACGACCTGCCCGAGCAGGCCGTTCGCCTTGGGCTCGTTGCTGGGCGCCGGGAGCGTGTCCAGCACGACCGGCCGGATTCCGGCCAGGCCGAGCTCGCAGGCCAGCATGAGCCCGTTCGGCCCCGCTCCGACGATGAGGACGTCGGTTTCCATGGTGGGTGCTCCTTCGTTAGGGGACGGGCAGGCCGTCGGTGAGCTGGTGGAGGGCGTCGCGCAGGACCTGGCCGATTGGGCGGGGCCGTTCGGCCTGCAAGCAGTGGGCGATGGCGGCGCCTATAGCGGCGCCCAGGGCGGCGGCCGCCAGGTTGGGGTAGAGGTCGCTAGTGGGGTCGGTTCCGGTGCGCTCGGCGATCGCGGCAGTCAGCTCGGCCTCGGCGGTGGTGTACGCCTTGGTGAGCTCGCCCTGCAGAGCCGGTTCGGTAAGCATCAGGCGGACGCTGTCGGCCTGCGCCTGGTCGGGTGCCGAGCGGTCGAGGTCGCGCTCCGGGGCGAACTGCTGTTGTACAGCTGCGCCGGCGGCCTCCCACAGGGGCTCGGCCGGCGGCCGAGCGCGCAACTCGTCGGCGATCCGCCGCACGCGGTCGACATGCCGGGCCGCGACCGCCTCGGCCTTGCCGGAGAAGTAGTTGCGGAAGGTCCGGACGGAGACGTTTGCGGCCGCGGCGATGTCCTCCTCGGTCGCGCCGCTCCACCCGCGCTCGACGATCAGCCGGACCGCCGCCTGACTGAGTGCGTCCCGCGTCTCCTGCTTCTTGCGCTCACGCAGGCCCATGCGTGCGCGATCCTCTGCTGCCATGCGGCCATCGTAGCTTTCTTTTCCTATTCGGCAAGTTTTCTGGATGGGCAATTTTTTACAGTGCGGACGGCGGTGCGTACCGGAGCGACGCGTGGTATCCCGTGGCCGCTGGCGTCTAGGCTGGAAGACGTGTCCGAAACACTGTTCGATGAAGCCGGCGCCGAGGCCCAGCGCGGCCAGGAGCCTCTCGCCGTGCGTATGCGCCCGCGGACGCTCGACGAGGTCGCCGGCCAGCAGCACCTCCTCAGTGAGGGCAGCCCGCTGCGCCGGCTGGTCGAGGACGACGCTCCGATGTCACTGTTCCTGTGGGGGCCGCCAGGCACCGGAAAGACGACCCTGGCCTCCGTGGTCAGCCGGGCCACCAACCGGAGGTTCGTCGAGCTGTCCGCCGTCAGCGCCGGAGTCAAGGACGTCCGCGCCGTCATCGACGACGCGCGCCGGCGTATGGGGATGAACGGCGCGCGGACCCTGCTGTTCGTCGACGAGGTGCACCGGTTCAGCAAGACGCAGCAGGACGCCCTGCTGCCGGCCGTCGAGAACCGGTGGGTCAGCTTCATCGGCGCGACCACCGAGAACCCGTTCTTCTCCGTGGTGAGCCCGCTGCTGTCGCGCTCGCTGCTGCTCACCCTGGAGACCCTTGAGGACGACGGGATCCGCTCCGTGCTCGCCGAGGCGCTTACCGACGAGCGCGGCCTGAAAGGGCGCTACACCCTGGGTGAGGACGCCGAGGGACACGTCGTGCGGCTCGCTGGCGGCGACGCCCGGCGCGCACTGACCTACCTGGAGGCGGCCACCCTGGTGGCCGGCTCGCGCGCGGAGATCACGGTGGACGACGTCGAGCGGGCGGTCGACCGGCACGCCGTGCGCTACGACCGCTCGGGCGACCAGCACTACGACGTCATCAGCGCGTTCATCAAGAGCATGCGCGGCAGTGACCCCGACGCGGCGCTGCACTACCTCGCCCGGATGATCGAGGCGGGCGAGGACCCCCGGTTCGTCGCCCGCCGGATCGTGGTGCACGCCAGCGAGGACGTCGGCATGGCCGACCCAAGCGCCCTGCAGGTGGCGGTGGCCGCGGCCCAGGCCGTGGAGCTGATCGGGCTGCCCGAGGCGCGGATCAACCTGGCCCAGGCGGTCATCCACATCGCGCTCGCCCCGAAGTCCAACGCGGTCATCAGCGCGATCGACGCCGCCGCGGGCGATGTCCGGGCGGGTCGGGCCGGGCCGGTGCCCGCCCACCTGCGCGACGGCCACTACAAGGGGGCCGCCGACCTCGGGCACGGCGAGGGATACCGGTACGCCCACGACTACCCCGGTGGGGTCGCGCCGCAGCAGCACGCCCCCGACGCGATCGCCGGGCGCGAGTACTACCAGCCCACCACGCACGGGGCCGAACGCCGATACAGCGAGGTCTTGGAGCGCATCAAGGGCGTGTTGCGCGGCGGCTGACGGCCCGGCCGCCCCTGGGCACCAGCACTGGATCCGACCGCACACGGCGGGACCCGCGAACAGGGCGGCCGCGCTGCCCTGGGGAGCGCTGGGTGGAGGCTTCCGGGTCAGCGAGCGGCCGTCCGGGCGATCTCTCGCGTGGCGGTTCGCGCGGCGCATCCTGGTCGGGCCGGGCAAGCGGCATCGGCGCAGCGGGGCCCTCTACTGTGCGCTGCTCCGCACGTTCCGCGGCCTCGCACAGTGAGGGCCCGCCCGGTGGCCGCGAGCCCGGAACGGCCCGCCAAACACGACCTACTCCTCGGGCGGGGCCGGGAAGACCTCGGTGATCCTGGCGATCTCGCGCTCGCCCCCGGTGGAGCCCTCGGCGAACTCCACTTCGGCGATCACGACGTCCCCCCAGCCCAGGTACTCGGTGAACTCTTGGCCCGTCATCTCGAACGTACCGCGGTCGTCCTCGTCGATGTGCCCCGGACCAGGAACACAGAAGTTGGCGCAGTAGACCTCGGCGTCCTCGGGGATGACCGCCTGCTCCTCCGGTTCGGTCTCCTCGACGTTGACCCACTGCTCGCTCCAGTCCCGGGGCGTGAGGAACGCGGCGTCCTCCGTATCGAGTTCTCCCCCCGCGGGCTCGACCCGGGTGTAGACCCACGGGCCGTCGTCGCCCTGCTGCTCGGTCGGGTCGAACCGCACGATCGGAGTGGGGTCCTCCTCGGACTCGGCGGCGTCGGGGGAGGGCGAGGACGCCCGCTGCTCCTCGGCCTCGCCACTCGGGAGCATCGCGTTGACCGTGGCCAGGACGCCCCCGACAACAAGGGCGAGCGCCAGCAGGGCTCCGCCTACGACCAGCGGAGTACGCCGCCGTTTTCCGGGCTCGCGCTCGTCGATCTGGATCATCCGGGGCAGCCGCGCCGGCTCCACGATGCCCTGCCACTCCCGCGCCAGCACCCGGGTGACGGCGGTGCCCCGGGGCTCCTTCTCCTCGGTGGACTCTGTCGTGCTCTCCCAGATCGCGATGGTGGAACCGAGCAGTTCGCGCACCGAGGGCCGGGAATCGGGGTCCTTGTCGAGCGCGCGCTCCAGCAGGGGCAGCAGGGTGATGGGCACGCCGTCGAGGTCGGGTTCCTCCCCGCGCACGCGCGCGGCGACCACCTCGGGCTCCCCGAGCCCGAACGGCAGCCGGCCGGTCGCCGCGAACGCCACCACCGCGCCCCAGGCGAACACGTCGGACGCCGGCGACTGTGGGGCACCCTCGTGGCGTTCCGGGCTCATCCAGGCGGCAGAGTGGCGCAGCAGGGACTCGTCGCCAGGCAGCGCGCAGTCGAGGATCCGCGGGCCGGAGCTGCTGAGCAGGATGTTGCTCGGCTTGAGGTCGCCGTGCGCGACGTTCTTGATGTGCAGCGCGGAGAGCCCTTCGGCCAGCCCCGCCGCCAGCGCGATGAGCCGGCCCTGTCCCATGGCCCCGTGCCTGCGCGCGTACTGCGCCAGCGGGATGCCCGAAACGTACTTCATGGCCAGCCACGGCGGCGTCACGGAAGTGTCGAACGCGGTCGGCGGTACGTAGCAGCGCCGGTCGACGCTGGAGAGCAGGTGCAGCCGCTGGTCGAGCGCGGCCCGAGTGCGGTCGTCGCTGACGTGCGCCGCATGCAGGGTCTTCACCGTCACGAGGGGATCGGCGCCGCCGGAAGGGAGAACCGCGGCGTAGACCGTGCCGGTACGCCCCGAGCCAATGCGCCCGATCACGAGGTAGGGGCCTATACGCCGCGGGTCCTCGGAAGTGAGCGGGACGAGGTTCGGCGGTACCAGAACGGAGATCTCCTTCTGGGAACGTCGGCTCATTGGGGTCCTGTCTTTGGCTCGTACTCGGTGATCGGTGCGCGGCGTGTCGCCTGGTGGGCAACCGCGGCCGGGGGAAACCTGGTCCGATTCTCGGCCATGCGCCGGGTTACGTCGATGCCCGCGTGTGAACGCATCGGGTTGCCGACCCTAATGCCCTCATTGTCCCGTATGGTGCGGCAGTCCCGGCGACAACCCGTGACGTGCGATGTCTCTGCCGCACTGTGGGTATTGGGGTGACTGTGCCGCCAGGCGCGATAGGGTCAGCCCTAATCGGATCTTCCGGTCCCGGCGGCCTGGCGGCCTGCGGGACAACCGGGGAGACCGGTCACCGCTGTTCAGAGCGGCCTGAGCCGCCAGCAGTCGCGCCCGATCCCCCGCCCCTGTTCGAAGCGAACGACACCGATCGTTTACGGAGCCCGCATGCTGACCGCAGGAGAGCTTGCCGCCCTCATCGCCGCGGTGGTCTGGACCGTGCTGGTCGCGTTTCTCTGCGTGACGCTGGTCAAGCTCACGAAATTGTTGTCGGAGACGACCAAGGTCGTGTCGGAGTTCGGCGAGCGAGCCCGCCCGCTGCTGGACGAGGTCGGGTCCACTGTTGAGCGCACCGGGGCCTCGCTCGACCGGGTCGAGGAGATCACCGCGAACGTTGCCACGAGCACGGAGGACATCTCCACCATGACCACGCTCACCCGCTCGGTGGTGACCGCGCCCCTGGTCAAGCTTGCGTCGCTCTCCTACGGGCTGAGCCGGGTCCTGGGCCAGCGCCGGGCCCTTGCGCTGGTACGCAGCCGCCGCCGGAAGGGGCGGTCATGATCGGCAGGGTGTTCTATCTGGTCGCAGGCGCGGCGATCGGGGGGTATGTTGTCCACAAGCTCAACCGGACGGTACGAGCGTGGAGTCCGGGCGGTATCGCCAACCGTGTCGAGGGCCACGCCGCCGAGTACCGGGCGGCCCTCCGCGAGTTCAACGAGGATGTCCAGGACGCCATGGACCATCGCGAGGCCGAGCTGCTTCGGCGCTACGACCCGGCCGGAGGTCCAGACTCGACCGGCCGGCGGGCGGCCCTGCCCGGCCGCGCGATCGAGGCTCACCGGATAATCGACGCCCACGACCTGAAGGACGGCCGCTGATGGAGACGGCAGAGATCGTTCGCCGCTTCCTCGCTCACTTCGAGAGCAACGGACACACTGTGGTTCCCTCGGCGAGCCTGGTAGCAGAGGACCCAACACTGTTGCTGGTGAACGCCGGCATGGTGCCGTTCAAGCCGTATTTCACCGGCCAGCGCACGGCACCCTACGACCGCGCGGTCAGCGTCCAGAAGTGCGTGCGCACCATCGACATCGACGAAGTGGGCAAGACCTCGCGGCACGCCTCCTTCTTCCAGATGCTGGGCAACTTCTCGTTCGGGGACTACTTCAAGGAGAAGGCCATCCCCTTCGCCTGGGACCTGATGACCCGTTCCCGCGACGAGGGCGGGTTCGGGCTGCCCGCGGACCGCCTCTGGGTGACCGTCTACCTCGACGACGACGAGGCCGAGACCATCTGGCGCGAGAAGGTCGGGGTGCCCGCCGAGCGGATCCAGCGCATGGGCATGGAGGAGAACTACTGGTCCATGGGCGTGCCGGGCCCGTGCGGCCCCTGCTCGGAGATCTTCTGGGACCGCGGTCCCGAGCACGGCGCCGAGGGCGGACCCGCCGCCGACGAGGACCGCTACGTCGAGCTGTGGAACCTCGTCTTCATGCAGTACGAACGCGGCCCCGGCGAGAGCAAGACCGACTTCGAGATCCTCGGCGACCTGCCCAAGAAGAACATCGACACCGGCATGGGCCTGGAACGGCTGGCGGCGATCCTGCAGGGCGTCGACAGCATCTACGAGACCGACACGCTCGGGGCGGTGCTGCACCGCGCCGCCGAGCTGACCGGGACCCGCTACGGCGACACCGAGCGGTCCGACGTCAGCCTGCGGGTGGCCGCCGACCACATGCGCGCGGCGACGATGCTTGTCTCCGACGGTGTGCGGCCCGGCAACGAGAAGCGCGGTTACGTGCTGCGCCGCCTCCTGCGCCGCACCGTCCGCAACCTCCGGCTGCTCTCCGGCGCCTCCGAGGACCAGACCTACCTGCACGAGCTCACCGCCACCACGATCGACGCGCTCGGCGACATCTACCCGGAGCTGCGCAGCAACGCCGACCAGATCCACAGCGTGATCGACACCGAGGAGAAGAACTTCGCCGAGACACTGCGCTCCGGCACGGCGTTGTTCAACCGGGCGGCGGAGAAGACCAAGACCGCGGGCGGCAGCGTGTTCTCCGGCGCCGACGCGTTCCAGCTCCACGACACTTTCGGGTTCCCCATCGACCTCACCCTGGAGATGGCGAGTGAGGAAGGGCTCCGCGTTGACGAGGAGACCTTCCACTCCCTGATGCGCGAGCAGCGGGAGGCCGCGAAGCGCGACGCCAAGGCGAAGAAGTTCGGCGGGGCCGACATCGGCATCTACACCCGCCTCCTCGAAGGCGCCGGCGCCACCGACTTCCTCGGCTACACCGACCACGAGAGCGAGTCACGCGTCGTCGGCCTGATCGTGGACGGCGAGCCGGTTCCCGCCGCGCGCGCGGGCGACAAGGTCGAGGTGGTGCTCAACCGCACCCCGTTCTACGCCGAGAGCGGTGGCCAGCTCGCCGACAAGGGGACCCTGACCGCCGACGGCCGCGGCGTCGCCGACATCGACGACGTGCAGAAGCCGGTGCCCGGGCTGTTCGTGCACCGCGGCACGGTCCGCTCCGGCGAGCTGGTGGTGGACGACACTGTGCACGCCGGAATCGACTCCGATCGGCGCGCCTCCGTGTCCCGGTCGCACTCGGCCACGCACCTGATCCACTCCGCGTTGCGTAACGCCCTGGGCCCGTCGACCGGCCAGGCCGGTTCGGAGAACCAGCCCGGGCGGCTGCGCTTCGACTTCACCGCCAACGAGCCGATTGGCGGCAGCAAGCTGGCGGAGGTCGAGGACGAGGTGAACACCGTCCTCTCCGGCGACATCCAGGTGCACGACTTCGTGACCTCGCTCGACGAGGCTCTGTCCATGGGTGCGCTCGCCATGTTCGGTGAGAAGTACGGTGACCGGGTGCGGGTCGTGGAGATGAGCGACTACTCCCGCGAGCTGTGCGGGGGCACGCACGTCGGCGCCACTGGCCAGCTCAGCGTGGTCAAGCTGCTCGGGGAGTCCTCGATCGGCTCCGGAGTGCGCCGCGTCGAGGCGGCCGTCGGGCTCGACGCCTTCCGCCGGCTCTCTACAGAGTCGATGCTGGTCAGCCAGCTTTCCGAACAGTTGAAGACGCCGCGGGAGGAACTGCCGCAGCGCGTCGACGCACTCGTCACGCGGGTACGCGACGCCGAGAAAGAGGTCGAGAGGCTGCGCGCCGCGCAGGTGCTGCAGGCCGCGGGGGAGCTGGCCTCCAGCGCGCGCCGGTGCGGAGCCGCGTTGCTGGTTACGCACCGGGCGCCTGAGGGAACAACCGGTGAGGACCTGCGGAGGCTCGCGCTTGACGTCCGCGGGCGTCTTGGCGAGGACCAGCCGGTGGTGGTGGCGGTGGCCGCCGTCCCGAAGGACCGCCCGGTCGTGGTGATCGCGGTGAACGACGCGGGGCAGCGGCTCGGCCTGCAGGCCGGCGAGCTGGTCGGCACCGCGGCCCGCACCCTGGGAGGCGGCGGGGGCGGTAAACCCGATGTCGCCCAGGGCGGTGGCACCGATGCGGCCGCGGTCGAGTCCGCCCTGCGAGAGGTGGAACGGCAGGTCTCCGAAACCGGCTGAGTTCGGGAGGCACGCGCCGGTCCCGCCATGGCCGGCGTATCCCCCGGGGGGACGCACAGAGACCGTTGCCTCATCGATGAAAGGGTAGCCCCGTGACGCCACCTACCGCCCACGCCATCCCCCGCGCGGGGGAGCCTCCTCGTTGAGGCACGGTGCACGTCTTGCGGTCGACCCCGGAAAAGCACGGATCGGGGTTGCCCGCAGCGATCCCGCTGGCACGCTGGCTACCCCGATCGAGACGATCCGGCGCGGGAAGGGCGATCTCGCCCGAATCGCGGCGCTCGTGCGCGAGCACGAGGCGTGCGAGGTTATCGTCGGCTATCCCGCGTCACTCTCAGGGGCGGAGGGCCCGGCAGCGCGGGGCGCGCGATCTTTCGCCAGTGTTCTGGCCCGCAGGCTCGCACCGGTGCCCGTGCGGCTGGTCGACGAGCGGCTCACCACCGTGACCGCCCAGGAGCACCTACGCAGCGGGGCCTCCTACAGCAAGCGCGGGGCGCGGGGCGGTCAGGAGCGGCGTTCGGTGATCGACCAGGCCGCCGCCACGGTCCTGCTGCAGAGCGCGCTCGACACCGAACGCCAGACCGGCCGCCCGCCGGGAGAGCTGGTGGGGGAGAGCGAATGAGCGAGAACGACCCCTACGCCGACCGCTCGTATCGAGGGGGGCGCCGCGAACGCCGACACTCCTCCTACGACGACTTGGGGTACGGCGACGACGATCGCGGCCACCACCCCCAGCGGGGCGGGTACTGGTCCGATCCGGGGAGCGACCCCCTGGCGGACTCCCGGCCACCGCGACCCGGACCCCAGGGACCGAGCGCCGGCCCCGATCCGCTGGCGGACCCGTGGCCGTACCAGCGGTCCTCCGGCGGGCCGGGCTACGGCGGCGCCGGCGGCGATCCGCTAGCGGGACCGGGGCAGTCAGCGCCACCGGGGCAGCGCGCCTATCCGCAGGAGGGCGGGTACCCGCCCCCGCGGGATGAGGAGGATCCGCTGACGGACCCGCGGCCGCGGCGCGCCAGGCCGCGCGGGCCCGATCAGGCGGGAGGGCCCACCCCGGAAGACGGGCGGTACGGCGGGGACCCCAGACAGGCCGCGCCCGGCGAACCCGGTGATGCCGCGCGACAGCAAGCCGGCGGTTGGCCCGTCCCCGTTCCGGGCTCGGACCGCGGCGACCCCACCACCGGAGCCAACGCCAGTACCGCGGGGTGGTCCGACGACCCGGAGCGGCCGCGCGGCCGGCGCCGGCGGTCCGACCCCTCCGGCGGAGAGCCGGCCCGTCCGGGCGATCCGCTCGGCCCGGCGACCGGTCCCGCCCCCAGCGTGCCGCCGGACCAGGAGCCGCGCCCGCGAGGCCGGCGCCGGCGGCGCGAGCCCGATGAGGCGTCCGGCTTCGCCGCCTCGGACGCCGTACCCCCGGCGCGCGAACCCGCGCCCGGCGGCGACCCTCCGGCGGGCGGCCGCCGGCGGAGGTCGGCGGAGAACCCGGGCGGGTCCCCCGACGAGGAGGACGACGCCCCATTGGCGGACCGGGGAGACGCCCCGTGGGCCGATGAGGATGACGGGCGGTGGGCCCAGGACGGGGAGGACGACGACCCGCCGGACCACGAGGCGCGCGTTCGTGAGGCGTTCGATCGGGGGCGTTCCGGCCGCTCGTCGCGCAACGCCCCCGAAGGCCGCGGCTCCCGTAACCGTGGTGGCCGAAAAGGTGCCCGCAAGGGTGGCCGCAAGGGGAGAGGCAGGGGGCGCCGGACGAAGCTGGCCATGACCGCGACGGCCGCGGTTCTGGCACTGGCCGTGACCGCCGGTGGGCTCGTCCTGCGGGCCTACGTGTTCCCACCGGACTATGACGGCGAGGGCAGCGGCGAGGTCGAGATCGTCGTCAATAACGGCGATACGGCGACCGATGTCGGCGAGACCCTGGAGGACGCGGGGGTGGTGGCCAGCTCACGGGCGTTCACCAACGCTCTTGGCGGGGAGGATCTCACCCCGGGGACCTACCAGCTGCGCTCGGAGATGAGCGCCGGCTCCGCGGTTGCCCTGCTGCTCGACCCGGGGGCGCGCATCGACAACCAGGTGACCGTCCGCGAGGGGCTGCGTTCCACCCAGGTCCTCGACCTGGTGGCCGAGGAGACCTCCATCGAGCGCGAGGAGCTGCAGGCGGCCTACGAGAACCACGAGGCGCTCGGGCTTCCGGAGTACGCTGAGGAGGGACCCGAGGGCTATCTGTATCCGGATACCTACACGATCGCGCCCAACGACGAGGCCGGGGACATCCTCGCCACCATGGTCGAGCGCTTCAAGAAGACCGCCGACGAGATCGGTCTCCAGGAGCGGGCGGCCGATGCCGAGATGGCGCCGAACGAGGTCATGGCGAACGCCGCGATCATCCAGGCGGAGGCGGGCAGTGCTGAGGACATGCCCAAGATCTCGCGGGTCGTGTACAACCGGCTCGATGCCGGGATGGAACTGGGGATGGACAGCACCTGCTTCTACGTCATCGAGGAGTACGGAATCGCGCTGAGCGAGACCCAGCTGCAGAAGTGCACGGATTCCGGCAGCGACTACGCCACCTACGGCCGAGAAGGGCTGCCGGCCGGTCCGATCGTCAGCCCGGGGGAGGACGCGATCAACGCCGCTCTCGATCCCGCCGATGGCGACTGGCTGTACTTCGTGGCGACCGACCCCGACAACGGAGTGACCGAGTTCGCCGAGACCCACGAGGAGTTCGAGCGCTTGAAGGCGGAGTTCGATCAGAATCGGAGTGACCAGTGATGCGTGCCGCCGTCCTCGGCTCGCCCATCGAGCATTCCCTCTCGCCCACCCTGCACACGGCGGCCTACGCCGCGCTGGGTCTGGAGGACAGGTGGCACTACGAGCGCTTCGAGTGCGACGAGGACGGCCTGGCGCGGTTCCTCGACGGGTGTGATGCCTCCTGGGCCGGGCTGTCACTGACCATGCCGCTGAAGCGTGTGGCGATGGCGTTGGCCGACGACCTCGCCGAGCCGGTGACGGAGGTGGGCGGCGCCAACACGATCGTCTTCCAGGACGGCCGTCGGCACGCGTACAACACCGATGTGGCCGGCATCGTGCGCGCGTTGGGCGAGGCGGGGATCTCGCGGGTGGACTCCGCCACTGTTGTGGGCGGTGGTGCGACCGCGGCCTCCGCTCTGGCGGCGCTGCGGGCGCTCGGGGCCACCGAGCCGGGGGCGATCACCGTCCTGGCGCGCGACCCGGCGCGCGCGGCCCCGGTGGCCGAGGCGGCCGCCCGCATGGGGCTGCGCATCGGCGTGGAGCCGCTCCGGGACATCAAGTCGCACCTCGATACCGACCTCGTCGCGAGCACGGTGCCGCGCGGTGCCGCCGACCCCTACACCGCGGAGCTGGTCGCGAGCCGCGCCGCCCTGTTCGACGTCTCCTATGGCCCCGAGCCGAGTGTTCCGGCGGACGCCGTCGCCGCCGCCGGGCGCACCGTGGTCGAGGGTTTTCCCATGCTGCTGCACCAAGCCGGGCGGCAGGTGGAGCTGATGACCGGGGTCGCGCAGGCTCCGATCGAGGTGATGCGCGCGGCGGGTGAGGCGGAGCTCAGGCGGCGCACTGGGGCCGGATAGCGTAACCGGGTCTCGCGGAGTCTGGCGGGGGGCCGCCCGGCTTCTCGGGGGAATACCCTCGTTCGGAGCCGTGTTGCAGCGCGAGTAGGGGTTGACTTGGGCCTGCGTGTCCGGATCACCTGATAAACTGACAGTGAACTGGTCCGGCGCGCGAGCGCCGGCCGCGTAAGCGGAGGCAGATCCTCCCACCCACCGGGGCGAACCCGAGTGGGTTCCGGCAGCACAACGCGGAACGTCGGCGGCGCCACTCAGGCGTCGGGCGGCGCGTATCCGGGCGGAAGCGACCGTTTCCGCTACTCTCCGCGTACTGCCGGTGGATCACACCCCGCTTGCACCCGCTGGCGGGGTTTTCGCTTTTGGGCCTGCACGGGACCGGGCAACCCCGAATATACGAATGATGACGACAATGCTAGGGAGGGGTCCCATCAGCGCTGAGCCCCGCATCAACGACCGCATTCGGGTTTCCGAGGTCCGTCTCGTCGGCCCCAACGGCGAGCAGGTTGGTATCGTACCCGTGCAGGACGCCCTGCGCCTCGCGCAGGAGGCCGATCTCGACCTGGTCGAGGTCGCACCGACCGCTCGCCCGCCGGTCGCCAAGCTGATGGACTACGGCAAGTACAAGTACGAGTCCGCGGTCAAGGCGCGCGAGTCGCGTAAGAACCAGGCGAACACGATCATCAAGGAGATCAAGCTCCGCCCGAAGATCGACCCGCACGACTACGAGACCAAGAAGGGTCACGTGGAGCGGTTCCTCAAGGGCGGCGACAAGGTCAAGGTGACGATCATGTTCCGCGGACGCGAGCAGTCCCGTCCGGAACTGGGTTTCCGGCTGCTGCGCCAGCTTGCCGAGGACGTTCAGGAGCTCGGACAGGTCGAGTCCCAGCCCAAGCAGGACGGCCGCAACATGGTCATGGTGATCGGTCCGCATAAGCGTCGGTCCGACCACAAGGCCGAGGCCCGTGCCAGCGCGGGGAAGGGGCAGCGTCCGCAGCGTGCCGAAGGCGCCGGTCAGGGGACCTGACCCGGCGCACCCGATGCTCGCGGTCCGGCCGCCGCGTGTCGGCGGCCGTACTGTCGGGTGACCAGCGGGAGCGTACGCGGTACCGGAATACCGGGGCCGGTGGTCGCCGCCCTGGGAGAGTTCAGGGGGCCCGACGGTCCCCGAGAACACGTGTGCCGATCACCAGCGCGCGACGCAGGTGATCCGAAAAAACCGCGCCACCGATCATTCGGTGGCGCGCCGAATGAGTAGGAGACGACGGCGACGATGTCGAAGAACAAGACGCACAGCGGGGCCCGCAAGCGCTTCCGCACGACTGGCTCCGGCAAGATCATGCGCCGCCGCGCCAACAAGAACCACCTGCTGGAGCACAAGTCGAGCAAGCGGACGCGCCGCCTCAGCAAGGAGGTCGAGCTGGCCCCCGCCGACAACAAGAAGATCAAGACGCTGCTCCGCTGAGCGGACCGTCGACACGGCGCGCAGTCGCCGTCGCCCCCAGATGGAGTTCCGCCGGGTCGAGACCGCCCCCAGGTGCCGCGCACCGAGGGCGAGCGTCAATGCGGCGGGCGAGTATGTCCGAACGGTCACCGGGTGATCCGGGCTGGACCGACCGGTAGTGCGGTGACCGCCTACCAGCAACCTACGAGGGAGTCACAGTGGCACGCGTGAAGCGGGCTCTCAACGCCAAGAAGAAGCGCCGGGTCGTTCTCGAACGCGCCAGCGGGTACCGCGGCCAGCGGTCGCGCCTGTACACCAAGGCCAAGGAGCAGATGCTCCACTCGATGACCTACTCCTACCGGGACCGCAAGGACCGGAAGGGGCAGTTCCGTCGGCTGTGGATCCAGCGCATCAACGCCGGCGCCCGCGCCAACGGGCTCACCTACAACCGGTTCATGCAGGGCCTGAAGGCCTCCGGGGTCGACGTCGACCGCCGCATGCTGGCCGAGCTCGCGGTTAACGACGAGGCCGCGTTCGCCGCGCTGGTCGAGACCGCCAAGCAGGCCCTGCCCGCTACCACCCCCGCGCAGGCGTCAGCCTGACGAGATCCGCCGAATCGACAGCGCGATGGCGGGCTACGAGTTCACGAGCGTCCGATCTCCCCGCGTCAAAGGGGCTCGTCGGCTCGCCAAGCGCGCGTTCCGGCAACGCGAGAAGCGCTTCCTGGCCGAAGGCCCGCAGGCCGTGCGGGAAGCGCTGGCCGCGCCTGGCGTGGTGCACCAGGTGTTCGCCACCGCCGAGGCCACGCAGCGGCACGCCGGGCTTGTCGAGACGGCCACGTCCTCCGGAGTCCCGGTCCACCGGGTCGCACCGGATGTGATGTCCGAGCTCGCGCAGACGGTGACCCCGCAGGGGATGCTCGCCGTCTGCGACTTCGTGGACGTCCCGCTGGCCGGCATAACCCGTGCTCGCCTGGTGGCAGTGCTCTCCCACGTCCGCGATCCCGGAAACGCCGGCACTGTGTTGCGCACCGCCGACGCCGCCGGTGCCGACGCGGTGGTCTTCACCGACGCCTCGGTGGACCCCTACAACGGCAAGTGTGTGCGGGCCTCGGCGGGCAGCCTGTTCCACCTGCCGGTCGTCGTTGGCGTTCCGATCACCGACGCGCTCGACCACCTGCGCGCCGCAGGGGCGGGCGTCCTCGCTGCCGACGGGACCGGCGAGCGCGACCTGGACTCGGCCGCCGATGCCGGGGTGCTGGACCAGCCCGTGGCATGGGTGTTCGGCAACGAGGCGTGGGGGCTGCCGGGGGAGGTGCTCGCCGCCACTGATGGCGCTGTCCGCGTTCCTATCTACGGCGCTGCCGAGAGTCTGAACCTCGCCACCGCGGCCGCCGTGTGCCTGTACACCACGGCCCGCCAGCAACGCGCCGCCTCCGTGTCCGGCGCGGCGCGCGGGTGAGCGCGACCAGTCCGCGTACAAGCTCGGGATGTGCTGCCCGTAGTGCGGCCCGAAATGTCCTCTCGGCGTCCCGTCGCGACACGGTCGGGCTGTTATGCGTGAAAGGCGTAACAACCCGTAACGCGGGTGAAACTCATGGTCCCGCCCTTCGATCCTGGTCAACGCGGATTCAGCTACGCAGTGTATCGAAAGTTCGGGGTTTCTCCGCGCTCGTGGGGGTTGCTCGCCTACCCTCGGTTGCCGATACGCTCAGGTTTCTTAGGGCAGATCGTCGAACTGGTCATGACGGTCGCGCATAGGGGGGAACCGTTACGGCATGCTTGTGCGTAGTGAGCACGGGCATCGGGTAGTGACAATCGGTGGCGTCGCGGGCACTGTGCAGCGAGCTACCGGAACGACAAGCGATGAACGGCACGACGGTACGGCGCCGCACCGGGGAGGGCGCGCGCCGCGTTCCAGCGGCGCCGGACGGTCACATAGTGCGTGGGGAGGCGGTCGTGGGTGGCGACCAGTCGACGGCGAGTCGAGCGGGGAGCGCGAGCGCGGCGGGGGAGGCGCCGGCACTCTCCGCAGAGGACCTGCCAGACGGCGTGCTCGTCGCCGACCGGCACGGCAAGGTAATCACCTTCAACAGACTGGCACGGCGTCTCACCCGGCTCTCCAGCGGGGCGGCCCTGGGGCGCGACTTCCGGGACGTCCTGCCGCTGCACGACGCTGACGGCCGCGACTGGTGGAAGCACAGCGACCCGTACGGCGGGTTGCGGATCCGCACCCGCCAGCCCGAACGGACACTGTTCCTCGCCGACGGCCGCGAGATCCTGATGGCCGCCCGCTACGTCCGCGACAGTCCGTGCGGCGACGTTTGCCGGCTCGTCGTGACTATGCGTGACGCGTCATATCGCGTTCGTGGTGAGCGCAATCGCGCAGAGATCGTATCCACGGTCGCGCACGAGCTCCGGTCCCCGCTGACCAGTGTCAAGGGGTTCACCGCGACCCTGCTCGCGAAATGGGAGCGCCTCACCGAGAAGCAGAAGATCTTCATGCTCGAGACGGTCAACGCTGACGCCGACCGTGTAACGCGGCTGGTCACGGAGCTCCTCGACGTCTCGCGGATCGAGTCCGGCCGCCTGGAGGTGCGCCGCCAGGTCGTCGACCTCCCCGAGTGCGCCCGCAGGGTCATCGCCGGCCGTGTCGCGGCGGGCGAGGCCGAGGACCGCTTCCGCCTGGAGGCCAACGACCCGCTGCCCGAGATGTGGCTCGATCCCGACAAGCTTGAGCAGATCATGGCCAACCTGGTGGAAAACGCGGTACGGCACGGCGCTGGTACTGTCACTATTGTGATCGAGCCCCACGAGGGAGGAGCAGCGGTGTCGGTGCGCGACGAAGGCAAGGGCATAGCGCCCGAAGCCATTCCGCGCGTTTTCCGCCAGTTCTGGCGCAGCAAGCGGCGCGGCGGCACCGGCTTGGGCCTGTTCATCGTCAAGGGTCTGATCGAGGCCCACGGCGGCACGATCACGGTTGGCCGCGCGCCCTGCGGCGGCGCCGAGTTTCGATTTATTGTGCCCGCCGGTACCCCCGAGTTCGCCTGAGCGGCTTCGAGCGGGGCGGCGGGCGGGCTGTTAGAGCTTCCCTGTCGGCTAGCGTCCGCTGCGCGAGCGGCGGGCCGTGACGGCCGCCCCGCCGTGATGGGCGGGAGCGGCGAGGCAACCAATCATGTCTGCACCCAACGATTCCTATGATCCGGTCGAAGTGACCCCACTGCATCCGGACGAAGTGGCCCGGATGCGCGACGAGGCCCTGGCCGCCATCGCGGCGGCCAGCTCGCTTGAGGAACTCAAGGAGGCCCGCCTCGCGCACGCCGGCGACCGATCCCCATTGGCACTGGCCAACCGGGAGATCGGCTCGCTGCCGCCCGCGGCCCGGGCCGAGGCCGGCCAGCGGGTCGGCGGGGCCCGGCGAGAGATATCCGAGGCGGTCAAGGAGCGCAGCGCCGTCCTTGAGGAAGAGCGCGACAACCGCGTCCTCGTTGAGGAGGCCGTCGACGTCACGCTGCCGTGGGACCGGCGGCCGCGCGGGGCGCGCCACCCCCTGACAACCATCGCCGAACGCATGACCGACGTCTTCGTCAACATGGGGTTCGAGATGGCCGAGGGGCCCGAGATCGAAGCCGAATGGTACAACTTCGACGCGCTGAACTTCCTGCCGGACCACCCGGCCCGCACGATGCAGGACACCTTCTTCGTCGAGGCGCCCTCCGGCGGGGAGTCCGGGCTCGTGCTGCGCACCCACACCTCGCCGGTGCAGGTCCGCGCGCTTCTCGACCGCGAGCTGCCCGTCTACGTGGTCGCGCCCGGCAAGACGTTCCGCACCGACGAGCTCGACGCCACCCACACCCCGGTGTTCCACCAACTCGAGGGGATGGTGGTGGACGAGGGCATCACCATGGGGCACCTGCGCGGCGCCATTGACGCGTTCGTGCACTCGATGTTCGGTGCCGGCCTGCGGACCCGCTTCCGGCCGTACTACTTCCCGTTCACCGAGCCCTCGGGCGAGGTCGACTTGGAGTGCTTCGTCTGCCGCGGCGAGTCGGTGGGCAACCCCGACGCGCCCTGCCGCACCTGCGGATCCGAAGGCTGGATCGAGCTGGGCGGGTGCGGCACGATCAACCCGCGGGTCCTCGTGGCCGCCGGCATCGACACCGAGCGCTACAGCGGCTGGGCGTTCGGACTCGGGGTCGAGCGCACCCTGATGTTCGCGCGGGGGGTCCGCGACATGCGCGACATGGTCGAGGGCGACGTCCGGTTCACCTCGGCGTTCGGGATGGAGGTCTGATGCGTGTCCCTGTCTCCTGGCTTCGGGAGTACGTCGACCTGCCGGCCGGCCTGACTGCCCGCGATCTCGCCGCGGGATTGATCAGTGTGGGCCTTGAGGTGGAGACCGTCGACGAGATCGGCGCTGACATCGCCGGGCCAATCGTGCTCGGCCGGGTGCGCGAGATCGAGGAGCTGACCGGGTTCAAGAAGCCCGTCCGGTACTGCCGGGTCGACGTCGGCACTGCCAACGGCAGCGGCGAGCCCCAGGGCATCGTGTGCGGCGCCCGGAACTTCTCCGAGGGCGCCCTGGTCGTCGTGGCGCTGCCCGGCGCCACGCTCCCGGGCGGCTTCGCGATCAGCGCCCGCACCACCTACGGGCGGGTCTCCGAGGGCATGATCTGCTCCGCCACCGAACTGGGCCTGTGGGAGGACCACACGGGCATCGTCGTGCTGCCCGAGGACGCGGGTGAGCCAGGAGCCGACGCCTACGACCTGCTTGGCCTGCGCGAGGACGTCCTGGACATCGCGGTCACCCCGGACCGCGGCTACGCACTGTCGATCAGGGGCGTGGCCCGGGAAGCCGCGGCGGTCTACGGAGTGCCGTTCCGCGATCCGGCCGACATAGAGATCACCGGCACGCCCGGAGGCGGGTATCCGGCGACCGTGGCCGATCCGGCGATCTGCTCGCGCTACGTGCTGCGTGGTGCCACCGGATTCGACCCCGATGCCGAGTCGCCGTTGTGGATGAAGCGCCGCCTGGCGCATACGGGGGTCCGCCCCATTTCGCTGGCGGTCGACGTCACCAACTACGTGCTGATGGAGCTCGGCCAGCCGCTGCACGCCTGGGACCGCGACAAGCTGCGCGGCCCGATCGAGGTCCGGCTGGCCCGCAGCGGTGAGCAGTTGGAGACGCTCGACCACGTCAAGCGCACGCTCGATCCGGACGACATCCTGATCACCGACGAGTCGGGGCCGATCAACATCGCCGGGATTATGGGCGGGCTGGAAACTGAAATCAGCCTGACCTCCACCAATGTGATCATCGAGGCCGCGCACTTCGCCGAGACCCATATCGCGCGCGCGGCTCGCCGGCACCAGCTCTCCTCGGAGTCCTCGCGCCGGTTCGAACGCGGCGTCGACTCCGAGCTACCGCTCGCTGCCGCCACCCGGGCCGTGAACCTGCTGGCCGAGCTCGGTGGTGCGATCGTTGACAACGGCTATACCCACGTTGACCGCAGCACGCCCCGGGAGCCGGTCGCGATCGACGCGGCCCTTCCCGCCCGCGTTTCCGGCGTCGACTACCCGGCGGGGACCGCCGTACGCCGGCTGCGCGAGGTGGGGTGCGCGGTCACCGAGGCGGAGTCGGGTGCAACTTTGCACGTCACCCCGCCATCGTGGCGGCCCGACCTCACTGACCCGAACGACTTCGCCGAGGAGGTCATCCGGCTCGAAGGGTACTCCGAGATCCCCTCGATTCCGCCGGTGGTGCCGGCGGGGCGCGGGCTCACCATCGGCCAGCGGATCCGTCGTGCCGTGGGGCGCGGGCTCGCCGGGGCGGGCTTCGTCGAGGTACTCAGCTACCCCTTCGTGGGTCAGGCGCAGTTCGACGGCCTGCGGCTGGCCGCCGACGACGAGCGGCGCAACGCGGTGCGGCTAGCCAACCCGCTCAACGATGACGAACCGCTGCTGCGCACCACACTGCTTCCGGGGCTGTTGCGTACGCTCGTGCGCAATGTGGGCCGCGGATTTTCCGATGCCGCCCTCTTCGAGATCGGTCTGGTCTACCTGCCCAAGGCGGGCGCGCCGGAGCGGGCGCCCATTCCACCGGTGCACCGGGGGCCCAGCCCTGACGAGCGGGCGAGCGTCGAGGCCGCGATCCCGGACCAGCCGCGCCGCGTGGCGGCGGTCCTGGCCGGCGAGCGGGACCCCTCGGGCTGGTGGGGCAAGGGACGTCCGGCCACGTGGGCCGACGCGATCGAGGCGGCACGCGAGGTGGGGTACAGCGCCGGGGTCGAGCTGCGGGCGCGGGCGGCCGAGCGCGCTCCCTGGCACCCGGGCCGCTGCGCCGCGTTGTATGTTGTCAACAACACCGACGACTCGGTGTCCGGAACCCTTGTTGGCTATGCGGGCGAGCTCCATCCGCGCGTCATCAGCGCGTACGGGTTGCCGGCCCGCACCGTGGCGATGGAGGTCGAACTCGACCTGATCGAGGGGGCCCGTGCCCCGGCTGGCGCGCCAGAGGTCTCCGGCCTTCCGGCGGCCGCCCAGGACGTCGCACTTGTTGTCGACAATTCGGTGCCCGCCGCCGACGTCGAGGAGGCACTTCGTTCCGGGGCCGGTGACCTGCTGGAAAGCGTCCGGCTGTTCGATGTCTACACCGGTGAGCAGGTGGGCGAGGGGCGCAAGTCCCTGGCCTACAACCTGCGTTTCCGGGCCAGTGACCGCACCCTGACGACCGAGGAGGCCACGGCCGCGCGCGACGCCGCCGTCGCGGCCGCTGCCAGCCGCACGGGCGCCACCCTGCGCGGCTAGAACCCCGGGGTGCGCCACCCCTCCCGCGGCCCCGCTTCACGACCAGGTTAACCGGCCGTGAAGCGGGGCCGCGCGCTGTCTCCGAGGACACAATTTTTTCACCTGTTTTGCCTGCTGAGAGCGGGTTTCGGGGAGACGGGCCGGTGGTAGGTGGCATGTTCCATGTAAAACCGGGGAGGATTTCCTGTTTTGCCTCTTGAACCGGGGGCCGCTGGAAACTTAGTCTGCAGTCACCTGCCGCGAACACGGGCTCCAGAAGCCTTCGCGGAACAGCTGTTTCATTCTGCGTTTTCTCGTTGCGTTTTCACGCACCCTTGGCTCGGAGGTCGCTTGTGACCGAAACAGTGGTTTCGTATGCGCGTAAACCGGCGGAGCAGCTGGAGCCCAGCCGCTTCTGGCATACCTTCACTGATATGAACACCATCTCCCAAGGCCCGAAGTTCGTGGTGTCCCGGGCCGAGGGAGCCTGGATCTGGGATGACAACGGCGACCGGTACCTCGATGGCACCGCGAGCCTGTGGTACTGCAATGTCGGTCACGGCCGGACCGAAATCGCTGACGCCGTGCACCGGCAGCTCAGCACCCTGGACGCGTACGCGGTCTACGGCGACTTCGCCAACGAGCCCGCGCTGCAGCTCAGCGAGCGGCTGGCGGCCCACGCGCCGGTCGCTGACCCGCGGGTCATCCTCACCTGCGGGGGCGGCGAGTCCATCGAGACCGCGGCCAAGCTCGCCCGCCGGTACTGGGCGGCCCAGGGCCAGCCGGAGCGGGGGCACCTGATCAGCCGCACCGGTGGGTACCACGGCCTGCACGGTTTCGGCACCAGCATGATCGGCATGGACCGGTTCCGCAGCGGTTTCGGGCAGATCGTCAAGGACGCGTCGGTGGTGCCGCACGACTCCCTTGAGGCGCTTGAGGAGGAGATCCTGCGGGTCGGACCGGAGCGTGTCGCCGCGTTCTTCGCCGAGCCGGTCATCGGGGCCGGCGGGGTCTACGCCCCCGCTCCGGGCTACTTCGAGGGTGTGGCGGAGCTGTGCCAGAGGTACGGCATCCTGTTTGTTGTCGACAGCGTTATCTGCGGCTTCGCCCGCATGGGTAACTGGTTCGGGATCGAGCGCTTTGGCGTGCGGCCCGACATGATCGTCTTCGCCAAGGGGGTCACCAGCGGGTATCTCCCGCTCGGCGGGGTCATCGTGAGCGGGGAGGTCGCCGAGCCCTTCTGGAACCGGCCCGGGAACCCCTTCATCCACGGGACCACCTACGCCGGGCACCCGACCTGCGCCGCGGCGGCCATGGCCAACCTGGACATCCTGGAACGCGAGGACCTGTTCACCGTCTCGCTGGAGATCGAGACCCAGCTCGACGCCGCTGTGCGTACCCTGGCCGACCACCCGCT
Source organism: Lipingzhangella halophila (assembly GCF_014203805.1). GTDB lineage: Bacteria > Actinomycetota > Actinomycetes > Streptosporangiales > Streptosporangiaceae > Lipingzhangella > Lipingzhangella halophila. The sequence goes on along the minus strand of NZ_JACHJT010000001.1, from coordinate 3,499,483 downwards.
GGTCGCCGAGGTCCGATCCGGGGTTGGTGTGATGGCCGCTGTGGAACTCACCACGGAGGCACTGGAGGGACGCGGTATCACCACCGCGGAGGTCTTCACCGAGGCGCGGGCGCGCGGCGTTGTGCTACGCGCGGTCCCGCACTCGCTGCTGATCTCGCCGCCGCTGATTGTCACCTGGGAGCAGATCGACCACCTGGTCTCCACGCTGCGCTCCGCGCTCGACGCGGTCGACCAGCGGCACTAGGTTCGTGTCCGCGGGCCGGCACCGCAGTGCGGTGCCGGCCCGCGGTGTTCCCAGAGGCCGGAGTCGGCCAAGATTCTGTCTGGGAAGATACTTCCTGCTAATGTCGGGGGTATGGCCGACAATTCGGGCGACACACGGGAGACGAGCACGGCTGCCGCGGAGATCAGTGACGACGACCTGATCACGGCGTGGGGGCTGTTCCACGAGGCACTGAACGCCACCGACCCATTGCTGCTGCGCGGGATCGACCCCAGTGGTGACGACATGTCCGGCCCGTGGTTCGAGGTGCTGATCCGGTTGCTTCGCTCTCCCGACCACCGGCTGCCAATGAGCCGGCTCGCGCGTGAGGTCAGCCTGAGCAGCGGCGGGTTCACCAAGCTCGCCGACCGATTGGCGAGCAAGGGATACCTCACGCGGCAGGCGTGCCCGGAGGACCGCCGCGTGGTCTACGCGGCGCTCACTCCCGCGGGCCTGGAGCTCGCCGAGCATGCCCGCACCCGGCACGTCGCCCTGCTCCGCGAGTACGTGCTCGGTGTGCTCGGCGTCGACGGGGTGGAGAGGCTCGCCACCATCGCCCGCGAGCTCCGCGATTCCTCGGGCCAGAGCGAGGACGCCGAACCAGTCGACGCGGGCTGACGCTGACCGAAACGCGCACTGGGCGCACCGGTCGGCAGGTAGATTGTCCTGAGCCGAGCGTTTTCGAGTGGTCGCGCATAGTGATCGTACGATCGGTGTTATTTGCGGCTGTACCGGCCCACCAGCCCGAACGACCCCAACGGGTGCGTTACCGTGGCGCGTCCGGGTTCGCCCTGGAAGCCACGGGGTAATGACGGCGACCAGCGCGGGCACCAGAGCGGCAATGTCAGACCAGCCGGGGGCCATCTGAGATGAAACTCTTCGCCAGTGCCGCAGAAATGCGTTCCGTCCCCAGATCAGCGGAGTTCCGCAACGGAGGAATCTCCTTCTGGTTCCGCGAGCTCGGGTGTCCCGAGCGCCGGGCCGCTCTGCTCGACACCGTCGACTACGACGTCTGCATTGTGGGCGGTGGATATACCGGACTGTGGACCGCCTATTACCTGCAGCGGGCCGATCCCGGGCTGCGGATAGCGCTGCTGGAAAGCGAGTTCTGCGGGTTCGGTGCCTCGGGGCGGAACGGCGGCTGGCTCTCCGCCGAGTTCGCCGGCTCACGTGAGCGCTACGCGCAACTGCACAGCAAAGGGGCGGCCATCGCGTTGCAACGCGCGTTGATGAACTCGGTTGACGAGGTCATCGACACCGCGGGCGACGAAGGGATCGACGCCGACATCGTCAAGGGCGGAATGCGGCTGGTCGCCACCAATCCGGCGCAGCGGAGCCGGCTGCACGCCGAGGTCGGCTATCGGCAGGAGTGGGGGTTCTGGCCCGAGGATCTGCACCTGCTGGAGCACACCGATGCCTCCCGGCTGCACGTCGACGGTACGATCGCGGCCGCGCACAGCCCGCACGCCGCCCGTGTCCAGCCGGCCAAGCTCGCCGTCGGGTTGGCGAACGTGGTCGAAGGGCTGGGCGTGCACCTCTTCGAGGGCAGTGCTGTCACCGAGATCCGCCCGGGCGACGGAAACGCCCGGCCGGCAGCGGTGACCGAGCACGGTGTGGTCCGCGCGGACCACGTTATCCGCGCCACGGAAGGGTACCCGGTGCACCCGCGCGGCCAGGGACAAGAGTGGCAGCCCGCGCGCAGCTCCATGATCGTCACGGAGCCGCTCACGGACGACATGTGGCGACACATCGGCTGGGAGGGGCGCGAGGTCCTTGGCGACGCCGCGCACGCCTTCGTATACGCGCAGCGCACCGCCGACGGCCGGATCGCGATCGGCGGGAGCGACGCTCCCTTCCGGACCGGTCCGGCCCGGGACGACAACGGCGCCACCGAGCCGCAGACCATCGCCGAGTTATGGCGCGGGCTGGCACGGTTGTTTCCGATCGCCGCCGAGGTTCCGATCGTCCATGCGTGGTCCGGTGCGGTCGGAGTGGCGCGCGACCGGTGCCCCAGCGTTGACCTGGACCGCGACACCGGCCTGGGCTGGGCGGGCGGATACGCTGGCAGTGGCGTCACCGCCGCGAACCTCGCCGGGCGGACCCTGCGCGACCTCGTGCTCGGCCACGGCACCGAGCTGACGCGCCTGCCGTGGGTGGGCCACCAGGCCCGCGCCTGGCGGCGTGAACCGTGGCGGCGGATCGGACCGCAGCTCGTCAACGGGCTCTACCGCACGGCCGACCGCCGCGAGTCCCGCCGGGTGACGCGGACCTCCCGGTTCGCCGGGCTCGCCGCCCGGATGGCCGGCCGGGAACCGCACGAGCCGGGCCCGGGGGGAAATGCTCCGGGCAGCCCCGACCGTCCGGGGGCTATCGGGGAGGCGTCCGGGGCGGCCGGACCAGAATGATTTGCATATTATTACAACTGAATGCATGATAGTTCAGTAGTGTTCGGGTGGGACGGAACAGGGGAGCCGAGCAATGGGATACACCGCGGCGGTCGCCGGTGCTAGCGGTTACGCGGGCGGTGAGCTGCTGCGCATCCTGCTCGCGCACCCCAGCATCGAGATCGGGACGCTCACCGCGGGCGGCAACGCCGGTAGCCGCCTGGGCGAGCACCAGCCGCACCTGCTTCCGCTGGCCGACCGGGTTCTGGCCGAGACCACCGCGGACGCCCTCGCGGGCCACGACATTGTCTTCCTCGCCCTCCCGCACGGCCAGTCCGGGCCGATCGCCGAACAGCTCGGCGAGAACGTGCTCGTCGTGGACTGCGGCGCCGACTTCCGGCTCACCGACCCCGCCGCATGGGAACAGTTCTACGGCTCCCCGCACGCGGGTACCTGGCCCTACGGGCTGCCCGAGTTGCCCGGCGCGCGCGAGGCGCTCACCGGCACTCGCCGCGTCGCCGTGCCCGGCTGCCACGTCACCGCGGCCACACTCGCGATGTTCCCGGGGCTTGCCGCCGGGCTGGTGCACCCCGAGGCGGTCGTCGTCGCGGTTACCGGCACCTCCGGTGCCGGTAAGGCGCCCAAGCCGCACCTGCTCGGCAGCGAGGTCATGGGCTCGGCCGCCCCGTACGGCGTTGGGGGCGGCCACCGGCACAACCCCGAGATCGTCCAGAACCTCTCCGGGGCCGCCGGGGAACCCGTCACGGTCAACTTCACCCCCGTGCTGGCACCCATGCCTCGGGGAATCCTCACGACCTGCTCTGCTCCCATCCGGTCGGGGATAACGACCGAGCAGGTCAGAGACGCGTACCAGCGACGAATCAGCGACGAGCCGTTCGTCCGGCTGCTCCCCGAGGGCACCTGGCCGACCACCGCCATGACCCTGGGCGCCAACGCAACACTGCTCCAGGTCACGGTGGACGAGGCCGCCGGCCGGCTCGTCGCGATAGCCGCGCTCGACAACCTGACCAAGGGCACCGCCGGCGGCGCCGTGCAGAGCGCGAACATCGCGCTCGGCCTGAGCGAGACCGCAGGGCTGCCCGTGGCGGGCGTCGCGCCGTAACCGCACCGGCCAGGCGCCGCACGTCACTGCCAACCGCCGGCCCGCCCGCGCACGGCCGGGCCGGCGTCAGGAGAAAGGCCGCACCGTGAGTGTCACCGCACCGCTCGGATTCCGGGCCGCCGGCGTGAACGCCGGCCTCAAACCCAACGGCGCCCGCGACGTCGCCGCCGTCATCAACGACGGCCCGTCGCGCTCCGCCGCCGCCGTGTTCACCCGCAACCGCGTCAAGGCCGCACCCGTGCTCTGGTCGGAGCAGGTGGCCAAAGGAGGGCAGGTCCGCGCGATCATCCTGAACTCCGGTGGCGCCAACGCCTGCACCGGCGCCCCGGGATTCCAGGACACGCACACCACCGCCGAACGGGCGGGGGCGGCACTGGACGACTCCCCGGGCGAGGTTCTTGTCTGCTCCACCGGACTCATCGGCGAACGCCTGGCCATGCCGGAGCTGCTGGCCGGCGTCGACAACGCCGTGGCCGCGGCCGCCCGCGACGGCGGGCTCGACGCGGCCGACGCCATCCGCACCACGGACTCGGTCGCCAAGATCGCCTTCCGGCGTAGTACCGCCGGCTCCGGCTACACGGTCGGCGCCATGGCCAAGGGCGCCGGGATGCTCGCGCCCTCGCTGGCCACCATGCTGTCGGTCGTCACCACCGACGCCGAGCTGACCCCGGAGCAATGCGACCGCGCGCTGCGCGCGGCGACCGGTCGCACGTTCGACCGCGTCGATGCCGACGGTTGCCTGTCCACCAACGACACGGTCGCCCTGATGTCCAGCGGTGCCTCGGGAACCGCTCCTGACGAGGAGGAGTTCACCGCACTGCTCACCGAGGTCTGCGGGGACCTCGCGCGCCAGCTCATCGCCGACGCTGAAGGCGCCTCGAAGTCGATCGCGATCGAGGTGGTCGGGGCGGCCAGCGAGGACGATGCTGTCACGGCGGCACGGGCAGTCGCCCGGAGCGCCCTGTTCAAGTGCGCCATCTACGGGCAGGATCCGAACTGGGGCAGGGTACTGGCGGCCGTCGGTACCACCGACGCCACGTTCCAGCCCGACGAGCTCAACGTGGCCATCAACGGGGTATGGGTCTGCCGGCGCGGCGCGCTCGGTGACGACCGCTCCAAGGCCGACCTGGGAGCGCGTGAGGTGACCGTCACCGTCGACCTCTCCGCGGGAAGCGCGGCCGCCACCGTGTGGACCACCGACCTGACCGTCGAGTACGTCCACGAGAATTCGGCCTACAGCTCATGAGTACGGGCGAGAACACCGCTGGAGAGGAGCCCGCGATGCGCCTGAGCGACGCGGAGAGCAAGGCCAACGCACTTATCGAGGCGCTGCCGTGGCTGAGCCGCTTCCACGGCAAGACAGTCGTGGTCAAGTACGGCGGCAACGCCATGACCGACCCCGCGCTCCAGTCCCGGTTCGCCGAGAACATCGTGTTCCTGCGCTACGCCGGGCTGCGCCCCGTTGTCGTACACGGCGGCGGTCCCCAGATCACCGACCACCTCGAACGGCTCGGTGTGCGGAGCACCTTCGCCGGCGGGCTGCGCGTCACCACCTCCGAGACGATGGATGTCGTGCGCATGGTCCTGGTGGGCCAGATCAACCGGGAGATCGTCGGGCTGATCAACGCCCACGGCCCGTTCGCCGTCGGCATCTCGGGTGAGGACGCCCACCTGCTCACCGCCGAACGCAAGTCCGCCATGGTCGACGGCGCGCCCGTGGACATCGGCCTCGTTGGTGAGGTCGTCGAGGTGCAGCCGGGACTGGTGCGCACACTGCTCGACGATGGCCGGGTGCCCGTCATCTCCGGAATCGGCCGGTCCGAGGAGGGCGTGTACAACGTCAACGCCGACACCGCGGCGGCGGCGCTCGCGATCGCGCTGGACGCGGGCAAGCTCATCATGCTGACCGACGTCGAAGGGCTCTACTCCGACTACCCGACCTGCGAGGAGCTGGTCAGCATGCTCACCGCCAGCGAGCTGGAGGAGATGCTGCCCAACCTGTCCTCGGGCATGGCGCCGAAGATGGAGGCGTGCCTGCGCGCGGTGCGCGGCGGGGTTCCCCAGGCGCACATCCTCGACGGACGCACTCCCAACTCCATGCTTCTCGAGGTGTTCACCAACGAGGGGATCGGCACGATGGTGGTCGCCGAGGCCGAGGAGCCCACCGAACCCGTCGACATCTACGAGGGCGAGGACACATGACGTCTCGCGAGCTGCAAGCGCGGTTCGACGCCGCCCTCATGCCCAACTACGGCACACCGCCCATCGCGCTCACGCACGGCGAGGGACGCCGCGTGTGGGACGCGGACGGCCGCCGGTACCTGGACCTGCTCGCCGGCATCGCCGTCTCCTCGCTCGGACACGGCCACCCCGCCCTGGTGAAGGCGGTCGCCGACCAGGCGGCCTCGCTCGCCCACACCAGCAACCTGTACGTGCACGAGCGCGCCGTGCGGCTCGCCGAACGGCTCATCGGCCTGGTCCGCGCGGGCGCGGCGGGTGGCACCGGTGACGTCCGGGTGTTCTTCGCCAACTCCGGCTCCGAGGCCAACGAGGCCGCGCTGAAACTGGTCAAGCGTGCCGCGGGGGCGGGCCGCCGCACCATCGTCAGTACCGACGGCGGGTTCCACGGCCGCACCTCGGGGGCGCTCGCGCTCACCGGAAAGCCGGCCATCCGCGACCCGTTCGGCCCCTTCGGCCTGGACGTCCGCTTCGTTGCGCACGGGGACGCGGCGGCGCTGCGCGACGCCGTCGACGACTCCTGCGCCGCCGTCTTCGTCGAGCCCGTCCAGGGCGAGGCCGGAATCCTGCCCGCCGACCCCGGCTACCTGGCCGAGGTCCGCGAGATCTGCGACGCCACGGGTGCCGCGTTCGTCCTCGACGAGATCCAGAGCGGTGTCGGGCGCACCGGCCACTGGTTCGCGCACCAGGCCGACGGGGTCCTTCCCGACGTCCTCACCCTGGCCAAAGGGCTGGGCGGCGGGCTTCCCATCGGCGCGTGCGTGGGACTCGGCCGGTACGCGACCGCGTTCGCCAAGGGGGACCACGGCTCCACCTTCGGTGGCAACCCGGTGGCCTGTGCGGCGGCGCTGGCCGTGCTGGACACCATCGAGGCCGATGGCCTGCTCGCCGCCGCGGCCGAACTCGGCGACCTGCTGGCGAGCGAGATCACCGCCGCGGGCCACCCGCTGGTCACCGAGGTGCGCGGCGCGGGACTGTGGCGCGGTATCCAGCTGTCCGCGCCGGCCGCCGCGACCGTCCAGACCCGCGCCGCGGAGCACGGCTTCCTGGTCAACGCGGTCACCGCTGACGTCGTCCGCGTCGCCCCGCCGTTGACCATCACGCGCGAGGAGATCCTGGAGTTCACCGGCGCGCTGCCGCGGATTCTCGACCGGGCCGCAGGAGAGGAGACCCCCGCATGAGCCCCGCGACACGGCACTTCCGCCGGGACGACGACCTCACACCCGCGGAGCAGGCCGAGGTCCTCGACCTCGCTGACGCCATGAAGAAGGACCGCTTCGGCCACCGGCCACTGGACGGCCCGCGTACGGTCGCGGTGCTGTTCGACAAGCCGTCCACCCGAACGCGCGTCTCCTTCGCGGTCGGCATCGCCGATCTCGGCGGCCAGCCACTCGTCGTCGACGCCCAAACCAGCCAGCTGGGGCGCGGCGAACCCATCGAGGACACCGCCCGGGTACTGGAGCGCCAGGTCGCGGCGGTCGTGTGGCGCACCTTCGAGCAGCAGCGGCTCGAAGCCATGGCGCGGGTGAGCGGCGTACCCGTCGTCAACGCGCTCACCGACACCTTCCACCCCTGCCAGATCCTCGCCGACCTGCAGACCGTGCGCGAGCGCAAGGGCCGCACAGCAGGACTGACGCTCGGCTACTTCGGCGACGGCGCCAACAACATGGCGCACTCCTACCTGGTGGGCGGGGCGGCCGCCGGTATGCACGTCCGGATCGCGGCACCAGAGGAGTACCGCCCCGACCCCGCGGTGCTCGCCCGGGCCGAGGAGATCGCCGCGGACACGGGCGGCTCGGCCCGGGTGTACGCCGGGGACCCCGAGAGGGCGGCGCGCGGCGCCGACGTACTCGCCACCGACGTATGGACCTCGATGGGACAGGAGGCCGAGGCCGCCGAGCGGGACACGCCGTTCCGCCCCTACACGGTCGACGCCGCCAAGCTCGGCCTGGCCGCGCCGGACGCGATCGTGCTGCACTGCCTGCCCGCCCACCGCGGCGAGGAGATCACCGCCGACGTCATCGACTCGGAGCACAGCGCGGTGTGGGACCAGGCGGAGAACCGGCTGCACGCGCAGAAGGCGCTGCTGGCCTTCCTGCTCGGGACGTCCGGCGGAGAAGGCAGAGGGGACGGGCGACGATGACCGTCGACGGTGATGGATCGACACCCATGACCAAGGCCGCCCGGCACGCCCGCATAACGGAGGCGTTGACGAAGAACGACGTCCGTTCGCAGAGCGAGCTGGCGCGGCTGCTGGCCGAGAGCGGCGTCCAGGTCACCCAGGCCACACTCTCGCGTGACCTGGACGAGATGGGAGCGGTGAAGCTCCGCACCGTCGACGGCAGCCTGATCTATGTCCTGCCCGGGGAAGGCGGCGAGCGCCTGCAGCGGGCGCGAACCGGCGACCAGGATCTGGAGCACGTGTCCAACGCACGCCTGACCCGCCTCGCCGAGGACCTGCTGGTCTCGGCGGAGGCCTCGGGAAACATGGTCATCGTCCGCACCCCGCCGGGAGCGGCCCAGTACCTGGCCTCGGCAATCGACCACACCGACATCCACGCGATCCTGGGGACCATCGCGGGCGACGACACGATCCTGGTGATCGCCCGCGCCCCCGAGGGAGGCGAGGAACTGGCGACGGCGCTGCTGCACCTCGCCAACCGGCGTCCGTAGGTGCCACGACCGGCAGCCACGACGAACACAGGCCCGGTGCCGGACCGCCCGCCCCACACCGAAGGGGCCGGCTTGCCCGGTACCGGCCGGACCGAACCCACAAAGGAGAGACTTCCATGACCGAACGGGTCGTACTCGCATACTCGGGGGGCCTGGACACCTCCGTCGCCATCGGGTGGATCGCCGAGGAGACCAAGGCCGAGGTGGTGGCCGTGGCGATCGACTGCGGCCAGGGCGGTGAGGACCTCGACGCCGTCAGGCAGCGCGCGATCGACTGCGGCGCCGTCGACGCCGTCGTGGCCGACGCAAAGGACGAGTTCGCCACCGAGTACTGCATCCCCGCGCTGCAGGCCAACGCGCTCTACATGGACCGCTACCCGCTGGTGTCGGCGCTGTCGCGGCCGCTGATCGTGCGGCACCTGGCCGACGCCGCGCGCTACCACAACGCCACCATGGTCGCCCACGGCTGCACCGGCAAGGGCAACGACCAGGTGCGCTTCGAGGCCGGCCTCGCCGCGCTGCACCCGGAACTGAAGGTCCTGGCGCCGGTGCGCGACTCCGGAATGACGCGTGACAAGGCCATCGCCTTCGCCGAGGAGAAGGGCCTGCCGATTGACGTCACCAAGAAGTCGCCCTACTCCATCGACCAGAACCTCTTCGGCCGGGCGATCGAGACCGGCTTCCTGGAAGACATCTGGAACGCGCCGGTCGAGGACGTCTACGCCTACAGCGAGGACCCGGCCAATCCCCGCGACCCTGACGAGGTCGTGGTCACCTTCACCGCCGGTGTGCCGACTGCCATCGACGGCAAGGAGCTCACACCGCTGCAGGTGATCGAGGAGATGAACCGGCGCGCCGGCGCGCACGGAGTGGGCCGGATCGACATGGTCGAGGACCGGCTGGTGGGCATCAAGAGCCGCGAGGTCTACGAGGCCCCCGGCGCGATCGCCCTCATCACCGCGCACCAGGAGCTGGAGAACGTCACCGTCGAGCGCGACCTCGCCCGGTTCAAGCGCGGCGTGGACCAGCGCTGGGGCGAGCTGGTCTACGACGGCCTGTGGTACTCCCCGCTGAAGGACGCACTCGACGGGTTCATCGCCGAGGCCAACAGGCACGTCAGCGGCGACATCCGGATGGAGCTGCACGGGGGCCGCGCCGTTGTCACCGGCCGGCGCAGCGAGAAGTCGCTGTACAACTACGAGCTCGCCACCTACGACACCGGCGACACCTACGACCAGAGCAACGCCCGCGGCTTCATCGACGTCTGGAGCATGCCCGCGAAGATCGCGAGCCTGCGCGACCAGGCGTCCTCCTGAACGCCCGCCCCCGCGGCGGCACCCGAGGCTGACCAATGAAGCAGCGGCATTCGAAAGGACCTATCCGTGGCTGACGAGCCCGACAGCGGGGCCAGCCGGCTGTGGGGCGGCCGGTTCGCCGGCGGTCCCTCCGAGGCGCTGGCCCGGCTCTCCCTGAGCACACACTTCGACTGGCGGCTGGCCCGGCACGACATCGCCGGATCCCGGGCCCACGCCCGCGTGCTCCACGGTTCCGGGCTGCTGACCGGCGACGAGCTCGAACAGATGCTGGCCGGCCTGGACCAGCTCGAAACGGACGTGGAATCGGGGGAGTTCACGCCGGTCCTGGCGGACGAGGACGTGCACACGGCACTGGAGCGCGGGCTCGTCGAGCGCATCGGGGCGGACCTCGGTGGGCGGCTGCGGGCCGGGCGCAGCCGCAACGACCAGATCGCCACGCTCGTCCGGATGTACCTGCGCGAGCAGGCGCGGGCGATCTCCAGCGAGCTACTGGACGTCGTATCGGCGCTCGCCGACCAAGCGGAGGCGAACGGCGACGCCCCCATGCCCGGCCGCACCCACCTGCAGCACGCCCAGCCGGTGCTGCTGGCACACCACCTCCTGGCGCACGCCTGGCCGCTGGTGCGCGACGTGGAGCGGCTGCGTGACTGGGACCGGCGCGCCGCTGTGTCCGCCTACGGCTCCGGGGCGCTGGCCGGATCCTCGCTGGGTCTCGACCCGGAGGCGGTCGCCGCCGAGCTGGGGTTCTCCTCCTCCGCGGAGAACTCCATCGACGGCACGGCGGCCCGCGACGTGATCGCGGAGTTCGGCTTCGTCAGCGCGATGATCGGGGTGGACCTCTCGCGTTTCTCCGAGGAGATCATCCTGTGGGCGACCCGGGAGTTCTCGTTCGTCACGCTCGATGACGCGTACTCCACCGGCTCCTCGATCATGCCGCAGAAGAAGAACCCGGACATCGCGGAGCTGGCGCGAGGCAAGGCCGGCCGGCTCGTCGGAGACCTCACCGGCCTGCTCACGACCCTCAAAGGGCTCCCGCTGGCCTACAACCGGGACCTGCAGGAGGACAAGGAGCCGGTGTTCGACGCCGTCGACTCCCTCCGGCTGCTGCTGCCCGCCTTCGCCGGCATGGTCGGCACGCTGGTGTTCGACCGCACGCGTATGGCGGAGCTGGCTCCGGAGGGATTCTCGCTGGCCACCGATGTCGCCGAGTGGCTGGTCCGGCAGCGCGTACCGTTCCGCGAGGCCCACGAGATCGCCGGCGCGTGCGTGCGGGTGTGCGAGGAGCGCGGTATCGACCTGGTGGATCTCACAGACGAGGACTTCACCGCGATCTCGCCGCACCTGGGCCCCGGCGTCCGCGAGGTGCTGACCGTGCGCGGCGCGCTGGAGTCGCGCGCGGCGAAGGGCGGCACCGCTCCGGCGCGCGTCAAGGACCAGCTTGAGCGGCTGCGCGCCGCGGTCGCCGGGCACCGCGACTTCAGCGAGCGGGTTCCCGGCTAGGTCGGTGAGCGGGCGCCGGGTGGGCCGGGTTGGTGGTGATCGGTGCGGTGAGCGGATGGCGGCACATCCAACGAGGGCAGCGACGATAGTCAGTGGTCCAGCCCGCGGTGGCCGCTCCCGGTGCCCGGTTGTGGCGCACCCGCCGATAGCAGCGGCGGCAGAGATGGCCGGGGCGGCGTGTCTCGGGCGCGCGAGCGCATGGGTACGCCCCACGCGGGGCCAGACCCGTGGCGGTGCCGCGCGCCCGTTATGTCCGGTCTGCGGGCAGTCTGTGCGTTGATCTTGAGGAAATGGTTCCTTTGTAGCGCTTGGAAGGAACGATTTCCTCGAGATCGGCGATGAGCGCCGCCCCGGCGCGCGGTGGCCGGGATGCGCGAGGGACGCACGGGGGATTTCGGCGAAACGCCTTCACGGTCCGAACCGATGTTGTAGCGTCCGGAATCGTGGACACCAAGGGTGTCGTTCCTTGTGCACAGCGTGCAGGGTCGGGCCCAGTGTCATCGGGGGACTTCGACGGCCCGCGCATCCGCACTGTTCGCGCAACCCACGATGTGACCATGGCGCATCATCGCCATCGTTTCCTCGCGGGCGCCGATGGTCCTCGCGGTGACCGTCCGGGGTGTCCACGGCACTGTCCGTGGGAGGAACCGAATGCGCACGTCGGTGGGCGCCGATCGCACCATCAAGGCGCAACTCAACAAGATCGTCCTGATTCCCAGCATCACGTTCCTGGCGCTCTTCGCGGTGCTCAGCGGGGGAGCGCTCACGCAGGCGATCTCGCTGCGCCTGGCGGCCGGAGACAGCCGCAGCGGCCTGCACGCCTACTACGCCGTCGCCGAACTCCAGAAGGAACGGCGGCTGGCGGCCGAGCACCTCGGCGCGCCGTCCGAGGAGTCCCTGCGGGCGCTGGACCGCCAGACCGCGATCACGGACAGCGCGGTGCGCGAGGTCGAGTCCCGCCGCGAAGGGCTCCGCGGCCGCGGCCGCGGAGACGGCGCCGCGGTCGACACAGCGCGAGACTTCCTGAGCGCTCTCGACGACCGCGAGCATCTTCGCGAACACGTCGCCGAGGGCAGCACCACTGTCGCGGACACGGTCGCGGGCTACGCGGAGATCATCAAGCCGGGCATCCGGGCCTACAACGCACTGGGCCGGCTGCTCGACGACGGCCCCGCGGCCACCGCGAGCGCTGACGCCGCGGACCTCATGCAAGCGCAGGAGAATCTCACCCTCGCCGACGCGCTGCTGTCCGGCGCCGCGGGGAAGGAGATGCTGACGCCGGGGCAGCAGGGACGTGTTGGCGGGATCACGGAACACGCCCGGCAACGGATCGAGGCCTTGGGTCCTGCCCTGCACGGCAATACCGCCCGCCTGCACGCCGACCTGGTCGACAGCGCGCACTGGGCTAAGCTGCACGAGCTGGCCAGGGACGTCGCCAAACACGACCTGGAGGACGGGCCGCCCCCGGGCTTGGGGCAGTGGCGGTCCGTCGCGGACGACACGAGCGCCGACCTCGCCGCGCTGGCCGACTCCCAGGCGAACAATGTCATTTACGCTACGGACGCCGCCAGTGCGGAGATGTTCACCCTCGCTCTCGCCGGCGGAATCATCGTCCTCTTCGCGAGCACCGTCGCCTACGGTGTGGCCTCGAAGTCCGCGGCCTGGTTGACCCACCGGCTGGCCCGGCTGCGCGCCGAGACGCTGGAGCTGTCCCGCGAGGAGCTACCGCGGCTCGTCCGGCGCCTGGAGAACGGCGAGCAGGTCGATCCGGACGCCGAGCTGCGGCAGCTCGACCACGGAACCGACGAGGTGGGCCAGGTCGCTGACGCGTTCAACATCGCCCAGCGCACAGCGGTCGCCGCGGCCGTGAAGCAAGCGGAGGTCAGAGACGGCGCCAACCGCGTCTTCCTCGGGATTGCCCACCGCAACCAGTCCCTGGTGCAGCGCCAGCTCCAGGTGCTGGACCGGGTCGAGCGGGAGGCGGAGGACCCCGACCTGCTGGAGGACCTCTTCCAGCTCGACCACCTGGCCACACGAGGGCGCCGCAACGCCGAGAACCTGATCATCCTGGGTGGCCAGCAGCCGGGGCGCAGGTGGCGCGCCCCGATCCCGCTGGTGGACATCCTCCGCGGCGCGATCTCCGAGACCGAGGAGTACGCGCGGGTCAAGCTGCGTGTGGTGCCGGACCTGTCGCTGCCGGGCTCCGTCGTCGCCGACGTTCTCCACCTGCTCGCGGAGCTGGTGGAGAACGCCACCGCGTTCTCGCCGCCGCACACCAAGGTGTACATCCACGGCGAGACCGTGGCCAAGGGGCTCGTCGTGGAGGTCGAGGACCGCGGACTCGGGATGCGTGAGCAGGGCCTGGTCGAGGCGAACCGCAGGCTGATCGAGGCGCCGGAGTTCGACGTGATGGCGCTGAACCAGGACGCGCGGCTGGGTCTGTTCGTGGTGGCGCGGCTGGCCAATAAGCACGGAATCCACGTCGAGCTGCGGCCATCACCGTACGGGGGCACCCGCGCGATCGTCCTCATCCCGGCGGTGCTCGTCTCGCGTGGCGGGCCGCCGGCCACCACGCGCCCGCAGGCCGAGCTCAACGCAGGAGTGGGAGCCCCGGACCTGCTCTCCGAACGGAAACCAGCGGGTGGCGGGCAGGCGAACGGGGCACCCGCCGCAGAACTGGCCGACGCCGGCGACCGCGGCCCCTGGAACAACGGTGGCTCCGCCTCCACCGGCGGGACCGCGCCGAAGGCGGGCTCGGCCGATCGGGACGGTCTGCCGAAGCGGAGTCCCGGATCCTCGCTGTGTCCGCGGTCCGGTGCCGCCGCGTCGGCGCCGGAGCAGGGTAGCGACCGCCCCCGGCTCCCTAAACGCCAGCGGCAGGCCAACCTCGCCCCGCAACTTCGAGACGCCGCCACGCAGGAGTGCACAGGGGACGCGGCGAGCGAGCGTGAGAAGAGGCCCGACGAGGTTCGCCAGATGTTCAGTGCGTTCCAGACGGGCACGCAGCGGGGGCGGGACAACGAGGACAGCCTCGACAGGGGACCGAGCGAGCGATCCGGGGACGCGAGCTCTGCTGGAGGGGCAGCCGGGGCGGTGCCGCGGGTCGAGAAGGCCGGCGGCGAACGGGTGCCCGGCACTTTCAGTGACGGGGGAAACGGCTTCCGCGCCGAGCGCGCTGATGATCGCGACATGAACAGCCCTGGTCCGCTCCCTGGGGCACCGGCGTGCACGACAGGTGTACGTGATGGGCACGCCGGCCAGGCGGCCGGCGAGCGAGAGGGAGAGAGCGAATGATGGAGAAGAGCAGCGTTACGGCTGATCTGAACTGGTTGCTTGACGACCTGGTCGATCGCGTGGTCGGCACGGAGCACGCCATTGTGCTGTCGGCCGACGGGCTCCTGATCGGCCGGTCGCGGGACCTGACGGCCGAGGACGGCGAGCACCTCTCCGCGGTGGCCTCAGCCTTCCAGAGCCTGGCGCGCGGAACGGGCCGGCAGTTCGGCGGGGGCGCCGTCCGCCAGACGGTGGTGGAGATGGAGCGCGCCTACCTCTTCGTTACCGCGGCTGGCGACGGTGCCTGCCTTGCTGTACTGGCCTCCGAGGGTGCTGACGTGGGGCTCGTCGCCTACGAGATGAATATGCGCATCAACCGCGTCGGGCGGTTCCTCACGTCCGCACCGCGGGTCGCGGAGACGAGGGCGGCAGCGGGTGGCGCCGAGTCATGAGGCACTCCCGGAAACAGGGGCAGGACGTGGCGCCGCGCGGCGCGGACCCCTGGAGCGATCCCCAGGACAGAGACGCTTCCGCGGGACCGGAGCCGCGCCACCGGCGGCAGACGGGACCGCTGCCCCACGAGGCCGCCTCCACCGGGCCGACGACTGCGGCGTCCCTGGACATCGACACTGGGCCGCTGGTGCGCCCCTACACCATGACGGGCGGCCGGACCCGCGCACACGGGGACGGGCTGGACATGATCAGCATCGTCGTCGCCGCGCAGGGAAGCGTTGACTGGGACGCCCTGGAGCCCGAGCACGCCGCCATCCTGCGGTTGTGCCGCAGCCCGATCTCCGTCGCGGAACTCTCCGCCCAACTGGACATCCCCATGACCGTGGTCAAAGTGCTCCTGGGAGATCTCATCACCAAGGGTGACGTGCTCACCCGGGAGCCGATGCCCGCGGCTGACCTTCCCGAAATGAACGTACTTCAGGCGGTACTCGATGGCATCCGCAGGCTCTGACGACGGCACCGGCACCGACATCCCCATGGCGGTAAAGATCCTCATCGCTGGCGGATTCGGTGCCGGCAAGACAACCATGGTGGGCTCGGTCAGCGAGATCACCCCCCTCAACACCGAAGAGGTCATGACCGAGGCGAGCATGGGCGTGGACGATCTCGACGGGGTCGAGAACAAGTCCACCACGACCGTCGCCCTGGACTTCGGCCGCATCACCGTGAACGAGCAGGTCGTGCTCTACCTGTTCGGCACGCCCGGACAGGGGCGGTTCTGGTTCATGTGGGACGAGCTCGCCGAAGGGGCGCTGGGGTCGGTGGTGCTCGCCGACACCCGGCGCCTGGAGACCTGTTTCCCCTCGGTGGACTTCTTCGAAAGGCGGAAGATCCCTTTCGTGGTAGCGGTCAACCGGTTCGATGATGACGGAGAGTACACGGCTGAGGAGGTGCGCGAGGCCATGGACGTCGGCGAGGAGGTACCGGTGATCATAGGCGACGCCCGCGATCGCGAGTCCAGCAAACGGATCCTGACGGCCCTGGTCGAACACGTCATGCGGCGCCCCAGTGCCGTGATGTTGCGGTGAGCGCTAGGATGAACCGGCCGAGTGAGATGCCGGCTGTCACACCCGTGTGTTTCACAATCGGAACTGAACCTTGGGCATGATCAATACCGACGAGTCGTTAGCATTTCGAGCGTGAATCCTGACAGTATGCAGAATCCGGACAGACTCCCCCCTCGCGACCTTCCGCGGCGTCGCTCTGGCCGGCATCGCAACCCACTGTCGTTCGACAGTTCGGTTGGCACGCCCACTCTCGTGCTCGGGGTCCCCGGCACCGCCAGGGACGACTCAGGAGACGGTGCCAACCCGATCGGTCCGCAGATGTGCGACCTGATCCGGTCCTACCGGCCCGAGGTCACGATCCGGTACGGCTGCACCGGGGGAGACGAACACCGACTGGTCGACGCGCTCGCCGACCTGACCCCGGTCGAGGGCCGCCCTCTGGCCGGAGTGGTGGTTCCGCTGGTCACTGCCCCGCACCCGGCCATGAATCGGGCGATCGCCTCGGCGGTCGAGGCCACTCGCGCCAACGTGCGCGTGACGGACGGGCTGGGCCCTCACCCGATGCTCGCCGAGGTCCTGCACCTGCGATTGGCCGAGGCCGGGTATGTGCGTGCCGACCGTATGCGTCTGATCAGCGTGGTCGCACCCAACACGATGATGACCGACGGCGTCGTTGTCGGCGCCGCAGGAGGCGACGAGGCGGTGAGCGCGGCTGGCGTCACCGCGGTGCTGCTCGCCGCGCGGCTCGGGATCACGGTGCTGCCGGCCGACCTGGAGAACGAGGCCTCCGTCGAGGCCGTCATGGGGCAGCTCCGGCAGGCGGGGTGCGTACGGCCGGTGATCGCGCCGAGCGTGCTCGGGCCCGAGTTCCCGCCCGACCGGCTGGTCGCGCTCGCGGAGCGGTTCGGCGCCCGCGCGTGCGCGCCGCTTGGCGCGGGGAGCACCCTGGCGAAGATCGCGGCGCTGCGCTACGCCGAGGTGCTGAACTCGCTGGGCATCGAGGAATCGCCCACGGCCGAGGACCTTCCGGCCCCGACTGGTTCCCGGCACCGCCCCGAGAACTGACAGTCCCCATACGCGGCTGAGCCGCCCCGGCCCGGCCGCGTCAGCCGTGACCGGGTGCCGTCGGTGCGAACCGGCCCGCACCCGCTCACGGCGGGGCCGCGGCTGCGGGATGGGCGGGATACGGCCGCCCCGGGCCGGCGCCCCGAAGCACCAGGCCATCCCGCCGCATGGCGGCGGAACCCTACCCTGTTAGGTTGCCGGTCGTGAGCATTGAACGGATCGGCATCATTGGCGGGGGAATCGTCGGGCTTGCCCTGGCACGCTGGATCACCGAGAACCGGCCTGGTGCCCGGGTCACCGTCCTGGAGAAAGAGGACCAGGTCGCCGCCCACCAGACCGGGCACAACAGCGGCGTCGTGCACGCCGGGTTGTACTACCGGCCCGGTTCGCTCAAGGCGACGTTGTGCCGACGTGGTGGGAGCCTGCTGCGGGAGTACTGCGCGGAGCGCGAGCTGCCGTACGAGGAGCTGGGAAAGGTGCTCGTCGCACGCGATTCGGACGACTCCGCGCGGCTGGACGGCATCGAGAAGAAGGCGAGCGCGAACGGTGTGCCCGGTGTGCGCCGGCTCGGCCCTGAAGGGCTGCGCGAACTGGAGCCGCACGTCGAGGGAATCGAAGGGCTGCACTCGCCGCACACAGCCGTCACCGATTTTGTGGCGATCGCCGAGGCACTCGCCGACGACGTACGCCGGGCGGGCGGCCGGGTCCGGCTCAACGCACCGGTGATCGCCCTGCGCCAGGACGCCGGAGCCGCCGAGGTCCTGACTGGCGATCCGCAGGGGGAGCGGGTGAAGCGGCGGTTCGACACCGTGGTCATCTGCGGCGGACTGCACGGCGACCGGCTGGCGCGGATGGCGGGTGCGCCGTCGGATCCGCGCATCGTTGCCTTCCGAGGGCAGTACCACGAGCTCGTCCCCGAGCGGCGGCACCTCGTACGCGGTCTGGTCTACCCGGTACCCGACCCGCGGTACCCGTTCCTGGGAGTACACCTCACACGACACGTCCACGGCGAGGTCATGGCGGGACCCAACGCTATTCTCGCCACGGCGCGCGAGGGGTACCGCGGCAGCGACGTGCGCCGCCGGGACCTGGCCGAGACGCTGTCCTGGCCGGGATTCTGGCGGCTCGCCCGGGAGCACTGGACAGTGGGAGCCCGGGAGATGGCGGTTTCGGCCTCCCAGGCCGTCTTCGCGCACGAAGCCCGCAAGCTTATTCCGGAGATCGCGGCGGCCGACCTGCGCTCCGCCCCCGCAGGGGTCCGCGCCCAGGCGTTGACCCGCAAGGGCGAGCTCCTCGACGACTTCGCCGTCGACACCCAGGATCGGGTGGTGTGTGTCCGCAACGCCCCGTCGCCGGCGGCCACCTCGGCGCTGGCCATCGCCGAGCACCTCGGCGAGCAGGTGCTGCCCACCCGCTGAACGGTGTCCCGGGCCGGCGCGCGGGTGCGGCCAACGCCCACGCGCCGGCGCCGGGGTCAGCAGGTGGAGTCGAGCAGCTCCGTGAGGGCCTGCTCCTCATCAGGGTCGATGGGGAGGTCCCACGCGTGCTTCACGGCGATCCAGCTCTTCGCGTAGTCGCAGTGGATCCCGGTCTCGGGCGGCATCCACTCGGCCGGGTCGCTGTCGCCCTTCGAACTGTTGCTGGACGCGCTCACCGCCCACAGTTGCGGGGTGTCGAGGTCGTTGGCGAACTCCTCGCGCCGGTCGGTGGACCAGTCGCTGGCTCCCGAGTCCCACGCCTCCTTCAGCGGGACGAAATGGTCGACGCTGGCCTCGGACGGGTCGTCGGTGACCGCGCCGTCGAACGGGCTGGTCCAGGTGCCGGAGGTGGGGTAGCAGTCCTCCCCGACCTCGACGCCCTCGCCGTCGCGCTGCAGCACCAGCTCGCGCGAGTTGCAGTTGCCTTCGACCGTCGACCAGTGGGGGAAGAGGTCGCGGCTGTAGCCGGGAGCGTCCTCCTCGGGTTGCACGGTGAGGCCGTCGAGCTGTGCTCGGGCCTCCTCTAGGCTCGGCGGCGGGGGCGGAGCGGCCTGGGCGGGAGCCGCGGGCCCCAGGAGCAGGGCGAATATGCCGATCGCCGCGGCGGAGGAGCCGGCGATACGGCGGAGGGGCGTTGGCATGTATGTCTCCAAGCAGAGCGGGGTGCCATCGGACACTCCAGAGACTCGCTCACTCCCGGAGAGCGGGGAAATACGCAACGGGTGAACAGTCTGTGTCCGACCCCGGCCGAATCCGGCCAGAGCCGCACCGGCCGCCTCCGCGTGTGGAAGCGCGGACGTTCCCGGTAAGCGCTGCGACACCTACGCGGAGCAGCGTATACCGTGGAGAAGGTTCAGCCGGTTGGCCGTGCCACCGCGGATCCCGGCGGGGCGGCGGCCTCTCGACACGGAAAGATCACAGTGACCGACATCATCGACGAACTCGTATGGCGCGATCTCCTCGCGCAGTCCACCGACCTTGACGAACTCCGCAAGGCACTCGCCGATGGCCCGGTCACCCTCTATTGCGGTTTCGATCCCACAGCGGGGAGCCTGCACGTCGGCCATCTGACCCAGATCCTGACACTGGCGCGGTTCCAGCGCGCGGGGCACCGCCCCATCGCTCTGGTCGGTGGGGGGACCGGACTCGTCGGCGACCCCAAAGCCACCTCGGAGCGCGTGCTGAACCCGGCGGAGACGGTAGAGGAGTGGAGCCGGGTACTCGGCCGCCAGCTCGCGAGGTTCCTGCGCTTCACGCCCGAAGGGGAGCGTCCCGGACCGACCGACGCGGTTCTGGACAACAACGCTGAATGGCTCTCCGCCATGAGCGCGATCGAGCTGCTGCGCGACGTCGGAAAACACTTCAGCATCAACCAGATGCTGGCCCGGGAGACCGTGCGGACGCGGCTTGAGGGCGACGGCATGAGCTACACGGAGTTCAGCTACGTGCTGCTGCAGGCCTACGACTTCGTGGAGCTCTACCGGCGTCATGGTTGCACGCTGCAGGTCGGCGGCAGCGACCAGTGGGGTAACACCGTCGCCGGGCTCGACCTGATCCGCCGGATGGACGGCAACGAACCACACGGTCCGGCGCACTGCCTGACCACGAACCTGCTCACGAAGAGCGACGGCACCAAGTTCGGCAAGACCGAGACGGGCACGGTGTGGCTCGACCCCGGACTGACGACGCCGTACGCCTTCTACCAGTTCTGGTTCAACGCGGACGACCGTGACGTGCTCCGCTACCTCAAGGTCTTCAGCTTCCGGTCCCGGGACGAGATCGAGGATCTGGAGCGGCAGACCGCCGAGCGCCCTGCGGCCCGTGCCGCGCAGCGAGCCCTGGCGGAGGAGATGACGACTCTGGTGCATGGCGAGGAGGAGT
This sequence comes from Lipingzhangella halophila, assembly GCF_014203805.1. GTDB lineage: Bacteria > Actinomycetota > Actinomycetes > Streptosporangiales > Streptosporangiaceae > Lipingzhangella > Lipingzhangella halophila. Next base: position 3,478,770 of record NZ_JACHJT010000001.1, on the reverse strand, counting down.
GCGCCAAGGTCATCGCGGCCAGCCGCGCCTTGTTCGGCCAGGCGAGCCTGGGCGACCTGGATGCCGGCACGCTTGGGGCGGCACTCGCCGAGGTGCCGAACGTGGAACTGGACGGCCCTGTCGGGGAGCTGCCCCCGCTGGTCGACCTGTTTGCGGCCAGTGGCCTGGTTCCCAGCAAGTCCGCCGCGCGCCGAGCGATTCAGGAAGGCGGGGCCTACCTGAACAACACGAAGGTGACCGACGTCGACGCCCGAGTGTCCGCGAGTGACCTGCTCCATGGGCGCTACATCGTGTTGCGGCGCGGTAAGCGCAACGTCGGCGGCGTCCTCGTGCGCAACTGACACTCCCTCCCTGCGGTCCTGGGTGACCGAGTCCCGCCCCGGTATGACTGTCCCCGCCTCGGGCTGTGCCCGGGGCGGGACCCCAACTCGCGGATCGGGGCCTGAAGCGTGTTTAGGCCGTGGGTGGCAGGGGCACATAAACTCTTACGAACAAGAAGCTTGGCGCACCGCGTGGTCTGGTGTGAGACTCATGCGGGACCGGGAGGCCGAGAGCCGTCGGCATGATGGCAGCGGCAGGGCCCGGGGCGGGTGTCAGCGGACTCGATCCGATTTGACGCCCCGGAAGTTGGAATCTATTGTTGTCCAGTCGGCGCGATGAGTGCCCTGGCGGGCCTCGTACGCGGACCGAGTACGATGATCCCGAAGATTTCCGGTTTGGGCGGCTGTCTGAATTGGGAATTGCGGTCTCACGGTTTCTCCTTCCGTGAGAAACTGGGGATGTAGCTGACCAGCTCCCTTGCGGATTCGCTGTAACGGCGCTTCCGGAGAGACTGGTAAGCTAACAGAGATTTGAAAAATTGGATTGCCGCTGCTTCTGAAGAGTTGGCTGCCTGGGTTTTTGGGTGGTTGGCTTGTGTGGGGTGGGTGGTTGTTCTTTGAGAACTCAACAGCGCGTGTTTGTTTTTCTTTAGCCATGTTTGTTTTTTGGCCCCTGTGTGATGCCCCCTTGTGTGGGGGTGTTGTGGGGTTCCTTTGGTTGGCCATGGCGCTTCATGCCTGTGTGGTGTGGGTGTTGTGGTTGGTCAGGGTTGATTTTCTTCGAGGTTTGCCCCTGGGCCTGCGGGTGCGTTTGTGCCTGGGTGTGGGGGTGTGTGGCCTTTGATGGAGAGTTTGATCCTGGCTCAGGACGAACGCTGGCGGCGTGCTTAACACATGCAAGTCGAACGCGCCATCTCTTTTGGGGGTGGTGAGTGGCGAACGGGTGAGTAACACGTGAGTGACCTGCCCCTGACTCTGGGATAAGCCGTGGAAACGCGGTCTAATACCGGATAGGACCTCGTGCCGCATGGTGGGGGGTGGAAAGGTTTTTTCTGGTTGGGGATGGGCTCGCGGCCTATCAGCTTGTTGGTGGGGTGATGGCTCACCAAGGCGATTACGGGTAGCCGGCCTGAGAGGGCGACCGGCCACACTGGGACTGAGACACGGCCCAGACTCCTGCGGGAGGCAGCAGTGGGGAATCTTGCGCAATGGGCGAAAGCCTGACGCAGCGACGCCGCGTGGGGGATGACGGCCTTCGGGTTGTAAACCTCTTTTCCTCTTGGCGAAGGCTTCGGGTGTTCTCGGGGTTGACTGTAGGGGGGGAATAAGGACCGGCTGACTACGTGCCAGCAGCCGCGGTAATACGTAGGGTCCGAGCGTTGTCCGGAATTATTGGGCGTAAAGAGCTCGTAGGCGGCGTGTCGCGTCTGCTGTGAAAGCCCGCGGCTTAACTGTGGGTGTGCAGTGGATACGGGCATGCTTGAGGTAGGTAGGGGAGACTGGAATTCCTGGTGTAGCGGTGAAATGCGCAGATATCAGGAGGAACACCGGTGGCGAAGGCGGGTCTCTGGGCCTTACCTGACGCTGAGGAGCGAAAGCGTGGGTAGCGAACAGGATTAGATACCCTGGTAGTCCATGCTGTAAACGTTGGGCGCTAGGTGTGGGGACTTTCCACGGTTTCCGTGCCGTAGCTAACGCATTAAGCGCCCCGCCTGGGGAGTACGGCCGCAAGGCTAAAACTCAAAGGAATTGACGGGGGCCCGCACAAGCGGCGGAGCATGTTGCTTAATTCGACGCAACGCGAAGAACCTTACCAAGGCTTGACATTGCCTGTGGACCTGCAGAGATGTGGGGTCATTTGGTTGGTGGGTGACAGGTGGTGCATGGCTGTCGTCAGCTCGTGTCGTGAGATGTTGGGTTAAGTCCCGCAACGAGCGCAACCCTTGTCCTGTGTTGCCAGCACGTGATGGTGGGGACTCATGGGAGACTGCCGGGGTCAACTCGGAGGAAGGTGGGGATGACGTCAAGTCATCATGCCCCTTATGTCTTGGGCTGCAAACATGCTACAATGGCCGGTACAGCGGGTGGGCGATGCCGTGAGGTGGAGCGAATCCCGAAAAGCCGGTCTCAGTTCGGATTGGGGTCTGCAACTCGACCCTATGAAGGTGGAGTCGCTAGTAATCGCGGATCAGCAGTGCCGCGGTGAATACGTTCCCGGGCCTTGTACACACCGCCCGTCACGTCATGAAAGTTGGCAACACCCGAAACGTGTGGCCTAACCACTTGGTGGGGGGAGCGCGTGAAGGTGGGGCTGGCGATTGGGACGAAGTCGTAACAAGGTAGCCGTACCGGAAGGTGCGGCTGGATCACCTCCTTTCTAAGGAGCCCGAAGTGGGGGGCATCCGTGTGGGTGCTGCCGGGTGGGCTTGGTGAATGTGGAGTTGGTGCTGCCTCGTGAGGATCGGGGCCCCGTTGTGGGGTTCTGGCCCCGGGGGTAGGGCCGACCGGGTGGCTGAAGAGGAAACAAACTTCCCCCCTTTTCTCCTGCTGTGTGTGGGGGTGGGGGGCGCGCTGTTGGGTGTCTGAGAGAGCAACCCTGGCCGTGTGCGTGTGGGTGCCTGCGTGTGTGGGTGTCTGGACGTGGCGGTGGTGGTGGCTTTTTTGGTGACCACCCTGACGAAGACCCTGTGGTGCGACGCGCTCGGGTGAGTGGTGTCTGGGCCTGTTCTGGTCTGGGCGTGCTTGCTGGTGCGTGGGTGTGCCTGGTGGTCGGGCTTGATTGTCGGTTTCTGGCGTGTGTGTGCTGGAGGGGCTTTCGGGTGTGGCCGTGGGGTTGTGGTTGGGTGTGTGGTTGGTTTTTTGATTTGTGGATAGTGTGCGCGAGTGTCTTGTATCTGTGGTGGTCAAGTGTGTGTGGCATACGGTGGATGCCTTGGCACCAGGCGCCGATGAAGGACGTGGGAGGCCGCGATAGTCCACGGGGAGTTGTCAACCAGGCTGTGATCCGTGGGTGTCCGAATGGGGAAACCTAGCTCGAGTTGTGTCGGGTTGCTGCTGTCTGAATGTATAGGGCAGTGGTGGTGACGCGGGGAAGTGAAACATCTCAGTACCCGCGGGAAGAGAAAACAATATGTGATTCCCTTAGTAGTGGTGAGCGAATGGGGATGTGGCTAAACCATGCGCGTGGGATAGGCGGCGGCTGTTGCGTGTGTGGGGTTGTGGGATGTGCCTGTGTCTGGTCTGCCGGCTGGGCGGGTGTTGTGTTGGGGTAGTTGAAGCCGTTGGAATGCGGTGCCGGAGTGGGTGAGAGTCCCGTAGGCGAAGGTCTGACATGATGTCTGGGGCATGGTCCCGAGTAGCGCGGAGCTCGTGGAATTTCGTGTGAATCTGGCAGGACCACCTGCCAAGCCTGAATACGTCCTGGTGACCGATAGTGGACGAGTACCGTGAGGGAAAGGTGAAAAGTGCCCCGGTGAGGGGTGGTGAAAGAGTACCTGAAACCGTGTGCTGTCAAGCCGTCAGAGCACCTGTGGGTGTGATGGCGTGCCTTTTGAAGAATGAGCCTGCGAGTTGTGGTGCGTGGCGAGGTTAACCCGTGTGGGGGAGCCGTAGCGAGAGCGAGTCTTAAAGGGGCGTTTGAGTCGCGTGCTGGAGACCCGAAGCGGGGTGATCTACCCATGTCCAGGGTGAAGCGGCTGTAAGAGGTCGTGGAGGCCCGAACCCACCAGGGTTGAAAACCTGGGGGATGAGGTGTGGGTAGGGGTGAAAGGCCAATCAAACCCTGTGATAGCTGGTTCTCCCCGAAATGCATTTAGGTGCAGCGTCGTGTGGTTCCTGTTGGAGGTAGAGCGACTGGTTGGTTGATGGGCCTTTGCGGGTTACTGATGTCAGCTAAACTCCGAATGCCAATGGGTGTGAGCGCGGCAGTGAGACTGCGGGGGATAAGCTCCGTGGTCGAGAGGGAAACAGCCCAGATCATCAGCTAAGGCCCCTAAGCGTGTGCTGAGTGGGTAAGGTTGTGGAGTTGCCCAGACAACCAGGAGGTTGGCTTAGAAGCAGCCATCCTTGAAAGAGTGCGTAATAGCTCACTGGTCAAGTGGTTCTGCGCCGATAATGTAGCGGGGCTTAAGTACACCGCCGAAGCTGTGGAGCCCCCCGGTTGGGGGGTTGGTAGGGGAGCGTCGTGCCCGCGGTGAAGCGTTCGGGTGACCGGGTGTGGAGTGGGTGCGAGTGAGAATGCAGGCATGAGTAGCGATACCAGTGTGAGAAACACTGGCGCCGAGTGACTAAGGGTTCCTGGGGCAGGTTGATCCGCCCAGGGTGAGTCGGGGCCTAAGGCGAGGCCGACAGGCGTAGTCGATGGATGACGGGTTGATATTCCCGTACCCGTTCGCGAGCGTCCCATACCGCTGCCAACTGATGCTAACCACACTCATGTGCTTGCTGCCCTTTTGGGGTGGTGGGGGCATGGTGTGGGGTCCGATGTTGGTGGGTGGTCAGTGATGGGGTGACGCAGTGGGGTAGCCCAGCCCGGGCGATGGTAGTTCCCGGGATAAGCGTGTGGCCCGCGGCCCAGGGAAATCCGGGCCGCAAGTGGGTGAGGCGTGATGTCGAGCCGTGTGTGGCGAAGTGGGTGATCCCGTGCTGCCGAGAAAAGCCTCTAGCGAGTTCGTGGGCGGCCCGTACCCGAAACCGACGCAGGTGGTCTGGTTGAGTAGACCGAGGCGTTCGGGTGAACCATGGTTAAGGAATTCGGCAAATTGTCCCCGTAACTTTGGGAGAAGGGGAGCCCTGTCTGGTGATGAGACGTAGCTCTTTGAGCTGGGTGGGGTCGCAGATACCAGGGGGAAGCGACTGTTTACTAAAAACATAGGTCCGTGCGAAGTCGTAAGACGCGGTATACGGACTGACGCCTGCCCGGTGCCGGAACGTTACGAGGACCGGTTAGCTCTTTAGGGGTGAAGCTGGGAATCTAAGCGCCGGTAAACGGCGGTGGTAACTATAACCATCCTAAGGTAGCGAAATTCCTTGTCGGGTAAGTTCCGACCTGCACGAATGGCGTAACGACTTCCCCGCTGTCTCAACCATGGGCCCGGTGAAATTGCACTACGAGTAAAGATGCTCGTTTCGCGCAGCAGGACGGAAAGACCCCGGGACCTTCACTATAGCTTGATATTGGTGTTTGGGATGGTTTGTGTAGGATAGGTGGGAGCCGGTGAAGCGGCCACGCTAGTGGTGGTGGAGGCGTTGGTGAAATACCACTCTTGCCTTGTCGAGCACCTAACCCGCGCCCGTGATCCGGGTGGGGGACAGTGTCTGGTGGGTAGTTTAACTGGGGCGGTTGCCTCCTAAATGGTAACGGAGGCGCCCAATGGTTCCCTCGGCCTGGTTGGTAATCAGGTGGTGTGTGTAAGGGCATAAGGGAGCTTGACTGTGAGACGGACGTGTCGAGCAGGTGCGAAAGCAGGGCCTAGTGATCCGGCGCCGGCGTGTGGAAGTGGCGTCGCTCAACGGCTAAAAGGTACCCCGGGGATAACAGGCTGATCTTCCCCAAGAGTCCGTATCGACGGGATGGTTTGGCACCTCGATGTCGGCTCGTCGCGTCCTGGGGCTGGAGTTGGTCCCAAGGGTTGGGCTGTTCGCCCATTAAAGCGGCACGCGAGCTGGGTTTAGAACGTCGTGAGACAGTTCGGTCCCTATCCGCTGCGCGCGTTGGAGACTTGTGAAGGGCTGTCCCTAGTACGAGAGGACCGGGATGGACAGACCTCTGGTGTGCCAGTTGTCCTGCCAAGGGCATGGCTGGTTGGCTACGTCTGGATGTGGTAACCGCTGAAAGCATCTAAGTGGGAAACACGCTTCAAGATGAGGTCTCCCACCCCTATGGGGGGTAAGGCTTCCCAGAGATGATGGGGTTGATAGGCCGGAAGTGGGAGCCCTGTGAGGGGTGGAGCTGACCGGTACTAATCGGCCGAGGGCTTGCCCACCGCAGATGCTGGACACTCGCGCGCACACACACACCTATCCACAAGTCATGTGGCCACCCCCCGTGTGGGGGGTGACTGGTTTCGTGGTGGCCATAGCGTGGGGGAAACACCCGGACCCGTTCCGAACCCGGTCGTTAAGCCCCACAGCGCCGATGGTACTGCCCCCATGGTGTGGGGTGGGAGAGTAGGACACCGCCACGATTACCCCAAAAGGAGGGGTGGGAGCACAGCTCCCACCCCTCCTTTTTTCATGCCCCAGGAATGGGAACGCGTTATCCGTTGCGTCGCTGGTGCGGAGGGGGTTCCACAATCGCGCTCGCAGGAACCACGCAATTACCCTCGGTGAGGAATGCGGCGCAGTCTGGCCCTGGACATGGTCATGCTCGCGATGCCGTAGAGTGAGAAGCCTGGGGACTCCCAAGAACCGCGATGCGCTGCTACGAGTCGGTGGCAGCGCTTTTGACTGTGTACGGACGGACGAATGACTGACGAAAGCCGATCGGCGGGCCGCGACGGCTCCGGAGCCCAAGGCGACAGCGATCAGCACGCTGGAGCTTCCGGTGGCAGTGGCGGAGATGAGCGCCCCCGGTCGGACTCCGGACCCGACGCGGCCCGCGGTGACCACCAGGGCGGTGGGGCTCGTGACCGTGGCTCCAAGCGTGATGACCGGTCAGGACGGAGTAAGCCGGGCCGTGGCGACTCCGGGACGTCCCGGGGCGGCGACCGCAGAGGTGCCGGCCGACCTGACCGGAAGAAGCCCGCGCAGAGCCGTGCAGGGCGGGGCGACTCGTCTCGTGAGAGGGCCGGATCTGGTGGCCGGAAGGGCGGCGACTCCCGTGGCGGGGATCGTTCCGGAGGAAAGTTCGATCGTGGACGGCGCTCCCAGGAGGGCGCGCCACGAGGAGACCGAGACGGGGACCGTCAAGCGACAGCGAAGGGGCAGCCGAAGAGGGAAGCCCCTCCGGCCTTGCCGGACGAGGTGAGCTTCACCCAGCTTGACAACGAGGTTTGGAGCGAACTGACCTCGTTGCCGCGTTCGCTGGCCGAGACCATCGCACGGCACCTCGTGATGGCTCACGAAATGCTGGACAACGATCCTGAGCGCGCCTATGAGCACGCCACGTACGCGCGCCGCAAGGCGGCGCGCATTGGTGCTGTCCGGGAGGCGTCTGGCCTCGCTGCCTACCATCTCGGAAAGTGGCAGGAGGCGCTGTCTGACCTGCGTGCCGCGCGCCGGATCACCGGCCGGAACAACTTCCTGCCGGTTATCGCCGATTCCGAGCGAGGCCTGGGCAGGCCTGAGCGCGCCTTGGAGGTCACGCGGAGCGGTGGCGTGGAGACGTTGGACATCGCGGAGCGAATCGAGCTTCGGATCGTCGCTTCCGGGGCGCGCCGCGATCTCGGGCAACCCGATGCGGCGCTCGTGGAGTTGCACGTTCCCGAACTTAAGGAGCGTCGGGCACGGCCGTGGGTGGCGCGCTTGTTCTACGCCTATGCGGACGTGCTACTGGAGCTGGGCCGTATGGAATCGGCCCGTGAGTATTTCGCGCGTGCCTCGGCTGTGGACCAAGAGGGCGTTACCGACGCCGATGAGCGGCTTGCTGCGCTGGAAGGATTGGACATTGTCGACATGGACGACGATGTCATCTGGACAGACGCGGAGGACCCGGAACCAGCTCCCGACGGCGGTACCGGAGCCGGGCCGGGCGAAGGGCCGCCGGGCCCGGAGACACCCAGCGCGGCGAAGTCGCCCGAGCGGTAACACGCTCCGTTGTCTTTCCCGCTCCGACGCCGGCAGGCACCGTGAGCCCACCGTAGCCGTGGGCCAACCTGCTCCGTAGCCGCCGACGCCCGATCGAGGACCGCGGCGCCAACGGTCTCCAGCGGGCCATCGAAACCGGCGAAGCGCAGCCGTTCGGAGGCGGCCGGCCGTCGTTGTAGGGGGCCCGGTAGTTCTCGTGGAAAATTCCAACGGGAAGGATTCCGGCCGCTCCTCTGGCCGCCCTGGTGACAGCTGTCACCAAGGCGACCAGAACACCCCTGGCGTGGACCGGGGCCCTGCTGCCGATTGTGCTGACGGGTTCAAGGGCCCCCGCGGCGGCTGCGGCTATGCGGGATCCGGGAGCTGTGGGCTGCCGCCCGATCCTCCGGCCCCCGCGCATTCCCGCGGTCGTTCGGCGACGCGCCAGGGTCCAGCACACCGTCCTGGGCTGCGCTGACCCAGCTACCAGCGCCCACAGAACGCGGGGCGTGCCCGTCCGAGCGTCGGCAGGTACGCGAGTGGCGCGGCCTTTCCCGGCCGGTGGCACCCCGCCCGGGCCGGTGTGCCACCGACCGAAGGCGCCTATCGGCTTCCACGGGGAGGGGTTCCCCTTTCTCGTAGGCACGGGCCCGCCTCCAGGCGTCCCGCCACTTCGCCAGCATGGTCCGCTGACCAGGGTCTGCCCGCCACCCCTTGGTGGGGCGGGCTGGGCCGCCCTCCCCGTGCCATGCCGTACCGCCCTCCGGCGACAGCGACGGCAGTTACGTGGCGGGCAGGGTCAGCTTGGCGAGAAGCGCCCGGTGGTCGGACCCCGGAACGGGGTGCACGCTCGTGGTCTCGACGGCCATGCGGTCGTCCGCGAGCACATGATCGATGGTCAGCCCGGGGAAGACACTCGTGGACGACCAGGTGAGTTCCAGTCCCGAACCGGTTTCGGCGGCCGCGTCCAGGTATCCGGTACCGATCAGCTCGCGCAGGGCCGCGTGGTCGAGCGTGGCGTTCAGATCGCCCGCGATGATCCGTAGGGGGCCGTCGCGGTCGGCCTCCGGCAGTGCCGCCATCTCCTGTTGCCATTGCGCGATGCTGCCGGAAGCCGTCGGTGGCACGAGGTGGGCGTTGGTGATCTCGAAGGGTGGTGCGTCCGGGACGGTGACCTCCGCGCTCGGCCGGGCGAACGTGTGCGTGTCCGGGACCTCCGACGGTGTTATGTCGGTGACCGGGTGGCGCGCGTAGATCGCGCTACCCGACACTCCGGGCCGGGCGTCCACGATGTCGTGCGGAAGGGCGTCGGTCAGCCCGATGTCGGCCATGGCCTCCGCGACCTCGGGTGTGACCTCCTGGAGGGCCAACACGTCGACCTTCTCGCGCTCCACGAGATCCGCGAGCACGCCGAGATCCCCCTGCCCTTCCAACAGGTTGGCGGTGAGCACGACCAGCCGCGAACCGGAATGCCCTTCCTCGGCGTTCGGCGCCGTCAGGGCTCTGGGCACCAGCAACGCCGCGAACACCACCACGACGACGGCGGTGACCGCGAGAGAACGCCAACGGCGCAGGTACGCGGCGATAGCCAGAGGGAGAAACGCGGTGAGCGCGATGTAGGGAGTGAAGGCGAGCGCGGGAACCCACGGGAAGCCCGATTCGAGGCCGAGTAACCGCACCAGCAGCCACACCGTCCACGGCAGGGTGAGCAGGATAGCGGCCGCGACCGCGGTCCTGCGAGACGGGGCGCGGACCCGCCCTGTCGAGTGCGGGACGGCACCGGATCGTATTTTGCGAATCATTCTGGGATCTCGGCCCCCGGACGACGCTCGCTGCGCCGATGCGCTCGGACAGCCAGATCAGAATACCCTCAGCCATCGGACTTGCGAATCGTCGCACTTGAGGGCTGCTCCCGGGCCCGGCTTGGGCATAATCGCGCAGCGGCTCCAGTAGGGGCATCCGGAAGCACTGCGCTCCCCAGTAGTGGGCCCGCTCCGGAGGGCGCTCCGGAGCGGGCAGTCTCAGCGGGCGGGGGTGGTTACAGCGGCTCGAAGTCCCATCGGTAGTCCGGGTTGGCGGAACTGCGGTATCCAAGCTTGAGGAACGACCCCGTCCAATTGGGATTCTCCAGGGTCGCTCCCAGGTGGGAATTGCGTACGGGAACTATGTGATGCCCGTTGTCCCCCATGTACGGCAGTATCCACTCCTGATGGTCCCGTCCGGTGCACTCTCGCTGCTCTATCCGTTGCCCGGATTGGACGCGGCCGTCCTTCGGTTCCAGGCACAGGTTGCTGTGCAGGTTGCGGATCTCGTAGGTGGCATGGTTTCCCGAGGATCCGGTACGGGACAACTCCCAGTCCATTCCACGGTGATCGTGGGGCCAGACACGGACATCGGTACGCGCGGAGGAGCCCCCGAGGGGGACCATTCGGGCGTCGTTCGGTTCGAAGCGAATCTGGTAGTCGATTCCCTGGGACACCTGTCCGGATTCTGCTGCGGCAGGAAGCGCGGATGCCAGCGTGGCACCGGTAAATACGGAGAGGAGGACGGCGGCGGACGCGGTAATGCGGTTCCTGGTCATTGAATTCCCGTCGCGTTGCGGATAAGGGGGTGCCGGGGCTGTCGCGGAAGCCCTTTCTTGTCCGGCGCGAAAAGTATTGCACGCTCAACGTGCTGGATCCAGGAATTCTGCTGCCGTTGTCAGTTTGGCCTCGGTAACTGGATGCCCATAAACTTCTGCTGCGTTGTCCGCGGTGTTCGCTGTGCGCCTCCCACGCTTTGTTTCCAGGTGAGAGTGCTATTGCTTCCTGTGTGCCAGTATTGGCTGTTTCAGGTTATGGGCATCCGCAAGAATGAGTATTGCAGTTACTGCTTCTGGTGGTATTGCGAAGCTCGCTTCGGATCGCTATGAGTTCATATAAACTCTATTCTGGTTATGCGATTTATTTCCCTTTTTGTTGGGTTCTGTGCGGCTGGGGCGCGACGAATTTGCTGGTCCAGGGCTCCGGCAGCGCCGCGGCGAGCGGCTGGACACCTGCCCCTGCGGCGGGACCGGACCGGGACGGACGCCTCGACCCGTGATCCGAAACGGGGGGCGAGCGCGGTCGCGCTTGCGCGGGATGAAGCTTCGCTTCACCGTGTTGCGCCTGCGGTGGGCCGCACGGCCGAAGGCCGGGGTGCCCTCCGACTCTCCGGTGTGCTTCGCTCGTGCTTCCTTTGCTTGGCGTCCTTGCCTCTATGACGCCAGGAAAGCCCTCGCCGTTCGTCCCGACTCTTGCGGTCAGCTCTCACGGCCGGAAGCGGCACGAAGCATCTTGAGCTGGCCGATCTCGGTGGCGTTCTTCATGAGTTCCGAGTTCACCCAGCCGATCATGTGGGCGACGGTCATCTCCGGCTCGTTCTGCCACGGGAACGGCGCGGTGGCATCCAGGTCGGCCTCGGTGAGCCCGTCCAGAACCGCCAGCCATCGCACGCGGAGCTCACGCAGCCAGGCGACCGTGGCCTGCCCCTCACCCGGCCACACGACATCGCCTCGCTCTTGGGGTGCCTGCGCCTGCGCGTGGTCCAGGGTCGTCGTCCACCACCAGCCAATGTGCCAGGTGAGCCAGGCGATGGTGGGGACCGGAACGGGGTCGGGTTCGGTCTCCGCGAAGTCCGGTACCCACAGTCCGTTGTCGTCGCGCCGCACCGTCCAGCAGTAGGGCGTGGGTTCCCACAGGAAGTCGTCCGGTTCAAGGCGGGCCATGTGGTACTCGAACAACGACCACACCAAATCGAACTGCCAACGCAGCACGTCGATACGAGAGGTAGACACGCGCTAACAGTGCCACGCGCGCCCGAACTCCCGGAAACGGTTTTGCGCCGGTGCGGAGCGCGACGTCCCGGCCGGTGTGTTCGTCAGGTGGTCAGGAGTTCCCCTGCTCGCGGCCCTCGGCGGCCAGCCGGTCGAGCCAGTGCGTGATGCCGGCGACATTGCTCTGCACGCCGCTGAGGACCTCCATCACCTCCGCCGACTCGGCGGAGGCGGCGTCCGGAGGCGGGCTGTAGCGGTCCAGGACGTTCTGCCGCACCATGGCGACCGCGTGGTCCAGGTCCCCGGCACTGCCGTGGGCCTCGCGGACCGTTTCGACCCAGACACGCAGCTCCTCGGCGGCGCGGTCGATGGTCTCGTCAACCGTGTCGACCGCCCCGAAGTGCGAGAACATCAGGCGTTGCGGAGCGATGTCGCTGAACAGGCGCAACGACTCCAGAGCGGCCTCCAGGTCGAAGTCCGGTGGCGGCGTCGCCGGGCGGACGTCGCCAGTGTGGGGGTTGTACACGCCCAACGCGTCGCCCACGTACAGGTCCCCGGTGACCGAGTCGATGAGCCCCATGTGGTGCTTCGCGTGCCCGGGTGTGTAGTGGGAGACCAGGTGGCGCCCGCCACCGAGGTCGACCTCGCCGGTGCGCTCCACCGACCGGATCCGGGTCGGCTCGGTCGGTCGCATTCCGCCGAAGAGGACGTCGAGCTGGTCCCCCCAGACCGAACGGGCGCTGCTCATGAGACGCGAAGGGTCGGCCAGGTGCCGGGCGCCGCGTTCGTGCACCACGATCTCGGCGTTGGGGAACATGCTCGCCACGTCGCCCGTCCCGCCCGCGTGGTCCAGGTGGATGTGTGTGACCACGATCGTGGCCAGGTCCTCGGCGTCGATCCCGAGCGCCGCCAACCCGTCACGCAGCACCGCAGCGGAGCCCGCGGTCCCCACCTCGACAACGCAGGGCCGTTCGGTCCGGATCAGATAGCTCGAGGTGATCCCGGGGTGGCCCGCCATCCGGGTGTCGATGGCGAAGACCTCGTTGCCCAGCGGCGTGATCCCGTCGGGATACCCGGCGGTGTCCGAAACGTCGTGCACTCCTCGTCTCCTTTCCCACCGACACCTGCCGGCGGCCGAATCTAGTTCACGCGCCGGCAGGGACGCGCGGCCGGGGCGTGGGGCCGGGTGGTGCCGCAGTGGCGTTCACCGGCCAGCGTAGGACTACCACAGGTCGCCGTCCCGCCAGTCGCAGGTGAGTTCGCCCGTCAGGTCCAGCGCCACTGTCCCGGGCAGCACGTGGATTCCGCCGTCGTCCTCCTGCGTGCGGACGACCCCGTCCGGGGTGAGCGCGGAGGAGGGCCCCAACCACAGCTTCCACCCGAGTGCCGCGTAGAAGCCCAGGGCTTCCTCGGTGCTACTGAGCGCACCCAGGTCGTAGCCGCCCCGCACGACGCGTTCGAGCGCGCCCATCACGGCCGCGCCGTGCCCCCGGCGTCGCTGGTCCGGTCGCACACCGACCCCCTCCACGTAGCCGGCGCGCAGTGCGCGGCCAACATGCGACAGCCGCCGCTGGACCACCGCACCATGGCCGACGAGTTCGCTTCCCTGCCAGACCAGGGCGTGCATCCCGCCCAGGGCGTGCTCCCAGTCAAGGTCGGTGAACTCCCCGGCGAACGCGTCGTCGAGCAGGGACCGCGCCGCACTGAGCGTGCCGGCGTCCAGGTCGGCGGTATGGGCGGTGCGCACCTCGATCAACTCCGGTGTCCTTCCCGGCCGGGTCACGGAGCGGCCGCGAGCCGGCCTCTCGCTGTCCCCGCCGCAATGGCGGTTCGCGGACGTGGGGCGGTGGACGCGGCGCGTGGCACTACCGGCGCTCCGAGTGGCCGAGACCGCGGTCGGGCGCGACCCGGTCCCGGACCTCGCGCTTCAGCTCGGCGAGCTCGGGAAACGCGGAACGCTCCGCGCGCGACCAGACGGTATCGCCGTCCAGGCGCACCTCGAACACGCCTCCCGTGCCCGGAACGAGCGCGACCTCACCGAGCTCGCTCTCGAAGGTCGTGAGCAGCTCCTGCGCCAGCCACGCGGCGCGCAGCAGCCAGCGGCACTGGGTACAGTACTCGATCTCAAGTCGCGGTGTCCTCGCCGTCACCCCTCGATTATCGCGTACCAGGGGGACCGGCCGCGTTTCGGCCCGGGATGGCATGGGCGAGCCAACGAAGCGCGGGATCCGCGCTGCGGTTGACGCCCTTTGTGCGCGGGACAACGCCCGCTGGGCCTACTGCAACTTCCTCTCAGCCCGGCACGGAAACCGGGGGTTGGGCACTGTGGTGCCATCGGAGAGCACCGCGAAATGGGCCACCCCCACATCGCGACCCGTCTCAGGCAACCGTCGATCGTCGGCCTCGACCACGAACGAGGTGCTCGAACCGCACGCGGCCGATGAACCGCCGGCTGACCGCGAAGGCGGCAGCGGCGCACCCGACGGCGCCGGGTGGTGGCAGGAAGCCAGGCACGGCGGTTGAGAGGGCCGCCTCCGCGTCGGAGGTTCCCTGTTTTGTCGGAGGCGTCTGCGACTGTGGCGGTCTACTCCCGGAATCCCCGGCCGCCAACTGCCACCGGGCTCCCGGAGCGGACGGCGGTGCCGGGAGTACGCGCTGCCTCGCCGCGCCCGAGGTGGAGGTCCACAGCCTCCGCGGCGGACACGCGGCACAGCGTGGCGCGACGGCGAAGCGGTTGTTGTGATCCGGAAAGCGGAGGAAACCGTATGACCACCACACCCACCGGGGTGCTGAATCGCACGGCCGAGGGCTACAACCTGGTGCTGACACGCACCGTGCGCGCGCCAGTCGAAGACGTGTGGGCGAGCGTCACCGAGCCCGATCGCACCGCCCGCTGGTTCGGCCCGTGGCAGGGCGAGGCCGGGCCCGGCAAGACGGTCCGGGTGCAGATGGCCTTCGAGGAACAGGCGCCATGGTGCGACCTGCGCATCCACGCCTGCGATCCGCCCCGCCACCTCGTCGTCGCGATGACGGACTCGGCGGACGACTGGCGCATGGAGCTGAACCTGTCCCGAACCGGCGACACGACCGAGCTGAGCCTCGCCCACCGGCTGGCGACCACCGACGGCATCGGTGAGATCGGGGCAGGTTGGGAGTACTACCTCGACATGCTCATCGCCTCGCGCGAGGACTCGCCACTGCCGTCCTTCGAGGAGTACTACCCGGCCCAGAAGGCGTACTTCGAGAACCTGAAGGAGAGCTAGCCGGCCTATCGAGAGCACGCTCGTCGGCGGCCGGGGCGAGGGCGGCTTCGGTACGCGAACCCGGCGGACGGCCGGACCGCAGGCGCGGCCGCTCATCTCCGGCCCGAAGACCGGAGTATTCTTGGGCACGACCGGTAGCGTTAGTGGGTGCTTACCACGCTTGGGCACGGGGACTGGCACCCGACTTTCACGAGGGGCGGATTCGTGGGCACACGCGACCGGATACTCGACGCCGCGGCGGACATTATGCGCACTGACGGCGTCGCGCGGGCGACCACAAAGGAGATCGCCAAACGCGCCGGGTTCTCGGAAGCTGCGCTGTACAAGCACTTCACCGACAAGCCCGAGATCTTCGTCGCCGTCCTGCACGAACGGCTCCCACAGCTCGCCGCCACCCTGCAGCGGCTGCAGAACCAGGTTGGCGAGGGCAGCGTCCGGGGCAACCTCGAAGACGTGGTCGCGGCCGCGCTGGCCTTCTACGACGAGAGCTTCCCAATGCTGGTGGGCATCTTCGCCGAACGCCGCCTGCTGGAGGCGCACCGCGAAGGGGTCCGCCGGTTGGGTGCCGGCCCCGAGTATCCGAACCAGGCGTTGAGCGCCTACCTGCGCGCCGAGCAGCGGCACGGGCGGGTGCGCGGTGAGGTCGACCCGAACGAGGTGGCGTCCCTGCTTTTCGGGGCGTGCCTGCAGCACGCGTTCTTCCGGCATTTCTCCGGAGCCCCGGAGCCCGCCGGGGCGCAGAACACCGCCTCCGCGCTGGTATCCGTCGTGGCCGGCGGGATCGAGCCCGCCCGCTGAGCGCCCCGGTCGATACGCCCGGCCCGGCGAACCGGTCAGGCGTTGCGGCGGGGCCCGCGAGTCCGAATCCGGTCTCCGCCCCCCGCGATACGCCGGCCCGCCCTGCGGTTGCGCCCCCCGACGCCCAAGTGACGCAACGCGTTTACCCCGTGTCCTGCTGTGGCCGCCGTGCCAACCTGTGTGCGGTCTCGCGGCTCCTACCGGTGACAGCACGTGCCCGCGCGCTTCGCCGGTGGTTCGTTCCGGAGCGCGCTCAACGGGAACCGAACAGGAGACTCCGTGCCACGAATTTCGGCGAAACAGCCGCGCATCCGGACGGGCCTGGTGTCCGGCGCCGCGCTCCTCGTAGCCGCACCGCTTGCGCTCGCCCCGGGGACCGCCCACGCGGATGCCTACCCCGACGCCCCGATCGTCTTCGGGGCGGCCCTCGGTGACGACACCGCCGCCAACCTCTACACGCTGCGGCCGGGCCAGGACGAGCCCGCGCAGCTGACCGACAGCACCGCTGAGGAGACCGATCCGGCCTACTCGCCCGATGCCAGCGAAATCCTGTACCGGTCCAACGCCGACGGTCCCCACAACATCCTGCGCATCGACGCCGAAGGCGGAGAGGCCAGCAACGTGACGCGCGACACCGGCGCCCAGGCGTCGCCCACCTGGTCGCCTGAGGGGGAGCGGGTCAGCTACGAGGACCACTCGGCCCGCCGGCCGCCCGACACGAACGGCATCTACACCAACACCCCCAACGGGGACGACGCCGAGCAGATCACTGTCGGCGGCCGCTCGCCCGACTGGGACCCGCGCGACGAGTGGCTCGCCTACGTGCACCACGAGGGCGCGCACAACCAGTGGCGGATCCACTGGGTCAGCCCCGACGGCAGCGGCAACAGCGACATTCTCAGCCGCACCGACACCGAGATCACCGGCCTGGAGTGGAGCCCTGAGGGCGACTTCCTGGCCTACCGGGAGCAGCACGTCCACAACGACATCGTGCGGATCAACGTGCTGGACCGGGAGACCCGCGAGAGCCACACGATCGTGCGCGAGCACGAGGGCGTGTGGAACGCGACGTGGTCACCGGATGGGACGTGGCTGGCGTTCGCCGCGCAGTTGGACGACGGCAACGGTATCTACCTTGTGGATGTCGCGGATCCGGAGAACCCGGGGGAGCCCGAGAAGGTCTTCGATCTTCCCGGATACGAAACGCCGGATCTGGACTGGGCACCCCGGTAGGCCCCCGGCGGTCCGCTTGGGGCGGTCCGGTTGCGGACAGCGCCCGGGCCGCCCCGCCCGCGGGGCCGCGGCCACCGGGGCCGGTGGCGTCTTAGCTGGAGGCCGGTGGCGAGGCCGGGACGGAATCGCGCCACCGGGCGAACCCGCCTTCGGTGTTGATGACCTGCCCGGTGATCCAGCGTGCTTCGTCCGTGCTGAGCCAGGCGATGAGGCGGGCCGGGTCGTCGGGGAAGCCGTACCGCCCGGCGGGGAACATGGGGCGTAGCCGCTGCCACATCTCGGTGGTGAGGTAGCCGGTCTGCACCGGACCGGGGTTGACCGTGTTCACGGTGACCTCCCGGTCGGCCAGTTCCTCGGCGACAGTGAGGGTGATCTCGGCGAGGGCGCCTTTGGCCGCGGCGTAGCAGATCTCGCCCGCGAGCGGCCCCTGGCGCTGCCCCGACGTCAGGAAGACCAGCCGCCCTCCCGTGCGGCCGTCGTGTTGCGCGGCGAACGCCTGGGCCAGCAGCAGCGCCGAGCGGGCGTCCACGGCCCAATGCCCGTCCAGCATCGCCGCCGTGACTTCGCTCAGCGGGGCATCCCCGCCGTTGCGGGCATGGTTGCACACCAGGATGTCGACGTGTCCGAACTCCGCGACTGCGGCGTCCATGACCCGCCCGGGCGCGTCGGGCTCGGCCAGGTCGGCGCTGATCCCGGACACGCGCTGCCCGTGCTGCTCGGCGACCTCGCGCACGCCGTCGAGCACGGCCGAGACGTCGTCGCCGCCCCAGGGCTGCGCGGCGTCGTGGGGCCGGAAATGGTGGCAGAACACGTGTGCCCCGAACCCGGCGAGCCGGCGCGCCACCGCGTAGCCGATGCCATCGTGCCGGCTCGCACCGGTCACCAACGCAACCCGGCCCCGGAGCGGAAGCGGGTCGCGGGCGAGTTCGCTGACAGTGGGGTGCTCGACGGCAAGGGGCTGGTCGTGGGTCATTGGTTCTCCGTTGTACGCCGCCGTCAGGCGGACTGGGTTACGGGCTCCCTGCGGAGCAGGGCAGGATGCCTCGCCGGCACCGCGGCATCGCAGCCGGAGGAGTGCGTCCCTGCGCTGGTCCGCGGGCTGTTCGGCAGCAGCGGCCACACGGGCCGGATCCGCGGTCGCGTCCGCGGGTGTACCCCGGCCCCGCTGCGGGGCGTTGGCGATGCGCGCACGGTAGGGGCCGCGAACCGGCGCTGGACCGCCGCGCCCGGATTCGGCTCTTGCTCCTGGACGGCTTCCCGTCGAGGCGTCGAAGGCGCACCCCGCCGCGGCACCTCCCTGCTCCGGTCGTGGGACGAAGGCAAAAGGCCAATCTGCACGTGGTCCGGGGGCGGCTCAAGTGGTTTTCGCGCGCCTTCGAGAGGAGGGCCGGCTGGTTCGTCCACAGGCGCGGATTCGCCACTTCCGGCGGGCGGCGTGCGCGCCGATCCTTGAATGCAGGCCGGCAGGCCCGGAAGTGCCCGAGGCTCCGGCCGCACGCACGGTACGTTCCACTGGAAGGACCAGCATGCCGAAGCTCTCCAGCACGTCAGCCCCCGCCACCCCGGTCCCGGCTCAGGAGCCGCTGCCCGACGTTGGTGGCGACTCCCAGCGGAGCGAGCCGCGGTCCGGCTGGCGGCCCCACGACGACGCCGGACACCGCAACGAGGTCGTGCTGGCCGGCCGGGTGACCGCGGAACCCGCGGTCCGCGAGCTTCCCAGCGGCACCCACCTGGTCACATGGCGGATCTCGGTGATCCGGCCGGCGGCGGACCAGCGCCCCAACCAGCCGGCCGACCCGATCACCTGCGTGAGCTTCCACCCGTCGATCGAGGACGCCACCCGGGGCTGGCGGATCGGTGATCTCGTCCAGGTCAGCGGCGCGCTGCGGCGCAGGTTCTGGAGGTCAC
This sequence comes from Lipingzhangella halophila, assembly GCF_014203805.1. Classification (GTDB taxonomy): domain Bacteria; phylum Actinomycetota; class Actinomycetes; order Streptosporangiales; family Streptosporangiaceae; genus Lipingzhangella; species Lipingzhangella halophila. Next base: position 3,459,730 of record NZ_JACHJT010000001.1, on the reverse strand, counting down.
CGAACGGCTCGTCCAGCGTGATCGAGGTTGAGGCGCGGAACGCGCAGCGGGTCACGGCGGCAGGGAGCGGGCATACCGCGCGGGAGCCCGATCACCAGCCCAAGTAGGCCAGGGCGTCGTGCGCCGCGAGGTCCGTTCCCGCCTCCGGCGGGGCGGACCACGCGGCGCCGCACAGGGCGCGCAGCCCGTCGAGCCGGTCGCCGTCGCCGGTGAGCCGTAGTTGCCCCTCGTGCGGGGTCGCGGTCCAGCCACCGCAGTGTGCCGCGCCAGCGCTGCCGACCCGGATCTGCGGATGCGGCAGGTTGATCCCGCCGACGTCCCAGGCGAGATAGTTCGGCCGGTGTCCGGGCGGTGCGGCGAGCAGCGCGGCGGGCGTCGTCACCCCCGAGAGAACGAGCATGCTCGCCGTTCCGTGCGAGTTCGCCCCCTCGATGTCGGTGTCGAGCCGATCGCCCACCACGAGGGGCGCCTGTGCCCCGGTCCGCTGAACGCACTCGTCGTGCAGTGGCCGCATCGGCTTGCCCGCCACGATCGGCTCCTGACCCGTGGCGCTGGCGATCACCCGCGCGACAGAGCCGTTGGCCGGCACGATGCCGCGGTCCATAGGAGTGGTGGCGTCGTTGTTGCTCACGACGAACAGCGCTCCCCGCGAGACCGCGAGCCCGCCCTCGGCCATCAGGTCGTACCCAAGATGCGGCGAGTACCCCTGGACGACGGCCGTGGGTTGCTCCGAGGCGAGCGACACCGGGCGCAGCCCGCACTCGTGCATGGCGCGGCGCAGCCCGGTGTCGCCCACCACCAGTACCGGGGAGCCCGCCGGGACACGCGAGGCCACCAGCCGCGCCGCGGCCTCCGCCGAAGTCACCACGGCTTCCGGATCAGCGCTCACGTCCAGCGCACGGAGCCGCTCTGCGATGGCGGCCGGGGTGCGCGCCGCATTGTTGGTCACGAACACGACCCGCGTTCCGGCGGACCGCGCCTTCTCGATCGCCTCGGGAGCCGCGGGGATCGCCCGCGATCCGATGTAGACGACCCCGTCGAGATCGAGGAATGCCGCGTCGTGGCTGGCGTTCAGCGGTCGGGTTGCGGAAAGGAGAGGCATACGCACCCTAGCGTTGGCGGTGTCATTGTCGTGTGTGCTACTTCGGCTCAGGTGTGCCGCGTCGCCTCAGTCACCTTCGATGCGTCCGGCTAAAGGAGCTTGCGCAACCGCAGCATGTCCGAGATGGGGGCGTTGACCTTCACTCGGCCCGAGAAAAGGGCCTTGGCGAAGTCCATCCGGTCGTCGGCGAGGTCGATCAGGTCCGCACTGGAGACCGTGATGCCGACCTGCGCCGGACGCGCGGGTGTTCCGGCGGCGCGGGCGGTGACGTCCTCCAGGCCCTCCAGCGTGAGCCGCATGTCGAAGACCGTGTCAATGTCGGGCACCGTGATACGGATGCTGCGCTCATGGATGTACTTGCGCCGGCGCGCCTCGTCGACTTGCGCGATCCGGTCGGACGCCCTGGCGAGCGCCGCTTCGCACTCTGCTACGCCGGTCATGGCTCCATGATGCCCTAGCCGTGGCTCACCGGTGGTGAGCGGCATTGGCGGAACGCCGAACGCACCACGTGACACGGAATATCGTCGACATGCGGACTTCAGCATGGTCTAGCGCGGAGCCCCGGGCGTTCACGCCCGGGAGGAAGCGCTTGTCTGGGCCGTTCTGATTCGTGGGTTCCTAGGGGTCCGCGGCGCAGGATCTCGTTGGTGAATGGCCCGTTCCGGTACGAGGACCATGTGTGTGCAAGGGGAGACGGCCGTTGGGTCCTCGGCGGGTGGTGGGGTTTGGCTCCCCCGTGTGGTGACACAGATCAATGCTAATATCACCCCTCGTGAAGATTGTGACGCGGGTGAAGCTGATACCAGATGCCGCCCAGGCGCCGGCACTTGAGGCAACCCTGCGCACGGTCAACGAGGCCGCGAACTGGGTATCCGGTGTGGCCTTCGCCCATGGTGTGCCGCGTGAGTACGAGTTGCGCAGGCACACCTATGCCGAGCTGAAAGCCCGTGGGTTGGGGGCGCAGGCGGCCCAGCACACGATCAAGAAGGTTCGTGACGCCTACACGACGTTGCAGGCGAACATCAGGGCCGGGAATCTCGGCACTCCCGGAAGCAAGCGGCGCCGGAAAGTCGGGTCCACGCCGATCGCCTTTCGGGTCGAGGCGGCCCAGCCCTATGACGATCGGTGTTTGTCCTGGCAGTACGACGCGCAGACCGTGTCGATCTGGACCGTCGCGGGCCGGGTGAAGAACGTGGGCTTCGCGTGCTCGGCGGACGCGCTGACGACGCTGCGGCAGTACCGCAAGGGCGAATCCGACCTCATCCAGCGCGATGGTGTGTTCTACCTGGTCGCCGTGTGCGAGGTTGGCGAGGCCGAGCCCTACGAGCCCGACGCCTTCATCGGCGTGGATCTGGGCATCGCCACCATCGCCACCACCTCAACCGGCTACCGGGCCGCCGGGCGGGGCCTGAACCGGCACCGTAAACGTCAACTCGCCCTGCGGGCCAAGCTCCAGGCCAAGGCCACCAAGTCCGCCAAGCGCCGGCTGAAGAACCGGCGGCGCAAGGAAGCGCGCCACGCCGCAAACGTCAACCACGTCATATCCAAACGCATCGTGACCGAGGCTGAACGCACCTCGGCCGGCATCGCCCCGGAAGAGTTGGGCGGTATCCGGCAGAGGGTACGGCTCCGCAGGCCCCAACGGGTCACGCTGCACTGTTGGGCCTTCGCCCAGCTCGGGCGGTTCCTTGCCTACAAGGCACGCCGCGCCGGCGTCCCGCTGGTGTTCGTCGATCCGGCCTATTCCAGCCAGGAATGCGCCCAGTGCCAGCACATCGCGAAGAACAACCGCCTCGATCAGGCCCGCTTTATCTGCCGGTCATGCGGGGTCGTTGCCCACGCAGACCGCAATGCTTCCCACGTCCTCGCCCACCGCGGCCAGAGCGTGTGGAACGCGGGGCGTGCGTCACGCGCCCCTGCCACCCCATAGGGGTGTCTGGACGGAGGAGCCCACCCAGCAGCCAGTTGGACACTACCTCCAAGCCCGGTCGTTTACGGTCGGGTCAAGTTGACCTCCGTGAGGACGGTGCTCCCGGTACCGTACGGCTGGTCCCCTTTTCGTATGTGACATTCGTTTCCCGGTAATTCATCAAGGAGCACGCCACCATGGTCGTCGATGCGGTGCGCAGCTATTTCGATGCCGCCAGTGGTCTCACGGAGCTCACCCGCAAGCGCGCCGTCGCGGCGGCGAAGACACTGTTGAAAGCGGCCGACGACCGCGCCGCCGGCACGGCCGGAGCGCTGGGCCGCACTCCCTCCCCGGCCGGGGAGGACGACGGCTCGACGCACCGGAACTCCCGGGTCGGCCAGGACATCCAGTCGCTCGCCTCGGAGCTGATCGAGACCAACCAGGCCAACCGCGCGGCGCTGGGTGCCCTGGTCGAAGCCGAGGTGAGCCGGGTCCTCGACCAGCTCGACCTCGTGCGGCGCGACGAGTACGAGCGTGTGGTGCGCCGGGTCGCCGAGCTGGAGCGCCGCCTGGCGACGACGCAGCGTGTTCCCACCCCTCGGCCCGCACAAGCCGACAGTGCGGCCCCAGAGGCCGCACCACCGGCCAGTGTGCCGGCGCCCGCCACGACACCCACCAGCGGCGAGACCGAACAGGGTGCCGAACCGGGCGCTGCGCAGGAACCCGCGACCTCCCCGGCCGGGGAGGTGCCCGAGCCCGACACGAGCGCCGGATCCGCCGCCGCAGGCGGTCCGACCAGCAACAGCGCTGCGGCCGGCGAGGCCCCGGACGATACGGCCAGCGCCGAGCCCGGCTCCACCGCCGCGGCTGAGCGCAAGACGACGGAACCGTCCGCCGCGAGCGCCAAGACCCGATCAAAGGCAGCCGCTCCAGAGCCGGCTGACGACGCCCCCGCCGAAGAGCCCACCGCGGAGCCCGATCCCGAAGACAACGCCAGCGAGGGGACGAGCGTCCAGACAGAGCAGCAGGAAGCTGCGCAGGAGACCGCTTCGCCGCAGCGTTCCGGCGCCGAGGGCAAAGGCGCGAAGACAGCCGGTAAGCAGGCGACGAATAAGACCGCCGGAAAATCGGGTAAGTCCAAGAGCACGACGAAGCGATCCGGTGGCCGGGCGCGCAACACCACGCCTGCCAAGAACAACGAGCAGTAGTGACCATCGTCGGCCCGAGAGGTGCGTGTTGACCCCGATGAACGCGGAACACGACGCGAACACTGCCGGCCGGCCGGAGGAGGCCGGGGCCGCGATCGCCGAGCGCACGCTGGAGGAGGCGCGCCGGCGCCTCGCCGCGCTTGACGACCTTCCCACCGCGGATCACGTCGCGGTCTTCGACGAGCTGCACAGGGAGCTCTCCGGCGTCCTCGAACGCCTCGACCGCGATGGCGGCGCCGATGGTGAGACGGGCGACGGCTGAGTCGTGTCTCGTGCATGCTTAGAGGCGAACGCACTCGCGGAACCCTCCCTGGTGCGACTGACCGTTACCAGAAGGCGCTGATCATGGCCAAGCGGACACGACTGGACGCCGAGCTCGTCCGGCGCGGGTTCGCCCGTTCCCGGGGACATGCCGCCGAACTCATCGGGGCCGGGCATGTCCACGTGGTAGGCCTCCTCGCTGGCAAGCCCGCCACCCAGGTGAGCGCCGACCAGGCAATCGTGGTGCGGGCTCCCAGCGGGGAGCCGTCCTATGTCTCTCGTGGCGCGCACAAGCTCATCGGTGCGCTCGACGCGTTCGGGACCGACTCCAAGGGGCGGTCCTGCCTTGATGCGGGAGCGTCCACGGGCGGGTTCACCGAGGTCCTGTTGCGTCGCGGTGCCGCGCGCGTCGTCGCCGTCGATGTCGGCTACGGCCAGCTCGCCTGGCCCCTGCGCAACGACGACCGGGTGGTCGTCCGCGAGCGGTGCAACGTCCGCGAGCTCACTCCGGAGCAGGTGGGGGAACCCCGGCCCGACCTGGTCGTCGCTGACCTTTCGTTCATCTCGCTGACCCTGGTGCTGCCGGCGCTGGCGGGGTGCGCCGCACCTGATGCCGAGTTTCTGCTGATGGTGAAGCCGCAGTTCGAGGTGGGCCGCGAGCGGGTTGGGGCGGGCGGTGTGGTGCGCGGCTCCGAGGCGCGTGCCGACGCTGTACGCGCGGTCGCCGCGTGCGCCCTGGAGCTCGGCCTGGGGGCCGCGGGTGTCGCCGCCAGTCCGCTGCCGGGACCGGCCGGCAACGTCGAGTACTTTCTCCTGTTGCGTTCCGGGGCCGCACCACTGGACGAGGACCGGTTGGGCGAAGCGCTCGCGGAGGGACCGCAGTAGGACGGGCCTGGTGTGCTCGGCCGCCGAACCGCACGGTCTCGGCGGGCGCGCCGCCCCCGCCGGCACGCGGCCCGGATAACGTCGTTGGCACAGATACGCCGCGGGGCGCGTTCGGGTACCGTGACCCGGCCGGTGGCCGCTCGGGCCGCACCGGCTGGGGGTCGCATCAGGCGAGGAGGGGGACGTTTTCATGACCAGCGCGGGTTCGGTGGTGGACGGGGCAGGCGTACCTGGTGATCCGGCCGAGCGCAGTGTGCTGCTCCTGACACACACCGGTCGCCCCGCGGCGATGCGCAGCACGCAGCTCGTGCACCAGAGCCTCACCAACGCAGGGGTGCGGGTGCGGATGCTCGGCCAGGAAGCCGATGAGTTGAAGGCGGCCGGCTACGAGCTGGACCCGGTCGACATCGCGCGCGGCACCGACGCCGCCGTCGGTGTGGAGCTGGTGATGGTGCTCGGCGGCGACGGAACGCTGCTGCGCGCGGCCGAGATCGCGCGCCCCGCCGGAGCGCCGGTGCTCGGCGTCAACCTCGGCCATGTGGGATTCCTCGCCGAGGCCGAACGCGAGGACCTCACGGCGACCGTGCGCAGTGTCGTCGACCGCGACTATTACGTCGAGGAGCGCATGACGCTGGACGTCGCCGTGTACAACGGGGGGCGTGGCGACAGCGCGCCACCGGTGCGGACGTGGGCGTTGAACGAGGCCACGCTGGAGAAGGCCGCGGCGCGCCGGATGCTGGAGGTGGTGCTGGAGATCGACGACCGGCCGCTGTCCCGGTGGGGATGTGACGGAGTGGTCTGCGCCACGCCCACGGGGTCCACCGCGCACGCCTTCTCCGCCGGCGGTCCGATCGTCTGGCCCGAGGTGCAGGCGTTGACGGTGGTGCCGATCAGCGCGCATGCCCTGTTTGACCGGCCTATTGTGGTATCCCCTGAGACCCGCATCGCGCTGGAGGTTCTCCCGGACACGACCGCGGGCGTGCTCTGGTGCGATGGACGCCGTATGGTCGAATTGCCCGCGGGGGCGCGAATTGAGATCGCGCGTGCGGATGTGCCGGTGCGGCTGGCGCGTCTGCAGCGGGCGCCGTTCACCGACCGGCTGGTCGCGAAGTTCGGTTTGCCCGTCGGCGGTTGGCGGGGACGCGCCGAGCGCGATCGGTAGGCGGGCGGCGGTGCGCCGCGGCGGCGTACCGGCGACGAGTCGGCACACCAAAGGCGGGAGCAGGAGAGGATTCGTGCTCGAAGAAGTCCGCATCCAAGGGGTCGGTGTCATCGATGACGCCATGCTGGAGCTGTCGTCGGGTCTCACCGTTGTCACCGGTGAGACCGGCGCGGGGAAGACCATGGTGGTGACAGGGCTGGGTCTGCTCTTCGGCGGCCGGGCCGACCCGCAGCGGGTCCGCCCGGGCGCCGAGCGCGCCGTTGTCGAAGGCCGCATGACGGTGCCCGACGACAGCAGGGCCGCCGAGCGCGTGGCCGAGGCCGGCGGCGATCTGGACGACGGCGTGCTGATCCTGAACCGCACGGTCTCGGCCGAGGGCCGGTCGCGCGCCACGATGGGCGGGCGGTCGGCGCCGGTGAGCCAGCTTGCCTACCTCGCCGACGACCTGGTCGCCGTGCACGGCCAGTCCGACCAGCATCGACTGCTGCGCGCGGACCGGCAGCGCTCGGCGCTGGACCGGTACGCGGGAGAGCGCCTGGCCAGCACGCTCCAGGCGTACAGCGTTTCCTACCGCAGGCATAGCCAGGTCGCCGCCGAGTTGGACGAGCTTACCCACCAGGCCCGGGAGCGGGCCCAGGAGGCCGACGTGCTGCGGTTCGGCGTCGAGGAGATCGGCGCGGCCGAGCTGGTTCCCGGCGAGGACGCGGAACTGTTGGCCGAGGAGACCCGGCTGGCGCACGGAGATGCGCTGCGCACCGCCGCGAACACCGCGCACGAGGCGCTGACCGGGGATCCCGCGGCGGAGGTGCAGGCCGACGTGGTGGGGCTGCTCTCCGCGGCACGCGCGGCCCTGACAGCCGTGCGCGAGCACGACTCCGACCTGGCGTCCCTTGCCGACCGCCTCGACGAGGTCAGTTTCGTCCTCAGCGACGCGGCGAGCGAGCTGGCGTCCTATGCCGAGTCGGTTGAGGCCGACCCGGCCCGGCTGTCCGTCGTCCAGGAGCGCCGAGCGCTGCTGAGCCAGCTTTCCCGGAAGTACGGCGGCTCCACCGATGAGGTGCTGGCCTGGGCGGAGAACGCCGCCAAGCGCCTGTCCGAGCTGGAGAGCGACGACGAGCGCATCGACGCCCTGCGCACCGAGGAGGCCGAGCTGCGGGAGCGGATGACCGCGCTCGCCGACGAGCTGACCGAGGTCCGCACCGAGGTCGCCGAGGAGTTCGGCACGGCGGTCACCGAGGAGCTCACCGCGCTCGCGATGCCGCACGCCCGCGTGAAGGTCCGGGTGACCACCGGTGAGGAGTTCGGCCCGCACGGCCGGGACGACATCGAGATCCTGCTCGCCGCGCATCCCAGCGCGCCTCCGCTGGCCCTGCACAAGGGGGCATCGGGAGGTGAGCTGTCGCGCGTCATGCTCGCCATCGAAGTGGTCTTCGCCGGGGCCGACCCGGTCCCCACCTTCGTCTTCGACGAGGTCGACTCCGGTGTCGGGGGTAAGGCCGCTGTCGAGATCGGCCGCAGGCTGGCCAAGCTTGCTCGCCGCGCGCAGGTCATCGTCGTCACGCACCTGCCGCAGGTCGCCGCGTTCGGCGACGCGCACCTGGTGGTGGAGAAGTCCAATGAGGGAACGGTCACCGCGAGCGGTGTGACCCATCTCGACAGGGCCGGCCGCGCCCGCGAGCTTTCCCGGATGCTGGCCGGTCTTGAGGACTCCGAGCTCGGCCGGGCGCACGCGGAGGAGCTCCTGACGATCGCCGAGGCCGATCGCGCCACGTAGTACCAGTGGGGATGCGCTCCGCCCGGCTGAGCGGTGCGGCCACTCCCTTGTGCCCGGTGCCGCGGGCCGCGCTCGGCCCGCGGCTGGCGGAGCACGCCGCAGTCGGGGAGCGCGGGCGCTCCCGCGTACCCGTCCCGGCGCGAGAGGCCCGCGGGCGGCCGTACGGTGTTGGTCAAGCGTGCTCCCTATGGCGCGTATGGACGACGTACGTCACTGCGCAGCGAGTGGCACCGCCTGTTGATTGCTGGCATGATGGGAAGCCCCACGCGACTAACGGCGCGATTGCGCGGTCGGCGCGTGGGTGTCCAATGTGAGGGGAGTATCCCACTCACGGCGGTGCCGTCATCACGGAGCGCAGTACTGCGGTCCCGGTGCCGCCGGTCCACACGGTCCGCGTGCTCGGGTGGGCGGGAGAGACCTCCGGTGGCAACCCTGCCTGGTTCTTAGGGCCTGGCTACGTCAACCGGAGGAGAAAACCGCATGAACGTCCCTTTCTGGGTCTGGGTGGTGACGATTGTCGCCATGGTGGCCATTCTGGCCATCGACCTCGCGATCGTCGACCATCCGTGGAGCAAGAAGTCCGGTCCGCGCGAGTTCGGTGTCAAACAGGCCGCCTGGTGGGCGGCCTTCTATGTGGGGATCGCTCTCGTCTTCGGCGTTGGGGTGTGGTACTTCTCGGGCGCTACAGCGGGGATTGAGTACTTCGCCGGGTTCATTACCGAGAAGAGCCTGAGCGTTGACAACCTCTTCATCTTCTACCTGCTCATGGGTGCCTTCGCGGTCCCGAAGAAATACCAGCACGAAGTTCTGCTGATCGGGATCGTGCTCGCTCTCATCATGCGCGGCATCTTCATCGCCATCGGCGCGCAGGCCATCAACGCCTGGAGCGAGGTCTTCTACCTCTTCGGCGCGTTCCTCATCTACACCGGATTCAAGATCGTCCGGGACCACATGCGGCACGACGAGGCGTCCAGCGAGGACTTCACCGACAACTACGCCGTTCGCATGGTGCGCAAGATCTGGCCGGTCACCGAGGACTACCACGGCGCGCACCTGTCGGTGAAGATCGACGGGCAACGCTACATAACCCCGATGTTCCTGGTCATCGTGGCGATCGGGGTTATCGACCTCGTCTTCGCGATCGACTCCATACCGGCGATCTTCGGCCTCACCCAGGAGGCCTACATCGTCTTCACCGCCAACGCCTTCGCCCTGATGGGCCTGCGGCAGTTGTACTTCCTGCTGGCCGGCTTGATGGACCGACTGACGTACATCAGTTGGGGGCTGGCGGCCATCATGGGCTTCATCGGGATCAAGATGATCCTCCACGCGCTGCACGAGAACGGCGTGCACGTGCCCGAGGTCGGCATCGGCATGTCCCTGTCGGTCATCATCGGCGTGATGGCGATCACTATTATCGCCAGCCTGCTCAAATCGCCTGCCAGCAAGGTCGAGGAGAAAGACGCCGAGGACGTGGCGGGAGTGCGCGGAGAATAGGCTGCGTTCGAACGGGCGTTCGTCTATAGTGGGGATGCCCGCGTTCACCGCGGGCATCCTGTGTTCTCCGCCGAGCGGAAGTTTTCGCCGCCCGCCACCGTTACGTTTGAGTGGTTCGTGCCGCGCGGCGTGTCCGGTATCCACCGGTGCGCCGCCCCGGCCACGCGCGCAGCCAGACGATCGCACGCTGGCGGAACGCGCAGTACGCGCAAATGCCGAAAGGGCTGGTTGACTAGATGGCCGAGCAGTTGGTGATCCGGGGCGCCCGGGAGCACAATCTCAAGGACGTCTCGCTTGACCTGCCGCGCGACTCCATGATCGTCTTCACCGGCCTCTCCGGGTCGGGCAAGTCGTCACTGGCGTTCGACACGATCTTCGCCGAGGGGCAGCGCCGCTATGTGGAGTCGCTGTCCGCCTACGCCCGCCAGTTCCTCGGCCAGATGGACAAGCCCGACGTCGACTTCATCGAGGGGTTGTCGCCCGCGGTTTCCATCGACCAGAAGTCGACGAGCCGCAACCCGCGCTCAACGGTCGGCACGATCACCGAGGTGTACGACTACCTCCGGCTGCTGTGGGCCCGCGTCGGCGTGCCGCACTGCCCTGAGTGCGGGCGGGAGATCGCCCGGCAGAGCCCGCAGCAGATCGTCGACCGTGTGCTGGCGATGACCGAGGGCACCCGCTTCCAGGTGCTCGCGCCGGTGGTGCGGGGCCGCAAGGGCGAGTACGTCGAGCTGTTCAAGGACCTGCAGACCAAGGGGTTCACCCGGGCCCGCGTCGACGGCGCCACGGTCCGGCTCGACGAGGCACCGGTGCTGAAGAGGTACGAGCAGCACGACATCGCTGTTGTGGTCGACCGGCTCAGCGTCAAGGACTCGGCCAAGAAACGCCTCACCGACTCCGTCGAGACCGCGCTCGGCCTCGCCGGGGGCACGATCGTGCTGGAGTTCGTCGACCTGCCCGCCGACGACCCGGAGCGCGAGAAGGTGTTCTCCGAGCACCTGCACTGCCCCTACGACGATCTCTCCTTCGAGGAGCTGGAACCGCGCTCGTTCTCCTTCAACTCGCCCTACGGCGCCTGCCCCGACTGCACGGGTCTGGGCACCCGCATGGAGGTCGACTCCGAGCTGCTCATCCCCGATCCCGAGAAGACCCTCGCGGAAGGCGCGCTCGCCCCCTGGGCGAGCGGCCATGCCTCGGAGTACTTCGGCCGGCTCATGCAGGCCGTCGGGGACGCCCTGGGCTTCGACCTGGACACCCCGTGGGAACGGCTGCCGAAGGTGGCGCGAAAGGCCCTGCTCGAAGGGCACGACACCCAGGTGAACGTGCGCTACCGGAACCGTTTCGGGCGCAGCCGCTCGTACTACACCAACTTCGAGGGTGTCATCCCGTGGGTGCGGCGCCGGCACGCCGAGAGCGAGAGCGACTTCGGGCGGGAGCGGCTCGAAGGGTACATGCGCACCATCCCGTGCCCCACCTGCAAGGGCGCGCGCCTCAAGCCCGAGGTCCTGGCCGTGAAAGTCGGGGGATCCTCGATCGCCGAGGTCAGCGCTCTGCCGCTGAACGAGTGCGCGGAGTTCCTGCGCGACCTCAAACTGACCGAGCGCGATCAGGTCATCGCCGCCCAGGTGCTCAAGGAGATCAACTCCCGGCTGGGTTTCCTGCTCGACGTCGGGCTGGACTACCTCAACCTGGAGCGCCCCGCCGGCTCGCTCTCCGGGGGTGAGGCACAGCGCATCCGGTTGGCCACCCAGATCGGCTCCGGTCTGGTCGGTGTGCTGTACGTGCTCGACGAGCCTTCCATCGGCCTGCACCAGCGCGACAACTTCCGGCTGCTGGAGACCCTGCGGCGGCTGCGCGACATCGGCAACACGCTGATCGTGGTGGAGCACGACGAGGAGACCATCCGCTCCTCCGACTGGGTGGTCGACATCGGCCCTGGAGCGGGGGAGCACGGCGGTGACGTCGTTCTCGCCGGGACCGTCGACGAGCTGGTGGCCGCCACCTCCTCGGCCACCGGCGACTACCTCGCCGGCCGGCGGTCCATCGAGGTGCCCCAGAACCGGCGCCCCGCGGTCAAGGGCCGCGAGCTGGTCGTGAAGGGTGCGCGCGAGAACAACCTGCACGGCCTGGACACCACGTTCCCGCTCGGCGTGTTCACCGCGATCACCGGGGTCTCCGGGTCCGGCAAATCCACCCTGGTCAACGAGATCCTCTACAAGGGGCTCGCCAAGGAGCTGCACGGCAGCCGGGCGGTACCGGGCCGGCACACCCGGATCAACGGGCTGAACCAGGTCGACAAGGTGGTGCACGTCGACCAGAGCCCGATCGGGCGTACGCCGCGGTCCAACCCGGCCACCTACACCGGTGTGTTCGACCACATCCGCAAGCTGTTCGCGCAGACCACCGAGGCGAAGCTGCGCGGGTACCAGCCCGGACGGTTCTCCTTCAACATCAAGGGCGGACGCTGCGAGGCCTGCGCGGGCGACGGCACGATCCGGATCGAGATGCAGTTCCTGCCCGACGTCTACGTCCCGTGCGAGGTCTGCCACGGCGCCCGGTACAACCGCGAGACGCTCGACGTGCATTACAAGGGCAAGTCGATCGCCGACGTCCTGGAGATGCCCATCGAGGAGGCACTGGACTTCTTCGAGCCGATCACGGCGATCCGGCGGCACATGCAGACCCTGAACGATGTCGGTCTGGGCTATGTCCGGCTGGGGCAGTCGGCCACCACGCTGTCAGGTGGCGAGGCCCAGCGGGTCAAGCTCGCCTCCGAGCTGCAGCGCCGCTCCACCGGGCGCACTGTCTACGTGCTGGACGAGCCCACCACAGGGTTGCACTTCGAGGACATCCGCAAGCTACTCGGCGTGCTCAACCGGCTGGCCGACGGCGGCAACACCGTCATGGTCATTGAGCACAACCTGGACGTCATCAAGACCGCGGACCACATTATCGACATGGGGCCCGAAGGCGGAGCGCGTGGTGGCTCGATTGTCGCCACCGGAACCCCCGAGGAGGTCGCGGCGGTTCCCGAGTCCTATACCGGCCAGTTTCTGGGTAAGGTTCTCTAGCTGTTTTGTGCCGGGTCGCCAGCCAGCGGTTTCGCGCCGGCGCGCCTTCGCCCGCCTCCGTGCCCGCGCCTGCTCCCAGCGCCTCTGACATGGTGGCGGGTGGGCGCACTCGGTATCGTCTCCTCTTACCGGACGAACGGCACGGACCGTGGTGCCCCCGCATCCCGTACGGTCCCCCACGATGACCCAAGGAGGTCTGTTCCCAGATGAACGTCCCCCCACCTCCGCGGAACGAGGGCAAGGGCGCCCCGTTCGAGCCCGGCGGTACCTGGTCGCGGGAAGGGAGCGCCGGAGCGGCACCTCCGGGTGCCGGTCCGCCTTCCGGCAGGCACGGGCCCCAGGGGCCTGTCCCGGGCGCGGGTGATCCGATGGCCGCCGCGGGCGGGCCCCCAACGGCCGACGGCCGCTATCCGCTCGCCAGCTGGAGCCAGCGCGCGACCGCACGGCTCATCGACTGGGTGGTGGTGGCCATCCCGGCGGGGATCGTGGGAATGCTCATCGGCTTCGTGTGGATCGGCGCGCAGACGATGGTCGCCGGGTACGGCACCAGCACTATTGGCCGCAACTTCTGGCTCATCTTCGCGGTGTGTTCCTTCGTCGTCGCCACCGCTTACGAGACCGTGTGCGTGAAGCAGTGGCGCCGCACCGTCGGCAAGTGGATCATGAGCCTTGAGGTGGCGCCACTCAGCGCCGGGGGCCACCGAGGGCCGATCCCGGTAGCGTCCATGATGGCGCGGGCCGCCCTGCTCAGCGTGATGTTCCTGTTCGTGTGGAACGAGGCCCTGCAGGCGGTCGCCTTCTTGTTCGTTGCCGTGTTCGTCGCGCTGTGGCCGCTGTGGGACGGCCCGAGGCGCCAGGGGATGCACGACAAACTGGCCGGGACCGTCGTGGTCCGCACCGGATGAGCAGCTCACCCCCGGCGCGAGCGGTGCTCACGAGGTACTACGGTTCGTAGTAGTTGCATCGTGGGGTATCCAGAGGGAGCGAGTCGATGAGTTCGGGGGCCGGGCACGCATGCCCGATGAGTCGGCGTCACCTGTTGGGCGCGGCCAGTGCCGCTGGGGCCGCGGTGGTGGGCGCGGGCGGCTGCGCCGGATCAGCGAGCCGCCCCGAGCCGCAGGACGCCGTTCGCGGTCAGGTGATCGCGCAGACCGGTGACGTTCCGGTGGGCGGCGGACTCGTCATCATGGACGCCAAGCTCGTGCTCACCCAGCCCGAGGATGGGACGTTCAACGCGTACACGGCGGTCTGCACCCATTCGGGGTGCACGATCCAGCAGGTCACCACGCAGATCGAGTGCCTGTGCCACGGGAGCCGGTTCGACATCGCGACCGGTGAGGTCCTGCACGGCCCGGCGACCGAGCCGCTGGAGTCGTTCGACGTGACGGTCGAGGGGACCGACATCACGCTCGACCCCTGACAGGGGCCCCTTAGGAGTTCCCGTTGGCGGGGTTCGCGGAGCCGGAGCCGTTGGAGGTGCCGGGGCCGTGCAACGCGGGGTCCGGGAAGGCCGTGGTGAAGCCGCCCTCGTCGGGGGCGCTGAGCTCGTTGCGCTGGCGCGGCAGGGCCTCGGGGAAGTTCGCGTGGATGTAGCTGATCAGGTGCTCGCGCAGGTCGCAGCAGAGATCCCAGCGGGCGTCGGCGTCGGCGACCGTGACCACCGCGCGGAGCTCGATGTCGCCGCTTTCCAGGATGTCGGTGACCTGCAGTCCCCAGCGCCGGCCGTCCCAGAGAGGGTGCTGGGTGACGTAGTTGCCGAGTTCCTCGCGGAGCTGGGCGATGGGGACGCCCCAGTCGAGCCGGAGCATCACCCACCCGGTCATGGCGGTGCTCTCCTTGGTCCAGTTCTCGAAGGGGGTGTCGGTGAAGTGCGAGACCGGGAGTACCAGCCGGCGTTCGTCCCAGATCCGAAGCGTGACGTTGACCAGGCTGAGCTCCTCGATCCGACCCCATTCGCCCTCGATGACGATGATGTCGTGGATCCGCAGCGAGTCGCTGAACGCCAGTTGCAGCCCCGCGAAGAGGTTGCCCAGGGTGGACTGCGCCGCGATACCGGCGACGACCGAGAGCAGGCCGGCCGAGGCCAGCATCCCGGCTCCGAGCCCGCGGACGGGATCGAAGGTGAGCATGATCGCCGCGAAGGCGACGAAGCCGATGATGGTGGACAGGATCCGGCGCATCAGCCGCACCTGGGTCTGCAGCCGGCGGGACTTGCGGTCGGCGTCGCTGTTGGTCGTGGCGAGCTTGGCCAGGATGGTGTCGGTGATCGCGTAGGCGATCGAGACCGCCACCCAGGTCAGTGCCCCGATCATCGCGATGGTCAGGGCGTGGTGGATCACCCCGTAGAACTGCGCGTCCATCTCGGACCTGGAGGGCCGGGCCACGTTCACACCGACCACGACGGCAGCGGCGTAGCCGGAGACCCGGCAGCGGTTCACCAACGGGCGAGCCATCGACCACACCCTGGCGAGCTGATGGAGTAGCAGCCAATGCACGAGCAGGACCACGAGCACGGCGATCGCTACAGCGATGCCGATCCCGGCTAACTGCCAGACGTCCAACGGAAGGCTCCCCTCGGAGGCGTGTCAGTACCCCGGACAATCTAGACCATGGGGATGCGAAATCGTGACGTTTGATCGGTGAGAAGTTACTCGATGCGCCCTTATGAACGCCATACCCGTCCGCATGATGGGCTTTGAGGTGACATTGGGCACGTGCGGCCGGTCCGGGATTCGGCGTACGTGGCCGGGCGCCCGAACGACCGACCACAATGGAAACATGGCTACCCGACCGCACCTCCGGCCCAGCCCCGGTTCGATCCCGACCTCCCCAGGGGTCTACCGCTTCCGCGACGAGCACGGCCGGGTCATCTACGTGGGCAAGGCCAAGAATCTGCGTTCCCGGTTGTCCTCCTACTTCCAGGACTTCGCCGGCCTGCACCCGCGCACCCAGACCATGGTCTCCACCGCCGCGGACGTCGACTGGACCGTAGTGGGAACCGAGGTCGAGGCGCTGCAACTGGAGTACTCCTGGATCAAGGAGTACGACCCCCGATTCAACGTCCGTTACCGGGACGACAAGAGTTACCCCTACCTCGCGATCACGGTCGGCGAGGAGTTTCCCCGGGTCCAGGTCATGCGCGGTGCCAAGCGGAAAGGGGTCCGCTACTTCGGCCCCTACTCGCACGCCTGGGCGATCCGCGAGACCGTTGACCTGCTGCTCCGGGTCTTCCCGGTGCGCACCTGCTCGGCGGGCGTGTTCCGCAGTGCCCGCTCCAGCGGGCGCCCCTGCCTGCTCGGCTACATCGAAAAGTGCTCGGCGCCGTGCGTGGGCCGGGTGGACGCCGGCGAGCACCGGCGCCTGGCCGAGGACTTCGCGGCCTTCATGGCCGGCGACAGCAGCCGGTTCATCCGCGGGTTGGAGCAGGAGATGCGCGAGGCGGCCACCGCGCAGGAGTACGAGCGCGCGGCCCGGCTGCGCGACGACATCCAGGCGCTGCGCACAGCTCTGGAGAAGCAGGCGGTGGTGCTCGGCGAGGCCACCGACTGCGACGTCATCGCCTTTGCTGAGGACCAGCTCGAAGCGGCGGCCCAGGTGTTCTACGTGCGCGGCGGGCGCGTCCGGGGGCAGCGGGGCTGGGTGGTGGACAAGGTCGAGGACGTCGGCACCGGGGCGCTCGTCGAGCGGTTCCTCGCCCAGACCTACGGCGGGATCGGACCCGAGAACGGCAACGGGTCCGCCATCCCGCGCGAGGTGCTGGTGTCCGCGCCACCCGACGACCGCGACGCGGTCACCGCCTGGCTGGGCGAGCTCCGCGGCACCAACGTCGACGTCCGGGTGCCGCAGCGTGGTGACAAGAAGACCCTCATGGAGACCGTGCGCAAGAACGCCGAGCAGGCGCTCGCGCGGCACAAGACGCAGCGCGCCGGCGATCTCACCACGCGCAGCCGCGCTCTCGGTGAGATCCAGGAGGCGCTCGGGCTCGACGAGGCGCCATTGCGCATCGAGTGTTTCGACGTGTCCAACCTCATGGCCGAGCACGTGGTGGCGTCCATGGTGGTGTTCGAGGACGGGCTGGCCCGCAAGCCGGAGTACCGGCGCTTCAGCATCCGGGGCCTGAGCCGCGGCAACAACGAGCAGAACGACGTTGCGTCGATGCACGAGGTGATCAAGCGGCGGTTCACCCGCTATCTTGAGGAGAGCCAGCGCCACGGGGAGCTCGGCCGGATGGGCGAGGACCTGCATGGCGACGGAGAGGACACCGCGGAGTCAGCGGCGCAGGGCGCCACCGGAGGGGAGCCGCCAGAGCCCGGCGGCACGGCGGGTTCGAGCGAGGCGCGAACAGCGCCCGCGAAGTTCGCCTATCCGCCCAATCTGGTCGTGGTCGACGGCGGTCGCCCGCAGGCGGACGCGGCCCAGCGGGCGCTCGACGATCTGGGCATCGACGACGTCGTGGTGTGCGGGCTGGCCAAACGGCTGGAGGAGGTGTGGCTGCCCGGCGAGGACGACCCGGTCATCCTGCCGCGTACCGGCGAGGGGCTGTACCTGCTGCAGCGCGTGCGCGACGAGGCGCACCGCTTCGCGCTCGCCTACCACCGGCAGAAGCGGGCGAAGGCACTCACCGGAAGCGCGCTCGACGAGGTGCCCGGCCTCGGGCCGACCCGGCGCGGCGCGCTGCTGAAGCACTTCGGGTCGGTGAAACGGCTCGCGTCGGCGACGGCGCAGGAGATCGCGGAGGTTCCGGGCATCGGGGACCGTACGGCGGAGTCGATCCTCGCGTTACTGAACCGCGACAACAGAGGCAACGACACCACCGGCTCGTCCGCCGGCGACGGAAGAGACAGTGGAGCGCCGGCAACGAAGCCCGGGCCGGTGGACGGTGCCGACGAAAAGCAGGGGGGAAGACCAGGTGGCGAATAATCTCGATGGGGAGCTCCCACCGGAGATCGTCGTTATCACGGGGATGTCGGGGGCGGGCCGGAGCACGGCAGCGCGGGCACTGGAGGATCTGGACTGGTTCGTCGTCGACAACCTGCCGCCCGGGCTGCTGCCCACCATGATCGACCTTGCGGGGCGGACCCACGGCGCGGTGCCCCGGGTCGCCGCGGTCGTCGACGTCCGCAGCATGGCCTTCACCGAGGACCTGCTCTCGACCGTGGAACAGCTCAGGAAGCGCGGCATCATGGCCCGGGTGGTCTTCCTGGAAGCCAGCGACGACGCGCTGGTCCGCCGGTTCGAGAGCGTCCGGCGACCGCACCCCCTGCAGGGCGACGGGCGCCTCACCGACGGCATCTCCCGGGAGCGCGAGACACTGCGCGCCATCCGGGGTGAGGCCGACCTGGTGATCGACACCTCGCAGCTGAACGTCCACCAGCTCAAGGCCAAGGTGATCGGTTTCTTCGGGGAGACCGAGGAGGCGCGCCCCCGCGCGAACGTCGTCTCGTTCGGCTATAAGCACGGGCTTCCGGTCGACGCGGACCTCGTCCTCGACTGCCGGTTCCTGCCGAACCCGCACTGGGTCCCGGAACTGCGGCCCATGAGCGGCCGTGACGCTCCGGTGCGCGAGTACGTCCTGGCGCAGAACGGCGCCAAGGAGATGTTGGACGCCTATACCGAGGTGCTGCGCCTTATCATCGCGGGGTACCAGCGCGAGGGGAAGCACTACATGACCCTGGCCGTGGGGTGTACCGGTGGCAAGCACCGCAGCGTCGCCATGGCCGAGCGTTTCGGCGAGCGGTTGCGCGAGCAGGGGCTGGACGTCAACGTGGTGCACCGGGACCTGGGCTGGGAATAAGCCCGGGCCGCGGCCGGCGCGGTCGTGCCCGGCCCGCTGAATGGCCAAGAGGACAGCACGTCCCCTAGATTGGGCCGATCTCCGGTTGTATACAAGACGCACGGGTCATCCCGTGCGTGAGCGCGCCCGGTACGCGCGGGTGGAACAGGACGAACGCGGACTCAGGGGTCAGGCATGAGTGAGGCGAACGCGCGGCCCGCGGGGGAGACGTCGAGCGGCGACGCCTCACCGCCGCGGGTAGTGGCGTTGGGGGGCGGGCACGGACTGCACGCCTCCCTGTCGGCCCTGCGGCGGGTCACCACAGACGTCACCGCGATCGTCACGGTCGCCGATGACGGCGGCTCCAGCGGGCGCCTCCGCCGCGAGCTGGGCGTGTTGCCGCCGGGCGACCTCCGCATGGCGCTGGCCGCACTGTGCGGGGACGACGAGTGGGGACACACCTGGAGCGAGGTGGTCCAGCACCGGTTCCGCTCCGAGGGGGAGCTGCACGGGCACACCGTGGGCAACCTGCTCATCGTGGCGCTCTGGGAGCTGCTCGGTGACTCCGTGGCCGGCCTTGACTGGGTGGGCCAGCTCTTGGGGGCGCACGGGCGGGTGCTGCCGATGTCGTCGGTGCCGTTGGACATCGTTGCCGAGGTCGAGGGGATCGACCCCGGCCGCCCGCACGAGCTCACAACGGTGCGCGGCCAGGTGGCGTGCGCGAGCACGCGCGGCCGCGTCAGATCGGTCTCGCTGATCCCCGAGGCACCGCCGGCTTCGACCCAGGCGGTGAAGGCGGTGCGCGAAGCCGACTGGGTGGTGTTCGGTCCCGGGTCGTGGTTTACCAGCGTCCTGCCGCACCTCCAGGTCCCCGACCTGGCCGAGGCGCTGGTGACGACCAAGGCCCGGCGGATGGTCGCGTTGAACCTCTCGCCGCAGCAGGGCGAGACCGACGGGTTCCGCCCGGAGACCTATCTTGAGGTGCTGGCGGCGCACGCGCCCGGCCTGGGGGTGGACGTCGTGCTCGCCGACAGGGCGGTGGTCGACGACCACGAGCAGTTGAGCCAGGCCGCCAAGCGTCTCGGCGGCCGCCTGGTGCTCGCCGACATGGGCTCCGATGACGGTTCCCCCCGGCACGACCCCGATCGGTTCGCCGCGGCCTATGACGACATCATCAACGGCTGACGGTGCGGCCGTACCGAGCCAGTGACGCGGCTCGCGGGCGGGCAGCGCCGGAGCCGGCACCGATGCGGCGGGGCCAACCCGCTCCGCGGCGGGCGTGCCCGGCCGAACCGGTCCGGTGGCTACAGTGTCGGCCGCGCGTCTGAGTGGAAGACCACGGGTATGGCGCGAGACAGCAGTGATTCCAACGAAGCCAGTGTCGATGTCCGCCGGGTCTACGACGCCGTGCGCGAAGGGCCCGGACCAGGGCAGAACTTCCTGGTGGACCGGGTCTGGCCGCGCGGTGTCGCCAAGGACTCCCTTGAGCACGACGCGTGGCTGCGCGATGTCGCTCCCAGCCCGGAACTGCGCAAGTGGTTCGGGCACGACCCGGAGCGCTGGGAGGAGTTCACCAGGCGCTACCGCGCCGAGCTCGACGCGCGGCCCGAGGCGCTGCAGCCGCTGCTCGACGCCGCCCGGCAGGGCCCCGTCACGTTGCTCTACGCGGCCCGGGACACCGAGCACAACCACGCGCGCGTGCTGCGCGACTATCTTGCCGAGACGGTGGCTCAGCACCGGTGACCCGCCCCGTCCGCGGCCCGGGCGGCGCTACCTCGGCAGCGTCCGGATCCCCCTGAAAGGCGGAAGAAGTGGCATTCTGGGGCAGGTTCCCGCGAACCGTCAGGTAGCGACACGCCGTGTCGATCAGGGATATTGGACACGCGGTCAGGGGCGTGGCGCAACGGAACCGGCCAAGTAGGCTACGACGGAAACGACGTAGGCGCACGCCGCGCCCCGGCAGTCGAGTTCCGAGGGGGAGGCCGCATTCATGGCGATGACCGGCGTGGTGAAGGACGAGTTGAGTCGGCTGTCCGTTCTCAAACCATGCTGTAGAAAGGCCGAGGTGTCCACGATCCTGCGCTTCACGGGTGGTCTGCACCTGGTGGGCGGGCGCATCGTGATCGAAGCCGAGCTCGACACCGGTGCGGCGGCGCGGCGGTTGCGACGGGACATCTCCGAGGTCTTCGGGCACGAGTCCGAGGTCGTCGTCCTGGCCCCCAGCGGGCTTCGCAAGGGGAACCGCTACGTTGTCCGGGTCATCCGCGACGGTGAGAGCTTCGCCCGGCAGACCGGGCTGCTCGACAACAACGGCCGCCCGGTGCGCGGGTTGCCGCGGCACGTCGTGGCCGGCGGGTCCTGCGATGCCGAGGCCGCGTGGCGGGGCGCGTTCATCGCGCACGGGTCGTTGACCGAGCCCGGCCGGTCGATGTCGCTCGAGGTGACCTGTCCCGGCCCGGAGGCGGCGCTGGCGCTGGTGGGCGCCGCGCGCCGGATGAAGGTGCACGCCAAGGCGCGCGAGGTGCGCGGTGTCGACCGGGTCGTGGTGCGCGACGGCGACTCCATCGGCGCGCTGCTCACCCTGCTCGGTGCGCACCAGAGCGTGCTGGCGTGGGAAGAGCGCCGGATGCGCCGCGAGGTCCGGGCCACCGCCAACCGGCTGGCCAACTTCGACGACGCCAACCTGCGGCGCAGCGCGCGGGCCGCGGTCGCCGCGGGTGCGCGGGTCGAACGAGCCCTGGAGATCCTCGGCGACGAGGCGCCCGAGCATCTGGTGTCCGCGGGGCAACTGCGGCTGGCGCATAAGCAGGCGTCCCTTGAGGAGCTGGGTCAGCTCTCGGTACCGCCACTGACCAAGGACGCCATCGCGGGCCGTATCCGCCGGCTGCTCGCGATGGCCGATAAGCGCGCTTGTGACCTCGGAATTCCGGGAACCGACGCCAATCTCACCGCGGACATGCTGGTGTCCTAGGGCCGTGTTTGACGGTACTGGCGGCGGTTAGCCGAAGAGTACGAGTCCGCGTGCGCCGGTAGGCCGGCGGGGTCTCGCGTGCAGTCGCCGGTCACCGCCGCTCCGGTGCCCGGTCCGCGACAAGCAGACTGAATCGGAAATCTTGGTTAATGGTCTAGACCTTTCCCGGTGCGCGGTGCGAGTATTGATCCCCGTGTCCGGGGGCGCGAACCTGTTGTGGCGCTGGGGTCAGCGCGGCCGCAATCCACGATTGGCGATAGGGTCGGTCGTACATCCCGGACTCATGTTCTCCGCGGTCCGGCGCGCCGCGTCGGGAGCGTCAGCGATTAACACGACCACGTGAGGAGACTGGTTACCGTGACCATCCGTGTAGGCGTGAACGGCTTCGGCCGGATCGGCCGCAACTTCTGGCGCGCGGCGCAGGCGGCCAGCGGAAGTGGCGTCGAGATCGTCGCGGTCAATGACCTCACCGACCGGGCCACCCTCGCTCACCTGCTCAAGTACGACACCGTGCTCGGCTCTCTGGAGAGCGACGTCGAGGTCGGTGAGGACAGCATCCGTGTCGGCGACACCTCGTTCAAGGCCCTCGCCGAGAAGGACCCCAGCAAGCTGCCCTGGGACGACCTCGGGGTGGACGTCGTGGTGGAGTCCACCGGTATCTTCACCAAGGCTGAGGACGCCAAGAAGCACATCGACGCCGGTGCCAAGAAGGTCATCATCTCCGCTCCGGCGAAGAACGAGGACCAGACCATCGTCATGGGGGTCAACGAGGACAAGTACGACCCCGCGCGGCACCATGTCCTGTCCAACGCCTCCTGCACCACCAACTGCGTGGCACCGATGGCCAAGGTCATGCTGGACAACTTCGGCATCGTCAAGGGCCTGATGACCACCACGCACGCGTACACCAACGACCAGGTCATCCTGGACTTCCCGCACAAGGACCTGCGCCGGGCCCGCGCGGCCGCGCAGAACATCATCCCCACGACCACCGGTGCTGCGAAGGCCACCTCGCTCGTGCTCCCGGAGCTGGAGGGCAAGCTCGACGGCATCGCCATGCGCGTCCCCGTCTCCGACGGCTCCGTCACCGACCTGGTCGTCGAGATGGAACAGGAGGCCAGCCGGGACGAGGTGAACGCCGCGTTCAAGGCCGCCGCCGACGGCCCTCTGAAGGGCGTGCTGAGCTACACCGAGGACCCGATCGTCTCCTCCGACATTGTCGGGACGGCCCCGTCGTGCACCTTCGACGCCGGGCTGACCATGGTGTCCGGGAACACCGCCAAGATCATCGGGTGGTACGACAACGAGTGGGGCTACTCCAGCCGCATCGTCGACATGACCAAGCTGGTCGGCTCGAACCTGTAACGCGAACCGCAACGACCGTGTGCGGCGCGGTGTGGCGTCCTCTCCGCGTGCGAGAGGGCGCCACCGTTCTTGGGCCGCGTTCCGCGTGGCCTCCCTCACCCAGCTCAACAAGGAGGACAGCTTGCGGACGATCGAGGATCTCGACGTCTCGGGCCAGCGCGTGTTCGTCCGCGCCGATCTGAACGTGCCACTCGACGGTGAGCGCATCACCGATGACGGCCGGATCCGGGCCAGCGTGCCCACCATCACCAAGCTGCGCGAGCGCGGTGCGCGCGTCATCGTCGCCGCGCACCTCGGCCGGCCCAAAGGCGAGCCCGCGCCGGAGTTCTCGCTTGGCCCCGTCGCCGCCAGGCTGGGTGAGCTCCTGGGGACCGACGTCGCGTTCGCCACCGACACCGCGGGAGAGTCGGCCCGCGCGGTGAGCGGCGCGCTGGCCGACGGTGATGTCGCGCTGGTGGAGAACCTGCGTTTCGAGCCGGGCGAGACCAGCAAGGACGACGCCGAGCGCGCCGAGTTCGCCGGCCGCCTCGCCGCGCTCGCCGACTGCTACGTCGGCGACGGTTTCGGCGCGTTGCACCGCAAGCACGCCAGTGTCTACGACCTCCCGCGCCAACTGCCCCACGCGGTGGGCGACCTGGTGCTCACCGAGGTCGAGGTGCTGCGCCGGCTCACCGTCAAGCCCGAGCGGCCCTACGCGGTCGTCCTGGGCGGCGCCAAGGTGTCCGATAAGCTGGCCGTCATCGACAACCTCCTCGGTACCGCCGACCGCCTCCTGATCGGTGGCGGCATGGCCTACACGTTCCTCAAGGCCCAGGGGTACGAGGTGGGGTCGAGCCTACTCGAAGCCGACCAGGTCGACACGGTCCGCGGATACCTGGACCGCGCCCGGGAACGGGGTGTGGAGATCGTGCTGCCGTTGGACGTCGTCGCGGCCGACAGCTTCTCCGCCGGAGCCCCGCACGCTCCGGCGCCCGTGGAGTCGATTCCCGCCGAACGTATGGGGCTCGACATCGGCCCCGAGACGCGCGCGCTGTTCGGCGCCAAGCTCGCCGACACCGCGACCGTGTTCTGGAACGGTCCCATGGGGGTCTTCGAGATGGAACCGTTCTCGTACGGCACGCGTGCCCTGGCCGAGGCGCTCACCCAGTCCGGTGCCTTCACCGTGGTGGGTGGGGGCGACTCCGCGGCGGCGGTACGCGCGCTCGGCTTCCCCGAGGAGCGATTCGGCCACATCTCCACGGGCGGCGGTGCGAGCCTGGAGTACCTGGAGGGCAAGCCCCTGCCCGGAATCGAGGCCCTGGACGCCTGAGGACGGCGGCCCCAGACCACGGCCGCCGCGCGCCCGGCGCGCGGCGGCCCGAACCGAACACTCCTGCAGATCTACTTTCGAGGAACGGACAATGGCAGTGGCCAAGCGCACACCGCTCATCGCGGGCAACTGGAAGCTGAACAGCAACCATCTTGAGGCCATCTCGCTGGTCCAGAAGCTGGCGTTCTCGCTGAAGGACACCGACTTCGACCAGACCGAGGTGGCCGTGCTTCCGCCGTTCACCGCGCTGCGCAGCGTGCAGACGCTGGTCGACGGCGATAAGCTGCGGATCACCTACGGCGCGCAGGACATCTCGCAGCACGAGAAGGGCGCCTACACCGGCGAGATCTCGGGCGGCATGCTGGCCAAGCTCGGCTGCACCTACGCGCTCGCGGGGCACTCCGAGCGCCGCGAGTACCACAACGAGGACGACGCCGCCGTCAACGGCAAGGTCAAGGCCGCGTTCGCCAGCGACATCACGCCCATCCTGTGCCTGGGTGAGGGGTTGCAGGTCCGCAAGGCGGGCGAGCAGGTCTCCCACACCGTCGCGCAGCTCGATGGCGCGCTGGCCGGTGTCCCCGCGGAGCAGGCGGCCCGGTTGGTCGTCGCCTACGAGCCGGTCTGGGCCATCGGAACGGGCGAGGTCGCCACCCCCGAGGACGCCCAGGAGGTCTGCGCGGCGCTGCGCGCCCGGCTCAGCGAGCTGTACTCGGACGACGTCTCCGAGGCCACCCGGATCCTGTACGGGGGGTCGGTCAAGGCCGACAACATTGCCGGGATCATGGCGCAGGACGACGTCGACGGCGCCCTCGTCGGGGGCGCCAGCCTCAAGCCCGACGATTTCGTCTCCCTGGTCCGCTTCCGCGACCAAGGGTGACGCTCTCGTCCGGGTGACACCGCGAGACCGGTCCGGCACGCTGGTTCGCGCGCCGGGCCGCATCGAGCGGTCCGTTGAAGGGGCTAGACTGCCCCGAAGGTTTCCATATTGGTATCAGGGCCGGGCTGGTCCTTCCCGCCGCCTGAATGGCGTCGGGAGAAGCCCGCGACTTCGGTCGTGGGAGGAGTCCCGAAAACCAGGCGTGTGCCGCAGTGGCACGCGGTAATATTGAGAACTGTCCCGGTCCCTTCTCCGCGCCGGGCCCTTGGCCGAGCCGAGTGGCGAGACCGCGGTTGGAGGGCTCTCTAGATCGTCCATTCCCCGCCGCTTGCGGGGGTGAGCTACGGGTGAGCGTGTGATCCTCAGTCTGCAAATCGTCGTGATGCTCTGCAGTGTGCTGCTTGTCCTGCTGGTGCTGCTGCACAAGGGCAAAGGCGGCGGCCTGTCCGATCTGTTCGGCGGCGGTGTCACCTCGTCGCTCGGCGGCTCGTCGGTCGTGGAGCGCAATCTCGACCGTCTGACGATCGTTACGGCCCTCGTATGGATCGTCTGCGCGGTCGGGCTGGGGCTGTTGATCAACCGGGGCGGCTAGGTTAGATTCCGCGTCCACGCGAGGCGGGCACGCATCCCCTGTGCTGTGCCGCCGCGCGGGCATGAACGCCAGCTTTCCTCCCCCTCACCGGGGCACATCCGCCGAAGGAGTTTTTCGTGGGTAGTGGTAGCGCCATCCGGGGCAGCCGCGTCGGCGCCGGTCCGATGGGCGAGGCCGAGCGCGGTGAGTCCGCGCCGCGGGTCAGGGTCCCGTTCTACTGCGCGAACCAGCACGAGGTCGTTCCGAGCTTCGCGAACGAGGCCGCGGTTCCCGAGGAGTGGGATTGCCCTCGGTGCGGGTTCCCCGCGGGCAAGGACGCGCAGAATCCGCCGTCCCCGCCGCGTACGGAGCCGTACAAGACGCACCTGGCCTACGTGAAGGAGCGCCGCACCGAGGAGGAGGGCAGGCTCATCCTCGATGAGGCGCTGGCCAAGCTGCGCGCCGACCGGGCCGAGATCGAGGCGCATATGAAGGCCAACGCCAACTAACGCTTCCGGGTAGCGGCGGCGTGCCCGCTGCGCCACGCGACCGCGGGCGCGCCCCGTATGGACCCGCTCCGGCGCGGTGGGCGGTCAGCGCTGCGCGTAGTGCTTGGCTCCCGTCCAGTCGAGTATCACCACGGCCTCGTCGCCCTCCACCCAGGCGTCGTGCCCGGGAGGTATGTGCGCCACCTGGCCCGGGCCCAGCGTGAACTCCGAGCCGTCGGCCATCCGCACGTGCAGGGTCCCCGAGATGTGGTAGGCGAAATGCTCGCTCTGGCACAGCTCGGTGCCGACCATCGGCTTGATGTGGGTGGACCACTGCCACCCCGGTTCGAGCTGGAAGCGCCCCACGGAACCGCCTCCGATGTGGACGAGGTCCAACCGGCCGTGGTCGAACGTGCGGGTTTCCCCGGGTGCGGAGAAGTCGCCGCTTTGTGCCTCGCTCGGTTCCGTCTTCGCGGACTCTTCGTCCCACGACTCGACGTCGGTGACGCGGCTGATGCGGCCGTTGTCCAGGTCCGCCATGCATACGCCGATGACCCGGGTTCCGTCGCCGTAGGTGCACAGGTCCTCGTAGGC
This sequence comes from Lipingzhangella halophila, assembly GCF_014203805.1. Classification (GTDB taxonomy): domain Bacteria; phylum Actinomycetota; class Actinomycetes; order Streptosporangiales; family Streptosporangiaceae; genus Lipingzhangella; species Lipingzhangella halophila. Next base: position 3,432,913 of record NZ_JACHJT010000001.1, on the reverse strand, counting down.
GACGTGGTCGCCCTCGACCACCACGTTCTTCAGTTCGTGGTTGAGATCGCGGCTGAAGACATCGCGGATGAACTCACCGATCTGGTCACGCCCGCGCAGCACGTGGGGAGACGACGGCGGTGAGCTCTTGCTGACGATGCGGTACTCGGCGTCATTGGTGAACAGGCCGAGCATCGCATCGAGGTCCTTGTCCTCGAGCGCGTGGCGCAGTTCGCCCGCGTTGAACCTGTGGGGCGTCTCTTCCTTGATCGACATGGTGATGTCCCCTTTCGCGAAACTTGCCCTTGGGCCAAGGGTGCGCCCGGAAAGTCGCGCGTGTCCCTCAACGCGGGGTCATCTCTTGTGAAAAGGGAACTCGTCGCTGGATGCCCGTACCGGGACCGTCCCGGGTGGGCTCGATGGGGTTCAGCCCGCGGTACCGGGATGCTTCCCGCCGAGCCTGCGGGTCAGTTCGGCGGCGGCATCCCGCGCGTGCGGTGCGAGATCCGCGAGGCCGCTCGGGTGGGAGCTCGGCACGGTCAGACTGATCGCCGCGACCGGGGCGCCATTGTGGTCGAAGGCGGCGGCGGCCACCGAGGAGAAGCCCGGACTCACCTGGCCCTCCTCACTCGACCAGCCCTGCCGCCGCTCGCGGTTGAGGACCTCACGCAGCTCGGTCGGGGACGCGGGGCCGGCTCCGGTGCGGTCCACGAACCCGCCCGCCCCGGGATAGAGCGCCCGGACGTGGGCCCTGGGCATGTGGGCCAGCAGAGAGCGTCCGGACGCGGTGAGGTGGGCTGGCAGCCGCACACCGACCCCAGTGACGAGGGTCGGCGCGTGCGAGGACTGCTCCTTGAGCAGGTACAGCGTCGTGGCGCCGTGCAGCACGCCCAGGTGCGCGGTCGCGCCCGTCTGCTTGGCCAGTTCGGCCAGCAGCGGGCGAGAAAGGCGCTCCAGGGGGTCGTGGCGCAGGTAGGCCGATCCGATCTCGAACGCCGCGACCCCGAGCCCCCACCGATGCTCCTCCGGCAGGTGGGTGACGAACCCCTCCTCGGCCATGGCCTCCAGCAACTGGTACGTGCTGGAGCGGGGCAGGCCCAGCTCGCTGGCGACGGCCGTCGCCGACACAGGCCCGGTGCGGGAGGCGAGGAACCGTAGGACGCGCAGCGCCCGGGTGACGGCCGGCACATGGCTCATTGGCCGATTGTGGCACGGTATGTGTCGATCCCCCAGGGCAGGACAGAAGATCACGTATCCCCAGATAGGGCACGGGGTAGGTGCAGGAGCTCCTGCTGCGCCGCTGGTCAGCGCCGCACGATCGGGTGGGGCGTCTGGCCGGGGTGTCCGTTATGATCCACGGTGGTTGTTAATTCAACTTCGACGGAAGAACTTTCCCCCTAAAGTGCGTGTCCGTCCCACGCACTGCGCAGGGCGCCCCACCGTGGAGGTGGGGCGCCCTGCGCCTTTTTGGGTCGGGGGCTGCCGGGGTTCTGGAGGGTCCGTAGGTGGGGTGGCCGTGAGTGGCGGAGCCGTTTGGGCGGCACACCGGAGGTGCCCGAAGGTTCCCGGCTTCCGGGGCGCCTGACCCGGTGAGCGGCAGTGAGCCCAAAAAACACTGCCTGGTGGGGGCCACGGCGTACCGCACGGCGTCGTCACCGCGGTGTTGTCTGAAACCTCGGACACTATCGCCGTGTTAGGGCTCGCGTGCGCGCCGCACACCGCGTGCAATGGAGGCATGGCTACCTCGCCGGACATCCTTCTCGGCCGCGAACCACTGACCCGGGACGACGTCGTCGCCGTTGCCCGCCACGGCGCACGCGCCCATCTCACCGACGACGCCCGCAAGGCCCTCGCTGAAGGGCGCGAACGGGTCCGGGCGCTGGCCGCGGGCCCCGACCCCGCCTACGGGGTCAGCACCGGGTTCGGTGCCCTGGCCACCCGGCACATCGAGCCGGGGCTGCGTGACCGGTTGCAGCTCTCCCTTGTCCGCTCGCACGCGGCCGGTGCGGGCGCCGAGGTCGAACGCGAGGTCGTGCGCGCGATGATGCTGCTGCGGCTGCGCACCCTCGCCTCGGGCAAGTCAGGGGTGCAGGTGCGGACCGCGGAGGCCCTGGCCGGCATGCTCAACGCGGGTGTCACCCCTGTCGTCGCCGAGTACGGGAGCCTCGGATGCTCGGGCGACCTCGCGCCGCTGTCGCACGTCGCGCTGGCGCTGACCGGGGAGGGCGAGGTCCGCGACGCCGGCGGCGAGTCGCGGCCCGCCGCCGCGGCACTGCGCGAGGCCGGGCTGACCCCCGTCGAGCTCGCGGCCAAGGAGGGGCTCGCCCTCATCAACGGCACCGACGGCATGCTCGGCATGCTCCTGCTGGCCTGCCACGACCTGGAGCGGGTACTGCGTGTCGCCGACATCACCGCGGCGATGAGTGTCGAGGCCCTGCTCGGCACCGACCGGGTATTCGGCGCCGACCTCCAGGCGCTGCGCCCGCATCCCGGGCAGGCCGCGGCGGCGGCCAACATGCGTGCGCTCCTGGACGGCTCGCCCATCGTCGCGGAGCACCGGGCCGCCGGTCGCACCCGAGTGCAGGACGCCTACTCGTTGCGGTGCGCGCCGCAGGTGGCCGGGGCCGCGCGCGACACCCTCGCGCACGCCGACAACGTGGCCGCGCGCGAGCTCGCCGCCACGATCGACAACCCGGTGGTGCTGGACGACGGGCGCGTGGAGTCCAACGGCAATTTCCATGGGGCGCCCGTGGGTTACGTCCTGGACTTCCTGGCCATAGCGGCGGCTGACGTCGCCGCCATCGCCGAGCGCCGGACCGACCGGATGCTCGACGTCGCCCGGTCGCACGGCCTGCCCGCGTTCCTCGCCCACGACCCCGGCGTGGACTCCGGCCAGATGATCGCCCAGTACACCCAGGCCGGGATCGTCTCCGACCTGAAACGCCTCGCCGTCCCGGCGAGTGTCGACTCCATTCCCAGTTCGGCGATGCAGGAGGACCACGTCTCGATGGGGTGGGCGGCGGCGCGCAAGCTGCGCCGCTCGGTCGCCGGCCTCACCACTGTTCTGGCCGTGGAGCTGCTGACCGCGGCCCGGGCCCTGGACCTGCGCGGCCCGCTGACTCCGGGCCCGGCCACCGCCGCTGTCCGCGACCGCGTTCGGGAACGTGTGGCCGGGCCCGGGCCGGATCGCCACCTCGGTCCCGAGATCGAGGCCGCCGCCGACCTCATCGCTGACGGCAGCGTTCTCACCGCCGCCGAGACGGTCGTCCCACTCGCCTGACCCGGAGGTCCCAGATGAGCGGCACCAGCACCGACCACAGTCCGCACACGGTGCGCGCCCCGCGCGGCACGACGCTCTCCACGAAGGGCTGGCAGCAGGAGGCCGCCCTGCGGATGCTGCACAACAACCTGGACCCCGACGTCGCCGAACACCCCGAGGAGCTGATCGTATACGGCGGCACCGGCAAGGCCGCCCGCGACTGGACCAGCTTCGCGCGGATCACCGCGTCCCTGCGTGACCTGGAGGCAGACGAGACCCTGCTGGTGCAGTCCGGCCGCCCGGTCGGGATCCTGCGCACCCACGAGTGGGCGCCCCGGGTTCTCATCGCCAACGCCAACCTGGTCGGCGACTGGGCCGACTGGGCGGAGTTTCGCCGCCTGGAGGCGCTCGGCCTGACTATGTACGGGCAGATGACGGCCGGGTCCTGGATCTACATCGGAACCCAGGGCATTCTGCAGGGCACCTACGAGACCTTCGCCGCGGTGGCCGCCCGGCGTTTCGGCGGTGATCTCGCCGGCACCACCACCCTCACCGCCGGGCTGGGCGGCATGGGCGGCGCGCAACCGCTCGCGATCACCATGAACGGCGGCACGTGCGTCGTCGTCGAGTGCGACCCCAGCCGGATCGAGCGGCGCCTGCGGACGGGTTACCTGGACGTGCGCGCCGACGGGCTGGACGAGGCGGTGCGGCTCGCCACCGAGGCGCGCGACACGCGGCGCCCGCTGTCCGTGGGACTGCTCGGCAACGCCGCGGACGTGCTACCGGAGCTGCTCCGGCGCGGCGCGCCCATCGACATCGTCACCGACCAAACATCCGCGCACGACCCGCTCCGGTACCTGCCGAGCGGCGTGGCGTTCGAGGACTGGCGGGAGTACGCGGCGGCCAGCCCCGAGGAGTTCACCCAGCGCGCGCGGGCGTCGATGGCGGCGCACGTCGAGGCGATGGTGGCCTTCGCCGACGCGGGAGCCGAGGTGTTCGACTACGGCAACTCGATCCGGGGCGAAGCCAGCACCGCCGGCTACGCGCGCGCGTTCGACTTTCCCGGATTCGTCCCCGCCTACATCCGCCCGCTGTTCTGCGAAGGCAAGGGCCCCTTCCGGTGGGCCGCGCTGTCGGGCGACCCCGCCGACATCTACCGAACCGACCAGGCGGTCCTCGACCTCTTCCCGGAGAACGAGGCACTGGGCCGGTGGATCAAGCTGGCGGGGGAGCGGGTCGCCTTCCAGGGACTGCCGGCCCGGATCTGCTGGCTCGGCCAGGGTGAGCGGGCCGCGGCCGGGCAGCGCTTCAACCAGCTCGTGGGCTCCGGTGAGGTCAGTGCGCCGTTGGTGATCGGCCGGGACCACCTGGACACCGGATCAGTCGCCTCGCCGTATCGCGAGACCGAGGCCATGCGGGACGGCTCGGACGCCATCGCCGACTGGCCGCTGCTCAACGCCCTGGTCAACACCGCCTCCGGAGCGTCGTGGGTGTCCGTGCACCACGGCGGCGGCGTCGGCATCGGACGTTCGCTGCACGCCGGCCAGGTGAGCGTCGCCGATGGCACGGGGCTCGCGGCGGCGAAACTGGACCGGGTGCTCAGCAACGACCCGGCAACCGGGGTCATCAGGCACGTCGATGCTGGGTACCCCGAAGCTGAGACGGTAGCCGCGCGCCATGGCATCCGGGTACCGATGCGCGAGGAGTGACCGCCGCCGGGGCCGCGTGGCCCCGTGCGTGCCGGTACGGCACCCGCAAGCGCCGCGGGAACGAGCGACCGAGAACCGAGGAGACCGAGATGACCGCTACCTTCGATGCCCTGTGGGCCGAGCTGGCGCCCATCGGTCGGAACCGGACCACCGGCGGGTATCAGCGCCTCTCCTGGTCGCCGGCCGATTCCGCGGTCCGCTCCTGGTTCGCCCAGGCCGCCGCGGCCCGTGGGCTCGACGTGCGGCCAGACCGGAACGGAAATCTGTGGGCGTGGTGGGGCGAGCCCGGCCCCGGCGCCGTTGTCACCGGGTCGCACCTGGACTCCGTGCCCGAGGGCGGCGCCTTCGACGGCCCCCTCGGCGTGGTCGGAGCGTTAGCGGCAGTGGATGAGCTGCGGCGCCGCGGTGTGCGGCCGAGGCGCCCGCTCGCCGTGGTGGTGTTCGTCGAGGAGGAGGGCGGACGCTTCGGTGTCCCCTGCCTCGGCAGCCGGCTGCTGACGGGCGCGATCACCCCCGAACGTGCCAGCGCGCTCACCGACACCGACGGCACCACCTGGGCCCGCGCTATGGAGAAGGCGGGACTCGACCCCGACCGCATGGGAGCGGACCCGGACCTGGCCGGCCGGATCAGCGCGTTCCTCGAACTGCACATCGAGCAGGGCCGCGGCCTCGTGCACACCGGGCAGCCCGTTGGGGTGGCCAGCACCGTCTGGCCGCACGGCCGGTGGCGCATGGAGTTCTCCGGCCGGGCGGACCATGCCGGCACCACCCAGCTCGGTGACCGCCACGATCCCATGCTGCCCCTGGCCCACACCGTCATCGCGGCCCGGTCGGTGGCCGAGGCGCGCGGGGCGGTGGCCACCGTCGGAAAGATGGTGGCCAAACCGAACTGCACCAACGCCGTTCCATCCAAGGCCCGCGCCTGGCTGGACGCCCGCGCCCCCGACGAGGCGACGCTGCGCGCCGTCGTCGACGCCGTCGACGCCGAGGCGCGGCGCTACGCCGTGGAGCACGGCGTGTTCCTCGCCAGCTTCCAGGAGTCGAGCACCCCGGTCGTGCGGTTCGAGCACGAGCTGCGCGACCGCATCGCGGCGATCGCCGGCGGAACCGACGGCCCTGCTCCGGTGCTGGCCACCGGGGCCGGGCACGACGCGGGTGTCCTCGCCGCCGTCGTTCCCACGGCGATGCTGTTCGTACGCAACCCCACCGGAATCTCGCACGCTCCGGAGGAGTACGCCGAACCCTCCGACTGCCACGCCGGTACGGCGGTCCTGACCAACGTCCTCGCCGATCTGCTCAGTGAGGAGCCGCAGTGAGCTCCGGCGACATGGGGGCCCGGTCGACCGTCGCCGTGCTGGAGCGGGAGCTGCACGCCGGCGACGAAGGCGAGAACCCGCGGTACTGGTGCGAGTGGGCGTGGACGGGCGAGCCCGGCGCGGTGGTCGCCCCGGGTGTACTCGTCGAGGTCGACACGGGCGGCCGGATCGTCGCGGTGACCCCGGACACGGCCGCGCCGGCCGACGCCGAATGGTTGCCCGGCCTCACCATCGCGGGCCTGGCCAACACGCACTCGCACGCGTTCCACCGGGCACTGCGCGGCCGTACCCACGCCGGCGGCGGATCGTTCTGGACCTGGCGCGAGCAGATGTACGGGGTCGCCGAACGGCTCACCCCCGACAGCTACTTCCGCCTCGCCCGCGCCGTCTACGCCGAGATGGCGCTCACGGGCATCACCGCTGTGGGCGAGTTCCACTACATGCACCACGCCCCCGGAGGCAAACCCTACGACGACCCGAACACCATGGGTGCGGCGCTCGTCGCCGCCGCCGGCGAGGCGGGGATCCGGATCACCGTGCTCGACACGTGCTACCTGGCGGGCGGCATTGCCCCTGACGGGCGGCACCGGCCGCCAGAGCCGCGGCAGGCGCGGTTCACCGACGGCGACGCCGACGCGTGGGTCGCACGGGTGGACGCCTTCCGGCCCAGCTCCGCACACGCCCGCGGCGGCGCGGCCGTGCACTCGGTCCGGGCCGTGCCTGTCGACCAGCTTGCACCCATCGTGGCCTGGGCGGACGAGGCGCGTGCTCCGCTGCACGCGCACGTCTCGGAGCAGCCCGCCGAGAACGAGGCGGCCATGGCGGCCTACGGCCGGACCCCCACCGCTGTCCTGGCGCGGGCACGCGCCCTGGGAGAGCGGACCACCCTGGTGCACGCCACCCACCTCAGCGACGGCGATGTCCGCGCAATCCGGGCCGCCGAGGCGGGCGTATGCCTGTGCCCGACAACGGAACGCGACCTCGCTGACGGCATCGCGCGCACGGGCGACCTGGTGGCCGCGGCCAGCGGCGAGAAACCGGCGGTGCGGATCAGCCTCGGCACCGACCAGCACGCCCAGATCGACATGTTCGACGAGATGCGCGGCGCCGAGCTGCACGAACGGCTGCGTACCGGCCGTCGCGGCACCCTCGACGCCCAGCACCTGTACCGTGCCGGCACCGCCAATGGGCACGCCGCGCTCGGGTGGGGGACCGCGACCGCGCCGGAGGCCGGCGCCCTGCGGCCGGGAGCGCGGGCGGACCTGGTCAACATCAGCCTCGACAGCGTCCGGCTCGCCGGGTTCGAGCCGGCGCACGCGCCGGGCACCGCCGTCTTCGCCGCCACAGCCGCCGACATCAGGCACGTCATGGCCGACGGCCAGTGGATCGTCCGCGACAGGGCACACCTGTCCGTCCCCGACACCGCCCTCGAACTCGGCTCCGTGATCAGGGAGCTGTACGCATGAGCACACCTCGGACGTGGCGCCGGAGCCCCCATCACTGGCGGAGGAGGCGGCCCTCCGGTGTACGGGGCGCCGCTCCGCGCGCGCCGCACGGTCGCGCGCAGCCATCGTGGACGCGCGGGGGCAGCGCCGCACCACCGCGGCGAACCCTCCTTGCGTGGCGGCGCGCCGCGAATCCCCGCCCTCTTGGTGCCGCCGCCGGGGGTGCACCGTGACCGGTGCCGCGCCCGTTCCGCGTTCCATGGTGATCGACCACATCGGCACCCTCGTCAGCAACGCCCCGGAGCTGGGAACGGGGGAACTCGGCGAGCTCCCCGGCGCCGCCCTGGTGGTCGAGGACGGCCGCGTCGCGTGGGCCGGCCCGCGGGAACGCGCGCCCGGCGCCGACACCCGCGTCGACGCCGGAGGCCGGTGCGTCATCCCCGGATTCGTGGACAGCCACTCGCACATCGTCTTCGCGGGGGACCGCAGCAGGGAGTTCGCCAGCCGGATGAGCGGGCAGCCCTACGAGGCGGGCGGCATCCGCGCCACGGTGGCCGCCACCCGCGCCGCCACCGACGGCGCCCTACTGGACACGGCGACCCGGTTGTTGCGGGAAGCCCGCGCGCAGGGCACGACGACCCTGGAGATCAAGTCCGGCTACGGGCTGAGCGTGCGCGACGAGGAACGCTGCCTGCGTGTGGCGGGCCGCCTCAGCGAGGAGGTGACGTTCCTGGGCGGGCACCTCGTCCCGCCCGAGTACGCCGCCGACCCCGATGGCTACGTGGAACTGGTGACCGGCCCGATGCTGCGGGCGTGCGCCCCGCACGCCCGGTGGGTCGACGTGTTCTGCGAGCGGGGCGCGTTCGGTGAGGAGGCGTCCCGGCGCATCCTCACCGCCGGGCAGCGGCACGGGCTGCGCGCCCGCGTGCACGGCAACCAGCTCGGCGAAGGGCCCGGGGTGCGGCTCGCCGTCGAGCTCGGCGCCGCCTCGGTGGACCACTGCAGCTACCTGGGTCCGGACGACATCGACGCCCTCGCGCAGTCCGCCCGCGGCGGTGCCGGTCCGGCCACCGTGGCGACCCTGCTGCCCGGGGTGGACTTCTGCACCCGGCAGCGGTACCCGGACGCCCGCGCGCTGCTCGACGCGGGCGCGACCGTCGCGCTGGCCAGCGACTGCAACCCCGGCTCGTGCTACAGCTCCAGCATGGCGTTCTGCGTCGCGCTGGCCGTCCGCGAGCTGGGCATGACCCCCGAGGAGGCGCTGTGGGCCGCGACCGCGGGCGGTGCCCGCGCCCTGCGCCGCGACGATGTGGGCCACCTGGGCGTGGGAGCGCGCGCCGACCTCACCCTGCTGGACGCCCCCAACCCCCTCTACCTCGCCTACCGGCCGGGCGTTCCCCAGGTCGCGGCGGTGTACAAGGACGGCGACCTCGTCAGCGGGACACCGTGACCCGGGGTTGTGGATTTCCCGGACGGAGCGGGTATCGGACCGCTATGGCCAAGACCGTGACAATCAGCATCGAACTGCCAGCGGACCTTGAAGCCCGCCTCCGCGCGGAGGCCGAGCAGCACGGTATCTCCTTTGAGGATGAGGTGGTCCGCCGCCTGGCGGCGGACGAAGACGAAAGGAAATCGAGCAGGACGTTCCACTCGGCTGGTGTGGGCACCAGTGGCCACCACGACACGGCGCGTCGAGCACGCGAGCTTCTCCGCGAAGAGTTGGGCGAGCAGTGACTCTCATCCTCGAGACCGGGCCGCTTTACGCGATGATGGACGCCGGCGACGATGATCACGAGGCGTCACTGCGGTTGCTCACGACATATCCGGGCCGCATAGTCCTTCCCACGTTGTCCATCACTGAGGTCGCGTACCTGGTCAGTAGCCGTATCGGGGCCAAGGGTGAGGTGGCTCTGCTGCGTGACCTGGAAGCGGGACACTTCCATGTCGAGCCCGTATGGCCCGCCGATTGGGCGCGTATCAGGCAGCTCGTTGACCAGTACGCTGACCTGCCCCTGGGAACGATCGACGCCTCGGTCATCGCCTGCGCGGAGCGGCTCGGGGTCACCGATGTGGCCACGCTCGACCGCCGCCATTTCACGGTGGTCCGGCCCAAGCATGTCGGCGCGCTGACCCTGCTGCCGTTCCTCTCGGAGAACTAACTCCGTTGTAGCACCGCGGAAACGCGCTCCCATCAGGATGGAAGGGAACCGGCGCAGCCCGCCGCCGGCGCAACGGCGCCACCTGGCGGGCGCGCCACCTTCGAGGGGAGCGACATGAGCCTTTGGCGCATCCGCGCAGCTGTCGAGGACCGTCCGGGGCAGCTCGCCGGGGTCGTCGGGGCGATGGCGGCCGAGGGCGGGAACGTGGTGGGCCTGTCCATCCACGCCGATCCCGTCGGCGTGGTCGACGAGTTCATCGTCGACGTGCCCGGAGACCACCGGGCCCTGGTGCGGGAGGTCGCCCGGCGCAGCGTCAGCGACTCCGTCGCGGCGGTGCCGGCGCAGCCGCGGGAGGTGGGCGACGACGTCACCCGCTCGCTGCTGCTCACCGCGCGGCTGCGCTCCGAACCCAACCAGCTTCCCGAGGCACTGCGTGAGCTGCTGCTCGCCGACGAGGCCCGGTGGAGCAACCTGACCCGCCCCGAACCGGAGTTCCTGGAGGAACCCGAGACGACGCTGCTGGTCCCCGTAGGACCTTTGCGCGGAGTCCGGCTGCGCCGCCCGGACCGCCCGTTCACCTGGACGGAGTCGGCCCGTGCCGACGCGCTGGTCCGTTCCGTGCTACCTCCGGCGGGGCCGGTCCCCACCAGCGGGTCGCTGACCACCAGCGGCGGGACCGAGCTGTTCGTCTGGCAGGTCGGCGCGGGCGACGCCGAGCCACTGCGGCGGCTGCACCGGCGCTGCTCGGAGGAGACCACCCGGCGGCGCTACTTCACAGTGATGCGCGAGCTGTCGCCGCGCATGCTCGCCGTCTTCTGCGACCCCGAGCACGGGCTGACCCTGGCCGCGCGCCCGGCGGAGGGTGGCGAGCCCGTCGCGCTCGCGCACCTGATGTACACCCCCGACCCCGGAGTCGGGGAGGTCGCCTTCCTGGTCGAGGACTCCTGCCAGCAGAGGGGGGTGGGGAGCGCCCTGGCGCGGACGCTCACCACGATCGCCGCCGACTGGGGCCTCGCCGAGGTGCGGGCCGAGACCGTCGCGGGCAACAGGCCGATGCAGCGCATCATGCGGACCATGGGTGCCACACTCCGCGCCCCGCAGCACGGGACGGTGCAGGCGCGGCTTCCGGTCGCCGGGTCGGTGCCCCCGCGCCGCCCCGGGCGCCTGACGAGCCTGATGAGCGAACCGGGAGCCGCGGGACAGCGGTTGGCGTGACGCCGGACGCCCACGAACCACTCCCCGAATGAGGAACGGGGGAGCGCCGGCAGCCGGGTGACGGCCTCCCCCGTTCATTTGCCGCGGTGGAGGCGGCCGGAGCGGGTGCCGGCGGCCTCCGCCGCAATCCCTGCTTTTGGGGCTCGCAAGCTCGCTGGGTCGGGTGCCTGGAGGCCGGGAACCTTCGGGTCCTGCGGTGTGGTCGCTCGTTCCTCGCTTCCCCACCTCCGGACCCTCCAGAACCCCGGCGGCACCCGAGGTGTTTTTGGGGCTCGCAAGCTCGCTGGGTCGGGTGCCTGGAGGCCGGGAACCTTCGGGTCCTGCGGTGTGGTCGCTCGTTCCTCGCTTCCCCACCTCCGGACCCTCCAGAACCCCGGCGGCACCCGAGGTGTTTTTGGGGCTCGCAAGCTCGCTGGGTCGGGTGCCTGGAGGCCGGGAACCTTCGGGTCCTGCGGTGTGGTCGCTCGTTCCTCGCTTCCCCACCTCCGGACCCTCCAGAACCCCGGCGGCACCCGACCTAGCAGCCAAGCACTCCGAGAAGCTGGCCCTAGTCCGAGCGGCTGTTCTCGGGCTCCTCCGGGTGCCGGCGTAGTTGGATGACCGCCAGGGCCAGCCCGCCCCACACGATGGTGAGGGAGATGACCAGCATCACGATGGCTCCGGTCGACATCAGCGCGTCCCTTCGTCCTGTGTGGTCTCCCCGAACTCCGGGGAGTCGGTGGCCTGGCGCCGCCACGGGATGAGGGCCAGCACGGCACCGACGATAACGGCGCCGGCCGCGACACCCACCCCGCCGATGAGGAGCAGCCCCAGCGGGTAGCCGCCGTAGGGCTCACTGAACTCACCGCGCAGGCTGTCCCACATCATCCAGCCCAGAAGCAGCGGCGTGATCACCCCGAGGGTGACGCGCCACCACCAGCCGAGGGGGACGGCCGATGTGGCGTTGGCGTGTTCCTGCATCCGCCGCAGCCCTCGCAGGACCCAGGCCACCACGACCACGATCACGAGCCCGGCGAGCGCGACGCCGTAGAAGTTGATGAAGTGGTCGGCGGTGTCGAGGATGGCGAGCCCGCCGTCGGTCGGGTAGAGAGCGAGCGACACCGCCGCGATCGCGCCGCCGACGATGCACACGGCCGGAACCCGGGCGAGCCCGGTGCGGTCCTGCACGGCCGCCACCACCACCTGGACGATGCTGATGAGCGAGGACAGCCCGGCGACCACCAGGGAGACGAAGAACAGCAGCCCGAACAGGGCGGCGCCCACCGGAATCTCGGAGATGATCGTCGGGAAGGCGACGAACGCCAATCCCACACCTTCGAGTTCGGCGTCGGCGATGGGGACCCCGGTTGAGACCGCCATGAAGCCGAGTGTCGCGAACACCCCGATGCCGGCGAGGATCTCGAACGAGCTGTTGGCGAACCCCGCGACCATGGCGGTTCCGGTGAGGTCGGCGCGGCGCCGCAGGTACGACGCGTAGGTGATCATGATGCCGAACCCGACGGAGAGGGAGAAGAAGATCTGGCCGTACGCCGCGACCCAGACACCGCCGCTGGTGATGGCCGACCAGTCCGGGGAGAAGAACGCGTCAAGGCCCTGGGCGGCACCATCGAGGGTCAGCGCCCGTACGACCAGGATGCCGAAGAGCACCACCAGGAGCGGGATGAAGATCTTGTTCGCCCACTCGATCCCGCGCCGCACGCCGAAGGCCAGCACGGCGAGCACGATCACCCAGACGGCGAGCAGTGGCCACAGAATGCCCGGCACATAGGCCGAGATCCCCCCGTCTGCCCGGGTGGCCTGCAGGAAGCTTTCCTCGAAGAACACTCCGGGTTCGTCGCCCCACTGCTGGCCGATGGAGAAGCCGGCGAACCGGACCGCCCAGGCGACGATCACCGCGTAGTACGTCGCGATCACGAAGCACACCGCGACCTGCCACCACCCGATCACGGTCGCGGGACGCGACATCCGGTGGAAGGCCATCGGCGGCGACCCGCGGAAGCGGTGGCCGATCGTGTACTCCAGGATGAGCAGCGGGATGCCGGCGGTGAGCAACGCGATGAGGTACGGCAGCAGGAACGCCCCGCCGCCGTTGTCATAGGCGATATAGGGGAACCGCCAGATGTTGCCCAGGCCAATGGCCGATCCGATCGCCGCGAACAGGAACCCGGCGCGGGTTCCCCACTGCTCGCGGTGTTGCTGTGCCATATGCGGGACTCCTAGATTGTTCGCCGGCTGCGCGGTGGCGTGACCGGTACATTGTCTCGACAGGCGTCCGCTGCCGGGACTCGAATCGCCGCTGAGCCTCGTGGTCGCCGGGGCATGGCCCTCGCGCCCACGCGAAGGAACCGGTGCACCGTGCTGGCCCGGAACAGGGAGGCCGGGCCGGCAGCCAGGCTGCCGGGTGCGTGCCCCGCGCGTGCCCGGTCGCCTTTGGCATACGGCCGTGCTGGCCGGCACCGGGACCGGGCCCACTCACGTTCCGGGTCCACATGCCACCCGGTCCGCTGATGTCATGGCTCAACCGCTATCGCGTCTGGTGACCGCCCTCGTGAGGCGGCTGTGACGCCTGCGATGCGGCATCCTATCGCTCACCTGCGGCTGGGCCGTACTCGTCCCGCCCGCATCGGCTCGATCGGCCGCTACGTGGGACCCGGGCTCGCGGCGCGGCCGCACTCGGGCGGTGTGCTGGGTGGCTGTGCCAGCCAGAGGGCCACCGAGATACGTACAAAACCTGCCGCGGGCCCGTGGTGATCAGCGGCGCGCGGTAACGGTTCAGCGGCGCCTCAGCGCCCGCAGCGGGCGTCTCGGTACGGTTCTGGCGTTTTCGGAGCGCCACGCCGGAAGGCGCCCGGATGACCTCGATCGAGCGCACCGCCTACCCCCGCTTCAAGCGCCGGATACCGGCCCGCGAGCTGCACGACGCTTTCACTCCGATCTCGGGGCCACCACCGCCTGGTTCGACGAGCGGCGCGCCCTGGCCCGGACACGCCAGAGCGTGATCGACGCGCACCCCGACTTGCAGGAACGTGAGCTGGCCAAGATGGCCAAGTTGAGCGCGGCGATAGCGCAAGCGCTGCGCGAGCGGGGAACGTCCGAGCCCGCGGCCGCCCTCGCCGCCGAGGCCGGGGTGGCCGCGTTCCGGATCGCCTTCGCTCAGTGGTTGGCCGACCCGGACGGGCACGGCCTCGGATCGTACATCCGGTCGGCCGTCGATGATCTGCGCAGGGTCACCGCCGCCTGAGCTGGCGCGCGTTGACGTTCGGGGCAAGAGGTCTCGGGGGTCGAGGGGGATCGGTACAGAATTCGGCGCCAGCACTCTCCGCGACGCACTGCTCGCGGACTCCGGGCACACCTCCGTCACGAGCCTGGCCCGCTACGCGCGGGTGGCCGCCGAGGCACTCTCACGCTGGCGGGCCGAACGCGACCCGCCCGCCGCGGCCGCCGACCCCGGATTCGAAGTCGGCGCCGCGCGTCCACGGCAGCTTCTACACGTATCTCGGTGGCCCCCAACCGGGAAGGGCCTTGTGCGGGCGCGCCGGCGTGATGCCCCCACATGAAAAGCTGCCGGTACACGTACCGGCAGCTTTTCATGTCCTGCGGTTCTCCGCGCCGCGCTCGTGGACCGGCCGAGCGGTCGCGCCGGATGCGGGGTCAGGAGGAGGGGGAGTCCGCGTCCTCCGAGGCGTCCTCGGACTTGGCATCCTCCGAGGCGCCTTCGGACTTGGCGTCGGTCTTCTTGGAGCGGCGCTTCTTGAACGGGCGCGAGTAGTCGACCAGCGGCTCGAAGCGGGCCTCGTACTCCTTCTTGCACTCGTCGCAGGCGTCGACCTCGCGAATGGCGCCTTCCCAAGCGAACTGGACGACGTCAGTCGCCTCGACCTTCTCCTCGCGAATGGCGTGCGGATCGCAATACTTGCGCGTGAAGACCTCGGTGACCACGACGATGGCTTCCTTTCGGTAGTCGGTACGGAGACTTTGGGGGAAATCATACACGCGTTCGAAGGCGTGGGTGTGGTGTAACGCCCACGTCACACGGCATCGGAGCCGCGCGGCGCGCCGAGGTGCCCCGGCTGAAGCCTAACGAAGTTCGCAGACCTCCGCGGGCACGGTCATCCATGGTCCCAGGGTGCGCCGGTGGTGCGCCCAATGCGCACGGGGAGTCCCGGCCCCGCCTTGGCGGGAATCCCGTGGTCTTGGAAGGCCGGGAGGTATCGCCTCACCCGGCCGGTGGGGCATCCCGGTGGTGGACTGCCGTTCCTTGCTCTTAGAGGGCGTCAGGTCCGTTTCTGGTAGCGGCCTCGTCCGGGTTGGGTGAGGAAGCCTTGTCGGTGAGGCGTCCGAGGCGGCGGCGGGTCATGTTCGCGATCGAGGCCCAGTAGACGTCGTCGCGGGGGACGCGGCCAGCACGGTGACGCCGATGATCAGCCCCATCACATCGACGATCAGTCCCCGCTTGCGCCCCAACGCCTTCTTGTTGGCGGCCAGTCCCGTCGTGGTCTTCGGGACACCGGCGGCCGCACGGAGGGACTGGGTGCCGATTACCACGAGAGACGGGTCCTCTAACCGGCGGGCCTTCCGAGAAGCTGTCGCGCGTGGAGCGGGAGACCGCCGTGAGCCGCTGAGGCCGGAACGATCCGCGGCCGCTGCTAATCGTCGCGGTCTTCCTGCCCCTCCCGGTGCGCCGCTACCGGGGGCTCGGCCGGTGGCGGGAGGGCCGCGGCGATGCAGTCGAGGACGCGCTCCAGCCCGTACTGGAACCGGTCGTCGCGGCTCAGGTGCGGATGGCGCGCCTCCATCACGATCTTGCTGAAGATCGGGTGCTCCCCGCTCTCCAGTAGCTGGTGGACGTACGGGCCGGTCCGCACCATCCAGTCCGTCTCGCTGAGCCCGCTGCGGCGGACCTCCTCGGCCCAGCTGACCTCGTCGCGGGCGGCGCCCTCGACGTAGCCGTTCAGAACGGCCATGAGGGCGAGGTTCTCGTCGATGGAGACGTGGGCGTCGAGGGTCCCCATCACCCGTTCGATCACGCGTAACTGGTTGGGGCCGAAGCTGGGGATCGCCCGGTGCACGGTGGCGATCCACGGGTGCCGCAGCCACATCGCCCGCACCCCGTAGGCGTAGCGCGTCAGGTCCGCGCGCCAGTCGCCGGAGGGCAGTCCCTCGACGTCGATCTCGCCCATCAGCCGGTCGGCCATGAGTTCGATGAGGTCGTCGCGGCCCGGGACGTACCGGTAGAGCGACATCGTGCCCGCGCCGATCTCGGCGGCGATCCGCCGCATGGTGGCGGCCTCCAGCCCCTCGGTGTCGGCGATCCGGACCGCCGCCTCGGTGATCTGCGCGCGGCTGTAGGCCGGCTTCGGCCCGCGGGCCGGGCGCTCCGGCCGCATCCAGATGCTCACGTACTCGGCGTCGGTCACCGTTCCACCCTCCTGTTGCGTACATAGTACCCAGTGGCTTACCCTGACCGTCAAAACCGCGTACAAGGTACCCAGTGGAGGGGTCATGGCGGATCCGATCGTGCTCGCCGAGGGGCTGCGCAAGTCCTTCGGCGACATCCATGCGCTGCGGGGCCTGGACCTGAGCGTCCCGAGAGGAACGGTCTGCGGCGTGCTGGGGCCGAACGGCGCGGGGAAGACGACCGCAGTGCGCATCCTGGCGACCTTGTCCGATCCCGATGCCGGGCACGCCCGCATCGCCGGATACGACGTCGTCCGCGAGGCCGGCAAGGTGCGCACCAGGATCGGGCTCGCGGGCCAGTACGCCGCCGTGGACGAGAAGCTCACCGGACGCGGCAACCTGCGCATGTTCGGGCGCCTCTACCACCTGTCGCGGCGCGAGGCGCACCGGCGAGCCGACGAGCTGCTCGAACGCTTCGACCTGATGGACGCCGCCGACCGTCAGGCCGCCGGCTACTCCGGCGGTATGCGGCGCCGCCTCGACCTGGTCACCAGCCTCATCCTGCGTCCCGAGGTGCTCTTCCTGGACGAGCCGACCACCGGCCTGGACCCGCGCAGCCGCGGCGAGATCTGGGACAGCGTCCGCGAGCTCGTGGCGGACGGCACCACGGTGCTGCTCACCACGCAGTATCTGGACGAGGCCGACCAGTTGGCCGACGACATCGCCGTCATCGACCACGGGCAGGTCATCGCCACGGGCACGCCCAACGAGCTGAAGGCCACGATCGGGGACCGCCTCGACGTCGTCCTCGAAGACCCCGCCGCGCTGCGTCCGGCGGCGACCGTGCTGAACGCCCTGGCCGGGACCGACCCCACGATGACGGGCGCCGACCGGCTCAGCGTCGCCCTGCCCGGCGGCGGCTTCCGGCTGGCCGACGTCGTGCGCGAGCTCGACCGCGCCGGGGTCGACGCGGCCGACGTGCGGCGGCGCCGCCCCACCCTCGACGAGGTGTTCCTGCGCCTCACCGACCGGAAGGAACCCGTCCGATGACCGCCCTCACCCCGCCGATGGGCCGCTTGCGCTGGACGTTCACCGACGGGCTGACCCTGGTCGGCCGCGAGCTGGGACGGCTGCGGCAGGAACCCGGGCAGCTCGTCGCCATGCTGGTGTTCCCCGCCATCATGGTGGTGCTGTTCGGGTACGTCTTCGGCAGCGCGATCCAGGTGCCGGGCGGCGGCGACTATCGCGAGTACCTCATGCCGGGCCTGTTCTCGATGGTGACCTTCTCGGCGGTGATGAGCGTCATGACGCGGACGGCCACCGACGCCTCCCGCGGGGTGATGGACCGGTTCAAGTCCATGCCGATGGCGCGGTCGGCCGTGCCGTTCGGGACGACCGGTGCCGACCTGCTGGGCGGTCTGCTGTCGCTGGCCATCATGGTGGGGGCGGGCCTGCTGGTGGGATGGCAGCCGCATAGCGGCCCGGTCCACACGGCCGAGGCGTTCCTGCTGCTGATCGTGCTGCGGTACGCGCTGAGCTGGGTGGGCGTCTACCTGGGAATGGTGGTGAAGAACGACGAGGTCGCCGACCAGCTGGTACCGCTGTTCCTGCCGTTCACGATGCTGTCCAACTCGTTCGTTCCGACGGACGGTATGCCGGGGTGGCTGCGGGTGCTGGCCGACTGGAACCCGGTGAGCGCGCTCACGGCCGCTTCCCGGGAGCTGTTCGGCAACCCGGGTGTGCCGTCCGGAGACGTGGCTTGGCCGCTCGCGCACCCCGTGGCCGCCGTCCTGCTCTGGTCGGCCGCGCTGCTGGTGGTCTTCGTCCCGCTGTCGATCCGCACCTATAAGCGCAAGGGACGCTGAGGGCCGGGACCGGTGGGCCGCGGCGACATGACCTCCGCACACCCGCGGCCACCGGCTCGCAGGCGGCGCAGTACGTCATCAAGAAGGTCGCCGACTCCTACACGCCGTTGAAGCCGGACATTCGCAACGGCAACTACGGCAGGAAGGGTTGCCGGCGCCGCGAGCGGGTGGAGTCCAGGCCGACCACCTTCCGCTCGGACGCGGCTCACCCCTACGACCAGCGCAACCTCTCCTTGTCGTTGCGCACGCGGACCGGAACGCTTCCCGCGACCTCGCCACCCGTGGCGCGGTCGCGTGGGAGGCGGGGCGGAGGCCACACGTCCCACCCGCGAACGAGTAGTTCACGGGTAAGACGCGGTGGGCGTTCCGGCCAGCCAGTCAGGCGTTCAACCGCACGCTCGGCCCTTCAAGGCCGAGAAGCTGACTGGGCGTATCCCGTCAGCCGCTCGTTGAGCAGTGAGGCGAATCCCTGGGAGTCCACTGTTCGGGCCACCCGCGTTGCCCGGGTCCGGTCCTGGGTGAGCAGGTCGGCCACCAGCGCTCCATCGGTGACGGTGCCGGCGCACTCGACGGTGGCCTGCCCGCTTTCCCACCCCAGCAGATGGGAGTGGCTCACGGCCGCGACCGCGAGGGCGTCGTGCACCGGAGTGCCCCTCAGCCCGGAGATTGCCCGCTCCCGCCGCCCATAGTCGCCCAGCATCGTCCCCGCCACTCCGGCGGCACCGGGAAGGCTGGCCAGCTGCTCGGTCGCCTCCGTCGGGAATGTGGCCACATGCGTCACGTCGAGGCCGACGATCCGGACCACGAGCCCGGACTCCAGGACCACGCGCGCCGCCTCGGGATCGGCGAAGAAGTTGAACTCCGCCGCCGGCGTGATGTTGCCCTGCACGAACGCGGCGCCGCCCATGACCACGATCTCGCGCAACGCTGTCCCCGCATCCGGGTGGCGCCGCAGCAGCATCGCCACGTTGGACAGTGGGCCGATGGCCACGAGCGTCAGTGCGCCGGGCTCCGCGAGTGCCTGCTCAGCCAGCAGGTCAACGGCGTGCGTATCGCGGAACTGCCGCCGCGACTCGGGAAGCCGCACCCCGCCCAGCCCGCCCTCCCCGTGCACCGGCGCATCATGGGCGTGCCGGGCCCGGCCGATCGGGCCGCCGAGGCCGGACGTCAGCGGGAGGCCGGCGGGCGCGCCGGCCAGATCCAGAACGCGCGCGGCGTTTCGGTTCACGTCGGCAAGCGGGACGTTCCCCGCGACCGTGGTCACCCCGCGCACCTCCAACTCGGGCGAAGCCAGCGCCAGGAGCAGGGCAATCGCGTCATCGACGCCGGGATCGCAGTCGATCACGACCGGGGCGGGGTGCGCGGGTGTCATGGTTGGCACCTTTCCAGTTGAGGGCGGATGGTTGGCGTGCGCGGAGCTGGACGCCCACCGGATACCGTTATCCATCCTGCCCGCCCGGTGCCGGGCGTGCGCCGCCGGGCACCGCCCAGGGAACAGGAGCGCTCGGCCGCCGTTCCGCGTGGGGGATCAGGGATTTCGATGGCCGATTTTTCCAGTATCGGCAACGCCGGATGTGCTCTCTCGATACGGTTATTCCCCAACCCGTGCGCCGTGGATTCAGGGTTCTGCTCGCGGCGCGCGAAGGTTGACTGCGTTCGGCCGCCAGAATCGTGGGGCCGATCGCCGGGGGAGAGCAATGAACCGGGGGGTGCGGCTCCCCGTTTTACGTCCACGCGTTGGGGGAGAAACGTGGTCGAATATCTCGAAGGCGCGGTGCGGGCAACCGCCGATGAGCATGATGTACGTCCGATCCGCGGCGCGCATCGGCGACCGCCCGCGCAACGACGCCTGAGCTTCGTTCTGTTGGCATCGGACTCGCACTTCCTTAAACTACGAAAGCGGTTCGTGGTGGCGACCGTTTTAGTGGTCGCGGTTTCCCTCGGCTGGTACCTGGCGTATCTTTTCCTGTCGGTCTATGCCCGAGATCTCATGGCTACCCCGATTTACGGGGCGATCAATGTCGCGCTGGTAATGGGAATCGGTCAATTCGTGTCGACTTTCGTTCTCGCATGGGGGTACTGCCGGTACGCGGCCCGCCGGATCGATCCGCATATCGCCATGATGCGCGACGAGGACGGAGACGCCCAGGTGATTCGGAACGGCCGGGTGGTGCGGGGATGAGCCTCTCCGAGCTCGACTCCGCCCTTGGTGGCGACATCGGACTTTCCCACTTGGGGAGCCTCACCCTGTGCGGGCTGTTCGTTGCCACGACCTTGGTCATCACCGCCCGCGCGCGGCGCGGCAGCAGGAGAGCGGTGGACTTCTACGCGGGTGGTCGGCGATTCGGGGGGACCCAGAACGGTCTGGCTCTCACCGGCGACTACCTCTCGGCGGCGTCGTTCCTTGGGATCGCCGGCATGATCGCACTGCACGGCTACGACGGGTTCCTGTACTCCATCGGGTTCCTGGTGGCCTGGATGATGGTGCTTCCGCTGGCGGAACTGATGCGGAACACCGGGCGCTTCACGATGGCCGATATCCCCGCGTTCCGGGCGCGCGACACCCGGGTCCGGGTGGCCTGCGCCGTCTCCACGCTGACCATCACCATCTTCTACCTGCTGGCCCAGATGGTCGGCGCGGGCGCGCTGGTGACCCTGTTGCTGGGCATCGACCGCGGCGGGACGTTCCTCGGGATGACGGCGGAGCACGCCAAGACGTCGGCGATCGTCATCGTCGGGATCCTGATGATCGTCTACGTGATCTACGGCGGGATGAAAGGCGCCACCTGGCTGCAGATCATCAAGGCGGTGCTGTTGCTGTTGGGGACAGCGCTGATGACCTACTTCGTGCTCGCCCAGTTCGGGTTCAACGTCAGCGACCTGCTGAGCAGCGCGGCCCGCGAGAGCGGCCACGGCCAGGCGTTCCTGGAACCCGGGATGCGCTTCGGCGTCGACACAGCGGGCGACCCCGCGCAGAGCCTCATCAATAAGCTGGATCTGTTCAGTCTGGGGCTGGGGCTGGTGCTCGGCACCGCAGCGCTGCCGCACATCCTGATCCGCTGCTACACCGTGCCCGACGGGCAGGCCGCCCGGACCTCGGTCCGCCGCGCGATCCTGCTGATCGGCGTCTTCTACCTGATGACGCTCGCGCTGGGGTTCGGAGCGGCGGCGCTGGTCGGACCGGACCGGATCGCCGCAGAGGATCCCAGCGGCAACACCGCCGTGCCGCAGTTGGCCCAGAAGCTCGGCTCCCTCGTGGCCGGGCCCGCGGGCGGGGCGGTGCTGCTCGCGCTGATCTCCGCGGTGGCGCTGGCGACCATCCTCGCGGTCATCGCCAGCCTGACCCTCGCCTCCTCGACCTCGCTCGCGCACGACCTGTTCGGTCACGTGCTCATGGCCGGCCGGCCCCGGGAGTCCCAGGAGCTGATGATCGCGCGGTTCGCGGCATTGCTGGTGGGCACCGTGGCGATTGTCCTCGCGGTCCAGGTGAGCGAGCTCAACGTGGCCTTCCTGGTGGGGCTGGCGTTCTCCATCGCCGCCGCGGCGAACCTTCCGGTGATCGTGCTGTCGCTGTTCTGGTGGCGGTTCAACGCCAACGGTGTGGTGTGGGGCATCTACGGCGGGCTGAGCGTCTCTCTGGTGCTCATGGTGCTGTCGCCGGTGATGTCGGGCAAGGTCCACCCCGAGACGGGGGAGAACCTCTCGCTCCTGCCGGCATGGGTGGACATTCAGGTGTTCCCGCTGGAGCACCCCGGACTGGTGGCCATCCCCGTCGGATTCCTGTGCGCCGTCTTCGGCACGCTGCGCTCCAAAGAGCGCGACCGCGCCCGCTACCGGGAACTGCGGGTGCGGTCGCTGACCGGAATCGGGGCGGACTAACCTCTTGGACCCGGGTGGAACCGGGGCGCGAGCGCAGTGCGCCGAACCCATCGGCAGGTAGCGGTGCCCCGGGCCCGGCCGGGCCTACTACAGCACGCCCGGAGCCACGAGGTCCGCGGGAAGGCGGCGCGCCGCGGCACGGTCGACGAGAAACAGGGTCCGCTTCCTGCCGCGCGCGCCCGCGGCGGGAACCTGGACCGGACCGGCGTCCGCAAGGGCGAGGCGCACCGCGTCGGCCTTGCTCTCGCCCGAGGCGAGCAGCCACACCTCGCGCGCGCAGCGGATGGCCGGCAGGGTCAGGGTGACGCGGGTGGGTGGCGGTTTCGGCGCGCCGTGCACCGAGACCGCCGTGCGCTCGTCCTCGTACAGCGCAGGCTGCTCCGGGAAGAGCGAGGCGACATGGGTGTCGGGTCCGATCCCCAGCAGGCAGACATCGAATGATGGAGCATCCGCGTGGTCTTCCGGGCGGGCCGCCGCCAACAGCTCCCGGGCGTAGTGGTCCGCACCGCGCTCGGCGTCGTCGCCGTTGCGGTCGCCGGACGCCGGCATGGGGTGCACCCGCTCCGGGTCGACATTGACATGGTCGAGCAGTGCGGAACGGGCGCCTGTCTCGTTGCGTTCGGGGTCGCCGCGGGGGAGGAAACGTTCGTCGCCCCACCAGACGTCCAGGCGCCGCCAGTCGACGGCGTCGCGCGCCGGAGCGGTGGCGAGCTCGCCGAGCACGGACGTTCCGATACCGCCGCCGGTGAGGACAATGGCGGCCGTTCCCCGCGCGGCCTGGGCGTCGACCAGTAGCGTGACCAGCCGCGCGGCGGTGGCCTTGGCCAACAGGTCCGGGCCGGGGTGCACGACCGCGGACGGCGGAGGCGTCACGCGGGAACCTCCGCCTGGTCCATGAGCGGGTCGATGTGTTTGGCGGCGCTCGCGTACACCACGTCGGGGCCGAGGCGGCGCAGTTCCTCGGCGAGCGCTTCAGGGGTGCGGCGCCGGGCCAGCGCGACGGTCTGGTCGGGTTGGCCGGGGCGCGACAGGGTGGCAAGGCGGCCGTCGGGACGGGTGATCCGGATGTCACCGGAGTCGGCGATGAGCCGGACGTCGGTCAGGCCGGGCCCGTTGGACTCGATACGCCGCACGGGGACCTCCAACTGGTCGGACAGCCAGGCGGCGAGGAGCTCGGCGCTGGGGTAGTTCCGCTCGGCCGACACCTCCGCGGCCGACACCCAGCCGCAAGGGCGGTCCATGGCGCTCGCCAGCAGAGACCGCCACGGTGTGATCCGGGTCCAGGTGAGGTCGGTGTCGCCGGGGCGGTAGTTCCGGATGCGGGCACGCAGGTCTGCGATGGGATCGGGCGCGCGCACCGAGTCGGTGATGCGGCGCTGTGCGAGCCGGCCAACGGGGTCGGCCCACGGGTTCTCGGGTCCCCGGCCCGGCCACCAGGCGACCACGGGTGCGTCGGGCACCAGGAGCGGTGTGACGACCGCGTCGGGATGCTCGCCGAGGGGACCGTAGAGCCGGAGCAGGATCGCCTCGCCGGGCCCGGCGGTGCCCGGCTGGCGGATCTCGGCGTCGAGCGCGGCTTCGGCCTCGGGGTCGCGCTGGATGATGGTGAGCACCCGTGACGGGTGCTCGCGCCCGGCCTCGGTCGCGGCGCGCAGCGCATCGTAGTGGTCGGCCTCGCCGGTGACGATGATCAGCGTGAGCACCATGTTCATGGCGCCACCGCCCACGTTGTGCCGCTCGCTCGCGAGTTCCTCGGCGATCTGCGACGTTGTCGTGCGGGGCAGGTACAGCGTCATTGTTGTCCCCCTTGGCGTTCCCGGCCGGACTGGGTGTCTCGGGCGGCGCGTGCGGGCGTCACGGCCGCCGCCAGTGGCGCCCGTCGCGGGCGAGAAGCTGGTGCCCGGACGTGGGGCCCCATGTGCCCGCCTTGTACTGCTCCGGGGGGCCGTTCTTGGCCCAGAACTCCTCGACCGGGTCGAGAATCGTCCAGGACAGCTCGACCTCCTCCTGGCGCGGGAACAGTGGCGGGTCTCCGATGAGCACGTCGAGGATGAGCCGCTCGTAGGCCTCCGGGCTGGACTCGGTGAAGGACTGGCCGTAGGTGAAGTCCATCGTGACGTCGCGGACCTCCATGGCGGTACCCGGGACCTTGGAGCCGAACCGCAGCGTGACACCCTCGTCGGGCTGGATGCGCAGCACCAGCGCGTTCTCCCCGAGCTCGGCGACGTCGCCGTGACTGAACATCTGGTGCGGCGCGCGCTGGAAGACCAGGGCCACCTCGGTGACCCGGCGGCCCAACCGCTTTCCGGTGCGCAGATAGAACGGAACACCCGCCCACCGGCGGGTGTTCACCCCGAGCTTCATGGCCGCGTAGGTCTCGGTGGCGGAGTCGTCGGGGATGCCCTCCTCATCCAGGTAGCCGCGGACCTCGGCGCTGCCCTGCCACCCCGCGGCGTACTGCCCCCGTGCGGTGCCGGTGGCGAGGTCCGGCGGCAGGGTCACCGCCGAGAGCACCTTCTCCTTCTCCGCGCGGATGGCGTCGGCGCTGAACGTCACCGGTTCCTCCATCGACACCAGCGCCAGGAGCTGCAGGAGGTGGTTCTGGATGACGTCGCGGGCCGCCCCGATGCCGTCGTAGTAGCCGGCACGGCCGCCGACGCCGATGTCCTCGGCCATCGTGATCTGCACGTGGTCGACGAAGCTTCGGTTCCAGACGGGTTCGAAGAGGGTGTTGGCGAACCGCAGTGCCAGGATGTTCTGGACGGTTTCCTTGCCCAGGTAATGGTCGATTCGGAACACGGACTGCGGCGGGAACACCTCGTCCACGACCGCGTTGAGCTCCCGGGCGCTCTCCAGGTCGTGGCCGAACGGCTTCTCGATGACGACGCGCCGCCATGAGCCCTCCGCGGGCTCGGCGAGTCCGCAGCGTTTGAGCTGCTGGATAACGGTGGGAAACAGCTTCGGCGGCAGCGAGAGGTAGAAACCGACGTTGCCTCCGGTGCCCCGCCGCTGGTCGAGGTCGTGCACGGCGTTGACCAGCCTGTCGAACGCCTCGTCCTCGTGTAGTTCCCCGTGGACGTACCGGAGGCCCTCGCTGAGCTGGCGCCAGACGTCCTCGCGGAACGGGGTGCGCGCGTGCTGCCGGATGGAGTCATACGCGAGCTGGGCGAAGTCCTGGTCGTCCCACTCACGGCGGGCCACTCCGACCAGGCCGAACGCTGGTGGGAGCAGGCCGCGGTTGGCAAGGTCGTAGATGGCCGGGAGCAGCTTGGTGCGGGCGAGGTCGCCGGTGACCCCGAACAGCACCAGCACGCCTGGGCCGGCGATTCTCGGCAGTCGCCGGTCCAGTCCACTGCGCAGCGGATTCGGGACCGCTCCCGGCATCACCGGTTCTTTCATCGGGCTCTCTTCCGAGCAAGTCCAGGGCCGCAGCCCCGGAAGGGGTTGGTTGTCGGGTCGCTGGGTGGGCGCACGCGAAGCGGGATCCGCGGGCCGGTCACCGGCAACCCTGGGAGATCGACCTCGAACACCCCACTTCTTGTGCTCGGCCCGGCCGCCGCCCCTGGGCGGCGGCCGGGGTCGTCGTCAGCGCCGCAGCGCGTCGACCGCCTCGCGCACCCGTGCCAGGCCGGCGGCGCGGTCGGGCAGGTGCAGCCGGACCACCGGGCGCCCCCGCGCGCCGAGGGCCCCGAAGTCACCGAGGGCCTGGGCGAGCTGCAGCTCACCAAAGGTGTACGGCCGGCCCGGCACCTCCAGGTCGTCCGTATTCTCCCCGGTGATCTGCAGGAATACACCGTTGGCGGGCCCGCCCTTGTGGTACTGCCCGGTGGAGTGCAGGAAGCGCGGACCCCAGCCGAAGGTCACCGGCCGCGACGTAGCCGCGGCGAGGCTGGCGCGCAGTGCTGCGGCGGCAGAATCGGCGTCGCGGTCCAGGTAGGCCATAACCGCGAGGTAGCCGGAATCGGGCACCGAGCTGAGCAACGCCCGCAGGACAGAATCGAGGCCGCCGGTATCGCCGGGCAGAGTGCCGGAGGTCGCGTGCACCCGGACGCCAGCGTCGTCGTCGACCAGCAGCGGCGTCCCCTCGGTCAACGGGGTGTCGCCGTGCCGTTCAAGCAGGTCCCGGGTGTTGTCCTTGGACTCCTGGACGTTGGGCTGGTTGAACGGGTCGATACCGAGCAGGTGGCCGGCGATGGCGGTGGCGTACTCCCACGCCAGGAAGTGCGCGCCCAGTGGCCCGGAGACCGCGGTGCCGTCGGTGGGCACCGGCGCGGGCTCGCTCGCGGAGTAGGTGACGAGGTGCCTGTCGGGGCCGGGGTCGGTACCGGGAGCCGAAGGGCTCTCGACGACGACCGGAAGCAGGCCGGTGCCGTCCTTGCCGGTCGACTCGGCCACGAGCTGCTCGATCCAGTCGCCGAGCCCGACGGGGGCCTCGCCGGTGAGCACGACCTTGTCGTGCCCGCTGAAACCGCCCAGGGCGGCCCCGAGCAGCAGGGTGGGGTTCTCCAGCTCGGTTCCCAGCGACGGCACCAGGGCCTCGGCCTCGTCCAGCAGCTCCTCGACGTCCACACCGGCCAGCGCGCTGGGAACCAGCCCGAACGCGCTAAGCGCGCTGTAGCGCCCCCCGACGTGCGGGTCGGCGAGGAAGGTCCGGTAGCCGTGTTCGGCCGCGAGTTCGGCCAGGGGGGAGCCGGGATCGGTGACCACGGTGATGCGCTCCGCCGGGTCGATCCCGGCGTCGCGGAACGCGGACTCGAAGACGCGGCGGTGACTGTCGGTCTCGACCGTTCCGCCGCTCTTCGAGGACACCACGAGCGCGGTGCGCTGCAGCCCGTTCGCGAGAACACGCCGGATCTGCCCGGGGTCGGTGGTGTCCAGCGTGACCAGGTCCACACCGCGGTCGGCGGTGATGACCTCGGGAGCCAGCGAGGACCCGCCCATGCCCGCGAGGACCACACGGTCGAGCCCCGCCGCGCGGGCGTCAGCCGCCAGTTGGGCCAGCTCCGGGAGCAGCGCGCGGGAGGAACGGGGCAGGTCGAGCCAGTTGAGCCGGATGGTCGCCTCCTCGGCGGCCGCGGGACCCCACAGGTTGGTGTCTTTGGCCGCCAGGCGCGCCGCGACGCCGTCGTCGGCCAGAGACTTGGCGGCGGAGCCGGCCGCGTCGGCCGCGGCACCGCGCGCCTCGACAGTGAGATTGCCCGCCCGTACCTGGTTGCTAGTCACGGAGGTCGGATCCTTCCTGGAGTTCACACGCGTATTGACCTGTTCGACCTGTTCGTTGTGCCGGCCGCCGGGCGGCGGCCCGCCCGGCGGGTGCACGGGCACCCCGGACGGTGCCCGTCGCGGGTGCCGCCGTTGGCCCCCTACCCGCGGAGGTGCCGCGCCACCCCTTCCAGGAATCCCTCCCAGGACCGTTCGAACTTCGCGACGCCGTCCTCCTCCAGGAAACGGACGACGTCGTCGTAGTCGATCCCGACAGCGGCCAGGGCGTCGAGGTCGGCACGGGCCTGGGCGTAGCCATCGCGCACAGTGTCGCCGGTGACCTCGCCATGGTCGGCCATGGCCTCCAGGGTGGCCTCTGGCATCGTGTTGACGGTCTCGGGCGCGACGAGGCCGGTGACGTAGCGGGTGTCGTCGTAGGCGGGGTCCTTGACCCCGGTTGAGGCCCACAGAGGGCGCTGCGGGGTCGCCCCGGCGGCCGCCAGCACCTTCCACCGCTCCGAGGACATAACCTCCTCGAACGCCTGGTAGGCGAGGCGGGCGTTGGCGATCGCCGCCCGGCCGCGCAGCCGGGCGGCATCGTCGGTGCCGATGCGCTCCAGCCGGGAGTCGACCTCGGCGTCGACCCGGCTGACGAAGAACGACGCGACCGACTGGATCCCCGCGAGGTCGTGGCCGTTCTCGCGGGCGCCTTCAAGCCCGGCGAGGAAGGCGTCCATGACCTGGCGGTAGCGCTCCAGCGAGAAGATCAGGGTGACGTTGACGCTGATGCCCTCGGCCAGGGCGCGGGTGATGGCGGGTAGACCGTTGACGGTGGCCGGGATCTTGATCAGCAGGTTGGGGCGGTCGACCAGCCACCACAGGGCCCGCGCCTCGGCGACCGTGCGTTCGGTGTCGCGCGCCAGGCGGGGGTCGACCTCCAGGGAGACCCGGCCGTCCACGCGTCCCGTGGACTCGTACACCGGGCGCAGTACGTCGGCCGCCCAGCGGATGTCGTATCCGGTGATCGCGCGCACCGCCTCGTCAACAGAGACGCCGCGCAGAGCGAGGTCGCGCGTCTGGGCGTCGTAGGCGTCGCCCTCCTTGAGCGCCTTCTCGAAGATCGTCGGGTTGGAGGTGACGCCGACCACGTTGCGCTCGGCGACCAGCTTCGCGAGGTTGCCGGAACGGAGCCGTTCCCGACTGATGTCGTCGAGCCATACGGCGACGCCTTCGCCGGACAGCTCGCCCAGTGGATTGGTGCTGCCTTGTGGGTTCGTCATGGTGTCTCACCAGTCTCGTCGTCGACCGCGGTGCGCGGCCGGGTTGCGCGAGCAGGGGCCTGAGGTGACGAAGGGTCCTTCACTGCTGTGAAGGGCCCTCGGCTCGGTCGGGTGCCGCCGGGGTTCTGGAGGGTCCGTAGGTGGGGTGGCCGCGAGTGGCGGAGCCGTTTGGGCGCCACACCGGAGGTGCCCGAAGGTTCCCGGCTTCCGGGCACCCGACCCGGCGTGCGGCAGCGAGCCCAAAAAACAGGTCGGGTGCCGCCGGGGTTCTGGAGGGCCCGCAGGTGGGGCGTCCGCGAGTGGCGGAGCCGTTTGGGCGCCACACCGGAGGTGCCCGAAGGTTCCCGGCTTCCGGGCACCCGACCCGGCGAGCGCCAGCGAGCCCAAAAAAACAGGTCGGGGGCCGCCGGGGTTCTGGAGGGTCCGGAGGTGGGGCGTCCGCGAGTGGCGGAGCCGTTTGGGCGCCACACCGGAGGTGCCCGAAGGTTCCCGGCTTCCGGGCACCCGACCCGGCGAGCGCCAGCGAGCCCAAAAAAACATTGCTAGTTCCCGGTCGTCGTTCCCTTATCGCGGCCCAGCCGGGCGATGCTGCCGTGTACCGCTGCGACCACGCGGTCGGATGTGATCCCGAACTGCTCGTAGAGCGTCTGGTACGGGGCCGAGGCCCCGAAGTGCTCCAGTCCGACGGTCTCGCCGGCTTCGCCGATGTATTCGCGCCACCCCAGTCCAATGCCGGCCTCGACCGCGACACGGGCCCGAACGGACGGCGGCAGCACCCGCTGCCGGTAGGCGTCGCCCTGCTCGTTGAACCATTCCACGCTTGGCATGGACACTACCCGCGTGGGTGTGCCCGACTCTTCGAGCCGTTCGCGGGCCTGCAGCGCGATCTCGACCTCGCTGCCGGTGGCGATGATGAGCGCCTCGGGCTCGGAGCCCGAGGCCTCGGCGAGGACGTATCCCCCTCGGGCGGTGCCCTCGGCGTCGCCCAGGTCACCGCGGTCGAGGGTGGGGACGTTCTGCCGGGTCAGCGCGAGCGCTGACGGGCGGTCGGTGTGCTGCATGACGGTCCGCCAGGCAACAACAGTCTCGTTGGCGTCCGCCGGGCGGATGACGTCCAGGCCCGGAATGGCCCGCAATGCCCACAGGTGCTCTACCGGCTGGTGGGTGGGGCCGTCCTCACCCAGGCCGATGGAGTCGTGCGTCCACACGTAGGTCACCGGCAGTCCCATGAGCGCGGCCAGCCGTACCGACGGGCGCATGTAGTCGCTGAACACCAGGAACGTTCCACCGTACGGCCGGGTGGGGCCGTGCAGCGCCATGCCGTTCAGCAGCGCGCCCATGCCGTGCTCGCGGACGCCGAAGTGCAGTACCCGGCCGAACCGGTTCCCGGAGAACGCCTTGGTGGAGTACTCCTCGGGGATGAACGACGGCTCGTCCTTGGGTGTGGTGTTGTTGGACCCGGCGAGGTCGGCGGAGCCGCCCCAGAGCTCGGGGAGGATGGGCGCCATGGCACTGAGGATCTCGCCACTGGCCTTGCGGGTGGCCATGCCTTTCTCGCTGGGCTCGAAGACCGGCAGCGCGTCCTCCCAGCCGTCGGGCAGCTTGCCCGAACGCAGCCGGTCGAACAGTTCGGTGCGCTCCCCGGCGCTGGCGCGCCACTCCTCGAACTCCCGCTGCCACGCGGCGCGGGCGTCGCGCCCGTGGTCGAGGGCGCGCCGCGTGTGGCGGAGTACGTCGTCGGCGACGTCGAACTGCGTGTCCGGGTTCAGCCCGAGGACCCGCTTGGTGGCCGCGACCTCCTCGGCGCCGAGGGCCGCGCCGTGCGCCGCACCGGTGTTCTGCTTGTTCGGGGCGGGCCAGCCGATGATCGTACGCAGCCTGATGAACGACGGCCGTTCGGTCTCGGCCTGGGCGGCGAGCACCGCGGCGTACAAGGCTTCGACGTCCTCGTGGTAGGTGTCGCCCGCGGCCCAGTCGACCTCCTGGACGTGCCACCCGTAGGCGGCGTAGCGCGCCGCGACGTCCTCGGAGAACGCGATCTGGGTGTCGTCCTCGATGGAGATGTGGTTGTCGTCGTAGATCAGGACGAGGTTGCCGAGCTTCTGCGTGCCGGCCAGCGCGCTCACCTCGTGGCTGACCCCCTCCTGGACGTCGCCGTCGGAGCAGATGGCGTAGATGAAGTGGTCGAACGGGCTTTCGCCGGGGGCGGACTCGGGGTCGAACAGGCCGCGCTCCCGACGCGCGGCCATGGCCATGCCGACCGCGTTACCGATCCCCTGCCCGAGGGGACCCGTGGTGGTCTCGACCCCCGCTGTGTGTCCGTACTCGGGGTGGCCGGGCGTGTGGCTGGCCCACTGCCGGAGCCGCTTGAGCTCTCCGAGGTCGAGCCCGTACCCGGCGAGGTAGAGCTGGATGTACAGGCTCAGGCTGGAGTGGCCGCAGGACAGCACGAAACGGTCGCGTCCGCTCCACTCGGGTTCGCTGGGGTCGTGCCGCATGACCTTCTGGAACAGCAGGTAGGCCGCGGGAGCCAGGCTCATTGCGGTGCCGGGGTGACCGGAGCCCGCCTCTTCTACGGCGTCCATGGCGAGAGCGCGGACCACATCGACGGCGCGACGGTCGGTCTCCGACCATTCAAGGGGCTTGGAGGTGTCGATGTTCACGCGGGCTCAGGGCTCCTTTCGGCATTCGGCTCAGCACACCGGGCTTCCTGTGGGACCAGGTCCGGTAACTGCGAGGTTATCCGTGGTTGAGGCGGCCTGCCAGGGTGGTTCGCGGGCCTGCGGAACGACCCGGGCCGGCCGTGGCTGGGGCGGCATGTGCGGCCAGGTGCGAGCCTATCGTCCGGATGGTTCCGCGGATATGTTCTGCACATCTCACTACGAGCGGTGGTGTGCCGCCGCCTCCGCGCACCCGGCGCCCGCCGGGCTCCGGCGCCTCGATAGGCTGCGCAGCGGAGCGCGCCGCCGCACTCCACGCGGGTCCCGCCCACGCCCCCGGTCAACCGGGCTCCAACGGAAGTACTACAGTATGTCGTTGACGGGGTTGGGCGTTCTTGACGTGGTGTCGGGAGTGGCCGAGATCCCGCTGTGGCGAGCAGTGAAGGTCCCTAGTACTTAGAGGTTCAGCGTGTCTGTGTCCGTAGTGCGGATGTCTCCCGCCGTGCGTTCCGGGCCGTGCGGACGCCCCGTGAACGAGCCGTGCGGCACCGGGCCGGGGGTGCGACGGACCCCATGACGCTGGTGAACCAACCCGAGCACGGCGCGTCCGACTCTTCGGCCGCCGAATCCGGCAACGCAACGCGGTCGGCCGCCCCACAGCCGGGCGGAAACGCGGCAGGGCTGCGCGCGTACGTGCGCGCCTATGTGGCGCTGTCCAAGCCGCGCGTCATCGAACTGCTGCTGATCACCACGATCCCGGTGATGTTCGTGGCCGCGGCTGGTGTGCCCCCGCTGTGGACCGCCGTAGCGACCCTGGTCTTCGGCACCATGTCGGCCGCCAGCGCCAACGCGATCAACTGCTACCTCGACCGCGACATCGACCAGGAGATGCGGCGCACCCGCCGTCGCCCGGTGGCCATGGACCAGGTCACCCCGCGTGGGGCGATGACCTACGGGCTCGTGCTCGCCGCCGGCTCGACGGCCGGGTTCGCGGTGTTCGTGAACTGGCTCTCGGCGGGGCTGTCGCTGTTCGCGATCCTCTTCTACATCTTCGGCTACACGATGCTGCTCAAGCGGCGTACCGCGCAGAACGTCGTGTGGGGCGGGATCGCCGGGTGCATGCCGGTGCTGATCGGGTGGTCCGCGATCACCGACCGGCTGGACTGGGCGCCGTTCGTGCTGTTCCTTGTGGTGTTCTTCTGGACGCCGCCGCACACATGGGCACTGGCGATGCGCTACCGCGAGGACTACGCCGCCGCCAAGGTCCCGATGCTGCCCGTGGTGGCGGGCGAGCGCCGGGTGCTGCTGGAGTGCGTGCTCTACAGTTGGGCGACCGTGGCCGTGTCGATGGCGCTCTGGCCGGTAGCCGGCACAACGCTCTTCTACCCGGTCGTGGCCCTCATTCTGGGCGGCATGCTCCTGGTGCAGGCGCACCGCCTGCTTATCCAGGTCCGCGCCGGTGCCACCGGCCCCCGGCTGCGGACGATGGGTTTCTTCCACCTGTCCAACGCCTACCTGGCGCTGCTCTTCGCCGCCGTCACCATCGACCCGCTGCTCGCCAACGCCCTGGGCTGACCGGTTGCGCGGTCCAGCCGCCGCTGTCAGGAACGGTTATGGTGCGCCGAGGTGCTCCAGCTCCACACGAGCACCCACGTGACCAGGGCGACCAGGACCATCGCGACGGGCACGTGCAGGTCGAGTATGCGGTGGCTGCCGAGGTAGGCCTGCCCGAAGCCCAGTGCGAACGCGACTGCGCTCAGCACGCCCGGCAGCGCCGACCCGCGGCCCGGCCACCAGAGCAGCACCGCCGCGCCGAACTGGATGCCGGCGGTGACGTGCAACACGATGGCACCCGTCGAGTGCAGCGGCAGGGCGCCGAACGCGCCGGACACCAACTGGCCGGCAGTGGCGAACTCGAACAGAAGCAGCGCCGCGTGCGCGAGCACGGCCGCACGCAGCAGCCACAGGTAAGGGGCTGCGGGCCGGGCCGCGGTGGAGGCGGTGGCTGTCGTGGGCATTCGGGAGGACTCCAAGCTCTACCGCGGACGTGTCGGGTACCGAGGCGGCTGAACTCTATCGCTTTGGATGTGAGAACCCGGTTAACTGGTCGGGCGCCTGGAAGCCGGGAACCTTCGGGCCCTCCGGCGTGGTCGCTCGTTCCTCGCTTTCCCCACCTCCGGACCCTCAGAACCCCGGCGGCGCCCGAGTGTGTTTTTTGGGCTCGCTTCGCTCGCGGGCGCCTGGGTGGCCGGGAACCTTCGGGCTCTGGCCGGTGCGGGCCACCGCGGGTGTGCCGCGCACCGCCCGCGGGAGAGGCGATTCCGCCGCTAAGGCGTGGCGCTCCCGGGGCGGCGGGGACCGGGTGGATACCATTGAAGGTCATGCCCGCACTCGACACCAAGGCGATCCTGCAGGGAACCGAACCCGGACGCCGATCCATCGCGCTGCGCGTCGGCATCACGGTCAGCATCGCCTGCGCTCTGGGCATGCTCGGCTACCTGTTGTGGGCAGGACTGGCCACCGGTGGGGTCACAGGTGCTGTCGGGTTCCTCCTCAGCGTGGCGGCGGCGGTCGTTCCGGTCGCCATCGTGGTCCCGTTGATCCTGCTGCTGGACCGGCTGGAGCCCGAACCGACCTCGATGCTGGCCTTCGCGTTCCTGTGGGGCGCGGGCGTGGCGATCGTGCTGTCCTTCCTGCTGAACACCGTGGGGATGGAGCTGTACGCGGTGCCGGTGTTCGGCCCCGACGCCGGGGTGGTTCTCAGCACGGCCGTGATCGCTCCGGTCGTGGAGGAGAGTGCCAAGGGGATCGTGCTGCTCCTGCTGCTCTGGCGGCACCGTCACGAGATCGACTCCTACACCGACGGCGTGATCTACGCCGCGATGGTGGCGATCGGGTTCGCCTTCTCCGAGAACGCCCTGTACTTCCTGACGTCGTTCTTCCAGGAAGGACTGTTCGGGCTGGTCTTCACGTTCGTGCTGCGCGGGCTGGTGGTGCCGTTCGCGCACCCCATCTACACCGCCATGATCGGTATCGGCGTCGCTTACGCGGCGATCCACCGCGGGCGGTCCCGGCTGTTCGCGCCGGTCGCCGGATGGGTCGCGGCCGTGGGGCTGCACGCGATCTGGAACTGGGCGACGACCTTCGGCTGGGGTGGGCTCGCCATCGCCTACGTCCTACTCTTCGGCGTGTTCGTGGTGATCATCGCGATCGCGGTGCGCGATCGTCGCCGCCAGGTGGGCGCGATCGCCCACCACCTGCCGCGCTACATCCCCACGGGCCTGGTCACCACGAACGACATCCGGATGCTCAGCTCGATGGGCGGACGCCGCGCTGCGCGGTTGTGGGCGCGGCGCAACGCCGGCCAGCGCGGCCGGCGGGCGATGAAGGACTACCAGCTCGCCGCGACCGAACTGGCGCTGCTGCACCAGCGCCTGGACCGCGGCGTGGCGCGGCCCAACCCTGAGCGGCGGCGCGACGCGATCCTGGCGCTCATGCACGTCGCGCGCGAGGTTTTCCTGGGGCGGGCGCGGGTGCCCGCGGCACCGGCGTGGGCACCGACGACGACCGACTCCGGGTTCCTCACCCGCTCCGACTTCGCGCACGTCATCACGCAGGCCCACGCAGCACGGCAGGAGCCCGGAGCTAGTGGCCAGCCGCCCCCGCAGGAGCCCCCGCCTCCGGGGCCGCAGGGGCCGGGCCCTCGCTGACCGCATCGCCGGCGACGCGCTCCGAGGTGGCGAAGTACAGCCGGACGATGGCGACCCAGGTGAGGACGGCGCCCAGGACGTGCGCCACCACGAGCCCTTCGGGAACTCCCATGAAGTACTGCGTGTAGCCGATGGCGCCCTGCCCGAGGAGCGCCGCCAGTACCAGCCACGCCTGGACCCGGGCCTGGCGCGGTGCTCCGCGGACGAGCAGCACGATCAGGGCGGCGGTGAGGAGGACGACGAGCCATGCCAGCAGGGAGTGCACCCGGGAGATCAGGACCATGTCCAACCCCCAGCGCGGGGCGTCCGGATCGCCGCTGTGCGGGCCGTTTCCGGTGACGATGGTGCCCGCCACCAGCACGAGGAACCCGGCGGCGACCAGCGCCAGGGTGAGCGCGCGGGCGGACGGGGTGACCGTGGGCCGCGTCGCACCTTCAGGTTCGCGGCAACGGACGTACAGCGCGACGGCGACGGCCAGGACGAGCATGGAGAGCAGGAAGTGCGCGGTGACCGTGATCGGGTGCAGCCCGCTCCACACGGTGACACCGCCGACCGCCGCCTGACCGGCGACCCCCACGACGATGGCGGCGGCCATGGCGGTCAGGTCGCGCCGCCGCGGACGCGTCCGCAGCAGTGCAGCGAGCACAATCACGCCCACGGCCAGTACCGGGAGCGCCAGGGTCCGATTGCCGAACTCGATCGCGGCCTGCAGGGTGCTGTGTGCCGTGTCGGCCGGCACGAAGCTGTCGGGGGTGCACCTGGGCCACTCCGGGCAGCCCAGACCCGATCCGGTGACCCGCACGGTGGCGCCACTGAGCGTGATCACCGCGTTGGCGACGATGTTCCCCAGCGCCCACCACCGCAGCGACGACATGCGCCCTCGGAGCAACGGCCGCGCCAGCAGGACGAGCACCGTGACGCCGGTTATCGAGACCGCGCCCTGCCACGCCCACAACGGCAGACCGAGGACCATCATGCCGTCCGCGGCGAACGCGGGTGGGGAACCAACCATACGACGCACTGTAGTAGATGCCGGGGAGCTCCTCGGAACCACGGTGCGCTTCCTCCGCTGGAGGGCGGCCTACCGCCAGCGGTACCCGTTCTCGCGGCCGACCAGAGAGGGGCCTCAGCCCCGGCCGCCGCTGTCCGCTTCGCCCGTTCGCTCCTCATTGGAGCGCCGCTGCGTCCGGGTGGCCCCCGCGCTCGCCGTGATCACGCAGGCAACCGCGATCCACTGCACCACCGACAGGAACTCGGCGAGCAGCACCATCCCCACCAGAGCGGCCGCAGCGGGCTGCAGGCTCATCAGGATCCCGAACACGCGCGGCGGCATCCGCCGCAGAGCCCGCATCTCCAGGGAGTAGGGCAGCACCGAGGACAGCACCCCGACGAATAGGCCGACGAGCAGCAGGCGCGGGTCCAGCAGGGCGGCCCCGCCCTGGGCCACCGCGGCCGGCCCGATGAACAGCACACCGACCACGCTGGCGATAGCCAGCCCCGACGTCCCGGTGAACCGCCTCCCGGTCGCGGCGCTGAGCAGGATGTAGCACGCCCACGCCGTGGCGGCGAGCAGCGCGAAGCCGATTCCGATCAGATCCAGGGCCGAGCCGCCGCGGCCGAGCAGCAGCACGCCCATACCGGCGAGCGTCACCCACACCAGGTCGAGCGCGCGCCGCGAGCCGACGATGGCCACCGTGAGAGGGCCGAGGAACTCGATGGTCACCGCGATCCCGAGCGGGATACGCGCGAACGACTCGTAGATCGCGAAATTCATGGTGGCGAGGGCCAACCCGAAGGCGACCACGACCAGCCAGTCGGCGCGGCTCCGGCCCCTGAGGGCCGGCCGGGCGAGCACGAGCAGGACGGCGGCGGAGGTCAGCAGGCGCAGCCACACGACCGCGCTGGGTGGCAGGACCGCGAACAGGTTCTTTGCGACCCCGGCACCGGCCTGCACGGAGAGAATGCCGATCAGGACAAAGCCGGCGGGCGGGATGGAGTCGCCGGCAGCGCGTACCAGGGCGGCACCGCGGGGCGGCCACGCCCGCCACCCCGTCCCGGCGTATCCGCCGGACGAACCGATCGAACCCACGTCTGGTCACCCTACGCCGCTCCCAGACCCGGCAGTGCCCTGCCTCCGGCTCGGTGGGCGGGTCGCGGGTATAGTCGGGAACGGTCACGACACCGGCAGGGACCGGAGGGCATGAATTTCTCGGTCGCATCCGAGGTGGGCCAGCTTCGCCAGGTCATCGTGCATCGTCCGGATCTCGAACTTATGCGGCTCACCCCGTCGAACAACGAGGTGCTGCTGTTCGACGACGTTCCGTGGGTGAAGCGCGCCCGCGAGGAGCACGACGACTTCGTCGCGCGGCTGCGCGAGCGCGGAGTGCGGGTGCACCACTTCCACATCCTGCTCCAGGACGTGCTGGCCATCCCCGCGGCCAGGAAGCACATCCTGGACAACCTGCTGGACGAGCGGTTCTACGGGCCGATCGCGATCGGGCCGATCCGCGACGCCTTCGAGGCCATGCCCGACGCGACCCTGCGGAGACACCTCGTCGGCGGGATCACCAAGCGGGAGCTGCTGCAGCGCATCGCGGAACCGCGGTCGGTGTGGTTCCACACGCTCGGCCTGGACGACTTCGTGCTCGCGCCGCTGCCCAACCACCTCTTCACCCGCGACACCTCAAGCTGGCTCTACAACGGGGTGTCGATCAACCCCATGCGCCGGAAGGCGCGCCGCCGGGAGACGATCCACTACGAGGCGATCTACCACTGGCACCCCCTGTTCGCGGATGGCGGTTTCGAGATCTGGAACCCGGGGCCGTCCTGGGCACCGGCGACCATCGAGGGCGGCGACGTCATGCCCATCGGGAACGGGGCGGTGCTGATCGGGTTGAGCGAGCGGACCCAGCCGCAGGCGGTCGAGCTGCTGGCGCGTGAGCTGTTCGCCCGCGGGGGAGCCGACCGCATTGTCGGGCTCTGGATGCCCAAGGCCCGGGCGGTGATGCATCTCGACACCGTGATGACCAACGTGGACCACGGCGTCTTCACGAAGTACGCGGGCCTGGGCATGCTGCCCTCCTACACGATCGAGCCGGGCGACTCTGAGACGGAGCTCAGGGTCATCGACCATCCGCCGGAGGAGATGCACCGCGCGATCGCGCGGGCCGCCGGCCTCGACGACATCACGGTGCTCACCCCGACCCAGGACGTGTTCTCCACGGAGCGCGAGCAGTGGGACGACGGCTGCAACGTTTTCGCGGTGGAGCCCGGCGTGGTACTCGCCTACGAGCGCAACGTCACCTCCAACACCTGTCTGCGCAGGAACGGCATCGAAGTGATCACGGTCAGCGGCGGCGAGCTCGGCCGCGGGCGCGGTGGGCCGCACTGCATGACCTGCCCGATCGAGCGCGACGCCTGACGAGGCGCCGTTCCTGGGCAGGACTCGGGTCGCGTACCAGGCGGTCGACTGGCGCGGTGCCGCGCCGGCGGTTTAACGTGCTCCGCCCTCAGGCGCCTCGGGTGGGGGCGCACCGTGCGGTGGGGAGTGCCCGGAGCCGGGCGGCGGAGCCCACTGGCCAGGGGCCGGATGCTGGCCCTGCGGCGCGGCTCCGTGGGGGGCGGGCCGCGCCTGTTGCGGCTGCTGCTGCGGCTGCTGGTACTGGCCCGGGGCGCCGTAGCCGCCGCCGTGCGGGGCCGCCGCGTACTGCGCGCCGCTGTAGGGGGCGCCGGGTTGTGGCCCGTGCTGCCGTGGCGGCGCGAGTTCGCGCTCCCGGATCACCAGAGCGATGAGATACAGCACGAGCGCGGCGGTGAAGATAAGCGAGGTCGCTATGCGCAAGACCGGAATCAGGAAGCCGTAGGCGCTCGTCAATGACAAGGTGCCGAAGTGGCTCCAGAGGAGCCACGGGGTGGCGATGAGCACGTACAGGATCAGTGCGGAACCGGCCAAACCGACGGCGAACCGTCCGCGTGTGCACCTGCGGACACGGAACAGCGTGAAGACGCCGATCGCCATGCACACGGCGTCGAGAAGCAGGCCAACGACAACGGATGTCATGAGAAGGGCTCCGTGGCGTGAGGTCGCGTGGCGCGGGAGGTTGTCATGCGCCGGGGTGGGGGCCGGTGCCACCTTGGTGCGGCGCGGCTGGCGCGGGCTGATGGTGGGGGGCTGGCGGGTGCGGTGAACTGCCGGGTGGTACCGGCGACGCGGCCGGCTTCGGCTTCGCCGTGGCGGCGAGGGCCAGCAGCAGGAACCCCGCGAGTAGCGTCAGGAAGCTCAACCAGCTCAGGACGTTCATCGTCATCGCGGGGATCTGGTTGCCGATGTAGGCATAGAGAACCAGATCTCGCAGGAGGCTCCATCCCGCGTTCGCGATGATCAGCAGCAGCCCGATCACGGTGAGCACGCGTGAGGACCGCGCCATCAGGGCGACCAAGAGCAGCCCGGCGAACGCGGGCAGCAGGAGCGGAACGTTGGCGAGGATCGAGAGGACCTCGGGTGAGAGCACGTGAACTCCGTTGGATGAACGAGTGAGGCGACACTCTAGACGCTGTCGCCGGTACGTGCCAGTTCGCTGGCCGGCCAGATGCGCACCGGTGCGGGCCGGGGAGGGCGGCGGCGCGGCGCTGGCGCTCCGGTTCCCGCGTGATGGGTTGGCTTGTCTGGATGTTGGGTTTGGGGAATCCTTCGTTGTATGAGTCCGGCGAGTCGGGGCACCCGGTTGCCCATCCACAACAGGTTGCGCGTACTGCGGGCGGAACGCGGCATCAGCCGGACGCAACTGGCCGAGATGGTGGACGTCAATCCCCAGACCGTCGGAGCCCTGGAGCGGGGCGACCACTACCCTAGTCTTGACCTGGCGTTTCGGCTCTGTGACGTGTTCGGGCTTCCCGTGGAGGCGGTCTTCAGCCGGGAGCCCTTCGCTCCACTCTCCGAGTCCGTTTACGGCGGTGGGCCGGGTGCGCGGTGACGCGGTGTCCCGGCCGGGGCGGACCGATCCCACGACGTGCTCGAGTGGCAGGAGTGACGTGATGCAGCAGCGCCGATCCTCGTGGCGTAGCCGGAGCCCGCGTCGTGCGGTCGCCCTGCTGTGGGCTCTCGGGCTCGTGGGCCTGGTACTGGGAGCACTGCTCGGCGACTCCTCCGAGCTCGGATCCGGTTGGAGCGTGTGTTACGGCCTGTGGGTGGCTGTCTGGCTGGTGCTGCGGGCCGCAACGCGGGGCGTGACCGAACGGCCTCCGTCTCAACTGGATGAGCGGGAGCTGAAGATCCACGATCGGTTCCTCTCGCTCGGCTACTACACCGCTTTGGTCGGCTGCGCTCTCGTGGTGGTCCATCTGCAGGTGATCTCGCACGTGGACCCCACCGGTGTCGCCCAGAGCTCGCAGTTGCTGCTCATCACGCTGGGCCTGGCGGGGTCGGTTCCAACGGTGGCCTTCGCCTGGACCGCGCCGGACGAGGACCCCGAGGATTTCGAGGTCGGGTGAGTCGGGTGAGAGCGCCGTTCCGGAGCGCGCTACGGCCGTTCTGAGCGGCGAGGCGGGGGCTTTGGCGGTGTCCGGGTGGCTCGGGGGCCGGCCACCGCGGGCACGCTGCCGGCGGTACCGGTCAGCCACGCCCGCTCTCTCGTGGGAGACCGGTACCCGGTTGGGTCATCGCCGCCGGGCAACTAGCCGAGGCCGGGTGGGGTGGTCCGGCCGGTCTCGGGCCTCAGTAGCGTCTGCCGTGGTTAAAGCTCCGTATAGTAGACCACTATTTATGTTGTGTTTTCCCAACAGTTTGTCTTATTGTCCCTGTTGAACGTTGGGTGATTCTCAAAAGTGCGGGACATGGGGTGGTGCACGTGCGGGCGCTGGAGGTCGACGGAGTCAGCAAGCGCTACGGCGACGCGGTGGCCCTGCGGGACATGACGTTCCACGTCAACGGAGGTGAGCTCTTCGGGTTCGTCGGCGGCAACGGTGCTGGCAAGACCACCGCCATGCGGATCATCCTCGGGGTGCTCGCCGCGGACGCCGGGGAGGTTCGCTGGCGGGGCGAGCGCATCGACCTGGAAGCGCGCCGGCGTGTCGGCTACATGCCGGAGGAACGCGGCCTCTACCCCAAAATGCGGGTGCGCGACCAGTTGACCTACCTGGCTGAGCTGCACGGAATCGGCAGGCGTGCCGCGCGCGCGACGGTCGGCGCGTGGCTGGAACGGCTCGGTCTGAGCGCCCGCCGCAACGACGAGGTCGACCGGCTCAGCCTGGGCAACCAGCAACGGGTCCAGTTGGCCGCAGCGCTGGTCCACGCCCCCGAGGTCCTGGTGCTGGACGAACCATTCGCCGGTCTTGACCCCATGGCGGTGGACGTCATGAGCGAGGTGCTGCGCGAAAAGGCCGCGGCCGGGATCCCGGTGCTGTTCTCCAGCCATCAGCTCGATCTGGTCGAGCGCTTATGCGACCGGGTGGGGATCGTTCGGGCGGGGGCGATGATCGCCTGCGGGTCGGTCGAGGAGCTGCGCTCGGACACCGCCCGACGATTCGTGGTCGACCTTTCCGGACGCGACCCGGCCTGGGCCGAGGAGCTTGCGGGGGTGTCGGTGCTGGAGGCCGCCGGTGGGCGTGTCCACCTCGAACTCGCCGACGACGTCGACGACCAGGAGGTGCTCGCCGCGGCGATGCGGCACGGTCCCGTCCAGGAGTTCGGCCCGAACCGCCCGGGCCTGACGGAGCTTTTCCGCACCGCCGTGAGTGCGGAGACCCCGGCATGACCACCGCGCGAACGCGCAACGGGCGCCTGGGGAGCGCGGCGACGGTCCTGCTGGTCGCCAGACGGGAAGTCAGCACCCGGCTACGCGCCCGGTCCTACGTGCTCAGCACACTGCTCCTCGTCCTCGTGGTCGTGGGTATGACCATCGGGGCGTCCACTCTGCAGGAAGAGGAACACCACGTCGTCGCGGCCACCCCGGAGGCGGCGGGATACTTCGAAGCGGTCCGGGCCACGGCGCAGGAAACCGGCACCGACGTGGACCACCGGGACGTCTCCACCCGGGGCCAGGCAGAGGAGCGGGTGCGCGAGGGTGAGATCGACGCGCTGCTGACCGGGGGGCCGCACGAGCGCGAGATCGTCGTCGCCGGGGAGCTCTCCCCGGACCTTCGGGCGCTCCTCGACGGCACCGTGCGCCAAGAGCGGCTCGCCGCCGAACTGGCGGGCACCAACGCCGATTCCGAGGCCGTGCAGGACGCGCTGTCGGCACCGGTGAAGACCCGCGACCTGGGCGCTGGCGACTCCGCGGTCAGCGAGCGGCTCGTGCTCAGCATGATCGCCGTGGGGATGCTCTACGTCTTCCTCGTTGTCTTCGGGATCTACGTCGCGCAGGGGGTGGTGGAGGAGAAGGCCACCCGGATGGTGGAGCTCCTGCTCTCAACCGTGCGCCCGTGGCAGTTGATGGCCGGCAAGGTGCTGGGGATCGGCGCGGTGGGGGTGCTGCAGTTCGCGGCGATCGTCGTGGCGGCCCTGGGATCGCTGGCCGCCACCGGCCAATTGGGCGCCGTCCCCGACACCACCAGCGGTGCCGCCGCGTCCGCACTGCTCTGGTTCGTGTTGGGCTATCTCCTCTTTGGGACTCTCCTTGGAGCCTCAGGGGCGCTCGTCTCCCGCCAGGAGGACGTGCAGCCCGTGGTGCAACCGGTGATGGCGCTCCTCGCGGTTCCTTTTGTGGTCGGCGTCATGCTCGTCACCAGGGCTCCCCACAACCCGGGGACCGCGGTAGAGCTGCTTTCCCTGGTTCCGCTCTTCTCCCCGGTGTTGATGCCGCTGCGTTCTGCGCTTGGGGAGGTCCCCGCTTGGCAGTCCGTGCTCTCGGTGGGGCTGACCGCAGTTGTGCTGGCCGTCTGCGTCGCGCTGGCGGCTCGGGTCTACGCCAACGCGATCCTGCGCACGGGGGGTCGGGTCAGGGCGCTGGAGGCGCTTCGTGCCAGGTGAGCAGGCTGGCGGGAACGCGCTGCGGGGCGTGGCCGCGAGGCGCTTCCAGGAGGACCGACCCAGGCACGACCAACTCGAAAGCAAGGAAAGGAACAGCGAATGGGAACGCGATCCGAGCAAGCACGGCAGGCAGCCCCGTTCCTCACCGTGCGGCAGGCGGCCGTGGCCGCGGTCTTCGTCGCCGGGATGGGCGCCCTCATGGAAATGGACGACTACGCCTACTACCTCATGGTCGGGTGGATCGTGCTCTACGGGCTGGTCGCCACGAGGATGGCGCCGAAGGGGGAGGGCAGGGCGAGTCCCGCCTTTCGGGTCGGTGCCGCCGTTTCGGTCGTTGTCCTGGTCCTCGCCGTCTACGCGGGGGCGCGCCTGGCCTTGGAGTCCCTGGGGGCGCCCCTTCCCAGCGCGCTGGCCGGTGGCGTTGCCGGTGTACTGGTGCTAGCCCTGTTCCC
The DNA here is from genome assembly GCF_014203805.1 of Lipingzhangella halophila. Classification (GTDB taxonomy): domain Bacteria; phylum Actinomycetota; class Actinomycetes; order Streptosporangiales; family Streptosporangiaceae; genus Lipingzhangella; species Lipingzhangella halophila. The sequence goes on along the minus strand of NZ_JACHJT010000001.1, from coordinate 3,389,420 downwards.
GCTGATCAACCGGATCGGCGGACGCAGCGGCCCCGCTCCCCGGTGAGGAACCCGGATCCGGCCGGCCGGGCCGGGGCTCGAAACCCGCGTGCTCGGCCGGTGCGGCGTCCATGGGGGACACGCGCCGGCCGAAGATCATCGCGAAGACCAGTAGCCAGGCCGCGAACTCCACACCGGGCTGCACCAGGGTCATGATGAGGGCGACGACGGTCTCCCCGGTGAGCCCGGTACTGACCTGGACCAGGAGCCACAGGAACGGCAGAGCCGCCGCCAGGAGGTGGGCCGCCAGCGCGGCCCACAGCAGGCGCGCACGGGGAGGGCGGCGGCGCAGGATAAGCAGCGCGCCTATCCCGAGCACAACGATGGGTGGCCCGAGCGTCCGCACCAGGGTGACCAGTGGCACTCCGATGTATTCCACGAGGATCGACCCTACCGAGTCGGCCCGCGCCCCGGCACCGGGGGCGGGTGCCGCACGTGTCGAAGGCCGCCCCCTTGCGGCACGCGTCGCGTACCGCCGATGTTCCAGCCCGGCGCCACCGCGGGAACGCGTAGGGAGGCGGTCACTCCCAGCGGAAGAGGCGGCTGGCGAGCGCCGCTCCGGCGGCGGTCCAGAGTGCGAGGACGAGCAGGGGCAGCAGCGGCGGCGCGGCGCCCTCGGCCAGAACGGCGCGCAGGCCGGACGCAAGGGCGGTGATGGGCAGCCCTTCCAGGGCCGGACGCAGGAACTCCGGGAACCGCTCCACGGGGAAGACCACGCCACCGAGGCCGAGCAGGACGACGTAGACGAGGTTGGCGGCGGCCAGGGTCGCCTCGGCGCGCAGCGTCCCGGCCATCAGGAGGGCCAGCGAGCTGAACGCGGCGGTGGCGAGCAGCACCAGCACGGCGGCGTAACCGACCCCGACCACTCCGGCGGTCGGTGCCCATCCCAGCCCGAACGCCACCGAGCAGATCACCACCACTTGCAGGGTCTGAACCGCCAGCACCGCGAGTGTCTTGGCCGCCAGCAGCCCGAAGCGGGATAGGGGGGTTGCGCCCAGCCGCTTGAGGACGCCGTAGCGCCGCTCGAACCCGGTGCTGATGGCCTGTCCGGTGAACGCGGTGGACATGACCGCCAGCGCGATGATCCCGGGGGTCAGAAAGTCCACCGGCGCCGCCGCGCCGAGGTCGAGCAGACCCGTGACGCTGAAGCCGACCAGCAGCAGGACCGGAATGACCATGGTGAGCAGCAGTTGCTCCCCGTTGCGCAGCAGGACCCGCAGTTCCATGGACGACTGCGCCAGGACCATCCGCCACAGGGGCGCCGCCCCGGGAGCGGGGGCGAACGTCGTGGCGGAGCGGGAGCGGTGGGTGCCGGGTTCGGTCATGAATCGCGTAGGTCCCTGCCTGTGAGTTCGAGGAACACGTCCTCCAGGGTGCGCCGCTGCACGCGCAGCTCCTCGGGAAGGACGCTGTTGGCCGCGCACCAGGTGGTCACGGTGGCCACGAACCCCGGGCCGAGTCCGCCGGGCGCGCCGGTGACGACGACGTACTGGGTGCGTCGCCCGCTGGGGTGCGCCGTGACCCCACTCGCGGGTGGCAGTGCGGCCAGCAGGCTCGCGGTGTCGAGCTCCGGTTCGGCGTAGAAGCGCAGTTCCTGCTGGGAGTCGGTGAGCTCGCTGGCGCTGCCGTCGGCGACGACCCGGCCGTCGTCGATGATCACCACGTGGTCGGCGAGCCGTTCGGCCTCCTCCATGTGGTGCGTCGTGAGCACCACGCCGACTCCGGCCGCGCGCAGTTGGGCCACGAGGTCCCAGGTGGCCATGCGTGCCTGCGGGTCGAGGCCGGCGGTCGGCTCGTCGAGGAAGACCAGCTCCGGCCGGCCGATCACGGCGGCGGCCAGTGAGAGCCGTTGCTGCTGGCCGCCGGAGAGCCGGCGGACCGGTGTCCGGCTCGTCGACGCGATGCCGAGGCGTTCCAGTAGGTCCTGGGCCGGGATGGGGTGGGCGTGGAACGAGGCCATGAGTCGCAGCCACTCGCCGGTGCGGGCGCCGGTGGGGGCGCCGCCGGACTGCAGCATCACACCGACCCGCGGCTTCAGCGCGGCAGCGTCGGAGGCGGGGTCGAGTCCCAGCACCCGGACCCGCCCGGAGTCGGCGCGCCGGAACCCTTCGCAGATCTCCACCGTGCTGGTCTTGCCGGCGCCGTTGGGGCCGAGGAGCGCGGTCACCGCGCCGCGCGGCGCACGGAACGCCAGGCCCGCTACGGCGGTGGTGTCGCCATAGCGTTTGACCAAGTCGGTTGCCTCGACGGCGGCGGTCTCCATGGTTTCCGAGTGTAGATCGGGCTTGTGGGATTCCCGCACGGGGTGGCGGATCGCGCGGGCGGATTACGCCATACGGCGCGTTCCGGGTCGGCGGGGGCCCAGAGAGCCACCGCGGACCCGCGCTCGTAGTGTGTCTTGTATTGTGAGACGCCGTCTCGCCATCCGGTCAACTGCGGGCGCGCGCGGGGCTCGCTCGGCCGCGCAGCGGTGCGCCCGACCCGCGAATCCCCTGTAAGGGAAGGCTTGCCTTGGTGATCCATGACATGTATCACCGTTTGCTTGAATGGATGGAATTAGGCCACACTGATGTTGTGAAAAACATGAGCCAGCAGCGAGCAGCAGGGGAGGCCCCGTCAGGGGCGGCCCAGGTGCCCGCGGGTCCCGAGCGCGGTGCCGAGAACGGTACCCGGGCGCGGGTCGCCAGGCTCATTCTGGAGCACGGTCCGATCACCGCGTCCACGCTGGGGGAGCGGCTCGGGCTGACGCCGGCGGCGATCCGCCGGCACCTTGACAACCTGACGCAGGAGGGCATGGTCGAGGCGCGCGACGCCCGCCCGCGTGGGCGGCGCGGCCGTGGGCGTCCCGCACGGGTCTTCACCATTACGGAGGCCGGGCGCGACGCTTTTGTCCACGGCTACGACGACCTCGCCTCCAGTGCCATGCGCTTCCTCGCGGAGAAGGCGGGCCCCGAGGCCGTCACCGAGTTCGCTCAGCGCCAGGTGGCCGACCTCGAACGCAGGTACCGCCCGCTCCTTGAGAAGGCCCGCCCGCAGCAACGGGTGCGGCTGCTCGCCGAGGCACTGTCCAGCGACGGCTACGCCGCCTCGGCAGGGGAGGCGCCGGCGCCCGGGGGTGGTGAGCAGCTCTGCCAGCACCACTGCCCGGTCGCGCACGTCGCCGCCGAGTTCCCCGAACTGTGCGAGGCCGAGGTCGAGGTGTTCGCGCGGCTGCTGGGCACCCCGGTGCGGCGGCTCGCCACCATCGCCCACGGCGACGGCGTGTGCACCACACACGTCACCCCCCGCGAAATCAACACCAGCAACGATGAGATGAGGACCGGCCCGAGCCCCGGCGACGGCGGTCGACACTATAAAGAGGACGTCTGAGTCCAGGAGGATCCGCGTAATGACGTCTATCGCGCACCCCGAGCTCGAAGGGCTCGGAACATACGAGTACGGCTGGGCCGACTCCGATGAGGCCGGCGCCTCGGCTCGCCGCGGCGTGAACGATGAAGTCGTTCGCGACATCTCCGGCAAGAAGGACGAGCCGGAGTGGATGCTGAAGCGGCGCCTCAAGGCGCTGAAGCTCTTCGACAAGAAGCCCGTCCCGGACTGGGGTGCCGACCTCTCCAAGATCGACTTCGAGAACATCAAGTACTTCGTGCGTTCCACCGAGGAGCAGGCCCAGTCTTGGGAGGACCTGCCCGAGGACATCAAGAACACCTACGACAGGCTGGGCATCCCCGAGGCGGAGAAGCAGCGCCTGGTCGCCGGTGTCGCCGCGCAGTACGAGTCCGAGGTCGTCTACCACCAGATCCGCGAGGACCTGGAGAAGCAGGGCGTCCTCTTCCTCGACACGGATACCGCGCTCAAGGAGCACCCCGAGATCTTCGAGGAGTACTTCGGCACGGTCATCCCGTCGGGCGACAACAAGTTCGCCGCGCTGAACACGGCGGTCTGGAGTGGCGGCTCGTTCATCTACGTGCCCAAGGGCGTCAACGTCGAGATCCCGCTGCAGGCCTATTTCCGGATCAACACCGAGAACATGGGCCAGTTCGAGCGGACCCTGATCATCGTCGACGAGGGCGCCTACGTCCACTACGTCGAGGGCTGCACCGCTCCGATCTACAAGACCGACTCGCTGCACTCCGCGGTCGTCGAGATCATCGTCAAGAAGAACGCGCGGTGCCGTTACACGACCATCCAGAACTGGTCGAACAACGTCTACAACCTGGTGACCAAGCGTGCCGTGGCCTACGAGGGCGCCACCATGGAGTGGATCGACGGCAACATCGGGTCCCAGGTGACCATGAAGTACCCGGCCGTCTACCTCATGGGTGAGCACGCCAAGGGCGAGACGCTGTCGGTCGCCTTCGCCGGCGAGGGCCAGCACCAGGACGCTGGTTCCAAGATGGTGCACTGCGCCCCGAACACGTCCTCGACCATCGTCTCCAAGTCGGTGGCCCGCGGCGGCGGTCGTGCCTCCTACCGGGGCCTGGTCCAGGTCCAGGAAGGCGCCGACCACGCCAAGTCCACGGTGAAGTGCGACGCGCTGCTCATCGACACCATGAGCCGCTCCGACACATACCCGTACAACGACATCCGCGAGGATGACGTCGAGATGGGCCACGAGGCCACGGTCTCCAAGGTCAGCGAGGACCAGCTCTTCTACCTGATGAGCCGGGGCCTCGACGAGGACGAGGCCATGGCGATGATCGTGCGCGGGTTCGTTGAGCCCATCGCGCGCGAGCTGCCCATGGAGTACGCGCTGGAACTGAACCGGCTCATCGAGCTGCAGATGGAAGGAGCGGTTGGTTAAGAATGACCAGCCCGAACATCGGAGTCAAGGAGCACTCCCACGGTGGGGATCTCCCGATCTCCCGACTCGACACACACGGCTCGTTCGACGTGGCCGCCTTCCCGGTGCCCACAGGGCGCGAGGAGGAATGGCGATTCACGCCGCTCCGCCGGCTGCGCGGACTGCATGACAGCGGCGGCGCCGGCGACGGCGCCGTCACTGTCGAGGCCCAGGCGCCCGAAGGCGTCTCGGTCGAGTCCGTTGGGCGCGACGACCCCCGGCTGGGTACGTCGTTCCTGCCCAACGACCGTGTCAGCGCGCTGGCCTACTCGGCGTTCAGCGAGGCCACCGTGGTCACGGTGGCCAAGGACACCGAGGTCTCCGAACCGGTCCACGTCAAGGTCACCGGGACCGAGGCGGGCGACGCCTACGGTCACATCGTGGTGCGCGCCGAGAGCCACTCGGCGGCGACAGTCGTCCTGGAGTACGGGGGCAGCGCCACCTACACCGACAACGTCGAGTTCATGGTCGAGGACGGCGCGCGGCTCACCGTGATCAGCCTGCAGGACTGGGAGCGCGACGCCGTCCAGGTGTCGCACCAGTACACCAGGGTCGGCCGGGACGCCAAGTTCACGAGCTTCATGATCACGCTGGGCGGCGACCTCGTGCGGATCTCGCCGAGCGTCCGCTACGCCGGGCGCGGGGGCGACGCCGAGCTGCACGGGCTCTACTTCAGCGGCGCGGGCCAGCACCACGAGCACCGCTCGCTGATCGACCACGACGCCTCCAACACCCGCAGCCGTGTCGAGTACAAGGGCGCGCTCAGCGGCGAGGACGCCCACGCGGTGTGGATCGGCGACGTCATCATCGGCGAGGGCACCCAGGGCACCGACTCCTACGAGTACAACCGAAACCTGGTGCTCACCGACGGCACGCGGGTCGACTCCGTCCCGAACCTGGAGATCTTCACCGGTGAGGTCGAGGGCGCTGGGCACGCGAGCGCCAGTGGCCGGCTCGACGACATCCACCTCTTCTACCTGCAGTCGCGCGGGATCCCGGCCGACGAGGCCCGCCGCCTGGTGATCCGCGGGTACTTCGCGGAGCTGATCGGGCGGATCGAGCTTCCGGACCTGCGCGAACGGATTATGGACGAGGTAGAGGAGAAGCTGGCCCTCCATGAGTAGTAGCGAGTTCGTCAAGGTCTGCGCGGTCAGCGACATTCCTGACGAGGGCGTGCTGGGCGTGGAGATCGACAACACGCCGGTTGCTCTGGCCCGCAGCGAGGGGGAGGTGTTCGCGGTCAGCGACATCTGCTCGCACGCCGAGGTGAACCTCTCCGAGGGGGAGGTCGAGGACGGCACCATCGAGTGCTGGCTGCACGGCTCCTGCTTCGACCTGCGGTCCGGAACACCGATCAACCCGCCGGCCACGGCGGCGATACCGACCTACGTTGTGAAGATCGACGGCGACGACGTCCTCGTCTCGCTGAACAACCCGAAATCCTGAGGCTGATAGGAATATGACCAAGTTCGAGATCCGCGGTCTGCGTGCCGACGTCCTGATTGGCGCCGAGGACCGCCAGGAGATCCTGAAGGGAGTCGACCTCACCATCGACTCCGGCGAGACCCACGCCATCATGGGCCCCAACGGCTCGGGCAAGTCCACGCTGGCCTACGCCATCGCCGGGCACCCCCGCTACCAGGTCACCGACGGCGAGGTCCTGCTCGACGGGGAGAACGTCCTGGAGATGAGCGTCGACGAGCGCGCCCGCGCCGGCCTGTTCCTCGCCATGCAGTACCCGGTCGAGGTGCCCGGCGTGTCGATGTCCAACTTCCTGCGCAGTTCCGTCACGGCGGTGCGCGGCGAGGCACCGAAGCTGCGTACCTTCTCCAAGGAGATGCAGGAGGCCATGAAGGGCCTCTCGATCGACCCCGCGTTCGCCTCGCGGGGCGTCAACGAGGGATTCTCCGGCGGTGAGAAGAAGCGCCACGAGATCCTGCAGCTCGGGCTGCTCAAGCCGAGTATCGCGGTCCTCGACGAGACCGACTCCGGCTTGGACGTCGACGCGTTGAAGGTCGTCTCCGAGGGCATCAACAAGGTGAAGACCGAGACCAACGTGGGCGTCCTGCTGATCACCCACTACAGCCGGATCCTGAACCATGTGAAGGCGGACTACGTGCACGTCTTCGCCGGCGGCCGGGTCGCCGAGTCCGGCGGTCCGGATCTGGCCGACGCGCTGGAGTCCGAAGGCTACGAACGGTTCGTGAAGGCAGGCGCTTAACTGTGACGGCACGTGAGCCCGGGTCGCTCGACGCGGAGAAGCTCCGGGACGACTTCGAGATCCTGTCCCGGACGGTTCGCGACGGGCGCCCCCTGGTCTATCTCGACTCCGGGGCGACCTCGCAGAAGCCGCGGCAGGTACTCGATGCCGAACGTGACTTCTACGAGCGGCACAACGCCGCGGTGCACCGCGGCGCGCACCAGCTCGCCGAGGAGGCCACCGACCACTACGAGGCCGCGCGGGCCACGATCGCGGCCTTCATCGGGGGGCAGTCCGACGAGGTGGTGTTCACCAAGAACGCCACCGAGGCGATCAACCTGGTCGCCTATGCCATGAGCAACTCGGCCACGGCGGGGGAGGCCTACTCCCGCTTCCGGATCGGGCCGGGCGACGAGATCGTCGTCACCGAGATGGAGCACCACGCCAACCTGGTGCCCTGGCAGGAGCTGTGCCGGCGCACCGGTGCGACCCTGCGCTGGTTCTCCGTGACCGAGCAGGGCCGCCTCGACCTGTCGAACCTGGACGACCTGGTCAACGAGCGGACCAAGATCGTCGCGCTCGCCCACCAGTCGAACGTGCTCGGCACGGTCAACCCGGTCCGGACGGTCGCGGACAGGGCGCACGAGCTCGGGGCGCTGGTGCTGCTCGACGCCGCGCAGTCGGTGCCGCACATCCCGGTGGACGTCGGTGAGCTCGGGGCCGACTTCCTGGTGTTCTCCGGGCACAAGATGCTCGGGCCCAACGGCATCGGTGTGCTGTGGGGCCGGTCGGAGCTGCTTGCGGCGATGCCGCCGTTCCTCACGGGCGGTTCCATGATCGGCACCGTGTACATCGACCACGCGACATGGGCCGATCCGCCGCAGCGGTTCGAGGCCGGTGTGCCGATGGCGCCGCAGGCGGTCGGGTTGGCGGCGGCGTGCGACTACCTGAACGCGGTCGGCATGGAGAACATCCGCGACCATGAGCGCGCGCTCACCGAGTACGCGCTCGAACGGCTCGGTGCGCTCGACGGCGTACGGCTCATTGGCCCGGCCGACGGCCAGGCCCGGGGGGGTACGTTCTCTTTCGTGGTCGACGACATCCACCCCCACGACGTCGGGCAGGTCCTGGACGACAAGGGGCTCGCGGTACGCGTGGGACACCACTGCGCGTGGCCGCTGCACCGCCGCTTCGAGGTGGTGGCCACCACGCGCGCCTCCCTGTACCTGTACAACACCTACGCCGATGTGGACGCGCTCGCCGAAGGAATCTTGGAGGCGCAGCGGTTCTTCGGCGCCGTTCCGGTGCGTGAGAAGGGGCTCTAGCTCTCACCATGCGATTGGACGCGATGTACCAGGAGATCATCCTGGACCACTACCGCAACCCGCACAACAAGGGTCTGCGGGATCCGCACGATGGCGAGGCGCACCACATCAACCCCACGTGCGGCGACGAGGTGACCCTGCGGGTCACGCTCACGCCGTCGGAGGGAGACGTGGTCGACGGCTCGGCCATGGTCAGCGACGTCTCCTACGACAGCATGGGCTGCTCGATCAGCCAGGCGAGCGCTTCGGTGCTGACCGACCTGCTGATCGGCAAGAGTGTTGACGAGGGGATGCGGGTGCTCGACGCGTTCACCGAGATGATGCACTCGAAGGGCGACGCGGAGCCCGACGAGGACGTCCTGGAGGACGCCGTGGCCTTCGTCGGTGTGTCGAAGTACCCTGCGCGTATCAAGTGCGCGCTGCTCGCCTGGATGGCGTGGAAGGACGCGACTGTGCAGTCAATGCGCAACGACTCCCGCGAAGGCGGAGATGTACCGGAGAGTGCCTCATGACGGAGAGTAACACCACTTCCAGCACCGCGACCGCGCCGGAACAGGGCCAGGACGCGCTTGCCGAGGAGATCGCCGAGGCGTTGAAGGACGTCATCGACCCTGAGCTCGGCGTGAACGTCGTCGACCTCGGCCTGCTCTACGGTGTCAACGTCGATGGTGGCGTGATCACCCTCGACATGACCCTCACGAGTGCCGCCTGCCCCCTGACCGACGTCATTGAGGACCAGGCCAACAGCGCGCTGGATGAGTTCGAGCGCGAGGTCAAGATCAACTGGGTCTGGATGCCGCCGTGGGGCCCCGACAAGATCACCGAGGACGGCCGCGACCAGCTTCGGATGCTCGGGTTCAACGTCTGACTCACCCTCGGACACGGCGCGGATCGGCGCGGAGGGGCACCAAGCGATAGCGGTGCCCCTCGTTGCGTGTAACGGCCCCTTGTGTATGGGCCTGCCGCGCGGGCGGCGCCGGAGTCAGTGCGGGACGGACAGACCGGGCCGGAGCTCACCTATCAGGTCCTCGTCTCCCCGCTGCGCGAGGAGCTCCATGAGCGTCTTCGGGTCGACCGGCCCGTCGCTGGTCTCCTCGCGGATCCGGTTGCTGATGATGCGCAGCGCCTCGTCGGTGGAAGCGGGGGCGGTGTAGCCGATGAGGTGCAGCGCCCTGCTTGTGGGGCCGTGGTCGGCGAGGTCCGCGGCCGGCAGCCGGCGGGCGTCGAGGCGGTCGTGTTCGACGGTGATGAACACCCGGTCGCCGGGCTGTGCTGAAAGCCGACGCAGCAGCGGGCGCAGCGAGTCGAACGCGGGCTGGTCGCGCCAGACCAGCACCAGCAGGTCCGCGCCGGGAGCTGTGAGGCACAGCAGCCGCCCCGGCTGCAGCCCGAGGTGGGTGGCATAGCCCGGGGGCACGGTGACCGGGGCCCCGTTGAGGTGATCGCTGGAGACGTCCACACGATGCCACCACCGGCCATCAGGGGCGCGGAAACACCGCGCTGACATGATCACACTGGGCATGGTGGCGCGCTCGACGGATTCGGTAGACGCTGGCTCGTGCTCGTGCTCGTGCGGTTCCTCGGCGTCCTCACTTGGCCGCCGCCGGATCGGCAGGCCGTTGGCGGTGGTTGCGGACGAGGACTCCGGGTGCACGTCGGCGTGCCCGCCGTAGGCCGGCACCTGCGCGGGCGTCTCCATCGGGGTTGAGGGGTCGACGAGGACGTGGCCGTCGCGGATGCTCACGCCCGGCGTGCTCAGCAACCACGCGCGCAGTGCCTGCTGCCGGATGCCGAGCCGGCCCAGCCGCGCCTCGGCATCGGTCAGCGACGGAGCATCGCCCAGCGACTCCCGGGTCTTCCAGCGCAACAGGTGCGGATCGTCGCTGACGAGCCAACCGTTGTGCAGCCGGCGTTCGGTGAACAGTGTTATGAGCACCCGCCACAACGGAGTGCCGAGCGAGGGCACCTCAACCGGATGGTCCTGGTGGGCATTGATGAGGTGGTCGATGGTGGCGGCGGTGCCGAGCCGCTCGGAGAGGTCGCGCAGGTGCTCGGTGACGGGCGCGCCCGCGGGGGAGCCGAGCCAGTTCAGGAGCCGCTCCTCGACGCTGCGCTGCGCGTTGCGGATCTCGCTGACGTCGACGCGCAGTTGGTCGGCCAGCACCCGGATGCTGACGGGATCGGTCGCGAACAGCCGTTCGGCGGCGACGGTGCGTTCGACCCCCTCCCAGCTTCGGAACAGCTCCTCCAGCAGCGCGACGAGGGGGTGCTCGCGCAGCTCCGGGGCCTCGTGCTCGGTCTCCTCCTGGCGCGTTTCCCTGGGCCGGCCGAACGACGGCCGGCGCAGTGTGCGGTCGGGCCCCATCAACGGGCTGCGCGAGCGCGAGGCCAGTCCGCCGGGCCGCGCGGGAGCCCGGCTGGAGACCGGGCCGGTGCCGGAGTCCGGGGCCGCGTCGGCCCTCGGTGCCTCCGCTTCGGTGTCGGGCTCCTGGTGCTGCCCCTCATCGCGCTGCGCCCGCAGTGCCCGCAAGGTCCGTATGGCGCGGGTGGCGGGAGTCTGCGGGGGCTCCGTGTCGGCGTCCGCGCTGGGGTCCGCTGCTTCGGTGTCGGTGCCACTGGCGCCGGTGGCCGAGGACAGGTAGGCGAGGGCGTTGTGCACATGCGCGGGTGCCGAATCCGGCAGCCAGTGCGCGATGGTGCGCACCGCCTCGATCACGAGGCCGGGAGACGGTAGGGGAGAACCCGAGGTGTCGCGCGTGAAGGGGTGCACGGCGCGCCACATGACGGTGCCGATGACGTCGATGTCGCCGCACTCGCTGGAGAACCCCCAGCTCCGCATGGCCGCGGGGGTGGCGGTGATCAGCCGTTCCCAGCTTCCGGCGGTGGCCAGGATGGCGCCGCGGACCGGTTCGGCCACCTCGTCCGGGTCCACCGGGATCTCCTGCAACGACGGCACGAACTCGGCGAGCCTGAGGTGCTCCCAATGATCGATCGCCAGCCGGGCCAGGGAGTGCGAGAGCCACGCGGCTCCCGCGATGTCGACAACCCGGGTAACGGGAAGCGAACGCCACCAGCCGTCGATGAGCCGGGAGTGGCGCAGAACCGGGGCGACGTCGCCGGGTCTGCTCCAGTACAGGGCGGGGACGAGGTCGGTGAGGCAGATCGGGGAGACGGCGTTCATCTGCTGGGGACCTCGACCTCCTGGGTGTGGCTCACGAACGGGACATGCGCTACGTGCGTTCGGTTCGCGTCCACCGCGGACGAGTAGTTACCCGGCTTAGACCGGGTACACCACCCGGAATGCCTGGGCGCGGCAGCGGAACGAGAACGCTGGCGGACGCCGGGCACTGGGGGAAGCACGCCGACATCACGACGACATTGCGGTGGGGCGCTTCGCAAGAGATGGTACGTCCGCAGCAGGCTCATGGATAGCCCCAGGTGGGGGAAAACGCACGCGCCCAATCGCAGGTCAGCCGGATCGATCCTGCTGAGTGCAGGGTGTTCGGCCGCCCTGCGGGGGGCGGGGATGTGACATAGATCACGCAATGAAAACGTATGCTGCCACTGTGCTCCCAGTGGGCGCGCGCGTCCCGCGACGCCGCGGACGTACCCCGTGCCCTACTCGCCGGCGAGAGCGCTGACGGTCTCGGGATAGATCGGCACACCCGTCGTGTTGCCCGGGTTCAGAGCCAGCCCGACACCTTCGGGCAGGATGCCCGCGAGCTCTCGGGTGGCGATGATCGTGTAGGGCAGCTCACCGCTGCGCACATTCAATTGCGACTCGGAGGTGAACGCCGGGATGAAAGTCGATCCTTCCAGGTCCAGGGTGGGCAGTGCCACGGAACCGTCATCCTGCTGCCCGGCGCCCTCCGGCAGGGGCACCCAGAGGTCGCCCTCGCGCAGCGCCGCGATGAAAATGCTGATGGCTTCGGTTCCGGCTTCCTCGTTCTCCTCGGCGGCGTCCTCGCGGGAACGAGCCAGTGCCGTGTCGAGCGCTTGCTCCACCTGGTTGGAGGGGAAGCTCACAGTGTCGTCGGCCGGCGTGTCGTCGGTGCTCATGGTTGCGGGTGTCAACTCCTCGGCGGAAGCGGGCCACCACGCCCGCGTCCGATCGGTCTCGGTACGGCGCGCCGGTGTCAGTCGGCGGTATGCTTATCAGGCACGCCGTACCCTGCCTTTCCGTTTTGACACATGCACGTCGGCATAGCGAAAGGCACAACCGATCCCCCGCCTACCCGCGTGCTCGCCCCGGATCGCGGCGTGTCGCGGATGATTGGCCGACTTGCATGATTGGTTACCGTGACTGATCTGGAGATGAATCCCCCTGAAAGCGCTCAGGTGGAGAACCCGGTGGTCATTCGTTCGTACATCGCCCTCGGCGACAGTCTGACCGAGGGCCTGGACGACCTCGGCCCGACCGGAGAGTACCGGGGCTTTGCCGACCGGCTCGCCGAGCACCTGGGTTCCCCCGTACCCGGCTTCCGCTACGCCAACCTCGCGGTCCGAGGGCGGCGCGTGCGCCACATCTTCGGTGAGCAGCTAGAGCAGACGCTGGGTTGCGCGCCGGATCTCGTCACCGTACACGCCGGCGGCAACGACGTGCTGCGGCCCAACACCAATCTCGACACGCTCGCCGCCGAGTTCGAGCGCGGGGTAGAGCGGCTGCGCGAGGCCGGGATCCGTGTTGTCGTCCTCTCCGGGCACGACACCGGCTGGAACCCGGCGCTGCGCGTCTACCGCGGCCGGATCGCGGTGTTCAGCATGCACCTTCGGGCGATCGCCGAGCGCACGAGGAGCGACATCGTTGACCTGTGGGCGTTGGACGCCCTCAACGACCCCCGGGCCTGGAGTGTCGACCGACTGCACTTCAACGCCCAGGGGCACCGCATCGTGGCCGCGCGGATCGCCGAGATGCTCGGCCGTCCCATGGGCGCTCGCGAGATCTGGGCCCGCCCCTGGTCGACTCCACCGCAGCAGCTGCCGCGCATCCTGCGCCGCCGAGAGAACCTGCGGTGGGCCCGCGAGCACCTGGTGCCTTGGGTCAGCCGCCTCGCGCTCGGCCGGTCGTCGGGCGATGGCCGGGCCCCCAAGCGGCCCGAGCTTGCCGAGCTCAACCCCGGCCCCGTGACCGGTGGCCACTTCAGCGCGAATGGGCACGGTGGCCCCAACAGCCATCCGAACGGCGACGGCCGGCAGAACGGGCAGCGCCCGTCCTAGGGCAGCGACCCGGCAAGCGCCCCCTGCATCGGTGATGGGAGTGCGCGGTGCGGCGTCCAACGGGGCGGCGAGGGCAGCGGACGGACCAGCCTTGCGGGCTTGAGTTCTAGTGGTCGGTGCGGGTACCCGATGGTTGCGCGGCCGACGAGAGCGGCGAAGGTGCCGGATGGCCGGGTGAGCGGTCGTCGGTGCGGCGAGTGCGTGGTGGCGCGTGCGTCGGGGGCGAGGACGTTGGCCTGCGGGACTCGCCCCGTGGAGGCGCCCGTGTTCCCGCCCGGCGGCGGGGCGCGCATCGAGGGTGACTGTGGGGACATTCTCGGCGCTGACCATGTCCGCACGGTCAGGTTCGATGCGGACCCCACCCCTACACCTGACCGTTCTGCCGTGTTTCGCCCGGTTTGGTGCCACGGTCACCCACGACGGGCCCAGCCACGAGCCAGACCCCCGTCGTCGGGGGCGCCACCACCGGGACCCCGTACCGACATGCGCTTACTCGGGCCATGTGCTGCCTTCGCCGCCCCCGTTGGGTGCGCCACCGCCGGGCACCAGAAGCGGTCTAGGAGGGCACCACGGCGTGGTCGGCGCGAGCCAGACTCCTGATCAGGTCGCTCACGTGCACGATTCCGGTGCACTGGCCGAACTCGTTGACCGTGATGAGGTCGTCGTAGACCCGGTCGCGGTCGGTGCCCGCCGCACGCAGCGCCGCCATAGCGGGCAGTCCGCGGGCGACCGTACGGGGGGAGTCGGCCAGGCGCTCGGCCGGGCGCCGTGCGTGGAGGGCGTGCCCGTAGGGGCCGGTGATCGCGAGCAGGAACCGCGACCGGTCGATCAGGCCGAGGGGGCGCTCGCGGTGGTCGATCAGGATGACACTGTTCAGCGCCGGATCGTTGGTGAAGGCGTCCAGCACTTCCTCGGCTGTCGCCTCGGCGGTCACCGCCACCGGCGGTCCCATGAACTCGGAGACCCGGGGCCCCGAGCCGAGCTCCGGAACTTCCGAGGTGACCGAAGGGTCCGGAACAGGGTTCACCCGGCCGCCGGGGCGCCATTCGTCGGCGGCGAAAAACGGGCCGTGCGCGAGCCGGAGGCCGATGTCACGGAGCTTCACGAGCTGCGCCACCGTGGCGACACCCGTGGCCATGGGGTAGATCCCGGATCCGCGTCCGATCAGGACCAGCCCCTCGATGACGGCCGACCGGCGGTCGTCCGAGGGGACGCCGGCGACGATCTCGGGGTCGATGCGGAGCAGGAACGGGTCGGCTTCAAGGAGGAGGTCCGGCGGCACCGAGGACGTACCGAAGGCGCAGCGGAACCCGCGCTCACGCAGCCCGCGGACCCCGCGTACGAGCGCGGCCCTCGGGATGTCGCGCAGATCCGGGCCGAGCATCAGGGTGATGTCCCGCGGCCGGCGCCCGGCGCGGCGAAGTTCGTTCTCGACCAGTTCGAAAGCCGTGGGACCGGACATCACGGCGGCGCTGGGCAGCGGCAGCACGAGCGGTAGCAGCGGCTCCTCGGCGACCACACGGCGGGCGAGCCGGGCAAGCTGCTGGGCCTGGGCGGCGGTGTCGCCGCTCTGCGCCCCGGTTGCCGGCCCCGGGGTCTCGACCTCTACCGCGAGCACTGATCCGGCATCGATGTCGACAATTGGGCGGAAAAGCAGGTCGTCGCGGACCGCGACATCGGACGTGCCCGGATCGCCGGCAAGCCGGCCCCGTGACGTTCCGTCCGAGATGGGAGGAAGCGAAGACACGCCGCCATTATCACCGGATCTCCTAGTACACCACAGGAGGATTCCGAAGTTTTCAAGCAGACTTTCATGATACGACGGCGGCTGTTCAGACGGCGGGGCTGACCGACCGCGTTGGGTGGCGCGACGGGAGCCGCGGCACGTACGCCCCAAGGGCGCGGCACAGCGGGATGTTGCCGGATGCTCTCCGGGCGGGCCACGCGCCGGAGACGACCTTGGCCCGAGCGGTGCGAGTGCGCGCGGGCTCGCTTACCTCGTCCGGGAAGCCGAGCTCCTGGGCTAGCTCCAGTCCGCCCGCGGCCTCGACGAAGGCGTGCGGCAGCTTGGTGCCGCGCCGCGCGACCCCCTCCGCTCCTGCCCGGCACCGGACAGGTAGCCGGGAGTGTCCACGTCGGCCAGGCTCGCCGTCTGGCCAACGGGTCCCTCCCGCTTCCGGGAGGCGGCGTTTCCGGTCAGGGCCGGCGGAAGACCACGGCGATGTTGTGCCCGCCGAAGCCGAACGACTCGTTGAGCGCCGCGATGGCGTTCTCGGGAAGGTCGCGCTGCTTGTCGCGGACGATGTCCACCTGGACACCGGAGTCG
Source organism: Lipingzhangella halophila (assembly GCF_014203805.1). Lineage (GTDB taxonomy): Bacteria > Actinomycetota > Actinomycetes > Streptosporangiales > Streptosporangiaceae > Lipingzhangella > Lipingzhangella halophila. Next base: position 3,373,473 of record NZ_JACHJT010000001.1, on the reverse strand, counting down.
AGTTCGTCGATGTTGATGGTCGGCGGGATCCGGCCCTCGTGGAGGGTGAGGACCGCCGCGATGGACTCAACGGCGCCCGCTCCACCGAGCAGGTGGCCGGTCATGGACTTCGTGGAGGTGACCGCGACCTGGTCGGCCGCGGTGTCCCCGAGCGCCTGGCGGATGGCGACGGTCTCGCTGACATCGCCCATGGGAGTCGAGGTAGCGTGCGCGTTGATGTGCGCGATGTCGGACGGCTTCAGGTCGGCGTCGGTCAGCGCGTCCAGGATGGCGCGGGTCTGGCCGGTGCCCTCGGGGTCGGGAGCGACGATGTCATAGGCGTCGTCTGAGTAGCCGGCGCCCGCTGCCACGGCGTAGACCCGGGCGCCGCGCCTGGCCGCGTGCTCGGCGGACTCCAGGACGACGACCCCGGCACCCTCACCCATGACGAAGCCGTCGCGTTCGGTGTCCCAGGGGCGCGAGGCCCGCTGCGGGTCGTCGTTGCGCGTCGACAGCGCCCGCATGGAGGCGAACGAGGCGATGTTCAGGGGGTGCAGGGCGGCTTCGGTGCCGCCGGCGATCACGACGTCGGCGCGCCCTTGGCGGATCATGCCGACGGCGTCGGCGATGGCCTCGGCGCTCGACGCGCAGGCGCTGACCGGCGAGTGGGCACCCGCCCGCGCGCTGAACTCCAGCGCGACGGCGGCCGCGGGGCTGTTGGGCATGAGCATCGGCACCGTGAACGGCGAGACGCGCTTCCAGCCCTTCTCGCGGAACGTGTCGTACTGTTCGAGGATCGTCAGTATCCCGCCGATCCCGCTGGAGAGGACCACTCCCAGCCGGACGGGGTCGGTGCCGGGCGCGCCCGCGTCCTCCCAGGCCTCCTTCGCCGCGATCAGCGCGAACTGCTGGGTGCGGTCGAGCCGGCGCAGCCGTGCGCGCGGCAGCTTCTCCGAGGGGTCCACGGCAGCCTGGCCGGCGAAGTGCACCGGCAGGTCAGCGACCCAGTCCTCGTTGATGGGCGAGATTCCGGACCGGCCTTCGAGGAGCCCTGCCCAGGTCGTGGCAACGTCACCCCCGAGAGGGGTGGTCGCGCCGAGTCCGGTGACGACGACGTCGGTGGGACCATCCCCGCGTGTACGCGGAGCATCGCTACTCATTGCTCGCTCGCCCTTCGGAGAATCCCGCCTGAGCGGGGAGTGTGGAATCTGGTTCGCCCCCGGGCCCGCTGTGTTCCGGGCCCGAGGCGGGGTGGCCTGGCGCCTCTTGGGGCGGGACCGCTGGCCGGCGCCCCTGGGGGCGCCGGCCAGCGGTCCCGCGGGCGCGGACGGCCTACTTCTGGATGTAGTTGATGACGTCCTTGACCGTCTTGAGGTCCTTGAGCTGGTCGTCGGGGATCTCGACGCCGAACCTGTCCTGCGCGGCGACCGCGATCTCCACCATGGACAGGGAGTCGATGTCGAGGTCGTCGACGAAGCTCTTCTCCGGTGTCACGTCAGCGGCGGGGACGCCAGCGATCTCGTCGATGATCTCGCCGAGACCGGCCAGGATCTCCTCTTCAGAGTGGGCCATCTTGCGGTGTCTCCTTCAGTGTGAAATCGAGCGTTGCCGTGGGCTCCGGCGCGTGCGCCACCCACGCGGGTCTAGGGAATCCGCAGCACCTGGGCCGCGTAGGTCAGTCCGGCGCCGAATCCCAGGGTGAGCACCGTGCTCCCCGAGGGCAGCTCGCCGCGCCCGCTCATCCGCGAGATCGCGAGAGGGATGGACGCTGACGAGGTGTTGCCCGCGGTGACGATATCGCGCGCGATGAGCGCCTGAGGCGCGCCCAGCTTGCGCGCTATCGCCTCGACGATACGCAGGTTGGCCTGGTGCGGTACGAACGCGGTGAGCTCCGTGGCCGAAACCCCGGCGCGCTCCAGCGCCTGCAGTGCGACCGGGTAGAGCTCGGTGGTCGTCCACCGGAACACCGCCTGGCCCTCCTGGTAAAGGTACTTGTTCTCCCGGAGGTAGATCGTGTCGGCCCCGTCACCGGCGCTTCCCCACACGACCGGGCCGATCCCCGGGGCCTCGGCGGGGGTGACCACGGCCGCCCCGGCGCCGTCCGCGAAGATCACGCAGGTGGAGCGGTCGTCCCAGTCGACCCACTCGGACATCTTCTCCGAGCCGACCACCAGCACGTTCCGGGCGGATCCGGAGCGCACCGAGTCCGCGGCCACGTTGAGCGCGTAGCAGAACCCGGCACAGGCGGCGTTCAGGTCGAACGCGCCGGGAGCGTTGATCCCCAGGCGGGTGGCGACGCTGGCGGCGGCGTTCGGGATCTGATCGGTAACCGTGCATGTGGCGACGATCACCAGGTCGATCTCGTCCGGCGAGACCCCACCCGCGGCAAGAGCCTTGCCGCCGGCGGCCACCGCCATGCTGACCACGGTTTCGTCGCCGCCCGCGACGCGGCGTTCCTCGATACCGACTCTGCTGCGGATCCACTCGTCGGTGGTGTCGACGCGCGCGGCGAGATCGTCGTTGGTGACGACGTTGCCGGGTTGGTACTCACCGAAGGCGGCGACGCGTGCGCCGGCAGCGGTGGGGGACAGGTTCATCAGGCACGACCTTCCGGAGGGAGAGGCGAGCCAACTGAGTGTTCCTTGACCAGCTCGCGGGCGCGGTCCAGGTCCTCAGGGCTCTTGACGGCGAGCAGCTCGACGCCACGCAGGGCGCGCTTGGCCAGGCCGACCAGAGTACCCGCCGGCGGCAATTCGATCAGTGCGGTGACGCCCAGGTCGGCAAGGGTCTGGGTGCACGCGTCCCACCGCACTGGGGAGCTGATCTGCGAGACGAGCCGATCGAGGTACTCTCGCCCGCTGGTGACCACCGCGCCGTCCCGGTTGGAGAGCAGACGGGTCCGCGGGTCGGCCGGGGTGACCGTATCGGCCACCGCGCGTACCTGTTCCATGGCCGGTGCCATGTGCCGGGTGTGGAACGCACCGGCCACGGACAACGGGCGCAGGCGGGCACGGGACGGCGGGTTCTCGGCGAGCGCGGCGAGCTGCTCCTCGGTTCCGGCGGCGACGAACTGTCCGGAGCCGTTGTCGTTGGCGGCGGTCAGCCCGTGCGTCTCCAGGGCGGCCAGGACTTCTTCGCGGTCCCCGCCGAGTACAGCCGTCATGCCGGTGGCGATGGCCGCGGAGGCGTCGGCCATGCCGCGTCCCCGCTCGGCTACCAGGGCCATGGCGTCGTCGGCGTGGAGCACGCCCGCGATACCGGCGGCGGTGAACTCTCCAACGCTGTGCCCGGCGGTCGCGTCGATGGCGGCCGGTGCGTCGGCGAGGTCGTCGAACAGGGCGGTGGTGGCGGCCAGTCCGGCGCCGACGAGCAGCGGTTGGGCGACCGCGGTGTCGCGGATCTCCTCCGCGTCCGCTGTCGTGCCGTAGCGCTTCAGATCCACCTGGGCCGCCTCGGACCAGCGCCCGAAACGCTCGGCGATGCCGGGCGACTCGAGCCAGGGTTCGAGGAAGCCGGGGACCTGAGCACCTTGACCGGGAGCGACAATTACAAGCACGTCATCAACACTGCCCTGTGGGAGTTCGCCAGCCGGATGGGGACACGTACGAAGTTTTCGAGACGCCTTTTGTCGAACTCCTACAAGATGGTCCGGTCTGGGGGCCGATGCGCAACGTGGGCTCGGCCCGGACAGTGTGCCGGTTCCGCCCATACAGCGGGCCGAGCCGCCCCGGAGTGGGCGGCGCGGGCCGTCTCCGCCGGCGCCAAACCGGTCCCGGCGTGATGCCACCCTGGAAGTGTGAGCACGGAATCCACTGGCCAGGATGAGTTCGAGCGTTTCGCCGATGAGTCCGGTGACGACGCCGCCGTTCGGGCCGCGACCGTGGCCCGTCTCGAACGCGCTATGGGCACCCTCGGTACGGCCGCTGTTGCCCGCATGGAGAGCAAGCTGTCGTGGTTCCGCCGGATGTCGGCTGAGGACCGGTCGTGGGTCGGCCTGGTGGCCCAGTCCGGTATGGCCGCGTTCGTCGACTGGTTCAAGAACCCGGCACGCGGCCGCCCCGCCATCACCGTCGAGGTGTTCGGGACCGCACCGCGCGAGCTGACCCGCTCAGTAACGCTGCAGCAGACCGTGGAGATGATCCAGGTCGTCATCGACGTGGTGGAGGCGCAGGTCGAGGAGTTGGCCGCTCCTGGGGGAGAGCAGCAGTTGCGTGAGGCCGTGCTGCGTTACACGCGCGAGGTCGCGTTCAGTTCGGCGCGGATCTACGCGCGCGCCGCTGAGGCACGCGGCGCCTGGGACGCGCGGCTGGAGGCGCTCATCGTCGACGCCCTCCTGCACGGCGACCGTGAGGAGGGCCTGCAGACGTGGGGGTCCGCTCTGGGCTGGTCGCGCACGCCGGTCATCGCCATTGCGGGCGGCCTGGGGGGCCAGAACGGCGAGGGCGCGCTGGATGACATCCGCACGGCCGCCCGCCGCGCGGGGCACGACGTCCTCGCCGGCCTCCAGGGGGAGCGGGTCGTGGTGGTGCTCGGAGTCAACGAGCGGTTCGACGAGGCGACCGCCCCCATGACCGCCGCCGAGCCGCTGGCCGGGATGTTCGGGCCCGGCCCCGTTGTCGTCGGGCCCGCCGTCAGTGACCTGCAGTCCGCGAACCGTTCGGTGCGCTCGGCGGTGAGCGGCCTCCGGTCCGCCCTGGCCTGGCCAGACGCCCCGCGTCCGGTGCTCTCCGAGGACCTGCTGCCCGAGCGTGTCCTGGACGGCGACTCCGTGGCCCGCCGCCATCTCGTCGACGAGGTCTATGTCCCCCTGAGCGCCGCGGGCTCGCCGTTGCTGGACACCCTCTCGGTCTACCTGGAGCACGCCTCCTCGCTGGAGGCGACCGCGCGGATGCTGTTCGTGCACCCCAACACGGTGCGCTACCGCCTTAGCCGGATCGCCGATCTGACCGGGCACGTGCCCTCGGACGGGCGCGGTGCGTTCGTACTCCGGATGGCCGTGGCACTGGGGCGGCTCGAAGGGTGAGAGGCCGCCGCGCACGCGGCGCGGAACCGGCCGTTATCCGGTGGCGGAACCCCCAGCTTTCCCCACTGAGCGGGATACTTCGGGGCGGCGAAGACCGTTCTTTGGTAAGGACGGGTGAGTGACTTCGCGGGTAGACTGGGGCCTCCGCCGCCCCATGTGAGCCAGCTTGCGACGAACCCGCCGTTAATCGCGTGAACAGACTGTGAGTCGGACGCGTCTACACGGGTAGGGGATTTGCGACAAGCTGGGAGCAAAAGCGCGGATCGGAGTACCATGTACTTCTGCGGCGAGCGACGGGAGACCACGCTGCTGCACGGACACGGAGCAGTTCACTGAAGCGCCACCCGCCTCCTCCGTGGGGCAGGGTCATCTCCCAGCGCACGGTTTCGCGGACGAGAATTGGGGGATTTGCGCAGTGAGCAGAGCGAAGAAGCTGTACGCGGGCTTGATGGAGGTTGTGCTTCGGCCCACCGAGGCCGCGCAGCTTCGCCGCCAGGTTCTCTTCTTCATCCCCTTTCCCCTGCCCGTGCTCGGACTCGTCGCGCTGCTGGTCGGTGGCCGCCTCTCGGCGCCGGGATGGATGATCCTGCTGTCGAGTTCGGTCGCGGTCGCCTCTCTCCTGCTTGCTGTCGTTGTGCAGCCGTCCCCCCTGCCCGAGGGGTTGTCCGCCCAAGCGTCGGTGCGCCGCTCGCTGCACCGGTTCCGGCAGATCACGGCGCTTCGGACCGGTCTGGCCCTCACCCCCGTGGTGATCGGCGCCGGCACGGCGCTGGCCGGCGGCGGGCTCATGCCGCTGCTTGCCGCCCTCGTTCTGGCCTGGCCGCAGCTCGTGCTCGCGATGCCGACCTTCTTCACCATCACCCGCGCCCGGCGGGCCATGGAGGCGTGGGGAACCAGGGCCTACCTTTGGGCGGGTCTGGCGCAGCCGGCGCGCGTGGAGTGGCCGGTCGTGACCTACCTGATGGACCGGTACCGCGAGCGCAAGGAGCGGGCCGCACGGCAGAATCCGGCCAACGCGCACGGCGCCGCGAACGACGGCGAGGAGGGGAGCGCTTCCGGGACCTGGGAGGACTCGGGCCTGCCCGAGCGCATGGCCGCCTCCGCGGAGGACCCCCGGGCCGGGCAGGGCAACCTCGTTCCGGGCTTTCCGGTATCGGAGGTGGTCGCGTCGCCCGCGCGGCGCATCCTGCGCACTGGCGACGGCCTGCGGCGCAAGGTCCGCGCCGGGCGCGGCAGCCGGCGGCCGAAAGCGAAGAAGTGACCCCGCCGGACGGGCCCACCACGCCCGCCAACCGAGTCGCGCGAAGGGGACCGCGGGCACAGCCCGCGGTCCCCTTCTTGCGGTCCTGCGGCCGGAGCCGTCCGCGGGCCCGGTCCCGCGGCGTCTCCCAGCCGGTTCAAAGCGGGTACAGGAGCGGGTTCGCGGGGCCGTTCGGGAGGCCGCCCGGTTCGGTTCCGGGCATGAGGATGTCGAGTTGGGGCTGCTGGTGCTCGCCGACCTTGCGGGAGACGCGGGTCGCGGCGTCCAGGAAGATGACCGTCATGACCCGCCGCGGGGAACTCGCCTCGTTCTGGCCCGCGCGGTGGAACGTCCAGCCGAGGTGGAAGCTGACGTCGCCCAGCTCGAACGGCTGCTGCACGGTCTCGAACCGCTCGCGAGCCAGTGCCTCCTGCAGCTGCCGCTCCGAGTCCTCGCTGATCGGGAGGTCCCTGCCGTACTCGAACCGGTGGCTTGCGCGCGCGAAGGCCAGCGGCCCCATCTCCAGCGGTGTGTCCTGCAGGGGGATCCACACCGTGCAGACACGGTCGCTGTCGATCGGCCAGTAGTACTGGTCGGCGTGCCACGGTGTGATGTCCCCTGAGGGTTGCTTGTACAGCGCCTGGTCGGCGAACAGGCGCACGCCCTCCACCCCCAGCAACTGTGTCGCGATGTGCGCCAGGCGGTGCGAGAACACGAGGTCACGTGCTCCCTGGCTGTTCCGCCAGAGGTTGCCGACCTGCAGGAACGCTTTCTGCAGGACGGACCGTTCCCCGTAGGGGACGTCGTCGGTGGTGTTGAGCGCCCGCACCTTGTCCGTGATGTCGGGTTCCACCTGTTCCAGGGTGCCGCGGTCGAGTACCCCGGACAGCTTCACGAAGCCGTCCCGCTCGAAGTCCGCGATGGTCGCGGCCGGTAGTTCGTAGGGCGAGTGGAGCTCTGCTGAGATGGTCGGCTGCATGTCCCCGTCCCTTCCCTTCGTGCTGGTGGCGTCCTTTGTCCAGCGCCACTTGCCGCCGGCCCGCGGCCGGTGCCGTGGAGGCGGTCACGGCCGCTCACCGGTGTCTCCGCGGGAGACGGCGTCGCGTACCCGGCCGTCGGTGCTCTTCAGCAGGCCGCGCGCGGTGCCGGCATCGACCCCGAGCAGCACCATGACCAGGGCCGTCTGTGTCTCCTGGGCGGCGGCGTCGAGCGCGTCGCCGGCCGTGGCGGGGTCGACGCCGGTGATCTCCTGGATGATCCGGACGGCGCGGCCGCGGAGCTTGCCGTTCGTCGCCTGCACGCCGACCATCCAGCCCCCGTAGGTCCGCCCCCACCGCACCATCGAGGCTGTGGACAGCACGTTGAGCGCGACCTTCTGCGCAGTGCCCGCTGTCAGGCGGGTGGACCCGGCCAGGACCTCGGGGCCGGTGCGCAGCTCGATGACGTGGTCGGCGGCTGCGCTCACCGGCTGGCCCGGGTTGTTGGTGACGGCCATCGTGGTCGCGCCGGCGGCGCGAGCGATCGCCAGCCCTTCCAGAACGAACGGGGTCCGGCCCGAGGCCGTGATCCCGACGACGACGTCCTCGCTGGTCAGTTCCGCCTCCGCCAGGCGGGTGCGCGCCTGCGCGATGTCGTCCTCGGCGTCCTCGGCCGCGCTTTCCCGGGCTTCGTCGCCGCCCGCGACGATCGCGGTGACCCGTTCCGGCTCGACGCCGAACGTGGGCGCGCACTCGACCGCGTCCAGCAGCGCGATGCGGCCCGGGGTGCCCGCTCCCACATAGACCAGCCTGCCGCCGCGCGCGAAGCGCGCGGCGATCTCCCGCACGGCGGCCGCGAGCTGGGCGCGCGCGGCGTGCAGCGCCGAGGGGACGTGCCCCTCGGAGTCGAGCAGCAACCCGACGACGTCGTCGACCGGCCGCAGGTCCAGGTCCTCGCACCCGGGCCGAATCTGCTCGGTCGGTAACCGGTTCAGCGTGTCGCGGTCGTCGCCCACGGGGGAGCCCGGGTCGTCGCGGGACTGCGGCATGCGATCTCCGATTCGGTCGGTATTTGGTCCAGGTATAGACCACAGCGGCGTGCGAATCGAGAGTAACGAGATTTGACCAGGATGTCAGCCCTGACACTGCCTTGTAGGGCTATACCAATATCTGGCAGGATGAGGCGCGCGTCACACTGGGAAGTGGTGGCGAGCTCTCCGGTCAGTGGATGGAAGGAGCGCGGCGGATGTCATGGAGGATCACGATCGGCCGGCCCGCGGCCGTGGGAGTCGCCGTATGCGCACTGGTCGGCTGCGAGGCGCTGGTACCCGGCGGCGGCGGGAACAACGGGGGGTCGGGCCCTGACCCCGACCGCGAGGTCTCCACCGAGCTGCCCGACGAGGAGGTCACGCTGCGGCTCGCGTTCACCGACGGCCCCGAGATGGTCGAGGCGCTCGCCGACGCCTTCGAGGAGAAGCATCCGCAGGTCACCATCGAGCCGGAGCACACCGAGTTCAGTGACTACGAGACCAACCTCAAGCTGATGATGACCTCCGACTCCCCGCCGGACATCGCCCAGTACAACGTCCAGACCAAGGACCTCATCGGCTCGGGGCACATCCTCGACCTCGACCCCTACTACGAGGCCTACAACTGGTCGGAGACGTTCCCGGAGAACACCCTGGAGCCGCTGCGGCTCGAAGAGAACGGCAAGGTGCACGGCAGCGGGTACCTCTACGGCGCCCCGGTGGGCATGTCGCTGTCCGGGATCTTCTACAACAAGGAGCTCGCCGAGGAGGCGGGCATCGACGCGCCCCCCGGCACTCTGGAGGAGTTCGAGCGGGCCCTGGAGCAGGCCCAGGACGCCGACCTGAACCCCCTGCACGTGGGGGCGCTCGACTCCGGAGGCGTCCACCTCTGGACGGAGCTGCTCAACTCCACGATGCCGCCCGAGGAGTACCAGGACTGGGTCAACGGCGTCGAGGGCGGCTCCCTGACCGGTGACCAGGCGCTCGCCGCGACCGAAACCATGGTCGACTGGGCCGAGCGCGGCTACATCAACGAGTCGGCGAGCGGTCTGGGCCAGGCCGACTCCACGGCCGAGTTCGCCTCGGGGGAGAGCGTCTTCCTGATCAACGGCAACTGGGCCGCCGGCCAGGTCGACTCGGAGATGGGCGACAACGCGGGGTTCTTCCTGCTGCCGGGCGTGGAGGAGGACAAGGAACCGGTCGCCTCCGGGCTGAGCGTGTCCTACAACATCTCCGCGCAGACCGAGCACCCCGACGTCGCCGCCGCGTTCCTCGACTTCCTCGGCTCGCCCGAGGCCGCCGAGATCTCCAGCGAAGGCGGGTTCGAACCGCCCAACGCCGAGATCGCGCCGGAGCCCAGCGGAGTGTTGTCCGACGTGCACGACGGCTACTCCGCGATCATCGAGGAGGGAACACTCAACCTCTACCCGGACTATTCGGCGCCCGCCTCCTACAACGAGATGGTGTCGGGCGTTCAGGGCCTGCTCGCCGGCGACACCGAACCCGCCGACTACCTCCGGAACCTGCAGCAGGTTCGGGACGAATACCAGTCGGAGTAGCCAGCGTGTCCAATACGGTCGCTGACACCGCGCCTCCGGTGCGCGCCACCGCCCCGCGGTCCGGCGCGCCACGCGGGGAAAAGCGCGCGCCGTCGTGGCGCGGGTACCTGTACGTGCTGCCCGCGCTGGCGTTCTACGTGCTCTTCGCGGTCCTGCCGATGCTGCACACCGTGTACCTGTCGTTCTTCGACTGGGACGGGGTGACGGTCGCAAGTTGGGTCGGCCTGGGCAACTACCGGGAGGTGCTGGCCGACCCGGACCTGCGCGGAGCGGTGCTGAACGCGCTGACCCTCGTCGTCTTCTTCTCCTGGCTGCCGATCGTGCTGGGCATGGTCATGGTGGGGCTGCTCGCACGGCACCCGCGGCGCGGCATGACCGCGTTCCGTCTGCTGTTCTTCGTCCCCCAGGTGGTGCCGCTCGTGGCCGTCGGCATCACGTGGCGCTGGATGTACGGCTCGGACGGGGTGGTGAACCAGGCCCTGCGCGCCGTGGGCCTGGACACGGTCACTCGGGCCTGGCTGGGCGATGCGGACTTCGCGCTGATCGCCGTCGGCCTGGTGGGCACCTGGGCGATGAGCGGGCTGTGCATGGTGCTGTTCTTCAGTGGGGTGCAGAAGGTGGACCCGAACCTGTACGAGGCGGCGCGCATCGACGGCGCCGGCCCGGTCCGGGAGTTCCGGACCGTGACCCTGCCCGCGTTGCGCGGCGAGGTGGCCGTGGCGTTGACCGTGACCACGGTCGCGGCGCTGGCCAGCTTCGACATCGTCTACGTCACCACGGACGGCGGCCCCGCGGGCAACACCAACGTTCCCGGCCTGCTGGTGTACCGGCTCGCCTTCACCCAGAACGAGGTGGGACTGGCCGCGGCGGTGGCGACCGTCCTCGCGGCCATGATCCTGTTCCTGGTGTTCACGATCACGCGGCTGGTGAAACCCGAATGAGCTCCAAGGTCGAACGCTGGTGCGGGCTCCTCGTCCTGCTGGTCCTGGCAGTCCTCATCGTGATCCCGTTCCTGAGTATCTTCCTGGCCTCCATGCAGCCCGCGGGCTCCGCGGTGACCGGGCTGTCCCTGCCGGAGGAATGGAACCTGGACAACTACCGGCAGGCCTGGACAGCGGCGGGCTTCTCGACCCTGCTGCGCAACAGCCTCGTCGTGGCGCTGCTGGTCGTGCCGGTCTCGGTGGTGCTGGCGACCCTGGCCGGCTACGCGCTGGGCACGATGAACCTGCGCGGCGAGAACGCCATCCTGCTGTTCTTCGTTGCGGGACTGACGATCCCGGTCGAGTTCATCGTCATCCCGCTCTACTTCAACCTGCAGGCGGTGGGCCTGGGCAACTCGCTCATCGGGGTGGTCCTGGCCGAGATCGCGCTGTTCATGCCGTTCAGCGTGTACTGGATGCGCAACCACTTCCGCGCCATGCCCCGCGAGCTCGTGGACGCCGCGCGCGTGGACGGGGCCTCCTCGGCGGTCATCCTGCGCGCGGTGCTGCTCCCGCTGGCCAGACCGGCACTGACGACCCTCGCGGTGCTGGTGTTCATGTGGTCGTGGAACCAGTTCATGCTGGTGCTGATCCTGATCCAGGACCCCGACTCCCGCACCGCTCCAGCAGGGCTGGGTTTCTTCGTCGGCCAGCACGGTCTGGACGTTCCGCTGCTGTCCGCGGGAACCGTCATCGTGATCCTGCCGATCCTTCTCGTGTACCTGATCTTCCAGCGCAGCTTTATCGCCGGCCTGCTGCAGGGCGGGTTGAAGGGGTGAGGCACCGATGAGCGAAGACACGGACGGGCAGCGCGCCGCTGCCCCGGAGCGCGGCACCCGGCATCCCGCTCATGGCCTCCTGGGACGGGTGCTCGGCGAGCGCGCGCACGCGTTCGACCTCGACGTGTGCGCCCCGGCGCCGGAGCAGGCGGACATGTTCGAGGTGGCGGCCACCGCGGGGCGGGTGTCCATCCGGGCGACGTCCGGCGTGGCCGCGGCCTCGGCGCTGCGCCACTACCTGGTGCACGCGTGCGACCGCTACCCGACGTGGGACGACACTGAGGTGGCGCTGCCCGACCCGCTGCCCTCCCTGGATCGGGAGACGGTCACCAGCCCCTGGTCGTGGCGGTACTACCTGAACTTCTGCGCCTTCGCCTACACCACGCTGTACTGGGACTGGGCGCGGTGGGAGCGGGAGATCGACTGGATGGCCCTGCACGGTGTGAACCTCCCGCTGTGCATCGTCGGCCAGGAACTCGTCTGGCTGCGGACTCTGCGCGAGTTCGGAGTGAGCGACGAACGGGCCCGCGCCTTCATCGGCGGCCCGGCCTTCTTCCCGTGGATGGCGATGGGCTGCGTGCACGATCACGGCACAACGGTGACCGACAGTTGGCTTGCCGACCGCGCCGACCTGGCACACCGGATCCTGGACCGGCAGCGGAGCCTGGGGATGACGCCGGTGTTGCCGGGGTTCCCGGGCTACCTCCCGGCGGAGCTCGCGGGAGCGCGTGCGTCCCGGGTGGACTGGATGGGCTTCGACAACCGCGCGCTGGACCCGGCCGACCCGCTGTTCCACTCGTTCGGGCGTGCGCTACTGCGGGAGCAGGAGCGCGAGTACGGAACCGGGCACTACTACGCGATCGACCCGTTCATCGAGGGAGTTCCGCCGAACGGCGAGACGGCGGCGGTCGCCGAATCCGCCCGGGCGGTCTCGCGGACGCTCCGCGAGCACGACGAGCGCGGCGTCTGGGTGTTGCAGGGGTGGCCCTTCACCTACCGGTCGGACTTCTGGAGCCCGGACCGGGTCGAGGCGTTCCTCGGCGCGATCCCGGCTGAACAGCTTCTCGTGCTCGACCTGTGGGCCGAGCACAGTCCCGCCGCTGAGCGCACGGACTACTTCGCGGGCCGCTCGTGGCTGTGGTGCATGCTGCACAGCCTGGGCGGCCGTCCCGGAATGCACGGGCAGATGCGCGCGGTGGCCGCGGAACCGGGCCGGATCGCCGCTCTTCCCGAGGGCGGCGGGCTGCGCGGCGTGGGCGCGAGCACGGAGTGCCTGAACCGGGACCCGGTGCTCTACGAGCTGCTCGCCGATGTCGCGTGGCACGGGGAGGTTCCCTCGCTCGAACGCTGGCTGCGGGACTACGCGCGCCGGCGGTGCGGCCGGGACGACGAAGGGCTGCGCGAGGCGTGGCGGATCCTCGGCAGCGAGGTCTACGCCGGCACCGAGCAGTCCGGACCACCGGTGTCGGTCGTGGCGAGCCGGCCGCGGGTGGACCACGGCCTCGAACCGTGGCACCCGCTCAACCTGACCGCGCCGCGCGCGGAAGCGGGAGCCGGAGATCCGCTGCTGCGCGCGTGGGACCTGCTGCTCGACAGCGCGTCGCGGTCGGGCGCGACCGCCGGGATGCGGCGCGACCTCGTCGACGTCGGCGACATGGTGCTGAGCGGGCTGGCCGCCCAGCAGTACGCGGAGGTGGTGGCGGCCTACCAGAGGCGCGATCCCGACGGCCTCGACCGCGCCGGGTCCGCGTTCCTGGAGACCATGGCGGACCTGGACCTGCTGGCCAGCACCATTGGCGACTACCGGCTGGACACCTGGCTGGCGGGGGCGTGCGCTTGGGGCCGCACCGAGTCCGAACGCGCCGCCCTGGTGTGCGACGCCCGGCGGCTGCTGACCTGCTGGGTGGAGCCCGGGCACGTCCTGCAGGACTACGCGGGACGGCACTGGTCCGGCCTGGTCTCGGGGTACTATCTGCCGCGCTGGCGGCTGTGGCTGCGGACACTCCGAAGCGCGCTGGCGCGGGGCGGCGAGCCCGACGCGGACCGATTCGACGCCGAGGTCACTATGCTCGAGGAGAGCTGGCTCCAGGAAACGCGATGTGGCCCGGCCGAGTCCGCGCGAGACCCCGTAGCGGTCGCCGCGATGATCAGGGCGAAGTGCCACAGCTCCGCCGTCCACCGCGGCCTGTGAGAGACCGCTGTACGTACCGAGGACACGGGGGCGCAGATGGATCAGCGAGCCAAGCACCAGCAGTTGCGCGACCGCGTACTCGCCGAGGTCACCGCGACCATGGCGCCGAACGACATGCTGCCCACGGAGCGCCAGCTCGCCGAGCGCTTCGAAGTGAGCCGCATGACGGTACGCCAGGCACTGAACAGCCTGCGCGCCGACGGTGTGCTGCGGTCGGTGCGCGGTGTCGGTACCTTCGTGGCACAGCCCCGACTGTCCAAGGGGCCCGCTCTGACCTCCTTCTCCGAGGATCTCGCGGCCCGCGGCTACGAGCCCGGCACCGAGCTGATCGCGGCCGAGGAGATCACTGCCGAGACGCACATCGCTGTGGACCTGGGCGTGCCGCCCGGTGCCCAGGTCTACCGGATCGAGCGGTTGCGCCTGGCCGACGGCATCCCGCTGTGCCACGAGGAGGTGTGTCTGCACGCGCCGCGCTTTCCGGGGCTGCTTGAGGAGGACCTGACCCATTCGCTGTACGGGGTGCTGGACTCGAAGTACGACGTCCGCCTGCGCCGGGCGCAGCAACAGGTACGCGCGGTCAACGTGGGAGAGGAGCACGCCCAACTGCTCAAGGTGGAACCGAACTCGGCCGGCCTGCACGTGAAGCGCATCAGCATGGACGAGACCGGGCGGATCGTCGAACGCGGCCAGTCGCTGTGCCGCGGCGACCTCTACGACTTCTCGTTTGTGGTTACCCGACCCGCGACCTGACCGGCCGGGCGGGGCCCGGGCTGGGACCACTCTCGCGGCTTCGCGTCCCAACCGCCTACGTGGCCGGGGATGTAGCATGCGCATCAGGTTTCCGCGGCTGGAGGAGAGGGCGTAATGAGCGGTGAGCGTGCGGCCGGGCTTCCCATCGGGATCGACACCTCTGTTCCGAGCGCGGCACGTGTCTACGACGCGTGCCTGGGCGGTAAGGACCACTACGAGGTCGATCGCGAGGCGCTGCGGATGGGGCTGGAACACGCCCCCGAGTTGGTCAACCTGGCCCACGAGAACCGCGCCTACCTCAAGCGCGCTGTCACCTGGGTCAGTGAGCACACCGGTATCGACCAGTTCCTGGACGTGGGATCGGGGCTTCCCACAGTCGAGAACACCCACCAGATCGCCCAGGGGCACAATCCCGACGCACGGGTGGTCTACGTCGACAGCGACCCCATCGTGCTCGCGCACGGCGAGGCGATCCTCGCCGAGAACGCCAACACCACGGTGATCGCCGGCGACCTGGCCCAGCCCGAGACCTACCTGGACGATTCCGAGACGCTGCGGCTGCTCGACCTCTCCAGGCCGGTGTGCCTCATGCTCGTCTCGGTGCTGCACTGCCTGCCCGACGACGCCGACCCGTTCGGCGCGCTGGCGCGGGTTATCGACCGGTTGGCTCCGGGGTCCTGCCTCGTCTACTCGCACATCGCCTCAGACAGCGAGGAGAAGGGGAAGGTCGTCACCGAGCTGGCGCAGAACCTGCGCATGCCCTGGGGGCGGGTGCGCCTGCTCGAAGAGGCCGACCGCGCGATGGACGGGCTTGAGATCGTCGCCCCCGATCTGGAGGGTGCCGCCGAACCGCGCCTGGTGGAATGCACGACCTGGAAGAACTTCGCCAAGCCGGCGCCGGAGCCCGTCCCCTCCGGCGCCGACCGCCAGGTGTGGGAGTACGCCGGGGTCGGGATCAAACACTGAGTCTCGGGCACCGGACGTCCCCAGTGCGCGGGACGGCGCCTCCGACCAGGGAAGTCGCGGACTGGATCGGTGATGTGGGCGAGTGGTTGGACGTCCGGCCGCGGGGCGCGGCGAGGATGTCTGCGGCGTCGTTCTCGGCGACGAACGTGTCCGCACGGTCAGGTTCGGTGCACAACGGCGCGGCACGGGGCTGGCCCATCCACCGCCCTCGCTGCCCTCGCCGCGGGCGGGACCGCGCGCGTGCGTCACCGGCGCTGTACCTGACCTCCATGGCCAGTACAGCTACTCCGGGGCCTCCGCGGGCGGGCGCCAGCTGAAGGTGGCCCGCAGCATCCCGTAGAAGAGTCCCGGCGCGGTCCGGCCCACGGTCGCCAGGGCAGCGTCGCGCAGGGCGAGTCCCGGGCCGGAGCGCATGTGGGTCAGGTGGCCGGCGCGGGCCGACTGCCGGACGATGTCGGCGGTGCGGGGGGAGCGCGCCGCTGAGTATGTGGTGAGCGCGGTGGGGACGCCGTGGTCGCCGCGGCGTACCGCGTGCGCCAGTGTGACCGCGTCCTCCACGGCCTGGCAGGCCCCTTGTCCCAGGCTGGGCGTCATCGCGTGCGCAGCGTCGCCGAGCAGGGCCACCCGGCCGCGGTGGCTCCGCGGCGGGGGCACCGGCAGGTGCCAGACGTCGTTGCGCAGCACCGCCTCGGGGTCGGCAGTCTTCAGGAGGGCGGGGATCGGCGCGTGCCAGTACGCGAAGCGGGCCAGCAGCGCTTCGCGCTCGTCGTCGTTTCGCCCGCCGGGCGGCACCGCGTCGGTGGCGTAGGCATAGACCGCGTCATCGGCCAACCGCATGAGACCGAACACGCCCCCGGGACCCCAGGTCTCCGCTGAGTCGGGCATGCCCAGGGCCTCGGCCGTGCCGGGCGCGGTGAGCAGGCGCCAGGCGGTGAACCCGGCGTAGACCGGCCCCGGGTGGTCGGGGAACAGTGCGGCGCGGGCGGCCGAGCGCGCGCCGTCGGCCGCCACGACCAGGTCCGCCGTGATCTCCTCGGACGCGTCCCGGCTGCCCTCCGCGGTGACCCTGACCCGGGCACGCTGGCTGTCGCCACCGGGTTCGGCCACGTAGCCGTGGACGCCGGTCCGCACCGCCCCCGGAGGCAGCGCTTTCAGGAGCAGGTCGACCACCTCGGAGCGGCGCAGCACGACCACGGTGTCGCCGAACTGCTGCCGGACGCGGGCGGCGTCCGTGGTGAGCAGCCAGCCGCCCGTCCAGCGCCGGAAGCCCCCGCTGCCGAACGCCGCGCGTTCGCGCACGCCGTCGCCGAGCCCCAGGGTGTCGAGGCCGCGCAGCGCGTTGGGCGCGATGGCCAGGCCGGCGCCGGCGGGCTCGATCTTTTCCGCGCGTTCCAGGATGTGGATGTTCCAGCCACATTGGGCGAGCGCCACGCCAGCACTGAGTCCGCCGATCCCCGCCCCGATGATCACGGCCGTCCCGTTCCGCATGGCACACTCCTCTATAGCTGTAGTGTTCATACACTACAGGCGTAGAGGTTCCGATGGATAGGAGGGGCGGTGTGCGCCCGCGAGTGGAGCTGATCGCCCGCACGGCGGTCTCGATCATCGCGCAGCGCGGCCTGCGCGGCCTCACGCACCGGGCCGTGGACGAAGCGGCGGGCCTGCCTCCGGGCTCGACCTCTTACCACGCACGCACCCGGGTGCGGCTGATTGAGACAGCCCTGACCTGGCTGGCCGAGGAGGACGAACAGGATCTCGGCGAGGGAGAGAGCCTGGACCCCGGCTCGGCCGGGGGCGCCGCCGCCCTCATCGCGGAGTTCACGCACTCCGCTGTCGCGCGCGACCCGGACCGTACCCGGGCCCGCCTGGAGCTGGCCCTGGAAGCCGGCCGCAACCCGGACCTGCGGGCGGTCTACGACCGCATCGGGGCCCGGTTCCGCGGCCTCGCCGAGCGCCTCATGCGCGAGTTGGGCTCGCCCGAGCCCGCTCGGCACGCTCGTACGGTGATCGCCTGGATGGAGGGGATGGCGTTCGACTCCCTCGCGGGCAGCGGAGCGGCGGCGCCCCCCAGCCGCTCCGAGCTCCACGAGGGCGCCGCCGAGCTGCTGCGCGCCCTGCTGCCCGCGTCGAGGCCGCGCGAGTCGTAGCTCGGCCGTGCTGGCGCCGCGGGCGAGCGTGGCCGGCGGGTTAGCGGGTGCGCGTGGCCGAGCTGTGGTAGTCGGTGTAGGTGTAGGGGTTGTCGAGGATCTTCGTCTCCGGGATGTCCGGGTTCATCCCCTTCTCCCAGGCCTCCTCGCCGATGGCCGACCTCAGGTGCTCGACGGTCCGTTCCACGGTGCGCCGGGCCGCGGCGAGGTCGACGCCGACCAGCCGGTGGTTGTGCTTGACCACCCGGCCGTTGACGAGCACGGTGTGCACGTCGCCGCGCTGGGCCTGGAACGCCACGTGGCCGTACGGGTTGAGCAGGGGGAACATCACCGGCGAGGAGTCGTTCTTGATCAGCACGAGGTCGGCCTTCTTGCCCACCTCGACACTGCCCAGCGTCGCGTCGCGGCCGAGCGCCTCGGCCCCGCCGCGGGTGGCCCACTCGACGACCTGCTCGGCGCGCAGCGCGCAGTGGGTCACAGTGTCGTTCCGGGCTTGGGCCGCGAGGTGCTCGCGGGAGCGGTCGGCGCCCAGGGTGGCGCGCATAGCGGAGAACAGGTCCCCGCTCTGCCAGACCGAGGTGTCCATCGACAGCGATACCGGGATGCCGTGCGCGCGCAACTTCCACGTGGGCGGGTACCCCTGGCCGGCGCTCTGCTCGCTCTCGGTGGAGACGGAGGCCGAGCCTCCCGTCGCGGCGATGCGGTGGTAGGAGTCATCGGAAAGCGAGGCGCTGTGCACGTACACGTTCTCCGGGGTCATGAACCCGTGGTCGTGCATGAGCCGGATACTGTCGTCGCCGGTCGCTCCCCACACTCCGGCGTGCGTGGTGACGGGGACGCCGAGGTCGCGGGCGACCTCGAAGGCGGGCTTCTCGGGGAAGTCCGGATCGCCGGTGACGTCGAACGCGATCTGGAAGCCGAGCATGTCGTCGCCGGTGAAGCGGCGGTTCACGAAGTCGCGGAACTCCGGTGCCGCGGTCCACTCAGCGGGGGACTGCTGGATGTTGCCGTAGGCCAGCACGAACCGGCCGGGGACCGTCTGCAGCGCGTCTACGGCCGCGTCGGCGTGCTGCACCGTCTGGAGCCCGTGCGACCAGTCGACCGTGGTGGTGACGCCCGCTTCGAGGGCCTCGATCGCCGACAGCAGGTTGCCGGCGTAGATGTCCTCGGGGCGGAATGTCCGGCCCCACTCCAGGTAGTACCAGACGAAGTACTGGGTGAGCGTCCAGTCGGCGCCGTAGCCGCGCATGGCGGTCTGCCACATGTGCCGGTGGGTGTCGATCATGCCGGGCATGACGATGCCGCCGCTGGCGTCGACCTCGACGGTTCCTTCGGGAACGGCCAGGTCGGTGCCGACAGCGGCGATCGTGTCGTCGACGACCAGGACGTCAGCGGGGGAGAGCACCCGTTTGGCGTCGTCCATGGTCAACACGATGCCGCCGCGCAGTACGACGGGGCGCCCAACTGCGAAATCGGTGGGCTCGCTCATGGCTTGGCTCCTTTGCGACGGCATCGCGGGGTGCCGGACAGTTGTCCGCTGAGCGGTCATTATGGAATTGGAGCTAGTGTGGTCGACGCCAGGCCTACTGTCAATCCACCTCCGGTAGCACGGGTGCCCGGAGTGCCGGACGCTCGCGTCCGGCAGTCGGACAGACGGGCGGGTGCTGCCCGCAATCGCCACCGAGATGGGGGAGTCGTGTTATGCCGCGTGAGGGAACCGGACCGGATTTCATCGAGTCGCTGGCCCGCGGGTTGGAGGTCATCAGCGCCTTCGACCCCGAGAGGCCCGTGATGGCGCTGACCGAGGTCGCGACCGCGACCGGGCTGGCCCGGCCCACAGTCCGGCGCATCCTGCTCACCCTTGAGGAGCTCGGCTACGTGCGCTCCGACGACCGGGGGTTCGCGCTCACCCCGCGGGTGCTGGAGCTCGGGGTGGCCTACGTGCGCTCGATGGGGCTGTGGGACGTCGCCCGGCCGCACATGCAACGACTCGTCGCCCAGACCAACGAGTCCTGCTCGATCGCCCAGCTCGACGGGTCGGACATCGTCTATGTCGCCCGCGTGGCGGTGCCGAAGATCGTCACCCTGGCCGTGCAGATCGGCACCCGGTTCCCAGCGTTGCAGACGTCGCTGGGCAAGGTGCAGCTCGCGGCGCTCTCCACGGAGGAGGCGGACCAGGTGTTGGCCGAGCCCACCCGCTCGGGCCTGGAGCCGCGGTGGCAGCCCGACCGCGCCGAACGCGACACCGAGCTGCGCGAGGTGCGCGCCCGTGGCTGGGCGCTGACCGACGAACAGCTCGCCCCGGGGATCCGTTCCGTGGCGGCGCCGCTGCGGGACGGGACCGGCCGGGTGATCGCCGGCATCAATGTCAACGCGCACGCCGCCGAGACCTCCGTCGACTGGCTGCTCGACCACCACCTGCCGCTTCTGTTGCAGACCGCGGGCAACATCAGCGCCGACTTCGCGCGCCTGGCGGAGGTGCCGCACGTGACCGTGCCCGCGGCCCCGTAGCTGCCGCGATGCTTGACAGCGTCGTGCCATGTCACAAAGAATCCGGTAAAGCGGACGTTCGTCCGCTCAGCGGACAGAAGGGTGTTTGTGCATGGTGGAGAGCGCGCCCTCGGGGGAGCGCGGCGCTGGCGGGCCACTGTCGGGCGTGCTGGTGGCCGACCTCTCCCGTGTGCTGGCGGGGCCGTACGCGACAATGCTGCTCGCCGACCTCGGCGCCGAGGTGGTCAAGGTCGAGAGTCCGCAGGGCGACGAGACCCGCGGCTGGGTGCCACCAGAGCGTGACGACGTGTCGACCTACTACCTCGGGGTCAACCGGGGTAAGCGGTCGATCGCGCTGGACCTGGCGCAGGAGGACGACGCCGGGGTCGCGCGCGAGCTGACACGCCGCGCGGACGTGGTCATCGAGAACTTCAAGCCGGGCGGGCTGGCCAAGTACGGGCTGGACTACGACAGTGTGCGCGCGTACAACGCCGGGGTCGTCTACGCGTCGATCTCCGGGTTCGGGCTGGGCGCGGGCGCGCACGTGCCGGGCTACGACCTGATGGTCCAGGCGATCTCCGGGCTGATGAGCCTGACCGGCGACCCGGAAGGGCCGCCGTACCGGGCGGGCATCTCGGTGTTCGACATCATGGCGGGCAACCACGCGGTGATCGGCATCCTGGCCGCCCTTCGGCACCGCGACGCCACCGGCCAGGGCCAGCACGTCGACGTCAACCTGCTCAGCTCGGCGCTGACCGGCATGGTCAACCACAGCTCCGCCTTTGTCGCCGGCGGGACCGTGCCCTACCGGATGGGAAACGCCCACCCCAGCGTCTTCCCCTACGAGCCGCTCCCCACCGCCGACCGCGACCTCATTGTGACGGCCGCCAACGACCGGCAGTTCCGCAAGCTGTGCGAGGCGCTGGGCATCGCGGAAGTGGCCGAGGACCCCCGGTTCGCGCACAACGCCGACCGCACCGCGAACCGCGGCGACCTGCGTACCCTCCTGGTGAAGCAGCTCGCCACGCGCGGGGCGGGCGAGTGGTTCGACATCCTCGTCGAGGCCGGGGTCCCCTGCGCTCCGATCAACACCATTGACGGCGGCTTCGCGATGGCGGAGCGGTTCGGCCTGGACCCCGTCGTCGACGCCGGGCACGGCGACCGGGCCGTCCCGACCACCCGGCACCCGATCCGGTTCTCGGAGTCGCCAGTGCACCACGAGCTGCCGCCACCCGAGCTCGACGAGCACGGCACGGCGCTGCGTAGCTGGCTGACCACCAAGGAGGAGGACGAGCGTGACTGAGCATCCCAGCTACCCGACGGCGTTGGGCGCGTCGGACCGGGAGTCGATCACCCTGCTCGGCCACGACCTCGCCGAGGACGTTATGGGCACGGTCGGCTTCGGGGAACTCGCCTACTGGTTGGCCACCCAACGGCGGCCAACCCCGGGCCAGACCCGGGTGTTCGAGGCGGTGCTCGCCGCGCTCGCCGACCACGGCTTCACCCCGACCGCGATCACCACCCGCCTCACCTACCTCTCGGCGCCGGACTCGATCCAGGGCGCGCTCGCCGCCGGGCTCCTCGGCGGCGGATCGCGGTTCCTCGGCGTCACCGAGGACACCGGCGCCTTCCTGCACGAGGTGCTGGCCGGCGCCGAAGGCGCACCGCCCACCGACGACGCCGCGTGGGACGCACTGGCCCTGGAGACCGTGCGGGCGCGGCGCGCGACCGGGCAGCGCATCCCCGGCCTGGGGCACCACGTGCACAAGGACGGCGACCCCCGCACTCCCCGGCTCATGCGGATCGCCACCGAAGAGGAGCTGTTCGGGCCGCACCTGTCGTTGTTCGCGGCGATCGGCCGCGTGCACCCGCAGGTCCTGGGCCGCGAGCTGCCGCTGAACGGGGCCGGGGTCTGCGGAGCGGCGCTGGCCGACATCGACCTGCCCATCGAGCTGCTCCGCGGGTTCGCGTTGCTGGCCCGCACCGCCGGACTGATCGGCCAGCTCGCCGAGGAGGTGCGCCGCCCCGTCGGCAACGACATCTTCCTGTCGGTGGACCAGAACAACCAGGCCGTCGACCCCGCCCCGTACACCCCCGACTGACCGCGGCGGCCGACGCCGGAAGGAGAGGAGACGCGCATGGCTCAGGTGGTCGCAATCATCGCGTCCACGCACCACCCGTTCTACTACCGCGCCAGCACCGCCACCGGCGAGGACCGCCCGGCGTTCGCCGACGAATGGGTACGCAAGATCACGGCGTTCCGGGAGACCCTGACCAGGGCCCGCCCGGACGTGCTGGTGATGGTCGGATCCGACCACTTCCACCAGCTCTGGCTGGACAACATGCCGCAGTTCCTGGTCGGTAAGGCCCCCTTCTACGACGCGAACTTCTACAACGAGGAGCGCGAGTTCGGCCTGCCGCGGATGCTGCTGAAGGGGCACGAGGACCTCTCGTCCTACGTCCTGCGGGAGGGCATCGACGCCGGGTTCGACCTGGCGTTCTCCAACGAGATGCGGATCGACCACTCGATCACCTGCCCGATCATCACGCTGCGCCCGCAGAACGACCTGCCGATCGTGCCGATCTACACCAACATCTTCGCCCCGCCCCTGCCGCGGCCGAAGCGCTTCGTCGAGCTGGGCCGGACCATCCGGCAGCTCATCGAGTCCTGGCCGGCGGACCAGCGTGTGGCGGTGATCGGTACCGGGCACCTGTCGCTGGAGCTCGGCGGGCCGCGCCAGTTCGGCCCGCACGGCCCCGACCCCGAGTTCGACCAGCGCGCGGTGGAGTGGATCTCCTCCGGTGACATCGAGGGGTGCCTGTCCGAGGTCACGCTGGACAGCCTGCACTCGCCGGGCAACGCCACCCACGGGTTCATGGACTTCATGCTCATGATGGGTGTGGCCGGCGAGGGGCACAAAGCCGACTACGTCGACACCTACGACCTGTTCCACACCATGGAGGCCTACTTCACCTGGTACCCCGACGGAGGCGCGCGGTGAGCAAGTACCTGGTCAACAAGTTCCTCTACACGGTCGACCGCGACCCGGACCTGGTCGAGCGCTACCGGGAGGACCCGCGGGGCACCGTCGAGTGGTGGGAGGACCAGGAAGCCGGCCGGATCCTCAACTGCCACAACGGTGAGGCGAGCACCTGGCTGCGTTTCGAGGACGCCGAGCGCGCCGCGCTCGCCGGCCACGACTATCCGGCACTGTTCGAGCTCGGCGCGCACCCGTTCCTCACCCTCACGCTGTTCATCGCCATGTTCGAACGCGACTACGACGAGCCGTTGGGCTTCCAGAAGGAGTACGCGCGGCGGTTGTCCCACTTCTCGCTGCCCTACCCCGACTACGCCACCTGAGCATGCGCGGGTCCCGCCCGCCGAGGGAGCGCAGCCGCGGCCCCCTCGGCGGGGGCTGGTGCGCGGGGCTCAACGGCCGGCTTGTTGGCAGGCGAAGGTCCACTGGTTGCGCTCGACAGCCTGCACGGGCTCGACAGCCTGCACCTGGGCGAGGTTCCGGAGCTCGGTGACGGTCACCGTCAACCGGTCGCCCTCCAGGCGGACCCGGCTGGGGAAGAGGTGTAGTTTATTGGGTTCCACGCTCAGCAGTCTGGCCACCTCCTCCCCGCGGAGGCTCCAGTCGAACGCGCGCAGTACGCCCTGGTCGAGCACCATGGCGGTGCCATCGGCGAGGACGACCGGGGTGGGGGGCCTCCCGGCCGAGAGCGACGGGCCGCGCTCGATCCCCCCGTCGGGGAGCAGCCGGACGACGTGCGTGGACGGCGGGGTCCTGTTGGGTTGCTCGATGACGCGGACCGTCGAGTCGGGGTCAGGGATGTAGTACCCGAAGCTGCGCCAGGACGTCAGCAAGGTGCCGTCGCGGTCGTGCAACCAGGTGTCGAAGACGTCATAGCCCTGGAGGCCCACCAGGAAGCGCCCGTTGCCCATCGGGGCCCCGCGCTCGCCGCGCAGCTCGGCGACCAGGCGCCCGTTGTGCAGATCGAGCAGCAGCGCGGGGCCGAGATAGCCCCATGGGTGGTAGTCCACCGAGTCGGTGAGCACCAGCAGCCGGTCGCCGGACACGTGCGCCATGCGGGGAGTCCCGTACAGTCGTGCCGCCAGAGCGGGGTCCCGTCCGCGCTGACACGGGTGAGCCTGTGGCCGCCGGCCTTGATCCGGGTGTCGCCCGCGGTGGCCAGTACCCCGTCTCTGGCCAGGGACTCGGCATCGTCGTAGGTAATCGTGTCGTCGAGGGGCGGGTGCGCCGTCCAGTGGTCGACAAGGGTGAACGTCCAACGCCCCATGATCGTGTCCGCACCTTCCCCGGTGGTGTCCCGCGGCCCTCGAACCCGGCCGTGCCGATGCTACGGCTTGCGGCCGAGCCCGCAGTAGGCGTCGATGTCGGCGTTGGCGGCCCCGACCTCGTAGGGCTCGGGGCGCCACAGCGGAACCGGGACGATGCCCGGCTCCTCGATCTCCAAGCCGTCGAAGAACCGACCGAGCTGCTCGGGGCTGCGCAGGTGGACCGGTGTCGGGGAGGACGCGTTCCAACGCTCGGCACTCGCGACGATGTTGTCACTGGTGTTGGTGCTGTCGCCCAGGACCAGATAGCTGCCGGACGGGAGCGCGTCCGTATAGCGCCGCACGGTCGGGTAGGCGTCCGCGTCCTCGATGTGCAGCATGGTGCCCAGGATCGTAAGGGCGATGGGCTGGGTGAAGTCCAGCAGCCCCGCGGCCTGCCGCAGAACGGTGTCGACGTCGCGGAGGTCGGAGTCGACGTAGGTCGTCCCCCCTTCGGGCGTGCTGACCAGCAGCGCGCGTGCGTGCGCCAGCACCATCGGGTCGTTGTCGACGTAGACGACCCGGCACTCCGGCGCCGCCGCCTGGACGACCTCGTGGGTGTTGCTGGCGGTGGGCAACCCGGTGCCCAGGTCGAGGAACTGGCGAATCCCGGCCTCTCTCACGAGGTGGGTTCCCACCCGGACCAGAAAGGCCCGATCGGCGCGGGCGGCCTCGACGATCTCCGGGGAATGCGCGATGACCTCGTCACCCATGACGCGGTCGGCGGGGTAGTTGTCCTTACCGCCCAACCAGTAGTTCATGACCCGCGCCGAGTGGGGGTGGCCGGTGTCGAGCAGCGGCGGCTCGGAACCGGAAAGCGCATCTTCTGCCATGGGGGACATTCTCCTGATCTGTGTCGGTGACGACTACATACCGTACGGGAGCTGAAGGGGAGTCAAGCGGCCACCCGGGGCCAGTAGCTGCCGGACCGAGGTGGGGCGGCCGGAACCGGCCGCGACCCGACACCCGCTGCACGCGCGTCCGCTGAAGCGGCCGCAGGCCGCGGGCAGCAGCGCGCTGGCCCGGGCCGGTTCAGGACACCAGCCCCGCGTCGTGGGCCAGGATCGCCACCTGCACCCGGTTGTCCAGGCCCAGCTTGGTGAGCGCGCGGCTGAGGTGCACCTTCACCGTCGCCTCGCTCACCGCGAGGGCGCTCCCGGCCTCGGCGTTGGACAACCCCCGCGCCACGGCCGTCACCACCTCGGTCTCCCGGCTGGTGAGTGCCGCGATCCGCGCGCGTGCCGCACCGGCCTTCGCGTGCCGCTCGTCGGTGAACGCACCGATCAGCCGTTTCGTGACGCTCGGGGCGAGCATGGCGTTGCCCGCGGCGACGGTACGGATGGCCGACGCGAGGTCTCCGGGGTCGGCGTCCTTCAACAGGAACCCCGCGGCGCCGGCACGCAGCGCGTTGTGCACGTACTCGTCGAGGTCGAACGTGGTCAGCATGATGACCACGGGTGCGCGGGGGAGGCGGTGGATCTCCCCGGTCGCGGCGATCCCGTCCATGGCCGGCATGCGGACGTCCATCAGGACGACGTCGAGCTGGTGCCGAGTCACGGCGGCGACGGCCTCCCGGCCGTCGCGCGCCTCCGCGGCCACCTCGATATCGTCGGTCGGCTCCAGGATTCTGCGCAGACTCGCGCGCACGAGAGCCTCGTCGTCGGCGATCAGCACCCGGATCATGGCGGCCCCTTCATTGGCGGCCCGCCGGAGCCGCGCCGGCCACCGGGAGCCGGGCCGACAGGGTGAACCCGCCGTCGTCGTCCCGGTGGGAGCTCAGCGCGCCCCCGAGGAGCTCGACGCGCTCGCGCAGCCCCACCAACCCCATGCCGCTGCCCGGTAGCGGGGCCTCCACAGGGTGCGGAGCCGCGTTGCGCACCGTGACCACCAACTCCTCCGGGCTATGGTGCAGCACGACATCGGTCCGCGCGCCGCCCGCGTGCCGGTGCACGTTGGTGAGGGCTTCCTGGACCACCCGGTAGGCGGTGCGCTCCACCAGAGCCGGCAGGTCCCCCGGTTCCCCCGTATCGTGCCGGTCGACGGGCACCCCGGCCGACCGCGACCGGTCCAGGAGCGTGTCGAGGCCTTCCAGGGTGGGCTGCGGCTCCACCGGCTCACCGGTCTCACGTGGGCCGGGGGAGTGCAGTACCCCCAGGACCTCCCGTAGCTGGGTGAGCGCCTCGCGGCCAGTGGACCGCAACGTTGCCGCGTCGGCGGCGACACCGGGATCGGAGGCGTTGGCCTGGATCGCGCCCGCCTGCATCACCATCAGCGACACCCGGTGCGCGACCACGTCGTGCATCTCCCGGGCGATGCGGGAGCGCTCCTGGACGCGGGCCCGCTCGCTGCGCGCGATCTGTTCGCGCTCCAGGTACGCGGCCCGCTCGCGCAGCCCGGCCACCACCTCCCGGCGTGCCCTGAGCCACAGTCCCACCACGATGGGCAGCACCACGAACAGCGCAACGCCGCCGAGGGCACTACGTACCGAATCCCACCCCGCCGCACCGATGCTGAGGGCCGCGCCGAGCCCCGCCGGAGCGGTCAGTACGGCACCGGCGGCCACCGCGAAGGCCACCAGGTGCGCGCGCTGCCGGAGCGTTGTCGCCGCGAAGTACGACGCGACCACGAGCGGCGGCCACATCGACAGGCCCACCTGACCGGCGAACGCGAGCGCGAACAGCGGCGCGAGCCCGCGCGGTGCCCGCCGGATGGCGGCCACACACGCCACCGCGAGCACCAGCGCCGTGCCGGCCACCGCCCAACGGTCCAGGTCGAGGAACGTTGCCGCGTCGATCTGGGACGCGTTGTCATCCACCGCTGTCCAGAGCGAGCCGGCGACGACCGCGACCGCGAGCACCACCGGCCCGGCGCGGCCGGCCAGCCACGCGACGCGCCCCTGGTCATTACTGGTTGCGGGTTGGGCCACGGGTAGAGGCTAGCCCGCGAGCCCGCCCCATGTCCTACCACGATCGTCTAACACCAGCTCCCTCGGGGAGAGCAGACGCGGTACCGGTCAGGCTGACGCGGCCCGGCCCTCCCGCGCACAGACTTGTGCCCATGACCGATACGACCGAATACGCCGTCCGCGCCGCCAACCTGGGTAGGACGTTCGGCTCCGGAGACGCCCGCGTTGCCGCGCTCGACGGTGTCGACACGCACATCCGCGCGGCGCGGCTCACCGCGATCATGGGGCCCTCGGGGTCGGGAAAGTCCACCCTGGTGCAGTGCCTTGCCGGTCTGGAACGTCCAACCACGGGGGAGGTCTGGATCGGCACCACCGAACTGTCCGCCATGGACGACGACGAGCTGACCGAGCTGCGCCGCGACCGCATCGGGTTCGTGTTCCAGTCGTTCAACCTGATCCCGACCCTGACCGCCTGGGAGAACGTAACGCTCCCGCTGGATCTCGCCGGGAGGCGCCCCGATCGCGCGCTCGCGGCGACGCTCACCGACACACTCGGGCTGCGGGACCGGTTGGACCACCGGCCCAGCCAGCTCTCCGGCGGGCAACAGCAGCGCGTCGCCTGCGCCCGCGCCCTGATCACCGAACCCGACGTGGTGTTCGCCGACGAACCCACCGGGGCACTGGACTCGGCTTCCTCGGAGGAGCTGCTCGCCCTGCTGCGGCACAGCGTGGACACCCTCGGCCGCACCGTGGTGCTGGTGACCCACGAGCCGGCCGTCGCGGCGCACGCCGACCGGGTGCTGTTCCTTGCCGACGGGCAGCTCGTCGACGAGCTGCCCGCGCCGACCGCCGACACCGTCCTCGACCGGATGAAAGCTCTGGAGAGGACGGTGGTCTGAATGCTGCGCGCGATGCTGCGCGACCTACTCGCGCACAAGGCTCGCCTGGCTATGACGCTCGCCGCGATCACCCTGGGGGTGGCCTTCGTGGTGGCGGCCTGGGTCGTGGCGGAGTCCACCGCACGCACCCTGGCCGGCGGGGACACCAGGCAGGACGTCGCGGTGGCCGTGCAGAGCACCGCCGACCCGTCGCCCCTCACCGCGGCGGACGCGGAACGCCTCGGCGCCGCCGCCGGTGTCGACAGTGCCACCGGCGTGCGCACCGGACGCTCCGGGCTCGTTGGGCCCAATGGAGAACTCGTCGGAGACGGGCTCGACCACGCCGGCTCCAACTGGGACGGCACCGGACGCTACACCCTGGTCAGTGGGCAGCCACCGCGAGACAGCGGGGAGGTCGCGCTCCGCAGCAAGGAGGCTGCGAAGGCCGGCCTGTCTGTGGGCGACCGGGCCCGAGTGGTGCTTCCCGAAGGGCGTTCGGACACCTTCACCGTTGCCGGGACGTTCCACTACCGGCCACTCGGCCCGCGGAGCACCGGCGACGGCACCACCGCCGAACCGGAACCCGTGCCGATCGTGGCCCACACGCCGGAGGCGGCACGTGACCTGTTCGGCGATCGCTTCGACCGGATCGAACTGGCCGCCGAACCGGGCAGTGCCCCGAGCGCCATCGCGGAGGACGCCGCTCGCCTGCTCGGCTCCGGCGACCACCGCGTCGCCACCGGCGCCGAGCTCGCCGACGAGGCGGAACAGGCGGCGCGGGAGACCGCTTCGAACACCCGTGACCAGCTCCTGCCGTTCGCCGCTGTCGCTCTGCTGGCGGGGGCGTTCGTCATCGCGAACACGTTCGCGACCCTGGCCGTGCAGCGGACCCGGCGCTTCGCGCTGCTGCGTGCCGTGGGTGCGCGCCGCGCCCAGGTGCGGCGGGCCGTCGTCGCCGAGGCGGCACTGCTCGGGGTGGCCGGCGCCACCCTCGGAGTATGCCTCGGTTCCGCGGGCGGGCTGCTGGCGTTCACCGCGATGGATCCCGCCGGCGCGGATTCGGGCGGTCCCGGCGCCGCGGTCCCGCCGAGCGGTATCGCCGCCGGGTACCTCGCCGGTGTCGGGGTGACCGTGCTGGCGGCGTACGGTTCGGCGCGTCGCGCCGCTGCCGTGCCGCCCATGTCCGCGTTGCGCGCCGGCGCCGAGGCGCCGGCCGCGTCCACCGCGGCGCGTTCCCTGGTTGGTGTGCTGGCGGTCCTCCTGGGAGCGGTCGCGATCACGGTTACGGCGTCGCCCAGTGTGGACGCGGTACAGCGGATCGTCGGGATCGGCGGGGCCGTCCTCGCCGTGGTCGGCTGTCTGCTGCTGATCCCGGCGGCGGTCAGGGCGGTGCTGCGTCCGCTGGCGCGGATCGCGAACCGGTACGGCGGGGTGGCCACGCGCCTGGGCCTGCGCAACGCCGCACGCGATCCGCGGCGTACCGCTGCCACCGCCTCCGCCCTGATGGTCGGGTTGACGCTGATCGGGGTGTTCGCCACGCTCAGCGCCTCGCTGACGAGCCTGGCCACCTCGTCGATCCGCGCCACACTGCCGGACACGACCACGATCGTGCGCCCGGAGGTAGCTGACGCGTCGCTCGATCCGGCGGATGTCAGCACGATCGAGGAGCTCCCCGAGGTGAGCACGGCGGTGGCGAGCGCGGACGAGCTGGCGCGGATCCGGCACGGCCAGGGGAGCGCCGAGCGGATCGTGACCGCTGTGGACCCGGACGGGTTCACCGAAGTGCTGCGTCCGGAGATCGTCGCCGGTTCGGCCGACCTGAGCCGTGGGGCGCTGATCTCCAAGAACCAGGCCGACATGCTCGGGCTCGCGCCCGGCGACGCCATCACGCTGGAGTTCGACGCGGGTGCGGAGCTCGACACAACTGTCGCGGGCACCTACGAAGGCACCGAGATGCAGGCGAGCCTCTACTACGATGCCGCCGAGGTGCCCGAGGACGCGCGGGCCGACACCACCATGGTGCATGCGACCGGCCCCGACCCCGAGGCCGCGCGCGAGGCGATCGCCGACGCGTTCGCCGACCGGCCCGACGTCGCGGTCCGCGACCGGCAGGGGCACATCGACGACCGGATCGCGCAGTTCCGGCTCGGCCTGCTGGTCAGCTACGCGATGTTCGGGTTCGCGGTCGTCATCGGAGTCTTCGGGGTGGTCAACACCCTGACGCTGGCGGTCATGGAGCGCGTTCGCGAGATCGGTGTGCTGCGCGCCGTGGGAGCGAACCGGCGGCTGGTCCGACGCGCGATCCGGGTGGAGAGCGTCGTCCTCTCGGTGTTCGGTGGGCTGCTCGGTGTCGCTTCCGGGGTGGGGGCCGGAACCGTGGTCCAGCACAGCATGCTCGGCCAGCGCCTCTCCGACGTCACGATCCCTTTCCCGCTGATCGGAGCCGCGCTTGTGGCCATGGTGGCCATCGGGGTCGTCGCGGCGGTGTGGCCCGCCCGCCGCGCCACCCGGATCGAGGTGGTCGCGGCGATCGCCGATGAGTGAGGGGGAAGCCGCGCCGCGGCCCAGGGGCGTGCCCGCCCGGGCCGCGGCCGCATCGGGGCCGTTTACCGCTCCATTGCCTCGCTGCTGATCTGCTCGAACTGCGCGCCCATCGCCTCGGCCAGAGCGTTCGCGCCGTCCAGCGGCCGAACCATGACGGTGATGTCGTCGATCAGGCCGTCGTCGTCGAAATGGAGGAAGTCGCAGCCGTGCACCTCCGTGTCGCCCACTCTGGCCTGGAACACCAACACGTGGTCTCGCCCGTCCGCGTTCGCGATCTCGCGGACGTAGCGAAAGTCCTCGAACACCCGCATAGCGCCGCGCAGGATCGCCGTAGCGAGCGCCCGGCCCGGAAACGGCGTGTTCGCGACAGGGCTGGTGAACACGACGTCCTCGGCGAGCGTCGTCCCGATCGCGGTCGCGTTCCGCGCCTCTACCGCCTCGCGGAATGAGGTCATGCGTCACCTTCTTATTCAACTCGTTGTCTAGGTGCTTCTGAGATTATGCACATCGTAGAGTGATGTCCAATGAGTAGTTGAGGGAGGGGGCGGACGTGATGGTCAACGGGTTGTTTAGGCGACAGTGGCACTAGACAGCGGGTTAACCTGGCGAGATGTCATTGCGCAATGCGGTCATGGCCGCGCTCCTGGAAGGCGAGGCATCCGGGTACGACCTGGCCAAGGGGTTCAACGCGTCGGTGGCCAACTTCTGGATGGCCACACCCCAGCAGCTCTACCGCGAGCTCGACCGGCTGGAGGCCGACGGGCTCGTCAGCGCCCGCGTCGTGCAGCAGGAGCGCAGGCCCAATAAGCGGCTGTTCACCCTCACCGACGCGGGCCGGGAGGCGCTGCGCGCCTTCACGGCATCCCCTGCCCGACCCGGCGCGATCCGCGATGAGCTCTTGGTTCGGGTTCAGGCGGTCGACACCGGTGACGCCGAGGCGGTCCAGGCGTCGATCAGGGAACGTGTGGCCTGGGCCAGAGCGAAGGTCGCCCGTTTCGAGCGGCTGCGGCTCCGGCTGCTCGCCGGACGAACGGAAGAGGAGCACCTCGCCCGCGCCGAGCGGGTGGGCCCCTACCTCACCCTCATGCGGGGCCTGGACTTCGAGCGCGAGAACATCCGCTGGGGGGAGTGGGCCATCACCGTTCTGGAGCAGCGCGTGGCCGCCGCGCGGTGAGAGGGGCGTGGACCCGCGGCGCACTCACCGCGGGTCAACGGGAAGGAGGCGCGGTCTGCGGGCGGTGCGGCCGTCCCCCGAGGACTGTCCCCGCAGGCGGCGCATCGCCCATGGCCCCAGGAAGGTCCCGGCCCACACCAGCTCGGTTCGAACGCGGCTGAGTACCGAAGCCGGGGCCAGCGCTGGGAGCGCCTCTGTCCACGAGTCGTCGCTGCCCGGCAACGCGAGGGCGTGCGCCGTGGCCGCGGCGATCCGAGCGTGGCCCAGCGAGGTGGCGTGGATGCGGTCGGCGCTCCACAGCCGGGGATCCACGGTCACCTCGTGGTGGAAGGTGTCCACGACGACGGCGCCGTGGCGGGCGCCCGCGCTCCGGATCCGCTCGTTGAGATCCAGCACCCGCGGCCCCAGCCACCGGACGAGGGGAGCGATCCGCGTGATGTCGGGGAAGGTGAACGTGACCACCTGGGCTCCCGAGTCGGCGAGCGCCGCGTAGGTCGCCTCCAGGTGCGCGGTCACCGCCGCGGCGTCGAACCTCGGCCGGACCAGGTCGTTCATCCCCGCCATGACCGTCACTAGGTCGGGCTCCAACGCCAGGGCCGGCTCCAGCTGCTCGGCGCGGACCTGCCCGGCGAGGCGTCCGCGAACGGCGAGGTTGGCGTAGCGGAAGCCCGGATGCTGGGCGGCGAGCTGCTCGGCCAACCGGTCCGCCCAGCCCCGGTACCCCGTGCGCTCGTCGCCGTCGTTCAGCCCTTCGGTCTGACTGTCGCCGAGCGCCACGTAGCGCATCCGCCCGCCTTTCATCGTCGGTTCTGCGCACAGGGTACTCGTTGCCCGTCCTCCCGGTCGGGCTGCTCAGCCGCCGCCGCGGCCCTGTTCCAGGCGTGTGTGGTAGTCGACGTTGATCCCGGTCAGGACGGCGGCCTACTCCCGGCGCGCCCCGGTGGCCCTGCGGGCGCCGTAGCTGGCCGTACCGGCATCATCCGGACGCGGGCACGAGCGGCGGGCCCGCGGAAAGCCGCCCCAGGGTGTTGCCGGTCATACCTCCGCGGTACGCGGCGGCTCGGCGTTCTTCCCGGGTGTGGCACACCCGGGAAGAACGCGCCCTGGTTGGTGGTCGCTGTCCTGACCAGACTTGTCGGCGCCGGACAGAGCCGTGCCAACACAGAGAGGAGGCGGCCATGACCGGGATTACCGACAACCGCGACGGCGGCGCCGACGTGGTCGGGATGTGGGTGACCGCGGACGGACACATCCGCCAGGAGCTGCGCCCGGACGGGCGGTACGACGAAGCCCGCGGCGGCCGGCGCAGCGCCTACACCGGCAGGTACACGGTGACTGGCAGCCATCTGGACTACGTCGACGACACCGGGTTCACCGCGACCGGCGATATTCGCGACGGCGTGCTCTACCACGGGCACCTCGTCCTCTACCGGGAGGAGAAGTAGAGATGACAGGAGCCGGCAAGGTCGTTCTGGTTACCGGGGCGAGCAGCGGGATCGGGGAGGCCACCGCGCTTCGCCTGGCTGCCGACGGCCACCGGGTCGTGCTGGGCGCACGACGCACCGGCCGTCTGGAGACGCTCGTCGCGAAGATCACCGCCGACGGCGGCACCGCGTCGTCCCGGCGGTTGGACGTCACCGACGCGGCCGATGTGCACGATTTCGTGGCCGCCGCCCGTGAGCGCCACGGGCGGGTGGACGTGCTGGTCAACAACGCCGGGATAATGCCGCTCTCGCCGCTGGCCGCGCTCAGGGTCGGTGAGTGGGACCGGATGATCGACGTGAACGTGCGGGGAGTGCTCCACGGTATCGCTGCCGCCCTTCCGGTCATGCACGACCAGGGCGAAGGCCACGTCGTAAACATCGCGTCGGTGGGCGCGTACGAAGTAGTGCCCACCGCCTCGGTGTACTGCGCCACCAAGTTCGCGGTTCGCGCGATCTCCGAAGGGCTTCGCCAGGAGTCCGCCGGTGGCATCCGGGTCAGCCTCGTCTCCCCGGGGGTGACGGAGTCGGAGCTGGCCGACTCGATCTCCGACCCGCGCGCCCGCGAGGACATGAAGACCTACCGGTCCGTGGCCATCCCCGCCTCCGCGATCGCGGACGCGATCGCGTACGCGGTCAGCCAACCCGCCGAGGTCGACGTCAACGAGATCGTGGTACGCCCCGCCGCCAGCGCCCAGTAGCGATGGGCGTTCCGCCGAGCCGGTCGCCACCGTCCCCGGCGACCGGCTCCCGGGCTCCCGGGAGTCCGGGAGCCGGCCCGGCACGGTGGCCCGTGCCCGTGCTCACGGCGTGTAGGGGGTGCGGGCGCGGGCGGCGCGCAGCGCGTGGGCCCACCAGCCCAACTGGTCCAGGAACTTCTTGGCGGCGCCGTCGATCGGCTCGCCGTCCGAGGTCGCGCCGTTCTTGTCGAAGTGTTCCCAGAAGTTGGCGAAGCTGACGGTGTCGCGGATGGTGGCCGCATGGACCTCGTTGAAGACGAGGCGTAGCTGCTCCACCGCGTGCAGCCCGCCGCCGATACCGCCGTAGGACACGAACCCCACGGGTTTGGCGTTCCACTCGTGGTGGTACCAGTCGATTGCCGTCTTCAGGGGTGCCGGATAGCCGCGGTTGTATACCGGGGTAACCACGATGAACGCGTCGGACCGGGCCAAGCGGGGCTGCAGCTGCCGCACCGGCTCGGGTGCGGGCCTGCTCAGCGTCTCGGGAAGCGCCGCTTCCTTGAGGTCGATGACGTCGACGTCCCAGTCTTCCCGCTGCCGGGCCTGTGCGGCGATCCACCGGGCCGGAGTGGGCCCGAACCGGTTGTCGCGGGTGCTGCCGATGATCACGGCGATGTTCAGGGTGCGATCGCCAGGCATAGAGGTGCCTCCCGTTGTTCGGTCATGCGGAGCCGGGACCACTGCCTCGTTGTGCCCCCTGCGCTGTCGGGATCGACCCTAAAATCTGAAGTTCACTTGAGGTCAACCATTCGGTGGGCTCGGCCGGCGCCGCTCACCCACTGCCGCGCGCCGCGTTGGCGATGCCGAGGGTCAGGTCCGCCTGGATCAGCGCGAGATCCCACTCGCCATCCAGGGCGGCGTGGTTGCTGGCCCAGAACACCCCCACGTCCTCGTCCAGGAGCCGCGCGGTCACCGCCAACGAGCGTTCGTTGGCCCCGTCATGGGCGGCGATACGGCCGTAGCCCGGCTCCGAGGTGATCATCCAGCCGTACCCGTAGTGGGTGTCCTCGCTGTCGTCCTCCGCGACGTGCGGGGAGAACATCGCGTCCTTGGCGGCCTGGTCCAGGACGTCCTCGCCATCGAGCGCGGCGTGCCAGCGCAGCATGTCCCGTGCGCTGGAGAGCAGCCCGCCGTTGCCGCGCAGGTTCCAGTACGGCCCGTCGGAAGCCCAGGGGTGCTCGAAGGGGGCGCCCCGCGCGGCGCCCCGCCTGTCGTGCTCCACCGCCACCTGTCCCGGACTCCAGCGTGGGCGCACGTACCCGGTATCCGTCATCCCCGCCGGCGCGAACAGGTGCTTGGCGAGGAACTCCTCGTAGCCCATGGCCGACGCTTCCTCGACGATCGCGGCCAGCAGGCTGTAGCCGAGGTTGGAGTAACGGTGCTCGGCGCCGGGCCGGGACAGCAGCTCCGACGCCATGGCGCCGGCCACCATGTCCTCCCGGGACAACGGCTCGTAGTCGTCGCCGAGCTGGTCGGGCAGGCCGGAAGTGTGGGTGAGCAGGTGGTGGATGGTGATGGCGCGCTTGTCCGCGGGCGCCCCTCCCAGATGGTCGCGGATCGGGTCATGCACATCGAGGGCGCCCATCATCTGCAGCTTCATGACCGCGGCGGCGGTGAAAGACTTGGTCACCGAGCCGATGTCGTACACCGTCGAGCACTCGGCGCGCACCGCCTCCCGCGCGTCGGCCAGGCCGATGCCCTGGCAGGTGACGCGCTCGCCGTCGCGGATCGCGGCCACCGTGCCGCTGGAGCCCTCTGGCCAGTTCGCGCCGAGGAACTCCTCGACCGAGGAGGTGTCGGGTGCGCAGGACGCCAGCACCGCAACGGTGGCGGCGGCCGCGAGGACGCGGTAGGAGCGGGTGGTGCGGTTCATGGCGTTCCTCCCAGAGCACGGTCAGGCGTCGCGGCGGGTTACCAGCACGGCGCCCGCCACCACGGCCGCAGCGGCATAACCGGCGAGCACCCCCAACCCCGCCCACGGGCCGATGGGCAGGGCGTACAGCCGCATCGTGGACTGCACCGCCAACCCGGCCGTCATAGGCGAAAGCTGCTGCAACCGCTCGTGCCATTGCGGGTCGCTGACGAACACGCCCAGCGCGGGCGCGGCGAACAGCAGTGCCAACACGCCGCTCAACGCGGCGGCCGTGTCACGAAGCACCGCGGCCACCCCCACGGCCAGCAGTGCCACCAGGACGAGATACAGCACGCTGCCCGCGGCGGCCCGCAGGGTCGGCTCCTCCAGCGGCACCGGTACGTATCCGCCGGTGGGAGCGTTGAGGCCGCCGCGCGGGAGCAGTGCCCGGCCGGCGACGAGCGAGCCGAGCACACCCACGGTCCCGGCCGCGCCCACCACCGCCGCGACCGCGACCGACTTGGCGAGGAGGACCCGGAGCCGCCGCGGGGTCACCACCAGAGTCGTGCGCGCCATCGAGGTGCTGTGCTCGTTGCTGACCACGAGTACCCCGAGGGTCACGGCCGCGGTCTGCCCCAGCCAGACGCCCGAAAGCGCGAGCCGGGTCGAGTCGCCGAAGCAGGTGGCCGGCGAGGGGCACTGCGCCGCGGTCCCGCTGGCGAGGGCGCTCGCCAGCACCGTCAGCGCCGCGATGGCCAGAACCAGCCAGCCCGTGGCGGGCATGGTGCTCAGCTTGGTCCACTCGGCGCGCAGCACCCGGATCACGGGTCACGCCTTTCCGCGAGCCACATCGCCACCGCCAGGGTGAGAACCGCATAGGCGAGCATCACGCCGAGCCCGGACCACGGGCCGATGGCCGTGTCGTAACGCTGCACGGTCTGCTGCACCGCGAATCCCGCGGCAGGGGTGAGACGCTCCAGCCACGTCGCCACCGGTAGCGGAAACCCGGTCGCGGCGACCTGCGGCACCAGCGTGAGCAGCAGCACCGCCGCGACCGCGAAGGCCGTGCGGCGCAGGACCGCGGCCACTCCCAGGCCGAACACCGCGGCACCCGCCATCAGCGTTGCTGTGCCGATGACGGCCCGGACCACAGCCGGGTCCCCCAGCGGAAGCGGAGCGAGGCCGTTGGAACGCAAGACCGGATCGGTGGCCAGGACCGTGCCCAGGGCGGCGACCAGCCCTGTGGCGAACGCGGCACCGCCCACCACAAGCGCCTTGGCCAGCAGCACCCGCGCACGCCGGGGATGGGCCGCGAAGGAGGTGCGGATCGTACCCAGCCGGTACTCGGAGGTGACACTGACGACCGCCAGTGCGACGAGCGCCACCACTCCCAGCAGGGACGCGGAGAGCACTCCCTGCGTGGGGTCGTCGGCGTAGTCGAACCGGCCGACGTCGCCGGAGCCGCTCACCGTGAATGAGCCGTCCGTTTCGGCCACCTCGCCGGAGCCCTGCGAGCGTTCGCGTTCGCGCCAGCCGCCGTCCCCGCCAGTCGCCCCGTCGAGCCGCACCGAGTCGAAGGTGGCCCGGCCCAGGGTTCCTTCGGCGAGGATGGCCTCTCCGCTGAAGTGGCGCTCGACCTCCACCTCGTCGGGAGAGGCGACCACCATCCCGACCTGGGCGGCGCCTTCCAGGTCGGGCAGGTCGAGCGTGCCCACCCGCTGCCAGTCGCGTCCGTCCGCCGACTCGTGAGCCGTGATCCGGGTGCCGGATCGCGACAGCCTGAGCCACACCGGCGCCGAGACCGGATCACCCGCAGCGGCAGTGTCGGTGACCGTTCCGAAGCCCGACCGCAGCCGCACCCCGTGTCCGGGGGTCGCCACCACCGCGGCGTAGGTGGCGCCCGGCTCCTCGTCCGCGCGCACCATCAGCCCTGCCTTGGCCCACGGGTGGCTGCGGTCCTGGTGGGTGACTCGCGCTGTAACCTGCCCGTCTCCGTTGAGTGTCTGGTAGACGAAGTGGCCCTCGTCGCGGAACTGCGCCGTGGGAGGGTAGGCGGCCGCGTCGTCATCGTCGTTGACCCGGTACCCCGCGGCGATGAGCATCCCGGCCGTGACCGTGAGCAGGGCCGCGACCACAAGGGTGAGCCGCCACCGGGGCACCGAACGCAGTTTGGTGTACTCCGCGAGGAGCAGCCGGCCGAACCCCAGACGACCGGCCGGGACGGTGCTGCGGTAGGTCGTCCCCGAGTTCTCTGCCATCACGCCTCCCCGGCGGAGCCGTTGACCACTGGGTCCCGGGTGAGTTCCATGTACGCCT
This sequence comes from Lipingzhangella halophila, assembly GCF_014203805.1. Lineage (GTDB taxonomy): Bacteria > Actinomycetota > Actinomycetes > Streptosporangiales > Streptosporangiaceae > Lipingzhangella > Lipingzhangella halophila. The sequence continues at coordinate 3,335,132 of NZ_JACHJT010000001.1, read as the reverse complement.
CCTCCAGGGAGGCGCGGTGCGGCCGCACACCGGAGAACGAGACCGCGCCCTCGGTCAGCACCTCGGTGGCGCGCTCACTGGGCAACCCGGAGACGGTGAGCTGCTCGCCCCCGGTGGCCACCACGGTTCCCCCCGCGCGGGCGAGTACGCCGATGGCCTGCTCGCGCTGGCCGGTGCGTACGGTGATGCGCCCATCGGAGGCGCGTGCGACCAGATCCTCGACGGTCGTCTCGGCGAGGAGCCGCCCTCGTGCGATCACCACCACCCGGTCGGCGGTGTCTTCCAGCTCTCCCATCAGGTGGCTGGACACCAGCAGGGCACGTCCTTCGGCGGCCAGCGAGCGAAGCAGTTCGCGTACCCACACCACGCCTTCCGGGTCCAGACCGTTGGTCGGCTCGTCCAGGATCAGCGTCGCCGGGTCGCCCAGCAGGGCTCCGGCGATGCCGAGCCGCTGGAGCATGCCGTGCGAGAACTCGCCGGCCGGGCGCCGCGCCGCCTCCGCTAGCCCGACCAGGCCGAGCACCTCATCGACCCGTGAGGCCGGCAGGCCACCGGCGTGCGCCATCCACAGCAGATGGTCGCGGGCGCGCCGGCCCGGGTGGACGGCCGAGGAGTCCAGGAGCGCGCCGATCTCACGCAGCGGAGTGCGCAGGGTGCGGTAGTGGCGGCCCGCCACCAGCGCGACTCCGGAGTCGGGCCGGTCCAGGGCGAGGATCATCCGCATCGTGGTGGACTTTCCCGAGCCGTTGGGGCCGACGAATCCGGTGACCCGTCCGGGAGGGACGGTGAACGACAGGTCGCGCACGGCCGTGATGGCGCCGAAGCTCTTGCATAATTCCCGGACTTCGATCGGTGGTCGCATGATGGAAACGCTACGCACCGCCGCCGTGCCGGGGCGTCCCGTCCGGGTGCCGTCTTCACGCTCCCCGGCAGCGGGCGGTAGGCGATTCCCTGTCCCCCCGCGGGGGGACCCGGCGGACGGCACGAGCGGGGGATGGTCTGGCCAACACAGCATGCGGGACAATGTCGGGGTGCATCCGGAAGGCCCACCCCCGAGCCGCGCGCCGGGCTGGCGCCTGCCGGGCGTGTGGCCGGCCGCCGCGGGAGTCCTCGGCGCGGCCGCGGTCGCGGAGGCCGTGCTGCGCGCCCCGGGCACCGGCTCGGTTCAGGCCGCCGCACTGCTGGTGGGGCTTACCGCGACGGTTCCCCTGGCCTTCGTGCGCGGCCATCTCGCTGCGGTGCTGGGCACCATCGCGGCGGCCACCGCGATGACCCACGTTCTGTACGGCTGGCCGACCGTCACCGCCATGACCGCCCTGCTCGCCGCGGGGACCGCGCAGCTTCGGCATGGCCTGGGAGGCCTGCGCGCCCGTGCTGCCGAACGCGATGCCGCCGCCGCGACCGTGGAGCACACCAGGATGGAACTCATGGCGCGCGGCGAGCGCGCGCGAATCGCTCGGGAGCTGCACGACGTGGTGGCCCACCACATCTCGCTGATCTCGGTGCAGGCGGAGACCGCGCGACTGACCACCCCGGGGATGCCCGAGGAGGGCGCCAGGCAGTTGCGGGCCGTCGGGGACACCGCCCGCACCGCGCTGACCGAGATGCGCCGGCTGCTGGGGGTGCTCCGGGAGGACGCGGCGGAAGGGACGGACCGCGCGCCGCAGCCCGGTCTTGGGCAGGTGCTGGAGCTGGTCGACGAGGTGCGTGGCGCGGCAAGGGCCGGCACCCGGCTTATCGTCCGCGGCCCGGTGGCCCCTCTGGATGCCGGCGTTGAGCTTGCCGCCTACCGCATCATCCAGGAGGCGCTGACCAACGCCCGGCGGCACGCGCCCGGGGCCTGCGTCGACGTGGAACTGGACTACCACCACGACGGGCTGCGCGTGCGCGTCCGCGACAATGGGCCGGGGCCCGGTCCGGAGCCATCGGAGAGCGGACACGGCTTGGGGGGAATGCGTGAACGCGCCGCGGCCGTCGGCGGGCGGCTGCGGACCGCGGCCCCGCCGGTTGGCGGATTCTGTGTCGAGGCGGCGCTGCCTTGCGAGCGCGATGAGGAGATGAGCTGGTGAGCGTGGTAGGCGCGGTGCGCGTCGTGGTGGCGGACGACCAGGAAGTCGTGCGCGCCGGGTTCGCCGCGCTGTTGGACACCCAACCCGACCTGGTGGTGGCCGGCGTCGCGGGTGACGGCACCCGGGCGATCGAGGTCTGCCAGGAGGAGCGTCCCGACGTCGTGCTGATGGATGTCCGCATGCCCGGCGTGGACGGTATCGAGGCGACCCGGAGGATCGTCGCGGACGGCTCCGCCTCGCCGCGGGTCCTGATCCTGACGACTTTCGACCTCGACGAGTACGTCTATGACGCGCTGGCGGCCGGCGCCAGCGGCTTCCTGCTCAAGGACGTGGCCGCCGAGCGACTCTTCGACGCGGTGCGGGTGGTGGCCTCCGGGGACGCGCTACTCGCACCAAGTGTCACCCGCCGGCTGATCGGCGAGTTCGCCCGGCTGCGCCCACGCCCGCCGGCCGCGATCGCCAACGAGCTCACCCCGCGCGAGACCGAGGTGTTGCGGCTGGTCGCCGAAGGACTGAGCAACACCGAGATCGCCCGCCGTCTGGTGGTGGGGGAGGAGACCGTCAAAACCCACGTCAGCCGGGTGCTGCATAAGCTCTCCCTGCGCGACCGCGCGCAGGCCGTGGTGGTGGCCTACGAGTCCGGGCTGGTTACACCCCGCGGGCCAGACGCGGACTCGCCCGGAAACAGCGCTCCACGGTCCTAAAGAAATCGTTCCACCCCCAGCGGCCAACGCAACGGAATTCTTGGTGCTGGCGGGGGTTTTTGTTTTCTTTTTCGGGTTCTCGGATTAGTGTTCTGGTGGTCCGGGGATGTGGTCCAGCAATTTGTTTTCCCTATTGCTGGGCGCGTCTGTCGCGCTGCGCGCGGTGCTGGAGCCACCGAAACCGCCCGAATGCCAGGGGGTTCCGTTCGGCGGGTATGAGGTCCGCTCACGGTAAAAATTACCCCAATATCGTCCAAGGGTAATTGTCGATGCAACTCCGGTCGGACTAACGTGCCAGGAAAGATTACTCGTCGGGTCGTTTTTACGGGGGCGCGAGGATGGCTGAAATAACGCTGTCGCAGGCGCGAGCGGTGGTCGATGCGGCCGCACGAAGGTCACAGGAGCTCGGAACGCTCATGGACATCGCCGTGGTGGACACCGGAGGCAATCTCAAAGCCTTCGTCCGCGAGGACGGGGCGTGGCTGGGCAGCATCGACATCTCGATCAAGAAAGCCAGGACCGCCCGATTCTTCAACATGGAAAGCGGAGAAATCGGAAAGCTGTCGCAGCCCGGCGGCCCTCTTTACAACATCGAGGTCACCAACGACGGCTTGGTCTCTTTTCCCGGAGGAATCCCGCTACGCAACAGCGACGGGGCGATCGTCGGGGCGGTCGGGGTGAGTGGAAGCACCGTTGAGAACGACCACGACGTCGCCGATGCCGGTACGCGCGGCCTGTCGTAAGGCGCCGGCACCGTCTTCCGCCGTATCCGCACCGTTCGTCGCACGTGGCAGCGCCGCGGAAGAGGCACTGTGCTGGTTCTCGGCGAACCAGCACCGAGTCGAAGAACTGTCTCCGAGAGATCGTTGACGACCAACCGGAGGCTCTGGGAATAGGAGGTGAAGCCGATGGCGACCACCAATGTGGAGCCGGCCGGGCTGGTAAGTGAACTGGGACTGGACAAGCAGAACAGGGCGTCGCTGGGTCGACTGCTCGGCCACGGCAGTGTCGGGCGTGCCGAAGAGGGAGAAGACGGGCGCATGCACGCCACGATCCGGATCCCGCCCGACGAGCTGGCCTGGGAACCGGCGATCCTCGCGTTGCCGCACAGCGGCGACCTCGAACTGGAGATCGTCAACGACGACGAGAACACGCACTGCGCGCTCTTGCCGAGCAACGGCGACCAGCAGTTCCTGTGGCTGCCGAACTTCTCACGCGGAACCGCCAGCCTCAAGCTCAACGGTCCGGGCTACTACTGGTTCAGCTCGCCGATTGGCAACGATGAGGGCCGGGGACTGACCGGCGCGATCGTCGTGATGGGGGAATCTCCACCGGAGGCCCGTCTCGACCGGCCGCCCCAGCCGCGACCGTAGAAAGGAGCAGCCGATGACGGAATACATCGAGGCTGGGCACGCCGTCGACCACGGCTCATTGAGCGGTGGGGCCGGGAGCGCGCCGCCGGTGGCCCAGGATGTTACCTACGAGCGCCTCCTCCAGGCCCGTTCGGAGCCGCAGAACTGGCTTACCTACTACGGCGCCTATGACGGAAAGCGCTTCAGCCCGCTGGACCAGATCAACACCGAAAACGTCAACCGGCTCACTCCCGCCTGGGTGTTCCAGACCGGCGCCGCCGGCATGCACGCCGGACCGTCGACGTACGCGTTCGAGGCCGCCCCGATCGTCGTTGACGGGGTGATGTTCCTGTCGGGTTGGGACGGCTGGATCTGGGCCCTCGACGCCAAGACCGGCCAGGAGCTGTGGCGCTATAAGCACGCGATCCCCTACGACACGTCGCTGTGCTGCGGCAACGTGAACCGCGGGGTCGCCGTGGCGAAGGGGAAGGTCTTCGCCGTCACGTTGAACGCCCATGTGATCGCGCTCGACGCGGAGACCGGCACGCAGGTGTGGGACAGAGCCTACGGCGACGTGCGGGCCGGCGAGAGCGCCACGCTTGCTCCCCTGGTCGTCAAGGACCTGGTGGTTGTCGGCAGCGCCGGCGGGGAGTTCGGGGTGCGCGGCCATCTCGACGCCTTCGATATGGAGAGCGGAGAACGCGTCTGGCGCACGTACACCGTGCCCAAGCCGGGCGAACCGGGAGCCGAGACCTGGCCCCAGGATGGTGAGGCCTGGGCGCGGGGCGGAGCCAACACCTGGGTCACGGGCACCTTCGACCCGGAGCTGAACCTCATGTACTGGGGCACCGGCAACCCGGCGCCCGACTTCGACGGGGGTGTCCGCGAGGGCGACAACCTCTACACCGACAGTGTCATCGCCGTGAACCCGGACAACGGCCAAATCGAATGGCACTACCAGTACAACCCGCACGACCTGTGGGACTACGACAGCACCATGGAGCACATCCTGTTCGAGCAGGATGGGCGCAAGCTGCTGGGGCACTTCAACAAGAACGGCTACTTCTTCGTCCTGGACCGCACGAACGGCGAGCTGGTCCGCGTAGCACCCTTCGTCGACCGCATCACCTGGGGGGAGATCGACGCCAACGGGCGGATCACCCCCAAGGTGTACCCGGAGAAGGAAGGGGAACCGGTCCACTTCTGGCCGGGACCGGCCGGGGGCAAGGAATGGACGCACGCGGCCTACAGCCCGCGGACGCAGCTTTTCTACGTCCCGGTGCAGGATGTCGGTGCCGAGGTCACCCTGCGGCGGCGGGAGTTCAGGGAGAGCATCCCGTACTGGGGGGCCGGCGTCGTCGTCGACTCCACCGACATGGCCGGCTCCGTGAGCGCCTTCGACCCGTCCACGGGCGAGGAGGTGTGGCGCTGGCACAGGGAGGTGCCGATGTGCGCGTCGGTGCTGGCCACGGCCGGCGACCTGGTGTTCGCTGGGGAGCCAACGGGGGAGTTCAACGCGCTCGACGCCCGCACCGGTGAGCACCTGTGGCACTTCCAGACCGGATGTGGCCACCACAGCAGCCCAACCACCTACAGCGTCGACGGAAGACAGTACATCGCGGTCCCGGTCGGGTGGGGCGCCTGGGTTGAGGGGTTCCTGCCCGGATTGCTCGGGGCTCCCCACGGTGACGCGCTCTTCGTTTTCGCGTTGCCGGAAGAGGCGTAGCGCTCCAGCGGTACCCGGACCCTCGCAGAGGGCCGGGGAGGCTGCGGCGGACATCCACCAGCCCTACCGGCGATCTCGGCAAAGGAGGTGACAGCCATGGAGTCCGTTGTCGCTCAACCCGAGGTATGGGAGACCCCGGAGTTCGAGCAGATCGAGGTCGCGCCCGAGGTGACGATGTACTTCGGTCGACTCGACTAGCGAGTGCCTGACGGGCGGGCGCCGGCTCCATGGCCGCCGCCCGCCCGATCCGTCCGCACGGGCGTCCGCGTACGGACACCCGTGCCGCCAGGTGGGGAGGAGCGCAGATGTGGGTGCGGGTGCTGGGCTCAGCAGCGGGGGGAGGATTCCCGCAGTGGAACTGCGGTTGCCCGGCATGCCGTGCGGTACGTGACGGTTCGCGGCCCAGCCGGCCGCGGACCCAGTCGTCGATCGCGGTGAGCGCCGACTACCGGCGTTGGTTCCTGGTCAACGCCTCACCCGACATCCGTGCCCAGATCGAGTCCTGCCCCGCCCTGCATCCGCGGGAGGCCAGGGAAACGCCACTGGAGGCGGTGCTGCTCACCGACGCCGAGCTCGACCACACGCTGGGTCTGCTGTTGCTGCGCGAGGGAGGATCCATCGAGCTCCACGCCACCCCCGCGGTGCGGGAGACGCTGTACGACGGGACATCGTTGCTGCGCACGCTGAGCGCCTACTGCGCCGTCGACTGGCGGCCGGTCGTCGACGACGTCGACGTGCCCCTGGCGGACGGGATCTCCTACCGGGCCTTCGACGTCCCGACGACCAAGCGCACACGCTGGGGGACCGAGTCGGAGCAGGGGCGGGTCGTGGGTTACCGCCTGACCGACGAACGCAGCGGGCGCGCAGCGGTGTACCTGCCGGCCGTCCAGGAGCTCACACCAGCGGTACGCGAGCAGCTGGACGACTGCGCCTGCCTGCTGGTCGACGGCACCTGCTGGTACGACGACGAGCTGGTCCGGCTCGGCGCCGGCGGCAAGACGGCACACGAGATGGGCCACCTTCCGGTAGGGGGGCCCGGCGGCAGCCTCGAACAGCTCGCACCGCTTCCCATCGAGCGGAAGATCTACGTGCACATCAACAACACCAATCCGATCCTGCTGGAGGACGCGCCGGAGCGGCGCATCGTCGAGGAGCACGGTATGGAGGTGGCCATGGACGGGCTGGAGGTGCGGATCTAAGCCGTGACCGCGCTCACCGGAACCGACAGCTTCGTCGCGGCGCTGCGTGCCCAGTCGCAGCGTTACCACGACCTGCACCCGTTCCACGTCCGGATGAACCACGGGCGCCTCAGCCGCCGGCAGATCCGGGGATGGGTGGCCAACCGCTTCTACTACCAGGAGAGCATCCCCCGCAAGGACGCCGCCATCCTGGCCAACTGCCCCGAGCGAGCGGTACGGCGCCGCTGGGTCCGCCGCATCCTCGACCACGACGGCACCGAGGCGGGCGAGGGCGGTATCGAAGCGTGGCTGCGGCTGGCCGAGGCGGTGGGACTGTCCCGCGAGGAGGTCGACGACGAGCGCCACGTCGTGTCCGGCGTGCGGTTCGCTGTCGACGCCTACGTCAGCTTCGCCCGAACCCGGACGTGGACCGAGGCGGTGGCGTCCTCGCTGACGGAGCTGTTCGCACCGGACCTGATGGCCACGCGGCTGGCCGCGTTCGAGAACAGCTACCCCTGGATCGACCGCGAAGGCCTGGCCTACTTCCGGGCCCGGCTACACCAGGCCCCCCGCGACTCCGAACACGCCCTGGAGGTGGTAACCGAACACTGCCGCTCCGCCGACGAACAGGAGCGCGCCGTGGCCGCGCTCTCGTTCAAGTGCGACGTTCTCTGGAGCATGCTGGATGCCATCGACCGAGCATACGCAGATTGAGTGGACCGAGACCGCGACCGGCGCGGGGTTGCGGCCGTCCAGCCAGCCGGGGCTGTCCGCGCACCTTCGGCTGACCTTCGACCGGGTGCGCGAGCGACACGTGCTGCTGGGCCCGGAGTCGGTACTGGTCCTGAACCCGACAGGCGCGGCCATTCTCGAACTGTGCGACGGGCGGCGGACGGTGACCGGGATCGTGCGGGAGCTGGAACGGCGGTACGACCGCGTGGTCGGCCGCGAGGTGGTGGACTTCCTCGCGCGCCTGGCCGCCAAGGGGTGCGTGGAGGTCGGCGATGCCTAGCCCGTTCGGACTGCTGGCCGAGCTCACCTACGCGTGCCCACTGCACTGCGCCTACTGCTCGAACCCGCTCAACCTCACCGACTACCGCGACGAGCTGGGCACCGATCAGTGGCTGGGGGTAATGGCCGAGGCGCGGGAGCTGGGGGTCCTGCAACTGCACCTCTCGGGCGGCGAACCGCTGCAGCGCCACGACATCGTGGAGATCGTGCGCGGCGCCACCGAGCTGGGGTTGTACTCCAACCTCATCACCAGCGCGCTCGGCCTGTCGCGGCGCCGCGCTGAGCAGCTCGCGGAGGCCGGGCTGGGGCATGTCCAGATCAGTATCCAGGCCGCTGACGAGGCCGGGTCCGACCGGATCGCCGGCACGCGCTCCTTCGAACGCAAGCTCACCGCGGCGCGTCTGGTGAAGGACCTGGGCTGGCCGCTGACACTGAACGTTGTCCTGCACCGGCAGAACATCGACCAGGTCACCGAGATTCTTCACCTGGCGGAGAAGCTGCGGGCCGACCGGGTGGAGCTGGCCAACACCCAGTACTACGGCTGGGCGTTGCACAACCGCGGCGCACTGCTGCCCAGTAGGCCGCAGGTCGAACGGGCGGAGACGGCGGTGCGCGCCGAGCGCGAGCGCCTGCGGGGGCAGATGGACGTGGTCTACGTGCTGCCCGACTACTACAGCCAGTACCCCAAGCCGTGCATGGGCGGTTGGGCACAGTTGGAGCTCACGGTGGCGCCCAACGGCGACGTTCTTCCCTGCCCCGCCGCGCACACCCTGCCGCTGCCGCGCGCGAGCGTGCACGAGGCTTCTCTGGCCTGGATCTGGCAGGAGTCGCCCCTGTTCCAGCGCTTCCGCGGAACGGAGTGGATGCCGGAGCCGTGCCGGAGCTGCGCACGCCGCGAGATCGACTTCGGCGGGTGCCGCTGCCAGGCCTTCGAGCTCACCGGGGACCCCGCGCGCACCGATCCGGTCTGCGTTCTCTCGCCCGATCACGAGATCGTGGCCGAGGCGGTGCGGGCAGCCAACGAGGCGGAGCGGCCAGCCGCGGAGGAGTTCACCCCCCGCCCCCATCCGGGGCGACCGGTGTGAGTAGTGACTGGTGGTGCCCAGGAGGTCAGCCGCCGGCCGCGCGGCACCGTTCAACGGTGCCGCGCTGATGTTCTGCCCTGGCCTTCCGTAGCTCCGCAGCAGGCTCGCGGATAGACACAAAGGGTGAGAGGGAAACCGCTGTTCGTAAGATTGCGGAGGTTGGGCCCAGGCTCAACGCACGGGATGACGGACCTGTCACCCCCGTGCTCTCGGCGCCAGTCTGACCGGATCGCGGGCGACCCCCGGATCGGGTCCGGCGGCGCTTCGGCGGGCGCGGCGGTTCGGATAGCGCGAGGGAGGCCCTGCTGTGACCTCAATACTGATCTTCCTCCTCGGTGCGGCGCTGTTGATCTACAGCGCCGAAAGACTGATCGGCTACCTGGTTGGGGTCGCGAGCGGTCTCCGGGTCTCCGTGTTCCTGCTCGCCATCATCTTCACCGGCATCGAGTTCGACGACGTCGTTCTCGGTGTGGTGCTCAACGTTGAGGAACTCGACCATGTCGCGTTAGGCATCGTGTTCGGGACGACGCTCTCGCTGCCCGGGATCGTGCTCGCGCTCGCCGCGATTCTCACCCCCACCGAGATCAAGGTGCCCCGCGACTATGTCGCGCTCTTCGCGCTCGCGCCGGTCACCATGATCGTGTTCACGCTGCTGGCGCCGCTCACCGTCGTGCACGGCGTGGTCCTGCTCGGGTTGTTCGTCCTGTTCCTCGGCTACATCACGGTGCGGGAGTCCAAGCGCCGAACACCGGTGTTCCGCGACGCGGAGATGTACGAGACCTACGTGGCCCTGCAGGCCTCCGGTGGTGGGACGCCGCAGCGCGCGGACGACGGTACGCGGGCCGGAGCGCTCGGTCCGGGCGGCGCCGCGGACGACGGGCCCGCTCCACCTGCCAAGGGGCGGCTGTCCGAACACATCCCGTTCGGGGCGGGCCGCGAGCGTTCCGGGTGGATCGGGCTCCTCCTGGCGGTCCTCGCGCTCGCCGGGCTCGTTATCGGGGCCGCGGCCACCGGTGTCGGCGTCGAGGGCATCCTCGAAGAGTACGGAATCGAGGGCACGATATTCGGCGCCACGATCGTCACCGTCGTGCTGACCATCGAGGACCTCTTCCTGACCGTCGAACCCGCCCGCAAGGGCGCGCCCGAGATCGGCGTCGGCAACGTCATCGGGAGCGTCGTCTTCTCGGTTACCGGGAAACTGGGGATCATCCTGCTGGCCGGCGGTCTCGTGCTCGGCCCGCACGTGCTGACCTGGCACCTGCCGGTCCTTATCGCACTGACCGGTCTCGCCGCGTACTTCCTGTCCACGGGCCGGTTGAAACGCTGGCACGGCTACACGCTGCTCGGCCTCTACATCGTCTACTGGGTGGTCAGCTTCTTCGGGCTCGGCGTCGTCCCGGTCGAGGCGGACTGACCCGCGTGCACCGCCGGGCGCGCCACGACCGGCCGGCGGTGGCCGCGGGGTTCTCCCGGCGGGGATACTGGTCCACGTGAGCGATGAGCCTGCGTGGCTGATGTTGGTGTACCGCGTGCCCAGCAACCCGTCCCGGTTGCGCGCGGCGGTGTGGCGGCGGCTGAAGTCGGCCGGGGCGGTGTACCTGGCGAACTCGGTGGCCGTGCTGCCGGAGTCCAGTGAGGCCGAGCGGATTCTGCGCACCCTGCGGGCCGAGGTGGAGCAGATGGGCGGGTCCGGCCAGGTGCTGCGGGTGGAGGCGCTGGCCGGGCAGGCCGATATCGTCGCCGCGTTCAACGCCGCGCGCGACGCCGAGTACACCGAGGTGCTGTCGCGGTGCGCCGACTTTCAGGCCGAGATCGACAAGGAATCCAGGGCGGAAAAGTTCACCTACGCTGAGCTGGAGGAGAACGAGGAGGACCTGGCCAAGCTGCGCGGCTGGTTGGACAAGATCCGCACGCGCGACAGGCTCGGCGCCTCCCGTGCCCAGGAGGCCGGAACCGCCGTGGAGAGCTGCGCGGCGGCCCTGGAAGGGTTCGCGGAACGGGTCTACGCCGCCGAAGCCAACCAGTAGTTCTGCCGGGGGTTTCTAACAGCCGTTATGATCAAAGGGTCACATTGGTTATTCTGGAAGTGTGACTGTTGATGGCGACGTGGAGCGGTGTGCACGAGGGAACCCGTGCGATGACCGTGCCGTTCTGAACTCGCTTACATCCGGCGCGAGCAGGGTGGCGGTGGCCCCCGGACCGGGAGAGGCGTCGGCGTCGGCGTTGGCAGCGTGCCGGGCCGCGGCGCCGTTGGCGCGGTGTGTCCGAACCCTTGGGGCAGCAAGGAGGCCGCTGTGACCGGGATCGCCTGGGCCGACACCCTGATCGGTCTCGCCGCGGGGCTGCTGGTGGCCTGGCTGGCGCTGGTCGGGGTGTTGCTGGTGCTCAGCCGCCGGGAGCGGATGCCGCGAGAAGCGTTCCGGTTGCTGAAGGACGCTCCGCGGCTGTTCTGGCGGCTGGCGGCCGACCCCGGCCTACCCCGTGGCGTGCGCCTGCGGCTGACCCTGCTCACGGTCTACCTGGTCTCGCCGATCGACCTGGTGCCCGACTTCGTGCCCGTGCTCGGGTACGCCGACGACGCGATCATCGTCGTCGTCGTACTGCGCTCCGTCGTGCGGCGCGCCGGCATCCAGGCGGTGCGCCGGCACTGGCCGGGCACCGACGACGGCTTCACCGCGCTCTGCCGGATTACCGGCCTGCCCACCGAAGAACCCCCCGCCGCGGATGCGCCGGAGAGGTGACCGGCGGTGGGTCCGGCCCGCCCACCAGGACGGGCCGGTAAGCGCCGAACGGTACCTGCCCCGTGGGCCGCGCGCTCAGGTGGCCGGCTCTTCGGCGCCGGTGCCCGCTTCCTTGTGCGCGTCGTAGTAACGGGCCATCTGCTCCCAGTAGACGAGGATCAGCCCCAACTGCGCCGCCGTGGCGGTCGCAGCGGGCCAGAAGCGGCGTCTGCGCGCCGCGGCGAACGCGGCCAGTCCCGCCGCTGTCGCGGCGGCGTTGACCGCGAGGGCCGCGTCCTTGGGCCGCTCGGCGATCCACATTTCCTCGCCCAGCATCGCCCGCGTGGGCCAGGCGCGGTCGTGTGCCGGCTTCGGGAAAATCACCGGGTTGACCGCCATCCACGCGCCCACGACCGCCGCCTGGCGCCAGCTCCGGTTCCACACCGGCACCAGCACCAGCGGGGCGGTGGCCCACCGGCTCCAGGCGCTCCACGGGTTGGCATGGCGTGCGAAGACCGCGCGCCGGGTGCGCGCGATCAGGTCGCTGGGGATGGGCATAGTGGGCTCCCGTCGAAATGGTGGCGACGTTCCCCAGTCTTCCCGGGGTACGGGTGCGCAACCCGCGCCCGTGGCGCCGGTAGCGAAGTGTGCTGGTTCCGACGGTGGCACCCTTCGCAGGGCAGCCGCCCGCGGGTCAGCGCTTGACGGCGACGCCCGAGTGTTCCCAGATGCGGGTTTCGGGGTCGGCGGGGCGGGTCTCGGGGGCTTTGTCCCCGTTGCGCCAGGTGGAGCACTCCACCGGGACCGCGGGGAACGTGCCGTCGGAGCTGGGGGAGGCCAACTCCAGCGAGTCGAACACCGTGGCGGCCTCCTCGGGGGTGCGCACCCGCCCCCACGGAGTGCCGAACGCGTGTATGCGCTCGGTGAACGTGCGGGCCGCGGCTTCGTCGTCGGAGACGATGTGCGAGTAGACCAGCCAGGAGCCCGGCGCCAGGCGGTCGAGGTAGGCCTGCGCCGTCCCGAAGGGGTCCTGTTCGTCGGGGATGCAGTGCAGCAGGCTGACCAACATCAGGCACACCGGTTCGGAGAAGTCGATCAGGCGCTGGGTGTCCTCGGATTCGAGTACTTCCCCGACATTGGTGAGATCGGCGGTGGCCACCGAGGTGTACGGGTTGTCGGCGAGGATCGCCCGGCCGTGGGCCAGCACGATGGGGTCGTTGTCGACGTAGACCACACGGGCGTCCGGGTGCGTGCGCTGGGCGATCTCGTGGGTGTTCTCAGCGGCGGGCAGCCCCGATCCCAGGTCGAGGAACTGGCGCACGCCCGCATTGGCCACATGCTCCACCCCTCGGCTCAAGTAGGCGCGGTTGGCCCGGGCCAGCGCGATGGTGCCCGGGTTGGTCTCCTCCAGAATGACCGTGGCTTCCCGGTCAACCTCGAAGTTGTCCTTGCCACCCAGCATTGCGTCGTAGGCACGTGCGACCGAGGGAACGCTCAGGTCGATCTCGGGCGGGATGCGGCTCGGGTTGCTGGCGCTGTGTTTCATGAATTCGCGGTCGGACACCGGGTCTCCCAATGGCTGGTAAAGCGCACATCCCCTGCGTCGCACGGACTTTCGGGGCCCTACGCTCCGCACTATAACCGCCCTTGACACCTCCACGAATCCGCTGTCAACGGCCGCGCGTTTCCGTATGGCGGGCTGGCGCTTTGTTTTGGGATCGAACGTTAATTTTGTGGTGATTCGTCGCTGCTCGCGGATTCAGGTTACGAAATGGAGACGGAACTTCTCGGGCGCCAGCGAGTCCCGGCTGTCGAAGGCGGGCTGACGGGTCACGGGTGGTGGCGCGCGTCCGGAACACGGGTGTGACCGGATGCACTCAGTGCATCGTTGCATTCAGTGCACCCGCATTCGTAGTTTGACGGGATGGACGATCCGGACACGCCGCCATCCCCCGACCGGCGCGAGGCGTTGAAGGCACGCCACCGGCGCGCCATCCTCGACGCCGCGCGTGCGCTGATGACCGAGATCGGCGGGACGAACTTCACCGTCGACCAGCTCGCCGAGCGGGCGGACGTCTCCCGCAGGACGGTCTTCAACCACTTCCCGACGATGGACGACATCGTCCTCGAAGTATTCGGCGAGATGGTCGAGACGATCGTCGACAGTTTCGACGCCAACCTCGCGTCCCAGGTCACAGGACAGCTCGGGGCCGCGTCGGTGTTCGGCCAGCTCGCCGAAGCCCTACGCGCCGCCGACCTCTTCACCACGATGACCGAAATCACCCGGATCTTCGGTGACGAGGGCACCGCGCCCACTCCCCGGCAAGCTGTGCTGTTCGAACGTGCGATCCAGGGCCTGGGCGCCCGGCTCTCCCAGATCACCTTGGGCCACCACCCCTCCGCCGACACCTTCGAGGTGGAGGTGATGTGCGCCGCGCTGGTGAGTGGCGCACTGGTGGCCCACCGGCACTGGAGCGAGGCCACCGGCGGGGTCGACACACCGGAGTCCCGCCGCGTGTGGGACGAGCTCCTGGGCCGCCTGATCGCCCTGACCCGCAACGGATACGGCGCCCTCACCTAACGACCGAAGTACGTCCTGAGCGCCTGCCGCTCCTCCACCCTCCATCGTTTGCAGGAACCATGGCTGAACTTCTCTACAGACTCGGGCGCGCCGCCGCGCGCCGCGCCCGAACCGTCATCGCGGTGTGGCTGGCTCTCCTTCTCTCCTCCGGCACAGCGTTCTTCCTCTTCTCGGAAGAGCTCAAGGACAGCTTCTCGATCCCGGGGACACCCACCGACGAGGTGAACCAGGAGGTGTCCGAAGAGTTCCCCGGGATGGGCGGCGGAACCGGAACGGTCGTCTACCAGACCAAGGACGGGTCGGCCTTCTCCGAGGAACAGCGAGAGGCGATCGGCGATCGCGTCGAGGAGGCCGCCGAGGTCTCCGGTGTCGAGGACGTCATCGACCCGTTCGCGACCGCGGAGGAACGCGCCGAGCAGCAGGAGGAGCTCGAAGAGGGCCGTACGGAGATCGAGGACGCCCGGGAGGAGCTCGAAGACGGCCAGGACGAGCTCGACGAGGCCCGCGGACAGGCCGAGTTCGCCGGGATGCTCGACCAGGCCGAGGAGGACCTCGACGCTCAGCAGGCCGAGCTCGACGAGAATCGGGAGACGCTGGACGAGGAGAGCGAAGAGCTCAAGGAGGGCGCGGCCCTTCAGGAGATGGCCTCCGAGGTCCGCTCGGTCTCCTCGGACGGCAGCACCGCGCTTGTCAACGTCGCCTTCACCGAGAGCCAGGAAGCGGTCTCGCAGGAGACCAAGGACGCCGTGATGGCGGTTTTCGCGGACGACCCTGTTGCCGGGACCACCGTCGACTTCGGCAATGACATCGCCATGACCGTCCCCAGCCTCGTCAGCACCACCGAGGTGATCGGGGTGATCGTGGCGGCCGTCGTACTGGTGGTCATGCTGGGCACCCTGGTGGGCGCCGGGTTGCCGATCCTGACGGCGCTGGTCGGTGTCGGCGTCGCCACCCTGACCGCGATGTCGCTGTCCGGTGTGCTCGATATGGCGTCGGTCACGCCGATCCTCGGGCTGATGCTCGGCCTGGCCGTCGGGATCGACTACGCGCTGTTCATCGTCAACCGGCACCGCCGCCAGCTCAAGCAGGGCATCGACGTCGGTGAGTCCATCGGTCTGGCGAACGGCACCGCGGGCAACGCCGTGGTGTTTGCGGGCATGACCGTGCTGATCGCGCTTCTGGGGCTGAACCTCACGGGGATCGGGTTCCTTGGGCTCATGGGGACCGTCGGCTCCCTGGCCATCACGATCGCCGTGCTGGTCGCGGTAACCCTCATCCCGGCCCTGCTCTCGCTGGTCGGAGTGCGCATCCTGCGGCACCGCGAGCGCGAACAGCGCGCCGCCGCGCTGACGACCCCACGCACCGGGCACGACGACACCGACACCCAACCCGGCGTGCGTCCGATGTCGACGGGACGGGCGGTCGGCCGGGTCGCCGTGGCGGTCCTCGCCCTCGGCATCATCGCCCTGCCGGTTTTCGACCTGCGCCTGGGCATGCCGGACGGTTCCTCCGAGCCCACCGACTCGACCCAGAACCGCGCCTACACCGCCGTGGCCGAGAACTTCGGCGACGGCCAGAACGGCACGCTCCTGGTCGCCGCGGAGCTGCCGGAACCATCGCGCGATGGGCAGGCGGAGGACTACCAGCGTGCGGTCGCCGAGGAGATCTACCGCCGGCCCGACGTCTCGGCCGTGGCCCCCATCGGGATTTCCGACGACAAGACAATGGCCGTCTTCCAGGTCGTGCCCGTGGAGGGTCCCGCGAGCGAGTCGACCGAGAGCCTCGTGCACGCCTTCCGGGACCTGGCACCCCTCGACGGGGCCGGCGAACTCGGTGTCGCGGGTATGGCCAGCGGCAACATCGACATCTCCGAAACGCTCAGCGACGCGCTACCGACCTACCTCGCGGTGGTCGTGGGCCTGTCCCTGATCATCCTGCTCCTGGTCTTCCGGTCGGTCTTTGTCCCGATCGTGGCGACTCTCGGCTTCATCCTGTCCTACTTCGCGGCGCTGGGCAGCGTGGTGGCTATCTACCAGTGGGGATGGCTCGGCGGGCTCTTCGGGGTCGAGAACCCGGCGCCGATCCTGAACTTCCTGCCCACGATCGTGGTGGGCATCCTGTTCGGGCTGGCCATGGACTACATGCTCTTCATCGGTTCGGGCATGCGCGAGGCATACGTGCGGGGACGGCCCGCGCGGCTCGCCGTCGTGGAGGGATTCCGGGCCGGGCGCGCGGTGGTCACCGCCGCGGCGATCATCATGATCTCGGTCTTCGGCGGGTTTATCTTCTCCGAAACCGTGATGATCAGCTCGATCGGTTTCGCCCTTGCGGTCGGTGTGCTGCTCGACGCGTTCGTGGTCCGTATGACGCTCATCCCCGCGCTGATGCACCTGGCCGGCGGAGCGGCGTGGTGGCTGCCCCGGTGGCTCGACCGGATCCTGCCCGACATCGACGTGGAGGGGGCGCACCTGGAGCGCCACCACACGCAGGCGAAGGAGGAGGACCCAACCGGGCCGCACGAGCGAGTCGAGGGGCCGCCCGTCGAGGTGCTCCCGTCGCACGCGCGGGTCAACGGGAGGCACCACGCCGCCACCCGCGGCGAACGTCAGCAAGCTGGAGAGGCGGACTGACCGATGCCGCGTGCGGCCGTGCCCGACGGCCCGGCGAGGGCGGTGTGGGTTGGCCCCGGCGGGGTGTCGGTGCCTCGGGTTCTATTGGTCGTCGCAGTGGTACTCAAGGGTTTTGAGGTCGTAGAGGCCCAGCAGGACCGACGTGATCTCATCACGCGGGGGCCAGATGTCCTGTCGGGTCTCGGTCACAATGCGCTCCTTTTCGCTGTCGCTACAGCGAGCGTGCCATTCCATAGACGTGGTTGGGTGGCGATCGTGAAACGGAGGACAGAGCCGCCCCCGAAGCGCGGATACCTCGGGGACGGCCCCAGCCGTCACGCCGATGACCCCGCACACCGACGTGACGACCCACCACGCCACTCCCAACCCCTCAAAGGAGCGGCGCGGCCGGCATAATTACCCATGGCGGTGGTCCGCCCCCGGTAGAGGCGGGGACGGGCCACCGTCCTAACGTCGCGGACTGCACGTATGCCCCGGACCCACCGGCATCCCACAGTTGGGACAGTTGGGCTGCGGATGCGGCATCCCGAACACAACGACGCTCATATGGCCTCCTACTCGCGGTGCCCACGACCGGAGGTGGCCGAGGGCGCTGCGTGCGGCACATAGCGACTCCTGAACTCGACACCCGCCGAATGCGGGGCGATCGTGCGGACCACAAGAAACAGAAACGGCGACCAGATCGGCGCGGAAACGGGCCGCGCACCGCAGCCAAGGCGAGCGGTCACGATGCGCGGCCCACCCCTGACCTACTCCCCGCCCGAGGAACGAGCCCCATCGACGAAGGGCCAGACCTCGCCAGGGGACCGGTACTCCTCAGCCCCGTAGGGCCGGTACTTCCCATACGGCCGAATGTCATCGGCATTCGCGGGCGCGACACCGCCCACGACCAACCCGATTCCGACACCGACAACGGCCACAATGCGACGGACCACAGTGTTCTTCTCTTTCCGTTGCTCACCTACAAGGGGGAAGGCCGCGCACCACCGGGGAGGGACCGACAGTGCGCGACCCCAACCCACAGCCGCCGGTCCGAAAACGGGGGAAGGCGGCGACCATGGGAGACCACAACCCGCACGGCCACGGGACGACACCACCGCAGCCGCGCAAGGGCTCAAGGGCGCTACGCGGTGGAGGCGACCCCCCGACACGGCACACGCCGCCACCAGTCCGCACGCGAAGGAATAACCGCACTGTCCGGAGTGCGCAGCAGCAACACCGGCCCAAACGTCGCACGGGGCCGGGTGTGGCCCACCACCACGTGTTGGCCAGGGTCGACAAACCCAGGCGCAACCCGCACCACAGTGCCCACGGGAAACCACGCACGCAGCCGGTCAAGTTCGGGGTCGACAGGCGTTGTCGCGGTCATGCCGCCGCCCCCTCGTGGAGCTGAACCCACTCCCGGACCGTGTCGGTTAGCTGCTGGTGCCCACGAATCGCGGTAAGCGTCGCCTTGGCGGTCGCGGCATACACGGCAGGCCGAGCAATCCCCGCAGGCATGTCGACATCCCGGAATCCCAGGAACACGCCGTGCCGGGGAAGCCACACGACCCGCCACCCCTCAGGAGCCCTCAACTCCACACGGGCCGCTTCCGCATCGGTCATCGGGGATTCCGGCGTGATTACCTCTGTCATGCCGTCCAGGGTGGGAGGCAGGTGCCGCGATTCCACAGCGTTCTCAAGAATCATGGAATTTGCCGTACGGATATGGAATCGCGTTGGTACTGTGTGGGGCATGGCCCCCACCTTGTTTTCCGATGCCCTCACAAAGTTTCGCGAGTTAGCAGGGTTTACCCAGCTCCAGCTAGCCAACCGAAGTGGGACCGCACCTTCCAGCGTTAACCGCTGGGAAAAAGGGGGGTCGCTACCAAAACGGGATAACGCCGAGCGACTTGATGCGGCCCTAGACGCAAATGGGGAGTTACTGGCCGCATGGCGTCGCTCAGCTACCGGGAGTGGACTCCCGGAATGGGCTCGCGATCTTGACGCCATCGAACGCGGCGCACGCCAACTCTCCATCGCAGCGCCGTCTCTGGTGCCCGGCTACCTTCAATGCGAGGCGTACGCGCGTGCCGTCTTCCGAGCGGGACATCCACTTGCTTCCACCGAGGAACTTGACCGGTTAGTAGAACTTCGGTGTGGGCGTCTCGTGGAACTAGAAGACTTACAGGTCACCGCTGTCTTCCCTGTCTCCGCTGTGTCCGGAGTGCCGCAGTCTGTCCGCCGTAGGCAGATCGACCACCTTTTAGAATGGGCCGCTACCGAACGTGTTGCCGTCCACCTCGTTCCCGACGGAACCGCGTTGATGGTTCCAACATCTCCGCTCATGGTCTTCAAGCTACGATCCGGGGAACTCGCGGTCGTCAGTGGTCACGCCGACGGTAACGTGGTGCACGAAGCAGACACTCACGACCGAATCACCTCGTGGTTCACGTCCGCTCTGGCGGCATCACTACCGGTCACGCTCTCATTGGAAGTACTAGGGAATCTCTCATGACCACCGACTGGCACAAGAGCAGTTACAGCGCCAATGGGGCCAACTGCGTGGAGGTGCGCGAGCATGTCCGTTGGGCCGACGTGCGCGACTCTCAGAACCCGGAGCACGGCCAGATCACATTTCCCGCATCGGAGTGGTCCGCGTTCCTCCAAGACCTTCGGGCCGGAAAGCTGTAACTCCGAAACAACGAGGGCTCCGGGGCGACCTACCCGGGGCCCGTTTCGTGTGGGAGCGAGGTCCGTCACAGGCCAACCGAACCGAAGCAACTTCATTCGTTGGATGCGTCACCGGCGGGCACCGGGAGCAGCTAGTTGTACCCGGTCACTACGTTGGCTGCAGTCGGCTGGTCGGAGGAAGGCCAGCCGGTGGCGGCGCCGACTACCCGCTCGCCGCCAGGGCCCACTGGCCCGCGGGGGTCCTCCCAGGTGGTCCGGACACGGTGCGCACGTGTCGCGGGGATCGTCGGTTCCGCGGCCCGAGGAGGCGCTTCCCGCCGCGCCGAGTTGGAATACCAGGATGTCAGTGGTGTTGAGCAGGCTGTGAAGAACATCGGATTCCTTTCTTTCGGTCACTGGACGCCGTCGCCGCAGTCCCAGGTGCGCTCGGCCTCCGACGCCCTACTGCAGTCGATCGAGCTGGCCGTCGCCGCCGAGGAGGTGGGCGCCGACGGCGCGTACTTCCGGGTGCACCACTTCGCCCGGCAGCTGGCATCGCCCTTTCCGCTGCTGGCAGCGATCGGGGCGCGGACCAGCCGGATCGAGATCGGCACCGGCGTCATCGACATGCGCTACGAGAACCCGCTGTACATGGCCGAGGACGCCGGGTCCGCGGACCTGATCGCCGGCGGGCGCCTGCAGCTCGGGATCAGCCGCGGCTCGCCGGAACAGGTCGTCAAGGGCTACGAGTACTTCGGACACCGCCCAGCGGAGGGGACCACGGACGCCGACATGGCCCGGGAGCACACCGCGGCGCTGCTCGACGTTCTCAAGGGGGAGGGGTTCGCCGAGCCGCACCCGCGGCCGATGTTCCCCAATCCGCCCGGGCTGCTGCGGGTCGAGCCGCATTCCCCGGGGCTGCGCGAGCGGATCTGGTGGGGCGCCGGTAGCCGGGCTACCGCCCAATGGGCCGGCGAGCAGGGGATGCACCTGATGAGTTCGACTCTGCTCACCGAGGACACCGGGGTGCCGTTCCACCAGCTGCAGGCCGAGCAGATCCAGCTCTTCCGGGAGGCGTGGAAGTCCGCCGGCCACGAGCACGAGCCCCGCGTCTCGGTGAGCCGCAGCATCTTCCCCCTGGTGAGCAAGGCGGATCACCAACTGTTCGGCCGACAGGCGGCCAGTACCGACCAGGTCGGCCACCTGGAGGAGGGCCTGGCCCGGTTCGGCAAGACCTACGCCGCCGAGCCGGACAAGCTCGTCGCGGACCTGGCGCAGGACGAGGCCGTCGCCGCCGCGGACACCCTCCTGTTGACCGTGCCCAACCAGTTGGGTGTGGACTACAACGCCCACGTGCTCGACAGCCTGCTGCGCTACGTCGCACCAGAGCTCGGGTGGCGCTGACCCGCCCAAGACCGGCCCCGGCCCGTGGGGGCGCCGGGGCCGGGAGATGTTTCTCCGCAGCGCCGGATCAGGCCGCGAGGGCGCGGAGCAGCTCGGCCGTTTGGCGGTCGGCGGGGTAGAACGTCTCGATCCCGATCTCGTCCAGCGTCACGTCGCGCGGGGAACCGAACACGGTTGTGGTGTAGAGCAGGGCCAGATCGCCGTACTCCGTCGCCATGCGCAGGGGAACCGCGAGGTCATCGGCGAGCGTCTGATCAGCCTTGGTGCCTGCCGCGTCCTGTTGGGGGGCCGGGTAGCTCTCCAGCTCGGCCAGCAGATCGGCCAGGCCGGGCGCGGCGGTGCGGTCGAGCTGCCTGCGTACCCGGCGCAGCGCCTGGCCGCGCCACTGCGCGAAGTTGCGGATCCGGGGGGCCAGGCCGCGGGGGTGCAGCGTCACGCGCAGCACGTTGAGGTCGGGCGTGGCCAGCTCCGGCGGCACATCGCGCAGGAACGCCGACATCGCCCGGTTCGCCGCCAGCAACTCCCAGCGCACGTTCACCGCGAGTGCCGGGTTCGGCTCCTGCCCGTTGAGCACCGAGTGGACCGCGTCGCTGGCGGCGCCGAGGTCCGTGAACGGGCGTTCGGCGTGCACGGGGGCGAAGCCGGCCGCCAGGAAGAGCGCGTTGCGTTCCCGCAGCGGGACGTCCAGCTCCTCGCACAGCCGCTCGACCATCTCCCGGCTGGGGTTCGCCCGGCCGGTTTCGAGATAGCTCAGGTGGCGGGTGGAGACGTCCGCCGCGAGCGACACGTCCAGCTGGGAGCGCCGCCGGTGCTCGCGCCAGCGGCGCATCAGCACTCCGACCGGTTCGGTGGTGGCCGTCATGGGGCCAGATTCCCGCACCGGCGGCGGCCTGGCAATGACCTCACAGGTTATCGACCGGCCGAACCGGCCGTGCCAGCCTCGGCGTATGCCGCACGGCGCCACGCACCGCGGCGGAAGGGCCGTGCGGACCGACGGAGCTACCGAGAGGACGACCATGACGGTTGACACCGCATCAGCTGCCGAACGCTACCTGGAGTTCTGGAACGCGGACTCGCCCGAGGCGCAGCGCGAGCTGGCGCCGGCGGTCTTCACCGAGGACGTGGACTACCACGCTCCCGTGGGGGTGATGTCGGGGGCCGAGGCGCTCATCGACTTCCGTGCCAGCTTCACCGGGCACATGGGCGCCGTTTCGTTCGTCGCCCGCAGCACGCCGGAGGGCCACAACGACCGCGTGCGGCTGCTGTGGGAGATCCGCCTGGCCGGGGGCGAGTCGTTCGCCACCGGCACCGACGTGCTGTCCCTGACACCGGAGGGGCGTATCAGCTCCATCAGCACGTTCCTGGACCGCGCTCCCGAGGGCTTCGACCAGCACGCCCACGCCTGAAGGGGGCGCCCACCGGAAGAAGGAGGAGCAGTGTTCCTGATCGAGATCGCGCACCCCAGCGGCGCGCTGACCGACGACGACCGGGCGGCGGTCGCGCGGTCCATCATCTCGGGCCTGATGGGCACCGACGAGGAGGCCGCGATCGAGGGAGTGGCCGAGGAGACCATGCGCCGCGCCCGCCCCATGACGCACGTGGCCTTCAGGGAGCTGACCGGCTGGACCAACGGTAACGGCCCGGTCTCCGCGGAGGCCGCACCCCCGATCTGGGTGACGATCACCGTGCCGGAAGCGTGGCGCGACGACATGGCGCGGCCCACCACCGGCTTCGTCCGCCGCGCGGTGCGCCGCCTGGACAACGACCACGGATGGCAGCGCACCGGCGGCGACCTGTGGATCAACATGGTCGGGGTAGCCGACGGCAGTATCGGCCTCAACGGTAAGCCGTCGACGGCCGACGACGTACTGGAGTACATGACCGAGGAGTTCCGCGCCGTACTCGACGCGGGCCGCGAGCTTCCCGAGGGGGTCCTGCTCGACCCGATGTGCGGCATGCAGGTGCGTCTGGACCGCAACGCGATCACCCTCGACCACGACGGCGAGACGATCGGTTTCTGCGCGCCCGGTTGCCGCGACGCCTACGCGCGCCGGAACGGCATCACGGTGCAGACGGCCTGAGAGGGCTGGAGCGCCCGGAACACCACGACCGCATCGAGCGCACCGGACCACGTCAGCGGCGGTGACCAGAACCCTGCCGTACGGCCCGGCCGAGCGCGGCATGAGATCCCACGCCGGTGCGGGGTCCGGGGCCCGGCCCGGCTCTCCCAGGTGCCCCATCGCCGCCCGGAAGCGTAGCGCTTCCTCGGGAAGCGTCATCGAGTGGGCCAACCCCAGTGGGGTGAACAGGCGGTCCTTCAGCGCGTCATCCCAGGTTTGTCCGGTCAGGACCTCCACGACGCGTCCGAGGATGCTGTATCCGGTGCTGCTGTAGGAAACCACGGTCCCCGGCGGGCAATCCTGCGCAACTTCGGCGCAGGCGTCGACGTAGCGGGCCAGGCAGTCGTCGCCGCGACCGGTGTCGAGGGTGAAGTCGCCGCTGATGCCGCTGGTATGGCTCAGTAGCTGCCGGATGGTCACCGCCGCGGTCGCGGCGGCGTCGGCGACGGCGAAGTCCGGCAGCACGTCCGCGACCCGGGTGTCGAGATCCAGCCGGCCGGACTCGACGAGCTGCATCACGAGCGTGGCCGTGTAGATCTTGGCGATCGATCCGGACTGGAACACCGAGTCGGTGGTCGCCTCCACCCCGGTCCCGCGGTGTAGGACGCCGCCGGCCAGTGTGTGGAGCTCGCCGCCGGCCAGCCCCGCCAGGCTCGCTCCCGGTACGTGATGGGCGGCGCGCAGGTCATCGAGCCGGCGCTGCCAGTGGGCACGGTTGAACGTCACTGCGGGTTCTCCTGTTCAGGGGTCTCTCGGTATGGCGGGCATGGTCAGGGGCGTGCGGCGCGTCGGCCTGTTCGCGCTTCGGGCCTGACTCCCTCGATCGTATTGAACACTGTACGGTTTAATTGAACGCTGTTCTATGAACCTAACGCAGTACATTAACGTCGTGCTGTACGATTCCCCTGGACAGCGTGAGAGGGCAGGGCTGCCTTGTCCGGAGAGAGGAGGCAATGTGCCCGCCGAAGACGAGCGGTTCCCTTCGGTGTGGACCCGGCCGCCTCGGCGCCGGCGAGAGCAGCCGACTCTCAGCCGGGAGCAGATCGTCTCCGAGGCCGTTCGGCTCCTCGACGCCGAGGGCATCGACGCCCTGAGCATGCGGCGCCTCGGCGCCCGGCTGGGTGCGGTGGCGACCTCGATCTACTGGCACGTGGCCAACAAGGACGAGTTGGTTGAGCTGGTCGTCGACGAGGTCTTCGGGGAGGCGCGGGTGCCGGCCGCCGACGATCCGGCGCACTGGCGGGAGGCCGTTTCCGACTGCGCCCGCAGCCTGCGTGCCGTGATCCTGCGACATCCGTGGATCAGTTCGCTGCACGGCCAGATCGGGCTGGCCTACCTCGGGCCGAACCTGGTCCGGCTGTCGGAGGGAATCCTCGCTGTGTTCGAGACGGCGGGCCTCTCCTCCAAGGAGGCCGAACAGGCCATGAAGGCTGTCACGACCTACGCCAGTGGGGCGGCCACCAGCGAGGCCGCCTACCTTTCAGCGCACGCGCGCAGTGGCCGGAATGAGCAGGACTGGCTGGAGAGTCTGCGGCCCGCCACGGAGCAGGCCGTCCGCGACCACCCCCGGCTGAGGGCACGCTACGCCGAACAGCACGGCGAGGACCCGGCGAGGACCCGCGAGGAGAACTTCGACTACGGTCTGGCGCGCCTTCTCGACGGGATACGGACGCGTCTTGGATCCGCGGATGGCAGCTCCGGCTGATAAGCACCACCCCGTGCCAGGTGGGCCTGACGCACGGTGCCGTTCAGCACCGCCGACGACGCCGGAACCACCCTCGACGGTCCGCCTCCTCGCCGCCGCGGCGCACATGCCGCGGGCCCACCGCGCCGGTCGTGGCGCTACTGGCTGATGGCCCGACCGGATCGGTCCGCGGCTCCCGCGTCGCTTCCTTGGGACGGGGGAGCCGCGCGCCTCGCCGAAACATTCCGACCGGTGTGGCTCTCGTCATATGCGCTCCGATCAGTTAGGCTCTTCGGCCAGTGACCAATTCATCAGATGAATTTTCCTGCGCGGCCGAACGGTAACCGAGGGAGACGTTCATGAACACACACGATGCCCCACCGACCGGTGTGGTCACAGACGCGCGGGAGAAGGGCGGGTCGTTCCTGTACCCGGGGATGCGGCTGCCCTTCATCCTGCTCGTCAGCTGCTTCGCGGCGTGGGGGATGGCGGGGAACCTCACCGATCCGCTCGTCGCGGTGTTCGGCTCGGTCTTCTCCATGAACGCCTTCCAGTCCTCGCTGGTCCAGTTCGCCTACTACGGGGCGTACTTCGCCCTCGCGCTCCCGGCCGCCTGGATCAACGCTCGGCTCGGATACAAGGGCGGGGTCCTCATCGGGCTCTTCCTCGCCGCGAGCGGTGGAGCGCTGTTCTACCCGGCATCCCAGATGATGCAGTACTCCGCGTTCATCTTCGCCCTGCTCACCCTGGCAGGGGGGTTGTCCATCCTGGAGACGTCGGCCAACCCCTACGTGATGGCCATGGGTCCCAGCCGGAACGCCACCCGCCGCCTGAACTTCGCCCAGGCGTTCAACCCGGTGGGCTCGAATCTCGGGGTCCTGCTCGCCGCGGTGTTCATCCTGCCTTATGTCAACGAGGCCACCGCCGAGGAGCGGGCGGCGCTGAGCCAAACCGAGCTGGAGACCATGCGGTCCGCGGAGCTGCAGGCCGTGATGGGCCCCTATCTCGGCCTGGCCGCGCTCTACATCATCATCGCGGTCGCGATCGCGATGGCGAAGGTCCCGCCCCGCACGTCGCTGCTGCCGGACCAGCAGGCCGGAGCCGCGCGGCACTCCGGATCGCGGCTCATGCGGCTGCTGCGCAACCGCCGGTACTCGCTCGGTGTCGTCGCCCAGTTCTTCAACATCGCCGCGCAGACCTGCATCTGGACCTTCATCATCCACTACGTGATGGAGACGCTGGGAGCCAACGAAGCCACCGCCGGCTACTGGCTGCAGGCGAGCCTGATCGCCTTCCTCGTCTTCCGCTTCGTGATGGTCGCCCTGATGGGCCGCTTCGACCCGCGCAAGCTGATGACGCTCATGTGCGTCCTGGGTGTCGTGTTCTCTCTCGTCGCGGTCGTCTCCGGCAACATCGTCGGCGCCGTCGCCGTCGTCCTGTTGAGCGCGTGCATCTCGCTGCTCTTCCCCACGATCTACGGGATCGCCCTGGAGGGGCTGGGAGACGACACCAAGTACGGAGCCGCGGGGCTGATCATGGCGATCGTGGGAGGTGCCCTGGTGCCGCCCCTGCACGGCTGGGTGATCGACAACTCCACCGCCCAGATGAGTTTCCTGGTCGTGACGGGGTGCTTCCTGGTGATCGTCGGTTACGGCGTGTACGTCCTGCGTTCCTCGAAGAGCGAGCAGCTTCGCGAGGACGCCTGAGCGGCTCAGTCGTCGAGGTGCGTGGCGACCTGCGCGAGATGGGTGTGCATGGCCGACCGTGCGGCGACCGGGTCGCCCGCGGCCACCGCCTCCAGCACCGCTCCGTGCTCGTGGTGCGTGGTCGCCAGCCGCCCTACCCGGTGCATGGACTGCCACATCCGCATCCGCAGGGTAGGGCGGGCCAGGGCCTCGATCAGCGCTCGGAGGATCGGATTGTCCGAGACGTCGGAGAGCAGGCGATGGAACTCCAGATCCTTGTCCATCGCGGTCTCGTGGTCGTGAGCGTTGATCGCCGGTACGGCGGCGTCGAGCACGGTCCGGAGCTGCCGCACGTCCTCGTCCGTGCGGCGGACAGCGGCGGCGCCGGCCGATTCGACCTCAAGCGCCTGGCGCACGCGGTGCAGGTCACGTGTTGACTTGCCGCCCTGCAGCCCGGCCCAGAACACCAGCGGTTGCAGCAGCAGTTCCGGATCGAGGGAGGTCACCGTCGTGCCCGCCCCCTGCCGGGTTTCGAGGACCCCCATGGCGACGAGCGCCCGAACCCCCTCGCGCAGGGAGCTGCGCGACACGCCGAAACGTTCGGCCAGCTCCGCCTCGACCGGCAGGCGGTCGCCCGGGCCGACCTCACCGGAGACCACCATGTCCTGGATGCCCTGGACGACCACGTCGTGCTGGGAGGAGGGGCGCATCGGGATCCTGCGCGGGGTCGTGTCGTCACTCATACGGACTTCCTGTGCCTGCCCAGCTCGATCCGGACAACGGCGGTCCGGGGTCAGGCTCTAGTCTAGACTGGAAATACATCAGATGAATTAGGAGGCTCGGTAGTGAGCGTCATCACCTCGGTCAACCTGGTTGACGTCCGCTTCCCCACATCGGAGAACCTTGACGGCTCCGATGCGATGAACAAGGACGCCGACTACTCGGCCGCCTACCTTCGCCTCGTGACCAGCGACGAATCGCTGTACGGCTGCGGGTTCGCCTTCACCATCGGCCGCGGTAACGAGGTCTGCCTCATGGCCATCAAGGCCCTGGCCTCGCGCCTGGTCGGACGCGATGCGGCGGAGCTGTGCGAGCACCCCGGCCGGATCTACCGGGAGCTGGCCGCCGACTCCCAGATGCGCTGGCTCGGTCCCGACAAGGGCGTGGTGCACCTGGCGCGTGCCGCGGTCCTGAACGCGGTGTGGGACCTCGCGGCACGCCGTGCCGGCGTCCCCCTGTGGCAGCTGCTCTGCGACATGGAACCGGCGGAGCTCGTCGACGCGCTGGACCTGACCTACCTCTCCGACGTGCTCACCGCTGAGGAAGCCGTCGGAATGCTCCAGGACCAGCGCCCCCACCATGCTGAGCGCGTCAAGCAGCTCAGCCGGGACGGCTTCCCGTGCTACACGACCTCGCCCGGGTGGCTGGGCTACTCCGACGAGAAGCTCGACCGCCTGTGCCGTGAGGCCGTCGCCGGCGGCTACCGGCACGTCAAGCTCAAGGTCGGCGCGGACGCCGCGGACGACGAGCGCAGGCTCGCCATCGCCCGTGCCGCGATCGGCCCGGACACACACCTGATGATCGACGCCAACCAGATGTGGGAAGTGCCCGAGGCGATCGAGCGGGTTCAAGCGCTCAGACACCACGACCTGCTGTGGATCGAGGAGCCCACGAGTCCCGACGACGTGCTCGGCCACCGCACCATCGCCGACGGGGTGCGCCCGCACGGGGTCGGGGTGGCCACCGGCGAGCACGGCATGAACCGCGTGCTCTTCAAGCAGCTGCTGCAGGCCGACGCCGTGGACTTCGTCCAGATCGACTCCTGCCGCCTGGCCAGTGTCAACGAGATCATCCCGGTCCTGCTGGCGGCCAGCAAGTTCGGCAAGCCGGTGTGCCCCCATGCCGGCGGGGTGGGGCTCTGCGAACTCGTCAGCCACCTGGTGATGGTCGACCACATAGCGGTCTCGGGCCACGTCGAGGGCAGGGTCGCCGAGTACGTGGACCACCTGCACGAACACTTCGCCGATCCCTGCGTCGTCCGCGACGGTGCCTACATGCTGCCCACGGCGCCCGGCTACTCCGCGGAGATGAAACCGCAGTCCCTCGCGTCGTGGGAGTGGCCCGACGGCGCGGAGTGGAAACGCCGGCGTGCGGGCGCCTCCGCATGATCACCTATCGCCTGCTGCATCCCGAGATCCTCGCGGGACTGGCCGCGGCCGGCCACGGGGCGCAGGTTCTCATCGCCGACGCGCTGTATCCGCACTCGACGGGGGTACCGGCCCCGGCCGCGCGCGTCCATCTGAACCTTCGTCCGGGGCTCGTGGCCGCGCGTGACGTCCTCGAAGTCGTGGCCGACACCGTCCATATCGAGGCGGCCGTCTACATGGCCGACGCCGATGGGGGCGAGTCGGAACCGGTGCGCGAGTACCGCGGCCTGTTGGGCTCCCACCGCCATGGCGGCGACCAGGAGGTCGCCTGGTCGGGGCTGGAACGGACGGACTTCTACGCGGCATGCCGGCGCCCTGACGTCTGCATGCTGGTGGCCACGGGCGAAACGCGTCCCTACGCGAATCTCTTGCTAAGGATCGGTGTCCCTTGATTATCGATGCCCATCTGCACACCTGGAACACCGCGGAGGTCGGTATCGGCTGGCTGGCCGCCGCTGGCCTGCCCGCACGAGCGCCGATTCCCGGCGACTCCGGGGACCGCCGCTACGTGCTCGTCGAGGCTGACGCCGACGACAGGCGGCAGGAGACCGAGTGGCTTCTCGCGCTCGCCCGGCGGGACGAGCGCGTCCACGGGATCGTCGCGGCTGCCGCCCTGGAAGGCCCGCAGGCCGCGGACGAGCTCGACCGGTTGGCGGAGATGACCGGGGTCGTGGGCGTCCGGCGGCTCCTCCAGGACGGCCACCCATTCGAGCCGCCGGGCTTGGTCCGCGGGCTCCGGCTCCTCGCCGACCGGGCCATGCCCTTTGACGCCTGCGTCCGCGCGCACGAGCTGCCGGCGCTCACCCGGCTGCTCGACCGGGTGCCAGAGCTGGTCGTGGTCCTGGACCACATGGGTAAGCCCCCGATCCGGGACCGGGAGGCCATGCGGCGCTGGAGGTCGGATCTCGCGAAGATCGCCGAACTCCCCAACGTCCACTGCAAGCTGTCCGGGCTCGCCGCGGAATGCCGCGACGACGCTGAGCTCGACTCCGCCACCGACGACGTAGTGGGCCGTGCGCTGGAGACCTTCGGAGCCGGCCGCTGCCTCGTCGGCACCGATCGCCCGGTCAGCCAGACGCCGGAGGATTGGTGCGAACGGGTGTTGCGCCTCGTGCCGGACGCTGACCGGCCCCGCGTCGGCCACGACAACGCCTCGGCGATCTACCGGAGGACGCGATGACGCCCACGGCCACGAGCCGGCTGCCCGAGCGAATCGGTTCCGCTTTCGGGCAGTTGGGATTCGGCACCGCCCAGTTCGGCAACCTCGGTTGCGAAGTCGACGAGCAGACCTGCCACGACGCTGTGGCGGCCGCATGGGAGCACGGCCTGCGCTACTTCGACACCGCCCCCCACTACGGGCTCGGGCTCTCCGAACAGCGGCTCGGCCGGGCGCTGACCGGATGGCCCCGCGAACGCTACGTCGTCTCGACCAAGGTCGGGCGCCTCCTGCGGCCGAACACTCGACCAACCGGTACCGACCTGGACCAGGGGTACGCGGTGTCCGACTCGCTGACGCGTGAGCGCGACTTCTCCGCCGGCGGTGTCCGGAAGAGCCTGGCGGAGTCCCTCGAACGGCTCGGACTGGACCGTGTCGATATCGTGTGGCTCCATGACCCCGAGGAGCCCGACGACAGGTTCGACGAGGCCATCCGCGGCGCGGTGCCCGCACTGGACCAGCTACGTGACGAGGGGGTCATATCCGCGTGGGGCGTGGGCTCCAAGGACCCCTCGATGATCAAGCGTTTCGTCGACGCGTCCGATCCCGACCTCGTCATGGTCGCCGGACGCTACACCCTGCTGGAACAGGAAACGGTGGGGTTGATGTCCGCCTGCCGCGAGCGAGGCGTCGGAGTCGTCGCCGTGGGAGTGTTCAACTCCGGCCTGCTCGCCCAGGACGAACCACCGGCCGACGCCTGGTACGAGTACGCACCCGCGCCTCCACACGTTGTGGCGCGCGCCAGGGCGCTCGCGTCGGTGGCGCGCGAGCACGGCGTCAGCCTGCCGCGGGCCGCACTCACCTTTCCCCGAAGGCACCCGGCGGTGGTCAACGTGACCGCCGGGATGCGGTCGCGCGAGCACGTGGCGCGGAACCGCGCACTGAGCACGAACGACGTTCCCGATGAGTTCTGGGCCGATCTGCGGGCCCGCGGCCTGCTTGAGGAGGATGTGTGAAACTGATGAGACGGGGCGAGCCGGGCCGGGAGGTCGCGCTCGCCGAGGTCGACGGTGTCATCTGGGACGCGTCGCCGGTGGGTGACTTCGGTCCCGGGTTCTGGGCGGATGGCGGCCCGCAGCGGATCCGCGAGCTCATCGCCAGCAACGCGCTCCAGCGCTGGCACGAGGACAACTCCCGGTTCGGCGCGCCGGTGTGCTCCCCGTCCGCGGTGATCTGCATCGGGCAGAACTACGCGCAGCACGCCGCCGAGTCGGGAGCCAAGCCCCCCGAACGGCCGATCGTGTTCCTCAAGACGCCGAACACGGTCGCCGGCCCCAACGACACCGTCACCATCGCGCGCGGCTCGCAGAAGACCGACTGGGAGGTCGAACTCGGCATCGTCATCGGCAGCCGCGCCGCCTACTGCGACTCGGCCGCGGAAGCCGCCCGGCACATCGGTGGCTACGTGCTCGCCAACGACCTGTCCGAACGCGCCTTCCAGATCGAGGAGTCCGGTGGCCAGTGGAGCAAGGGCAAGTGCAGCCCCGGCTACATGCCGCTTGGGCCGTGGGTCGCCACCGCCGACGAGTTCGACCCCGGCGACGCGCGACTCCGCTCATGGGTCAACGACGAGCCGCGCCAGGACTCGCGGACCTCGGACATGATCTTCGACTGTGCCGAGCTGGTCCGCGACCTGTCACAGTACATGTGCCTCGAACCGGGGGACGTCGTCTCCACCGGTACCCCGCAGGGCGTGGCCCTCTCGGGACGGTTCGACTACCTGCGCCCCGGCGACGTCGTCGAGGTGGAGATCGACGGCCTCGGGCGGCAGCGGCAGGAGTACCGGGAGTGGGGGGAGCAGCGGTGACGGGACGCTTCGCGGATCGTGCGGCAGTGGTGACCGGGGGAGCCTCCGGTATCGGCCGCGCTGTCGCGGACGCGCTCGCCAGTGAGGGGGCGAAGGTGGCGGTGCTGGACCGCGTCCGGTCGGACCACGACCATCATTGGCAGGAGTGCGACGTCGCGGACGGCGCCTCGGTCGAGCACGCGGTGCGCAGCGCCGCCGAGGCTCTCGGAGGCGTGGACACCGTGGTGAACAACGCCGGTATCGGCGCGCAGGGCGATGTCGCGGCCAACGATGACGACGAGTGGCTCCGGGTGCTGAACGTGAACGTCGTGGGGATGGCCCGCGTCGCTCGTGCCGCCCTGCCGTATCTACGGGAGTCCGACGCCGGGTCGATCACCAACACCGCCTCGATCGCCTCCACGGCCGGGCTTCCGCAGCGGGTGCTGTACTCGGCGACCAAGGGGGCGGTGCTGGCCATGACCAAGGCGATGGCCGCCGACCACGTGCGTGAGGGTGTTCGCGTCAACTGCGTGGCACCCGGCACCGCGGACACCCCGTGGATCCAGCGGCTGCTGCAGGAGGCGGAGGACCCGGTCGCCGAACGTGCGGCGCTGGAAGCGCGCCAACCCCACGGCCGGCTGGTCAGCGCGGATGAGGTGGCGCGCGCCGTGGTCTACCTCGCCGACCCCGCCAACCGGTCCACGGTTGGGACCTGCCTGCCCGTGGACGGGGGGATGGACGCGCTGCGCCTGCGCCCCTAGTAGCCGACGGACCCCCACGCCCGGCGATGACGACGTCGCCAGAGCCGGCGGGGAAGGCGCGTCCGCCGCGGCGCCGGTGGAGAGCGCGCCCGACTGGAGCGGTCCCCGAAGCCGCGGATACCGTCCGCGGCTTCGGGGCCACCGGCGCCCGAACCCAGCGGCTCCTCCGGTGTGGCGTGGTGCGCCCGCGGCCGGCCGCGCGTCCGGCGGGCATCGTCCCCTGTGTGCGGCGGCTCGCGGCCGGGACCGGGGCTTCTCCGGAGTTTGACACGGGATCCCGGCTGTAGTCGGATATCGCGCGGACAGTGGCCGGGTCGCGGGGCGCGCGGGGAGAAGGGCAGACGGATGGCGGATTCGAAGGCGGATCTTGCGGGCTCCACCGGGCGCGGGAGGGCGCCATGGCACCTGTGGCTCGTAGGGGTGCTCTTCCTCCTGCTGTATGCCGCTGGACTGTACGACTACCTCATGGTGCTCGACCTCAACGAGGACTACTTCGCATCGGAGGGTTTCGGGCCGGCGCACCTGGAGTACTTCTCCGACTATCCGGTCCTGCCACGGGTGTTCTGGACGATCGGTATCTTCACCGGTGTACTCGCCCCGGTCCTGCTCCTGCTGCGGCTGCGCTGGGCGACCTGGCTCGCGCTGGTCGCCGCCGTCGCCCAGCTGGCCCTGGCCGTGTTCACGTTCGGCTTCATGGAGCGCTGGGAGGTCTTCGGCCCCGCGACGTCGCTGTTCGACAGCGGGATTATCGCGTTCACCTTCGGCCTGGCCCTGTACTGCCACTGGATGACCCGGCGCGGCCTCCTGCGGTGACGGTTCGACCGGGGCGCGGCGCCCGTGTCCCGGGCCGGCCCCCGGGTTCCCCTCCGGGCCTGGCCAGCCTCGGACCCAATCGCACCGCGCGCGGCTGGACACTCCCGGAATCCGCCCCCCGAGATCCTCACCAGCCTGCCGGCTCGCTTTCCGCACAGCCGACGACGCGCATACCTGGCGGAGAAGCGAGCCCCGCGCGGCGCCGCCCGGAGCCACCCTCATGGGAGCGCCGACGCCACAGCCCTATACATGGAGATATCTCCATGTATAGGGCAAAGAACTGTTGGAATCTCCATGGATGTGCGGTGCGGGTGCTGCTGAACTAGGGCCATGACCCTGAGATCCCTACAGCACATCGCCGTGCCCGCCCGGCAAGGACGCGCGGTCGTGGTCAGAGCCGGCCAACAGGTCCGCGTCATCGACCGTGAAGGTTGCCAGGTCGGTGACGTCTTCGCCTTCGTCCTCGGAGACACCCGGGAGCACCACAGTGCGGCGCACACGCGCGCGCACGTGAACCGGCTGTTCCCGGCCATAGGGGAGCGGTTCGTCACCAACCGGCGCCGCCCTCTCCTGACCCTCGTCGACGACACGTCGCCCGGCTACCACGACATGCTCATACCGGCGTGCGACCCCGCGCGTTACACGGCCCTGGGTGCCGATTCCGGCCACGCCTCGTGCGCGCAGAATCTCACTGACGCACTCGCGGCGGCGGTCGGGGAGACCCCTGAGGTCATCCCCCAGCCGATCAACGTGTTCATGAGAATCCCCGTGGACGAACACGGCGTGCTCAGATGGCTTCCGGCGGGGACGGAGCCCGGTGCCTCCGTCACTTTCGAGGCGGAGCTGGACTGCGTTGTCGTTGTCTCCGCCTGCCCGCAGGATCTCGTCGGGATCAACCTCGGCCGCCCCACCGGATTGGACATCGAGATCCGCGACCACCGGATCCAAGAGCCGGCTCTTGGATCCGCGGACTCCTGAAACCCGCCAGTTCCCCTTCCGTAAAGCGAGGAGAGACATGACCCCTGACGCTTCTTCCCACCGCCACCACGGTCTCGCGCCGGTCACGGCGGGCTCTCTGGACCTTCCCAACCGCTTCGCTGTCGCGCCGATGACCCGCGTCTCGGCGTCTGCGGACGGTGTCCCCAACCGCGAGATGGCCGACTACTACACGGCGTTCGCCCGCGGCGGGTTCGGCATGGTCATCACCGAGGGCACCTACACCGACGACCGCCACAGCCAGAGCTACCTCAACCAACCGGGTGCCGTGACGAGCGCGCACACCACGGGATGGGCCCGGGTCGCCGGCGCCGTCCAGGCCGAGGGCGCGCGTATCGTCATGCAGCTCATGCACGCCGGCGCGCTGTCCCAAGGAAACCCCCACCGCGACCACACCATCGGCCCCTCGCCCGTACCGCCTCGCGGCCGGATGATGCCCGAGTACGGCGGAGAAGGACCGTGGCAGACCCCGAAGGAAATGGACGACGACGACATCGGCACCGTGGTGCGGGGGTTCGCGGACGCTGCCGGCAACGCGCGGCAGGCCGGGTTCGACGGCGTTGAGATCCACGCGGCCAACGGCTACCTACTCGACCAGTTCCTCACCGACTACACCAACCAGCGCGCGGACCACTACGGCGGGAGCGTACTCAACCGCGTGCGCCTGACCTGCGAGGTCGTGTCCGCGGTGAGATCCCGGATCGGGGCGGGGCCGCTGGTGGGGGTGCGCGTCTCCCAGACCAAGGTGAACGACTTCGAGCACAAGTGGGCCGGAGGCGCCGGCGACGCCGAACAGATCTTCGCGGCCCTCGCCAAGGCCGGCGCCGATTACCTGCACGTCGCCGGTGAAGGCCGCGATTGGCACGGTTCGGCACGCATGGACAGCGGGGACACGATCACCCGTATCGCCAAGCGGGTGAGCGGTGTACCCGTCATCGCCAATGGAGGCATGCACGATCTGGCGGTGGCGGACCAGGTGCTCGAAGAGGGGCATGCGGACCTGGTAGCGCTGGGACGGGGTGCCCTGGCCAACCCTGACCTGGTGAACCGGGTCGCCGCGGGCCGGAACCTGGACGCGTTCGCCCCCGAGATGCTGCATCCCA
Organism: Lipingzhangella halophila; assembly: GCF_014203805.1. GTDB lineage: Bacteria > Actinomycetota > Actinomycetes > Streptosporangiales > Streptosporangiaceae > Lipingzhangella > Lipingzhangella halophila. The sequence goes on along the minus strand of NZ_JACHJT010000001.1, from coordinate 3,299,649 downwards.
TGGCGACTCTCGGCAACGCCCGCCGCTGGGCCAGCGCTGGCGAACGGCACTGAGCCCCGCACGGCCCGGGGTAGTCAGGTACTGGACGCGAGACGGGAGCCGGAAACGATGAGCACGAACTGGCGCGGCGGTTCCGCCGCGGTGGCACTCCTGACGTTCGACGTGGACGCGGAGAGTGCCGTTCTCGCCCATGGGCGGCGCTATGCCGACCATGCCGCGACGATGAGCCACCAAGCGTATGGTCCGCGGGTCGGTGTGCCCCGGCTGTTGGACTTGCTGGACGAGATGGGCGTACCGGCGACCTTCTTCGTGCCCGGCTGGGTCGCCGAGCACTACCCAGCCCTGGCGGGTTCCGTCCAGCAGCGGGGACACGAGGTCGCCCATCATTCCTACAGCCACCGGCCCCCGACATCGATGACCCCGACGCAGGAGCGCGCTGACTTCGAGCGTGCCCTGGACGTCTTCGAGAGCCAGGGCGTCGGGGTCCACGGGCACCGGGCCGCGCTGTGGGGAGCGAGCCGGTACACGACGGGACTCGTGGCCGAACACGGTCTCGTCTACGACTCCTCGTTCATGGCCGACGACCGGCCGTACCGGATCCCGACGGAGGCCGGGGAAGTGATCGAGCTTCCCGTTCACTGGTCGCTGGACGACTGGGAGCAGTACGCGTTCCTCCCCGACCCCGTTGTCGGATCGGTGATCGAGAGTCCCGAGAAGGTGCTGGGGATGTGGAAGGCGGAGCTGGACGCGATGCGCCATTACGGCTGCCTGTTCAACCTGACCAGCCACCCGTTCCTCTCCGGGCGCCCGAGCAGGGCGCTGGCTCTGCGCCGGCTCATCGAGCACGCACTGGAATGCGGTGACGTGCGTTTCGCGCGCTGCGCGGACGTCGCTCGGTCGGCCGCCGCGGACGCGGACCTCACCTCCCACGCACCGGATCTCCCCGCCGTCGACGCCACCGCCTACCCGGATCCGTGACAACGCCTGGCCAGCGGGGTCGGTGAGACGGGTTTCACCGACCCCGCGACAACGAATCCGCCTTCAGAGCCAGGAACAGGTCCACCCGGTCTTCGGTGCGTGAGACGTCGCGCCCCGTCAGCTCCGTGACCCGGGCCAGGCGGTTGCGCAGTGTGTTGACGTGCACGTTGAGCGCGGCGGCGGCCCCCGCCCAGTGCCCGTCCCGCTCCAGGAACGTTTGTACCGTTGCCTCGAGCCCGCTGCCGCGGTCGCGGTCATAGGTCCGGATCGGCCCCAGAACATCGGCGGCGAACCCGCGCAGCACCTCGGCCGAATGCTGCCCCAGCAGCCGTTGGTACATGTTGAGGTCCCCGAAATCGGCCACCCGGGGCCCTTTGGCGCGCATACGCAGGACCCGGCACGCCTCGCGCGCTTCCACCAAGGGAGTGCGCAGTTCCCCGGCGTTCGCGGCGATATCGCCGATGCCCGCGACGAGACGGTGGTTCGACTGCGCGCCGACCGAATCGATGAGGCGTTCGGCGAAGCTCTTGAGCGCTTCGCCGGAGCGAAGCCACGGAAAGATGGTGACGACGTCCTGGCCGCTCTCGGCAACCACCACGGGCAGTGCTTCCGCGGTGAAGAAGCCGCCGATCAGCTCGGCCAACCCGGTGGAGGGCTCGGTCTCCGACGAGGTCGGCGCCAGCGCGCATACGGCCATCCGGCTCTGGGCGTCGATACCGAAGGCCATGATGCGGTTCGTGATCTCGTGAACCTCGCGCGCGCCTGAGGTGATCATGTCGAGAAGCTCGCTCGCGAAACGCAGCTCGATCGTCTGCGCGAGCTGGGTACGGGCCGCTTCCAGGCTGAGAAAGCGTGCCGCCTGTTCCAGGGCCTCGCGTTCGCTGTCGTCGAGGTCGCGGGAGGCCCGCAGGCACACCAGGGCACCACCGGCGCCCCCGCGGCCGCCGAGCGTATCGATGAGGAAGAGGCTCGCCGTCCCCGGGTCCCGGAGCTCCACCTCTAGCGGGGGCGGGTGCCGCCTGAGGGACGCCGCCACCGAGCGCAGCTCTTCGGGGGCCAACTCCGCCCCAGCGGCGGCCGGGCAGCGTCCGAAGCGGTCGACCACCGCCAGGCGCAGTAGAGGGTGGTCGCGGCGGAGCACCTCCAGCACACCGGCCATACCTCCACCGCGTGATACCGCGGACACGAGCGCGTTGCCGCGCTCGACCGTGCCGATGAGGTCCTGTTGGCGCTGTTCGGCGTAGCGGTCCGCGGCCGCTTGCGAGACCGCGGTGAACGGCACGGACACGGCCAACTCCAGGAGAGGCATTCCCTCCGTGCGGCAGGCCTCGATCAGCTCCGCGGGCGTGTTCGGGATCTCCCTCCGCAGCCCGAAGACGATGCCGGCCGCTCCGGCGTCCTTGACAGCCCCCACGAACACGTCGACCGACCCCCCGCTCTCCAACCACAGCCCGTTGGTCATCACGAGCTCGTGCGGACGCACATACGGCGAGGGGTCGGGGAGCTCGGTGTTGTGCACCCAGCGGAAGGAGAGGTCGTCAACCTCCCCGGCCCCACCGACAAGCAGCCGCAGTCCCAGTGAGCGGTCGAAAAGCAGCGAACGAATGGTGAGCACGTTGTGAATATACACATCGAGATCGGTGATTCTCTAGAGCTTTCTCCATCCTTGTGCGGGGCGGGATGTTGCTTCGCTTGAAGCGTGACACACCCCACCTTCGGCGCATCCCAAGGAACCCACATGTCCACCACCCGCACACAACCGTCCGAGCGTGCCGAAACGGTCGCGTCGGATGACTATCCCCTGACCGAGGTCCCCCTCCGGGCCCGCCGCGGTTTCCTCTCCTTGCTGACGGTGCTGCTCGGCTTCGTGTTCTTCACGCCGACCATGCTCGCCGGCGCCCGCATCTCCACGGCGTTCTACTGGGAGGACCTCCTGGCGGTCCTCATCGTGGGCAGTACGATCCTCGGTCTCTACGTGGCGTTCCTGGCCGTGATCGGTGCCCGCACCGGGCTCACCACGGTCCTGCTGGCGCGCTATACGCTCGGCCGCTACGGCGCGAAGTGGGCGAGCGTCCTCCTCGGAGGCACCCAGGTGTGCTGGTACGCCGTGACGGCGGTCTTCATCTCCGAACTCCTGGTTCAGGCGTTCGGTCTGGAGGGCTACACGTGGGTCGTGATCGTGCTCAGCTCCGTCCTCACCGGAATCACGGCCTACTACGGGTTCCGCGGTCTGGAGGTCCTGAGCGGCCTGTCGGTACCGCTGATGCTCGCGCTGTGCTGCTGGGTCGTCTTCCAGGCTCTCGACGCGGTCGGCGGGTGGGGCGGACTCGCCGAGGTCGCTCCCGAGGAGTCGATGCCCTGGGCGACCGCAGTGACGATCGTGGTGGGGACCTTCGTCAGCGGAGGAACGCAGACCCCTAACTGGAGCCGGTTCGCCCGGCTCCCATGGCAGGCGTTCGTGGCGGCTCTCGGCGCCTTCCTCATCGGAAATCTGCTCATGCTGGTGTTCGGCGCCGTCGGCGCGATCGCCTTCCAGGCCGGCGACTTCGTTGTGGTGCTGCTCCAGCTCAACCTGGTACTGGCCGCGGTGACGCTGCTGTTCTTCAACGTGTGGACGACCCAGGAGACGACCGCCTACGCGTTCGGAGTGGCGGGGGCGGAAATGTTCGGCCTGGCCAGCAAACGGCCGTTCATCATCGCCGGCATCGCCGTCGCCATCCTGCTGGCGCTCACCGGAATCTACGAGGCCCTTCCGCAGTACCTGCTGCTGCTCGGCATCTTCATCCCCCCGCTGGGCGGCGTGATCATCGGTGACCACCTGTTCGTCTGGCGCGGCTCCCTGCGGAAACTCTCCCGCACCCGGTTTCTCGCGGTGCGCTGGAGCTGCCTGTCCGCCTACGTACTGGGAACAGTAGTGGCCTTCGTCAGCGACCAGCTCGCGATCGGACTGCCGCCGGTCCAGGGCATCCTCACCGCCATCGTGGCCGTTCCGGTGGCCGAACGCCTGTTCCGCGCATGGGGCGTCGAGACCCGCCACACCAGCGTCGAGGAGCAGTAGTGGCCCATCTGGTGCTTGATCCCGCGGAGATGCCTGCCCCGGCAGCCCGGAAACTCCTCATCGGCAGTGTCGTACCGCGACCGATCGCCTGGACGTCCACGGTGAGCCGTTCGGGGGTACCCAACCTGGCCCCATTCAGCTTCTTCACCGTCGCCTCGACATGCCCGCAGATGCTCACCATCACCATCGAGCCGCACGACAGCGGAGCCGAGAAGGACACGCTGGCCAACATCCGCGAGACCGGGGAGTTCGTGGTCAACGTGGTACCGGAGCAACTCGGAAACGCGATGCGGGTGTCCGCCGATGTCGGCGAAGGCGCAGCCGACGAGTTCGCCATCGCCGGCCTCACCGCGGCCCCCTCGCACCTTGTGGCCGCTTCACGCGTGGCGGAGACGCCGGCCGCGGTGGAGTGCCGACTGGAGCGGATGCTGCGTCTGGGGACCGACACCATGGTGATCGGGCGGGTCGCCTGCTACCACATGGATCCTGCGGTACTGGACGATCGCGGGCGGGTCGACAACCTGGCCCTGCGGGCTCTGGGGCGGCTCGGGGGCGGCTACATCCGGACCGATCAGGCGTTCGGCCTGCCGAAGAGTCAGGATGACCGCTCGCGGTCCGGACCAACCGGTTGAGCGCCGCGCCGCCCGGCGAGCGGGTACGGGCGCTGGTCGTCGACTCCTCTCTGCTGCTCGGGGCCTTCGCTCGGCTGGTGCGGGCGCGCGAGAACGAGGCCGCGGAGGTCGCCGGTGACGGCATGGGGGTGGCATCGGCCGTGCTCGGTGGCACCGAAGGCGGTGAGTGCTTCCCGGGCGGCCCCGGCGTCGTGTGTCGGCCTGCGGTGGCCACTCGTGGTGTGCGTCGCGCGGCATGGCCCGCTGTGCCAATATCCCCCCATGGACCCCCTTCAGGCGCCGCGAACTCCCCGTCGTTCTTCACGTCCGTCCCGCCGACTCACGGTCGCTCGGTGACGCTCGCGATCGCTTTCTGGGCTCTGACCGCGATCGCGGTTTTCTGCGGGGTGACGTTTGCCGTATTGATCCTGCCCTGGGTCTCCCACCTCTCATTGGTCCTGGGCATGGTGGCCGTGTTCGTCGCGGTCCTCATCGCGGCCGCCAGGGCGTGGGGACCTCGGGTGTCCACCCGGGGCCTGGTGGTGTGCGAGGGAGCTGTGCTTTCCGGTGCCCTGTTCGGCTCCTGGGGCATGTGGGGGCAGGTCGCCTTCGGCGTCGGAGTCCTCGTGGTCTGCGGCTACTTCTACGCACGGGTCATGTGGCGGGGGCTGAGCCATCGGAGTCTGTCACCGATACTCCAGGCGGGCCGCCTCCCCCACCGCCTCGGCGTGGTGCCGACTCTGGGTGCGGCACTGCTGCTGGTAGCCGTACTGTTGACGCCGGTGGCGTGGCACGACTTCGCAACACCGGTGGTCTGTGACGAACCCCGGCGGAGCCAGGGGGAGAACGAGGCGTGGCCGGATGCCGATCCGGTCGGTACCAACGGCAATCCCGGATTGTCCACGGTGGCCGCACGCCACGACGGCAGCGCCTCCCTTGGGAGTGCCCTGTGGGAGGTGCCCCGGTGGGGTGTGGCAACCGGCGACGCCGAGCACACGGCGGTCTGGGATCAGGGGGCGCTGGCGGTCTACGACGCGCCCAGTGGCGAGGTGTTGTGGACGCTGGACTGCGGTGACCAGGAACCGTTCGGCTACGGCACGGCGTCCGACCTGCTCTCCCCCACCACCTATGCGGATGTGCTGCACCTGCTCGGTGAGACCTTGGTGCTGCGTCCGAGTGGTGAGGATCTTCCCCCCAACAGGTGCGGCGATTCTCCGCATGTGGCGGTGGATGTGGCGACGGGGCGCCAGCAGTGGTGCATCCCCGAGGCCGGGCCTTTGCTGGACGACATGGCCACACCTGAGCGTTTTGCGGCGGTCAGCGATGATGTGTGGCGTCTCCACGACACGGCGTCGGGGGAGGTGGTCGCCGAGTTCGATGACGAACGGACCGGGTTCGCCGATGTGGCGTGGCAGCAGGCACCAGACGAGGCAGGGGCCGATGCTCCGTGGCAGGCGGCGTTGGGACACGGCCGGTTCGTTGCCTGGTTCGGACCGCGCATGGCCGTGTTCGACGCGAGTGACGGGTCCCTGCTTTTCGAGCACGAGTTCGCCCTTCCCGACTCGTGGGCCGAGAGCGGTAGGGACCAGGAAGCGGCTATGGATGCCGTCCCAGCCGTGGCGGATGTGGCCCTGGGCGAGGACATTGTTGCCGCCTCTGTCGATGCGTCCGTCGACGGGACCGCAGACCTAACGACCGACCTGGTGGCCTTGGGGCCAGAGGGTGACGAACTGTGGCGGCACAACAGCTTCAACGACACGGACGAGGGGTTCCAGATCGCCCTCGGGAGCGAGGGCTTTGGGTCAGTCTCCACAGAGTTCGGTGGAGTCATAGGCGCCTATGATTTCGCCGCCGAAGGATCACCGTATGCGGGGGTCAGCGTGGACGACGGGTCGATTGTCTGGAGGGAGCGTGTCTCGGTTCCGATGGGGGGCGGCGGGAGGAACGTCCAGGACGACCACTTCTACACGACCGAGGACGGTGTGCTCACCACCGTGCACGGCCCCACTGGTGAAACCGAGGAGATCGACCTGGGCGGCCAAGGCGGGGACGTCACAGTGAAAGCCTTTCCCGAACTGACGGTCGCCATGCAGTCGCGAGACGCCTCGGGGACGGTCGTCGCCTTCGCCCCACCGAACGGGGAGTGACCCGAATCGCGCCCTGGTCGTCTCCGCTATCGGGTGGAGTCCGGCCGGCGAGATGAGCACGAGTCCGCTGACCGGTTCCGGTGGGTTCCTCCAACGCGAGCACGGCGATCCGGACCAACCGCTTGAGCGCCCTCCCGCTGCGGCTCACCCCCGATCAGGGCCGCGGCCCGCGCGACGAACCGCTCCCGGTCCGGAGAGCGAGCGATAGCGTCCGGATCCCGCGTCTGCCCGGACCGGCGGCGGTGGACTGGCCCCGCTGCCGGTCCGGGCCGCCGGCTGGGGGCGCCTTATCCGCTGCCCATCTGGTCCTCCGCGGAAAGGTGTTCCACGGTCTCTCCGGTCTCGGTGAAGGTGCGCGTCACCGTCTGGGAGGTGTAGACCCACAGGATCCGCAAGGGGGAGTCCCCGACGTTGCGGAACAGGTGCGGAACGGGGGAGGGGATGTAGGTGGTGTCGAAACGGCCGAGCCGGGTCGTGGACCCCTCCGCGACGACCTCGGCCTCGCCTTCGAGAACGGTGACGTGCTCGTCGCAGTTGTGCGAATGCATCGGCGCGCCGGTTCCCGGCGGATAGACGCTCATCCCACTGGTGATCCGGTTCTCGCCGGCGGCAGACACCTTGGTGACCAGCGGCGTGGTGGCGATCGCACCGCCGCGATCGAGAGTGGCCACTGCGGACGCATTGATGATGACGGTCACCGAGTCCTCCTCTTCCGGGCTTCTGCGCTCCCCGAGCCTAGTGCCGCGGCCGCACCCGCGAGAGCTGTCGCTGCTGGTGGCGGCACGGCACTGGGACGCGCAGTACTCCTGGAACGCCCACGTCGACAAGGCCGTGGAGGCCGGCATCCCCGCCGAAGCCGTCCGCGCCCCCGGTCCGGTCGCTCTCACCCAGGCAGCAGACGAGGCGATCGAGAGGGCAAAAGCCAACGGAGTCGGCACGGCCGCCGTCCGCCGGACCGTGCACACCGGCGCCATCGGGTATTACACATCCCGGATTGCCGCCGAAGGCCAGATCGGTCTGGCCTTCGTCGCCGGGATGCCCAACATGGGCTACCCGGGTGTGCAAGGCGCCGCCGTCGCCACAAGCCCATTGTCGATCGCCGTTCCCGCGCAAGGGCGCCCACCCGTGCTGCTGGACATGGCGACCGCCATGATCGCCCTGGGCAAGATCGCCCAGTACCGCAACAGTGGAGAGCCGCTGCCCGAGGGCGCAGCGGCCACCGCCGAGGGCGTCCCCACCACAGACCCCGGTCTCGCCAAAATGCCGCTGCCGCTCGGCGGAGCCAAGGGCGCCGGCATGTCGCTGGTCTTCGAGCTCCTCACCAGCGTCCTGGTGCAGGCCCCCATCCTCTCCTCGTTCCACAGCGACGATCCGGACGGCAGAGTCCACCGGCAGAACGCTCTGCTGCTCGCCCTCGACCCGGCGGCCTTCGGGGATGGGGACGGCTTCCCCGAGGCCGCCGGCCACACCCTGGAGGTGCTGAAGGGCCTGCCTTCTGCGGAGGGTACCGGCGAGGTGCACTATCCCGGTGAGCGCAGCGCGGCGACCGAGGCGCAGCGCAGTGCGCAGGGGGTTCCCGTGGGGGCGAAGGTGTGGGCCGACGTCAGCGCCGCCGCCGAGCGGCTGGGCGTGGCACCGCCCCCGACCGCGGGCGCCGCGGCGCGGTCCTGATCTGGGACGCTTGAGGCCATCCGCTTTCCTGCGGGCTGCGGACGCCCGGCGGGGGCGGCCCGGCCCTTGCCGCCCCCAGGGGCTTGGAAACAACGGCGAGGAGGCAACCACCATGGCCGAACAACCCGGTCGCAGGAGTCCGCGCGTCAGGCGCGCCCAGGTGCGGCGGGTCGAGTGGCTCACCCCGCACATGATCCGCGTCGTGCTGGGCGGCCCGGGCCTTGAGGGCTTCGCCGCAGACGAGTACACCGACCACTACATCAAACTGCTGTTCCCCGCCGACGGCGGTGCCTACCCCGAGCCCTTCGAGTTGCAGCGTATCCGTGAGGAGCAGCCGCGCGAGCAGTGGCCGGTCATGCGCACCTACACCGTGCGCCACTGGGACGCCAGCGAGCGCGAGCTGACGGTCGACTTCGTCCACCACGGCGACAAGGGGGTGGCCGGCCCGTGGGCCGCGGCCGCCCAGCCGGGCGACGACCTCTACTTCTCCGGGCCCGGCGGCGGCTACGCCCCCGACCCGGGCGCGGACTGGCACCTGCTGGCCGGGGACGCGAGCGCGCTGCCGGCCATCGCGGCAGCCTTGGAACGGATGCCGCAGGGCGCTCTTGCCCACGCCTTCATCGAGGTCAGCGGTCCCGAGGAGGAGCAGAAGCTGGAGACCGCCGCCGAGGCGTCGATCACCTGGCTGCACCAGGGGCCCGAGCGCGTCGGCGGACCGCTGGTGCGCGCGGTCGCCGCGCTGGAGTTCCCGCCCGGTGATGTCCAGGCGTTCGTGCACGGCGAGGCGGGGTTCGTCAAGGAGCTGCGGCGGCTGCTGCGCACCGAGCGCGGCGTTGCCCGGGACCGGCTCTCCATCTCGGGCTACTGGCGTCTCGGGCTCAACGAGGACGGCTGGCAGTCTGCCAAGAGCGAGTGGAACCGCGAGGTCGAAGCCGAACAGGAGGGGGTCGGGGGATAACGGCCCAGGCCCTCCCGAGCCGGTGCGGGAAGCCCGTGGTTACCGGACTCCGCGATACGGGGTCACCGGGCCACCGGACCGGCCCGGAGATCCGGTGGCCCGGGGGACCGGCGGGTCCGGCCTCATAGCGCCCCGATGCCCCGGCCCGCCGACGGCACGGCTCAGGCCGACTCGCGCCGGACGATGTGCGCAGGTGCGGACGCGATGTCGGCGGCGTCGAGACCGAGCACGTTTCGGGCGGCGCGGCGCCCGTGGGCCTCGGCGTCGATGTGCACGGAGGTGAGCGCGGGCGTGAACAGGGCACCGTGCTCGGTCGCGTCGAACCCGATGACGGCCAGATCGCGCGGTGCGGCCAGGCCGAGGTCGTGCAGCGCCGCGAGGATGCGGACCGCCACGTCGTCGGTGAACGCGGCGATGGCCGTGACCCGGGGATGGGCCGCCCGGAACTCCGCGACCGCCCGGACGGCCTCCTCCCGGGTCCGAGGCACGACCAGCGAAGCGAGTGCGGCGATGCCGAGGTTGTGCGCACTGTGGTCGGCGAACCGCCGGCGGGCTCGGATCAGCGGGGAGTCCGTGTCCGGTTCCGGCTCGGGGGCGGGCCGGCCGGATCCGGCCTGGGAGCGGGTTCGAGGGGAGAAGGCGGGTTTCCCTAGAATTACGCTGTGTCTGCGGTCCGTCACGAGATCTATGAGGTAGCGCGTGGGTCACCCCCAGATCCCGTCAGGAATCACGCCGCGCCTCGAGACTGACCCGCGGCAGATCGGCGCCTACCGCATCGCCGGCCGTATCGGCGCGGGCGGCATGGGGGTGGTGTACGCGGGCGTTGACGACTCAGGCCGCGCTGTCGCGGTGAAGGTGGTCAAGCGCGAACTGGCCGCCGACCCCGAATTCCGGGCCCGGTTCGCCCGCGAGGTCGACCTGCTGCGGCGGGTGCGCGGAACGTGTCTGCCCGCGTTCTTCGGCGCCGACACCGACGCCGACACACCGTGGCTGGCCAGCGAGTACGTCAACGGCCCGACGCTGCGCCAGTACCTGGACCGCCACGGCCCGATGGACCCGGCAATGCTGATCGGATTCGCGGCGGGCTGCGCTGAGGCGCTGGCCGCGGTGCACCACGCCGGGATCGTGCATCGGGACCTGAAACCCGGGAACGTGCTCCTCGCCTCCGACGGCCCCAAGGTGCTGGACTTCGGGATCGCCCGCGCAGTGGACGAATCGGCGATCACACGCACCGGCGGGCTGATGGGGACGCCCGGCTGGGTCGCCCCGGAGCAGTATGACGGGACACCGCCGCACCCCACCAGCGACATGTTCGCCTGGGGCGGCCTGGTGGCCTACGCCGGCACCGGCCGCGCCCCGTTCGGCACCGGTAACGCCAAGGTCCTGGCCCAACGCGTCCTGCACGAGGAGCCCGACCTGGACGGGCTGCCGGAGGAGCTGGTGCCGCTGGTACGGGCTGCGCTGGGCAAGACCCCGGACCAGCGCCCCACGGCAGCCCAGGCCCTGCGGGGGGCTACGGTGCTCGCCCCTTGGTCGGCCGACGAGGAGCCCACCCAGGTGCTCAGCCAGGTGCTGCACTCCGGCTGGCGGGTGGAGCCCGAGAGCGGTCCGGACGCCTGGGCGCCGCTGCTGCCCCGGCCCCCGTGGTGGCGCCGCACCGCCACTGTGGTGACCGCGGCCGCGCTCGCCCTGGTGCTGGTGGTGTCGGGAAGCTGGGTAGCCGGGCGGTACTGGGCCCAGAACGGCGACCCCGAGGAGACCGGGGACACCGCCGGAGCCGCGCAGGACGCCGACGCCGGCACGCAGGAGGTCACCTACCACGACCTGACACTGGACGTCCCCGAAGAGTGGCAGGCGCACGAGTACGAAGTGGACTACACAGGCACTGTCCCCGTTGGGTCGAGTGACAGCGAGGAGATCCTGGTCCTGCAGACCGACCCTTCCCAGAGCTGCGAGCTGGGTTCGGACTTCCTCATCAGTCCCCAGTGTGCGTCTGTCTGGCTGTTGGGCCCGGTGAGCCGCCACTTCGGCTACGCGGGCGACGCGGTCGACGAAACCCGGCACTTCCACATCGCCGGTGAGCCCACCGAGTGTGTGCGGGGGCTCGACGTGTACGGCGAGCCCCGGGCCGAAGACCCGGCCGATTCGGAATCCCTCGGGCTCTTGGATGAGGAGGAGCTCGACCTGGACGGAGCGTCGGTGCTGCACCAGACGTGGGAGGTGGGCTGCTTGGCCGACTACGACGCCGACATCCCGGAGGAGTCCTACCGCTACCACGAGCAGCGGATGTGGCGGCTGCCCGAGGCGATGGTCGTGGACAACTACCAGACCGAGAGCCTGGCCGAGATCATGGAGGACGCCCAGGTCACCCAGTGACCCTGCCGTCCCGGATCCTCGCTGGTGGCGAAGCGGCGCGGCACGGCAGACGAGAGTACAGCAGGAGAGGAGTGAGCCGTGCGGCAGCTCGGGCGGGCCGACCCGCGGCGGGTGGGGCCCTACCGGATCGCCGCCCGGGTTGGCAGTGGCGGAATGGGGCAGGTGTACGCCGCCCGAGGACGGGATGGCGCACTCGTCGCGGTCAAGGTGATCCACGACGAGTACGCCGCCGACGCCGACTTCCGGGCCCGCTTCACCCGCGAGGTCGACCTGATCCGCCGGGTGGCCAGCCCGTACCTGCCCGCTTTCCACGGTGCCGACCCGGCCGCGCCGAGGCCCTGGCTGGCCACCGACTACGTGTCCGGCCTGACCCTGGGCCAGTGGGTACGGCAGCATGGTCCGTTGCCGCGGCCGATGCTGAGTGCGTTCGCCGCCGGGGTGGCGCGGGCGCTGGTCGCCATCCACGCGGCCGGGGTGGTGCATCGTGACCTGAAGCCGGGCAATGTCGTGCTGTCCGGCTCCGGGCCGATGGTGTTGGACTTCGGTATCGCCCGCGCGGTGGAGGAGAGCGCACTCACCCGTACCGGACTGCTCGTGGGAACCCCCGGGTGGATCAGCCCCGAACAGTACGAGGGCCATCCCGCCACAACCGCCTCCGATACGTTCTCCTGGGCGGCGCTGGTCGCGCACGCCGCCACGGGCCGTTCCCCGTTCGGCACCGGCAGCCCCGACGTCCTCGCCCACCGGGTCGCGACCCGGGCCGCCGACCTCACCGGGGTTCCGCGGGAGTGGCAGCCCCTGCTGAGCACAGCCCTGGACCCGGACCCGTCGCGCCGCCCCACCAGCCAGCAGCTGGCGCAGGGTCTGAAGGAGCACGCCCCCTCCCCGCACACGTGGACGATCCGCCCCGATCCGCCGCACCTGCCGCGCCGGCCGGTGCCCCGCCGCGCGCTGAGCGTGGGCGCCACCGCCACCACGGTGGTGCTGCTTGCCGGCACCGCCACCTGGGCGCTGCTCAACGATGGTGCGGAGACACCGGCCGAGACGAACAGTGCCGAGGAGGGCACGGGCGGCGAGGACAGCGCAGACGGCGAGAACAACGAGGACGAGGCGGCGGACGCCGAGGCGATCGACTGGACCCAGGCGGCTCCGGAGCTGGCCACCGACCAGGCCGAGGACGACCAGGGTGCGGCGACGGCGCAGATCGGCGGGCTGACCGCCGGCGAGCTCGCCAAGGTGGAAGACGCGAACTGGATCGAGGGCCCCGATGCGGGCGCCGTGGTGCGGCTCTCCGACCCCACCGGGCAGTCCGCCGTCCTGCTGCTGTATGAGGTGACCCGCCCCGCCGACCGCGTCTACGTGAAGGCCGCGGTGTTCGATATGCCCGACTCGGGCGACTTTTTCGAGGACAGCATGTTCGGCGTCGTCGGTCCGGACTCGCGGGAGACCTTCGCTCCCCACGAGGAGTCATCCTTCAACCACTCATCCGGCTCCTTTGACGGGGACTATCCCACAAACCTGAACCTGACCTTCGACGGGGCGCCCGAGCGCGGCCTGCTCACCGTCGGCGGACCCGAGTCGCCCGGCCCGCTGCAGGATGTGCCCGCCGTGGCGGTGTGCTACCACGCGGGCGCGGTCCCCGGAGACGGGGCCGCGGGCAGCTTCTCCACCAACTACACCAACTGCGAATGAGGTCCGGGTAGGGCGTTGCTCAGGCTCACCCCGCTGCCAGCTTCGGCGCCTGCTGCTGGCGCTGATCGCGGAAGTCCCGCCGGCGCGCCTTCCGCGATCAGCGGGGCGTCGGCGTGTCAGGGGGACCCGTGCTGAGGGCATGGCCGGCCTCGGCCGGTAGCGCACGGGCCTGGCTGCGGTACCGGCCGGGGGCGATGGTGAAGTGGCGTTTGAACGCGTGCGCGAAGGCGAACTCCGAGGTGTAGCCGGCGTGCGAGGCCACCTCTCCCAGGGAGGCACCGGTGTCGCGGAGCTGCCCCGCCGCGATCGTCATTCGCCACCAGGTCAGATACTTCAGTGGGGGCTGCCCGGTGAGGGTCGCGAAGCGCCGGGAGAACGTGGCCCGGGAGAGTCGCGCCTGCTCGGCCAGCTCCTGCACGGTCCACTGCCGAGCCGGGGCCCGGTGGATCGCGTTGAGGGCGGAACGGACGGCGGGATCCGCCAAGGCCCCCGCCCAGCCGACGTCCGCCCCGCCCTGGTGCCGGTCCTCGAACCAGGCGCGGAGGATGTAGAGCAGCAGCATGTCCAGGGCGAGCGGCATGACGGCGTCCGCTCCCAACCGGGTGCTGTCGATCTCGGCGGCCAGGATCTCCACGGCCGACCACAACTCCGGATGGGCACCCAGGCGTGCGGGCAGGTGGATGACGCCGGGGAGTTCCCGCAGTAGCGGATGCGTCCGGCTCGGGTCGAGGTGGTACCCGCCGCACAGAGTGACGGTCGAGGCGGTGTCCGCCCTCTCGCCAGGCGGGGGTGCCTCGTGCCCTTCCCGTGACCGGGAGGTCTCCGGCGATGCGAGGGGGGTCGCCGGATTGTCGGCCATGGCGTATCCGTCCCCGTGCGGGGAGAACACCACGTCGCCCGGCCCGAGTTGGACCGGTGGAGTCGATTCCCGGAGCAGCCAACACGACCCGCGTAGCACCACGAGGAACCCCGCGGATCCGGGCTGGTCGGCGAAGCGTTGTCCCCACGGCGCGTACCAGTTGACGCGTTCCCCAGCGGGGCGCCCGGTGCGCGTGGCCGCGATCACGTCGCTGAGGATGTCCATCACGTCCGGGGCGCGCGGCCCCCGCCTCCCCTCCCGTTCCGGCGTCCGACTCCTCCGGCTCAGATTAGTGAAAATATCACGCGTAGCGAAGCATTGATACGAATACGCATAAAACAGCGACGCTCAATCATTCTCCGTGTCGAGGCCGGCTTCTAGTCTGCGTGGTGAACGAAGCCGGGAACGCGGCGGACCTTCGCCCCCAGCCCGGATCCCCGAGCGACGGCAGGAGCGACAGATGAGCACCACAGCCAACGCACAGCCGACGGTTGCCGTCGTGGGTGGCGGCTACGGCGGAGTACGCGCCGCGCAGCTACTCGACGAGGTGGCCAACGTCGTACTCGTCGAACCGAAGAACGCCTTCTTCCACAACGCCGCGGCCTTGCGGGGCCTCGTGGACCACACCTGGGCCGGCCTGATCTTCCTTCCCTACACCCGGCTGCTCCGGCGCGGCCGGGTCATCCACGACCAGGCCATCCGGGTCACGGCCGACGGGGTCGAGCTCAGCTCCGGCGACCACGTCGCCGCCGACTACACCATCCTGGCGACCGGATCCACCTACCCCTTCCCGGCGAAGGCGGCGGACGACGACGCGGCCACCGCCCGGGCCCAGCTCCGCACCGCCCACGACGCCCTGGCGAACTCGCAGC
Source organism: Lipingzhangella halophila (assembly GCF_014203805.1). Lineage (GTDB taxonomy): Bacteria > Actinomycetota > Actinomycetes > Streptosporangiales > Streptosporangiaceae > Lipingzhangella > Lipingzhangella halophila. Next base: position 3,284,427 of record NZ_JACHJT010000001.1, on the reverse strand, counting down.
GGGTACTGCTGCTCGGCGCCGGCCCGGTGGGCATCGAACTGGCCGGGGAGATCACGGCGGTGTGGCCGGACAAGGCGGTCACCATCGTCGACCCGGCCGAGGACGTACTGTCCGGGGGCTACAGTGCCGAGCTGCGCGACGAGCTGCGCCAGCAGCTGCTCGACCTCGGCGTGGACCTGCGGCTGGGCACCGCGCTGCGCGAGCTGCCCGCGACACCGCCGGCGGTGTCGCGGGAGTTCGAGGTCCACGCCGAACAGGGAGAACCGATCTCCGCCGACATCTGGTACCGCTGCTTCGGCGCCGCGCCCACAACGGGATACCTGGAACCGGACCTCTCCGATGCCCTGCAGTCCAACGGCCTCCTGCGGGTCACCCCCGAGCTGCGGGTGGCGGGCCAGGAGAGGGTGTTCGCCATCGGCGACATCACCGCGGTTCCCGAGCCGAAGCAGGCCAGTCAGGCAACCGTCCACGGTGAGGTGGCCGCGGCCAACATCACCGCCCTCATCCGGGGCGAGGGGGACCTGACGAGCTACGAACCCGAGGAGGACCCGGCGATCCTGGTCCCTCTCGGTCCGGACGGTGGGGCGTCCCAGCTTCCCGACGGTACCGCCGGTGCGCAGACCACGGCCGCGTACAAGGGCAAGGACCTGTTGGTCAGCCACTTCCGAGCGATGTTCGACCTCGAACGGACAGGGTGAGCCCACCATCCGGCTCCCTTCCACGGCCCCCTGCGCAACAGTCAGCGACCGCCCATACAGAGAAGGTAGGACATCGTGGCCTCGACAACCGATGAACTCGCCCCACCGGTTCACCAGTGGATCCGGGAACACGCGCACCCACTCGCGACCACGGACCCCACCACCGCGCTCGACGACCTGGAACCGTTGCGGACCATGGTCGGCGACGCCGAAATCGTCGGTCTTGCCGAGGCCACCCGCGCCGGTCACGAGGTGGCCAGTCTGGGGCACCGCGTGTTCCGGTTCCTCGCTACGGAGATGGGATTCCGTACCCTGGCGATCCAGGATGACGCGGCCGTCGTGCACCAACTGGACCACTACGTCAGCACCGGGCAGGGCGACCCGCACCAGCTGGTCGCGGCACTGTGGCGGCCCCGCCGGACCCGGGAAATGCTCGACCTCGTGCACTGGACCCGCTCGTTCAACCAGCGGTTCCCCGCTGACCCCATGCGCATGGTCGGGCTGGATCCGGCCTCGGCGCGGCCCTCCGACTATGACGACGTCGCCGCGTTGGTAACCCGCACGGCCCCGAGGGTCGGCACCAGGCTGCGGCAGCGTTACGACGTCATCGTGACGGCACACGAACTCGCCGAGCACGTCCAGCAGGCGCGGGGCGTCCACCCTGGGCGGCCCTTCGCCGAACTCGCCCGCGAGGCCCACGAGATGGTCGACTCGCTCCCGCACTCCGACACCAAGTCCCGTGCACTGGAGCAGGCCCAGCGCATCGTGGACTTTCACGCGGGCGGTTTCGCGGCGGACTTCGACTACGCCGCGCTGCGGCACCAGTCAGTCGCCACCATGAACCGGCTGCGGCGGGAGACCGGAACACGGATCGTCTACTGGGAGGGCATCGCGCTCACCGCCAACGCCGCCCGCTTCGAGCCGCTTGCCGTGCTCGAAGAGCCCTTCCGGACCGTCGGAAGCCAACTGCGCACCGAACTCGGAACGGGGTACTTCCCGGTGCTTCTCGGGTTCGGACACGGCACGCTCGGGGATGTGCACCAGGGCCAGCGTGTGCCCGCCCCGGAACGGGGCTCCTTCGACGCCGCACTCGCAGCGGCCGGCCTCGGCCGCTACCTGCTCGACCTCCGCACCGCACCCGCCGGCCCGGTTGGCGACTGGCTGCACAGCCGGCGCGGGTTGCGAGTCATCAGCGGCGTCTACGACGCGGCAGCGGACCCGGACCACTACACCATCGGTGCGCTCGGCGAATGGTTCGACGCAGTGGTGCACGTGGACACCATCACCCCGACCACACTGCTGTGACCGTTGCACTGGTCCCTCTCTGATCGGTTCGCGGACCACTTACCCACGGGGGATACCCGGTTTATACTACGTTTTTATAGTAGACTGGGGTTTCGCCGGCGGGGCGTGTCGTGCGGGGAAAGCCGGCACCGGCCGGTGGCGCGTCGCTCGGACGGGCCAATAAGGTCAGGTGCGCGGCGCTCGCCAACGGATCGCGTCCGCTGCGCCCGCACACCCGGACCACGCGGAGAGTGAGGTCGTCACCGACGTGAACGATGAGGCGATCCGGTTCTTTGGTCCGCTCGGCGCCGAGGTCATGGAGGTGCTGTGGGCGGCGGGATCCGCGATGACCGTGCGCGAGGTGCTCGACGCGCTCAACCGTGACCGCTCGGCGCCGCTTGCGTACACCACGGTGATGACGGTGCTTACCCGGCTGGCCGACAAGGGTGCGTTGCGGCGCACGCAGCGTGGCCGGAGCTATGCGTACGAGCCGGTGGCGGCGGACACCGCCGGTATCGCGGTGCGGAGTGTGCTGGAGGAGTTCGGGGACGCCGCGGTCGCGCATTTCGTCGAGCAGGTGAGCACCGACCCCGATGCCCAGTCCCGACTGCAGCGGTTGCTGGACGAGGAATGAGGACACCAGGGAACCGCGCGTTTTGGGGTGTGCTGGCGGCGAGCCTGGCCGGCACCGCGCTGACCCTGGTGGGCCTGTGCTGCATCCTGGTCGTGGCGAAGGCCGCGCTCCGGGTCGAGGAACCGTCCCAACTGGTGCCGTTCGCCCCGGCCGCCGCGCTCGTGGTGTTCGCCGCTCTGGGCATGGCGATTGGTGTCCTCTACGGCGTCCGCGAGACCTGGCGGGTCCGGCGGCTGGGCGGGGAACTGCGCGCGCGGCGCGTCGGCACGCCACCGCGGCTCGAGACGCTGGCCGGGGAGCTGGGACTGGCGGGACGGATCGAGGCCGTGCGGGCGCCCGAACCGTTCGCCCTGACCTACGGCCTCCGGCGGCCCCGAATCGCGGTCAGCACGGGGCTACTCGACGCCATGTCGCGCGAGGAGCTGCACGCCGTTCTGGTGCACGAGCGTAGCCACGTGCTCAGCCGCGACCCGCTCAAGATCCTGCTCATGCGCGTGCTGCTGGCGCGGGAGTTCCACCTTCCCGTCCTGGCGTACCTGAGAACGCGCTTCACCGCGGCGCGGGAGCTCGCGGCGGACGAGGCGGCGACCGCGGCGTGTGGCCGCAAGCCGCTTGCGGGTGCGCTGCTCAAGACGCTGAGCGGCCCGCAATGGGCGCAAGCTCCGGCTGCGGCTTCGCTCGGGGGCGGCATGATCGACGCCCGAATCCGGCAGCTTGAGGACGGCCAGGCGCCCAAGCTCGCGGGACCCTCCCCGGTGCTGCTCACTCTCACCCTGCTCGGCGGCTCGCTCGCCGCGTGGGCGGTCGTCGGTTCCGTCCATCTCGTCATCCAGCACTGCGCGATGATGTGACGCCGGCGCCGGTCCCGCCACGAGCGGGCGCGGCTCCTGTGCGTTCGGACGCGTCGGCACAGCATTCACGTCGTTCGGCGGCAGTGGCTCTGTGGGCTTGGTGAAACTACATTAATGTAGTACTATAAAATCGTAGTATAAAGAGTCGGTCGGGGAGATCTCTATGCGCGGGACCGAACAGCGTGGCGAGACCGACAGTTCCCACCCGCCGTCCGCCGGGACAGTTCAGGGAAATCCGGGCGGCAGGGGGCCGCGACGGTTCTGGACCACCGCTTTCTCGGCATGGGAATGGGCCCCGGGCTGCTCGGCAGCGCCTGTTGCTTCGGTAGCGCCATCGCGGTTGGCGCCGGGGTCAGCGGCCTCTCGTTCTTCACCACCTGGATGGAGCGCTACCAGGTCCGCTTCGCCCTCGGTGGCGCGGCCGTCATGGTCGCCTGGCTGGCACTCCTCATCCGGCGAAACCGTGGCGGAAACGCGAAGCTCAGCGCCCTTATCCGGGGTCGGCCCGCAGGTGGCCATCATGGCGACCGCCTACGCCACCACTTTGGTCATGGCCATCGTGGTCACCCGGCTCATCGTGGGCGGACCGATGTAGCGACAACAACCCGAAAATCTCCGCGTGGTCACGCGGACCGCTTGGCACACCACATTCTCCTTGTTGGATCGGAAGGACGCATATGTACGACGTCGTGATCGCTGGTGGCGGCCCCGCGGGGCTGAACGCCGCGCTGCAGCTGGGCCGGGCCCAGCGCGGCCTGCTGCTGAGCGACGGGCACGCGCCGCGGAACCCGGGGCACACTGTGCACGGGTTCCTGACCCGGGACGGTGTGCGGCCCGGTGAGCTGCGGAACCTGGGCCGCCAGGAGGTGGGGGCCTATCCCGGCGCCGAACTCACCGACGCCCTCATCGTCGCCGCGCACGCCGAGGACGAGGGAGGGTTCGCGGTGCGGTTCAGCGACGGCCGTGAGACCCACGCGCGCAAGATCCTGCTGGCCACCGGCGTCGCCGACCAGCTGCCCGCCATCGACGGGCTGGCCGAGCTCTGGGGAGTGGGCGCCTTCAACTGCCCCTACTGCAGTGCTTGGGAGGTCCGCGGCCAGCCCCTGGCGGTGATCGGTAACGACGAGATGGCGGCCATGATGGCGGTCCACCTCACCCAGTGGAGCCCCAAGGTGGTGCTCTGCACCAACGGCACGGCCGGGATCAGCCCGGAGCTGCGGATGATGCTCCAGGCCCACGAGATCGAGGCCGTCGACGCCCCGATCCGGCGGCTGGACCAGGAAGCGGGCGTCCGGGTCCACTTCGACGGCCACGACCCCGTCCCGACCGCCGGAGTCTTCCTGCACCCGGAGTTCCGCCAGCACAGCGACCTGCCCCAGCAACTCGGCTGCACGCTCCAGGACGACGGCACCGTCCAGGTCGACGACTACGGCCAGACGGGCGCGCCGGGCGTGTACGCGGCCGGCGACATGGCCCGCAAGCCGAGCATGCCGATGCCGAGCGCACACGTGGTCAACGCCGCCTCCAACGGATCCATGGCCGGTGTGGCTATCGACCAGGAACTGGCGACCGAGAACGCTAAAGCCCGCGTACAACAGCTCATGTGAGGCCGGTCGGCAGGGCGGAACCACAGACGCGACGGTCTCGCACCGAAGAGCGAGACATGCGTTTCTCACTCGACTCTCCCCAGCCAACCGCGCCAGCTCTCCACCATCGCCAGCAGAACAAGACAGGCGAGCAGCGTTTGGCGACATTGGTGCGGACGGTACGCTCACAACGGCTTGTCCCTGGCGGCCAAGCGCGGCCGGAGGAAAACCTATCGCGTCGCCTAAGCTGGTTGGGTACTCACTCGTGCGATACCGGACACGGGGAGGGCGGGAGAGGAACGCGATGCTGCGGTTCGGAGAGCTGGAAGCGGCGATCATGCGTGCCGTGTGGGCGGCCGAGACGCCCGTACGGGTACGTGACGTCCGGGAAGCCCTGCAACGGGACCGGGACATCGCCTTCACCACGGTGCAGACGGTGATGGACATCCTCTACCGCAAGGGCTGGCTGGACCGGGCCAAGCAGGGGCGGGCCTACCGCTACTGGGCCACCGCCAGCCAGGAGGACTACGCCACGGGACTGGTGGAGGAGGCCCTGGAGGCGGCTCCCGACCAAGCGGCGGTGCTGTCGCGGCTGGTGGCGCGGCTGCCCAGCGAGGAGATCGAGGGCCTGCGCGAAGCGTTGGAGGAGTCCAAGCACCAAGAGGGCCTGACATGACCATCGCACTGGTCCTGCTCGGCTACGCGCTGCTACTCGCCACCGTCGGGGTGGCCGTCATGCGGCGGTCGCGCTGGACGGAGCGGGCGCCACGTCTGGGCATCGCCGCCTGGCAGGCGCTCAGCCTGGCGTTCGTGGCATCGCTGGTGTTGAGCGGCCTGGCGCTGAGCGTGCCGGACCTGCGGCTGGGCACCGGCCTGGCCGAGCTGCTCCAGGCGTGCCTGGTCGCGCTGCGCGCCCAGTACGCCACCCCGGGCGGGGCGGTGATCGGCGCCAGCGGCGCCGTGCTCGCCCTGCTGGTGCTGGCCCGCTGCGTATGGTCGGTGGCCGCCACCCTGTCCCGCGCCGCGATGGATCGGCGGCGCCACCGCGAGACGCTGCGACTACTCGGTTCCCAGCCCCACCGCAGCGGCGCGGTTGTCATCGAGCACTCAGTACCCGCCGCCTACTGCCTGCCGGGCATCCGCCAGGAGATCGTACTGACCAGCGGCGCCGTGGACACTCTGAGCGAGCAGCAGCTCCACTCGGTCCTGGCCCACGAGCGGGCCCATCTACGCGGCCGCCACGACCTCGTCGCCGCTGTCGCCATCGCCCTGAGGTCGGCTTTCCCGGGAGTGCCACTGTTCCGGCTGGCCAGCGAGGAAATCGTGCGCCTGTTGGAGTTGGTCGCCGACGACGCCGCTACGCGCTCCACCCACCGCCTGGTGGCGGCCGAGGCACTGCTCAACGTCGCGAGCCAGCCCAGCCCGGCGGGCGCCTTCGCGGCCGGAGGGGCCGGCACCGGGGAGCGGATCCGGCGCCTGATCACGGGGGTGCGCCCGTTCGGCCGGATCCGCGCGGCGCTCACCGGCGGCGCCACCGCGGCGCTGATCGCCCTCCCGGTCGGGATCTCCGTGGGCCCGGCGGCCACACTGCTGGACACCGCCTGTTGCGCCACCGATCCGGTCGCGGTGAGCCACGCGGAGATCTGCGAGGCGATGCCCACCATGCGCGCCTGCCTGAACGACTGACCCAACTCCGAGCCTCAGCGGTGGGAACGGGCGGCCACTGCCTGTTGGGGAACCGTTCGCAGTCAGCGCGGAGGCCGCCCACGGGGCGCTGGGCATCCCCAGCAGCCGCCTCTTGTTGCCGGCGGTGAACCCGAGAACGTACGAGCCGCGGGCAGTCACGGATCACCTCGGGAGCGTCGCCGCTTGGGACCGGCGGTGCTGAAACCGGACCTTGTCGCGCTGCTCGGCCTGTAGCGCGCGCTCCGGCACCGCATTGACCAGATCGCCCGGCACCGCGGCACGCTCCGAAGAGCCGTGTTCCCGTCCATGCCGGGCCCAGCTCGTCGTCGACCGGCCAGTCAGGGTGCGGGGCGTTGCGCGTTCGCTTTGCCTAAGGTTCTTAGGTATAAGTTGTCCGGGCGAGGTTGCCCGCTAGCGGACACGCTTCGGGCCGGGCCGATCAGAAAGCAGACTCCACTGTGGACGCAACACCGGGAACACGCGGGGTGATGGATGACGCACCGGGCACGCGCGTAAACCCGCCGCATTCGGCGGAGGAGGGGATGCTGGTGCGCCCCCTTTCTTGGCGCTGCGTCTCTTCCCTGGCTGAACGCAGCCACGCATGCCTGGGGATCAGCCCGTTCAACAGTTACTTCACCTCCGAACGCATCAAGAACCTGGCCGGCTGGGCACTCAAGCGTTTCGAGGCGGTCCACCTGTACATGCCTGACGGACCGACAGCCGCGACCCTGGAGGCTGCGGGATACCTGCCGGAGCGGGCCGCGGCCAAATCCCGCATCCAGTGCAAGTACCTGCGCAACAAGATGGTTCGAGCTTTGACCGAACTCGGGGTAGCCGAACCGCGGCGGATCATCCTCGACTCGAACGCGCTCGCCGACAATGTGCGCTACCAAGAGCTTCTGGGGGACGTCCACGCCCTCTTCGAACGCGATACCGACTTCCGCCGAGCGTGTCTGGATGCCGGGCGGTGGGTTCTGGAAGGGCGGCTGTCCCCGGGCGCGATGACTGAGGGTCGGCTGCGGACCGCGGCCCCCTACCTGCTCGCCGAACTCCCCATGTTCACCCACACTCCCGACATCGTCGGCGCGGACGCGTCGGTGTTCTGCTACCACCGTCCACCGGAGTTCGTCGAACGCCTCTTTCACCGGCGCCTGGCCTGGCATCCTCAGTCCAGGCAGGGATTCGCGGTGGTCACCACGGCATGAACGCGCTCCCGGTCAATGCCCCGGAATCAACACATCGCGCGGTCTGCTCCAGCGAGGCTTCCACGCAACAGTACGGCGCCGCCAGCGCTCGGCGAGCGACCGCCACAGGACAGCGCACACCTGGTTGTCCAGCAGGTGTGCGTGCACACCAGGTGAGCGCCCCGGCCCTCGCGGCTGTCCGCGGCACACTCCACGGCGCGGATACGTGGTCATCGCCCCGCGGCCCGGCGCGCGATCCTGCGGTTGCGGATGACCAGCACCGCGCACAGGACCAGGATCGGCAACATGTTGAGCAGCGGGCCCACCAGGGAGAATTCCTCGCCCGGAGTGCGCAGCAACTCGACGTGAAGCTGCTGGTTGACGGCCAGCAGGCCGAACAGCGCACCGCCGGTCACGGCCAGCGGTGTCACAGAGCGCACGTGGACGTTGAGCCACCGGCCGGTCGCCATGCCGACCAGGAACCGCAGCAGCGTCGCCGCGGCGCCGAGCAGGAGGGGGATACCGATCGGGTTGTAGCGCCAGGACATCGCCAGGTCGCCCCGCATTGCCGCCCACACCGACCGGGTCCCCCCGCATCCGGGGCCCATGATGCCCAGGTAGTGCAGCGGGCCGTGGATATCGACGGGCGGCAGGCCGAAGACCGCCATGAGTCCGCCGAGGACGAGGCCCCCAAGGGCCACCAGCGCGAACCAGGAGTGGCGGTCGCGCGCCTCGACGCGGAACCGAAGCGGCAGGAGCCAGGGGGGCATGCCTCTCCTCTGGGGTGACACGGAAAACCGCGGTGTTTGGGAAGGATGGTCACTCGCCGGGCTCGAAGTCGAAGTCGGCCGGCACGTCGGCGTCGTCGCCCTCGGGACCGTAGACCAGGGCGATCTGGCGGTGCTCGGTGAGCTCGATGGCGGCGGGATTGCCCTCGTGGAGTTCGCCGTCGACGTAGGCGCGCAGCGCGTTCTCCCCTTCGGCTTCCAGGCCGCCCAGGGTGGTCTCGTCCAGGCGCACGTCCCACTGGGCGAAGACCTGGCCGAGGTTGTAGCGCTGGTCGTCGGTGGGGGCCTCGACGTGTAGGACACCGCGTTCGTCGTGGGTGTGCAGCTCCGACATCGCGGTGCCCGCCGGGTGGATTCCCAGGTTGGCGGGCACGGTGACGGGTTCGCCGTCGACGATGATGTCGAGGTGGGCGTGGAAGTGCTTGGCCGTGCCCTCCATCGGTTCCACCCGCAGCCCGGCCTGCTCCGCCAGCGGAACCGGGTCCTCGGGCAGCGGCCACGGCGGCATGGCGGTGCTTTCCCCACTGACCGGCTCCGGTAGCGCGGCCTCGGCCTCCTCCCCGCCCGCCAGCTCGGTGACCCCCCAGCCGGCCAGCCCAATGAGCACGACGGCGGTAACGGCTATTGCGCCTACGAGTACGGCGCGTCGGCGGCGCTCGCGGCGGGCCTGCTCCTTGCGCATAGCGGCGACCTTCGGGGTGGGGCCCCGTTTGCGCTGAGCCGCCGAGGTGTTCTCCGAGGCGGCATGCTTATCCGGTCGGCCGGTTGACACGATCTGCAACCTCCACGCTGTGTTCGGGGCCGGTCCAAATATACCTACACAACTTAGGTGTATAGGTTATTGTGTCGCGGGAGTTTCCAGAACCGCTTCCAGGCGGGGAGTGGTCGATGTCGGGAGGGGATGTTCCGTTATGCCCGGACGCGTTCGAGTCGCACTCACCGGCGCGGTGACCGTATTCGCGATCGCCGGCTGCGCCAGTGGCTCCCCCGACGCGGACGCCGAGCCGTCGGATTCGCCTCCTTCGTCGTCTTCGGGGCATGACCACGAGCTACGGGAGGTCGAGGGCGATAGCGCGCCGTCGGTGAGCATGGAGGTGGCCGAGGACACCGACGCCGGGTGGAACGTCCATGTGCGGGCCGAGGACTTCGGGTTCACCCCGGGGAAGGTCGGGGAGGAGGCACGCGAGGGCGAGGGACACGCGCACCTCTACGTCGACGACGAGAAGGTCGCCCGCGTCTACGGTCCCTGGCATCACCTGCCCGCTTCGGCGGTGCCCGAGGGGGAGCACACCCTGTCGGTACATCTGTCGGCCAACGACCACAGCTCCTGGGCCCTCGACGGTGAGCCGATCAGCGACAGCACCATGATCACCGGAAGTGGTGGCGACGAGGGGGAGCACTCCCACACGTCCCGGGACACCGGTCCTGCCGATGTCACGGCGGAAATCAGCGTGCAGGACGGCACGGTGTCGCCGGAGCCCGGCCGGGTGGAGGTAGAGCAGGGCCAAAGCGTGCGCCTCACGGTGGACAGCGACAGCAGTGACACCGTGCACCTGCATGGCTACGACATCGAAGAACCGGTCACCCCGGACGAGCCCGCCACTCTCAGCTTCACCGCCGACCAGAGCGGGCTCTTCGAGCTGGAGACCCACGAGTCCCACACCCTGCTCACCCAGGTTGCCGTCGAATGAATGAGACACTCGTCCTGGCCCACGGGGTCGGCGGGCGCGAGGATCTGCCGCTGCCGTTCTCCTATGCGCTGGCCGGCGCCGCGATCGCGCTGGTGGTCTCCTTTGTCGCGCTCGGCCTGGCCTGGCGCCGCCCTCGCCTCTCCGGTGCGGCCGCCGGGCGCCCCCTGCCCGGCCGCCTCCAAGCCGTCCTCGACGGTCTTCCAATGCGCTGGGCGCTGCGCGCATTCGGCCTGGCGGTAACAGTGTTCGTCGCCGTGGCCGCGGTGTTCGGCCCCAACGACGCGCTCAACCCCGCACCCGGGTTCGTCTATGTCCTGTTCTGGGTCGGCCTGGTCCCCGCGTCGCTCCTGTTCGGGCCGGTGTGGCGGCTACTCAACCCCCTGCGCACGATCCACCTGTGTCTGGCCCGGCTGGCCCGCACCCCGCCGGAACGTGGGCTGTTGCCCTACCCCGCGTGGCTGGGCTACTGGCCGGCCGCGGCCGGGCTGTTCGCCTTCACCTGGCTGGAGCTGGTCTGGCCACACAGTGCCGACCTGGTCAACCTGCGGCTGTGGTTCACCGGTTACGCGGCGCTCCAGATGTTGGGAGCGCTGGCCTTCGGCGGCCGCTGGTTCGACCGCGGCGACGCCTTCGAGGTCTACTCCGCACTCATCGGGCGGCTGTCCCCCTTGGGGCGCCGCGCGGACGGCCGCCTCGTGCTCCGCAACCCGTTCAACGGCCTCGACGGGCTGGCTCCGGCGGCCGGGCTCGCGGCCACAGTGGCGGTGCTGCTGGGCAGCACCGCCTACGACAGCGTTTCCAACGCCCCCTGGTGGGCCGGGTTCCTCCAATCGGGCCCGCTGTCCGGCGTGGCCGGCGGCACGCTCGGGCTCATCGGGGCTGTGCTGCTGGTCGCCGTGTTGCTCACGATGGGGGCCAGGGCCGCGGGCGCCATCGCCGCGACGCCGCACGCCGGGTTGCCGACAGCCTTCGCACACTCCGTCATCCCGGTGGCCGTGGGCTATCTGGTGGCGCACTACTTTTCCCTGCTGCTGTTCGAGGGCCAGCGCACCCTGGTGCTCGCCTCCGACCCGCTGGGCACCGGCGCGGACCTGTTCGGCACCGCCGACCACGCAGTGGACTTCACGATCGTCACCCCGGCGACGATCGCCCTGGTGCAGGTGATCGCGGTCGTGTGCGGCCACGTCCTCGGCGTCATCGCCGCGCACGACCGCGCGCTGCTCCGCTTCCCCCGCCGGAGGGCCGTGCTCACCCAGATCCCGCTGCTCGTGCTCATGATCGCCTACACCATCGGCGGCCTCACCCTGCTGTTCGCCACCTGAGGACGCTCCACCGTGCCACCCGCGGTTTCCCGGGGGGTGGTGACCTCTCTTGCCACCGGTTCGCCTCCGCGAGGGCCGCGTCGCCGCCCGCGTTACTGAGGTTCGTATGCCGTTCTTCGGCCGTCCGCGGAAGACTAGTGCCGCATCAGGCAACGTTCGCCCTGCTGTGATGCGGCGATGCGGATGTCGTTTCGAGTTGGGTATATCCGCGAGACCATCGGGGCCCGACTGGGAGCCGGAACGACCTGCGTGCCCTCGGGGAGGCACCACGCACGATCATGACTGAATCCAGGAGACGATCAGTAAAGGTAGGACGATCATGAACGATGATTCGAAGAACAACGACACCTCTGCGCTGCCGCCGGTCGTCGACCGGGACACCTGGCAGGCCGAAGTAGATGCGCTGCGGATTCGGGAGAAGGCCCATACCCGTGAAGGTGACGCGATCGCGGCGGCCCGCCGGAGCCTGCCCATGGTGGAGGTGGATGCCGGCCTTGCGCTGATCGGACCGAACGGGCCGGTGACCCTGCTGGACGCGTTCGAAGGACGTCGACAGCTCATCGCCTACTACTTCATGTGGTGGCCCGGCCGGCCCGCGCCCGAGCAGTGCGAGGGCTGCACGTTGTTCCTCAGCCAGGTCGGCGAGCTGTCCTACCTGCACTCCCGTGACATCACCTACGCAGTGTTCAGCCAGGGCCGCAACACCGCGTTCGGCCCGGCCGATGCCCAGGTGTCCTACGACGAAAGCGTCCGCTATCGCGACTTCATGGGCTGGGACATGCCGTGGTACTCGGCACAGCCCTCCCTTGACGCGCTCCTCGTCGGTCGCCAGCGCGGCCTGATGCACCTCGTGTGCTACGTGCGGGAGGGCGACCGCGTTTTCGAGACCTACTGGACGTCGCGCCGCGGCGTGGAGGCGATGGACTACAGCTACGCGCTCATGGACCTCACCGTGTTCGGGCGCCAGGAGCCGTGGGAGGACTCGCCTTCCGGCTGGCCGCAACCGCAGGTTGACAGGGAGTCGGCACACATGCGGACCAACGGACGCCCCACCGCCCAGTGGCCGCGAATCCACGCCGGGCACTCCGACGACTTCGGAACCGCGGAGACAGGAACAGCGCCCATGCCTCACAACTGTCACTAATGCCGTATAAGAGAATCTTTGCCTCGTGGTGATGTGACGCGCCGGCCGGAGGCTGGGCCGGGTGGGCGTGGTGTCGCCAGGCTGTGCGGGTGGCAGAACGAGTACGCGTTCGCGGGATCGATGACGACGAGGGCCGGCGCCTGCTGCGGATCGTCCGCAAAGGCACGGGGTCGATGGTGACCTGGCGGCGAGCGCAGATGGTGCTGCTGTCCGCGCAGGGCATGCCCGTGGTGAAGATCGCGGAGGTAACGTTCACCAGTGAGGACCGGGGCCGGGATGTGATCCACAACTTCAACGCCGACGGGTTCGATTCGCTTTACCCGAAGTACAAGGGTGGTCGGCCGAAGACCTTCACGCTGCCCGAGCGCCGCGAGATCAAAAAGATCGCCAAGTCCAAGCCGGCCGAGCACCGCTTGCCGTTTTCGACCTGGAGCCTGACCAAGCTGGCCGATTTCCTGGCCGCCGAGGGGGTGGTCGACGACATCAGCCACGAGTGCCTGCGCATCCTGCTCCGCGAGGAGGGCGTGTCATTTCAACGCATAAAGACCTGGAAGACCTCCCGCGACCCCGACTACGCAGCCAAGAAGGCCCGCGTCGAGCACCTCTACGCCCTCGCCGACGGCGAGGTCATACCCGAGGACGGCGAACCCGACGTCATCTTCTGCCTGGACGAGTTCGGGCCGCTCAACCTGATGCCCCACCCGGGGCAGCAGTGGGCCGAACGCGGCGGACGGCACAAGGACCCCGACCGCGAGCCCCGGCCCCGCAGGCGGGCGACCTATACCCGCCCGCACGGCGTCAGGCACCTGTTCGCCGCCTACGACCTGGGCAAGGACAAGCTCTACGGCCACATCAAGCCGAAGAAGAACCGGACAAGCTTTCTGGAGTTCTGCCGCTACCTGCGCACTCTCTACCCGCCCCAGACCCGGATCGCGATCGTGCTGGACAACTTCTCCCCGCACCTGACCACGCAGAAGGACGCTGGGGTCGGCAACTGGGCCGCGGCCAACAACGTCGAGCTCGCCTACACGCCGACCAACAGTTCCTGGCTGAACCGCATCGAGGCCCAGTTCACCGCCCTGCGCTACTTCACCCTGGACGGCACCGACCACGCCAGCCACAAGGATCAGGGCAGCATGATCCGCCGCTACATCATCTGGCGGAATCGTCACGCCGCCGATCAGCGCCTACGCGAAGTCGTCGACAGGGCGAACGTTGCCTGATGCGGCACTAGATCAGAGCCCATCGTGGGTTGGCTGCTGCCGTGATTGTCTGGTGGGCGCGAGAGGACTCGAACCTCCGACCGCTCGGTTGTAAGCCGAGAGCTCTAACCGACTGAGCTACGCGCCCGAATGGGTTGTGGCCGTGCGGAAAAATCGTACCGCTTCACGGCATGCGATGGGACCGTGTTGCGTTCGGCGGCAGCGGACCGGAACCGCGCCCGTGCCGGGCGGGCGCGCTGACGCACCCCCGCGAACGGGCCCCAGCACGCCGTGGTGGCCGCCCGATCCCGCCGGAGCCGTGCCCGGTACCGCTCCCGGTGGCTGCCCCGCCCGCAGGCGGCCAGCTCCCTAGCGGTACCGGCACGGTATCGCACGATCCTCCGGCGCGCAGGGGCTTTTCCTTGGTGGGAGCCCGGGCGGCACGGCCGCTCACGCTCCCACCATCGCACTCACCTAGCTCAGCTCGGCGAGCGCCTTGCGGTAGGAGTCGAGGTCGCGAGCCTCGGAGATCGGGTTGACGACCTTCCAGCGGACGACACCCTCCTTGTCGATCAGGAAAGTGCCCCGCACGGCGACGCCCTTGTCCTCGTCGAAGACGCCGTAGCTGCGGGCGACCTCGCCGTGCGGCCAGAAGTCCGAGAGCAGCGGATACTCCAGGTTCTCCTGGTCGGCCCACGCGCGGTGCGCGAACATCGAGTCGACCGAGATGCTCAGCAACTGCACGTCGTCGGTCTGGAACTCACCGATGTTGTCGCGGATCTCGCACAGCTCGCCGCTGCACACACCGGAGAACGCCAGCGGGTAGAACACCACCACGGTGTTCTTGCGGCCCCGAAAGTCCGACAGCCGCACGGTCTGGCCGTGCTGATCGGTGAGCGCGAAGTCGGGTGCGCTCTGGCCGGCCTCGATCGACATGTCCGTCCTCACATTCCGCGTTCTGTTAGCCGTAGGTATCGCACTAGTGGCCTGCCGCCCGCCCATCTGGACGGGCGGCACACTTCCTAGCTCACCCTAGGCCAAGCGGCACCCGGACACGGCTCCGGACCGGGTGCGACGGGATCGAGTCACCGCTGCATCTTGGGGGCAACCAGGCGGGTCCCCGACCAGTCGGCTCCGGCGCTGACAGCACTGGTCTGCGACAGTCCGGCGGTGGTCGCGGCCTCGGCAACGTCGTTCGGCGGCACGTGGCCTTCGCGGCCGGCCTTGGGAGTCAGCACCAGGATGGCCCCGCCACCCTCGACCGCCCCGAGAACGTCGACGAGAACGTCGGTAAGATCGTCCTCCTCGTCGTCCCGCCACCACAGCAACGCGGCGTCCACGACGCCGTCGTAGTCCTCATCGACCAGCTCTTCACCGGTGCGCTCGGCGATCGACGCGCGCAGTTGCTCGTCCACGTCGTCGTCGAAACCGAATTCCTGCACCACCTGACCCGGTTTGAACCCGAGTCGATCGGCCAGGCCGCGTTCGCTTTGTGCCTGGCCCGCGGTCGCGCTCACGAAAGTCCTCCTCCACACTCTTTATTGCGTCGCCCGTCGTGGGGACGGGCCCGGCCGTACGCGGCCCGTTATCGGGTCGATCCCGCCGTTGCTCGCTTAGTTCACACGGTGGGGGCCTGTCCCGTCAACGCGTCACCGCCCCCCTGTGACTCCGCACCTACCATCCTGCTCCGTTAACCGGGCTCGTCAAGAAGGACAGCCGTACGTTCCTGCTGGTGTTGTCCTTGTTCAGGTCAACGATGGCGATGGACTGCCAGGTCCCCAGCTCGGGCCGGCCCGAGAGCACCGGGACCGCGGTCTGCGGCGGCACCATCGCCGGCATGACGTGATCACGGCCGTGTCCCGGCGAGCCGTGGCGGTGCCGCCACCGGTCGTCGGGCGGGAGCAGGTCCCGCAGGGCCGCGAGCAGGTCATCGTCCGAGCCCGCGCCCAACTCCATTATCGCCACTCCGGCCGTCGCGTGTGGGACGAAGACGTGCAGCAGCCCGTCACCACCGGTTTCGGAGGTGAACTCGCGACATTGCGCCGTGATATCGGTGACGCTCTCGGCGCCACCGGTATGCAGATCGATGAGTTTTGTCCGCATGCGGCAACGTTTACCCACCTGATCCGCGGTTCCAACCTCCGCGGCCCGTGCCGTCAGGATGACCAGACGCAGCGGTGCTGTTCCCCCAAGCTGATCTGACATCGGGACCCAACGTCGGCATACTCGGTACCGCCCGGACGGGACGGGCCACGGCCGGGGTCACCCGGTCCCGGAACGGGCACTACGACAAGGAGTGGACATGGGCGCTGCTTTACGGCTTGGCCCGATGCTTCGGCAGGTGACGGAGACATCGGCGACCATCTGGGTGGAGACCGACGCGGCGTGCTCCGTCACTGTCACGGCGGCCGGCCACCGGGCCGACGCACCGACCTTCACCGTGCACGGCCACCACTACGCCGTCTGCGAGCTCACCGGGCTGCCCCCTGGCTCGGCGGCACCCTACGAGGTCCAGCTCGACGGTGTGCCGGTGTGGCCCGAAGCCGGCTCCGAGTACCCGCCGAGCCTCGTGCGCACACTGGACAACTCCGCGCCCGTGCGTATCCTGTTCGGCTCCTGCCACATGGCCACCGACCACTCGCCCGAGACGGAGCGGACCTACGGCACCGACATGCTCCGCGCCCAGGCGCTGCGGCTCGCCGACCAGCGAAGGGCCCAGGGCCCCGGCGCGACCGCCGGCGCCGCCGAGCCCACGTACCTGCTGCTGATCGGTGACCAGGTCTACGCCGACGAGCTGCAACCCGAGATGCGGCAGTACCTCCGCGAGAGCCGCGCCGCCCCCACCGCCACCGCTGGGGCCAACCCGGACCGCGCGGCCGCGGAGCCGCCCGAGGACGAGGTCGTCTTCTTCGACGAGTACGCCGAGCTGTACCGGCAGGCGTGGACGGACCCGGACATCCGCTGGCTGCTGTCGACCGTGCCGACCCTCATGCTCTTCGACGACCACGACATCCGCGACGACTGGAACACCTCCGGTACCTGGCGCCGCGAAATCGCCGAGAACCCGTGGTGGGCGCCCCGCATAACGTCGGGCCTCGGCGCCTACTGGATCTACCAGCATCTCGGTAACCTCTCCCCGGAACAGCGCCGCGCCGATCCCGTGTTCGGCAAGGTCCTCGCGGAGGACGACGCCGGCGGGGTCGTGGACGCCTTCGCCTGGTGCGCCCACATCGACCCGTACAGCTACCGCTGGAGCCACCGGCACAATGTGGGCAACACCCGCCTCGTGCTGATCGACACCCGATGCGGCCGGGTCGTCGACGACGACCGGCAACGCAACATACTCGACCGGGAAGAGCGGGTGTGGCTGGACAAGCAGTTCACCGGCGACGTCGACCACCTGGTCATCGCCAGCACGCTGCCGTACCTGCTGCCCGCGAGCGTGCACCATCTGGAGGCGTGGAACGAGGCCGTGTGCGCGGGGAGCTGGGGGAGTGCGCTGCGCGGCCCCGGTGAGAAGCTGCGCCAGGCCGTCGACCTGGAGCACTGGGCCGCGTTCCAGAGGTCGTTCCGCTGGGTGGCCGACTCCATCACGCAGGTGGCGGCCGGCCAACGGGGTGCCGCGCCGGCGAGTGTGCTGTTCCTCGGGGGCGACGTGCACTTCTCCTATCTCGCGCGGGCGCGCCCGCGCGGGAGGGCTCGGCGGTCGGGCGTGGAGGGCGTTTCCACGGGTACCTCGGGCACCGCGATCGCCCAACTGGTTTCCTCGCCGCTGCGCAACAGGATGCCGTCGCTGATCGGCAAGCTCACCCGGGTGGCCGCGTCGCCGGTCGCCGGCGCGGCCGCGGCCGTGCTCGCGCGCCTCGCCGGAGTCCGGCGCCCGGCACTGGCCTGGCGGCTCGACCGCGGGCCCTGGTACGGCAACGTGCTGGCCACCCTGTCCCTCAGTGGCCGCAGCGCCGAGGTCGCATGGGACCAGGTCGCCCCCTCCGGCGCGTCGGCCGGTGCCGACGCCCCCGACACCGACGCTCGGCCGGAGGTGCACGAGCTGGCCCGCCACCGGATCGCGAACTAAGGGGCCCGGTTCCGCCGGCTGGCCGCCGGAGGTCAGGGGAGCTGGTAGGCGGTGTCGCGGGCGTCCGTGATGGCCATGTGCCCCGGCGCGTGGCCGATCGCGAACTCCGGCGCGGAGGCCATGACCGCGGCCTGCGGCGTGACGCCGCACGCCCAGAACACCGGGGTCTCCCCGGGGCGGATCTCGACGGGCTCACCGAAGTCGGGACGGTCGATGTCGTCGATCCCGAGGGCGGCCGGGTGGCCCACGTGTACCGGGGCGCCGTGCACCGCCGGGTAGCGGGAGGTGATGCGCACGGCGTCGGCCACGCGTTCGGCCGGAACCGGGCGCATCGACACCACCAGTGGGCCGGACAGCTTCCCGGCGGGACGGCACGGCCGGCTCGTCCGGTACATCGGGACATTGCTCCCGGACTCGATGTGCCGCACCGGGATTCCGGCGTCCAGTAGCGCTCCCTCGAAGGTGAAGCTGCAGCCGATGAGGAAGGCGACGAGGTCGCTCCGCCACGCGCCGCGGGCGTCGGCGATCTCCTCGACCAGCTCACCGTGCCGGTAGAGGCGGTACGCGGGCAGGTCGGTGCGCAGGTCGCCGTCGAGGATGGCCGCCCCCGTCTCGCCCTCCTCGGCGACGTCGAGGACGGGGCAGGACTTCGGGTTGCGCTGCGCGAACAGCAGGAAGTCGAAGGCCAGGTCGCGCGGCAGCGCGATGAGGTTCGCCTGGGTGCGGCCGGCGCAGTACCCGGAGGTGGGCACGCGCAGCCCGGCGCGGAACAGTGCACGGGCCTCGTGCGGCGACAGTGCCGCGGGCTCGGCGGGCGGGTCGGCCTGGCGCATCCGCTCACTCCTCACGTTGCAATGGTCCAGCGACCAGGGACGTCGCAATGAAGCCGCGGACGGGTACGAGCCCTGAAGGGGCTCCGCGCGACCGCGGTCGGCGCGACCGCGACGTGCTGCCCGCCACGGTAGCCGCGGCGCGGCGCGCCGACGAGAGCACCGCCCCACCGCTTGCCGGCTGCTGCGCGTCACTGAGAGGCAGCCAATGATTTCAGGAAGTGCAGATTTGCACTTAATGCAAAAATGTCCGAGAATGGTGGGCGGCGATGCTGGGAAACGGGGGCAGATATGGGGTTGCGCGAGCGGAAGAAGCTCGCGACTCGCCGTGCGCTCGAGCGCGAGGCGGTGCGTCTCGCGCTCGAACACGGCGTGGACAAGGTGACGGTGGACGACATCGCCGCGGCGGCCGACGTCTCGACCCGCACCTTCTTCAACTACTTCGCGTCGAAGGACGACGCGCTGGTGAGTACCGGACCGCCGCAGCCCTCACCGGAGGCGCGCGAGGAGTTCATCGGGGGCGGGCCCACCGGTGACCTGATCGAGGACCTGAAGTCCTATCTCGCCTCGGTCACCGACGGCGACCACGACGACCTGCGCGAGATCATGGCCAAGGTCCGGATGCGCGAGCGCCTGGTGGAGCAGGAGCCGCAACTCGTCCCGCGCATGATGTCGAACTTCGTCTCCATGGAGCGCGCCATGGCCGACGACATGGCCGCCCGCCTGGGGGGCGGGCCCGACGACATCGCTCCGCAGCTCGTGTCGGCGCTCGCCGCGACGCTGACCCGGTTCGCGGTCCGCCGGATCGAGACCGTCGACGGCGACACCCGCGTCGACCTGCGCCGGTTGCTCGACGAGACCTTCGACACCCTCCAGGCGACGTTACTGCCGCCCGCCAAGAGTTGACCGCTCCGAACCCGCATCGCGCGGCCTGACCGCCGCGCCGCTCGCCACCACAACCACGGGGAAAACGAGGTTCACCGTATGAGCAGCACCGAACCCGGACAGCGGTTACCAGGGGACTCCGCGTCGGTGTCCACCTCCGACGAGGCCAAACCCCGCCCCCGGCCCGGGCTCGGGTGGATCTTCCTCAGCCTCATGCTGGCCATGCTGCTGGCCGCGCTCGACCAGACCATCGTCTCGACGGCGCTGCCCACGATCGTCGGCGAGCTCAACGGCCTGGAGCAGCTCTCGTGGGTGATCACCGCCTACATGCTGGCGGCGACAGTGGGCCTGCCCATCTACGGCAAGGCCGGCGACATCTTCGGGCGCAAGAGCATCTTCCTGCTCGCCATCTCCATGTTCCTTGTGGGCTCGATCCTGTGCGGCCTCGCGCAGAACATGACGCAGTTGATCCTGTTCCGCGCGCTGCAGGGACTCGGCGGCGGCGGCCTGATGATCGGCGCCCAGGCGATCATCGGCGACGTCGTTCCGGCCCGTGAGCGGGGCCGCTACATGGGCGTGATGGGCTCGGTCTTCGCCGTGGCGTCGGTCGCCGGACCGCTCCTCGGCGGGTTCTTCACCGACCACCTCGACTGGCGCTGGATCTTCTACATCAACATGCCGCTCGGCGCGCTCGCGATGATCGTCGCAGCGGTGGTGCTGCGGCTGCCCAAGCCGAGCGGGCCCAAGCCCAAGCTCGACTTCCTCGGAACCGCGCTGCTGGCGTCGGCGAGCGTCTGCCTTGTGCTGTTCACGAGCTGGGGCGGCAGCGAGTACGACTGGGGCAGTCCGGTCATCGTCGGCCTCGGCGCGGGCGCGGCCGTCACCGTGTTCCTGCTGGTGCTCGTGGAGCAGCGCGCGAGCGAGCCGATCCTCCCGCTGTACCTGTTCCGCGAACGCAACTTCGTGCTGTGCGCCCTGATCGGCGCCACGGTGGGCATCGCGATGTTCTCGACGGTGGCCTACCTGCCCACCTTCATGCAGATGGTCAACGGCGCCAGCGCCACCGAGTCCGGGCTGCGGATGCTGCCGATCATGATCGGAATGCTGAGCTCCTCCGTCACCACCGGCCGGATCATCTCCGCGACCGGCCGCTATAAGCTGTGGCCCATCATCGGGACCTCGACCATCATGCTCGGGCTGGTGCTGCTGTCCCGGATGGACGAGAACACCGGCTACTCCTACAACGCCAGCGCGATGCTGGTGCTGGGACTCGGGGTCGGCATGGTGATGCAGAACCTGGTGCTGATCGTGCAGAACTCCGCGCCGCGCGCCGCGCTCGGGGCGGCGACCTCGGCGAACAACTACTTCCGGCAGATCGGCGCCTCGTTCGGGATCGCGGTGTTCGGTTCGATCTTCGTCAGCCGGCTGCAGGACAGGATGGCCGACCGCGGAGGCATGCCGGAGGGGGTGGAGGTCCAGGGAGGCGAAAGCGGCATCAACTCGCTCACGCCCGAGATGCTGCGGTCCTTCCCCGAACCGGTACGCGAGATGATCGTCCAGGCGTTCGCCGGGGCCCTGCCGCCGGTGTTCCTCTACGGAGTCCCGATCGTGCTGCTCGGCCTGGTGGCGAGCCTCTTCATCGAGGAGAAGCCGCTGTCCACCACGGTCGGACCGGAAGAGGAGACCAAGGAGGAACCCGCGAAGGCGTGACCACTGGGCGCGAGAGCCGGTGGACACCGGGACACCCGCACCGGTGGACGCGCGGCGTGGTGGTCCGTGCGCGCACGCGGAGCACCGTGGCTGTGCCCTCGCCCTTCGCTCCTGGCGACGCTAGGAGCGAAGGGCGGTCGTATTGGGGGAGCGCCGTTCCCGGCTCCACTGGCTGATAGCCGGGGGCTTTCGGTGGCCGGTTGGGCTAGCGGGCGGCGCGGCGCTCGGATACGTTCGAGCGTGGGCGAAACCGGAGCGTCTTTCCCCCCTCCGGCGGGACGGGCACCGCGTTGCCGAACTCGATGCCGTGCCCTCCGAACCCGAATGCGAGCCATGTCGGATTTCTTTCACACCAACCCGCTCTTCACCCGGTACGCCCACGGTGAGGTCGGTCGGTTCACTTCCAAACGCGGCTATGACATCGTCGACCAGGCGGGCCGCCGCCTCGCCCACGCCCACGAGGACCTGGGCACGGGGGTCGGGCAGCGGCTGTGGAGCGAGTTCGCCCAGCACATGACCAACTCCTGCCGTTTCGTGGTGGACGATGCCTGGCAACAGCGCTTGCTGGCGCTGGACGAGAACCGCGGCCGGCGCCGCACGACGATCTCGGTAGCCGGGCCGGTGGACCAGCACCTCGGCGCGGTCACGATGAGCCGGCTGGATGGGACGGCGCGCAGCTATCAGCTCAGCGACGCGTACGAACGGCAGTGGGGACAGATCATAAAGCACGACCCGAACCAGGGCCGGGGCGTGCTGGGTCGACTCGCCAACCGCACAGCGCTGGAGGACCGCCCCTACACCGCCACGGACCACCAGGGGAACGAGGTCGCGCGGATCACCGACACCAAACGCCGCGACACCAGCCGCGGCTACGAGACCCACGTCTCGGACCATGTTCTCCAGCTCCACTACACCCAGCTACCGGAACCGCTGTCCACCCTGCTGCGCGCCGCGACCGTCGCTCTGGACTTCGCGGAGTTTCACAGCAGTTAGCGCATTGGCATGTCCCGGCCGGCGGGCTCCCGCGCGGCGGTGGGCCGCATCGAGGGTGTCCGTGGCGTCGTTTTCGGTGCCGAAAGTGTCCGCACGGTCAGGTTCGGTGCGAATCCCGCAAGAGCGGCCGGTTCGTCAGAGCCAGTCCTTGCGCCGGAAGATCAGGTACATCACCGCCGCCCCGGCGAGTACGACGGCACTGGCGAGCAGCGCACCCCGCAGCTCGGTCTGGGCGGGCATCGGCACGTTCATCCCGTACCAACTGGTGATGAACGTGGGGATGGCGATCACCGCCGCCCAGCCGGTGAGCTTCTTCATCGTCTTGTTGAGGCGGTTCTGCTGCAGGTTGATGTTGGTGCTGAGCGTCGAGACCAGCATCTCCCGCAGGGAGTCGATGAGGGTGAGAAGGTGGTCGAGTTGCCGGACGGGAAGGTGCTCGCCGATGCTTGGGCCGGAGCGCGACGTGAGGTGCCGCAGCTCCGCGAAGTCCTCGCGCAGCGGGAGCACGGACCGGCGGAGCAGCACTAGGCGCCGTTGCAGGCCATAGGTGTCGCGCTGGACGCGGTCGATCGCGGTGGGTGACTCCTCGAACAGTGACTCCTCGATCTCGTCGATCCCCTCGTCGATCTCCAGGGCGGTCTTCTGATACCCGGTGACCAGCCATTGCAGGATGGCGCGCAGGATCTCGGCTGTTCCCGCGCGGGCGAGGGCGTCGGTGTCGAGAGTGCCGGTTAGCACGTCACCGATGTCGAGGTCGGGGTCGTCGCAACACGTCACCAGGGCCTCGGAGGAGACCAGCAGCACGAGTCGGGTCGCCTCCGCCTCGTTGCGGTCGGGGCGAATGATGTGGGTGTGGATCGCGTAACGCTCGTCGAACCGCCACATCCGGTCCCGCCGATGCGGCGTCAGCACGGCGTCGATCCGTTCCCGAGGAATCCCGGTGAGCGCGGCGGCGGCGTCCAGTTCATCCGACGAGCCGGGGTCGCAGGCCATCCAGGCAACGGTCCCCGGCCCGTGGAGTTCGGGCATCCGGTTCGGGTCCACGTCCTCCTCGGAGCGATCGCCATTGCGAAAGACCACGCTGCGCGCCATGGGGCCAGCGTATTGCCGTTGGCGGTGTCTCCCGTGTTTTTCGGTTCCAGGATCAGGAGAATCGAGTTTCCGGACATCCTTCGTGTTTTTCGCGATTCATTCCGGCTGGGATCTCGTAGTGGGGAATAATGGGGCCTTCCCTCTCTTCCCCTGGAGAATCGATGTCCCCTGCGCTTCGGCGTTCCCGACCGTTCACCTACCGCGACGCGACCGCCCTGCTCGACGGCGAGCAGAGCGCTTTCGTGGACAAGCTGAACCGCGTGGGCGGCGCGGTTTCCGGGGCGGCGCAGGTGGCCACCCTGGGCGCGCTCGACCTGTTCGCGCTGCGGGACGAGGTGGTGCGGTGGGGCGGGCAGATCGTCGGTTCGCTCGGTGAGCGGCTCACCGGGATCAACCGGATCGGCCGAACGGACCGGATCGCGGCGGCGCACGCGATCATCGCTATCACCGCGTTCTATGAGGCGCTGGACTCCTCGGATGCGCCGCTGAAGCTGGCCGACCTGGAGCTGTCCCGCGAGGAGCAGGCCGCCCTCGCCACCGGGGGAACCCTGGCGGACTCCTACGGCGAGCTGGTGGCCTTCCTCGCGGACTACCGGCCTCCGATGCCCGCACCGCAGCGGCCCTATGAGGACGCCCGGCGGGAGATGCGCGAGTACTACGCCACCGCCATGAGCGTGCTGCGCCGGTTCGTGGTTGGACTGCGCGTGTGGGAGGAGCTGGAGCAGGCGCAACGCGACGCCTTCGACGGGGAGACACAGGATCTCCCCGAACGCGCCCTGCACGCCTACGACGACGCGTTCCGGTGGTTGGCGGCGGACGTCCCGGAGTTCGCCCTGTGGGCGGGGCAGGTCGACAGCCAGGCCACCCGGGAAACGGTGGAGCGCGTGGGCGGTGGGGTACACGACCGGCTGGCCGAGATGGAGACCGGGCTGGCAGGTGTCACCGAACTACTCGCGGGGATGAGCAGCGGCGCCCGGGCCGACGAGCGGCGTGCCCAACTGGCGGCGCGCTACCGTCAGGCCCTGGACAAACCGGTTGTCCCGGTGTCCGGCCCGGTGGAAGGCGTGCGGTTCCCGACACTGGGCTCGGGGTACGTGAACCCGTGCTGCCGGGTCGCTGAGACGGATCATCAGGCCAGGCCCGTCGAGGAGTCGTGGTGGGCGAGTCAGACGCGCCTGGACGACGTCCAGGCGTTCCTGGTCGGACACCTGACCGCCCAGCAGGCCATCCGCGCTCCCTTGATGCTGCTGGGCCAGCCGGGGTCCGGAAAGTCGGTGTTGACCAGGGTGCTGGCGGCGCGGCTGCCGGAGAACGACTTCCTCCCAGTGCGGGTGCCGCTTCGTGCCGTTCCAGCGGACTGCGCCATCCAGGAACAGATCGAGCACGCGGTGTTCGAGGAGACAGGGGAGCGGGTCGCCTGGGCGGACCTGGCCCGGGCGGCCGGCGAGGCTGGCGCGCTCCCGGTGGTGCTGCTGGACGGCTTCGACGAGCTGTTGCAGGCCACCCAGGTGAACCGGTCCGACTATCTGGCGCGGGTGGCCGAGTTCCAGGAGCGCGAGTCCGACCTTGGGCGCTCGGTCGCGGTGCTCGTCACCAGCCGGACCGCGGTAGCCGACCGCGCGAGGTACCCCGAGGAGGCGGTGGTGGCCCGCCTGGAGCCCTTCACCGAAGGCCAGGTTCGGACGTGGCTGGAAGTGTGGAACGATACCAACCGGGAGGAGTTCCAGCGCCGCGGGATCACCCCGTTGTCCGCCGAGGATGTTCTCGCGCACGGGGAGCTTGCCGAGCAGCCGTTGCTGCTGCTCATGCTCGCGCTGTACGACGCGGAGGCGAACGCGCTGCGCAATTCCGGTTCCGAACTGAACCGGGCGGAGCTGTACGAGCGGATCCTGCGCGACTTCGCCCGGCGGGAGGTTCGCAAGCGCCAGCCGGATCTGCCCGCCGACAGTGAGGACCGAGCCGTCCAGAGCGAGATGGAGCAGTTGGCGCTGGCGGCGCTGGCCATGTTCGTGCGGGGACAGCAGTCGATCACCGAGACCGCGCTCGACCGCGATCTGGAGAAGCTGGGCTCCGGGCCTGCCACCACCTCGGCGGGAGACGACTTCCACCGGGCTCTCACCGCTGCTCAGCTGCTGGTCGGAAGGTTCTTCTTTGTCCACGAGTCCCAGGCGCTCCGTGACACCCAGCGGGAACGCAGCTTCGAGTTCCTGCACGCCACTTTCGGGGAGTTCCTGGTGGCCTGGCGCGTGGTGCGCGAGCTGGACCGTATGGCGCGCACCCGTGAGGTGCTCGCTGGGCAGGGGCTCGCGAAACCGCAAGACGACCACCGGTTCCTCTTCGACATGCTGTCGTTCGCGCCGATCACCAGCAGGGAAGTGGTCCCGGAGTTCGCCGAACAGCTTCTGCTCGGGATGGGGGAGAAGAACCGGGAGAAGTGCTTCGCGCTTCTCACCGAGCTGCTGGGGTCGTCTCTGGACCAGGTGCCGGACAGGGCTGGCTACAGTCCGGTGCCCGAACGGGTAACGGCCCGGCTGGCGGCGTACTCAGCGAACCTGGTGCTCCTCGCGGTGTTCGCGGCAGGCGGGCGGCAGATTGCTGAGGACGAGCTGCTCCGTTATACGGGGACGTGGGGCGACTTCGTTCACCTCTGGAGAAGCCAGTTCACCAAAATGGCTAGTCGAAGAATGATGGAAGCCATTCGAGTCCGACATCACGCCGAGATGACCACGACCTTCCAGCGCGAGGACGGATCTCCGGTTTCCTATCGAGAGTCGGGAGAATTTCTCAATCAATTTGAGGTGGCGACGGGTCCGGGAAAGGCGTTCGAGGATTTTGTCGTTCCCGCTTCGAGTGTCGCGGAGTCGGATTTTCGTGATCTCTCATGTTTGTCGCACGGGTCTGGCCTCGCATTCATGATGGCGTTTGCTCCCATCTACAAGCATTTCGGCGGCGCAACCTTGCTGGCGCAGTATGGCGAAGAGGGCATTATCTCGCCGACGCACCTGCTACTCGATCTCGCACTCACTAGGGCTGATTCAGAGAACGCGGAGCACAGAGCTGACCGGTATATCTGGTGTTTTGGTAAGTTTCTCGATCTCAGGGTCGATTTGACGGCGCTCTGTACCCAGTTGGCGAAGGACGCGTACATACTTCCTCCTGAAACGGTCGCCCGCGTCCTCGGGGAAATTCTATTGGTGAATTTTCAGAGACACGGCGCAATCTATCGGGGGTTCATAGAGGGTGTCTTGGGGGTGCTCGACGCGTTGTCGGAACGCGTCGGACACGAGGGCGCCAGCGGTCTCGTCGCGCGGGTTTTGGGTGTTGACGCGGTAGTGAAGGTTGATTTGTGGAGGGCCGCCGTGGAACAGGGGCACCCGGCGGCCTCAGCGTTGCAGTCCGAGCTGTTGGAAGATAGCGGAACAGCGAAGGCGCTCGCCGAGAGAGATCCGGACAGGTTCGCCGAGGTGCGCCGACTGCTGGAGGAGCGAGGCGAGCACTACCCCTTCGCCGACCTGGAGGCCGAGTAGAGGGCTGGCTCCACCGCACGCGCTGAAGGTGGAGCCCATATCGCGGTCGAATCCGACGAGCCACGATCGGCTCAGTCCAAATCGGGGATCGGCTGGCCGTCCATGGGGATGATCCGCACGTCGTTGCTGCGCTCGTGTTCGCTGGCCTGCTTCCAGAACTCGGCGAGGGTCCGGTAGGTGGTGACGTTGCTGCGGCCGTCCCAGTAGACGACGACGCGGTGCTTCCAGGCCAGGATCCAGCCGATCACCCCGCCGTCGTTGGCCTCGTGGTCGACGGCGGCGAGAGTGAACAGTTGCGGCCGCTCCTCCAGGCACAGGGCGGTGACCTCGGCGTCGAGGTCGAGAGTAGGGAGGATCCGGTCAGAGGGCATGAGGGTTCCTTCCGGGATGAAGCACCTGATCGGCGCGGGGTGACCAAGCCTGCTCAGATAGTGTCTCGCCGGAGGGGTTAAAACGCAAGGTGCGTTAGCAATGTCCGTACGGATTGTGCGTTATGATGCCTTCATGAGTAGTCCGACGGTGGGGCGGTGGCAGCTCGCCCACGAGCTAAGGCGTCTACGCGGGGACCAGACCAGGGACTCCGCGGCCAAGGCAATCGATGTGGCGCCCAGCAGCATCACACGATGGGAAGACCCGGCTGGAATGACTCCGCGGGCGCGGGATCTCAAGCTCCTGCTGGGACACTACGGCGTGGGCGAAGGTGAGGCGGCCCGGATCCTGAACCTACGTACTCAAGCCCGCACACCCGGCTGGTGGCAGGAGTACGGGATCGCCAAGGAGTACGGGACCTACATAGGTCTTGAGGCCGAGGCCACACGGATCGAGAACTACGAGTCGGCGCTGGTGCCTGGCCTGTTGCAGACAGAGGACTACACCCGCGCGGTCGTTCAAGCAGCCGTACCCGGAATCTCCGAGGAAGAGCTGGCCAGTCAGGTCCACGTACGCGCGGTACGCCAGGACCGATGGCGAGAACAGATCCCTGAGACCTGGTTCTTCATCAACGAAGCGGTCATCCATCAACAGGTGGGCGGTCCGTATGTCATGACTGAGCAGCTCAAGAGCCTGCTTGCTCTCCCCGGCAATGGAAACGTGACGCTGCAGCTCCTGCCTTATACGGCAGGCGCGCATGCTGGGCTGCCACAACCGCCCTTCTCGCTCCTTCACCTTCGGGAAGTGGCAGCAGTGTGCACCGAGAGTTATAACGGGACGCTGCTCCTCGACAAGCCCTCAGACATCGACCGGCACGTGCGCTTGCTGAACCATCTACGGGCGGCAGCCGCCAGTCCCAAACAGACGCGGATTACCATAGAGCACGCCCTCCGTACTCTTGAAGGACTCTCCAAATGATCTCCGCGCGTCACGGACCCCCATCACCAGTGGGCTCTTGGAACAAGTCCAGTTATAGCGGCTACAACAGCAACTGCGTCGAGGTCGCGCAGATCGCGAAGCACGTCGCAGTCCGTGACTCCAAGGCTCCCTACGCCCTCCACCTGGAGTTCGACCGGGCCGCTTGGGCTGTTTTCCTCTCCCAGACCAAGTTGGAACCACGTGACTAGTTCACCGGCTAGCGGCCACTGCTGGTCGGGTTCATAGGGCAGTGCGTATGCGATGGCGTGGTCCCCCCGAGCCGCTGTCGCCACGCCCCCAACGCCATACGGAAACGAGGATCGATGGGCCAGACAGCGCGCAACGGGTACCCCACGGACGTCGCCGGGCTGGGCCGGGGCGCGTCGCCCGGGTGGTTGACCGACGCGGCCAGCGACGCGGTGGCGGCCGCCGAGGGGCCGTCCTTCGATGACGCCGAGTACGCCGCGCGCCTCGACGACGTCCGGCACCGGATGGCGCGCCGTCCCGTGGACGCGCTGCTCGTGTTCCGGCCCTCCAGCGTGGAGTACCTCTGCGGTTACCACACGATGGAGACCGCGCCCCAGCCGTTGCTGGTCACCGACTCCGAGACCTACCTCTACGTCCCGGACCTGGAAGTCGGCCGGGCGCTGGCCACGTCCCGCGTGGGCAACATCCGTTTCTGCGGATACGCCGACGCCCTGCGCGGGCTGGAGCTGTACCTGGACCACGTGGCGCGCGTGCTGCCACCGGGTGCGCGGGTGGGGGTTGAGTTCGGGCACGCCTCTACTCCGCCGCGGGCGGTGGAGATCCTGCGGGGCCTGGACCTGACCGTGGTCGACGCCGACCACCTCGTCGAACGCGCCCGGCTGGTGCTCTCGCCCGCGGAGATCCGGTTCATGGAGCAGGCGGCTACGCTCACGCGCGCCGGAACCGAGGCCGCGGTGGCGGAGGCCGGGCGTGCGGGCGCCACCGACTCCTCCGTCGCCGCCGCGATCGCCGCCGCCCTGTACCGCGGCGCCGACTCCCCGTCCGTCTGGGGGCCGGTCGTGGCGACGGGGGAGCGCGCCGGCATTCCGCACTCCAGTTGGGCGGACCGCCCGCTGGCGGCCGGAACGACGTTTCTGGAGTTCGCCGGAACGCACCGGCGCTACCACGCCCCGGTCATGCGCACCCTCGTCCGCGGCCCGGTCAGCGCCGAGGACCGCCGGCTCGCCGAGCTGGCGCAGAGCGCGCTGCGGGCCGTGCTGGAGACCGCGAAACCGGGCGTCCCGTGCTCCGAGGTCGCGACCCGCGCAGCGGAGGCCACCGGCCCTCTCCCCGAGGGCGTGGTGTTCCACCACCTGTACGGCTATCCGGTCGGGCTGGCGCACAAGCCGCACTGGATGGACGGGGTGCCGTTCTATCTGACCGCCGACAACCACGAGCCGTTGCGGGCCGGTATGGCCTTCCACGTGCCCGGCTCCTACCGGCGCTTCGGCAGGTCGGGTGTGGGGCTCAGCCAGACGTTCGTGATCGGGGACGGGGGCACTCGGGTGCTCACGCCGGGGACCGCCGACCTCATCGAGACCGCCTGACCAGCCCCCTCGCTCAGCCCGCGAGCGGGACTTCCTCGGCGGCGCGGAAACCGCCCAGGTGGTCGGCGAGCTCGCGGACGGCGCTGCGTCCGGCGCGGTTCGCGCCGATCGTGCTGGCGGTGGGGCCGTAGCCGATCAGGTGGATCCGCGGGTCCGCGACGGCCCTGGTGCCCTCCACCCGGATTCCGCCGCCGGGTTCCCGCAGGTTCAGCGGCCCCAGATGGGCGACACTCGGCCGGAAACCGGTGGCCCACAGCAGGGCGTCGGCGGGGACGAACCGGCCGTCGTCCCAGGCCACGCCATCGGGGGTTACCCGGTCGAAGGTCCGTCCCAGCGTGACGCGGCCGTCGTCGACGGCGGCGGCCAGTTCCGGGGGCAGGTGCAGGCCGGTCGCGCTGACGATGCTGCCGGGCGCCTCGCCGCGGCGCACCCGTTCGGCGATCACCGCGACGGAGGCCCGCCCGTGCTCCGAGGTGAAGGGTTCGGTCATGAGGTTCAGCGGGCGGCGGGTCAGCCAGGTGAGGCTGCGCGCCACGCCCAGCAGGCCCAGCAGCATGTCCGCGGCGGAACCCCCGCCGCCGACCACCACCACGCGCTGTCCGGCGAACTCGGCGCCGCCCGCGAAGTCGGCGGTGTGCAGCTGGCGCCCCAGGAAGGACGAGCGGCCCGGGAAGTGCGGCCAGAACGGGCGTTCCCAGGTGCCCGTCGCGTTGATCAGGCCGCGCGCCGACCAGGTGCCCTCGGTGGTCTCCACCCGCAGGCGCCCCTCGGGGCCGTCATGGACCCGGCGAACGCTCACGGGACGGTGCACGCGCAGGCCGAACTCGTGCTCGTAGGCGGCGAAGTACTCCGGGACGGCGACGTTCACCGGTGCGGGGTGGCTCGGCGCTGACCACGGCATCCCGGGCAGGGAGTGCACACCGTTCACGGTCTCGGTGGTCAGCGAGTCCCACCGGTGGCGCCAGGCGCCACCGGGGCCGCTGTTGTGGTCGGCGACCACGAAGTCGCGTCCGGGCTCCAGCCCGGCGCGGCGCAGGTAGTAGGCGCCCGACAGCCCCGCCTGTCCCGCGCCGATCACCACGGCCTCCACCGGCCGCGCCGCTTCGCCTCTACTCACGCGCCTTCCAACAATGCGGCCACTGCGGGGATTCCGGCGGCGTGCCGGTGCGGGTCGGAGCCGGGCGCGGGCGCGGCGGGGTCACCGGGCGTCCGCGACGGCGCGGAACTCTTCCAGCGTCCCGCGGATGAGCTCCTGAAGCGGCCGCTGGTTGGTCTCGTCGGTCCACTGCTCGAAGGCGACCTCGAAGACGGCGGCGCCCGCCTTGGCGGTGAGGGTCGCTGTGGGATCGTCGACCCCGCGGTCCCGCAGCGCCGCCGCGATGGCACGGGTCAGCGACGCGAGCTTGATCAGCTCGCGCTCGTGCAGCTCCGGGTTCGCGGTGATGATCCGCTGGCGCCGAACCACCCACTCGCGGCGCTGCTCGAAGAAGCCGCTGGCGGCCTCCAGGGCCGCGCCCACGGCGTCGAGCGGAGCCGCGGATTCCGGGGCCGCGCCGACCCCGCTCGCGAGCCCTTCTTCGAGTTCCTGGGAGCCCCAGAACAGCACCTCGCGCTTGTCGGTGAAGTAGCGGAAGAACGTCCGCTTGGTCAGCCCCGCGCGCTCGGCGATCTCGGCCACGGTCGTGTTGTCGAAGCCCTGCTCGCCGTACAGGGCGAGGGCCGCCTGCTGGAGCCGGCCGAGTGCGTCGGGTTCCCATCTGCCCATGCGGCAAGAGTAGCTGATGGCACTTGGTGTCATGACTCTGCTATGGTGATGACACCAAGTGACATCAATCGTCGCTGGCGCGGTGTCCGCACCGGTCGCGGCGACTCATCGGGAGGTTCCCATGCGTGTTTTCGTTACCGGGGCGTCCGGCCACATCGGTTCCGCCGTCGTTCCCGAGCTGATCGGGGCGGGCCATCAGGTGGTCGGCCTGGCCCGCTCGGAGGACTCCGCCGCCGCGCTGACCGCTGCCGGCGCCGAGGTGCACCGCGGTGACCTCGACGACCCCGGCGGCCTGGCCCAGGCCGCCGCCGCTGCCGACGGAGTGGTCCACCTCGCCTTCAAGCACGACGCGATGCTCTCCGGAGACTATTCGGGCGCCGACGCTGCCGACTTCCGGGCCGTCGAGGCGATCGGTGCGGCCCTGAAGGGGTCCGATAAGCCGTTCGTCTGCACCTCGGGAACGCTGTCGCTCGCGTTCGCGGGCATCACGGGTCGCACCGGTACCGAGCGCGACGTGGCGGAGAACAGCCCGCGGATCGACTCCGAGAACGCGGTGATCGCGCTGGGGGAGCACGGGGTGCGCTCCTCCGCCATCCGGCTCCCTCCGCTGGTGCACAGCACGCTCGACCACCAAGGCTTTGCTCCGACGTTGATCTCCATCGCCCGCGCGACGGGCGTGGCGGGCTATGTCGGCGACGGAGCCAACCGCTGGCCGGCGGTGCACACCCTCGACGCGGCACGCCTCTACCGGCTGGCGGTGGAATCCGCCCCCGCCGGGACGCGGCTGCACGCCGTCGCCGACGAGGGCGTGGCTTTCCGTGACATCGCCGAGGCGATCGGCCGCGAGCTCGGCGTGCCGGCCACCAGCGTCGCACCGGAGAAGGCCGGCGACCACTTCGACTTCCTGGGAGGGTTCGTGGGCCTCGACAACGCCACGTCCAGCGCCATCACCCGCGAGTTGCTGGGCTGGCGGCCGACCCACCCGGGGCTCCTCGCGGACCTGGAGAACGGCCACTACTTCGAGGCCGCCTGAGGGGCCGGGACGGTCGGACCGGCCGCGGGTACCTCCCACGGCCGCCGAAACACGCGCGTGTGACCTCTGACCGTCCCAGGGTCACACGTGCGTGGCGAGGGCGGCGGGGGCGGCGAGTGGCTTGGCCCTTGGGTGATCGCTACGGGTGCCCGATGGTTGCGCGCGTGACGAGGGCGGCGAGGGCGCCGGCTCTGTGGGAACCGTGCCTTTGCGGGCGCCAGTGCTGCCGTCCGGCGGCGGGGCGCGCGTCGAGGGTGACTGTGCGGACGTTCTCGGCGATGGGCCGCAGCGAGAGTGACCGCGAGGACATTCTCGTCGCTGAACATGTCCCCACGGACACCCTCGCCGCGGAACCCGCACCCACACCCGCCCGTTTCGCCGTGTTTCCCCCGAAGTCTGGCGCCACAGCCACGACCGACGGGCCCAGCCACGGGCCAGACCCCCGGTCGTCGGGCGCCACACCCCCGGGCACCCGAACCGATCACCCAGGGGCCGGCCCACCACCGTCCTCGCCGCCCCGCCGGGCACCGCACCACGAACCCCCATCACCGATCTAGCTGTGATGTCCCGGCACGTTGGCGTGTGCTCCTCGGCCGCCGCAGGAACCATTCGGCGACCACCAGCATCAGCGTCCAGCCCAACCAGGTGTTGATGCTGGTCGAGACGTACATCAGCATCTCCTCGCTACCGCCGAACATCGTGTCCATCCGCGGATACAGGATGAGGAGCGCGGGCGCCGCCAGCAGGCGGGTCATGATGATCGACATGGTCAGAGCGAAACTGCGCACCATCCACGTGCGGTGGTCGTCCATGCGCCGCTGGCGCACGGCGCGCCAGCCCAGGGCGGTACAGCCCAGCCACAGCACGGCCATCCACACGTTACTGACCAGCACCGACGGCCCGAAGGGCGTGTGCACGCCAATGTAGAGGGCGGTGATCCCGGCGGGCAGGACGCCACCGAAGACATAAACCCGCCCGGAGACGCGGTGCACGCGCCGGTGCTGACGGCGCAGCCACGGCCAGACCTGCAGGCATCCGGTGACCATGGCGACCGCGCCGAAGAGAACGTGCGCCACCAGCAGCGGGTAGTAGAGCGCGTTTCCCGGCGGCGGCTCCAACTTGGCCAACGACGGGTCGAGGGTGAGATAGGGCGGTACGGAGAAGGCCAGGAAGGCGGCTGCGAGCAGGAACAGTGGAACCATCCACGGGCGGCGCCACCACGCGGGCGCGCGGCGCGGGGCAGGGGACGGAGGGGACGAGGGCGGGGAGACAGGAGCGGCCATCACGGACTCCTTGGCAGCGACGAGGACCAAAACTATGTACATCATACATATGAGATGTATGACGTACATAGTTTTATGATGGCGTGAGGCACGAACGGAAGGCATATGGCGACACGTAACGACAAGCCCGATGATCCGGCGCGCAGCATCGCGGTGCTGTGGGGCGAGGACGCGCCCCGCCGGCGCGGCCCCAAGGGCAACCTCACCGTGGACCGGATCGCGCACGGCGCGATCCGGCTGGCCGATCGCGACGGACTCGCGGCACTGTCCATGCAGCGCGTCGCCGCCGAGCTCGGCTTCACCACGATGTCGATCTACAACCACATCCCCAGCAAGGATCTGCTGCTGGAGGTGATGATGGACGCCGCCGCGGGGGAGCCCCCTGATCTGGCGCAGGCCGGTGACTGGCGCGAGGCCGTGCTGCGGTGGACCCGAGAGCTGTGGGCGTCGTTCGCGGCCCATCCCTGGGTCCTGCGCATCCCGGTCGAACGGGGCCCTCGGGGCCCCCACCAGCTCGCCTGGTTCGACCGGTTGCTCACGCAGCTGCTGCGCGCCGGCCTGCCGCCGAAGGAGGCGAGATCCGCGGGCCTGTACGTCCTGTCCTCCGTGCGCGGCATGGCCCAGACCGCGCTGGACCTCACCGCCGCCGACCCCGAGGGGCGGGCCGACGACGAACTGGCGCGGTTGCTGGCCGACGTCGCCGATCCGGAACGGTTCCCCGCGCTCGCGGCAGTGTTCGCAGAGGAGCACCCCC
This sequence comes from Lipingzhangella halophila, assembly GCF_014203805.1. Classification (GTDB taxonomy): domain Bacteria; phylum Actinomycetota; class Actinomycetes; order Streptosporangiales; family Streptosporangiaceae; genus Lipingzhangella; species Lipingzhangella halophila. Next base: position 3,249,489 of record NZ_JACHJT010000001.1, on the reverse strand, counting down.
TTCCGCGTGCCGGCACGGAAACGGAGCCGGAGGGGGAGCTGCACGAGGCCCTGGCGTTCGGGCTGCACCGGCTCCTGGACGGGCTCGAAGGCTGGGTCGCGCGCTCCCACCGTTGATCTGCCTCAGGCAGCGGGCGCAGCGCCTCGTCAGGAGGCCGCCCTCGCTGACCACAGGGACCGCTGCAGGAGCATGGCGCCCCCGTGGTGGATGACCTGGCAGTTGGCGTTGAGCAGCATGGCAGCGAGGCTGTGTCCCTGGTGCACGCCTTCGCTGGGGCCGGCCGCGCGGGACAGCTCGGACGGGTCGAGACCGCGCACGCACCGGCACCAGTCGCGGACCGTCTCCCGGAGCAGGGCCACGCCCCCGCTGGCCGTGGCGGGCCAGTCGTGGGTGTCCGGGCTGAAAGGCGCGGCATCGAAGTGGTGGTGCGCGCGGGTGGCCAGGTTGGTGACCACGAAGGCGAGCCGCCAGGCGATCGTGGTCACCGGCGGGGGATCCGGCGGCGGTAGCGCCCAGTCGACCGTGTGCGTGCCGTCCGGCGCGGGGCGCAGCGACCAGCAGCCGACCACGGGCTCCCAGAGGTACTCCTCGTCGCTCAGCCCGACCAGCCCCGGCCACAACTCGTTGTCGCAGTAGGCCGTGAGCTGGTCGGTGATCCGGGCCTCGTCCAGAGTCACGAGCTGAAGCCGGCCCGGTAGAGGTCGCGCAGCAGGGCGATCTCGGCGCCGTGGTGCATGAGCTCCCGGTTGATGTGCAGGATCAGGGTCGCGAAGGAGTGCTCGGCCCACGGCCCCTCGGCCTCGCCGACGGGCCGGTCCAGCGCGGCGTCGTCCAGACCGAGAACGCCCTCGCGCCATGCCCGGTAGTTGGTCTCCAGCATGGTCAGCGCGCTGTCGGCGCTGCCCGGCCAGGTGGCGGAGGTGATGGTCAGTGAGCCGTCGCCGAAGTGGCTGCTGGCGCGGATACCGAAGACCTGAACGGCGACGTGGGAGAGCCGCCAGGCGATCGTGGTCACGGGCGGCGGTTCCGGGGTGGGCCACTGCCAGTCGATCAGGAACGACCCGTCGCCCTGCTCGCGGACGCTCCAGCAGTCCTTGGCGGGTTCCCAGAAGTACTCCGCGTCGGTGAGCCCGCCGAGGCGGGGCCACAGGCTGTGCTCCCAGTAGAAATCGAGTTGGCCGAGCAGCTCGTCACGCCAGCGCATCGTGGTCTCCTAGCCGAGGTCGGAAGGTACGCGAATGACGCTAGTGTGGGGTCGCCGACAAGGCTGTGTCGGCGATCGCGGGTTTTTCAGCGCGGAGACGAGTGGTGAGCACCGACGAGACCGACGGCCAGTTGTGGCACGCCCTGCCGCTGGTTGAGCGCCAGCACGCGCTGATCGAGCACCTGCGGGTCCGTGCTCCGCGGGTGACCAGCGCACGGGTGCTGGCCGAGCGGCTGGGGGTGAGCACCCGCACCGTGGAACGCGACATCGCCCGGCTTCGCGAGGCCGGGCTACCGCTGGTCATCCGTACCGGCCCGGGCGGCGGGTACACGATCGACGCGCGCACGCACCTGCCGCCGATCGAGCTCTCGCCGGGCGAAGCGTCCGCGCTCGTGTCGGCCGTCGTCGCGGTGGGGCCGTTCAGCTCCGCGACAGCCCAATCGGCGCTACACAAACTGTTCGCCGTGCTGCGCGAGGACCGGCCCCGCCACTGACCTCGGGTGCGCCGCGATTCATAAAGCCGGCCCCACAACCGCGGTTGTGGGGCCGGCTTCTCACGACCGCCGGGATGGGCCCGGGCCGCCTGCTCAGGACGATGCGCTCTTCTGGGACTTCAGGACCCGCTTCCGGGCGCGGCGGGCCTTGCGGAGGCCGCGGGCGAACAGCTCCCGGGCCAGTTCCCGAGCCGTCACCTCGCGAAGAGTCCGGTCGTGGGCGCTCTTGCCGGGCTTGGCCTTCGCCTTGGCCTCTTTCGCGCTCGCGGCGACGACGCCCATGACTGCCTCGGCGGCGGCCTGCGGGGCCAGGGCGACATCGGGGTCCGGAGTGCCGGCTCGGCCGCTGGGGTACTCGCTCAGCAGTTCGAGGTCACCAATGACGTGCACCCCGAGTGCCGTGATGGTCTCCGCCCCCTCGCTCCCCAGCTTCGCGGCCCGCTCCAGGGCCCACTCCGGGGTGCGGATCGCCCGGTCATGCTGTGTCGGTTTGTAGGCCACCTTCATCCGCTTGACCGCGCCCCGCCGGATGTGGCTGGCGTAGAGCCCGGTGGGCCACGACCCGGCCTTGAACTGCTGGTTGAAGCCACGCACCAGCTCCGCCTCGGCGTGGGTCAGCGAACGGTTGGCCGTGCTGTCGTCGGGGACCAGGAACTTTTCGGGGAGGTCCAGCAGCCCTTCGAACGTGCGCATCAGCATCCGGGGGTCGGAGTCGTCCACGCAGATCACGGTCAGGTTCTCGGGACCCACCGCGTTGGCCCACCGTGTCACGATCTCGCCCTGCTGGTGGCGCCGCCAGAACGTGGAGTTGGGGCGTTCGTGGGGCCGGTTGAACATGATGTCCAACCACTCCTCGAAGGAGTCGCGGAGCCCGTTCTGCACGTACTGCTGCCACTGGGCCGCCAGGACCTTGCCGAGGGGCCGCAGGGTCACCACCACGTGCACCTGGTCACCGAGGTCGGAGACGACGCGGCGGGCGACGGCGTCGTCGGCCTCGGCGAAGAACTCGCTGCTGATGACCGCCCGCTGGTCACCCGTGGCCGCGACCTCGGCAACCAGGTTGTCCCAGTCGCGGGTACTGGCGGCGGGCTCGCCCAGCATCGGGCCGCGGCCCGTGATCGCCTGCACCGGGCGCACCGGGTGCAGACCCTTGCCGATATAGGTGATGCCGTGCCCCGCTAGGCGCTCGCGGGCCAGATGGAACGCGCCCTGGACCGCGGTGGTCCCGCTCTTGTGCGGACCGATGTGTAGGAGTCGTACGTTGCTGGGGAGTGGCGCGACGCCGGACACTGGACGTTTCCTCCGACATTGAGATGATTTTGAAGGAACGTAATCGGTCCATCATATTTCGGCCAAATCGGTCTCCGGGCGTGACACTGGTACCACGAAGCGTGGTGCTGTGAGGGTGTCAGCGCCCAACAGGACACCGGGACGGGGCACGGAACGCACCGCGTCCTCCCGGCCCCCGGGCCGTGCGGCAGCGGTCGTTCGCGGGTGCCGGGTTTTCGAGGTCAGCGCCGGGAAGAGCCAGGATTGGCGCGCACGGATTCGAGGTACTCGGAGACGGCGTCGCGGTTCTGGGTGAGGCACCTGATCCGCTCGGTCATGCGGTCGCGTTCCTGTTCGAGGGTCGCGATCATTTCCGGGGTGGCGTCGGAGAAGTGGATGACGCGCGGCTTGTCCAGACAGGGCAGGATCTGCTTGATGATGCGGGTTGGCAGGCCGGCGTCCAGTAGCCCTCTGATCTGTATGACCCGGTCCACGAACCGCTCGTCATAGTCGCGGTAACCGTTCGGGCAGCGCTCGGAGGCGATCAGCCCCTGCTCCTCGTAGTACCGGAGCAGCCGGCGAGACGTGCCGGTGCGCTCCGCCAGCTCTCCGATCCGCATGTACCTCTCCTCACATCCGGCCGCGTTTGACCTTCACATAGATGTGAAGGTTTCAGTCTACAGTCATGTCTACCGAAAGCACCCGGCTACCCGACAATCAGACCAACCAGAAGCTTCCCCTGGCGGCGTTGCTGGCGCTGGCCACCGCGGTTTTCATCACGGTGCTGACCGAGACGTTACCCGCGGGTCTACTGCCCGGGATGAGCGCTGACATCGGCGTCAGCGAATCCGCGATGGGGCAGGTGGTAACGATCTACGCGATCGGAACCGCGGTCACGGCCATCCCCCTGGCCGCGGCCACGGCAGGGTGGCGGCGCAAACGGCTCCTACTGACCGCCATGGCCGGATTCGCGCTGGCCAACACGGTCACAGCATTCTCTACTGACTACGCCCTGATAATGGCGGCCCGGTTCGTCGCGGGGGTGGCGGCAGGACTGGCCTGGGCGATGCTCGTCGGGTACGCGCGCCGCATGGCGCCCGAGCACCTGCAGGGCAAAGCGATCGCGATCGTGATGGTGGGCATTCCGATCGCACTGTCACTAGGGGTACCCGCGGGCACGTTCATCGGCACCTACCTCGGCTGGCGGGTGACCTTCTCCCTCATGACCGTGCTCGCCCTGCTCGTTATCGGCTGGGTCCTCCTGCTGGCCCCGGACTATCCAGGGCAGCGGCCGGGAAGCCGGACGTCCGTTCTGCGGGCGCTGGCCATCCCCGGAGTGGTACCGGTCCTGTTCGTCACCCTGGCGTTCGTGCTGGCCCACACGATCCTCTACACCTACATCGCCGCCTTCCTGCACGAGGTCGGCATGGGCGACTCCGTCGGCTTCGTGCTGCTGATCTTCGGCGGCGCGTCCATAGCGAGTATCTGGATCGTTGGCACCCTCATCGACCGCCGGCTGCGGGCCCTCACCATCGCGAGTGTCCTCCTGGTGGCCGTGGCAGCCGCTGTCCTGGCGGTCCTTGCCGACCTCCCCGCGCTCGTCTACCTGGCGGTGACGCTGTGGGGTCTCGGATGGGGCGGGGCTCCCACGCTCCTGCAGACCGCCGCGACTGACGCGGGAGGCGATCCGGCGCAGGCCATGCTGGTCACCCTGTGGAACGGAGCGATGGCCGGCGGCGGGGTCGCTGGCGGCGTTCTCCTCGACACGCTCGGCACGTCCTCCTTCCCATGGAGTCTCCTGATCCTCCTGGGGCCGGTGCTGGTCGTCGTGGTCGCCGCTCGCTCCCACGGCTTCCCCGGTAAACGCCTGAGCCCGGCCTGATGATGGGGCACACCGGCCCTTCCGAGACCGGGGTTCGCCGCGCCCTCCCGGTTCTCGCGGCCGGTTACTGGCGGGAGATCGCGGGCGCGCCGCCACGCAGGACGTACTTCTGGATCTTGCCCGTGGCGGTCTTGGGGAGCTGGTCCACGAACTCCACCTCCGTGGGGGCCTTGAAGTGCGCCATGTTCTCCCGCGCGAAGGCGATGATGTCCTCGGCCGCGGCCTCGGCGCCCTCCTGGAGCACGACGGCGGCGCGCGGCGTCTCGCCCCACTTCTCGTGCGGCACGCCGACCACCGCCACCTCCTGAACCGACGGGTGGCGCAGCAGGACCCCTTCGACCTCGATCGAGGAGATGTTCTCGCCACCGGAGATGATGACGTCCTTGATCCGGTCCTGGATCTCGACGTAGCCGTCCGGGTGGGTGACGGCGGCGTCGCCGGTGTGGAACCAGCCGTCGTACATGACCTTCTCGGTGGCCTCGGGGTCGTTGTAGTAGCCCGCCATCACCACGTTGCCGCGCACCGCGATCTCGCCGACCGTCGTACCGTCCCAGGGAACCTCGGCGCCGGTCTCGTCGAGAACCGCGAGCTCGCCCGACGAGATCAGCTCGACCCCCTGGCGCGCCTTGAGCGTCCCGCGGTCCTGCGTTGACAGGCCGTCGTGCTCCGGCCGGGGCTCGCACACCAGGATGAAGGGAGCGGTCTCGGTGAGCCCGTAGATGTGGGTCACCTTCCAGCCGAACTCCTGCTCCAGGCGTTCGATGGTGGCGGCGGCGGGGGCGGAGCCGGCGGTGACGACGTGCACACCGCCGATGTCGCGGCCGCGGACCTCCTCAGGAGTGTTGGCCAGCGTGATCAGCACGGTGGGGGCCGCGCACAGCCAGGTGATCCCCTCGGCGCGGATCAGGTCGAACACGCGCGCCGGCTCGATCGCCCGCAGACACACGTGGGTGGCGGCCGCCGCTGTCACCGTCCAGGTGTAGGTCCAGCCGTTGGCGTGGAACATCGGCAGCGTCCACAGGTAGCGCTCGCCGACGTCCATGCGCAGGTGCAGCAGGGTGCCGACCACGTTCATGTACGCGTTGCGGTGGGTGATCATCACGCCCTTCGGGCGTGCGGTGGTGCCGCTGGTGTAGTTGATCGTCAACAGGTCGGTCTCGGCGATGTCCGGCCGGGTGAAGTGCGGGTCGGCACCCGAGATGAGGGACTCGTAGTCCTCCCACCCCTCGCGTGCGCCCTCAAGCGCCACGAAACGCTCGACGCCGGGCATCTGGTCGCGCACCCGGTCCACCGCGTCGAGCTGGTCGGCGTGCGCGCAGACCACCTTGGCGCCGGAGTGGTTGACGATGTAGCTGAAGTCGTCGGTCGACAACCGGAAGTTGATGGGCACGAGCACCGCACCGGTCTGCGGCACCGCGTAGAACGATTCGAGCTGGCCGTGGGTGTTGGGGGCGATGTAGGCGACACGGTCGCCCTTGGCCACCCCCATGCTCTGCAGCACGGCGGACCAGCGGTCGCAGCGGTCGAGGAACTGCTCGTAGGTCAGCCGCAGCTCCCCGTCGACCACCGCTTCGCGTTGCGGATGCAGCCTGCGCGCGCGCCGGGCGAACTCCAGAGGGGTGAGGGCAGTTTCCATGACGCCTTCTCTCTACGGCGGTCGCGGCGACGGGCGTAGACGTCGCGAAGCCGGTCAACCTACGGGAGTCCAGTAGCCCAGAAAATACGGGGTTGGCGCGCTAAGCGGCAAGACCGCGCCCCTTTGGCGACGAGCGCGCTGCGCGGTACCTCGCCGGCGTTGACGTGCGCGGCCCCTCAACGCGGCGTGCCGGCCGATCCCGGCAGCGTCGGCATGCCGGATCCGGACGGCCCGGTCCACCCCGGCCCCTTTGCGAGACCAGACGGCGTGCGCCCGCCCGGTGCCGTGTCCGCGAGAGCAGCCGAACGCTGGCTCGGTGAAGCGTGTGCCATGACCTGCCGGGTAATCGCCGCGGCGCATCGAGCTGGGCAATGATGGACCTCCGCGGCGTTACGACGCGGATCTCGAACAGAAGGGACCAGCGATGACGATATCCGCGCCTTCGACCACGCGTGCGGTGGTGGAGGAGTTGCTGGGGCGGATCGGCGAAGGGAACCCCGAACGCATCGCCGAGCTCTATGCCGAGCAGGCCGATTGGAAGCTGGACTGGCCCGAGGAGGAGCACGGCCGCGCCGGCACCCCGTGGATCCGCCACCGGTCCACCCGCGCTGGTTTCGCCGCGCACTACCGTGAGCTCGCCGAGCACCACGTGCCCGGGGCGGCGGCTACCGAGGTCGAGCGTGTCCTCGTCGACGGCGACGATGCGGTCGTGTTCGGTGAGATCCGCCAGACCGCCCGGTCCACGGGACGTGCCTACCGGGCCCGGTTCGCCCTGCACCTTACGGTCGAAGACGGCCTTGTCACCCGGCAGCACGTCTACGAGGACAGTCTCGCCGTGGCCCAGGCATTCGAGGCGGAGAACTAGCTGTATGAGGGTCGGACGTTGGTGACGCCTTCCATGAGCCGTGAGGCTGGCGGTCGTCCTCCTGCTCCGCTGTGTGGGCGATGGGACGGGTTTTGCAGCGCTTGGTCAGTCGCTTGCGGCCCTCAATGCTCAAGGGTGCGTTCGCGGGGGCAATGTTCAGCCTCTCGGGAGGTCATACCGGCAGGTGCGGCACTGCCGACGCCGAGCGTGGGCGTGCCGCACCTGCCGAGGGATTGAATGTCAGTCCTGCGGCGCGACGCGGACCCGGTTGCCATCGGGGTCGGCTGCCAGGAATGTGCGGCCGAACCCTGCGTCATGAGGTTCATGCAGGATCGTGACGCCCTTGGACCGCCACTGCTGGAAGACAGCATCGAGTTCCTCGGGGCCACCGTCGATGGCCAGGCAGACCTCGCTGGTTCGGGGGACATCGGGGGTGAGACTCTCGAACTGGTCCGCCCACAGGGCCAGGTCGGCACCAGGTCCTAGGCCGAAGGCGATGTAGCCCGGGGTTTCGAACGACGGGCTGATGCCGAGGAGATCACCGTAGAAGCGAGCTGCGGCAGGTGCGTCGTTCACGTAGACGATGGTCACCACGGACGCGGTCATGGTTTGTTCCCCTTCGACTAATCATTGGCTGCGGGATTGGCGCGCAGAGATCAGACTGACCTGCATATGCGCCGGATAATGGCGCAATTTCCGCCACGATTGAGACCATGACCCCTGACCGGTTCTTCTCCCTGATGCTGCTTCTTGAGTCGCGAGACGCCGTGACCACGACCGACCTCGCCGCGGCGCTCGGAGTATCGCTTCGAACGGTCACCCGGGACCTGAACTGGCTGCGTGAGGCCGGATTTCCCGTGTCCGCACAGCGTGGCCGATCCGGAGGAGTCACCGTGCTCCCCGGCACGGGGCTCGACCTCACCCGACTCACCCCGGGGGAGAGGCAGACCCTGTCGCTGACGGGACTGGATGAGAAGCAGCGGGAAGACCTCAACGCCTCCACCGAGACCCGGCACGCGCTCGCCAAGCTCTCCAAGACACATCCGGGTCACTCTGAAGACCTGATTCCACTCACCGAGGTCGTACATGTCGACAGTCGCCCCTGGCTCCAGCCACGGCCTGACGGCATACCCCCGGCTGCGCTGATCGGCCCGGTGCGGCGGGCCAGGCAACTGCGGATCGAGTACAACAGCTCTCGCGAGGCACAACCGAGCACGCTCGTCGTCGATCCCTACGGGCTCCTCGCCAAGGCCGGCATCTGGTATCTCGTCGCTGACTGCGACCGAGCACCACGGATGTTCCGCCTCGAGCGGATCACGGCATGGGCTGAAACCGGTCACCGGCGACGGATACGTCCTCGCCGGACGTTGCACAGCGTCGCTGCCACACTCACCGCGCAGTGGGAACATGACCACGTCATCGAAGTCTCCGCGACCATTGACGAGTCTCAGGTCGAGCGTGCGCTACGTATCTTCGGACAGCGCCTCCGCCTGGAGAAGCACACAGACGAAACCGCCGCGTACAAGGTCACCATCAGGTTCCCGCACCTTGAAGATGTGCGAGCGCTGCTGCCGTTCGGAAGGTCCATCACCGTGCATGAGCCAGCCGAGGCCAAGGCGCGTCTACACGACCTCGCTACCGAGCTGGCCGACCATCACAGGCCGTCATGAACCTTCTGCCCCGCGACACGTAGTGGGCCATCCGCCACTGCTTCCAAGCCCGGCATGTTGGCGGAGGCCGGCGATAACTGGTGCCATTTTGGGCAGGTGGATCTTGGAAGGAGAACCTCTCCCGGTCTCCGGCCCATTGCTCTGTTGAGTGAGGGAGGGAGAGCGGGGGACCACGACGGCTGCGCTGGTGTGGAGGCTTGCCCATGGCGAAGGACGGCGCCGAGTTCATCCGGGTGCTGGGGCGCGGGGACATCCTCGCGCTGGCGTTCGGGGCGATGGTCGGGTTCGGATGGGTCGTCCTCACGGGCGACTTCCTGAACGACGCGGGGAGCCTCGGCTCCGCGCTGGCGTTCCTCATCGGCGGGACGATCGTGGGGCTCGTCGGTCTCACCTACGCCGAACTGGTCTCGGCCATGCCGCGCGCGGGCGGCGAGCACCAGTACGCGCTGCGCGGGCTCGGGGCGCGCGGTGGTTTCGTGGCCTCGTGGGGGATGGTCCTCGGCTACCTCACGGTGGTGGCGTTCGAGGCCGTGGCCCTGCCCGAGACGATCCTCTACCTGTTCCCGGACATGCAGGCCGGCCACCTGTGGACAGTGGCCGGCTACGACGTCCACGCGACGTGGGCCGCGGTGGGGATCGTCGCCGCGGTCGTGATGACGGCGCTGAACTACCTCGGGATCCGCCCATCAGCCATTTTCCAGACGATCGCCGTGCTGTTCCTGCTCGGGGTCGCCGTGTTCCTCACCCTGGGTTCGGCCGTCGGCGGGTCCACCGAGCACATGACCCCGCTCTTCGCGGGCGGAACCTCGGGTCTGCTCGTCGTCCTGGTAGCGACCCCGTTCCTGTTCGTCGGCTTCGACGTCATCCCGCAGTCAGCGGAGGAGGTCAACCTGCCCTACCGGCAGGTCGGACGGGTCCTGGTGCTCTCGGTGGCCTGCGCGACCGCTTGGTACATCCTCATCATGCTCACGGTCAGCTCCGCGCTCTCCCGGCCGGACCTGCTGGACGCCGAGCTCGCCTCGGCGGACGGCATGGCGGCCCTGTGGAACAGCCAGACCATGGGCAACCTGCTCGTGCTCGGCGGGATCGCGGGCATCCTGACCAGTTGGAACGCGTTCCTTGTGGGGTCGAGCCGGCTCATCTTCGCCATGGCGCGCTCCGGAATGCTGCCGGAGTGGCTCGGCCGGCTGCACCCGCGGTTCAAGACACCCGGCAACGCCCTCCTCGTCATCGGCGCGCTGTCGGTGATCGCCCCGCTGTTCGGCGAGGAGATGCTGACCTGGCTGGTGAACGCCGGCAGCGTCAACATCGTCGTGGCCTACATCGTGGTGACCCTGACCTTCCTCGTCCTGCGGCGCCGGGAACCCCAGATGAGCCGCCCGTTCCGCGTCCCGGCCGGACCGGTCATCGGGGTTGTTGCCCTCGTCCTCAGCCTCGGGCTGGCCGTGCTGTACCTGCCCGGCATGCCTTCGGCCCTGGTGCTGCCCTACGAGTGGGTCATCGTCGGCGCCTGGTGGCTGGTGGGACTCATCCTGATCTGGCGCCTTCCGCGGATCCACCCCGGCGCCGACGCCGAGGACCGCCTGATCAGAGCGGTACGCGAGGGCTCGCCCAGCAGGTAGCGAAGGACGTCATGAACCCGGGCAGGGGCAGCGGGTCCGCGGCGTGATGTGTCGGGTGTGACGGTGGGGCACCTTCGGTGCCGAAATTGTCATCGCGGTCGTGTTCGACGCGGCGCACCGTGCCCTGCCCGTCCGGCTGACCGCCTTAGTCACCGCAGATGGACGCGTGGATCGCCCCGCATTTCTGAGCCCGCCGGGCAGCGGATTGCCAGCGTGACGCATTCGAGCGGAATCTGGTTCCCTGTAGATCGTGCGCCGTGCACGCCACCGATTGACGATCAATCTTCACCCGTTGTGACACTCCGACGACACAAATGCGCGAAAAAGGGAGGCCCCTCAAGCCCGGAAGACGCCGACGTGCGATTACGAGTGGCTGACGCATCGCAGCGGAATCTGGTTCCCGCCTGTCCGGAGATGGCCCCAAACCTTGTTCGGCGCGTTTCGTTCTGTAAGGTCTGAGGGCAGCGATTACCCAGAAACGAGCCAGTGGTGCGGGAAGGCTGTGCGTCCAGTTGTTAGCGGCCTCCGGAATTCTAGTTGAGTCCCGTTCGCTGACTCCAGAGTCAGATCACCCCTTTGTCCCCTTCTTCTGTGTGCTGTCACTCTAGTCACTGGTCCGTGGCGGCGCCGGTGGTGAACAATGCTCATCCGCATTCACGATCCCGAGCGTGGCGCGTCCTTCTCTAATTACGCCGCGGTCATCCTCCTGGTCGCGGCCATTCTCGCGGGCGTGGTGACCTCGGGTGTCACTGACAAGCCCGCGGAGCTGATCCAGGATGCGTTGGACCAGGTGACGGGTGCCTCTCCGGGCGGCAGCGAGCCCGGTGACGATGGTGGCGCCGCCCCCGACGACAGCAGCGACGAGGAGTCGGATTACGCCAGTCGCGGTAACGGCGACGGTGGTGGTGACGGTGAGGACACCAGCTACGCCAGTCGGGACACCGGCGGCGACGATGACGGCGGCGGTGACGGTGAGGACACCAGCTACGCCAGTCGGGACACCGGCGATGATGATGACGGCGGCGGTGACGGCGACGATGGGTGCGGCTGGAACGTCTTCTGCCACGGCGGTAACGTGGCTGATGCCGCAGGAGACGGCCTGTCGAACGCGTGGGACTGGACCACTGAGACCTCGGGCAACGCCTGGGACTGGACCACCGAAAAGGCCGGCAATGTCGGGGACTGGTTCGCTGAAACGGCTGGCAATGTCGGGGACTGGTTCGCCGACACCGCTGCTCCGCACCTCAAGGACTTTTTCGGCGGTCTGTGGGAGGGCATCTGGGGTGACATCTCCGGAATTGCTGACATTTTCACGACCAACCCGATCGACACCTTCAGCGGTATGTGGGAGGGCATCAAGGAAGATCCGCTGTCGCTGTTGCTCAGCCCGGAGGCGCGTGAGGCGTGGAGCAACGGAGACTACGCCGAGGCCGCTGGGCTGGCAACATGGGACATCGGTTCCTGGTTCATTCCCGGTGCCGGGTGGGCCTCGAAGATCGCAAAACTGAAAAAGCTCGACGGGAATGGAAACGACAGCGACAGCAACAGCAACAACGATTCTGAGGACAACGAGAACAACAACACAGAACTCGCGTGTGCGCGGAACAGTTTCGTTCCGGGCACCGAGGTTCTCATGGCCGGCGGCGGCCTTCAGCCGATCGAGTCCGTTGCCGTTGGTGACGAGGTGTGGGCGTTCGATCCGGCAACCGGTGAAGAGGGACCGCGTACGGTTACCGCGTTGCCCAGTGACGAAGGTGAGAAGACGCTGGTCGATCTCACCGTCACCGACGCGGCGGGTGGCTCGGCGACCCTGACCGCTACGGATGAGCACCCGTTCTGGGCGCCGGAGGCAGGCGAGTGGGTCGACGCGATCGATCTCGACCCGGGTACCTGGTTGCGGACCGCGTCCGGGACATGGGTCCAGGTGAGCGCGGTCGGCATCCGGGACGTTGCTGACCAACGGGTACACAACCTCGCCGTTGATGACCTGCACACCTATTATGTGGATGCTGGCGCGGGCACGGCGCTCGTCCACAACGAAGACTGCGCCCCGGCCAGCCAGGAGGCAGTGAACGACTGGCGCCAGTACTGGGCGGACGAAGGCCAGGCGTACTCCAAGAAGCGGAACGTGGCGGTCGCGGACATCAATATCGATGGTCTCGACAACCGGCAGCTCGCGGGAACAAGCGGTCCTGACCGGCCCGGAAGTACGCCGATGCCCGAGGATCAACGGTACACCGCCAACACCAACGCGGATTCCGAGCAGAAGATTCTGGAGTCTCTCGCCGAGGAGCTCAACCCTCGGGATGCCGACGGAAATTATCCTGAGACGCGGCCCGACATCGAAGGGACCATCGAGCTGTACTCTGAACGGCGGCCATGCCCCTCATGCGATGGAGTGATCGAGCAGTTCGAGCGCGAGTTCCCGAACATCGATGTGAACGTGACATGGGGCTAGTAGGAGGCCCGACGTGCGTGCGGAGGATACAGATGCCGACGCGTGGCTCGACCAGCTCCTCGCCGAGCTGGCGCGCCTGGACGCCGCGCGTCCCGCGGAGATCCGGGGATGCGCCGAGAGGGAGGTCCGCGAGATTCTCGCGGAATGCCCTTTCGGGGCTCCTCCCGAGGCCTACGTCGCGTTCATGCGGAAAGCCGGTCGCGGTGCCGGGAACCTGTTCCGCGGAAGCAATTTCTACTATCCCGACTGCCTGGGGCTTTGGAGCTACGCGCAGGAGTGCCAACAGCAGGAGGACGAGAACGTCCCGTTGGGCGACCGGTTCTTTTTCGGGCATCACCAGGGCTACATGCTCTACTTTTTCAAGCCGGAGGACGAACGGGTCTGGCTGTACACACTCGAAGGTGACGGCGAGGAAGCCGTGGCTCCCAGTTTCCAGGCGTTCGTCGCGGAGCACGTCGCGATTCCGGAGCGTTTCTGGGCGCGCTTCCGGGAGAGAGATGAGAAGAACCGCAGGCAGTGATCGACCCGAGCCTCGATGACTCGGTTACCGGATCTGGCCGGGCGCGACCGAACGGGTTCGGCGGTGCGGAGTAGTTCGGCTCAGCTCGACATCAATGCGTAGACCATCTGCAACGGCCATACAAATTCCCATCTTCTTTGCTATGGAGCCCTCAATGACCGATGTCTACGATGACGACGCCGAGCTTCGAGGAGAGCTGCCCGGTCCTCTCCGGGCCGCGCGAGTCCTGCTGTTCGGGATATTCGGAATCAGGGCGATAACGGTTGCCGCCGGAGTCGTGGTGAGCGCAAACCAGGCGGGGCTCACCGCCGAGGCCGCTGGCGCCTTTACCTATCTCGCACTGCCCGGTGTGCTCGCCCTGATCTGCGGCCTGCGCCTACGCAAAGGGCGTCGCCTGTTCCTGGGGTGCGTTGTCGCGCTGATGGTCCTCATGGTCCTGCAGGCCCTCTCCACGCTCGGTCAGGGCAACCCGCAGGGGTTCACGCAGCTCATCCTGCCTTCGATCATTCTGGTTCTTGTTCTTCTCCCGTCGTCTCGCGCCTATCTCCGGTAGGCGGCTGCCGAGCGAGCCCCGGACAAAGCCGATCAGCAGTGGCGGCTCACTCGGGGTGGCCGTACCCGCCGCCTCCGGGTGTCTCGATGACCAGGATGTCGTCGGTTTCCACGGCGACCGAGTCGCAGCCCGCGACCGGGACCACGGTGCCATCGGCCCGCTCGACGCTGTTTCGGCCCAGGCCGCCCGGGGAGCCGCCGGCCATGCCGTAGGGCGCCACCCGGCGATGGCCCGTCAGGGTGCTCACCGTCATGGGCTCCAGGAACCGGATCCGGCGAACCCCGCCGTCGCCACCGCGCCACCGGCCTTCGCCGCCGCTGCCGCGCCGGATGGCGTACTCCTCAAGCAGCACCGGCAACCGCGTCTCCAGGACCTCCGGGTCGGTCAGCCGGGAGTTCGTCATGTGCGTCTGCACCACCGGCGCCCCGGGGAACCCGTCGCCGGCGCCCGAGCCGCAGCCGAGGGTCTCGTAGTACTGGTAGCGGTCGTTGCCGAAGGTGACGTTGTTCATCGTCCCCGAACCCTCGCCCTGCACCCCCATGGCGGCGTAGAGCGCGCCGGTGACCGCCTGCGAGGTCTCGACGTTGCCCGCCACCACGGCGGCCGGGTACTCCGGAGCGAGCATCGACCCCGGCGGGATGATGAGACTCAGCGGTTTCAGGCAGCCGTCGTTCAGCGGGATGTCGTCGGCGACCAGTGTCCGGAACACGTAAAGCACCGCCGCGGTCGCCACGGACGACGGCGCGTTGAAGTTGCTGGCCAGCTGCGGCGAGGTGCCGGTGAAGTCGATCGTCGCCGTACGGTCGCCGCGGTCGAGAGTGAGCCGCACCGCGATGACCGCCCCGGAGTCCATCTCGTAGCGGTACTCGCCGTCGTCCAGCGCGTCGATGACGCGGCGCACCGCCTCCTCCGCGTTGTCCTGCACGTGCCGCATGTAGGCCTGCACCACATCCAGTCCGAAGTGGTCGATCATCGCGTCGACCTCCTCGACCCCCTTGGCGTTGGCGGCGATCTGCGCGCGCAGGTCGGCCAGGTTCACCTCCGGGTTCCGCGAGGGGTACGGCGCCTCTGTGAGCAGCCGCCGCGTCGCGTCCTCGCGGAACCCGCCGTCCTCCACCAGCAGCCAGTTGTCGAAGAGCACGCCCTCCTCGTGCACCTCGCGGCTGTGCGCCGGCATGGAGCCGGGGGTGAGCCCACCGATCTCCGCGTGATGGCCGCGCGAGGCCACGTAGAACAGGACGTGCTCGCCGGCCTGGTCGAAGACCGGGGTCACCACGGTGACGTCGGGCAGGTGGGTTCCGCCGTGGTACGGGTCGTTGACCGCGTAGACGTTGCCGGGGCGCAGGGTTCCGGCGTTGCGCCGGATCACCTCCTGCACCGTGGTGCCCATCGAACCGAGGTGCACCGGCATGTGCGGGGCATTGGCGATGAGGTTGCCGTCGGGGTCGAACAGGGCGCAGGAAAAGTCCAGCCGCTGCTTGATGTTGACGGACTGGGCGGTCGACTCCAGCCGGGCCCCCATCTGCTCGGCGATCGACATGAAGAGGTTGTTGAACACCTCCAGCATCACCGGGTCGGCGCGGGTTCCCACATCGTTGCCGGCGAGCGCGCGCACCCGCTCCACCACCAGGTGCCCGGCCGGGGTGGTGGTGGCCCGCCAGCCGTCGTCCACGACCGTGGTGGCGTTGGCCTCGGCGATGATGGCCGGCCCCGCCACGTCCTCACCAGGGCGCAGCAGATCGCGCCGGTACAGCGGGGCGTCGCGCCATTCCCCCGCGGCGTACAGCCGTACCGTGTCGACCGGTCCCCGCGCCCCGGACGAGCCCGGGTCGCCCAGGTGGCTCAGGTCGGGCTGCTCGGTGAGCCCGGTGGCCTCCACCGAGACCGCCTCGGCGGCCAGAGGGCGGTCCATGAGGAACGAGTAGGTCCTGCGGTGACTGGCCTCGAACTCCGCGACCATCGCGTCCAGCTCGCCCAGCTCCACCGGCACCGGGGTGTCGGTGCCGTCGTAGCGCACCTGGACCCGCTTGGTCACCGTGACGCGCTGCGGCGGGACCCCCTCGTCCAGGAGCTCGGCGACGGCCTGCCGCTCCAGGGACGCCGCCACATCGTCCAACGTGGGCAGCACCGCCGGATCCAGTGTCTCCTCGACGGACTGCTCGCGCATGGCCGTGGTGTCGGCCAGGCCCATGCCGAGCGCGGAGAGCACCCCGGCCATCGGCGGGACGAGCACGGTGCGGATGCCCAGGGAGTCGGCCACCGCGCACGCGTGCTGGCCGCCGGCGCCGCCGAACGTGGTGAGCACGTACTCGGTGACGTCGTGCCCCTTCTGCACCGAGATGCGCTTGACGGCGTTGGCCATGTTCAGCACGGCGATCCGCAGAAACCCCTCGGCCACCTGCTCGGGGGAGCGCTCGTCGCCGGTCTGCGCGGTGATCGTGCCGGCGAGCTCGGCGAAGCGCTTGCGCACCACCTCGGAGTCGAGCGGCTGGTCGCCGTCGGCGCCGAACACGTGCGGGAAGTGCTCGGGTTGTACCCGGCCCAGCATCACGTTGGCGTCGGTGACCGTGAGCGGCCCGCCGCCCCGGTAGCACGCGGGCCCGGGCACCGCCCCCGCCGAGTCCGGGCCCACCCGGTACCGGCTGCCGTCGAAGTGCAGGATGGACCCGCCGCCCGCCGCGACGGTGTGGATGTCCAGCATGGGCGCGCGCAGCCGCACCCCCGCCATCTGGGCGTCGAACACCCGCTCGTACTCGCCGGCGTAGTGCGACACGTCGGTGGACGTGCCACCCATGTCGAATCCGATCACCCGGTCGTAGCCGGCGAGCTGGGACACCCGCGCCATGCCGACGATGCCGCCCGCCGGCCCGGACAGGATCGCGTCCTTGCCGCGGAAGTGCCCGGCCTCGGTCAGCCCGCCGTTGGACTGCATGAACATCAGCCGCACGCCGCGCATCTCGTCGGCCACCCACCGCACGTAGCGGCCCAACACCGGTGAGAGGTAGGCGTCCACCGCCGTGGTGTCGGCTCGCGGCACCACCTTCATCAGCGGGCTGGCCTCGCTCGACAGCGAGACCTGGGGGAAGCCGAGCCGGTGCGCCAGGTCCCCGATGGCGCGCTCGTGGTCCGGGTACAGGTGGCTGTGCACGCACACCACCGCGATGGAGCGGATACCCGCCCGGTAGGCGTTTCGCAGGTCGGCGGCCAGCGCGTCGAGGTCCGGCGGGCGCAGCACCGTGCCGTCGGCGGTCACCCGCTCGTCGACCTCGATCACCCGCTCGTGCAGCAGCTCCGGCAGCACGATGTGCCGGTCGAAGATGCGCGGGCGGTTCTGGTAGCCGATCCGGGGAGCGTCGGCGAACCCGCGCGTGATCACCAGGGCCGTGCGTTCGCCCGTGCGTTCCAGCAGGGCGTTGGTGGCCACGGTGGTCCCCATCCGCACCGAGTCGACCACACCCGCCAGCTCCGGGGTGGCGGCGGTACCCGCATCGCTGTCCAGCAGCGCGCGGATGCCCGCAACGGCGGCGTCCCGGTAGCGCGCCGGGTTCTCCGACAGCAGCTTATGCGTCACAAGCTGGCCATCGGGCTGCCGGGCGACGATGTCGGTGAACGTGCCGCCGCGGTCGACCCAGAACTGCCAGCCCTCCCGGGGCGCGGTTCGCTGCCCGTGCTCCGCGGTGTCGTGGCCGGAGTCGGCGCCACCTGTCATGATGACCAGCTCCTTGGTGTCGTGTGGTGGTCACCGGTGGCGGCGGGGTCCGCCGCCACCGGGGGTTCGGTCACTGCCAGAGCTCTGAGATCCCCGAGAGCGCCTGGTAACCGATAACGATGGTCAGCAGCCACGCGAGCACGCCTATGGCCAGCAGCCATCGTGGGTACCGGTACCCACCCAGCAGGTCGCGGCCACGGAACGCGGCCACCCACAGCATGATCCCCAGGCCCACCGGGAGGATGAGCCCGTTGAGTGCGCCGGCGAAGATCAGCAGCGTCGCCGGGGGCTCCCGCAGGAGGACGTAGACGAGCGCGGACACGGTGATGAAGCCCGCGACGAGCCAGCCGCGGCGGCGCTCCAGCCACCCCGAGAACGAGGTGACGAAGCTGACCGAGGTGTAGGAGGCTCCGATCACCGAGCTGATCGCCGCCGTCCACAGGATGACGCCGAACAGCCGCATCCCCACATCACCCGCGGCGCTCTGGAACGCCGCCGCTGGCGGGTTGGGGCTGTCGAGGACGGCGGCGCCGCCCGTGACCACGCCGAGCACGGCGAGGAACAGCAGCACCCGCATCACACCGGTGATGAGGATTCCGGTCACCGAGATGCGGGAAATGGTCCGGACGTTCTCCGGTCCACTGGTCCCGCCGTCGATCAGGCGGTGCGCGCCCGCGTAGGTGATGTAGCCGCCGACCGTGCCACCGATGATGGTCACCGTCGCGAAGAAGATGTCGGCGTCCAGCGCCTCGGGCAGCACCGCCTGCCGCATGGCCTCGCCCACCGGCGGGTCCGATACCACCGCCACGTAGCAGGTGAGCACGATCATGGCGACGCCGAGGACGACGATGATGCGGTCGATCGCCACCCCGGCGCGCCGCACAAGGAAGATGCCGATGGCGATCGCGGCGGAGACCGCGCCGCCGATCCGGACGTCGACGCCGAGCAGTGCGTCGAGGCCGAGCGCGGTCCCGCCGATGTTGCCGATGTTGAACACCAGGCCGCCGAAGACGATCAGCGCGGCGAGCAGGTACCCGGCACCGGGCAGCACCTTGTTGGCGAGGTCCTGGGCACGCTCGCCGGCGACGCCGACGACCCGCCAGATGTTCAACTGCACCGCGATGTCGATGAGGATCGACACCAAGATCGCGAAGGCGAACGCGGCGCCGAGCTGGGCGGTGAACTCCGTGGTCTGGGTGATGAAACCGGGGCCGATGGCGCTGGTGGCCATCAGGAACATGGCCCCGAGGAGGGTGCCGCGCCCTGTGACGCGGAGGTTGGGACGGGCACGGGTGTCGTTGCGTTCGCTCATGGCGACCTCTCGCTTTGGGGGGAGAGCGGCGGCGGGGTGGGCGCAGTGCAGTGACATTGCCGTTGGGGGGGATCTGAGGATTGTTCAACAATCCTCAGATCCAGCAAGAGCCATCATGGTACTGTTCCGCGGCCGGACGCGCCATCCCCGTGTCGCACGGATCCGCGGAAACCGCGCCCGCGGGTACCGCGGAGGGGTGGGTGGGCCGGCCTCGCCGGCGCGTCGGCCAGAATCGGGGGAAGGGCCCTTGGTGCCCCGAAATGGAGCGGACGCGTGGACGGAATGGATGCGATCGTGGCTCAGGAGCTTGTCGACCGGTTGGCGGCCTTCCGGAGCCACGTGGGGCGGTCCAGTACCGCTGAGCGTGTCGCCGACGTCCTGCGTGGCCAGCTCATCGAGGGCGCCCTCGCGCCGGGGTCGCGGCTGTCCGAGGAGGCGATCGGCTCCGCGCTCGGGGTTTCGCGCAACACGTTGCGCGAGTCCTTCCGGCTGCTGGGCCACGAGCGGCTGCTGGTGCACGAGTTCAACCGCGGTGTCTTCGTCGCCAACCCGACGGCCGACGACGTTGTCGACCTCTACCGGGCGCGCCGCCCGCAGGAGCTGGCGGCGCTGCGTGCGGCGGAGAACGCCCCCGAGGAGGCGCTCGCCCGGGTCGGCGAGGCGGTCGAGCAGGGCGAGCGCGCGCACGAGAACGGCGACTGGTGGGGCGTCGGCACGGCGAACATGCACTTCCACGAGGCCATCGCGGCCCTGGCCGGCAGCCCGCGGGTCGACGAGTTCGTGCGCCGGCTCCTCGCCGAGTTGCGCCTGGTCTTCCACGTGATGTCCGCGCCGCGCGAGTTCCACGCGCCCTATCTCGGACGCAACCGCGAGATGTACGAGCTGCTGCGCGCCGGGCGCGTCGATGAGGCCGCCGACCGCCTCGCGGCCTACCTCGACACCGCCGAGCGGCAGTTGGTCGAGGCGTTCACCGCCCAGGACAACAGCTGACCCCTGCTCACCGACCCCGCGCCCCTCGTACGTTGCTGGAATTTTGTTGGGATTTGTCGGGATTTCGATTTTGCCGTGCTGACCAGGGAAAACAGCATCACTAGGCTGATTGCGCGGGGGTTGAGTGGGGCAGGTCCCCGCGATTCCGGGCGCCACTGCGTGGTCCACGCGTGAGCGCCGCCGCCACGGGGGGCCACCATGACCGACACAGTTGACATCCACATCGAAACGTTCCGCACCCGCTTCGGCGGTACCGTTCTCACTGGGACGGATGCCGGATACGACAGCGCTCGGTCGCTGTGGAACGGTGCGTTCGACCGGCACCCGCGCCTGATCGCGCGTTGCGGCTCGGCTGACGATGTCGCCGCCGCCATCGGGTTCGCCGCGGCCGAAGGGTTGGAGGTCTCCGTGCGCGGAGGCGGCCACAGCCTCTCCGGCGTGTCAGTCGTCGAGAACGGCCTGATGATCGACCTCAGCCCGATGAACCAGGTTTCGGTGGATCCCGACACGCGGCGCGCGGTGTGCGGCGGGGGAGCGGCCCTGGCCGACCTGGACGCCGCCACACAGGAGCACGGCCTGGCGGTGACGGCCGGAATCGTCAGCCACACCGGAGTCGGCGGGCTGACGCTCGGCGGCGGCCTGGGGTGGCTGATGCGCTCCTTCGGGCTGACGATCGACAACCTGGTCGCGGCGGAGGTGGTGCTCGCGGACGGCCGGGTGGTGCGGGCAGCCGAGGACGAGCGTCCCGACCTCTTCTGGGCGCTGCGCGGCGGAGGGGGGAACTTCGGCGTCGTCACGCGCTTCGAGTACCGGCTGCACCCGGTGGGACCCCAGGTGCACGTGGGCCTGTTCTTCTGGCCGCTGGAGCGGTCCCGCGAGGCGCTCCGGCTGAGCCGTGACGTCGCCGAAGCACTACCGCGCAACGCCAACGCGATCATCGGGGCCGGGCTGAGCGCGCCTCCGGCCCCGTTCGTGCCGGAGCAGTACCACCACCTGGCCGGGTGCGCGCTGATACTCACCGGATTCGGCTCGGCCGCGGAGCACGAGCGGCTCATCCGGCCAGTTCGCGAGACGCGGCCGCTGTTCGAGTTCGTTACGCCGATGCCGTATGTCCAACTCCAGCAGATGCTCAACGAGTCCGCACCCTGGGGCATCCTCGACTACGACAAGGGGCTCTACCTGGATGAACTCACCGAGGAGGCGATCGGTGTCATTGCCGAGCACCTGCCGCGGAAGACGTCGTCGATGTCCTTCGTGCCGATGTTCGCGCTCGGAGGGGCCGTCAGCGACACCGCCGACGCCGACACGGCCTTCGGTGGCAGCCGCGCCGCGCGCTTCGCGCTCGCGATCTCCGCGATAGCGCCCATACAGGAGATGCTGGATGTCGACCGGGAGTGGGCGCGCTCGTTCTGGTCGGCCCTGCAGCCGTACTCCTCTGGTGCGGGCAGCTACGTCAACTTCATGAGCGAGTACGAGGACGACCGTGTGCGGGCGGCCTACGGGGAGGAGAAGTACACGCGCCTGGCGCGGGTGAAGGCCGAGTACGACCCGGACAACGTGTTCCACCTGAACGCGAACATCAAGCCCGCGGTGGGAACCGTGCCGCCGCCCAGGTAGGCCGCACCGGTCCCGGCCGGTCCACGCTGCTATCCCAGGAGGCGACCACAGCAGGACCGCTGCCCCTGGTCTTCCACGTGGTGTCCGCGCCGCGCGAGTTCCACGCGCCCTGTCTCGGACGCGACCGCGAGATGTACGAGCTGCTGCGCGCCGGGCGCGTCGATGAGGCCGCCGGCCGCCTCGCGGCCTACCTCGACACCGCCGAGCGGCAGTTGGTCGAGGCGTTCACCGGGGCGGGTGAAGGAGGGTGGGCGTTTTGGCTGCGTGGGCGGGACGGCGTTCACACTCACCCGGGCTGAGCTGGCCGTGGGCGGAATCTGTTCCCTCGGGACGAAGAATCCGCACAGAACCCGACATGATTCTTTCGCCCCACCAGGCTCGTTGGTACCACCCGAGTTTTCTGATCGCCGATGGTTGCCGTTCTGTCAGGATTTGTGTAAAACTCCTTGCTGGCTCATAAATTGTCCGGTTATGCGTGTTCCGCTGGCCATAAATCCCCCACTCCTTGGACTATGATGCGCCTGTTCTGGTCCCCTCTTGGGTATGTTGCCCCCCGGACCGGGAGCGAAAGAGGGGCAAGCTTCGCCGAGTACGGTGCCGTGATCCTGTTGGTCGCCGCCATGGTGGTCGTCGTCCTCACGGCCGGCGTTCCGGGGCGCGTCCAGGACATGTACGCGTCGGCGCTGTGCAAGATCGGAAACCAGAACCCGGAAGAGTGCGACGACTCGGGTCCGGGCGACGACACGCGGAGCACCGCCGACGATCCCGCCCCGAACGTGCCATCCCCCGAGGACCGCCTACCAACGCCTGAGGAACGGGAACCCGACCTCGACACGTCGTGGCCGCTCACTGTGGAGCCCGCCATCCATGGGGGGGACGAAGAAGGCGGCGAGGAAGAGGACGAGGACGGAGAAGTGGAGGATCCCGCCTCCCGCGGCACCCTCACCGAGGAGGAGAGCCCGCTGTGGACGGAGCCCGGCGAGTACCCGCAGATGGACCAGTACGAACAGTCCCAGGAGGACTACCAGAGCCTCGGTGAGGGCAGTGACGGTCCCTGTTTCTTCTGGGACGACATGTGCTGCCCGGAACGTACCTGTGAGACCAAAAACGAGATCGAGGCGACGATCCAGGGCGGGAGGTACTCGTGCCTCAATCCGACGGACATCATGGAGCACCTGTGCCGGCCGTACGCCGCTGCTATGTTCGAGCACTTCCTCGACGGAAGCGGCGAGGACGTCAACTTGCCCATGGACAGCTTCCTCGAGGACGTTCCGGAGTTCGAGGAGGAGATCGAGGAGCGCCAGGACAGGATTATCAGCGACGCGCTTGATGAGGCAGAGCAGCGCGACATCGACCGTCCCATGACCTTCCCGATCAGCACCGAGAAGGCCCCGTGGGGCTATCCCCCGGGGGAGGAGAACGGCACCGAGTTCGTGTATGACGACGTCGACTGGAACAACGCCGTCGGGAGCTTCCACTACTGGTTGGAGGGCGAGATCACGGTGTACCCGCCCGACGAGGAGGGGGGCGACCCCTCCTACGAGCTGGACACCAGCGTCAACATGGAAAAGTGGTACGACTGGGAACGCGACAATGACGATCCCGTGTTCGAAGACGACTGGAAAGAGAACATCGCCGGCTACAGCCAGTCGGACCTCGCCGAACTGCACCAGTATGGTATGGCTCAGGAATTCTGGATCCGTGGCGACGCGGATCTGCCCACGGTGGAGGGATGATCAGCGTGCGCCGTGACGACCTTCGGATTCCCGTGCTCGTCGCCGCCGTGGGCGTGTTGGTGTCGTGCTCTCCTGGCGGCGCTCCCCAGGAGGAGCCGTCACCGGATCCCGCGGAGACGATGACGCAGTCCCCGGAGGAGCTCCAAGAAGGGTTCGAGACGCAGAGCGGTCTGGTGATTCCCTCCGACGCCGAGAACCTGGAGATCGAGGGGAAGTACCTTGGAGGGGAGCGGCCCTACTACGAGCTTCGCTTCGAGACCACGCGCGGTGGTGCCGAGGTGTTCTGCACCGCGGAGAACCTGGGGACCTATCGGGACGAGGACGGGCCCACCGACGAGGAGTACGAGGTGTTCTCCGTGCGGGAGGACGCCGAGGACATCGACATGATCGTCGAGTGCACGGGCGGACACCCGTCCAAGGGGAACGTGAACCGCGAGGCCCTGGTCGTCTTCCCGGAGGAGGGGCTCAAGAACCCCGATGGGGAGCCCGATGGCGAGGACGCCGCCGTTGTGTACGGTTACACCGTCGAACTGCCGAACAGCTGAGCCGCCCCACCCTGGGATCGCCCGTCCCCCGTCCGCACCTTCTGGAGAAGTCGTGTCCGACGATCGCCCTTTGACCCTCGCGTGGCTGCGTGCGTTCCTGGTGCTTCTTTTCCTCGGTGGCCTCTACACGCTGGTCTGGTGGTTCGCGTTCTTTCCCCTGGCCGTGGTCGTTTTCGCCGTGCCGCCGCTCGCGGTCCTGGTGCTGGCCGTCGTGGCCAACCGGAGGAGCAGGGTCGTGTTCGGGGGGATTCTGCTCACAGCGGGCGGCTATCTGGCCTGGACGGTGTTCAACCTGGACACGCTGGTGACTCTCTCCCAACCCCACCTGGTGGTCGTGTTCGTGGCATCGGTAGCTGTGCTGGTCACAGTGCTTCTACCGGCCACGCGTGCGTACTACACCGGCCCAGCCCCGCGCTGACGCTGCCGGCGGCCCCGGCCCGGAACCGGCTACAGCAGCAGCACTCCCACGAGGAAAAGCGCCCCGAAGTACCCGCACACCAGTGATATGACGCCGGTGGAGTAGACCAGCGTGCCCACTGTCATGATGTCGGCGGGGGAGCGGTCGCCGACCCACACGGCGACCCGCTTGCCCGTGAACAGCGAGGACATGTACGCCGCCCGGCTCCAGGCGCGCCGCGTGGCGCCCCCGAACGTGTACTCGATCCGCGGCATGGAGGCGGGCAGCTCGTTCACGCGCACGTGCGGGTGGCGGCGGTAGCCGACGATGTGTCCGCTGGTGCGCGTGGCGTTGCGCGCGAAGCCGACCAGCCCGGCGACCTTGCCCGCCATGAGGAACGGCCCCAAGAGCAAAACCACCCCGATGAAGGGAATGAACAGCGGACGCTCGTCGCCGGTGTCCTGGATAAGCGCAGCGGTGCCGCCAAGGGCGATGAGCACGAGCCCGTAGCAGAGCAGGCCCAGCCAGTAGGCGTTCCACGGCCGCGGGCACGGTCCATACGTTGCCGGGTGACCCGCGCGGGGGCGGACCATGACGGTGTCGCCCTCGATGAGGCCGGGAACCGCGCGGTCCAGCACCGCGTCGGAGCCACCGGTCGAACCGGCGACCTCCACCCGGGCAACCCCGTCGCCGGTAACGCGGGTGACGCGCGCCGGCACCAGTGAGCGCGAAACAGCGGACCTGCGGGCGGCCCAGAAAGCTCCGGCGAGCGCCAGTGCCGTACCCGCCGCTGCGACAATCCAACCGATGAGGGGTGGGGGGAACATCGCCGCCAGTATGGCACTGCCCCGGCGTAGCCAGGGCGCCGGCTGCGGCCGGCCTCGCGCGAGCCGGTGGATACCGGGAAGTGCTACTCCCGGGGTGCGCGCCCTAATACCCTCACTGGCACCAGGTTGAAGGAGGAACTTTGGGGGAGTCCCACGCGCCGGACGGGCTCGGCGGCAGCGCTCGCGATCGGGCCCTGCGCGGGCTCGTCGACCAGGGTGTGCTCACGACCGAGCAGGCGGCGGCGGTGCACAACGCCCTGGCGGAGGCCGAGCCCGGCCGTACCGGGCTACGTTGGGCCGAGATCACCGGCTACGTCGGGGCAGGACTCGTGCTCGTCGGGGCCTTCGTGCTCGCCACGGCGACCTGGGATGACCTGAGCCGGGCGTGGCAGGTCGCGGTGCTCGCTGTCGTCACCGCCGCACTCCTCGCCGGTGGGGTCGGCGTGGCCGGCGGCCCGCGGGCCCTGGGCGGGCGGAGCCACCGGGTGCCAACGGTGCGCCGCCGGATCACCGGTGCGCTGCTGGCTCTGGCGGCCGCGACCAGCGCGCTCGGCATCAACGTGCTCACCGAAGAGGACACGATGCTGGCGGGCGGCGCGGCCGGACTGGTGGTCGCGGTTGCCGGGTACGTGGTGTTGCCGTCCGCGGTGGGCGTCGTCGCCTGTTGGGCGATGAGCGTGTTGCTGGTCGGCTCGGTCGTCGATGTGCTGCGGGGCGACGCCTATGACCAAGCGCTCGCCGGGGCGCTGGCGTTCCTGGCGCTTGGCGTGCTGTGGGGCGCTCTGGCCGGGCTCGGCGCGCTCGACCACCGCCGGCTCGGCCTCGGGCTGGGGGCGGGGATCGCGCTCGCCGGCGTCCAGCACCAACTGGTGGGGTTCGGCGAAACGGTCTTCGCGTACGTGCTGACCCTGCTCGTGGCCGCACTGCTGCTGGTGTACTACCAGTGGGAACGCGCGGGCGTCCTGCTGGTCTTCGGGATCCTCGCGATCACGATCGCCGTCCCCGAGATGGTCTGGGACCTCACCGACGGTGAGGTCGGAGCCGCGGCGGTGCTGCTGATCGCGGGCGCGGTGCTGCTGGGGGCGAGCTGGGCCGGCATCCGGATGCACCAGGCACGCCAACCCGACGGGTGACGGCGCGCCGCCATACGGATCGGGACATCGGGCGCGATGCGTGATGACGGCCGCGAATCGGGTATACGAGCCCCGAGGTGACCAGCGGTGCTCTACTGGGTACTGAAAGCCGTCGTCGGACCGATTCTCGCCGTGCTGTGGCAGCCCCGCGCCGAGGGGGTGCACCATGTGCCGCGGAGCGGTCCCGCGATCATGGCCAGTAACCACCTCTCCGCCTTCGACCACTTCTTCGGTGCTCTTCCGCTGCGGCGCAAGATCACTTTCCTCGCCAAACAGGAGTACTTCACCGGGACCGGGGCGTTCGGCCGGGTACAGCGCTGGTTCTTCCGGGGAGTCGGGACAGTGCCGATCGACCGGTCCGGCGGAACGGCGGGCGAGGACGCGCTGCACGCCGGGCTCCGAGCGCTTGGCCACGGCCGGCTCCTGGGAATCTACCCCGAGGGCACCCGTTCGCCCGACGGCAGGCTGTACCGCGGCAAGACCGGGGTCGCGCGGCTCGTGCTGCGTTCCCGCGCGCCGGTGATCCCCATGGCGATGACCAACGTCGACCGGATCATGTCCGCGCGCAGAGTGGTCCCCCGGCTCGGTACCCGGCCGGGGGTGCGGTTCGGCGCTCCACTGGACTTCTCCCGGTACTACGGGATGGAGCACGACCCGCTGGTGCTGCGCGCGGTCACCGACGAGATCATGTACACCCTGATGCAGATGTCCGGGCAGGAGTACGTGGACCGCTACGCCCAGGAGGTCAAGGAGGAGCGGCGGCAACGGTCGCGGGCCCACCGGGCACGGGACGGCACGTCCGGCCGCCCCCTCCCGGGCGAGTCTCCGTAGCAGCCCCTACGCGTCCTTGTCCAGGCCGGCGCGGCGCAGCGCCTCGGCCATGGCGCCACCCTCCTGGCCCCTGGAACCCGCTCCACCCCCGCGCCGGCCCTTGCCACCACGCTCCTTGCCGGAACCGCGCTGCTCGCGGCGCTGGGCACCGTCACCCTTGCCGTCCTTGTCGTCCTTGCCGGAGCCGTCCGCCTCGACCTCGTCGTCCAGCCGCATGGTGAGCGAGATGCGCTTGCGCGCGGTGTCGACGTCGAGGACCTTCACGCGCACGATCTCGCCGGGCTTCACAACGTCGCGCGGGTCGTTGACGAACCGCCTCGACATGGCCGACACGTGCACCAGTCCGTCCTGGTGCACTCCGACGTCGACAAAGGCGCCGAACGCCGCGACGTTGCTGATGACCCCTTCGAGGATCATGCCGCGTTCCAGGTCGGCGAGCGTCTCCACACCCTCCCGGAACGACGCGGTGCTGAACTCCGGGCGCGGGTCCCGGCCGGGCTTCTCCAGCTCCTTGAGGATGTCGGTGACGGTGGGCAGCCCGAACGTGTCGTCGGCGAAGTCCGCGGGTTTGAGGGTCCGCAGCATGGCGCCGTTGCCGATCAGCGTGCTGACGTCGCAGTCGGCGGCTTCGAGGATGCGGCGCACCACGGGGTAGGACTCGGGGTGCACGCTGGAGGTGTCCAGGGGGTTGTCGCCGCCGCGGACCCGCAGGAAGCCGGCGCACTGCTCGAACGCCTTCGGGCCCAGGCGCGGCACGTCCCGCAACCCGCTGCGCGAGCGGAACTGCCCGTGGGTGTCGCGGTGCTCGACGATGTTCTGCGCCAGCCCGGAGCTGACCCCGGAGACCCGGGTCAGCAGCGGGGCGGAGGCCGTGTTGACGTCGACGCCCACGGCGTTCACGCAGTCCTCCACGACGCTGTCGAGCGAGCGGGACAGCTTGGTCTCGGAGAGGTCGTGCTGGTACTGGCCCACCCCGATGGACTTCGGGTCGATCTTGACGAGTTCGGCCAGGGGATCCTGCAGCCGGCGGGCGATGGACACCGCCCCGCGCAGCGAGACATCCAGATCGGGCAGTTCCTGGGAGGCGTAGGCCGAGGCGGAGTAGACCGAAGCACCCGCCTCGCTGACCATCACCTTGCTGAGTTTGCGCTCTGGGAACCGTTTGACCAGGTCCGCAGCGAGCCGGTCGGTCTCGCGGGAGGCGGTGCCGTTGCCGATCGCGATCAGCTCCGCCGCGTGTTCGCGGGCGAGCCGTTCGAGCGTGGCGATCGCCTCCTCCCACCGGCGCTGCGGCGCGTGCGGATAGATGGTCTTGGTGGCCACCACCTTGCCGGTGGCGTCGAGAACGGCGACCTTGACGCCGGTGCGCAGGCCGGGGTCCAGACCGATCGTGGGCCGGCTCCCGGCCGGGGCGGCGAGCAGGAGGTCGCGCAGGTTGCCGGCGAAAACCCGGACGCCATCGTCCTCGGCGGCCTGCCACAACCGCATGCGCAGGTCGATGTCGAGCCGGACGGAGACGCGGGTGCGCCAGGCCCAGCGCACGGTGTCGCGCAGCCACGAGTCAGCGGGGCGCCCCCGGTCGGCGATCCCGAAGTGCGCGGCGATGGCGTGTTCGAAACCGTTCAGCGCGTCCGGTGCGGTCTCGGTGGCGGGCGGCTCCTCGGGTTCCAGGGTGAGCGCGAGAACCTCCTCCTTCTCGCCGCGGAACATGGCGAGGACCCGGTGCGAGGGCAGGTCGGTGAACGGTTGGACGTAGTCGAAGTAGTCGGCGAACTTGGCGCCGGACTCCTCCTTGCCCTCGCGGACCTGGGAAACCAGGCGGCCGCGGGTCCACATGCGCTCGCGCAGCGTCCCGATCAGGTCGGCGTCCTCGGTGATCCGC
The DNA here is from genome assembly GCF_014203805.1 of Lipingzhangella halophila. GTDB lineage: Bacteria > Actinomycetota > Actinomycetes > Streptosporangiales > Streptosporangiaceae > Lipingzhangella > Lipingzhangella halophila. The sequence goes on along the minus strand of NZ_JACHJT010000001.1, from coordinate 3,220,337 downwards.
TCGACCAGGATGGACCGCGCTCCCTCAAGCGCCGCGGCGGCGTCGGCGACGCCCTGCTCCGCGTCGACGTACCCGGCCGCCGTGGTGTGCGGGTCCAGCCCCGGGTCGGCGAAGAGGCTGTCGGCCAGCGGCTCCAGCCCCGCCTCGCGCGCGATCTGGGCCTTCGTGCGCCGTTTCGGCTTGTAGGGGAGGTAGATGTCCTCCAGCCGCGCCTTGGAGTCGGCCTCGTTGATCCGCGCCTCAAGGGCGTCATCGAGCTTGCCCTGGCTGCGGATCGACTCCAGGATGACGGCCCGCCGCTCCGCGAGCTCCCGCAGGTAGCGCAGGCGCTCCTCAAGCGTGCGCAGTTGCGCGTCGTCGAGGGCGCCGGTGGCCTCCTTGCGGTAGCGGGCGACGAACGGGACGGTAGCCCCGTCGTCGAGCAGCCCGACGGTGGCGCTCACCTGCCGCTCGGTTACTCCGAGCTCCTCGGCGATCCGCTGGGCGATTGGCGTCGTCACGGTTGCTGGTCCACCTTCTCTGTCCGGTCCGGGCTGCATTGTCCTGGTCGCCGCCCCAATTGTCATCTCGGCGCGGTCCCGGCTACGGCGGTGCGCCGACCGGGGAGCGCGGGGGTGGGGGCGGGCCGCCGCGGTGCCGGACGGCCGGAACGCGGGCACGGCGCTCCGGAACAGACATGCTACAGGCGCCGCGCGCGGCGTGGACGTGCGCGGATGCTCAGCGCCGCGTGTTGCGCCTCATCAGCACGACGACAGTCATGAAGATCGCCAGGATCCCGATGACCAGGATCCCGGTCAGCACGAGGTATCCGAACCCGAAGCCCATACTCCCCGCCTACCCACTGCGGCCCTGCTCATCCCGTGCCGGGGACCAGGCGCGCGATGGGGGCAGCGGCACCCGGTCGCTGCAGGGGCGGTGCTCAGGAGTCGCCGTTGAGGAGGTCGGGAGCGTAGTACTCGTCGACCGGCATCGGGCCGCGGTAGCCCTGGCACATGCATGTGCGGTACGTGCTTGAGTGCTGGCCGGTCCACCGGCCCGGGATCACGACCTGGGCCTGGCACCTCTTGGATTCCTGGTCGTGGAAGACGAGGTGGTGTCCGCATCCGCAGATGGGCTGCGGGTTGCGGTTTCCGGCCGTGACCGCCTGTTGTGCTGCGTGCTGACTCTGCGTCTGCTGCCGCTTCGTCATGGTCCGGCCTACCAGGACCCCGCTGAGCGCGATGATGGCCCCGAACACCATGCTCACTGGTTCCACGATGCGCACCACCCTCCAACACCTGTGTGTTCCATTGTCGCCCAATAACCAGGCGGAGGACCCGCGGGTGCCGAGAATCCCCTGCACGATTTCCGTCCGGTTCCGGACTCGCTTACATCAGGGCAACATGTCTTCGGTGCGGGTACGCTAGCCGGATCCGCGCTCGCCGGGCCGCGGCTCACTCACTCCCCGTCGCGCAGCCCTTTCAGCGTGCGGACGTCCTTGGCGTGCGGCTTCTTGGGGCCGGGGGTTTCGCAGGTGATGGGAACCCCGGCGCTTACCGGGTGCCGGAACAGCTCCCCGAACGGCTCGGCGCCGATCTCCCCGTCGCCGATGTTCTGGTGCAGGTCCTGGTTGCTCCCGCACGACGCCTTGGAGTCGTTGGCGTGTACCAGCGCAAGCAGCGCCGCGCCGACGACCGTGTCGAAGCGGTCGAGCATGTCCCGCATTCCCTGCCGGGTGGAGATGTCGTGCCCGGCGGCGAAGGCGTGCGCGGTGTCGAGGCAGACGCCCGCTTTGCCGTGCCAGTCGAGCGCGTCGAGATAGTCGCCGAGGTCGTCCACGGTCGCGCAGAGCGTCTGCCCCTTGCCCGCCATCGGCTCCAGCAGCACCAGCGGAGCGTCGTTGCCGAGCTCCTGGAGCAGCGGGTGCAGCCGCGCGCGCATCCGGTCGAGGCCCTGGCCGCGCCCGCCGCGCACCGCAGAGCCGGTGTGCACCACGACGCCGCGCGCCCCGATCTCGGTGCCGCGTTCCAGCGAGTGCCGCAGCGACCCGAGAGACCGCTCAGCGGCGTCGTCGTCCGGTGTGCCCAGGTTGATCAGGTACGGGGTGTGGATGAAGACGGGCAGGTCGTCGCGTTCGCGCATCTTGGCGTCCTCGTCGGGGTCGCCGGGGGACGTGGCCCAGCCGCGCGGGTTGCCGACGAACACCTGGATGGTCTCGGCGTCGATCTCCGCGGCGTAGGCCAGGCCGCGCTTGGCGAGCCCGCCGGAGACGGGGACGTGCGCCCCGATCGGTGAAACAGGCAGTTCAGTCATGGTCAATCCAACGATAGGGCCCGTGCGGACGGCGCGCGCCGTCCGCACCGGAGCGCCCGCGACCCGTCGGCGCCGCGGTGGCCGCCACCGGGCCGGCTGACGGCCACACGCGAATCCCCGGGAAGCGTTAGCCTGGGCCACCGTGACTACCGCGCGCGCACCCCTGACTCTGCACGACGTGATCGCGGCCTTCGAGGGGATCTACGATCCCGAGTGGGCCGCGCCGTGGGATGCCGTGGGCCTGGTGTGCGGGGACCCCGCGCAACAGGTCGAGCGGGTCCTGTTCGCGGTCGACCCGGTCGCCGAGGTGGTCGACGAGGCCGCGCAGTGGCGGGCCGACCTCATCATCACGCACCATCCCCTGCTGCTGCGCGGGGTGACCAGCGTTGCCGCCACCACCCCCAAAGGGCGTCTCGTGCACCGCCTCATCTCCGCGGGCACGGCCCTGTACACCGCGCACACCAACGCCGACTCCGCCTGCCCGGGTGTCTCCGACGCGCTGGCCTCGGCCGTCGGGGTCGAGGGGCCGCTGCGGCCGCTCTCGCCCGACACCACCGACCCGGACGGGCAGCGGGGTATCGGACGCATCGGCGCCCTGCCCGAGCCGCTGCCCCTGCGCGCCTTCGCCCGGCAGGTGTCCAACGGCCTACCCGCGACCGCGGGAGGCGTCCGGGTGGCCGGGGATTTGGAGCGCACCGTGCGCACCGTGGCAGTCTCCGGTGGCGCCGGAGACTCGCTGCTGGACGCGGCGCGCGCCGCGCGGGTCGACGCCTATGTCACCTCGGACCTGCGCCACCACCCGTCCTCGGAGTTCGTCGAGCACGGCGGCACCGCGCTCATCGACACCGCGCACTTCGCCAGCGAATGGCCGTGGCTGCCGGAAGCCGCCACCCGGCTCGCCGACGCGTTGGGCGGTGAAGGCGCTAACGTGGAGACCCGCGTATCAACCATCGTCACAGACGCCTGGTCGCAGGTGTTCTGACGGCTCGACCGCTGCCGGGCGCGGCCAGCAGTGTCCCGCTTGCCACGCCGGCGCCGAGCCCCAGCCGTTCGCGCGTATCGCTACGAAGGAGCCAAGAGGACCAGTGAAAGCCGAACCCGCTGACCAGATACGCCTGCTGGACCTCCAGGAGATCGACAGCAAGCTGGCCCAGTTGGCGTACCGCGCCCGTACTCTGCCGGAGATCGCTGAGCTCCAGCGGCTCGACACCGGCATCGAGGAGCTGCGCGGCAAGGTCGCCGCCACCGAGACCGAGCTGTCGGACCTGGACCGGGAGCAGCGGAAGGCCGAGTCCGACGTCGAGCAGGTACGTAGCCGATCCGACCGCGACTCCAAGCGGCTGGACGCCGGTCAGGTGTCCTCCCCGAAGGAGCTGGAGCGGTTGCAGTCGGAGATCGCGTCGCTGCGGAGCCGCCAGTCCGAGCTGGAGGACATCGTCCTGGAGGTCATGGAGCGGCGCGAGACCGCCGCCGAACGGCTGGCCGAGCTGCGCAAGGAACTGGCGGACAGCGAGGCCGCCCGCGAGGCCGCCGAGGAGCGCCGATCGAGCGCGGCCCTGGAGATCAAGGACGAAGAGGCGTCATACAAGGAGCGTCGGGAGCGGATCGCCGCGGAGGTTCCCGACGACCTGCTGGCGCTCTACACCAAACTGCGCGACCAGTACGACGGTGTGGGCGTGGCGGCGTTGCAGTACGGCCGCTGCCAGGGCTGCAAGCTCGCCCTGAGCACCGCTGAACTCGGCCAGATGCGTACCGCCGCCCCCGACGAGCTGCTGCGCTGCGAGGAGTGCCGGCGCATCCTCGTCCGCACCTCCGAGTCGGGCCTGTGAGCGGCGTGCGCGACGCGGGAGGGGAACGCCGATGAGCCGGCTTCTGGTGGAGGCCGACGGGGGGTCGCGCGGCAACCCGGGCCCGGCGGGGTACGGAGCGGTCGTCCGCGACGCTCTGAGCGGGCGGGTGCTTGCCGAGGCCGCCGAGAGTATCGAGACGGCGACGAACAATGTCGCCGAATACCAGGGCCTGATCGCCGGCTTGGCCAAGGCGGCGGAGCTCGACCCGGACGCGGAGGTCGAGGCCCGTCTCGACTCCAAGCTCGTCGTCGAGCAGATGTCGGGCCGATGGAAGATCAAGCACCCCGGGATGCGGCCGCTGGCGCAGCGCGCACGCGACATCGCGGCGACGTTCGCCTCCGTTCGGTACACCTGGGTGCCGCGGGCCAAGAACGAGCACGCCGACCGGCTCGCCAACGAGGCCATGGACGCCGCCGCCGAAGGGCGGCCGGTGCGGTTGGCACCGCCGGACGAAACCGGGCCCGGCGCAGAGGAGCCGGGTCCGGTCGCACCGGCCACCCCGGACAGCGGGGACACGGGCCCGGCCGGTAGCGCGCCTCCGGCCGGCGACGCCGGTGCGGCCCCGTCCTCGACGGGCTGGCTCGCGCCCGACACCACACCGACCAAGCTGCTTCTGCTGCGGCACGGTGAGACACCGCTCTCGGCCGAGAAGCGGTTCGCCGGCGCCGGCGACATCGCGCTGACCGAGCTCGGGCACGCGCAGGCCCGCGCGGCCGCGCGCCGGCTCGCCGGGCGCGGTATCGACACCATCGTGTCCTCCCCGTTGCGGCGCGCCCGCGACACCGCCGCGCACGTGGCGCGGGAGCTGTCCCTGACCGTGCGGGTCGACGACGGGTTCCGCGAGGTCGACTTCGGCGAGTGGGAGGGCAAGACCTTCGCCGAGGTGCGCCGGGAGAACCCCGCTGACCTGGAGCGGTGGCTCGCCGATCCCGATGTCGCCCCGCCGGGGGGCGAGAGCTTCGCCTCGGCCATGCGGCGAGTGGGCGAAGCCCGGGACAAGCTCCTCGCGCGGCACCGGGCCGAGACGGTCCTCATCGTCAGCCACGTGACGCCGATCAAGACGCTGCTCCAGACGGCGATGCTCGCGCCCCCGCAAGCGTTGTACCGGATGCACCTTGATGTCGGCTGCCTGTCGGAGATCGACTGTTTCAGCGACGGGCCGATGGTGGTGCGCTCGATGAACGACACCGCCCACCTCGCATAGCCGCCCCGCCCCGAGTGTCCCGCCGCTGCGCGGGAATTCGGGGCGCCGCGGGATCGTAGAATGACAGTAGGGAAGAGTCGGCCAGGCGGTCGCGGCACCGGTTCGGTGTCGAGGAAAGTCCGGACTCCGCAGGGCAGGGTGGTCGGTAACGCCGACCCGGGGCGACCCGCGGGAAAGTGCCACAGAAAACAGACCGCCACCGCTTGCGGTGGTAAGGGTGAAACGGTGGGGTAAGAGCCCACCAGCGGTCGGAGCGATCCGGCCGGCTTGGCAAACCCCACCCGGAGCAAGGTCAAGAAGGGGGACCCCGGTCCCCCACGCGGACGTTCGAGGGCGGCCCGCCCGAGGTCCGCGGGTAGACCGCACCGAGGCTGCCGGAAACGGCAGTCCCAGATGGATGGCCGCCGTGGTCCACCGGACCGCACAGAATCCGGCTTACCGGCCGACTCTTCCCCCTGAACTGCGCAATCGCGCCCGTTCAGGGCTGTGTTCCGGGTTCCTCCCGGAACGGTTCCGCATCGGGCGACCGAGTAGCGCGGCGCTCCAGCGATCCGCTCCCGCTACCCGGTGCTCGCCCGGTGCGAGACCAGGTCGGCGACGAGCCCTGACCGCGCGGCGGGGTCGCTTCGGTCGGGGTCCCAGGTGCAGCCGATGCTCAGCGCCGCCACCCGGCCGGTGTGCAGCACTCGGCGTGCCGCGTCCAGCACGGCCGAGACGCCGGGCCCTCCCGGCGTGGGGAACAGCAGCCCCTCGAACTCGCCGGGATCCACGACATCAAGGTCCACGTGCAGCACGATCGGGCCGGGTGGCAGTATCTCGGCCGCGACCTCCTCGACTCCGTATCGGCGCAGCGGCGAGGCCGCGAGGAACTCCGCCTCCGGGGGGTCGAGGTCGCGGCCGTCCACCAGCAGCACCCGCTCTTCGGCGACGGCGCGCAGCCCGAGGCGCTCCGCGCTGAGTTCGGGCCGGTAGCCCACCAGGATCCGCAGCGGGATGCCTCCCATGTAGCCGGAGGCGGAGGTCTCCAGGGTCTGGAGGTCGCCGTGGGCGTCGAACCACACGACCGAGGCGTCCACCCCGGCGCGCTGCACACCGGCGATCGTTCCCAGGGCGACCATGCAGTCTCCGGACAGCACCGCGGGTGCCTCCGCGGCCCGCACGCTCTCGGCGACCCGTACGGCCACCTCCTCGTGCAGGTGCGCCATGCGCGCCCACAGGTCGCCGTCAGGCAGGTCGGGGGACACTGTGGAGGCGCCGGGAAGGTCCGGCAGCGTCGCCTCGGGCAGCGGCTCGTCGAGGTGGTAGGGCACGCGGATCGTCGTCATAGCCGCGACTGTAGCGGCAAAGCAGGCGTGTCTGTAGGGACCGCGTTCACCTGGTGGGGCGGCCCGGGCCACCGCCGAAGGCGGGCCCGGGCCGGGGTCGGGACGGGGAGGGGCGGGCCTACCGCCGGGGCCCGTCCCGGGACCCCGGATCTCTCACGTCGTGGACCACTCCTCCCGGCGGGCACGGGCGAAGTCGGCGAAGGAGCGGGGCACGCGGCCGGTCAGGCGGTGGACCGTATCCGTGACGCGGTCCACGCTGCCCTTGGCGATGTCGGCGTCCACCCCGGCCAGCGCCGCGGCGAAGGGCTCCGGCATGCCCGCGTCCAGGTTGCGCCGGACCAGATCGGCCACCGGCGCCGGCGTGTGGCGCACCGGTCGCCCGGTGACCTCGGCGATGATCGCCGCCGCCTCCGCGTACCCGAGCGACTCCGGCCCGGTGAGCACCTGATCACCGGCCACCGGCCCCGGCGCCAGTAGCACCTCCGCCGCGGCGGCCGCGATGTCGGCGGCGTCGATCCAGCCGAGCCGTCCCTCGCCGGTCGCCGAACGGATCTCGCCGCGCTCGCGGATACCTACGGCCACCGGGTGCGCCCCGGTGAAGTTCTGCATGAACCCCGATGGCCGCAGCACCGCCCACTCCGGGAACGACCGCACGGCTCCTTCCAGCTCCGCGGCACCCTGAGCGCCGCGCGGTACCATCAGCGAGCCGAGCAGCACCACGCGCCGCACCCCGGCGGCCCGCGCGGCCTCCAGGAACGGCCCGGCCATCGGCATGGGGTCCGGGGTCAGCGGCGGCGGCACCAGGTACACGGCCTCCGCCCCGGCGAGTACCCGGGCATACGCTCCGGGGTCCTCCCAGTCGAAGGGCACGCCGTCCGGGCCCGGCCTGCGGCTGGCCACGCGCACGTCCGCGCCGCGGGCCCGCAGCGTCTCCGTGAGAGGGCGGCCGGTGTTTCCGGTGCCGCCGGTGACCAGGATCGTCATGTCTCCAGCTCTTTCCGTAGCGTTTCCAGGTCGCCGCTGGCGCGCGCGGCCTGCACGGGACTCCAGTAGTCGCGGTACTCGGTGATCCACCCGTCCCGCACCGTGATCACGGCGATGTAGTCCATCCGGTAGGGCGCGCCCGTGCGCACCGTCCGGCCCTCGGCGCTGAACTCGGCGACGATGGTCTCCGGGTCCCCGGTGCGGTGCACTCGTATCGCCGGGACACCGGTGACGTCGTACACATCGGGATATCCGGCCAGGTAGTCGCGGACCGCCTCCCGCCCGCTCAGCCGCGTGGGCGCCCCGGCCTCGGCGAACGGGAACTCGGCCGTCCCGTCCGGAGCCCACAGCCCGGCGATGCCGTCCATGTCCTTGGCCGCCAGCAGCTCCTGCAGCCGCCGGAGCACCCCTTCGGGTGATCGGTCCATGTCCACCTCCGTTGTTCGGTCCGTCACCCGCCACATTGGCGGGGTGCGGCACGCGGGGGAACGGCCGCGTTGTCCCCGGACCAGCGGTCCGTGGCTCGCCGCCCGCGGGCGTGGCAGGCTGAGGGCGTGGACAAGCGAGAGCTCGGCGGGTTCCTGCGCGCCCGCCGCGAGGCCCTGCGCCCGGCCGACGTCGGCCTTCCCGAGCTCGCGGGCGGGCGCGCGCGGCGCACGCCGGGGCTGCGGCGCGAGGAGGTCTGCGACCTCGCCGGGGTTTCGGCGAACTACTACGAGCGGTTGGAGCAGGCGCGGGCGCCGCGCCCGTCGCCGCAGGTGATCGATGCGATCGGGCGGGCCCTGAAGCTGTCGGAGGCGGAACGGGCGCACCTGTCCCGCCTCGCCGGGCACGCGCCGCCCGTACGGTCCGGCGAGCCGGAAAAGGTCCCACCGGGGGTGCTCGCGCTGCTGGACCGGATCGGCCCGGTCGCCGCCTACGTCTGTGACGCCCGCCACGACATGCTGGCCTGGAACGACCTGGCGGCAGCGCTGGTCACGGACTTCGGCGCGCTTCCTCCGGCCGAGCGCAACGTGCTGCGGCTGGCCATGCGCCTGGGCCCAACGGTGTGCTCGGCGCCACCGGAGGCGGCGGGCGGGTTCGAGGCGCAGGCGGCGGCGCAGTCACGCGAGGCGTTGACCCGCCGCCCGCACGACTCCGCGCTCCGGCGGCTGGTCGGCGAGTTCGCCGAGCGGGTACCCGGGTTCGCGGCGGAGTGGCGGCGGAACGACGTCCGGCCGCGCGCGACATTGCGCAAACGCGTCGACCGCGGCGAACTCGGTGTGCTCGACCTCGACAGCCAGACCCTCGCCGTGCCGGGCTCCGACCTGCGCGTGGTCATGCTCAGCGCGGAGCCGGGCACCCTCGCCCACGACAAGCTCACCCGCCTCCAGCTCCGCCGCACGGCCCCCGCGCCCTCGTCACGCCCGTAGTAGGGCAGATCTTGCGGGGGCCGGTGATCGGGTAACCGGTATTCGCTGTTTCCCGGCGGATGAGCTCACCGTGCCGACCCCAATGTTCGGGAAAGCTCCCGGAGTCTTCCCCGAGGAGAAGACACCCGCCATCACCCCCCGAGTTCAAGTGACTGGTCACGGCCGGTTCCCGCCCCCGCCGGCCGGGCCCTCCGCGGAAAGGACCCCTGGTGCCGTCAAATCCCCGGAGAATCGAGCAGTCCTTTGCCCTGATGATGCTCGCGCAGTTCGCGGTGGCATGGAAGCTCACCCAAGTGGCGTGGAAGCTCGCCCAAATCGTTGGGAGCCGCGTTTCGCAAGGGCTCCGAAAGCTGTGGCGGGCCTACCGCGACCGCCGCTCCACCAGGCTCCCGCCCGAAGGCGCCGCCACGCCGGTGCCCTCGGACGCCGGAACCCTGGACGCGATGCGCCATCCGGAACCGGGCGGCGGCACTTCCTCCCAGGGCACGGCCCGAGGCGCTACAGAAACGCCAGCGTTCGACGACCAAAAACGGGGACCGCGAACGGCCCCTCGGTTCGAACCACCGCACAACCATTGAACAGCGGGCCCGAGGCCCAGGGACGCCTCGGGCCGAGTGCGTCCTCACCGGTCACGTGGTGGGCTTCGATGACTTCAGGAGTCGCGTCGACGACGCCGCGGTGGGTACGCGGGGGCCTCGCCGTCGCCACCGACGCCGGCCGGACGCGTCGCGACCCCGACCCGCTCACCGCGCCTGCCTCCACGACGTGACCGCGGGGACGGGGGCGCGCAGTACCGCAGTCTGACCAGCCGACCGGCTCGGCCATCGGGTGCGGGTGCCGCCTCAGGGCTCCTGGTTGTCGTGGTCCGGGTCGCTGCTGCCGGGGGCGGTGCGGTCGCGGCGGCGCCAGGCGCGGGGCAGCGTCAGCGCTACGAGCAGTGTGGTGACCAGGCCGCCTGTTCCGGCGGCGATGAAGGTCGTTCGGGCGTCGGTGGCGTCGAGGAGCAGCCCGCCCGCCAGATAGGACAGGCCCGCGGCCACGCCGACGGCGCCGTAGAGGTTGCCGAACACCCGCCCGACCATGCCCGCTGGAACGATCCGCTGCAGCAGGGTGTTGGTGGCCACGTCCATCGCCGCGATCCCCAGGCCGCGCACCAACTGCAGGGTGAACGCGGCGGCCACCGCCCAGGCCAGGCCGGTGAGCAGGTTTCCGAGGCTGCTGACCGCGAACCCGGCCACCAACAGGACCACCATCGAGTTGCGCGTTCCGAACCGGGCGAGCAGCGCGTAGGCCGCCACCAGACCGATCCCGACCCCGGCCAGCAGCAGACCGACCGCTGACTCGCCGGCGTCCAGGGTCTCGGTGGCCAGCAGCACGAGCGCCACGTCGTCGACTCCGTTGAACGCGACCACGGCGCAGAACCCCGCCGCGATCACCCGGACCGGCTTGGTGCGCCAGATGTAGCCCAGTCCCTCGCGGGCCTCGGCCAGCAGGGAGGTCCGCACCTGGGCGTCCCGCGCCGAGGGCAGGGAAGGCATGGCGAGCAGGACGAGCGCGGAGAACAGGTAGGAGGCGGCCGCGCCCATCAGCACCCCCTGAATGCCCAGGAACGGGAACAGTGCCGCGGCGAGCAGAGGGCCGAGCGCCTCGGCGCCGTTGGTGCCGAAGCCGACAGTGGAGTTGGCCGACTCCAGGTCGCGGTCCGCCACCAGAGCAGGCACCGCGGCCCGCGAGGCGGGCAGGAACACCTGCCCGGCCGTGGCGCGCAGCGCCACCAGGAGCAGGAGCAGCCAGAGCGGGGGCAGGACGAGCGCGATGGCCAGCAGTGCCGCGCCCTGGACCAGCTCACAGCCGACCATCACCCTTCTGAGGTCGAACCGGTCGCTGACCGCCCCGGTGACCGGCCCCAGCAGGGCGGGGACGAAGTCCCCGACCAGCAACAGGACCGATACGGCGATCGCCTGACCAGTGGAGTCGGCGACGAACAGCATCAGCGTGACGAGGCTGACCGACTCGCCCGTGAACGACACGGTCCGCGAGGAGAACAGTGCCAGGAATGGCCTGTTCCCCCGGAGGAGCCGGATTCCGCCGCCTTTGGTGCCCGCAGGACTGGGCTCGGTGTCGCAGCTTGCCATGTTCTGGTCTCCCATGGGCTGTCCGGGCGCGCCGGTTGTTCGTCGAGAGCAGGCAAGTGGGAGCGGGGTGGTGCTCGCGTGCACCACACGTGCGCAGCGCGGAGCGGGCCGGACAGAAGTGTCCTCTGTGCCTGGGCGCGTGTGGTTCCCCCGGGCCGCTACCGCGGTCCGTGCCGGGAAGAGCCGTTACCGGTGCGTGTGCGCCGGGTGCCGCGGTGCGGGCGTTCGTACTGGTCGGCGAACGCGCAAACCGTTGAGACGCACATGCGGGAGCGGCCGCGGCCGCGTCTTCGGCGGTGCCGCCGCTGCGGGGCGCCGGTACCGCGGATCAGTGCGGCCAGGTCTCCTGGCGCCAGGCCGCGTCCCAGAACATCCACTCGTAGGTGGTGGCCCTGATGAACGCCTCGCGCATCCGCTGTACTGTCGCCGTGTCCGCACGCGCGGCGAGCCGGTCGGCGATCCCCCTGGCCTGCTCGGTGGCCTTGGCGAACTCTTCGTCGGCGTAGGTGCTGATCCAGTCGCCGTAGGGGTGCTCGGACAGGTCGCCGGCCCTGGCCATGAGCCGCTCGCCGACATCGGCGTAGACCCAGAAGCACGGCAGCACTCCGGCCACCAGCTCGGGATAGCCCTGCGTGTGCGCGAGGGAGAGCACGTAGGAGGTGTAGGCGTTGCAGGTCGGTGAGGGCTGGGCCGCTTCCCCGACCTCACCCACGTTGCTCCTGTGCAGCGAGCTCTCGACCACGATCGCGTCGTGCGCGGCCTTGGCGAAGAACGCGATCTCGTCACCGGTGTCGGCCTTGGTGGCCGCCGCTGCCAGGGCGCGCGCGAACCCGCGCAGGTAGAGGGCGTCCTGGGTCATGTAGTAGGCGAACCGGTCGCGGTCCAGGCTGCCGTCGCCGAGCCCCTGGACGAACGGCAGCGCGTCGATCGCGTCGCGCGTCTCCGCGGTCGCCTCCCACACCTCGGCACAGAAGCCGGCCATTGGACGTTCCCTTCGCTAGCACGAACCGGAGCGGCTCCGGCGGGTATTTCTCGGCGTGGGCAGCGCTCCCCGCGCCCTCGTCCTCCGGCGGCCGACCCTATCGTCGCCACCCGCCACCCGCCACCAGGATTCCAGTCGTTTTGGTGCCGATCCACGGCGGCCGGCCCCTCTACCGCGGTGGGCCGGCGCCCGGGCGGCTGAGCCGCGAGCTCCCGTCGCGCATCGAGGCGGTGCGCTGGTCCGTCGCGGGAGCACTGACTCGCCCGGTTCCCCGGGATTCGCCGATGACCCGGGTATTTCCGCGATTGGCGGCCCCACACCGGCAGGCGGGGGACGCGGTGTGATGATAGGGGTGCCATGTCAGCACGCACGCTGTTCCGACTACCGCGAGCGAGCGTGTTCGCCGCCGTATGTGTGAGCGTGTCACTGGGCGGGCACGCCGCCGCGTCGAACTCCCCGGTCCCGGTCCCCGGCGCGGTCGCCGGCTTCCTCCTCGTTCTGGGAGTGGGCTGGGTCGCCGCCTCCCGGGAGCGCGGTTACGGGGCCATCCTGGCGTGGCTGCTGTGGGCCCAGCTCGCCCTGCACCTCATCTTCCACCAGACCCAGGCGCGGCTTTCGGGCGCGCCCAGCGCCGCGGGGACCGGCCATCTCGCTGGTCATCCGCCCGCGGCTGGAGCCGGCAGTGGTGACGAGTCGTTCTCGATGCTGCTCGCGCATCTCGTGGCAGCGCTGGTCGGCGCGTGGTGGTTGCGCCGGGGCGAGGCGGCCGCTTTTGCGCTGGCCCGAGCACTTCGCACGTCGTTGTTGCCCGAACTGCTTGTACGGGCGGGGACCGCGAGGTGCGTCCTGCCCCTGTCGGCCGTGCCGGCGGCGAGGCCCGACTCCCCGGCGCTGTACGGAACCGTGCTGCCGCACATCCGCCCGCTTCGCGGGCCACCGCTTCGGACGCGAATCCGCTAACCCCGCATTCCCCTACCGCCGTGGCGCCGCCCGGCGGCCCATCCGCCTGTCCCGGGCGCCTGTGTGTGACACCGCACCACGCCCCGGCCCGGCGGCGACTCCGCGGCGGACTCCGTTCCCGTGCGAAGAGGTGACTACGTATGCGTACCCGTTTCCCTACCGGCGGTGACCCCGGTACCAGAGCACGACCAGCGCGCCCGTTCCCGTCAGGGCCGGTACCCGACGGTCGGGCGGCAGCACCGCGAAACGTCCGGGCCACGCCCGGCACCGTCGATGACCGGGAGACCACCGCGCTGGCGTTCGCGGCTCGCCGCGGTGAGGCCAACGCGGTGGAGGCGTTCGTACGCGCCACCCGCGGCGACGTGTGGCGTTTCGTGTCCTTCCTGACCGATGCCGACTCCGCCGACGATCTGACCCAGGAGACCTACGTCCGTGCCCTGCGGGGCCTCGCGCGGTTCGCCGGGCGCTCGCAGGCACGGGTCTGGTTGCTGGCCATCGCCCGGCGGGTCGTGGCGGACCACTACCGGAAACGGGCCGCACGTCCCACGGTGGCCACCGCCAACTGGCAGCGTGCCCTGGACCAGAGCACCTGGCAGGAGACCGCGCGGTTCGACGAGGAGCTCGCACTCATCGAGCTGTTGGACTCACTGACCAGCGAGCGCCGTTCGGCGTTCTTCCTCACCCAGGTGGCGGGTCTCTCCTACAAGGAGACGGCGGTGCTGACCGACTGCCCGGTGGGAACGGTGCGCTCGCGTGTCGCCCGCGCCCGCCGGGACCTCGTCCACGCGTTGCGGTTTCCGGAGCCGCCCGACGGCGGCACGCGCGAACCGGCCCACCTGATACCGAGAGCTCACCCACCCCGCTGAGCGAAACGGGGTGGCGCGGACCATCCGCGCCACCCCTGGTTCCGCACTACGTGCGAGCGGTCGCCGCCCTACCCGGCATCAGCGCCACCGTCGTCATGGTCGTGGGGCTCGGGTGCCTCGGCGCCGTCGACGTCCTGTTCGGCCTGCACGGGTTCACCATCGACCGCCCAGGTGGTGTGGTCGTCGGCGTTCAGCGTCACCCGCAATGTGTGCTCCCCGTCAGCGACCGCCTCCGCGGGCAGGTGGAACCACGGGCCGTACATCCGGCCGTACTTCTCGCCATCCACGTAGAGGTGGGCATGTCCCTGACCACCGCGTGCCTCGTCCCCGCTCTTCTGCGGCGTGAACTCGAACCCGTCGGTGATGAGGTGGACATTCCAGCCATTGTGGGCATCGGGTTCCGCCTCAAGCTCGACGGACGGAGCCTCGTCCTCGGGTACCTCGCGCAGGTTGTGGCCGTCCGGGGCGGTCTGCGACAGCACCTCCCCAGAGGAGAGTTCCTCCTGCTGGTCGCCCTGCTCACGTTGCTGGTCATCGGCTGCGGGGGCGTCGGAGCAGCCGCTCGCCGCGATCAGCGCGATTCCCGCGACGACGGGCAGCGAGCGGGCGGCACCTCGAATTGACCTCATCAACAACTTTCCTTTCTCGTGGAGTGCGCCTGCGGCGCGGCGAAACGCGCCGATGCTGCCGGGGCCCGGACGCCCGGTCCGAAAGGGGCGTCCGGCGGCACGCGTCGCCCGTGCGAACGCGGTGCGCACCCCCGGCCGTGTCGGCAGCGTTCGCACCCCACAAGTCGGGTGCCCCCGAGGTTGGGTTCCCGCCCGTTCAGCGCGATCCGAGCGCCACCGGTTCGTGGGTCATGGTCGCCGGGCCGGCACACTCCCACCCGGTACGGAGCCGCCGAACACGCCCGCCCGGCCTGTCGCCACCGCAAATTCCCTGTGGAGCTGCGCTAGATTTGGGGCGTTCCCTGTGCGCGGGGATGCACGTAGGGTGTGGCGTCGGTGCGGAAAACGGACGAGGGTCGGTGAAGATGGACTCCACCATGATGTGGACGGTGCTGTTCGGCCTGCCAATCCTCGCGATCGTCACGATTATCGGCTTTGCCCGGTACCACGCGTCCGAGGTCGAGGAGGACGGTAGGGACGACAAGCCGGACGCCGGTTAACCGGCGTCCGGCCCGTCCGGCCGTCAGGTAGGCGAACGGTGGCGCTGTTCGGGGTCACCGGCCGCGCGCTGGCCGGGAACCGGCTCCGCCGCGACCGCGACGAACTCGCCCCGTGCCTCGTCCAGGACGCTCATCCGCGCCGTCTCCAGGTCGAAGTACATCCCCGTCAGCTCCAGTGAGCCCGCGTCGTACCGGTGCCGCACAGCGGGGTAGGTCAGCAGGTTCTCCAGTTGCCGCACCACGTTGTACTGCGCCAGCGTCCGCATCGTGTCGGGGCCGGCGGACTCGTCCGGCGCCGCGCCCCCGGTCCGGGCCAGGCTTGCTCGGCCGTGCCGCAGCCAGGACCGCAGTTGCCGGAGGTGCTCGTCGTCGGGGGCCTGGTGGGCGCCGTCCAGCAGGGCCTTCATGGCGCCGCAGTGTGAGTGCCCGCAGACGACGATGGACGGTACCTCCAGAACGTCGACCGCGTACTCGATGGCGGCCCCAACGGAGTCGTCGGTGCCTTCCTGGTCCCTGCGGGGCACCAGGTTGCCGATGTTGCGCAGCGTGAAGAGATCCCCGGGGCCGCTGGCGGTGATGACGTTGGGGACCACCCGCGAGTCGGCGCAGGTGATGAACAGCGCCTTGGGGTTCTGCCGGTGCGCGAGACGGGTAAGCAGCGAGCGCATGCGGCGCGCGGTGCTCGCGTGGTACTCGTTGGCGCCGGCCAGGAGCAGCCCGGAGGCCGGGGCCTCCCGGTCGTAGCTGGGGCGCATACCCCACGGTGCCCACCACCGCGCGGGGCTGCGCGGCGGCGTCTTCGCGTTCGGGGCGGCCTGTGCCGAACTGCGCTCATACCAGTTCTCGTGTACCTCGTCGATGTCCACCTGCCCGCCGGTGCGCTCGTGGTCCACCCGCCAGGCGTGAATCGACTCGAACGCGGCGTGGTCCATGAAATCGACGTTCAGGTCAAGGTCGACGTGCGCGCCTACGGGGACGGTGCGCAGCGCCTGGGTCACGCGAGGCACCCCGAGGAAGGTGAGCGAGCCCTGGACGACGACGTGCCAGCGACCGTTGGCCGCCTCCGTCAGCACCGTGAGCCGGGTGAGGCGGCGCAGGGAGACCAGGAGCGCGAGCCCGAAGCCGACCAGCACGCCCTCCAGCAGGCCCAGAACAACGACGCCGCCGAGGGTGGTCAGGTAGACGCTGGCCTCGTGGTGCCGGCGCAGGTTGTCCACGTGGGACAGGTTGACCATCTTCAGCCCGATGAACACGAGGAGCCCGGCGAGGGCCGCCATGGGGATCAGCTCGACAAAGGGAGCGAACAGCGCCACGAACACCAGGATCCACACGCCGTGCAGGACGCACGCGAGCGGTGTGCGCGCGCCGGCCCGAACGTTGGCGGTGCCCCGCACGACCACGCCGGCCACGGGAAGGCCGCCGAATGCCCCGCTGACAATGTTCCCGGCGCCCTGTCCGGCCAGCTCGCGGTCGAGGCGTACGCGCCGCCCGTCGTGCAGCCGGTCCATCGCGATCGCGCACAGCAGCGACTCCACGCTCGCGACCATGGCCACCGCGGCGACGCCGATGGCGACCCCGTGGACCTGGTCGGCGCTCGGCAGCGCCGGTCCGCTCCACGCCTGGGCGAGCGAGTCGGGTAGCGACACCCGCTCGACCTGCCACTGGCCGGCGGCCGCGATGGCCGTGGCGGCGGTGACCGCCACCAGTGCCGCCGGCACCCGGTTCAGTCTGAGTACGCCGAGGTCGGGCAGCCGCGGCCACAGGAGCATGATGCCGATCGTGACCGCGCCGACGGCGACAGCGGCCGTGTGGCTGTCCGCGAGCTGCCCGGGAATCCCGATGAGGTTGGCCAACGTGCTGCTGTGCGGTGATCCCCCGAGGACCACGTGGGCCTGGGCGATGGCGATGGTGGCCCCGACGCCGGCGAGCATCCCGTGGATGACCGCGGGCGAGATCGCCAGCGCCGCCCGCGCGATGCGGAACGTGCCCAGCGCGACCTGGACGCACCCGGCGAGCACCGTGATCAGGCAGGTGACCCCCCACCCGTAGGTGTGCACCAGGTCGGCGACGATGATGGTCAGGCCGGCGGCCGGCCCGCTCACCTGGACGGCCGAACCGCCGAAGGACGCGACGACGATCCCGCCGGCGATGGCGGCGATGATTCCCGCGACGAGCGGGGCACCCGAGGCCACGGCGATGCCCATGGAAAGCGGGACCGCCACGAGGAAGACCACCAGGGAGGCCGCGGCGTCACCGGCCAGGTTGCCGAGTAACGGGTGCGAGCGGAGGCGCGGCAGGGCGCGGTCTCCCGCTCCGTTGTGATCCGACCGTGTTCCCTGGGCGTCGTGACGCATAGCTCCCCCGACGGGTCTGACGAAATGGCGCTCTGGGGACAGTCATCCTCGGATGGTCGGACCTGCCGGTGCGTGGATCATCGGATGCCCGTTCCCGATGCCGGGCGAGGGCGTTACCGGGACATGTTCCGGCAGGGCGTCGATACCGAACGAACGCTGTCAGTAACCAACTGTAGCCAGTTTCGGGGAGTGCGTGATCAGCTCGGGTGTGTGAACAAATGATTCGGAATGCGATTGTGATAATCGTTTTTAACGCCCGGGTGTTCCCGGTACGTACGCAGCGGGGGCGGGCACCCTAGTGGTGCTCCGCCCCCGCTGCGTACGCGGCGTCCCTACTCAGCCGAACCGGCCGTCACCGTAGCGGTAGTCGCCCGGATCGAACCGTGTTGGCCCGTTGCCACCGTAGGAGGGCCATTCCCCAGTCGGCGCGTCGTAGCCGCGGTCGAACCCGTCCCTGTGCTCCGGCGGCGGTGCGGCCCGCGGGTTGCCGAGGGCGTCGGTGTAGGGCGAGGGGGCCTGTCCGGCGGCTGGTCCGGGGTAGTTGGCGGGGGGTTCGGGGCGGGGGTAGGAGCCGGTGTCGTAGGCGGGCCGGGAGTAGTTGCCGGTGTCGTAGGGCGAGTGGGGGTGGAATCCACCACCCGGGTCGAACCGCGGCTGGTCACCGGTGGAGGGGTTCCAGCCTGTCTGGTCACGGGGCGGGGGCTGCGTGCCCATCTCGGTGCCGTACGCCGGGCGGTCCGTCCCGGAGCCCGCGTAGGGCGAGGGGGCCTGTCCGGCGGCTGGTCCGGGGTAGTTGGCGGGGGGTTCGGGGCGGGGGTAGGAGCCGGTGTCGTAGGCGGGCCGGGAGTAGTTGCCGGTGTCGTAGGGCGAGTGGGGGTGGAACCCACCACCCGGGCCGAACAGCGGCTGGTTGCCCGTGCCGGGCTCCGGACCGCGCCAGGATCCGGGCTCGGGGCTCGTCCAGGGCGGCGTGCCGGGGCCGGACGCCGGCTGGTAGGGGGGAGGAGGACTCGCCGGATGGGGGAGGGGGTCGCTGACCGGGTGCCCGTCCGAACCGGGAATGCCGAGCGGCCCCGAGCCCTGCGTGGGGCGCGGCAGGCTTCCGGTGTCGTAGGCGGGCCGCGCGTGGTTTCCGGTGTCGTAGGGCGAGCTGGGTGGGGTTGGCGGGTCGTAGCTGGGGCGGGAGTAGGTGCCGGTGTCGTAGGGGGAACGCGTGGGGGTGCCCGAGTCGTAGGGCGGGCGGGAATAGTTGCCCGTGTCGTAGGGCGAGCTGGGTGGGGTTGGCGGGTCGTAGCTGGGGCGGGAGTAGGTGCCGGTGTCGTAGGGAGAGCGCGTGGGGGTGCCCGAGTCGTAGGGCGGGCGGGAATAGTTGCCCGTGTCGTAGGGCGAGCCAGCGCTCCCAGGGGTGTAGCTGGAGGTGTAGCCGGAGGAGATCGGCCCACTCGCGGTGTAACCAGGGGAGGCGGGCAGGCCCGGATCGTAGCTGGGGGCGGCGGAAAGGCCCGGATCGTAGCTAGGGGCGGCCGGGCCGCTCGGCTCGTAGGAGGCGGGGGCGCGGGTTCCCGCGTCGTACGCGGAGTGCGCGCCGAGGGCGGAACCGGTGTGCGGCGGCGCGGGGAGGGGGTCGTTGACCGGGGAGGAGGCAGGCGAGGGGGTGTCCCATGAGGTCGTGCGATGTGCCGGGCCGGTGCCCGCTGGCCCGGGTGGGGTCCACGACCGGGTCTCGCTGATGCTCTGCGCACCCGTGTCGCGCGTCGAGGGGGCACCGAGCGGGTCGTTCAGGGGGTCGTTCAGCGGGTCCGGTCTGGTCGCGGCGGTGGGCGCTGGAGCCGGGGCCGGAGCCGCTGGTTGCGGGGCCGGCGCGGGCCCAGGGTCGCGCACCGGCTGCGGGGAGGGGTCGGTGCCCTCGGGCGGCGTTGCGGCCGGTGTGGGGCCGCTGCCCTGTCCCAGACTGGCCAACTTGGCGAGATCGGGGTTGGCGAAATCGTTGCCCGCCGCGGGTGTGCTCTCCGGAGCGGCGGCGGGATCGCTGCTCCGCTGCGCGCGCCGCCCGCGGCGGGTGGCCGGTTCGGGGGTGTCGCCGTATCCGGCGGCTTCGTCGTAATCCGAGGCTCCGCGCGGCGCCTGCGCAGGTTCGTGGCGCTGTGGCGCGTCGCCGTCGCGACCGAAGCGGGAGTCGTCGTCGGAAAGGCTCGACCAGAACTCGTTGTCGGAGAGCCCACCCGAGTCGTCATCCCAGTCATCATCGCGGTTGCGCCGGGAACGCGTGCGGCGGGCGGGCCGCGGCTCGGCGGCGCGGGAACGGCGTCCCCGGGGGCGGCGGCCCCGTTCGTGCTTCTCGTCGTCCTCGTCCGCCGCGTCGAACTCGTCGGCGGGTTCGACGCGCTCGTCCTCGAAGTCGTCCTCGAGGTCGTCATCGCGGGTGTTGTTGATGCTCAGCGCGCGCATGCCCAGCAGGATCAGCACGAGCACAGCGAGGACGACAATGACGGCGATGATGGCGATGAGGATTGTCATGGTGAACGCACCACCCTAGGGCCTGCGGCGGGTTGTGGGACAGGGGTGCCACCGGCGGGGGTGATGTGGTCAGCGGGCACCGGTGACAGCGGCACCCGCCTCTCAAGGCCGGATGCCGTTATGGCCGAGCCGCTTCGCACGCGGTTGGCGACCATATCCGTTGTGCACAGGCGCGGCCCCGGGGTGCCGGTTTCCAGGTGTCCGGTGGCACGGCCACTGGCCCTGGAGTGAGGGGTGACGCACCCGACGTTCCTCCGCCCGTGAGCGGAGTGCTGTCGGTGCCTCGCTGTGTGCTGTCCGAATGTGGTCATGAGGAAATAGGCGGGGGGCACGGATCCACTTTATGCATAGTTGCGGGATGAGTGCAGAGGGAAACGGGGGCTTCCCGCTGTGTTCAGTGGGGATGCGATTGGGCTATGTGTCCGGAATGAAGAGAAACATTCCTGAGGTGATTGTGCCGTATTTCACTACTGGTCGGTAGTGGTGAGCGAGCCCCGTGCTATGGCGCGCGCCGCGATTCCCTCCAGGGACTCCTCCAACGATGCCCCTTCCGGGAGGTCAAGCTCGTTATCGAGGGCGTAGACCGTGAACCGGTACTCGTTGGTGGCGTCCTCCTCTGGGCACGGCGGATCGTAGGCCGCCTCGCCCGCGGTGTTGGTCCCCTGGCGCCCCGGCTGCGGGACACTGTCCTGCCGGATCTCCGGGACCTGCGGATCCATTCCGTAGATCACCCAGTAGACGCGCGCCTCGGACGGGTCGTCCATGACCAGGGCGAGCGAGGAGACCCGATCGTCGTCGGGGATGCCCGACCACTCAAGGGGCGGCGAGACGCCCCCCTCACAGGTGTAGGGCTCCGGTAGGGGACGCCCCTCCTGCATCATCGTGCTGTTCACGTTGATGTCGTTGCTCATCTCGCTCTCGACCCCGGACGAGAGGGAGGCGCAGCCCGTAATCGCGGCCAGCAGCACGGCGACGCCGCCCGTGGCGGCGGACCGGCGCCGTGCGCGCACGTGGGCCGGACCAAAGCCGCGGCGCGAGCCGGCGAATGGGGTGGGTGCGACCGGGAACATGGGGCTCCTGCGGAACGGTGAAACTGGTCTGCTGCGGAAGTCGCCGGCCGGAGCCCCGCCCCACCGGGCAGGGAGCCGCTGGAGGCTCGGCCGCGAATCTCCCCTGGAACCCTACTCCGCTCCGGGGGCCAGCGCGCCTGCGACCGCGCTGTGTGCTCGCGCCCGCACTCCGAACTCCCGGCGGCCAGCGCACAGCGCGCCCGGCGCGGCGCGTCCCCTTTCGGGGGAAACATATTGTCACCAGCGGCGGGACATCAGGGATTATGGGACGGTGCGCTATTCCATCCTGGGCCCTCTGGCCGTGCGTGACGACAACGGGGAGCCGGTCCCCGTCGGCGGTGCGCGCCTGCGCAGACTGCTCGTCCTGCTGCTGCTGGACCCGGAACGCACCGTCGGCACCACCCGGCTGATCTACGGCATCTGGGGCGACGACGCCCCCTCGGGCGCAAGCAACGCGCTCCAGGCGCTGGTGTCAAGGCTGCGGCGGACCCTGGGCGAGGGCACGCCGCTCCACGGCGACATCGCTGGCTACCGGCTGGACGTCTCGCGCTCCCGGATCGACCTGTGTGAGTTCGAGGATCTCGTCGCCACCGGGCGCCGGCTGCGCGCCGATGGCGACCCGCGCAGCGCGGCGCGGATGTTCGGCGAGGCGCTCGCTCTGTGGCGGGGGGCGGCTCTGGTCGATCTCGCGGAGACGGGCACCGCCAACGACATCGCGGTCCGACTGGCCGAGCTGCGGCGCAGCGTCACCGAGGAACGCCTCGGCTGCCTGCTCGACGCCGGTGACCACCACACCGCCCTGCCCGAGATCGAAGCGATGGTGGCAACGGAGCCGCTGCGCGAACGGCCGGTGGAGCTGCTCATGCGAGCGCTGTACGCCTGCGGACGCCAGGCCGACGCGCTGGCCGGATACGACCGGTTGCGCCGCGGACTCGCCGAGGAACTGGGCGTCGACCCCTCCGCGCATATTCAGCAACTGCATCTGCGGGTGCTTCGCGGGGAGCTGCGGTCGGCGCCGCCTCCGGACAGGGACAGCACCGCGCAGCCCGTCACGCGGCTCCCGCGCGTACTCACCAGTTTCGTGGCACGCGAGGGGGAGGTTTCCACCGCGGTGGACCTGCTGCGCAGCCAGCGCCTGGTCACGATGATCGGCCCCGGGGGTGCGGGCAAGACCCGGTTGGCGATCGAGACCGGGGCCGCCATCGCCGAGCGCGCTCCGGACCTCGCCGCCGATGGGGCCTGGTTCGTCGACCTGGCACCCATCGGCGCCGGAAGCGAGATCCCGCACGCCGTGCTGTCCGCGTTCGGCCTGCGTGAGCGCTCACTCCTGGTCATGCAGACCGCGGCCACCGGGCCGGCGGTCGACCCGGTCTCCCGGATCGTCGAGGCGCTGGCCTCCCAGTCGCCGCTACTGATCCTGGACAACTGCGAGCACGTGGTGACCGAGGCCGCCGAACTGGTCGAGCGGCTGCTCAGCGCCTGCCCCGAGCTGCGGATCCTGGCCACCAGCCGCGAGCCCTTGGCAGTGGACGGAGAGCGGCTGCTTGCGGTGCCCTCGTTGGCGCTGCCGCCCGAGGGCACTCCGGCCGAGGAGGTCGCCGACTACCCGGCGGTACAACTGTTCGCGGAGCGGGTGGCCGCCGCCTCGCCCGGGTTCACCGTCGACAAGGGCAACGCCGAGCATGTCGCGCGCATCTGCCGGGAACTCGACGGCATGCCGCTGGCGCTGGAACTCGCCGCCGCCCGGGTGCGCGCGATGCCGCTGGCGCAGCTCGCCGCCAAGCTGTCCGACCGCTTCCGGCTGCTGACCAACGGCAGCAGATCGGCCCTGCCGCGGCACCAGACACTGCAGGCCGTGGTGGACTGGAGCTGGGAGTTGCTCGCCGAGCCCGAGCGTGCCCTGCTGCGCCGGTTCTCGGTGTTCAGCGGTGGCGCCTCCCTCGACGCGGTCGAACAGGTCTGCGGTGACGGCGGCGGCCCGGGGGTCGGAGGGCGCGACGTCTGGTCGGTGCTGTTCGCCCTGGTCGACAAGTCCCTCATCGTCGCTGAGCCGGTGCCCGACGAGAGCTCGACCCACCCGCGCTACCGGATGCTGGAGACCGTGCGCGCCTATGCGGGACAGCGCCTCACCGAATCCGGTGAGGAAGAGGAGCTGCGCCGTGCGCACGCCGAGCACATCCTCAAGCTGTGGAGCCGGGCCGATCCGAAGCTGCGCACGTCCGAGCAGCTCACATGGCTCGCCCGACTGCGCGTGGAGCACGACAACTTCACGGCGGCGCAGCGCTGGGCCATCGACGCCGGTGAGGTGGAGCTCGCGCTCGACCTGTACCACGCCGCCGTCTGGTACCACCAGATATCGGACGACTGGTCCGATCTCAGGCGCCGCTCCACCGAGCTGCTGCGCCTGGTCGGGGACGAACCACCCGAGGGGCGAGTGGTGGGCTACGTCGAGTGCCTGTTCGCCGCGTCCGCGTTCGCCGAGGAGGAGGGATACTCCGCCGAGGTGGAGATGCGACGGGTCGACGACGTCCTGGCCCGGGCGGGAATCCTCCCGGAGCGGCACGAGACACTGATCTTCCTGCCCGTCTTCCAGAGCATGCTCGGCCACGACCGCGACTCCGTCCTGCGCCGCCTGGAGCGCGTCATGGTGGACGGCGGCCCGTGGCTGGGCGCCACCGCCAAAGTGCTGGGCGGGCTGGTCGCCATGCAGAGCGGGAGGGCAGCCCGGGCTCTCGACCTGTGTATGGCGGGGTTGCACGAGCTCCGGGACCTGGGGGACCGGTGGGGCGCCGCGCAGGCGATCCTGCTCATCGTCGATCTGGTCCACCTCAGCGACCTCGATCGGGAGTCGGACCTGCTCGACGAGGGCGTGCGGCTCTCCGCGGAGATCGGCGCCACCGGTCTGGAAGCGGTCCTGCGGTGCCGGCGTGCGCTCGTCGGGACGGCACAGGGGCGGGTTGACGCCGCACAGGAGGAACTCGAACGGATCGACACGGGGGGACTGGAGTACGACGCGCTGTTCCTGCTGCGGATGGCCGAAGCCGAGGTCGAGCGGTTCCGCGGCGCGACCGCGCGCGCCAACGCGATCCTGCGCGACGTCCTGCGGCGGGTCCGGGCCATGGGGCCCATCATGCGCAGCCATACCGAGCCGATGTGCTGCGCGATGCTCGCGCGCGTCGCCGGCGATCGGGCACAGTCGTGGCGGCACGCGGTCACCGCCTGGGACAGCCTGGCCCTCGAACTGGACGCCGTGCAGGCCGCCCTCGTCATCGAGCTGCTCGCGGAGCAGGCGCACGGCGAGGAGCCCGAACGCGCGGCAACCCTGCTCGGCTACGCTGAGGCAGTGCGGGGGCTGCCCAACGAGACCGAGTCCGACGTCGTCCGGGTGCGCGAGGCGGTGCGCGAGCGCCTTGGCGCGGCCCGGTTCGCCGAGGTGCACCGCAGCGCCACCGAGACCCCGAACGAGCGCATCATCGCCGATATCGGCGGGTGGACCCGGGAGCGGGCGCCGCAGGAGTGACCGCGAGCGCCCGCCCTGTCCGTTAGGAGCGCCGCCGGTAGGTGCGGGTCGCCAGCGGGAAGAAGACCGCGGTGAGAACGACCGTCCAGGCGCAGGTCCACAGCAGCGGCTCGGCCACGGGGCCGCCCAGCAGCAGCCCGCGCATCGTGTCGACCACGTGCGTCACCGGGTTGATCTCCGCGAACGCGGCCATCCAGGAGGGCATGTTGTCGGGGTCGACGAAGGTCGAGCTCGCGAAGGTCAGCGGGAACATCCAGATCGAGCCGAACGTCTGCACCGCCATGGGGGTGCGCAGCAGCAGCCCGATGAATGCCGACAGCCAGCACAACCCGAACGCGAAGAGCATCACCACGGCCGTGGAGGCGAGGACGCCGGACAGTCCGCCTTCAGGGCGGAAACCGATCGCGAACCCGACGATCAGCACCATCAGCACAGTCAGCAGGTACCGGACCATGTCGCCGAGGATCGCGGCGATGAGCGGTGCCGACCGCGCCACCGGAAGGGAGCGGAACCGGTCGAAGATCCCCTTCTCGATGTCGGTGTTGAGGGTGACCCCGGTGCCCACCGTCGCGAAGATCACCGACTGCGCGGTGATGCCCGGAATGATGAAGTCCCGGTAGACCTGCCACCCCCCGTCGGTCATGCTGTTGCCGAAGACGAAGACGAACAGTCCCACGAACATGATGGGCATGAACGTCAGCCCGAGGATCTCCTCGGGGTTCCGCTTGATCTTCAGCAGGCTGCGCCAGGTGAGCAGCGCCCCGTGCTGCATGGTGGTCGCCGGCGTGATCCGCACCGTCGTGCTCGGCCCGGGCGCTGATACGGGCCGCTCCGTTGTGGTGGCGGCGTTCAATGACTCGTCCTTTCCAGGGTCGGTGGGGTGGTGCCGCCACTGCCGGGATCGTCGTCGGCCGGACGGCCGGTGAGAGCGAGGAACACCTCGTCCAGGCTCGGCTTGCGCAGGGTCAGCTCGGCCAGGGTGATCCCCTGGTCGTCGAGACGGCGGACCACCTCGGGCAGCACGCTCGGGTCGGTCACCGCGGCGTTGGCCGTGGACTCCGTGGAGCGGGCCTCCGAACCCGACACGTCCTCCACGATCTTGACCGCCTCGGCGAGGCGGCCGGGCTCCATCGGCTGCACCTGCAGCACCTGGGTGCCCGCGCGGGCCTTGAGCTGGTCGGGCGAGCCCTGGCTGATGACCTTGCCGCGGTCGAGCACCATGATGTCGTCGGCGAGGTTGTCGGCCTCCTCCAGGTACTGCGTGGTCAGCAGCACGGTGACGCCGTCGTTGAGCAGGCCGCGGACCACGTCCCACATCTCGTTGCGGCTGTGCGGGTCGAG
This sequence comes from Lipingzhangella halophila, assembly GCF_014203805.1. GTDB lineage: Bacteria > Actinomycetota > Actinomycetes > Streptosporangiales > Streptosporangiaceae > Lipingzhangella > Lipingzhangella halophila. Next base: position 3,194,357 of record NZ_JACHJT010000001.1, on the reverse strand, counting down.
GCCGGTGGTCGGCTCGTCCAGGTACAGCAGGCTGGGCCGGCCGACGAGACTCGCCGCCAGGTCCAGCCGGCGCCGCATGCCGCCCGAGTAGGTCTTGGCCGCGCGGCCGGCGGCGTCGCTCAGCGCGAACCGCTCCAGGAGCTCCGCGGCGCGCGCCCGAGCGCCGGCGCGCGTGAAGCCGAGCAGCCGCGCGAACAGCACCAGGTTCTGCGTGCCGGTGAGCTCCTCGTCCACCGCGGCGTACTGCCCGGTCAGTCCGATCTGGCGGCGCACCTGATGCGGGTCCCTGACGACGTCGTATCCGCCGACGGTCGCGTGGCCCTCGTCGGGGCGCAACAGGGTGGAGAGGATGCGCACCGTGGTGGTCTTGCCCGAGCCGTTGGGCCCGAGAATCCCCAGCACGGCTCCCGTACGTGCCGTGAGGTCGACCCCCGCGAGCGCTGTTTCGTTCTTGAATCTCTTGACCAGGCCCTCCGCGCGGATGGCGTCAGTCATTGATCTCCTCCGTGGATGTCCCCGCCTCAAACGGGGGAGGAAAACGATCTCGGTGCAGAGGGGAGCAGGGACGCGCCGCCACGATGGACGGACCGTCGGTCCCCCGCCCCGCACGAATCCGAACAGGTGTACAAAACTACCGGTAAACGTGGGGTACAACCCCCAGTTTCGGTACGGGTACTGACAAAACGCTGACATCGCCCCTGACAGGGAGGAACAACCTGATGGGCCGGCACTGGTCCCGGTGCGCGAGCGCACCGGACATCCCCGCGAATCCGTCCGACCGGTCGCTGGATACGCGCCGCTCTCGTTGGACGCCCCACCACACGCCCACATCACCGACCTAGACTCGGGACGTGATGACGACCCGCCTGCGCGCGCCGCAGCACCGCGTATCGCCGCGTGCCGTACCGATGTGGACGCTGTCCCACACGGTGTCCTCAATCCTGATAACCGCCGTGCTCATCGCGGCCGTGTGGGGTGTGGTCGCCGCTGGCTGGTCCTGGGTTCCCGCCTGGCTGCTGGAGCGCGCCTGGTGGATCCCCGTGCTCTACGCGGGGTACGCGCTGGTCAAAACCGTGGTCGCGCCGCGTTGGCGGTACCGGGTGCATCGATGGGAAGTCACGGCGGACGTCGTCTACACCCGCACCGGCTGGCTGAGCCGGGCCTGGCAGCTCGTGCCGGTGGGCCGGATCCAGACGGTCGACACCACCCAGGGCTGGCTGGAGCGGATGTTCAGGCTGGCCACGTTGCGGGTGCAGACGGCCTCCTACGCCGGGTCGTCCACCATTGAGGGCCTGGACGCCGCCGAGGCGCAGCGGATCTCCGAGGAACTCGCGCTCCGCGTCGGCGACGTCGGAGACGATGCCACGTGAGTGCGCACGAGGAACCGGAACCCGGCCCGGACACGAGCGCCGGCGGCCCGGAAGGCCGCTCCGGGCCCGAGCACGCGCCCGCCGCGGACCAGGTCCCCGCACCGGAGCCGGTGTACCGGCTGAGCCCCAGGTCGATGGTGACCGCCCCCATCAAGACGCTCAGGGGGTTCATCGTCCCGCTTGGTGTCGCGGTCGTCGTCGGCAACTTCAACCCGTGGGTTCTGGGCGGCGCCGCGGCGGCCGTCGCCGCGATGATCGCCACCGGATTCTTCACCTACCTGACGTTTCGCTACCAGGTGGGGGCGGAGCGGCTGGAGATCCGGCGCGGGCTGATCAGCCGCAGCCACCGGACCATCCCACTGGAACGGGTGCGCGGCGTCGACGTCACGTCGAACCTGCTGCACCGCCTGCTGGGACTGGCCGTCGTCAAGGTCGAGGCCGCGGCCGGGGGCGGGAAGGAGGAGGAAGGCACGCTCGACGCCGTCACCGTCGCGGAGGCCGAGCGGCTGCGCAGCGTTCTGCTGCACCGGCGCGCCGTCCTGCGGGGCGAGGCGGCCGAGCCGGGACAGGCGACGGCCGCGCGGGACTCCTCAGCCGCTGCGGGGAGCGCGCCCGCGGCCGCCACCGCGTCAACGGAGCGGCGGCCCGCCCCCGAGGAACCCGAGACGGTCTACTTCGTGATGCCGCCGAGCTGGTACCTCTACGCGCTCCTCAGCCTCGGTTACCTGGTCACCCCGTTCGCGGCGCTCGCCGCGGCCATGGGGCTGGTTGGTCAGGTCCTCAGCGAGGCGGGCGCCGCCAGGGAGGCCATGGGATGGCTGGCGGGCAGGGAGACCACGCTGGTCATCTGGGTCGGCATCGCGGTCCTCGTGGTACTGCTGCTGCTGATGCCGGTCTTCGCGGTCGTCAGCTACAGCGTCGCTCATTGGGGCTTCACGCTGCGCCGGAGCGATGGCTCGCTCATCGCCGAGCGCGGGCTGTTCACCCGGCGCAGCGTAACCCTGGAGTACCGCCGCATCCGCGGCTACGAGCTCCTCGACAGCCCGCTGGAGCGCCTGCGCCGGGCGGTCCGGCTCCGCGCGGTCGTGACCGGGTTGGGGGATACCGCGACCCGGGCGATGCTGCTGCCCACTGGCGCGCGCGAACGGGTCGCGCAGGTCGTCGAGCGGGCGTTGGATCCGTTCCGCGGCACATTGGCTCCGCATCCCAGGGCCGCCCTGGGCCGCCGGCTGTTCCGCGCGATCGCGCCGTTCGCCGCACTGGCCACCGTCGCCTGGGTGAGCGGGCTGAACGTGCTCGCGGGCGCCCTTGCGTTCGTGGCTCTGCTGGGTGTTCCGCTCGGGATGGACCGCTACCGATCGCTGGGGCACGGGTTCGACGGCCGGCGGGTCAGCGTGCGGTCCGGGTCGCTGCGGCGGGAGCAGGCCGTAGTCGGACGCGATGCCATCATCGGGTGGACCTGGTCGCAGAGCCTGTTCCAGCGGCGAGTAGGGCTGGCGCACCTGGAGCTCGCGGTGGGAGCGGGCAATGGTGCCTATACCGCCATCGACGCCGGGTTCGAGGAGTCGGTCGGCTTCGCCGGGGCCGTGACCCCGGACATGGTGCGCCCCTTTCTGGTGGCGGCACCGGACGAGCCCGACAGCGGACCCGAGCGGGCCCGCGGCGAGTCAGCAGAGGACGCAGAGGACGGGGCCGACTAGAGACCCGGCGCGAGTGCACCGGCCTTACCGGGGCGGGCGAGCCGTACCGCCCGGCCGGCCCACCCGCGGGCTCAATCGGACTTTTTGGATCCGAACATGATCTCGTCCCACGACGGAACGGACGCCCTGCGGCCGCGCCCCTTGCGCTTGGCGGCCGACTGGGTGTCCCCGGCGGTGGAGCCGGAACCGCCTCCAGCGGCCGCCGAGACCGGGGCCTCGCGCTGCCTGGGGCGTTCCTTGCGGTCCTGTTGGTCCTGGTGTTCCTTGGGGGGCGGCCCCGACGAGACGGGGGTGCGCGCGGCCGGCGGCTCCGGCGCCTCGGGTACGGCAGTGCGCGCGGCCGGGGTCTCGGCGGTCTCGACCTCCGCGGGGGCCTCGACCTCCGCGGGGGGATCGGCGGGCGCCACCGGCTTCACGGTCTCGACCGTCTCGCTGGCCGGCGTTGTCTTGGGTGCCTCATCGGCCGCGCGGCGCGCCGGTGCGCTGGTCTCGGGCCCGCGCTGGGCAGCGGGGGAGGTCTCGGTGTGCTCGGTCGTTCCGGAGACGCGTCCCGGTGCCGCCGGAGGCTCCGGGGGAGCGGGCCGTTCTGGGGGAGTGGGCCGCTCTGGGGGAGCGGACCGCAACGGTGGGTCGGACGAGGGGGAGCCGTTCGACGGTGCGGGGGAAAGGGGGGCGGCCTGCGTCGTGGCCGGCTCGCTCGACGCGCCTCCCTGCCGGCGCGGGACGAACGGGGTCACGTTGGCGCTGCCGGGCCCGAGGTCCAGCGGCTCGCCGGAGTCGGGGCCGCAGAGACGCACGGCCTCATCGTCGGCCGGGGTGACACTGCGGCGGCGCGGCTCGTACACCCAGTGCGCCATCCGTTCCTCACCGGCGATCTGGAACACGAGCTTGAGCTGCCAGGTGTTGTCCTCGCGCTTCCAGGAGTCCCATACGGCGTCGCCAGTCTCAAGCTGGTGGGCACCGATGCGGTCGCTGATGATCTCGCCGAGGGGGGACCCCGGGGTGGTCTCTCCCTGGCGGCGCAGGGTCGCGCGCTGGGCCTGCTGCGCCATGTACTCGCGTTCCTGTAGCACAGGGCTCTCGAACCAGCGCACGCGCTCAATGGGGATCCCGGAGTACTCGGAGATCGCCTCCGCGTTCTCCCCGGAGCGGATCCGGGCCTGGATTTCCTTCGGGCGCAACGGATTCTCCACTTCGATCTCGTACTGGCCGAGCCGGGAGAACTGGCCGCGCACTGCGGCGCGGAGACGGTCATCGACGGGCAGCATGAATCGGGTCCCACGGCCGGTACTGGCCAAGACCAGGTACGTACCGTCCTCACTGACGGCGACAAGGCGAAGCTCCTGCATCGCCCTCCTTTTCGCGTCCCGTCGAGGGTAAGTCCCGGGCTATCCCCCCACGTTCTCAGTCTCTTCGGCATCCGATCGTTCGGCCAGTACCGCGCCCGGCATGTCCGAACCGTGCGTGTCCCTCCGGGCACGAGGCAGCCTGCCCAGAGAAGTCCCGGAGTTCCTATCGTGCCATCCTGGCATGCGAGCGGACTGGGCCACAGGGGCGTCATGAGCCCGTTTGGTCTCTCTGGTTGACCTCCCACCGGGGATGCTATCTCGAAGCAGGGAACACCATCCGCCGACCAAGCGGGACGCGGCGTTGCGCCCAACGCGCCAGACGAGGTGGCGCCACGCAAAGCGACACACCGAGTGCGGCACGCATGTGATCCAGCCGACCACCGAAAGACGGAACATCCACCCCGGTTCCGCTGGTTGACCGGGTACGACGGGGGAGCGGGAGGCGTGTCGACACGCCTCCCGCCACAGGTCCGACGGGCCTGAGCGCGGCGCCCGCTGAGTGCCGCGCTACGAGGGGGAGGATTGAGCGACGTCGAGGAACGGGCGCGCAAGAGGCGGATCGAGCTGAGCACGTCTCAGGTCGCCGGAGCGGGCCTCGCCACAATGACGGCCGCGACTGCCGCGTCCTACCTGGGGGTCTACGGCACGATCATCGGCGCCGCGGTGATGAGCGTGCTGAGTACGGCCGGCACCGCGGTCATGCAGCATTTCTTCCAGCGGAGCGGGGACCGGGCGAAGGACATCGCGGGACGCGCGCGAGCGCTCCCCCGCGAGCGCGGCAGGGCGGCCGGGAGCGCCACGCGCGACCTGACCGAGCGCGGCCCAGGGGCGGCGGCCGACGCCGATACGCTGCTCGCCGCCTCGACCGAGCCCCCGGAACCGTCCGACACCCCGCCCCGGCCCGAGGCGCGGGACGCGTGGGGCACCCGGTCGTCTCCGGGCTCGTCGGGCAGCCGGGACGAGACCGAGGCCCTCGGATCCGCGGCGGGCGGGGGCGCGGAAGAGCCGGCGGACGAGACCCGGGCGATGCCCACTGAGCCCGACCGGGAAGAAACCGCGGCGGCCGGCGCGGACGCGCCACCCGAGGACAGGCGGTCCTGGTGGCGCCGGTGGCGCGGGTTGCTCATTCCCGCCCTGGCCGTCTTCGTTCTGGTGATGCTGGTGATCCTGGCGTTCGAGCTGTTCACCGGGCGTTCGCTCACCGACACGGTGCACGGCCGGGACACCCGGTCCGGGCCGACGGTCCTGGGCGGGTCCCCCGTGGAGCAGCAGGAGCAGCCCAATGACGAGCCCGCGCCCGGCACCGAGAACCCCGAAGACCAGGAAGAGGGCACACCGCAGCAGGACGCGCCCGAGCAGGGGGAACCCGGCGGGGAGACCCGCCAGCCCGGTGAGGAGCCCGGAACCGGTGGCGACACCGAGGCCCCGAACGGGGATACGGACGACCCCGGAACCGGTGAGGACGGCGGCCAGCAGGACGCGCCCGAGCAGGACAGTGAGGAGCAGGACGGCACGCAGGAGGATGGCACCGGCGACGGCGGGGCCGCGCCCCAGGAAGGCGGGCGGAACGATTGACCGGACGCGCCCCGTAGCGGCCCCTGGCGTGCCGTCCACCGCGCGAGGCGGACGGGGCGTGCCCCCGGTCTGGGGAACCGCGCGGTTCCGGCTTCCATGCCCGCGGTACCGGCGCCATCAGGGGCCGAGCACGTCCGTCAGGTAGTCGTTGCCGAAGCGGCGCTCCGGGTCGACCCGGTCGCGGAGGTCCATGGCCGCGCTGAAGCACGGGTAGACCCGGTCGAGGTAGGCGGTGTCGCGCGTGTGGAGCTTGCCCCAGTGCGGCCGGCCCCGCACAGAGGTGAACACGGCTTCGAGGTCGCTGAAGTAGTCCTCGTACGGGGCGCCCCGGTAGACGTGCGCCGCGATGTAGGCGGTGTCCCGTCCGTAGGCGGTGGACAGCCAGGCGTCATCCGCCGGGGCGAAGCGCACCTCGACAGGAAAGCTGATCCGGTGCCCCCGCCTGCGGATGGTGGCGCGGATCTCACGCAGGACGTCGGCGAGCTCCTCGGCCGGAATGGCGTACTCCATCTCCACGAAGCGCACGCGCCGCGGGCTGGTGAACACGCGGTACGAGGCGTCGACGTACTGGCGCGCCGACAGCGACCGGGCGGAGAGCTGGTTGATCGCCGGGATCGCGGCCGGCGCCCGCCGCGCGAACCGGTTGACCACCTCGAAGACCGAGTTGGACAGGAACTCGTCGGCCAACCACGCGCTGAAGGGCGGCAGCGGAGCGGCCGGCCCTTCGGAGAGGTTGTTGCGCTTGGTAATGGTCTGACCGGTGTGCGGAAACCAGTAGAACTCGCAGTGCTCGTTCTCGGACCGCAGCTGGGGGAGCCCTTCCAGGATCTCGTCGAGCGGCATCGGCTCCTCACGCGCGTGCAGCAGGAAAGCCGGCCGGACCGCCACGGTCAGCGCCGTCACCACCCCGAAGGCCCCGAGCCCGACCCGGGCCGCGTCGAACAACCCGGCGTTCTCGGTGGGCGAGCAGGTCACAACGTTTCCGTCGGCCAGGACCAACTCCATCGCACAGACCTGGGCGGCGAGCCCGCCGGTGTCGCGTCCGGTGCCGTGCGTACCGGTCTGAACCGCGCCCGCCACGGTCTGCGTCGCGATGTCCCCCATGTTGGCCAGCGCCACACCGTGGCCCGCCAGGGCCTCGTTGAGGTCGCGCAGCGGCAGACCGGCCTCGACGGTGGCAGTGCCGGCCTGCGGATCCACTGAGCGCAGCGCGCTCAGTGCGGTGGGCGCGAGCAGCATGCCGTCGGTCACCGCGACCCCGGTGAACGAGTGCCCGGACCCGACCATGCGCACCGGCAACCCTTCCCCGGCGGCGGAGCGCACCGCGGCGGCGACGTCCCCGGTGCTGTTCGGGAAGCGCAATCGGCGGGGGCGCGCCTGGTGGGTGCCGGACCACGTGTGCCACACCACGTTCGACATCGCGGAGTCCTCTTCGGGTATCGGGCCGCGACGCAGGCGCGCGGCGGCGGGTCGGGAGAGCAGGCTACCGGGACGCGGCGACGCCTACGGCCGCCCGCGCCCCGCACGCCCGAGCCCCGGCGCAGTTGGGCGGGGCGCGGAGGGGAGACGCGCCGCGGTTGTCCGGCGCGGGCCCGCTGGGCGGCCCGGACCGCTCCGGGCGCATATCACTCCTGGCCCGAGGGCGGTCGCTCCGGTGAGCTGGTTTCATAGGGACCATGAGGCCATACGACGCGTTTCTGCTGATCTCCTTCGGCGGGCCCGAGGGCAACGAGGACGTCATCCCGTTCCTGGAGAACGTCACCCGGGGGAGGGGCATCCCCCGGGAGCGCCTCGCCGAGGTCGGCGAGCACTACTTTCTGTTCGGCGGGGTCAGCCCGATCAACCAGCAATGCCGCGACCTGATCGAGGCGGTCCGCGCCGACTTCTCCGCCAACGGTGCGCACCTCCCGATCTACTGGGGAAACCGGTTCTGGGACCCGCTCCTCACCGACACCGTGGCCGAGATGGCCAAGGACGGCGTGCGCAACGTCGTCGCGCTGGCCACGTCGGCCTACAGCTGCTATTCCAGCCACGGCGCCTACATCGTGGACATCGAGGCCGCCCGCGAGGCCGCCGGGCCGGACGCCCCGCGGATCGACCTGATACCGCCGTTCTTCGACCACCCCGGGTTCGTCGAGCCGCTCGCGGACCACACCCGCCAGGCGCTGGAGCACCTGCCGACCAGCGAGCGAGCCGGTGCCAGGCTGCTGTTCTCCGCGCACTCCATCCCCACCGGCATGGCCGACGCCAGCGGCACGCCGGAGCAGGAGTACGGACCGGGCGGGGCCTACGTCGCGCAGCTCGCCGAGGTCGCCCGCCTGGTGAGCGAGCGCCTGGGCACCGGCAACGACTACGAGGTCGTCTACCAGAGCCGCAGTGGCCCGCCGAGCCAGCCCTGGCTGGAGCCCGACATCAACGACCGGCTCGCGCAACTGGCGGACGAGGGCGTTTCCGCGGTCGTCGCGGTGCCGCACGGGTTCGTCTCCGACCACATGGAGGTCATGTACGACCTGGACCATGAGGCGGCCGATACCGCGCGGGGCCTCGGTATGCACTTCTCCCGAGCGCACGCGCCTGGGACGCATCCGAGGTTCGTCTCGATGGTGCGCGAGCTCGTTGCCGAGCGTGCCGATCCCGAAGTCGGGCGGACACGGCTCAGTGAGCTGCCCACGTGCCCGGCGGACGGAGCCGACTGCTGCCGTGCCCGGCCGGTAGGGTCGTAAGCCGCGGCGCAGACGAGAACAACGGGGGATTCCACGATGCTCGAAGCCGAACCCGCACACCTTCTTGACCTGGCCGCCGACGTCGCCCGCGAGGCCGGGCAGTTGGCAGCCCGCGGTCAGGCCGGGATCGGTGTGCTCGACACCAAGTCCTCACCCACCGACGTGGTCACCGAGATGGACCGTTCGGTCGAGGAGCTGATCCGCAAGCGCCTGCTCAATGCCAGGCCCGGCGACTCCGTGCTGGGCGAGGAGGGCGGCACCGAGTCCGGCTCCTCCGGGGTGCGCTGGATCGTCGACCCGATCGACGGCACGGTGAACTACCTGTACGGGCGGGACGAGTGGGCGGTCTCGATCGCCGCGGAGTCCGAGGGCGAGGTCGTGGCCGGCGTGGTCGCGGTCCCCAGCCGCGACGAGACCTACACCGCCACCCTGGGCGGCGGCGCCTTCTGCTCCGGCACGCCGCTTCGGGCGCGCGACGCTGTTCCGCTGGAGATGGCGCTGGTGTGCACGGGCTTCGGCTACAGCACCGAGCGTCGCGCCTACCAGGCGGAGGTGCTGCGTACCGTGCTGCCGCGGGTGCGCGACATCCGCCGCGGCGGATCGGCGGCGGTCGACCTGTGCTCGGTCGCGCACGGCCGGGCCGACGCCTACTACGAGCGGGGGTTGAACACCTGGGACTGGAGCGCCGCCTCGCTGATCGTACGGGAGGCCGGAGTGCGGGTCGGGGGCCTGCGCGGGGCGCCAGCGACCCCGGATCTCATCATTGCGGCGGTTCCCGGCCTCTTCGAGGAGCTGCACGACCTGCTCGAACCGCTGGGCGCCGACACAGACGGCCCGCCGCACGCCGGCTAAGGCCTGACCAGCACAAAAAGGCCGACCGGAGAGATCCGGCCGGCCCTGGGACCCTCGATGCCTCGGAGGGCTGACGCCTCAACGCCTCGAAGGGTTACGCGCAGTGCGGGTCAATACCGTTGAGAACGGCGATGCGGTGCAGATCCTCCAACTCCGACGCGTGCGCGTCGGCGAGGAACTCGTCTCCAGCGGCGCGAGCCGCTTGGAGCGACCTGTCGGTCTCTGAGATACGGGTCTTGATCTCAGCGACGAACTCGCCCATTTCACCTCACTCATGCTCGTGTCTGCGCTGCGTCGTATGTCACAGCGTTGTGACGACGCCGAATCAGTCCCGGTGCTACGGCACCCATTCAGCGGACAAGGGTCGTAAGAGCCGCAAGCCGGACCGGGGTGCGGCCCGGAAGTGACACGGTGGTCGCTCCGCGCCGCTTGGTCCGGCGGTTGCTGGCTCTACCCGCGGTGCGTCCCAACTGAAACCTTCCCTGGTGGATGTAGCCGAGCTGTGATCGAATCGGGTGCTCCGCGGGATCCCCATCATGCCAAGGTGTTCGGCGCTATCGTCGGCAGGGGCGTGAATTCGGTGTGAACGGGCCCGGCGCTGGCGGGTGCGCTACACCACAATCGCTTTCTCGCGCCAGTGCTTACCTGTTTCTTATTTCAGATGTGGCATATTTGAGATGTGCGGGGTGAAGGGCGCCGCCGGCGGTTGGGGGATACGCCGGCGGCGCCTTCCCGTGCGTAGCGGCCCGAGTGTGGCCCGGTGCGGGGCCACCGCCCCGCCAGTGGCTTCCCGGTTCCTGGCCAGAGTCGCAGACCCGCGTCTCGCGGGTAGGGGTGTTCGGTTGCCACGCCCGGTCCTGGGGCGGTGGAATTGGTTGTACCGCCGTTCCCTCCGGATGGCGTCGCCGCAGCGTGGCGAGCGGTGGTTTACTCCATCCTTATTCGAAGTGTGCGATAACGGTCAGTGAAGCCGGGGGATAGACGCCGCTGCCGGTGTGTTGGGGGATGCGCCGGCAGCGGCCCTCCCGGCCGCTCGGAAAGTTGAAGGGTGACGTGCGGGTACTGGTGGTCGAGGACGAACAGGTCCTCGCCGAGGCTGTGGCCGTGGGGCTGCGGCGCGAGTCAATGGCCGTGGACGTCGTCTACGACGGCGATAGTGCTATGGAACACATCGGGGTCAACGACTACGACGTCATCGTGCTCGACCGCGACCTTCCGGGCATCCACGGCGACGACGTCGCGCGCAGCCTGGTGGAGCAGAGCTACACCGGCCGGATCCTGATGCTCACAGCATCCGGAGAGCTCGAGGACAAGGTCGAAGGGCTCACCATCGGCGCCGACGACTACTTGGCGAAACCGTTCGCGTTTGCTGAGCTCATCGCCCGTGTGCGGGCACTTGGGCGGCGCGCGGTCCGGCCACTGCCCCCGGTGCTGCGGCGCAACGGCATCACCCTCGATCCCGCCAACCACGTGGTCGAGCGCGACGGGAACGAGGTCACACTCACCCCCAAGGAGTTCGCCGTACTCGAGGTGCTCATGCGGGCTGACGGTACGGTCGTCAGCGCCGAAGGGCTGCTGGAGAAGGCCTGGGACGAGAACGCCGACCCCTTCACCAACGTCGTCCGGGTCACCGTCATGACGCTGCGCAAGAAGCTTGGCGAGCCCCCCGTTATCCAGACCGTGCCCGGCGCGGGGTACCGGATTTGAGTACCGCCGGCGACGGCGCGACGCCCGCGGAGGCCCCGGGCGAGGTCGCCGCGACCCCGCCGGGCGACACCGGCACCTGGCGCAGGCTCACCACGCAGCCGGCACAGCCGGGGGGCTCCGAAGGGTCCATGACGCGCGGTGTGCACCGGCTCACCGACAACATCAGCCTGCGCGCCCGGCTGACCCTGATCTACGGCATGCTCTTCTTCGCCGCCGGGTCGCTGCTCCTGCTGCTGAACTACATCATCATCGCTACCCTCCTGGACAACCTGACCTTCACGCTGCAGCCCGACTTCCCCTACGGCGACGACCCGGAAGTCGTTGAGGCGGTGAAGAACTCCCTCATCGACAACGTGCTGTCCCAGGTGACCCGCTTCTCCATGCTGGCGCTGGTCATCGTCGGCCTGCTGGCCGTCGGCCTGGGCTACGTGGTGGCCGGCCGGGCCCTTTCCCCGTTGCACAAGATCACCCGGATCGCCCGCCGGCTTTCGGAGCGCTCCCTGCACGAGCGAATCGCGCTCAGCGGACCCGACGACGAGATCCGCGAGCTCGCCGACACGTTCGACGACATGCTGGAGCGCCTCGACCGCGCCTTCGACGGCCAGCGCAGGTTCGTCGTCAACGCTTCGCACGAGCTCCGCACCCCGCTCGCGATCAACCGAACCCTGCTGGAGGTCGCGCTGAGCGACCCCAACGCGTCCACCGACCTCACGACGATCGGGCGCACCCTGCTGGAGACCAACTCCCGGCACGAGCGCCTCATCGACGGGCTGCTCTTCCTCGCCAAGAGCGACCGCGAACTGGAGGTGCGCACCTCCGTCGACATCGGCGAGGTGTCGAGCACCGTGCTCGGCCAGCTCTCCGAGGAGATCGAGGAGGCGGGGTTGACCCTGCGCTCGGACCTGCGCGCCGCGCCGGTAACCGGCGACCCGGTGCTGCTCGAACGGCTGGTCGCCAACCTGGTCGAGAACGCGGTGCGGTACAACGTGGCCGACGGTGAGATCACCGTGCGGTCCGGTTTCTACGAGTCGATGCCCGCGGTCCAGGTGGAGAACTCCGGTGCGGTCATCCCCGCCTACGAGGTCGAGGGATTGTTCGAGCCGTTCCGGCGCGGATCGGGCGACCGGGTGCGCTCCAGCAACAGCGCGGGCCTTGGGCTGTCGATCGTGCGGTCGGTGGTGCGCGCGCACGGCGGTACCGTGACCGCCTGGCCCCGTTCCGGGGGCGGGCTCGTGGTCACTGTCTGCTTCCCCGGCCCATCGCGTGAGGCCCCGGCGAACGCGAACCGTTGAATTTCACGAGTAAGAAGGTGCGCGTCTTCGCGCGAGATGGTATCTATACGTGTCCGACGACACTGCGCCCCGGGGTAAGAGCAGGTGCTGAAGGTGGGTATGCTCTCCCGGGCGTGAACACGGCGGGAAGTTCTTCCGGCGTGGACGTGTCTGCTCTGACCTTGCCCGTGGAGTAGCCCGCGCTCGCTCGGTGCGAGGGAAGAGTGCGAAATAGGTCGGATTGCTCCGGGCGTTGGGTAGCACATGACAAGGAACCGATCCGCGGCATGCGGCGTGGCAACCGCGTTCGGTGACAGCGCGCTGCCCGTTCGGCGCGGTGGCGCTGGGAGGGGCATAGTCCACTATCGCTACGGGAAGATTCCGACCGATTCGGGCACAAGACGCGGCGCTCAAGCGTTACACCCGCGCGACGAGGCATAGACCGAGGGGGATGGAGTAAGCAGAATGGCCACCGACTACGACAGCCCACGTAAGACCGACGAGGATATCAACGAGGACAGCCTTCAGGAGCTACAAGCACGTCGGGTGGACAAGGGCACGAGCACGATCGACGTCGACCCGGACGAAGTCGCCGAGGGGATGGAGCTTCCCGGCGCCGACCTGTCCGGCGAGGAGCTTGCTGTACGCGTGCTCCCACGCCAGGCCGACGAGTTCACGTGCTCGCGTTGCTTCCTGGTCCACCACCGCAGCCAGCTCGCGGAGGAGCGCAAGGGGCAGCTCATTTGCAAGGAGTGCACTGCCTGAGGCCGGCGGCCTCCCTCGTGCTGCCTCTACGGCCCACGTGCCGTGGCAAATGATGCGTCCCCGACGGGCGGGGGCGCATCATTGTGCGCGGTACGGCTGGTACTGCCGCACCGCCGAGAACCCGGATCTCGTATCGGCTAGCTTTGTCGGTAAGCGCCATATGGGTCAAGAGGCGAGGAGGAACCGGGGTGCAACACAGCGAGCACGATGACGACAGCGCCCGTGACTCCTACGATACCCGTGCCGGTGGGGAGCTCACTCCCGCGCCGGGCGAAAACGGGGCGTACGCGGACGACACCGGGCAGGATGTCGGGGAGCTGGTCGGCCGCATCGTCGACGACGGCGGCAACAACGCCAAGCTGCTGGCGCGGCTCACCCGGGCCATGGCACGGAGCGCCCGCGCCGCCGGGGTCAAAGGAGTCGCTGGCGGCCGTTGGCTCACCGACCTGTTCACTGACGAGATCGCCCCGCGCATACCCGTGCGCGACCTCGGCACACTGCGTCAACACCACAACGGCCTCGACGGTGAGGAGCTCGCTGACGCACTGGCGCGCAATGCGGCCGCGGCGACCACCGCGGTCGGCGCCGCCGGCGGGGCCCTGGCGGCCGTGCAGACGGTGGCGCCGCCGCTGCTGCTCACCGCACCCGCGAAGGTCGCGGCCGAGGCCGTGGTGGTCGCGGCCATCGAGGTGAAGCTCATCGGTGAGCTGCACGAGGTCTACGGGGCGCGGCCGGCCGGATCGGGACTGGAGCGCGGCTCCGGCTACCTGATGTCCTGGGTGACCAAGCGCGGCCTCGACCGGATGCAGGTGGGAGCTTCGCTCACCGCCGTCCTGGGGGCCGCGGCAAAGGCGGAGCTGCGCAAGCGGCTGATGCGTGTCATGGGTCGGCATCTGTCGACTCTTGGCCCTTACCTGACCGGTGCCGCGGCGGGCGGCGCGCTCAACCGGTCCGCGACCGTGGCACTGGCTAGGTCGGTGCGCGGCGACCTGCGCGCCTCCGCACTGCCAGTGGGCCGGTGACCCGCGCTGCAGGGGTGCCGCGGCGGCGCGGCACGGTCACCCGAGCGCCGGCAGGCCCCGCAGTACGAAGAAGGGCGCCACGCTCGGTGGCGCCCCTCGATCCGTTGGCGGGACGGGTCAGTGACCCGCCCCGGCGGCCTCGCGCTCGCTCCGAGGCAGCATCCGCTTATGGGTGGCGCGCACAGCCAGAACCCGTGCGACCTCCATGCCCACACCGGTGACCACCGCCCAGCCCAGAGCCTCTCCGAGCCCGACATCCAGGGATTCCGGCTCTGTTGGTGGCTCCTTGCCGGTCGCCCGGGTCCAGGCGAAGGTCAGCACCTTACGCGCCGCGAACCCGGCGAGGAGGGCGGCCGCGCCGCCCGCGATCTGCGCGGCGAACGCACCTTCCTTCTTTGCCATGTGTCGATCGCTTCCTTTGCCGTAATCGTCGAGTTGTTGGAAGGTCTGGTCGAAATACTGCCATGCCGCGCGGGCCCCACCACAGCCGCCGCCGCTGCCCAGAGTGTCGCGGGCGCCGCGGGGCCGCCAGGTCCCAGCGCGGGCATCCGCGAGACCGCCGCCGGCCGCGCGCCGCGGCCTCGGCTTGGAGAGCGGCGACGACGTGCGAACCGCGAGTCGCCGCCGCGGTTCTCCAGCGGTGGTCCGGTCCCGTTGCGCACTCGGCCGCGGACGCGGGACGCACAGGTGGTGTCTGCTGCGTATTGGCGGGCGACCGGGCCGCGATAAGCTCGCGAGTTGTGAGTAGCGATTCTTCCGGCGCGGTGGAGGTGCGGGTCCACCGCATCGACCCCCGGGCGCCGCTTCCCGAATACGCGCACCCGGGCGATGCGGGAGCCGACCTCGTGACGGTCGAGGACCTCGTGCTCGAACCCGGCGCGCGGGCCACCGTGCGCACCGGTATCGCGATCGCGTTGCCCGAGGGCTACGCCGCGTTCCTGCACCCGCGTTCGGGCCTGGCCGCGCGGAGCGGGGTCACCCTCGTCAACGCCCCCGGTACGGTCGATGCCGGGTACCGTGGCGAGATCCGGGTGACCCTGCGCAATACGGATCGGCACACCCCCGTCAAGCTGGCGTGTGGGGACAGGATCGCCCAGATGGTCATCCAGCAGGTCGCGTCGGCGCGCTTCCGTGCAGTCGATTCGCTGCCCGAGTCCGCGCGCGGAACCGGGGGGTTCGGCTCCACCGGCGGACACGCGGCGCGGGGATGACGATCACGCTCCCCGGTGACTCCGGGGACAACGAGGCAGGAGAGGTGTAGGGCGTGTTCGGACGCCGGAACAAGAAGAGGCAGCAGGACGACGCCACCGGCGACGCCGAGGCTGTCGCGAGTCCGTCGCCGGTGACCGAGACGGGCAAGAGCGAGGACCAGTACCGGGTCCAGGGCCCGTGGGATGTCACGGAGGACGCGCCGGACATCGACCGACTCGACCTCGGCGCCATCCGGGTTCCCGTTGAGAAGGGCATCGAGGTCCAGGTCAACATCGCGCAGAAGCGCAAGAAGATTATCGGCGTGACCCTGATCAAGGGGAACAGCGCACTCCAGGTGCAGCCGTTCGCGGCCCCGAAGTCCAGCGGCCTGTGGGACGAGATGCGCGAGGAACTGCGCGAACAGGTCACCGAGCAGGGCGGCAAGGCCGAGGACTTCGAGGGCGCGTTCGGCCCGGAACTGCGGGCGGTCGTCCCGGTCGAGGGCAAGACGAACGAGTCCGGACAGCAGCTCGGCCAGCGCGTCCGGTTCATCGGTGTCGACGGCCCGCGCTGGGTCCTGCGCGGCGTCATCCGCGGCGAGGGCGCGACCAAGCCCGAGGTGATGGCGGAAATCGAGGAGATCTTCCAGCGAATCGTGGTGGTACGCGGCGAGCAGCCGGTCCCGCCGCGCGACCTCCTCAGCATCACCGTCCCCCCGGAGCTGGAGGAGCGCATGACCGAGTCGGCCAACGCGCAGCACCCCCAGCAGGCGGCCGGCGACGGCACGGCTGGCTAGGTAGTGTTCGCGGGCTCGCTCGTGCCGGGCTCGTCGCCCCGACACTGAACGGAAAACCGCCGCGGTGGGCGCGTGGTGCCGCGTCCGACAAGGGCAGCGAGGACGGTGGGTGGGCCAGCCCGCGGTAATCGGCGCGGTGCCCGGTCGTGGTGCGACCAACGAGAGCAGCGACGAGAGCGGGTGGGCCAGCCCCCAGTAACCGCTCCGGGTGCCCGATGGTGACACCCGTAACGGGGGTGGTGCGGGCGTTCTCGGTAGTGCTCTCGGTGATCGTGCGGTTTTTCCTCCTTCAGACGCGTGAAGGAGGAAAAACCGCACGATCACCCCTCAGAAAACCTACAATCCGGGCATAGCGGGCGCGTATGGGGGTGCACCCCGCACCGAAGGTGACCGTAGGGACATGTTCGGTGCCGAGAATGACCGCACAGTCACCCTCGACGCGCGCCCCGCCGCCGGACGAGAGTACTGGCGCCCTCCGAGGCCGAGCCCCGCAGAACCGGCGGGCCTTCGCCGCTCCCGTCGGGCGCGCAACCACCCGCATCCAGCCCCGATTGCCGCCAACCCGGGCCATCTACCGTCGTCGCTGCTTTCGTTGGGTGCGCGACCATCGGGCACCCGCACCGACCACCGCGGGCTGGCCCCCGAGGCCGTCGCCGCCCTCGTTGGAGAGCGCCACCGTCCGCGGCCAGCACCGGGTGAACGTGCCCCTGTCCGAGGGCACTCGCCCCGACACACCGCAAATCCCGAAACCCGACGGTGCTACGAAGGAACGGGATCCGCACGATCAGCACAAAAGCGGCGGCGCCCGACCCGGGGGCGCGCCGTGGCCCCGGGCGTCACCGCGCGGGGCCGGGGTCTTCCGGATCCGCCACCCTGCCGAGGAAGAGGACGGCCTCGCGGCGGCGGAGCACGAAGGTGAACGGCCGGTCGGCGTGGAACGTCACGGGGCGGTCGGGCTTGAGCGCCGCTGTGCGCATGACCACGCCGGTCGCGGCGGCGCCCTCGGCGCCTTTCTCGTCGACGCGCAGCCGCGCCCGGTGCACCACCTCGTCGATGAGCAGCGGGCGCTCTGCGATGCCGCTGAGGTCGGCCTGCGGCGTGAAGCAGGTGCGCACCCCGGCTTGGGCCAGCGGGCCGCTGAGGAGCTCGCTGTGCGCGAGCTCGAACCGCGGCAGCGCGAGCGCGACGTCGCGGGTCGAGCCGGCGCGCAGCAGCTCGGTGAGGGTCTGCGGCTCCAGCTCGGCGGCGGTGCGCTCGTCGTCGGGCAACAGGATGTCCAGAGCGAGGTCGTGGTCGCCCGGAAGGGTGGCCATGCGCCACCCGCGCGCCTCCGCGTAGCCCAGACGCCCCCTGCGGTGCATCGTCGGGACGCGCCGGGTTCCGGTGGGGGAGCGGAAGCTCTCCTTCGTGGTCTTCTTGGGGTCGAACCGCTCCTGCCACTGCAGGCGCACCCAGAGCGCGTTCACCAGCAGCGCCTGTGTGGTGGTCTGCACCGTCCCGGGCGGGAGTAGTTCGCTGATCAGCCCGCGGGTGAGCTTGCCGACCTCGTCGTTGATGGTGCGCCGCGCGCCATCGGGGTCGCCGGGGAAGTCGGCGGTGTACACCCCGGATCCGCGGCGGGCGCGCAGGTCGGCCTCGAACTCCGGCCGCACCTGGAGGTCCTCACGGACCCACAGCCCGGTGCTCGTGGCCAGCTCCGGGCCCTCGGCCACGGCGTCGTCCAGCGTGGCCAGATGGGCCCGCAGGTCGGTGCCGAGCAGTGCGGTCAGCTCCGCACGGGTGGTCCCGCCGGCGCCGGCGGCCACCAGCCCCAGCGCGCAGGCCACCGAGTACGGCGACCACACCAGCCCCGACCGGCCGGACCGGGTCAGCTGGTCGTGCAGCCGCAGGGCGAAGCCAAGGTGGTCGGACCGGAGTGTGGCGGGTGGGGGCGAAATATCCATCAGGCGCGCGCGGCGCAGGCCCGGGCCCGCGGGCTTCCGCGCTCCCTCCCTTCGTGGCGCGGCAGTGTGCTGGGCGTCGCCGGCCGCGAGCCGGTCGCGGTGCACCACCGCGACGCACGCCCCGGGCAGTGACGCGCCGGCCGTGACGCATCGCGTGGCCGGGATCAGCGCCGCGCGACTCTACGGCCGCGAGGGTGTCGGCACGCTCCGCTTCGGCGGCCATGCCCCCTGTGCGCCAGCCTAGGTACCCGCGTCCTCGGTGTCATGGCCCGGCGCAGCCGGTCGGGGATCCCGGCGGGTTCGGTCGCACTGCGGAGTCACCCGGACACGGAGGCGCACGGTGGCATCATGCGTGATCTAGGCTGGACGTGCGGAGCACACCCAGAGTCGACCAGTGTGCGGCGCACCGCAGGTGGCCGCACCCTCAAAAGCACAGCGGGAGCAGCATGACCGACCCCGATCGGCCCGCCGGCGCGGCCGACGACGCTACCGACGACTCCTCGGCAACGCCACCAGGCGAAGGGGCCGAGCAACCGGCGGCGGTCTCCGAGCGCACCGTTGAGGCGGTCGTGCGCCAGCAGCTTTCCAAGGCGCTGGGCGGCAAGCGGGGCATGGCCGAGGCCGCGCTCCCGACCCTCGCGTTCACAGTCAGTTTCCTGGCCACCCAGCACCTCAAGCTCGCGTTGGGGCTGGGGGTCGCCGCCGCGGTGCTGCTGGCAGTCGTGCGGTTGGTGCAGCGCTCGTCGGTGCAGTTCGTGGTGAACAGCCTCTTCGGTATCGGCATCGCCGCGATTTTCGCGTTGCGGAGCGGCGACGCCGAGGACGCGTTCCTGCCGGGGATCATCTACAACGCGGTGTACGCCGCCGTGCTGATCCTGACGGTGGTTATCCGCTGGCCCGCGGTCGGGCTGCTCATCGGCTCGGTCACCGGAGACCCCACGGGCTGGCGCGACAACCCGGCCGTGGTGAAGCTGAGCTCCCGGCTGACCTGGTTGCTGGTGCTGCCGTGCGTGATCCGGGTCGTGGTGCAGTATCCGCTGTGGCTGGCCGCCAAGTCCGGGGCGGCCGACACGTTCGCCCTGCTCGGGCTGGCGAAGATCGGCATGGGGTGGCCGCTGCAGGTGGCCTCGCTGGCCGCGATGGTCTGGCTGCTGGCGCGCGGGAACACGCCGATGGAGCCGGGGGCGTTGGGCGGCGCCAGCGCGGATCCGGACCGCGAACAGGGCGAACGAGGCTGAGAGCCGGTCACGCCGCCCCGAACCTGACCGTGGGGCCATTCTTGTTGCTGAACGTGTCCCCACGGTCAACTTCGATGCGGAAGGGCGCTTCTCCCTAGGGCTCGGGGACCAGGAGCTCGCCTAGTTCCTGCACGGACCCCGCGCTACTCAGGAACACCAGGTCGTCGCCGGAGCGCAGGAGGGTCTCGGCTGCGGGAGGACGCACCCGCCCCTCCCGCACGATCGCGACCAGCACGATGTCCTCGGGGAGGTCGGGAGCCAGCTCCCGGACCGGGCGGTCCACGTGCGCGCCGTCCTCGGGCAGGGTGAACTCCAGCAGATCGGTGTCGGGCAACGACATCAGCGCCATCGCCTCGCCC
This sequence comes from Lipingzhangella halophila, assembly GCF_014203805.1. Taxonomy (GTDB): domain Bacteria; phylum Actinomycetota; class Actinomycetes; order Streptosporangiales; family Streptosporangiaceae; genus Lipingzhangella; species Lipingzhangella halophila. The sequence continues at coordinate 3,174,496 of NZ_JACHJT010000001.1, read as the reverse complement.
GCCTCGTTCACCCCGGTGGAGTCCTCTACCAGGGCGGCGATCAGCCGTGGCGGGGACACCGCGACGTCGACCCCCCAGGCGTCGGTGAACAGCCACTCGTTGCCCGGGTCGTTGATCCGCGCCACCACCCTCGGTACCGCGAACTCGGTCTTGGCGAGCAGCGACACCACGAGGTTGGCCTTGTCGTCACTGCTGGCGGCCACGAGAGCGTCGAACTCGCCGATACGCGCGTCCTCAAGCGAGGACAGCTCGCAGGCGTCGGCGAGCAGCCATTCCGCGCGCGGCAGCTCATCCAGGCCGATCGCCCGGGAGTCCCGGTCGATCAGCAGTACCTCGTGCCCGCTTCCGGTCAGCTCGGCGGCGATGGAGCGCCCGACACTGCCCGCCCCGGCGATCGCGACTCGCATCTAGCCACCGTTCCCTTCGCTCTCGTGCAGGCGCAACCGGGCCTGCACAGTGTCAATGTCGCTGCTGCGGGCCAGCACGTGCAGCACGTCGCCCGCACGCAGCGTCTCGTCGCCGCGCGGCAGCAGGAGCTCACCGGCTCGCGACAGGTAGGCCACGCGCAACGGCAGCGCCGCTTCGAGCTGCTCGACCCGCCGGTCGACCCAGGTGGCGGTGAGCGGCGCCTCGGTCAGGACCAGGCTTCCCGACGGGTCGCGCCACAGGGGGCCGCCGTGTGCCAGCCCCGGATCGCCGGGAATCAGCCGGCGCAGGATCGTGTCAGCGGTCCAGCGGACGGTGCCGACCGTGGGGATGCCGAGCCGCTGGTACACCTCGGCGCGCCGCGGATCGTAGATCCGCGCCACGACGTTGGTGACGCCGAAGGTCTCGCGTGCCACTCGCGCCGAGATGATGTTCGAGTTGTCGCCGCTGCTCACCGCGCAGAACGCCGAGGCGTTCTCGATGCCGGCGGAGAGGAGCACGTCGCGGTCGTGGCCGAGCCCTGTTACGGCGGCCTTGGCGGTACTGGAGCGGAGCCGCCGGAACGCGTCGGGGTCCTGGTCGATCACGGCGAGCGTGTGGCCCATGTCCTCCAGCGTGTGTGCGAGCGTCGAGCCCACTCGTCCGCATCCCAATATCACGATGTGCACTGGTTATCCGCTCCTGTGAGTCCGCACACGGCCGGCCGGCACGACCTCGGGCGTGCCCGTCGGCGAAGGTACACCCAACCGGTCGCCCTCCACCCGGGTCGGGGCGCGCTCAAGGGCCGGCCAGGGGTGCCTACCCCGTATTCGGTGCTGTGTACCGTAGCCGGCGCGAGACTCGCCGTCGCGCGTTTGTGATCACGTATATTTGATCTCATGACGACAGCGGAAAGACATGCGGAGGGTGCCGGGTATGCCCGCTACACCTACCGGCTTCGCGTGTCGTCAACCGCCCGCGAGTGGGCCAAGAAGGTCGCCACCGACCACGATCGCCTCGCGGTCGAGGACTTCCGGCCGAAGTTCCTTGCCAAGTCCACCGTGGCCCGCAAAGCGGCCGACGCCGCGATCGGCGCGACCAAGCAGGCAATGATCCACATGGCCCGCGAACACGGCCGCGAGCTGCGCCTCGTAGACCCCGCGCACACCACGATGGAATGCGCGCCGTGCGGAGCGAGAACCAAGCACGCACTTCCTCTTTCGCAACGTATCTACACCTGCACCGCGTGCGGAGCCGTGTCCCCCAGGGACGAGAACTCCGCTTGCCTGATGCTGGTCCGGGCTGGTCTGGCCCCGGCTGGTGTTGAGGGCCTAAGACCTCCCGGGCCGCTGGCCCGGCAGGCAGCCTGAGCCAGGAATCCCCTTCCTCCAGGGAGGAGAGCAGTCAAACGCGCGAATTTTTAGCAGTCCCGTCCGCCGGAGGTGGTTGTCCATGAGCCGTGGTGTTTCCGTGCGTCCCGACACAGGGGACCTGGTGGGAACCGAGGTGGAGCTGCGTGTCGACAACGTAGCGCACGGCGGTTGGTGCGTGGGCCGCCACGACGACCAGGTTGTGTTCGTCCGGCACACGCTGCCGGGCGAGCGCGTTCGCGCGCTGGTGACCGGCCAGACCAAGCGTTTCCTGCGTGCCGACGCCGTTGAGATCCTGGAGCCCTCGCCCGACCGCGTGCAGCCGCCGTGCCCGTACGCCGGTCCGGGCAAGTGCGGCGGGTGCGACTGGCAGCACGCCTCGCTCGAGGCGCAGCGCAGGTTGAAGGGCGACGTCGTAGCCGACCAGTTGCGGCGCATCGCCGGTATCGAGCGCGAGGTCCACGTCGAGGAGCTGCCGGGTACGCCCGACGGCCTCGGTTGGCGCACACGGGTCAGGTACGCCGTCGACGACGCTGGCCACGCCGGGTTCCGCCGGCACCGCTCGCACGAGGTGCAGCCGGTGGACGAGTGCGCGATCGCCCACCCCGACGTGCGCGCGCTCGGGGTCACCGACGCCTCGTGGGAGGGGTTCACCGAGGTCGAGGCGATCACCTCGCACTCGCACGCCGACAACGCTGTCGTCGTCACCCCGAGCGGGGCGCGGATGCCGGCTATGCCCCCGCTCCTGGAGTCCACCGCTGTCCTGCGCCGCTTCAAGGGCGGCCGGGTGCAGCAGGTGCGGGGGCGGCGCGGCGTCCGCGAGACGGTCGAGGGCCGCGAGTACCGGGTCAGTGCCGGAAGCTTCTGGCAGGTGCATCCGGCCGCGGCGAGCACGCTGAGCGAGGCGGTGCGCGAAGCGCTGCGCCCCGAGCCCGGCGAGACCGCGCTCGACCTGTACTGCGGAGCCGGACTGTTCGCGGGCGCGCTGGCCGACGCGGTCGGCTCGGAGGGCCGGGTGATCGGCGTCGAGACCGATTCCGAGACTGCCCGCGACGCCCGGTACAACCTGCGCGACCTGCCGTGGGTCCGGGTGGAGCAGGCCGAAGTCGCCGATCAGCTCCGGGAATGGGTTGACATGCGCGTCGACGTCGCCGTGGTCGACCCGCCGCGCGCCGGTGTGGGCGAGGCCGTCGCCCAGCAGCTCGCCGAGTTGCGCAACCGCCGGGTGGCCTATGTCTCGTGCGATCCGGCCACCCTTGCCCGCGACCTCGGGACGTTCATCGAGGCGGGCTACACCCTGCAGGATGTGCGCGCCTTCGACTCGTTCCCCATGACCCACCATGTGGAGTGCGTCGCGACCCTGACCCGCGAGTAGCCGGGGGGCGGCGACGGGGCATGGCGAGCGCACCAGCTTGCCGCCGAGCGCACGCCGCACCATCGCTCGGCGGAGCCCCATCGCCGCCACCCGGGGCGGTTTCCATCCCGTGCCCGGGCTTTCGCATCGTTGCCGCAGTGTGCGGGCAGAGGGGGACTGATACGCACGAACACGGGGACGCGTGGGGGCGTTCCCGTTCCGCGCTCGGGTGAGCCGCCCGGCGTGAGGAGGGTGAGATGTCAGGCAGCGTCGCGCGGAAACTGATCGCCTCCCACCTCGTCGAAGGCGATATGACCCCGGGTCGTGAGGTCGGTATCGGCATCGACCAGACCCTGACCCAGGACGCGACCGGCACACTGGTCATGCAGGAGCTGGAGGCGCTGGGGCTGGACCGGGCACGTACCAGCGTCAGCGTCCAGTACGTCGACCACAACCTGCTGCAGGCCGACGAGCGCAACGCCGAGGACCACGTGTACCTGGAATCAGCGTGCCGCCGCTACGGGATCTGGTTCTCCAAGGCGGGAAACGGTGTGTCGCATCCGACACACATGCAGCGGTTCGGCGTTCCGGGCGCCACCATGGTCGGCTCGGACTCCCACACCTGCGCGGCCGGTTCGCTGGGGATGCTGGCGATCGGAGTGGGCGGGCTGGAGGTCGCACTGGCCATTGCCGGCCGGCCCCTGTACATCCGCATGCCGCAGATATGGGGGGTGCGCCTGACCGGGCGGCTTCCCGAGTGGTGCTCGGCCAAGGACGTCATCCTGGAGATGCTGCGCCGCCACAGCGTCAAGGGCGGCCTCAACCGCATCATCGAGTACCACGGCCCGGGGGTGGACACCCTCAGCGCGATGGACCGGCACGTCATCGCCAACATGGGGGCTGAACTCGGTGCGACGACGACCGTGTTTCCCGCCGACGAGACAGTACGGTCCTTTCTTCGCGGGGAGCAGCGCGAACACGATTTCGTGCCCGTGGTCGCCGACGAGGACGCCAGCTACGACGTGACCGAGGAGATCGATCTCTCCACGATCGAGCCGCTGATCGCCAAACCTTCGGCTCCCGACAACGTGGTGCCCGTGCGCGAGGTCGCCGGGACCGAGGTCAGCCAGGTGGTGGTGGGCTCGTCGGCCAACCCCGGGCTGCGCGACTTCATGATGGCCGCGGCCGTCGTGGAGGGGCGCCAGATCCACGAGGAGGTGAGTTTCGACGTCAACCCCACCTCCCGCCAGATCCTGGCCGATATGACGAAGTTGGGGGGCACCGTCTCCCTCATCAACAGTGGCGCGCGCCTGCACCAGACCGGATGCCTGGGCTGCATCGGAATGGGGCAGGCTCCCGCCGTCGGGCAGAACTCGCTGCGCACGTTCCCGCGGAACTTTCCCGGACGTTCCGGAACTCCGGAGGATTCGGTATGGCTGTGTTCCCCGGAAACCGCCGCGGCCTCGGCTCTCGCGGGCATGATCACCGACCCGCGCGACGCGGCCCAGCGGTTCGGCCTCACCTATCCGAAGCTCCAGCTTCCCGAGCGCAGCAGCGTGAACACGGCGATGCTGACCCCGCCACCAGAGCCGAGTGAGTCATCCGGGGAGCTCGTCAAGGGACCCAACATCTCCTCGCTCCCGGACTTCCCGCCGCTGCCCGACAGTGTCGAGGCGCCGGTGTTGCTGAAGGTGGGCGATGACGTCTCCACCGACGAGATATCGCCAGCGGGCGCCGCAGCGCTGCCCTACAGATCCAACGTTCCCCGGCTCGCCGAGTTCACCTTCGTGCGGATCGACGACAGCTACCCGCGGCGCGCCCGCGAGATCGCCGACTCCACCGGGCATTTCGTGGTTGGCGGGGAGAACTACGGGCAGGGGTCCTCGCGCGAGCACGCCGCGATCACGCCCCGCTACCTCGGATTGCGGGCGGTGGTCGCCAAGTCCTTCGCGCGGATCCACTGGCAGAACCTCGCGAACTTCGGGATTCTCGCCCTGGAGTTCCAGGATCCGTCGGACTACGACGACATCGGTTCCGGTGACGTCCTGGCCATCGCGGACCTCACCGGGACGCTGCCCGCCAGTGCCGAGATCACCATGCGAAACGTCACGAAGCGGCAGACCTACCGGTTGCACCACAAACTGTCGGCGCGCCAGGTCGACGCCGTGCTCGCCGGTGGACAGATCCCACTGCTCGCGCGCAGCCTCGCCTGACTCCGATCGCGCCGCGCCGGTCGTGGCCACGCGTCTCGGCCAGTGGGGTGCGCGCCGGTCGCGCCGATCGCGCCGGTGTTGGTTACCGCGATCGCGCTCGACGGTAGAACAATGGAGCCCATGCGCTTGAGGATTTTCACCGAACCACAGCAGGGCGCCAGCTATGACACCCTGCTTTCGGTGGCCAAGGCCACCGAGGATCTGGGCTACGACGCCTTTTTCCGTTCTGACCATTACCTGAGCATGGGCGACGGCGACGGCCTGCCCGGGCCGACCGACGCCTGGGTCACCCTCGCCGGTCTCGCGCGCGAGACCTCCCGGATCAAGCTGGGCACCCTGATGACCGCGGCGACGTTCCGGCACCCCGGGCCGCTGGCGATCAGCGTGGCCCAGGTCGACCAGATGAGTGGGGGCCGGGTGGAGTTCGGCCTCGGTGCCGGCTGGTACGAGGCGGAGCACCTGGCCTACGGGATCCCGTTCCCGGCCACGGCCCGCGAGCGGTTCGACCGCTACGAGGAGCAGTTGGCCGTCATCACCGGGCTCTGGGGAACACCGCAGGGCGAGTCGTTCCGCTACGAGGGGCGGCACTACCGCCTCGCTGAGGGGCCGGCTCTGCCCAAGCCCGTGCAGTCGCCGCGGCCGCCGGTGCTCATCGGCGGCCGCGGACCGACCCGCACCCCGCGGCTGGCCGCGACGTACGCCGACGAGTACAACGTGCCGTTCAGCTCCGCCGCCGAGACCGCGGAGGCGTTCGAGCGTACCCGCGCCGCGGTGAAGAGCGCCGGCCGCACCGAGCCCATGCGCTACTCCGCGGCGCAGGTGCTGTGCTGCGGCAGGAACGACGCCGAGGTCGCCCGCAGGGCCGAGGCGATCGGCCGCGACGTCGCGGAGCTGAAGGAGAACGGGCTGGCGGGCAGCCCCGCCGAGGTGGTCGACAAGATCGGCGGCTTCACCGAGATCGGTGCCGACCGTCTCTACCTCCAGGTACTCGATCTGACCGATCTTGATCACCTGGAACTCGTCGCCTCGCAGGTGGCGCCGCAGCTCCGCTGAGCTCCGCCGGTGCCGCCACGCGGCCGAACGGCGGCGCAGCGGCACCGGATAACTTGATATCGAGATATGTGTTCGATAGCTTGATGTCGAGATAGTAACGCGAGACGAATCACTGAACATGTGAGGTTGACCGCCGACAGCGGACCCGGCTGACAGGATGTGTCGGGAGGGGCATGGTCGGCCGACGCTGTGGCCCACAGTTTCGTGGCTGGTCAAGGCCACCCAGCGCGTGTTGGGATGGGCCGGCTCGCATTCGGGGGCGATCTCTTAACAAGGGCAGCCTCAGTGATTGCCCGGCAGCGCCACCGCGGGATGATGCCGGGCGAAAGTGGCGAGATCAGGAGGCAAACATCGTGTCCGCGAACAGCTTCGGCAGTAGTGACACGCTCCGCGTTGGCGACGCGTCGTATGAGATCTTCCGCCTGGACGCCGTCGAAGGCTCCGAGCGGCTTCCGTACAGCCTGAAAGTGCTGCTGGAGAACCTCCTGCGCACCGAGGACGGCCAGAACGTCACCGCCGAGCACATCCGCGCCATTGGCAACTGGGACCCCACGGCCGCACCGAGCCAGGAGATCCAGTTCACGCCCGCGCGGGTCATCATGCAGGACTTCACCGGCGTACCGTGCGTGGTGGACCTCGCGACCATGCGCGAGGCCGTCAACGCCCTCGGCGGCGACCCCGGCAAGGTCAACCCGCTCGCCCCCGCTGAACTGGTCATCGACCACTCCGTGGTCGTCGATCTCTTCGGCAGTCCCGACGCCTTCGAGCGCAACGTCGAGATCGAGTACGAGCGCAACCACGAGCGGTACAAGTTCCTGCGCTGGGGACAGACCGCCTTCGACGAGTTCAAGGTGGTGCCGCCCGGGACCGGCATCGTGCACCAGGCCAACATCGAGCACCTCGCCCGCGTCACGATGGACCGCAACGGGCAGGCGTACCCCGACACCTGCGTCGGCACCGACTCCCACACGACCATGCAGAACGGCCTGGGCATCCTGGGATGGGGCGTTGGCGGCATCGAGGCCGAGGCCGCCATGCTCGGCCAGCCGATCTCGATGCTCATCCCGCGCGTCGTGGGATTCAAGCTCACCGGCCGGCTCAACCCCGGGACCACGGCCACCGACCTGGTGCTCACCATCACCGAGATGCTGCGCGAGCACGGTGTGGTCGGCAAGTTCGTCGAGTTCTACGGCGACGGCGTCGCCGAGGTGCCGCTGGCCAACCGGGCCACCATCGGCAACATGAGCCCGGAGTTCGGCTCCACCGCGGCGATCTTCCCGGTCGACGAGGAGACCATCCGGTACATGCAGCTGACCGGGCGCAGCGAGGCCCAGACGCAGCTCGTCGAGACCTACGCCAAGGAGCAGGGTCTCTGGCACGACCCGGCGCGAGAGCCGGTCTACTCCGAGTACCTGGAGCTGGACCTCTCCGACGTCGTCCCCTCCATCGCCGGGCCGAAGCGCCCGCAGGACCGGATCGCGCTGACGGAAGCCAAGCCCACCTGGCGGAAGAACATCACCGAGTACGTCCACGACGAGGGCATCGAGAACGGTGTGGACGAGGCCTCTGCCGAGTCCTTCCCGGCCTCCGACGCTCCGGCGGTCTTCACCAGCGGAAACGGCGGTCCGGCGAACCACACGACCAGCAAGGCGAGCCACCGGCCCAGCAAGCCGGTCACGGTCACGCTCGCCGACGGCACAGAGACCGAGGTCGACCACGGCGCCGTGGTGATCGCCGCGATCACCTCGTGCACCAACACGTCCAACCCCTCGGTCATGATCGGCGCGGCGCTGCTGGCCAAGAACGCGGTCGAGAAGGGGCTCTCCCGCAAACCGTGGGTGAAGACATCGCTGGCGCCCGGGTCCAAGGTCGTGACCGACTACTACGAGCGCTCCGGCCTCACCCCCTACCTGGACAAGCTCGGCTTCAACCTGGTCGGCTACGGCTGCACCACCTGCATCGGCAACTCCGGCCCGCTGCCCGAGGAGATCTCCCAGGCAGTCCAGGAGAACGACCTCGCCGTCACGTCGGTGCTGTCCGGCAACCGCAACTTCGAGGGCCGGATCAACCCCGACGTCAAGATGAACTACCTGGCGTCGCCGCCGCTGGTGGTCGCCTACGCGCTGGCGGGGTCGATGGACGTCGACATCACCACCGAGCCGCTGGGCACCGGCTCCGACGGTAAGCCGGTCTACCTCGCCGACATCTGGCCCGAGCCCCAGGAGATCCAGGAGGTCATCGACTCCTCGATCGCCTCCGAGATGTACCAGAGCGCCTACGCCGACGTGTTCGCCGGCGACGAGCGGTGGCGCTCACTGCCCACCCCGACCGGCAGCATCTTCGAGTGGGACGACTCCTCGACCTACGTGCGCAAGCCCCCGTACTTCGAGGGCATGAGCAAGGAACCGGCGCCGGTCGAGGACATCGTCTCGGCGCGGGTCCTGGCCAAGCTCGGCGACTCGGTCACCACCGACCACATCTCGCCGGCCGGCGCGATCAAGCCCGACACCCCTGCCGGGCGCTACCTCCGGCACCACGGGATCGAGCGCAAGGACTTCAACTCCTACGGCTCACGCCGCGGCAACCACGAGGTGATGATCCGCGGGACCTTCGCCAACATCCGGCTGCGCAACCAGCTCGCTCCCGGCACCGAGGGCGGCTACACCCGCGACTTCACCCAGGGCGACGGCGAGAACGCACCGGTGACGTTCATCTACGACGCCGCGCAGAACTACGCCACACAGCAGACCCCGCTCATCGTGCTCGGCGGCAAGGAGTACGGCTCCGGCTCCTCGCGCGACTGGGCGGCCAAGGGCACCGCGCTGCTCGGTGTCCGCGCGGTTATCGCCGAGTCCTTCGAGCGCATCCACCGTTCCAACCTGATCGGTATGGGGGTGCTGCCGCTGCAGTTCCCGCAGGGGTACACGGCCGATTCGCTCGGCCTGACCGGTGAGGAGACGTTCTCCATCGTGGGCGTCACCGAGCTCAACCGGGGAAGCGTGCCCGAGACGGTGCACGTGACCACGAACACCGGGATCAACATCAACGCCGACGTTCGTATCGACACCCCGGGCGAGGCCGACTACTACCGCAACGGCGGAATCCTGCAGTACGTCCTGCGCCAGCTCATCGCCTAGGCGACCACGATCCGCACGCCCTCCGCGCCAGCGGGGAGGGCCCACGATTCCGCTCGGGCTCACCCAGCCCGCTGAGCGGCCCAGAAGCGCCGCCGCGCCCAACAGGCGCGGCGGCGCTTCGCGGTCGCGCGGGCCGGTGCCCCGACCTGTCGAGCTCCGCGTGGTCGAGCTCAGTGTCGGAGGCAAAGGACAGCACCTCGGGCTCCCGCGGGTTGTCGCCGGCCTCCTCGGGATTGTCGAAGAGCTCGTCCACCTCCTCCGCCACGTCCTCGTCGGGCTGGCGGCCGTAGTCGATCTCCGGGGCGCTCGTCGCGACCTCCACCTCGAAGCGCAGTTCCGCCCCCCGGTCGTCGGGGACCACGAAGTGGGCGAGGACGAGGGACTCCGCACCAACGGGGAGGTGGCCAGTGTCGTGGTCGGGATGCTTGCAGTACCTCGCCGTCTCGTCGCCGTCGGGCAGCTCGAGGTTGTCCTCGGGGCGGGAGGTCCACTCCCACGTGCGGCCCCCGCCGCGGCGAACCCGCCCATCCGCCAGATGGCCGCGCTGAGCAGCACCGCGAGGACGGCAAGCATGACCAGTGCGAGGCGTATGGGCCGGTGTGCGTGCGAACTTCGGTGCGGGGGGTCGTGGTGGGCCACGCGGGGGATTCCAGACGGCGTGATCCCCAGCGTTCCGCGCGGCGACCGGATCCGGCCGACGCGGCCAATGTCGCCGGTTCGGGCCGGCCAGCGGGGCCCCGCTGGCGCGCGGGAGCGGTTGGACCCGCGGCTTCGCGGGTAGCCAAGGAGACACCGGTCGCGGGTGCGCGGCCGGGCGAGACCGCAGGCCGAGGGGAGGTGCGGCCATGCCGGGGACTGCCAGAGCGTTCCTGGGGCGCGCGGTCGCGGCCGTGTGCGCCGTGTTCCTGGTGTTCGGGGCCGCCGCGTGCGAGGACACCGGGACCGACGAGCCAGCGAGTGAGGACGGCGGCGGCTACTGAGCGGAGCCGGATCGCCGCCGGCCAGCTCCCGGTGGAGGGGCGCCGTTCCGCGCCCGCGCCGTGTCCGGTGCCGGCGCGGGGCGGCACAACCCCGCGCGTCGCCCCGTTGAGGGTGGACTGGTAGCGGGAGAGCGGGGCCCGGGGTGTTCGGGGAGGCACCGATGAGACGCCGCTGGAACCTTGGATTCTTTCTCCTCGCGTTGCTCCTGTTGCAGTTCGGCTTCCCGATGACGTTCTACGGTCCGTGGTGGACCGGGCTGTACATGCTGCTGTACGCGGCGATGGTCGTGTTCGGGATCCTCGTCACGCACGGGGAGCGCGACCGCTTGGCGCCGGCGCTCCTCGTGACTCCGGTGTTTCTGGCCTTCGGGGTGTGGGTCGCGTTCGACCAGGCCAACACGGACGCGCGCCTGGGGATGCTGGCCTCCCTCGGCGTGTTCCAGCTCGTTTTGATGCACTCCCTGGTGCGGGCCATGTTCCGGAGTCGGGGGGCGCCGAGAGGGCTGAACCTGGTCGCGGCGGCGGTGTGCGTCTACCTGCTCATCGGCGGGGTGTTCGCGTCTCTGTTCGGCGCGATGGAGATCCTGCGCCCGGGAAGCTTCGCCGACACCACGCACCCGGACTCCCACCTTGCGTGGCAGCAGCTCACGTACTTCAGCTACGTGACCCAGGCGACCCTGGGCTACGGCGACGTGGTGCCGGTGTCTCCATGGGCACGCTCCCTTGCCTCGTTCCAGGCGATGACCGGGACGATCTTCCTCGCGACGGTGATCGCGCGGCTCGTCGGAGGGTTGGTGCCCCGCCCGGAGGAGAGCGATGGTGAGACCGAGGGGTGAACCCGGTGCGAGGGTGCTCCGGCCCTTGGGCCACAGTTTGAATCTACATCGTAAAGGTGCTTCTGGAGGTGCGCCCTCCACCCCGGCAGCGACGGTGCTAGGACCGGTTCACCAGACGCTGGGCCACGGCCGCGTCGGTGACGAGCGTCGAGATGAGCCCGGAGCGCAGGACGATGTCGATCGCCTCCTCCTTGTCCTCGCCGGTGGCCATGGCGATTACCTCGGGGACCCGGCGCAGCTCCTCGGTGCTGATGGTGAGCACGCGATCGGCCAGGTCGGTGCGCACTTCGCGGGCCTGGCCGTCGAACAGGTGGGTTGACATCTCCGCGCGCACGCCGAGCGCGCGGTAGGACTCCCGGGTCTCGGGCCCCAGCGCGTCGTAGACCGTGGAGAGGTCCGCCGACCAGGCGCCGATCGACACGACCGCCTTGGTGATCCGGTCGAACCAGTTGAACGCGGTGGCGACGCCGGGGTCCGTTCGCAGCGCGCGCGCCGTGTCCGGGTCGGGGAGGATCAGCGGCGCGTAGATCGGGTACGCGGTTCCGCCCGACAGCTCCGCGGCCCGCTTCACCGTCTCGACGGCGCCGCGGGACGGGACACGCTGCGAGTAGACGCCGTTGATCTGCACTGTGGTGCAGGGAGGCAGCCGGGTGAGCGATTGCAGCACCACGTTGAGAGTCCGCCCCCAGGCCAGCCCGAGAACGTCGCCCTCCTCGACGATCTCGGTGAGCAGCTCCGCGGCCACCGTGCCGATCTGGCTCCGCTGGCTGTCCGGGCTGTCCGAGGCCGTGCGCACGGCGATCACCCGGCGCAATCCGTACGCCGACCGCAGGGCGCTGGACAGCTCCGCGTCGATCTGCCCGGGAATCCGGACGTCGATCCGCACGATTCCGGATTCGCGCGCGAAGTCGAGCACCCGCGCGACCTTGAACCGGCTCAGCGCGAACTCGTCGGCGATCTCGACCTTGGAGCGCCCTTCGAGGTAGAAGCGCCGGGCGACGTCCGCTGCCAGGACCAGCTCTGCGGGTCCCCTGGCCTGCCGTCCGTCGGCGCTGGTCCGGGCTGGTGGCGCGTCGTCGTGCTGCGGCATATCTCCACTGCTCATCTGAGACGGGTGGTGCTCGTTTCCTAAATCATACGTTGACACCCCGTTTCGCGCGCGTTTCAATAGTGCCAATCAAATGAGTGTGAAGTTGCTCATATGAGCAACTCGCGAATGGGGGTGCCGGTGCGTGTAGCCACAGTCGAGAAACCCGGCGACGTGCGGACGGGGGAGCGGCCGGATCCGCGGCCCGGCCCCGGGCACGTGGTCGTGCGGGTGGGCGCCTGCGGAATCTGCGGGACCGACCTGCACATCGCCGACGGTGAGTTCCCGCCGAGCCCGTACCCCCTTGTTCCGGGGCACGAGTTCAGCGGGGAGATCGTCGAGACCGGATCCGGTGCGCCAGCGGACCTCCGAGCGGGAGACCGGGTCGCCGTCGACCCGTCTTTGTTCTGCGGGTACTGCGATGCCTGCAGCGCAGGGCGCGGCAATCTCTGCGCGAACTGGGGCGCCATCGGCGACACGGTGGACGGGGCGTTCGCCGAGTACGTCAGCGTCCCCGGGGCCAACTGCCACCGGCTGCCCGAGTCGATGTCGTTCGCTGAGGGCGCCCTGGTCGAACCGCTTTCCTGCGCGGTGCACGGGATGCGCCGCGTCGGGGTGGCACCGGGGGAGGAGTTCCTGCTGGTCGGCGCCGGAACCATGGGGCTGCTTCTGCAGCAGCTCCTGCAACGCGGCGGGGCGCGCGTCACCGTGGTTGACCAGAACACCGGGCGTCTTGCCATCGCCGCGGAACTGGGCGCCGAGGCCACCGCCACCAGCGTTGCCGAGCTCGGTCACCAGCGCTTCGACGCGGCCGTGGACGCCACGGGGGCACCCGCCGCGATCGAGGCGGCGCTCGACTCCCTGCGGCGGGGCGGCCGGTTCCTGGTGTTCGGCGTGGCACCGGATGAGGCCCGGATCAGCGTCTCGCCGTTCCGCCTCTACAACGACGAGCTCACCATCGTCGGCTCGATGGCGGTGCTGCACAGCTTCCGGGCGGCCCGTGACCTGCTGGCCTCCGGCGCCATCGCCACCACCCCGCTCCTCACGCACGCAGTCCCCCTCGACCGCTTTCCCGAGGCACTCGACCTCATGCGAGCGGGGGCCGGCGTGAAGATCCAGGTAGTTCCGGAACCCACGAAGGACTGAGTATGCGCGGCACCGACACCCGCGACCCGCGAGCGGGGACACCCAAAGCGCGTCGGCGCCCGGTGGCCGCACTGGCCACCGCGGCCTGCGGCGCACTCGCAATGACCGCGTGCGCGGGCGCCGGGGGCTCCGGTTCGGACAGCCTTGTGGTCGCCATCGTCGCCAACCCGCAGATGCAGGACGCCATAGCGCTGCAGGACCACTTCACCGAGGAGTACCCGGGCGTCGATGTGGAGTTCGTGCAGCTTCCCGAGAACGAAGCCCGCGCCAAGATCACGGCGTCCGTCGCCACCGGGGGCGGCGAGTTCGACGTCGTGATGATCAGCAACTACGAGACGGCCCAGTGGGCGGAGTACGGCTGGATCGAGAACCTGCAGCCCTACATCGACAGCACCGACGGCTACCAGGGCGACGACTTCATGCCGGCGATCCGGGAGTCGTTGTCCTACGAGGGCGACATGTACTCGGTGCCCTTCTACGGCGAGTCGTCGTTCCTGACCTACCGCGAGGACCTTTTCGAGGAGGCCGGCCTTCAGATGCCGGAGAACCCCACCTGGGAGGAGGTCGCCGGGTTCGCCGCCGAGCTCGACGACCCGGAGAACGGGGTCTCCGGGATCTGCCTGCGCGGCCTGCCCGGCTGGGGCGAGGTCATGGCCCCCCTCAACACGGTCGTCAACACCTTCGGCGGGCGCTGGTACGACGAGGAATGGAACGCACGTCTGGACGACCCGGAGTTCCGCTCGGCCGTGGAGTTCTACGTCGACCTGGTGCGGGAGCACGGCCAACCCGGCGCCGCCAACAGCGGCTACGGTGGCTGCCTCTCGCGCTACAGCCAGGGCAACGCCGCCATGTGGTACGACGCGACAGCCATGGTGAGCTCCCTGGAGGACCCGGAGTCCAGCACCGTCGTCGGCAAGAACGGCTATACCGCCGCGCCCGTAGCGAACACCGGCAACAGCGGGTGGCTCTACACCTGGTCGCTGGCGGTGCCGGCCACCAGCGAGCACAAGGACGAGGCGTGGGACTTCATCTCCTGGATGACCGACCCCAGCTACGTGTCCCTGGTCGCCGAAGAGTACGGCTGGGAACGCGTCCCTCCGGGCAGCCGCGCCTCGACGTTCGAGGCCGAGGGCTACCAGGAGGTCGCGGGCGGCTACGCGGATCCCATGCGTGAAGCCATCGAGGCCGCCGACCCCCAGAACCCGACCGTTGACCCGGTCCCGTACTCCGGGATCGGCTTCGTGGGCATCCCCGAGTTCCAGGACATGGGCACCCGCGTCAGCCAGCAGATCAGCGCCGCCATCGCCGGACAGATCAGTGTCGAGGAGGCCCTGGAGCAGAGCGACCAGTACGCGCGGGAAGTCGGCGACACCTACCAGGGGGAGGACCGCCGTTGAGCACCACCACGGCCGCGCCGCGCACCACCCGCCGCTCGCGGGACTGGGCGCGCAGGGCCCCACTGCTGCCCGCACTGATCTTCACGATCCTGCTCACCCAGCTGCCGTTCCTGGCCACCATCTGGTACTCGCTGCGCTCATGGAACCTGCTGCGCCCGGGCTCCCAGGAGTTCACCGGACTGTCCAACTACGCGGCGATCCTCACCGACCGCCAGTTCCTCGGCGCGGCGGCCAACACGGTGCTCATAACCGCCTCGTGCGTCCTGGTCTCCATGGTGCTGGGAATCGGGTTGGCGATGCTGCTCGACCGCAGGTTCCTGGGCCGGGGGGTCGTACGCACCCTGCTGATCACCCCGTTCCTGATCCTGCCGGTGGCCACCGCGCTGCTGTGGAAGACCACGATGTTCGACCCGGTGTTCGGGCTGGTCGGCTTCGTCCTGTCGCCGTTCGGGTTGGGCGACGTCGACTGGGCGTCCAGCTACCCGGTGCTGTCCGTCGTCGCGGCCCTGGTGTGGCAGTGGACACCGTTCATGATGCTGCTGATCCTGGCCGGGCTGCAGAGTCAGGAGCGCGACGTGATCGAGGCCGGGCAGGTGGACGGGGCGAACACCTGGCAGATGTTCGCCATGGTGACGCTGCCGCACCTGCGCCGCTACATCGAGCTCGGCGTGCTGCTCGGGGCGATCTACGTCGTCAACACCTTCGACACGATCTACATGATGACCCAGGGCGGCCCCGGCACCGCCAGCGCCAACCTCCCGTTCACGATCTACCAGCGGGCGTTCCTCGGTTTCGATGTCGGCCAGTCGGCGGCCATGGGCGTGGTGGTCGTCATTGGCACGATCATCGTGGCTCTGGTCGCGCTGCGGTTGATCTTCCGCGCCTTCCTGTCCTCTGAGGAGCAGAACGCATGACCGCCACCCACGACCCCCCAGCGGAGCGGGTACCGCGAAGCCCGCGCTCCGCCGAGCCCTCCGCCCGCCGTCCGGCCCGCCCCTCCCGGGTGGGCCGCCCCGCACTGACCCTCCTTACCTGGGCCATCGCTCTGGTGTTTGTCTCGCCCGCGCTGTGGATGGTGCTCACCGCCTTCAAGCAGGAGACCGACGCCTACACCGATCCTCCCCGGGTGCTGTTCACACCGACGCTGGAACGCTTCAGCACCGTGCTCGACGCGGGGATCATGCCTTATGTCGGCAACTCGCTGATCGCGACGCTGGGTTCGGCGGCGCTGGTCGTGCTGCTCGGAGTGCCGGCCGCCTACGCGTTGTCGATCGCGCCGGTCCGCCGCAGCAAGGACGTGCTGTTCTTCTTCATCTCGACCAAGATGCTCCCGGTGGTCGCGGTGATCGTCCCGCTGTACGTCGCGGCGGGCCAGTTGAACGTGCTCGACAACATCTGGACGCTCGTACTGCTCTACACGGCCATGAACCTGCCCATCGCCGTCTGGATGCTGCGCTCGTTCTTCCTGGAGGTGCCCACAGCGATCATCGAGGCCGCGCGGGTGGAGGGTGCTTCGCTGCCCCGGGTGCTGTGGTCGGTGATGCTGCCCGTCATGGCTCCCGGTATCGCCGCGACCGTGCTGATCTGCATGATCTTCTCGTGGAACGAGTTCTTCTTCGCGGTGAACCTGACCGCCTCCCAGGCGGCGACGGTCCCCGTCTTCATGGTCGGTTTCATCACCAGCGAGAGCCTGTACTGGGCGCAGCTCTCCGCCGCGGCGACACTGGTGTCGCTGCCGATCGTGGTCGTCGGCTGGATCGCCCAGCGCCAGCTTGTGCGCGGACTGTCGATGGGCGCGGTGAAGTAGGCCGGCTCCCCGCTGGTCTCGAGGATGCTGTTCCTTGCGGGCGCGCGGGGTCGCGTGGACCCCTGCCCGCCCGCGGGGGTGCGGCGATGGGGCGAAGCGAGCGAGCCAGCTTGCCGCCCAGCGTTGGTGCACCATGCGCTCGGCGGCAAGCTGGCACCCCTCTCGCTGCGCTCGCGGAGTGCCCCATTGCCGCAACTCCCCGCCGCGGCCCCCAGTGGCGCGGACCCCTTGAGGCCGGCCGGATGAGGCGACGTCACCGCTTCGTAAGGGCGGATCGCGACACGGATCGGCGTTTCGCGGTGAGACTGGAAGTGTGTATCACCATCAGGATCTCCCAACAGGCGGGTTGGCAGCTGTCGCGCCGCGGGCGCGAACCGGTGCCCTGTGCGGGCTCGTCGCCGCGGGAGCGGGAATGGCCTTCGCCGAGGCGGTTGGCGCACTGACCAACCCTGACGCCACTCCGTTGCTCGCGGTGGGCGACGCGGTCGTCGATGTGGTCCCGCAACCGCTGAAAGAGCTGGCGATCGCCCTTTTCGGCACGGCCGACAAAGTGGCGCTGCTCAGCGGTATGGGCGTGGTGCTGGCGGGGTTCGCGGCCGCTATCGGTGTCCTGGCACGGAACCGGCGCTGGCACGGTGACGCCGGAATCGCGCTGTTCGGCGCTATCGGTCTCCTCGCGGCGCTGACCAGGCCAGAGAGCGGTCCCTTCGACGCGCTGCCGTCGCTGCTCGGCGCGGCCGCGGCGGTCGCGGTGCTGCGTCTGCTGCTGAGGCTGGCGCCGGGTTCGCCGGCGCGGTCGGGCGCGGCCGCCGGGGACGGCACCGGAAGCGGAGGCACGGAGACGGCCTCGCCCGCCGCAGGAGCCGCCGGCGCCCCCGAGCCCCGATCCGGATCCCCGGCCGCGTCGCCCCCCGCCCCGGAATCCGCGGCCGGTCCCGCGGCCGGCGCCGAACCAGAGGCCGAGGGCGAACCCCAGCCGAGCGCTGGGGGGACGAGCGCCGAACCGCGGGCGGGTGGCGGGTTCGACCGCCGCCGGTTCATCACCGCCGCCGGGGCCGCCGCCGCGCTCTCGGCCGCGGGCGGGCTCGGCGCGCGGTGGTACTCCTCGTCCCGGGTCGACACCACCGAGATGCGCGCGGCGATCAGTCTGCCCCGGCCGGCGTCTCCCGCACCCGCTCTCCCCGACGGGGTGGAGTTCGACATTCCCGGCCAGAGCCCGTTCTTCACCCCGGTTGACGACTTCTACCGGATCGACACCGCCCTTTCGACGCCGCGGATCGACGCCACGACCTGGACGCTGCGGGTGCACGGGCGCGGGATCAAGGAGCGCGAGTACACCTACGACGACCTGCTGAACCGTTCCGACCTCATGGAACGCGACATCACGTTGGCGTGCGTGTCCAACCCCGTGGGCGGCTCCCTGGTGGGAAACGCGCGCTGGATCGGAGTGCCGCTCGCCGCGCTGCTGCGCGAGGCGGGGGTCCGGCCGCCCGGCGAGGGCGGCCCTGCCGACCAGCTCGTGTCGCGCTCGTCCGACGGGATGACGATCGGTACCCCGGTGGCCGACACCATGGACGGCCGCGACGCGATGCTCGCGCTCGGCATGGACGGTGAGCCGCTCCCCGCTCGGCACGGCTTTCCGCTGCGCATGGTGGTTCCCGGCCTCTACGGTTACGTGTCGGCCTGCAAGTGGCTGGTGGAGCTGGAACTGAGCACGTTCGACGCCTTCGATGCCTACTGGGTCCCCCGGGGGTGGTCACAAGAGGCGCCGATCAAGATCCAGGCGCGCGTCGACACCCCCGGCGACGCGGAGACGGTCGACGCCGGTACGGCCACGGTGGCCGGCGTGGCCTGGGCCCAGACCGTCGGCATCGAGAAGGTCGAGGTCCGGGTGGATGACGGAGAATGGCGGGAGGCGACGCTCGCGGAGGAGGACACTCTCGACACGTGGCGGCAGTGGAAGCTGGAGTGGGACGCGGAGCCCGGCGACCACCGCCTGACCGTCCGGGCGACCGACCGCGACGGCGAGACGCAGACCGCCGACGAGGCGTCGCCCGCTCCCAACGGGGCCACCGGGCATCACTCGGTCGAGGTGACCGTCGTGGCGGCGTGACCACTGCGTCCGCTGGCCGGGCCCGCGCGGACGGCGGGCGCGGGTCCGCACGCGGGCGTCCAGACGTGTATTCAAGCGTTGTATGCTCGCTTTCACCAGCGAGACCGGGTGGTCGGGAGAGCGAGGGGGCGCGCCGTGTCCGACGTCAAGGCGACACCAGGCACGCAGGCCGAGCTACGCCGGGCGAACCAGCAACGTGTCATCGAGATACTGCGGACGGGCGGCACGCTCACCCAGGCCGAAATCGCGCGGGCCACAGGGCTCTCCGCGGCGAGTGTCTCCAACATCGTGCGCGACCTGAGTGACAGCGGGACCGTATCGGTGCGGCAGACCTCGTCGAACGGCAGGCGCGCCCGCGGGGTCACCCTGGTGCGGCCGCCCGGAGCGGTCATCGGGATCGCGTTCGACCCCGACCGGATCTCGGTGGCTCTCGGTGACGGGCGCGGAACGGTGGTGGCGCGCGAGTCGATCGGCTACGACGTGGCCGCCGGTCCGGAGCGTGGCGTGCGGCGCGCGGTGTGGCTCACCGAGACGCTGCTCGGCAGGGCGCGCGCCGACCGCTCGATGGTGACCGCCGCCGGTGTTTCGCTTCCCGCCCCCGTCGACACCGCGACAGGGGAGATCCTGGGCGTGTCCTGCCTGCCCCGCTGGGACGGCTCCTGCCCCTCCGATGCGCTCGCCGAACGGCTCGGGATGCCGGTCTTCGCGGAGAACGACGCGAACCTGTGCGCGCTGGAGGAAACCCGCGCCGGAGTCGGGCGCGGCCGGGAGCACGTCATCTACCTGTGCCTGTCGCACGGCGTGGGCGCCGGGATGATCGTGTCCGGCCAACTGCTCAGGGGAGCGGGAGGGACCGCGGGGGAGATCGGCCACATGGGACTGGACGAGCGCGGCCAGGTGTGCCGGTGCGGGAACCGCGGGTGTCTGGAGACCGTCGCCGGAGCGCCCTACCTGCTCGACATGCTGCCGCGGCACGGCGACTCCGACGGGCCGGCGACGCTCGCCGAGCTGGTGGACGCCGCGGTGTCGGACCCCGGGCCGCGGCGCATTATCGCCGAGGCCGGGTCGGCGCTCGGGCGCGCGACCGCGATCCTCGCCAATGTCGTGAACCCGGATCTGGTGATCGTCGGCGGGGAGCTGGCAGCCGCCGGGGAGCTGCTGCTGGAGCCGATGCGGCGCTCGATGGAGCTCGGGACCCTCGGAACCGCGCTCAATGACCTGACCATCGTCCAGGCCGAGCTTGGCGCGGAGGCGGCGCTGCGCGGGGCGTTGCGCCTGGCTTCGGCGGCGACGGCATAGCGCGGGTAAAGGATTCCGGCCGCCGCGATCTGAGGCTTCGCTTTGGCCTGGGTTTCCGTTTCTTTAAAGGTTGAACGCAATACTCGTGACTTTTCGGTTATTTGTTCAACGCTTGACGCCAAGATCGTGGCGCGCTTGACTTCACGCAATCGATACACCGGCGTCATCCCGCGTTCGTAACGGCACGCCGGTCCCGCGCGAAGCCGTCCGGTGATCCCCCTACAGGAGGTCGACGTCGTTGAATACCCGAACTCGATTCACCCGCCGTGTCGCAGTCGGTGCCGCGGCACTGGCACTGCTGGCTGCTGGGTGCGGCACCACGACCACCGATTCCGGATCCGGCGGTGACGCGAGCGTTGAAGAGGGCTTCAACGTCGGTCTGCTGCTGCCCGAGTCCAAGACCGCGCGCTACGAGAAGTTCGACAAGCCCTACATCGAAGAGTCCCTCGCGGAGCTGTGCGAGAACTGCGAGCTGACGTACCAGAACGCCGACCAGGAGACCGCGAAGCAGCAGGACCAGGCCGAGGCCATGCTGACCGAGGGCATCGATGTGATGGTGCTGGACGCCGTCGACACGGAGTCCGCCGCCAGCATCGTCAGCAACGCCCAGAGCCAGGACGTGCCCGTCGTCGCCTATGACCGCCTGGCCCAGGGCGGGGTCGACTACTACGTCTCCTTCAACAACCAAACCGTCGGCCAGGTCCAGGGCGAGGCGCTCATCGAGGCACTGGAGGAGGAAGGCACGATCGACGACGGCGAGATCGTGGCGATCCACGGCTCGCCGACCGACCCCAACGCCGCCGAGTTCAAGACCGGCGCCATGGAGGTTCTCGAAGGCAACGTCGAGATCGCCGCCGAGTTCGACACCCCCGAATGGTCGCCGGACAAGGCGCAGGAGCAGATGGACGGCGCGATCACCTCAAGCAGCGTCGACGACATCGTTGGCGTCTACTCCGCCAACGACGGGATGACCGCCGGTGTCGTGGCCGCGCTGAAGAGCGCCGGCGCGGACGAGATGCCCCCGATCACCGGCCAGGACGCCGAGATCGCCGGGATCCAGCGGATCATCAGCGGCGAGCAGTACATGACCGTGTACAAGGAGATCAGGGCCGAGGCCCAGGTCGCCGCGGAGATGGCGGTGGCCGCCGCCACCGGTGAGGAGTACGACGGCGGCGAGAACACGATTACCGAAGCTGAGGACGGCGACGGCGAGACCGTCCCCTCCGTCCTGCTGGATCCGGTGTCGGTCACCGAGGAGAACGTCGAGGAGACGGTCGTCGCCGACGGTTTCTACACCATCGAGGAGATCTGCACCGACGACTACGCAGACACCGACTTCTGCAAGGAGACCGCAGGCGAGCAGTGATCGCCGAGGCGGGGCGCGGCGGGCCCTGTCGGGCCCGCCGCGCCCCGCCTCCCACTGGGTCGCGACCGTCTGGTCATAGAAGCCCCGAGCCGCCACACCGCTGGCGGCACGCGAAGGAATGCACACATGAGCACACCTGTCCTGGAGCTGTCCGGGATATCCAAGAGATTCGGCGCCGTGCAGGCGCTTAATGAGGTGGACCTGCAGGTGGCCCCCGGAGAGGTCGTCGCCCTGCTGGGGGACAACGGAGCGGGGAAGTCGACCCTGGTCAAGGTTATCGCTGGGGCGAACCCCGCCGACAGCGGAGCCATCACCTGGGACAGCCGTCAGGTGACGATCTCCAAGCCGAGCGACGCCCAGCGTCTGGGCATCGCCACGATCTACCAGGACCTCGCGCTCTGCGACAACCTGGACATCGTCGCCAATCTGTTCCTCGGCGCGGAGCGCACCCTCCTCGGCACGCTCGACGAGCTGGAGATGGAACGGAGGGCGCAGGCGCTGCTCGACTCCCTCTCGGTGCAGCTGCCCAGCCTGCGGGTGCCCGTGGCGTCCCTGTCCGGTGGCCAGCGGCAGATCGTCGCGATCGCCCGTTCGCTGCTCGGCGACCCCCGAGTCGTCATGCTCGACGAGCCCACCGCGGCGCTCGGCGTGGCCCAGACCGCCCAGGTGCTCGACCTGATCGAGCGGCTGCGCGACCAGGGGCACGGTGTGCTGCTGATCAGTCACAACATGGCTGACGTGCGAGCGGTCGCCGACCGCGCGGTTGTCCTGCGGCTGGGTCGGAACGCCGGGGACTTCCCAGTCCAGGAGACGAGCTACGAGGAGATCGTGGCCGCCATCACCGGTGCCTCGGACAACCCCGACGCACGGCGAGCCGGGCGGGTCTCCGTGTCCGGCACAGAGGAGGCGTGATGGCCCAGCAGGCACCCACAACCACGGGGCAGGACGCGCAGGACGCTCCGCCGCCCGATCCCCGGCTGCTCGTCCCCACCACCTCACCCCGCGGCCTCCTGCAGGCCGGGATCCGCCGGATCCGCGGCGGCGAGCTCGGGCCGATCCCGGTGATCGTCGGCCTCGTCATCATCTGCATCGTCTTCCAGGCCCTGCACGACCGGTTCCTCTCGGCGCAGAACCTGTCCAACCTCACGGTCCAGATCGCCGCTGTCGGGCTGATGTCGACCGGCGTGATCATGGTGCTGCTGCTGGGCGAGATCGACCTGTCGATCGGCTCCGTGGCCGGTGTCTCAGCCGCGGTGCTCGCGGTCCTCTCCGTCGAGCAGGGCCTGCCCGAGTGGCTCGCGATCATCGCCGCCGTGGGAACCGGACTGGTCGTCGGCCTCATCCACGGCACACTCTTCGCGAAGGTCGGCGTACCGGCGTTCGTCGTCACCCTGGCCGGCCTGCTGGGCTGGCAGGGAGCGCAGCTCTATCTGCTCGGGGACGAGGGCACGATCAACGTCGGCTCCGACGGTGTGATCGCCCTGTTGACCCAGACCTACTTCGTCCCCGCTATCGGCTGGGGAATCGCCGTTGTCGTGATCGGCGTGTACTTCGCGACCTGCACGTTCGGGGAACGCCGCCGCGCGGCGGCGGGGCTGTCGGCCAAACCCCCGGCCGAGACCGTCTTCCGCACCGTCCTGCTCGCCATCCCGATCATCGCCGGGGTCGCGGTCCTGAACCAGTTCAAAGGTGTGCCGCTGGCGTTCCTGATCTTCGTCGGGTTCGTGGTCGCCTTCGACCTCATGCTGCGCAAGACCCGCTACGGGCGCATGGTGTACGCGGTCGGTGGCAGCGCGGAAGGCGCACGCCGGGCCGGCATCAACGTCGACCTCATCCGGATCTCGGTCTTCGGGTTGGCCTCGATGCTCGCCGCGGCCGGCGGTGTGCTCATGGTCTCGCGCTCGTACTCCGCCAGCCTCGACACGGCCGCGGGAGAAGAGCTGATGATGGCGATCGCGGCCGCGGTGATCGGCGGTACCAGCCTGTTCGGCGGGCGCGGTAACGCCTACTCGGCACTGCTGGGCGGGCTCGTCCTCGGCGCGATCACATCGGGGCTCTACCTGATTCAGATGGACTCCTCGGTCCGCTTCATGATCACGGCCCTCGTGCTGCTGATCGCGGTCACCCTGGACGCGATGTCGCGGCGCAGCCGCAGGACACACGCACGGGGCTGACCGGGCACAGGCACCGGCCGCGCCCGCTGACCCCTCCCCACTCCCCAGCGCGCGCGACCGGGCCGGAGGTGCCCCCGGAGTCACTCCTCTCCGGGGGCACCTCGCGCTGTTCGGCGCCCGCCCGCCTCGGCGACGACTTGTCCCGGTTCTAGTGCGGTTCTAGTGCCGTCCCTGCGCCGCGCTTACGCCGACGGGGCAGAATCGGTGGTGAGACTGACACCGGTAAGCGCCGACACGGGGGTGCGCACCAATGGGGATACAGGCATGGTTGCCGGAGACCAGTACCGGTGAGCGGGTCGAGCTGGGCGATCCGGGCCGGCGCAACGACAGCGGGGAACCGCCGGCGCGGGAAGAGCGGTCGGGCTCCGAAACCGGTGCCGACCAGGTCTCGGTGATCGAGGTGAACGCCTCCGCTCCGGTCTGGCGGTGGGACGTCCCGGGTCTGGCGGAGCCGATGCCGGTGGCGTGAGCTCGCCTCTCTTAGCCCGGAACCGCGGGGACGCGCCCTCGTAGCCGGCGTGGATAGTCCCGCCCGCCCGGGACGTATCCGCAGGAGGCCGCCCTCCCGCGGGGCAGGGGTTACCCAAAAAGGGTCCGATCTTCCTACCTCTCTGCTCGGGTCGGGAATCGGGGGGTGTAGGTTGCCCCACGATGCCGGATCTCACTTTTCTCCTGATCGCGGGCTTCGCCGTGGTGATCGGGGCAGCCGTGCAGAGCGGCGTCGGCCTGGGCCTCGGGCTTGTGGCTGCGCCGGTCGTCTCCCTCCTGGAGCCGAGCCTCATGCCCGGGGCCGTACTCATCCCCACGAGCGTGCTCCCGCTGCTCAGCCTGATCCGGGATTGGTCGCACGTCCACTGGTACGGGCTGGCCTGGGGGCTACCGGGACGCGTGCCCGGTTCGCTGGCCGGCGCCTACGTGGTGGCGGTGCTGAAGCCGGAGATGCTGGGAGCCACCGTCGGGGTGATCGTGCTCTTCGCCGTCGGCCTCTCCCTGCTGCGGCTGCGGGTGCGCATCACCCCGTTCTCCCTGCTGATCACCGGCGCACTCTCGGGGGTCAGCGGCACCGCGACCTCGATCGGCGGGCCGCCGCTCGCACTGCTCTAC
The DNA here is from genome assembly GCF_014203805.1 of Lipingzhangella halophila. GTDB lineage: Bacteria > Actinomycetota > Actinomycetes > Streptosporangiales > Streptosporangiaceae > Lipingzhangella > Lipingzhangella halophila. The sequence goes on along the minus strand of NZ_JACHJT010000001.1, from coordinate 3,149,655 downwards.
CAGAACGAGCCGGGCCCCAAGGTGCGCGGCACGCTGGCCGGATTCTTCCTGGTCGGTGTGCTGATGTCGCTCGCGGTGCTGGCGGCCAGCGGGCAGTTGAGCGGCGCCGAGGTCCGGGTCGGCCTGATTCTGATTCCGCTGGTGATGCTGGGATTCCTGGCGGGCAGTCCGCTCCGCCGGATGGTCGACGCCGGCCGATTGCAGAGCGCGCTACTCCTTCTGGTGACGGTCTCCGGTCTGGTGCTGATCGTCCGCTCGCTGCTGTGAGCGGGGTAGGCTTCGGGACCGATGCCCACACCCACCAAGGACGAGCTGGCCGCCGCGCACGGGGTGACGATCCCCGACGTCATCGCCCCGGGGCTCGACGTGCTTTTCTGCGGCATCAACCCCGGGTTGTACTCCGGCTACACCGGGCACCACTTCGCCCGTCCCGGAAACCGGTTCTGGCCCGCCCTTTACCGCGCGGGGTGCACACCGCGGCAGTTGTCCCCCGGTGAACAGGACCTCCTACCGCGCTACGGGCTCGGCATCACCAACCTGGTCGCCCGGGCCACCGCGCGGGCCGATGAACTGACGGCCGCCGAACTCCGCGAGGGCGGTGAGGCCCTGGCCGCGACCCTGGCCGAATACCGGCCCGGTGCGCTGGCGGTCCTCGGGGTGACCGCGTACCGGCGGGCGTTCGGCCGCCCGAAGGCCGAGATCGGAGCCCAGCCCGACCGCGTCGCCGATACACCGGTATGGGTGCTGCCCAATCCCAGCGGGCTGAACGCGCGGTGGGACGTCGCGGCCATCGCGACCGAACTGCAAAGGGTGCGAGATTGGATTCGGGATCCGGTGCCCGAATAGGGGCAGAGTGCCGGCGCCGTAGGTCACACCCGAGATATCTTCGGGTAAAGCGCACTTCATAAAACGCATGAACGCTACGGCTGGGTGGTGTGTACCGTGCTGGAACCCCGCACCCGGCCCACCCGCGAGCTTGGATGAGGGGACTGACGAGCGTGACACTGCTCGAGTCGATGCACAACCCGGACGATGTCAAGAGGCTCTCCGCGGAGCAAGTACCGCAGCTCGCGCGCGAGATTCGGCAGTTCCTCGTCTCCGAGGTCTCGCGCACCGGTGGGCACGTCGGGCCGAACCTCGGCGTCGTGGAGCTGACCATCGCGCTGCACCGCGCGTTCGACTCGCCCAGTGAGCCGATCCTGTTCGACACCGGGCACCAGTCCTACGTGCACAAGATCCTGACCGGCCGGCAGGACTTCTCCCACCTGCGCAGTGAGGGCGGGCTCTCCGGGTACCCCTCGCGCGCCGAGTCCGAGCACGACTTCATCGAGAACTCGCACGCCTCGACGTCCCTCTCGTATGCCGACGGCCTGGCCAAGGCCAAGCAGCTGCAGGGCCAGCACGACCGCGCTGTCGTCGCGGTCATCGGCGACGGCGCCCTGACCGGCGGGATGGCCTGGGAAGCGTTGAACAACATCGCTCTCGGCGGGAACCGCCGCGTCGTCATCGTGGTCAACGACAACGGCCGCTCCTACTCGCCGACCATGGGCGGGCTGGCCGACCATCTGGCCTCGCTGCGCCTGACGCAGAGCTACGAGCAGGCGCTGGGCCTGGCCAAGACCACGCTGAACCGGACACCAGTGGTCGGCCAGCCCATCTACGACGCGCTGCACGGCCTGAAGAAGGGCATCAAGGACGCCATCCAGCCGCAGATAATGTTCGAGGACCTGGGCCTGAAGTACATCGGGCCCATCGACGGCCACGACGCCCAACTCACAGAGAAGGCGTTGCGGCGCGCCCGCGACTTCGGCGGGCCGGTGATCGTCCACTGCCTGACCCAGAAGGGCAAGGGGTACGCGCCGGCGGAGAACCACGAGGTCGACCAGTTCCACGCCACCGGCGTCTTCGACGCGGAGACCGGCGAGCCGGAGTCCAAGCCGGGCGTCGTGAAATGGACGAAGGTCTTCAGCGACGAGATGCTCGCCCTTGGCGCCGAACGCGAGGATATCGTCGCCATCACGGCTGCGATGCTGCACCCCACCGGGCTTGCTCCGTTCGGCGAGGCCTACCCGGACCGGATCTACGATGTCGGTATCGCCGAGCAGCACGCGGCCACCTCCGCCACCGGGCTGGCCATGGGCGGGATGCACCCGGTCGTCGCCGTGTACGCCACGTTCCTGAACCGCTGCTTTGACCAGGTGCTGATGGACGCCGCCCTGCACCGGCAGGGCATCACCTTCTGTCTGGACCGGGCCGGCGTCACCGGGGACGACGGCCCGAGCCACAACGGCATGTGGGACCTGTCCCTCCTGCAGGTCGTGCCCGGGCTGCGGCTGGCCGTGCCGCGCGACGCCGTCCGGCTGCGAGAGGAGCTGCGCGAGGCCGTCGAGGTCGACGACGCTCCCACCGTTCTGCGGTATCCCAAGGGCGCGGTCGCCACGGAGACCCCCGCTGTCGGCCACGTTGGTTCCATGGACGTGCTGCGCGCCGCCGCCAGTGCCGACCAGCCCGAGGACCTGCTGCTCGTCGCGGTCGGCGAGATGGCCGAGACCTGCTGCGAGGTGGCCGACCGGATGGCCGACCAGGGCATCGGGGTCACCGTCGTCGACCCCCGCTGGGTCAAGCCGCTCGACGACGCACTCGTCGAGGAGGCGGCGCGCTACCGCGTCGTGGCAGTCGTGGAGGACAACGGCCGGGTTGGTGCCGTCGGCGACGCTGTCGCGCGTGCCCTGCGCGACGCTGAGGTGGATGTCCCCGTCCGCACCTACGGCATCGAGCAGGAGTTCCTCGACCACGGCAAGCGTGACCGCATCCTCGCCGGCATGGGTCTGACCCCGCAGGATCTCGCGCGCCAGCTCACCGAAACCGTCACCCGGCGCACCGAGAGCTCCCTGCAGGACGAGCCCGCAAGCTGACACCCGGCCACTACGCGGCCGTGGTGGCCGGCTGGACCGCGAGATCGCGGTTCAGCCCCGGCTTGGGGATCGGCACGCGCCCGTGCCGCCACCCGGTCAGGCCACCAGCGAGGCGGCGGCGAGGAGCACGATCACCGCGGCGAGAATGATGACGGCGCGGTTCATGTCGGGCGGCAGCGGCCCTCCCTGCGTGCGCATGGTGCCCCAGACGAGCAGCACGCCGGTCGCGAGCAGGGTGACGATCATCAGCACGAGGAACAACCCCGACATCTACTCCCCCAGGTGCGGCTCGGCGGCGCCACCGCCGCGGGGGGCGGTGAGCGTGGTGCTCTCCCACCATGCCTACCCGGTTGTGCCTGCTTACGCGGAGTGCGGCGAGGGCGCCGGAAGGTGGTGGCGTCCATACGTAACAATGGGCATATGAGCTCACCCGCCCCCCTGCGCGTCGCGGTGATCGGGTCCGGCCCCGCCGGGATCTACGCTGCGGACGCCCTGACCAGGCAGGAACGCGAGTCTGTCGCCGTTGACGTGCTGGACCGGCTCCCCACGCCCTACGGGCTGGTGCGCTACGGCGTCGCCCCCGACCACACCAAGATCAAAGGCGTCGCCCGGACGCTGCGCGAAGTCCTGGAGCGCCCGGAGGTGCGCTTCATCGGCGGCGTGGAGTTCGGCCGGCACGTTACCCACACGGAGCTGGCCCAGTGCTACGACGCCGTCGTTTACGCAACGGGCGCGAGCGTCGACCGCCGGCTCGACGTGCCCGGTGAGGACCTCGCCGGAAGCGTCGCCGCCACCGACTTCGTCAACTGGTACTGCGGGCACCCCGACACCGAGGTGGAACGGTTCCTGCTGGACGCCGAGGAGGTGGCGATCGTCGGCGCCGGCAATGTCGCGCTCGACGTCACCCGGATCCTCGCCAAGAGCGCCGACGAACTGGTGTCCACTGACATCCCGCAACCGGTGCTGGACATCCTCGCCGCGAGCAAGATCCGCCGGATCCACCTGCTGGCGCGCAGGGGCCCGATCCACGCCAAGTTCACCGCCCCCGAGCTCCGGGGCCTCGGAGACCTGCGCAACGCCGACATCGCGGTGCGGCCCGACCAGGTCGACGTCGACCCCAACAGCGAGGAGATGCTGGGGGCCGCCCGCGCAGCGCGGACCAACATGCGGATCCTCACCGAATGGGCGCAGCGTGTCCCCGAGGGTCGGCCGCGCCGTATCGACCTGAAGTTCTGGACCCGTCCGGCGGCCGTGCTGGGCACCGACCGGGTCACCGGGCTGCGCGCGGAGGCCACCAGGCTCGGTCCCGACGGGCGTGTCGAGGGGACCGGCGAGTACGAGACGCTCGACGTCGGCATGGTGTTCCGCTCGATCGGCTACATGGGGATCCCGTTGCCCGGTGTCCCCTTCGACGAGTCCGCCCGTACTGTCCCGCACACCGAGGGCCGGGTGCTCGACGCCGACGGCGCGGCGCTGCCCGGCCAGTACGTGGCGGGCTGGATCAAGCGCGGGGCCACGGGCGTCATCGGCACCAACAAGTCCGACGCCGCGGCCACGGTGCGCTCGCTGCTGGACGACGCGCCCGCGCTGCGGGAGGCGCGCCGCGGCGAGCCCGCTCCGGTGGAGAAGATCCTTGAGGGGTCGGGCGCGGTCGTCAGCGACTACACCGACTGGCTCGCCATAGACGCCGCCGAGGCCGACCGCGCCGCGGCGCTGGGGCGCGGCGAGCGGGTGAAGCTGCTCGGCTGGGACGAGTTCTACGACGCGATCGGGCGCTAGACCAGCCGCCGGTCGCGGGGCGCATCGGGAGTGGCCGTTGGGTCATTCTCGGCCAGGGGCGTGCCCCCACGCTCGGGTTCGACACGGAACCCGCGAACTAGCGCACCAGGGACGCGTCGGCCTCGTAGGTGTTGCATCCGGCCATCGTGTCGTTCGAGCGCCCCTCCTCGAACCAGTGCTGCCGGTTGCGGGCGCTGCCGTGGGTCGACAGGTCGTTGCCCCCGTTGAGGAACTCGTTAATCGTGTCGAGCTCGGCGTCATCGAAGGCGCCGAACCCCTGCATCGCCACCCCGCCCAGACACTCGGCCTGCAGCTCGGTACGGCGCAGCGCCTGGAGCGCGCCGGACTCCGTCGGCGCGCCGTTCTCCAGCTCCGCGGCCGCGTCCAGGAGGCCGGTGACCTGCTGGACGTGGTGGCCGTACTCGTGCCCGAGAAGGGCGGCCCAAACTCCTTCCTCCTGCCCGTCGGGGATGCTCTCGGACAGTTCGACGACATTGGGCAGTACCACGGTGACACTGAGCTTATCGCCCTGGTAGTAGGCCAGGGTCATGCCCTCCTGGCCGGGGCTGTCGGGGTTCTGCTCGGTGACCCGGAACGTGGGCGTGTCGGTGCGCAGGCCGAGGTCCTCCAGGTGCGGCTGCCAGAGCTCGTCGAGGCAGACCCCGACCTCCTCGCTGAAGGCCTCCCATGACGCGGATGAGGAGGTGTCGAGGTCGGGAAGGTCGCAACCGGCCTCCGCCGGCACCGACGTGTCGTAGAGCGGGTGCTGCTCGACGTCGATTTCGAGCGGAGGCGGAGGGCTGTCGAGGCCGGAATCGAAGTGCTCGGTCGGGTCGCCGCCGGTCGCGTCCGGCTCGCTCGTTGCCGTCGAGTTCACCAGCAGCGCGAGGCCGACGAGCACGGCGACCAGGCCGGCCAGCAACGAACCGCTCAGGGGCAGCCAGAGTGCCGCGCGCGACCGGCGGCGCGCTGGCGGTACCGGCTCAAAGGGGTACCCCTGCACGGGGACGCGGGCATAGGCCGGAGGCGGCGCGCCTCCACCAGGTGGGGCGGAGGGCGCCGGACCGTACGGCGGCGCGGGTGCCGGCCCCTGACCGGGACCTGGCATCGGCTGGCCGCCAGGGGTGGTGTCCACGGACGCGATCCTTTAAGTTGTGCTCCCGGGCGGGCTACGCATCAACCCTATTCATGCCCACACTGCCAGGGGTAGTGCGGGGACATCCCCCGTGTGGCCGGAAGCAGACACCTAGCGTGCGCGGTAGGCGACCCCCACGTCCCCCAGAATGTCGCGCAGCTCCGCCTCGAACAGCGGCTCCATGTCGTCCATGACGAACGACAGATGCTGGAAGACCTCCATGCACACCAGGCCGTAGACACGCACCCAGCAGGACATCATGACGCGCAGCACGCCGCTGGAGACGTTCTCGGTGGTGTAGCCGGTCCGCTCGGCGAACGTTTCCAGCTGGCGGCGCAGTGTGGGGGAGGTCTCCGCGTCATTGGGCGGTGCGAACCGCTGTTCCTCCAGCAACCGGTCGAAGAGCGCGAAGAACGTCGACGCGAAACGCTGCGCGGCCGCGACAGCAGGCCCTGTTGGGGAAGGGGGGTGCATCGGCCCCGGGGGGCCGAACAGCAGCGCGAACTCGGAGCGGTTGGCGAGCGCCCAGGCGCGGAAGGCGCGCAGCGACGCCTGCAGGCGGCCGTCGATGTCCTCCGGCGGCAGCGAGGTGTCCGCATTGCGGACCGTCTCGGCGAGCTCGTCGTAGAAGTCGGTCTGCAGCGAGACCATGAGGTCGTCGAGGCTGGTGAAGTACCGGTAGAGGCCGGGAGCGGTCATGCCCATATCGCGGGCGATGGCGCGCAGTGAGACACCACTGGCCCCCTGCTCGCTCAGGTGCCGGCGGGCGATTTCCTTGATCTCGGTCAGGGTGGCCTCGCGGACGCGCTCGCGCCGGGACTGTGCCGCGATCCCTGGCGCGGCCCCGAGTCGCGCGGGTGTTCCGTCTTTTGTCAAGGGCCTCCTTACCGCGATCCGGCCGCCGTGCCGGACGCGTGCTGAGTCGCGCTGACACGTCCTGCGAGCGCGGCCTGGAGAAACCGTTTCAGCCCGCTGGTCCCGCCGGCCACCCAGCCCGGTTCTGCACGCCCCAACGCTAACAGCAGACGCGCCGGTATACCCGATGTTGAGCGCGTACGCGCCTACTGCGCAGCCACGAGTGATGGGCTGGTCCGGTTCCGCCCCGATCCGGTCCCCGCGCGGAGGCGACGGTGGCGCCGGTGCCGGGGAGCGCCCAGGACGCAAGCCTCGGCGCCCCTCATGCCCCGGGGGGTGCGGTGCTTTCGCGCTCCACGATCTCGCCGTCCACGGCGACCGTGACCGGATCGTCGGCGGGTGACGTGCCCAGCGCCAGATTGGCCGCCTCCTCACCCATCCACTCCAGTGGCAGCCGCACCGAGGTCAGGCCGGGCGTGAGGTCGCGCAGGGTCGGGATGTCGTCGAACCCGGCCACCGACAGGTCGGTCGGGATCCGCAGGCCGGTGTCGCGTACGGCGGCCATGGCTCCGGTTGCCATGACGTCGTTCACCGCGAACAGGCACGAGGCATCGGTACCGCCGGCCAGCAGGCGCCGGGTCGACTCGTAGCCGCCGTCGCGGGTGAAGGCGCCGTGCACCACATCGCCCGGGGCGACGTCGATTCCGGCCGAGGTCAGAGCGCCGTAGAAGCCGTCGAGCCGGTCACGGGCGGTGCACAGCTCCGGGGGCCCGGCCAGAATGGCGAAGCGCCGGTGCCCCTGGTCGATGAGCCGGCGGGCCAGCATCGCGGCCCCCTCGCGGTTGTTGGGCACCACCGTGTGGGCAGGGAGCCCCGCCTGCGACACACAGGCCACGTTGCCGCCCTGGCTGACCAGCGCGCTGATCTCCTCGCTCAGTTTGGACGGGCCGGTCTCGTCGTCGACGCGGCGGCTGCCGATCAGCACCACCGCCCGGGCCCGGTGCGCGCGCAGGGTCGCCATCAGGGTGGTCTCGCGGTCGGCTACGCGTCCGGTGGTGCCCAGCACAACCACCAGGCCCTCGGCTTCGGCGACCCGCGTCACCCCGGCGGCGATGCAGGAGAAGTAGGGATCGGCGATGTCGTGCACGATGAGCCCGACCAGCGAGCTGACGTTGCGGGCCAGGGCCTGGGCCGTGGGGTTGGCGAGATAGCCCAGCTCCTCGGCGCTCGCGGTGACGCGCTGGGCCATTTCCCGGCGGACCTGCCGGGTGCTGCCGTTGAGCACCCGCGAAGCGGTGGCCAGGGAGACCCCGGCGTGCTGGGCCACCTGTTCGAGAGTCACGCTTGCGCCCGCCAAGGGGTCCCCCGTTCCATAGCCCTTGGAAAACTCTTTCCAGTCGATTCTAGCTCCAGGTGAGTGCGCGCACGCCCGCTCGCGACCGGATCTTGGGGCTGTTGGCGGGCTCGAGCACGGGGCATCCCGGGGTGCTCAGGAGGACGCGGCGCGCGGCCCGGCACGGAGGCCGCCGACCCGTTCGATCAGCCCGGCCAGCGTCTCGGCGCCGGGCGCGCCGTCGCACACCAGGACGACGAGGGTGCGGCGCAGCTCGTCGCCGGCGGCGACCCGCAGCGGCCGCTCCCAGGCCAGCGCGGTCCCGACGCCCGGGTACTCGGCGGCGCGCAGGAACCACGGATCGCGCTCCGGCCCGGGCTGGTGGAAGCACAGAGTCCACCGCCCGCACGCGCTCGCCATCGCGAGCCAGCCGGCCGTCGACCCGTGCAGGTCCTGCTCGGTATCGGCCCCGGGGCCGAAGCAGCGCGGGGCCGCCGCGGCGGCCGGCGCGCGCCAGAAGAAACCGCCGTAGCCGGCGCCCGGCCGCCCCTTGGTCGCGGGGGAGTCGATGACCAGCTCGGCGCCGCTGGTGTTGCGGAGCCGGGTGCCCAGCTCCAGAGCCCACGTCTCGGTGCCGACATCGTGCGCCGCCCAGACCCGTTCCTCGTGCAGCAGCTCGCGGCCGCCGGGGGAGAGCCAGGTGAGCTCCTCGGCGAGCGCGCCGCCCTCGTCACGCAGCCACGCGATGTGGTCCTGGCGCCCGTGGTCGGCCAGCAGTGCGGGGCCCCGCCCGCGCACGAACGTGCGGCCGCCCCAGAAGTTCACTCCGGACACGGCGGCGATCGCGAGCCCGACCCCGAGGTGGTGCGGGTGGTCCGCCGGCAGCACCTCCGAGACGACCGTCCCGGAACGGGTCCGCACCGGATGCAGGTAGGGGCGGGGAGACAGCCGCGTGTCGAGGTCGGAGCCGTCGTTGTGGTCCGCGAGCGCGGGGCCTGCCGCGCGCTCGGGGTGGCGCAGCGCCCGGCGCGCCGCCCACGGAGCACCGACCTCCGAGAACAGGGCCAGGCGCGCCGCGCTCTGCGCGACCGCCGTGTCCACACCCGTCACGATGCGCCGCACGCCGTCCGAATCCGCGACGACGCGCTGGTGCGCGGCCGGGATGGGACGAGGGGCGGGAGCGCGGCGCACCGCCTCCACGACGGACATGACCCCGGTGACCGACTCCAGCGGGCAGAGCAGTGGCTCGCCCGAACGGAGGTGCGCCGTCAGGTTCTCCAACAGGTCGGTGCTGGAGTGCTCGGTGGTGACCGGCGCCCGGCCCACCTGGCGCAGGGTGAGGGTGTCGTCCTTGTAGGCCAGAGTCAGCGTGCCCGCCGAACCGTGCACGGTCACCTCGGGCCTCGTGCTGGTCGCGGCGCAGAGCGTGACCGCGATGGTCACCGGCACCCCGGCCGCGGTACGCAGCCGCAGGCACGCGGTGTCGTCGCTCTCGATGTCGTGCGCGCGGAACAGCTCCAGTTCGATGCCGGTGGCCGGCGCGTGCCCGGCTTCGGCCACGGCCAGGGCCGTGGCCACCGCGTGCGCGAACGGGTTGGTCAACGCTCCGTCGACCACGTCGTGGCCGTCCAGGCGGCGCCGCCCGGCCCAGTCGGCCCGCTCGAAGTAGGCGGAGGTGCGGACCCAGGTGCCCGCCCCGGACACCCCCTGGACCTCGCCAATCGCGCCGCGGGCCACCAGCGCGCGGGCGGCCGGGATCGCCGCCGATCCCAGGCTCTGGAAGCCGACCTGGCAGGCCGCGCCCTGTTCCCGTACGGCCGCGCGCAGCTCCTCGAACTCCGCGAGCGAGGCCGTGGGGGGTTTCTCCACCAGCAGGTGCGCGCCGTACCCGAGCGCCGTGCGGGCCAGCGGCACGTGGGTGTGGATCGGGGTCGCCAGGAGCGTGACCTCGGCACCGGTGCGCTCCAGCAGGGCGCCGAGGTCGCTGTCGTAGGCCACCTCGCCCTTGGGGGTGACCAGGGGAGTGGTGGGCGGGACACGGTCGCAGACGCCGACGAGCCTGACGGGGCGGTGCCCGGTCTCACTCTCGCTCAGCCGCAGCAGACGGGCCAGGTGCGACCGCCCGTGCCCGTGGATCCCGGCCAGCGCCACCGTGACCTCGTTCATCCGCGCTCCAGGAGGTCGGCGATCCGCTCCGGACGGCCCGACGCCATGGAGGCGTTCGCGGCCAGCCCGGTCATCAGCGCGTCGGTGCCGTCCTCGTGGTCGGCGCGGACACCGTCGTCCAGGCCGCCCAGCAGGGCGTCGAGCATGCGCTCGTCACCGCCGCCGTGCCCCCCGTCCTCCATCGCCACCGGGATGATCTCGGGGGGTTCCCAGTGCCGGCGCAGCCGCAGGGTCGACCTCGTCTCCTCCTTGGGAGGGGGCATGCCGCGCACGGGTGCGCGGGGGGCGGCGCCGGGAGTGCTGTACGGCGACTCCGTGACATCGAGCTCCAGCCGTCCCTCGCTTCCGGTAACGGCGACGCGGTAGCCCTCCCACGGGGAGTAGGCCACGAGGTGGTAGCTGAGCCGCGCACCGGTGTCGTAGCGCACGAGCGCCGACATGTCGTCCTCGATCGTGACTCCGGGGCCGAACACGTTGAGGTCGCGCCGGTACCCGTCCTCGTGCTCGGCCTCCAGGTACAACTGGGTCAGGGCGGGGCTGTCGTCCAGGTGCACCGCGAACGGGTCGTCCTCGGCGGCGGTGCTGCCGTGGCCCCGTTCGTAGTCGCGGGCCAGGCCGCGCCGGCGCCCGTTCTCCTGGCCGTAGAAGAACAGGTCGCCCCAGGCGAACACCTCCGTCGGGCGCGCACCGATCCACCAGTTGACCAGGTCGAAGTGGTGGCTGGCCTTGTGCACCAGTAGCCCGCCCGACTGCTCCTTGTCGCGGTGCCAGCGGCGGAAGTAGTCGGCGCCGTGCCGCAGGTCGAGCACCCATTCCAGATGCACCGACCCGACCTCGCCTATGGCGCCCCGCGCCACCAGCTCGCGCAGCCGCCGGTGGACCGGGTTGTAGCGGTAGTTGAACCCCACGGTGACCCGGCCGGTGGAGGACTGCTGCGCGGCCCGGACGCGCCGGCAGCCCTCCAGGTCCGCGGTCATCGGCTTCTCGGTGATCACGTCCCGGCCGGCCCGGAGCGCGGCCTCGATGTAGTCGGCGTGCGTGCGGTCCACGGTGCAGCAGATCACCTCGTCGACCTGCTCCACCTCCAGCATCTCGGTGAACGCGTCCGGGGTGTAGGTGGGGACGGGGGCGTAACCGGCCCGGCTGACGATCGTGTTGTGGGCGTGCATCCGGGTCCGGTTGGAGTCGCACAGCGCGACCAGCTGCCCGCGGTGGGCGTGCGAACCGGTCAAGGCACCGGTGTAGAGCCGAGCGCGGGAACCGGCACCGACGATGGCGAACCGGCGTTTCCCGGCGCCGGACCTCCCGGATCCCGGCATCGCTTGGGCGGAGGCAGATGTGTTCACATGGGGCATGGTAAGCGCTTACCCGAGTTTTGGATAGAGGCGCCCGGACTGGCCGGTGCGCTTCCGGGGCGGGCGCCCATCGTGCGCCCGCCCAACGATGCTGGTCCAACCCCCGCAGGCGCCTGATCAGCCGGTATGGCCGGATTTCGCCGACACATGAGCCATTGACACCTCTGGTTGCCGCTGTTAGAAATACCACATTGTGCATGCTGGATAGCGCTTACCAATGACGTTTCGCGCATCAGCACCGTGGTCCCGAGTAGAGCGGTGGTCGTAGCGGATGAACCTGAGCGCAGGCACAACGCTGTCCGAGCCGGGGGACGGGCGGCGAGCGTGACCGCGACACTGCAGCGCGCGGAGTCCGGGCCCCGCGACACAACCCCCCCGCCCCGAGCCCGGCGGCTCTCAATGCGGCGCCGCGAGACACTCGCCGCCTACGCCTTCCTCGCGCCCTGGTTCCTGGGCCTCATCGGCATCACGATCGGTCCGATCCTGGCGTCGCTGTACTTCTCGTTCACCGACTACAGCATGATCGGCGGCTCCGACTGGGTCGGGCTGCAGAACTACCGCGACATGATCGGTGACCCCCGGCTGCACAGCGCGCTCGTCGTGACGTTCCAGTACGTCTTCGTCTCGGTGCCGCTGCAGCTCGCGCTGGCGCTGGCGCTCGCCATGGTGCTGGACCGGGGCGTGCGCGGGCTGCCGATCTACCGTTCCGTGTACTACCTGCCCTCACTGCTGGGCGCGAGTGTGGCGATCGCCGTCCTGTGGCGCCAGGTGTTCGGCGCCAACGGTCTGATCAACCAGGTTCTGGCCTACTTCGAGATCCAGGGCGTGGGCTGGGTTTCGCACCCCGACTACGCGCTGGGCACCCTGGTCATCCTGAATGTCTGGACGTTCGGCGCGCCCATGGTGATCTTCCTGGCCGGGCTGCGGCAGATTCCCGCGATGTACTACGAGGCCGCCAGCGTCGACGGGGCGGGCCCGGTCCGCCGGTTCTTCTCGGTCACCGTCCCCATGCTGACGCCGATCATCTTCTTCAACCTGGTGCTGCAGATGATCAACGCCTTCCAGACCTTCACCCAGGCGTTCATCGTCAGCTCCGGATCGGGCGGTCCGTCCGACTCCACGCTCTTCTACACGCTCTACCTCTACCAGCGCGGATTCGGAGCGTTCGAGATGGGCTACGCATCGGCGATGGCGTGGCTGCTGCTGTTGATCATCGGAGGGTTCACCGTGCTGAACTTCGTCGCCGCGAGGTACTGGGTCTTCTATGCCGACTGAGACGCGCCGCGCCGGTCCACCCGCCACCGGCGCCCAGACCCCCCAGCGGCGGAGCGCGGGCCGGGCGTTGAAGCACGCCATGCTGATCGCGTTCGGGCTGGTCATGCTCTACCCGCTGCTGTGGATGGTGGTGAGCTCGTTCAAGCCCACCGAGGACATCTTCAGCGAGCCCGGACTGATCCCGTCGACGTTCACCCTGGACAACTACACCGAGGGGTGGACGGCGCTGGAGTACCCGTTCCACCACTACATCTTCAACTCCCTGGTGGTGGTGGCCGGGGCGGTGATCGGCAACCTGCTGGCCTGCTCCATGGCCGCCTACGCGTTCGCCCGGTTGGAGTTCACCGGGCGGAAACTCTTCTTCGCCGTCATGCTGATGACGATCATGCTCCCGGTTCACGTGGTGATCGTCCCGCAGTACATCCTGTTCTCCGAGCTTGGCTGGATCAACACGTTCTACCCGATCATCGTCCCGAAGCTGCTCGCGACCGACGCGTTCTTCATCTTCCTGATGGTGCAGTTCATCCGCGGGCTGCCGCGCGACCTGGACGAGGCCGCGCGCATCGACGGGTGCGGGCACGCCCGCATCTTCTGGCGGATCATCCTGCCGCTGTGCACGCCCGCGCTGGCCACCACGGCGATCTTCACCTTCATCTGGACCTGGAACGACTTCTTCGCCCAGCTGGTCTTCCTCGTGGACCCGGAGATGTACACCGTCCCCGTCGCCCTGCGTACGTTCTCTGACTCGACGACACAGACCTCGTGGGGACCGCTGTTCGCGATGTCGGCCATCTCGCTGGGACCGATTTTCGGGTTCTTCCTGGCCGGACAGCGGTACCTGGTCAGGGGCATCGCGACCACCGGCATCAAGTGAGCGAAAGGAACCCGTGCAATGCGACCGGAATCCCCCCGCGGCCCAATGGGCCGGCGCCGTCCGAGCCGGCGGGCGACCGCATCGTTGTACTCCCGGCCCATGGCCGCGCTGGCGGCCGCCGCTGCGGTAGCCGTTACGGCTGCCGGTTGCGGCAGCGGCGACGACGGCGACGTCGAGCTGCGGTTCTCCTGGTGGGGCCATGACGAACGGCACGCCGTCACCCAGGAGGTCATCGACCTGTTCGAGGAGAAGAACCCCGGCATCACGGTCGAGGGCGAACCCACCGACTGGGACTCCTACTGGGACCGGCTGGCCACCAGCAGCTCCGCCCAGGACGCCCCCGACATCATCCAGCACGACGAACAGTACCTGCGCGACTACGCCGGCCGCGAGGCGCTGCTCGACCTCGACGAGGTCTCCGACCAGCTCGACGTCTCCGAGGTCGACGAGCTCGTCGTGGACACGGGCGAACTGGAGGGCGGCCGCTACGCGGTCCCCACCGGCGTCAACGCCTTCGTGATCGTCGCCGACCCGCAGGCGTTCGACGAGGCCGGCGTCGAGATGCCCGACGACACCACCTGGACCTGGGACGACTACGTCGACACCGCGATCGAGATCAGTGAGGAGTCGGGCGGCGACATCGTCGGGGCGCAGAACAACTCGTTCAACACCGCCGGGTTCGAGATCTTCGCCCGGCAGAACGGCGAGTCGCTCTACACCGAGGACGGCGGACTCGGCTTCTCGGCGGAGACCATGGAGCGGTGGTGGGAGTACACCGTCCAGCTCCAGGACGGCGGCGGAGAGCCCGGACCGGGGGACAGCATCGAGCGCGACGCCGACGGTCCGGACCGGTCGGTGCTGGCGACCAACGACGGCGCGATGGCCGGGTTCTGGACGAACCAGGTGGGCGACCTCACCGCGGCCGCGGACCGCGAGCTGGAGATCCTGCGGTTCCCCGGGGAGACCGAGTTCGAGCAGGCCGGCACGTTCTACAAGCCGGCGATGCACTGGACGGTCTCGGCCGACACCGAGCACCCCGAGGAGGCCGCGATGTTCGTGGACTTCCTGGTCAACGACACTGAGGCCGGGGAGCTCATGCAGGCCGACCGCGGGCTGCCCGCCAACACGACCGTGCGCGAGGAGATCAGCGGCGACCTGCCCGACGCCGACGTCAAGTCGGCCGAATTCCTCGCCGACATCGAGGACGACGTGCGCCCGTCCGACCCGTCGCCCCCGCAGGGCGCCGGCGAGGTGGTCGACATCGTCAAGCGGATCAACGAGGACATCCTGCACGGTGACACCACACCCGATGACGCCGCCAGCCGCTTCATCGAGGAGTCCGAGGCCGCGATCGAGTAACCGGGGCTGAGCCCCTCACGCAGCCCCCGGCCGCGTCCGGGGCGGGCGGTGACATCCGCCACCTCGCCCCCCGCCACGGTGCAAATGTAAGTACCGTACGCTTTGGTGAACTGCGGTAACCGGAGCGGCGCCCCAGGCGCCGCTCCGGTTCAATGTCACCACCTGTGCGAGAGCTGGTCCATGTTCGCGAGCCTCGGCCGGTTCGGCCACCGTGCACGTGCCTGGGTGCTGGTAGCGAGCGCGCTGTTCGTCGCCTTCGCCGCCGTATGGGGATCCGGCGTCTTCGACCGGGTGAGCGAGGGCGGGTTCGAGGACCCGGAGTCGGAGTCCATGCGGGCCGGCGAGCTCCTGGAGGAGGAGCTCGGGCACGACGACGCCGATGTCATCGCGGTCTACCGCAGCGGCGAGCTGGAGATCGACAACCGGATGTTCGCCTTCTCCGTCCAGCAGATGCTGGACGACCTGCCGGAGGAGAAGGTGGTCGAGGTCACGTCCTACCTCGACGAGGACCTGAGCGACCGCGAACGCGGCGCGCTGGTATCCGAGGACCGGCACGCCACCTACGTACCGATCACCCTGGAGGGGGACGACCGCGAGGAACGCCTGGCCACGTTCGAGGAGATCGAGAACGACCTCAGCGCCGGCCAGCTCGACAGCTACCTCGGCGGGCCCGTGGCGCTGGAGGCGGAGCTGTCCGAGAAGGCGGAGAGCGATGTCATCCGCGCCGAGCTGGTCTCGCTCCCGCTCCTGCTCCTCCTGCTGGTCGCGATCTTCCGCGGGCTGGTGGCCGCGCTGATGCCGCTCACCGTTGGCGGCCTGGCGATCCTCGGCTCGCTGACGCTGCTGCGCGGTCTCGCCTCGGTCACCGAGGTCTCGGTGTTCGCGATCAACGTGGCGACGATTCTCGGGCTCGGGCTGGCCATCGACTACGGCCTGTTCATAGTGAGCCGGTACCGGGAGGAGTACGCGCGGGGTGCGGACATGGAGACCGTGCTGCGCCGCACCCTGGCCACGGCCGGCCGTACCGTGGCGTTCTCCGGTGTCACGGTGCTGATCGCCTTCGCCGGGCTGCTGTTCTTCCCCCAGCCGATCATGCGCTCGATCGGGCTCGGCGGGATCGCGGTCGTGCTGTTCGACGTGCTGGCCGCCCTCGTGGTGCTGCCCGCGCTGCTCTCCGTGATCGGCCGCCGGATCGACGCGCTCCGGCTCCCGTTCGCCCGCCGGACACTCACCGGCGCCATCGCCGCGCGCACCGGCCCCTGGTCGCGGTTCGCCGGGCACGTCATGCGGCGGCCCGCTCTCTACATTGTCGTGGTCGGGGCCACGCTGTGCTCCTTCGCGGGCGCGCTGCTGCAAACCGACCTGGGCTCCACCGACCACCGGTACCTGCCCTCCGGCGCCGACACCCGGGTCGCGACGGAGTCGCTCGAGGAGGACTTCCCGGCCGGCGGAATCCGCCAGATGGACGTCGCGGTGGTCGGCGAGCCCAGCGACGGGGCCCTGGACGACTACGTGTCGCGCCTCGCCGACCTCCACGGGGCCGAGGGCGCCGACGTGGCGCGGACCGGTGACGGTATCGCGCACGTCACCGTCGACTACGAGGGCGAGGTCGACGATGCCGCGACCGGTGACCTGGTGCGCGCCATCCGCGACACCCCGCCGCCGGAGGGCGCCGAGGAGGTCCTGGTCGGCGGGATGGCCGCGATCCAGCTCGACAACGTCGACGCGATCGTCGAGGCCATCCCGGCGACCCTGGCGTTCATCACGATCGTGACGTTCGTGCTGCTCTTCGTCGCCTTCGGCTCGGTGGTGCTGCCCCTGAAGGCGGTGCTGATGGGGTTCCTCTCGCTCGGCGCGTCCCTGGGCGTGGTCATATGGGGGTTCCAGGAAGGGCACCTGGCGCCCGTGTTCGGTTTCGACCCCGTCGGGACGATCGACCCGACCTTCCCGGTGCTGATCCTGATCGTCGCGTTCGGCCTGGCGATGGACTACGAGCTGTTCCTGCTCAGCCGGGTGCGTGAGGAGTACCTGCGCACCGGGGACAACGCGCATTCCGTCGCGGCCGGCCTGCAGCGCACCGGCAGCATCATCACCAGTGCCGCGCTGCTGCTCATCGTGGTGCTCGCCGCGATGGGCACGTCCGATCTGCTCCTACTGCAGATCATCGGGATCGGCCTTGCCGTGGCGGTGGTGGTGGACGCGACGCTGGTGCGCGCGATCCTCGTCCCGGCGGCGATGCGCCTGCTCGGCAGGGCCAACTGGTGGCTTCCCCGGCCCCTGCGCCGGTTGCACGACCGGATCGGCATCAGCGAGGACGATGGTGGCCACATCCTGGAGGAGCCCGAGACGGTGGCGGACACCGGGCGGTAGCGGCGGGCCGGCCGGGTGGGCGCGGCCCGGCTACCCGGGACGCGCGCGCGTCAGCCTGCGGTCCTCGAAGACCAGGTCGGGGCGGTGCCGGCGGGCCTCGGCGACGATCTCCTCGATGGTGCGGTCCCAGGTCGGACGGGCCCGGACGGCGTAGCTGAGCTCCCATGGGACCGGAGGGCGAAGGGCGCGGTCGGTCGCGTCGCGCGGCACGAACACCAGATAGTGCAGCAGCATGGTGTCGCCGCGGTGCGGAACCACTTGCGTCGCGGCCCGGATCCGCGCGATATCCGCCCACGGCACGACGAGGTCGTCGGACACGGGCCGGGGCCAGGGTGCGACCACCCGTACTCCGGCGGGGTCCAGAACCAGCACGGGTCGCCGGGAGAGCATAGGGGAGGCGGCGAGCAGCCCGCCGCCGCCGAACAGCAGTACCGCCAGAACCCCGAGCACGGTGTCGACGGCGGCCCCGCCGCGCACGATCAGGGCCACCCCGGCCACCGAGAAGACCAGGCACGCCGCGAACAGCCAGACCCCACGCCACGTCACCCGGAACTTGCGGGTGACGGTGAACGCCTCGCCGGCATCGTTCATAGTCCAACAATAGGACGCCGGAGCCGGAACCGGCCCCGCACCGTTGCCGGTGGCGGGGCCGGTCCGGGTCGTTCGCGGGTCAGATCGCCTTCGGGCCGTCGGGGTGGAAGGGGGCCCCGTTGACCTTCTGCGCGATACCCGTCCAGTCGAGGTACGGGGTGATCCCGCCGAGATGGAACGGCCAACCGGCACCGGTGATCAGGCACAGGTCGATGTCGGCGGGCTCGGCCACCACACCCTCGTCGAGCATGATCCTGATCTCGCGGGCCAGTGCCTCCAGGGCGCGGTTCAGGATCTGCTCACCGGTCGACGGGTTGTCGCCGCCGGTGAACAGCTCCCGGACCTCGGGATCGAGCTGCAGGTCCGAGCCGAAGAGCTCCGTCTTGTTGGCCTCGACAAGCCGGCGGTGCGGCTCCGAGACGTGGAAGCGGTCCGGGAACGCCGCGCTGAGCGTCTCCGAGACGTGCAGCGCGACCGCCGGGCCGACGAGCTGCAGCAGCATCAGTGGCGGCATCGGCAGGCCAAGCGGGGCGACGGCGCGGTCGGCGACCTCGGGATCCGTGCCCTCCTCGACCGCGCCCAGCACCTCGCCCATGAAGAGCGTGAGCAGCCGGTTGACCACGAAGGCCGGCGCGTCGGCGCACAGCACCGCCGTCTTCTTCAGTGTCTTGGCGGTGGCGAACGCCGTGGCAAGGGTGGCGTCGTCGGTCCGCTCGCCGCGCACGATCTCCAGCAGCGGGAGCACGGCAACGGGGTTGAAGAAGTGGAAACCGACCACGCGCTCGGGGTGGCGCAGGCCGTGGGCCATCTCGCTGACGGACAGCGACGAGGTGTTGGTCGCCAGGACCGCCTCGGCGGAGACCACTTCCTCCACCTCGGCGAACACCTGCTGTTTGATGTCCATCCGCTCGAAGACGGCCTCGATGACGAAGTCGGCGTCGGCGAATGAGTCCTTCGTCAGCGATCCCGTTACCAGACCCTTGAGCCGGGTGGCGGTATCGGGGGACACGCGGCCCTTTGCGAGCAGCATGTCGACCTCGCCGTGGACGTACTCGACTCCCCGGTCCAGGCGTTCCTGGTCCAGGTCGGTCAGCACCACCGGCACGTTGAGCCGCCGGGCGAACAGCAGGGCGAGCTGACCGGCCATGAGACCCGCGCCCACGACACCCACCTTGGTGATCGGGCGCGCCAGCTCCTTGGCGGGAGCGCCAGCGGGCTTGCGCGCGCGCTTCTGCGTCAGGTCGAACGCGTACAGCCCGGCCTTGAGCTGGTCCGACATGATCAGGTCGGCGAGCGCGTCGTCCTCGGCGGCGAAGCCCTCGTCGCGGGTGCGGTAGCGAGCCTCGTCCACCAGGTCCAGCGCGCGCACCGGCGCCGGGGCGGCACCGTTGAGCTTGCCCTCGACCTGGAACCGGGTGTTGGCCACCGCGTTCGTCCAGGCCTCGCCCTTGTCCACCTCGGCTCGCCGCACGGCGACCGCGCCGTTGACGACCCTGGCAGCCCAGCGCAGCGACTCCTCGACGAAGTCGGCCGGCTCGAAGATGGTGTCGGCGATCCCCATCTCGTGGGCCTTGCGGCCGTTGATCGTCTTGTTCTGCGCCAGCGGGTTGTCGACGATGAGCTTGAGCGCGGCCTCAGCGCCGATGAGGTTGGGCAGCAGGTAGGTACCGCCCCAGCCCGGAACCAGGCCGAGGAACACCTCGGGCAGCGCGAGCGCCGTGACCCCGGTCGAGACGGTGCGGTAGTCGCAGTGCAGCGCTACCTCGACCCCGCCGCCCATGGCGGCACCGTTGACGAACGCGAACGTGGGAACGGTGAGCTCGCCGAGCTTGCGGAAGACGTCGTGGCCCAGCCTGCCGATCGTGTGCGCCTGCTCGCGGTTCTCGACCTGGGGCACCCCGGTGAGGTCGGCGCCGACCGCGAAGATGAACGGCTTGCCGGTGACGGCCACGGCCGCGATGTCGGTGCGCGCCGCCGCGGCGTCGATGGCCGCACCGAGGCTGGTCAGCCCGGTGGGCCCGAAGGTGTTCGGCTTGTTGTGGTCGTGCCCGTTGTCCAGGGTGATCAGTACAGCGGTGCCCGCCCCGTAGGGAAGCGCTACGTCGCGCGCGAGCGCCTTGGTGACGACCTCGTCGGCGAACTGCGCCGCGACTTCTTCCGCGCCAGGTGTGGCGGTGCGGGCGGCGTCGTTGGGGTTACTCACGTGGCGTTCCCTTCCCAGTCCGTGTTCGCGGCGCCCTCGGGCCGCTCGCGCTCGTCGCTCACTGGCCGGCCGGTCGGGCGTCCGGCTCGCGGGACCACCGCGGCCGCGCCCGCCGCCGGGCTCACACCCGCTCCCAGAGGACCGTGCCGCCCATGCCCATGCCCACACACATGGTCGTCATGCCGTAGCGGACATCGGGCCGCTCCGCGAAGTGCCGGGAGAGCTGCGTCATCAACCGGACCCCGGAGGAGGCCAGGGGGTGGCCTATGGCGATGGCGCCGCCCCACGGGTTGACCCGGGCGTCGTCGTCGGCGATCCCGAAGTGCTCCAGGAAGGCCAGTACCTGTACCGCGAACGCCTCGTTGATCTCGATGAGTCCGATGTCGTCCATGGTGAGGCCCTGGCGGCTGAGCAGCCGCTCCGTAGCGGGCACCGGCCCGACCCCCATGAACTCCGGCTCCACGCCGGCGAAGGAGAAGTCCACCAGCCGCATCCGGGAATCCAGGCCGAGCTCCCCGGCGACCTCCTCGGCCATGATCAGGGCGCCGGTGGCGCCGTCGTTCAGCCCTGCGGCGTTGCCCGGGGTGACGTTGCCGTGCGCGCGGAACGGAGTCTTCAGTCCGGCCAGCGACTCCATCGTGGTCCCGGGGCGTGGCGGTTCGTCGGAGGTGGCCAGGCCGTACCCCTCCTCGGCGGAGCGCACCAGCGTCTCGACCAGGTCCTGCTGGATCTTGCCGTCGGCGCTGGCCTTGGCCACCTTCTCCTGGCTGCGCACCGCGAACGCGTCGGCGCGCTCCTTGGTGATCGTGGGGAAGCGGTCGTGCAGGTTCTCCGCGGTGTTGCCCATGACCAGAGCGGAGGGGTCGACCAGCTTCTCGGAGAGGAAGCGCGGGTTGGGGTCGACACCCTCGCCCATCGGGTGGCGGCCCATGTGCTCCACACCGCCGGCGATGGCGATGTCGTAGGCACCGAACGAGATGCCAGCGCCGGTGGTGGTCACGGCGGTCATCGCGCCCGCGCACATGCGGTCGATCGCGTAGCCGGGCACGCTGCGCGGCAGGCCGGCCAGCAGGGCGGCGCTACGCCCGATCGTCAACCCCTGGTCGCCGATCTGGGTGGTGGCGGCGATCGCGACCTCGTCGACACGCTCCGGTGGCAGGCCGGGGTTGCGGCGCAGCAGTTCACGGATGACGCGGACCACAAGGTCGTCGGCGCGCGTCTCGGCGTACAGGCCCTTGCCGGCCTTGCCGAACGGGGTCCGTGCCCCGTCGACAAACACGACATCGCGGGCAGTTCGCGGCACGATGGCCCCTCCTTCAAGCAACGGGTGGGTAACTCACCCCCATGCTACTCGCCAGTAACTAGTGCCGCGAGCACTGATGGGCCGGCCGCCACGGGGCGGTTGGCTTGGTGCGGTCGAGGAGGGGCGCCGCCGGTGCGGTGCCGCCCTAGAAGAGTGCGGCGGCGTCGCGGTGCCGCCCGGCGGCGCTCAGCGCTCCGGCGAGGTCGCGGCGCATCCGCATGGTGAGCACCCGGATGTCGGGGTCGCCGGCAACGGCCAGCCCGTGGCGGTAGGCCAGCCGCAGCGTGTCGACGGCCTCGTTCGCGCGCCCCGCCTGGGTGTAGGCGCGTCCGAGCCGGTGGTGGACCATCAGGGTGTCGTGATGCCGGCTTCCCAGGCGGCGCTGGCGGTGCGCGAGCGCGATCCGCAACTGGTGGATGGCGTCGTTGTGCCGACCGGCCGCGGTGAGTGCCATGCTCAGCCCGAGGCGCAGGCCGTCGCGCTCCTCGGCGGAGGAGGAATCCTCCAGGGCCTGCTCGAAGCGGGCGATCGCGGCATCGGGGCGGCCGCTCCTGCGATAGCACTGCGCCAGCCGGGCGCGCGCGGTCACCGTGTCGCCGGCCGTGCTTCCCAGGCTCTGCTCCCGGTTGCTGAGCAGGCTCTCCCACTGGCTGGCGGCGTCGTCGAACCGGCCGGCGTCCTCGTAGGTCCAGGCGAGGTTCTCCCGGATGACATCCGTCTGCTCGTGGTCGTCACCGAACGTCACCACCGCGTCGGTCAGGGCCTGTTCGAACTGGGATGTGGCCGCGGCGCGCCGCCCGATCTGGGCGTACTTGCCGGCGAGGTTGTTGCGCGCCGTGATGCTGCGCGGGTCGGCCGAGCCGTAGGCGTCGACGGCCTGCTGCAGGGTTCGCTCCAGGGCCGCCGCACGCATGGCTGGTGTCCCGGCATCGTTGGTCTGGTCGGCATCTGCTGCGTTGGTGTCTTCGGGGTTCGTGAGCCCCGTCCAGCGCAGCAGTGCCTGCCACACCGACATGGGACTCACCCCCGCGTAGCCAGGTGTCGGACGCCACTCACGCTTACTGCCCCGTACCGATATCAACACGATTCCATAACATAGGCGGCGCGTCGGGATTTCGGGATCCAGTGGACGGTGCGGGACCAGTGAAATATGTCACTTGTACTATTTTACGGTGTTGGCCGGTTTTGAGGCGGGTCCAAATTACCGCTGCGCCGCACGCAGCGCGTCAGCGAGGGCCTCCGCGGCCAGGGCGATCTGCCACTCCCGGGCGTTGTTCTCGCGCAGGTGCTCGGCGACCGCGTCGGCGCCGTCCGACCGCGGGGGCGTCCACGCGAGCCGGCGCACGGCGTCGGGCTGCAGCAGGTTCTCGGTGGGCATGCTGACCTGTTCGGCGATTGTGGACACCACCTCGCGCACAGTGTCCAGGCGCCGCGCGGCATCGGGGTCGCGGTCGGCCCAGCGGTTGGTGGGCGGTGGGCCGTCGCCCGGAGCGCTGGGCTGCGGAAGCTCAGCGCCGGGCATGTCGCGCACCCGATTGATCGCCTTGATCCACACTGGCACGTAGCGCCGGGCGAGCCGCGTGCTGAACGGCTTGATGGCCGCGAGCTCGGGTGCCGTGCTCGGCATCGCCGTGGCCGCCTCGACGATCCCGGAGTCGGGTAGCACCCGGCCCGGCGAGATGTCGCGCTCCTGGGCGATCCGGTCGCGCTCCTGCCACAGCTCTCGGACCACACCCAGGGCACGCTGGTTGCGCACCTTGTGGATCCCCGACGTGCGCCGCCACGGATCGGGGCGCGGCTCCTTGGGCGGGGCGGCCAGGACCGCGGCGAACTCCTCGTGTGCCCATTCCAGCTTCCCGGAGTCCGCCAACTCGGCTTCGAGTTTGTCGCGCAGGTCGACCAGGACCTCCACATCCAGCGCCGCGTAGCAGAGCCAGTCCTCCGGCAGCGGCCGGATGGACCAGTCAGCCGCCGAGTGCTCCTTGGCCATGCGCAGCCCAAGGAGGCGCTCGACCATGGAGGCCAGCCCCACGCGCTGGTAGCCGAGCAACCGGGCGGCCAGCTCGGTGTCGAACAACCGGTCGGGACGCAGGTCGAGCTCGCCCAGGCAGGGGAGGTCCTGGTGCGCGGCATGCAGCACCATTTCCACCCCGGCCAGGGCGCTGTCGAGACCGGTCAGGTCAGGGCAGGCGACCGGGTCGATCAGCGCTGAGCCGGCACCCTCGCGGCGGAGCTGGACGAGGTAGGCCCGCTGTCCGTAGCGGTACCCCGATGCCCGCTCCGCGTCGACCGCGACTGGGCCCGAGGCCCTGCCGAACGACTCGGTGACGCGAGCCAGGTGCCCCTCATCCGAGACGACCGCGGGCACGCCGTCGCGCGGAGCGCTCAGCAACGGAATGTCCTCGCCGTCCTGCCCGTGCGAGGCGCCCGGATCCGGTTCACCTGACTTGGAGTTCAGAACGTTCGCCACGCAACCACGGTATGCGCTCCCGGAACTGTGGGTGCGCTCCCGGGGGCCTAAGGCGCGTATAACGCCGCACCGGAGTTCTCAGTCGGCAGTGCGCTGCCGGTGCTGCGCGATGTCGGTGACATCGACCGGCGGCAGCCCGGCGGCGGAGCTCAGCAGCGCGAGCCACGCCCGCATGTGCGCTGAGAGGTCGTCCGTGCTCGGCGACCAGGATGCCCGTAACTCCAGTTCGGTGGTTGTCGGCTCGTCCGCCTTGGCCGCGAAGCCTTCCGACGTCGCGCGCGTGACGGTGCCGCTGAGCGTGTGGTGCTCGGCGCCGAGGGAGGTGAGCGCCTCGACCAGCCAGCTCCAGGCGACCTGGCCAAGGAGCGGATCGCTGGCGATCTCGGTTTCGAGATCAGCGCTGGCGTAGGCCACGACGCGGAAGGGGCCCGGCCAGTCCCGGGTGTCGTCGGGATCGTAGAGCACGATCAGCCGGCCCAGTGCGACATCGTCGTCACCGACCCGGACGCTCGCCGACATCGCGACGGCGTAGGGCGCGAGGCGCTGCGGGGCGGGGATCTCCTCGATCACGACCTCGGGGCGGACCGCGGGCACGTGCAGGCTCTCGACCGCTCGCCGGAACGCGGGAGGCGCGTCATCGACCCTACCGAGAGGGGGCATGATGGAAACGTCAGCCTTAATCTTGTAATCGAGCACGTCGCGCACAAGGCCACACTGCCCGCGCTTCGTGGAAACGACTGAACGCGGGCACCACGGCCCCCCGCCACCGCGACACATCCGCCATTACGGACAGCGCACGGCGACGGGCACTCTCCGACGGTGGCACGAGTCGCCGGCCAGCTCGCGGAGCTTCTCCGGCGTGTCGGTGTTTCGCGCCGATGCTGGCCGGCCCCTGCGACGAATACGGTACGCGTCAACCCTAACCGCCACTGGTGGCCGGAGTGGGCCAATTCCGATGCGTCACGGCCACCAACCGGTGCTCGGCTCATGGCACGATCGGAGGTGTGATCCTGCACGAATCTCCATTCCTCCGCGCCTGCCGGCGCCTGCCGGTGCCTCGCACACCGGTGTGGTTCATGCGCCAGGCCGGGCGCTCACTGCCCGAGTACCGACGTGTCCGCGCCGACGTCCCGATGCTGGAGGCGTGCGCGCGCCCCGACATGATCGTCGAGATCACGATGCAGCCGGTACGCCGTTATGACGTCGACGCCGCGATCTACTTCAGCGACATCGTCGTCCCGCTGAAAGCCATCGGACTCGACCTGGACATCAAGTCCGGCGTCGGACCCGTGGTGGCCGACCCGATCCGCGACGCCGGCGGCATCGCGCGGCTGCGCGAGCTCGAACCCGGCGACGTCGGCTACGTGACCGAGGCGGTTGGCGGGCTCGTCGAGGAGCTCAAGGGCCGCCCACTCGTCGGCTTCGCGGGCGGGCCCTTCACACTGGCCTCCTACCTGATCGAGGGCGGCCCGTCGAAGAACCACGAGCACACCAAGGCT
The DNA here is from genome assembly GCF_014203805.1 of Lipingzhangella halophila. GTDB lineage: Bacteria > Actinomycetota > Actinomycetes > Streptosporangiales > Streptosporangiaceae > Lipingzhangella > Lipingzhangella halophila. The sequence goes on along the minus strand of NZ_JACHJT010000001.1, from coordinate 3,124,173 downwards.
CTGATGTACGGCGAGCCCAAGCTCTGGGACGACCTGATGCGCCGGCTGTCAGCGATCACCCTGGAGTTCCTCAAGGTCCAGATCGCGGCCGGGGCGAGCGCGGTACAGCTCTTCGACTCCTGGGTCGGCGCCCTGAGCGCTGAGGATTACCGTGCCTCCGTGCTCCCGCACACTTCCTGGATCTTCGAGCGCCTGGCTGAGTTCGACGCGCCGCGCATCCATTTCGGCGTGGGCACCGGCGAGCTGCTCGGCCTGCTCAGCGAGGCGGGCGCCGACGTCGTCGGGGTCGACTGGCGGGTGCCGCTCGACAGCGCCGCCCAGCGCGTGCAGCCGGGCACGGCGCTGCAGGGCAACCTGGACCCCGCTGCGCTCTTCGCGCCGTGGGACGTCGTCGCCGAGCGCACCCGGGATGTCCTCAACCGGGGCCGCGCCGCCGAAGGCCACATCTTCAACCTCGGTCACGGGGTGCTGCCCACGACCGACCCCGACACGCTGGCGCGCCTCACCGAACTGGTGCACGAGGAGTCCGAGCGGTGACACAAACACTGCCCCGGACCGGAGGGCGGTAGTCCCGCCCGGCCGGGAGACCGGGCCAGGGTGCGGGGAGGCGCCCGGCCCTCTGGCGCCGGGCGCCTCCTCCGGTTAGAGAGCGAACGGCACGCTCGGACCGCCCGCTCCGTTGTCATGCCTCCCGCTCGGGAGGCGGACCGTCCTCAGCCTCGTCCGGGGTGTCGTCGGCCGGGTCGCTGCCGCTATCGCCATCGCGTGCCCCGACCGGTTCCGGAGCCGGCTCTCCGGCCGCCTCTGCCGCGGAACCCGCCTGCTTGGCGGAGCCGCGCTTGGCGGCGGCCCGGCGCCGGCGCCACACAACGAAGGGGGAAGCCGCCGCCGCGACGACCACCAGGAACGGCAGCAGCCAGCCAGCGGCCACCGAAAGGCCCTCGGCAACCGCTGTCAGAGCCCGCCAGCCCCTGGCGAGCCCGCCGGTGAAGCCGATGGAGTCGGACTCGTCCTCGGCCAGGTAGGTGTCGGGCGGCAGCAGCGAGAGCTTGATCGTGCCGAACGAGGTGCTGTCCTGCAGTGCCTGCTGCCGGGCCTGCAGCGCCTCCAGCTCCTGCTGGCGGGTGGCGATCTCGGACTCCACGGCCAGCACGTCCTCGACGGTGTCGGCGTCCTCGACCAGATCGCGCAGCCGGTCCAGGGTCGCCTCGGCCGACTCGACCCGGCTGTCGACGTCGGCCACCTCTTCGGTGACATCCTCGGCCTCGCGCTGCAGGTTCGCCTGAGTGCCGAGGTCGCCCAGCTCTCGCAGGGCGTCCTCGTACTGGTCGGTGGGGACCCGCAGCGTCAGCGACGCGCGGGGGCCCTCGCCGGACCGGGTGGTGACGTCCTCCGCGGCGACGTGCCCGCCCGCGTCGTCGACCCACTCCTTGGCGGAGTCGGCGGTCTCCTCGACCTCGGGGGTCTCCACCGTGAGGTCGGCGGTGTGCACGACCTCGCGTTCGCGTACGTCGACGTCGGATCCGGTGACCGCGCCGTCCTCATCCCCGCCGCTGTCCTCGGCGTCCCGCGCGTTCTCGGGGGCATCGTTCTGGGGCGCCGCCGCGCCACTGGCGTCCTCCTGGGCGTCCCCCTGGAGGGTGCCGGAGCAGCCAGCGAGCAGTAGCACCGCCAGTATCACTGCCAGCATTGGAGCGAGGCCCGGCACCGTGCGGACCGGAATGTGTGGGTGCGCTGACGTTTCCATGTGCTCTCTGACGGTGCGGTCTCCACCCGAGTTGCCTCCCGGGAGTAACGCGTCCATTACACCGCTGAGACCCCGGGGCCGGCGCGCCCACGCGATCGGCGATCGCGGGGGTGTGCGCGGGTGGTCCCAATGATCTGGAAAGCTGGGGGCATGCAGACGAAACCGCACGTCGCCGTGGTGGGAGGCGGGGTGTCCGGGCTGACCGCCGCCTATCGTCTCACCAGGGCCGGGGCCGATGTCACCGTGCTCGAAGCGAGCCCGCGCCTCGGCGGGAAGCTGGACGTTTCCCCGGTGGCCGGAGTCCCGGTGGACTCCGGGGCGGAGTCCATCCTGGCGCGGCGCCCGGAGGCCCTGGATCTCATCCACGAACTGGGGCTCGACGACCGGTTGGCGTACCCCGCGCCCGGGCCGGCGGCCGTCTACAGCAGGGGACGGCTGCGCCCCTTTCCAACCGGCCAGGTCATGGGGGTTCCCGGGAGCCTGACCGGGCTGGCGCGCAGCAGAGTGCTGTCGTGGCCGGGCACCCTGCGCGCGGCCCGCGACCTGCTCTGGCCGCGCACTCCGGTGCGCGGCGACGTCGCCGTCGGCCGCTATATCGGGACGCGTATGGGATCCGAGGTCGTCGAGCGGCTTGTGGAGCCGATACTCGGCGGCGTGTACGCGGGCCGGGCCGACCAGCTCTCGCTGGACGCCACCCTGCCGCAGGTGGCCCGCATGGCCCGCGAGGAGCGCTCGCTGCTGCGGGCCGTGGCTGCCTCCAGGCGGCAGGGCGCCCAGAGTCCCGCGACGGGGCCGGCGTTCGCCACACTGCGCGGCGGCGCGGCCACCCTCATCGAGCCGCTGGCCCGGCAGAGCGGTGCCCGGATCGAGACGTCGGCCACGGTGCGCGAGCTCGACGTCCGCGATGGCACCTGGTCGCTCACCGTTGGCTGCGCGAGCGACCCGCGCCGGATCACCGCCGACGGGGTCGTGCTGGCCTGCCCAGCTCCCGCGACCGCGCGGCTGTTGCGGCCGGTGGCACCCGCGGCGGCCGCGGAGCTCGCCGGAATCGACTACGCCAGCATGGCCATCGTCACCCTGGCCTACCCCACATCCGCGTTCGGCCGGCCGCCGATGGGCAGCGGGTTCCTGGTGCCCGCCAGGGAGCAGCGGTTCGTCAAGGCCGTCACCTTCAGCAGTGTCAAGTGGCCGTGGTTGGCGGCCGAGCTGCGCGCGGCGCATCCCGATACCGGGATGACGGTCGTGCGCTGCTCGGTCGGGCGGTATGGCGACGAGGCCGCGCTGCAGCGCGGCGACGGCGATCTCGTCGAGCGTGCGGCCGGCGACCTCGCCGACATCTGCGGTGTTTCCGGGGCGCCCCTTGACCAGCGCGTCACCCGGTGGGGCGGCGGCCTGCCGCAGTACACGGTCGGACACCAGGGGCGGGTCGACCGGGCACGCACCGCGGTCGCCGAGCTGCCCGGCCTCGCGCTGTGCGGGGCTGCCTACGACGGTGTCGGAATCCCCGCCTGCGTCGGTGGAGCGGCCGAGGCCGCGCGCGAGGTCCTGCGGGAGCGGCCCACCCAGCGGACGCCCCGGTTATCCACCGCGAGAAGCTGACAAGAAGCAATGGAGGCACACGTGACCACGGGACAGCACAGCAGCGGCACCGCGGAGGCCGAGGAGCTCAACCAGCTCATCCGCTACACCATGTGGTCGGTGTTCAAAGCGGGAGACCTTTCCGGTCTGGACCGCACCGCCGCGGCCGAGGAGCTCACCGCCTTGTTCGACGGTGCTGCCGAGAAGGGGGTGGTCACCCGCGGCTGCTACGACGTCCAGGGATTCCGCGCCGACGCTGACGCGATGTTCTGGTGGATCGGCGACAGCCCGGAGTCCGTCCAGGAGATGTACACCGCGTTCCGCCGCACCCGCCTGGGGCGCGCGAGCACCCCGGTGTGGTCGGTGGTGGGGATGCACCGCCCGGCGGAGTTCAACCGCGCCCACGTGCCGGCGTTCCTGGCGGGGGAGGAGCCGCAGGACTACCTGTGCGTCTACCCGTTCGTGCGCTCGTACGAGTGGTACCTGCTGCCCGACGAGGAGCGCCGGGCCATGCTCGCCGAGCACGGCCGGATGGCAGCAGGGTTCTCCGACGTCCGCGCGAACACGGTGTCCAGCTTCGCTCTCAGTGACTACGAATGGATGCTCGCCTTCGAGGCGGGAGAGCTGCACCGGATCGTCGACCTGATGCGGCACCTGCGCGGCGCGGAGGCCCGCCGGCACACCCGGCTGGAGGTGCCGTTCTACACCGGCCGGCGCAAGGGTGTGCCGGAGCTGCTGGAGGCGCTCGCGTAACCGCGGAGCACCCGCACGGCGCGCAACCGTCGTCCCGTGCGCTGGCCGGTCTTTCAGGGGCCCACCCGGCCGGCCAGCGCTCCCCGGCGCTTCTGGTGTCTTCTCAGCCCTCCTGAGTGCTCGGTAGCGTGATCTCGTCCTCGTCGTCGTACTGGTGGTGTCGCGTCAGCACGACATAGACCGGGATGACCAGGAGGAGCGAGAGCACCAGGCTGGAGCCGGAGTAGAGCAGCGCCGTGCCCGCCGGGGCGTCGACCGCCCACGCGGTCAGGCAGGCCACGCTGCCCAGAATCCAGGCCAACACGGTGAAGGCCAGCCGTCCGCGCGGCTTCGGGTACTTGATGCGGCTCACCATGAGCCAGGAGATCGTCAGTACCGCGGCAGTGCCCACGAGAACGGGCGGATCGAGCAGCACGATCGTGATGACGGCCATGGCACCGAACGGGCTGGGCAGCCCCGTGAAGTAGCTTTCGCCCGGCGCCTGGCAGGAGAAGCGGGCCAGCCGCACGACCGTCGCCAGAAGTACGGCCGCGGCGCCGGCGATCGGGGCGATCCCGCCACCGGCCAGCGTGCCCCACGCGACGACGAAGAACGCGGGTGCGAACCCGAAGCTGATCACGTCGGCCAGGTTGTCCAGTTCGGCGCCCATGCCGCTGCCGCCGAGCTTGCGCGCGACCCGCCCGTCGAAGAGATCGAACGCGGTGGCCATCAGCAGCAGGACGACCGCCGTCGCGACGGCGCTGCGGTCCATGGGGCCCTGGACCCCGGTCGCCAGATGCGCTGACTGCGCCGCGGCGAGTTGCCACACCGCCATGAAGCCACACAGCGCGTTGCCGAGGGTGAGGTAGTCGGCCACCGCGAGGCGGGGGCGGGGGGCGGGTTCCGCCGGGCCCGCGAGAGCGGGCTCAGCGAGCCCCTCGTCAGTCGCGGTCAAGGCGGGTCTCTCCGGCTCGGACCTGCTGCCCGTTCGCCACCGCCGGGGTGATCCCCGCCGGAAGGTAAACGTCGACCCGCGACCCGAACCGGATGAGCCCGATCCTCTCGCCCTTTTCCACCTTCTGCCCCTCAGTGAGATACGGGACGATACGCCGGACCATCGCGCCGGCGATTTGAACGACCGTGATCTCACCAATCTCGGTTTCGAAGGTCCAGATGACGCGTTCATTACGCTCGCTGTCCTTGTCGAATGCGGGACGGAAGCCCCCCGGACGATGCTCCACCCCGACCACGGTTCCCGCAAGTGGTGCGCGGTTGACGTGCACATTGAGCGGGTTCATGAAAACCGCTACCCGGGTGCGGCCATCGGGTTGGGCATCGACGCTCTGCACGACACCATCGGCCGCGCAGAGCATCCGACCGGGAGCCGGGCCGCGTTCGGGATCGCGGAAGAACCAGGTCATGCCGGCGGCGAGGCCAACGGCGGGCACGGCCAGCGCCGTACGCCACCGGGCGCCGCGGCTCGCCAGAACCGCGGTTCCGGCGGCCGCCCACGCGGGCACGAGCCAGGGGGCGGAGCCGCGCGCCATCCGAACAGACGACCGGCCTATGGGTGGGGGGAAGGAAGCGTCGGTCATAGGGAGCTTTCGTCGAGTGGCTGGGAAGCCGCGATGGACCTGGGGAGCGACGGGGCCCGCGCGGTTCCTCCAGACGGCGCGTCGACGGGGACACGCGAGGGGCCCGTAAGCGCAGTGCGTGGGTCCCGGACAACGGCGCACATGTTGGAGGATGCTATTCCACTTGGTCGGTTGCCTCCAGGGTTAGCGCCACGGAATTGATGCAGTAGCGGTCGTCGGTCGGGGTGTCGTAGCCCTCGCCGCGGAACACGTGACCGAGGTGGGAGTCGCAGCGCGCGCAGCGGACCTCGGTGCGGACCATGCCAAGGGACCGGTCCTCGATCAGCGTAACCGCGTCGGTATCAGCGGGATCGTAGAAGCTCGGCCACCCGCAGTGCGACTCGAACTTCTCGGCCGAGCGGAACAGTTCGGCGCCGCACGCCCGGCACCGGTAGACGCCCACCGTGGTGGTGGCGACGTACTCCCCGCTCCATGGCCGTTCCGTGGCCCCCTGACGAAGCACGGCGTACTCCTGGCGGGAGAGCCGTTCGCGCCATCCGTCCTCGCTCGTGGGTGTGTGGGCCTTTGCTTCGTCCATGATTGTGACGCTACCTCGCCTCTCCTGTCACGCGCTGCTGCCCCGCCGCTGCCCTCCGATTCGAACCAAGAGCACCGATGATGGTTAGATGCCCAGATCCTCGTGCTTTGAGAAGTTCGGACTCGATCTCGAAGGGTAGGGGACCCCCAGGGCTACAGGCAGTCGGGAGATGCGGCGATGCTTGTTACATATCGGCAACCACTGGGATTGGGACAGAGAAGGCAGTCGCTGCGCGTGGGATGGGCCCAGTACGCCCATCTTTGGTTGGATCATCACACAATTCGCCTGCGAGAAGGGATTCGGCCGGCGTGGCGCATGATCGCGGATACCGCGGCCGAGATCCGCTGGGTCGCGGCGCTCACCAGGTCCGCCGTGGCGGCGCGCGTCGACCGCAGCCGGCCGCGCCCCCTGAGCGACCGCGGGCTGCTGTGGCTGATGCTGGCGATCGGTGTGGGCGCACTGGCCGTGGCATCGGTCCTGGGATTCGCCCTCGCCGAGTGGGCGATGAGTCGCACCGGTGACGTCCTTCCCGCCGCTGGCGGGGCAGTCGCCGTCGGTGCGGCGTTCCTGGGATTGATGTACCTGGTCTTCGCCTCCAAGAGGCGCCGCTCCTCTACAGAGGCTGACTGGGACTAGCGCGGCGGCACAGGAGCGGCGGGCCGGGGCGTCGTCCCCGGCCCGCTCTCGTCGTTTCGGGTCCGCCGCGGTCAGGCGTCGAAGTCGTACTGCAGGATGTAGGCGGACCCGTCCAACGTCATCTCGTTCAGCTCGACCGGCAGGCGCCTGGCGGTGAGCGCTGTGCGCAGCACGTCCAGGATCGGGGTTCCGGCACTGAGCTGAAGCTCCTCGGTCTCGGTCGGACTGGGCATGCGCACCCGGATCTCCTCTGTGAAGTGCGCGGGCGCGTACCCGAGCTCGGACAGCCGGGCGTAGATGCCGCCGGGCCCCGTCTCGGTCTCGGCGATCGCCGTTCCGGCGACGAGGGCCGCCGGCAGGTACGAGGTGGCGAGCTGCATGGGGCGGCCGTCGAGGTGGTACCGGCGCCGGCGGCACACCACCCGGGCCTCGCCGGGCAGCTCCAGAGCGCGCGACACGTAGTCGGGCGCGGGGATCTCACGGACCGTGATGCTGTCGGTCTCGAACTCGCGGTCGGTGGCGTCCGCCTCCCAGATGGCGCGCCCGTTGTCCCAGAGCTCCCGGGAGAGGCGCCGGGGTCCGTGCCGCCGCAGAGGGCGGAAGGCACGGACGTAGATGCCCGAGCCGCGTACGGGCACCACGATGCCCTCGTTGATGAGGACCGAAAGTGCCTGACGCGCGGTGGCTCGGGCGACCCCGTACCGCTTCATCAGGTCGTTCTCGCCAGGGAGCCGGTCGCCGTCCGCGAGCTCGCCGGAGGCGATGGCATGGCGCAGGGCCTCGGCGATCTCGCGGTACACCGGGGGGGAGTCATTTTCGGACGTCGGCACTGCGTTCATCCTCTCGCCCGGAATTCGTCGTCACACTGATCGAGTCGTCCTCGGTCGGTCTTTTCCCGGTCGATACTGTCCTGTTGGGGAGTGAATATCGGACTGTTCCATTTCGTACCCGATCGCGCTACCCGAGGGCCGACGTCACTGTGCTACACACCGGGTATGTCCGGTTGCCGGGTGGTTTATGCGTGTTGCCGGACGTCCGACACCGGCCGACAGCCTGTCCTGGCAAAAGAGGAAACTGCTGGTTTCGTCAGATTCCGCTGGCGCGCGTATACCGCAGGAACAACGAACCCTCCGACTCCAGTACGTGAGCGAGCGCCAGCTCCTGGGTGTGGGCGGGGCCATCACCGGCCACGATTCGGGCGGGTTCCGGCCCGGTCAAATGCGGGCTCAACGTCAGGCACAGCTCGTCCAGAAGGCCGGCGGAGGTGAGCTCGGCCAGCAGGTGCGGTCCACCCTCTGTGAGCACCCGCAGCAGCCCGCGCTCCGCCAGGGCCGCCATGATCAGCTCGGGCCGCACCGAGTCCTCGCCGGCCACAACGACGTCGGCCTCCCTCGCGGCGGTCCGCCTGCGCTCCGCCGGCGCGGACTCGGTGGTCAGGACGATGGTGCGTGCTTCCTCCGGGGCCTGAGACAACAGGCTGGGGTTGAGGTCCAGGGTGCGCGAGACCACGGCGACCGGCGGCGTCGCCGTCCGCCCCGCCCGCAGCTCCCCCCAGACCTCGCGGGCGCGCACCGGCCGGTACCCCTCGATCCGCGCCGTTCCCGCCCCGGCGAGCACAACATCAGAGAGCCCGCGCAGGATGCTCATGGCTCTGCGGTCCGCAGCCGAGGACAGGTCGCCGCTGTGTCCGGTGCGCCCCCACGCCCCGCCGTCGGCGCTGGCGATCATGTTGGCACGCAGCCACGGCCGATCCAGCACAGCGGGATAGGCGTAGGCGGTCGCGAGGTCGGCCTCGGGTTCGGGGTGCGGCAGCAGCGCGCGGAAGCGCGCCGCGCCGGATTCGGCGAGAGAGCTCATGGTCGTCGAGCTTAGACGCCGCCGCGGTGCGCCGCCCGGCGCCGCGACACGCGTTTCAACAGCAGCAGCGCGCGATCGAGCACCTGGACCGTGCCGCGGGCCGAGACGACCGGACCCTCGGTGAGGTCGGGCTCGGCGGTGTCGAGGACCACCTGCCACGAGCTGCCGAAGTCGCGTCCGGGAACGGTGAAGCGAACCGGATCGTCTCCGCTGTTCAGCAGCAGCAGGAAGCTGTCATCGGAGACCCACCGCCCCCGCAGGTCGGGCTCGGTGATCGCGTCGCCGTTCAGGAACGCGCCCAGGATCGGGCCGGCGGAGTCCCAGTCCTTCTCGGTCATCTGGCCGCCGTCGGGCCGCAGCCACGCGATGTCGCGCAGCTTGCTGCCGCGCGGCGGCCGGCCCTGGAAGAACCGGCGGCGGCGGAACACCGGGTGCGCGCGGCGCAGCCGGGCCAGGCCGCGGACGAAGTCGAGCATGCCGTCCTCGTCGTCCGCGCGCTTGAAGTCCACCCAGGTGATCTCGTTGTCCTGGCAGTAGGCGTTGTTGTTGCCTCCCTGGGTGCGGCTGATCTCGTCCCCGTGCGAGAGCATCACCACGCCCTGCGACAGGAACAGTGTCGCCAGGAAGTTGCGCATCTGGCGGCGGCGCAGCGCCACGATGTCGGGCCGTTCCGAGGGGCCCTCGACCCCGTGGTTGTACGAGCGGTTGTCGTCGGTGCCGTCGCGGTTGTCCTCGCCGTTGTCCTCGTTGTGCTTATGCTCATAGGTCACGAGATCGGCGAGTGTGAACCCGTCGTGGCAGGTGACGAAGTTGATCGAGGCGACGGGGCGGCGGCCGTCGCCCTGGTAGAGGTCGCTGGATCCGGCCAGGCGCGAGGCCAGTTCGGGTACCACGTGGTGCCCGCGCCAGAAGTCGCGCACGGTGTCGCGGTACTTGCCGTTCCACTCCGACCACAGCGGCGGGAAGTTGCCCACCTGGTACCCGCCCGGGCCGACGTCCCACGGTTCGGCGATGAGCTTCACCTGCGAGATGACCGGGTCCTGCTGGACAATGTCGAAGAACGTGCTGAGCCGGTCGACGTCGTGGAACTCCCGTGCCAGCGCGGAGGCGAGATCGAACCGGAACCCGTCGACGTGCATCTCCGTCACCCAGTACCGCAGCGAGTCCATGATGAGCTGCAGTGAATGGGGGTGGCGCACATTGAGGCTGTTCCCGCAGCCCGTGTAGTCGAGGTAGTAGCGCTGGTCGTCGTCGCGCACCCGGTAGTAGCTGAGGTTGTCGATGCCCCGCAGCGACAGTGTGGGCCCCATGTGGTCGCCCTCAGCGGTGTGGTTGTAGACGACGTCCAGCAGTACCTCGATCCCGGCCTCGTGCAGCGACTTGACCATCCCCTTGAACTCCTGGACCTGCTGTCCCTGGGAGCCGTTGGCGGCGTACTCGCTGTGCGGGGCCAGGAAGGCCAGGGTGTTGTACCCCCAGTAGTTGGTGAGCCCGCGGGCCACCATGGCGTGTTCCGGCACGAAATGGTGCACCGGCATGAGCTCGACCGCGGTCACGCCGAGGGACGTGAGGTAGTCGACCATCGCGGGGTGCGCCAGTCCCGCGTAGGTGCCGCGCTGGTGCTTGGGGATGTCGGGGTGGCGCATGGTCAGACCGCGCACGTGGGCCTCGTAGATCACGGTCCGGTGGTAGGGGATGCGCGGGCGGCTCTCGTTGGCCCAGTCGAAGAACGGGCTCACCACCACGCACTTGGGCACGTAGGGCGCGCTGTCGCGGGTGTTCATCCGCGACGGTTCCTCGAAGTGGTAGCTGAACAGCGACTCGTGCCAGGTCAGCGTGCCGTCGATCGCCTTGGCGTAGGGGTCGGCGAGCAGCTTCGCCGGGTTGCAGCGCAGGCCCTGTTCCGGGATGTAGGGGCCATGTACCCGGTACCCGTACCGCTGTCCGGGGCCGACCCCCGGGAGGTACCCATGCCAGACAAAACCGTCATTCTCGGTGAGCGCCACCGGGGTCTCGGCCCTGTCCCCGTCGAACAGGCAGAGTTCCACGCGTTCGGCGGCCTCGGAGAACACGGAGAAGTTGGTGCCAGACCCGTCGTAGGTGGCACCAAGGGGGTACGGATTACCTGGCCAGACTTCCACCATTGGCGTCACAGTCTCTTCTATGTCTCGTTGACACGTGGCGAGACTTGTTGTTCCGCCCTGGCCGATTGATTATTCCTGTTCGGGCAGGTCAACGTTGGAATTGTGTCCGATTTCGGGGGTATTGCGCAGACAATTTCCCGCGGGGACCGGGGTGCGCCCGCGGAAATGGCGCGCCGGCGGGTTGCCGCCGTGGCGAGCGTGCCCCGCCCCGTAGCTCCGAGCTCCGCCCGAGCCCCGGGACGGGCCGCGGCCGCAACGGCGCGTTCCGCGCTGGCCCCGCCGGGCCCTCAGACGCGTGGCCGGTTCCGGTCGATGATGGCCGCCGTGTCGGCCCCGCGCGGCAGCGTGCCGAACGTGCGTCCCGCCTCGCCGCCCAGCCGCGAGGCGGTGAACGCGTCCGACACCGGCTCCGGGGCGTACCGGATGAGTAGGGACGCCTGCAGGGTGAGCGCCATCAGCTCCACCAGGCCGCGAGCGCGGTGCTGGAGGTCCTCCAGGTCGCCCAGCTCCGCCCGCAACCGCTTCACGGCCTGGTCGAACCGGGTGTCGACGCCCTCGGCGCGCGCCAGTTCGGCCAGGAACACCTCGACCGTGTCGGGCCGCTTGCCCATGGCGCGGAGCACGTCGAGCGCCACCACGTTGCCCGACCCCTCCCAGATGGAGTTCAGGGGCGACTCCCGGAAGAGCCGCGGCATCGGCGACTCCTCGACGTAGCCGTTGCCGCCCAGGCACTCCAGCGCCTCGGCGGTGTGCGCGGGAAGCCGCTTGGTGACCCAGAACTTGCCCACGGCCACCGCCAGCCGGCGGAAGGCCGCCTCGGCCTCGTCGCCCCGGATCGCCCGGTCGGCGGCGCCGGCCAGACGCGTCATCAGCGTCGTCGCGGCCTCTGACTCCAGTGCCAGGTCGGCCAGGACGTTGCGCATCAGCGGCTCGTCGATGAGGAGCGAGCCGAATGCCCTGCGCTGCGAGGCATGGTGCACCGCCTGGAGCAGGGCGGCGCGCATTCCCGCGGCCGAGCCGATGACGCAGTCCAGCCGGGTGCCGTTGACCATCTCGATGATGGTGCGCACGCCCTTGCCCGGTTCACCGACAGGCCAGGCGAGGGTGTCGTCGTACTCCAGCTCGGCGGAGGCGTTGGAGCGGTTGCCCAGCTTGTCCTTGAGCCGCTGGATGAGCAGCGTGTTGCGGGTGCCGTCGTCGAGGACGCGCGGGACGAGGAAGCAGGTGAGCCCTTCGGGCGCGTGGGCGAGCGTGAGGAAGACGTCGCCCATCGGGGCCGAGGTGAACCACTTGTGCCCGATAAGCCGGTAGCTGCCGTCGGCCTGCGGCACGGCGCGGGTGGTGTTCGCCTGGACGTCGGAGCCGCCCTGCTTCTCCGTCATCGACATCCCGGCGAGCAGCCCGTCCTTGCGCAGTGGCGGGCGCAGGCCGAAGTCGTAGCTGCGCGCCGCCAGCAGCGGCTCGAAGCGGGCGGCCAGGTCGGGGGAGTGGCGCAGGGCGGGTATCGCGGCGTAGGTCATCGAGATGGGACAGCCGTGCCCGCCCTCGACCTGCGACCAGGTGTAGAACTTGGCGGCGCGCGCGACGTGCGCCCCCGGGCGGTCCTCCACCCAGGGGGCGGCGTGCAGGCCGTGGCTGACGGCGGTGTCCATGAGCACGTGCCACGACGGGTGGAAGTCGACCTCGTCAACGCGGTGCCCGTAGCGGTCGTGGGTGCGCAGCGCGGGCTCGTTGGCGTTGGCCTGCTCGCCCCAGGAACGGGCGCGCGCTGTCCCGGCGAGGAGGCCCAGCTCGTGCAGTTCCTCGGCGGCCCAGCCGGCGCCCTCACGCTGTACCCCGGCGAGCAGGGCGTCGTCGGCGGCGACGTCGTAGTCCTCCAGCGGGGCGGGCTGGTTGAACACCTCGTGGGTCGCGGGCATGGGCGGGGCTCTCCTCTACGAGTGTTCCGAACGGGATTCGGTCGATGGTCCTCCAGGCTAGATGGTCCTCCAGGCTAACGGTCCGGACGCTGTGGGGTCAGGGGTGCGATCCCGCGGTGCCGGCTTGCCAGGGGAGTGTTCACCCACTTAAGTTAGTAAGTGCTCACCAACTTACCGAGGAAAGAGTGTGTGCCGATGTCCCGGAGACGCCTGCTGCTCGTGTTGACCGTTCCGCTACTGGCTGCCGCTCTGGTGGCGGCGACGAGCGGGTACCTCACCTTCGTGCGCGCGCCGGCCAACAACCCCGACGAGTTCCTGAGCAACGGACCGCGTCCGCAGACCGACACGGTGGTGGTCGCCGCGGGCAGCAGCTCCACGCACGCCAGCGCGAGCGGCGACTACGTCCGGATGCTGCGCGAGAGCCTCGGTGACCAGGGCTACGAGTTCGTCAACGCCGGCTCCAACGGCGCCACCAGCACCGACGTTCTCGACAGCCTGGATGAGATCGTCGAGATCGACCCCGACGTGGTGACGATCCTGATCGGCGGGAACGACGTCCGCGACTTCGGCGGGGCAGCGGGAGTCGGCAAGTACCGGAAGAACATGACACGGATCCTCGACCGGCTGGATGCCGAGACGAGTGCCGAGGTAGCGCTGATCTCCCCGCAACCGAGCGGTGAGGACCCCGAGAACCCGAACAACCGGGCGCTGGCCCAGTACATCGATGTCCTGACCGATCTCGCGGACACGCGTGACGCCACCTACATCCCGCTCAACGAGGAACTGGCCGACCTCATCGCGGCGGAGGGGCGCCCACCCCGGCCGGACGGGTTCTCGTTCGGCGCGGCCTACGCCTCCGGCTTCCGGCACCACATCCTCCGGCAGAGCTGGGACGAGATCGCCGAGGACAACGGTTACGCGGTCTACACCGACGGCCTGCACCTCAGCGACACCGGAGCGCGGACCGCGGCGGACCTCGTCGCGGACTGGCTGAGTGAACGGGAGCGGTGAGCTGTGCGCCGCCATTCAGGGACGCTCCCCCTCGTGTCGCGTCGAGGGGCCGGTTTCCGCGATGGCGGCACGACCATTCGGGCTCGCCGGTGCCGGGGCGGGTTCAGTCCGGCGCCTCGACGCGGACGGTGACCGAGCCGCCCGGCGGGCCCTGGTCACCGTCGCCGGGGTCGTAGGGCGGGTCCGCCACGTCGACGATGGTGACGGTGTAGCCGTTGTCGAGGGTCTCGGAGTGGCCGGGTTCTCCTGAGACCTGCTGGCTGGTCACATCGGGCCCGGAGTCGTCCCCGGGGTTCTGGCTCACCTCCACCCTGCCCTCGCCGTCGTATACCGAGACCCCGAGCCTCAGTCCGTTGACGTCGTCGGTCGTACCGTTCTCCAGAGTCGCCTCCTCCTCTCCCTCGGGGGCACCGTTACCGTCGTTCGTGGGGCTCGGGGACTCCGGTTCCGGGGACTCCGAGCCCGGGGTGGCCGGCGCGGGGTCGGAAGACGCGGAATCCTCCGAAGAGCTTCCGCACCCGGCCGCGACGACGACGAGGACAGCGCCGACAAGTGCGCGCGGGAGAGAACCAAGAGGGAAGGCGGGCATAACGGTCAGCCTCATTCGGGGTCGACATTCTGGACCTCGTTCACCTGGTCGAGCTGGTCCACGTGGATGGTCACTTCCCTACCGGGGCCGTGCGGGTTGTACAAGGTCACGTTTCCGCTGTCGTCCATGCTCTGGACAACATAGGAATGCCAGGGGACGAGGGTGCCGTCGTCGTAAAGGGCTCCCTCAGCATCGTCCTCGCTCGGAGTGAGCAGGGTGACGGACTGGTCTTCGTCCAGCCACGACTCCAGGTCGGACTGGCTGACGTCCCCACCGTCGTGAAACTCGGAGTCGGCCCCGGTGAGGTCCTCCATACCGGTTCCCGGGTTCCCGCCGACGAGCTCGTTGTACCCGCCCGCCCTCTCGGCCATGGCCTTTTCCAGGACCATGGGCCACATCGCGTTGCCCGCGGGTTGGGCGTAGGCGATGTCGCCGTTCTCCAGCTCGGGGACATGGCCATTCTGCTGTTCCGGGAAGAAGGGGGTCACGGTGACATTCTCACCATCGGGGAAGGTGACAGTGAACGTCCCGTTGGCGTTCTCCTCGATCATGTCCTCGATGACCTCGGGGTTCTCATGGGCGAGGGCACCCATGCTCGCCATCCACCAGCAGTCCGCGATCGATCCCTGGAAGATGTTCTCCACGACCGGGCCGTCGTCTCCGAAGAGGTCGTGGTCGACGTAGCCGTAGTCGACCGCGGGGTTGTTCGGCATGTCGCCGTCCGACGTTCGGACATCGGAGATGTTCGGCTCGACGGAGTCGGGGGCGAGCTCGTTGAGCTCGTTGAGCAGATGAAGATCCGCGCGCACCAACAGGGCGTCAACGGCTCCTTCATCCTCGAGGAGCTCCCGGATCTCGTCGTCATCGAGCTCGTCGAGCGCCGCGCGGATCTCGCCGGGGGTCAGCTCGTTGATGATGTCGGCCGGGGAGTCGGGCCCGAACCAGGAACCCGGGTTGTACCAGGCCGCGCCGTCGTACTCCAGCGCGTCGCGAAGGTCCTCGGCCGCGTCCTGGCCCGCCTCGATCTCCTCGTCGGTGAGGGGAGGCGGGTCCTCGAGCGGGGTGGTCTCCCGATCGCCCCATTCCTCGTCATTGACGGGTTTCCCGAACCCGATAGGGCGTTCCTCATCGGAGGGGTCGGAGTCCGAAGAGTCACTCGCATCCGATACTTCGGCCGAATCGCAGTCCGTATCACCTTGGACGGAACATATCCCCCGGTTGATCATCGAGGCGACCGAGTCACCGATGGGGGTGATGGTGACAACCGCAGCCACCGCTGCGACCAGGAGGATTACGGCGCCATACTCGGTGTAGCCCGCGCCGAATTCAGAGGGATTCCTATCTCTGCGCAAAAGCGGAGACATCGGATCTCCGGGGGTGTGAATGGGGGATTCGGGACTCCGAGCATAGCCGTGGGCAGGGCGACAAGAAAGGCCCAAATCTCAATTGGGCCTGTGGGCCCAACGGGGAAATTTTGATCTTGCTGCGGACCGGGAGAAGCTCCCGCGCATCAACGGAGCCACGATAGAAGAGCAGTGGCTTCCACGGCTCCGGCTCATCAAGAGGGCTCCGTTGCCCCTGCGGTCTGCCGCGCGCGCATCCGCTGCGTCCGCCCCTGCCCTGATCACTGCCCATCGCCGGCGTTGCGGAGAACGGCTCTTCAACGCGGCGCGAAGGAGGGGTTTCCGCGACGGCGGCGAGATTCCTCTGATGAGGGCGATTCCCGCATCGCGCCGGGATGAGCGCCCCGGCTCCTATTGCAGACCGTAGACGGTTGGGGAGCCGTACATAGCGGCAACGGCCGCGTCGGGAGCGGGGAAGATTGCGGGCCCGAAACCATTATAAGGGAACTCGCCATTAGAGAGCTCACTATCAGGGCGATCGAAGTCCAGTGGAATTTTAGTGGAGTCGGCGTCGTCACCGTCCCAGGGAGTGGCCCACACGGCGACAGGGGTCGCCTTGCGTATTTCGTAGACCGAGAGCAGCATGTCCGCCAAGGGTGTGACCGTTTCGGGGATCTGGCGGCCGGAGTCGGGTATCGGCGTTTTACGAGGATTCCCGTCGAACGATTCCCACGCGAGGGCGGCCTCACCCGAACTCTGGTACCGCAGGTAGCCTTCCGCGGTGAAGGTGAACGCCGCATACTCGAGGTAAGGGTATCCGTGGAATGAAGGGGCGTCGCGGGATAGTACTTCTCCGCCCGCACCCAGGATGATGTTCTGTGCGCTCGATACGCGGGACCCCCATTCCCATTCGAGCGCGTGGAGGCTGCCGTCGGTCGCGGTGTAGGTTTTCACTCCACTGGATGTCACCCGCTCCTCATGGCGCCATATTTCTTTCCCGTTCTTCGCCGAGAGGCCGAGTACGACGATGACGGACGCGGTGTCAACCGAGTCTATATTTTCTTCGTGCCCGAATTCTTCGCCGCATTGCATGGTCAGCACGATCTCGTCGACAAGAGCGTCGTGGGTGGGGTGGCAGTTCTCGGGAGGCGGGTACGTCCAGGACTGTTTTCCCGTGTCCAGGTCGTAGGCGGTGAGCGTTCCGACCTCCGTGGATTCGCCGTCTTCCCCTCGTTCGTCTTCGAATTCGATGTCGACGTAGGAGTGCCGGGTCATCCGCATAGTGGATTCCATGGTGGGCGCCCCTCTCACCCCGGCGTACTCGTGGTCGGAGCGGACGTTGCCGGTGTGGGCGTCGAGGGCGACGACGCGCAGGGTGTCGCCGCCGGTGTGGTCGGTGGCGAGGAACGTCACCAGTGCCGCTTCCCCGTCTGGGGAGACCCGGAGGTTGACGGTTTCCTCGCCCTGGCGCCGGTAGTGCCAGCGTTCCTCGCCCGTGGCGGTATCGAGCGCGTAGACACCATCGTCGGTGCGCACTACGGCGCCATGACCGGCGGGACTGGCGTGGCGCACGAGGCTTCCGTCCGGGGCGTCCCACTGCCAGCCGATCGTGCGCACCTCGTCGGGTACCGGGGCGGGCTGTTCTGAGCGGCCGGTGGTGGTGGCGTCCACCGGCGTCGTCGTTACGGTCCACGCGAACACCAAGCCCACCGCGCACGCCCCGGTGCCAAGCCCGCCCAGCCCGCTGAGGATGGAGCCGGCACCGAGTGGGCGCCGGCCAACCGAGCGTAGGAACACGCTCAGCGCTCCCAGCGCGATTACGGTTAACAGGCCGCCAATGGAGAGGCCGTATGCCGTGAAGGAGACCAGGGTCTCGGCGCCGCCCACGAGACGTGCCTCACCGACCAGGATCCAGGACGGAAGCGAGGTGACGGCTACGACGACCGCGGTTGTCACCACCCATTTCGTGGGGACCGCTCCATCGTGGGCGAACCGGCGGCGTATCACGTCGGGACTGACAGAGAACATCCCGAGTGCGGCGGTGGCGGCGATGGCGACGATGGCGGCGAACGTGCCGATCGCCGCCACGTTCGCCTGCTTCCCGAGGGCAGCCACGTTCCAGGTCAGCGTCACGACACCGGCCAACGCGACACCGGAAAAGAACAGGACACGTTTGGGGGGGGGAGCGTACATAAGGGCCGACGTTATCTTATTCCGCCAAAACCTGGTAAATTGTTTTTTCTTTTAACGGCTGGTTCACCGCGAGCGGCTGCCACTGGTCAACGTCTGACATGTGATTCGGTCAGGTGGACTGCTGGTGACCGGCCACCGCGGAATTCCGCGGAGCGAGGCACCGCCCGCGGCGGGACGGATCGCGCTGCAATGCCATCGCCCCCATCTGGAAAGTTGTCCTCATGACCGCTGTACAACGCAGGTACGTCCTGTGGGTCACCGGCCTTGCGCTCGTCCTGATCGCCGGCTCCCTGTGGTGGCTCGCCGAGCCGGACGAGTCTGGTGAGCGTTACGGTTCGCAGGAGGCGTTCGCCGCGTTCGTGGAAGAGTGGCCCACCACTGGTACCGGTGATGCTGGTGCCGCTGACCGTGACGCCTTCGTGGCTGAGGCGAAGGACGAGGCGTGTGGCGATCCGGAAGAATGCCATCTCCTCCTCTGGGGGTATGAGGAGGATTCCAACTACAGCGGCGATGAAACCGAGGTGGAACTGTCGGCACTCGTCGCCGAACCCGGAGACGATGAGGAGGAGCGGGACACCATCCGGGTTACCTCCGTCACGCGCACCGAGACGGAAACGGACTCGGGAATCGAGACGGAAACGAGGGTGGGCGACCCGCGGGCCGTTCCGGTAACCGTTCCGACCCTGAGCTTCACGATCGGCCTGAAGGACGCGTTCCTCTTTCCCGCCGGAGTCGAGAACATCGGGGAGCTGCGCTACAGCGAAGAGGAAGACGGTGTGGTCGAGGAGGAACTGGCCGTCCCGGACGACGCGGATGCGGATCGAGTACGGTGGACCGACGGCAGAAATTGGTGGGCGAGTAGCAACTCAGCGGGAATGGAACCGATTATCCGGTATGAGCTCGATGGTGAAACCGTCTACCGGACGGCCCGAAACCACCGTGCGTGCGTTGGCGAGGGGGAGTCCTTCTGTCCAATAGAGTTCCCTTCCGAAGAAGTTCTCGTCTCGCTTCGGACAGTATGGGAGGGGCACCACGAATTCGATCCCTCCCGTGGTGGCACGCTGGATCTCAACGACTCGATCAAGATCGACGGTAGCTTCGATGGACTGTTCACTGAGGACACGACCACCTCTCACGGTGGAGTCGCGCGGATGCGGCTGGAGAAGGGCGAGTCCGAAACGGAAACGAAGAATACCGAAGAGATAACCGCGTACGCCATCTACTACGAGAACGGCTATCCGGCCACATTGAGCGCCTATCAAGATATCCCCCCTCAGGAGGGCGCGCAGTTCGGGGACGGCGACGGCCTGGAAAAATTCACCAGGGTCGCGGTATTCGGGAACCCCGTCATGATGACCAGTACAGAATTGCAGCTGGACCCCCTGGTGCCTGTGGCGTTCCATCCTTCGGGGGAACCTCCGCTCGCCGCTCCGCGAACGGAGACGGAAACCGAGAACGAGGATTTCACGATCTACGAACCGATCGACCCCGACGACTGGAGTCCGATGGCGTTCACCCATCTCGACGGAGACGGCGGACCCGTGGCCACCCAGTGGCTCGTCCACACCAGCCTTAGATCGTGAGCCATGCGCGGACGTGCCCTCCTGCCGTATCTGGGGGACTGTGGCAGCGTCCCGACACCACGGGCATCCGCGGAGCCGGACACAACCTCCGCACCCCGGCAATCCTGGCGCCATGAGTACTGCCGGAGTCCTGCCGGACTGGGTGATCCCCCCGCCCCGGGGGATTCACCGCCGAGGACTTCCTCGGCATGTCCGGGCTTCCGCCGCACACCGAATTGATCGACGGGAGCCTCGTCTTCGTGAGCCCGCAGGAGAAGTGGCACAGCCGGGTGATCAACCTGATCCTGCGGGAACTCGACCGGCAGGCCCCCGCGCACCTGCGCGCCGACCGGGAGATGGCGGTGCGTATCGCCAAGCGGCAGGTCCCCGAGCCGGACGTGGTCGTGGTCGACGCGGCCGCCTACGAGCGGCCCGAACCCAGCACCTACTACCTTCCAGCGGACGTGCGCCTGGTTGCGGAGGCCGGCTCCCCCGAGTCCGAGGACCGTGACCGGGACACCAAGCCCCGCAAGTACGCGACGGCGGGGATCACGCACTACTGGCGCGTGGAGAACACCGACGGTCGGGCGGTGGTCTACGGCTACGAGCTGGCCCCGGCATCCGCCGCATATGTGCCCACCGGTATCCACCACGACCGGCTGCGAGTCAGCGCGCCGTACACGGTCGACATCGATCTCACCGCCATCGGGCGCCGGCCCGCGTAGCGGGCTGTTCGCCCCGGTCCCGTACCGGGGCGGACCGCGGCGGCACTCTCACCGTCGGGACCGACGCTCACTCACCCGCGGTGCGCCCCGCCGCCGGACGGCACCACTGACGGATCCGCGGACAGGGCCTCGTCGTAGCGGGCGAGCACCAGCCGGGCGATCTCGGGTGCGTCGGCCAGAGCGGGGGAGACCGCGACCGCGCCCTCGGCGAACGCCTGGTCGGACACCCGGTCGGCGAAGAAACCCGGCGCCAGGAGATAGCTCGCCACGGCGACCCGCTCGGCACCGGACCCGCGCAGCCGGGCCACCGCCTCACCGGGAGTGGGGGAGGCAGCGGACGCGAACGCCGGCACCACCTCGGCCCAGGGCCCCCGGACGGCGAGCTGGCTCGCCAGCTCGCCGATCGTGGCATTGGCCCCGGCGTCACTGGAACCGGCGCAGGCCAGCACCAGCGCGGTACCGGGGTCGGACGCCAGGCC
This sequence comes from Lipingzhangella halophila, assembly GCF_014203805.1. Taxonomy (GTDB): domain Bacteria; phylum Actinomycetota; class Actinomycetes; order Streptosporangiales; family Streptosporangiaceae; genus Lipingzhangella; species Lipingzhangella halophila. The sequence continues at coordinate 3,103,486 of NZ_JACHJT010000001.1, read as the reverse complement.
GGCCTCGGCGAGCCGGCGCTCCACCGCGTCGAGCAGCAGCGGGTGCGGGCCCAGGGTGCCGCCGTACCGCACCCGCAGCCACGGGCAGGACTCGCGCACCTGCCCCAGCACCTCCGGAAGGTCCACCTTGCTGTGGTACGCCGCGGTCAGCAGCGTCGGCAGCACCACGACCTCGCCGGCGCCTTCGGCGGCGAGGCCGGTGATGGCCTCCTCGGCACCGGGCTCCACGTGGTCCAGGTAGGCCACCCGCACGTCCAGCTCCGGACGCAGCCGCCGCACCCGCTCGAAGAGCCGCTCGACCGCCCGCGACGAGCGCTCGTCCTGGCTGCCGTGCGCGACCGCGATCAGCGGAGCACCACCGTCGGGTCCCTCTCCGCCCGCACTCACAGGTGGATCCCGCACTCGGTCTTGGCGGAGCCGGCCCAGCGCCCGCTGCGCGGGTCGTCGCCGGGGTCCACGGCCTGGGTGCACGGGGCGCAGCCGATGGAGGGGTAGCCGTCGTACTGCAGCGGGTTCACCAGGACGCCGTTCTCCTCCATGTAGGTGTCGACGTCCTCGCGGCTCCACCGCGCGATCGGGTTGACCTTGACCATCCGCTTGCGGCGGTCCCACTGCACCACGCCGACGCCGCGCCGGGTCAGCGCCTCGTCGCGCCGGACCCCGGTGATCCAGGCGTCGTAGGGCTCCAGGGCGCGCTGCAGCGGCTCGACCTTGCGCAGATGGCAGCAGATCTCCGGGTTGCGGCCGTGCAGCCGCGGCCCGAGGTCGCGGTCCTGCTCGGCCACGCTGCGCTGCGGCAGGACATTGATCAGGTTGATGTCGTAGATCTGGGCGACCGCGTCGCGGGTGCCGATCGTCTCGGCGAAGTGGTACCCGGTGTCCAGGAAGATCACGTCGATGCCCGGTCGCACCTTCGAGACCAGGTCGACCATGAGCGCGTCGGCCATCGAGGAGGTCATGCAGAGCCGATCGCCGAACGTTTCAGCGGCCCACTGGATGATCTCCTGCGGGCTCGCGTCCTCCAGTTCGGCGGCCGCTCGCTTCGCGATGGCATCACCGTCGAGTGTGTCGAGCGTGACGTTCATGCGTTCCCATCCGTCCTCTCCTCGGTGCGCCCGTCCGCGATGGCGGCCGTGCGAAGCCCGACGAACTTGACCCGGAACACCCGCGCGCAGGCCATGCACGCCCAGGCGTAGCCCGCGCCCTGCTCCCCGTCGCCCTCGTGCGGCACCAGGTCCTCGTCGCCGCAGTAGGGGCAGTAGTGCGGGGCGGCCCTCTCACTCATCTTCGGGACACCGTTCCTCACTTGAGATCGTTGTCGTCGGCGCGCGCCGCCCAGGTGGCGAACGCCTCGCCGTCGTCCTTCTGCTCCAGGTAGCGGCGGAGGACGCGCTCGATGTAGTCGGGAAGATCCTTGGAGGTGGTCTTGAGCCCGCGTACCTTGCGGCCGAACGCGGCGTTCAGTCCCATGGCGCCACCCAGGTGCACCTGGTAGCCCTCGACCTGCTCGCCGTTCTCGTCCGTGACCAACTGGCCCTTCAACCCGATGTCGGCGACCTGGATCCGGGCGCAGGAGTTCGGGCAGCCGTTCAGGTTGATGGTGACGGGCTCGGGGAAGTCGGGCAGCCGCTGTTCCAGATCGTCGATCAGTGCCGCCCCGCGGTCCTTCGTCTCGACGATGCCCAGCTTGCAGAACTCGATCCCGGTGCACGCCATGGTCTGCCGGCGGAACGTGCTCGGACGCACCTGCAGGTCCTCGGCCTCAAGCGCAGCGGTGATCGAGCCGACCCGCTCGTCGGTGATGTCGAGGATGACGAGCTTCTGGTCGGCCGTCGTGCGAATCCGGTCGGAGCCGTGCGCCTCGGCGATGTCGGCGAGCCGGGAGAGCTGCGTCCCCGGGGTCCGGCCCACCCGCGCGGCGAAGCCGACGTAGTTGCGGCCGTCGCGCTGGCGGTGCACGCCGATGTGGTCCCTGCGCTGTCCCGGGGTCAGCTCCGGCGCCGGGCCGTCGGGCAGCGCGTAGCCGAGGTACTCCTTCTCCAGCACCTCGCGGAACTTCTCCGGTCCCCAGTCCTTGATCAGGAACTTGATGCGGGCGCGGTGCCGGAGCCGGCGGTAGCCGTAGTCGCGGAAGACCGACGTGACCCCCGCCCAGACCTCGCTGAGCTGGTCGGGACGCACGAACGCGCCCAACCGCTGGGCGAACATGGGATTGGTCGACAGACCGCCCCCGACGTGCAGGTCGTAGCCGGCAGTGCCGTCGTGCCCCCGCACACCGACGAACGCCACGTCGTTGATCTCGTGGTTCGTGCAGTAGGCGGAGCAACCGGAGATGGAGGTCTTGTACTTGCGCGGCAGGTTGGAGAAGAGCTGGCTGCCGATGTGGTCGTCCTGTACCTGCTGGATCTGCGGTGTAGCGTCGATGATCTCGTCTTCGGCGACCCCGGCCAGCGGGCAGCCCAGGATCACCCGCGGGGTGTCACCGCAGGCCTCGGTGCTGGACAGCCCGACGGCCTCCAGCTTCTCCCAGATCGCGGGCACGTCCTCGATGCGGATCCAGTGCAGCTGCACGTTCTGGCGGTCGGTGATGTCGGCGGTGTCGCGGGCGTAGGTCGTGGAGATCTCGCCGATCGTGCGAAGCTGCGCCGCGCTCAACTGCCCGCCGTCGATCCGGACGCGCAGCATGAAGTAGCGGTCGTCGAGCTCCTCGGGCTCCAGAACGGCCGTCTTCCCGCCGTCGATGCCCGGGGCCCGCTGGGTGTAGAGCCCGTACCAGCGGAAACGCCCCCGGAGGTCGGCGGGGTCGATCGAGTCGAATCCCGCCTTGGAGTAGATGTCGATGATGCGCTGCCGGACGTTCAGCCCGTCGTCGTTCTTCTTGTTCTCTTCGTTCTTGTTGAGCGGTTCGCGGTAGCCGAGCGCCCACTGGCCCTCGCCCCTGCGGGGGCGGGACGACTTGGCGCCGGTGGCGGAGGTAGGAGGCATCGCGGGTGTCTCCGAGCGGTTCGCTGGGGCGCGGGACGACACCGACGCGGCGCGGCCAGCACGACACCGCCCTGCCTCCGGACGTCATCGTGCTTGGAGGCAATGGGCCAATGCTGCTGAGGAGGAAACGTCGGGGCCGCTCACGCCCCTGAGGATGGGCGGACAGGACCTACGGGCGGCAAGATCAACCGACGTTACGACAGATGGCGCTACGGACCCGCAGAAGGTCCACGTGCCGGCGCACGCAGAGCATCGGATCCAGAGCAGCGATCATGTCACGACCATGCCACGTCATGACCCTCCCTGTCCAGAGAACACCGGCCGCCCCGGGCGGTGAACCGTGTCACTCCGCCAAACCGCGTGCGCAGGTTATGTTGGCCGCGGCGCCGAGGGTCACAATCGGCCATCAAAACGGTATGAATGCGGCGTGCGCAGGTGGGGAGGATCCGGTCACCGGCATATCAGCAGCGTACGTTGGGCGTGTGAAGCGCGTGAGCGAAAAGCCCCGGCGCGCGGTTCGGGTATGGCTGGAGCGGCATCGGAGGATCGGCGCTCTTGTGCTGCTCGTGGGACGCACGGCCTACGAGACCGTGCAGATCCGGGTGGTCGGTCTGGCCGCCGAGGCGGCGTTCTTCTCCCTGTTGTCCCTGCCGGCTCTGCTCCTGGGCCTCCTTGGTGCGCTCGGCCACCTGGCACCGCTCGTCGGTGTGGTCACGGTCGAGGAGACCCGCGCCTGGATCATCGACACCGCCGCCCTCACGCTGACCGCCGAAACCGTCGACAGCGTGGTCGTGCCCCTCATCGACGACTTCCTGCGCGGGGCGCAGGGCAGCGTCCTGTCCATCACGTTCCTGGTGTCCCTGTGGTCCGGATCGCGGGCCATGAACGTGTTCATCGACGCCATAACCATCGGCTACCGCCTCGACGGGCTACGCGGATGGATCTGGCAGCGCGTGCTCGCGTTCATCGCCTACGTCGGCGGCCTGCTGTTCGCGCTCCTTGTGCTCCCCATCCTCGTCGCCGGGCCGGAGCTGGTCCACAAGTTTCTCCCGAGCACCATCGGCTACCTGCACCTGGCCTACTGGCCGACCGTGGGCGGGCTCTCTGCCGTGGCCGTCGCCCTGCTTTACACGCTCAGCGTGCCGGTGCACACGCCCCCCTGGCGGCACCTGCCGGGAGCCCTGCTGGCCACGGTGATCCTGATGGTGGGATCGGTGCTGCTGCGGCTCTACCTCAGCGCGTCGCTCGGGCAGGTCACGATCTACGGCTCCCTGGCCGCACCCATCGCGATCCTGGTGTGGTTCTGGGTGGTCGGGCTGGCCGTGCTCATCGGATCGGCGCTGAACGCCGAGATCGACTCCATGTGGCCGACCGAACGGACCGCCGCCGCGCGGGCCGAGTTGGCCGCTCGCAGCCACGCCCACACCTCACGCCTGGTCCAACGGCGCGAACAGGCGCTGCGCGACGTCAGCGGGGAAGAGCAGCCGTCCGGCGGGGAAGAGGCGTCCGAACCGGAGGTGCCCGAGCAGGAGGCGCCCGAGCAGGAGGCGCCCGCGGCGGGCGCTGGCGAGGGCAGCAGCGGCCGGGACACCGCGGACCGAACCCGCGACACTGCCAGGCCGGTGCCCCGGCAGGCGAGCGAAACGTGTGCCTCGCCGGGGCCAGCGCCGCCCGGTGAGGCGCCTGATGCGGCAGCGGCTGAACCGGCGTCGCGCCGGCCCGACGGCGGCGCCCCGGAGGATGTGGACGGCGAGAGTGCCGCCGGCCCCCACGCGGTAACTTCGGGCGGAGCCGACCGGAGGAAGAACTCGGCACCCGAGAACGAGGAACGCGAGTAACGCGAAACCCGGGTCCGGCCCAGCACCGATTCACCGGCCACCCGGCCCATCGGTTCGCCACCCTTGCTCCCCGCCACCCCCCACTGGACTCCCGTATCCATGACACGTTCCATCCCTCCGGGCCCGCCCGGATCCGACCGCCGCCGTGTTGCCGGGCTGTTGTCGTCAGCGCTCGCGGTTCTCGCGACCATCGCCGTTGTCTCCGCTATCAACGGCGGCAACCTCCTCCGCGACGCCGCCCGCGACCTCACCGGCCTCGGCGAGGAACCGTTCGCCGGCGACGAGGGCCCGGCCACCAGGGCCGACGTCGGCGAAGCGCGCACACGCCTCGCAGCCATCGACATCACCGATCCCGGCTCCCAGCACGGCGACTACGACCGCGACGCGTTCGGTGCGGACTGGGCCGACACCACCGGCAACGGATGCCCCACCCGACACGAGATCCTGGCCCGCGATCTGGACGCGGTCGAGACGGCGCACGACTGCACGGTGCGCAGCGGGGTACTCGAGGATCCCTATACCGGCGACCGCGTCCGCTTCACCGCCAGCGACCCCCAGGCGGTGCAGATCGACCACGTGGTACCGCTGGCGCTCGCGTGGCGCATGGGCGCCGCCGAATGGGACCGCGAGCGGCGGGTCCGGTTCGCCAACGACCCCCGGAACCTGCTGGCGACCCACGGCGCGGCCAACATGGACAAGGGCGACTCCGGTCCGGGCGACTGGCAACCGTACGAGGGGTACCAGTGCTCGTACTCCGTCAGCTACATCGACGCCACCCACCACTACGACCTGCCCCTGACCCCCCGCGACCACGACGGGCTCGCGCGGATGCTGGAGAGCTGCACATGAAGGGCGCGCCTCCGCGTGCACGCCGTACAGTATGCGGCCGCTTTCGTGACCGACCGGATGTGGCCAATGTCCGGGGCGGGGCGGACACGCGCGACACCGTCCGTCCCGCTGAGCGACAGGCCCTGATCGCGATCACCAACACCCCTGTTGTCGCAGGTGGCCGGCGAAGTGATGGGGATCCGGACCGGTCACGGGGCCCCTGGGGCGCAACGGATCCGTCGGTCCGAAAGCTGTGTTGTCGTGACCTTGGGTCAGTATCATCGCAGACGCCCCCTGAGCGGTCCCTCTCGCCGCTCGCTGACCGCCCCTCACCCCACCCAGTTCAGGCTTCCTATGCCGCGTCGTGTGCCGGTCGTCGCCAGGACGGCCGAACCAGAGCTGTCGGACAGGTTCTCGATGAGTGCAGTGTCGCTGTCTCGTGCCTTTGCCCTGCTACCTGTTCCTGTCCTGGTCGCTGACCCCGCCACTGCCAGGCCGGTGCGCGCCCGCGCGCCACGGGCGGGAGCCCCTGGGGCCCTTGGCCCTCGGGAGTCGCTGTGACTAGTGCCGACGAGCTGGAACCGGCCCAGCACTTCGTCACCATTGTCATCTCCCCCGACGAGTCGCGCGCCGAAGTCACTTTCCAGGGCAACACCCAGGTCGTGACCGGCAACGCGCCCAAGGAGACCCGGCGCGACGCCCTGGATGCCGTCACCCGGCACGCGCTCAGCCTGGGCCGGCCGGTGCGGGTCAACGCCCGCGACTCCAACGGAGAATGGCAGCTCGTAGTCACCCCCGATGGCATCGTGCACGCCGAGGGCGGCGAAGCCCCGGAGCATAAGCTTCCGAAGGGGCCCAAGGCCGGCAGGCCGCCTTCGCGGGTCCGGACCGCCCTCCGGGTCGCCGGTATCGGCACACTCGCTGTCGGACTCCTCGCCGCCGTGGGCGGTGTGGTCCTGTGGTTGCTGCCGGACACCGTGGTCGAACCGAGTAATGGAAACGGGTCGTCCGTCACGTTCGACGCCCGGCCCAACCCCCCGGGCTACGGCCCCGAGGCCGATTGGCGGACCCCGACCGACCCGGACTCCGGGCTGGGAGTCTCCCCGGAGGGCGACCGAGTCGGTTATATCGACCGGGAGGGACAGCTCGTTGTCGCGGGGCCCGATGGGACCGCCGAGTGGTCTGCGGAGCTGCCCTTCGATATCGCGGATGCCGAGGCTCCCCCGCAGTTCGTGCGCGACGGTGACGGCTACGCTGTCGCTCTCGTCGCCGAGGATGTGCTGTTTCAGTGGCCCGAAGGCGGCGGCGACCCCGTCGAGTACGAGGTTCCCTCCGAGACGGCGGTCTCGTTCGCCGGTAGCTCGGCGCTCGTGTCCAACGACGAGAGCGCGTTCGTCCCGGTCGATGGTGAGCTGCGGGAGGTGCCGGTCGAAGCGCCGGCGGGGCCGCTGGTCGCCGACGGCGAGCGCGTGCTCATGGCCGAGCTGAACGCGGTCCCGTGGACCTGGGTGGCGCCCGACGAGTCCGTCACCGAGGTCGACCCCGATACCCCGCCCGGAGGCGACTCTGTCGACCAGGTGATAACCGCCAGCACCGACCACGTCGTCGTGCGTTGGACCGCCGAGAGCGGCGACGACGTGGTCCTCGGCGTGCACGACTCCACCGACGGCGCGATTGTGGCTTCGCATGCCACAGCTCCCGACGAGATCGACGAGGCCCGGTGGGTCGAAGGAGACACCATGGCCGCGTACGGCCCGGTTCTGGTCAACCTGGACGACGGGTCGACCGAGACCGTGGATGGCTTCGAACCGCTCAGTGCCACCGGAGACACCGTCTACGGCGAGATCGGTGGTGACCCGGTCGCCGCGGGCCCCGATGGTGAACCCGTCGACCTGGAGGAGAACACCGCGCGTCCCTGGGGCCTGCTCGACGGCCGAGCCGTTGTGGTCGCCGATGACCATCTCTATGCCCTCTCCCCGCAATGAATCCCCCGAAAAAGAAAGGAGCTGTATGTCGCATACATCGCGCGCGGTCTCCGTGACCGCCGCGGCCCTGCTGGCCACCGGGTTCTCGGTGGGGCCGGCGTTTGCCGACGAGGAAGGGGTCGGAGGCCCGGATCTTACCGATCCGGGGCCGCCGGAAGCGTCCGGCCCGCCGATTGATGACCCCACCCCGCCGGACCCGCCCACGCCGCCGGATGACCCGGACCCGCCGGACCCGCCGGACCCACCGGATCCGACAGACCCGCCGGATCCACCGGACCCGCCGGACCCGCCGGATCCACCGGACCCGCCGGACCCGCCGGACCCGACAGATCCGCCGGATGACCCGGATCCGACAGACCCGCCGGATGACCCGGATCCGCCGGACGACCCGGGGGACCCGGCTCCGCCGCCGGACGACGGTGGTGACGGTGGTGACGGTGGTGACGCCGGTGAGGGCGACGAGCAGTCGGCCCCCAACGGCGACCAGCAGGCCGCGGCACCCGCGGGTGACAACGAGTCCGGGGGCGAGCTCCCGGTCACTGGGATCGAGCTTTCGGGCTTCGTGCTCGGAGGCGTCCTCGCCGCAGGCATCGGTGCGGTGACCATCTACGCGACTCGGCGCCCCGCAGTTCCCCAGGAGCTGTAGCGCGCCGGACACACCGATGCGGGAAACCCGTCCCGGGCCGCCACTGGCGGCCCGGGACGGGTCATTCGCGGCGCCGCAGCGTCACCGCGAGCGCCGCGGCGAGCACTCCTCCGGCGGGAACCACCCACAACCCGACACCAAGCGACGTTCCGTCAGCGATCATCCCGACCAGCGGCGGGAAACCCAGGAACCCCAACCGCCCGAGCCAGCCGGCGACGGCCACCCCGTCGCCACTCCGCACCCCGGGAACGTTTCCGGCCGCCGCGAGTGTCAGCGGGAACAGTGTCGCCACGCCCAGACCGAGCAGGCCGAACCCGGCGATCGCCGTTCCCGTGCCCGGCACCAGCAGGGCCGCTCCGAGCCCCGCCGCGGTGAGCAGCGCGCCCGAACGGGCGACAGTCACGGCGCCGAACCGGTCGGTGAGCCGGTCGCCGGTGAGCCGGCCGACGGTCATCATCGCCTGGCAGGCGACGAACGGCAGGCCCGCGACGAAGGCGCTGGCACCCAGTTCGTGCCGCGTGTACACGGCACCCCACGACGCCGCGGAGTCCTCGATCCCCCCGGCCATCATCAGCAGCACGCTCAGCCCGAGCAGCAGGAACACGGCGCGCACCGGTGGGCGGACCAGTCGCCCGCCTCCCGGGCGCGGCGCGCCGTCGCCGCGTTCGGCGTGCTCGGGTCCCGGGAGAAGCCCCCGGGCAACGCCCAGGGTCAGCACAACACACAGCAGCGCGACACCGGAGAGATGCGCGAGCAGGGGCACGCCGAGTCCCGCCATGCTCGCGCCGAGCAGCCCGCCGCCCACCGCCGCGATGCTCCAGACGGCGTGGAAGGTGTTGATGATCGTCCGCCCGTAGCGGTGCTGTACCCGCAGGCCGTGGGCGTTCATGGCGGCGTCCATCCACGCGTCGGCGCATCCCAGGAGGAAGAGGGCCGACGCGAAGGACCACCACCCTGGTGCCAGCGCGACCAGCGGCAACGTCAACGCGAGCAGGAACCCCGAGGCCACGGCCGCGCGACCGCTCCCCAACCGCGCAATGAGGGGGCCGGCGAGCAACCCGGTGACCAGTGCCCCCAGCGGCATGGCCGCGACCGCCGTTCCCAGCGCCGTGTTGGAGAGCTCCAGGTCGCTCTTGATCGTCGGCAGCCACGGGACGACGTTGGTGTAACAGAATCCGTTGACCAGAAAGAGGCCGACCACAGCGAGCCGGCCGCGCCGCGCCGACGCATCGGGGACCTCCGGGATTTGCCGACCGACTGTCACCCAACCTCCTGAACTGGTCCACGAATGCCACTCCGGAGGCTACGCGCCCGCAATGGGTGGGTTGAATTGCTTTTCGGGTGAGTGTGTATAAGTGTGCGTGAGGTTGCTCCAGTGGTGTTACGGCTCTGGGGTGAATCTGACTGAGTGGGCGCGAGCGCAGGGGATCAGTCCGCACCAGTCCGCACACGGCGTATCGCTGGTTAGGACCACGTCCCTGAGCCAGGCCTGCAAAGACGGCCTGATCGGTGTGGACACCAAGGCCGACCACCTTGCTGCCTGGCGCCTGGACGAACACGGCAACCCGGTGGGTGAGCCGCGCCGGTTCTCCTACGACCCAGTGGCCCGGCCGAGCATCGGACCGCCCAGGACCGACCGGAGTCCCCGGGGCGTGGGAGAACCCGCCCCCCGCGTTCCCGGATCACGCACACGATGCGCGCAACCCGGATGCGGAGCGAAAGCGGAGGACCAGTGTGCCCAACACCGTTCGGGGCACGCGGCTGAGCCTGCGCGACCCACGCCCAGCCGTTAGGAACGGTTGCGCCGCACGCCCAACACTTCTTACATAGGATCTTTCGCCTGAATCTCGTTGGATACGATGACTCGCCGCTGCCGGAACCCCGTTCGTCCGGCCTTTATGACCGGAGGTCCGATCGATGATCGACCTGAACGCGCTGCGTGCGAAACCTACCCTCTCGGGGGGTCGCGTCCGGCTGGTCCCGCTAACCGAGGAACACACAGACGCGTTCTACGCGTCGACCCTGGATGAGGAGGTGCGGCGACTCACGGGTACGCATCACATGCCCAGCTATCTCCAGGTCCAGGAGTGGTGCGCGACGCGTGCCGAGAGCCCCGACCGGGTGGATCTCGCGATCACCGAGCAGCCGGGCGGGCGCTTCGTGGGCGAGCTCTCGCTGCAGGACTTCGACCCCGACAACGAGAGCGCCGGTTACCGCATCGCATTGTCGGCCATCGAGTTCACCGGTCAGGGGCTGGGCAGGGAGGCCACCCGGCTCATTCTGGAGTACGCGTTCGGTGAGCTCGGCCTGCACCGCGTCTGGTTGCATGTCCACGCGTTCAACATGCGTGCGATAGCGGTGTACCGAGCGTGCGGCTTCAGCGTCGAGGGCCGGATGCGTGATTCGCTCTTCTGGGACGGGCGCCGGCACGACTCCCTTCTCATGGCGATACTGGAGCACGACTTCGCCAAGGCGTCCCGGTGAGCGCCCGAGGTGTTTTCTGGGCTCGCTGCCGCTCGCCGGGTCGGGCGCCCGGAAGCCGGGAACCTTCGGGCACCTCCGGTGTGGCGCCCCGGTCGGCTTCGCCGGTCGCGGGCGCCCCACCTGCGGACCCTCCAGAACCCCGGCAGCGCCCGAACGTGCCCGGTCCCCGGTCGTGCTTCGGCTGGATTCCGTCAGGTGGCGGGGTTGGGGTGGACGGTGGAGCGGGTATGGCCGTAGGCACTCTCCGCTGAGCTTCGCGGAGAGGAGCGGGGAACCGCTGCACGTCTGGGGCTGGGACATCGGACGAGTATGAATCCGCTACCCGTATCGCTGCCGTTCACCGACCGCTCCGAGGCGGGCCGCCGCCTCGCCGAGCGGGTCCGCGCGTATGCGGTGACCGAGCCCCTGATCCTCGCCCTGCCGCGCGGCGGGGTTCCGGTCGGCGCCGAGCTCGCCCGGCGCCTGCGCGTTCCCCTGGACGTCCTCATGGTCCGCAAGATCGGGCTGCCAGGGCACAAGGAGACCGGGATCGGGGCGGTCGCCGAGGACGGCCACGTGTGCTTCGATGACCGCGCCCTGGCCCGCATGGGGATATCCCGCGAAGCGCTGGCGGAGACCATCGAGGCGGAGCGCGCCGAGCTCGCCCGCCGCGTTGAGGTGTACCGGGGCACCCGGGCCGCGCCCCGCCTGACCGGGCGCGACGTCATCGTCGTCGATGACGGCGTCGCCACCGGCGGGACCGCGAAGGCCGCGCTGCGCATGGTGCGCCGGCAGCGGCCGGCGCGGCTGGTGCTGGCCATCCCGGTCGCCTCGCAGCAGGCGGTCGAGATGCTGCGCCCCGAGGTCGACACCATCATCGTGTTGACCGCACCGGAGAATTTCCATGCCGTGGGGGAGTGGTACCGCGACTTCGGCCAGCTCACCGACGGCGACGTATCGGCTGTCCTGGGCGAGCTGCGCACCTCGCTGGCCAGCGCCGACTCCGAGCGCGCGGTGCGGATCCGCGCGTCAGACGTCTACCTCGACGGTGATCTGGCCAGCCCGTCGGATGTTCGGGGGGCGGTGGTGTTCGCCGTCAGCCACGGGCGGCACCACCCGCGGCACAACGTCGTCGCGCAGGAGTTGCGCCGCTCGGGCTACGCGACACTCACGCTCGACCTGCTCACGCACGACGAGTGGCGCCGGGAAGGCCGCGACGGCGGCAGCGGTGTCGAAACCGGCCAACTGGGCGAGCGGCTCAACGCGGCGGTGCGGTGGCTGCGCCGGGCCACCGATCTCGCTAGTGAGCCGGTGGGGCTGGTGGGCTCGGGAGCCGCGGCGCCGGCGGCGTTGCTGACCGCTGCCGGCCATCCCCGAGATGTGGCCGCGGTCGTCGTGCACGGGGAGCGGATCGACTTGGCCGAGGAGAGTCTTCCCAAGGTGCGTGCGCCGACCCTGGCCCTGGTCGAGGGCGACGACTCGTTCGTCCGCGAGCTCACCGAATGGGCCCTGAGCAAGCTGGGCGCGCCGTACGAGCTGCGGGTGGTTCCGGGCGCGGAGCAGTTGCTGGGACAGTCCGAGGACTGGCGCGAGGCGGGCGAGTTCGCGGCCGGATGGTTCGAACGTCACCTGTAAGCTCACCATAAAACCCGTGGCGCCCTCGACGGGGTAACGTCGGGGCGCCACGGGTTTGGAAGAGGCCGGGGCCTGATGGAGACTGTGGTCTGGAGGCCGGTACGGGGATGGGTGACGGTGTGTAAGCCACGGGCGGCGACCGTGGCCAAACGCCGCGAGCTCGCCGGGGCGTGCGGGCGACCTAGGCCGCGTTCGCGCGGCGCATGCGGCGCCTGCGCTCGGAGGCGCGCTCGTCCTCATTCAGGCCACCCCACGTTCCGTACTTCTCGGGACGCGAAATCGCGTAATCGAGGCACTCGGTACGGACCGGGCACTGGGCACAGATCTCCTTGGCCTTGCGTTCGCGAATCTCCCGCTCCGGCTGGCGCTCGCCATCCGGGCCGAAGAAAAGCACAAGGTCTTCGCCCCGGCACGCGGCGGCATCCTGCCACCCCCAGCTCGGGCGGGGGCGCAGCGCGGCCTGCCGACGTACCTGAGACATGGTTGAACCACCTCTACTAAATCGCTAGTAAGCTACTGGTAAGCAAGGTCAGACATAACTGGTTTAAGCAGCGTGAGTCGCCCCGCACGACGGAACGCCATGCGGTGCTTCGGTGTTCCCCGGTGTGGCTTAGACCACTGCGGCGCAGATCCGCCGAAGTCGGCGGGCGCTCACGCGATCGGTCGCGGAGGCGGTGACGCTCTCCCTGCGAGCCGGTACGTAATCATGCCATCCCCGATCCCGCTCACGCACGGGGGTCGGGAAAATACTCGCTCAACCGTTATCGAAACCTGATACCGACCAACCGATCCCTGGTTGCGTGTCCGATTTCGTTGGTTTTCGCGCGCTTCTGGCCGCTACGAACAAGCTCAAACAATGATATGGCGCTTTTTCGGCGTTGCCTAGGGGCAACGTCCTGATACCCGGGTCACATTCCGGTCTATACCAAACGCGTCGCCCCCTCCGATCGCGAACGGTCCGCCTCCCGCCTGGGTCAGACGTCGCGTCCCTCGCCCGAGAGCAGTCGGGAGTAGTCGACTGTGGGCAGGGTGACCTCGAAGTTCTTGGCGTAGACAGTCGCGCCGTTCTCGTTGAGCAGGCCGTCGTGCACGGCGATCGCGCTCTCGGGACGGACGGCGCGCGCGAAGTCGATCACTTCGGACACCTTTGACCACGGCGCCTGGATCGGCAGGAGCAGCGTGCCGACCGGGTCCTCCGGGATGGTGAACGCGTCACCGGGATGGAAGAGCGTGGCGCCGGCGGCCGAGACCCGGAACCCGACGTTGTTGATGACCGGAAGGTCCGGGTGGATCACTGCGTGCCGCTCGCCGTAGACATCCACGTCGAACCCGGCCATGCGTACCGCGTCGCCCTGCGTGACCTCGACTACCTCGGCTCCCTGCTCGCGAAGCTCGCCGAGCTGGCTCGCGACCGCCGGGTGCGCGTGGATCCGCACGCCCCGGCGGGACTTCGCGGCCACGCGAAGCCGCTCCAGGTCGAGATGGTCGGGGTGCTCGTGCGTAACGGCGATCGCGTCGGCCCCCTGGGCGGCGTCGTGCTCGCTGAACCCCCCGGGATCGATTACCAGGGTCGAGCCCTCGTGTTCCAGGCGCACACAGGAATGTCCGAGTTTGGTCAGCCGCACGGTCGCAGTTCCTCGTCTCCCCGGTGGTCGTCTGTGGCCGGGCGCGAACGCCCCCACCGTGCCGTTAGTACGAGAGACTAACCACGGCCCCCGGCTTCGACACCATCGGAGCGGTCCCGATTCCGGTGGAATGTGGCACTCCCCTAGGTGGTGAGTCAGGGGCCCGCGGCGGGAACCGATCACGTAACGGCCTCGTCGTAGCCAGTAACCGCGCCGTCCGGCGCACCGCAGCGCGGAGCCGCGCCGCGCCCCCAATGAAAAGGGAAGCGAACCACCGTGGAACTACTGCGACTTCTCCTGAACGTGATCTGGCTGGTCGTGGCTGGCTTCTGGCTCGCGCTCGGATACGTCCTGGCCGGGATCATCTGCTGCGTCCTCGTCGTCACGTTCCCCTTCGGTATAGCGTCCTTCCGCATGGCCAACTACGCCTTGTGGCCCTTCGGGCGCGAACTGGCCCGCAAGTCGGGGGCGGGCGAGGGCAGCACCGTGCTCAACGTGATCTGGCTGATCGTCGCCGGGTGGTGGCTGACCATCGGGCACATCACCACAGCGGTGGGTCTCGCGGTGACCATCATCGGACTTCCCCTGGCATGGGCGTCGCTGAAGATGATCCCCGTGGCGCTGGCCCCGTTCGGGAATGAGATCGTGCACAGCGACCGGCCTCGGCAGCCGTGGAGCTTCTAGCAGCCCCGGCGTTCCGGGGCTCCGGAGCGGTCAGCGTGCCCGTTGCGGGTATGGCACCGCTGAGAGTAACCAGTAATCTATACCGTCCGGACAGGACGGCGACGAATAAGGGGCCGACGTGCAGGTGAGGCGACCCTGGTTGTGGTCGTTGGGCAAAATCTGGGGCGGTGTGCGCAACCGCGCCACCCCCAGCTCCGAAGAGCCGGCCTCGGACCCGGAACCGGCCCAGGAAGACGAGGCGGGAGCCGGCGACCTGCTGCGCCAGGTGAGCGATGTCTGCTGGCGCATCCTGGTCATCGGCGTCGTGGTCGGGCTGCTGCTCTGGGGCCTGAGCTACATTCGTGTGGTCGCGCTGCCGGTCGTCCTTGCGATCTTCCTCACCGCCCTCCTCATGCCGCCAACGGCGTGGATGCGGCGGCACGGCGTGTCCCGCGGCCTGTCCACAGCGATCACGATGGTGAGTGCGCTCGCCCTCCTGAGCGGCGTCGTGACGCTGATCGTGCAACCGGCCATACAGGGTTTCGGTGGCCTGGTGTTCAGTATTGGCGAGGCCATCGGCAGCCTGCAGACGCTGTTCCGCTCGCTCGGGCTCGACCCGCAGCTGGTCGACGAGGCCATGAACAACGCCCAGGACGAGGTGCAGCGGTTCCTGGCCGAGGACAGCGACCAGTTGCTGACCGGCGCGTGGGCGGCCGGCGCCGCGGTGCTGGAGGTCCTGACCGGCATCATCCTGGTCCTGGTGCTGACGGTCTACTTCGTGCACTCCGGTGACCGGCTCGTCGAGTGGATCACGACCCTGTTCCCCGCGAAGTCGCGGCGTCCGATGCGGGCCGCCGGGGAGGTCGCCTACGGGGTTATGGGGCGCTATGTGCGCGGTGTCGCGCTGGTCGGGTTCTTCGACGCCGTGGGCATCGGCGCCGCGCTGATCTTCCTGATCGACACCAACCTCGCGATCCCGCTGATCGTGCTGACCTTCATCGGCGCCTTCCTCCCCGTCATCGGCGCGTTCGTGACCGGGCTGCTGGCGGCGCTGGTCGCCTTCGTGACCCAGGGATGGCCCGTCGCGCTCGTGGTCGTCGGTGTGGTGCTGGTCGTGCAGCAGTTGGAGAGTAACCTGTTCGCTCCCCGGGTCTACGGCAAGGCGCTGGAGCTGCCGTCGGCCATTGTGCTGCTGGCCATCGCTGTGGGGCTCATCGTCGCCGGGGTTCCCGGCATGTTCCTGGCGGTTCCGGTCGTGGCCGTTCTGGCGGCGCTGCTGCGCAACCGCCAACTGATCCCGTCGGGAGAAGAGCAGCCCGTCCCCGGCAAGGCCAAGGAGGCCAAGGAGGAACCCCCCGCACGCGTGCCGGCCGCCGAGAGCGGCGATCGGCCTTCGGTCACCGGCAACTGATCCGGACCCGGAACCCGGGTCCGGCAGCGGCTCTCGTGCTGTGTCCCGAGGCCCGGGGCCTCCGGGCGGGTGCGCCGCGGACAGTGCGGCACCGGATACGCTGGACCGAGTGCGCGTTCCCCCGGGTTGATCTCCGCTCGTCTGGCTCCCGCCGCGCGGACCGGGTCGCGACCGACCGCGCCTGTGCACGCTCTTCCGCGAGAAAGACGCCTTCATGCTGATCGCCTCTGACGTTGAACTGCGCGTGGGCCCCAGGATGCTCCTGGAGCCCACGTCCTTCCGTGTGGGCGCCGGCGACCGCATCGGACTGGTCGGTCGCAACGGCGCGGGCAAGACCACCCTGACCAGAGTTCTGGCGGGCGAGCAGGGCCCCGACTCCGGGACGGTCAACACCTCGGGCAGCGTCGGCTACCTGCCCCAGGACCCGCGTACGGGCGACCTCGACGTGATCGCGCGCGACCGGGTGCTGTCGGCGCGCGGCATCGACGACGTGCTGCAGCGGTTGCACCGCGCCGAGAAGGACATGGCCAGTGACGACCCCAAGACCCGGGACAAGGGAGTGCGCGGCTACGCCCGTTACGACGAGAAGCTGCACGCCCTCGGGGGGTACGCCGCCGAAGCCGAAGCGTCCTCGATCGCCGCCAGCCTGGGCCTTGCCGACAGCGTGCTCTCCCAGCCGCTACGCACGCTCTCCGGCGGCCAGCGCCGCCGGATCGAACTGGCGCGCATCCTGTTCAGCGGCGCCGACACGCTGCTGCTCGACGAGCCCACCAACCACCTCGACGGCGACTCCATCATCTGGCTGCGCGACTTCCTCAAGTCGCACCAGGGCGGACTCGTCGTCATCAGCCACGACGTCGAGTTGGTCGAGCACGTTGTGAACAAGGTGTTCTACCTGGACGCCGACCGCTGCGTCATCGACATCTACAACATGGGCTGGCAGGCCTACCTGGAACAGCGCGCGGCCGACGAACGCCGGCGCAAGCGGGAGCAGGCCAACGCCGAGAAGCAGGCCACCGCTCTGCACAAGCAGGCGGACCGCTTCCGGGCCAAGGCCACCAAGGCAAAGGCCGCCAAGCAGATGCAGAGCCGCGCCGAGAAGATCCTCGACTCCGTGCAGGGCCAGCGCAAGGTGGAACGGGTCGCGAAGCTGCGCTTTCCCGACCCCGCGCCCAGCGGGCGGACCCCCCTCACAGCCAACGGGCTGTCGAAGTCCTACGGCTCACTGGAGATCTTCTCCGGCGTCGACCTGGCGATCGACCGCGGCAGCAGGGTGGTCATCCTGGGGCTGAACGGCGCCGGGAAGACCACCCTGCTGCGGCTGCTGGGCGGGATCGAGGCGCCCGATACCGGCGAGGTCGTTCCGGGGCACGGGTTGCGGCTGGGCTACTACGCCCAGGAACACGAGACCCTCGATGTCGGGCGCTCTGTGCTGGAGAACATGATGGCGGCCGCGCCCGACCTGCCCGAGGTGGAGGCGCGCCGCACTCTTGGCTCCTTTCTGTTCACCGGCGACGACGTGGACAAGCCGGCGGGCGTGCTCTCCGGCGGCGAAAAGACCCGGCTCGCGCTCGCCACGCTCGTAGTGTCCAGCGCGAACGTGCTGCTCCTCGACGAGCCGACCAACAACCTGGACCCGGCGAGCCGCGAGGAGATCCTCGGCGCGCTGCGCAACTACAAGGGAGCCATCGTGCTGGTCACACACGACGAGGGTGCGGTCGAGGCGCTACAGCCGGAGCGGGTCATCCTGCTCCCCGACGGTGTCGAGGACATCTGGGACGTCGAGCAGTTCGCCGATCTGATCGCTCTCGCGTGACACCGCGCCCCGCCGATGGCGCGCGGGCGGGGTTGAGGTTGACGGCCGGTGTCTTTCGGGCGTCCTTCTGTGCTGTCCGAAACGGGAATGTGCGGTCGGCGCAGCTCCGGGTCACTCTCGGTGGGTAGCCAGTAGGGGCCTCATGGCTGATCATGGGCAGCGATGTCGTTGTGATCACCGAGAGCAAGGAGGCACCGTGGCGGAGACCCTGAGAAAGGGAACCCGTGTGACGGGGACCGAACGTGCGGAACTCGCCGATGAGCTGAAGAGACGTTACGACAGCGGGGAGAGCATCCGCTCGCTGGCGGCCTCGACCGGACGCTCCTACGGATTCGTGCATCGCCTGCTCACGGAGGCCGGAGTTACGTTGCGTGGTCGAGGCGGAGCCACCCGGCGCTCGTGAGCCGGCCTCGCTCGCGGGGCGCGGAGTACGGGCCCGCGGCGGCGCGGACGGCGTTTGCGGTTAGTCTGGGCGGCCGAAGCGAAGCAGGCCGATCGTTCGGCCAGCGTGCGCGGACAACCGGAGGTGAGCGTGGCCGATACAACAACGCCGACCGAGGAGGAACTGGCGGCTGCCGGGGTGCGCCTGGATATCGCGGGCGCCGTCGCGACCGTCAGCCTGGCCCGTCCCGAGCGCCGCAACGCCATGACGGGACGGACCTGGACGGCGTTGGCCCATGTTGGCCAGTCGTTGCCGGAATCCGTCCGAATTGTCGTGGTCAAGGGCGATGGTCCATCGTTCTCCGCGGGCATCGACCTCGCGATGTTCACGCCCGAGGGCGTCGAGGGCGAGAGGTCACTCATGCGCGATCTCCGCGATGGCGCGCCCGACCACGCTGCGCTCGCCGATACCATCGCCGGCTACCAAGCGGGATTCCTGTGGCTACGCAGGCCCGGCATCGTGTCCATCGCGGCGGTCCAGGGCCACGCGATCGGAGCCGGATTCCAGCTCGCTCTCTCCTGCGACATGCGCATCCTGGCCGACGACGCCCGGTTGTGCATGAAGGAGCCCGCGCTCGGTCTGGTTCCCGACCTCACCGGAACCAAGCCGCTGGTGGAGATCGTCGGCGCGAGCCGCGCGATGGAGCTCTGCCTGACCGCGCGCGAAGTCTCGGCCGAGGAGGCCCGCGATCTGCGGTTGGCCGAGGCGGTGGTGGAGGGAACCGCTCTGGACGAGACGGTGGACGACCTCGTCGCCGGCCTGCTGGACACCCCCGCTGAGGCCGCCGCCGCCACGAAGAAGCTGCTTCGCCAGGCGCCGGACAACACCCTCGAAGAGCAGGCGAAAGCGGAACGCGAGGCACAGGTCGAGCGGCTCGCCGCGCTTGCCCGCAACGAGAGGGACTGAGCCGGTTCGACCGCCTACGCAGCGTGGTGAGTGCGGGATCACCGGCGATTCGCCGGTCCGGCGTGCCCGTCACGCCCGGCTGTCTAGTACGCTGCGTACGGCGGTCAACTCGTGCTGCGCGCATCGGGCGCGCCGGGCCGCCCGGCGCCGGGGTGAGCATATTCGTCCCCCGTGTCGCGTTTTTCCGGCGCGTTTGTGTGATTTCTCCGCGTGGCCCGAATGGTCTCGGAGCCTTCCTCGAAACGCCGCCGAACGATGAGGAAGGTTTACGTCACTTGACGGACAATGCTGCATGCCCGCAGTTCGCTGATCTCGGGCTTCCCGGGAAGATCGTCGAGCAACTGGAGCAGAACGGCGTGACCACGCCGTTCCCGATCCAGACCGCGACGATCCCGGACGCGCTCGCGGGCCGCGATGTCCTCGGCTGCGGTCGGACCGGTTCCGGTAAGACTCTCGCTTTCGGGCTCCCCCTGCTACTGCGCGCCGGTGCGTCGCGCGCCGCCTCGCGGCGCCCCAAAGGGCTGGTGCTGGTCCCCACCCGCGAGCTGGCCCAACAGGTCCGCGATGCCCTGATGCCCTACGCCCGGACCCTGGGCGCCCGCGTCGGCGACGTCGTCGGCGGAAGTTCCTACACCCGGCAGATCAACGAGCTGCGCCGCGGGGTCGAGGTCCTGGTCGCCACGCCGGGGCGCCTCACCGACCTCATCGAGCAGGGCGCCTGCGATCTGGGCGACGTTGAGCTCTCCGTGATCGACGAGGCCGACCAGATGTGCGACATGGGTTTCATGCCGCAGGTGAGCGCGCTTCTCAACCAGGTCGGGTCCGGCGGGCAGAAGCTGCTCTTCTCGGCCACCCTGGATGGTGACGTCGACACCCTGGTGCGGCGCTACATGAACGAGCCGGAGACGCACTCGGTCGACCCGCCGGTCTCGCACGTCACCACAATGGAGCACCACATGCTGAAGGTGCTGCCGCGGGACAAGAACCAGGTCGTCACCGAGATCGCGGCGCGCGACGGCCGCACCCTCCTGTTCGTGCGCAGCAAGCACCGCGCCGACACCATCAGCGACCAGTTGGTCAACGCCGGTGTGCCCTGTGCCGCGCTGCACGGCGGCAAGAGCCAGAGCGTGCGCACCCGGACCCTCGCCAAGTTCCGCGAGGGACGCATCCACACGCTGGTCGCCACCGACGTGGCGGCGCGCGGGATCCACGTGGACGGCATCGACCTCGTGGTCAACGTGGACCTGCCGACCGGGCACAAGGAGTACCTGCACCGCGGCGGACGCACAGCGCGGGCCGGCGAGTCCGGTCGCGTGGTCTCGCTCGTGGCGCCCAACCAGCGCCGCATGGCGCGCAAGCTGCTCAGCGATGCCGGCGTACAGGTCAAGCAGCACCTGGTGAACCCGGGCGACGAGGCCCTGACAGAGGTCACCGGCGCCCGCGAGCCGTCGTGGGAGCCCTGGGTGGAGCCGCCGGAGCCGCAGTCGCAGAAGCGTGGCCGGGGCGGACCGCGGCAGCGTCGCAGCGGCCCCGCCGGCCGCCCGCGTGGCGACCGCCGGCCGTCCGGCGAGCGCGAGCAACGAGGCGAGCAGGGACGTGACGGGCGCCGGTTCGATGGCGAGCGCCGCAGCGGGGGCCGCAAGCCCCAGCGCGGCGGCCGTCAGCAAACGCCCAGGTCCTGATCCTCGCTGCCGGATGCGCCGCCCGGCCGCGCAATGGCGTGGTCCGGCGGCGCGTCACCCGGTCGGACCGTCCCCGTCCTCGGGGGCGGAGTCCGCAGCGTCCGCGGAGGTGGCCCGCCGCCGGGACAACGGCCCGTGGGTCTCCTCTGCGGTCACGCGCGGGGCGTCCAGCACGACGTCGGCCATGATCCCGGTGGCCAGGGCGGCGATCCCGGCGATCACGAAGGCCGCGGTGCCGCCGGCGACCAGCGTCCACGAAGGGCCCAGTGTCAGGCCGGCGCCGGCGATGGTGAACCCGGCGACCATGACGACCACCCACAGCCAGGACTGCCAGCGGCCCGCATGACTCCCGCCGTGTTCGCCCCCGGCGGGAGTGTCGCGGGAGTCGCGTGAGCCATGTGTCGCCATACGGGGCCTCCCCGCTCACCCGCTTTCCCCGGTGCGCCCGTGGGAAACTCCTGCTCGACGGTAGGTGTGCGCGGAGCGGGCGCAGCTCGCGCGGCGGCACGGCCGTTCCCGGGCGGACCGGTTAGGTAGTTGTCCGGTTGCCCACCGTCGATCGATGGGCTGAAAGGGTTCGTAGGTCCAGGTAGGATACTTCGGAACCCACTAGCTCTGACGAGGGATACCTACGTGTCTGGACAGCCGGCGGGCTCCGCCTCCTCGGCGCGCCCCTCCCTTGGCGACTCCCTTGCCAGCGATTTCGAGGACGGTGAGGACGAGCTTCCCCCGCCTGAATGGGGGCGGCGGCGCGCGCGGCGCCGCACGGCGACCGTGTGGGTGTTCGCCCTGTTGATCGCGTTCATGGCGTACGCCCACTCGTGGTACACCGACGACCTCACCAACGAGGCGTTCCTGGCCTGGGCCACCATCTTCACCGCGATCTGCCTGCAGGCGATGCCGTTCCTGGTGTTCGGTGTCGCGCTGTCGGCCGCGTTGACAGCATTCGTCCCGGCCTCGGTCTACCGGCGCATCATCCCCACGCGGGCCGGTGCCGCCGTACCGGCCGCCGGCGCGGCCGGCGGGGTGCTTCCCGGCTGCGAGTGCGCGTCCGTGCCCCTCGCTAGCGGGCTGATCCGACGCGGTGTGCCCCCCTCTGCGGCGCTCACCTTCCTGCTGTCGGCCCCCGCGATCAACCCCGTCGTGCTCGTCGCGACGGGGGTGGCGTTCGCCGACCAGCTGGAGATGGTGTTGGCCCGGCTGCTGGCGTCGTTCGGCGCGGCCGTGGTGGTCGGCTGGATCTGGGCGCGCTTCGGCAAGACCAACTGGCTGCGCATGCGCGACCAGCACCACGATCCGGACGCGCCCAAGTGGGTCGTGTTCCGCGACTCCATGCTGCACGACCTGATGCACGCGGGCGGGTACCTCGTCGTGGGAGCGGCGGCCGCCGGCACCCTCAACGTCGTCGTACCGCGCGAATGGATCATCACCGTTGCCGATCTGCCCGTAATCTCCGCGCTGGTCATGGCGGCCCTCGCGATCCTGCTGTCGATCTGCTCCGAGGCCGACGCGTTTGTCGCCGCCAGCCTCACCGACTTCTCGCCCACGGCCATGCTCGCCTTCATGGTCGTGGGACCGATGCTGGACCTGAAGCTCATCGCGCTGCAGGCCGGGACGTTCGGTTGGCGCTTCGTCTGCCGCTTCGCCCCACTGACCCTTGGGATGGCACTCGTGTTCACCTTCGTCATCGGAGGACTGCTGCTGTGAACCGGATCGCGCAAGGACTGGTGACCCTCCTGCTGGGTGCGGCCGTGCTCGGCAGCACCGTCTTTTCCGACCTCTACCTCAACTACGTCAAGGCACTGTTCCAACCGTTCCTCATCCTCACCGGCCTGATGCTGGTCGTGCTCGGGGGCTGGATCGTCGCGTCCGACGTGCGGGCGAGCCTGCGCGAGGACGGCGGCGACGCGGGTCCCGCGGACACCGCCGGAGACGAGCCGCACGGCCATGACCATTCCCGCGCGCCGCGGGTGGCGTGGCTGCTGGTCCTCCCGGTGATCTCGGTTTTCGTCATCGCCCCGCCCGCGCTGGGCGCGTACTCCGCGGCCGAGACGACCGCGACCTCGGCCGGTGACACCGAGGGCGACAGCAACTTCGACGAGCTGGACGACAGTTCCGGCCCGATCGAGATGGAGGTGCAGGACTTCGTCTCGCGGGCCTGGACCGACGAGGAGCGTTCGATGTCCGGGCGCGAGATCGAGCTGACCGGTTTCGCGGTACCCAATTCCGAAGGCGAGGGGTGGTACCTCGCCCGGCTGCAGATGGCCTGCTGCGCCGCTGACGCGGTGGTCAACCGAGTGCTGATCACCGACGAGCCGGAACCCGAGAAGGACAGTTGGTGGACCGTGCGCGGCACCTGGGACGAGCCCGAGGGCGACATAGCCGAAGTCCGGGACCACCGGTTCACGGTTGAGGAGATGACCGAGGTCGAGAACCCGCCGGACCCCTACGAGTAGCCGCTGGGACGGATCCCGGTTCCCGGGGGCGGTCTCCGGTGCGCCGCCGCGGCGGGACCCATCACGTGCTCACCTCCACTCGCGGGTACAGGTCGAGCACGCCGCCGCTCTCCCGCGCGGCGAGGCACGGGTTGTCGTAGGTGTGCCGGAAGCGCACGGGCTCGCCGAGCCAGTGCCCGGTGGCCTCGGCCCGGGTCGGGCGGTACTCCATGGTGCACGGCTCGGCCATCGACGGGAGTTCGGCGAGGTGACCGTGTGCCTGGCGCAGCGCCTCACAGGCCATCTCGGACCGGGGGTGGCTGCCACCGTTCGGTGCGCAGGTGAGGGTCGCCTCCACGGGGTTGGTGCCGCCGTGCGCCTCGACCGCCAGGTGCAGCGCGGCGCGGGGCGCCTGCTGTGCGTGCGCAGCCGGCGCCACGAGCAGCAGCCCGGCGCTCACCGCGACCAGTACCGGGCGAAGGACCGACATCGTTCGCCGCATCCGAATGCCCCCTCGCGAGCGGCATGCCCGTGATCGGACGGGCCGGAAACCGGTTCGGGCCGGGTTTCGCGGCCAGAGCGGCGCGGCCGCGCTAGAAGTCGAAGACGCCGTTCGTCTGGTCCGCCGCGAGACAGGAATTGCCGAACGTCTGCTCGTAGTTGACCGGTTCGCCGCGCCAGTGCCCCTTGGCTGTGGCGGTCACCGGCCGGTACACCAGGGTGCAGACTCCCTCCCTGGCCGGCAGGTCGGCGAACTTCCCGCCGGCTTCGTCCAGCGTCGCGCACGCCTCCTCGGCGCGGGGATGGGTGCCCCCGCTGGGGAAGCAGACCAGATACGTCGCCGATGGTTCGGCGCCCTCGCCGTTACCGGTGACCGACAGGTGCACCCGGGCGCTGTTGGGAGCGTCCGATGCCAGCGCGCTCGGTGCGCCCGTTGCGGGCCCCAAGGCGCCCGTCGCCAGTGCCGTGAGGGCAATCGCTGCCTTGCGCATGGTGCCTCCAGTGCCGGATGGCCAACTAGCTACACCATGTCATTAAACACGTACTGGCAGTGATGTACACGCGCTTTCCGGGATTTGGTCCTGGCCCGTGCCTGCCGGCGTGTCGGGACGTGGTACCGCCACGCGCTGCCGGTGGACGCGGGGCCGGATCGTGTCTGGCCGACCCCGGTCGTGGACCGCTTCTCGCTCCCGTGCCGTGACGGCGCAGGGGAGCGGGGCGAGCGGGGCCGGGCTCCTCGCGCGGGTCAGCAGGTCGAGTGGAACAGCCCGCCGACCGGCTCTGTCGCGGCCAGTTCGTTGTAGATGCGTACCGCCTCGGTTGTCTCGGCGACGTGCACCCTGATGTCCCGTTCGGCGAGGTAGGCCAGGGTCGAATCGGGCACCTGGAGCTGGAGCTGCATTCCCCGGGAGAGGACGATGGTCCTGGCACCGTGGTCCAGTAGCTCCGCGACGTCGGCGGTACCGATGCCCGGATGGTGCTGGGTTCCGGTTTCCGACCAGTCCCATTCCCGGCCGCCGCCGGGGAAGAGCTTGAAATCCTTCCCCGGAGCCAGACCCTCGACCTCCATGTGGCCCCAGGAGAGGGACCGGATCAGCGGTGCGGGTGCGATGTCGTCCGGCATGGATGTCCCTCCGTTGCACGATCGTCCCTCTGCCCTGCGTGTCCGACGCTGCCGCGCCGCTCGGCGGGGTGCCGGCTACCGGGGGAGTGGGCCGGGCTCAGGGCGCCAGCCCGCGCGCGATCACCTCGGAGCTCAGTTTCCGCGAGACCTCGCCGACGTCGCCGACGTGGCCCTTGTGACCGGTGCGATCGCGCAGCTCGGCACGCACAGCGTTGAGCACGGGCTCGCTGCGCAGCGCGTCGGCGAGTGCCGCGGGCGCCAGGGCCTCGCGCCAGGCGTGCAGCTCAGCGAGGCGACCGTGCTGCACCGCCTCCTTGGTCAGGTGGAACAGCATGTCCACGGCTGCCGCGGGATCTTCCTCGTCGAGCAGGTCGACGTCGAGGATCCGTTGGGTGTTCGACGCCTCGCCGTCGCCCAGGTGGTACACCTGCCACACGCGGCCGTTCGTGAGGACCACCCAGTCGACGCCCTCGTCGACGGCTTGCGTGCGCGCTTGGCGCAGGTTGCGGGTGTCAAGGTTCTGGCCAGACGGCTTGACCTCGACAAAAGCGAAGAGTTCGTTGTCGATGAGAATTCCGTAGTCGACCGATCCGCCGGACGTACGGTATTCCGTGGTCAGCTCCCCGTACTTGCTGAAGTTCAGGGCGTAGTTCAGAAAGTCGGCGACCAGGATCTGGATGTCGCCTTCGTTCGCCTCGCGTTCCACGAGGTCGGCCAGGGGAGCCGAGAAGCGGTCCACGGCGGCGAACAGCCGCTCGCGGGTCTCGACCTCCCACTGTGGGGCGGAGTCCGCGGGGGTGGTGCCGAACTCATCGGTCCTGGGCAAGATCTGGGTCGCGTCCGGATCCATTTATTGTCTGATATCCGTTTCTAGGGAAATTCCGGTCCGCGGGCGGACTCCTGCGAATAAGCGCGGTCGGGGAAAACGATAACTCTTTGGCCTGGAACAGCGCAAAACCGGCCGGCGCACCACGATTCGGTACTCCGGCGGGACTTCGGGCGGCCAGGAGCCGCTTAGCAGGACCGCGCGGAGCGTCCCCGGTGGCCTTTGGTGTTCCCGGCGATTCCTGCCGGAGCGGCATCGCGCACACCGGCACGCGTGTGCCCGCACGCGGGGACCGGGAACAGCGCCTCGCCGGACCGCGTTGGACCGTTGGCGGCCCCCCGGACGCCGTGGTCATCGGCGGGGACGCCATCATGGGACATTCACGGGACCCCCGGGGCCTGTAGACATCTTGTGCATCGCGAAACGAGGAACTGAGCGTGCAGCGCACCCTGATTAACTCGAAGATCCACCGCGCCACGGTGACCCAGGCCGACCTGCACTACGTCGGCTCGATCACGATCGACGCCGACCTGATGCGAGCGGCCGATCTCGTTGACGGCGAACAGGTGCACGTCGTCGACATCAGCAACGGCAGCCGCCTGGTGACCTACGCCATCACCGGAGAGCCCGGCAGCGGCGTGATCGGGATCAACGGTGCCGCCGCCCACCTTGTGAGCCCCGGCGACCTGGTCATCATCATGGGCTACGCGCTGGTCGACGACGCCGAGCGCGCGCGGCACGTCCCGCACATCGTGCACGTGGACTCCGCGAACCGTATCGTCGAGCTGGGCGATGACCCGGCCGAACCGGTGCCCGGATCCCACCTGAGCTCTGGTGCGGGCGAGACCCGCGTCCGCGCGCGGACCTGACCCACCGAGTGGCGGGTTTTTGGCCACATTCGGACCGGTCCGACAGGAGCCGCAGCGGGTAGGGCACCACCCGTCATGGCGGCATATGAGGACGATGCGGAACGGCGTCGGTTGGCCGCGTACATCCAGTGGCAGAAACAGGACGCGTGGCTCGTGGTGTGGGGCCCCTACACACGCCGGTTCTGGGCGTACGCGCGCTGGCCGCTGCCACCCGGCGGCGCGGTCGTCGCGGGCCCCGATGCCGACACGCTCTACGCCGAGATGCGCCGTGTCGAGCGCGAGTACGGATTCCTGCGATGGCGCTACGGCTGACGCCCGGTCACGCTCGGCTCAGGCGAGCGTGACCGGGCGCGAGGTGTGTCCTCTGCGCGGTATTACGCCGCGCGCGGGGCGGCGGGGGCTCACGGGGCCAGGGTGGGGTCGCGCAGCCACTCCTGGAACTCCTCGTGCCGATCGGAGTCGGACTTGAGCGGGCAGGTCACGCAGAAGCCGTGTTCCGGGTCGGCCTTGTAGTCGAAGCAGCAGGTACCGCGAACCGCCCACGTGCCGCGCGGGTGCTCCTCGCTGAACGGGAAGATCCGCGGCCGGGTTCGGGTGCGGGCGCCGGCCTCGATCAGCGCGTCGCCGAGCCGGCTCGCGCGGTTCCAGGCCGCCTCGGCGTCGTGGCCGAGGAACCGGGCCGGGTTGAGCATGTAGAAGTGCAGGATGTCGAGCACCCACCCCCACAGGGTGCGCGCGCCCACGC
Source organism: Lipingzhangella halophila (assembly GCF_014203805.1). GTDB lineage: Bacteria > Actinomycetota > Actinomycetes > Streptosporangiales > Streptosporangiaceae > Lipingzhangella > Lipingzhangella halophila. The sequence goes on along the minus strand of NZ_JACHJT010000001.1, from coordinate 3,076,062 downwards.
GGGTGTGCCGCGCGACGCCGTCGATGATGGGAGAGAAGGCGTGCACCATGCGCTCCGCGGCCAGCGTCTCCATCGCGGCCTCGCTGGCCACGACGACGGTGTCGGGATGGTCGGCGGCGGGGTCGTCGGGCAGCACCGCCATCTGGCCGCTGGTCACCGTGGGAGGGCCGAAGCTGCCGTCGGACAGCGACGGGAACCAGAGGTGCTCGCGGGCGAGCAGGGGAGCGCGGCCGGTCAGGTAGAGCCCGGCCGAGACCAGGAAGATCGGCTCGCGCAGCAGCGCGCGCAGGAACCGTGTGGAGTTCGGCAGCGTGTGGCCGGGGCCGTGCTGCGCGGTGTACCGGTCGAAGAGCACGGCGACGTCGCCTTCGGCGGCCATCAGGTCGGTGCGGTACCAGGTCTCGGTTCCGTGGCGCGCGGGCACCGACCGGAAACCGGCGGTACGGATGTCGGGCAGGGGCGCGAAGTGCAGGGGAGCACAGGCGTCAACCACCGTTTGCAGTGGATGCTCCGTCAAGGCCATGTGCACCGATCAACCTTCCTACGCCAGAGTGCGTGCGCGGTTGGCCGCGGCACGGGAACACCTTTGCGATGTGAGTGTCCGGTGGCCCGGTTCACTCCTGGACACGAACCCTCGCATCTCGTTAGATAAGGCTACCCTAATGATGATCGGGTGGGCAAAGACGCCCCTGGTGTATCGCGGTGCACGGCCCGGTTCGCGGGTGGCGGGCCGGAATCTCCATGGCGTGCACCACGCGAAACCCCTGCCCAGTGGGGTCTAGGTGACTGCTTTCCCGCTCCCTGGCCGGGCCCGGTACTGGAGCCACCACTCGGCGATGAGCAGGTTCACGACCCAGGCCACCCAGAACGAGGTGCCACCGGCAACGCGCATCATCAGGTCGTGGTCCCCTCCGTACTCCGTGTCCAGGCGCGGGGTCGCGATGAGCATGAAGACCCCCAACCACGCCCGTTCGGTCACGATGGCCAGAACCAGCGCGAAGCTGCGGATCATCCATTTGCGGTGCTCGCCGAACCGGCGTGCGCGGGCCATCCGGAAGCCGACCAAGGTGAAGACCAGCCACAGCGCCTCCATTGTGAAGGTCGCGGCCTTCATGGACATGCCGTGGACGCTCAGGTAGGTGATGATGAATCCGAAGAGAGTGGTGGGCACCACGCTGGCGACGTAGATCCGACCGCTGGTGCGGTGGACGGCCGGGTAGCTCCTGCGCAGCCACGGCCAGATCTGGAGGCAGCAGGTCACCAGTGCGATGCTGCCGAAGATGACGTGCACCGAGAGCGCCGGCATGTGCAGGGCGGAGCCCTCGCGCAGCTCCATCCGGGACTGGGCGGGGTCGAAGGTCAGGTAGGGGGGCACGGCGAAGAGGAGGAACGCCAGAATGATCGCGGCCAGGGGAATCATCCAGGGGCGGCGCCACCAGGGGGGCGTGCCTTGGCCACGGGCGTGCCGGTTCGTGCCGGTCTCGGGCGGTGGCTCCGCGGTGGGTGTGCTCATCTCGGTTCTCTCCGCAGTGGCGTGTCTGGTGGCGCGAGGGTGGGGCAACGGGTCTCGCCGCCCGTGGGGCCTGGCTCTCTGGTCATCCGGGGTCCGTGGGAAGCGCACGATCCCAAGGGCGGGAACGGTGGTATCCGATTAGCCAATAAACTGTTTAACCAACATACAGTTACGTTTATAAAATACACAGTTTTAGGGTGGGTGGCAACGGTAGTGATTCGACGGGTGGGACGATGACGACTGAGGACAGGCCACTGAGTACTCTCGAGCTGCTCTGGGGCAGCCGTGAGCGGCCGCGGCGCGGTCCCAGACCCAAGCTCACCGTGGAGCGGATCGTCGAGACGGCCGTGGAGGTCGCTGACGCCGAAGGGAGCGAGGCGCTGTCAATGCAGCGCGTCGCCAAGGAGTTCGGCTACACCACCATGTCGCTGTACCGCTATGTGCAGAGCAAGGAGCAGTTGCTGGAGCTCATGTTCGACGCGGGAAGCGGCCCTGTCCCGCCCGTCGACGAGAGTGTCAGCGGCTGGCGGGCGGAGATCGAGTGGTGGGTCCGCCAGCAGCAGCGCATCTACCAGCGGCATCCCTGGATGCTGCGGGTCGCGGTGAGCGGTCCTCCCCTGGGGCCCAACAACCTCGCCTGGATGGAGGCGGGGCTGCGGCCTCTCGTGCGTGCGGGGCTTGCGGGCTTCGACAGTGTCGAGGCGCTGATGTTCATCACCGGAGCCGTGCGCGAGATCTGCCGGATCGAGGACGACATGCGCCGGCAGATGGAGCAGCACGGCATCACCCAGCAGCAGATGGACGAGGGCTACGTGCAGGCACTGAAGTGGGTGGTCAACGTGCAGGCGCACCCCACTCTGGCGGGAATGCTGGAGCAGGGGGTGTTCGACGCCATGGAGCACCCGACGCTGGCGGGGTTTCCGCAGAACAGGAATGACGAGGACGCGGGCGGGCGCGCGGCAGGCGACGAGTTCGGGCAGGCCGGCCAGGGCGAGTTGGCGTTCGGGTTGCGGCGGCTGTTCGACGGTATCGAGCGCCACGTGGGCGAGCGCGCGGCAGGCCGACACGACACCGGGTAGCCGGCCGGGTTCAGCGCAGCATCACCAGGTGGTGCCGCACCAGGGCCTGGACCACCTGCGCGGTCGTTGGGATGTCGGTCCCCGACAGTTCGGCGAGGGCGGCCACCGTGGTGGTGCGCTCGTTGGCGATCGTGGCGAGAATCGGCTCGGCGACGGCGGGGAAGCGGAACCGCTTGCCCGACACGGTGAGCGAGACGTTCTCGTCGTCGCATTCCATCGGAGGAGTCAACAGCGGCACGAACTCCACCCGGGTCTCGGCGGTGGGTTCGGAGCCGTCCACCGCCCACGGCAGCGAGAACGCCTGACGGCGCGGGAACCGGGAGTCGCGTTCGGCCAGCAGCTCGTCGACGCCGTGCTGTTCAGCGAGGCCCACGAGCTCCCGGATGAGCGCCTCATGGTGCCGGAGGCGTTCCTCGCTTGAGGCGAACCGGGGCAGGTCCCGGCGGAGGACCTCGACGTCGTGCAGTTGCTCCAGCAGCGACCGCGCCCAGTCGATCCCCGTGGCGCGGGTGAACCCGAAAGTCAGGTGCATGCTGACGTCGCCGGTGCCCTTGACCGTGTGCCACCAGCCCCGCGGTACGTGCAGCACGTGCCCCGGGCGCAGCACGCCCTCCCACACGACGTCCTCGGGCGGCTCGTGGCTGTGGTCCGCGTCGACCTTCATCGGGTAGCGCCGGTTGCCCTGGCCGTGCACCTGCCACGACTTGGTTCCGGCGACCTGCACGATGAACGTGTCGTGGTCGTCCCAGTGGGTGTCGAAGCCGTGCGAGTCGCCCCAGATGAGGTAGAGGTTCGCCTGGGCGCGCTCGCGGACCAGGCGCATCAGGTCGTCGGCGGCGTCCCGGATGGGCGGGTGCAGCCGGTCGATCGCGTCCAGCACCAGGCTCGCGCCTTCGCGCAGCTCCCGGTACAGCGCGTCGGGCCGGATCACATTGCGCGAGGCGCGCGACGCCTCGCCGGTCTCCGTGTAGCGAGCGACGGGAACCGGAGCGCCCTTGTGGTGCAACCGGGCGCGCGGCGGCTCCAGCGCGCGGGTGGCGAGGATGTCACTGAGGTCCTCGAAGGTCAGCAGCGACCGCACGGCCGCCTCGCCGATATCGGCGAACACGACGTCCTCCGACAGCTTGGTGCTGAGCAGATCGTCACCGGTGGCCGCGCGCAGCGATTCGGTGAACAGGCGATCGGTCACGGTAACCGTTCCTCCACGGGCGCTGGTCGGAAAGTGTGGCGGGCATGGACCGCCGGGGCGGTCGCGCCCCGGCGGCCGGCGGTGGGTCGGATGGTTGCGGTTTGTTCGTTTCCTAGATGAAGTCGGAACTGGAGTCGGTTCCGTCGCTGTCGCCGCCCGCGGTCACGTCCCGCGAGGTGACCTCACCGAGGTCCTCGACCTCGACCTCAATCGGGTCCATCACACGTTCACCTCCCTTTCTGTGAAAGTAGGCCGACCCGGGGTGGTATCACCGCGGGTACAGCCCCGTTCGTGCGGCCGCGAACGCGTGCGCGTCGGCCGCCAGATCAATGGCCCGGGTGACCGCACGCGGTCCGTGGCCGACGTCGTACTCGTAGCGCAGCAGGACCGGCGCCCCGGCGCCGCGTAGGGCCGCGCACATCTTGCGCGGGTGCGCCGCATCGGTGCGGGTGTCGCCGTGGAACCCGGTGAGGAGCACAGCGGGGTAACGGCACGCGTGCCCGTCGAGGACGCGGTGGTAGGGGGAGTAGGCCAGCAGAGCGGCGAAGTCCTCGGGGTCGGAGACGGTGCCGAACTCCCGGGTCCACATCGGGCCCAGGCCCAGTTTCTCGAAGCGCGCCATGTCGGTCAGGGGAGCGGAGGCGATCACGGCCGCGCACAGGTCGGGGCGCTGGGCCGCGGCGGCGAGCACCAGCAGGCCGCCCGCCGAGCCGCCCGACAGGCAGAGCTGGCCGCGCGTGCAGTACCCGCCGGCGACGAGGGAGTCTCCCGCCGCGATGAGATCCCGCACCGCGCGGATCTTGTTCCGGCCCGCTCCACTGAGGTGCCACTCCCGGCCTCCGTCGCCGCCGCCGCGTACGTGCGCCACCGCGTAGCGCCCGCCGGCCAGGAGCCACGCCAGCACGGTCGCGCTGAAGCCGAACTGGCGGGGACGGCCGAACCCCCCGTAGGCGTGCAGGATGGTGGGTGCCGGCTCGTCCCACGGGTCGTGCGCCGACGCGAGCGAGAAGACGGTCACCGGAACCCGGGTTCCGTCGAGTGACCGGCAACGCGTGGTGTGCCGGCGCACCGCCGGCGGGTCCGGCGCCGCGGCTGGGTCCGTGTCTGCCGCTGTTTTCGTCTCTGGCCAGGGCCGCGGTTGGTGGTCGCCCGGCCGGTAGGCGAATACGCCCTGCTGGGTGGCGACGTCGGCGTAGTAGAGGTGGACGGACCCGTCGGAGTCGGCCTCCAGGTGGCTCACCATGCCCTCGCCGGGGAGGCCGATCCGGCGCAGTGTGCGGCCGTCGCGGGGGTCGTGCGCGGTGAGCTCGCTGACGCCGAGACGCGTCCGGGTGACGAGGAGCTCGGGGGCCCCGGCGGTCCCGCCCACAGTGAAGCCGTCCAGGGTCGCGCCGGAGTCCTCGGGGATGACCTCGCGCCAGTCGGCGGGCTCGGGCGTCGCGGGATCGGCCACGCAGATCCGGCGCCGCGGGGCGCCCAGGGTCGTGCGCAGGTAGAGCCGGCCGTCGGGGCTGAGCACCGGCTCGGACTCGGCGTCCTCGCCGACGTGTACGGCGGCCAGCGACGGACGCTCGGGAGACCCATCGGAGATGTCGGCGATCCAGAGGTCGGTGCGGTGGCCGGTGCCGTGGCTCTCCGACACCACCAGCCAGCGCTCGCCCAGCAACCGTACGCCCGGCACGGTGCGCGTAGCGGTGCACGCGTGCACCAGGGCGTCGGGCCGGTGCGGCCGCGCGTTGACCCGGTGCAGCCACACCCCGCGCCGGCCGTCGTGGTCGTCGCGCCGGACGTAGTAGAACGCGGCCTCCCCGGCGTCGCGGAGCCAGGCCACATTGGAGTAGCGGACACCCGGGACGGGTTCCTCAACCGGCAGACCGCTCGCGGTCGAGAGCACGCGCAGCTCGCCGCGCTCGGTTCCGCCCCTGGAGGTCTGCACCGCCACGTAGGAGCCATCGGGGCTCGGCTCCCAGGCGTCGAGCGTGGCCAGGCCGCTGGGATCGGTGGCGGGGTCGAACAGGACGCGTTCGCGGCCGTCGCGCAGGACCAGCAGGCGGGGATGCTCGGCGCCGGCGTCGCGCCGGGTGGCGAAGACAAGCGGGCCGCGCCGCACCGGCAGCGACCAGAGGTCGGCGCTGACGAGCTGGCGGATCCGGGTGGCGAGCCGTTCGCGGAGCGGCCACGTGGCCGCGGCGTCGCTGAACTCCCGGGACCGCTCGTCGAGCCACTTGCGGGTCGCGGTGGAACCGGGGTCCTCAAGCCAGCGGTACGGGTCGGGAACCGTCCGGCCGTGCAGGGTGTCCACGACCGACACGGGAGCACCGCGGTCGCCGGGCCGGGCGAGGTCCTGGCGCGAGAAGGCCATGCTCACCTGGGACTCGGGGGTCTAGGGGCAGGGGGACTCGTGAAGCCGCACGAACGTTTCCGCACGATCACATCTTTGGAGCGCTCGGTGACGCCGGTCAAGGGAGTGGTCTCTGGCGCCGCATGCCGAAAATGCCGCGAAACAGTAAGGTTTGTCGCCTGAAGAGGGGATCGCGCGGATCTCGGAGTTGTCCCTCGCCCTCCTGCGCAGACGGGGTGGTGCAGCGGCCACTGAAGGCCCGAGCGCGCTTTCGGGGTCGGCTTCCGCGATCGCGGCACATACGCCGGATGCGAGGCGAGAGTCTCAGCCTCGGGAGGATGAGCGGCGCTCGGCGGCCTCCAGCAAAGGGGCCCCGTCGTGGATGGTGAGGGCGACCGGCCCCGGAGTCAGAGCGGCCAGGGCGGCCCGGTAACCGGGCCCGGCGTCCAGGTCGCTCAGCCAGGCGTGCGGGGGGCCGTCGGCTCCGGCCCACTCGGTGAGCGCGGCGGGTTGGTCGGGCCCGCTCACCCGGACCGTGGTCAGTCCCGCCGACAACCCGTCGCCGGTGGCCTTCAACACGGCCTCCTTGCGTGCCCAGTAGCCGAAGAACCCCTCGACCCGGGCGTCTGCCGGCATCGCGTCCAGGACGGCGCGCTCGCTCGCGGCGAGGGCGTACTCCGCCACGCCCTCGATGTCGCGCTCCGCTGACACCCGCTCCACGTCCACCCCGACGGGGACACCGCGCGTGAGGGCGACCACAACGCGCTCCCCGGAGTGGCTGTAGGAGATCTCCAGGCCGCGTGCCGGTCCGTCGGGGTGCGGCTTGCCGTGCGGGTCGCGCCGCCCGGACGGGTTCCGCGCGCACCCGCGGCAGTGCAGGTCGAACGTGACCTCGCCGGGCTCGCATCCGGCAGCGCGCGCGCAGACCAGGCGGGCCAGCGTGTGCGCAACGGCGAACCGGTTCTGGTCGTCCGAAAGCCGGAACCGCCCGTGCCGCTCACGTTCACGGTCGTCGAGAAGTTCCAGCAGCGAGGGGGAGGCCCATGCCGGATCGGCCCACCACACGTCGCAGGCGAGCGGAGTCGTTGGCACAGCGGACGTCACCGTCCCATTGTCCCGGTCCGCGCGTCCTGCTCGGTCGTGCGCACGAACCAGTCCGCGGCGTCGGCGAAGGCCCGGCGCGACGCGTCCCACGGAAAACTCACGCGCACCAGACTAGAGGCCCGGAGTCAGCGTTGCGCCCCCGACCGGGCGTGCGCCAGCAGTTCGTCGACGGTCCACTGGTCGTAGGCGTGCTCTCCGTACTTGTGCGCGAGCACCGTGCCGTCGGGAGCGATGAGGAAGTCCGCTGGCAGCCCCAGCCGGCCGCCTTCCTGCCGGGACGCGGGCGGTTGGAAGGTTCCTTTGAGCGTCAGGGCCGCGCCGCGCAGCACCGCGCCCCATGTCCCGGGATGCAGCAGGGCGCGCGGGCCGGACTCGACGCCGAACTCCCGGTAGTAGCGCTTGTCCGGGTCGGCGATGACCGCGAACGGGAGATCGTGGCCGCGTAGCTGGTCGGTGGGGGAGTGGAAGAACACCACCTCGCGGATGCCCGCGGCGGTGATCTCGTCGTGCCGCCACGCTATACCGCGCAGGTGCAGGTTGCAGATCGGGCATCCGGCGAACCGCCGGAACTGCATGTGTACGAGGTGGTCGGGATCGGGAACGGGAAGGCGGTCGCCGGTGACGGTGACCAGCTCGCGCGGGCTGATTTCTCGCATGGGGACTCTCCGTAAGCGTTGTCTGTACGCTTACGAAGCTATGCGCGTATCTTGTACGCTGTCAATGCCATGCCACGACCTCGGTCCCTGACACCAACCCAGATCGCCACCGCGGCTCTGGCGGTCGCCGACAGGGACGGGCTCGACGGTCTCTCGATGCGCGCGGTCGCCCAGCAGTTGGGCATGGGAACCATGTCGCTCTACCGCTACGTCACCGACCGTAGTCAGGTTGAGGAGGTCATGGTCGACCTGGTCCTGCAGGGCGTCGACCTGAGCCCGCCCCCAGGCTCACCCTCGGCGCGCCTGGGCGTGCTCGCCGAACGTGTTCGGGGCGCGGTATTGGAGCACCCCGCGGTGGTGCCGCTGCTGATCACCCACCGCCACCGCTCACCCAGCTCGCGGCGCTGGGGCGAGACGATGCTGGGGCTGCTTACCGAGGCGGGCCTCACCGGGGAGCGGCGGGTGGTCGCGTTCCGGGTGATCCTGGGGTACGTCCTCGGCGCCGTACAGGTCGAACAGTTCGGTCCCCTGGACGGCACGGGCACCGCGGCCTTGGCGGGACTACCGGTCGAGGAGTTCCCGCTCCTGGCCGAGACGGCCGCCGACGCCCGGGCCATCCCCAGCGAGGCGGAGTTCCGGCGCGGATTCGACATCGTGCTGCGCGGTCTCGGCCTCTGACCAGCGGCCGCGGTGCGGGCCGCGGCGTAGACCGACAGGTTGTCCCACCGCACGGCCGTCGGCGCCACCGACAGCAGCCGCGATGCGCATGCCCTACGGGAGACCTACCGCGACGAGTACGGTGCCACCGTGCTCGCCACGAGCGGAAACAGGGCTATCGAGGAGACGCCGGGGGAACAGTGAGCTCACCATCAAGTGATCGAAATTTTGTTGCGAAGGTGTAACCATTGGTGGAGCTGGGCATGTGTCGGATGACGCGCCCGGTGCGGGAGCTCGGCATGGTTGCCGGGTGCGGTACCGGTCAGCCCCACCCCTCTGGGAGGCCAAGTGTCCCTCTTGGTGATATTCGGCATCGGCTCCCTCGCCGTGCTGGGTCTGCTTGTGGCGCTCTTCATCGCGGCCGTCCTGTTGGGAGCGGGGGCCTCGACCGAGGAGGACGCGGCCGACGAGGACACGATCGACGCGTCGTTCCACACGCACGGTGTCCATTTCTGCTGACCGGCACGGCCGTATCATCGGGAGTCCCAGGCCGTAGAGGGGACATCGCCGATGACAGAGGAGACCAGGCCCGCGTTCGCCGCCGAACGCCGGGAGCGGATCCTGGAGCTGGTCCGCGCGAACGGTGCCATGGCCCTGCGCGACCTCGCCTCGCACGTGCGGGCATCGGAGGTCACAGTGCGGCGCGACGTCCGCCTCCTGGAAGCCGAGGGTTTGCTCGACCGGCGCCGGGGCGGAGCTGCGCTGCCCGGCCGGGTCGGCCATGAGGAGAGCTACACGCAGAAGGCGGGGCAGGCGACGCCGGAGAAGATGGCCATCGCCGCTGCCGCCGCCAGGCTGGTCCGCGACGACGACGCCATTGTTCTCGGTCCCGGCAGCAGTACCGAGGCCCTTGCCCGGGAGCTCGTCGGGCGGCAGAACCTCACTGTGGTGACCAACTCGCTACCGGTGGCCGACGTGCTGACGAGCGCTCCCGGCGTCGAGGTGGTCATGACCGGTGGAACGCTGCGCGGCTCCATCCGCGCGCTCGTCGGGACCGCCGCCGAGCAGGCACTGGCCGGGCTGCGCGTCCACCAGGCGTTCATCTCGGGCAACGGCATCACCGCGGAGCGCGGCCTGAGCACCCCCAACCCCGCCGTGGCCAGCGTCGACCGCGCGCTGGTGGGCTGCGCCGAGGAGGTCATCGTGCTCGCCGACCACACCAAGGTCGGTGCCGACACCATGGTGCAGACCGTGCCACCAGAGCACATCGCCCACCTGATCACCGACAACCACGCCGACCCCGAGGTGCTGCTTACGCTGGAGGACATGGGGACCCTGGTGCACGTCGCGGTCCTGGAGGTCGACCGCGGCGAGTGAGTAGCCGGCGCGCGACACGCCCGCCGCGGCCACCCGCGTGGAACGGGCCACACACCCCGGTTTCGGCGCGTACGCTACCGGCTACGTCCAAAGCGCCGGATGTGCCCCACGCCAACGCCGACCCGCTGGAGAGCGCCCCATGCCCACCCCGGTAGTCCTGCCCGAACCGTGGTCGCGATCGCGCGTGAGCGTCGTCGTGCCGACCTTCAACGAGGCCGAGAACCTTCCGGTCCTCGTCGAGGAGCTCCTCGCGCTGCCGCTGCCCGCCCTTCGGGTGGTCGTCGTGGACGACAACTCACCCGATGGCACCGGCGAGATCGCCGATAAGCTGGCCGCCGACCACACGGACACCACCGGCGCACGCGTGAGCGTGCTGCACCGCGAGACCAAGGACGGGCTGGGACGCGCCTACGTCGCGGGCATGAGCCGGGCCCTGGACGAGGGCGCCGAGTTCGTCGTCCAGATGGACGCCGACCACAGCCACCCTCCGGGCTACGTCCCCCAGTTGCTGGGGACCCTGCTCTCGACCGGCGCCGGTGTCGTCGTCGGAAGCCGCTACCTGCCCGGCAGCAGCCTCTCCCGCTCGTGGGCGGCGCATCGCCGGCTGCTCAGCGGGTGGGCGAACACCTACGTCCGGGCGGTCCTCGCGATGCCGGTGCGCGACGTCACCGCCGGGTTCAAGCTCTGGCGCAGGGAGGCCCTTGAGGCGCTGGACCTGCCGAGCACGCACAGCAGCGGCTACAGCTTCCAGGTCGAGGCACTGTTCCGGGCGTACCGGCGCGGCCAGAAGATCGTGGAGATCCCCATCCACTTCGAGGACCGCACCGAAGGCGCGAGCAAGATGGACCTCGCCGTGCAGGCGGAGTCGGCGCTGCGCCCCTTCCAGCTGCGCCGCGACGAGCGCGCCGCCCGCCGGGGCTGACCTGCCCCGGCCGTGCTCGGATCATCGCTGAGCCACTCCCGTCGAAGCAACCCCACCCCCCCACCATGCACCAATAGATCTTGAGGGTTCCGTTCCTTCGGGGCGCGGTGGAGTTTCGGTGTTGTGTGGTGGTGGGGTGGGAAGGCGCCCGGTTTGGTGCCCATCGCCGCGGTGGGCACGTGGTGCGGCGTCCGACGAGGGCGGCGAGGACGGTGGATGGGCCGGCCCTCGATGGCCGCAACGGGTGCCCGAGGGTGGCGCGCCCGACGACCGGGGGCCTGGCCCGCGGCCGGGGCCCATCGGTCGTGGCCGCGGCACCAGACTTCGGGCGAAACACGGCACACCGGTCAGGTGTGGATGCGGGGTCCGCACCGAGGGTGACCGTGCGGACATATTCAGCGCCGAGAATGTCCCCACGGTCACCCTCGGCGAGCGCCCCGCCGCCGGGCGGGAGCACCGGCGCCCGCAAAGGGGCGACTCCCACCGGGCCGGCGGGCCTTCGCCGCCCTCGTCGGGGCGCCACCACCGGGCACCAGAAGCGACCACCGCGGGCCGGCCCATCTGGCGCCATCGCCGCCCCGTCGCGCGCGCCACCATCCGCAGCCAGCACCGGACGAAGGTGCCCCCGTCCCAGGGCCCCACCCCAAAACCCCGAAACTCCACGGCGCTGCGAAGGAACGAAATCCTCAAGATCAGCACTACCGCCGCTAGGCGGTGGGCTCCCGGTTGCGCAGGACCGTGTCGGCGATGCGCTGGGCAAGCTCCTCGGCTTGGGCGCGGATTTGCGGGATCCCGTCGGCCCGATGGCCGTGGCGCGCTGGGCCGAGAGCGTAGACTCTGCGGCTCGCGGCGCCCGAATCCGTGATCAGCGCCCCGCGCGAACAGGTGACGAGGCCCTTCGTTCCGCCACCCGCGGCGGTCCCGCCGAGCCGGGGCGGCGGGTGGTCCCTAGGGTCGCCGGTGGCCACGACGACGGCCGACACCGCGAGCCGGGTGCCGCGCGAGAGCCCTAGCTCGGCGGCGTCCCCGTCGAGGACGGCACCCTCCACCCGCTCGCTCCGAAACCGCAGGGTGGCGTGCGGCTCCGCCCAGGATGCGGTGGCGCCGAGTGTCTCGGCGAGGTAGTCGCCGTAGACGGCGAGCGGGAGGCGTGTTCCCGGATCGCACGCGAGCCCGCGCCAGCGTGCCCACTCCATCAGGTGGCAGGGGCGGTCGGGCAGGGCCGACATGCTCTTGACGGGTGCGTCGAGGAGCCGGCGGTCCTCGCTCGCCGGGTAGCCGGCGCCGCGGGCGTGCCGCCCGTGCTCGTCGAACAGCACGATGCGGTAGCTCAGCCGGAGCCACGTCGTCGCGCGAAGCAGGGCGACCGCGGCGAGCGTCGCGCTCGCACCGCAGCCAGCGAAGGCGATGACCGGCTCGACGCCGGCGGAGGCCGCCCGATGTCCCATACGGTCACTCTAGGGCCACACAGGCCGCCCTCGCAGCCCGGCACTGCCCCGTGCGCCGGGCGGCGGATCGTCCCCGATGCGGGCACGCCGGGAAACGGACCCAGAGTCGCCGGTGCCGGCCAACGCGGGCGGATGTGCTAGTCGGACGTCCGCACGTGGTAGGAGACCATAAAGTGGGAGAGGCCCGGCGACGAACCGGGAGCGACAGGGTTGTCCCGGAGTACGTCCGGGACTTTCTCGAAGAAAGGCTGTTGCCGTGTCCGTGCGTGCCAGCGGTAGTCGGCGCCGGAGCGGATCCTCCGTGCCCGACGTCCCCACCGCACCCGGTGCCCCCGACGATCCGGTGGAAACCGACGCCGCGACCAATGGGCAGTTGGCGCCCGGAGCGAGCGACGAGTCCACCGCAGACGCCTCGGGCGAGTCCGTTCCCCGCCGGCTGCTTGCTGTGGCGACCCGGTTGTTCGCCGAGAAAGGGTTCGACCGTACCTCGGTCCAGGAGATCGTGGACGCCGCCGACGTGACCAAGGGGGCGATGTACCACTACTTCGACTCCAAGGACGACCTGCTCGCCGAGGTCTACGCGCGCGTCCTGCGCATGCAGATGACCCGGTTGGAGGAGATCGCCGCCACCGGCGGCACCGTCACCGAACGCGTGCGGCGCGCCGCCTCCGACGTCGTGGTGACCACCATCGCCAACCTGGACGACGCCACCATCTTCTTCCGCTCGCTGCACCAGCTCACCGCGGCCAAGCAGCGCGAGGTCCGCACCAAGCGCCGCCACTACCACGAGCTCTTCCGGTCGCTGATCATCGAGGGCCAGGAACAGGGCGTCTTCGCCGACCACGTGCCCGCCGACCTCGTGGTCGACTTCTACTTCGGCTCGGTGCACCACCTCAGCACCTGGTACCGGCCCGACGGCAAGCTCGCTCCCACCGAGGTCGGCGACCACTACGCCCGTCTGCTGCTGGACGCCCTGCGCCCGTCGTCCTGACCCGACCGCCGACCGTGAGCGTTGCGTTTCTTGGCGAACGCGCGAAGGAACGCAGCACGCACGGTCAGCGTTAGGGGACGTAGCGCGGAGCGCTGGCGCCGCTCTCGTGGTGCAGCCGGTCCAGGGCGGTGACGTAGTAGTTCTGCGCGGGCGGGGCGTCCGGGGCGGTGAACCTGGTCCTGTCCTCGGAGGCGCGCACCGTTGCCACCATGGCGCGCGGGTCCAGCCCGCACGCGTGTGCGTCCGGGTCGGAGGCGCTGTCGAACCGGTACACCGCGTAGTAGGCCGGCTCGCTTCCGGCAGCCGCCTCGATCGTCAGCTCGGCGCGGTCGCCGGTGCGCGCGGCACTGGTGATCTCCGGAGCGGGGGGCGCCTCTCCGCCCAGGTCCTCCTTGACCGGCACCAGCGCCGGGTGGGCGTAGTGCTCCTCGACCAGGGTGCGCCGGGCCTGCGCAGCGTTGGTCCGCAGGGAAGTGGCGCTGAAGTACACGTCCCCGTCGACCTGCGGGTGGTCCCGGTTGAACGTGAGGTGCCGGCTGAGCTCGCCCGGGTCCTGCCACGCTCCGGGCTGCTCGCCCACCTTGTAGGCGGCCTGTCCGATGTAGAGCTGTACACCGGTGCCCTCGACAACGTCGGCCCACCACGGGACGAGCGCCGCGTAGTCGGCGGCGTCGTGCCCGATCTCCCAGTAGACCTGCGGGTTGATGTAGTCCAGCCAGCCCTGCCGCGCCCACTTGCGGGTGTTGGCGTAGAGCCGGTCGTAGGACTCCAGGCCGTTGGTGGCCGAGCCGGCGGGGTCCGAGCCGGCGTTGCGCCAGATACCGAAAGGGCTGACCCCGAACTTGACGTGTGGCCGGGTGTCGTTGATGCGCTGGTTCATCTCCTGTACCAGCAGATCGACGTTGTTCCGGCGCCAGTCCGCGATGTTGGTGAAGTCGTCGCCGTAGCGGGCGTAGGTGCCCTGGTCGGGCAGCGCCTCACCAGCCACCGGGTAGGGGTAGAAGTAGTCGTCGAAGTGCACCCCGTCCATGTCGTAGTTCTCGACGGCGTGCATCATCGCGTCCTGCACGAAGGAACGGGCCGCGGGGATTCCGGGGTTGTAGTACAACCGGTCGCCGTACTCCAGGACCCACTCGGGGTTCTCGCGGGCCGGGTGCCCCTCGACCAGGCGGCCGGGGTCGTCGTGCGTTGCGATCCGGTAGGGGTTGAACCAGCCGTGGAACTCCAGGTTCCGTTCGTGCGCCTCCTCGACAGCGAACTCCAGGGGATCGTAGCCAGGGTTGCGGCCCTGTTCGCCGGTGAGCCACTTTGACCACGGTTCGTGCGGAGAGGGCCAGAACGCGTCGGCGGTCGGCCGGATCTGCACGAACACCGCGTTCAGCCCGTAGGAGGCGGCCTCGTCGTACAGTCGGGTGAGCTCCTCCTGCTGGTCCCTGGGAGGGAGTCCCCGCTTGCTCGGCCAGTCGATGTTGGCCACGCTGGCGATCCACGCGGCGCGCATCTGGCGCTTTTCGGGCGCTTCGGCACCTGGTTCGCACTCGTCCTGGCCGGGTACGGCGAACGGAGCCGCGTGCGCGGCCGGCACGATGATCAGCGATCCCGTGACCAGTGCCGCCAGCACTCCGGAGACAGCAGGGGACGCGCACCGCTGCGGGCCGGCCGTCCGCGACTCCGCGGTGGAACCGGTGACCGTCCCCCGGGTTGGCGTTCGGTGCGTCCACATGGGCGTTACCTCCTCACGGCCGCCGGGCCGCGCACTGGGAGGGCGAGCGGAAATACGCCGGGCGTATAGCACGACATCCTCGTTGACCGGCGAAGGAAAGTAAATTTCCACCGCGAAGAGAGCGTGTCGTGCCGCGGGTTGCGTGGCACTCAGAATGAGGCGCCGGCGCTGTCCGCGGCGGATGGACACGGCCACATAGGGGTTATTTCGCAAAAAGTTGACCACGCATTGGTCGGTGCCGGCGCGCAGCCCGGAATTCCGGATTCCCGTGGAGTGCGGGCGTGCCATGCGGGCCGATATACGGACTGTTCTGGTGATTCCGGTAGAAAGGCGTGCCAAACCGGAGCTGGTCCGCGGCGCCGGCTTCGCCAACGATGCGGGGCAGGAGGCGTTGCCGTACCGCCGGGACCGCGGCTCGGGTGACACCGGAAAGTGCTGCCGTCGCGCGGCACAACCCGGAACCCCCTTGGTGAGGCCCGGTCCTACGGCAGACGCACCGCTGCGTCCGGAGCTTCCTCGGACACCTGAACGAGAGGGAAGAAATCGTCATTGGAAAGGGACACGACCACGCGGACTGGACCTCAATCGCCTTCGAGACGCACTTCCGCCCTCGGCTGGTGCGTGCATTTGCGGGCCAGTCTGAGGACATCTTTCAGTAGTTCCGCCACTTCAGGATCCTCCTCCCGGGCGAGTTCGGAACCGACCTCCGCAATGAACTGCTCCATTTCTTGTGGAGTCAGGACCAGGGTTGTGTACGGGTCCACTCGACTCAGCATCGGCAGGGCGCTCGATGCGCACAGGTGCGCGAACCTGTCCCCCTTGTCCGGGACAACGTCCACCTGACGCACGCGTCGCCGCTTGGGGCTACTTCCCCGCTGTTCAACTCGTGCGAGCACTACGTCCACACCCATTGATCCGCTCCCAGCTCAGCAGTTGGTTCACGAGTCGGGCCGTTGTGAACCGCAGGGCTCTGGGGCACTCCGCCTAGCGCGCTGATTCCGCCGCTGGCGTTGCTCGCCTCAGCCTGCTGTCCTCCGTCCGTAACTCTCCGGCGCAGCGACGATTCGGTCGCGGAGCGTCAGGACTCGACCGTGATCTTCTTGGCGTCGGAGAATCCCATCTCACCGTTGCCGTCGATCACGCTGAGGGTGAGGTAGTACGTTCCGGGCTCGTCGTAGGTGTGTGTGGCGGTCTCGCTCTCGGCGAGCTTCCCGTCGTCGAACTCCCAGACGAAACTGGCGGGGCTGGCATCACCCGGCGTGGAGCCCGAGGCGTCGACGGTGACCGTGTCGCCGTCCTGCTCGACCTCCAGGTCTGCCTCGGGGGGCTCCTGGGAGCCGGTTGGCGGTGCGGCCCGCGCGGCGAGCGGCGGTACCGGCGCGGGGTCGAGCTCTGGGGCGATGGCGGTGGTGTTGGCCGTGTAGCCGAACTCGGTGGGGTGGAACGCGTTGGTGTCGAGCCGGATGCCGTTCAGGTAGTCCTCGCTGCCGTCCTCGTTGCACAGCTCGTGGCCGTCGGAGGCGGCGTAGATGTCGATCGGGGTGGTGCCGGTCGACTCGGCCGCGTCCACGATGGCCCCGTTCAGCCGCTGGATCCAGTTGTTGATCCAGAGCTGGTCGCTGACCCGGATGTTGTTGCAGCGCTCCATGCCGATACTGGTCCAGTCCGTCCCGCCGTCGGGCGGGAAGAACTTGGGGTAAGTGATGGCGGCGACCGTGGCCGACGGGTCGACCGCATCGTGAATATCGGTGTGGACCTGCTGCAGCTTGTTCAGCCCGGTTTCGGGATCCGTGGCGGTTAGCTCCTCGAACTGCTCGGTGACGTCGTCGTCCAGGCGCTCCTCGCACGAGCGGCCTACCCAGCCCTGCGTGATGCACGTGACGAGGTTGCCGGCGAAGTCGAGGTCGTTGCCGCCGATGCCGACCGTGACGAGTGAGATATCGCCGCTGTTGGTTTGCACCGCGTCCAACTGCGGCGGCTCGTCGTGCCGCCCGGAGTAGAGGTCGTCGACGACGGCTCCGCCGCAGGCGACGAAGTCGAGTTCGCTCGCTGTGCCCTGCTCGTGCAGTAGCTCCACGTGTGACAGGGGAGAGCGCAGGCAGTCGCCGCTGTCGTCGTGGTACTCGTCGGTACCGACACCGGATTGGAACGAGTCGCCCATGGCGACCCACCGGCCCTGCTGGAGGGTTTCGGTGTCCAGTTCGGAGGCGGCTGCGGGGGTTGCCAGGGCTGCGGGAACCAGGCCGATGGTGAGGGCCGCGGCGAGGGAGAGGCGTCGCGCGTGGAACATGAACGCTCCGCGGTTCTTCTTTTGTGCGGGGATTTCTATTGTGCGGCCGGGGCTCCGGGAGTTCCCAGAGCTGGAAGCGGCCACAAGAAGCCACCAAAAAGGGATTGTTCAATCATTGGGAAATGTGTTAGCGGTGTATGGTGCCGTATATCGGGGGCCGCGCGGGAAGCACGTCCCGAGCGGGAGCGATGGTGGCATTCCGGTTTCGGGTTCTGTTTCGGCGGCGCTGCCCGTTTCCCGTCGGCGGCGCGGGGGGACGAGCCTGCGCGCGGTCCCATGGATCCGAATGCGCGCGGGGTGCCCCTTCGTCAGGTGCGTTCCTCTCGTGGCGCCCGCCGCGCAAAGTTCGGACCATAATTCGGTTGCCTCTCGCTGCAAGAGCGCATGGCGTGGGCAGGTGTCCGGGTGTGGAACCCATGCTCGCCCGTACGGTGCAAACCCTGCCCGAAGGCCCGGAATGGCGCTACGAGCCGAAGTGGGACGGATTCCGGGCGATCGTGGACCGCGACAATGGCCGAACGGTGGTCAACTCGCGTTCGGGGCGCCGCCTGGACCCCCGCTTCCCGGAGATCGCCGAAGCCGTGAGCGCGCTGCTCCCCAACGGGTCATCCGTCGACGGCGAGATCGTGCGGTGGTCGGGGGAGGGGCTGGAGTTCGAGCCCCTGCAGCGGCGCAACCGGTCGACAGTGTGGGACGCGCGGCGGTTGGCTGCCAGTGAGCCGTGTTACTTCGTGGCGTTCGACCTGCTGCGGTGGAGGGGGGCCGACCTGGCGGGCTACGTTCTGGAGGAGCGCCGCGAAGGGCTTGAGCGGCTGTTCGACGAGAGGGCCGCGCCGCTCCCGGTGATGTTGGGCTGGCAGACCGATGACCCCGAGGAGGCGCGCGGCTGGTTCGGGGACCTCGTGGCGGTCGGTATCGAAGGGCTGGTCATCAAGGATGCCCGGACCACCTATCGGCCGGGCCGGCGAGAGTGGATGAAGCTGAAACACCGCACGACGACCGAGGCCATAGTGGGTGGAGTCGGTGGTCGACCGGGGCGTCCCGAATTCCTGGTCCTTGGCCGGTTCGACCCCGAGACAAGGGAGCTGCGCATCGTCGGCCGCACCTCCGAGCTGACACGCGCCGAGCAGCGAGAACTCGCCGGTTTGCTGAGCGAGGCCGGCGGCGGCCACCCGTGGCCGGTGCAGCTCCCCACGAGCTGGGGCCGCGACGACTCGGCGGAGATGGTGCGCGTGCGGCCCGAGGTGGTAGTGGAGGTCGAGCTGGACGCGGCGGTCACCGCTGGGCGCTGGCGCCACGTCGTGCGCTACATCCGGCCCCGCACCGAGCTGACTCCCTACGAGGTGCCGACCGGGCTGGGCGTGGAGACCTGACCGCGCGGCCAGGCGTGGCCGGACCTTCTCGGGGCCACCGCTCCGACGGGGAGCCCCCTCCGCACCAACTAGTGCATGACGGGTTGCCGGTTGGGCGGCGGCCGCACGAGCCAGAACACGATCACCGCGACGATCGCGAGCGGCCCTCGCGCACCGCGGTGCGCTGGTCAGGCTCCATCAGTGTCCTCCATCGCGTAATCGTTGGCCCCCGCGCCGAACCGCAGACCCGGTTTGGCCTCGGCGCCGATCTCCGCTTCCTCCGGTGCTGGCCCCGCGTCCGCGCGGGGCCAGCATTCAGAGGAGAGACACGAGCACGAGAATGTTCCTCCTACCACGTGACGCTAGGCAAGCGTGAAACCGACCGGATGGTATGTCAACGGTAGCCTTGCGAGATAGTGGTGTACGGCCGGGCGCCACCGCCCTTACGGCAGTGTCCGGCCAGCGCGTTGACGGACGATGAGTCGGGAGGACCGATGGGCGAGACGAACACCCCGGGGCTGGACCTGCAGCGGCTTCGCGAGTATCTGGACGCCGAGCGGCCAGGGCTCGTGCGGGACGAGCTGACCGGGGAGCTCATCACAGGGGGCCGCTCCAACCTCACCTACGCCGTCACCGACGGCCAGCAGCGCTGGGCCGTGCGCCGGCCTCCGCTCGGGCACGTGCTGCCCACAGCGCACGACATGGGCCGCGAACACCGGGTCATCTCGGCTCTGGCCGGAACCGCGGTGCCGGTGCCGCCCACTGTCCTGTACTGCGACGACCCTGACGCGATCGGGGCCCGCTTCTACGTCATGGAATTCGTCGACGGAACGGCGTACCGCGACGCCGACCGCCTCGTCGCGATCGGGGCGCAGCGCACCTCCGACGTCGTCGCGGCGATGGTCGATACGCTCGTGGACCTGCACGCCATCGACCCCTCCAGTGTCGGCCTGCAGGACTTCGGACGCCCCGAGGGATTCCTTGAGCGGCAGGTGCGCCGCTGGAGCAAGCAGCTCGACGCCTCGCGCAGCCGCGACCTGCCGGGCATCGACGAACTACGGGACCGGCTCGCCGCGGCGATGCCCACCTCGCCCGCGCCAACGATCGTGCACGGCGACTACCGGCTGGACAACCTGCTGGTGGACGAGAGCGACCAGATCACCGCGGTGCTGGACTGGGAGATGTCCACGCTCGGCGACCCGCTCACCGACCTGGCGCTGATCGTCGCCTACAACGGCGGCGGGGTGCCCGCCATGTCCACCCGCAGCAACGTGCACGAGGCACCCGGCTTCCCGCCCATCGAGGAGATCATCGAGCGTTACGGCAAGCGCTCCGGTCGCGACGTGTCGGCGCTTCCCTGGTACGCGGGGTTCGCCTACTTCAAGGTCGCGGTCATCCTCGAAGGCATCCACTACCGGTACACGCAGGGACAGACGGTCGGGGACGACTTCGACCGGATCGGGGAGGCCGTCCCCTCCCTCATCAGCGCCGGACTCAGCCAGCTTGACGCGGACTGACCAACCCGGCGCGCGGATCCCCCTCACTCAGCCGAGCCCGGTCGTGCGGCGCCTCGAAGTCGAGCAGCGGTCCGGCCGGGACGATCCGTTTGGGGTTCAGCGCACCGTGCGTGACGTAGTAATGGCGCTTGATGTGGTCGAAGTCCGTGGTCTCGCGGAAGGCCGGGCGCTGGTAGAGATCCCGGGCGTAGCCCCACAGGTTGGGGTAGTCGACCAGGCGGCGGATGTTGGTCTTGAAGTGCGTGGCGTAGACGGCGTCGAACCGGGCCAGGGTCACCCACAGCCGGATGTCGGCCTCGGTGAGGGAGTCGCCCATGAGGTAGCGCCGGATGGCCAGGCGCTCCTCCAGCTCGTCGAGCATGGCGAACAGGTCGGTGACGGCGTCGTCGTGGGCCTGCTGGGTGGGCGCGAACCCGCACCGGTAGACGCCGTTGTTGACGTGCGTGTAGACGAGGCGGTTCAGCTCGTCGATCTCGGCGCGCAGCTCCTTCGGATACAGGTCGATGTGGTTCCGGGCCCAGGAGTTGAAGCAGGTGTTGAGGTCGATCGTGATGTCGGGGAAGTTGTTGCTGACGATCCGGCGGGTGTGCCGGTCCCAGAGCACGGGCACCGAGATGTGCCCGTCGTAGCCCGGTTCGGTGGCCTCGTAGACCTCGCGAAGCAGAGCGAAGTGCCCGACCTCGTCGGGGCCGTGCCCCGGCCCCTCGCGGAACGCCCAGCCGCGGCCGTCGCGGAGGGGGTCCACGATGCTCACCGAGATGACGTCCTCCAGCCCCTTGAGCTTGCGGACGATCAGGCTGCGCTGTGCCCACGGGCAGGCATAGGAGGCGTAGAGGTGGTACCGGCCGGACTCGGCGGGGAACCGCTCGGAACCGATCCGGCCGCGGAAGGGATAGGGCGGTCGCTCGAACGCCGTCCCCTTCGGCCGGGTCATGGCCGAGCCGTACTCGCCATAGGTCTCGAAGTCGACAGGTGTGGCGGTCGTGACAGTTCTCATCTGACTGTTGGGCGTGGATCCCCCTGCCTTCAGGCGGGGGAGGAAACGCCCTTCTCCTTCCTGGCCTCGACTTACAAGAATGTGGGATAGAATGTGAGCATGGCCAGGAGCGCGGTGAAGCGGGCCTTCAAGTACCGCTTCTACCCCACCGATGCGCAGGCAGCGGAGCTGTCGCGCACCTTCGGCTGCGTGCGCCTGGTCTACAACAAAGCGCTGGCCGAACGCACCCGGGCGTGGTTCACTGAGCAGCGCCGGGTGAACTACAACCAGTCCTCGGCCGCGCTCACCGAGTGGAAGAAGGACCCCGACCTCGCATTCCTTAACGAGGTGTCCTCGGTGCCGCTCCAGCAAGGGCTCAGGCACTTGCAGACGGCGTTTCGGAACTTCTTCGACAAGCGCGCCAGGTACCCGCGGTTCAAGTCGCGCAAGAAATCGAAGATCTCGGCTGAATACACCCGCTCCGGTTTCACGTACCGAGATGGGAAGCTGTACCTGGCGAAGATGTCGGAGCCACTGGACATTGTGTGGTCGCGGCCCCTGCCCGAGGGTGTTGAGCCCTCCACGGTGACGGTCTCGCGTGACAGTGCGGGCCGCTGGTTCGTGTCCCTGCTGTGTGCGGACACGGTGGCCCACCACCCGGCCACCGACGGGGCGGTGGGTATTGACGCCGGGCTGGACCACCTGGTGACCCTGTCCACGGGGGAGAAGGTGGCCAATCCCCGCCACGAGCGCCGCGACCGCACGCGGCTGGCCAAGGCCCAGCGGGCGCTGTCGCGCAAACAGAAGGGATCGAACAACCGAGCCAGGGCCCGTGTGAAGGTGGCGCGGGTGCACGCCCGCATCACCGACCGGCGTCGGGACCACCTGCACAAGCTCACTACTCGACTCGTCCGCGAAAACCAAGTGGTCGTCATCGAGGACCTGAGCGTGCGCAACCTGCTCAAGAGCTCCACCCTGGCCCGCGCCATCTCGGACGCGGCGTGGAGCGAACTGCGGTCGATGCTGGAGTATAAGTGCGCGTGGTACGGGCGGGAGCTGGTCGCCATCGACCGGTTCTTCCCGTCGTCCAGGCTGTGCTCGGCGTGCGGGACCCTTCGGGAGAAGCTGCCGCTGAACGTCCGCACCTGGAGGTGCGGATGCGGCGCCAGGCATGACCGCGACGTGAACGCGGCGATCAACATTCGGGCCGCCGGGCTGGCGGTGTCTGCCTGTGGAGCCGGTGTAAGACCTCAACGGGAGTCCTCCCGGACGGGGCGGTCGGTGTCGAAGCAGGAAACCCACCCCGCGAGGGGTGAAATCCTCTTCCTATAGGGAGAGGAGGAAGTCAAGGTGGCTCCGCTCCAGGCTGCGGACCTTCGCGGCCCCGGGCCCCCTTCGCCGCGGGGCGGCTGCTCACTCGGTACTCCCTGGATACCCAATGGCCGGCGGCTGACGCGAGGAGTTCGCGCACGACCGTGGTCGAGGCGGTACGGGGCGGCCCGGTGCCGGCAACGGGCCGGTGGATGGCCAGGTGGGGGCGGGGGATGCGTAACCTCGGTTCCGCTACCGTTGGGTAGCTGGGTACGCTGCGGTGCGTTCTGACATCGTCATAAGCGAACCGACTAGGCACACGGAGGGGCCCAGATATGACCCGCTCGGCACTGGTCACCGGCGGTAGCCGGGGGATCGGATTGGCGATCGCCCGCGAGCTGGCCGCGGCCGGCGACGACGTCGCCGTGACCTATCGCTCGGGTGAGCCGCCCGAAGGGCTCCTCGGCGTGTCCTGCGACATCACCGACACCGCTCAGGTAGACGCCGCCTTCAAACGGGTCGAGGACGAGCAGGGGCCGGTCGAGGTGCTGGTCGCCAACGCGGGGATCACCAAGGACCAGTTGCTCGCGCTGATGAGCGAAGAGGACTTCGCCTCGGTGCTCGACACCAACCTCACCGGCACATTCCGGGTCGCGAAGCGCGCGGTGAAGGGCATGATGCGCAAGCGCACCGGACGTATCGTCCTCATCTCCTCCGTGGTGGGCCTGCTCGGATCGGGCGGCCAGGCGAACTACGCCGCGTCCAAGGCCGGCCTCGTCGGCTTCGGCCGGTCCCTCGCCCGCGAGCTGGGCTCGCGCAACATCACAGTCAACGTTGTCGCGCCCGGGTTCATCGAGACCGACATGACCGCGGAGCTGCCCGAGGAGCGCCAGGCCGAGATCAAGAAGAACGTTCCGCTGGGCCGCTACGGATCGACCGACGAGGTCGCCAAGACGGTGCGCTTCCTCGCCAGCCCGGACGCCGCCTACATCACGGGCGCCGTCCTCCCCGTCGACGGCGGCCTCGGCATGGGCCACTAGAGTCCCCACGACCCCGGCCGCCCCGCCCCAGCAGGCGAACACCGCAGAACAGGACTGAAGACACACATGGGAATTCTTGAGGGCAAGCGCATCCTGGTGACCGGGGTCATCACGGACAGCTCGATCGCCTACCACGTGGCCCGCCTGTGCCAGGAGCAGGGCGCCGAGGTCGTACTCACCGGCTACGGTCGGCTGAGCCTCGTGCAGCGCATCGCCCAGCGCCTCCCGGACGCCCCGCCGGTGCTGGAGCTCGACGTCACCGACAACGAGCACCTCGACACCCTCGCCGACCGGATCCGCGAGCACGTCGACGGCATCGACGGTGTCGTCCACTCCATCGGCTACACCCCGAAGGAGGCGCTCGGCGGCAACTTCCTCAACACCACGTGGGAGGACGTCGCCACCGCCATGCACACGTCGACGTTCTCGCTGAAGTCGCTCACCACCGCTGTGCTGCCGTTGATGAAGGACGGCGGTTCGGTGGTGGCGATGGACTTCGACAACAGCGTGTCCTACCCCATCTACGACTGGATGGGCGTCGCCAAGGCCGGCCTGACCTCTACCGCCCGCTACCTCGCGCGCTACGTCGGCGCGCAGAACGTCCGGGTCAACCTGGTCTCGGCCGGCCCGCTGCGCACGATGGCGGCCCGCAGCATCCCCGGCTTCGACGAGCTGGCCAACGCCTGGCCGCAGCGCGCCCCCCTCGGCTGGGACACCACCGACCCCGAACCGGCCGCGCGCGCCGTCGTCGCGCTGCTCTCCGACTGGTTCCCGGCCACCACCGGCGAAATCGTCCACGTCGACGGAGGTTTCCACTCGACGGGGGCATAGGCTGGACGTCCAGACCCTGCGGGCGTCCCCTCACCGGGGGCGCCCGCGGTCTCGTGGAGAGCCGATCGCGCAGGGAGGAGCGACGGACATGGATCTCGGACTTGACGGTGCAAGGGTCGTGGTCACCGGAGCGAGCCGGGGCATCGGCCGCGCGATCGCGCGGACCTTCGCAACCGAAGGGGCCAACCTCGCCATCTGCGCCCGCACGCCAGAGCCGCTGAAGCACGCCGCCGAGGAGCTGCGCGCTACCGGCGCCGCGGTCGTCGAGCAGGCGGTCGACGTCGCCGACACCGCCGCGCTGCGGGGGTTCATCGACCGGGCGGCGAGCGGCCTCGGCGGGATCGACGTCCTGGTCTCCAACGTCTCCGGAGGCAGCGTAGCCACCGAGGACCAGTGGGAGCGCGGGTTCACCACCGACATCATGCCGTTCGTGCGGATGGCCGGGTACGCCGAACCCCACCTGGCCGAGTCCGAACGCGGGGGCGCCATCGTGCTCATCTCCAGCACCTCCGCGCTGCACGCCGGGGCTCCGCCGTCCGGGCCCAAGGCCTACGGTGCGGTCAAGGCGGCGCTCAACCACTACGCGGCCGGCCTGGCCCGCACCCTGCCCGGGAAGGGGATCCGGGTGAACACGGTTTCGCCCGGCCCCATCGAGTTCGAAGGCGGGGGCTGGGCCCGGCGCCGGGAGAACGATCCGGAGTTCTACGAGAGCATCCGCGCCCGGATCCCCTACGGCCGCCTGGGGCGGCCCGAGGAGGTCGCGCGCGCGGCCGTGTTCCTGGCGAGCCCGGCGGCCAGCTTCGTCACCGGTACCAACATGGTCGTCGACGGCGGTTTCGTCGACCAGGTGTGACGGCGGCACCTCCGGCGCATGGGCGGATGCGTCCCGCCGACCAAGAACGAGGGTGTGTCAAGCGGCACTACCCGGCCGGAATCGGCTGGCCGGAAGTGGTCGGCGATTCGGGCCGGTGCGGTCGCGTCGGGTAGTCGCGTGCGGCCCGGGGGAGGTAGGGCGCGCTCATAATTCGCCCGGCAGGGCTTGTTGAGCTGGGCAAGCACGGCCGTCGCACCGGGTGCCCGCGGCGGGGTCGCGAACACGCCCGATCCGCGGTGGGCCGGGGCCCGGTTCGGGGGCCGGTTGGCTGTTTTGCGTTGGTACCCCCGATGGCTGAAAGTGTCTGGTGTCGCCGACCGGCCACCCCCCAGGAGTCCCGCGTATGTCCACGGTCGAAGAGGCCGTTCCCGCTAGCCGACCCCACGCGGCGGCACCGCGCGTCTGGTTGATGAACGCGCTGTTCACCGCGACGATCCTGACCAGCGCGATGCTGATCTTCGCGGTGCAGCCCATGGTCTCGAAGATGCTGCTGCCGCCGTACGGTGGCGCGGCGTCGGTCTGGACCACGTCGCTGCTGTTCTTCCAGACCGTGCTGTTGGTGGGCTACGCCTACGCGCACTTCGCCCCGAAGATCGTGGGCCGCCTGCATCCGCTGGCGCACCTGGCGCTCGTGGCGCTACCGCTGCTGGTGCTTCCGGTCACGCTGCCATCGTGGGCCGCGCCCGACGAGTCGACGGCTGTCGTGGTCCGGTTGCTCCTGGTGCTGTGTGTCATGGTGGCGATGCCGTTCGCGGTCCTCAGCGCCACCGGCCCGCTCGTGCAGTCGTGGTACTCGACGCTGGGAATGCCGCGGTCGCACGATCCCTATTTCCTCTACGCGGCCAGCAACATCGGCAGCATCGCGGGGCTACTCGCCTACCCGTTCATCGTCGAGCCGCTCATCGGCGTGCGGACCCAGGCGCTGTGGTGGGCGTTCACCTACGGCGCCTTCGCCGTCATGATCTCGGTGTGCGCGCTGGTCGCGTGGCGCGCGCGCCGTACCGCCCAGTCGGACGCGCCGTCCCCGCACAACGAAGAGAGCGCCAAGGATGCCGCGCCGGCGCGCCAGGACGAGCCGGAACAGCCGGAGGGCGGGCTTACCTGGCGCCGGAGACTGGTCTGGCTCGCCCTTGCCGCACTGCCGTCGTCGCTGCTGCAGGGGACCACAACCTACATCTCGACCGACGTCGCGCCCGTGCCACTGCTGTGGGTGGTGCCACTCGCTCTCTATCTGTCCACCTACATCGTCGCGTTCGGGATGCGCCGCCATACCTGGGTGGCGGGAGCGGTCGACATTTCGGTTGCCGGCTGTATACCGCTGGTCGTGCTGGTGGTGCTGCCCTACACCGTTCCGATCCCGGTCGAGATGCTGCTCTCGCTGGGCATGCTCACAGTGATCGCCCTGGCCGCGCACGGCCTGCTGGCCAGGGACCGGCCCTCGACGACCCACCTCACCGAGTTCTTCCTGCTGGTCTCGCTTGGCGGAGCGCTGGGCAGCCTGTTCAACGGCGTCGCCGCGCCGCTGCTGTTCGACCGGGTGGTGGAGTACCCCCTCGTTCTGTCCTCGGTCGCGCTGCTGTGCCTGTTCACGCGGCGCTCCGTAGGGGTCGTCCGATTGCTGGGCGCGACGCGCTGGGCGCGTCTGGTGGTGCTCGCTCTCGGGGCGGGCACGTTGGCTCTGGCGCAGATCGTCGGCGGAGGCTGGACCATGGTCCTCGCGGCGATCCTCGGGGCGATCGCCGGGATGGCAATACTGCGCAACCGTACCGTGCGCGCTGTCGGGTTCACGGCTACCGGCCTCGTACTGGTGGTGGCGCAGTTCGTCATCACCTCGAACACCATCGTTAACGGGCGCACGTTCTTCGGCTCCTACGTCATCGCCGAGACCGGGACCGAGCGGAGCCTGTCGCACGGCACGACCAAGCACGGCCACCAGATGCTGGATCCCGAGCAGAGCAAGGTCCCGGTATCCTACTTCTCCACCACCGGCCCCCTCGGCGATGTGTTCGCGGCCTACGGCGGGCCGCGCGCCGACCGGGTCGGTGTGGTCGGTCTCGGAACCGGAGTCATCGCCGCCTACGGGCAGGAAGGGCAACGGTTCGACTTCTACGAGGTCGATCCGGAGATGGTGCGGGTGGCCCGCAACCCGGAGTGGTTCACCTACCTTGAGGACTGCGCCTGCGAGGTCGAGACCGTCGTCGGCGACGGGCGGCTGCGCCTCTCCGAGGAGGAAAGCGGCACCTACGACATCATCGTGTTGGACGCCTTCAACTCCGATTCGATCCCGGTGCACATGCTCACCCGCGAGGCGTTCGGGATGTTCGCCGACCGGCTCGCCCCGGGCGGGATCCTCGCCGTCCACGTGAGCAACCGCAACCTGGACCTGGCCCCGATGGTGGGAGCCACCGCCAACGAGGCGGGCCTTTCCGGGATGTACCGGCCCGACGCCAACGTGGGGGAGAACGCGAACCCGCACGCCGACGCCTCGCAATGGGTCGCCCTCGCGTCAACGGAGTCTGATCTGGAACCGCTCACCAGCGAAGGCCAGCAGAACGCTGCGGAGTGGTACACCGTGCCCGACGACGGCCCGGTATGGACCGACGGCTACTCCTCCCTGTTCGGCGTGCTCAGGTGGTGATGGTCCCGATGGGGGCGCACCCGCCGTACGGCGGGTGCGCCCCCATCGGGAAAGCCGGCCCGGTCATCCCTCGCGCAGGATGTCGGCGAGGCGGGTGCGGCGGTCGATGGTGGCCGTGTCCCGCACCGCCCGCGCGAGGTCGGGGCCCGCGGCGTGCACGATGGACAGGTGCCCGCGGGTGCGGGTCATCGCGGTGTACACCTGGGGGCGCGAACCCCGGGTCTCGGGCGGGAACACCGCCACGACCGCCGGCCACAGGCCGCCGTGGGCATCGGCGACCGAGACGGCCCACCCCAGCCCCAGGTGCGCGGGGTCGGTGACCGTGACCAGGCGGCCGTCCGCGAGCTCCACGCGCGCGCCGGTGCCGCCGGCCTCGCGCAGGTGGCCGGTGTCACCCACGGCGTAGCCGGGGCCGTCGGCCCGTACCCGGACCCGGTCCCCGATATCGAACCCGTGGTGGGCACCCGGGCCCGGATTGAGCCGTTCCTTGCAGGCGGCGTTCAACGCTTCGGTCCCAGCGTCGCCAGCGGCGGTGGCGG
This sequence comes from Lipingzhangella halophila, assembly GCF_014203805.1. Taxonomy (GTDB): domain Bacteria; phylum Actinomycetota; class Actinomycetes; order Streptosporangiales; family Streptosporangiaceae; genus Lipingzhangella; species Lipingzhangella halophila. Next base: position 3,047,694 of record NZ_JACHJT010000001.1, on the reverse strand, counting down.
CAACCACCTGCACCTGTTCGGCGGGGAGCCGCAGCACGCGCGGGATGGAGTCGGTGAGCAGCTGGACCGTCCGGTGTGCGGCCTCGGTGCCGGACGACGCCGGCACGACGACGACCTCGCGGCCGGGGGCGGCCACCTGGCCCAGCTCGCCCTGGGCGGCCAGCGTGGCGAGCCGTGCCAGCGGGCCGGGTTCAGCGGTGGAGGGCAACTCGGCGACCGCGACGGTGCCGGAGTCGATCATGTCGCGCACCACTGTCCCCGGGCTGGCGGAGGGCGCCTGTGCGGGGTCGGCGACCAGCACGAGATGGGTGCCGTCGGCACACGCCTCGACGAGGGCCGCCGCGTGCTCCACGTCCAGCGCCATGGCCTCGGCCATGACCACCAGTCCGGCGTCGATGGGCAGGGCCGCGCCGCGCCGGAACGATCCGGGGCGGTCGCATTCGAGCAGCGCGGCCAGCGGGACCACCTCGACCTCCGGGCCAGTGCCGGGCCCGATCCCGGCGAGCTCGGCGTTGAGTACCGCCGCGGCCTGTGCGGTGGGGGCCGCGACCGCGATGCCGGTCTCGCTGCCAGCGGCGATCGCGGCGGCGCCGGCCAGCGCGTGCGCCACCGCGGGCGCGGAGCCGGCGTCCTGGGTCAGGACGGTGACGCCGCGCAGCGCGACGGCGCCGAGCGCGGCCGAGGTCTGGGGGGCGATGTCGATCCCGTACCGCTGTGCCGCGGCCTCAAGCGTCTCAGCCGCCGTCACCGGGTCCATGATCGGCTCGCTGGTGCCCGACAGCCGGGTGATCCCCTCGCCCAGCTCCTGTTCGGCCAGGCCCACACGAGCCAGGGCGTAGTGCCGTTCGGGTTCGGGCATCTCGGGCGGTTCCCCGCCGCCGGGCTCGGCGTCATCGGGCTCGGGCATGGTCTCGAAGAGCATGACCTCGCCGTGGTCGAGCGCGGCGGAGATGGCGTCGGGCGGCGACGGGACCCCCAGCGACCGCGCCGCGCTCTGCAGGTGCTGCTCCCCGACAGCAGTGTGGCCGTAGCGGATCGCCTGGTGCAGCAGGTGGCCGATGAGCGCCCGGCCGCGCCGCGGGTCGTCGGGAGATGCGGCAGCGCCCAGTGCGTGCCGCGCGCAGGTGTCGGCCTGCTCGGGAGTGACCTGCCGCAGAGCCAGCAGTCGCCAGGGGTCGCCGGCCAGTTCGGCCGCGGCGCCCGGCCCGAGCGCGCTGACGAGCGGGGCCGCAAGCGACTCGGGCGCGCCCATGCCCGCCAGGACCGCCCGGGTGCGTTCGACGGCCTCGCCGGAGCCGGGGCCGGGGGGTTCGGAGGGCTCAGGGGGTGATTCCTCGGGCACGGCGCAGGATCTCCTGTTCTGGCGCGGCGGATGCTCGGTCGTGCATTGCGCGGCATTGCGGGCGCGCGACCGCCCAGACGGCGTGCACCGCGCCGCATGGTTCGAACAGCCCTTTAACGGATGCTCTTCGCGGATCGCCGGGTGCGCCGCCACCCTGGAGCGCTCGCTGTGCAAGAACGCACGCATCTCCTTGCCCCGGGAGCTTAGCGATCGCAGCCCGACGACCCGGACACTGGTGGCGCCCTGGGGACAACGCCGCGCACGAGAGCAGGCGGTCAGCTTGGGGGAGCCGAGGAGGCGTCGTCGAGCGCCTCGCGGATCTCCCGCGGAAGCTCCACGCTCTCGAGCGAGAGGATCTCCTCGAGTTGGGCGGTGGAGCGCGGCCCGACCGTCGCGGCGGCGACCGTGGCGTGATCCCGTACCCAGCTCAGCGCGACGGCCAGGGGGGAGACGCCGAGGCCTTCGGCGGCGGTGCACACCGACTCGACGACGCGCCGGCTGCGCTCGTCGAGGTACGGCTCGACGTAGGGCGCCATGTGCGGCATCGCGGCGCGGGAGTCGCTCGGCACACCGTTGCGGTACTTCCCGCTCAGTACCCCGCGGCCCAATGGGGACCAGGCGATGACGTCGGCGCCGCCGTCGGCCGCCGCGGCGAGCAGACCGCCCTCCGCACGCCGGTTCAGCAGTGAGAACTCCGTGCCGGCGGAGACGATCAGCGCCCGCCCGCGCCCGGGTGCGGCGCGCTGCCAGGTGGCGTACTTGGTGAGCTGCCACGGCGCGAGGTCGCCCACCCCGACGTAGCGCACCTTGCCCGAGGTCACGGCGGTGTCCATCGCCGAGAGGGTCTCCTCTGCGGGGGTGTCCGGATCGTGGACGTGCAGTTGCCAAAGGTCGATGTGGTCGGTCTGCAGGCGCCGCAGCGACGCGTCGAGCGACGCCAGGAGGTGCCGGCGCGACGCGTCGCGCGGCCGGTGCCGCTCCGGGGTGTGTCCAACCTTGGTCGCGATGATGACGTCGTCCCGGCGGACGACCGAGCGCAGCAACCGGCCGACAATACGCTCGCTGTGCCCGCCCGTGTAGATGTCGGCCGTGTCGACCAGCGTGCCGCCGGCGTCCACGAACGCGCTGAGCTGGTCGGCGGCGTCGTCTTCCTCGGTGTCCTTGCCCCAGGTCATGGTGCCTAGCGCAGTGCGAGACACCCATAGGCCCGACCCGCCCACCTGTCGCTGTTCCATCCGTCTCCTCGTGCCGGCCCCCGGCGTTGCCGCCGGGGAGAATGCTTCGCCGTTCTGAGTCCTCGTTTTCCGCTCTCGTCGTTGTCCGCCGCTCGCGCGAGGGCGGACGCGGCGCCGGCCGCGTTGCCGGGTGCCGCACGGCTCACATACCCGCTTTAGTAGTGACCTCCGACGGTGGGCGCGAGGTTCCCGCGCACGGGTACGTCACTGGTCACGGCGCGGAGAGTATCGCGGAAAGTACTGTCAGGCGGCGATCCGCACCGGAGGTTGCCCCGAACGTGGCCGAAACCGGCGGCGCGGACCCTGCCGATTCTGCAGTAGGCTGCCCTGGTCCGCCCGGTGCAGCCGGGCCGACCACCCCAGAAGCCCCTTTTACGTCGTAGCCCCGGCCCCGAGCGCGCCGCGGGAACCGAGCGCAGTGGAACAGAGTTCGCCGTGTCCATATTCGAGGCTGTCATCCTGGGCCTGATCCAGGGTCTGACCGAATTCCTGCCGATCTCCTCAAGCGGCCACCTCCGGGTGTTCTCCGCCTTCTTCGGGTGGCCCGATCCCGGTGCGGCCTTCACGGCTGTCAGCCAGATCGGCACCGAGTTAGCGGTGCTTGTGTACTTCCGCAAGCGCGTGTGGGGCATCCTCTCGGTGTGGACGCGCTCGCTGTTCGTCCGGGACCTGCGCCGCAAGCTCGACGCGCGCATGGGCTGGTACATCATTGTCGGGACGATCCCCATCGGGGTGACCGGGCTGCTCCTGGAGGAGCAGATCGACCATGCGTTCCGCGACCTCCGGCTGATCGCGCTGAACCTGATCGTCTTCGGGGTGATCCTCGGCGCCGCCGACCGCTACACCCGCAAGCACCGCGAGCTCACCGACCTCAGCGTGCAGCGCGGCGTCATCTACGGAGTGTTCCAGACCCTGGCGCTGATCCCCGGAGTATCGCGTTCCGGCGCCACGGTCACCGGTGGGATGCTGCTCGGCTTCAAGCGCAAGGACGCCGCCGAGTACGCGTTCCTGCTCGCGATGCCGGCCGTGTTCGCCTCCGGCGTCTATAAGCTGTTCGACATCGGCGGCAACGAGTACGCGGGGTGGGGCGCCACTTTCGCCGGAACCTTCGTCGCTCTCATTGTCGGCTACATCGTCATCGCGTGGTTCATGCGGTTCATCTCCACGCACAGCTTCATGCCGTTCGTCCACTACCGGATCGCGTTGGGCATCCTGGTCCTGGTGCTGGTGAGCTTCGGCGTACTCGACCCGGAGGGCGGCTCGCAGATCGCCGCCTCCGGCGCCGAGTGATGCGTGCGTCGCGTCCGGCCGGCCGTGCGCCGGGAGCGCCTTTGACCCGGGCCGGCCGGGGACCTATATCGTGAACGGCGTGCAGAGCACCGCAGAACGGCCGCCGGACCCCGTCGTCACCCTGATCCTGCTCCGCCATGGCCTCACCGAGCGCACGGGGAGCACCCTGGCCGGGCGGGCGCCGGGGCTGCACCTGGACGACCGCGGGACGGCACAGGCCAAGGACGTCGCTCGGCGGCTCGCCGGCATCGACCTCACCGCCGTGGTATCCAGCCCGCTCGAACGCTGCCGCGAGACCGCCCACACGGTCGCCGCGGCGAGCGGTCGCGAGGTCGTCGTCGACGACCGGTTCCTTGAGTGCGACTACGGTGACTGGACCGGCCGCAGCCTCAAGGATCTCGCTGAGGAGCCGCTGTGGCGTGTCGTCCAGGCACATCCGGCCGCCGCGCGCTTCCCGGGCGGCGAGAGCCTGGCCGAGATGTCGAACCGCGCGGTGGCGGCCGTGCGCGACTGGAACGACCACCTGGTGCACACCACCTCCACCGGGCCGGTCTACCTGGTGTGCAGCCACGGCGACGTCATCAAGGCCATCGTCGCCGACGCGTTGGGCCTGCATCTCGACCAGTTCCAGCGCCTGCAGGTCGACCCCTGCTCCCTGACCGCCGTGCGGTACACCTCTGTGCGGCCGTTCGTGCTGCGCCTCAACGACGTCGGCGACGGCAACGCCGCGGCCCTGCTCCCCGACCCCGGCGACGCGAGCGGGGACGCGGCGGTCGGCGGAGGGGCCGGCGCGGCAACCGAAGAATCGCCACGGTGACCACGATCCTCTAGGGTTCTTGGCATGTCCGTGTTCCAATATGACCCCCCTGAACGTTTCGTGGCCGGAACCGTCGGCCAGCCGGGGGAGCGCACCTTTTTCCTACAGGCCAGCGGGGGTGGCCGGATCACCAGTGTGGTTCTGGAGAAGACGCAGGTGCAGGCGCTCGCCGAACGCATCGAGGAGCTGCTGGAAGAGGTGCGGCGGCGCTTTGGGGAGCAGCAGGAGGAATCGGGCCCCGCGGCCGAGGTCGACGACGGTCCGCTGGAGCAGCCGATCGAGGAGGACTTCCGGGTCGGGACGCTCGCGCTCGCCTGGGACGCCGAGACCGCCCGGGTGATCGTCGAGGCTCAGCAGGTCGACGAGTCTGGCGAGGAAAGCGAGCCCGAGAGCGAGGGCGGCGACGGGTCCGAGGTCGAGGTGTTCGCCGAGGACACTCCGGTGAACCGCGATGTGCTCCGGGTGCACCTGACACCGGCGGCCGCACGGGCGTTCGCCGGGCGCGCGATGAAGGTCGTCTCCGCCGGCCGTCCGAACTGCCCCTTGTGCGGTGGGCCTCTCGACCCCACGGGGCACGTCTGCCCGCGGCAGAACGGCTACAAGCCAGGCGCGCTGTAACTACGAGGGCACGGGGGAGTCATGACCGCGTCGTTCGAAGGGCTGTCCTCGACCGATGCCATGGAACTACTGCGCACCGGCGAACTGGCGGTGGCCGGGCGGCTGGTCGACGCGTCGAACGCCACCCTCTACTGCACTGTTTCAGCGTCGGCGTCCTCCAGCTCCGTCAGCGCGTCGTGCGTGTACAAGCCGGTGGCGGGGGAGCGCCCACTGTGGGACTTCCCCGATGGCACGCTGGCCGGCCGCGAGGTCGCGGCGTTCGCGGTCTCCGAGGCCTTCGGGTGGAGCATTGTTCCGCCCACGGTCTACCGTGACGGGCCGTTCGGCGAAGGCATGTGCCAGCTCTGGGTAGAGCGCGACCCCGCCGTGGACCTGGTCGAGCTGTCCCGCGACCGCGAGCACCCGGCCCTGTGCCGGATGGCTGTTTTCGACGCCGTCATCAACAACTCCGACCGCAAGATCGGGCACCTGCTGCCCACCTCCGACGGTCGCCTCTACGGCTGCGACCACGGGGTCTCGTTCGCCGAGGACTATAAGCTGCGCACGGTGCTCTGGCAGTGGCAGGGCGAACCACTCACCAACGAGATGCTCGCGGGCCTGGAGAGCGTGCGTGCCCAGGCGCGCGACCCGGACAGCGAACTGGCGGAGCGACTGGCCCGGCATCTCACCGGACCGGAGCGGTTCGCGGTGCGCCGCCGCGTCGAGCTGCTCCTGGAGCACAAGGTGCACCCGTTCCCGCCGCCCGGCCGCCCCGCCATCCCCTGGCCGCCGATTTAGGCACCAGCGCCGTCGCGCCGAGCCGGGCGCCATACAGCCCGGCGGAGCCGTGGCGAACAGCCTCAGACTCCCTCATGCTCCCGTTGCGCACCGGGATCCGGCCGGGCAGCCGTACGGCCGCCCGGCCGGATCCCTGACGCCGTGTCGGGCCCCGCCCGGTTATCCGTACGCGCCTCCGCGCGGCGGGCGAGGTAGTCGTCGACGATCCGCACGATCGTGATCAGGCTGGCGGCGGCGCCGGCCACCGCGACCGCGGTCAGCAGCTTGCCCGGGTCGCTGATGTCGAGGGCGAAGAACTCCCGCCCCACCGGTGTGAGCAGCACGGCCAGCAACAGCGCGACCATGGAGGCCACCAGGACGATTTTCCACCAGACATAGGGCTTCGCCGCCAGCAGCAGTACCCACAGCGTAGTGACACACAGGGTGACCAGAACGGCGGTGCGGTCGGTGAGCTCGGGCACGCGCGCGCCGTCCAGCACCAGGAGGTAGGTCGTAATGGCGGCCAGCCCGCTGATGAGGCCGGCCGGGACCGCCAGGCGCAGCGTCCGGCCCACGAACCCGGGACGGGCGCGCTCGTTGTTGGGGGCCAGAGCGAGGAAGAACGAGGGGATCCCGAAGGTGATGGCGTTGATCAGCGTCGCGTGCCGCGGGAAGAACGGGTAGGCCACGGCGAGCATGCCGACGATCGTGGCCATCGTCATCGAGTAGACGGTCTTGGTCAGGAACAGGTTGGCGACGCGCTCGATGTTGCCGATCACCCGCCGCCCCTCGGCCACCACGTGCGGCAGGGTCGCGAAGCGGTTGTCCAGCAGCACGAGCTGCGCCACCGAACGCGACGCCGGGCTGCCCGATCCCATGGCCACCCCGATGTCGGACTCCTTGAGGGCGAGTACGTCGTTGACGCCGTCGCCGGTCATCGCGACCGTGCGCCCGCGCGACCGCAGGCCGCGCACCATGTCGCGCTTCTGTTCGGGTCCGACTCGTCCGAACGTGGTCGTGGACTCGACCTCCTCGGCGTAGCCTTCCTCGTCGCGGTGCATCGTGCGGGCGTCGGCGGGGGAGTCGCCCCCGGGCAGCTCCAACGTGCGTGCCACCGAGCCCACCGAGGCCGCGTTGTCCCCGGAGACGATCTTGACGTCGACCCCCTGCCCGGCAAAGTAACGGAGCGTCGGGGCGGCGTCCTCGCGGATGCGCTGGTCCAGCACGACCAGGGACGCCGGGGTGAGTTCGCCGGGAGCGCCGGGGGAGTCGACGCGCTCGCCGGCCCGCGCGAGCAGCAGCACCCGGAGTCCGCGGCCTGCGATGCGCTCCGCCTCGGCGGCCTCCTCGCTGCCCGGCGCGGCCAGCACGTCGGGAGCCCCCAGGACCCAATGCATCTCGCCCGAGGGGGTGGCGAAGCTCACACCGCTCCACGTGCGGCCTGAGGAGAACGCCGCCCGGGCGGTCGGGGTCCAGGCCGGAGGGGCGTCGAACGCCTCGGCGATGGCCCGCATGCTGGGGTTCGGGTTGGGGTCGGCGGCGGCCATCGCGGCCAGGACCGCGCCGGGGCCCGCCTCGCCGTCGACGCGCCCGCCCCCGAGGTCGCGGACCTCGCAGACACGCATTCCGGTCTCGGTGAGGGTTCCGGTCTTGTCGGTGCAGACCACGTCAACGCGGGCCAGCCCCTCGATCGCCGGAAGTTCCTGCACGAGGCACTGCCGCCGGCCCAGCCGGACGACACCGACCGCGAAGGCGATGCTGATCAGCAGGATCAGCCCTTCGGGGATCATCGACACCAGTGCGGCGACCGTGCCGCGCAGCGCGTCGGCCAACGGGCCGGACATGTGCCCGCTGGCGAGCGGCTCCTCGACGGTGACGTGTCCGCCGAACACGAGCTGGCTGACAATCAGCAGCGCGCCAATGGGGAACAGCGCCCACGTGATGAACGTGAGGATCCGGTCGATCGCCGTCCGCAGCTCCGAATGGACCAGGGAGAAGCGGCTGGCCTCCTCGGCGAGCCGGGCGGCGTACGCGTGCCGGCCCACTCGGGTGGCGCGGAAACGACCACTGCCGGCGACAACGATGCTGCCGGACATGAGACGGTCGCCGGGGGCCTTGACCACCGGGTCGGCCTCGCCGGTCAGCAGCGACTCGTCGATCTCCAGGCCCTCCGAGCCGACCACGTCGCCGTCGACGACCACCTGGTCGCCGTGGGCCAGCTCGATGACATCGTCGAGAACGATCTCCTGGGCGCGGATCGCGACGGGGGCGCCGTCGCGCAGCACCCGCGGGTGGACCGCGTTGACGATCGCGAGCGCGTCCAGGGTGCGCTTGGCCCGCAGCTCCTGCGCGATTCCGATCAGCGTGTTGATCACGATGACCAGGGCGAAGAGGCCGTCCTGCACGGGCCCGATCACGGCGATGACGGCGAAGAGCACGGCGATCATCGCGTTGATCCGGGTGAAGACGTTGCCGCGGATGATCTGACCGACGCTGCGGCTGGCCCGTACCGGGACGTCGTTGGTCCGGCCGGCGGCCACGCGCTCTGCGACCTGGGCCGCAGAGAGGCCGCGCCCGTCGTCGTCGGGCGCGGCCTGCTCCTCGTGCTCGCTCTGTTGGGCCATCAACGCTCCAAGTCGGCCAAATGTCACCGGTCAGGCGTGCGGTGCCCGACCGGAACGAGCTTATGAGACCACGGAGACCAGCGCGCCAGCCACGCCCGGCCGGCTGGGCGGCCGGGCGGCCGGGCGGCCCCGTGGGAACGGTAACGTGGCAGTCCACCGTGCGGCGGGTGTGCCGCGACCGGGCCCGGCCGGAGCGGCCGGCAGAGCGGAGGAGAACGGCGATGTGTACAGTCGTGGTCGCTTTCCAGCCCTCCTCCGAGGTCCGGCTCATGCTCGCGGCGGTCCGCGACGAGCTCGTCGACCGGCCGTGGGAGGAGCCCGGTGAGCACTGGCCGGAGTTCCCCGGCGTGCTCGGTGGGCGCGATCTGCGCGCCGGAGGCAGCTGGCTTGCGCTCGCGCCCGGCACCCCGGAGCCCGGTAGCAGCGGCCCGCGTCTTGGCGCCGTGCTCAACGGCCACACGTTCGCGCCCCCCGCTGGCGGCGGGCCGCGCACCGCAGGAGCAGCCCCACTGGGCGCGGCCGGGCTGAGCCGAGGCCGGCTCCCGCTGCTGATGGCGGCGCGCGGCACGAACGGACTGGACCCCGCCGAGCTGCCCCAGTACGACCCCTTCCACCTGCTCGGCGTGGACACCGGCGGCACGACAGCCACCCTCCGCAGTTGGGACGGCCAGCACCTCGCAGAGCGGGCGCTCCCCGCGGGTCGGGTGAGCGTGCTCGTCAACACCGGGCTCGACGAGAACGATCCGCGAGCCCGCCGGCACGGGCCGGCCTTCGCCGCTGCCCTGCCAGCGCCGCGCCACCAGGCGTTGGAGGGAGCCACGGAGGCCGCGCAGATCTGGGGGGACTGGCCGCGCCTGGTCGACGAGGCGGCGCGCGGCCCCGCGCGCACCGGTGGGCACGGCGGTGCCGACGACCCCTCGTCACTTGTGGCGCGAATCGAGCTCGGAGGTGGCCGGGTGTGGGCGTCCACTTCGGTGACGCTGGTCGCCCTCGGCCGCGACACGGTCCGCTGCGCCTTCACCGACGCGCCGGGGGATCCCGGCGCGTGGCGTTTGGTGCGTTGAGCGCACGCGTCCCTCCGCCGGGTAAACCCGGGGACTGGTGTGGCCGTCCCTTAGCGGATGACCGAATCGTGCCCCGCGGACGAGCCATGGGGCGGAGGGGAACGCGATGTCACCGTGAAAACCAGGTGGGCGTGGCGCGGCAGGCGCCACGATCAGGGCGGGCCGCCCGCCGGTTCTGGTGACCTCGCCCGAGGTCAGTGGGAACCCGCGGCGTACTGGCTGCTGTACGTGGTCGCGTTTCTGGCGGTTCTGCTGCACTGGCGCGCGGGAAATGTGGAGCTCGCGGTGCTCTGCGCCGTTGCGGTACTCGTCAGCGTCTGGTCCATCATGCGCGCGCATCGAGGCGACGCTGTTTGAGCTGGGGAGCCCGCACCCGCATGGCGCATTTCCGCCCAGAGGGGCCGATAGTCTCGGGTTATGCGTTCTTGGTCTGCGTCTGGCAGCGTCGACGTCCGGCTGCCCGGTAACGGCGCTCCGCTCCACCTGTACGACACCGTCTCCGGCTCCGTGCGCCCCACGAGCCCCGGGGAGACCGCGCGGATGTACGCGTGCGGCATCACCCCCTACGACGCCGCACACCTCGGCCACGCCTTCACTTACCTCGTCTTCGACCTGGTCAACCGGGTATGGCGGGATGCCGGACACAACGTTGACTACGTGCAGAACATCACCGACGTCGACGATCCCCTGCTCGAACGGGCCGAAGCCAACGGTGAGAACTGGCGCGAGCTGGCGGAACGAGAGATCGAGGTCTTCCGCGCCGACATGGCAGCGCTGCGGGTGCTCCCGCCGCGCGCGTTCGTCGGCGTGGTGGAGTCCATCGACGTCATCGTCGACCTCATCGAGCGGATCCGGGCGACCGGAGCCACCTACGAGATCGACGGCGACATCTACTTCGCCGCCGAGTCGGCGCCGCGGTTGGGCGAGGTCAGCGGCCTTGGGCGCGAGGAGATGCTTCCGCTGTTCGCCGAGCGCGGCGGTGACCCGCAGCGCACCGGGAAGAAGGATCCGCTCGACTGGCTGCTGTGGCGCGCCGAGCGTCCCGGCGAGCCGGCGTGGGACACCTCCCTGGGGCGCGGGCGCCCCGGATGGCACGTCGAATGCAGTGCGATCTCGCTGCGTGAGTTGGGTCTCGGTTTCGATCTCAACGGAGGCGGGACCGACCTGATATTCCCCCACCACGAGATGGGTGCGGCCGAGGCGCGGTGCGCGACCGGCTCCGGCCCGCACGCGCGGATGTACACGCACGTCGCCATGGTGGGCCTCGAAGGCGAGAAGATGTCGAAGTCGCAGGGCAACCTGGTGTTCGTCTCCGAGCTTCGCGAGCGCGGCGTCGACCCCATGGCGGTGCGCACCGCCATGCTGGGCCACCACTACCGCGAGTCCTGGGACTTCAGTGAGGCCGATCTGGCGGCCGCCGAACAGCGCCTGAAGCGTTGGCGCGCCGCGGCGGACGTGGCAGTGGGCCCCGACGCCATGCCCGCGCTTGGCCGGGTGCGCGAGGCCCTGGCCAACGACCTCGACACCGTGACCGCGCTCACCGAGGTCGACACGTGGGCCCGGGAGGCACTGGCCGGCGGAGGCGAGGACGCCGCCGCCCCGGCGCTCTTCCGCGACACGGTCGACGCCCTCCTCGGGGTGCGGCTCTAGACGGTGGTGCGGGCGGGCGGTCGGGTATCCGGCGAAGGCGGCGGGTGGCCAGGGCGGTGCTCCTCGGTGCTGGCTGCCAATGGTGACTCACCCAACGAGGGCAGTGAAGGCGCCGGATGGCCGAGCCCCGAGTGGTCGCGACGGGTGCCCGGTGGTGGCGCGCCCGACGGAAGCAGCGACAACGACACATAGCCCAGGCGCGTTTCCTGGTGTCGCCGGGCTCACGCCGCACCGAAACTGACCGTACGGACATACTCAGTGCCGAGACCGCCCCCACGGTCACCCTCGATACGACCCAGCACCGAGAACGACGCCACGGACACCCCGCTGGACCCACCACCCGCCTCGTCGCCCCCGTCGGGCGCGTCACCATCGGGCACCCGTAGCGATCATTGGGGGCGGCCCATCCGCCGCCTTCGTTGCCTTCGTTGGGCAGCGTCACCGCCGGGCACCCGTACCGGCGACCGGGCTGGCCCATCCGCCGTCGCCGCCGCCTGCGTTGGGCGCCGTACCGCCCACCCCCATCACCGATGTAGGCGTTGCGGCATCCCTTCCGGCGACCAGGCGCAGTACTCGGACGGGATCCCACAAGAACCCGGAATCCGGCCATAACGGACCCGCGGCCAGAAAACACACTTCATGTCATCACCGGGTGCCGTTCCGTGATGGGATGGGGCTATGACCACCCTCACAGCACAGAGAACCGCCGCCGACCTCGTCAGCGCGTTCGTCGCCACCGGCGACGCGCTGGCCGACCGCGCGGACCTGGCCCAGTTCCTCCGTGACCAACGGCTCATCACCGACGGCGCCATCCCGATCACGGTCGCTGACTTCGACGAGGCGATCGCGCTTCGGGACGGGATGCGTGCGCAGTTGCTGCGCGCCGCGGGCGGGCCGGCCGGCGACGAGGCGCTGGCACGGGGGCAGCGCGTCCTCGACGGCCTCCGGGTGACCGTGCGCATGGATCCGGAGGAGGAACCGATCCTGGCCCCCGCCGTGGTGAACGAGGTGCGGCGCGGTCTGGCGCGCATCGCCGGCGCATGGGCGATCGTGCTGGCCACGGACGAGTGGCGGCGGATCTTGGTTACGGAGTAACGCCACGGGCCCGGTAGCCCAACGGTGCCGCCGTACCGCCGGGCCCGGAAAACACCGTGCTCGTGCTCGCCGCTAACCGCGGCCCCGGCGCTTGAGGTAGCGCTCGAACTCGCGGGCAATGGCGTCGCCGGAGGCCTCGGGCAGCTCGGCGGCGTCCTTGGCCTCCTCAAGGCTGCGGACGTATCCGGCGATGTCGTCGTCCTCAGAGGCGAGCTCGTCGACGCCGCGCTCCCAGGCCCGCGCCTCCTCGGGCAGGTCGCCCAGTGGCACGGTGGCGTCGAGGACGTCCTCGACCCTGCGCAGCAGGGCCAGGGTGCCCTTCGGGCACGGCGGCTGGGCCACGTAGTGCGGCACCGCCGCCCACAACGAGACTGTCTCGACCCCGGCCGAGGCGAAAGTGTCGTGCAGCACGCCGACGATGCCGGTGGGGCCCTCGTAGGCGGTGGGCTCCAGGTTCAGCGCCGTGCCGAGCTCGCTCGGGAAGGCCACGCTGGTGACCGGCACGGGACGCGTGTGCGGTGCGTCGGCGAGCAGCGCGCCCAGCAGGATCACCCGCCGCACGCCAAGATCGCGGGCGATCGTGAGCAGGTCGGCGGAGAACCCGCGCCAGCGCATGTTCGGTTCGGCACCACTGACCAGAACCACATCGGACCTGCTGCCTGACGGCCGGGCCACCGAGACCCGGGTCGTCGGCCAGGTGATGCCCCGGTTCTCACCGTCGACTACCGTCGTTCGCGGCCGGGAGACCTGGAAGTCGTAGTAGTCGTCCGGCTCCAGAGCGAGCAATTCGTCGGCGTCCCAGATCGAGGCCAGATGCTCGACGACGGCGCTGGCGGCCTCGCCGGCGTCGTTCCAGCCATCGAACGCGGCCACCATGACGGGCTCGACGAGCTCAGGGTCGCTGCCGAGCTCAGGCACCGGCCGCCTCCTCACATTCCGGGGGCCCTTAGGGTAGCCATCCGGTTGGTTGCACTGACACTGACAAACGCGCGCGTGGACGCGTTTCCCAGGCTTACCATGTTCCGCCCGGTCTTTCGACGGCAAACTGCCGTGCTGCCGGGTCCGTGTGGCACGGACACGTCCACCCTATGGGCTGACGCCGTCACGACGTAACGACGGACCGCGCTGGGGTGCCAATCTCGGGAGAATCCGCCGAGCCTCCCATTAGCGAAGCTGTGACCAGCAATGATGTTCGGAAAATCGCGGGAGGGGTACCCCGTAGCGGGTGCGCGGGGGCGATCGACACTACAGTTGAGAGACATGAGTTCTCGACTCTCCTTCAGAGATGCCCTCGCCCAACGTGTCATCGTCGCTGACGGTGCGATGGGCACCATGCTGCAAGATCACGATCTCGGCCTCGACGATTTCCAGGGGCACGAAGGCTGCAACGAGATCCTCAACGTCACTCGCCCCGACGTCGTGCGGTCGACCCACGCCGCCTTCTTCGACGTGGGCGTCGACTGTGTTGAGACCAATACGTTCGGCGCCAACTTCGGTAACCTGGGCGAGTACGACATCGTCGACCGCACCTATGAGCTCGCCGAGTCCGGCGCCCGGATCGCCCGCGATGTCGCCGATGAGTACTCGACAGCCGACCACCCCCGCTACGTCCTCGGGGCCGTTGGGCCCGGCACCAAACTGCCCAGCCTCGGCCACGCCCCGTTCACCACCCTGCGCGACTACTACGAGCAGTGCCACAAGGGCCTGATCGACGGTGGCGCCGACGCCATTCTGATCGAGACGTGCCAGGACCTGCTGCAGACGAAGGCCGCGGTGATCGCGGCCCAGCGTGCGCGGAAAGCCACCGGCTCCAACATCACGATCATCGCCCAGGTCACCATCGAAACCACCGGCACCATGCTGCTCGGCTCGGAGATCGGCGCGGCGGTAACCGCGCTGGAGCCCCTTGGTATCGACATGATCGGCCTGAACTGCGCCACCGGCCCGGCCGAGATGAGCGAGCACCTGCGTTACCTCTCCCAGCACGCGAGCGTGCCGATCTCCTGCATGCCCAACGCCGGGCTGCCCGAGCTGGGTACCGACGGTGCCGTCTACCCCCTGCAGCCGCATGAGCTGGCCGACGCCCACGACACCTTCACCACCGAGTTCGGCCTGTCCATGGTGGGCGGCTGCTGCGGCACCACGCCCGAGCACCTGCGCCAGGTCGTCGAGCGTGTCCGGGGCCGTCCGGTCAAGGAGCGCCAGCCCTTCAACCCGGCGTCCGCGGCCTCGCTCTACCAGACCGTGCCTTTCCGCCAGGACGCCAGCTACCTCGCGGTCGGCGAGCGCACGAACGCCAACGGCTCGAAGAAGTTCCGCGAGGCGATGGTCGAGGAGCGCTACGACGACTGCGTCGAGATCGCGCGTGACCAGATCAGTGATGGCGCGCACATGCTCGACCTCAACGTCGACTACGTCGGCCGCGACGGCGCGCGGGACATGCGCGAGCTGGCCTCGCGGCTGGCCACCGCCTCCACGCTGCCGATCATGCTCGACTCCACCGAACCCAACGTGATCGAGGCCGGCCTGGAGCTGCTCGGCGGCCGCGCGCTCGTCAACTCGGTCAACTACGAGGACGGAGACGGCCCCGACTCCAAGATCAACCGGGTGATGCCGCTGGTCAAGGAGCACGGCGCCGCTGTGGTCGGGCTGACCATCGACGAGGAGGGCCAGGCGCGCACCTGCGACTGGAAGGTCCGCGTCGCGGTGCGGCTCATCGACGAGCTCGTGGAGAAGTGGGGGATGAACGTCGGGGACATCATCATCGACACCCTCACCTTCCCGATTGGCACAGGCCAGGACGAGACCCGGCGCGACGGCATCGAGACCATCGACGCGATCCGCGAGGTGAAGCGCCGCTACCCGGAGGTGCAGACCACGCTCGGGCTGTCCAACCTCTCCTTCGGGCTGAACCCCGCGGCGCGCATCGTGCTGAATTCGGTGTTCCTGCACGAGGCGATGGAGGCCGGACTCGACTCCGCGATCGTGCACGCCTCCAAGATCCTGCCGATGAACCAGATCCCCGACGAGCAGCGCCAGGTCGCCCTGGACATGGTCTACGACCGGCGCACCGAGGACTACGACCCGCTGTCGAAGTTCCTCGACCTGTTCGAGGGCGTGGACGCCCAGGCGCTCAAGGCCTCGCGCGCCGACGCGCTGGCCAAGCTTCCGCTGTGGGACCGGCTGGAGCGGCGGATCATCGACGGCGAGCTGAACGGGATCGAGGCCGACCTCGACGAGGCGCTGCAGGAGAAGAAGGCGCTCGAAATCGTCAACGACCACCTGCTCGCCGGGATGAAGGTCGTCGGTGACCTGTTCGGCAAGGGGGAGATGCAGCTTCCCTTCGTGCTGAAGTCCGCCGAGACGATGAAGGGCGCGGTCGCGCACCTCGAACCGCACATGGAGAAGACCGACGACGACGGCAAGGGCCGCATCGTGCTCGCCACCGTCAAGGGCGACGTGCACGACATCGGCAAGAACCTGGTCGACATCATCCTCTCCAACAACGGCTACGACGTCGTCAACCTCGGCATCAAGCAGCCGGTGTCGACGATCCTCGAAGCCGCGGAGGAGCAGAAGGCCGACATCATCGGGTTGTCCGGGCTGCTGGTGAAGTCCACGGTGATCATGAAGGAGAACCTGCAGGAGATGAACTCCCGCGGGCTCTCCAGCAAGTTCCCTGTGCTGCTCGGCGGCGCCGCACTCACCCGTTCGTTCGTCGAGGAGGACCTCGCCGACATGTTCCAGGGCGAGGTCCGCTACGCCAAGGACGCCTTCGAGGGCCTGCGCCTGATGGACGCCTTCATGGACGTCAAGAAGGGGGTCGAGGGAGCCGAGCTGCCTGCCCTGCGCAAGCGCAGGGTGAAGGGCGGTGCCACGTTGGAGGTCACCGCGCCCGAGGACATGCCCGCGCGCAGTGACGTGGCGACCGACAACCCGGTCCCCGCGCCGCCGTTCTGGGGCGACCGCATCAGCAAGGGCATCCCGCTCGCGGACTACGCCGCCTTCCTCGACGAGCGCGCCACGTTCATGGGGCAATGGGGCCTGAAGGGTTCCCGCGGTGACGGCCCGAGCTACGAGGAGCTGATCGAGACCGAGGGCCGGCCGCGCATGCGCATGTGGCTGGACCGGATCCAGACCGAAGGGCTGCTCGAGGCCGCGGTCGTCTACGGACACTTCCCCTGCTACAGCGAGGGCGACGACCTGGTTGTGCTCGACGAGGACGGTTCCGAGCGCGAGCGCTTCACCTTCCCGCGCCAGCGCCGCGACCGGCACCTCTGCCTCGCCGACTTCTGGCGGCCCAAGGAATCCGGCGAGACCGACGTGGCGACGTTCCAGGTCGTCACGGTTGGTGGCGGGATCAGCCGGGCCACCCAGGAGCTGTTCGAGAAGAACGCCTACCGCGACTACCTGGAGCTGCACGGCCTGTCCGTGCAGCTCACCGAGGCGCTCGCGGAGTACTGGCACACCCGGATCCGCAAGGAGCTGGGCTTCGCCGCGGAGGACCCCGACGACCTGGAGCAGTTCTTCAAGTTGGGCTACCGCGGTGCGCGGTTCTCCCTGGGGTACGGGGCGTGCCCGGAGCTGGAGGACCGGGCCAAGATCATGAAGCTGCTGGAGCCCGAGCGGGTCGGCGTCACGCTGTCCGAGGAGTTCCAGCTCGTTCCCGAGCAGGCAACCGACGCGATCGTCGTGCACCACCCGGAAGCGAAGTACTTCAGCACATGATCGGTCCCCCCACAGACGCGGCAGTGCCCGACCACGCTGGCGTCGCCCCGCAGGCCGTCCTGCTCGACATGGACGGCACGCTTGTCGACAGCGAAGCGCTGTGGGGGAGGGCTGAACGCGAGGTCGTCTCCGGCCTCGGCGGCGTGTGGACCGACGAGGACCACCGCCGCAACGTGGGCGCGGCCTCGGTGCCGGTCACTCGGTACATCATCGAGCTGACCGGCACCGACGTGCCGCCCGCCGCCGTTGCCGCGGAGCTGCGCGCGGCGTTCTCCCGCCAGCTCGCCGGTGGTGTGGAACTGCGTCCGGGCGCCAAGGAACTCGTCGCCGCGGTCGCGCGCTCCGACGTCCCCATGGCGCTGGTGACGTCAACAGAGCGGTCTGTGGTCGACGCCGCGATCGGCGGCATCGGCGCCGGAAGTTTCGATGTGACGGTCGCCGGCGACGAGGTGGAGCAGAACAAACCCGCCCCCGACCCGTACCTGCGCGCCGCCCGCCTGCTGGGCGCCGACCCGGCGAGGTGCGTGGCGGTCGAGGACTCGCCGGTCGGTATCGCCTCGGCCGTGGCGGCAGGCTGCGTCACTGTCGCGGTGCCCTCGATGGTGGCTCTCGAGGAGGCCGACGGCCTCACCGTGCTCGACTCCCTGGTCGGGGTCGACCTCCGCTGGATGGGCGCGCTCGTGCGGGAACAGCGCGGCTGAGCCCCACCCCCTAGCGGCCGGCCGCCCCGCGGCCGGTACCCCTGCCGGCCGCGTCTCTCCGTGTCGCCGCGTGCACCAGTCGTGTCCTGGACATACTCGCCGCGGCCCCCTATGTCCCCGGTAACCGAGCGCGGTTCGGGTTGCACTAGTTACCGCGCCTTAGATGAATTGTGACTAAATCCCGCCTACATTTGCCGGAATGCGCATCGGGCGGGCGGGATCGGTCCCCAGTGTCAAGAGACTCGCTCCCCTGCCGGTGGCTCGGCGACCCCGAGACCACCGGCCCGCCGAAGTGCGTACGTACCACAAGTACAGACGGGAGGCGGAACTGTGAGTAGAACCGCATTGGGCTGGATCGCGCTCGGCGCATCGGCGTCGCTGGTGCTCTCGGCGTGCGGAAGTGGCGGCGACGACGGGGGACCCGGCGAGTTCGACCAGGGTGTCAGCGAGGTCGTCAACTCCAGCGACGAGAAGGGCGGGACGCTTCGCTACGCGATCACGTCGGACATCGAGAGCACCGACCCGGGCAACACCTACTACGGCTACATGTGGAACTTCAGCCGGTACTACGCGCGTACCCTCTACACCTACGCGTCGGAGCCCGGCCAGGCCGCCCGTGAGGTCGTTCCCGACCTGGCCAAGGGGCAGCCGGAGGTCGGTAACGACGGGAAGACCTACACCGTCAAGCTGAAGGAGGGCCTCACGTACGAGGACGGCTCCGAGATCGTCGCCGAGGACATCAAATTCAACATCGCGCGGTCCAACTTCGGCCCCGACGCGCTCCCGGGCGGCCCCAAGTACTACAAGGAGCACCTGGCCAAGAGCGGGGACTACGAGGGCCCCTTCACCGACGCCGAGGACCCGTTGGAAGGGCTCGGGGGAGTTGAGACCCCCGACGACCACACCCTCGTCTTCCACCTGAAGGAGAAGTTCGTCGACTTCCCGTACGTCCTGGTGCAGCCGCAGAGCTCCCCCGTGCCGGTCGACACCGAGAAGCCCGGGGAACGGTATCAGGCGAGCCCGATCTCCTCGGGCCCCTACAAGTTCGAGGATGAGTGGACGTCGGGCGACGGCCTGGCCCTGGTGCGCAACGACGAGTGGGACCCCGAGTCCGACCCCATCCGCACGGCGCTGCCGGACCGGATCACCGTCGAGGAGGGCGTCGACCAGAACGAGATCGACCAACGGCTGCAGAACGGCGAGCTCGATGTCGACCTCGCCGGTACCGGCCTGGGCCCGGGGGCCAAGGGTGAGGCGGTCAACGACGAGGCCACGAAGACCCGCCTCGACAACCCGGAGAACCAGGCCCACTACTTCATGAACGTGAACACCAAGGTGGAGCCGTTCGACGACCTCGCGTGCCGGCAGGCGGTGCAGTACGCGGTCGACCGCGGAAGTGTGCAGCGCGCCTGGGGTGGCAAGACCGGCGGTACCAAGGCGACCCAGGTCCTGCCGCCCGCGGTCCCGGGGGCCAACGCCGAGTATAACGCCTACCCGTCCCAGGACGGCGAGGGCGACATCGACGAGGCCGAGGCCAAGCTGGAGGAGTGCGGCGAGGGCGGCGGGTTCTCCGCCAACCTCGCCGTGCGCAGCGATCGTCCGGCCGAGGTGCGCGCCGGCGAGTCGATCAAGGAGAGCCTGGAGCGCGCCGGGATCGACGTCACCATCGAGCAGTTCCCCACGAAACAGTTCAGCACCAGCCGGGTCGGATCCCCGGACTACGTCCAGGAGAACGAACTCGGCCTGGCCCTCCACGGCTGGATGCCCGACTGGCTCACCGGCTACGGCTACTTCAGCCAGATCCTGCACGGCAGCGCCATCAAGAAGGCCAGCAACTACAACGTCGCCGAGTTCGACAACGAGGAGTTCAACAAGACCCTCGACCAGGTCGTCAAGATGGATGACCCGCAGGTGCGCGCCGAGGAGTACGAGAAGCTCGACCAGCTGGTGATGGAAGAGGCGGTGCTGGTGCCAATGGTCTTCCACAAGCCGGTGCTGTACCGGCCGGACAACCTGACCAACGTGTACTTCAACCCGAGCTGGAAGATGTACGACTACATGACGCTCGGCACCACCGAGACCTAGCTCCCGCCGGTGCGCTGGCCCGGCGGCCGGCTCACCGCGCGGGAGGGTTCTCCTCGCCGGTGGCGGGAAGGCACAGGGAAAGCGGATACCGTGCTGGTCCGGGGCCAGGATCACGGGCCAGCACGGGGCCGGTTCCTTAGGGGATCGACCCGATGTGCAACGCCGCGCCGGAATGGGAGACTGAAAGTATGGAAACGTTGCCGATCACAGGGTGGATCCTCGGTGGCGGCCTCACAGTAGTGGGGCTGGTCATCTCCTGGTTTGTCTGGCGGCGTAGGGGAGCCGCGTCCGGGCTTCGCGGGGTCGCGTGGTCACTACTGCCGCTGGCGGCCGGCCTGGTCGGTCTCATGACGACCATCTGGCGGGTCGGATACATCCTCGTCACCGACACCCTCTCGTTCTTCGTGGGTCTGGCGCTCAACCCCGTGGTGTGGGCCGGCGTGATCGTGGCGGGCCTGGCCGTGGTGCTGTGGGTCGTCTCGGGGGTTATGCGCGCACGCGGGATCGGCACCAACCAGCGTCCGCGGGCCGCCGAGGCCACGGCCGGTGGCGACAGTAGTGCGGCGGTCACCTCCGGCAAGCAGCAGCCTGCCTCGTCCTCGCAGACGAAGTCCGAAGGGGGCGACGACGACATGGGCGATATCGAGGATCTGCTGCGCAAGCACGGTATCGAGTGAGCCGCTGACACCGCTCCAGCGCTTCGCTGCGCCCTCTTCGTCCCGCCTTCGGCTCGCGGCGCACCGCGCCTGCCCCTGGCACGCCCCGCCCTCCCGGGCGGGGCGTTTCTCGTGTACGCCGACCTCGCGTCGTTACGCTACGTGGCATGACGGGCCGATGAGGTAGCAGTCACGATTCCGCTACATCGTGTTCAACTAGACGATTTGTCACGAACTCCGGCGTAGATTATGCGCCGTGCGCTGTAATCCGGGAATCGTTAGGCGTTCTGCCTCGCACGATGCGGGAGAACTGGCGCACGCGACATCGCCGGTGAGACCATCCACTCACCGTCGGTGCGCCGGATCGGCCGGGTGCGGGCGCATGACCGCGTCCATCGGGCCGCTCCGGTCCCGGTGGTTCGGCCGGGAAGCAGCCCCGCAGCCACGAGCGAGAAGTGGGAAGTGGTGCGATGACCGCCCCCCTGGACAAGTCCGAGACGTCCAAGGGCGCCCCGGACGCGGCCCAGGCCGGGACCGACACGGGAAACCGCTCCTTGCGGCAGGTCGCCTGGCAGAGGTTCCGCCAGGACAAGGTCGCCATGGCCGGCGGGATCGTCGTGGTCCTCCTGATCCTGATGGCCCTCCTCGCGCCCCTGCTCACGCGGATCTTCGGCTACCCGCCGACCCAGTTCCACGAGGACCTCATCGATCCGCTGACATTCGCTCCGCTGCGCGACCCAGACAACCCGGCCGCGGGGATCGACCCGTGGGGGGGAATCAGCTCACAGCACCTACTCGGCCTGGAGCCGGGCAACGGCCGTGACCTGTTCAGCCGCATCGTCCACGGAGCGCGGATCTCGCTGCTCGTCGCGTTCGGCGCCACCGTCCTCTGCGTGGTCATCGGCACCATCCTCGGTGCGGTGGCCGGGTACTTCGGCGGCTGGGTCGACTCCGCGATCAGCCGGGCGATGGACATCTTCCTCGCGTTCCCGTTGCTGCTCTTCGCGATCGCGCTCTCGGGCGTGATCCCCGACGGCGCGTTCGGCCTCGAGGGAAACTCGCTCCGGATCGCGTTACTGATCTTCATCATCGGGTTCTTCAACTGGCCCTACATCGGGCGGATCGTCCGCGGCCAGGTCCTGACCCTCAGGGAGCGCGAGTTCATCGAGGCCGCGCGCAGCCTCGGGGCGAGCAACCGGCACATCCTGCTGCGGGAGCTGATGCCCAACCTGGTCACCCCGATCCTCATCTACTCGACGCTGCTGATCCCCACCAACATCATCTTCGAGGCGTCCCTGTCCTTTCTCGGTGTCGGGATCAACCCGCCCACGCCGACCTGGGGCGGGATGCTGGCGGACTCGCTGGACTTCTACCAGACCTCACCGCACTTCGTGATCATCCCGGGGTTGGCCGTCTTCATCACCGTCCTCGCGTTCAACCTGCTCGGCGACGGCCTGCGGGACGCGTTCGACCCGCGCTCGACCGACTGACCCGGGCCCGGAGGAGGTATCGTGCTCAGCTACATTCTTCGCCGGCTCGGGGCCGGGGTGGTGCTACTCGCGGTCGTCACCCTGGTGACGTTCCTGATCTTCTTCGTCATCCCCCGACTGGCCGGACAGTCACCCCGGCAGATGGCCGCGATGTACGTGGGCAAGGCCCCCACGACCGAGGCCCTCGACAACACGGTCAACCGGCTCAACCTGGACCAGCCCGTCATCCTGCAGTTCTGGGAGTTCGTCAAGGGCATCGTCCTCGGCACCGAGTACGAGTTTGGCGGCCAGACCGTGGAGTGCGCCGCACCCTGTTTCGGGTACTCCTTCCAGACCTACCAGGCGGTCTTCCCCGAGATCATCAGCCGACTTCCGGTAACCGGGTCGATGGCCATCGGTGCCGCCGTCTTCTGGCTGGTCGGCGGGGTCGCCGTCGGGGTCATCTCCGCCGTCAAGAAGGGCAGCCTGTTCGACCGGCTGGCCATGGGCGCGGCCCTGGCCGGGGTGTCACTGCCGGTCTTCTTCACCGGCCTGCTCGCCCTCGCGCTCCTGGTGCACGCCTGGGAGATCCTGCCCATCCCCGGCTACACGCCGTTCACCGAGAACCCGGCGCAGTGGGCGGTGGGAATGTTACTGCCCTGGCTCACCCTGGCGTTCCTGCACGCCGCGCAGTACGCCCGCCAGACCCGGGGCGGCATGTTGGAGACGCTGGGCGAGGACTACATCCGCACCGCCCGCGCCAAGGGGCTTACCGAAGGCCGGGTGATCCTCAAGCACGGGCTGCGTCCCACCCTGACGCCCATCGTGACGATCTTCGGGCTCGATATCGGAATGGTGCTGGGCGGGGCGGTCCTCACCGAGACCGTGTACTCGCTGAACGGTGTCGGGCGGTACGCCGTCGAGGGCATCACCTCCAATGACCTGCCGGTCATCCTCGGCGTCACCCTCTTCGGCGCCTTCTTCATCGTGGTGTGCAACCTGATCGTTGACGTCCTCTACGCCTGGATCGATCCCCGCGTGCGGGTGGCGCGCGCATGACCCGCCCCGGCAGAGGGCCCGACCCGAAGGACGGTGGGCAATGAGCACGTCGGAATCCCCGCAGCGGACGACGGACCCCAGTGAGCCTGTCGTGCGCGTCAACGACCTCGCCGTCACCTTCCCGACGATGGACGGCGACGTTCGCGCCGTCGACCGGCTGTCGTTCGAGGTGGCGCCCGGCGGTGCGCTGGGGATCGTGGGCGAGTCGGGCTCCGGTAAGAGCGCCACGTCACTCGCGCTCATGGGGCTGCACCGCGGAACCAGGGCCCGGATCACCGGTGACATCACCGTCGCCGGCACCGAGGTGGTGCGCACCGAACCGGACGACACGCACCCCCGGGAGCCCCGTGTCACGCACGCGAGCGACGCCAAGGTCCGCGCGATGCGCGGCAACGACATCGCGATGGTGTTCCAGGACCCGATGTCCTCGCTGCACCCGCAGTACACTATCGGTGACCAGCTCATCGAGGCCTACCGCACGCACCGGCCCGAAGCCGGGAGCGCGGCGGCGCGCCGGCGGGCGGCCGAGGCCCTGGACCGTGTCGGTATCCCGGAGCCCGCCAAACGCGTCCGCTCCTACCCGCACGAGTTCTCCGGGGGGATGCGCCAGCGCGCGCTGATCGCCGTGGGGCTGATGTGCGAACCCAAGGTGCTGCTCGCCGATGAGCCGACGACGGCCCTGGACGTCACCGTGCAGGCGCAGATCCTGGACCTGCTGGACGACCTGCGCCACGAGATGGGGATGGCGCTCATCCTGGTCAGCCACGACCTGGCGGTGGTGGCCGGCTCCGTGGACGAGGTGCTGGTGATGCGGGACGGCGTGGCGGTCGAACACAGGGAGGTACGCCAGGTCCTCTCCCGGCCCGAACACCCCTACACCCGGTCGCTGCTGGACGCGGTGCCGCGCGTCGACGTCTCGAACGCCGAGCGTCGGGCGCGCGTCCGGGCGGAGCGCCGCGAACATGCCAGCGGCTCGGGCACCGAGGAGGCGGTGCGCGAGGCGCTGAAGGCCGCGGACACCCCGCGGTTCGGCGCCCTGCGGCGGCGCCCGCGAGAGCGCGTTGGGCAGGACGGTGCGCCGGCCGCCCGGCCGGCCGAGGGACCCGGGCACGAGGCCCACGAGAGCGCCGAGACCCCGCTGGTGCGGGTCGAGGACGTGCGCATGCGGTTCCGGGTGCGCGGCGGGACCTTCGGAGGGGGCAGCGACTTCTACGCCGTCGACGGTGTCTCCTTCGAGCTGCACAAGGGGGAGACACTCGGGGTGGTCGGCGAGTCCGGATCGGGCAAGAGCACTCTGGTACGGATGATCACCCGGCTGCTGCAGCCCACCGAGGGCAGGGTCGTCTTCCAGGGGCACGACATCACCCGACTGCCCGAGCGGCGGCTCCGCCCGCTGCGCCGCGACATGCAGATGATCTTCCAGAACCCCTACTCCTCGCTGAACCCGCGGATGACGATCGGCGACAGCATCGGAACGGCACTGCGCGTGCAGGGCGTGCGCGACACCGCGCTCATCCGGACCCGCGTCCAGGAGCTGCTGGAACGCGTGGGGCTGGAACCGCGGCACTACAACCGGTTCCCGCACGCGTTCTCCGGCGGGCAGCGGCAGCGGATCGCGATCGCACGGGCGCTCATCCTGCGTCCGAAGCTGGTCGTCTGCGATGAGCCGGTGTCGGCACTGGACGTCTCCACGCAGGAGCAGATGCTGCGGCTGCTGTCGGAGCTGCAGGACGACCTTGAGCTGACCTACATCTTCGTCGCGCACGACCTGGCCGTGGTGCGGCAGGTCAGCGACCGGGTCGCGGTCATGCGCAAGGGGCGGATCGTCGAGATGAGCCGCGGCGACGACGTCTACGAGGACCCGAGCCACCCCTACACTCGGCAGTTGCTGGCGGCGGCGCCGGTGCTCGACCCCGACGAGGCGCGCGAGCACCGGGCCCAGCGGGCCGAGCTCCGCCGGCAGACCGGCTCGGGGCAGCCCGCGCCTTCCTCCTGAGCCGGGACGCGGCCTGCCGCCCCGGGCTCCCCAGGTCAGCTCGCCGGCTCGGCGTCCCGGGTCAGGGCCGCGAGCAGCGCGTCGAGGCCCGCGCTGAAGCTGCGCTCCGGATCGGGCGCCGCCTCCTGGGCCAGGAGGGCCACGGTCGGGAAGCGCCCGTCGATCGCCGCGGGGTCCGGGCTGCCGAGCCCCTCGCTGCGTACCTGGTGGATGACGGCGCCGGTGACGTAGGAGTCGAGTGCGGCGGCGGCGTCGACGATGGCGGGCCCGCGCAACCCCGCCTCCGCGAACGCGGCATAGTGGCTCTCCAGGGCGCGCATGGCCGCCGCGGACTCGGGCCGGCGGTTGATGAGCAACGTCAGTGCGCCAGCGTGCCGCAGCAGCGCCGCGCGGTAGTCATGGGCCCAGGTCCGCAGCCGTTCGTCCCACGGGCGGTCGTCGGCGGCCGGTTCCGCCTCCTCCTCGGCCTCCGCGGGCCCGTCATCGGCAGGCTCGCCGTCTTCGCCGGGCGCGTCCCCGGACTCGCAGTTGCGCGTGACATCGGTGACGTACTCCACGATCGCGTTGAACAACTGCTCCTTGCCCAGCGGGAAGTGGTGGTAGATCGCCATCGCCTCGACCTGGAGGGTGTCCCCGAGCCGGCGCATGGTCAGCCGGCGCAGCCCTTGGCCGTCGATGATGCGCAGCGCTTCGGTGATGATGCGTTCGGCACTGAGTCCAGCATTGTTTCTGCTCACCCGGACAAGTATAGGCTTACTTTGTAAAGGTAGCGGTTTGCGGCGCACCCATCGCGCGAAACCGTTCGCACCACCTTTAAGGTGGGCATTCGATCGTTGGGAACACCCGGAATGGAGCGAGCATGGGGTTGTTGGCCTCTCGGAAGGTCGAAGATGACGCGCAGCGCCGCAACGCCGAGGATCGGGAGCTCGCCGAGCGGCTTCCCGCGCTGCTCGAAGCCGTTGCCTCCGCCGAGCGCGAGCTCTACGAAGCACACAACCAGGGAGCGGATTACCCGGAACTGAAACGGCGCGGGATGGATCTCGACCGGGCCCTGACCGAGGCGATGCGCGCCGCGTATGCCCGCCAGCGCGTGCTGATCGGCCCGCGCGGCCACACCGACCGCATCTACCGCCGCAAGCGCCTGGCCCGGCCGGACGTCAAGGAGGCTACCGAGCTCGCCGAGCGGCTACTCACCGAGCGCGAGACCCACCGCCTGCACGGGATCGAGGAGGCACCGCGGAGCCAGCAGGTCGGGTAGCGGACGCGTTGGTGGGTGCGTGCCTGGTCCAGGGATGGCAGGATCGCGCAGCACAGGGCCCGAACCGGGCACGGACCACGGCAGGAAATGGGGACGAGGATGCCGGATTTCATCCGGATAGATCCAGCGTCGAAGGTGCCCCCGTACGAGCAGATCAGGGCCTCGGTGGCGAACGCGGCGGCCCGGGGCGACATCCCCGTGGGGTTCAAGCTGCCCACCGTCCGCGCCCTCGCGGAGCGGCTCTCGGTCGCGGTCAACACGGTGGCGCGTGCCTACCGTGAGCTGGAGCAGGCCGGGGTGGTCGAGACGCGCGGCCGCTCCGGGACCTTCGTAGCGGCCGGGGGCGACGACCAGCGGGCCGAGGCCGTGACCGCTGCCCAGCAATACGCGGACGTTGTCGCCCGGCTCGGGCTCAATCCCAATGAGGCCCTGGACATCGTGGCGGCGGCGCTGCGCCAGGCACCGCACCGGCGCTGAGCCGGCGGCTCGCTGGACGTACCCGGTCCGGACAGACCTCGTGCCCGCTCCCTAGGGGGCGGGCACGAGGCCGGGGTTGATGCGGTGCCGCGCGGCTCCGGTCAGCTCGCGAAGTCCAGCAGCTGCTGGGCCCGGCTGGGGTGCCGGAGCTTGGACAGCGACTGCTTCTCGAGCTGCCGGATACGCTCGCGGGTCAGCCCGAGATGCTTGCCGATCTCGTCGAGAGTACGAGGCCGGCCGTCCATCAGGCCGAAGCGCAGCGACATTATGGTCGCCTCGCGCGGTTCGAGGTCCTCGAGCGCGCGGCGCAGTTGGTCGGCCATGAGCTGGCGGTCGACCACCTCGGACGCCTCGGAGGCGTCGATGTCCTCGATCAGGTCACCGATCCGGGTCTCGCCGTCCTCCCCGATGGTGGAGTCGAGGCTGATGGGCTGCCGGGTCACCCGCAGCAGTTCCTCGATCTGGTGCGGGGTCTTGTCGAGCTCCAGGGCCAGCTCGTCCGGGGTGGGCTCGCGCCCCAGGGTCTGGTGCATGTCGCGCTCCAGCCGGCTGACCTTGCTGAGCAGTTCCAGCACGTGGACGGGAAGGCGAATGGTCCGCGCGGAGTCAGCGAAGCCACGCTGGATGGCCTGGCGGATCCACCACATGGCGTACGTGGAGAACTTGAAGCCCTTGGTGTAGTCGAACTTCTCCACCGCGCGGATGAGTCCCAGGTTGCCCTCCTGCACCACGTCGAGCAGGGACATGCCGCGGTCGCTGTACTTCTTGGCGACCGAGACGACCAGCCGCAGGTTGGCCTCCAGCATGTGCGCCTTGGCTTGGCGGCCGTCCTCGGCGACCCATTCGAGGTCCTCGCGCTCGGTGTCGCTGAGCTCTGCGGACTCGGGGACCTCTTCGAGATGACCGAGCCGGTACTCGGCGTAGAGGCCCGCCTCGATCCGCTTCGCGAGGTCGACTTCCTGTTCGGCGGTGAGAAGCTGGCGGCGTCCGATGGTCTTCAGGTACGTGTGTACCGAGTCGCCCATGGCCGGCGACTGGTCATCGAGGTCGGCTTCGGGGAGGTCCGGCTCCGGAGACTCCTTCAGCACATGGTCCTCGACGGCGTCCTCTGTGTCCTCCCCGGTCTCATCGGTGGTGGTCGTCTCGCCAGCGGTGGCGAGGGTTTCCTCCAGCACGTCGTCCTCAGCGTCGGCGTCCACCGATTCGACCGCCGCGGCGTCGTCGCCCCCGTTGGCGAGCCGCACACCGGCGTCCGTAAGTTCGCGCAGGATTGAACGGCCGTCGGCAGGGCTGATCCCGGCCGCGGTGAATGCGGCGCGGAGCTCCGCGAGGGACAGGTGTCCCTGGGAACGCCCTCGTGTGATCAGCTCCTCGAGAGCCGCGGACGCGACCTCAGTGCCGTCTGCGGACTCCGCCACCGTGGGTGAAGTGGCTAGGGCAGTGCGCGTCATGCGGGCACCTCCCTCCCTTCCAAGACGTCAGGCACGCGGCGGCATCGATCCCCGCCGACTTGGCGCGCCATTATGTCTAACGTGTCAGAGAGTCAAATGTTCCCGGTCTCGATTAGATATCGTCGGTCGTGGCATAGGTCACGCCCGTCGAACTGGCAACGAGCCCGCCGGACAGGTAAGGCGCGGCGGTCTGTGACCCGGCCCCCTGGCACACGGCCCGCGCGCACGGTGCCCCTCGGATCGGGCAATCAGCACGGTACGCCCTCCTTCACGGGGGAGAAAAAGCAGGATGCCCTAGTAGACGCCCGCGGAGGCGAGGAAGTTCCCTCGATCACGGACGGCGCAGTATACAACCGCGAATGCCGATCATCCTGCCAACGCGCGAACAGGTCAATCGGAAGCCGGGAGCGGGCTCCTTAGTGCCTCGATGTCCGGTTTTCCAGTGGCGAGAAGCGGTATCTCCGACCGCAGTTCCAGTTCCCGCGGTGCCGCATAGCGCGGTAGATGGTCCGCTACCCAGGAGCGCAGTTCGTCAAGTGTCGGTGGCGTGTCCGGATCCCGGGGAACCACAATCGCGGTAACGCGCTGTCCCCAATCACTGTCGGGACGGCCCACCGCGATGGCCTCGGCCACCGGCCCGAACCGGGTGAGCACGCTCGCCACCTCGGCGGCGACGACCTTGTGCCCACCGGTGTTGATCACGTCGTCGACGCGGCCACGCACCCGGAGGCGGTCGCCGGCGAAGCGCCCCAGGTCGTTCGTGCGGAACCAGGTTCGCCCGTCCGTGCCGCGCACCAGGTGTTCGCTGGTCCGCTGCGGATCCAGCCGGTACCCGGACAGCAGGGCCGGACCCGCCAGCAGCACCCGGCCATCAGGGTCGACGTCGGCGCGCATCCCGTCGAGCGGGACACCGTCGTAGACGCAGCCGCCGCAGGTCTCGCTCATCCCGTAGGTCGTGACCACCCGGGCCCCGGCGTCGCGGGCCGCGGCCAGCAGGTCGTCCTCCGCGGCGGCGCCCCCGAGGAGGATGGAGGCGAACGACGAGAGCTCGGCGCCGCCGGCCAGCATCCGGCGAAGCTGGGTGGGCACGAGGGACACGTGCGGCCGCAACCCGCTGGCCGCCGCGGTGACCTTGTCGGCGTCGAAGCCGGCGAACACCGGCTCGCGCCCGTTGACCAGCGCGCGCAGCACAACCTGGATGCCGGCGATGTGCGCGGTGGGCAGCACGCAGAGCCAGTCGTCGCCGCGGCCCGCGCCGAGGCGGCGCACCGAGGCGCGCGCCGAGGCCAGCAGCGCCTCCGCGGACAGCTCCACGCCCTTTGGCAGCCCGGCCGACCCGGAGGTGGCGACGACCAGGGCCGTGTCGTCGGCGGTGCCCGCGCCGTCGTCGAGCGTGCGGACGCCGTCCGGGGTGCGCAGCGAACCGGGGCGAGTGGCCCGCAGCACTTCGCGCACGCGCTGCGGCGGTAGGTCGGCGCCGATCGGCAGCAGCGCGGGACCTCGTCCGTCCAGAGCCTCGGCGAGGAGCGCGGTGAAGTGGGAGGGCTCCAGTCCGGTCACCGCTTGCAGGGGTCGGTTGGGCACGCCCTCCACGGTAACCACGGCCGCGGGGAGGGCGCGGTGCCGGGGTTGTCCCGACGCCGGTGCGTTCCCGTGTGCCGGAACTACTAAGCTGGCCACCTGGCCGGTAGCGCCTTCGGGCGGGCGCAGTATGCGCCGCCACGGGCGCGAGCGGTGTTGTCCGCGGTGTCGCGTAAGGAGAACCCAGAGTCGTGAGTGACGTGAATTGGCAGCGGTCGGGCGAGTATTCAGACATCATCTACGAGACCGCCGAGGGAATCGCCAAGATCACGATCAACCGGCCCGAACGGCATAACGCATTCCGTCCGCAAACCCTGTTCGAACTGCAGGACGCGTTCAACGTCGCGCGCGACGACTCCAGCGTCGGCGTGGTCATCTTTACCGGCGCCGGCGACCAGGCGTTCTGCTCCGGTGGTGACCAGAAGATCCGCGGCGACGACGGCTACATGGGCGACGACGCCGTGGCCAGCCAGGGCATCGGCCGGCTCAACGTCCTCGACCTGCAGGTACAGATCCGCCGGCTGCCCAAGCCGGTGATCTGTATGGTCGCGGGATGGTCGATCGGCGGCGGGAACGTGCTGCAGGTCTGCTGCGACCTCACCATCGCGGCCGACAACGCCCGGTTCGGCCAGACCGGCCCGAAGGTGGGCTCGTTCGACGGCGGCTACGGCTCGTGGCTGCTGGCGCAGACCGTCGGGCTGAAGAAAGCACGCGAGATCTGGTACCTCTGCCGGCAGTACGACGCCCGCGAGGCCCAGGAGATGGGCATGGTCAACACGGTGGTCCCACTGGACCGCCTGGAGACCGAGACGCTGTCCTGGGCCCGGGAGATGCTGGAGAAGTCGCCCCTGGCGCTGCGGATGGTCAAGGGCGCCATCAACGCGGTGAGCGACGGCGCGGCCGGCATGCAGCAGTTCGCCGGCGACGCCACGATGCTCTACTACATGAGCGAGGAAGCCCAGGAGGGGCGCGACGCCTTCAAGGAGAAGCGCCGCCCGGAGTTCGAGCAGTTCCCCCGCCGGCCATGACCCCCGAACGGGCGTTCTCGATCCCCATGCGGACCCGGTTCCGCGGCGTCACGGCCCGCGAGGGGGCCCTGGTGCGCGGGGCCGCGGGCTGGGGCGAGTTCTCCCCGTTCGCCGAGTACGGCCCCGCCGAGTGCGCGCGCTGGTGGGCGGCGTGCCACGAGGCGGCCGAGACCGGGTGGCCCGACCCCGTCCGCGCGTGGGTCCCGGTGAACGTGACGGTGCCGGCGGTCGGCCCGGACCAGGCCGCACGGATCGTCGCGGAGGCGGGCTGTGGAACCGCCAAGGTGAAAGTGGCCGAGACCGGCCAGTCGGCCGCGGAGGATGTTGACCGCGTCTCGGCGGTGCGAGACGCGATGGGCCCCCACGGCCGGGTGCGGATTGACGCCAACGGCGCCTGGGACGCCGACACCGCGGTGCGGATGCTTGGTGAACTGGACCGCTTCGACCTCGAGTACGCCGAGCAGCCCTGCGCCACCCTGGCGGAACTGGCGCGGGTGCGCCGCCGGGTCGGGATCCCGGTGGCCGCCGACGAGTCGATCCGCCGGGCCGAGGACCCGTTGCGGGTCAGCGCGGCCGGTGCCGCCGACATCGTGGTGCTCAAGGTGCAACCGCTCGGCGGGGTGCGCGCGGCGATGCGGGTGGCCCAAGAGTGCGGGTTGCCGGTCGTGGTCTCCAGCGCGGTGGAGACTTCTGTCGGGCTCGCGGCGGGCGTGGCGCTGGCCGCCGCGCTGCCCGAGCTGCCCTACGCGTGTGGCCTGGCTACGATGCACCTGCTCACCGCGGACGTGTGCGCGGAGCCGCTGCTTCCGGTCGACGGACAGCTTCCGGTACGCGTCCCGGACGTCGACGAGCAGCGGCTGCGGGCGGTCGAGATCGCGCCGGACGGTTGGCGGGAGCGCGCGGCGGCCGCCCGCGCGCAGTGGCGCCGCCAGGCCGATCCGGTCGGCGAATGAGGACGCGCCGGCGCGGGACCGAGCGAGTCGGGCGGGCCGCTGGGCGCGGCGTGCTGCCCACGCCCCCGCGCCGGAGACGCAGTGTGGCCGGTGTCGCTCCGCGGATGCGAGATGTCCGAGCGGGATATACACGTTGGGAGGGGCGAGGCGCGGGCCCGGGATCGGCTACGCCGGACGCATCCGGGGAACGGCCGGCGGGAGTGCGGTACCGCCACGGTGCCGCGACCCGCGACCGAATCCGTGTGGTGCGCGGGGAGGCCACAGAGGACCAGTTGATACCGACAGCTACCTGACGACTTGAGAGCAGCCTTCATGAACCCGTCCACCGCCCTGGCGCGTGTCCTCGTCGACGAGCTGGCCCGTTGCGGGCTGACCGAGGCTGTGATCGCCCCCGGGTCGCGATCCACGCCCTTGGCGCTGGCTCTGGCCGGCCACCCCGACATCCGGGTTCACGTGCGCATCGACGAACGCTCCGCCTCCTACCTGGCCCTTGGGCTGGCGCGGACCTCCAGACGCGCCGTGGCGCTGGTGTGCACCTCCGGTACCGCCGCCGCCAACTTCCACCCGGCCGTCCTGGAGGCCGACCAGAGCCGGGTTCCGCTGCTGGTGCTGACCGCCGACCGGCCCCCGGAGCTGCGCGGTACGGGCGCGAACCAGGTCGTCGACCAGATCGAGCTGTACGGCACGGCGGTGCGGTTCTTCACCGAGGTCGGGGTTCCCGAGCCGGTGCCGGGGGCGGTCGACTACTGGCGCTCGCTGTCCTGCCGCGCCTGGGCGGTGGCCCACACCGACCGGCCGGGGCCCGTCCACCTCAACCTGGCCTTTCGCGATCCGCTCGTTCCCGACGAGTCCGATGGCTCGAACTGGCCCGAACCGCTCGATGGGCGCGCGGGCGGTCGGGCGTGGATCGAGCGGCCGTCCGGTCCGCAGGTGCCCGCGCCGATGGAGCTCCCCCCGGTGGAGCGCGGCGTTATCGTGTGCGGAGACGGCGACTACGACCCCGTTGACTACCTGGCCCTGGCCGCCGAGACCGGCTGGCCGCTGCTGGCCGAACCCACCTCCAACGCCCGCCGCGGCGAGGCGATCTCCGCGTATCGCCAGTTGCTGGCCAGCCCGGAGTTCGTCGCCGCGCATGAGCCGGAGCTCGTGGTGAGCGTGGGCCGGCCGGGTCTGTCCCGCCAACTGCTGTCCTATCTGCGGCGCGCCAACCGGCATGTCGTTGTCGGCGACCCGCGGTCGTTCGACGACCCGGTCCGCACCGCCACGGACGTCGTTCCTGCTGTCATGGCCCCGAGTGGAGCGTCCCCCGACAGCGGCTGGGCCGCGTCGTGGCGCTCCGCCGACGCCGCGGCCCGGGTGGCCATGGACGCGGTGCTCGAGGAGGACGAGGCGCTCAGCGAACCGCGCCTGGCCCGCGACCTGGCCGGGCAGTTGCCCAACGGGTCGCTGCTGTTCGCCGGGTCCAGCATGCCCATCCGGGACATGGACGCCACCATGGAGGCCCGGTGCGGGGCGCGGATCATCGGTAACCGCGGGGTCAGCGGCATCGACGGCACCGTGTCGACCGCAGTCGGGGCCACCCTGGCCCACCAGAGCGCCGGCGGGGGCCGCGGGTACGCGCTGCTCGGCGACCTGGCCCTGCTGCACGATCAGAACGGTCTGGTCATCGGGCCCGAGGAGGCCCGCCCCGACCTGGCCATCGTGGTGGTCAACAACGATGGCGGGGGGATCTTCTCCGGTCTGGAGCAGGCCGGGCACCCCGATTTCGAGCGTGTGTTCGGCACCCCGCACGGGGTGGACATGCAACGTGTGGCCGCGATGGCCGACCTGCCCTACACCCGGCTCGAATGGGCGAGCGACCTCCCCAAGACAATGTTGGGCGAGGGGATGTGCATCGTGGAGGTGCGCACCGGGCGGTCGGACTCCGCGGCGCTGCGCCGCCGGCTGCAGGAGGCCGTCAACCGCGCTGTGCGCGACTGAGGGCGCCCCGGCCAAGGAGTCCGGCCGGGTTGCGCGCGATACTGGCCTCATGCGCTACGTGTTGCACATGACCGGGATGAGCCGGTGGCGCGAGGCCGATGGCGATGTTGTTCCCGACTCGCTGCGCACCGAAGGCTTCGCGCACGCGTCACCGGACTCCGCGACCATGGTGGCCGTGGCCAACGCGTTCTACCGCGATGCCACCGAGCAGCAGGTGGTCCTGGTCGTCGACACCGGACGGCTGGACGCCGAGGTGCGCTGGGAGCCCGCCGTCCCGGGCCCGCCGCCCGGCGTCGTCGGCGACGTGCTGTTCCCGCACGTCTACGGCCCCATCCGGCGCGAGGCCGTTATTGGCGTGCGCTACCTGCGCCGCGACCCCGCGGGCGCGTACACGGCGGTGGAACGCCGCGGCGACACCGCGGAGTCACTGGACCTGCTGCCGCATCCCGAAGGCGGCTGGTACCGGTCCACCTGGCGCACCGGGATCAGCGTGCACCCGCCGGGATACCCGGGGCAGCGCGCGACCGCCTCAGGCATCCACTTCCTGCTCTGTCCCGGGGAGCACTCGCGATGGCACCGGGTCCGTTCCGACGAGGTGTGGGTGTTCAACCGCGGCGGACCCTTGCGGCTAGCCCTCGGTGGAACAGGGGAGCGGCCGGTCGGGGAAAGCGAGCGAACCCTGGGGCCGTACATCGACGCCGGCCAGGACCTGCAGGTCGTGGTCCCGGCCGGTACATGGCAGACGGCGCACCCGCTTACCAGTGCGGAGTCAGTGGTGAGCTGCTTCGTCTCGCCGGGGTTCGAGTTCGCCGACTTCGAGGTCGAACCCGGCTGAGCACGCGCGGCCCGGCGTCCGGCCGGCCGCGCGCGACGGCACCGGCCGGCCGGACGCCGTAGCCGGTCACCACCACAGAGCCCACAGCGTCCCCGTGAATACCGCCGCGACGAGCACCAGGTAGACCGTGAGGTCGATCCAGCGCCACCACGGCCGAGGGCCCCGGGTGCGGGGGAGCCCGCGCCAGCGCCACGCGCCCAGTGGTACGGCCGCGGCCAGTGCCCCGGCGCCCACTGCCCACACGGCCGGGATGAGGTCGGCGTCACCGAGCCGGAACGACACCGTCCACAAGGCGGCCCCCGTGAGCAGGGTGCCCACCACCGCCACCTTGTCCAGCTGCTGTGTCCAGGAGGTCACCCGCTGGCGTGCCATCCGCAGCAGCACCACGAACGGGGCGCCCGCGCCGAAGACGTACGACAGCGCCGTCGCCAGGAACGGTATGTTCGAGCTGGAATCGGACTCGGGCATGTCGGGGTCGAGCAGCTTCAGGCCGATCGTATCGGCGGGCACGCGCGCACTGTTCGCGAGTACAACGACGCCGCGGCCGTCGTCGGTGTGCGCGACGTAGGACCGTGAACCGGCCGTACCACCGTTGTGCCAGGTCAGCTCGGTATCGTTGACGTTCCACCGAATCCATGCCAGCCCCACGCGCTCGTCATGGGACGAGTCGGTGTTGCCGCGCACGCGCGGTTCCTGCGCTGTGGCCAGGGCCGGAAAGTCCTGTGCCATCCCCGCTCGCAGCAGCGTCACCATGTCGCCGCTGGTGCTCCAAGTACCCACACCGGATGGAGCGTTGGGCGGGTTGAAGGAGGGCTGCACCCGGATCCACGGGTTGCGGTGGGGCTCGGCCCCGTTGGGGGGCACCTCTGGACTGGTGAGGAGCGTGGTCTCGGCCATACCGAGCGGTTCGAGCACGCGCTCGGTGAGCAGCGCCGGATAGTCCTTGCCCGAGACCTCCGCCAGCGACTGCCCGAGCAGGGAGAAGCCGAGGTTGGAGTAGGAGTGCCCGGTGTCGCTGTTGGGGCCCTCGTCGGTGAGGCCGGCGGCGGCCTCCACCGGGTCGCTCTCCCACCGGTAGGGGTCGGTGCCGAAGTAGTTGTGCAGCGACAGCGCCGCGAAGTTCGCGATGTCGCTGTGGATATTGGGCAGGCCCGCGTGGTGCGTCGCGAGCTGCTCCAGGGTGATGCCGGCGACGTTGTCGTCGGCGAAGTCGACATCGGTCCAGATCTCGTCGAGTGTGGTGTCGAGCTCGACATCCCCGGTCCGCACCATGTCGGCGAGCAGTGTCCCGGTGAGTGTCTTCTGCACCGAGCCGGTCTCGAAGGCGGTGTCGGGCTGTACGGGGGTACTGCCGTCGGTGGTGCCGAGCGTGGCGCGGGTGACCTCGTCGCCGTCGATCAGGGCAACGGACACGCCCACGGCCGAGTCCTCCGGAAGGAGGTCGGCGACCTCCGCTGCCAGGTCCGGATCCCCGTTCGCGACATCGGTGTCCGGCGGCGCGGGCATCACCAGGAGCGCTGCGAGCGCGCCGACGGCGGCCGCGCCGCCCATCCAGAGCCAGACGGTCCGCGGCGGGCGCGTACCGCTCGTCGGGTCGTTCGTGCCCATGGCCGTATCTCTCCTCGCCGGTCCGGGTGGTGCCCTCGGACGTCCTCGAATCTTGGTGGCGGTGGCGTTAGCGGCGCGCCGCGAGCAGCACGGTGAGCAGGGGGACGACCCGGGCAGGGGGGACCCGGTAGTGGCCGCGCCCCTTGGTTCGCAGCCATCCGGCCGCGACCAGCCGGCGCAGGTGGTGGTAGAGCTGCCCGGTGGTGCCCAGCGCCTGGTCGTTCTTGAGGTCGGCCGTGGCGGTGGTACCGGAAAGGACGCGTTGCAGCAGCAGTAGCCGCACCGGGTGGCCGAGCGCCTCCAGTACCTCGCTGCTCTCGGACCAGTCGCTCTCCACCAGGTCGGCCGCCGTGGCGCCCTCCTGCCACTCGTAGGTCTCGCCGGTGGGAAGCGGCGCGGACCCGGTGAACAGCACACCGCCCCTGTCATCGAGGCGCTGCTTGAGCTCGTTCAGTGCCCAGAAGACCGACTCCTGGCCGGTACCGGTCTCCGGGGCCTGCGCGGGATGGTTCTCCAGGCGGGTCACCCGCTCCTCCAGCTCGGTCACGCGCCGTTGGAGCTCGTCGTCCGCTTCCGCCATACGCAGGATTCTACGTAATTACGTAATTCGATAGCAAACGCGATACGGAGCGACTAGGCCCCTGGTTGGCCGCGATGCGGCCTGGAGTCAGGACGCGCCGAGCAGCGTCGCGGCAGCCGCGTGCGCGTGGCGGGCCGGGGCCGGGTCACCGCTGATGCCGGCGGTGACGATGGCTCCTTCGGCGAGCAGGTACACCGGTTCGGCCACCGGCACTCCGGTTGCGCGGACCCATGCCGCGACCTGTTCGTGGAACGCCCGCTTATGTGACCGCACCTCCGCCAGCACCGCGTCGGAGGACGAACCGAGTTCCCCGTGGGCATTGACCCAGGCACATCCGCGAAAGCCGGGCTCCGCGAACCACTCGGCGAGCCAGTCGAAGATCGCGAGCACGCGTTCGCGCGGATCCCGAACCCGAGTCACCCGAGCGGTCAGGCTCGCTCGCCATCGCGTGTCGCGACGTCTGAGCATCGCCACTACGAGGTCCTCTTTCGTCGCGAAGAGCCGGTAGATCCGCTTCAACGGCAGGCCAGAGGCGGCGCGGACCTCATCCATCCCGACCGCTCGGATACCTCGCTCGTAGAAGAGCTCCTCCGCTGTGTCCAGCAGGGATTCGCGGTCCGCGAGGCTCTGTTCCTCGGTGATCGGGGCGGGCATCCGGGGACTCCTTGACGTCGAGAACGATCGTTCCCTATTTTAGGACGTGCCGATAGAGAACGGTCGTTCTCAACATGAGGAGGTCGCAGTGCCCGAAGATCGCCCGCCCTACCCGCCGTTCACCCGGGAGACCGCCCTGCAGAAGGTGCAGGCCGCCGAGGACGCGTGGAACACCCGCGACCCCCAGCGGGTGGCGCTGGCCTATACGCCGGACTCGATGTGGCGGAATCGGGACCAGTTCTGCGACGGTCGAGCGGAGATCGTTGCCTTCCTGACCGCGAAGTGGGAGCGCGAACTGGACTACGCGCTGCGCAAGAGCCTCTGGGGGTTCGACGGGAACCGGATCGCCGTCCGCTTCCAGTACGAGTGCCACGACGCAGAGGGCCAGTGGTGGCGCAGTTACGGCAACGAACTGTGGGAGTTCGACGAGCGCGGGCTGATGCGGCGCCGTGAGGCGAGCATCAACGACGTCGCCATCACCGAGACCGATAGGCGCATCCACGGCCCCCGGCCCGCCGACGAACGCGGTAAGGACATCCCGCTCCGTTAGCGCGACCGGGCGGGTGGGGTGGCTGGCATCAGTCCGCCAGAGCGGAGCGCATGACCCGGAACTTGGAGTCGGCCTCAGCGAGTTC
This sequence comes from Lipingzhangella halophila, assembly GCF_014203805.1. GTDB lineage: Bacteria > Actinomycetota > Actinomycetes > Streptosporangiales > Streptosporangiaceae > Lipingzhangella > Lipingzhangella halophila. Next base: position 3,009,469 of record NZ_JACHJT010000001.1, on the reverse strand, counting down.
CGCCTCCGGGTCGGAGCCGGCGACGATGCCGCAGCCGGCGAACAGCCGCGCCCGGGAGCCGTCGAGGTGCGCGCAGCGCAGTGCGATGCCCCACTCGCCGTCGCCCCGGGCGTCGATCCAGCCGACCGGGCCCGCGTAACGGCCCCGGTCCATGCCTTCGAGCTCGCGAATGAGATCCATCGCCGCGCGCGCCGGGGTGCCGCCCACTGCCGCCGTGGGATGCATCGCCGCGATCACGTCGAAGGTGGAGACGCCGTCACGCAGTGCCGCGCTGGCGGGGGAGGCCAGGTGCTGCACGTTGGCCAGGCGCAGCAGCTCGGGCTGGTCGGGCAGCCGGATGGTGGAGGCCAACGGCGTCAACGCGGCGCGCAGTGACTCGGCCGCGTACCGGTGCTCCTCGGTCTCCTTCGCGGACGCCATCAGCTCGCTGGCGATGCGCTCGTCCTCGTCGGGTGTGGTGCCGCGCGGCCGGGTGCCGGCCAGGACCAGCGAGGTGACGTCGCCCCCCGCCCGGCGCAGCAGCAGTTCCGGGGTGGCCCCGACCAACCCGTCGACGCAGAAGGTGTAGCAGTTGGGGTAGGCGCGCGCGAGCCTGAAGAGTAGGGTCCGGACGTCGATCGTGTTGTCGGCCTCGGCGTGGAGGTCGCGGGCCAGCACGACCTTGTTGAGCTCCGCCGCTTTGATGCGCTGGACCGCCGTGGCGACGGCATCGCCCCATTCCTCAGCCGACAGGGTGCCGTCGCTCCAGTTCAGTGGGCCGATGTAGCGGGCGGACGTCACCGGGGACAGCAGCGCGTCAGGGTGGGCTCCGGGGCGGTCGACGATCGTGGTGAGCCAGACGCGCCCGGCGCGGTGCCCCACCACGACACGCGGAACTATGAGCGTCGAACCAGAGGAGCGAGGATCGAAGGTGAACCCGCCGAAGGCCACTGGCCCGGTTCCGGGCAGCCCCACGGAGTCTTCGACGTCGGCGTTGGCGGCCAACTCCGACATCCAGCGCGCCGCGGTGTCGAACCGCTGACCGTCGGGCTCGTCCTCGGTGGGCAGGACCAACCGGGCGGCCTCCCCCCACCCGACGAGGCCATCACCGTTGTGGAGCCAGGCCAGGGGGGCGTTCTCCGGGAGGTGGCCGAGCAGCGCGTGGTGATCCCGCAGCGGAACGGTGCGAACGGTCAGGTGCGGCGTTTCACTGGCGACTGTCACGACATTCCAGCATACGCGTTCATCCTGGATCTCCGGCATATGTGGCCGCACGTGTGCCCCCGATTTGACCATCATGTCTAAGATGTCCAGGGACGTTACGAAATAGTTGTATTTGAGGCTTTGAGGGAGTTAGTCGGGTGCTCGGGTGGGTAACGCGCGGAGTTGTTGGGGCGGCGGTCGCGACGCTGCTCGCAGGGTGTGTCTCCAACCCGGATTCCGGTGACGCCAACGCGGACCTCCCGGATCCCATTCCCGAGGACTGCGAGACCGACTCCGAGCTCGGCAAGCGTGACCTGCGCGGCTCCTGGATCACATCGGTGCGCAACATCGACTGGCCGTCCGAGCCCGGGCTGAGCGCCGAGGAGCAGCAGCAGGAGCTGGTCGACCAGCTTGACACCCTGCGCGACATGGACTTCAACACCGCGTTCCTGCATGTCCGGCCGACCGCGGACGCCCTTTACAAGTCGGACAAGGAGCCGTGGGCGCGCTACCTGACCGGCGAGCAGGGCGGCGATCCCGGCTACGACCCTCTCGCGTTCGCGGTCGAGGAGGCCCACAAGCGCGGTCTGGAGCTGCACGCCTGGTTCAACCCCTACCGGGTGGGCCTGAAGGATCCGGACCTGGAGAACCTGGTCGACGACCACCCCATCAAGCAGAATCCCGAGTGGCTCGTCGAGTACGCCGACGAGGCCTACTTCGACCCCGGCAACCCAGAGGTGCAGACGTGGGTCAGCGACGTCGTCCTCGACGTGGTCGAGCGCTACGACATCGACGGCGTGCACTTCGACGACTTCTTCTACCCCTACCCCGACGGCAACGCGTCGTTCAACGACGACAAGAGCTGGGAGGAGTACGGCGGCGACTTCGACAGCCGCGACGCCTGGCGCCGCAACAACGTCAACAGCCTGCTTGCCGATGTCCACAGCAGGATCGGGGAGACCAAGCCGTGGGTGCAGTTCGGGGTGTCCCCGTTCGGTATCTGGCGCAACGACACCACCGATTCCAGCGGATCCGCCACCGCCGGCCTGCAGTCCTATGACGACCAGCACGCCGACACCCGCGCCTGGATCGAGAAAGGCATCGTCGACTACGTCCTTCCGCAGTTGTACTGGCCGCGGGGACTGGAGAAGGCCGACTACGAGGAGCTGGTCGACTGGTGGTCCAATGAGGTCAGCGGCACCGACACCAACCTCTACATCGGCCAGGCCGCCTACATGCACGGCGAGGACGGCTGGACGGGCGAGGACTCCCTGTCGCGCCAGCTCGACTTCAACGAGGAATACGCCGAGGTCGGCGGGAACGTCTACTTCTCCCAGAAGGACCTCACCGGCCGCGCCAGCGAGGCCATGGACCGCGTGGCCGAGGACCACTACCGCGCACCCGCTCTGCCTCCCGAGGTCGAGGGCGGCGGAGACGGTCCGGGCCAGGTCACCGAGGTGACCGCCGACCACACCGGGGATTCGGTGCAGCTCGAGTGGGAGCCGGCCAAGGACGCCCGCTTCTATGCCGTGTACCGCGTACCGGGGGAGGACGGCGCGCAGCCCTGCGACCTCGCCGACGCCGCGCACCTGCGCGGCGTCGGCGGTCCGGACGGGGACGGAGCCGTGAGTTTCACCGACTCCGAACCGGCGGACGAACCCGTGGAGTACGTCGTTACAGCCCTGGACAACTACCGCACCGAAGGCGCACCAAGTCCTGGGGCTCCAGTCGAGCAGGAGTAAGAAAACAATTACCCGCGGTACAGGAACATCGGATCCCGATCGGACGGTATTCGCCCGCGGATCGCGGATAGAGACCTCTCTAACGGGGGAGGTCTCCAGCACGCCTTGGTGCGCGATGAACACCTGCTGGCCGAAGGGGGAGCGATGGCTCTACGAGAGTATGAGCGACGGATTCTCGCCGAGATCGAGCAGCACCTCAGCGAGGACGATCCCGATCTGGCCGGGCGCATGGAGATGTTCGGCGCGGACACGCCCTCCCTCGACGAGGAGGAACGCGGGAGCTCTTGGCGGCCGTGGGCCGTGTGCGCCGCGATCGCGGCGGCGGTGATCGGCCTCCTGGTGATGCTCGTCGCCCTCACGCCGGGGGAACAGGGGGCAACCGAACCGCCACCCGCGGTCGACTCCAACGTCGTCTCACCCGACCCCGGCGTCGCCAACCCGTAGAACGCCCGCAAGGGCGAGTCTCGCGGCCGCCCGCTCCGATGCGGCCGCCTGGGACGCGCTGCGCCCGCGCGCCACACCCCGAGTGGTGGGGGCGCGACAAAGTCCGGCAACCCGAGGTCCGGACCGGCGACGAGATCCTCCCAGGGCACTCGGGTGCGTTGCGCCGCGTCGCTTAGGGTGGCCGGCATCAGCGGGGGTGAGGTTCGCGCGGCCCCGCGCCCAGCCGCCGATGCCGACCGGTCACCACCCGGGCAACGCCGCCGGACGACCAGTGGTCGGCTCGTCCGGCGACGCCGTGCGCTATCCCGCTTCCCTCAGATGGCGTTCGCGAACTTCGCGCCAATAGGCGCGGCGACGTCCCCGCCACCGCCACCGCCCTCGACGACGACGGAGAACGCGACGTCGCCCTTGTAGCCGACGAACCAGGCGTGCGTTTCGAGCTCGTCGTCCTCGTCCTCGGCCGTACCGAACTCCGCCGACCCGGTCTTGCCGTGGACCTCACCGCTGAAGTTGGCCCCGTCCGCGGTGCCGTTCGTGACGACCTCACGCATCATCGGACGCAACTGGTCGGCGTGCTCGATCTGCGTCGGCTCGGGCTGGTCCGGCATTTCGGGCTCACTCACCAGTGTCGGCGACCGCCACGAGCCATCGGCGATCGCCGCGGGAACGGTCGCCATGTGCAGCGGACTGGTCAGGATCTGGCCCTGCCCGATGCTCTGCGACGCGACCATCGTGGTGCTGTCGGGCGCCGGGAACGACGGCTCGGTGGTGGGCACACCGATGTCCAGGTCGCTGTTCATCCCGAACCGCTCCGCCGCCGCGGTGATCGACTCCGAGTCGAGCCTGTTCGCGACCTCCTGGACCAGCGCCGTATTGCAGGAGGTCGCGAACGCCTCCGTGACGGTCTGCTGCCCGTATGCCGCGTCGCCGGCGTTCTTGAAGTCCCAGCCGCCTACGTTGGCCTCCTCCGGGCAGCTCATTGTGTCGTTGGCGCCGAGACCGTTGGCCAGCAGACCCTGGTACGAGACGATCTTGAAGGCGGAGCCGGGGGCGTACTGGCCCTCGAACGCGCGGTTGTACCCGCCCGGGACGTTCGCGGATGCCAGAATCTCCCCCGTGGACGCCCGGATGGCGGTGATCGCTGTCGGGTCGCTCTGGCCGCTGACGGCCTGCGCGGCGGCACTCTGGACGGCCGGATCGAGGCTCGTCGTGACGTCCTTGCCGTCGGTGCCCTCGATGGACTCCAGGACTGTGGGGTCTTCCTCCTGCGCCGCCTGGTCCTCTTCGCCCTCGTTGACGAGATGGATGGCGGTTCCGGCCTCGCCGGCCAGGCGCTCCTCGTAGGACTTCTGCAGCCCGCTGGCCCCGGTCGGGTCGCCGACCTCGTAGGCCGGGCCGAGGCTCTCCAGGTCCTCCTCTTCGGCGGAGCCGACCTGGCCCACGATCATGGCGAGCGAACCGCTCGTCTCTTCGGTGTCCAGCCGGGAGCCGTCAGCGGCGAGGATGTTCCCGCGCTCACCCCAGGCGTTGACCCGGGCGAGCGTCTGGCCCTCATCGAGCTCCGGATGCATCACCGCAGGGCTGAAGTCGACCAGCCACTCGCCATCCTGGCGGACCATGGGCAGTTCGCCCTCGTAGCTCCAGTCGCCGGCGTTCTTCAGGGAGAGCGTTGCTTCGTAGGGAGCGGTGGCGTTGTCGCCGTCGGCACTGACCTCGCCCATGTCCACCTGGGCCTCGGTAACCCCGAGGTTGCTGGCGAACTGGTCGAGATTCTGCTCGGTGTCGTCACTGTTGCCGGCGGCCAGACCCGCCATGGCCGCGTAGTCCCCCTCGCCCCAGGCGGCGGCGTACGACGCGGCGGTCTCCTCGGGCTTGGGCATGGACAGCACGTACCACGAGATGCCCCCGCCGATCAGGGCCAGGGCCACCACGGTGCTTACGAGGCCGATGACCAACCCCTTGCGGGAGCGCCGCGGCGGCACGTGGTCGGGCCCGCCGGGTCCTTCCTGCTCCTGCACGGGGGGCGATGGATCCTCGGGACCGGAATCCTGGTAAAAGGCGGCGAAGTCCCCGGCCGGCTCGTAGGCGGGATCGTACGGTCCACGGGGCGGTGCGCCCGCGTCCGGCACCCGGCCCGCGGGGCCGGACGCACTGTAGGACTCCGGGTCGCTGACGCTTGGACCGGTGGCGTACGGAACACCGGCCGGAGAATCTCCCGGCAGGCCGTGCGGATCCGGCATCGGTGGCTGATCCGACAGTGCTTGGTCGCCGCGCTGGAAGGAGGACGGTGCTGGACTGTCCCACGCTCCGTACGGCGAGTGCGGCGTTTCCCGGGTGTGGTGGCTGGCGGTGGAGTCGGGGCTTTGCTGCGGAGGGAAGGGGGCGAAGGAGTGGTGAGAGGGGGAGGAGAAGCTTGCGGTGTCGTCGAGTGACTGGTGCTGGGAGCTGGCGGGCTCGTCGGATTCGTATGACGGATACGCCGTTGGGGCCTGTCCGGTAGGGCTCTGCCAGTGGTCCCACCCCCGGTTGGTGGGTTCGTTGGTGTGTTCCCACGGCCGGAGTGTGGGTTCTTCGGTGTGGTCCCAGGCCTGGTGGGTGGGTTCGTTGGTGTGGTCCCAGGCTTGGTGGGTGGGGGTTTCGGTGTGCTGTTCCCAGGCCTGGTGGGTGGGGGTTTCGGTGTGTTCCCACGGCCGGAGTGTGGGTTCTTCGGTGTGGTCCCAGGCCTGGTGGGTGGGTTCGTTGGTGTGGTCCCAGGCTTGGTGGGTGGGGGTTTCGGTGTGCTGTTCCCAGGCCTGGTGGGTGGGGGTTTCGGTGTGTTCCCACGGCCGGAGTGTGGGTTCTTCGGTGTGGTCCCAGGCCTGGTGGGTGGGGGTTTCGGTGTGTTCCCACGGCCGGAGTGTGGGTTCTTCGGTGTGGTCCCAGGCCTGGTGGGTGGGTTCGTTGGTGTGGTCCCAGGCTTGGTGGGTGGGGGTTTCGGTGTGCTGTTCCCAGGCCTGGTGGGTGGGGGTTTCGGTGTGTTCCCACGGCCGGAGTGTGGGTTCTTCGGTGTGGTCCCAGGCCTGGTGGGTGGGTTCGTTGGTGTGGTCCCAGGCTTGGTGGGTGGGGGTTTCGGTGTGCTGTTCCCAGGCCTGGTGGGTGGGGGTTTCGGTGTGTTCCCACGGCCGGAGCGTGGGTTCCTCGGTGTGGCCCCAGGGCTCGTGCGCGGCGTCCTCGGGGCGTGCCGGTTCGTCAGGGCGCCACCCGGCGATGTCCTCCTGGGACTCAGCGGCCGCTTGGTCGAAATCCGAGAAGTGCTCCGCGGGCTCGTCCGTAGCGCGGGAGACGCCGTCGAGGGAGTCCGCAGGCTCGCCGCCGAGGTTCGACGGTTCCTCGGGTGCGGAGGGCGGCTCGGGCTTCTCGTGTGCCGTGGGCGCATCCGGAAGCCCGGGGTCGTCGAGCCAGGGACGCGCGACCGGTGACCCGGTGGCTCCCCAGCCGTCGTCCAGTGCTTCCGTGGACGTCCAGCTCCACGAGGAAGGCCGCGTATCCCCGGCGCCCGGGATCGTGTACGGGCTTGCGGTGCTCTGGGTTCTCTCCGCGCCGGCGGCGGATTCGCCGCCGGTTTCCGCTCCAACGATGCCGTCGGAGTCCGCGGACACGTCCGAGGTGCCGTCGCTGGCCGGTGTCTCTTCCGCCTCCCGCGCCTGCGGCGGCTCCGGGTCGCCCGAAGGCGGGTCCTGGGGGTCGGGCGGCGGAGAGGGCTGATCGTCTCCCTGGCCCGGGGTCCACCTCTCGTCCACGCCGATTCGTCCTTCCGCTCGCTCATACGAGATCGCCCCGCGTCCCGAGAACCGGGACAGCGGGGCGTGAGTGTCTTCGGTGGCCGGTGTGGCGGTCGCCTCTCGGCGCGTGGCACAACGTGGCTCCAGGTGACCGTGCGACGGTCCGAAAGAACGGGGACGCACGCGGTATTCCGCGAAGGCAATAGGTGAGGCCCGGGGGACACTTGCTACCACACCGGCCACCAGTGACTCTAACCCATCGGGTGCCCTAGATGTTCCTGGACCCGGTATCGAAATGATGGGGCCAGGATCACAAACGAGCCTAGCGTGGGCCGCGCCGCGTACGGTCGTGCTCGGCCGGCGCTGGCACGCGTGCCGAGTCAGCCCGCGACAGTCTCCGGGCTGCACAGGTTGCCGCCGCGGGGGGAGGTGCCGTCGTCGGATGCGGTCGGGCGCAGCCGGATCAGGAACTCCTCCTGCCCGCGCAGTTGCTTCTCCGCCGCACGGAACCGCGCGGAGTGCGGGTCGCCGTAGCTCCGGAGGAGTTGATCGTAGCGCTGCGCCACCGCACGCCGTCGCCAGGCGTGCACGTCGGCGCGGTAGAGACGTGCACCGCTACGGAGCCGCAGGTTGACGGCGTACCCCGGAACACCGCCGCCCACCGTGACGAATCCACGCAGGAACACCGTGGCCGCGGCCGCCTCCTCCCATCCGGGGTTCTCGGGATCGGGTGGTTCCGCGTCCCATTCCTCCAAGACCACGCTGACGTCGACCCGCCCCTGCAACGTGCTCAGCTCGATGTGGTCGTATCCACTGGCGAGCAGTGAGCCACCGAGAAGCTCCGCGATATCGGTGTTCTCCTGGCGGGCTCCCGGACCAGCGAGTCGGAACCGCCCGTATTCGGGAAAGACGGGAAACGCTCTGCGGATGAATCGCACCACGTGACCCTGCACCTCCATACCCACGCGTCCACAACCGTCCGCGAATCGCTGCTTGCGATCCGCACTGGGGAGGGCCGGCACGGCGAGGGGGCCGACGTTGGGTCACGACTCTACTGCGGATCGGTATCGCGTGTGGGCGAAACGGTGAAACAGCCTACGATCGCTGCCCGCGGGTCCGATCGTCCTTGACAGAGGCGGCGAACCGCGGCACCTGCTCCTGACCGGAGAGCCGCTGGATCGCCGCCATGACCGCGTCGGTGGCGGCCCGGCGCGAACGTGCCCGGCCGGCTTCCCCGGCCCACGCCGAGAGGTCCACCGGCGGGCCGAAGCGGACGCCGATCCGCCGGAACGCGGGAAGCCGGGCACCGGCCGGAAGAATGCGGTTGGTGCCGGACAGGGCCACCGGAACCACGGGTGCCCCTGAGCTGAGCGCGAGCCAAGCCAGCCCGGTCTGTCCTCGGTGCAGGCGGCCGTCAGGGGAGCGGGTGCCTTCCGGGAAGATACCGAAGGCGGTGCCCTCCTTCAGTACCCGGAGGCTCTCCTCCATGGCCTCCCGAGAGCTCTGCCCAGGGTGGCGATCGATCGAGAGCTGGCCGATTGCGCGCAATGCGCGGGTGAAGGCGCGCTGGGCAACGTTGCCCTCGGCGAACAGTTCGCGCTTGGCGATGAAGACCACCTGGCGCGGCACGGCCACGCCGATGAACAGCGGGTCGATGTTGGACAGATGGTTGGCGGCGAGAATCACCGGACCCTGTCGGGGGATGTGGTGGGTGCCCTCCACGCGTAACGGCCAGATGGCCCGCGTGGCTGGCGCGATGACCGTCTTGGCGGCCCCGTACGACGACACTGCTTGTGATCCCCTCTCATTGGACATGCCGACCCTGAGGCTATCGGTGCCCAGCAGGGACACCGCTCGGTACCCGGTCCCGGCGTCGCGGTCCATGGCCGGAAAAGGCTAGCGAACGTGTGCGGGGCCGGTGTGAGCGCGGGCGGTCTCGCATGGGCACCTGAGCGACCGGCCGCGCGCACGCGGCCAGTCGCGCCGCGAACCGGACGCGGTCGAAACGCCGGTCCCCGGTGGAACTCGGACTTCGTAAGGGGAGCCCCCTTTTGTGATCAGTGACGAAGCAGGAGACTCGTCCGCGAGGGAGAGTTTCCCCTTCCTTCTGGGGAAGGGAGAAGTTGGCAACCACAGCAACCAGCATTCGCCCGCGGGCCGGGTAGGGAAGGCGGAGCAGTGTCGCACCTGATCGACGTCAGCCACCAGATCACCGACGGGATGATCACGTACCCCGGGTTGCCGGGGCCGGTCATCGAGGAGTACCTGACGTTTGAGGGGTCACAGCGTGTCTATGCCCCCGGTACCGAGTTCAGCATCGCCCGCATCTCCATGGTGGCCAACACCGGCACCTATCTTGACTCGCCCGCGCACCGCTACCGCGAGGGCGCGGACCTCGCCGACCTCGACCTGGAGAAGCTCGCGGCGCTTCCCGGAGTGATCGTGGACGCGGGCGCCGGCTCGGCCGCGGTCGGGCCCGAATCCTTCAAGGAACTCGACGTCCAGGGCAAGGCGGTCCTCATCCGCACCGGCTGGGACCGTCACTGGCGGACCGAGCACTATGGAGACCCCGAACACCCTTACCTGACCGAGGACGGAGCCAAGGCGCTGGTCGCCGCCGGCGCCACGCTGGCCGGCATCGACTCGGTCAACATCGACGACACCTCGTCCGGCAGCGGCGGCGCGCGCCCGGCGCACTCGGCCCTGCTCGCTGCGGGGGTTCCGGTTGTCGAGCACCTGTGCTCGCTCGACCGGCTTCCCGCCACCGGCTTCACGTTCTTCGCGGTCCCGGTGAAGGTCCGCGGCCTCGCGACGTTCCCGGTCCGCGCCTTCGCCATGGTCGAGTGAGCCGGGGCCGGAGCACCGGAGCCCGGTTCTCCCGTTCAGAGGTCGGCGTCGATCTCCTGCTGCGCGTGGCGCTTCTCGCGCTGCGCGCGGCGCTTCTCCTGCAGCTCGGCCGTCCGGGTGTCCTCGGCCACCGCGGTGCGCATCGACGACGACAGCGCCCGCAGCTCCATGTTGATCCGCGGGTAGTCCACCAGCCGCGGTAGCGCGCCCAACCGCGGGGTCCGCCGGTGCAGGAGCGCTTCCTGCAGCTCCTTGAAGGCCAGGTCGAGACGCTGCACGGTGATGTGCGAGGCGGCCGGCGGATGCTCCAGCGTCAGCGCCGCCAGCGCCAGGTAACCGGTGCGCTGGGTGGCGACCACCACCGGCCACAGCGGACGCGTCGTCGTGGCGCGCGGTACGTCGCCGATCGCGCTGTCGTAGACACCGCGAAGGCTGACCAGAGCCGCGCGCAGGTCGCGCCGCATCCGGTAGCGCCGCTCCGGGGAGAGCCGCACGTCGGGGTCGAGAACAGCCGTGATCGCGAGCCGGGCCCGGTCGAGCACATCGGAGATGGTCGGCGGAAGCCGGGCCGCCGAGGCGCGGGGCCACAACAGCACCGCTCCCAGCATCCCCGCGATCGAGCCGAGGATGGTGTCGAGGATGCGTGCCTGGGCGAGCGCATCCACGGGGTACGGCGCGGCGGTGTGCGCCAGCAACAACGCCATGGGGGTGATGAGAACCGTGCCGTAGAAGAAGTTCCGCGTCAGGGCGAACTGGCCCAGCCCCTGGAAGAGCGAGGCCACCACGATGACGGTGACCAGCGCCGGGTCGAGGAACAGCGCTCCCGCACCGATCGCCACCCCCAGCAGCGTGCCGAGGGCGCGTTGCGCCGAACGGTTCACGGTCAGGACGACGTTACCGCCCTGCAGGACCGTGGTTGCCGTGATCGAGATCCAGTAGAAGCGGTCCATGCCCAGCGCCAGGCCCACGACTCCCGCGAGCGCGACCGTGATGCCCATGCGCAGCGCGGTCGGCCGGATCAGCGAGTCCCGGCTCAGGCTGGACCGCAGCGAGTTGCCCACCGACGGAAAACGCGTGTCGTACAGCTCCAGGCCGCGGTCCGTGTTCTCGTGCTCGGGCCGGCGGGCGGCCTGCGCCGCGCGGGCGAGCCGGTTGTAGAGCTGGGGCTCCCACGAGCGCGGGCGCAGCCCTTTCCGCAGCGCGTCGAGCGCATCGGGGTCGGGCGCGCGCTCGGGCCGGGCCACCGCGACCGCCAGTTCGTCGGCGAAGCGCGCGGCCTCCTCCGGAAGCGGGCTGGTGCGGGCCATAGACACGTCGGTGGCGGTGAGATGGATATCGGAGACCCAGCGCAGCAGGGCGCGCAGCCGCGCTACCTCCGGGGTGTCGCGGTAGCCGCGCGCCTGGGCCAGCAGCATGATGCGCCACGCCTCGGCGACCGCGACCGACGCATCGTGCTGCACGTGATCGAGCCGCCGCGTCCCAATGGCCCGTAGCAGCGCGGCCAGCTGCACGAACGCCTGCGCTACCGCTTGGTTCTCCGGGTGCCGGCCGCGGATCAGGGCACCCGACATCGACACCACCCAGCCGACCGCGGCGCCGACCGCGGCGATGGCGGTATGCAGGGGGACCTCGGTGAAGCCGCCCGGGATGATCGTCGCGATCGCCCCGACCAGCACGAAGAAGAGGGGACCGGGACGGTCGACACGCAGCGCCTGGCAGAGCCAGGTGGCCACCCCCGCGATCGCCCCGACGGCGACCGCGGACGCCCACGGGTTGAGCGCCGACAGCGAGCCGACCATGACACTGGCGACAAACCCCAGGCCGACGAAGCCGAGAGCGATCGCGCGGTACCCGTAGGGCGTGTTGCGCTCGTAGAGCACCGTCATGGACCCCAGCGCCGCGAGTGTCGCGAGCTGCGGCGTGAACACGTAGGAGCCCAGCGAGAAGGCGAGGGCCATGGCGATCGTGGCCTTGGCCCCGATCGCCCATCCCCACTGGCCGCTGCCCAGACCGAAGATCGCGAAGAGGTTCATCCGATGGCGCGGCCGCTCGGCGACCGCCGGTCGTACCCGAGCGGGTGGCTTCTGCTCGCCGCCCCCGGTCGCGGGATCGTCGGATTCGTCGCTGGTCTCCTGATCTGGCACGTCCCCAATGGTAGAAGGGCGTGCCGCCGTGCACACCGCCGGATCCGGGATGCGCCGCCATGGCTTGCGCCGGGGTCTCGGGGCGCGGCGGCGCGGCCACCGCGACGAGGTGCTACCGGTCCCGTGCCGCGCCGGGTGCGCGGAAGTCCCGCAATGGCCGGGCGTATCGGTGCCCGGCTCCAGCCGCCGCTCTCCACCCCCGCTGGTACCGCGCGGCCGGGGGTGAGGCTGCGCGGTACCGCGCAGCGAGTGTGACGGAGTTCCCAGAGTTGTTTGCCGCGGGCGTAAGGTGCTGCGTATCAGATGCGCGAGGTCCGCTGGAACGGCTGGGCAAAGGAAGTAGAACCGTGGTCGAGACCGAGGTCAGAGGGGTGCGCGCTGAACCGGGTGGCTGGCGGGACCTGACGTTTTCCGAGGCCGGGTACACGCCCGCACGCGCCAACCTGACCAGGGTGCTGGACCCGGTGTTCGGTCCGTGGCCCTCCGGGATCGCCGTCACGGTGCTGCTGGCGTCGATGCCCGCAATGTACCTGCTGCAGAAGCTGGCCCCGTCGTCCGCGGACCCGACGGAGCCGCTGCTCTACGCCGCGGGTCTTGCGCTGCTGTTCATCGTGGCCGGCGGGATCTACCACACGCGGGACGCGATCGCCTCTGCCGTGTCGTTGGCCGGCTGGCTCGCGTTGCTCGCCGTGACCCTGCCGCTGCTTCTTTCTCGTCGCTATCGCGCGTGGGCGGTTGACCTGTTCGACCCGGAACGTCCGCGGATACCCGCGGCCAGGATCGCCGACGTTCGGGTCGAACGCCACGGCGACGAGTCGACGGTGGAGGTGCTCCTCACCGGCGGCACCACGGTCCGCTACACCGCGCACGGCGCCGACGGCGCCCGGCTGAGCCGGTGTTTCTCCCGGCTGCTGAAGGCCGACGCCACTTAGATCGGTGATGTGGGCGGGTGGTGCGGCGTCCAACGGAGGCGGCGAGGCCCCGGGGGCCTCGGAAGGATGCGTCAGTGTTCCCGCTCGGTGGCGGGGCGCACCGGAAGTGTCCGTGGCGTCGTTCTCGGCGCTGAACATGTCCTCACGGTCAGGGTCGGTGCGCAACGGCGCGCGGGCGACCCTGCGGTGCGAAGAGGGGACAGCAACGGAGTCACTCGCGCATCGCGGTGCGTAACGCCGAGATCGCTTCCTCCTCGGTGGCTCCGATGTGCCGGACGGTGCGCGCGAAGGAGCGGGCGGCGTCGTTGAGTTCGGAGCGGCTGCCGTTGGCGATGATCACCGCTCCGCGGCCGCGGCGCAGTTCCACCAGGCCCTCGTCGCGCAGTTGCTGGTAGCCGCGGAGCACGGTGTGCAGGTTGATTTCGAGCGCGGAGGCCACGGTCCGGGCGGCCGGGAGCTTATCGCCGGCCTGCGCGGTTCCTTTGGAGAGCGCGGCCCGGACCGATGCCGCGACCTGCTCGGCGAGCGGTTGGGAGGACTCCGGGTCAATCGTGATCAACATCGTTGCGCTCCCGGTGCAGGTAGCCGTTGACCAAGCTGGCCGCGGTCTTGGCTTCGTGGGTGGAGAACACGAAGGCGCGGCCCTCGGTCAACTGGAGGTGGAGCGCTGGCCCCGTGCCGGTGCACGCACCCCAGCCGTGGTCGCTGCCCCCGGGTGGGTAGGTCGCGGAGCGCGGGGACCGCTCCAGGGCAGTGGCCTGGGTGATGTGCGCGTAGGGGATGGTCGAGCGCAGGGTTCCCGCGGTGGCCAGCGCGACGCCACGCTCGTCGATGACCAGCTTGGCGTGGGACTGGGCGAGCAACCACAGGCCGATGATGGTGAAGACCAGGCCGGGGGCCAGGGTGTTGTCCCTGGTCGCGCTCACGATCGTCACAGCAATCCCGAGGGCGAGCAGAGCCGCGCCCACCAGCAGGTTCGAGCGCACCCATACCGTGGCGGCGAACATGGCCCTCTGCTGCGGGCCGAGACGAAAGGCGGGCGTGCCCTCGGGCGGAACTCCGGTGGCCACGGGTGGCGCGCCGGTGCGGGCGAGGGCCCATGCCAGGGCGCCAACGGCGGCCGCGACAGGGACGCCCGCGATCCAGAACCAGCCGGATGCCTCGTTCATCCCGAACCAGCGGATCTCGTCGGGCGGCGGGACGCCGATGAGTGAGACAACGTGCAGGGTGATCTGGGTGCCGAAGAGCCCGCTGACGGCGGCGCTGGTGGCGGCAGCCTGGCGCTGTAGCGGGGCGCTGCGCTGGTAGCGCGCCAGCGTCGCCGCCGTCGTCGCCCCGATGAGGAACGCCATCACCATGGAGGCCAGGACCGCGCCGACGAACATCTGGCCGGCGATGTCCGACTTGAACACCAACGCGAGGGCCGACGGGACGGCCGCCGACAGGGCAGCGGGAACGAGGGCCACCAACCAGCGGCGCCCCTGGTAGGTGTCGGGTTCTGCGTACACGTGCAACCTCCTTTGTTTGCATAGAACTATAACAATAGGAATTGCCGTGCGGAAGGGGGAGTGGGCAGTGGCACGGTTGCGGTGGCGTCTTTACTGCTCAGAGGGGTGGAACCCGGAACGCGCGCGGTGCTGGCCGGGGTGGCGTTGTGCGCACTCAGCCGGGAGAGCCGACCGCCACGCTGGGCGCGTTCGGGCCGGTGCTGTCGTGCGCACCCTGGGGGAGCCAGCGCGGCGGTGTGCTCGGCCATGTCGAGCGCCTGAGCGCCGCGACGCAGGCCGCGCACGCCAGCGCCGCTGGTGTGCGGCACACTCGGCGGGCCGTCGGCCCGGTCCTCCCGAAGCGCGGCGACCGGGCCGAGGACCACGAACGCCTGACCCGCGGCGTCCCGGGCGGGCACGTTCGACATTCGACAACCGTCACAGCCGAGCCGTCTCCGGCGCAGTGGACCGGTTCCGGACAGCCGGCAGGCCAACCGGCACGGCCTGGCGTACCACAGAACCTTCCGGGCCCGCCCCGGCCGTTGGCCGTACTCGACGCATCCCGCCTCGAGGGGCCTTGTCCGCCGCCAAGAGCGGCGCTACGCACCGCCTGAGCGCGCCGGCGGCCCATCCGCGGGTCCGGCACCGCCGTCCGGGTTCTTCCCACTCGGAGCCGCCTCCGCGGCGGTGTCCGCGGCGCCGTCCACTGTGTTCTCCGCGGCATCGTCCGCGGCGCGCCCGCGCCGCAGCTCCGCCAGGGCCTCGTCGAGCTGCTGCTCGGCGCGTTCGGCCCGGAGGGTGGCCTGCGAGCGGGCGTCCTCGACGGCCGCGAGCCGCTCGGCCGCGGACTCCCGCGCCTCGGCGAGGCCGCGTTCCGCGGCGGCGCGCTGGCTGTCGAGCTCGGACCGCATCCGGGCGCGTTCCTGCTCGGAATCGGCCCGCAGCCGTTCCACATCGGCGCTGAGCCGGTCGCGTTCCGCGGCCAGGTCCGCGGCGCGGGCCCGTGCGTGCTCCGCGGCGGAGTCGGCGCGCGCGGCCCGGTGCTCTGCCTGTTCCCGGGCGTCGTTCTGCTCGGCCAGCGCTGTCCGGATCCGGTCCTGCTCGGCGGCCGCCTGCTGGCGCGTCTCGGCGAGCTCCCGCTGAGCGCGCTGCCGTTCCTCCTCCAACGCCGCTGCGGAGTGGCGCTCGACCTCCTGTACGCGGCGCTCAGCATCGGCCAGGCCCGCGTTGCACTCGGCGACGGCGGCGTCCCGTTCCGCTTCGAGGGACGCGGCGCGCGCCAGAGCGGAGTCGCGCTCGACACGGCTGTCCTGGCGCGCGGTTACCGCCTCGTCGGCCATCCGTTCCGCGGCGCCGGCCGCGGCGACGGCCGACTCCGTGGCCTCCTGCGCTGCGGCCCGCTCCTGCTCGGCCTGCCGGCGGCGGTTCTCCGCCTCCAGCCGCGCGCTGTCTGCCTCGGCGACCCGCCGTGCCGCCTCCAGCCGGGCGGCCTCGACCTGGGCCTCGGCGCTGGCCGGATCGGTCATGGTGCCGAACGCCCGCCGCGCGGCGTCCAGGGTCGCGGTGAGCTGTTCGGCCTGGACCGCGAAACGGGTCAGCAGATCATCGGCGCGCAGCCGGGCGTCGCTGACGGGCGCGCCACCTGCGGCCGGTTCCGACGCCGCGGCGCCGGGAGGCGGGGGAGTGGAGCCGGAGGTTTCCTCCTGCGGCGCCTGCTCGGCGGCGTCCCGTTGCATCCGCTGCCGCTCGCGCCAGGCCCGCCAGCGCGTGTGTTCGGGCAGGTCGCAGTACTCGGGCGGCCGGCCCGGCGCGGACCCGCGCGGCACGGGCCGGTCACACCCGGGAAAATTGCAGGTGTTCGCGTCGGTACTGGCGTGCGCGCTCACGTTCCTCGCTCTCTGGCCACCGGTGTCGTGCGGACCGTGAACGAGGGTAGCGGTCGTTACCGGGAGCCCCGCTGTTTCCCGGCGGCCGGCGTGGTCACGCGGTCGGGCGCCGCCCGACCGCGTGACCACGCCCGCGCGATCCCGCGGCGGGGGCACGGCCGCCGGATCGCGCGGTCGGGTACCGCGGCGGTGTTAGTACCGCTCGCCCTGCGCGGGGGGCAGCGCGTCGAGTTCGGCCAGGTCCTCGGGACTCAGCACCAGGTCCGCGGCTCCGGCGTTGGCCTCCAGGTAACGCGGGGTCTTCGTCCCCGGGATCGGCACGACATAGCGGCCCTGGGCGCGGACCCAGGCCAGCGCTACCTGGGCGGCCGTGCCGCCGCGTCGTTCCCCGATCTTTCGCACCCGATCCGCGATCGCCTGGTTGGCCTCGATCGCCTCGGGCTGGAACCGCGGGTTGTTCCGCCGCATGTCCCCCTCCTGGAGATCCGTGGCCGACTGGATACTTCCGGTCAGGAAGCCGCGGCCGAGCGGGGAGAACGGCAGGAACGCGATCCCGTTCGCCTCGCAGTAGGGGACCACCTCGGACAGCGCGTCGCGGGTCCACAGCGACAGCTCGGACTGCACGCTGGTTACCGGGTGCACGGCCGCGGCGCGTTCGATCTCGGCAACGCTCACCTCCGAAAGGCCAAGCGCGCGCACCTTGCCCGCCTTGACCGCCTCGGCCATCACGCCCCAGGTCTCCTCGATGGGAACCTCGGGGTCGACCCGGTGAAGCTGGTACAGGTCGATGCGGTCCGTTCCAAGGCGCCGCAGGCTCGCGTCGACCGCGTCGCGGACGTGGTCGGGACGCCCGTTGCGGGCCAACCTCTTCTGCCCCGGTGCCGCCTCCAGGCCCACCTTGGTGGCGAGGACGGCCCGGTCCCGCCGGTCGGCCAGTGCCCGGCCGACCAGCTGCTCGTTGGTGTGGGGGCCGTAGACGTCGGCGGTGTCGACCAGGGTCATTCCGAGGTCCAGTGCCCGGTGGATGACCGAGACCGACACCTCGTCGTCGCGGCCCGCGGGGTCATAGGCGAACGTCATTCCCATGCAGCCGAGGCCGATGACTCCGACCTCGGGCCCGGTGGCTCCCAGTGTGGTGCTGCGCACGCGTGACTCCATTCGTGATCAGCGGCGGCCGCGCGGCCGCCGGGCGTAACTCTGGTCCTTCGAGCGCGCTCCAACGCAAGCCCCGAGGCACACGGGATTGAGTAGATTCGGGGCATGACCGTCACCATGCCCCGCGGCCTGTCCGTCTCTGAGACGGCGGAGCGAACCGGCCTGACCACCGACACGCTTCGCTACTACGAGCGGATCGGGCTCATCGATCCGGTCCCGCGCTCGTCCGCGGGCCACCGGGTCTACGGCGAAGCGCAACTGGAGCAGGTGTCGTTCGTGCTGCTGCTGCGCAACACGGGGATGCCGATCCGCGACATGCTCCGGTACGCGCGGTTGCGGCGCGAAGGGGAGCACACGGCCGCGCTCCGCCGGGCACTGCTGGAAAGCCACCGCGAACGGCTGCACGCGCAGGTACGCGAGTTGGAGTCCAGCATCCGCTTCCTGGACGTCAAGATCGACCGCTACGGGGACGTGGAGCACTGCTCCGCCGCCCCGGGCTGAGCCGAGGCGGCGAAGAGGCTACGACGGTCGGGGGCGCGTCCGGCGGCTGAGTCTCAGTCGTGCGCGCCGACCCCGGAGATCCGGCAGACCATTGTTGTCACGAAGGGACGGAACCCCTCCTGCTCAAGGAAGCGGATGTCGTCGGCGCTCGTTGCGACGGCCGACAGTTCGATCTCACGGATCCCCAACTCGCCGAGTTGGCGTCGGACCTCCTCAAGCAGCCCAGAGCCGACTCCGGTTGCGGTGTGTTCCTCGGGGACGGCGAGGGTCTGCACAACACCGACCCGTTCGCCCCGGTCCCACGACCCCTGCTGGCTCTCGCGGATCGTCACCATGGCGTAGCCGACCGGTTCGCGGGCGCGCTCGGCGACGACCGCCAGGGTGTTGGGGTCGGCCAGCCAGTCCAGGTACTGCTTCCTCCTGCGCCGCCAGGCTTCGTCGGCGTCCACGGACGTGATGACGTCCTCAAGGTGCGGCGCGACAGCGGTGTGCCGCTCATGTACGGCGGTCCAGAGCCCGGCGAGCTCGTCGATCTCGTGGGGGCCGAGGTAGCGGAAGCGCAGGACATCCGAAACGCCCTGGTGTGGTTTGGTCGCCAACGAAGTTTCCATATTCTTCTCACCCGTTCCACCAGCATCGGCACCGCTCGACCCACGGATTGGTCGGCACCAATCTCCTGGATGAGCTGTATATCCGAGACTACGTGCCGACTCGGGGCACGTGGCCAACGACACGAAGAAAGTAGAGGTTGTGATGACGGAAGAGAAATATTCGGTATCTTTTACGATCATTGGTCCTGGAGGGGTCGGCGGATTACTCGCCGGCCTCCTCGCACGTCAAGGCCACCAGGTCACTGTCGTGGCGAACGAGTCGACGGCCGCGCACATCGCCGCGGAAGGCATCCGAGTGGAGTCGGACACGTTCGGCGGCTTCTCGACGCGCGTGACCGCCCTGCCGTCCCTGGAACACAGTCCTGACGCCTCCGGCGGGCACGGGCACGTCGTCTTCGTGACGCCCAAGGCGACCGCACTCGGCGCCGCGCTGGACCGCGTCAACGCGGACGCCCTCGCCAGCGCGGTGGTCGTCCCGCTGCTGAACGGCTTCGAACACATGGAGGTCCTGCGGCGACGGTTCCCCGCCGCGTACGTGACCGGCGCCGCGATCCATGTCGGCGCCGCCCGTGTCGCGCCCGGCCACATCCACCACACTAGCCCGTACACGTGGGTGGAGATCGCCGACTCCGACGCGCCGGCTGACCGCATCGCGGAGCTGACCGCCGCGCTCCGCGGCACCGGCATCGGGGTTGAGCTGGGCGCGTCCGAGGGCCGCGTCCTCTGGGAAAAGTACGGCTTCCTGCTGCCGACCGCGCTGGTCTGCGCGCACTCGGGGCTGCCTATAGGCCGGGCCCGAGTCGACCACCGCGCGGATATGCTGAGTTTGGTGGCGGAGGTCACCGCGGTCGCTGATGCCAGGGGTGTTCCGCTCGACACCGAACGGATCATCGCGATGGCCGACGACCGCCCCGCCGACACCAAACCGTCAATGCTCTTCGACCGGGAGACCGGGCGCCCGATGGAGCTCGACCCGCTGGGCGGCGCACTGCTGCGCGCCGGTGAGCGCGCCGGTGTCGACACCCCCGTCACCGCACGCATGGTGGCCGACCTGGAACGGATCAATCGTGCGGCCACGCCCGCGGCGCCTTGAGTGGAGACAGCGTGACCGAGACAGCGCGGGACGAGTCGACCGGGTTCTCGGTCGAACCCGGGCCCGACATGAGCGCGAAGACCGACTACGAGCTCCTCCGCCAGTATGAGCCGGTACTCCGGTACACCCGGGGTGAGCTGTTCTTCCCCACGGACATCGAGGCGTACCTGCCGTGCTGCAGCCTCTACGTCGAGGACGACAACGGCCGGAAACACGAGGCGGTTCCCGCCGGTGAGCTCACCGCGGAACGGCTCTCCGGCGCCGAGGAGGAGTGGCCGGGCCAGCCCAAGCACCTCAGGTTCGTCCAGGAGGAGTCACTGGCCGCCGAGGCGCGCCGCTTCCGCCAAGGGGCCCGGCCGCAGATCCCCAAGAGCGGCCGGCTGGCCGCGGTCGGCGTCTTCGGCCGCGTCCTGGACGTCCTGGTCAAGCTCTCGCTGCTGATCCGGGGCGCGGTCCCGGGCGGTGTGGCGGCGGCGGCCGTCACCCGCTACCGCGAACATGTCGACGACGGCGGGGCCACCTATTACGGACGCGTTGTCCGCGACGGCGGCTACATCATCCTGCAGTACTGGTTCTTCTACGCGATGAACGACTGGCGCTCCATCTACGGCGGCGTCAACGACCACGAGGCCGACTGGGAGAAGGTCTTCGTCTACCTCACCGAGGCACCCGACGGTGCGATCCGGCCGATGTGGGCGGGGGCATCCTCGCACGAGTACACCGGGGACGATCTCCGGCGAAGCTGGGACGACCCGGACTTCCACCGCGAGGGCGACCACCCCGTGGTCTTCGTGGGCGCCGGCTCGCACTCGCACCAGATGCTGCCCGGCGACTACCTGATCCAGGTCGACCCCGCTGTGCTGCGCGGGGTGGTGCGCGCCTGGCGGCGCCTCACCGAGAAGTTGTTTCCCAGCACCAGCGCGATCGTGCGGCACGGGATCAGTGTCCCGTTCGTCGACTACGCGCGCGGCGACGGCGCACGGGTGGGTCCCGGCGGGGACCGCGAATGGCGGGCCGTGCTCATCGACGACGACACCCCATGGGTACGCGGGTTCCGCGGGCTGTGGGGCCGCGACACCCGCGACTTCTTCGACGGGGAACGCGCGCCCAGCGGACCGCGCTACGAGCGAGACGGAACCGTCCGCCATGCCTGGGCGGATCCGCTCACGTGGGTCGGACTGCACAAGGTCGCGCCGAGCGAGACCGCCGCGCGTGCCGAGCTCGAAGAGCACGTGAACCGGCTCGCGGAGCAGATCGAGCAGGCCGACGCCGATATCGCCCAGAAACGGGCCGAACTGCGCCGACTGTCGGCCGCCCAACTGGTGCTATCGCGCGACGTGCACGCCGAGACGCGGGCACGCGAGTACGGCGAGCAGCTCCGCGCCGCAGAACGGGAGCTGGCCGCGCGCTGCCGGGAGCGCGCGTTTATGGCCGACGAGCGCGATTTCCACCGCGCTGCCCTCGCCAGTCGTGAACCACTGGAGCCCGGCCCCAAGGAGCACCTGCGCTCGCCGCACCTGCCCTACGCCTCGGGTGCGCAGCGCACCACCCGATTCGTGCACATCTGGGCGGCGCTGAGCACCCCGCTGCTCATCATCTCGCTGGGCGCCATGCTGTTGCTGCAGGGCCGGTACACGGTTCCGGCGATGATCGGGGTGGTGGTGCTGTTCGCGACGTTCGACAGCTTCGCCCGCCGCAAACTGCTGCCGTTCTTGACCGGGCTGGCGTTCGTCGCCGTGCTGCTCGCCGTGCTCGCGGGCATCATCTGGGCGTTCGTCACGCAGTGGCGGATCGCGGTGCTGGTGCCGATCGTGGTCGTCGTCTCCGTACTGCTCGTGGTGAACATCCGGGACCTGCTGCGGCGGTGATCGGGTGCCGCGGGGGCGCGCGAAGCCCGCTGCGCCCCCGCCGCCGATCGAGGGGCGCGGTGGGCACCTCCGATGCTGCGGGGCGGGCCCGGCCTCCGATTCCCCGGTGCCCGTCCGTGCCGTGCGCGGCTGGCAGTACTGGGAGCGCACGCCCGGCCATCGGCGACTGGCAACGAAGCGGGAAAACCCGCGGGCGGGCGCGGACGCCCCCTTGCCAGGAGAGCCGGGACGTCAGCCCGGGGCCATGCCGGTCGCGCGGATCGTGATGTTCAGCCGGCCGGAGGTGAGTCCGCAGGCGGGATCGGCCGAACCGGGGCTGGTGCGCGGCACCCCGTGGTAGGCCCGCCGGGCGGGGCCGCCGAACACGAACAGGTCGCCGCTGCGGAGCTCGACGTCGGTATAGGGGCGGCCCCGCGTCTCGGTGTTGCCGAACCGGAACACGCAGGTATCGCCCAGACTGAGCGAAACGACCGGGACATCGGCCAGCTCCTCGCGGTCCTGGTGCATCCCCATCTTCGCGTCGGCGTCGTAGAAGTTGATCAGGGCGACGTCGTAGTCGGCGGACTCGCCGGGCGGCTCGCCGCCGTAGGCGGCCCGTAGCCCCGCGCGGGCGAGGTCGCCGAGGTGCTGGGGGAACGGTGCCACCGGGCCGGCGCCGGGGACCTCACGACTGTAGCGATAAGGTTCCCAATGCCAACCGAGGGCAATCATCCGCACACTCATCGTTCCGCCGCGCGGTGTCCGGTGCTGGCGCATCCCACCGGGGCCGCGCGCCCATTCGCGGCAGCGCTCCACGAGGTCGCGCTGGGCGGTGATACCGAGCCAGCCGGGCACGTGTACCGCACCGGGAGCGATGGTGACCGGGGCCGAGCCGAAGAGGGGCTCGCTCATACCGGAGGCCTTCCCGCCGGACGGAGATAACGTACCTCCTGCGCCGCGGCCGGATGGTCCGGTTCGCGCTCCTCGCCGTCCAAAGCGAAGCCCATGGTCTCGTAGAACCGGCGGGCCGCATGGTTGGCCGTGAGGACCCACAGGATCACCGGAGCCGCGTTGCCGGTCTCGTGCAGCGCGGTGGCCACGAGGGCCCGCCCCACCCCGTGGCGCCAGTACTCGGGATGCACGTAGCACGCGTAGATCTCGCCGGTGCCCGGGGCGGTGTCCTCGTCGCGGGAGGGGCCCAAGCACAGCCACCCAACGGGGAGGCCCTCGATCTCGGCGATGAAGTGGCGGACGCCCGGATCCGGTTCGCTGAGCAGGCCCTCCCAACGCTGGGGATCGGGGCGTACGCGGGCGAGTACCCCGTCGGGGAGGATCCCGCGGTAACCCTTCCGCCATCCCGCGGACCGAATTGTTGCGATCACGTGACCGTCACCGGGCTGTGCTGGTCGGATTTGGACGTCGGCCTTCCCGGGCGGCTGGGGCGGCATACGTGCAATTCGAGCACACAACGGCGGTCACGACAACGTACCCGCACGACGTTGCCCGGTCTTGATCTGGCGTTACGGGATTTTCCCATGTGAGACGGGGCGTTCGCGTGCCGAAAACGCCGCGGATGAGCCATGTGGGGCGGCTGGGCCGAACGCGGGGCCTCCGGCTGGGGCCGGCGTTCTGTTGTGCCCTCCCGACGAAGGACCTAAGACCCATGTGACGCGGTGGCACGATTTGCACAATATAATCCCGATACCCGCTTGCACCTGAGGAGGTGGCACCCGCTACGGGTATCGCCCCGAAAGGCCCCGACCGGGGTGCGGAGCGGAACCTGGGGCGGTGTTGCGCCGTTTTGGGTAGTACACGGATTTTGCGGAATTGCCCCCCGCGTGGGCTCGGAAGCGCTACGATCATCTTCGCGGGGTTGTAATGGAGAAGTCACCCGGGGTTGCAAGGAGAGGCGGAGCTGCGTGTCCGGACGAGAACGGGAACGCTTCGAGTGTGCTGAGGCAGTAGTTGTCCCCGTTACCGGTGAGATCGACATCGCCACCGCCGAGGGGATGCGCGACCAGCTTCTGCATGCCGCTACGCGGTCCCACGGCGCCTGTGTGGTTGTCGACCTTTCGGGTGTGGACTTCTTTGACGCCAGTGCGGTCCGCGCCCTGATGACGGTCTACCGGTTGCTGACCCGCGATGGTAGGCACATGGTTCTCGCCGAGCCGACAGATGTGGTGGCACGCACCCTGCAGGCGCTCGGCCTGGACCGGATCCTCGAGATCTACCCCATCGTGGAGATGGCGCTTATGCACGCCCGCAGCGCTCGGCTGACCGGCGGCAGGCGCGCGGCGGGACCGGAGTAACGCGGTCGGGGCCCCCGGAGCGGCGGCCCCGACCGCCCCGCGTCCTCGCCCGGCCACGCATAATTCCGACGGGCCGCGCCGCGCTTTTTCGCGTTGCGAACACGCGTCAAGAGAGGTTCGCTGACCGTATTCGGACGCCGATTCCCCGCACAATGCCCCTGTCGCCTCCGGTTGAGCGCATGCTTTTCTATCCGAGTCCCGCAGCCCCCCGCGGCGAAGGGCAGGAAAAGCAATGTCCCCCCATGGGAAGACTTCCCCTCGCGCCAGTATGACCAGGAGAAACGCTATCCAGAGCGCAACGCTCGGCGGCGCCGCGTTCCTCGGCGGCACGGTTTTGCTGGGAAAGTCCCCGAGTTATGCCGCGGTCGCGTCGAACGGCGTGAAACATGCCCAACCGACAGTTTTCACCCGTGCTGACTGGAGGGCGCGTCCGGCGCCGTTTCCCCGGGTGCTCGCCACTCCACCGAACTACATTGTGGTCCACCACACGGCGACCCGGAACAGCACCGACTACTCCCAGGGGCACGCCTTCGCGCTCTCCCGCCGGATCCAGGCGCACCACATGGACACCAACGGCTGGTCCGACATCGGCCAGCAGCTCACGATCAGCCGTGGCGGGTACGTGATGGAGGGGCGCGACCGGTCGCTGCCGGCCATCCGCGCTGGGCGTGGCAGAGTCCGACCTGCGGAGCACCCAGTCGCCGCCCGCTCCCGAGGAGGCCGGGAACGGCTCGGAGCGCGCCTTCGGGCACGGCCCGGCGCTGGGCCGGGACGCCCCGAACTTCGCCGCCGAAGGCTGAGCGCGCCGGGTGTCCGGACCCGTGACGAGCCCGGACACCCGGGTCCGCTTACTCCTCGCCCAGCCAGCCGTGCTCCCGCTTGATCTGCTTCTTGAGTAGCTTTCCGGCCGCGTTGCGCGGCAGGTCGTCCTTGGTGATCTGGATGTGCGCGGGAATCTTGAACGCCGCGATCCGTGGCTCCAGGTAGCTTCGCAGCTCGTCGGCGTCCAGGAACTGCTCGGGCAGCGTGTGCACCACCGCCCCGACCTCCTCCCCGTACACCTCGTGCGGGACGCCGGTCACGGCGACCTCGGCCACAGCGGGGTGCTCGTGGATCGCGGCCTCGACCTCTGCGCAGTAGACGTTCTCGCCGCCGCGGATGATCATGTCCTTCGCGCGGTCGACGATGTAGAGGAAGCCCTCGTCGTCCAGATACCCCAGGTCGCCCGTGCGCAGCCAGCCGTCCGCGAACGCCTCCGCGGTGGCCTCGGGCCGCTCCCAGTAGCCGATGACCACCCCGGGGCCGTTCAGCCAGACCTCACCCACACTGCCCGGTGGCAGCTCGGTTCCCACCGGGTCGACGACCTTGACGTCGACGGGGGGTGCCGGCAGCCCGCAGCTCTCCGGACGGATCTGGTAGTCGGGCCCGCCGTTGGTCACGGCCGCGGCGGAACACTCGGTCAGCCCGTATCCCTGGCCGATCAGCACGTCGTTCAGGTTCCCGCGGACCCGCGAGGCCATGGCGGGCGGCGCGGGCGCCCCGCCGCTGCTCAGCGCCAGGAGACTGGACAGGTCGTACTCGGAGAGGTTGGGCGAGGCCATGAGCTGAGTGATCATCGCGGGCACGGCGGTGATCGAGGTGATGCGCTCCCGCTCGATCAGCCGCAGGGCCTCCTCGGTGTCCCACTTGTACATCAGGACCAGGGCGCCGCCCCTGTACAGGATGGGCAGCATGATCGACTGGGCGCCGGTGGCGTGGAACAACGGCAGCACGCACAGAATCGAGGGGGTGGGAAGTGCGTCCACGTACGCCTGGTACTCGGACAGCTCCAGCCCGAGCCGCATGAAGGTGCGGGCGCGGCTGTACTCACCGGTCACGATGTTCTGGATCATGTTGCGGTGCGAGCCGACCGCGCCCTTGGGCAGGCCGGTGGTTCCCGAGGTGTAGAAGATGGTCGCCGGGCCGTCCGGATCCGGGGCGGCCTCCGGGAGCCGAACGCCGGGGGAGACCTGTCCGATTACCTCGTGCCACGACCGCGAGTTCTCCGGCAGTGCGGACTCCGTGCGCACGGCGATGCTCGGAATCGACAGCTCGGGCAGCACGTCGGCCAGGCGATCGAGTCGCTCGCCGTCGGCGACGAGCAGCTTCGAACCGCTGTCGGTCAGGCCGAACCGCAACTCGCTCCCGGTCCACCACGAGTTGAGCGGTACCGCGATCGCCCCGATGCTGGCCGTGGCGAAGAACGCGATCACCCACTCGGGATAGTTCCGCATGGCCACCGCGACCCGGTCGCCTTCGCGGATCCCGTACTCGTCGACAAGGCGGTGGGCCAGGGTCGCCGCGGTCCGGTAGTAGTCGGCGTGTGAGATGCTCTCCTCGCCGTAGACCAGAGCGGGGGCGTCCCCGTGCTCCAGGCTGGTCTCCAGGCAGGCGCGCAGGCTGGCCGGGGCGTGACTCCAGACCCGGGTGGGTGTTCCGCGGATCTCGACCACGTCCATCTCGAAAGGGCTGCCGCGGGTGAGAAGCCGGTTGGTCACCGCTGTCAGCGAACGTAGGGGGCGTGGACTCTCCGCATCCGTCATCGGATCTCCTCCGGGTACACCCCCGCCGTGGGGCGGGGGAAGGGATCTGTTGTGCAGCGGGGCAGGGGCGCCCAGTGGACTCTGGGACGACGGGGCAGAAGCGGCAGAGCGCCTCAGTCGAAGCGGATCAGCGAACGCCCTCCCTTGCCGTCGCGCATCCGCTGGAACGCAGCGGGAACGTCGTCGAGGCCGATCTCGTCGGTCACCATGGCCGCGAGGTCGATGTCACCGTCGCGCACGTGTGCCGCGAGGACGGGGATGTCGCGGGCCGGGTCGGACGACCCGTACACGCAGCCGCGCAGGGTGCGGGCGAGGTAGAAGAGCTCAAGGGCGGCGAAGCTGACCATGTCGTCGTTCGCGCCGACCCCGACCACGGTCGTGGTGCCGCCGCGCCGGGTCAGCCCCCAGGCGGCGCGGATGGTGGCCGAGGCTCCGACGACCTCGAAGGCGTGGTCGGCGCCGCGCCCGCCCGTGAGCCCGCGGACCTCCTTGGCCAGATTGTCGTCCGAGAGCAGGAAGTGGGTCGCCCCCAGCTCACGCGCCAGCTCCTCCTTTGCGGGGGAGAGGTCGACGGCGATCACCGGATCCGCGCCGGCGAGGCGCGCGGCCTGCAGGGTCGCGAGCCCGACCCCGCCCAGCCCTATGACGGCGACCGACTCTCCCGCGCGGACCGCTGCGGACTTGGCGACGGCGCCCCAGCCGGTCAGCGCCGCGCAGCCCAGGAGCGCGGCGGCGCCGGAGTCGATGCCGTCGGGCAGCGGGACGACGGCGTTCGCGGAAACGACTGTTGCTTCGGCGAACGCACCGGTTCCCAGGCCCGCGTAGACCGGTGTCCCGTCGGACAGCTCCGCGTAGGGGCGCTGGGCGGCCTCCGAGGAGCGCTCGCACAGGTGGGGCTCGCCGTTGCCGCAGAACCAGCAGGAACGGCACGGCGGCGCCCAGTTGAGCACCACTCGCTGCCCCGGCCGTACGTCGCCGACATCGGAGCCGACCGCCTCGACCGTGCCCGCTCCCTCGTGCCCGAGTACCGCCGGCATCGGCTGCGGGAGCGTGCCATTGGACAGGGACAGGTCGGAGTGGCAGGCCCCAGCTGCGGACAGGCGGACGCGCACCTGCCCCGGCCCCGGGTCGGGCAGGGTCACATCGCCGACGCGCGGCGCCTCCCCGCGTCCGCTGAAGATCGCGGCCTTGACGGTCGTGGTCATCGATGTCTCCCGGGGTGGTTCGTGCTCGGTTCGGTGTGGTGCAGACACTACAAGACCAACCAGTCGGTATCTATCCCCAGGTGCGGCGGTTGGCCGTACACAGGGGGAACGTGCGCCCCGGCGCGTCCGCCGGTGGTCCCGGAGACCGGATCCGGTCAGGTCCGCCAGGGATGGCGCGGTGGGCGGGTGCCCTTAGGCTCAACTGCCGCGTTGCCGTGCGGTCGGCCCGGCGTGCGCGAACGGAACGCGGGCCGGCGCGCGGAAGCCGGGTGGAACCAGTAGCGCGGTGTGGAACGTCGGTAGTGTCGTGGACCATGGGTGAGAGGCGGAGTCGGCATTGACCATTGTCGAATTCCTCGAGGAGCGCCTCGGGGAGGACGAGTGGAACGCCTATCGCGGCAGCTTTCCGGCGCGCCGCGACCGCGATCGTGCGCTCGCCGACATCCAGGCGAAACGGCGCATCGTCGCCGGCTACCAGGAGGCGTATCGCGCTTGCACGTCGGTGGTGGCCACTCAGGCCAGGGCGGCCGGACACGGTCCGGCGAAGCCGGACCCCGCCGATGCCGACGGCACGCTCTCGGCGCTCTGGGCCTGGCGCGAGGCGTTGAAGCATCTGGCTTCGGTGTACTCCGACCACCCCGACTACGACCGGGCTTGGGAGGCCTGAGCTCGGACCAGCGTGTGCGCGCCGCCCCGGGCGGCTCTGCGCGCGTGACCGGGGACGCCGGCGGGTGCCCCTGCCGGCCGGTGCCCGCAGCGCTCACGCGTCCCGCGTACGGGCCCCGTTCGTCGCGTTCGCATGGCCCCAATATGCCCGCCAACGGCGTGCGGCGCCAGGGCCCGTTGCGGCGCCCACAGCGCGCTCAGCCCGTGACCAGGTCCAGATTCCACTGGTCCAGAATCGGGCCGACCGGCTGGAAGAAGGTCGTGGCCTCGGAGCCGCAGTCGCCCGAGCCGCCCGAGGTAACCCCCTGGGCCTGGTCGCCACTGAGGAACGGTCCACCGGAGTCGCCGGGCTCGGCGCAGGCGTCGGTGCGCGTCAGGCCGGTAACCATCCCCTCGGGGTAGACGACCGTCTGGTTGCGCGCCTCGATGGTGCCGCAGCGCCAGCCAGACGTCGATCCCGAGCGGCACACGGACGCGCCGACAGGAGCCTCCGCGGCGCCGGTGACGGTCACGTCGCCGCCCTCGTGGTCGCTGACCCGCGGAGTCGGGTCCCAGTCGTCCTCGGTGCTGGCCCAGGCCATGTCGTGGTCGGGGAACACGGATTCGGCGATGACTCCGCTTCCGCCGTCCTCGCCGGCCACGGTGTCGCCGGCGTTTCCGCAGTGCCCGGCGGTGACGAACCCGTTCCCGGTTTCGCTCTCGACGGAGAACCCCACGGAACAGACCCGGTCGCCGTCGACGGTGAAGGCGTTGCCCCCGACGATCGGGGCGAACGTGCGCGGAGCCTCGGCGGTCTCCACGACCCGGATGACCGCGGAGTCCACTCCCGCCCGCGAGATGAACTCCTCCGCCTCCTGGACCGCTCCGTTGGTGACGGTCACGACCACGGTGTCGGCACCGATGTCGGGATACCATCCCGTCACGTTGGAGCCCGCGGGTGGGCCCTCGGCGTTGAGCCGTGCGACGACCCTGTCGAGTTCCTCCTCGCCGTGCCGCACGACCCGGGGTTGCGCGCCGGTCCGCCTGACGGCGGAGACGGCCGAGGAGTCGGTGACCGAGGCGGTGAGTTCGCCGGAGCCGGGGTCGAACACCGCGCCGGCGAACGCGTCCCCAGTGGCGCCGCGGATCTCCGCCTCGTGGGCGCGGGCGTTTCTCTGCTGGTCGAGCAGGCGTGGCAGCTCATCCGCGGAGAGGTCGAGGTCGCGTTGCAGCGCCTGGCCGAAGCCGCCCGTGGGCGGGTGCGGCGACGCCGCCGCGGTCCCCGGCGCCGCCGCCAGCAGCCCAGCGGCCAGCGCGACCACGCCGAGCGACGCGGCCAGCGGCGAGGTGCGCACGGTGCGCGCGGCCCGGTGCCCGCCCGCGGTCACGCGGGTCCCCCCTGGGAACGAACGGGCAGAGTGCCGGCTGGGGCTGTCCGGCACCGGTACGTGCGTTCCGCGGCGCGCTGGTTGCGGTGTGCCCATGTGGGTCCCCTTCGTGACTGTCGCGAGCGCATGCGACGATTACCCCGGGTTTCGCTATTCATTCATAGTGTGATCATTGCAGCACAGGATGTTACACATAGCGCAATAACACGCGCACGAGCTGTTTTCGTCGCGATGTGTAGGGTCGGGGTGTGGCCACGAGACAACAGAAGCGGCTGCCGCGGCATGTCCGGGAGCGGCAGATGATCGACGCTGCCGTGCGGGTGTTCTCGCACTCCGGGTACCACGCGGCGAGCGTCGAGGAGATCGCCGAGGCGGCGGGTATCTCCAAGCCGATGGTCTACATCTACCTCGGTTCCAAGGAGGGCGTCTTCACCGCCTGCATCCACCGCGAGGCCGACCGGCTGGTCGAGGCGGTGCGCGCGGTCGTCCGGCCGCACG
This sequence comes from Lipingzhangella halophila, assembly GCF_014203805.1. Lineage (GTDB taxonomy): Bacteria > Actinomycetota > Actinomycetes > Streptosporangiales > Streptosporangiaceae > Lipingzhangella > Lipingzhangella halophila. The sequence continues at coordinate 2,979,210 of NZ_JACHJT010000001.1, read as the reverse complement.
ACACACCCGAGCTGGGGCTCTGGCAGGGGATCGGCGCGTTCTTCCGGTTCGTGGCCGACAACCGCGACAGTTGGAAGGTGCTCTACCAGCAGGCCCGGACCCAGGGGACACCGTTCTCCGGGGAGGTCGCCGACGCCCGGTGCCGGGTCATGGACGAGATCACCGCCCTCGTGGTCGCGGGGACACGGCTGCCGGGAGGCGAGCGCATCATCGACGAGCAGGAGGCGGAGATCCTCGCCCGCATGGTCGCCGGCGCGGCCGACGCGCTCACCGAGTGGCTGCTGGAGAATCCCGACGAGACGCCGGAGAGCCTCACGGAACGCGTCATGAGCATCGCCCTGGTCGGCGTCGAGCGGTTCAACAGTGGAGACGTCTGCGAAGCGTGACCCGAGGCCGGGCGCGCCGTTCCGGTGCTTTACGGAGCCGGGTGGCTCACTCGGACCGTGTCGGGGAGGCGTCCGCGGCCGGTGCGCGGCGCGCCCAGAACCAGGCGACCAGCGCCCCGGAGATGTTGTGCCATACCGAGAACAACGCCGCCGGCAGCGCGGCCAGCGCAGCGAAGTGCTCCGTTGCCAGGGTCGTGGCCAGCCCGGAGTTCTGCATACCCACCTCGACGCCCACCGCGCGCCGGGTGGACTCCGGCAGCCGCCCGATCTTGGCGACGGCGTACCCCAGCGCGAGTCCGGCAGCGTTGTGCAGGATCACCGCCAAGGCCAGCAGCACGCCGGTGCCCATGATGGCCTCGGCGTTGAGGCCGACAACCGCCGCGACCACCAGGACGATCCCGGTGACCGAGACCAGGGGCAGGACGGGGAGCACCCGCTCCACCCAGCGCGCGGCGAGCATGCGGAGCACCAGACCGCCCAGGACCGGCCCGATGACCACCTGCAGGATCGTGAGCAGCATGGCGCCGGCGGGCACGGGCAGTTCCGAGCCGGCCAGCCACAGCACGAGTAACGGTGTCAGCACCGGCGCCAGCATTGTGGAGACCGACGTCATCGCCACGGAGAGAGCCACGTCGCCGCGGGCCAGATAGACGATCACGTTCGAGGCGGTGCCGCCCGGCGCCGCCCCCACCAGAACCATGCCGACGACCAGAAGCGGCGGGAACTGCAGCAGCACCGCGACGCCGTACCCGATGAGCGGCATGACGAGGAACTGCGCCACGAGCCCGATGGCCACCGCCTGCGGATGCCTGAGGACCACCCCGAAGTCGGCCGGGCGCAGGGTGAGCCCCATGCCGAACATGATCACGCCCAGCAGGACCGGGATGGCCGGTTCGATCCGTTCCGCCTGGTCCGGCACGGCCATCCCGGCCGCCGCGCCGAGCAGGACCAGTACCGCGAACCAGCGTCCGACGAACCCCGCGATCCGGATCACGACCGCCATGCCGCTCCTTCCGTCTCGGCTCACCCGCACCAGCATCCCAGGCCGCCGTCTCGGTTAGGGCACCGAGTGCCGGGGCCCGCGGGACGTGCGCAGCAGGCGAACACCTACGGCATCGTGACCCCCTTTCGGAGCTACGAATCGCGACCCGCGGTAGGCGGTTCCCACCGGAACGGTCATCTCGCGGGCGGATCGCCGACCATCCCCCGCCTCGGTGCCGGGGGCGATTGACCCTCCACTGCGCTCCGATCAGGATGGTTCCTCCTTTCCGGAAGAGTTTCGTGGGGACACCGGTATGCAACAACAACTCGACACCGCCCTGCCCGCGGGCGCGGATCCGCGCGCCTACGCGCGCCTCCTGCGCCGTGTTCACGAGGCCGTCCGGTCCGGAGACGCGCCGCCGGCGCGCCCCCGCCCCGTCATCGCGGACTCCTGGGACCGGGTGCGGCGGCTCGGGATCGGCCCGGATCGGCACACGCCCGGCCGCCTGCTGGCCCGGGACGAGCTCGAGTGCCGCCGCGGCGAGTCGCCCCTGTGCGACCTGCTTCCCGTACTGCGCGCCTCTCTGCTCTCCGTCGCCGAGGACGCCGGAACCATCATGCTGATCACAGACGAGAACGGGTGGGTGCTCTGGCGGGACGGCCCTCTTCGAGTGCGCCGGGAAAGCGCGGAGGCCGGCGTCGTCGAGGGAGCCTGCCTGCAGGAGCGCGCGGCGGGGACGAACGGGGTGGGGACGGCGCTGGTGCTCGACCGCCCGTTGCAGGTCTACGCCGCCGAGCACTACGTGCGCGCCTTCCACCGGCTGACGTGCTCCAGCGCGCCGGTGCACGACCCCCGCGACGGCACACTGGTCGGGGTGCTCACTCTCAGCGGCGTGGCCGACGCGGCGCACCCCGCCTCACTCGGGCTGGTCAACGCGGTGGCGCAACTCGCCGAGTCGCAGATGCGGAGCACGCACCACGTCCACCTGGAACGGTTGCGCGTCGTGGCCGCGCCGCTGCTCGCGCGAACGCGGGAGCGCGTGCTCGTCGTCGACGAGCACGGCTGGACCGCCGCGGCGGCGGGCATGGAACCGGTCCGCCGGGTGCCGCTGCCCAAGCGCCCGCAGGCGGGAAGCAGTTGGATTCCCGAGCTCGGCGAGTGCCAGCTGGAACCGCTACCGGGTGGCTGGCTGCTGCGGCCGGCCGAGTCCGAGCCGGCGGCGGCCACCCGCGTGGCCCTGGACCTGAGCCTGCCGTCGGCGCCCTCGATTTCGGTGGTCAGTCCGGTTGGGGAATGGACGCGCCGGCTTTCCGCCCGGCATGCGGAGTTGCTGTTCGTGATGTCGCGGCACCGCGAAGGGCGCAGCGCGGCGCAGCTCGCCGAGGACCTCTTCGGCGATCACGACCGTGAGGTCACGGTCCGGGCGGAGATGTCCCGCCTCCGCCGGCACCTGGGTCGTGTCGTGCAGAGCCGCCCGTACCGGTTCAGCGAAGGGCTGCGGGTATCGGTGCGCAATCCGGCTGATGGGCGGGCGCTGCTGCCCGGTTCGCGCGCCCCCGCGGTCCGCCGTGCGCGTGCCAGTCTCGCCGCGGAGTCGCCGCCCGAGTGACGATCGCGATGACTTAGAGTATTGTTAATGCAACGTACTGCAACCCTTGCTGGTTGTGGGGTGTTGGGATGAACTGGGTCCCGAACGCGGAGAAGCTATTCACAAGGTCCGCCGGCATCCCGTACTTGAGGGGGCAACGGGATCCCACGCGGGCGGACCGACCGCGGCGACCCGAGGGGAGAGGGGGAGCATCCCCTCGGGCGCCGCGCTCTCTTGTTCCCGAGGCGCCGCCCCGGTCCACCACCGGCCTCCAAGGGCGTCCGCATCGGGCAGCCAGGCAGTGCCGGGTGCCGGTGCGGCCCACCGCCCCCGCGGAAAAATCCGCGGGGGCCGTCTCGGCCCGGTCCTGCGAGCAAGCCCCGGCGCACCTGCCCGGTACCGCACCCGCGAGCGGGGCAAAAATTTCGCGATCTGCGCGGCAACCGCAACCCACCGACGCACCACCCGCGAGGCGGCTCCGCGCCGAAAGCCCGGTCATACCAGGGCGTTCGCCGACGCCGGGCCAGTGGTCGCCGGCCACGCGCCAACGCGTACACTGGCGGGCAACTCTCGGTGCGCCCGAGCTGGTGGCGGCCGAGACCCCTGGCGCGCGGGGCACCTCCCGCGGCTCGCGCCGCTGGCTGCGGCACGAGCCCGAACCGTTCCGTTCCTTCAGGCGTCCCAGCAAGCATGGTCGAAACCGCGGAGGTGGATCGTGTCCGTTGATCCCCAAGACTCCCAACGCCAGCCCTCCCAGCAGGGCTCGCGTATTGACCGCTACGTCGGCTCCTACGCGGAACGGGCACAGGGGATGGTGGCCTCCGAGGTGCGGGCGCTGTTCGCCGTGGCCTCCCGGCCCGAGGTCGTCTCGCTCGCGGGCGGGATGCCCAACGTGGGCGCGTTGCCGCTGGACCGCATCGGCGACATCGTGCAAAAGGTGGTCGCCGAGCAAGGGGGCGTCGCGCTGCAGTACGGCTCCGCCCAGGGCGACCCCGTGCTGCGCGAGCACATTTGCGAGGTCATGAGCCTTGAGGGCATCGAGGCCGGCTCTGAGGACGTCATCGTCACCGTTGGCTCCCAGCAGGCGCTCGACCTCGTCACCCGGGTCTTCGTCGACCCCGGCGACGTCGTCCTGGCCGAAGCGCCCACCTACGTCACCGCCATCAACACCTTCGCGGCGTTCCAGGCCGACATCCAGCACGTCGCCATGGACGGCGACGGCGTCATTCCAGAGGCACTGGAGGAGACCCTCGCGAACCTCACCGCCGCCGGGCGCCGGGTGAAGTTCTTCTACACGGTGCCCAACTTCCACAACCCCGCCGGCGTGACGCTCAGCGCCGAACGGCGGCACCGGGTCCTGGAGATCTGCGAGCGCTACGGTCTGCTGGTGCTGGAGGACAACCCCTATGGGCTGCTCCGCTACGAGGGCGAGCCCCTCCGCGCGCTGCGCGCCGATGCGCCCGACAACGTGATCTATCTGGGCTCGTTCTCCAAGACGCTCTCGCCGGGCTTCCGTATCGGCTGGGCGCTGGCCCCGCCGGCGGTCCGCGATAAGCTCGTGCTCGCCGCGGAGTCCGCGATGCTGAGTCATTCCACCTTCAACCAGATGGTGGTGGGGCAGTACCTGGCCAGCCACCCGTGGCGCGAGCAGATCAAGGATTTCAACGAGATGTACCGGGAGCGCCGCGACACCATGCTCGCGTCGCTGGAGTCCCTCATGCCCGCGGGCTGCTCCTGGACCAGCCCGCAGGGCGGGTTCTTCGTCTGGGTGACGCTGCCCGAGGGCCTCGACTCCAAGGCCATGCTGCCGCGCGCGGTAACCGAGCGTGTGGCCTACGTCCCCGGCACCGGCTTCTACGCGACCAACGAAGGACACGGCTCCATGCGGCTGTCGTTCTGCTACCCCACCCCCGAGCAGATCCGCGAGGGGATCCGGCGCCTGGTCGGAGCCATCGAGAACGAGACGGCGCTGCGTGATACCTTCGGCAGCGCAGCGGCCCCGAACACCTCCGGGCCCGACACGCCCACCCCCGACCTCCCCTAGCCCCAGGGCGAACCTCCGTGGCAACAGCAGGACAGGAAGCAGGCAGGACCGTGGCCGATCTCGACCGGGTGCTCGTACTCGCCGGTGGCATGACCCCCGAGCACGAGGTCAGCGTGCGCTCGGGGCGGCGCGTCGCGCAGTCGCTGCGCCGCCTCGGAATCGAGACCCAGACCGCCGATGTCGACTCCGCCTTGCTGGGCACCCTGGCGAACGACCCGCCGCAGGTGGTGTTCCCGGTACTGCACGGCGCGGCGGGCGAGGACGGCGCGATCCGCGAGATCCTGGAGCTGTGCGGCGTCCCCTACGTCGGCGCGCCGCCCGCGGCCTGCCGGGTCGCGTTCGCCAAGCCAACCGCCAAGGCGCTGGTGGCCCAGCACGGGGTGCACGTGCCGCGCGGCGTCACCCTGCCGAAGTCGGCCTTCCACGACCTGGGAGCGCCCGCGCTGGTCGAACGCGTTGTCGCGACCCTCGGTTCGCCCCTGTTCGTCAAGCCCGACCAGGGAGGATCGGCATTCGGCGCCACCTCGGTCGACTCCCCTGAGGAGCTCTCGGCGGCCCTGGTGAGCTGCTTCGCCTACAGCGATGCCGCGGTCATCGAGGAGCGGGTTGCCGGAACCGAGATCGCCGTCGGCGTTCTCGACACCGGCGACGGCCCATTCGCGCTGCCGCCGGTGGAGATCGTGCCCGATGGCGGGGTCTACGACTACGCGGCACGCTATACGCCCGGCCGCACCGAGTTCTTCTGCCCGGCGCGGCTGCCCGACGAGACTGTGCGGGCCGCCACCGAGACCGCGCTGACCGCGCACCGCGCCCTGGGATTGCGGGACGTCTCGCGAACCGACCTCATCGTCGACAGCGACGGGCGGGCGCGCTTCCTGGAAGTCAACGTCGCCCCCGGGATGACCGAGACCTCGACGTTCCCGCTCGCCGCGGCGGCGGCCGGGTTCGACTTCGACGTCGTCTGCCGCGACCTCGCGCACCGCGCCCTGCTGCGCGGCTGAGCGCCCCGTTCCCGCGACGCGCCGCGGTAGCCGAACCCGGGTGCCAGGGCCGAGAATGACCGTATGACGTTCACCGAAGCCGAGATCGAGTACCTCGCCGGGCAGCGCTTGGGGCGCATCGCCACCGTCGCCCCCGACGGCTACCCGCACAACCGACCCGTTGGTGTGCACTACAACGCCACGGAGCAGACCATCGACGTCGTGGGATACGACCTCTCCGACAGCACCAAGTGGCGCAACGCCGCGGCGAACCCCAGCGTCTCCTTTGTTGTCGACGACCTCGCCTCGGTGCAGCCGTGGCGGCCGCGCGGCATCGAGATCCGCGGCGACGCGGAGCTGCTGCGCGGACCGGAGGTGTCGCCCTTCGGAGACGAGGTCATCCGGGTCCATCCGCGGCGGATCCTCACCTGGGGGCTCGATCCGGACAGCCCGCGCGCAATGGTCCGGCGGGACGTGGCCCCCGCGGGCTGACCGCCGGCGCCGCGGCGGGGCCCGCCGCGCGGCGGGCCCCGCCGCGGTCACGCGCCGTTCCGGTGCACCGGCAGCGCGCCGAAGCTCTGCACGGTGGGCATGACCTCGATCGTGTTGACGTTGACGTGCGCGGGCCGGGTCGCGGCCCAGAACACCGCCTCCGCGACATCCTCGGCGGCGAGCGGCCGGGTATTGGCGTACACCGCCTCAGCCCGCTCGCGGTCGCCCTGGAAACGCACCGCGGAGAACTCGGTGCCCCCGCTGAGGCCGGGCTCGACGTCGGTCACGCGCACGCCGGTGCCGTGCAGGTCGGCGCGCAGGTTCAGGCTGAACTGGCGCACGAACGCCTTGGTGGCCCCGTAGACGTTGCCGCCGGGGTAGGGGTAGGCGCCCGCGATGGAGCCCAGGTTGACGACGTGCCCGGCGCCGCGCCGCACCATGCCGGGCAGCACGGCGCGCGTGCAGTACATGAGCCCCTTGCAGTTCGTGTCGACCATCTGGTCCCAGTCGTCCGGGTCGGCCCGCTGCGCCGGTTCGAGCCCCTTGGCCAGGCCGGCGTTGTTCACCAGGACGTCGATATCGGCGAACTCCGCGGGCAGCCCGGCGACCGTACGCTCGACCGCCGCCCGGTCGCGCACGTCCAGCTCGACGGGCAGAACCCGGTCCTCGCCCCCGAGCTCCCCGGAAAGACCCGCGAGCCGGTCGGCCCTGCGGGCGGAGGCGATGATCCGGGCGCCGTCGCTGGCGAACCGCCGTGCGATCGCGGCCCCGAACCCCGCGCTCGCGCCGGTCACCATTACCGTTGTCTGCTCCATGGGCACGAGACTAACGACAGCGCGCCGGCGGGCGCGGGGCGGGAGGCGCCGGCACGGCTAGCCGACCCCGAGCAGCCGTTCGATGCCCGCGAGCCCGAAGTGCACCGCGAATACCCCGGTCAGGATCCACATCGGCCACCCCACCTCGCTCGGCCTGCCGCCGCACGACATGATCACCGCGTGGGAGACGATCCCGGCGCCGATGCCGTGCGCGATGGAGTAGCTGAACGGCATCAGCGCGATCGTCAGGAACGCGGGGATGGCGACCCCGATGTCGTCCCAGTTGATCCGGGTGACGTGCATCATCATCATGGCTCCGACCAGCACCAGCGCGCACGCCGCGGCTTGGCCGGGCACGATCGCGAAGACCGGCGCGAGCAGGATCGCCAGCAGGAAAAGACCCCCGGTGACCACGCTGGCCAGTCCGGTGCGGGCGCCCTCGGTGACCCCCGCGGTCGACTCCACGAACACCAGGGTCGCCGAGGAGCTGGTCAGACCGCCCGAGATCGCGCCCGCTCCGTCGACCGCGAGGACCTGGTTGACCCGGGGCATCTGACCGTTGTCGTCGGTCAGGTCCGCTTTCCTGCCAATGGCCAGGATGGTGCCGAGTGCGTCGAAGAAACCGGCCAGGACCAGGGTGAACAGGATGACTCCGGCGCTGGCGACCCCGGCGGTGCCCCACGCTCCGAACAGGTCGACCTGCCCGAACAGCCCGAAGTCCGGTGAGGTCACCAGCCGGTCGGGGATCTCCGGTGCCTGGGTGCCCCAGCTCTCCTCGGGCACCGCGAAGGCGTAGTTCACCAGCACGGCGATGCCGGTGGCGATGACGATTCCGTAGAAGATCGCGCCGGAGACGTTGCGCGCCAGCAGCGCCGCGGAGACGAGCAGACCGATGATGAACACCACCACCGGCCATCCGGTGAGGTGTCCGGTGAGCCCGATCTGCAGCAGCCCGCCGTCGCCCTGGCTGACGAACGTGGCGTTGTCGAGCCCGATGAGCGCGACGAACAGGCCGATGCCGACCCCGATCGCCAGCTTCAGGTCGTGCGGCAGTGCGTTCATCACCGCGGTGCGGATCCCGGTGACCACCATCGCGATGATGGCAACGCCCTGCCACACGACCAGCCCCATCACCTCGGGCCAGGTCATCAGGGGAGCTGCCTGGTAGGCCACGACCGCCATGACACCGAGCGCGGCGGCCAGCGCGATCGGCGCGCGGCCCACCACGCCCATCAGGATGGTGACGATCCCCGCCGACAGGCAGGTCATCGTGGTGAGCTGTGCCGTGGACAGGGCGTCGCCGTTGACGTCGGTGACCCCGCCCAGAATGACCGGGTTGAGGACGATGATGTAGGCCATCGCCATGAACGTGGTAAGGCCGCCGCGGAACTCCTGCAGATACCCGGAACCGCGTTCGGTGATCGAGAAGAACCGATCGAGCCGGGATCGACCGATCCGAGCCCCCGATTCGGGCTGCGGCCCGGTTTCGTCGAGTCGAGTCATGCTCCCCTCCTGGAGGGACGGTGCGGACCAGGCGCGAACACTGCACCGCACCCGGGTACGCGCTGTGGAGGTTGTATTGCGTTATGTGTCTGCCGCGGCACGCGGCGATACCGGCACAACGGCGGGGTCCGGCTGCCGGGGCCGGTGAAGCAGGAACCAGCGTGCGCCGTGCGGCGTTTCGCGCCCACAGCCGCGAGGCTGCGGGACTCCCCGGGTCTCACTCCGGGGAGGACGTCACCGAATTTCCCCGAGGAGGCCCCGGCCTTCAGGCCGGGGAGGAATCGGGCCTCCCGCGGAGCGGGTCAGGAAGCGCTGATTCGCCGCTAGGCGAATCGTCGTACACATGTTCGCGATCGTGTAGGATGGCTCTGGCGCGTTGCGAGAACCAAGCACGGGCCATCTCCGGAGAGTTTGCTTCACGATCCCGGGCTGGGCTGTACCCGGGCGGTGCCGAGGGCGTAAGACCTCCTGGAGCGCAGCTTCAGAGGGCAGCCTGAGCCGCGAATCCCCGCAGGTCTCATGAAGGAGAGGGAATCCCCTCTCCTTCGGAGAGGGGAGCAGTCAATTGTCGATGCCCACGATGTCCTCCGGCCGTACGGGGGCGTGCGTGAGGTCGCGCCCGGTCGCGTCGCGGATGGCCGCGACGATGGCCGGCGTCGACGACAGCGTTGGGGGCTCTCCGGCGCCGCGCAGCCCGTAGGGCGCGTGCGGGTCGGGGTGCTCCAGCACCTCGATCCGCATAGGCGGCGTGTCGAGGATCGTGGGGATGAGGTAGTCGGTGAACGACGGGTTCTGGATCACGCTGTCCTTGACCTGGATCTCCTCCATGAGCGCCAGCCCCAGGCCCTGGGCGGCGCCGCCGTGGATCTGGCCAGCGAGCTGCTGCGGGTGCAGCGCCCTGCCGACGTCCTGGACGGCGTCCAGCGCCACCACCTTCACCAGCCCCAGGTCGACGTCGACGTCCACGACCGCGCGGTGCACGCACATCGCGAACTGGGTGTGCGAGTCGCCCTGCCCCAGGACGGGGTCGAGCGGCTGGGTCGTGCGGTGGTGGAACTCGCGCGTCTCCTCGATGGCGGTGGAACCGAGCAGGTCGGCCAGCGAGGCGAGCACGCCCTCGGTTTCCGAGACCACCTTGCCGCCGGCCAGGCTGAGTAGCTCGTCGGGGTGGTCGGGAGCGGCCAGGCCGTGTTCGCGCACCAGGGCGAGAATCCGCTCGCGCACTGCCTCGCACGCCAGCTTCACCGCGCCGCCGGTCATGTAGGACTGCCGCGAGGCCGACGAGGAACCCGCCGACCCCACCCCGGTGTCGGAGGGATGGATCGTCACGCGCTCCACCCCCAGCTCGGAGCGGGCGATCTGGCCCTTGATCGTCACCAGGCCCTGGCCCACCTCCGCGGCCGCGGTGTGCACCACGACAGCCGGCTCCCCGCCGAGGACCTCCATGCGCACGCGGGCAGTGGAGTAGTCGTCGAAGCCCTCGGAGTAGCAGATGTTCTTCAGTCCGACCCCGTAGCCGACCCCGCGTACCACGCCTTCGCCGTGGCTGGTGTTGGCCACACCCCCGGGCAGTGTCCGCAGGTCGGTCGGGTCGGCGAGCTGCTGCCGCGAAGGCGGCATCGGCAGCTCCTCCGCGCGCCGCAGCATCTCCGCCATGGGCAGCGGCATGTCGATGACCTGGCCGGTGATCAGCCGCGACCCGTCGGACATGGCGTTCCTGGCGCGCAGCTCCACCGGGTGGATGCCCAACTTCTCGGCGAGCCGGTCCATCTGCGACTCGTAGCCGAAGCACGCCTGGACCGCGCCGAAGCCGCGCATGGCCCCGCACGGCGGGTTGTTCGTGTAGGCGCCGTAGGCGTCCACGGCGACGTTGGGCACCGTATAGGGGCCGATGCCCAGGGAGGACGCCACGCCCACGACCGCCGGGGTGGCCGAGGCGTACGCGCCGCCGTCGAGGATGATCTCCAGAGTGGCGTAGAGCAGCGTGCCGTCGGCGCGCGCGCCGTGCTCGAAGCGCATCTGGGCGGGATGGCGGTGCACGTGGCCGAAGAACGACTCCTCGCGGTTGTACACGATCTTCACCGGCCGGCCGGTGCGCTGCGCCAGCATGCACGCGTGGATCTGCATCGACAGGTCCTCGCGGGCGCCGAACGCGCCGCCCACCCCGGCCAGGGTCAGCCGGACCTTCTCGGTGGGCAGGCCGAGCGCGGGCGCGATCTGTCCCTGGTCCACGTGCAGCCACTGGGTGGCGATGTGGAGGTCGATTCCGCCGTCCTCCGCGGGAACCGCCATGCCGGACTCCGGGCCCAGGAACGCCTGGTCCTGCATGCCGACCTCGTACTCGGTCGTCACGACGGCATCGGCCCGCGCCCGCAGCTCCTCCACCGGCGTGCCCTCCGCGAACACGCCCGTGCGGACAGGCTGGTAGCGGACCCGGTTGCCCTGCTGGTTGTACTCCTCGTGGACGGGCAGCGTGCCCTCGTCGTGCACCCGAGGGCCGTCCGCGTCGAACACTGCGCGGCGCGGGTCGCTGACCGGATCCAGCACCTCGTAGTCGACGGTGATGCGGTCCAGGGCGCGGCGCGCGGTCTCGGGGTGGTCGGCGGCCACGACCGCCACCGGCTCGCCCTTGTAACGCACCTTGTCGAAGGCGAGCACCGGCTGGTCCTGGAACTCCAGACCGTAGCGCTTCGCGCCGGGGACGTCCTCGTGGGTGAGCGCCGCGTACACGCCGGGCAGCGCGAGTGCCCCGGTGACGTCGATCCCCCGGATCCGGGCGTGCGGGTGGGGGCTGCGCAGTGTCATCCCCCAGAGCATGTCCTCGGCCCACATGTCGGAGGAGTACGCGAACTCCCCGGTAACCTTCAACGTCGCGTCGGGGCGGCGCGGGCTGGCGCCCACCCCGTCCCGGGTGACACTGGAGAGGTCGGTTCGGCTGCGGGGGACGGTGCCGGCCATCAGCGGCTCACCTCCTGGAGTAGTTTGCGGTGGGCGGACCGACCGGCCCGGGCGGCCGCGTCGGCACTGACCGTGCGCAGCTCGGCGCGCTCGACGACGGTGTCGCCTCCGACGAGGAGTCGTTCCAGTGGGGGAGGGGGGCCGAACACCAGCGCCACCACGGGATCGTCGATCACGTCGTAGCCGGGGCCGTCGACCCGCCACAGTGCGACATCGGCGAGCTTGCCCGTCTCCAGGCTGCCCAGCTCGGTGCCGCGACCAAGACAGCGCGCCCCGTCCAGCGTGGCCAGGCGCAGCGCCTGGCGCGCGCTGAGCGCCTGGGGGCCCATGCGGGCCCGGGCCATCAGCATCGCCTGGTGCATCTCCCCGGACAGCGGGGTCAGCTCGCTCGACGCGGGGCCGTCCACCCCGAGACCGACGTTCACCCCGGCGGCGAGCAGCTCGGGAACCCGGCAGATGCCGGCGCCCAGGCGCGCGTTCGAGGTGGGGCAGTGCGCGATCGAGGTTCCGGTTCCGGCGACGCGGGCGATGGCGTCGTCACTGAGGTGGACCGCGTGCGCGAGCCACACGTCGCTGCCGAGCCAGCCGAGCTTCTCGGCGTACTCCACCGGCGTGCAGCCGAACTCCGCCCGGCACTGCTCCTCCTCGCTGGCGGTCTCCGCGAGGTGCGTGTGCAGCCGGACTCCCTTGGCGCGGGCCAGCTCGGCGGCCCCCGTCATGAGCTCGCGGCTGACCGAGAACGGGGAGCACGGCGCGACGGCGAGCCGGGTCATGGCTTCGGCGGAGGGGTCGTGGTGGGCGTCGATCGCCGCCTCCGTGGCCTCCAGTGCCCCGCGGGCCGTCTCGACGAGGCCGTCCGGTGGAAGGCCGCCGCCGGACCGGCCCCGGTCCATGGAGCCGCGCGCCAGGTCGAGCCGGATGCCGACGCGACGCGCCGCCTCCACCTCCGCGGCGACGATGTCGCCGCGGCCCGGCGGGAAGATGTAGTGGTGGTCGGAGAGTGTGCTGCAGCCGGACAGCGCCAGCCACGCCGCGCCGGCCGTGGTGGTCTCGGCCACGCTGGCCGCGTCGAGGCCCTGCCAGATCTCGTAGGAGCCGACCAGCCAGTCGAACAGGCTGCTGTCGGTGTACAGGCCCTGGGTGGCCCACTGGTACAGGTGGTGATGCGTGTTCACCAGGCCGGGAGTCGCCAGGCAACCGCGGCCGTCGATCCGCGCCGCCCCCGGGACCACCGGCGCGGCGCCCGAACCGATCCGGGTGATCCGGCCATCGGTCGCGACGATGTGCCCTTCGGGGTACTCGGCGCCGCTGACTGTCACAACGTAGGCGCCGTCAATGATGGTCGTGCTCACGTGGCCCTACCTTCGGAGTCCGTTCGGTCCCGCCGGCCGCGCGGAGCGCCGGGCGCGCCTGTGCCGGATGCGGGTTCGCCGGCCCGCGCCGGCCCGGGAACCCGGTACACGGGGCTCATTCGCGCTCACCGCCCTTGTCCGGCTCGCTGTCCGCGCCGCCGGTCGCGTTGGCCAGGACCTGCTCACGTTGGGCAGCGAGGCGGACCGCGTCGATGATCTTCTCGTAGCCGGTGCACCGGCACAGGTTGCCGGCCAGGGCCTCGCGGATCTCGGGGTCGTCGGGTGCCGCCTGCCCGGCGCCGACCGTGCGTGAGATCAGGTCGTCGGCCTGCACCAGGAGACCGGGCGTGCAGAACCCGCACTGGACGGCGCCCGCCTCGGCGAACGCCTCCTGTACGGTGCCGAGCCGCCGCTCGGCGCCCGTCTCCTGGTCGCCGGTCAGGCCCTCGACGGTCCTGACCTCGCGCCCCTGGCACTGCCCGGCGGCGACCATGCAGGAACAGGCCGTCACGCCATCGAGGTAGACCGTGCAAGAGCCGCATTCGCCCTGCTCACAGGCGTTTTTGCTGCCGGGTAGGCCGAGCCGCTCCCGCAGGACGTAGAGCAGGCTCTCGCCCGGCCAGGTGTCCTCGGCGGTCACCGGATCGCCGTTGACCGTGAACGTCACGCGCACCGCGTCTCTCCCTTCTGGTACTCGGCCATCGCCCAGCCCAGCGTGCGCCGTGCCATGACCGCCAGGGCGTGCCGGCGGTAGCCGGCGCTGCCCCGAACATCGTCGATCGGTTGGGCGGCCGAGGCGACCAGCTCTCCGAAACGCCGGACGGCGGCCCCCGACAGGGGCCGCCGCCCCTCCCAGTCGAGCTCCGCGGCGAGGAACTCCTCGGCTTCGGCCGCCCGAAGCGGCGTGGGGCCGGCCGAGCCGATGCCGGTGCCCACCGTACGGATGGCCGCGTCGAACGCGAGGCAGAAGGAGGCCACGGCGATGACCATCGCGTTGCGCGTGCCGATCTTGCTGAAGTGCTGGGGGCCGGCCGGTTCGGGCAGCAGCACGGCCGTGATCAGCTCGTCGTCCTGGCGGGCGGTGCGCCGCGGACCGAAGTAGAACTCGCGGGCGGCCACCCGCCGCACGCCGCGCTCGGAGGCGAGCTCAATGACGGCACCGGTGGCCAGAAGCGGTGGGTGGGCGTCGCCCGCCGGCGACGCCCCGCCGAGGTTGCCGCCCACGGTACCCCGGTTGCGGATCTGCGGGGAGGCCACCGTGCGGGCCGCCTGGGCCAGCGCGGGGGCGCGTCCGCCCAGCCGCTCGATGACGCTGGTGTAGCTCGCGCCCGCTCCCAGCCGCACGTGCGGCCCGTCGGTGCCGCACTCGGCAAGCTCACTGACCCGACTGAGATCGAGCAACGCGGAAGGGCGGTGCAGGTCGAAGTTCAACTCCACCATTACGTCGGTACCACCCATGATCGGTACCGCTTCGGGGTGCGCGCTCTTGGCGGCGAGCGCCTCCTCAAGCGTGCCGGGGCTCAGGAATTCCATGCCGTCCTCGAAGTTCGCGCGTGTCGCGGAAGTTTGCACCGGAGTGGGTGTCCACCCCGTGTTCGGCGTATGTGTGAAGTACACCACCCTGTCTCGCGGCCGAGCTAGGACGCGATGACATGAAGCAACCGCACACCATCCCCCAACACTTTGTCGGTTCCTACAAGTACGCTGTTGGGGCAGCACACCCGGCACGCCGGAGAACCCGATCCGCTACCGTGCGACCATGGTGACGCAAGGAACAGGCCATGCAGATCAGTGAACTTCTCGCGATTCCGCGCCTGCATCTGCGGTTCCTGAGCGGAGCCGGGCACGCGCACCGCTCGATCAGTTGGGCCTACACAACGGACCTGCTTGAGCCACGGCGCTACCTGCGCGGCGGCGAACTGGTACTGACCGGAATGATGTGGCGTTCCTGCGCCGAGGACTCCGAAAGGTTCGTCAGCTCCCTCGACGACGCCGGAGTGGCCTGCCTGGCCGCGGGCACAGCGCTGGGCGCCGTGCCGGCGGACCTGATCGCGGCGTGCGAGCGGCACGACATGCCGCTGATCGAGGTCCCCTCCGAGACCTCCTTCGGTGTCGTCACCGAGGAGGTCGTGCGGTTGCTGACGCACCGGCGGATCAGCAGCATCGCCGAGACCCGCGACCGGCACCGCCGGCTGATGGCCGAGGTCGCCGCGGGCGCGGACTTCCCCGAAGTCTTCGCCGGGGCGGCCGAGGAGGCCGGAATCCGCGCCTGGGTCATCTCCAGCACCGGCCAGCCGGTGGCCTCCTCCGGCGAGGATCTGCCGGCAGCCGGCCGTGAGCAGCTTGCCTCCCGCGCCCTGGGCTGGTCGAGCTTCCCGCGCACGACGGAGCTTCCCGCCCTGGGCGGTACCGAGGGCTCGACCGTGACCATCCTGCCGGTGCAGACCCGCGCCTCGCACCCGCTCGCGAGCTGGCTGCTCGTCTGCGTGGGGAACCACGCTTCGTGGGCCGAGGAGACCCACGAGTCGGTCGCGGAGATCGTCTCCATCGCGGTGCTGGCCCGCAGCCGTGTCGAGGAGCGTTGGCTCAGCGACGCCCGGCACGCCGAAGGGCTGGCGTCACTGCTGGTCGCCCAGCGCTTCGACGAGGTGTCCGCCCTGCTGCAGGCCGCGGCCCGGCCTGAGGGCGCCGACGGCGAGCGGCGGGGGTACGTCGCCGTGAGCGCGACTCTGCTCCCCGAGCCGCGGTTGCCCGACCTCGCTCGCCGGATCGTCTCCGAGCTGGTCGCCGACTGGCCCGGCGCCGTAGTGACCGGTGAGAACGAGACCCTGGCCGTGGTCCCCGTCCCCGGCACCGGGTTGGCCGGCACCCGAGCCGCCGAGCAACTGCACGCCGAGATCACCCGCGCCGCCCGCAGCCTGGAACCCGGGCTCGACGAGTACCGGATCGCCGTGGGTACCAGCTCCACCGCCCGCGACGTCGTGGACCTGCGGGGCGCGGCGGTCGAGGCCCGCCATGCGCGCCGCCTCGCCGAACAGCGCGGTGGGCGGTCCCGGGTGATCGCGGGCGCCGAGATCGACTCGCACGAACTGCTGCTCGCCTCGGTGCCGGAGGAAGTCCGCTCCTCCTACCGCGATCGGCTGCTCGGCCCGCTACTGGAGTACGACCGCGACCACCGTTCCGACCTGGTGCGGACCCTGGAGCGCTTCCTCGCGCATTCGGGCTCGTGGCAGCGGTGCGCCGCCGCGATGCACGTCCATGTCAACACACTGCGTTACCGGATCGGTCGGGTGGAGGAACTCACCGGGCGCGACCTGAGCAGCCTGGAGCACCGCGTGGATCTTTTCCTGGCGCTGAAACTGCGGTCCTGACCCGGCGGATCCCGCGGTGGCCCCGTCGTAGCCGGCCGCTAGCCTCGCGCCAGACCAAACCTGTACTGGCCGCCGGCGGCGAGCTGCGGGGCGCCGAACTGGGGAAGCGCGACCTCGCCGATGCCGCGGCACTCGACGTTCAGGTAGCCCTGGTTCCAGTGTAAAAATCTACATTGTAAAGGCCCCAGTTCCGTCAAGCCCAAAGCCGCCTGGCCCTTGCGTGTTCCTTTCCGCTTGGAACCATCCGCCAGGGAGTCCTCAAACAAAACCGCGCGATCATCGGCACTGGTAGCGGGTGGTGACGCGCTCGACGGGGCGGCGAAGGCGCCGGGCGGTGGAGGTGGGCGTTCATCGGTGCGGGTTCCCGGTGGCCGGACGCGTCGAGGGTGTCCGCGGCGCCATTCTCGGCGCTGACAGTGTCTCCACGGTCAGGTTCGGTGCGCAACGGCGCGGCGCGGGACCGGACATAGCGGGCGCGTGTGAGGGGTATGCGCGGCACCGCCACGGGGGGCTGCACCCTGGCCGAGGGCACCCACACGCTCGCGCGTCCGCCGCACGCTGCCTTCGCTGCCTCCTCGCGTGCGTCACCATCGGGCACCAGGAGCGGTTACCGGGGGCTGGCCCACCCGCTGCCTGGTTGACAGCGTCACCGCCGGGCACCCGCACCGGTTACGGAGGGTTGGCCTATTCGGTGTCTTCGCCGCGCCCGTTGGATGCGGCACCACGCATCCACCGCGCCGATGGCCGGCACTCCCGGACCATCCGGCCTCTCAAGTGTCGTCGGCGCAAAATTGGGCGGTCCCACGCATATCCGCGGTGGAACTGGATAGCGAGCCACCAAGACGGGACAACGCTCACGGGGGGCTTCTCGTTGCGTGCGGGTACCCGGCGCACATTCCCGGGTACTCGCCAGCCACCCGAGTGGGGCCCGTGCTCGGGACCGTTTCGGTTCCGCAGCGGGCCCCGGCCGACGCCGGCGTGCGCGGTTTTCGGGGGGCCGCGCACGCCGGCGACGGAAGCGCGAAAGCGCTTCCGCCGGTGGGTGCCACACCCGCCGGAGAGTGGGGGGAACGGCCGCGGGGCCGCTGTTGATGCACCAGCCAACAGCGGCCCCCGGCTTTGTCGTGCCGCGCCCTCACCCGGGCAGATGGTCCCGGAACCAGTCCATGGCCGCGCCGGTGACCTGCTCCATCGCCCCCGGCTCCTCGAAGAGGTGCGAGGCGTCCGGGATCACGTGCACATCGCTGGCCACGTGCAGGGCGCGCTGTGCCTCGAAGCTGATGCGCACGATGGGCTCGTCGAAGCCGCCGGCGATCATCAGGATGGGGGCCGACAGCGTGCTCAGCCCATTGGGCGCGAGGTCCACCCGGCCACCCCGGGACACGACCGCGTGGACCCGCTCGGGGCGCGCCGCCGCCGCGCCGACCGCGGCGGCGGCGCCCGTGCTGGCACCGAAGAGGCCGACGGGCAGCCCCGACGTCCGCTCGGAGGCGGCCAGCCAGTCCACGGCGCCGGTCAGCCGCCGGGTAAGCAGGGGGATGTCGAACCGGAGCTCGCGGGTCTCCTCGTCGCGCCGGCCTTCGTCGTCGGTGAGCAGGTCGATGAGCAGGGTGCCGAAGCCGGACCTGTTCAGAGCCTCGGCGACGGTCCGGTTTCGCGGACTGTGCCGTGAACTCCCGCTTCCGTGGGCGAACAGCACGACCCCCGCCGCCTCGGGCCCGAGCGCCAGGTCACCGCTCAGCTCGGCGTCTGAGGTCTTGACCGTCACATCCCGCACATCCATCGGAATCCCTCCCGTCGCGACTACCGAACCACTACCGGGCGCTGGCCTGCCCAAACGTCTCGCGCCGCGGCGTATCCGGCGCCATCCTCGGGTAAGGCGCGCTCTAGTGCCCCATGTCCGGTTTGACGCTTCACGTCACCGATGTCCGGCATTTGTGTCGACCGAAACCTGGTAGCGGGGAACGCGCATTCCGCCATTCCTGTGCACGAGAGTGAAGTTCACGATGCCCACCCAAGCCGAGGAGCTGCTGCGCGCCCATCCGCGCGACATCGACGGCGACATCGAGACCGTGAAGACCTGCATCGAGCGGCTCGCGGAGTGCGCGCAGGCATGCCTCGCCTGCTCTGACGCCTGCCTGGGCGAGTCGGACGTCGCTGACCTGGTCCGCTGTGTCCACCTCAACCTGGACTGCGCCGACGTGTGCGCCGCTGCCGACGTACCGGGTTCTGGCGACCGGCCCCTGGACGCGTCCCGGGGAATCGACACCATCATCGCCACGCTGGACGGGCTGCCTGATGTCAATCTGGTCGTCGCCGGCGGGCCGCCCCGCGCGGAGCTGGACGACTCTCTCCTCACGGACCCGGTTCGACACGAGAACCACAGCAACGCGGCCGTGCAACGTGCCGTGTCCAACTACTCCTGGGCGCGGATCGTGCGCGAGACCGAGACGTTCTACCGGGAGGTCGCCGCCGCGGCAGCCGGGCCTGACCGGCATCCCCAACCCGCCTGACCCACCCTCGTGATTCCGGAGGGGGCTCCCGTGGGAGCCCCCTCCATCATCTGGTACCGGAGAGCGGTGCGGTGACCGCGCACACCGCCGGGCGATCCCCCTCCTGGCCCCCCAACAACTCACAGTTCAGGAGGGACCGATCCACTCGGGCCGGGTGTGCCCCTCCCGGGGCACCGCAGCTCCGTCCGGTACCAGGACGCTTACCGAATCCGCGCAGCTCTGAAACCTCCACGCACGGATTCGCTGCTGGCAATCCCGGACCGTGCACGTCCCCGCGCAGAGAGGACTCGGCGAACGCCCCAGCTGCCGCGTACCACGCACCCGCCGCACGAGGGGAGTGGTGACCAGGCCGGGTTAGCCCGCGGCCACCGCTGGGTAGCGCGCCCCTTCACGCCGGCCGTCCCGCGCACCGCGGAACGGCCCGCCCGCTCCCCGAGGCCGCGCGCCCATCCGGGTCCACAACACGCCGGGGCAGCACGACGGCGCGGCGCGCGGATCAAGGGGAACCTGAACGTGTCGCCCAGCGGACCTTGAACGAGGGATGGAACCGCCGATGACCAGGACCGAAAGTGTGGGCCAGGCCCTACCCGAGAGCACCGCGAAGGGGTCGGTCCTCGTCTCCTGGCTCTCGGCCACCGACCACAAGATCGTCGGCCACCTGTACCTCATCACCTCGTTCGGCTTTTTCGTCGCCGGGGGCGTCATGGCGATGCTCTTCCGCGCCGAACTGCTGTGGCCGGGACTGCAGGTGGTGTCGCTGGAGGAGTACAACCAGCTCTTCACCATGCACGGCACGGTCATGCTGCTGCTGTTCGCGACGCCGCTGTTCGCCGGGTTCGCCAACGCGATCCTGCCCCTGCAGATCGGCGCCCCGGACGTGGCGTTCCCCCGGGTCAACATGTTCAGCTACTGGCTGTTCCTGTTCGGCGGGCTCATCGTCATGGCCGGCTTCCTCACTCCGGGAGGCGCCGCGAGCTTCGGCTGGTTCGCCTACGCGCCGTTGAACGACCCCGTGCGCAGCCCCGGCCTCGGCGGCGACCTGTGGGTACTGGGGCTCATCGTGGCGGGTCTGGGCACGATCCTGGGCGCGGTGAACTTCATCACGACCATCGTCGTCATGCGCGCACCCGGCATGACCATGTTCCGGCTGCCCCTGTTCACCTGGAACACCCTGTTCACCTCGGTGCTCATCCTGATCGCCTTCCCGGTGCTCACCGCGGCGCTGGCGGCGCTCGGCGCCGACCGGATGCTCGGGGCCAACGTCTACTCTCCCGAGCACGGCGGCGCGATCCTCTGGCAGCACCTGTTCTGGTTCTTCGGGCACCCGGAGGTCTACATCGTCGCGCTGCCGTTCTTCGGCATCATCACCGAGGTCATCCCGGTCTTCTCGCGCAAACCCCTGTTCGGCTACGTAGGCATGGTGGGGGCGACGATCGCCATCACCGGACTGTCCATGACCGTCTGGGCGCACCACATGTTCGCCACCGGAGCGGTCCTGCTGCCGTTCTTCTCCTTCCTGTCTTTCCTGATCGCGGTGCCCACCGGCATCAAGTTCTTCAACTGGATCGGGACGATGTGGCGCGGCCAGCTCACCTTCCCCACACCCATGCTCTTCGCCATCGGATTCCTGGTTACGTTCCTGTTCGGCGGGCTGACCGGGGTACTCTTGGCGTCGCCGCCGATCGACTTCCACGTCACCGACACCTACTTCGTCGTCGCCCACATGCACTACGTCCTCTTCGGGACCGTGGTCTTCGCGATGTTCGCCGGTTTCTACTTCTGGTGGCCCAAGCTCACCGGCCGGATGTTGCACGAAGGGCTCGGAAAGCTGCACTTCTGGTCGCTGTTCGCCAGCTTCCACGCCACCTTCCTGATCCAGCACTGGCTGGGCGCCGCCGGCATGCCGCGCCGGTACGCCGACTACCTGCCCGGCGACGGCCTCACCGCGATGAACATGGTCTCCAGCATCGGGTCCTTCGTTCTCGGCGCGTCCACGCTGATCTTCCTGTGGAACATCTGGTACACGGCCCGGCACGCGACCCCGGTGACCGAGGACGACCCCTGGGGCTCCGGCAATTCCCTGGAATGGGCGACCAGTTGCCCACCACCCCGGCACAACTTCCGCTCCCTGCCCCGCATCCGCAGCGAGCGGCCGACGTTCGACCTGAACCACCCCTACGTGCCCGACGGGCAGACCCCCGACCGCCCGGGACCCTCATCCTGAGCTGCCCGGAACGCCAGCTGTGACCTGTCGCACGACGCAATCCCGACCGCGGCCTGGAGCGTTACCCGGCCCGGGAACCGGGTAGCGGACCGCGTGCCCAGGGCACACCGGCCGCGAACGCTGCCGGTACCAAGCACACCGCCTCCCGGGCACGCGGGCCCGCCGCTCGCGAGGCACTCTCGCCGAGAGAGGAGACCCACCCATGACGCACGACTTCCCGGGACCGAGCGGGTACGACCCGCGCTCGTTCGAGGAGTTCCTGGCGCGCTTCTTCGGGCCGGGTGGAGCACGCCGCCCCACCCAGCGCGTCGACCTCTCGCGGCTGATGGACGGCCAGGCACGCGAAGTGGTCGGCAACGCGCTCAAACGCGCCATCGAGTCCGACCGCACCGACCTCGACGCGCCGCACCTGCTCTGGGCGCTGCTCCAGTACGAGCCCACCCGCACCCTCGTGACGCGCACCGGTGCCGACTCCGACGAGCTGGCCCGGGCCGCGTCCGCCGCGGCGCAACGGGCTCCACAGGCCAGGCCGGACGTGCCGATGCTGACTCCGACCGCCAAGCGCACCCTGCTCGACGCCCACCAGATCGCCAGGGCCCTCGACCAGCACCTGATCGCACCCGAACACCTGCTGTTCGCGCTCGCGGTGAACAGCGAGTCGCCGATGGGCCGCCGGCTGGCGGAGTCCGGGGTCACTCCCGATGCGCTGCAAACGGCAGCGCGCTCCGGCGAGACACCCGCAGGGAGCGCCCGCACCGAGCAGAGCTCCACACCGCACCTGGACGAGCACGGCACCGACATCACCGCCCTGGCCTCGGACGGCCGGCTCGACCCGGTGGTCGGACGGGACGACGAGGTGGAGCAGACGATCGAGGTGCTCGCCCGGCGCAAGAAGAACAACCCGGTCCTGATCGGTGACCCCGGCGTGGGCAAGACCGCGATCGTCGAGGGCATCGCGCAGCGCATCGCCGACGACGACGTGCCCGGAACACTGAGCGGGCGGCGCCTCGTGCAACTCGACATCGCCGGTATCGTCGCCGGCACCCGGTACCGCGGCGACTTCGAGGAGCGGCTGAAGAACCTCATCGACGAGATCCGCGGCAACGCCGACCAGTTGCTGATCTTCATCGACGAGATGCACACCGTCGTGGGCGCCGGCGGCGCCGAAGGGTCGATGAGCGCGGGCAACATGCTCAAGCCCGCCCTGGCCCGCGGCGAGCTGCACGTCATCGGCGCGACCACCGTCGACGAGTACCGGCAGAACATCGAGAAGGACGCGGCTCTGGAACGGCGGTTCCAGCCGGTCCTGGTCTCCGAACCGAATGTCGAGGACACCATCGAGATCCTGCAAGGGCTGCGGGACCGCTACGAGGCGCACCACCAGGTCCGCTTCTCCGATGAGAGCCTGAAAGCCGCGGCCGAGCTCTCCGACCGCTACATCTCGGACCGCTTCCTGCCGGACAAGGCGATCGACCTGGTCGACCAGGCCGGCGCGCGCGTGCGGCTGCGTACCAAGACACCCAGCGTCGACCTGCAGGAGCTCGAACAGCGGCTGCGGGAGCTGGAGAACCGCAAGGAGCAGGCGGTCCGCAATGAGGACTACGAGCAGGCCTCCGAGGTGCGCGACGAGATCAACCGGACGCGGGAGTCCATCGGCCAGGCGCGCTCGGAAGGCACATCCGAGGTCCCCGAGGTCCAGATCGTCGACATCGCCGAGGTCGTCTCCCGGCTGACCGGAATCCCCGTGGCTCAGCTCACCCAGGAGGAGCGCGAGCGGCTGACCCACCTCGAGGAGCGGCTGCACCAGCGCGTCGTCGGCCAGGACGAGGCGGTGAGCGCCGTCTCCGAGGCGATCCGGCGCTCCCGGGCCGGCCTTGCCCCGCCCGACCAGCCCATCGGGAGCTTCCTGTTCCTGGGGCCGA
The DNA here is from genome assembly GCF_014203805.1 of Lipingzhangella halophila. GTDB lineage: Bacteria > Actinomycetota > Actinomycetes > Streptosporangiales > Streptosporangiaceae > Lipingzhangella > Lipingzhangella halophila. Next base: position 2,956,080 of record NZ_JACHJT010000001.1, on the reverse strand, counting down.
CCGGTGTCGGCAAGACCGAGCTCGCCCGCGCGCTCGCCGAGGCGCTGTTCGGCTCGCAGGAGCGGATGGTGCGCTTCGACATGAGCGAGTTCCAGGAACGCCACACCGCCAGCCGCCTGGTCGGCGCCCCACCCGGATACGTCGGCTACGAGGAGGCGGGCCAGCTCACCGAGGCCGTCCGGCGGCAGCCCTACTCGGTGCTCCTGCTGGACGAGATCGAGAAGGCCCACGCCGACGTGTTCAACCTGCTGCTGCAGCTCCTCGACGACGGCCGGCTCACCGACGGGCAGGGGCGCACGGTCGACTTCCGCAATGTCGTGGTCATCATGACCAGCAACCTGGGCTCGGAGTTCACCATCGGCGGCGGCCCCATCGGGTTCACCGGAACCCAGGACGGCGACTCCGCGACCCGGGACCGGATCATGCGCCGGCTCGGCGAGGAGGTCCGCCCGGAGTTCATCAACCGCATCGACGAGATCATCGTCTTCACCCGCCTCAGCAGCGAGGAGCTGAGCCAGATCACCCGCATGCTGCTGGACGATACCGAACGCAGGCTGCGCGCCCAGGACATCACGATCAGCTTCACCGACGACGCCGTCCGCTGGTTGGCCGAGGCGGGCCACCAGCCCGAGTACGGGGCGCGCCCGCTGGCCCGGACCATCCAGCGCAACGTGGGCAACCGGCTGTCGGCACTGCTACTCAACGGGGAGATCGAGGAGGGCGCCCACCTCACCGCGTGGGTCCACGACGGTGATCTGGACTTCTCCATCGCCCACGCCCGGGAAACCGCGGCCCAGGACTTCGAACAGGCCACCAGCTAAGGCCTGGCGGCACAAAGAACTGGGCGCACAAAGAACTGGGCCGGGGCAAAAGCCCCGGCCCACCCGCTGGTACCACCTCAAACATCCGGGTTGAGCTGCGTGCGCAGGTTGGCCAGTGCCGCCGAGAGCCTGCGGGAAACATGCATCTGGGACAGTCCCACCTGCTCGGCGATCTGCGCCTGGGTCTTGTCACCGGCGAAACGCAGCAGCACGATGCGGCGGTCGCGCGGGGTCAGTGACTCCAGCGCAGGGCGCAGCGCCGTACGGTCGGCGACGGTCTCCAGGAGGTGGTCCTCCTCGCCGAGCGTGTCGCCGAGGGTGGTCTCCTCCTCGTCGGCGCCGTAAGGCACATCGAGCGACAGAGCGCTGTAGGCGCTGGAGGCGTCGATGAGCTCGATGGTGTCGCCGTGCGTCATCTCCAGCATCTCGGCGATCTCGGAGACGGCGGGCGAACGGCCGTGATGCTGCTCGAAGGCGGCCGTGGCCCGGTTGAGCTCGGGACGCTTCTCCTGGTACTTGCGCGGTACGCGGATGGCCCAGGTGCGGTCGCGGAAGTGCCGCTTGACCTCACCGGTCATCATCGGCAGGGCGTAGGAGATGAACTGTTTACCGAAGTCCGGGTTGAAGTCGCGGATGGCCTGGATCAGACCCACCGTCGCGACCTGCCGCAGATCCTCCTCGGGCTCGCCCCTGTGACGGTACTGGCGGGCGATGCGCCGGACCACCGGCGCGTGCAGGTCGACGAGCTCACGATAGACCTCGTCGCGCCTGTAGTGGTCCGCGGCGTCCCGGAGTTCCTTGAAGAGCTCCTTGGTCCTCGTGTAGTAGGCCTCATCCGATCTCCCGTCCCGGGCTGAACTGGGACGGGGGGCGGCCTCTGTCCGGCTGCGAAGCGTGCTCGATGCAGTCATCGGTTGACATCCCTCGCCATATGCGCTTGTGCAGCCGCTCCGAGCCCTGTGGCGGTGGACGGTCCAGGCGCGTGCTCACCCGTGGCGCGTGTCGCTGCGCTCGGGGAGACTTTCCCGTCGCGTCCGCTGCCTCATCCAGCTTCTGGATGGCTGGGCTTGGCTGGCGGTTCGTCAGGCCACGCTGTCGGACCTCATGCACAACAATTTCGACCCTATGCCAAACGAGAGGGGGTTCGCAGTTCATTCTTGGTAAAGATCCAGCTTTTACGGGGTTGAACAGAAACGCCGGGCGGCCCTCTCCGGGGTGCCCCCCATCACGCCGCGGAGAGTATGGCCGCCCGGCTCGGGCGGTACCGGATTGGCACCTCTGTTCCTCCCGGTATTTCCCCACTAACGAATCGGGAAATACATAAACCCGCCAATTGGCGGGGTCTCGCGGTGAATTGGGTCACCCGGGGCCGGTGGCGGCCTCGGTTAGCCGCGATTGGCTCGGGGTAGTGGCCCCCCTCGGCCGTCGAGCAGCAAGGCGGAAGGGAGGGCGTGCCATGGCGACTTCGCGGTACGACAACGAACGCCTGCGCGCGATCGAGGAGCACCTCAGGGACGAGGATCCCGGCTACGTCCGGCGCGTGGAGCGCTCCGCGGCCGACCTCCCGGAGGAGCCGACGTCCCCGGACGACGAACCCGTCCCGCAGTCGACGTTCGTGACAGTGTGCGCCTGGACCATCGGAGCACTCCTACTGCTGCTCCTGGTGGTGTCCCTGGCGGACCCGGCGAACCGGGACTTCGCCGCCACCCCGGAGACCGCCCCCGGCTCCGCCAGTACCGGGGCCGCGGCCGTGTATCTCGTGGACGGCGGGTGACGGGCTCCGCGTCAGCCGCCGGAACCCTCCTGCTCGGCCCTGGTGTTGGCCTGTAGCCGCGTTGGGTCCTCGCCGGTGCGCGCGATCTGCTCGGCCAGCTCCGCGAGCCGCACGTTGAGGTTCTGCGACGCCGACCTGAGGTACTGCCATGCCTGGTCGGCCGTAATGCGGTGCCGCTCCATGAGGATCCCCTGCGCCTGGCCGATCGTCTCGCGGGTCTCCAGGGCGCGGTTCAGGTTCGACAGCCGCCGGGTCGAGGCGAGCGCCGTGGCGGCCTGTGCGGAGAAGATCACCCCGACATCGTGGTCCTGCGGCTCGAAGGCGTGCGCTGTACGGGCGTAGAGGCTCAGCGCGCCCAGGGTCTCCCTGGAGGTGAACAGCCGGAAGGTCAACAGGCTGCCAATGGGCAGTTTTGAGGCCTCCTCGGCGTAGCGCGGCCACTGTCTGCCGTTGGCGACGTCGGGCAGGTAGACGTAGTCGTTGTCCCAGATGGAGTCGAGGGACGGGCCCTCGCGCAACTGGTACTGCAGGGCGTCGCTGGCCCGGGCCGCCTCGTGCGTGCTTACCGGGGTGTGCACCTTGCCGCGGCCCTCGACCACCGAGACACCGGCGTAGTCGCAACCGGGAATCGTCTCGACGGCCAGACCGACGATCCGTTGCAGGGTGTCGTGCACCTCCGGCTCGGCGAACAGGGAACGCATGATGTCGGCGAAGCCGTCGGGGGAGAGGTGCCCGTCATCAGGCTTATACATCTGTACCGCGTCCTTCCGTGAAGGCCGGCCAGACCGAATCCCCCACCTGGAGGGGAGTGCGGCAGGCGGTGGCTCTGGGCTCCCGCGGCCTCGGACCTACCGCACCGAGGCGTTGGGCTGACGTCTCAATACTGCGATGCTCCGGATCGCCGCAGGTGAGTGCGGAGTCCGAGTGAATAGGAGACTATCGCAGCGTCCCGCATACCGGTCAATGCCGGGCACGGCGCGTCGTGTCCGTCTCCTGCCCCTATTTACGGCGATTACGGTCTCGGCGTGGTGCTGGAAAGCGGGTCCTGCCGGAAGGGAACGCGCCCCGGTCGCCATTCAGGCTGCATAGTATTTCGCGGTACTGTTTGGATTTGTTTCCCGTTCGTATTGGTTCCCGCGATTGCCCAGCGCCGAAACGACAGGGGCTGGGGGTCACGATATGTAGATAGCATTGCCCGTCTCGCGGGCACGCAGGGCAGCGGAAAGGCGCGGTGCTATTGGTGGAAACAGGAGCGCGACCGCGCGGTCGGGTGGGACGAACGCGTAGTCGTCCAGCTCCGATTCCTGCAGTGTGATCGTGGCGCCGGGGTCGACAATGCCGCAGTCGAACACAAGGGAGACGAACGGCTTGGTGCGCACGCCCGAGGGCGCGCTCCACTGCACCGCGAGTAGGGTGCCGGCCGTGCGGTCCAGGCCGACCTCCTCGGCCACCTCGCGTTCGCAGGCGAGGTGCGGCGGTTCGCTGTCCTCCACGACCCCGCCGGGGAGCGTCCAGTCGTCCCGGTAGTTCGGGTCGACGATCAGAACGTTGCCGTCCTGGTCGGTGAGCAGGCCTGATGCGGCCAGGTGGGCGGTGGGCAGTGAGGCGAACCACTGTTCTGGAGGAAGGGGTCCTTCTGGCATGACAGCAGGCTAGCTCAGCGAACCGGGTGCTGCCGGACTGCCCGGGAGCTTTCGCACTTTAGAAATCTACGCTGTAAAGGCGCCACTAGAGTGCGCACCAGGGGCCTAGACTATGCGTCTGACTATCAGGGACCACGCGCCCATCCCGCCAATCATCCGGCCCCCACTCCAATGGACCGGTCGGCGCGACTGTGGTTCGTGGTTACGCTCTCAAGGGTTTCGACGCGCACGGCAGCGATTGCGGAGGTTCAGACGTGGGCCCACTGGAGAACGGCGACCCGCAGCGGATCGGCCGGTACCGGCTGATCGGGCGCCTGGGTGCCGGAGGAATGGGTCAGGTGTTCTTCGGACGCTCCGTGGGCGGCCGTGCCGTGGCCATCAAGCGGATCCACCCGCACATGGCCACCGACCCCTCCTTCCGCGAGCGCTTCGCCCGCGAGGTGACGGCGGCCCGCCAGGTCAGCGGTGCCTTCACCGCGCCGGTGCTCGACGCCGACACCGACGCCGAGATGCCGTGGCTGGTGACCTCCTACGTGCCGTCGCTGCCGCTGGACGAGGCGGTCAAGCGCTATGGCCCGTTGCCGGAGCACACCCAGCGTGTGCTGGCGGCCGGGCTCGCCGAGGCGCTCAGCGAGATCCACCGTGTTGGCCTCATCCACCGCGACCTCAAACCGGGCAACGTCCTGCTGGCCGAGGACGGCCCGCGCGTCATCGACTTCGGTATCGCCCGCGCCACCGAGGGAACCGCGGCCACCCAGTCGATCATCGGTACCCCGGGCTTCATGTCTCCCGAGCAGATCCAGGGCGAGCGCATGACGCCCAGCAGCGACATCTTCGCTCTGGGATCGGTGCTGGTCTACGCCGCACGCGGCGTCGGCCCGTTCGGTGAGGGCGCGATGCACACGATGGTCATGCGGGTCATGCAGCACGAGCCGGACATGTCCGCGGTGCCGCCATCACTGCAGCGGCTGGTCGCCGCCTGCCTGACCAAGGACGCCGCCCGCCGCCCGGGCCCGGGTCCCGTGCTCGACGCGCTCGGCGACGTTCCCATCGGCCAGTCCTGGCTGCCCCCGGAACTCATGCGGGGAGTGCAAGAGCAGGTCAACAAGGTAAACAGTGCCCTGAGCAGCGCCCCCGACTCCGACAGCCCCACAACCACCGGAACGGGTTCGGCGCTGGGCGCCGCCGCGGCGGGTGCGGCAGCCGGCTCCATGCTGACCGACGGACAGGCGACCCAGCAGGCTCCCCAGCAGGGCGGCCCGGATCCGACCTCGGTCATGGGCACGCAGGCGGGCACCGGCGCGCAGCAAACCGCCCAGTACGGCCAGGCCGGCGCGGGGGGCGGCCAGCCGCCGCCGACCGCGGCGATGCCGGGCGGCGGGGACGCGTATGGCGACCTGTACCGGGGCTCACCCGAAGACGAGGCCCGGCGCCAACGGGAGCAGCGCCGCCGCGAACACGAACAGCAGCGTTACCAGGAGCAGCAGCGTGAGGAGCAGCGCCGCCGCCAGGAGGCCGAGCGCGCGCACCAGGAACGGCTGCGCGCCGAGCAGCAGGCCGCGAAGCGAGCCCAGGCGCAGGCGCGCCGGGCGGCGCAACCCGGCCTGTGGAGCTTCGTCAAGCTCATCCCGCTGCTGGTGATCCCGCTCATCCAGTTCCCGCTTGGTGTGGCCGCGTCCTATGCCTGGCAGTGGTTCACCGCCACCGAGATGTGGGGCACGCCCTGGTACTACGAGGGCGTCCTGAGCGAGGGCGGGAGTCTGCACGCCCTCTACCTGGGCTACTTCCTGCTGAACAACGTGGTGGCGCTGGAGTACCTGATGCGCTCGGCGCGGACGAGCTTCGTCACCGGCATTGTGCTGGCGCTGATCGTGATCGCCGGTACCAACGGCGCCCTGTTCGCCTTCGGCTTCTTCGGCTAGATCGGTGCCGTGGGTGGCGGGCTGACCCCTCCACCACCGTCGCTGCCCCGTCGCACGCGCAACCACCGCTACCGCACTGCTCACCACCAACCTCAACCATCCGGCTCCTCGCCGCCGTTGTCGGGCCGCACGTATCCCGCGCGCAGGTGCTTGCCTCGCGGTGGTGCGCAACTCGATGCCCAGAGTGCGTTGACGTTGACGCCGCGTCAACCTCTACCGTCGGCACCGCCGATCGAGATGAGGGGAAGGGCGGTCGTCGCAATGCCTGCGGAATGGTCCATCCAGGAGGTCGCGCACCTGGCGGGCACAACGAGCCGGACACTGCGGCACTACGACCATATCGGCCTGCTCCGCCCCAGCAGGGTGGGCAAGGACGGGCACCGCTTCTATGACCAGCACTGCCTCGTGCGGTTGCAGCGCGTCCTGCTGCTGCGCGAACTGGGGCTGGGGCTGGCGGCCATCACCGAGGTACTGGCCGGTGAGCAGGACGCCGCGGCCGCGCTGCGCACCCACCTGGCGCTGCTCGAACGCGAACGCGAGCGCATAGGACGCCAGATCGAGTCGGTACGCACGACCCTGCGCAAGACGGAAGAAGAGGAGCAACTCATGGCCGACGAGATCCTCGACGGGTTCCACCACGAGCAGTACAAGGACGAGATGATCCAACAGTGGGGCCGCGAGGCCTACGAGTCGGGCGCCCAGTGGTGGCGCTCGCTCTCGAAACAGGAACAGGACGGGTTCCAGCGCCAGCAGCGCGAGATCGCCTCCGACTTCGGAGCGGCCCTCACTGCCGGCCGCTCGCCCGACAGTGACGAAGTGCAGGCGATCGCCCAGCGCCAGTACGAGTGGGTGACCCTCGGCTGGCAGGGCAGGAACCCGACCGCGGAGCAGTTCGCGGGCCTCGGCCAGATGTACGTCGACGACCCGCGGTTCACCGCGACCTATGACCGGCACGGTGCGGGAACGGCGGCGTTCGTCCGGGACACGATGCGGGTCTACGCCGAGCGCGAGCTGCGATAGGCGATGGCGGGCGGGTCCGCGGTCCCGCCCGCATCCACGGGCGTGCCGGGAACGCATCGCGCGTTCCCGGCACCCCGCACTCCAGGCCCGCGGAGGGTTGAACCCGGTACCCGGGTACCGGGTTAGCTTTGTACTGGGCCCGGCGAACGGCGTGGGCGGTGAGTACCGGAGGTGCGGCCATGACGTGGATTCCCCAGACCTGCACACTGCCCGCCGGGCAGGTGCCGATGCGCCTGGACGAGTTCGACGCGCTCTTCGTCCGGTGGTTGCGGGAGGTGGCACGGCCCGAACCGCTGCGGCTGCGTCTGGGCTTCGCCGGCGGCCCGGACACGGTCGACGCCGCGCCCGGCGGGCTGGTCGATGTCAGTGTCCTGGTGCCCGCCGGCTACGAGGAGGTGCTCGACGGGGTCGTGCGCCAAGCTGTCGCGGCGGCCGGGCTGGAGAGTCCGTGACCTCCCTGGCATCCTCATGGTGACGCCGCCTGACCGCCGGGACCATGCAAGCTCGTTCGGTCACCTCGGTCGGGCGGTTACCCGATAAGGAGGCACGATGCTTGTCGCGCGTTCCATCGCCCTGTTCGTTCTCGCCGCTCTTGCCGAGATCGGTGGCGCGTGGCTTGTGTGGCAGGGGGTCCGCGAGCACCGCGGCCTGCTGTTCGTTGGCGCGGGGGTGCTCGCCCTTGGGGCGTACGGCTTCATCGCCACCTTCCAGCCCGACCCGCATTTCGGGCGGATCCTGGCCGCCTACGGCGGGGTGTTCGTCGCCGGCTCCCTGGCCTGGGGCATGGTGGTCGACGGGTTCCGGCCCGACCGGTGGGACCTGATCGGCGCGGCCACCTGCCTGGTCGGCGTCGCCATCATGATGTACGCGCCGCGTGCGTGACCTGCCCGCGGCGGAATCGGAGCTCCCGGCCCCGCACGGGGGCCGGCGCCAGAGAGCGAGGGGAGGCCATCCCCGGTCATCGGCGGCGGCGGTACCGGCGGCATACTGCGGGCATGGAGCTGATCTCACTGGCCGACGTCCGCGCCGCCGCCGAGCGGGTGCGTGACCGGGTGCTGCGCACCCCCTTGCTGCCCGGCCCGCGGAGCGATACGCCGCTGTGGCTCAAACCGGAGAACCTGCAACCGGTGGGGGCGTTCAAGATCCGCGGCGCGGTCAACGCACTGGCGTGCCTTGAGCCCGCGGCGCGGCAGGCCGGGGTCGTCACCCACTCCTCCGGCAACCACGGTCAGGCACTCGCCTATGCCGCGCGGGGCGAGGGGATCCACTGCGTCGTGGTGGTTCCCGAAGGGGCATCACGGGTGAAGGCCGCCGCGATGCGCCGGTTCGGTGCCGAGATCGTGCCGGCCGCGCCGGCCGACCGGCAGGCCACTGCCCTGAAGCTGGTCGAGGAGCGAGGGCTGACGCTGGTTCCCCCGTTCGATCACCCGGACATCATCGCCGGACAGGGCACGGTGGGCGCGGAAGTGTGTGCGGATCTGGCCGAACCGGCAACCGTGCTCGTCCCGGTCGGCGGCGGGGGACTGGCTTCGGGGGTGGCGACCGCGGTGCGCGCGCTGAGTCCGCGGACGCGCATAGTCGGAGTCGAGCCGGAGCTGGCCGCTGACGCCGCCGAGAGCCTGGACGCCGACCGGCTGGTCTCCTGGCCGCCGGAGCGGGCGCAGCGCACCATCGCCGACGGCACGCGGGTAGGACTTTCTGAGCTGACCTTCGCCCACCTGCGCGAACGCCTGGACGGGATCGTCACGGTCACCGAGGACGAGATTCGGTCGGCGATGGGGGCGATCGCCCGCGAGAGCCGGATCGTCGCCGAACCCAGTGGGGCGCTCGCGGCGGCGGCGTTCCGCACGGGGCGGGTGCCCGCAGACGGCCCGACCGTGGCGGTGGTCTCCGGCGGCAACGTTGATCCGGCTCTGTTGTCCGAGGTGGTCGCGGACGGTCAGTGAGCTCTCCAGCGCGGGCGGGATCAGGCCGGCTGCCGTTCTCGGGCGTCGCGCTCGGCGGTCTCGGCGGCCGGGGAGACCTCTGCGGTCTCGGCGGGCTGTTCCCGGGCGCGGTCGCGTTCCTCCAAGCGCTCGCTGATGATGTGGGCGAGGCCGCCGGCGGCGAACAGGCCGAAGCCGGCGGCCGTGGTCGCGACCGCGGCCGTGATGGTGGCGGGATCGATCATCGCGAATCGCCTCTCTTGGGATGGGCGCTGACGTGCCGATCAAACGGTATTGAGCGTAATGCCCACTAACCAGAACGCTCATCGTTAGCGCACGTTATCCCTGTTATCTATGCCACGATGCGGCGCCGCGCGGGTACTCGGCAGCCCCGCACCCCGGGCCTGCCAAACTGGCTCCCAACGGCCCCCGCCATCGCCCGCAAGGAGGACCCGCGGTGCCACGCACCCCAGACTTCGACACGCCCATTGTCGCGGCGCCCATGGCCGGCGGCGTGAGTACTCCTGAACTGGTCGCGGCCGTGAACCAGGCCGGCGGGCTGGGCTTTCTCGCGGCGGGATACACCAGTGCCGCCCAGATGGGGGACCTGGTCCGCACGACCCGGGAGCTCACCAGGTACCCGTTCGGCGTCAACGTGTTCGTCCCGGGGCCCGACCGTTTTGATCCGCTTGTCCTCGACTCCTACCGCACCCGGCTGCTGCCCGAGGCCGAGCGCCTGGGCACCGAACCCGGGCGCGCACACTGGAGCGACGACGACTACCAGGCCAAGCTCGCCGCACTCACCGCCGACCCGGTTGGCTACGTGAGCTTCACCTTCAACTGTCCGGCGGCAGCGGACATCGCGGCGCTGCGCGCGGCGGGCACCACGGTCATCGTCACGGTCACCAGCTCCGGCGAGGCGCGTACCGCCGCCGACGCCGGAGCCGACATGCTGTGCGTGCAGGGGGCCGAAGCCGGTGGGCACCAGGGCTCGTTCGACGACACCCAGGAACGGACCACGCCCCTGCTCGAACTGCTGGCCACGGTGCGCGCCGCGGTCGAGGTTCCGTTGCTCGCCGCCGGAGGTATCGCCACCCGCGGCGACGTCCGCGCGGCTGTGGCCGCCGGGGCTGTCGCCGCGCAGGTCGGAACGGCACTCCTGCGCACCCCGGAGAGCGGGGCGAACCGTACGCACAAGGACGCGCTCGCCGACGCCCGCTTCACCAGCACGGCCGTGACGCGCGCGTTCAGCGGCCGGCGCGCCCGCGGCCTGGCCAACCGGTTCCTGCGCGAGCACGGGCCGGCCGCCCCGGCCGCCTACCCCCACGTGCACTACCTGACCGGCCCCATCCGCGCCGCCGCGGCCCGCGCGGCCGACCCCGAGACCCTGCACATGTGGGCCGGAACCGGATTTCGTGCCGCCGCGGCCCGCCCGGCCGGCGACATTGTCGCGGAACTGGCCGCGGGAGAGTAGGCACGCCCGCGCGGGAACGGCCACCGGCGCGGTGCGTGTGGCACCGTCGCACACATGCGCTGGAGCTCAGAGCGAACCCGGGATCGCTTCGCGGCGAGCCGGGTGGCGCGCCTGGCCACCGTCTCCGCGGCGGGCCAGCCCCACCTGGTGCCGGTGACCTTCGCGGTGTACGGGGACACGGTCGCGACCGCCATCGACACCAAACCCAAGAGCACGACGAACCTCAAACGGCTGGCGAACATCACCGAGAACCCTCGGGTGTGCCTGCTGGCCGACGAGTACGACGACGACTGGCAGCGGCTGTGGTGGGCCCGCGCCGACGGCGAGGCGCGCATCGTCCACGAGGGCCCCGAACGCGACGCGGCGCTGCGGTGGCTTACCGGGCGCTACCCCCAATACGGCCAGTCGCCGCCCGATGGCCCGGTGATCCTGGTCGACGTGTACCGCTGGTCGGGCTGGTCCTACCAGTAGGGCCGACAGGGACACTGGCCCGTCCCTCGCCGCACGACCGAGCGGGCTGGGATGCTCCGCAGCGCGCTCGGCATCGGCGCCACAGATCCAATTTAGAAATCTACATCGTAAAGGCGACAGTTTGGTCAAACACCACACTTCCCGGCCTCTGCCCGCTCCGGTCTCTTCGAACCACCTGTTCCCCGGGAACACGTGCCGGGGCCTGACACGGTCCTGACACGGCATACGGCAGGCTGGAAACGTGCAACAAGGAGGACCCAAACCCGCGAACAGCGCGGCGGCGCTGGAGGAGATCCGCCCGGCGGCCCGACGACCGCTGGACCTGCTGATCGCCATCGGAAGTGCACTGTTGGTGGCCGTGGTGCTACTTCTTGTGTGGATCGTCACCGACACTGACGCCGCCGAAACCACCGACCCGGACGAGCTCCGCGCGCTGGTGCCCCCCTCACTGCTCGGACTGCTCGTCGGGATCGCTAACCTCACGGTGATCGTTCTGGTCAGCATCACCGCCCTGGAGGTCCTCATCCGCCGCGAGTTCCGCCAGGTCGTGCGCGGACTCGTCGCGGGCGCTCTGGGGTACGGGCTGACCGGGGCGGTCAACGCGGCCGTGCTCGCGGCCTCGGCGCCCGCGGGCCCGCCCGAGGTGCTGGCGGGCGCCGGCTCCGGTGGGGTGTTCACCGCGCTGTTGCACGGCTACCTGGCGGCCGCCATCGGCTACGTACGCGCCATGCCGTTGGGACACCTCCCGCGGGTGCGGGTGGTCATGTGGTCGGGGATCGCCATCACCGCGGCCTCGGTGCTGCTGGCGGGGGTGACGACCTCGCTCGCGCTGGTACTGACCGTGCTGGTGGGCTGGACGTGCGCCTCTGTGGCCCGCTATGTGGTCGGCCTGTCGATGCCGGTCCCGGCCACCGACCGCCTCATTCGGGAGCTGCGCCGTTTCGACCTGGAGCCGCTGAACCTGACCTCCCAGGGCAGCGACGCCGACGGCAACCAGCGGTTCGTCGCCGACACGGTCGACCAGCGCCTCGATATCGTGCTCCTGCGCGCCGATGACACCGCGGGCGTGTGGAAGCGCCTGATGGGGGTGCTGCTACTGCGCACCCCGGTTGCCCCGCCGATCCAGTTCGGGCTGCACCGCAGGGTCGAGCACACCGCCCTGATGCACTTCGCCGCGCGCGCGGCGGGCGCGGCGGTGCCCGGGATCCTGGCCGTCACCGAGCTCGGCGCCGGAACGGTCGCCCTGGTGCGCGAGCACGTCCGGGTACGCAGGCTCAGCGACCTGGACGCGGAGGAGCTCACCAGCGGGCTGCTGGACCGCGCGTGGGGCGATCTCGACCGGCTGCACCGCCACCGCATTGTGCATGGCAACCTCACCGGCGCGACGGTTGGCATCCGGCTGGACGGCCGGGTCGCCTTTACGGACCTGTCGAACGGCAGTATCGCCGCGGCGCCCCTGCGGGCGTCGCTGGATGTCGCCGCGCTGCTGACGGCGCTGGCTGTGCGCGTGGGGGAGGAGCGCGCGGTGCGCTCGGCGGTGCGGGCGCTGGGTGTGGAGGCGGTGGCCGGTGCGCTGCCGTTCCTGCAGCCGGCCGGGATGCCGCAGGCGCTGCGTGCCGAGTTGCGGGAACACCCTGAGCTGCTGGGCGCTGTCCGCGGGCGGATCACCGCCGTCGCGCCGGAGGCGCCGGCCCGCCCGGCGAAGCTGGAACGCATGCAGCCGCGGACCGTGGTCAGTGCCGCCGCCGCCACCGTGGTCGGCATCGTGCTGGCGTACCAGCTTGTCGACGTCGACTTCTCCACGGTCCGGGAGGCGGACCTGGGATGGGCGACGGCGTCCCTGGTGGTGTCGGTGCTGTGCATGCCGGCCGCGGCGATGGCGCTCATGGGGTTCGTGCCCATCAGGCTGCCGTTCTGGCCGACGGTGCTGGCGCAGTTCGCGGTGTCCTTCGTTCGCATCGCGGCGCCGGCGGGCGTGGGCATGGTGGCCCTCAACACGCGCTATGTGACGAAGATGGGTGCCTCGGGTGGACTCGCGTTGTCCGCGGTCGGGTTGTCCCAGGCTGTCGGGTTGCTCATGCATGTACCGATGATGCTGGTCTTCGCCTATCTCACGGGCTCGGCCCACTTCGCGGACTTCTCCCCGCCGCTGACCCTGCTCGTGGTGAGCGCGGTGCTCTCCGTGGCGGTCGCTGCGGTCCTGCTGCTTCCCGCGCTGCGCCGGGCCGTGCTGGACCGGCTGCGTCCCTACTTCCGGGGGGTGCTGCCGCAGTTCCTGGACTTGTTGCAGAACCCGCGCCGACTGGCGATGGGGTTCGGTGGCACGATCCTGCTCACCGCCGGGTTCATTCTCTGCTTGCAGTTCTCGGTGCTCGCGTTTGGCGGGTCGGCGAGCCTGGCGGCGGTGGCGGTGGTGTTCCTCGCGGGCAACGCCCTGGGGTCGGCAGCGCCCACCCCGGGCGGGTTGGGCGCGGTGGAGGCGGCGCTGCTCGGTGGTCTGACCGCCGTCGCGGGACTTCCGGCCGCGATCGCGTTGCCGGCTGTGCTGCTGTTCCGGGTGCTCACCTTCTGGTTCCCCGCGCTGCCGGGTTGGGGGGCGTTCCATTACCTGCAGCGGCGCGCGGCCATCTGAGGGGCGGACAGGCATGCCGGCGGCTGGAGAGGCACCGGGGGAGGGGCCCGGTGCCTCACCAGCCGCCGGGGCGGGTCAGCGCCGGCGCCGGCCGTACCGCTGCTCGAAGCGCTCCACTCGTCCGGCGGTGTCGATGACTCGGCCCTTGCCGGTGTAGAACGGGTGACTCGCACTGGAGATATCGACATCGATGAGCGGGTAGGTGTTGCCGTCCTCCCACTCGATCGTGCGGTCGCTGGTCGCGGTCGAGCGGGTGAGGAAGGTGAAGTCGCCCGCGCGGTCGCGGAACACCACTGGGCGGTACTCGGGATGGATACCGGGTTTCATGGGAGTGGCCTCCTCAACGAAAAGTCGTAGCGCACGATAGTCGCCGTCTCCGGCTTGCCGAGAGGACGGTGCGCCGGCTGGACACGCTCCAGTATAAGCGATCGATAACCGTTTCCATTCCAAAATCTCGGCATTTCGCGGCCGGTTGTGCAGCGGGTCCTGTATCGCCAATTAAAAATCTACGATGTAAAGGCCGCTGTATTGTGGTTTCCACACAATCAACCACAATACAGCCTCACCGACAATCAACCCGACCCCATCCCCCCGTGTCCAGTGCTGTCCCATACAACCGGGACAGCACTGGACAGGACCACCGCCCGCTGCCTGACCACCATGGTGGTCAGGGCTGGGACGCGGCTCCGCGGCCCGGAGCGGGTTCCTCGGTGGTGGTCGCGTTCGCCGGGGTCACCGCTCTGTTGTCTCGCTGGCCGTGGTCTGCGTGGCGGATTCCCGTTCCCGAGGGCTGGGGCCAGGGGTGGGGGTGGGGCGGCGCAGCACGGTCAGGGCGATGGTCAGGGCGGTGGCCAGTAGAGCGGCGCCGATGCCGAAGGCCAGGTGGTAGCCACCGGTCAGCGCCTCGGCCTGATTCGCGCCGGCCGCGAGCATCTCGTCGGTGCGCGACGCCGCCAGCGTGGAGAGCACCGCCACGCCCATGGCCATGCCGACCTGTTGGGTGGTGTTGAACAGTCCGGAGGCCAGGCCGGCGTCGTCGTCGGTGGCGCCGGACATGGCAAGAGCGGTCAGCGCTGGCAAGGCCAGCCCGAAGCCCCCGGCGAGCAGCATCACCGGGAGCAGGTCGGTGAGGTAGTCGGCGTGCACGGGCAGGCGGGCGAGCAGGCAAAGCAGTCCGACCAGCAGCGCCAAGCCCGTCAGCAGGACGACGCGCTCGCCGAAACGCCCGATGAGCCGGGCGGAGACTCCCAGCGACATCGCGCCGATGATGATTGCCGAGGGCAGCATCGCCAGCCCGGTCGTGGCGGCGCCGTAGTCGAGCACCCTCTGCATGTAGAGGGCGATGAAGACCTGGAAGGAGAACAGCGCGGCCACCATCAGGATCTGGATCAGGTTGGCTCCCACGACGGCGCGCGAACGCAGGATCCGCGGTGGCATGAGCGGGGTCCTGGCCTTGGCCTGGCGGAGGGCGAATCCGGCGAGCAGTACGGCGGCGAGGGCGCCCAGGCCGAGGGTGGGGCCCGAGGCCCAGCCGTGCTCTTCGGCTCTGACCGCCGTGGTGACCCCCAGCATCAGCCCGGCGGTGACCAGGAGGGCGCCCAGGATGTCGGCGCCGGCGGCCAGGCCGAGCCCGCGGTCGGTGGGCAGCACGGGTACTGCGATGGCCAGTGCGGCCAGGCCGATGGGCAGGTTGATGAGGAAGATCCAGTTCCAGGAGAGGTATTCGGTGAGGACTCCGCCGAGTACCTGGCCGATCGATGCGCCGGCGGCACCGGTGAAGCTGAATATGGCGATGGCTTTGGCTCGCTGTGCGGGCTCGGTGAACAGTGTCACGAGGATGCCCAGGCTGACGGCGGAGGCCAGGGCGCCGCCGGCGCCCTGGAGGAAGCGGGCGGCGATGAGCGCGAAGGGGCTGGTGGCGGCGCCCGCCAGGAGCGAGGCGAGGGTGAACACGCCGGTTCCGGCCAGGAACACGCGCTTGCGGCCGATGAGGTCGCCCAGGCGTCCGGAGAGCAGGAGCAGGCTGCCGAACGCGATGAGGTAGGCGTTGACGACCCAGCTCAGGCTGGCGGGGGAGAATCCCAGGTCGTCTTGGATGGTTGGCAGCGCCACGGTGACGATGCTGCCGTCGAGGATGTTCATCAGGGTCCCCGTGGTGATCACACCGAGGGCGAGCCAGCGTGACGGGGGCGCTGTGGGGGTGGTTGCGGCGGGCATAGGTCTCTTCCTGTTGGGGAGGCAACAGAAAAGACCGTAGTGGATAGTTTTGTTATAGACAATCTTTGTTGGGTCTATTTTTCGTGCTGGCGTGCCCGCCTCACCGGTTGCGGGCTCTGCGCGGGGGTGGCCAGATGCCCCTCGACCAGGCGCCTGAAGGCGCGCAGGAACACCTCGCGCTCATCGTCGGGAAGCGCCGCGAACGCCTGGGCGTGCACCCGGTCGACGATCCGCTGGCTCTGTTCGGCGGCCCGCGCGCCTTCCTCGGTGACCGCGATGATCCGCGCCCGCCGGTCCCTGCTGGACGGGCGGCGCTCGACCAGTCCCGCCTTCTCCAGGGAGTCGACCGTCACCACCATCGTGGTCTTGTCCATGTCGCCGATCTCGGCGAGCTGGATCTGGGTGCGTTCCTCCTCCAGAGCGTGCACCAGAACGCAGTGCATGCGGGCGGTGAGTCCGATCTCGGCGAGTGCCGCGGCCATCTGGGTCCGCAGGACGTGGCCGGCGTGGTCCAGCAGGAACGAGAGGTCCGGCTCAGTGCTGGTGGGAGCCATGGCGGTCATGCCCGTGAGCATAACAATCCCGATCCGCGGCAGATTGTCCAGCGCGAGACATTGTGCTCGGGTCTGGCTGTCGTCTGGCGGGCGCCATCAGGGATGTCCTGGGCTACTCCGATCAGTTGTGCACAACTCGATTCTGCTATTGTCGATGTGGGGGTGAGTCGACACCATGACCACGCACCAGGGGGAAAATCCGCTCTCTCTCGACAGCCAGCTCTGCTTCGCCATCTACGCCGCGTCCCGGGCCGTCTCCGGGCTCTACCGTGAGCTACTCGCCGACTTGGGGCTCACTTACCCGCAGTACCTGGTGATGCTGGTGCTGTGGGAGCGCGACTCCATTCCGGTCAAGGATCTGGGGGCGGCGCTGCGGCTCGACTCGGGCACGTTGTCGCCGCTGCTGCGCAGGATGGCCCAGCGCGGGCTGCTCCGGCGGACCCGCAGTGCCGGGGATGAGCGGGTGGTGCTGGTCGCCCTGACCGAGGACGGCGCGGCGTTGCGCGAGCGCGCGCTGGACATTCCCGCGCGCGTGCTGTGTGGTACCGGGATTCCCCGGGACAAGGCGGCGGAGCTGCGCGGCCTGCTCGACCAGATCACCGAGTCGGCCGGGAGCGCTGGACCCCATCCGGCGCGGTGAGGCCCCCATGTCCGCGAACGTTAATCGTAGGGAGAGAGTCATGAACGTGCTGTACACCGCGAAGGCCAGTGTCAGCGGCGAGGGCCGCAAGGGGTACGGCCGCACCGATGACGACCGGCTCAACGTCGAGCTGTCCGTTCCCAAGGGCGTGGGCGGCGACGACGGGCCGGGCACCAACCCCGAGCAGTTGTTCGCCGTGGGTTACGGCGCCTGCTTCCACGGTGCGCTGAAGAAGGTGGCGCGCGAGTCGAAGGCCAGTGTCGAGGGTTCCACGATCGACACGCGGGTGAGCCTGGGCTCCGGCGAGAGTGGCCTGAACATCGCCGTGGAGATGGATGTCACCATCCCGGGTGTGGAGCAGGCCGAGGCTGAGCGGCTTGTGGCGGCCGCGCACGAAGTGTGCCCCTACTCCAACGCCACAAGGGGAAACATCGATGTGACGCTGAACGCGCGCACCGCCTGATCCGCTGTGCTGGGGCCGGTCGGGGGAGTGTTCCCCCGGCCGGCCCTGCTGTGTGTGGCGGGTCTGTTGGCGGTGGTGGTGTGCGGCCTGGTTAGCTCGTGGTGGCTGCGCCGGCGCGGATGGGTGGGGCGGCCACCCCTGTTGGCCGGGTGCGTGAACGGCTCAGCGCCATCGCTGTGACCGAGGCCAGTACGAGTGCCGCGCCGGCCCATTGGCTCCAGGTCAGCGACGCCCCGAGGATGGTGACCCCGACGACGGCCGATACCAGCGGGAACGCGAGTTCGGCGAGGGTGGCCCGGCTCGCTGCGGTGCGCGCCAGGCCCCAGTAGTACAGGGCGAGGGCGGCGAGGCCGGGGATGAGGGCAAGCGCCAGGAGCAGGGGGAGCTGGGCGGGGGAGACGGCCAGTGGGGACCCCGTGGCCACGGTGATGACCAGGGCTACTGGCAGCGCGATGCTGAAGCGGAGGGTGGTGACGTGGGTGGCGGCCAGCCGTGCGCCGGCGAGCCGGCCGAACACGGTGCCGGCTGCCCACAGTGCGGCGGCGCCGACGGCGAGCGCGGCGGCTGTGGCGCTGTGTATGCCCACGTTCAGCGGGTCCGGGAAGGCGAGGATCCAGGCGCCGGCCAGGGCGGGCAGCGCGAACCAGGCGAAGCGCGGGGTGAGGCGTTCGCCGAGCAGGATGACGGCGAGCAGGACCGCAAGGACGGGTTGCAGTTTCTGCAGTACCTGCGGGGTGATGGGGTCGCCGGTGGCGAAGGCCATGGTGAACAGGGTGGTGGCGAGCGCGGAGGAGCCGCCTCCGACCACGATCATGGCGGTGATGGTGCCGCGGCCGGAGCGGGCGAGTGCCGTGAACGCGGGGATGATCCAGGGGATCAGCAGGAGCGCGATTATGGCGTGTTCGTAGAGCACGATGGTGGGGGCGGGGAGTTCCTGGGCCAGGGGGTCGCGCATGAGGGCCGAGGTTCCCCACAGCCCGGCGGCGAGGGCGACCGCCCACATCCGGTCGGCGGGGCGGGGGCTAGCCACGGTGGGGGCTGGTGGTGCTCGGGGTGCTGGTGTTCACGGCTGTCTCAACGATGGCGGGCCGGGTGGGATTCCCGCCTGGCCCGTGCTTGGCGCGTGGTTTCGGGGTGCCGAGCACGGGCGCGGGTCAGGCGGCGGGTTCGACCAGCAGCAACCGGTCGAGCATGTCCTGCAGTGTGACCAGGCCCACCAGGCCGTGTTCGTTCTCGACCAGTGCCAGGTGGGTGCGGCTCTCGCGCATGGTGCTCAGGGCGGCGTAGATGGGGGTTTCCACGTGCAGGGTGAGGACCGGCCGCATGAGGTCGGCGGCGGTGGTCTCGGGGGTGTTGGTCAGGGCGTCGCGTACGTGTACGACGCCGGTGGGCCTGCGGTGCTCGCGGACCACGAGGCGCAGGTGGCCTGACTCGCGGGAGACGTGTTTGATGGTCTCGACGGAGTCGGTGGGGGAGACGCCGGCGAGTTCCTCCTTGGGGGTGAAGATCTCGCGCAGGGGGCGGGAGTTGACCTCAAGGGCGGTGGCGAGTTGGTCGCGGCGGTCCTCGTCGAGCGCGCCGGCTTTGGCGGAGTGGTCGACGAGTTCGCGTAGGTCTTCGGGGCCGTGTCCGGTGGCCACCTCGTCGACGGCGGACACGCCCACGCGGTGCAGGCACCAGTTGGCCATGCCGTTGAGGAGCACCAGGGCGGGGCGGGTCCACCACATGAAGAACCGCATGGGCAGTGCTAGCAGGGTGGCGGATTTCTCCGGGTGGGAGATCGCCCAGGACTTGGGGGCCATCTCGCCGACGACCAGGTGCAGGAAGGTGACCAGGATCAGGGCGAGGACGAAGGAGACGACGGCGGAGACGGGGCCGGGCAGCCACTCGCTGAAGAGGGGTTCCAGTAGGTGGTGCACGGCTGGTTTGGTGATGGCGCCCAGGGCCAGGGTGCACAGGGTGATGCCCAGTTGGGATCCGGCGAGCAGCAGGGACAGGTCGCGGGCGCTCTTGAGGGCGGCCCGTGCCGATGTGCTGGTCTCGGCGGCCTCTTCCAGCCGGTAGCGGCGCGCGGCCACCAGCGCGAACTCGATGGCGACGAAGAACGCGCTGAGGATGATGATGCCCGCGGAAATGGCGAGCGCGAGCAGCGGGTTGAGGTCGCTCACGCGTTGACCTCCGGGCGTTGCGGCGAGGCGGGTTCGGCAGGGGATTCGCGGAGTTCGAGCCGCACGGTCTCGGGGACGTGCCGGTCGACGCTTTGCACGCTGAGCTGGACGAACCGGTCGGGTTCGGTGTCGTCGGCGCCTGGTGGGCGGGGGAGTGCGGCGCTGATGGTGTCGCCGGGTTCGGGCAGGCGCCGCAGTTCGTTGATGACGAGTCCGCCGATGGTTTCGTAGTCGCCTTCGGGGAGGTCGTGGCCGATGAGGCGTTCGACCTCGTCGACGTGCAGGGCGCCGGGCAGCAGCCAGCTTCCGTCGTCGACGGCGCGGGGGTGTTGTTCGGCGGGGTCGTGTTCGTCGGCGATTTCGCCGACGAGTTCCTCGGCGATGTCCTCGGTGGTGATGACGCCGGCCAGGCCGCCGTACTCGTCGACGACGCAGGCGAACTCGTTGTCGGCCTCGCGGAGGTGGTCGAGTACGCCGGGCAGGGGTAGTGAGGCCGGGACCATGACCGCGGACTGGGCGATCTCGGAGACGTCGACGGTGTTGAGGTCGCGGTCGTGCAGTGCGAGGACGTCGCGTAGGCAGATGACGCCGATGATGTCGTCGACGCCGTGGCCGAGGACGGGGAAGCGGGAGTGTCCGTCGGCCATGAGTTCGACGACCCGGCTGACGGGGGCGCCGATTTCGACGGTGCTGACCTGGGGGCGGGGGATCATGGCGTGGCCGGCGGTGCGGTCGTGGAAGTCGAGGGTGCGGTCGAGCAGGGTGGACAGTTCGGCGGGTAGGTCGCCGCTTTCGCGGGATTCCTCGACGATGTGTTCGAGGTCGCGTGGGGTGGCGGCGTGTTGGACGTCCTCGACGGGTTCGATGCGTACGGCCTTGAGGAGCAGGTTGGCTGCTTGGTCGAACAGCACGATGAGCCACCCGAACAGCCGCAGGTAGACGTGGGTGGACAGGGCGAGTGCGGTGGCGACCGGTTCGGGGCGGGCGATGGCGAGGTTCTTGGGGAAGAGCTCGCCGAAGACCATCTGCACGACGGTGCTGAACAGCAGTGCGATCACGGCGCCGGCGGCCAGGCCCAGGCCGGTGGGGACGCCGATGCCGCTGAGGAGATCACCGAGTCCTTGGCCGATCAGGGGGTCGGCGACGTAGCCGACGAGGAGGCCGGTGACGGTGATGCCGAGTTGTGCTCCGGAGAGCATGAAGGAGGTGCGGCCGGTGACCTTGAGGGCACGGTGTGCTCCGGCGTCGCCTGATGCGGCGCGGGCTTTGAGGCGGGAGCGGTCGACCGCCATGTAGCCGAACTCTTGGGCGACGAAGTAGCCGGTGGCGGCGGTGATCGCGAGTACGACCAGTACTCCGAGGAGGATGTTGCCGATGATGCTCATTTCGCACGCACCGCCTCGGAGTGGTTACCGGCGCGCGCGCCTCCTGGTGAGGGAGGTTCGTCAGGATCGGGGGTACAGCGTCCGCTGGGGACGCTGCTGATACTTCGGGACGGGTGCACGTTTCCTCTCATTGGTGGCGTCTTAGGACGATACGTCGGATGGTGCTGAGAAATTCCCGCCTCACCTTGGTCGAAACCCTGTTGGTGGGCCCTCTTGGCGGGGGTTTGGCGCTGGGGCGCGGGGCTACCGGGTGGTTGCGGTGTTGGCGGTGTCCTGGGGGGTCGCGGTGGCGGTGGGGTCCCATTCGCGGCGCCGGGTTTCGGCGATGGCGATGGCGGCGGCCACGGCGACGTTGAGGGAGCCGACACGGCCGATCTGGGGGATGTAGCTGGTGGCGTCGGCTGCGGCGAGGAGCGTGGGGGAGCAGCCGTGGTCTTCGGCGCCGACGGCCAGGCAGATGTCGTTGTGCAGGGGGGTTTCGTGCAGGGGGGTGGCGTCGTTGGTGAGTTCGATGGCGACGACGCGGAGTCCTTCGGCGCGGGCGGCGTTGGCGGCGTCGCTGCTGGAGCGCAGCCGGTGCAGGGTGAGTTTGCGTTCGGTGCCCAGGGCGGTTTTGCCGACGCCCGGGTGGGTGGTGTCGGCGGTGTTGCCGGTGAGCCAGATGGTGTCGACGCCGAAGGTGGAGCAGGTGCGCAGGATGGAGCCCAGGTTGAAGGGTTGGCTGATCGATTCGGCGATGAGGGCGATGCGGCCCTCGGTGCGCCTGCGCCATTGGCGGTTGAGTCGCTTGACGTCGGTCGGGCGCAGCTGGGTGCTCACCTGGGGTCTGTTCCTTGCGTGTGGGTGCTGGTGTGGTTGGACGCCGTCCAGGATACCGGCAGGTGGGTGGGTTAGGTGGGGTGGTGGGTGCGCAGGATGCGGTATCCGGCGCGGGAGGCGGCGCGTTCGGTGGGGTAGCCGTTGTCGTTGAGCCAGCGGTGCAGGGTGTCGGCGCCGAGGTTGCGTTGTACGACGAGGTGGGCGGTGCCGGTGGGGGAGAGGCGGTTGAGCCAGGTGCGCAGCATGGTGTGCAGGGCGGTTTTGCCGACGCGGATGGGCGGGTTGGTCCAGATGGCGTCGAAGGGGCCGTCCAGGGCGGTGCGGGTGTGGGGGTCGGGGTGGCCGGTGGGGGTTCCGGTGGGGTCGGTGTGGGCGCAGCGCAGTCGGGTGCCGTCGTTGTCGAGGTGGTGGGTGCGGGCGTTGGTGCGGGTGAGTTCGACGGCGCGGCTGTTGGTGTCGATGGCGACCACGGTGGCGTGGGGGGCGCGGGCGGCCATGGTCAGGGCGATGGGGCCGTAGCCGCAGCCGAGGTCGAGGAGGGTGCCGGTGGTGGGGGGTGGGGGGACGGTTTCCAGGAGGATGCGGGTGCCCAGGTCGATTTTGGCGGGGGAGAACACGCCGCTGTCGGTGGCCAGCCGTAGGTGCAGGTCGGGCAGGATCAACTCGACGGTGCCGGGGCGGCTGGTGGAGTTGGGGTTGGATTCGAAGTAGTGCTGCGCCACGTGGCGACGTTACCAGGGGTTTTGTGGGTGGGGGTGGGTGGCGCCGCAACCCCGTGTCGCGACCGACCGGTTGGTCGGTACTGTTGGACGGGTCTGGCACGTCGACCCCAACAGAAAGGACAGTGGTCGTGGGACGTTTCGACGGGAAGGTGGCCGTCATCACCGGTGGCAGCCGCGGCATCGGGCTGGCCGCGGCGCAGCGCATCGTGTCCGAGGGCGGAAAGGCCGTCATCACGGCGCGCAACCCGGAGTCGCTGGAGAAAGCCGTCGCCGACCTCGGCGGGGACACGTACGCGCTGGCGGTCGCGGGCAAGACCCAGGACGCCGACCACCGCGCGGAGACGATCGAGCGGACCCTGGACACCTTCGGGCGGATCGACGTCGTGGTCAACAACACCGGGATCAACCCCGTTCTGGACGCGGTCGTCAACGTCGACTCCTCGGCCATGGCCAAGATCTTCGAGGTCAACGTGATCGCCGCCGCCCAGTGGGTCTCAGCGGCACACGCCGCCTGGATGAAGGACAACGGCGGCGCGGTCGTCAACGTGGCCTCACTGGCCGGGCAGCACCCCTCACCGGGCCTGGGCGTGTACGGGGCGAGCAAGGCCGCCTTGATCAACCTCACCCAGCAGCTCGCCTACGAGTTGGCGCCCGACCATATCCGGGTCAACGCGGTGGCGCCCGGCGTGGTCAAGACCCAGTTCGCCGAGGCGCTCTACGCCGACCGCGAGGACGAGGCCGCCAAGGCCTACCCGGTGGGCCGCCTGGGCGTGCCCGAGGACATCGGTGCCGCGATCGCCTACCTCGCCTCTTCGGACGCCGCCTGGATCACCGGGCAGGTGCACACCCTCGACGGAGGGCGCACGCTGCACGCCGGCGTGGAATGAGCACCCCCCGGGGGCGGCGAGGGTTCGCCGCCCCCTCGTTGCGCGTGCCCGGCCCGGCGAGGCGTTGCGATCGCCGGGCGCGGTGCGCAGGATGGTGCCAGGCCCTGTTGGGGTCGGGGAGAAGTGAACGCGTGTGGTCACCGGCCTTCCGGGTAGGAAGTCCGATACCCACGGGCCGCCGCGTGGGCCCGGCGGGGGATCCGGACCACGCGGACCACGCGGTGCTGGTCCGGGCGGGAGCCCGCGCTTGCGGTGCACACGAGCGAGGACACCGCAGGGCCGGCCGCGGGGTTTTTTGGGGGGAGCTTCACATGCACACGATGAAGCGATGGAACATCGACATTCTGCTGTCCGAGGAGTCCGAAGGCGAGTACACCCGGACCTGGGCGGAGGTGGGCCTGGCTTCCGACGACGGATCGAGCCTGCGGGGGCACGGCATGGCGCGCAAGCACCCGGCCGACGAGGACGTCCCCGAGATCGGCGACGAGCTCGCCGTCTCGCGCGCGCTGGCCGACCTCTCCCGGCAGCTCCGCCAGGTCGCCGCGGAGGACATCTCCGAGCACACCGGGACACCGTGGCGGCCCTGAGCCCATTCGGCCGGTTGTGGACGCCACCGGCGCGCGCCGAGTTCACTGGGGCGTGATCATGCTGGGGCAGACTCTGCCGGTATGACCACCTCTTCTGGTTCGCACGCACAGGCGAAGCCGGCACGGGTGCTGGGCACCGCCGACGCCGTCGCCATCGGTGCCGCGGCGATGATCGGCGCCGGGGTGTTCGCCGTGTTCGCCCCGGCCGCCGACGCCGCCGGTGCGTGGCTGCCGGTCGCGGTTGTGATCGCCGGTGTGGTCGCCTACTGCAACGCGACCTCCTCGGCGCGGCTGGCGGCCCGCCACCCGCAGTCGGGTGGCACCTACGTCTACGGGCGCGAACGCCTGGGCGAGTTGTGGGGCTACCTGGCCGGGTGGGCGTTCATCGTGGGCAAGACCGCCTCGTGCGCGGCGATGGCGCTGACGTTCGCGGCCTATGCGCTACCGGAGTGGCAGCGCCCCGCGGCGGTCGCCGCGGTGGTGGTGCTGACCGCGGTGAACTATGTCGGGCTGCGCTCCTCAGCGTGGCTGACCCGGGGGCTGCTGGCGGCGGTGCTGGCGGTGCTGGTAGCCGTTGTGCTCGCGGCACTGGGCAGCGGGATGGCCGAGCCCGCGCACCTGGCGATCTCGCGCGAATGGCCGGGCTTCTTCGGGTTGCTGGGTGCCGCGGGCATGCTGTTCTTCGCGTTCGCGGGCTACGCCCGGATCGCCACCCTGGGCGGGGAGGTGCGCAACCCCGAGACCACGATCCCGCGCGCCGTCACACTCACCCTGGCCGGGGTGCTGGTGCTGTACCTGGCGGTGGGCGCCTCAGTGCTGATGCTCCTGGGACGTCAGGACCTGGCCGGCAGCACCGCCCCGCTGGCCGACACCGTGCAGATCGCCGGCTGGCCCCAACTCGTCCCGATGGTCGCCGCGGGCGCCGCCCTGGCCAGCCTGGGCGCGTTGCTGTCCCTGGTGCTGGGGGTTTCGCGCACCGCCTCGGCGATGGCCGCCGACGGCCACCTGCCCCGGTACTTCGCCGGGATCCACCACCGGTTCGGTGTGCCGCACCGCGCGGAGGTCGCGATGGGAGCCGTGGTGGTGCTGCTGGTGCTGAGCCTGGACGTGCGCGGCGCGATCGGGTTCTCGGCCTTCGGGGTGCTGGTCTACTACGCGATCGCCAACGCCTCGGCGCTGCTGCTGGGCCCTGATGAGAACCGGCCCCCGCTGCTGGTGCCGGTGGTGGGGCTGGCCGGGTGCGTGGTGTTGGCGTTCAGCCTGCCCCTGGGGTCGGTGGTCGCGGGCGCCGCAGTGATCGCGGCCGGTGCCGCGGTGTGGCTGGTGCGCCGCGGGCTGGCCCAACGCCGCGCCCGGTGAGGCGGGCGCCGGTTCAGCGGGGCCCGGGCGCGGTCAGGGCAGTCAACCCGCGCCGGGCAGTGCTGGACAACCTGATGTGGGGCAGGTCCTCGGGGGTGAACCAGGAGCAGTCGTCGGTGGAGCCGGCGAACTCGGTTACGTGGGGCGTGCCCGGGTGGGGCACATGGACGTGGAAGAACACCCAGATCGCGTAGATGTCGGTGGCCTGGCTCTCCGGGCCGACCTGGCCGCCCCGGTGGTGGTGGGTGATCGCGATGATCTCACCCACCCGGCCGCGTTGGCCGGTTTCCTCGTGCAGCTCGCGGCGCAGTGCCGCGTGGATCTCCTCGCCGTGGTCGACCCCGCCGCCCGGAAGGTGCCAGCACCCGGCGCCGGGAAACCCCTCGGCGATCCGGGTGAGCAGGATACGGCCGGCCGGGTCGGTGACGATGCCGTAGGCCCCGAGCCGGCGCAGCGACGCCTGGGGCCGCTCGGGTTCCTCGGGCAGCAGCTCGGCCGGCGGGGGCGCGGCGGGCAGGAGCAACGCCTGGTCCAACGGCATGGTCTGGGCAGTGTCGCACGCACCCGGGCCGGCCGGGTGGGCCGGCTGGGCGGGGTAGGTGTAGTAGATCCGGTCGATGTGCAGGTGAACGGGGCCGGCCGCGTCGGTTCCGGTGACGAGTTCGGTGCGCAGGGCGTAGGGAGCCAGTGGGGTGGTGGATGCCAGGCCGGCCGCGGCGCGCGCGACACCGGCGGGGTCCGCGCCGAAGAGCACCCGGGCACCGGGCAGTCTCGCCTGGCCACTGGGGCGGTGGCCCAGCGCGGCCTGCCTGTCGGGGGTGCGGCCCAGTGCGTGGGCGCTGGCCCGCCGCACACGCCGGCCCGGGCTGGCTGCCGGGGGGCCGGCTCCACTCACAGCGATCCCGTGTCGGCGGGACTGTCGGGGGTGGCGTGGGGGGCCATGCCGGTGGCCACGGCGTTGTGGCCGGGGGTGTGCGGGGCGGCCAGGGGGTCGCCCATGCTGTGGGCGTGCGCGACGTCGGGGCGCGGCGCGGTGCGGCTCATCGCCACCAGCTCGTCGAGGCGGCTGATGGTGGTGACGTCGGCCTGGTCGTCCTCGGTGGTGCCGTGGCGGTCCAGCAGGACGGGGCGCATCCCGGCGGAGACAGCGCCAAGGGCGTCGGCGCGCATCTGGTCGCCGACGTGCCAGCACCGTGCGGGGGCGACGCCGAGCTGCTCGCAGGCGGTATGGAAGATCCGCGGGTCGGGTTTTCCGGATCCGGCGGTGTCGGCGCACACCACCACTTTGAAGTGGTGGGCGATGTCGAGCGCGGCGAGCTTATCGCGCTGCAGGGTCTCGATCCCGTTGGTGATGACGCCCAGGCTCAGGCCAGCCGAGGTGAGCTGGGTGAGGGTGGGCACAACATCGGGGAAGGCCCGCCAGGCGGTGCGGTGGGCCTGCAGGTAGGACTGGTAGAGCTGGTCGCACTGCTCGTCGCCGATGTGGGGGTGGCCGGCCTGGCTGGCCAGGGCGCGTACGCGTTCGCGGCGTTGTTCCTGCAGGGTGAGGCGCCCGTCGAGGAACGCGTTGAGGCTGATGTTGGTCTGGACGTCCCAGAGGCGGCGGGCGGCGGTGAACTCGGGGTGGCCGAGCTGCTCCATCATGGTGCGCAGTCCGGTGGAGCTGGCGGTGTGGTCGTCGAGCAGCGTGTCGTCGAGGTCGAAGAAGATCGCTACAGGCGCGGGAGCGGGATCCGGCATCGTTGACCATTCTCATCGCGGGTGACATGGCAGAAAACATTCCCACGCTACCGCTCGAGCAGGGACGACGCCGCACCGAGCCGCCGATGGGTCCCCGGGGGGCGCTCCTCAGGGTAGCCGCTGGAACCACAGCAGGGACGTGAATGCGGTAGCGGCGCCGATCAGCAGGGCGGCCAGAACGAACCGGGTGACAATCTCCTCGTGCTCGGTTTCGGTGCCCAACGAGGAACCGATGTCCTCGTAGACCTCGGTGAGTTCGGCCTCGGACTCGGCCTCGTAGAAGTTGCCGCCGGTGGTGCCGGCGAGCCTCTCCAGGGCGTCCTTGTCGATGTCGGCCTCGACGTACTGGCCGTTGATCTCGATGAGCGCCGCGCCGGCGCCGAAGGCGATGGTGGAAACGGGCACCCCGGCGTCGGCGGCCTCCGTGGCGGCCGAGGTGACGGGGCGCCCGCTGGTGTTCTCCCCGTCGGAGAGCAGCACAATGGCCGCGGGCGGCGGGTCGTCGCCGGCCTCCTCGTCGAAGGAGTTGATGGCCTGCAGCGAGGTGTAGACCCCCTCGCCGATGGCGGTGCCCGGGGTCATCTGCAGCCCTTCGACCTGGTCGGCCACGGCTTGGTGGTTCTGGGTGGGTGCGGCGACCATCCCGGCGGTCGCGGAGAACTGAACCAGCCCGACGTTGAACCGGTCGGGCAGCGAGTCGATGAACGCGCGCGCGGAGTCCTTGGCGGCGCTGATCCGGTCGGGTTCGACATCGGTGGCGGCCATGGACGGCGACACGTCGATGGCGACCATGATGGTGGCGCGTTCCCGCGGCACCTCGACCGGTTTGGCCGGCACCGCCATGGCGACAATGAGCACCCCCATGGTCAGGCAGAACAGCACGGCGCTGACGTGGCGCCGCCAGCCCGGCCGGCTCGGCGCGACCTTGTCGAGAAGCTGCAGGTTGGAGAAACGCAACGCGTAGTTCTTGCGGCGGAACTGCAGCACGACGTAGACGGCGGCGAGTGCCACAAGGGCCAGCAGCCACCACAGTCTCTCTGCGGCGAGGAAGGTCACCCGGTCGTCCTTTCGTTCGGTTACGTGGGTGCGCCGCGCGCCCTGGTCACCGGGGAACGGCGGGAGTGTGCCGGGCGAGCCGGTGTGCGGTGCGTCGCTGCTCCACCACGAAGCGGGCCATGTCGGTGATCCAGTCGCGGTCGGTGCGCAGCACCAGGTGCGGAACACCGCACCGGCGCAGACCACCGCGGACCGCGGCGCGCTGGGCCGCTGATGCCTCGCGGTAGCGCTGCCGCACCTTCCGGTTGAGCTGGACCTCGCGAATGCGCCCGGTTTCGGGGTCCTGCATGGTGACCAAGCCCACGTCGGGCAGGTCGAGTTCGCGGGGGTCGACCACCTCGACCGCCAGCACCTGGTTGCGGATGGCGAGCTGGCGCATGCCCCGCTCCCAGGGGGCGGGCTCGTGCGCGTTGGCGGTGGGCGGAGTCTCCAGGAAGTCGGAGATGACCACCCGCAGACCGCGGCGGGTGCGCGCCCGCGCGAGGTCGGTGACAGCGTCACTGAGGGTGGTCGCCGGCTCGTTGAGGGGTTCGCCGCGGGGGGCGGCGGCCACCGTCGACAGCATCGCCAACAGCGCTGCCTTACCCGAACGCGCCGGCCACCGGCGGATCTGGCCGCGGTGCAGGATGTGCGCGCCGAACCGGTCGCCCACCCGCTGGGTCAGGACGTTGACCGCGGCGAGCGCTCCCACAGCGAGGTCGCGCTTTTCCTGGTTGGCGGTTCCGAAATCCATGCTGGCGGACATGTCCACCAGGGACCAGCTCTCCAACTCACGGTCGGCCACAAGATCACGCACGTGCGGCTGGGTGGTGCGGGCGGTGACGGCCCAGTCCATAAGCCGGACGTCGTCCTCGCCGGGCTGGTACTGGCGCGCCTCAGCGGACTCGCTGCCCGGCCCCAACCGCAACCCCAGGTGCTCGCCGTGCAGCATGCCCTCCAGGCGCCGCACGATACGCAGGTCGAGGTGGCGCAGCGCGGAGTGCAGACGCGGGTTGATGCCGGGGTTCGTGCCGTGGTCAGCCATGGGTGCCTACCGTGCGGCTATGGCGGCCGAACCGCCAGCGGAGGGCTCGTCCCAGATGACACGCGGCGGCGGAACCGCCGCCAGCACCCGGTCAACCACCTGGGTGGTGGTGGCGCCATCGGCCAGCGCGTCGAACGTCAGCACCAGGCGGTGCGCCATGACGTCGCGCGCCAGCACCCGAACGTCATCGGGCAGCACATAGTCGCGGCCCCGGATGAGGGCGAGCGCGCGGGCGCAGGCCACCAACCCCAGGGTGGCGCGGGGGCTCGCGCCGACCTCCAGGACCCGGCGCAACTCGGGCATACCGTAGTTCTCCGGTTCGCGGGTAGCCATGACCAGCCGCACCACGTAGTCGAAAATGAGCTGGTGCACCTGCACGCGTTCGGCGTCCTGCTGCAGCTCCAGCAACGTGACCGGGTCGAGGATCTGGTGGGCCTCGGGGAGGGCCGAGCTCATCCGCCGCAGGATCTCCATCTCCTCGTGCGCGCGGGGGTGCGACATCTCCACCTTCATCAGAAACCGGTCGCGTTGGGCCTCGGGCAGCGGGTACACCCCCTCGGACTCCACCGGGTTCTGAGTGGCGATCACCACAAACGGATCGGGCAGCGGATAGGTAGTGCCGCCCAGCGACACCTGCTTCTCCGCCATGACCTCCAGCAGGGACGACTGCACCTTGGCCGGGGCCCGGTTGATCTCGTCGGCCAGCACGAAGTTCGCGAACACCGGCCCGAGTTCGACGTCGAACTGCTCGGTGGAAGGGTGGTAGATGCGGGTGCCCACAATGTCGGAAGGCACCAGGTCCGGGGTGAACTGCAGCCGCGCGAACGACCCGCCGGTCACCGTTGCCAGAGTGGACACCGCCAGCGTCTTGGCGATGCCGGGCACCCCCTCCAGCAGGCAGTGGCCCTTGGCCACCAGGGCGATCAAGGTGCGCTCCACCATCTGGTCCTGACCGACAATGACGGTGGAGATCTCCTGCAGTGCGGCACGGAGCAGCCGGGTCGGCTCGCCGGCGGTCTCAGCCCCGTCGGGCCGGGCAGGCTGCACGCCCTCAGCCCCCGGGGCGGGCGCGGATTCCGCCATCGTTACCAACCTTTCGACACGCTGTGGCGCCCCGCCTAGCGCCGACGCCGGGTACGTTGATGGACACGCACCGGTGAGACTACCCGCTCCGGGTGACCGGGAAAGCGGCGAACCACTCGGCGCGGTCCCTACGGTGCACAACCATCCCAAGAGAGACCATCGACTCCGTTGAGGAGGGCTGGCGAGCAGGTGTCTGAGCCGTTGCAGGACAATGATCCGCGTCAGCTCGGCCCGTACCGGTTGAGTGAACGCTTGACCGCGCGCCCCGAAGGCATCGTCTACCTGGCGCACGGCCCGGCCGGCGAACCGGTGAGCGTGGCGATGCTCAGCGAGGGCGCCTCCGCTGACCCCGCCGCTCGGGACCGGTTCGTGGCCGCCGTCAGCCGGGGCAACGGAGTCGACAACCCACCCGCGGTGCTGAAGTCCAACACCTCCAACCCGGCGGCGTCCTGGGTGGCGGTGCCGCACAGCGAGGCCGGCCCCGGTGCCGGCGCCTACCTCGAACCGGTGGGGGTGGAGCCCACCAGCGGCTCGGAGCGCTCCCCGGGCTACGTGCCCTACTGGGCCGGAGGCAACGCCCCCGCCACGGGGCGGTGGTTCGGGCAGGTCAGCGGGGGACGAAGCGCCGCGGCGGCCCAGCCCGGCGCCAACCGCGCGGCCATCATCGGCCTACTCGCGTTGCTGCTGCTGATCGTCGGGCTGCTGGCGGTGCTGTACATGTGGCTGTCGCAAGTGTCCAAACAGGCCATGGCCGAGTCCGAGAAGCCCTCACCGTCGCCCTCGTCCGAGCAGCCCTCGCCCTCGCCTTTCTCGCCCTTGCCTATGCCCTCACCGCAGCCGGGGTCCTCCCCCGAGGAGTCCACCGAACCGGAAAGCGAACAGGAGGAGACCACCCAGCCCCCACCCGGGGGATCCCCCAGCAGCGACGTCCCCTCGGTGCCGCTGGACGGCGGGGACCAGCCAACCGACGTGCCCGCCGATCCCGAGCAGATGCCCTGAGGCCACCCCGGCGCGGGATCCCCGCGTGGCCGCGCCGCGGCCGCTACCGTCGCGGACGGGGCCCGCCGTCGCCGCCGGCCGGGCGAGCCGCCCACCAGGCCAACGGTGGAAGCGGGCGGCCACACCCGCGCGGGCCCCAGCCGCGAGCGAACCACGACCACACGAGCCAAGGAGTCACCGATGGCGCAACTCGACGCCGACCAGATCGCCGACGGGCTGAAGCGCCTCGACGGTTGGGAATGGGACCGCGACCGCAACGAGATCCGGCGCACCGTGCACATGCCGGACTTCATGAGCGGGATCCACCTGGTCACCGCGGTCGCCCACGTCGCCGAAGAGGCCGACCACCACCCCGACGTCGACATCCGGTTCAACAAGATCACTTTCCACCAGACCACGCACGCCACCGGCGGTGTTACCCATCGCGACATGGAGATGGCGGCACGCATCGACGAGCTGGTCGCCGACGCCGCCCCGGCCGGCTGAGCCCGCGGGCCCGCCTCACACGTCGCGCAACCGCGAACGCCGGATCTTTCCCGACGGGCTGCGGGGGAGCTGCGCCACGAACGTGACCTGCCGCGGGTAGGCGTGCGCACCGAACCGGCTGCGCACCGTCTCGCGGAGCTCCTCGGCGAGGTCGTCGCCGGGCGCCACACCCTCGCGCAGCACCACGCTCGCGGCGACGGCCTGGCCCCGCAGCTCGTCGGGTACCCCGTAGACCGCGGTCTCGGCCACCGCGGGGTGGTGCAGCAGCGCCGCCTCGACGTCGTAGGGACCGATACGGAAACCCGACGACAGGATCGCCTCCTCATCGCGGGCGGAGAACACCAGGTGGCCGTCGCGGTCGCGGAACGCGGTGTCGCCGGTGAGGTACCAGCGGCCATCGGGGCTGAACCGCATTGCCGTGGCGTCGGCGCTGTCGCGGTACCCGCCGAACCACATCAGGGGACTGTCCTTGATGTCGACAGCGACCCGCCCCACAGTGCCCGGCGGCGCCTCCTCGTCGCCGGCCGGTTCCAGCACCGTCACCGACCACCCGGGCAGCGGCCGGCCGGCACCCCCGGCCCCGCCCGGCTGGTCACCCGCGCAGATACCCAGCTCGGGTTGGCCGTAGTGGTCCAGAACCCCCACCCCGAAAGCGTCCCTGGCCCACTCCACCACATCCGGGCTGACCTGCTCGCCCGCGCTGGACAACCGCCGGATGTCGACCCCGGGCGGCATCGTCTTCACCGTGGCACGCAGGGTGCGGTACACGGTCGGCGCGGCAGCGAAGTTGGTGACACCGAACGTCGCCAGCACGTCCAGGGTGAGCTCGGGGTCGAAACCGGCGCGCAACTGCAGCGAACGGTGCCCGGCCAGCAACGGCGAAACCAACCCGTAGTACAGGCCGTAGGTCCAGGCCGGATCGGCGGTGTTCCAGAAGACGTCCTCGGCACAGACGTCCAGACCGTAGTGGTGGTAGGTGTGGAACGCGGCCAGTGCCCGCACCGGCACGGGCACCCCCCGGGCCGGCCCGGCCGCGCCCGAGGTGTAGACCAGGATGAACGGGGCGTCGCCGCCGGTGGCCACGGGCGCGGGGGAGCGCGCGGCGGATGCTGACCGGGCCAGGGACTCAAGAGTGTGGTCGCCCGGGCGTTGCGGCTTTGGCGCTGTCGTGGCGATCTCCCAGGAAGGCTCGGCCGGGATGTCGTCCCCCGGGTCGAGCTTGGTTCGCTGGTCGGCGTCGCACACCACCAGGCGGGTGCCCGAGTGCGTCAGCCGGAACGCGATCGCTGAAGGCGCGAACGCGGTGAACAGGGGAACATGGACCGCGCCCAGCCGCCAGATCGCGAGCGCGGTGACGGTGAGATCGATGCCCTTGCCCATGAGGGTGGCCACGTGGTCGCCGGCGCCCACACCGAGGTCGGCCATCCCGGCGGCCAGCGCCGCCGAGCGCTGCGCCAGCTCACCGAAGGTGAGATCGCGCGAATGCAGATCGGGGCTGATCTCGGTCACGGCGATGGCGTCGGCGGGGTGGCGATCGCACAGCAGGGACCCCACCGCACTGGTGGGAGCGTCATAGGTGGTGAGCCAGTCGCGCACCTGCCGCGCCGGGTCTGACATCGTCGGGCTTTCCCCTTTTTCGCCTGGATTGCGGTGGTGTTCGGCCCCAAGACTATGCCGTTCACCACGTGGGCAGAAGGACCCCGAAGGACCCCGAAGGCCCCACACGCGGCCCCGATCAGCGGGGCGCGGCCACACCCGGCCACCTCCGACACGGGGCCACCGCGGTCGTGCACCGGCTCCAGCCGGGGGAGGAGCGCCGCGCCCGGGTGGCGGTACTGCCCACCGGCACTGCGCTGTCCCGTGAACCGCGGATACCCCCGGCGGCCACCATCCTGCGCACCGAAGCCCCGCGGCAGCTCGGCCGCAGACGCCGGCGTTCAGCCAGCCGCCAGAAGGCCCACGCCGGCGCGGCGGCGCCCGCGCGCCACCACCGGAGCCGGAGTAGCCCTAGGAGCCCCGCACGGAGATGTCCTCGGTGTCAGGGGGAGGAGGACCAGCCCAGGGAGGGGATACGGCCCGACCCGTCGCAGTCGTCGCAGGGCCGCGGAACCACCATTTCACCGGTGACGTCGCGCCCGGAGTAGCCGACGACGTTCACCCGCAGGCCGCTGCCCTGGCAGCACTGGCATACGATCGCGATGTCCATCCCGTTCAGGATATGTCCCACAGGCCGCGGCGCGCCCAACAGGCCCCGCGCGCGGCGCGCCCGTACGGCCGAACCGTCTCGCTACCCGCCGTTCGCGGTGAGCCCGAGCGCGCCCAGCAGCGCGGCCACGGCGCCGGTGTCGTGCTCGATGACCGGGACGTACTCGCACACCCCCACACCCACCACGTCGTGGTGCTCGGCGATGGTCCCCAACGCCCGGGCCACCGTGGCCACGCTGGGACCCCCCGGTGCGGGGCACGACACCGCAGGCAGTTCGGCGGGGTCGCACACGTCCATGTCGAGGTGCACGTAGGCGGGCGTGTTCGGCGGGTGCGGGGCCGCCCCGGTGAGCTCCGCGGGGTCGACGCGCGCCACACCGGCCGAGCGGATGTAGGTCTGCTCGCCGGGGTCGAGGTCGCGCGTCCCCACCAGCGTCACGCGGGATGCCGGCAGCCCCGGCCCGCCGCCGCGGAGCCGCGGGTGCCCCTCGCCGAGCAGGAGCCGCAGCGCCATGCCGTGCGCCCTGCCGCTGGGGGAGGACGCCGGGGTGTTCAGGTCGCCGTGCGCGTCGACCCAGTACACGACCAGGTCGTTGTGGCGGGAGGCCAGGTGCTCGACCGCAGCGAGGTCGCTGAGGCAGTCGCCGCCCAGGGTGAGTGTGCGTGCGGGGGCCTTGTGCGCCACGCGTTCGCGGAGCTGGCGCAGGATGCCGGCGAGCACTTCGAGGTTGCGCACGCCGTCCACGGTGGTTTGCGAGCCGTCGCTGACCGAGACGTGCAGCCGGCTGCCGCCCGAGGACGGCACCAGCCGGGCCAGCGCCGCGGCTCCCTGGGCGACTCGAACGTTGTCGCCGCCCTGCCAGAGCGGCACCACCAGATCCACATCGCGTGACCACAGCATGGGGTCACTCTAGGACGCCGCGCGGTGTACGCGCTGGCCCTCCGGGGAGAGGCACCAACGGTTTACTTTACATAAGGTACATTATCGGCATTTTTCGGGGTGCCGGGAAGAGGGGCGGCGGGGTGTGTCTGGCGTGTTTGTTGTCCGTGTCCGCGTCAATGCCGCGGCGCCGGACCGGGTTGCGCCTGGCGGGCCTCGGCCCGCGCGGCGCCGCGCCGCGGCGCGCGGGCTCCGCAGGCGTGGGCGCGAACGCGCCGCCCGTGTGGTTCGCCGGGTTTTATCGGTTGGCTGCCGGTTGGTTGCTGTCTGTCCGTATACGCGCCGGGATCGGGTGTGACTGGCTTTGGAGTGCCTCCCGGCAATAGCGTTGCGAAGGAAACGTGCCCACCTGGCGCGATGGGTGGAATGTTCCCCCGATCAGGCGCCGCCGGGTGTCGCCCATGTTTCATGCATAAATTGCATTATGCATCATTCGCCGTGTTTGTGGCATAACGGCGGTTTGTCTGGTTCGCGGGGATCTTTAGTGGGACGTCCGAACCGGCCGATCCGTTGCCCCCACGCAGCAATCGGGCCACAAGCGGTCATATATCGAGAAAAGGCCTGCGTTCGCGCGGGAGTAAGGGGATTATCGAAGGGTGTCGAACAGTACGGGCCCCTCCCCCAACAGCAAGGCATCCAAAGAGCCTGCCCCGGACAACGCGGGCGGGGCCATGGGGGCCGCCACGGCGTCCGGCGCCGTGAACGGCGAGCGTAGCGCCGAGGCCGCTGGCGCCGCGGGTGGCCGCCGGGCCACTGCGTCCGGCTCCCCCGGCGGCCGGCGGGTAGCCGGGCGGCACGCCGACCGCCTGATGGGCATCGACGTCGCCCGCGGGATCGCCGTGCTGGGCATGTTCGTCGTGCACGTCGGGGTCGGCTGGACCCTGGCCGATGGCAGCAACGCCCTGCTGCCCGTGGTCTCGGGGCGTTCGGCGGCCCTGTTCGCGCTGCTGGCCGGGGTTTCCATCGCACTGCTGTCGGGGGGCTCCTCCCCCAAGACCGGCAGCGACATGGGGGTCGCGCTGTGGCGGGTGGTCATCCGCGGCCTGCTCATGCTGCCGGTGGGTACGTTGCTGACCATGACCGGCACGCCAGTGTCGGTGATCCTCGCTTACTACGCGGTGTTCTTCGTGCTGGCCGTGCCGCTCATGGACGAGCGGTGGAAGGTTGTGGCCGGAACGGCCGCCGTCCTGGGCGTGGTCGGTCCGCTGGTGTCGTTCTACGTGCGCGGGCTGATCGAGGACGGGCCGCTGGAGGGGCCGGTCACCGCCATCAACTCCTATGACCCGCTGGTGATCTGGGCCGACGACGGCGTGGTGAACTTCCTGCTGACGGGTGCCTACCCCGCGATCACCTGGATGCCGTTCGTGCTGGCGGGGTTGGCCATCGGCCGGCTGGAGCTGCGCTCGGTGCGGGTGCGGTGGGCGCTTCTCGGTCTGGGCAGTGCTCTGGCCGCTGTGGCGTACACGGCGTCGTGGCTGGCGCTGAACGTCTTCGGGGGCCGGGAGCGGCTGGAGTCGTCGTTCGACGCGGACTACATGGCCGGCTACGGCGGGGCCGGCAGTGCCGGCGACGCCATCAGCGAGGGCTTTCCCGGGACGGTGCCGCTGAACGACTGGGCGTGGTTGCTGACGGCGGCGCCGCACAGCGGGTCCCCGTTCGAGGTGTACGGCGCGGGCGGGGTGGCTATCGCGGTGCTGGGGGTGTTCCTGCTGGTGTCGCAGTACCTGCGGTGGGTGCTGTACCCGTTGGCCGCGGTGGGTGCCCTGGCGTTGACGACCTACGTGGGCCACATTCTGCTGATCTGGGTGGAGGAGCGGGGCTGGCTGGTGGGTACGCCGCTGCAGCCGGTCACCGACAACCTGGCGATGTCGGTGCTGCTGGGCTCGATCGTCTTCGCCACGGTGTGGACGCTGCTGGTGCGGCGGGGGCCGCTGGAAGGGCCGCTGCACGTGGTGTCGATGTGGGGGGCCAAGCGGATCCCCTGACGTGGTGACCGCTCCCCTGCCCCGGGCGCGGCGGGCCGCGCTGGGGTGTCGAACATCGGTGGTGGCGATGTTCGAACCGGGGGGCGGGATGCGCGCTGGATGCCCCTGGAATCGGGGAAGCTGTGGGGCATGAGTAGTACCGAGAGCGTTGCCGGGGTTGGGGCGTCCTCGCTGTGGGCGGTGGACGCTGTCGAGGAGTATCTGGTGGCGCGGCGGGCGGAGAAGCCGTCGCCGCACACGGTGGCCGCCTACCGGCGGGACCTGCTGGGGGTGCTGGACCGGGTTGCCGGCCTCGATGGGTGTGATCGGGGCGCGCTGCGGTTGGCGGATCTGGACGGGCAGGTGTTGCGGCGGGGGTTCGCGGACTTCGCCGCGGACCGGGCGCCGTCGAGTGTGGTGCGGGCGTGGTCGACGTGGAACGGTTTCTTCGGGTTCTGGGTGTCTGAGGGGGTTGTCGAGGGCAACCCGATGCCGGCGGTGCGGCGTCCGCGGGTGCGGCCCCAGCAGCCCAAGCCGTTGTTGGGTGAGGACACGCCGGAGCGGTTGTTGGAGGCGTTGGCGGCGGGGTGCCGGCGGGCGCGCGACCCGTGGCCGGAGCGGGACATGGCGGTGTTGGCGCTGGCGTTGCTGACGGGGTTGCGCTCGGCGGAGATGTTGTCGTTGCGGTTGGACGCGGTCAGCGGGCGTGCGGGTGAGCGGCGGGTGCGGGTGGCGGGTAAGGGCGGTGAGACGCGGTCGTTGCCGATCGAGCCTCCGTTGGAGGCTTTGTTGGATGCCTACCTGGAGTCGCGGCGGTCGCGGTTCGGGGTGCCGTTGCGCGGCTCGGATCCGCTGCTGGTGGACAACCGGGGCGCGGGGTTGCGTCGTGGTGGGCTGCAGTACCTGGTGCGGCAGTGTTATAAGCACGCGGGGGTGCATGACCGGGTGGCGCGGGGGACGTTGGTGCATGCGTTGCGGCACACGTTCGCGACGCGGTTGGCTGAGGACGGGGCGTCGGTGAGCGAGATCATGCGGTTGTTGGGGCACTCCTCGATTACGTCGTCGCAGTCCTATATCGATGTGACGGCTGGTGCGCAGCGTGAGGCGGCGCGGTCGAACCGGACGTATGGCGTGTTGCGGCGGTTGGCCGGTGATGAGGATGGCTAGGGTGAGTCGTCCGGGGCGCGGGGTTTTTGACGTGAGGTGAGTCACTCTTTCGGGTAGGGCTGGTGGTGCCGGCTACCCGATAGCGATCAGGGGGGATCTCATGAAGGCTGTGGTGTATCAGGGGCCCTACGAGGTGGCGGTTGAGGAGGTTTCCGATCCGCGCCTCGAGCATCCCAATGATGTACTCGTGCGGGTGACGTCAACGTGTATCTGCGGTTCCGACCTGCATATGTATGAGGGGCGCACGGCCGCGGAGCCGGGCATTGTGTTCGGTCATGAGAATCTCGGCATCATCGAGGAGGTGGGTTCGGCGGTCGCCACGTTGCGTGTGGGTCAGCGTGTGGTGATGCCGTTCAATGTGGCGTGTGGTTTTTGCCAGAACTGCCAGTTCGGGAACACGGCGTTCTGCCTGACGGTGAATCCGGGCTTTGCTGGTGGGGCGTATGGCTATGTGGCCATGGGGCCGTACACGGGTGGGCAGGCGCAGCATCTGCGGGTGCCGTTTGCTGACTTCAACTGCCTGGTGCTGCCGGAGGGCACGGAGAACGAGTCCGATTACGCGATGCTGGCGGACATCTTCCCGACGGGGTATCACGGTTGTGAGCTGGCGGGGGTCTCGCCGGGTCAGACGGTCGCGGTGTATGGCTGCGGTCCGGTGGGGCTGATGGCGGCGTATTCGGCGTTTTTGCGTGGGGCCTCGCGGGTGTTCGCGGTGGATCAGGTGCCTGACCGGTTGCGGCTGGCGGAGCAGATCGGGGCGACTCCGATCGACTTCACTCAGGGTGATCCGGCCCAGCAGATCGTGGACCTCAATGGCGGTGGGACCGACGCGGGGGTCGACGCCGTGGGCTACCAGGCGCACGGTTTCGAGGAGCCGGACCGCGAGGAGCCGGCGGCGGTGCTGAACGCGTTGATCCAGACGGTGCGGCCCACTGGTGCGCTGGGGGTACCGGGGTTGTATCTGCCGGCGGATCCGGGTGGTCCCGACGCCAATGCCCAGCAGGGCCGGTTGCTGTTCGACATCGGCAAGATGTTCGAGAAGGGCCTGCGTATGGGCACGGGACAGGCTAATGTGAAGCGGTATAACCGGCAGTTGCGCGACATGATCGCGGCGGGGCGTGCCACGCCGTCGTTCGTGGTGAGCAATGAGGTGTCGTTGGACGAGGCGCCTATGGCGTATCAGAAGTTCGACCGGCATGAGGATGGTTTCACGAAGGTTGTTCTGCATCCCTAGGCAGCGTGTTGTGAGTTCGACTCGGATGCGGGGCCGGCGCTTGTGGGCGCCGGCCCCGTTGTTGTGTTGGGGGCTGTGCGCTGGGGCGGTGGTGCGGGGGGTTGGCTACGCTTGCGCGCGTGGTGTGTGAGACGACGATTTCGACAGTGAATGTGAACGGGTTGCGTGCGGCGGCGCGTAAGGGGTTCCTGGAGTGGCTGGGGGCTACGGATGCCGACGTTGTGTGCCTGCAGGAGACCCGGGCGGAGCGTTCGCAGCTTGCCGCGGAGGTGATCGCGCCGCCGGGGTGGCATGTGGTGTTGGCGCCGGCGGCGACCAAGGGGCGTGCCGGGGTGGCGGTGTATTCGCGGGTGGAGCCCGCGGCGGTGCGTGTGGGGTTCGGTGCCGCGGAGTTCGCGGACGCGGGGCGCTATGTGGAGGCCGACGTGGGCGGGGTGACGGTGGCGAGCCTTTACCTGCCCTCGGGTGAGGTTGGTACGGCGCGCCAGGAGGAGAAGGAGCGTTTCATGGAGGCGTTCCTGCCGTATCTGGTGCGGCGGCGCGCTGAGGTGGAGGCGGACGGCCGTGAGTTGGTGGTGTGCGGTGACTTCAACATCGCGCATCGTGAGGTGGATCTGCGGAACTGGCGGAACAACCGTAGGACGTCGGGGTTTCTGCCTGAGGAGCGGTCGTGGTTGTCGCGGGTGTTTGATGAGGCGGGGTACGTCGATGTGGTGCGTGCGCTGTTCCCGGAGGGTGAGGGGCCGTATTCGTGGTGGTCGTATCGGGGGCGGGCGTTCGACAATGATGCGGGATGGCGGATCGACTATCAGGTGGCGACGCCGGGGTTGGCCGGGTTGGCGAAGGCGGCCCGGGTGGAGCGGGCGGAGTCGCACGATCGTCGGTGGTCGGATCATGCTCCGGTGACGGTGGAGTACGTGCCGGTGTGAGGTGGCGGTCGGCGTGGGTGTTGGACAATTGGTTGTGCGGGTCCCGGCGTTTCGCGGGTTGACAGGCGTGGTCTCGGAGTGAGTGCTGATATGAGCGTTCCGGTCGTGTTGGTCCATGGGTTGCGGGTCTCGGGCAGTATGTGGCGCCCTCAGGTGGAGATGCTTCAGGAGCAGGGGCGGCGCGTGGTTGCGTTGGACCTGCCGGGTCATGGCGAGCGTCGGGGTGAGGAGTTCTCGCTGGGGTCGGCGGTGGACGCGGTGGCGGGGGCGGTCGACGAGCTCGGTGAGCGTGCTCTGGTTGTGGGGTTGAGCCTGGGCGGGTTCGTGTCGATCGCGACGGCGGCGGCGATGCCGGGGCGTGTGGCGGGGCTGGTGGCGGCCAGTTGTACGGCGCGGCCGGTGCAGGCGTTGATGCACATGTACCGGCTTCCGACGGTGTTGCTGGACCGGTTGCCGGATAAGGGGCAGGCGGTGAACCAGCGGTTTCACAAGTTGACGTTGCCTGATGAGGGTGCTGAGGCGGTGCTGGACGGTGGTCTGGCGATGGAGGCGGCTCGTGCGGTGATCGACGAGGTCTCCGAGCTGGATGTGTTGGGGGCGTTGCGGGCGTATCCGGGGCCGGTGTGGCTGATCAATGGGGCGCGGGATCATTTCCGGATTCATGAGAAGCGGTTTTTGGATGCGTGTGTCGATGGGCGGTTGCTGAATGTTCCGCGGGCGGGGCACATGGTGAGCCTGGATCAGCCGGAGAACTTCACGAAGATTATTGGGGATGCGGCCGACGTGGTGTCGGTGCGTGCGGCGGGGGGTCCGGGTGCGCCGCCGCGGTTGGAGCCGGGGGCGGTGCGGGAGGCCGATTCGGCGTCGTGAGCGGGGTCCGGGTGGGTGGCGTGGGGTTTCAGGCGCGGTTGACGGGGATCGGTAGGTCGCTTGCGGTGCCGCTGAGGAGTCCTTCGAGGGGGTTCTCGCCGGCCAGTATGTCCTTGAGTGGGGTGAGGATGTGGTGGTCGGGGTGCGGTTCGTGGTCGAGCGGGACCACGGGTTCCAGGGCGGCGTTGGCCGGGGGCGCGAGGATGAGGATCGCGGCGCAGGCGGCGGTGGTGGCGGGGTGGCGCACGGCCATACTCCAATTACTCTAAGGAATTATTCGCTAACTTATTGTAGTTTTCGGGGGTGTGGGGAGCACGCCTGTGACGGTGGTGCGTCGTCCGGTACGGGGTGCGCTGCGGTGGGCGGGCGCGGGCCTGCCCCTGGGGGCGGATTGGCGGCGTCGCTAGGCTGGCTGCGACCCCGCGAACCGCAGTGGCTCGTGGTGCGTGGGGGCGGTCCGGGGCCAGCCGAGGCGAGTGGGGTTGACGATGGTTCTGGCAGCGGGTGAGGCACCCGAGTTCCTCGGGCCCGTGGTCGCGCTGGTGTGCGTGGCCGGGTTGATCGGTGCCGTGTTTGTTCGGCTGCGTGTGGTGCCCATCGTCGGGTTCCTGCTGGCCGGTGTGGTGATCGGGCCGCACCAGCTCGGTCTGGTCTCCGAGGAGGCCTATGTGCAGACCGCGGCCGAGATCGGCGTCATGCTGCTGCTGTTCACCATCGGCATCGAGTTCTCGCTGGAGCGGCTCGCCCAGATCAAGCGTTTCGTGCTGGTGGGTGGTGCCGCCCAGGTGGGGCTGACCATCGCCGTGGTCGCGGGGTTGGTCGTGGCCTTCGGGCAGGACTGGCGGGTGGGGGTGTTCACCGGGTTCCTGGTCGCGTTGTCCTCCACCGCGATCGTGCTCAAGGTGGTCGCCGCCAAGGGCATCACCACCCAGCCGGCCGGCCAGGTCACTGTGGGGACGCTGATCTTTCAGGACCTGGCGATCGTCGTGATGGTGCTGCTGATCCCGCTGCTGGCCACCGGCGAGGGCGCCGGTGGCGGGGGGCCCGCCGGGATCGTGCGCGCGTTGGGGACGGCGGCGCTGGTGCTGACCGCTGTTCTGGTTGTCGCCCGCAAGCTGATGCCGCCCTTGCTGGAACGGGTGGCCAGGCTGTGCTCCCCCGAGGTGTTCCTGCTGACCGTGATCGCCCTCGCTCTGGGGGTGGCCTACCTGACCTCGATGGCCGGGGTCAGCGACGCTCTTGGTGCCTTCCTGGCCGGGATGGTGCTCAGTGAGTCGCGGCACAGCGCGCACGCGCTCAGCGAGATCATGCCGTTGCAGATGCTCTTCAGCGCGGTGTTCTTCGTCTCCATCGGGATGCTGCTCGACGTGGGCGTGCTGCTTGGGCTGTGGTGGCTGGTGGCGGCGTTCGCCGTGGCAGTGGTGGTGATCAAGCTGGTGACCAGCCTCGCGGCGATGGCTCTGCTGCGGGTTGGTTTGCCCACAGCGGTGGTCTCCAGCCTGCTTCTGGTGCAGATCGGGGAGTTCTCGTTCGTGCTGCAGCAGACCGGTGCGCAGGTGGGGCTGAACCCGGCCGGTATGGGTGGACAGGGCGGGCAGTTGCTGGTTGCTGTCACGGTCATCCTGATGACCACCACCCCGGCCTTTGCCGCCGCGGGAGAGCGGCTGGCCCGGTGGGTGGGTGAGCGTGCGGCGGTGCGTGGCCGGGCGCCCTCGACCGGGGGTGGGGCGCCGGTGCCGTCCGGTGATGGGCGCGACCGGGTGCTCATTGTGGGTTGGGGGCCGGTGGCCCGGAACCTGGGTGGCTATCTGCGTGCCAACAACATCCCGGTGACCGTGACCACGCTGAGCCCGGAGCTGGCCGCCGAGGCCGAGGAGCAGGGGCACACCGTGGTGCGCGGGGACGCGGTTCGGGCGAGTGTGCTGCACGAGGTGGGTATGGCATCGGTGCGGCTCATCGTGGTCTGCGAGAACAGCGGTGAGGAGACCACGCATATCGCTGAGTCGCTGCACAATGTGGCGCCGGGGGTTCCGATCGTGGCGCGGCCCCGCGACGCGCCCGACGTTG
This sequence comes from Lipingzhangella halophila, assembly GCF_014203805.1. Lineage (GTDB taxonomy): Bacteria > Actinomycetota > Actinomycetes > Streptosporangiales > Streptosporangiaceae > Lipingzhangella > Lipingzhangella halophila. The sequence goes on along the minus strand of NZ_JACHJT010000001.1, from coordinate 2,912,833 downwards.
CCGGGCTGCATCACGCCGATGTGCGGCGGGTGGTCGACACCTCCCGGGCTGTGAGCGAACCGTTGGCTCACACCGTTCTGGATTTGCTGGACGTCGCGCACGCCAGCGCCGGTAAGCCCGACCCGACCGTTGTCGTGGCGTTCGAGCCCGCCGCCGAGACCGGTTGCCCGCATGTCGGTGAGATCCGTCCGGTGCTGCCGTGGAGTCCGGGCTGCACGGGGTGTCTGAAGCGGGGGCTGCGCGACTGGGTGCACCTGCGGGTGTGTACGCAGTGTGGGTACGTGGGCTGTTGCGACTCCTCCCCCCAACGCCATGCCAGTGCGCACAGCGCCGAGGCGGGGCATCCGATTGTCGTCTCGGCCGAGCCCGGCGAGGGGTGGGCCTGGTGCGCTCTTGACGAGATCGAGGTGTCGCCCGCGGTGCGGGGCACGCCGTCGGTGTGAGTTGGGCGGTGCGGCGGTGCTGCACCGCTGCGTAGGGTCGTTGCCATGGCCGACACCGAGCTGGAGTTCTTCGAGAGTCTGCCGCGCAGCCGGGGTGCGGCCAGCGCGCTGCTGCGCGACGGGCAGGGTCGGCTGTTGCTGGTGAAACCCACCTACAAGGCGGGGTGGAGCCTGCCTGGCGGGGTGATCGACGCGGGTGAGTCCCCGTTGGGGGCGTGCCGGCGCGAGTGTGTCGAGGAGCTGGGGTTCGTCCCGCCGCTGTCGGGTCTGGTGGGTGTGGACTGGATGCCGCCCAGTCTGAGTCCGGATGCCCGGCCGGCGACGGTGTTCGTGTTCGCGGGTCGCCTGCGCCCCGGTGACTTCGAGGCGGTGCGGCTGCCAGCCGAGGAGCTCAGCGACGCGGTCCTGGCCGACCCCGCCGAGGCGGGGCGCTACCTGCGCCCGGGCCCGGCCCGCCGGGTCGCCTGTGCTGTGGAGGCGGCCCGGTGTGGAGGCACGGTCTATCTGGAGCACGGCCATCCGGTGGAGTGGGGCGGGTGAGGCCTCAGTCGCGGTGACTCGTGCCGACAGGTGGGAGTGCCGCGCTGCCTGCCTGGCGGGGTGAGGGATGAGTCGTGTCCGCCCGGCCGGTGTGGGCGGCCGGCGGTGGTCCGTGGTGCGTGGTCATGCGGTGTCTCGCAGCGGGGGTGGGACGCACCTCCACACTGTGGTTACCGTTCGTGGTCGGCGGCGTGAGGTTCGTGTGATCAGTGGTGCGAATGTGGTTGGGATCAGTACGGTACGTGCGTCCACCCGAAGTGTCCCGGATGTCTATCTGGGTGGTTTTATCGCTATGGTGCATGCCCAACTGAGAGGAGCGCTTCCGTGCGACATGTCGTCGGATTCTTAGCAGGACTCATCCTTGCCCCCGTGGTGCTGCTGGGCGGCGGATGGGCGTTCACTCGTATGTCCGGGCTCGGTGGGGGTGAGGCCGCGTTTCTGACCACGGCCGGTCTCATCGGACTCGCTGGCCTGTTCGGGCTCGCGCTGCTGATGGCCCTGGTTATGGTCCCGCCCCGGCTGACTCCCCTCCTGCCGGGTATCACTGGGCTGTCCCTGGCCGGGTTCACCGCCGTCAACGTGCTGCGTCCGGAGCTGCTCGAGCGGCTGCCCGGCGTACCGGGACTGGGCGGCGCCCTGGAGCTGGCCGGCTTGGGCCTGTACCTCCCGCTCGCGTTCGCGCTGGTCATACCGTTGTTTGTGGCGTCGCGGTGGGTGCGTGCCGAGCCCTACGAGGAGAGCGCCGTCACCCCGGCCGAGTACTTCGACGGGCTCTACGGGGACGAGGAGGAGCCCCCGGAGGAGTCGCGGCGCGGCGGCCGGCGCCGCAGGACGGCCTGAGTCCCGCTGCCGCGGGCCCCTACAGCCAGGTTGGGCCCCAGCCGGAGTTGTCGGACACTCCGGGCGGCAGCGGCGGCATGCGGTGGGCCCCCGGGGCGGGGGCGTCCTCGTCCTCGTGCGGGGTGTCGGAGTGTTCCCCCTCGCCGGGTTCGGGGGGTGCCTCGGTGACGGTGGGGATGGCCTCCGTGGGTGCCGAGGCGCGCTGCGGGGGCTCCTCGGGCGCCTGGTCGGGAGGGTCGCCGCCGAGGGCCGGCTCCTCGGGGGTGCTGCTGGTGGCGGGAGTGTCCCCGGCCACGCGCTGCCACCACTGGGTGGCCTGCTGCGGGGTGAGTTCTTCGCTGACCTCCAGCGAACCGTGCACCTGCGCGTAGTGCCGTCCCGCGGTCCAGGTGCGGTGGAGGTCCGGTTTGTCGAGCACCACAGCCCGCTCCCCCTCGACCGTGGGGATGTCGGCGGGAGTGCCTTCGTTGCCCACCCGGGAGCCGTCGGCTGCGGTGAGGTTCCACCAGCCGTGCACGGTCGGGGCCTCGGGGTCGGTGGCGGAGTCGCGGAAGGCCGCGGTCCAGCGCTCGTCGGGGCGGTGCCCCTCAAGGCCTTGGCCCTGCTCGCCGACGAGGGCGTCGGCGAGCAGGGTGTGGAACTGGAAGTTGTCGCTGATGCCGTCGAAGCGCACCCGGAAACCGCGCCCGGAGGCGCGGTCGAGCACGAGCGCGCTGACCGCCTGGGAGATCTGCAGCAGCACTCCGACGTCCTCGAACTCCCACAGGGCGGTTCCGAGCTGCTCGGAGATCGTGACGAGTTCGCCGTGCAGTTCGGGGTCGGTGCGGATCGCCGCGCGCACACTGCTCTCGCTGAGCATGGTCTTGGCGGCCAGTCCGTGGCGGCGGATGGTCCACCAGCACACGGTGGCTTGGGGGGCGGTGTCGCCGAGTTCGGCGGCGATCTGCTGCTCGGTGGCGGAGGTGACCTCTTCGGGGTCGGGTGGGGCGCCGCTGTCGGTTTGCTGCCAGGCCCGCAGGAACACGGCCGCGCCCTGTCCCATGGTGCGTAGCCGGCGCAGGACCGCCAGGCCGGCGTCGCCGGGCGGGGTGCCCATTTCGACCATGGCGCCGGCGACGACGGTGAGGTCGGCGGTGACGCCGGGGGCGGCGTGGGTGCCGCCCAGGAGGGGCACGAGCGCCTCCAGCGCGAGTTTCCGCTCGTCCGAGGGGACGTGGGAGGCCAGGGTGTAGACCTTGTGGACGGCGGGTGGGAACCGTCGGGTGTCGGTCGCGACAGAGGCGTCGATCAGCTCCTGGAACGCGGCGCGAAACTCATCGATCACCTGGGCATTTTCGCATATTGCCGGCGCCGCCGAATCACAGGCCCAGGCTGGTGACGGCGTTGTCGTCAAGCGGGTTGGCGGTGCGGATGTAGCCGTGGACGGTGCGCGGGTTCCGCCAGCGGCCCTGGCGCATGATCTCGCGGTCGCCGGCGCCGCCGAGCGCGGCCTGGGTGGCGAACCCGGACCGCAGGGAGTGCCCGCTGAAGGCGGCGGGGTCCAGCCCGGCGCGTTGGGCGTAGCGCTTGATGAGGTTGGCGACGGCGCGCCCGGTGATGGGCCGCTCCCCCATGTGGCCGTGCCGGGTCACGGCGGGAAACAGTGGGTGGGCGGTTCCGTCGGACAGCGAGGTTCCGGTGTAGGTGTGGCACCGGTGTGTGTGGGGGGCCGGTTCGGTGGCCTCCTCCAGCAGGGCCCGGGTGGCGGGGGTGCCGCCGTCGCGGTTGGCTTCGGCGAGGTCGGCCCAGTCGGCGAACGCGCACACTGGGCAGGTGTGGGCGCGGCGCCCGCGCGGCAGGGCGACTTGGGCGAGGTGGCGCCCCTCCTGGTCGGTTTTTGTTGTCCGCAACTGCGCGGTCAGCAGGGGTGCGCCGGTTGTGGGGTCGGTGTGCACGGCGATGTCGTCGAAGGTGAGGGCGGCGAGTTCGCTGCGGCGCAGCGCTCCGGCGAAGCCGGCTAGCAGCAGCAGGGTGTCGCGGCGCCGGGCGACCCCTGAGGGGTGGGCCGGGGCGGGGCGTTGTTCCAGGAGCGCTTCCAAGGAGTCCAGCAGCAGTGGGCGCTTGCGGGTGGGGGGTGCGCGGCGGCGGCGCCGGATGCCGCGCAGGGTCATGCGCACGACGTCGTCGCGGGTGGGTGCGGCCAGGCCGTGGGCGGCGTGCACGGCGGCGATCGCGGCGGCCTTGCGTTCCAGGGTGGCGGGCGAGAGGGCCCAGCGGGCGGGGGTGGCGTCGGTGACGGTGTCGGCCGCGGCGGCCAGGTAGACGGCGACGTCGATGGGTTCGGCGGGCAGCGAGCGGCGGTTTTCGCTCTGGCACCAGGCGGTGAAGGCGACCCAGTCGGTGCGGTAGGCGCGCAGCGTGTTCGGTGACTGGGCGGCGGAGAGGTAGCGGCCCAGTGCGGCGGCCTGCTCGTCGTCGAACCGTTGGCGTACCGCGTCGAGCGCCCGGGTGTCGACCAGGATGCTGTGCGAGCCCTGCTGCAGGCGGGAGCGCACCTCGGCGGGTAGGTGGGCGCCTTCGGTGTGCGCGGGTTCGGTGGGTGCGGGGCTGTTCTGGCTCACGGTGGCCCATTGTGGCCCATTGCTGGGTGCCGCGCGGGGGCGGCGCCCGACCCGGCGAGCCTTGCGAGCCGAACCTCTCGGGACATCACACCTGATACGTAGGGTTTTTGTGTCAAGGGCGCGGCGGTGGACCAGCGCAGGCGGCGGGGCGTGTCGCGGGGGGTCGTGGCGTCGTTCTCGGCGCCGGGTGTGTCCGCGCAGCCAGGGTCGGTGCGGTGCGGGGCCGAGCCGTCGCGTGGCTTTGGGATCTGATGGCCCGGCGTCCCGGGGCGCAACGCCGTCACAGGCTCAGCACGCCGAACGCCGTCGTAGCGAGGGCGGCGACCAGCAACGAGGCCGGGTTCTTGAGTCCTGCTGTGTCGCGTTGCACGATGTGGGTCACGATCGCACCCACGAAGTACAACACCACTCCGATCGCGGCCGCGACCCCGAGCGGCCGGACCCAGATCCCCGCGAGTAGTCCGATGGCTCCCGCCGCCTCCGCGGTGGCGAGCCACGGATACCAGGAGTGGGGGACCCCGGTGCGGTCGAGGTTTTGCACGATCGCCGCAATGCGGGTGATCTTGCCGTAGGCGGAGATGATCAGGACCAGGGCGAGCGGTCCGGCGAACATGGCATAGATGAGGGTCACTCGAGACTCCCTTGGATGGTTGTGGAGCGGTGCGTCTCGGAGCGCGGCAGTGGCCGCGTTTGCCCCCGGGCCGTTGATGGGGGGTGCTGAATCGCCTGTGATGGGAGGCACCCCGTTGCGGTGCCTCCAGGGTCTCCGCCCACACCACCGACCTAGTAGGCGCCGCTGATGGCGGCGAGTATCTGCCCGGGCGGGGCGATCCAGAACAGGAGCCCGGCCGAGGCGAGCAGGGCGAGGGCGAACACGGTGGCGGCGATCCAGCGGCGCAGGACCGCCGCGGTGATGGCCCCTGCGAGCGGGCTGCCCAGGGCGAACACCAGTAGGCCGATGAGGTAGCCGACGACGTCGCGGCGGGACTGGGTGGTGACCTCGGCGCCGCTGGTGATGTAGGTGGCTTCGGCCATGGCGAGCACGAAGGTGAGAGCGGAGCCGCAGAGCCAGACCAGCACCAGCACCGCCCACAGCACCAGGGGCCAGCGGCGGGGGTCCCCGAGCACGGCGGTTTCGCGCGGCGCGGGTGTAGCGGTGGGGGCGGTGCTGGTGGCGGGGCGGCGCTTGGGTGCGCGGGTGGTTTTCTTCTTGGGTGGCACGTGTTCCTCCGTGCGCCTGCGGCAGGGCGGGTGCGGGCGTGGTTGCCGAAGGGTGGCGGTTCGGGTCACGTCCCGGTGTGCAGGTGGAGCGCTGTGACGAATACGACCGGCCAGGCCAGGAGCACCAGCGAGTACATGGCTGCGCGGCGGTCACCGGCGACGGTGGCGATCGCCGCCCCCAGCAGGGGTAGTCCTACGGACGCGCCGAAGCCCAGGGTGAACCATTCGGCCGCGGAGTTGGTCTCGGCGGCCACACCTTTGGCGTAGCCGACGGGGCCTAACAGTACGCACATGGCGGCGAGGAGGGCCACGGTGACGCGGATGCCCGTGGGGTGGCGGGTGTTGCGGGGCGGCTCGCCGCCGTTGGCGGCGGAGCCCCCATTGTCAACGGAGGACAACGCAGAACGCACCTTTCCCCGGGGAGGGCGTCAACGGCCGTGGGGTTGGGCTGTGTGCGGCGGGTGGGCGGTCGAGCACGGTGTCGGCGGTGCCTTTCATCTGCTGTCCTGGGACGTGCGCCAGTGGTGTGCGCGGGTGGGGTCGGGCCGGGTGGTGTCCGGAGTCTGCCATGCGCACGCGTGCCGCGCAGCCCTGCTGTTCGTTCGGTGGTTCGGCCGGGCTGGGTGGCTCGCGGTGCCCGGTGGGGTGGGCCCGTTCGGGGCGGGCGGGCGCGCAGGTGTCACATGGTCATCCAACTGCGCTCGGGCGTGCTGATCAAGTCGTGCGTTTTGCCCGGCGGGGTGGGATTCGGCCCGATGTGCGCGGAGCGCAATGGGTTCGCTTCCAGAAGTGAGTAGTGCGTTGGCGGGAGGTGGCCGCTGCGGTCCCGAGGGCGGCACCGGCCGGTGGTGATCGCGCCGGCTGGGGTGTGCCGCGTGCTGAGCCCTCAGGTGCCCTGGGGGGGGTCTTGGGTGGGTGCCGCTGGAGGATGTCTGCCGTTGCGCGGCCAGACTGGCCGGCTCGCGATGCTTCCGCCGTGGTGCGGTAGTGCCCTTGCCATCGAGGCGGATGTCGGGGTGCGCGCGAACTTCACCGGAAATGGGGGCGGGGGTGGCCTGGGGAGGGGGCGCGGCCACCCCCGCTATCTCGGGGGCGGGATGGTCTATTCGACGGCCTGCCACTCGACGTCGACGACGCCTTGGTGGGGCGAGGCGATTTGCTCGAAGGAGGCGGTGGACAGGTCCAGGCAGCGGCCGTCGACGAAGGGGCCGCGGTCGTTGATCCGGACGGTGACCGAGGAGCCGTTGGCGGGGTTGGTCACCTCGACCATGGTGTCGAAGGGCAGTTCCTTGTGCGCGGCGGTCATGGCGCTGGGGTCGAAGGTCTCGCCGCTGGCGGTGGGCTGGGCCTCGCTGTAGTTGGACGCCGCGCAGTTTCCTTCTTTGCCGGTGGGGCTGCGTTCCGCGGCGTTGCTCGCAGAGGATCCGGAGTCCTGCTGTTGGTCCGGGGAGACCGGGGCGCCGTCGAAGCGCTGCTGTGCGGAGGCGGTGGCCTCATCGCGCTGTTGGGCCGCTTGGCGCTGTTCCTCGGCCGACAGCGGCTCGGCGGGTTGCGCGGGTGCGGTGGTGGCCGTGGCGGGTGTGCCCGCGTCGTTGGAGGGGGTGCTCCCGGTGTCGCCGACGACTGCCGCGCCTGCGGTGCCGCCGGCGATCAGGGCGGCACCCACGGCGGTGGTGACCACGGCGACGCGGTTGTTCCGCGGGCGTTTCCATGGCCAGGCGGGTAAGGAGTGGTGGTTGCCCACGACGGGAGTCCTTCGATTGGGGTCAGGTTCACGGCTGCGCGGTGGTCTCGGCTGCGGTGGGGCCGTTGCGGGCGCAGGGTGCGCAGCGCCACCACCCGGGACAGGGGTGGTGCGGTCTCAGGCAGGGGACGAGCCGTGGGGTGGTTCGGTGACCGCCGGCGCCGAGCGTAGGCAGAACGTGCGGGGCGGAAGAACCAGCTGCGGCGTTTTGTGGAACTTGTCACGACTTCGGCGGGTTTTGGCTCTTGTGGGGTTGGTCAAAGGAGCGGGCCGTGCGGCACGGTTTGTGTGCGTATGACCAGTGCCGATGAGCATTCCCCGTGTGTACCGTTCGCCGGTGACCGTGGTCAAAGAGGATTCCACAACATTTGTGGATACGCGCTCAGCACCGTTTTTCGTCAACGGTTCTCCTGTGGTGCCGCCGTTTCGTAGTGGCGGTGGGCGCGGGATGCGGCGCGCCGGGGTCAGCCTCGCGTGGCCTGGTGGCGACGGGGCGGCACTCCCTGGGGGAACAGCTCCCGGGCCGGGTCGGCCAGCCCTACCCCGTTCAGGGCGGCGACCGTGCGCGACAACTCCGGGGTGTCGAGGTGCCCGCCGAGGGCCGGGATGATCGTGCGCAGCGCCTGGACGGCGTCGGTGCCGCAGGCGAGCGCCGCGTAGTGCGCCGCCACCGCCGGGGTCCGCGACTGGCCGGCGGCGCAGTGCAGCAGTACCCGTTTGCCCTCGCCGCGCAGCGCCGCCACCATCCGGGCAGCCTCGTCGATGACGAAGTGCAGGTTCGGGTTGGCGCCGTCGGTGTCGATAAGCCACACCTCGACGCGGTCGCGCGGTGGCACCCGGGCCGGTGTGTCGGCGGTACCGATCCGGCAAAGCGACACCACCGCCTCGGTGTGCTGGTCCGCGCGCATGTGGGACAGGTTGGCCAGGGTCAGGCCGTGGTCGTGGGGGTGCTGCGCGCGGAACGGGCGGGCGATGCTGGGGTCGGTGCGGTCCTCGTAGTGGTGTTCCTGCTCGGGCCAGATCGAGGGGGCGCTGCCCCGCGCCAGCACCACGGCCCGTCTGAGGATCGGGCCGGGGTCGACGATGTCGGCCAACCGCCGGTGCGCCTGCAGGGGGACGGCCGAGGCACCCCATCTGGCTCCGGCGAGCGCGCCGGCGTACATCGCGGCCTCGTCGCCGCCGGCGGCGTGGGCCGAGTGCGCCGCCTCGGCCAGATGGGAGCACGGGAAGACCCGGCGGGCCGGGTCGAGCCGTGGTATCGGGGTGCCCAGCACCGCCTGCCAGGCTGTGGCCAGCGGGCTGGACTCGGGTACCGCGGCGTCGCGGGCGGGAACCGTTCCGGTGGCGATGGTGTCGCGCAGGGCCTGTGCCCAGGCGCGTTCGCCGGCGGCGGGTGCGCTGGCGGCGATGGTGCCGGGGGTGCGCACGTCGCGCAGCGCCGTGTCGATGAGTTGGGACAGCAGCGCCGCTCCCCCGCTGTGCCCGGCGGGGTGGGCGAGCTCGGTAATCACGGGTGGCTCCGCGCCCACGAGGCAGGCCGCCCAGGCCGCGCCGAGCCAGGCGCCGGCGGCGCGGTCGTAGCGCGGGTCCTCGTTGTGCCACATGTCGTCTTGGGTATGCAGCGCGTTGCTGTTGGGGGTCATCCCTCTCCCATCCGTGTGGTGGGCCTGCGCCTGTTGGTATGTCCAACGCGTGCGGGGCGCCATGTGATGCCGTTCCGGTGCGGTCGCCGCGGTATTGGTCTGCGCACCGGTCCGGGGCGGGTGGGGTGCGCGGTGGGGGGTGGAAATAGCGGGGGGCGCGGGACTGTTCTTGCTCAGATGGCGGCTGGCCAGTTGGGCCGCCGGCCCGGCCTGCGCCGGGTCCTCTCCCCCGTCACGAAAGGCCGGTAGCCGTGTCCGTCCCCATCTCGATCCTCGACCTGGCGCACATCGGCGAGGACATGACCGCGCGGGACAGCCTGGAGGCCAGCGTGACCATGGCGCGCCACGCCGAGGAGCTGGGTTTTCGGCGTGTCTGGTACGCCGAGCACCACAACATGGGCTCCATCGCGTCCTCGGCCACCAGCGTGCTGATCGCCCACGTGGCCGCGCACACCCAGAGCATCCGGCTGGGGGCCGGCGGTGTCATGCTGCCCAACCACGCTCCGCTGACCATCGCTGAGCAGTTCGGGACGCTGGAGACGCTGCATCCCGGCCGTATCGACCTGGGTCTGGGCCGCGCGCCGGGCACCGACCAGAACACGGTGCGGGCGCTGCGCCGCGACCCCTCCTCCGCGGAGAACTTTCCGCAGGACGTGCTGGAACTGCAGGGCTACCTCACCGGGGAGTCGCGGATCCCGGGTGTGGAGGCGGTGCCGGGCAAGGGCACCGATGTGCCGCTGTACATCCTGGGGTCGTCGTTGTTCGGCGCGAAGCTGGCGGCCGCGCTGGGGCTGCCGTACGCGTTCGCCTCCCACTTCGCCCCGCAGGCGCTCGAGGAGGCGGTGGCGGCCTACCGGGACGAGTTCGCGCCTTCGGAGCGGTGGCCGCGGCCGCATGTGATCGCGGGGGTGGGGGTGGCCGCGGCGCCGACGACGGCTGAGGCGCGCGAGCAGTTCCACCGGGCGCAGCGCCGGATGGCGGCGCGGCTGTTGGGGCGCGGGCGCGTGCTCACCGATGAGGAGGCCGACGCGGCGCTGGATTCCCCGGCGGGCCGGCACGTGCGGCAGATGACGACCTACTCCGCTGTGGGTGACCCGGCTGAGGTCAAGGAGTACCTCGCGTGGTTCGCCACGCATGCCGGGGCAGACGAGCTGATGATCGCCCCGCAGAGCGGGGGTGGCCGCGCCCAGCTCCGTTGTCTGGAACTGGTGGCTGAGGCTATGGGGGTCGCCCGGGAGTGAGGGCGCTGCGGCTGCTGGCCGCAGCGCGTGGTGTGGGCCCGGGCGCGCCTCCGCCGGGTTCCGTCCTTCTCCCCCGGGAACTCCGCAGGCGTGATTGGTCTTGTGGCGGTGCGGGGGGTCGAGGAGGACCGCAGACGCACAGCAGGGCATCTCGTGGCCTTGCAGTAGGGCCAGTTATACCCCCAAGACGGGGTCTAGCCCACTGGCCGGGTGCACGGCCCCTTTCTAGGGTGAGGGGGTGAACACGCAAGGAAGGCCTCCCCAGACACCGCTGGAGGCATTGCGGCAGCGACGTTTCCTCTACACACGGTGGCCGTGGCGAAGCCTCGCCTCGGCCGGGGCCGCCCTGGTCGTCGGTGGTGTGGCCGTCTCCGTGGTCGGGCTGATGCTCGTGCCACTGATCATCCTCGGTGAGATCGTGATCGAGGCCCGCCAGGGCATCGTCGAGATCGAGCTGTGGCTCGTGATCGTCCTGCCGCTGCTGAGCCTGGGACTGCTACTGGCCCTCGGGCCGCTCTTGGCGCTCCCGGTGGCGGTCGTGGAACGGTGGCGGCTACGGCTGGTCCACCCGCCCATCCGCCCCGGCCACCGTGCGCCGCGCCCCGGGCTGTGGTCCGGGCTGCGCACTCGCTACACCGATCCCACGACGTGGCGGGAGTTCGCCTACCTGCTGCTCCTGTGCTTCGTCATTGCTCCTCTCAGCTACCTTGTGCTGTTCGCCCTGGTGGTGTATGGAGCAGTCCTGCTGGGTGCGCCTATCCTCGTCGCCGTCGGCGAGCCACTCGCCCTGAACCAGCGGCAGGTTACCGACGTGCCCACGGCGCTCCTGCTGGTGCCGGTCGGTGCCGTGCTCCTGCTGGCCTCGCCCTACGCGGCCGCCGTCGGGGCGCACGTCAACGCCGTGCTGGGACGTAACCTGCTGGGCGGTGAGCCCGCCGAGACCCTCCGTGCCGAGCTGGTCGAGGTGACGCGTTCCCGGGCCCGACTGGTGGACGCCTTCGAGGCCGAGCGGCGGCGCATCGAACGTGACCTGCACGACGGCGCGCAGCAGCGGCTGGTCGCTTTGGTGATACAGCTGGGTCTCGCCCGTATGGACGCCCCGGCCGGGTCCCGGGTGGAGGAGACCCTCGCCTCCGCGCACGAGCAGACCAAGGAGCTCATCAGCGCCATGCAGGAGATCATCCACGGCATCCACCCGCAACTGCTCGCCGACCAGGGGTTGGCGGCGGCCCTTCCGGAACTCGTCGAGCGATCCGCCATCCCGGTCGCCCTATCGGTGGACCTCGTAGAACGGCCGCCCTCCCACGTGGAGTCCACCGTCTACTTCGCTGCCGCCGAGGCGCTGGCAAATGTTGCCAAGCACACCCAGGCGCGGCGGATCGCGGTCGCGGTCCACCGCGAGGGGGAGACACTGGTCCTCGAGGTCACCGATGACGGTCCGGGTGGTGCGGACCCGGGTCAGGGAACCGGTCTGACTGGCCTAGCCGACCGCATCACGGTGATTGGAGGCAGAATGTTGCTATCCAGCCCGGCTGGCGGGCCAACCCGGATTCGAGTGGAGACTCCGTGCAACCACACTCTCCCCTCCGAGTTGTTCTAGCAGAAGACGGGGTGCTGCTCCGCGAGGGCCTGCGGAGTCTGCTGGAGCGTTTCGAGTTCGAGATCGCCGCCTCGGTAGGAGATGCCGAGGCGTTGGCCTCGGCCGTCGCCCAGCACGGCCCCGACTTGGTGGTCACCGACATCAGGATGCCGCCGGGATTCCGTGACGAGGGGCTGCGGGCGGCGGTCCAACTCCGCGCCACGCGTCCGGAGCTTCCCATCGTGGTGTTGAGCCACTACGTAGAGACTCGCTACGTAGGGACGCTGCTCGACTTCAACGATGGGCGTGCCATCGGGTACCTCCTCAAGGAACGTGTGGCGGATGTCGAGGAATTCGTGGCCTCGCTGCGCCGTGTCGCCGCGGGCGGGACTGCCGTCGACCCCGCCGTGGTCAAGCGGTTGGTGCAGCGGCAGCACGACCCGCTGGACCAGCTCACCCGGCGGGAACGCGACGTGCTGGTCCTCATGGCCGAAGGACACTCCAACTCCAGGGTCGCCCGCGAACTGACCGTCAGCGAAGCCGCGATCGGCAAGCACATCGGGAGCATCATGGCGAAGCTCGACCTCGCTCACGAGGATGTGGAAGCCAACCGTCGGGTGAAGGCGGTGCTGGCGTTCCTGCGCGCTTAGAACTCCCAACGAAATGATCTGGGTGTGGTCGGATCATCGCCGAAGCGATGATGACGATCCACGCCCCGGACCTTGTTCCGCCGGGGCTTAGGCGCGGGCGGGTTGGAGGGCGGCTGCGGCGCGGTAGCGGGCGGTGATGACCTCGGCGATGCCGTCTTCGGGGCACAGCGGGTCGGCGACCGCGTCGGCGCCGGCGTGGGCGAGACGCTGGTGGAACAGGCCGGGGGCCAGCAGCCAGGAGGCGATGGCGACGCGGGTGTGGCCGCGGCGGCGAAGCCGAGCCACCGTTTCGGGCACGGTCGGGGCCGCGGTGGCGATGTAGGCGGCCTCGACGGGTGCTGGTGTGGCCAGCGCGGCGGCGAGTCGGCGGGCGGCGGTGCCGACGTGGGCCAGGGCTCTGGGGTCGGAGGAGCCGGCGGCGGCGAGTACGACAGCGTCGGCCGGGCGCCAGCCGGCGTGGTGCAGGCGGTGGGCGGCGGTGGTGATGAGCCGGTCGTCCTCGCCCAAAGCGCCGGTGATGATGGCGGCGCGCGGGTCCTGAAGGGTGTCGGGGCGGGCCCGGGCCAGCGGTACCGCGGTGCGCCCGGTGCGTGCGAGCTGGGCGGGGATGTCGACGTGGACGTGGTAGCCGGCGGCGAGGAACGCGGGTACGACCACGATGGGGCCCTCGATGGTCGCGGCCACCTGGCCCACGTCGGGGTGGCACACGTCGGCGAAACCCAGCCGTACGGGGACGCCGGCGTCTTCGGCGACCTCACGGGCGAGGGCCTGTGCCACGGAGGTGCCGTTGGGGTCGCGGGTGCCGTGCACGGCGAGCAGGAGTGTGGGTGTCATTCGGGCTCGTGGTGGGAGCAGTCGCCGTTGTCGAGGGCGAGGCGGTAGCCGCGCTTGACGACGGTTTGGATGATCTTGGGGTTGCCCAGTGCGGTGCGCAGCCGGGCGATGGCGGTCTCGACGGCGTGGGCCTCGGCGTCGTCGCCGAGGCAGGCGAGCAGTTCGGCGCGGTCGCGCACCTGTCCGGGGCGTCGGGTCAGGGCGCGCAGGAGGCGCATGAGGGCCGGTGAGATCGGGTGGACGATGCCGTCGAGTACGACGGCGTGGCCACGTAGCCGTAGCTGGTGTCCGGCGACGGGCAGGACGGGGAAGCGTTCGGGGAGTTCTTCGGCGAGCTTGCGGACCTGGGCGCCGATGCGGGCCCGGGCGGGCCAGTCGGTGGGGATGTCCTGGGCCATGAGAGGGCCGGCGGTTACCGGGCCGACGCACATGGCCAGGACGTCCTCGCGGAGGGCGGTGACGAGGTCGGTGTGGGTGCCGGTGCGGGAGGCGCGGCCCAGCAGGCCGGCGGCGGCGGGGGCGCTGGTGAAGGTCACCGCGTCGACACTGCGGGCGAGCACGGCCTCGATGAGCCGGTCGAGGGCGGCGACGTCCTCGGGTTCGGTCCAGCGGTAGACGGGGACCTCGACGACGTCGGCGCCGGCCATGCGCAGTGCGGCGGTGAAGTCGGGTAGGGGTTCGCCGTGGAGCTGGATGGCGACGCGGAGCCCGTCGAGGTCGCTGTGTAGCAGGTAGTCCAGGACTTCGGCGGAGGATTCCGAGGGTGGCGACCATTCTTCGGTGAGCCCGGCGGCCCGGATCGCGCCTTTGGCTTTGGGGCCGCGGGCCAGCACCCGGGAGTGGTGCATGGAGGCGACCAGGGGTTCGGCCAGCCCCCAGGTGTCGCAGCCCTCGATCCATCCGCGGAAGCCGATGCCGGTGGTGGCGATGACGATGTCGGCGGGGCGGTGGATGAGTTCCCGGGAGGCGGTTGCCAGGCGCTGGTCGTCGCTGAGGGGGACGATGCGCAGCGCTGGGGCGGCGATGACCTCGGCGCCTTTGCGGCGCAGGAGGGTGCTGAGCTCGTCGGCGCGGCGGGCGGCGGTGACGGCGACCGTGAACCCGGCGAGTGGGGCGGTGGTCGTTACCGGTTCGGCGTTGGGCGCCGGGGCTGTTGTGCTCATGCGGGTGCCTCGTTGGGTTGGGTGCGGACGTGGATCTGGCCGTTGTGTTCGCGGACCCGGTGGGTGCGTTGGCGCACGTCGGGGTTGTCCAGGCAGGTGCCGGTGCGCAGCGCGAAGACGTGTTTGAGCATGGGTGAGGCGACGGTGGGCTCGCCGGCGCGGTCGCCGACGATACCGCGTGCCAGCACGGCGGCGTGGGTGAAGGGGTCGATGTTGTCTATGGCGTAGAGCGCGTTGTCGTGCGTGCGGAACAGGGCCACCTGGTCGCCGTTGGGCAGCAGTACGGCCACGCCGCGTTCGGGGGTGAGGCTGCTGGTGGGGCAGGCGGTGACCCAGGTGTTGTTGTGCGGGGCGGTGCTGGTGGGGCGGGTGGTGGCGGTGGTCATTGGGTCGGACCTCCCTGGTGGGCGGGTGCGGCGCCGGTGGTGGCTGGGGTGGTGGATGGCGGGGTGGGCATGCCGAGGGTGACGGGGCCGGCGGGCACCGGCTGGTCGCGTTCGGTCGCGAAGGTGATGGTGGGGTCGGGGGTTTCGGGGGCGTTGGCGAAGGACACGAAGCGGGCGAGCTTGTCGGGGTCCTCCAGGACGCCGCGCCATTCGTCGGCGTAGTTGGCGACGTGGCGCTGCATGGCCGCTTCCAGGTCGGCGGCGATGCCGAGGCTGTCGTCGACGATGACGGAGCGCAGGTGCTCCAGTCCGCCCTCCATGGCCTCGATCCAGGCGGCGGTGCGTTGCAGCCGGTCGGCGGTGCGGGTGTAGAACATCAGGAAGCGGTCGATGTAGCGGATGAGGGTGGCGGAGTCGAGGTCGGAGGCCAGGAGTTGGGCGTGGCGGGGGGTGAAGCCGCCGTTGCCGCCGACGTAGAGGTTCCAGCCGTTCTCGGTGGCGATGATTCCGAAGTCTTTGCCGCGTGCCTCGGCGCATTCGCGGGCGCACCCGGAGACGGCGGACTTGAGCTTGTGGGGAGAGCGCAGCCCCCGGTAGCGCAGTTCCAGTTCGATGGCCATGGCCACGGAGTCCTGCACGCCGTAGCGGCACCAGGTGGTTCCCACACATGATTTCACGGTACGTAGCGCCTTGCCGTAGGCGTGTCCGGACTCGAAGCCGGCCTCGACCAGGCGGCTCCAGATGTCGGGGAGCTGTTCGACGCGGGCGCCGAACAGGTCGATGCGTTGGCCTCCGGTGATCTTGGTGTAGAGGCCGAAGTCGCGGGCGACCTCGCCGATGACGATGAGCTTGTCGGGGGTGATCTCGCCGCCGGGGATGCGCGGGACGACCGAGTAGGTGCCGTTGCGTTGCAGGTTGGCCAGGAAGTGGTCGTTGGTGTCCTGCAGGCTGGCCTGTTCGCCTTCGAGGATGTGGCCGCCGTCCAGGGAGGCCAGGATGGAGGCGACGGCGGGTTTGCAGATGTCGCAGCCGCGCCCGCCGGTGCCGTGTTTGGCGATCAGTTCGGAGAAGGTGGTGGTTCCGGTGGAGAGGATGATCTCCACCAGTTCGGCGCGGGAGTGCGTGAAGTGCTCGCACAGGGCGTTGGACTGTTCCACGCCGGCCGAGGAGAGCAGGTTCTTCAGCATGGGCACGCACGACCCGCAGCCGGTGCCGGCTTTGGTGCAGGCTTTCAGTGCGCCGACGTCGGTGTGGCCTTCGGTGATGGCGGTGCGGATGGTTCCTTTGGCCACGGCGTGGCAGGAGCACACCTGGGCTTCGTCGGGGAGCGCGTCCACGCCGACCCCGCCGCCTTCGCGGGCGGGGGCGATCAGTTCGAGGGGGTCGCCGGGCAGTTGGTGGCCCACGAGTGGGCGTAGCCCGGCGTAGGCGGTGGCGTCGCCGACGAGGATGCCGCCGAGCAGGGTGCTGGCGTCGTCGGAGACCACCAGTTTGGCGTAGCGGCGTCCGGGCGGGTCGTTGAGGACGACTTCCAGGGCTCCGGGGGTGTGGGCGTGGCAGTCGCCGAAGCTGGCGACGTCGACCCCGAGGAGTTTGAGTTTGGTGGAGGTGTCGGCGCCGGTGAAGGTGGCGTCGCCGGCGGCGAGCTGGTCGGCGACCACTTCGGCCATGGCGTTGCCGGGGGCGAGAAGCCCGTAGACGGTGCCGTTGGCGCTGGCGCACTCGCCGACGGCGTAGATCGCGGGGTCGCTGGTGCGGCAGCTGGCGTCGATGGCCACCCCGCCGCCGGGGCCCATGTCCAGGCCGGCTTGGCGGGCGAGTTCGTCGCGGGGGCGGATCCCCACGGAGAACACGACGATGTCGGCGTCGATGCGGGTGTCCTCGCCGAGGTGGACGTGTGCGGTGCGGCCGTTGTCGGGGGTTTCGATGGCGCGCAGCGCGGCGCCGGTGTGTACCCGCACACCGGTTTCTTCGATGAGTTGGCCAAGGAGTGCGCCGCCGCCCTCGTCGACCTGCCGCGGCATCAGCCATGGGGCCATCTCGACGACGTGGGCCTCCAGGTCGAGGAGCCGCAGGGCGTTGGCGGCCTCCAAGCCCAGCAGCCCGCCGCCGATGACGACTCCGGTGGGGGGTCCTTGGTCGGCCGCCGCGCCGGCGCGGGCGCTGTGGGCGGCCGCGCGGATGGTGTCCAGGTCCTCGATGGTGCGGTAGACGTGGCAGGTGTCCAGGTCGTGGCCGGGGACGGGGGGCACGAACGGGTAGGAGCCGGTGGCCAGGACCAGCGCGTCGTAGCTGAGGGTGGCGCCGGTTGACGTGGTCAGGGTGGAGGTGGCGGGGTCGATGCCGGTGGCGCGTTCCCCGAGCCGCAACTCGACGTTGGGGGCGTTGCTCAGGTCGGGCATGGCCAGGTCGGTCTCGGTGGCGCCGTCGAAGTAGGAGGACAGCGCGACACGGTCGTAGGCGGGGCGGGTTTCCTCACCCAGGACGGTGATCTGCCAGGTGCCTTCGGGGTCGCGGTCCAGGACTGCCTCGACGAGGCGGTGTCCCACCATGCCGTTTCCGATGACGACGAGTTGTCTCATGCCGGGTCCTGTTCCTCGCTTCTGCGTGGGCCGTGGTGCGGGTGCTTGGATGTCTTCGTGGTTCCAGGCAACCGGGCGGGTGTTTCTGCTCCGTCAGCCGGCTGTGACGGCGACGTTTCGTTGTTCTGTCACCGCAGGTGAACAGGGTGTGAGTGGGTGCGGGTGGGGTGTGGTCCGGGTGGTGTTGGTGTGGTGGGTCCAGTGGGCAGGATCCGGTGGTGATGAGCGCCATGGATGAGGACCGTGCCCGGCGGGCGATGGTGTCGCTGCGCGGGCTCGCACTGGGTGACGGGTTCGGGCAGCGCTGCCTGGAGGCACCGGGCGAGGTGGGGCCGGGCGGGCAGTGGCGGCTGCCGGAGGGGCGGTGGCGTTTCACCGACGACACCGAGATGGCCTGTTCGGTCTATGCGGTGTTGCGTGGCCGCGGCCATGTCGACCAGGACGCGTTGGCGGCGGGTTTCGCCGCGCGGTTCGACCCGGGACGGGGGTACGGGCCGGCCACCGCCGGGGTGTTGGCGTCGGTGCGCGCCGGGGGTGACTGGCGGGAGTTGGCCGGTGGCCTGTTCGGCGGTGCGGGGTCGTTCGGCAATGGGGCGGCGATGCGGGTGGCGCCGTTGGGGGCGTGGTTCAGCGACGACGTTGAGGAGGCGGCGCGCCAGGCGGCGCTGTCGGCCGCGGTGACGCACACCCACCCCGAGGGGGTTGCCGGTGCGGTGGCGGTGGCCGTGGGCGCGGCGGTGGCCGCGCGCCGGGAGGCGCTGGGCGCGCCGGCGTTCCTGGACGAGGTGCTCGCCCACGTTCCCGCGGGTGAGGTCAGTGAGGGTGTGCGTGCCGCCCGCGCCTTGCTGGTTGTCTCCGATCCGGTCGCCGTGGGGCGTGAGCTGGGGTGCGGGCAGCGCATCAGCGCCCAGGACACGGTGCCGTTCACGTTGTGGTGCGCCGCCAAGCACCTGGATGGCTTCCCGGCGGCGGTGTGGGAGACGGCGCGGGCCGGCGGTGACGCCGATACCACGTGCGCCATCGTGGGGGGTGTCGTGGCCACCCGGGTGCCGGGTGGGCGGCTGCCCCAGGAGTGGGTCAGCCATGGTGAGCCGCTGCCGCAGTGGGTGGTCTGAGGGCCGCGGGGCCGCACCGGTGGGTCTCATGTGGCGTTGGCCGGGGTGGAGTCGGACCAGCCGGACAGTAGGGCGTTGACGTCGCGGATGCAGCTTCCGCAGCCGGTGGTGGCGCGGGTGTGGGCGGCGATGGTTTCGCGGGTGCGGGCGCCGTCGAGCCAGGCGGCCTCGATGTCGGTGCGGGTGACGGCGTTGCAGCGGCAGATGAGCGGGTCGGTCTGGGCGGGGTCTGGTGCGGTGGTCTGGGGGTGGGTGTGGCCCTGCAGCAGTGCGAGGCGGTCGGTGGGCACCGTGGTGGCGGTGTCGTAGAGCTGGGCGATGGTGGAGGCGGTGTCGGGGAAGCCGAGCAGGATGGCGCCGGCGACGCGTTCTTCGCGCACGGACAGTTTGGCGTAGCGGCCGCCGTAGGGGTCGGAGATGGTGACGGTCTCGGCGGTGGAGTCGGCTTCGGTGTCGCCCAGCGAGGTCAGGTCGATGCCGTTGGCTTTGAGGCGGGTGACGGGGCGCGCGCCGGTGTAGCGGGCGTTGGGGGCGGTGCCGGTGAGCAGGTCAGCAAGCACGCTGGCCTGTTCCCAGCCGGGCTGGACCAGGCCGGTGCCGCCGCCGGGGTGTTGGGCGCAGTCGCCGATGGCGTGCACCCGCGCGTTGGAGGTGGCCAGGGTGTCGTCGACGACGATGCCCTGCTCTACGGTGATTCCGGCGTCTTTGGCGAGTTCGGTGTTGGCGCGTACCCCGGCGGTGACGATGAGAGCGTCGCCGGGCAGGGTCCGTCCGTCGTCGAGTTCCAGGCCGGTGCCGGGCAGCCAGCGTGCGGCGACCCGCCAGGAGTGCACGGTGACACCGATGGCGGTGTAGCGCTCGGCGAGGATCTGGGCGGCGGGTTGGTCGATCTGGCGGCGCATGATCCAGGGCGAGGACTCCACCACCGAGACGCGGGCGCCGCGTTCGGCCAGCGCGCGGGCGGCTTCCAGGCCCAGCACTCCCCCGCCCAGCACGACGACGGGCGCTCCGGGTTGGGTGAGGGCCTGTACGCGGTGGCAGTCGGTCATGTCGCGCAGCGCGGTGACGCCCTCGGCGGGGGTGCCGTCGGGTGCGGCGACCCCGGTGATCGGGGGGAAGGCGGCGCGGGCGCCGGTGGCCAGGACCAGTTCGTCGTAGTGCGTGCGGGTGCCGTCGTCCAGCGTGACGGTGCGGGTGGTGGTGTCGATGCGCTGGGCGGCGGTGCCGGTGCGGTAGGTGATCCAGGGGTGGTCGGGTTGGGGTAGGCGGATGTCGTCGGGGGTGTAGTCCCCGGTCACGAGACCGGAGAGCAGTACCCGGTTGTAGGCGGGTTCGTCCTCGGCGCCGACGATGGTCAGGCGTGCCCGCTCGCCAGTGGGGTCGCGGCGGGCGACCTCTTCGGCGAAGCGCGCGCCGACCATGCCGTTTCCGATGACCACCAAGTGGCGCACGGGCTGGTTCACCTGATACCTCCCGGGTTGTTGCGAGCGTGGGCTCGAAGTGGTGCGCCGTGGCGCGGGTGGGACTGGCTAGTGCGGTGCGGCGGCGGTCATGTGGGCGGGTCCTGGTGGGTGTGGGGGGCTGGTTCGAGCCGCACGGCGCTGATCTTGAACTCCGGCATGCGGCTGGTGGGGTCCAGGGCGGGGTTGGTGAGGTTGTTGGCCGCCTGCGCCCCGGCGTAGTGGAACGGCAGGAACACGGTGTCCAGCCGGGCCTGGGGGTGGGTGCGCACCTGGGCGGTGGTGCTGCCGCGCCGGGAGGTCAGCCGGGCCCACTGGCCTTCTCGCAGGCCGTTGCGGGCGGCGGTGTCGGGGTGCACCTCGACGTAGGCGTGCGGTTCGGCCTCGGTGAGCTCGGCTACGCGGCGGGTCTGCGCGCCCGACTGGTAGTGGCCCATGAGCCGCCCGGTGGTGGCGATCAGGGGGTACTCGGTGGTGGTGTCCTCGGCGGGTGGGCGGTGCTGCACGGCCACGAAGCGGGCGCGGCCGTCAGGGTGGGCGAAGCGGTCCAGGAACAGCCGCGGGGTGGCGGTGCCGCTGGCGGCCACGGGCCAGTGCAGCGCGTCGCCGGACGCCAGGCGTTGGGGGGTCACGCCGGAGTAGTCGGCGGGTGCGCCAGCGGTGGCGGTGCCCAGTTCGGCCAGTACGGTGTCGGGGTCGGTGGGAAAGCGCTCGGTTGGCTGGCCCAGCCGGGTGGCCAGCGCGTTGAGGATCTCCAGGTCGGTGCGTACGCCGGGTGGCGGGGTGGTGGCGGCGTCGCGGCGCAGCACCCGGCCTTCGAGGTTGGTCATGGTGCCGTGCTCCTCGGCCCACTGGGCCGTGGGGAGCACCACGTCGGCCATCGCGGCCGACTCCGAGAGCACGAAGTCGGCCACGACCAGTAGTTCCAGGCTGGCCATGCGGTCGCGTACGCGGGCGGTGTCGGGGGCGGAGACGGCCGGGTTGGAGCCCAGGAGCAGCATCGCGGCCGGCCCGGTGGGGGTGCCCAGGGCGTCGAGGAGTTCGGCGGCGCTGCGGCCGGGCCCGGGCAGGGTGTGTTCCTCGACGCCCCACACCTGGGCGACGTCGGCGCGGGCGCGGGGGTCGTCGATCCTGCGGTAGCCGGGTAGCTGGTCGGCTTTTTGGCCGTGCTCGCGTCCGCCCTGGCCGTTGCCCTGGCCGGTGATGGCGCCGTAGCCCGAGCCGGGGCGGCCGGGCAGGCCCAGGGCCAGGGCGAGGTTGATCCAGGCGGAGACGGTGTCGGTGCCCTTGGTGTGCTGTTCGGTGCCGCGGCCGGTGAGTATGTAGGCGCCGTTGGCCCTGGCCAGTGTTCGGGCGGCGGCGCGGATCCGGTGTGCGGGCACCCCGGTGATGTGTTCGGTGTGCTCGGGCCACCAGGCGGCGGCGCTGCGCCAGGTGTCGTCGAACCCGGTGGTGCGTTCGGCGATGTAGGTGGTGTCCAGCAGGTTGTCGGCGCGGGCGGTGTGCAGCATGCCCAGGGCCAGGGCGAGGTCGGTGCCGGGCCGGGGGGCCAGGTGCGTTCCGCCTGCGGCCAGGGCCTGCTCGGCGGTGGCCGAGCGGCGCGGGTCCACCACGATCAGGTGGGGTGCGCTGAGGTGGCCCATCATGGGGGGCATGGTTTCGGCGGGGTTGGCGCCGGCGAGCAGCACCACCTCGGCGGAGCCCACATCGGCCAGCGGGAACGGCATCCCGCGGTCCAGGCCGAAGGCGCGGGTTGCGGCTGCGGCGGCCGAGGACATGCAGAACCGGCCGTTGTAGTCGATCTGGGAGGTGCCCAGGGCCAGTCGGGCGAACTTGCCGAGCAGGTAGCTTTTCTCGTTGGTCAGCCCGCCGCTGCCGAACACCGCGACCGAGTCGGGGCCGCGGGTGGTTCGCAGGTGGGTGAGGTGGTCGGTGATGTAGTCGAGGGCGGTGTCCCAGTCGACCTCGTCGAAGTCGCTCGAACGGTCCTTGCGCAGCAGTGGCCGGGTGAGCCGGCCGGGGGTGGCGAGTACCTCCGCGGCGGTCCATCCTTTGCGGCACAGCCCGCCCCGGTTGGTGGGGAAGTCCGCGGGGCGCACGGTCAGCGTCCCGTCCTGGCCGGGTTCGAGGTGCATGGCGCACTGCAGGGCGCAGTAGGGGCAGTGGGTGGTTGTCACGACGCCGCCTGTCGGGTTTGGGCCGGGGTGGTGCCAGCGGGGCGCGTCGGCCTCCGGGAGGGGGTGCGGATGTAGACCGTGTAGGTGATGACGATGCACACCGCGTAGAACACGAGGAAGGCCAGGAATGCGGGGGCGGCCGAGCCGGTGGCGGCGAAGGACTCCCGGAAGACCAGGTTGGTGCTGACGCCGCCGAGTGCCCCGACCGCGCCGATCAGGCCGAGCATGGAGCTGGCGATCCGCTTGTTCTGGGCGAGGGTTTCCTCGCGTGGGGCGCCCGCGGCGATCTGGTCCTGGGCCTTGGCGGCGTAGATGTTGGGGATCATCTTGTAGGTCGAGCCGTTGCCGATGCCGGTGCACAGCACCAGCGCGATGAAGGTGGTGATGAACATCGCCAGTGAGTCGGCGAGCACGGCCATGGTGATCAGACCGGTGCCGAGGGCCATCGCCACGAAGTTGGCCAGGGTGATGCGGGCGCCGCCGTAGCGGTCGGACAACCAGCCCCCTACCGGGCGGATCAGTGAGCCGATGGCGGGGCCGAGGAAGGCCACCGAGGCTGCTTCCAGTGGGGTGCGGTCGAACTGGTTCTGCAGTAGTAGCCCGAAGGCGAACCCGAAGCCGATGAAGGAGCCGAACGTGGCGATGTAGAGCACGGACATGATCCAGAAGTGCCGGTCCCGGGTGGCGGCCAGTTGGGCGCTGGTGTCGGTGCGCGCGGTGGCCAGGTTGTTCATGTACTTGCCGGCCACCCACAGGGCCAGTAGGAGGAACGGCACGTAGAACAGGGGCACTGCGGCGCCGGCGCTGGTGGTGAACACCGCGATCACGCCCAGGCCGACCAGTTGCACGGTGGCCACGCCGATGTTGCCGCCGCCGGCGTTGAGGCCCAGCGCCCAGCCTTTTTCCCGTTCGGGGAAGTACAGGTTGATGTTGGCCATCGAGGAGGAGAAGTTGCCGCCGCCCAGGCCGGCGGTGGCGGCCAGCACCACGAACAGCCAGAAGGGGGTGTCGGGGTGCTGCATGAGGTAGAACGCCAGACCGGTGGGCACCAGTAGTGCCAGCACCGAGAGCAGTGTCCAGTTGCGCCCGCCCAGGACCGGTACCGCCAGCGTGTAGGGCACCCGCAGCACCGCCCCCACTAGCGAGACCACCGACACCAGCAGGAACTTCTGCTCGGCGGTGGCGGTGAAGCCGTGTTCGGGCTGCATGAACAGCACCAGCACCGACCAGATCGACCAGACGGAGAATCCCAGGTGCTCGGCCAGGATGGAGGCCCACAGGTTGCGCCGCGCGATGGGGCGCCCCGTGTTCTGCCAGAACCCGTGGTCCTCGGGGTCCCAGTGCTCGATCCAGCGGCGGGTGGAGCGCGGTTGTGCTGTGGCGGGTTCGGAGGTCACGGCGTGGCCTTCCTGCTTGGTGTGCGGTTCGCCAATGACGCTAGGGAGCCGTCGTTGCCTGAACGTGTCGCGCGGTAACGCTGGCGAAACAGAGCACTCACGGTGGCCGCGCCACCGCGGTGAGATCGGCGTTTGGTGGGGCTGTGCGGGCCGATCGGGCTGGTGGGTGTGGGCAAGGTCACCGCTGGTTCGCCGGGCCGGCCCGGATGGGCGGTGCCCGCCGGCTACGGGGCGTCCAGCACGCGGGAGGCGGTTCGGCGGCCTCGGCCTTGTCGGGCTGGGGGCCGCGCGTGGCCGGTGCGCCGCGGCGCCGATAGCGTGTTCGGGGTGACGACCCTGAACACGCGCCCGGTGGGGGCATTGCTGCGCGATCACCGGATCCGGGGCCGGCTGAGCCAGCTTGACCTGGCGGTGCAGGCGGGCGTGAGCAGCCGCCACCTGAGCTTCGTGGAGAACGGGCGCACGCGTCCCAGCCGGGAGATGATCCTCAAGCTCGCCGAGCACCTGGACGTTCCACTGCGCGACCGCAACCAGTTGCTGCTGGCCGGCGGGTACGCCCCCGCCTATCCCGAGCACTCGCTGCGCTCACCGGAGATGGCGCCCGTGCGCGCGGCGGTGCGCCAGGTCCTGGCCGCTCACGAGCCCTACCCGGCGCTCACCGTCGATCGGCTCTACAACATCATCGACTTCAACAGTGCCGCCGGCACGCTCCTATCCGAGGGGGTCTCCCCCGCGTTGTTGGCCTCGCCGGCCAACAGTTTGCGGATCAGCCTGCACCCGGAGGGGTTCGCTCCGCGGATCGCCAACCTGGGCGAGTGGCGTGCGCACCTGCTGCGGCGGCTGCACCGCCAGGTGGAGCAGACCGGCGACGGCGAACTGGGGGCGCTGTACGAGGAGTTGCTGGCGCTGCCCTGCGAGCAGGAGGAACCCGAGGTCGAGCTGCCCGGTCCCGGTGACGTCGTGGTGCCGAT
Organism: Lipingzhangella halophila; assembly: GCF_014203805.1. GTDB lineage: Bacteria > Actinomycetota > Actinomycetes > Streptosporangiales > Streptosporangiaceae > Lipingzhangella > Lipingzhangella halophila. The sequence continues at coordinate 2,888,247 of NZ_JACHJT010000001.1, read as the reverse complement.
GCGGCTGCGCTACCAGGAACGCGAACTGGTGTTCTTCAGCACCCTGGCGGTCATCGGCACCCCGCTGGACGTGACGGCTTCGGAGATCGTCGTCGAGTCGTTCTTCCCCGCTGACTCCGCGACCGCGGACTTCCTGACCCGGCACGCGCGGGCGGCACGGTAGGGGCGGTGGCTCCCCTGGCGCCGGCCGGTGGGCGCCTCGCATTACCCGTGAGGTAATTGCCGAGCCGCAGCGGGCCCGCGAAGCTGGCAGCGTCCGGGCGAGTCGCGCCGCGGATCGGCAGAGGAGAGCGATGAGTATCACCGGTATCGACGCGGGCAGCCACACCGGCCCGCACCCCTTCGATGTCGACACCAGGACACACAAGGGCGGCGACGGCCAGCGCAGTGCGACCGTCTCCGACCGGTGGACGGTGTTGACCGGCAACCCCAACGGCGGATACCTGCTGGCGATGGCGGTGAACGCGCTGCGGGAGGACATCGGCCGCCCCATTCCCCTGGTGGCCTCCGGGTTCTTCCTGCGCCCGGCCTCCCCCGGTCCGGCCACCCTGGCCACCGAGGTGGTGCGCGAAGGGCGGCGCACCGCCACCGGGCAGGTCCACCTCGCCCAGGGCGGAAAGGAGGTGGTGCGCGCCACCGCCACATTCGGTGACCTCGGTGCGGACACGGTCACCCACACCGCGGCCGCTGCCCCCGACCTGCCGCCGCCCGAGACCTGCGAGGACCCCTTGGCCGGGCTGGACATGAGTGCGCTCACCATGCTCAACCAGGTCGAGTACCGCACCCCCAAGCGGCCCGGGTGGATGGACGGAGCACCGGAGGGGCGGACGGAGTGGGAGTTCTGGATGCGTCTGGCCGGGCGCGACGCCGATGTGGCCGCGCTGCCGATGCTGGTCGACGCGGGGCCGCCGGTGGTGCTCGACCTCGGCGAGGCCGGTTCCAGCACGGTGGAGTTGACCGTGCATGTTCGGGCGCGGCCCGCCCCGGGATGGTTGGCCTGCCGCGCGGTGACACGGCACGTCTCCGGTGGGTTCCACGAGGAGGACTTCGAGATCTGGGACTCCACCAGAACCCTGGTGGCCCAGTCGCGCCAGTTCGCGATCCTGGCATGAGCCCGTCCGCGCCGGGGCGGTAGCCCAAAAGGGACGCGCGCCGCGGTTGCGGTTGTGGGAGGCGGGCCGTGGCACCTGGGCCGGTGTGCTGGGACCGGGGCCGGCCCGTGGCCGGCGCGGGACAATGGTGGGCGTCGACAGCGAGTCCGCCCCAACCGTTCTCGGTCCCGGCCGGTGGCGGCGCGAGGAGCATTCCATGAGCGCAGATACTCCCCCTGAGCAGCCTCAGCACGCGTGTTGCGCCCCGCAACGGGGAACGGCGCGGGCCGCCGAAGGGCCGGTGCCCGTCACCGCGGCTGAGGCGGCCGCCCCGCCGCACGGCGGCTGGCGGGCGTTGGAGGGGGGCGTGTTCCTCATGGGATGCGCGCAGGGCCCCTACCCCGAGGATGGCGAAGGGCCGGTCCGGGAAGTGTCGCTCAGCGGGTTCGAGATCGCCGCGACAGCGGTCACCAACGCCGAGTTCGCGGTGTTCGTCGAGAGCACGGGGTATGCGACGGACGCCGAGCGGTACGGCTGGACCTTCGTCTTCGAGGGGTTCCTGCCGCGCCGGTCCCCGCCGGGCCGGTCTGTGGCCGGCGCGCCGTGGTGGCGTCAGGTGCACGGCGCTGACTGGCGCCACCCCGAGGGCCCCGGCTCCGGGCTCCGCGGGCGCTATGACCACCCGGTCGTGCACGTCTCGCACGACGACGCGCTCGCCTACTGCCGGTGGGCCGGTGTTCGGTTGCCGACCGAGGCGGAGTGGGAGTACGCGGCCCGGGGCGGGCTGGCCGGGAAGGCGTACCCGTGGGGGGACGAGCGCGAGCCCGGTGGCGAACACCGCATGAACGTGTGGCAGGGCTCCTTCCCCGACCGCAACACCGCGGCCGACGGCTACCTCGGGACCTGCCCGGTGGACGCCTTCCCGCCCAACGGCTACGGGCTGCACAACATGACGGGAAACGTGTGGGAGTGGTGCGCTGACTGGTTCAACCCGCGGTACCACCGCAACGGGCCGTGGACCGATCCCACCGGTCCGCGCTTCGGTCAGGCCCGGGTGCTCAGGGGCGGCTCCCACCTGTGCCACGAGTCGTACTGCCTGCGCTACCGCACCTCGGCGCGGATGGGCAACTCCCCGGACAGCTCCAGCGGCAACACCGGGTTCCGCGTGGCGCGGTGAGGCGGGGCCGGGCCACAACGAGGGCCACCAGTGGTGCGCGGAGGTGTTTCCACCGCACGGGAGGCCGTCGTTGCGGCCCGCTGCCGTTGGGGTGGCGCCGGGTCCCGGGCCGAGTGCGTGGCGCTAGCCCTCGCCGGGGCGGCGCTGGACGTAGAGGCGGTTGCCCTCTGGGCCGGTCCATTCCAGCCGTACGACACCGGCCACGGCGGCGTCGGCGATCCGCGAAGGTTGCGCCCAGTACCCGGCGGCGGGGTTGCGGAAGAACGTCGCCCACAGGTGGCCGCGGTGGTCCGCGAAGAAGTTGTTGTGGCCGATTCCGACACCGGCGGTCCACCGTTGGGAGTACGGCCCCTCGAAGTGGTCCGAGACGGCGGCGACCGTGTCGTACTGGTACCGCTCGCGGTCGGGTCCGTTCGGCTCGTAGGCGTACCGCGTGCTGCCGTCGGGGTTGGCCGACCTGCGGTTCCACACGCTTTGCAGCAGGTAGTACTTGCCCTCGTGTTTGTGCACGTAGGCACCTTCGATGTAGGGCTCGGGCGAGTAGGGTTCCTGGTGGAACGCCGGGAGGTCCGTCGTCGGGACGATGTCCTCCATGTCATCGCGGAACTTGGCGTAGAGGTCGTTGTGCAGCACCAGCCACGCGTCGTCGCCCTCGGTGTAGAGACCGCCGTCGATGTGGTGGTAGGCGCCGGGTTCGATGAACCCTGGCCCGCCGCTGAACGATTCACCGAAGGGTTTTTCGAGGTTGCCCTCGGCGAGCCGGTAGGGGCCTTCTACCCCGCCCTCACTGACCAGCAGGAACGAGCCGACCTTCTGGGAGTGGTCGCCCATGCAGGCGGCGATGTACCAGGTGCCGCGGAAGTAGTGCACCTCCGGGGCCCAGGCCTGGCCGCGCTTGCCGAACCGGTCGTCGTGCCAGTACTCCTGCCATCCGGCGACGACCGTGCGTCCGGCCCGGTTCTCGTTGGCGAACTCGGGTGACCAGACCTTGCCCTTCTCGGCGCCGGCCCGGATCCCGGTGGTGTCGGCCAGCCTCCACGGGCCGTGCAGGGACGGGGCCACCCATACGAAGATGCCGTCGTTGTAGGGGGCGGCCTTGTTGAGGCCGGGCACGCGCGAGGTCCCGGTAGCGACGTATGTGGGCTGGTGGTCGACGACGAAGCAGTTGACGTAGGTGTCCCGCATCCAGACCCGGCCGAGGTCCTCATCGCGGGGGCGCAGCTCCAGCGGGAGGATGAGGGAGTTGTCCTCGCGGGGCCACAGGTCCGGCCGGGTGTCCGCGAGGCCGTAGGGCTCGGGGTCGGGCCAGTTCGACGGGTACCGTCCCTTGGGTGCGGCGTCCCTGGGAGCCGCCCGCGCGGCGCCCGCGGGCAGTGCCGCCGCGGCTCCCATTGCGGCGGTGGCCGCGAACAGGGACCGGCGGTTGATGTGCGGCGTGTTCTCGGAGTCGGACATGGGTGAGGTCCTCCTTCGGTCCCCGGAACGCGGGTGCCCGTCCCAGGGGCCGCGGTCCTGGCGTGGTGCCTTCTGCTGCGCGCGGCCTCGCACCCGGACGGCGCGCGGCCCCCATGCGGTTGGGCCAACGGTGGGAGCTCCGCGGTCGAGTGCTACTGGGTGGTGCCGGTGGGCTCGAAGGCGCTGAGGCTGGGGTCGTAGTCGGCGTCGCCTATGTCGTACATCGATGTCATCCAGTGGTAGAAGTTGTCGCCCCGGTCGCGGAGCAGGGCGTACAGCCGCCGCATGAGTCGGCGTCGTGTCTGGTCCAGTTCCGGGTGCGGGTATCTGTTGCTGAGCTCGTGGGGGTCGGTGTGCAGGTCGTAGAGCTCGTTGACGGATTCGGGGTTGACGATGAGCTTGTAGCGCTCGTCGCGGATCATCCGCTGCGGGTAGGGGAAGTGGTGGCCGTGGAACTCGGCGAGGAGTTCAGCGGGCCAGTCGGGGTGCTCGCCGCGGATGAGCGGCAGCAGGCTGCGGCTGTCCACGGCCGGGGACGGGTCGCATCCGGCGAGCTCCAGGATGGTCGCGGTGAAGTCGGTGAGGGTGACGAACTCGTCTCGCGTTTGGGGGGCGGCTCCGGGGACGCGCGCGATGCCGGGAATGCGGTAGATGTCTTCGTACATCGCCGGGCCCTTGTCGTGCAGCCGGTGGGCTCCGGTGAACTCGCCGTGGTCGGCGGTGAAGAACACGGAGGTGTCGTCGGTCAGGCCGAGTTCGTCGATCCGGTCGAGGATCCGGCCGATCTGCTCGTCGATGAGCGTGACGTAGCCCCAGTAGACGGCGATGAGCTTGCGGGTGGCCTCGATCGGCATGGTGTCGAAGGTCCAGTGTGCGCTGTAGTTGCGCTGTACGGCGGGTTTGCCGTCGAAGGTTTCGGCGATCGAAGGGGGGAGCTCGACCAGGCCGGGGTCGTAGAGGTCGTAGTACTCGTCGGGTAACAGGTAGGGCAGGTGGGGGCCGAAGAAGTGGGTGGCGAGGAAGAACGGCCTGCCGTCGGTGGCGTACTTGTCGAGTTGCTCGATGGCGCGGGTGGCGAGGTAGTGCTCGAAGGTCGCCTCGCTCGGCTGCTTTAGCCGGGCGGCCAGGAGGTTGCCGGGGTTGCCGTTGGGTGTGGTGCCGCGCACCGGCTCCGAGATCCGGTACGGCGGGAGCCCGTTCTCCTGGAGGTATGCCAGGTAGTCGGGGTGGTCGACCGGGTTGTGCCAGCCCTGCAGGTCGGGGCCGTCGAACCCGTAGGAGGCCGCGTTGCGGTGGGTGCCCCCGTGGAACTTGCCGATCAGGCCGAGTTGGTAGTCCTGCTCGCGCAGGGCGGCGGGGAAGGTGAAGGCGTCCGCATGCAGGTCCTCCAGGTAGCCCACGTTGCGTTCGTAGTTGGCCAGCAGGCGGTGGCGGAACGGGGCCTGCCCGGTGAGCAGGCTGGCCCGTGCGGGTGTGCAGATGGCCGTGGGGGTGTAGCACCGGTCGAAGCGGGTGCCGGCGGCCGCCAGGCGGTCGATGTTGGGCGTGGCCACGTGCGGGTTGCCGTAGCAGCTCAGGGTGTCGACACGGTGCTGGTCGGTCATGAGGAAAAGCAGGTTCACTTCTCGTTCGCTTCCGTGTAGAGGTCACCGGTGTAGTAGTCCTCGGGGGGCGGTACGGACTGGAGCTCGCCGGTGTCCACGAAGAACTCGCTCAGTCCGTTGAGCCATTCGTCGACGGTTCCGTCGTTGGTCGCCTGCACGAGTTCGTCGCTCGTCATGGTTTCGACGTTGGCCGCGTCGGCCTCAACGTTCTCCTCGGAGATGTTGAGCATCGTTGCGGTCTCGGCGATCGTCTCCTCGGGGTGCTCGGCACGCCAGTCGTTGGCCTGCTGCAGCACACCGATCACCTTGGTGGTCGTTTCGTCGTCGACGTCGTTGCCGCCGACGAAGGCGGTCGGGAAGGACCGGCCGTCGAAGTCGCGGGTGCTGGCGACCTCGTTGAGGTCCGGAACCTCCTCGGCGATCGTGTCGATGAGCGGGTACCAGATGCCGGCGCCGTCGATCTGGCCGGAGGAGAAGGCGGAGACGACGGTGGACGGTTCCATCGGCACCTTCTCGACGTCGTCGGGCGACATGCCGGCGTCCTCAAGCGCGAGGTTGAGCGCCATCTCGCCGGAGGTTCCTTCGGGCACCCCGACCCTTTTGCCCGCGAGGTCCTCGATCGAGGAGATGTCGGGCTGTGCGATCACACGGTCGGCGTAGGCGAGCGTGTTGATGGCCACGATCCGGCTCTCGCCGGAAGCGGGCAGCCACATGGCGCCGGGGCCGATGTAGCCGAAGTCCAGGTCGCCGGCGCCGAGAGCCTGGATCTGCACGGGGCCGTTGGTGAAGGACTCGACCTCGACGTTCAGGTCGGCGTCCTCCCACATGCCCTGTGTCTCGGCGATGGCCAGCAAACTGGCTCCGTTGTAGTCGCTGATGTAGCCGAACGTGACGTCCTCGGTGCCGCCTCCGCCGCCGGAGGAGCACGCTGTCATCGAAAGTGACATCGCGATCACGGTCGGTATTGCTGCGAGGGTGTGCCGTGCGACGCACATGGGGGCGGTCCTTCCCTGAGGGAGTGGTGAACTTACGGGGGCGGTCGGTGGTACTCGGTGGGCATCGCTCAGACGAGGGTCGGGACTGTTCGGCGGCGGGTCAGGGTGCGGAGGCCGGGGCCTCCTGGTGGTAGACGGAGTGCCACACGTGGTTGCGGATCCGGCTGAAGTCGGCGGAGAGCCGCACGTCCTCCGTGCGGGGGTAGGGAAGGTCCACGTCGATGATCGTGTGGATGCGGCCGGGCCGGGCGGCCATCACGACCACGCGCCGGGCGAGGTAGACGGCCTCGTCGACGTCGTGGGTGATGAACATGACGGTGCGCTGTTCCTGGGCCCAGGTCTGCAGTAGTTGGTCCTGCAGTTGCACTCGGGTGAGAGCGTCCAGGGCGCCGAAGGGCTCGTCCATCAGCAGTACCTGCGGACTGACCGCGTAGGCGCGGGCGATGGCGCAGCGCTGCTTCATCCCGCCCGAGAGCGTCTTGGGCAGGACATCGGCGAACTCCGTGAGCCCGACGAGGTCGATGGCCCACTGCGCGCGGCGGGCGCGGTCTTCGGCGGACGTACCGGCGATCCGCAGCCCGAACTCGACGTTGCGGCGCACGGTGAGCCAGGGAAAGAGGGCGTACTGCTGGAAGATCACACCCCGGTCGGGTCCGGGGCCGTGCACGCGGGCGCCGTCGACGAGGACCTCGCCGGTGGTCGGCTCGTCCAGGCCCGCCGCCATGTTGAGCAGCGTGCTCTTGCCGCAGCCGGACGGGCCCACGACGGTGACGAACTCCCGGTCCGCGATCTCCAGGGACACGCCGTCGAGCGCGGTGAAGACGGAGTCGTTCATCGGGTAGGACTTCACGGCATCGCGGAATTCGATCTTGTTGGTCATCGGCGCTCCTGCCAGCCGGTGAGGCGTTTCTCGGCGAGCAGCAGCAGCCGGTCCATGGCCATCCCGAGCACGCCGATGGTGATGAGGCCCACGAAGATGGTGGGAAGGTCGTAGTAGAGCTGGGCCTGTTGCATCCGGTAGCCCAGCCCCGCTTGGGCGGCGATCAACTCGGCGGCGACAAGGGTGGCCCAGGAGGCACCCAGGCCGGTGCGCATACCGACCAGGATGAACGGGGCCGAAGCCGGGATGATGACCTTCAGGAAGATGGTCCGGTCGGGCGCGCCGAGCACCCGGGCCGCGTTGATGATCGTGCGGTCGACGTTGACCACGCCCTGCAGGGCTGCCACCACGCTGAACAGGAAAGCCGCGAGGAAGATCACGAAGACCTTGGGCACTTCGCCGATGCCGAGCAGCACGATCGCCAACGGGATGAGGGCCAGCGGCGGGATCATGCGCAGGAACTGGACGTAGGGTTCGAGCAGGCTGCGCGCCGTGGGGTACCAGCCCATGAGGAACCCGATCGGCACGGCGAGCGCGGTGCCGAGCGCGAAGCCGATGAGCACGCGGCGCAAGCTGGCGGCGAGGTCGCCGGCGAGGGTCCCGTCAACGACCATCTCGCCCGCGCGGGAGGCCACGGTGAGCGGTCCGGGCAGGTCGGCCACCTCAAGCAACGACACGGCGGACCAGACCGCCACGCCGAGCACGAGGGAGGCGAGGTTGAGTAGGTGCGAGCGCCGCGGGTGCCGTCCGGTGCGGCGCGTCCGCGGGTGTGCCGAGGTCGGCTGCTGCGGTGGGGTGATCACGGCCATGGGTGCTCCGACCCGCTCGGGGGTGTGCTCATGCGTCCTCCTTGGACGTCGAGGTCTTCGGGTAGCGGGAAAGCACAGGGGACTCGTGCAGCACGAGGGCGATAGCCCCCAGCGCGCCGGCGGTGTCGCCGAGCATTGCCGGGCGCAGGCCCACCCAGTTCCGCGAGATCGGCATGACACGCGCCCGGAGTACGTCCTCCAAGGGCTCCAACAGCGCCGGGCCGGTGTCGGCCAGTTCGCCGCCGATCACGACGAGGCCGGGGCCGACCGCGTTGCACAGCCCGGCGAGCACGTCGCCGACCCGGGCCCCGACCTCCCCGAGTAGTTCGCGGGCTGTCTCGTCGCCGTCGCGCAGCGCTGACGTCAGCGCTGGGACATCGTCGGCCGCGCCGCCGGCGGCACGGTAGGCGTCGAGTACCGCACCGGCGGAGGCCACGGTCTCCAGGCAGCCGGTACCGCCGCACTCGCAGGGTTTGCCGTCCTCGATGACCCTGATGTGGCCGAACTCGCCCGAGAGGCCCTGCGGTCCGCGGTGCAGCGAGCCGCCGAAGACGAGCCCGCCGCCGACGCCGTAGGAGAGCCGCAGGTAGACGACTTCCCGGCTGCCGGCCGCCGAGCCCCACGTCGCCTCGGCCAGTGCGGCGAGCCTGGTGTTGTTGTCGATGACGACCGGGACCTGGAAGTGCTCGCGCAGCAGGATGGGGAGGTCGTCCACACCGTGCGCGGGCGTGGCCTCGTCGCCGGGGTTGAAGACGGGTCCGACCACGCCGACGCCGAGCGCGGTGAGCGCACCCAGGTCCAGGGCCCCGCCGGCCAGTGAGTCGACCAGGTGTCCGGCGAGGTCCACCCGCTGTTTCCAGGGCAGGCCGGCCGGGTGTGCCTCGCTCGCCGTTCCGATGACTTCGTGTGCGACGTTGACGGCGGCCACGTGGACGGCGCGCCGGGCGAAGTCGATGCCGATCACCTGGCCGGCCCTGGGGTTGAGGGTCAGCTTCTCCACGGGGCGGCCGCGCTTGCGTTGGGCGGGTTCGGCCGGGGAGGCGACGACGGCGCCGGTGGAGATGAGCTCGGCGACGATTTCGTAGAGGGTCGTCCTGGACAGCCCGCTGAGGCTGCCGAGGCTGCTCCGGCTGAGGGGGCCGTGCTTGCCCAGCAGTTCGAGTACGAGTTCTGTGTGCCCTCGCCTGAGGCGTATCAGAGGGCCGGCCTGAGACGACATGCCGATAGCATGCGACCCGATGTGATTTTCGTCAACACCCCGAAAAAAATCCGGAGGCTCCGGACGCCGACCACCGAAGCGCTGGTATGGCGCTCTCGGGCCGCGTTCGCCGCCGGCTCCAGTCGCGCCGGTCCGCGATCCCGGGATGCGCCCGTCCAGGCGCGGCCACGGGGTCATGCTTCGGGCGCGCGGCGGTGGGAACCCCCGGAGGCGTTGGTCCCGGCAAGGACGTCAACGCTGGGTGCGGAACCATTCGGGCTCGGCGCGCACGGTGAGCCCACCGCTGATGGCCTGGCGATGCAGCTCGCCAGCGAACAGGCTGTAGGGCTGGGGCAGATCGAGCTGGCCGGCCGCGTCCAGGTCCGCCTGCTGCTCCGGCGAGAGCGAGAACTCCAACGCGGCGATGTTGTTCTCCAGCTGCGTGACGGTGCGTGCGCCAACCAGCGTGGCCGCCACCCCCGGCCGCTGCGCCACCCAGTTGACGGCGACCTGGGAGGCCGGCCGTCCCAGCTCGCCTGCCACCCGCTGCAGCGTCTCCAGCACGTCCCAGTCCTGGTCGCGGTTCCCGGGTATCCGCGGTAGCGCCTTGACGGGGTCAAGCCGGCCCGGGCCGGTCGGCCCCTCGGCGGTCCGGGTGTATTTTCCGGTCAGGAAGCCACTGGCCAGTGGCGCGTACGCCATCACCCCCATGCCGCCATCCAGCGCGGCCGGAACGTGCTCGGTTCGATCTGCCGGGTAATGAGCGAGTACTCCAGTTCCAGCGCGGTGACCGGCTCCCAACCGCGCGCCTGGGCGAGCATTTGGGCCTTGGCGGCGTACCAGGCCGGGACGTTGCTCAGGCCCACCGCCCGCGCCTTGCCCGCGCGCACCACGGTGTCGAAGGTGGACAGCACCTCCTCCATCGGGGTCATGGTGTCCCAGGCGTGCAGGAGGTAGAGGTCCACGTAGTCGGTCTGCAGCCGGCGCAGGGAGCCGTCCAGCGCCGCCAGGAGGTGCTTGCGGCCGTTGCCGCCCCCGTTGGGGTTGCCCGGTTGTGTCGCCATCGAGAACTTGGTGGCCACCACCAGCCGGTCGCGTGAGTCCGTCTCGCGGATGAGGGTGCCCAGCAGTTCCTCGCTGTTTCCCGCGGCGTAGACGTCGGCGGTGTTGATGAAGTTGCCCCCGGCCTCCAGGTAGCGGCGGAACATCGCGCGGGAGGTCTCCTCGTCGGCGCCGAAAGCGCCGTGGGTGTCGTCGCCGAAGGGGCGGTACCGAGCGCGAGCGGGGAGACGCGCAGTCCGGTGCGGCCGAGGAGGTGGTAGCGCTTGAGGGGATCGGTGTCGTCGGTGGTCGGGGTTTGGGGGGCGGGCACGGTTCCTCCGGTGCTGATTCGTCGTGGAGTGGTGAGCGCGCGGATGGACGTCGCGGCGCCCTGTTGCCGTCCGCAGCCGGCGTACGGCCATCAGAAAAATATCACTATTCAGAAATCTCTGAAAACTCGAATATCATTGATTGCGCACGCAGATACCCGCGGGTGTCCGATACCTCGGGCTTTCGCGTGGAGTGGGCGGCACGACGGGCCGGGTCCGCGGTGCGGATTACCCCAACCGTCGTCGTGACCCGCGTTGAGTGGGCCACCATGCGCCAACCGCGCTGGTGCCCGGGCCCGAACCGGGCAGGCCGCGGCGATGGGGCGGTGAACGGGCCAGCTTGCCGCCGAGCGCGCGCCGAACCATCACGCAAGCCCCGGCGCGCGGGGCCGGAAACCATGGGCCTTACGGTCTCACCCGACCCGGGGACCTCTTGCTCGAACCGTGCGGTCGGTACCACGGTCCGGGGTGTCCGCCGGCCTCACGACCGGGCCCCCTCCTCGTGGGAGGTGCGAGACGCGCGGCGCCCGAAGGCCCGCGCGGCGGTGCGGGCCACACCGTGCCGGGTGGAGAACAGGTAGGCCAGGGTGAACGCGCACGCCTGGGCGACCACGATGGCGCCGCCTGTGGCGATGTCGAGGTGGAAGCTGGCGTAGGTACCCAGGACGGAGGCGGCCACCGACACGGTCACCGCGATCAGCAGCATCCGCTCGAACCGGTCGGTGAGCAGGTAGGCGGTCGCCCCGGGGATGATCACCATGGCGACCACGAGGATGATGCCCACCGCCTGCAGAGCGATCACCACCGTCACCGACAGCAGCCCCAGCAGCAGTGCCTCCAGCCGGCGCGGGGTGAGCCCGATGGCGTGCGCGTGCACCGGGTCGAACGCGTAGAGGGTGAGGTCGCGGTGTTTGAGCGCCACCACCGTGAGCACCACCGCCGCCATGACCAGGATCTGGGTGATGTCGGCATCGGAGACGCCCAGGACGTTGCCGAACAGGATGTGCATCAGGTCGGTGTCGCTGGGGATCTTGGAGATCAGCACCACGCCGAGCCCGAACAGGGAGGTGAACACGATCCCGATGGCGGCGTCCTCCTTGATCCGCGAGGTGCGGTTGACCACGCCGATCAGCGCGACCGAGCCGGCGCCGAACACCAGCGCCCCGGCGGCGAACGGCAGCCCGAACAGGTAGGCCAGCACGACACCGGGCAGCACCGCGTGCGAGACGGCGTCGCCCAACAGGGACCAGCCGATCAGGGTCAGCCAGCACGACAGGATCGCGCAGGTCGCCCCGGCCAGCACGCTGACCAGGAGCGCCCGCTGCATGAAGTCGAACTGCAACGGGACGGTGAACCACTCCACGAGCGCGGTCACTGGGCCCCCTCCCCCACTGTGTGGGCCGGGACGCCGAACGCCTCGGCCAGGCGGTGCGGCGTCAGTACCTGCTCCGGTGGGCCGTGCGCGACCACCCGGCGCTGCAGCAGGACGGCCTCGTCGCACAGCCGCGCGAGCCCGGCGAGGTCGTGCGTGGAGACCAGCAGGGTGTGGCCCTCGTGGCGCATCGCGTGCAGCACGTCGACGATGTCGGCCTGCGCGCGGCGGTCCACACCGGAGAAGGGCTCGTCGAGCAGCAGCAGGCTGGCGTCCTGGGCGATGGCGCGAGCGATGAACACCCGCTTGCGCTGCCCGCCGGACAGCGCCCCGATCTGGCGGTGCGCCAGGTGGGTCAGGCCGGTGCGCTCCAGCGCGGCGGCGACGGCGTCGTGGTCGGCGCGGCGCGGCCGCCGGGTGGGGCCCATGCGGCCGTAGCGGCCCATCAGTACGACGTCGATGACGCGCACCGGGAACTGCCAGTCGACCTGTTCGGTCTGGGGGACGTAGCTGACGACGCCTTTCGCGCGCGCTGCCCGCGGGCGGTGACCATGCATGCGGACCTGGCCGTCCTCGGCCGCGACCAGCCCCAGGATCGCCTTGAACAGGGTGGTCTTTCCGGAGCCGTTGGTGCCGACCAGGCCGCAGATGCGGGCGGGGTCGAGCGCCAGGCTCACCGAGTCGAGGGCGAGGACCTCACCGTAGCGGACCGTGAGGTCGCTGACCTGCAACGCGGGGGCGGTCATGGCTGCTCCTGTTCGGTCAGCCCGGCCACGATGGTTTCGGCGTCGTGGCGCAACAGGTCCAGGTAGGTGGGTACGGGGCCCTCGGCTTCGGAGAGCGAGTCGACGTAGAGCTCACCGCCCAGGCGTGCTCCGCTCTCGCTGGCGACCTGGCGCTGCGCGCCGTCGTTGACGGTGCTCTCGCAGAACACCGCGGGTACGTCGTTGTCCTCGACGAACTGCACGGTTGAGGCGATCTGGCGGGGGGTTGCCTGGCTGTCGGCGTTGACCGGCCAGAGGTAGTGTTCGCGCAGCCCGGCGTCGCGCGCGAGGTAGGAGAACGCGCCTTCGCAGGTGACCAGGGCTTGTTGGGCCTCGGGCAGGGTGTCGAGTTCGGTGCTGAGGTACTCGCCGACCTCGGAGATCTCGGTCTTGTAGGCCTCGGCGTTGGCCTCGAAGGCCGCGGCGTTGTCCGGGTCGAGGCCGCTGAGCGCGTCGCGGATGTTGTCGACGTAGGTGTGGGCGTGCTCCGGCGACATCCAGGCGTGCGGGTTGGCCTGGCCCTCGTAGGTGCCCGCGGAGATGGGGATGGTCTCGACACCGTCGCTGAGGGTGGCGGTGGGGGCGTCGATCTGGTCGGTGAACTGCGTGAACCAGCCCTCCAGGCCCAGGCCGTTGGCGAGGATGAGGCGGGCGTCCTGCCCGCGCGCCAGATCCTCGGGGGTGGGTTCGTAGGAGTGGATCTCGGCTCCGGTGCGGGTGAGCGAGACCACCTCGATCTTGTCCCCGGCGACGTTGCGGGCCATGTCGGCGAGCACGGTGAACGTGGTGAGCACCGTGTCCTCCTCGGCGGCCGAGGAGGGTGCGGTGGTGCACGCGGGGGCGGCGAGCACGGTGAGGGCGAGCGGGACGACCATCGACGATCGGGTTAAAGGCATCCAATCTCGGATGTTGGCCATGCCTAACTTCTATCATAAAGCGGCCGTACTCGTCCGCTGCGGGGCAACGCGGCCTCCGTGCTGGACGGCGCGACCGGTGCCGTCGCCGGCGCCCGGACGAACCGGGCCGTTGACGCGTACGCGCTGGCGCGTCGGGTGCTCGCCCGCGCACCCCTGGCCGGTCTCGGCGACTTCGTCGCCTCGGGTGCGACCGGCCGGGCGGCGTTCGTGCGCACCGCGTGCTGCCTGTACTCCCGGGTGTCCGGGTACGGCACCTGCGGCGACTGCGCGCTGCGGCCCTCTCGCGCGCGGCGCACACGGGTGAGGGACGCGCTTGCTCAGGCCCGGGTGGGCCACTCGGGCCGGTTGTCCCGCACGCTCCACCGTGGCGACCATGCGGCGGGGTCGGTCTCCGAAGGCGCGTGCTCCTCGGCGAAGTCGGGGTCCAGATCGATCGCGGAGCCGCCCAGGGCCGGGCGGCGGTCCGCCGGCTGGCGGTTGTCGCCGACCGGTTCCTTGTGCCTGGTCTCCTCGTGCTCTGATGCGTCGCTGTCGCTGCGCCGGCCCATGGTGTCCCTCCGTTCGGGTGCGCGCCAGCCGGCGGCCGGCGCTGTGCTGCGTGCTCGGGTAACTAGGTCCACGGCGGCGTGGCTGCCGAGGCTATCGGCGACCGCTGCCCAGGTCAGCGGGGTGGGAAACGGGTACGTTCGGCGGATCTGGGCGAGCTCGCGGTGGGCCCCGCCCAGTACGGCGAAGTCGCGGGGGAACCGCTCGGGTTCGGCGCCGAGGAAGGCTCCGACCTTGGTCGCCCGCTCCAGAGCGGTCCGCCGGCCGGCCCGGTAGCGCAGCAGGTGCGGGGCGGAGCCGTTGACCCGCACGATCACGCCCGCACCGCCCGGGAGACGCGGGTGCCGCTGTGGCGTCAGGTGCCGAGTGGGGAGCGAGCGCTTCTTTCGGTGGCTTCGCCAGTCGGGTTGACCAGCGAACACTGGTCGAAGGCCAGGCAGCCGCAGTCGACGCACGCGCTGAACTGGTCGCGCGTTCGCTCCAGTGTCGCTATGCGGCTGTTGATGTCCTGGCTCCAGCATTGTGAGGCCTTCCGCCACAGCTCTTGGGTGGGCGGGACCTCGTGTGGCACGTACTCCAGGACCGCCTCGATCACCGACAGCGGGATACCCACGCTCTGGGACGCGCGGACGAACGCGAGTCTGCGCACCGTACTGCCGTGGTAACGGCGCTGGTTTCCGGTGGTGCGCCGGCTGGCGATGAGCCCTTTGCGTTCGTAGAAGCGCAGGGCGGAGGTGGAGACACCGCTGTGGTGGGACAGTTCGCCGATGGTCAGCTCTGTAGCGGTCACTGCGGAATCGGGCATACGGCCCAACCTAGCTTGACTTCAACTTCGGTTGAACTATCAGGCTGGTTCGCGAGGCGCCCGAAGGGCGCCGCACATCCCTTTCGGCTACCGGAGGACTGCTATGCCCGAAGAACCCCTCCAGCTCGCGGTGATCGTTGGCAGCGTCCGCGCAGGACGGCTCGGCCCGACAGTGGCGGGCTGGATCGCCGGCCAGGCCCGCCACCACGGCAACTTCACCGTCGACGTCATCGACCTGGCCGAGATCCCGCTGCCCATGGAGCTGCCGGATTTCGGTAGCGCTCCCCCACCAGCGGCAACCCGGGCACTTGAGACGCTGAGCCCGCGCTTGGCCAGTGCCGATGCGTTCCTCGTGGTCACCCCTGAGTACAACCACAGCTACCCCGCCTCACTGAAGAACGCTGTCGACTGGCACAACCGGCAGTGGCATGCCAAGCCGGTCGCCTTCGTCAGCTACGGCGCGATCTCCGGCGGCCTGCGTGCGGTCGAGCATCTCCGGCTGGTATTCGCCGAGCTGCACGCGGTCAGCATCCGCGACACCGTCAGCCTGCACAACGCCGGGAGCCGGTTCGACGCGCGGGGAAACCCGACCGACCCCGACGGACGCACCGCCATCGCCGCCAAGAGCATGCTTGACCAGCTCACCTGGTGGGCGCGGACCCTGCGTGACGGTAGGGCCGCCCGCCCCTACGCCGCTTGAACACTGAGGAGGCCACCATGCACGAAACCGTGCCGCACTGGATCCGGCGCAACGCCCGCCCGCTGACCACGCTGGACCCGTGGGCGCCGCTCGACGACCTGGCGCCGCTGCGGAGCATGGTCGGCGACGCCACCATCATCGGCGTGGGGGCCGCGACGCGCCAGGCACACGAGCTTTCGGTCACCGCGCACCGGATCCTCCGCTTCCTGGTGGAGGAACTGGGGTTCCGCGCTCTGGCTCTCGAAGGGGACGATCCCGAGCGTGTCGGGCTCGGCTCCTACATCAGGAGCGGGCAGGGCGACCCGCGGGCGATGCTGGCCCGGGCGCGGCCGTTCTGGCGAACGGAGGAGATCCTCGACGTCGTTACGTGGATGCGCGCCCACAACCAACGACACCCCGACGACCCGGTGCGTTTCACCGCGACGTCCCGGAGCTCGGGGCAAACCCCGCGGTCAGGCGCGAGCCTGGATGCGCGCCTGGCCGACGACGTGATCGGGTGGCACGAGCACTCGGGAGACCGGATCGTCTACTGGGGAGGCATCGCCCACACAGCCCGCTCCTCCGGTCGCTTGGGAGGTCGCCTGCGCGAACGCTTCGGGCACGGGTACCTCTCCGTGGGCCTGACGTTCGAGCGTGGCTCGCTTCCCTGGCCGGTGCCGGCCCCGCCGGCGAACTTCGCCGAGACCGCCCTGAGCGCTGCCGGCACCGACGTGTCCCTGCTTGACCTGCGCACCCGGCGTTCTGACCCGGTGCGCGCCTGGCTGGAGTCCTCCGCCAGCACCCGGATGATCGGCCCGGCCCAGGACCCCGCGGAGCACCTGTCCGGCGGCTCGTTCGGTGGCTGGTTCGACCTCGTGGGACACCACCGCGACGTGACCCCGGTACACCTCATCTCCGCGTGACGGACCACGATCGGAAAGCACCCAAGATGAACACTCTCAACGGCAAGACCGCACTCGTGACCGGCGCGAGCAGGGGCATCGGCCGGGCCATCGCCCGGCGTCTGGCATGCGACGGCGCCCACGTCGCAGTCCACTACGGCAGCAATGCGCGGGCGGCCGCGGAGACGGTTGGCGAGATCGAGGCGGAAGGCGGGCACGCTTTCAGCCTGCAGGCCGACCTGGGGGCCGCCGGAGACGCCGAGAAACTGTGGACTGCCTTCGACACGCGCGTCGAAGGGGTGGACATCCTGGTCAACAACGCGGGGGTGCTCAACGACGAGCCCGGAATCGAGCATGTGACCAGGGAACAGTTCGAACGGATCTTCGCGGTCAACACCACTTCCCCGTTCTTCGTCAGCCAACTCGCGCTGCCGCGCCTGCGGGACGGCGGCCGGATCGTCAACATCTCCACGATGCTGACCCGGGGCCGGGCCATGCCCGAATCCGTGAGCTACGCGATGTCCAAGGGCGCGCTCGACGTACTCACATCGATGCTCGCCAAGCAGCTCGCGCCTCGGGCGATCACCGTCAATACCGTGGCCCCCGGTGTCATCGACACCGAAATCCACCAGGGCAGGATCGTCGGGGCAGCGCGGGAGTGGTTGTCGTCGCTGTCGGCCATGGGACGCGTTGGGGTGCCCGAGGACGTGGCCGACGCGGTGGCCTTCCTGGCCTCCGACGACAGCCGCTGGGTGACCGGGCACTGGATGGACGCCTCGGGAGGAACACTGCTGTGACACCGGTGGTCGCCTTCGCGGCGACCGCCTGCGGGGTGGTGCTCACCCGCTCGACGGTGCGATCCACAGCGCCTCGGCCGCCACCAGCCCCAGCGGCTGCTCGCGCTGGTCCTCGGGTGGGCCGACGCGGATCACCAGGGAACCGCCGAAGGGTTGGCGCTCGATGACCTCCACCCGCATCCCGATGCCGATACGGCGGTCGGCGAGGTAGCGCAGCAGGTGCGGGTCGGAGTCGTTGACCCGCACGATCACGCCCGCCGTGCCGGCCGCCGCCTCCGAGAGCAGGTGGGTCTCGCGTTCGACGACATCGCCCTCGACCGTGGGGATGGGGTCGCCGTGCGGGTCGACCCGGGGGTTGCCCAGGTGCTCGGCGATGCGTTGGACGAACTTGTCGGAGACCACGTGCTCCAGGGTCTCGGCTTCGTCGTGCACCTCGTCCCAGGAGTACCCGAGCGCCTCGACCAGGTAGGTCTCCAGCAGCCGGTGCCGCCGCAGGACGGCCAGGGCGGCCTTGGTGCCGGTGTCGGTGAGGCGGACGTCGCCGTAGCGCTGGTGCTCCACCAACCCGAGCTCGCTGAGCTTGCGCAGCATTCCCGACACCGAGGAGTTGGACACTGACAGGCGTTCGGCCATCCCGGAGATGGTCACCGGGCCGGACCCACGTTCCTGAAGGTCGTAGATGACCTTCACGTAGTCCTCAACCGAGGTGGACGGCCGTTCCGTCGCGTCATTGTCCATAACCGCCACGGTACCGCCTACCGGGGTAGCGCTCGGGAAAGGCGGGAACGGGCAGCGCGCACCCGAGCGCGCTGCCCGTTCACCCGCCCTCGATCGGGACCGCCGCCTTGAGCAGCATCTCCGCGTACTCCTCGTCGGGATCGGAGTCCAGCACGATCGCGCCGCCCGCGCCGACGGTGAGCGTGTCGCCGTGGCGTATCGCGGTCCGGATGACGATGCTCAGGTCGGTGGTCCCGTTGTGCGACACGTAGCCCAGCGCACCCGAATAGACCCCCCGCGCCGAGGATTCCAGGCGGTCGATGATCTCCATGGTGCGCAGCTTGGGCGCACCGGTCATGGAGCCACCGGGAAAGCAGGCGCGGATCGCGTCGATCGGGCTGACGTCGCAGCGCAGCGTGCCACGCACCGTGGAGACGAGCTGGTGCACGGTGGCGTAGGACTCGGTGTACATGAACTCCGGCACGGCAACACTGCCGATCTCGCAGACCCGCCCCAGGTCGTTGCGGAGCAGGTCGACGATCATCAGGTTCTCCGCGCGGGTCTTGGCGCCGGTACGCAGCGCCTCGGCCCATTGCCGGTCGGTGCCGGGGTCGGGGTGGCGCGGGGCGGTGCCCTTGATGGGGCGGCTGTCGGCGACACCGTCGGCGTCGATGCGCAGGAACCGTTCCGGTGCGGCGCTGAGCACGCTGACCTCGCCCAGCCGCAGCAGCGCGGCGTAGGGAGCCGGGCGCGCGGCGCGCAGCCGCCGGTAGTAGGCGACGTCGTCGTGCGGAGCGGGCAACCGCAGCCGGTTGGTCAGGCAGATCTCATAGCTCTCGCCGGCGGCGAGGTAGGCCAGGCACTGTTTGATGTCGGTGAGGTACTGCTCGCGGGGGCGCTCCAGCAGCGGTTCGAGGTCGGTGCCGGTGGCCCCGGCGCCGGCGGGGGGCGGCGGGGCGCTGCTGGTTGCCAGGGCCCGTTCGGTGGCGGCCAGCCAGGCGTCCGCGCCGGGGTCCTCAGCGGAGGCCACCAGGTAGGTGCGCTCGGTGGCGTGGTCAACGGCGACGACGCGGTCGCAGCGCAGCCAGACCGCGTCGGGAGTGGGGGCGCGGTGCGGCGCGGCGCCGCCGCAGTCGGCCTTGAGTTCGTAGCCGAAGTAGCCGACGTAGCCGCCGGTGAAGTCGAACGGCAGGCCGGTGTCGCGGCTGTGGGGGCGGTGCGCGACCCGGCGGCGCAGCGCGTCGAAGATGGTGCCCTGCTCGCGCCGCTCCCCATCGTCGCGGCGGACCGTGACGGCGCCGTCGCCGACCCGGTAGGTGAGTACCTCGCCGGTGGGGCCGCTGGCATCGCCCAGGAAGGAGAAGCGGGCGGTGCCGCCGACGCGGCTGCTGTCGAGCCAGAACGCGTAGGGGGACTCGCCGTGGAGCCGGACGAAGGCGTGGTCGGTGTCGACGGCATGGGGCAGCATCCGCACCCGGAGCCCTTCGGCGGGTTGCGGTCCGGGGGCGGATGTGCGGGTTTCGGTCCCGAGGTTCGGGTGTTCTCCGAGGTGGGAATGGGCGGGTTCGGGCTGTGTGGCGTCGTCGGGGGTTTCGGTCACCCCCGCGCGGGTGGTCGCCGCCCGGGTTTGGGACTGGGCGCGGGCGTTCTGGGCCAGGCGGGCGAAGTTCGCGACGAGGGTGGTGCCGTGCTCGGTGGCGACGGACTCCGGGTGGAACTGCACGCCCCAGCGGGGCAGGGTGGCGTGCTCCAGTGCCATGATCACGCCGTCCTCGGCCCAGGCCGTCGCCGTCAGAGGGGCGGGCAGCGGGCCCGGCGTGGCCAGCGAGTGGTAGCGGACCGCGGTGAATTCCTGGGGGAGCCCGGTGAACAGCCCCTGGGCGGCGTGCCGGACCCGGGTGAGATGGCCGTGCCGTGGGGCGGGGGCCGGTTCGACGTGTGCTCGCGCCTGGTGGGCGATGGCCTGGTGGCCCAGGCAGACCCCGAGGATGGGCAGCTCGGGCACTGCCAGCACGCGCGGTACCTGGCCGAGGTCGCGCGGGTGCTGGGGGCGTCCCGGCCCCGGGGAGATGACGGCGGCGTCGAAATCCGCCGGGTCGACGGAGTCCCAGCGGGGGTCGTCGTTGGTCAGGACCGTGGGGCGCTCGCCCAGCACGCGGGATAGCAGTTGGAACAGGTTGTAGGTGTAGGAGTCGTGGTTGTCCACGAGGAGCAGTCTCATCGGGATACCCCCAGGTAGAGGGCCTAGTAGGGCCTAGTCTCGCCCGGGTTCGCCCGGGGATTCCAGGGATTTCCGCTCCGGATTCACTCCCAAGGAGTGGGGCCCGGAGGCGACAACTACAGCGCCCCGGGCGGCGTGGCCGCGCCGCACCGAGGGCTTGACCCAATGACCTGATACACCCAGGAGTTGAGCTGTGTTGAGTTCCTCCCCACGGCTGAAGCCGGGGGATTCCAACCCGACCTCACGGTCGGGTGGCGCTACGCGCCTCGCGGTCGTAGCTGGTTCCTGCTTCGCAGACCGGGCAACCCCGAGGTCTCCACAGGCTGGCACGGATTCCCCACCCGCGCGTATATCCGCTTGGCTATCGCGAACAGGAAAAATATACCAGAAAGTGAAGCGGCTAACCCCATGGCTGAAGCCAAGGGTCTGCGCCGCTAGAAATCGATCAGCGTATCTGTGTCCGCGCTCGCGGACACCACCCGCACCCGGGCCGTAACCGGCCTGTCCTCCCTCGCCGAATGGGTGCCGCTCGGCCTGTCACAGGCCCGGGCTTCGGTCCGGGCCTTTCGCTGTCCACTCCCAGTGCGCACCAGCTACCCTGGCCACCACCAACCCGAGATGAGAACCGTAGGCACATGGCGCACCGTCACCCCAGCAAGCTCAACGCCGAATACGTCGAACACCCCCGCGCCCGAAGCCTCCTCAAAGCCGAGCTGGCCAACTGTGCGGAGTGCCGCGACGCCAGCAACGAGGAGGTTCTCGACGACATGGAGCGCGGCGGGATCTTCGAGTCGCTGCTGCGCGGTTTCGTCGCCAAGCAGTCGGAGCGGTGGCGCACGACCACCACGACGTACCCGGTGATCCTGCACGAGCTGGTGCCACCGGATGAGGCAAAGCACTGGGCGACACCGACTCGGGAGGTGGTCCGGATGTGCGTGATCAAGAGCCGGCGGGGAAAAATCAGCACGAGTGACGCACTCACTGAGGCGCGGTTGCTCGATGTTGATGATCGGAGCCGCGTCCTGGATGACCTGGTGGATGGGCTCCTCGATGACGAAGGATGACCCCCTGTGGCCCGCGAGTCCCCTCATCCGCGGCCGTTGCCGCATTGTGCGAATTGTGGGAAGTCGTTGACCGAGTGCACGTGTAACCGGTAGCCGGCGCCCAGGCCCGCCCCCTTGAGCTCTAGTGGTCGTTGCGACACCTCATCTCTGAGGGGCTGCTCGTTCTCCCCTACCGCTGGGGTTTGCCCACCGGGCTCGGATCCCCCGGGATCGCCACCCGCACCCGCCGAAGGTCGCCCTCAATGAACCACTGGTGCTTCACCACCTCCGCCACCGGCACGAAACGCTGCTCAGCGGGCAGCAGGATCTCACCCGGCTCGCAGTTCACAGCCGCCAAACAGTGCCACCCCCGGTCGGCCAAATAGCCCACCGCGTGGCGCAGCTCCTCGGGGACCCAGTCGGGCACCGGGTGCTCGAAGCCGATCCGGGTGCCGCGCGCCGCGGCCTCGTTCGCGGCCATCTTGCGGGCGAACGATTGCGGGGTGTGGTGGCCACCGCGGGCAGGGGCGTACTGGTCTCCTGGGCGTGCGGTGTCCGGCATGCCTGTCCCCTGGTCGAGCTGAGTTAGTCCTTGCACTTCGGGCAGTTGATCATACCGTCGGGGTTCTCCTGCCCGCAGTTACTACACGTCCATCCGATCGGGGCGGTGGTTGTCCCCCGGGCCGGGTCGGCTAGGAGACACTGGCCTCCCCCGGGGGGCGGCATCACGGCGCCCAGCCGCGCCACACCCACATCCGCGGGTCGCCACCCGGCTCGCGCTCGTACACCGCGCGGGCCTTCGCGCCGTCCATGATCATGTGCGTGCCCCACTGTCCGGGAGTGGCTCCCAGTTCGGGCGGCCCGCGACGCTACGGCCGGTGGCCCCGGCCGGGGCCACCGGCCGTAGCGTCGCGGGCCGGCTGTTAGCCGAACAGGGGGCCGGTGGTGGTGAGGCCGATGTCAGCCTGGCTGAAGACGACGAACAGCACCAGTGAGGCTCCCGCCAGGGCGATGTCCTTCAGGAAGTGGTTCATCTCGTTCTGCTGTGTGCCCGGGTCGGTCTCGGACCAGAAGGCGTGGAAGCCGAAGGCGGTCGCCACGAGGAACACGAACAGCATCAGGGCGCCGAGGTCCGCCCAAACGCCGATGAGTACGAGAAGCCCGGCGATGATGATCCAGGCACCGCTCACAGCGACTGCGGCTCGTGGGGCGGGGAATTTCTTGGACTCGGCGTAGCCGGACATGGCGGCGAGGTTGGTCAGGTGGTTCACCCCTGACATCAAGAAGACCAGCACGAAGAGCAGTCGGCCGATGAGCGCGACGATGTCCATGTGGACCTCCAGGCTCAGATGTTGCACACCTTCGCTACAACGTAGTGATTCCCCGATTACGGGGTGTTGGTGCGCGGTGTCCATTGGTTCGTCCCTGAGCCGCCTGCCCCGAGTGGCCCGCGGGGCAACCTGGCGCCGGGCTTACGCTTGGGCTCGTTCTTCCTTACCCAAAGGAATTCGGCGTGACCTGCGAAAACAATCGTCAGGGTGTCGTGCGCCGCATCCGCCGGCTATCTGCGGCGGTTTCCTTCATTGCCGTGACCTGGGACAAAGGAAAGAATCATCAGGTGTCGCCGCGAATCGACGCAACCTAGCGGGGGACTTGAGGGTCTAATAGGTGTTACGGGCCGAACCCGCTCACCGCCAGATCCGGCGGCGGCCTGCTGGTCTGATAAGTCAATAGCGAGGAGACGCAAGTGTCATTCCGCTTGCTGCTAACCGCGGGGCTGACCGGCCTGGCGCTCGCAGCGCCCGGTGCCGCGTTGGCCGATACCGAGGACGTCGAAACCGGAAGTCCCGACCTTCCGGAACCCAGCGGCCCCATCGAGAAGTCCCCCGACGAGGAAGAGCCACCTCCCGAGCCTGCCGCGGGGGAGCCCTGCGACCCCGAGGTGGACATCGAGGCCGTTGACGTCGACGGCCTACTGCTGGAATGCGACATCGACGACGCCGTGTGGGTCGTCGTCGAGGAGGAAGCCCCCGAGGACGAGGGCACCCCTGAGGACGAGGAATCCCCCGAGGACGAGGGCACCCCTGAGGACGAGGAATCCCCCGAGGACGAGGAGACCCCCGAGGACGAGGAATCCCCCGAGGACGAGGACGGTAATGAGGAGGAGTCCGAGGAAGGCGACGACGAGTCGCTGCCCGAGGACGAGGCCCCCGAGGAGACTCCCGAGGAGGAGACCCCCGGCACCGACTGCGACGAGAGCACCGAGGGCGACACCAGCGGAGGCGCCACGTGCGTGTGCATCGGTGACTCGTACTCCTGGTACTACGGATCGTGGCACTACCACTCCGAGACCTGGTACTTCCACAACAACGACTACTACTGGTACTTCGCCGACGGTTCCTGGTGGAAGGCCGACAGTGACGTCGTGCGGCACCTGGCAGACGGCGACACCAAGGCGACCCCCGTCGCCGACAACCAACGCGACTCCGACTGGAGCCTGCCCGTTACCGGACCCGGCCTGGCCACCCTGCTGGGCGTCGCGGTCGCGCTGACCGGTCTGGGCGCCGCCACCTGGTGGCTGACCCGTCGCCGCACCGGCCACATCGCTGAGTAGCACCCGAGAGCACCACCCCAGCACGAGGTCCCTTCTCTCCCGGGAAGGGACCTCTCCTGTGTGGTGCGGGCACCGCTGCGCCACCCCGCGCACCCCCAGGCTCCCGGCCCCCTCCCCCTTGGTCGCCGATCCGCAAAACGCGCCCCCGTTCGACGTTGGGCGGTGTGTCCGGCCGGGTAGGCGAACCGCGAAGAGCCAACCGCGCTGCCAGGAAGGAGCCAGCCCATGGCGGACCTGCTGGACCTGCACGGCCAGGCAATGGCCGAGTTCGACCGCCGGGTGCGGGCTGTGCAGGTGACACAATGGGCCGATCCCACCCCGTGTACCGAATGGGACGTCCACGACCTGATCAACCACCTCGTGGGAGAGCAGCTCTGGGTGCCCTTCCTGCTGGCAGGCGGCCGGATCGAGGAAGCGGGCGAGGGCTACGAGGGCGACGTCCTCGGCGAGAACCCCATCGCCACCTGGGAGGTCGCCGCTCGTGAGGCCCGCAACGCCTGGCTGCAACCCGGAGCGACCGAACGCACCGTGCACCTGTCGTTCGGCGACGCCCCCGGGTCCCTGTACCTGTGGCAGATGACGTTCGACCTGACCGTGCACGCATGGGACCTGGCCCGCGCTATCGGCGCCGACGAGAGTCTCGACCCGGCTCTGGCCAAAACGGTGCTGGAATGGGCCGAGCAGCAGGGCATGGCCGGAGGGCCGTTGTTCGCACCACCGGTGCCGGTCCCCGAGGACGCCGATCCCCAGACCCGGCTGCTCGCGCTGTCCGGGCGGCAACGCTAGGCCGGCTCCACAAACACACGCGGGCAACTTTGGCGCTTCCGGTGGCTGCGTTCGGCGCGGCGAGTACCCGATCATCAACCGCATGGCGAAATTCGACCACCTTGCCCAGCAGGCACTGCGCCGCGAACGGCCCACCCGCGCCGAACTTCTCGATGTGCTCACCAGCGCCGACGACGACCTCCTCGACGCTGTCGCCGCCGCGTTCCGCGTCCGGCTGCGCTACTTCGAGCGTCGGGTCAAGCTCAACTACCTGGTCAACCTGAAGAGCGGGCTGTGCCCCGAGGACTGCACGTACTGCTCCCAGCGGCTGGGCTCCACCGCCGACATCGTCACCTACACCTGGTTGCGCCCCGAGGAGACGCGTGCGGCAGCCTCCTGCGGGATCAACGCGGGCGCGTCCCGGGTGTGCCTGGTCGCCAGTGGCCGCGGGCCCACCGACCGCGACGTGCACCGTCTGCAACCCGCCATCGAGCAGATCAAGGCCGAGCATCCGGGCGTGGAGGTGTGCGCCTGCCTGGGGCTGCTCTCCGAGGGCCAGGCCGACCGGCTCCGCGACGCCGGTGTCGACGCCTACAACCACAACCTGAACACCTCCAGCGAGCGCTACTCCGACATCTGCACCACGCACGGCTTCGGGGACCGCGTCGACACGGTGCGCCGCGCCACGGCGTCGGGCCTGTCGCCGTGCTCCGGGCTGATCGCCGGGCTGGGCGAGTCCGACGACGATCTCGTCGACGCGCTGTTCGGGTTACACGAGTTGGACCCGGACTCGGTGCCGGTGAACTTTCTGATCCCGTTCGAGGGCACCCCGCTGGCCGGCAGGTGGGACCTCACGCCGCAGCGGTGCCTGCGCATCCTGGTCGCGACCCGGCTGGTGTTTCCCGACGCGGAGGTGCGGTTGGCCGGCGGCCGGGAGATCCACCTGCGCGGGCTGCAGCCGCTCGCGCTGCACGTGGTCAACTCGATCTTCCTGGGCGACTACCTGACCAGCGAGGGCCAGCCCGGCCAGGCCGATCTGGAGATGATCCGCGACGCCGGCTTCACCGTCCAAGGCGCCGGCGAGCAGACACTGCCGGCCGAGCGGGCCGACCTGGTGCGGACCCGGCACCGTGGGGCCGGCACCGCGTTGCCGCCCAATGCCTGATTCCAAACGCCGCTCCGGGGTGCTGTGCCGGCCGGGTGCGGTGTTCTAGGCTCGTGTGGCGTGGCCGACAGACTGGAGTTGCGCACCGAACGCCTGCTGCTGCGGCAGTGGCGCGAGGACGACCTGGAGCCCTTCGCCCGCCTCAACGCCGACCCGGAGGTCGTGCGCTACCTGCCGGCCCCGCTCACGCGCGGGGAGTCCCTGGCGATGCTGCGGCGCAAGCGGCGCGACCTTGAGGAGGCCGGCTACGGGTTCTGGGCGCTGGAGACCCTGGACACCGGCGAGTTCATCGGCTTCACCGGGCTGCAGGACGTCCCCTTCGAGGCGCACTTCACCCCGGCGGTGGAGGTGGGGTGGCGGCTGGCGCGCCACGCCTGGGGACACGGCTACGCCACCGAGGCCGCCCGGGCCGCGGTGCGGCACGGATTCGCCGCGGCCGGGGTGGAGGAGATCGTGTCGTTCACCACCGAGGCCAATACCCGCTCGTGGGCCGTGATGGAGCGGTTGGGAATGCGCCGCGACCCCGCCGCCGACTTCGTCCACCCCGCCCTGCCGGCGGACCACGAACTCTCCCGGCACGTGCTCTACCGGTTGCCCCGGGCGGGCGTCTGAGCGCACGCTGACGTACGCTGCTGTGTTGTGCGCATCACCGTTGAGGAGACGTCCTGGAAGGACGGCACCGCCACGCGCCTGCGAGCTGAGCAGGAGCGCGAGGTCGTGCTGCGCTACGGCGCGGACCTGGAGGCCGGAGCCAAACCCAGCGCCTCCGATGTCGCCGTGTTCCTGCTGGCCACTGATATGGACAGCGGAGACGTGGTGGGCTGTGGCGGGCTGCGCAGACTTGATCCGTACACCTACGAGATCAAGCGGATGTATGTGGTGCCGCACTGGCGGGGACGCCGGATCGGGCGGGTGCTGCTGCGCCAGCTCGAGGAGGCCGCCCGTGAGCGCGGCGCGACACGCGTGCGTCTGGAGACCGGCACCGAGCAGCCGGAGTCGAGGACGCTGTACGAGCGGTGCGGCTACCGCCGGATCGAGCGCTTCGGCCCCTACGTCGACTGCGAGGCCAGTATCTGTTACGAGCGGCTCCTGCCCGGCGGTGAGGAGGCCGAGACCACCGGCCCCGCGCTATAGGCGCTCCTGCAGGTCGGAGGCGAGCAACCGCGAGTAGGCCGCGGTCAGGTGGTTGCTGTCGCGGTAGACGAGCACGTTTCCGACCACGGGCGGGCAGCGCCCATCGGCGCAGAAGCGGTCGGTCAGGTCGAGCAGGTCGGCTTGGGCACCGTACTCGGCCACGGCCAGTTCCTGCGGGTCGTCCTCGGCGAGTGCCTCGCCACTGGTCCGGGCGCATTCGTCGAGGTCGTCGGGGTTCCGGTCGACGCATTCGGGTAGGCGCGCCCGGGACTTGGGGGTGTCGCGGATGGCGGCCACGTCGATGCCGGCGGCGTCCAGGCTCGACCAGAGTCCGGCCATCCCTCCGGCGAGCATCGCGGTGTTCTGCTCGTCGGTGTCGGCGTGGTGGGCGCGTGTCTGGGTCGCGGAGCTGGTGAACACTGTTTCGGGCTCGACCTCGGAGACCAGTTCGTCGCGTACGGCCTCGTTCCACTGCTCGCATTCCCGGTAGGGGCCGCCGTTGCGCTCGGCCAGGGTGTCGGTGAACGGGCAGGACGACTTGGTGTAGGTGTGCAGTCGCCATTCCCGGTCATGGGCGACCTCGCGCAGCGCGGGCACCCAGTGGGCCGCGTGCGAGTCGCCGACGATGGCGACGTCCGTTGTTGCGTCGTCCGGGCCGTAGACACAGCTCTTCAGGGTGGTCACCGAGGGAGTGGCGTGGCAGTCGTCGTCGTAGACGCCGGGCAGGTCGGCCGTGGCGCTGACCGGGGGCGGGTAGATGGCGGAGTCGTCGCCTTCCGGGTGTTGCTGGCCGATGGCCTGGGGCCCCACGTGCACCTCGGGGTCGAACCGGACATCGCTCAGCTCCTGCTGGTAGGCGTACTTTCCGGCACCGATCGCGGTGACCAGCAGCAGTCCGGTGAGCGCGAAGGCAGCGGCGCCGCGGCCGCCGCGCGGCAGGCGCGCCGCGCGTAGGGGGTCCTCCAGGGCGGCCTTGGTACCCCAGGCCAGTGCGAAGGTGGCACCCAGCACGAGAACCGCCTCGAGTGCGTTGAGTGCCGGCCGCTCGGTGCGGGCGAGGGTGAACACGATCAGCGGCCAGTGCCACAGGTAGAGAGCGTAGGAGAGGTCGCCGACGTAGCCGGCGGGGCGGGTGCTCAGCAGCGCGTACGCCGACCAGCGGCCCGCGGTGTGCCCCGCGGTGATGACGGCGATGGTGCCCAGGACGGGCAGGGTCGCGGCCCATCCGGGAAACGGGGTGGTGGCGTCGTAGCCGATGGCGGCGGCCGCGATGGCGGCGATCCCGGCCCAGCCGAGCGGCCAGCGCGCGCTTTCGGGGGGTTGCCATCGGGCGAGCAGGAGGGCGAGGACTCCCCCGGCGGCGAGTTCCCACATACGGCCCTGCGGAAGGAAGTAGGCGGGCTGGGGGTCGTTGGTGGTGAGCCAGACCGACCAACCGAACGAGACCGCCACGACCGCCGACGTCAGGGCGATGATTACGGTCTCCCCGCGCCATCTGGGGCTCAGGGCGAGCCATCCCGCGAACAGCAACGGCCACAGCAGGTAGAACTGCTCCTCGACCGCCAGCGACCAGAAGTGCCGCACCGGGCTGGCGGCGGCCTCGGCGGCGAGGTAGTCCACGGACTGGTGGGCCAGGAACAGGTTCTCCACGTAGGCGGCACTGGCGAGGAGCTGGGCCGCGGTGTCCGCCAGCCGGGGCGAGGGCAGCACCACCAAGGCGAGGACACCCGTGACGACCAGCACTAATGTGGCAGCGGGCAGAATGCGCCGGACCCGGCGGATGTAGAAACCGGCCAGGGACACCCGCCCGTGCGTCCTGGCCTCGCGCAGCATCAGTGTGGTGATCAGGAACCCGGAGATCACGAAGAACACGTCGACGCCGACGTAGCCGCCCGGAAGCAGGTCGTGGTTGACGTGGTAGGCCAACACGATTGCCACCGCCAGTGCACGCAACCCCTGGACCTCGGGGAAGAAGCGGCGTTGGGTGGGCGGCGGGGGTTGCGGCGCTGAACGGGCGGCTTCGGTTCGGAGTCGGGTCGCCACGTTATGCATTCCAATATGGGCATATCGGGAGGCGGGTTGTGTGTCCGGGGTGGCTGCGCGCCGAATCCCCGGCAATCACCATGCTGACTCTGCTCCACGGGCCGAACAAGGACTTCGGCTGGATTTTCTGAGAATTTTCTCAGGTTCTCCTCAGTGAAACTCAGGAAACACTGCGCTGTTCCTCAGCCCCTCATGCGGGACCATGCGCGTGCCGCTCCCCTGATATCCAAGTAGACGTGAATTCAGAAGTTTGTGTACTCTAGTCGTATGCTGACTATCGCCCCCGAGGTAGACGCCCTCGCCCGCTTCGGCCGCGCGCTGGCCGACCCCATCCGCTGCCGGATCCTGCTCGCGCTGCACGAGAACCCCGCCCACCCCGCGGACCTCGCCGACAGTCTGGGGATCAGCCGCACGCGCCTGTCCAACCACCTGGCCTGTCTGCGCGACTGCGGACTCGTCGTCGCCGTGCCCGTGGGGCGCCGTTCCCGCTACGAACTCGCCGACAGCCGGCTGGCCCACGCCCTTGACGACCTGCGCACCGCCGTCCTGGCGGTGGAGACCGACAAGAGCTGCCCAGAGGCCGAGGACAAGGACTGCTGCTGATGGCTAACCAGGTCTCCCCCAGCTTCAGCACCGAGCGTCACGCCGTTCTGACCCGACGCGTGCGGTTCCTGGTAGCCGCCACCATCGTCTACAACCTGGTCGAAGCCGTGGTGGCCATCAGCGCGGGCACCATCGCCTCTTCTACCGCGCTGATCGGCTTCGGTCTCGACTCGCTCATCGAGGTGTCCTCGGCCGCCGCGGTGGCCTGGCAGTTCTCCGCCCGCGACGCCGCAACACGCCAGGCCAGGGAACGCCGCGCGCTGCGGGGTATCGCCGTGTCGTTCTTCGCGCTGGCCCTCTACGTCACCGTGGACGCGCTGCGCGCGCTCATCGCAGCCGACACGGCCGAGACCTCGGTACCCGGCATCGTGCTCGCCGCGGCGTCCGTGGTCATCATGCCGTTTCTGAGCCTGGCCCAGCGGCGCGCCGGACGCGAACTCGGCTCGGCCACCGCCGTGGCCGACTCCAAGCAGACGCTGCTGTGCAGCTACCTCTCCGCGGCGCTGCTCGTCGGGCTGCTGGCCAACGCCCTGCTCGGGTGGGCCTGGGCCGACCCTGTCGTGGCCCTGCTCATCGCCGCCCTGGCCGTCAAGGAGGGCCGCGAGGCCTGGCGCGGGGACGCCTGCTGCGCTCCGGGCGGTATCGCGCTGGCCATGCAACCGGCCACCAGCGGCGACGACGCGTGCGGGTGCGAGCCCGGCTGCTCCTGCTGCTCCTGAGCCGCGCGCGGACTCCTCGGGGACCGTCCCTGCGGAGTCCGCGCGGTTATCCGTGAGTGTGCGCGGCCAGCTCCGCAATCCAGCGCCGCTGCTCGGCGGTGTCCGGCACCGCGAGCCCGCGAGCCCGTTCGAGCCGGGGCCAGACCTCTTCCGGATCGGCTCCATTGAGTACCAGAAGTGCCCCGGCCAGGACCGAAGCGCGCCCAATGCCGTAACGGCAGTGCGTGACGATAGAGGCGCCGCCGTGCAGCGCACGCGCGAGTTCCCGGAGCCGGGGCAGCACCGCCCGCACCTCCCACACCCCGCGGTCGGCAACGGGCAGGCCCACGAACCGCAGACCCGCGCCGCCGGCCTCCCGCTCCTCATCGGCGAGTCCCAGCTCGTCGCGCTCGGCCTCCGTGAGGGCGCAGACCACGATGTCGACACCCTCCCTGGCCAGCGCCGCCATCTCGTCCCCGAGCCAGTCCAGGCCGCGGGGATGGGCCATCATGGCGAGCTCACCGGGCCCGTCGAGATCGACCCTGTGCAGGTTGGGACGCATAGGCAGGTCTTCCCATCCACGTTGTTCGCGGGCACCGTTCTTCGTAGCGGCGCGCGGCGCCAGCTATCGTGCTGGCCCCATTGTGGCCGCTCGCGGAGGGCGCGCCCGCACCGCTAGGGTCGCCGCACCACTCGGGGGCGACCGGTGTCCCGGAGCGCGCAGCGGAAGGAGACGAGCGCGATGGTGCGTGACCAGCCCGAACTCGTCTGGTACGCCAGCTTCGGGGCGAACATGTCCCTTGACCGGATCAACTGCTACGTGGCGGGCGGAACTCCCCCGGGCGGCTCGCGGGCCAACCCCGGCTGCCGGGACCGCACACTCCCGCGCGCCCGCCGGGCGGTGTGGCTGGCCGGCGGGACCTACTTCGCCCTCGCGTCGCCGATGTGGGGCGGCGGGCTCGCCATCCACGACCCCCGACTTCCCGGAGCCGTTCCGGCGCGGGCCTACCTGGTCACCGCCGGGCAGTTCAGCGACATCGCGGCCCAGGAGATGTACCGGGATCCGGGCGGCGACCTCGACCTCACCCGGGTGCTCCGCGACGGCCGCGATGTCCGCGGCGAGGGCCGTTACGAGACGTTGCTGTACAGCGGCGACATCGACGGGTGCCCGGTGGTCGGCTTCACCGCCCACTGGAGGCTGTCCGACGTCGCCGTGGCGGCACCCTCGGCCGCGTACCTGCGGGTCATCGGCGCGGGCCTGCGCGCCGCGCACGCCTGGAGCGTTGAGCGAACCGCCACCCATCTGGCCCAGCGTCCGGGCGCCGCCGGGACCTGGCAGGGCTCCGACATCGCGGCGCTGCTGCGCTGAACCGGCGGTGCCGGCCGGCGCCGCTCACCCCACCGCGTCCGGTACCTCGCGGTCGGGCCGGAACGGGACCAGGTCGGTCTCGGCCTCCTCTCCCATGGCCAAGCGGGCGGCGACGACTCCCTGGTAGGGGCCCAGGGTCAGCCCTTCGGCGCCCAGCCCGGTGGCGACGACCACGCCCGGCAGCTCCCCGACCGTGCCGAGGATCGGCAGGCCGTCGCGGCTGCCCGGACGGAAACCGACGCGGGTCTCCAGGACGGTGGCCTCGGCCAGACCGGGCAGGATGTCGATGGCGTCGGTGAGTACCTGGTGCAGCCCCGCGCCCGTCACCCGGTAGTCGAACCCGGCCTCGGGTTCGCGGGTGCCACCGGTCACGATCCGGTTCGGCGGGAACGTCAGCAGGTAGTGGTCGCGCTCGCCGAGCCGGACGCACGGCCAGTCGCGGGTGAGCTGCCCGGGCGCGGCGAAGTGGGTGATCTGGCCGCGGACGGGGAACACCGGCACCCGCACGCCGAACGGCGCGAGGAGCCGGGCCGACCACGCGCCGCCCGCGACGATGACGGCGTCGGCAGGGTGCTCTTCTCCCCCGACACGAACGCCCCTGACCCGGCCCTGCTCGCCGATCAGCTCGGCGTCGGCGTTGAGGCGCCGGATCCCGCGCTTCTCGGCGGCGTTGACGAGCGCGGCGCTGGCCTGGCGGCCGTCCACGCGCGCCATGCCGGCCACGCTGGTGCCCTGGTAGTCCGGTGGGAGCAGCGGGAAGCGCCGCGTGGGCTCCCCCGGAGCCAGCCTGGCGACCTCGCCGAGCCCTTCGTAGCCGGGTTCGGCGGCCAGCGAGCGCACCAGCTCGAAGTCGCGGTCCGCGGCGCTGGTGTCGGTGCTCACCGAGAGACCGCCCACGACGTCGTAGCCGGTGGTCTCTCCGTCGGCGGCGAGGTCGGCCATGAGGGCGGGGTAGTGGGCCGCGGCCCGTAGCTGGAACTCCCGCAACTGCGGAGTGGACCACGGGAAGGGCCATGGGAAGACGATGCCGGCCCCGGCGGCCGTGGCCTGCCCCGGATGTCCGCGGTCCACCAGAGTCGTGGACACGCCCTTGCTGGCCAGATGGAAGGCCGCGCTGGCACCGACGATGCCACCGCCGACCACGATGACGCGCATGGCTCAACTCTGCCAACACGGGTGGCGCGGCGCCAGAGTGGGCGGCGCTCGCCGTGGCGGGCAGGGCGTGTCGTCGTTTCCTCAGCCGGCCAGCAGGGCGTCCATCTGGCCGACCGCGGCCTGCAGGCCTTCGGCCTGGCCCATGCGCAGCATCTGCTCCATGGTTTCGCGGGACTCGTAGTTGGTCCGCAGCTCCATCCGTGTTCCGCCGTTGTGCGTGCTGAGCCGCACCCGAACCGTGGTGTTGGGCAGGTCGGTGTTCGCCGTCCCGTCGGAGTTGGCGAAGCCGTCCGTGAACTCCAGGGCCGTGGGCGGGTCCACCGAGGTGATGCGCCACCAGCCCCGATACTTCTCCCCCTCAGGGCTCGTCATGAAGTAGGTGACCTCGCCACCCGGCGTCAGGTCGTGGAACTCCACGGTCGCCGGGTAGGTGGGCGGGCCCCACCAGCGCTCCAGCTGCCGCGGGTCGGCCCACAGCTGCCAGACGCGCTCGATCGGCGCGTCGAAGTCGGAGACCAGGGTGAGTGCGAGGTTGTCGGTGTCCTTGTCAACACTGGAGACGCTCATTCTTCTCTCCTTCCGTCGTTCGGGGTGTCCTTGACCGGGTCAAAGGACTGCGACAGCACCTGCGACATCCGGTCCACGCGCCCGCGCCAGGTTGCTTCCAGCTCTTCGAGTGCCAGACGCGCCAGTCGTACCGCGTCGGGGTCGGTGCGCACGAGCTGTTCCTTTCCGCGGCGCTCCTTGGTGACCAGGCCGGCTCGCTCCAGGACCGCGACGTGTTTCTGCACCGCGGCGAAGCTCATCGGGTAAGCCTCGGCCAGCTGTGACACCGACAACTCCCCTCGGACCGAGCGCCGGAGGATGTCGCGGCGAGTGCCGTCGGCCAGTGCGTGGAGTAGGCGGTCCGTGGTGCCGCCACTTTGTACAACCATTTGGTTGTACGTTAGCGCGTCACGCCAGAGTTGTACAGGAGCGCCGGCGAATCCGGAGTCGAGCGCACCACTGGCGGGTGACTCCGGCAACCGCCGCGCTAGCGGTCGCGAGCGGAGGGCTCGACCCTGCGCTGTGCCCGCGCCTGGGCGCGGGCGCGCTCCTGCTCGCGCGTGCGGGCGGGCGCTTTTGTCACCAGCGAGTCGAGCAGGTCGGCGGTGGTGGCGGCGATGGCCTCCACCGCCTGCTCGAACGCCTCCTGGTTGGCGGCCGAGGGCTTTGCCGATCCGCTGACTTTGCGGACGTACTGCAGCGCGGCCTCGCGGATCTCGGTCTCGTTCGCGGGCGGGTCGAGGTTGTGCAGGCGGCGGACGTTACGGCACATGGCTCAAACCTAGCCGCTGCCTGAGCGGAGCGCGGGTTCCCCACTCGGGTGGCGGCTCCGGTCCGCCATCTAATTGGACCATGGTACAACTAGAACTATCGTCCAACTAGATTGCTGGGTGCCCAGCCGCCGTCGAAGGGATACGCATGCACACCCTGCCCCCGCGCCAAGCCGGCCCCAAGGAATGGGGCGGGCTCGCGGTCCTGGCGCTGCCCACCGTGCTGCTCGGCCTGGACGTCACGGTGCTGCTTCTGGTTCTTCCGTCCCTGGCCGCCGACCTGCAACCGAGCAGCACCCAGTCCCTGTGGATCGTGGACGCCTACGGGCTGCTCATCGCCGGCTTCCTGATCACCATGGGCACGCTCGGCGACCGGATCGGCCGGCGCCGCCTGCTGATGACCGGCGCCGCGGCCTTCGGGGCCGCTTCGGTGCTCGCGGCCTACTCCACCAGCGCCGAAATGCTGATCGTCGCGCGTGCGGCGCTGGGCGTGGCCGGGGCCACCTTGATGCCCTCCACACTGGCCCTGATCAGCACCATGTTCACCGACGCCCGGCAACGCGCACTGGCGATCGGGGTTTGGGCGACCATGTTCGCGCTCGGCATGGCCGCGGGGCCGCTGGTGGGCGGCGTGCTTCTGGAGCACTTCTGGTGGGGCTCGGTGTTCCTGCTAGCAGTGCCGATCGTCGGACTGGTGCTGCTGGCCGCGCCGGTTCTGCTGCCCGAGTACCGCGCCCCGCAGGTGGGCCGCATCGACCTGGCCAGCGTCGCGCTCTCCCTCGCGGCGCTGCTCTCGGTGGTCTACGCGGTCAAGGACATCGCCGCCTACGGCGCGCGCCCCGGCATGGTGCTCGTGCTCGCCGCCGGCACCGCGCTCGCGGTGGTGTTCGTCCGGCGGCAATACCGGCTGCCCGACCCGCTGCTGGACATGACGCTGTTCACCAGCCGCGCGTTCAGCGTCGCGCTGGGCGTTCTCCTGGTCGGACTGGTGAGCATCGGCGGCGTCCTGTTCCTGGTGACCCAGCACCTGCAGCTCGTTGAGGGGTTGTCGCCGCTGGCAGCCGGCGCGTGGCTGGGACCGCCCGCCCTGATGATGCTCACCGCGGCGATCGGTGCGCCACTGCTCGCACGCCGCGTTCGTCCCGGCTACGTGGTGGCCGGGTCCCTGGCCCTGTCCTCGGTGGGATACCTGCTACTCGGCCAGGTCAGCGGCGCTGGCAGCATCGCTGTGGTCGTGGCGGGCTTTGGCCTGGTCTACTTCGGGCTGGGCGCGCTCGCGGCGTTGGGCACGGATCTTGTGGTCGGAGCGGCGCCGCCCGACAAGGCCGGCTCGGCCTCGGCGATGTCGGAGACCGCGCAGGAACTCGGTGTCGCGGTGGGGATCGCCACGCTGGGGAGCCTCTCCACCGCCGTCTACCGCAACCGGATCACCGGGGACATCCCCGCGGAACTGGCGCCGCGGTTGTCCGAGGCGGTCGGCGACAGCCTCGCCGCGGCCGTCTCAATGGAGCAGGGCCTCTCCGGTGGGCTTCTGCAGCAGGCCAGAGAGGCCTACACCACCGGTATGAACGTCGCTTCCGTGGCCGCGGGCACCGCCATCGCGGTCCTGGCGATCCTGGCCGCCGTCACGCTGCGGCATGTCGGGACCGTTGGCGGCGACGGCCCCCAGGACAGTGAGCCCGACCGCCGGCCGGAGGAGGAATCCGCATCCACCAGACGGTGACCTGCGGTGCGGACCGCGCCTGCGGGTGCCTACGCTGATAGCGTCAGCCGTCCTGCTCCGCAGGCGTGCCGTGTGGCTTGGGTAGGAGGAAGCGCCGTGGAACAGGGCGTCCCGCGACCGCAGGTCCCACCGGTCACCGATGGCAGGCGGGCCCGCGGGCAACGCCGCCGCGCCTCGATCATCGAGGCGACCCTGCGGGTTGTCGAACGCGACGGGGCGGCCGGTGTCACGCACCGCACCGTGGCCCGAGAGGCCGACGTTCCCACCAGCCTGACCACGTACTACTTCGCGACCCTGGACGACCTGCTCGTCGCCGCACTGTCAACCGTCGCCGGGGAGTACGAGAGCCAACTGCGCCAGATCATCGCGCAGGACGGCGATGAGCTCGGCGGCGTCGCCGAGCTCATCGCGGCGGCAGCGGGAAGCGGCCGGATGCGCGCCCTGGCCGAGCGGGAACTGTCGACGCTGGCCGCGCGGCGCCCCGCACTGCGTGGCGTTGCGCGCCGTTGGCGGGACACCGTGGCCGAGATCGCCCGCCGGCAGACGTCCGACCCGGTCGCGGTCGAGACCATGGTGGCCGCGGCCGACGGGATGTGCGCCGCCATCCTGCTCGAAGGCGCGCATCCCGATGCGGAGCGGGTTCGAGCGGTCCTTTCCCAGGCGTTGAACGGCGGCCAGGCCCCTTCACCCCGCCGCGGCTGAGGAAACCGCCCCTTCCCGCGCGCCGCAGGGCCGGTCCACTCACGATCGGCACACCCGCGCCGGCCGAGTGGCTGGTGTGCACTGCCCGGATATTCACCACTTATTCGCCAGCCGCAAATCCACTATTAACGATAATGGTCATGAATCTGTCGAAATCGGCCGTGATGATGCCCGGGGAGCGTTTCACCCCGGAAATCGCGGTTAAGCGCTCTGACGTGCGCAGGTGGCCCCAGCGCTGACCGGGTGGGCAACGCGCCCGCGTTCGCGATGGCCTGGACCGGCCATGTCCAACTGCCGTAGCGTCCTGTCAGCCTCGCCCGAACGAGGCCCCCCGCACACCCGGTTCCGCCGGGCCTAGACGTGAACGAGGATGCGTAATGGGATTCGACCCAGACGACATTAGCTCCAATCACTCCGGAAATGTCCCCTTCGCGAAAGTTCTGGCGAACCGTTTCTCGCGCCGCGATGTGTTGCGCGGCGGCACGGTCGCCGCGACCGGGTTTCTGGTCACGGGCATGGCGAGTGGAACCGCGTGTGGCCAGACCACGCGGGAGAAGCCGAGCGCACTGCTTGGCTTCCAGGCGGTCCCCCCGAGCCAGGAGGACGGGGTCACCGTTGCCGAGGGCTACAGCGCCAGCGTGCTCCTCCCGTGGGGCCAGCCGCTGAGCTCCGACGGTCCGGACTGGGCCAAGGACGCGTCCAACACCGCTGAGGAGGCTGCCCAGCAGGTCGGCTCGCACCACGACGGGATGCACTTCTTCCCCCTGGGCAAGGGAAAGGGCAAGGACGCCAGCCGGCACGGCCTGCTGGTCCTCAACCACGAGTACGTCGACCAGACACTCCTCAACACCGACGGCGACGAGGAGATCACCCAGGAGAAGGTCGACAAGGCTCTGGCCTCGCACGGCGTGACCATCATCGAGGTCCGGCTGACCGACGGCGAGTGGCGGACCGTCGACTCCGAGCACAACCGCAAGGTCACCGCGACCACCCCGGTGGAGGTCTCCGGGCCGGTTCCGGCCGACCATCCCGCACTGCAGGCCGACGACCCACAGGTCCGCGGCACGATCAACAACTGCTCGCACGGCGTGACCCCCTGGAACACCTACCTCGCCTGCGAGGAGAACTTCAACTCCTACTTCGGCACCGCCGACGGGTCCTGGGAGCCCACACCGGAGCAGAACCGCTACGGCATCAACGCCGAAGGGTTCGGCTACCGGTGGCACGAGGCGGACCCGCGCTTCGACGTGGCGCGCAACCCCAAGGAGCTCAACCGGTTCGGCTGGGTGGTCGAGATCGACCCGTTCGACACCGACCACACGCCGGTGAAGCGCACCGCGTTGGGCCGGGTCAAGCACGAGGGCGCCATCATCACCGAAAGCCGCGCCCGCGTCGTGGTGTACACCGGCGACGACCAGGACGGCGACTACATCTACAAGTTCGTCGGGTCCCAGCCGTGGAAGTCGGTGCGGGCCAAGGGCGAGAGCCCGCTGGACGACGGCACGCTCTACGTCGCCCGGTTCGACGACGACGGCAGCGGCGAGTGGCTGCCGCTGGCGTTCGGCGAGGGGCCCCTCACCTCCGACAACGGATGGGAGGACCAGGCCGACGTCCTGCTGCGCACCCGCGAGGCCGCCGACGCGGTCGGGGCGACCCCCATGGACCGGCCCGAGTGGATCGCGGTCCAGCCCGGCACCCAGGACGTCTTCTGCAGCCTGACCAACGGTGAGGCGGGCGAAGGCGACGCCAACCCGCGCAACCCCAACTCCTACGGCCACATCATCAAGTGGCATGAGGAGAACGGGCACAACACCGCGACCACGTTCACCTGGGACATCTTCGTGCTCGCCGGCGATCCCGCCTACGACGACGCGGTGGACCTCGACGAGGACAGTATCTTCGGTTCCCCCGACGGCCTGTGGTTCGACCCCGACGGGCGGCTGTGGATCCAGACCGACGTCTCCAACTCGGTGCAGAACGACCCCGATGCGGGCTACGACAACATCGGCAACAACCAGATGCTGGCCGCCGACCCGGACACGGGCGAGATCCGGCGGTTCCTCACCGGGCCGAAGGGGGCCGAGATCACCGGTGTGGTCACCACCCCCGACCAGCGGACCATGTTCGTCAACGTGCAGCACCCCGGCGAGGAGACCGCCACCATCGGTGAGCCCACCCCCGAGGACCCGCGCGCGGTGAGCAACTGGCCCGACCACGACCCCGACGGCCGGCCCCGTTCGGCCACCATCGTCATCCGCAAGGACGACGGAGGGGTCATCGGCACCTGAGGCGCCGCACCTCCTCATCCCACCCGGGGACCCGGCCGCGCGCCGGGTCCCCCAATTTTGGCGAGTTTCGCGAAACCCACCACATTCACCCCGTTGCACTCGGTAATGTTCCCGCGTGCCCACACTGGAACATGAGCTTTGGATCAAGCTCTTCCGAAACCAACAGTCCCTGGCGGCCGTGCTGCTGGAGGAAGCTTTCGATGTCGAGATACCCCCTTACACCCGGGTGCGCGTCGGAGGGTGAGACGTGAAGCGGGAACGCGGCCACAAGGCACGCCTTTACCCCGACCCTGACCAGCTCTCGGCGCTGGAAGACCAGGGGCACGCCGCCCGCGCCATGTAGAACTTGCTGCACGACTGGTGGACCATGGCAAGCCAGAACCGGCGCGTGCAGATGAAGGACGCCGACGCCGCGATCCGGCGGGCACGTAAGGACATCGACTGGCTGTCCGAACTCCCGGCACAAGCGGCACAGGCCGTCCTGAAGACCTATGTCCGAGCGTGGCGCAACTGCTGGGAAGGACGCGCCAAGGCCCCCACGTTCAAGGCCCGGTTTCGCTCGCGGATGGCCATCGACGTACCCCAAGGTCGTGCCCTCGGCATCCGCAGGATCACCCGACGATGGGGCGTGGTGAAGGTCCCCAAGGTCGGCATGATTCGGTTCCGGTGGACCAAAGACCTTCCGGTCGGCAAGCACGCCGACGTCAAGAACAAGGTCACCGGTGCTCGCCTGGTCAAAGAAGCCAACGGGTGGCACGTGGTGTTCCGCGTGCGCACCGAGATCAAGGAACCGGCCCCCCACACCGGCCCCGGAGTCGGTATCGACCTGGGTGTGGCCAAACCGCTGGCCCTCTCCGACGGCAGTTTCCGGGAACACGGCCCCTGGCTGAGCTGGGCTGAGTCACAACGTCTGCGCCGATTGGAGAAGAAAGCAGCACGTCAGAAGCACGCTCGCAAGCGCGGTGCGAGAACATCGAACCGTCTCACGCGGACCTATGACCAGATCGCGGGCATGCGCGCGAGAGCCAAGCGCCGCGCCCTGGACTGGCAGCATAAGACCACCACCGGACTTGCCGAGACCTTCGGTGTGATCGGGATGGAAAACCTGGCCATCGCCACCATGGTCAGATCCGCTCGGGGAACCGTGGATGCCCCCGGAACAGGCGTCCGACAGAAAGCCGGATTGAATCGATCGATCAGCGGAGAAGCGTGGGGACGCACCGTCACCTTGTTGGAGTACAAGCTCGCTGAGCGGGGCGGACACCTGGTCAGGATTGCCGCCCCGGGCACCTCGAAGCGGTGTCATCGGTGCCGGACGACCAAGGCGGGTAGTGTGGAGCCCTCGGGGGTACCCGGGCTGTGAAGCGTCAACCACCAGCCATGGATAGTTCCGTTTGTTGGATTCTCCCGGCTTTAGCCGGGAGAGGATGTCAAAAGATGGCGATCGGGCTGGTCGCCGGTGTTGCCGTCGGCTTAGCCGAGGGTGAGGCGGCCTCGGTGCTCAAGATCCTGCGGGCGCGGGGGGTCCCGGTGCCCGAGGAGGCGCGCGAGCGCATCATGGGCTGCTCAGATCTTGAGCAGCTCGATACGTGGCTGAAGCGCGCCCTCACCGCCACCAGCACCGACGACCTGTTCTTCTAGCCAGCGTCCGGTGGTCGCGCCCCTGCGCGACCACCGAAGCGCGTTCGCGACGCGGGTATGGGTACAAGACTCTGTGTGTTTTCCCCGATCCGGTAAGGGACGACCATGTCCACACAGACTCCGGCCCCCTCGCTGTGGCGGCGCTACCTCGACTTCCCCCTGATCCACAAGATGGCGATCGGGCTGGCCGCCGGCGTCGCCGTGGGCTTGGCGGTGGGCGAGCCCATCACCGTCATCGCCCCGCTGGGCGAGGTGTTCCTGCGCCTGCTGCAGATGCTGGTGATGCCGCTGATCATCGTCACCCTCATCGCGGGCGTCTCCGCCATCACCCCGGCCCGCCTGGGCCGCATCGGGTTCAAGGTTTTCGTTTTCTACCTGGTGACCTCGGCGTTCGCCATCACGCTCGGGCTGCTGCTCGCGCTCGCCATCGCCCCGGGCACCGGGCTGAGCCCGCCCGGCGGCGCCGAGGAGGAGGGCGAGGAGCCCCCGCCGATCTCGGAGACCCTGCTCGGCATCGTCCCCGACAACCCGTTCGCGGCCATGGTGGAGGGCAATGTCCTGGCGGTGATGTTCGTGGCCATCGCTGCCGGCATCGCCCTGACCGTCATGCGGGGCAGCGACCAGGAGCGCGTGCGCGAGCTCGGCGAGTTCCTGCGCCGCGGTGTCGACGGCGCCGTCGAGCTGGTCTTCCTGGTGGTGCGCGGCGTGCTGCAGTACGCCCCCATCGGGGTGTTCGCGCTGATCGCCGTGGTTATGGGCGAGACCGGTATCGAGGCGATCGGGCCGCTGGCGCGGCTCACCGGGGTGATCTACGGCGCGATCGCGCTGCAGATCGCGGTCTACGTGCTGATCCTGCTGGCCTTCCGGGTGGGGGTCGGCAAGTTCTTCAGTGTGGCCAAGGACCCCATGGCGACGGCGTTCGTCACCCGCTCCAGCAGCGGCACCCTTCCGGTGTCCTCCCGCGCCGCCGAGCGGCTCGGTGTGCACGAGGGTGTCTACAGCTTCAGCCTGCCGTTCGGCGCGACCATCAACATGGACGGCACCGCCATCTATGTCGGCGCCGCCACCGTCTTCGTCGCCAACGTCTCGGGCACCGAGCTGACCCTCGCCGAGCTGGTGACCGTTGTCCTGGTGGGTGTGCTGGCCTCGATCGGAACCGCGGGTGTGCCGGGGGCCGGGCTGATCATGCTGACCATGACGGTCTCGCAGGCCGGGCTGTCGATGGCTCCGGTCGCCCTGGTCGCCGGGATCGACGCGATCCTGGACATGGCCCGCACGATGTGCAACGTCACCGGGGACCTGGTGGCGACCCGGGTGGTCGCCCGCACCGAACCCGGCATGCTCCGCGACCCCGATGCCCCCGACCAGGCGAGAGGCGAGGACACCGAGGCCGCCGCCACGTCGTAGCCGGCCGCGACGCGCGACAGCTCTGCCGCACGTGCCCGGCACGGCGGTCGCCCCGAGTGCCGTGTCCACGGCGCTCGGGGCGCTCAGCCGGCGCCGTTGGCCACCACCAGGCAGGTGGCGCTGCCGCCGAAGCCGAAGGACAGCAGAACGGTGTAGCCGCCGGGTTCCGGACCGGTGGGCCGCTCCAGCAGCCAGGCGAGGTTGGCCAGCATGTCACCGGCCCCGATGTGCCCGGTGTCCTGGCCGAGCAGGATGTGGCGCTGGTAGAGCGGGTCGGGCAGGGCGTCCGAAAGCGCTCTGGTGGCCAGCTCCGCCGACATCCGCGGGGTGAGCACGGCACGGATTCGCGGGTCGCCGGGGGTCAGCCCGGCGTCGTCCAGAGCCATGGTCAGCGAGCTGGACACGGTCTCACGCAGCGCCGTGGCCGACCGCGCGGCGGTCCGCCACTCCTCGCGCGAGAGCACGCGGCCGTGCCGCACCGGCTGCCACACTGTGCCTTCGCTGACCAGTCCGCCCCCGATGAGGGGGTCCCCGGTGGAGGCGATCGCGATGACGGGCAGCGGCCCGGGACCGCGCGTGAGCAGCGCCGCGGTGGCTCCGTCGCTCAGGATGGTGACCATGGAGTTGGCCCACCGGTCATAGGGCAGCGTGCTGAAGTTGTCCGCCGTGCTGACCAGGGCTTGCTCGATCCGCGGCTCCAGCAGCATCGTCGATGCCGCCGTGTACAGGGCGGTGGCGCCTCCGTTGGACATCTGGTGGAATCCCACGCTGTCGCAGCCGGTGATACCGATACTCCGCGCGATCTGGGGTGCGGGGGACCACAGGTGCTCGCCCTGTTCATAGGCCCAGGCGTAGTGGAACAGGGCGACGTCGTCCGGAGTGGCGTCGCCCATTTTGAGGGTGTCCTGTGCCGCGTGGACCGCCATTTCGTCGACACGCGTTGCCCCGGCGTAGGCGGCGACGGGTCCGGCAGCGTGGCGTGCGTGCCGCTCGCTGAGCACCCCGGCGGCCAGCGCCTGGTCGAGGTGGTAGCGGTCCGGGGGCAACCAGACCGAGGCCGCGGTGATGCTGAGGGCCGCGTCGACTCTCACGGGAGGGGTCCCTTCGCTCAAGATATGTGCTGGGGCGGGGCGCGGCCTGCGCCGTCTCGGGACTGGCACGCGCCGCGCCCCGCCTGGTTGGATCTTCAGTGCCCGCGGCGCCGGCTCAGGCGCTGTGCAGCAGCAGCGCCGCGTTCTGCCCCCCGAACCCGAAGGACGTGCTCAGCACGGTGCGCACCCTCGTCAGCAGGGGCGCCTTGACCACCACGTCCAGGTCGATCTCCGGGTCGATGCGGTCGAGGTTGGCGGTGGGCGGGACCTCCTGGTGCTCCAGTGTCAGCACCGCGGTCACGGCCTCCAGTGATCCGGCGGCCCCTTGGGCGTGGCCGATGATGCTCTTGAGAGCGGTCACCGGCGGCGTGCCGGGAAACGCATCGCGCAGGGTCCGGGCCTCGCTGCGGTCGCCCGTGGGGGTGGAGGTCGCGTGTGCGCTGATGTGGTCCACGTCGCCGGGGACCAGCCCGGCGTCCTCCAGGGCGGAGCGGATCGCCAGCTTGGCGCCGCGCCCTTGCGGGTCGGGGCTGGTGAAGTGGTGCGCGTCGGCGGAGGCCCCGTAGCCGGCCACCCGGGCGCGTACGCGGGCTCCGCGAGCGCGCGCGTGCTCGGCGCGTTCCAGCACCATGATCCCCGCGCCCTCGCCCAGGACGAAGCCGTTTCGTCGGGCGTCGAACGGCCGCGCGGCCTCCTCCGGTTCGACGTCGCGGGCCAGGGCGTCCATCCGCCAGAAGGTGGCGGAGTAGATCGGGCTGCGCAGCGAGTCGCTGCCACCGGTGACCACCACATCGCAGGTGCCGGACCGGACGAGGTCGCGTGCCACGCCGATCGAGGTCGTCCCGGAGGCGCAGGCGGTGCCGGTGGTGAAGTTCGGTCCCCGGAACCCCTGGTCGATGGCGATCTCCCCGGCGGCCATGTTGGGGATGCTGCGCGGCAGGAACAGCGGAGACATGGCGCGGTACCGGCCGTCTGCCAGGTGGGCGAAGTCGCGGCCGTGGTGCTGCGGGCTGCTGGCGCCCACCCCCAGGACCACCCCGACCCGGTCGGAGTCGGCGGTTCGGGGGGTGAGTCCGGCGTCGGCCACGGCCTCTCGGGCGGCCACCAGCGCCAGGTGCGAGAACCGGTCCAGCCGCCAACTGGTCCTGCGTCCCAGCAGCGCGTCG
The DNA here is from genome assembly GCF_014203805.1 of Lipingzhangella halophila. Classification (GTDB taxonomy): domain Bacteria; phylum Actinomycetota; class Actinomycetes; order Streptosporangiales; family Streptosporangiaceae; genus Lipingzhangella; species Lipingzhangella halophila. Next base: position 2,844,025 of record NZ_JACHJT010000001.1, on the reverse strand, counting down.
GCGTCGAATCCCGGCACCGCGCACGAGAAGTCCACCGGCAGACCAGCCAGCTCCGCGTCATAGCCGGCGACGGAGACGCCGGAGCGCAGGGTGTCCCAGTTGTCCGGGATCCCGATTCCCGCCGGGCTGACCATTCCGAGCCCGGTGACCACGACTTCGGGCGCGCTCACTGCGGGCCCTGTGCGCCTTCGGCGGCCGTGTGCCGCATGGTCTGGGCGGCCTGCTCCAGCGTCGTCTGCGGGTCGAGCTCCTCGGGCAGGAAGAATCCCAGGTCCTCCTGCAGGCTCAGGCCCAGCTCGACCATGGCGAAAGAGTCCAGCTCCAGTTCCTCGAACGTCACGGTGGGCCCGAGGTCGTCGGCGCTGAGCCCAAGGTAGTTCGTCAACCGGTCGATGAGCAGGTCGTACGCCTCACTCAATGCAATCCCTCCCCGCGATTCATACAGTGCGTGACCACAATGCCACGCAACGAGTTGACCGCGCAGGCGTTCGCGGCAGGTAGCGCCGGGATCCCGTCCTGCGGCGCTGACCCGCCTTCCGGTTGACCTTAAGTCAACTTAAGGTTCTAGGCTCCTGGTTGTCGCTGGCCGGAGTTACTCTTCCGCGGATGGCCGGCCAGCGTCGCTGGCGATGCCAAGACCCCGACGAGCGATCTCACAGGCCGGTGGTGCGGGATGGACATGCAAGTGACCGCGTGGACGTTCATGCCATAGGCATCTATGTGAAAACAACGCCCCCGGGCGGTGCCGCAAACACCAACCGGGGACTTGGCCCGTCACCTGCATCACCAGGGAGGACCCGTGCTCACCGTATACGTGTCTGCGCTTGCGGACACCATCCCCGTCGAGGCCGTTACTGGCTCGATATCGCCCCTTGAGTGGGCGTGGCTCGCCGTTTTCGGCGCCGCCCCCATCCTCCTCGCGGTGCTGGCGTGGCTGGTGTCCAGCCGCGGCCCCGTGGAGATGACCGCCCGCCAGCAGGGTGAGGCCGAGCAGGCCCGGACGGGCGGTGCCCGGTGAGCGCCACCTACCACTGGGTCATCTCCTACATCGAAGCCGGCTACGGCCGCTCGGGTGACCTCGAAGGCATCGTCGATGTCCAGCCGAGGATGACTCGCCAGCAGGTTTACCTGGCGCTCCGCGATGAGGTGGCGGAGCGGCATTTCAGCGGCGACCAGGGCGCGTTCTTCGTGACCGGGTTCTCCCTCGGCCCCAACGACTTGGGGGTGCCTGGTGAGTGAGACCTCTACCGCGTCCCGGTCGTGTGAGTGCGGGTGGTCGATCTCGATCTCCGGCCCCAACGCCGACGCCGAGGCCGCCCGCGCCCTGGCCACCCACACCTGCCGCTGACCCCCTGTGGTGCCTGTGCCTGCCCGCCGTCCTCGGGCAGGCGCGGGGACCAGCCGGAAGCGCCGGCGGCCAACGAAGGAGGCACCCATGGGGTTCTACAGCCAACGCAAACAGGAGATGCGAGACGCGGCCGAGGAAGCCACCCGCACCGGCGACACCAGCCGGGCGCGGCAGCTCATGAAGCACACCCTGTCCGAGTCCGAGGGCGACGACGTGATCGAGCAGATGAAGAGCGTCGTCAACGAGACCAAGAAGGAAGAGCGCTCATGAGCTATCTCCTGCAGGCTCTTTTGACGTGCCTCCCCTGCTCGACATGCAAGGGAAATGGGCGAGTCAGCGACGGAAGCGTTTGCTCTGTTTGTAAGGGCAATGGCGGGGTGAGCTGCAAATACCCGGGCTGCGGATGGAAGCGCTAACCCCCTGCGGTGCCTACGCCCGCCCCTCCCGTCCTGAGGGGCGGGTCAGGGACCGCAGGACGCGGATCCACCCCCAACCACAGGAGGAAAAGATGGGCCTGTTTAGCAGCAAGAGCACGAACAACGTCGTCTTCCACGGCCACGCCGGCGGCCACGACACCACCAAATACATCGGCGACCCCAACGCCGAGGCCGAGTTTCTGTGCCAGTGCGGGGCGGCGTTCGCCGCATCAGGGCGCTCGGCCAGCGACAAGGCCGAGACCGCGTTCAACAACCATGTGCGAAACGCGAAGTAGTTCTGATGTACCTCGCGCTCGCCATCGCCGCGTTCGTGCTCGCCGCGTGGTCCGACGGGAAAATCAAGGGCGGCCACTGGTGGTGGATTCCGCTGGGCGTGGGCGTCATGGGCTCCATGCTGCTGTACGCCTCTTCGGCGTCGCAGACCATGCAGGGCTGGATGGACGTCCCCATTTCCTGGGTGGCGCAGATCTTCGCTGGGGTGCTGGGTGAGTCCCTGCCGCACCAGATCATCTACGGCATCATCGCGACCGGTCTGCTGCTGATCACCATTGCTGACCTGGCCAAAGACCACAGCTATAACCGTCAGGCCCGCACCGCGCTGGTGGTGGCCCCCATCGCGGCGCACGGCGCCGGCGGGTGGGTCGGCGACATCATCGCCACGGTGCACGGCTCCGGGGCGGACATCGTCGTGAGTCTCGTCGACGGAATGTTCGGCTGAGGCCCCCGGAAGGAGAACAGAGTCATGGCACAACCCGAACGGCACCTACATCCTGTCCCCGACACCGAGGCAGGGGCCGCCCCGCTCGTCCCTGCCCGCCAGCACATCCACACCCCCGCCGGGCGGTCATGGTTCGCCGAACAAGGGCAGATCCTCGGTGCGCTGCTGCGGTCCGGAGTGGGACGGCACGCCCACCTGGCCGGGGAATGGATTGCCGATCCCGCCGTGGAAACCCAGGCGCGCCTGGGGGCGGAGTCACGCCGGGTGCGCCTGCAGGTGCGGGCCGAGTCCCGGATTACCAAGGCCCGCACTGATGCCCAGAAAGCCGATGCCACCAACGCGTTGGCGCGCGCCCAGCAGGTGGGGGTGAACGAGCTGGAGATCAGCGTGCGCACCGCTGTCACGCGGGCCTGTCGGGCGCTGGTGTGCGCCTCGGTTCCTGTGGGGGTTACGGCGGGCCCGGTGTATCTCACTGTGACTCAGGGCGAGTGGGTGACGCTGTTGGCGTGGCCGGGGGTGGCCGGGTATCTGCTGGTGCAGGAGTGGGCGGCCAAGAAGAACGGCGCGAGTGCGGTGCGTGCGACCGAGGCGCCCTCTTCCCGCGGTGAGGTGTCTGGCCGGCCCGTCGCCGCTGGGGTCTCCGGTTCACCTGTCCCGGCCGGGGTTCCGGGTGAGGACGCGCCGCCCACGCGGGAGATTGTGGGGGCCACCCCGGTGGAGAACCGCATCCTGGAACGCCTCACCGAGTGGGACGCGCTGGCCCGTAAGCGGGGCCTGGCCGGGGTGCGCCTCGGTGAGGTCACGTTGGACGAGTCGGGGATCTGCGTGGTGCTGGACACCCACAACACGCTCACCCCCGCCGCACTGACGAAGAAGACCGACACCGTGCGTGCCGTGCTCGGTGTGCCCACCGCCACCCGGATCGAGATCACCCACGGCGACATTGGCGATCAGGCCATGGTGCGCATCCGCACCCGCGAGAAGGAGCTGGACACCACCTGGCGCCCCGGCTGTGAGGGCATCGGCGCGGATTCCGACACCGGTGAGGTAGTCGAGCTGCCGAAGGGCCGCAAGCTCATCGCCGGCACCTCCGGATCGGGTAAGTCCGTGCTGCTGCGGGTGGTCATGGCTGACGCGTTGTGCGCAGACGAGCCCACCACCGTGGTCTACATCGACGGCAAGGGCGAAGAGTCCGCCCTGTGGGATGGCAAGGCCCGGGTTGCGGTGGAGCCGGAGGAGATCCTGCAGGTCGTGCGTGAGCTGGTGGCCGAGTCCCAAGAGCGGCGTGATGCGATGCGCGCCGAAAAGGCCGCGACCTGGGCCCCCACCAAGGAAAGGCCGCGCATCGTGGTCGTGGTCGATGAGGGGGCCGAAGTGATCGCGGTGGATCATCCCGATGATCTGCCGATCCTGGCAGGGCTGCGGTCCCTGGCCCGCACCGGGAGGTCCCGGTGCATCGATCTCGTGTGGTGCACCCAGAAACCCACGCTGGGCGATGGGATCGACCGTCAGATCAACGGGGTGATGGAGATCCGGGCGGTGCTGCGCACCGCGGGGGACACCGAAACCCGGCAGGTCCTCGGCACCCGGTGGCCCAACCACACCTGGACGGGAACCGGGTTGTGCGTGGTGAAGGGCACCGGGCGTGAGGAGGACCAGTCGCCGGTGCGGGTGTGGGACCTCTCTGATGATGCGCAGGTGCAGAGCCTGCCGGATCGGGACCCGTGGCACTACCGGGGCCCCGGTTCCCCCGCTGCGGGGGAGAGCGCGCTTGAGGTGGCGCGCCGGTTGTGCGGCGCCGAGCGGGGGGTGCACACCGCGGCCTTGGAGGCGGAGTTGGGCACGGACACGTTGGGCGTGCACACCGCGATGGCCGCCTTCGGGATTTACCCGGACAAGACGTCGTTCTGGGCGGAGGGGACCAAAGCGCGGGGGTATCGCCGGGAGGCCCTGCTTGGTGACGAGCAGTGAACGGCCTGGTGTTCCACAGGGTGTTCCGTGGCCGTTCCATAGGGGTGGCGGTGTTCCGTGGGGTGTTCCGTGGTTCACCTGCGAAAACTCCGGGTTGGAACGCGTGGAACGCGTCTGTGGAACACCAGGCCGCACACCCCATCATCGCAGGTCAGAACGTTGCCTCTGCTCCCTCAGTGGGGCGGCGTTCCGCCCGCCGCATCCAACCACACGCAGTGATGAATGACGGCCCGCCCCGAGGCGCCAACCACAGGCGGGCCGCTCCCCTTGAACACGCGAGGAGACCCCCATCATGACGCACGACGAAGAACCCGTTGCCCACCCTGCGGCCGTCACCGACTTGGCAGCGGACCTGGCCGAACGCCGCGCGCTGGATGACACCCGGCGGCGCCACCGCCGCAAACGTCGCTGGTCGCGGGCACTGCACCGTATCGACCTGGCCGACCTGCGCGAACAGGTGGCCACAGCCGCACACGAGCGCCGTGAGCGCCGCGAGTCCACCCATGGAGATAGCGCCCTGGCACGGCTGTACCGGCAGGCGTCGTTGGCTGGGGAGCGCGCCCGTATCAGCAGCCAGATCAAGCAGTCCGGGGAGGTGCGGGCCCTACGGGTGCAGCGTGTGCGGGTGGTGTCCCTGGCCGTGCTCGTCCCCGTGCTGGTGGCGTTCGCCGCCTGGTCGACGGCCGGGGTGCACCACGGGTTCATGACGCTACTCGACATCACCGCTGGCACTGCCATGTGGGTGACCGGGTGGGGTGTGGAACCGGCCCTGGTCACGATCGTGGCCGGCATCATCATCGTCCGGGCGGTACTGCGGTCCTCCGGTGGGGATCTGGGGTGGCGGGCAACGGTGGCCGAGTGGGTGGCGCTGTCCACCAGTATCGCGCTGAACATGGCGGGGCACTGGCCCGACGCCCTCTCGTTGGCCACCGTCGCGGCGTTGGTGGCGCACTCCATCGGCCCGCTTGGTGCGGCGGGCACGGCGTGGCTCATCGGGATCGTGGACGACGCTGTCTCACAGGCCAAGCCGTGGGACGGTGCGCGGCGTCTCGATGAGATGGAACTGGGACAGCGGGGTGTCTCAGTGTCTCGGCCAGCATCTGGGACGGGTGCCGTCCCGCTGCAGGCGTCTCATGGGACGGCGCCTGAGCTTCCCGGTCCTGTCTCACCGGGACTGTCTCACCCTGGCGGGCCTGGGCGTCTCACGTCTCACCCGGCAGCGTCTCAGGGTGAGACGTCCCGTGGGACGGTGCCTGTCTCACCCACCCCTGAGACGGTTCGTGAGACGCCTGAGACGGCGGCACCGCGTCCCACCGCGGCGAGTGAGACGCCTGGGACGGCGTCCCATGAGACGCGAGACGACGGCGGTGAGACGACGGAGGTCGTCATTCCCGACTTCGTCCCAGAGGAGTGGGACGACCGTAAGCGTCTGGTGATCGCTACCTATGAGGCGGCGCGGGAGAACGGCGAGCCGCACTCGGGTGGGGTGATCTCGGCCCGCACGGGGGTGCCGAAGTCGACGACGTGCCGCTACATCAAGGACTACCTGGCCGGAGAGTGACCGGCCCGGCATTCCCCGTGCCGGGTCAAATGCTGAGATAATGGAGGTCCTCTCCCATGTCCCCTCACGAGGCCCCCTATGCCCGACCGCGACGATGTGTCTCTCGTGCTGGCTCTGCTGTATGCGGGGCCGGGCAGTGCGGTGTGCCGTCGTCCGGACGGCGGGCTCGAAGTGGTGCCGGAGTACCGGGCGACCGCGCCGGTGCTCACCCAGGACGAGTTGTTGGAGGAGGGCGTGGAGGCGCTGCTCGACCTCGTGGCGTGAGGTCGTTGCGACCTCCTTCTGGGAGGGCGCAAAGGGCTGGGCGTGTGTCATGCACGCCCAGCTCGGGTGGCCTGGACGGGCCTGTGTCTTACAGGTCCGTCGCTGGTTATAGGGCTGGACGGCCGTTATGGCCGTGCAGGTCCGGCTTGGGTGACTTGGCTCCGCTTCCCGGGCTCGGGAAAAAGCCTGGCCATAGGGTCGGGCGTGTAAAACACACGTCCATCTCTGGTGGCCCGAACCTGCAAGGAATCCTTACAGGTTGGCGGTGGTCGCTCGGGGAGATTTTCGGTGATCACCGAAATGCTCTGGTCACTGCCGGGCGGTGGTCCCGATGATGGGGTCGACCCACTCTGCTACGGGCTCCCTCGCTGGCGTGGTGGTGGCCGGTCTGCTCGGTGACGCGGGGATCGTGGAGCTGGCGACCGGGGCCGCTGTGGGCGCGGGCGCGGCGCTGCTGCCCGACCTCGACCACCCGGTTTCGACGGCGACGCGTTCGCAGGGGCCGGCGTCCCGGACGGCGTGCTCCGGGTTGCGTGCCCTGTCTGGTGCCGTGTTCCAGGCGACCCGCACCCGCTACGACGACGGGTGTGAAGACGACGGCGGGCAGCACCGGCATCTGACCCACACCCTGCCCGCGTGCGCCGCGGTGGGGACTGGCGTGTGGGCGGCGGCGTCGCATTGGGTGGGCGCGGCCGTGGCCCTGTGGCTGCTCGTCTCGCTGGGCCTGCGCGGGTTGGGCCAGTGCCTCACCGGCAAGGACCGGCGGGAGCTGTCGCAGTGGACCACCGTGAGCGTGGGCGCTGGCCTGGCGGCGACCGTGGTGATGGTGGCCGCCCCGCCGGCCCCTGTGGTGCTCGGCATGGTGGTGGGCGTGGGCATGGTGGTGCACATCCTGGGTGACTGGTTGACGCCGCAGGGGGTGTCGCTCGCCTGGCCGCTGGTGCATCGGGGCAAGAGGTGGTGGATGTTCCGCAGCCCGGTCGCGTTCAAAGCGGGCGACTGCTGGCAGGAAACCGCCGTGCGGTGGGTGTGCTGGTCCGGCACACCACTAACCGCCGCATGGGCCATCATGTGAGGAGAGGTGAGAGACATGAAGGCGCACGAACTCGCGAAGAAACTCCTTAGCGGGCCCGACCACGAGGTCGTGGTGGCGGCCGCCGAGCACAAGGAGGTCGACTTTGTCGCGACCTATCCGGGCTCGGTGGCGCTGCTGACCGAGGACGATGAGGTTGTCGACATCCCGATGGGCTTCTGAGAGGTGAGGCACGTGAAGCTACTCAGAACCATCCGGGCGCTGTTCCGCCGCCGCCCGGTCGGGGGCGACATTCTGCTCTGGCACGCGCCGGAGCCCATCGATCCTACGCTGTCCTCGCCGCCGCGCGGCCCGATCCGCATGTCGCCGGGCTACTTCGATATGAGCCCGGCCGCCCGCAAGGCGATCGGCGAGGACGCGATTGCCGAGATGAACAAGATGAGCCGACAGCAGCGGCGGAGGATGTGGTGATCGGCATGCCAGACAGCAGGCGACAGCCGACCGTGATGACGGCGCAAGAGATGGACGACATCGAGGCGTTCATCAACGCGCGCATCAGAGAGGAGCCAGAGACGCGCGAGGTTGCGCTGTCCTCGCTCCATCGGGAGACGATCCGCCCGTTCCTCCACGGCGACGAGATCGTGCACCGGAACGCCCGTGTCGCGCTGCGGATTCTGGCGTGGCAGTGGCGGACGCACCCGGATTACGACGAGAGCTGGAGTCCTGGCCCCGTCCAGTTCTCGCCGGACGGGAGGGCGGAGCAATGAGGCTCCTCAGAACCATCCGGGCGCTGTTCCGCGCCCGGCGCGCGGCTGGGGGCGAGGTGTGGCCCATCGACCACGGCGACGACATCCCGGCCCGCCTGTCGCCCGGAGCCCCCGTGGATGACATCGACCCCGCCGACACCGTGCACGTCATCACCCTCGGCGGCGGCCGCAAGGTTGCGTTCGAGCAGCGCGACCACGCCGAACAGGCTGCCGCACGGTGGAACGAGACCCACCCCGACGACGAATGGTGGACAGCCACCGGCCCCAAGGAGGGTGGCCGCCGCTACCACGGAGAAGTGTGGGGCCGGGTGCCCGACCGGCAGTACGTGCACCACCGCATGACCGCGTTCACCGAGGACGACGAAGAGGCCACGGTCGATCCGCTTCTGCGGGCCGGTTCCCGGTGGACGTTCGAGTTCGAGGTCGACGCATACACCCGGCAGCCGTCGGTCGGCCGCGTGGAGAAACGCCCGCCTCGCCACTGCGTCTACGTGGAGGCGGAGGCTTACGGAGTGGACGCGGACGCTGTGGAGCGGGAGTTCGAGCGGGTGCGCGCGGAGGCTCAGGCCACGGCGCGTCGGATGTCGACGGAGGAGGCCCGGTGAGCGGGGATGTGGTGGCCGCGATCGACGCCGCCCTCGTCGACAACACCGTCAGCCCGGACGCCATGCGGCACGCGCCCGACGTTCCCGAGCCGAAGCCGCTGGAGTTCGAACGGTTCTCCCGTGAACTGACCTCCGTCATCGTCCACTTCGAGCGGCTGACCGCGCAGGTGGACACGACCGCGCTCAACCAGGCATGCAACAACTTCGCGGAAGCGTTCCGCCGCGCGGGCGAGCAGATGCAGGCCGGAGGCGGGCTCTTCAAGGGCTTCGTCCCGCCACAGTTGGCGATCTTCGATGAGGCCACGGCGCCGAAGCCGCTGGTGACCTATGAGCCTGACGGCGAGTCGTTCTTTGTGCCGTACCGGGCGGGGTCCGCGATCACGATGGAGGCGCCCGGTGAGTGACGTAGAGGCGATGGTCGCGTGGCTCCGCTCGGTGCTGGACGCCGACGAACAAGCCGCGCGGGAGGCCATGTCCCGATCGGCCGGTGAATGGCGATTCGCGCCTGATGAGCTCGGCATCTGGCCGGACTATGTCTCGGCCGTGGACGACTCCACGGAGTACCCGCTGGTTACTGGTGCTCAGTCGTATGTCGGCGACATGATCAACGAGGGCATCGGCGCCCACATCGCCCGCCATGATCCGGCCGACACCCTCGCCCGCATCGAAGGGGAACGCGCCATCCTCGACCAGTACGAGCAGGCCGTCGACCTGTACGAGGGTGACCGTGAGGCGCCCGACGGGGTGGCCGCGCTGGAGATCGCCGTGCGCGCGTTGGCGTTCGGGTACCGGCACCGGGACGGCTGGCAGGAAGGATGGGCGCCGTGAAGTGCAGGAACCCGTCGCCGCTGAAGCGGGGCCACCTCGTCCGATTCCACGAAGGGCCGCTCGCCGACGAGGTGTACGAGGCGGACGCGCTGCCTGAGTACGTGTACTACCGCGAGCCGGAGGACCCCGACGAGGACGTGGTGGGCTTCGGATCAGACCTGCCGCGGCGAGTCTTTCCCCGTCCGATTCACCGCTACGACCGGCTCCCGGACGCACCGGGGTCTCCGACGGCGTACCTGTGGGTGGGCCGGCAGGACCAGGTGGAGGTGTCGGCACCGTTCGACGAGGTGCTGCACCTGCCGGAGGCGCCGTGAGCTGCCGTCTGCATGGTCCCAGGTGCCGTACCCCGTGGGGCTACGACCCTGCCCACACCGACAGCGCCCGCCCCTACACCGACGCGGAGCTGGCCGCCCGCGCCGAAGCCCCGCACCGTTACGCCTATGGCCCTATCGAGGACTACTACTTCGGGTTCTACTTGTGGCGGGCGTTCCGCCGCGACGACCGACCCACGTGGGACGAGATGCAGGCGAAGCTTGAGGTCATGGCGGATGCGTTGGGGGTGCCGAGCGAAGTGATCAACGCGTAGCCCTACCCGAGAGGCCCGACACGGTGGGGCACCTACGACTCGTCTGCGTCTACCTCATCCCACGTCGCTTCATCCACGTCCACGACGGAGCCGGTCTGAACCCACCGGTACCCCCACGTCATCGAGTGGCGCACCGTCGAGATACTGCCCTCCAGCAACTCCTTCTTCGCTGCCTCGATGGCTGCCGCGACAGCGGCGTCGTAGGCGGCTTTGATGCGGGGGCCGTGGATTTTCCGGTCTCCCATCTCGAATTCGAGTTCGACGGTGAGGACTTTCGGTGTGGACATGGCTGCCTCCTTGCTGGGTGTTCTCATGCATACCGCGCCATGCGTCCCGGAGTCAGGCAAAGCGGAGTCATGATCGTGTCCGCTTTCGGTCTCGTAACGGGCGCGGCCGGGGTGAGCAGGAAAGAGACCCGCACCATGTGGTGCGGGCCTTCCGCGTGCCAGGGGGTCAGAACAGCGTCGGTCGGGCGGTGTCGACCGGCGCGAAGTCCTCGCGGCTGTCGTAGACCTCAACGCCGCGGCAATCGGGGCAGGCGAACGCGGCGAGACCGTAGTACGGCCACTGGTGAACGGTCACCCGCTGCTCCCAGACGCGCCCGGGCACGCGCGAGGACGGGCGCTGGCGGGTGTCCTGGGTGGTCTCGCCGGGGGCAGGCTGGATGACCCCGGCGGCGAAGTACGCCTCGGCGGTGCTGCCGCACTGGGCGCATTCGGTTGGGGGCAGGCACATGATGTGGATGCGTTGCCAGGGGTCCCATTCGACGCGGCGTCCGTTGTGCTCCGGGTAGTCCGGTGGTGGTGGAACCGCTGAGAGGTGGCTCATGGGGATTCCTTTCAGCCGCGCGAGATCAGCGGCACCAGCAGATCCCGCCGGTCCCGCTCGATCAGGTAGTCCACGAGCCGCCGGATGCGGTCCGGGTGCTCGTTGTGCTCGATGTTGAACAGCGGCTGGTGCTCCTCGATGGCTGTCCGCTCCGCTGACTCCGCATCGGCACGCGCCGTGAACCGCTCGATCGTGGAGCGGGCCGCGAAGTCCATCCACGTGGAATCCGCCTCATGGTTGGTCTGGCGCGCCATCAGATTCGCGCTGACGCCGACGTAGAGCAGGACATCGTGCTCGTCGTAGTAGCGGTACAGCAACGTCTCACCGCGTGAGGTGCGCGGGAGTGCGACCTCCTTGCGGCGCTTGGACTGCTGCCTCGGAGCGGGCTTCGCCGACACGGGCTTGGGGGTGGGCGTCTCGCTGAGGGGCTTCGGCGCCGGAAAGAGATTGTCGTCGGGCGCGGGAAAGCTGACGGAGCGGGATCCGGGGAGGGTGAACTCCTCTTTGTGGAATCCCTGGCGGACGCGTTCGTCTGCCAATGACTCGAACCCGTCGGGGGCGGTGAGGCGGTACTGATGCGGCCCCTTCGCGGGCGGGTGACTGTCAGACACCAGCTCGATGACGCCGAGCTTACGCAGCACCTTCAGCGAGTCGCTGACGAGCGCCGAGCTGAGCCCCGTGTCCGCGATGAGCCGCTTATGGCCGGGGGCGCAGTCCTGCCCGTTCTCGTCGGCGTCGCTGGCCATGGATTCGCAGACGAAGCGAAGGGCGTCCGGGAGGTTCTCGGCTCCGCGGATGAAGGCCAGCCACCGGTCCAGGAAGATGACGTCGGTGGGCGCGGGGGTGGGGGTGGCCTCGTGATTGAACACGGGTGATCCGGCGCTAGGGTTGTCCATAGCCTGCCTCTCGGGTGAGTCGAGTAGGTGGGTCAGAGCCCGGCTCGGTGCTACCAACACCGGTCGGGCTCGCTTTTTTCAGATGTCTGTACGAGTCTACCCGTGCCAGGGCATCCCCCCGCGCCCCACAGGTCACAGGACCGTAGACACCCTGACATGACGAAGGTCCCGCCCTACGCTGATGGTGCGAGCCCTCAGCGACAGACGGGACCTGTCACATGCCAGAAGATACCCCAACCCACGACACATCGGTAGACACCTCAGTAGCCGACCGCGTCCGCGAGATCCGCAAACGACGAGGCCTCAACCAAGAAGAACTCGCCGAAGCAGCCGGCGTCAGCGTCACCGTGGTCCGCAAAATCGAGCAGGGCGGCACCGCCCGCATGGAAACCTACAACGCCCTCGGCCGCGTCCTGAAGGTGCGCACCGTATGGTTCATGACCGCCGAATCCCCCGCCCCCGTACTCACCGACGACGGCCGCGACAGCGTCCTCGCTGACATCCGCTCCGCCGTGAACCCGCCCGCATCCCTGGCTGGGCGCATGTTCGGCGCCGTGGACGGCGACCCCGACCTGACCATGCTCGGACGGGCCGTGAAATCCGTCGCCGATGCCTACCAGGACGACCGCTACGACGACGTCGCCCGGTTCGCCCCCGCCCTCGTGCGGTCCGCCCACATGCACGTCGCCGCCCTCGACGGTGACGAGCGGGCCTCCGCGCAGCGCATGCGCGGGGACGCCCTCCAACTCACCGGGCGCTACCTCGTGCAGATCCGCGAACACGACCTCGCGCTGATCGCCCTACGCGACGCGCTGGCCGACGCCGTGGAGGTCGGCGACCAGTGCCTCGCGGCGGCAGCGATCGGCCAACAAGGCTGGGCGCTGCTGCGCCAGGCCCGTTTCGATGAGGTCGAGGCGCTGTGTGTGAACAGCGCCGACGAGATCGAACCCCGCATGTCCAAAGCCACCCCCGACCAACTGTCCGCCTGGGGGTACCTGTTGATGCGGGCATCAGCGGCGGCGGCCCGCAACAACAACGTCACCCAGGCCCGGGATCTACAGTCCGTCGCGGAGTCTGCGGCGGTGCGCATCCAGGATGAGCACGAGGCAGCCGGGCACATGCGGTTCGGCCCGGTCACAGCGGCGATGAACGGGATGCAGAACGAACTGATCGGTGGCCACCCCGACCGGGCACTGGAACGCGCCGACTCCCTGCCGGGGCAGACCTCGGGGGCGACGCAGAACACCCAGCAGCGGTTCGCCCTGGACCGCGCGAACGCCCTGGTGCAGGTCGGGGACACCGACCAGGCAACCGAGGTGATGATGCGGCTTCGCCGCCAGGCGCCGGAGTGGCTGCGGTATCAGAGGACGGCGCGCAACATCGCTGAGGACATTGTGGAGAGCCGCCCGAGGATGCCCTCAGAGGATCAGCGCCAGATCGCGGACTTCCTCGGAGTCCCTGTGTAGGGCGAGTACCGCGTTACGTGGTAGTTCCCGGTGGGGCGTGGCGAAACTGCCGCGCCCCATTTCTGTTGGCACGGTCCCACGCTCCGTAGCGTCCTTCCTACCTGCACATCAGGAGGACCCATGAGGACGCGAGCGATGGAACGCGAGGAGCTGCACGGCCCTTGGCCGACCTCCCCCGAGATACTGGCGGCCGACTTCCCGCAGTGGGAGATCTGGCGCGATCAGGGCGAGGGGCGCCATGGCGACTGGTGCGCTCAGCACGGTGAGCGCACGCTGCGCTCAGCGACCCTGGAGGAGCTGCGCCGCCTGTTGGAGGAGGCGGAGTCGTGACCACGGCCGAGTACACCCTGGCGCGGCTCCGGCGTGAGTACCCCGGCTGGCGGATTCGGCGTTCCCGTAACGGCTATCGCCTCGCCGGGTGGGTCGCCACGAACCTGCGCGATGACGACCGGGCGCCCACGCTGCATGGCGACACCGCTGAGGAGCTGGAACAGCAACTCAAGGACCCGCCCCAGCGAGCCGGCCGCCCGTTCCCAGCACTGAGGGCGCACCCGTGAGTCGCGATCCCGAGCTGGCGCGGCTCCGGCAGCGGTTCCCCATCAACTCGAAGGTGTGCACCGGCCCCGGGCTGCTCGACCGCGGGGTGCACATCGTCATCGGGCACGACCGTATGCACCGGCCCTTCCGCCGCGCAGTGCTCGTCCTGAAGGCCCCCGACGGGGCGATCACGCGCGGCACCCCCGACATGTGGCGCCACGCCACGTAGTCCGGGCTGCACGCTGGACCCTCCCCCAGCGTGCGGCCCGCCCCTGAACCACGCTCCAGAAAGACACGCTCATGCTGAAACGCCGTCTGCCCACGCCTGGCGAAGAAGGTCCCGATGACGAGATCACCTGCGACGGCCCCACCTGCAACGTCCGCAAACCCAAACGCCAAATGCAGCCAATGGAGGGCGGAACCGTGCGGGTGTGCAGCGACCGGTGTCACAACCTGTGGTTCCGAAAGTACAGATGCGGCCATGACGTCACCGGGTTCTGACCGGTAGTCCCCCGCGCGGCTCCGCATCCCCTGGTAGCCGCACGGGACCGCTGTGCGGACCCGGTAGACAGATGACGGGTGATCGCACGCGCTACCGCCCCCGGAATCAGGAGCCCGGGGGCGGTTTCATGGGACCCAGCCGCGCCACACCCACACCCGTGGATCACCGCCCTCCTCGGGCTCGTAGGCCGCCCTCGCACCCGGGTCACGCGCGAGAGCCTTGGGGCCGTCCACGATCATGTAGGTGCCCCACTCGGCCGGGTCCTCGGGTAGGTCGGCGCGGTGCCACTCCTGCGTCTGACCGTCCAGCGGGCCACCACCCGTGAGCGTGACCCGGATCATCTCGTCCATGACCCCATCATCGCGGGTACACCACCACCGTGGACGACGAACCGATCAGCGAGGAGCAGGCCGCCGACGACGCCGCGTGGATGGACCAGCTGCGCGCCAGCCTCACCCCCGAGGACCGCGCCGACGTTCGCGACCACCTGATCTCCAGCCTCGGCATGTACCGGTACTTGGAGCTGGCCGCGCGGGTCAGGCGCCAGCGCGAACAGGGCTAGTTCTTCGCCTCGCCCCTGGACTCTGCGTGCTGCTTGCTGCCGTAGCGCTGGAGTAGCGCGGTGACGACCTCGCTCACGCTCTTTCCCTCGGCTTCAGCGCGCTCCTTCGCCCTATCCCAGATGTGGGCGGGCACGCGGACGGAATGTACGGGCGTCTGCCCGGTTGCTGGTCTGGCCATGTCTACATGATGGCCGATGTGTCATACAGAAACTACCCCTCACCTCTGAATAGGCCTTGCATCACTCTTCAACTCCGGGTAATCTGTAATACAGAAACTCCGAGTGAACAGTGAGGATGCAAAGTGAGCGCACGCGCAGAACGGGTTACCAGGTGCCTGCGGTGCGGGCGCGTCCTCCGCTCCACTCGGTCGCTGAACGCCGGCTACGGCCCCACCTGCCGCGCCAAGGTCCGCGCCGCCGCCAAGGCCGCCGTCCTCGCCCAGTACAAGGCCCACCAGGTGGAGAAAGCCCAGGAGCTGATCGACCAGGGCGCGCTCATCCCGCTGCGCGGCCACCGCGTGTTCCTCGCCGTCAGCACCGACGGCTCGGTCACCTACCGCGCCCACCGCGCCGCGTGCACCTGCCCTGCCGGCATCAAGGGCCGCCACGCCTGCAAACACCAGATCGCCGCCCACATCCTCGGCCTCGCCGCCTAACCAGGAAGGACACCTGATGACGTTCACCGTGCTCGTTGAGGACGCCGGCTTCGAGGACTTCGGCGGAATCGCCCACCGCCACTTCACCGAAGACTTCGATGCCGCAGCCGCCAACGCGGTCTTCGCCAGCGCCAGCAACGACCAGGTAGCCGATATCTACCGGGCGGGCGCCCCGCTGCGGCGCGGTATCCCCCGCCGTGCCCCGTTCGCCCAGACCTGCTGCTGCCCCGCCGACCCCGACTGGCATCTGCGCGGTCAGGGCTGCGGCCACCCGACAACCACGTAGGAGGTGCTGTGATGCGCCCGCACATGGACCCGCGCGCCGACATCGACGACGCGCCAGAACTCACCGAGTGTCCGTGGGAGGAGGTGAACGGGAAGCAGTGCCCCAACGAGCCCGCCGAAGGCGAGTGGTTCTGCCACAGCCATGAGGAGGCGGGAGACGCCGACCCGGCCGAGTGGATGAGGCAGCGCAACGCCGCGGAATACCAGCTCGACCAGGCCGGCCACCTGACCTAACCGCCAGGCGCCCCGGGTTGGCGACCCTACCGCCGCCCGGGGCCAACGACCCCCAACCGAGAGAAGAGGATCAATGAGCGAGACTACCGCGCACGCTGGCCGCGCGCTGGTGGAGATCATCGCCAGCGCCAACATGGCCGGACCCGCAATGATCGCCCGCGTAATCCAACGCGACGACGTGACCGGCACACCTGGCACCGCCGATGACTCGCCCGTCGGGAACTGGGTGCTCGCTCGAATGCACGCTCGCGGCGTGCCCGCGCGTGAGTACGAGTGGATCGAGACGTTCCGCGTGTACGACATCACCGGGGAGTTGATCGCGGCCTCCCGCATCACTCGCGGCGTGCTGCACGCCCTTGAGAGCGCGGTCAATGACGGCGTACACCCGGAGCTGACCAGCAGCGCTGTCGGATTTGCGGTTTCCGTAGGACTTCTGTAACCTCTTGCTAGGTTGCGAAGTAAAGTAACCAGACAGACGAAAGGCCCGGTGAGTCCAGGACTCCCGGGCCTTAAATATTGGGCCTCCGCGAGTGCGCAAACACCCCGGAGGCATGGCCGATCTGACTAGGAGATCGACGTGAGGCAGTATAATCGCCATTCCCGTTGCACTGTCCAGCGCCGTAGCGGCGACTTCTGTGACGCACCGAGCCACCCGGACATGCCCTTTCCCATCTGTGGCAGGCACGCAGCGAAGCTATGGCGGCACATCAGCCACGACATGAAGATCGTGCTGAACGATCCGCAGTACCAAGTCAAGGCGGTCCTGGACTTCGCGGCTGAGTGTCAGGCGAAGCACGAACGGCAGCGTGAAACGCGCCCCTCGCGGGTCTACTACGTACAGATCGGCGATGCCATCAAGATCGGGACGACCATCAACGTCCGGCAGCGCATGAACGGCTACCCGCCAAACAAGAGACTGTTGGCCGTGGAAGATGGGGGCTACGACGTTGAAGCGGAGCGGCACCGCCAATTCGCGAGCTTCGTTGCGTTCGGCAAAGAATGGTTCCGGCCAGAGGCTCCGCTGATCAAGCACATCAACGGCCTGCGCGAGAAGCGCGGGGCGAAGCCGATCCCGGTCCCCAAGATCCCCAAGAAGAAGTAGACCATAGGCCCGGAGAGCCCAGCTCCCGGGTCTTTTTTCGTGCCCGGCAGAACTGCCCGACCCCGTCGGCGTCCCTTCTCCCCTGCCGGGCACACCGGCCCGGCCTCCGCTCGGGGGGTAGCGAAGGCCGGGCCGGATCACGAGAACTCCACGTCCACGCCCTTGCGGGCATCCTCCCGCGAGAACTCCGCAGTCTCGGTCATCTCCTCGTTCGTGATCGGGTTCTGCGTGGTCACCTCGACCTCGTAGAACTCCGATTCCTCCGCCTCGACCTCGAAGGACATGACACACTCGTAAGGCACCTCCGAGACCACCTCGCCGATCTCGGCACGGGCGTTCGTGCCCGTAACCTCGCCCTCGATGGTGGAACGCGCATTACCGGTGGCGACCGTGGCGCCCTCGCCATCGCGTAGGACGTAGGTCGTTTCCTCCCAGGCGCAGTACTCATCGTCAGTGGGCCACGACGCGGAACTGTCGGCGTCCGTCACGTTGACCATGAACGCTGCCTGCTCCGGCTCGGCGTCCTCCTCTTCGGGCTCCTCTTCTGCGCCACACGCGGACGCGAGCACGATGACAGCGGCCAGGACAGCGATTCGACGGGACATGGCGAACCCTTCCGGTGGGGGATGCGAACCATCCCAGTGTGAGACAGCCCAACGACCGCCGCCAGGAGGTGACCGGATTGTGCCTCGCGGACACCCGGTTGACCCCGCCGCTCGCGCGCGCGTCCAGGAACTCCACAGCGAGGGATGGTCGCGTAACGCCATCGCCCGCGAGGTCGGCATCAGCGGCTACAGCGTCACCAAGATTGTTCGTGAGTTCGGATTGAACTTCGACCGCGAGACCACGAAGGCCGCCACTGAGGCGAAGGTCGCCGACAACCGGGCCCGCCGCGCAGAGCTTTCCGCAAACCTGCTCGGGGATGCCGAGCGGCTGCGGGAGCAACTGTGGAGCCCAGTCACGATTGGCGCGTTCGGCGGCCGAGATGGCGAATGGCACACAGCCGAGGTTGAAGAACCGCCGTTCGCGGACAAGCGGGCCATCCTCGCCTCGGTGCAGACCGCGGTTCGGTCCCATGTGGAGCTGGTGAAGGCCGATGCCAGCTCCGGGGCGGATGAAGCGGCTTCCATGCTCGGCAAGCTCGCCGCCGGCCTGAAGCAGGCGTGGGGGGACAGCGATGCTGGAGTCCCTGCCGATGAGCCGCAAACAGGTGGAGTCGATCGCGACCAGTGACGGTTCGGTCAACATCTGGGACGGCGCCATTCGCAGCGGCAAGACGATCTCCTCGCTGCTGCGGTGGCTGTTCTACGTGGCCGACGCTCCGCGCGGCGGAGAGCTGGTCATGATCGGGCGCACCCGCGAGACGATCGGCCGCAACATCATGGGGCCGCTGCAGGACCCGACACTGTTCGGGGCGATCGCGAGTCAGGTGTCCTACACCACGGGCGCCCCAACCGCGACCATCCTCGGCCGCAAGGTCCACGTGATCGGCGCCAGTGACGCGAAAGCCGAGAAGGTCATCCGCGGTATGACCGTCGCGGGTAGCTACTGCGATGAGCTGACCGTGCTGCCCGAAGAGTTCTTCGTGCAACTGTTGGGCCGCATGTCGGTGCCCGGGGCGAAGCTATTCGCCACGACGAACCCGGACTCGCCGGCCCACTGGTTGAAGGTGAAGTTCCTCGACAAGCTCGCCCAGTTGCCGCACTGGCGGTACTGGCACTTCACCATGCGCGACAACCCGGAGCTGAGCGCGGACTACATCGCGCAGAAGGAAACCGAGTTCGTTGGGCTGTGGTTCCGCCGGTTCATCCTGGGCTTGTGGGTCGCGGCTGAGGGTGCGGTGTTCCCCATGTGGGATCCCGACGTGCATGTCGTCTCGGTGCTGCCGAAGATGGCACGGCTCCTCAGCGCAGGTGTGGACTACGGAACAACTAACGCGACCGCGTGCCTGGCCATTGGCCTGGGTGTCGACGGTCGGCTGTACGCGGTGGATGAGTGGCGCCATGACCCGCGTGCGGGTGCGATGTCGATGACCGACGGGCAACTGTCCGAACACCTGCGCGGTTGGCTGTCACAGCCGAGGCTGCCGGAGCAGCCGGAGCTGCTGCCGGAGTACACCGCTGTCGACCCGAGCGCGGCGTCGTTGCGGGTGCAGATGTACCGGGACGGGTGGTCGACCACACCGGCTGACAACAACGTGAACCGCGGGCTCGGCCTGTTGGCGACGCTGCTCGCTGAACGCCAGTTGTTGGTGTCGCAGGCGTGCACGGGCCTGATCTCGGAGATCCCAGGCTACTCCTGGGATGACAAGGCCACCGAGCGCGGCGAGGACAAGCCGCTCAAGGTTGCCGACCACTCGATTGACGGCGCCCGCTATGGGGTGACCACGACCGAGCCGCTGTGGCGCCCGCACCTGTCCGACCCTGTCGCCGCGTGAACGCACAGTGACCACCACGGGCGTTGGTGCCGCGTCTTCCCAGCTCGATCTACTACACAACGTGACACAGGGGGTGAGACGTGCCGCTGCCCGATGGTGACCGGCCCTGGCCCCCCAAAGACACCGAGAAACCGCGCGAACTCTTCGAGACGTGGGGGGCCTGGTGGAGTGGCGATCCTGCCCAGCTCGCCTATGTGTACGGCGGCGCCTCCCATGCCACCGCGCCGTATGGGTACCCGCCTCGGCCCCGTCCGTCGCAGTACAGAGGCGGCGTCGTGGGACGCATCGCCCGGTTCTTCTGGGGCGTTCCCCCCGACCCTGCACAGTTGCCCTCACGGTTGCACCTGCCGCTGGCGGGTGACATCGCCATGGGCTCCGCAGGACTCCTGTTCGGTGAGGCGCCCACCCTGGCCATTGAGGACGCCGGGCAGGATGACCCCACCCAGCAGCACCTCGATCACATGATGGATGAGGGCGGGCTGCACGCGGTCCTCTACGAGGCCGCGGAGATCAGCTCCGCCTACGGCGGGGTGTACCTCCGGGTTGGGTGGGACACCGAGATCGCCGATCACCCGCTGGTGGACGCGATCGCCCCCGACTGTGCCGCACCCGAATGGCGGCACGGCCGCCTTCGGGCGGTGACGTTCTGGCGCACCCTGGAGCACCCTTCGGGTTCGGATACCCCGTCCGAGGTGTGGCGCCATTTGGAGCGCCACGAACCCGGAAGGATCTTCCACGGGCTGTACAAGGGTGGGCAGGATCGTCTCGGCGCACCACAACCGTTGGCGGAGCATCCCGAAACCGAATCGTTCGCCAGGGCGAACGGTGTGGATTCCGAGGGTGGGATCGACACCGGCCACGACAAACTGTGCGCGGTGTACTGGCCCAACATGCGGCCCAACCGCTTGATTCGCGGCACACCGCTCGGACGCAGTGACTACGCCGGGGTGGAACAGCTCATGGACGCCCTCGACGAATCGTGGTCGTCATGGATGAGGGAGATCCGGCTCGCCAAAGCACGCCTGGTCGTCCCTGATGCGTGGTTGGACAACCAGGGCCCCGGCAAAGGGGCCATGTTCGACGCCGAACGCGAACTCTTCGCCCCGCTAGGGATGCTGCAGGGCGGCACGGACTCCGCCAAAGACATGTACGCCCTGATCCAGCCGGAGATCCGCGACTCGGCCCACCTGACCACCTGCAGCGAGCTGTCCAAAGAGATCATCCACCTGGCCGGGTACAGCGTGCAGACGTTCGGCCGGTCCGGTGAGGTGGCAGCCACAGCCACTGAGGTGCACGCCAAGGAACGCCGCAGCTTCTCCACTCGGGACCGTAAGACCGGGTATGCCACGGTGCCGCTGTCCGACATCGGCGAGGCCATCCTCGCCGTGCACTCCCACGTGTGGGGCAACCGCGTCACACCCCAGCGCCCCACGGTGGAATGGCCTGACGGGGTGCAGGAAGACCCGGAGGCGCTGTCCCGCATCGCCCAGGCTTTGGATGCTGCCGGCGCCGCGTCCACGGAAACCAAGGTCAGGTTGGTGCATCCGGAGTGGTCGGATGACCAGGTTACAGAGGAGCTGGCCGAGATCCGCCGGGAGCAGCCGGACCGTGCCGAGCTGGCCGGGCTGGTGGGTGGCAACCGGCAACGCGACCAGGAGGAGGAGTCCGAGAATGGCGGACTTCAGCGAGAAGGAACGCGACCGGCTCGCCAGCGAGGGCAAGGCAATGGCCGGCGGCCGGTATCCGATCAGGAATCGCGGTGACCTGCAGAACGCCATCTCGGCTGTGGGTCGCGCCAAGGGTGGCGAGGAAGGTCGCCGCAAGGTGCGGCGTCACATCGCAAAGCGCGCCCGAGCGCTGGGCCTGTCCAGCATGATCCCCGACACATGGGGATCGGGCGGATCCCTGAAAGACAACTGAAACCACGCACACAAAGGGCCACCCGGGCGGTGGCCCTTTCGCATGCACACAGGAGACACCCATGGATATGCCGACGACGCCGGGCGCGATCATCGGATACCGCAAGAACGGCCGCCCCATCCACCTCATCGCGGGCGGCTCCGAGGCGGCAGCAGAGCAGGGCACCGACGGGGGGCAGGGCCAGGCGCCCGACACCCAGCAGGAGGATGCCCAGGCTCAGCAGCTACTCGCTGACGCTGCCAAGGAGAACAAGGAGAAGGACGGCGGCAAGCCCGCGCCCGAACGGGTGGAGGACCTGCCCGACTGGGCGCAGCGCGTCATCCGGGACGCCCGCAAGGGCGAGGGTGACAAGCGGGCCGCGCTCCGCGAAGCCGAGTCCAAGATCAGCGACACCGAGAGCCGATACCAGCAGACCCTTGACGGGATCGCGAAAGCACTCGGTTACAAGCAGGACGACTCTCCGCCGGACCCCGAAGAGATGGCCAAGCAGCTCTCCACCAAGGACGAGCAGCTCACCAAAGCCCAAGAGGCCGAACGCTCCGCGCGGCGGCAGTCAGTCGCTGAACGCGCCATGCACAAGCACGGCGCGGACGTGGAACAGATGTCGGACTCCAAGAAGTTCGCTCGGGAGCTGGAAAAGCTCGACCCCGACGGCGAGACCTTCACCAATGATCTTGACGAGCTGGTGAAGACCACCCTCAACGACAACCCGAAGTACAAGGCCGCGAGCCAGGCGCCCGCGACCAGCTCAGGCGATTTCTCCAGCGGGCCTGGAGAGCAGCGCAATAGTCACTCGAAAGGGCTCTACGCCGCTTTTAAAAATGCCTATGGCGGCTAACCGCTAGGAGAATCACATGCCCGTCACACTCGCTCAGGCGCAGATCAACTCTAGGGACGACATCGACCACAACGTCATCGACAGCCTCCGCCGCTACTCGTGGCTGTGGGGCCAGATGGTGTTCGATGACGCCGCCACCCCGGGGGCCGGGGGCGACACCCTGGTCTACGGCTACACCCGCCTCAAGGAGGCCCGGGGCGCCGGATTCCGGGACTTCAACACCGAGTACCCCTCTAACAAGGCGACCCGTGAGCAGTTCACTGTGTCGCTGAAGCCGTTCGGCGGCTCGTTCACCCTGGACCGTAAGCTCCGCAATCTCGGGCCGGCAGCCGCCAACGAAATGGCGTTCCAGACACAGCAGCTCACCGTCGGCTCCACGATCGCTTTCCAGAACGAGATCATCCACGGCGACACCGCCGTCAACGCACTCGGTTTCGACGGGCTCGACAAGTCCTTGACGGGCGAGTCCACCGAGTACCTGCCCGCGGATCACGACGTGTCCGATGGGTACCTGGACTGGCGAGACAGCCAGGTCAACACGCAGGCGCTGGCGATGTCGCAGCTGGACAAGCTCGATGACTTCCTTAGCGGGATTGTTCCCTCGCACATTGGCGGCGGTGACCAGGGCCAGCCCGGGGCGCTTCCCGCTGGGCAGAAGGCCATCTTGGGCAACACGAAGAGCATCACGCGGCTTCGGGCGCTGGCCCGGTGGGCGGGCATGTACACCGCCTCCAAGGACGACCTCGACCGGCAGGTGGAGATGTATGGGACGTGGACGCTGATGGACATCGGCGACACGTTCGACGGCTCAGGGCCGATCATCCCGATCGAGGAGCGCGACATCGACGGCGACGTGACCGGTCTGACTGACCTGTACGCGGTGAGCTTCGGCATGGATGCGTTCCACGGCGCGTCGATGGCTTCCACTCCGCTGGTCGAGTTTTTCCCGCCCGACTGGGGCGTTCCGGGTGCGGTCAAGACCGGTGAATTGGAGATCGGCCCGGCCGCGGTGGTGCTGCGTAACACCCGTAGCTGCGGTGTGCTGCGCAACGTGCGCGTGCAGGGGAGCTGATATGCGCTACGACGTGCAGGCCCCGGAGGCGGGGCATAACGGTGAGGTTGCCGGGGTCCGGTTCTACCGCGGCTCCGCGGTGGTGGATGACAGCAACCGTGCTGCGCTGGCGTATTTCCGGCGGCGCGGCTACACGGTGACCCCGGCCGAGGCAGGCGACGCTGCGGAGCCGGAGGGGCCGACCAAGCCCGCTCAGGGCGACAACAAGGCCGCCTGGGTGGCCTACATCGCGGCGACCACGGACCTGTCCGAGGCCGAGGCCGGCGACATCAAGAAGGACGACCTGATCAGCCTGGCCGACGAGCCCACCGTGAGCAGTGAGGAGACTGACCAATGAGCCACGTAGCAGGAGATTTCACCGGGATCGTGCGAGAGCGTCTCGCCGAGCTGGACGAGGGGGCCATGTCCGGGGAGGCGCCGACGGTGGATGATTCCACCGCGACCGACACCGCCGAGCTGGTGTCCGACTTCAACGATTTGCTGGCGGCGCTGCGTACCCGCGGCGTGCTGGCGAGCGAGTAGTGGGGGTGGCCCATGCCGTATGCCGCCCCGCAGGATCTGGCGGACTGGATGGGCAAGGATTCCCCGCCCGACGGCGCGGAGCAGTGGCTGCGGGATGCGTCCATGGACGTGGACTCGCTGCTTCTCACCGCGGTCTACGACGTCGATGAGGACGGCATGCCCACCAAGCAAGCGGTCATCGACACGTTGCGGGATGCCACTACCGCCCAGGCCGAGTACCTGATCGACGTGGGTGACCGCACCGGGGCCAGCGCCCAACTGACCGACGTCAAGGTGGACAAGGTCAGTAAGTCGTGGGCAACCAACCAGTACGGCCGGGTGATCCGTGAGGACTACGCGTCCCGTGCGGTGCAGATCCTGCACCAGGCGGGCCTCATCCCGGGCACTGTGCGGGCGAGGCGCTGATGAGCCTGCCGTTCACGACGCACCAGGTTTACGTGCTGCGTCCGCCGAAGGTCCTTGACGGGCACGGAAACAAGTCGAGAAGCACGAAGGACTGGCCCAACGCGGTCCGCAGCGGCCCGTTCGACGCGTGCGTCCAACCCGACTCGGCATCGCTCGGCGCGTCCTTGGCCACCTCGGAGACCCGAGACGGCGGCAGGGAGCAGACGAAACGCTCCATCCAGGTGTTCCTGGACCCCGGGGTGGATGTACTCGCCACGGACGGGGTCGAGGTGGAAGGCGCCATCTGGGAGATCAACGGATCGTCTTTCACCCTGCCGGATGTGGGTGGGTTGGGCCACGTCATCTTCAAGGCGGACCTCGTGCGGGGGTGACATGCGCATCACCAAGGTCGACATCCACCACCGCACCATCAGCGGTCTCGGTTCGCACCCGCCTGTGGACCGCGACCTACGACGTAGAGCCCACCGGGTGCGTGGGGCTGGGGAGGCCACCGCACCACGCGACACAAACGCCTACGCGGGCTCCATCCATGTGGAGCGGCTGGAGCCCCACGGGTACCGCATCATCGCGGACGTGGACCACGCCCGCTACGTGGAGTGGGACACGTCGCCGCATGAGATCCGGCCCCGCACCGCCCAGGCCCTGTACTGGCCTGGTGCTGCTCACCCGGTGGCCAGGGTGCAGCATCCGGGCACCACGGGCCAGCACACCATGTCCCGCGCGTTGTCGCAGGCGCACGGGCGCACACACGTTTAGGAGACAGCAATGCCGTATGTGAAGGCCACCAACCGGCACGTCAGCGACGACGGCAAGAAGCGCGCCCCGGGCGACGTGTACAGCGTGTCCTCAGCGGAGGCGACCCGGCGAGGCAAAGACGGGCAGGTCAAGCGCGTCAAGGTCGAGCCCGTAGAGACCAAGCAGGCGACGCCCGCCAGCAAGCCCAAGCCCGCCCCCTCTCCGGCGTCGGCCAAGGTCGAACCCAAGAGCGATTCCAAGTCTGAGGGCAAGGACGACAAGGCGTGAAAGCCGAAGAGGCCCAACCGTCCACACCATCCGTGATCCGGGTGGAACGCTCCGGCGAACGCCTGCGCATCCTCGTCGACGGTGAGCCGCTGCCGTGCGAGGTCGACGCCAACGGCGTTACCACCGTCGTCAGCGTGCACCACTCCCCCGGCATCACCATCACCATCCCCGCGGACCGGGTGGAGGTCGTGGACTCGCTGTCCGGCCCGGTCGATGAGGACCGCAAGACCCGGGCCAGGACTCATCTGAATTCGCTGAGCCCACCCGGTTCCCGCAAGCGCGGTTAGGGGGCGGCCGTGCAAGCTCCGGTGTTCGGCGACGCGGAGCTGGTGCTGATCACGTGGCTGCGTGACCACCTCGGCGGCCAGGTGGAGCACGTGTGCAGTGAGCTGCCCGGTCCCGATGAGTACGCGGGACTGCTTCCCATCGTGCACGTCACCCGGCTCCCGTCTCCGCCGATGGCCAACCCCTACGCGCTCGACCGGGCGCGCATGGCTGTGACCGTGCACGTGCCCTCACAGGCGGCCGGTGACCCCGGACGGCCCGGCGCAACCGCCCTGGCCTCAACCGTCGGCGCGGCCGTGCAGACCATGCGGGGCCGCACGGTGGACGGCATCACGGTGTCCACGGTGCGCGACCAGACCGGACCCGAAATCCAAGGAAGCGACAACGAGGACGTAGTGACCGCGGGTTTCACCTGCGTACTGCTGCTACGCCCCCAGACATAAGACCTGCGCATGACCACCGACCCCGGGGAGCCCTCGGGTCTTTTTCGTGCCCGGGTGCCGGGCTGTCTTGAAGGAGTGACATGGCCGACAACCCGGATGCCTTGCGCGTCGCAGTAGATGGAGGCAAGTGCTACATCGCCGACGTCGGATCGACCGTCCCTAGCGGCTTGGAAGCCTTCGGTGGAGAGTGGCGCGACCTCGGACTGATCTCCGACGAAGGCGTCAACGAAGCCTACGAGGAGGAGAGGTCCGAGCGCCGCCCGTGGGGCTACAAGAGCGCGGTCAGGACCGATGTCACCGCGGCCACCAAGACGTTCTCCATGACCGCGTGGGAAACCAACGTGTGGACCCGCGCGCTCTACGACAACGTGTTGTTCGAGGACATCGAAGAGCTGGCCGACGGCGTCATCCACTTCCCGGTCAAAAGGCCAACGGGCAAGCGCGAATTCATGCTCGCCATCGACAGCTTTGATGGCACCAACCACATCCGCACCATCGTGCCGAAAGCGGAGATCACCGAGCGCGGCGAGCAGGTCAACAGCGCGGAAGAGGTCATCGGCTACAACTTCACGTGGACGGCCTACGAACTGTCGGACCAGACCATGTTCGACCGGTACGTGTTGGCCAGCGGTGTCTGGTTGCCCGTGGACACCCTGGAGATCTCCGGTGGCGCCACGGTGGTCGTGGAAGCCACCGAGCAGCTCACCGCTGATGCGCATTACTTCGACGACACCGACACCGACGTGTCCAGCGATGCGGACTGGGAGTCCGACGACGAAGAGGTTGCCACGGTGGACTCCGCGGGCGAGGTGACGGGCGTGTCCGCGGGTGACGCGGTGATCACGGCGACGTACCGGGGCCTGTCGGCGACCCATGACATTGAGGTGACGGCCGCCTGATGAGCGGCGGCCGGGGTGTGCGCGCAGGTCCGCCCCGGCCGCTCACCAATTGGCCTGCGTGACCTGCGCAAAGGAGCAACTATGACCCAGAAGAAGGCCACGTCCCCTAAGGCCGCGCCCAAGCCTGTCGAGCCCGCCCAGGGCGCCATCGACGTGGGCGGACTCCCCGACTTTCAGCACGCCCAGGTGTCCGAGGCGTTGGCGGAAGAGCGCACCTTCGCCACGCGCGACGGGTCCGAGTTCACCTTCAAGCCCCAAGAGGACTGGTCGTACCGATGTGAGCAGGCTGCGGCCCGCGGCGACATCCCCACGTGGGCGCGCGGGGCGTTGAAGGACCCCGGCCAGGCGGACGATCTCCTCGATGCGCCCGGCCGTGACGTGGGCAGGATCTTGCAATTCTTCATTGACCAGTCTGGGGTGAGCCGGGGGGAAGGCAGCAGCTCCTCCGAGTCCTAGAGGAGCACCCGCGCGAGGTTGAGCTGGACCTCCTCGACCGCGGTGTCGATGTCCTCGACTACTACCGGGGCGAGATCTCCACCCGCCGCATGGCCCTGCTGGTGGTGCATGACATCTCTCGGATGCCGCGCACCCGCGCCGCGGTGGCGGGGTTGGATCCGGGGCGCCCGTGGGACGAGACCAACGGGCAGTTGGCGTTGCTGGATACCCGGATACAGGCGGTGCACGGGCTGCTGTGGGTCGGGCTCCGCCTCAAAGGAAAGGCCCCGAAGGTACAGCCGTACCCGGTTCCGGAGGTCAAGAAGGCGGCGGAGCCGAAGAAGCGGAGCGAGAAGCCCAAGGTCAACGAGCGCCATAAGGCATACCTCGACCGATTCAGTCCCGGCAAGGCCCCGCCCGCCGCTCCGCCGGCCCGGCGCAAGCCGAAGGACCGGCCACCCGGACGTCCGGGCATGGCCGAGCGGCACCGCGCCTACCTCGACAGGTTCGCACCACCCAAACACTGAGCGAGGGGGTGTGTGATGCCCTCCGCCGGTAGCGTGCACGTCGACGTCCTGCCCGACCTCAAACGGTTCGGGCCGCAACTCCGCTCCCAGTTGACCCAGATCGGCAAGCGCGCCGGCAGGGACAGCGGCAACGCCTCCGGTGGCGAGTTCGCGAAACGCTGGGCGGCCAAGGTCAACGCCATCCCCGACCCGGAGATCACGGTCACGGCGAACACCGGTGTGGCCATGACCAACCTGGCCGCCGTGTCCGCCGCAGCTGATCGGTTGGACGGCCGCACGGTCACGATCGACGTCAAAACGCGCGGCGCCCGCGGGGCACGCGCGGACATGACCGCCGCAGGCCGCAGCGGAGGCCAAGGCGGCTCCGGCGGCGGCCGTGGGCAGCAGCGCCCGTTCACAGACATGTCCCCCGCCGCCTCGCTGGCGGCGTGGACTGTGGGCCCGGCCGCTGTGCCCTCGGTGGCCGCTCTCACCGGCGCGTTGGGGGCGCTCGCGTCCGGGTTCGGCGCCGCCACTGCCGGAGGTGTGGCCTTCGGTGCGGCCGTGGTTCCCGCACTGACGGATGTCGCTGAGGTCACCGAGCTACAGAAGCAGGCAGCCAAAGGCGGGGCAGAGGCCACCGCGGAATACCAGGAAGCCCTAGCCGGGCTCACCCCGGCCGCCCGCAACACCGTCACCGCGTGGGGAAGCCTCACGTCGGCCTATGACGAGTGGCAGCGGTCCCTACAGAGCGACACGCTGCCCGTGGTCACCCGCGGAATCGGGCTGCTGGAGTCGCAGCTCCCGTCGCTGACGCCGATCGTGCGCAGCTCAGCGCGCGGTTTCGATTCGCTGTTGGACTCCTCCGAGGCCGCCCTGAATGGCCCGCATTGGGGGCGGTTCACGAGCTTCGCCGCACGCCAAGCCGAGCCGTCCATCGGCATCCTCGGCCGCAGTGTCGGCAACCTCGCCGTCGGCTTCACCGGCTTGCTCGTGTCCTTCGAACCCCTCTGGGCTGTCATGGGTCCGGGCATGGAGGACCTCACCAGGCGGTTCGCCGCGTGGTCCAACGAGTCGAGCAATTTCACCGGCTTCATTTCCTGGGTGATCTCCGAAGGTCCGACGTTCGTCGGCGCATTCACCGCCATCGCGGGCGCCGCCATCGACGTCGGTGTGGCCCTGGCCCCATTGGGCACTGTGTACGCCCAAGGGCTCACGGTCCTCGCCCAGGCCATCTCCGCGGTCGCCGAAGAAGCCCCCTGGCTGATCCAAGCCGCCGTCGCGGCCGGAACCCTACGCATGGCCCTGAGCCTCCTCGGTCGAGTCCACACCGGGCTCATCCAGCCGCTGAACAACGCCTCCACGCGCGTCAGTACGTTGACGACCCGGATGCGCACCGCCGCCACCGCGGGCATCACCATGCGCGGCGCCCTGTCCGGGGTCTCCGGTGTCCTGGGTGGGCCGTGGGGTATCGCCCTGGCTGCGGCCACGGTGGGCCTGGGCCTCTACATCTCCAAGAAACAGCAGGCCACGGCGAAAACCCAGGAGTACACCGACGCCATCAAGGCCGACTCGGGTGCTCTGTCAGAGAACACGCGCCAGGTCGCCATCAAGGCCCTCGAAGACGAGAACGCCCTCGAATCCGCCGAGATGCTCGGCCTGTCCATGAAGGACGTCACCGACGCCGCTCTGGGCCAGTCCGGGGCGATGTCCGACCTCAACGACACCCTGCGTGAGCGTCAGGCCGAGCTGAACGAGCAGGAAGCCAGCGGCGAAATCACGCTGGAGCAGTACCGCAAACAGACAGCCGCGATCGAGAACCTTCGCGAGTCTGTGACCAGCGAAAACACTGCCATCAGTGAGTCGGTGGCGGCGCACGAACGCCAGCAAGAGGCAGCAGGCGCCACCACCGAGCAGCAGAACCAGCTCAACAATGCCATGGCCGGCGGCGCCTACCAGGCGCGGGACTTCAAGACCGCGCTGGACAGCCTCACCGGGTCCAACATTTCCGCTGTTGAGGCAGAGATTGCCTACGAGGCGGCGGTTGACCGGGCTACCGAGGCAGTGCGACAGAACGGTCACGCCACCGACCTAGGCACCGAGGCCGGCCGCAAGAACCGCGACACCTTGGTGCAGTTGTCGGACGCCAGCAGAGACCACCTTGCGGAGATGAAGGCGAACGAAGAAGGCTCGTTTGCGCTGCGAAAAGAGCAGGAAAAGCAGCGCAAGAAGTTCGTCCAGGTCGCCCGCCAGATGGGCTACACCAAGAAGGAAGCCCAGGATCTCGCAGACGAATACCTCGGTATTCCCGATGAGATCAACACCGCCCTGGAGGTCAACGCTTCAGGGTCCTGGAAGACGCTCGAAAACGCCAGCCCGGGCCACATCCAGGGCTACGCCACCGGTGGGCCGGTGTTTGGTGCGGGAACCGCCACCTCGGACTCGATCCCGGCGATGCTCTCCGATGGGGAGTTCGTGCAGCCCACAGGAGTAGTCGACTACTACGGGCCCGGATTCATGGAGGCGTTGCGGCACCGCGCCATCCCCCGCGAGGCGCTGCCCGGCTACGCCACGGGTGGCACGGTCACCACCCGCGGGCAGGGCTCCACACCGTGGGACCGGATCGACGATCACCGGCTGGACACGCTCCGCGAGCACAAGGCCATGGTCGACCGCCTCACCACGCTGCTCGGCGACCACATGGGCGAGCAGTGGGCCAAGGCCATGAAAGGCCCACAGGGTGTGGTGCGGCTGGCCGAGGCCAGCATCGGCAAGTACCCGGAAAGCGGTGGGAACAACACGAACGACATCACCCGCTGGTACGGCATGTCCGGGGCGCCGTGGTGCGCGATGTTCATTAGCTGGTTGTTCGCCCAGGCCGGGGCATCCAAGGCGCTCAAGGGTGCGAGTCGCACCGCATGGACAGGCGATTACTACACCTCCGGTATGCGCCGGGCGGGCAACCCCATGCCGGGTGACGTCGCGGTATACGGAACGAGGCACGTCAACCTCGTTGCGTCCATGGGCGGCGGCAAGCGCATCGGCGGCAACCAGAGCAACAACGTCACGTCGGGTGGCGGATACGGCGGGGGCAGTATTTTCCGGCCCGACTGGGGGGCGGTCGGGTTCGCCAAGGGCGGGCTCGCCGACGTCATGGACCAGGACCGCCGCGAGGACGACCGGCGCCAACTGGGGTCGAACGTCCAGTTGCTGCGGGGTATCGCTGGGCTCGCGGGCGGCGGTACCGCTTCCGGGTGGACCGTGGTCGGCGAGGAAGGCCCCGAACTGGCGAGGTTCGACGACCCGGCCCGGATCTACTCCAATCAGGAGTCAGCCCGCATGGTGGCGGAGTCCCGCCGCGCCGGTTCCCAAGCGGCCGGCGGCGACGGGGCGTCCTCGCCGCTGATCGGTGAGTACCACCAGCACTTCGAGGACGGCGAATCAGCCGTGCGCCAGGCAATGGGCGAACTCACCCACACGCTGCGCGTGGTCAGCAAGGGAGGGCTCTACAGTGGCTGACCTCCTAGAAGACCAATGGGAGATCGACGGTCTCGTTATCGGCCGGGGCCGTCCGGTCGCGGTCGAGGGCTACGACCTCGGAGAGGTGGACGCCCGCACGAACGATGTGAAGACGCCCGGCGGCGACGGCACAGTGTTCGGCTACGACTACCACGACGGGCGCACCATCACCCTGGAAGTGTTCACCGACGAGGTCGACGCGGCTACCTCGCGGACAGCGTGGCGCTCCCTGGAATCCCTCTGGCGGCAGCGCACCCTGCGGTACACGCCCCGTGAGGTCCTGCCGCTACGAACCCGGCTCGCCGGAGACGACACCGTGGTCGCCTACGGGAGGCCCCGCAAACTCACCCCAACCTCGCTGCGTGGCCTCGCCGATGGGGTCGTCGCCGCGGTCGCGACCTTCGACACCGCCCACGCAGGGTTCTACGGCGACACCGAGCACCTCAGGACACTGACGCTGCTCCCCGACACCTCCGGCGGGCTCACCCTGCCGGAGGTGCTGCCCGCCACCCTGGCCAACATCGGCAACTCCAACGCCGACCAGATCACCAACAGCGGCGACGTTGAATCCTGGCCGGTCATCACGTTCCACGGGCCGATCGCCAACCCGGAGATCACCTGGGTTGGCACGAACACCAGCATTCGACTGGTCGCCACAGTGCCCTCCGACCGGTCGGTGACGATCGACCCCCGGCCGTGGGTCCGCTCCATCCTTCGCTCCGATGGCGCCTCGTTGGCCGGGGCCAAGCGCGGCGTCCGGTTGGAGGATTTGCGGCTACCGCCCGGCGTGACCGAGGTGGCGTTTCGCGGCCAGGACGCCACTGGCACCAGCTCATGCGTCATTCGCTGGCGCGATGGCCTCTCAACTCCATAAAAGGGGGACTCTGTGACGTGGCAGAAGGTGCACGCCGTCGATGGTGGCACTATCGCCGGGCCGATCCTGCGGCTGCAGAACCAGTCGAACACCCGCTCCGGTGAAGGCATCGTTGAGGCCGGGGACCTGCTGGTGCGTGAACTGGAGGTGCCTGGCACGAGCGTGCGTATCGCCGCTGGTGCGTGCAACATCGTCGGCCGCGAGGTGTCCTGGCAGGGCACCTACTACGGGTACAACATCGGCGAGGACACGGTGGCAATCACCGCAACGGATTCCGGTGGCGGACGTTCCGACCTGGTGGTGGCCCGTGCGGAGGATCCCACCATTTCCGGGTCGCCATGGGGGCATGACCCGGCCACCGACACGCTGATCTACACCCGCGTCATTGCGGGCGTGGATCCGGGGACGACCGAGCTGCCCCCCGGGGAGGGGTCAGCGATCGTGCTGGCCCGTATCGACATCCCGGTATCCACCGCCACCATCACCCAGGACATGATTACTGACCTGCGGCAGATGGCCCAACCGCGCCGTGAACGCATCCTGCGTGTGCAGGACGGTGGTGTGCATGACGGCACCGAGTGGGACCGGGCGGGCAACATCACCGACAACTACGAGCGCTGGCCACAAGGGGATTGGGTCGCGACGATCCCGTCGTGGGCCACCCAGTTGCAGGTGCTGGCCGCGTGGAACAACGTGTTCCTGGAACCGACCGGAGGCACGGACGGAACGGATGACGCCCGCGGCACCGTGAAGATCTTCATCACCGACGGCACCAACTCGATCGAAACGTCCCCGTCGGCCTACAACAAGAACCAGGTCAGCGGCACCAACGGCTACCGCACTGACCTTTCCAACGCCGACCAGATCGACGTGCCCGAAGCGTTGCGCGGCGTCACCGTGGACATCCGGATGTACGCCAAGGGCACCTCCGGGCAGGACGGGCGGCTGGTCGCCGACGACTTCGCGGTGTTCCACGTCGACGTTGAAGCGCTGGAGCTGCCCGCACCTGAGGCGACGGTATGACCTGGACGTATCACGCCATGAGGGCCACCACGCGGCAGTGGCTGCACCGTGAGCTCCCCCTGTCCGATGTGCGCCTGTCCCCGGCGCTGTCCGGCCCCTACAGCTTGAAAGCGCGCATCGAACCGGAGTATGGCGACCTGATCGGTGACGACGGGGAACTCGTGTTGAGCGAGTGGGGGACCCTGGTCTTCGCTGAAGCGTCCGGGCAAATCCGTGGCGGGGGCATTGTCACCGACACCAAGATCGTCGGGCAGGAGTTGGATCTGACGATTGATGGGTTCACCGCCTACCCCGCGGACATGCCGATCACTTCGACGTTGACGTGGGGCGGCAAAACGGAGGGCACCACCGGCGCCGGGGTGGACCCTTTCGACGTGGTGCGCGCCATGTGGGACCACCTGCAGGCGCAGCCGGACGGCGACCTCGGGGTGACCTACACGCAGAACAGCACCCCCTACCGGCTGGGAGCTTGGCACAACGCCAGACGGCTGGACGAAGATGGCGAGCTGGACGACGACCCGAAAGCGGTCCAAGACCCGCCGATCCCGATCGACAAGGTGTGGGACTCCAAGAAGGGCAAGAAACCCACGGCCGCCCAAGGCAAGGACGTCTACTGGCGCTACCGGTTGCCGTGGTGGGACGCGATCGACGTCAGCCAGAAGATCAACGAACTCGCCAAGCAGGTCCCATTCGACTGGCGTGAGCACTACGCCTGGGCGGACTCCTCCAAGGAAGACGTCGTCATGGAGTTGCACCTCGGCTACCCACGCCTCGGTAAGCGCCAGAGCAACCTCACCTTCGTTGAGGGGGAGAACGTCACCGGCCTGGTCCCCATCAATCGCGACGGGAGTGACTACTACAACACCGTCTATGGTTTCGGCTCCGGCGAGGGGTCCAAGCAGTTGCGTCAGTCGGTGTCTCACCGCGACGGCCGACTGCGGCGGGTGAAGGTTGAGGGCCGCCCGGAGGTGTCCAACAAGGCGGCGTTGAGGGCGATCGCCCAGGATGAGTTGCTGCGCACTCTCCATCTGGCCGACATCACACAGTTCGTCGTGGTCGACCACCCCAACGCGTCTATTGGGAGTTTCGACGTGGGTGATGACGTGCTGGTGGAGAACCGGCGCGGCTGGCAGCCCACGCGCCTGTGGGTCAGGATCACCGGGTTCGACTATCAGCCTGAGACTGGCGAGATCACCGTTAAGTGCTCCCGGTCCGACCGTTTCCGCTATGGGGGTGCGTGATGAGCCTGGACCCGGAGACGTATGCGGCGATCCGTGAGATGGGCCAGGAACTTGTCAGGCAGCGCCGGGAGATCGACGCTTTGCGCCGCGCCCAACGCGGCCCTCAGTTGGCGTACTCGTCGCTGGAGTCGGGCCAGAACGTTGAGGTCCGCGACGACGACGGTGCGGTGCGCGCCCGGATCGGGTGGCAGCCTGACGGGACCGCTGGCCTTGTCACTGAGGGCGGGGACGCTCCCCCGGCGCCCACGGCACCCGTTGTGGAGCCGTCTATGGGCGGGTTGCGGGTCACGTGGGACGGGCTCATGGCCAACGATGTGGCCAAACCCGCCGATTTGGGGTTCGTGCAGGTCCACGTGTCCACCGTCAGCGGCTTCGTCCCGGACGCGTCGACCCGGGCCGGCAGCATCCCCCGCGAGGGCGGCATCCAACCCGTCACACCCCTGCCCTACGAACCGCACTATGTGCGCCTGGTCGGCGTCACCACCGGCGGCGTAGAGGGCGACCCTTCCACCGAGGCGTCCGCCACCCCCGTACAGGTCGACGGCCCCGACCTGGTCGCGAACTCCGTGACCACCGCCCACATCCAGGCCGGCGCCATCGAAGCCGACCAGTTGGCCGCGCTGGTCGTCCTCGCCTCACGGCTGGTCGCCGGAAACGACACCGGTGCCAGGGTCGAACTCAACGAGAACGGATTCCGCGCCTACAACAGCTCCGAAGAACTCACCGTGTCCATCGACGCCGACGACGGCAGTGCAGTGTTCACCGGCACCATCACCGGCTCCAATATCACCGGCTCCGACTTCCTCCTCGGAGACCTGTCCGGAACATACGTCCACATCTACACCGACGCTGGAACCGGCTACATCGAGGCCACCAGCGACTCCGGATCGTCCGTGTACGTAGAGAGCACCAGCGCCCACGCCAACCTCTACCTGATGCCCCCGGATGAGGCCGGCGAGGACTGGAATCCGGCGCTAATGCGCGCCGACGTGAATTCCGGGCAGCCCAACCTTGTCGTCCACTCCCCTAGAGACTCCGCGGTTGGCTCTCCAATTTCGCGTATCTCCCTGCACGGAAGCAGCGCGGCCTCTGCGGTCACGTCGGCGCTTTTCTCTGCTGATTTCATGCAGTTCAGCCGGTCGAATCAGAGCAGTGAATCCGACGCTGTCCTGGAGATCAACGAGGACGCGACGCTTTTCTCTGAGCGCCACCAGCCCGTGCGCACGGACATGGATTCCGAGCCGGGATTCGCCACGGCAGGCAGTTTCGTCGACTTCAGTTCTGGTGAGATGCCGCCTATCCCGTTTCGCACGTCTCGGTCAGGTTACACGCGGGTGACGATCACCGCTGCTGGTCACAACGACAACAGTGATGCGTCCTCGATCGCGTTGGGTTTCAGCCTGTCGGGATCGTCGTCGGTGTCCGCCAATTTGGCCAGGGCGTGGTACGCCCAGTCACTCGGGGCGGGGAACACGAATGACACGCACAATTCACGGGTGATTCATCTGCAGCTCGACGGGGATGAGGATTATACGCTCACCCCAGCGTGGCGCATTAGCTCCGGGGATGACACCACGTCGGAATTCAATCTCGCATTCGAGAACTCAATTGTTGTGGAGCCGCTGCCATGACCGAGCAACCCATTCCCCCGGAGCATCCGGAACCCCCGGATCCACCGGCGTGCGGGAAGGCGCTGGACTATGACGCGCTGGATGCTGAGCGCCTGGCGAAATACGGCCCCCCGGACGAATGAGGTGACCGTTGAGTGATACCGACAGAGAGAGGCCATACGCCGTGATTACGCTGACCGACGTTTACGGGCAGCAGCGGGAAATGAGCGGCCAGCTCACTACGGCTGTCACTCAGCTCTCCACGGCGCAGGCCCGCTTGGATGACCATGAGAAGCGCATGCGGGCGTTGGAGGCGTGGCGCTATGCGCTTCCCGCGTCGGCGTTGTCGGCGGTGGTCGCGGCTGTGGCTGCGCTCATTTCCGCGTTCGTCGGCTGAATTCTTCTTATCGGGCCCGCCGTGGCGGGCTTTTTTCATGCCCTGGGAGGCACCTATGCCCCGACCTGATCGGCTCGTGTGGCGCTCCGACCTCGGATGGCCTTCGTCCAGCCCGGCCGCCTACGCCAACCCCCGCTCCGGACTGGTGATCCACTACGACTCCAGCAATCAGAACCTCGCCAACCGCCCACACAGCGCGTGCGTGGACTACTGGAATTGGTGCCGAGACTTCCACGTCAACGGCAACGGGTGGGCCGACGTGGGTTATAGCTGGATGGCCTGTGCTCACGGCTACGTCATGGAGGGGCGCGGGCTGTACCGCGCCCAGGCCGCACAGCCGGGCGGGAACACGACTTACTACTCGTGCACGCTCGCGTGCGGCCCTTCTGATGAGATCACCGGCGCCCAGATCGAGGCGGTGCGCCAACTGCGTTCCTGGCTCATGGAGCCTGACACCAGCATCTCCGGGACCGTGAAGGGCCACCGCGACTTCAACAGCACCTCGTGCCCCGGCGACGCCGCCTACCGGCTGGTGAGCAACGGCACTTTCAGGCAGCAACCATCCGGGCTTACCCCCACTGAGGAGGACAACGACGTGCCGACCTACGTCAGCATCGAAAAGACCGACAACTCCCGCAAGGAAGAGCTGCAGAGCGGCGAGTGGCACCAGGTGTACTTCGACGCCAACAACTCCGGGGGCGCCGACAATCATCACGGCGACGGGGATTACCCCAGCCTCGTGAAGGGAGCGGCGGACTACACCGGCTACGTGTCCCTGCGCCTGACCGACGTGCCCAAGGGTGTGGAGTGCCAGGCCCGCATGGTCGAGGTGCACAACGACGGCGAGTCCTGGGTGGTGGTCGAGCGCGACGCCCCGGTGGAGTTCGAGGGCACCAACGGGGACACGTTCGTCACGATCCCGGCCGCGGGCTTCGTCAATGACGACCGGCGCCTGCGGGTCGAGGTCGTGCACTACGCCGACCAGGACGTGACCCCGCGCGTGATCGCCGGCAAGGTCCGCTTGCAGGTGTGGGAGCGCTGAGCGCTTTCAGAACCCCTTTCGCCCCGGTGTTCGCCGGGGTTTTCCCATGTCAGGAGCACTATGTACGCGTCAATCGTCCGCACCGTCGTACCCGTGATCGTGGGCATCCTCATCGCCCAGGCCGCCCGTGTCGGGCTGGACCTTCCGGAGTCCGCGGTCACGGAGATCGTGACCGTGGTCGTGACCGCTGCCTACTACGCGGTAGCGCGCGTGGTGGAGGAGCACGTCTCGCCCGTTGTGGGCCGGCTGATGCTGTCGGCTGGGCTGTCTGGTGAGAAGCCGGAGTACCGCAAGGCCGCATGACGCCGTTCGCGCTCTGGCGCCCCGTCTCCTTTGGGAGGCGGGGCGCTTTTCGTGTGTCCGGGGGTCAGCAGCCGGCGGCCATGGCCTCCAGCGCGTCAACCTCGGCCTGGTCGGCGGTCAGCTCATAGTCGAGTTTGACGGTGACCCATTGCTCCGCGTACTCGCACTCGCGGGTCTGCGGGGTCCACGCGGTGGGGTCGTTGTCGGACTTCTCGTGGCGGTTCACGCTGGACGTCATCACGGAAAGGTTCGCGGGATCTCCGCCGAACGCGTCCAGCTCGGTCTCGCCCCAGCTATGGGCGCCGGACCGCCACGCTTCGGCGCGCGCCACAGTCTCATCGATGTCGACGTCGACGTCGTCGGCGCTGGTGTGGCAGACGTCGTCGTATCGGCTGTAATAGCCGTCGCAGTCGTCGAACTCGGACTGGTTCTGGCTCAGTTGGGCGTCGCGGTCGTAGTCGCCGAACGCGTCCCGGTCGTAGCTGTCTTCGTCGGTCTCGGGGGCGACGTCGAGCTGGTCAATGCTCTCGCCGAGGTTCCCGCCGCCGTCCCCCTCGGGGACGTTTTCCTGCTCCTGAGGGGTTTCGACCTCGGGGGGCTCTTGCTGGGCCTGGTCGGACGCGGCTTCCGGCGTGCCGCACCCGGAGAGCAGCACGACAGACAGGGCGATGGTGGCGAGTGAGCGCATAGAGGGGTCCTTCGTGGGGGATGGGGAGATCTCTGGTCACGACGCCTTCTTCTCCCCTTTGGCGGCGGTGTCCAGGATGTCACCGAGCCGGTACTTACGCGGGCGTTTTTCGCGAACTGGTTCGAGGCGCCCCATTTCGTCGAGCTTGCGTATCCACCGGTCGGTGATGCTGTGCCCCAGCGCCCGCGCGGCGAGTGCCCCTTCGGTGGCGGTCACTTCGCGATCGGGGGCTTGTTCGACTGCTTGGCGGGCCATGGTCATGCGGCGGCCTTCGGGGTCGTCGATCTCTCCGTCGCACCCGTCGCGGCGGCACCTCGCGGTGGCGTGGCCG
This sequence comes from Lipingzhangella halophila, assembly GCF_014203805.1. Classification (GTDB taxonomy): domain Bacteria; phylum Actinomycetota; class Actinomycetes; order Streptosporangiales; family Streptosporangiaceae; genus Lipingzhangella; species Lipingzhangella halophila. Next base: position 2,805,026 of record NZ_JACHJT010000001.1, on the reverse strand, counting down.
TCGGGCGCGTAGATCTGCTGCCCGCAGGAGGGGCAGGGTCCGGCGTAGACGCGTTCGGGGGGCCGGTCGGTGGCGCGGCGGGCCTGGTGTACGGCGGCGAGGATTTCGTCGACGCACTCGGCGCCGTAGGGGGCGTGGCGGATGGTCTCCGCGTGGCCCTCAAGCCAGGTCGCCATGGCGGGCAGGGTGTCGGCCGGCGCGGTAGTGGGGTGGTCTTCGAGGAGCACGCGAACCCATGTCACGAGGGTGTTCCGCAGCACGGTCGCGGCCTCACTGGCGTGCATGTCGATCAACAAGGGCGCCTCGGACGGGCGCACACGGCCTCCGCCGCCTTGGGGGAACACGTGCTGTTTGGCTATGGCGATGTCCAGGTCCTCAGCGAGCCCATGCAGGTGGTCATCGCCCACCACTTCCCGCAGCGCGGCCTTGAGTGTTCCTGTGCACGGGGCGCATACGGCCGCCTGGTCCCCCATCGGGCTCGCGCAGATGTTGCAGTGCACCATGTCCCCCTATGTGACCGGTTATGCTGGTGTGACCTGCCGGGGGGTTGTGGTTCTGCCGCATGGTGGGGTAGGGGGGTCCGTGCTGGGGGGCGCGGGCTCCCGCTTTTTATGCTGGGGTCGTTTCCTCGTCGCCTGGCCCACGGTCCTCGGCTTTCATTAGCCGCCACACCTCACGACGTGCCCGCCTATGAGCAATAGTCCAACGGGGCAGTTGCAACATGTCGGTCGTCCACACGGCGGGGCCAGTGAGTTGTTCTGCGACCTCCGCGTGCCATTTCTGCGAGACCGCAGAGCCACGTACCAGACCGGAAAACCAGGCCACCACGCTGATCGTCTCTGTCCTGTCGGTGAAGTACAGCAGCGGGAGTTGTTCTTCGATGCGATGCGCGAGGGTTTCGAGGTCGCTCCTGGCGTCTCTGAGTGTCCGTTGGATTTCGGGCCACGTCTCAGGCGATGACACCTCGTTGTGTCGGAGCATTGCGAGCTTCGCGGAGATGTGGACGCACGACTTGAGTACTTCGAATCTGCCTTGGTGGGCGGCGAGGATGCGTTCCTTGCGGGCTTCGAGCCGGGGTTTCGCGATCCACTCGATTAGGAGTGTGACGACACCGGCGACGGCAGCGGGCAGGGCCATTGAGGTGAGGACGTCGTTCATGTCGCCTTTTCGTCTGAGGTGTGGAGTCCTGCTTATGTGCGCACGACCCTAGGGCGGCACCGACAGTTCGGGTGCGCTGGTGGGAGCCCCTGGAACCCGGCCCATAGCTTCGGGATTCCGGGGCCGCGCGGCGGGGCGAACGCCTGCCCTGGCCGAACCCGGCGGCCGTGCATGGTGGCGCACACGATGCACGCGTGCCCGTCCTGTCGGGTCACCCACTGCAGGCCCAACCCCAACCACCGGGCGTACATCAGGGTGCCCGCGCTGGCGGCTTGGTGGATCTTGGTGACCGCGAGCCGGTACAGCCGGCGGCGGACGCGTTCCAACTCCGCAGCCTTGTCCTCGGCAGCATCAACCCGCCCGGCGGCGTCCAGCAGCACCATCTCCACATCGGTATCCACGGGCGACGGCAACCGCTGCTCCGTGAGCTGACGATCCCTCGGCCTGCGACGGTTCGACCCCGACAGGGCGATACTGGCGCCGATCCCGAGCGCGGTCTGCACAGGCGCCAGAACCGCGGCAGTGATCGCACCGGAGAGACCAAGCAACGCCACCCCAGTAATCCCAGCGGCGGCCACCCCGGCGAGGGCTTCGTCGATCCGGTCCTGCGCCTGCTGCTCAGCGGCATCGAGGCGTTGCGCGGGCGTGGGGCCGTTGGTGGCTGGTGGTGCGGGTGCGAGTGGTGTCGTCACTGGCCCTCCTCTGTGAGTTCGCGGCCAGCCCTAGTGAGCCAGGGCAGGTGGGGCGCTACGCCGCATTCGGTGCGCCCTGCGCGCACCTCTCGCTCGAATGCGGCGAGCACGACCTTTTCCGGGTAGGTGGCGCATAGGTGGCCGTAGGCGGACATGCCGTGGTCGCGGATCGCGGCGAGGACGGTCCGGGTGTCGAGGTCGGCGCGTTTCACTGCTGCTCCTCGGCGAGTTGGTGGGCGCGAGTCAGGGCAGACTCCCGGTCGCGGTAGTCCTCGGTGAGTAGCGACGGGTCGACGGTCGGAGGGGCCTCGGGGTCCGGCCAGGACACCTGGTAGCCCTCGCCGTGGTCGCGGCGCTCAACGCGCACCTCGCCCTGTGTCCACCAGAAGCCGTAGGCGTGCTCCAGGTCAGCGCGGGCCTCTTCCAGTTCCGCATGGAGTCCGGCGATCCGTGCATTGAGCGCGATCAGTTCGTCGGTGACCAGGCTGCCGAGGTGGCCACGGATGCCATGGACAAGGAGTAGCGGGGCGGGGGCCTCTTGTCCGTAGGTCTGCGCGAACCAGTGGCGCACGCCTTGTTCGACCTGCTCGACTAGGGCTGATCGGTCGCGGACCGTGGCCCGTACCCGGTTGGCGATGTGGGCGGCGTCGTCCTTGAGTGCTTTCCAGTCGCCGGTGCAGTTGCGGCCGGCGGCGTCGGGGTGCAGCTCCACCAGCGCGGCGTGGATGGCTTCGGTGATCGGGTCGTCATGGTGGTGACCCGCAGCGCGTGCGGTGTTGACTGCGGCCACGATTTCCGCGGCGAGTTCCGGGGTGTCGACGCGGCCGACGTCGGTGCCGGACTTGGAGTTGGGTGGTTGGTTGGTGGGGTGTTCCCAGAGGTTGCGTGGGGCGTGGTGTCCTTGGCGTAGGCGGTAGTCACTCATGGCTGGGCTCCTCTCCGGTGAGGGTGTAGGCGATGGTGTAGGCGGTGCGCAGCAGCCACGCCTGGTGGCCGGGCGGGGCCTCTCCGGCCCGCATCAGGGGGGCCACGATGTCGGCGGTGGTGGCGGCGCCGCGGAGTAGTGGGATGACGGCGCGCCACCGCGCGTCGGGGTCGTTGCGGGCGACCGTGATCGCGCGGGTGAGAACCGTGTCGGGTTCCTCTGGTGGTGTTGGGCGGGTCAAGGGGCGCGGGTTCACTGGGCACCCCCGGCCTCGGGTCCGGCCGCATTGAGCACCTGGTAGATCCAGTCGGCGTCGGACTCGGCGACGTGGGCGTGGCCGGAGCGCTCCACGATGATCTGTAGCGGCTGATCGTCCCCGTCGCGGAGGTCGCGGACATGGGCGAGCCAGGGTTGGGTGCCGCGCCAGGGTGGGGTGTGGCCGTCGGGGCAGTGCGGGCACGGGGTCGGGTTGCGCATATGTGCTCCTTCGGGGTCGAGGGCCGGGGGCGGTGTGCCCCCGGCCGGGAGGGTCAGGCGTCAGCGGGCTCCGGCGCAGTGCCGTCCTCTACGGGCTCGGGCTGCCACACGTCGTGGTCGCGCTTGGTCACGCGAACCATCTCCAGTAGCCGTTCAGCCATGAACCGGCACAACTTCGGGGAGTGCTCGACCGGGTAGGGCGTGGAGTTGTCGATGGCGTGCGCCATCTCCTCGGTGGTGACGGCCTCACCACCGGGACCGTGCGCGGGCTCGTAGGTCCGGTCGAACACGTCCGGTTTGATCGGGTAAAACGTGTCGGGCATGGAGTCGGGTACCACCCAGTCGCCAGGGCGCGCGGGCGCCGGGTCGCCGTGGGCCGTAGTGAGAATCAGGTGGTCCGGGTTGGCCTCGGTGGGCCCGTAGATCCCGGCGGTGCCGAACGCTTCCCAGATGTCGCGGACGTTGTCGCCGGTGAACTGGATGGCGTCGATGGTGATCGGCTTCTTGCGGTAGCGCTGCATTGGGTTTCCTTTCGGGTTGGTGTTGCGGGTCAGGCTCGTGCGGTGAGGTGTTCGGCCATCGCCTTCAAATGGCGGGCGTCGGCCAGCGCGTTGTGCGCCCCGGACTCCTGCTCGGGCAACTGGGGGTCGCCCAACCGGGCGGCTTCCTGCTTCAGGTCGCAGGTGAACATGGGAAACCCGCTGGGGAGGTCGACCATCCGGCCGAACAACTGGCTGAGCACGACGTGGTCGTAACTCGCGTACCAGGCCCATAGCTGCACGTCCGGGGTGGTGCGGACGAACTCGTGCACCATGCGGGCGATCTGAGCGCGGGGCCGCACATCAGGGTGATCAACGTCCAGCCGGGGGTGGCCCCCGTCGCGCACGCCGGGAGTGGGCTGTACCTGGGGTAGGTGCGGCCACACGTGCTTGCCCAGGAACGGGTGGGTGCGCACGGCGTGCTGGTCGAACTCGCTGGAGACGGCGTGCAGCTCGGTGCCGTCCTCGCGGACCATGCCGATGCTGATGAACTCGATCGGGTAGTTCGGGCCGCGTTCGAGGAATTCGGTGTCGTAGTAGATGCGGGCCATGTGGCTCTCCGGTCTATGCGGGTTGGTGTTGCGGGTCAGGCGGCCGGGAAGTCGCGAGCCTTGATCTTGGCCATGCGGCCGTCGGGGTGATGGAAGACGATGCCCTCCCAGTCCCGGGCGGCGAGCCAATCGCGGAGCCCGTCGTAGTCGCGCGGCACGGTCTCGGTGTCGAGGCGGTCGTCCAGCAGCATCCAGCCGTGCCGGTGGAGCAGGTGGGCGGAGAACCCTTCGGGGTTGCCGTTGATCTTGGGGCCGACCAACTCGTAGGTGCCGGGCTGCTGGTACCCGCCGTGGTTGAGGGCTTCGGCGTGGAACTTCGCGAAGCTCGACTGTTCGAGGGGTTCCCAGCCGGCGGTCTTTCCGGTGGTGTCGTCGTGCTCTTCTGTGACGAATCCGGGCGGCGGGGTCTTGTCTTCCTTGACCTCGCGGCGCGCCCACCACTGGCTGTGCTCGTCGAGCTTCATGCACACGCCGTCCCATTTGCGGGTCGGGGTGCCTTCCCCAGCTAGAACCCATTCGCAGCCGGGGGTGACCTCGCGGGTGACGTGCCGGGGGTTGTTGTCGAAGTCCCGGACGAACACGGTGGGAATCTTCTTCATCGCGGCTTTCCGTTCTATGCGGGTTTGAGATGGTTTGTGCGGGGTTGAAATATCGGGGGGTCCATAGGGTCGGGGGAACACGTGTTCGCCCGGCAGCGTGCGGCTCACGCCCGCCCACGGGCATCAGAACGGCGCGGCGTCCCCGCTGCCGCCGAACCCGGCGCCTCCTCCGGCCCATGGGTCGCCGTCGCCCGGCTGCCCGGTGCCGCCCTGCTGGCCGTAACCGCCCCGCTGCTGGGACTGGCCGTTGCCGCCCTGGCGCGGGGGCCGGATCGTCGGCCCGATGCTGTCGAGCCGCATCTCCACCACGCTGCGTTTGTTGCCGTCCTGGTCCTCCCAAGAGTTCGTCCTCAACCGACCACTGACGAGCACCTCTTGGCCGGTGGTCAGGTTCGCCTCCGCGATCGCCTCCGCATGAGGGCCGAACGCGGTCGCGTTGATGAACAGCTCGTCGGACTTCTCCCAATCGCCGGTGTCCTGGTTCTTGCGGTTGGCGTTCGCGGCCAGCCGCAGCCGCATGACAGCGGCCCCGGACTGGCCGAACTTCATTTCGGGTTCCGCGCAGAGGCGGAACGTGTGGTTGACGACGGGCAGAGCCATGTCAGGTCTCCTTCTCGGTGGTGGTGCGGTCAGGAATGGTTGGTCGTCCAGATGATGGCCACGCTGAGGACCAGGCCGAGGGCGGTGCCAGCGATGGCGACAAGCAGGGTCATGAGGGTCATGAGAGTCCTTCCATGTGGTGTTCGGTGACGCGCCGCACGGGGATGCCGGCGGCCTGAGCGCGCCGGGTCATGTCGGCAGTGCCTTTGCCGCCGGGGAACGCGATCAGGATGTCCGCGCCCAGCGACACCATCGCGGCGTTGCGGATCGGGCCGGCCGCCCGTCCGTGCTGCTTCCAGTCCGCGGGATGCTCCTCCACGGGCCAGCCGAGTACGTGTGTGGCGACCTGGGCGGCCGTGCGGTCGGCACCCGAGGCGGCGCCGTGCACGAGGATCGGCGGTGGGGTGGCGTCATAGGTGGCGAGCACGTCGCGGATGGCTTGGTGGGCGATGTAGCTCCGGCCGCCGGTGACGATGATCCTCATGGGGTGACCCCGTCCTCGCGCGGCCGGAGGTGCGTCACGCCCGCCTCGCATTCCTCCGCCCAATCGCAGGCGGCCAGCAGCGCGACTGCGATCCGACGCGCATCGGGCACCGCGAGCGCCACCCAGTCGCCCGGGAGGGTGGCCGTCGAGATCTGTTCGCACTCCGGGAGCTGCCACTGGATGAGCCCACCGTCGGTGTCGCTGGCGCGGACTCTCCACACGGCGGGGCGGGGCAGGGTTTCGCTGATCTCCCATTCGGGGCCGTTGTCGGTGCGGCGGGTGGGTGCGGGGCGGTCGACGGTTTCGACGTCGGCGAGGAGGCCCCGCAGGTCGTTTCTGAGCTTGGCTACCTGTTCGTTCACGGGGCCACCTCCGCGGGGTCGAGTTCGGCGTGGACGGTGATGCCGCCGTGGTGGTCGAGGCGGACCCACGCCGCGCCGTGGTACAGCAGCGGCACGTCCGCGGGGTCGAGGTTGGCGAGCTTGGTGATGAGGTAGCCGGTGCGCTGGGCGTCCCGCCGGTGGGACTCGACGGCGAGGTGGCACCCTTCGGGGGAGGTTGCCGAGCCGCACAGCAGGAGCAGGTTCGCCGGGGAGTTGATCTCCGGCCGCTTGCTGCCACCGGAACCGCGCGGCACCCGGTGGTGCAGGCTCCACTCCCGCGTGATCAGGAGCCCGCACCGGGCGCACTGGCCGCCGTCGCGGTCCGACACCAGCGCGCGGACGGTCGGGGTCGGCCCCGTGCGGCGGGTCACCGGCCCTCCCCCGGCAGGTCGAACAGCGGATCGTGGGTGGTTTCGATCTCCAGCCGCTCCATCAGCCGCGTCTCGGCTGTCCGGGCGTCAGTGGGGCACAGCGCCCGGTCGCCGGTGACCATCCACCCCTCGGATTCCAGGTAGCTACGCACGCCGGCACTCAGGTGGGGTTGGGTGAACAGGGCTTCCCCGTCGGCGTCGGCGATCGCGGGGTCGGGGGACGGCAGGACGGTTTCGCACTGGTCGCATGCGAGGGCGTAGAACGTGCGCGGGTGCCAACTCATCGGGAGGCTCCTTCCGTGGTGGCCCATGGGGTGCGGGCGGCGCACGCCCGGTGGCGGACCGTCCCAGCGGGGACCGGACGCCGGCACCCGGCACATGTCAGGGATCGGGGCGTGGGGCGGGTTGTGGGCACCGGCAGCACGTGCCGGGCGTCAACGAGCGGGATCACCGGGCACCCCCGGGTTGCTCGCTGGGTTGCTCAGTGAGCCGCCCCCCGGTCCCGTCGCAGGCGCCGCACACGTCGCAGTGGGCGCCGCCCCGCAGGTCGAGCCATCCGACCTCGCCAGTCCCGCCGCAGGGGTCGCATGCCACCAGCGCCACCCGCGCCGGATGCGGCCCCAGCAACAGCGGCCCGTGCGTGGCGTCCTCCGGCGGCGGGTAGTCGGCGGCGCGGACGACCATGGCCCCGCCGGGCGGCACTACGCCCTCGTCGCACAGGCAGCTCGGCGGGTGGTCCCATCGCCGTGTGATCATCGGCGCCTCGACCACTCCGATGTCGTTCTGGTCGTAGCGGGGGTGCGCGGGTCCGGGCTCGGCCTGGTAGACGCGCTTGGTTTCGCCTGCGGCCTCGATCTCCTGCTCGTCCAGTTCGCCGACCTGTCCGCGCTCCCATTCGCGGAAGGCGGGGTCCGACCAGTGGAGATCCTCAGAGCGGCGCAGGGCGGCGTCGATGGTGGACAGGGTGGTGGCAGCCTCGCGGCTCACATCGGACTTCACCGGTCGCTCCCCTCTGCGGTTGGGCGCTGGCGAAGCTTCCGGTCCAGCTCCATGTCCGCCCATGCCTCCCGCACGCCCTGATACACAGCCCAGGTTTCAGCGCCGACGTGGCAGGTGGATTCGTCGCGGGGCAGGAAGTCGGCGTTGCAGCCATAGCCGCATTCCTGGCAGCCACGCCCGTCGCAGTTGGGGTTGGGGCAGGTGGTTTCGTAGAGCGGGGTGCCGCATTCGGGGCAGTCCATGTGGTCCTCCGTGGGTTGTGGTTTCCTGGGGGTGCGGACCGGCCCGGTAGCAGCGGGCCGGTCCGTCCTCATGTGCGGGGTCACCCAGGGCTCCCCCAGCTCGTTCCAGCCATGTCGACAATCCGCGAGTAGTGACCCTGGAAAGCGCAGGTCACCTCACACTTCGATGGCCCGTGCCGGTTCTTCTCCACGAGAAGATCAATCTCGCCGGACCGCGGCGACTGCTTCTCGTTGGCATCCGGCCGATCCAGCAGAATCACCACGTCAGCGTCCTGCTCGATCGACCCGGACTCGCGTAGGTCCGACAGTTGCGGTCGCTTATCTGCGCGCTGCGTCAACCCACGGTTGAGCTGCGACAGCACCACCACCACAACCCCCAGCTCCCCGGCGAGCCGCTTCAACCCGCGTGACATGGCCGAGACCTCCTGCTGCCGCGAGTCCGGCCGGTTTCCGCCCTCCATCAGTTGCAGGTAGTCCACGACCACCAGGCCGATGTCGTGAGTACGGGCCAGTTGGCGAACCCGCGCCTTGATCTGCGCCAGGGACGCGCCGAAGTCGTTCGACAGCCAAAACGGCGCCCTAGCGAACCGCTCGTAGACCCGGGCCGTGCGCTGCCAGTCCTCATCGGTGAGCTTCTTGTCGCGGAGACGCTGGAACTCGATTCCGGTCTCGGCCGCCATGATTCGCTGACCCATCTCGATTTGGGTCATCTCCAGAGAGAACAGGGCGGTTCCGATGCCCTGGCGCATGGAGACGTGGCGGGCGAAGTCCGCGGCCACTACCGACTTCCCTACTGAGGGGCGGGCTCCCACGATGACCATCTGGCCCGGCTTGATACCGGGGACGATGTCGCGCAGGTCGGCATAGGGGGGCTGCACCAGAAGCGTGTCGTCCTGGACCTCTTGGTCGTCGACGACGTGGAGGTATACCTCGCTGATGTGGGTCATCTCGGCGCCACCCGAAGCGTTCGGCGCTTCGACCTGAGCGAGGAGCTTATTCGCGCGCTCCACCAGGTCCGCGGCGTCGCCCTCGCCCTCGTATCCGTACTTGGCGATCTCCGTGCCCGCCTCCACTAGGCCACGCAGCACGGCCTTTTCGGCGACCCGGCGCGCGTAGTAGCCGGCGTTCGCGGCGGTGGGGATCGATTCGGTGAGCGTGTGCAGGTAGGGGGCGTGCCCGCACCGGGCGAGTTCCCCGCGCCGCTCCAGCTCCGCTGCCACCGAGATCGCGTCGACGGGGTCGCCGGTCGCGTCGACGGCCAGGGCCGCCTGGTAGATCATCTGGTGGGCGGACCGGCAGAACGCCTCAGCCGAACCAAGGACGTCCTGGACCTGACGGATGGCGGCCTTGGAGATGAGCATTCCGCCCAGGGCGGCCTGTTCGGCGGGAATGTCGGAGGGGGCCGCGCGGACTTCCTCTTCGGTGGCGGTCACTGGCTCCTCCTGCGGTCGGTGCCGGACAGGGCCACGAAGGTGGCGCCGTCGACCAGGCGGGAGGCGACCAGTTCCCCGAGCAGCGGCTTGAGTTCGTGGGCGTTGGAGGTGATCACGGTGGGGCGGTCGTGCTTCCACCGTTCGTTGACGAGCTTGTGGAGGTTGTCGGAGTCCCAGTCGTGCATCCCGATGGCGCCGATGTCGTCGATGGCGAGCACGTCGGCCTCGCGCCAGGTGGCGATGGCCTCCTTGTCGCGGTCGCGCATGGCGTCCTTGACGTCGTAGGCGTCGACGATGTCGTAGTGGCCGTCCCAGCCGGCGCGCACGAGGGTTTCCACGGCCTTCCAGGTCGACCAGGTTTTGCCGGTGCCGATGCCGCCGACCAGGATCAGCGAGGCGGCGTGGCCCCGGTAGACGTCGCGGCACCAGTCGCGGACGGCGGGGTGGAGTTCGCCCTCCTTGGCGAACTTGGCGGGGCGCTTGGACAAGAACAGGTTGGTGCGGTGCTCGGCGCGCTCGCGGAGCACGGACTCCTGGGCGGCGCGCAGGTTCGCCGCGTCGTCGTAGGGGTCGAAGTCGGTCACAGGATGTTCCTCAGCTCTTCGTCGGTGATGTTGTCCCAGAACTCGTGATCGGGGACCTCGGAGCGGGTGCCGCCGACGACGCCGTTCGCGCCTTTGCCGCCGGAGACTGAGCGCAGGCGCGGGGCGCTTTCGCTGTTCCACTTCTGGCGGTTGCGCATCCAGGTGCGCCAGGTGGCGGTCCAGTCGAGGCGGAGTTCGCCCTTAGAGCGCCAGTGGTCGAGGAACTGCTCGGTCTCGAAGTCCACGTCGGCGAGTGGTGTTTTCTCCTTGGCCCAGGCGCGCATCTCGGGGGTGACGGTGAAGTCGTCGGGGACGCGGGTCTTGCGTTTGGCCTTGGGTTCGGGTTCGGGTTCGGTGGCGAAGAGGGTGCCGTCGTCGCTGTCGGGCGGCGGCGGGTCATATGTGTGAGGGGACTGAGGGGACTGAGGGGAAGGGGTCCCGGTTTTCGGGACCCTGACGTTCGAAAACCGGGACCCTGAGTGCGCAAAACCGGGACCCTGAGCGTCAGCGTCCTGGTTTTCTGCGTCCTGGTTTTCGGGATGCTGAGAGGCGTCCTGCTCTGATTCAGCGTCCTGGTTTTCGGGACCCTGAATGTCGTCCTTGATGTCGCCGAACGATGCACCGGCGGGCGCGAGGGGGGCGATCCGGTAGCCAGCGCGCACTCCCTTCTGTCCGCGCCGGATGTTCTCCACGGCACCCTTGGCGATGAGCGCCTTGAGGACGGTGTAGCGCTGGGAGCGACTGTTGACGCGGCAACGGCGGACGAAGGTCTCGTCGTCCTCGAAGCCGGGCCAGCAGGTGCGCGTCGTGTCACGCGCGTTTTCGGCCAGCGCGACGAGCACGTAGCGCTCGCGTGGCGTCAGGCTGTCGGGCGCATAGTCGAGGACTTCGACTATGAGGCGCACCCCCATGTGCTCCCCCGCTGTCTCGTAGTGGGTGGTCGGATCGTTTGGTCAGCGGAGGTTGGTCATCCATCCGCAGGTCCAGGTGTGTCCGCAGTGGTGGCGGTAGCTCGCCACAAGCCCCGTGCGGGTGGGGCGGATGCGGTGGGGCAGGACGATGTAGTCCTCGGCGCGCTGGGCGGTGCCGGTGCATTCGGGGCAGCCGTCGCTGTAGTCGGCGGGGTCGAGCCCGGCGAGCTTGGCCGGGGTGGGGCCGGTATCGGTTCGAGTGGTCACGGGAGTCCTTCCGAGGGGAGTCGAACGTCTGTACAACGAACTGAGTTCACTATACCAGAACACGAACTGAGTAAGTTATTATGGAGGACAGACTTCGTGATGTGACATCCTGAAAGGCATGAGTGAGTCCATGAGCGCCAAGCTGGCCAAAGCCGCACGGGTCTACCGGGAAGCCCCCGAGAACCTGAAGACGACGATCCTGAAGGCCGCTGACGAGGGCATGAAGCCCGCTGCCATCACCCGCGCGATCGAGCACACCTATACGGCGGACTACGTGGCACGGCTCGTCCGCGAGCACAAGAAGGACAAGGCGGACGACTCCTAGCCGTCCGCGCGCCTCACAGCCGGCCTGTCGGGTCGGCCCTTTGGTGTGCCTACGGTTCACGTCTCCCCCGGTGGTTGTTGGTGCGCGGCGGGCTTGGGGCCGCGCAGGGGTCACTCGGATTCGGTGCGGATATCGGCGATGAGCGTGAGCAGGGCCCGGGCGACGCCGGTCTCGGTGACGTCGCGGTCGCCCCCGCGCCGCCGGTAGTCGAAGCGGGCTGCCTGGGCGAATCCGGGCAGCGGGCGACCGGATGCGTCGGTCACAACGGCGGGGTTTACAGAGGCGGCGAATTCGTGCGCGAGGGTTTGTGTGACGGGGTCTGGGACCAGGGAGTGGTAGTCGTCGAAGTCGGCCACGGTGCCCTCCAAGGGGGTTGGGGTGTGCGCCGGGAGCGGGCCGGCGCACGGGTCAGCGGGTGGCGCAGGTCTCGCTGGCGGGGCCGGGCGGGCACTGGCATCCGGCCCAGTCGGGGGCGACGTCGAGGCGGCACCCGGGGCACCAGTCGGTGTAGGCGGTTCTCATCATCCGGGCGGCCTCGGCCAGCACCTCGGATGTCTCGGCGGGGTCGGGGGTCTCGGTCACTGGGGCTCCATTCGGGTTGGGTGGGGGGTGTCCTTCACGAGCCGGTAGCCAGAGCGGCGAGGCGTCCCGTCCTTGCGGGTGCTGGTCTCGTGCAGGTGGCTCACGAGGATCTGGCGAGTGCGCTTGCCGCTGGTGTCGGTGACCACGGCGCGGGCGTCGCCGCGGGTGTAGCTCTTGATGCGCAGGCGGATGGACTCGCGGGGGTCGCAGGCTTCGTATTCCTGGCCGGGGCGGATCATGTGCGTCTCCTTGCGTTCGGTGGGGGCGCTTCTCGTGCCCGCCCCGCCTTGCAGCGGGGCGCCGGCTCAATCCGGACGGGCTAGGTCAGGTGCGGTCGTCAGCGGGTGCGTAGCCGGAGCGGTACCGGCTGCCGTTGGGTTTGGTCGCGGACGGGCGCAGCGAACTCGCGAGGATGCTGCGCGGGTTCTTACCGCGGGTATCGGCGACATCGACTCGGGTAGCGCCGGGCGCGTAGCGGATGACGCGGATGGTCGTGGACTCGTAAGGACTGAGAGATCGGAAAAGTCGCCCCTCGCGGATGTGGTCGGTGTCCATCAGGTCTCCTCGGGGGTTGGTCGGGTGCTCCCGCCACCGCCCCGCGGGCGGCAGCGGCAACAACCGGTCAGGCGTCGTCGGGCAGGTGCGCGTCAGTGATCAGCGGGCCGTCACGGCGCGGCCCTGCCATGTGCGCGTGGTCGGGGCAGTAGTCCTTCGGCCGGCCGCCCACGCCGCCTTGGCGGCTGGTCCATCCGCGGGGCTCGGCGACCGCGAGCGCATGACCGATCTGGGTGAGCTGCAGCCATCGGCCGTCGCGCTCGCCGGGGCGCAGGGCGATGCGGTCGATGACCGGGGCGGCGATCTGGTCGCAGTCGGGGGCGTCGCAGCAGACGATCCACACGATGGCGCGGCGCGCGGTCACTTCGGGTTCTCCTCGGGGTGGGCCTTGATGGACTCCAGAAGCTCGACCCGTTCGTCGTAGTCGGTGTGGCCGTCCTCGATCAGGGCGCGGTGGGCGGCGACGGCGGTGCGCTGGACGCCGTCGACGTAGTAGCCGCAGCCGTCGCTGGTGACGTGGGGCATCGGGGGCTCCTAGGCGTCGAAGGTCGTGAGGTCGCAGCCGCGGACGCACCGGTACATGCGGCGCCCCTCGAACTCGACTCCGTTGGCGATCCAGTGGTGTCCGGCGGGGTCCGTGCAGGGGTGGGTGCAGAGCACGCGGGGCGGGCCGGCGGGCGCCTGGTCGGTCGTGGTCATCGGGGCCTCCTCTGGGTTGCTGATCATGGGTGGACGTCCACCTGATGTGCTTTGAATCTACCCTCTGGACGTCCACCCCGCAAGAGTTGTCGACAGATTGGACGTCCACCCGTACCTTTGGGTTATGGCCAACCAGCACAAGCACCCCAACCGGTCCTTCCGGCCACCCCCCGACGACTGGACAGCGTTCGAGAAAGCCGCCATCGAGCAAGGCACCAACCGGCAAGCGCTGCTGAACGCGTTCATCGCGTGGTTCATCGGAAGACCCGACGCGCACCTGCCTGAGCGCCCAACACCACAGGAGGCCTGACCGCGCACCTGTCCCCCGGCCGCCGTGTGGTGGCCGGGGTGTCGTCATGCCCTGCCCCATCTCGCCCCCCGGTGTGGTGTGCTGGTGTGGTGCGTCCCGCCTGACAGCAGCGGGCGGGACGCACCCCTCATGCGGCCAAGCGCTGGCGTTCCTTGGCCCGCTCCTTCTTCCGGCGCCGGTACTCCCGGCCCGCCACACCCATCAGCGGAGTCGGGTCGCCCTGGCGCCACGCCTCGTGGCACCGCCACAGCTCGACGCTGTCCATGGCGTCCACGCGGCGCTCCAGTTCGGCCTGCAGCTCTGCTTCGGGTACATCGAGCAGGTCGTCATCCCAGGCGAGCGGGGGCAGCCAGCCCCGCCGAGCCGCCTGCCGGCGGGTGATCCCCGCATACGTGCCCTCCGGGCGCACCATGGACAGTTCGTCATAGAGGTCACGCACCCGGCGGGCCACCTCGACCGTGACCGTGTCCTCCCGTAGCGCCCGCTCACACCGCGTCGGAGAGGCGCGCAGGTGGCGCGACTGGGCTCGCAGTGACCACCCCAGGGCGGCCAGCGCCTGAATGCGGCGGCGGGTACCGGAGGCGTCCACCCGCGCCCACCGGCCGAGCATGTCCCAGGTGGGGCGGACAGCCAGCAGCGCCTCCGCGGGTCCGCGGCGCATTTTCGCGGTCGGCGGCTGCCCGATTGCGGGGCGTCCGTACACCAGGACCGCCACAGTCGGGTAGATGGGCACCAGCCGGGTCAGCGGCACCCCCTGGGACACGAGCCATTGCACGTGCCGGCGGGCGGGTTCGGCGTCGACGTAGGGCTCCCATCGGCCGTAGCCGATCTGGCGGCGGCGGTTGGTCTCGTAGGAGTTCTTGGCGTCGCGGCATTTGGGGTGGGTGCAGCCGCGGTTGCGGCAGGCCAGTGGTGAGAGGGTCATGCGGCGGCCCTCCCGGCGGCGGCGCGGCGCATGCGGCGTTTGCGTTCCGCGGTCAGCTCCTCAGGGGCCAGGCCGCCGCGCACCCCCCATAGGTCTTTGCGGGCGATGGCGTCGTCTCGGCAGAGCGTGCGCACGGGGCACTGGGAGCAGATCTCCTTGGCCTTGAGCTCGCGGGCCTCCCGCTCGGGTTGGCGCTCCCCGTCGGGGCCGAAGAACAGCGTCAGGTCCTCGCCGCGGCACTGGGCGTCGTCTTGCCACGTCCAGTCGGGCCGCACCAACCGGGCGGCGCCCTTGTGGTGGCCGATCTTGGTATGGGGCATCACGCGACCTCCTCAATGCGCAGCTCGAACCGCCATCCCTCGGGGGTCTTGGGGCCCGCTTCGTAGCTCGTGCGGATGACGTGGCGCTTGTCGTCGTCCGGGAGCAGCCCGGCGTCCACCACGCCATCGAGGGCCGCTTTGGCGGTCGGGTGGTAGTTGTCGGGGTCGAACTGCCGGTTGGTTTTGGGGTGGACCACGGCGGTGACGACGGCGCGCTGCATGGGGGCCTCGCGTAGCGCCCGGGTTGTCCAGGCGGCGGTGTCGCGGATCAGGCGGGTGCGGCGGGCCTTGGTCGCCCAGTGGGGCCGCTGGTTCGAGGACAGCAGCGGCAGCTTCGGCGGCAGGGTCACGATCACCGTGCGGCCGGTCGTCGGGGTGGTCACTGGCCACCCCCGAACGCGTCATCCAGCAGCGTCCCGGCGGTCTTGCGCTGGCGGCGTGCCGCGTCGCGCGCCTGGGTCGCCTGGCGCTCGTGCTCACCGGTGACGATCTCGATGTCAGCGACCGACACCTTCGCCTGGGTTTCCAGGTACTCGAAGTCGTCCTCGGTCTTGATGGTCTCGGAGCGGGCGGCGTGGGTCAGGGTGACGACCGCGGTCCATTCGCCGGACTGCTGGTCGAAGATCTGGGATGCGTAGGCGGCGAGGGCTTCGGCGGCGCGGCGCTTAAGTTTGGCGTCGAACTTGATCTCGGTCATGACTCTCCTGTCTGGGTTGAGGGGTTGGGCCGGCCCGCTCCCCCACTGGCGGGCCGGCCCCGGGGGGATGGACTAGTGGTGGGAGTGGGCGCGCGAGGCGACGACCGCCACGACGGCCACGACCGCGAACACGACGATGAACAGGCCGAACAGGACCATTACGCGCCTCCGAGTTCGTCGGGGTCAGCGGCGGCCAGCTCCTCATCGAGGGCGACCTCGGCGACGATGTGCGTCGCATAGGAGCGCAGATACTCGATGGCTTCCTTCGCGGAGTCGGCGAGTTCGAGCGCGTCGTGAGTGGACAGGCGCTTCTTGCCGCCCACCCACCGGCGGGTGTCGAGTCGCGTCCGGCTGACCATCCGGTGGACGGTTTCGATGTGGGCGACCGCGGACTCCTCAGACATCGGAGCCGGGTCGGGGGCCGCCCCCTGAGAGGGAGCGGCCGGACGCAGCAGCGACCACAAGCGGGCGATCACGGAGTGCCTCCCGACGTCGTGAACGCCATCTCCGCTTTCTGGGCAGAGAAGCAAGAACGGTGAATGTCGATCTTGGAATGCAGCGCCCGCAGGTGTTGCTGCTGTGCCTTCACCAACGCTTCGGCGCTCTGCCACTCGCGCCACAGCTCCGCGCACTCAAGGACCGACTGGCGCTTACGCAGCTCCATGGAGCCCTCGGAATCACGGAACGCGCGAGCCTCAGCCACCTTGTAGGCGCCTTCGGCCTCGATGCGCTGCTGGTCCAGCTCGTTCAGACGCCTCACGGCCATATCGAGGTCCCGGGCGAGCTGGGACAGTTCCTGGAATGTCTCGGCCAGGGTGGGAAACGCGGTCACGTCTGCTCACCCCCGCTCGGGATCTGCAGGACCTCACCGAGGTTCAGCTCCCCGGAGCGCCATGCCTCGATGAGGAGGTCGCGGGCGCCGTCGGCGGGTAGTACGCGCAGGCTCGGGTCCCCGGTGGTGACCTCGATGCCGGGGAGGAGGTCCCCGGTGTCGGGGTCGGCGGCCACGCCGTCCTGTTTCGCCTGTTTCTTGAGCTGCTCCAAGTAAGCGGGCCGGATGCGGGTCACGGTCTCCACCTCACTCGGATGGTTTTCCGCGACCCAGGCGGTCAGCTTGTCCTCATCGGTGACCTTCGCCCGGGTGGACCCGGCCGCCATCGTCACCGAGGCGAGCTTCCTTCCGGCGAGCTTGACCGTGATCCGGTCGCCCTCCCCCAGAACCTCGCCAGCGGTCGCGGTCACATCCTCGCGGGAGGTCTTGACCATGTCCGCTACCAGCCGGTGTATGGCCACATCGCGGGCAGCCTCGTGTGGGGTACTCAAGCCGCCACCCCCGAGGGGCCAGCCGGGGCCTCCGGGGCCTGAGCGCCGCGCCGGACGATCAGCGCTTCCAGCGACTCCACGTCGCCGTTCTCGTTGACCACCGCCGCACCCAGAAGACGGCGCTGCTGCGCCTCCTTGTGGAGCTTGCGCAGATCGTCTTTGGTGGCGTTCTTCTCAAGGGCCCGGTCGCGGTACTCGGTGGCGTTCGCCGCTGGGGTTCCCTGGCCCAGCCAGGACCCGATGCGCTCGCCCAGGTCCTCGCCCGGTTCGCTGACGACCTCACCCACGGCCAGGTCACTCACCCGGGACTTGGACACCACCAGCGTGTGAGAGAGGTCCAGCTCCCCTACGACGTCGAACTCGTAGTCGAGGCCTTCGCGCTGTTCGGGCTTGAGGCCGATCTTGACGGGGGCCTTCTTGCCCCGGTCGTTGTCCTGGACCGCCCATTCGGTCTTGACCCGCATCGTGGCGATGACGTGACCGGGATAGGACAGCAGCGCTTCGAGCATTCGCGCCTCGATGGGGCGCACGTCCTTCCATCCGGCGAAGGAGTTGCCTCCGCCGCTTCGGCGTGCTGCTTCGTCGACCTTGGAGAGGATGCCGCCCTGCCCGGACCAGAACTGCGACAGGGAGTCGACGATGAGTACGTCGATGCCGGCTTCGGCGGCCTTGCCGAGTGCGCGGATGAGGTGGTCGGGGTCGTAGTGGGGCAGCTTGAGCGTCTTGAACTCGAAGTTGCGCCCGTACTTGGAGGCGGACCCGCGTTCGGTGTCGATCACGCCGACAGTGCCGCTCAGGCCCTTGGCGAGGCGCAGCGCGGTCCAGGTCTTCCCGGACCCCGACGGCCCCTGTAGGGCAATACGGGCCTTTTCGGCTTCGGGTGTGGCGTCTTCGAAGGTGAAGTCAGTCATTCGTCGTCCTCGTCAGGAAGTTCGTGGGGTTTGGCTTCGGCGACCGGCTTGATGTACAGGCGCGGCATGCACTCGTAGTGGGAGGCGGCGTTCAGCGCCTCGCTCGCCCGGCGGATGGTGGCGGCCTCGGTCTCGGTCAGCTCCATGACGAGGGGGTTGGAGGCGTCGCACCCTTCGGCGCGGATCAGGTACTCGGTCACCGGTCTTCACCCCTCGCGATGCGGGCGGCCATCCGGTAGGCGTGGCGCGCGCCACGGATCACATCCGAGTCACGGTCCAACGCGTCCTCGGGGTAGGCGTCCGCCATGGCCTCGATCTGGCGGGCGATCTCCTCCCGGAGAGGGTCAACCGCCGCTGGCAGGGTTGCGGGCTCGCCGCTCTCCGCGCGTTCTAGCGCGAGGTTGATTCCGCGCATGGTCGCCTCGTTCGGTTCGACGAGGTTGGCTTCGATGTTGCGGATCGTGCCGCGCGAGACTCCGGCAATCGCTCCGAGTTGGGACTGGCTGAGGTCCAGCTCGGAGCGGCGGCGGCGCACTTCGTCGGCGAAGGTCTCGGTCATGCGGTGTCCTTGGTGGTTGTGGGGGTGGCTTCGTGGCGCCCGCGTGGGTGGTCGGCCTGGATGAACCCGGCGGATTCGGCGGCTGCGATCACCTGGTCGGCGGCCTTCAGGCGCCCGATCAGCCCGGCGATGGTGTCCTGGTTGTCGCGGTGCCGGCCCGCGTACCAGGCCCAGGTGAGGGCCCATGCCAGGGCGGGCGCGAGGATCGCGATGCCGGCGGTCAGGGCGAGGGCCAAGTCCGTGTTGGTGATCACTGCTCACCCCCGGAGGGCTCGGGCAGCGGGGCGGGCTCCCCCAGCGGCGGCTGTAGGCACCCGTCCCCGTGGGCCATGCAGGCGCAGGCGCCGCACTGGTGGCACCTCTGGTCTGGCCCGCACGGGCACCCGCAGGCGCACGGGGGTAGCGCTGTTCGGTGCTGTCCGGTCATCGGGGGGTCTCCTCTCTGCGGGCCTGCTGGTCGCGGTCCTGCTGGCCTGCGAGGTACTGCAGGTGCTCCAGTTCCTCGGCGGCGACCTGGTCCCAGGCGTCGCGGGGTTCGCGGGGTTCGGTCACCGGGGATCACCCCCGTGGTGCACACAGGTGCCGGATGCGACGTGGGCCATGGCGTAGAGCCAGCACTCCTGCTCGCTGGAGCGGATCGCGGTGTGGCAGCGCTCGCACAGCAACATGAACCGGCCGCCGGCAGCGGACTGCACACTCAGGTGCGGATGGTTCGCGGCGAACGCCGCGAGCACGGCCCCGGAGCCGACCATGTCCAGCAGCCCGATGACCGCCCTTGTGTGCTCGTGGCCGTTGCCGGCGATCACGGACAGCGCATTCTTTTGCGCGGGCGCCAGCGGACAGTCACGCAGGGCCTCGAACAGCAGATCAACGTCGTGGTGCGGGTCGTCCCAGCGGCCCGACGGGATCGTGGCGCTCATAGGACCAGCCCCCAACGGCGGGCCTCCGCCTGCGCGGCCTGCAGCAGCGAACGCGCCGCCTCCTCGCTGGGCACCTCGATACGCACCGTCGGATACGGATCATCGGGGGCGGAGTAGATCGCCACGCTGCCCTGGCTGGCCGACCACTCGGCAGTCTCAGGAAGCTCCACCGTCTGGCACTCCTGCCGCTCCGCCGCGGACGGGAGAACCCCCGTCAGCACGGCCAGAGCCTCATCGAGCCCCATGTGGCAGCGCAGCACACGCAGCGCACCACCGAAGTCGAGACGGTCGCCGTCGATGATCCAGCGTTCGTCGTGGCGGTCGTAGCCGATCGTGGGTGCCGTAATATGCGTCATTGGCCCTTCCTCCTCTTTCATTGGTTGTTGGTGGGGCCTGGCCTCCGTCCGGGTGCGACCGGGCGGAGGCCCTTTCTTTTGGTCAGTCGGTTGACGCCGGAACCTCGCGGATCGCGGCGGCCATCGACAGGGGAAGGCTCATCTGCAGGTCCTCCTCAGCCGCCACCAGCTCCCGGCGGACCTTCAGCGCGAATGCGATGAGCTGCGGAAGAACCCGCTCATGGATCTCCCAGCGCGAGGACAGCGGCCAGAACAAGTGCTCCCACCGCTTGTGAGGGCGGCCGGTCAGCGTGAGGATTCCGCCGCGCGTCAGAAGCTCCCGGAGGTCTCCGGCGGAGATGTCGAACCCGTGCTGCACGCGGGCGATCGCGGCGGCCTGCTCCCAGGACACCGTGGCCGGCGTCGCGGATCCGGTTGCCGA
Organism: Lipingzhangella halophila; assembly: GCF_014203805.1. Taxonomy (GTDB): domain Bacteria; phylum Actinomycetota; class Actinomycetes; order Streptosporangiales; family Streptosporangiaceae; genus Lipingzhangella; species Lipingzhangella halophila. The sequence goes on along the minus strand of NZ_JACHJT010000001.1, from coordinate 2,784,908 downwards.
GTAGGAGCCGGTGCGGCGGATCGCGGGCAACACCTCGCGGTAAACCCAGTCCTGGAACCGGACGACCTGCTCGCGGATTTCGGCTTCCTTGATCCGGGAAGCTTGGCGCTGACCGAGAATCCGGTAGAAGCCGGGTTCGGTGACATGCCATACCTGCTGGCCACCCCCGGGGGTCCTCACTAGCGAGGACCCTTTCTCTGCGTCGGGGACCGAGCGGAGCATGTTGTAGGACTCGCGGAACCCGAGTGCCCGGGAGAGTTCCGGCGCTTCGACGGTGAAGCTGTCACCATCCGGGGCGACCCGGAGGTCGAATTCCCCGTTGGTGAAGAGCTGGAGTTCGGTCAAGGTATGCTTCCCCCTAGTTTCTGGTTGGCCCTCGCGGTGTCTTGGCGGACGTGCGGGGGCCTTCGTCATGCGGCGGGTGCTTGGTCGTCGTGGACGGTGGTGGCCATCCGCGACAGGGTGCGCAGCGCGTCCTCCGGCCATGGGCCGTGGTTCCGGCCCCGGTCCGCGAGAGCGTCGATCCAGTCCTCCGGGCTGATTCCGGTCGGCGGGTCGGAGCACAGCAGTCGCTCGTAGCGCTCACGCGGGATGCCGGTCTCGGCTACGAGCCGGTTGATGTTCGCCGCGATCTCCGGGTCATCGATCAGTCGGGCGCCCAAGCTCTCGTTCATGCCGTCGCCTCCCGTTCTTCTGTGTCGACCCAGAGTTCGGCGGGGGCGACCTGGAGGGCTCCAGCGAGAGCGAGGAAGCGGACCGGACCAGGGCTGAATGCGCCGGTTTCGACCTGGCTGATGTAGCTCTTGGGTGCGCCGATCCTCGCGGCGAGCTGGTCGACAGTGAGTCCCAGCTCATAGCGGCGTTGGCGTGCCCGCTCTCGGTTGAAGCGTTGGCTCATGCCTCCGACGTTAGTTCAGAGTTGTTCAGAGTGCAAGGTCATATGCACGTGCTCTTTCAAGATCTTTAAAGTCCTTAAGGCACACTTACCCCGGCGTCAAGAGACGGTCAAGGCAGGGTTATGATTCCCCTGGGTAGCTGAACCTGTCTGTACAAGGCTGCACAGAGCTGAAATGGTGGGGAGTATGAAGACCCATGCCCGGCGCCTCAATGCGCTCATGGACACGCGGAGACTGGAGCTCGGCCTCCGCTGGAAAGGCGTCGTCGAGCGCGCGGGCATCACCCATCAGACGCTGCTCCAACTCCGCAAGGGCCAGGCCGTCGCGGACTTCACTGTCTCTCGCGTGGAACAGGCACTGGAATGGGCTCCAGGATCCATCGCCCGCATCATGGAGGGTGGCGACCCGCATCCGACATCCTCCGATGCGTCCGCCGAAGATGAGGGCGAGGATCGCCTTGATGGCCCTATCGCGGACCTGCTAGACGACGGCGAGTCGCTGACGTGGTGGCAAACCCCTCTGGGGCGGACCTACCGGCTGGAGAGCGCCACACCCGGATACGCCGTAGAGGCAGGATTCGGCGCCAACGAGCAACCCGAGGACGTCATAGACGACCTGCGCCAGCTTCTAGAGAGCACCCTGGCGCAGGCAGAGGTCCTCGCGAAACGCCGGAGCGGCGGCCGTCGGGCTAGACGCCCGTAACTTTGAGTGAATACCGATAACTAAATTTTGCGCCGTGAATGCGGCATACAGCTTTACGAACACCATCGAATACTCTGCGTCGCCATTCGTGCAACGTAGGGTATTTTACGTTTTGACCTGCGCGTGAACTTGTGCGCACCCGCGCACCAGGATTAACGTGGTCCCCCCTAAGTGGAAACTTGAACCTTCAAGCAAGAGGGTCGGCCGCAACGACGCGGCCACGAGGGGAGACCCGTGAATACACTCCGCACACAACTGATCCGCCCCCCGAACGGGCTCCGGCTGGTCGTCGCCCCAGTGCCACGCCCTGAGGAGTGCCTCATCGCACGCACTGAAACCCCAAAATGCGCCATCCTGAGAGTGGAACCAGAATCTGACGGCGACGCCCTTTTAAGCCACGCTGCGAAGTTCATGAGAGAGTACGAGTTCGAACAATGGGTGTCAGCATTCCTGGAAGGGGTTGACATCCCCGCCATACGCGCCAACCCACTGGAGCACATGCCCCTATGGGTGCGCCGAATCCGCATCATCCCTAGCAACGTCCCCCACACGTTGCGGGACCCCTACTGCAGCTACACCTGAGAATGGGCCCCCCGCCCCGCCCGCTCCGGGGGTCACCCTCCCCTGCTCCCCACCCAGGTGATCCGCACCGATTCCGTCGGGGACACCTTCTTGCGACCCTGGCCCACCGGCATCATCTCCATGGAGACCGTGAACGCACGCAACGCACTGCGCTGCTGCTCCAGCGACCAGGACCGCCACGTCTCCAGCACCCGGTTCGGGTCCTCATCGGCCAGATCCTCGGCCAGTGGCTCCACCCGCACCGGGCGGGCCTTCGGTTCCAGCGCGGCGATGTCGCGCTGTAGGCGTTCCTCATCGGCTTGGGCCATGCGCCGCGTCGTCCGCCCCGCCGCCACGTCGGCGTACAGCTCGTCCAGCTCGGCGCGCAGCCGCTCCAGCTCCGCCTGCGCACGGGCCACGTCCTCCGGCGAAGTGTCGGCCGGGCGGAACCGCTCCAGCACATCCGGCATGGCGAATTCCGCCGCCAGCAGGGTTTCCACCTGAGCGTCCAGGATGTGCTCCATGCGCACCACGTGGCCCACGACCGCGCCCGTGTACTCCCCCAGGCACCGGTACATCCGCCGGTCGTCACGCTGGCGGCGCGTGGTGCCCACGTTGGAGCCACACCGGCCACACGTCACGATGCCGCTCAGCAGGTGCCGCACCGACGTGTCCTTCCCGCCCGGGTTGCTGTCGATCCGGCGCCTGATGGCCCACCAGTCCTCTTCGCTGATGATGCCGTCCCACCCGCCCTCGCGGATGATGCGCCCGTGGTGGCCCCGCTTGCCCATGATCGCGGGGCGTTCCAGCATTTGCCGCACCGTCATGTAGGACCAGCCGGCCGAGCGGCGCGGGTTGCCTGCGTTGTCGGTCAGCGGTTCACCGGAGCGGGTTTGGTCCATCAGGTCACCCACGGTGTAGCCCAGTGCAGTCGGCACCCGCCGATGGTTCAGATCGGCCGCGATCCTCACCAGCGGTTCCCCAGCCAGGTAGCGGCGGGCGCACTCCCGCACAACCTCCGCCTGCCCCTGATCGATGACCTGGCGCACCAGCCGGCCCGTGGCCGGGTCGTACTCGCGGCGGAAACCAAACCCGGCCATCCCATGGGCGCCGCCCTCCTCCGCATGGGCAGCAGCGTCCCGCACCAGCCGCTTGTGGGTTTTGCCCGCCTCATGGACCGCATCGATCATCTGAGTGTTCAGGTACTTCATGTGGTCCGGGTTCGTGGGATCCCACACCTCATCATCGATCGCAATGAGTACACCCTGCTCCTGACACGTGCGCGCGAGGTGCGCCCACACCACCAGGTCCCGGGTGCCTCGGGAGATCTCCCACAGCCACAGCAGATCAACCCCGCCCGCGGCGATGTCGGCCTCAACCCGCTCCCAGTCGGCGCGGTCCTTGCGTGCGTATTCTGATGCCGAGGCGTCGTTGTCGGAGTACTCTCCGACGACATCCCAGTCGTGTTCGACGGATCGGCGCCGGCCCGTCGTGAGCTGCTGGTTGACCGAGCGCCCGCCTTGCTGGTCGCGGGAGACGCGCCCGTAGAGGATCGCGCGCAGGCGGGCTGTGAGGGTTCGGCGTGTGATTGGCACGCCGCCATGATAGACAACACGTAGATGTTTAGGCCATACTGGCGTGGACGTCGATGTATAACGCAATGCACGCGCAACAGGATGAGCGGCCGTTCTCCATGGCCACGCTGCGCCGCATCGGGCGGGAGTTCGCACGCCCCCACAAACGCCGACTGACCTGGTTTCTGGTGCTCAGCGTCCTTACCGCCGCACTCGCGGTGGCCACGCCCCTGGTGGCGGGGCGGGTCGTCGACGCCATCGTCGACGGCGCCGAGGTGGGGCTCGTTGTGGCGCTCGCCGCGGTGATCGCCGCGATCGCGCTGGCCGAGGCCGGATTCGGGTTGCTGTCGCGGTGGTTGTCGGCGCGGATCGGCGAAGGGCTGATCCTCGACATGCGCACCGCGGTCTACAACCACGTCCAACGCATGCCGATCGCCTTCTTCACCCGCACCCGGACCGGGGCACTGGTCAGCCGGCTGAACAACGATGTCATCGGCGCGCAGCGGGCGTTCAGCGACGTGCTCTCCGGCGTGGTCAGCAACGCGGTGACCCTGCTGCTCACGCTGGTCGTCATGATCGGTCTCTCCTGGCAGGTCACCCTGCTGGCGCTGCTGCTGCTCCCCCTGTTCGTGCTGCCCGCGCGCAAGATGGGCGCCAAACTGGCGCAGCTCGAACGCGAGGCCGCCAACCACAACGCGCTGATGAGCACCCAGATGACGGAGCGTTTCTCCGCCCCCGGCGCGACCCTGGTGAAGCTCTTCGGCCGGCCCGTCCACGAGTCCGCCGAGTTCGCCACACGGGCCCGGCGCGTTCGCGACATCGGGGTGCGCACGGCCATGGTCCAAGAGGTGTTCATCACCGCGCTGACCCTGGTCTCGGCGCTCGCGCTGGCCCTCGTCTACGGCGTGGGCGGGTTCTACGCGCTGCGCGGCCAACTCGACCCCGGCTCCGTGGTCGCGCTCGCGCTGCTGCTCACCCGCATGTACGCACCGCTGACGGCGCTTGCCACGGCCCGGGTGGAGGTGATGAGCGCCCTGGTGAGCTTCGAGCGGGTCTTCGAGGTGCTCGACCTGACGCCGCTGGTCGCGGAGAAGCCCGACGCCCAACCGCTGCCCGACGGGCCGGTCTCGCTGGAGTTCGAGGGAGTGCGCTTCTCCTACCCCTCCGCCGACGCGGTCTCACTGGCCTCCCTCGAAGAGGTCGCCACTCTCGACACCCGGGGCGGGGTCGAGGTGCTGCACGACATCTCGTTCAACGCCGAACCCGGGCAGATGGTGGCGCTGGTGGGCTCCTCGGGCGCCGGGAAGTCCACGATCGTGCAGCTCGCACCGCGGCTCTACGACGTCGACAGCGGCGCGATCCGGCTGTCCGGGATCGACGTCCGCGACCTGACCGCCGCGTCCATCCGCGGGGCGCTGGGGATGGTTACCCAGGACGGCCACCTGTTCCACGACACGGTCCGGGCGAACCTGCTACTGGCCCGCCCCGAGGCAACCGAGCAGGACCTGTGGGACGCGCTGCGCCGTGCGCGGCTGGACGACCTCATCGCCTCACTGCCGGACGGCCTGGACACCCTCGTGGGCGAACGGGGCTACCGCCTTTCTGGTGGCGAGCGCCAGCGCCTGACGATCGCGCGCCTGCTCCTGGCGCAGCCGCGGGTGGTGATCCTCGACGAGGCCACCGCGCACCTGGACAGCACCTCGGAGGCGGCGGTGCAGGCGGCGCTGGGCGAGGCGCTCGAAGGCCGGACCTCGGTGGTGATCGCGCACCGCCTGTCCACGATCCAGGCGGCCGACCAGATCCTGGTGGTCGAGGAGGGCCGCATCGTCGAACGGGGCACGCACACCGAGCTGCTCGCCGCCAGCGGGCGCTACGAAGAGCTGTACCGCACCCAGTTCGAGCAGTCGCCCGCAGTTGAGGCGGTCTCCTGACCGCGCCAGCGGACCTCGGGGCCGGGGCGTCGCGACCGGGTCGCCCCGGCCCCGTGCCGGCCTCCCGGCCTCAGCTCTCGGCCAGGTCCGCGAGCATGGTCGCGCCCCCACCACGTCGTCCAGGAAGGGCTCACCAACACCACACCCCCGGCGCCTGGGGCGACCGTACCGACGTGACTACGGCCTTCGGGGGACCCCGCGGCCCCCGGCCATCCGCCCGCTCCGGTCCTCGGCGCACGGACCAGGACCGCGTGGGCGCGGACCGCACACCTTCGTCGCCCGGAACGCGCCGTTCGCGGAGTTTGGTACCTCCCGGTCGAGCGTTTGGCTATGCTACTCACGGCGAGCGACCACCGACTGACACCACGACAGTACGGGCACCCCGCCGCGACAGCAGGCGGAGTTCCTGACCTGGCCAGCCGCCATCCGGGACACAAGGGGCATCGGAAGGACACCGCCGTTGGAACTGTCGATCGTGGAACTCGCGACCGTGGCGCCCGGCACCAGCGAGAAGGAGGGGTTGGCCGACGCCCTCGAAACGGCCCGCCACGCTGACGCGCTGGGCTTCCACCGGATCTGGTTCGCCGAGCACCACCTGACGCCGATGGGTGCCTCGCACCATCCCGAGCTGCTCATGGCCGCCGCGGCGACACAGACGTCCGGGATCCGGGTGGGCTCCGGTGCGGTGCTGTTGAACCACTACAGCCCTTTCAAGATCGCCGAGATGTTCAAGCAACTGGAGGCGCTCTTTCCCGGCCGGGTCGACCTCGGTATGGGGCGCGCCACAGCGGGCAAGACGATCGACCTGGCGCTGCGCCAGGATCGGCAGAACCCCGCCCAGCCGGACCATCCGCAGCAGGTCGCCGAGGTTCTGGCGTGGTTGTACGGCACGTTTCCCGCCGGCCACGCGTTCGCGGGCAATCCGATGATGCCCTCGGTCCCGGAGGTGCCGCAGACCTGGCTGCTGGGGTCCAGTGTCGGCGGGTCGAACCTCGCCGCGGGGCTCGGCATCGGCTACACGTTCTCCGGGTTCATCAACCCCGCTGGCGCGGTGGAAGCCATGCGCAACTACCGGGAACGGTTCCAGCCCAAAGGACACCGCCTGGCGTCCCCTCGCTCCATCCTCGCCGTCAACATCACGGTGGCCGACACGCACGACGAGGCGCGAAGGCTGGTTGGTTCGGCGAGGGCGTTCACGAAACGGGTCCGTGCCGGCGACTTCTCCGCTCTGGTGCCGTCGCCGGACGATGCAGCGGGGGAGCTGCCCCCAACAGAGAAGGAGCGGCCAACATCCATCGTCGACGGGGAATGGCCGATGTTCGTCGCCGGCAACCCCACCGAGGTCCGCGCCACCTTGGACCAGATGGTCAGCGAGAGCCGCGCCGACGAACTCATGGTGTACAACCTCATCGCTGACCCGGGGGATCGACGCAGGTCGCACGAACTTCTCGCGGAGATGTTCGAACTCGCGCCGCGGTCGGCACCGGCGCCCGCCCTTTCGAAGACACACGCCTGATCGGAACTGGCACCGCGGCGCGGTTCCCGGCTGGGAGACGTGAGAGAAGGTAAGGCCCTCACATCTGTGGGGCCAGGTCACTGGCGGTTGGCGGCCGCGGTGGCCCGGCCGTGGGACCTACGGTCAGGAGGCGGAGTAGACGGCCTCGTTGCCGCAGGTTATACCGCCCGGCGTGGACACGGTGGTACTCGTGACCTCGGTCGCGGTGTCGTCGATGTCGACGACCTCGAAGTTGTCGGCCTGGAAGTCGTTGAGCTCCTGAGAAAGCACGCTAATCCTCCGCAATTAATCGGAGACGAACATTTGCAATGGGAAGACTATTAGCAGGGTCCCCGCAACGGCAAGGGATTCCCTGTGGCAATTTGCTCGTTCCGGCTATCCCGTTCCGGCGAGGGATTCCGCGAACGTACGCCGCAGCAGATACGAAAGGTACGCTTCGTCCTCGCCGCTCGCACCGATCCTGTTGTTCGTCATGTGCAGGAAACTGCCGAGCAACAACAAAGTCGCCCGCTGGGACGTCACCGCACCCTCATTGTCGAAAACCAGGTCGCCGCGTTCGGCGGCGTCGCCGATCGCCGCGCGAAGCTCCACGGCGTGGCGCGCCCACGGTCCCAGCGCGCCCCCCAACCCGTCGGGGTCGCCGGACACCACCGCCGCGTGGATGTCGGCGATCCGGCCGTGCAACGACGGGAGCATGGAGGCGTAGGCGTCGGCGTACCCGTCGGGCTCGGTGGCGCCGTCCTCCCGCCACATGGCGCCGTAACGTTCCATAAACGACGCGGCCTCCACTGGCTCCGGCACCAGGGCGGAACACAGTGCGGCCATGAACTGCACCGCGGAACCGAGCATGACCGTTCGCACGTGCATATTCGCGCGTTGAAGCAGGTCCACAACGGCGGCACTGGAATGGTGGAAGTGCCACTCCACCAGCTCCACGCCGCCGGGCCCGCCGTAACGATCCGCCTCGAAGTCATATCCCATATAGGCGAAACTGTTGTTAGGACGCACCGGCATACCACCGTCGCCATAGTGCTCCGCCCATTGCCGTTCGGAGTACTCCCGCAGGAACAACTTTTTGACCAGGCCGGAATCGAAGCCCTCGGCCGGGTCGCGGAGTGCGGGGCGCCGCCGCAGGAACTCACCGAGCGCCTCCTCGGTTCGCGACCGCACGACCTGGGCCTGGCCGGAATCCACCACGCGCATGCGGAGTCGCAGGTGCCGGCCCTCCAGCCAGTGCCGCACGAAGAAGAACCCGGTGATCACCTTCTCCTCGTACAGCTGCCGCACCAACGGCGCGACACACTGCGACAGCAGCACGGTCAGGTCGTCCGCGTAGTACACGTGCACCGCGATCCAACCGTCGCCGGAGACCCCGGGAGCCGGCTGTTCGGTGACGTTCAGCGGTGTCTCCATAACTGGTCTCACCTTCTCCTGGTCGCGGAGCGCCCGGACGCGCCGGGCGCACTCGGGCGGATGTCCAGCTCCACGCCCATTTCGGTCACGTGCCGGCCCTCCGGGGTCCGCAACCAGAGCTGCTCGGTGTCGGGCAGCATCTCGGTGAGAACAACGGTGTCCCCGACCGTGTCGAGCACGTTCTCCAACTGGCACAGCGAGTGGTAGCTGTCGAAGTCGACGTACTGCGGCTTGCGCACCGCCGCGACCCGCGGCCCGCCGCGCCTGCCGGCCGTGGGGCGCGTATCGGGCGCGACGAACACCCGCCGGGGCAGGCCGCGCGCGTCAGACCACCGGGTCCATTCCAGGAACCAGCGCGCGTCGGGAACCCGCCCCCGCTTCCCCGGGCGGGGCAGGTCGTCGGGGTGGACCTTCCACTTCCGGCGTTGCAGGACCAGGTTGCGGTAGCTGATGCGGGGCCGCCGCTGCGCGCCGCCCTCGCGCGGCGGCGCGGACACGCCGTTCCACAGGTCCAGCCCGGCGATGCTGGCGTGCGAGAACGCCAGCAACACCTGGTGCAGCTCGGGAAGCGCCGTCGGCATGAGGAATCCGAGGTAGACCGGCACCACCCAGGTGCCGAGGCGCCGCGACCACAGGCGCAGCCGCCCGCTGTCCTCGTCGTCGTGGACGACGAGGTCGTCCACGAGGATGCGCCGCTCGGCCGGCCGGTGGCTGACGTCGCCGGGGCACACCAGCTCGTAGGGCAGCACCGGCGGGTGCAGGCCCAGGTTGGTCATGGTGTGCCCGCCGGACAGCTCGGCGAACACCGCTCCGTCGGGTGTCGCGTCAGCCAGATGCGTCCGGATGTCCGAGGCCAGCGTGTCCTCGCCCGCCTCCGCCAGGCCGTGCACGAACCGCGACAGGGGGACGGTCAGGCCGGTGTAGATCCAGCTCACCGCCGCCCGCTCGGCCTCGGCATCCACCTGCACGAAGTAGGTGTGCGGGGACAGCTCGGCCCGGTCGCCCGGCAGGAGGCCGGCCACCTCCGACACGACGTCGTCGTCAAGGCACAGCTCCGTCGCGGATTCCGGTAGGTCCCGGTACCGGGCGTCGACGAGCTCGGCGAGCCGCTTTCGGGCGGTGTCGAGGGCGTCCAGCTCCGGCTGCCGAAGCGGGTTGCTCTGCGGTCGGTACTCCGCGCCGTCCGGCCCGTCGACGAAGCGTCCCGACGCCGGGCTCTCGGCGAGAAACCGGCCGAAGCAGTCATCGTGGAACTCCTGGGCGAAACCCACCAGGTCGGCGCACGCGCCGCCCGCGCCATGACGAAGCCGGAAGAACTCCCGGGCCACCAGGCGTTTAGGCAGCCGGGAGTCGAACACCGGCAGCAGTTCGGAGAGCCCGCGCAGCCCGGGCAGCATCCGCTGCTCCCAGCGTTCCCGGTCGGCCCACGCCGCCAGGTCGCCCACGGTCGCGTCCTCGTAGATCGCGGTCGCCGGTGTCCGCGGAGGCGTCTGGCCTAGCTCGTCCTGGGCCGCGTCCAGCTCCTGGCGGACCGCGCGCTCGGTGTCGCGCCGCCGCGCGATGTCGGCGCTCGGGAAGTCGGAGACGTGCCGGCCTACGCGTTCCAGCCGCCGCGCGAGGGAGTCGGACCACGAGTGGCCCAGCGAGGCGATGTCGGCGCGCAGTCGCTCCACCGGGTCCGGATGGTGCGGGTCGGTCCGCAGCACCGGGATCACCAGCAGTCCGTAGTCCAGCATCTGCCCGAGGTAGCGCTCGACCACGGGCAGCGGGCGGTTGCGCGGGTCGGCGTCACTGAGGCGTACGGCCAGCTCCCCGAGCGGGATCGGCGCCTCCTTCTCGGCGACGGCCAGCAGGTCGTCGAGGAACGGCCCGCGGTTGAGGTGGTACTCGCGCTCATGCAGGATCCCCGGGGTGACCAGCGCATCGTCGTGACCGCGGTCGAGGGTGCGACGCAGGTAGCGCACCCGGTCCCGCTCGACCCGCCAGCCGACGGTCAGCTCGACGGGCAGGTCCGCGCGCAGCGTCGGGTCGGCCACGACGGCCTCCGCGAGACGCGCGACCGCGACCAGGTTCAGCCGAGCGTGTCCGCGCGGCCGGACCGGGCGCGCCCCCGCCGTGTCGCTGCCGACCAGTGCCGGACCCCCGTCCCGGAACCGCCCCAGGGCCACCGGCGTCAACGTGCTGAACGGGCTGGTCTTGCACGCGGCCCGGAAGGCGTACGACAGCAGTGAACGCTCGACCTTGTGCGCGCGCCTGCCGCCCGGGTCGGCGACGTAGCTGTCGAGCTGCCGGTCGAGCAGCGGCGCTCCCAGCTGGATACCCGCGCGCAGCCGCGGGTCGTCAGCCAGCTGCCGCAGGTGCTGGACCGCCTCCGCTCGCTCCTCGGCCAGCACGTCGTCGCCCCGGGACAGCGCGGCCTCGTGGGCGTCGCGGTGGGACAGCCAGGTCGCGACCGCCACCCGATCAGAGCGCCCCAGCAGGTCCGCCAGTTCACCGGCGCGCGCCGGGTCGCGCGGCATGCGGCCGTTGTGCACGTCCCGGCGCAGCGCCAACAACTCGCGCCGCAGGCCGGGGTCGTTGGTCGCGCCGACGGCCTCGCCGAGCGCGTCGCGGGCAGGGCCGGCCTGCTCGGCCAGCGCCGATTCCGATCGCAGGACCTCGCGGGCCCAGGCGAGTGTGCGGGAGGAGCGCAGCCGTTCGACCGCCGTCACGGGAAGTCCGCCCACCCTCAGCAGGAAGAACGGTGCGAGTAGTGACTCGGTTCCGCGGTCGCCGTCACGCGCCGCCCAGGTGTGTCGGCGGGGTTCCATCGAACTGGGGTCCTCCTCCTCGCGATGGTGGCGGGCCGTCATCCGAAACGGTCCGTGACGTCGGCCTGAACGGCCCGTTCGTGGCCGATCATCAGCAACAGGTAGGGCCGCTCCTGGGTCTCGGCGACCCCCAGCCGCTCGGCGAAGGCGATGTTGTCCAGTCCCAACGCGACGCCGCAGCCGACGCCTAGCGCGGCCGAGACCAGGTAGGCCGACTGGGCGACCGCGCCGACCTCGGCGTTTACGGCCCGGTAGGCCCGCGCCCCGACCGTCTCGACCGCCGCCTGCGTTCGCGCCAGCACGACGAGAACGGCGGCGACCTGTTCCAGGTTGTAGTTGTCGAGCACGTAGTGCTGCTGCAGGAAGGGGTTGACCGGGTTTCCCGGGACCGGAACCAGCGCGTGCCGCCCCGCGGAGTAGAGGTAGGCTCCGCTGCCAACCCCTGCGACGTGGTTGGCGAATACCGCCAGGCGGGTCAGGGGCGGCTCCCCGTCGGCACCGCGGAAGTCCGCGGGAATGTGCCGGCCGTGACCGCAGGTGGCCAGGATCGTGGCGAGGTCCGCCGCCGCGAGGGGCGGCTCCGCCGCCTGCAGGCCGAAGCTGGACCGGCGGGCTCGGAGCACGTCGCGCAGGTCGGTGCGCAGTGCGTCGCTGTCGGGGTCTGGCAGCGCGACCTCGCCGTCACCAACCGGGTCGCCGACCGCCGCCGCGGCGAAGTCGCTTTCCCCGGGGCGTTCGGTGGCCCGCTCCAGGGTCGAGCGGTGCACCTCCTCCAGCCACGGGAACCGGGTCACCGTGCGGGACCGCTCGGCCGGCCGCCGGGACACCCGCGCGGTGTCGGCGGTGAGCTCCGCCGCTGACCCCCCTGGCGGGCCGGGCAGCGGCACCACGGCAAGGGCGCTCTCGACCATCGGGTCCAGGCCGAGTAGGTCGTCCAGCGCCACCTCGTCGAACCAGAACGCCGTACGCAGCGCCACGCCCGCGGCACGGGCCCACAGCACCCAGGTGTACAACAGTGCGCCCACGTCCATGGTCACGCAGTGGTAGGAGAAGTTGTTGTACTTGAACGCGTTCTTCCAGAACCGCACGGTGACCAGCAAGAACTGCTCACCGGTTGCGGAACCGGGTGGGTCGCCCAGGGCCGCGCGCACCCGCGGCGCCACGTTGCCAGCGAGCAGGGGGCGCAGCGCGTGGTGCGGTGCCGCGTAGTGGTAGACGCCGGGCCGCACGTCCCCGCCGGGGCCCACCACCCAGTAGATCTCGCACGGGTACAGGCCCCCGCCCGCTGCCGCGCCGCGGAACCAGTGGGCGTGGCGGAAGCTCCCCTGCACGTCGTCGTCGTGGTTACCGTTCACCCGGACCTTGCGCCCCAGGACGCCGTAGGAGTCCCGCAGCATCCCCGCGAGGGACCGCAGCGGCAACGGCGCTTCGGGGGGCGTCGCGTCCGGCTGCCACAGGGTGTCGGCGAGGGTGCCCCCGGGCGCCGTGCCATCGACGGGCAACGGGAGCCGGTCCACGCCGGGATAGACCTTGTGCCGCCACGGCTGGTCGGCCCAGTCGATCCGGAAGCCCGGCGGATCCATCGAGTGCCGCGTCCGGTGCAGGACCGCCCGCAGGTACTCGCTGACTGCGCTCGCGCTCGTGGTCATCGCTCCCTCACATGAACGGGTGCGGAACCAGGTGCAACTCCGACGGGTCGAGGTCGGTCTCGCGCCAGCCCGCACGGCGGAACGCGGTCCGCATGCGGGGCATGTACGGCGCCCGCTGTTTGTCCCAGCCGAAGTCGATGGGCAGCATGCCCGGAACGGTAACAGCGGCCGTGCGTGTGCCGAACGCCGCCTGTTCCGGGCTGGTCTGGTCCACCACCACCATGTCGAAACCCGCCTCAGCCAGCCGGTCCCGGCAGAACCGGACGTCGTCGGTGAGGTCGGGGGTGCGGGGGCGGATGTGGTGCTCCCACTCGCCGAAGACCTCGCTCATGGCGCTCCGCTCGCCGCCGCCCAGCAGCATGTCGGTGTGCCCGGCCATCTCCGGGAGCCCGTAGAGGGCGGGGTGGTCGTAGATGTCGACGACACGGCTGTAGTCGCGCGTCATCGGTTCGAGTCGTTCGCGCTTGCGGGCGGTGCGGTCCGGGAAGTCCGCGATGTAGGTGGCGACCTCCCGCACGGCCGACTTCACGGCTTCCTCGGGGTCGAAGCTGGCCGCCGCGGACAGGCACCGCGCGCCGAGACCGTCGCCGCCCGGCCGGCGCCGTGCCATCGCGGTGACGACCGGGAAGGGCAGGTCGATCCGGGTGTCGAGCAGGTGGATGTCGTAGCCCAGCAGCCACATGCGGTCGATCAGCGCCCGGGTGGCGGGGTCGCGCACCGTCGCGGGGTCGATCTGGGGCAGGGCGGCGCCGCCGAACCAGGCGAGCAGGAACGCGTCGCGTTCGATGACCTCCAGCGCGCCGTGCAGGATCGCCTCCTCCAGGCAGCCGCCGCTGGCGCAGCCGTTCGACGACTCCTGCGCGAAGTTCGGGTAGTTCCGGCTCAGCAGGTAGTACACACACTGTTCCGGAACCAGTACCGGCTGGTCGTCGCGCAGGGAGTGCCCCCACACCCACGGGATGGACAGATCGGGCGTGTACCGCGTGAAGTGCGCCGGCGCGGTGGCGTAGAACTCGTCGCTGTGGACGCCGCTCACCAGCGGGTCCACCGACGGCGCCGACAGGTTGGCGTGGCTGTCGACGACCGCTGTCGCGGTGCCACCCCGAATCAGGCCCGAGTACCGTTCCAGGCCCTCACACGCCGCCAGCAGGGTACTGTCCGCGTAGCTGTCGGCGTGCCCGTTCCAGAAGAAGTTGAGCAGCCGGGGGTTGCCGCGGACCGCGAGATGTCCGGACACGGTGGCGGTGGTCGTGGTGGACAGCTTCGCGTCGGCCCGCTTGCCCAGCATCCCGCAGGCGGGGTTGGCGATGGCGTCCAGCGCCAGGTCGTGCTCGTGCACCGACCGTACGCGGTCGCTGTCGGGATCGGGCTTCATCCGCGACGACAGGCCGGGGAAGGCCGGTCGGGTGTCGTCGCCAGCGGGTCCGCAGACCGGGCAGGTGGAGTCGGCGACGATCGGGTGCCGCCGCAGGTGAAGGGTGTCCAACTGCAGTTCGTAGACGTAGCGGAACCCGTGCCTGGTGCGTTCGGCCGAGCGGCCTTCGGGCTCGGCCAGCGCCCGGACCAGCTGGTACAGCTCTTCCAGCGCGAACGGTGTCAGGTGCGGCATCGGCGCCACCGCGCCCATCCGCTCACCGCGAAGCTCCAGAACATCGCGGCGCAGGTCCTGGCGCAGCTTCTGCCAGCGCATCGCGACGCAGTGGAAGCACGGCGCGCGCGAGCCGTCGGCCGGCCCGAGAGGGCCGACGATCGCGGCGTGATCGTACAACTGGACGGGAATCACCAGGCCCGCCGCGGGTGGTTCCGGCGCGGCGTAGACGAGGTCGCGTTCGCCGAGCACGCGCACCAGTGGCGCGACCCCGCCCGAATCGCCGCCGCGCCCGGTCAGGTACCGCTCGACACGTCGCCGGCTCTCCTCCAGCGGCGTCGCCGGCTCGGCCGCAGTGGACATGCGAACCTCCAGGGCTAGGGCACGAACAGGACACGTACGGTGCGGAATCCGGCCCCGTGGAGGTCCATCGGGGTGGTCTCGACGACGAGGGCGTCGTGCCCGGCCGCGCGCACGCCCGCCACCAGTCCCTCTTCGGTGGTGTCCGGACGGGGCCCCGCGGGCGCGCACGCGACGGCCCGCGGGTCGAAGCCGGCGAGCAGAACGTTGCCCAGATCGGGCCCTTCGGCGCCGCCGGGGTCGCCCGCGCCGAGCTGCAGAAGCCCCAGTAGATCCCGCAGTGCCGCCAGAACGGCGGCGTCCCGAGACAGCCCGCTGCCGGTCGCCCACGCGCCGGTGCCCGCGTGCCGGGCCAGCACGGCGTGGGCGGGCTCGGCCGCGGGGAGATCCAGCAACGCCGTCTCACCCTCGAACCGGCCCAGCGCGCGCAGCAGGAACGCGATGGCCGTGCCGGTGGTGGCGTCGCCGTCGCCGCCCTCGAACTGGGCGACCGCGATGGTTCCGCATTGCTGCCCGGCGGCCGCCGCGCCCAGGCCCCGATGGGTGAGGGCCGACAGCAGCCCCGCGAGCCGCGCTTCGGCGAGGGTCTCGCCGCATCCGCCGCCGGCCGCGGTGCGCTCGACCACCATGGCGCCGTTGAGCTCCGAGTACGGGTAGACCGCGGCGGCGGGCACGGCCCGCTCATCCCCGCTGACCAGCGAGGTGGCGGGCAGCCACGGGCCGGCTGCGGTGTCGTCGGGCAGACCGGTCCGGGTCGCCAGCCGCCCGGCGGGGACGGGTTCGGTGGTGGGCTCGGGTGTGGCGGGAAGCGCGTGGCCGGTCCGCACGGCGTCGACATAGCACAGGGCAGCCGCGGAGAACGCGCGCACCCGCGCGCCGAGTGTGGTGTACAGGTCGAAGGCCGTGATGTCGCGCGCGCCGTTCTCCAGCCGCGCCGGCGCTCCGAACCGCACGCGACCGACCCGCAATGGCGACTGCGGGAGCGGGTCGTCGGCGTAGCCGTGGAGCACTCCGGCGTGCCGGCCGAACAGCGGCGCCTGTCGCGCCTGCCGGCGTTCCTCCTCGGTGGCGTCCTCCGCGGCATCTGGCGCGGGCGCGGCGGGCGGGGCCAGCGCCCCGCACCGGGGGCACGCGGGGTGGGGGTGCACCGGGGTGCGCGTGGTCTCCAGGGTGTCGAGATCCTGTATGAGGAGCGCACCGTCGGTCTCCGCCGGGTTCGCGCCGGTGCGCAACCGGAACACGTCGAAGGCGAGGGCGTTGCCCAGCATCCGGCCTACCGGCTCCTCGATGGTGGCCGCGCTCGCGGGCAGGCCCGGCAGCGCGCTCTCGCGCCACATATCGGCCGCGAGCTCCGGCGGAAGGTTGGCGCCCAGCCGCAGCCGCGCGCAGGTCCAGCAGGGCGCGGCACCCGGCCTGACCATCGGGCCGAGCACGGCGTACCGGCCGACCAGCATTATCGGCAGCACGACGGGGCCGTCGCCGGCCTCGATGCGGGGCAGGACCGCGGCAGCGTCCGATGTGACGACGGTCACTTCGAAGGCGCGCGGGTCGTACCCGTCGAGCGATCCCGATCCGGCCGGGTCGACCACCCGGACGTTCGCGTCCGGCAGTCCGTTGCGGCGCAGGCTCGCGGCGGTCGCCGGGCCGATGGCGGACCCGCCGAGGATGAGTACCCGGGTGTCGAGGAAGTCGGCGAACCGGTTGGCCGCGTCGTCGACGTAGTGCTCGACGTAGTTCACCAGCGGGGCGAACTCGTCCAGGGTCTCCCGCGGCAGCCGCGGTTCCTGGCCCGCGGCCTGGTCACGGACGAAACCGCGGTCGATCAGGGTCCGCAGGAGCCGGATGACCGCCGTGCGGTTGGCCTCGGTCAGCCCGTCGCACAGTTCGGCGACCGTGCTGCGCCCGTCCAGGTACGGCAGGATCGAACTGACCAGCCGGTAGGTGGTGGGGCCCGTCAGGGCGAACTGGGTGTCCGAACAGTGCAGGTACACACCCCGGTTTGTCTGCGCGTACATCACGTCGTGCCGTGCCCGAGGCCGGACACCCAGCATCGACGCTTCGTCGGCCGTCGGCACGGTCGTCTGGAACTTCCCCACGCATGCCCCCAGTGGCGCGGCTGTGTAAGAACCGGCGCGATACCGCCGCGCCGGGTTGAGCGCGGCACATTCTGCCAGCCGCGTCAGCCGGCGTCACCACGCGCCGGATCGCCGCGTACAGCGGCGGTCCGGACCACGCGCGATGGTCGTCTACGCTACTCGCGCCTGATGTGTACCGCCCGGTGCGGCACGTGGCCAAATGGGGTGACCGATCCAATGGCGACCGACGGATCCTGGCCTCCCCGGGGGATGCCGCGGCTTTGGGCGATGGCCGACCTCGTCACGCCCATGGCGATCCGCGTCGCCCCGGCCCCGAGCCGGCCTCAGCTCTCGGCCAGGTCCGCGAGCTTGGCGGTCGTGGTCCAGTTGCGTGCCGTACCGCCCAGATGCCGTTGGACGGCAAGGGGAAGCCGGGCCTCGCGGATGCCCTGCGGGCACCACAGGTACAGCTCGCGTTCGCCGACCCGCATCTCCTCGGAGGGGCGGGCCTCAGCGGTAACCCTGGCCAGCTGTTCCGGTTCCGGGGCCCGGGGCAGGAACACCACGAGGAACCGGGCCGGGTCGCCCACGTCGAGCGGGTTGGCCGCAACGACCGCGCGAAGCTCCGGTGCGGTCCGCACCGTCACGTCCACCGTTAGGCCCAGCTCACTGGCGAGACGCTGCTGGATCTCGGAGGCGAGCTGCGCGGTGGGCCGCCCGGGTGCGCTGAAGACGGCGTTGCCGCTTTGCAGGAGCGTGCGAACCTCCTGGTACCCGAGCCCCTCCAGGAGCTCGCGAAGCCGGGCCATTGCCACCCGGTTGTGCTTGCCGACGTTGACACCGCGAAGCAGCGCCACGTACCGCGCCATTTCCCCACCTCCCATGCGCCGCGCTGCGGGCTCGCTGGCTTGGAGTAAGACATCTTTCCAATGGCCTGCGACAATTCACCCATGTGCCCTGCCGGCGACGACCGATCGCTGCGGATCAAGCTCGGCCGTGAGGAGCTGGTCATCCGGCAGCGCTACGAGGTCGTCAGCATCGCCAACGACATCCTCATCGCCGTGTGGTTCACCATCGGAAGCGTCATGTTCTTCTCGCCGGAATGGACCACCCTAGGCACCTGGTTCTTCCTGCTCGGCAGCGTGCAACTGCTCATCCGCCCCGCCATCCGGCTGTCGCGGCACCTGCATCTGCGGCGCGTGCGCGGCATGGCGCCGGGCACCACCGGCCAGTCCGGCCAGGAGTTCTGAGGCCGGGAGGACCCGGCCCGCGTAGCGGACCGGGGCGTGCGCACGGGCGACGCGGCCGCCCCGAGAGTCACGGCGCCGCACGGCTGGTGCAGTGTCGGACGGGCCGATCGCCGTCGGGACTCAGGGCAGGAGCAGGGTCTTGCCGACGACGTCCCGGGCCTCGATCGCGGCGTGGGCCTCGGCGGCCTTCTCCAGCGGGAAGGTCTGGCCGATGACGGGCCTGATCCGTCCTTCGGCCGCCGCGTGCAGCGCCTGCTCGGGCAGCCGGCGCTCATCGGCCGGAGTCCACTCCAGATCCAGGATCGAGATGACCCGCACCTCGTCCGCGCCGGCCTCTTGCGCGCTGACCGCGGTGAACCCGCCGGAGGGGGAACCGAATGCGACGAACCGGCCGCCGCGCCCAGCCAGCCCGAACGAGGAACGCCCGACCTCGCCGCCGACACCGTCGAGCACCACGTCCATTCCCGCTCCCCCGGCCGCCTCGCGGAGCCGGTCGGTCCAGCCCGGCCGCGCGTAGTCCACGGTGACCGCGGCCCCCAGTTCGCGGGCCAGCTCCAGCTTGCGGGGATCGCCGGCACCGGCGAACACCCGCGCGCCGGCCGCGTGGGCGAGCTGCACCAGCAGGCAGCCCAGGCCGCCGCCGGCGGGGGTGACCAGCACGCGTTCGCCCGGCCGCACCCGGGCGGCCTCGGCCAGCAGCATGGCGGTCAGGCCGTCGTTGACCAGAGCGGCCGCCTCGCGCAGCCCGAGGGCCTCCGGAACGGGGATCATGGCTTCCTCGGCGACCACGGCGTGCTCGGCGTATCCCCCGGTCGGTGTGGTCCGCGCGGCGGCCTGGGCGATGGTCTCGACCTGGGGTCGCGGACCGCCAGTGCCGGACTTGACGGCGACGCGGCGGCCCACCCAGGCGGCGTCAACGCCGGGCCCAACCGAGCTCACCTCTCCGGCGATCCCCGCGCCCGGCACGTACGGCGGGCGCACGCCCCACGGTCCGGCTGAGCCGCGCCGGATCACGATGTCGAGGAACAGGGTGTCGGCCGCGGCCACCCGCACCACGGCCTGGCCCGGTCCGGCGACCCGGTCCGGCGCCTGGCCGGGTTCCAGCACCTCGCTCCCCCCGAAACGCGTTGCGCGCACGACCCGCATAGCTACCCGCCTTCCTGCCCTCTCTCAGACATCCGAACGCGGAAACTATAACAGTAGGACTGATAATCAGTACAAGAGTTATTCAGCTCGGCTGCTAACCTTCGGCCATGGCCAGTGGGTATCCGCCGTCGATGCTCAGCCGCGTCAGCTTCGTCCTGGGCAAACTCCACCTGCGCTGCCTTGAGCGCGAGTCCGGCGAGCTCGGCGCGCTCGGCATCGACGTCAAGCAGCACGCGGTACTGAGCGTGCTCGCCGATGAAGGCCCCATGACCCAGCAGGAACTGGGTCAGCGCCTCGGGATCGACCGGACCACGATCGTCACCGTCGTCGACGGCCTCGACCGGGCCGGGCTGCTCGAACGGCGCCGCAGTCCCACCGACCGGCGCGCCCACCTGCTCACCCTGACCCCGGCTGGAAGGCACACCCAACAGCAGGGCCAGCACCGCGTCGCCGACGCCGAACGCGCGCTACTCGGAACGCTGGACGAGACCGAACGCCGCACCCTCATCGACCTGCTCTCCCGGGCGCTGGACGGCCGCTGAACACCGCCGCCGTCCGCGGTGGCCCGAACCTCAGACCCCGTGTACTGATCGGCGCCGCCCGTGCGGCGCCCGGGAGAGCGGGACCGCCATTCATCCACCCATCGCCGTATGGACTGCAGGCAATATGTTCATATAGTCTGCGATATATGTATCCAGTAAACCGTTCGGGCGACCGGCCGCCCGAGGATCTGACCGCCCGCGCCCGCATCCGGGACGCCGCGCTCGCGCAGTTCGCCGAACGCGGGTACACCGGCACGACCATCAAGAGCGTCGCCGAGGCCGCGGGCGTCTCGGTCGGGCTGGTCCAGCACCACTTCGGCACCAAGGAGGAGCTGCGGCGGGCCTGCGACACCTACGCCGTCGAAACCATGGGCAACCTCGACAGCTACGGCGTCACCGGCGGTGGGTCCACCAACCCGGACGCCCTCGCCAAGGTTTTCGAGTGGGGCCCGCTCGTCGTCCGCTACATCGGCCGTGCCATGGTCGACGGCTCCCCCTCGGCGGCGGCGTTCTTCGACAGTGGTGCCGACGCCACCGAGGAGTTCCTGAGCCGCACCTGGCCCGAGCGCTTCCCACCGGGCTCGGCCAAGACACGCGACACCGCCGCCGTGATGGCCGCGATGCACCACGCGACGGTCGTGCTGCACGAGCACCTCTCGCGCCGAATGGGGGTCGACGTCCTGGCCACGGAGAACACGGCGCGCATCGGCCTGGCGATGTTCGACGTCTACACCTCCATGGCCGAGTTCGCGGCGTCCGACGCCGGAGAGCGCGTCCGCGAGGCCGCCCACAACCACCAGCGCGAGACCTCCGCGCCGCCGAGGAAGGAGGACGGCCATGACCGAGACAGTTGAGATCCGGGCGCTGGCGAAAACCTTCGGAACGACACGGGCCCTGGACGGTCTGGACATGAGTGTCCACGCGGGCGAGGTACACGGCTTCCTCGGCCCGAACGGAGCCGGCAAGTCCACCACACTGCGCGTCCTGCTCGGCCTGGTACGCCCGGACGCGGGCACGGTACGGCTTCTCGGGCAGGACCCGTGGCACCGTGCGGTGGAGCTGCACCGCCGCATGGTCTACGTCCCCGGAGACGTCACCCTGTGGCCCACCCTCACCGGCGGCGAGGTGATCGACCTGCTGGGACGGCTGCGCGGCGGGGCCGACCGCCAGCGCCGCGACGACCTTGTGCGGCGCTTCGCGCTCGACCCGGGTAAGCGGTGCCGGACCTACTCCACCGGCAACCGGCAGAAGGTGGCGCTGGTCGCGGCCCTGGCCAGTGACGCCGAACTCCTGGTGCTCGACGAACCGACCGCCGGGTTGGACCCCCTGATGGAGGCGGTTTTCCGCGAGTGTGTCGCCGAGGAGCGCGCCAGGGGCCGCACCGTTCTGCTCTCCAGCCACATCCTCGGCGAGGTTGAGGCGGTGTGCGACCGGGTGACGATCATCCGCGACGGCGCGACGGTCGAGGCGGGGACCCTGGCGCAGCTGCGCCACCTCACCCGGTCCTCGGTATCGGCAGAGGTCGCCGCCGCGCCCAGCGGGCTGAGCGACCTCGCGGGCGTGCACGACCTGCGCACCGAGGGCCACCAGGTCCGCTGCCAGGTCGACACCGCCCGGATCGGCGACGTCCTGGTGCACCTCCACGCGCTGGGAATCGTCGACGTCACCGTGCAGCCGCCCACCCTGGAGGAGCTGTTCCTGCGCCACTACCAGGCAGAACCGGCCGGCGAGGGCGAAGTCTCGGGGGTGTCCCGATGAGCACGACCACCCGCGCTTCGGATGGCGCCTCCCCGGCCGGTACCGCGAGCCCGCTCACCGGAACCGGCATGCTGACCCGGCTGCTGCTGCGCCGCGACCGCGTCATGCTGGCGGTCTGGCTGCTGCTGAGCTGGGGCGTGTCCGCTGGCCGGGCGGGCACCCGGGAGGCGCTGTACCCGACCACCGAGGCGCGCCAGACGCGCTACGACCAGGTCATGGTCGAGGTCCCGATGTTCAAGCTCTTCCAGGGACCCGTGTACGGCACCGGCATCGACGACCTTCTCGTGCAGGAATCCTTCGGTGCCGCGACCCTACTCGCCGCGCTCGGCGCCGTGGTTTTCGTGGTGCGCCACACCCGCACCGACGAGCAGGCCGGCCGGCGCGAGCTGCTGGGCTCGACGGGGGTGGGGCGCTACGCGCCGCTGGCGGCGGCCCTGGCGGTCGTGTTCGTCGCGGGTGCGCTCCTCGCGGTGCTGACCAGCGCGACCATGATCGGCGCCGGTATGCCCGCCGCCGGATCCGCGGTGTTCGGCCTGGTGACCGGGAGCGCGGTGTGGATCTCGGCCGCGATGGCGGCCGTGGCCGCGCAGCTCACCGCCAATCCGCGGGCGGCCATCGTGGGCGCCTACTCCCTGTTCTTCGCGCTGCACTTCGTCCGCGGCGCCTCCGACCTCGGCGGGCCGGGCCTGGCGTGGCTGGGGTGGCTGGTCCCGAACGGCTGGCTGCAGCGCACCCAACCGTTCGCCGGGGACCGCTGGTGGCCGTTCCTGCTCGTCGCGGCCCTCGTCGTGGTTCTGGTGTACGCGGCGGTCAGCCTCGCCGACCGCCGCGATCTGGGTTCCGGGATGCTCGCGACGCGTCCCGGGCCGCGCACCGGACCGCGCGGGCTGGGCGGCCCGTTCGGGTTGGCCTGGCGGCTGCACCGGGGCATGGCGCTGGTGTGGGTCGCGGGCACCGCCGCCATCTGCCTGCCGACGGCTCTGGCCGGCACCGCCGCTATGGAGCAGTACGCGGCCGGCGACCAGATGGCTGAGTGGGCCGCGGCGATGGGCTCGGCCAACCCCGGCGATGCCCTGTTCGCCTACATCGCTTTCGCCACGGTCTTCCCGATCACGCTCTATGCCATCCAGGTCGTGCTGCGGATGCACGCCGACGAGTCCGGCGGGCACGCCGCACTGCTACTGGCCGGGCCGGTCAGCCGGCTGCGCTGGGCCGCCGGGCACCTGGCCCTGGCGCTGGCCGTGCCGGCGGTGCTGCTCGTGGTCGTGGGACTGTGCTTCGGCGTGGGGGCAGGCGATTCCGCCACCATGCTCGCGACCACCGCCCGGCTAATCCCGGCCGTGTGGGTGCTGGTGGGGATCGCCATAGCGGCCTACGGCCTGGCGGGCCGTGTCGCCCCGTTCGTCGGCTACGGCGCGCTGGGCGTCGCTCTCACCGTGGAGTTCGGACAGCACCTGGGCTGGCCGGACTGGCTCTTCTGGACGTTCTCGCCGTTCGCCCACGTGCTGCCGTTCTTCGGCCCACCCGGCGCCGGGACCCTACTGGTCCTCACGGCCGTGGCCGCCACGCTGATCGGGGCGGGTCTCGCCGGTCTGCGCCGCCGGGACCTGCTTGGCTGAAGGTGTGGGGCCGTGGTTCTGGCCACCAGCAACGACACGGGCGTCAGACCTTGATGCGCTCTTCAACGGGCGCGTCCTCGAACCACAGTTCGAGTGCTTCGGTGACCA
This sequence comes from Lipingzhangella halophila, assembly GCF_014203805.1. Classification (GTDB taxonomy): domain Bacteria; phylum Actinomycetota; class Actinomycetes; order Streptosporangiales; family Streptosporangiaceae; genus Lipingzhangella; species Lipingzhangella halophila. The sequence goes on along the minus strand of NZ_JACHJT010000001.1, from coordinate 2,761,410 downwards.
TCGTGATCGCTTCGCCCCGGGTATCGCCGAAGCTGGAGACGTCGGCCTCCAGGCATTGGGCGACATACCGGTCGTCCTCGCGGGTGATGGCAACGGTCAGAGTGCGAGTCTGCACGTCCGTCCCTCCTGGCTACGGTTTCCCGGAAACCAGGGTGCCCTATTCCCGTGGCCACGGTACTGAATTAGGAGCACACCACTCTTCCTGGAGGCCCCGATCTCAGGGTGTCCCCAGCACCGCCCGGCACGTCTCGGCGATGAGGCTGTCGACCGATTCCGGTGGCGCCTCCCCGCGGGAAAGGTAGCGCCGTACAGCCCCGTGGGGGACGTCGACCAGCGCGAACATGACCCGCTGCAGGTCGTGCCCGCCTTCGGCCGCGAACGTGCGCAGGCCGCTCTGCAGTGAGGTGGCGAGCGCGGCCATTTCCGGTCCCAGCTCCTCGGGCCAGCGGGCGGCGACGTCCTCCCGCCGGTACAGCAGCAGCACCCGCGCCTCGTTCGGGCTCTCGCGGCACCAGCGCGGGGTGTGCAGCGCCGCCCTCTCCGCGTCGCCCGCCTGCAGCGCCTCCAGGAAGCCGGCCTGGAAGCGCCGGACACCCCGGGTCCACAGCCGGGCCAGCAGCAGGTCCCGGGAGGCGAACCGGTGGTAGATCGAGCCGACCGGCGCGCCGAGGTGGGCCGCGATCGCCGACACCGTGGCCGCGGCCGGCCCGTGGGCGGCAACGACTTCGAGCGCCGCCCCGAGGATCTGGTCCTCGGTGAACCTGCCCGGTCTGCCCACACCCGCCTCCAGAAGTTATAGTGAGAGCATTCTAGAACATTTTAACTAAAAAGGAGTGCGCGTGTCCCCCACCGTTGAGAAGCTCTACCTGGCCCTGCGCGAACGCGATGTCACCAGCCTCTACGCGCTGCTGCACCCCGACTTCGAGGGGCATGTGGCCCCCGGCATGCCCTGCGGCGTGGGTGGCGCGCACCACGGCCGCGACGCGATGATCCTCGGAGTGTGGGGCGAGGTCGCCGGCCACTTCGACACCGCGCCCTACCCCGAGACCAGCCAGCAGACCACCGACGGCACGATTGTCGTCACCGGCCACTACCGGGGCACCGCCCGCGCCACCGGGCGCGACTATGCAGCGGAGTTCACCCACCTGTGGCGGCTCAGCAACGATCGGGTGAGCTGGCTGCACCAGTACACCGACACCGCCAAGTGGCACGAGGCGCTTGCGACGGCGCCGTGAGGGGTCGGTGTCCCCGAGACCCGGGCAGGTGAGCGAGGCCGCCGCCTCCGCCTCTGACCGAATGGACTATGTGTACCGTTAGTACCTTCGGTACAATCATAAGTATGAGCGAGACCCCTACAGAGTCCATCCGCGAGGTTCGCGACCATCTGGCTGACGTGGTCGACCGTGCCGAACGTGAGGACGTACCCACAGTGGTCACCCGGCGTGGCAAGGAGGTTGCCGCCGTGGTGAGCATCGACACCCTGCGCCAGTTCCAGCACTGGGAAGAGGAGGAGCTCAACCGGATCGTCGACGAGCGCATGGCCGACGATGACCCCGGAGCCCCACTGGATGAGGTGGTGGCAGAGACCCTGGAACGCCCGCAGTGAGCGGCTACCAGACTCGGTTCCATCGCGCTGCCCGCGACGAGTTGCGCAAGATCCCCAAACAGACCGCGATGACGATCCTGCGCAAACTTGCGAACCTGGAGAACGATCCCTATGGCTACGGCACCACCGCGCTAGTCTCACGCCCCGAACGCCGCCGGCTCCGCGTGGGCGACTACCGCGTTATCTACACCGTGGACAACGGTCAACTTGTGGTCTGGGTCATCCAGGTAGGTCACCGTTCGACCATCTACGACTGATCGAGGATGGCCGGTGCTCTCTGCGGGGCCAGTGTTGCCGAGCTTAATCTGGATATGTAAGATCCAGGTTATGCGGATGGCGGAAGGGGTTGAGTGGGCGCTACACAGCTGCCTCAACCTGGCATGGGTGGGACCCGAGCGCGCGGTCCCCACCGCGGCCCTGGCCGCGTTCTACGAGCTTCCCGCCGCCTACCTGAACAAGCAGTTGCAGGCCCTGGCCCGCGCTGGGGTGGTGTACTCCACGCCGGGGCCGGGTGGCGGGTTCCGGCTGGCGCGCGACCCCGAGCAGATCACGCTCTTGGACGTCGTCGTCGCGATCGAGGGGCGCGAGGACGCGTTCCAGTGCACCGAGATCCGGCAGCGTGGTCCCGGTGCGACCCCGGACGCACCCACCGCCCCCTGCCTGGTCGACCAGGCGATGCGCCGGGCCGAGATCGCCTGGCGCGCCGAGCTGGCCAGCCAGACGATCGCGGAACTGCAGGCGGCGGTGCGGCAGGCCGCACCTGAGGTTCCGGTACGCGCGCGGCAGTGGTTCGCGGCAACGCCGTGAAAGGGCCCTTCCCCGCAGGGTTTTCCTGCCGGGATAAAACTGGTTATTCCATATCTCGAATCCGGAAAGAGGTGGCTGATGGCGTCGGCTGACTCGACAGAACGCGCGGTCCCCGCGCCACCCGCGGCGGATACGCAGCAGCGCTCCCCCGCCCGCGGATGGATGGCCGTGTGCGCGGTCACGCTCGGCATCTTCACACTCATGACCACGGAGCTGGTCCCCGTCGGCCTGCTCAGGCCGATCGGGGCATCGCTCGCGGTCTCCGACGGCGCTGCGGGACTCATGGTGACCGGCCCCGGCCTGGTCGCGGCGGTCTCCGCGCCGGTGACCATTGTGGTGTTGGGCCGAACGGATCGCCGAGTCGTGCTGGCCCTGCTGCTCGGGGTGCTCGTGGCCGCCAACCTGACCAGCGCGCTCGCCCCGCACTTCGCGGTGCTTCTGGCGGCGCGCCTGCTGGTGGGCGTGAGCATTGGCGGTTTCTGGGCGATCGCCGGAAGTCTCGCCCTGCGGCTCGTCGCGGAACGGCACGTCGCGCGGGCGACGTCGATCATCTTCGGCGGCGTCGCCGCGGCGTCGGTGCTCGGCGTGCCACTCGCGACCGTTCTGGGTGACCTGGCTGGCTGGCGAACAGCCTTCGCTGGGCTCGGGGCCCTGGGCCTGGTGGCGGTTGGGCTGCTGCTCATCCTGGTGCCGCGGTTGCCCGCGAGCGAGCCGATCCGCTTCGGTGAGCTGCCCTCCCTGGTGCGGACCAACGTGGGCGTGCGCGCCGGGATCGTGCTGACCGTGCTGCTCGTCACCGGGCACTTCACCGCGTTCACCTACGTCCGGCCGTTACTCAGCGACGTGTCGGGGGTGGCTGCCGGGCTCGTGGGTGGGCTGCTGCTCGGCTACGGAGCTGTGGGGATCGCCGGGAACTTTCTCGCCGGCGCGGGCGCGGGACGCGACGCGCGTAGGACCGTGCTCTGGATCGCGGTCCTACTCAGCGCCGCTCTTCCGGTGTTCGCGCTGGTGGGCACGACACCACTGGGCGGAGGCGCGGCGCTGCTGCTGTGGGGGATGGCCTACGGCGGGGTGTCGGTGGGCCTGCAGTCGTGGATGATCGCGACCGCTCCCCGCGCGGCCGAGGCGGCAACCGCATTGTTCGTCTGCGCGTTCAACGCGGCGATCGCGTTCGGCGCGCTCTTCGGCGGGCTCGTGGTGGACACTCTGGACGTCCCCGCCGCTCCCTGGGCCGGCACGGCCCTGACCGTGCTCGGTGTCGCGGTAGCCGCCGCCGCGCGCCGCCGGCCCCGAAACGTGTGATCACTCCAAATGAAGACAACGAAGGAGAGGAACCGATGCCGCACACCATCCTCAACCCGGACACCCTGCACGACCCCACGCCGTTCGGGTACAGCCACATCGCCGCAACCCGGGGTGACCTGGTGGTCATCGCCGGCCAGTACGCCTGCGACGACTCCGGTCGCGTTCTCGACGCCGACTTCGACACCCAGGTGGAGGTGGCGTTCGACCGGCTCGGCACGGCGCTGAGCGCCGTCGGCCTCGACTACTCCCACGTCGTACGCCTGGGCACCTACATCGTGGACCACGACGAGAGCACACTGATGGTGGTGGGCCGGCACATCGCCCGGCACTGGGGCACGAAACCGCCCACCCAGACCCTCCTCGGTGTGGCCGGTCTCGCACTGCCGGGGATGCGCTTCGAGGTGGACGCGCTTGCTGTACGCCCGTGACACGCTGGCTGGTGCGGCGGGCCGGCCCGCCGCACCAGCCAACGGCGGGCCGCGAACGGTCCTCTACCGGTCCGCCCCCGCCCGCTGCTGGCCGTCGGTGTCGCCGGCGAATGGGGCGATCGGGTTGTCCAGCTCGCCGGCGAGCCGGATCGCGCTGGCCGGGTCCTGCAGGTCCACCATCTGCTGGTTGTCGCGTAGCTGCAGCCGGTTCAGACACGACAGGCCGAACCGCTCGGCGAAGAGGTCGTCGTTGGCGAAGCGGTGTGCCAGGTGCGGCATCGACTCCTGGTAGTCCCGGACGCACTCGGCGACGGCGGCCCAGAACTCCTCCTCGTCCAGGATCTGCTCGCTCTGCAGGATCGCGTTGAGGAACCGCAGGAAGCAGTCGAACACGTCGGTGAGGATCGACAGCGTCCGCAGCTCGTCGGGCACCTCGGCGCGGATGCGCTCCACCTTCGGCGGCAGCCGCGCATCGGGGTTGAGGACGGCGATCTCCTCGGCGATGTCCTTCATGAGGACCCGCACTGGCACTCCGCCCTCCAGCACGAGGATGACGTTCTCCCCGTGCGGCATAAACACCAGGTCATGGGCGTAGAAGCAGTGCAGCAGCGGCCGCAGGTAGGCATCCAGGTAGCGCCGCAGCCACACCCGGGGCGACAGTCCCGACTCCGCGATCAGCGCCCCCGCCACCGAGTCGCCGTCGGCGTCGACGTGCAGCAGGCTGGCCATGGTCGCCAGCCGCTGGCCCGGCGCCACCGACGGCACCGGGCTCTCCCGCCACAGTGCGGCGAGCATCTTCGAATACGGCGACCCTTTGGCGGTGGCGGCCGCGTACTGCTCGTGGTGGTAGCCCACGGCCGCGCGTTCACGCAGGATGGAGAACCCGGTCTCGCGCAGCGCGGTGTCCCCGTCGACCAGGCCGGCCAGCCAGTCGTTGATGGCCGGGGTGGCCCGCATGTACTCGGCGGACAGGCCGCGCAGGAACCCCATGTTCAGCACGGACAGCGCGGTCTTGACGTAGTGTCGCCGCGGCGCGGTGGTGTTGAACAGGGTGCGGACGGACTGCTGCGGTTGGTGTTCGTCGTCGCCGCGGCCCAGGCACACCAGGCGGCGCTGGGCCACCTCGCCGGCGAAGGTCACCGACAGCTTATTCCACCACTGCCACGGGTGGACCGGCATCAGCCGGTAGTCGTCCAGGTCCAACCCGAGCTCGGCCATGCGCGCCGAGAACCGGGCCAGGGTCGCCTCGTCCAGCTCGGAGCGGATCAGCGAAGGGTAGTCGAGGCCGGCGGAGGCGGAGAACTCGCACCGGTCGCGGTGCGCGGCCAGCCAGACGAGCCGCACCCGGGGCGCGGCCTCGGGCGCGTAGATGGGGTACTCGGCGGCGTCGATGCCGATCCGGCCGCTGTTGGCCACGAAGCACGGGTGACCCTCGGTCATCGCGGCCTCGATCTCCTGGAACCCCGCCCGGCTGAGCTCGGCGGCGCTGGGGCGCTGGCCGGCGAGCTTGAACGCGCTGCTGGCCAGGGTGCTGCTGATCTCCTCCAGGTACACCGGCAGCACCCGTTCGGTCAGTCCCAGGCTCTGGCGCAGGTCGAGGATGAGGTCGAGCGCGTCCGGTGAGAGTTGGTCGGTGCCGCGCTGGCGGGTGATGCTGGCGGCGTCGACCTGCCAGTGGTTCAGGGCCAGCAGCCGCGCCGCGAAACGGTACTCGCTCGCACCGTCGTCGCTGCGCACAACGTAGTGCCCGGCGGAACACGGCTCTGGGGTGAGCAGGCGCTCGTGGGAGAACTCGGCGAGCATCTTGCGCACCAGGAGGCGGTTCGCGTGCTGCCAGCACTCGGGGTTCAGGTGCGCGACGGCGTCGTGGGGCGCGGTGTGTTCGGGGTGCGGGGCGCGGTTGTTGGCGGGGGCAACGGGGGTCACTGGGCGGCTCCTTGGTCGCGCCGCGCGGCGCGGTACTGCGCTCGGGTGCAGGTGCTGAGGTAGGCGTCCTTGTCCGGGAGCGTGATGGTGCGCACCACCTCGAATCCGACGGCGGCGTTGAGCGCGTGCACCGCCTCGTTGCGCACGTCGGGCTCCACGACAACGCGTGCCGCCGTCTCGGTGGCGAACAGCGAGTCCATGACGGTGACCAGGACGGCGAGGGTGAAGCCGCGCACCGGGGTTTCGGTGGGCGCCACGAGGAAGTGCATGCCGACGTCGCCGGGCTCGTGCTCGTAGGCGCCGTTCAGCTCGCGGTGCGCGGGGTCGTAGCGCTCGACGAGGAACGCCGGCCGCCCTTCGTGCAGGCCCAGGTAGGCCTCGCGGTAGGGGTCGGCGGCGATCTCGCGGTGCTCCCGCCGCACGTCATCCAGAGTGGCCTGGCCCATGAGCCAGAACGCGGACTTGGGGTGGGTGAGCCAGCGGTGCAGTGTCGCGGTGTCGTCCTCGGGGTCGACCGGGCGCAGGCTGAACGTTCCCAGGCGGGGGTCGCGCCGGGTGAAGACGATGCCGCTCATCGGAGCACCTCCATCGGGTGGCTCGCCTGCTCGGGCGCGGAGAACTCCTGGAACGCGATCGAACGTTCGACCGGGTAGTACTCCCGCCCCAGCAGCGCGCGGATGATGCAGGAGTTGCGGTAGGCGGCCATCCCGAGGTCGGGCGCCACGAAGCCGTGCGTGTGCAGCTCCGCGTTCTGCACGTAGATCTCCTGGCCGGTGGCGTCGACGCTGTAGTCGCGCCGCACCGCGAAGCGCCCGGCCGTGTCCCAGTTGATGCGGTGCGCGATCGGCGCCAGGAACTCGGGGACCTCGTAGCGGTAGCCGGTGGCCAGGACCAGCCCCTGGGTGGGGTGCGTGAAGTCGCGCCGCTGCTCCACCTGGCGCAGCCCCAGGGTGTAGCCGCCGGTGCCGGGGTCGTGGCGCGCGTGCGTGACCTCGGTGTTGGTCATCAGCCGGGTGGGCGGGGTGCGGGCGCGGCTCTTGGTGTAGAGCAGGTCGAAGATCGCGTTGATCAGCGTGGAGTCGATGCCCTTGTACAGGCCCTTCTGCGCCTCGACCAGCCGGTCGCGGGTCGGTTGCGGCAGCGCGTGGAAGTAGTCGGCGTACTCCGGCGAGGTCATCTCCAGCGTGAGCTTGGTGTACTCCAGCGGGAAGAACCGCGGCGAGCGCGTGACCCAGGTGAGGTCGTAGCCGCGGGTGTCGATGTCGGTCAGCAGGTCGTAGTAGATCTCGGCCGCGCTCTGGCCGCTGCCGACGACGGTGATGCTGTCCTTTGCCTGCAGCGCCTCTTTGTGGTGGAGGTAGGCCGAACTGTGCACGGCCTCGCCGTCCAACCCGCGGCACGGCTCGGGGATGTGCGGCGGGGTGCCGGTGCCCAGCACCAGGCGGCGCCCCCGGTAGGTGAGGGTCTCCCCGGTGGAGGGGCGGACGGCGCGCACCTCGTAGTGGCCCGCGTCGGCATCGTGGGTGATGGCGGTAACGCGGTGGTCGAAGCGCACCGCCGCCAGCTTGCCGGCGGCCCAGCGGCAGTAGTCGTTGAACTCGTTGCGCAGCGGATAGAAGGACTCGCGGATGTAGAAGGAGTACAGCCGCCCGCTTTCCTTGAGGAAGTTCAGAAACGAGTACGGCGAGGTGGGGTCGGCCAGGGTGACCAGGTCGGCCAGGAACGGCGTCTGCAGGACGCTGTCCTCCAGGAGCATGCCCGAGTGCCAGTCGAACTCGGGTTCGGCCTCCAGGAAGAGCCCGTTGAGCTCCGAGATGGGTTCGGTCAGGCACGCCAACCCGAGATTGAACGGGCCGAGCCCAACTGCGATGAAGTCGTGCGTCGTGGTCAATGCGGTCTCCAGGGGCTAGCTGACACCGGAACGGCTGAGTTCGGCCAGCTCGGCCAGAGCGCCGTGCTCGGCGACCAGGTCGAGCACCTCGGTGATGTCGTTCGCCGACGTCTCGGGGTTGAGCAGGGTGAATTTCAGGTACTGCCGGCCCTCGACGGTGGTGGCGGCCACCACGGCCGCTCCCGAGTCGAACAGGGCCTGGCGCGCGCGGCGGTTGACGCGGTCGCACATTTCGGGCGTGGCCTCGGCGCGCGGCAGGTAACGAAACACCAGGGTGCTGAGCTGGGGGCGGGTCACCACCTCGAAGCGGGGGTCGGCCTCGATCTGGGCCCACGCCTCGGCCGCGCGGTCCACCACCGCGTCGAAGAGCTCGCCGATGGCCTCGGCGCCCATGACGCGTAGGGTCAACCAGAGTTTGAGCGCGTCGAAGCGCCGGGTGGTCTGGATGCTCTTGTCGACCTGGTTGGGGACGCGGTCCTCGGCGTCGCTTTCCGGGTTGAGGTAGTCGGCGTGGTAGGTCGCGTGCCGCAGTGTCGCCCGGTCGCGCACCAGGACCGCGCTGGAGCTGACCGGCTGGAAGAACGATTTGTGGAAGTCAACGGTCACCGAGTCCGCGCGCTCGATGCCGGCCAGCAGGTGGCGCCGGCGCGAGACGAGCAGGCCGCAGCCGTAGGCGGCGTCGACGTGCAGCCAGGCGCCGGAGCGCTCGCACAGGTCCGCGATCTCGTTGAGCGGGTCGATGCTGCCGAAGTCGGTCGTTCCGGCGGTGGCCACCACGGCCATGGGCACGAGCCCTTCGCGGCGGCAGCGGTCGAGCTCCCCGGCCAGGGCGGCCGGGTTCATCCGCTTGTCGGCGTCGCTGGGTACCGGCAGCACGGCCTCGTAGCCCAATCCGAGCAGCGCCGCCGACTTCGCGACGCTGAAGTGTGCGCACTCGGAGGTCAGAACACGTAGCCGGGGCAGGATCCCGCTGGTGCGGGCCTGGCCCGTGCTTCGCCGGCGCACGGCCGCGCAGGCCTCGTCGCGGGCCAGCAGCAGGGCTTGCAGGTTGGACTGGGTGCCGCCGCTGGTGAACACGCCATCGGCGGCCGGGCCGAGCCCGAGGCGCCGCGCGGTCCAGTCGATCAGCTGGCGTTCGATCAGTGTGGCCCCGGCGCTCTGGTCCCAGGTGTCCAGCGAGGAGTTCACGGCTGAGAGCACCGCCTCGCCGAGAAGTGCCGGGATGACGATGGGGCAGTTGAGGTGGGCGAGATAGCGAGGGTGGTGGAAGTACACGGCGTCGCGCAGGTAGACGCGTTCCAGCTCGTCCAGGGCACGCGCCGGGTCGTGCAGCGGTTGGTCCAGGTCGAGGTCGGCGAACTCGGCCGTCACATCGGGCACGGAGGCGCCAGTGGCGGGTTGGGTCACGCCGGAGATCCGGCGCGCGACCCGATCGACCCCTTCGGTGACCGTCCCCCGGTACGACTGGGCGGTGCGGCCGTTGAGGAGATGCGCGCGGGCGGCCGGCGGGGCCGCGCCGGGTGGGGTTCCGGGGGCTGGAGGGTATTCCTCGTCGGAATGCCCGAGGAGAGTCATGGACCATCCTAACTAAGGCGAGCCTAAGCAAACGATGGTTAGGCTAACCTATAAATCTCCCTTCGTGTATCCCGGGGCACGGACAGTTGAATTCGCGCAGCGCACGAGCCCGGATCCGGTGCTCAACGCCGCCGCGGCAGGCCGGCCAGACGGGGGCGCGGAGGAGCCCCTTACGCTGACCCTCGTCGTTCGAGTCCCCATCGGTGCAGATCACAGGCGAGCTCCTCCGATTGGGCCATCGAAGGCCGGTGCTGGAATCCGCTCAGCCGGGGAACACCGCCAGCGCAGGACGGACGTGCGCCCCCTGCCGCAGCACGGATGCTTCCCACGCCGGAGGGCGAGAGGTTAACGGGGTGCGCACCACGAGACATCCCACGGGAGAATCAGGCGCATGTCCCACCCTCGCCACCTGTTCTTCCGCTACAAATCCGTGACCGTCCTCATTCTGCTGATCCAGCTCGCCCTGCTGGCGCTCGCCGCCTTCCTCATCGCGCGGGAAGCGCCGGGCGGCCGCGATGAGCTGCAGGACTACGAGGCGGCGGAACGTTGCCAGTCCGCTTCACCCGGGCCCGCCGACTGCCTCCGGACATACGAGTTCACCGTGGCCGAGGTAACCATTGACGAAAGGGGCCGGGACCATACGTACCGCGCGATCCTGACGGACACGCGAGGCGATGAATGGCAGACGGACTACGGCAACCCCGGTCCCGTCCTGGAACACCTGGACAAGGGTGACCGGGTCACCGGCACCGTTTGGCGCGGCATGCTGACCGAGATCGAGGCTGAGGGCGCCTCCCAGGAGACGTCTGACGCCCCGGCCGACATGCGCGCACGAGTCCTCATCCTCGGGATCATGATCATCCCCGCATGCCTCCTCATTGTCGGCGTGTGCGTCTGGCGGCTGCGCAGCGCGGAACCGGCAACAGGCATGGGCCTCACCCTGTACCTCGCCATCTGGTGGTTCCTGGCCGGGGGTGCCTCTCCCCTCATCCTCGGCACATGGCTCGGCGACAGCGTTGAGGAAAGCGCGAACGTCTGGATGGTGGCGCTCCTCTGGCTCGTCCTGGCCGCGTTACTGACCGCGGCAACGCGCGGCGGCCTGCTCGCTCTTCGCCACATGACCGCCCAAACGGCCGCCTTCGACCGGAAGTTCAATGCCGCCGACAAGGACTCCTGAGGCGATCCCCCTCAGCTCCCGCTCGTGCGGCACGCCCCTACCGTGCCGATGCGGTCTCGCCAGCGGAGCGCGCCACGTCGGCGAGGAAACGGCGCAGCAGCCCACGCGCCTCGTCCGGGGGCATCCGCGCGGGAGCGAACATCGCCTGGGCGGCCAAACCGTCGCAGAACACGTGCAGGTACGCCGCCCACGCCGCGACCCATTCCTCGCGCTGCGCGGTGTCGGGCGAACGGTCGCCGTACAGCGCCAGCGCAACGCTGCGGTACAGCTCGCGCTGCGCGGTCCAGCGGCGCCGGTCGCCCTCGTCGTGCGCCTGGTGGAAGTCCTCGCCGACCGCCTGCCAGATCCGGAACTCCGCACGGCGCCGCTCGTCCAGCGGTAGCAGCTCCTCGATGAAGGCGGCCGCGCGCTCCAGCACCGGCTCATCGTCGCCGCCGACCTGCGCGCGCGCCTGGATGCGCTGCGTGATCCCCTCCTCCGCCAGCTCGATCGCGAACTCCAGGAGCTCGTCGCGGGTCTGGAAGTAGTGCCGCAGCGCCCCCGCGGACCAACCGGCCTCGGCCGCGACGGCGCGGATCGAGACGGCCGAGGGGCCCGCCTTGGCGACGACCCGCCACAGCGCCTCAGCCAGGTCGCGGCGTCTCTGCTCGTGGTCGACGATCTTCGGCATGCGTTCTTTCTATCACGACTGTGCTATTTTATTTAGCACGTTCGTGTTGAAAAAGGAGACGAGATGTCACTGGAGGTCCTCCTCCCGGTCGGTGGCCTCGCGCTACTGGACACCCTCAGCCCCGCCGTCATCGGGGTGACGCTGTTCGTCCTGCTCAGCGGGGCGCGGCGGATGGCGCTGCCGCTGTTCACCTACCTGCTGACGGTCGCGGCCTTCTACTTCAGCGCGGGCGTGGGCCTGATGCTCGGCCTGGGCTCCCTCGTCTCCCGGCTCGGGCACGTTGGCGACCATCCGGTGGCACTGTGGGGCCAGGCGCTGCTGGGAGCCGCGCTTTTCGGGTACAGCTTCGTGATGCCCACCAAACCCGCGGCCGGGGCGCGCCGCCGGGAGCCGCGCTCGTTCCGCGTGCCGGTCATGATCGGGTTGGGCGTCACCACCGGGGTGTTCGAGATCGGCACGGCCCTGCCCTACCTCGCCGCGATCGGGATCATGACCACCGCCGGCCTGGCGCCCGTGCAGTGGGGACCGCTGCTGGCCGGCTACACCGTCGTCATGGTGCTCCCGCCGGCGCTGATGTACCTCGGCTACCGGCTTCTGGGCGAGCGGGTGCGGCCGCGCCTGCAGCGGTGGCGCGAGAAGCTGGAGGCGGGCTCCCGCGAGACCCTGGCCTGGATCATCGGCATCGCCGGGTTCCTGATGCTGGCCAACGCCATCGGCCGTACCGGCATCCCCGAGTTCATCGACGGGCTCCCCTTTTAGAACTCCCCGCAGCCCCACCGATCATCACGGGTGTGTGAGTCGCCGACCTTGGGTACCCAGTCCGTCTCGGCGAAGGTCATCGCGTAAGTGTCCCGGATCCAGGTAAGGTGCTCATCCTCCTTGGGGTCACCCGTGCTCCAGTACACCTGGTACTGCTTGGCTTCCTCCCCATGGCTAAGGTCGGGGGATTCCAACCAGCTCTGGGGCTGGTTGGTGCGGTACTTCCTCGCGGGTTCCCGCTGGTTCCTGCTTCGTAGACCGCCCACCGGCGAGGTCTCCACAGGCTGGCACCGCATGCCCTGCGGCGCTGAGGATGTTCTTGGCGGCGTTGACGTCGGCATGGTCGGTGTGCCCGCAGGCGGTGCAGGCGAAGACCGCTTGGCTCTTGCGAGACTTCGCGTCCACATGCTTGCAGGAATAGCAGGTAATCGACGTGTAGGCCGGATCGACCAGTTCCACGCGGGTGCCGGTCCGACGCGCCGCGGTGCGCAGCGCGAGTTCGAGACGATGCCACCCCTTGTCCAGGATCGCCCGGTTCAGCCCGGACTTCTGGCGGACCCGCGTGCCGGGAGCGTCGATGGTGCCCTTGGCGGAGGCGGTCATTTTGGCGGTGCGCAGTTCTTCGAGGGCGACCACGCCGTGCCGGGCGGTGAGCCGGTTGGCAGTGAAGGCGCAGAAGTCAGCGCGGCGGTTCACCGCCCGGGAGGAGATCCGGTTCACCGCCGCGAGCGTCGTGCGCCGATTCGCTGTCCCCTTCTTCTGCCGGGCGAGCTTGTGCTGGAGGCGCCGGTACCGGGCCTTTTCGCCTTCGGTGGTGAATTCGCGGTCGTGGAACGCACCGTCGCTGGTGGTGGCCGCTACGGCCACGCCACGGTCCACCCCCACAGCCGTGTCCGGTTTGGCGTGCTTCTCGGGGGTGAGCTGGCCATCCTCCACCAAGAACGACACGAACCAGTGGCCGGACTTGCAGGACACGGTCGCCGACCGGATGGCACCGCCGATCGCCCGCGACATGCGGAACTTCACCCACCCGAGCTTGGGCAGCTTGGCCCGGCCCCACGTACGGTTCACTTTCTCCACGGTGATGAGGGTGCCCGCCGGGAACCGCAACGAGGGGTTCCACCGGTTTTTGGCCCGCCAGCGGACGTTGAAGGTACCGCGCTCGCGGCAGGACCGGTCCAGATCCTTCAGCGTCTGCTGGAGCACGTGCGAGGGGGCGGCCTTGAGCCAGGACTCGTCGGTCTTGGCTTCGGCCAGCTCGCGGGCCTGCAGGTGGTAGCCGCAGAACTCGCCGTCACGACCGCGCATGTACCGGTCGACATACTGGCGGCGCTGGTCCAGGGCGGTATTCCACACCGCGCGGCAGATGTCACCGAACATCTGGCACTGCTGGACCTGCTCTTCACTCAGGGCGAGCCGGTACCGGCGACCCGACAGCATGGAACACCTCCCTTCGATGCTTAACCCAATTTTATTGGGTAACCACAGGTTACCCTACCCTGTTGGGTATGGAGTCGCAAACGGTCCCCACCGGTGAAGCCGCTCGAATCCTCGGCGTGGATGCCCGCACGGTCTACTACTACGCCCGCGACTACGCCGACTTCCCCGAACCCGGACGGTTCGGCAGCGCGCTGGTCTGGGACGTCCAGCAACTCAAGGACTGGCGTGCCAAACACCCGATCAAACCCAAGAGAAACGACTAACCCCACGACTGAAACCGGGGGTCGTCGGGCCAGACCGTCGCACTGGAGGGGTCATAGGTCGCGCCATCCATCTCGGCGTCACCAATCGTGAGGGGAACACTACTCTTCGGGTTGTACCCCGCTCCATGGCCCGCTGAAAATGTTGATTTCTGTTTCCGTCGCAATTGGTTCGGAAAGCGGGTAACCGGAACTAGACGCCCGGCTGATCGTCCGACGGAAAACCGTTCGAGAGCGGCTTGGCCAGGCGCACCATGCGCCACGACTCCGGCAGCGGGTTTCCCGCCGAAATCCAGCCGTGCAGCTCCTGGAACGGTTTTTCGGCGAGGACCAGGGTGGCTCGCAATTCGCTTTCGGGTGCATATGGCACAGAGACGCCCGGAACCTCCATTTCAACATCCCGGAATGCCAGGAACCGGCCGTTTTGGGGCAGACACACAACGTCCCCCGGGGATCGGCGAAAAACCAGATGCCACCGCCGGTGGCGGGTTGCCACACTGGGCCGGACATCACCACCGGCCCAGAAAGGACGAGCCCTGAAAGGACGCGCCCCCCGCCCCGGCAACCGCCGGGACACCGGCGACCGGCTCAAGCTGCACCGCCACCACCTGCGCCTGGCCGGGCGCGACTACACCGTCGTCACCCCGCGCCCCGGAACCGACGTCCGGTTCGCGACCAACCGTTGCCACGAGACCTGGCACATCCTCAGCGACCTGCGCGGCGCCCGTTTCCTGGGGCGCCTGCTGTGGGGGTTGTCCTACCAGCGCCGCCCCGACACCGTGGTCCTGATCGGGGCGCCGTTCCTGGACCCCAACCCCTTCGACGCTGAACCCTCCGACCCGATCGTGTTCGCCCCGACGCCGGCCGCCCCGTTCGGCACCGATGCCGCCCGCGCCCTCAAACGCCGCACGCCCACCGGCCCGGGCCACGGCACCGTCCGCTGGCACACCCCCGGCCTGGACCAGCGCACCTGGTCCGAATGGGCCGACTCGCAAGAGCCCGACCTCTACCGGAACGCCACGGACTTCAGCATCACGCGCCGCAGCAACGTGCTGGTGTTCGCCGCCTCCCCGACCATCCTGCGCATGTGGGCGCACCAGGTACACGCGATGCGCTTCTACAACTTCCCCATGGACTACGAGTACCTGGAGGGCTGGCGGAACAACTTCCGCATGGCAGAGGGGGAGGTGCAGATCTTCGCCGAGTACCGGCACATGGTGAGCCGGGCGCGCACCGCCCGGCGCGAGGTGTTCGGCGCCGCGGACGCGAGCGAGGTCCTGCCCTCCGACATCTGGGACCGCGGCGACGACATCAAGTTGCGCGTCCTGGGACCGCCCCGGTCGCACACCGAACAGCCCGACAGCGCGTGAGCCGCCGCGCCCGCCTGCCCCGACCGGCCAACCGCCGGGACACCGGCGACCGGCTCAAGCTGCACCGCCACTACCTGCGCCTGGCCGGGCGCGACTACACCGTCGTCACCCCGCGCCCCGGAACCGAGGTGCTGTTCGCCTTCGCACACCAGGGCCGGACCTGGCGGATCTTCAGCGACCTGCGCGGCGCCCGTTTCCTGGGGCGCCTGCTGTGGGGGCTGTCCTACCAGCGCCAGCCCAACACCATAGTGCTGATCGGGGCGCCGTTCCTGGAGGTCGCCCCGTTCGAGGCCGCGCCCTCGCTTCCGATGGTGTTCGCTCCCGCGCCGGCCGCCCCGTTCGGCACCGATGCCGCCCGTGCTCTCAAACACAAGATGCCCACCGGACCCGGCCACGGCACCGTCCGCTGGCACACCCCCGGCCTGGACCACCGCACCGACCAGGAGTGGGAGCGCGCCGAGGAAGCCCGGCTCCACCGCGCCGAGCTGCGCTACTCGTTCGCAATGCGCGCGGGCCTGGTCGTGTTCAGTGTCGCCCCGCCACTGCTGCGCCTGTGGGGGCGCGACATCCACGGTATGGCAGGCGACTACCTCACCCCGTGGGACAACCACCGGCACCTGGGAGTGTGGACCCACCTGACCTACGGTGACGAGGCCGAGATGCGTCTGCTGACGCGCTTCCGCGAGGAGACCGAACGGCTGCGCCGCACCCGCCGCGAAGTGCTGGCCTCCCCCGACGCGCCCGACGACCCCCTCCTGCAGCGGCACGACACCTTCGCCCGCGCCTTCGCCCCGCCCGCGCGCTGAACCCGGCCCCGCGCCGCCACAGCAACGACTACTGCACGGTCACCGAGGTCAGCGTGACCATCGCGTCGCGGCGCGTGCCCTGTGCCACGAAGTCCTGCACCACCCTCGCCAGCGCCGCGGAGAGCTGGCCGATCATCGGCAGGTGCTCACCACCAGCGCAGGTGGCCTGGCCCGGGGTGTCCTCGGGGTCAGGGGTGAACCGCTCGTCCCAACGCACCAGGCCGAACGTCCCGTCGCCGCTGATCCCGGCGTGCACCAGCGGCGTGCCCGCCGACCGGGCGTGACCGGACAGCACCGAGCGCCCCGCCTCGTTGTCCAGGCAGTCGACGAGCAGGTCAGCGCTGCCCGCCAGGGTCGCGACATTGGACCGCTCCAGGCGCACACCGAAGGCCACCGCCGTGACCCCGTAGAAGTTGCGCAGCTGCAGCCGCAGCGCCTCGGCCTTGTTCCGCCCGACCGCCTGTTTGGTGTAGGCCTGGCTCAGCAGGTTGCGCGACTCCACCCGGTCGTGGTCGACGAAGGCGAGCTCCGCCGGAAGCGTGCGGCAGAGTGTGGCCGCGGTCGACCCCAGCGCGCCCACGCCGCAGAACAGCACCCTCATCGCCCGAACGGCACCTTGGGCCGCAGGTAGATGCGCTGGCCGCCCCCGGCGGCGGTGAACCGGTCGACCACGAAGTGCCGGAAGGTGCCCTCGCCGATGTCGGCGGCGTGCAGCCCCGGTAGCCCGCCGCTGCGCACCACCTCCACCGCCAGGGCGCGGATGTCGTCGTCACTGAGGAACTCCTCGACCTCCGAGGGCAGGTCGGCGGAGAGCCCCCGGTAGGTGACGTTCAGGATCGCCAATGTCCCTCCATTCCCGAGGCCGCCCGCATCAGGGCGGCCCACCACGGTTCCGTCTCCCCCGCCGGGTGCGTGGACCGCATCCCCTCGGCGGTCACGACAACGTAGGCCAGCGGTCGCCCCAGGGCCGCGTCGAGCGCCGCCATTGTGGTGCGGTCCACCGCGGAGAACTCCAGCGCCCCCGAGGGGTGGGTGTGCGCGACCACCGTCAGCCGGTCGCGCAGCCGCCAGATGGCCTCCCAGCGCGCGCGGGAGTCCGGCAGCTCGGACGCGCTGGTGGAGCGGTCCGCCCACAGCACCGCACCGTCGTCGCCGATCAGGAAACACACTTCGATCATCACGCGTGCCGGGTGATGTAGAGCTCGCCGGACCCCATCGCCTCGCGGATCACCGACGGCAGGCTCTCCAGGGTGAGCTCGCGGTCGCTGCCCTCCAGGCAGATCCCGGCGTCGACCACCTGCAGCGTGGCCGCTTGTGCCACCGCGGCGAACCGTTCGCCGTCGAAGCGGAACCGCACCTCGATCAGGTCGTCGGGCAGGTTCCGGGCCTCCAGCAGGCTCGCCCCCGCGGCGTGCAGTGCCGCGGCCGCCCGGTCGTAGCTCCGGGATGTGCTGGCCCACTGGTTCGGCCCGGCGCGCCGGGCCGTCTCCGCGGCGACGCTGGCCACCTCGCGGTGCGCACGCTCGGCGGCCACCTCGCGCAGGACACGCCGCGCGGCGGGATCGCCGCCGTCGGCGATCCCGCCCGCCCGGTGGCGGGCTTCGCCGGGGCGCACGGCGACACCGAGCTCCTCGCCCGCTCGCCGCAGAACGGCGTAACCGTAGGCAGCGCGCAGGCTCGCGGGGACGCCCTTGACCTCGTTGAGGGGACGGCGGTCCTCGAACGCTTGGCGCACCAGCTCCTCGGCCTCTCCCTCGAAGTCGACACGTTCGGGCAGCAGCGCGCCACCGGTCGGCCAACGGCGCGCGACGAGCGGAGCGAACCGCGGCGGCTCCTCCTCGCAGGGCAGCGCCAGCAGCTCCGCCCGGGAATGCACCAGGTAGCCCGCCACGTAGTGCCCGCGCACCGCCGCCAGGTGGCTGAGGTCGGGCGGTTCGGCGGGCTCCAACGCCCGCGCGGAGCGCCCGGTGACCTCGAAGTGCCAGTAGCCCGGCGCAATGGGCGCGGCGACCCGCACCCTGCGGTCCTCCAGTTCGACGAACGGTCCCCCGAAGTAGGGCAGGACCACCCGGGAGCTGGCGCCGAGGAACCGCTGGTAGCCGGTCACAACGGCTTCTCCAGCAACGGGGTCGCCAGCACCCGCTCGAGCCAGCCGGGCGTGGCGGAGGAGGGCAGGACCGGCGCCTCCAGCAACGCGGTCAGGACCCGCGTGACCTGGTAGGGATCGTCGAACTGGGCGACATCGACCTCGCTGAACGGCACCTGCAGCGACGCCGCCGCGTCGCGCACCGTGCTGCCGCGGTACCAGGCCACGTTCACGATCATCGCCATGGCGGCGGGCCGGTACCCGAGCGTCTCGAAGTGGTACGCGAGGGCGCTGCCGGGCTCACCGGACTCGTCCCCGACGACGATCACCACCAGCCGGTGGTCGTTGGCGATCCGCACCCCCGACTGGTGCAGCGCCCCCAGTGCCGACGCGTGGGTGGTCCCCCCGCCGGCCTTGACGTCGGCAAGCATGTGCTGCACCCCGACCCGGCTCGCCGCCTTGGGGCGCAGCACCCGCCCCGTGGTGTCGAAGGTGGCGATGTGCAGCCGGTCGAGCGGGAACCCGGCGAGAATCCGCGCGAGAGCCTCCTTGGACTGCTCGACCGCGGCCTCCATGGACCCGGACTTGTCGATGAGGAACATGACCTCAAGGCCGTCCGCGCTGGCCTCGGAGACCGCGGCCCGCGCGGCGTTGTCGGCCGCCTCCTCGAGCTCCTGCCGTACCTCGCGGTTCTGGACGTTGCGCGCGATGTTCAGCGCGCGCTGGTCGGTGGCGGCCGCCACGGCGGCCTGCCAGCGCTGCCGGACCTCGCTGTCGGCGAGCAGCCCGAGACTCTCCAGCGTGGGCGTGAGCATCCGCATCTCCCGGTCGGACAGCGACGGCAGCAGCGCCGCCATGATCGCCGGAGTGAGCCCCATCCCAGCGGGCAGCCGCCCGGAGGCCTCGGTGAACGACAGCTTCTCGGTGACGATGCGCTCGCAGATGGCCGCCTCGTCGAGCCCGTCGAACCGCTCCTGGCGGCGCAGCTCCAAACCTTCCAGGCCGATGCGCCGGTGCCCGGACGCCGCCTGCTTCTGCGGCCACCCCAGCACCTCGTAGAAGCGCCGCGACTGCGGCCGGTATCCGCACTTGCGGGCGATCCGCTTGATGGTCTCCTTGTATCCGCTCGCCACCAGCCCTTCGAGCAGCGGCATGTTGCGCTCCCGGTAGGCCAGCCACTGCCGGGCGGCCTTGGGCCAACGCCCCAGCGCGGGTTTGCGGCCCGCCGGGTCGGCGAAACCGGCGACCCGGTTGAGGTCGGCGACCTCGGGCACCTCCAGCAACTGGGCCACCCGCAGCACGGCCTTCGGCGTCATCATGCGCGTGGAACCCTGCTCGTAGCGCAGGATCATCGCCTCACCCACGGCGCGGTAGTCGTCGTCGTAGAACGCGACCGTGCCGTCGTCCTCGCGGACCGGCTCACCACTCCGGGGCTGCACCATCATCAGCGCCGCGCAGCACACCTTGCCGTCGCGCCACTCGGTCTCGGTGAGTACGTAGCTCGCGAAACGGGCCATGAGCTCGGCGTCGAGCTCGTAGATCTCCAGCAGGTTCGCGTAGAGGGCGGTGGCAGCGGGCACGAACAGGCCGGGCCGCACCCGCTCACCCTGCTGGTGCTGGGTCGCCGGGAACCACTGCCCATCGCGCTGCACGCCCGGCCGGTTGTGCCAGAGGTGCGCGCCGGAGTTCAGGACGACCGTCAGCAGCCGCTCAGCGGCTCCTCGCTGCTCGTTGTGCATGCGGCGACCTTCTGGCTGTCTTCCCCGGAGAAACACGAAGCGGCGCAGCCGGGACTGCGCCGCAAGAAAGGGTGCGCCCGAGTGAGAAAACCGTGATCTACCAGAATCCAAATCTGACGCTCTCGAAGGAGCGCTGCGTGTGAGGCCTTCTCGGCCGGGCGCTGCAGTGAGCTTCCCAACACCGCCTATGGCGGGTCAAGCGATTTTCTCCGCCTATGACCGGCCGGCCGGCTCCGGCCACCACGGGGCGCCACCCCCATCGGGCCGGATCCGAGAAATTCCGTTGCCCGCCGCTGCCCACCGCTGAGAGTTTCACGCCATGCCCGAAGACAGCGTTTCCTCCGCGCCCGCGCGGCTGCCCGAGATCACCCGGACCGATGCCGCCGCGGCCCTCGTCACCTCCCACTACGTCGGCACACCGGAGCGCCAGCGCGCCCTCGCCGACACCACCATCGCCGAATGGCGGGGTTCCCCGCCACCGGACGGCTTCCTCTCGCTGACCTGCTTTCTCAGCGGGGATGGCGAGACCGTGCTGGCCTACGCACAGTGGACCAGCGTCGAGACGCACCGCCGCTTCGCCGCGGCCGCGCCGAGCCCGGCCGGAATCGACCTGCGCGACCCGGTGCGCTACCGGCTGTACCGCAGCGCCGCCGAGGGCGGCGGCGACCAGCCGCCGGGCTGCGTGATCACCGCGACCTTCGACGTCGACGGCCCCGAGCGGCAGCGCTACATCACCGACGCGCTGCTCGACGCGGCCGCCCGGATCGGCCCGCTGCCGGGAGCGCTCTCGTCGCATTTCCACCACAGCCTCGACGGCAGCCGGGTGCTCAACTACGCGGAGTGGAGCGACCTGGACGCGCACGACGCCGCCGCCGACAACGCCGACCTCGACGAGGTGTACCGGATCAGCTCCGAAACCCCTGGCGTGCGCCCGACCCGGGGGCGGATGTACCTCCCGCACGCGCACCTGATCCGCTGACCCCGCACATCCCCGCGTGACCCGGGACGCCTCCCACTCTCCCCTGCCCTCCAGCGCACGAGGGCAACCAATGTGCGCAAGCCCGACTATGCAGGCATCCTGAAGACATGTTCGACGTTGATACCCCAACCGACAGCTCCCCAGAGCGCCGCGACCACATCACCCGGACCCTTGAGGGCGCGTTCTCCCACCTCATGGCCGCCGACCCCAACGCCTTCCGCGGCAAGTTCCGCAAGATGGCCGCCGACCCCTTCGCGTTCTACCGCGGCAGCGCCTGCCTGTTCTACGCCGACACCATCGGCATGGACGACCCCTGGGTCGACGAGCGCACCTCCCGCGTGTGGATCCAGGGCGACCTGCACGCCGAGAACTTCGGCACCTACATGGACTCCGAGGGCCGGCTGGTCTTCGACGTCAACGACTTCGACGAGGCCTATCTGGGCCACTTCACCTGGGACGTCCTGCGTTTCGTGGCCAGTATCGCGCTGCTGGGCTGGAAGAAGGCGCTCTCCGACGACGACATCAGCGCCCTCGTGCCCCGCTATGTCAACGCCTACACCGACCAGGTGCTCGCCTTCGCCAAACACGACAACGACGACGAGTTCTCCCTGCGGCTGGGCAACACCGAGGGCACCGTGCACGACGTGCTGCAGAAGGCCCGCCTCAACAGCCGCTTCGAAATGCTGCGGTCCATGACCACCCTGCGCGGCTACGAGCCGTTCTTCCGGGACGGCCCAGGGGTGCGCCGCCTCACCCAGGAAGAGTACGACCGCGTGGCCGCCGCCTTCGCGAAGTACGTGGACACGATCCCCGCCGACCAGCGCTACGACCCCCTCGCCTACCGCATCAAGGACATCGTGGGCAAGAGCGGGTTCGGCATCGGATCGGCCGGGCTGCCCGCCTACAACGTCCTCATCGAGGGCCCCACGGAGGCATGGGAGAACGACATCGTGCTCTCCATGAAACAGGGCAACATCGCCACCCCCTCCCGGGTGGTCACCGACCGCTACATCATGGAGCACTTCCACCACCACGGGCACCGCACCGCCGTCTCGCAGCGCGCGCTGCAGGCCCACGCCGACCCGCTGCTGGGGCACACCGAGGTCAACGGCGAGGGGTTCGTGGTCAGCGAACTCTCGCCCTACGTGAACGACCTGGAATGGGAGGACCTTACCGACCCCGAGGACATCGCCCCGGTCCTGGACTACCTGGGCCGCGCCACGGCGAAGGCGCACTGCGTCTCCGACGAGCACGCCGACGCGACCCTGGTACACGGCGAGACCGAGCACGCCATCGCCGCCGCCGTGGCCGGGAAGGAGCAGGAGTTCGCCGACTGGTGCACCCGCTTCGCCCACCGCTACGCCGGCCAGGTACGCGCCGACCACGCCCTGTTCGTGGACGCCTTCCGCAACAACGAGATCTCCGGGGTGCGCTCCAGCAACTCGCGGTGAGCCGCTGGGCGCGAGCCCGCAACAGCCACCGATGACAGCCACCCACCGGCGGGGGTGGCGAGCCGACCATCAGCGGCGGCCCGTCACCCCGGTCGGCCACGGCGGCGGGACGCATCGAGGGTGACCGCGGGTCATTCTCGGCGACGAACGCGTCCCTACGGCCAGGCTCGATGTGAACTCGTACAACCGCCTTCTCCGATCTCAGTCAGTGACTCCTGTGGTCTCCTCTTCGCGTGTCTGGTGGATCTGGTCGGAGAGCTGGGATACCGCTTTGGGCAGGATCAGCGTCAGAGCCACCACCACCATGACCAGGATCTCGAAGGCCAGGGCCCGCAGGAACGCGGTGGTGAAGTCGGGGGGTCCCGCCCCCTCGATGCCGACGGGGCGCAGTGTCAGGGCCCCGAAGAAGACGGCGCTGATCAGCGCGACCCCGGTCGCGCCGGTTCTGGTGCCAGAAGAACAGTGCGAACAGCGGCACCACCGCCAGGAGCATCAGTATCCCGTTTGTGCTCCAGCCGTGCTCACCGCCCTTCGGTGGATGCGCATGCAGGAGCTGGCGCGCAGGTGTTTCGTCAGTAAGAGCGGGATCAGTCAGATCGTCAGCCAGCTCTCAGAGCAAGACCTGGTGGAACGCCAGGGCCTCCCCGACAACCTCCGGGTGGCCTGCGCCGCGCTGACCCCGAAGGGGGAAAAGGCCCTGGAGGAGTCCGCACCGATCTTCCTGGGAGCAGTGCGCAGGCACTTCTCCGGTCATCTGAACGAGGAAGAGATCACCCACCTCACGCGGATCACCAAGAAGCTGATCACCGCGCACGGCGAGCCTGTAGAGGGGCCCGGCTGAGCACGCTCCCCACCGGCGCCGCTGGGGTGCACTCGGGCCTCTCACAGGGGCAGCACCTAAGGTGGCCGGGCAGGGAGATGTCGCGCTCGGTCCCCACCAGCCGGAACCGGCTGCTGAGAGCAGGCCCGCTGCGGCACCGACCGCCGCGGGAGACCCGTTGTCCTGGCGGACTGGCGCCGGGCTCGCGGCGCTAACCGTCTTCGGGCGACAACGCGTAGAAGCCGGTCAGGTCGACCGCCCACGCGTCGGTAATCTCCACCCCTGGCTCCGGGGCGATGGGCTCCCCGGAGCCGGCGTCGGTGTGGAACGCGGCGAACATCTGTCCCGCGTCGAACGGGTGGAAGGCACCGCCGTGAACCGACCACCCGCAGACGTGTTTGACCGGAATGGCGGTGCCGTTGGCGAGCGTGTGCGAGATGTCGCCGGTGAATGAGCGCAGTACCACGGCGGCCTCGCTCCCACCGGCAACCACCGCGGCGAGGTGCTCGATCACCCCTGGATGCTCCACCGCGTAGCCGCCGTCGGATTGGTCGACGGCCGTGCTCATCGCGCGTGTGGTGAGCACGGTCAGGATGTGGCGCCGCACCAGGGCGGCGGACAGCAGGGCAGCGAGCAGGGTGTCGATACGTGAAGAGATCATGATGCCGATTATGCGCACGGTGACCGGGAGTGCGCGGACTGTCCACAGGCTGTCCGGAGGGGAACGGCGCGGGTGCCACCAGCACCGGAGGCCCCGGCCTGTTGCGCGTCCTCGGCGTTGGCGGGCATGCCACGTGTCCGCAGGGCACCAGCGCCAACGATCACCGGACGCTCCCTTTCGCTCGTGACGCGTTGCTGTCGAGACGGATCCGCACAGCGATACCGGCGCAGAGGATGACGGCGACACCACCGAGGAGGGTCGGCCAGGTCAGCTCCTCGCGGAGCAGGAGCGCCGCCCAGATGATGCTCAGCACGGGCTGGACCAGTTGCACCTGACTGACCTGCGCCATCGGGCCGATGCCCAGACCGCGGTACCAGGCGAAGAAGCCGAGGAACATGCTCACCACCGCGAGGTAGGCGAACGCCGCCCACACGAGCGGTGTCCCCGATTGCGGCTGCTGGAGCATCGAAACAACCATCAGAGCGACCATCAGCGGCGAGGCCAGCACCAGCGCCCAGGACACCGTCTGCCAGGAGCCGAGTTCGCGGGAGAGCATCCCGCCTTCCGCGTAGCCGACCGCGGCGGCGATGACCGCGCCGAACAACAGCAAGTCCGACCAGTGCAGTTGCCCGAACCCGCCACTATGCAGCGACGCGAACCCGACGGCGGAGAGGGCGCCGACCGCGGCCATGATCCAGAACGATAGCGGTGGACGCTCCTTTCCACGGGCCACGGCCATGGTGGCGGTCGCCGCTGGAATGAGCGCGATCACCACGGCGCCGTGACTGGCAGGAGCGGCCGTGAGCGCATACGAGGTCAGCAGCGGGAAGCCGACGACGATACCGCCGGCGACGGCGGCCAGCCGCACCCATTGGCGGCCCGACGGCAGGTGCTGCCTGGTCAGAGCGAGCGCGGCGGCGGCCAGCAGGGCGGCGATGACCGCGCGCGCCGAGCCGATGAACAGCGGGGAGAGCCCGCCGACAGCGACACGGGTGAAGGGCACGGTGAACGAGAACGCCGCCACGCCCAGCAGCCCCCACCAGAGGCCCGCCCGCGACGACGATAACGTTGCAGTCCTGTTTTGAGTAACGCTACTCTGTACTGACATGAACAATGATAGCAGTGCTCGGATTGTGTCCGGTCTGCGTACGTGGATCGCGCAGGCGCCCCCGGGCGCGAAGCTGCCCTCCAACCGGGCGCTGATGGCGGAGTACTCAGCCAGCCCGATCACGGTCCAGAAGGCGATGCGCGCGCTCAGTGCGCTCGGGCTCATCGAGAGCCGACCCGGGGCGGGGACATTCGTCCGCGCCGTGCGGACCGCTCGCCCGCTCGACTACGGCTGGCAGACCGGCGCGCTCCGCTCCCCCCAAGCTCCGATCCCAGCCCTGTCGACGCCGATGCGCAGCAGTTTGCCCGACGCCATCGGCCTGCACGCCGGCTACCCCGGCCGTGAGCTCCTCCCGGAGCGGCTGGTGCGCGCCGCGCTGGCGCGCGCCGCCCGCAGCGACGCGGCACTGACCCGGTCCGACGCCGCCGGACTGCCGGAGCTGCAAGCATGGTTCGCCAACGAGCTCGCCGAGGCCACCCCCGTCGGCGTCACCCCGCCGGCACCGCGGGACGTCGTGATCCTGCCCGGCAGCCAGAGCGGTCTGAGCTCCACCTTCCGAGCCCTGGTGGGCTCCGGGCACCCATTGCTCATGGAGTCGCCGAGCTACTGGGGAGCCATCCTCGCCGCAGCGCAAGCTGGCGTGCACGTCGTCCCCGTGCCCAGCGGACCGAGTGGCCCTGACCCCGAAGAACTCGCGTATGCGTTCGAGGAGACCGGAGCGCGCGCGTTCTACGCCCAGCCGAACTACGCCAATCCCACCGGTGCACAGTGGTCGCCCCAGCGCGGGGAGCAGATCCTGGACACCATCCGCGCGCACGCCGCCTTCCTCGTAGAAGACGACTGGGCCCATGACTTCGGGATCGACACTTCAGCCCAGCCCATCGCAGCGCACGATGACGCCGGTCACGTCGTCTACCTGCGCTCCCTGACCAAGAGCGTGTCACCGTCCGTTCGCGTCGCCGCCGTCATCGCCCGCGGCCCCGCGCGCGAACGCATCCTCGCCGATCGCGGAGCGGAGTCGATGTACGTCAGCGGCCTACTGCAAGCCGCGGCGCTCGACGTCGTCACGCAACCCGGATGGCGCACCCATCTGCGCAACCTGCGCCAACAGTTGCGCGCCCGGCGCGACCTGCTCGCCGGAAGCCTGGCCGAGCACGTCCCCCACGCGCACCTCGACCACGTACCCCGCGGCGGCCTGAACCTCTGGGCGCGGCTGCCCGACGCGACCGATCTCGACCGGCTCGCCCGCGATTGCGAAACCGAAGGCGTGATGATCGCACCCGGCACGGAATGGTTCCCCGCCGAGCCTTCCGGTGCCTTCATCCGGCTCAACTACTCCGGCCCAGAGCCCGACCGGTTCCCCGACGCCGCCCGCGTCATCGGGCGTGCGCTGGCGTACTCGCTCGGTCAACGAGCCGACACCTGAAGCACTCAGCCCGCGCCGACCGGTCGAGGGGAACCGCCGGTGGTAACCGGCTGCGGCTGGTGGCGGACCACCCACCTTGCGGGAGTGGACGCGAGTTCCCTGATACCCGGCCCGGCCGCCTTGACGCCGCCGGACGCCGGTGGGGGCAGGCAGCTAGAGGCGTGAAGGCTGGGCGAGTGTTCCGTGGCTGGGCCATGCGATGTCGTCAACCACCAGAAACGGCTCACCGGCCACGGTCGCCGGGGTTGCTCCGGTGAACGCCACGACATCCCGATGCAGGTGGGACTGGTCGGTGTAGCCGCCGTCGGCCGCGGATCGGGCCGCGTCGTGTCCCGCGGCCAGGCGGTGGGCGGCAGGCCGATCTGCGAGTGGAACCGGAGCCACAGGCGCTTACGGCTCCCTCCGACCTCGGCCGCCAGCTGGTCGACTCGGACAAGGCCGCGACCGGCGACGATCCGGTTCCAGACCCGGGCCACCTCCGCGTCCACCGGCGGCTGCGCCGCACGTCGGCGGGCGAGCAACGCGTCCGTCAACGCGAAGCGGTCCTCCCCTGAAGCAGCAGGCGCTCCCGGATCGGCTGGCAGCCCTCGACACCCCGCTACTGGTGATCTTCGGCGAAGAAGACCGGAGATGGCGATCCTCCTCCGCCGCCGAGTACCGCGCTGTCGCGGGCGCGCACGTCGAGTTGCTGCCCGGGATTGGACACTCGCCCATGCTCGGGGATCCGCCGCGGACCGCCGCGCCCCTCACCGCCTTCATCGCTTCCGTGCTCAGCGGTCAGTAGACCGCGCTCACCCCAACCACGCCCGTGTGACCCGCCGGCGCAAGAAGACACGGCCACACAGCCGTCAAAGCTACCGGCGGGGTACGTGCTTCCTGGCGCTTGGTACCGCCACGTGCACAGTCGCTATGGCCGGTGGTGCTTCGCCGTCGAGCTCATTCGCTTCGCCGAACTGACAGCCGCCGCATTGGCCAGCGTCCTAGTTCTCGTTCTCCGGCAGCCGCGTCAAATCAGACACCGGTCCGATATGGCCAAGCTTATCGGGATTTGCCACTGTGCGGATCGTCTGGACCCTCCCGTCGGCGACGTCGAGCTCGACCACGTTGACCACACGCCCTTCGGCGTCGTACATCACGGCGCCCGGTTGGCCATTGACCCAGGCCAGCCGGAGGGAAACGCCTATGCTCCGGCCCCGGCGCAGAGTGCCGGCGAGCAGCCGCGTGACGCGCTGCCGCCCGGCCAGCAGCCTCCCGAACGTCTGCGCCTTGCCGCCACCGTCCCCAAGGAGCAGCACGTCGGGCGCGAGCATGCCGAGAAGCGCGTCCATGTCGCCGCCCGCGGCGGCCTCGAAGAACCTGCGGGCGAACTCCTCGCCTGCCGCCCGCCGCGCCGGGGGCGGCGGACTGTCGCGCACCTGTCCTCCGTCGGCGATGCGCTGCCTGGCGCGGGCGAAGATCTTCCGGCAGTTCACCTCGGTCTTGCCGGTGATCCTGGCCACGTCCGGGTAGGCGTACCCGAACACCTCGCGCAGCATGAACACCGCCCGCTCCACCGGCGAAAGGGCCTCCAGCAGCACGAGGAACGCCATCGACAGCGAGTCGGCCAGCTCGGCGTGCTCGGCCGGCCCCGGGTCATCGGCGGACACGACGATCGGCTCGGGCAACCAGTCCCCCACGTAGGTCTCCCGCCGCACCCGCGCCGAACTCAGGTAGTTGATTCCCAACCGCGTCACCGCCGTCGTCAGGTACGCCTTCGGTTCGGCGATCGCGGTTCCCGCCTGGTGCGCCCGGGTCAGGCCGAGGAACGCGTCCTGCACGATGTCCTCGGCGTCGCCCACGGATCCGGTCATCCCGTAGGCGATGGAGAACAGCAGCGGCCGGTACCCGGCCGCGCCCGCCTCATCCCCTGCCCCGGGCACGGAACCCCTCCCGCCAGCCCGCGTACCGCGGCTCCCCCGCCTTTTCGTTCGCGGCCCCGCGCGTGTTGGCGATCTGGTCCACGGCCCGGCGCGCGAACCGGGCGGAAATGCGCCGCGGCGGCTCCGCGCCCGCCTCGCGCGACCGCGCGCCCCCGCCGGGCGCCCTGGTGGTGGCGGTGACCTTGGGACCCGCCGCGACCAGCCCAGGAATCAGGGGCCCTCCCAGCGGCCCGGTCGCTCCTGCGACGAAGACTCGCATGACCTTTCCTTCCACATAGGGCTTTCCCCTGAAGACAAGGCACCCCCCGGAGCTGTGACACTTTTCGGCCCGGAGTTTCCGGGACGACCGGGAAACCGGGCAGCTCGGGTGAGGTGAGACGCGCTCCTCAGCGACCCGGCAGGTTGATTGCGAGGTGCCGGCCGGATCAGCGGAGTTCAGGTTCTGAACCGCGAAGATCCCGGTTGGGGGAGACCCGGCCCCTGCCGGGTCTCCCCCAACCGGGAAGCGGCCCCCGTTACGGACAGCCCGAGTGGCACGAGTCGAAACAGATGGGCGAACTCCTGTCACGGTGTCCGCGAGGGCCTCGTTCAGGTGTTGACGTAGGCCGCGAGGTGCTCGCCGGTGAGGGTGGAACGGGAGGCCACGAGCTCAGCGGGGGCGCCCTCGAAGACGACCTTGCCGCCGTCGTGGCCGGCGCCGGGGCCGAGATCGATGATCCAGTCGGCGTGCGCCATGACCGCCTGGTGGTGCTCGATGACGATGACCGACTTGCCGGAGTCGACGAGCCGGTCGAGCAGCCCGAGCAGCTGCTCGACGTCGGCGAGGTGCAGGCCGGTGGTCGGCTCGTCGAGGATGTAGACGCCGCCCTTCTCCCCCATGTGCGTCGCGAGCTTGAGCCGCTGGCGCTCGCCGCCGGACAGTGTCGTGAGCGGCTGGCCGAGGGTGAGGTAGCCGAGCCCGACATCGGCGAGCCGGTCGAGGATCTTGTGCGCAGCGGGTGTGCGCGCCTCTCCGGCGCCGAAGAACTCCTCGGCCTCGGTCACCGACATCGCGAGCACCTCGCTGATGTCGCGGCCGCCGAGGCGGTGCTCCAGCACCGATGCCTCGAACCGTTTCCCCTCGCACTCCTCGCAGGTGGTAGCGATTCCGGCCATCATGCCCAAGTCGACGTATGTGACGCCGACGCCGTTGCAGGTGGGGCAGGCGCCCTCGGAGTTGGCGCTGAACAGCGCCGGCTTCACGCCGTTGGCCTTCGCGAAGGCCTTGCGGATCGGGTCGAGCAGTCCGGTGTAGGTCGCCGGGTTGCTCCGTCGCGAGCCCCGGATCGCGCTCTGGTCGACCGAGACCACACCCGCGTCAGTGGGGATCGACCCGTTCACCAGTGAGCTCTTGCCAGAGCCGGCGACACCGGTGATGACGGTAAGCACCCCGAGCGGGATGTCGACGTCGACGTCGCGCAGGTTGTTCGCTGCCGCGCCGTGGATCTCCAGCGTCCCGGTGGGCGTGCGCACAGTCTCCTTGAGGGCGGCCCGGTCGTCGAGGTGGCGGCCGGTGATGGTGTCGCCGGCCCGCAGCCCCTCGACGGTGCCCTCAAAACAGAGGGTGCCTCCCGCCGTACCGGCGCCGGGACCGAGGTCGACAACGTGGTCGGCGATCGCGATCGTCTCCGGCTCGTGCTCCACGACGAGCACCGTGTTCCCCTTGTCCCGCAGCCGAAGCAGCAGGTTGTTCATCCGCTGGATGTCATGGGGGTGCATACCGATGGTCGGCTCGTCGAAGACGTAGGTGACGTCGGTGAGCGAGGAGCCGAGATGGCGGATCATCTTGGTGCGCTGCGCCTCGCCCCCCGACAGCGTGCCCGCCGGCCGGTCGAGCGAGAGGTAGCCGAGCCCGATCTCCACGAACGAGTCGAGGGTCGCTCCCAGCGATGTCAGCAGGGGCGCCACCGACGGCTCGTCCAACCTGCGCACCCACTCGGCGAGGTCGCTGATCTGCATCGCGCAGGCGTCAGCGATGCTGATACCGCTGATCTTCGACGACCGGGCTCCCTCGCTGAGCCGGGTGCCGTCGCACTCGGGACACGCGGTGAAGGTGATCGCCCGATCCACGAACGCCCGGATGTGCGGCTGCATTCCCTCCCGGTCCTTGGACAGCATCGACTTCTGGATCTTCGGGATCAGCCCTTCGTAGGTGAGATTGACCCCCTCAACCTTCACCTTGGTCGGCTCGCGGTACAGGAAGTCCTGCATCTCCTGCTTGGTGAACTCGCGGATCGGCTTGTTCGGGTCGACGAAACCCGACTCGGCGTAG
Organism: Lipingzhangella halophila; assembly: GCF_014203805.1. Lineage (GTDB taxonomy): Bacteria > Actinomycetota > Actinomycetes > Streptosporangiales > Streptosporangiaceae > Lipingzhangella > Lipingzhangella halophila. The sequence goes on along the minus strand of NZ_JACHJT010000001.1, from coordinate 2,730,890 downwards.
ACCCGCACTGTCCAGAAGCTGTCCGACTTCCAACCGGGGATGGTGAACGCGCCTTCGGCGATCGACTTCGAGTCGTCGTAGAGCTGGGCGAGGTCGATATCGGAGACCGTCCCCCGGCCTTCGCAGCGCGGACACATGCCGCCGGTGATGTTGAAACTGCGCCGCTCCTTGACGGTCTTCCCGCCGCGCTCGAACGCGACCGCGCCCGCTCCACTGATGGAGGCGACGTTGAACGAGAAGGCCTGGGGCGATCCGATGTGCGGCTGCCCGAGCCGGCTGAAAAGGATGCGCAGCATCGCACCTGTGTCGGTGGCGGTGCCGACCGTGGAACGGGGATCGGCACCCATTCGCTCCTGGTCGACGATGATCGCGGTCGTCAGCCCTTCGAGTACGTCGACCTCGGGCCGCGCCAGCGTCGGCATGAAGCCCTGCAGGAAGGCGCTGTAGGTCTCGTTGATCATCCGCTGCGACTCCGCGGCGATCGTGCCGAACACCAGCGAGCTCTTGCCCGAGCCGGAGACTCCGGTGAATACGGTCAACCGGCGCTTCGGGATCTCGACGCTGATGTCCTTGAGGTTGTTCACGCGCGCGCCGTGCACGCGGATCAGATCGTGGCTGTCGGCGGCGTGCCGTTCCTGCGCGTCCGTGCTCATCATGTCTCCGCCTTCTTTTTGGCCATCGTGGTCCCGCCGGCGTGGTCTGGCTCGATCTAACCGCAATTTCGCGCCCTGCGCCTGGTTCGTAGCCCCGTCATTCTTGTACGCCGCCATCGGCAACGCCTCCGGGAGTGTGGGCAGAGGCTGTTGTGACGGCTGGATCGCGGCTGGACACCGCGATCAAGGATCCGCGGGCGAACATCTCCGGCTTGCTCCGGAAGCCAGGGCCGCCGTACGTGGGATTCCGCGGCCGGCGCCGGCCGGCAACGGCAGTGTGTTCCGCGCGGACGGCGGCCCGTCCAGTCCGCCGCTGGCAGTCTGCGCGGCTCGGCCCGCGGCTACGGACGGCTCAGCGCAGTTCCTGGATGCGGATCAGGTTGCCCGCGGGGTCGCGGACGGCGCAGTCGCGAACGCCCCAATGCTGATCGGTGGGCTCCTGGACGACCTCGGTGTCGCTGGCGGCCTGCAGCCGCTCGAAGGTGCTGTCGAGGTCGGTGGTGGCCAGGTTGATACCTGCGTAGGTGCCCTTGGCCATCATCTCTTCGATGGTGCGGCGCTCGTCGTCGGTGATGCCGCAGCCGTCGGTGGTGGGCGGCTCCAGGACGACGGACGTGCCGGGCTGGCCGGGAGGGCCGACAGTGATCCAGCGCATCCCGCCGTATCCGACGTCACCGCGGACCTCGAAGCCGAGGGTGTCGCGATAGAAGGCCAGGGACGCGTCCGGGTCACTGTGCGGAAGGAAGCTCGCGTGAATGGTGATGTCCATGGCAGTCACGCTAGGCGCGGCTCGGGGGCCGGTGCTTCTCGATTCCTGATCGGTCTGGTCACCTCTTTCGCCACACACGGCGGCATTCCCGCTGTGGCGCGCGTCGCCTCGCGCCGATAGACGCTGGGCGGCACACCGACCAGCTCGGTGAAGCGGGTGCTGAAGGTGCCCAGTGAGGAGCAGCCGACCGTGAAGCAGACCTCGGTGACGCTGAGATCGCCACGCCGCAGCAGCGCCATCGAGCGCTCGATGCGCCGCGTCATCAGATAGGCGTAGGGAGACTCGCCGTAGGCAAGCCGGAACTGGCGGCTGAGGTGTCCGGCCGACATGTTCACACCGCGGGCGAGCGCCTCGACGTCCAGCGGCTGCGCGTACTCCCGGTCGATCCGGTCGCGGACACGACGCAGCAGCGCGAGGTCGCGCAGGTGCTGCGCTGCGGCGGGTCTGCTGCTCACGTGTGCAATGGTGCCACGTCGCACCGACATTGCCCAGCGCCACTGTGGTCCGACCCACTCGTCCCGTTCTCATCCCAACCGGTTCTGAACTGCAGAGATACCGGTCTGAGTGAGGCTCCACCCCCGGACCGGTTCTTCATCGCGCTGAAGGACAAAGGCGTCCCCGTGCCCGAGACCCCCAAGAATCTCACCATCAAGACCGGCAGGAACGCGGGCAAGTCCCCGCGGTTGCCTCGCCGAAGCCGGACACCCGGCAGCCGACGACAGCGTCTCGGTCAGGCCCAAACCAGCCCGCATCCGGCGGTCCGGCGACCCACTGGCGCCCGAGTAAGCCGACCAGCGCTTGAGGACCAGGTACTCCGCCCTTCGGAACCGGAGGCCGATTAGCGGTCAGGGCCAAGTCCTCTGTCCCCGGACCACGCCCGACCCCGCTGACACCCGCCCCCTTCAGTCGTTCTCGTCGTCCTGGTGCCGGACCTCCACCCGGTCGGCCACCGGACGTTGTGCCACAGCAACTGGGCCATCGCGGCCGCGGCCTCGGGGCCGGCTCCCTTGCCGAATCCTTCGGTGTTGGTGAAACCGGGCGAAATCACCGGGACGCGGCGACGGTCGACCACATGCCGTTGGACTCAGGTGCGTGGTGGGTGACCACAAGTCCAGCGGCCTCGACCCGTTTGGCGAGCGTGCCGGGTGCGATGCGCAGCTTCGGGTAGCTGCTCTTGTGCAGCTGCCAGCCATCGGTGGTGCGGGTGTAGACGAGATCGTTGACGGTCACCGTCTCTGGACTGTCGTAGTCGAGAGCACACAGCATGATCCGCTCATCGTCGCTGCGTACCGGCAGGAATCGGTCGGTCCCGGCAAGCTGCTGGGTCAAGTCCCGGTAGGTCAGGACGAGAGTCCCACCGGTGGTCAACGCCGTAGCCGCGCGGGTCAGAAGCAGATCCACCGCGTCCAGGTCAGGCAGATGCAGGAGCGTGTCGCGCATGCACACGACGACGTCGACTGAACCGGGTGCGGCCACGTCGGGGAGCACGTCGAGAAGATCGCCCTTACGCGTCCGGACCGCGGAGCGCGAGCGGGCAAGGTGGGCGAGCTCGTCGAGGAGCTCCTGGCTGGTATCGACACCAACGACGGTACCGAAGCCCATGTCGGCCAAGGCCAGGGTCTGCGGCCCCGGGCCGCAGCCCAGATCCACCGCCACTCCGGACGCGGAAGGCGCGCTGACCCCCAACTTTTCGAGCGTCTGCTGGTCTTGAGCTGCGACCTGCTCGATGTCACCGCCCAGCATCCAGCTGTAGTGCGACGCCAGAAGATCACGATAGTGAGCGGCTACATCCATGGTTCCTCCAAGATCACCCAAGCCACTCCGACACCTTAATGGGACAGGTGATACGGAGAAGCCCACACTCCACGCCCTCGAAGGCCGTCTCGGAAGCGATCGCTTCTCAGACAGCGGTGCGCAGGTGCGGCAGCGCCCATTACCGCCCCCTACACTTCCGGAGCCTGGTCGGGGGTGTTGCGGGGCGCCACCAAGCGGCGCGACGCCGCGTGGGCCACTCCTCATTAGGCACCCTCGCCATGCACGGGCCGTGGGGCGGGCTCCTTGTCGAAGGGGATCCCCGACACGGACAGCTCCTGTCCTGTCTCATTTAAACCGGTCCTCCGAACTGCGGAGATACCAGTACCCCCTAGCATGTCTCACTCAAACCGGGCAGCACCTGCAGTTGTCTCGTTCAATCCGAGCGGTGATCCGCCTTGTCCCACTCAAACCGCGACGAGGAGCAATTCCATCTGTGGATGAACGGGAGTAAGCCCGGAAGGGGACCGTTCGAGCGCAAGCTCCGTGGCCATGCTGCCGCGCTACCTGGCGGCCGTCGGCAGCTGATCCGGCAAAGCGGGCGTCCAGCGGTCTCTCATCCGCCGGCGCGGCGTGGCAGTAGGGCCGCTGGGACGAGGGCGACGAGGGACAGGACGAGGGTGCAACCGAAGGCGACCCCGTACGCCTGGAGCGAGGAGTCGCCGGTGGCGAGTTGGCGGCCCACGACGGCGAGGAGGAAGGCCGTGCCGAAAGAGCCGCCGACACGCTGGATGACGCTCAGCAACGTGGTCGCCCCGGGGATGTCCTCTGCGGCCAGCCGGGAGTAGGCGGCGGCGGTGATCGGGATGGTGGCGAAGGCGAGGCCCGCGCCGCGCAGCACCAGGGCCGCGCTCAGCGCCAGGTCATTCGCTTCGGGCACGGCGACGTAGGGCAGGGTGGCGAGCGCGGCGACGGCGGTGCCGGTGAGGAGCACCGGGCGCGGGCCGAGCCGGTCCGTGAGCCAGCCGGCCAGCGGCAGCGCGGCCATGGTGGCGAGAGCCAAGGGCGCCAGCAGCAGTCCGGTCTCCACGCCGGTGGCCCCGCGTACCTGCTGGTAGAACAGCGGAAGCAGCGCCATCGGCCCGAAGATCGACGCCCCGGCTACCGCCATCAGCCCCGCGGCCAGGGCGAATGAAGGGTTGGCGAACAGGCTGAGGTCCATCAGGGCGCGGCCGCGCCTGCGCGTGTGCACGACGTAGCCGCCGAGCAGCGCGGCGCCGGCTGCGATCGGCGCCCATGCCAGCGGCGCCCCGGCCGAGGCGGTGATCTGAGTGCAGCCATACAGCAGCATCGCCAGCCCCGGGCAGAGGAGGAACAGTCCGCGCGCGTCGAGCGGCCGCGGGTCGGCGGGCACCTGCGCCGGGAGCCCGCGCCAGGACAGGGCGAGGGCGGCGACGCTGAGCGGGACGCTGATCCAGAACACCCAACGCCATCCGGGCCCGTCGACGAGGAGTCCGCCCAGCAGCGGTCCGGCCAGGGGGGCGAGCTGGCCCGGAACGGCGACCAGGGCCATCACCCGGCCCAGGCGGTGGGGCCCCGCGGCCGTCGCGAGAATCGTCTGCAGCAGGGGCAGAATCAGCCCGCCGCCCACTCCTTGGAGGACGCGGAAGACCACGAGGCTGGTTGCGGACCACGCCGCCCCGCACAGCAGTGAGGCGACCGCGAAGACCAGCAGGCTGAGCCTCCAGAGCGGTCCGGCGCCGAGGCGGCCGAGTGCCCACGGCATGGTCGGGACGACGACGGCGAGGGTGAGGAGGTAGGCGGTCGCCACCCACTGGATCTGTGCGGTGCCGGCCCCCAGCGCGACCCGGGCGTCTTCCAGGGCGACGCCCACGATGGTGGTGTTGAGCAGGGACGCCAGGCCGCCGACCATGAGGACCGCGGCCAGGCGGAGCAGGCTCGGATCCAGTCGGTCGGAGTTCGAGGATTCCGTTGGCATGCCAACAGTGTGTGCGATAGTCTGTTGGCATGCCAACAGATAATTACCCGCGGCTGCAGCAGGAGCCGCACTTGGGAGTCCAGGTCGCCGAAGCTCCCCTGGGCTCCCTACTGCTCCAGACGGTACGGGCCCACGCCGCCCTGGCCGCCTCGCTCCTTGCCGAACTCGAACTGGTGGCGCCACAAGAGGTGATCCTGCTCTACCTCCAGGATCACGGCCGCATTCCGCAGACCGAACTCGTGCGCTTCCTGGGCCGGGACCGCTCCACCGTGACCGCCACGCTGCAGACCATGGAGCGCGCTGCGCTGATCGCGCGGACACCTTCGGCAACCGACCGGCGCGCCATGGAAGTCGATCTCACCGAGGCGGGGCGCGCGCTGTGCCCCCGGATCCGCGCCGCATGGGCCGAACTGGAAGGGCTCACCTTCGGATCTTTGGACCAGCGGCAACGCGACGAGCTCACCTCGGCTCTCGGCGCCGTCCGCGACGCCGCACGTGTCTACGCCGCGGAGAAGGGAGACCGTCCGTGAATACCCCGCCCCTCCGCCTCCCCTACGCCTTTGCCCCGTAACCGCCGACGACCAGGACACCGCACAAGGAGCGATGCGACATGCCGACCGCCATCGGGTTTTCCCGCTTCGGAGCCCCGGAGGTCCTCCACCCCCTCCAGATCGAGACACCATGTCCCGGCCCCGGCCAGGCGCTCGTGCGTGTCCGCGCGGCCGGAGTGAACCCGGTCGACTGCAAGATCCGCCGCGGTGACTTCACCGGCGCCGAGCCCGAGCACTTCCCGCAGCGCCTCGGCAACGAGTTCGCCGGGACCGTTGTCGCGATGGGCCCCGACACCCCCGCCGAAAGCGCCATCGCCGTCGGCACCGACGTGCTGGGCTCGACCGCGGCGCAGGCCTACGCCGAGAGCCTCGTCGTCGACACCGAAGGACTCGCCGTCAAACCACCGTCGGTCCCCTGGGAGATGGCCGGCGGACTGCCGGCCGCCGGGCAGACCGCCCGCACCGCACTGTCCCGACTGGAGGTAGGCGCCGGCGACGTCGTCCTCGTGCACGCCGCCGCAGGCGGCGTCGGCACTCTGGCCGTGCAACTCGCGGGCGAACTGGGGGCACAGGTCATCGGGACCGCCAGTGAAGCCAACCACGACTACCTGCGCCGGCTCGGAGCGGCCCCGGTCCGCTACGGGCCGGGCCTGACCGAACGTGTGCGCGCCCTGGCGCCGGAAGGCGTCGACGCGGCCCTGGACCTGGTCGGCGGCGAAGCCGTCATCACCAGCCTCGCCCTCGTCCGGGACCGGTACCGCATCGGCACCACCGTCGACCAGGGCGCGGTCGCCGAACACGGCGTGCAGCGGGTGGGCGGCCGATCGCACGCCGCCCTGCAAGAAGTCGTCGACTTGGCCGCCGCCGATCGCCTGACCCTGCCCGTGCGAACGTTCCCACTGGGTGACGCGGCATCCGCGCACCGCGCCGTTGAGACCGGGCACGTTCGGGGCAAGGTCATCCTCACCGTCTACTGATCTTTTTATTAGCCGGGTGGGGTTTCGTGGTGGATTTCCAGCCCGGTGTGGGTGCGGAAGGACCAGGGAGCTGCTCGGCGTCACAGACTCGGTTGATGCCGGTCTCGGTGGCGTCGGCGATCTCGCTGAGGTGGTCGCCGGCGAAGTTGGCCAGCTCGCGGGTTTTGAGGCTGGCCCGCAGCATCTCCACCGGGTTGAGCTCGGGCGCGTAGGCGGGCAGGCGTTCCACGGCCAGCCAGCCCTGGGCCGCGACCCAGTCGCGCATGGCCCAGCTCCAGTGCGCGCCGAGTCCGTCCCAGATCAGCACCACGGGCTCACCGGCGTAGCAGGCCTTGACCTCTTCCAGCACTGTGGTCAGAGCGGCGGTGTCATAGCTTCCGGGCTTGAGGTGGAAGCACAGCCGCGCCCCGCGCTCGGCCTCGGTGCTGGGATAGCCCAGGGCTGCCGGCATGGAGGCCGTTTTCCAGTTCAGCCGGTGCGCCAAGGCGGGGGTACCCCCGCGGGGGGGCGTAGGTGCGCCGCACCTGCGGACGCAGCGACACCCCCGGTTCATCGAAAAACACGATCCATGCCCGGTTTTCTACGGCCCCCTTTTGATGCGCGGCCACTCGTGGGCCACCCACCGCGCGATCGCGGACTCATCGCGCTCACGCGCCCGCCGCTCGGCCACCCGCGGAAGCGTCAACCGCGGCCCGATCCGCTCCTGAACCTCGGCATCATGGTGTGTCTCAGGGGGCACAACGCGGTACTCGCACCCCCACCCCACGCCCACCGAACTTCCGAAAAACTCAGTAGTGCGGTACAGCCCATTGTGGCCGCATTCACCCCGGGGACCGAGCCGCGCGCGGGATCTCGACATCCCACCGAGAATTCTTCTGGACGGGCTTTAATGACCGCACGCCCTCTGTGGCGCCACAGAGGGTACAGGGAGCCGCTTCGCGTCCGAGGCGCGAAGCGCACGGTGGTGAGCCAGACCCAGCGGCGTCGGATCGCCGCTGCTCGATCGGCACCCGGCTCAGGCGCGCTGACGCTCGTCCCGCTGCCGGACCAGCTCCTCGACCGCGCTCGGCAGGGTCGCCTCGAAGTCGATCAGCTTCGCCCACGTCGGGGTCACGACGATACGGACCATGCCGTCGTAGAGCGAACGCACCTCCGTCTCCCACTCGACCCGCTGCTCGGGCGTCATCTCGTAGGTGCCGCTCGCCTCGAGATACTCGTCCGGGATGCCATCGACGAAGTCGAGCTCGGCCTGACCGCGGACGAGCAGGATATTCGGCGGGTGCACCTCGGTGTCGACCGTCAGGGCGACCGCCGGGTTCTCGCGCAGGGCCGGGAGCTTCGGTGCGTTCTTCGAAGTGCACATGACGATCTCCGAGCCGTTCCAGGTGAACCCGATCGGGATATTGCGGGGTGTGCCGTCCTTGGCGACATAGGCCAGGCGGGTCAGGTCGCGGGCCAACAGCTCTTGGCTGATCGGTCGGTTCAGGACCTCTGTGATCTCGTTGGGTTGCACGGTCATTCCTCCCGTTGCCGTTTTCTTCGTCCGCCCAGAGCCCCCATCGGGCTTGCGTGCCACACTGAGCTGCCGCAAGAGAATCCGCGTGCGGAACGTCGTTGCCGGACCGCTCTGGTTGGCCGCGGGTCGGCAACGACGGACCCGTTAGCTGAGCTGCTCGGCCAGTGCCACGATGATTCCCTCGGGGCCCCGGACGTAGCAGAGCCGGTAGCTGTCCTCGTAGCGCTCCAGCTCACCGACGAGTTCGGCGCCGTGGGTGCGCAGGCGGGCAAGGACGTCTTCGATGTCGTCGACGGCGAACATGATGCGACGTATGCCCAGCGTGTTCGCCGGTGAGTTCTTCGGCTCAGCGCTGACCGCCGTCGGCGTGTGGAACTGCATCAGCTCAAGCCTGCTGTGGCCGTCCGGGGTCCGCATCATTGCGACATCGACTCGGACGTCGTCAAGCCCGGAGATACGGGCCGCCCAACGTCCCTCGACCGTGGTCTTGCCCTCCAGCTCCATACCGAGTTCGACGAAGAACGCAACAGCAGCCTCAAGGTCGGCGACAACGATGCCGACGTTCTCCATCCGCTGGATCGCCATGGTGGTTCACTCTCTTCATCGCGCGGCCCGTCGTGGCCGCTGGCGTCACCTGGGACGGAGCCAGTACCGCATTCTCGACACCCGGAGCGTGCAAAGTTCGAAGACCTGCTTCTGGCCGCCACCGCCCTGGGCCGCCCGCACCGCGGTGGCCTCCAGCTCCACCCCCTTCCGCGCCTCGGGTCGCCTCCCAGCCGACCTACCAGGCGATGCTGGAGATCGGCCGCGCTCAGCGCACCATCTTCGTCACCCGCTACCTGCGCCTGAGGGAACTCCCGCGCGAGGAGGGGGGTGGAAATGGGGCCGCGCGCCGGCTGACCATACTGAGGATTCCGCCTGTGCAGGTCACCACCGCGACTTCCACCAGCTCCCTGGTGACCCGAAGCTGATGGGGTGCGGGCTGGGAGTACCGGCGCTTCTACGTCGCTGTCAGGGCGGTGGCCAACTCATCCAGGCCGTTCGACCGCCAATCGAAGGTGTCGCGTCTCTCCGGAGGATCGCCGCCTGGCCGCTGAACGTAGGCGGCCCGCATTCCCACCGCCAGAGCTCCGCGAAGGTCCCAGGCGTGGGCGGCGACCATCAACACGTGCTCTGGTGGACATCCTGCCGCGTCGAGCGCGAGCCGGTATGCCTCCGGTGCCGGCTTGTGTACCTGGGCGTCTTCGGTGGACAGGGCTTGGTGCCAGCGAAGTCCGGCGTGCGCGTTGAGACGGAGTAGGGTCGCGCGACTGGCGTGGGAGAGCCCCAGGACAGGGAAGCTCCGCCCGAGGCGCGTGAGTCCGGCCAGGGAGTCGTCCCAAGGGCTCAGGCGCTGACTCGCGGTCGCCAGTCGCTCGGTGGCCGCCGGGTCGATGAGTCCGGCACAGTCGGCTACGCGTTGAGCCGCCTCGCGGTCGATGATCTCGCTGTTGGCGTATGCCCGGCTTCCGTCCGCGATGCGTTTCTGCTCGTGCTCGACATGCTCTTGCCACACGGTGAGCAGCTGGTCGATAGACGCGTCGTCGGACGTGGGTAGCGCGTCGCGAATGGCCGTTCGAAGTCCGCCCGGCTCATCAACCATCGTTCCGAGGATGTCGAAGACGACAACCTCGATTTCGCATGCCTCGGCCATCCGGTCCTCTGTTCATGGTGGTCGTGTGCGACCGATCCGGCGCACTCGCCCTGACCGCGTCACTAGTTCAACAGGTGACGATTGTTGCTCGATCCCACATCACTAGTCAAGATGGTGACGTGAGATTCGCATTCGTCAGCGGAAACCCGGCTCTGGACCTGGTCGGCACCGTGGAGTCCCGTGGAGACGAGCCCGCCGACCTCCTAGCCACTCCCGCCGATCTCGAGCAGTGGGTCCTCGAATGTGACGAGCTCCCCGACCAGGCAACCGCCGATATCGCGACCTTCACCTCCGCGCTGCGCCTCCGCGAAGCGATCTACCAGCTGGCGCTCGATCGAATGCGGGCTCGTCGCTTCGCGCCAGCCAGCCTGGCGATCGTCAACAACGCCGCTGCCAGGCCGCTACCCACGGTCGAACTCAGCGACGCGGGCGTGCGTTTGTCGGGAGATCTCCGCTGCGCGCTGGCCCACGTCGCACGCAGCGCAATCACTGTGCTTGCCGACCACGACGCGTGCGTGAAGGAGTGCGGTCGTCCGAGTTGCACTCGCCTGTATCTCGACCGCTCCCGTGGTGCGCGTCGCACGTGGTGCGGCATGGAGGGGTGCGGCAACCGCGTCAAAGCCGCGGCCTATCGAGCCCGGAGGCGAGCCGCCGGACAGGGACGCGGCCCCAAGACAAACCAGGCATCGACGACCTGGGAAGCGAGCTCCCCGGAGTAGGCACGGCTCCCTTCACCCCGCAGCGGTACGGCCCCGGACTCGCTCACACAAGGGATTTCCTCCCAAGACCACCGTCCGCGCGGCGGCGAACCTCGCCAGGCCAGCAGTTCAGGTGGGAGTTGGGGTGCTCGGCGCGAAAGACACGCGCCCCGACCGGCCTCGTCCCGTTTCGTTTGCGGGGCCGGCCGGGGCGGGATGTGCGCCCCGTCGCTTCGATTGCCCTGCCACGCACCCTGGCTTCCGATAAGGTTCACTTATCGGAAGCCAGGTTTCCCCCTCATTTTGATGCTGGATACGTTGCTCGAAACGTATTTCGTTTGGTTAGTTACGTAACTAACGCTACGTTTCTCTCTGCTTCTTCGTCGTGCTCCCGCAGACGCCACTGGATGGCCCTAAGCTCCCGAAGCTGGCCTGAGCCGCAAAGTAGCCGTGGGGTTGCCGTAGTACTCGCCGGAAAACGGGAGGATACGGAGTGCCTGGCTGATGATGATCGGCAGAGTGTCACTCTGCCTGAGAAGGTCGGCTGCGCTGGAGTGTGCGGTACACCGTCGGTCGGGACACGGAGAACAGGTCGGTGAGGTCGGCGATCGTGTAGTCGCCAGTGGCGTGCATCCGGCGGAGCTCGGCCTGCTGCTCCGGTGAGAGCTTGGGCTGTTTGCCGCGCAGCTTGCCTTGCGCCTTGGCCACGGCCATGCCCTCGCGGGTGCGCATCCGCAGCAGGTCGACCTCGAACTTGGCGAAGATGGCCAGGATGTTGAAGAACATCTTGCCCATCAGGTCTTGGGGGTCATAGACCTGCCCGCCCCGGGAGAGCTTGATGCTGCGGCCGGCGAGATCGTCACCGATGGCGCGCGTCGGGCACCGAGCGGGCGAGCCGGTCCAACTTCGGCACGACGAGGGTGTCGCCCTCGCGGACGGCCGCGAGCGCCTGGTCCAGACCGGGTCGTGTTCGCCGGGTACCGGTCAGGCCGCGGTCGAGGTAGGCCCGATCGTCGCTCACGCCGAGTCCGGCCAGGCGGTCGCGCTGGGCGGTGAGGTCCTGCTCGTCGGTGGAGCAGCGGGCGTAGCCGATCAGGGTGCCGGACATGATCGGCAGTGTAACGGTTGACCACCCCTCAGTGAGATTTTCTCCGCACCAGGTATGTGAAACGGCCCTGGACAGCGAAGTGCCAGCTCGTGGCCTCATCCTGCGTCCGTGGCGGCCGGGCAGGGCTGTCTCAGTGGGGGCCTCCTACGAAGTGGGAGCTCGGGCCTTTTTCTCATTCCTGCGCTGGGCTCGCGATGGTTTCCGCGATGTGCTGTAGGACGATGTGCGGCTGTTCAAGTGGGAGCTGGTGGCTGGCGTGGTCTGCGACCACAACACGGCCGTCGGAGGCGAGATCGGCCAGCCGACGATGGTTGGCGTCGAGGTGCTGGCGATGTTTGGCTGGCATGCGCTCTGGTCGTATCCCGGCGGTAAGCACGGTAGTGGGTACGTCTGGGAAGTGGACGCCGGGTCGGGTCATGTCCTGGTGCACTTCACGTAGGTGTGCGTCCATGCGCGCCAGCATTTGGGCGAGTTCTCTGATCGCGTGGGGTGTGTTGTAGAAGCTCGCGGCGAGTTCCAGCATCTCCTCGGTGGGCTGCGCACCGGCTGTATTGATGACGCTGCGGTGGACCAACTGTTTCCCCAGTGCGGTGCCGAAGAGGCCTACTGCCGAGGCTGCGGCCATAACTCGAAGTTGTGCCACGCCCAGGAATTGCAGCGGCAGACGGAGAGCGGCGGGAATCGGAGCAGGCACAGTTGGGGTGGGATCGATGAAGACAAGGCCAGCCACGTCGCCGGGATACCGGAGGGCGTGCACCGCCGTCACCAGCGCGCCGTAGGACCAGCCGACGAACACCGCCGGTAGCGCGACCCCCGTCGCGTGCACGAGCTCATGCAGGTCGTCGGCCATCGCGGTGATGGTGCGCGCCTGGCGGCCCTCGGAACGGCCGACGCCGGCACGATCGTAGGTCACGACCGTAGCCATTTCGGGCAGTTCGTTCTCGAGTTCTCGCCCCCAGCCGCCATCGATCCCCTGGCCGGTGCCGCCACCGTCCAGTACGACGGTGGGCCCTCGGCCGCGCACCTGGATGCACAACTGTCGCCCGTTGACCTCGATCATTCGGGGAGCTTCCTCGGGTTGATCCGCACTAGGGGTGTTCATCGATCGGTTCCTTTCCGCACGCGGGTATCGGGTCGGTTTAGCGTGTCCCGGGCAACAGCCGGTTGCCGCCGTAGTTCTTGTGCACGGCCTGCTTGGATACGCCGAGGGCATTGGCGATATCAGTCCGCAGCACGCCCTGCGTACGAGCCCGCCGCACAGCCACTACTTCCATCCGATCGAGTTGCCGACGCAGCTCTGCCGCCGCGCGCAGCGCGGTCAGCGGGTCGCGGTCATCGGCTTCGGCGGCAAGCGCAGTCAAAGCCTCGCTCATATGGTCAACTTACATTGACACGCGGACAAAAGTCAACCTCAATTGACAACTCGAGCAGTAGCGCAAACCCGCGCCTGCTAGCGATTGCAGTACTGCTACCCCTGGCGCGTGCTCGTTTGGGGATCCCTCAGCGAGAGGGGGCCGGGAGGTCAAGACGCGTGGTCATGTCCAGGCGGAAGCGTCCGTAGGGGGTGATGTTGGACCAGAACAGCGGGCTCAGCGCCCGGCGCACGTGGCGCAGCTCGCGCTCGGTTTCCTCGTGCTCGCCGGTGGCCACGAGCTTGCGGATGCCGATGTTGGTGCCCAGCGTGAACAGCACCAGCAACAGCCGGCGCCGCAGCGTGTCGCGATCGAGGGCATTTAGAGCGGGGGCAAGTTGACGTGCGGTTCCCGGGCCGGAGCCTCAGCTGTTTGCCAGGGTGCGGGCGAGGAGGGGAAGCAGGCGGTCCCAGTGGCGCTGCAGTGCGGAGGGGGTGAAGGCGTCGGTGTCGGACATGGTGAAGCCGTGGACGGTGCCGGGGTAGATCTCGGTGGTGTAGCCGACACCCGCGGCATCCAGGGCCTGGTTGAGCTCGCTGATGGCTTCGGGCGTCAGGTCGTTTTCGGCGAGACCGAGGTGGACCTGGGCGGTGAGCTTGGGGATGAGGCGGTGCGGGCTGTCGGGCGCGTCTGTGACCAAGAAGCCGGGATGGAATCCGGCGACGGCGGCCACCTGGTCGGGGTGGGCCGTGGCGGTGCGCATTGCCAATGCGGCGCCTATGCAGTAGCCGATCACAGCGACCGGTCCGGCGCTGACCTCGGGCCGGGTGGTGAGGAACCTGAGGTAGGCGTCGGCGTCGCGCAGGACGCGTTCGGTGGTGTGTTCCTCGATCAAGGGCATCAGCTGGGAGATGACCGTGGGTCGGATCTCCTCTCCGATGTGCTCGGGAAGTTCGGTCACCGGTGCCGGGCCGTGCCGGTAGTAGAGGTTGGGGACCAGCACGTAGTATCCGTGCTCGGCCAGTTCGCGGGCCATCTCCTCCAGCACGGGCCGCACGCCGAAGGCGTCCGTGTACAGCAGTACCCCCGGGTGCCGCTCGCCACGGTCGGGGAAGGCGGCGAAAGCGTCGGCCTGGCCGTCCGTGGTGGGAATCTGCAGTGTCTTGGTGGGCATAGCGGATCTTCCTTCTGTTGAGGTCAACCCGGCGATGTCCTACGACCGCCGGGCAAACCGTTGCGAACGGTAGCAGCGACGATCACCCCATCCGCCACCAGACGGCCGGCCGTGACCTGACGCGACAGCACAACCTGGCCGAATCCCCGCCCCGGCTTCTCGGTGACCGGTGTCTGTGTTGGCGGCACAGAGTTCGCATTACCTGTCACCCGGGCCCGGCGGCGGTGGCCTCCGCTACGCCCGTCCGCGTCCCGCCCGAGAGGGAACCCGCCGTGCTTTCCCGGGCACGGGTGGGTCAGGAGGGTTGGTAGCGGGCTCTGATGTGGAACCGTTCGCCTTGGGGGCCGACGATGCTCAGGAGCTCGACGGGATGTGCGTCGGCGTTGCCGAACCAGTGCGGGAGGTGGGTGTCGAATTCGGCGACCTCTCCCGCGGTGAGGACGAAGTCCTGGTCGCCGAGCACCAGGCGGAGCCGTCCGTTGAGGACGTACAGCCAGTGGTATCCCTCGTGTGAACGGGGATCGGGTTCGAGGTTGTTCGGGCCGGCCGGGAGGATCTGTTTGAACGCCTGCAGGCCGCCGGGGTTGCGGGTCAGCGGGACGACGGTCATGCCGTTGTGGGTGACCGGTCGGGGATGCACCCGCGGATCGCCGCTGGCCGGGGCGTCGACAAGCTCGTCGAGCGGCACCTGGTAGGCCCTCGCCAGAGGGAGCAGCAGTTCCAGGCCCGGTTTGCGCTGTCCGGACTCCAGGCGGGAGAGGGTACTGACCGGGATTCCGGTGGTCTGGGACAGGGCGGTCAAGGTGGCTCCACTGCGGCGGCGCAACTCGCGCAGTCGCGGACCGACCGCGTTGAGCACGGCGTCGAACTCCTCGCTCATCCCCCGACTATGCCCACGTTTTTGCGGTTTCCGCAAATATTTTTGTCAATCGGTCATTGGCGGGGCAGGTTGGTCCCGGAGGTGGTCACAATGACCCAACACAGCAGTCGGTATGACGTAGTGATCGTCGGCGGCGGGCCGGCGGGCTTGAGCGGGGCACTCATGCTGGGCCGCGCTCGACGGTCGGTCCTGGTGATCGACAGCGGTCAGCCCCGCAACGCGCCAGCGGAGCACATGTACGGGTTCCTCTCCCGCGACGGCGCCCCGCCCGCCCAGCTACTGGACATCGGACGGCAGGAAGCGGCCAGCTATGGGGGCACGTTCCGCACCGGCAGAGCGCGGTCGGCGACGCGGGAGGACGACGGGTTCGTGGTCGAACTCGACACCGGTCCCCCACTGCGAGCGCGACGGTTGCTGGTAACCACCGGCATCACCGACGAACTGCCGGACATTGCCGGGCTGAAGGCACGGTGGGGACGCGATGTGCTGCACTGCCCCTACTGCCACGGCTGGGAGTTCCGCGACCAGCCGATCGGCGTCCTGGCCACCAGCCCGATGGGCGTGCACCAAGCCCTGATGTTCCGCCAGTGGACCGACCAGCTCACCCTGCTGCTGCACACCGGCCCCGAGCCCACCCATGAGGAGCGCGAGCAGTTGGCCGCGCGCGATATCGCGGTCGTGTCCGGCGAGGTGTCGCGCCTGGAGACCGCCGATGACCGCCTTTCCGGTGTGCGCCTGCGCACCGGCGCGATGATCCCGCTTCGGGCGCTGGCCGTGGCGCCCCGCGCTGTCCCCCATTCCGCGGTGGTGGACACACTCGGGCTGGAACCCGCCCCGCACCCGCGCGGACTCGGGGAGCACATCGTCGCCGACGCGACCGGCCTGACCCCGGTACCGGGACTCTGGGTCGCGGGAAACCTCGCCGACCCCACCGCGAACGTCCTCGCGGCAACCGCTTCTGGTTCCACCGCCGCGGCAGCGATCAACGCCGACCTCACCGCCGACGACACCCGCCGCGCCGTGCGGGCCCGCACCGAGCCCTGCACCGCGGAACCGGAAAGCCCGCCACTACCAACAGGCTAGGGCTGCCGGCGCCGCGACCACTGACCGCACCAGACCCACCAGCGAGGTAGGACGTATGGACGCACAGTTCTGGGACGAGAAGTACGGCAGCAGCGACCAGGTCTTCAGCGGTGCCCCCAACGGGGTGCTCGTCACCGAAGTCACCGACCTGGAGCCAGGGCAAGCACTCGACGTGGGCTGCGGTGAAGGCGCCGACGCACTCTGGTTGGCCCGACACGGATGGTTGGTCACCGCGATCGACATCTCCCGGGTCGCCCTGCGACGCGCCGCCTCCACGGGCGCGGACACCGCCGGCCGCGTGTCGTGGACCCGCGCCGACCTGACCACCACGCCACCACCGGCTGGCGCGTTCGACCTGGTTTCCGTCCAGTACTTTCCGCTTGCCCACGAGCCGCCCCACACCGCGCTGCGCGGTCTGCTGGCCGCCGTCGCACCTGGCGGCACCCTGCTCATCGCCAGCCACGACCTCGCCGACCTACCACCACGCCACGAGGGCGGCTTCGACCCGAGCGACTACTACCAGCCCGCCGACATCGCCAGGCTCCTCGACAGCAACTGGACCATCCTGGTCAACGAAACCCGTCCGCGAACCACGCCTCCACCCCCGGGCACGCCCCACACCCACGACACCGTTCTGCGCGCCCAGCGCACGCGGTAACGCTGCCTGTTCTCGGTGGAACTCGCCGGGACAATAGCGTGATCAGGCCATGGGGGAAGACCGGCCCTCGCGCATTGCGCCGAAGAGCCACCATCTGCGAGGTACCGCACCAGCGGCCTTCCTCGTAGATGACTCCGCGACCTCACTCGTTCAAAGAACACTGCCCCCCCGAATCGTGGTCGGCGTATCGTTTGCTCCTTGGGCCGGGGACGGCGCATGGTGCGCGGGCTGACTTCCAGCCGCTCCGCCAGCACCTCCCCGGCCAGTCACGGCGCGCCTGGAGCAGACCGAGCACTGACAGCGGCCGTGCTGAGGTCTTCGGCATGATCCTCAGACTGACCCAAAAAGCGGACGCACCCTGACCGCTTTTTCTGTGACGGTGGTTTTGTGCCCAACAACGAGAACGACCGGAAGGCCCCGGCCACCGTGACCGCGGCGACCACGCTCTCCCCCACCCTCGACACCGAGGTCCTTGACCGGAGCGGCCGGATTGCGGCGCCCGGCTTGGCCGACGAGCGCGCCGCGGTCTGAGCCCGATGACCGTTCTCGACACCCGGGCGCTCAACCGCGCGACGCTGGCCCGGCAGTTGCTGCTCGATCGTGCCGACATGCCGGCGCTCGACGCCGTCGCGCACCTGTGCGGCATGCAGGCGCAGGAACCGCAGGAACCGTTCGTCGGGCTCTGGTCGCGGCTGCGCGGCTTCGCCCCGGCGATGCTCTCGGACCTGCTGACCGGGCGCAGTGTGGTGCGGACCCATCTCATGCGCCGCACCATTCACCTCGTCACCGCCGACGACGCCCTGGCCTGGCGGGCCCGCCACGACACCATGCTGCGCCAGCGGGTACTCGGGGTCTTCCGCGGCGAGCTCGACGGGGTGGACCTCGACGAGCTCGCCGCGGCGGGCCGGGCGGTGATGGGCGACGGCGAGCCCCGTTCTATGGGCGAGCTCGCGCGGGCGCTCGCCGAACGCTGGCCGACTCCGGGGACGCGGGCACTCGGCGAGGTGCTGACCTCCCTCGTCCCGATGGTGCAACTGCCGCCGCGCGGACTGTGGCGAACGAAGGCGGGGGTGCGCAACGCCCCACTCTCATCCTGGCTGGGTCGCGAGATCGACCCGCCCTCCCCGGACGGTTCCGATCCCGTGGGCCAGGCGCTGCTACGGCGCTACCTGGCCGCGTTCGGCCCCGCCGCCTCGGCCGACCTGCGCGCCTGGTGCGGCCTGGCCGGGCTGCCGGCCGCGGTCGCCGCGATACGCGAGGAGCTGGTCACCTTCCGCGACGAACGGGGCCGGGAACTGCTGGACCTTCCCGACGCGCCGCGCCCCGACCCCGACACACCCGCCCCGGTGCGGTTCCTGCCGGCGTTCGACAACGCGGTCCTCGGCTACCACGACCGCAGCCGGATCATCGACGACGCCCACCGCGGCCTGTCGGTTACCGGTGCCCGTTTTGTCCTGGTCGATGGCCGGGTTGCGGCCACCTGGACCGTCGAGGCCGACACGGTGGTTGTCACCCCACTGCGGCGCTTCTCCCCGGCTGAGCGCACCGCCGTGGCCGAGGAGGGACAGGCGCTGGCGTCCTTCCTCTCCGACAACGACAGCACCCGCGTACGGATCGCCGAGCCCGGCCCCTGAGCGCCGCACTTGCGAAACGACCCGACGAGATTCGCCAAGCCGCCATACGGAGGGACTTCCGTACAGGTCGGCGAAGATCCGGATGTGCTCAACAATGCTGGTCGAGGACGCGACATACGAACGCGTGCTTCGCGTCGGTGTAGGCCTCGCGGTCGTGGGGATGGTCGCGGGCAGCTTCGGCTTTCAGGCCGGCGTATTCCTGGGCAAGGGCGGGATCCGCGCGAAGCGTGTCGCGGAACGCGATCTGTTGGTGCCAACGCGGCTCGTCCGGCCGCATGAGGTGCAGATGCGCGAGCCGGTGCTGACCGGATGCGTCGGCTCGGACGACGAACCACCGCCAGGGACGCTGATCGAGTTCGCGGGCGACGAAGAACCACGAGGCGGCCGCCAGGGTGTCGTGCCGGGCCGCGATGGCCGCAGCCGGATCCACCGCGGTTGCCTGCAGGTCGATGACGGGTTTGGCCACAAGATCCGGAACCGCTGTCGACCCGACATGCACCACAGGGCTGGACAGCCAGTCGTCGAGTAACTGGCGGACCTCCGCGGCGAAGTGCTCGGCATGTCCGGCCCACGCAGGATCGGGTGCCGCGAGACGAACCTCTTCAGCGGCCCACGCCGGCCATGCAGTGCCCTCGTCCGGTTCCATACTGGCAACTCTCGCAGCTTGCTGGTGGCTCCTAACGCCCAGGACGAACCACGACGCGCCGACCGTGAGCAGCCCCCGCCATCAGACAGGAAACGCCCGGACTCCCTACCCCAACGCGATGAGCAGGCTCAGCACTGCCAACACGATGTTTACCGGCACCATCGTGTAGCGCTCCGGTTTGCTCCGCGAGATCGCGTTCTGTCCGATGCCGAACAGGCAGTACGCGAACACGATCCACATCCCCACGACGGAGAACGAGTCGGGGAACACATCGACCAACCCCGCACGGTCGAAGGCGATCAGCGCGATGAGTGCGTAGACCGGGAACGCCACGATACTCCCGATCCGAAACCGCCGAGGCAGTACACGATGCTGGCCTCCCCATGCGAAATGCCCGAGCGGGGCGCCGCACACCAGCGCAAGCTGGAAGAGGGCCAAAAGGGCGAGCAGTGTGGCGAGGAGAAGAGGGGTGAGCACGTTCGCGAGCGTATACGGACCAGAACGCTTCCGGTAGCCGGTCTCCCTTTTGGGAGTACAGGGCATCCTAGAATCGCGCCATGACGGAGCGGCAATGGAGCAGTTTTCCCGGATGACGGCCAACACCGAGGGTTCCGCCGCCGACGTCGAACGGATCGAGCGGCACGCCATCGGCGCGTGGCCGGCGCCGGCCACCCACTGTTCCGACGGCTGGCTCCTGCGCCACACACCGGGTATGCGGCGGCTGCGCTCCGGCAACACCGCCCTGCCGCCATCGCCCGACGGTGCCGGCCGCTCTGGACTGGCAGTCGTCGAGGCGTTCTACCGTGACCGCGGCCTGCCCGCCGCGATCCAGGTCAGCCCCGCCGCACAGCACACCGAACTCGACGCGTACCTGGCCGGGCGCGGCTACCGGTTCGACACCCCGGTCCACGTGCTCACCGCCTCCGCCGAGCCCGTCGCGACCGCGCCACAACCCGCCGCCGCGTGGACGGTGCACCTCGACGACGCGCCCACCGCGCCGTGGCTGGCGGCGTTCGTCGAGCTCGACGCCCAGCATGACAGCCGCGCGATCGCCGACCAGGTGATCGCCAAGATCAGCCTTCCCGCGGCCTACGTACGCATCGATGCCGGCCACCGCACCGCCGGAATCGGGGTGTTCGTAGGCGGCGACGACCGGTGGGCGGGCGTCTACTGCATGGCCACCCATCCCGAGCACCGCCGGCGGGGTGTCGCGGCAGCGGTCCTGCGGGCCGGCGCCCGATGGGCCGCCGAGCGCGGCATCGCCGGCCTGTACCTGCAGGTGGCGCAGTCCAACACGGCCGCACACACCCTGTACACGCGTACTGGGTTCACCCCCGCCTACAGCTACCACTACCGGATCCGCCACACCGGCGCCGAGCCGCAGGCAACCGGCGAGTAGCCGACCCGCCGTGCTCCGGGAGCGCGGCGGCCACCGCTGCTGGCCAGGTACCGGGTGAGCGCGGATCTCCCCCGATGAGATAGCTGTTACATGCGGGAACGCTGAAGGATTCGACCGCGGCCCCGAGGCCATGGGAAGCCATCCCAGGATGCGCAACGGAGGCAGCCGCGAGGCTTTGGGCCGCGTTTCCGCACCGGAACGAGCGGGACCGAGAGGCGAAAACGGATTGCCGGCACGGTACGGGTCGCTTCTAGGCTGCCCGGATGAGCGACACCAGCAGCACCGCCGACATGACAGAGAACAACCGGCGGCACTGGGACGAGCGGGTTCCGATCAACACCGCGAGCTCGTTCTACGATCTCGACGGGTTCCGCGCCGGCGACGGCGACCTCGACCGGTTCCAGATCACCGAGCTCGGTGACGTCACCGGCCTTGATCTGGCCCACCTGCAGTGCCACATCGGTCTGGACACTCTGTCCTGGGCACGCCGCGGCGCCCGCGTCAGCGGCCTGGACTTCTCCGCGCCGGCTATCCGGACGGCATCCGACCTTGCCGCCGAGATCGGTCTGGACCACCGGGCCCGATTCGTTGCCGCCGACGTCTACGACGCCGCCGAGGAGCTCGGGTCGGGTGCGTTCGACGTCGTCTACACCGGCAATGGCGCGCTGATGTGGCTCTTTGACATCGATCGTTGGGCGCGCACCGTCGCCGACCTGCTGCGGCCGGGCGGGCGGCTCTACCTGGCGGAGTTCCACCCGCTCACCGACGTCCTCGACGACGACCGCGGTGCCACTGTCGTGCGCGACTATTTCTCCCGCGACGCGCGCACCTACGACTCTCCGGGCTCGTACGCCGATTGGGAGGCTGAGACCACGCACAACACCGTTACCGAGTGGCACCACACCCTCGGCGACGTCATCAGCGCCGTCGCCGGTGCCGGCCTGCGTGTCGAGTTCGTCCACGAACACGGCACCATCCCGTTCCAGCGTTACGGCGCGCTCGTCGCCGACGGGGCGCGCTTTGTCTACCCCGACCGATCCGCGCGCCTGCCGTTGATGTACTCGCTGGCCGCCTCCGCGCCCGCGTAGAGGGCGGTCCGCAGCGCGTCCTCGGCACGGTCGGCTCTGCTGGGACAGCTCTCCCACCGCGGGGCGCGGAGGTAGGTTCCGTGGCGTGCGACCGCGGAGTAACGGCTGGCGCCGGACACTCAGTGCGCGGTGGTGACGATGATCTTGCCGAACTGGGTGTCCGACTCCAGGTGGTGGTGCGCCTCGACGATGTCGGTCAGGTCGAAGACGCGGTCGATCACCGGTGCGAGCGCGCCGGAGCGCAGCCCCGCATGGATGAACCGTTCGGCGCGTCGAAGCCGCTCCTGGTCGCGGGCGAGCCCGAGCACCGAGTAGATCCGGATGTTCAGGTCGTACGGGAACGCCGGGAAGGGCAGGAAGTCGGGGAAACCGTTCTGGAATCCGTAGCTGAGCAGTGTCCCGCCCGGGGCCACGGCACGGGCGAGCTCGTTCATTCCGGGCCCGCCAACCGCGTCGAAGGCGACCTCGGCGCCATGGCCGCCGGTCAACTCCTGGACCCGCGCGAGCAGGTCGTCCTCCTCGGTGACCACAACGTGCGCGGCCCCAGCATCAAGTAGCCGCTGCTTCTTGGCGCGGGTCCGTGTGGTGGCGATCGGCACGGCGCCCAGGCGGTTGGCGATCTGGATGGCGGCCAGGCCCACACTGCTCGACGCTGCCGTGACCACCACCGTGTCACCGGGGCGGACACCGCAGACCTCCGCCAACGCGCCGTAACCGGTGAGGTAGCTGAGCCACAGGGAAGCGCCGGTGATCGTGTCCACCGTGTCGGGCCGGTGCAGCACGGAGGCCGCCGGCACGACGGTCGCGTCGCCATAGACGCCGTAGTCGCTCAGGTGGAATCCCGGAACGGTGCTGACCGCGTCTCCGGTCTTGAGCCCCTCGACGCTGGGGCCGACCGCCTGCACGGCGCCGGCCGCCTCGTAGCCGATCCGGGCCTCGGGGAAGGACGGCTGCACGTAGTACATGCCGGCGCGGAACCACGCCTCGGCGCGGTTCAGGCCGATCGCGTCGACGCTGATGCGCACCTCTCCGGGTCCTGGCTCGCCGAGGTCGACGTCGCGCAGTTCGAGCACCTCGGGGCCGCCGAGCCGTTCGAGGAGTACCGCTCTTGCCATGGGATGAGTCCAATCCGGTGGTGTGTTCTGCACGCTCACCGTATGAAGACCGGTAGGTATTTCCTATGTTCCAAGATCCTCCTGTGATGTCTGTTCGTCTTTTACATCAGGGAAAAACGATACGGTTGGTCATATGGACGTGCTCAGCGACGTCATCATGGCCATGCGTACCGGCCGGCCGCACTCGAACCGCACGTACCGGCGGGCCCCCTGGGCCGTGCGGTTCCCACCCTTCTCCGGGATCGGGTTCCACGTTGTGCTGCAGGGGTCGTGCTGGCTCACTCCCTCGGAGGGTGAGCCCGCACCGCTGGGGGTTGGTGACGTGGTGTGCGTGCTGCCGCACTGCGCTGAACACGTGCTCGCCGACACCCCCTCGCCCGCGGTGGCGGACACCCTCGCCGAGTCCCTGACCTCCCCCGAGGGAGAGAACGGCGACGCGGCCGACGACGCCGCCACTGTGCTGCTCTGCGGGGCCTACCTGTTGGACCAGTCCCGCCCGCATCCACTGGTGGCCGAGCTTCCCGGAGTCATCCACGTGCCTGCCAGGGTGGGCCGCCACCCATCGCTGCGTTCCGCGATCGGCCTGCTCGGTGCCGAGCTGGAGCAGCCGGGGAAGGGCACGGACGCGATCGTGCCTGCGCTGTTGGACTCGTTACTGCTCTACATCCTTCGGGCCTGGTTCGACGAGCAGGCCGACCACCATGCGGAGTCCGGGTGGGCCGCGGCCCTGGCCGACCCGGTTGTCAGCGCGGCGCTGCACAGCATCCACGACGACCCGGGACAGCCGTGGACCGTCGAGACGCTGGGCGCCAGAGCGGGCCTGTCGCGTGCGCCGTTCGCTCGGAGGTTCACCGCACTCGTGGGCCGGCCACCCTTGGCCTATCTCACCTGGTGGCGCATGACCGTGGCGGCGCGGCTGCTGCATGACCCGGACCTGGTGCTGGGCCGCGTGGCCGAGCGGGTCGGCTACACCTCCGAGTTCGCCTTCGCCAAGGCGTTCAAGCGCGAACACGGCACGTCTCCGGGCCGGTACCGGCGCATGGCTTTGGGCTGAGGCTGCCAGCACACATCCACCGGTCCAAGCTGTGCGGCTCTTGTCAGGTGAGCCCGGAGGGTCCCCGCACTCGGAGGACCGGCGGCACGCGCCGCCGCGTTGCTACTCGGCTTCTGGTTCCTCGCCGGGTGGGAACAGGTGCGTCCAGCCCTGCTCGACCGAGGCGCGGCATCTGTCGTGTTGGTCTCCTGCGCTGGTGAACAGCGCGGTCAGCATGGGGACGCCGTAGTCGAGAGTCTGGCGCGGAAGGGGGCCGTTGGCGACCAGGGACACCAGCCCGTGGGCGATGGCCCAGCTCTGGGTGGCCAGTTCCAGCGGGTCAATGTCGGCGCGGAGGCGGCCGGCGTCGTCCCTGGCCCTTCGGGCGGCCTGCACCAGGTACTCCAGGGTGTCGTCCGCCGCCTGAAGGTCCTCAAGGTCGAAGGTCGCGTCGAACATGACCCGGTACAGGTCGGGGTGGTCCAGGGCGTTGCCGAGGTAGCCGGCGACCAGGACTGCCAGGTCCCGCACGGGGTCTGCGGACATCGCCACCGCGGCGAATCTGGCTTTCAGCCGGGTGAAGCCTTCCTGGCGCAGCGCCTGCCACAGGCCGTCCATGTTTCCGAAGTGGGTGTAGACGGCCATCGTCGACACACCGGTCCCGTCCACCAGTGAGCGCAGGGTGATGGGCTCGCGGGTGCGGAGCATGTGCGCGGCCCGCTCGATGAGCATGGTGCGGACCGCGGGATCCTTCGTCCTGGCCATGCCACCAGAATACATAGTATTGCAATGCTATAGTTCGGAGTTCCCGAGTCCGCACGGCCCTTATGACAAGGAGTCAGCATGGCCATCACCCTGGTGAACCCCGAAGGACTGCCGAAGGTCGACATCTACCGGCAGGTGTCGGTCGCCACCGGATCGAAGCTGGTGTTCATCGCCGGCCAGGTCGCCCGCGATGCCGACGGCGGCAGAGTCGGCGAAGGCGACCTCGCCGCCCAGGTCGAACAGTGCTACCTCAACATCGGCACCGCCCTGGCCGAGGTGGGCGCCTCCTTCGGCGACGCGGCGAAACTGACCATCTACCTCGTCGACTGGACCCCCGACAAGATGCCCCTGCTGCTGGAGGGAGGCGCCCGCGCCTCCGCGAAGCTGGGCATCACCTCGACCCCGCCCATCACCGCGATCGGCGTTGCAGCCCTGGCCGAACCCGACCTCCTGGTCGAGATCGAGGCCACCGCGGTTATCGACTGAACGACCCCGCAGGATGGGCCAACCGGATGCGGCCAGGCGCACGCGCCCCGCACGCCGTTGGCGGTGCGTGCCCCGCGCACTGGTCGACCGGGGCACCCGTGACCTGGCCACGGGTGCTGGCGACGTCACCGCCAGCACCGTGCACGCCCCGGCCAAAGACATGAGGTGCAGCGGTTGGCCGACTTGTGGTGCCCGTATCTGGGCAGGGATGGCTGAAGGGCTCATGCGCCGCCCAGACCTACCCCCGCGCCGTCACCAAGCGGTCCTGCTGCGCCAGCCGAACCACCGGAAGGACTATTAGCTAATGAGGGGGACCGGACGCGGCCGATGACGGTCGGCGAGCTTTCCCGCCGCACCGGGTGCCGGCTCACCCCGCCACGAACCTCGTCGGTTCCCCCAACAGTGTCCGGGCGCCTTCCACGTCGGCCAGGCGTGCGGCGAGGGTTCGGGCGGCCAGGTGCGGCGGCAGCGCCGCGGTGAACTTCAGCCCTTCCAGGGCTTTCTCGCTGACGTCGGGCAGGGCGATGCGGTCGGTGGCGCCGTCGCGGGCGGCGGCCCACGCGGCGGGGTCGACATCCTCGCGAAGCCGCAGGTAGCTGTCGTGGACCTGCTGGCCGGGGGCAACGAGACCAGCCAACGTCGCACGCAGCGTCAGGTTGGCCCGCGTGCCCGCCCACGTCCACCAGCGAACATCGCCCGCGGCCCGGCTGATGACCGACCCGGCCGACCACACGTGCTCCTGGTGCCGCTCCCGCGCGGTGGCCAGCGCGCCAACCGCCCTGCGGGTGAACCGGACCGGCGGATCCGCGCCCACCAGGACCGCGCGTACGGCGCGGCTCAGCGCGAACGACGCGCCCGTCCGGTCGGCGGAGTCCCATCGGGCCTTACCGCCACCGTCCTCGGCGGGTTCCACGAAGCACCGCTGCCGTTTCCAGTCCACCCCGGTGACGGCCCAGCCGCGCCCGGCCAGCAGCAGCCGACGCGGCCCCTCGTCGTTCTCCCGCGCGCACAGCAGAGCGGGGTTGGCCCGCCCGATCTCGGTGCGCCCGTGCAGCACCACAAACTCCGGCGGCGCGGTGAAGACACTGGTCAGCTCCATGAAATGGCGCCAGCCGAATCTGCGTTCGGCTTCGGGACCGATCATCAGCATGCCGCCGTCGCGCTGCACGAACCCCTCACGCAGCAGGTGCGCGACGATCGGATCGCCCCGCTCGAACGGCTCCAGCCCCGGCCACCACTCCTTCCACAGATGCTCCCCCACCTGGGACTCCTGCAAGCACAACGCCAGCAACTGCTGGGCGATGATGTGGCGGGGTTCGGCAGTGGGCACGACCGGTTCGACCCAGTGGCGGCCCCACAGATGCAGCAGCCCCGCGGCGCGCAGCAGCCCCGTCTCGTCCAAAGCGAGGAACAGGCAGTTGCGTTGGCCCCCCGAACGCCGCCCCGTGCGGCCGATGCGCTGCAGGAAGGAGGCCACGGTCGCGGGGGCGTTGATCTGTATGACCCGGTCCAGGTCACCGACGTCGATGCCCAGCTCCAGGGTGCTGGTGGCCACGATCACGCAGTCGCGGGCTTCGCTGAACGCCTGCTCCGCGCGGCGGCGCTCGTCCACCGACAGCGAGGCATGCGACAGGAACGTGGTGACACCCCGGCTTCGCAGCGCGGCGCCGAGCTGCTCCACCGCCTGCCGGGAGTCGCAGAACACCAGCCGCTTCTCGCCGGTGTGCAGAGCGGCGATAACCCTGGCGGCGTTGTCCAGCGATCCGACGTAGTCCAGCTCCACCTCGCCGGGCGGAGGCTCGCTCGGCGCCGCGGTCCCCGTCAGGCCGGCCTCCGGCGCGATGACCCGGCCGGGACGCTCGCCCGCGCCGCTGCCCTGCAGCCAGGCGAGCAGCTCGCCGGGGTTGCCAACCGTGGCCGAAAGCCCCACACGCTGGATGGGCTGCCCGCGCAGCCGGGTGAGCCGCTCCAGCACCGCCAACAGGTGCCAGCCGCGGTCGTCGCCGGCGAAGGCGTGCACCTCGTCCACGACGACGGCCCGCACACCCGCGAAGAGCTCCCGGTGGTCGGCCTTGGTGCTGACCAGCATCCCTTCCAGCGACTCCGGGGTCGTCAGCAGGACGTCGGGCCGGTCACGCAGGATACGGCCACGCGCCGCCGTGCCGATGTCGCCGTGCCACAGCCCCACCGAGCGCCCCATCCACCCGGCGTAGCTCTGCAGACGCGGAAGCAGGTTGTTCAGCAGCGCCTTGATCGGACAGACGTAGATCAGGGAGACGCCGCTCCAGCCGCCGGCGGCCATGGCCGAAAGCAGCGGGAACACCGCCGCCTCGGTTTTGCCTCCGGCGGTGGGCGCGAGCAGCACCGCGTCCTGGCCGTCGACCAGCGGCGCCAGTGCCTCCCGCTGCAGTGGCCGCAGCCCGGGCCAGCCAAGCGTGTTGACCACGTGGTGGGCCAACGTGGGGTGCAGCAGGTCGAGAGTGCTCGGGCCGGTCACAGGTCGAGTTCCACCTCATCGGCGGTGTCGGCGCGCTGGGTCCAGGCGCTGCGTTCGACGTCGTTGAGATCGGTGGCCGTGATGGTCAACTGGTAGTGCAGGCGCGGATCGAAGTCCTCGATGTCGTTGACCCGGTCGATGACATCGACGAGTTTGCGCAGGAACATCCGGGGCGCCACCCCGACCCGCCCGCCGAGCTCGCCCGCGACAGCCTCGGCCAACCGCAGCAGGTAGCTGTCGTCGACGCGTTCGCGCACGCGGGCGGGCGCCTCGGCGCCCTCGGCGTAGAGGTCGCGCACGGCGATACCCAGCCGGTGCAGTTTCTCCAGGTCGAAGCCGGTCAGCCGGACCTGGGCGGCGCGCAGGTTGTCGTGGCGCGGGTCAGCCACGAAGTCGGTGGCCAGCCGCTGCGCCAGCGGGGCGAGCCGCTGGATGCCCTGCTGCCCGTCGTAGAAGGCGGGGGTGCCGGTGATGACCAGGTACAGGCCGGGAAAACGGCCGGCGGCGATCTCGTCGAGGAGCTGGCGCAGCGCGTTGAGCGCCTTCTCCCGCGTGTCGGTACGGGCCCGCTGCAGGGTCTCCAGTTCGTCCAGCACCACCAGCAGACCGGGGTGTCCGCAGTCGCGCAGCAGGATCAGCAGCCCTTGGAGCGCGGCCAGCGCACCGAAGTGGTCGAGGTCGCTCTTGATCCCGGCGTAACGTTTCGCCGCGGCGGAAACGTTGGGCTGACCGCCGAGCCAGGCGATGAGCGCTTCCGCGACCGCGGCTTCACCTTCGCCCCGCGCCCGGTGGTAACCGCGCAGCGCGGCGGAGAAACCGGGGTTGGCGCGCGCGACGCTGGCCAGGCGCTGCTCCAGGAGCCGGTCGACCTCGGCGGCGAGGCGCTCCTCGTCGGGACCGTCCGCTCCGGTGGGCACGGCACCCTGGTCGAGGACGTCCTCCTCCAGCGTGTAGACCCAGTTGTCGACGAGTTCGCGCAGCGCGCTGGGCGGCAGCGTGGCGGTGGAGAGCCGTTCGGTGAGACGCCGGTAGACCGTCTCCAGCTTGTGCAGCGGGGTCTCGGTCTCCGAGACCTGGATCTCGGTCACCGCGAAGTTCGCGTGTTTGGCGCGCTCGCCCAGCCACCGGGCGAAGAACGTCTTGCCCGCCCCGTACTCGCCGCGTACCCCCTTGAACCCGGCGCCGCCCGAAGCCGCTGCCGCCAGCTCCTTGTCCACGGCACTCTCGAAACGCTCCAGCCCCACCGCGAACAGGTCGAGCCCGGAGGGCGGAACGGTGCCGCGCCGCAGCGCGTCAATGACCTCGCGGCGGCGGGCCGCACTGACGTTGGCCAACTACTACCTCTCCCCCGCCAGGAACTGCTCCTTGAGCAGTCCGATGTTGAGCTCGGCGGTGCGCTCGGCGTCGGTGAGCGTGAGCACCGGAAACATCTCCACGTTGAGCACCTTGGCCACCATCTTGAGGAACCGCGCCGCGCGGTAGGGCTCCTTGCCCGCCGCCTGCGCGACGCGACCGACCGGCAGTTTGGGGGTGGCACCCCCGGCCTGGACGAGCG
The DNA here is from genome assembly GCF_014203805.1 of Lipingzhangella halophila. Lineage (GTDB taxonomy): Bacteria > Actinomycetota > Actinomycetes > Streptosporangiales > Streptosporangiaceae > Lipingzhangella > Lipingzhangella halophila. Next base: position 2,701,809 of record NZ_JACHJT010000001.1, on the reverse strand, counting down.
TGTCGATAACGGCGGCGACCTCCTCCTTGGCGGGCCCGCGCGCCACCTGCCCATGGCTGGCCGCGAAGGAGGGCGAGCCGACCACACTCTCGCCCAGCGTGCCGCCGGCCGCCGCCGCGTCGTCGAACAGGGAGGCGCCCCGCACCGGAGCCGTTCTCTTGGTGCCGGCCTTCGCACGTGAGGGGCGCCCCGCACTCGCGGGCTCCCCCTCCGGCTCGCGAGCCGGCACAGCACCAGCTCCGGTGGCCAGCGGCTGGGTCCACCAGTCGGGCGCGTGCTGGGCCGGGCGCAGCACCGCCCACCCCGCGGGGGTGAGCGCGATGTCGGGCACGAACACCAGCACCGGAATGACCATCTCGGCCGTGGAGATCCCCCCGTGGTAGCCCTCCTTGCGCGAGGTGTAACGGAGGCGTTCGTCCCACGGCACCACGATGCGGCCGCCTTCGGCGAGCACCCGGTCGCCGGTGACGAGGAGCTCACGCTCTTCCGGGGCACCGGTGCGGTAGCGGGCCGACTCGCCTTTCCGGGTTTTCTGGTTCTCGCCGCGGTCCCACACGTGGCCGTGGTCGGAGGTCAGGACCACCGGCCGCCCGGCGCGGGCGGCGGCGTCCAGCAACGCTGCGAGTTTGCCGATCTGGTCGAGCGTCCAGGTCGCGGTGTCGGCCTCGCGCCCGTCGGCCAGCGCGTCATCGACGATGTTGAGCACGACCGCGACGGCCCGCTCGGTGTCGCCGATGGCCTGCTGAACGTTCGCGGGCAGCGCGGTGCCCGCACTGGTTTCCAGGTCGCGCTGGTACAGCAGATCAGCGGGGCGCCGGCCCCACGAGGCGTGGTTCCACAGCGCTCTGAACCCGGCGCGCTCCTCGCTCTGCCCGCCCGATGCCAGCCGCCCGCAGAACAACGAGGTGCGCGAGAAGGTGGTCGTGGAGGGCAGCACGGCCAGCGCCCCTTCGCGCCCCTTCTCGCCGCGGGCGATCTCGGTGAACCGCCCGCCTGCCGCGATCTGTTCACCGAGCTGGATGGCGACCTCAGCGCTCATGCCATCCAGCAGCACGACCAGCGGCGCCCGCTCAGCGGCCAGTGGACGGGCGACCCGGTGCAGCAGGTTCTCAGCGAGCAGCAGCTCGCCGGGGTGCGCCGAAACCTCGGTCCATGCGGCGATGCGCCGGGCGAACGCCTCATCCGCGGCCGCGCGGCGCTCGCGGACCCGCGCGTACACGTCGCGGTAGGCCGCGCCGAGCGCCGGAGTCTCGGCGCGCGCGGCCCAGACGCGGCTGGCCGCCCGATCAACCCAGGCGGTACCGGTCACGTGAGCGGTGGCACCTTCGAGCACGGTGCGCGGCTCGACGGACTCGGTCGCCAACCAGCGCACCAACCGGACCGCGGCGAGTACGTCGCAGCCCTCCGCGGAAGCGGAATCGAACCGGTTGTGCTCCCGCAGCCTGGCCAGGGCCTCCTCCACCGGCGCCAGGCCCTTGGGCACGTGCGGCCGGACAGCGGTACTGATCTCGGCACCCAGCGCGGACAGCCGCGCCTGCAGCCCGGTGCTGAGCACCCGGCTGTCCGCTGCGATGTTCTCGGCGCCCAGCGCGGCGAGGATCTCCTCGGCCCGGCCGCTGGCGTGCACAGCGGCGCCGTGCTCCTCGCCGTCCATCATGCGCAGCAGCACGGCTTCGCTGCTCTCGGCGAACCGGGACAGGGTTTCCACAGACGGCGCCGGGCTGCCCACGAACCGCTCTTCAGCCCGGATCCGCGCGTCGCGCGCCCCGTCGCGCCCGGCTCTGTCGGCGGCCAGCAGTTCCCGGAAGACCAGGCCGGCGGGAAGCGCGTCGTGCACCTGGCCCTTGTCCAGTATCCGGAAGACCACCTCGGCGACAGCACCGATCTCCGCTTCGAGATGGGCGCGCAGTCCCTGGCGTTCCTTGGGGTCCAGCTCGGCGAACCGGGTGACGAGGTGCGGTCCGCGGGTCCAGCCGAGCAGGGCGGCGGCATCGATCCGGTCTCCGGCTTCCCCACCGAACCGGGCGGCGGCGACCCGCCGTACCGCGTCGTCGAGCTTGAGCACGGCCGTACCTTTGCGCCATTCGGCGGGGCCGCCCATTTCGTGCAGCGCCTCGGCGAGCCACGCCCAGTCCCGGGAGTGCAGCCGCGGGTCGAGCATGCGCAGCCCGAGCTCGTCGGCGAGCAGCTCCCAACTGTTGACCGTGAACACCTCGTGGCACAGCAGCCGCCCCAGCAGGGAGGGGCCGAGGTCGTCCTCGGAGCACGGGGTGAGCAGGACAAGATGCTCGGCCTCGGCGGGCGGCTGACCGAGTGCGGTGAGAACCGCCAGTACGGTCGGTGCGGCCACGACCCGGGCGCGCACCTGGCGACCCTGGTGATCGACGGTGATGCCGCCGGGACCGTTCCACTCGGGCGCGGCGCGCAGCGCCACCGCACGCGCGTGGGAGGGCAGCCAGCCCTTGCTGACCCGCGCCTCCTCCTTCTCCAGCGCCCTGCGCAGCCCGCCTCTGGCGGCTTCGACCGTGACCTGCTGGAGGGAGGGCAGGGGGGTGGCCGTCATGGTCTCGTCCTCCATGCCGCATCCGACTCGTGTCCGCACGCCGGTGGTGCGCCTTCGGTCGTTGCGCGGGAGGTGTCCGGTGACAGCGCCGCGGCACTCACTCGACCACCCGCGCGGTTATCTCAATGGTGGTGTCCTCGGAGACACCGAGCTTCTTGCGCAGCTCAGCGATGACCGACTTCGCGTCGTCGGTGGGGGCGAGTGTGCCGACGGCTTCTTCTCCGCCGGGACGGATGACGCCTCCGCCCCCCGGATCCGGGTGTTCCGGGTCCTTCTTCCCCGGAACCGGCGGAGGCGGGGGCGGGTCCGTCAGCGCCTTCCTGATCAGCTCGACCGCCTTCGCCGTCACCGCGTCCAGTTCGGTGGAGAGCTTCTTTTCCTGCTCATTGTGCCGAGCAACGGCGGCCAGGTGCTCCAACAGTTGAATGGCCTCACCGGAGTGCTTGCCGCCACTGTTGGCCAACTCGGCCAGGGTCCGGAAGTTGCCCCAACCGGTGGCCTCCAGGGCCGAGGCCACCGCACCGGCGGCGGCCATGCTGGACCGGTAGACCTCGCCTTCACGCGGCAGATCGGCCCGCGCCAAAGCGACCACCAGCCCGGTGTCGTCGGTAAGCCCGCGCAGCCTCATCAGCAGCTCGTGGGTGGCGCGCGCGGTCTCCAGCCGCGGCGACTCCTCGTCCAGGCCCAACAGGGCGGCGTGCTTCTCCAGTTGGGTGAGCAGCGACTCGGTGCCCGCCAACCACGTGGTGGCCTGTTCCTTGAGCTGCTCGGCGAGCCGCTGGACAGCACGGGCGTTGAGCACCGGCTGCGGGGTGAGGCGGAAGATCTGCTTGGCGCGGCGGTTGGCGAGATCGAAGTCCTCTTCCGCGGGCAGCGCCTGGCGGCGCAGCACGATGTCGCCTTCGAGCTTGCCGAACCCGACGTCGGTGTAACGCTTGCCCGCCCGCGTGTAGGCGCGGTCCGACTGCACCGCGTACACCAGCACCAGCAGGTCCACGATCTCGGGAGGCAGCCCCTTGCCTTCCTCGCGTTCGGTGATCCACCGCTTGAGGTTGCGCACCGTGATCTCGGTGGTGTCGGCCTGGGCGCTGCGGGCGGCCTCGTCCAGCGCCGTCAACCAGGTGTCGCGCAGCACGAACACCTCGCTGACCTGAGCGATCCCGAGATTGTGGGCGACCCGGTACAGGGCGCTGGTCTCACCCTTGGTGGGCTCGTAGCGCTGGAGGTGTTCGGCTTTGGCCGCCTCGACCGCCTGCAGCACAGCGGTGAGGTCGCTGCGGCGCACCTCGGGCATGGACCCGTTGGGCGCGGCGAACTTGGGATGCTCGGGGTAGAGGTGGTCCAGGAGCTGGCCGGCGATGCGCTGGAGGGCCTCCGACAGTTTGCTTCCCGCTTCGACACGGATCCGCACATTGGGCGGCAGCGCCTCGATGTGCTCGTCGATGGCGTGGCCGAAGTCGGTGTCATTGCGCTGGTCGGCCCCGTAGGCACCGCGCAGCAGCCCGCGCAGCCGGATCCCGATCTGGGAGGCCTGGTGTTCGAGCTGTTCGCGCGCCTCGCGCCGGTCCTCCGAGCTCCAGTCGGGGGCCTTCTCCTCGATGACGCCGGGCTGGAGCAGGTGCTCCATCATCAGCAGCCGCCGCGCGTCCTGCTGGCGGGCCGGCGACAGGAAGTGCGGGATCCAGGTGAGCGTGGCCGGGGGGTCGGTGAACTCCTCGCGCAGGGTCTGCACCCGCTGGCGGTCCTCGGCGGGGTTGTGGGTGCCCTCGTCGAAGGGGTAGTCGATGACGACGCGAAGCGCCCCGGACGCTTCGGGCTCGAACCGCTGGCGCATCAGCGAGTCCTCGGAGCGGATGTTGCCGTAGTCGAGCTCGACGGTGCGGCGGGTGCCGCGCCACAGCACCGAGGTGCGCGCGGCGTCGGGTTCCAGCCCCATCTCCTGCCACATCAGCCGCTTGAACAGCCGCCGAAGCGCCTGGTCGTTGGCGGCGGTGTAGGTGGTGCGCATCAGCGACTCGGTGTCCACCCGCAGCAGGTTGAGGGTGATGGTGGGGTTGGTGCTCTCCACCCCGACCCGGACCTCGCCGAACTGGGCGTTGAGCTCGCGGAAGAACTGGGCGACGCGGGCGATGTCCTGGCCGGTGCGCCGGGCGGGGATGATGCCGTGGTTGAGCGCGATGAGCCGCCCGGCGGTGAGCTCCCTGAGGGCAGGCACGTTGGGCACCAGCGCCGCCAGCAGCAGCGTCTTGACCAGCAGGTCCTCGGCGCGGAAGGGGTGGCGTACCTCCAGGGCGCCAGTGTCGTCCTCGGTCATGTTGTGCCGCAGCAGCAGCCAGGGCCGCACCCGGTCGCGGTAGAAGCCGCGGATCTTGTCGTACTCGCCACTGAGCCGGTCGCGGAAGGGCCGGTCCTCGCCTTCGACAAGGACATCCAGCACCGCGCCCATCGGCACGAGCTGGCCAACGGGCAGCGTGGTGCGGTGGTTGACCATCAGCTGGCGCATCAGCTTGAGCGCGCTGCGCTGGCGTTGCAGCGCCCCCGACAGGTCGACCATGACGTGCAGCAGCGCGGGGCTGAACGGGTAGAGCGCGCGGAAGTCGTCCCAACTGTCGGCGTCGCCGCCCTCGGTGTCCAGCAGCGTGTCGCGCACCTCGGGGCGGGCGTTGACCATCCGGTCGAACGCGGCGCTGACCTCATCGGCCGCTTCCGGGGTGCGCGGACGCAGCAGCCGGTGCCGGACAACCTCGGTGAGGTTGCGGTCCTCCAGGCCGATGTGGCCGAAACGGCCGTCCCAGTACTTCAGTGTCTGGGCGATACCTTCGGTTCCCCCGGAGATGCCCACGAGGTCGCGCAGGTCGCGCTGGCGCGGTACGAAGCTGACGATGGGCGCTGGCCGGTAGCTCTCGGAGGACTCGACGAGCTTGGCGACCTTCTGCACTTCCTCGCTGATGCGGCTCTCGTCGCCGATGAACTTGGTGAACCGCAGGATCAGCTCGTCAAGGAGGAGGACGACGGCCTCGCAGCCCAGCTCCTCCTTCGCGTGGCGGCTGATGACCGACAGCCCGTCATCGAGGGTGATGAAGGCGTCCGCGTCGCCGTGCACACTGTCGGCGTAGCGCTTGAAGTGGCTCTTGAGCAGGGCGCTGATGAGCTTGCGGCGCAGGTCGGTCCCGTCGCTGCCAGTACTTTCCGGTGAGGCCGACAGCGCCTGGTCGAGGAGCTGGGGGGTCCACTCGGCGGTGGTGGCCGCCCACCGGCCCCACGCCTCGCTGGATCCGGCCCCCTCCACGGTGGGCAGCTCGCTGATGAACGCCTCGTCGCCGAGTGTGGCGCGCAGGTCGCGGGCGTCGGCCAGCAGCCCGTCGGCCCGGTAGACCGGCGGGACGGGGGCTTCGGGGTGGTTGCGGCGCACGTAGCGGACGTAGCCGCCCAGGATCGCGGACTCGATGGATTCGGCGTCCACCAGGTGGCTGGTGACGAGCAGGAACTTCTTGCCCTCCAGCCAGCTGTCGTGCTTGGCGAGGATGGTGGGCATCCGCTCCAGACCGCGAACGGTTGGGGCGTGCTTCAGCACGGCGTGCAGCACCGCCATGAAGTGGCTCTTCCCCGATCCGAACGAGCCGTTGAGGTAGGTCGCCCGCGACTGCCCTTTGGCCAGCGCGCCCTTGATGGTGTCGAGCGCCTCGTCGAAGCACCGCTCCAACTGGGGGGTGACGACGTACTCCCGCACCGCGTCGGCCGCGTGCTGCTCGACCCCGTCGGAGACCTTGAATACGAGGTCACCGTCATGGACGGCCTCGGGGATGTCGATGAGTTCGCCGATGAAGCGCTTGGAGCCCGAGCCGGTTGGAGGAGTCATCGCCTAGCGGAGCCCTTCTAACACGAGTCGGAGGGATGCGCGTCGCGCCGGGTTGCGGGCCCGCCGAGCGTACGGCGCACCGCTTCAACACTATGGCCACTGCCGCCGGCAGGCTCCGGTAGTTGCCGCATCGGCGCACAGCGAACCCGAAAGGGCAGGGGCCTGCGGAGCTTGACCCCCGGAGGCCCCGCGGTCACCCCTTCTTCCTGCCCCGGGTGGTGGTGGGCCGCCATGCTTCCATGTCGGAGGCGGTGGCCCCGGTGGCGGTCTTGAGCTGCTCCAGGTCCTCGGAGAGGTAGTCGGCCATGCTCCGCCCGTACTCGTCGGGGTCGGAGTGCCACTGCCGCACCCACGGCATCAGCTCGGCGATGCCGGCCACCAGCGGCGTCATCGTGTCCTTGTCCTCGGCCCAGCCGTGCTCCTCGACCCGGTCGATCGCAAGGGTGGCCAGCGCTTCGGCCTGCTCGGCGTGGTTCCAGCCGGCCCAGCCGAGGACAAGGGAAGCGTCCTGGTCTGTCTCGGCGCCCGGGTAGGACACGAACCGCTCTTTGGGCACGTCGAGCTTGCCGCGGTTGGCCCAGTAGGTGGTCTTGCGGAAGTCGGAGGACTTGTACTTCGGCGGGACCGGGATGGCCGGGGAGAGCCGCTTCTCCGGTTCCCCTTCGGCGCGGTCGGCGTTAAGGGCGTCCTCCGCGCGCTGCAGGTCCCAGACGTGCTCCCACTCCCCGCGCTTGCGCAACCCGGGTTCGTTGTAGCGCAGTGCGGTGAGGTGGGGCACATGCTCGGTGGCCACGATCTCCGTGATCACGCCGGAGAAGTCCTTGTCGGGATCGAAGAGGGCGGCCACCTCGACGGCTTCGGGGTGCTTCTCGCGCAGCCGGTTGCCCAGGCCCAGCACGGAGAGGGTGTGGGGCCGCACTTCACCCTGGTCGTCGGGCCGGAACCAGAGTTCCTGGTCCTCGCACTTGTCCAGCAGCCACGACTTGAGGGCGGTCTTCTCCTTCTTCTCCCACGGCTCGGACTGCCAGCGCCGCTTGCACTCGGGGCGCTCGATGAGCGCGATGTCCTTGCGGGACCCGATGAGCTCGATCCGCCTCTCCACGACCTTCTTGTAGTCCTCGGGCCAGTGGGAGGGGACTTCGGTGACGGGGATGGAGCCGTGCCGGTTGAACCATTCGGTGTCCACCTCGCCGGTCGCCATCTTGCGCGCGAGCACGATCTCGAAGGCGCGCTCACCTAGGTCGGTTCCGGGGACGTCGGCGGTGTCGGGAATGACCAGCTCGGCGTGCTCGTCGTCGGTGATCAGGCCGTAGCGGTGGTAGACGTCCCAGTCCAGTTCCTCTTGGAGCGCGATCATCCGCGTGCGGGTGGAGGCGTGTTCCGCGTGTGCGTCGTTGAGGCGGGGGCGGGTGGGAGTGGCCGACTCCGCGACAGCGGAGGGTTCGAGGGAGGAGAGGCGCTGGGCCAGGGAGTCGAGCTCTTTGGCGAGGGAGAGGGGAAGGGCCGGCGGCAGGGGAAACTCTTGGAGTTTGGTGCCGGTGAACTCGTAAAAGTTCTCCCAGGGGGTGGCCGTCTGGCGCGCCCCCTTCGTGTCCACTGTGCTTCCTTTATTGTGGCTCACTTGCTTTAGCCAGAAGCATGCTGTTGAGGAGTTCAGTACCCCGAGTAGCTCCAGGTGCTGCTCCTCTGCGGCGTCCGCGGGAAGTTTGATCACAGGCGCAGAGTGGTTGCAGACGGTCAGGTCGTTTTTCTTGCGAATAATGAAGTTGTTATGCGTGGCAAGGAAGGCGAATACAATCGAGGCCGGAGCTTCGAACCGGTCCCACGAGTGCATCGTGTACTCGAACCAGCTCATTCCTCTTTGTTCGCGGGTCTTGCCGAACATGAGGCCGGTTCGCAGGATGGAACGCATTGGCCAGAGGAGGGAAGAGTTGCCCATTTCCGGGATCGCGGTTCTTCCGCGGTAAGGCCACGCTATCCAGTTTCCCCCGTACCCCCAGTCGCGCAATGCGTCGCCAGTCACGAAACGGCGGACCGGGATCCCTTGGTTCGACCACGCGGTGGGCGGAGATTTGCTTCCGTATACATCATCGAATCCAGTGACCGTTGAAAATCCTATCGATTCAGATACTTCCCGGAGCGGTTTCAGTGAAGGGGAACCCAAAACTTCCATCACCCCCACCGCCCCGCCTCCGCTGAGACTCCACGGATGGGAACGCAGGCTTTCTCGGTCCAGGTCAGCGACACTCACCCACTCGCTCTCGCTTCCCGGACTCTCGATCTGACCGACGATCGCTTGCCAGACCAAACCTTCGGCGGCGTTGTTCGGCTGGGCCGGCTCTCCCCGGATTCCCAGTACCGCACGGACCGTGCTGCCGGGGCTCCACACACTGTTACGCCCGATGAGGATGGCTGTCGGTGTTCCGTGTCCGGGGATGTAGGCGCCTGAGGTATCGATGACGTGGGTGAGGTTGACCTTGGTGTGGAAGTAGTCCTGGATCAGTTTCTTTCCGAACTCGCGCTTCATGAAAGAGTTCGCGGTGATCTGGCCAACGAACCCAGAATGCTCGACCCTTCGGTCCCCTTTGTTGAACGCCAGTTGGAAAAAACGTTTGGCAAACGGCACCGTAAGGGCGTATTTTCCGGAGCAGACGTCCTTGTACGCCTTCCGGTAGTTCTGGTTCTCCTGTTTGTCCTTGACCGTGATGTAGGGCGGGTTTCCGACCACCGCGTGGTAACTTCCGGTCGCCAGCAGGTGAAAGCTTTCTTCCCCCGTGTACTCAAGAACGTCTTCTGTCCGATAGGTGTGGACTTCCCGTTGTTCCGTGGTGAGTTGGAGCCCATAGGCGCCTTCTCCATGGAGTAGCGAGTCCCCTGCGGCCACCACGAGTGGCCAATCCGGGTTCCCGGCAGACAGGGAGGTGATCCCGCCTTCCTTCATGGCCGCGGTCAGCAGCCGGAAGCGGGCGATCGCCACGGCGAACGGGTTTTTGTCCACCCCGTGCACGCTGCGCAGGCTCCGGGCGATCAGGTCCCAGTCCGAAAGCCCGGGCTCGGCGTCACGCCACTTCTCCAGCAGCCGATGGAACGCTCCCAGCAGGAAGTGCCCTGAGCCGCACGTGGGGTCGATCAGCCGGAAACCCGGGCTCTTCTCCTGGTAGATCCGGTTGCCGTCCAGCCCGAACTCCGCGATCGCCGGTTCCAGGGTGTGGTCGAGGATGAACTCCTCCACGAACTCGGGCGTCTGCAGCAATGCGAAGTTCTTCTGTGCCGCCTCCGACATCTCCTGGTACAGATCTCCCAGGAACCGGGTGTCCCACCCGGGGTCGGTGAAGTCGTGCACCAGGTGTCCGTCATCGCCCACCCGTCGCCAGAAGCCGATCAGGTTCTTGGCGGCCTGGTGGGAGGGAGCGATAATCCACATCGGGTTGTGCGCCCGGTCGAACAACCCCGCCACCACCGGAGAGACGCTCATCTGGTCGAAGGAGTGCACCAACCAGTCGCGGTCGGTGCGCTCGGCCGCTTCCGGGGCGCGCTGCCGCTCGGCCAGGATCCAGGCGTCCTTGAGCTCCTGAGCGATGTCGTAGCGGTTGTCCCCGTCCCGCGGTCCGGCGATGAAGGGCCGGTCCAGCAGCCGGTTGTCCTCGCAGAACCGCACGAACACTGTCGACAGCGCCCAGGCCACCGCCGCCTGGGTGACCCGCTCGTCCCGCCACTCACCGTAGGTCGCGGCCGTGCGCTCCGCCTGGAACGCCCGGTGGTGCTCGACCTTCAGCTCCTCCTCGAAGGATCTTCCGGAGCTCTCGTTGACAGCCTGGGGGTCCTCGCTGCGCTCCCGAAGATCCTCCTCAAGGACGGAAACCTGGCGCTTCAGGTCCCTGAGCAACGATGCGTGGTCGATCACTGACACTCCTGGTGGAGAAGGGGAAGCCGATCCATCATTGTCACCGATCGCGGTGACGCTTCGTCGCCGGAACCACGCTGCGAAAAGGCTGGCGCCGGGGCGTTCCTCCGCCGGCACCGACCCGTTGTCGCTGCTGGCGCACCTCGCACAGGAACGCCGTCCACTCAGCGGCGGTGAAGGTCAGTTGGGCGACGTCCGATTGCCTGGAGTCGCGCACCGCAGCAGCGCCGGGGAGGTCGTCGGCGACCTCGACGCAGTTCTCGTTCGCGCCGCTGCAGCCGCTCTTCCGCCTACGTTGTTACTCGCGCCCCGGGTTGGCGCGGTGCGTCGCGGCGCCGATGGATCCGCGTGCCCCGGCGCCGCGCCCGTCCGGACCGGACGGGCGCGGCGTTGACAGGATTGGTTAATGGCATTAGCTTTTAGTTAATATATTTAGCTGCTGGGGGTTGTCATGACCGAGTACCTCGCCGTCGACGGCGGCACGCTCGCTTACGAGGTGGCGGGGTCCGGCCCGCTGATCGTCCTCGCGCACGGCATGGGCGACAGCCGCGCCGCCTACCGCGCTGTGATCCCGCCGCTGGTGGCGGCGGGCTACCGGGTCGCCGCGGTCGATCTGCGCGGCTGCGGCGAGTCCAGCACCGACTGGCCGGCCTGGAGCCGCACCGCCATCGCCGGCGACCTGCTCGCCGTAATCCGCCACCTGGGCGGCCCGGCCGTGCTCGTCGGCCACTCGATCTCCGGCGGCGCCGCCACCATCGCCGCTGCGCAGGAGCCTTCGCTGGTCACCAACGTCGTCGAGTTGGCGCCGTTCACCCGCAAGCAGTCGATCCGCCTCGGCGACCTGCGGGTGAAACGCTTCCGGCGGGGCATGCTGCGGCTACTCGGCGCGGGCGTCTTCGGCAGCGTGCCGCTCTGGCGTTCGTACCTCGACACGGCCTACCCCGGCGTTAAGCCGGCCGACTGGGCCGAGCGGCTCGGCCGCGTCGACTCCCTGCTGCGCCAACCGGACCGGATGAAGGCCCTGCAGGGCATGGGCCGCAGCGCCCCGACCGACGCCGGCGCGCAGCTCGGCAACGTCGACTGCCCGGTCCTGGTCGTGATGGGCACGCTCGACCCCGACTGGGCCGACCCACACGCCGAGGGCTCAGCGATCGTTGACGCCCTGCCCTCGGGCCTCGGCCGCCTTGAGATGATCGAAGGTGCCGGGCACTACCCGCACGACCAGTTCCCCGACCAGGTTGTTTCGCTCATGCTCGCCTTCCTCCGATCGGACGCCGCCCGTGCCTAGGGCCGGTCTGGACCCGGCGGCCGTGGTCGCGGCCGGTGCCGCCCTCGCCGACGAGGTCGGTCCGGCCAACCTGACAATGGGGTTGCTGGCCGAGCGGGTGGGCGTACGTACCCCGTCGCTGTACAAGCACGTGAGCGGCCAGGAAGACCTCAACCGGCGCATCGCGGCCTTGGCGTTGAGCGAGGCCGCCGACGCTGTCGGCGGCGCGGTCCAGGGCTACGCGGGCCGCGACGCCCTGGCGGCCGCGGCGCGCGCCTTCCGCGCCTTCGTCGTGGAGCACCCCGGCCGGTACGCCGCGACGATCGGCGTGGAACCGTCCGGCCCGGACGATCCGCTGGCCACCGCGGGCCAGCGGCTGCTCGGCGCGTTCACGGCGGTCCTGCGCGGGTACGAGATCAAAGAGACCGACGCGGACCACGCCCTGCGCATGCTCCGCAGCCTCTGCCACGGCTTCGCCACGTTGCAGGCGGCCAACGGATTCCAATGGAGCGTCGACATCGACGAGAGCTTCGAGTGGCTGATCGCCTTCGCCGACCGGGGCCTGCGCGCTGGTTGAGAACGCTGCCGCCGTCGACGATCGCCGCATTCCCGGTGGCGTCGTCCTGCGCCCTACCCTGGTCGTGCCGTTTCCGGCCGGTTCGGCCGCGGAGTCTTCGAAGCCCGCTCAAAAAACTCCCGGTGGGATGTCGAGAATCCGCGCGCGGCTCCGTCCCCCGGGGTGGACACGGCCGCAATGGGCTGTACCGCACCAAGGAGAGCACGATGGCCAAGTACCTGTTGCTCAAGCACTACCGGGGCGCGCCGGCTTCGGTCAACGACGTGCCGATGGAGAAGTGGGCGCCGGAGGAGATCTCGGCCCACGTGCAGTACATGGATGACTTCGCCGCCCGGCTGGAGGCCACCGGTGAGTTTGTCGACAGCCAGGCGCTGTCCCCGGAGGGCACATTCGTCCGCTACGACGGCGAGGGGCGGCCGCCGGTCACCGACGGTCCCTTCGCCGAAACCAAGGATCTGATCGCCGGCTGGATGGTGATCGACGTCGAGAGCTACGAGCGGGCGCTCGAACTGGCCGGTGAGCTGTCCGCGGCTCCGGGGGCGGGTGGCGAGCCGATCCACGAGTGGCTCGAGGTGCGCCCGTTCCTGGCCGCGCCCGAGACCATCACGGAGTGATGCACGGTGGATGAGGACCTGCTGCGGACCCTCACCCCCACCGTGATCGCCGTCCTCGTCCGCCGCGGAGCCGACTTCGCGGCGGCCGAGGACGCCGTGCAGGACGCCCTGGTCGAAGCGGTGCACGTGTGGCCGGGTGATCCGCCGCGGGATCCCAAGGGCTGGTTGGTCGCCGTGGCCTGGCGCAAGTTCCTCGACGCCGCCCGCGCCGATACCTCCCGGCGGCACCGCGAGGTACGCGTCGAGAGCGAGCCCATGCCCGGCCCGGGCGAGATGGCCGACGACACGCTCCAGCTGTACTTCCTGTGCGCGCACCCATCCCTGACGCCGGCCTCGGCGGTCGCGCTCACGCTGCGCGCGGTCGGCGGTCTGACCACGCGTCAGATCGCGCGGGCCTACCTGGTGCCGGAGGCGACCATGGCCCAGCGCATCAGCCGGGCCAAGCGGAGCCTCTCATCCGTGCGGTTCGACCACCCAGGTGACGTCGCCACGGTGCTGCGCGTGCTCTACCTCGTCTTCAACGAGGGCTACTCCGGCGACGTCGACCTCGCCGCCGAGGCGATCCGGCTCACGCGCCAACTGGGGGCCAGGACCAATCATGCGGAGGTGGCGGGCTTGCTCGCGCTCATGCTGCTCCACCACGCACGGCGCCCGGCACGGACCGGCCCCGACGGCAGGCTCGTTCCTCTTGCCGAGCAGGACCGCGGCCTGTGGGACACCCGCCTGATCGCCGAGGGCGTCGACGTGCTCCAGGCAGCCCTTACCCGCGACCGCCTGGGCGAGTTCCAGGCCCAGGCCGCCATCGCCGCGCTGCACGCCGACGCCCGCGCGGCCAAGGAGACCGACTGGGTGCAGATCGTCGAGTGGTACGACGAACTGGTGCGCCTCACCAACAGCCCGGTGGCCCGCCTCAACCGCGCTGTCGCGCTCGGCGAGGCCGACGGCCCGCGGGCCGGTCTGGCCGCTCTGGCGGAGCTCGACCCCGCCCTGCCCCGCTACTCTGCCGCCGCGGCGTACCTGCACGAGCGTGACGGGAACCCAGCCACCGCAGCACGGCTCTACGCCGAAGCCGCCCGCTCAGCGTCCAACCTTCCCGAACGCGACCACCTCACGCGACAGGCCGCACGGCTCAACGCGCGGCTGCGCCGGTAAGCGGCCGTTCAAAACGGGGCAGGCGTTCCCCGACCCGATAGGACGGTCCGCATAAGCGTTGGCCGCTGCGCGGGAAGGCGGCATGCTCGTTGTGCCGAAACTCCCGGTCACACAGCAGCGCGAGCTGGTCCGCGTGTAACGCAGCGGATCCGCTCAGGCACGCTGACGTTGTGCGCGGCTCTCCCGCGGGCCGCCCCAGCCGGGGCCGTGTCCCTGACACACCCGGGGGTCGGCGCGACGCGGCACCGCGTCGCGCCGACCCCCGGGTGATTGGCTCAGCTTTCCTTGTCAGCCTCGGCGGGCTGCTCCGCCTGGGCGCGCTCGCGCATCTTGCGCAGCAGTTCCTGCTTGTGGTCGCCGGCCGAAGCGCGGGCGTCGTTACGGGCAGAGCCGGGACCGGAGTCCTGCCGATCGGAGGGGGACGGCTTCGTGCGTCCTTCACCTAGGCCGAGAAGAGGATTGTGGCGCTTGGCCATGAATACTCCAACGTGATGCGAGGCGGTCCGGAAAACGTCTGGTGGGAGCCGTCCATGCCCCGCCGGGTCTTCCCGCGGAGCTTCACGAAGCGAAAGTGCAGCATAGCCGTAAAAGTATCCCGAACCCGGGAGGCGCGGCATCTGCTTTTTCGCGCACAGCCCCCGACACCGCCGGCCGCACCGGGCCTCCCCGGGGCTCTTTTCCCGGCACCCGGACCAAGGGCGCCTTCACCGGCAGGTCCGGGTGTTCACGCACCGGGGTGTGGCGATGGGGCACCCCCACCGTGCCCCATCGCCACACCCCGGAAGCCTCGGGCTCAGCCCAGGCGGGCCTCGACGGCCTCGATGATGCGCGGGCGCAGTTCCGCGGCGCCCACGACCGCGTCGACGGAGCCCACCTCGACCGCGCGGCGAATGTCGTGCACCCCGTCGAACTCCGCCGCCACCTGCCCGAGCCGCTCCGCGCGCACCGAGGAGCGCAGCTCATCAAGCTCGGCGGTCAGTGCCGCCCGGTCGGCGCCAGAGGCCGCCGCCACCCGGGCCTCCAACTCGCGCACGCGCTCATCGGCGGCGGTGCGGGCGTTGACCTCCCCGGAGAACACGACCGCGGCGGCCGGCGCCCCGCCCAGCACCGAGGCGTAGGAACCCTCCACCGCCAGCACGGTCATGTTCGGGTTCAGCGCCTTGGAGAACACCACGAACGCGCCGCCGTGGTACCGCGAGACCACGCAGAACACGATGGGCCCGCTGAAGTTCACGATCGCGCGGCCGATCTCGGCGCCGTACTCCAGCTGCAGCTTGCGCATCGACTCCGGTGACCCGTCGAAACCCGACAGGTTGGCCAGCACCACCAGCGGCCGGTTGCCGCTGGCCGCGTTGATCGCCCGCGCGGCCTTCTTCGACGACCGCGGGAACAGGGTGCCCGCGGTGTAGGCGTCGGGGCCGTCCGTGGGCGGGAACCCGTGCCGTTGCACCGACCGCGACTCGATACCCAGCAGGCACACCGGCGTACCACCCAGGTGGGCGTCCTGGACCACCGCGGTCTCGGCGTCGGCCATGCCCGCCCAGCGTTCCAGCACCGGGTGGTCCTGGTCGGAGATCGCCCGCATCACGGTGCGGATGTCGAAAGGCTTCTTGCGCTCCGCGTTGGTCTCGGCGGAGAAGATCTCGCCGACGGTGGTGAAGTCGCTGCCCTCCACGGCGTGCGGGAAGTCCCGGATGTCGCGGCCGGCGGGATCGGTGGTGTCCGCCCGCCGCGGCGCCCGTTCACCGGGTGCCACATAGGTGTGGTCGTAGTGGCGCATCAGCACATCACGCGCGCCGGCCAGACTGGGCGCCCAGTACTGGGCCTGCCCATTGGGACCCATCACCCGGTCGTAGCCACCGATACCGAAGTTGTCCTCGGCCGAGACACCGCCGGAGAAGTCCAGCGACTGCTTACCGGTGAGCACCATCGCCGAGTCCGGCGTCATCACCAGGATGCCCTTGGTGTGCATGAGCATCGTCGCTTCGGCGTTCCAGTACGGCTGCGCACCCACGTTGATGCCGGCGACCACGATGTTGATCTCACCGCCGTCCTGGGTGAACTCGACGATGCGCTTGAGCGCCGCGGCCACCCAGTCCATGTTCTCGGTGCCCGACTCCATGGAGATGCGCGCACCGGCCGACAGCGCGTACCACTCCAGCGGCACCCCCATGCGCTCGGCCAGATCCAGCGCGGCGATCACGCGGCGGCACTCCGGCTCGGAGAGCGCCCCCAGCGACTTGGTCGGGTCGCCGAGCAGCACCACCCGGGACACGCCCTGCGGGTGGCGCCGGGTCGCGGTGGTGACCACACCGGCGACGATCGCGGCGGTGTTGCGCCCCTTGGGCCGCTCAACCGGCACCAGCGCGTGGCTGTCGTCGAGGTCGTACTCGACGAAGTCGCCGAGCAGCCCGGTGAGCTCGTAGGGGTAGACGGTGTTGCGGCTGCTGGCGCGCAGCACCTTCTGCCGGTAGTCGTCCAGCGGCTCGACTGGTTCGGTGGGCGGATCGCCCACGGTCAGCTCGGTGCCGCCGGTGGTGTCGAAGGTCACCCGCACGCTGATCTTGGTCAGCTCGCCGGTGGCGGGGTCGCGCTGACGCGCGATGACCAGGATCTCCTCCAGCCCGGCGCCGGCGGTCGTGGGCAGCACGCGGTTGGCGATCGTGTCCAGCTCCGCGCGGGTGATCTCGCTGGGTGGCCACACGTAGACCACGATCCGGTTGGTACTGAAGCGCTTCTTCTCGGGCCGGCGCGACTGGACGCGGCGGATCGAGTCGAGGCAGGCGGCGACGGCGTCCTCGGCCGTGGGCAGCGCGACCAGCCTGCCGTCGTGCTCGCGCAACTCGGTCAGGTCGCGCACCTGCGTGAACGCGACAAGGCGCTCGTCGGAGGGGTTCTCCCGCGCCACGCACTGGAACAGGAACACCTCCTCGTCCGAGGACGGCAGCCGGGTGAGGTCGAAGTTGCTCAGCCGCTCCATCTGCATCCGCTGCGCGATGTAGGGGTGCAGGCCGCGGATGAGCCGGTCCTCGGCCATCCCGGTTGCCGCGGGGCGGAACGTGAAGTGCTGGTGCATCACCGCGCCGCTGCGGCCCGCGACGGTGGCGGTGAGCCTGCGCACCCCTTCGGGCAGCGGGTGCGCGGCCAGGACCCCACCCAGCGCGGCCGCCATGTCCTCGGAGTCCGCGGGCTGGTCCTCCCAGGCGAGGTAGATGTCGGCGTCCACGGAGTCCTGGCCGCCGGCCAGCTCGGCGAGCCCACGCAGAGCGCTGCCCAGCGCCTCGAAGCTCACCGCGGTGGAGGCCACGCTGGAGTCCGCGCGCTGGGCGACCACGAACTCGCAGCCCGCGGCCCGGCTGGTGCGCACCTCGGCCAGGGGCTTATTGCCGTAGTAGCGCCGGGTCAGCACCTCCAGCATGACGGTGTTGTCCCGGTCGTCGCGCAGCAGCCGCTGCCCCAGCAGCCGCACCAGCGGCTCGGTGCTGGCCACCATCTCGGCGATGCGCTCGGCACGGTCGGGCGCATCGGGGTGGGCGTCCAGGTAGCGCAGGTGCTTGCGGACACCGGCGTAGACACGGGCGCGGTTGCGGCGCAGCAGCGGCTGGCCGAACCAGGCGAAGACCACACCGCGCGCCAGGTCGGCGACCGCGGGGAAACGCACCTGGGTGGCGGCCACCAGCCGCTCCAGCGCGCGCCCGGCGGGCTCGCGCAGCGCCTCCTCGGGCGGCGGCTCCTGCAGCCACACGCGCAGCAGCGCCGCGACGGCCCCGGCGTCGGCGGAGGCGCGCTGCTGGGCGAGGAAGATCCGAAACACCGCGGCGTCGAGCTGGGCGGTGCGCTCCAGCTCGGCGACGCCGTAGTGCCCCAGCGCCGTGGCGAGCTTGGCCTGGAACGCCTCGGGCAACCCCGCCCGCTCGACGTCCAAGCTCTGCAGGTAGGTGTGGAAGTGTTCGCGAGGGCTGTGCACGCGGGTGTCGCCGCCGCCGTCCTCGCCCACCGGACGGTTGCGGCTCAGCTCGGCGAGGTCGGCGAACACGTCGAGGAGCCCGATCTCCTCGGCCAGGACCCGGTGGCCGTTGGCGGCCCCCCGGCGCGCGGCGAGGTAGTCGTCAAGCACCCGGCGTTCGTCGTGCGGGTCGACGTCGTAACCCAGCAGCAGACTGCGCAGGTCCTCCCGGGCCCGCGCGAGCCGCCGCGGCGCCGGAGTGTCCTCACTGGCGGCGGGCAGGTCCAGCTCGGCCGGCGCGGCAGCCGAGGTGTCCTCGGTTTCGGCATCAGCCATCGGCTCCAGCCGCAGCAGCGCCGCACCGGTCTCGACCTGGCTGCCCACGGAGACGACGCACTCTTTCAGCCGCGCCTTGAACGGCGCCCGCAGCACCGTCTCCATCTTCATGCTCTCCAGCACCAGCACCGGCGCGTCCGCCTCGACCTCGGCGCCGGCCTGCAGCGGCGTGGCCACCACCAGGGCGGGCGCGGGCGAACGCACAACGCCGCCCTCGTCGCGGCTGACCCGGTGGGTCACACCCTCCACCTCGACCAGGTGGGTGGGCCCGTGGGTGCCGGTGAGCAGGCGGTAGCGGGTGCCGTTGACGATGATGTGCCCGGTGTGCTGGTCGAAACGGTCGAGCTCGACCTCGGCGGTGCGCGCGTCGCCGCCGGCCTCGATACCGACGCGGAACCGGTGCGCACCCACCCGCGCGACGCGCACGCGGTAGCTGACGCCGCGCAGCTTGAGGTCCAGGGGCCGGCCGCTCTCGTGGCGCACCTGCGGGCGCCCGCCGGAGGCCGTCGACAGCAACCGCTGCCGTTCGACGCGTTCCTCCTCCTCGTAGGCCTCGATCGCGGCGGCGGCCAGAGCGACACCGGAGTGGCGGTGCGGAACGAGCCCGCCCTCGCCGCGCACCCGGTCGATCCAGCCGGTGTCGGCACTGGCCCCGATCACCTCGGGCCGGTCGAGCAGATCCAGCACGAAGCTCTTGTTGGTCGCCCCGCCCTCGATGACCACGGTGGTCTGCGCCATCGCCCGGCGCAGCCTGCCCAGCGCCTCCTCGCGGTCGCGGCCGTAGGCGATGATCTTGGCGATCATCGAGTCGAAGTCGGTGGGGATGGTGTCGCCCTCACTGACACCGGTGTCCACCCGGATACCCGGCCCGGCGGGCAGGTCCAGCCGCGCGATGCGGCCCGGGCAGGGCGCGAAGTCGCGGTCGGGGTCCTCGGCGTTGAGCCGGGCCTCGACAGCGTGCCCGCGCTCCACCGGGGGCTCGCCCTCCAGGCTGCCGCCCGATGCCACGTGCAGCTGCGCCTTGACCAGGTCGAAGGCGGTGGTGGACTCGGTGATGGGGTGCTCGACCTGCAGGCGGGTGTTGACCTCCAGGAACGCGAACAGCTTCTCGCCGGGGTGGTAGAGGAACTCGACGGTGGCCGCACCGCAGTAGCCCACCGCGACGGCCAACCGTTCGGCCGAGGCCTTGAGCTCGCCCTCCTGCTCAGGGCTGAGCACCGGCGAGGACGACTCCTCGATGACCTTCTGGTTGCGCCGCTGCACCGAGCAGTCGCGCACCCCCAGCGCCCACGCACTGCCGTGGCCGTCGGCGATCACCTGAACCTCGACATGGCGGGCGCCGGTGACCAGGCGCTCCAGGAACACCACACCGCTACCGAAGGCCCGCGCGGCTTCCTGGCTGGTGCGCTCGTAGGCCTCCGCGAGCTCGGCCTCGCTGGTGACCACGCGGATGCCCCGCCCCCCGCCGCCAGCGGCCGCCTTCAGCATCAGCGGGTAGCCGATCTTGTCGGCGGCCTCAACAGCGCCCTCACGGGTCTCGACGGCGCCGCGGCTCCACGGCGCGACCGGCACCCCGACCTCCTCGGCGAGCAGCTTCGCGCCGATCTTGTCGCCGAGCGTACGCATGGCCTGCGCGCTCGGCCCGATGAAGGTGACGCCGACCTTCTCGCACAGCTCGGCGAACGCCGGGTCCTCGGCAACGAAGCCCCAGCCCACCCACGCGGCATCGGCCCCGGTCCGCACCAGCGCGCGTTCCAGCACCGCCAGGTCTAGGTAGGGGCGCGCGGACGCGGCTCCGAGGTCGTAGGACAGGTCGGCTTCGCGCACGAATGTGGCCGTACGGTCGACATCAGTGTGCAGGGCCACGGTCTCGATCCGGGCCCCGGTCTCAGCGGCCAGGTCGCGGACGGCATGGATGAGCCGCATGGCGGCCTCACCACGGTTGACAATGGCGACACGACTGAACACCGAACGGACCCCTTCCATTGACCAAAAGACTGCGCGCACGCCGCGACACGGCTGCCACAATGTTCAACCCTGTCGTCTAACGACCCACCAATGCCATGCCGCAGCCAACGGAGGCTGCCCGGTTGTAGTTGTGGGAATCATCCAAAACCACCGGCCGCCCCACCCGCCCGGGTTCCCACTCCTCGCTTCACCCGGCACGGCCGCAACCGCGAGCGCATCGGGACCAGCCGCACCGCGGCGTCCCGTATCAGCCCGCCAGGGCCGCGGCTTCGGCCGCGAACCCTCGTGGGACCTCCAACTGCTCGGCCTCGGTGATGGTCTCAGCGGGTTCGCCGTCCAGCATGGCCGGGCCCTGAGGGGTGCGCATCGGGCACAGCACCCACAGGCCGTAGGGGGCTGTGCCGCTGTCGCGCGCCTGCTGCGACAGCGTACGCAGCAGCGCCCGGACCGCCGGGTAGCGGCCCAGCGGGGTGGCGTTGTACAGCAGCACGACCCGATCGGTGCCTGCCTGGCGGATGCGGTCGGCCAGGTGTGTGCCCGCCTCGGCCGCCATGTTGGCCAGCTCGGGCGGCGTTTCGGGGGTGTCGGCGTTGACCACCATGCTCCAGGGCGGCCCGCCGAACTCCTCGATCATGCCGGTCAGGATCGTGACGAACTCAGCGGAAACGTCAACCGCCGCGATGTCGGTGCGGGCGCTGAGTCTGGCGGTGACCCGCTCGGTGTCGCCCAGCCAGGTCTTGACCGCCAGGTAGCCACCCCTGGCCACGGCCTCGCCGAGACGGCGCTCGGCCGCCCGGTGTTCGGCGGGGGCCGCCACCGGTCCGCCGCCCTGGGCGGTCAGCGTGCCCGTGGAGGCGGTGCTGAGCACGCTCGGCAGGTACCAGTACTCCGCACCGTCGGTATCGGTCCGCCGCTGCAACTTCTTGAAGTCGGCGCGCAGCAGCCTCCACAGTTCGCCGTCGTCGGGGATGGCCAACTGGGGGAAGCGCGCCCGTACGCGGTCGCGGATCTGCTGCGGGGTGACACCGGGCCCGCCCAGGTAGCTGGCGGTCTGGGTAAGGCTCAGTGCGCGGTCCAAGCCCAGCGTGTCGGGGTAGAGCTCCAGGCGGGCAGTAGCCCTGGCGTGTTCCGAGGCGGCGGCGGCCAAGGTCACCAGGTCGACGTCGGACAGCAGCGTCATCCCCTCACCGGTGGGCACAGCGCGCAGCCTGGCACGCACATCACCCGGAGAGGGCAGTGGAGCCCCGTCCCCGACGTCCACCATCCGGTCGGCAGCCTTGCCCAGCGCCACCGCGTAGTCCAGAAGGTCGGCCTCGACCGGGACACCGGGATCGTCGTCGATGACCTGAGCGACCAGCACACTGGAGTTGCCGCGCAGCCGGCGCAGCACGAACCGCGGGTTCTCTTCGCGTTCCTCGCACTCAGCGACCACGCGCACCGCGGCCAGCGCGTAGGCCTGGCGGGTCTCGAACACCTCCAGCGAGGACCCGCGCATGCTGAGCAGCTCCTCAGCGATCTGGCGGGCCTCACGCAGCCGCCCGTGGCGCCCCAGGATCGCGACGACGTCGTCGCGCACGGCCGCGAGCAGCTCGGTTTTCTTCCAGTGCTGGCGCGCCTTGGCCACCTGCTGGGAGACACGCACCTGGTTCAGGCCGAGCCGCTGGGCGGCCTCCTTCTGGGTGGGCCACCCCGGAACCGCAGGGACATCCTCAGGCAGGCCCAGCAGCTCACGGGTAACCCGCACCCAGGACCTGTTCTGGTCGGTGCTCTTGGGCAGGAACTGGCGGATCACCTTGTCGAGGCTGGCCCGCTTCTTGGCCAGAGCGCGCTCGTCCTCCTCGCCCCCGCTGGCAAGCCGGACCGTGACAGAGGAGTCGAGCGGTTCGGCCGCCGCCAACCGCGTGCGCCACCGGTTGACCTGGGCCGCCAGCTCATTGCGCACCTGGTAGGTGACCCCGCGCACCCGGCGCAGGTCGGCAGCGGGCCGGGCGAGAAGGTCACCCACCGTCTCACAACGCAACACCCGGGTGGCGGCGTCCAGGGCTCGGGGGGCCAGCCCCGCGAGGTACAGCGGGGTCTCGGCGGTGGCAGCCTCGGCGTTGCGCAGCCGGGTCGCCTCGTCGTCCAGCGCATCCGTTCCGGCGCTGTCGGGCGTGGTGATCGGCCGCTCCGCCGGTACCTGGAAGGCCTTCTCCCACGCCCCGCGCATCTCGTCGAGGGTGTCGAACCGGTGCTCGGGCCGGCGGTGCAGAGCCCGCCGGAAGAACACGGTCAGCGGCTTGCGCAACTGGTCGGGGAAACTCTCCTCAGCCAACCGCGGCAACTCGACATCTGAGGGCAGGAAGCGAAGGTCGACACCGTCCTCGTGCCAGACCGGCAGTTCCCCCGAGGCCATCTCGTGCAGGGTGACCGCCAGAGCGTAGCGCTCCGCAGCGGCGTCGTAGCGCCGGCGCGGCTCGTCGAGATCCAAGAACGGGTCGAGGTAGCCGGGCGTTCCCGCTCGGGTGTCGGCGGGGTCGGCCCCGGCGAGCGAGAAGTCGAACAGGACGAGCTCGCGCCTCTTCTTGCTGCGTTCGCGCACCCCCACGTTGGCGGGTTTGATGTCGCGATGGGGGACCTGGCGGTCCTCCAGGTAGTCGACGACCTCGAAGAGGTCCGCACCGAACCGCCGCAGCTCCTCGATCCCGAGACCGCCCGCCATGTGCAGGTAGTCGGCCAGCGTGAGATCCCCGGCCAGTTCCAGTTGCACAGCGGTGTGCTCACCGATGGCCAGGGGCCCGTCGCCGAGCATTGCGACGATGCGGTGGTTGCGCAACCGCGCGAGCTGGGCGGCCTCCGCC
Organism: Lipingzhangella halophila; assembly: GCF_014203805.1. Classification (GTDB taxonomy): domain Bacteria; phylum Actinomycetota; class Actinomycetes; order Streptosporangiales; family Streptosporangiaceae; genus Lipingzhangella; species Lipingzhangella halophila. The sequence goes on along the minus strand of NZ_JACHJT010000001.1, from coordinate 2,678,783 downwards.
TTGAGTTTGCGCGCGGCGCCGTTCCGGTCGACCGCCACTTTGAAGACCCGCTGGGCACCGTCGCGTTCCACCAGTAGCGCACGCGATGTGGCGCCTTTGCCCAGGACGCTCTTCACTGTCCAGCCGTCGACGATCTCCTGGCCCCTGACCGCCGTGAGCGGGTCGGTGACGGCGTCAGGGCGGGCGAGGTACTCCTCGACCTCGTCGACACGGCGCAGGAAGTCGCGGGGGGGTCGGGTACGCTCTCCTGGTTCGCGCCGGGTGGCCTCGCGCACCAACGTGTCCATGACCGGGGCGACATCGTCGTTGACCGCGGCCGGGGTGAGCTCCCCGTGCGCTCGGATCTGCTCGCTGACCTCATAGCGGTCAGTGCCCGGCGGACGCCCGGTGAAGACCAGGTAGGCCAGCGCTCCCAGCCCGAACATGTCGAGCGCGCGCGGGTCACCGTCGAACGCGGGGAACTCCGGCGCCAGATACGCCTGCGCGGCCGCCTCGACATGGTCGGCCAACACCCGCGCCCCCAGGTGCCGGGCGCCGCTGTGGTCGGTGGTGTGGCCTCCGCTGGTTAACGTGGTTCCTCGGCGGGCCGCCACCTGCCAGTCGGCAATACGCAGGCGCGGGTAACGGCCGTCCATCTCCACCCAGACGCTCCGGGCGGCCAGCGCCCGGTGGAACAACCGGTTGCGGTGGGCGTGGTCAACCGCCTCGGCGAGCTGGCGCACCATCTCCACCTGGGTGAAGATGTCCACCTCCGAGCCGTTCTCCTGGATGAAGTGGTCAAGGCGCTGCCAGCTTGTCCGGTGGGAGAACACGATGGCCGGGCCGCGGTCCTCCAACTCGCCGTAGTGCTCCGCCTTGACGATGCCCTCGTGCGCGATGCCGTCGAGCGAGCGGAACTCGCGGTCGGCCGCGCGCTTGACCGAGTCCCGAGCGGCGTCGCTGTCGGCCGCACGGTAGTGGTAGATCCGCACCCGGCTCTGCTTGCTCTTGAGCACCGTGTGCTGGCCGAGGTAGTCGGTCCAGGTCGGTCCGCTGTCGAAGGCGCGGCTGTCCAAGGTGTAGCTGGCGACTTCCAGGCCCCGGCGGATGGCCTGGGCACCGATTTTCTGCATCAGCCGGGACACATTGCGCTGGAACACTGTGCCCGGCCTGGCGCGACCGGTGGGGTTGTTGAGCAGACCCGACCAGATCCCGTCGAGACCGGTCTGCTTCTCCAGCCCGTCGCGCCCATAGACATGCTGGCTCTGGTTGCCGTCGAACTCGCAGCGCAGATCCGGCGCCGAAAGGAAGACCGCGGCCTCGAAAAACGGCGAGTGGTAGTCGTGGATCTTAAGTTCCCGCGCAGCCCACTCCAGCCGGCTCTTGAGTTCCTTGGCCTTCTGGTTCGTGAGATGGAGCGGATTGTCGATGACCTTACGGCGCTCCCCGTCGAAGAACCAGGTACTCCCCCGGTTGGTGGCGCGTCCCGGGTGGCTCTTGATCTCCACCAGGAACGCGCCCACCGGGGTGACGATGAACAGGTCGCACTCGCGGATACGGCCGGTGCCGGCGGTGAAGGAGAAACACTGCCAAGCCCGGTAGTCACCGTGGTCCGGCATCTGCGCCCTGATGTGGTCCAGCGCCTCCTGCTCCCACACGTACTCGGAACGCTGCCCCCACCACCGATCGGCCATTGAGACGCCTCTCCCACCCCTTGTGACTTCGGGGCCAGAATAGGGGGTGACAAGGACATAAGCTCGCCACCCGATCCACGCGCCGGGACCGGCCACCCGGGTCCACCCGGCTCGCGCGGATCCCAACAGCGTGCCGCCCGCAGCCGCCTTCGGCAGCTCCCGCTCGGATCCGCCCGGACACGTCCGCGACGGTAAGCAGCGAGACAGCAACACAGAAAAACAGGGTGCGGCGCCATGTGTCCGGTTGCCAAGCTGAACTCATGGACAGCCAGCACGAACCCGTTTCCGATTCGGCCACCCGGACGAGGCCCCGGATCACCACTCCCATCACCGCCGACCTCCTGCGGGGCGCCCTCGACCTGGAGCGCACCGCGCACGGGCTGCAGCCGCACCGGCTGCCCGCCTGGGCCCGCGCGCAGAGCCCCGACGGCCAACTCGCCCTGGCCGAGGCCCAACCCTCCGGGGTACGACTGGTGGTGCGCACCCGGGCCACCACCGTCGAGCTGGACACGCTGCGCACCAAGATGGCCTACCAGGGCGCCCCGCCCCGCCCGGACGGGGTCTACGACCTGCTCGTCGACGGCCGCCTGGCCGGCCAGGCCAGCGTGACCGGCGGCAACGTACTGACGGTGGACATGGCCAACGGGTCATCGCAGACCCAGGAGGGCCCGGTCGGCACCGTCACCTTCACCGGGCTGGGCGAGCAGGTGAAGGACGTCGAGATCTGGCTGCCCCACAACGAGATGACCCAGTTGGTCGCGCTGCGCACCGACGCCCCCGTCGAGGCGCCGCCGCAGCAGGGCCGCAGGGTGTGGCTGCACCACGGCAGCTCGATCAGCCACGGCTCCGACGCCGCGAGCCCCACCGCGACCTGGCCGGCCCTGGCCGCCTCCCGCGGCGGCGTGGAACTGGTCAACCTCGGTCTGGGCGGCAGCGCCCTGCTCGACGCGTTCACCGCCCGCACCCTGCGTGATACCCCCGCCGACCTGATCAGCCTCAAACTCGGCATCAACCTGGTCAACGCCGACGTCATGCGACTACGCGCCTTCACCCCGGCCGTGCACGGCTTCCTCGACACCGTCCGCGAGGGCCACCCGCACACGCCGCTGCTGGTCGTCTCCCCGATCCACTGCCCCATTCACGAGGACACCCCCGGCCCCAGCACCCCGGATTTCAGCGACCTCGAAGCCGGAAGACTGCGGTTCCGCGCTACGGGGGACCCCGCAGAGCAGGCCGCGGGCAAGCTGACCCTCAACGTCATCCGTGCGGAGCTCTCCCGCATCGTGCAGCAGCGAGCGGCCGACGACCCCAACCTGCACTACCTTGACGGCCGGGACCTCTACGGCGCGGCCGACTTCGCCGAGCTGCCGCTGCCCGACCAGCTCCACCCGGACGCCGCCACACACCGCCGCATCGGCGAACGCTTCGCCGCGCTGGCCTTCGGCGCCGACGGGCCTTTCACCGTCCAGCCCACCTGAAACGCACGCGAGCAGCGCGTAGCCCGCTCGGCGCGGGCTGGGGCAGCCGCCTGCCCTAGCCCGCGCCCTCGCCGGCGCCCGGCTCCGGCTCGACCGTGCCAGCGTTTGCGGTGTACCGCCACACGGCGATGGCCATGACAAAGGTCCAAATCCAGGTCAGCGCGGTGAACGGGACGACGATCCGGTCGATGTCGACGAGCAGGGCCCCGATCATCCATCCCGCGCCGGCGACCACCGCGGTGCCGCCGAGCCAACGGGGGTACTGCCCGCCGGTGGCCAGGGTGAGGCCGTTGAGCAGGATCGCCAGTCCGAGGAGCGCTTGTGCGGTGAACGCCACCGCGCCGAGCACGAGCAGCACAGCCTCGGTCTGCGCCAGTACTTCAGCCCGGGGCACCTCGCCGGTGGTGAACCGGTCCGCCGCGACTGACAGGGCCATCGCGTGCAGACTGAAGTAGGTGGCGAACACCGCCGCGGCGATGGTGGTGATTGTGCGTGTCGCCTGTTTCACCGGATCCGGTGCCTTAGGCGGGTGCAGTGCACCCAGTGACACCGCCCACAGCAGGATCGCCGCGATGTTGAGCATATGCATGATGCGCCAGCTCGGGCGGTCGGCGACCCAGCGCAGGGTCCCTTCCGCCGACTCCACCGGCGGGTTTCCGTGCACGATCGTGGGCACGATGTAACACACTGTGCCAAGCACGAGACCCACCGCGGCCCAACGCGGCGTGCGCACCGTGGTCCGGGGTGCGGGGGCGGCCCGGGAAGCCATCAGACAAACTCCATAGATCGGAAGCAACAGACCGAGTACATTCTCTGTCTAGTTATACTATGTCTATGGATGAGTCTTTGTCTGCGACCCCCCTGCGCTCACCGTTGGCACTGGTGGTGCTTGCCCTGCTCTACGAGGCACCAACGCACCCCTACCGGATGCACCAGATGATCAAAGAGCGCGGCAAGGACAAGGTGGTCAACGTGGCCCAGCGCAGCAGCGTCCAACAGGTGGTGCACCGCCTGGCACGCGACGGACTTGTCGAGGAGCTCACCCCCGAGGACCCGGGCGGCACCGCCGGGAGCTACCCCGCCCGCGTGGCCTATCGCATCACCGAGTCGGGCACACGCACCCTCTTCGGCTGGCTGCATGACACCCTCGCCCACCCGGTCCAGGAGTTCCCCCGGTTCACGGCGGCCCTGGCCTTCCTGTCCCTGACCAGCCCCGCAACGGCCGCAGACCTGCTCCAAGCACGCCGAGCCACACTGGTCCCCACCATCGAGGCCCGTGCCGCCGACCTGGCCGCGTCCCCCTTGCCCCGGGTCCTGCTCATCGAGGAGAGCTACACGGTGGCCATGGCCCGCGCCGAGCTCGCGTGGATCGACGCCACCATCGAGCAACTCCGCGACGGAACCCTCACCTGGGACACCCAACACCTCATCGCCACCGCCGACCACCTACGCGATCTCGCGCTGGGAAACGACCCTGACCAGTGAGCCCGCGCGCCACCGCGGCAACCCGACCGGCCGTTCCCCTGGTCCACGGCCGGCACCAGGGGAGCCGCCCTGCCCCCGGCATCAGACCCGCAATCGGCCCCGCTTCTTCAGGTACAGCAGCCCGGCGCCGCCGGCGATCACAAACACCGACACCCCGATTCCGACGATGCCCAGGTAGAGCGCGAAATCGTAGGCGCCCTCCTCCGTACTCTCCGGCGTCACCACGTGCCCGGGATCATCCGGCGCATAGGCAACAGTGAGATCCTGGCCCTCCTGGTAGCCATCGGTGTTGAGGCCGTTGAGCACCACGCTGGTGTAGTCCGTGCCCTCGGCGGAATAGTCGACATAGATCGTGATGTCCTCACCGGTCCGGTCCCCATCGTCGTCGTAGTTGACCTCAACCTGCCGCTCGGACACGTCGGCCTCGACGGTTTCCGTGTGGTCGGTGTAGTCGGTCATGCCGACGATCACCCCAATGACCCCGGCGATGAAGATTATGATTCCCCAGGTGAGGACGGTGCCTCCCAGGCTGAGTTTCCGTTTGGTGCGCTTCCGCTTCGACTTCACGGCTACCTTCCTGTTCGTCTCACTATCGACCAGGTTTGCTCCGCGCACTCCGACGTCGCCGCGCCTGCCGCGGTTCCCCACCTCCACACAGCGCCAGGGCCACGGGCCTCATCCGCAACGGTTCACCCCCCGAACGCCGCGCCCTTCGCGCCAGCGCAGAACGGTCCGCACGGCCCGGATCCCCACAGCAGACCAGAAACGCAGAAACCGCAGCATTGCAGAAAGGAAACGGCTCAGTGAGGGTTCGGGCACCCCGCTGCCCGCGCCGTGCCGCGGGGTGTTGGCGAGGACCGCCGACTCAGTCGACGACCTTGATCTTCTTCATCGTGGGTTGGGAGATCACACGCGCGACACCGGGGATCCCGATGATCTTGTTGGTCTGGAACGCTTCGTAGGCGGCGTAGTCGGCGACCAGGACACGCAGGTAGTAGTCGGGGGTGCCGAACACCCGGCGGAACTCGACAACCTCGTCGTAGGCGGCGATCGTGGACTCCAGCCGCTCCAGGGTCTCCAAATCGCTAACCGAGACCTCAACGGAGACCGTGACCTCCAGCCCGCACCCCATCGCCTCGGGACTGACGCGGGCCCGGTAACCGGTGATAACCCCGGCCTCCTCCAACCTGCGGACCCGCCGCAGGCACGGCGGCGGTGTCAGCCCCACCCGCTTGGCCAGCTCCACATTGGTCAACCGACCGTCCCGCTGGAGCTGAAACAAAATGTCTCGATCAAGCTGATCGAGTTCGTATCCATTGCTCATAGGTCAAGTCTAGGTTTTCATTTTGAAACCATATGACCAGGAATTCTTTCTAGAATAGTGCGTATGGCACCGCCTCTGCGCGCACATACCGCCGCCACCCCGCCGGACCACCGCCGTGACTGAGAGCGGCCCCGGCGCCGACCTGAAGCGGGCACTGAACGACTCCGGCCCCGTTGGCCTGGGCGCGTTCCCGATGGGCGTCGCCTTCGGCGTCCTGGTCGCCCACTCTGAGCTCGCCTGGTGGTGGGCCAGCATCTTCTCCGGCTTCATCTACGCGGGATCGCTGGAGTTCCTGTTCCTCGGTCTGGTCACGGCCTCCGCGCCGCTCACCTCGGTCGCGGTGACGGCGTTCCTGGTCAACGCCAGACACGTGTTCTACGCGCTGTCGTTTCCGCTGCACCGGGTCCGCGGGCGCCTCGGCAAGGCATACAGCACCTTCGCGCTGTCCGACGAGGCCTACACCGTCACCACCGGCCCGGCCGCACAGCGCTACCCCGGCCGCCGCATCCTGGGGCTCCAGGTGTTCATCCACCTGTACTGGGCCGGCGGGGCGACAACCGGCGCCCTGCTCGGCTCGACCATCCCCGCCCACATCACCGGCCTGGACTTCGCGGTGACCGCCCTGTTCACCGTCCTGGCCATCGACGCCTTCCGCGGCCGCCGCGACATCGGCACCGTCGTGCTGGCCGTGGTGTGCGCACTGCTGTGCAGGTTCGTCGTCCCCGCCCAGATGCTGCTCGCCGCCTTCACCCTGTTCATCGCCGGCCTGCTGGCCCACTACGCCTGGACACGCAGAAAGGCTGCGCATGCCTGACACCGGCTACCTGATCGCCGCACTGCTCACCGCGGTCGCCGTCACCTGGGCCCTGCGTGCCCTGCCCTTCGCCGCCATCGCGCCCCTGCGGTCCAGCCCGCTGGCGGCCTATCTCGCCACGGCGATGCCGATCGGGGTAATGGCCATTCTGGCCATCTACACCCTGCGCACCTTCAGCCCGCACGTGCCCGAGCAGGCCTGGCCGAGTGTTCTGGCGCTCGCCTGCACCGTGGGCCTGCACCTGTGGCGGCGCAACGTCGTGCTGTCCATATTCGGCGGCACCGCCGTCCACGTGGTCCTCGCCAGCACCCTGGCCGCCCACTGAACCATCAGCGGGTTCAGCGCTCGGTTGCGGAGCGCGAGTACCCCAAGCGGGCCGGGCGCCCGCACCGCCGCTTCACCCACGACCGTCCACCATGACGCCACCGGACGGCCATACCCGGCCGAATCCGACAACCGCCGGCGAATTGGATCGCGCAGCGCACTACGAACAGGCCGGTTCGCGTGCCGCGGACCGCCGAACGAAGGGCCGCCGGCGACCGCTCGCCGGCGCGGCGCCGCAGTCTCAGCCCACCCCACCCAGGAAGTCGAGCAGGGCCGCGGTGAGCTCGGCAGGGCGGTCCTCCTGCACGAGGTGGCCGGCACCGGGGATGATCCGCAACCGCGCGCCCGGGATTCGTGAGGCCAGCTCACGGCCCCGCTCCAGGGGGATCCAGGTGTCGTCCTCGCCCCAGCACACCAGGACCGGGATGGTGATCGTGCCGTAGCGCTCCCGCAGCTCGTCGGTGTGGCGCCGGCCTTCGGGGTAGCCGCTGATCTGGCGATAGAACGCCGCCTGGCCCTCACCGGAAAGCCACGGCTCGACCAGCCGCTCCAGCGTGGCCGGGTGCAGCCCCGGGCTGCTGGCCGAACTCACGTACTCCCGCACCAGGGCCTCGTGCAGCTTGGGCGGCAGTTGCGTGAACACACCGGCGTTCTCGTCGACGAGCCGGTAGAAAGGGCTTCCCCACGGGGTCAGGGCAACGACGTCGACCAGTGCCAACCGGCGGTACCGCGCGCCGTGCACGAGATGGGCGCCCAGCGCGACGGCTCCCCCGATGTCGTGCGCCACCACCAGGGGCTCGCCCAGCCCCCAGTGATCCAACAGCTCGGCGAAGACACCGCCCAGCGCGGCCAGCGAGATGTCCTGATCCGCGGACTTCTCCGCGGACCCGAAGCCGGGCATGTCCCAGACGTAGACCCGGTAGTGCGGTGCCAGCGCCCGGGCGGGGCCGCGCCAGACGAACGAGGAGAACGGTGTGCCGTGCAGCAACACGACGGGTTCGCCGTCCGGATCGCCGAAGCGGTCCCAGCGCACCTCGCCCGAGGCGCTGCGGTAGGTCTTCTCCAGATGCCAGTCGTTCATGCGTACGGTTCCTCTCCTCGGTCGCGCACATCCAGCGGGCCTCTTCCGCGGTGGCGCGCGCTCACCCCGAGATCTCGTGTTGCTGGCGTTCGGCCTCTCCGACCGGGCACGCCGCGCCCGCCTTGCAGCAGGTCCGGTCGCACAGCCGGCACATGTACTGGGCGTCGCCGATGCGCTCGTAGAGCCGGCTCAGCACCTTGGGCAGCACACCGGCCAGGGCGCGCTGGTCTTCGGCGTCGAGGCTGGCGACAACATCGGCGAGCGGGTTGGCGCGCGCGGCGAGCAGCCGCTGGGTGCTCCGCTGGCCGGCCGGTGTCGGGTGGACGGCCGACAGCTTCCTGCTGACCGGGGTGGATCGGCGCTCCACCAGTCCGTCGGCTTCGAGCGAGTCGACCATCCGCGCCGCGGCGGACTGGGTCAGCCCCACTCTGCGTCCCAGCTCGGTCACGCTCACGCCGGGGTTGGCGGACAGGGTCACCAGCGCGGCGGCTCCGCTCGCGCTCAGGCCGGCCGCCGTGGTCACATCGCCCAGGGTCAGGTCGGTCAGGGCCAGCGCGGTCGCGCCGAGCAGGTTGGCGGTGCGCTGCGTTTCATGCATGCAACATGATTACATGCATGGTTCATGAAATTCAATGCCTCCCACGACGGGTGGCTGCGACTGACAGGTCAGTTCACCGGCCCCCCGCCCAGCAGGTTCGATGCCAGCCAGGACTCCAGGGTGGTGACGAAGTCCCCCAGATCCGCCGTCCAATGGTCCTGACGGATGTCGTCCCAGCCGTGCACGAAGACCACCAACCGGAAATGCGTCCGGTACCACCCCGCATCCAGATGGACCTCCTCCCCCGCCGCCTCCACCGAAAGGCGAGTGGTGGCCCAGAACAGGTCTTCGGAGTCTTCGGCCTCGTACCTCCCCGAAGGCAGCCGGCGTGCCGCGAAGATGTTCCGGTGCACAGTCCAGCCCGCCGGGATCCGCAGCGGGACCGTCGTCCAGAACTCCGTGATGCTCCCCGCGACCAGTGAGTCCGGCGGCAACCAGAAGTCGGTCATTCGCGGAACGCTATCCCACCACGCGGAACCAAGGCCCGGCACCGCCGACGGCCGCCGCCGCGCATTGGCTACCGTGTCGGGATGGCGCTCCTGGCCTCGATCGACCGGTTCAACCAACGGCACCCCTGGAGCCACAACGACTTCTACGGCCGCTGGGTCGCCGACCGGGTCGCGTCGAGCCGAGCACACCACGTTCTCGACGTCGGCTGCGGCACGGGCAACCTGATCGACCGCCTCCGGCTCCAGGCCGCATCGGTCACCGGCCTCGAACCGGACACCGCCACCGCGCGCATCGCCGCAGACCGCTTCGCCGGCAGCAACACGGTCACGATCGAGCCAGTCAGTTTCGCCGACCACGACCCGCGCCGGCAGTGGGACGCCATCACCCTCGTCGCCGTGCTGCACCACCTCCCACTCACCACGACCTTGCAGGACCTGCGCGCCCACCTCTCCCCTGGCGGCCGTCTCGTCATCATCGGGTGCTACCGGCAGACCGGCGCGGCAGACACCCTCGTATCGGCGGTCGCCACCATCGCCAACCTGGCCATGGGGTTCCTCAAGCATCCGACCTGCGCGCGGCGCCTGCCGCCACACATGAGAGCGCCGACCGCCGCTCCCAGCGAAACACTCGACGAGATCAGGGCGCGAGCGGCCGCGGAACTTCCCGGATCGCGGATACACCGACGCCTCTTCTGGCGCTACTCATTGGTATATGACCGCCCCGCCAACGATGGTCCGCACTGACCCCGAAACCGGAACGGTCCGTGTCCGCCCAACCGAAGCGGCCGGCCCCGCCCACCACCACGCCCTCGATGACGCGAGCAACACCGCGAACCGCCGCCCCGCGCGACCGCGGCTGGGGTAATGTCAAGAAGCGCGGACCAGGCCCACAGGCACAACCGAGACACAACGGGGGACGCATTGACCGAGCAACTCGAGCCGATGCCCACCGACTGGCGCCGGGCACTGGCAATCGTCGCCCACCCCGACGACGTCGAATACGGCACTGCCGCCGCAGTCGCCACCTGGCTCGACGAGAGCCGCGAGGTCGGCTACGTCCTCGCCACACGCGGAGAGGCCGGCATCGACGGGGTCTCGCCGCAGGAGGCGACGGAGCTGCGCGAACGCGAACAACGGGCCAGCGCGCACGTGGTCGGAGTCTCCCTGGTGGAGTTCCTCGACCACCGCGACGGGGTGATCGAGTACGGTCCCGCGCTGCGCCGCGACCTCACCGCGGCGATCCGCGCCCACCGCCCCGACCTCGTGGTGACCATCAACCACCACGACACCTGGGGCGGAACCGCCTGGAACACACCGGACCACCGCGCTGTGGGCCGAGCGGCACTGGACGCCGCCGCTGACGCCGGCAACCGGTGGATCTTCCCCGAACTGGCCGACAATGGGCTACTGCCGTGGGACGGCGTGCGCTGGGTCGCGGTCGCCGGCTCCCCGTATCCCACCCACGCCGTCGACGTAACCGAGGGTTTCGAACGCGGCGTGCGCTCCCTACTGGAGCACCGCACCTACATCGAGGCGCTCACCGAGACCGACCCCGAGGCCTACAGCCGCCACGTGCTGCACCAGATCACCGGGAGCGCCGCACCCCGCTTCGGCGACCGGCCCGCTGTCGCCTTCGAACTGTTCCCGCGCTGAGCCTCCCCACCCCGGCGCTCGGTGCGCCGCACGCCGGACGGAAGGTTCAGGATGGCGAAGCCGGGCACCGGATCGGCATACCCGGAACAGAGGCAGCGCAGGCGCCCCCCGAAGCTGGCATGGCCAGCGACTTCATGGCTCCTCCGGCTCCGGACCCGGCGGGATCGACGCACCGGCCGACAGCAGCCTCTGCGCCAGCGCCCGACAGCGCCTCGCGAGCTCTGGAGGGTCGAGGACCTCGAAGTCGTGCCCCAGCAGCAGCACGTGCATGAGCACGAAGTCGAGGCTGGCGGCGCCACTGAGCACCTCGCAAAGCGTGCTCCCACGCGGGTGCACGACTGCCGCCGACGCCGGAACCTGCGCGCGCACCGTCTCCGCCGGAGCGCGCACCAGGAAGCGCGCCTGGTGCGGATAGACCCGACTGGCCACACCCTCCTGCACGTACCTCGCCGCATCGGGCGCCGCGCGCGGGCGGAAACGCCAGGTCCGCGCGGACACACCGGTCATCCGGTCGACGCGGAAGCTGCGCCAGTCGTCGCGATCGAGATCGTAGGCCAGGAGATACCAGCGCTGCTCGGAGGCGACCAGGCGGTAAGGCTCGGCCCGCCGCCCCCGCACCCCCTTCCCGGACGGATAGCCGAAACCGACCTCGACTTCGTCGCGGCAGGCCCTGGCCAGCACCATGAGCGCCTCGGCATCGACCGGTGTGCGGCCCGCACCGAAGGACTCCACCGAACCGGAGAGCGCACGCACCTCACGCCGCAACCGGGTGGGTAGCACCCGGTCGAGCTTGGTCAGCGCCCGCAGCGCGGCGCCGCCGGCGCTGGCAACCGCACCACCCGCGCCGACAAGCAGCGAAACCGCGGTGGCGATCGCCTCCTCATCGTCAAGAAGCAGCGGCGGTAGGTCCTGGCCCGGCCCGAGCTGGTAGCCGCCGCCCACGCCCTGGCTGGCATGCACCGGGTAGCCAAGCGTGCGCAGCCGCTCGACATCCCGCCGTACCGTGCGCGGCGTAACCCCGAGCCGATCGGCGAGCTCAGGGCCGGTCCAGACCTGGCGCTGCTGCAGCAGCCCCAAGAGGGCGAGCACCCGCTCCGTCGTCCCCCGCTCGTCATCGCCTGCCACGTCCATGGCGCCACCCTGCCAGAAATAGCGGACCGATCCTGTCCGCCACCGGCGCCAGGGTGGTGCCATGAACGCAGACGAACCCGACTGGAACCCAACGCTGCGCGGACAGTGGGAGGTCCACTGGAACCACCAGCTCCGAGCCCGGCTCGACGGCCTCACCGACGACGAGTACTTCTGGTCGCCGGTACCGGACGCCTGGAGCGTACGGCCGCGCGGCAGCTCCACGGCGCCCTTACAGCTCGGCGCCGGCGACTTCACGATGGACCACGCTTTCCCCGCGCCGGCCCCTGCTGCCTTCACCACGATCGCCTGGCGACTCGGTCACGTCATCGTCGGTGTGCTCGCCGCGCGCAACGCGGCGCATTTCGGCGCGCCGGCGGCCTCGTATGAGACCTGGGACTACGCCGGCAGCGCGGCCGCCGCCCTCGACCAGCTCCAGGCCCAGCTCGACGTCTGGCTGACCGGGGTGCGCGGCCTCGGCGAGGCCGGGCTCCCAGCTCCGATGGGCGCGAAGGAACCCTTCCCCGCGGCACCCATGGCAGACCTGGTGCTGCACATCCACCGCGAGCTGATCCACCACCTCTCCGAGGTCTGCCTGTTGCGCGACCTCTACCTGCACACACAACCCGCTACGAACGGAGCAACCCGATGAGCCGCCACATCCAGATCACCTTCGACGCCCACGACCCGCGGGCGCTGTCGTCCTTCTGGCGCGACGCATTGGGCTACATCCATCCCGGCCCGCCCGGAGTCGACCTGCCCGAGGGCGCCGACCCGCTGGCCGCCTGGGACGACTTCCTCGCCCGAATCGGCGTACCCGAGGAGCAGCGCAACACGAAATCGGCCACCGAGGACCCGGATGGGCACGGCCCACGGCTGTTCTTCCAGCAGGTACCGGAGGGCAAAACCGCAAAGAACCGTATTCACCTCGACGTCCGCGCGGCTCCCGGACTGCAGGGCGAGCAGCGGATGGCGGCGCTGGAGGCCGAGTGCGACCGGCTCGTCGCGCTGGGAGCGACGCGGGTACGCCGCTACGATCCCGAGCCCCCGCTGAGCGCCGGCCACATCGTGATGACCGACCCCGAAGGCAACGAGTTCTGCCTCGACTGAGAACAGCCCAGCGGTAGTCGCGAAAGCCCGGCTGGTCGGGGGCTGGGAAAGCCGGCGGCGCCGAGCCGGCTCCCGCCAGCCGTGCTCACAGACACCGGGAGTCCCTGGTTGTCGCGTCGCCGGCCCGGTTGGCTTGCTCCAGGGGGTGGGCGCGTACGGCGCTGCGGCGGGAAGACCGGGGGGGGGGCGGCTCCCAGCGCATCGGTCCGGGCGCGGGCGACTGCCACCTCCGCGTCGCGGTTCGAAGAAGGTGGGCCGGCTCGGGCGCTCACCGGGAGCTCAGCCGCCGCCGTGTCGTTGCGCACTGGTGGCGCGCATTGTGCCTGGGCATTCGCCAAAGTGCTGGCATTATTCGAGGGCACGCGGCGAATGCCCAATTCGCTCTCGGCGCTGGCATTTCCGTTTATCCTGGTGACCTGCGATTTTTGGGTGAAGTGCCGCCTCTCGTTGCGGTGTGCCGCATTTTCGGGCGGCGCGGGGACCATCGAGTGCGCCGGCCCGCCGATTCCAGCCATATGACATGGCACAACACCAAAGGATTGGCTGGGATGGCCGGATTGGCGCTGACCGCATTGACATTCTGGATTTCGTGTCCTAGATTCCAACGCATTGGAAAGCGCTTCCCAAGATCCTGGACCCCCACATAAGGAGAAGCCGCGCCATGCGGACCAACCAGCACGCGAACCGGAGACGGATAGGGACTCTCACCAGCGCTGGAGCGTTCGTCGCTCTCGGTGCCGGTGCGGCGCTGATCGCCAGTGCGCTGTCCGCTTCGACCGAGGCCCCCACCGCGCAGAGTGTCGCCGACCCCTCCCCGCTCGTCGGTGAACCCACCGGATGGGCCGCCGAGAACGGCGGGACCACAGGCGGCGCGGATGGCGGCACCGTCCGGGTGAGCAGCGGAGACGAGCTCGCAGCGGAGATGACGGGCCAGGACCCGATGACCATTGAGGTCGAGGGCACCGTCGAGCTCGACGGGATGAACGACGTGGCCTCCGACAAGACCGTCATCGGGGTGGGGCCTGAGGCCTCGATCACCGGCGGCGGTATCGACGTCGACGAGGCCGACAACGTCATCATCCAAAACATCAACTTCGCCGACTGGGACGACGACGCCATCAACGTCCAGGAGGGCTCGACCAACGTCTGGATCGACCACAACAGCTTCAGCAACGGTTACGACGGCGCGGTCGACATCAAGCGCGAGTCCGACTTCGTCACCGTCTCGTGGAACCATGTCTTCGACCATTCCAAGTCGATGCTGCTGGGGCACTCCGACGACCACACCGAGGACAGCGGGCACCTGCGGGTGACCTACCACCACAACTTCTTCGACGGCAGCGACAGCCGCCACCCGCGGGTGCGCTTCGGTGAGACCGTGCACGTGTTCAACAACTACTACCGCGACAACGAAGAGTACGGTGTCGCCTCGACCATGGACGCCGGTGTCCTCGTCGAGGCCAACTACTTCGAGAACGTCGACAACCCCACCCACGTCGGCTACGCGTCCTCTGACGCCGGGCGGCTGGTCGCCACCGGCAACGTCTTCGAGGGCTCCGGTGAGCCCGAGACCGAGGGCGACGTCGAGCCCGTGCCCTACGACTACGCACCCGACGATGCCGAGGAGATCCCGGCCATCGTCTCCGAGGGCGCCGGCGCCGGCAATCTCTAACCTTTCGCGCTCGCCCCTCACCGGGTGAGCACGCCGGGTGGGGCTCGGGGCCACGTGTCGCATGGGAAGTCCCACCCGGCCGAGCGTGTATGCGATTTCCAGGCGTGTGTGCGCTATCCCCGGGGAAACCGGCCACCGGGCACGCCTGGATAGCGCCTGTGTCGCGCACCGCGCCGCGCATGTCCCGTGCGCCCGGAAAACCAGCACGCGGCCGGTGATTCCGATCCCCGGGAACGTCGACGGAAGAATCGGGAAAGTGTTCCGGCGCCCTTTCGCGGAAAGGGTGAATCCGTCCAGGGCCACTGCCTCACGAATCAGCCGAGCCAATCTTGCGCGGCATCGTGGTGGGGCAGAAAACGTGCGTTTTCTGCCCCCCAGTCTCGCCTGTGCGGCCAGATCGGCCCCGGTGACGGTTGTTGCCGAGCAAGGCGCCACGGGCCGGCGGCTCAGCGTGCGTGGTCCGCTAGCGCTGTTCGGCGAGCCACGTCTCGAAGGTGGTCGGCGCGATGCGGGCGCCCTCACTGGGCAGCAGCACGTTTCCGGCCATCGTCGGGCCGAACACCGCCGACCATGTTGGCACGAGCCGCACGGTGCGGCCGCGTGCTTCGTTGGTGCGCCGGGCCATGTCGACGAGGTCCTGAGTCTCGGGGCCGGCGATCTCGATGTGGCCGCGCCGCGGCTCGCCCACGGCGGTCTCGGCGAGGATCTCGCCGGTATCGGCGGGCGCGATCGGCTGCACGAGCAGCGGCGCGAGCGTGGCCGCACCGTCCTGTTCGGTCCAGCTGGTCACCATCGCGGCGAAGTCGTGGAACTGGGTGGCCCGGACGATCGTCCACCCCACCGTTCCGGCGGTGACCAGGCGTTCCTGCTCCAACTTGCCGGCGTAGTGCGCGTTGCCCTCGACCCGGTCGATCCCCACGATCGAGAGCAGGACGTGGTGCCGCACACCGGCGCGCTCCTCAGCCGCGAGCAGGCTGCGGGTCATGGCGCCGAGGTAGGCCACCTCGTCGGCCCCGGGCCCATTGGTGGCGTCGACGACCGCGTCAGCGCCGCTGAGGGCGTCATCCAGCCCTTCACCGGTCAGCAGGTCCACACCGTGGGCGCGGCTGATGCGCACCACGTCATGCCCGTCCCGTTCGAGAGCCGCGGCGGTGCGTGAACCGATGTTGCCCGTCGCCCCGGCGACTGCGATCCGCATGGTGCTCGTCCTTTCTTCGGGGGCACCCATGCCCCTATCTCGGACTAAATAGATCCATAATATACACGATATGGTGGGGGGTATGAAGTTGCCCTCCAGTACCGAATGGGTGCTGCACTGCGCCACGACACTGGCGCAGCTCGAGCCGGATTCCACCGCTTCGGCGGCCCAGCTCGCCATGTACTTCGACCTGCCGGCGCCCTACCTCGCCAAGCAGTTGCAGACCCTGGTCAGAGCCGGCGTGCTGGACGCGACGACGGGGCCTCGGGGCGGGTTCCGGCTCGCGCGGTCCGCCGGCGAGGTCACGCTGCTGCAAATCGTCGAGGCGGTCGACGGGGCGGCGGCCCCCTACCAGTGCCGCGAGATCCGGCAGCAAGGACTCGGGGCGCTCTCCCCCGAGCAGTGCCGCAGAACCTGCGTTCTCGCCGAAAAGATGGCCGAGGCCCACGAGGCGTGGCGGAGCAGCCTCGCCGCGGTCTCGCTCGCCGACATCCTGGCCACGCTGCCCTCCGGAGCGCCCCAGCGCACCCGCGCGCGTCTGGCGCACTCGCGCTGACGCCGGGCACCGGACCGGTTCGCGCGGCGTTGCCGCGTCCCATTGACCTCCGCCGAGCGGGCGGAGAACAGTTCAGCACATGGCGAATTCCCCGTGCCGTGACCATCGAAGGGGGCGGACAAGATAAGCCGGAAAGGAGCAACGGGCAGGTCAGCGCCTGGGGGGTGACCTACGCCCCGAAGCTGGCTCAAAGCATCGCCGCGGACACCACCCGCACGGCGGCGCGGGCGAAGAACTACCCGCCGGATCTGATCAACGCCGCCTTGGAGCGGTTGGTGGAGGCGCCGGTGGAGCTGCCGGGGTTCACCACGCTGGACGAGCTGGCCGCGACCATCCGGGCTGAGGTGAACCGGGAGATCTTCGCTGGGATCTGTGAGCGGCTGGGTGAGGAGGGCCGGGCGCGTCTTGCGGCGCTGGTGGCGGTGGGTGAGGACGGGTTGTCGATGTTCAAGGCCCATGTTGCCGGTGATCGCCTGCCTGCGATCACTCGCGAAGTCGAGAACGGTACTCGCCCGGGGGCATGCCTCGGGCACGTCGGAAGGCACGGCTGAAAGCGTGCGGAGTGGCGTAGCCGACCGCGCCGGAGATCGACTCGACCGGCTCGTCGGTGTCGCGGAGCCGGACGGATGCCAGGTCCATGCGCCACTGCGTCACGTACGCGCCCGGCGTCTGTCCGAGGGCGGACCGGAAATGCCTGGACAGCGTCGCCCGGGAGACCGCCGTCGCGGACGCCAGGGACTCGGTGGTCCAGGGGTGTTCCGGTCGGGCATGGACACATACCAGGGCGTCGCGCACGACCGGATCACGCATCGCGCCCAGCCATGAGCCGGACTGCTTCTCCGGGTGGCGGGCCAGCCAGACGCGTACGAACTGGATGAGCAGAAGGTCGACGATGCTGTTGACGGCGGCGGTGGTGCCGATCTGCGGCTGCGCGAGCTCCGCCGTGAGAAGCTCGACGGTCTTTCTGAGCTGTGCGTTCTCCCGGCTCGTGACGTGCATCGGCCGGACGAGGGAGGTGAGCACCGGCGTACTCACCTCCGGGTCCTGCTCATAGCGCAGGACGAGCACCTCCGTCTGCGCCGGCGTCGAGCCCAGGTGCAGGGCGCTGCCGTCGGTGAGGGCCTGGACCGTCGCCTTCCGGTCACAGGGACCCATCGTCGTACTGGACCCGCCGGCTATCCCGTGGGCGGTGCCCGGCGACAACAGGACGGCGTCTCCTGCCTGCACCTCCAGGGGTTTCCCGCCCGGGACGTGGAGCCACATCGTGCCACGGGACACCACGTGCAGTGCCGCTCCCGGATAGGAGTCCAGCCACAGGCCCCAGGTTCCTCCGGCCTTCAGCACGACCCCGAGCGCCCCTCGCGCACCCGATACACGCAAGGCCTCCGCGAGTACGTCCATCGTTCCATTCTCGTCGACGGGCGTCTTAGACCACGTCAAGAACGATCTTTCCGTGCACCTTCCGCGCGAACAGCGCCTGGACGGCGTCGTCCACGTCCTGCCAGTCGCCTCGCAGCCCGACCGGTGCCGAGAGCCGCCCGGCGGCCATGAGGCCCAGCAGGTCCGTCAGCTCCCCGCTGGTCGGCGTCATGTCGCCGTAGGTGGCGATGCTGCGGGGTTCGCCGAAGCCGAACAAGACCCCTGACGGGAACGTGGTGTCCTGCCCCGAGGAGTAGCCGACCACGTGGATGGTGCCGCCCTCGGCGAGGGAACTCCACGCCTGGGCCACCAGCGGCCCACCGACCGTGTCCAGGACGAGGTCGAACCGGTACTCGGTCTCGGCCAGGTCGGTCAGGACCTCGTCGGCCCCGAGTTCGCGGAGTCCGGCGGCCCGGTCCCGCGAACCCACGAGTGCCGTCACCCGGGCGCCCGCCAGTGCCGCCAACTGGACGGCGAAGTGCCCCACGCCCCCGCTGGAGCCGGTGACCAGGACGTTGCGCGCCAGCAGGGAACGCTTGCGCAGCACCCGCAGTGCGGTGACTCCGGCGATCCCCAGCGCGGCACCGTCAGCCAGATCCACGCCCTCGGGGACGGTGCCGAGCGAGGCGGGGCTGACTGCCACCCGCTCCGCCCACGAGTGGGAAGACATCCCCAGCGCGACGCGCGTACCTTCGGGTGGCCCCGAGCCGTCGGATGCGGCGCGCACCACGACGCCGGCCGCGTCGTGACCGTGCACAGCGCCGGCCGGCCACTGGTGCGCGTAATTCAGCTCTCCGAAGTTGAGACCGATGTGCCGTATCTCGACCAACGCCTCGTCGCTGGACGGCACGGGCTCATCGACATCGGCGAACCGGACGGGACCGGTCTCGCCGTGATCGACCACAAGGGCGCGCATGGTGTGTTTCCTTCTCTCGTGGATGCGCCTGAACACTCGGCGCGGCAGCGGACGGAGTGCGCGAACGCCGCACTGCCGCCTCCTTGAAACCCTACGCAGGACCAGCACAGCGACCAGTCCCGTGCGAGCCGATCAGTTGACGATCTGTATCAGTGCGGCTCGCGCGCGGCGTCGAGCTCTGCACGCATCCGGTGGATGAAGCTGTGGCGGGCAAAGACAAGCCCGGCGGTGTGGTTATCTTGAGGTGTCGGAGGGGAATGTGAACGCCAGCGTGTGGTCCCGCTACAGTGCAGCCATGAACGCCACGGTGGAACGAGTCGCCGCGATCCTCACCGAGGCCAACGCGGCCAGCGAGATCACCACACTGCCCGAGGCGGCCCCCAACGCCGCCAGCGCCGCTGCCCAGCTCGGGTGCGATGTCGCCGCGATCGCCAACAGCCTCGTCTTCGACGGCGACGGCGCGCCGGTCCTGGTGATCGCCAGCGGGGGCCACCGGGTCGAGACGGCCAAGGTCGCCGCTCTCGTGGGCGCCTCCGCGGTCACCAGGGCCACCCCCGACTTCGTGCGCGAGGCCACCGGTCAACCCATCGGCGGTGTCGCGCCTGTCGGCCACCCCCAAGCGATCACCACGGTCGTTGACACCCGGCTGGCCAACCACCCCCACGTGTGGGCGGCGGCCGGCCACCCGCGCACCGTGTTCCGCACGACGTTCGACGAGCTTGTGGCCATGACCGATGGCAGCCCCGCTGACATCGGTGCCTGAGGCATTGGCGGGCGGAGCCGACGTGCGAACGCGCCGCGTTCACACCAGCACCGAGGGCCGTGGCCTCGACCTGCTAGGGGCCTTCCCTCCAACGGCCCGCTGCGCTGCGAGAGCCAGGCCACGCCCGCTCTCCTATGCCGGTCACGCCAGGGGAGCGCCGCGTTCGTGCACGCTGACGGCGTAGCCCCCGCCGGCGTAGGGCTCGCCCTGCCAAGTGGCGCACCGCTGCACCAGCGACAGCCCGGCCGCGGCGCACCACGCGTCATAGTCGGCCAACCCCACCGGCGCCGAGGACAACGGCAGGTGCTCGGCGTCGAGTCCGAACCCGGCGACCTGCAGCCCGCCCGGCCGCAGCAGTGAGGCCAGAGCGGCGACCACCCGGGCGCCGGTGCCGGCGGCCAGCAGCGGGATCACGTTGCCGGCGACCACCACCATGTCGAAGTCCGGTTCCAACCCCAGCGTGGCAACGTCGCACAGGTCGGCCTGGATCCAGGACACGTCCGCGGGACTGCGGCGCGCCTCGGCGAGCATGGAGGCGTCGGAGTCCACACCCACGCAGCGGTGGCCGTTGTCGGCCAGCCAGACCGCGACCCGGCCGGTGCCGCACCCGGCGTCCAGAACCCGCGACCCCGGATCGAGTAGCGCCCCGCAGAACCGGGCTTCCCCGTGCACGTCAACACCGGTGCGGGCGAGCTCGGCGAACCGTTCGGCGTAGCGTTGTCCGCTCTGGCCCCCGGTCAGCTCACTCCACCGGTTGTTCGGCTTGGTCACGATGCCCTCCGCACTGCTGTCCGACGCTCCCCCGAGCGAGTATGCAGCACCCCACTGAGCGGCAATCCACCGCCCCCAGCACACAATTGGCCTGATCAGGCCACGTCTGGCGGGGGGTTTTGCGTTGTCGGGGGCACCGCGGACCAAGTAACCTCAACTGGAATTTAGGTCAGTGTTGAGGGGGCGACCAATGACCACCGATGCCACCTGGAGACGCAAAGAGCTCACGGTTGGCCAGGTAGCCGAACGCAGTGGTGTGGCGGTTTCGGCGCTGCACTACTACGAGCGGCAAGGGCTGATCCACAGCCGCCGGACCGCGGGCAACCAGCGCCGCTACCGGCGCGACACGCTGCGCCGGATCGCGTTCATCCGGGTCTCCCAGCGGGTGGGCATCCCGTTGAGCCGCATCCACGACGCCCTGGCGGAATTGCCCGACGCGCGCACGCCCACCCGCGAGGACTGGGCGCACCTCTCGGAGGGGTGGCGCGACGAGCTCGACAACCGCATCGACCAGCTTCAGCGGCTCCGCGACGACCTCACCGGCTGCATCGGCTGCGGCTGCCTCTCGCTGGACACCTGCGCCCTGTCCAACCCGTACGACCAGTGCGGCGAGGAGGGGCCCGGGCCGCGCCGGCTGCTCACCAAGGCCTCGCTGGGCGATCGCGACCCGCATTCGCCGCAGAGCTGCTGACACTGGGCGTCGCCCAGGCGCGGGGGGGCCGCTACATCCGGCCTCCCGTGGACTCTGGCAGGCCCACAGGGTGGGGGCAACGGGTCAGGGGCGGTGGCGCATGGGGTGGTCCTCGGGCACCTCGACGATGAAAATCCTGAGGCCGTCCGGATCGGCGATATGCATTTCCACCAACCCCCAGGGTTCCTTGCGGGGTTCACGCAGCACCGGCACCCCGCGTTCCCGCAGTTCGCGCTCTGCCTCGGCGATGTCGGGCACCTGAAGCCAGAGCTGGGTCGCGTTTGGCTCGGGTGGCCGGCTGGAGTGCCCGGACAGTTCGAGGAACCCCCCGCCGAGGAAGAAGACGGTGCCCCGCTGCTCGCCCGTGCCGAACTCGCGGAAGATGGCCAGGCCAAGCGCATCGCGGTAGAAGGCGCGGCTGCGTTCGAGGTCGGTGGGTCGCAGCAGGATACGGCTGGCGAGAACGTGGATCATGCACCTCGTGGCGAGCGCCCCTGCCCCGCGGGCCGGGGCACCGCCGTCCCCTTTCGCTGTGTGGTGGCTACCTGCGTGGGCGCGTGGGCCCGCGGGGCGAACCTACCCAGCCCTTCGGGCCGGCTCACCCGCGCCCGCGCACCTGCTCCAGCTCGCTCATCGAGGTGATGCGGCGCAGCGCGATGCTCTCGGGCCCGGGCGCGCGGGTGAAGACCCGGACCAGGAAGCCGCCCACCAGCGCCGCCGCCACCCAGGAGTGCGACGTGGCCAGCACCGTGAAGGTGTGCGGGACACCGTCGACCTCGATCGTCTGGCTGGACCAGGCCGCATCAGCGGGCAGGCCCAGCGACTGCCCGCTGAGCGGGTCGCGCGTGCGCCGCTCCATGAGGTCGCGTTCGCCGCAGAACCCCCGGATCTCCCGTTCGCCCGGCGCATCGGGCCGGTCCCACGTCCGCGTTGCGATCTCCAGGTCGGGGCCCAGGTCGGGCCCTTCCGGGGTGGAGCCGAAGTCGACGACGACCTTGGTGGGCAGCGCGTCACCGGGGTTGAGGGTGGTCGAGCTGACGCGGCCGCGCCGCTCCTCCCGGGCGGGGCGGAACAGCGGGATCTCGCCCAGGACACTGGCGAAGCCGGCGTCGTCCTCACTCATCCGCGCGTTCCTCCCGGTGCCAAGCGGTGCCCGGACATGGGCGTTGTCCTCGCGCGACGGTACCGCACGCGAGGCCACCAGCGCCCTGGGGCAGGCCCGGCCGCGCCGGTGCGGCCACACGTGCGGGCTGGTGCCGCTCCTCTGGCGCGCCCGCCGTGGCGCCCCACTCAAGAAACTCTTTCAATAGCCATTGTCATGGTCTACGCTTGGGCGGCATCAACTACCCATCAGTAACAAATGGCGGGTGAACACCCGCCCCACAGCGACCGCACGACCGCCCTCCGGTACGGCACAGGAGGCACCGTTGACCACCCCCCGCCCAACCCCCACCAAGCTCAACGTCGACTCCACCGACGGCGTCACCCTGCACACCGAGATCCACGGCCACGACGACGCCCCCACTGTCGTACTCAGCCACGCCTGGGCCTGCTCCACCGCCCTGTGGGAACCCGTAGTCGACGCCCTGGGCCCCCACTACCGCGTCGTCCTCTACGACCAGCGCGGCCACGGCCGCAGCACCGCCCCCGCCCGCACCGGATACAGCACCACGGCACTGGCCGACGACCTCAGCGCCGTCCTGGACGCCACGGTCCCCGCCGGCGGCAAAGCCGTCCTCGGCGGCCACAGCATGGGCGGCATGACGGTCATGGCCGCCGCCCGGCGCCCCCAGGTACGCGACCGCGTCGCCGCCGCCCTGCTCGCCAGCACCGGAAGCGCCAACCTGACCGCCACATCGCGCGTGCTGCCCACCCCGGCGCGGTTGCGCCGCCTCACCGCCACCGGCCACCGCCTCCTTCTCACCGCTCCCCTGCCCTTGGGCCCCAACACCCCGATCACGCGCGCCGGACTCAAGTACGTGGCTATGGCACCCGACACCGCCCCCGAAACGGTGCACCGGTGCGCCCGCCTGGTCCACGCCTGCCCGACCACCACCCGCGCCCGCTGGGGCAACGTCCTGGCCACCCTGGACATCGACAGCGACGCCGCCGCCCTGGAGCTGCCCACCGTGCTCGCGCACGGAACCAGTGACCGCCTCACGCCCATCGCCCACACCCACCACATGGCCAACGTCCTGCCGCGGTGCGAGCAGATCATCGAGCTTCCCGGCATGGGCCACATGACCCCCCTGGAGGCCCCCGACCACCTCGCCGCGGCCATCACCGAACTCGTCGCCACCCACCTGGGCACCGACCACGCGAACAGCACCACCGAGGCCTGAACCACACCGGCGCCCCCGCCGGCGCACCGGGAACACCAGGCAGCCCCTGCCGGCGGGGTCGGCCGCGGGGCGCGCCCCGCGGCCGACCCCGAAACCCGCGACACCCCCGCGGCCCACGCCCTAGGCTGGCCACGTGGTTGCCATACTCGACGACGAAGTCCACGCGCTGGCGCAGCGCCTCTGGGACTTCCACACCGCCCCCGCTGCCCCCACGGCCGGCAGCCACGACATCATCCTCGCGCTGGGCAGTCACGACCTCCGCGTCGCGGAGCACGCCGGCCGACTGTGGGCACTGGGGGCCGCACCGTACGTCGTTTTCTCCGGCGAGCGGGGGCGCCGCACCGCCGGCGCACCCGGCCAACAACGGTGGCACCGCCCCGAAGCCGAGGAGTTCGCCGCGACCGCCCACACCACCGCCGGGGTCCCCTACTCGGCGATGCTGCTGGAAACCCGGGCCACCAACACCGCCGAGAACTTCACCCGCAGCCGCGCCCGCACCACCGAGCACGGCATCGAGGTCACCCGCGCCATCGTCACCGCCAAGCCCTACATGGGGCAACGGGCCCTGGCCACCGCAGCCACCCACTGGCCCGACGCGCAATGGACGTTCCACTGCTTCCCGGGCGGCTACACCGGCTACCCCACACCCCGCATGCCCGCCGATGAACTGGTGCACTTCCTGGTCGGAGACCTGCAGCGCCTCGACATCTACGCACGCCGTCGCTGGAGCGCCCCCGTCGGGATTCCCGCCGACGTCTGGGAGGCCTACCAGCGGCTCGTGGCCCGCGGGTTCACCGCCCACCTGGTGGACGAGGACCCCGCCCCGGCCGCGGACACCACCGGAGTTTCCCCGCCGGCCAGCCGAACACACCCCTGAGCCCGAACCGGCCCACCAGAGCTGAAACCCCCGCCGAGACCACCGGCCGGCTCAACCGCGCCGCGCTCGGGTTGGGGGCGCTCAGCCTTCCAGCCGGCCCGCGTTGGCCTCACGGCGGGCGAAGACGTCCTCGACCATCTTGCTCATCTGGTCGAGAACCTTCTTGCGTTCCCGCTTGGACAACCGGTCGGTGTAGAGGCGCCCCTGGGTGTGGTCGGTCTCGTGCCGCAAACACCGAGCGAAGTACCCACTGCCCTCGATAACCAGCGGTTTCCCGTCCTTGTCGAAGCCGCGCACCACCGCGTACTCGGGGCGGGCGAGCTCGGCGTGCGGGCCGGGCACCGACAGGCACCCCTCGTTGTCCACCACCAGCGGGTTGGTCTCGGGGTCGCGCTCGTCCACGACGGGGTTGACGACGTGGCCGACGTGCCTGACCCCGTCGTCGTCGAGGCAGTCGTAGACGAACAGCCGCAGGTCGACATCAACCTGGTTGGCCGCCAACCCGACCCCCTCGGCGACGTACATCGTGCGGAACATGTCGTCGATGAGCTGGGACAACTCCCGGCTGCCGAACCGGTCTCCCCCCACCTCCCGGTTGCGCCGGTGAAGCACGTCCTCACCCGTCACGGTCACCCGCAGCACCGAGCCGCGCTCGGCCTCGGGCGCCATCTCGGGGTAGGAGCTCACCGGCTCGCCCATGACATGAACCGGGGGGTGGGTGTCCTGCTGCGACGTGGACCGTTCGGACATGGGTGTCTCGACTCTCCGCTACCGGGAATGCGCCCGCCGCCTTCCCGCCGGAGGCGACCTTCGCAAAATAACACAAACACCCAGGTCAAACCGACTCGCTGCGCAGCGCACATCCCGCCCCACACCGGGCGGGCAACCACCTCGCACCCCGGGTCACCGCGACCCGGGTGGGCGCACGGTCGAACGGAACCACCCGTTGCCCTGGGTCAGGCAGCGGACCAGGTAGTCGCGCAGCGACACCACCGCCAGCCGGCGCTGGTCGGTTTCCTGGTCCCACACGATGATCCCGGGACCGTAGTCGGTGTGTACGTAGGCGAACTGCGGGCCCATGTCGCTGTCACCGAAGAAGATCAGCTCGTGGAAGGGAGCGTAGAGCTCAAGGGAGTCGGGCTCGTTGCGCATGGCCAGGTTGTCCTCGATGACCCGCTCAGCCGACCAGACCACGGCATCGCCGTACTGGTTGTACACCCCGTTGCACTCGCCCAGCAGCGACCCCAGCTCGAAGGGCAACGGCAGGGAGAGCACCTTCTCGATCTCGACGATCGTCGCCTCATCCGCAGGCGCGGGCAGCTCCGCCTCGGGGTACAGTTCATCGATCAGTTCACGCCACACACGTGAATCATCACAGGTCGCGCCGAGGCGAGAGAAACCGGCGACCGCGCGTCCCGCGAATCCACCGCGGAATTCCGGCCGGGCACAGGACGAGCAGGCGCGGCGCCGCGGGTCGACACGCTGGTCAGCGCGCTCTTGCGGTCCCGCCCACCACTTCCCGGATTCGGGCCGCACCCGCCCCGGATCCCTTCGGATCATGTGCGGCACCCGAGCCGGTCCGCCTCCGCGTCCCCGTTGGACACCGCCCCAACGGGGGTGCGATCATCGGTGTCGGCCCCCGTTAAGGGGGTCCGGGTCGGTGCGGTAGCAAGTGTCCCCCGGGCTCCAACCAAAGCCTTCGCGGAATACCGCGCCCGCGTCCACTGCGGTGGCCCCGGGCGGTCCACGGAACCGCGTTGTGCCGCGCGCCGAGAGGCGACCGCCGTACCGTTCCCGAACTTGGGGTGGGGTCCCACCGCCAGCTGGCGGTGGGACCCCACCTTCATGTGTCCAGCCTCCATCGGTGCCAGCAGTGCGGGCCGGTCGGATTCGGCGCCGCGCTTATTGCGCCGCACCAAGTCAGCGCCACTCTGTCGCCGGCGCGCGGTGGGCGGGACCTTTCACCCCCATCACCGAAACCCTGCGCGCGCTCCTCATGGGCACCCCCATGGGCGACAGCGCCCTGCGCACCACCGCCTGGTGCACCGGCACCGCGCTCCTGGGCTATCTCTGGGCCAAACACCTGTTCACCCGCGACCGCACCCGCTAGACAGCCATCCCGCACCAGGAGGGCGGCCCACCCCCAACGCCCCATAAACCCGACTGCGCCCGCAGTACCCCAGAACCTCCGAACTCGCCCTGGTGTTGGGCCCCACACCCCGGATACGGCTCAATGAACCCGTACACCGTGCCCGCACCAACCAGGGAGAACGGGGAGCCACATGACCGCCGCAGGCCGCCGCGTATGGCCCATCACCCTCGCCCTCACCGCTCTCACCCTCGCCAGTGCCCCCACCCCGGCAGCCGCCGAGACCTACCCCGGCGCCACCGTCAGCCGCTACCTGCAGCCCACCGCCACCGACAGCGACCGCACCGCCGCACGCAAAGCCGGCTGCGCCGAAGGCAGGAAAGGCACCAGCGGGGTCCGCTTCCTCATGGTCGGCACTCAGGAACGCGGCGGCGTACTGCGCCACCCCGGCACCACCGCCACCCACACCAGTGAACGTGTGCCCACCAAGCACGCCGCCTCGATCGCCACCGCCTGGGCCGCCGGATTCACCCAATGCCGCACCGGCGACGCCCGGGCCGAACTCGCCCTGACCGTGAACAACAAATCCGACGGCGGTATCAGCGGCACCGCGGCCGGCAAACAGTGGGCCTCCGTCGTCGCCAAGGCCGCCGAGGCCGACAACGACGCCGTCACCATAACCGGCGGCCTGGACGCCGAACCCTCCTGGTCCGCACCCAAATGGGCCCGCGCCTGGGCCAACGCCTTCACCGAGGCCACCGACCGCGCCCTCTACGCCGCGAACTCCGCCGAAGGCTGCCCGGAACACGGTTCCGACTCCACCGCCTGCGCCAACGGATGGACACTGGCCGACGTACACCACGTCTCCACCGGCGCCGCCCCCACCATCAGGGCCATCCCGCAGATCTACCGCACCGACGGCATCCAGGCCCGCCAATGGGCCGCCGTCAGCTCCTGGGGAGCCCGCAACGACGCCGGCCCCGTTCGCTTCGCCGGCGCCATGTCCCAACACACCGCCTGCGGCCAACGCGGCGGCTGCTCCGCCACCGACAACACACCCAAGGCCGCCTGGACCCAGCTTTTCGAGGAACTCAACTCCCACGACGAAACCGCGGTTTCGAGCCTGCCCACCGCCACCGACATCCGCTGGCCCTGAGGGGCGCAAGGCCCGCACCACGCCTTGCGCCCGCGGCCTTCCTGCGGCCAAGAGGATCGCCCGCGGTGGCTGGCGGACAGTTCAGTGGCCGCTGAGCATGGACAGGACCTTGCCGTAGGTGCCCTCAGCCTCGGCATGGCGCAGGAACTTGACGTTCTCGACGAGGATTTCCCCGGCGTCGGGCTGGGTGCCCAGGAGGGTCATGACCTCGGAGAGGAAGTCCTCCAGCGGCATTGCCTGCTCGCTGTCCTGCTGTCCCATCAAAGTGGTCCGCACGCTTGGCGGGACCACCTCGATCACCTGTACGGAGGTCTCGGTCAACTGGACGCGCAGGCTCTCGCTGAAGGAGTGGATCGCGGCCTTGGTGGCGTTGTAGGTCGGGGTGGCCGGCAGCGGGACAAACTCCAGCCCGGAGCCGACGTTGACGACGGCCGCGTTGTCCTTGGCCACCAGGTGGGGCAGGAAGGCGTTGGCCATCCGGATCGTGCCGAGCAGGTTGGTGGTGACCGTGTCCTCGGCGATCGGCAGGGAGCCGGCGTCGAGGAGGTTCTCCGCCAGCATGATGCCCGCATTGTTGACCAGGACGTTCATCTCCGGGTAGGTGCTGGTCACCGTCTTGTGGGCGTGGGCGATCGAGGCGGGGTCGGTGACGTCGAGAACGAGCGTCTCGATACCCGGGTGCTCGGTCGTGATCCGATCGAGCAGTTCCGTGCGCCGTCCGGCGACGATCACCTTGTTGCCGGCCTGGTGAAAGCGCAGCGCCAGGCCCAGCCTGATACCCGAGGTGGCACCGGTGACCAGAATCGTGTTGCCCGTCCGGCGGTGATGCGGGCGGGGGTTTCCTCGCCGAGCTTCGCGTACTTTCCGGGCGTGGCCAGGTGGGCGTGGCGGGACTTGGCCTGGAGCTCGGCCGCCGAACGCCCCGCTTGAACGAGGTGGGTGAGCGCCGACTGGCGCAACCGGTGCGGGGCCCAGCCCGCCCCGCGGGGGTCGTTGACCTTGGTCAGCGCGGTTCGAGGAGGCAGAACTCGTTGCCCTCGGGGTCACGCAGCACCACCCATTCGGCGTCATCGGGCTGGCCCACGGTGGCGCGAGTGGCTCCCCTGGCGATGAGGCCGTCCACGGCTGCCGCTTGGTCCTCTGCGTACAAGTCGAGGTGCAGGCGGTTCTTGGTCAGTTTCGCGTCGTCCACGCGGACGAAGAAGAGCGACGACGAGTGCCGATCGGGCGGCCGGACCTCGACGCCGGCCGGGTCAGGGTCCATCACGTCCCAACCGAGGGTCCGCGCCCACCACCGCGCGAGAGACAACGGCTCTCGCGCGTCGATGGTCAGGGCCTCCCACCTGATCTCCACGAGGCCAACCCTACTTGCGCGCCGGCTCAGAGCACTTCGCGGCACGGCCGCAACAACGTGCGCTGGTTCGTGCTTACCGTCAATCCGCCTTCTGCTTGGTCTGGTTCTCCGCCCCCGAGCCCCGGAGGAGTTCACCACCGGCCGGTGAGGGAGGCGGCCGTTTCCGCGGCCGGTGCCAGGTTCGCCAATGGCGTCCGACGCGGTCCTGTCAGGTCCCCGGGGCCTGGCGGGCGCGCTCCTGGTGTCGGCGGACCTTCAAGCGGTTACCGCAGGTCTTCATCGAGCACCAGCGGGCGGTGTTGGCGCGGCTGCGGTCGAGAAGGAAGAGGCGGCACTCGTCGTTGCAGCAGGGGCGCAGCCGGCCGGGCCTGCGTTCCTGGACGTCGTACCAGGCGAGCACCAGCTCCACCGCGAGCATCCGTTCGGGCGGCCCGTGCAGAGGCCACCGCAGATCCGACGCGCCGATCTCGGGGAGCCGGTAGACGCCGGAAAGTATCCGCCGCAGATCCGTCTCGGGCACGGGGCCGTGCGTGGCGGTCTGGAGCACGTCCCTGGCTGTCCGCAGCCAGTCGATCGCCGGTGCGTCACCCGGGCCGCCGTGCTTCCGCGCCCACCGCCGCAGCACGGCGTCATCGGCCCACAGGTCCTGCGGCCGACCGTCCACCACCGGGGTGCTGTTCAGCGCCTCGAGCAGTGCCTGTTCGTCGAGCACGTCCACCCACCTCCCCGTCTAACCCTCTTGTTCGACTTGACAGGTTACCTTGCTTCGGGTCCACTGAGAGCGCGGATAACCACCAAAAAAGATTGATAGGGTTAGCAATGGTCGAGGTTCACCACCAGTACGCCACCGTGCGAGGACACCGCGTCTTCTACCGGGAGGCCGGCCCCCGCGAGGCGCCGACTCTGCTGCTCCTGCACGGTTTCCCCACCAGCTCGCGCATGTTCCGCCGCTTGATCCCGCAACTCGCCGACCGGTTCCGCGTCATCGCCCCCGACCACATCGGCTTCGGCCACTCCGACACTCCGCCAGCCGACACGTTCCCCTACACGTTCGACGCACTCACCGACATCACCGAGGCACTCCTGGTCGAGCTCGGCATCAACCGCTACGCCGTATACGTGCAGGACTACGGCGCCCCCATCGGATGGCGGCTCGCGCTGCGCACCCCGGAGGCGCTCACCGCGGTGATCACCCAGAACGGCAACGCCTACGAGGACGGCTTCGTCCCGCAGTTCTGGGCACCCGTGTGGGCCTACGCCAAGAACCCGGGACCCGAGACGGAGCCGGCGGTCCGCACCGCTCTCAGCCTGGACGCCATCCGCTGGCAGTACCTCCACGGCGTGGACCGCCCCGAACTGGTCGACCCCGACACCTGGACGTCCGACCACCGCGACATCAGCCGCCCCGGCAACGACCTCGCACAGCTCGCCCTCTTCCGCGACTACGCCACCAACCCGCCCTTGTACCCGCGGGTGCACACGTACTTCCGGCAGAGCCGCGTCCCGCTCCTGGCCGTGTGGGGAGCCGAAGACCTCATCTTCGGCCCTGACGGTGCGCGCGCCTTCGCGCGGGACCTGCCGGACGCCGAGATCCATCTGGTGCCCGGAGGCGGCCACTTCCTACTCGAAAGCCACCTGGACACCGCGGCCGGCCACATCCGGGACTTCCTGACCCGCACGTTGGACTCGGGCATGAAGGGGGCGCCGTAGTACTCGCCGAACATCAGGCGAATTCCGGGCGGAGTGTTACTCCGCCCGGAACGACTGGCCGCGCTGCAGTAGAGGCCCGGGTAGCGCGCCGGTCACGAGGATCTTCGCGGCGGTGCGAGCGGCAGCCGCGGCTGACGTGTCGTTCGTGATGGCGTAGCTGACGATTGCGCCTTCGTGCAGGCTCAGCAGCTGCGTGGCGAGCGTCTCGACGTCGTTCCCACCTGCTGCGCCCGCCTCGGTGAGCAGGTCGCGAAACAGGGCTCGTAACCACGCCTTCTCGGCGACGACGATTCGCCGGCCGGGATGGTCGGGGTTGGGCAGCTCGGCGAAGGCGTTGATGAAACCGCAGCCCCGGGTGCTCGGCGCGAGCCAGTCGGGTAGCACGTCGAACGGCACCAGCACGCGGGCCACGGAGTCGGGGGGTGCGCCGTGGAGCCGGGTGGTGACCATGTCGCGCCAGCGCCGGTCCCGGGCGTCCAGGTAGGCGGCGACGAGGTTGTCCTTC
This sequence comes from Lipingzhangella halophila, assembly GCF_014203805.1. Lineage (GTDB taxonomy): Bacteria > Actinomycetota > Actinomycetes > Streptosporangiales > Streptosporangiaceae > Lipingzhangella > Lipingzhangella halophila. The sequence continues at coordinate 2,647,647 of NZ_JACHJT010000001.1, read as the reverse complement.
GACCCGAACCGGTCGTAGAGGGTCCGCTTGGTCACGCCGGATTCGGCGGCGATGGTGTCGACGCCGACGGCGTGGATGCCGCGCCAGTAGAACAGCTCCGAGGCGACGTCGAGGATCCGCTGGGCGCCTGGCGTCAGCGGTTGCTCCGGGCCGGTGTCGGTGCTCATCATCACCCCAGTTGACTTCACAGACCTGTGTACCTATGGTCGGACAGGTAACTTCACAGATCAGTGTAGGGGGCGGTATGCGGGCGACGCACTGGCTGCCCGAGTTCCCGCGCGATACCGGGAACAGGGCCGACCCCGCGCTGTACGACACCGAGAACGCACGCACAACAGGAGAACCACGATGACCTGGTCACTGGACAACGAGTTCGAAACACCCGGCGGGACGATCCGATGGACGGCCCTGGGAAGCGGGGAACCGCTCGTGCTCGTACACGGCACCCCATACTCATCCTTCCTCTGGCGCGACCTCGCGCCCGCACTCGCCCAAACGCGGCGGGTCTACGTATTCGACCTGCTCGGCTTCGGCCAGTCCGAACAACGCGAGGGCCAAGACCTCAGCCTGGCCGCGCACGCCCGAAACCTCGCCCAACTCCTCGACCACTGGGAACTGTCCCACCCCAGCGTCGTGGCTCACGACATCGGCGGCGCGGTCACGCTGCGGAGCACCCTGCTGGAAGGAGCGAACTTCCAAGACCTCACCCTGTTCGACGCCGTGAGCGGCGGCGAGTGGGAACGCGGCCTCTTCCAGCTCATCCTGGAACACCCCGAGGTCTTCCATCAGCTCCCGGGCTACGCCCACCAGGAACTGGTCACCAGTCACATGCGCCACGCCACGAACCTCGGCTACCGACCAGCGGTCCTCGACGCGCTCCTCACCCCCTGGCGCGGCGAAACCGGACAGGCCGCCTTCTACCGCCAGTACAGCCAGATCAAGCAGGAGCATACGGCGGAGTACGAACAGCTGCTCGGCGAGATCACCATCCCGACGCGCCTGATCTGGGGCACCGAGGACCACATCCTCCCACCCCATTACGCGCGATGGCTGCACGACCGGATCCCGCACGCCGAGCTGCACTGGATCGAAGGCGCTGGCCACCTCCTGCAGGAAGACGCACCAGCACAGCTTCTGGCCCACCTCACGTCTGACCCGCCTGCCCCGCGGGAGGACCGGTCAGCGGACAAGTAACGGGCGGCGTGGACCGTTATCAGCCCGCCACCCCTGAAGGCGCGGGCGATTCTCTGTCACAACGCAGCGTGGCACCGACCGCGTACGGCGTCGTCGCACGAACCAAAGCCTGCGCGCCCCGGGCCTCCCACCCCTACGCGCGCCGCGGACCCGCCCAGTAAACCACCAGCACCGCCGCACCCCACACCGCCTGCGCCGCAAGCAGCGGACCGGTCACCCCGCTGGTCAACGCCATGAGCGCAGGCAGGCACCCCAGTGCGGCAACGTCGGCGCCAGCCAACACCCACACCACCGGACCCAGCGGCACCGGACCCAGAGGCGAGTCCATGACGGGCATCGTGTGCTCAATCGGACGGCGCCGCGCCAGCCGCAGCGCACCCGCCGCCAGCGCCGGCGCACACAGCAACCCGAGCGGCCAGAAAGGCCCACCGAAGCCCGAGACGTCCAACCCGGCCAACGCGAGAGTCAACCAGGAGCCACCCAGCAGAGCGGGCAGCACCGCCCTCGCCGCGAGAAGCGCGCGCGGACCGGCACCCAGCAACCGCGCCAGCGCCGCATCCCCAGCGTCCCGGCGCGCCCCCGCCGTGCCCGTCGCGGCAACCGCCAACGCGCCCACGGCAAGCACGATCAGCGCCCCCGGCACCCCGCCACCCGCCCGCGCAGCCAGCACAGGCAGAACCGACGACGCCGCCACCAACGCCAACCATCCCGGCCGCCGCGCCAACCTCCGCCAGTCCAGCCAGGCCACCGCCGCCGCCCCGCGCAACCGCGACGGCCACGCACGCGACCGCAGCACGCGCGATCGCCAGTGCGCGTCCTCAACGATCCAGGTCAGCGAGCCCGGATCCATAACAGCGAACGCGCCCGCCGCATACCCCCTCCGGGCCGATGCGTCCAGGACCACGCGGGCCGGGATACGCGCGACGACCGCCCAGGCCCGCCCCACAAGGCCAGCGGCCGCAGCGGCCGATGCGGCCGCCGCCGCCATCCACGCCCCCAGGGACGCGGACGCGATACCGACAAGCACCCCCTGCCCCGGCCCCATACTCATCACCGCCACAGCGACCGCCGCGACAACAAGAACGACGAGCACCGCGACCAGCCAGCCGCCCCAGAACTGCGACGCCTGCGCCAGAACACTCGCCGCCACCCCGCCCAACGCCCACGACACGCCCAACACCACAGCCGCAAGCAGCCGGAGCGACAACGCATCGGGAGCGCCGACCGCGCTCAGCAGCGCCAGACCGACGGCCGCACCGACAACGACGCACACCACAGCAAGGACCAGCAGCGTCCGGGCCAACACGCTACGGCGCGGCAACGGCGAGAGCACCAGCCACGCGGCGTCCGCCGCCGACACCGACACGGGCCCGACCACACGCGCAATGGTCAGCGAACCCACCAGCAGCAACGCGATCAGCGCCAACCCCGCACCCGCCCGTGCCGGATCGACGTCCCTGGGCACCACCGACACCGCGCGGCCGATCGCCGGGGACGCCAGCACCACCAGCAGACCGAGACTCAGCAGAGCGATGTACCGATCGGACCAGGAGCGACGCCTGCGCCCCCCTGCCCGCACAAACGCCCGGACCTCCGCCACCCCACTCACGCGGCGCCCGCCAGAGCGACGTGGCGGGCACCCTCGGCGAACCGCGGGTCATGCGTCACCATCACCACCGTGCCGCCCTCCGCGGCATACTCGGCGAGCAGACCCGCGAGCCGTTCCCGGAACGCCGCGTCGAGCCCGCGCTCCGGCTCGTCCAACAGCAGCAACCAGCTCGGCCGCAGTAGCGCCATGGCCAGCACCAGCCGCTGGCGCTGCCCAGTCGACAGCGACAACGGGGCCCGATCAGCGCAACCGGCCAGCTCGAACAGCTCCAGACCCGCCCGCACCCCCAGCCGCCCGGGACCGTGCACCGCGCGCATCAGCTCCAGATGCTCCCCTACGGTCAACCCCGGATACCAGGCGGGCTCGTCGCCGACCAGGACGACGTCGCGCCAGAAACCCGGCTCGTCGACGGGCGGGCGGCCCAGCACCCCCACATTGCCCCGGGCCTGCTGCAACCCCGCCAGGCAGCGCAGCAAAGTCGTCTTCCCGACACCGTTGGCCCCGACCACCGCGACCACCTCCCCGGGCGCGACCGTGAGGTCGACTCCGCGCAGTACCGGCACACCACCCAACTCCACACCCACATCACGGGCGACAACGACCGGTTCGCTCACCCGCCCAGCCTATGGCCGCCCCGCCGCCCCGCCGGTCCGCCGACTCGGCGCCACACAGCCCACGGCTACGGCCCGGTGCCTTTCGTCGGGGAAACGGCGGTAGCGGGCGATCTGCTCTTCGGAGCGGTACCCGTGCGGCATGCTATAGCTCAACCCGGTAGAGATGACAGGCCGCCAGCCCCACCAGACTCAGGCCCGACCACCAGCATCCGGCACCTGGTACAACCCATCAATCTCCTCATCGAAAGCCCGCAGGATCACGTCACGACGCAACTCCCCCGACGGCAGCACCACCCCACTCTGCACCGAGAACTCCTCAGGCAGAACATGGAACGCCCGCACCCGCGCCTCCGCCGACACCACACCGTTGGCCTCGTGCACCACCTTCTGCACCTCACGCAGCAACGTCGGATCCGACACGATCTCGGCCGTCGGAGTCGACAACGGCCGACCATTGACCAACCGCCAGTACTCCACCTGCTCCCGCAACAACGTGATCAGCGCACTCGCATACGGCCGACCCTCAACGACCACCATCACCTGACTGATCAACGGATGCTCACACAGCCTCCGCTCAAGCGCGGCCACCTGCCCAGCCACCCCCGACTCCGGCGGACCCGCCGCCCCCCGGCCATGCCCCTGCGCACCCCTAACCGGAGCTTCCGCAGCCGGCACCGCAGGCTCTGCCGGCGCCGCAGGTGCCGCAGGCAAAGCGGCCGGCCCCGACGCCAGAGTGTTCCGCGGCGGCGCCAACCGCGACGCCTGCGGCCGCACCCACTCCTGAACCCTCAAGAACCCCGCTTCATCCATCTCGGCACGCACACCCGTGGCCAACCACCCATCCTGGAAGGCCGCCCGCGACGCCTCAGGACTGTCCCAATACCCCGGGAACACCCCCGGCCCACGCACATACACCTCACCGGCGGCGCCCAACCGCACCTCAGTGCCCGGCAACGCAGCCCCCGCCGTGCCCGCACCACGGACACCCGGGCCACTCGCCACGAACACACCACCCGCCTCAACCGTGCCGAACGCCTGGTAAACCGGGATGCCCGCACCCCCGTAGAACCGATCCATCCGCTCCGACAACGGCGGCCCCGCACACACCGCCACCTGTACACGAGCACCCAACACATCGCGGATACGGGTGTACATCCAGTCGTACATCACCCGCGACATCCGCTTCCACGCCCCCTTACGCGGCGACTCGTCGAAACTCACCGCCAAGTCCGTCGCCGCGTCGAACGTGTTCAGGTTGTCCCAACCCACCTCACTGGCCCGCGCCCGCTCACCACGGTGCACCTCCTCCAACAACGACGGCGTCGCCAACAGCACCGTCGGCCGGAAAAGCCGCATCTCCCACAACAAAGGCGCCGTCCGCGAAGGAAACCCCACACGGACCCGCCCCAACACACACGCCACCAACGCCGCATGCCCATGGATATCGGCAAGCGGAACACTCATCACCGTCGTCGCCTGCCCCGCGGGGATTTCCGACACAGCCGGACCCAGCCGCTCCAACAACCCTTCGGCCGACGCGAGCAAGTTCCCATGCGTCAACACGGCCCCGCGCGTCGCCACCTCCCGGCGAACCGGATACATGATCGCCGCCGGGTCCTCGCGCGTCGTCTCCTCCCGCCGAAACCGGATCGCCGTCGACTCCATATAGGAACCCAGCCGGCTAATCCCCGCCAACCCCACAGTGTCGAGCCGCCACGTACGCCCCAAGTCGGTCAGCTCATGCTGGATCCCAGCGACCGCCCCCGCATGCCGGCCATCCTCCAACACCACCGCCGCCGGCCGGCAATCCCGCAACACATGCCGCAACCGCGCCGCCGAACACGCCGACGGCACCGGCACCGACACCGCCCCCACCGCCCAGATCGCGAAACTGACCGGCACCCACTCATAGCGAGTGCCACACACCAGCACCACCCGGTCACCCGCGCTGATCCCAGCCGCGATGAACCCCTTGGCCAGCGCCGTCACCTCACCAAGGAACTCACTCGCCGACACCCGCTCCCACCGGTCATCCGCGTTCTTACGCGCGAACATCTCCGAGTGCGGCGCCAACCCCGCGACCTGGTACGCCAGATCACCAAGCCCACTAACACGCCGGGCACCCCTCACTGGTCCAGCCCCAGACACGCCCGACCGCCCCCATACAGGTTTCGCGAAAGCTACGTAGACGTTGCCCTACTGTGCACTCTTCCGACACCCAGCGGCAACCCACCAAACTCCCCGAAAAACCCCCGACAAGAACGGTTCCGCAAAAAACAACGCCCGGGCGGAAACTCCGCCCGGGCGCAATCACCCAATCATCCGAACTCATTACCCAAAACGCGCGGCACGCCGCCCCAAAACCAGGAACACCAGCACAGCCAGGACACCCAGGCCCACCATCACCGACGTCATACTCATCAACGTCGCATCACCCGACGCGGTCAACCCCGCCAACGACGCCAACCCGCCGCCCATCGCGAACTGCATCGACCCCATCAACGCAGACGCCGTCCCCGCCACCGCCGGAACCTGCGATGACAGCGCCAACGTCGTCGCATTCGGCATAACGAACCCGACACCGAACATCATCACGAACAGCGTCGCGGTCAACGACACCAGACTCGCCGCACCCGACACCGCCAACGACAGCAACACCACCACCGCCAGCAGCGCCAAGCACAATCCCCCCGCCAGCCGCCGCGACGTCTCCATACGCCCAATAAGGAAACCGTTCACCTGCGTACCGCAGATCAGCCCCACCGTGTTGATCGCGAACATCACGCTGTACGCCTGCGCCGACGCACCGAACTCATCCTGGGAAACAAACGAAAAAGCAGAGATGTAGGTGAACATCATGGCGAACGTCAGCCCCAACGTCAGGGCCGGACCAACGAACCGCGCATCACGCACCAGCCGCCACACCGTCACCAACAACCCCGACACGCGCATCGCCTGCCGCTGCTCCCCCGGCAGCGTCTCCGGCAACCAGAAGAACACCACCACGAAGCTCAACGCCGAAACCGCACCCAGGACAACGAAGCACAACTGCCACGGCCCCACCAACAGCAACTGGCCACCCACGATCGGCCCCAACATCGGAGCCACCCCAATGACCAGCACCAGCCGCGAGAAGAACCGCGCCGCGTCATCACCAGAGAACAGATCCCGCACCACCGCACGCGAGATCACCGCCCCCGCAGCCCCAGCGACGCCCTGCACAAACCGCAACGCCACAAAAACACCCGCCGAGGGCACCAGGACACACAAGAACGACGCGATGGTGAACACAGCGACGCCCACCAGCATCGGCGTACGGCGCCCCAACCCGTCACTCAACGGCCCGATGATCAACTGACCGAGCGCCAGCCCGACCATCATCGCCGTCAACGTCAACTGGATCTGCGCCTCAGCCGCCCCCAGATCCGCCGCAATCTCCGGAAACGCTGGAAGATACAGGTCGGTCGCCAACGGCCCAGTGGCCGTCAACATTCCCAACACAAGAACCAGGAACGCCACCGAACGCCGGCTCCGCGGCCACACCTGATTCTCCGTCTCACCCACCGAACGCTCCGACGACGATAACCGGGCCTGTGACACGCGGACACCCCATTCGACTAGCGCAAGAAAACGCACGAGCACGGCGCACAAAAACCAGGCGCCAACAAAACCAACAGACCGCGCACCCGAACCCTTCCGCTCCGTCCACATTGCGAACGTGACGTGCCCAACACACCCAACCCCACGGGCACCCAGCCCAGAACAATCAGCACACCAGCAACCGCGCCAACCGCTCCATCTCCCCCGCGGGATCCAGCGTCAACCCCGAATGCACCGGCCCCGGCTGCACGACCGTACTCCGCGGCGCCGTCAACCAGCGAAACCGCCGCCCAGCATCAGCCACCGACGCGGCCCCCGCCCCGGCACCGCCCTGGCACACCGCCTGGACCCCCTCCAGCGCCCGCGAGACGCCATCGACGTCCACCCCGGAGTCGAGCGCCAGCAACCGGCCCGCATCCAGCACACACCGCGCCCCCAGGAACCCCTGCTCCCGGCAGTACACGATGACGCCGACATTCACCCGCTCACCACGCTCCGGCCGTGGCACCACCCGCACCAGCGAGTACTCGAACACCGCACGACTCACCCGGAAACCTCCGGCAACCACGACCGCCCAGCGACACGCGCCAGCAGGTAGCGCACGTAGGCCTCGCGCACCTCCCGCACAGACCCGAACCCGGGCTCGTCCGCCAGCCACTCATCAGGCACCAGCTCGACAACCTCGCCCACCACATCACCGGTGATCCGCGGCGACAGCTCCGCATCCGCCGCGCGCACATCAGGCCCCGCCGGCAACAGAACATGCCCGGTCGCGTCATAGGGCCGCCGCACCGCCGACTCGGCACCCTGCCAGTTGTGGTGGAAGATCAACGACGCACCATGGTCTATCAGGTAGGGCCGGCCGTGCCACACCAGCATGTTCGGGTTCCGCCACGTCCGGTCCACGTTGGTGATGTAGGCGTCGAACCACAGCACATGGCCCGCGAGTTCCGCGTCAATGTCGAAAGCCAGCGGATCGAACCCCAGCGCACCCGGCAGGTAGTCCATCCCCAGGTTCACGCCCCCGCTCGCCTTGAGCAGCTCCTGAACCTCCTCATCAGGCTCGCTGCGGCCGATCACCGAGTCGAACTCCACCAGGACCAGCTCCGGAACCGGTAGCCCCAACCTGCGCGCGATCTCCCCCGCGATCAACTCGGCGATCAGGGTCTTGCGTCCCTGGCCCGCCCCCAGGAACTTCACCACATACATCCCGAGGTCATCGGCCTCGACAAGGCCCGGAAGCGACCCTCCCTCGCGTAGCGGCAGCACGTACCGCGTCGCGACCACCTCTCTGACCATGCCGCTCAGCATAGACGCGCCCGCTTGGATAGGTTACGAACATGCCGTCCGAGGACCACACCTTCGTCGAACACGTCACCCACCACCTCGCCCGACTCAACGGAGTTACCGCCGTCAGCCTCGGCGGATCCCGCGCCACCGGCACCCACACCGCCACCAGCGACTGGGACTTCGCCGTCTACTACCGCCACCGATTCGATCCCGCCGAACTACGCGCCATCGGCTGGCCCGGCGAAGTCTCCGGCATCGGCGAATGGGGCGGCGGCGTCTTCAACGGCGGGGCCTGGCTCACCATCGACGGCCGCAAGGTCGACGTCCATTACCGCGATCTCGACGACGTCGAATTCCGGCTCGCCGAAGCCGAGAAAGGCCGCTTCGACGTCGAACAGCTCATGTTCCATCTCGCCGGTGTCCCCACCTACATCGTGGTCGCCGAGCTCGCCTGCAACGAAGTACTACACGGTGACCTTCCCAAACCCGGCTACCCCGAGGCCCTGCGCGACAACGCGCCCCTGCAGTGGTGGGCCCAGGCCCGCCTCACCCTGGACTACGCACGCGCCGCGCACGCCGAGCGCGGGCACCTCACCGACACCGCCGGGGCTATCGCCGTCGCCGCGACCCAAGCCGCCCACGGCGTGCTCGCCGCCCGGTCCACCTGGGTCACCAACGAGAAGCGGATTCTGCACGATGCCGGGCTTCGCGGGATCGACAGCATCCTGACCGGACTCGACACCGAACCCGCCACCCTCATGGCCGCGGTCGACGCTGCCTCCCAGCTCCTGGAGACAGCAGTCACCGAAGCACACGGAACCGCCGCGTGAGGCCCCGCCGATCCTGAGCCCTTCCGAACCTCCGGGCGCGCCCGGAGGTTCGGAAGGGCTCCCGCTCCCACCCGTGCGGGGGGTCTCCCTCGGCCCTCCTGGCCCCGAAGATCGGCTGATTCTCCGGGCAGCGCCCCTTACTCGTTGGTGCGGGACCTGAAAAATTGCGCGGCGTAGCCGCGCAAATGGTGGTTTTCTTGGAGAAGTGTCTTCTACAAACGCCTTTACAACGTAGATTTCTAAGGAATAAGCGAGGAGCGGAAACCTCTCTCCGGCTCCTCCTGGTGGGCGGCCCGAGCGAGACTGCCCGCCTGTTCGGCTACCTGGAAAGTGTCCTGGCCCCATGAGTGCGATCTACACCTCCCCGGCCGGCGAGCGCGAGCTCAACCGCCACTACCGCCGTGCCCTGGAGTCCTGGCCGGTGCCCGCCGACCACCTGCGCATCCCCACCGGCCAGGGCGAGACCTTCGTGCTGGCATGCGGACCTCAGGACGCTCCTCCGGTCCTGCTACTGCACGGCTCGGGCGCCAACGCCGCCGCCTGGAGCGCGGACATCACCGAACTGGTACGCCACGCACGCGTGTACGCTGTCGACGTCATCGGCGAGCCCGGACTGAGCGCCCCCTCGCGCCCACCCCTGGACTCCGACGCCCACGCACGATGGCTGAAGGAGGTCCTGGACGGGCTCGGACTCGCCAGCACCGCGGTCGTGGGGATGTCCTTCGGCGGCTGGCTGGCCCTGGACCTGGCCACCCGCTACCCGAAGCAGGTGCGGCGCTTGGGCCTGCTGTGCCCGGGCGGACTGGGCCGGCAGCGCACCGAGAAGATCCTCCTGAACATGGCGCTGCGCGTCTTCGGTGCCTGGGGCCGGCGCAGGTCCGTCCAGGCCATGACCGGACTCTCGGCAACCGAGGCCCACTCCACCCTGGAGTCGGTAGAGCGCACCTTCACCCACTTCCGGCCGCGCACCGAAGGGCTACCCCGCTTCTCCGACCAGGCTCTGGGCCGCCTGACCATGCCCGTGCTGGCGATCGTCGGCGAGCGCGACGCCATGTTCGACTCCCGCCAGAGCACCCGGCGCCTGCGGGCGCTGGTCCCCCACGCCACCGTGACCTTCCTCCCCGGCACCGGCCACGCCATCCTGGGCCAGGGTGCGACGATCGCGGCGTTCCTGGACGCCTGAGGCCACCGCCCCGGAGCGGAGCCGTATCTGTCCCCGTAAGCTCGGGCCCCTGCCGGTCACCGCTCACACGTCGAGCGACGCGTTCGGGTCGGGAGGTTCCGGAGTGGCCTGCAGGTCCAGGTCGACGCCGGCCGCGATGTCGCGCAGCGCCCGGACGTGCCGCTCGAAGGCACGCCGCCCTTCGGCAGTCAGCGACAACCACGTGCGCGGCCGGCGGCCGAGCGATGTCTTGGTGACCGCGACATAACCCGCTTTCTCCAACACCGAGACCTGCTTGGACAGGGCGGAGTCAGTGATCTCGACGGTGTCGCGGACGAACTTGAAGTCGGCCCTGGACGCAGCTGCCAGGGTGGCCACGATCGAGAACCGGACCGGCGCGTGGATGGCCTCATCCAGCCGTGCTCGCGCATGCGCCACTTACACCGCCTCCCGGGACCTCGCGAGGACAACGCAGGCGACGGCGAGCAGCGGAACCGCCGTGACCAGCGCACCAGGGACCCACCAGGCCGGCTGTGCGGGGAAGTACACCTGCCCGATGGTCAGCACGGCGGCGAAGACCACCCCCCACACCCCCATGCCCAGGCCGTGCATCCACCCGAAACCCGCCGGGGTGACGGGCTTGCTCAGGGCGTAGACCAGCAGTACAGCGAAGGACACCGCCCAGCCGACCATGAACGGCACGAACACCCAGGTCGCCCCGAGAAACCCGACCCCCAGGGTGAGCACCACGGACATTCCCGCGAAGACCGCCGCCCACCCCGCGTACCAGCGACCGCCACGGCGTACCCGCCTGTTGATCTCCTCAGCCGCGACAAGCCCGTCGAGCGCGTCTTCCCGATCCATCCCTTCTCCCTCCACTGACCTTGGTGTCCAAAGTGGCAAGTACTTTCCATTTTGGCAAGTATATGCAGAGAGGGAAACCCAGTGCCCTCAGCAGGGGATCGGACGTGTCCAACGGGAGCGGCGGACCCGGCGCGTTAGGCTTGGAGCACGCTGCTGGGCGAGCTCGGCAGGCCCAGCAGCGCCCGGGAAGGCTATGGTGATCCCCCTCAGATAACCCTCTCCACTCGGGTTGTATCGGTGGTGAGAGGGGCGCCGTCCTGGCCCTGGGGGCGGAGATCGGCGAGCGGTCGCCCATCGGCATCGGTGAGACGCGAGCGGGACTCGCCGTCGGCGAAGGCGTGGCGCTCTCCCCACTGCCTCAGCGCCACGATGGCGGTGAACAGGTCCTTCCCCGCCCCGGTCAGCTCATAGACGTGCCGCCTGCCGCTGGGCCTGGTACTCAGAATGCCGTGGTCGACAAGCTTGCGAAGCCGGTCGCTGAGGATGTTGCGGGCGATACCGAGCCGCTGGCGGAACTCCGTGAAGGACGCCGGGCCATCCATGGCGTCGCGCACGATGAGCAGAGTCCACCGGTCACCAACGAGATCGATCGTCCGAGCGACCGGGCATGTGGGATCGGTCCAGTCACGGCCGGATTCCGTGTCCGCCATCGAACCCCACCTCCTTTGGTTGCGTTTTGAAACCATTGTGCCCTAGCCTCCAATGGTTTCATTTTAAAACCAAATTGGAGTGTGGTGGTGATAGGAGTAACGAGTGCTCAGCGCATCGTCCTGGCCGTGGTGTGCGCCGTGGCGGTGTCCACGGTGTACGCGATCCAACCGGTGCTGGAAGCCGCGGGTGCCGAACTGGGCTTGGCTCCTGAGTCGCTGGGATGGCTGGCCGCCGCAGGTCAGTTCGGCTACTTCGCGGGTCTGATCCTGCTGGTCCCCCTCGGCGACATGGTGAACCGGCGGCGGCTCATCACCGGGCACCTGGTGTTCGTCGCCGCGGGTGCCGGGACCGCGGCCCTCGCCCCGAACGGCCCGATCGCGGTGGCAGGGCTGGCGACCGCTGGCTTCTTCGCTGTTGTGGTGCAGGTTGTAGTGGCCTACATCGCCGCCGTCTCCGTACCGAGCGAACGAGGGCGCAACATCGGTGTGGTCACGTCGGGAGTGGTGATCGGCATCCTCGGGGTCCGCGTCTTGGCGGGCACTCTGGGCGACACGATCGGCTGGCGTGCCATCTACCTCGTGCTCGCCCTGTTCTGCGCCGCGCTCGCCGTGGCCGTCCACATGGGCCTTCACCCGGACCCCAGAACGCCCCGGGGGCAGTACACGCAGGCGATCGGCACATTGGTCCGGCTAGCCGTCACGGACCGGCTGTTCCTCAGCCGAGGCCTCATCGCCTTCTTCCTCTTCGCGTCCTTCGGAACCCTCTGGAGCGGACTGGCCCTCCCGCTCGGCGCTGAACCGTGGTCGTTCGGCACTACCGAGATCGGCCTCTTCGGACTGGCAGGTCTTGCCGGAGCCCTCGGGGCTGCCCGCGCGGGAAGATGGGCCGACGGCGGTCATGCCCAGCCGATCAGCGGGTGGTCCCTGGCGATACTGGTCGCGTCTTGGCCACTCATCGCCCGGACAGAGCCGACCCTGTGGCTTCTCGTCATCGGCATCGTCCTGCTGGACTTCGCCGTCCAAGCCGTCCACGTCAGCAACCAGCACCTGCTGACCGCAGCGCACGCGAACCGCGCCAGTAGCGTCATCGGCGCCTACATGGCCTTCTACTCCCTGGGATCCGCCCTCGGAGCCGTCACCTCCACCTGGGCGTACACCACCTGGGGCTGGTGGGCCTCCTGCCTGACTGGCGCCTCATACGCCCTACTCGGACTCATCGCGTGGGCACATGATCGGTTCGGTGTGATCACACGCCCCAACGAGGCAGCTCCTCAGGGACGCGGATGACTTCCACTTGGCTCGGAGGCCGTGCAGGACCCCTCACGCTTCTCTTGGACGATGCCCCCGTTTCCCCAGAAAGCACCGAACTCCAGCGCGGCGGCGCTGAGTACCTCTGACACAATGCCGCGCGCTGACGGCTGAGGCGTATGCCTCGTGATCGGCGCGACACGGAGTACTGGGAGCGGGGATGGCAGAGGACAGCACGGTGGATCTCATTCGTCTTGCGGACGAGGAGACCAGTTTCCGGGTACGGATCCTGGGCCGTCACATGCCTGGGGTGCTGCCCTGGCACGACTTCCTCGACGCCGAGATCGTCGTGACAAGCGGGTTCGCCCAAGGGCACATGGGCGTGTGCTTGTCCCCGAACGACGTGGACCATTGGTCACGGGCTCTGGAGGCGCTCGCCGCCGGGCGGGACGTCTGCTGGATGGATGATGGGCGCAACCCTGAGATCCGCGTCGAACAGAGTGGCCAGAACGGGGTTCCATCAGTCGCGGTGGAGGACGTCGCCGGATCGGGAACGTCGGTCTGTGTCCTGGTGTGGCTGGCCGACGGATGGGCCGCTGAGCAGCACGAACACCTGCGGCGCGTTCGAGCGGCCTGGCCGTGGGAGGTTGTGGAGACATCCCCGGGTGTCTATGTGTGGCGGCGTTGAAAAATCCGCCTTTACGATGTAGATCTCCAGGGTTTCCCCGGTTCCCGCATCGCGGTCGGTCCCCTCCCGGGGGCATGCCGGGCCGCCGCGGGCCCGCGGTACTACAGCTCCGAAGGCCTGATCCGGAACACCTGAAGAAGGCGGTCGTAGTACTTGGTGGTCTCGCCGACCCACTCCATGCCCAGCCGGCGGGCGGCGGCGATCGCCCGGGTGTTGTCCGGGCGCGCCACGGCGAACAGCTCCTCGATGCCCTGGTCGAAGGCCCACCGGATGATGGCGCGGCTCGCCTCCGTCGCGTAGCCGTTGCCCCACTCGTCCGGGCGGATCTGCCAGCTCAGCTCGAAGTCCTCCTCATAGGGAGGGAGCAGCCGCAAGGAGAGCCCGCCGAGGAGCAAGCCGTCCTCGCGCCGGACGATCGCCCAGCGTCCCGCGGGCGCGACCAGGTTGGGCTGCGCCTCGACCCAGGCGTACAGCACCGACCGCATGGCCTGTACGTCCCGCACGACGTGGGGTTCCGGGGTCAACCACCGCGCGACGTCCTCGGCGCCGTAGATCGCCAGCGCCTCCTCGGCGTCATCGAGGGTCCAATCGCGTATCAGCAGACGCTCGGTTCGCACCTCACCCATAGCAACGAGCCTTTCCGAGGCGGACCTGGTTCAATCACCATGCGGATACCGAACAACACAAACGGGGGCCGCCCGGTTACCCGGACGGCCCCCGCGGCACGCGGCCAGAGTTACTTCAGGGTCTTAGATGACGCCCTGAACGTTCTCGGCCTGCGGGCCCTTGGGGCCCTGCGTGATGTCGAACTCAACGCGCTGGTTCTCTTCCAGGTTGCGGAAACCAGTCCCGTTGATGTTGCTGTAGTGCACGAACACGTCCGGCCCACCGGCGTCCTGGCTGATAAATCCGAAGCCTTTTTCGCCGTTGAACCACTTGACGGTTCCCTGCGCCATGCGAGATCTCCCCATTTCCGAAGATCGGTGCCAGAACCACACTCTGCGGTGTCTGGGGGTGCTGCGAACCTTCTCCGGAAACGAAAAACGCCCGCTGGTCAAAAACTCCGCGGGCGATCACATGCGATCAGGCGAAATCTAGACTGCAACCCACCCGTTAGGCTAGCACAAGCGCAACGGGCAGGCACAACGTCCGGCCGGGACCCCTCCTGCTCCCGAGCGGCGTCCGCCGGTCACGGCGGACCGCCCGCGGCCGGCGCCGGGGGCTCGCTACTGGGAAACGGAAGCCTCCCCTGGTCAAGGGATTGGATCAGGGTCGCTGCGCCGCCTCGGGCTGCCGCGCTGAGGCCCAGCGCCGACAGGTGCACGCGCTCCCCCTCTCCCGTTGGCGCGATCGCGTGCGCGCCCAGTTCCGCCTCGGCGGCGGGAACAAGCCACGGCCCCAAGGGGACGAAGTAGCCGCCGAGAATGACCGCGCGCGGGTCGAGCAGGTTCACCAGGATCGCGGCCCCACGCCCAAGCCACCCTCCGGCCTCCCGCAGGACGCCGCACACCTGTTGGTCACCGGACCGCGCGCGGTCGACCGTGGCCCCCACCGCCCGGGCGAGCGCGGCCCCACTCAACGGGCCGGCGCAGAGCAGGTCCGGCGCGGTACGGCGAAGGATCGCCTCGATTCCCGCGAGCGCTTCCAGGCACCCGCGACGACCGCACGCGCACGCGGGCCCGCCCGGGAGCAGGCACACGTGCCCGATCTCGCCGCCGAACCCGGATGCCCCGCGCAACGCGGCCCCGTTGGCCAGCATCCCGGCGCCGATACCGACCTCGCCCGTGATGTAGACGAGGTCCGCGGTACCGGCGAGGTGGCCATCCCGGTTCTCGGCCAGCACCGCCAGTGTCGCGTCGTTGTCCACGAGCACCGGGACCCCGCGCAGTGCCGGCGCGGCGATCGAGGCCGGCAGCGACGCGCCGAGGCCGACATCGCGCCACCCCAGGTTGGGAGCGTTGCGGACGGTTCCGGTCGGCGCGTCGACCAGGCCGGGCACGGCCACACCGACGCCGAGGATTCCGCGCCCGGCGAGCAACGGGTCGGCCAGGGCATCGGCGACCAGATCGGCCATCCGGGCGACGCTCGCCTCGGGCCCGGCCGAGCGGGCATCGAAGTCGACGTGCCTGCTGAACAGCTCGCGCCCGGCCAGGTTCAGCGCGACGAGCGTCAGGTAGTCGACGTTGACCTCAAGGCCCAGCGCGGCAGCGGAGTCCTCGTCGATTTCGAGCATGAGGCCGGGGCGGCCGATCTTGCGCACCGTGGCCGCGCCGCTCTCCCGCAGCAGGCGGTGCTCGATCAGCTCCGCGACGAGGCTGGACACGGTGGACTTGGTCAGTCCGGCGGCCGCGGCGATCTCGGCCCGCGAGCAGGGGGCGAGCCGGCGCACGGTGCGCAGCACCGCGCCGAGGTTGTTCGCGCGCACCGCGCGCTGCCCGGAGGGGCCCTCTGGACCGTCGGTCACCACGTTGGCACCCATGTCGTGCCCCTTCCGTCCTGTTCAACGCCAGCGTATTGACTTTAGTTCGTTCGGCGCCCAAACTAACTACCGCCACCTCGAATATGTCGTGCTCCCGGAGCCTGAAGTTGAACTCGTCGCGGCACCCGCAGAACCGGTTGGAGGCGACCCTCCTCCCCCATCGCACCTTCGCGGCACGCGCGACCGGCCGGGGCCGGTGGCCCTGCCCGGTCGCGGCGCACGGGAGCCGGGTGGCGGCCCCCGGTACTCCGCCCGAAACGCCCCCATCAGCCACATCCGGCCCCCTCGGGGCCGTCTGAGACCTTACGGAGCAGCATGACGCTTGTTGCCGGAGTCGACTCCTCCACGCAGGCCACGAAGATCACGGTGCGCCGGGCGGAGGACGGCGCACTGGTGCGCCAGGCGCAGGCCCCGCACGCCGACGGCACCGAGATCGATCCCGAGGTCTGGTGGCGGGCCCTGCTCACCGCGTCCGGGGACGGCCTCCTCGACGGGGTGTCGGCCATCGCCGTCGCCGCCCAGCAGCACGGCATGGTCGCCCTCGACGATTCGGGGGAGGTCGTGCGCCCCGCGTTGCTGTGGAACGACACCCGCTCGGCGCGGGCCGCAGCGGATCTCGTCACCGAGCTCGGCGGCCCCGATGCGTGGGCGCGCGCCGTCGGAAACGTCCCCGTCGCGAGCTTCACCATCAGCAAGCTCCGCTGGCTGGCCGAGCACGAGCCCCGCAACGCGGAGCGCGTGTCCCGCGTCCTGCTCCCCCACGACTGGCTCACCTGGCGGCTGACCGGACGCGCCGAGCCCGTGACCGACCGCGGGGACGCTTCCGGCACCGGCTACTACGCGCCGGCCGACGGTGACTACCGGCCCGACCTGCTCCGGATGGCCTTCGGCCGGGACCTGGGCCGGCCGCGGGTGGCCGCTCCGGCCGAGCGCCTGCGCGCGGTCCCCACCGAAGGGTTGCCGCCCATGGAGGCCGTCGCGGTCGGAACGGGCGACAACATGGGCGCGGCGCTGGGGCTGTCCGCCTTCCCCGGCGACGTTGTGGTCTCCATCGGCACATCGGGGACCGCCTTCACCGTCGCCGACTCCCCCAGCGCCGACCCCTCCGGCGTGGTCGCCGGGTTCGCTGACGCCACCGGCGCGTACCTGCCGCTGGTGTGCACGCTCAACGCCGCCCGCGTGCTCACCGCGGGCGCGGCGGCGCTGGGGGTCGGCCAGGACACCTTCGACGAGTTGGCGCTCGGCGCTCCGGCCGGGGCGGGCGGTCTTACGTTGCTGCCCTACCTCGATGGCGAGCGCACGCCGAACCTGCCCGACGCCACGGGCCGGCTCAGCGGGATGACCACCGACAACCTGACCCCCGGCCACCTGGCGCGCGCCTTTGTGGAGGGCATGCTGTGCGGGCTGGCCGACGCCATCGAGGCGCTCGCCGCCGAAGGGGTTCCGGTGCGTCGCGTCCTGCTGATCGGCGGCGGTGCGCGGTCGGCGGCCGTACGCGCCATCGCCCCGCAGGTGTTCGGCCGCCCGGTGGCGGTGCCCGCGGAGAGCGAGTACGTGGCCGACGGTGCCGCCCGGCAGGCGGCGTGGGCGCTGTCGGGCGCCACGGAACCGCCCACCTGGGCCGGGCTCGGTGAGCCCGAGGTGTACGACGCCGACCCGCTTCCGGCGATCCGGGACCAGTACGCCGCCGCCCGGTCGGCGCTTGCCGGCGGGACCCAATAAGCCCAGCACCACGCAAAGGAGGCCACGTATCGGCGCGCCGTATCCGTGTCGTCGGCGGGTGCCCGCGGCCACTGCCCGGCCGGCGTGCCGGCTGGCGAACGCCGCGGCCCGCCGGGCGGGCACGCGGACACGACGCGTCATCCGGGGGCGGCGCGCCCGACCGGAGCGCACCCGAGGACCGGCCCGGGTGCCGCTCGCACCACTCTGCCCGCCAGGAGTTTCGATCACGCCCCGGTTCGGGGTACCCACGGAGGAGATCCGATGAGCGACTACCGCCCCACTCCCAGCGACAAGTTCAGCTTCGGCCTGTGGACGGTGGGCTGGCAAGGCGTCAACACCTTTGGCGCCGCCGTGCGCCCGCCGCTCGATCCCGCCGACGCCGTGCGCCGGCTCGCCGACCTCGGTGCCTACGGAGTCACCTTCCACGACGAGGACCTCATCGCGCCCGGCAGCGACCGCAGCGCGCGCGACGCGGCCGTGAAGCGCTTCCGTTCCGCGCTGGACAGCAGCGGCCTTGTCGTTCCGATGGTCACCACGAACCTGTTCGGCCACCCCGTCTTCCGCGACGGCGGTTTCACCTCCAACCGCCGCGACGTCCGCCGTTACGCGCTCCGCAAGGTCATCCGCAACATCGACCTCGCGGCGGAGCTGGGCGCGCACACCTACGTCTTCTGGGGCGGCCAGGACGGCGCGGAGAGCGAGGCCGGAAAGAACGACCACGCCGCCCTGGAGCGGCTGCGCGAGGCCTACGACATCCTGTGCGGCTACGTCCGCGAGCAGGGGTACGACCTCCGGTTCGCGCTGGAGCCCAAGCCCAACGAACCGCGCGGCGACATCCTGCTCCCGACGGTGGGGCACGCGCTGGCGTTCATCAACGAACTCGCGCACCCCGAGATGGTGGGGGTCAACCCCGAGGTGGGCCACGAGCAGATGGCCGGGCTGAACGCCGCGCACAGCGTCGCGCAGGCCCTCTGGCACGGCAAGCTCTTCCACATCGACCTCAACGGGCAGCGCGGGGTGAAGTACGACCAGGACCTGCGGTTCGGCGCGGGCGACGTCAAGGAGGCGTTCTTCCTGGTCGACCTGTTGGAGAGCGCGGGCTACGACGGTCCGCGGCACTTCGACTTCAAGCCGCCGCGCACCGAGGACATGGACGGCGCGTGGGAGTCGGCCGCCGCGTGCATGCGCAACTACCTGATCCTGCGGGAGAAGGCCGCGGCGTTCCGGGCCGACCCGGAGGTCGCCGCCGCGCTGGAGGCCGCCGGGGTCGGTGAGCTCTCCCGGTCCACCCTCGGTTCCGGGGAGAGCGTGGCGGACCTGCTGGCCGAGGACCTCGATGTCGACCGGGCGGGCGAGCGCGGTTACCACATGGAGCGCCTCGACCAACTGGCTATGGACCACCTGTTCGGGGTGCGCTGAACGTCCGGGACACGGCGTGCGGGCTAGAGGGTGGACTCGCGCGCCGATCCGGGGACGACGTCCGCACGGCGTCCCCGGATCGGCGCGTATGGGCGCCCCTTCGTCGTGCGGCAGCTCCACCGTTGCGTGCGCGCGCATGAACCGGACGAGGGCATCCCACGGGCGCTCGGCCACCGGGGTGTCCGGTGGCCGAGCGCCCGGTGGTCGTCGGGTGCCGGCTCCGCTCGACCATCCCGCTATCCCGGCAGAACCCGGACTGACCCGCGATCGGCAGCGCGGCACCGGAGGTCGGGCTCAGCTCAGGACAGCCGCCCCACGTGGGCCAGCGCCTGGCGCAGCAGGACGTCCTGGCCTCCGCTCATCTCCTGCTGGACGCCGGAGCTGGCCGCCTCCTCCGGGGTGAGCCACACGAGTTCGAGGGTGTCCTTGCGGGGTTCGCAGTCGCCCGCTACCGGCACCACGTAGGCCATCGACACCGCGTGCTGCCGGGGGTCGTGGAAGGGAGTGGTCCCGGGGGTCGGGAAGAACTCGGCGATGGTGAACGGCTGCAAGGAGGCCGGGATGCGGGGCAGCGCCATGGGGCCGAGGTCCTTCTCCAGGTGGCGCAGCAGCGCGTCGCGGATGCGTTCGTGGTAGAGGACCCGGCCCGACACCACGGCGCGGCTGATGGTGCCGTCCGGGGCGACGCCCAGCAACAGGCCGACATGCGTCACGGTCCCGGAGTCGTCGACGCGCACCGGCACGGCATTGACGTAGAGGATCGGCATCCGGCCCCGGATCGTCTCCAGCTCCGTGGCCGTGAACCAGCCGGGGGTGCTGCCATCTGTCGTTTCCGTCATCCCGCCGTTCTACCGCATCGCGGTGGTCCCCGGAGTCAGGCCCCCGGGGCCAGCGGGCACAATGGCCCGGTTACGGCGTCGAACGAGGGGACAGCGAGCATGCCGACACCGCCACCCGCGTACCGGTCAGGGCCCGGCGAGGCACTGGACGTGGACCGCGACCGCTACGCGCGACTGGCCTCGCGCACCGCCGACCGGCAGCGGGTGGAGCAGTTCACCGTGCCCATCCGGTCCGGCCGCGCCTGGGAGGTCCCGGCGGGCCACCTGTGCCGCATCTCGACTCCTGAAGGGCCCCAGGTGGGCGATCTGAACATCTGGAGCCGGGACGACCCGCGCGAGCGGATGTGGGCGTCCCGCACCCGGCAACTGCAGGCCGCGCACGTCACCGTCTTCGACCGGCTGTGGTCCACGCTGCCGTTCCTGCGCCCCCTGGCGACGGTCACCGCCGACTCGCTCTCGTGGTACGGGCTCGACAGTGAGGGCGGCCGGGTGCACGACCTGCTGGGCAGCCGCTGCGACCCCTACGTCAACCGGATGCTCACGGGTGAGGACTTCGACTTCTGCTGCCACTCGAACCTGACCCGGGCGGTGCTGCCGTACGGGCTCACCGAGTTCGACGTGCACGACGTGCTCAACGTCTTCCAGTGCACCGGGCTGAACGACGACGATCGTTACTTCATGAAGGCCTCGCCCGCCGGGCCCGGCGACTACATCGAGTTCTTCGCCGAGATCGACCTGCTGATGGCGCTGTCGACGTGTCCGGGTGGCGACCTGTCAGTGGACCTGTGGGGCCCTGAGGCCGGCGACCCCCTTGAGGTCTGCCGGCCGCTGTCCGTGGAGGTGCTGCGTCCCCCGCAGGAGCTGCTGGCCGGGTGGCGCCCGCCGGAGCGGGCCGCCTACCGCGGGCTGCACGGGATCCGCCGCGCGGAGTGGCCCGGCACCACGGAGTAACACGCGGGGACCGTTCCCCGCTTGGCGGACTCCGGGCCGGCGGGGGCAGCAGCAACGGCACGCCGCGGACGCGGCGTGCCGCGCGATCGGCTTTTGTCCGGGCACCCGGTGGCTCCCGGCCGATGCCACCGGGTGCTCGACCGGGTCAGTCGCGCTCGCCGACCGGGAGCTCGGAGAGCCATTCCCTGGCGCGGCCCAGCACCGCGGGCGGCAGGGCGTGCCCGCCGGGGTGCTCGCGCAGCTCCACGTCGGCGCTCCGCTCGGTGAGCTGGGTGGCCAGCAGGCGCGCCTGGTCGATCGGGATCATCATGTCGGCCTCTCCGGCGGAGACGAACACCGATGTCCCCGCCAGGTCCACTCGCTCCGGCTCGCGCTCCTGCAAGGGCGCGCCCGCGGCGAACAGCGCGGCGCCGCGCAGCAGACCGGGACGCAGCAGCAGGGTTGCGGCCGCGATGTTGGCGCCGTTGGAGAAACCGACCGCGATCAGCCGGCCGCGGTCCAATCGGTAGCGGTCGGCGGCGGCCTCGACGAAGCCGGCGAGCTCGTGGGTGCGCTCGATGATGTCGTCAACGTCGTAGACGCCCTCCCGCAACCGGCGGAACCACCGGTTGGCTCCGTTCTCGTTGACCTTGCCGCGCGGCGACAGCAGGGCGGCCTTCGGATCCAGGGCGCGGCCCAGTCCGATCAGGTCGTGTTCGTCGGCGCCCGTGCCGTGCAGTAGCAGCAGGGTGGGCGCGGCCGGGTCGGAGGCGGGGTGGAACACGTGCTCGAAGTTCATGCTCAGGCTCCGGTCTTGACGGCGGGCAGTGCGCGCTCGATCTGGGCGCGGTTGGGCTCCAGCCACGGCGGCAGCCGCAGCGCGCGGCCGAGGTCCAGCAGCGGCTCGTCGTAGTCGAATCCGGGGCCGTCGGTGGCGATCTCCAGTAGCACGCCGCCCGGCTCGCGGAAGTAGATCGAGGTGAAGTAGGTGCGGTCGCGGACCTCTGTCACCCCGACACCGTCGCTGACCAGGCTCTCGCGCCAGTTCACCTGGGCCGTCTGGTCGGGCGCGCGGTAGGCCACGTGGTGCACGGTGCCCGCGGCGACCAGCCCGTTCGGCAGCGACCGGTCGGCGAGCACGTCCACGACCGTGCCCACGCCAGCGGCTTGGCCATCGGTGTGGAACCGGTATCGGTTGCCCTGCTCGGCGGCCAGCTCGAAGCCGAGCTTTCCGGCGAGCATGCCGGCGGTGCGCTCCAGGTCGTGCTCGGTCAGGGTGACGGCGCGGATGCCGCGGATCGCGTG
Source organism: Lipingzhangella halophila (assembly GCF_014203805.1). Classification (GTDB taxonomy): domain Bacteria; phylum Actinomycetota; class Actinomycetes; order Streptosporangiales; family Streptosporangiaceae; genus Lipingzhangella; species Lipingzhangella halophila. The sequence continues at coordinate 2,625,204 of NZ_JACHJT010000001.1, read as the reverse complement.
CTCGGTGGGAACGTTCCCGTTGTCCCACGGTTCGGTGTCGTGCGTGTCCGCGCTCGCGACCAGTTCGATGACCAGTCCGTCGGGATCGCGCAGGGTGAGCACGTCCTCCTCGATGCGCTCGGTGGGGCGGCTCGCCCCGACCCCGAGACGGGCCAGATGGTCCTTCCACCAGCCGAGGGAACCCTCGGGCACCGAGAACGACGTGGTGGTGGCCTGGCCGGCGCCGAGCCGCCCCTTGGGAGCGTCGGGCCAGGGGAAGAAGGTCATGATCGTCCCCGGGTTGCCCGCTCGGTCGCCGTAGTAGAAGTGGTAGGTGTCCGGGGCATCGAAGTTGACGGTGCGCTTGACCATCCGCATGCCCAGGGCGTTGAGGTAGAAGTCGGCGTTGGCCTGTGGATCGGTGGCGATCGCCGTGACGTGGTGGATGCCTGCCGGCCGCACGTCCGTCATTGGTCACCTTCTCTGCTTCGGAGCTGGTCCAACCCGGAAAACAGTTGAATTATAAACTAAATTCCGAGCGGCCTCGGCACCCGCACGGCACCCGATGTGTGCGTCCCCGCCCGCGGGGACCGGCTCAGTTCACCTCGTCGACGTTGTTGCCCAGGTCGTGTTCGGCGAAGTACTGGTCGAGCGTGCCGTTGTCCAGCGCCGTGAACAGCTTGCCGGTGCGCTCCTCGTCGAGGCGGGCGACGTTGCGCGACCCGACCCAGTCGGTTCGGGCCACGGGCAGGCTCGTGTAGCTGATCCGTTCCGGGCCGGCGGCAGCGAGGCGTTCGGCCAGGCCGCGCAGGGTCGCCAGGGTCACCTCGTCGTCCACGGCCAGCGACTCACTGGCGATCCGCAGCAGGTGGTCGAGTTGTCCGGGGTCCCGCAGCAGCTCCTGGCTCCTCGCCTTCTCCCCGACGGCGTTGAGGACCGCCTGCTGGCGCCGCATCCGGTCGGTGGTTCCCTCGGGCAGGCCCTTGCGCTCGCGGACGAAGCGCAGCGCCTCCTCGCCGTCCATGTGCTGCCGTCCTGCGGACCAGGACCACTCGTTGCTCGGGTCGGACACGTCCCGCTTGACGTCCACCTCCACGCCGCCGAGGGCGTCGATGCTCCGTTCGAACCCGTGGAAGTCGAGGATGGCCACGTGGTCGACGCGGACTCCGCTCAGTTCCTCCACGGTCTGGGTGAGCAGACCCGGACCGCCCTTCTCCAGGGCGGTGCTGATCTTGCCGTCATCGTGCCCCTCGATCGGCACGTAAGAGTCCCGCGGGATCGAGACAACGTAGCCGCGCTGCTCGTCCTCGGGCATATGGAGGAGCATGATGGCATCCGCCCGCGCCTCCTCGGGCGACTGCTCCTCCTCCGCTCGCTCACCGCGCCAGTCGGAGCCGACGAGCAGCCAGTTCTGTCCCGGAGCGGCGCGCGGGCGGCCCTGCTCCTCGGGCATCGCGTCGTCTATGCGCGCGATCTCCCGGTCGTAGAGGTTCAGCCGCCAGGAGGCGGCCCCGACGACCGCGGCCAGCACTACTGCGAGCGCGAGGAGGACGCGCAGTACGACCCGGGCACGTGATCTCCGCCGTTGCACCATGGCCGGTTCCCGCTATCTCCGATGTGCTCTTGGGGGGAACCTTTCCCATTGCGCGCGTTCCGGCACATCCCCTGGTGAGCGCCGGGACTACCCAGCGGCAACGCGGTGACCTGCCCATTCGCCCGAAGGCAACAACACGGCAGCAATGTTGGGCAAGATCTTGACTATGGTCGCGAAAATGCATAAGTTCGCGTAAAGTCCTTATTGTGGTGACCCAGGCCACACGCATCCCGCGGCCGGGCAACACGACTTTACTTCTCGGCACCGCACGCCCGGCTGGCGCACCCCAGCGAGCACGGTCGCCAGTTCCGCGCAACACCAGGACCCACTTCCCACAGAGGAGAACACCGTGCGCAGGTCAACTCCGTTACTCGCAGGTATCACACTCGTCATGGCGGTAACCGCCTGCGACTCCGGTGGCGGCGGTAGCGACGAACCGATCAAGGTCGGCTACATCACCCCGCTCACCGGAGATTACTCGCCTCTCGGCACCGACAACGAGAAGGCCGTTGAGTACGCCATCGACGAGGTCAACTCCAACGGCGGCGTGCTCGGCCGCGAGATCGAGTTGATCACCAAGGACGACCAGAGCGACCCCGACGAGGCGATCCTGGGCTTCAACGAGATCATGAACGAGGAGCCGGCGGCCATCATCGGCTCGGCGTTCTCCAACAGCGCGATGGCCCTGCTGGAACAGGTGGAGCGGGAGCAGGTGCCCTACATCTCCCCCACCCCCGCCGACGAGCAGGTCGACCCGGTGCGCGACCACGTGTTCGTGGTGCCGGCCATCGCCGGAACCTACGCCGAACGGGCCATGCAGTACCTCAGCGAGGAGGGCATGACCGACGTCGCCGTGGCGTACTCCGAGACCTCCTACGGCCTCGCCGGCTACGAATCCATGGAGGAGAACGCGGAGGAGCACGGGATCAACCTGGTCGTGGAGGAGGAGTTCGAGCAGGACACCACCGACTTCGCGCACATCACCTCCGAGATCGAGTCGGCCAGCCCGGACGCCACGATCACCTGGGCCACCGGCCCGCCCGGAGTGGCCCTCACCCAGCAGTACGCCGACGCGGAGCTCGACACGCCACTGATGATGACGGGCTCGCAGGCCAGCCACCTCTGGACGGAGCCCGCTGGCGAGGCCGCCGAGGGTGTGACCGTGCTCAGCTCCATCGGCGTGGTCGGCGAGTACCTGCCCGCGGGCCAGCAGAAGGAGGTCATCCAGGACCTCACCGAAGGCTACGAGGAGCAGCACGGCCAGGGGCCGCCGCAGTTCGCCCAGGACGGCTACTCCGCGGCCCAGTTGCTCATCGCGGCGATCGAGGAAGCCGAGAGCGCCGAGCCCGCCGACATCCGCGACTCCCTGGAGAGCCTCTCCCTGACCACGCCCAACGGCACCTTCGAGTACAGCGAGGACGACCACGCCGGCCTGGACGCTGAGGCCGTCTCGGTCAACGTCGTCGAAGACGGCGAGTTCGTGCCCACCGACTGGGCCATCGAGCGCTTCGACGACGCCTACGGGGAAGAATAGTAATGCTGCGTGTGCAGGGGCTGGCACGCTCCTTCGGCGGTGTCTACGCCGTCCGCGACGTCAGTCTCGACGTCGCGGACGGCGAGACCCGGGGGATCATCGGCCCGAACGGCGCCGGCAAGTCCACCCTGTTCAACCTGATCAGCGGACACCTGGCGGCCGACAGTGGAAGTACGGAGCTGGCGGGCAGCCGGATCGACAAGCTGCCCCCGCACCGCCGGGCCAAGCGGGGCGTCTCCATCGTGTTCCAGGCCGCGCGGATCTTTAGGCACATGACGGTCCGGGAGAACGTCATGGTCGGGGCGCACCTGCGGGCTGGTGCCGGCTTCCCCGCCGCCATCCTGCGGCTTCCGTCCCACTTCGCGACCGAGCGCATGGTCCGGGAGCTCGCCGAGGACGCCCTGGACCGGGTGGGGCTGCTCGCCTGGGCCGACAGCAACGCGGAGTCGCTGCCGCTCGGCCAGCAGCGCGCCATGCAGGTGGCGCGGGCGATCTGCGCGGGACCGCGGCTGCTGCTGCTGGACGAGCCCGCTTCAGGGCTGCGCGCCCAGGAGCGGGAGCAGCTCGCACGGGTCATCGAGGAGCTCAAGGCGACCGGCGTCACCACCATGCTGATCGAGCACGACGTCGCGTTCGTGTCCCGGCTCGCAGACCGGGTCACGGTCCTCGACCTCGGTTCGGTGATCGCCGAGGGCACCCCGGCCGAGGTCCGGGCCGACCCCAAGGTGGTCACCGCCTATCTGGGAGCGGAGGCAGCGTGACATGCGTGATGTAGCGGAGGCCGCAGTGAACAGTCCGCCCAGCGGGCCGCCGGACCACAGCGTCATCGAGGTGGACGACCTCGTCGTGCGGTACGGAGCGGCGACCGCTCTGCAGGGCGTCTCGCTCTCTGTGGGTGCCGGCGAGATGGTCGCACTGGTCGGCCCGAACGGCGCCGGCAAGTCCACCCTGGTGGACACGCTGTCCGGGGTCGTCCGGCCCGCGTCCGGCACCGCCCGCGTCAACGGGCGGCTCGCCCACGTCCCCGAAGGGCGCCAGCTCTTCGGGGAGCTGTCGGTCGAGGACAACCTGCTCATCGGCGCCTGGGGACAGCGCGACCGCGACCCCGGGCCCGTCTACGAGGTGCTGCCGGATCTGCGCGGATTCGCCGGCCGCAAGGCGGCGGCACTATCGGGCGGCCAGCAGCAGATGGTGGCGATCGGCCGGGCGCTCATGGCCCGGCCCGATGTCATCGCTGTTGACGAGCTCTCACTCGGGCTCGCCCCCAAGGTCGTCTCGGACCTGGCCGCGCACCTGCACACCCTCAACAGCGAGCGCGGAATGGCGGTGCTGCTCATCGAGCAGAACGCCAGGCTGGCGTTCGAGATGTGCTCCCGTGCCTACGTGCTGGAGGCCGGGCGCATGGTCGTCACGGGGTCGTGTGCGGAGCTGGCTCGCAGCAACGAGGTCGCCCGCGCGTACCTGGGTGGCGGCACCGGAGACGAGCTTTGAGCGCGCACCGGACCCGCACCGCCCCCACAGCGCCGCGCGAGCGCGCAGCGGTGCGGCCCGAGCACGCAACCGGGAGGAGCGCATGACCCAGTTCCTGATGTTCCTGATCAACGGGATCGCGATCGGCTGCGGCTTCGCCCTGGTCGGCAGCGGGCTGGTCGCGGTCTACCGGATCACCGGCGTGGTCAACTTCGCGCAGGGCATGTTCGCCGTCGTCGCGGCACTCAGCGCCACCTCGTTCGTCGCCATGGGCATCTGGCACGGCCTAGCCGAGCTCATCGCGATCTCGGTGGGCGGGCTCGCCGGCCTCATCACCGGCGTCATCGCTGTCGGCAAGCGCGGCACCCAGCCACTGACCGCCCTGCTCGTCACCCTGGCCGTGGGTTTTCTGGCCTACGCGGTCGAGGTGCTGGTGTGGGGGGACCATCCCAGGTCACTGCCGGGCCTCAGCGGCCGGATCGACCTGCTGGGTGTTCCGGTGCAGCGCCAGTACCTGCTGGTGATCGCGGTCACCGCGGTCGTCTTCGTGCTGCTGTGGCTGTTCTTCGCCCGCACCTACCTCGGCAAGGTGCTGACGGCGTGCGCGTCCAACCCCTACGCCGCCCGGGTGGTGGGGATCGACGTGACCCGCATGGCGTTCATCGCCTTCGCGCTGGGCGGGGTGCTCGGCGGCATCGCGGGGGTGCTTATCGCACCGTTGCGGCCCATCTCGTTCGACACCGACGTGAGCCTCATCGTCGGGGGCTTCGCGGCGGCCATCTTCGGCGGGCTCACCCGGCCGATGATGGCCCTGCTGGGCGGGGTGCTCCTGGGCATCACCGAGACGATGATCCGGGCCTACGGCAACGCGTCGTTCGCGACGATGGGCGCCCTGGTGTTCCTGCTCGTGATCATGATCTGGCAGGCCGCTCGCCGCCCGACGGTGCACAAGGAGTCGGTGTGAGCAGATGGGAACGCCGCAACGACACATCGTCCGACCGGCCCACAACGGGCCGACGGGAACGGCGGCGCCACGCGCCGCGCACACGAGCCGGAGGTCGCCAATGAGAACCCCTCTGCCGGTCCTCGTGGGCATCGCCGCGACAGCGGTGGTCAGCCTCGTGCTGCCCTTCGTACTGGACCGCGGCGGGCTCGCGCTCTACATCGACGTCGCGCTTACCGCGTGCGTCGTGGTCGGCATCTCGCTGCTCATGGGCTTCGCCGGCCAGGTCTCCCTCGGCCAGGCGGTGTTCTTCGCGGTCGGCGGGTACACAGCGGCGATGCTGGTGCTCAGCGACGTGCCGGCGCTGGTCGGCCTGGTGGTGGCGCCGCTCGCCGCAGGGGTGCTCGCGCTGCTGCTGGGCATCCCGCTGCTGCGGCTGCACGGCCACCACCTGGCGTTCGCCACGATCGCCATGCATCTGATCTTCCTGGTGGTCGTGCGGCAGTTCGACTCCCTTGGCGGCAGTGTCGGCCTCATGGGCATTCCGGCCCTCAGTGTGGGCTCGGTCGACCTCGCCGACCACCAGAGCATGGCCCTGGTGAGCTTGGGCGTGCTCGCCCTGGTAATGCTGGTCGCGCACAACGTCGTGGCCTCGCGGCCCGGGCGCGCGCTGCGGGCACTGGCCACCAGCGAGACCGCGGCGGAGTCGGCGGGGGTCCCGGTCGGGCGCTACAAACTCCTGGTGTTCGCGCTCTCCGGCGCGTTCGCCGGGCTGGCGGGCGGCGTGTGGGCGTACTACGTCGGCTACCTCTCGCCCGGGATGTTCCCGGTGTCGATGTCGATCACGTTCGTCGTCATGGCCGCCGTGGGCGGCATGGGGTCGATCTGGGGAGCGCTGTTCGGCACCGTCCTGGTCAAGGTCATCGTGTCCTACCTCGGGACACTCGGCACCGCCAGCGGCATGCCCGACTACGCGCCCGCCGTCCTGAGCTACGCCGTCTACGGGCTCCTGCTCATCGGCGTGCTGCTGTTCCTGCCCCACGGCGTGGTACCTGAGCTGCGCGACCGGACCGCCCGGTGGTTCGGCCGCGGGCGCCCCGCGCCGAGCGCCGGGGACACGCAGAACGGCCCCGAGCCGGACGCCGCGGCGGCCGAACCGGAGCCCAGCCGGCCGGCCGCCCGGCCGTAGCCGGCCGGCGCCCCCCTCTGGCCGGGGGAGAGGATCCCCCTGCTCCCCCGGCCACCCCGCAGTGAGGGAGGCGGTCAAGCACTCCGAGAAACCATCCCTAGTCCGCCTCCTCGTCCCGGGTGTCGGCGGGGACGACGTCGAGGATCTCGTCGGCGATCCGGCGCGCCGGGCCGATGTAGGTGGCGTAGAGCTCCTCCACCAGTTTCTGCGCGCGCACCGCCGGCCAGTCCGCGGGCAGGTGTGCCAGGGGAAGCCGGGGGTCAGCGCGGACGTTGCGCAGCCACTCGGTCATCAGCAGCAGGAGCCGCGCGAGGTCGTCGGGGGCCTCGGGCAGTGGGTGCGGCACGTCCCAGCGCTGCAGGAACCGGGTGTAGTTGCCGGCCAGTTCGTCGAGGTCGTAGGCGTCGGCGATGATCTGCGGGGTCTCGGTGGGCGGCCCCAACTGGGCGTGGAAGACGCGCGCGTAGGCGTCGATGCCGAGCTCCTCGACGGTCGCGGTGACGTCCACCCGCGACGGTGCGATCCACAGTCCGCTCTGCAGCGGCCCGAACCCGGACCACACCAGGCGGGAGCGCAGGTCGTGCCGGAGGCGCTGCCAGGACTCCGGCAGTGAGAACGCCAGCAGCGTCCACGGGCCGTCCTTCTCCAGGTTGATCACGCCGGTCTCCCAGATGCGCCGCTCGCCGTCAGCGAGGATCTGCGCACTGTGCGGGGTGAGTCCGAAGTAGACCCGGCGCCCGTGGCGCTGCCTGCTGAGCAGTCCGCGGCGGGCCATGCGGCTCAGGGTGGAGCGCACCGCCTGCTCGGAGACCCCCAGCCGGGCGAAGACGTCGATGAAACTCCCGGAGAACACGCTGACGTTGCGCCGCAGGACGAAGTTGCCCAGGAAAGTGAGCATCAGCGACTGCGGGCGCTCCCTCAGGCCGACGTCGGGCAGCCCGCGCGCCGCTCCGCCCTCCTCACCTGGTTGTTGCGTCATGCGCCCTCCTTTCCGGCCACAGCGTAGTGCGACCTTGGCCCCGGTCACGCAATATTAGGCAAGATATTGACGGCAGTCGAGAAAACGCCTAAATTCAGGGTGTCGGCGAGTGGCATGGGTCACCCGCTGTACTGAGCATGCGCCGGGGGCGGCGCGACCCAACGAAGCAGAACGAGCGGAGACTCCAATGGACCTCACGGGAAAGGTCGCCCTGGTAACCGGGGCCGGCCGCGGGCTGGGGCTGGCCTATGCGCGCGATCTCGCCCGCTCGGGCGCCGCGGTCGTGGTCAACGACGCCGACGAGGCGGCGGCCAAGGAGGCGACCGAGACCATCGCGAACGACGGAGGGCGCGCCGTCGCCGAGGTGGCGGCCGTCGGATCGTCCGAGGTGGCACAGCGCCTGGTCGACCGGGCGGTGGCGGAGTTCGGCAAGCTGGACATCCTGGTGACCAACGCGGGCATCCTGCGCGACCGCGTGCTGTGGAAGATGACCGACGAGGAGTTCGACGCCGTCATCGACGTCCACCTGCGCGGCACCTTCACCTGCGCCCGCGCCGCGGTGAGCCACATGCGCGAGCGCGGTGAGGGCGGCCGGCTGGTCCTGGTCACCTCGCCGGCCGGCCAGCGCGGCAACTTCGGCCAGACCAACTACGCCGCGGCCAAGGCCGGAATCGCCGCGATGGTCCGCACCTGGTCCATGGAGTGCGCCAAGGCCGGCATCACCGTCAACGCGGTCGTTCCCGTGGCGGCCACCCCCATGACCGAGACCATCCCCGCGTTCGCGCCCTACGTCGAGGCCACGCGGGAACGCGGCGAGCCGCTGCCCGACTGGATGCGCAAGGCCGAGGGATTCGGGATGCCCGAGGACGCCGCCGGGTTGGTCACGTTCCTCGCCTCGGAAGCGGCCGCCGACGTGACCGGCCAGTGCGTCGGCATCGGCGGCGACAAACTGTCGATGTGGTCCCACCCGCAGGAGACTACGGTCAGCTACCGCGAAGACGGCTGGAGCGCCGACGACATCGCCGCCACGTGGGCGAGCACGGTCGGCCGGGCGACCGAGAGCGTGGGCATCCCCGCCCCTGAGGCGCCCGAGGGGGGCGCCAAGTGACCGGCCCCGGTATCGACCTCGACTCTCTCGTCGCCATCGACGTGCACACGCACGCCGAGGTGTCGCAGGAGGGCACCGCCTCACTCAGCGACGAGTTGCATGAGGCGTCCAGCGCCTACTTCAAGGTCGAGGGCGACCGCAAACCCACCCTGCCCGAGATCGCCGCGCACTTCCGCGAGCGCTCCATGGCCTGTGTGGTCTTCCCCGTGGACACCGAGTCGACCACGGGTCAACCGGCCGTCCCCAACGAGGAGGTCGCCGAGGCCGCCGCCAACCACTCCGACGTACTCATCCCCTTCGCGAGCATCGACCCGGCCAAGGGCCGGCTGGGCGCGCGCCAGGCGCGGCGGCTCGTGGAGGAGTTCGGGGTCAAGGGCTTCAAGTTCCACCCGAACCTGCAGGAGTTCTACCCCAACGACCGCCGTGCCTACGTGCTCTACGAGACGCTGGCCGAGCTGGGCGTGGTCGCGCTGTTCCACACCGGCCAGACCGGGATCGGGGCGGGGGCGCCCGGTGGCGGCGGCATCCGGCTGAAGTACTCCAACCCGCTGCACGTGGACGACGTGGCCGCGGACTTCCCCGACCTGCCGATCATCCTCGCCCACCCCTCGTTCCCGTGGCAGGACGAGGCGCTCTCGATCGCCACCCATAAGCCCCGGGTGCACATCGACCTGTCGGGCTGGTCGCCGCGGTACTTCCCTCCCCAGCTCATCCAGTACGCCAACACCCTGCTGCAGGACAAGGTACTGTTCGGCTCCGACTACCCGGTCATCTCACCTGACCGCTGGCTGAAGTCGTTCGACAAGCTCGACATCAAGCCCGAGGTCCGGCCGAAGATTCTCAAGGAGAACGCCGCTCGGCTGCTCGGGCTCGCCCCCACGCAGGAATAAGCGAATAAGGCGGGATAGCGATGCGTAACAACGGAATCGGCTCTTGGCCGGCGCGCCGCGCGCGCATGGCGCCGGACCGGGTGGCGATCGTCCACGAGGACCGCACGCTCAACTACGACGATCTCCAACGGCGCGTGCTGCGGCTCGCGCACGCCCTGCGCGGGCTCGGGGTGCACCGGGGCGACCGGGTGGCCTACCTGGGCCACAACCACCCGTCGCTGCTGGAGACCCTCTTCGCCGCCGGACTCATCGGCGCCGTTTTCGTCCCCCTCAACACCCGGCTCGCCACTCCCGAGCTCGCCTACATCGTCGGCGACTCCGGGAGCAGCGTGCTCGTCTACGGCCCGGAGCACGCCGAGACGGCCGAAGGGCTGCGCGAGCGCACCGTGGTGCGCGAGTTCGTCCCCGTCGCCGGCGGCGGCGACACCGCCTCCGGCTTCGAGGACCTCATCGCCGGCTCCCCGGAGGACCCGCTCGACGAGCCGGTCGAGCTGGACGACATGTGCATGATCATGTACACGTCGGGTACCACCGGCCGCCCCAAGGGAGCGGTTCTCACGCACGGCAACATCACCTGGAACTGCGTCAACGTCGTCATCGAGGTCGACCTGACCGCTGATGAGGTGACGCTCGTCAGCGCTCCCCTGTTCCACACCGCCGCGCTCAACATGACGTGCCTGCCCACCCTGATGAAGGGCGGCCGGGTGGTCATCACCAAGGGGTTCGACCCCGAGGAGACCATCGACCTGTTCACGTCGCAGCGGATCACCTGGATGTTCGGGGTGCCCGCGATGTTCAACGCGCTGGCCGCCTCACCGCGGTGGGAGGAGGCCGACGTGTCCTCGCTGCGCGTGCTGGAGGCGGGCGGCGCGCCCGTCCCCGAGTCCACGATCGAGACCTACCAGAAGCGCGGCCTGACGTTCCTGCAGGGGTACGGCATGACCGAGACCGCGCCGGGCGCGCTGTTCCTCGGGGCCGCCGACAGCGCACGCAAGGCGGGGTCGGCCGGCAAGTCGAGCTTCTTCACCAACGTCCGGGTGGTCGACGAGAACGGCCGCGACACCGAACCCGGCCAGCCCGGCGAGATCGTCGTGGCCGGGCCCAACGTCATGAGCGGCTACTGGGGACGGCCCGACAGCACCGCGGCGGCGTTCACCAACGACGGCTGGTTCCGGACCGGGGACGTGGCCACCGTGGACGACGAGGGTTACGTCTACGTGGTCGACCGGGTGAAGGACATGATCATCTCCGGCGGGGAGAACATCTACCCGGCCGAGGTGGAGAACGTCCTCTACGACCACCCGGCCGTCAAGGAGGTGGCCGTGATCGGCGTGCCCGACGAGAAGTGGGGCGAGGCCGGCCGGGCGATCGTGGTCCCGCGGGAAGGCACCGAGGCCACCCCGCAGGACCTCCTCGACCACTGCTCGGGGCGCCTCGCCCGGTACAAGATCCCCAAGTCGGTGCACTTCGCCGACGCGCTCCCCCGCAACGCCTCCGGGAAGCTGCTCAAGACCCACCTGCGCCAGAGCCACGGCGACCCCTGAGAGGCGCCGACTCCCCCGCTCCGGACCACATCCCACCCCTGACCTGGAGGTAGACAACCATGGCCATCACTGTCAACGGAATCGACGAGCTGCGCAACGCCGCCGGGAAGGACCTCGGACACAGTTCGTGGCTGCAGGTCACCCAGGAACGCGTCAACACGTTCGCCGACGCCACCAACGACCACCAGTGGATCCACGTCGACCCCGAGCGCGCCAAGGAAGGCCCCTTCGGCGGGCCGATCGCGCACGGCTACCTGACGCTCTCGCTGATCATCCCGATGTTCTCCGAGGTCCTCAACATCGAGGGCATCAGCATGGCGGTCAACTACGGGCTGAACAAGGTGCGGTTCCTCGCCCCGGTCCCGGTCGGCTCGCACATCCGGCTGGCGGCGAGCCTCGGCGAGGTGACCGACGTCGCCAACGGTGTGCAGGTGCTCGTGGACGGCACCGTCGAGCTCGCCGGCTCCGAGAAGCCCGCCTGCGTCGCCCAGGCGGTGTACCGCTACCTCGCCTGACCTGCGGGACACCCCGGCCCGCACCCCGCGCACGGTGAGGTGCGGGCCGTGAGATGCTTTCGTTATGCCCAGCGACACGGACGGAGCCCGGGAGTTTCAGCGGCACCGCCCCCGGCTGTTCGCGCTCGCCTACCGGATGCTCGGTTCGGCCACCGAGGCCGAGGACGCGGTGCAGGACACCTACCTGCGCTGGCACGAGGCGGACCGCGAGAACATCGGCACCCCCGTCGCGTGGCTGACCACCGTGGTAACCAATCTCTGCCGCAACCGGCTCACCTCCGCCCGCGCGCAGCGGGAACGCTACCCCGGACCGTGGCTGCCCGAACCGGTGGCCACCGGCCCCGGAGCCGACCACGGGTTGGGCCCGCTGGAGACCACGGAGCAGCGCGAGTCGGTGTCGTTGGGGCTGCTGGCGCTGATGGAACGGCTCAGCCCTTCCGAACGCGCGGTGTTCGTGCTGCATGAGGCGTTCGACCACGACCACCGCGAGATCGCGGCGATCCTCGACGTCAACGAGCCGTCCTCACGGCAGCTGTTGCGGCGGGCCCGCCAGCGCCTGGCCGAGCAGCGCCCCCGCTACGATCCCGCACCGCAGGCCTGGCGGCAGGTGGTTGAGCTGTTCCTGGCGGCGGCGAACGGGGGCGACCTCACCGAGCTGGAACAGCGTCTCGCCGACGACGTGGTCGCCTACGCCGACGGCGGTGGCAGGGTCGCCGCGGCCAGGCGCCCCGTCGAGGGCCGGGACCTGGTCGGGCGTTACCTGAACGGTTTCCTGCGCAACGGCGCCCGGCTCTACGAGCTGGCCGTGGCCGCGCCCGGAACCGCCATGGAGATGCGCCGCCGCCCGGCCGGCCGCCCTCTGGCGGTCCTCACTCCCATCGAGGTCAACGCCCTGCCGGCGCTGTTGGTCCTGGTGGACGGCACACCGGCGATGGTCCAGCAGTTCCAGTTGCGCGCCGGCGAGGTCGCCACCATCCACACCATCGCCAACCCCGACAAGCTCGGCTTCCTCACCACTCAGTTGCGCACGGCTCCACTCGGTGTGACCTAGGACACGGCCATCGCCTGTCACGCCGGGCGGCTGTCGCCGGTTCAAGTCGCGACATTCCAGTCGCACCGTCGCCGAGGAAAGCGGGACGGTGCGTGCCGGCGGAGAGGAACCACCATGTCCCACACCGTTGCCGTGCTCGGAGCCGGATACGCCGGCCTCATGGCGGCGCAGCGCCTCGCCCGGCAGACCCGGCGCGAGGAGGTCCGGATCGTACTGGTCAACGCCACCGACAGGTTCGTCGAACGGGTGCGGCTGCACCAGACCGCCACCGACCAACCGCTGCCCGCGCGCCGCATCACCGAAAGCGTGCGGGGCACCGGAATCCGGGTGCGCATAGCGGAAGTCACCGGCGTCGACGCGGACCAGCGGCGCGTCCGCCTCACCGAGGACGGCGTGCCGGCCACCCAGGACTACGACACCCTGGTCTACGGGCTGGGAAGCGCCACCGGCACCGCAACGGTGCCGGGCACGCGGGCCCACGCCCACACCCTCGCCGAATGGGACCAGGCGAGGAGTTTCGCCGCGCACACGCTGAGCCGGCTCACCACCGAGGGCGGCAACGTCACCGTGGTCGGCGGCGGCCTGACCGGCCTGGAGACCGCAACCGAGCTCGCCGAGAGCCGCCCGGAACTGTCGGTTCGCCTGGTGACCCGCGGGCCGCTGGGACAGGAGTTCTCCCCGCGTGGGCGGGCCTACCTGCACCGCACGATGCACCGGCTGGGCATCGAGCTGGTCGATCGGGCCCCGGTAAGCGAGGTACTGCCCGGCGGGATGCGCCTTGGCGACGGGCGCCAGCTCGGCGCCGACGCGGTGCTGTGGACCGCCGGCTTCGCCGTCTCCGATCTCGCCCGCAAGGCGGGCCTGGAGGTCGACGACGCCGGGCGGATCACAGTGGACACCACGCAGCGCTCGGTCTCGCACCCGGAGGTCTACGCGGTCGGCGACGCCGCCCACGCGCCGGGACCGGGAGGACGGCCCCTGCGCATGGCGTGCGCCACCGGGGGTCCCATGGCGTGGAAGGCCGCCGACGCCATCGCCGCCCGACTCAGCGGCGACGAGCCAGCCCCACTGCGGTTCGCGTTTTTCAACTGGTGCGTCAGCCTGGGGCGCCGCGACGGCCTGATCCAGTTCGTGCGCAGCGACGACACTCCCCGCACCAGGGTGCTCACCGGTCGGGCAGCGGCGGCCTACAAGGAGGCGGTCGTACGCGGCGCGGCGGCCGCACCCACACACGGCTGGTTGAGCGGACCGTACCTGCCCCGGCCCCGCCGCCGGATCAGCACCGCGCAGACCGCGGCGCCCGCCGAGCGAGGGTAGGGCCCGGACCCAACAGGGAGCGCGCCGGCCGGTGCGGAGGGGCGCCGGCCGGCGCGAAGCTTTGCGAGCACACACCCGGCGAGGCGCGCCGGAAGTCGGCTACGGCGCGCCCACGGGGTGGGTGTCGATGGCGACCTCGGAGCGCAAGGTGCGGTGCACCGGGCACTTGTCGGCGATCTCCATGAGCTTGGCGCGCTGGTCGGCGTCGAGGTCGCCGTCGAGCTCGATCTCGCGCCGGATGTAGTCGACCCGGCCGGACTCGGTCTCGCAGTTCTCGCAGTCCGCGGCGTGGATGCGGCTGTGGCGCAGCCGCACCGTGATCCCGCGCAGGGGCCACTCCCTGCGCTGCGCGAACATCCGGATCGTCATCGACGTGCACGTCCCCAGCGAGGCGAGGAGCAGGTCGTAGGGGCTGGGCCCGGCGTCGGTCCCGCCGTCGGAGGCCGGCTCGTCGGCCGCCAGCTCGTGCGGCCCGACGGTGACGCGCTGCGCGTACCCGCCCTCGCCGGTCTCGGTGACCACCGTGACGCGCTGCTTATCGCCCCCACCGGCCGAGGTCCCGCCGGAAGTGTCGCCGCTGGTGTCCCCCACCCGTGCCTCCTGGTTGCTCGCTGATCGCTGCCGTCCACGCCACATGTCTACCCGCCGCGCGGCACCGGCCGCACACGCCCCGCGAGCCTATGTCAAAGCACCTCGACTCCGGCCAAGAAGGCCCGCCACTCGGCGGACTCGAAGGTGAGGTTGCCGTGGTCAGGGTGCTGGGAGTCGCGGACATCCACCGCGTAGCGGGAAACGCTACGAGCCTGGACACAGTTGTCCGCGCCTCTGGAACTGTAGCTGGACGTAATCCATTCACGGTTGAGCATCGAACTCTCTCCTGATCCTCTCGATAAGGGAACGCGAAGCGCTGGGGGCGAGCGCGGTCGCTGTTCGGGGATCCTTAGAGCCGGTGAGCGTCGGCGAGGAAGGCGCGCCACTCGGCACCGTCGAACGACAGATACCCGTGGTCGGGGTGTTGGGAGTCGCGGACATCCACCGCGTAGTGGGAAGCGCTACGAGCCTGGACACAGTTGTCCATGCCGCCCTGGGAGTAGCTGGACGTAATCCATTCACGGTTGAGCATCGAACTCTCTCCTGATCCTCTCGATAAGGGAACGTGAAGCGCTGGGGGCGAGCGCGACACCGCGCAGGTTCCCGAATATTGTCATATAGCCGTCGATGGCCGCCTTGTCGTCCCGGGGGTCACTGGAGACGTGAGTCTCGGTGTAGGCGAGGTGTCCCTTTTCTGGGACAACGAATAGGGCAAACGAGCCATCCATGCCGTAGTGCTCCGGGGTGTCCAGGGGAATCACCTGGACGGTCACCCGGGGTGGGATGGCCACTTCCAGCAGCTTGTCGAGCTGGGCCGCCATGGTCTCGACGCCGCCGACCGGACGGCGCAGTACGTGCTCCTCGATCACCGCCATGACTACCGCTCCCTGCTCGGCTTCGAGGATCTCCTGGCGCCGGATGCGGGCCTCCACCTGTTCGGTGACAGCGACCGACGTTGCGCCCGGGTTGCCCAGCTGGATCAGTTCCCGGGCATAGGCGGCGGTCTGGAACAGGCCCGGGACCACCGAGGACTGGTACAACCGAATCTCGGTCGCCTCCTGCTCCAGGGTCACCACGTCACGGAACCACTCGGCATAGCCGTCCTCGCGGTGCAGATCCTGCCACCGTTTCGCCAGCAGCCCACCGGCGTTAAGGACACTATCCAATCGGGGGATTTGTTCGGTCCCAAGCCCTTTCTTTCCGACCTCGACGTCGGATAGATGCGATTGGGAGATGTGCAGCGCCTTGGCGACATGCTGCTGCGTCATCCCTGCTCGCTTCCGGTAACGCCGCACCTCGAACCCGAACCGGAGCCGCGCGGACTTGCGCGATACCGCCATTTTACCGCCTCCTACCGCACCTGTATTGCCTTGAACCACAGCCCTCCGTGCGTTTCCGCTGGATGGCTGTAGCAATGGAAATACGCTACGGCGTTCGGCATTGTCGGGGCATGGGTTCTGGTGAATTGTGGAAAACGCGGACAGTTCGGATTCCAGGGCCCGAACAAACAAGAGCCCGGCGACAGTGGCGACTGTCCCGGGCCGTGGCCACCAACACGCTGAAGGAAGCTGGTGACGATGTCCGAGCCTACCGTTCCCGCCCAGACCCCGGCGATCGAGAATGCCGCCGAAGCGGCTATGCCCACGTCCCCGCCCGAGCCGGAGTTGCCGGACGAGCTGCTCCCTCTGCACGAGGAGTTCGGCGACTGGTGGCGGATCTGTTTCGAGCCGATGTGCCACAAGGCCCCCTACACCGCCCGCCCTCGCTTCGACGGCGGGCGCACCGTGCGGACCGACACCGTGCGCCTGCTGGGCCGCGTGCTGGCCGCCGCCACCCCCGACGAGGACGACGAACCAACCCCGGGCACCGCCGAGTAGCCCACTCCCCGCGCTCATCGGCGGGACAATGGCGCGGGAGATCCGGCCATGGCCTACCCCAGTGCCCGCTGGGCCGACCACCGCAACAGGTCGACCATCTCCGGCACCGGGCCGCGTGGCCGCTTCCGGTGCACCACGTACACCTCGCGCGCCGTCTCGGCCCCAGACAGGGGCACGGCGATCCAGCCGGTGGCGGGGGCGGCGCGCAGGATCGTCCGCGGGATCAGCCCGATCCCCACTCCGGACTGGATCAGGGCCAGCGTGACCTCGTAGTCGCGGGTCTCGTAGGCCACCGTGAGCCGGACCCCCTCGGCCTCGGCGGCCCGGTCCAGCGCGACCCGGTTCGAGATACCGGGCGCGCCGCAGATCCACTCCTCCTCGGTGAGGTCGGTCAGGCGCGGGGCGCCGCCGGCCGCCGGATGCCCCTCGGGAAGCACCAGCATCAGCGGGTCGACCAGGACCTGCTCGCGGTGCAGACCGCTGACGTGCGGAAGGGAGGTGCCCGGGTAGCGGTGCGTGATGAGCAGGTCCAGGTCGCCGGAGGTCACCAGCCCGTACCCGCCCGGCGGCTCGACGTCGGACAGCGCCAGGCGCACGTGCGGATGCGCACGGCCGAAGGCCGCCAGCGCGTTGGGCACCAGGACCTTCCCGGCGCTGGCGAACGCGCCCACGGAGAGCCGGCGCGGGGACTCCCCCGCCGCTGCCCGCGCGGCGGTCTCGGCGTCGCGCAGCTCGCCGAGCATGCGCTCGCCGTGCTCCAGAAGCACCTGTCCGGCCGCGGTGAGCCGCACCCCGGTACGGCCGCGTTCCACCAGAGCGCAGCCGAGCTCGCGTTCGAGCTTGGCAAGCTGCTGGGACAGCGCGGGCGGGGTGAACGCCATGCGCTCGGCCGCCGCGGCGATCGACCCGGCGTGCGCGACCTCCACCAGCACCCGCACCCGATTGGCGTCCAGCACCCGGATCCCCCATCGCCCGTTGGCACGGCCCGCGACAGTCCAGCCGCGCGTGGCGGCACAGCGCACCACGCGGCCAGGGTAAGCACTGGTTAATCTTCCTTAGGAACGTCAACTTTAACTTATGGCTCACGACCGGCAGAGTGAAGGCATGACCTCGAACACGGCGCTTCCGGCGCACGTCCCCACAGCAGTCGATGTCCGTGCGGCGGCGGAGCGGATCCTGCCCTACGCCCGCCGCACCCCGATCCTGCGCGCCCGGGTCGACGGGCGCCCCTTGGCCCTGAAACTGGAGCACATGCAGTTGACCGGGGCGTTCAAGCTGCGCGGCGCGCTGAACGCGTTGCTGGGGGGCGAGCCGACCGACCGGGTCATCACGGCGTCGGGGGGCAACCACGGCCTGGGCGTGGCCACTGCCGCGCGGCTGCTGGGGATCCAGGCGATCGTCTACGTGCCCACGACCGTGCCCGAAGCGAAGGCGCGGCGGCTTGAGCAGTCGGGCGCGGAGCTCGTCCGGGTCGGCGACCATTATGCCGTCGCGGCCGACGCGGCCCATAAGCGTGCCGCCGACGAGGGGGTGCGGTACCTGCACGCCTACGATGACCCGCTGGTGGTGGCCGGTCAGGGCACGGTCGGCCACGAGATCGCGGCCGACGCGCCCGAGTGCGACACCGTCGCGGTGGCTGTGGGCGGCGGCGGCCTGCTCGCCGGCGTGCGCCTGGGCGCGGGCGAGCGGCGGGTCGTCGCGGTGGAGCCGCAGGGGTGCCAGAGCCTGCACGCCGCGCTCGCCGCCGGCGCTCCGGTCGACGCTCCGGTCGACTCCGTGGCCTCCTCCGCGCTGGGCGCCACCCGGGTGGGTGAGTCGCCGTTCGGGGTGCTGCGTGCCAACCCGGTGTCGACGGCCCTGGTCTCCGACGAGGAGATCATCGCCGCGCGCGACCGGTTGTGGGAGGAGTTCCGGATCGCCGCCGAGCCCGCCGCCGCGGTGCCCTTCGCCGCCTGGCTGGCCGGGCGGGTGCCTGGCAACCAGGCGTGCCTGGTGATCTGCGGGGCCAACAGCGACTGGCAGCCCGGCGACTAGCACCACGGCGGCGGTTCGTTGGTGTGCGCCGCCCTCGGCACGGCCCGGGGGCGACGGCGACGGATCTCCTGCTCGCGGGCGCTGTCAGTCGAAGAGTTCCTCGACGGTCTCGGCGGTGACGGCGCGGGTGAGCCAGGTGTTGAGCTGGTCAAGATCGGTGCAGGAGCGGATGCGCTCACACTGGGCCTCGCTCACCGCAAAGCCCCGGGCACCGAGGATCATGACGATGTCCTCGGCTTTGCCCTCAGACTTGCCCTCAGACCTGCCCTCGGCCCTGCCTTGCCCGACGTACTTGCGAGCGAAATCGCTCTGCCACTCGTAGGTGCCAGTCGCCATCATGTCCTCCCACAGTTTCCGAGCCGCAGCGCTAAGCCTCGCCTCGATAAAGTCATTGTAGATAAGCCGGGTCCGTTCGGGCACGACATCCAAAGCGGCTTCCGCCGCTTTCAACACGGCCGGGTCGTCGCCGTGGGCGGCGGCCGATAGGACCGACAGTTCGGGCAGGCTCATAGCCTTCGCCGTGTCGTTGACGACCGGGACCTCGTTCGGGCCGATCGCGGCGGGACACAGGGTGGCCCCTCCGGCCTCGACCTCAATGGGCATGCGGGCCCACACCGCGGTCTTGACATCCGGGCACACCACCAGCAGCCGTACTGGGCAGCGCAAACGTTCGCGCACCGTTGTTACGTACACCGGCCAAGTGAAGGGCTTGTCCTGGTCCTCGCGCTGCTGGGTCTCGGTGATCACGGCAAGCAGCCGCTTGCCGTCCGCGGCGTAGAGCACGGTGACATCGTCGGCCTTGTACGGCTTCGGGGTCAGATTGGTCAGGTCGGCGCAGCCGATCTCGGCACGGGCGTAGTCGGGAATGGGGAAGCTGCAGACCTCGTCCAGCAAAGCGGGCGCCAAGTCCGGGTTGCGCTGGAACAGTTGAACCTGCAACTCGTGATCGAATCCGGGCATGCGGACAACCTAGAGCCCAGACGCCCCGGTTTCCGTGAAACGGAAAAGGTGGCCGGATCCAGCCACTTTTCCATGGACACGCCCCACGGGTCACGACTTTGGGGTAAGCACCGAACGAGCCATGGTCGCAGTAGCCGGGTGCACCGCCTCCTCGGCCGCCACGGCCCTACGATCATCCGGACCGGTCGTCGGCGGGGGCAGGCACGTTGTCGCCGTTGGCGGCCGGCGTGCCGGACAGCTCGCTGCGGAGCGCCCGGACTTCGGCCATCAGAATCTCCACCTCGGCGCGGGTGGCGGTGGTCTCCTCCTTCGTCGCGTCGACCTTCTCCACGAACCACGACGCCAGCGTCCCGGTCACCACACCGAGCAACGCGATCCCGGCCAGGAACAACCCGACCGCGATGAGGCGGCCCGCCGACGTCACCGGGTAGAAGTCGCCGTAGCCCACCGTGGTCACCGTGACCGCCGCCCACCACAGCGCCTCCTCGAACGTGGTGATGGTGGCCCCGGGCGCACCGCGCTCGGCGTCCAGCACCGCCAGGGAGGCGCAGAACAGAACCAGGCCCGAGGCGACGACCGCGAACATCGTGACATGCTGCCGCAGCGAGACCGTCAGCCTGCGGTTCAGCACGGTCACGATCGAGAGCAGTTGGATCAGCCGCAGCGGCCGCAGCACCGGCAGCACGACGATCGCCAGGTCGACGAGGTTGGTGCGGACAAAGGACCAGCGGTCGCGTGCGAGGGCCAGCCGAACGGAGTAGTCGGCGACGAACGCGGCCCAGGTGAGCCAGGTGAGGGCCCAGCACGCCGTCTGCCAGGGCCGCGCGAGTTCGGGGTCGAGGATCGGCCAGGCGTAGGCCGCGAGGAACAGCAGCGCCGCGCCGAGCATGGGAAACTCGGTGCGGCGCCGCCACCGGTCGAGTCTCTGGTTTCCGCTATTCACGCCCTCCAATCTGCATCACGGGCAGCACGGCGCGCCCGAAAGGTTCCCAAAAAGGCACCGTCTCCTATCCCCGGAGCCAGAGCGGCACGCCAAGGCCGGCGGCGCTACCGTGGAGCTCCAGGCAGCACCGGCGATCGGAGACCGATGTTCTACAGCACCACGCGGCGGGTGGGAGCGACACTGGGCCGGTTGCTCTACCGGCCCACGATCGAGGGGGTGGAGCACGTCCCGGCGACCGGGCCGGTGATCCTGGCCAGCAACCACCTGTCGTTCTGCGACAGCGTGGTGATCCCGCTGGCCGTGCCGCGCCATGTGCGTTTCCCGGCCAAGGCCGAGTACTTCGAGGGCCGGGGCCCCAAGGGGGCACTGTCCCGGGTGACGTTCACCGCGCTCGGGGCGGTACCGGTGCGGCGGGGCGCGGGCCGCGAGGCGATCGAGGCCCTCGATGTCGGTCTGCGCGCCCTCAAGGACGGGGAGGCGTTCGCGATCTACCCCGAGGGCACCCGTTCGCGCGATGGCCGGCTCTACCGCGGCCGGACGGGCGTGGCCTACCTGGCCCTGATGTCCGGGGCGCCGGTCGTGCCGGTGGCGCTGTCCGGCACCGAACGGATCCAGCCGATCGGCGCCAAGGTGCCGCGGATCAAGCCGATCCGGGTGCGCTTCGGGCCACCACTGGACTTCTCCATCGGCTATGACCACCTCAAAGCGGGCCGGGCCCGCCGGGCTGTGACCGACGAGATCATGGCCGCGATCCACGCGCTGTCCGGGCAGCCGCTCGCCGGAAAGTACAACGAGTACGGCGGCGAAGCGGACTAGCGGCCGGGCCGCGGGACGCCGCCCGGTTCCTCGTCCTTACTCAGCTCCAGGCCGGTGCAACATGAATTCCGCCCAGCGGCGCGCGGCACCGGCCCACCTGCCCGCACCTGAACGGTGCCGCGCCACGGCGGCCGGCCCCCGCCGGCCCGGGTGCGCCCATCAGGCCACCGGAGCGCGGCCGGCCAGCCACGCCTCCACATCCTCGGCCCGGCGCGGCAGGGCCGCCGAGAGCACCCGGTTGCCATCGTCGGTGACCAGCACGTCGTCCTCGATCCGGACCCCGATACCGCGCAGCTCGGCGGGCACGGTCAGGTCGTCGGGCTGGAAGTACAGCCCGGGTTCCACGGTGAGCACCATGCCGGGTTCCAGGTCGCCGTCGACGTAGCACTCGGTGCGCGCGACCGCGCAGTCGTGCACGTCCAGGCCAAGCATGTGCCCGGTGCCGTGCAGCGAGTATCGGCGCTGCAGGCCGAGGTCGAGGACGCGGCCGGCCGGGCCGTCGAGCAGCCCCCATTCGACCAGCCCTTCGGCCAGGACGCGCTGCGCCGCCTCGTGGTAGGCCCGGAAGGGCTTGCCCGGGGCGACCTCGGCGATGCCGGCCTCCTGGGCGGTGAGGACCAGGTCGTAGACGCGGCGCTGCACGTCGCTGAAGGTGCCCGAGATCGGCAGGGTGCGGGTGACGTCGGCGGTGTAGAGCGTGGTGGTCTCCACACCGGCGTCGAGCAGCACCATCTCGCCTTCGCGCACCGGGCCGTCGTTGCGCTGCCAGTGCAGGGTGGTGGAGTTGGGCCCCGAGGCGGCGATGGTGCCGTAGCCGACATCGTTGCCCTCAACCCGCGCGCGCAGGAAGAACGTGCCCTCGATGTAGCGCTCGGACGTGGCCCGCGCCTGCGGGAACGCGGCCACGACGTCGGCGAACCCGCGCACGGTGGAGTCGACGGCGCGCTGCAGCTGGCCGATCTCCCAGTCGTCCTTGACCAGGCGGACATCGGCCAGGTGGACGGCGAGCTCGAAGTCGCGCTCGGCCGCCTCGGCGTCCGCGTCGGCGTCGCCTCCGCGCAGGTCGCGCAGCACCTCCTCCAGCGCGTGGTCGTGTCCCCGGAGGATCCGGGTGGGCGCGGACGGTGCCTCGCGCAGCACCGCGGTCAGCTCTCGGACGTCGTCGGTGGCCAGCCCGAGGAGCTGGCCCGCCTCGGCGAGGCTGTTGCGGCGCCCGGTCCACAGCTCACCGAGCCCGTCGAGCCAGAACTCGCCGTTCTCCCGGTTGGAGCGGGGCAACAGGTACGCGGTGGCCTCGTGACCGCCGTCGGCGGTGGGCTCCAGTACCAGGCACCCGCCGTCGGACTGGTCGCCGGTGAGGTACACGTAGTCGCTGGACGGCCGGAACGGGTACTCGGTGTCGTTGGAGCGGGTCTTGAGCTGGCCCGCGGGGATGACCAGCCGCTCGCCGGGGAAGCGCGCGCTGAGCCCGGCACGGCGCTTGGCGGTGTAGGGCGCCTGCTCCAGCGGGCGCAGGTCGCGGCGCTCGGTGTCGGCCCAGCCGGTGCGCATCCACGCCGCCAGCTCCTCGGAGACGCTCTTGTACGGGCCGTTCTTCCGCGGGCTGGGCGCCGGTGCGGCGGCGCCGGCACCGTCGTGCTCCCGCTCCGCCTGCGGATGCTGGTGCTCGGTCACGGTGGCCCTCCTCGTCGAGTGCGGCTGCTGCGGCGGCGTAGTCCCCATCGTACGAGGAAGCGCCACCGACGCTGAGCGCTCGGCAACGGCCCGGCCGGTGGATCCGCTCTTTTGGAGACCAGGCGTCCCGCGCAATGTAATTCACTTGGTCATATGAGTGCACTTACGTTCCGCACCGACCCCGACGTCGAACGCGCGTTGGAGTACCTGACCCGCGACGGTAAATCCCGGTCCGAGGCGGCGCGGCAGGCCATCCTCACCGCTGAGCGCCAGGAGCAACGCGCTCGTCTGCGCGCCGAAGCCGAGGCGCTTCGAGATGACCCAGATGACGTGCGCGCGGCACTGGAGCTCGCCACGGAGATGGAGTCGTACAGTGCGTGGTGACCTCTACCGGCTCAAGGCGCCACGTGACAACTGTGGCCACGAGCAAGCCGGAGACGCTATGCCGTGGTGGTCCAGTCCGATGACGTCCCCCTGTCCACCTGGCTGGTGGCCCCGACCTCCACAGGGCGCCGATCGGCCTCGTTCCGGCCGGAGATCGAGATCAACGGCACCAAGACTCGGGTTCTGGTCGAACAAGTAACCGCGGTCGACCCGGAAAAACGACTCGCGGAGTTCGCTGGTCAACTTAACGCTGACGAGATGTCCGCGGTCGACGCCGCCCTGCGCGACGTACTCGGGCTGGACTAGATCCCAGGGCAAGCGTGGGTGTGCGGGCGTGACCAACCGCCACCCCGGGGTGTGGCGGCGCCGGTACCGTCGTGCTCCCGCTCCGCGTGCGGATGCTGGTGCTCGGTCACGGTGGCCCTCCTCGTGGAGTGCTGCTACGGCGGCGTAGTCCCCATCGCACGAAGGCGCGCCGCCCGCCCGAAGCGCTGCCGTCAACGGACGCGTCGGCGACCCTGGCCGTTGGTCCCGCCTCACGCCAGTCCGTCCTTCTCGCGAACCGCGCACCACCGGCCGTATCGCGAGGCTCGCAGGCTGCGGGCCGTTTCCGCGCCACGACCGGAACTCTTCTTCGGGGCCGCGAGCGCCGCAAGAGTCGAGGGTGTTCGCGCCTCTGCCCGCGAACCTTGACCTCAATCGCGATTGAGGTTGCAGGATGGGCTCCCAGTACCTGCCGCCTGACCCCGAGGAGCACCTACGTGAGCGCGGACTCCGGTTTCTATTCGATCATCGACTACACCGTCGACGGTTTCGACACCCAGCGAGAGCTCGTGGCGGCCTTCGCGGAGATCCAGGAGCGGTGGGTGCGGTTCTATCCCGGCTACCGGTCGGCCCGCTTCCACGCGAGCACCGACGGCGCCCGCGTGTACACCATCGTCCACTGGGCCAGCGAGGCGGACTACCGCGACTTCGTGGCGACCTCGGACGGCGAATCCCGGATGGACGCCATCCGCACGGCCCTGGAGGGCCTGTCCGGTAAGGCCGAGGTGCGCATGAGCGAAGCTCCCACCTACACCGTCGTCCACGAGGTCGGTCCGGGGCCGCAGCGCCTCGACCCCTGACCGCGAACGCCGCTCCGTAGCGGCCTTCCCCTTGCCCGGGTGCGGGGCTGGTCGTTCCCCAGACGCTCGTGCGGGCGCCCGCACACCGCCGACCGGGTGACCGGGCCACGCCCACCAGCCCCTAAAGTGATCCTCATGGCATTGACCGAGCGCACACTTCTAGGACCCGGACCGAGTAACCCGTATCCCGAGGCCACGGCGGGATTGGCGGCACCGTTGCTCGGCCATCTCGATCCCGAATTCATCGCTGTCCTCGAACGCACCTGCGACCACCTGCGCTCCGCGTGGGGCACCGCCAACCCGGTGACGCTTCCCCTTTCCGGGACCGGGTCGATCGGCATGGAGGCGGCCTTCGCCAACACCGTCCGCCCCGGCGACGTCGTCGTGGTCGCCGTCAACGGACTGTTCGGCGTACGCATGTGCGAGGTGGCGGCCCGGTACGGCGCCGAGGTCGTGCGGGTGGACCACCCGTGGGGCGACCCCGTGGACACCGAGCGCGTCCTGGCGGCCCACCCCTCGCCGGCCCTGGTCGCGGCCGTGCACGCCGAGACCTCCACCGGCGCGCGCAGCGACATCGCCGGCCTGGGCGCGGCCCTGCGGGAACACTCGCCGCAAAGCCTGCTGCTGGCCGACTGCGTGACCTCGCTCGGCGGAATCGAGGTCGCCGTGGACGAGTGGGGCGTCGACATCGCCTACTCGGGCACCCAGAAGTGCCTCGGTGTCGCGCCGGGGCTGGCGCCGTTCACCTTCTCCGAGCGGGCGTGGGAGCGCCGCGTGGAGATTCCGCCGGTGTGGTACCTCGACCTGGGCCTGCTGGGCGGCTACGTGCGCGGCGGGCCCAGCGGGCGCGCCTACCACCACACGGCGCCGGTGGCGATGGTCGCCTCGCTCGACGCGGCGCTGGCGCGGCTGCACGAGGAGGGCCTGGACGCCGTCCAGGAGCGGCACCAGGCGGCCGGGCGGCGGCTGCAGGACGGGCTGCAGGAAATGGGCCTGGAGCTGTTCGCCGCCGAAGGCCACCGGCTCCCGCAGTTGACCTCGGTACGCGTGCCGGAGGGCGTCGACTCCGCGAAGGTGCGCGAGCAACTGCTCACCGAGTACGGCATCGAGATCGGGGCCGGGGTGGGCGACTACGCCGCCTCGGTGTGGCGGATCGGCCTGATGGGCCACAACGCCCGGCTCGACCGTGCCGAGCTGATCCTTGCGGCACTGCGGCGGGTGCTGGGCCGCTGACCCGCGCGACCGCGGGAGCGCGGCCGAACTGCCACGGGGCCGCGCTCCCGTTTCGCGTCCCGGTCCCTGCCCGCCGCACGGGTGTCAGCCCGGCGCCGGTCCGGTGGAGCCCCGGATGACCAGGTGCGCGGGCAGCACGAGCTGTTGGGGCTGGGGGCCGCGCCGCTCTGGCCCGCGCGCCCGGAGCAGCAGGTCGACGCCGGCCCGTCCCAGTTCCTCGAACGGCCCGGCCAGCGTGGTCAGCGGCGGCGAGCAGAAGTCGGCACCGAAGATGTCGTCGTAGCCGACCACACTGATGTCGGAGGGGACACCGACCCCGCGTTCCGCGAACCGGCGCAGCACCCCGATACCGAGCAGGTCGTTGTGGGCGACGGCAGCGGTGGTCTTGGAGCCGAGCGCGGCGTCGGCGGCCGCGCCACCGCCGTGCATCGTGGGTGGGAACGGCCCGAGCCGGGTCGCGGTCAGGCCGAGTGCGCGCGCCGCCGTCCTCAGCGCGTGCCAGCGCTGCGCGGCCAGCCACGACCTGCGCGGACCGGCCAGGTACACCAGTGAGGTGTGGCCGAGCGACGCGAGGTGCTCGACGATCTGGCGGGTGCCGTCGACGACATCCACGATCGCGCTGGAGTAGCCGTCGACCTGCCGGTTGATCAGGGTCAGCCGGTGACTGGCCAGTTCCCGGATGCTGTCGTCGGCCATGCGGCTGGCGGCGATCAGGAACCCGTCCACGGACCGGCTGAGCTGCTCGACGTGGCGCGCCTCCAGCTCCGGCGACTCCTTGCTGTCGCCGAGGATCAGGGTGAACCCGGCGGCGCGCACCTGCTCCTCCGCACCCCGGATGATGCCGAAGAAGTGCGGGTTGGTGATGTCGGCGACGATCAGCGCCACGGTCCGGGTACGGCCCGAGGGCAGGGCGCGCGCCAGCGGGTTGGGCTGGTAGCCGAGCTGTTCCGCGACGGCGTGCACGTGTTCGCGGGTGCGCGCGCTCACCCGGGTGGGGTTGCTGAAGGTCCGGGAAACGGTCGACGTGGCCAGCCCTGCCGCGCGGGCGACGTCGTAGATGGTCGCGGGCCGCCGCGGGGCGCCCGCTACCGGTTCCGTCTCCCCCGCCGGTTCGGGATCCTGCTGCTGCACGGGCTGACCTCCAGGGAACGCGTCGACGGTTCCAGTTGTACGGCTAATGGCAACTTTTGGCAACCGATTGTCATAACGAATCGGGTCGTTCTACGGTTTGACCCGAACGTCGCCTGTGACAGCCGTCACAGCGCGTGCCGATCGCGTTCACTGTAAGGAGTTGCCTGATGAGGGCCATTGTTCTGACCGAGCCTCAGCGCGTTGAGGTGGTCGAGGAGTGGCCGGAACCCGTCGCGGGCCCGCACGATGTCATCGTCGCGGTGCGCGGAGTCGGGCTATGCGGATCGGACCTGAGCGTCTACGACGGCAACCGGGCGGTTCCCTCGTCCCCGTGGGTCATGGGCCACGAGGGCGGCGGAGAGATCGTCGCTGTCGGCTCCCGTGTCACCGACCGCCGGGTCGGCCAGCGCGTCGCGATCGAGCCGAACTACTGCTGCTTCGAGTGCCCCCCGTGCCGCGCCGGCCACACGTCGGCGTGCACCCGGCGCGAGATCGTCGGGATGAACACTCCCGGCCTGCTCGCCGAACGCGTGGCGGTTCCGGCCCGCTTCACCTGGCCGGTCCCCGAGCACGTCGCCGACGAGTCGCTCGCGTGCGTCGAGCCGCTCGCGGTGGCGCGTGCCGCGGTGCGGCGCTCGGGTGCCGCGGCCGGCGACCGGTGCCTGGTCGTGGGCGCCGGCTCGCAGGGGCTGCTCCTCTGCCAGGCGCTCGTCGAGGCCGGCGCGGAGGTCCGCGTCACCGAGCCGCACGAGGGCAGGCTGGCCCTCGCTGAGACGCTGGGGGCCAAACGGGCCGACCTCGACCGCGGCGACGAGTACCTCCTCGCGTTCGACACCACCGGGGCGCCGCAGGGGTGGCAGACCACGATGGAGGCCCTGGCCAGGACCGGCACGGCCATCGTGATCGGCATGACCGCCGACCCCGTTCCGCTGTCCACCCGGGACCTGGTGCAGCGGCAGATGAGCGTGCGCGGCGTGCTCATCTACGACCACCCGGACGACTTCCGCGACACGGTGGCAGCGGTCGCCAGCGGCGCGCTGTTACCCGCGCGGACCCTCCAGGCCGGCTTCGCCCCGCGGGAGGCGGCGACGGCCTTCGCGCGGGCCCGCACCGCCCCCGGCAAATCGTGGATCAACATGGCCGTGTGGCAGGAGGGCAGCCAATGAGTGCCGAGGCCCGCGCAGGGACCGTACGCCGCGGTGCCAGGGCCGTCCTGCGCTGGGTCGGCGGCGCCGAGCAGGTCGTCGGCGGACTCCTGGTCCTGCTGATCTTCGTGCTGATGCTGGTCCAGGCGGGCCAGCGCTACCTGCCCGTCGGCGGCTGGCTGTGGACCGGTGAGCTGGCCAGGTTCAGCCTGGTGTGGCTGACCTTCGCCCTGGCGGGCTACCTGATGGGCCGCGACGGCCACATCAGCCTGAAGCTGGTCGACTACGCGGCCAGCGGGGCCGTGCTCCGCGGGGTGCGGATCTTCGCCAACGTCGTGGTCGCCGCCGTGTGCGTCGGATACGCCGCCGAGGCCTACGAGTTGCTGCGGCAGCCGTCGATACAGACCTCGCCGTCGCTCGGAATTCCGGTGCGCTGGATCTTCGCGGTCCCCTTCGTCGGGCTGTCATTGACCGCGATCCGGGCGGTGCTCGCGATCGCCGTTCCGCGGGCCGACGCGGACGACGCGGACGACGAGCGGTCCGCACCGCACACCCCCACCTCAGGAGGGCCGATCGGGTGAGCATGATCCTGCTGGCACTGGGCATCGTGGCCCTGCTCGCGCTGCGGGTGCCCGTGGCGTTCTCCCTTCTGGGGCCCTCGCTGCTCTACATGCTGCTCAACGGCCAGTCCCTGGGCCTGAGCCTGCGGCAGGTCACCGAGGGGGTCGACAGCTTCCCGCTGCTGGCGGTACCGCTGTTCATCCTCGTCGGCGTGGTGGCCAACCGCGCCGGGATCGCCGACCGGCTCTTCGAGTTCGCGTTGTCGCTCCTGGGCCGCCTCCGGGCGAGCCTCGGCTACGTCAACATCGGGGTGAGCCTCGGCTTCTCCTGGATGAGCGGGTCGGCGCTCGCGGACGCCGCCGGCCTGGGCAAGGTCGAGGTTCCCGCCATGGTGCGCAACGGCTACCCCAAACGGTTCGCGGTCGGGGTCACAGCGGCGTCGAGCCTGGTGGGTCCGATCATGCCGCCGAGCATCCCGGCGATCATCTACGCCTCGATCGCGGCGGTGTCCACGGGGGCGCTGTTCGCGGCCGCGGTGGTGCCGGCCTTCCTCATGGCCATCGGCCTGGCGCTCGCGGTGTTCCTGTGGTCGCGTCGGCACCCGGAACTGAAGGGCGATCCGTTCAGTATCCGCCGGCTCGCCCGGGCGACGGTGCGGGTGATCGGCGCGCTCGGCGCTCCCGTGATCATCCTCGGTGGGATCCTCAGCGGTTTCTTCACCCCCACCGAGGCGGCCGCGGTCGGTGCCGCCTACGTGCTGCTGCTCGGGTTCGGCTACCGCACCGTCGCGCTGCGCGACGTCCCGGGCATCCTCCGCGAGACCGCCGTGACCACGGCGTCCATCACCCTGATCATCGCCGCGTCGGGGCTGCTGGGCTGGATCCTGGCGCGCGAGCAGGTGCCGCTCCTCGTCGCCGACACGATGTTCGGCATGACCGACAGCCCTCTCGCCTTCCTGCTGATGGTCAACATCGTGCTGATCGTCCTCGGATCGGTGCTCGAAGGGACGTCGGCGCTGGTCATCACGGTCCCGATTCTGCTGCCGATCGCCGGGCAGTTCGGGGTGGACCCGCTGCACTTCGGTGTCGTCATGATCCTCAACCTGATGATCGGGCTGCTCACCCCGCCGATCGGGGCGGTGCTGTACGTCATGAGCCCGGTGACCGACCTGCCCGTGCACGAGGTGTTCCGCGGCACGGCGCCGTTCCTGGTGCCGTTGCTGGCGGTGCTCGCCGTCGTGACGTTCTTCCCGCAGACCGTGCTGGTCCTGCCCGGCCTTCTCGGCCTGTGACCCCGCCCGGCCCGGTTCCCACCGGGCCACCCCCGCACACCCCAGGAGGAGACGATGCGAAAGAGTACCCGAACCGGGCGCTACCAGATACTGGCAGCGCTCTCCGGCGCCGCCCTGGTGGCCACCGGATGCGGCGGAACGGACGACGGCGACGTCACGCTGTCGTTCGCCAACAGTTACGCCCCCGAGCACCCGCACACCGCGTGCGGGATCGAGGCGGTCTCCGACAAGGTCGCGGACTCCGACGCCGGGTTGACCGTCGAGACGTTCCCCGGCAGCCAGCTCGGGAACGACGACGACCGGTTCGCCTCGGTGATGTCGGGCGACGTCGAGATGGACGTGCAGGGGTCGTCGGCGCTGGCCGCCACCTACGAGCCGATCGGCGTGCTGGACACCGCCTACACCTTCGACGGGCCCGACCACCTGTTCGAGTTCTTCGACAGCGAGGCCGCGGACGAGCTGAAGTCGGACTTCCGGGAGCAGACCGGAACGCGCGTGCTGGACGTGTGGTACTTCGGCATGCGGCACTTCTCCGCCAACGAGCCCATCCGCGAGCCCGCCGACCTCGAGGGCCTGCGCATGCGGTTCCCGGACTCCCCCGTCTACCTGGAAAACGCCGAGGCGCTTGGGGCCGAGGCGGAACCGGTGGCGTTCGAGGAGGTCTACACCGGCCTGCAACAGGGGGTCATCGACGGCCAGGAGAACCCGATCGCGACCGTCGCCGCGGAGAGCTTCGAGGAGGTGCAGAGCCACGTCAGCATGACCGGTCACCAGACCGGGTCCCAGCTCGTGGTCATCAACGAGGAGCACTGGCAGAGCCTCAACTCCGATCAGCAGGACGCGCTGCAGACCGCGGTGCAGGAGACCCGCCCCGAGAACCGCCAGTGCATCGAGGACGAGGAGGACGAGATCCTCGACGAGTGGGAGCGGACGGGCGACGTCGAGGTGGTCGAGGACGTGGACCGCGAGGCGTTCCAGCAGCTCGCCGCGGACTACTTCGGGGAGAACCTCGGCGGTCGGCAGCACGAGATGTACGAGCTGATCCGCGAGCAGGCCCCGTAACCTCCCTGGCGGCCGGGTCGGGCGCGTACCCTCCCAATGACCCGGCCGCCCACCGCGCGGCCCGCGGCCACCGCCGCGTACCCGAAACGTGAGAGAAGGTCACCCAGTGCAGGTTCTCGTCCTCAACGGCCCCAACCTGGGCCGCCTCGGCAGCCGCGAGCCGGCGACGTACGGCACGACGACCTACCCGCAGCTTGTCGAGTCCTGCCGCGCGGTGGCCGGCGAGCTGGAGATCGACGTCGACGTCCGGCAGACCGACGCCGAGCACGAGATGCTCTCCTGGGTGCACGAGGCCGCCGACAACGAGGCCGCCGTGGTGCTCAACCCGGCCGCGTGGACCCACACCTCGGTCGCGCTGCGCGACGCGTGCGCGATGCTGCGGGCACCACTGATCGAGGTGCACATCAGCAACGTGCACACGCGCGAGGCGTTTCGCGCGCACTCCTACATCTCGCCAGTCGCCACGGCCGTCATGGCGGGGTTCGGTACCGACGGCTACGCTCTCGCGCTGCGTTGGCTGCGCGCCAACTGGCGCTGAGCCACGCCCCCCAACGGCCCGGCTCCGCGGATCAGGCCGGACCGTTGGGGGTGCGTCAGCGGGACTGCGGCCATCACCGGGTGAGGGGAACGCGCACATCCTCCTGCAGGGGTGCCTTCGTCGAGGACCCTCCGCTGCGGACGTGCGTCGCGTAGAGCACGAGCCCGACGAAGGTCAGCCCGCCGACCAGGTTGCCGACCACTGTGGGGATCTCGTTCCACAGCAGGTAGTCACCGACCGAGAAGTCGCCGCCGAGCAGCAGCCCGGCCGGGAACAGGAACATGTTCACGATCGAGTGCTCGAACCCCATGTAGAAGA
Source organism: Lipingzhangella halophila (assembly GCF_014203805.1). Classification (GTDB taxonomy): domain Bacteria; phylum Actinomycetota; class Actinomycetes; order Streptosporangiales; family Streptosporangiaceae; genus Lipingzhangella; species Lipingzhangella halophila. The sequence goes on along the minus strand of NZ_JACHJT010000001.1, from coordinate 2,593,409 downwards.
AGAGCATGACCGGCATCCACATGCCGAGCACCTTGCCGGACACCGAGGTCGACATCATGGCCGCGACCACCCCGGTGGAGACCATCCAGTTGCAGAGCACACCGCGGATGAACAGGGTGAGCATTCCGGCGCCGCCGTGCTCGGCATACCCCACTGTGCGCGACTCGCCGATCGTGCCCAATTGCTGGCCGACGTCGTCGGGGACGGTGGAGAAGCCCGTGGTGGCGATCACGGCCATCATGGCGGCGACCATGAAGGCCCCGGCGAAGTTGCCGACGAAGACCAGCCCCCAGTTGCGCAGCACTGAGCGGAACCGCACTCCGGGCCTGCGGTCGATCAGGGCCAGCGGTGCCAGGGTGAACACCCCGGTCAGCAGGTCGAACCCGAGCAGGTAGAGCATGCAGAAGCCCACCGGGAACAGGATGGCGCCGGCGAGCGGTTGGCCCGTCTGCACGGTGATCGTGACCGCGAACGCCGCCGCCATCGCCAGCATCGCCCCCGCCATGAAGGCGCGGATCAGGGTGTCGCGGGTGGACATCTTGATCTTGGCTTCGCCCGCGTCGACCATCTTCGTCGCGAACTCGGGTGGGGTGAGGTAGGACATACCATCCCTTCGATTGCCGGACGTGCCCCGTAGTCATGCCTGCACCACTGGCTGACCAGGTGATTCCCGGCGAGTGTGCGGGGCGGATGTTTCCCCCGTGTGCCGCGGTATGGGCGGCGGCGTTACTTTCTGCTCACCGCAGCGCCGCACGTGTGCTGAACCGGGACGAACGCAGGACGCCGGCCCGGCCCGCTCGACGCGTTTCGCGCGGGTGAAATCTTGGTTTCCCTGATGGCCTGCGAAAATCCATGATGAGAGGCTGGCGGTGTCCCCAACAGTGCCACGATTCCGGGAGCCGCAATGAAGCCGATCATGAGCAAGTCCGAGGCCGCCGAACTGATCACGGCCGCGCGGGTGCGGCGCGGCCTGAGCTGGGCGCGGATCGCCGAGGAACTGGGGGCACCGCTGGTGTGGACGACCTCGGCCCTGCTGGGGCAGCACCCGATGACCCGGGAACAGGCGGACGCGGTCCGCAAGCTGCTCGACCTCGACGAGGCCGTCGCCGAGAGTCTGGAGCAGCAGCCGTCGCGGGGCACCGACCCGCAGGTGATGGCCGATCCCACGATCTACCGGTTCAGCGAGGCGCTCGCGGTGTACGGGCCGGCGCTGAAGGAGCTGATCCACGAGGAGTTCGGCGACGGGATCATGAGCGCGATCAACTTCAAGGTCGACGTCGCTCGCCGCCCCGATCCCGAAGGCGACCGCGTCGTTGTCACCTTCGACGGCAAGTTCCTGGACTATCGCTGGTGAGAGCGGCGCGCTCCAACGCTGCGGGCACCGCCCCGGCTGGCCCGGGACAACCGGCCGGGGCGGAACAGGGCCGGTGCCTCCCACCCGCGGCACCCGTGCCGCGTTAGGCAGGGACCCTCTCGTATCGCCGCCGGGTCAGGAGTCGGGGTCGATGTAGACGTCCGACCACACCAGGTCGTGGTCGGAATGGTGGGGATCACCGGTGTGCGTCCCTTGGACCTCGACGTCGTCGGAGACGAAGACATAGTCGATCTTCTCCGATCCGAGGGTCCCCTCTCCCTCGCGGCAGCCTGAGCTGAGCTCGTGCCCGCACTCTCCCGACGCGTCGATCAGTGAGCCCTGCGCGTCGTCGCCGTAGTCCTCGTGGTAGAGGTTGTTGGTGGCGGCCGATCCAGGATCGGCGTTGAGGTCACCGCCGAGAATGACCGTGTAGTCGCCGTACTCCTCGGCGAGGATTCGTTGGACCTCCGCGGTCTCCTCCTCGCGGATAGCGTCCTTTTCCTTCCCATTCCCGCTGGTCAGGTGGACGGTGCACGCCGCCATCTGCTGTGTCTCCGAGGTCACGCACACCATCTGGCGCATCTCGGTCACCTCGTCCTCGGGAGACAGTTCATGGACCTCTTCGTTTTCGGTATCGAACCCCATATCGTCGCGGACGACGAGCGCGTTACCGAACGGGGAGTCGACCTCCTTGCACGACGCTCCGGACCTGCCGCCCGATTCGCTGTCCACCTTTTCGACCTGTTGGAACACAGTTGTGTAGTTTTCCATGGACGAATCGACCTCATCCATGTCGGACTCGCAGGCCTCCTGTACCGCGACGACGCCGGGAAGCCGATCCTCGAGGCTGTTGATCAGGGCCTCGGCGGAGGTATCCGGGTCGTATTCGTCCGCGTTCCCACCAGCCATGTTGAACGACCCGATCTGGTACTCGCCCGGCGCTCTGCCGTCATCAATGACCGGCAATGTGTCGTCGTCGCCGTTTCCGGGGCCAGCCCCGGAAGGATCCTCCGCAGCCGCGTCGCCGTCCTCGGGAGAACCGACCGCGCAATCCCGGTCGATATGCACGACGCAGTCGATCGCGCGTTTGATTCCGTTGGAAACACTCTCGCCCATCGACGCGGAGCTGAAAAGCACGGCACCCGCGACAGTAGACACCAGCGCGATAGTCGCGGAGTACTCCAGAAACGACGCGCCATGGTCTGGTTGCGTGTCCGCCATGACGTCCTCCCACGGCCCAACAACGGTTCCCGTAAGAATTGCCGTACCGCGGCGCATGAACAAGGGTCCAGGGGCCCAACCTTCTGGCCCAACTCTCCTTGGGCCCTTTGGATCATGTTTCGGCGCGGCCGTCGACCTGTTCACCCGGGTGCGCCGCCGCACACGGCGCGGCGGGGTCAGGCGGGGCCGCGGGAGTCGTACTCCTGGCGGTTGGCCAGTACCTCGCCCATATGCGCCTCGGCCCACGTCTTGATGCCGTGCATCACGGCGTGCAGCGACATGCCGAGGTCGGTCAGTTCGTAGGTGACGGTTACCGGCACGGTGGGGGTGACTGTGCGGGTGATCAGCCCGTCGCGCTCAAGCGAGCGCAGGGTTTGGGTGAGCATCTTCTGGCTCACCCCGGCGAGCCGCCGCGAGAGCTCGGAGTAACGCATCGTTTGCGGCTCGCCTCCGCAGTCCGCCCCCGGATGCGGGCCGTCACTGCCGAGCGCGGCCAGGACCAGGGCGACCCACTTGTCGGAGATCCGGTCCAGGAGCTGACGGCTGGGGCAGCGCGCCAGGAACGCGTCGTAGGTTTCCTTGGCCTGTTCCCGCTTCTGGGCCGCGGTCATTGTCGCCATTCCGGTCCTCTCTTCCCACCTGACGGTGCCCTACGCACTTTCAAGTGCCTACTTCCCGATGAAGAGCTTCTCGCTCATCGTGGTGCAGTAACCACGAGCACCACAAGTAGGAGACAGCGACCATGAGCACGTTTCGTTCCGCCGTCGTCCGCACCCCGGGCGGGCCGGACTCCATCGAGATCATCGACGTCCCCGAGGCCGATCCCGGCTCCGGCCAGGTCCGGGTCGCGATCGCCGCGGCCGCGGTCAACCCCGTCGATCTGGCGCTCGCCGCCGGGGTCTTCCACGACCTCGGACTGGTCGACCAGCCGGACCACACCGGCCTTGGCTGGGACTTCGCCGGCACCGTGGCCGCCACCGGCCCGGATGTCGATCTCCCGGTCGGCAGCCGCGTCGCCGGACTGGTCGCCGGCTTCGACCGCGACTTCGGCACATACGCCGAGCAGTTGGTGGTCCCGGCGAAAGACATCGCCCTCGTGCCCGACGGGCTCACTCTGCCCGTGGCAGCCACGGTCCCACTCAACAGCCTGGCCGCCGCCCAGCTTGTCGACCTGCTCGGCGACGGTGGCGGCCGGAGCCTGCTGGTGACCGGGGCGGCGGGCGCGGTCGGGGGGTATGTCATCCCACTCGCCCAGGACCGCGGCTGGCGCGTCACCGGGCTGGCCCGCGCCGCGGACGAGGAGTTCGTGCGCGACCTCGGCGCCGGCTTCGTCACCGAACAAACCCCCGGCTGGGACGCCGTCGCCGACGGTGCCGCTCTCCAGGATCAGGCCGTCGCGATGGTCCGTGACGGCGGCCGTTTCGTCGGAGTGCAGCCGGGCGCCGCGCCGGCGGAGGAGCGCGGGATCACGGTCCGCGTGGTGGTGGCGCAACCGGACGGCGCCCGGTTGGCCCCGCTCCTCACCGCGACCGCGAACGGCCGACTTCCAGCGCGGGTGCACGCCGTAGTCCCCCTGGAACAGGCCGCCGAGGCGCATCGCGCGGTCGCGAAGGGCGGCGTGCGGGGGAAGTACGTCCTCGCGCCCTGAGCTCGGTCGTGGGCCGGCTCATCTCACTGGTCGGCCCGCGCCCCCGCACACCCCGGCATCACCGCCGCGCGCGGACCGGGAGTGCCGCGTCGCTCCGCGGGGCGGCGCTAGCGCTCGGCGTTGGGGCCGTAGAGCGCGTCGTGGTCCTCGGGGTCGCGGGGGTCCGAGATGTTGCCGATGATGGCGGCGAACGGTGGGATGACCATCGCGACCACGCACATCAGGAGCGCCCAGCCGACTCCGAACACGTAGTACACCGGGAGCGACCCGGCGAAGAGCACCAGGCAGGTCCCCATCAGCCACGCGTAGCGGCGCACGCGCCGTTTCATGCGACCGAGTCTAGTCGCGCCGGGCGGCCGGGGTCAGGTGTGCGGTCTCCGACCCGGCGCCCCCGGGGGAAGCCGCCGCGGATGTCGTAGCCCGCGGCGGCCAACCGCTCGCGCGCCGCCTCGGCGCTGCGCACGGTCTCCTCGTCGAACAGCCGGTTGTACAGGTGCCTCGGGCTCGCGTTCAGCGTCCGCCGGAACGCCCGCAGCGCCTGGGTTGTGGCCGCCTGCGTACCGGGCGCCTCCGGGAGCACTGCGTACTGCTGGCGCGCCCAGCCGGGCAGGCAGTGGTAGGCGAGGGCGGCGATCGGGAACCACGCCGGACGCAGCGGAGCGAGCCGGCGCAACCGCTCGGGAACCGCGGGCCACAGCAGGAACCGCACGGCCTGGGTGGCCTCGGGGGTGACGCGCAGCGTCGGGCGGACCTCCGCGAGGTAGCGGCGCATCTCGGCGACCGACCGCGGGACATCGTCCGGGCGCAACCCGACGTAGGTCGCGGTGTGCGCCTGCTCGGCGAGGTAGCGGTCGGCGTCGGCGGCGGACAGCGGCAGACCGGCGCGCACCACCACCTCCAGGTAGGAGACGACCTCGGCGCAGTGCACCCATACCAGCAGATCGGGCTGGTCCAGCCGGTACGCCTCCCCGGTGGCCGGATCGGTGAACGACATGCTGCGGTGCACCGTCCGCACCCGCTCGCCCAGCTCCTCCGCCTCCTCAGGGCTTCCGTAAGTGGTGACCGCGATGAAATGCGCGATGCGGAGCAGCCGCTGCAACGGGTCGCGCATGAAGTCCGAACGCTGCCACACACCCTGCATGGCCACGGGGTGCAGGGCCTGCAGCATCAGGGCGCGCACGCCGGCCACCCACATGGCCCTGTCGAGGTGGACCCGCCAGGTAACACTCTCCGGTGAGGCGACGGTCGGTCTCATGTCCCCCGCGTCCTCTCCCGCTCGACCACGGCCTTAGGCATCGGCAAGTCTAGCGACCTGTCCCGTCGGTAGGCTTCGGTGGACAGGGCCACCACTCGGAACTTCGCAGGGAGGGACTCCATGTCCGCTGACCTCTTCCCCGACGCGGAGAAGCTCACCCTACGCCACGGCTCCCTGACGTTCGACGCCCTGGCTATCGGACCGCGCACTGGGCCCCTGGTGCTGTTCCTGCACGGCTTTCCCGAGTTCGCGACGTGTTGGCGCGGCTTGATGGCCGCGGCGGCGCAGGCCGGCTACCGCGCCGTCGCGGTGGACCAGCGCGGCTACTCCCCCGGCGCGCGTCCGGACAACGTCGCCGACTACAGCGGAGAGCACCTGGTGGGCGACATCTTCGGGTTCGCCGACGCGCTCGGCGCCGAGCGGTTCCACCTGGTGGGCCACGACTGGGGCGGCGTCATCGCCTGGCCGGCCGCGGCCGGCGCGCCCGACCGGATCAGCACCCTGACCGTGCTCTCCACCGCGCATCCCAGCGCGCTCTCCACGGTGCTCGCGGAGTCGGCCGAGCAGCGCGAACACCTGGCCTACTTTGAGCTGTTCCGCGCCGAGGGCGAGGCCGAGCGGATACTGCTGGCGGACGGCGCGGCCGCACTCCGGGACATCTACCAGGAGCGTGTGCCCGCCGACCTGGTCGACGACAACATTCGGCGGCTCAGCGATCCGGGCGTGCTGACGGCCGCGTTGAACTGGTACCGCGCGATGAGCCGCGGCGACTACCAGGTTCCGGCGGTGAGCGTGCCGACGCTCTATCTCTGGGGCACCGAGGATCTCGCCTTCACCCGCCAGGCGGCCGAACGGACGGCGTGCTGGGTCACGGGGCCCTACGAGTTCGTCGACCTCGACGGCGCCACGCACTGGCTCCCTGAGGAGGATCCCGAGCGGATCATCCCGCCGATCCTCGCCCACCTGAAGTCGCACGCCTGAGCCCATGCGGCCGATCCGGCGCACGCGGGCTGAGCGCGCCCACCGCGCCCTGCGGTGAGCGCGCTCAGCCCGTGGTCAGCTCCGAAGGGATCACCACCACGTCCACCAGGGCGCCACGGCGCAACAGGGTAATGGGCAACCGGCTGCCGATCGCCGGGCCGAGCATCATGCGCTGCAGGGTCTGCACGTTGTACAGCGGCTCGCCATTGGCGGAGATGAGCACGTCGCCGAGGAAGACCCCGGCGACACCGGCTGGGCTGCCCGGGACCACCTCCACGACCCGCAGCCCGCGCCGCTGCTGGGTGCGCTCGGCGACGTCGGGCGACAACGGGACGGGCACCCCGGCCACGCCGAGCCACGCCCGCCTAACCCGCCCGGTGGACTCCAGCTCGCCGATGATGCGCCGGGTCGTGGAGTTCACCGGTACCGCCAGCCCGAGCCCGACGCCCGCGACCGCGGTGTTGATCCCGACAATGCGCCCAGTGTTGTCCGCCAGCGCCCCGCCGGAGTTACCGGGGTTCAGCGCGGCATCGGTCTGGATCACGTCGTCGATCAGCCGGACGTGGCGCCCCTCGCGCGCCGGAAGCGACCGGCCCAGGCCCGAGACCACCCCCGCGGTCACCGACCCGTCGAGACCCGAAGGGGTGCCCACCGCGACCACGAGCTGGCCCACCCGCAGCGCGTCGGCGTCGCCGAGCACCGCGGGAGTCGCCCGCTCGGCCTCGGTGACGCGCAGCACCGCGAGATCGGAGAGCGAATCGGCGCCGACCACATGGAAGCGCGACTCCGCGCCATCGTTGAACGTCGCCGTCCCATTGTCGGTATCAGCGACCACGTGCGCGCTCGTGAGAAGCTTCCCGTCGCCGCTGAAGAGCACAGCTGAGCCGACACCGCCGCCGCCCTCCTCGCCGCGCACGCTCAGCGTCACCACGCTCGGCAGCACCTGCCCAGCCACGGTCGTCACAACCCGGCTGTAGGCGTCCATTTCATCGCGTTCCGGCTCCATACCAGTACAACGTTCAGCGTGTGCGGCGCATGCCCGTTCGTGGACGCCACCGTTGCGGCCGGACGCCACCAGCTCGTGGTTTTACACGAATTTTCGGCATCACACCCCGTTGCATCCCCCCGAAAAGCCGCATACGGCGCATTGGCGACGTTGGTGGGCGTGGCCAGGACCGGTGCCAAACAGTAGAGTTACCGACGGGTAGTGCCGCCGTCCCCCCTCCCGGCGGCACCACCCACCCCCTCCTGGGCGCGGCTAGAGGAAGCGAACCCCCTGCGCCAGCGGCAGCTCATCGGAGTAGTTGACAGTGTTCGTGGCCCGGCGCATGTACGCCTTCCACGCGTCCGAGCCCGACTCCCGGCCTCCGCCGGTGTCCTTCTCCCCGCCGAACGCTCCGCCGATCTCGGCACCGGACGTGCCGATGTTGACGTTCACGATCCCGCAGTCGGACATCGCCAGGAACCGCTCAGCCTCGCGCTGGTCCCGGGTGAACACGGCGCTGGACAGGCCCTGCGATACGCCATTGTGCAGCTCGATGGCCTCGTCGAACGTCCGGTACGTCAGGACATAGAGAATCGGCGCGAACGTCTCCTCCCGCACGATCGCGCTCTGGACTGGCATCCGCACCACAGCGGGCTCCACGTAGTAGGCGTCGGGGGCCTCCTGCTCCAGGCAGCGGTTCCCACCGACCAGGACAGCACCGCCATCGGCGGTGGCCTGCGCGAGCGCCTCGCGCATGGCGGTATACGCGCGCTCCCCGACAAGCGGCCCGACCAGGGTGTCCTCGTTGAGCGGATCGCCGACACGGAGCTGTTCGTAGGCGGCGACGATCCGGTCGGTGATTGTCTCGGCGACATCCTCGTGCACGATCAGCCGACGCAGCGAGGTGCACCGCTGGCCCGCCGTGCCGGCGGCCGCGAAAACCGTGCCGCGCACCGCCAGATCCAGGTCAGCGGAGGGCGCGACCACCGCGGCGTTGTTGCCGCCCAGTTCGAGTAGGCACCGGCCCAGTCGTGCGGCGACGCGCGGGCCGACGGTGCGCCCCATCCGTACCGAACCCGTGGCGGAGACCAGCGCGACCCGCGGATCGTCGACCAGCCGCTCCCCCACATCGGGCCCGCCGAGGAGAACCTGGTGCACGTTCGCCGGCGCCCCGGTCTCGGCGGCCGCCCGAGACAGCAGGGCATCGCAGGCCAGCGCCGTCAATGGCGTCATCTCCGAGGGTTTCCACACCACGGTGTCCCCGCACACCAGCGCGACCGCGGTGTTCCACGACCACACGGCGACGGGGAAGTTGAACGCGGTGACCACACTGACGACGCCGAGCGGGTGCCAGGTCTCCATCAGCCGGTGGCCCGGGCGTTCGGAGGCGATCGTGCGCCCGTACAGCTGCCGCGACAGCCCGAGCGCGAAGTCGCAGATGTCGATCATCTCCTGCACTTCGCCGGCGGCCTCCGAGCGGATCTTGCCCGCCTCGATCGAGACGAGGTCGGCGAGGTCGTACTTGTGCTCGCGCAGGAGGTCGCCAAGGCGGCGGACCAGGGCCCCGCGCTCGGGAGCGGGGGTGTCCCGCCAGGTTGTCTGGAAGGTCTCGTGGGCAGCGGTGATGGCATGGTCGACATCACGCTCGGTCGCGTGCGCCAGGGCCAGCAGCGCTCCCCCGGTTATGGGGGTCCGGGCGTAGAGCCGCCCGGCGGCGCCCGCCTCTGTCAGGTGGTCGACGCCGCAGCGCGCGAGCGCCGCCTCGGCGCGGTCGCCGATCTCGTCGGTGGGCGGAATCGCAGACGTTGGCGAGGTAATCGAGGTGGACATGGGTTGCTCTCTCCATCGAGAGGGGGTCAGGAACATCAACCGGCTGGGCACGAGTTCACGTTCCCGCGCCCGATCCTTGCTAACCGCCCACCGGGGCGCCCGTGCGCCCGAGCCGCGCGCGCCGCGGCATCCACGGCGGCGGCGCGGCCCACCAGAAGCACCGGTAAAATCCGCACCGCCGCACCCACCGCGCCCGACGATCGAACTGGAAAAGATGAACGACATCGCCCTGACAGCCGAAGAGGGGCGCGCCGACCTGGAGACTCCGCAGACCATCCTGCGCCGTTCCGGATTCGCCGCGGCGGCCCCTCTGTTCTCCGCTGACCTGGCCTCGGCCAGCGACCTCGCGGAGGCAACGCGGGTCGTCACCTCGCACGGGCGCAGACTGTGGACCGAGGCCGTCCGGCAGGACACCGCCGACGACCGTCCGCTGTACTGGGCGAGGTTGGGCCTGAGTGCGCGGCTGCGCGGCTGGCGGCCCGCCTTCGCACTGGGCGAGCACGACTACCGGGATCTGCTGACCCGGCTGGAGCACGCGTCACGCGGCCATGACGACCTGGTGTTCCCACCCGACGACCGGGTGCTGCGGGTCATCGTCACCGGCTGCGACCCTTACCGCCTCGACGAAGATCCGCGCCGGTCGAACCCGGCGGGCGCGGCCGCGCTCGCCCTCAACGACGCCACCTTCGACCTCGGCGAACACACCGCTGTGGTGCGCACCGCGGTCTTCCCGATCCGCTGGCGCGACCTCACCGGCGGGATCGTGGAACGCACCCTGCTTGCCCAGTACACGGCGTCGGCCGCGGCGGCCGACGCCGTAATCACGCTGAGCGAGGGAACGAGCGACGACTTCGTTCTGGTCGCCCACGCGTGTCCGTGGCGCGCCGATATCCCCGACAATGAGCGAGCACACGCACCGGGTGCGACGCCCATCGTCGACGACCCTTATCCATGGGTGCGCCCGCAGTGGAGCGCGTCGACCCTGCCGCGGCAGGTCATCATGGAACGGGTCTCGGGGCGGTTCGCGGTCCGCGAGAGCACCGCGGTCACCGAGATTCCCGCGGGGCGCGAGGAGGCCGCAGAAACCGCGCACGGCCCCACCCCGGGCTCACGGGGGCGTGCCGGCGGAGCCGGTGCCGGCTTCGCAAACGAGATCGCCTACCGCAATACTCGGCTGCGCGCGGCGACCGGGCGCACCATACCGGCCGGCCATGTCAGCACGCCGGCACTGGATACGGCTTACGAGGATGCGGCCGCTCTCGGCGGGGCACCGTTCGAACGCGACCGCGCCGACATCCTGGACCAACTACGGGCCATCGTCGCAGCGGCGCTGGAAGGCTGACCCTGGGCGCGCACGCCCTTAGTAGTAGTAGTCGTAGGACGACGGGCTCAGGGCCCAGCCGTACCACATCCAGTAGAGGATGCCCGCCACGGCGGCCACGGCGACCAGGATCCAAGCGGCCAGCGTGCAGCCGCGCGAAGCCTTCGGGTTGGAGTTCACCTGGACCATACCGATGATCGAGAGGATCACGGCCGGGAGCGCGAAGAGCCAGCACAGGCACAGCATGAGCGCGCTGACGATCAGCGCGGCGATCGCGTTGCCCTGGTTGGCCGGCCTGCCCATGTGGCCGTGACCGTATCCCGGGGGTGGCGGTGGGGGCGGCGGGGCGCCGTAACCGCCGTCCGGAGGAGGCGGAGGTGGCGGGGGTGCTCCCCATCCGCCGCCGCCCGGCGGGGGTGGGGGCGGGGGTGGGGGGCCCGCTCCTGGACCGTAGGCCATGCGACCTGTCCTTTCGTGATTCGTTGACGGCCGCCGGCCAGACCGCCCGCGACCCACGACGATGCTCTCAAACGGTCGGTACTGGTTTGACCAACAGGTGAGCAGCACGTCTCCCCGGTTTCGCCGGCGCGCTACTGCCCAGTAGTTTCAGAAACCGTTTGGCGAAGGGAACCGTAGCATGCCAGGTGCTCGCGTTTATCGTCGTGTTTCCTTCTGTTTTCTGGCCGGAACCGGCAATTGCCCGGGTGGGCTTTTCTGGTTCGGTTGGCAGAAAAAGCCACCTTTACATCGTAGATTTCATCTTGGGTATCAGAGCGGGCCGAGAACGCCTGTACCACCGCGCCGGATTCCGGCGCGGTGGGAACGTGTCGCCACCTGCACCTCCGCATGCGGGGGCACAGATCCGTGCCTGCCGAGCGCGGCATACGTTGTCTGACCGCCCGGCGTTCCCGCTGGGCCAGCGGAAACGGTCCTGGTCCGCGCCCCGGGCCGCGGCGGCCGGTCAGGCGGGCGGCTCGATCCGGTCGAATGCCGCGGACAGCTTCTCGAGCGCCTCAAGCGCTCGCTGGAACTCCTCCGTTCCCAGCTCCTCGGCCAGGCGTGTGGCAAGGAGCTGGTGCGCCGGCACGATGCGCCGCACCGCCGCCCGCCCGGCGTCGGTGGGCGCAAGCAGCTTCGCCCTGCTGTGCGCGGGGTTGGGACGGTACTCGGCGAGACCGTCACTGACCAGGCGGTCGGCGATCCGCTGCACGCTCTGCCGAGTGATGCCCATGGCGCGGGCGATCCCGGCCACGGGAAGCGGCTCGCGCAGCACCGCGCCGAGGACCTGCCACCGGGACGCGGTGAGCCCCGCGGGCCGGGCCATCCGCTCGGCCACCTCCAGGACCTGGCCGTTGAGACGGAACACCGTCAGCGCGCTCGATGACAGCAGCTCGGCTGCGGACCGCTCTCCCGTTTCGGTCACCGCCGCTCCTCGGCCGCCGCCAGAACCTCGAACGCACTCGGGTCGGACTCCGCGAACAACCGGTACCACGCGTCGAGAACATCGGGTTCAGCGATGTCGAGCCGGCCCAGGATCTCGCGCGCGAACGCGACCGGGGCTGTGGGCCCCGCCGTGACCAGGTCGCCGTCAGCCACCGCCGGGACGTCCCGGTAGTGGGCGGCGCCCTTGTATCCGGTCGCGGCGAGGTAGCCCGCGACAGCACTGGTGTGCTCGCGGTCGTCGAGCACCCCTTCGCGGGCGAGCCCGGCGGTCGCCCCGCAGATAGCCGCGACCGCGACCCCGGCATCGAGAAACGCGCGAGCGGTTTGGGCGAAGGGCGCCAAGCGTTCCGGAGCGGCATCCCAGACCTGGGCGCCCGGAAGGATCAGCATGGCGCTGTCAGCCGGGTTCAGCTCCGCGAGCGCCAGGTCGGGGGTGATGCGCACCCCGCCCAGCGTCAGCACGGAATCGCGGGTCTCGCCGACAGTGGCCACGTCGAAGCGGCCGGGCGTGCGCTGCCACTCGCCGGTGCGGATGTGGGCGATGGCGTGGCCCACCTCCCAGTCGGCGAGAGTGTCGTAGACGGCAACGTGCACAGTTTCGCTTACCATGACAGCATATTGTCATAACGACAGCATGCTGTCAATTGCCTTTACATTGTAGATTTCATAGTGCCCCAGCGGAAGCAGAACGGGCCGGCCGCAATCAGCCGCGCCCGCTCCTGCCGTTCGGCTACCGAGTGGCCGTCTGGGTCGGGCGCCGCCGGGGTTCTGGAGGGTCCGCAGGTGGGGCGTCCGCGAGTCGCGGAGCCGACCGGGGCGGCACACCGGAGGTGCCCGAAGGTTCCCGGCCTCCAGGCGCCCGACCCGGCGAGCGGCAGCGAGCCCAGAGAACACTGCCTAGGACGACTTCTTCGTCTCGCGCATCTCGGCCCTGGTCTGCTCGTCGACCACGTCAGCGGTCGACAACCGGGTGCCCTCCTGCCCGTAGCGGCCCGCGGCCTCGCGCCACCCCTCGGGGCGCACCCCCAACTGCTTGCCGAGCAACGCGAGGAACACCTGAGCCTTCTGGTCGCCGAACCCGGGCAGCCCCTTCAAGCGGCGCAGCACCTCGCGGCCATCAGGGTCGCCATCGCTCCAGACTCCCTCGGCCCGACCGTCGTACTTGTCGAGCAGGGTCTGGCACAGTGCCTGCACCCGCTTGGCCATCGAACCGGGGAAGCGGTGCACCGCGGGAGAGGTGGCGAAGACCGACGCGAACTCGTCGGGGTCCGCCTGAGCGATACTCCGCGCATCGAGGCCGCCGAGCCGGTCGGCGAGCTTCTTCGGCCCGGCGAACGCGCTCTCCATCGGCACCTGTTGGTCCAGCAGTATCCCGATGAGCAGGGCCAGCGGTTGCTCCGCGAGCAACTGGTCCGCCTCGGGCTCGCCCGCCAGCCGCAGTGACGGTGTTGCTGTCATGCGAACGCTCCTTTCCACACACCACCGCCCCTATCCCGAGGGGGCCGCCTCAGACGTCCTCTTTCCCGAGACATTGCCCGCTTGCCTCGGTATTTACCACGGGTCCGCTGGTCGCGCGCCGGCTCCGCTACGGGCCAGCACCACCGCTTCGGCGAACAGCCCAGAGGTGCCGGGCAGGCCCCGGGCCGCGGACCTCAGCGCCGCTCGGTGCGTAGGAGGCTCGCGACGACACCGAGCAACGCCAGGCCGAGCGCGGGCACCGCGACGGCCCACGGGGCGCGCTCCACGTAGCGCATGGACTCGGCCAGCATGGCCCCCCACTCCGGGGAGTCGTGCGGGGCACCCAGCCCCAGAAAGCTCAGCCCGACCAGCGCCAGCGTGTTGTGCGGAACCCGCATCAGGGCGTGCCGCGCCACAGCGGGCAGCACCGAAGGCAGGAGGTGCCGCCGCAGGATCCAACCGCGAGTGGCACCCCCCGCCACCGCCGCCTGGTGGTAGCCCGAGGCCCGCACCTCCGCCGCCAGGGTTCGGGCGTGGACCGCGATCGGGATCCAGGCGACCAGCGCGACCGCTGTCGCGGCCCCGGCCAGACCGGGCCCTGTTACCGCCGCCAGCAGGACCCCCACCAGCACCGGCGGGAGCGCGTTGAGCACGTCGGCCGCACCCGCCCGCGCGCGGCGCCCGGAGACCCCGATGACGCCGCCCGCGACGAGCGCGACGAGGCTTACCGCCACACCGGCACCGGCACTGAGCAGCGCCCCGTGCCCGAAACGCGCCAGCAGGTCGCGTCCCAGGGGGTCCGTCCCCAGGGGGTGGGCCGCCGATGGTGGCTCCAGGCGCGCCGTGAGCGAGATCGCTTCGGGATCGCGGGTCAGCCCCACCACGACTCCGAGCAGCAGCACCCCACCGACCGCCAGGGGCAGCCGCCGCGCCGCCGGAACGATCGGCACAGCGGGGGTCAAACCGGAGCTGACCAGCGCGGGCCCCAGCAGCGCCCGATGCACCGCGACTCCGATCCCGCCGGCGAGCAGTCCCACGAGGACGAGCGCGGCGACGGCCCCCTGCACGACCGGCAGGTCCTGGGCGAGCGTGCCCACCAGCGCGGTGTGTCCCAGGCCGGGAATGGCGAACACCGACTCCACCAGGACGGCGGATCCGAGCAGGCCGGCGAAGACCAGCATCACCTGCGGCATCGCCACGGCGAGCGTGCGCCGCAGCAGTGCCGCCGCGATGGTGCGCGGCGCGAACCCGGTCGCGCGCCACGTGCGGATCCAGCTTTCGGCGAGCGCCGCCCCGAGCGCGCTGGAGAGGACCCGGCTGACCAACCCGCCCGCGGGCAGGCCCAGCGCGAGTGCCGGGAGCACGGCGTGCGCCGGAGTCTCCCACCCCGATGTCGGAGCCAGATCCCACCGCACTGCCGCAATGGCGAGGAACACCGAGGCGAGCAGGAAGTCCGGCACCGACGCAAGGAGCGCCCCGGTCACATCGGCCCCGCGGCCTCCCGGGTGGCCGGCCCGGGCCGCGCGCAGCAGGCCGGGCAGGACCACCAGGATGCCGGTGCTGAGCGCGACCAGAGCCGCGAACGACGCGAGGGAGACCGAGACGCCGAGCGCGTTCGCGATGTCCGGGGCGACCGGGGCGCCGGTCACCCACGAGACCCCGAGGTCGCCGCGCACCGCACCGCCAAGCCAGCCAAGCGTGCCGCTGACCGGGTCGGTGGGCAGGTCGAGCTCGTCGCGGACGGAGCGCAGCGCCTCGGGGTCGGCCACGCGCTCGGCTGACCGGGCGCGCAGCACCGTCCGCGCGGGGTCGTCCCCACTGAGCCAGGGCAGTGCTCCCACCAGGAAGGCGATTCCGGTGCACCACGCGAGGGCCGTGAGCGGACCGCGCAGCGGGGCGAGCCATCGCCCCGCACGCCGGGGGCCGTCGTCCCCCGCTACCGGAGTCACTGCGCGCTGGTCTCTTCGGTCACGATGCGGCGCTCCAGCGGGTCCTCGACCACGCCCTCGACGCCTTCGGCCACCCCGATGCGGGCCCGTTCCGCGGCCAGGGGGACGAAGGAGTGCGTGGCGATGATCTCCGCCTCGATCTCCACGGCGGCCGCGAGCCGTTCCTCGACGTCGGTCTCGGCCGCGGCCCGGGTGATCAGGTCGTCGATATCCTCCTCGCAGAACCGGGCGAGGTTGTAACTACCGTCGCAGCCCCAGTCGGAGGCGAGGTAGCCGATGGGGTCGTTGGTCTCGATCAGGTAGGAGCGGGCACCGATGACGGCGTCGAACGCGCCCTCCATCAGGTCGGTCTCCATCGTGGCGAACTCCTGGACGACGACCTCCACCTCGAAGCCGGCGTCGCGCAGGTTCTCGGCCACGGCGGAGGCGGCTTCGGGAAGCTCGGCGCGGTCGGAGTAGGTGGCCAGGGTGATCCGCTCGCCGTCGGGGTCGCCCGGCTCGGCCTCGGGTGCGGTATCGGGGCGTTCGGCGGCCCAGTCGCTGACCGGGCCGAAGATTCCCTCGGTCGCGTCGGCGCGGTCCTCGTAGATCTCCTCGACGATCGGCTCGCTGTCGGTCGCGTCCGCGGCGGCGGCCCGCAGCTCCGGGTCGGTGAAGGCGCCCGTGTCGTTGTTCAGGAACATCCCGACCGTGCGCGGTAACGGCACCTCAAGCACGTTCTGGTCGGTTATGGTGGCCAGCTCCGCGACCGGGACGGCGTCGACGATGTCGGCCTCGCCGGCGCGCAGCGCGCCGACCCGGCTGGCGGCGTCCTCCACGAACCGCACGTCGATCCCGGCCGCGCGGGGCGCACCATTCCAGTAGTCCTCGTGCGGCTCCAGTGTGGCCGCGGTCCCGCTGGCCTCGGTCAGCTCGTAGGGTCCGGTTCCCGCGCCCGCGGGGTCGGGGATGGCCGGGTCGTCCTCGTATGCGGCGGGGGCGAGGATGGCCAGCTCCGGGGAGGAGAGCCGCTGCGGCAGGATCGGGTCGGGCTCGCCGGTGTCGACCCACACTGTGTGGTCGCCCGTGGCCTCGGCCGTGAGTTCCACGCCGGCCAGCGCGCGGGGCAGAGGGCTTGCCGCGGCGGCGTGGTTGAGCGCGTCGGCGACGTGGTCCGCGGTCATCGCGGTTCCGTCGTGGAAGGCCACATCGTCGCGGAGCGCCAGCTCCCAGGCGCCGTCGTCGTTCTGCTCCCAGTCCTCGGCCAGCAGCGGTCGCGGCTCGCCGTTGTCGTCGAGCGCGATGAGGGGTTCGGCCGCTCCCACCCGCCCGAGCAGGGCGGCGTCGTCACTGTACGGCGACATCTGCATGACCGGGGGGAACGCCAGCTCAATGGCGAGCCGGTCGTCTCCGCCGGCAGTGCTGCCGCTGAAACATCCCGTGGCGGCCACGCCGAGTACGGCCGCCGCTCCCAGAGCCGCGGCGGGGGTGGCCGGGCGCGAGCGCGCGAACTGCATGAAGGGCTTCCTTGTCGTCTGGGGGGACCGGTCCCGCAAAGCCTAGGATACTGATAACCGTTTTCAAGTGGCGGGGGGCGGTGTTCTCCGCGCGACGAGCCACAGGACCACCCCGCCCACGGTGGGCAGAATCGCCATGACAACCCAGGGCAGCGCGGCGTCCGGCGTCGGCGTGTACGCGCGGTCCAGCATCGCCCCCACACCGGCGCTTCCCGCCAGCACCGCGAGCCCGCCCGTGGAGGACAGGAACCCGAAGTAGCTTCCCAGCCGCCGCTCCCCCGCCAGGCGCGCCACCAGGTCCTGGGCCACCGGAACCGCCAGCATCTGGCCGAACGTCAGACAGGTCACCAGCGCGACGGCCGGGGCCAGCGCGAAAGAGCCGGACGGCGGTTCGGTGGGAGCGCTCACCGAGACCGCCGCGAACGCCGTCGCGAGCAGGCCGAATCCCAGAGGCAGCGCGCGCGCCGCCCCCAGCCGCCTGCGCGCCCACGCGGCGAGCGGCAGTTGGCCCACCACGATCAGCACCGAGGCCAGGGCGAACATCCATCCCAGCGCCCACTGGCCGCCCGTGGCGCGCTGCAGCTCCACCGGCAGCGCGAGATAGAGCTGGTTGTAGCTCACCAGGTACGCGCTGTAGCCGAGCGCGAAAACGAGGAACGCCCGGTTGCGCAGCACCTCGCCCCACCCGGCGAAGGCCGCCTCCCCCGAGCTGCGGGCCGGAATCCCGGGAAGCAGCCGGTAGTGGCCGAAGAGTATGGCCGTGAACGCCGCCGCTGCGACCAGGCAGGTGAGCGTGAAGTCGACGCGCAGCAGTGCGGCACCCAGCATCGGGCCGGCGACCGCGCCGAGCTCGCCGCAGATCGCGAACAGCGCGAACAGCTCGGCCCGGGTGATGGTGCCGCGCCGCTCCAGCGCCGTGCCCTCGTCGGCCAGCGCCGCCTCGACCGCGGGGGAGAACAGCGCGCCGGCGAACCCGGTCAGCACCGCCCCGACCAGCACAACCGGGAAGGTCGGGGCGAACGCCAGCACGACGAACCCGGCGATGCGCACCGCGCAGCCGGCCAGCACCACCGGGCGGGTGCCGAACCGGTCGGCGAGCGCGCCCCCGACGACGAACAGGCCCTGCTGGCTGAACGTCCGCACCCCCAGCACCACCCCGATCGCCCATCCCGCCATGGCGAGGTCGTCGGCGAGATGCACCGCGAGGAACGGCACGACCAGGTAGAAGCCCAGGTTGAAGGCGAGCTGGGTGAGCAGCAGCAACTGGGCGACACAGGGGAGCCCGGCGAACCTGGCCAGGAGCGACCATCGGCGCAGGGGGTTCAGGCTGCGCGACACGGTGGCGGCGGACACGGGTGGGACCTCCCTACTCAGAGGTGGCGGCGCCGTCGGGCAGCGGGCCGCCTGCCGTGTTGTTCTCGGGGTCGACCGCCGGGGCCGGCAGGCGCGGGATCGCCTCGATGAGGCGCCGGGTGTAGGCCTGCCGCGGGGAGGAGAGCACGTCGGCGACGGTGCCCTGCTCCACGACCCGGCCGTCGCGCATTACCAGGGCGCGGTCGCAAAGGGTGCGGACCACACCGAGATCGTGGGAGATGAGGACCAGGCCGAGGCCGCGCTCGTCGCTGAGGCGGCGCAGCAGCTCCAGGACGCGGCCACGGGCGGAGACGTCCAGGGCGCTCACCGGTTCGTCCGCGACGAGCAGGCGCGGACCGGGGGCGATGGCGCGGGCGATCGCCAGCCGCTGCCGCTGTCCGCCGGAGAACTCGTGCGGGTAGCGGTCGGCCATCGCCGCGTCGAGGCCGACAGCGGTGAGCACCTCGGCGACCCGGCGCCGGTGGTCGACGTCGATGCCCAGGCAGGCCAGTGGCTCGGCAATGCTGCGCCCCACGCGCACGCGCGGGTTGAGCGAACCAGCCGGGTCCTGCGGCACGAGTTGCACCCGCGCGCGGAACCACCGCGTGCGCCGCGCGCTCCCGGGGCGCACCCGCCACTGGTCGGGGCCGAACCTGATGTCACCGGAGTCGGGGCGTTCCAGCGCGAGCAGGGTCCGCGCGAGTGTGGACTTGCCGGAGCCGGACTCGCCTACCACGCCCAGGCGCTCGGCGGGCAGGACCGTGAAGCTCACCCGATCCAGCGCCGTGACCTCGTGCGCGGCGGAGAACAGCGAGGCTCGGGCGCGGTAGCGGCGCCGCAGAGCGCGCACCGTGAGCAAGGGGGCCGGCGTTGGGGACGGCGCCGTGGCGGATTCGGGCTCGCGAGGGGCCATCGGGGCTACTCGTTCCATCCGGCCGCCCTTGCGTCGGCGAGCAGCGCCCGGGTGTGCTCGTGGGCGGGGTCGCGCAGCAGCGACGCGGTCGGTCCGCGCTCGATGATCCGGCCGTCGCGCAACACCAGGACACGTTCGCAGCTCCGCGCGACCACAGCGAGGTCGTGCGTGATGAACAACAGGGACGGCCGGTGGTCGGTCTCCAGGTCCAGGACCCGGTCGAGCAGGTCCAGGATCTCGGCCTGGACGGTGACGTCGAGCGCCGAGGTCGGCTCGTCGGCGATGAGGACCCGGGGCCGGCAGGCCAGCGCCATGGCGATGCACACGCGCTGTCGCTGACCGCCCGACAGGTGTACGGGATACGCGCGCGCGGTCGCGGCCGGCTCGGCGAAGCCCACCAGCTCCAGAAACCCCACCGCGGTCCGCGCCGCCGCGGGCGCGCTCATGCCCTGGTGCCTCCGGAACGGCTCGGCGACCTGCCGGCCCACCCGGACCAGAGGGTTCAGCGCGGTAAGCGCGTCCTGGAAGACCATCGCCATCCTGGCTCCGCGGACTCGGCGCATCGCCCGCTCGTCCAGGGTGAGCAGCTCGGTTCCGTCGAGCCGGACGCTGCCGGCCGCCGTGCAGCCGGGTGGGAGCAGTCCCATGAGCGCGAGCGCGGTCAGCGACTTGCCGGACCCGGACTCACCGATGAGCCCGAGCCGCTCCCCCGGTCGCATCCGGAACCCGACGTCCTCGACGGGGTAGCTGGCAAGGCCCCTACCGGCCACCCGGACTCGCAGGTCGGCCACCTCCAGCACACCAGCTCCCCTCTCACGCAAGACAACTGCAAACGAAAACGGTTATCAGTAGCTTAACAGTCGCATCAGGCGGCATGAGCGGAATGCGGGGACACTCAGGGCCCGCGAGTATGCGCGAACAGTTCCCGGGTTGATAATCATTTTCGTACTATGCGGACTGTGACACATACAGCCCCCGGACCACTGACCCCCGCGCGGTTCCTGCCTCCGGCCGCCTTCCTCGCCCGGCTCACGGAACTCGACGACCAGCTCAACGCCACCGACCTGCGCCCGTCTCCCGAAGTCAACGAGGCCTTCGGCCGGCTCGTCGAGATGTGTACCGTCGTCGACGACGAGCTGACCGACCGGGTCCTGAACGATCCCGTCGCCAGCTCCCTTGTCCCGTCGCTTCGCTCGTTGAGCGCGCGCGGCGAGAGCGCGCTCGAACACGAGTGGGCCCGCCGGATCATCGCCGCCGACGACCCCTGGGCAGAGCTCCGGAAGTTCCCCTACCTCGACAACTACCGCCGCCTGGTGCGCTTCGAGCTCGCGGGGCTGACCGCCGTGGGCACTCCCCCGCCCGAGTCGGCCGTCATCCTCGGCGCGGGCCCCCTGCCGCTCACGGGCCTGGAGCTGGCACGCCGGCACGGAATCGGCGTCACCAACGTCGACAACGATGCCGAGGCCTGCGAACTCGCGAACGGCGTGAGCAGGGCGCTCGGCATCGGAGAACGGGCGGCGACGCTCCACGGCGACGCCCGGGCCCCCGCACTGCTCCCCCAGGTCGCCGATGCCGGCGTCGTCCTGCTGGCCGCTCTCGTCGGCGCCGACAGCACCGCCAAGCGGGGCGTGAGCCGGTCCCTGTCGGGGATCATGCACCGCGACTCGCTGCTGCTGACCCGCTCGGCGCACCGGCTTCGCACGGCGCTCTATCCGCCGGTCTCCCCCGACGACCTGAGCGGATTCCGGACCCTGCTGGAGATGCACCCCTGTGACGACGTCGTCAACTCCGTCCTCGTCTCGCGCCCCGAGCCCGCCGCCGGACCGGACCGGCCCTAGCGTGCCCACGCCGCCGCGAGGCAGTGCGCGTCGATGGTCTCGGGCTCGTAGTAACCGCGGTCCATGAGATGGTCCAGGCGCAGCGGGTCCTGGTACCCGGACGCGCGCAGCAGTCGGCGCGCCCGCGTGTGGTCGATACCCCGGTAGTACGGCAGGCCGCGGCGCAGCCGCAGGTAGGCGGCGAGGAAGCGCCAACCCACCGGGGCGTCGGCGCGCGAGCGCCACCCGGTGCGCAGCAACCGGACCTCCTGGCGCCAGGTGTTCCACATGCCGTCACTGAGCAGCACCGCTCCGCCGGGCCGCAGAACCCCGCGCCAGTCGCGCAGCGCCGCGGCCGGATCGGTGAGCGTCCAGAGCACGTTGCGGCACGTGACCAGGTCGAAGCCGGTCCCGACGTCGGGCAGCGGGTGCGCGTAGCCCGCACGGAGGTCCACCCGCACACCGGCGTCGGCGAACTCCTTCGCCGCGATCTCGCGCATCTGCTGGGCGGGCTCGACGGCAACCACCTCGTGCCCCAGTTCGGCGAAGGCCAGCGCCACGAACCCGGTCCCGGTGCCTACATCGAGTACCCGCAGCGGCCCGCTGCGGTCCGGCAGCAACCGCTCGACGGCGTTGGCGTAGACGGCCAGCCACGCGTCGCGGTCGGGCGTCGCGGCGATATCGGCCCGGAAGCTCTCGGCCCGCCAGTCCCAGTACTGCCGGACTCTCTCGCGCACCATCTGAGAACTCAGCGACATGCGTTCCTTTCGCACCTCGGTCACCGCCGCGCGCACGCGCCGCCGCGGATACTCTTGCGAACAACTTGCAACAGCATGACACAGGCGAATCCGGATACCCAGTGCCGGGGGGCATGGCGCCGCGGCTCAGTCCGTACCGGTGGCCACGACCGCGAATGACTCAGCGGGCAGCTCCACGACCGTTCCACCCGTGCTGACCTCCTTGGATGCCAGGAGAACAGCACCGGCCGGACGGTCGAGAACCGCCGCGGCGGGCAACGGCCGCAGGTTGCACACCACGCGCAGCGCGCCCCGGTGCAGGACGAGGACGCGGCCGTCGTCCGCGGCGTCCACCCGGAAGCGGTGCAGCCGGGGGTCGGCCAGCTCGGGACGGGCGCGGCGGAGCGCGATGAGCGAGCGGTAGGCCTCAAGGACCTCGCGGTGCGGGGAGCGGTACCGCTCGTGCCACCGCAGAACGCTGCGGTCCCGGGTCGCGGGGTCGAGCGGGTCGGGAACGGCCTCCGCGGCAGTGTTCGCGTCCGTGTCCCAGCCGTGTTCGGCGAACTCGCGGCGCCGGCCCTGGCGCACCCCCTCCGCCAGTTCCGGGTCCGCGAACGACGCGAAGAACTGCCACGGGGTCGAGGCGGCCCACTCCTCGCCCATGAACAGCATCGGGGTGTAGGGCGAGCACAGCACCAGGGCGGCGCCGCACACCTGGGCGTCCGGCGAGACAGTGGCCGAGATCCGGTCCCCGCGCGCCCGGTTGCCGACCTGGTCGTGGTTCTGCAGGTAGCCCAGGAAGCGGCTGCCGGGGATGGTGCGGCGGTCCACCGGGGCGCCGTGCGCGCGGCCGCGGAACGCGGAGTAACCGCCGTCGTGCAGGAACACCCGGCGCAGTGTTCGGGGGAGCGCGTCGGGCGGCCCGAAGTCGGCGTAGTAGCCCTGGCGTTCCCCGGTGAGCGCGACGTGCAGGGCGTGGTGCAGGTCGTCCGACCACTGGGCGGTCATGTGGTAGCCGCCGGCCTCGCGCGGGGTCACGGTGCGCGCATCGTTGCGGTCGGACTCGGCGATGAGCGAGAGCGGCCGGCGCAGCCCGGCCGCGAGCGCGTCGACCTCCTCGGACAGTTCGGTGAGCAGGTGGACGGCGCGGGTGTCGCGCAACGCGTGCACGGCGTCCAGCCGCAGCCCGTCCAGGTGGTAGTCGCGCAGCCACTCCACAGCGTTGTCGATGACGTAGGCGCGCACCTCGTCGGAGCCGGGGCCGTCCAGGTTGACCGACGGCCCCCAGGTGTTCTCCCCAGTGATGTAGGGCCCGTACCTGGGCAGATAGGCCCCCGAAGGCCCCAGGTGGTTGTAGACGGCGTCGAGCACGACGCCCAGTCCGCGCCCGTGGCAGGCGTCCACGAGGCGCTTGAGGCCGTCAGGACCACCGTAGGGCTCGTGCACGGCCCCCCACAGCACGCCGTCGTAGCCCCACCCGCGCACGCCGTCGAAGGCGTTCACCGGCAGCAGCTCGACCAGATCCACCCCGAGGTCGACCAGGTGGTCGAGGCGGTCGGCGGCGGCGTCGAACGTCCCTTCCGGGGTGAAGGTTCCGACGTGCAGCTCGTAGAGCACGGAGCCCGGCAGCGCGCGTCCGGTCCAGTGCGAGTCGGTCCAGGAGAACGCGGCGTGGTCGTAGACCCGCGAGGCGCCGTGGACACCGTCCGGCTGCCACCGCGAACGGGGGTCCGGCAACCAGACCGGGTCCTCGTCCAGGAGGTAGGCGTAGTCGGTACCGTGCGGCGCGTCGGGCACGTCGATGTACCACCAACCGCCGGCGCCGGGCTCCATGTCGCGGTCGCCGTCGTGGATCCGCAGCCGGACGCGCCGGCGTCCGGGCGCCCACACCGAGAACCGGCGCGGGCCCGAGTGGTCGTGGCTCACGAACGCCGATCTACCCGGCACCCGGATGCGCCACGCGCACCGGCGACGATGACAGACAGCGAGGTCAGGCTGGCCGGTGCACCGATACCGTCCATGCCGCGGTGACGTCGGTGACCTCGGCGAGAGCGGCGACGCCGCGGTCCAGTGCGACCGGGTCGGCGTGCCGGGCGCTGGGTCCCATCGCGACGAGCGTGCGGACGCCGGCACGGTCGAGCCGCAGCGGCGAGCTGACCTCCTGGTGGTGCTCGGCCACGAAGTCCGGCGCCAGGCTCTCGGCGATCCGCTCTTCCTTGTGCGGGTCGACCCGGATCAGGCCCAGGGGTTCGCGGAGCTCGGCCAGGTGCCGAGCGGTCGGTGTGACCACGACGAGCGCTCCCCCGCCGGCCAGCACGCGGCGGAACTCCGGCCCGTTGCGGGGAGCGAAGACGTTCAGCAGTACCCCCACCGAGCCGCTGCGCAGCGGCAGGACGCGCCAGGCGTCGCAGGCCACGGCGCCGGCGCGCGGGTGCGCCCGGGCCGCGCGGCGCAGTGCGTACACGGAGAGGTCGAGCGCCGCCCCGTGGGCGTGGGGCAGCGCGTCGAGCACCTGGCTCAGGTAGTAGCCGGTCCCCGCTCCGGCGTCGGCGACCAGCCCCGGCTCGGGGGCGAGCCCGGCGACAACCGCGGCGAGCCGTCGCGCGAGTGGGGCGAAGTAGCCGGCCGCGAGGAACTCGTGGCGTGCCTGGACCATAGCGGCGCTGTCGCCGGGCGCGGCGGCGCGCCGCCGCCCGGTGAGCAGGCTGACGTAGCCCTGCCGGGCCACGTCGAACGTGTGGCCCGCAGCGCAGGCCAGCGCGTTGCCGTCCGGCGCCAGATCGGCCCCGCAGTGCGGGCATGCCAGCGCCGCGAGTACGGGAGTTGGCATCCGCAGCCGGGAGAGCACGGCGGGGCGCTGGTCATCGGTGCCTGACATGGTCGAGAACACCATATCCGGCCAACCGGGAACCAAGGTGTTCTCCGAGTTGGGCGAAACGTCAACCACCGCGCACGAGCAGCGCCACCGGGTAGCGGTCCAGCAGTTCGGCGAGGGTGGCCACGGTGAGGCCGTCGGTTCCGGTGGGGGCCAGGGCGCGGCGGGTGAGCAGGTCGGTCCAGCTCCCCGGTCCCGACGGCAGGGGTAGCACGGTGTCCGCCCAGCCACCCCCCGCGGCCAGTCCCAGGGGGAGCCGGGTGGCGACGGTGACGACGTCGAGGTCGGGCCCCCGCGCGAAGGCGAGGACGTGCGCGGCGGCGGGTCCCGAGGCCGCGAGGGGCCGGTACCCGGTCAGCTCGCGCTCGCGTCGCAGGTGCAAGGCCTCCCGCACGACGTGCAGCTTGACCTCGCCCGTGGCGTCGACCACCGGAAGCCGGCCGCGTTCCAGCCGCTCCAGGAGCGCCTGCCGGGCGGTGAAGTCCACGGGCCGCCGGTTGTCCGGGTCGACCAGCGAAAGGTCCCAGAGCTCGGTGCCCTGGTAGACGTCAGGCACTCCGGGCGCCGTGAGCTGCACGATCTTCTGTCCGAGGGAGTTGGTCCAGCCGGCCCGCCGGATGTGCGCGACGATCCTGGCCACGTCGTTCGACAGCTCGCTGTCGGAGAGCACGCGTTCCGGCCAGGCCAGCACTTCCTCCTCGAACGCGGTGTCGTTGCGCAACCAGGAAGTGCGCAGCTTGCTCTCGCGAGCGGCCTTGAGCAGGTACTCGGCCAGCCGCCGGGCGCTGACCGGCCACACCCCCACCAGGGTCTGCCAGGCCAGCAGGTTCAGGGCGGGCTCACTCAGTCCGCACCGGGCCGTCCAGTCGCGTACTGCCGCGGCGAACTCCTCGGGGATCTCGGAGAGCGCGGCGAGGCGGGCCCGCACGTCCTCGGAGCGTTTGGTGTCGTGCGTGGACAGCGCCGTCATCGTGGCCGGCCAGCAGGCCGCCCGGTTCGCGGCACGGGTGTGGAAGGTGCGCACGTCGACCCCGAAGGCGCTGGGGTCCGCCCCGACCTCGTTGGCGGCGACGAAGCGCGTGCGGCGGTAGAGAGCGGTGTCCTCCACTCCCTTGGCGACCACCATGCCGCTGGTCTGCTGGATGCGCCGGGCGAGCTCTCCGGCCGGTTCGGCGCGCGCCCTGCGGTCGATCTCGACCAGCAGGTCCGCGAGGTCGGGGCGGGACCGTTCGGCCGCGCGCACCGCCGCCTCCCAGACGTCCTCCCCTTCGGGAAGGTAGCTGCGGTAGGCCGGGAAGCTGGCGAGGAGCTCACAGACCGCCTGTTCGGCGCGCCCGCTCCCGGAGACGCCGGCCCGCCCCGCCGCTTCCGGGACTTCCACCCGCAGCACCTCGGCGATCCGCCGTACCTCGGGGGCGAACAGCCCTTCGGCCGCCTCGTGCCGGCTGCGCTCCTCGACAGCGGCGCCGACCGGAACGTCCAGGGACTTCGCCAGCTCGGTGAACGGCACCTCACCCGCCGGGTCGACGAACACCCCGCACACATCGTGCAGCGCGTCGTAGCCGGTGGTCCCGGACACCGGCCACGAGGCGGGCGGGTGCTCGCCGGGAGCCAGGATCTTCTCCGCGACGATCCACCCGTCGAACTCCCGCGCAAGCCGGCGCAGGTACCCGCCGGGGTCACTCAGCCCGTCGACGTGGTCGACCCGCAGGCCGTCGAGCTCGCCGCGCTCGGCCCAGCGCAGGATCTCCGCGTGCGTGGCGGCGAAGACGTCGGGGTCC
The DNA here is from genome assembly GCF_014203805.1 of Lipingzhangella halophila. Classification (GTDB taxonomy): domain Bacteria; phylum Actinomycetota; class Actinomycetes; order Streptosporangiales; family Streptosporangiaceae; genus Lipingzhangella; species Lipingzhangella halophila. The sequence continues at coordinate 2,566,992 of NZ_JACHJT010000001.1, read as the reverse complement.
TCCACCCGCACCGCGGCGAGCCCGTTGATGTCGAAGAAGCGGCGGTAGTTCAGCTCGCCGGCGCGCCGCCAGGACACGAGCCGGTAGTGCTGGCGCTGGTGCACCTCGCCGGGGTCGTCGTCGGCCCCGTAGCTTCCAGGGGCGAGCGGGAAGCGGTGCTCGTGGTAGGCCAGGCAGCCGTCGGCGATGCTGAGCTGGGCCAGCGCGGCCGCGCCGCCGTCGCCGTCGTCGGCCAGGACGGGCAGCACGATGGGTCCGCGTGCCCAGTCGATGTCGAAGAAGCGCGCGAAGTCGGAGTCGCGGCCGTGCCGCAGCACGTTCCACCACCACGGGTTGGCGGCGGGCTCGGCAACCGACATGTGGTTGGGCACGATGTCGGCGACGAAACCCAGGTGGCGCTGGCGCAGGGTGGCGACGAGCGCGACGCGCGCCGCGTCGCCGCCCAGCGCGGGTGCGACGGACGAGGGGTCCACAACGTCGTAGCCGTGCTGGGATCCGGGAGCGGCGGTGAGGATCGGGGCGGAGTAGAGCGCGCCGACGCCGAGTCGGGCGAGGTAGCCGGCGACCTCCGCTGCGTCGTCAAGAGTGAATTCCGGCCGCAGCTGCAACCGGTAGGTCGAGGTGGGCACGCGCGCGCTCATCGCTACCTCGTATGCCCGCACGGGTGCCGGGTCATGCACCGCGGGGATCGGGACCTCTACCGGAATCGTCGCCGGTCACCGGCCGAAACGGAGCCATGGCGCGGTGGGTGGTCCCGCCGCACCCGCCTGGCGGCAGAGGGCTGAGCGATTCCCCACAGACCCCTCATTAGGCACGACGCGTCACCAATTGTTAAGTTTCTCGGCGGTGACCAGTCACCGAACGGTCACCGAAGCCGCAGCCGAACTGGCCAACACGGGTGCCGCGTGTCTCCGGGCGCCCTGAGGGAATGGAGAGGGCACCGTGCTCTCCGCTCTTTACCGCACGCCCGCCGCAGTCGCGCTCGCCGCCGCGGTGGCGCTGTCGAGCGCCTGCGGCAGCGACAACGCCGTGCGCGGTGATTCGACCATCCCGGTCCCCGAGGGTCTGGAATGCTTCGACGGCAACATCTCCGCGTCCGGATCCAGCGCGCAGGAGAACGCGATGCAGACCTGGATCGCCGGCTACCAGAGGGCCTGCGAGAAGGGCGATATCTACTACGACGCGATCGGTTCGGGGGGCGGCCGCAACCAGTTCGTCGACGGCGCCGTCGACTTCGCCGGCTCCGACGCCCCGCTCGACTCCGAGGAGCACCGGTTCGCCGCCGAACGCTGCAACGGCTCCGAGGCGATCAACCTGCCGGCCTACGTGATACCGATCGCGGTGGTGGTCAACGTAGCGGGCGTCGACTCGCTGAACCTGCGCCCGGAGACCATCGCGCGGATCTTCAACGGGGAGATCACGAACTGGAACGACCCGGCCATCGCCGAGACCAATCCCGACGTCGACCTGCCCGACCGCCGGATCACGCCGGTCACGCGCTCCGACGAGTCGGGCACGACCGAGAACTTCACCGCCTATCTCGACGCCGCCGCCGGCGACGCCTGGCCCCACGAGCCCGATGGCCAGTGGCCGACCCCGCCCGCCGAGGCCGCCCAGGGCAACAGCGGCGTGGCCGAGGCCGTCAAGGGAGGCGATGGCATGATCGGTTATGTGGAGGCGTCGCACGCCGAAGCAATGTCAACGGTTCGGGTCGGCGTGGGCGACGAGTTCGTCGAGATGACCCCCGAGGCCGCCGCCGAGGTGGTCGCGGCCTCCCCCGAGCGCGAGGAGAACAGCGAGTACGACCTCGCGCTGGAGCTGGACTACCGGATCACCGACGCCGCGACCTATCCGATCGTGCTCATCACCTACGAGATCACGTGCCTGGAGTACGACGACCCGGACACGGCCGAACGGGTCAAGACGTTCCTGAACTACCTCGTCAGCGAGGAGGGCCAGCAGGCCGCCTCGGACGAGACCGGCTCCGCCCCACTGTCGGACGACCTGCGGGGCCGGGTGCAGGAGTCGATCGACGCGGTCCACGGACCCAAGTAGTCCCACGGGTTTCGTGTTGGGGGGCGGGGTGAGCGCCCGATGGTGACACGGCCGACGAGAGCAGCGAGGACAGTGGGTGGGCTGGCCTGCGGTGGATGGTTCTGGTGCCCGGTGGTGGTGCACCCGACGAAAGCAGCAGCGAAGGCCGGTGGTGGGTGGCCCCCCAGTAGTCGGCGCGGGTACCCGACGGTGGCGCGCCCGACGGGGCGGCGAGGGCAGTGGGTGGCGGGGTCTGGTGGTAATCGGTACGGGTGCCCGGCGGTGACGCGGCCGACGGGGGCGGCGGTGACCGGTGGCGGGGCGCGGCGAGAGTGTCCATGGCGTCATTTTCGATGTTGAGTCGTATCGAGAGTGACTGTGGGGACGTTCTCGGCGCTGAGTATGTCCGCACGGTCAGTTTCGGTTCCGCGTGAGCCCCCATGCGCCCGCTATGCCCGGATTGTGGGCAATCTGAGCGCCGATCTTGCGGATTTCGGTCCTCCAAGGCGCATGGAAGGACCGAAATCCGCAAGATCGGCGAGGAGCAGCACCAAGAACGCCCACACCGCCCCCGTCGGCCGCGTCACCGCCGGGCACCCGCACCGACACCCACGGGCCGGCCCACCCACTGTCCTCGCTGCTCTCGTTGGGCACGCCACCATCGGGCACCAGGAGCGGTTACTGGGGCCAGCCCACACCGTCCTCGCCGCCCTCCTTGGACGCGCCACCACCCGCCCACAGCACCGGTGCTCGCACGACTCCATCGGCAGCCACTGTGCGTGAGGGCTCAGGTGTCGGACAGCCCCAACCGCAGGTGGTCGATGTGGTGTACGGCCTGGTCCAGCAGTTGGGCCACGTGGTGGTCGTAAAGGGCGTAGCGCATGCTGCGGCCCTCACGCGTGGCGGTGACCAGGCCAAGGGTGCGCAGTAGCCGCAGCTGGTGGGAGACGGCCGACTGCGACAGCCCGGCGGTCTCCACGATCTGGCCCACGGTCTGCGGTCCCGTACGCAGCGCCGTCAGGATCAGCAGCCTGCTCGGCGCCGCGAGCGCCTGCAGTGTCTCGGCGACCTTGGCGGCACCGGCCGCATCGAGTCGCGCCGGAGCGGCCGTGGTGGCGTGCCCTCCCATGTCCGCGGCGGACGTGTCCGATGCCTGGTGCCCCATGCCGCCAATGCTACTGGTCGGTCGGAGAGCCCGCGATTTTCCAACCCACATATGAAGACGTCTTCATATGAGATTATATTTGTGGGAGTCCCGATAGCCGAGCCCCAGCCAGGAGCCCGACCATGCAATCCGCTCCCGCCCCCACGGCCGCGCGGCCCGCGGGGGACGGCCCGCGCGCCACGGCGCCGCCCCGCCGCACTCCCCTGTTCGCCCTCACCGAGGCACGCTGGGCCGCGGCCGCTCTCGTGCTGTTCGCCGCCGGGGGTTTCGCCCACCTCGCCGGCGCGCCCGAGTGGCTGTACTGGGTCCTGTACCTGGCCTGCTACGCGTGCGGCGGATGGGAGTCCGCCCTGTCCGGGCTGCGCGCGCTGCGCGAGCCCCGGCTCGACGTGGACCTGCTCATGGTCGTGGCCGCCATCGGGGCCGCGGCGATCGGGCAGATCTTCGACGGCGCGCTGCTCATCGTCATCTTCGCCACGTCCGGTGCGCTGGAGGCGTTCGCCACCCAACGCACCCAGGACTCCGTGCAGGGTCTACTCGATCTCGCCCCCGAGCGCGGGGTACGTCTCGCCGCCGACGGCACCGAGGAGACGGTCGACGCGGCCGAGCTCGTCGTGGGCGACCGGTTGCTCGTGCGGCCGGGCGAGCGGATCTGCGGCGACGCGGTCGTCGAGGCCGGCGAGAGCGAGATCGACCAGGCCACCATCACCGGCGAACCGCTCCCCGCCGCCAAGCGTCCCGGTGACGAGGTTTTCGCCGGGACCGTGAACGGGTCGGGGAGCCTGCGGCTGCGCGTCCAGCGGCCGGCGCGCGAGTCCGTTGTGGCCCGCATCGCCGAGATGGTGCGCCACGCTTCGGCCACCCGGGCGCGGACGCAGCTGTTCATCGAGCGCTTCGAGCAGCACTACTCGGTGGGCGTGGTGGTCGCGACGCTGGCGATGTTCGGCGTTCCCCTGCTGCTGGGCGCCGAGCTGGAGTCGGCGTTGCTGCGCGCCATGACGCTGATGATCGTCGCCTCACCGTGCGCTGTGGTGCTGGCCACCATGCCCCCGATGCTGGCCGCCATCTCCAACGCCGGCCGGCACGGGGTGCTGGTGAAGAGTGCCGTGGTACTGGAGCGTCTCGCCGACACCTCCGTCGTCGCGCTGGACAAGACCGGCACCCTGACCGAGGGCCGGCCCTCGGTCACCCGCGTCCACACGCTGAGCGGCCTCGACCACACCGAGTCGGACATCCTGCGCCTCGCGGCGACCGCCGAGCTGGGCAGCGAGCACCCGGTGGGCGCCGCCATCGTGGCCGCCGCTCGCGATGCCGGCCTCGACCTGCCGCCCGAAGCCGCGGTGGCACCCGGCTTCACGGCCATGCCCGGACGCGGGGTGGTGGCCACGGTGGACGGGCGCAGCGTCCAGGTGGGCGACCTCGACCGGCTGCTGCCCGGCGGAGCCCAGCCGGCGCGCCTGGAGGAGGCGCGGAGGGTCATCGACGGGGTCCAGTCACACGGGCACACCGCGGTGACCGTGCTCGACAACGGCGCTCCGATCGCGGTCCTCCAGGTCGAGGACACGGTCCGCGCCACCGCCGCCGCGGCCGTCCGCCGTTGCGCGGAGCTGACGGCCACCGCGCCGCTGCTGCTCACCGGGGACCAGCCGCGGGCCGCGGGCCGGGTCGCCGCCGAGACGGGCATCAGTGACGTGCGGGCCGGGCTGCTCCCCGAAGGCAAGGCCGATGCCGTCGCCGCCCTGGAGGAGCACGGCCAACGGGTCGCCCTTGTGGGGGACGGCATCAACGACGCCCCGGCCATGGCCACCGCGCACACCGGTATCGCCATGGGCGCGGCGGGAGCGGGCGTCACCGTGCAGGCGGCGGACGTCGTGGTGGTCCGCGACGACCTCAACGCCATCCCGGCGGTGCTCGCCCTGGCCCGGCGCGCCCGGCGGCTGGTGATCGCGAACCTGGCCATCGCCGGCACCTTCATCGTGACCCTGGTGGCCTGGGACATCACGGGGACGCTGCCGCTGCCTCTCGGTGTGGCCGGGCACGAGGGGTCGACCATCCTGGTCGCACTGAACGGCCTGCGGCTGCTGCGGAGCTCCGAGTGGCGGCGCGCGGCGGGTTCGTAAGCCGGCCCGGCCCGCGGGACCGCCTCAGGTTGCGGCAATGGGGCACCTCCGAGCGAAGCGAGGGGTGCCACAGCTCGCCGCTGAACGATGGTGCACCGTGCGCTCGGCGGCAAGCTGGCTCGCTCGCTGAACTCGCTACGCCCCATTGCCGCGACTTTCCCTATGGGGCGCTACCGCGGGCCGAACGCTCAGCCGCGCCCGACGTCGGTCTCCAGGTGCGTGCACAGCCAGGCGTGCTGGGCGAACGCCACGCGCAGGGCGAGTGCCCGGTAGCGGCTCCCGTAGTCGACGACAGCGTTCACCTCGGCCACCTCCGGATCCTCGCTGTGCAGGTAGGCCCGGCGCACCCGGGGACTACGGGCGCAGGCGTAGATCCCGCTGCGGCGCACCAGCAGGGTGTAGGCCCCGTACGAGAGCAGTGACCGCATCTGGACAGGGCTGCGCTGGCCGGCCAGTACCTCGGCGATAAGCTGGGTGAAGCGGCACAACTGGCGGTCGGTCCGGGTGTTGCGGATCCGGGAGGGGCACGGCGCGGCGCGGCGGCGCGTGGGCAGGGGGCGGGCGGGCTCTGGGATATTGCAGGTCATCGAAGAATCCCTTCCAGCCGGGATAACTGGTGACGGGCCGACCGGACCCGTCACCCATAACAGAGTCGGCAGCGGCACCTGATTGCCACCCGCGGACCGGATTTTTTTCGGCGGACGGAGCCGCCCCCTCCCCACTGCGCGGAGACGCCCGACATTTGGGCATACTGCTCACGTGACTGGTGAGTACCTGGACTCCCCCGTTCCGGTCGCTCTTGCGCACCGAGGTGGCTGGCTGATCGACGGCTCGGGGCGGGTCCGCACCGAACTGGAAAACACCGCGCCCGCGTTCGAGCACGCCATAAGCCTCGGATACCGCTATCTGGAGACCGACGTGCACGCGACCCGCGACGGCGTGCTCCTGGCCTTCCACGACGAGACACTCGACCGCACCACCGACCGCGGCGGACGGATCGCCGAGCTCGACTACTCCGAGGTGGCCCGGGCACGGGTGGGCGGTAGCGAGCCCATCCCGGTGCTGGAGGACCTGTTGGGGGCGTGGCCCGACACCCGGTTCAACATCGACATCAAGGCCGACAACGCCGTCGAGCCGCTGGTCGAGGTGCTGCGCCGCACCCGGGCGTGGAACCGGGTCTGCGTGGGCTCGTTCAGCCAGCGGCGGCTGGACCATGCTCGCGCCGCCTTCGACCGCCCGGTCGCGACCTCCTGCGGACCGGTCGACGCGGCCCGGCTGCGGTTCGCCTCGTTGACCCCGGTGCTGCGGTGGCTGGTCCGCGCGGGCGTGAGCTGCGCCCAGATTCCCCTGCGCACGCGCGGGTTCCCGGTGCTCAGCCGGGACTTCATCGCCACGGCGCACAAGTTCGGGATGCAGGTGCACGTATGGACCATCAACCGTCCGGCGGTCATGGCGCGGCTGCTCGACGCCGGCGTCGACGGCATCGTCACCGACAACACCGTCGCGCTGCGGCGGCTGCTGACCGAACGCGGTGAGTGGGACAATTCCGGTCCTATCGACGACCAGAACAGGTGGCCGCGCGAATGAGCCAAGCCCCCACGGACCCCACCGCGGGCAACGCTCCGTCGGCTGATCCCCATCAGCGGCGGCGCGAGCAGCGCGGGTGGTACGTCTACGACTGGGCCAACTCGGTGTTCATGACCTCGGTGGTCACCGTGGCGATCGGCCCCTACCTTAGCGAGCTCGCCTGCGCCCAGGCCGGTGCGCCCGACACCGACGCCTGCACCGGCGGCGCCTACTACGTCCATCCGCTGGGCCTGGAGCTGCACGCCAACTCGTTCTACCCGGCCGTCACCACGGTGGCGATCCTGCTGCAGATCCTGCTGCTGCCCCTCATGGGCGCGATGGTCGACCAGTCCCGGCACAAGAAGGCCTGGCTGTTCTGGACCGCCGCGGTCGGGTCGGCCGCCACCTCCGCCATCTACCTCGCCGGAGACAGCTACCTGGCCGTGGGCGCGCTGTTCCTGATAGCCAACGTCGCCTACGGCGCGTCCCTGGTCGTCTACCACGCCTTCCTGCCCGAGGTCGCCACCGCGGACGAGCGCGACCGGGTCTCCACCACGGGGTGGGCTGTGGGCTACCTGGGTGGTGCGTTGCTCCTCGTGGTGCACCTGGCGCTGATCGTCGCCCACGACAGTGTCGGGGTCACCGAGGGCACGGCGGTGCGCATCGCGATCGTCTCCACGGGATTCTGGTGGGTCGGCTTCACGGTCCTGGCGCTGCGGCCGCTGCGCAACCGGATCGGCGCGCTCGCGGCGGCACGGCCAGGACGACCCAACCCCGCCACGTCGCTACGCCAGCTCGGACACACGCTCGGCGAGATGCGCTCGAACCCGCACGTCATCCTTTTTCTGCTGGCCTTCATCCTCTTCAACGACGGGATCCAGGCCGCCATCCGCTACGCGTCGCCGTTCGCCCTGCAGGATCTTGGACTGGGCTATCCCGTGCTGATGGGCACCATCCTGGCGATCCAGTTCGTGGCGTTCGGCGGCGCGCTCGCCTTCGGCCGGATCGCGCGCCAGTTCGGTGCTAAGCGCACGGTTCTGGGCACCCTGGTCGTCTGGTCCGCCCTGGTGACGCTGGGCTTCCTGCTTCCGGCGGGTGCGCCGGTGCTGTTCGTCGCGCTCGGGCTGGGCATCGGGGTGGTCCTGGGCGGCACCCAGGCGCTGGCGCGTTCCATGTTCTCGCAGATGATCCCGCATGGCCGCGAGGCGGAGTACTTCGGGATCTACCAGATCAGCGAACGCGGCTCGACGTTCCTCGGCTCGCTGGCCGTGACCATCGCGGTCAACCTGACCGGCGGATACCGGGTCGCGATCTTCTCCCTGATCGCGTTCTTCATCCTTGGCGGGATCCTGCTGTGGAAGGCGAACCTGCGCTCCGCCATCCAAGGGGCCGGCAACGAGCTGCCGACCCGGATCTGAACCGGGTCTGCGTACCGGGGTGGTCGCGCCCTACGGGGCGTCGCGCGCGAGCTCACCCGGGTTGTCGAGCTCCGGGACGTGGCCGGGCGGTGCGCCGGGAACGCCCTTGAGCCCGGCCCAGCGGCGCACCATCGCGGTGGCGGCGGCCCGGTCCTGCGGGGCCAACTGCTCGATGTCGGCGCCGTGGTTGGCCCGGGGCGCGACGAACCGGGCGGAGTCGCGCTCACCGCCCCGTTGCACGCGGAACGACTCGGCGCCCCACGGGTCGAACTCGCCGTCGACGAACAGCAGGCGCTCGCCGCGCGTGCGCACCCACTGGTCGATGTCGGACATCGCCTCGGCGTCGAACTCCGGGGTGCCGACTCCCTCGGGCAGGTAGCTGGCCGCCCGGAACAGGCCCGGGTACTCCAGCAGGTCGTCGATGTGGTCGGTGGGCACGCTCGGGTACCCGAGCTGGCTGGCGGCCTGGTAGTAGTACGGAACGTAGGGCTCGATCGCCTCGTCGTGGGTGCGGTACCAGCCGTAGACGTCGCCCAGGAACTCGGCGATCTCGGTGGTGGAGGAGTCGCCGTCCGGGATGTCGGCGCAGCGCTCCTGGGTCTGGAACTGCCAGAAGTGCCACGGGGTGTCGAGCACGATGAGCTCGAAGGCGGCGTCGGCGCTCGGGAGGCTCCCGCCGAACGTCCAGCCCTGCTCGGCGGCACGTTCCTCGTAGCGCGCGACGAGGTCGCCGCGGCGCTCCAAGGACTCCCGCTGGAGTGCGGCGAGGTCCTGCCGGCACCGCGGGTCGGTGCCCACATTGCCGAAGAACTCCAGGTAGGCGCTGTCCTCCTGGTTGTCGGCGTCGTTCGGCGCGACGTAGGCGACGGTGCCGTCGAGGTCGCCAGGGTAGAAGCGCCGGTGGTACACCGAGGTCATACCGCCTTTGGAGGCGCCGGTGGAGATCCACTCCTCCTCGTAGATATCGCCTAGTGCCCGGATGAGGCGGTGGTGGTCGGTGGCCGCCTGGCGGATGTCGAGGTCGCTCCAGTCGGCGGGATCGGGGCGCGACGAGCCGAAGAACCGCTGCTCGGTGGAGACCTGGTTGCCGTCGACCAGCCGCGCGGGCTCCGACCGGAAGGGCTCGGTGACCACGTCGTATCCGGTGGTGTGCAGCACGGTCGGCCGGTCGAGCCCGCGGTGCAGCAGGGCCAGCCGCTGGCTGAAGACCTGTTCGCCGGGAGCCGCGTGATCGGCGGGTTGTTCGTACTCCAGGACGAAGTGCCGGAAGCCCTCGGGCGCGTCGTTCTCCGCCACAACGGTGAGCCCGGGGACCTCGCTGAGCCGGTCAACGATTTCGCTCTCGTCCTCGGCAGAGCGCTGCTCGGCCCAAATGGGACTCTTCCCCAGAACCAGTGTTGTTACAGTGAGGAACAGAACGATTCCAGAACGACACGACTCGGGCGCATGCGTACCCGGGAGGAGCATCCCGCCTCCTGCTGCGATCGGTGCGAACCATCTGGTACATGCCCGTAGCGTGGGCGGGAAAACGGAATCGCGGACCGGCAGGAAGTTGCTGGCACCACCGCGTACTCGGTCCCCCTGGTGGTCGGCTGCGGCCGCGCCACGGCGGCGTGTTCCCGATCGCGGCCGGTCGAGGGCCCGGGGCGCGGTAACGAGCGAAGGAGCGGCATGCTGTTCGGACAGGAGCACGTACAGCGGTATCTGGAGACCGACGGCGAGGAGGGGCACGAGTGGCAGGGAACCACCGTGCTGATCCTCACGGCGACGGGGCGGCGCTCCGGCAAGCAGCGCAGTACCCCCCTCATCTACCGCAAGGACGGTGATTCCTATGTGGTCGTGGCGTCCAACGGCGGCGCTGACGAGCACCCGTCCTGGTACGCGAACCTGCGCGCCGCCCCCGACGTCACGCTGCAGGTCAAGGGCGACCGGCTGAACGCGCGCGCCCGCGACGCCAGCGAGGAGGAGAAGGCCCGCCTGTGGCCGTACATGGCCGAGGTGTGGCCGCAGTACGACGAATACCAGGTCAAGACCGACCGGCCCATCCCGGTGGTCATCCTGGAGCCGCGCGCCTGATCAGCTCGCCGGCCCGCATGGGACACTGGGGGGACCGGTCATCAGCGTCGGCGTGGTGTCCAGCGTGGCTCATGGTCGGCTCCTCGCTGAGATCGGGACACTGACGCTATGTGCCTCATGTTTCCGTGATGGGTCGGTTGTGCAAGTTCGGCGGAACATGAGGAGCATCCCGGTCCGTCCCCCGCGGACTCCTCCGGAACAGCTCAGGCCGTGCCAGTGTTTTCGTACCTACGAGCGCAGTGGACCGTGCGCGTGTACGGTGATCCACATCGCGCCACGGGTCGGACAACGGTGAACCGCACATTGTTGCACGGTTGGACACCTGGGGTCCGGGGAATCTTCAGACGGACCGACGCGTTAAACCCACGAGACCGCAAGAGCGCCTGGAGGCACGTACACGATGGCCGAGCGAGCACTTCGCGGAACACGGCTCGGGGCGACCAGCTACGAGAACGACAGAAACACCGACCTGGCACCGCGCCAGGAGGTCACCTACGACTGCCCCGGTGGTCATCGCTTCACGGTCACCTTCGCGACCGAGGCCGATATTCCGACCAACTGGGAGTGTCGGTACTGCGGTGACAACGCCCTCATGGTCGACGGCGAGGTGCCGCACGAGAAGAAGGCGAAACCAGCGCGCACGCACTGGGACATGCTTCTGGAGCGTCGCAGCATGGAGGACCTCGAGGAGGTCCTGGCCGAGCGTCTGGAACTGCTGCGGGCACGCCGCAGGGAAGAGCAGGAGCACATGGGGGCTTCGGCGCAGGAGCGCCAGAGCGCCTGAGTCGTGTTGGGTGGGGGCGGCGGCCGCGGCCGCCGCCCCCACCCATGTCTATGGCTGGGCTCAGCCCTCGCTGTCGCCGTGCCTGGCGCCGAACGGGTCACCCGTGGCGCCCAAGAGGTCGGCGACCGAGCCAAGCACCTTGGTCGGCCGGTACGGGAACAGGTCGGCGGTCTGGCGATCCGAGATCCCGGACAGCACGAGGAGTGTCTGCAACCCCGACTCCAGGCCGGAGCGCACGTCGGTGTCCATGCGGTCGCCGATCATCAGCGTGTTCTCGGAGTGCGCTCCGAGCCTGCGCAGAGCGGAGCGCATCATCAGCGGGTTCGGCTTGCCTATGTAGTAGGGCGCGCGGCCGGTGGCTTTCTCGATCAGGGCCGCCACGGCACCGGTCGCGGGGAGCGACCCCTCGCGACTGGGGCCTTTCTCGTCGGGGTTGGTGGCGATGAACCGCGCCCCGCCCTCAACAAGCCGTATGGCGCGGGTGATCGCCTCGAAGCTGTAGGTGCGGGTCTCGCCCAGGACCACGTAGTCGGGATCGCGGTCGGTCTGCACGTAGCCGATACCGTGCAGCGCCGTGGTCAGGCCCGATTCGCCCACCACGTAGGCCGAGCCGTCCGGCCGCTGGGTCTGCAGGAACTGCGCGGTGGCAAGCGCCGAGGTCCAGATGGCGTCCTCGGGAATGTCCAGGCCCATGCGGAGCAGCCGTGCGCGCAGGTCGCGGGGGGTGTAAATGGAGTTGTTCGTCAACACCATAAAAGAGATGCCGTTCGCGGACAGCTCCGCGATCAGGCTGTCGGCGCCCGGAACGAGGTGCTCCTCGCGAACGAGCACCCCGTCCATGTCCATGAGGTAATTCCATCGGTGTTCGTTGGTCACGCCCTCGATTGTCCCCGCTCGCCGGCTACTCGCGCACAGGACCATCCCATGGGCGCATCCTCAGCCGCTGGACTCGTCCTCGTCGTGGACTACGCGACCCGGCACGACACGGCCGCCGCCGGGGGTTCCGGTACTGTTCTCCCTCTGCCCGGGGGACCCCTGCCCCTGTCCCGGGAAGCCGGGTCCGCGCAGGGTGACGGCCGGGCCGTCGGCGGTGGTGGCCATCCGGCGGACTCTGCGTTCCGCCCAGGCGACGAAGGCCCACCGCAGCGCGGGCCGGGTGAACGGCAGCGCGAGCACCGCACCCAGGGCGCCGGTGAGGAAGCCCGGAATGAGCAGCAGGATGCCGCCGACCATGACCATGAGGGTGTCGAGCAGGCCGCTCTGCGGGGGCACGCCGGTGCGCATGGCCTCGTCGGCCTCGCGGAACGCCTTGGTCCCCGCTCCGCGCAGCGCGAACATGCCGGACGCGCTCAGCAGGAACAGCGCGGCGATAGTCCAGGCGACGCCGATCTGCTGCCCCGCGAGGATCATCAGCCAGATCTCGGCGAAGGGCAGCGCCATCAGCGCCAGCACGATCAACAGCGGCATGGGCACCATCCTCGCATCTTTCCGCGTCCCACCAGGGGCCCTAGACGTAGAACGCGTCAGGCGCCGTGTTCGTTCCCGAAACGCCGCTCCCAACGAAGCGCCCCTTCTGGCTCCCCTGGCGGGACGGCGCGCTGGGCGCCGCTACGGCCGCGCACGGCGCGCCGCGACAACCGCCGCGGCCACCGCACCCGCGGCGATGGCGCACAGCGCGGCCTCGGGCAGGGCGCCGAGACGGGTGGCGATGGTCTGCCCGGTCATCGCGGGCACGTCGGCCACGTGCTCGGCGGGTTCGCCCTCCGGGGAGCGATAGGACACGTTCCCGTCGGCGCCGACGACCGCGCTGACCCCGCTGGTGGCGGCGACCACGGCGGGGCGTCCGTGCTCGACGCTGCGGAGCTGGGTGATCGCCAACTGCTGGTCCGTCTGCCCGGTGAAGTTGTAGTTGGCGTTGTTGGTCGGGACCGCAAGGATCTGGCCCCCTTCGGCGACCGCTTCCCGCACCGGGCGGTCGAAGGCGACATCGAAACAGATGGCCGTGGCCAGCGTGGTGCCGCCGATGGTGACGTCGCCGGCTTCGGTGCCGGGCACGGCGTCGGTGGGAACCTGGTCCAGTCGGGAGACGAAGCGCGTGAAGAAGTCGCGGTAGGGGATGTACTCGCCGAACGGGACGAGGAAGCGCTTGCTGTAGTGCTCGCCGGGCTCGCCTGCCCCCGGCTCCCAGACGACACTGCGGACCTCGCGGGTGACGCCGTCGTCGTTGAACCGGCTGATACCGAAAAGCAGGGGCGCACCGGCATCATCGGCCGCTTCGCTGATCATGGCGGCGGCCTCGGAGTCTGTGTAAGCGTCGATATCGCTGGCGTTCTCGGGCAGGATCACCATGTCGGGCTGCTCGACCTCACCCGCGCGGACCTGGTCGGCCACGCGGTGCACGCCGTCGACGTGGTTCCGCAGTACCTGGGTGCGCGTGCCAGCGATGTCCATCTCGCCCACACGCGGGACATTGCCCTGCACCAGGGCAACGGTGACGGTTTTCTCCTCCTCGGGTGCCGCGATCGCCGGCGCCGCGGCTCCGGCGACGGCGATCGCCACCACACCGCAGAGCGCACCCGCGCCGGAGAGCGCCGCGAAGCGGATGCCCCGCGCGCCGCGGCCGCCGCCACCCAGCGGTGGTCCGTGGCCAGCGCGCTCGCGGAGCAGGGGCAGGAGCCGCAGTGCCACCCACAGCAGCAGCGCCCCCACGAGCGCGACCGCGAACGTGACCAGGGCCGTGGAGCCCAGTGCGGCGTATCCGACGAAGGGCCCGCCGGGCTGGCTGAACGCGAGCTTGCCCCACGGGAACCCGTCGAAGGGGAACCGGCTGCGGACCGCCTCCTGCAGCACCCACACCGCGGCCGTCCACACCGGCCAGCCGGGCAGGCGCAGTACCAGGGCCAGGGCGATGGCCATGGGGATGTAGTACACGGTCTCGGCGGCGGCGACCAGCAACCAGACATCCACCCCGAACACGTCCTGCCACTGCACGAGCGGGACCATCAGGGCGGCGCCGGAGGCGGCACCCAGCCAGGCGGCCCGGCGCGGCCGGGTTCCCAGGACGGCCAGGGCCAGCAGGGTCGCGCTGAGTGGCGCCAGCCACCACAGGCCGTAGGGCGGAAGCGCGGCGAGCTGGGCCAGCCCGGAGCCCAGTGCGGCGAGCGCCCGCCACAGGGCTCCGGACCCGTTCCACCACCGCGTGGAGGCCGCGGTGCTGGAACGGCCCGTTACCGCACTGGCCTCGACCGTCTCCCCCTGGACCTCTTCAGCAACCACACGTGGCTCGCTTTCCACCTCGAATGGGCCGAACGGGCGCCGATCGGCCTGGAGCCGGAACGTCCCGCGTGCGCGGGGCGCCTCTGGTCCCTCCGAGGTTACGGCGTACCACCGGGACGGGTGAGACCAGTCCCCTCGGCTGGGGGTGGGGAGGTAAGGGGGGACACGGAAAAAGGCCCGAATCACCCTTCGGACCGGATCCGTCCCGTCGGCGGCGAGCGCGGAGACCGTTGTCTACTGGATGTTCGAGCCTTTTCCGGGTCCAACCCCCCGCCCGGCCACGGAGCCCCGGTTCTTCGCGCACCTCCGCACGCACCTGGTGCGTGGTACGGCGTCCGGTGCGCGAGGAACCGGCCGTTCGACCGGCCCGTCCAGTGCTGGACTGGTCAGTAGATTACCCAGACCGCCCGCTCCCCGTCGCACCCCCGCCGCACGTGTCGAGAACCTCCTGCGATGTCCATCGCTGGGTGGCGGAGTCCGGAGGACGAACGAATCGGATAACCGGCGGCCAGGCTAACGCACCCGCGAATTCGATGCCAGTCCACTTTACGGAGTAGCAGCGGGCGGACCGAGGGGGCGGGCGTCGACGCCCGCCCACCCTCCCCCCCTGCCGTCCATCTCAAATATTGGACGATCTTCGATCGAACTGAACGAAACTGTGGACATTACGGCAAGTTTGCGGTCAGATAGACGGCGTACTTCGAAAGAAACTGATCACCCCTCCGCTCGTTCCGGGGGAGCGTTCCACGGGAGCTGTTGGCTATGGCGAAGATCGTTCTCGACGGCGTCGACAAGGTGTACGCCGGCGATGTGAAGGCAGTCGACGACCTCAGCCTGGAGATCGACGACGGCGAGTTCATGGTTCTCGTCGGCCCGTCCGGGTGCGGGAAGTCGACCGCACTGCGCATGATCGCGGGCCTGGAGGAGATCACCGGCGGTGATCTGATCATTGGTGAACAGGTGGTCAACGACCGCCCGCCCAAGGACCGCGACATCGCCATGGTCTTCCAGAACTACGCGCTCTACCCGCACATGACCGTGGAGCAGAACCTCGCCTTCGGCCTCAAACTGCGCAAGATCTCCAAGTCCGAGATCCAGCGCCGGGTCGGCGAGGCCGCGGCCATGCTCGGCCTGGAGTCCTACCTCAAGCGCAAGCCGGCCGCGCTCTCCGGTGGCCAGCGCCAGCGCGTGGCCATGGGACGGGCCATCGTCCGCGAGCCCCAGGCGTTCCTGATGGACGAGCCGCTGTCCAACCTCGACGCGAAACTGCGCGTTCAGATGCGCGCCTCGCTCAACCAGTTGCACGAGCGGCTCGGCGTCACAACCGTCTACGTGACCCACGACCAGATCGAGGCGATGACCCTGGGCGACCGGGTCGCGGTGCTGCGCGATGGCCGGCTGCAGCAGGTCGACACGCCCAAGAACCTCTTCGACAACCCGGTCAACCTGTTCGTCGCGGGGTTCATCGGATCCCCCGCCATGAACTTCGTCGGTGCCGAGCTGCAGCAGGACGGCCAGGGCGCACTGCTGAAGTTCGCCGACCACACGATTCCGGTACCGGCCGCCGTGCTCGCGCAGCGTCCCCGGCTTCGCGACTACCTCGGCCGGGAGCTCATCCTCGGCATCCGCCCCTCCGACTTCGACGACGCCGCGCACGCTCCGAACGGCGACGCCACCATGGAGGTCACCGCCAACGTCACCGAGGAACTGGGAACCGAGATCAACGTGATCTTCAGTATCGACGCCCCACCGGTGCAGCACGAGGAGGCGGCGGCGCTGGCGGCCGACGCCTCGGGCGACGGCGAGGAGATGGAAGCGGCCGCGATGCCGCTGGCCGGCGACCGGTCCGTCTTCACCGCGCGGGTCAACCCGCGCAGCAACGTGCGTCCCGGGGCGTCGCTGCGGCTGGCCATCGACACCAGCCAGTTGCACTACTTCGACAAGGAGAGCGGCCAAGCCATCGGGCGTTCCGAAGGTCCCGGCTGACCCGCGCGCCATCCCGGCCCGGACGCCCAACCCAGGGGCGTCCGGGCCGGGCTACTTGACGGCTCCGGCCATGACCCCCTGGACGAAGTAGCGCTGGAACGCGAAGAACACCAGCAGGGGCACCACCATGGACAGGAACGCCCCGGCCGAGAT
The DNA here is from genome assembly GCF_014203805.1 of Lipingzhangella halophila. Classification (GTDB taxonomy): domain Bacteria; phylum Actinomycetota; class Actinomycetes; order Streptosporangiales; family Streptosporangiaceae; genus Lipingzhangella; species Lipingzhangella halophila. Next base: position 2,550,414 of record NZ_JACHJT010000001.1, on the reverse strand, counting down.
GACGTCCAGGTTGGCCCCGAACTGCCGCATCTCCGACTGCAGCGCCACGGTCATGGGCGCCGACTGGGCGTCGGCGAAGACCAGCGCGACCAGCAGGTCGTTCCACACCCACAGGAACTGGAAGATAGTCAGCGAGGCGATCGCCGGTCCACCCAAGGGCAGGATCACCCGCCGGAAGATGGTGAACTCCCGGCCGCCGTCCATCCGCGCGGCCTCCAACAGGTCGCGCGGGATCGCGGCGAAGAAGTTCCGGAGCAGGAAGATCGCGAACGGCAGGCCGAACCCGACGTGGAAGAGGACCACGCCGAGAATCGACCCGTAGATCCCCAGGCCGCCGTAGATCTGCGCGATCGGGATCAGCGCCACCTGCAGCGGTACCACCAGCAGGCCGACGACGAGCAGGAACAGCCAGTCGCGCCCGGGAAACTCCAACCAGGCGAACGCGTAGGCCGCCAGCGACGCGACGACCACGATGATCACTGTCGCGGGCACCGTGATCAGGATGGTGTTGAAGAAGGACGCGGCAAAGGAGGCGTTGTCCAGCAGGCTGGCGTAGTTCTCCAGGCTGAGCTGGGCCGGCTCCTGGAGCACCGCCCACCAGCCCGATGCGGCGTTGTCCTGGGGCGAGCGCAGGCTGGTGATGAACAGCCCGAGGGTCGGCATCAGCCAGAACAGGGCCACGCAGACCAGAAACGCCTGAACGAGCCCCGAGCTGAGCAGGCCGATGATCCGCTTCGGCGCGGTCGCGCGCGGCTCCGCGCCGTCCCCGTCCTCGTGGTGCGGTGTCGTCATGCGTTCTCCCGCCGGAACCGTCGGATCTGGAAGATCATCGCCGGCACGACAAGCACGAGGAGGAACACCGCCAGTGCGCTCCCCATGCCCTGGTCGTTGCCGCCGCCGAACGAGACCCGCCACATCTGCAGGGCCAGGACGTTGGCGTCGGCCTGCACCGAACCGGGGGCGATGACCAGCACGAGGTCGAAGATCTTCAGTACGTAGATCATCAGGGTCACAACGACGACCAGCAGCACCGGTGACAGCAGTGGCACCGTGACCCGGCGGAACACCTGCCATTCGGTGGCGCCGTCGACGCGCGCCGCCTCCAGCGACTCGCGCGGGATGGCCGAGAGTCCCGCCGCGATGAGCACCATCGCGAACCCCGCCCACACCCACAGGTAGGCCCCCATGATGGCGGGCGTGATCAGTGTGGGGCCCAGCCAGGTGACCCCCTGGTAGGGCTCGGTGAAGTTGTCCGCCGCCAGGCGCACCACGTGCGGCTCGTCGGCCAGGTCCGCCAGCGTGAACGTGCCGTCGGCCTCGGTGTGTGCCGTAGCGACGACCTCACCGTCGCGTACCGCCTGCACCTCCATGGCGGGAAGGCCCGGCTCCTCGGGGTCGATGGCGCCCTCCTCGCCACCGCCGCCCCTGGTGAAGTCGAGCCAGACGGTACCGCTGATCTGGTTCTGGCCGGCGGATCCCCCCTCAGCGGCGTTCTCGGTGCCCTCGGGAAGCTCGTCGGACCGCACCCCCACCAGCGGGATCTGGAGCGTCTCGCCGGGTTCGGCCTCGCCGGTGACCTCGTAGCCGCCCCCGGACGTCTCCTCCAGCGGCGCTTCCGGGCGGGGGTCGGCGCCGGGGTAGGCCGCGGCCGGGCTGATCGTGTCCTGCACGGTGGTGATCATCGCGTTGGCCAGGCCTCGCTCGGGGTCCTGCTCGTAGACGAGCCGAAAGATCACGCCCGAGGCGAGGAAGGAGACCGCCATGGGCATGAAGACCACGATCTTGAAGGCTGTGGCCCACCGGATCCGCTCGGTGAGCACCGCGAAGATCAGCCCTGCCATTGTCACCACGACCGGCGCGACGGCGATCCAGATGACGTTGTTGCGCAGCGCCACGAAGGTCGCCGGCGAGGTGAACATCCGCCGGTAGTTGTCGAGCCAGACGAACTCGGTCCCCGCGGCGTCCCAGAGGCTGCGGTACATCGAGAACAGGATCGGATAAACCAGGAACGCGCCGAGGAACAGCAGCGCGGGCAGCAGGAAGACCAGCGCCAGCCCGGGGGGTGGGCCCAGTCGGCCCGTCCCACCGGAGGGGGCGGCCTCCGCGGCGCCCGCGGCGCCCTCCTCGGGGGCCGCGGGACCGGTGGGCGACGGCGCTCCGTCGGTGTCAGCCATCGGGATACCGCTCTCGTCTCAGGAGCCGGACGCGGCCTGCTCCAGCTCCTCGGCCGTACCTTCGGGATCGCCGGGGTCGCGCAGGTAGTCCTGCAGGATCGCCCACATGCCCGAGCCCTCGGTCGCGCCGAACGCGCTGGGCACCTGGTCGGACAGGTCGTAACGGACGTCCTCGCCCGCGTCGAGGACGGTCTGGGCCAGCCCCTGGGTGAACTCGTCCTCGTAGGCTCCGGTGGGGACCTCGGAGTTGGCCGAGAGGTAGCCGCCCTGCTCGGCCCACAGTTCCTGGGCCTCGGCCGAGGAGAGGTAGGCCATGAGCTCCGGCACTCCCTCGTTCTCGGTCATGGCCACGGCGATGTCGCCGGCGACCACGACCGGCGGGTCCTCGCCGACGGCCGGGAAGGGGAACGCCACAGCGTTCTCGCCGACCGTGGCCCCGGCCTCGCGCGCGGGGGCCGCGACGAAGTCGGCCTCGACGACCATGGCCGCGTCCTCCTGTCCGTAGACCTGGTTGACGCAGCTCGGGAAGTCGGTCTGCACGGCGCCGTCCCGGCCGCCCACCATCAGGTCGTCCTCGCCCCAGACGTCGGCCAGCGTCTCCAGGCTCTGTACGACGCTGTCGTCGGTCCAGGAGAGTTCCCCGGCGGCGAGCTGGTCGTAGGACTCGGGTCCGTTCTCGGAGAGGTAGACGTTCTCGAACCAGTCGGTGAGTGTCCAGCCGGACGCGCCGCACATGGCGAAGGGGGTGATCCCGGCGTCGGACAGCGTCGAGGAGGTGGTGCCGACCATGTCGTCCCAGGTGGCGGGCTCCTGCACGCCGGCCTCGTCGAAGGCGTCGGGCCGGTACCACACGAGCGACTTGTGCGCGGCCTTGACCAGGACACCGTATGTCTCGTCGCCGGCGGTCCCCAGATCCTGCCAGTAGTCGGCGTACTCCTCCTCGAGGGTGGTCGCCGCCGCACCACTGAGGGGCACCAGCTCGCCGCGTTCGGCGTACTCGTCCACCAGGCCGGGTTGCGGCAGGGCCGCGATGTCCGGCGGCTCCCCCGCCTCGATCTTGGGGCCCAGGTAGGCTCCGGTGTCCTCACCGGTGGACTCGTAGGAGACCGACGCACCGGTCTGCGCCTCGAACTCGTCGAGAACGGCCCGGAACCCCTCCTCCTCCGCACCGGTCCATTTGGCGGCCACAGTGAGCTCCACACCGTCGAGCTCGCCACTGCCCCCGGGGCCTGAGCCCGGCGAGCAGGCGCTCGCGAGCAGCGCTATGGCCGCGACTGGCGCGACCGCGCCGCGGCCGGTCCGCGGGTACCTACGCATGGGATCCCTCCTTGTGCTGGTGCGCGGGTGAGGGATCACCCCAGATGCCCGCGCCGGAGTCGGGGTCGAAGAAGTACAGCCGTGCGGTCTCGACGCGCACCCGCAGGGGATCCCCGATCTTGGTCCGGGAGCGAGGGCTGCAGCGCGCGATGATCTCGCTTTCGCGGCTTGCGGTGCCGAGCTGGTCAGCGCCGGCGTCGCGTGCCAGCTCTCTGGTGTCGTCGGTGACGACGGGCGACGCGTCCAGCCGGAAGTGCAGCAGCAGCTCGGAGCCGAGTGCCTCGACGAGATCGGTGGTGGAGGACAGTACGGCACCGTCGGGAGTGTCGACGAGGTCAGCGTCCTCCATGTCCTCGGGCCGGATGCCCACGGCGATGGCGCGCCCGATGTAGTCGCGCAGCCGGGGCCGCTCGGCCAGCAGGGTGCCGGGGACCGCGAGCGCCTGCCCACCGAGCGCCAGGCGCGCGCCGGCCCCGTCTGCCTCCAGGCGCGCCTGCAGCAGGTTCATCGACGGGGAACCGATGAACCCGGCGACGAAGAGGTTGGCGGGCCGGTCGTAGAGCTCCTGGGGAGGGGCGGCCTGCTGCAGCACGCCCTTCTTCAACACGGCCACCCGGTCGCCCAGGGTCATCGCCTCGACCTGGTCGTGGGTGACGTAGACGGTTGTCACCCCGAGGTCGCGCTGGATCCGCGAGATCTCGGCGCGCATCTGCACGCGTAGCTTGGCGTCGAGGTTGGACAACGGCTCGTCCATGAGGAACGCGTGCGGGTTGCGCACGATCGCCCGCCCCATGGCCACCCGCTGGCGCTGGCCACCCGAGAGGTTCCGGGGCCTGCGGTCGAGGTGCTCGGTGAGGCCCAGGGTGCTCGCGGCCTCCTCGACCCGCTGGCGGATCTCCGATTTGGCGACCTTGCGCAACTGCAGCCCGAACCCGATGTTGTCGCGCACCGAGAGGTGCGGGTAGAGCGCGTAGCTCTGGAACACCATGGCGACGTCGCGGTCGCGCGCCGGCACCCGGTTGACGACGCGGTCGCCGATGATGAGGTTCCCCGAGCTGACCTCCTCGAGGCCGGCGATCATGCGCAGCGCCGTGGTCTTGCCGCACCCGGACGGACCGACGAGGACCAGGAACTCCCCTTCGCCGATGTCGAGGTCGAGGTCGCTCACCGCGGCCGTCCGATCGGGGTAGATCTTGCTGACCTCGGCCAACCGGATGCTCGCCACGAGCTACCTCCCGTTATGTGACGCAAGCCACACGGCGCGGATACCACTCATTTCGTATCAACGAATGTTTGATCAAAAAAAGGCCGGCCGCTCCCCTGTTACCAATCCGTTTCCAGAGCGGGAAACCACCGCGCGCCACGCGACCAACGCCCCCCGTCAATCGTGACCGGACAGATACCGGCCGATAACCAGCCGCTGGATCTGGTTGGTCCCCTCGACGATCTGCAGCACCTTGGCCTCGCGCATCAGGCGCTCGGCCGGATGGTCCCGGGTGTATCCGGCCCCGCCCAGGACCTGCACGGCGTCGGTCGTAGCGCGCATGGCGGTGTCGGAGGCGAACAGTTTCGCCATGGCGGCCTGCACGCCGAACGGCTGCCCGGAGTCGCGGCGCCGGGCCGCTGCGAGGTAGAGCTCGCGAGCGGCCTCGACCTGCGTGGCCATGTCGGCGAGCAGGAATCCCACGCCCTGGAACTCGCCGATGGGCCGACCGAACTGGCGGCGCTCGCGCGCGTAGCCCACCGCGAGGTCCATCGCCGCCTGCGCGACTCCCACCGCGCAGGCGGCGATGCCCAGCCGCCCGCAGTCGAGCGCGGCCATCGCGATGCTGAACCCCTGTCCCTCCTGGCCGATGAGTGCCTCCTTGCCGACGCGCGCCGCGTCGAAGCGCACCGACGCCGTGGGCGAGGCGGACATCCCCATCTTCCGTTCGGGAGGGGCGGCGGCAACCCCGCTGGTGGAGGCGGGGACGTGCAGGCAACTGATGCCGCGCGCGCCCGAGCCGGGACCTCCGGTGCGCGCGAAGAGGGTGTAGAAGTCGGCGACGCCGCCGTGGGTGGTCCACGCCTTGGTGCCGTTGACCAGGTACCCCTCGTCGGTGGGGGTTGCCGCGGTGGCCATGGCTGCGGCGTCGGAGCCGGAGTCGGCCTCGGAGAGGCAGTAGGCGCCCAGCAGCTCACCGCCGATGAGGTCGCCGAGCAGCGCCTCGCGCTGCTCGGTGTCGCCGTACTCGGCGATCGGGAAGCACGCCAGGGTGTGCACGCTGAGGCCGAGTCCCACGGCGAGCCACCCGCGCGCCAGCTCTTCGACTACCTGGAGGTAGACCTCGTAGGGCTGGTCCCCTCCGCCGAAGGCCGCGGGGTAGGGCAGCCCCAGCAGCCCGGCCCGGCCAAGTTGGGTGAAGAGGTCCCGGGGAAAGGCGGCCCGCTCCTCATCGGCGGCCACCCTGGGGGCGAGCTCCCGGTCGACCATCGTCCGAACCAGTTCCAGCAGGTCGGCGGCCTCCGGGGTGGGAAGCACGCGTTCCACGGGCATTGTGGCCCCCATATCATCACGCCCCGGACACCCCGGGGTATTTATTAGGTCGTCCAAGTATATCGGCGGGCGCCCGCGCGGAAACGGCAGCCCTCGGGGGCGCCGGGCCTCAGCCCCGCAGGCCCGCCAGACGCCGAGTGGCGTGCTCCCAAGTCCAGTCCTCAAGCACCCACTCACGACCCCGCAGGCCCATGGCCCGCGCGTGCTCCGGAGCGTCCAGGACACGGGTGACGCGCCGGGCCACCTCGCCCGGATCGCGGCCGTCGACGACGTAGCCGGTCTCCCCGTGCCGGACCGCCTCGGGTGCGCCCCCGGAATTGCCGGCCAGAACGGCAAGCCCGCTCGCGGCCGCCTCCAGGAAGACGATCCCCAGTCCCTCGGCCTCCAGGACGGCACGGCGCGAACGGCACGGCATGGCGAACAGGTCGGCCGCCGCGTAGAACTCCGGCAGCTCCGTGTTGGGGTGTGCGCCGGCGAAGACCACTTCGGCATCGACCCCCATCCAGGCCGCCAGGTCCCGCAGCCGCCGTTCGTCGGGCCCCTCCCCCACCACCAGCAGCCGCGCCCGCGGGTGCCGCACCCGCACCCACGACATCGCCCGGATCAGCGCGTCGACGCCCTTGCGTGGGACCAGGCGGCACACCGAGAGGATCACCGGCCCCTGGCCCAGACCGTACCGCTCCCGCACCGCAGAGCCGTCGCGCTCGGGATGGAAGAGATCGGTGTCGACCCCCGGGGCCAGTTTGACGAGCCGGTGGCGGGCGGTGGACCCCAGCGCGTCCTGCAGCAGATCGCGGGTGTACTCCCCCAGGTAGGTCAGCACGTCTACGTCGTCGCCGATCCTGCGCAGCACTCGGCGCACGCCGGGGAGTTGCGACCACCACGCCTCGTGGCCGTGGGTCAGCGCGACGATCTCCCGCACCCCGGCGGTGCGCAGCCCGCGCGCCAGCAGGCCGAGCGGAGCCGCCGAGCCGATCACGACACGGTCGCAGCCGTGCTCGCGGACCAGGTCGGCGGACTTGCGCGCGACACGCGGCGTGGGAAGCAGCGTGCGCGCGGGGTCGCGGACGATCGCGAACGGCTGCACCCGGTCGAACTCGCGCTGCCCGGCGCTCGCCGAGGTGTAGACCAGCACGTCACCGGCACCGGCCGCGGGCATGCGCCGCGCCAGCTCGTAGCCGAACGTCTCGGTGCCGCCGGTCCGCGGCGGGAAGTCGTTGGTGATCAACATGGTGCGCTGCGCCATCGCGAAGAACTCCCGTATGTCGTTCGCGTGCGGCGGCCGATGGGGATCGCCGCCGAATGCCACCACACTAGAGGTTCACACAAGGTGATTGAACAAAAGCGCAAAGTATTATTCGGTGGCCTTGGGTTACCCCGTGCGCTCCGCAGAGATCCTGACCGTGCGGACATGTTCGTCGCCGAGAACGTCCGCACGGACACCCTCGATGCACCTCACCACCGCGCGAGACCACCGGCGCGTGTCTCGGTTCACCACGATTCGATGATTGGGGCACCGTGCTCGCGCCGCCGCCATTCCTCGGTGATGCGGCCGAGCCGGGCCGCGGCTGCCATACCGCACACGGCCGCGATCTTGCCGTCGCGGACCTCCAGGATCACCGCGCCCACAACCTGGTCGTCGAACGCGGCGAGCACGGCGGGAGAACCGTTGACCACGCCGGCGTAGATCGAAGGGGAACCGCCGGCCAGTTCCCGCTTCGCTGGCGTCGCCTTGAAGCCGGCCCGCATGGCGGCGGCGATCCGCTCGGGGGTCGAGTACCGCAGCAGCTTTGTCGCCAGCCCGGCGCCGTCGGCGACCCCGGTCGCGTCGTCGGTCAGCAGCGCCACCAGCCGCTCGGTCCGGCCCGAGGCAGCGGCGTCGACGAACGCCTCGACGATCCGGTGCGCGGAGGCGCGGTCGACTTCACTGGCGTTGCGCTCCGCGGCGACATGGCGCCGGGCCCGGTGGGCGTGCTGCTGGCTCGCGGACTCGGTGATGTCGAGGATCTCGGCGATCTCGGCGTGGCCGTAGGAAAAGGCCTCACGCAGCACGTAGACGGCCCGCTCGACCGGCGAGAGGCGTTCCATGAGCATCAGCACCGCCAGGGTCACCGATTCGCGCTGCTCGACGGTGTCGGCCGGGCCCAGCATCGGGTCGCCGTCCAGGAGCGGTTCGGGCAGCCAGTCGCCGGCCGCGCGTTCGCGCCGCACCTGCGCCGAACGGAGCCGGTCGAGGGACAGGTTGGTGACGACCTTGGTCAGCCACGCCTCGGGTACCTCGATGTGTTCCCGCTCGGCGGCCTGCCAGCGCAGGAACGCGTCCTGCACCGCGTCCTCGGCGTCGGCGGCCGAGCCGAGCAGGCGGTACGCGAGCGAGGCCAACCGGTCCCGGTTGGCCTCGAAACGCTGCACGGCGACAGTGTCCATAAGCGCCACCCTAGGCAACGACCCCCTCAGTGGAGGGGTCTGGCGCGGTTGCCGAGTGGTGCTTGCGAGCCGGCAGTCCGTAGGTCGGATGGCGCACGCTCCATGCGACGGTTCTGAGCACGGCCGCCTTGACACGCGCGGCTGGACGGCCGCGCAGGGCACCGGGCTTCGATCGCGCGTCGCCGTCGACCAGTTGGAAGATCGCGTCCTTGCTTCCGAGGCTGATGCAGTTGCCGAGGTATGCCAACGGGGTCTTCGAGACTGCGCGGCCGGTCAGGTTCCCGATGATCGCGGCCGTCGCCTGCATCCGGGTGAATCCCGCCGAAGCGCAGCTCATCGGCAGTGGCTGGCCGTTCCCGCCGATGGCGTGGGCGCTGTCACCGGCGGCGTAGACCTCCGGATGGGAGACCGACCGCATCGTGCGGTCGACCGTGATCTGGCCATTGCCTTCGACATCGAGCCCGCTGGCGGCGGCGATGGGGTGGACGGCGAAGCCGGCCGCCCACACGGTCGCGTCGGAACCGATGGTGGTGCCGTCAGCGGTGACAGCCTTCGCCGCCTCGACGCGTTCGATGGTGGCGTGCTCGTGGACCACGACGCCGAACCGGTCGAAGGCTCGCAGCAGGTGGCTGCGCGCCTTCGGGCCCAGCCAACCCCCCAGCTCGCCGCTGGTGGCCAGGGTGACCTGGAGCCCGGGCCGGGATTCGGCGATCTCGGTGGCAGTCTCGATCGCGGTCAGGTTGCCGCCGACGACCAGCACCGTTCCGTTCTCGCCCAGCTCGTCCAGGCGCTGGCGCAGGCGCAGCGCCGCCGGTTGGCCGGCGACGTGGAAGGCGTGCTCGTTCACGCCCGGAACGCCGTGGTCGGCGGCGGTGCTGCCGAGCGTGTAGAGGAGGGTGTCGTATTCGAGCCACTCGGTACCCTCGCCGTCGGTCACGGCGACCCTCCGTTGCTCGGCGTTGACGGCGGTGACGCGTGCCAGCCGCAGCCGGATACCGGTGCCCGCGAACAGCTCCGCCAATTGGTAGCGGCGCAGGTCCTGGCCGGCGGCGAGCTGGTGCAGGCGCATCCGCTCTACGAAGTCGGGCTCGGCGTTGACGACGGTGATCTCGAAGTCGTCGGTGTGGAGGTGGCGGGCGAGGTATCCGGCGGCGGGGGCTCCGGCGTATCCGGCCCCGAGGACGACGATGCGGTGCCGCATGTTGTTGCTCCTGTCTGTTCGCGTGCCCTTTGAACGAGACAGGACCCAGATCCCTGACAGGGTCCGGCTATGGCGTGGATCACTATGAGCTGAGCAGCGGTGCCCTACGTTCGCGAATCGGCGGCCGTACCCGCGGCCTATCCGACGGAGGAGTAGGCCACCACCCCGCGGCGCACCTGGTCCATGGCACGGTGCGCGTTCTCCCGGATCGTTCCGTCGGCCGGGGCGGCGTTGGCGATCTGGCCGAGCATGTCCAGAAGCTGCTTCGTTGCGCGTACGAAGTCGCCGGCGGACATGTCGGCGTCCATGAGGATCCGGTCGAGCCGGTCGCCGCGCGCCCAGCGGTAGGCGGTCCACACGAACCCGAGATCCGGCGCGCGCTGGAACGACACGCGGTGGTTGCGCTCGACCTCGTGCAGCTCGCCCCAGAGCCGCTCCATCTCCGTGAGTGTCTCGGCCGGGGCTCCGTCCGGGATCCGCGGGAACGAGTCGTCAGACCTCCGGGACTCGTAGACCAGCGACGAGACGCACGCCGCCAGGTCGGCCGGGTCGAGCCGCTCCCACAGGCCGCGTCGCAGGCACTCGGCGACCAGCAGGTCGAGCTCGGAGTACACGTTGGCGAGCAGCCGCCCCTCGTCGGTGACGGTGTCCCCTTCGAGGTAGCCCAGCTCCTCCAGCACTGAGCACACCCGGTCGAAGGTGCGGGCGATCACGTGGGAACGGCCCTCGACGCGGCGCCGCAGCCCTTCGGTATCCTTCGACAGCCGGTGGTAGCGCTCCGCCCACCGGGCGTGGTCCTCGCGGTCGGCGCACCCGTGGCACGGGTGCGCGCGCAGCTCGCGGCGCAACCGGGCGATCTCCGGCTCCTCGGTGGCGTCCTCGCTGTTGTCGCGGGAGCGCGGCTGCTGCTCCACCGCGCCATCGCTCAGCTTATTCCGCAGGGTGGACGCGAGGTCGCGGCGGGACTGCGCGGACCGGGCGGAGAAGTTCCTCGGGATGCGCAGCCGGCCAGCCGGCTCGACCGGCGTGGGGAAGTCGGCCGCGTTCACCCGCTTGACCTGCCGGTTGTAGGTCAGCACCAGGGGCGCGGGCACATCGCCGCCCGCGCCCGGGTCGAGGACCACCGCGAAGCCCGTGTGCCGCCCCCGGGGCACCCGGATGATGTCACCGGGCCGGAGCCGTTCGAGGCTGCGCACTGCTTCGTCGCGCCGCTGCGCGGTACGCCCCTTGGCGGCCCGCTTCTCCGTCTCCTTGAGCTGGCGGCGCAGCGCCGCGTACTCCATGAAGTCGCCAAGGTGGCACTCGGCGGCCTTGGCGTAGCCGTCGAGCGCCTCCTCGTGCTTGCGGAGCTCGCGGGTCAGGCCGACCACGGCGCGGTCGGCCTGGAACTGCGCGAAGGAGGACTCCAGCATGTTCCTGCTGCGCTCGCGTCCGACCTGGCCGACCAGGTTGACGGCCATGTTGTAGGACGGCTGGAAGCTGGAGTTCAACGGGTAGGTGCGGGTGCTGGCCAGCCCGGCGACGGCCTCCGGGTCGGTTCCCGGCTGCCACACCACGACCGCGTGCCCCTCGACGTCGATGCCGCGCCGCCCGGCACGCCCGGTCAACTGGGTGTACTCGCCCGGTGTGAGGGCGGCGTGGGTCTCGCCGTTCCACTTGTCGAGCTTCTCGATGACGACGGTGCGCGCGGGCATGTTGATCCCCAGCGCCAGAGTCTCAGTGGCGAACACCGCGCGGATGAGCCCTCGGGAGAACAGCGTCTCGACGATCTCCTTGAACGTCGGCAGCATCCCGGCGTGGTGCGCGGAGACACCGCGTTCGAGCGCGTCCAGCCACTGGTGGAACCCGAGCACCGCCAGGTCGGCCGGTGGGATATCGGCGCACTGGCGTTCGGCGTAGCCGCGGATCTCCGCGGCCTCCTCGTCGGTGGTCATGCGCAGCCCGGAGTGCACGCACTGCCGGACGGCGTCGTCGCAGCCGGCCCGGCTGAAGACAAACGTGATCGCCGGCAGCAGCCCGTCGCGGTCGAGCTCCTCGATGATCTGCACGCGGTTCGGCGGCGCGAACTTGGCGCGCGGCCGGGGCGCCCCGCGCCCCCGCGCCTGGGGCGGGCGGCGCTTATGCGCGACCAGGGAGAGCCGCTCCTCCTCCTGGGCCAGCCGGACCAACCGCGGATTGACCCGCATGCGCTCGCCGTTGACCACGATGTCGCTGCCCGTACTCCGACTGCCGCGCTCACGCTTGCGGGTGCGCTTGCGGCCCTCCCCGGCATCGTTCTCCGTGTCCTGCTGCTCGACCGGGACGAACAGGTCGTGCAGCCGCTTACCGGCCATGACGTGCTGCCACAGCGGGACGGGGCGCTGCTCGTCGACGATCACCGTGGTGTCACCGCGCACCTGCTGCAGCCACTCGCCGAACTCCTCGGCGTTGCTGACCGTGGCCGACAGCGCCACCATCCGCACCGACTCCGGCAGGTGGATGATGACTTCTTCCCACACCGCGCCGCGGAAGCGGTCGGCGAGGTAGTGCACCTCGTCCATGACCACGTAGGCCAGCCCGCTGAGGGTGCGCGACCCCGCGTAGAGCATGTTGCGCAGCACCTCTGTGGTCATGACCACGATGGGCGCCTCGCCGTTGACGCTGTTGTCCCCGGTCAGCAGGCCGACACTGTCGCTGCCGTACCGGCGCACGAGGTCGGTGTACTTCTGGTTGGACAGCGCCTTGATGGGCGTGGTGTAGAAGCACTTCCCGCCGTCGCGCAATGCGAGGTGCACCGCGAACTCCCCCACGACGGTCTTCCCGGACCCGGTGGGGGCGGCGACGAGCACGCCGTGCCCGGACTCCACCGCCTTGCATGCCCGCACCTGGAAGGGATCGAACTCGAAGCCGTAGAGCCCCTGGAAGTCCTCGATCGTGGCACTTGACTCGGCTTGGCGCCGACGGAACGCGGCGTACCGCGCTGCGTGCGTACTCATATCGACCAAGCTTAGGAGGTACGCGATAGTGCGGCCGCCGTCAACATCCGCACCGACCCCGGAACTACCTCACACGTTAGGGGGGTTTCGGCGATCCGCTCCCCGTCGGCGTAGCCCACGGCCGGCGAGGCGCCTGTCCCGCTCGTGGCGATGGTGACCCGGTGGCCGCGCAGTACGGTGACGTTGTCGAGGCCGGGGTGGGTCCCCGTGTAGACCCGGGGGAAGAGCCGGAGGAACGTCGTACGCGGCACCGCGTGCACCAGGACCACCTCCAGCAGCCCGTCGTCGTACGCGGCCCCGGGGCACACGCGCATCCCGCCGCCGTAGGTCGACGTGTTGCCCACGGCCACGCACATCCCCTCGGCCACCAGGGGCTCGCCGTCGACGTCCAGGATGAAGCGGATCGGGCTGAACGTGCGCAGCTCGGCCAGGAGCCCGTAGAGGTAGCCCGCCCGGCCGATGGACACCGGCAACCCGTTGACACGCTCGTTGACCCGGGAGTCCAACCCGCAGGCGAGCACGCTGAGATAGTGCTGCCCGGCGACGCGGACCGTGTCGGCCACGACGTACCGGCCGTTCAGGATCGCGGTCGCGGCGGCCCGCGGCGAGCGCGGCATGCCGAAAGCGCGGGCGATGTCGTTGCCGGTGCCAGCGGGAACCGCGGCCAGGGGCACCTCTGTGCCCACGGCACCGCTCAGCGCCGTGTGGACCACCCCGTCGCCGCCCACGGCCACCAGTGCGTCGGTTCCGGCCGCCGTGGCCTCGCGGGCGAGCCGGGCGCCGTCCTGCGGTGAGCGCCCGGCGACAACGGTGACGTCGGCGCCGCCCCCGCGCAGGTGCCGGAGCAGGCGGGTCGCGGTCACGGCAGGACGGCCGCCCGCGGTCGGGTTGACGAGGAGCGTGATGTGCTGCGTCATTAGCGGGCGCCGTTCCGTCGCACGAGGCGGGAGCGGCGCCGCCGTTACTCGGCCTCGCCGGAATCCCGAGTGTTGTTCGGCGAGGGTACCGCTTTCGCGGGCACCTCGCCCCGCTGTATGGCCGCCTCCTCGGCGGTGAGGTACTCCTCGGGGATGTCGAACTCGCCGTCCTTGGCGCCCAGCACGAACGCCTCCCACTCGGCGGGCGTGAAGAAGAGGATGCCCTTCTCCGGGTGCTTGCCGTCGCGCACGGCGCGGAAGCCGTCGTCGAACTTGGCAACCTCGACAATGGCGTCGGAGTCCTCGCTCGACAGCGACGACCGTTTCCAGACGGCATCCGTGGTGTCGTGCCACTTCTCGTTGCCCTGGGCCTCCGGTGGCAACTCACGTCCGGCGCCGGTGTCGGCCCGCTCACTCATCAGTCTTCCTCCTTGGCTCGTCTCGCGCCCCGAGCCTCGTCGCGGTCGGGCCCGCGCAGGACGACCCTAACGGTTCGGCGTCTCCCGAGGGCTCTCCTCGTCAAGCGGGGAGGGTTCCTCGTCGAGCTCGGACATCTCGTCGTCGGCGAGGCCGGCCGTGGGGTCGCGCCGGCCCTGCCGGCGGTCGTTGAGGAAGCAGAAGAGCTCGGCCAGCTCGAAGAGCATGATCACCGGGATCGCCAGCGCCAGCATGGAGAACGGCTCGGCGGGGGTGGCCATCGCGGACGCGACGAACGCGAGGAAGATGATCAGGCGGCGCCACTTCGCGATCGCGGCGTGGCTGAGCACCCCCATGATGTTCAGCAGCACCACGATCAGCGGCACGACGAAGGCGATCCCGAACACCAGGATCATGGTGATCATGTAGTTCAGGTAGTTGGTGATGGTGATCATCGCGATCTCGCCCTCGGCGGCGAACGCGAACAGGATTTCCATCGCCTTCTGCGTGATGAAGTAGGCCAGCGCCGATCCGGTCAGGAACAGGGGCACGGCCGCGCCGATGAAGAACCAGGTGTAGCGCTTCTCCTTGCCACGCAGCGCTGGCGCGACGAACAGCCAGAGCTGCGAGAGCCAGAACGGGCACGAGACCAGGATGCCGACGATCAGTGCGACCTTGAACCGCAGGAAGAACGCCTCGAAGATGCCCGTGTAGATCAGGCTGCAGGCCTCCGAGCCGCCCGTGACCTCGCTGGACTGCGGCAACCCGCAGTAGGGCTGTTTCAGCACCTCCCAGACGGGGTCGAAGAAGTAGAACCCCAGCCCGACACCGGCGGCCACAAAGATCAATGCCTTGATCAGGCGGTTGCGAAGCTCACGCAAGTGCTCCATGAGCGGCATGCGAGCTTCCGGATCGCTCTCTCGCCATCGCCGCGCCTGCATCGCCCGTTACGCTCCTCGAACCCGTTCCTGAACCGGCCGCCACGCAACCAGAACCGCCGCGCCCCGCGGCGTCACCCGCACCACTCGGGTCCCGCTAGCTCCCGTACTGCCGGCGAACCGGTTGGCCGTTCTCGTCGACGACGTACTGGCCCGGAGGAAGCTCGGCGTAGCCCGCCTGCTGGGGTTGGGCCGCGGGACCGTTGTAGTCGTAGGCCTGCGCCTGCGTGCCCTGCGGCGACCCGGTCTTATCGGACGACTCGTCGGTGGCGCTGCTTTCCTCGTCCTCCCGGAACCCCTTGGTTTCGGACTTCAGGATCCGGGCACTGCGTCCGATCGAGCGGGCGAGATCCGGCAGCTTCTTGGCCCCGAACAACACCACCGCGATGAGAAGCAGAATGAGCAGCGTTCGAAAATCCATGCCCATGTCTTAACCTCTTTCCACGACGCTACCCCGCGCCTTTGATCATACGCCCTGGCCGGAAAAGAGCCATCGGGCCTGCGCTTAAGCGTACTCGGCCCCTACTGTCCCAGCTCGCTCCGGTGCGAGCCGAGCCCCACCCTGATCCGGGCGACCTGGTCCCCGAGCCGGCGTACTCGCGCCAGCAGGTAGCGGACGAGGGCACCGATGGCGAGGCGGGGCCGAACCACAGCAGCGCCACCACAAGCAGAACCAGGGCCGAACGGGGGTCCAACGCTGCCTCCCGACTTGCGCGGAACGGCGGGTCACCGGAGGTCGGCGCGGGCCCGCTGCGCCCGCGCGCGCACTTCGCGGTAGCGCGGTTCGAGGTCCTCGCGGGTGCGCGCGAGTTCCTCCTGCAGCCGGCGCGCCTGCGCCAACAGCCGGATTGCGAGGGATCCCACCGCGAGCAGGCCCACGAGGGTCAGGGCGGCGAGACTGGCGATCGCGAACACGGATTCACCCTACCCCGCTGCGCGTGAATCCATGCTGGCCCGCGTGTTAACCGGGCACGTCGCGCGCGCCACACCGCGGCGGGCGCTGCTCGACCGGACCACCGGGCGGCCACGGCGGGCGCCTTCCGCGCGGCCGCTGCCCGCCCGACACCAACGGGGCACGCTCGCGAGAGTCAAACGTAGCCGTTCAGCGCGCGGCGGGCGTCGTGGCGCACCCGCTCGGCGAGCTCGGCCGGCGCGACGACCCGCGCGTGCGGCCCCAGTCGCAGCGCGAACCGGCGCACCCATCCGGGGGCGGGGGTCCGCAGTGTCGCGCGCACCCGGCCGTCCGGCAGCTCCTCTACCGCTGTGCACACGTACTCCTCCGTTACCCAGCGCGCCCGCGGCTCCAGCTCCAACGTGACCAGGGCGTCGGCGTCGGACGTCTGCAGCACGCCGTCGCTCAGGTCGCGGTGGCGCGCCGTGGACGGCACCTCCGCCAGCACCGGCAGCACCGTCATGTCCAGGACCCGGTCGAGCCGGAACAGCCGGACATCCTCCCGGAGCCGGCACCAGCCCTCAAGGAAGGCGTGCCCGTCCTGCACGACCAGCGTCATCGGATCCACGTCGCGCTCGGTCACCTCGTCGGCGTACCCGGAGAGGTAGCGCAGGTGCACCCGCTGCCCGGCCCGCAGCGCCTCGTCGCACCGCCTCTGCAGCTCGCGCACCTCGTCACTGAGGTCCAGGCGGACCTCGACGGCGCCGGCCAACCGGTCGACCGCCTCGGCCTGCTCACTGGCGTTCCTGCCCTGTTCGGCGGCTCCGCGCAGCTTCTCGCCGGCCCGTTTCAGCGCGTCGCTGCCCGCCATACCCGGAAGCTCGCCGAGCAGCCCGACGCCCACAACCAGGCTCGCGGCCTCGTCCGCGGTCAGGCGCAGCGGCTGGGCCAAGGGGTCGGCGTTGCCGATGATGATCTCCCCGGTGGAGCGCGCCGCGTCGAGGTCGACGTCGATCAGGTCCCCGGGGGTGTAGCCGGGCAGCCCGCACATCCACAGCAGGCTCAGGTCCTTCAGCACCTGCTTCTCGCTCAGCCCGAAGTGCGCGGCCACCTCGGGCACCCGGACGTCGTGGCTGAGCGCGTACGGCACCAGCATGAGCAACCGGCGCAACTGCTCCGAGGAGGCAACGCCGCGGCCACCCGCCGCCGCCGGCTCCCCGTCCGCGGCGGCGAGATGCTCGCCGCTCTGGGGCTCGCGCGTCGCCACCGCCCGGAGGTGGTCCTCCGTCGCCTCACGCGCCTCCGGGGGCGCCTCGACCACCACCCGCTCGCCGAACCCCGCCACGGCCGCCACCAGGGCCGCGACATCGGTGAAGGGGTAGTCCACCCGGTCCCATCGGCCGTCCTCGGCCGGCCCTTCGCCGGGCACGATCCGCAGCGCGGCGCGGCGGAGCGCGTGCCCGGAGTCCGCACGCACGCGCAGCCGGGCCACCCCCTCGGCCTCCGGGCGCTGCGCGCGGACCACCGAACGCACGTCGACGCCTTCGGGCACCTCGATCGGCGGTCCGGAGCGCAGCACGGTGACCTCACCGGCGATCCGGCTCAGCCGGAACACCCTACTGGCCTGGCGGTCGCGATCGTAGCCGGCCACGTACCACCGGCCATGCACGTTGACGACGCCCCACGGGTCGAGCTGTCGGGGCGTCACCTCCGCGCCGGGCTTGCGGTAGTCGAAACGTACCGAGCGGCGGTCGCGGACCGCCTGCCAGATCGGCAGGAACGCCGGTTCGTCGGTGCTGAGAACGGGGGTGACGCTGGGCGCCGCGTCGGAGTCGACGGGCACACCGGCGGCCCGCAGCTTCAGCACCGCGTTGGCCGCGGCGTCCCCCAGGGCCGCGTACCGCCAGGCCCGCGCCGCGAGTCCGAGTACGGCCGCCTCGTCGGGCAGCAGCTCGATCTCGGGCAGCTCGTAGTCGGCCCTCGATATCCGGTAGCCTTCCTCCTCGCTCCAGACATCGGCGCTGCCCGTCTCGATCGGGATCCCGCTCTCGCGCAGCTCCTTCTTGTCCCGCTCGAACATCCGCTTGAACGCGGCGCTGGTCTCGGCCTCGGCGTAGCCGGCGACGGTCGCGCGAATCTCCCGTGCGGTGAGGAACCTCCGGGTCGCGAGCAGGCAGATGACCAGGTTGAGCTGCCGTTCGGTCTTCCTTCGCGACATCGCCGGCCCATCTCCTCGCCGCTGAACTCACCCCGTTGGATTATCGCCACGACGGTACCGCGTCCGCGGTGTCGGGCGGGGAGTCATGACTCCCCGCCCGACACCGGACTCACGCGCTCGCTCGCCCCACCGGAGGACGAACGCTACTAGGTAGTGTTTTCTTGGCTCGCTGGCGCTCGCCGGGAAACCGACCCTAGCCGTCCTCGCCTTCTCCGTCTTCCTCGCCTTCCCCGCCGCTCTCTTCGTCATCGCCCTGGGCGGCTGCCTCCTCCGGCGGCGTGACGTCGACAGCGCCGAGGACGTCCACGACGAACACCAGCGGTCCCTGCGGCGGCTCCTGGCCGCCCTGCTGGGCTTCCTCGCCGTCGTAGGCCATTTCGCCGGGAACCGCGAGCATCACCCGGCTACCGACTTTCTGGCCCACCAGGCCCTTGTCCCAGCCCTCGATGACCTGGCCGGCGCCGATCGCGAAGGTCGCGGGGGCGCCACCACGGCTCCACGTGGAGTCGAAGACCTGGCCAGAGTCGTACTGTTCCGAGTCCTCCCACTGGACCCCGGTGTACTGGACAACGACCTGCTGCTCGGCCTCGACCTCGGGCCCCTCGCCCTCGATCAGGTTGACCGATTCGAGGTCCTCCGGGGGATCGCTGTCGGGGATCTCGATCTCGGGCTCGTCGGCGCCCGCGTCCGCCGCCGTCGGCATGCCGTCGCCGCCGTCAGTGGTCTGTTCACCCTCGACGGTGTCACCCTTACCGAAGCGCCCCTCGACGTCGACGATCGACACCGACGAACCGGGCTCCGGCTCGGGCTGGCCCATGGCCGCGGCCTCCTGCGGATCCTGGGGCGGGAAGATGAACTCGACGCGGCTTCCCACCGGCTGGTCGACGAGGTCACCCGTGAGCTCCTCGCCCATCTGCTCCAGTTCGAGGATGACCGGCGCACCCGAATCGTAGGTGGACTGGGTCTTCTCGTACTCGCCCTTGGCTGTCCACTGGTAGTCGACGATGTTGGCCAAGAGCATGTCGTCGGAACGGACGAGCTCCCCTTCGCCGTCGCCCTTTTTCACGACCCCCGAGATCTGCTCCTCGGGCGGTTTGATGTTGGGGAAGTCGACCTTCGGTTCCTCGCCGACCTCGCCGGTGACGGTGGGCAGCCGCTCGTCGAGCTCCTCCTCGTCACTCTGCAGGAAGGCCGGGGTCCTCCAGTCCTCCGGAATGGAACCACAACTCGACACCGCGAGTAGCACGGCGGAGAACGGCACCGCGAGGGCGGCTGCACGTCGTCGCATACGTCATTACCTCAATAATCCGGCTCGGGTCCCCGACACACTATCGAAACGGCCAGGCTGCCGTATCCGGGGTGAGAGCCGGCTAAGCGAAGGCGGGGCGGCTACATCCCCGCGATCAGCTTTTCCACGCGCTCGTCCACCGCCTTGAACGGGTCCTTGCACAATACGGTCCGCTGTGCCTGGTCGTTGAGCTTCAGGTGCACCCAGTCGACCGTGAAGTCCCTGCGCTGCTCCTGTGCCCGGCGGATGAACTCGCCCCGAAGCCGTGCGCGCGTGGTCTGCGGCGGCACCGACTTGGCCTCGAAGATCTTCAGATCGCCCACCACGCGCTCCATCTGCCCCCTGTCCTGCAGCAGGTAGAACAGCCCGCGGTCGCGGTGGATGTCGTGGTAGGTGAGGTCGAGCTGGGCGATGCGCGGCGACGACAGCGACAACCCGTGCTTCTCGCGGTAGCGCTCCAACAGCAGGTACTTCGCCGCCCAGTCGATCTCGTGCTGCACCAGGCTCAGGTTCTGGGTCTCCACCGCTTCGAGGGTGCGCTCCCACAGCTCCAGGATCCGCTTGCCCGTGGCGTCGGTGCCGTGCCGGTCGACGTAGGTCTGCACCTTGTCCAGGTACTCGCGCTGGATCTCCAGCGCGCTCGCCTCGCGCCCGTTGGCCAGGCGCACCTTGCGCCGGCCGGTCATGTCGTGGCTGACCTCGCGGATCGCCCGGATCGGGTTCTCCAGGGTGTAGTCGCGCATGACGACACCCGTCTCGATCATCCGCAGCACGAGGTCAGTGGACGCCAGCTTGAGCAGGGTGGTCACCTCGCTCATGTTGGAGTCGCCCACGATCACGTGCAGCCGGCGGAACCGCTCGGCGTCGGCGTGCGGCTCGTCGCGGGTGTTGATGATCGGCCGGGAACGCGTGGTCGCCGAGGACACGCCCTCCCAGATGTGCTCGGCGCGCTGGCTCACGCAGAACAGCGCACCGCGGGGGGTCTGCAGCACCTTGCCCGCGCCGCAGATGATCTGCCGGGTCACCAGGAACGGGATGAGGACATCGGCCAGCCGACCGAACTCGCCGTGCCGCCCGACCAGGTAGTTCTCGTGGCACCCGTAGGAGTTGCCCGCTGAGTCGGTGTTGTTCTTGAACAGGTAGATCTCGCCGGCGATGCCTTCTTCGTGCAGCCGCTGCTCGGCGTCGACCTGCAGCCCTTCGAGGATCCGCTCGCCCGCCTTGTCGTGGGCGACCAGGTCGGCCAGGGTGTCACACTCGGGGGTCGCGTACTCCGGATGGCTGCCGACATCGAGGTAGAGCCGCGCGCCGTTGCGGAGGAAGACATTGCTGCTCCGCCCCCACGACACGACCCGCCGGAACAGGTAACGCGCCACCTCGTCGGGCGACAGCCGCCGCTGACCCCGGAACGTGCAGGTCACGCCGTACTCGTTCTCTAGACCAAAGATGCGACGTTCCACGCGGACTCACCCAACTTCCCGTCCCACGGGGGCCTCGGTCACAGCACCGCGGCGCTCCACCACTCCACCCTACGTCCCGATCTGGCGATCGGCCTGTGACGACGGCGGGCGCCGACGCGGTGGTGCCCCACCGTGCCGGCGCCCGCTGAGCCGAGTGCGCCATTAAGAGTCGTCGCTGTCCCCGGCGTCATCGCCGCCGGCGGCGGGCTCCTCGGCTGCCTTTCCTTCCTCGATGAGCCGGTTGAGCCGGTCGCCCTGGACGCGGCGGAACTTGCGGTGCTCCCGCTCGCGCTCCAGCACCGCGACCTCCAGGCTGCTCGCTTCGATGTCGCGCTGCTCTCCCCCCTCCTGGGCGAGCGCGTGCATCGCAGCGGCCAGCGCGCCGGCCAAAGAGGCGTCCTTGTCGAAGTGCTCCTTCAGGCTGGTGCTGACCCGGTCGGCCGAGCCGCCCATCGCGACGAAGTCACGCTCGTCGACTACCGAACCGTCGAACGTGACCCGGTAGATCTGGTCGGAGTCGGCGGTCTCCCCCACCTCGGCGACGACGATCTCCACCTCCCAGGGTTTACTGCTCTCGCTGAACACCGCGCCCAGGGTCTGCGCGTAGGCGTTGGCCAGCATCCGCCCGTTGACGTCACGGCGGTCATAGGCGTAGCCGCGGACGTCGGCGAACTTCACCCCCGCCTGGCGCAGGTTCTCGAACTCGTTGTACCGGCCCACTGCGGCGAACGCGATGCGGTCGTAGAGCTCGCTGATCTTGTGCAACGTGCGGGACATGTTGTCGGCGACGAGCAGGATTCCGCCGTCGTAGCGCAGTACGACGGCGCTGCGGCCCCGCGCGATGCCCTTACGCGCGTAGTCCGCCTTGTCCTTCATGCTCTGTTCGGGGGAGACGTAGAACGGCATCGACACCGCGGATCGTTCCTTTACTCAGTTCGGGGTCGGGTCATCAGCGCAGCGGCGCCGTCGGGCCCTCCGGACGCTCGCTGCGAGCTCGCACGATCGCCTCGGCCACTTCGGCGATCTCGTCGTTCGGCAACCGGCGGTGCCCCTCCTCGGTGATGACGTCGACCAGTGGGTAGATCTTGCGGTGCACGTCGGGACCGCCCGTGGCGGCATCGTCGTCGGCGGCGTCGTAGAGCGACTGCACCGCGGCCGTCACGGCGTCGTCGCGGGTGAGGCCGTCGGTGAAGAGCTTCTTCAGCGCACCGCTGGCGTAGACGGACCCGGAACCGATCGAGTGGAACCGGTGCTCCTCGTAGCGGCCACCCACCGGGTCGTAGCTGAAGATCCGGCCGGCGCGGTCCGCCTCGTCGTAGCCCACGAGCAGGGGGAGGACCACGAAGCCCTGGAGCGCCATGGCCAGGTTCCCGCGGATCATCGTGGCGAGCTTATTGGCCTTGCCCTCGAGTGAGAGGGAATGGCCCTCCATCTTCTCGTAGTGTTCCAGCTCCACCTGGAACAGCTTGGCGAGCTCGATGCCCACGCCGGCCGCGCCGGCGATGGCGATCGCGGAGAACTCGTCGGCCCGGTAGAGCTTGTCCATGTCGCGGTGTGCGATGACGTTGCCCGCCGTGGCGCGGCGGTCGCCCGCCAGCACCGCACCGCCGGGGAAGGTCAGCGCGACAATCGTGGTGGCCTCAGGAGTGAGGTGCTGCGCGGACGAACCACCCTGGGGCACGTCGCGCAGCCCCGGCAGTAGGTCGGGGTTGACCTCGCGGAGAAAGTCGGTGAAGGACGATGTTCCCGGGGTCATGAACGCAGCGGGCAACCGTCCCCCGCCGTCGAACGTTTCGGACACGCGGCTCCCTTCGATTGCGCCCCGCCCTGGGAGTGAAGCGGGGAGCGTCGGGTGATCAGAACTACTGCTGGCTTGACCTTACTGACCACGCTGGACCCTAGTGACAACGGCGCTCTGACGACCATGGAGGCCGGCGGCGAAGCGCCGATCGACGATTGTGCTGTGAGCGAAACCGGTGGAGCCCGCACACCGCCGCTGGCTGGCGCGCCCGCTCCCCCGATCACCGACCGCTCGGCTACTGCCCGCCCTTCTGGACGAACTGCCGCACGAAGTCCTCGCTGTTGGACTCGAGTACCTCGTCGATCTCGTCCAGGATGTCGTCGACGTCCTCGTCGAGCTTCTCGTTGCGCTCCGTGGTCTCCGTGGTCTCCTCGACCTCTTCGGTCGATTCCTCGCGACGGTCCGCATGCTTCTGACCACCAGTGTCCTTCGTCGCCATCGAAGCAACCTCCTGTTCGGGGCTCTGTCCCCTATCTTGGCCCAACAGTGAGCGGCTCAACCGTGCTCGCGGTGCCCGTTGTTGGCACGTTACCCGGTTCCGGGCCGTACACCCGTGCGAACGCCGGATCCGCCGGTCCCATTTCCGGTTTGCCCTTTTGGCAGGTGGTGGCCGGTTCGCCAACCGCGCCCGACCGCGCGGGGGACTCCCGCGGCACCCTCCGCGGCGCTCTCAGCGCCGCTCTCCGGTCAGGACGGCCACCAGGTCGGCGGCGGTCGGCGAGCGGTCCAGCAGGGGCCCCACGTGTTCCTTGGTGCCGCGCAGCGGCTCCAGAGTGGGAACGCGCTGCAGTGAGTCGTACCCCGGCAGGTCGAAAATTACCGAGTCCCACGACGCCGCCGCGACGGAGTCGGCGTACTTGGCCAGGCACCGCCCCCGGAAATAGGCGCGGGTGTCCTCCGGCGGCTCGGTGATGGAGCGCTCGACCTCGGCGGGGTCGAGCAGGCGGCGCATCCGGCCGCGCGTCGCCAGCCGGTTGTACAGCCCCTTGTCCGGACGGACGTCGGAGTACTGCAGGTCGACAAGCTGCAGCCGGTGGTGGCCCCAGTCGATGTCGTCGCGCTGGCGGTACCCCTCCAGCAGCTTGAGCTTGGCCACCCAGTCGAGCTCCTCGGAGAGCCGCATGGGGTCGTCGGCGAGGCGGTCGAGGGTGGACTCCCAGCGGTCCAGCACATCGGCGGTGTCCGGGTCGACGTTGGTACCGTACTTGTCCTCGACGTACTTGCGGGCCTGGTCCAGGTACTCCCGCTGGATCTGGACCGCGGTCATGCGCCGGCCGTCGCGCAGCCGGGCGGCGTGGCCCAGGTCCGGGTCGTGCGAGAACGCCCGGAGGTCGGACACCGGCGTCTCGAGGGACAGGTCGATGCTGAGGAAGCCGTCCTCGATCATGGACAGCACGATGGACGTGGTACCCAGCTTCAGGTAGGTGGAGATCTCGCTCATGTTGGCGTCGCCAACGATGACGTGCAGCCGCCGGTACTTGTCCGGGTCGGCGTGCGGTTCGTCGCGGGTGTTGATGATCGGCCGTTTGAGGGTGGTCTCAAGCCCCACCTCGACCTCGAAGAAGTCGGCGCGCTGGCTGATCTGGAACCCGCTGTCGCGGCCGTCGGCTCCGATACCGACCCGCCCGGCCCCGC
This sequence comes from Lipingzhangella halophila, assembly GCF_014203805.1. GTDB lineage: Bacteria > Actinomycetota > Actinomycetes > Streptosporangiales > Streptosporangiaceae > Lipingzhangella > Lipingzhangella halophila. The sequence continues at coordinate 2,526,218 of NZ_JACHJT010000001.1, read as the reverse complement.
AGATGACCTGCCGGGAGACGAAGAACGGGATCAGGTGCCGCACGATGTCGCCGAACGGCGTCGAGCGCCGCATGAGGTAGTTCTCGTGGCAGCCGTACGAGGCGCCCTTGTTGTCGGTGTTGTTCTTGTAGAGCTGGATGGCCTCGACACCGGGGATGGTGGCGGCACGCCGCGAGGCGTCGGCCATCACCTGCTCGCCGGCCTTGTCCCACAGGACCGCGTCGCGGGGATTGGTGACCTCGGGGGCCGAGTACTCCGGGTGGGCGTGGTCGACATAGAGCCGCGCGCCGTTGGTCAGGATGACATTGGCCAGTCCCAGGTCCTCATCGGTGAGCTGGGTGGGGTCGGCGACCTCGCGTGCGAGGTCGAACCCGCGCGCGTCGCGAAGCGGGTTCTCCTCCTCGAAGTCCCATCGGGCCTTGCGGGCCCGCGCGGCCGAGGCCGCCAGGTAGGCGTTGACCACCTGAGTGGAGGTCACCATCGCGTTGGCACCGGGGTTGCCGGGCACGGAGATGCCGTACTCGGTCTCGATGCCCATAATCCGCCGCACACTCATGATGGAAGGTTATCCACCGTTGCGGACTCTTGAACGCCGCCTCGCGAATTGCGGCCCAACTGCGGCTGGTTTCGGGCGCGCTGCGGGATGTGCGTGGTTGTTTCCGATATTGGCGTCATAGCGCCCCCCGTGAAAAGGGGACGGCCGGTTCTCGGGTCCGAGAACCGGCCGTCGGAACGGACGTTGGCGGATCCGTGTCAGAGGTACTGGCCCGTGTTCGCCACAGTGTCGATGGAGCGCCCGGAGTCGGAGCCCTCCTTGCCCGAGATCAGCGTGCGGATGTAGACGATGCGCTCGCCCTTCTTCCCGGAGATCCGCGCCCAGTCGTCGGGGTTGGTCGTGTTGGGAAGATCCTCGTTCTCGCTGAACTCGTCGACACAGGCCTGCAGGAGGTGGTTGACCCGGATGCCCTTGGCGCGGTTGTCGATGTAGTCCTTGATGGCCATCTTCTTGGCGCGGTCGACGATGTTCTCGATCATGGCGCCGGAGTTGAAGTCCTTGAAGTACAGGACTTCCTTGTCCCCATTGGCGTAGGTCACCTCGAGGAAACGGTTCTCCTCGGTCTCGGTGTACATACGCTCAACGACGCGCTGGATCATGGCGTCGACCGTGGCCCGCCGCGAACCGCCGTGCTCTGCGAGGTCCTCGTCGTGCAGCGGCAGGTCGTCGGTGATGTACTTGGAGAAGATGTCGCGCGCCGCCTCGGCGTCGGGACGTTCGATCTTGATCTTGACGTCGAGCCGGCCGGGCCGCAGGATCGCCGGGTCGATCATGTCCTCGCGGTTGGACGCGCCGATCACGATGACGTTCTCGAGCCCCTCGACACCATCGATCTCACTGAGCAGCTGCGGCACGATCGTGTTCTCGACGTCGCTGGACACGCCCGATCCACGGGTGCGGAAGATGGAGTCCATCTCGTCGAAGAACACGATGACCGGCGTGCCCTCACCGGCCTTTTCCCGCGCACGCTGGAACACGACCCGGATGTGGCGCTCGGTCTCGCCGACGTACTTGTTCAGCAGCTCCGGGCCTTTGATGTTCAGGAAGAAGCTCTTTCCGACATCGCGCCCGGTCTTCTCGGCGACCTGCTTGGCCAGCGAGTTGGCGACCGCCTTGGCGATCAGGGTCTTCCCGCAGCCGGGCGGCCCGTAGAGCAGCACACCCTTGGGCGGGCGCAGCACGTGCTCGTAGAACAGCTCCTTGTGCAGGTAGGGCAGCTCGACCGCATCGCGGATCATCTCGATCTGGCCACCGAGCCCACCGATGTCGGTGTAGGCGATGTCGGGGACCTCCTCGAGGATGAGCTCCTCGACCTCGGACTTGGGGATGCGCTCGTAGACGTAGCCCGAGCGTGCCTCGAGCAGCAGGGAGTCGCCCGGCCGCACCGGCTGGTCGCGCAGCGGCTCGGCCAGCCGGACGATCTTCTCTTCGTCGTGGTTGGAGATAACCAGGGCGCGGTGGCCGTCCTCAAGGACCTCCTTGAGCATGACGACCTCGCCGACGGTCTCGAAGGACTGCGACTCAACGACGTTGAACGCCTCGTTGAGCATGATCTCCTGGCCGGGGCGCAGATCCTCAACCTCGACCGAAGGGCTGACGTTGACGCGCATCTTGCGGCCGTTGGTGAAGATCTCGACGGTCCCGTCCTCACGGGCCTCCAGGAACACCCCGAAGCCGGACGGCGGCTGGGAAAGCCGGTCGACCTCCTCCTTCAGCGCAACGATCTGATCGCGGGCCTCCTTCAGGGTCGCCACGAGGCGCTCGTTCTGACTGTTGGCAGCCGCCAGGTTGGCCTGTGCCTCACGAAGTCGGTCTTCGAGCAGCCGTACATGGCGGGGTGAATCGGCAAGCTTCCGCCGGACTACGCTAAGTTCCTTTTCCAAATAGGAGACCTGAGCCGTGAGCTCTGCGACTTCACGGTCGCGCTCCGCCTGATGCTCATCGTCGCGATCGGCCACGTCCGCCACCTCCCTATAAGAGGACGACTACTCGAAACCCTACCTACCCGTGGACTATTCCTAACCTCTCGCGTCCGGCCAGTGTCGGAGGCCTCACTTGTAGATCTTGCATATTCCTAGGTCACCTTGGTACTGGAGTACGCACCGTAATGAGAAAGTAACGTTGGCATCTAGTGCCGTGCCTCGCTCTCCCGTCCCGCTTCGTCCGGCTCCCCCGCAGAGTCGGTGTTCCCTCCGCCGCCGGAACCACGCGACTTGCGGTAATCCTCACCGTAAGCACCCTTGGCCGGGCGGCGCCGGCGCTCCGGGGGCTCGGCGCCCTCGGCGAGGCGGCGCGCGGTGACCAGGAATCCCGTGTGACCGATCATCTTGTGGTCGGGGCGCACTGCCAGGCCCTCGACGTGCCAGTCGCGCACCATGGTCTCCCAGGCGCGCGGTTCGAAGAACGAGCCGTTGTCGCGCAGCCCTTCGACAACCCGGGAGATCTGGGTGGTCGTGGCGACGTAGACGCAGACCAGCCCTCCGGGCACGAGGGCCTTCGCCGCGGCGTCGACGCACTCCCACGGCGAGAGCATGTCGAGGACTATCCGGTCCACCTCGGTATCGGCGATCGCCTCGGCCAGGTCACCGACCGTGAGCCGCCACGCAGGATGCGGCCGGCCGAAGTAGCGCTCGACATTGTTGCGCGCGATATCGGCGAAGTCGGCGCGCCGTTCGTAGGAGGAAACCATGCCGGTCTCCCCCACGGCGCGCAGCAGCCAGCACGACAGCGCTCCGGAGCCGGCCCCGGCCTCGATCACGCGCGCGCCCGGGAAGATGTCGGCCTGCGCCACGATCTGTGCGGCGTCCTTCGGGTAGACGATGGTGGCGCCGCGCCGCATCGACAGGGTGAAGTCGGCCAGCAACGGGCGCAGGGCGACGTAGGCCGTCCCCGACGAGGAGCGGACCACGCTTCCCTCAGGGCCGCCGATCAGGTCGTCATGGGACAGGCTCCCCCGATGCGTGTGAAACGCCGATCCGGCGCGCAGGGTGATCGTGTGCTTGCGCCCCTTGGGATCGGTCAGTTGGACGGTGTCCCCGTCGTCGAAGGGTCCGCGGCGGCCGTGGATGCCGGTCACTGGTTCAGTCTCTCCTGGGTTGTGGGTCTCGGTTCGAGCAGTCGCCCACGCTATCCGGCGCGACCTGGGTCGGCGTAATCGTCGCCGGCCCCGACCGGGGGTAGTCCCGGTGTGCGGACGCGCTCTCGGGCCGCGGAGGGTGTCCGGCCCCCTTGGGTCGGCGGGCCGCGCTCCCGCGCCGCGAACGGCCGCTCAGCCTCGCGCCAGCAGGCGCGCGATCCGCTGTGCGGCGCGGGCGGTCTCGGTCGCCGGCGCGAGCGGGATGTGCCGCGCGGCCGCAGTGGGCTCCCCCGCCCAGCGGAGCCACCACCACAGCCTCCCGCGGTGCGGTCGGAGCACGGCGCGCTGGGTCCGGCGGGCCGATGCGCGGTCGGCCGCGTCCACCGCTCCTACCGCGTCGTCGATCCGCGCCGCGAGACCGCGGGACCGCAATTCCGCCGAGAGGGCCAGTAGCGCCCGCGACCAGGCAAATCCCCCGTTTTCCCCGTTAGACGCGTCAAGACGTTGGCCAGGTCCGGCCATGGCCGGGGCGCCGGAAGCCGGCGTACCAACGTTCACCTGCATGCCTCCTCTAGTGATATTTCCCCAGGAGAACCGGGACTTTCTCCCCTAGACGGCGCCTTGCGGACACAGCATCCGGACACCCTTATGCACACTACGCATAGCACCAGTTCTATTACACATAGCCACCATTGGCAGGTGGCCACCCTAACCTAGGCTCATGCCCCAATATCACGGCGCTCTACCGCCGGAGTTCTGGTCACGGCCGGTAATGGCTGACGCACTGGCTACATGCGACATGGCCGTGATCGTTGAGGACATCCGTATCGCCCGCGGGTGGTCACAGGGGGAACTGGCCAACGCTGTCGGCTACTCCCAGAGCTGGGTGTCGCGGGTGATCAACGGTCAGCAGTCGCTCACCATCGAGCAGGTGCGCGAGCTCGCCGACCGGTTGGGAATACCCCTTCACCTGCTCCGGTTCGCCAGCGCTACCGAAACGCGGAAGGGGGCGGGTCCTACGCGACGCAGAGACTTCGGAAAGGTCATCGCCACGGCCGCGATGTCGTTGCCTACGGCGTGTACCGGATCCGACATCAATGAGGGCACGGCACCCACACTCCGTGCGATCACAGGGGGTCAACGCCTGCTTGACGCCTCGTCGCCGGCGCGCGACCTGGCCCGTGGGGCGATCGCCCACGTGGAGCTGACCGAACGCGCCCTGAAGCGCGCGCAGCACACCCCGTTCGCTCCGGAGATCGCGGCCGGGGCCAGCGAGGCCGCGGGGTTCGCCGCCTGGCTGCACACCGATATGGGCGACCTCGGCTCGGCGCGCTCGTACTACCAGACCGCCATCGCGCACGCCCGGCAGGCGGGCCATCACCTGCTCGAGGTCTACATGCTCGGCAGCCTCGCGTCCTTCGAGATCGAGGCGGACGACCCCGAGCTCGGCCTCACCCTGGCCGCCGAGGCGCGCCGCCGGATGGGAGCGGACGCCCATCCCACCGCCAAAGCGTGGCTGTCCTGTGTCCGGTCGCTGGCCTATGCCGCCCTCGGCGACGCTTCCGCCTGTACGCGCGAGATCGCGCGCGCGGAGGCCAACGTGGTCCGGCAGGAGAACACGGCGCCCCCGTGGCCGTGGGTGTTCAGCTTCGACGACGCCAAGGTCGCGAGCCACCGCGCGCTGGCGGGCGTGCGGCTGCGCAACCCGAACGACGCCCGGGCCGCGTTCTCCGAGGCCCTGCACGGCTACAACGCCGGCGCCAAGCAGGCCGCCCTGCTCAAGGTGGAGCTGGCGTCGGCGCACGCCGACTCCGGCGACGTCGACGAGGCGTTCCGACTCGCTACCGAGGCGCTGCGCACCGGATCGCAGTTTCGCTCGGAGCGGGTGATCACCCGGGTGCGCCGGTTCCGGCGCGGCTACAACGGAGCGCGCGCCCGGATCGTTAACGAGTTCGACGAGCAGTTGACAGACGTGCTCACCGGTCAACGGGGTAAATGACCATGCGTACGACCGTGCAGGGGGAATGCCACTGTGCGACGGATCGCCATCACCGGTCACAGGGAGCTGGCGGCGAACGTGGAGCAGGCGGTGGAACAGGGAATCCGCGCCCGGCTCGCCACCTTCGGCCGCTCACTCGTGGGATTGTCCTGCCTGGCCGACGGTGCCGACACCATCTTCGCCAAGCTGGTCGTCGACGCTGGGGCGCGGCTCGAGGTGGTCGTGCCGGCCATCCGCTACCGCGAGGGCCTGCCCGAGTCCCACCACGCCACCTACGACGAACTGCTGCGCCGGGCCGCCCTGGTGCACCGGCTCCCGCACGTGGAGTCGACCCCGGACTCCCACCTGGAGGCGGGGCGGCACATGGTGCAGCGCTGCGACGAGATCATCGCGGTATGGGACGGCCGCCCCGCACGCGGCCCCGGGGGCACAGCAGACGTCGTAAGCCTGGCACAGCGGCGCGGGCGCCCGGTCACGGTCATCTGGCCGGAGGGGGCCCAGCGGTGACCCGGAACCGGCGGGCGGTCACCCGCGGGTCAGGGCCGCATTGACGTCAGCGGTGCGCAGAACGCTGCGCCCTCCGCTGTCGTCGGGCGCCACCAGGTACTCGGGAGCCGGGGTGCCGCGCATGGCCTCCAGCAACTGTTCCCCTTCGAGCTCCGGGGCGAGCACCGCGCCGGAGCTGATGGCGCGGGCCACGCTGGAGGCCGGCACCCAGGGCCGCCGCTCGTCGGGGACCGCCAGGGCGGCGTCCTCATTCACGATCGAGGTGGCCGTGCCGGCCGTGTCGACAACCAGGATCGCACCGGCACCGGCGGCGTCCATTCGGCGCCGCGCCTCGGCCACCGAGGTATCGGCGGGAACCGTGACCGCCGGGCGGGCCAACTGGTTCGCGCGAAGGCGCGGAAGCCGTTCGCGCAACCGGGCGTTGCGCAGCGCCCTGCCCGCCCCTATCCACATGAAGGAGGCGAGCAGCACGGCCCACAGAACAGCGAACTCGTTCGGCGGGCGCTCCTGCGACCACGCCCACAGGAACGGCAGCGCGACCACCGCGACCGCGAGCCCTCGCCCGCTCCAGGCCGCCACGACGGTGCCCGCGGTGGGCCGGCGGGTCAGCCACCACACGGCCGCCCGCACGAGCCGCCCCCCGTCGAGCGGGAGGCCCGGAAGCAGATTGAACACCCCGACCAGCAGGTTCGCGACCCACAGTTGCTGGATGAGCACACCGGTGATCGTGTAGGGGTCGACAAACGCGTAGCTCACGAACCCGATGCCGGCCAGGGCGAGCGACAGCAGCGGCCCGGCGAACACGATGCCGAACTCGCGGCCGGGCGTGGGCGCCTCGCGCTCGATCTCGGAGTACCCGCCCAGCATGTACAGCGTGATGCGGCGGACCGGCAACTGGTACATGCGCGCCATCACCGAGTGCGCGAGCTCGTGGACCAGCACCGACACGTAGAGCAGCACCGCGAAGGCAAACGCCACGAGATAGGACGGGAGTCCGAGCGCCAGTGTGCGCTCGACCACGGGCTCGTACAGGACCGTGATGATGGCGGCGATCACGAGCCAGGACGGCGACACGTATACGGGAATGCCGAAGGGCCGGCCGATGAGCAGGCCGGGCCCGCGGCCCCCGGAGGGAGCTTCGTCGGCGCCCCGGCGGGACGGCGGGGACGCGCTGCCGTGATCCGTCACCATGCCAGGCTACGTCCTCGCGGACCGGGACACGGATGCCCTGTGGACAGGACCGCGGCGCGGCGCTGAAGTCGTAGGGTTGACCCTGATGGACTCCTCGAACGCAGCTCCCCGGGTCCCCGCGCTCTCCCCCTCACGCGCCGCCGACTTCCTGCAGTGCCCCCTGCTCTTCCGGTTCCGTGTCATCGACCGGCTTCCCGAGCGGCCGAGCGCGGCGGCGCTGCGCGGAACGCTCGTGCACGGCGTCCTGGAGCGGCTGTTCGAGCTGCCCGCCGAGTCGCGCACCCCCGAGACAGCGCTGTCACTGCTGAAGCCGCAGTGGGAGAAGCTGCGCGGCAAACAGCCGGAGAGCGAGGAGCTGTTCGGCGACCAGGACGAGCTCGCTGCCTGGCTGGAGGGCACCCGCGCGCTGCTCAACCGCTATTTCCAGATGGAGCAGCCGCAACGCCTGGAACCCCGGGAGCGCGAGATGCGCCTCGACGTCACGCTCGACTCCGGCCTGCGGCTGCGCGGCTACGTCGACCGCCTCGACATCGCGTCCACCGGCCAGATCAGGCTGGTCGACTACAAGACGGGAAAGTCCCCGAACCCTCGCTTCGAGGACAAGGCCAAGTTCCAGATCTTCTTCTATGCCGTCATGCTCTGGCGCGAGCTCGGCGAGGTGCCCACCCGGCTGCAGCTCATGTACCTGGGCGACGGTGGGGTGCGCTGGTACGACCCCACCGAAGCCGAGCTGCGCAACGCCGAGGCCGAGATCACCGCCATCTGGAACGACATTGAGGCCACGGCGCGCTCCGGGCACTGGCGCCCCAAACCCAGCAAGCTGTGCGGCTGGTGCGACCACCAGGCGATCTGCCCGGAGTTCGGCGGAACTCCCCCGCCACTGCCGGACTGAGCCGCCCGGGCAGCCTCCGGGCGGGCGGCTCCAGCAGCAGCGCCAACACACCCTTCCGGCCACCGCTATAACCGCCATGAACTGGGAAGACCTCTCGGTGACGGATCTCACTGGGGGGCGGTTTCCCGGGGGTCAACCAGGTGCGGAATATCGGCGTCTCATGTGTGGTCATCCCGGGTGGGATGCACGGATTCGCGCACCTATCGCCCTCGGTTTCCACCTCTGCTTTCCGCTCTTGATGCTCTGCGAGGAGCGCCGCCAATGTCCCAGACCCCGCAGCGGCCCGCCGTGCGCGATGACATGAAACTGTTGACCCGCCTCCGGGACTGGCGCTCGGGGTTCGGCACGGCTGTACACACCGACACACTCGACGACGACATTGTCGAGATGCCCGACCCGCGCGCCATCGACCTGGTGCTGCGCGTCGGTGAGCTGTTGCTGGCCAGCGGCGAGGGCACCGAAGCGGTGAGCGAGGCGATGCTGAGCCTTTCCGTCGCCTTCGAGTTGCCGCGCTCGGAGGTCTCGGTCACGTTCACCGCCATCACGCTCTCCACGCACCCGGGCGGGGACCACCCGCCCATCACCGGTGAGCGTGTCGTGCGGCGGCGTACCCTCGACTACTTCCGCGTCACCGAACTGCATTCGCTGGTCCAGGACGCCGCGCTGGGGCTGATCGAGCTCGAAGGCGCGATCTCCCGGCTTCGCCAGATCAAGCGCGCCCACCCGCCGTACCCCAACTGGCTGGTCGTGACCGGCTTCGGGCTGATCGCGTCGAGCGCCAGTCTCATCGTCGGCGGGCAGTTCATCGTCGCCGCGATGGCGTTCATCGCCACGGTGCTGGGCGACCGTGTCTCGGCGTTGCTGGCCAAGCGCGGGGTCGCGGAGTTCTACCAGATGACGGCGGCGGCCGGGACCGCCTCCGTCATCGGTGTCGGGCTGCTGTGGGCCAGTAACGAGCTGGGGCTCGGGCTGTACGCCGGAGCGATCATCACCGGTAACATCATGGCCCTGCTTCCCGGGCGCGCCCTCGTGGCGAGCCTGCAGGACGGCATCAGCGGAAGCTACGTCTCCTCCTCGGCGCGGTTGCTCGAGGTGTTCTTCACGCTCGGTGCCATCATGTCGGGGGTTGGCGCCGTGGCCTACACCGCGATCCAGCTCGGTGTGGACATGGCCCTGGACAACCTCCCCACAGTGGGTGCCTCGGTCGACGCCGCGGTGCTCATCGGCGCGGCCGGGATCGCCATGACGTTCGCCGTGTCCCTCGCGGTGCCGCCCCGGATCCTGCCGATGATCGGCGGCATGGGCGTGCTCATCTGGCTGATCTACTCCGGGACGCGTTACGCCCTCGATGTGCCGGCGATCGTGGGGACGGTCACCGGCGCCGTGGTGATCGGGATGGCCGGGCACTGGCTGTCGCGGCGCACCCAGCGGCCCGTGCTGCCGTTCGTCATTCCCGCCATCGCGCCGCTGCTCCCGGGCAGCATCCTCTACCGCGGGCTGCTCGAGATCACCCTCGGCGACGTCGTCTCGGGACTGCTGAGCCTGTCCGAGGCGGTTGCGGTCGGGCTCGCGCTCGGCGCCGGCGTCAACCTCGGTGGCGAGCTCGTACGGGCCTTCCAGCGGGGCGGTCTCGCCGGGGCCGGGCGGCGGCACCGTCCCGCCGCCCGGCGTACCCGCGGCGGGTTCTGACCGGACCTGCCGTGTCCGGCCCCGGTCGGCCGCGCGGCGGGGCCGTGCCGATTCCGGTAGCGCGCGGGTAGGCTATCGGGCACCATGAGCGCCACGTTCCACGATGACCTGGCCGGTGCGGAACCGCTGGATCCCGGCGATGCCCGCGCGCTGCAGCGCCGCATGGCCGGGCTGGTGCGGGCGGACCCCGTTGAGCCCGACCGGATCTCGACCGTGGCCGGACTCGACGTCAGCTACGCCGCGGGCGACACCCGCCTGGTGGCGGCGGCCGTCGTGCTGTCCCTGCCGGAACTGCGGGTTGTCGACTCGGCGACCGCGGTCGCCGAGCCCCGCTTCCCTTACGTGCCGGGCCTGTTCGCCTTTCGCGAGGTGCCTCCGCTGCTGGACGCGATCGGCACGCTCAGCGTCACCCCGGATGTCTTCGTCTGCGACGGTTTCGGCGTGGCCCACCCGCGGCGTTTCGGACTTGCCAGCCATCTGGGGGTGCTGCTGGAGCGGCGCACGCTCGGAGTCGGCAAGTCTCCGTTCGTGGGGTACGCGGAGCCCCCCGCTGCCGAGCGAGGCTCCTGGAGCCCGCTGGTCGACGACGGCGCGGTGGTGGGGCGGTCGCTGCGCACCCGTTCGGGGGTGCGTCCGGTCTATGTCTCGGTCAGGCACCGCGTCGACCTCGGCGGCGCGAGCGAGCTCGTGCTGCGGCTGGCGCCGGAGTACCGGCTGCCGGAGCCGATCCGACACGCCGACCGGCTGTCCCGCGACGTCCTGGCGGACCGCGCTCCACAGCGGCCTTAGATGCCCCGCAAGCGGTCGCGGTTCGGCGTGTGGCCGAATCAGGCCAATGACCGCCAGGTCCGAGCCGTGGCCGCACCTGAGGCGTCCTAACTGGCAAGAATGGCCAAGAAACGTGGCGCACGCCACTAGAGTGCCGGTGTCACCACGGTGTCACTGACCGCGACCGAACGGAAAGGGCGCTCCAATGTGCCAGCACACACCCTCATGTCCACCATTCGACCATCCTGATCGCGAGGCCGCGCGGGTGATCGCCAGCCACCCGGAGCAGGGGTGGAGCCTCCTGTGCAACGGGGTCGTTGTCTTCGAGGACACCGGCGACCTGCTGCCCGACGGCGGCGTGATCGCGCCGCACCGCCCGAGCTACGCCGAGATGGCGGCCTGAGCGCCGCGGCACACCCGCGCTCAGGAGTCCGGCCACCCTTCCGGCAGCACGTCGGTGTCGCTGCCGGCCGCCTCACGCAGCCGCGCGCGGAAGTCGTCGTGCAGTGAGCGCCCCCACACGTACTCGCTCGGCGTGCGGACCGCGTCCGCCATGGCCTGGTGCAGGGCCGCGACCCGCGACTCGTTTCCGGCGAGCGGCGCGGCGAGGTGCGTGTACATCTGGCTCAGCGCCACGAAGAGCTCCCCGGTGAGCATCGCGGAGCTGTCCTGGGCCACCGCCGCCTCGACGTAGGGATCCCACCACGTGGCCGTCCCTTCGTCGCCGCGCTCCTCGTTCTCGTCCTCGGTTGGTTCCAGGAACCCGCGCCGGAGCCGGGAACGGACCTCCCCTGCGGTCTGGGAGCCGGTGCCGGTCAGGCCGTGCTCCCACACCTGTTCCGCCTGGTCGGGGTCGCCGCGCATCGCGAGCAGTTTGGCCAGCATTTCGACCGCGGCGCCCGCGGTGCCCGGGTCCACCGAGCTGCCGCCCTCGGGGTCGGGGCGCGCCGCGTCGACCACCGCGCCGAACTCGTCGATCGCGCGCTCCACGTGCACCGCGCCCAGCAGCAGCCGCAACCCGGAATGCTCGGCGACCTCCAGCCCCCGCACGATGACCTCCGTCGCGGTTTCGTTCTCACCGCGGGCCAGCAGCCGCCCGGCGAAGTCGTGCGCCGCCTCGGGGAGCACGTCCGGAGTGCCGGACTCCAGCACCCGCTCCCAGTACGGGAGCGCCGACTCCGGCTCGCCGCGCTCCTCGGCGATCCGGGCCAGCCCGTAGTGCGCCGCGGCCGCGTAGCGGTCGTTCTCGAAGTTCAGCACGGCGCGCCAGGCCTCGGCGGCCTCGTCGCCCGCGCCCTCCTCCTCGTACATGAGCGCCAGGTGGTAGGCGGCACGCGGCGCGAACTCGGGGTGCCCCGTCTCGATCGCCATCCGGTCGGCCCGGCGTGCGGCCCGGGGGTCGCCCAGGTCGTGCCGGACGACCGCCAGCCCAAGGGCGGCCCGCCCCCGGTGCTGCTCGGAGCCGCCCTCCAGGACGCGTTCGTAGAGCTGGGCCGCGCGCTTCAGGTGGCCGCTCTCGGCGAGGTCGCGTGCCTGCGCACAGAGGCTCGCGAACTCCGGTTCGTCCCCGTCGGCATCGAATATGGAGGTCCCGGAGGTCGCGGTCATCGCTGCAGCTTTCACAGAAGGGGGCGAGGACGGTCAGCCGCCGCGCGGCACCCGGCGGTGCGGCGGTGTCCTTCGGAGCGTAGCGCGTGGTGGTGGGTGCGCGAACGCGCCCGTGTGGGGTGTTCGCCGAAGAAGAGCCACCTTTACAACGTAGATTTATTCTTGCGCAAAAGAAGGGCCGCCCGGCGCCGGGCGGCCCTCCAGGTGTGGCCTCCTACTCTTCGAACGCCTCGGGCGGCGGGCAGGCGCAGACCAGGTTGCGGTCACCGTAGGCCTGGTCGATTCGGCCCACCGGCGACCAGTACTTCGTCCGCCGCAGGCTCGCGACCGGGTAGCCCGCCTCGCTGCGCGAGTAGGCGTGCTTCCAGTCGTCGGCCGTCAGCGCCTCGGCGGTGTGCGGGGCGTTCTTCAGCGGGTTGTCGTCGGGATCGTAGCTGCCGTCGGCGACCCGGTCGATCTCGGCGCGGATCGCGATCATCGCGTCGATGAACCGGTCCAGCTCGGCCAGGTCCTCGCTCTCGGTCGGCTCGACCATGAGCGTCCCGGCCACCGGGAAGGACATCGTGGGCGCGTGGAACCCGTAGTCGATCAGCCGCTTGGCGACATCCTCGTTGGTGATCCCGGTCCGCTTGGCCAGCCCGCGGATGTCCAGGATGCACTCGTGGGCGACCAGGTCGTTGGCGCCGGTGTAGAGCACCGGGTAGTGCGCCTCGAGCCGCTTGGCAACGTAGTTGGCGGTGAGCACCGCAGCCTCGGTGGCCGCGCGGAGCCCCTCCTCCCCCATCATCCGGATGTAGGCCCACGAGATCGGCAGGATCCCGGCAGAGCCGAAGGGCGCGGCCGAGACCGGCCCGACTCCGGTGTGCGGGCCGGCGTCGGGTTGGCCGGGGTGGTTGGGCAGGAAACCCGCCAGGTGCGCGCGCACCGCCACGGGGCCGACTCCCGGTCCCCCGCCGCCGTGCGGGATGCAGAACGTCTTGTGCAGGTTGAGGTGGCTGACGTCGGCGCCGAACTCGCCCGGCTTCGCCCAGCCGAGCAGCGCGTTCAGGTTGGCGCCGTCGACGTAGACCTGCCCGCCGGCCTCGTGCACCATGCGGCAGACCTCGGTGATCGTGTCCTCGTACACACCATGTGTCGAGGGGTAGGTCACCATGATCGCCGCGAGGTCGGCCTGGTGCTTCTCGGTCTTGGCACGCAGGTCGTCCAGATCGATGTTGCCGCCGTCGTCGCAGGCCACCACGCTGACCCGCATGCCCGCCATGATCGCGCTGGCCGCGTTGGTGCCGTGCGCGGAGCTGGGGATCAGGCACACGTCACGCTGGTCCTCCCCGCGCCCCCGGTGGTAGCCGCGAATCGCCATGAGCCCGGCCAACTCGCCCTGCGAGCCCGCGTTGGGCTGCAGCGAGACGGCGTCGTACCCGGTGATCTCGGCCAGCCACCGTTCGAGGTCGCGGACCACCCCCACCGTGCCGACCGCCTGGTCCATCGGGGCGAACGGGTGCAGTGAGGCGTATTCGGGCCAGGTGATGGCCTCCATCTCGGCAGTGGCGTTGAGCTTCATCGTGCACGAGCCCAGCGGGATCATCGAACGGTCGAGTGCCAGGTCCTTGTCGGCGAGCTCGCGCAGGTAGCGCAGCAGCGAGGTCTCGCTGCGGTGCGTGTTGAAGACCGGGTGCGCCAGGTAGTCCACCTCGCGGCGGAGCGTCTCGGGCAGGGCGCAGCCGTCCTTGCCCGTGCCGCGGCCCTCCTTGCCGCCGAACGCCGCCAGCACCTGGTTCAGGTGCTCGTCCGTGATCGCCTCGTCGCAGGTGATGCCGACGACATCGTGGTCGGCGCGCAGCAGGTTGATACCGCGCGACCGTGCGGCCTCGATCGGGCCGTCGGCGCCGTCGCGGACGCGCACGCGCACCGTGTCGAAGAACTCGTCGTGCAGCACCTCGAAACCGCGGGCCCGCAGCCCTTCGGCGAGCCGGACCGCGTGTCCGTGCACCCGCTCGGCGATCGCGCGCAACCCGTAGGGCCCGTGGTAGACGGCGTACATCCCGGCCATGACGGCCAGCAGCACCTGCGCGGTGCAGATGTTGCTCGTGGCCTTCTCGCGGCGGATGTGCTGCTCGCGGGTCTGCAGCGCGAGGCGGTAGGCGCGCTTGCCCGCGTTGTCCACCGAGACCCCGACCAGGCGGCCGGGAAGCTGGCGCTGCAGGCCCTCGCGGACCGCCATGTAGCCGGCGTGCGGCCCGCCGAAGCCCATAGGCACGCCGAAGCGCTGGGTCGAGCCGACAGCGATGTCGGCGCCCAACTCACCGGGGCTGCGCAGCATGGTCAGCGCCAGGATGTCGGCGGCGACCACCGCCATAGCCCCGCGCTCGTGCGCCGCCTCGATGACCGCGCTGGGGTCGCGCACGGCGCCGCTGGACGCCGGGTACTGCACGAGCACCCCGAACGCGTCCCCGTCGGGCAGTCCCTTCGAGAGGTCGGCCACCACGATCTCGATGCCCAGCGGCTCGGCGCGCGTCCGCAGCACCGAGAGGGTCTGCGGGTAGATGTCGGAGTCGACGACAAAGGCCGAGCTCTTGTTCCGGGTGGCCCTGCGGGCCAGGGTCATGGCCTCGCCGGCGGCCGTCGCCTCGTCCAGCAGCGAGGCACCGGACACCGCGAGGCCGGTGAGGTCGCTGACCATCGTCTGGAAGTTCAGCAACGCTTCGAGCCGGCCCTGGGAGATCTCCGGCTGGTAGGGCGTGTACGCCGTGTACCAGGCCGGGTTCTCCAGGACATTGCGCAGGATCACCGGCGGGGTGACGGTGTCGTGGTAGCCACGCCCGATCATGCTCGTGAGCACCTGGTTGGTGCGGCTGAGCTCGCGCAGCTCGGCCAGCGCCTCGGTCTCACCCGCGGGCTCGGGCAGGTTCAGCGCCGCCGGCTTGCCCGGCGCGCTGAGAATGCTCTCGGGAACCGCCGCGGTCATCAGGTCCGTGGTCGACCCGTACCCCACGACGTTGAGCATCTCGGTGAGCTCCGAGGGGCGCGGGCCGATGTGCCGGTCGGCGAAACCGCTGGCGGGCGTGGTGTCGGGGTCCAGGTGCTGCGTGGACTGCTCCGGCATGGAGACCTCCTGGTCGCATTAGCCGATCTCTCGGCTGCTCCTATGTGGTCTCCCCCTCTGTCGCGCGCGACCGTTTGGCCGGCCCGCGCAGGCACGATCGCCTACCGCTCCAGAGTGGCCTCCTCCACGTGGTCCTTTGTGCCTGAGAGGTTACTGGGGAGTATTGCCCCGTCGGCGCCCCGGATGAGGGTCTCTCCCACGTGGTGTCAACGGCCAGGTCCTTCATTCGCATTATCCGGCGAGCGCCTCACCGACCGACCTCCGGGTGCCAGAGGCCGGTCGGCACGACACTCAACCTCCGACCGTACTGGATGCTCACCTCCCGCAGGGGAACGGGCCCGGACGACGACTCAGCCGGTCTTCCGCTCGCGCCGACGGCGTGCCAGCTCGTCGGCGGGGTGGGACTCCGCCGCCAACGGCCCGGAGAGGCGTTCGCCCTGAACCTCGCCGAGTGAGCCCTCCAGTTCCCGCCATACCCGCCCCAGCGCTATGCCGAACACGCCCTGGCCACCCTGCATGAGGTCCACGACCTCGCCGGGCGAGGTGCACTCGTAGACGCTCACACCATCGCTCATCAGCGTGATCTGGGCGAGGTCCACCGTGTCGCGGTAGCGCAGGTGCCCCACCGCGGTGCGGATCTGCTGCAACGAGATCCCGGTGTCGAGCAGTCGCTTGACCACCTTAAGGAGCAGGACGTCGCGGAAGCTGTACAGCGAGGGATCGCCCGAACCCTCCTCGGGACGCACGCTCGGTTCGACCAGGCGGGTCCTGGCCCAGTAATCGAGTTGACGGTAGGTGATTCCGGCGGCCGCACACGCAGTGGGGCCCCGATACCCGACGTCCATAGGCAGCGCCACCACGCCCTCTTCACACAGCAGGCCCTGCTCTCCAGCTCGTCGTATCGCTGATCGCCTGGCGCCGGGGGCATCTTGCTGCTTGCCGCTTGTAACCGCCACGCCGAACCTCCGGCTCCTTAAGCCCACGGCGGTTTGACAGGGGGGAGTACGAAGGGTGCGCCGCGGGTCTATTCGACATTGAAGGTAAGCCGGGGGGATGGACAGCGTCAACGACACCCATCGGCGCGTCGCGGAACCTCTTTCGCGGTGACGCGCCCGCGTCACCGAACATCCGCAACCGGACGCGCCCGGCCGCAAGGCCGGGCGAACGTACACGGCCCGTAACCACCGCGTCCCAAGGATCCGGCCCCCACGCGCGGGAACGGTCGCGTCGCGTTACGCGGTGGATCGCGGGCTTCTAGGTGGTGCGCCCGAAGTCCTCGGGCGTGATCTGGTCGAGGAACTCGCGGAACTTCTCGACCTCGTCCTCCTGCTCGTCGGGAATCGGGACCCCGGCCTCGTCGATGACATCCTCGTCGGCGTAGATGGGCGCGCCCGTGCGCAACGCGAGCGCGATGGAGTCGGACGGCCGCGCGCTGACCTCAACGCCGTTGGAGAACACCAGTTCGGCATAGAAGATGCCGTCGCTCAGCGCGGTGATGTTCACCGTGTTCAGGCTCGTGTTGAGCGCCTCGAGAACGTCGCGGAAAAGGTCATGGGTGAGCGGGCGCGCGGGCACGACCCCTTGCTGCGCCAGTGCGATGGCAGTGGCCTCGACCGCTCCGATCCATATCGGGAGATACCGCTCTCCATCGGACTCTTTGAGCAGGACGATCGGTTGATTCGAGGGCATCTCGACCCGGACGCCGACAACCTCCATTTGCTTCACTGCGGCTCCGTCCCACGACTCGTCGTGCCGGATGGGCACTCGCCGAGCTGTGCTCTGCTCCGTCTTCTCTTCACGGTACACCGCCGAGGCGCGAGGCATCGGAGTGGACCCGAGCCGGGCAGTTAGGCGGCGCTCTTCGTTACCAGGCTGTCCGGCACGAAAGAGACGCAAACCTGCCGACCTCCGCGCCCGGCCCCGCCCGTGCGCGGACCACTCATCTCCGCGGCTGGGTCAGCAGCACCAACCGGAACTTCCCGATCTGCACCTCGTCGCCTCCGCCCAGCTCAGCCTCGTCGATTCGTTCCCGGTTGACATACGTGCCGTTCAAACTGCCCACATCACGCACGCCGAAACCGTCACCCCGGCGGAAGAACTCCACGTGCCTGCGGGACACAGTAACGTCGTCGAGGAAGATATCGCTGTTGGGGTGGCGTCCGGCCGTGGTGACGTCGCTGTCCAGCAGGAAGCGGCTCCCCGCGTTGGGGCCCCGCCGCACGACCAGGAGCGCTGTTCCCGCCGGAAGCGCGTCGACGCCGGCGGCGTCGGCGGCGACGTCCTCACCGGGTTCGGCCTCGCTCTCGAGCGCCTGGATCCCCGAGATCGAAATCGTTGACGTGGTCTCGCCGACGGAGTCGCGGCGCTCACCGGTGTGCGGAGCCTCCTGGCCGGCCCCGCGGAGTGGGGTCCCACAGTTGGAGCAGAAACGGGCATCATCCGCAACGGCGTGACCGCACTGCGTGCAGTTAACGCTCGACATAGGTCGGCTCGGCCTCCTACCGCACGGGGCGGTGCTTGAATCGGCTGGATGGTCGTAGCGCCGGAACAGGTGGTCGTCCTGTTCGCCCGGCGTCGTGGAACGCGGTGGGCCAGAGAGGCACCTCTGGCTCGGGTTCGCGGTCGGTTACACGGTTTCTTCCCCCTGCTCGCTCCTCTGAGCACCCGTGGCACTCCCGGTTCCACCGGACCACCGCGGACGCTGCCGCTGTCGGGTGCGGTGCAACGGGACACCCGACTCTAAACCATATTCACGCTTCTTAAGGACCAGCGCAGACCCTGATCCACAAACGCCGGCGGCCACCTCCGGACGTGTCCCGCCCTCCCCGGAACCGTGCGCCCCCGAGCCGGTCCGGTTCCGGCCACGGCACTGATCGGTGCCAACGCGACAGTACGGCACCGCGCGGCCGGCGTCACGCCAATGGCCCGTGGAACACGCGGCGGCGCTCCACGGGCGCGGTACCCCGATCAGCTCTCGGCCTGTTCGACCACGGTGGCCCACTCCTCCAGTAGCCGCTCCGCGGTGTCGGAGTCGGGGCCCTCGGCCCACAGATGGGTTACGGCCTCGGCGGTGTCGGGCAGCACCAGGGCCCAGCCGCCGCCGGGTTCCAGCACCCGAACGCCATCGGTCGTGTCGACCTCGCGGTCGCCGGCCGCCTCGACCACGGCCCGCATGACGCTGCCCTTGACCGCCCACGGTGTGGGAACCGAACGGCGGAGCAGGTGGGCCCGCGGGATGCGCTGGTCGATCTGGCTCACCGACATCTTGGTGCGCGCCACCAGCCCCAGCAACCGGACGAACGCCGCGATACCGTCACCGGTCCGGGAGAACTCCGGCAGCACGAAACCACCGCGGCCGTCGGCGGCGAAGACGATGTCGTCGGCCTGCGCCGCCTTGGTGAGCTCGTCCGTGGCGGTGGGGGTCCACTGCACTTCGAGCCCGTGGAACGAGGCGACCTGTTCGGCCACGCGCGTGGTGGTGACCGGCAGCGCGACGCGCCCACGTCGGCGTTCGGCCGCCACCAGGTCCAGCACCACCAGGAGCGCGCGCTCGTTGTCGACCAGCTCGCCGTTCTCGTCGACGATCGAAAGCCGCTCGCCCACCGGATCGAACCGCACCCCGAAGTCGGCCCGGGACGAGGACACGAGCTCACCCAGGCGCTGCAGGTCGCGCATCTGCTTGGCGAGGGTGTCGGTGGGCGACGCCTCGTTCAGCCGGTTGTTGACCGTGAGCACCTCGACCCCGATCCGGCCGAGCAGTGCGGGCAGCAGCAGGGAGGGGGTTCCGCCCGCGCAGTCGACGACCACCTTCAGCCCGGAGTCCTCGACTCCCGAGGTGTCGACCTGCCGCAGCAGCTCGTAGGCGTAGTTCTCCACGCCGCGAGACGGGAAGGTGAGCTCGGCGATCTCGCCCGGGAACGCGCGCCGGTACTCGCCGCGCGAGAAGACGCGCTCCAGCTTGCGCTGGGCGGCGGGCGAGAGGTCGGCTCCGCGGTCGTCGAAGAAGATGATGTCCACCGACTGCGGCGACCCCGGGGTGGTGCGCAGTGTGATGCCGCCGCTCACCCCGCTCTGCGAAGTGTGGAACCGCGCCACGGGAAGCGGGACCACCTCAAGGTCGCGGACGTCGATGGCGCTGGCGGTGAGCGCGCTGATGACGGCCCGCTTCAGGGTGCGCGCCGCCCGGGAGGCGTCGCGCGAGGTGGTGACCACCGTTCCCTTCTTCAGGGTGGTGGCGTACGCGCTGGCCAACCGCACCGCGAGCTCCGGGGTGATCTCGACGTTGATCAGGCCCGAGACACCGCGGGGGCCGAACAGCGACCGCTGGCCGCGGGACTCCCAGATGACATTGGCGTTGACGACCGCGCCGGCCTCGATCGTCTTGAAGGGGTAGACCTTGATGTTGTTGGAGAGGTAGGCCTCGGACTCGATCACGCACTCTTCGCCGACGACCGCGCCCTCCTCGACCCGGGCACCCGGCATGATGTCGGTGTTCTTGCCGATGACGCAACCGCGCAGGTTCGTGCTGGAGCCGATGTAGACGTTGCCGTGGATGACCGAGCGGTGCACGAACGCCTCGGGGCGCACCACGACGTTGCTGCCGAGCACCGTGTACTCGCGGATGTCGGCGCCCGCCTCGATCTTCGCGTAGTCGCCGACGTATATCGGCCCCCTGAGGCTGGCCTCGGGGTCGACCTCGGCCCCCTCGGCCACCCAGACCCCGGGCTGCATCTCGAAGCCGTCGATCTCGACGTCGACCCTGCCCGAGAGGACGTCCGCCTGGGCGCTGAGGTAGCTCTCGTGGGTACCGACATCCTCCCAGTACCCGTCGGTGACATAGCCGTAGAGCGGTGCGCCGTCCTTGAGCAGCTTGGGGAAGACGTCCCCGGACCAGTCCACGATCTCGCCCTCGGCGACCTGGTCGAGAACCTCGGGCTCCATGATGTAGATCCCGGTGTTCACGGTGTCCGAGAAGACCTGGCCCCAGGTGGGCTTCTCCAGGAACCGCTGCACCCGCCCCTGCTCGTCGACGATGATGATGCCGAACTCCAGGGGGTTGGCAACCCGCTTGAGCCCAATGGTGACCATGGCGCCGTTCTCGCGGTGGAACCGGACCATGTCCGAAAGGTCGATATCGGTCAGTGCGTCGCCGGAGATGACGATGAACGGCTCGCCGCGCAGATGCTCCTCGGCGTTCTTGACGCTGCCCGCCGTTCCGAGCGGCACCTCCTCGGCGACGTAGTTCAGGTTCATTCCCAGTTCCTCGCCGTCACCGAAATGGTTTCGGATCAGCGTGGCGAGGAACTGCACGGTCACGACCGTGTCCTCGAACCCGTGCCGCTTCAGCAGGCGGAGCACGTGCTCCATGATCGGCTTGTTGACGACTGGCAGGAGTGGCTTGGGCTGGTTGGCGGTCATCGGGCGCAGGCGGGTTCCTTCTCCGCCCGCCATGACTACGGCCTTCACCAGGGCCACCCCCCGATCCTGACCACGGCTCGACGGAAGGCCCTTGGGCGTGCACTCATGGTGGGGACGTCGCTCCCTTCCTCTCGCTGGACGATGGACCGGAACCACCGGAACGCCGGCCACGCGGCACTTCGTCCGCGCGACCGCCCTGCTGCGCACCGGGGTCACCGCTCGTGGCCGCCGGATACGGCGTGGAGCCGGTTCCCGCCTCCACGCCGTGTGATCGGTCGGCCCGCCGGGCATGCCGGATTAGCCGCTGCCCTTGCACCGTGTATAGCAATCCGGCCCACCAGTAGATAGCTGTTCCCCAGATCGCGAACGCCCAACCAACGATTTTCGCTACATCGCCGACGATGTGGTCATATCCGGCAAGAAATAGCAATGGGAACGAGTACAGCAGGCACAGGGTGGCAGCCTTGCCCGCGAGGTTCACCGGCAACGGGCCGTAGCCGTAATGGCGCAGTACCGGCAGCGCCAGCGCCATGAGCACGTCGCGCAGGACCAGGATCGCCATGAGCCACCAGGGCACAATGTCGCGAACGACCAGCCCGAGTAACGCGGCGAAGATGTAGAGGCGATCGGCCAGCGGGTCCAGGATCCCGCCGAGCCGGCTGGTCTGGTTCCAGGCCCGCGCGATCTTCCCGTCGAGCCAGTCGGAAATCCCGGCGAACGCCAGCACACCGAGCGCCCACCAGTCCTCCTCTGGCCCGAGCACCAGCCACAGGAAGACGGGGACGCCGACCAGGCGCAGAATGCTCAGCAGGTTCGGGACCGTCCAGACACGGTCGCCCGCCGGATCCATCTCGATCGCCATCCACCTCCCGGATACCCAGATCACGAGCCTACCCAGGCGCGCGGCGCGTCATGTCTACGCGGGACCCGCCGCAGCCCTCCAGACCCTCAGGGGTGCCGGAAGACCCCCAACGAGCGCAGCCGCGCGATCCCGACCGGCTCCTCCTCGGCAAGCGGGAGCTCCAGCACGCCCTGCGGCTCGAAGCGGTTCCGCGCGGCTTCGACCACGCGGGGGTCGGGCCTGTCGGGTACCTGGTTCAGCACCACCGGCCCCAGCCGGAAGCCGGCGCCGGCGAGCTGGTCGGCCGCCCGTTCGGTCTCGGCCAACACCATGTGCCGCGGCAGCAGGACCAGTTGCACGCACGCGTCCGCGCGAAGCCGGGCGGCCGCGCCCTCCAGTTTGCCGCGGCGGGCCCGCAGCTTCTCCAGCAGGGGGTCCTGTTCGGCGGGGTCGCGCTCCTGAGAGCCGACCATACCCGCGACCAGGCTGTCGGCGCTGGCGACACGCTCGCGCTGCCGCACCAGCCCTTCCACCCAGGGGGTGAGCAGCGCCGGAAGGTTGATCATGCGCAGCAGGTGGCCGGTGGGCGCGCTGTCCACAATCAGCCGGTCCCACTCCCCTGGCACGCGGTCCATCGCGTCGATGAGCAGGTCCGCCAGCGCGGACTCGCCCATGCCCGGCGTGGCGGTCGCGTGCGCGAGGTGCCGGCGTACCGCCGGCATGATCTCGCGCGGCAGGGCGGATTCGGCGTCCTCGGTCACCTGCTTGACCCGGCGCTGGACCGCGGCCTCGGCGTCGGGTTCGGCCGCCCAGAGGTTCTCACTGAGCTGGCGCGGGCTGTCTTCCAACGGCAGCCCGAACGCGTCGCCCAGCGAGTGGGCCGGATCGGTGGAGATGACCAGGGTCCGCCACCCGGCGTCCGCGAGCCCGATGGCCGCCGCGGCGGCCAGGGTGGTCTTGCCCACTCCGCCCTTGCCACCGAAGAAGGTGATGGCGGCCGGCACGTCGTTGGCGGGAGTGTCCGCGGCCGCCCGCGCACCCGGGTTCAACAGCAGACCTCCGGGTTGCCGTACTCCGCGTCTCCCATGCGCTGGTGCCACTCGTGCAGGTCGGCGACCATGGCGGGGATGAGGTCCAGGGTCTCGTAGGCCACCGGGTTCTCGACCCCGAGCGTCTCCAGCAGGACCAGAGCGCGCATGGTGTCGGCCTGGGTCTGCGCCTCGCGGCGCAGGGAGCGCCGCCACCGCGAGGCGAACACCGCCTCGTGGAACGCCTCGAACCGGCGCCAGGCGTCCAGGAGCCGGCACACGCGGCCCGGGCGCTCCCGGGCCGCGTGGCCGCCACCGTCATCTGTCATCAGTCGTCGGTCCTGCTCGGTTCTTCCGCTGGCACATCGGGTGCCTCGGAGCGCACCGCCCACGCCTTGCGGAAGGCCACCACGGCCTCGATGATCAGCCATATCGCCAGGGCGAAGATGACCAGGTCCAGCGGCGCCAGCAGGAACTGCTGCAGCGGGTCGGTCGAGGTGGCGAAGTCGACAAGTTGGACGACCAGCGCCCAGGAGGTCATGGCCAGCAGGAACACCAGCGGCACGAGTACCGCGATGGGGTTGCGCTTGTTCTTGGTGACCCAGACCGCGATCACCGCGAGCGCCAGTCCGGCGGTGAGCTGGTTCGTGGTGCCGAACAGCTGCCACAGGGTGCCGAAGGCGAAGTCGCCCGGCATGATCGCCAGCCCGAACGGGATGAGCACCGCCAGCAGCGTGGGCAGGGTGAGGTTGCGGGTCAGCGGCGTGATCCGGGCGATCTCGGCGATCTCCTGGATGATGTAGCGCTGCAGCCGCACCGCGGTGTCGAGGCTGGTCGCCGCGAAGCTGATGACGACCACCGCGGCGAAGACGATCCCCACGTCGA
The DNA here is from genome assembly GCF_014203805.1 of Lipingzhangella halophila. Taxonomy (GTDB): domain Bacteria; phylum Actinomycetota; class Actinomycetes; order Streptosporangiales; family Streptosporangiaceae; genus Lipingzhangella; species Lipingzhangella halophila. Next base: position 2,502,657 of record NZ_JACHJT010000001.1, on the reverse strand, counting down.
CCGGGATGAACAGGTTGTTCGCGAAGTTGGCGACGCCTTGGGTGAAGTTGCCGACAGCGCTGCCGGAGGCCGTGTCGAAGTCGGTGTAGAGGCCCTGCCACTCGGACCTGGGGTTGTTGGCGAAGACGGCCACACCGGCGGCGCAGGCCAGGATCGAGCAGAGCGCGAGCGTGCCCTCGCCGAGGGCGCCCATGTAGCCGACGTAGCGGGCGTCGGTCTCCTTGTCGAGCTGCTTGGCGGTCGTGCCGGAGGAGACCAGGCTGTGGAACCCGGAGACGGCACCGCAGGCGATGGTGACGAACAGCAGCGGGAACCAGGGCGGCGAGCCCTCCGGGACGTCGTTGACGAGCGGGGCGGACATGGTGTTCATCCCGACGACGACACCGAGCAGGATCACGGCCAGCGCCAGCGTCATCTGGTGCTGGTTGATGTAGTCGCGCGGCTGCAGCAGCAGCCACACCGGCAGCCGGGAGGCGAAGAACGTGTAGACGTAGATCAACACGATCCACAGCGTGTGCGCCTCGATGCCGAGCGCGCCGGCCACGGGGTCGAGCGTGATCGGCAGCATCTGGCCGAGCGGGATGCAGGCGTAGACGATGACCAGCGCGATGATCGAGGGGATGAGCGCCGCGGTGCGCCGGCGGTAGACGTACTGCCCCACACCGATCGCCAGCGGGATGGTCACCAGCACCGGCAGCACGGCCTCGGGGGTGCCCTGGAACAGGTTAGCGATGACCACCGCGAACACCGCGTTGACCATGGTCACCAGGAAGAAGATGATCAGCAGGAAGAGCGTTCGGGCGCGCCGGCTGATCACGTCGCTGGCGATCGTGCCGATGCTCTTGGCCTTGTGCCGCACCGACACCGCCAGCGCCCCGAAGTCGTGGACACCGGCCGCGAAGACGGTTCCCAGCACCACCCACAGCAGGGCCGGCCCCCACCCCCAGAACACGGCCACGGCCGGACCGACAATGGGCGCGGCTCCGGCGACCGAGATGAAGTGGTGGCTGAAGACGATGTGCCGGTTGGTGGGCACGAAGTCAACGCCGTCACGCTGGGTATGCGCGGGGGTGACGAACGCGGGATCGAGGGCGTACACGCGCTTCGCGAGGTATGCGGAATAGAAGCGGTACCCCAGGGCGAAGATCGCCAGGACCACGACCATGACGACGACTGCTGGCATGGCTGTACCTTCTTCTCGTGCCGATGGAGGATGGGCTGGTCGGCAACTATGCCGACCGTGGTGGTGACCGTAGCGGGCAGCACGAAGTAGTTGAGTCACAAGAAATTAACATGGGAGTTAACCCACCCGAAAGGCGAGGACACTGTCTTGGACGACTTCGGCACGGCGTGGAGCCGGTCCACGACCGGTGAGTTGAGCTGGCTGGCCCCCGACGGCCCCACTGGCATCCCGGTCGTCCCGCTGGACCGGGACGGCACCCCGTGTGCCGCGCTCCCGCTCGCGCACCTCGACGCGGTCGACAGCATGGCCTCGCGGCGGGTGGCGTTCAGCGTCACCGGCGCCGACCCCGCTGTGGTCGCCAACGGGCACGTCGGCATCGAGCTGGACGTCGACGGCACGCGTTTCGTCAACGACCTTCTCGAACAGGAGATCATCAAGCACCCGCCCACCCGGCTGCGGGCCGACAGCATGCTGGCCCGCCGGGAGAACTTCTGGTGGATCGCGCGAGCGCTGGTCACCCTGCACCGGGCAGACGAGGTCCGGCCGCTGCCGCAACGCACACCCGACACCGACGCACTGCTGGTCCGGCCGTCGGGCGAGACGCCGCGCGTCGACGTCGTCACCGCGGCGTCGTGGCCCGCCCAGCACGAGGAGAGCATCGAGCTGTGGCGCCGCGACGGCGGCTCACTGCAGGGCGCGGGCGAGGCGGCGTTCTGCTACGGGCACCAGTACAGCCCCGACTTCGAGCGCTGGGAACGCTGGTACCGGGCCGGGACGGTACACGGCGAGACCCTGACGGTACGCACCGGCCTGGGACACCCCGAGGCCGAGCCGGCCCCGTTCGGGTTCCTGGAGCGCTACCGCAACCACCGCGACGTCGCCCGCGCCTGCAAGGAAGGACTCGCCAAAGCGGAGGCGCGGATGGGCCAGGACCGGGAATCCTGACGTATGCCACGTCCTTACCATCGCGGTGCGAACAGCGCACTGCGCCAGCGGACAGGGTCTACAGTACGGTCAGCGGCCACCGCACGATCGTCAGCTGTCGACACAACACTGGATGATCATGCGGTGTCCGCACCCGATCACGGCGCCACACCGGAGATCATCATGGCCGACAGGTTCCAGCAAGCCATGCGCCTGATGCGCCGCCACGACCCGCAAGCCAGGGAAGACGGCTTCCACCTCCTGCTGCCGCACGCCGCTGAACACCTCGACGCCCTGATCGCGGAACTCAGCCACGAACGCGACCGCGGCCTACGCTGCTGGCTCCTCGAGCTCGTGGGCGAAGCCCGCTCGCCTCACGCCATCCCGGTCCTAGCCGAACACCTCCACGGCGACGACGCGGAGCTACGGTCATGGGCCGTCCGAGGCCTCGAACAGCTCAACACCAAAGCGGCCCGCCGCGAGCTATGGAAGGCACGAGCCAACGGCGTGGCTCCCTGACCAAACCGTTAGACCACGAAGTGCCGTTGGAGTATTAGCGTCGAGCAGTTCGCCATCTCGGTATCCGTCAAGCTTTACTCCGTTGGCCTCGCAGGCGTGTCCGTACACCTGCGGCCAGACCCGGGCGCCTTGGCCTGGTTCCCCGGTCCCGCAAGGCAGGGCTGGCCGGGCACATGACCGAGTTCCGGAGGGACCACGGGACGGAGTCAGGAATCGAAAACTATGTTCTTCCAAAGGAACGGATCCGAGTTCGCGGCCACTGGGTCGGTTCCGCTCATACAACCAACCATTTCCCGAATCTTCTCTTCAAAGAAGCCATCCTGCCCGCCGCCCCGAACCCGATTGGCGAGACCAACCATAACAGGAACCACTTCACGCCATCGCCAAACGCATTCGACATAGCGACACACCGAAGAGTTGAGAAGCAGCCCAACCCCTTCTGATGTAAATCTATAGACAACCCCCGACCCAGACTCGACCGCAATACGGTTTCGACCAAAGAACCCTATTCCGTAATAGTCGCCCCCAGAAATGGGAACCCCGGGAGCCGCGCCAGACTGCGGAGCATGAAAAAAATACCCCCGCGGAGTCACTTTTTCCGGCAAACCCGATTCTAAAAGCGCGGCGATATCTGCCTCAGGGACGCGCCATTGTGAGACCGCCTCATGACCTACTTCAGCGATACCACCAGGGTCCACGAGGTTCCACAGGGGCGCCTCACGAGCCTTCGTTACTTCGCGATCGGCGCTCTCGCGCATACCATCACTCGGCTCGGCCATTCTTGTTGGCCACCGCCCTCTCCGGCCATATCCACGCCCTCGGCCCTGACGTTGGCCATCAGTTCCACAACGAGGTCTTCGTTCGACCTGTCAGCATCCCTCTTTGCCTGCCACCCGCCATTCAGAGTGAACTGCTTCCTCCGGAGAGCCGCACGTTTGTCCTGTCCCGCCGCGCCCGGGCCTTTGGGACGGGGCGATGGGTCGTGACGTACTGGAGGTGAGCTCGGCACAGCCGCGGCGCGGCCTTGCGGGGAGCCGGGGTGCGGGCGGCGCTGGACGCGACCCGGGCGAAGCCAGTAACCGTGGCTATGGGCGGTGCTGAGCGCTTCGCCTCCACGGCGGTCTCCACGCGTCAACGCCGAGCCTCTTCCGACACGGTCGCGATGGCGGCGACCACATCGAGTTGCGTGGGCCCCTCGGCGCGGACCCACAGGAGCGGCGGCAGCTCCGGCGTACGGGCGATCTCCAGCGGAACCCGCGGGGGCCACGGGTCATCGGAGGGCATCAGGGTTGTCGCGGTGATCCGGTCGAGGATCGGATCCCAGGCGCCAGGCACCAGGGTGAACGGTTCCCTACCGAAAGAGAGATAGAAGACCGACTGCAACGAAAGAGTCATGTCCGGCTTTGACGGCCCCCATCGCAGCCGAATTTCGAGCGTGTCCGAGCCCTCACCGATGACCGAAAACATGAGCACACTAAGCTCATACCCTTCACAGGATTCGATCAGCCGGCACGTTCCCTCAAAAGGGTCATCCATCTTTCTGCTGTTTCTCCCGTGGAACGTTCCGCTGTCCGCTCGCCGTCGGGGCCATAGCGGTGGCGGTGATTCCGCTTTCCCATTGCGGTCACCACGCCGGGCCCCGATGCCGAAAGCGGACGCGTCCGGTGAGCGCCATACCGGCTAACGGCTGATACGGCCCGCCCTCGCAGATCCCGCGAAGGCCGTCCCCGTATCCGCGGCCAGGGGCGACCTTCATGGCTTCGGTGCTCAGGTCCTCACACCTTGCGCCACTTGGGGACCCAGGCGCCTTCCTCGGTGATCTCGTAGTCGCCGAACAGTGTGGGTGCCTCGGCGCTGACCACCTCGCCGATCTTGGCGAACAGCAGCCGGATCTCCTCCTCGGCGCCGGGGGCGGTGCGGGCCTCCAGGGTGTGGCGCAGGGTGCGGACGTTGGCGCTCCACACCAGGCCGGTGGCCAGGCCCTCGGGGGCGAAGCGGCGCATGAACGAGGTCTTGTGCTTCTTCTCCGCGAACTTCACGCCCTCTTCGTCCAGGTCGAAGTGCTCGGCCATCCAGGTCTGGAACTCCTCCATCCGGGCGAGCATCTCACTGGCGCGTTTCATCAGCTCGGGGTCGTCCTGCGCCCAGTCGGGGAACCAGAACGGGATGTCGGTGAGCCGCACGAAGCGCAGCGACTCCTGGGAGATGGCCGTACCGGGCCGGTGCCTCACCAGCTCATGCGTGGCGACCCTGCTTACGTTGTGCAGCACGAAGCTGAAAGTGACGTGCTCCAGCACCGAGCCGTGCATGCTGGCCAGGAGGTTGCTGAGGTACTGGTCCTGGTCGGTGCGGATCCGGGTCACGTTGGGGTTGAGGCCGGGCTCCCACGACCGGTAGCACAGCCGTCCGGCGAACTCGGCGAGGTTCTGCGGGTCGTTGAGCTCGGAGTCGAGCTCTCCGCGGTCCAGCCGTTCCAGCCAGCTCTGCCCGCCGACGTCGGCGAGGTAGCGAGCGACCTCGTCGTAGTCCAACTGCGGCCGCGCGACCAGGTGGACCTCAGGCTCGACGCTCTTCACCGTTCTCTCCCCCCAACACCCGGCGCGCGCGAGCACGGCACCGGGGTGATCGCCTCCGGTTTCGGGGCCGGCCGGCGCGTCCGGCGGGCGGAGGCGGCGGCGTTCGGCACCCGCTCGAACCTAGCATCGCGCGGGAGGCGGGGCGGGGGCCACCGGGTGCCGCGGCGGCCCGGTCAGAGGCCGAAGTAGTTCACGCCGGACGTGACGATCAGACCGACAACGACCAGCACGGTACCCCAAAGGGTGTGCGTCCGGAACACGGCCAGCACTCCGGCTACCACCAGCACGACACCGACGAACACCATGAGGATTCCCATAGGAGAGCCTTACCGATCGGCCTCTCCCGCCAAACGCGCCGCTGGCCAGCGGCGTGCTGGCCGAGACCGCACGAGCCGCCGCGGAGCTCGGCCCGGCATCGGGGCCGGCCGGCGCGTCCGGCGGGCGGAGGCGGCGGCGTTCGGCACCCGCTCGAACCCCGCATCGCGCGGGGTGTGCGGAGCGGCCGCCGCTGGAGCCGTCTGGTCAGAGGCCGAGGTAGAACTGCCCGGGCGCGACGATGAGCCCGACGACGATCAGGACAACGCCCCAGAGGACCTGGGCCCGGAGCACGGCCAGCACGCCCGCGACGACTAACACGATTCCGAGTATCAGCATGACGATTCCCATGCCGGAGCGCCTACCGTATCGGGCGCCGGCCAAACAGGCCGCAGGTCAGCAGCCGCTCTGGTGCCGGGTTCCTCAGTCGGGGAGATGCTTGAGGACGGCCTCCGGGGTTGCGCGGTCGCCGCCCTGCGGGCCGCCGTGCCAGAACGGGTCGTCGTCGGCGAAACGCCCCGCGAACTTCGCGGCGTCGTCCTCCGGCCGGTACCCGAGCTCGTTCTCGGCGACCGTCAGGTCCCAGAACCGCCGGGCGTTGGCCGAGACCGCGTAGGCCACCACGTAGCTCACGTTCGAGGCGGTCAGCGCGGCCCGGACGAAGCCGGCGCAGTCGTGCGGGCTGAGCCAGACGGCGAGGTCCCGGGTTTCGGTTGGCTCCTCCTTGAACGAGCCGGCGCGCAGCGCGACGACCTCCAGCCCGAAGGTGTCGGCGTACATCTGACCAAGTGCCTCGACGGCGACATTGCTCACCCCGCACAGCCCGTCGGGGCGGGGCGGTTCGTCCGGGAAGACGTGGTGGTGGATCGGGTAGCCACCGGTCACCCGGTCGCTGGAGAGCAGCACGACGCGGCGCACTTCCGCGCGCCGTGCCGCCTCCAGGACGTTGAACGTTGCCTGCACGTTGGTCTCGAGCAGCGTGTCGAGCGGAGCCTCGTCGGACACCGCCGCCAGGTGCACAACGGCGTCAGCGTCCTCGAACGCCTTGACCAGCGCGTCGAGGTCTGAGACGTCGGCCGCGACCGCGGTCTCGCCCTCCACCGTTTCGGCCTCCTGGTCGACGAGCACGAGATGCTCGGCGTCCACGCGCAGGTCAGCACGCACCGTAGCCCCCATGCGACCCGCCGCGCCGGTGATCACAACCCTGCCAAGTTTCGCATCCATGGTCTCCGAGCCTATGGGGCTTTGGGCGTTTGTTCACGCGACGCGCGAGGACACCCCCTATTCACTCGATTGAGTGCGTGCCATACGCAACACGTTGGCGATGATGCCCTCTCCCACGGAAGCCGTGAGGATCGACTCGGGATGGAACTGCACCGCCCACCGGCGCGCGCTCGGGTCCTCGATCGCCATGACGACCGGGTCCGCGCCATCGTCAACCGTCGCGGTGACCTTGTAGTTCTTCACCTGGGCGGGAGTCGTGTAGGTCGAGTGGTAGCGGGCCGCGCTGAAGTCGTCCGGCGCACCGGCCCCGGACAGCAACTCGCCCCCGTTGACCTGGACCCGCCCCGGCTTCCCGTGCACCGGTTCACGCAGCGTGCTCAGCTCGCCCCCGGCGTGCTCGACCATGGCCTGCAGGCCCAGGCAGACGCCGAAGACCGGCAGGCCGCGCTCGTCCAGGGCGTCCAGCAGCGCGCTGGTGTCGAAGTCGGTGGGCAGCCCGGGGCCCGGCGAGAGGATCACGAGGTCGGGCGCGAGCTCGTCGAGCAGGGAGACCTCGAAGCCGTGGCGGAGCGTGCTGACGTCGGCGCCGTGCCGGCGGACATAGTCGGCGAGGGTGTTCACGAAGGAGTCCTCGTAGTCGACGAGCAGCACGCGCATCCCGGCACCGGCGTCCTCGCGCGCGGTGGTCGCGGCGGCCGGGCCGCCATCGTCTGGTTCCGGGCTCTCGTCCAGAGCGAGGGTCTCAAGCAGCGCCCGGGCCTTGAGGAACGTCTCGCGCTCCTCGGCGTCGGGGTCGGAGTCGTGCAGCAGGGTCGCACCGACCCGGACCGTCGCCACCCCGTCGCGGATCTGCGCGGTGCGCAAAGTCAGCCCGGTGTTCATCGAGCCGTCGAAGCCGATGGCCCCCACGGCCCCGCCGTACCAGCGGCGGGGCGTGGTCTCGTGCTGTTCGATGAACCGCATGGCCCACGTCTTGGGCGCGCCGGTGACGGTGACCGCCCACATGTGGGTGAGGAACGCGTCGAGCGCGTCGAACTCGGGGCGCAGCGTGCCCTCAATGTGGTCGACCGTGTGGATCAGCCTGCTGTACATCTCGATCTGGCGGCGGCCGATGACGCGGACACTTCCCGGCTCGCACACCCGGGACTTGTCGTTGCGGTCGACGTCGGTGCACATTGTCAGCTCGGACTCCTCCTTGGCGGAGGTGAGCAATGTGCGGATGTTCTCGGCGTCGCCGAGGGCGTCCTCGCCGCGCCGGATGGTCCCGGAGATCGGGCAGGTCTCCACCCGCTGCCCGGTACCGGGCTCCCCGGTGACGCGCACGAACATCTCCGGGGAGGCGCCCACCAGGTACTCGCCCTCGCCGAGGTTGAAGAAGAACTCGTACGGGGCGGGGTTGCGCGCGCGCAGGTGCTCGTAGAAGCGCGCAGGGGACTCGCAGCGGCCGTAAGTGCGGTGCCCCGGCACCACCTCGAACAGGTCGCCGCGCGCGAACCGCTTCTTGGCCTCGGCGACGATCCGCGCATAGGAGCCCGGCTCCGGCTGGGCGGGGACCTCGGCGGTCACCACGGGCGGGGTCGGTTCCGTCTCGCGCGCCCGGCCGTCGGTCGCCGCTCCCTCGGCGGTGCCGGTGAATGATCCGGGAACGGTGAACTCGTAGGTGTAGCGGACGCAGGTCTCGCGCTTGCGGTCGCGCACGACAACGGCGTCGGGCAACTGCAGGGCGAGATCGCGGTCGTCCGGGGCGCGGTCGAGGACCTGCGCGATCTCTTCGAACTGGAACGCGAGGTCGTAGCCGAAGGCCCCGTACAACCCGAGATGCGAGTCGCTGTCGGAGAAGAACAGCGCGACGATGGAGCGCAGCGCGGAGAACACGCTGGGCCGGCGGCTGCGCTGCTCCTCGGTGAAGAACCCGGCGGGCTCGGGAACCGTCACCTCGGCGGCATCACCGGCCTGGTGCACCTCGCCGTGCTCGCCCAAGGCACGCTCGATAACCGGCAGCAGGACGCGGCCCCGGTCGTTCAGCGCGGTCGCGGTGACCCGGCGCCCCCGCGCGACGATCTCCAGGCAGGGGTCGACGTAGCCGAGGTGCCAGCGGCTGTACCGGCCCGGGTACTCCATCCCGGAGGACAGCACCCCGCCCCGGCGGTACTCGACATCTCGCACCAGCTCGGTGAGCACTTCGGGGTCACAGGGTGTGGCGGTTCGGCGGACGTCGAGGCCGCCGGCGGTGCGGTAGGAGACTGCGTCTGTGTCCAATGCCGGTCCTTATCGCGGTGGGATCGTGGGAGCCGCGCCGGACCGGGGCCACGACACAAAAACGGCCGCCGGTACGGGCGGCCGCTGGTCAGGTCGTGGGTATGCGAACCTCGTGCGCCGCCTATGAGCGGCGCCACCACTGTTGAAGCGCTGGATCGGTTCGCATGGGGGCGAGTGTAGCGCGTTGGGACGGGAACGCGGAAGCAACTCGGTACACAACCGCCCTCGCACACGCGTGGCATAGGCGGAACAGAGGGTGATAGGATACCGAGGCCAACCTCAAGACACACTTCACCCAATTTAACTTCTACCAGGATGGTACACACATGACGGAGCAGTGTCAAGGCGAGAGCGAGCAGGCTCGCCGGTCCGCTGTCAAGGCCGAGCAGGATTACGTCTCCCGGTTGTACGAGCGGCTCGACACGCTGCGCGAGCACACCCGCAGCGCGCTCCGCGCGGTCTACGAGCAGGGCGGTGGCGGTGGATACGCCGCCCAGATGGAGCGCGAGGCCGCGGCCGAGGAACGCGTGCACCGGCTGGTGCAGCTCTCCACCGTGGAGAACGGGCTGTGCTTCGGCCGAATCGACCGCCGCGAGGTCGACGGTGTCATTGGGGAGACGCACTACATCGGTCGCATCGGGCTACGCGACGAGAACCACGAACCGGTGCTCATCGACTGGCGGGCCCCCGCCGCGCGCCCCTTCTACGCCGCGACACCCTCCACGCCGGGTGACCTGGTACGCCGGCGCCACCTGTACGTCCGCGACCGGATGGTCGTCGACATCGACGACGAGGTGTTCGACCTCGAAAGCCTCTCCGATTCGGACCGCCGCACTCTCGTCGGGGAAGCCGCGCTGCTGGCCACGCTGCGCCAGGCGCGCACCGGCCGGATGGGCGACATCGTGGCCACCATCCAGTCCGAGCAGGACCGCGTCATCCGGGCGTCACTGCCGGGCGCGCTGGTCGTCCAGGGCGGCCCCGGCACCGGGAAGACCGTCGCCGCACTGCACCGCGCCGCCTACCTGCTGTACACGCACCGCTCCACGTTGGAGCGGCGCGGTGTGCTGGTCGTGGGGCCCAACGCCACGTTCCTGCGCTACATCGGTCAGGTACTGCCCTCACTCGGCGAGACCGACGTCGTGCTGACCACGGTCGGCGAGCTCTACCCGGGAATCCGCGCGACCGCCGCCGATCCGCCGGACACCGCTGTCGTCAAGGGATCGCTGCGGATGGCGGAGCTCGTCGAAGCCGCCGTAGCCGACCGCCAGCGCGTACCCGAGGGCGACCTGGTGATCACGGCCGACGGAACGAAACTGCGGGTCGACCACGCCACCTGCGCGCGCCTGCGCGAGCGGGCGCGGGGCCTGGGGCTGCCGCACAACAAGGCCCGCAAGCTCTTCGTCAACGAGATGCTGTGGGAGCTGGCCCACGCGCAGGACGACCAGCTGGCGCAGTCCCTGCGGGAGGTCGAGGAGGCCGAGGGCCTGCTGGACCACCCCGATCTGCCGGAGCTGGAGAACCCCGACGCCCCACTGCGCACCGAGGAGGACACCGCCTACGCGCGCGAGACACTGTGGGCCGATCCCGCGGTGCGCGCGGCCATCGACGGCCTGTGGCCCCTACTCACGCCCGAGCAACTCGTTTCTGACCTGCTCAGCGACCCCGGCCTCCTGGAGTCCGCGACCGCGGGGGCCGCCGAACTCCGCAGCCACGCGGAGTTCTCGCCCGACGAGTGGCGCTCGCTGCTGCGTCCCCCGGACGCTCCCTGGACGGCGAGCGACGTCCCGCTGCTCGACGAGGCGGCCGAGCTGCTCGGCGAGGACGACAGCGAGGAGCAGGCGCGGCAGCGCGCCGAGGAGCAGCGCCGGCGCGAGGAGGAGAACTACGCCCGGGGCGTCCTGGAGGTCACCGGACTGGTCGAGGACGGGTTGCCCGCGGACGACCTGCTGGACACGGCCAGGATCGCCGAGCGCCACCGCGACTCCGGTCCCGCCCAGACCACGGCGGACCGGGCCGCGGCCGACCGCGAGTGGGCCTACGGGCACGTGATCGTGGACGAGGCGCAGGAGCTGTCCGAGATGGCCTGGCGGGTGGTCATGCGCCGCGTCCCGACCAGGTCCCTGACCGTGGTGGGCGACCTCGCCCAGACCGGGAGCGCCGCGGGAGCGCGCTCCTGGCACGCGATGCTGGACCGCTACGTCCACGGCCGGCTCCACGAGGAGCGGCTCCTGGTCAACTACCGCACCCCGGCCCAGATCATGGAGGTCGCGGCCGACGTGCTGCGGGAAGTCGCGCCTGAGCAGGACCCGCCCGAGTCGGTGCGCGACGGCGAGTCCGCTCCCCGGGCGGTCCGCGTCTCCCCCGGCGCGCTGGCCGGCGAGCTGCGCGCGCTGGTCGCAGCGGAGCTGGCGGCGATCGGTGAGGGGCGTCTCGCGGTGCTCACGCCGGCCGCGCGGCACGCAGCCACCGCCGCCGCGCTCCCCGACGCCGCAGCGGAGGCGACACCGGACGCCCTGGACAATCCCGTGGCCGTCCTCACCCCCACCCAGTCCAAAGGGCTGGAGTTCGACGCGGTCGTGGTGGTCGATCCGGCGGGAGTCCTCGATGCCTCCCCCACCGGGGGGCACGACCTCTACGTGGCGATCACCCGCGCCACCCGCAGGCTCACGGTCGTCCACGAGGGGGAGCTGCCGCGGATGCTCGGCCGGCTCGCGCATGCCTGACCCGCGGCGGTAACGCAACGACAATGCCCGCGCCGGGTGGCGGGAGCGTTCGCGCATTCGCCACCCGGTGGGTCTTGGCCTCCGCGGCGGTACTCCGCTCGACGTGTCCCCCGGCCCTGGCTACCCACAGCTCGACAGACGAGCGGGACGGCGACGAACCGGGCACGGTGCGGGCTCAGTCTTCCGCGCGCTCCCCCTCGGCTTCGGACGTTGTACTGGCACGCGTTCCACGCAGCAGCGCCACGGCGACAACCGCGAGGGCAGCGGCGATCGCGGCACTGACGCCGGAGCCGACGCCCACAGCCTGGGTGAAGGCCATGCGTGCGGTGTCGAGAAGCTCACTGGCCTGTGCGGCAGGAAGGCGCTCGGCCACCGCCACGGCGCCGCCCAACGTGTCGTGGGCTGTTTCGGCCTCCTCAGGGGGGACGCCGGCGGGCACCGATCCGGAGACCTCCGTGCGGTAGACCGCGGTACTCACACTGCCCATGAGCGCGATTCCGAGCGAGACCCCCAGCTCGCCACTGGTCTCCGACACCGCCGAGGCCGAACCCGCCCGCTCCCTCGGAGCCGCCCCGACGACGAGGTCGGTGCCGAGCACGAGGATCGGAGCGACTCCAAGCTGGGCCACCACGAGACCAGCTACCAGGACCGCGAAACCGGGCGTGGACCCCACCAGGGACATGGCCCCGAAACCGAGCGACGCGAGCGCCGCCCCGGCAGCCACCACGTAAGCCGGGGGAAGTCGGCGTGCGGCAACCGGCGCGGCCAGGGATCCCGCGACGACCGCCAGCGCTCCGGGCAGCGTCCACAACCCTGCCGCCAGGGGCGGCATCCCCACGACGAGCTGCAGGTACTGCGGGAACAGGTACTCGACACCGTTGATGGCCACCATGCCGAACAACAGCAGCGCCAGTGCGGCGCCGAACGCGGCTCCCCGGAACAGCCGCACGTCGACCAGTGGATCCGGTGATGCGCGCTGCCGGCGCACGAACACCACACCAACGGCCACACCCCCCGCGAGCGCGAGAGACGCCTGGGTGTCGAGGGCGCCCTCGGCAATCCGCTTGAGCCCGTAGACGACCGGCAGGATGGCGGCCAGGGAGAGCGCCGCGCTGGCCAGGTCCAGCCTGCCGGCGGCGGGATCGCGGTACTCGGGGAGCACCACCCGCGCGCTCGCCACCAGCAGCAGCATGACTGGTACCCCCACCAGGAACACCGAGCCCCACCAGAAGTACTGCAGGAGGGCGCCCCCGATCAGTGGGCCGGTCGAGACGCCAACGGACATGGTGGTCACCCACGCGCCAATGGCCAGCGACCGTTGGTTGGGGGCGGGGAACATGGTGCTGATCAGGGCCAGGGTGGAGGGCATGAGGGTCGCCCCTGCGATCCCCAGCAGGGCGCGGGCCAGGATCAGCGCTTCGGCGCTGGGAGCGTAGGCCGCTGCGAGCGAGAGCACACCGAAGGCGCCCGCCCCGATCACCAGCAGCCGCCGTCGCCCGATGCGGTCTCCCAGCGTGCCCATGACGATGAGGAACCCGGCGGTCAGGAACCCGTAGACGTCGGTGATCCAGAGCGTCTGGGTACTGCTGGGCCGCAGGTCGGCACTGATGTGCGGGGCCGCCAGGTACAGCACGCTGATGTCCATGCTCACCACGAGGGTTGGCAGGAACAGCACCGCCAGCCCGGTCCACTGCCGGCGCGTTGCCGGGGCCGGCGTTCGGCTCTGGCTCTCGGTCACCGTGTCCTCCCCCGTGCGGCGCGGCCTCGGCCGAGGGTGGGCAGGACGTGTGTACCCGGCGCTGCGGGCGGTTGGGGACCGCCCTTGGGCGCGATTCGTCGGTTCGGCATGCCGGTTAAGCTAGAGCTTCACATTGGTGTGAGAGTCAAGCCGGCGTTGGGAGGCGCATGCGTATAGGGGAGCTGTCCCGCCGCACAGGGGTCAGCGCGCGGCTGCTGCGCTACTACGAGGAGCAGGGTCTGCTGCACCCGCTGCGCGGGCCGAGCGGCTACCGCGAGTACAACGAGTCCGACGTCGGCACCGTCCGGCGGGTGCGCACACTGCTCGCCGCCGGGCTTGCCACCTCCACCATCGCCGAGGTGCTGCCCTGCATGGGCGACGCGGGCGAGCACGTGGCGCCGACCTGCGCGGAGATGCTCGTCGACCTGTACCGGGAGCGCGCCCGCATCAGCGGCGCGATCGGTGAGCTCGAGTCCGCGCGTGCCATGCTCGACGCCGTCATCGCCGCGGCACCTCCCGAGGAGACGCAGAGGTATCACCGTTGGTTCGCTGACCGGCGAGAGGAACCAGCGGATGAGGGCACCGTGTCCGACCTCCCGTCTGGTCCGCCTCGCCAGACACCACGCCAAGCGGGATGAGCGAATCCGTCCACCGTGTTGGCCCGAGGCGGGATGGTGCTAGGTGAGGAGATCGGATGCCCACGGGTGAGACGCTCGACGTCGTGGTCGTCGGCGGGGGCCAGGCGGGGCTGGCGGCCGGCTACTACCTGCGCCGGTCCGGCGCCGACTTCGTCATCCTGGATCGGGAGGAGAGCCCCGGTGGGGCCTGGCAGCACTTCTGGGAGTCGCTGCGGATGTTCTCGCCCGCCGAGCACAGCATGCTGCCGGGCTGGTGGATGCCCGCCCAGGAGGGCGAGCCGTTTCCCACCGCCGATCACGTCGTGGACTACCTCACCGCCTACGAGCGGCGGTACGGCCTACCGGTGCGGCGCCCGGTCCACGTCCGCGAGGTGCGCCCGCACGGGAACCTCCTCGCTGTGGTCACCGACGCGGGTACCTGGCACGCCCGGCACGTGGTCAGTGCCACCGGGACCTGGCGCGCGCCCCACGTACCGCCCTACCCGGGCCGGGACTCGTTCGCCGGCCAGCAACCGCACACGGTCGACTACCGCAAGCCGGCCGAGTTCTCCGGGCAGCGGGTACTGGTTGTAGGAGGCGGGAACTCCGCGGCGCAGATCCTCGCCGAGGTGTCCCAGTGGGCCGAGACCACCTGGGTCACCCGGCGCCCGCCGCGCCTGCTACCGGAGGACGTCGACGGTCGAGCGCTGTTCGACATCGCCACCCGGCAGGCCGCGGCGCGCCGGGAAGGGCTCCACGACCGCGGGACCGCGGACCTCGGCGACATCGTCCAGACACCGCCGGTGCGCGCCGCCCGGGACCGCGGCGTGCTGCGGGCCGAGCCGATGTTCGACCGCCTCACCCCGCACGGCGCCGAATGGCCGGACGACCGGTTCCGGGAGTTCGACGCCGTCATCTGGTGCACCGGTTTCCGGCCGGTACTGGACCACCTGTCGCCGCTCGGCGTAGCCGACGAGGCCGGCCGCGTCACTACGGACGGCACGCGGTGCCGCACCGAGCCGCGGCTGCACCTGCTGGGCTACGGCAACTGGACCGGCTTCGCCTCGGCCACCCTGATCGGCGCGGGGCGCACCGCAAAGGCCGCGGTGGGGCAGATCGCGTCCCGGTGAGTGATACCGCGTTCATTGCCTGCGGTTTACCGCCGGCGATGACCATTTTGGGGCACCTGGCAGCGTCTCGCCGGTGCCGCGCCCGCTGCCATCATCTGTCCCATGCCCCGATCCCAATTCCTCCCTGGCGTCATGGCGCTCGTGCTGGTGTCGCTCGCCGCGTGCGGTTTGTCCGAACCGAAGGTCCATCCCAGTGGGGATCTGCGCAGGCTACTGCTCACCCAGAGCGACTACCCGGACGGCTACGAACTGGAGCAGATCGACCACAGCGAACTGAACGACCCATGGAGCTCCTGGATGCCCACCAACGAGTTCGACGAGGTCACCCCCACCGAGTGCGCGGAGTACCTGGACAGTCCGGTCGAGCAGACGGCCGACTCCTACAATCTTGAGGGACACTCCGCCACCAAGGGCGACTCTCCGGAGGACGGCTCGGTCTTCAGCCATGTCCTGATGGACGGGGGCGACGTTGGGGAGGCCCCGGTGCGGACCGGTGAGGTCGACGACGTTGTCTCAGCGTGCTCCGACGCCAGCGTCACCGTCGACGGCGAGGAGGGCGACATGCGGCTCGCGCTCTTCGAGCTGGAGAAGATGCCGCAGGACTTCCTGGGCCTCAGCGTCGCGGTGTCCGTGGATCAGGTCGACATCACCGTCTACACGGCGGTGACCACGGTCGACGACGTCATGATCACCACAACGGAGGTGGCGTTCGTGGAGACTCCCCGTTTCTCGGTTCCCGACCTGCCCAGCCCAAACGAGTCCCCGTCCCACCACTCGTTCCAAGACTTCCAGGAGGAACGGGAGGAGCGAGAGGCGGAGGAAGCCGTCCCCGACGAGGATGACCTGGCGGAGTTGCAGGATCTGATGGTCCGGTCGGTCGAGAAGGTACGGGAGGGGTAGTCCGCGGTCGCGGCGGCCGGGGTCTTGGCACGCGGTTAAACCCCGGCATCCAGCGGATGGTTCCCAGAGTGCCCTCCTCCTGTTCTCCGGTGTACGGCGCGGTGCGCCGGTAGGCACCCCTGCGCGTACTTGCCGGGAATCCGGGGATGTGCAAGCCTGCGGCGGAGGTTACGTACTACGTAGTACTTCCGCTGCCCTCCCTACCGACCGAAGGGGGACGCACGTGCTGCAGCCGTATCTGGCCCTGCTCCGCAAGCCGCACGTCCGCACGGCGCTGACGACCAACATCATGGGCCGCCTGCCCAACGGGATGGCGGTCCTCGCGCTCACGCTGCTGTTCCGCCATGAGGGAGTGGACTTCGGCGTCGTCGGGCTGCTGATCGCCGTCTACGGCGTCGGGACCGCGGTCGGCGGCCCCGTGCTGGGCAGGATCGTCGACTTCTACGGGCAGCCGCTTGTGCTCCTCACGAGCGGAGCGGCCTCCGCTGCCGCGTTCGCGGTGCTCGCGCTGGCTCCGGACGCGCCACTGGCGGCGGCGCTGCCGCTGACAGCAGTCGCCGGAGCCCTGACACCGCCGCTGGAGTCGTGCCTGCGGTCGGTGTGGCCCACGCTCGTGTCCGACGAGCAGGAACGCGAGACGGCCTATTCGCTGGACGCCGCACTACAGGAGGTCATCTTCGTCACCGCGCCGCTGCTGGTGAGCGCGGTGGCCGCGCTGTTCCTGCCAATGCACGCCGTCCTCGCCACCGCGCTGATCACGGTGGTCGGCGCGGCCGTCTTCGCCTCCTTGCGCCCGGTGCGCCGGTGGCGGCCAGTGCCGCGCAAGGCCAACTGGCTTGGTCCTCTGGTGGAACCGCAGGTGCGCCGCGTACTGGTGTGCTTCGTGTTCGTAGGGGCGGCGCTGGGCGCGCTCGCGGTGGGTGCTGTGGCCTACTCCGAGGAGGCCGCCAGCCGCGATGTCTCCGGGCTGCTGCTCAGCGCCAACGGCCTGGGCGCGCTCATCGGCGGCCTGACCTACGGCGCGGTTCGGGTTCCGCTGCCCCCGGCCCGGCGCTTCCGCGTGCTGCTGGCCGGGCTCGCGCTGTGCTACCTGCCGCTGCTGCTCATGCCGGGTGTCGCGCTGATGACGGTGCTGGCCGGGCTGTCCGGCCTGTTCCTGGCGCCCGCCCTGGCCTGCACGTTCCTGCTGTTGGGCCGGTTAGCACCGCAGGGGACCACGACCGAGGCGTTCTCCTGGTTGATCTCGATGTTCATGTGCGGCAGCGCGCTGGGGACCGCGCTCGCCGGGGTGGCCGCCGACATGGCGGGGGCGTCGGGCGTCTTCGTCGTGACCGGTGCGGTGACGGTGACCGCGGCGCTGCTGTCGTTGCGCGTGAGCGGCGAGCCGGGGGCCGCGGCGCAGAACCCGGCGGCAGCGGCCGAGGTCAGCCACGCGACGCAGGATCGGCCGGAGGAGCGGTAGAGCCCCTGATGAGCAGCCGCGCGGGAAGCCGCACGCACTCGGTCGTGGCGGCGCCGCCCGTGCCGCCCCGCGACCCGCCGCCCCGCTCCAGGTGGGCGATGAGGCGGTGCATGCCCGTCGCCCCCAGCTCCTCGCCGGGAAGGTCAACGGTGGTCAGTTCTGGCGTGACAGCCGTGGCGAGGTCGACGTTGTCGATGCCGGAGACCGACAGGTCACCGGGAACCGACAGCCCGCGGTCCTGGGCGGCCTTGTAGACCCCCACCGACAGGACGTCGTCGTCGCAGACCACAGCGGTGAATGGGGGGCACCCGCCGGAACCCGCGGGTGCCGGCAGCAGCGCCGTAGCCGCCTCGCGGGCGGCGTCGATGTTCAGGGCGGAGGCGACGGGCATCCGGTTCATGCCGCGCCGCGCGCAGGCGGCGTCAACGGCCTCGGTGCGCTCGCGGAAGGTGGCGGTGCGCACCTCGGAGCGCAGGTGGGCGATGGAGCGGTGGCCGAGCCGGTGCAGGTGGTCGACCAGCTCGGTCAGCGCCGGCGCGATGTCGAACCGCACCGAGCTCTGGCCCTGCGGCGGTTCGGCGTCCAGCACGACCGCGGGGACGGGGTCCTCCAGCGGCCGCCCGCCGTCCTGCAGCGAGCACGCGAGCACGGCGTCGATCCGCTGGCCGGTCACGTCGGCCGCGACCGAGTCCAGGTCGCGCTGGACGGAGAGCACCACCTGGAACCCGGCTTCGCGGGCCGCGGCTCGCGCACCGGTGAAGACCCGCGCGAAGAACGGATTCACGATGTCGGGGATGGCGATGAGCACCATGGGCGGACCCCCGGTCCGCAGCCGCCGGGCGTCGGCGTTGGGCCTGAACCCGAGTTGGCGCGCGGCGTCGACGACGGCCCGCTGGGTACGCTCACTGACCCGCCCGCTGGCGGCCCCGCGGAACACCAGCGAGACGGTCGACTGCGAGACCCCAGCCAGACTGGCAACGTCGTGGCTGGTGGGTGGCCTGCCGTTGCTCACGGACACAGCCTAGTCCGGCCATCCCGCCCCGGCGGCCGCGCAGAGACCCCGCCGCCCCTTCTCGTGGCCGGTTACGGAACCCCGCGGTCAGGCCTGTCCCGCGGCACGCTGTCCGGCGATCGCCCCGGCGACCGCGGCGGCGCGGAGCTTTCCCCCGCACCCCGGCTCCGCGGATCGTGGACGCGGCTCGCCGCTCAGCCCCACACGGCCGCGTTCGCGTAGTACTCCCGCAGTTCCTGTGTCCGTTCCTCGGGCCAGGGGCACACGACCTCGCCCTGGAGGCTCCGCGCGAACACTTCCAGGTGCGTGTGCCAGGCGGCCAGCGCGGTGAGCCGCTCCTCGGTCGCGGACCCGGGGAGCGTCTGCGTCAGCACGATCCGCGCGCCGAAGCCGGGGCCTTCCCGCAGTTCCCAGCGCACCCGGCCGCCGGTGCCGGCGCCGGACCGCCACGCGTACTCGACCACGGTGGGCGGTTCGACCTCGGTCACCTCGGCCGCGGGAACGTAGTCGTTGGTCATGGGCAGGGGAGGCTCCCCGCCGGCCTCGGCGAGCCGGGCTTCGTCCCCTCCGGTCAGCGCCGCCCAGACGGCGTCGACGCCGGGCAGCATGAACTGCCGTTCGAAACGCACCGTCCACCCGTCGCCCGTGCGCTCCGCGGTTCCGTCGCACAGCCCGAAGCGCCGCGTGTACTCCTCGAACAGCGCCACGTACCGGTCGGGGCTCTCGTCCAGCTCGACCGGCGTGCCGTTGACGACGTCGTGCAGAGCGGCGAGGCATGTCTGCCAGCCGGCCGCGAAGCTGGCCGCGGATGCCCGGTCCTCAACCGTCGCGGTGAACACGAGCAGGCAGCCCTCCGGGTCGGACCTCAGCTCGAACCGCAGGCTCTGGTCTTTGACCCAGTCGAGATCAGAGACCGCGCCCGGTGTGAAGATCTCCAGCAGCCGGGGCGGTTCGAACGCGGTGACCGTACCGTAGTGCGGCTCGATTCTTTCCTGGTCGGGGAAGTTCCAGCGGAACGTCCCGCCCTGGCGCGGCTCGATCTCGACCTGGCCCGGCATCCACGCGGCCAACTGGTCCTGCTCGGTGATGGCGCGCCAGACCTTCTCCACCGGATGCCGGAACCTGCGCTCGAATCGCAGGTGTCCGCCGCCCTCCTGGGCATCGTGCCAGGTTCCGTATGCCGTCATCGCTTGTCGTCCCCTTCGTGGTCGTCCGCCATGTGCGGGCGCGCGGGAGTCATGTCCCGGCCATGACTCCCCTGGGCGGTCCTGGAATCCGCCGCGTGAGCGCGTAGCTCGAACGCCGCCGCAGTGGCCACTATTCCACGGTGGTTATATACCGGTCAAGGAATGAATAGAACTCGTGTACGACAACCGCGGGATTAGCCCGGCGCCGCTGGCCTCTGCCCCTTGATCGCCCCGACGACCGCGGCGACCAGGTCCTCAAGCACGTCCTCGGCGGCGACCTCCGGGTGTCCCAGCCACCACTCCCCCGCCGCCTGGACCATCCCCACGACACCGTGCGCGACGATCTGGGCGCGCACGTGGTCGTCGTAGTACCCGCGGTCGACCAGGGTCTCGGCCAGGTCCTCGGCCATCCGGCGCACCATGAGCCCGAGGTGGCCGCGGGTCCCGGGGTCCTCGGCCGTGGCGCGGTCCATGAGGAACCGGTACAGGTTCAGGTTCCGGCGGATCATCTGCAGATAGACCCCGACCGTGGCCCTGGTGCGCCGCTCCAGGCCGTCGTCGCCGTAGAGCTCGGACCGGACGCGGTCGACAAGGGGGTCGACGTGCCGTTCCGCGAGCGACCGGTACAAGCCGCTCTTGTCCCCGAAGTGGCGGTAGAGGATCGGCTTGCTGATGCCGGCCTCGGCCGCGATGGCCGACATCGAAGCGTCCGGACCATCGCGCTGGATCACGGCGTCGGCGGCGTCGAGGATGGCGCGCCGGCGCGCCGGGTTGCGGCGGCGCGGGACGGCCTGGTTCTGCGGTGCGGATTCGGTGGCCACACCGCAAAACGTTAGCGCGCCGCGCGCGAACGCGCTCGCGCGGTGTCATCGGGTGCCGGCGCGGCCCTCGCGCTCACCCGGCAACAGCCCTCCGCCTCGACGCCAAGGCCGCCGAACAGAGGCGGGGGTTCCCGGCCCAAGCGCGCGGTTCGTCGCAGCTCCCCGCCTCAGCGCCTGACCTTGCTGGCGAGCGTGCGTAGCCCGCGTGCCACCGCGGAAGGGCTCGGCGCGGTCGGGTCGGGTGGTGGTGCTGCCGGGTTCGGCTGGGGGTGCGGTGCGGGGCGGCGCTGCGCGGATTCGGCACTTCGCTGGCGGGGGGCGACCGGGGTGAAACGGACCTTGAGATCGACGAGGCCGCGGATGTTGACGTGCGGGATCCAGCGGTGCTCGGCGGGATGCTCGGCCAGCGCGAGGTCCGGCAGCCGGTGGGTGATGGCGGCGGTCGCGACCTCGGCCATTTCGAGCCCGAGGTCGCGACCATAGCGCGGGCAGCGGTGCACCCCGGTCCCGAAGGTCAGGTGCGCGCGCGTGGACCTGGCCTGGTCGGGCGAGGCCCCGTCGAGGAGGTCTGCGTTGGCCGCGGCGAAGCCGAAGACCACGCAGTCGCCCGCCCTGATCTCGTAGTTCCCGATGCGCACATCGTGCCGGGGGAAGCGGCCGACGAGCACCTCCACGGGCGTGGCGCGCATCAGGACGTGGTTGACCGTTTCGGAGATCAGCAACTGCGAGTGGGCGTGGTCGGAGGCCAGCCGCTCGTCGATCAGCAGGGTGCGCAGGATCGCTCCGATCGAGTGCGTCACCATGTCGTTCGTGCCGGCGATGATCAGCGTGAGCTGGTCGCAGATCTGGTCGTCGCTCTGGCCGGCGGCCACCAGGTGCGACGGGAGGTCATCGCCCGGCCGGGCACGGGCTCTCCGGGCGATGTCGGTCAGCACCACCTTGATGGCGGCGGCCGCCGCCGGCGCCTCGGCGCCGCCCTCCCAGAGCTTCTCCACGTGCCCGGCGATCCCGGTCACCTCCTCGGAGTCCAGCCCGAAGAGGCGGCACAGGACGTGCAACGGCAGCAGGCGCGCGTACTCGCCGATGAGCTCGGCGTGTCCGCGCTCGCAGAAGCCGTCGATCAGCTCCTCGGACACTTGGGTGATCTCACGGGCGACCCTGTGCTGGTCGAGTGCGGCGAAGGCGGCCGTGAGCCCTTTGGAGAGGAAGCGGTGCTCCTCGTCGTCGGAGTACAGCACCGACTGCCGCTTCTCGTTGATCGCCCGCACTCCGGAGTCCTGCGGGATGACCCCGGTCTCCAGGTCGCGCCATTCGCGCGGGTCGCGGGCGAAGGTCTGGTGCTCGACCATCACCCGGTAGTTGGCCCGGTAGGAGAGCAACAGCCACGCGGGCACGCCCGGCTCCAGCAGAACCGGTGCGACCTCGCCGTAGTCCCGGCGCAGCCGCGCCCAGAACGCATCGCGGTTCTCGGGCACACCCTGGTACAGGGGCACGGGGGGCAGATGGTGGCCTGTCGTGGCTCGGTGGTCGCTCATGGCCGGTCACTCAGCTCTCGTTGGCGAGCCCGGGCACGGACACCATCGCCGACTCGACGCGGGCGGTCCCCTCGAAGTTGTTGGCCATGCGCTCCAAGTCGGTATCCGCGGTGCACAGGTAGAGGGTGCGCAGGTCGGGGCCGCCCAGCGCGCAGGAGACGACGAAGTGTCCCGGCTCGGCGGTCGCGATCCGGTCGGTCACCGTCCCGTCCGGTGCGAGACGGCGCACCTCGCTGCTGAGGGGGAAGGTCACCCAGATGCCGCCCTCTGAGTCGACGCACAGTCCGTCGACCACTTCGGCCTCCGGGTTGTCGAACTGCCGGAACACACGCTGGCCCTTCAGCTCGCCGTCTGCGGCGACGTCGAAGGCCGTGATCCGGAGCGAGAAGCTCTCCGCGACATAGAGGACCGTGCCGTCCGGACTGAGCCCCACACCGTTGGGGCACACGAGCCCGCCGCCGGCGGTTGAGACCTCGCCTTCGGGGCTCACCACGATCATCCGGGACATCTCGGCCTCGGCCCCGTTGAACAGGTCGTAGCCGATCTGGGTGATGTAGGCGCGCCCCTGCGGGTCGACCCACATGTCGTTCGCGGCGACGGCGACGTCCCGCAGGGACGCCACGATCTCCGTTCCCCCGTCAGGAGTGATACTGCGCAGCGCGCCGTCGGCCTGGGTGACCACGAGCGGCGTCCCGTCCGCGCGGAAACCGAGCCCGGACGGCTTGGCGTCCACCGCGGCGGCCACGGCCACCGCACCGGTCTCCGGGCGTATCCGGTAGACGCGCCCCTGGGGAATGTCGGAGCACCAGAGCTCTCCCCGATGCCAGCGAGCCCCCTCGAGGTACTGGAATCCTTCGGTCACAACCGCGGCCGTCCGAGTCGACATCGCTACCTCCACCCATCGGTTCCCTCTTGGCAGGAACCGGTCCGTCATGTAGAAGTAAGTGAATCACCAGTAGATACCCAAGGCAACATCTTGGATGATCGGAGCTTACGCTCGAAAGGGCGGATCAGATGGCGCGAG
Organism: Lipingzhangella halophila; assembly: GCF_014203805.1. Classification (GTDB taxonomy): domain Bacteria; phylum Actinomycetota; class Actinomycetes; order Streptosporangiales; family Streptosporangiaceae; genus Lipingzhangella; species Lipingzhangella halophila. Next base: position 2,479,508 of record NZ_JACHJT010000001.1, on the reverse strand, counting down.
CGCGTGTCGCCGGGGTGGGAGTCGCCCCGTTCAGCACCCCGAGCAGAAGCAGAAGTTATGTGGAGCTGGCAGAGGAGGCGATCCGCCGAGCGCTGGACGACAGCGGGCTGACACTGCCTGACGCGCGCCATGCCTACGTTGGTTATGTGTATGGCGATTCGACTGCAGGCCAGAACGCCGTCTATAACGTCGGCATGCCGGGGATCCCGGTCATCAACGTGAACAACAACTGTTCGACAGGCTCCTCCGCGCTGTGGCTGGCGCGCCAGGCTGTGGAGAGCGGAGCCGCCGACTGCGTGCTCGCCATCGGCTTCGAGCAGATGCGCAAGGGCGCGCTGGGAGCCATGTGGGACGACCGCCCCAGCCCGTTCGAACGGTTCAGCGCCATCGCCGACCAGGAGCTGGGCGCGGCCACCGACGTACCGCTGGCCGCGCAGCTCTTCGGTGGCGCCGGTGCCGCCTATGCCGAGCAGCACGGCACGGCCCCGGAGACATTCGCCAGGATCGCTGTCAAGGCGCGCGAGCACGCGTCGCGCAACCCCAACGCCGTGTTCCGCGACCAGGTCACGGTCGAGGAGGTCCTCGGTTCGCCCCGGATCTACGGCCCGCTGACCCGGCTCCAGTGCTGCCCCCCGACCTGCGGTGCCGCCGCGGCGGTGCTGTGCAGCCCGGACTTCGCCCGCCGCAGGGGCCTCGACGCGGGCACCGAGATCGCGGCACAGGCCATGACGACCGACCTGCCCACCAGCTTCGAACCGCGCGACCTGGTCAACCTCGTCGGTTACGACATGTCCCGCAGGGCCGCGCACGAGGTCTACGAGTCCTCCGGCACCGGTCCCGAGGACATCCCGGTCGTCGAGCTGCACGACTGCTTCACCAGCAACGAGCTGCTCAGCTACGAGGCTCTCGGGCTGACCCCGGAGGGCACGGCCGAGAAGTTCGTCCTGGACGGCGACAACACCTACGGGGGCCGTGTGGTCACCAACCCGTCGGGCGGCCTGCTGTCCAAGGGCCACCCCCTCGGTGCGACCGGGCTCGCCCAGTGCGCCGAGCTGGTCTGGCAGCTCCGCGGCCGGGCCGGCGACCGCCAGGTCGAGGGGGCGGACCTGGCACTGCAGCACAACGTCGGCCTCGGTGGGGCGTGCGTCGTCACGCTGTACCGGACGGCGGCCTGACATGGCCCTCGACCCGAGCGTGATCGGAACCGAGGTCCCCGAAGCGCGCATGCTCGTGGAACGGGGCCGGCTCCGGCTGTTCTGCAAAGCCATCGGGGAGACCGACCCCGTGTATCTGGATGTGGACGCGGCGCGCGCCGCCGGCCACCCCGACCTTCCCGTGCCGCCCACGTTCCTGTGCTCGATCCAGAACGAGCGCCCCGACCCGCTGGACTGGCTGCCCGCCATCGGTGTGGACCCCCTCCGCGTCCTGCACGGCGAGCAGTCCTGCGTCTACCACGCCGTCGCGCACGCCCGGGACGAGCTGACCGTACGCGGTCGGCTCACCGACCTGACCGTCAAGAAGAACGGGCACTTGGAGCTGCTGACACGCGAGTCGGTGGTGACCGACGGCGAAGGGAACACGGTCGCCGAACTGCGCGACACCGTCGTGGTGCGCCACCCGGAGGTGGTCCGGTGAGCCTGCCGCTGGAGGCCGGTGACGAGCTGACGCCGCTGCGCGTCGACCCCATCTCACGCACCGCGCTCGCGCTGTTCGCGGGCGGGTCCGGCGATCACAACCCCGTCCACATCGACTCCGACGCGGCGCGCGCCGCCGGCATGGACGACGTGTTCGCCCACGGCATGCTCTCAATGGCGTACCTGGGACGGCTGCTCACCCGCCAGGTGCCCCAGGAGCGGATACGCAGCCTGCGTGTCCGGTTCACCGCGGTCACGCCGGTGCACGCCAGTCCCGTCTGCACGGGCAGGGTGGTCTCGGTCGGCGAACACGACGGTGAGCTGCGTGCCTCGGTCGAGCTGACCGTGCGGCTCAGCGACGGGACCACGACCCTCGTCGGCGACGCGAGTATCGCCGTCGACCGACCGGCAGAAAGGTGAACGCCCTATGGGGAACCTGAGTGGCAAGACGGCGCTGGTGACCGGCGCGGGCCGCGGGATCGGCAGGGCCATCGCGACCAAGCTCGCGGCCGAGGGCGCGAGCGTCGTGCTCAACGACCTGGACCCGGAGCCCGCCGCGGAGACGGCGGCGGCGGTGGAGTCGGCCGGGGGGCAGGCGGTCGCGTGCCCCGGCAGCGTGGCCGACGACGACTTCCCCGACCGCTTCGTGCGCACGGCCACCGACACGTTCGGCGGGATCGACATCGTCGTCAACAACGCCGGCTACACCTGGGACAACGTGATCCAGAAGATGGGCGACGAGCAGTGGGACGCCATCATGGACGTGCACCTCAAAGCCCCGTTCCGCGTCCTGCGCGCCGCGCAGCCGGTGATCGCGGAGGCGGTGCGGGCCGAGCGCGCGGACGGCGGTGCGGTCCCGTGCCGCAAGGTCGTCAACATCTCCTCGATCGCCGGACTGGGCGGCAACGCGGGGCAGAGCAACTACGCGGCGGCCAAGGCCGGCGTGACGGGCCTGACCAAGACGCTGGCCAAGGAATGGGGCCGGTACAACGTGACCGTCAACGCGGTGGCCTTCGGGCTGATCAGCACCCGGCTCACCGCCGCCCCGGCCGACGGCGGCAGCACCATCAACATCCAGGGCAACGAGATCAGTATCGGGCTGAACCCGGATCTGTCGTCGACCATGGAAACCATGATCCCCCTCGGCCGCGGCGGCACCCCGGAAGAGGCCGCGGGCGCCGTGTACCTGATGTGCGCCCCCGAGTCCGACTACGTGAGCGGGCAGACCCTGGTCTGCGGCGGCGGGTTCATGGTCTAGGCCCCGGAGACGAGAGGCGGATCCCGATGCAGCAAGCGCGCCGTTCCCCGTGGATGACCGGCGAACTCGACGAGCTGCGCGCGCTGGCGCGCCGGTTCTGCTCCAATGAGCTGGCCCCGCACCAGGAGCGCTGGCGCGAGCAGCACCATACGGACCGCGAACTGTGGCGCAAGGGCGGCGAGGTGGGGCTGCTTTGCCTCTCGGTGCCCGAGGAGTACGGCGGCGGTGGCGGGACCTACGCCCACGAGGCGGTCGTGCTCGAGGAGCAGGGGCGGGTCGGCGACACCGCCTGGGGAATCGGTGTGCACTGCGTCGTGGCCGCGCATTACCTCCTCGCCTACGGCACCGACGCGCAGAAGCGGGCGTGGCTGCCGAGGATGGCGACCGGGGAGGCCGTCGTCGCGATCGCGATGACCGAGCCGGACGCCGGCTCGGACCTCAAGGGCATCGCCACCCGCGCGACACTTGACGGCGACACCTACGTGGTGAACGGCGCGAAGACGTTCATCACCAACGCCTCCCAGGCCGACCTGGTGATCGTCGTGGCCAAGACCGATCCTGACGCGGGAGCTCGGGGAATCTCCCTGCTGCTGGTGGAGACCGACCGTCCCGGTTTCCACCGCGGCAGGATCCTGGAGAAGATCGGCCAGCGCGGCCAGGACGCCTCCGAGCTGTTCCTCGACGACGTGCGCGTGCCGAGGACGGCGGTGCTCGGCGGCGTAGCCGGGCGCGGTTTCGGCCAGCTCATGGAGCAACTGCCGCAGGAGCGCCTGACCGTCGCGGTCACGGCGGTGGTGAGCATGGAGACCGCGCTGGCGCACACCGTGCGCTACGCCAAGGAGCGGGAGGCGTTCTCCCAGCGGGTTTTCGACTTCCAGAACACCAGGTTCACCCTCGCGGAGCTCGCCACCGAGGCGCGGGTGGCGCGCGCGTTCGTCGACGAGTGCCTCCTGAGCCACCTGCGCGGCGAACTCGACGCGAGTACCGCCGCGATGGCGAAGCTGTGGACCACCGAGCGCGCCTCGCGCGTGGTCGACCGGTGCCTCCAGCTCCACGGCGGATACGGCTACATGGCCGAGTACCCGATCTCCCACCTGTGGGTCGACCAGCGGGTGCAGCGCATCTACGGCGGCACGAGCGAGGTGATGAAGGAGATCATCTCGCGGGAGCTCTGACTGTCCGCACCCGCCTCCTTGCCCCCCGCATGCGAACGGAAGTGTCATCGATGTATCTCACCCAGTACCTGCACACGGCGATGCGGCAGGATCCCGAACGGCCTTTCACCGTGCTCGGGCAACGCGTGCGCACCGTGGCCGAGTCCGCGGACCGTGTCCGGCGCCTTGCGGGCGCCCTGCGTGAGCTGGGCGCCACCACCGGCGACCGGGTGGCGATGATCGGCCTGAACTCGGACCGTTACGTTGAGTACCTGCTCGCCGTCCCGTGGGCGGACGCGGTGCTCGTCCCGCTGAACAACCGCTGGAGTGTCGCCGAGATGGCCTTCGCGATAGACGAGGCCGAGATCCGGCTCCTCCTCGTGGATGACGCCTTCGCGGAGGCCGGCTCGCAGCTTCGCCGCCGGTGCCCGGGCCTGGAGGCGGTGGTGTTCTGCGGGGACGGCGAATGTCCTGAGGGGATGCTCGACTACGAACGGCTGATCGCCGGAAGTGAACCCGCAGAGGACGCGCAACGCGGGGGCGGGGAGCTCCTCGGCGTCTTCTACACCGGCGGTACGACCGGGACCCCGAAGGGTGTGATGCTCAGCCACGACAGTGTGCTGATGAACGCCATCGGCTCGCTCGCCACGGGTGACTTGGTGAGCACCTCCGGCAGGATGCTGCATGTGGCCCCGATGTTCCACCTGGCGGGCATCTTCGTCTGGCTGACCGGAACCATCAGGGGCGCCACCCACGTCCTGCTCCCCCGTTTCACCCCCGAGGGCGTCCTGGAGGCTCTGGAGGAGGAGGCCATCACGGACGTCCTGCTCGTGCCGACCATGATGCGGATGATGGTCGACCATCCGGACTCCGGGGCGCGCGACCTGTCCCGGGTGCGCCACATCCTCTACGGCACGTCGCCGATCGCGGAGTCGCTGTTGTCCCGGGTGCGCGCGCTGTTCGCGAACGCCAAGTTCGCGCAGGCCTACGGCATGACCGAGCTGGCCCCGGTCGCAACCGTCCTGCGCCCCGCCGACCACGACCACCCCGAGCTGCGCCGCTCCGCGGGAAGGGCCGCGCCGCACGCCGAGGTGCGCGTGGTGGACGAGGAGGACCGCGAGGTCCCCTGCGGCACCATGGGCGAGATCGTGGTGCGCGGCGACCACATGATGCTCGGCTACTGGAAGCGCGAGCACGACACGGCCGCCGCGCTGCGCGGCGGCTGGATGCACACGGGCGACGCCGGGTACATGGACGAACGCGGCTACTTCTACGTGGTCGACCGGCTCAAGGACATGATCGTCAGCGGCGGGGAGAACGTGTACTCCGCCGAGGTGGAGAACGCCCTGCTGAAGCACTCTTCGGTCGCGGCCTGCGCGGTGATAGGCGTACCCGACGACCGGTGGGGGGAGCGGGTGCACGCCGTGGTGGTGCCGCATCCTGGCCACGAGCCCGGCACCGAGGAGCTGCGGGCCTTCTGCGCCGAGCGCATCGCCGCCTACAAGTCCCCGCGCAGCTCGGAACTGGTCGATGAGCTCCCTATCGCGGCCACGGGTAAGATCCTGAAGCGAGAGTTGCGCAAGGCGCACTGGGCATCGGACGGACGACAGGTACATTGACAGCGGCGGGAAACCGGGTCGTGAAGGAGTCGTGGTGAGTACTCACCAGCCCGCGGCTCCACCGCGCGGCACCCGCCCGAAGAACCGCCGCTCGCTCATCGTGGCGGCCGCGTCCGACCTCTTCCACCGGTACGGATACGAACGTGTCGCCATGAGCGACGTCGCCGCCGCCGTGAACGTGGCGCCTTCGGCCCTCTACCGGCACTTCACCGGCAAACCCGAGCTGCTCACCGCCTCCGTTGTCGAGGAGATGGGGCCGCTGCGGCGGGCGCTGGCCCAGCAGCAGACGTCCGACATCGATGCGCTGACAGGCCAGCTCGTCGATGCCTCTTTACAGGGCAGCCGCCTGGGCGTGCTCTGGCTGCGCGAGGCCCGCACGCTACCGGCCGAGGAGTACGCGCGACTGCGAAGCGAGGTCTCGGCGACCGTTCGGCTGGTAGCAGGACGACTCAACGAGCTGCGCCCGGGGCTCACCAGCGAGGACGCCCGCCTGCTGTCGTTGTGTGTCTGCTCGACGCTGTGCAGTACCTCCACACACGCCGACGAGTTCCCGCGCCCCCACTTCAAACAGGTGCTGCGGGAGATCATCCGGACCGTGGCCCGGGCCGAGCCAGCAGAGCCGGGCGTCTCGGACGCCCCTCGGGACCCGGCCCGGCCGGAGGGTATCGGCCTGCGTCCCACCGGGCGCCGGGAACGGCTGCTCGACGCCGCCATCACGCTGTTCGCCGACAGCGGCTACGCGGCGGTGAGCATGGAGGACATCGGGGCGCGGGCCGGAATCACGGGCCCCAGCGTCTACCACCACTTCACCTCGAAGCAGCAGCTTCTCGCCGCCTCCCTCTCCCGAAGCGACGAGTGGGTGCGTTACGAGATGTACCGCGCGCTGGCACACGCGCACAGTCCCGCCGACGCGCTGTCCCTGCTTCTCGACTCCTACGTCGAGTTCGTGGCCAGACACAGCGAGCACATAGATGTCCTGCTGACGGAAGCGCGCAACCTGAGCGAGGACGACCGCGCGCGGAGCAAGCAGAGCCAGTGGGACTACATCGGCGAGTGGGTCACCCTGGCGCAGACCTGCGATCCGGCCCTCGACGGGGCGCAGGCCAGGCTCCGTGTGCAGGCCGTCCTCAGCGTGGCCAACGACGTCGCGCGTACGGCGCGGATGCGGACCCTGCCCGGGGCGCTGGAGACCGTCAAGCGTTTCGGTATCGCGATCGTCCTGCCCTCGCGCGGCCAGTAACCGTCGCGCTCCCCCTGGGCGCGAGCCGTGCGGTCCACCTCGCGGGCGTCCGGAGGCTCCGTCGCGGGTCAGTCCCGATCGAGGACCTCGACGAACGTAATCTCGTCTGAGACCACGTCGAGGACGAGCATGCCGTCCTCCGCGGGGAGCTCGACGTTGCGGTGCCCGCTGCCCCAAGGACCGTCGGGTGGCGAGGCGGTGTAGAAGCTCCGGCAACCGTCCTGCCCACACCGGCATACCGAGTGGATCCGCAGGTGGCCGACCGTGGCCGCGAGTGCGTGCTCGCCCACCCGGCGCAGCAGGGTCGCCAGCTCCGCGGTGAGCCCGGGGTAGGCGTCGTTCACCAGCGTCCCGGCCGGGAAATCCATGGGACTCAGGATAGCCACCTGCGGGTGGGCACACCTCCCACGAGAGGGGGCCGCCCCGCCGGAGGCCTCACCGCACCGGCAGGCCGGTGACCGCGCGGCCGATGATGAGGCGCTGGATCTCGCTGGCGCCCTCGAAGATGGTGAAAATGGTGGCGTCGCGGTGCCAGCGCTCGACCGGGTACTCGCGGGTGTAGCCGTTGCCGCCGAGCATCCGGATCGCCTCCTGGGTGACCCAGGTGGCGGTCTCGCTGGCGTAGAGCTTGCTCATCGAGCCCTCGGCCTGGTTGAACTCCTTGTCGTTGCGCCCCATCCACGCGGCGCGCCACACCAGCAGCCGGGCGGCGTCGATGCGGGTGGCCATGTCGGCCAGGGTGAACGCGACCGCCTGGTTGTTGCCGATGGGCGCCCCGAACTGCTCGCGCTGGCGGGCGTAGTCGCGGGCGTACTCGTAGGCCGCCCTCGCGCAACCCACCGCCATCGCGCCGACGCTGGGCCGGGACCGCTCGAACGTCTTCATCGCCGCCTGGCCGCCGGAGCTGCCGCCCTCGCGGGCCCGGGCGAGCCGCTCGTCCAGTTTCTCCTTGCCCCCCACCAGGCAGTGGCCCGGGACGCGGACGTCGTCCAGGATGACCTCGGCGGTGTGCGAGGCGCGGATGCCGTGCTTGGAAAACTTCTGGCCCTGGGACAGGCCGGGGGTGCCCGGCGGCACGATGAAGGTGGCCTGGCCGCGGGTGCGGAGCTCGGGGTCGACGGAGGCGACCACCACGTGCACGTCAGCGATCCCGCCGTTGGTGGCCCAGGTCTTGGTGCCGTTGAGGACCCACTCGTCCTTGGCTTCGTCGTAGACGGCGCGGGTCCGGATCGCGCCGACGTCGCTGCCCGCGTCGGGCTCGGAGGAGCAGAACGCGCCTAGCTTGATGTCGTTGGGGGTTCCGAACATCTGCGGTACCCACTCGAACAGCTGCCCCTGGGTGCCGTTGGCCGCGACGGAGACCGCGGCCAGGGCCGTCCCGGTGATGGACAGCGCGATTCCGGGGTCCCCCCAGTACAGCTCCTCGAACGCCACCGGGATGCCGAGCCCGCTGGGTTCGAGCCACTGGGTGGCGAAGAAGTCCAGGGAGTAAAGCTCGATCTTGGCGGCCTCCTGCAGGACGGGCCACGGGGTCTCCTCGCGCTCGTCCCACTCGGCCGCGGCCGGGCGGATGACGTCGCGGGCGAATCCGTGCGCCCAGTCGCGGACATCCCGGACGTCCTCGTTGAGTTCGAGGCTGAAGCCGGGCGCGGTCTCTGCGGAGCTGTCGCTCATGTGCGTACGTCCTTCGGTGGGGTCCCCTCGGCGGCGCTTCGAGGGGCGGCACTGTCTTGAGGTCGGGTGGCGGCGCGGCAAGCCGACACACTCAATGTTACCAACGGTAACACTTGTCCGATTCCTCCGGCAATCACCCCAACCGCTCCGCGCGCGGGCTGGAGTGGTCATGCGGGTTCACTCCTGGTACCGCTCCAGGAAGGTGTACACGTCGGTCTCGTCCACACCGGGGAAGGTGCCCGAGGGCAGCGCGGACAGCACGTGGGAGTGCGCCCGCGCCGAGGGCCATACGTGGCCCTCCCAGCGGGCCGCGAGTTCCGCGGGCGGACGCACACAGCACTCCCCCGTGGGGCACGCGGACTTGGTCCGGTTCGTCGTCTCGCGCCCCCGGAACCAGCGCGACTCCTTGTACGGAACTCCCAACGTGATCGCGAAGTTGCGCTCGCGGCTGGGGTCGACGTGCGCCACGCACCAGTGGGTGCCGTTGGGCTTGTCGGTGTACTGGTAGTAGATCGAGTAGCGGTCGGGCGAGGTGAAGACCTGCCGCCCCGACCAGTAGCGGCACATCCGCTGGCCCTCGATGGCCCCGGTGTCGTCGGTGGGGAACACCAGGCCGTCGTTCTCGTAGGCCTTGTAGATGATGCCGGTCTCGTCGTTGCGGATGAAGTGGCAGACCAGGTCGAGGTGCCGGTAGGCGAGGTTGGTGAACCGGTGCGCGGCCATCTCGTAGGAGACGGAGTAGACGTCGCGCAGGTCCTCCACTGAGATGTCCCGCGCCCGCTTGGCCTCCTGCAGGTAGGGCACGGCCGTGGACTGCGGGATCAGGACGGCCGCCGCGAAGTAGTTCGCCTCGACGCGCTGGCGCAGGAAGTCGGCATAGTCCCGCGGCTGGGAGTGCCCGAGCACGAAGTGGCCGAGCGTCTGCAGCAGGATCGTGCGCGGGCTGTGCATGCCCAGCGACTCGCGCTTGAGGAACAGCCGCCCGTTGCGAGTGTCGGTCACCGAGCGGACCGAACGGGGCAGGTCCTGGACGTAGCGCAGGGTGAACCCGTGGTGGGTGACGATCGAGAGGATCTGCCCCTGCGACAGCGCCCCACCGCTGTACCCCACGGCGTCGAGGGTCTCCTGTGCGGCCTTCTCGATGTGCTCGAAGTAGTTGCCGCGCTCGCGCATCTGCTGGCGCAGCTCGGCGTTGGCCCGCCGCGCCTCCTCGGGGGTGGCGGTCGGCTTGGCGGCCCGCCGCTTGAGCTCGTCGTACAGCCCGACGATGTGCTCCAGGACGTCGTTGGGCACCCGCTTGCCGATCTTCAGGTGCGGCAGATTGAGGCTCTGGTACACGGGATCGCGCTGCGCCTCCTCGACCTGGATCTCCAACTGCGCGCGCCGGCTGGGCGGCTGCCGGGACAGCAGTTCCTCGACCGAGACGCCGAGCGCCTTGGACAGCGAGGTGAGCAGGGAGAGCTTGGGTTCGCGCTTGCCGTTCTCCAGCAGCGAGAGCTGCGACGGCGCCCGCCCCACGCGTTCCCCCAGGTCAGAGAGGGTCAACCCGCGGATTCGGCGGAGGTGCCGGAGCCGCTGGCCAAAGGTGACGAGATCCAGGTCACCTGGCAAAGACGCTATTTCTTCAGTACCAAAGTACGCCATGCGTTCATGATAGGGAAAGAATCAAAGATCTTCATCCCCATATGGCTCGTAAAAGCTGGCAACTTTGACAAGAATCGTGGGTACCGGCGGGGAACGAACCACCGGGGGCGCTCCGGCGCCCGCGGTGCGGGCTCTCCAGCCGGCGAACTTTCAGGGGACGAACACGAAGGCGGGAAGAGAGTATGAGCATCAGAGCTCGCCAGCAGGAAGCCGCGGCGGCACTCCAGCGCGAGTGGGAGACGAACCCGCGATGGGCCGGCATCGAGCGCACGTACTCCGCCGAGGACGTCATCCGGCTGCGTGGCTCGGTGACCGAAGAGAACACGCTGGCCAGGCAGGGTGCCGAGCGCCTGTGGAACCTCCTGCACAGCGAGGACTACGTCAACACCCTGGGTGCGCTCACCGGTAACCAGGCTGTCCAGCAGGTGCGCGCGGGGCTCAAGGCGATCTACCTCTCCGGATGGCAGGTCGCCGCCGACGCCAACCAGGCCGGCCACACCTACCCCGACCAGAGCCTTTACCCGGCCAACTCCGTCCCTCAGGTGGTCCGGCGGATCAACAACGCGCTGCTGCGCGCCGACCAGATCACCTGGTCCGAAGGCGACGAGGACGCTCCGCACTGGCTGGCGCCGATCGTCGCCGACGCCGAGGCGGGGTTCGGTGGCGTGCTCAACGCCTTCGAGCTGATGAAGGGCATGGTCGGGGCCGGCGCCGCGGGCGTGCACTGGGAGGACCAGCTCGCCTCCGAGAAGAAGTGCGGGCACCTGGGCGGCAAGGTCCTCATCCCCACGAGCCAGCACATCAAGACGTTGAACGCGGCACGCCTGGCCGCCGACGTCTCCGATGTCCCTTCCCTGGTTATCTGCCGTACCGACGCCCAGGCCGCCACACTGCTGACCAGTGACGTCGACGAGCGCGACCAGCCCTTCCTCACCGGAGAGCGCACCTCCGAGGGCTTCTACCGGGTCCGCAACGGCTTGGAGGCCTGCGTCGCGCGCGGCCTCGCCTACGCCCCCTACTCCGACCTGCTGTGGATGGAGACCTCGACTCCGGACCTGGAGGTGGCGCGGCAGTTCGCCGAGCGCATCAAGGACCAGTACCCCGACCAGATGCTGGCCTACAACTGCTCGCCGTCGTTCAACTGGAGGCGGCACCTGGACGAGTCGACAATCGCCAAGTTCCAGCGCGAGCTCGCCCACATGGGATACAAGTTCCAATTCATCACGCTGGCCGGATTCCACGCGCTGAACCACTCAATGTTCGACCTCGCCAAGGGCTACGCCGAGGGCGGAATGAGCGCGTACGTCGAATTGCAGGAGGCCGAGTTCGCCTCCGAGGAGCGCGGCTACACCGCGACGCGCCACCAGCGTGAGGTCGGCACCGGCTACTTCGACCTGGTGAGCACCGCGATCTCGCCGGATGCCTCGACGACCGCTCTCACCGGATCCACCGAAGAGGACCAGTTCTCAGCGGCTCACTGACACCTGGTCCTCCTCCCAGACGGCGGCCCTCCCCGCTTTCGTGGCTGGGGCGGGGCGGGCCCGCCGTCCCGCCGCCGGTCCCGCGGAATCCGTGTCACTCGCGGGACCGGCGGCCTTTTGCTGTACCCGGGCGGGAAGAATTCCGCAGATCGGCCGGGTAAACACTGGTGGTTCCACCGATAGAAAGACGCGCGCGTACCCGGAATTCTTCGTATTGAACCGCGGCAAGCCCCTATTCACCTGACGTGTCCATTCGTAGGGTTGGCTGCGCCGCGGGCACCGTGACTATCATCGCGGTGCCCGCGCGGATTTTCCCCGTCAAGCAGGAGATTCGAGAATGCAGTTCAGTGAAGTCGCCAAGGGAACCGTCTCCGCGCTCCGCAGGAGCCTCGCCGCCGGGGCCATCGCCACCTTCGCGACCTTCGCCGTCGCCGCCTGCGACGACGGCGCGGAGGACGCCCCCGAGCAGGAAGAAGAAGACGAGGGGGGCGAGGAGGAAGAAGGCATGACCCAGGAGGAGATGGACGAGATGGAAGAGGGGATGGAGCAGTTCGAGGAGGAGAACGGCATCGAGGACGGCGAGGACTCCCAGGAGGGGTCCGAGGGCGAGGACGGCGGTTCCGAGGAGGAAGAGGAGTAGCGCACCGCGCACACAAGACGTTCCGCTCTCCGGCGCCACGCAGCCGGGGCGTGCTTGGGGGCCGGCCCCCAAGCACGCATGCGATCATCTGAGGCATGTCCGACTCCGCCTCCGACCGCTCCGGCGGGGCAGCGACCGGCGCGCCGGCAGCCCCGCGGAACACCCCTCTCAGCCGCCGCCTCATCGCCTCCGAGGTCGCCTGCGTCCTGGCGCTCTCCCTGGGCGCGGCCGCCGTCTCGGCGACGATCTCGTTCGTCGGGACCGCGACGGCGCCGGGCGGGCTCGCCGAGCAGACCGCGAGCCTGGTGGACCCGCGCGCGGGGGCCGACCGCCCCTGGCTGGACCTCACCTGGCAGGTGTACGCGGTGGTCTTCGCCATGGCCCCCGTGGCGCTGGTGCTGTACCTGCTGCACCGCGACGCGCGGTCGGGGGCCACGATCGGGTTCGACGTCCGCCGGCCCGGCTTCGACATCACGCGCGGCGCACTGCTGGCGGCGGTCATCGGGGCCGGCGGGCTGGTGGTCTACCTCGTGTCGTGGCAGTTGGGCCTGAGCACAACGGTGTCCCCGAGCTCGCTCAACGACCACTGGTGGGCGCTGCCCGTGCTGCTCCTGCAGGCCGTCAAGAACGGCGTGCTGGAGGAGGTCATCGTCGTGGGTTACCTGATGCTCCGGATGGGCCAGATGGGCTGGTCGCCGGTCAGGGCGGCGCTGACCAGCTCCCTGCTGCGCGCCACGTACCACCTGTACCAGGGCGTGGGGATGTTCGTGGGCAACCTGGTCATGGGCCTGGTGTTCTGCTGGTTCTACCAGCGCTACGGCCGCGTGATGCCACTCGTGGTGGCGCACACGGTGATCGACGTCGTGACGTTCGTCGGGTCGGTCTACCTCATCGGCCGGGTGGGGTGGCTACCTGGCTGAGGACATGCTCGACTGCGCGCGGCCCCGCAGGGCGTCCTCCAGGTACCGGGGCCGGCCGAGCAGCATCCCCACCGCGAAGTTGAGCGTGACGAGCCCCAGGACCATCATCAGCGGAGCGTGCCAAGTGCCGGTCAGGTCGTGCAGCAGCCCGAACAGGAACGGCCCCGCACCTCCCATGAGGTAGCCCAGGCCCTGGCTCGTGGCCGACATCGCCGCGGTGCCCGCCGACGTGCGCGTGCGGACCGCGAAGAACGTCAGGGCGAGCGTGAAGGTGCTCATGCCCAAACCGATGCACGTGGTCCACAGCCACAGGCCCTGCAGCGGCGCCAGCCACAGGCCGGTGACGCCGACGATGTAGCAGAGGAAGAAGGCCGCGACGAAGCCGCGGTGGTCCCGGACGCGCGCCATGAGGCCGGGCAGGGCCATTGCGGTGGGGACGGCCAGGAACGTGAGGTAGGACAGGGCGAGTCCGGCGGCGGCCGGTTCGAGGCCGTTGTCCCGGAGGAAGTGCGCGTACCAGCCGAACATGATGTAGGCCACCGCTGACTGGCTGCCGAAGAACAGCACACTCTGCAAACCGGTTCCGGTGCGCAGTACCTGGCCCAGGCCGAGCGCCTGGGCGGGGTCCGTCCGCGGCGGCTCGTGGCCCAGCAGCAGGACCCACGGGACGATGGCGACCAGGCCGAATACCGCGTACATCGCCAGTGCCAGGTGCCAGCTCCCGCTCGCCCGCTCCACCGGGACCGTCGCCGCCGCGGCCATGGCCGTCCCTATTGCGAGGGCGGTCGTGTACAGGGTGGTCATGGTCCCGATACGGCCCGGGAAATGCTGCTTTACCAGGGTGGGGACCAGCACGTTACCGACCGCGCCACCCGACAGCGCGAGCGCGGTCAGCGCCAGGAACAGCCACGGGTTGTCGGCCAGGACGCGGGTCGCCTGACCCGTTGTGAGCGCGAGCAGCGCCACGACCAGCACACGGTGCTCGCCGAACCGGCGGAGCAGCGCCGGAGTCGCGCCTCCGAACGCCGCGAAACACAGGACGGGCAGCGTGGTGAGCACGCCGGCGAGCACGCCGGACATCCCGAGATCAACGGTGATCTCGTTGAGCACCGGGCCAACGCTGGTGATCGCGGTACGCAGGTTGAGAGCTGCCAGCGCCACACCGGCCGCGAGCAACCAGAGCACCCGGCGAGGGCGTGTTTCAACGGGTGATGTGTGCACGTCGCCTGGCTTCTCCAGCTCGTTGTGCGTGACGTTTGTCACGCTATACTTTCAGTCATCGGATGACCCGATGTAGGTCCTGACCATAACGCATTCAGCACGGAGGCATTCCTATCGGCCTGGACTGGTCTAAGCTCCGGCGTTATACCAGAGATCCCGAGTGGCTCCCCAATGTGGCTGTCACCGCTTAGGAGGTAACCGCGTGCCCCTCGCCTCGACGCGTCGGACCGGTCTTGTAGACCAGGTCATCAGCCAACTGAGAGCGCAGATCGATTCGGGTGAGTGGGGGGTCGGCGACCGCATCCCCACCGAGTCGGAACTCGCAGAGCAGCTCGAGGTAGGGCGCAACACCGTCCGTGAGGCGGTGCGTGCGCTCGCCCATGCCGGCCTGCTCGAGATTCGCCAGGGGGCCGGGACTTTCGTGCGCGCCTCCAGCGAGCTGGGTGGGGCGCTGCGCCGCCGCCTGGAACGGTCCCGGCTCCGGGAGAACCTGGAGGTTCGCCGGGCGCTGGAGATGGAGGCGGCGCGACTCGCCGCCGACCGGCACACCGAGCACGACCTCGAGACCATCGACCGCGCGATGGGGATGCGCGAGAGCGCGTGGCGCGAACGCGACATGCCCGCGTTCGTGGAAGCCGACTTCGCGTTCCACCGGGCGGTGGTCAATGCGACCCACAACAACCTGCTGATCGAGCTGTACGACGACATCGCCCAGGTCGTCTACGAAAGTATCGCCCAAACCGCCTACGACCAGCCAAAGGACGACGAAGGGATCGACCACAGCGGCCTGGCCGAGGCGATCCGCGCCAGCGACTCCCAGCGCGCGCTGCGGGAGGCGGCCTGCTACCTCGACGAGTTGCTCTCACTGGCCAGCGCGTGAGCACTGCTGCCGTCCCGCGCGCGGGACGGCAGCAGCCCTTCAGTTCAGCTGGAGACCCGGTCCGCACTCTCGCGCCCGGTCGCGGCGGGGGCGCCCTCCCAGCCGGTGACGCGGCTCGGGTCGAGGTCGAACAGGTCGAGGGTGCTCCGGCCGGAGCCCAGCGCGTCGAGGACCTCCTGGTCGCGTGAGACCGCTTCGAGCGCCGCGGCCATGATGGCGGCCGCCTGGCCGCGCGGCAGGCACACCACCCCGTCGTCGTCACAGACCACCCAGTCGCCGCGCCGCACCGGGGTTGGCGCCGGGTCCCCCCTCATCAGGATCTCGCGCCCGACTGCTCCCCCGGCGTCGTGCCCGGGGGCGCGGACGCAGACGCCCGCGCTGACGACGGGCAGGTCGGTCCGGGCGATCGCGCTGACGTCGCGCACGCAACCGTCGAGGATCAGGCCGGCGATCCCGCGCATCCGCGCGGCGACCGCGAGGATCTCGTCGACGTAGCCGTACTCGGGCTCCCCCGCGACATCGATGACCAGGGCACATCCGGGCTGGGCCTGGGCCACCGCCACGTGGATGGCGAGGTTGTCGCCGGGGGCGCACCGCACCGGCAGCGCTGTGGCCGCGAAGGACGCCCCGGGCCATACCGGGAAGAGGTGTGTCCCCATGATCCGCGCCCCACTGCGCGCGAGCGCGGCCGTACCCACCGCTGTCAGGGTCTGAGCAAGCGCCACGTCAGCCTCCAGTTGCAACCGCGCCTGTGCGGGCGGCGCCGCGCGGGCACCGCCTGCGGCTCGCCGGCCCGCCTACGGTGCGCGCGGGGGTGCGCCCCGCCGCCCACCTCAACTCATACTTGCGGGTAACTTAATCTGGACGCAAGATGTAGCGGCGGGAAACCCGGTAAAAATGCTACCGGCGGTTACACACTCCCACCCTTTCCCTCGGTGGCGGCGAGCTCCGCCACTGTGTCCACCGCCAGCCGTGCGGCCGCCACGTCGTGCACCCGGAGCACGCGCGCCCCTTCCCAGGCCGAGATCGCCAGGGTGGCCACGGTGCCGGCCAACCGGTCAGCCACCGGAACGTCCAGCGTCTCGCCGATGAAGTCCTTGTTGGAGACCGCGACGAGCACCGGCCAGCCGGTAGCGGCCAGCTCTCCCAGGCGCCGCGTGAGCTCCAGGGAGTGGTAGGTGTTCTTGCCGAAATCATGGGTCGGGTCGACCACGATCCGCTCGGCGCGCACACCCAGCGCCACCGCGCGCTCGGCCAGGTGGGTCACCGTAGCGGCGACATCGGCGACCACGTCGGTGTAGGCCACGCGGTGCGGATCGGTCCGCGGCGCCAGCCCTCCGCTGTGGCTGCACACCAGCCCGACGTCGTACTCGGCGGCCACCCGGGCGAGATCGGGGTCGGCGCCGGCCCATGTGTCGTTGACCAGGTCGGCGCCGGCGGCGGCGCACTCGCTGGCGACCTCGGCGCGCCAGGTATCGGCGGAGATGACGACATCGGGGTGCCGCGCGCGAAGCTCAGCGATGAAGGGCACGGTACGCCGGATCTCCTCCCGGGCCGTGACATGCTCACCGTACCCGGCCTTCACCCCGCCGACATCGATGATGTCGGCGCCCCGCTGCACAGCCGTGTCGGCGGCCCGCAGGGCCGCGTCGAAGGCGAATGTCGCGCCGCGGTCGTAGAAGGAGTCGGGCGTGCGGTTGATGACCCCCATGACAGCGTGGCATCCAGCGGGAAACTCCCGGCCGCCAAGCCGCAGAGGGCCTGGACGCGGCACCCCGTCGGTCATCCGCCGTCCCCTCGCCTCTCGCCGAACGCCACCAGCTCGCGCTCGGCTTCGGCGGGAACGGGCGGCACTCCGTTGTCCCCCCGATGCCGCTCCTTGGCGACCGCGAGATGCTCCCAGGTCTCGACATACGTGACACCGGAGCTGGAGCGGATCGTCTCGATCGCCTCGACCAGCGCCGGGCGGTCGGCCGCGGTGGCACTTCCCACGATGTCGTACCGCCCGAAGCCGGTGGTGAGAAACGAGACCCCGGTCAGTCCGCCGAGTCGCATGGCCACCGCCGTGGCGTCGCCCTTGCAGCGCAGACCGAAGCCGAGCTGCTCGTTGGCCCCCACCACCGACGGCTCCACCAGCGCCGTGACATGCACCACACCGGCGTCGATGAGCCGCACGACGCGGGAGCGCGCCGCGGCCTGCGACAGGCCGACCTGGCGGGCCAGCTCGGCGTAGGACGCCCGGCCGTCGCGTTGCAGATGGCGCACCAAACGCCAGTCAAGCGGGTCAATGGAGACCTCGCGCAACGTCCGCGCGCCGTTGCAGGAGTCCCGGACCACTGTCTCCGCCCGGAACACCTCGGCTCCCAGGACCCCCGGCAGCGACCGCAGCTCCGCGAGCTCCTTGGCCAGCGCGGCGTCGTCGCGCACCCGTAAGTGCGCGACCGCGGGGAACCGCCCGGCCGTCTGCGCGGCGAAGGTCACGGCGTCGCGCGCCGCGAGCTCCTGGACCACCGGCCGCACCGGCCCCGATATCCGAAACGATACGTGTCCCAGAACCTCCATCCCCAGAACACCCGCATGGAGAACTCCCACGATCCGAATCGCTCCGACCGCGAGAAGCCGCCTCACCCGGGCTCGCACCGCCGTGCGAGACAGCCCAACACCGTCCGCCAGCGCCTGGTACGTGGCCCGTCCATCCCCCTGAAGCGCTCTCATGAGCGCAGCGTCAACCACATCGAGCACGATGGCTGCCTTTCACAATCATGAACGGCGTCCCTCCTCCCCCGGACGCCGACCCCTCCTGCGGCCAGATGATGGCAGCTCTTGCGACGGTTAACTACTGATCACGAAAGAAACAAGGCTGACTTTGGCCAGAGAAGCCCCGTGAATTGGACTTCTTTCTTCTTATCCTGACATACCAGACAGTAAATACAGTGTGTGCGTATACACCGGCGTGCGTATGACTCGACAAAGCGAGACACTAGTCCGGCATGATCAGCGTCCAGTGCGGTATAGGCATGGAAGAGACGGCTTGCGCTACTTCCAGGCCTAATGACCGTGTTCCGGACCTCGCCGCCGCGAGGTTGGCAGGTAGAAGGGAACCCCATGGCAGAAGACCGGCTCGCGCGGGGCAGTCACCGCCCCCTGAGCACTGGAGGCGCGCTGCTGTGGACCATAGGATCCGCTGCACTCCCCGGTGTAGCGCATCTGAGGGTGCGCCGGCGCATTGCCGGTTGGACGGTCCTCATCCTGTACCTGGCGCTGGTCGCGGCGGGGGTCGCGGCATTCGTGCTGCTCCAGGGGGACATCACGCGCAGTGCCCAGCTCGCCGTGCAGGGACGCTGGCTCCTCACCGCGGCCGCAGCCGCGTTCGCGGTCGCGGTGCTGTGGATGACGGTCATCGTGCACTCCTGGGTCATCACCCGCCCACCCGACGCGCGATGGTTCGCCCGGTTCGGCGGAGCGGCCGTGGTCCTCGTTCTGTGCGCGGTCATCGCGCTGCCCGCCGGTGCGGTCATGCGCACCGCGCACACCGCCCACGACACGGTGTCCTCGGTGTTCGAACCGGGAACCGACGGCGAGGAGCACGACGCCGCCGACCCGTGGAACGGCGCGGACCGCGTGAACGTGCTGCTGATCGGCGCCGACGCCGCTGAAGAACGCCCCGGTACCCGCACCGACTCTATGATGGCCGCCAGCATCGACGTCGAGCACGGCGATGTTGTGCTCATCGGCCTGCCCCGCAACCTGGAGAACGTGCCGTTCCCCGAGGGGTCCGCGCTTGCCGAGGCGTACCCGGAGCCCTTCGGCTTCGACCAGCTACTCAACGACGTCTACCAGACTGTCGCCGACGACACCGAGCAGTTCGCCCTGGACCCCGAGGCCAGCAACCCGTCCGCCGACACGCTCAAGAAGGTCATCGGCAACGTCACCGACCTCGAGATGGACTACTACGCGATGGTGGACATGCAGGGCTTCAAGGACCTCATCGACGCCATCGGCGGCATCGAGGTGCACATCGACGAGCCGATCCCCTACGGCCAGGAGGGCAAGGTCCTGGAGGCCGGCGATCACGTCCTCGACGGCAACGAGGCGCTGTGGTACGGCCGCAGCCGGACCAACAGCGACGACTACACACGCATGGGCCGCCAGGGGTGCCTGATCAAGTACGTGGCCGAACAGGCCGAGCCCACCCGGGTGCTGAGCAGCTTCCAGGAGCTGAGTGGCGCAACCAAGCGCACACTGCAGTCCGACCTCCCGCAGGAGAAGCTGCCCGCCTTCATCGACCTCGCCGAGATGGTGACCAAGAAGGGCGACATGCGCACGCTGCAGCTCTCCCCGCCCCAGGTCGAGACCGCCGACCCGGACTGGGACGAGATCCGGACGCTGGTCTCCGAGGCCGTCCGGGAGCAGGAGGACCGCCAGGAGGAGCAGGAGAGCTCGGCGAGCGGCAACGACGAGGACCTCAGCCCCGAGGCCACGCCGAACGGCGAGGAGCCCTCGCCTCCCCAGGAAGAGGACGAGGAGTCCGAGGAGGACGAGGACACGGAGTGGCAGGAGTACACGGGGCTGGACGACCCCTCGCCCACCACTCCCGGCCGCCAGGTCGGCGACGAGCCCACCTCACTGGAAAACCTCTGCCCTTAGGAACACGTCAAAAGGACACGAACAACTCAGGGTTGCCGCGCGTCTGATGGGGGTGAGTTCAGCTTGCCCCCGAATCCCCTGAACCAAGGAGCTGGTACGACGTGCGATCCCTGATCAAGGTCCCTGCCTGTGCGACCGCCCTCGTGGCCGTGCTGAGCGGCTGCGGGCTGACCGGTGGAGACGACGGCGACAACAGCGACGGCGGCGACGGCGAGCAGAACGGCAACGTCGAGAGCGGGGCCCCGGCCGAGGCCGAGGAGGTCATCGGCGAGGCGGACGTCACCGACGAAGGGACCGAAGCCACCATCGAGATCAACGGCTTCACCGAACGCGGTGACCTGCTGCAGATGACCTACACCATCACCCCCACGTCCGGGGATTCCAGCAGCCCGACCATCCGCAGGCTGTTCAGCGCCGACGCCGGCGAGAACATGTACCTCGTCGACACCGCCAACCTGCGCCGGCACACGGTGGTGGAGGACGACAGTGGGAACTCGCTGGAACCCAACCCGTGGGACACCGGCCTCACCTACGACGAGCCCACCACACTGACCGCGTTCTTCGCCTCCGCCGAGGACATGGAGAAGGTGGATGTCTACCTCTACGACCTCCCGCCGATCTTGGACGTTCCGGTGACCACGAGCACGGGGGAGGATGACGAGTGAACACGCCTGTCCGGACGGCCACCGGCGGCGCCCTGACCGCGCTGCTGCTCGCCATTCCGCTCAGCGCCGCAGCAACCGGCGCCGAAGTCGAGGGCGACCCCGACAACGTTCCGAGCGGCGCGCTGGAGGACAGCGTCACCGAGATGGGCACGGCGGATTCCATTACCGGGTTCACCCCCGAGGACTTCATCGAGCCCTTGGAGCACGAGGACGTCGAGGGCGGCACCACCACCGTCACCATCTCCGCCGATGTGCTGTTCGAGTTCGACGAGGCGGCCCTGTCCGACGGCGCCCAGCGGACGCTGTCCGACACCGCCGAACGGCTCAGCGGGGTCTCGGGAACGGTCGAGGTGGTGGGGCATTCCGACGGCCTCGGCGACGACTCCTACAACCAGGAGCTCTCCGAGGACCGCGCCGACGCCGTGAAGGAGGCGCTGGAGGACGAGCTCGGCTCCGCCGCCCCCGAGATCGAGGCGAGCGGGATGGGATCCGACGACCCGGTGGCCGAGGAGACCGACTCCGACGGGGAGGACAATCCCGGCGCTCGGGCGCAGAACCGCCGGGTGGAGATCAGCTTCGAAGGTGAGTGAGGCCGGTCACTCCGCGAACCGGCCGTAGCGCCCACGGTGGTAGAGCAGCGGGTGGCTGTGGCCGGCGACACCAGCGCCGGCCACCCGGCCCACAACGAGCCAGTGGTCGCCCACGGCCAGCAGGTCGTAGGTACGGCACACGATGTGCGCCGTGGCGTCATCGAGCAGGGGCAGGCCCGCGGGGCCGGTGTACCAGCGCGTTGGCGGGGCGAACCGGTCGACTCCCTTGGTCGCGAACCGCGCCGCGATGCCGCGCTGGTCCTCGCCGAGCGTGTTCACCGCGAAGCCGCCCGCGTCGCGGATCGCCGGCCAGGTACTCGAACGCCCGTCGATATAGAACGACACCAGCGGGGGCTCCAGGCTGACGCTGGTGAACGAGGTCGCGGTCACGCCCGCTGGGAGCCCGCCGGAGACAGCGGTAACAACCACGACACCGGCGGCGTGCTCCCCGAGCGCGCGCCGGAACTGCTCCTGGGAGACATCGGGGCCTAGCGGGGGGACACCACCCGTCGCGCCCGGCTGGTCCTCCCCAGTGGTCGCCCCTGCCGTCGACGATCTACGCACGCGAACGCCTCTCATCCGAGTCTGCTGGCTCAACGGGCGGGCCCGCTCCGACCCACAACACGGCACAGCGGCGGTTGCCGGCAACGTATTCCCCACGACCGTGCTCGCACCACGATGTGGATCACACCGCTGACCGGAACCGGCCGCGACCACGACCCCGGATCGCGGCTATGGCCAGCCGCGACGGCAGGCGCGAGACCGCCCGCGCTCCGATGTGCCGAGAGGCCCGGCAGCACGGCGAACGCGCGCGTCGTGCCGTGCTCGCGGTTTCGCCTATCGCCACTGGTATGCGCGAGACGGGCCGCCGGGTGCGGAAGATCGTTGTTGTGGTGGTCGTGCTCACGGTCATCGCCGCGGGGGTGGTGTGGGGCGTACCGCGACTACTGGAGCGGGTCGGCGTGGGCCAGTCCGCACTGCCGTGGGCGGACCCGTGCTCGGTCGACCTCGGCTCCGAGACCATCTCGTTGTCCCGCGAGGAGGCCAAGAGGGCGACGACCGCCACGGCGCTGCGGGCGCGGAGCGAGGACCCTCCGGACACCTCCGCTATCGACC
Organism: Lipingzhangella halophila; assembly: GCF_014203805.1. GTDB lineage: Bacteria > Actinomycetota > Actinomycetes > Streptosporangiales > Streptosporangiaceae > Lipingzhangella > Lipingzhangella halophila. Next base: position 2,457,125 of record NZ_JACHJT010000001.1, on the reverse strand, counting down.
CGGCCGTCCTGGAACGGCTGGCCGACGGCCCTCGGGATGACGCCGGTCCCAGCCTCACCTGCCGGGTGTCGGCGGACAACGACCTGAGCGAGGAGGAGATGACCGGCTCCGGCCTCACCCCGCGCGCCGAGCGGGTTCGCGCGGAGATGGCGGAGGTGTTCGGGGAGCAGGACGTCGGCGGCTTCGCCCCGGGCGGCATCGACGAGGGGCACGGCGAGGACTCCGCGCACTACGACGGCCGGGCGATTGACGTGTTCTACCGCCCGGTCAACGAGGAGAACCGCCGCGCGGGCTGGCTGCTGGCCCACTGGCTTGTCGCGCACGCCGCGGAGCTGGACATCGCCGTTGTCATCTTCGACGACCGGATCTGGAGCGCGCTCGGCTCACCGGCCGGGTGGCGCGACTACAACTCGCCCGACCCGGACAACGAGATCCTGCGCCACCTCGACCACGTGCACGTCGACGTGCAGCAAGGAAACTGAGGACACCCGGGCCCGGCACGGCGCCTGGTGCCGTGCCGGGGCCTGCGGCTAGGTTGTGGGACCGTGCCTGATATCGACTCTGATTTCCTAGCCCTGCCCTTGCGGGAGCTTGCCGACACGGCGCTGCAACGCGCCCGCGACCTCGGCGCCGAGCACGCCGACTTCCGGCTCGAACGCGTGCGGGGCCAGTACCTCGTCCTCGCCGACGGCGCGGTGGAGACCGCGGCCGACTCCGACACCCTCGGCTTCGCGGTGCGCGTGGTACACAACGGCGTCTGGGGGTTCGCCGCCGGAGACGACCTCGGCGCGAACACCTCCGCGCCCAACCACGACGCGGTTGCCGCCGTAGCAGAACAGGCGGTGCAGGTCGCCAAGGTCGCGGCGGCCATCACCACCGAGCGCATCGAGCTGGCTCCCGAGCCCGCGCACCCCAACGCCACCTGGGTTTCCGCCTACGAGACGGACCCGTTCAGCGTCCCCGTCGGTGAGAAGTCCGCCCTGCTCACCGACTGGAGCCGGCGCCTGCTCGACGACTCGCGCGTCGACCACGTCGACATCACCCTGTTCCAGGCCAAGGAGCAGAAGTTCTACGCCGACACGACCGGGACCAGCACGACGCAGCAACGCGTGCGGGTCGCGCCGGTGGCCGAAGTGGTCGCGACCCGCGAGGGCAAGCTCGACAGCATGCGTACGCTCGCTCCCCCGGCGGGCCGCGGCTGGGAGTACCTGCCAACCGTCGAATCCGAGCTGGCCGAGTTGCCCGAGCTGCTCGCGGAGAAGCTCGCCGCGCCCGGTGTCGAGCCCGGCGCCTACGACCTGGTGATCCACCCCTCCAACCTGTGGCTGGCGATCCACGAGTCCATCGGCCACGCCACCGAGCTCGACCGCGCGCTGGGCTATGAAGCGGCCTACGCGGGCACCTCCTTCGCGACCGTGGACAACCTGGGCTCGCTGCAGTACGGGTCGCCGATCATGAACGTCACCGGCGACCGCACCGTGGAGCACGGGCTGGCCAGCATCGGCTACGACGACGAGGGCGTGGCGACCACGTCGTTCGACCTGATCCGCGACGGCGTGCTCGTGGGCTACCAGCGCGACCGCCGCATTTCCAGGCTGCGGGGCTATGAGAGCTCCAACGGGTGTGCCTACGCCGACTCCCCGGCGACCATGCCCATCCAGCGGATGGCCAACGTCTCGCTCTCCCCCGCACCCGGCGGCCCCTCCACCGAAGACCTCATCTCCGGGGTCGAGCGCGGCATCTACATCGAGGGCGACCGCAGCTGGTCCATCGACATGCAGCGGTACAACTTCCAGTTCACCGGGCAGCGGTTCTACCGCATTGAGAACGGGCGCCTGAGTGGAATGCTCCGCGATGTCGCCTACCAGGCCAGCACGACCGACTTCTGGAACTCCATGACCGCGGTGGGCGGCCCGCAGACCTATGTTCTCGGCGGCTCGTTCATGTGCGGGAAGGGCCAGCCTGGCCAGGTCGCCTCGGTCAGCCACGGCTGCCCCACCGCGCGTTTCTCAGGCGTCCGCATCCTCAACACGGTCCAGGAGGCTGGGCAATGAACCTGTCGTCCCCCCAGGAGATCGTGGAACGGGCGCTGGAGCTCTCGCGCGCCGACGGCTGCATGGTGCTGGTCCGGGAGGCGAGCACGGCCAACCTCCGCTGGGCCGGCAACTCGCTGACGACCAATGGCGTGACCCGGGGCCGCGAGGTCACGGTGATCGCGCTGACCGAGAGCGCCAAGGGAACCTCCGTGGGCGTGACGGCGCGCAGCGGACTCCGCGGTGACGATCTTGCGGACCTGGTGCGCGCCGCCGAGACCGCGAGCCGCGACGCCGCCCCGTCCGAGGACGCCCGGCCGCTGCTCGGCCCCGAGTCCGCCGGCACCGGCGACACCTGGGACGCCCCGCCCGCGACCACGAGCATTTCGGTGTTCTCCGAGTTCGCGCCCGGGCTGGGGCGCGCGTTCGAGCGCCGCGGCGCGGCGGGCCACCTGCTCTATGGCTACGCCGAGCACTCTGTGACCTCCACGTTCCTCGGCAGCTCCACCGGGCTTCGGCTGCGCCACGACCAGCCGTCGGGCACGGTCGACCTGAACGCCAAGTCGGCGCCGCCCGAGACCGGGGGCGGTCACTCCATCTGGGTCGGGCAGGCTACTCGGGACTTCACCGACATCGATGTCGACGGCCTCGACGCCGAGCTGACCCGGCGCATGCGGTGGGGGGCCCGCACGGTGGAGCTGCCCGCGGGGCGCTATGAGACGCTGCTTCCGCCGGCCGCGGTCGCCGACATGATGATCTCGCTGTACCAGAGTGCGGGCGCGCGCGACGCGGCCGAGGGGCGGACGGTGTTCTCCGCCGCGGACGGCGGCACGCGGGTCGGCGAGCGGCTCTCGGAGCTCCCGCTGAGCCTGCGCAGCGATCCAGCAGAGCCGGGCCTGGAGTGCGCCCCGTTCGTCCTCGCGAGTACGCCCGGCCGCGAGATCACGGCCTTCGACAACGGGCTTCCGCTGCGCCGCACCGACTGGATCTCCGACGGCCGACTCGCGGCGCTGCGCCAGACGCGCCACTCCGCCGAGCTGACCGGACTGCCGGTGACGGCGCACACCGACAACCTCGTACTGGAGCAGCCGGATGCGACCGGCACACTCGACGACATGATCGCCGGGACCGAACGCGGCCTGTTGCTGACCTGCCTGTGGTACATCCGCCCGGTCGACCCGCAGACGCTGCTGCTGACCGGGCTCACCCGCGACGGCGTGTACCTGGTGGAGGACGGCGAGGTCAGCGGCGCGGTGAACAACTTCCGGTTCAACGAGTCGCCGGTGAGCCTGCTGGAACGTGTCACCGAGACGGGGGCCACCGTCCCCGGGCTGTCGCGCGAGTCCGGGGACTACTTCCCGCGCACCGCCATGCCACCGATGCGGGTCCCGGACTTCAACATGTCCACCGTCAGCCAGGCCTCCTGACCGGACACGGGCGCGCCGCTCCGGTGCCGCCGCGACCCGCGGCGGCACCGGAGCGGGTGGCTCGGGGCGAGGACGTCAGTCGGAGTCATCCTCCAGCCGGAAGCCCACCCTCATGCCCACCTGGAAGTGGCCGATCTCGCCGTCTTCCAGGTGACCGCGGATCTGGCTCACCTCGAACCAGTCCAGCCCGCGCAGCGTCTCGGAGGCCCGGGCGATCCCGTTGCGGATGGCCTGGTCGAGACTCTCGGGCGAGGTGCCCACGATCTCGGTGACACGGTAGGTGTGGTCGGTCATTACGCGTTCCCCTTCCGGTTGGCTGTGCCGGCCCACTTCCCGCGGCGGCACGGTGCCAACCGCGAATGTCCGGCGCCGAACGACGCGGCACGGGACTCCGGTGGCCGGAGCTTCCGGCGAAGGGGCGCGGCGCCCGCACGCGCCCCGCTGCGGCCCGATCCGGGTCTTCGCTGATCGCAGCGCGGTCGCGGTAGTCCAGGATGGGACGCTGACGAGACTACGTCGTAACTGGCTCTTGACGTACACCGGGGAGGCTCGGTGTAGATTGGGATCTAGCGCTTCGGTCCCCCGTCGAAGCGCTGGGCCGATGTTTCGAGCCCCCGTCGAAACATCGTGCGCGACGTCGGGTGGTTTGCCCCCGTAGCCACCCGGCGTCGCTTTTTTGTGCCACGCGCCGCGTCCCGGCTTGTGCGGGGCGCGGCGGGCACGTGACCATGTGCCTACTGGTCCGGTGCGCCGGCCAGCATCTCTTGGGGGAACCATGAGCGAGACCGATACCAACCACACCGACAGCACCGGCGACGAGCCCGCGACCTGCTCCCGCCGCGAGTGCCAGGCTCCTGCCGCGTGGGCCCTGGTATGGAACAACCCCAAGGTGCACACGCCCGACCGCCGCAAGACCTGGCTGGCCTGCGACGAGCACCGCGGTTACCTGTCGGAGTTCCTCGGCGTCCGGGGGTTCCTGCTGGAGTGCGTGCCGTTCGCGGACTTCAAGGGCTGAGCGGGCTGGTCCGCGGCCTCGCCGGCCAGAGCGCGCGCCCGCGCGAGGCTCTCGGGGGTGTCGCAGTCGAGCGTGAGCGGGGGATCTGTCTTCTCCGGGATGAGCGCCGCCGGTTCCAGGGGCCCGAGCAGGCGGTACAGGGACGCGCCGCTGTAGCTCGCCAGCGCTGCGCGCACGGCGTCCGCGCGCCACGCTCCGAGCAGCCACTGCTGTCGCGACTCCGCGTCGAGGTACACCGCGCCCGAGCGCTCCCGTGCGGCCTCCAAGAGTGCGCGCACGTGCCCGGGCTCCAGGAACGGCAGGTCGCCGGCAAGCAACGCGAACCACGGCGCGGTGACCACGGGCAGCCCGGCGCGCAGCGCGGCCACCGGCCCCCCTCCGGCCGGCTCCTCGCGAACGTAGGTGGCCGAAGGGCTGGGGCGCCGGGGACCGACGACGATCGTCCGCCGGGCGTCCGGGACCGCCGCGGCCACGCGTTCCAGCAGCGTGGCCCCGGCGACGTCGAGCGCCGGCTTGTCAGTGCCGCCCATGCGCCGGGCCGCGCCCCCGGCCAGGATCACGGCGTCGTAGGGCTCCAGCGAGGACATACGCCTCCTTGGCGGTCGCGTCCGGGTCCCATACTGCCGCAGAACGCCCGCGGCGCCGCGGGCGACACCGCGTCGTTTTACACCGACCCGGACGGCGGGGACACGTTCAGCGCCGAGAACCGCGCCGCGGACACTTCCGGCGCGCCCCCTGAGGGCCGCTCCCGCGGGACCGCAGGGACCTTCCTGCTCCCAGTGCTGCGCGAGTGCCTGCGGCACGGCGGGCACAAGACGCGGGTGGCCCGGTCCGCGCACCTGAGCCGCGCTACGCTGTACGACCGGCTGGCCGCGATCGAGGAGCTCCTGGACGTCGACCTGTCCGACCCCGAGACGGTCACCTCGCTGCACGTCGCGGTTATGGCACACGAGATGCGCCAGTGAACGGGGCGTGCCGGTCCGCCATCCGGACACCGGGCCGGCGACGAGCCGGTGTCCGTTCCGAGCGGGAAAACCAGTTGTCGCCGCGGTGTCCGGTCTGGCTTCATAACAGGGCGCCCGCCACACACGGCGCGACCGTCGCCCCGAAGGGAGGCCGCCCTATGTCGTACACGGAGAGCCCGGGTGCCCGGGTCCCGATCCGCATGTGGGCGGATCCGGAGACCGTCGAGCCCGCCGCGATGGACCAGTTGCGCAACGTGACCCGGCTGCCGTGGGTGCACGGCCTGGCGGTGATGCCCGACGTCCACTACGGCAAGGGCGCCACCGTGGGATCCGTCATCGCCATGCGCGACGCGGTGTGCCCGGCCGCGGTCGGCGTGGACATCGGCTGCGGGATGACCGCCGTCAGGTCCTCGCTCACGGCGGAGGACCTTCCCGATGACCTGGCCGGGCTGCGCTCCTCGCTGGAGAGGGCGATCCCGGTGGGCCCCAAGGCGCACGAGACCCCGGTGAACCCGCACCGGATCCACGGGCTCAAGACGGCCGAGTGGGACCGGTTCTGGGCGGGGTTCGACAGCCTCGCCCCGGCCGTGCACCACCGGCGCGAGCGCGCCGCCAACCAGATCGGGACGCTCGGCGGCGGCAACCACTTCCTGGAGGTCTGCCTGGACGGCGCCGGAACGGTGTGGCTGATCCTGCACTCGGGCTCGCGCAACATCGGCAAGGAGCTCGCCGACCACCACATCGAGCAGGCGCGGCGGCTGCCGCACAACCGGGACCTGCCCGACCCTGACCTGGCGGTGTTCGTCGCGGGTACGCCGCAGATGGCGGCCTACCGCCGCGACCTGTTCTGGGCCCAGGAGTACGCGCGCCGCAACCGCGACGTGATGATGGGGCTGGCCTGCGACGTCATGCGGAAGATGTTCCCCCGGGTGCGCTTCGACGAGTGGATCAGCTGCCACCACAACTACGTGGCCGAAGAACGCTACGACGACGTGGACCTGCTGGTGACCCGCAAAGGCGCCATCCGGGCTGCCGAGGGGGACCTCGGCATCATCCCGGGGTCTATGGCGACCGGGAGCTACATCGTGCGCGGTCTGGGCCAGCAGGCCTCATTCAACTCCGCGTCGCACGGCGCTGGGCGGCGGATGAGCCGCAACCAGGCCAAGCGCAGCTACACCAAGGCGGACCTGGCCGAGCAGACCAAGGGGGTCGAGTGCCGCAAGGACACCGGGGTGCTCGACGAGATCCCCGGTGCCTACAAGGACCTCTCCGAGGTGATCGAGGCCCAGACCGACCTGGTCGAGGTCGTGGCGCATCTGCGCCAGGTCGTCTGCGTCAAGGGTTGACCGGGATCCAGGGGCGGCGCCCTTGGATCCCGGTTCCTCCGCGGTTGGGGCCCAGTCGCCACCAGCCGCTGTCCGGGCGAGGCCTCCGCTGGTTGTCAGCGAGGCGTCGGCGTTGGGTCGTGCGGGCCTCCTGGCCTATTTCCGGTGTTGCTCCTGGTCGGTTCCCACCTGTATCGAGGCCCTTCTTCGCTGCCAACTCCCGGCCTGTTCTTGACCTCTGTGGTCAGTGCACCTAGCGCTCCGCCGCGTCCGACGCGAGGCGGAACACGGGGAACCGCGCGGCGATCCGGTCGAACTCGGCCAAAGGGGCCCCACGTTCGACGGGGATGTGCGGCCGGGCTCCCGGCGCGACCTCCAGATAGCGGCGCAGGATCGGCGCGGTGGCCGCGGGGTCGACCTCGTACATACGCACGGGTTCGCGGCCACGGTGGTGCAGCACCGCCCGCATGCCGGCCGCGCGTACGTTGCGCACCCAGTTGGTGTCCGCGCCCAGCATCGAGACCAGGTAGCGCTCCCCGTCGTGGTCGACGACCACGAGCGGAAACGAGACCGGGTTCCCGGTGCGCCTGCCGGGCACCTCCAGGGTCACCCAGCCGGCGGGAACGAGGTACCCGGCGGAGAAGAGGCCCGCCGAGATCCGGTTCAGCGCCCGCGCCAGGAGGTTCGGGCTGCCCTTTCGGTACATCCATCGCTTGAGCCTGTAGTGGAGCATGCGTGACCCCGTTTCTTGCCGCGTGTGGCGTACAGGAGTGGCTGGTGACGTTCCGGTCGACCGCGGACTATGTCGAGAGCCAGTCCTCGGAGTTCAGAGCGTGCCGGAGTGCCTCGGTACGCTCCTCGTCCCATTCGATGTCCGGGTCGGGTTCGAGGAAGCTCTCGACAAGGCCGGCCACGCCGAGAGCGGGCTCGGACCACTCGGCCGCGTTCGGCGTACCGAACGGCCTGGCCTGGGTCCGGTGATCCCCGATTCCCACGTTGGAGGGGGCCATGATGACCAGTCCGCGTATGGTGGCGCTGGTGAGGCGGGCTAGCGTCGCGAAGGAGGCGTTCAGCTCTGGTCGCAACCGCAGACCCAGCAGTCCGGCTGCCCGCTTATAAGCATCGGCGAGCCGAGCGATGAGGGCACCCTCGGATTCTGTGAGGGCGCTGCGAATCTCCCTGCGCAGCTCACCATCCGGCAGGCTGAGAAAGGTCGCGTGCAGCGCCAGGTAAGTGCGCCACTCCGCCGACTCGTGGAGGGTCTCGAACTCCTCCAACGTTCCCCGGCGCAGTACCTCGGCGACGAGCGCACAACGGAGTCCGGGATCGCTCAGCCAGTCCAGATGGTCGAGGATCGTACGCCGCACCGTCTCGACCGCCGCGCGGTTGTCCGTGCCGATGGCCGGACTGGACCCCCTCGCCAGCTCCTTCAGCAGGTCGCTGAAGAACTGGTCCTTGTACTGCCACCGGCGGTAGACGGCGCTGCGCGCGACCCCGGCATCGCGGATGATGTCCTCGAAGCTGATGTGCTCCAGGCTCACCGTGAGGCCGGAACGGTTGACCATCTCCGTCGCGGTCCGCAGCATCCGCTGTTCGGTCTCCGCATCGGACAACCGGTGCCTCCGCCGTCCCGGACCTCCGGGGACAAGAGAGTCCTCACTCATCTGCCGACCCTCCAGTTTTAGACACGATATCCCAAGTTCAACATTCGGGATTCTAACACCAGAACCTCTTGCTGTCTGGCTTCCGGCGCCCAGGACAGCGAGCGGCCACCGATGAGTTCGCGGTGCGCGCCGAGTCAGTACCGGTGCAGACACGCGAACGCCCTAGGAGGAAGCGATGACCGGCAACGGACTCATCACGTGCCTGTGGTTCGACGGGCAGGCCGAGGAGGCCGCGAACTTCTACACCTCGATCTTCACGAACTCCCGGCTCGGCCGGGTCACCCGCACCAACGAGGCCGGTCCCGGCCCTGCCGGCGAGGTCCTCACCGTCGAGTTCGAGCTCAACGGCCAGCCGTTCGTCGGGCTGAACGGCGGGCCGCAGTACACGTTCACCCCGGCCATCTCGTTCCAGATCCCCTGCGCCGACCAGGACGAGCTGGACCACTACTGGGACCGGCTTTCCGCGGACGGCAAGGAGGTCGCCTGCGGCTGGGTCACCGACAGGTACGGCGTGTCCTGGCAGGTCATCCCGACCGTCCTGCCGGAGCTGGTCAGCGACCCCGACCCGGAAAAGGCGAAGCGGGCCACCGAGGCGATGCTGTCGATGACCAAGCTCGACATCGCGGCGCTGCGCAAAGCGCACGCCGGAGCCTGAGGCCCCGGGCGCCCAGGGAAGGACGCCCCGCACACGGGATGGGCGGCGGCCACATCCGTGGCCGCCGCCCACCCATGCCTCTGGTGCCGCTAGCGGAGGGCGTCGACGGCGACTTCCGCGGCCTCGGCGATGAGCGCGTCGTCGCGTTCGGCGTCCTTCTCGTCGCGGGAGGACATGATCGACAGGATGACCGGCTCGCCATCCGGCGGCCACGCGATGGCGATGTCGTTGCGCCCGCCATAGCCCGGGGACCCGGTCTTGTCGCCGACCTCCCAGTCCTCGGGCACGCCCGCGCGAATCACGTCGTCGCCGGTCGTGTTCTCCACCAGCATCTCCCGGAGCAGGTCGCGCTCCTCCTCGGGCAGGGTGTCGCCGATCACGTACTCGCGTAGGTTCGCGGCGAACGCCTCCGTCGTGGTGGTGTCCCTGGAGTCTCCGGGCTTGGCCTCGTTCAGGTCGGTCTCGATGCGGTCCACCTGGGTGACCTTGTCACCGAGCCCTTCCAGGGCCTCCTGCAGCCCTTCCGGTCCGCCGAGCTCGCGGAACAGCAGGTTGCCGGCCGTGTTGTCGCTGTACCGGATAGCGGCGTCGCACACCTCCACCAGGGTCATGCCCTCGTCGACGTGCTCCTCGGTGATGGGCGAGTACTCCACCAGGTCCTCGGCGTCATAGTGGACGACCTCCTCCATCTCCTCCAGGGAACGCTGCTCCAGCACGGCGCCGCAGGCCAGGGGCTTGAAGGTGGACGCGTAGGCGAAACGCTCGTCGGGGCGGTGGGTGACCGCGGTGTCGGAGCCGGTGTCCAGGGCGTAGACCCCGAGCCGGGCGTCGTACTCCTCCTGCAGGCGTTCGAACTCCGCCTCGTACTGCCCGCGGTCCGGCTGCTCCTCCGCCTCAGAGGAGGGCGACGCTTCCTGGTCCGACGCGCAGCTCGCGCTCGCGCCCACGGCGAACGCCGCCACGGCCGCGAACACTGCGCGTCGAGCCGTTCTCTCCAGCATGGTTCAACCTTCCTGTCCGTACGTTGGACGGGCCCCGGGAAACCCTGCGCGGCAGTATCGCCGTGGTGACCGATGCTGTCGAAGACAGAAATCGTCGAAGTCATGCGGAATCGACATAACCTGAGGTTATGGATCTCGTCGCCGCCTGTAACGCGTTCGTGTACGTAAGCGAGCACGGCAGCTTCACGCAGGGCGCCGCTGCCGCGCGGATCCCCCAGCCGGTCGCCAGCCGCCGTATCGCGGCCTTGGAGCGGCACCTGGGGGCGCGGCTCTTCGACCGCTCGACCCGGCAGGCCGTGCTCACACCGTTCGGCCGCGACATGTTTCCGTCGGCGCGCCGCCTGGTCCAACTGGTCGCGGCCATGGAGGAGTCCGCGCTGAGCGCCAGACGGGCGCCGCTGCGTGTCGCGGTTCCCGACACGTGTGCCCGGCTGGACCTGGCACGGCTGATCGTCGAGGCGCGCCGGCACGGCGTCTACCTCGACCCGCTGCCGGCGGCCCCCGAGGCCCGCACCGACCTGCTGCGCTCCCAGGAGGTCCGGGCTGCCCTGGTCGCGGTTCCTCCGGGGGAGGCCACCTGGCGGGTCCCGCTGGGGCTGGCGGGCGCGTCCCCACCCAGCTCCGGTGTCATGTACCTTGAGACACTCCGCGCGGGTCGCGCCGCTGCCGGCCAGCGCCCCCGCCGGGTATGGATCCAGCCCGAGGACGACGTGCCCCACATCAGGGACCGCATGACGCGGATCCGCGACACGTCCGGCCTGCGCCCCACACAGGTGACGGTCGCGCACAGCCTCACCACCGCGGCCGCCGAGACACTGGACTCCGACGACCTGCTCCTGGCCTCCGGTTCCCAGGCCACTGAACTGGGGCTGTACTGGTCCCGTATGGGAGAGACCACTCTCACCCGCGGGCTCGACGTCGCCACGACCGGCGGCGAGGACCCCGAACGGCTCCGCACCGCGTTACGCGAGTGCATCGCCCGCTGTGTGGGCGCGGTGGCCGCGGACGAGGCGGCGCGGTGATGGCCGAACCCCTCCTCCGGGAGTTGCGCGAGACACTCGACGGCGCGGGGCTGCGTGGGTCGTTCCTCGTCCGCGACCTGGGCACCGGCCAGGAGATCGGCATAGAGCCCGATCTGCCGTACCCCACGGCCTCACTGGTCAAGGTCCCTCTCGCGGTCGCCACCCTCGACCGGATCCGCCGGGGCGTACTGGACGGCGCCGAAGAGGTCCACGTGCGACCTGGGAGCGACACCGTCCCCAGTCCGCCGATCGGGTTGGGCGGGTTCCGGCATCCGGCTCGCGTCGCGGTGGAGGACCTGCTTTTCCTGAGCATGGCGATCAGCGACAACACCGCCGCCGAGATGCTGTTCGCCCGCACCCCGCCGGACGCCGTGTCGACCACGCTGCAGGACCTGGGGTTGACCGGAATCACGGTGCGGCACACCATTCGCGACCTCAGCAGCACGCCGAACGAGCGCTTCGACCCGGCCGAGACCCACTTCGCGCACACTCTGGCCATCGAGGCCGGAACCGCGGGGCGCGGCCACAGCGTTCCGCAGCTCGACGTGACCCGCGCGAGCTCGGGGACCGCGCGGGCCTACATCGACCTGCTCCAGGCACTGTGGCGGCCCTCGGCTATCGCCCCCGAGGTCGCCGAACGGGTCCGCGCGCTCATGGCGGGAAACATGCTCCGGCAACGGCTCGCGCCGGACTTCAGTTCCGACTCGACCCGGTGGTCGTCCAAGACCGGGACGATGCTCAACCTCCGCCACGAGATCGGTGTCGTCGAGCACGACGACGGCCAGTGGTACGCGGTCGCGGCGCTCACGGAGTCGCGGGTTCCGGCCACCGCCCAGCCCGAGGCCGAGGCCGTGATGGGCAGTGTCGCCCGCCGGCTCCGCGACCACCTGCGGGCCGGGGCGTAGCCGCCGCTTTCGGCGGAGAACCGCGGCCGCCAGAGCAGCGGTACACACCTGCGGCCTCTCCCGCTGTCGGGAACGGGAGAGGCCGCGGTGGACGGGAACGGGTGTCAGTCGTCCGAGGCGCCCGCCGGCGCGCGCCGCTCGGCGGCCGGGTAGCGGATGTTCTCCACCATCTCGGAGATCTCCTCCGACGGCGGCGCGGTCATCTTCGACACCACGATCGTGACGGCGAAGTTGACCACGGCCCCGATGGTGCCGATGCCCTCGGGGCTCACCCCGAGTATGTGCTCGTTGGCGTCCGTGCCGAAGACTTCAAGCGTGTAGATCATGTACGTGATGGTCAGTGCCAGGCCGGCGACCATGCCCGCAGCGGCTCCGACGGCATTGCATCTCTTCCAGAAGATCCCGAGCACAATGGCCGGGAAGAAGCTCGCCGCTGCCATGCCGAACGCGAAGGCCACCACCTGGGCGACGAAGGCGGGCGGGTTGACCCCCACGACCGCCGCGACGACGATGGCGCCGGCCATCGCGATCCGGCCGACCAGCAACCGCTCGGAGTCGCTGGCGTTCCTGCGGAAGCGCCGGAAGTAGAAGTCGTGGGACACCGACGAGGAGATGACCAGCAGCAGGCCGGCCGCGGTGGACAGCGCCGCGGCCATACCGCCCGCGGCGACCAGACCGACAACGGGAGCGGGCAGGCCGGCGATCTCCGGGGAGGCCAGCACCAGGATGTCCGAGCTCACGATCAGGTCGGCCCCGGAATCCTCGCTGTTGCTAACCGAGTTGATGACGTCGGCGTTCGGGTTCACCTCCACCAGCTCGGCCTCGGACCAGTTCGCCACCCAGCTCGGAAGCGCGTCGGTGGCGGTGCCCTGCACTCCGTTCAACAGGTTGAGCTGGGTGAACGCGCCGACCGCCGGGGCGGTTGTGTACAGCAGCGCGATGAAGAGCAGCGCCCAGAAGGCCGAGTACCGCGATCCGCGGACCGTCTTGGTGGTGTAGAAGCGGATGATCACGTGCGGGAGACCCGACGTCCCGATCATCAGCGCCATCGTCACCAGGAAGATGTCGATCATCGGGCGGGTGGTGAACGGGTCCGTGTAGTGGCCCACCCCGAGCTGCTCGGAGATGGCGCTGAGCTCGCCCAGGATCTGCCCGAACGACACCTGGGGCACCGGGATGCCGGTGATCACCTGGGCCACCGCCACCGCGGGGATCAGGTAGGCGATGATCAGCACGGTGTACTGGGCGACCTGCGTCCAGGTGATGCTCTTCATCCCGCCCAGCACGGCGTAGATGAAGATGACCACCGACGCGATCAGCACGCCGTACTGGATGTCGATCTGCAGGAAGCGGCTGAACACGATCCCGCCGCCGTTCATCTGCCCGACCACGTAGGTGAACGAGACGATGATCGCCGCGACCGCGGCGATACCGCGCACCAGCTCCGAGTAGCGGTCGCCGACGAACTCCGGCACCGTGAACTTGCCCCACTTGCGCAGGTACGGGGCGATGAGCAGGGCGAGGAGGACGTAGCCGCCGGTCCACCCCATCAGGTAGATGGTGGCGTCGTAGCCCATGAAGGCGATCAGGCCCGCCATCGAGATGAAGGACGCCGCCGACATCCAGTCGGCGCCGATCGCCGCACCGTTGGCGATGGTGGGGATGCCGTGGCCCGCGACGTAGAACCCCTGGGTCTCGCGCACGCGGCTGCGCCAGGCGATCCCGATGTAGAGGCCGAACGTGACGACGATGCTGAGCAGCGTCCAAAGCTGGATCTCGCTCACGACTCGCCCCCTTCCTTGGCGTCGCCCTCGGCGGCCGACGTGTCACTGGCGGCGGCTGGCCCGCTGGCGGGCTCCTCGTCCCGCTCCTCCACCCCGAACTCCTTGTCGAGGCGGTCCATCCGCAGGCAGTAGACGAGGATCAGCAGCACGAACACGTAGATGGAGCCCTGTTGGGCGAACCAGAACCCGAGGGGGAACCCGCCGAGCGTGATCTGGTTCAACTGCTCGACGAAGAGGATTCCGCAGCCGAACGAGACCGCGAACCAGATGACCAGCAGCGTCACCATCAACCGAAGGTTCTTCCGCCAGTACTCGCGCCTCCAACCGTTGCCGCCCGGTGGACCCGGGCTCTTTTCTTCCGTCTCAGCCACGATCGCTTCTCCAACCTCGGCAGGGGATGTCGACACGGCGGTCCCCGTACACCGCCGGATCTCGAGACCAACGCACCACCAGTCCGGCACACAAGCCCGCCGCCGCCGAGCGGCCGATTCGTCTTTCGAGCGGTCCCCCAGGCTCGATGAATGGCATAAATCACACTAATGACCGCTTAATCCGTACAGGTGACCGCTGGTAAGGCCGCCCGAATCACCCGTCGCTGTCCCCTCAACATCGGCGGGACCAGTGGTTAGGATTCGGCCATGGCGTCTTCCAGCAGTTCGGCCACCACCCGCGCATCGCAGCGCATCCTCCACCCGGGCAGTGCCGCGATGCTCGTCGGCGGCCTGTTGCTGATCGTGGGCGCGGTCACCCCCTGGGTGTCCACGCCGCTGGGCAACCTCTCCGGCATGGTGGGTCCAGGGCTGTGGGTGCTGTGCGCCGGAACCATCGCCATGGCCGGTGCCCTACTCCCCTACCGGCGCGTCGCCCTGGCGCACGCGCTGGTTGCGGCGTTGGCCGCGGGCGGGCTGGCGCTTTGGCAGGTGGTGCGGATCGTGCACCTGAGTGCCACCACCGACAGCTGGGGCACGATGCTGCCCGGTATCGGTCTCGTGCTCGCCGCGGGCGGCGCGGGGGTCCTGCTGCGCGCCGCCTACCGGATACGTTCCGCGGCCTGATTCGTGCAGCCCTCCGAGCAGTTCGCGACCGACGAGCACGACACCCCCGCTGAGGTGGATGCCGCGTTTCGCACGCTGCGGCGGGTCGCGGTGGGCCATGTCGCGGTGTTCGCCGGCGTGGTCATCGCCGTTCCGCTGCTCGCCGCCGCGCTGGACTGGTGGTCCGAGGGCCGGCTCATCGGCGGGATGAGCCCCATGTTCGCCATGACCGCGTTCGGGCTCTATGTCTTCTTCTTCGTGATCTGTCTCGGCGCCGCGACCCTGTCCACCGCCGTCGAGGAACGGATGCTCGGGGGCTCCGGGCACGAGACCGACCCGCGGGACGGGACGCCCCGGCCGTGACGGCGAGCATCGTCCTCCTCGTTGTCCTGCTGGTGGCCATCGGTTCGGTCGCCGTGCTGATCCGGCCGCAACGCGCCTCCACCTTCGAGTTCTATCTCGCCGGGCGGCGCATCGGCGTGGTCACCAACGCGTGCGCGATCTGCGGGGACTACTTCTCGGCGGCGTCCTTTCTGGGGGTGGCCGCGGCGGTGTACGCCTCCGGCCTGGACGGCATGTGGTACGCGACCGGGTTCGCCGCCGGGTTCGTGCCGGTGCTGCTCTTCATCGCCGCGCCGATGCGCCGGTTCGGCGAATTCTCCATCCCCGATTTCCTGGGGCGGCGGCTGGACTCGCACAGCGTGCGCATCACCTCGGTCGTCATCGTCCAGATGATCATCCTGGCCTACCTCGTGCCGCAGGCGGTGGCCAGCGGAATCACGTGGGAGCTCTTCGTGGGGTACGGCCTGGCCGGGCTCTCCCCGTACGCGACCGGCGTGCTCCTCTCGACCGCCGCCATCATGCTGATGGTCGCCCTGGGGGGCATGCGCGGCACCACATGGACCCAGGCGATGCAGTTCCTGTTGCTGCTGGCCATCTTCGTCTGGCTCGCCATCGTCGTCATCGGAGCCGGCTTCAGCTACCCCAACGCGGTAGCGGAACTCTCGGAACAACCGCTGGCCAACCCCGACCGCGCCGGCGCCGGCTGGCACCTGGAACCGGTCACCAACCAGTTGGACCCGGACGCGCCGGCCTACTTCGGCGAGCCGGGCGGGCAGTACGGCCAGCTCGGCCAGTTCGCCCTGATCGTGTCGTTGGCGATGGGCACGGCCGGCCTCCCGCACGTCATGAACCGGTACTTCACCAGCCCAACGGGCACCGCGGCGCGCATGACCACGGTGTGGGTACTGGCACTGGCCGGACTGTTCTACGTGCTGGCGGTGCTGCTCGGAACCGCCGCCCGATCGGTCATCCGCGACATGTCCAGCGAAGTCGCGTGGCTGGACGAGCTGACCACCGGCGGGATCCTCCGGGTTCCCGAGCACGCCCTGCTGGTCCTGGGCCAGATCTTCGGCGGGCGGGCCGGCCTCGGCCTGATCGCGATGGGCGCGCTGATCGCGGTCCTGTCCACGATCGCCGGCCTGCTGCTGGCGTCGGCGTCCTCGTGGGGACACGACATCTACGAGCGGCACATCAACCCGCACGCCACCCAACGCCAGGCGCTGTGGGCCGGACGCGCCGCGGTGGCCGTCGTCGCCGTGCTGTCGGCGGTGCTGGCGCTGGGGGTGCGCCCCGAGTCGCTCGCCGGGCAGTTTCCCTCGATCGTCGCCACCATGGTGACGTGGGCGTTCGTCCTCGCGGGTTCGGCGCTGACCCCCGTGTTCATCCTGGCCATCTGGTGGCGCGGGACCACCGGGCCGGGCGCCGCCGCGGGAATGATCACCGGCGCGGTGGTCGCGGTGAGCATGTGCGCGGCGGGAGTCCTGTTCGGCGACGCCGGATACGGGGAGCTGCTGCTCACCCCGACGATCGTGTCCGCTCCCTGCGGGGCCGTGGTGACGATCGCGGTGTCGCTGGCGACCCGGCCGCCGGAGAACCTCCCCGAGATCTGGGTGCGGCTGCACGGCACCGCTGCCGATCGCCGTGCGCTCACGCTCGCCCGGTTGACCATGATCGGCATCGGTCGACGAAAAGGTGAGGGCCGATGAACAACGGCAGTCTCCCCCTCGCCGGGGTCATCGTCCTCGCGTGGGGCGCCGTCTACCTGGTCACCCAGCGCATCACCGATCCCCCGCTGGGCACCGGCACCACACTGCTGATCGGCACCGGTCTGACCGTCGCGTTGATCTTCGGCTACCCGTCGGCGCTGCGCGGCCCGCGGAGCGGGCGGCCCCAGAACCCGGTGCGCGACGGCCAGCATCCGGGCCGGCCCGGCACGACGATCGCCGCGGTCGGCCGGTCCATGCCGTTGCGCTCCGGGCTGACCAGCGAAAGCGCACGCCGCACAGCCCAACTGCTGGAGCCGCTCCTGGGCGGGGACTCGGTGGCGATCACCGACCGGGAACGCATCCTCGCGTTCGCCGGACCGGGGGCGGATCACCACATGGCGGGCGACCACCCTGTGGCCCCGGCCGGACGCGCGTTGAACAGCGGGAAGACGGTTATGCTGCGGCGGCGTTCCGAGCTGGGGTGCACCACGGACGACTGTCCGTTGCGCACCGCGGTGATCGCACCGCTGCGGGACGGCAAGAGCGTCGTGGGCACACTCCAGGTGTACCGGCTGGACGGCACACTGTCGCCCAAGGGGGTGGTGGAAGGGCTTGCGGGCATCCTCTCCCTGCATCTGGAGCTGGCCGAGCTGAACCGGCAGCAGCGGCTCGCGGTCAACGCGAAGCTCGACGCGCTGCGCGCCCAGATCAACCCGCACTTCCTGTTCAACACGTTGAACACCATCGCGTCCAAGGCGCACACCGATACCGAGGAGACGCGGCGGCTGCTGGTGCGCCTCTCGGACTTCTTCCGCTACGCGGTACGCCAGGAGGGCCACTTCGCCGAGTTCGGGCAGGAGTACTTCTTCGTGCGCACCTACGTCTCCCTGGAACAGGCGCGCTACGGCGACCGGGTGCAGGTCCGCTACGACATCGACCCGCAGGTGCTGACCGCCCAGGTTCCGGTGCTCATCATCCAGCCGCTGGTGGAGAACGCGGTAAAACACGGGCTGGCCGACAAGGTGGACGGCGGGACCGTGACGCTGAAGGCACGGGTGGACCCGCTGACCCGCACCACGTCCATCCGGGTCTCCGACAACGGGGTGGGCGTTCCCGCTGACCTGTTGCGCCGGATCTCCAAGGGGGAGCACCGCGACGGAGAGGGGATGGGGCTGCGCAACATCGCCGGACGCTTGGCATCGCTCTACGGCGAGCGCTATCGTCTGGACATTCAGTCCACCGAGAACCGCGGTACTGTCGTCGACTTGCGAATCCCCCTTGGATGACTTATGCGCGCGCGCTGCCTCATCGTTGATGACGAGGCTCCCGCGCGGGCCGACCTCCGCTACCTGCTGGCCAAGTTCGACCGTGTCCAGGTCGTCGGTGAGGCGTCCAACGCCGAGGAGGCCCTCCTCCTGTTGGAGTCCCTCGACTACGACCTGGTGCTGATGGACATCCGGATGCCCGGCGGCACCGGACTGGACGTGGCACGCAAGCTGCGCGACGCCGCGCATCCGCCCAAGGTCATCTTCACCACCGCGTTCCCCGACTACGCGGTCGAGGCTTTCGACCTGGACGCGGCCGACTACCTGGTGAAACCGTTCGACGCCGATCGGTTGGAGCGGGCGTTGGACCGGGCCTTGTCCGGCGGCACCGAGGACACCGAACCGCACACGGCCCCGCTGCGGCAGCCGGAGGCGACCGACCCCCCGAACCGCATCCCGGTCCAGAAGGGCGACCGGACCGTCCTGGTCAACGAGTCGTCGATCATCTACGCCGGAGCCGCTCGGGGCTACTCCTACCTGCAACTCGCCGACGAGCGGGTGCTGGTGAGCTACTCGCTGAACGAGCTGGAGCGCCGGCTGCGCAGCGCCCACTTCTTCCGCGCGCACCGCTCCTATCTGGTGAACCTCGACTACGTGCGCGAGCTGGCGCCCGACTTCCGGGGGACGCTCATGCTGGTGCTCGACGATCCCCGGCGCAGCCAGGTCGAGGTGTCGCGCCGCCAGGCGCGTGAGCTGCGCCGCGTACTCGGGCTCTGACGGGACGCACGCGGCCGCGGCACGGCTTCCCCGCCGGTGGTGCGGCGCCGCGGTGTCCGGGCGGCGCCGCACTGTCTGTTTGGGCTCGCTGCCGCTCACCAGGTCGGACGCCCCGAAGCCGGGAACCTTCGGGCACCTCCGGTGTGCCGCCCAATCAGCTCCGCCACTCGCGAACGCCCCACCTCCGGACCCTCCAGAACCCCGGCGGCGCCCGACCCAGCTAGCCGCCGATGGCCGACATCGGCCGGGCCGGCTGCAGGAAGCTGGGGTCGTTAATGCCGTGGCCGGGCATCTTGGTCGCGACAGCGGCGCGCCAGCTCTCCGCGATCCGCTCGTCACTGGCGCCCTCGCGCAGCAGCGAGCGCAGGTCGGACTCCTCGCGGGCGAACAGGCAGTTGCGGATCTGGCCGTCGGCGGTGAGCCTGACCCGGTCGCAGGCCCCGCAGAAGGGACGGGTGACCGAGCCGATCACCCCGACCGTCTCGGGGCCGCCGTCGACGTAGAAGAGCTCGGCGGGCGCACTGCCGCGGGTCTCGCTGTCGGCGGCCTCCAGGTGGAAGTCGGCGCTGAGGCGGTCCAGAATCTCGTCGGCGGTGATCATGGTGTCGCGCCGCCAGTTGTGCTGGGCGTCCAGCGGCATCTGCTCGATGAACCGGAGCTGGTAGCCGTGGTCCAAGCAGTAACGCAGCAGGTCGGGCGCTTCGACGTCGTTGATATCCCGCATGAGCACGGTGTTGACCTTGACGGGGGTGAGCCCGGCTTCGGCGGCACCTGCCAGCCCGCCCAGGACGTCGTCGAGCCGGCGGCGGCGCGCCAACTGTTCGAACACGTCCGGGCGCAGCGTGTCCAGGGACACGTTCACCCGGTCGAGGCCGGCTTCGGCCAGTGGTGCGGCGGTGCGGGTCAGCCCGATGCCGTTGGTCGTCAACGCGGTCTTGGGGCGCGGGCTGAGCGCCGTGGTCGCGCCGATGACACCCACAAGCCCGCGGCGCAGCAGTGGCTCCCCTCCGGTGAACCGGACCTCGTCGATCCCGAGCATGGTCACGCCGATACGGATGAGCTGGTTGAGTTCGTCGTCGGTGAGCAGCTCGGGCTTGGGCAGCCATTCGAGCCCTTCCGGAGGCATGCAGTACGTGCAACGCAGGTTGCAACGGTCCGTGAGCGAGACACGAAGGTCCGTTGCCACCCGCCCGTAGGAATCGGCCAGCACTTGCGTCACCTCCCCCTTTCAGTGGCTGTACGCTGCACCACGATCCGTCACCAGCAGTACGTCCACGTACGTGGTCCCCCCACGCCTCCAGCGCCGGTGCGCAGCATCTAGTTCTCCCCCGGGCGAACGACCAGGCACTCCGTCGTCGCCGTAGCATCCACCCTAGGAGACGCCTGTTTTCTCCCCGCGGGTCCTGCCCGTTGTAGCTCGCGCGCAAAGCCACGCAGGTGGCCAGGTTCGGCTACCTCTCATAATCTCACCTCCAATGAACCGAAACGGCGGCGGCGTACGGCTTCTTTGTGTGGTACGCGCGGCCGCGCTCCGGCGGTGCTTGCCTGCGGAACCGGGTCCGTGCTGGCATCAGCGGCACGGGAAGGCGGCCGGGACCACCCACGTACGGATTGAGGAGCGCGCGTGATCACTTCACGGGAATGGCAGTTGCCGGGCGGGCCGAACGGATCGGCGCGGCTGGCGGCACGGGCCTGGGGCGCCACCACGCCGCCGGAGCCCGCGTGGCTGGCGGTACTGGTGCACGGCTACGGCGAGCACATCGGCCGCTACGACTATGTGGCGCGCTACCTGTGCGAGCGCGGAGCGGTGGTCTACGGCCTGGACCACCGCGGGCACGGGCGCAGCTCGGGTGAGCGGGTGCTGATCGAGGACTTCGCCGGTGTGGTCGAGGACGTGCACCGCCTGGTCACCCAGGCGCGTTCCGCGTACCGGTCGCTCCCGCTGGTGCTGATCGGCCACTCGATGGGCGGCCTGATCGCCGCACGGTACGCCCAGACGCACGCCGCGGAGCTGACCGGGCTGGTGCTGTCGGGGCCGGTCCTGGGGCGCTGGGGCACGGTCGGTGAGCTGCTCGCGCTGGACGAGATCCCGGACGTCCCGCTCGATCCCGACACGCTCTCCCGCGATCCGGAGGTGGGCGCCAGCTACGCCGCCGACGAGCTCGTCTGGCACGGCCCGTTCAAGCGGCCCCTGCTGCAGGCGATCGATACCGAACTGCAACGCGCGAATGACGCCGGAAGGCTCGGCGACCTTCCGCTCCTCTGGGTGCACGGCTCCGACGACCAGCTTGTACCGGTCAGCGACACCAAGACCGGCATCGACCGGCTCGCCGGCAACGACGTGGCCGCCCGGATCTTCCCGCACGCGCGCCACGAGGTGTTCAACGAGACCAACCGGGACGAGGTACTGGCCGAGGTCGTCCGGTTCGCCGCGCGCGTCACCGGCACCGAGCCCCGCTGAGCCCTCCGTGGGAGGGCGGCACGGCCCTCCCACGGCTCCGGTCAGTCGCTGTAGAGCCGCTCGAGGGCGTCGGCGTACTTGCGCTGGATGACCCGGCGTTTGAGCTTCAGCGACGGGGTCAGCTCCTCGCCTTCGACCGTCCACTCGACCGGCAGCAGGGCCCACCGCTTGACCTGCTGGACGCGGGAGAGCCGCCGGTTGGCCTCGGCGACGCCCTGCTCGACGGCGGCGAGCACCTCGGGATGCTCGGCGAGCTCCGCCAGACCGGACTGGCCGACATCGCGCTGGCGGGCCCAGCCCGGCGCGACCTCGGCGTCGAGGGTCAGCAGCGCCACGGGGTAGGGGCGGCTGTCGCAGTAGGCCAGCGCCTGCCCGATCAGCGGGTGCTCCTTGAGCAGGTTCTCGATCATGGCCGGGGCGATGTTCTCACCGCCCGCGGTGATCATGAGCTCCTTCTTGCGGTCAATGACGTAGAGGAAGCCGTCCTCGTCGATCCGTCCGACATCGCCGGTGTAGAGCCATCCGTCGGCGTCGAGCAGGCCGGCGCTGTCTTCGGGCCGGTTCAGGTACCCGGTGATGTTCAGCGGCCCGCGCACCAGGATCTCGCCGTCGTCGGCGACGCGGATCTCCATCCCGTCCGCGGGCAGCCCGACACTGCCGAACCGGTAGGCGCCGCTTTGGTTCAGCGTGACGGCTCCGCAGTTCTCCGTCATGCCGTAGATGTCGCGGACCAGCAGCCCCAGCCCGGAGAAGAAGCGCAGCACCTCGGGAGGCATGGGCGCCGCCGCCGTGAGGCAGGTGTGCACGCGGTCGAGCCCGGCCAGCGCCCGGATCGGCGCGAGCACCTCGCGGTCGACCGCCTCGAAACGCTCCACAAGCTCGGGGGCGCGTGTCCGGCCGACCTCCCCGCCCTCGATATAGGCGCGGGCCGCCTCGGAGGCGGCCTCGATGGCGGTGCGCTGCTCCTCTGGGGCGGCCGCCAGGGCGCCGGCGAGGCTCGCCCGGATCTTCTCCCACACCCGCGGCACCCCGAACAGCAGGTTCGGCCGCACCATGGCCAGGTACGCGCCGAGCTGCGCGGGATCGGGACAGAAGTGGATGTGCCCGGCGAGTCTGATCGGCAGGTACGCGCTCAGGATGCGTTCGGCGATGTGCGCCAGCGGCAGGTAGCTCAGCGTGACGCAGTTGTGCGGCAGCGACGCTGCGCGCATCGATACCGTGACCTGGTACAGAACCTGGTGGTGGGTCTCGTGGACGCCCTTGGGGTCGCCCGTGGTGCCCGAGGTATAGAGCAGGGTGGCGTTGTCGCCCGGTCCGACCGCGGCGGCCCGCGTCTCGACGAGGTCCGGGCTGGCCGCGTGCCGGCGCCGGCCCATCGCCTGGAAATCGTCCCAGCTGATGAACTCCGGGCCGGGCTCGCCGGTGGGCTCCGGAACCGCCGTGGGATCGAGCACCACCACGGTGTGCAGCTCGGGAAGCCGGCCCAGAATGGGCAGCCAGCGGTCGAGCTGGTCGCCGCCTTCCAGGACGGCGACGCGGGCCGAGCAGTCGGCCACCACGTAGGCGATCTGGTCGGGCGCGAAGGTGGCGTAGACCGTGCAGGGAACCGCTCCGGCGTGCACGGCACCGAGGTCGGCGATGAGGTGCTCGGAGCGGTTCGCCAGCATCAGGGCGACGGTCTCGCCGGGACGCACACCGATGCCGATGTAGGCCGCGGCCAGCTCAACGACGCGCTGGCGGTACTCGGCCCAGGTGAGGGTGGACCAGCCGTCGTCGGTGCGGTCCGAGAGCGCGGGAGCGCCACCTTCCTCCCGGGCGGTCTCGCGCAGCATGTCGACGACGGTGCGGCCGCTGATCTCGTCCTCGACGTCCCGCCGCTGTCTGAGTACATCATCGTTGACCATGAACACGCTCCCCACCGGGCCTCGAATGTGTGGTGCGTCACTCTTGGGCTCCAGAAGACCATGGGGCTATGGACGGCGCAAGGATCGCGCCGCGGCCGAGTGCGGTCGCGTTCGGACGCACGCGGTCACACGTAGAGGCGGCCGGGTGCGGGGGCGGGGCGCGCCACCGCCTCGGTGTGGGCCTCAGCTAGGCGCCGCACCGCGTCGGCGAGGATCTCCGGCGCCAGGGTGTAGGACAGCCGCACGTAGTACTCCAGCGGCTCCTCGGCGCCGAACACGGGCCCGGGCGCGACGTGCACCCCGTACCGCGGCGCGGTCTGCGCGAGGACCGTGGCCAGTGGGTGCGGCATGGCCGCCCAGAGCACCAGCCCGCCGCTGGGGCTGGCGAACCGCCAGTCCGGCAACCGGGCGCGCAGTTCGGCGACCATGGCGTCGCGGCCGCGGCGGAGCTGCCGGCTGCGCTCGGTGCGGATCCGCAGCACGTCGGAGAGCAGGTGGGTGACCGCGAGCTGCTCCAGCACCGGGCTGGACAGGTCGGTGCGCTGGCGCGCCGTCGCGAGCTTGGCGACCATCGGCGGCGTCGTGCGGATCCAGCCGATGCGCAGACCGCCCCAGAACAGCTTGGCGGCCGAGCCGACGGTGTGCACCCGCCCGTCGCGGTCGTGTGCCGCCATGGGGGCGGGCTGGTCCCCGGCGTCGATGGCGAGCTCGGCGACACTCTCGTCGACGATCAGGGAGGTTCCCGCGCGGTGCGCCTCGGCGACCACGGTGCGGCGCTCCTCGTCGTCCATGAGCGCGCCCGTGGGGTTCTGGAAGTCGGGGACGAGGTAGGCCACCCCGGGCCGCCAGCGCCGGAACGCGTCGGCCATGGCGCCCATGTCCCAACCGCCGGGTGGCACCGCGACAGCGCGGGGCGACGCTCCCACGCGGCAGGCGGCACGCAGCGCGTAGGGGTAGGTGGGCGACTCCACCATGGCCCGCTCACCGGGCTCCAGCAGCAGCTCCATGAGCAGCGCCACCGCCTGCAGGGCACCGTTGGTGACGAGGATCTGCTCCGGCGTGGTGGGCAGGCCGCGCTCGACGTAGCGCCGCGCGATCGCGTGCCGCAGTTCGGGCAGGCCGTACGGGGCGTACCCGGACCCGTCGACGTGCGCGGTGAGCCGCTCGACAGCCGACCGGGAGGCGTCCCGCACGCCGTCGATGGCCGATGGCGCCGCCGCGCCCAGGTCGATGTGCTCGGCACTCGACGTGAGCGGCGCGCGCGAGCCGGATCCGGTAGGGCCCAGCACGGTCCAGCTCCCGGCGCCCGGGCGGCTGTCGGCGTAGCCGTTCTCGCGCAGCCACGTGTAGGCCGCGCTAACGGTGTTCCGGCTCACCCGCAATGCAGCGGCGAGGTCGCGTTCCGCGGGCAGCCGCGTGTGGGTAGGGATCCGGCCGTCGAGGACCAGGTCGCGCACCGCGCGCCCCACAGCGAGATAGTAGGGCCGCTTCAGCGCACTGGCACCAATCAGCTTGGCCAAAAGGGGGCCGTCGATCCGCCGTCCGCCCGCCGACATCGCGCCACTTTCCGTGATTGGCACCATAGGTCTCGCTTCCTCGCGCGCCAATATAGCCCGATTGCCGGACTCCTCGGCGCGGCACCCGGGCGCGGACCGCGCCCGCGATCGTCGCCACCTCCGGGCCATCGGCGGCCGCCCCGGCAACGCACACCTGCTCACGTGTCCACGGCGGGTCCGAACGGTAGGCTTCCAGAACAGGAGTCGACACGCAGAATCCGTGCGCCGACCAGGTGAACCCGGGTCGGATCGTGGGCGGGGCAGCGGCACCCGGGACAGGGTGCGCACCCGAGGACGGGTGGCCCCGGTACCCGCTGCGTGGCGTATCGGAGAACCTTTTTGCAGAGAACCTTTGCTGGAACGCTGAAATCTCACCCTTATGCGGGGATACCGATGTCTGTTTGGGCACACTTCCGTTCGGCCGAGTCAACGCGGTCGCCCGCGAGCGCTAACGTTGCCAGGATGGCCGCGGGGAAAGCGTGGCCCCGATACGGGTGCACACGCACGACACCGGCGACCCCCTGAGCTAACGTTGCGGCAACTTTTGGCTCGGGGGCCTGGCGATGGTCGGCGGCGGCCTTCCGGCCACCGAGAGTTGGATACGGTACGTCCGCGAGAACGTGATCTTGGTTACTAAGGGGGTGAGCCGCGTGTCCGGCTGGATTGAGGATTACGCGTTGATCGGCGACATGCAGACCGCCGCACTCGTGGGACGCGACGGCTCGATCGACTGGCTCTGCCTGCCCCATTTCGACTCCCCCGCCTGCTTCTCGGCCATTCTGGGCGACGAGCAGAACGGAAACTGGTGGATCCGGCCCGCCGCCAACGAAGGCGCCGCGACACGCCGCCATTACCGGTCCGAGACCCTCATCCTGGAGACCGAGTGGGAGACCTCCGAGGGCGCTGTCCGGGTCATCGACTTCATGCCGCCGCGCGGCGGCGCGCCGCACATCGTGCGGATCGTCGAGGGCCTCAGCGGCACCGTCCGGATGAGCACCGCGCTGCGGCTGCGCTTCGACTACGGCAACGTTGTGCCGTGGATCCACCGCAGCGGCACCGAGATGGCCGCGGTCGCCGGTCCCGACTCCGTGTGGCTCAGCTCCCCGGTGCCCATGGAGGGCCACAACTTCGTGCACGACGCCACGTTCACGGTGAGCGCCGGGCAGCGCGTTCCCTTCGTCATGACCTGGCACCCCTCCGAGGTCGAGGAGTCCGACCACCTCGACGCGGAGAAAGCCCTCTCGCGCACCGAGCGGTTCTGGCGCGGCTGGGTTGAGACGTGCTCCTACGAGGGCGACTACCGCGACGCCGTCGTGCGTTCCCTCATCACCCTCAAGGCCCTCACCTACCGCCCCACCGGCGGCATCGTCGCGGCGCCCACGACCTCCCTGCCCGAGGAGATCGGCGGGGTGCGCAACTGGGACTACCGCTACTGTTGGCTGCGCGACGCCACGATCACCCTTGAGGCGCTGATCCGCAGCGGCTACACCGACGAGGCGCAGTCCTGGCGCGAGTGGCTGGTCCGCGCGGTCGCGGGCGAGCCGCAGCACATGCAGATCATGTACGGGGTGCGCGGCGAACGCCGGCTCAGCGAGTGGGAAGCCGACTGGCTGCCCGGCTACGCGAACTCCCGGCCGGTGCGCATCGGAAACGCCGCTGTGGGCCAGTACCAGCTCGACGTCTACGGCGAGGTCATGGACGTCCTTGAGCTGGCGCGCCGTTCGGGCCTGCAGTCCTCCGAACACGTGTGGGGCCTGCAGCGTTCCCTGGTGAACTACTTGGAATGGTGTTGGGACGAACCCGACGAAGGGCTGTGGGAGGTCCGCGGCCCGCGCCAACACTTCGTGCACTCCAAGGTCATGGCCTGGGTGGCGGCCGACCGCGCCGTGCGGATGATCGAGGAGTTCGGCAAAGAGGGGCCGATCGAGCGCTGGCGCTCGCTGCGCGACACCATCCACACCGAGGTCTGCACCTACGGCTTCGACGCCCGGCGCAACACCTTCACCCAGTACTACGGGAGCAAGGAGCTCGACGCCGCCCTGCTGCTCATCCCCGAGGTCGGGTTCCTGCCCTACAACGACCCCCGGGTGGTGGGCACGATCGAGGCCATCCGCGAGGACCTCATGGTCGACGGGTTCGTCATGCGCTACCGCACCGACCGCGCGGAGGTCGCCGACCACCTCCCCGGCAACGAGGGCGCCTTCCTCGCGTGCAGCTTCTGGATGGCCAACGCCCTGCTGTCCATCGGGCGCGAGAAGGAGGCCCGCGAGCTCTTCGAGCGGCTGCTGGCGCTGCGCAACGACGTCGGGCTGCTCTCCGAGGAGTACGACGCGCAGAACGGCCGCCAGGTCGGCAACTTCCCGCAGGCGTTCAGTCACGTGCCGCTGGTGACCACCGCGCTGAACCTGTCCCACCACGACGGCCACCGTCGCGGCGAGCACTGAGGAGCACGGCACCACCTGCTCGGCGACGCGCCACGCGCGCTTCCGGGCCCGCCAGCGTCGCGGACGTACGGTGAATGCGTGGTGGCCCGTAGGCGAGGGAGGCGATCGCGATGGTGACCGCACACGCCACGCCACTGGAGCAACTCGACCTTACGGGGCAGGGCCCGGCGCAGTTGCTGGCGCTGCTGGTCGCCCTGGTGCTGTGCACGCTGATCGGGTTCGAACGCGAGCTGCGGCACAAGAGCGCGGGCCTGCGCACCCACACGCTCGTGGGCGTCGGCGCGGCCCTGTTCGTTGTGGTGAGCAAGTTCGGGTTCCACGACGTCATCACCACTGACGACGTCAGTCTTGACCCCTCGCGGATCGCGGGGCAGATCGTCTCCGGTGTCGGGTTCATCGGCGCCGGACTCATCTTCGTGCGCCAGGACATCGTGCGCGGCCTGACCACCGCCGCCACCATCTGGCTGTCCGCGGCGGTGGGAACCGCCGCCGGCGCGGGCCTGTGGCTGGCCGCGGCCGCGGTCACCGCCGGCCACTTCCTGGTGGCGCTCGGGTATCCGCCGGTGCTGCGGTGGCTCACCCGCTCGCGGCCGACAACAGCGTCCTTCCTGATCAGCTACGAGGGCGCGCGCGAGATTCTGCGCGGCGTCCTGACGGTCGCCACCGAGCAGGGGTTCACGGTGCAGCGAGTGCGCACCGTGCGGCGCCAGACCACCGAGCCGGGCACGCCGGTCATCGACCTCGCCCTGCGGGTGCACGGCAAGGGCGACGTCAACGACCTCGCGGTCGCGCTGTCGGAGACCGAAGGCGTGCTCTCGGTCCAGCAGGGCGAGCCGGAGGACACCGAGGAATGATGGTGGGGTGACTCCTCCGCCGGGTCGGTCGCGCACGGTCCACCCGGTGCCGGCTGGCTGTCCGAGTGCCGCTCTTCCGGCCCGAAGCGGGCAGCGGCACCACGCGCGCGGACAGGAGCGTGGTCCAGCGGCCCCGCCACGGCCGCCGCCACCCGCCCGGCGCGCGTGCTACCTGGTGACGACCGGTTCCGCCCAGACGGCGGTGAGACCATCTCCGGAGCACGTGCCCCATTCGACCAGGAGCTCCAGCCGCAGGACATCGGTGACGTCGGCGGTAAGCGCGGCGTCCTCCCCGAGGCCCAGACTCTTGGTCTCCAACTGCTCGCCGTCCCCCAGGACGGTGAACGTGACCTCGTTCCCGGACGGGGACTCGTCGTCGAGGCCGACCGTCGTGGTGAACTCGGCGTAGTCGCGCCCCAGGTTGTACTCGACCGCGGACTCGGTGCACCCGTCGGTGGCGGTGAGCGCCTCGTCGTACTCGACGGCGTTCACCGTCGCCAGTGCGCTCTGGAAGTCGCTCTCCTGCACGGGTTCCTCGGCGGCCAGCGACATCTCGTCGGGCCCGCGGTCCTCGGGAGAGGCCGCGGCCGTCGCTGCGTCGTCCTCCTCGGCCTCCGAGTCCTCCTCCGTGGGCGACGGTGTGGCGTCCGCGGCGCTCTGGGCGGCGTCGTCGGTGGCATCATCGTCAGCGAACACCTCAAGGCGGTCCAGGGCCAGGTAGGTCAGGCCGCTCCCGGCGACCATGCAGACCACCGCGAGCACCGCCATGCCGATCAGCAGCGGCTTCTTGGACTTCTTCTTGGCGGCGCCCGACCCGGGGGGCTCGGGCGCCCCCGCGTGAGCCGCAGCGGCTCCCTGGGGCGGCTGCCCGCCGGCGGGTGGTCCCGCCATCGGCCTTGTCGTGGGCGGTGGTCCGCCCGCGGCGGTGGGAGTACCGCGCATGCCGCCGACCGGACGCCGCGGCTCCGGAGGGGCAGGAGGTTGGCCGGGCGGCGGGCCCGGCACCGGTGGGGGAGCGCTGAACCGCGGACCCGAAGGCGGAGCGGCGGCGGGTCCTCCTGATCCTGGGGGGCCTGCCGACCCGGACGGCGGCCCGGACGCAGCGGGCGCCGCGGGCCGGCTCTCGGCACCGCGCGCCGGGTTCGTTCCGGGACCGTTCGGCTGCCCGGCCGTGGGGCCCGCGGCGCTGGTGTCGCGGGCCGTCCCGCCCGGCGGGGTGGGTCCGGCACCGCCCGCCGGGCCGTCCTCCGCGTCCTGCGGAGAGTGGCCGGCTCCGGCCAGCGCCGCGCCGGCGGCCGCCCCGCCAGCCGCACCCGCCACTGCCGCCCCGCCCGGGTTGGAGACCGGACCGCTCCACGGCACCGATGTGCTCAGTGAGCGCAGCGTCCGGATCCAGTCGAGTGCCGCCGGGCGGTCGCCCGGCTCGGCCGAGAACATCACCAGCACCTTGTCGCGCTGCTGCTCGCCTGCCTCGGCGAGGACCGGCAGGGCCGCGAACCGTTCGCGAAGCTGCTCCGGAGCGGGCGGGGGCTCCTCCCCGGCCAGGGCGAAGTAGACGATCGCGCCGAACGCGTAGCGGTCGGTGGCCGCGGAGTACTCCCCGTTGAAAATCTCCGGGGCCGCGTAGCCGGGGGTGAACCAGGGCTTGGCGGTCATGTGCCGCGTGGCGATCTTGCTCAGCCCGAAGTCGACCAGGGTGGCCTGGCCCTCCTCGCTGACCATGACGTTGCCCGGCGAAAGGTCCCCGTGCACGACGGCACGCTTGGAGGGGGTGGCCTTCCCCGAATGCAGCAGGTCGAGCACCTCGGCGACCTGCTCCAGGTAGCGCAGCACCTCGCGCTGGCCCTTCGGCCCTTCGACGGCGTGCTCGGCCCGCCAGTCGCGCAGGTCGACACCCTCGACGTAGTTCATCACCAGGTACAGGGAACGGTCGGTGTACTCGCCGGACCCACCCTCGCGATGCTCCGGCGCCCCCTCGAAGTGCTCGCGGACCCCGACCACACCGAGCCGGTTGATGAACCGCAGGAGCTCCGCCTGCTCGTTCCAGCGCCGGCTCAGCTCGGCGAACTGTTCGTCATTACCCGCGACATCGGAGTCGAGAACCTTCACGACGACCGGCTCGGTCTGGCCGGCCAGACTCACCTCCGCGAGGTAAAGGGTGGCCTCGCCTCCCCTACCTACCGATCTGACCAGGCGATACTTGTCCGGCTGTGAATCGGGCCCGACGTACAACTCTGAACTCACGGGGGACACTCATTCATCAGGGGGGTGGGGGCGCACGGTCGGGTGAAAGACTAACGTTCCCGCGCCGTGCGTGAGCCTACGATTCGTCCGTGGGGCGCCCCAGCGCGCTCACTTTAACTTTCCGCCAGGAGCGGACAGGACCGAGCGAAGGCGGTGCCGGTGGGACGAATGTTGAACGGCCGTTACCGACTGGTGGAGTCACTCGGTGCGGGCGGAATGGGCGAGGTCTGGCGGGCGGTGGACGAGCGCCTGGCCCGCACGGTCGCGGTCAAGCTGGTCCGGCCGGACAACGTCGACTCCGACGAGGCCGTGGCGCGCTTTCAGCGCGAGGCGCGCCTCACCGGCCAGCTCTCCGGACACGCCAACGTCGTCATCCTGCACGACTTCGGAGAGCACGAAGGTTCGGTCTACGCGGTCATGGAACTGGTGCGCGGGCGCACCCTGTCGGCGATCCTGCGCGACACCGGACCGCAGCCGATCCCCCGCGCCGCCGACTGGGCCGGGCAGGTCAGCTCGGGGTTGGCGGCCGCGCACGCGGCCGGCATCGTGCACCGCGACATCAAGCCGGCCAACCTGATGGTGCTCGACGACGGCACCGTGAAGATCCTCGACTTCGGAATCGCCGGGTTCCACCAGGCGGTGACGCAGAGCCGGCGGCTGACCCAGACCGGCGCGATCATCGGCACGCCGCTGTACATGTCGCCGGAGCAGGCGCGCTGCGAGAACGTGGGCGCCGCCGGCGACCTGTACTCACTCGGCACGATCCTGTACCAGATGCTGACCGGGCGCGCGCCGTTCCGGCACGACGAGCCGCTGGGCGTGCTGCGGATGCACCTGATGGAGCACCCGCGCCCGCCGCGCGAGCTGCGCCCGGACCTGCCCGCGGACCTCGACTCCCTCGTGCTGTCACTACTCGCGAAGGCCCCGACTGACCGGCCCGGAAACGCCCGCACGGTCCGGGAACGCCTGCTGCCGTTCGCCGCGCGTCCCGGCCGCGCCCCCGCGCCATCGGACGCCCCGGGGCCGCCCGAGCCCAATGCCGCCGGTCCCGATAGCGCGAATCCGGCGCAGGCCACCACGCGCACCGCGACCTCTCCGACCGTTGCCGAACCGCACCGGGACCTGGAACGGCGGCTGCGCGAGATCGAGGACCTGGCCGAAGAGGGGCATTTCGCGGCCGCCGCCCAGCGGACCCGCTCCTGCCTTCCCGAGCTGGAACGCGCCTACGGCCCCGAGCACCCCGAAACCCTCAGGGCCCGCCGCAAACTGGCCTATCTCACCGGAAAGAGCGGCGATCCGGAACGCGCGGTGGTGCTCTACCGGGAGCTGGTGACCGAGCTCGACCGGGTCTACGGCCGGCGCCACCCCGAGACGCTCGCGGCCCGCTACTACCTGGCCAGCAACGCCGGCCGGGCCCAGGACCACACGACCGCCGCGCGCGTCCACGCGGAGCTGCTGCCCGACCTGGCCGCCGCGCACGGGCCCGACGCGCACCGGGTGCTGACCACGCGGCTCTACCTGGCGTTCGAGGTGGGCGAGACGGGCGAGCACGGCCGGGCGGTCGCGCTGCTGGATGCGCTGGTTCCGGACCTGGTGCGGGTGCTCGGCCCGGACCACGGGACCACGTTGCGGGCGCGGCACTACCACGCTGCCTACACCGGGTACGCGGGCGCACCGGCCGATGCCGCTCGCCTTTACCACCAACTGCTGGCCGAGCACACCCGAATCCACGGGGCCGGCCACTCCGAAGCCGCTCGCACCCGGGCTCGGCTGCGCCACTGGCAGGACCGCGCGCGGTGCCCCTGAGCGGTCCTGAGGACCTACCCGCTTCCGATCGGATGCCGGACCCGGAATCCACCGGCACCCATGGGCGCAGAAGGCGTGTGAAGCGTCCGTGAGTGTCCGCGCATACCGCTATGGTGCTGGACCATGTCAGAACAACCACTAAACGAGATCATGGACCCCGGCTGGGCAAAGGCGCTCGAACCGGTGTCGGGTCGCATCCGCGAGATGGGCGAGTTCCTGCGCCGCGAGGTCGCCGAGGGGCGCACCTACCTCCCTGCCGGCGAGAACGTCCTGCGTGCCTTCCAGCAGCCCTTCGACAAGATCCGCGTCCTGATCGTGGGGCAGGACCCCTACCCCACTCCCGGGCACGCCGTGGGGCTGAGCTTCTCCGTGGCCCCCGACGTCAAGCTGCCGGGCAGCCTGCGCAACATCTACCGCGAGTACCGCGACGATCTCGGCTACCCGGAACCATCCAACGGCGACCTGTCGCCGTGGAACGAGCGGGGGATCATGCTGCTCAACCGGGTCCTCACCGTCATGCCCGGCAAGCCCGGCTCGCACCGCGACAAGGGCTGGGAGGAGATCACCGACCAGGCCATCCGCGCTCTCGCCGAACGCGACAAGCCGCTCGTGGGGATCCTCTGGGGGCGCGACGCCCGGAACCTGCGCCCCCTGATGCCCGGGGTCCCGTGCGTGGAGTCCACCCATCCGAGCCCCATGTCGGCGAAGAACGGGTTCTTCGGCTCCCGCCCGTTCAGCCGCGCCAACGCCCTGCTTGAGGAGCAGGGCGGCCAACCGGTCGACTGGCGGTTGGAGTAGGGCTCCTCTCGGACCTGTTGCGTCAGTCGCGGGTGTCGCCCGCGGCGGCGAGCTCCTCGTCGCCGCGCTCGACACAGAACTCGTTGCCCTCGGGGTCGGCGAGCACCACGAACCCCGTGCCGTCGGCCCTGCGGTGGTCGGCGAGGAACGTGGCGCCGATCCCGAGCAGCCGGCGCATCTCCTCGTCGCGCGTCGCGCCGTTGGGTCCCAGGTCGAGGTGCATCCGGTTCTTGACTGTCTTGCCTTCGGGCACCCGCAGGAACAGTATCCCCGGCCGCCCCCCAGTGGCGGGGATGAACGCCTCCTCCTCGCCCGGTTTGCTGTCGGGGTCGATCGGGGCGTCGACGACCGCGCTCCAGAAGCGCGCGAGCGCGTAGGGATCGGCGCAGTCGAACGTCACGTTGCGGATGGGCGACGGCATCAGGCCCCCTTTCGAACGGCCGGGCGGATAGCCCGGATCCCGCGTCGTGGCCGGGGTTTGAGCAACCCGGGTTCCGCTAATTGAATGGTCGCGTCCGGCACACAGGGCGCGCAAGGAAGGCCACCACCCCCATGGCGAGGAAACCCAGCTACGCTGATGCCCTCAAGGTCCTCGGCAGGGACGACTCCGCGGTCCTGGATCTCGCGGAGCGACTGGTCGAGGGCGGGCTGGACGCGGCGGGCGTGCCCGACCTGTTCGGGCTGCGCGGCGAGATCGTCGCCAAGGGGCGCGGGCTGCTCACCACCATCCGGGAGCGCATAACGGGCGTGAGCCGGTGGGACCGCACGCAGAGGGTCGACGCGGCACACCAAATTCTCGCGACGATGTCGCTTCTGGAGGCGCTGGAGGAGGTTCTCGACGAGGTGGGCCCGGCCGAGCAGGGCCTCACCGACGAGGTGGACCCGGCCGAGCAGGGCCTCACCGACGAGGTGCTCGACCACCTCACCCAGCAGATCCTTGAGGGATCGGGTATCGACATCGCCAAGGCGAGCGCACTTGGTGGGTGGAGCTTCACGTTGACGAACGGCCTACTCGTGTCCGGCAAGAGTCTCGCGTTGCATCTCGTGGGTTCGCCCGCCGATCTGGGCGAGATGATCCAGGAGAAAGCCGAACAGCGCTACCTGGAGTCCTATCGGCAGCTCGCCGCCGACGTGCCGGAGTTCGGGGTCTGGGTGAACCTGGCCGAGCACGAGCACACCCGCGTCGAACTGGCCACCGGTCTCACCGAGCTGGAGGGGTTGCTCACCCGGCTCTCACCGGCCACCAAGGCCCGGCAGCACGTGCGGGAGCTGCACACCCTCTACCGGGGCGCACTGTGGCGGCCGGTCCTCTCGGGCGACGACGCCCCGGACCACCTGACGTTGCCCACCCTGGAGGACTCCTACGTCAACCCGCGGGCGCGGGCGCACTCCGCACACAAGAGCTGCCGGCCCGCCTCCGAGGACTGGTGGGCCGAGGAGACCACCCCGCACGACGACGTACAGACGCTGCTCGCCAGGTGCCTGACCCAGGTCTGGTGCGCCACGCTGCCCATCGTCATCCTCGGCCACCCCGGCGCCGGCAAGTCCAAGCTCACCGAGATGCTCGCCGCCCGGCTGCCCGCCGACGACTTCCTCGCGGTCCGGGTGGAGCTGCGCGGGGTCAGCGCCGACGCCCCCATCCGCAAGCAGATCGAGGAGGCGGTCTCCGGCCAGGTGCACCGGGACGTGGCCTGGCGCGACCTCGTCGAGTCGGCCGAAGGCGCGCAGCCGGTGGTCATCCTCGACGGCTTCGACGAGCTGCTGCAGGCCACCGGGGTGAACCGCTCCGACTACCTGGAACAGGTCCAGCAGTTCCAACAGGACCAGGCCACGCTCGGCCAGCCGGTCGCGGTGATCGTCACCAGCCGCACCGTCGTCGCCGACCGGCTCCGGTTCCCTGATGGCTGCGCGCTGATCCGGCTGGAACCGTTCAACGAGCCCCAGATCGCCCGGATGCTCGACACCTGGGCCTCCGCCAACGCCGGCGCGCTGGCCGCCCGGGGCCTGCGGCCGCTGTCGCTCGACACCGCCCTGCGCTACCGGGAACTCGCCGAACAGCCGCTGTTGTTGCTCATGCTGCTGCTCTACGACGCCGACGGCAACGCCTTGGAGGCAGCGGGGGATGCATTGTCCCGCAGCGAGCTCTACGAGCGCATGCTCACCATGTTCGCCCGCCGGGAAGTGACCAAGCACCACCCGAACCTCCCCGAGCGCGACATGGACACGGCGGTCGGGCGCGAGCTGAACCGGCTGGAGGTCGCCGCCATGGCGATGTTCAGCCGCGGCCGGCAGAGCGTGGCCGCCGAGGAACTGGAGCGCGACCTCGCCGCGTTGTTCCCGGAGCCCACCGACCAGCCCGGCGACACCGGGCTGCACGGAGCGGTCAGCGAGGCCCACCAGGTCCTGGGCCGGTTCTTCTTCGTCCACGAGTCGCGGGCGCAGCTCGACGGCCGGAACGCCGGGGTGTACGAGTTCCTGCACGCCACGTTCGCCGAGTTTCTCGTGGCCCGCATGGTCACCGCGGCCCTGGGCGAACTGGCCGACGACCGCCGGCACGCGGCGCGGCGGCGCTTCGCCGCTCCCCTCGACGACGGGCTGTTGTACGCGATCACGTCGTTCGCGGCGCTCGCTACCCGGGCCTCGGTCGTCGACTTCACCACCGAACTGCTGCGGCAACGCTTCGACGAGACTCCGGACGCCCGTGAGGAGTACCGCGAACTTCTCCTTACTCTGTTCCACGAGGCGCCATACCCCGCCCCTGCTCGGTCGTTCACCGGGTATCAGCCGTGGCGCGCCGACATTCTCACCCGGCAGGCCAGCTACACCGCCAACCTCGTCACCCTGCTGGTCTGCGTGTGCGAGGAGCTGGACCTCGTCGAGCTTTTCCCCGACACGGACGCGCCGTGGCGAGCATGGCGCCGGATGGCCAACCAGTGGCGGAGCATGTCCAACGAGGCGTGGCACGGCTTAGTGGACACCGTACGATCACGGCACCTCGAATTCTGGGACGGCGCCGGGAACTCCCGAATCGAGCGCGAGCGCGGTGACCCGGTGAACGTCGGCGAGTGTGTCGGGTTCGAGATCAGCGAGGACCTCACCAAGGGCGCCGCGATCCGTAACCCGTACGACATCACCATGCCGTTCGACGGGCCGACGTCCAAGCTGCTGCGCTCCGCGGCGCTGCGCGACAATGGCACGGCGGCACGCATGTTCCTACTCCTCGGCCCGTACTTCCGGCACGTCTCGACGGACCTGCTCACGTGGTACAGCGACCGGGACGACCCCGGAGCCGCGTGGAACGAGCTGCACGACATCCTGGAGCTGCGGCTCGCGCCGCCACTACACGACAGGATGAGCCGGATGCAGCGCTACAAGCGTCTTCTGGAGAGCCGCCACCTGGGCCGGCTGGAGCTGCTCGTGCTGCGCCAGGCGGTGGACGACCTGGAAGCGAGCGGCACACGGAGCAGCGCTAACGGGCCGATCCTTCTCGTACTTACTCGTATCATCCTGGAGCACCTGAAGAACCTCGAATCGATTGTTACCGGACCGAAGCTCTCCCGGGTACACGTCGAGCCGGTTCTGGAGTCGCTGCGCCGCCACATCAACGTTCCCGACCACGTTGCGAAGCTACTCGACGAGCACGAGCGCCTGGGGGCCGGCGAACCGGCAAACACCGGCGACCGTGGCGCGCACGCGCTGTTCCAGCTACCGGAGAGCGACTCCGGCTACGTCCGCGACCGCTTCGCGTCCCTGAGCGATCGCGACCAGGAGGACCCGGACAGCACCGACCAGACCGACTCGGACGACCAGAAGGAACCGCGCCCCTCGGCACACCGGCGGCAGCAGAAACGCCGGCACGGGGATCTGGGAACCAGTGGCGGCTCCGGCTGAGCGAGCCCCTCAGATCGGTGCGGGAGGCTGCATCGAAGGTGACCGTGCGGACATATTCGTCGCCGAGAATTACCGCACGGACCCCCTCGATGCGCCCCGTCGGGCGCTCGGGCCCCGGGCAAGGGCGGTGGGAGCGGCGGCCTACCCCGCTCCCGCACCCTTCACCCCGGGCACCGCTTCCACCAGTGCCGGCACGACCTGCGCGATCGGGTCGTCCAGGACCACGTCGGCGGCGGCGTCATAGGGCGTGGGCTCCGCGTTCACGATGATCAGCGAGGCGCCCCGCTCGACAGCGAGGTCACACAGGCCGGCGACGGGGTGCACCGCCAGCGAGGTTCCCACGGCCAGGAACACGTCGCAGTCGCGGGTGGCCTCGACTGCGGCGTCCAGCACCTCGGGCTTCAGCTGCTGGCCGAACGAGATCGTGTCGGACTTCTGGATGCCGCCGCACTCCAGACACCGGGGATCGGGATCGTCGTCCAGCCGCGCGAGGACCTCCGGCGCGCGGGTACGCAGCCCGCACGCCATGCAGACCACCCAGAGCACTGTTCCGTGCACCTCGATGACGTGTTCGGGGTCGGTCCCGGCCGCCTGGTGCAGGCCGTCGACGTTCTGCGTGATGAGCGCGCGCAGCCGCCCGGCGCGGTCGAGTTCGGTGCAGGCGCGGTGGGCATCGTTGGCCTCGGCGGTCCACGCGGGATGGGCGCGGCGCATCTGCCAGACCTCGCGGCGGACCTCGGCATCGGACATGTAGGTGTCGAGGTCGAACATCGCGGCCGCGCCGGGGTTGGTGGTCCACACTCCCTGCGGGCCGCGGAAGTCGGGAATGCCGGAGTCGGTGGAGATACCAGCGCCGGTGAGCACCGTCACCCGGTCGGAACCGGCCAGGATCTCGGCCGCGGCGTCGAGGTTCGAGTTCTCGGGCATTGGGATTCCTCACCGTCTCGGGTCACGGGGCCGTCAGGGTGCCCGAATGGCTCCACTCTCACAATAACGGCCAGAGGTGCTCATTCAAGCTGGGCAGCGGGCCTCCGGCCGCGCAGCGGCAAGCGCACTCGGGGGCACCTTGGAACCGGACCGCACCCTACCCTGGCGCGGGGTAGGCTATCGCTGTCCCCACAACGATTCGGCGAGGTGGGTTCGGGAGTCCGGCAAAGGGTGCCAAAATCGACCTACCCATGAAGCAGCCGCCGTACATTCTCGTCGTGAACGGGACCAAGGTCCGCCGTCCCGTATTTGTCCTGGGCGCCCCCCACTCCGGGGCGAACCTGATCGCCCATGCCCTGCGGCGTGCCCCCGGGTTCCACCTCGGCGCGGGGGCTCCCAGCGTGCTCAACGCGCTGTACGCGGTCGCCCGGCGCCCTTCGCTGGTCGAGGAGAGCGCCTCGGGGACCGCGACCCTGCTGCGCGACGCGTTCGCCGAGGCCTGGCAGCTCACCCCGCGCACCTGCCCGGACTGCTCCGGCGAGTCGGTCTCCATGCGCGAGGCCGGTCGGCCGTGCCCGCACGCCCGCGAGGCGACCCGGTTCGGCGACGCGAGTCCTGACCTGCTGTACAGCGCTAAGGCGCTGCACGCGGCGTTCGACGACGCGGCGTTCATCCAGGTCATCCGGGACGGCCGCGACACCACCGTGGACATGCTCGAAGACGAGCAGTCGCTGATGTGGTTCCGGCCCAGCCTCGCCAACCTGGAGCATGAGCTTCCCAACCCGTTCTTCGGCATCGAGACCGAGCAGGAGCGTGAGGGGTATCAGGACCTGTCGTTGGCGGCCAAGTGCGCGATGCGGTGGCGCGGCGCGGTACGGCTTTCCGCCCAGTTGCGCGGGATGTTCAGCGCGGACCAACTGATGACGCTGCGATACGAGGACCTGCTCGGCAGCGAGGTCGCCACCGCGGAGCGGCTCCGGGAGTTCACCGGAGCGCGGGTCTCCGCGACAGACCTCGTGCGTGTCGAGCCGGCGGGCGTCGGAGTCTGGCGCAACCGGCTGACCATCGAGCAACGCGACGATATCCAAGCCGTGGCCAGTGCGGAGCTGTCCCGCCTGGGCTACACCTGAGCGTTGCGCGGTCGGTCCCACGGGCACCTGCCGGGCCGCGGAGGGCACCTCAGCCCAGTGCGTCCATCCACGCGCGGACGGTGCGCCAGCTTTCGTGGCCCGGATCGAGGGCGGCGGTGTGGTTGGCGCCGCGGATCTCGGCGAACTCGGCATCGTCGCCCGCCGTGCGGGCCGCGGCGACATAGGTGCGGCTTTGCTCGGCGGGCACGCTGGAGTCGGCGTCGCCGTGCACGATGAGCTGCGGAACGCCGAAGGGAACGTTGTGCACCGGTGAGGCGGCGTCGTAGGTTTCCTTGGCCGGGGCCGCGCCGAGCAGATCGGTCACCGCGTTCTCGCCCAGCTCACGTTCGGCACACGCCCGGAGGTCGGTCACCGGGGCCAGCCCCACCGCAGCGGTCACCGGGGAGTCCGGGACGCTCAGCAGGGCGAGCTGGCCGCCGCTCGAATGCCCGATCGCGACGACGCGGTCGGGGTCGCCGGGCTCGGCACCGTCGGAGATCCGCTCCCCCAGCAGCGCCAGCGCCGCCCGCACGTCATCCAGGGTCTGCGGCCACCCGCCGCCGTCGCCGCCGATGCGGCGGTACTCCACGTTCCACACCAGCCATCCGGAGTGCGCGAGCTCCGAGGCGATCCGATCCATCGACTGGGTGTCGTGCCTGTCGCGCCACCAGCCACCGTGCAGCAGCACCGCGACGGGGAACGGGGCGTCCTCGGCTACATCGGGCTGCCACACGTGGATGACCTGGCTGGGGTGCTCACCGTAGCTGAAGCGTTCCGTGGCTGCCATCAGACACCCCTCCTCCGGTCACCCGGATACCGGTCGTGCGCGTTCGGAGGAGAATTGTGCAACGGGCGGTACCGCGAGCGCCACCGCCAGTTCGGGACCGCCCGCGGGGACAGGACGTACTATGGGGGTATGGGAGCACTCGGAATTACCGGCCTGATCGCGCTCATCGCGATCATGGCCATCCCCGTCAGCATCGTCGCGGGCGCCGTTGTGTACGTGATCCGAATAGCGCGCAAGGGCACCGCGGCCACCCTGGTCGACGCAATGAAGTACCGGGAGCTCGCCTGAGCTACCGGCTATGACGCAGCGAGCGGCGTACCCCCTGGATACGGGGCACGCCGCTCGTGTTCGCGTGGCCGGACCGGCTCAGGTCACGTCCATCGTGTCGGGGTCGGAGCCGAACCGCTGGTTCTGGTTGAGTGCGGAGATCGTGTCGATGTCGCCACTGGCCAACTCGAGGTTCACCGCCTCGAAGTTCGAGCGGATGCGCTCGGGGGTGACCGACTTCGGGATAACGATGTTGCCGAGCTTCAGGTGCCAGCTCAGGATGACCTGCGCGGGTGTGGCGCCATAGGACTCGGCCAGCTTCGTTATCCCCGGGTCGTCCAGCAGCTTGCCGTTGCCCAGCGGGCTCCACGCCTCGGTGGCGATGCTGTGCTCCGCGTGGAACGCGCGCAATTCGGCTTGCGTGAGCCGGGGGTGCAGCTCGATCTGGTTCACCGTTGGCACGATCCCGCCCTCGTCCATGAGGCGCCGCAGGTGCGGGATGTGGAAGTTCGAGACCCCGATAGCGCGGACCCGGCCTTCGACGTAGAGCCGCTCCAGCGCCTTCCATGTGCTGACATAGCGGTCGTACATCGGGAGCGGCCAGTGGATCAGGTAGAGGTCGAGGCGCTCCAGCCTGAGGCGCTCCATCGTGGCGTCGAACGCGCGCAGCGTGGAGTCGTAGCCCTGGTCACTGTTCCACAGCTTCGAGGTCACGAACAGCTCGTCGCGGTCGACCCCCGAAGCCGCGATTCCCTCTCCGACCGCTTCCTCATTGCCGTAGGCGGCCGCGGTATCGATACTGCGATAGCCGGTCTCGATCGCTGTCCGCACAACGCCGGCAGCGTCACCCGCGTCCACCTGCCAGACTCCGAACCCCAGTTGCGGGATCCGCACACCGTTGTTCAGTGAGACGTCCGGGACCGTGGTCATGTTCTCTCCCCGTGGCCGGCATTCAAAGATCATTTTCCCGTTGCGGCAACCGCCCGTGGAAGGGTCGCATTCCCCGACCTCGCATTTTCATGCCGTGGGCAGTGCCACCATGTCGTCTCCGACCACTATCCGACCGCGGCGTACCGGCCGCACACGGGAGTACGGGGCGGCGACGGTACGACCGCTTCCGGGTGGTTGGGAGCGCGACCGGCCGCACACAGTACCCGTTGCGTACAGCTGCATCCACAGCGAGGGGCCGCACGGGGGACACGCCACGCGCGACACGTAAGCGCCGAGGGGCCGGGGGCACGCCTGCGACGCGCCCCACCCGCGGTCAGCTCCGGAACTTGTAGACCACTCCGAAGATCACCAGAGCGTCCGTGCCAGACTCCAGATCGAGGTCCTCGAGCTCCTCTGTCCTACCCTGCCGGATGAGGTAGGGGGCCCCGGGCCACCGCTCCTGGATCTCGTTCGCGATCGAGGTACGGGCCGCCGCGGCGGCCACCTCGCGCTGCGCCGGGGTGTCCATCTCACCGATCGGGCAGGCGCGCGACACGAGGTCAACGGGCCGTGCCTGCTCCGGGACGAGCCGGGGACGCCGGCCCAGCGCTTCCAACCGTGGGCGAAGCCAGTCTTCGCGGCTCTGTTCCACCATGGTCCATCATCCCCCCGGAGACCGGGGGCGTCACCAGGCGCCACGCGAGGAGAGAACGACGGTCAGCGGCTCCCTCCGCCGCCACCGCCGCCGCCACCGCCCACACTGCCACCGCCGAAGCTGCCGCTACCGCCGCTGGACGAGCTCCGCGGCGTGATCGATTTGCGCATCGTGTCGTTCCACGACCTGCGATACGCGTGGTCGTAGTAGTAGGGCCGGTGACGCCCATGCCACTGGTGGCTCTGGATCAGGTCGGGAGCGCCCTCCACCGCGTTGTTCTCCACGTCGAGCGCCACCGCCCACGACGGGTACTGCGCCACCGAGCGCGGACCGCCGGTAATGGTGTCCTTGCGGATCTGCTTCAACAGCCCGTGCACATGCGAGCCGTAGCGGCTGAACAGGGTCACCCTTCCGTAGCGGGTGACAAGGATGGCGGTGACCAGAAGCGTGACCGCGATGAGCAGTCCGCTTTCAGCGCCCTCAAGCCCTTGGACGAACACGTACGCGGCGAGACCGAATAGCCCCAGCACCGCCAGGATCTTGACCGCTCCCTTGCCGTGCGACCACAGCCCCATGGGGACGCCCTCTTGGAGCACCATCTTGCGGATCTCGGCTGCCTTCTTCGGGGTCATCTCCTTCGCGAGCAGTTTCAGGTCGGTCGTCGACGCTCTACGGAACATGACCGCGATCAGTTCCCGCTCAGGCGGTGACACGTCAGGACCGTTGGGGTCGCGTCGCAGGGTGAACAGCCACCTGAACGGGTCGTGCGGATCCAGCTCCGAGGAGATGATGCCCCGCTCTTCCAGCTGTACGACCATCGCCAGGAACATGCCCGACCGCATCGTGGCGTTGTGGATCTGCCCGGCCAGCGCCGGCCCCATGGCAGGGGGAAGCGCGTCGTTGAACGCGTTCCGGTCGGCCGAGGTTCGAAACTTCCGGTACGCGGCCACGAACACGACGGCGACCAGGCACGCCCCCGCGATGAGCAGGAACAGCAGGGACGGACGAAGCGACGGACGCACCTCGACGATCGGCTCGCCGACGTCGACCGCGCCCTTGGGCAGGGCCACGGCCGCAGTGAGGCCATCGGAGTCGAACAAATACGGCTCGTCCATGGTCGCGGTCGTCTCGTCGTGCTCGGCGCTCTCGCACGGGGAGTCGGTGCCCTCGTCCCCGGCATAGCAGTCGACGTTGGTGATCTCGGGGGCCGTGATCTCGACCGAGATGTTGTCCTTCGGTACCTCCCACTCGGTGCCGACGAAGTCCCAGTAGAACTCGTCGTAGTCGTCGAACTCAGTGAGCGCGCCATGCACCGTGTAGGAGATGTCGTAGGTCTGCTCGCCGGTGACGTCGGTAGAGGGGTCGTCCTCCTCACCGACGAGCAGGACGAGGTTGCCGCGCTCCTCGGAGAGGCCGTCGATGGTGGAGTCCGCACCGCTGGGGCTGGACACCTCGACATCCTCGATCTCGATCCGGCGCTGGCGGATGATGCCGTCATCCAGGACCAGCGGGATCTCCCGGTAGAGCCCTGGGCTGGAGTTGGAAGCGAAGTCGTAGGTGATCGACTCGACTATGGAGACCGTGCCGTCGGGATTGATCTCCGCCTCGGTCGCGTACTCCGTGATGCTCTCGCCGGAGGAGCTCGCCGAGGCGGGCGCGGCAGCGGTGAGCGCGGCGGTTATCGTGGCAAGACCAACTGACGTCCGCCGGACAGCGGGGGATGCGGTAAACACGCGGCAATTGTACGGTCGTATCCTGCTTGGCCTACCCTGCCGGCCCGACCCCCGTCACATTCGGCCGAACATGGCCAAGAGGTTGCGACCTGCACATTCCGCGCCTACTGGTTGAAGCGCCCCGCCCCCTTGGGGGCGCTGCGCGTCAGCCGGCGGCCCGTAGCCAGAGGGCGCCCGTGTCGTCCACGGCGAAACCGGTGCCGAACCGCCGCCCGATCTGGTCGAGCACACGGTGGACATGCCCGGTGTCCTCGGACGACGCGCGGCACAACCGCATGCGGCGCGCCCGCATGACCACAGTCCACAGCTCCACAAGCGCCCCGGTGTCCGGCCGCACGGACACGAAGTACAGCAGGCGCAGGTCGTCGCGAAACTCCTCGTAGCCGGTGATGCCCTCGTAGTCGTCGATCAGGTCGCCACAGCCGTACAGGATCAGCCTGTCCCGGTAGACCTCCACCGGCCGAGGGTGGTGCGAGGAATGCCCGTGCACGAGGTCAACGCCGCCGTCGATGAGGCGGTGCGCGAATCGCACGTGCGCCTCGGGCACGTCATAGCCCCAGTTACCTCCCCAGTGAACGGAGGCCACGGCGACGTCGCCCGCGGCCTTGTACCGCCCCACCCGGTGGGCGACCTCGTCCGCGGTGTCGTCGGACAGGTCCGGCAGCAGGTTGACCCCGGACCGCTCCGGCGCAGCGGCCCACGAGTCCGGGATCCCGCTGGACCGCGCTCCGAACGCGACGAACGCGAGCCGGCCGGCGTCACCGCCGCCCTCGCCGCACGGGACAGTCACAGGGCGCTGGGCCTCACTCAGATCACGTCCCGCGCCCGCCGCCGGCACCCCCGCGGCGGCCAGTGCGTCCAGAGTGTCGGTCAACCCCTGGCGGCCGAAGTCGAGCACGTGGTTGTTGGCGAGGGCGCACACGTCCGGCCGGGCCGCGGTCAGGCACGCCACGTTGTCCGGGCTCATCCGGTAGTGCACTGCCTTGCCCGCGGCGGCATCGTCTTCGCGCGTGATGCTCGTCTCCAGGTTGATCACCCGCGCGTCGGGAGCCACCGCGTCCAACAGGTCCAACGCATCGCCCCACGGCCAGCGGAAGTCCACCGGCCGCGCGATGCGCCCGTTCGCCTGTTCGGCGAGCTCCACGTAGGTCCGCGCATCCCGAACGGACCACTCCCACAACCGCGGGTCCCCCGGGTGCGGCAGGATCTGGTCGACACCGCGGCCGGTCATCACATCGCCGCAGAGGAACAACGTCACAACGCCGCCACTCACACTCCCACCCTAAGCACCAGAGGCTGGCACTCCCGGAGAGAGAGCCCGACGAGCCCGGCGCCCCACCAGCCACCCACCACACCCCGAAACTCCGTCACGAACGGCCTCGCAAGTACGGTAGAGTCTGACTCGTCAGCGGGAACGATTCCGCCGACAGCACCGGGACGTGGCGCAGTTTGGTAGCGCACTTGACTGGGGGTCAAGGGGTCGTGGGTTCAAATCCCGCCGTCCCGACAGAGAAAGAACAGCATAGACGCAGGTCAGGGCCTTGTTTCACGGAAGTGGAGCAGGGCCTTTACTTCTGCCTGGGGCCGGTCGTCTCACAATCTCTCACAATAACGGGGAGATAACGAGATGATCATGCCGATCCGAGTACCGATTGCATGTGGTCCGCACCCGCCCGAAGGTGCCC
This sequence comes from Lipingzhangella halophila, assembly GCF_014203805.1. GTDB lineage: Bacteria > Actinomycetota > Actinomycetes > Streptosporangiales > Streptosporangiaceae > Lipingzhangella > Lipingzhangella halophila. The sequence goes on along the minus strand of NZ_JACHJT010000001.1, from coordinate 2,412,133 downwards.
CTCGTTGGGATGCACATAGACCTTCTTCGTAAACGACAGGTCCGCGTGACCGGCCCATGCCGAGACCACCACGTCCGCGACTCCCGCCGAAGCCATCCACGTCAGGCAGGCGTGACGCGCATCGTAGGGCCGCACCCGGCGAACGCCTGTCTGCTCGCTCAGCTTGTAGAACCGTCGACGTAGCCAGTCCGTCTTGACCGCGCGCCCCAGTTCGTCGACGACTACCCGGCCGCTCGCTTCGTATCCCTCGCCCGCGGCCAACCGTTCGGCCTTCTGCCGCGTGCGGAACGCCTTGAGCGCGTCCACCACGACCCCGGGCAGCGGGAGCTTGCGCTTGCCGCTCGCGGACTTGGTGTCCTTCTCGATCACCTCGCCCTCGACTAGGGTCCGGGTCTTCTGTACCCAGATCGTCTCGGCCTCCAGGTCGAAATCCTGAGCCCACCGCAGCCCGCACACCTCGGCCGGGCGCAAGCCGAGCAGCAATAGCAGCATGGCGGCGTACAGCCGGTCCTCGTTGACGCCGGCGAGGAAGACCTTGACCTCTTCTTCGGTCCACGGCGTGCGCTGTTCCTCTGCCTGCTTGGCCGCTTCCCGGGCAGCCCGGGGGATCTTCACGTGCTCGGCCACGTTGCGCACCACCAGGCCGCGGCGCACCGCTTCGTTCAGTGCGGTACGCAGCCGGCCCAACGTCAACCGCACCGAGCGGATGCCAAGCCCGGTACCGGGCTTACCGCCACGCACCCGGCCGGCGGTCAGCATCCAATCGATCAGGCTTTCCACATCCTCCTCAGTGAGCGCCTGGAGGCGCGCTTTCCCAAGGTGGGTTCGCACGGGGCGCACCGCATCGTGATAGTTCGCGGCGGTTGCCGCTTCTACGTCCCGGGTGGCGCTGGCCAACCAGGTGTCGAGCCATTCGTCCACGGTGGTCTTGGTCGGCAGAACGAGCGCGCCGGTGCTGCGCTGGTTCTGGATTCGGGCGCGCTCGTTGATCACGTCGGTCTTCTTGTCCCGGGTGATCGTGAGCTGTCGACGCTTGCCGGTAGCGGGGTCGGTTCCGGCATCGACAACTGTCCGGTATCGGACCGTGCCGTCCTTGAGCTTGATCTTCTTGATGGAATCGGCCATCACTCGCCTTTCGTGTCGGACTCGGTGGAGTCGGGGTACATCTCTCGCTTGATCACGTCCGCCGCGGCTTTGGCCTCGCGGCGCTTCTCTTCGAGGTGATCGAGGTCATCGGGCAGATCGGGCGGCGTGATGCCCAGCTTCCGCATACGCGCCCGCTCTCGGGTCAGGACGTCCTCGTCCATGGACAAGAGCTGTTGTTGCGCCTCCGCCGCTGAAGTGTGGGCTTCCCGTTCGGACTCCGTAGCCGCCTGCGCGGCTTTCGCCTGCCGACTCTCCACTTCGTCTTTCCGGAGCCTCCAGTCGTGAACTCGCCGTTCGTGGCTTCGGTAGTACGCGGCGGCATTCACCGTTGCCCACGCGGCGGCTTCGTCAATGTCGAGCGGAGTCTCCCCGATGAACCATTGGGCTGCGTACCACGTTTTGGCGGTACGGCCAGGCAAGACCTCGATCTCGTCAGCTTGGCCAATCGGGAACAGCAACTGGAGCGGGGGGACCTCCAGGATGCGAGCCAACACCAGCAGCTCCGCCACGCTCAGTGTGGGACGCCTCCCACTTTCGAGGTTCGCCAGGACAGATCGCTTGATCGGAAGGGCGTAATCCTCGGTGCATATGTCCGCCAGCCGCTGAACGCTCAGGCGACGTTGCTTCCGATAGCGCCGGATCTCTTCAGCCACGGTTCTGACTAGACGCGCGTCCCACTGCTCGCTCCCAGTTGTCATGCCTGCTGACAATACTCCCCGATTTGACATCTCGCGACCCCGCGCGCACTCTTGTGCTCATGGATGACATTTCCTTTCACGTCCATCACTTGGAAGCACAAAAGCCCGAGTGGATCACCCAGGACGAGTACGCAAAGGTCGCGGAAGTCTCGGTGAGCACCATCAAAAGGTGGGCCAAGAAGGGATACGGCCCGCAACCGCACCGCTGGGGGCCCCGGCGGGTTCGGTACGACAAGGCCGAAGTCCTGGAGTACCTCCGCACTGGCGAGAAGTGCGCCTCATGAAGGACCGCCCGACGCTCGCTCAGATCAAGCGCTCCTGGCCGGCCACCGTCAACGCCAGCGAGGCCGCCCGCGCCATCGGCTGCTCAAAGAGCCATCTCAACGCGCTGATCAAACAGGGCCAAGCCCCCGTCCAGACGGTCCCCGGGCTCGGGAGCCGGAACCGCGTCATCACCGCCTCGTTGATCCGCCTGCTCGAAGGTCCGGACGCCCACGACCAGAAGGGCGATGACGATGCGGCCTGAACACGAAAGCGGCCCGCCCCGGGGCAACGGGACGGGCCAAAGACAACCGGCGGGGGCCGGTGACCACCAAGGGTCTTCGCTCACCACTTACCCAACGGGGGAGCAGTCATGAACAGCATAGCCGCACACAGTGAAACCCAAAAGGCGCCCCGGCGATACCCAGTCGCGTTCGCCTCCGCGTTCGCACCAGACGGCCGACGCCGCCGATGGGGAATCGCGTACCGCTGCCCGCACTGCCACCGCCACCACTTCGGGCTCAGTTGGACACCACAGGTCGGCGGGATCCGCCGCTCCGGGTGTGGACGGCGCATCTGGGTCGTCATCTCGCGTCGATATCCGGCAGACGCTCTCCAGCCCCACACCGTCAACACGCAGGCAAACGAGGTCAACCGTTGAACTCACTGGAGCGCGTTCGCCAGGCGCTGGAGGAGCACGACTGCAACCCGCGGGGCAACGGGCAGATCTCGGCCCGATGCCCGGCCCACGACGACAGCGCCCCGTCGTTGAGCGTCGGCTACGAGAAGGGCCAGGCCCTGATCAACTGCCACGTCGGATGCGAGACCCAGGCGGTTATCGACGAACTCGGCCTGCCCTGGAATGCCCTATTCGACGAGGACGCCGAATCCAAGCCGGAGTGCGACAACCAGTATCACCGTGGCCTGTGGCGTACCGAGCGCCCGCGGGTGTCCTATCCCTACACCGACGAGCACGGCCAGGTGCTCTACTACCAGCGCCGGTTCGCCTGCCCCCGGTGCGGTGACCCCAAGGTGTTTATCCCCTACAACCCGACCTCGAAGAGCAATGGTCTCCCCAAAGGCGTGCGGGTCCTCTACCGGTTGCCCGAGGTTCTGGCCGCTGCAGCCGAAGGCCGCACCGTCTATCTCCCTGAGGGTGAGAAGGACTGCGACAGGCTCGCCGAGCTGGGGCACGTCGCCACCACGGCCGCCAACGGAGCCGAAGTCAGGTGGGAGCAGTCCTACACCGACGCGCTCAAGGGTGCCGACATCGTCGTGATCGCCGACAACGACCCCGCCGGCCTCAAGCGCGTCCGCGCCATCGAACGGGTTCTGGGGAAAGCGGGGAGGTCGGTCCGGGTCGTCCGCTCCCCGCTGGCGAAGAAGGGCGCCGACGTCTCCGACCACCTCGACGCCGGCCTCGACCTCGGAGCCCTCACCCCCCTCGAAACGCGGGACCCCCCTCCTGAGGCAAGCCACAAAAGCCAAAACAGCGACTCAGGTCCCACGGACCCGAATAACGGCTTTTCTGGCTCGCAAAATCAGGGGGGTCCCGCGTTTGAGCCCCCCATCCCCGTCACCGCGCCACCCCTTCCCGAGTTCCCAACCGAACGCCTCGGACGGCTCGCCCCCTGGGTCGCGGTCATCTCCGAGTCCCGCAACGTCGCCGAAGACGTCGCCGCGTTCTCCGCGCTCGCGGTCATCTCCGCAGCCATCGGAGGCCGCCGCCGGGTGCTGGTCAAAGAAGGGTGGACCGAGATGGTCTGCCTGTACCTGCTGGCCCTGGCCGACTCCTCAGCCCGCAAAACCCCGGCCCTGGCGGTCGCCCAGCGTCCACTCATGGAAGCCGGAGCGGAACTGCGCACCCAGCAGTCCGCCGAGATCACCGAGCACAACGAAGCTATTGACTTGGCCGTAGCCCGCTACGAGAGGGCCAAGCAGTCCGCATCCAAACCCAAGCCCGGCGAAGAGGCCGAAGCTGACCTAGCCGCGGCACGCGAAGCCATGCTCAAAGCCGGGGAGCGCAAGAACCCGCCGCACCTGATGGCCGGGGGCGATTCCACCATGGAGTACCTCACGAAGACCATGGCCGAGCAAGGCGGACGTATCGCGGTACTCGGGTCCGAGGCCACCCTGTGGAAGCACGCCGCCGGGATGTACAGCACGGGTCAGGCCAACATCGGCCCGCTGCTTGAGGGCTACACCGGCGAACCCTACGACGCCGGCCGGGTCTCCCGAGGGGCTCTGCACATGCCCCACACCGCGGTAACCCTCGGGTTGATCATCCAGCCCGGAATGGTCGAAGGGTTGTCCAAGCAGAACCCCGACTTCCGGGAGTCCGGGTTCCTCAACCGGTTCTTGTTCGCGCTGGCCCCGGCTATGCCGCCCGACACTTTCGACGCTCCGGCGGCTCCGCAGGCCCTACTCAAAGCGTTCGACGCCCAGATCGGGGACTTGGTGCACCGGGTCTGGATGGAGGAGACGGTCTCCACGCTCCATCTCACCGACGCGGCACGCAAGGTCTTCGCGGGGTTCTACAACGACATTCAGCAGCGCCGCGCCGAGGGCGGCGACCTGCACGACATCACTGAATGGTCCGGGAAGCTCTGCGGCCAGATCGTCCGCATCGCCGCCTGTCTGACGCTCTACGACGACACCGCGGCCACTGAGATCGACGAGAAGATCATGGCCAACGCGATCGCGCTCGCCGACTACCTGATCGCCCACGCCCGCCGGACGTTGGAGCTGATGGACGCCAAGACCCAGGGCGGCCGTAAGCCGCTGCTGGACACCCTGGCCTGGTTGGCGAAGAACACCAGCCCTGGCGAGACGGTCTCGATTCGCCAGATCTGGCGCGGCCTCAACGGTCGGGCCTGGGCGCGCGACGCCGAGATGGTCAAGAGCCTCGTGATGGAACTCGAAGAGCTGGGATGGCTGGCCGAGGTCGTGGTGGAGCAGCCGTCGGGCAAGCGCGGACGGAAGCCGTCTCCGCGCTTCGAGATGCACCCCTGGATACACGACCCCCCCGAAAAAGCCAGCCACAAAAGCCAGAACACCGCCCAGGCAGGGGCTGACTCATGACCACTCAGCAGCTCGACGACATCGAACAAGTCACCGCTGAACAGCTCATCAACGACGCGCCCACTCCGGCTGCCGCCGAGGTCATCCGGGCCGCGTCCCGCACCGCACCCACCGGTGATGCCCTCGTCGCCGACATTGTCGCCCGCCATGACGGCCGGTGGTTGAACGAGCTGACGCTGGACGAGCTACGCGACACCTGGCGGTATTACCACGGGCTCACCGAATGGCCGCACACTCCCGCTCCTGTCGACTCCCAGGCCGACCAGGTGCCCGAACGCGGCACCGGTGTCACCCCGGCCTGGTTCACCTTCGACGAGCACGGGTGGAGCTGCAGACACCCGCACCCCGACCCCAGGACCCCGTGCGCGGTCAACCGGATGTATTCGCCCCTGGCAGTGCGTAGCGCTCTCGATCACCTCGACGAGCACCACCCGGGTTGGAAGGTGACGTGTCGGCGGTGCCGCCGGCCGCAGTGGAACGCCGAAGGGTCCCGGTACTGCTTCGACTGCCGCCGCGCCTGTGGATACACGCTGTGAGCCCCTTGAAAGGAGACGTGTTGCTGATCGCTGCCAACACCGCAGGCGCGCGCACGCTCGCAACGCGCGACCTCCAAAACGGTCCTTACACCTGCCCCCAATGCAGCACCGACGTCGTCCTCAAACGCGGACGCAAAGTCACCGCGCACTTCGCCCACACCCCCGGCTCCGCCTGCCAAGCCGCCGGAGAAAGCACCCGTCACCTCCTCGCCAAACAGGTCCTCGCCGAAGAGTTCACCCGGCTCGGCTACCAGGCACACATCGAGGTCGTACACCACGCGGCCGGCCGCCGCGTCGATGTCGTTGCCGCCCGCACCGACGAGCACGGGCGGCAACGCCGCGTAGCGGTAGAGATCCAGGACTCCGCGATCCAGGTCGACACCGCCAAGAAACGCGTCGTGCTCGACCGCCGGTTGGGATACGACGCCACCGTGTGGCTGTTCACCACCTACCGCGCCGCCGCACTGTTCCACGCCAAACCTGATGCCGAGGTGCGCGTCCCCAACGAGATGCTGTGGGCCGACCACCGGTACGGCCACGGGGTGCACCTCATCGACCCCGATGGCCGCGCCGTCTGGCGAGCGGAACTGTCCGAGGTGTACCGCGAGGGTGAGTCCCGCGAGTGGTACGACGAGGACGGCGACCCCACCGGGGTCGACTATCCCGGCTACGTCCCGAAGACGATTCGGACAGTGCAACTTCACCAGGCGGGATTCCGCCTCACCAGCGCGCCCGGCCTGTTTGGCGACGCCTGGTCGATCGTGTTCGCTGCTGAGCCGGAAGGGTCCACCTCATGACTACCTCGAACAGGGACCTGTCCGCGGCAGCTCGGGAACGCGCCCGCCACCACCCCGGCGGCTCCCTCCACCGCCGCTCCCTACTCGTCACCGCGGTCTCCCTCCACGAGACCAACACCGTGGAGGCCGCCCGGAACATCATCGCCAACCACGAACCCCTCCCCGACGACGTCCGCACCCGAGCCCTGAACCTCCTCAACCAGCTCGACCCCGCACCGCCCACGCCCTCGGAGAGGAGCAGCCCGGACATGCCGATCCGCCACCAGCGCCCGCCCACTAATGAACGCAAAGGGTGGCGCAAGCCGAAGGGTTCCGTGCTCGTCACACGCCCCTACACGTGGGGCAACCCCCACCCGTTCGATGAACCGTGCCCTGTGCCCGCCTGCCACAACGCCGTACACACCCGCTACGAGGCCGTGGACCTCTTCGAGGCGGACCTGCTCGCCGGGACCCTTACCACCCGCCACGGAACACGGTGGCGCAAGCCCGTCGGCCTCACCCAGGCCCGCATCGCCCTGGCCGGCCGCGACGTCGTGTGCGCCTGCCCCCTCGACGAACGGTGCCACGGCGACGTGATCCTCAAGTGGGCCAACCCGACCACATAGACCCCGGCCCGCCACCCGACGGACCGAAAACCCGCCGCACAGCGGCACCACAGGAAGGAAACCGATGACTGGCATCAACGACGAGATGGACGCCCTCGCCGTCGCCGCCCATGGCGCGATCACCGACTTCTCCGACGTCAACGTCCGCGGCTACCTCAAGGAACACCCCGACCTCGTCGAGCACCGCCTCGACCTGCTCACCGACATGGTCGACCATGTCCGCGCCACCATCTCCCAGGAACGTGCCGCCGGCCAGTGGGCGCAGCTTCCCGAGTGCCCCCGCGCTGACCACATCGACCAGGCCGCCGAGTACGCCGAGCACACCTGCTGCTGCCCGTACTGCTTCCACGGGGGCGATAACCCTCTCGATCACGACTGACAAGCGCAACAGCGGCGGCCGTGCTCAGTCCAAGAGAGCACGGCCGCCACCAACATCATCCATCAACCGAAGGAGCACACGATGACCACCGCCTACTACGCCGTCCCGGACCCCAACGACCCCGACCAGATGACCTACTGGCGCCGCGACCACCGCGGGCGCATCGCCCCCTGGCCCTCGAAAGCCCGCTACGGCCCCGCCCTCTACCGGTCCGACGTGCCCGAAGGGCTCACCCCACCCGAGAAGAACCAGTGGGTCACCGACTGGTTCCGCACCCACCGCCACCCGTGGGACGACGCCGTGCACACCACGATCACGACCGACCCCGACACCTGCCGGGCCAGGTTCGCCGTGTTCACCACCCGGTGCTGCTCCTGCGGACGAACACTGACCGACCCGGAATCCAAGTCCTACGGGATCGGCCCGGAGTGCCGCACCGGAGTCCCTGAGGACGTGCTCGCCCGCCTGGCCGTGCTCGTAGGCCAGGCCCACGCCCAGGCGTTACGCGGAGAAGCCGCCACCACCTGAGCGGGCATGGAAACCACCAGATCAATAGCCGGGCGGCATGATGGAACCAGAGGAGGTGACCACCCGTGGCCACAGAAGGCGCTCTCACAGGAAAAGAAGCCGCAGCCCTAGCCGTCGCACGCGGCGCCACCCCAAACCAAGCAGCGGCCGAATCAGGCGCCTCCGTGCGCTCCATCGTCCGCTGGAACAACGAACCCGAGTTCCAAACCCGGGTGCGCGAGATCCGCCGCGAACTCCTCGACAACGTCCTCGGCGCGCTCTCGGATGCTGGTGTGGAAGCCGTCACCGCGCTCCGCGCCAGCTTGACCGCCGACTCCGATGCCGTGCGCGTGCGAGCCGCCCAAGCCATCCTCACCAACGTCGTATCCCTGCGCGCCGCCCTCGACGTCGAGGAACGCCTCGCCCGCCTCGAAGCACAACAGGAACACCAATGACACGCCTCAACGCACGCCTCGCCCGCCTCGAAGCCACAACCACCACCAACCGGGCCCCCGCGCCCACCACCACGCCGCACTGCCGCACCCACGACGACACATGCCCCACCATCAACCCCCGGTGGCAACGCATGCTCGACTACATGCGCGAAAGGGGCACCCTCGGCGACCGCGACCAGCCATGCGACATGGTGGACCGTGTCGTGCCCGGTGAAGAACAGCTCGACCAGGTGCACCTCACCAGCGAGTCCGGGCAGCGCCACACCGGGAATCTCATGTTCCGCGGGGGGCCCGCCGGCGGGCGGAACCGTGAACTCCCCGACACCCCGGGGCCCGAACACTTCCACTGGTGGTTGCGTATCGAGCACCCCACCCCGGGCGGGTACCACGTGGTCTACGACAACGCCGCGTTCCGGGTCCGCGACAAGAGCATCGGGTTCCTGCCTGACCAGAAGCCGGAGGCCAACGTCTTCATTCAGCTCCTCAAGCAGCGCAAGGCCGCCCTAGAGCAGGACACCGGAGGTGCCCCGTGACCCTGCGCGGACTCCAGAACCGGTTGGAACGTCTCGAACAGGCCCAACCGCCCGCGGAACGCCCCGCGTGCGTCTCCCACGCCCGGCTGTGCCCCCTGGGTTCCTACACCGGCGCGTGGCGCATCACCGAGGGCGACGAACCCGCCCAGCTCTACCAGGACCTGCACGCCAGTGACTTCCACGCGCTGCCGTGCCAACCCGGCGACCCCGCGGGCGCCGCCTACCGCCTGGCGCAAGCCGGGATCCTCGACGAACCGGGGCAGGACACCGGCGTTCTGTACTTCCTCCCCGGTGTTGACCTGGCCAAATGCTTCGAATGAGCACCGACACAAGGGAGAGCAACATGGGAACCGTGCGAGGCAAGAACCCCGACGACCGGTATGACCGGATCGCCGGCGTGGTCCAGGCCGAGTTCGACCGCGCCACTTCGTGGAACGCACAGCAGCGCTCCGAGGCCCCGGAGCGTATCGCCCAGCAGCTTCGCCGGCTCGGCGCCGACCAGGACACCATCGACAAGGCGGTAGCCGCCGTGGAGAAGGTCACCGCGAAGGTCTCGCAGACCCCCACAAACGAGGAGATCAAGAAAGCCCACGAGGTGGCGGCCAAGGTGTCCCACCGCATCACCAACCGGCTCCACAAGGCCAATGAGGAACGAATCAAAGGCGAGACGCCGCACACCCGCGAGGAACTCCGCGAAGCAGCGGAGACGATCCGGGGCCGCGATCGGGTCTCCATGCGCAAATCCCATTCCGTGGTGGCCTATGAGCCGCCCACGGAGGAGCGCAGGAAGGCACGGGAGTTGATGAATCCGCAGACGCCGCTGGCTCGACGCCGTGAACTCCGAAAAGAACTCACCAACGGGATCACCACCGAGTAGCCACCCGTGGCAGCGCCCCGGCCGTTCGCACGGCCGGGGCTTCCTTATGGCCCCATCCATACCGAAACGGCATCGAACAGGAGAGTTTCATAGACTATCGGTATAACCCCAGCACACGGGGGGCACCGAGGGGGCCACATGGGAGAGAAACCACTGTGCGGAGTCCATGGGGCGGCGTGCCCCGGAACTCCGCATCACGCAGCATCGCGGCGGGCTCGCCTGCGCGCGGAGATCGACAAGATCCAGCGCCGACGGGACGGGAGCGCCGCTGAGATCTTCGCTGCCGCCCGCGATGCGGTGAACCTATGGTCGTCCACCCCGTGCCACCCGGAGACCGCGCAGGAGCGGGCCTATCGGCAGCGCGCCAAGGACAACTGGGATGACCGTGACCGCGAGGTTAACCAGTTGCGGGCCGCGGGGTTCATGTCGGCCGAGCAGCCGGCCACCCGCGACGAACTGATCCCTGAGCTGCTGGCGCCGCTCCCGCGTAGGGGGTGGTGACTGTGGCTGTTCTCGAAGAACTCACCGTAAAGATCGACGCTGACCTGCGCGATTTCACCCGGCAGATGAAGCGCGCTACCCGCGATGTCGACAAGATGCTGCGCGGGCTGGAGAGCACCTCCCGCCGAGCGGGCCGATCCGCGGGGGATGGGTTCACCTCCGGGTTCGGTACCACGACGCAGCGCGGTATGGGGCGCGCCATCACCGGCGCCGAGAAGAAACTCCGCGGCAGCCGGGACCGGTTCGCCACCGTCGGGCGTGTCTCTGGGCAGAGTTTCACCTCGGGGTTCGAGCGCTCCACCGTGCAGGCGATGGGTGAGACCGGGCGCCGAGCCGGGGACCGGTTCTCCCGCGGGGTCAACGCGGGCACCGCTGCCGCCGCCACCGGGTTCTCCCGCGTGCAGAACCAAGCCGGACAGACCGAGGGAGCCGTGGCCGGCGTGGGCACCTCATTCCGGGACATGGCCACCGTCGCCACCGGGGCGCTTGCGGCGATCGGAATCGGCCGGTTCGCCGCGGCCGTGGGTGGGCTGACCACCAGCATCCAGGACACCACCGCCGCCCTGTCGGGCATGTACGGCGACGCCCGTCTAGCCGAACGCACCGTCAACGACATCAACGATGCGTTTCGCACCGCCACCATCGGCACCGAAGTGTTCCACGACGCCGCCCTTGAGCTGGGCTATCTCGGGGTGCAGGGCGACGACACCGTCGAGATCCTGGAGAACATCAACACCAGCATCGGGCATTTGAGTAACGGTCCCGGTCGGGTGAACTCGATCACCTCGGCGTTGGCGAAGGCGCAGGGGCAGGGCAACGCGTTCAACGGCGAACTGAACATGATCTCCGAGGCCGGGTTCCCCATTCTGGAGGAGCTGGCCGCGCACCTGGACACCACCACCGGCGAGATCAAAACGATGGCCTCTGAGGGCCAGATCTCCTACGAAGACCTACTCGCGGTGCTGGGCGATCCCACCGAGGAGGCGTTCGGCCGCGCCCAACGGGCCGCGGAGGAGACGGAGAAGACCTTCACGGGCGAGTTCAACGCTGCCAAGAACAACGTGACCCTGGCCGCGGCGGAGATGGTGTCCCCGTTCCTCGACGACCTCGCCCCCGCCGTAGGCAAGGTGGGTGAGCGCGCGGTGGAGGTGTTCTCTGAGGACATCCCCCGCATCGTGTCCAACGCGAAGGACACCCTGGAGTCCACCGGGGCTGACGAGGTGTTCACGGACATTTCCTCGGCCATGTGGAGTATCACCAACAACGCCACCCCCGCCCTCGAAGGCGCCATTGAGGGGTCCGTGGAGGTGTGGTCGACGCTCGGCGGGGAGCTGGGCCCGGTGGCCGATTCTCTTGAGGGCATCGGCGACTGGATGGGCGACAACGAGTCCACCGTGGAGGACTTCGGGGCCAACCTCGCTGTGCTCACCGCGGGGTTCTACGCGCTGCGCACCGCCATCCGGCTGTCCTCGAAAGCAATGCGGGCCAGCCCCTGGGGATGGGCCATCGTCGGCATATCCACGTTGACGACCTACCTGCAAGATGGCGAAGACGGCGTCAAATCGTTCAAAGAAGTCTGGGACGACCTCGTAGACGGGTTGGGCGGAGGGTTCCTGGAATCCTTCAACATCAACGATCAACTGTTCGGTGAGGGCGCAGACTACGAGGACCGTCGGAAGGCCATCAAGGACATTGTGGATTCCTTGGTGGAGGGTATCGCCGCGCCATTCGAATGGCTTGGCCGGAAAACCTCCGAGATCATGGGCGGAATCGTTCAGGGCATCGCCGACGGGTTCCAGTGGCTCTACGACACCCTGGTCGGTGAGTCCATCGTTCCGGAGATGGTGGACGAGATTCTTGGCGAGTTCGACCGGCTCGGGTTGAGCGGTGTCCTGCGGTTCATGAACATGTTTGCCTACCCCATCGTCCGGGCTTCCGAGTGGCTGTATAACACCCTGGTGGGGGAGTCGATCTTCCCGGATTTGCGTCGTGACATCCTCGCGGAGTTCATGTCGCTGGGAATGGGAGCCATCGCCCCGTGGGACAACATCAAGAACTGGGTGTCGGAGCGCGCCATCCAGTTGAGGAATGCAGTTGTCGGCACGATTAGCGATCTAGCTACCGGCGTCAAGAACGGTTTTCGTGACGCGGTTGAGGGCGCTCAGCAGTGGTGGAGTCGGCTGCCTGCGGTTGCTCGTGAACCCGTCGCCCATGTTGTTAACGGTGTTTACAACGAGGGTATTGTTCCGGTCTGGAATTTCGTCGCGGGCAAGGTCACCGGCCTATCAACGCTGGATGAGCACGCGTTCCAAACCGGCGGCATGGTGGACCTGCGCGGCGGCGCCGCCCTAGATGGCTACTCCGCCACTGACGACACGCTGGCCATGGTGCGCTCCGGTGAAGGGGTGCTTGTCCCGCGGGCGGTTGATGCTCTCGGTGGGCAGTCCTTCATTGATGCTGCTAACAGTGGTGATGGACGGGGGGCGGCTCGGATCGCCGGTATGGAGGGGTTCGACAAGGGCGGCATCATCTCCCGAGCGAAATCGTTCCTGGCCAAGGGCAAGAATCATTTCACCGACGGGGTGATGGAGGCCGCGAACTCCACGTTCGATCCCATCCTGGACGGGGTCCGTAACCGGTTCGGCGCCGGGGATGGGTTCTCCGGTGCGGGCTACCACATGTCCAAGGAATGGATCGGCCGCATCAAGGACGTCATCCGGGAACACAAGTCCACCTTGGAGGGTGGCGACGGGATGGCCGTCGTCAAAGAGGCCCGCAAGAACTTGGGAATGCCCGACGCACCCAATAAGTTCTCCCGGCGGTTCATGGGTGGCCGGTACCCCTGGTGCGGGGCTTTCGTCGGCGGGAACTTCCAGGACGCCAACGCCTTCGACGCGTTGGACAAGGTCGCCAACGTCAAGGCGGTGCGGTCCTACCGCAGCCTGTCCAAGGTGTCCCTGGGCAATGCGAAACCGGGCGATCTGCCCTTGTACCGGGGCGATGACGGCCACATCAACATTTTGGAAGACCCGGAGACCGGCACCACCCTCGGCGGAAATGAGTCGCGCACGTCGGGGCGGTCGCACGGCTACGCCCGACAAGCGTCCTCCATCCGCCGCCCGGAGTTCGCCGCTGGGGGGATGGTGGATGCCCGCCAGGTCCGCCAGGCCGGCGGGTTGGGGGAGCTGGCGCGTATCGCCCACCAGGACCAGAAGGAGTCCCCGAACCCGCACTCCGATATCACCGAGATGCGCGACGTGTTCGCTGAACCCAAGACGTTCGACTCCGGGGGCTATCTGGACCCAGGCTGGACCCTGGCCTACAACGGCACCGGGGAGCGGGAGCCCGTCAACGCCGAGCCAATCCGCATCGTGATCGACCTTGAGGGGGGCGACGCGGAACTGCGCCGCCGGGTCCGCAAGATCACCCGCATCGAGGGCGGCGGAAACGTCCAGGTCGCATTCGGCAAGGAAGGCCGCTAGTGAGCAATCGTGTAAACGGAACCCCGCGCACCGCCCAGCAGCGCCAGAACGCCGCTGCCGGGTGCGCCGTGGCGTGGCTGATCGCCCTCGCCGTAGCGGTGTGCACGACATCCGTGGCCGCCTGGGTGGCCGTATGGGCGTGGACCAGCATCGCCGGCATGCTCACCGGGTAAGCGGTTCACCCGCCGTCGACGACCTCAACCGTCCAATCACAGGTGGACATGACCGCCAGGTGCACCTCGTCGCCGCCCTCATGCTGCGGGGTGGAGTCCTCACCCTCTGAGCCGAGTTCGTTCACGACCGGCATGGGCCCAAAGTCATCGCCGTAGTCCACCTCGACGACGAAGTTCCCCTTGATGCCCAGTTCGGAACAGTCGTAGGTGTAGTCGAGCCGCCAACTGTCGCTCACGGTGAACTTCTCACTGTTCTTGTTGCCGCTGCCCTGGAGTTCTAGCACCGTGGTCGGTTCGGCGGGGGCGTCCCTGGTGTCCTCGACATTGGTTGCGCAGCCGGCGAGGGCGAACACGGCCGCGGCGAGAGCGGGGATGCGCAAGGGGCACTCCTCCAGTAGGGGAATGGGGGCACCCTAAGCCGGCGAGGGGGTGTTACTGGCGGGTTCTGGCCGGGTGCGGGCACCCTCCCCGCAGCCTGCTTGTACTAGCACAAAAGCGGGTATGTCATACACTGCTGGTATGCCCCGGAAGGGCCGAAACGGCACCACCAGGGCGACACCGCCGAAACGGCGAACCAACCCCGAAACGGGGACGACGTGGCCGAGCAGCCCGAAACGGGACGAGCGGCTACATAACCGAACACGACAGACGTTTTCTGATGCCCGGTCACCCCGGGGGGAGGAACGATTCGTTCCCCCGGCTCTCGCTGGGCTGCCGCGGCGCCGCCGCGATGACTGGCGCATGCTCCCAGGCGTGTCCGCCTGCGCTGAGCGCGCTCTCTAGACCCCTCGCATACGGGCCGTCCGTGCGCCCGGAATGTCCGACTCCTAGGTTCCGATAACTGAACATTATCGGTAGCCAGAGGTTCGGCTCCGTGGCCGGTGTGGGTCATATGCACCCCGAGGTCAATATGATCCCGGCACCCTCGCCCGCGGTTTCCATCCACTGGACGGACGGAATCCCTGACCCCTTCGCCCGCACGGATCACACGGGGGAACGATTCGTTCCCCCCTCGGTGACCAGCCCGACCGCGCCCGCCCGGCTCGCCAAGGGTGCGCAGAATCTGCGTACCCTTCTCGCCCTCGCCCGTTCCTCCAGCACTGGAGGAACGGGACATCACCCTCACCCGAACGGGGCGGACGTCGAGGTGATTGAGGTCCTTAAAGGACTCCAATTCCTCGCCCGCACGGGCCGGACGTCGGACTGGTTCAACTGTCCGGCGCCGGACAGTCGCCACCCTCGCCCGCACGCTCGGGACAGCCCAAGGGGTACCCACATTGCGGGTACCCCCGCCCGCACGGTGCGCGCTAAGGGTCCTCGCTAGTGAGGCCCCGTTGCCACCAAGGATCGGAGCTATCTCCGACCCTCTGACCCCGCCAGCCCGGGGCGCTACTGAGGAGAAGGGGTACGGACCAGCGTGTACCCCTGGCGGCTCCCCACGCGGACCGACCGGGCCAACTGTGGCCGTCTGGGCCACGGTTGCCACCTCGCCCGCACGGGGCGGACTCCAGGTCAGAGGCAATACCCCGATCCAGGGTATTGAGCTGAGAGTGACGAACGGGGCGTCATGGGCAGTTACCTCCCAGCCGGCGGCAACCCTGGCGACCCCGGGCCACGTGCGATGGGCAGTTGTGGCCGAGACTGCCACAACTGAGCCTGGCCCCCACGCACGGGGCGACGCTCCCGGGAACCGTTGGGCAGAGGCCAATGGACGCCACCCTCGCCCGCACGGGGCGGACCGTTACGGCTGTGGAAACTTGCGTTCGCGGTAGGCGCGCTGACGACAGGCCGGAGAGCAGTGCCGGCGATCAGCCCGGCCCTTCGTCTCTCCGCCGCACCCCACACAGGCAGCAGCGGTCCGCTGCCCCACACCCCGGCCCTTGCTCGCGCGGACCGTACAGGCCCGCGAGCAGGTCACGGCTGTCAGTCTGGGGTGGGAGCCGCGGACCACGATGCGGGCGCACCCGGCGCAGGGCGTCGGCGCGGTGGGCTCACCGGTGCCGTAGAGGCCAAAGATCACGGCGTCGCCGAGCTGGTAGCTCGCTCCACCCGGGCGCCAGCAGGTCTGGCACAGCAGGTTGAGCCGCTGGTGAGTGCGGCGCTTGCCGGGGCGGTGCCCTTCGATGCGGTAGAGGACTTGGTCGGGTGGGACTGTGGCCCCACACCCGTCGCACGTTTCCATAGCCGTAACGGTACCGTCCCCCTCGCCCGCACGGGGCGGACCCTTCCTCGCACGCAAAGAGGGGCCCCACCGCACCCGCGGCAGGACCCCACGTGCGCCCGGTGGGAAGAGCAAGGACGGACCCGGGCGCCACCACGCACCCGGGGACTGGCCACACCCGAGCGCGCGGACATCTCACCCCATACGGCACAACGGGTACAGCACGAACGGCTCCCCGTCCTCAGGGACGACCTGTAGCCCGTCCGGGTCCTGGCGAGCACAGCCGCCCTGCATCAGCCGGACCAACCCCAGCGGCTCCGCAACGACGATGTCACCGAACTCTCGAGTCCAATAGACACCCTCGTTCTCGGCCATCCGTGCGGCCCTGGCAGGCGAGCCCGCGTTTCCGTAGAACAAGTACCCCGTGGGCGTGTGGTCGGTAGCCATGCTGACCAGGCTGGCGGAGCAGACAGCGGTTAATGTTCCAATCGGTGGAACATTCCTGCTCAGAGCAACTCCGAGGTCAGGCAATCCGCATACGCGACTGGATTCCTCGCAACGGCTCGGGGATCGTGCGTCGCACGTCCACCAGGTGGCCAATGACGACCCGTGCTGAGGGGTGATATCGGGTCATTTGTGGCGCCACACGCTCGGCTTCCAGCAGTCGCCTCAGCGCTGTGTCATGGTCGCCGGTCTCGTTGTACACCCGCGCCATGTCGATCTCATGATGGGCCCGACGCTCGGGGGGTAGCCCGGTCATCGTGGTGTCAATGGTCCGATCACGCTTTACCGCCTGATCGAAGTCGCGCAGCTCCACCGCCACGGCCGCGCCGTGCAAGGCAACGTTGGCCCGGTTGAACTGCAGCGCGTAGAAGTCGGGCGCCTGCTTAGGCATGTGGCGAGCCACCTCCACAGCTTGCGCGTAGTGCTCCCAGGCTGCCGAGGGCTCGTCAGCGCGCGCGGACAGAATCGCGGCACGAAGGCGAAGCGCACCCGCAACCGCGCGTCCAGCATCGGTGTCGGTGTCCATCCCCTCACCAGCGCGCTGAACGAGCCGCAACCCTTGGGGCCAGGCGCCGAACGTCAGCAGCAGCAGCGCACGGGAGAGCTGAGCCAACCGGGGCAGGTTCGGATCGTCGGAACGACGCGCCGACTCGCCAGCGGACCGGATAGCGCCCGCTGCCAAGTCGTTGTACCCCAACCGGCGCGCCAGGGCCGCGGCCAACGCCTCGGCCGCGTTCAACAGGGTCCAAGCGCGCGGCGTACCGGAATCAGCGGCGTGCACGGCAAGCTCGTCAAGCACAGCCGGAAGTCGGGCGCCGACCTGGACATGCCGGGCCGCTTTGGAGAGCCTGCGTAGCCGCTCCACCTCTTCGGCGAGCGTGTCCAGCTCGCGGGGTGGCGCTTCCAGCTCCCCGGGGATGTCCACGGTTTCCAGTGCACGCCGGACTTCGGGGATTGTGGCGTGTACCTGGTCATCAGAGGCGGTCTCGCCCCGGTAGGGCTGTCCCGTCAATTCGGTGGGATCGACGGCGAGCACCGAGGCTACGGTGGCGATGAACGAGGGGGTGGCTACCTTATGTCCGGCCTCAACCTGCGCCACGTGCGAGCGGGAGTACCGGGCGCGTTCGGCAAGGCCGTGCTGTGTGAGGGCGCGGCGCTTACGGGCTCGGGAGACTCGTGTTCCGATGGTGTCGTCATAGGTAGGCTCGGGCATGAGAGAGGCTCCGTCCTCTGGCTAGGTCGCACTCGCCAGCTTAGGGCGGAGCCTCGTTCATGTCAGGGCAACCGGGCCCCGCACGAACAACGGCCCCCGCAGGAACCGCGAAGGCCGTCGTGGTGTTCGGCTACTAGATGTCCCGCCAGACGACAAGGTCCTCACCAAGCTCCCGGGCGGCCATCGCGAGGATGTCCTCAGGAAGTTCCTTCGCCGCCTCGTCCAAGGTGTCGTGGTCGTTGAGCTGAGCGGGCCACCGGTCGTTGCAGTGCGCGGTGTACACCGCGATCCGGCCGCGCTTGGTCTGAGCTACCCCCCAATAGGCGCCGGCGTCATACCCGTCTTCGCCAGTGCGGGTGTCGTCCCGGTCGGGCTCGACGAGCCACCGACCGATGAAACCGAAGGTGAAGGGCGGATTGTCGACCTCCACGGTGATCTCTCCCATGCTGTCAGTGGCGCTGTCAGTGCTCTTGAGCTGCTGGGAACGGTCGAGCGCCTGGCGAAGTGCCCGCTGACAGACCTCGGAGACGGGCATCTGGATAGCCCGCACCTGCTCAGCGAGTACGTCGGGGACAGAGATGTTCATGCGCATGACTCCTCCGGCGATCCACATGGTTTGTGTATTCGTGTGTAACGATACACAACGCGTGTGTACTTGGCAATCGGAAGCTTCATCGCCACAACGAACGGCCCCTCAGCACGCGCTGAGAGGCCGTTTCCGGGGTCTGCCACCGAAGGTCGAAACCCGATATCACCCCAGGTCACACCATGGTTTTGCCGATACCGGGGTCGAAACCGGTTTCGAGGCGAGACGAAACCACCACCCTGGGGCGAAACCGCCTACTCGATCTCCTCAGCGCCGCCGTGAGGCTCGGGAAGATCGGCGAACTTGACCCCCTTCGCGCCGCCGCAGCACTCCCGGATGGTGAACTGGTGCGTGGCCACCTTGTGCGGCTTGAGCGCGTTCGTGAGCATCGTGGACCGGGCGACCTTGACCCGCTCCCTCTCCTCCGGGCTCATCTCCTCTAGCGGCCGGTCGGTGTCCAACCACGTCCCGTACAGGTCGCCGCGGTAGGCGGCCAGGGCCTCGACGAGCCGGTGTGAGTGCACCGTCTTCGTCCCCTCAGGCCACACCGCGCGCAGGTGATCCACGATCGTGGACGCGTCCTCGTGTACGACTTCCTCGCCGGCCGCCTCACCGGACAGTGTGCCGGCGGCGATGCGCAGCGCCAGGGCGCGCTTGCCGATCGTCTCGGCTTCGGTCTGCAGGATGAACGCTGAGCGCACCGTGGACCAGTCCCGCTGCTTGGCGAGGATCCCGGTACCGACCTCCTTCGCGGAGATGGTGTTCGCCCGCAACCCGCGGGCGTAGGCCCCGGTGCCCAGGACGTTGTTGTTGGCCCGCCAGTCCATCACCGCCAGACAGAACCGGGTGCCCGCGTTGCGCGACACCGAGGGCGGCAGGCTCTTCGCGTCCGGGTCCTGGGTGAGCAACACCAGGATGATCCCGTAGGCGCGGGCCTTCTTGATCAGCCGAGTGCACAGCTCCTCGGCCTCTTTGCCGTACTCCTCGTGGGTGAACAGCTCCTGGGCCTCGTCGACAATGACCACCATGGGGTCGAGGTCCTGTTCCGGGTACTTCTCGGCCAGCTCACGCGACGTCCGCCGCCCGTCGGGCACCTCGGCCACCGGCAACCCCTGGATGAACTTCTTACGGCGCCGCTGCTCGGCCACAGCCGAACGCAGCCCCTGCACGGTGGCCTCAACGTCCTCGTCGTCGTCACCGGACACGTAGCGGTGGCACACCGGCCGCACCGACCCCAAGTCACCGCTGCCTTTGAGTTCGTAGACCCACAGCTTCGCGGTGGGATCCAACGCCACACCCAGAGCCACCGCCAGGGCCGCACTGGTCTTCCCCGACCCGGGGATGCCCCCCACCAGCAGATTGCTGTACATCAGGGTGATGTCGACCTGGTTGCCCCGCGGATCCCACCCCAGCGGGATCGGCGCGAACACGTCAGCCTGCCCCTGGTGCATCAGCGGCCAGATACGGCGCGGCTCCTTCGCCGGGTCACGCTTGGCCACCCACAGCTCCAGCCGCCCAGGGTGGGCATCGGGGGCGGTGGCCGGCCACACAGTGGACACCGGGCGCCGCATCGCCCCGGCCAGCTCGTCGCGCTTCTCCATGATGGTCTCGGCTTTGGTGCCACGCGGCAGGTCGAGTTCGGCCTTCCAACCGGGCCCGTCCACCTGGATCGGGTTCACGAAGTCCGGCTTGCCCTTGATCCCGATCGCCTCCAACGCGCTCGTGACCTCCTCAGAATCCAGAGGACGTTGGAGCTGGACGGACACATAGCGGGTGATGATCGGATGGTCCTCAACCTTGCCGGCCAGACCGAGCAGCGCCAGGACCGCGGCCGTCCCGGTGGCGATCGCCCACGGCGGCAGTGTCAACGCGGCCACGACCACCACGGCCGCAGTGGGAACCGCTACTACGGCCGAAGTGACCCGGCGGGGCCGCACCCGCCGGGAGTGCTCCCGGGACAGGGTGAGCCACGCCTGGATGTCCCCGCTGGCCGCGGCCTTGGTCTCGACGGGGCGGGCCTCGACGTCGGAGATCCACCGGGCCCATCGGGACAGTAGGCGGTGTGTGCCGCGCGGGCTGCGTCCCATGAGCCGGAGCAGGTAGATCGGCGCCCGGGTGGCGTGGAACGCGCAGGCGTGGGCGTAGTAGTGGACCGCGAACGTCGACAATTCGGTGAACTCGTCGCGGTGACGCAGATAGGACGGCACCACCGGGGGCGCCTCGGCCAGCATGGCGCGGCGCCGTTCCATCCAGGTTCCCTCGTCGGCGCGTACCGCGGGCGTGTCTACCGGGCGTTGTCCCGGGGCTTCCTCGACGAGTTCGGCCTCGACGATGGGCCCCTCAACCTCGGCCGCCGGGCTGTCCGGTTCCGGGGTGGCCTGCTCCTGCTCGACGGCCGGGCCCTGCTCGGACATCTCGGACGTGTCCTGCTTCTCGTGCCCGGCCGGGCGGGGGAACCGGACGACGTTCCCACCGATGACGACTTCGTTCGGCTCTGACATTCTGGTTCTGCTCCGTTCAGGGAGTAGCGGCCCGCCCGAGGATTGGTAGCCAGGGGCGGGCCGCGCCATCTATCGGTCGGTCAGCCCAGCCCGGCGCAACCGGGCACGGGCGTTCAGGGCAGCGCGACCATCGGACGGGGGCCGCGCAGTGAACACCACCCGGCCCGACGGGGACCGCCAGGCCAGGTGTCCGCCGCGGCGCGGGGTGATGGTCCACCCGGCCGCGCGTGCCTTGCGGGCGAGCCTGCGCAGATCCCGAGGGACCTTCACCGGTTCCACCAGGACGCCCGCTTCGAGGCATCGTTCACGGCCTTGTTGAGCCGGTAGTACTCGTCGTCGGCCTGGTGGTTGCCCGCCTTCTTCTGCTTCTCGGCGTGCTCGTCCAGCTTGGCCTTGGCCTGCTTGAACTCGGCGTTGGCCTGCTTGCGCTCTTCCTTGCTCATGGTGTGCTCCTTCCTGGGGTGGCCGGCGGTGTGCCGTCCCCCCGACACCCGGACCGACAGGCCGGGTGTCAGAGGCACGACAGACGGGCTCAGCTCTCACCCCGAAGGGCGGTCCGGTGCCGCTGAACGGTGCGTTCGGTCAGGTCCAACGCCTCGGCCACGTCCCGGTTTGTCGCCCCCGGGTGATACACGAGGTATTCGGCGACACGGCGCCGGTTGTCCTCCCCCAACAGGCGTTGCGCTTCGGCCGCAGGAACAGCCCGCTCAGTGGGCTCCTCCCGGTCGGTCTGTCGGGGGGGTGACAGACACTCCGACCTGTGGTTTGTCGTGGCATCAGGGGCGGTGTGGGCGGCCCCTGCCGGGCCTGTGTCGTCCCCGGGTGACAGACGGGGTGCCACCCCTCCTTCTGGGGGGTCCTGGCGGTCGGCGAGGAACTGTTCCACCTCGCCCACCCACGACGCGGTGTCGGGCTGCGTGTCGGGGGTGACAGACGGGGGCGACACACGAGGCACGATCGGCAGCCGGGCCCGGGGCCCCGCGTCAACCCACCCCGACACCCGGCCCGGTGCGACCGGCGCGGCCCGCGGGGTGAACACGTCCTCTCCCATGGCGGTCTCGCGTAGCTCCGCCTCGTCAGTGGAGTCCACACGCCCCATCGACTTCTCCACTGCGACCGAGAGCGTGTCCGTGGCCAGGAACGCGGCCACCGCCCACGCCGCGGCACCCAGGGAACACGCGGCTCCCACCAGTCCGGCCCCGGCGGTGGACAACCCCACCGACACGGCCAACGGGCCACCGATCAGGGCCCACAGGGTGTGTGAGCGCCACCCGGTTGGGGCCGCGCCCGTCACGGTGGACAACCGGCCCCGGAGGAGGATCATGGAGGTGGCGAGGATCGTCAGTCCGGACTCGACCACCCACCCCAACCCGGCCGAAGCTGACGGGTAGGCACTGCCCAACCAGGCCACGATGGACAGGGCCGAACCCACGGAGCACACCACTGAGGCGGCCAGGCACCCGGCCAGGTAGCGGGTACGGGTGCGGGTCAGCGCCAGCACCGCCCGTGCGGGGGACGCGGTCTCCCGGGCTGCGTCAACAGCCGCCAGGGCGCGCTCAGCGGCAGCGGCGCGGGAATCGCTCACCCGGCCGCGGCGGAGCGCCCGGCGGTGTTCGAGGTCGAGCTGGCGGCGCTGCTGGACGTTGCGCAACTGGTCGTGGTGGCCCCGGACCGCGGGGTTGGTGCGCGGGTCCGTCAGCGCCTGGTCGTTGATGGTGGCGAGGTCGGCCGCCTGCTTGGTCTGGTTGGCGACCTGGTCGACCACGCCCGGCTCGCGTGCGCGGCGGAACATCACCGTCCCCCTTGGGTCATGACGGATAGTTCGGTGTTGGTCAGCAGGTCCTCCACGGCGATGCCGTGGAACTCCGCGGCGTCCTGAATGGCGCCTTCGGCCAGGGCCAGCAGCGCGGCGAACAGCTCGTTGATGGCGCCCGCCTGGCCGGCGCGGTGGATGATGGCGTTGATTGCGTCGTCGTCGCCCTGGTGGGCGGCGCGCATAAGGGACAGCGCGGCTAGGATCTTGGTTTCTTGTTTGTGCTGATCAGCGTGGTCCATGATGGTCGTGTCTCCTCTTCGAGCCTTATGGGGAGAGCGGCCCGCCCGGACCTGGCGAGAAGGGCGGGCCGCACTTGTTGGTTATGGGCAGCCGGGTTGTCCGCCCCCGCTGCCGCATTTGATGTGGCCCTTGCCATTGCAGGTGCCGCACAGCACCGGGTGCCTTGTGTTCGACCACCCACGGCCGTTGCACCTCGTGCAATATGTGCAGTAGATGATGTGTAGCTGGAATCGCATCTCGGTTCCTTTCGGTCGCTGTCCTGCGGTCCCTGACCCGCCCCGCCACGACGGACCGGGGCGGGCGTAGGCACCGCAGGGGGTCAGCGGCAGGTGTGTTTGGCCAGCTCCGCCTCGGCGCGGGCGTCGGCGTCGAGCCCGAACACGCGCGTCCACCACCCGCACGCACAGGACCGGAACGCGGACTCGGGAACCTCACTCATGAGGCACCCCCTTCGGCGGACACCGGCAGGGTCGAGAGCAGGTCGGCCACCGTGGCGGCCACAAAGTCCAGGGCCAGCGCCGCACCGGCCAGCGGCAGCGACACCAACCGGAGCAGGAGCACGACCAGGGCCAGCAGCACGGCGGCCAACACCGGGGCGAACCCGGCGGTGCGGATCATGTGCGAGGTGGTCACCGGGCGCTCCTCTGCGGGAGTAGTTCGGTGGTGGGCACCCACCGGGCCGGATGTCCCTCGTAGTGGGATTCGGCGTACACCCACGGGTGGGACAGGGCGGGGTCGGTGTCGATGTCTCGCACCACCAGCGGCCCATGAAGGGGGTGGGTGACGTTTCGGCCGGGGGCGTACCAGCGACGCCGCACCCGGCCGTTGGCGAGTTCGTAGCGGGAGTGGAGAGCATCCAGGGCGGCCATGGTGGTGTTCCAGATCCACACGCCCACGACAACGATGAGGGCGAGCTGTGAGAAGCTGATTGTGAGCATCGGGTGTAGCCCTTCGGTGCGAGGGCGGGGCGTCTCTGACCAGGCGCCCCGCCCGCTTGTGTCACTGGTGGGTGTCGGGTTCCAGGGAGGTCCACACGAAGACGTCCACGCCGTTGACGAGGAAACGGGCTTCGGGGTAATCACCGTCGTGGCGCTGCCAGTCGACGCGGGCGCCGAACGCTTCCGCCCACGCCTGCAGACCGATGCAGCTCCCGCGGGGCAGCATCCCCTGCAGTTCGTGCGGTAGGACGCTGGAGATGGTCCACGACGCGGCGGGAAGGCCGGGTACGGCGAGCAGGGTCGCCAGGACCCGGATGGTGTGCTGCTGGGCTTGTGGGACGCTCAGGTCCGCGCGCTCGGTAGGCTCAGACATTGCGATTCCCTTTCGTGATGGTTGGGGGTCCGGGGCCCTGACCGGGCTGGCGTGCCTGGTCAGGGCCGTTTCTGTGTCAGTGCTGCTCCGCGTTCTCCGCGGTGGCGATGAACTGGGACAGGGCGTCGCGCAGCATCTGCGCCTCGGTGATGGTCAGGCGCACTTCGCCGCGGACATGCTCGGTGTCCACGCTCAGCCGCACCCGCGGGTCCCGGTCGAGTTCGTGCTGGGCGAGATACGCCTCAACCGTGGGCGGGATGAACGTCGCGTAGGGGCTGGGCAGGTGTCGGCCGGGCTCGGTGGACAGAACCACCTCGGTCATCGAGCCCGCCATGTGCTCAGCGTCCTCAACGCACGTGTCGGTGCCGTGGCCGTAGGCGCACCACACCGGGCAAGGGCGGGTCTGCCAGTAGGGGCGGCCTTCGTCGCCGCGGTAGTTGGTGACCGGATTCTGCGGGTTCGTCGGCTGGTTGGTGGCCGGCGGGGTGGCCAGGGTCGGCGTGGTTAGCTCGACGCGTGCGGCGGCGGGCGCCTGCTCGAAGTCGATGATGGTCACTTGGGTCTCCCCTCGTAGGTGTGGCTGGTGGCTGTTGCGGGTCAGGCGGCGGCCAGAACCGGCGCGTGCTGCTCCGGGGCGGCCGGGATGTCGTCGGCGATGGTGACGACCAGGGAGGGGCTGCACTGCTTCTGCGGAACCTCGCCCAGGCCGTGCGCCTTGAACAGCTCGCGGACGGCGTCGGCGTCGATGACCATCCGGTTGGACTCGACCCGCTCGACCGTCACGGCGCCGTGAGTGCCGTTGGGGACGCGCTTGAGAATCCGCTCCGCGCGCCGCTTCAACCGAGACGCGGCGTTGCCCTCGGTGCGGGCCTGCTCGTACTCGCGGGCCGCGGCCTCGATGTCGGCGACGTCGGGAACGTCGTTGGGGTCGATCTCGACCTCGACGGGGCGGCGCGTGGTCTGGGGGGTTTCTCCACCGGCGCGGCGCTGCCGGAGCTGGCGGGCGACCTCGGGGGCTTCGGCGATGTCGCGGGCGACGCGGGCGGCAACGGTGGCGAACCGGCTGATCAGGCTCATGTGGGCTCCTTCTGTGCGGCTAACGTCTATGGCTAGACTATAGCCATGCAATGGCCATACGGCAAGCCATATGACAGACTTTCCGTAGCCATAGAAGGAGGAACCGATGCCCCAACCACAGGGGAAGCCGCGCCGCTTCATCGCCCCAGACGACCTCTGGGAACGCTTCGAGGAAGCCGTGAGACGCGCCGACCCAGAAGCCGACCGCTCCAAAGTGCTGAGGACCTTCGTTCGCTGGTACGTGGGAGAGCCGGGCGCGAAGATTCCGGAGCGCCCCGATCCACCGCAGGGATAGTGAGCACCCGCGGCCCCGGACGTCGGCAGCACGCCGCGCCGGGGCCGCCTTATGGGACCGCGGGAAGTCGAGCGAAGATCGGTCAGGGAGCGTCTCACGTGCGTCTCACAGCCTGTGTGAACGGGGACTGCTATAGGTGCCCTGACCTGGGCCTTAACTGCTCTCTCTGGTTACTACGGCCACTATGGCCGGTAAGCGCTTCTCTGGGGGTCAAGGGGTCGTGGGTTCAAATCCCGCCGTCCCGACAGAGAAACAGCAGGTCATGAGCCCACCGTCCGTAGAGGGCGGTGGGTTTCGTTGTACCAAGTGGGCAAAGACTGGGCAATGATCATGGTCGGCAGCGCCACCGGCAGGTACCTGCGGTGGTGGTGCCGGTAGGGCTCCAGCAGGGTGTCGAGCAGCGGAACGTGCGAGGTGGGCCATATCCGCGCCCGGTCCCGCAGCGACTGCTCCCACCGCGCTGACAGCGCCCGTATCCGTCTGGCGCGCATCTCGGGTGTCACGTGGCCGTAGGTCTGCTGCACCGTCTGCTCGTCGGCGTGGCCCATCACCTGCCGCTTGAGTTTCTCGGGGATCTCGTCCTCATCCATCCACGTCTGGTGGGAGTGCCGTAGCCCGTGCGGGGTCAGCCCGTCACAGACGGGCAACCAGGAAGCCAGGGCGCGCTGGGCGGCGCCGCGGCCACGCGCCGGCTTCCCGGTCAATCCGTCGGGCACGAGCGGCACCGGGCGCGCCGGGGATGGTTTCTTCTCCGGATACCACCCGGTGGCCGCCGGGGTGAACAGCCAGGTGCGGAACCCGTCGCGGCGATGGTGTGGCGCGCGTAGCCCCCGCTGTCGGCCGTCTCGCGCGCCAGTCCGAAGTCCTCCAGCGCGGCCTCCACCGTATGCCGGACCGTCTCGGAGACCTTCTCGGGGCGGTTCAGCACGTTGGACACGGTCCCGGTGGAGACCCCGGCTGCCCCGGCGACGTCGGCGAGGCGAACCCCGGCGGCGCCGAGGCGGGACCGCACGCTGGTGGTGCCCCGGAAGACGTGCGCCCCGCGGGGGTGGCCGTACTTCTGCCGGAACTCGGCGTCACCGTCGTGCTTGATGCACGGGCACAGTGGGGCGTGCACCGGGTCGTAGGGGCCGAGCTTGCGGATCTGGTGGTACAGCAGCCGCACGACGTGTGGTGGCACGTCGATGGTGCGTAGGCTCCCGTCCTTGGGGTTCTTGCGGATCGTGGAAGAGTCGTTGAGTTCGTAGAGTTGCCAGCGCACGTCAATGGTGGTGGCGGTGATGCGGTCGCGTTCCAGCCCGATCAGCTCTCCCATGCGCATGGCTGTGTAGGCCTTGGTGATGGCCAGGATGAACTCGTCGTCGCGGCCGGAGAGTAGGGACAGTCGTTCGGCGAGGAGGAGCGCACCGAGCGGGTTGGTCCATTTCTCATCCTCGGCCTTACGTGTGTTCTTGTCCTGGAGACGGCGTTCTTCGACGCTGCCGCGGCGCCCGCGGCGTTCGGCGGGGTTGCGTTCGATGAGTTTCTGGGAGGCGGCGTCTTCGAGCATTCGTTTGAGAAGGCCGCGGGCTTGGGTGGCGGTCGAGGCGGAGTAGGCCGAGCGGATGCGTTGTTCCCAGGCGGCGATCTCGTGGTCGGCGTAGGTGAGCGAGGTCAGAGCGCGGTCGCCGTACTCGGGCAGGACGAAGTTGCTGAGCAGGTACACGTACTGCTGGTAGGAGGAGAGCTGTAGTTCCTGTGCGGGCAGCCATGTGTTCGCCCAGCGTTCGAGGGTGGTCTCGCCGTCGCGGGGATCGATCCAGACGCCCTTTTTGATCTTGGATAGTGCGGCCCAACCCTGTTCCTCGGCGTCTTCAGCGCTGTCGCACCCGCTGACCAGGGTGATCCACCGATCTTGGCCGTCGGTGTCGGTGATGACGGCGCGGGCGCGGTACTTGGTTCCGCGTTTGGAGATGTAGGGGCGCATGCGGACTCCCAGGTTGAACGCGTGATCATTCAGCGGTGGGGATGATGGGCCAGTTGGGGTCGACGACTGCCTCGGGGTTGGTGCTGCGGCGCAGGTACGCCTGCAGCGAGGCGGCCTGCTCGGCGCGCCACCGCACCTGGGCCGCATGCAGCTCGTCGATGTCCATGGCGGCCAACTCCTCGTGGGCCTCAGAGGGCGTTTCGTGGGGTGATGCCCCCAGTGTCTTATTGTGATGATGTGAATTTGTAGCGTTACTCCTGCCTGGTGGGCTTGGGTATGCTGGGATGACCAGGTGCACGAACGCAAGCCCTACCCCAGCGACCTCTCCGACGAGCGATGGGCCCTGATCGAGCCGGTGATCACGGCCTGGAAGGCCGCGCACCCCTCGGTCAGCGGCCACCAGGGCGCCTACGACATGCGCGAGATCGTCAACGCGATCCTCTACCAGGGCCGCACCGGCTGCCAGTGGGACTACCTACCCCACGACCTGCCGCCCCGCAACGCGGTCTACTACTACTTCGCCAAATGGCGCGAGTGAGGGCACCGACCAGACGATCCATGACCTGCTGCGCTGGCAGGCCCGCGAGAAACGGGCACGATTATCCGCCCCGATCCTGGTCGTACTGGACACCCAGAGCATCCGAGCGGCGGCCGCCGTGCCCTCGACCACGACCGGCAACGACGCGGGCAAACGCGTCACCGGGCGCAAGCGCGGCCTGACCGTGGACGTGCTGGGCCTGGTCGTGGCGGTGGTCGTGATGGCCGCATCCGCGCATGAGAACACCGCTGGCATCGCCCTGCTGGACCGGGTGGCCGCCCAGAGTGACACCGTACAGACAGCCCTGGTCGACCAGGGCTTGAAGAGCACGGTCGTCGACCACGGCGCCTCTGTGGGCATCGGCGTGGACATCGTCCAGCGCAACCCGGCCGAGAAGGGGTTCGTCCCCCAGCCCACGCGGTGGGTGGTCGAACAGACCTACGGCACCCTGGTCCTGCATCGGCGCCTGGTCCGCGACTACGAGCACCGTCCCACCAGCTCCGAATCGCGCGTGTACCGGGCGATGAGCGACGTGACGACCCGCCAGCTTACCCACACCTCCAGCATGTCCTGGCGCGACACATGAACCACCACGAGGCGAAACCGCTGCTGAAGACCCTCGACGAGCGCGAACAGGCGCTCACCCACCAGGCCGAGCAGACACGAGCCCACATCGACGAACTCACCACCAAGCTCGATGAACTCACCCAGGCGATCACACATCTGCAGATCACCCGCACGGCCCTGCTCTCGCTGGCCGCCGAGGATGATGCCGAGCCGGCCGCACCGCCTCCCGCCCTTCCAGCCCACCCTGCCTACGAGCAGATCATGACCGCATTCGCCGACTTCGCCCGGCCGCTGCGCGCCCGCGACCTGTGCCAGGCCCTGGACCTGCCCATCGCGTCGAAGAACGTCGAGAACATCCGCTCCAAGCTCAAACGCCTGGTCAGCCGCGGCATCCTAAACGAGACTGAACCAGGCCTGTTCACCCAGCCGCGCCCATAGACCACACGCGAACCCCTGACCAGCCCGCCTTATCCAGCCCCAACGACCAAAGGGACACCAACCCACGAAACGCCCTCTCAGGTGGCTGGAGCGGCACGTCGAATCGGCCGATCTGGCGCACCAAGGATTCAGGCACAGCCCTGCCACCCCTGTTCGCATCCAACTGGCCAGCCAGGAGGCCAACGCCGCAGCCCTGATGGGGGATGCGCGACGCGCACGTGAGGCACTTTCACGTGCGCAAACGGCCGCCGAAACAGTCGAACCGGACTCAGGTACGACCGCATGGTCCTTCCCCACCCCCAGACAAGCAATCTTCGCGCTATCAGTGTCGACATTCACCGGCGATAGCTCTGAGGCACTACGTGCTGCCGCCATGGCGGATGCAGCCTGGGGAGAAGGGGCTCCGCGCGTGCCAGCGAATTGGGCTCAGATCCGCGTCGGGGCTGGCATCGCCCGACTAATGCAAGGAGAGCTTGACGCTGCCGAAGCCGAGGTTGCACCGGTGTTCGACCTGCCGGTGGGGTTACGCGTGGCCACAGTCACTGCTTACACCGAGCGGCTTGACCGGCACCTGCGCCATGAACGATTCCGGCGGAGTCCTATTGCTGTCGACCTGCGCGAGAGACTCGGAGAGTTTACGCTGGCTGCACGTCAATAATTTCGGGAGCCAGTGTGAGCCCACTGCCCACTCATATGCGCGACCGGTGGCAGGACCGAGCCGAACCAGCCCCCGGGCAGAGCACGGTGTACTGGCACGTGCTCCTCGGCGACGACTCGCAGGTGCGGGCCGCCGCCGCGTGGGCACAGGAGCAGCTTGCTGGTATTTCTGGGCTGCATCTGACACCGCTGCGTTGGCTGCACGCGACGACGCTCGTCGCTGGCCCCACTGAGGAGATCTCGGAAGCTCACCGTGAGGCCATGGTCGCCGAAGTGCGGCGCGAGCTCGCGCATGTGTCGCCGGTGCCAGTGACCCTGGAGCGAGTGCTGTGGCACCCCGAGGCCATCATGCTGGGGGTCGAGCCTCAGCGGGCGCTGGACCCGGTGCAGGAGGCAGCTCGGCGGGCTACGCGCGTGGCCACGGGACGCGACCAGGTCAACGAGGCTCAGCCAGTGTGGACGCCACATGTGACGATCGCCTACAGCACAACCGGGCAGCCTGCCGAGCCGATTATCGCTGTGCTCGGCCGGCGCGTCCCCCGCCATGAGGTGACGGTCGACGCGCTGAGTCTGGTCGTGCAGTGGGGTCCCGAGCGAGAGTGGAGTTGGGAGGTCGTAGCTACCGTCAAGTTGGGCATGGGGGTCAATGCGAGCGGCCCTTAAGGAGGCGTTGTCGCAGTTCGCCCGGGTACGCCGTGGGTCCTGCAACGTGGACGTTCCATGCGGAAACGTTGAGACTCGAGCGTCACCCCGTGGCCCGTGCCTGCTCTTCCTGGCAACGTGGACGCCTCCTCCCGAGGAGGCGTTGACATGCAATGGCGGCATATCAGCTCGCGTGCGCGTTCCTCCTTCAATGTGGACACCCCACTTGGGGCGTTGCTGCTGGGGCGGACGGGTCGGCGTCGTGTGGCGGCGCAGCTTTCAACGTGGACGCCCCTCCGGGGGACGTGGCTGCGCCCTGGGCGCGTATGCGTTCCTGCGTGCCTTCGTCCTTCAATATGGACGCCCTGCTCGGGGTGTTGCTGCACTGCTCATGATTGCCAGCTTCGCGCTGCTGGCGTTCCTTCAATGTGGACGCCTCCTTCGGAGACGTTGCTGCCGCGGCAATCGCACCACCAATCGCGATAGCGGCCTTCCTTCAACGTGGACGTCCCTTGCGAGGACGTTGCTGCCGTCCAGCTCGGCGGGATCCACCCAACGCACCTCACCTTCAACGTGGACGTCTCCTGCGGAGACGTTGCTGCCCGGGAATGTCGGCGGGCACGAGGTTCGCGAACGCCCTTCAACGTGGACGCCCCTCGTGGGGACGTTGCTGCGGCCTACGTGTGGGACGACCACGACTACGGGCCGAACCTTCAACGTGGACGCCCCCGAAAGGGGCGTTGGGACGTGCACTAAATGTCACGTAAATCGCCTGGTCACGCACCTTCAACGTGGACGCCTTCTATGGAGGCGTTGAGGCCGCGGCCCCACACTCGACCCGTACCAACCCCCAGCCTTCAACGTGGAACGCCCCCGGTGGGGCGTTGGAGCGATAGGAGCCGTAACGAACATCGCCCAATCTTTGCCCCTTCAACGTGGAACGCCCCGTGAGGAGCGTTGGAACGGTGTGCTCGGGGCTGCCTTGACCATCATCCAGACCCTTCAACGTGGCTCCCCGGGGGACGTTGCTACGAGCCGAACTCGCCCGCCAGCCACGGACGGCAGGTTCTTCAACGTGGACGTCTCCTGAGGAGACGTTGATGCCGCAGAAGCTGCTGAACCTGCCCGTGAAGTTGACCCTTCAACGTGGAACGCCCTCGAAGAGGCGTTGGAACGGCAAGTCCGGGCCGCACCGGTCCATGGACGCCCTCCTTCAACGTGGACGTCCCCAGCGGCGACATTGAGACGAGATGTTGCGGTAGTGCAGGTCACCCAGGTGGATCCTTCAATGTGGACGTCCCCTACGGGGACGTTGCCGCCAGAGGGGGCCGGTGATCTCGTCAGGGCCGTCGTCCCTTCAATGCGGACGTCCCTTGTGAGGACGTTGCTGCGCGGTTCTCGCCATCGAAGCTGTCGATCGCCAACATCCTTCAACTTGGACGTCTCCTGAGAAGACGTTGAGACTACGCGATCGAACGCGACTCCACACAAGACCCGTGCCTTCAACGTGGACGTCCCCTCCGGGAACGTTGCCGCCCGAGCGGCCGGCATGTTCGTGTCCGTGGCCACCCACCTTCAACGTGGACGTCCCCTGCGGAGACGTTGAGACGCTACGCCGTCCGTGTTGACCAGCTCAACGAGGGCCCTTCAACGTGGGCGCCCCTCGCGAGGCATTGGAACGCGCCGCTCGGTTGCCACCCTGGCGTGTGAGCTGTGCCTTCAACGTGGGCGCCCCCGAAGGGGCGTTAGAACGGGCTTTCGAGTGGATTGGTTGTCGGTCTGGAACAGCCTTCAACTCGGACGCCTCCTGCGGAGGCGTTGGAACTACGGACACCTCGCCGCCGTCGACCAATCCGCCGATCCTTCAACGTGGACGTCCCCTGCGGAGACGTTGCTGCTCGGTCTCCGAACTGCCCACGTCCTCGATGACGCGCCTTCAATGTGGACGTCCCCTGTGGGAACGTTGCTGCTCGGGGGCTTGGACGAGCCAGATGACGATGGCTGCCCTTCAACGTGGACACTCCCACAGGAGCGTTGGAACATCAGAGCGGCGGCGGACTCTGGTGCTTGCACCAACCTTCAACGTGGACGCCCTCACCGAGAGCGTTGCTGCAGGTTGGGCTCACCGTTCCTATTCGTGTGCTGGAACCTTCAACGTGGACGCTCCCGAAGGAATATTGAGGCTTGCTCACTGGCTGGTACTCCGACGCGGTTGAAGGCCCTTCAACGTGGAACGCCCCTCGCGGGGCGTTGGAACGATGGTGACGCGGCGGGCGGCGGACCCGGACACGGTCCTTCACGTGGAACGCCCTGCGAGGGGCGTTGGAACCGTAGGACCCGGTCTGGCCCTCGGGCAGGTTCAGCCTTCAACGTGGAACACCCTGAAGGGGCGTTGGAACGCCGTGTGATCTGGGGAAACGACGTTTGGGACGGGACTCGTGCGTGAGATGCGCGCATGAAATGCCCGGTTCATCACCGTTTGTGGTTGAGAACCTCCCCGGCCCCACGTGACCACTGGAGGCTCCTACTGATCTTTTCATTAGTCGGGTGGGGCGGGTGGGTGGTCTGCGATCATCGCGGCATGCCCCCCATGGTTGAGCGTGATGCTGCTGATGTGCCCCCGTTGACACGACCGCAGACGGCCGAGGCGCGGCGGATGCGTGCGGCCGAGTTGCTGGAGCAGGGCTGCTCCCAGGCCGAGGTGGCGCGGATGGTAGGCGTCTCGCCCGAGAGTGTGCGGCGCTGGAAGCGCCGCATCGAGCGGGGCGGCACCGCGGCGCTGCGGCGGCGTGTGGCCAGCGGCCGCCCGTCCAAACTCGATGATGCCCAGGTGGAGCGGGTGCGCACCGCGTTGGAGCAGGGGGCTCAGGCCCACGGCTTCGAGTCGGATCTGTGGACCCTGGAGCGGGTCAGCCGAGTGGTGGCCGCGGTGACGGGGGTGGTGTTGGCGCGGGCCTCGGTGTGGCGGCTGCTCACGGTGCGGTTGGGCTGGAGCCTGCAGCGGCCCGAACGCCGAGCCGTTGAACGCGACGAGGCCGCGATCGCGCGCTGGGTCGCCCACGAGTGGCCGCGGATCAAAAGGGGGCCGTAGAAAACCGGGCATGGATCGTGTTCTTCGACGAATCTGGTATTTCGCTGCGCCCCCAGGTGCGGCGCACCTACGCCCCCCGCGGGTGCACCCCTACCCTGGCCCACCGGCTGAACTGGAAAACGGCCTCGATGGCCGCGGCCCTGGGCTATCCCAGCACCGAGGCCGAGCGCGGTGCGCGGCTGTGCTTCCATCTCAAGCCCGGCAGCTATGACACCGCCGCGCTGATCGGGGTGCTGGAGGAGGTCAAAGCCTTCTATGAAGGTGAGCCCGTGGTGCTGATCTGGGACGGACTCGGCGCGCACTGGAGCTGGGCCATGCGCGACTGGATCGCCACCCAGGACTGGCTCACCGTGGAACGCCTGCCCGCCTATGCGCCCGAGCTCAACCCGGTCGAGATGCTGTGGTCGGCCCTCAAAACTCGCGAGCTGGCCAACTTCGCTGGCGACCACCTCGGCGAGGTCGCCGATGCCACCGAGGCCGGCATCACCCGCATCTGCGCCAACGAGCACCTCCCCTGGTCCTTCCTGGCCCACACCGGCCTGGAAATCCACCACCAAACCCCACCCGACTAATGAAAAGATCAGTAAGCGGGTTATCAAAAAGCAGGAAGCCAGTCTGACACGCCCCATAGGACACTGGCCGTCGGCTGAAATGGACCATCCGGGCTCGTACGCGGACGATCCCTTCAACGTGGACGCCCCCTGAGGAGACGTTGCTGCGCCAATTCCCCGGCCCGTCCGGGACCTCCGTCAACCTTCAACGTGGACGTCCCTTGAGGAGATGTTGCTGCCCGGAGCGGGTGGCCAGTCGGGATGTTACGGCGCGGCCTTCAATGTGGACGTTCCCGGTGGGAACGTTGCTGCGGCCACCCAGGCGTGCTCCAGCTCGGAGCCGGGGTTCCTTCAACGTGGACGTCTCCTACGGAGACGTTGCTGCGGCCTGATCCTGCCCCGCCATCTACGCGTGCCGCCCCCTTCAACGTGGACGTCTCCTACGGAGACGTTGAAACCTCACCCGCCAGCCACATGGTCATCGCGACCTCGCGCCTTCAACGTGGACGCCCCTTGGGGACATTGGTGCGCTGCCGAAGGCGGGCGCCATGCGCTCGCCATCACGCTTCAACGTGGACGCCCCCTTAGGAGGCGTTGGAACACGAATGTGGGGCCGTTGTCGATGACCCACGTGATCCTTCAATGTGGACGTCCCTTGCGGGGACGTCGCTGCGACTCGATCTCTTTCTTCTTGGTCCCCCGATCCGAACTTCAATGTGGACGTCCCCTGCGGGGACGTTGCTGCGGTGGCGATGTAGCCCATCCCGAGGACGGGCAGAGTCCTTCAATGTGGACGCCTCCTACGGAGACGTTGCTGCCATGCCGCGAATGGCGGTAGCCACCTTGCCATTCTCCCTTCAATGTGGACGTCTCCTTCGGAGACGTTGCTGCCACGCGCGGCGCACCGGCACCACCCCGCCGCCGATCGTCCTTCAATGTGGACGTCTCCTTCGGAGACGTTGCTGCGCTGTGTGACCAGGGGAAACGGCGTGAGGGTCGTGCTGTACACCCATGCCGCGCGCGTGTGTTGTCCCAATTCGTCACTGTTTGTGCTTGGGAACCTCCCCGGGCCCACATGACCAATAGAGGTTCCTAAGCCGGTTGTCAATGAGCCCGGGTCCAGTCTGTCACGCCCCGTAGGACTGGCCGTCGACTGGAGACGGGACGTTGATGCATCTGCGAACTGGTCGACGGTGTGACGCTCACGGACCTTCAATGTGGAACGCCCCGTGAGGGGCGTTGGAACACCAGACCGCGCAGAGTCGCGCTCCGGTCAGCCCACCTTCAACGTGGACGCCCCTTGCGGGGACGTTGGAACATCGGGCGCACTGAGCTGGTCGACATTTGAACCGACCTTCAACGTGGAACGCCCTGCGAGGGGCGTTGGAACCCCGCTGATCGGGATCCCAGCACATCCAGGTCGGCTCCCTTCAACGTGGACGCCCCCGTCGGGGGCGTTGGAACTTGCGTTCCTTCGCGCCCTCCTTGGCGATCTTCGCCCTTCAACGTGGACGCCCTCTTCAGGGGCGTTGGAACCGATGTGCTCTCCCTGATCGAGGCGATCGGACTTCAAGCTTCAACGTGGACGTCCCCGGTGGGGACGTTGCTGCTTCAGCGTGGATTTGACGTCGGACACGAGGTCGGACCTTCAACGTGGACGCCTCCTGCGGAGACGTTGCTGCGCGCTCATCACCGATGAGGGCGCGCAGGATGGCTGACCTTCAACGTGGACGTCCCCTGCGGTGGGGACGTTGCTGCATCCGCGCGGTTCCCGTTGGACGAGGCGTGCCTGGACCTTCAACGTGGACGCCCCCTGTGAGGGCGTTGCTGCCGGACCATTCCAGGCGTCGCGAGCGCGAAGCGCGGCCTTCAATGTGGACGCCCCTGCGGAGGCGTTGGAACAAGTAGTCGCCGTCCCCGGCCGCAAGCGCGGCGGTCCTTCAACGTTGACGCCTCCTACGGAGGCGTTCGAATTCCACCGAGATGCGGCCCACCACATCAGCCGACTTCCTTCAACTTGGGACGCCCCGCGGAGGGCGCTGGAACCGCCGCGGTTGGCAAGGATGGTGTGCCCGTCCCCGGACCTTCAACGTGGAACGCCCTCGGTAGGGCGTTGGAGCGGCGCATGAACAGGGGAAACGACGATTGTGGTGGGTACCGAGCCCAACGCGTGGGTGTGGGTTATCCCGGTTTGCCGCCGTTTGTGGTTGAGGACCCTCCCCGGCTCGACGTGAGTACTGGAGGTTCCTAAGCGGTTATCAAAGAGCAGGAAGCCAGTCTGACACGCTCCGTATGACACCGACCGTCGAACGAAAACGGACCATCCGGGCTCGTACGCGGACGATCCCTTCAACGTGGACGCCCCCTGAGGAGACGTTGCTGCGCCATGCTCGGCCTGGTGCGCGACGGCATCCGCCGCCCTTCAACGTGGACGCCTCCTACGGAGGCGTTGATGCGTGAAGCCCGACGTGGTGGACACATGGACCTGCACCCTTCAACGTGGACGTCCCCTGCGGAGACGTTGCTGCTCGATCTCTCGGGCGCGCGGGTCGCCGGGGTCGCACCTTCAACGTGGACGCCTCCTGCAAAGGCGTTGAGACCTGGGTGTCGCGCACAGCGGCACCCCCTGTAGTCGTCCTTCAACGTGGACGCCTTCTGCAGAGGCGTTGTGACCTGCGCTACCGTCCCGCCGAGTTCGACGCATGGTGCCTTCAACGTGGACGCCTTCTGCAGAGGCGTTGTGACGCCGTGTGGGCTGGGGAAACGGCGTTTGGGGTGGGTTTCGCGTGCAGAGTATGAGCGCGAACTGTCCCGGTTCGTCACCATTTGTGGTTGAGAACCTCCCCGGCCCCACATGACCACTCGGGGTTCCCAACCGGTTATCAAGAAACAGACCACCAGTGTGTCACGCACTCCACAGGACGAACACGGACCACAGTCACTCATTCCCGGCCGAGATGGACAGGCCACCTGCGGAGTGGCCAGAGGCGGCCACCGTCGAACCCGGGGGGGCTTTTACTGATTGTGTCCGCGTTCTGTCGGTGACTCCCGCTACGGTTTGCACCCCCTTCTCGACATCTACGTCATACGGATTGGAGTGCAATGGCGCACTTGAATGAGCTGGCCACGGCGTTGCTCGACGAAGTCGGTCCCAACCGGTCGGCAGCTGGTGTCGTGATGTCCTCACGTTGGCGCGCACCCGACGACGGCAAGGTGTATCCCCCGACGTTCCCCGTCGACGGGCCGTCGCGGTACCTCTACGAAAAGCGCCACGTGCCAGGCGAGTCCGAGCCCCGCGAGGTGGTGGTGCTCGATCAGCCCGCGAGCCAGGCCAATCGGGTCGAAGCTGCGTTGCTGGAAGCTCGCGACGAAGGCCGCATCCGTTTGCCGTTGTTCGTCCTGCGCGCTTCCACCACCGATGGGGAGCGCCGGTTGACTTCGTTGGAGTTTCCACACCGGTTCGCGGACGCCTACCTGCGTGATTCCGAGCTCGATGGGGTGCTGTTCGCCAAAACCACCCCGGGCGCCCGGCTCCGCGAGACCACCAGTAACGACGTGCGGCCGTTGTTCGAACGGTCCCCGGAGTCGCTGGTGTTTGGGTCTTGGGACTCCCATCGAAAGGGCCGGTCGGTGAAATTCCCCCGGGTGTTCTCCTCCTCCATGATCGGGTGGGACCCCCAGATCGGCCAGCGCGCGGGCGGAAAGATGGACCCGTTCAACCTGACCGGGGCGGTTAAGGATTCCGCCGTCACCGAGGGCGACTGGGAGTTCTCGGCCACAGGTGAGGCCAAGAAGAAGGGCGCGAAGCTCAGCGAGCTCGGGCACAGCAACATCGCCCCTTCCCTGGACCACGGGGGCGTCTCCATCACCCGGGCTGACCGGTCCGGGTGGTTGTCGCTGTCGGGGCTGCAGCGGCTGCGGTTCGGCGACGCCCCACGCGAGACGGCGTGGCTGGCGCGAGCGACACTGGCGGCCATGGCCGTGGCCGGGGACCGGCTCGCGTTCGACCACCCCTCAGTGTGGCTGCGGTCCGGATGCGACCTGGTGCGCACCACCGACACCATCGGGTTCGAACGCGCCACCGGCGAAGTGAACCCGCTCCAGGTGAGCGCTGATGAGGCGATCGCGGCGTTCCACGCGCTACGGGACCGCACCGCGGAGGCCGGCATCGTCATGGCGCAGGACACCATCGAACTCACCCCGACCGCCGGGTTGGCCAACGCGATCGAGTACGCCACCACCCGCGCCCAGGCCGACGAAGCCGGGGAGGAGTAACCGGTGGCGTTGGCGATCGATGTGCGCCTGCGCGAGGGCCGCTATGACGCGTCGTCGGTACGTGGCGCGGACATAGCCGAGTGGCCTCCCCACCCGGCGCGGTTGTTCTGCGCGTTGGTGGCCGCGGCTGGCGACGGCGACCGGCAGGTGCTGCGGTGGTTGGAGCAGCAGCCACCGCCGCAGGTGTGGGCCCCGGAAACGATCGAGGAGCTGGTCACGAACGGGTTCGTGGTGACCAACCGCACCGAGACCAAAGGGGGCAGCCAGTTCTGGCCCGGCCGCACCAGCGTGGAGCGCCGCCGCGCCGCAGCGATCCCCGCCGAGGGCGAGTTCGCGTTCGTGTGGCCCGACACCGACGCCGCCCCGGACGTGGTGGAGGCGTTGGGGGACTTGGCGTGGCGGGTGCCCTACCTGGGCCGAGCTACGACGTCGGTGGCGATGCGGGCCCACACCTCCCCCAAACCACGTAACAGCTGGCAGGTGTGGCGCCCCACCAGCCTGGACGCCACGTCCGATGCCGAGCTGCGGGTGCCGTATCGGGGTTATGTGGACGCGCTGGACGCCGCCTTCGAGGAGGACCGCAGGGCCTGGGAGGAAGCCCGCACCGTTGCCTACGCACTTGACCACCCCACCCCGTCGCCCGCGTCGTCGGGGGTGCGGGGTCCGTTCGAGCGGCTGATGGTGCTGCGGTTCCCCCCACGCGCGGTGCGTCCGGACGGCGGGGAGCTGCTGGTGATGACGCAAACCCTGCGGCAGCTCGTCCTCTCACGTATCGGGGATGAGGCCGCGCCGCAGATCACCGGGCATGCCAATGATGGGCAGCGCCATGTGGCCTACCTCGGGCTCGTCGACGCCGCCCATGAGCACGCCCGTGGGCACCTCGTCGGGGTGGCGCTGGGGGTGCCCAACGATCTGTCGCCGGAGGCGTCAGCACAGCTGCACACCGCCATCGCCGCCCCCGGTGAGCACACGTTGCTGCTGCCCGGAGGCCATGAGGTTCCGGTGACCTTCGAGCCGTGGCCCACGACCCCCAACAGGATGCGGCACACGTTCTGGACCGGGGGGCAGGCCGGCGTCCGTCGGTGGTCCACCGTCACCCCGGTGATGTTGGACCGCTTCACCCGACGCGACACCGACCTGCGGCCCCACATCGCCCAGTCCCTGGTCACCGCCGGCTACCCCGAACC
The DNA here is from genome assembly GCF_014203805.1 of Lipingzhangella halophila. Classification (GTDB taxonomy): domain Bacteria; phylum Actinomycetota; class Actinomycetes; order Streptosporangiales; family Streptosporangiaceae; genus Lipingzhangella; species Lipingzhangella halophila. Next base: position 2,372,486 of record NZ_JACHJT010000001.1, on the reverse strand, counting down.
GTCAGGGGTCGTGGTCTCCCACGCACCGCTGGTGGCCGGAGGGCTGCGCTACCCCACCAAGGGCACGTTCCCACCCAACCGTCCCCGCCGCCGCCTCGTGCACGCCCGGGTCGTCTTCGACACCCCCGTGAAGGGGCCGGTCCTGGCCGGGTCCATGCGTTACCTCGGGCTCGGCCTGTTCGCCCCACAGTTCGACACCGACGGGGAGGTGGACCAGTGACCATGTTGGATGTGGATGCCTTCACCCGGTTCTACACCGCCATCCATTCCCATGAGCCGTTCCCCTGGCAGCAGTCCCTCCTCCAACGGGTCCTCGACGGCCAAGAGTGGCCCGACGCGGTAGACGTGCCCACCGCTCTGGGGAAGACGAGCGTGCTCGACATCGCCGTGTTCGCCGCCGCGGCCGGCGCACCGGCCGCGCGCCGGCGGGTATTCTTCGTGGTCGACCGGCGTCTCGTCGTTGACGAAGCCTATGACCACGCCCAGCGACTCGCCCACGCCCTGGCACATGCCGACCAGTACCCAGAGCCCGTAGTGGGCACGGTCGCCCACCGGCTTCACCTGCCGCATGACGCACACGACCAGTCACCGGTGGACGTCACCCGCATGCGTGGCGGCACCACCTGGTCGTGGCGGTGGCTTGACCGGCCCGATCGACACGCGATTGTGGTCGGCACCGTCGACCAGATCGGCAGCCGCCTGCTCATGCGCGGGTACGGCACCAGCCCCAACCTGCGCCCCATCGACGCGGCCTTGGTGGGCACCGACAGCCTGATCCTGCTGGATGAGGCTCACCTGTCCCAAGCCTTGTTGGAGACCGTGCGCACCCTCACCACTGAGGAAGAGGACGACCCGCTGGCGCGACCCCGGTTGATGGCGCTGTCCGCCACCGTTCCTCTCGATGACACGGCCCAGGTGCACGCCACTTCACGTGCCGACGAGGAACACCCCATTGGACGTGCCCGGTTGCGCACCCCACGCCGGGTCCACCTGGTGGAACCCAAGACGAACAAGGTGGTGGTGGACCAGCTCGCCGGGTGGTCGCGCGGGCTCGCCCGAGACGGTGAGGTGGTACTGACGGTGTGCAACACCGTCGCCCACGCCCGGGCCGTGTTCGACGCATTAGCCGCCCAGGGCGTCGCCGAGGAGGACCGGGTGTTGTTGACGGGGAAGATCCGCCCCGTTGACCGTGACCATCTGATCGCTACCTACTACCCGCGCATGCGGTTGGGCCGCACCCCCGACCCCGGTCAGGGTGCGATGCACGTGGTGGCCACCCAGACGGTCGAGGTCGGAGCGAACATCGACGCCGACGTGTTGGTGTCGGAATCGGCGTCGTTGACCGCGCTCACCCAACGGCTGGGACGGCTAGCACGCGCCGCAGAACTGCGACCGTCTGATCGGGTGTGGGTGGCGCGGGCGGTCATCGTGCATGACCCCAAGACGGATGACGACGACCCCGTGTACGGGCCGGCGCGCAACGCCACGTGGCAGGTCCTCTCTCGTGAATGCGAGGTGCTGTACCCGACGGGCCGGGCCCGGTTCACCTGCGATGCGCTCCCGCAGAGCAGGCCGGCCTCCCCGCTTGCGCTGCGGGACCTCCTCGCTTCCCTGTCCAGTGAGGACCGCGATCGGGTGCGTGAGCCGTATCGTGCCCCGCCGGTGCTGTGGCCTCACACTTGGCAGGCGTGGCAACGCACCAGCCCTACCCCCGTGCCCGACCCGCCGGTCGCGCCCTACCTGCACGGTCGCGAAACTGGCGGTGGGGACGTGCAGTTGGTGTGGCGTGACGACGTCACCAACGACAACCTCGACGGCGTCGGCGCGGAAACGTTGCGGGTGGTGCCACCGGCGGCCGCGGAGATGCTGCAGTTGTCGGTGTCGGCGTTCCGCTACTGGGCCCACCAGCAACCTGATGCGGCTGGGAACGTGGCCGACGTTGAAGGCACCACCACCGACGATGACGCCAACGGGAACACACTCCAGGTGTTGCGTTACCGGGGGCGCGACGGCATCGAGGCCGTCACCGCGGCCGATGTGCGGCCCGGCGACGTCGTTGTTGTGCCCGCTGGCCGTGGGGGCTACGACCGGTTCGGGTGGGCCCCGCACTCCACAGTTCCGGTAGTCGATGTTGCCGACGTGGCCCCGCGCCGCGACCAGCCGCTGGTGCGGCTGCACCCGCGGCTGTGCGGCCTCGCCCCAGACCTCAGCGACGAGCTGCACACGCTCATGGCGGCGACCTCCGTCGCCGACGAAGACCAGGACGCCGAACCGCTTGCTGAGGACTACGTCCCCCACCTGAAGGCCTTCCTCGCTGCCGGCGAGCACACGGGGGTGGTGACGCACCAGGAGGCGTTGCATGCGAACCTTCAGCGTCTCGCCGCCGCCAGTTCCCGAAAGCAGCTCGTGGCCCACCGCCTCGTCGAGGACGATGAGACCCCACGAGTGGTGCTCTCAACCAGGGGCGGCGGTTACGTCAGCGATGAGGATGAAGTCTCCACCTCCACCGGAGAGGTCACCCGTGACCTTGAGCAGCACCAGCGGGAGGTCGCCCGCCAGGCGGCCGAGTTCGCCCGCAACCTCGACCTCGACCCGCGGCTGGTGCGAGCGGTGTGGCTGGCCGCCCGACACCATGACCAGGGAAAGCGCGACCCCCGGTTCCAGTTCATGCTGCGCGGAACCGCCGCACCGGGCCTCGACGACACCCCAGCGTTGGCGAAATCCACCCTCGCCCCCGGCGACCGGACCGCTTACCGGCAAGCCCTCGTCACCTCCGGGTACCCGCGCGGGATGCGTCACGAGGCCCTGTCCGCCCAGCTCGCCACCACCCACCTGGAACGCAACTTCTACGACGTGGACACCGAGTTGGTGGTGCACCTCATCGCCGCCCACCACGGCCGCAACCGGCCCCTGCTGCCCGCGGTCACCGACCCGAACCCGCACACGGTCACACTGCCCGGCGGTGAGACGGCAACCACCAACGAGACGCACGACTGGAAGGCTCCCCAACGATTCGCTCGCCTCACCGAGACGTATGGGCCGTGGCGGTTGGCGCTGCTGGAAACAATCGTGCGGCTCGCCGATATCTGGTGCTCCGCCAACCAGCCCCTCACCCCCCCGCACGAGGAAACCCCAACCATCCCGGCCCCGAGCGTCCAAGGCGGTGTCGCGGCTGTGCACACAGTGGCGTTGCCCGCCCTCGACGGCCGCGACCCACTCGGATTCCTCACCACCCTCGGAGTGCTGCGGCTCCTCACCAACGAAGGGCACCCGGCGTGGTTGAGCTTCGACCCCACCACCGCGACCGCGCACCTCACCAGCCCAATGGAGAACGTCGACGCCATCGTGGAAGCGTTGACCAGCATCATCCACGCTGTCCCTGACGGCGGGTTGCTTCCCGAGGTGGACCCATCCTGGCCGCCCCAGATCGGCATCGGAAAAGACCCGATACGCGTGCCCCCCGACGAACTTCCGGCTGCCGCCGAGGAGGCCCGCAAGGCTGGCGCGCAGGACTGGCTCGGCGTCATCATCACCGACCTCGCCCGACGCAACGCCGACCAAGTGACCCCGTACATGGCGCCGGCCGGGGGGCAAAAGGTGGCGACGTTCTTCAAGAAGCCCTTCGATGAGGTGCGCTCGAACCCGGATTGGATTCGTCAGGCGTTGACCAGTTGGCGCCGCCTCGGGGGCTTCACCGGGGAGAACCTGGATCACCGGGTGATTCGCACCGCCGGCGACACCCCCACCGGTAAGTCCACCCCTTCCGGGGTGCCGGGCGCGACCTGGCTGGCCACTCAGGCGTCGCCGCTGCTACGTCTCACCGGTACAGGAACCCGGTCTATGGCCACCATGTGGCACCGGATCGGGCGTCGCCGCGTGATGGTGTGGCCGATATGGCGTCAACCGCTGGACCTGTGGGCGATTCAGGCGCTGCTTGAGCATCCCCAGTTGCGTCCGCACGGGTTGGACGAGCCTCCGGGGTTGGGCGTCGACCGTAGCGGTGTCGCGCCGTTGGGGGTGGTAACGGTTGGTGCGGCCGAACGCCGCCCGATTCCCGGAGGTAAGTCAGCGGGGGTGCTCGCTCCGACTCCGATCCGCCTCACCTGACACACTGGCGATCTGTTTCTTGATAACTGGGTTGGGAACCTCCAGCGGTCACGTGGACCCGGGGAGGTTCCCAAGCACAAACAGCGTCAGACTAGGGCAATCCACGTGCGTGCTATGGGTGCACAGCATGGCATGTAGGCCGTTTTGCCTGGTCATGCGGTGTCTCAACGTCTCCGCAGGAGGCGTCCACATTGAAGGCACTTGGGGTCATGCATCCAGTAGTTCCCGAAGGGTTCCAACGCCTCTGTAGGAGGCGTCCACATTGAAGGTCCGAGGCTGTGCAGGTCGACGGCGCCTATCGTGGTTCCAACGTCTCCGCAGGAGGCATCCACGTTGAACGTTGCGGACCGCCACCATCCACCAGGCAGCGACTGGTTCCAACACCCCTGAAGGGGGTGTCCCCATTGAAGGCCGCCATCTACTGCTACGCGCCGCGCGTCCAGGCTGCACCAACGTCCGCTCAGCTCAGAAGACGTCCACGTCCAGTGGCCTCGACTTGCCTCATCCGCCGAGGAAGGTTATGAACCCCACCCTGTAGCCCAGGATGGTCCGTTTTCGTCCGACGGTCGGTGCCATACGGAGCGTGTCAGACTGGCTTCCTGCTCTTTGATAACCCACTTAGGAACCTCCAGTGGCCACGCGGATCCGGGGAGGTTCTCAACCACAAACAGTGACAAACCGGGCATTCCATGCGCGCATCTCACGCACGAGTCCCGTCCCAAACGTCGTTTCCCCAGATCACACGGCGTTCCAACGCCCCTCACAGGGCGTTCCACGTTGAAGGCGGATGCCGGCACGACGGCCCTCTGCGCGGGGCCTGTTCCAACGCCCCTCACAGGGCGTTCCACGTTGAAGGAGGCTCATAGACCGCGCCTGCCCCCGGATCGCAGTCGTTCCAACGTCTCCGAAGGAGATGTCCACATTGAAGGTTCCGCGGCGTGAGCATGGCCTACATGTGGGACGACGTCTCAATGTCTCCGAAGGAGGCGTCCACGTTGAAGGTGCATGGAGCACGAGGAGGCCGGTGAAGCCGACCGGCATCAACGTCCCCACAGGGGCGTCCACGTTGAAAGACGCGTCACGACCTACGACGGCGGATCAACGACGAACATCAACGCCCTGCGAGGGGCGCTCGACGTTGGGAGGTAGCGCAGGAAGATCACCACGGCTCATCCTCGGTGAGCGGCTCCGTGTTCGCCTTGCACCAATCCGCCATCGCATCGGCCGCAGCCCTCGAATCACCCATATGCTCCTGGGCGAGCTCGTGCAACTCCGGCTCAGCATCATCCTCCAGAGCGTCCGAGACCGCCTCCAGTTCGGCCGTGGCCGCCTCCGCCGCATCAACAGGATCGTCGGAGTCCTCGTAGGAGTCCCGCAGACGCAGCTGGTCGCATATCAGCCTGGCGCTCTGCGGATCCGCGGACTCAGGGCTGGCCTCCAGCGGCTCGGACTCCGATGCCGACTCGGGGGCCGCCTGTTCGCCGTTGGCTCCCGGTTCACTCTCCGCGGTAGAGCAATCCGACGAGTAGGACGAGCGCGGATACAGCGGTCATCGTGCGGAGCATGAGGGGATCTTCTTCCGGTGGGGATGCGAGCCGTCTCAGTGTGCGCCAACTCGACAGGCTCCACCAGGGGGGTGACCGGGTTGTGTTTCTCGACGAGATCCGCGCCGCCTGCCTGGCCGTCGTGACGACGGAACCTGCCGAGGAAATCGGATGAGATTGGGGCGGCTCGAACGAGTTCGCGAAGAATACCCACGTAAGCATCGGTTTGGTGACATGCTGGACGCCTCAGTCAATAAGGGAGACAAGGCCTCGTAGGTCTCAGGACGGTCCCGCTCTCCGCAGCCTGCCCTCAACAGCCCGGACCAGCGAAAGGCATGGCGGCCGTGAGCAACGACGACCACAACGAAGCTGACCCCGACGAGACCCCGGATGATCTCGAACCCGACTTCGAGGAGATCGGGGAAATCGGCGGCGAGATCATAAACGAGGCCGCCGCCCAGAACCACCTCGGCGCTGCGCTCGACACAGCCGGAGCTTTCGCCGGACTCTCCTCGATCTACCAATCCAATGGCATGTCCTCGATGGCTCAAGCGGTGAACCGAGCCATGGTCGCGGTCAGACCGATCGTTGAGGCCAGTTACGCAGAGCAGCTCGCCAACACAATCAAGGCGGTGTACCCCCCAAAGGAACACCCACTTCAGGAGGTGACCCGTCAGGCGCTGCGTGCCCAATCCTCCTTGCCGTCGTCGCTCCTATCCTCGTCGCTGGCTTCCTCTCTCGGCGAGATCACCGACTTCACGGAGTCGATAGCCGGCCTCAGTCGCACCATCAACTGGTCAGGGTTTCTCCGCAAGTTCCCGGATATCCGCCAGCTCCTCCTTCCGTCCAACTTGGTTGAGATTGACGATAAGGAGCGCGTCGACGAACTGCGCCGTGTCATCGACGAAGATGGGACATCGCTAGCGTGGGCGCCCCGAGCTGAGATCGTGATGGAACTCCTTGATGCTGCGGACATGGATGAGCGTGACCGGATTCTTCAGGAACGCACGCTCGACGTCATTGAGGACGTGGAGAAGTCCCTCGCCAACGTCGCACACCCCGACACGGTGGGCCTTCGCGAAGTCCTCGAAGAAGCGTGTGTGGTGGGCCGCCAGCCGGCCTACGTTGCGCTCCAGGCCACCGCAACTAATGCGGCGGACACCGTAATGGGGTGGATCACTTCTTATCTGGGAAACAAGTGGAGGTCCCAGACTCAGAAGTACTTCCAGTGCGACGTTGAGAACCTGGAAGATGCTCGACTGGGAGAGCTTCGCCTTTATCTGATCGGTGGGGGAACCCAGACCGCGTTCAATAAGTGGGACGAAGACAAGGGTGGACTGCCCGGCTATAGCCGCCACGGGTCGGCCCATCACATGGTGAGCGCGTCGAAGCCGGCACATGCTTTGCGGGCGCTGCTGCTCACCCAAGCCCTCTTGCGGTGGATCAACTCGGAACTTGAAGCCGACGACGAAGACGCTGACACCGAGTAGTGACACCCCTCATTAGTGCGCCCCGCGCGAGCGGGAGTGAGCCCTGTTCATCGACGTTGATGGGCTGACGGATTCCGTGCGCTCCGCCCACGCCAGGGTAAGTCGCTATCCGACCGCTCGACGGTGATGCCGGTGCGCGGTGGTGTTCGCGGGTCCGCTTGTCGCGATCATCATCTATCCGCCACCCGTCTCGGATGAACGGCTGATTTGCGTGCTGTCGCGCTCTGGGGCACTATCACTTGTGGTCGCGCTTCCCCACGCTCGTGGGAATAGATCGGTGATGCGCCTAGTAGTCAGGCGCAAATGGACCCCACACGCGTGGGGATAGATCGCGACGCGGCCCAGGGCTCCCTCCAGGGGTCTGTAGAACCCCACACGCGTGGGGATATAGCTGTGAACACTAGAACCGCCGCCGAGGAGGCAATGACCTCGGCGGCGACTTCTGCCGGCGGTGGCTACCGCGGAATGAGGAAGGCAGCCACAGCCTCTTGTGCTGTGGGATCCCTCTGCTCCGCCTCAGCGTGGAGCCGGCGAACCAGCCGCTCCCGCCACTGGGAAGTCAGCTCCACGCACGCTTCCGCGAAGAGTGCTTCCAGATCAGCGTCCTGCAGGGGTTCACTGGTCATAGACTGGCGCCTCCCTCATTCAGGGACTTCTTGAGTGTGCGGTGCCCGCGGCTCAACCGGGCACGTACCGCCTCCTCGCCGATGTGTAGAGCCTTGGCGATCTCGCAGGTGTCCATTTCCGCGAAGTGCCTCAAGAACACCGCCGCCCGCTCACCCGCCGGGAGCTGAGTCACCAGTCCGTGTGCCCGGCGTGTGGCCTCTTTACGGGCGAGCACCTCCTCGGGGCGTACCTCTTCCTGATCAACCTGGTCTGGAAGCTGGTCGGTGACCAGTTCAGCCCGGACTTTTTCCAGGTTGTGACGCAGATGCCGCCGGGCTACGGTCCACATCCACGCCTTAGGGTGTCGGACTGATTCCGGGTTCTTCTTCTCGTATTTCCACAGCTCAGTGACGGCGTGGAAGACCGCGTTCTCTGCGTCCTGGTAGGTCCCTCCTTCGAAGATGTGCAAGGGGCCAGCCATCTTCGCGGCTTCCTCAAGCCGGTCTGGTGTCATGGCAAGGGGCAGATCTCCGTCCATGGGCGGCATGGAGTCTCCATTTCACGTGGCGGATCTTTCCTGATCGGTCGCTCAGCAAGGCGGCCGTCCATCCGCAATCGCGAAGAAGACGCGACACAGGCCAAAGATCCACTCACCGATCCATGCTCCGAATCCCACTTCGGCAAAGCCCTTTCGTTGATCTGCCCTTGATCCATATGGGTCGGCTCAACGCTATTTCGTGACGCCGACTTGGGTGGTCTACGTCACTGCCGTTCCGCAGATGGGTTGACCTCGACCTCGATCTTGCGCGTGGTGGGGGTTGTACTCGGTGACTCGGCCGCCGCTGACCACTACCTGGGCGATATCCACGCGCGCCGCGATCTCGCGTCGTCTTTCGCGTTCCCGGACCTGAACGCGTACCCACAGCGCAGCCAACCCCGCGAGTTCAACGATGACCCCTGCCGCCAGCACCTGCCAAAGAACCATCGCGTCCTCCTCACTCGTGGGTAGAGTCGTAATTCGGCTTTGCCCTTATGGGGAGCGCTCCGCGCGAGACGTGACGGGCCCCTCTGGACGGAATCGAACTCCGGACCATGTGTGCGGGCGGCGGGTTCCGCAAGCTCAGCCTTCGTGGTCGCTCTTCCCGACGCCTTCTCGCTGAGGAGAACATCCCGGCAACGTCGTCACCTGCTTCTATCGGTAACACCCGTCGCCATGCGTCGTTACCGCATATTCCATGTCCGTGGTGGGTTGTATTGGAGGGCGGCGCTATTGGTCGTGTGCGTGGGCATTGGCGACGACAACCGGGTGGAGGACCGACCTGGGTGCGGTTACAGGTCACGCTCATGCTGATCCGTGTCGTCGTGAACGCCGCCATGTAGGTGCCCGCGAGAGACGAGACCGTACGGAGGAGCACGATGTCGCTGATCATGGCGCTATCGCAATGGCGGTCGGCGTCCCCTCGACCGGCGTATCCACGGTGCTCGTCCTGTGCTCACGTAGCTGCCCCAACGGTCCCGATCCGGGCAGTATGCGATTCCACCTGAAGCTCACCCCCGAGCACGGCTCCGAACTGACCCCAGCGTGAGTGAATGTGCCCAGCCTGCGGGCACACCGCACCGTTGTCGATCGAGGATTACTCCCCCGCGACGGCGTCTCACCAGTGTCGCCGCCTGTACTGCCGCTTCACCTGGAATGCTCCACCAGCGTTGACAACGCCGACCCGTCCTCGCTGCTACGCACCGGTTCGCCAGCGGTAGGCGCGCTGCGCGGTGAGGCGGCCGTCGGAGAGGGCCGCGGTGGCTGGCCGGGCGGGAGAGCTCCGTCAGGACTTACAGTCCTGACGTTTGTGTGTTGAAGCTTCGGGCGACAGGCCGGTATCAGCCGAGGCCATGAACGTTTCTGGGGAAAACCATGAAAACGCCGATTGTGTCGGAAATGATGGTCACCACTCTTCCCCCCTGTGTGTTGTGAGGCATGTGGTGCCTGCTCGTAACTTCTCAGGTCAGTTCTCCGACTGGCCCGACACCGTGATCATCCTCATCGTAGGGACCCTGTTGCTGGCCATGCTCTGCCCTTAACGGGCCACTGACGATACGACAATCGCAGCGATAGCGCCTCAGCGTAGAAACCCGAGCACGTTGGGAAACTGACGCGGAATCTCCCCACGATCCACGAGGAGTGCCGTGGCCACCTCACGCCTATGCCCCATCTGTGATCGGCAGGTTCCCCGCCTGAAGAACGGGCTGCGCACCAAGCACTACATCAACGAGACCGAGTTCTTCGGCTACCGGTTGAAAGTGTGCGAGGGCGCCGACCCCGAAGAAGGATCCCGCCCGTCGGGGGCCACTATCGAGGAGAGCAAGCGCCGGACCGGTATCCGCTGCCGGTACTGCGACCAGCGGGTGGGTGAGACTGACCGGTTTCTCCCGAAGAAGCACCGGGACCGCGACGGCAAGGTCTGTCGAGGTTGGGCCGACAACCAAGGCACCTGACGGCTAGAGGAGGCTAAGGACGACTCATCCGGTCCAGGTGACGTTGTACACCGTCACGCGGCGCTCACCATTGTCGACATAGAACGCCACCAACCCGTACTCACCGAAGTCTGCTGACCGCAGCGCCGGATCATCCAGAGTGTCAGCGAACGTGTCCGCGTACGGGTCGCGCTTCACGGCAACCAGCCGCTCGACCAACGCAATGTAGGCAGCCGCGGGCAAGCCGGGGATCTGCGCGGAAGCGGCAGCGTGATACTCGAGGTGGTACGGCTCTGGCGTCACCGGTCGTCGGTGAGGCCGAGTTCGGCCAGGCGCTCGTTCCACCCGGGCATGACCTCACCCGCTGGGACCACAGTGTCCGGGCCAGGGTTGGCCGCTTCGGCGCGGCGTTGGTAGAAGCCCGGGGTGTTGCAGGCCACCGACTTCATCCGCCAAACATGCAGGACGCGGCGCAGGTGCCCCCACTGGGCGGGGTCGTGCATCGCGGTCTCGGCGGCAGCTCGGTACTCGGCAAGGAATTGCTCGTGTTCGCGCTCTGGGAGCGCGGCGAGGATCCGTTGCGGGTCGAGGATGTCATCGGTAGGGCTGGTGGCCGGCGTCGTCATCGGGTACCTCCCACCTTCAGTGTGCCATCTGCGCCCGCGCTGCAGGCAGCGTCTCGTACGGAAGATTCAGAGCGGTAGCGCGGTTCAGATACAGCCGGCCTCGTCGAGCATGCGCTCGGCTGCTGCGAGCTATTGCAGGTACTCGTGCTGAACGCCGTGGTCGTGTGGACGACGCGCTATATCGACGCCGCTGTCGCCCAGCTCCGCCGAAGGCCACGAGATCAAGGACGAGGACGTGACCCGGATGTCCCCGCTCAAGCACAAGAACCTCAACGTGCTGGGCCGCTACAGTTTCACCGCCTCCCAGCCGGTGAAGGGGCTGCGGCCCTTGCGCGACCTGAACGCCGTCGACCTCGACGATGACGACGACGGCCAGAAGGAGTAAGCGCCGCATCCGCCGTCCGGGGCGGGTCGTTGTACTCCGGGAAGCCCGCCGCCAACCGGCGGGGACGGGACACAGTGGATGCGGCAGCTCCGGCAGCGGGTATCGGGGAGGCTCGGTCGCCCCGTCCGTGCCTACATCAAACCGCCTCTCAGAACACGATCAAGTGCTGCCCGGCCTGCGGGTCCCCATGTCGGCTTGCCGCCAGGAAGGCCCCGGTCGCCGTTCTGGCCCATGAGCATGAGGAACAGGCTCTTCAGGACGGCCAGCCCGCGGGCGCGCCGGAGCGTTCCCTCGTCTGCCTGCGCATATGCGTCGAAGAAGGGTGAGGCGGCGTCGGCAGGAGGGACGACCCATGCGGCAGCGAGGTCCCACGCCGGATCGCCAGCGAACATGTCACCGAAGTCGATCACTCCCGAGAGCGTCCCGTCCGAGACGACGACGTTCGCGGGATGAAGGTCGCCGTGCACCCACAGCGGCGGGCCCTCCCACTCGGGCGCCGCGACGGCGTCATCCCAGACGGCCCGGACATCGTCGGCGACGTCGTCGGGGACGACGGCGTGGAAGAAGTGGTCGAATCCGTCCGTGCACTTCTTGGGGTGGTCGCCGCGGTCCTCACTGATCGGCGCGTCTTCGGGCGTCTCCACGTGGAGTGCCTTGAGGAAGCCCGCCAGAGTGTCGGCCGCGTGGTCGCCGCGACTGATGGAGGTGTAGTCCAGTGGCTCGCCGGGGACCCACGTCATGATGGTCCAGGGCTTCGGGAAGCGCGCAGACGGTTCGCCGATCCGTACGGGGGTGGGGACCGGAAGCGGCAGGCGCGGGGCCAGGACGGGCAGCCACCGGCACTCCTTGCGCTGGAGGTCCGGGGCACCTTCTGTACGCGGCATGCGCACAACCAGGTCGTTCCCAAGGCGCCACATTTGGTTGCCCCACCCACCCGCTACTTCGCGGATGGCCAGTCCTGCGAGGTCCGAATGCTGCTCCTGCAGCAGGTCATGGACCAGGTCTGCGGTGATCTCGATCTCGGAGTCGGTCATGCGAAGCCACACTACTGGGGCAGGATTCTGGCTTCGCTCGTGATCCGCGACTGGCTAGATGCCTGAGCCGGTGACCGACTGCGGTACCTCGACGACAAAGAATAGAAAGTTGGGGTTGGTCGACAGGTCCTGGAAGCCGTCCGGGAACAGGTCGGGGGTTCGCGGGAGCGGATCCACTTCATACACGTCCAGCCGGAGATCGTTGTGGAGGTCGAGCCGGATGCGGCGGTCACGGCCGGGCGGCTGGCGCCACCCCGTCGCCTACAAGCGCCCATTCACCGACCTGACCCCGCACGACGTCCCCCGAGACATGGCACACCACACCTGAAACTCGATCGTCGAGGCGGTGACCGATACCGGCCTCGCAGACGACGACCACGATACGCGTGTGCTTCACTGCCCTCCGCTGCTCCACCGAGGACGCGAGGGCCGCTTGAACCGAGTTAGACCCAGAACGCGAGTTCACTTCTCCACGTCCTTCAAGGCCTGGCTCTTATCCCCAGTCATCCTGCTCACGCTGTCAGCCTGTCGGCTGCTGCTGGTAGCCAACTACGACACCACAACCGCGATGACCATCTCCACCACCGTGGGCGCGATCAGCACGCTGCTGGGGACGATGATCCCGATCCTGTCGGCGTATCTGCCCGTGTTGACGTTGTTCTTCGCTGCCATCCGGAGCTGGCGCTCAGCTCTACTCGCTGGGTTCGCCGCGCTGCTGGTGTCTCCGGCCCAGGCCACCTTTTCCGAAGCTATTGACGGAGTGTTTGAGCAGTTCACCAGTGTGGTGTCGGGTATCGGTGCCCAGGGGCCGGGTTACGTGCTCACTCGTTGGGACCTGTTCTGGGTCGTGCTCTACGCTCTGGCTTGGGTTGGGGTCGGGTTGGCGCTGCAGAAGTGGCCGCCGTCCGGTTACGCGTTCTACTTCCTCGAACCCGAGGAGGAGCCTGAGGAGAAGCGCGGCGGTAGCTCTGGCGCAGCGGTATTCGCCAAGGCGCTGCTGTCACTCACGCTGTTCGTGGGTGGGAGCTTTGCCTTCATGTTCGTGCAGCACGCCTACGCCATGACGTTCAACCTCACCCATCTCTCCCACACGGCCCGGCTTCCGTGGATGCCGCCGGAGGAGATCACGGTCGAGAACAACGCCAGTGAGGACGATGAGAGTGAGAACGAGGAGACGACCAGGCAGGTGGCTTACGTTCTCTCGGTAAGCGAGGAATGGACGGTTCTACTGGATGAGGAGAGCCGCACCATCAGCTACGTGCCTTCTTCCGAGGTCACCGAACGGAGAGTCTGCGAACTCCCGGCAACCACTACCGCTCACGACCCTCCTCTGATCAAGCTGAAGGGCGCCGAACGCCCCAACCTCGACGACTGCGAAGTGGAAAACCACAACATGTGAAGCTCCGCCAAACTCCAAGCAAGGCTCAAGGCCCCTTCAAGCCGCCCTCTCTCGCTTCCCGCCGACCAAGGGCGTAGGGTCACGCCATGGCAGACGACGGAGGCAATACTGAGAACTCTGAGTTCGCCGCGAGCATGGTGCACACATGGGCTGAAGCTGTAGTACGCCAAGCCGACCGGCTCGACGCTCTCCTTGCCTACCTCGACAACGATGGACGCCACCACGAGTACATGGACGACAGCGACCTCCTTCAAGACTTCCGGCAAGCGTGGGCAGAGTCCCATCAGATGGTGTCGGCGTCCTACCAACTGGAGCGGTGGCGCGGCCGTCAGCACACGCTACGCACCGGGGAGAAAGCCCCCGTAACCGACATGAAGCTTAAGCATCTGCGCGACGCGCTGGAGCACCTCGACGAAGCCGACATCCAACAGGGCCGGGCCGTCTCCGACGAAAGGTCGCTTCACAAAATCGGTGGACTCGACCTTGAGGTGGGCAGCCGTTGGTTGTTCGATCACGTCTCCATCGACGACCTCAAACGTGACGCGCGTGAGCGAGCTGCAGCCGCCGAAGCCGAACTCGAAGGCACCGCAGGCGACCGGGCCGCTTCCTTGGCTGAGGACGATGCCATCGAGGCGCAACGTGGATCCTAGTGCCCGAGAATCAGCAGTCGCGCTCCGAGCCGGACGCGGCCTGTGGCCACGCCCGAATGCAGTCGTCCGCACGGCGGTCACGCCCGGCCGTTGACGGGACACTGTCAGGTACGTCCGGCCTGCGCCGCACGAAACTGCCCCGGATGACGCCCCTCCAGGCATGGGACGGGATGCCGCGAGTAAACCGGTCGAGCTCTACCGCGTTCTCACGCAAGCGCGGTCAGGTTCACGACCTTCACGGTGGAGCACCCGCAATCGCTGCTATGGGCGGCAATCCGGGACGGTACCCTTTAACGCACCTTCTCGTGTCGGCCGGCCGACGGGGGGTCGGCCGGACATCGGCTCGATCCCTAGACGACGACTCGTCTAGCAGGTCATATAGCCGGACACGAGAGGAGAACCATGGAGGAGAGCACCCCTGATCAGAGGCGGCCACCCTGGTGGCAGGACTTGATCCGAAGGGCGATGAAGCCACCCCGGTGGCTGTACCTGATCATGAGAGTAGCCGGAGCGGGGTTCGTCGCGGCGATCTTCCGCTTCCTGCTCGACGCCTGGTTCGATGATGGAGGCCCCAGCGGCGAATAACTCGCCGCTGGGTGCCGCTCATCAGGCGGGCTCGCGATTGCTTTGCACGGCTGCGCGGGCCCGCTTTTTGCGTTACCCGCGTGTGCGAAACGTCCACCAACGCCTAGAAGTTAGGGGAACTGGGGTCCACCTCCCCGCGTGCGCGGGGAGCAGTCTTGCCAGTTGTGCCGATACCAGCACCCCTGGGTCCATCCCCGCGTGCGCGGGGCCACCGTCATGGTGAGGGTTTCTTCTCGGGTTGATGGGTTCCACCTCCCCGTGCACGGGGAGTGCGGGCTAGTACCCCAGGGAGAACCTCAACCCGGGACCATCCCCGCGTCCGCGAGGAACAAATACCGAGAATCTGAAGATTCTCCATGATTGGGGAACATCCCCGCGTGTGCGGGGAGCGCAGTTTCAAAGTACAAGTATATAGCAATCATTTGAGTAGGTGCGTGAAAATCCTCACGCGACTCGCCGCGCGCACCACCATCCCGGCCCCACGAGGACAGCTGCGCAACCAGCCGACCAGGGCGTCCACGTCACCGATGTAGACCGGCGGTGATCAGATGCGGTCTCGCCCTCGGCCGCGCGCCGACGGGGGAAGACGCCCGGATGGTGTTTATCAGCTTCACTTGCCTTACCTCTCCTTACACGATGGCCCATGCGGCGGTCAGTGGTGTGCCGCTCCAGCACACCCACTGCACGGCCTTCTCTTGCCAGCATTCGTCGTCCGCCTTGAACGCGACCGGCGACCGGTACATCCACCACCGCTTGCCGCGGCGGCGCAGCGGCCACGTGAGCGGCACCCCCTGCGGGGTCAACCAGTCACCCAGGATGTGGGCCCCCATCCCCACGGCCACGACGGCTCCGAGCAGCGACGGCGCGGGCGGCGCCACCACCATCACCACCACCGTGGCCAGCCCGGCACCGAGGGACACGGTGGTCCACTGCGACAGGGATCGCCGGTCCCGCCCGGTCAGGCACTGCCCGAGACCGCGCAGCCCCAGACTGATGAGCAGCCACAGCACGGCCGCCATCCCGTAGGAGTGCAGCGCCGCGGCCCACACGAGCACGCCGGCCACGACTGCGGCGGGCAGGGTGTGAGTGAGGTGACGGTGCGCCCCCGCCCCATCCTGGTACCCGCCGTAATCGGCCGGGGTGCGGGTCGCCATCCACACCGCCGACGACAACGCCCGCAGCCCTGTGCATGCCCAGGCGGTGATCGGGCCCTGGGAGCGGGTGGCGGTGGCCTCCGGGTGATCCAGATCCGGCAGCAACGCCGCACCGGCACCGACGGCCGCGCCGACCGCGAGCGTCACCACATCCGTCGTCGATCCGAGGAGCGGGGCGATCGCCCCGGTGGTAGCGACACCGGCCAGAGCACCGGTCGCAGAATGGCTGGACGCCATCATGAGGGGAACCTCCAGACAGGAAAGCTCTCGAGGTGCAGTACCTCGGAGCCAAGGTGAGAATGACCGGCGCCCGCCCGCTCGGAGAGGCAGAATGGGGGCGTGCACGTGCTAATCGCGTTCCTGGCGCTGGTGCATGCGAGCGCGGGCGCGTTATGGCTGGGCGCGATGGCCTACAGCCTCTTCGTGGTGCGGCCACGGCTGGCAGGGATGCTCGATGGGGACGACGAGACGCGTATGGAGGAGGCGCAGCAGCTACTCGCGAGCGGCAACCGGTGGCCCACAGCGAGTCTGATCGTCGTACTGTGGCTGTCCGGGATCGGGCTGGTGGCCGCGCATGGCGGCGGTTCCTATGGGTGGTGGGCCGGTGTCGCGGTCAAGGCGCTGCTGCTGACCACAGCGACGGCGTTGTTCTGGTGGGTGTCTTGGCGGGGTTGGCCGCGTCGCGTGTTCGCACTGCCCGAGGAGTTGCCCGCCCTGCGCCGCAAGTTCGATGCCATTGCGGCCGCGATGCTGGCCCTTGTCGGCGCCACCTTCGCCCTCGGCGTTCTGCTTTGAGCGGTCGCTCGGCGGTCCGTCGTGCTCGTGTCGCCGGAAGCCGCTTCGTCAGCTCGAGTTTGCGAGGTCCAGTAACGCCTCCACGCCGACCTCCAACACCTCGTCTTGCGTCAACACCACGTGCTCGGCACGGTGCGGCGGCTCCACCACCAACATCCCGTCCGCGCCGCGGCAGATGGCCGCACCCGGGCCGGCGTACAGCAACGCCAGCACCATCGATGCCTCGGTCACAGGGGACCTCCACATAAGAAAGCCCGACCCCACAGCGAACCGTGGGGTCGGGCAGGGACACGGGGGTTACTCGTTGACGGCGGACTCCTCATGGAAGAGCCCTTCGGCCTCCGCCCAGTCGCGCAGCTTGCGCGCGCGGGCCTTACCGACCTTGAGCACTTCCACGATCCGATCCGCGGTGTTGCGGTCGAGCGCGCCCGAGCGGATCGACTCGCGCATCTCGGATCGCACCGTCTCCATGGACCGATGCGAACCGATGGAGCGAACCGAATCGCCGGACGAGTCGCTCACGCCATCCGATCCGGTGGAGTCGGTCCCCGCGCCGGTTCGATCCGGGGAAGCGTGATCCGATCCGTCTCCCGCCGGGGCATCGGACCGGTCCGGGAAGGGCTCGGATTCGGTTCGATTCCGCTGCGGATCGCTCTTAGGTCCCGGCGGGCTCGGTACCGACTCGGTGACCGGTTCGGTCCGATCCTCTTCCCGCTCCTGGGCGGGCATGGACGAGCCGAAAGACGCGTGGTTCGATCCGCTCTCCAGACCAGCACGATTCGATCCGACGGACCGGTCCGCGACCGGGTCCGGCTCGATCCGGTCCGATTCGACCTCGCCAGGTGGGAGCTCGCGAGGCGGATCGGTTCGATCCTCCGGGGTGGACCGGATCACCTCCATTACCCGAGTCGCCGTCTCAACGAACCGGTCCGACCGGTCCGAGGCCGGATCAGTTCGATCCGGCGCGTCACCCGGATCACCCTGCCGGCGGATCGCCTCCCCACGAGCCGCCCACACCGAGGCCGTCATCCGCTCGCGCACGATCGGCAGCACCTCGGCGAACATGAACACCATCAACGGCGGGATCGAGTGCACCACGATGCCCTGCGCGTCCTGGGCAGCCCAGTAGGGCCAGGTGTTCATCGAGTACGTCGCCCCCAGGGCGAACCACTTGGTGAACCGCGGCCAGCCGGACAACCGGACTCCGTACCGGCCGGCGACCTGTTCCGCCCACAGGATCCCCATCAGTGGCAACGCGATCGCGGGCTCGACGAACCAGGCGGTCACCCACACCGGAGAGCCCGGCGCGGCGTCCCCAGCGACGAACTGCTGGACGTTCGGGGTGGTCCAACCCAGGAAGAACAGCACACCCACCCAGATCAGGGTGTTGCAGCGGGCGCGCCACCGCTCGATGTTCAGCGCCGCCACATCGGGGTGGGTCTGGTAGTTGCGCACTGCGGCGGCGTCCTGGGCACGCCCGAACAGCCGGGTGGCGCGCCGAGACGTCGGTGCCTGCGGACTGGCGGCTTCCTGCTGATCAGGCGGATCCTCGTCTCGTTCCGGCGGGTCTGGGTTCTCGGTTGGCTTGTTGAGTTCCCAGGACAGGGGGTGCATCGGCAACGACAGCCACTGGTTCTGCGGTTGATCGCGCTGGTGGTTGGTCGGGTTCATGACAGGCTCCTTCGTTGATCAGGGGTCGTCACGTCGACTGGTCGACGCGTCGCACGCAGTCAGAGGGGTTAGCGGGTGGCTCGACGGTTCACCCCGGGTTCCAGTGGGATCCGTCGACCCGTCGACCTGGTGTTTTCGCAGATCAACGGGTCGACGGATGGTGTGGGATCGACGGGTTGCCTCGACGCATCGACGGGTGCGTCGACGCGTCACTCGGCGTCTGTGGGGGTGACGTCGACGGGTCCGCCGGACTCGATCCGGGCGAGGGCGGCCTTGAGGTCGCGGGTGGCGGGTCCGCGGATGTCGGTCCCGTTGATGCGCTGCTTGCCCACGGGGGCGCCCCAGGCGGCCAGCAGCATTCCGAACCGGCGCGGAGTGAGGTCGAGCCCGAGCTCGTCGATGAGCCAGGTGGTCGACACCCGGGGCTGCCCGGTGTCCTCGGCCAGCCGTGTCGCCCAGGCGAGAACCTGAGGCACGCGGGTTGTCGGCTCGTTCGGCGCTGTCGTCGCCGTCAGCGACGCTGGCCCGTCTGAGGCGGGGGCGGTACTCATGATGTCGGCCGGATCCGCCCACGACGCTGCAGCACCCCCACCCGTGGCGGTCACAGAGTGCGTGGATGTGGAGTCGACCTCGTCGAGCACTGCGGGGTGGGCGTTGTCGCCGTCGTCAGCGAAGAGCTGCCGCATGCGCTCGTACCGGGTGGTGTACGCATCGCCCGCGATCCGCGCTGATGCCTCATCCAGCTCCGGGCGGGCTCGGGAGATGCGCATCCCGACCTGCTCCATGTCATCAGGGAGGATGTTCCACGCCTGGGTTCGCGCTGGATGTCCACCATCGACGCCGAGCCACCCGGCGCCCTTGGCAGTCAGGTGTTCCGGTTTGAGCTTCAGCTCCCACGCGTCCTCGAAGACCCTGGCGATCTCCTTCTGCTCCTTGACCTTCATGCACACCCCGACACCGGTCTGGGCGACCATGCCGGCGGGCACGATGTCCCCGGTGGCGCGCAACGCCGAGAGGACAAGGTTCACGGCTTCGTTACGGGCGATCCGCTGGATCTCCGCCAACAGGTCCGCGAGCTGGCCGACCTTACCCTTGCCCGCTTCTTCCAGAGCTTCGGCACCCTCGTCGAGCATGATGACGACCTCGGGCAGGTCGTCCCCCACCGGCAACAGGTTCGTGTTGTGGGCCTTCTTGCGTGAGCGGTAGGCGGTCTTGCGGTGCTTGGCGATACGCACTGCCGCCTGCAGCATCAGGATCGCCTCGTCGACCGTGGGCGCCGCCCAGTCCACCGGGGGCCGGTCCACTCGGCCTTGCAGCCACGGCTCCACCCACGGCTGCGTCATGCCGCCGCCGTTGAGGTCGATGTGCCACACGACAGCGTCGGAGCAAATGCCCAGGGTGGCGGTCATGCCGTGCAGCAGCGTGGTCTTTCCGGAGCCGCGTTTGCCGACGACGAGCCAGGACTCCTCGCGAATCGGAGCCTGGGCGGTGTCGCCATTGGGGTGCACCCCGAACGGGATCCCCTCCATCACAGACCGCTGCTCGTCGAAGAGCGGATGGGGGATGTTCTCCGCGATCTGGTTCACCGTTGGGACCCGCAGCGTCACGGTGCGCTGCCCCTCACCAACGGGTTCGATCAGTTCGATAGTGCACCCGTGGGGCAAGTTGCAGTCGTTGGCCAGCCCAGCAAGGTGGGTCCGCAGGTTGTCCGCGGTGGCCCCGCCGACAGGCAGCACGACACGAACGTCCTTGCCGTTGTCGTTCGGCCAGGAGGTCACCTCGGCCACAACGGTGCCGCGGAACGGGGCGCCACCGCGGGTGATGATGCGGTCCTGCCATTCCTGACACTCCCGAGAGGCGGACATCAGCACGAGCCCGCGTTCCTGGCTGGGCTGCTGCTTGAGGCGTTTGAGCCAAGGGCCGGCGTGGGCGCCGACCATACACCCGGCGCCCAGCGCCGCGAGGCTGAGCCACTCGGTCTGGTCGGCGGGGGTGGACCAGTCCCACCCGAAGTCCGACCAGGCCCAGGTGAACCACCCGCCCAGGGCGGACCATCGGCCGAGCTGGATGCCCACCGCGGCGGGCGGGCCCCAGGAGCCGGCGTTGGCCAGCACCGAGCAGAGCCCACCCACCACAGCGGCGCCCGCCCCCAACAGGGGCGAGACATCGAAGGTGACACCCGCCGCCGTCACGGCGGCCACGCCGAGGGTGGACTGGATGCCCACCCCCCACGGCGGCAGGCGCGACGGCTGCGAGCGCTTGTTGGACATCAGACGTTCCACTTCTCCTCGCCGCGGCGGGCGTTTTCCTTGCGGGCGATGTCGTCCTGGTGCGCCTTACGCAGCAGCGGTTCGATCTCTTGGGCGATCGACCCGGTCTGAGCGATCGCCGTGTAGAGCTCCTGGAGCTTGTCGGTGACGGCCTGATTGATCGGGTAGTCGCTCTCCAGCTTCTGGGCGTAGGTACGCACGGACAGGGCGACCTGGTTGGATACCTCGGGCCACTGGCGCGACTCGCGGACGACGGCCCACATGTCCTCGGGTGCGTAACGGGATGCGGCTGAGTTCATGTCGGCCGCGACGGATGCCATGGGCAGTCCGGACATGCTGTTTCCTCCTGCTGGGGTTGGTGCGGGCTTCGCGTTGGGCTGGTTGCCGTTCGGATTCGTAGCGTTGGGCTGGTTGTCGGTCGGGGTCGTCTTGGATCCGTCCGTGTCGGTCTTTTCGGTGGTGGGCTGGTCGCGGCGCCAGGGCGAGGGTTCGCGGCTGGCACGCTCGTGTGCGGCATCGCGCTCGCCCTCAGCACTGCCGTGCGCGTGCTCCACGTTCTCCTCGGGCGGCATGACCCGGTTCATCTCGGCGTCGGCGCGGGCGTGCCACCGAGCGCGAGCACGCCCCACGGCGGCGCCAAGACCGGCGAACAGCGCCGCGCCTCCCGCGAACAGAGCGGTGAACAGGGGGCGATGGTTCTTGCGGGCTCGCAGCGCGTCACGAGCGGCCTGCCGGCGCGCCCGAAACCCAGAAGCACCGCGAGTGGCTCTCCACGCGGTGGAGCCGCGGTGACCGGTGTTCGCGTCGAACCACCGCCCGGTCGCCGACCGGGCCCGGCGTGCTCCGCGGCCGAAAGCGGCGCCTATGCGGGCGAGCCGCCCTGCCGGGGCGGTGGTGGAGTCGGTGGTCCCGGCTTCTGCGGGCCGGGTGGCAGTAGCCATCGCATCCTTTCCCTTCTTCGCGGTGGAGTTCTTCGAGGGCGTGGTGCCTCTGGTGGAGGGCTTCGGTGAGTTGGCCTTGGCCCCGCGGCGACCGAACAGGCTCCACCTGCGTCCGCTGGAGCTGGCACCGCCGCCTCCGCGACCGAGCCGACCCGAACGCGAGTTCGCCCCACCGCCGGAGCGCCTCCTGAACAGTCCCCCTCCGCCACGGCCACCGGTGGTGGGGCCCCCTCCGAACCGGCCACCTCTCAGGCGTCCCCCCGAGCCCCGGCCGCGACCGAAGAGTCCTCCTCCGGAGCCGCGGCTCCCACGGTCGAACACGCCAGCGCCCCGGCGCGAGGTCGCGCCGCCCGTGGAGGACCCCGAGCCGCGCCGCCGGCCGAACACGCCGCCACCTCGGGCTCCGGCGGCGGAACCGCGGCGGCCGAGCCGACCCCCGCCGCCACTGCCGGCCCCACCGGCACGCCGACCTCCGAGGAGCCCGCCGGACCGGGCTGGCGAGGAGCGGTGGGCTCCGGTACCCGCGGCACGCGGCGATCCGCCGCGCCCGAACAACCCGCCGCCCGAACGGCCAGCCCGCAGACCCGTGGCGCCCGTGCTTCGGGCCCCACTCCGGAATCCGCGCGATCCGCCCGCGCTGGCTCCGCCGCGGCGTCCCAGTCCGCTCATGCGGCCCACACCCGCGGAGCGCATACCCCACTGGCGAGATCCACCCGAGCGGTGCGTTCGCGTAGTCACCGACCTCCGCGCCTGACGGCCGTGCTTGCGGCGCCGGTGCGCCATGTAGGCGATCCCGCCCGCGGCGGCGGTACCGCCCGCCGCGGCTGCCGCCCACCACCCGAACACGTTGGTGAGGTAGAAACCCGCGAAGGAGAGGACGGATGCGCCGCCGAGCAGGATCTGCCCCAGCGGCACCCGCCCCGGCGGGGACTCCTCGGTGTCCTTGTCCTTCGTGCTCGTCGTTGAGTTGTCGTTCGGAGCGACACTGGTGGTCTCGGGCGCCGGGTCTGGTGGGGTCTGAGACGACGACGGCGCCGGGGTCTCCGGCGCCGCTTCCTGGTCCTGCTTGGTGTTGTCGGTGTCGCTCACCTCTTATCCCCTCTCGCCGTGGGATTCCGCCGCGGGTCGCGGTCGTCCAACCCGGCGCGTCTCAGCTGAGCGATGACGTTCTTGATCGTGCGCGGGTCCGACGGTGTGGACGAGGTGAAGACGGTGCCCCGCCCACAAGGTGGGATCCACGCCAGGTGGCCTGACCCCTTGACTTCGATCCGCCACCTTCGGGCGCGCGCGAGCCGCGCAAACTTGCGGAGTTCACGTGGCATCCGCGGCAGTCTTCGGGACATGCTTGATCTCCTCGGGTTCGTGGGAACCCGTCCTGGTCCCTGAAGACGCCCACGCGTGTGGGCGCCAACAGGCAGAGGACGGGAACAAGAACGCCCACGGCTCTGGCCGTGGGCGGTGGTCCTGGTGGACGGCCAGTAGGTGGGATCACCAGTCGTTGTCGTCGATGTCGATCTGCGCCTGGTCGCGCTCGCCGGGGCCGTACAGCTCGCGCTCGGCCTGTCCGATCAGACCGGCGTGGGTGATGGCGAGCCCAGCCGCGCACAGCGCAGAGACCGCGCCGACGGCGTGGATCACGAACCACGGCCCGTCGGCATATCCGTAGGCCGTGAGTGCGGCGGCGATGGTGTAGATGATCAGCACGGCTATGCGCATGGGAGGGCTCCGCTGAGTGGGCACCGCGACGCAATGGGTGTCATGCTGGGGCCCTCCCGGTGTAGTAGCGCACGGGGAGCGCGGCCCGCCCGGTCCTGATGAGATAGGGCGGGCCGCAACGAACTACTTCGCGTTTCGCACGTGGTTGTTGAACGCGGCCTCGGCCTTGTCACTGGCCGAGCGCCCTGATGCGGCGAACGCCGCTCCGCACTGGCACAAGTACTCGGCCTCGGCGTTGGGGTCGCCGATGTACTTGGTGGTGTCGTGGCCGCCGGCGTGGCCGTGGAAGACGACGCTGTCCTTGCTCTTGCTGCTAAACAGGCCCATCTTTTCCTCCATCGATGTGATCGGGGGTGGAGCCGCGTCCTGCGGTCCCTGACCCGCCCCGGCAGGATGGACCGGGGCGGGCGTAGGCACCGCAGTCAGCGGCAGGTGTGGTTGGCCAGCTCCTGATCGGCCCGCGCCTCGGCGTTGGGGCCGGACACGCGGGTCCACCACCCGCACTCACACGACCGGGACGCCGACGTGGGGACCTCACGGGTGCTCATCGGGCACCCCCGCTCATGACCAGAGCCGCGGCCCACAGGCAGGCGTGGTGCATGGTCTGGTCGACGTGCATCGCACCCCCGCCGTGCTGCCGGAACGCCGTGGAGCCTGTGCGGTCCATGAACTCGCGGACGGGTCACCTGCGGTCGATCACCGCGTGGGTCACCGCGGACACGGCGACGCCGGCGGCCATGCGGCGCGGGGACAGGCCGAGCCCGAGCACCCGGTCGGCGGCGATCAGCGCGCCAACCTGGACGGCGTGGTAGGAGCCGACGTGCTTGGCCAGGCACCACCACGACTCCGCCTCGGAGCACTCCACGGTGCGGTCAGACGCGGCGGGCTTGCGGTTCGACTGGTGGTCGGTTTGGGCCATGAAATCGCCCACATGGTGAGCAGCAGTCAGCGTGCCGAGGGTCGCGGCGAACCGGGCAGCGCTCATGAGGCACCCCCTTGAGCCTCGGCAGTGAGCACAGTCAGCTCGGAGTGATCCAGATCCACTTCGACCGACCGGCCCCGGTCAGCGGAAACGTGTTCAGCCATCTGGGTGGCGAAATCCAGCACGCGCGCCATGAGGGCGTGGAGCTGGCCGGCCTGCTCGGCGGTCTCGACGATCCGGCGCATTGCCTCGGTGTCGCGCTGGTGCTGGGCCCGGACCAGCGCGATCGCGGACAGCTCCAGCTCGTGAAGGGACTGCTGTGTGCTCACCGGGCACCCCCAGCTTCGCGTGCCTCACGGGCCTGGCGAGCGGTCATTTCCTCAGGTTCCCGGCGAGACGCCAGCCACCCGGCGACAGCGACGAGGACCGGGGCAGCGAGAAACAGCCCGAGGTAGGCACACTCGACAGACGAGAACAGGCCAACGACCGTGGATACGGTTGACATAGCTCAACTCCTGGGATTGCAGGTGGTTGGGTCAGCCTCGGGGAGGTGTAGCCGCACCACCCCGAGGGCGCTTTCAAAGAGAGCCCCGCCCGGGACGGGTCGGGGCAGCCTGACCAGTGCCGTCAGTGGGCACCGTCAGGACGATCAGGGCACGACCACCACCGATGTGGCGTCGGCGAACAACAAGGCACCCGCACGAAACGGGGCGCCCAAGTTGGGGCGCGAGGATTCACTCGGCGTGAGTCAGGAAGAGCGAGCGCAGTAGCGTCTCAAGCTCGAAGCGACGCACCAGCCGAGGGGCGATGGGATCCACCTGTGGCCGGCGCGTCGAGAAACATCGTCCCAGCCCTCCGCCCGCCGTGAATAAGGGTTCGACCGGCCGACGCGCCGGTCCGGCCGCGTGGCCTCGGCAGATGAGGGGCAGAAGAAGTCGCACAAGTAGCGCGAGCCATAGATGCCGCGCCCGCCCGGCGTCACCCCTCCCCCGCTTCTCGAGCGTTGTGCTTGGAGCGGTCGAACGCGAATACTTGCCACCATGGCCGACAAGGACTCAAAGATCGAAGCGTGTGCCGAAGCCCTCACAGTTATGTGGGACAACGAAGTCGGGCACAGCGAACACACTCGCCGGGCAAGCGAGGCCGCAGAGAACCTCATGTCAGGCGGAGGAACCGATCTGCTGTACGCACCAGCAGAGATAGTCCGGATGCTTACCCAAGCCATCGAGATCGGCTACACCACCGCGCTCACGGATGTAGGTAACGGGGCTCATCCCAATCCAGGGTGTAGTCGGGGCCTGAACCCGCCGGACTCCAGCAGCGATCTGGCGATGTAGTTGGTGAGGTTGCGGAACCCCAGCACCGAGCCTCGGAGGTGCTCGAGTCGTCCGTTGATCGCCTCGGTCGGCCCGTTGGACGTGCCGGGTCGATCAAAGTAAGCCAGCACGTCATCTGCACGCTTCCTCAGCGTCCGCCCCAGCGTGACGACCTCGGTGAGCACGGCGGGAACGGCGGAGCTCACGGACTCGATCAACGTGGTCATCAGCTCCCGGCCGCGTGCACGGTCGGGCTCACGGTAGGCGGTGATCATGCGCTGGTAGACGCCCCAGGTTGCCTCGACCTGGACGTGGTCGTCGCCGTCGAACAGGGCGTTGAGCCGCTGGCATTGTTCGACGGTGAGCAGGTCGGCGCCGGTGTGCAGGGTCCGCCGGGCACGGTAGAGCGGGTCATCTTTGCGGTCGCGGTGGCCGTGGATGGCCTGCTGGACCCGGCGCCGGCACGCGTCGAGGGCATCGCCTGCCAACCGGACCACGTGGAAGGGATCCATCACTGTCACCGCGTCGGGGAGTTCCTCGGTGGCGGCGGTCTTGAACCCGGTGAACCCGTCCATCGCGACCACCTCTACTGCGTCGCGCCAGGCCTGGGGGCGCTCGGTGAGCCAAGTCTTGAACGCTTGTTTCGAGCGGCCCTCGACCATGTCCAGCAGCCGCGCGGGCCCCGTGCCGTCCCGGATCCCGGTCAGGTCGATGATCACCGTGACGTACTTGTCACCGCGCCTAGTACTGCAACGACAGGTTGCGATGTTGTGGCCACTCACGGTAGGTATTCGTGGGTGGTCGTGACTGATCTTGAAACGTGGTCGCGGGAGTTCTTCGACTTCCTCGCTGGCTTTGCTCACCGTTTCCCTCGTGTGGAGTCCCGCCGCCAGGCGGCCTCCTACCTGCGCGGGCTGCTCAGCGAACTCGAACGCAAGAATGGCTGGACTCTGGCTGAGACGGCCGGCGAGCATGGCCCCCAGCGCCTGCAGCGTCTGCTGAACTTCTATGCCTGGGACACCGACGGCCTGCGCGACGATATTCGCACATGTGTCGCCGAGACCATCGGTGATGCCGACAATGGTGTGCTCATTCTCGATGACACCGGGTTCCTCAAGAAGGGCGCGAGATCGGCCGGGGTGGCCCGCCAGTACTCTGGAACCGCCGGGCGGATCGAGAACTGCCAGATCGGTGTGTTCCTCGCGTATGCGGGACCACAGGGGCGGGCGCTGATCGACCGGGAACTCTACCTTCCCTCCGCCTGGACCGAGGACCGCCAACGGTGCCGGGCGGCGGGAATCAGCGACGATATCGCCTTCGCCACCAAGCCCGATCTGGGGCAGGCTCTACTGAAAAGGGCGGTGGAAGCGGGAGTTCCCTTCGGATGGGTCACGGCAGATGAGGCCTATGGCGGAGTCAGCCGCCTACGGCGATGGATGGAAGAACGCGCGATCGCCCATGTGGTCGCCGTACCGAAATCGCAGATGGTGATCACGATGGATCTGGGCCAGTCTCGCGCCGACCGTCTGATTGCCGGTCTCGGCGAGGAGACATGGCACCGCCTGAGCTGCGGTGAGGGCGCCCATGGGACACGTGTCTATGATTGGGCCTCGGCTGATATCCGGCCGTTGCGCGAGCCAGGAAAGGCCCACTGGCTCCTTGCCCGCAGGAACGTCAACGACCCCGATAACCTCGCCTACTACATCTGCTTCGCCGACGAGAGCACCACAGTAGAGGAACTGGTGCGCGTGGCCGGGTCCCGGTGGGCGATCGAGGAGTGCTTTCAGGCGGCCAAGAACGAAACCGGGCTGGACCACTACCAAGTGCGTGGCTACCGCGCCTGGTATCGCCACATCACACTGTCCATGGCCGCCTCGGCATTTCTCCTCTGGCTGCGCCAGGCGCTGAAAAAAGGGGATCAGAGCGCGACCCGACCGCGTCCTTGATTCCCCTCAGTATCAACGAGACCCGCCGTTTATGGAACCGCCTGACCGTACACATCGCACGTAGCGCTGATCACGTGCTGAAATGGTCGGAATGGAGACGGCGCGCCCAGCAGCGAGCCCGCGAAAGCCACTACCGCAGACGCCAACCTCACAACCTGTCGTTGCAGTACTAGGCGGCGAGCCGATAACGGAGATACACCCGCGCTATACCTCCCCGGGCCGACCGCTCAGCGCACACCGCGGATCGGGATGACGGCCACCGCCGCGAGGAACATGAAGACACCGCCGGCGATGAACAACGCCATGTAGTTCCCGGCGGGCGCCCCGGGCGCGTTGGCGGCGGTGCCGACGGCGAGGAACAGCGGCGCCGTCATAGGCACCAGCAGGTTCGGGAACAGGCTGGCCACGATGAACAGCCCCATGTTCTTGGCGGCACCGCCCTTGCCCTCGGGCAGCAGGTCGGTGGCCATGGCCATGTCCACCGCGGCGTAGACGCCCTTGGCGATGCCCAGCAGTGCCACGCCCACCAGGAACACCCCGAACTCCGTGGTGAGCGCGGCGGTCAGGAAGCCCAGGGTGCCGGCCGCGCCGGAGCCCGCCACGAACACCTTGCGGCGCCGCCACCGGTCGGAGAGGTAGCCGGAGACCACGTTGCCCAGCACGGCGAGCGTGTTCTCCACCAGCAGCACCAGGAACATGACCGCGGCGACGCGCTCCGGCTCCACACCCATCCGGGTCAGCAGGAAGTAGGTCTGGTAGACGATGAGCACCGTGATGCCCATGTAGGCCAGCAGCCGGCTGAGCAGCGTCCAGGCGAAGTCGGCGTTGCCCCGCGGGTCGAACCAGAAGGAGCCGAGCAGGCCGCGCAGCGAGAACGGCGGCCGGTCCGCGTCCTGCGGCACGCGGTCCGGCAGGACCGCGCACAGCACCACCACGGCGAGCACCGCCACGCTGATGGGGGCGAGGAAACCCCACTGCGTCGACTGCGGGAAGATGTTCAGCAGCGCGGTGCCGACCGTGGTCGCCAGACCCTGGCCGACACTGAGCAGGCCGGCGATCCGGCCCCGATAGCGCACCGGGATCTGGTCGGGCAGGATCGCGGTCATCGGAGCCAGGACCGCCTGCATCGCGGCCTGGGTGATCAGCCAGCCGAGCACGAGCATCGGGATCGACTCGGCGTAGCTCACCACGACCAGCCCGCAGAGGGCCCCGACGATGCCGCCGAGCATCCACGGGCGGCGGCGCCCGAAACGGGAGCGGGTGCGGTCGCTGAGCCGGCCGAACAGCGGGTTGGCCACGATGCCGAAGGCGGCGCCGACCCCGGCCACCAGGCTCAGGGTCCCGCTGGCGCCCTCGGGGTCCAGCTCCTGCACGCGGATCGCCAGAGTGATCGCCGCGGGGGTGAGGATCGCGGTCCAGCAGGCCAGGTTGGTGAGCACGTAGATGACGACGACCGTGAGGGACAGCGTCGAACGCGTCGCGGTGGCGTCGTCGGGGAGGTCCTGGGGGGTGTCGGCGTTGATGCTCAAGAAGTCGACCCACCTTGCATCGTCGGAGGCGGCACACGGGGCCGCCGAGGGGAGGTGAGGGGAGGTGAATGCGGCGAGAACGGTGCCGGCGAGCCGCGCGGCGCGAACATCCGCGCGCGGCGCGTCCGGGCGGGGGCGGTGGCGGACCCGTGGGCGGGGAGAAGCGCCCACCCACAGGTCCGCCCCATCAGTCGCCGGGCTTCGGGAGCCGCAGGTCGAAGAGGTCCACGGCGAGGGACTCGAAGAACGCCTTCTTCTCCTCCGGAGTGACGGGCAGCCGCTCCTGCTCGGTGACCTCCTCCGGGACGTACTGGTAGGGATAGTCCATCGCGTACAGGACGCGGTCGGCGCCGATGACCTCGCGGACGAACATGATGCCCGGAATCCAGGCCATGCCGCTGGTGGTGAACCAGACATTGCGGCGCAGGTACTCGCTGGGACGCAGCTCCAGCGGCCCCACGGCCTCGTAGCGCCCGGAGGCCACCTGCCCGGCGTGCATGTAGTCCAGGCGGGAGAGCCAGAACGGCAGCGCCTCGCCGAGGTGGCCGACCACGACCCGCAAGCGCGGGAAGCGGTCGAAGATCCCGGACGTGATCATCCGCAGCAGGTGCATTCCGGTTTCCACACCGAATCCGTAGATCGCGCCGTCGAGACCCGCGTCGCGCAGCGGGCCGATCATCCGATCGCTCGGCGTGTTCGGATGCAGGTAGATCGGCACGTCGAGGGCCTCGGCGGCTTCCAGGATCGGTGCGAACCTCGGGGCGTCGATGTACTCGCCGCCGATGTGGGAGTTGAGGATCAGCCCTTTGAGCCCCAGCTCCTCCACGGCGCGCCGCAGCTCGGCGACGGCCTTGGCCGGGTCCTGGAAGGCGACGGCCGCCAGCGCGGAGAACCGCTCCGGGTGGTCGCGCACGGCCTGCGCCGCGGCGTCGTTGGCGAGGACGGCGAGGGAGTGGGCCGTGGCGGCGTCGAACACCTGGGTTCCGGGCGAGGTCAGCGCCAGCACCTGGTGATCGACGCCGGCGGCCTCCATGTCGGCCAGGCGCTCGGCGCCGAGGTCCTGCAGGCGGCGGCGCACCGAGACCGGGCGCTCGGCCGAGCTGTGCAGGTAGTGGCCCCACAGGCTCGCGAAGCCGGTGTCGCCGCCACCGCGCTCCAGCAGCCTGCGGTACTGCTCCAGCACCTCCGGCGGGGCGAAGGCCTCCTCGGTGGCGATCCGCAGGTGTCCGGCATCGCGGGCGGGTCGATTCTCGTCGGTGCTCACGCGCCGACCTCCTTGTCGAGTCGGACGTCGCGCCACCGGTCCAGACCGGGCAGGGTGGTCGCGGCGTCGTGGTGGATGACCACGGCCTGGGGCTCGGTGCAGCTCAGCAGCGAGGTCAGGCCGTCGTTGCGGCCGATGCCCGAACGGCGCATCCCGCCGTAGGGGGCACCGTCGACCGAGGCGCCCAGCCGGTGCACGTTGACGAACACGTTGCCGGAGTGCACCTGGGCGGCGACGGACTCGGCGTGCTCGACGTCCTGGCTCCACACCGAGGCGGCCAGGCCGTACTCGGTGCGGTTGGCCTCCGCGACGGCCTGCTCGTCGCCGTCGACCGGGATCACGGGCAGCAGCGGGCAGAACTGCTCGGTGAGCACCAGCTCGGAGTCGGGGGCGATGGAGCCGACGATGGCCGGGCGCACGTAGTGGCCGCGGTCCCAGGAGTCGGGGTCGATCACGATCCCGGACTCGGGGACCTCGGCCCCGGCCGCTCGGGCCTCGGCGGCCAACCGTGCGGCGCGCCGTGGACCGTCCTCGGTGGCCAGCGGCCCCAGGTGCACCCCCGGGGCGAAGGGCGGTCCGACCGTGAGCCGGGCGGTCAGCTCGCGCAAGCCGTCGAGCAGGTCCCGGTGGCGGCTGCGGTGGACGTAGATGCGCTTGATGTTCTGGCAGATCTGCCCGGAGGCGGCGAAGGCGCCGGCCAGCAGTTCCTGGAGCATGGTCTCGGTGATGCGCGCGGACTCCAGGACCAGGGCCGGGTCGTTGCCGCCGAGTTCCAGCACCAGGTTCTTGACCGTGCCCGCGGCGTCCCGGGCGACCGCGACGCCGGTGTCGATGCCGCCGGTGAAGAACACCCCCCGGATGCCGGGATGTCGGCTCAGCGCGCCGCCCGCCTCGACCCCGGTTCCCGGCACCACGTTCAGCACGCCGGGCGGCAGCTCGGCCGCGAGGGTGTGCAGTGCGGCGGTGACCGCGAGCGGCGCCTGCTCGGGGGGTTTGACCACCACGGTGCAGCCAGCGGCCAAGGCGGGGGCCACCGACTTGAAGGTGAGGAACACGGGGGCGTTCCACGGCGCGATCACGCCGACGGGCCCCAGCGGGCGGCGGCGCAGCACCAGGGTGTGCGCGGTGCGCTCGCTGACCTCGGGCTTGTCCAGCTCCCCCGCGAGCTCGGCCATGCGCCGCACCAGCCCGGCCGGGCCGTGGGCGTCGGCGTGGGCGTCGGCGGGCAGCTTTCCGACCTCCAGGGTCACCACGGGGTGCAGCCGAGGGGCGACCGCCTCCAGGGCGTCCGCGCCGCGGCGCAGGGCGTCGGCGCGTTCCGCCGCGGTGCGCGCCGACCAGTCGGCGAACGCGGACTCGGCGGCCGCCACCGCGGAGTCGACGTGCTCGGCCGTGCCGAGCGCGCACTCCCCCACCTGGCGGGAGGTGTCGGCGGGGTCCATGACCGGCAGGGTCGCCGTCCGCGGCGACGCGCCCGCGATCCACGGCCGCGCCAGGCGCCACTCCTCCGGGACCGCGGGGGCGTCGGCGCTCCCCGCGGCGTTCGACGCCGAGGCGGTCAACGGGCCTCCCAACGCTCACCGGTGACGGGGTGCGGGTAGTGGAACGGGACGACGTCGGTGGCGGGGAACAGGGCGAAGGACGGATCGATCTCGTCGGGGCCGAGGGGGTCCTCCGCGGTGGTCTTGGTGGGGATGACGTGGTTCACCGGCGCGGTGCCGGCCCAGCCCTGGTCGAAGTCGGCGTGCCAGAACGGCCGGTAGTTCAGGCGCCGGATCTTCCAGACCCCGTCCTCCACGGTGTAGGTGTTCTCGTACATGCCGGCCTCCCACCACTGGCGGAACGAGGTGTGCCCGGCCAGCTCGGGGTGGGAGTCGTGCACACCGGCCTGCATCAGGCAGCGGAACCGGGCCTGCGCCGACTGCGCGTCCTCGGCGACGCTCACCACGTCCTGCATCTGGATGTGGTCCAGCAGGAAGCCGGGGACCGGCCCGTTGCGGCCGCCGGTGAAGCGCTCGCGGAAGCGGTGGAGGTACAGCCGCTCGATGCCCTCGCGGCCGCGGTAGGTGCCGCCGAGGAAGACGACCTCCCCGTCGGAGGCGAAGAGGTCCACGACCTCTTCGTACAGGCACTTGTCCAGGTAGTAGCCGTACTGGTGGTGCAGGCTGCGGACGCTGGTGACGGCCTCCGCCACCGCCAGCCTGCGCGAGAGCTCCGCCACGGTGCTCTCCAGCCGGGCGATGCGCTCGGTGTCGGCGTCCTGGGCAGGGGTCACGGACATGGTCTCCTCCGTCATCGATGGTGCTGGAAGGGTCGGCCGCCGCAGGTCGTTGATCGGCCGTCCCGGGCGGGGTCCGCCGCAGAGGGCAGGAAGGGCTCTCGGCCAGGGGCGCCACGGACTCGGGGCGGGCGGCGCCCCCGGGGGGCGTTGGCGGCGGCGGGCCCGGCCGCGAGGCGGTTGCTCATATCGGCGATCTCACGCGACGCGCGTGCGCAGCTCGCTGTCGCTGACCCAGTTGCCGTGCAGGCCGCGACGCAGGCGGATGGGCAGGGCGACGGTGGCCACCGGCGGGGCGTCGAGGTGCTGGGCGTCGAGGATCACCAGGTCGCTGCGCATCTGCTCGTGCCTGCCGACCACGACGAACACATAGCCCTGCCCCTGGCCGGCCCGGTCGTCGCCGGGCACGAACAGCGGCTCGCCCACCGAGCAGTGGTGTCCGGCGTAGTAGACCTGCGGGGCGCGCTTGCCGGTGAGGTCGACCGTGCTGATCCACTGGAACCCCCCGCCGACGCGCTCCTGGCCGGGCACGTCGTTGAGCGCGAGCACGCCCCAACCGTAGGGCAGGGTCTCGTATCGGTCGTCCATGCGGGGGAACTCCCCCGGGTAGGGCATGAGCTTGCGTTCGGTGAAGGTGTCCGACTCCCCGCCCATGTCCACGCTCCAGCGCGAGAGGTAGCCGCGGGCCGCGTCGGGGTCCCATGGCGCGCCGGTGACGTCCGGGAAGAACGTGAAGAAGTTGCCGGTGCTCACCGGGGTGTCGATGTGGATGTTCCGGCCGTCGTCATGGGCGCCCATGATGTGGCTGGCGAACCGGTTGGGGGCGCGGAACCAGCGCAACTGCTTGGCCGTGCCCTTGCGGGGCAGCACGCCGAGGTAGACGTCCTTGTCCGGGTCCCACTTGAAGTGCGGCTCCCCGCGCTCCAGCCACTCGTGCTCGCTGCGCAGCGGGATGATCGGGAAGATCACGAAGTTCTGGGTCACCGCGAAGTCGTGCACCATGCTGGAGTAGGGCGGGGTGATCCATGCCTCGTGGACGACCTTCCCGGACGGGTCGGCCTCGTAGTAGGCGATGTCGGGGGTGGTCTCGCCCTTGGCGGCGTACCCGAAGAACACCATCTCGCCGGTGCGGGCGTCGGTCTTGGGGTGGGCGGTGCAGGTCTCGGAGGTCAGGGCCCCTTCGAAGGTGTCCTCGCCGACCGTCTCCAGGGTCATGGGGTCCAGCAGCAGGGGCGGGCTGTCCTCTTTGGAGGCGTAGAGCTTGCCGCCGTGGAAGAAGACGTTGGTGTTGGCCAGGCCGCGGCGCATGCCCTGCACCGACGGGTCGTCGGTGAGCGGGTTGCGGTAGGCGCCGAACAGCGCGCGGCCGGCCTCGTTCTCGGACTGGTAGCGCGGCGTGCGGACATAGCGGCTGCGGAAGTCCACCCGGCCCTTGTGGAACCGGAAGTACATCGCCATGCCGTCCTCGTTGAAGAAGAAGTCGTCCTCGACGGGCGAGGGCCACTGGCGGTCGCACACCACGCGGTAGTAGATGCCGCTCAGGTGCTCGGGCACCTCGCCCTGGATCACCTCCAGACCGGCGATGTCCGCCTCGACGCGCATCGGGGCCTCGAAGTCGGTGAAGTCGTTGCCGGGGAACCTGGTCATCGCACTGCGCCCTCCTGTGCGCTTCGGCCTGCCATTTCCGCAGCACAGGCCGTGTGATACACATAACAACCGGGACATGGCGGGCTCGACAAGGCCACCGCCGCCGCGTTCCCCCATGCGGAAAGGAGTTGGGGTGAATTCCGCACAACTGGCCTTGAAGGCCGTTCGACTCCTCGCCCACCGCGGGGAGCTGTCCGTCACCGAGCTCGCCGCCGAGCTCCAGATCGCCCGATCCACCGCCCACCGCGTGCTCGCCAACTGCGTGGCGACCGGCTACGCCCGCCAGGACCACGTCGGCGGCCCCTACGTCATGGGCCATGTCATCCACGAACTCGCCCTCGGCGCCACCTCGGCGGTGACGCTGCGCGACGCCGCGGCGCCGGTGCTGGTCGAGCTGCGCGACTCCCTCAACCTCACCAGCAGCCTGAGCATTCTGGAGAACCGCTCCACCCGCTTCGTGCAGTCCTTGGAGGGACGCAGCCCGCACCGCCTGAACTCCCGCCTGGGCTTGTCCTGCCCGGCGCACTGCACCTCGGGCGGTAAGGCGATCCTGGCCTACTGCTCCGAGGAGGATCTGGAGCGCCGCTATCCCACCCGCACGCTGCGGGCCATGACCGAGCACTCCATCGACGACTGGGACGAGCTGCGCCGACGACTCGACCTGGTGCGTCTGCGCGGCTGGGACACCAACATCGGCGAGTCCAACCCGGGGGTGAACGCCGTCGGGGCGCCGATCCTGGTCGGCAGCGGCGAACCGATCGCGGCGGTCAGCGTGGCCTCGGTGGCGCCCCGGCTGTGCACGCGGGCGGCGATCCTGGACGTCGCCGACGAGCTGGTCGACGCCGCCACCCGCATCCAGTCGGCGATGCGCGGAGCCCCTGTCCGCTCCCAGGACCCGCACGAACTCGGCGCCACACCCTGAGGTTTCAGAAGTTGCGTGGGGTCGTGGGCTGGGCGGGTGCCTGGTGGGTGGGTGGTCGGTGTGGGGCGAGCCTTCGCGCCCGGGCGGCGGGTGGTCCGGGTCCGCGGGCGGCCGCCGAGAGCGCGGGGCGGCCTTGGCGCCTTCATGCGCGATCCTGCCCACTCAGCCCAGGCGGAGTGGGCAGGATCGCACATCAACGCCTGCACCCGCCCGCCCAACCCCGGCCATACAGCCCGGCCACGCACCTCCCCAGGCGCGAGGCTCGCCCCACCGGGACCACCCGACCCCCGCACCCGCCGACGGCGCCCGACCATTCCCCACCCCAAGCAACTACTGCAGAGCTCAGCAACGCTGTGCACACCGTTGACCGGCGTCCGCCTGAGCGCCTAGCTTCGTGGCAGCCGTCCAGGTTCGCCTCTCCCCGGCGCCGCTCGTGGTGCGGGGATCGGAAGGGGGCTCCATGGCCCGGTTCGGTCTCGCCGGCGGTGCGCGCCGGCCGTCGAACGGCGGACGCGCCCCGGTCGGCCCTGCCGTGCCGGCCCCCGCCGAGCCGCCTCCCATGGAGCGGTCCGCCCACGAGCCCACCCCTGCGACGGCCCCCGAGGCGACCCCAGAAGCGACACTGCGCCCGGAGATCGCGCTGTCCTGGCACCGCTGCGCCATGGCGGGCCTCACCCCGCAGGACCGGCCGGACCGTGGCGCGGTCACGGACGTGAACCCGCGCCACCGGCTGCTGCGGGCGGCGGAACCGGCGTTGCGGCGGATCGGCGAAGAGCTGCGGGACACGGGCCACTGCGTGGCGCTGTGCGACCACGAGGCCCATCTCCTGGTGGTCCGCGGCGAGGACGCGGGGCCGCGTGCGATGCTGCGGGAGCGCGGCCTGGTGCCCGGACGGGCGGTGTGGGAGTCGACGACCGGCACCAACGCCATCGCCACGAGTGTGGAGCTGCGCCGAGACGTCGCGGTGCACGGCGAGGAGCACTACCTTGAGGTGTTCAAGGCGCTGAGCGGCCGCGCGCGCCCCCTCCACCACCCGGCCACCGGCAGAATGCTCGGGATCCTCGCCCTGCTCTGCCCCGCGGAGCGCGCCTCCCCCCTGGTCGCACCACTGCTGGGCCGCGCGGCGGCGGACGTCGAGCGCCTGCTGCACGAGGGCGCCGACCCCGCGGAACGAATGATGCTCGACGCCTTCCACGCCGCCACGCGGCACACCGACCGCCCGGTGGTGGCGGTGCGCCGCGACGGCGGAACCGTGCTGGCCAACAAGGCGGCGGTCGAGCTGCTCGACGGCGCCGACCACGCGCTGTTGCGGGAACTGTCCGCGGCCCCGCCGCAGGAAGGGCGCCGCACCGAGGCGCTGGAGCTGTCCGGGGAGCGCCGGGCCCGGGCCACGGTGTCGTGCGTCGCCGGCGGCCGCGGGGTGCTGGTGGAGCTGGAGCCCGACGACGCCCCCGCCGCACCCGCCGGGCAGGCGCGGCGCACGGCGTCGCGGCAACTGGAGGCCGAGCTGGCCCGGCACCGTGCGCGGCGCACGTGGGTGCTCATCACCGGCGAGCCC
This sequence comes from Lipingzhangella halophila, assembly GCF_014203805.1. Lineage (GTDB taxonomy): Bacteria > Actinomycetota > Actinomycetes > Streptosporangiales > Streptosporangiaceae > Lipingzhangella > Lipingzhangella halophila. The sequence continues at coordinate 2,335,659 of NZ_JACHJT010000001.1, read as the reverse complement.
GGCTCGGGACGTTCCACGGTGCTGCACCGGCTCGCCGGCGACGTCCCACTGGCGGTGGTGGACGCCGCCGAGGTCCCCGAGCAGGGGAAGAGGCGTGGCTGGCCGACCTGGCGCGGCTGGCGGCGGAGCACTCCGGCCTGCTGGCGGTGGAGTCGGTGCACCTGCTGCCCGAGGCCGCCGCGGCGCGGACCGCCCGCATCATGCGAGGGCGCAACCGGTGGACCGCCATGACCGGCATGCCCGAGATCCGAAGCGGCACCCAGCGGGCGGCCTTGGCCGCGCATTGCCTAGCGCGGGTCGCCGTGGAGCCGCTCCGGGCGCTGCCCGGCATCGCCCAGGACATCCTGGCACGGCGCACCGGCGGGCGGCTGCGGCTCACGCCGGGAGCGGCGGAGAGTCTGGCGGACCACCCGTGGCCGGGCAACCTCCGCGAGCTGCACATGGTGCTGGGTGACGTCGCGGCCCGGCGCACGGCCGGGGACGTCACCGTGCAGGACCTGCCGGTCGCCTACCGCCGCAGCGGGCGCTCCCGCCGCCTCGGGCCGCTGGAACGGGCCGAGCACGACGCCATCGCCGCGGCGCTGCACGCCTGCGGGGGCAACAAGACCCGCGCCGCCGAGCACTTGGGCATCAGCCGCACCACGCTGTACCACCGCATCCGCACCCTGGGGATCACACTCCCGCCGTGATCGGGGACGCCGGGAGTCACAGGCCGCCCTTCTTCAGCTCGGCGAGGAAGCCCCGCCACTCGGGAACGGGGAAGGCCAGCGATCCATGCTCACGGTGCCGGGTGTCGCGGACGCGCACGCGACCCTGCTCGGGTGCGCACCGGCCACTGCGGGGAGTCCGGGTTGGACTTCACCACGTCGGCGTCGGCCCACTCCTGCTGCGCGGCCAGCAGCTCCGCGGCGCGCTCGGCCCCGGTGAAGTTGGGGATGCGCCCCTGGGCCCCCGGGAAGCGCGCCGCCCCCGCGGCCCGCAGCGCCGTCCAGACCTCCTCGCGGATCTCCTGCTTGGCCTGCGCGGTCTCGTCCCGCTCCTCCACCCGGTCCCCCTTCACGCACGCGTCCCGCGGGCGAGGATAGGGGCGTCCACCCGCGTTGATCTTGTAGCTATGGTCACTTTGGTGGGGCCAGGTCATCGTTGAAAGCAAGATCAACGAGGGGTGGACGGTCCGGAGAGCGGGTGGTCACGGGTGGCGGGGCCGCGGCTACAGCTCCCGGTTGCGCGCCGCGGCGAGGAAGGCCCGCCACTCCGGAGCGGGGAAGGCCAGCGATCCATACTCGCGATGCCGAGTGTCGCGGACGTGCACGCGGCCCTGGTCGGTGCGGCACTCGACGCAGTTGCCGCCGTGGCCTTCGCTGTAGGAGGACTTACGCCACGTGTGCATGGTGTGCTCCATTGATCGTGCGGATGAGGTCGACTGATGCGCTGGGAGATAGGGCCTCGGCTTGGAGTGCGCTGAACAGGGTCCTAAGGTCGCCGACGCGTTCCGGGGCATCATAGGTCTCGCCTCCCAGGGCGTGTTCCACGTAGGCGACCGTCTGCGTCTCGGTCAGGGTCAGCACGCGGAACGGAGTGCCCGGGGAAGCGACGGGTGCGGCATGGGGCAGCACTTGGATGCGGATGGTGCCTTCCAGGGACAGGGTGGTGATGTGCTCAAGCTGTTCGTGCATGAGCACCGGGTCCTGTACGCCCTGTTCTAGGCGGTGTCTGGAGTTCGGATCATGGTTGGGGTGTGATGCTGCGGAGCCAGAGCATGGCGCCGCACAGGTGCAGTCCGGCCTCGTAGCTCTGCGGGGTCTTGTCGAAGCGGGTGGCGATGCCGCGCCAGTTCCTCAGTCGGTTGATGCACCGCTCTACGGTGTTGCGTTCTTTGTACAGCGCCGCGTCGTGGCGGACCGGCCGTCCTCCGGCGCTGCCGCGCTTCGTGCGGTGCGCGGCCTAGTCGGCCTTTTCCGGGATCACGGCCCGGATCCGGCGCCTGCGCAGGTAGCGGCGGTTGCACCGAGACGAGTAGGCCTTGTCTGCGGCGACCGCGTCCGGGCGGGGCCGGCCCGTCGGCGCACCTTCACCCGGTCCAGGACGCCGGCGAACTGCGGGCTGTCGCCGGCCTGCCCGGGTGTGAGAAGGAAGGCCAGGGGGCGGCATCGCCGGTCGGCCGCGAGATGGATCTTGCTGGTCAACCCGCCCCGGGACCGCCCCAGTTCAGCGGCCGTCAAGCGGGCCCGGCGCCGTCGGCGGACCCGCCGGCGCTCAGCGCCGGGGTCGTCGCGTTGGTCGTTGTGCGGCTGTTGTCCCTTTGTGTCCCCCCTTTTTCGGAGGCCGCGGCCGCCTCCAGGGCCGCCATCTGCTCCGGGGCCAGCGCCATCCCGGCGGCGTGGTGGTGGGCCCGGGCCGTGGCCGAGTCCACGCTGACCAGGCCCAGGTCGGCCTGGCCGCGGGCGGCGGCCTCGCCGATCACCGCTTCCAGCAGGTACTGGAAGGCGCCTTGCCGCGCCCAGATCCGGAAGCGGTCATAGGCGCTCTGCCAGGGCCCGAACTCGGGTGGCAGGTCGCGCCAGGGGCTGTCGGTGCGGAACCGCCACATCACCGCGTTGAAGTGTTTCCGCAGGTCGGGAATGGGCCCGACCGCAGCGATCGGGAGATGGGGCTCGATCAGGGCCCACTGTTCATCGGTGAGATCGCCTCGCGCCATGACCCACCATCTATCAAGCCCTCGGCCCACGCGCAGGCGATCCACCAAACCCGTGATCCGAACTCCAGACGCGACCTAGTGTGGCGCCACACGTGCTCGTCCACGCCGATCGCGGTGACCCCGTCGAGCCGCGTGGGGTCGTCGCTCAAGACTCGCTTGCCCTCGGCGAGGACGGCCTCGTTGGCAGTGTTCCACGCCACCCCGAGCCCCTCAGCGACCCGGGCCACGGTCAGGTGTTGACGCACGATCCCTTCCAGCGCCCACCGCAGCCCACGGCGCGACACCTTAGCCCGCGGTTCGGCCGTGAGGGCTGGTGTCTTGGCGCCACACGTGCCCGCAGCCGGCGCACCGGTAGCGGCGGATCGTGACCAGCAACGTGGTGGGCCGCCACCCGTGTGGCTCGTGGGCCAGGCGCCGGGTCACGGTGTCCCGTGGGGTCCCTTCACAGCCGCAGCGGCGGCACCAGTGGTCAGGTGCGAGGACCCGGCACGCGAGGACCGCGCGATCAGGATCCAGTCGCTGGCCGGTGACGACGAGTCCGAGGTCGTCGAGGCGGCAGAAGGTTGTCAGATCGGGGTGGGCGAACGCATCTAAGCGGTCGCCGACGGTGGCGTCGGGCACGTGGAGGTCGTTCAGGATGAGCGTGTAGGAGCCTTTCCCTCTGGAAACCTCGACATCTATCCCGGGGCCGCCGCGCCACAGCTACACCCTCATCTGGCAAAGAGCTGCTCTAGCCGCGACTACACCCCAGTCCCTGGGAGTAGGTCATCTGTCGAGGGGTCCGCGATCACGGCCGATGGCGGAAGTTGATGCGCATCAGCCGGCTGTCGGCCCAGTCTTCGAGCCGTGTCGGCCGGATGGTGCCGGGGTCGTGGGGCTGATTGAGATCCGCGACGATCTCCGCCAGCACGGCCTGACGTTCAGCTGGGGCGGTGACTGGCGTGGCCCGTGCACGCAGATCTGCACGGATCCCGTTCTTGAGGTGGAAGGTGAAGTTGGGATTGGCGAGAAGGTTCGCATGCCAGTCGGTCGCGGCACCGCCGGCGCCGCTACACAGGTAGGTGGTGCCCGCAGCTCGGTAGAAGAAGATCTCGATGCGGCGTGGCCGGCCGGTGCGGCGCCCCAGTGTCGTGATGTCGATGATCCGTTCTCTGGTGCCCGCGGCTGGGGTGATCTCGATGGCTCGCCGGATGTGATCGGGCAGGTGCGACAAAGACGCGTCCCGTACGGAGTCGTTCGGCTCGGTCGTGTCTGGAGTGCTCATGCGGTCTCGGTCTGAAGGGCGGGGCCGAGGAGGAGTCCACCGTCGATGACGTACTCCGACCCCGTGACGAACGACGCGTCTGATGACGTGAGGAACAGGAGAAGCCGGGTGACGTCGGTCGGCTCCCCGAGCCGGGGGATGGCGAACGGCTCGGGTGAGTAGAAGTCGGCGATTGCCGCGGTGGCGCCGGCTGCTGGTTCGTGGATGAAGGAGGTCGCGATCACGCCGGGGTGGATGGTGTTCACGCGGATGTGGTCGCGGCCGAGCTCGAGTGCTGCCGTTTGGGTGAGGCCTCGCACGGCCCACTTGCTGGCGACGTACGGCGCGTAGTGCGCCGTGCCGCCCAGGCCCATTGTCGAGGCGATGTTCACGATGGCTCCCCCTGTTGCGCGGCGCAGAGCGGGGGCTGCGACCTTGATGCCGAGGAAGGTCCCTGTGAGGTTGATGTCGAGGATGCGCGACCACGTGGCCTGGTCCGTATTTTCGATTGTTGCAGGCGGGTTCTGCACGCCCGCGTTGTTGACGAGCACGTTCAGGGCGCCGAAGGCGCTCTCGGTGGCTCGCACAGCGGCGGACCACGAGCTCTCGTCGGTGACGTCGAGGTGGGTGAAGCGAGCGCGGGTCCCGAGCTCGTAGGCGAGAGCGGCGCCGCGTTCGGCGTCGATGTCGCCGATCACCACGTTCGCTCCCTCCGCGTGAAAGGCGCGTACGTGGCTCGATCCCTGGCCGCCGGTCCCACCGGTCACGAGCACGGTCTGGTTGTCGAAGCGGGGCATCAGATGTTCCTTCGGTACGTGGGTGACTGACCGGGATCACCAGTGATGAACGGCGGCCAGTGGTGAGCCGTGCGACTCACCATCTTCTTGATACTAGGTCGGCGACAGTGGCGAGTCAAGCCACTCACCTCGTATGCTCGGTCCATGAGCAGAGTCGTGACGACGTACCACCAGCGCGTCGCCCAGGAGAAGCGCGCGATGATCGTGACGGCCGCGACCGCACTGTTCCTCGAGTTGGGCTACGATCGGACGTCGCTGGCGCGGATCGCGGAGCGCTCGGGTGTCTCGCGGGCCACCTTGTTCAAGCAGTTTCCGAGCAAGGCTGACCTGTTCGACGCCATCGTCACCGAGTCCTGGTCAACCGCTGACGAGGAGGATCCTCCGCCAGCAGGCAACGTCGTTGACGGGCTCAGCGCGATCGGTCGCCGCTACGCCGAGCTGTTGAGCCAGCCCCAGATGACCGACCTGTTCCGGATCGTCATCGCCGAGCTGCCGCGGTTCCCCGAGCTGGCCCATGCGCAGTTCTCGCGCGGGAAGATGCCCTACTTCGAGTCCGTACGCGGCTACCTCCTAGCCGAGCACGAGGCGGGAACGGTGCGGGTCGAAGACGTGGACCTCGCCGCCACCCAGTTCCTGGGCATGATCTCCAACTACGTCTTCTGGCCGACACTCCTCGTGCCGGGCTGGGAGGTGAGCGCCGAACGCGTCGCTCAGGTGGTCGACGAGGCCGTCCGCACCATCACCGCCCGGTACGCCGCGACTGGACCAGGGGCGTACACAAACAGATGATTGCCGCCGACCGCGACTGAGTCCCGCCGCCAAAGGGGCGGCTGCCCAAGCAATCGAGGCCGTCGGCCCGAGGGCGTTCGCGGGGCAACCCGCTGGGCGGACACCGAAGGAGGGACCGCCGATGTGTTGACCGCCACCTCGACCAGCCTGGCACCAGCACGGCCCGACAAGAGTCTCAGCGGCCGGCCCAAAAATCCGCGACTCGCTCTCGGCTAGAAAGTCCCCATCTACATCATGAGGGGCGACCCAAGAGCCACGGGCCCAGGCCCGCGGCTACACCCTCAATTGCGAAGAGCCGGTAATGGCGAATTCGGTAATGGCATCGACGAGTGAGGCCTGGCCTGTTCGACCGGCGGTCGAGCCGCGCGTGCCGCCCCACTTTCCCGTCGTGTGGTGGGCAAGCGGCTGGGCAAAACCGGGCAAGAACGGGGACCATGGGGGGCGGATTGGGTCCTTTTGTATCCACCCCAGTCCAGGTCTCCATGCAGGCTGTAGCGTCTTTCCAGGTCGTTCGGGGTGAAGCTGACGATCTGGGGGTCAAGGGGTCGTGGGTTCAAATCCCGCCGTCCCGACACGAAAACGCAGGGCAGAGGCCTGATCACGGAGATCGTGATCAGGCCTCTGCTTGTTTGACCGTCATTTGACCGTGGGATTGGACGGCACCTGGCGGTCAAAAATGTTCAAACGAGTTACGCGGCGGCACTCAGCCGTCATCGGGGTCCACCCCCAGGACCCGCAGCAAGTCGGCTGTGGCGACCCGGTAGCTCTCCCCGATCCGGATCACCTTGCACGGGAACTCCCCGGCCCGCGCCAACTGATACGCCTTGGTCCGTCCGATCCCGAGCATCCGCGCGGCGGTCATCAGGCCCACCGTCGGCGGGAGACGGCGCGCCTGTTCCAGTGTTATGGGCATTGCGACTCCTCACAGGTGTTCGTTGGGGCTACTCGGTTCCACGCGGCGACTCATCCCGGTGCAAGGTCCGTGCTCGTCCTCGTAGCGGCATGGAATCGGCGACCGGCAAGGAAGCGGGCCCTTACGGCCGGTCTCTGAGATCACGGGGTTCCGTCCTCGCCTCCCCCCGCCCTCATGACGACAGCTCCAGGGCGAGTACGCGCCGGGTTCGGGACCGGTATCGGCCTCGCTCAAGGAAACACGGTGGGTGCCGCGGCACGCCTGCGGCAGGCACCCTTCCGGTTCAGAGTTGGTGGCGGCACCAAGGTCGACCCGGCTAAGAACTCGTCTCATTTGGTGAGTTGTCGGTAGCAGATCAGGGTGCGGGCGATGCTGGTGAAGGCTAAGAAGTGTGTGGCTGTGCGTTCGTAGCGGCGGTGCGGGCGCCGGTAGCCGGCCAACCACGCCATGGTGCGCTCGATGGTCCAACGGTGCCGGCCCAGTCGTTGAGAGGTCTCAATACCTTTGCGGGCGATGCGGTGGGTGATTCTGCGTTTGCGCAGCCATCGGCGCAGGTGGTCGTAGTCATAGCCCTTGTCGCCGTGCGGCTTGGCCGATCGGCGTCGGCGTGGTCCGCGACGCGAGCGCACTGGAGGGATCGCCCGCACCAGAGGCTGCGGGGCCTGACTGTCGTGGGTGTTGGCGTCCGAGATCGCCATAGAGAGGGGCAGACCACCTCGGTCGGTGACCAGATGGACTTTGGCGCCGTTCTTACCGCGATCGACAGGATTGGGACCGGTCAGGTCCCCCATTACCGAAGACGCGGGCATCACAACCTGTCGTTGCAGTACTAGTGGCGGCGTGGACGTAGCGTTCGGTGAGTGCGGTGTTCAGGGCGCGCCACTCCTGGGTGAGCGCGGTGAGGACTTCCCGGCCCTCGGCGGTGAGTGCATAGAACTTGCGGGGCCGGCTCTCGTTGGTGTTCCACTCACTGACCAGCGTTCCCTGCTTCTCCAGGCGCCGCAGCAGCGGATAGAGCATGTTGCCCTCGACGTCGATGCCCGCCTCGGCCAGGTGCTCCAGCAGGGCGTAGCCGTAGCGCGGCTCCCCAGGCTGGCCAGCGCGGCGAGCACCACCGTGCCCCGGCGCAGCTCCTGGCCGCGGGTGGCCGGCTTCTCCTCCGTCCTCATGGCTGAGATATTCGTGTGTCACACAGTATTGTCAATTGCACATCACTGTCCGCCGTGCTCGCGAGAGCCACCGGGCTCCGGATAGGGTCGGGTTGTGCGAGCGGCGGTGAACACCAGTTACGGGCCGCCGGAGGTCGTCACCGTCACCGAGGTGCCGGTCCCCGAACCTGGCGAGGGCGAGCTACTCGTCCGAGTGGACGTGACCACCGTGAACCGCACCGACTGCGCCTACCGCGCCGCCCGGCCGTTCTTCATGAGGTCCATGACCGGCCTGCGCCGGCCCCGGCGGACGATCCTCGGCACCGAGCTCGCCGGAGAGGTGGTCGGCACCGGGGCGCAGGTGGACCAGTTCGCCGTCGGGGACCGGGTGTTCGCCTATGTCGAGGGCCGGTTCGGGGCCCATGCGGAGTATGCCGTGGTGCACCAGGGCGCCTCGGTCGCCACCGTGCCCGCGACAGTGAGCCAGACCGCGGCCGCCGCCGCGACCGAGGGGTTCCACTACGCCCGCTCCGCGATCCGTCGGGCAGGGGTCCGGCCCGGCGACCAGGTCCTGGTCAACGGGGCGACGGGAGGCATCGGGTCGGCCGCGGTGCAGCAGCTCGCGGCCCTGGGGGTCAGCGTGACCGCGGTGTGCGCCGGCGAGCCCGCGGACCTGGTCCGCGGGCTGGGGGCAGAGCACGTTGTGGACTACACGACCGAGGACTTCACCCGCCTTCCGGACCGGTTCCACGTGGTCCTCGACGCCATCGGCAAGTCCACCTTCGGCCGGTGCCGCCGGATCCTGCGACCGGACGGTGTCTACGTCTCCTCCGAGCTGGGGCCGGGCTGGCAGAACCTGCCGCTGTCCGCGCTCGGGACGCTGCGGCGCGGCCGCCAGCGGGTGGTCTTCCCCTTCCCCGAGGAGGGCCAGTCGGTGGTGGAGGAGATCCGCGACCACCTCGCGGCCGGGACGTTCCGGCCGGTCATCGACCGGACCTATCCGCTGGCGGAGATCGCCGAGGCCCACCGCTACGTCGAGACCGGCCAGAAGATCGGCAACGTGGTGATCACCGTGGGGACCGCCACCCCGGACGCCGGCTAGAGGGTCGATGTCGATGATGGTGACATGGGCGCCCAGACGGGTGAGCAGGGTGGCGTGGTAGCCGGTGCCGGCGCCGATCTCTAGGACGCGCATCCCGGGGGTGGGCTGGAGTTGTTCCAGCATCATGGCCACGATGTGCGGGGCGGAGGCCGAGCTGAGGCATTCGCCTTGGGGCCGGTCTTGGTGGGCACGTTCTTGTCCTCATATGCCTCCTGCAGTTCCACGTCAGGCAGGAAGAGGTGGCGGTGCACGGTGCGCATCGCGTGCTCGATGGCGGGGGTGGTGATCCACCCCTCGCGGGTGAGGGCGTCGATGACCGGTGTCCCGCAGGATCACATAGGCCGTGCGAAGCATCGCGTTGACGGCCTCGGAAGGAAGTGAAGTTGCTTCAGTCCAGTTGACGCCTGTGTGCTTGGGTTTTACGCGGCTTCAGCCAGGTAGGTCGTCCCGTTTCTGGGTGTCTGAAAGTGACGACGTTCCTACTCGGCAGGGCTGAGCTGGCCGTTGGCGGCGTGACGCCGGTGCGGGTTATAGAAGCCCTCGATATAGGAGAACACGTCCCGCTGGGCATCGGTACGGGGCGCAAACTGGGTGCGGTCGAGTAGCGTGGCGCGGCCGGTCTGCTCCACCTGCGCCACGGCGCGGGTGAGCCGGGGCAGGTAGCGGTCGAGCTCGGCGGTGAACTCGGTCATGTGGGACAGCAGCGCGTTCTTGTGCTGCAGGAACACGTGCGGGGAGGTGTCGGTGGTCTGCATGATCTCGCCGAGGGTCACGTGGAAGCGCGCCGAGCGCCGGCCCATGTCCTCCAGCACCGCGTCCAAGCGGGACAGCCGGCGGTAGAGCTGCTCGGCGTCGCCGGCGCGGTTGGCCTCGGCCAGCGCGTTGAGGTCCTCGAGGATGTCGGAGAACACCAGCCGGGAGAGGTTGGCGTCCTGCACCCGGGCGGCCAGCACGCCCTCGACCGAGGTGTAGGCCCCGTAGCCGAGCTCGCTGAGCTGGTAGACCGACTGGCGGTTGCGGTAGCGCACCAGGCTGCCGGCGCGCGAGGGGTCGTCGAAGCGCAGCAGCACCCCGTCGTCGTGCAGGGCGTCCAGCCGGTCGCGCAGGCCGGTGCCGAACGCCGAGCAGGTCGCCGAGGCGCCGGCGAGCTCCGCCAGCGCCCCGGCGACCTGCTCGGCGCCGACCTGGACCTGGTGCACCTCCCGCAGCCGGTCCACGGCCCGCAGCAGCCACAGGTAGGCGACGTGGTCGTCTCACCGGGTGAAGTTGAACAGCCGGAAGCGGTCGCTGACCGCCAACGGGTCCAGCTCCAGCGCCCTACGTTCCGCCACGACGCTCCCCGTCTATCGCTTCCGCCTGCCCGCGCGCCGCCGCGACCGCGCGCCGCAGTCGACGGTAGCGGCTCCCCGCGGCGCTGTGGAGCGGGAGGCGGAGCGCGGCCGCCACGGCCATGATGGGGCGGCCTGGGGGCGTCGCCGACCCCTGACCGCGGAACGCCCGCCCCCTAGGATTGGGCCTACCTGATGTGCCCCTCTTCCCCCCCCAGGGAGACACGCGCCGTGGAACCGCTGCGGGACACCGATCCGGACCGGATCGGCGACTACCGGCTGCTGGGGCGCCTGGGCGCGGGCGGGATGGGGCAGGTGTACCTCGGGCGCTCCCCGGGCAGCCGCGTGGTCGCGGTGAAGACGCTGCATCAGCAGCACGCCGGGGACACCGAGTTCCGGGCCCGGTTCGAGCGGGAGGTCACCGCGGCCCGCCGTGTCAGCGGCGCGTTCACCGCGCCCGTGCTCGACGCCGACGCGCACGCGGACGTGCCCTGGCTGGTCACCGCCTACATCCCGGGCCCGACCCTGCACGCGGCGGTGCGCGCGCAGGGGCCGCTGCCGGTGGGCAGCGCCCGGATGCTCGGGGCGGGGCTCGCCGAAGCGCTGGCGGACATCCACCGCCAGGGCCTCACCCACCGCGACCTCAAGCCCGCCAACGTGCTGCTCGCCGAGGACGGTCCGCGCGTGCTGGACTTCGGCATCGCCCGCAGCGACGAGGCCAGCAGGCTCACCATCACCAACCAGGCGGTCGGCACCATCGGCTACATGTCCCCCGAGCAGCTCGAAGGCGAGGCGGTCGGCCCGGCGAGCGACGTGTTCTCGCTGGGCGCGGTGCTCGCCTTCGCCGCGCTGGGGCGCAGCGTCTTCCCCCTCGGCGGCTCGCTGGCGGCGGTGGTGCGCCAGGTGTGCGAGGGGACGCCGGACCTGACGGACGTGCCGGCCGAGCTGCGGCCGACCGTCTCCGCCTGCCTGGCGAAGGACCCGGCCGAGCGCCCGGCTCCCGCCGAGCTGTTCCAGCTGGCCCGCGACCTGGACACGGGGTGGCTTCCCGAGCGGTTGGGCCTGATGGTGGACGAGCAGACCGCCCGGGTGCACCGGACCGTCTCCGCCCGGCACCCCACGGCCCCGCTCACCGAGGCGGCGGCGCAGGACTCCCTGACGCCCGAGTCCACGGCCGGCGCGGACCTGGAGCGGGACCGGGAGGTCGACGTGCCCTCGGACGCCTCCCCCGCCGCCGACGGCGCGCCCGACGCGCCGAGCACCGGGAAGGACGACGACGAGCTGGGGTTCTGGGGCCTCGTGTTCGGCGTGCAGGTCTGGGCGGTTCCTCCGGTCCTGCAGATCCCGGCGGGCTGGCTGGCCTCGGAGCTGTGGTCGTGGTTCACCCGGACCGTGCCGGTCGTGGCCGAATGGGACTACCCGGGACTGTTCACCGCGGACGGATTCGTCCACGCCCTGCTGCTCGGCTACTTCCTGGTCAACGTATGCTTCGGCGGCCTGCTCACCATCCTCATGCTGTTCAACCCCGAGCGGGACCGCGACCACTGGGGTACGATGACCGGTTTCGCAATCACCGTCGTCGGCACCTTCCTCGTGCTGCGGATCTTCGGCTTCCCCTGAGGACCGTCGTCGTGCACGGCGGTCCTTCCGCCGCGCAGGGCCGCGCACCGCCGCGACGGCGCTACCGCCGGTGCCTCACGGACTCGGCCTGATACGCCTCCAGGCGCTCGACGAGCTCGGCCGGGCGCCCCAGCGCGGGCAGGTGGCCGCCGTCCATCTCGTCCGGCGTGATGCCGAGCCGCGCGGCGACGACCCGGCGCTGGAACTCGGCGGGGAACAGCCGATCGCCGCGGCACAGCAGGAAGCGGGTCGGCACCTCGGGCCATGCCGCCAGCGGCCACGGCGTCGCGAACGGCGTGGCGGACTGGTCGCGCGGCGGGCGCGACATCGCCGCCGCGACCACGTCCGGCGGCAGGTCGTTCATGAACCGCACGACCGGGTCGAATTCCGCGTCCGGATCACGGCCCGCCTGCTCGTCGGCCGCGCGCTGCGCCTGAGGCTGGCCGGTGTTCGCCCACCAGTCGCCGGGCGACTCCCCCGGCGCCGGGACCATCGCGGCGACCAGCACCACCAGGTCGACCGGCAGCCGGGCGCACACCAGTGCCGCGGTGAAGGCGCCCATCGACTGGGCGACGAGGATCAGTCCGGTGCGGTCGCCGACGGCCGACACGACCGCCTCGGCGTACTCGGCCAGTCCCGCCGAGTCGTCGTCGGCGGGCAGGTCCGGCGCCACCACGTCGTGGCCGCGGGCGCGCAGCGCGGGAACCACCCGGTGCCAGTACCAGGACTCGCCGCCGGCTCCGGGGATCAGCACATAGGTCGCCATGGTCACGACCGTCCGATCCGCTCGAACTCCTCGGCAGTCGCGCCGCCGGGGAACCGCGACTGGAAGTCCAGCACACCGACCCAGGTCGGGCGCACCGCGATGCGGGCCATCCGCGTGTCGGGGTGGTCGTGCTGGGCGCGCACCGCGGCGACCTGCTCCTCGCCGCCGTAGCGGCGATGCGCCGCCAAGTAGTCGTCGACCAGCCCGGGGACGTCGGTCACCTCCGCCCGGCCGCGGATCAGCAGCACCTCCGGCGGAGCGGGCGCGTCGATCGTGACGGCGACGTCCGGCCTGCGGCGCAGCGTCCCGATCTTGCGTGCTCCGGCGAAGGTGCCGAACACCAGCTCGCTGCCGGTCCAGTGGAACATCATCGGGAACACGCGCGGCGTGCCGTCGCCGGCCACGTAGGCGAGCCGGGCCAGCTCGGTGGAATGCAGCAGGCGCAGCGCGACCTCGGTGTGCAGCAGTTCGACGTCGCCTTGCGGCAGTGTCTGGGCGCTCATGGCGGCCTCCTTCGTGGTTGATGATCCTAAATTAGCACCAATAAGTCCTAAAATTGAAGTAGTGGGTTATCATCAAGGGCATGACAGGCAAGCGAAGCTATGGCGACCCCTGCGGGATCGCCCGCGCCTTGGACCTGGTGGGCGAACGCTGGGCGCTGCTGATCGTGCGGGAACTGCTGCTCGGCCCCAAGCGGTTCACCGATCTGCGCCGCGGGCTGCCCACCGCGAGCCAGAACGTGCTCTCCCAGCGGCTGGACCGACTCCAGCAGGACGGGCTCGTGCGGCGCTGCCGCCTTGGACCCCCGGCCGGCACCTCGGCCTACGAGCTGACCGAGCGGGGTGCCGCGCTCGAACCGGTGCTGCTGGCCTTGGCACACTGGGGCGCCGGCACCCCGCTGACCACTTCCGCTCCCCTGAGCCCCGACGCCTTAGCCGTCGCGTTGAAGACGACCTTCGATCCGCGCGCCGCCGAGGGGCTGCACATCCGCATAGAGCTGCGGACCGGCGGCGACGTGTTCGCCACCGAGGTCTCCGCGGGGACCTTCGCCGTCGCCCGCGGACCGGCCGCGGCCCCCGACGCGGTCATCGCCACCGACGCGGCAACCCTGCGCGCGCTGGTGTTCGCCGGCCGCGGCTTGGACGACGCACTGCACACCGGAGACGCGACGGTCACGGGCGACCGCGAGGCGGCGCAGGCGTTTCTTCGCCTGTTCCCCCGCCCGACCCCGACCGCGGCGGGGTGAGCGCACCGGCTCGCGGCCCGGTTTCGCAATCGCCGTCGTCGGCACGTTCCTCGTGCTGCGCATCGTCGGCTTCCCCTGAGCAGCGCCGATACGAGCGGCCCCGTGCCCGTCGCGGGGCCGCGGCCGCCGGAGCGTACACCGGCCGCTACGACGACCCGCTCTCGGAAGGCGGCGCGGCCGCAGCCGGTGGGTGGTCGGCGGAGTCGTGCCGTGCCGTACGGCGGCGGCGCAGCCACCACAGCACGAGAGCGACGCCGTTGACGCCCACGAGCCCGGCGAGCGTCGGGTAGAGCAGGGCCAGATTCGCGTCCTCCGCGAACACACCGGTGACCAGGTCGTAGCCGAAGAACAGGTTCACCAGTACCAGTCCGGTCCGCCAGCGGCGCCGCCAGAACAGCCAGACGATGACGCCGAGGCTGACGACGGTCAACACCAGGAAGCCGAGCGCGCCCATGGGGGTGCTCATGGTCGCGGCCTGCCAGGCGAGGAACTCCTCCACCTGCGGGTCGGGCCGCTCCGGCGCCGGGAACCAGAACATGCTGGTCGCCAGGGCGAGCAGCGACAGAGCGAGCCCCCACGGGCTGCGGCGGTAGGCGAAATAGCAGAACACCCCGAACAAGGGGAAGCGGATGTACCAGCTCCAGATGTTGTGGTGCCGCTCCCAGGCCCAGCCGCCGAAGTCGACGAGCAGGTCGACGAGACTCATGGGGGCTCCCTTTCCGCGCCGGCGGCCAGGCCGTCGGCGACGAGGTCGATGATCCTGTCCAGGGCCTGCGGAAAGTGCTCGGCGCCCAACTCGTCCGCGTGCAGCGGCAGGGCGGTGACCGCCCGGAGCACCGTGGCCAGGACCTGCGGCTCGCCAGCGACCAGCCGGCCGTCGCTCTGGGCCCGCTCGACGAAATCCTCCAGCGGGACCACGCTGAGCTCGCGCTTGTGCGCGGTTGCCGCGGACGACTTCTCCAGATGGCGGGCCAGCGCCTGCAGCTCCTCCGGGTGCCGGACCAGGCGGCGCAGCAGCGGGTTGCCCTCCTGTTCGGCGATCACACCGCGCAGGAAGGCGCCGATGGCCCGCCGCGCGTCGCCCGGATCGTCCAGCGAGGCCAGCAGCCGCCGCTTGATGTCCTCGGCGTCGGCGAACAGCAGCTCCAGGTACAGCTCCTCCTTCGCGGCGAAGAACGCGTAGAAGCTCGCCGGGGCGATCCCGGCAGGACCGACCAGGTCGGCGATCGTCGTCTTGGCCAGGCCGCGGACCGGCAGCAGCTCCCGCCCGGCGCCCAGCAGCAAGCTCCTGATCCGCTCGCGGTCCTCGTCGTTGAAGTGGGCGGGCACGAGATCTCCTTGATATGAATGAATGAAAAATATATTTATTCATTCACACTATGCCGAGTTCCCCCCGGCCGCAACCGGCGGGGGCATCGGGCTCGACCGAAGCGCGCGGAGTCCCGAATCGCGTGCCAGGATGCCGCCGTGCGACCGCTGAGCGAACTCGTCGATGTCGACGACCCCGCGTGGCCCGAACTCCTAGAGCGGTTCGCCGCGAGCCCGGGGCCGGTGCAGCACATACCCGCCGATGAGGAGCGCGGCCGCGCCTGCCTGATGGGCTTGCAGGTCACCGCGCAGTCCACGCTCGGCGCGTTCGCACTGCACAGCGGCGGGCTGCTGCTGGACGGCGGATGGCTGAGCGTCTACGGCGGGGCCGCCACGGAGCGCCCGGGGACGCTGCCCGGGCTGCCGACCGTCAACGGCTGGACGCAGGACGGCTCCGCCTGGCGCCCGGACCACGGGATCGTCGTGGCCCACGACGTGCTGGGGGGTGTGTTCGCTGCGCACGGACGACGTCGACCCGGCCCACCGCACGCTGCGCATACGGGCG
This sequence comes from Lipingzhangella halophila, assembly GCF_014203805.1. GTDB lineage: Bacteria > Actinomycetota > Actinomycetes > Streptosporangiales > Streptosporangiaceae > Lipingzhangella > Lipingzhangella halophila. Next base: position 2,320,136 of record NZ_JACHJT010000001.1, on the reverse strand, counting down.
GAGACGACGAAGAACCGGCTGGAGCGCGTCGTTCTGTACTCGGCCTCGACCGGGGTGCTGCTGGCGCAGTATCTCGCCCACCGGTCCCAGGTGAGCCGGGCTCGCGGGCCGCTGTTCCTGTCAGAGTCGCGACGCAATCACGCCCAGCCGCTGAGCCTGTGGACCTGGTCGAAGGTGGTCCGCCGGATCGCTCTGGCCTCCGGCATCGAGCGGTTCTCCACGCACACCATCCGGCACTTGTGCCTGACGGACCTGGCGAGGATGGGCTGGGAGGTGCACGCCATCGCGGCCTTTGCCGGGCACCGGCACACCGACTCCACTCTGCAGTACATTCATCTGTCCGGTCGGGAGTTGGCCGATAAGCTCAACCGCGGTATGGAGCATATCCACGCCTGGCGCGTTAAGGCCTTGACCAGCAGCGACAGCGCGGAGGCGGCCCGGTGACCGCTTCCCTTGCAGTTAGCCGCCCAGACTGTTCCGCCTCCTGGCGGTGGCCGATCGACCCGAGCCGCTACGACGCGACGCCCGTGCTCCGCTCAGGCAGGAACTCGTCGCCGAGCTTGATCTCGTGGACGTCGGCGCCGATGACCGGGTCCCACCGGCGGCGCAGCACGAGCTCGCCCATCGGTGTCGAGCACCAGTCCAGTTCCTCGAATCGAAGGCCCACGCCGCGCGGAAGCGGCTTCGGACCGGTTTCGGCGCCGACGCCGCACCGGCGCTGCGCGGCCGCCGGCGGGCCGGAACCGGCCACGGTGGGTGCCGTGCCGCATCACGCGGTCCGGCGCCGGTCTCATTCCGCCGGCGCCGCCTTGGGCCGGCCCAGCTGCACGCCGCCGGCCGCGAGGTCGGCCACGGCGCCGACTGTGGCGAACTCGACCCCGTAGGCCGTGATGCGGTCCAGCCACTCCTCCAATCGCAGCAGCCGGTGGCCGCGGCCGATCACCTGGGGGTGGCAGGTCACCGTGAGCACGCCCTGCTCGGTCTCGCGCAGCATGTAGCGCAGATCCAGCTCCCAGTCGACGAACATCCGCTCGGCGTCGCCCAGCCCGGGCAGGGTGCGTGCGGGAGAACTGAGGAACTCCAGGTGCGGCAGATCGTCGAGGGTCCAGCTGACCGGCACCTCCACCAGCGGGGTCTCCTCGCCCCACCTGGCGCTCTCGGCGTCCACCCGGTCGCCGGTGCGGCACCGGTAGGGGGCGTAGTCGTGGCCCATCAAACTGCTGTCGTAGCGCAGTCCGCGCTCGTTGAGCAGCGCCACCGTGTTCTCCGACAGGTCCCAGGCCGGTGCGCGGAACCCCAGGGGCTCGACGCCCGCCGCTTCCCGCAGAGCCTCGACCGAGCGGTCCAGAACCGTCCGCTCGGCGTCCTCGTCTAGGGCGGCGACGTTCTCGTGGGCGTAGCCATGCAGGGCGATCTCGTGGCCGCGGTCGCGGATCCTGCGGCACAGATCGGGGTAGGTGCGGGCGGTGTGGCCGGGCACGAACCAGGTCGCGGGCAGGCCGCGCCGCGACAGCAGGTCCAGCAGCCGGGGTACGGCCACCGCGCCGAACTCCCCGCGCGAGCGCGGTGTCGCCGACAGCTGTCCGCGGTCGACCCACACCGACAGCGCGTCGAAGTCGAAGGTGAGGCAGACGTATCCGTTCGGCATTGCGGCGGCTCCCTTCAGGCCAGCGGGAGCGCGGCGTTGCCGGCTCCCACTCCCCCGTCGACGGCGATGGTCGTGCCAGTGATCCACTCGGCGTCCTCGGAGCACAGATAGGCCACGGCCGAGGCGACGTCATCGGGTACGCCGGGCCGCGGCCAGGGCCGCCCGGCCTCTACGGCCCTCACGTACTCGGCACTGAGCGGGTTGACGTGGCTGCCGACCTCGACGAATCCCGGGGAGACGGCGTTGGCGCGGATGCGGTGCTCGGCGAACTCCAGTGCCAGCGCCCTGGTGAGCATCGTCAGCCCGGCCTTGGAGGTGCAGTAGTGCGCCGCTCCCCACCGCGCCCGGTCTCCGGCGCCGGAGGTGATGTTGACGATGTCACCCGGCCGGTCCCGATCGACCAGCGCGCGGGCGAACTCGGTGGACAGCGCGAAGGGGCCGTCGAGGTTGGTCGCGAGCACGCCCCGCCACTGAGCGTCGGTCATCTCCAGCAGCGGCCGGCTAGGATACACACCCGCCGCGTTGACCAGTACATTCAGCCCGTCGGCGTGCTCCCAAGCCGTGCGCACGCAGGAGCGGGCCGACTCGGGGTCGGCGACGTCGGCCGCGACGGTACTGACGCGCTCGGGAGCCGCGAGCTCCTCGGCCGTCTGGGCGCATCGCGCCTCGTCGCGGTCGCTGAGCACGACGCTCGCGCCCTCGGCGAGGAACCGGCGGGCGATCGCCTTTCCGATGCCGCCCGACGCCCCGGTGACCAGCACTGTGCGACTCACGCTTCCTCCTGGGTCTCGTGGCGGTTCATGCCCCGGCGCAGGGCCAGGTACTGCGGTATGGACAAGGGCGGCGGCGACGCGCGCAGCACCCGGTGGGTCTCGCGGGCGCCGTCGCCGAGCAGGTCCACGACGGCGCCGGCGAGGTAGAGCGCGGGCTCCACGGCGGCGGCGCCGCCTCCTTCAGGCGCGCGGCGGTGCCGCTCATGGGCGTGCGCCCCGGCAGTCGGACGCGCCGCCGAACGTTCCGTGCTCAGCTCGGATGATCACGACAGCCAGTGTGAGGGCGGCGGGCGGCGCGGGTCCTCATGCCGGACTCCGAACTTCCGGAGCGGTCCTTGTCCGCAGGTCCAAACCGGCGCGGCGCAGGCACACGGCGGCGACCAGCCGATCGTCCGGGTCGCCCAGGTCGATCCCGCAGATCGGCCGCATCCGGCGCAGCCGGTAGCGCAGCGTGTTGGAGTGGACGTGCAGCGCGCGCGAGGCGGCGATGACGTCGCCGAAGGCGTCGAGGTAGGCCGCCAGGCTCGCGGCGTAGGAGGTGTGGTGCCGGCTGTCGTAGTCGAGCAGCCGGGGCACCGGCCCTTCGGCGAAGCGCGGGTCGGCGGCCGCCGCGTCGGCCAGCACCAATGCGCCGGCGGCGGCGCGCACGTCGTCCAGCACCGCCACGCAGGTGTGTGCGGCGCGCCGGTCGCGCAGCACCCGCAGCACCAGGTCGGCTTCGGCGAGGGAGTCGGACGCCCTGCCCGTTTCGGGCACGACGCGGCCCAGCGCGCCCAGCACCGCGCAGCCGGCCGCAGCCGCGGCGCGGTCGAGGACCTCGCGGGCGGCCCGGGCGAGCTCGGCGCCACCGCGTCCCTCCACCCGGCACAGCAGCACGTCCACGCGCCCGCGCGAGGGCACCGGCACCGCCGCGCAGTCCAGAGCGGGCAGATGCACGCACAGCAGATCGGCAAAGGCTCGCGCGTCATGGGGGCGTTCGCCGGCGAAGACGCAGCTGAGGACGGCGCAGGGGCCATCCGCACCGATGTCGAGCCACTCCAGGGCCTCGTCCTCGGTGGTCGTTCCGGCCAGCAGGCGGCGGGCGACGGCCTCAGCGGCGCGGCGGCGGGTCTGGGTGCGCACGCCCAGCCGGGACAGGTACTGGCCGGCCGAAGCCGCGGCGCGGCGCAGCACCAGCGCCGCGTCGTCGGGCAGCGGATTGTCGCGCTCGGCCACCCAGATCGAGCCGAGGATCTCGTCGCCCGAGCGGACCGCCACCGCCATGCGGCGGTTGACACCTTCTTCGGGCACGGCGGGGATGTCGACGGCGTCGTCGCCGCGCCACAGCCGGCGGTAGACGCCCTGCTCGCGCAGCCGCGCCCGGAACCAGGTCGGGCCGCGCTGGTCCAGGGCCGCCTGGCGGCGCATCGCGTCGTCGGACTCGACGAGCCGGGAGGAGGCCAGCACCTCCTGCTGCGGGTTGAAGATCATGACCGAGCCGCCGACCGACTCGCACAGGGCGTTGGCGAAGACCGCGAGTTCGCGGGCGGGCGGGCCCGACGACTCGGCGTCCAGGTCGGCCCCGGTGGTGGTGAGCAGGCCACGCAGCTGTCCGGAGAACTGCGCCCAGCCGATGCCCGGCTCAAGGGCCAGCAGCGCGACGCCGGCGCGCCGGGCCGGCGCGCTCAGGCGCTCGCGCAGCTCGGCCGTTCCGCGTACGACCACCGCAGCGACGCCGCGCCGTGCGGCCTCCTCCAGCACCGTCTCGGCACCACCGGTGTCGACGCCTACAGCGAGCAGCAGATCTCCGGGCCCGGCGGCGAACTCGTCGGCGGCGTCGTGGATCACGACGTCGTGGCAGCACACGTCCGCATCAGGCGCCTCGGCCCACACCGACAGCACGCTGACGCCGATGGCGTCGACGACGGTGCTCAGCGACGGCCCCTGCATGCGCCCCACCCCCTTGTCGGAGACGACAAGTCCCGTCCCGTTCTTCATACCAGCGGATCATTACAGCGCGGTGATCACTCGCCGAAACTGGCGGCCGGATATCAGCGAAGGAGGCAAGGCCCATGGAGGAGGGGTTCACCGCAGCACTGCGTTCGCTGGTCGAGGCGGAGTCACCGTCATCCGACCTGCTCGCGGTCGAGACGTGCGGGGACCGCCTGGCCGCCGTCGGCGAGTCGATCGTCGGCGCGGCACCGGAGCGCATCCCGCTGCCGGGCGGTCCCTCGGCGCTGGTGTGGCGCCGGGGAGAAGCGAACGCGCCGGGACGGGTGCTGCTGCTGGGCCACCGGGACACCGTGTGGCCCCTGGGCACGACCCAGAAGCGCCCGTTGTCCCTTGAGGACGGCCGGATCCGCGGACCCGGCGTCTTCGACATGAAGGCGGGCCTGCTCGTGGGGCTGTACGCCCTGGCACGGCTGGATCCGCACGTTCCGGTAACGCTCCTGGTCACCGGCGACGAGGAGATCGGGTCGGAGTCCAGCCGCGAACTGATCGAGGCCGAGGCGCGGAGCTGCCAGGCTGTACTCGTGCTCGAAGGGGCGGCCGAGGGCGGCGCACTGAAGCGCGCCCGCAAGGGGTGGTCGATCTACACGCTGCGCTGCCGGGGCCGCTCGGCCCACGCCGGGCTGGAGCCGCACAAGGGCGCCAACGCCCTGGTGCGCATGGCCGAGCTCGTCGCCGAGGCGCAGCGGCTCAACGCCCCCGACCGCGGGCTGACCGTCACCCCGACACTGGCGCGGGCGGGACAGACCGTGAACACGGTGCCCGACCACGCCGAACTCCACCTGGATGTGCGCGCCGCCTGCTCCACCGACCAGTGGAGCGTCGATGACCGCATCCGCGCCCTGGCGGATGCTCCCTCCGAAATCGAGGTGGCGGTCGAGGGCGGGCGCAACAGACCGCCGATGGAGGAGGGCGCGGCGACGGCGCTGCTGGAGCGGGCCGCCCGCCACGCCCGCGAACTGGGCGAGCGGCCGTTGGAGTCGGCGGCCGTGGGCGGCATCTCCGACGCCAACCTCTGCGCCGCGATGGGGATACCCACGCTGGACGGCCTGGGCGCTGTGGGCGGCGGGCCGCACGCCGAACACGAGTGGGTGGACGTCGACGCCACCCTGCACCGGATTCCGCTGGTCTCGGCTCTGGTGGACGGCCTCGCCAAACACCCGCTTCCGGGACCCTGAAGGGATGTGAGAGCAAAATGCCCGACACCGGACCCCCCGTTCGCGACGCCGGATTCGAGGAGGACCCGCGCTACCGCACGGCCAAGCGGGAACTCGCCATCGCACTGGCCTACTGGGTCGCGTTCACCGTGGCCGTCACCGCGACAGCCTGGCTTCTGGGCGGCGGCAAGACCGCCGACGAGCTGACCTTCGTGCTGGGCTTCCCTGCCTGGTTCTTCTGGTCCGTGCCGGTGACCTGCCTGGTCTTCTCCGGCATCGCCTACGTGCTCGTCCGCCGCTTCTTCACCGACGTCCCCCTTTCCGCCGACGGCGACGCCGGCGGGCCCGAAGAAAGGTAGTCGCCAATGCGCTGGGGCATCCTCATCCCGATCCTGCTGTATGCCGCCGTGCTCCTGGTGATCGCCTGGTGGAGCTTCCAACGGCGCCGGGCCGTCTCCGAGGGCCACAAGACCGAGCACTACTACATGGGCGGGCGCTCGCTGGGCTGGATGCTGCTGATGTTCACGCTGCTGGCCAGCGGGGCCAGCGCGGGGACCTTCATCGGCGGTCCGGGCCTCGTCTACGGCGAGGGCTACGGCTGGATCCTGGTCTCGATCTTCCAGGTGCCCACGGCTTTCATCGCGCTGGCGGTACTCGGCAAGAAATGGGCCATCGTCGGGCGCAAGCTGGGGGCGCTGTCGATCGTGGACATGCTGCGCCACCGCTACGAGAACCCGATCGTGGTCGTCATCAGCTCGCTGGGCATCGTGGTGTTCCTGACCGCCTACATGGTGCCGCAGTTCGTCGGCGGCACCCGGCTGCTGGAGGCGGCCACCGGCGCCGATTACAGGGTGGTGCTGATCTGCCTGGCGGTGATCGTCGCGATCTACACGACCTTCGGCGGCTTCCTCGCCGACGCGACGAGCGACGTGCTCCAGGGCATCATCATGCTCGTGGGCGCCGTGGTGGTGTGGGTGGCGCTGCTCAGCGCTGCCGGCGGCATGGGCGCCGTCAACGAGCAGGTCATGAGTACTGCACCGGAGTTGTTCACGCTGCCCGGGCCCGCCGGGTTCACCCCGCAGATGATCGCCTCCTACTCGCTGCAGCTGGGCCTGATGTTCGGCGTCCTGCCCCATCTGGCGGTGCGGGCGATGAGCTACCGCGACTCCCGCTCGGTGCACACCGCGATGAAGGTCGGCCCGTTGGTGATGACCATCATCACCCTGGGCTTTCTGACCATGGGCATGATGGCGCGCTACTACCGCCCCGACATGGAGGTCGGCGACCTGGCGCTGCCGACGACGATCGTCGAGGTGCTGCCCGCGGGCGTCGCCGGTGTGCTCTTCGCGGCTCCGCTGGCCGCGGTGATGTCCACGGTCGACGCGATGATCCTGGTCGTCGCCGGCACCATCATCCGCGACCTCTACATCGCCTACGTCAATCCGCGCATCAGCGACGGGCGCACCTCGGCGATCACCTCGGCGACCACGCTGGGGCTGACGGCGCTGGTCCTCGTGCTGGCCCTGAACCCGCCCGACTACCTGGAGCTGCTGGTCATCTACGCCATCGGCGGCCTGGAGACGGCGTTCTTCTTCCCCCTGGTGCTGGGGCTGTACTGGAAGCGCGCCAACGCGCTGGGCGCCGGACTGGGGATGGCCGGCGGGATGGTCTGGTACACGGTCGTCAACAACTGGGCGCCCGAGCTGGCCCTGGGCATGTTCCCGATCGCGACGTCCTCGGCCGTCGCCCTGGCACTGTTCCTGCTGGGCAGCTACATGGGGCCGCCGCCGCGACGCGAGGTGCTGGTGAAGTTCTGGGGCACCCAGGCCGAGATCGACAAGCTGGGCGACGCCGTGCGCCCCGTTCGCTGAGCACTCCCGTTTCCCGCACCTGGTCGAGGTGCGTCAGGACGCCCCCTCACCCGGTGTTCGGAGGCGCGGCGTTCCCTCGCGCGCCCCCGAACACCGGATCGCGGCTCCCTCCCGCCCCTGCCGGGCGGGAGCCGCCGTACGCCGCCCTCCGACTTCCCCGCCGCGGCGCGCGGGCACCTGTTCGGCGGCGGCGCTGGGGATGTGGTGCTGCGGATCTAGGCAGTGTTTTTTGAACGGGTGAGGTCGCGCAGCCAGATCCGGCGGTTCGAAGCCCAAGCGGTTCACCATGTCGGTGCCGACGTTGAGCCCGAGCGCGGCGAGGGCGACCTCGGGGGTCGCCGAGCGCATGCGCTCGGCCAGGGCGTTGATGGCGATGGTCTTGCCCTGGCCGACGTCGGTGATGTTGCCGCCATCGGTGACCAGTGTCGCGGCGATGCGCTGCTGGTTCGCTCGTTCTTGGGGGGCGAGCGGGGGCAGGGGGTGGCGTCGCTGGGGTCTGGGTTCGGGCAGGGTGACGCGATCGCCTGGAGCCCGGGTTTGCAGCGGTTCGGTGCCGATGGCGTGGTCGGCCACCTGGTCGAAGCGCTGCATGATCGCCTCGTGCCGCTCTGGCAGGCGGTGTTCCACTCCTGCAACAGCTGCTGCTCCTCGAACGGCACCCCTGGAGTGATCTGGTGCACCGGCGGGGTGAGGTCGCCCGGGTTGGTGACAGCCAGCCGCCTGGCCTCCTCGGCCAATGTCGGGCCCACGGCGGCGACCATGTCGGCGTCGGCGAACAACAAGGCACCCGCACGAAACGGGGCGCCCAAGTTGGGGCGCGAGGATTCACTCGGCGTGAGTCAGGAAGAGCGAGCGCAGTAGCGTCTCAAGCTCGAAGCGACGCACCAGCCGAGGGGCGATGGGATCCACCTGTGGCCGGCGCGTCGAGAAACATCGTCCCAGCCCTCCGCCCGCCGTGAATAAGGGTTCGACCGGCCGACGCGCCGGTCCGGCCGCGTGGCCTCGGCAGATGAGGGGCAGAAGAAGTCGCACAAGTAGCGCGAGCCATAGATGCCGCGCCCGCCCGGCGTCACCCCTCCCCCGCTTCTCGAGCGTTGTGCTTGGAGCGGTCGAACGCGAATACTTGCCACCATGGCGGTGGTGGCGGGCTCGTCTCGACCCGCCGGTACGCCGGAGGTTCCTTTCCGTACGGAGCATCCGCTTGGCGTGGTGGTCAACTGGCCCTCGGTGTGGCCTGACCGATGATTTTTGCGCGCCGTGCTGGTCTGTACGCCGAATACCGACTCACGGGAGGCTGACACCATGCGGAAACTGACCTTCGGCATGAACCTGAGCCTGGACGGCTACATCGCCGCGCCCGGCGACGACCTCGGCTGGAGCGTGCCGAGCGACGAGCTGTTCCAGTGGTGGTCCGACCGGGTGGACGCGACGGGCCTGGCGCTGTACGGGCGCAAACTGTGGGAGACGATGAGCTCCCACTGGCCGACCGCCGACAAGCAGCCGGGCGCCACACCGGCGACGATCGAGTTCGCCGGCCGCTGGCGGGACATGCCGAAGGTGGTGTTCTCCTCGACGACCAGCACGGTCGACTGGAACACCCGTCTGGTCACCGGCGACGCGGTCACCGAGATCACCAGACTCAAGGCCGACGACGGCGGCCCCATGGACATCGGCGGTGCCACACTCGCCGCGGCGGCCATGCGGGCCGGGCTGATCGACGAGTACGCGGTCGTCACCCATCCGGTCCTGGTGGGCGGCGGCACGCCGTTCTTCACAGCCCTGGACAACTGGGTGAACCTGAGCCTGGTGGAGACCCGGACGTTTCCCGACGGCGTGGTGCTGACCAGGTACGAGACCAGGCGCTGAGTGCCCGACGGCGGATCAGCGCGGGCTTCGGGCCACCCGATGATCTCGTGGCGCTGTGTTCCGAGGCCATCGTGACGTTGCTGCCGGAGCCTGTTCTTCACCGCAGACGATCCGTCCGGACAGGGATCCCCTAACGGAGGACCGGACCGGTGGCTACTGGCTCTCCCGGCTGGTGAGCTACGCCTGTCGCGGCCGCCGGATCGGATGCACCATTCCCCAGCGCAGCGATCAGAGGGCCTGGCGCAGCCGGCGCGGTTCCTACGGAGGCCGCCCGCCGGCCTTCGACCGGCAGGCCTACAAGCGCCGCAACCAGGTTGAACGCTGTATCGGCCGGTTGAAGCACTACCGGGCGAGCGCGACACGGTCCGACAAGCTCGTCCGCCACTACCGGGCGGGAGCCGCGCTGATCAGCGCCTTGCTCTGGCTGGACCACGACCCGTCAAACACAGCCTAGGGCCTGTTTTTTGAACGGGTGAGGTCGCGTAGCCAGATCCGGATCGCGGCGAGCTGGACCGTGCCGTCATAGACCGCGGCCCGCTTGTCGTATCTGGTCGCCACGGCCCGGTTTTGCTTGAGCAGGTTGATCGCGCCCGCTCCACGGTGTTGCGGCCGCGGTAGGCCCGCCGGTCGAAGGCCGGTGGCCTGCCGCCCGCCGAGCCTTTGCGCCTGCGGTGGGCCTGCTGGTCGGCGGGTTGGGCGATGGGCGCCGTGATCTTGCGTCGGCGCAGGTGGGCCCGGTTGGCGCGCGAGGAGTAGGCCTTGTCGCCCAGCACCCGGTCCGGGCGCGTGCGCGGGCGACCGACGGTGCGGGGCAGCCGCAGGTCGCCCATCAGCGGCGCGAACATCAAAGCATCGCCCCGCTGGCCGGGGCTGGTGCGGATCGCCAGGGGGCGGCGGTGCTGGTCGGACAGCAGGTGGATCTTGGTGGTCAGTCCGCCCCGGGAGCGCCCCAGTGCCTCCGATCCGTCCGATTCCTCCCGCACGTGGTCCCCTTTTTCGCCGCTCCGGCGGCGAACTGTCGGTCGCTCGATTCGGCGGATACGGCAGAACCCCGCAAACGCCGCCGAACACGCAGTGGCAGCCCCCTTTCAGCGGCATGAGGCCGGACATTGTGTACGTGTGCGCAGCTCGCCGGGCACCTTGCAATCACCCGGCGCGGCGCGCGACCGCGCGCGCCAGGACGAGGATCGCCAGGCCCCATACGGCCCACGTGACCAGTGCGTATCCCCAGTAGGCGCCGTCGGGAAGATCCGCGGTCGAGGTGATCAGGTTCGAGTAGGCGAACACGAGGACGGTGTTGAGCATCGCGTGTCCGGCCACGGCCGGCCACACCGATCCGGACAGGTACCGCACGGCCGACAGCACGACCGCGCTCAGCAGCAGGTTCACACTCGTGACCAGCACCTCGCGGCCGTCCATCTGCCCGTCGGTCCAGTAGGCGGCGGCCACGGGGAGGTGCCACAGGGACCAGTACGCGGCGATCGCCAGCGTGGATCGCCAGAACCCGAGCGGGGCGAGCGTGGACTGCAGGTAGCCGCGCCAGGCGGCCTCCTCGCCGAGCGTGGTCACCATCATCACCACGATCATCGGCACCACCATCAGCGCAGTGGTAGCGGCGCCCTCGGACGGAGCGAAGTCGACCAGCCCCAGTGACACGGCCGCCGCGATCGTGAGGGCCGGAACCAGGACCATCACGGCCAGCAGCAGGCCGATGACGGCGAACGTGCGCCCTGCGGGCCTGATCCCCAGGGCCGCCCAGCGCATGACGGGTACGGGGCGCCGGAAGCCCAGGTGCACGGCGACGACGACGAGCGTGGGCAGCCACATCACCAGCGGAGTGACGGCGTTCAGCACGTCCGAGGACATGGCGCCCATCCACACGGGCGCGCACAACGCGACGGTGATCGCCATCAGCACGAGGGCGAACACGGTCAGAAACCGTGGTGCCCACGGTTCCAGGCGGCCGGCGGGGCGGTAGGGAATCGAGGGGGCGGGAGGCCGCACTGACTCGGTGGATTCGGAACTCATGGCTCAACACATTGGCGGCGCCCGCACGCCCGCGTCCACACGATCAGACGGTGTCCAGGGAACATTCAGGGAACCCCCTGGGGGTCCCTTAGGGCCTGTTTAATCGGGAGCGAGGCAGGGCCCGCGCTGGCACACTCGAGGGCCGTGTCCGGTCGTTTCGAACTCACCGATGCCGAGTGGGCCCTGCTCGCCCCGCTCATGCCCGACAACCCGCCCAAAGGCGGCCAATGGGCCGAGCACCGCCGCATCATCAACGCGATCCTCTACCGCATCAGAACCGGCATCCCCTGGCGCGATCTGCCGGAGCGCTACGGCCCCTGGGAGACCGCGGCCGGGCGCCACCGCCGCTGGTCCAACGACGGCACCTGGTAGCGCATCGCCGATCGGCTGCGCATCGACGCCGATTCCGGCGAGGAGCTGGCCGCCGGGATCGACTCCACCAGCGTGCGCGCCCACCAGCACGCCGCCGGAGCGGCGAAAAAGGGGACCACGTGCGGGAGGAATCGGACGGATCGGAGGCACTGGGGCGCTCCCGGGGCGGACTGACCACCAAGATCCACCTGCTGTCCGACCAGCACCGCCGCCCCCTGGCGATCCGCACCAGCCCCGGCCAGCGGGGCGATGCTTTGATGTTCGCGCCGCTGATGGGCGACCTGCGGCTGCCCCGCACCGTCGGTCGCCCGCGCACGCGCCCGGACCGGGTGCTGGGCGACAAGGCCTACTCCTCGCGCGCCAACCGGGCCCACCTGCGCCGACGCAAGATCACGGCGCCCATCGCCCAACCCGCCGACCAGCAGGCCCACCGCAGGCGCAAAGGCTCGGCGGGCGGCAGGCCCCCGGCCTTCGACCGGCGGGCCTACCGCGGCCGCAACACCGTGGAGCGGGCGATCAACCTGCTCAAGCAGAACCGTGCGGTGGCGACCAGATACGACAAGCGGGCCGCGGTCTATGACGGCACGGTCCAGCTCGCCGCGATCCGGATCTGGCTACGCGACCTCACCCGTTCAAAAAACAGGCCCTAACGCTACCCCGCTGTGACACTGCCGCTTCCCAGGAACCTCGGACCAAGATGGCCGGTCCCGTCCGGGCCCGGTGCGAGTCGCTCTCCTCCTCCCCACTGGCCGACCGGAGCACGGCGCGGATCATGGTCGGTCTCGTGGAGGACAGCCCTTTCAAGGGGTAACCGCAGAGGCACGTGCTCGAACTACCTCGCCTCGCTGGAACCGGGAGAGGTGTTCTTCGGCTACGTGCGCGTACCGGGCCCGCCCGTCCGCCTGATAGCTCGGCTGCGCGTACCCGACTGAGTCGACACATAGCTGCGCACGAGATCAGCGGCCCGCGGCAGGACGGGTAGAGCGGGAACCCACAAGTGCGTTGGCTGAGTTCCAGGTTCCTAGTGGACCTGGCCGTTTCCGGTGGGCGGTCATTGATTTGTCCCGGCTTCTTCGACTTTCCTGGCCTGCTGGAGCCACGTGGTGAACAATCCGGCGTCCAGATCGTCCAGGGTGCGGAGCTTCACGCTCGCCATTCCGCGGGTTCCCGGGGACAGGCAGCCGGATGGGTCGGTGATTTCCTGGCCCCGCCAGAAGCCGAAAGTCACGTGGCCGGGGTAGGCCTTGATAAGACAGACCGGCCGCTTGCCGGGTGTGGGACCAAGGCTCCACACAGGGTGGCCGTACCAGATCGCACCGGCGCCGGGCAGGGCGGTCTCGATGAGTGGGAGGAGATTGTCGGCGATCTCGTGCTGGTACTCGGGGAGGGAGTCGATGTAAGCCTGAACGATGGCGAACTTGGCCATGACAGTGGTTCCTTTCCCTGCGGGGTATGGTTTCAGCGGAGGCGGGCGGCGACGACTGCGATCCAGAGCATCGCGGTGATGGCGCCGACGGCGAGGGTCAGCGAACCGGCCGGGCCGCCGATTATCGCCCAGGTGTCGCCGAGCAGGAGTGCGGTTCCTGCGATGCACGAGACCGCGGCGGCGCGGCGGTCGCCGGTGCGGGCGAAGTGGCGGCCGAGAACGTAGCAGGCGGCGATGAGCGAGATGAACGCGATGCTGCCGGCGGCGAGGTGCGCGTAGCTATGCCACGACATCGTCTGCGGCATCCCGGCCGGTGTCCCGGCGGGAAACCCGTCGGCTGGGTCCATCGGGAAAATTCCGGCGGCGATCATGCCGATGCCGTTGAGGAGCACGAGCCGCGGTGCCCATCTGCTGGTCATGGCATGGCGGAGGCCAGTGGCGCCGATGACGGTCAAGACTCCGGCGACGAGGAAGTTGGCGATCTGCAGCCAGCCGAGAGAGCCGTTGCTGAGCGCGCTGAGGGGGTGGCGGGTCAGGTCGAAGCCGTCGCGCATGGAGGCCTGCGCCAGGGAGACGGCGACCCACAGTGGTGCCGCGGCGACCAGGCAGGTCAGCCGCTGCGATGCGGTGAGTCGTTGGATTGTTGTGGCCATGTCGAGTGCCTTCCTCGTATTGGTTCTCGCCCCGACGTCGACGGGCCAATGTGACAGGGAATGGGGGCGTTCCCTGTCGAATAAGCTGGTCGACGTCGGGGTGACAGGCAAAAACGCCGCCACAGAGAAAAGGGCAAGCCGATGCGCTATCTGATGATGTCCAAGGACAACGACCAAGCCCCCGACGAGGATCTCTACGCCGAGATGGGCAAGTTCATCGAGGAGATGACCGCGGCCGGTGTCCTGCTGGCCACCGGTGGGCTGAATCCCAAGGGCATCCGCGTGACCTCCTCCGGCGACGAGATCACGGTGACCGACGGGCCGTTCACCGAGGCCAAGGAGGCGGCGGCTGGCTTCGCGCTGGTCGAGGTGCGTTCCGAGGAGGAGGCGATCGAGTTGGCCCGCCGGTTCCGCAGGATCGTTGGGGACGGTGAGAGCACCGTCCAGCAGGTCTTTGGGCCGTGATCGACGTCCACCGCACGGTCGACGCGATCTGGAAGCTCGAGTCGGCGGCCATCATCGGCAGTATCACGCGGATGGTGCACGACGTAGGACTTGCCGAGGAGCTGACCCAGGACGCGCTCGTCGCCGCGCTGGAGCAGTGGCCGGAGTCGGGGGTGCCGGACAATCCGGGCGGCTGGCTGATGACCACGGCCAAACGGCGCGCGATCGAGCATCTGCGGCGGTCCGAGCGGCTAGAGCGCAAGCACGAGCAGCTCGCCCGCGAGCTGGAGCAGCCGCAGGGCGTCGAGCACGACGACGTCCTGCGGCTGATGTTCCTGTCCTGCCACCCCGTGTTGCACACCGCGCAGCGGGTCGCGCTGACGCTCCGACTCGTCGGCGGGCTGACCACGGCGGAGATCGGGCGCGCCTTTCTCACCACCGAGCAGCGGATCGGCTGGCGCATCGCCGCGGCCAAGGAGGCACTGGCGCGGGAGGGGGTCGTGTTCGAGCTGCCGGACGGCGTGTCCCTGGAGGGGCGGTTGTCGTCGGTGCTCGAGGTTGTGTACCTGATATTCAACGAGGGCTACTCGGCGACCGCCGGGGACGATCTGATGCGGCCCGGGCTGTGCCAGGAAGCGCTACGTCTCGGCCGTCTGCTGGCCGAGCTGGCGCCGGGCGAGGCCGAGGTACACGGGCTGGTCGCACTGATGGAGATCCAGGCGTCGCGGTCGGCCGCACGGACGGGCCCGTCGCGGGAACCGGTCCAGCTCCATGAGCAGAACCGGGGACGCTGGGACCCGTTGCTCATCCGGCGCGGGTTCACGGCAATGCTGCGGGCGCGCGACATCGGCGGCCCGCCGGGTCCCTATCTGCTGCAGGCCGCGATCGCTGTGTGCCACGCGCAGGCCCGCACTGCCGAGGACACCGACTGGGGACAGATCGCAATGCTGTACGACACGCTGGTCCAGCAGCGGCCGACACCTGTCGTGCGACTCAACCGCGCGTTTGCGGTCGGTATGGCACGAGGACCGGAAATGGGGCTCGCGCTGGTCGACGAGCTGATGGCCGACCGCACGTTGCGGGACTACCACCTGCTGCCCAGGGTGCGGGGTGACCTGCTCACCCGGCTGGGACGACATGAAGAGGCGTGCGTCGAGTTCGGGCGCGCTGCGGCGCTGACGGAGAACGCGGCCGAGCGCGAGTTCCTGCTCCGCCGCGCCAGCAAACTCGAGGCGACCACGCCCGTCGTGACGCTCGGGCAGGCGGTCGCGGATTTCCTGGTGCGGGAGGACCTCGACGCCGCGACGCTGCGATCGTACGGGCAGACGCTG
Source organism: Lipingzhangella halophila (assembly GCF_014203805.1). Classification (GTDB taxonomy): domain Bacteria; phylum Actinomycetota; class Actinomycetes; order Streptosporangiales; family Streptosporangiaceae; genus Lipingzhangella; species Lipingzhangella halophila. Next base: position 2,304,578 of record NZ_JACHJT010000001.1, on the reverse strand, counting down.
CGGCGCCTGTGTCTGGCATTGGGTGACCGGCGGTCCGTCGAGTCGCTGACGGCCGAGGATGTGATGGGTGTGTTCGACATGTCGTGGGGCGACGCGGCGGCGAAGACCTGGAACCGGCACCGATCGGCGATCCGGTCGTTCAGCGAGTGGGGGTCGCTGGCGGATCTGGCGGCCGGGCTGCCACGGCGAGCCGAGGCGCGTCGGCGGGTTCCGGCGATCGGTGCCGAGTACCTCGATCGCCTGTGGGGCTTCGACGTTCCCGTGCGCGAGCGGACCCTGTGGCGACTGCTGCACGAGTCGGAGGCCGGAGTACGGGTCGTCCTGGCGCTGAACGTTGAGGAACTCGACCTGGAGGACCGCCGCGCCCGGGCGCGCGGCAGGTGGGTGAGCTGGCGATCCGGCACAGCCCGACTGCTTCCCGAGCTACTGGCCGGGCGCACCCGTGGGCCACTGTTCCTGGCCGACCGCCGCCCGGGCCCGGCTAGGATGCCCGCACCGGCGGATCTGTGCCCGGACACCGGACGTGGCCGGTTGTCGTACGAGCGGGCGGAGTACCTGTTCAAGCAGGCGACCCGGGCGCTGGATCCCGCCGGGCGCGGCTACACACTCCGCCAACTCCGCCCCGGACGACCCACACCAGCCGATCCACCGGATGGGCATCGGCCGCAGTCCGCAAGACCAACAGCTTGCTGTCGCCCGTGAGGGGATGCCGTCGTCGGCCAGCCAGGTGCGATGGGTGTGGCGGCCCTCGTTGAAGGTGAACCCGAGCAGGACCGGCGCGCGCGCAACTCGCCCGGGTACTTGTTGGGGACCCTCTTTCCAGGGCTCCAGCCCTCCACCGAACCCGGAACGGTTCGGTTGTGGTGGCCAGGATCGGGCACTGGAACCTTGGGGAGATCCGCCAGTGGCCATCTCGCCCCGCAGCCCGCTACAGGTTCGGCGCGGACTGCGGTGCGCTGTCGCTGGTCAAGGACCAGCTGGCCAGAACGCTCAATGTCCGCTGCGATGGCGAGTGAGGTTCGGTCGAATAGACGAACAGAGTCGTGTCCGCGTCTCCTGGCAGGCTGAGGGTCTCGTACTCGACAGTGAGGTCTCCGACCAATGGGTGCCGCAAACGCTTGGAGCCATGCGTGCGTTGATAAACCCTGTGCTCCTCCCACCACTGGCTGAACCCGAGACTGCGCTCGCGCAGTTCGGCGATCAGTTCGGTCGTCGCGCGGTCGGCCGGGTCGTTGCCAGCTTCCAAACGGAGGTTCTCGACGCAGGAGCGGGCTTGTTCCTCCCAGTCGACGAAGAGCGATCGTGCTTCGTCGTCGAGGAGCATCCACCTCGCGTAGTTGCGCTGCAAGGCGGGGAACCGCTCGAAGTCGGTGAAGAGTGCCTTCGACATGCGGTTCTGTGCGAGCACGTCGGCTCGCCGTCCGAGCACCAGCACGGGCACCCCGTCCATCGATTCGATCAGCTGGTGCAGTCCGGGGCGGACACGCTGCACCGGGCGCGAGCGCACCGACGGTGTCGCTGTGCTCGGCCCGAGCAGATCAGCGAGGTGCGCACGACCCGCCTGATCCATACCGAGAGCGCGCCCGATGGCATCCACGACTGATGGTGACGGCTTGATTCGCCGCCCCTGCTCGAGGCGCGCATAGTAGTCGGTTGACACTCCGGCCAGGAATGCGACCTCTTCGCGGCGCAAGCCAGGCACCCGGCGCACCCGACCGTCCGTGGGCAGGCCGGCGCGAGACGCATCGCATTGGCTTCGTGTTCGACGCAGGAAGTCGGCCAGCTCCGTGTTCTTCTCGGGCATGCCTCCATTGTGGCCCGCGACGACGTCCCGCGGGCCTGCATGGGTGGACCGCTCAGTCCTAGGCTGCTCGTCCTTGGTTAGGCAAGGCCGATTGACCCGCATCGGCGTAGCCGGGCGCCCAGAGAACTGTGCGACGGGATTCCTGACTCCCGCCAAGCACTGCTTTGGAATTTCGGCATAGGACCGCGGGTCCTGGTCTTCCGACTCCCAGGACGGATTGGACGTCTTATGCGGAGTCTGGAGGTGTACGGGGCCGGAAAGCTTGGTGTGTCGGCAGGTCGTGTCGGCATCGACGTCAAGGAGAGAACGACCATGACTTATCCTACTGACCGCCCAGCCACGTGGTTCGTGACCGGTGCCTCGCGTGGCCTCGGTCTCGAACTCGTCAAGCGGCTGCTCGACCGTGGCGACAACGTCGCGGCGACCAGCCGCTCGGCCGAGAGGCTGACGCTCGCACTGGAGGGCACCGACACCTCGCGCCTGCACGCTCTGACCGTCGACCTCACCGACGAGCCCCGGGTCTCGCAAGCCATCGCCAGCACCAAGGAGCTCTTCGGCACCCTCGACGTCGTCGTGAACAACGCGGGCTACGGGTACCTCGCCGCTGTCGAAGAGGTCTCGGACGCTGACGCGCGCGCGATGTTCGATGTGCAGATCTTCGGCGTCTGGAACGTGCTTCGCTCGGTGCTACCGGGATTCCGCGAGAACCGCAGCGGCCACATCATCAACGTGTCATCCATCCTGGGTCTGCTCTCCTTCCCGGGCTGGGGTCTGTACGGCTCGGGCAAGTTCGCGCTCGAGGCGCTGACGGAGTCCCTTGCGGCCGAGGTCGCCGAGCACGGCATCAAGGTCAACCTCGTCGAGCCCGGCTACATGCGCACGGACTTCCTGCGGCCCGTGTCGATCGGTCTGCCGGAGTCGACCAACGACGCCTACCCCGCCATCCGCGAGATGGTGCGGCAGCACCTCGAGCAGATCCCCGGCACCCAGCTCGGCGACCCTGCGGTGGCCGCCACGGCGATCATCACCGTGGCGACCACCGGCACCGCCCCGCTGCACCAGCTGCTCGGCTCGGACTCGCTGGGCCTCGCTGAGGGCCGCGTCCAGGGCTTGACGGCCGACATCTCGGCGTCCCGCGACCTCGCGATGACGACCGACATCGCCGCAGCCTGAACACGAGAAGCGTTGCCGAGGGTTGCATGGCAGCCCTCGGCAACGCTGTTCCGGCCGCATGCGTCGAACGACCGGGACACCACATACGCCTTACCGGAGGTGCGAAGCTCAAGGGGAAGCCCAATGACCCTCTGAGGCCCTATTGCGCATGCGGCTGCCGGGCACTGTTCGTTCCTTCGACCCCGGCGGCGGGGCTGCGGGTGGCGTAGAGGTAGAGCAGCGCGTTCAACGAAGTACCCGACACGATCTCGCGGCGGGCGACCAGGTGCGGGATGGAGGCCAGGGGCGCCCACTCGATCCGTTCGACCTCCCAGTCCTCTGCCGGGTTTCCGATGAGCGTGGCGGTTTCGGCGAGGAAGACATGGTGCTCGGAGTCGCTGATTCCCGGGCTTGGCTGGGTGTACAGCAGCGGGCTCAGCGGCCCCGGACGCCATCCGGTTTCCTCCTCGACCTCACGAGCCGCAGCCGCTGCGGGCTCCTCCCCCTCGTGGATCCCGCCGATCGGGATCTCATAGGCCCAGGTGTCGGTGATGAACCTGTGCCGCCACTCCAGCAGCACCCGCTCACGGCGGTCCATGACCACGGCGCCCGCGCCGGGAGCCGAGCGGACCACCCGGTGCTGCAGATGCCGACCTCCCGTGATCTCCACATCGGCGACCCGGATGTCCAGCCAGCGATCAGTGTAAAGAGGCTCCTCGGAATGGACGATCCAGCGCATGCAGCGGCTCCCAGTCGTGGCGGCGTCGCTCGCCAGGAGATCACACGGCGAGGTTGAGTTCCGCATCAGCGCGATCGGCGAACTCACCTATCTCCGGGGTGCTGCTGCGCGACGTCAGGGCCGAGCGCACCGAACGGCCCCGGTCGTGCAGCCGTCCCGACTCGATGCCGCGAAAACGCTCCAGCGTGAGGTGCGCAGGCTCCAAGGCCTCATCGGCCCGGCTTCGCTGGACGCGGACGAGAACCAGCCCGGCGCAGCGGTGGACCTGGCCACGCAGATGCGCCTGCCCGGCGGTGCGCACCGCTTCGGCCGCGTGCTCCGCTGCCGCCGCAAGATCTCCCAGGTGCCGTAGCGCTTCCGCGTGCTCGGCGAGACCGACCAGGCGCGCACCCGCCTCGGCGCCGCCCTCGACCTGTTGCGCTCCGTCCACGACCCCCGCGCCGAGGACATCGGATCCGAACTGGCCCACCTGGCATGAGCCACTCGGGGGGTGGCCGATATGCGTGTACACCATGCTGGGGATCTGCTGCGCCCTACGGGCTCTTCGCAGTTGAGGGGGTGGTCGGGGGTGTTGGCGGGTAGGCGTCGATGTCTACCATCCGAAAGACCTCGACATGCTCCACGCTATCTTCGCCGCGCCCTGTCTGACCACGTGCTGCCGTCTCGATGAACCCGGTCTGGAAGCCGTCGGGCAACGCCTTGAGCCGGACCAGGCGGTGATCGAGTGCCGGGTCGCCGGGCCGCGTTCACCGATTAGCGGCCAGCACTGCCGCGAGGCCCTCTTGTAGATCTTTGGCGAAATACTCGGGAACCTCCAGCGACGGGAAATGTCCTCCGATTTCGGGCGACCCCCATCGGACGATCTGTCGGTACCGCTCCTGTGCCCAGGCGCGCGGACATTTCTCGACGTCGCGGGGATACATAGTGAGTGCTGATGGGACGTCGACCCGAAGTTCGGGGTCCAGCGAGTTGTGGCTTTCGTAGTAAATGCGGGCCGCCGATGCGCCGGTCCGCGTCAGCCAATACAGGGTGACGTTGTCAAGAACGCTGTCTGTGGAAATCGTCTCGAACGGGCTATCTTCGGTGTCTGACCACTCGGCGAACTTGTCAAGGACCCAGGAAAGAAGCCCGACCGGTGAGTCGACGAGCGAGTAGCCGATGGTCTGCGGTCGGGTCGCCTGCTGCTTCGCGTACGCCGCGTGGTGGCGCCAGAAATCGCGGGTTTCCTCGGTCCACTTGCGCTCGGCCGCCGTCAGCCCGTCCGTCGTCAATCCGGGTGGTGCCTCCGCGAACGTTGTGTGGATTCCGAGAACGTGCGCCGGGAACCTGCCGCCGAGGACCGTGGTGATATTACCTCCCCAGTCGCCGCCGTGGGCCGCGAACGTGCTGTAGCCGAGCCTTCCCATCAGTTCCACCCACGCGGCCGCGATCTTTTCGGTTCCCCACCCGGTGGTGGCCGGCTTTTCGCTGTAACCGAAGCCTGGTAGCGACGGGACCACGACGTGGAACGCCGGCGCGTCTGCATCTTTCGGATCTGCCAGTTCGTCTACTACATCGATGAACCGAGCAATGCTGTCTGGCCAGCCGTGCGTCAAGATCAGAGGAGTGGCGTCTGCGCGCGCGGATCGGCGGTGCAGGAAGTGGATTCCCAGATCATCAATGGTCGTGCGGAACTGGCCGATCCGGTTAAGGCGCGCTTCGAACGACCGCCAGTTGTACCCGGTGCGCCAGTAGTTCACGACATCGACGAGGTCGGCGAGAGGAACGCCCTGTTCCCATCGGCGGGGGTCGGGCGCGGCGCGATAGACCGTCTCAGTCTCCGGTAGCCGCGCGGCGGCCAGTCGCGCGCGCAGATCGTCGAGGTCAGCGTCAGTTGCGTGGGCTTCGAATGCTTGCACGTCGCTGGTTGGACGGGGCATGAGACCTCCTGGCCATCGTGGAACCGGCTACGACCTTCGTGAACCGGCTAAGGTGGTTCTAGCATGTCGTCATGCCAGCGTGCAACCAGCTAAGGTGGTTCCATGCGTGCTGGGTTTCCTGACTTTCGCCTCGGTAATGTGCTAGCGACCAGCTTCACGGCGACTCTGACGGAGCGTCATGGCGACGCTGTGGAGCGCATTCCCACGCCGCGGCGACTCGTCGACTGGCTGGCGGTGAACGGCCTCGCCGTGGATTCCTGCACCACCGCCCAGCTCGACCGCGCTCGGGAACTGAGGGAGTCGATTCACGCCGCCGCGACAGCGGCCGCGATCCAGGACGCTCTCCCCGCGCCTGCTGTCCAAGTCATCAATGACCGCAGCGCTCAGGGGCGGGCCGCGGCTGTCCTGACGCCCGAGGGTAAGCGGCGATGGCGGCTCAGCGCGGCTTCCTGCGTGGAAGATGCCCTCAGCGTGATCGCCGCCGACGCGATCAGCATCATCGCAGGCGAACGAGACGGAAGATTGGCCTTGTGCGCATCGCCGACCTGCCAAGCCGCCTTCTTCGACACCAGCCAAAGTCGCACCCGCAAATGGTGTGACATGAACACGTGCGGGAATCGTCAGAAGAAGGCGCGCTTCAATGCCAACCAGCGCAAAAACCCCAGATCAGCGGAGTGATCGTTACCTCGGTACATCCAAGTGGGCCCCACGCCCGCGACACATCTGTCGCGTTGGGCGCACCCCAACGGCACCACTAAGAGCCATCCGTCGCTTTCGATCAACGTCCTCAATCAGTACGTCTACGTTTACTGATCGGCGACGTTCCTCGGCTCTTCGCAGTCGGGGGTGTTGGCGGGTAGGCGTTGGGGTCTTCCAGGATGGAAGTTCTTCCTACGCTGGGCTGGACCGCGCCAAAGCTGCGCGATCCGGCTGCGGCTGATCGCTGGGAATGGCTGGTGATCGCCGCCCACACCCAGCTACGTCTAGCTCGGCCGCTGGCGGTGGAGCCGCGTCGCCCATGGGAGCGGCCCACGCCACCGCGCAGGCTCACTCCTGCCCGGGTGAGGCGAGGATTTCGCTACCTGCGCACGAAGACAGCTCCTGTGCCGTGTGCACCGAAACTCTCCCGCCCCGGACCCGGGCGCCCACCCGGTTCGAAGAACCGGAACCGCGCCCGCACACAACAAGTTGGAAAACAGCCGAAAACGAACACAAAGAAGAAGAGCGGGAAGAAGCAAGCACGTTAAACACCAAGCTAAGAACGGGTGTATCGAGGGCTTCCCAAATTCTTACTCGGCCCCATGTCTGCAGCATGACCTGGACATTCACCACAACTCCCAGGATTTTCCCAGAAAGTTCTGCGCTTATTCATCGGTTTGTCGGTTTTTGTTCCCTGCATGTCACCGATGACGGAGGAAGGCCGTATGACGACACTCCGACCGAGCAGGAACGGAAGCCGGACGGACCCGCGAGGCGAGGACGCCTCGGGCACCGCCGAGGCGGGTCACCGTTTCCGGGCACCGAGCAGGCTGCGCGCCTTCAACCGCTACGAACTGAAGTACCTGGTCCCCGTCGAGCAGGTCGGCGACATCCGCGCCGAGATCGCCGCGCGCATGGAGTCCGACAGCAACGCCGGCGCGAACGGATACGGCGTGTGGAGCCTCTACTACGACACACAGCGGCTGCGGTTCTACTGGGAGAAGATCGAGGGCCTGAAGTTCCGCCGCAAGCTGCGCATCCGCCGCTACGGCGAGGTGGGTACCGGCGGCGAGGACACAACAGTGTCGGTCGAGATCAAGCAGCGCGTCAACCGGGTGACGCAGAAGCGCCGCGTGCTGCTGCCCTACGGCGACGCCCGCGCCCTGTGCGACAGGCGCGAACGGGTGGAGCACCCCACCGCGCAACCTTTCGTCGACGAGGTCCTCGACCTGCTGCACCGGTTGGACCTGCGTCCCAGCGCCATGACCGGCTACCGGCGCGAACCCTACGCCGGCACCGGCTCCGACCTGGGCCTGCGCGTGACCCTGGACCACCGGGTGCGCGGCCGCGACCGCGACTTCGACGTGCGCTCGGAGACCGAGAGCCGCTACATCATCAGCCCGCGGTTCGCGGTCATGGAGGTCAAGGCCAACGAGCGCGCCCCCTACTGGGTCACCGACATGGCCGCCCGGCACGGCCTGCAGGTGCAGCGCATCTCCAAGTACTGCCAGAGCGTCGAGGCGTTCGGCAAGGCGCCCCGCTCGGTCTTCCACGTACCCGCGGAGGACCCGGTCGCCGAGTCGCGGCCGCACGCCGCCCCGCAGACCTGGCAGATGTGAGCACCGACCGCTCCTCGTATTCCGATACCGACTCTCTGAATCTGAGAAGGCACCGCTACCAGCCATGGACCTCGACTTCGGCATTACCGACCTGTCCGGCACCTTCAGCGTGCTGGACGTGGTCCTCTCCCTGACCCTGGCGTTCGCCACCAGCGTGGTGGTGGCCTGGACCTACCGGGCCAGCCACCGCAACATCTCCTACAGCCAGAGCTACGTGCACACCCTGATCATCCTGGGCATGCTGATCTCTCTGATCATGCTCGTGGTGGGTTCCAACATCGCCCGCGCGTTCGCCCTCGTGGGCGCGCTGTCGGTGGTGCGCTTCCGCAACGCCATCAAGGAGACCCGCGACGTCGGGTTCATATTCCTGGTGATGGGCGTGGGCATGGCCTGCGGCACCCGCTTCTACACCCTCGCGATCATCGCCACCGCCGTCATCTGCGCCGTCATCCTGCTCATGCACCGGTTCAACTGGTTCGCGCTGAACGTGCAGCGCCAGGTCGTCAAGGTCCAGGTGCCCGCCGACGATGGCGACTACAGCGGCGCGATCGAGGACGTGCTGATCTCCACCACCGACGAGTTCGAGCTGATCAGCACCGAGTCGGTGCGCGGCGGAAGCCTGCTGGAGCTGGCCTACTCCGCGCGGATGAAGAAGGGCGTCAAGCCGGGCGAGGTCATCGAGCGGCTGCGCGACCTCAACGCCGGCCAGAAGGCCACGGTGCTGACCGGATACGACCAGACGGACATGTGATGACCGGAACCAACGACCACGAGCGACCCGACGCGGCACGGCGCATGCGCCCGCGCCTGCGCCACCGCATCCCCGTGCGGATCCGGCACTACTGGAAGACGGCGGCGGTCGCCGGCGCCGCGCTGCTGGCCCTGGTGCTGGTGTTCGGCGACGCGCGGGTGCGGCCCTACATCACCTCCCAGCTCGCCACCGCCGACACCGTCACGAACAACATCGCGGGCGAGGGCGACCTGTTCGACGGCGGCGGGCACAGCATCGAGGTCACCTACAACCAGGCCGAGTACGAGGACATGATGGCGACCTTCCGCGACGAGGGCGAGAAGGAGTTCATCAGCGCCGACATCACCATCGACGGCACCATGCTCGACGACGTGGGCCTGCGGCTGAAGGGCAACTCCACCTTGATGAGCCTGCGCGACGACGGCGGAGGGATGCCGCAACGGGGGCAGCAGAACCAGGACCAGCAGGGCCAGGCGGCCCAGGAGGGGCAGGGGCAGCAGGGCGGCGGCCCGGGCGCGGTCAGCCTCTCCGAGGACGAGCCGGAGAAACTCCCCTGGCTCATCAGCTTCGAGGAGTTCCAGGAGGGGCGCGCCTACCAGGGACACACGGAGATCACGCTGCGTCCGGCCACCGCGACCTCAGACACCGCCCTCAACGAGGCCCTCGCCCTGGACCTCACCGCGGCCGACGGCCAGACCACGCAGGACTACGGGTTCACCTCCTTCACCATCAACGGCGGCGAGGAGACACCGCGCCTGGTGCTGGATTCCCCCGACGCGGCCTGGGCCGCGTCCTACGGCGAGGGCGTTCTCTACAAGGGACGTGCCGGCGGCTCCTTCGAGTACCTGGGCGACGATCCCACCGACTACGAGGAGGCCTTCAACCAGATCAACGGCGAGGGCGCCTACGACCTGCAGCCGGTGATGTCGCTGCTGGAGTTCGTTGACCAGGCGAGCGACGAGGAGTTCGCCGCCGACCTGGACAAGCACCTGGACGTGGACTCCTTCGCCCGCTACCTGGCGCTGCAGGATTTGATGTCCAACAGCGACGCCATGGACGGGCCCGGCAACAACTACTACCTGTGGTACGACACGGGGCAGGAGCGCTTCACCGTCCTGTCGTGGGATCTGAACCTCTCGTTCGGCGGGATGGGCGAAATGATGGGCGACGGGCAGATGCCCCAGGGCGGCCAAGCGCCCGAAGACATGCCGGAACCGCCGGAAGGCATGCAGATGCCCGGGAACGGTGAGACGCCCCAAGGCGGGCAGGGCCCCGAAGGCGGCGAGGGCGGACAGGAAGGCGGCCGAGGCGGCATGGGTGGCAGCAGCGCGCTGGCCGACCGGTTCATGGCGAACGAGGACTTCGCGAAGCTCTACGAGCAGGCCTACGCCGACATGTACGCCGACCTCGTCGAAAGCGGCAAGGCCGCGTCCCGGCTGGAGCAAGCTGCCTCGCGCGCGCAGGCGACGGGCGACGACGGTGCCGCCCAGGCGCAGCAGCAGCTCGCCGAGCAGGTCGAGGGGATCGCCGCGACACCGCCCGAGGACCCGCAAGGCCAGACGGACCAGCAAACCCCGCAAAACGGGCAAGACGGGCAGGCCCAGTCCCCGCAGGCGCAGAACGACACCGCGTAGATGCCGCGTCGATACCGCGCCGGTGCGGCCCGCTCCCCGCACCGGCGCGCTCAGCCCGCGGGCAGCACGAGAGTGAAGGCGGTACCGCGGCCGCGTTCGGAGGCGACGGTGAGCAGGCCGTCGTGGGCGGCCACGAACGCCGCGCTGATCGACAGCCCCAGGCCCGCTCCGCCGCACGAGCGCGATTCGTCCACCCGGAAGAACCGGTCGAACACATGCGGAAGCCGATCGGCGGGAATGCCCGGCCCCTCGTCGCGCACCTCCGCGACCGCGGTGCGGGCGGTCCCGGGGGGCAGGGCGCCGGCCGAGGCCGCGCCCGCCGGCGGCGGCGCGTCGGCGGTGCGGACGCTGACGCGGACGGGGGTGCCGGCCGACGTGTGCTCCACGGCGTTGCCGACCAGGTTCTCCAGCACTTGGCGCAAGCGGTCCGGGTCGCCCACGACCGGCACCGCCCCGGGGGCCGCCACCTCGACCGACGTGCCGGGAGCGCGCACCCGCACGCCGGCCGCCACCTCCCGGGCCACCTCCCCCAGATCGATCTCGGCTTTCTCCAGGTGCGGGGTCTCGTCGAAGCGGGCGAGCAGCAGGAGGTCGTCGACCAGCCCTGCCATGTGTCCGGCCTCGTCCTCGATGCGCGACATCCAGCGGTCCGCCTTCGCGTCCTCGGCGACCACGCCCCGGGCGCGTCCCTGCCGGTACAGCTCGGCGAAGCCGCGGATCGAGGACAACGGTGTGCGCAGCTCGTGGGAGGCGTCGGCGACGAAGCGGCGCGTGACCGCGACCGAGTGGTCCCGCTCGCGAACGGCCCGGGAGAGCCCGGACAGCATCGCGTTGAGCGCCGCGCCCAGCCGCCCCGTCTCCGTCGCCGCGTCCTGGTCGGGAATGCGCAGGTCCAAGTCGCCGGCCGCGATGGCCTGCGCGGTCGTCTCGATCCGGTGCAGCGGGCGCAGTCCCAGGCGGACCGTGGCCCGCGCCGCCACACCCAGCAGCCCCAGCAGCACCGTGCCCACGCCGGCCTCGATCAGCAGCAGTTGGGTCAGTGTGCCATCGACTTCGGCCAGCGACTGCGCCGCCACGGCCACCGTGCCATCGGCCAGCGGCTCGGTCACCACGCGCCACTGGCTCTCGCCCGCGCTTCCCGGGACCGTGAACGGTTCGCCGGCCCGAGCGCGCAGCTCTTGGAGGCCGAGCGCGCCGAGGTCGGGCACCGCCTCGTCGGAGCCGGTGCGGCCCACCACGTCGACGACCTCGCCATCGGTGTCGACGGTGAGCCTGCGCAGATCCGTGGGGAACGGTGGCGGACGGGTGCCCTCCTCGGAGCCGGCTTGGGCGGGGGGCGGCCCGCCGCCGCTCGGGGCGTCCAGGATGGTGTGCAGGCGGGTGTCGACCTCTTGCAGCAGGTGGCGGTGCAGCAGCATCGCGCCCGCGCCGCCGAAGACAATCAGGCACACCGTGGTCAGGCACACCACCACCACGCTCAGCCGGGCGCCGATCCCCGCGGGCAGCACCCGCCGCAGCCGCGGCCTCACCGGCGCTCCTGTGCGCTGATCCGCAGGGTGTAGCCCACGCCCCAGACCGTGTGGATCAGCGGGATGCGCCCGGTGTCGATCTTGCGCCGGAGGTAGCTGACATACGTCTCCACGACCCGGGTGTCGTCGGCGCCGCCGCCCCAGACACGGTCGAGGATCTGGGGCTTGCTGACGATGCGCCCCGCGTTGGTCAGCAGATAGCGCAGCAGCGCCAGCTCGGTGCGCGAGAGTGGGATCGGCGTGCCGCCGCGCCGGGCCTCGTGAGCGTCCTCGCACAGCTCCAGGTCGGCGTAGCGCAGGTGGGCCTCCTCCGCCTGCGCCTGGTGGCCGGTGCGGCGCAGGATCGCCTGCAGCCGCAGCAGCACCTCGTCCAGGCTGAAGGGCTTGGTCACATAGTCGTCGGCGCCGGCCCGCAGCCCTGCCACGCGGTCCTCGGCCGAGCCCCGCGCGGTCAGCAGCAGCACCGCCAGTCCCGGCAGCACGCCCCGCAGGTCGGCAACCAGGTCGAGCCCGCTGCGGCCGGGCAGCATGATGTCCACGACGGCGATGTCGGGGGTGAAGCGGGCCAGCGCGCCCAGCGCCGCATCCGCGTCGCGGGATCCGCACACGCCGTAGCCGGCGAGCTCCAGCGAGGCCGTCAGCAGCTCGCGGATGTTGGGATCGTCCTCCACGACCAGCACGCACCCCCGCGTCTCCGCCGTCTCGCGGGCGAAGCCCGCGGCACGCGTTTCGCCATCGTCGGCGATCATCCGGCGCTCCTTCCCCATCCCTCGGCGGAATCCGAGCGGAGACTAGGCGAGCAAGGAAAGAGCAAGGTGAGAACACCTCGTGGACGGGGTTGGAGCCGCCTCCCGCACCGCGGAGACTTCGACGCCTTCGGATTGGAGCTCACCGCAGATCAACGCGCCGCTATCGCCCCCAACTGCGCTCGGGAGGAAGTCCATGTTGACAAGATTGCCGATGGCGTGGACAACCAGCTCTCCTGACGCAGGCGTGCGAGGTTTTCGCCGGGACCGCGCCGGCGCCCGCTAGGATCCCGGCGGGCCCGGGAAGGCCGCGCGCGGCGCCGCACCCCGCGATCCGGACCGTTCCGAGACCTGGCCCCGCTGGATGTGCAGGTGCCGCTCAGCGTGGTCGGCCACCGCCGAGTCGTGCGTGACCAGGACGAGGGCCAGCCCTCGTTCCCGCCACAGGTGCTCCAGCAGGTCCATCACCTCGGGATCCTTGACGAGGGCGCGGGCGATGGCCACGCGCTGCTGCTGGCCGCCCGAAAGTTCGGAGGGAAGGTGCGCGACGCGCTCCGCCAACCCCACGTCGGCCAGCGCCCCCTCGGCGCGCCTGCGGCGCTCGGCACCGCCCGTGCCCAGGGGCGCCAGCGCCGTCTCGACATTCTCCACCGCCGACAGCCTCGGGATGAGGTTGAAGTTCTGGAAGACGAACCCGAGTCGCTCGGCCCGGATCCGGGCGAGGCCGCGCCCGCCCACCGCGGACAGGACGGTGTCGTCCAGCCGGAGGACGGCCAGGCGTGGATGATCCGCGACCACACGGTCGGGTCCGCGACCGCGATGTTGGCCGCGAGCGAGGCCAGGCCGCCCAGGATCAGCAGGCTCCACGGCAACAACCCGCCGCGCCGGCCCTGGCGGGCATCCGACAGCAGCGGCATCGACGCCGCGGCTACCGTCCCGTCGACCGGCAGCGGAAACAGGGCCGCACGCCAGGCGGGCTCGCCGCTATGAGGAGTACACCATCCAACTACATCGACCTGTATCAACTCCACCGGCCCGACCCGACCATCGAAGTCGAGGAGACGGCCTCGGCTCTGGAGGCGACGTGTCCTGTGCGTCGCCGTGAGGGCACCTCGTGGGGCGGCGCCCCACGGCCTGGGCCCGTCACAGCGGGGGACCGCCTCATATCCCCCGCCGACGGTCACCCACCGCCCCCGGGGGCCTTGGCCGCCGCTCGGCTCCCACGCGGTATCTCCATACTCCCACTCCGCCGTTCCGATGTGTATTCCAATGAATGCGGCAAGTGATAGAAGTGACCAGGGCCCCTTCCCTGACTCTCGGTTGCGGCGCCTCTGAACGATGAAGAGGACGTCGCCGTGACGGTCGGCGAGGGAATGGCCCCGAATGATCGCGACGCGTGCCTTTCACACCGCCGACTTCCGTGCGGCACTCGCATGCACGTCGCTCTACCGGGAAGCCCGCCTCACGACGTGGCAGGAGACCAGGGCGAGTCGGCTTCCGGACGAATCGCCGTCGGCATGCGGCACCCGCGGTCCCCCGGCAGCCGCCGCGCCGCCTCCGCTTGGACGGAAGGTGAGCCGCCTCGGCCCGCGTTCAGGCCGCGTCGGGCCGGTTCCCCTGGTCGAGCTGTGCGCGGAGACCGTCCCAGTCCTTGCCGCGCGCCATGGCCCGATACACCGGCAGCGATGTGGTCGTTCGCCGACCGACCGTCATGGTCAGACGTGTGCCGCTGGCATCGAGGCGGGCCTGCGGACGGATCCCGGTCCGCGCCCGTTCGCCCCGCATGATGGGTACACGCAGTTCCGTCGGGGTGAGGATGAAATAGGGCATGCGGACGTAGAAGATCCCGAAGAGCAGGAGAACCAGACCGGGAACGAGCACGGCCGAGCCCGCCTCGCCGTCGACCGTCCCCCAGAGCCAGACGCCGGTGCCGCATACACCGATGCCAAGCGCCAGGAACATGCCGCAGAGCCACCAGGCGAACCGCACTGTCACGCTTTTCTCACCGCTTCCGAGGGGATCTGGCCCTGCCGATCAGGGCCTGCGGGCAGGGCTCGATCCTAGAGGGGATCGGAATCGCGTCGCCACCCGGGCTCCGCTGCAGATGCACGCCCCGCTGACAGCGCGGTCGCCACCGTGACCGCCTCCACCGCCCGGCTCCGCCGGTCTCCTCCACGGCTGAGCGTGCACCCGTCTCCGAGCCGGGGAACCCAGCGGGCGGGGCGACACTGGTGCCTTCGATCACGGTCAGGCCCGCGGCGGCCGGCCTGCGGATCGGTTCGACCTTGGTGGGGGTGTCGATACCATGCGTCTCGGCTTGGAGGCCGGCCCGAAGGCCGACTTCGTAAACCATCACCGATCTAGCGCATCAACCAACGTTCGCCCTGTAGTGCCACGCTATTTGAAGGACGTGGCCGACAGTGGTCATCCGTCACGCTGTCCTCATGGCTGAGCGTGTGCGGGTGCGTGAGCTCGATGACGACGACGGGCAGCGACTGCTGCGGATTGTGCGCCGGGGCACGGGGGCGGTGGTGACCTGGTGGCGGGCCCAGATGGTGTTGTTGTCCGCACAGGGCATGCTGGTCGACAACATCGCGACGGTGACGTTCACTAGCCCGGACCGAGTCCGGGACGTGATGCACAACTTCAACGCCGACGGCTTCGAGGCGCTCTACCCCAAGTACCGGGGCGGGCGCCGCCTGACCCGCACCGCCAGCGTCTGTCTTGGGTCGTCAGGTCCGGGTCGGTGGCGCACTCATCGCTGCCGTAAGGAACGTGATCGCCCATCGCCGGGCCGCTTCGCCCGCCACCGGGGACACGCAGCCAAGGGAGGGCTGCTGGTGGACCTCGAGGCGGTCAACGGCCGTCACGGCAAGGATTCCCCGCATCCGGAACCACAGCTCCTCCGGGGAAAGGCCGGGCAGTACGCGCGCGAAGGCTGCGAGGTAGCGCTCGCGAACCGAGTCCTCGGCTGGGCCGGTCCAGCTGCGTGCCTCCTCGGCCGGGTCGCTGAGGATCGTCACGATCAGCCGGGACGTCCGGGCGCCGCCCTCGTCGCCGGCCGGCATCTCGTCGAACAGCGGCCCCGCGAATGCCTCCACCAGTTCGCTGACCGGTGGGTCGGGGGTCCGGGTGAACAGTTTGTCGAGCCCGGCGCACTGGGCAGCGTTGATGGGCTCGATCACGCGGCGGGCGACTGCGGCCATCAGCTCTGCCTTCGAGCCGAAGTGGTAGCCGACGGCGGCCAGGTTCGTTCCGGCGAGTTTGGTGATCGCGCGGACCGAGGTGCCGCGGTATCCGTGCTCAGCGAAGAGGTGCTCGGCCGCGTCGAGGATCTGGGTGCGGGTTTCTGGGGTCGCCACACGAGGGACTATACATATGTTTGAATAAAACGAACGTATGAGTCAAACGAACGTGTGAAAGAGGGCTCTCATGAAGCTGCTCGTGTACGGCGCCGGGGTTTGCGGCAGCCTGTTCGCCGCCCGCATGCATGAGGCCGGCCACGACGTCTCGCTCCTCGCCCGGGGCGAGCGTCTGACCGCCCTGCGCCGAAACGGCGTGCAGCTCGCCGAGGAAGACGGCCCAGCTGTCAAGCGGGTGCCGGTACCGGTGGTCGAGCACCCGGACAGCGGGTACGACCTGATCACCGTCTTCATCCGCACCCACCAGGTGGATGCGGTGCTGGAATCACTCGCCGGTGTCCAAGGTGACGTGCTGTTCCTGCTCAACTGGGCAGCCGGCCCGGAGGCGCTGAGTGCGGTGATCGGCCACGAGCGGTTGCTGCTCGGCTTCCCCACGACTGGCGGCACGATGGACGGCGACGTGGTCCGCTACCGCAAGAGCAATGTCATCACCCGCCGGGTCGCGGTGCCGATCGGCGAGCCCGACGGCCGTACCACCCCGCGACTGGAACGGATCGTGGAGATGTTCCGTACCGCCGGGTTCAACGCCAAGGCCGAGCCGCAGATGGATGCCTGGCTCAGGACGCACGCCGCGTTTGAGGTCCCACTCGGGCAGGCGGTGCACGCGGCGGGCGGCCCGGTAGTGCTGGCCGACGACCCGGACGCGGTCCGCGGCATGCTCCACCTCATGCGGCAGAACCTCGCCGCGATGGAGACGCCGCCGGTGCCTCGCGCGTTCGCCGCGTTGCGGGCTCTGCCGCAAGGCCTCCTCGTGGCCGTGTTCCGGCGCTTCTTGAAGAGCCCGACGGCCGTGCACAGCGGACTCGACGCCCCCTCGCCTGCCGCGGCGGCCGAACTCAGGCGGCTGGCCGAACAGCTCCGCGCCCCTGCGGGAGGCCGCTAAGCGAGCCAGGACGGCGAAAACCTCACCACGCACACCACCGCCAGTCCCACCGTCCTCGAACCCAGATCCGCTGGCTCCACGGACGGCAACCGCTGACCTCATGACCGTTTCGGTAGCAATGGAACGTCCGGCCTCGGAGTTGGCGTGGCTTTCTCCCCCTTGCGGCCACGTCCTTCAAGTAGCGCGGCACCACAGGGCGAACGTTGGTTGATGCGGCACTAGGCTTGATGCCTCTCCCCCACGTCCCCAGAGGAGCCGTATGGGCATTAAGGACCTAACGGACCGCTCCGCCGTACTGAACGCTCTCGCACGCTACGACGATCAGGGGCGAGACGCCTTCCTTGGCGAAGCCGAGTTCGGAGCAGCCAAGCGCTACTTCCTGCAGCACAACGGGAAACTTTACGAGGCCAAGGCGATCGCCGGCGCCGCCTACCGGATTCAGTTCCCGGACCGAGAGCACCTGGAGTTCAGCGGGGGCAAGGAGCACGCCAACGCCGCGCTTGAAGCGATGGGGTTCACGGTGGTGGACCGTGAAACGTCCACGCTAGAAGAGGAGTTTGCTTGGCGAATCGCCGTCTGGGAACACCTTAAAGCCACGCATGATGACCTCAGGAAGGTTGAGCCAACGGCTCTGCGCGCATTCGGTGCTTACGGCGGAGCCCAAGGCGTTTGGGTCGACACTCAGCGCACGTCTAAGTTCCACGGTGAGGGGGTAACCGTCGGAATCCTCCACCCAGGAGTCGACTATCCAGATGAAGTCTCTGATGAGGGCGTCTTCTACCACTACCCAGTGACGAAGCGTCCTGCTCAACGGGATCGTAGCGAGGTCGCTGCTACTCAGGCCGCCGGAACGCTGCAGCTCCCCATATTCGTCATTACAAAGCCAACCCCAAGTTCGACCGTACGCGCCGTGCAGCTCGGCTGGGTGAGCGGCTGGGACGACGACAGCAAGCAATTCCTTATCGACTACGGCGATCACCCACCAGATGAGCTCATCACTGAAGATCAGTCGGACGAGGAACCTTTCGTGCCCGTGGTTTCACAGCGCACCAAGAAGCACCGTGCTGTGATGGAACGATCCGACCAGAACCGTTTCAAGCTCAAGGTCCTGAAACGCTATGGTTCAAGGTGCCCCCTCTCGGGGGTCACAGTGCCGCAGATGATCGAAGCAGCGCACCTCATCCCGCACGCAAAGAACGGCACTTCCGATCCGCGCAATGGGTTACCCCTCAACGTAGCTTTGCACCGGGCCTTCGACGCAAACCTGTTCGCCATCGATCCGGAGACGCTGGACGTGGTCGTCGCCCGCGATGGCCCATCGATCGCCGACCTAGGCATCATTACACCTCATCTGCACGACTTGGCTCAGCGCCCGCACAGAAAAGCACTGGAATGGCGCTACAACGAATGGAAGCGCCGTGCCGCGCCACCTGAGGAATAGCAACGGCACGGCGCCTCACGACGACTAGGACCTGTTTTGGAAGATAGGGGGCGGGAGGTGGCCACACGCTACGGAAAACTCGGTATTCGCTACGCGGCCACGGTCCAGATCGCCATCATCAATGACTGGCTCCAACTTCCAAAACAGGTCCTAGCCGAAGATGCCATCCATGGCTTCGGCGCCGCCGGTGATAACTGGCCGGATCTGCTTGCGGTAGACCGTCTCGGTGACCGACGTTCCGCTGTGGCCCACCAGTCGGGCGATGTCCTCCAGCCGCACACCGGAGTCCGACATCAGGGAGACGAAGCTGTGCCGCAGCTCCCGCGGCGTCCACTCCCCCATGCGTCGGCCAGTCGCAGCTCCCGCCCGGTCCGGCGCGCATACACAGTCAGCACGCGGCCGGCATACGGGCCGGTCTTCGGCTCTCGTTTCCAGGGCAGGTTCTTCGCTTCGTGGGGATGGCGCTTGCTGATGGGCCACTGCCGGAGCGGGTCCTCGGCGGGATCTGGCAGATTCCGCCGGGCTCGGTGGTCCGTGTGAGCCAGTCGATGTCGACCTCGAAGACCCACCGCTCCCAGTCGGGGAAACCCTGAATGCGTACGCACGGCGTGCCGGGCGGCCCGTCGGGGGCGGGCGGACACGCTCGGCGTACCAGCCGAGGCCATGAGCGTTTCTGGTGAAAACCATGAAAACGCCGATTGTGTCGGGCATGATGGTCGCCACTCTCCCCCTACCCCCTTCTGTGTTGTGAGGCATGTGGTGCCTGCTCGTAACTTCTCAGGTCAGTTCTCCGACTGGCCCGACACCGTGATCCTCCTCATTATTTTGACCTTGTTGCTGGCCATGCTCAGCCCTTAACCCCGCCAGGCCACCGACGATGCGACGATCGCGACGGTAGCGCCTCAGCGTAGACATCGGAGCACGTTGGGAACTGACGCGGAATCTCCCCACGATCCACGAGGAATGCTGTGGCCACCGTCTTGACCGGCAGGTCCGCCATGTGTGAGGGAAGCCGCCCCACCTACAAGATCCCAGACGAACACAAGGAGGCCATTACCGCCGAAACAACGAACGAACTGGGTAGAGGATCGTATTTCATCGGGCTGTATTTGGCCTCCGTTCCTAAACAAGACCGCCTGCGAAAGCATCGGCTGGTGGCTACCGTGTCGTTGACGAGTCGGTGGTCTTGACGCAGCGAAGGATCGGCGGTGCCTCGCGTGACGGGGGCGTCGCCCAGTTCGTATTGACAACCCGCGTGGCGCTAAGAGGCTTTCTTTCGTGGTCGATCTACATGGTCACCAGCCCGGCCTCGTCATCGGGCGCTTCCCAACCCCCAGTGGGCCACCGCACACGTCACCCCGACCTCATGACCGCTGAACGGGCCCCGGCACGCCGGCCGCGTCACTTGACCATGTGGAAGCGCGGATGAGCCATCCAGGCGGCGAGAGCGTCGGCGTCCAGAATGTGGGTGAGGGTCAGCCGCCCGCGAGGCGTCTCACGGGGACACTGGTAGACCGCACCGGGCAGGTGCCGGGCGTTCTCCCGGACACGGGAGTCGCCGCCTTCCGCGATGTCGAGCTTGCCTCCGAGGTGAACGAGCGCGTCGAAGTACCGCGCCAGCGAGACCGCCGACGCCGCGAGGACGCGGTGGTCGGGTTCGCCGTTGCTCATCATGGCTAGCGAGACGACGCTTGCCGGGTGGTGGCCGAGGAGATCGGCCAGCAGCCCGTTCTCGTCCAGGAAGACGTCGCACGACTCATCCCACGGCTGCCCCTCGATGATGCAGGCACGCCCGTACGTTTCGAGGGGCAGACCAAGTGCCTCCGGGTCGCGCAGGGTCCACTCGTGGGGTGGTGTGTCGCCGACGCGGTACCAGAATCGGTCCCGCCACGTCTCCAGCGAGTCGGCCACGTGATGATCCCACTCTTGGCGCAGCAGCAGCGTCGTCGTGGGTCCCATTCGTTCACCCCCACGTGGTGCGGAACGGTTCGCTGAATTCTTCGGCGAGGCCGGCCACTGGGGCCCATATGTGCTCGCTCTATCGCCCCGCTGCCCGGGAGCGGATCCGCATCGTACTCGTCGAGCGAGCGCGGGCCACCTGATCCGCCGAATGCGCAGGACGTGTCGCAGACGGCCCCATACCACCTCGTCGTAACGCGGTCGTTCCTGACCTGAGGACACGGCGCCAGGCGCAGTTCGATGAGCTCTCGTCCGCAGTTGGGGCTGGCATCACCCCCGAACTGCAGAATCCGTGACTGGTGCCGCCCATCATGCCGGCACCGTCCCAACGGAAGGGGACTCCCGACATGTCTCATTCCCCCAGCCGCCGCGCCGTGCTCGGTGCCGGGCTGGCGACCGGCGTGGCGGCCGCGGCGGGTGTGGCCCTCTCCCGTTCCTCGGACGCCACGGAGGCCACTCCCCGCGGCCCGGTCCTGATCGGTCACCCCGAGAACCAGCGGCTGCACGTGATGACCTTCAACATCCGCACCCCCGTCGACGGCTCCCCGCACACATGGGAGGAGCGCCGGCCCCGGATCACACGTCTGCTGCGTCGGGAACGGCCCACCGTGGTGGGCCTGCAGGAGTCAATGTTTCACCAAGGGCAGGACATCCTGGCCGAGCTGGACGGCTACGACTGGATCCACCTGCTCCCCGAAGGGATCAGCGAGGTCGGTGCCACCGTCGTGTGCTACGAGACCGCGCGGCTACGGCCGGTGGGCTACGACCATCTGTGGCTCTCCGACACCCCGCGGCAGATCGGCTCAGCGAGCTGGGGCAACGAGTTGGTCCGGATGCTCACCTGGGTGCGCTTCACCGACCTGCACACCGAGCGCGAGTTCGTCGTGGTCAACAACAACTTCGACCACCAGTCAAAGAACTCCCGCGAGCGCAGCGCCGAGATGCTCGTGGACCTACTACCGGAGTTCGACGTGCCGGTGCTCGTCATCGGCGATTTCAATGCCGAGACCGACGAGCAGCCGTACCGGACCCTTGTCGAGGACGGCGACCTACACGACTCCTGGCCCGCCGCCGACGAGCGGCTGACCAAGGAGTACGGCACCTTCAACGGCTGGGACCCCGAGCCGGACACCGGCGCCCGACGCATCGACTGGATCCTGACCACCCCCGACGTCCACGTGGAGAAGGTCGGGATCAACACCGAGACCGACAAGGGCCTACCGCCCTCGGACCACTGGGCGGTGCAGGCGCTGCTACACCTGGCCTGACACGCCTCGACGCGTCTTCCCGCGCCGTGCGGCGCAAGCAGAAGACGCCCGCCCGGCGGAAACAAGTTCACAGGGCCCCGCCGCAGGCGCGGCAGCCATGTCGTCAGCTCGGGCTCGCCAGCTCCAGCAGCGCCTCCACTCCCTCCTCCAACACCTCGCCGATCCTCCGCCCACCGCGAGTTCCCGGAGCGGGGCACCGACCCGGCGGGACGACGGCGCATCATGGACTACGTCCAGGAGTGGCTACCCGGGCTCGATCCCGATCCGGTCGCCCACGCGGCCTGCCTGTACACGGCTACTGCCGACGAGGACTTCATCCTCGACCGCGTCGGTCCCGCCGTCGTCGCCTCACCCTGCTCCGGTCACGGGGCGAAGACAGCACACCGGAGAAGGCCGAACTGGGCCCTCAGGCGGCTGCCTTCCTGTCAGCCCGACCCCCCAAACCTGCGGGCCAGGCGCACATACCGTTCCTGTGGCCATGCCTCGTCGGGCGCGTGCCAGGACACCGGTGTCGTCGGTGTGGTGGCCGCAAGGCGCTTCACGAGGTCGTCTGCCAGGTGTGCCCGTCCGGTGTCCCGCAGGTGCTGGGCGTAGCGAGCCGGGTCGTTGTAGTAGGTCGGCCCCGTCTGCAGTGTCGTCAGCATTGGGTCCGGCAGCGCCCCGGGCGACCCGGCGTGCCGGTGCCACCACTCGCTGAGATGACTGCGCATCCGGGCAGCCAGGTCCGGTTTCTCGTGCAGCAGGTCGCGGGTCAGGTGCGGGTCGGCCGTGACGTCGAAGAGCTGCTCCCACTCCGCCCGGAAGGCGCCGGGGTGGTAGGTACGCATGTAGAGGTGGTCGCGGGTGCGGACCGCACGCTGGTAGGTGTGTGCACCATGTCCGAACACCAGATACTCACGCGAGCCGATGGTCTCGCCGCGGATTGCGGCAGCGAACGACTCCCCTTGCCAGCCGTCGGGGACCGGTAGGCCGAGAAGGTCACACAGAGTTGGCGCGAGGTCGATGTTGTACAGCAGGCTGTCACAGCGCCGCGCCCCCTCCGGCAGGTCATCCGTGACGCCGGGCCAGTAGATCACCAGCGGCAGCCGGTGTGTGGGCTCGTTGGCCAGGCCGTGCTCGGCGTACGAACCGTTCTCCCCGAAGGACTCGCCATGGTCCGCGCTGACAATGATGGCGGTGTCGTCGGCGATCCCCAGCTCTGCCAGTTCCGCCAGCAGCTGGCCGAGATGGTGGTCCCAGTACATGATCGCACCGTCGAAGCCATTGGTCAGGTGCTCGAAGTCGGCCCGGCTTCTGATCGCGTCCGGCATGTTGTGCGGCACCGCGGCACCTCAGCGGCGTGCTGCCTGATCACAGCACCGACCGGAACGTCAGGCGCGCCATGCGTTGCGGACCCGCAGATGGTTAGCACGCAGGTTTGATCTTCTACTGGGTGGTTTCGGGGTGGGTGCGAGGAACGCGGTGACGTCGGCGGGGGTGCGGAAACGCGCGGTTGGCGCGGGCACGCCGCGACCGCGTTGGCCCAGGAGCGGACAGGCCTCGGCGACCGGTGTAGCCGGACACCGCTGAGCACTATCGCGGACGCGCGCCTCAGAAGATCGTGGAGACGGCCTCAGCGCACCAGCGCCGCGGTCCTCAGGTCGACGCGCCCGAGACCGCCGTAGCGACGGGGCACAGCAAGCCCTTGGTAAGGGAGGACACCTCCCGGTGGGCATCAGCTCTGTCTTGAGCAAAGAAGTTGGCAGGGTGGAGGTTGCGGCGGTTGCCCTGGCGGCTCGAAGTGTGCGGGTGGCCCGAGGAGCAGTCGTCTCTGGGGCTACTGCCGCCACGCAGGCGGGAAGCACGGGTCTGGCAAGGGCTGTACCGGGCCTACAGGGGGATCTCTCAATCCGCGGGCGCAGGAAGCGCGGTGTCGCGGAGCCTGGCCGCTGAACGGACGAGTGATGCGATCGCCTGGGAGCGGCTGGTTGGCGGCCAGGCGATCACCGTGGTGACTTTCGGCGCGTCGACGACGGGCACCGCCACGTGTTCTGGCCACTGCCAGGCACGGCTGGAGGCGGGGATGACGAGCAGCGTTTTGCCGAGCGCCACGAGCTGAGCGAGCTGCGACTGGGTGCGCACCTCCGGTCCGGGCCCGTCCGGGTAGGACCCGTCGAGCCGGGGCCATCGAGCGATCGGAAGGTCCGGCACGTTCTGGACCTCCGCCAGCGTGAGCTGATCGCGTGACGCGAGCGGATGGCCCGCGGGAAGGATCGCGACCTGGCCTTCGACGCAGAGGTTCTCGGTGTCGAACCCGGCGAGGTCGTCAAACGGGCGATGCATGAGTGCCACGTCGGCTTGCCCGCCGCGAAGCAGCCCTGCCTGCTCGCCGACCTCGCACAGGAGCACCTCGACCGGTGCCGCACCGGGATCGCTCGCAAGCGCGTCGAGGAGCCGTCGCAGCAGTTCGTGGGACGCCCCGGCCTTTGTCGCGAGCACCAGCGACTGCTTCGCGTCCCCGGCACGCCGCGTCCGGCGCGCAGCGGCCGCGACCCCATCGAGGGCCGCTCTGGCCTCCCGAAGTAGCACCATGCCGGCATCCGTGAGCGCCACGCCACGGCGGTCCCGGTCGAAGAGCTGGACGCCGAGCCGCTGCTCAAGTCGGCGGATCGCACGTGAAAGCGGCGGTTGTTCCATCCCGAGCCGACCGGCAGCGCGACCGAAGTGCAGTTCCTCGGCGACGGCGACGAAGTAGCGGAGCTCGCGGGTTTCGAGATCGTCCACGGGCGGAGCCTACCGCCTGATACCCGGCGAGTATCACAGCGGGCTGAATCGGTCTTGGACGGCGAACGCGCGGCACGCCCAGTATGGATCGCGTGAACGACACGAGAATCGCGCTGGTTACCGGCGCGAACAAAGGAATCGGTTTCGCTATCGCACAGGGCCTTGGGGCGATCGGCTTCACGGTCGCGGTGGGAGCGCGTGAGGAGGCCAGGCGCGAGAAGGCCGTCGAGCGTCTGCGTGCCGCAGACGTCGACGCGTTCGGGGTCGCCATCGACGTCACCTCCGACGACAGCGTCGCCGCGGCAGCGGCGACCATGGAGCGGACGGCAGGACGGCTCGACGTGCTCGTCAACAACGCGGGCATTGGCGGCCAAACCGACGGTGGCGCGCAAGATCCGACGACGCTCGACCTTGACGTCGTCCGCACCGTCCTCGAAACGAACGTGTTCGGGGTCGTCCGGGTGACGAACGCGATGCTCCCGCTGCTCCACCGCGCAGGCTCGCCGCGCATCGTCAACATGTCGAGCAACATGGGCTCACTGACACTGCAGACCGGCCCGATCCTGGCCGCGTACGCACCGTCGAAGTCGATGCTCAACAGCGTCACGGCGCAGTACGCCCGCCGACTCGCCGACACGAACGTCATCGTGAACGCCGGCTGTCCCGGCTACGTCGCGACCGACTTCACCGGCTTCAACGCGCCGCGGACGCCCGAGCAGGGTGCCGCGATCGCGATCCGGCTCGCCACCCTGCCGGATGACGGGCCGCGCGGCGGCTTCTTCGACGACGAGGGGGTCGTCCCCTGGTAACCCGGACGGACGGGAGCGCGACGGCACCAGACCGCCCCGTCCCTCCCGTCCGTCACTGAGCCATTCTCCGTAGCGGCCTTCCCGTCGCGGACAGTCAGCGGCGTACTTCGCCGCGGTCGCCTCGATCACGTCCACTCGCGGTGTTGGCCACGGCCCTTTCGCCGGTAGTACCTCCAAAGCGCGCGTACCGCGGCTGTGGCGGGCCAAGTGACGGCGATTGGTCCGCTCAGTGACCCCAACCAGGCAGGTAAACCTCGATACGGGCAGGCCCGGCTCCCTTCCCGGGGCCTCGAGGCCCCGGGGAGGGACCGGTGACGATCCCGGCACCGCTCCAGACCCGAGCGCGGTGCTGCCGCCCGCCCCGTGCTGGGCGCGTCGGCCGCCTCGACCACACGCAGGCGAGGGCGGACCTCGAAGTTGGACGCGGGCACGCCTTCGTCCTCGGCCTGAGCAGGTGCCTCCGACCCAGCCGGCTCGGCCTCGGCTGTGCGCTTGCGGCTGTTTCGGTCACACGGTCGCGGAGTCTTCGGCGCGGGCCGGGCGCACGAGCGAGGCCGTCTCGTCCTCGCCGACCGGATCCGGATGGAGTTCCACGGCCTTATCCGCCTCGAAGAGCTCCCCCTCCCCTGCCCCGCCATTCGACTTCCGCACCCGCGGAAGAACCCGGCCCTGGGGCCTGTCCCGTGATCATGTGACCGGACAGTCAGTCCCTGAGGGGTGGGGGCGGCACGGTCCGGAGAAGCTGCGAACGTGCGCGGATGCTAGCTTCCTCTCCCGTGAGGGAGCACCAGGACGAGACCAGGGCGGCCTATGACGGGGTCGTCGAGCTGTATGCGTCGATGTTCGCTGATCGGCTGCAGACGCAGCCTTTTTCGCGGAACATGATCAGCACCTTCGCCGAGCTGGTGCGCGGGACGGGGAACCCGCGGGCAGCCGACGTCGGGTGCGGGCCTGGACATCTGACGGCCATGCTGCACGACCTGGGGCTGGACGCCTTCGGGCTCGACCTCTCCCCAGCCATGGTCGACCACGCCCGTCGGGCCCATCCGGCGCTGCGGTTTGACGAGGCGCGGATGGAGGCCCTGCCGGTCGAGGACGGCGCGCTCGGCGGCGTGCTGGCCCACTACTCGATGATCCATACCCCGCCTGGGGAATTGCCCGCGCTGCTCGCCGAGCAGGTACGTGTCCTGGCACCAGAGGGCCTGCTCCTGGTCTCGTTCTTCGCGACCGAGGGACCGGAGCCGGTCCGCTTCGACCACAAGGTGTCGCCCGCCTATAGCTGGCCGGTGGACCGGTTCGCCGAGTTGCTGGCCGGGGCCGGGCTCGTCACGTTCGCCCGGCTGCTCCACGATCCGGCCTCCGAGCGGGGCTTCCTCGACGCCCACTTGCTGGGCTGCCGGTAGAGCCAACGCGACGCCTCCGGTGGCCGGTCTTCTTGGTCGTTGGCTCATCTACCGGAGGCTTCACGTGTCCGGGGCCGAGATCACCGAACGCGGTGAGCCGGACATCGCGCCCAACGTGTTCCGGGCAGCGGGACGCCGGGGTCCCGCGCCAGGGCTTGCAGCTGGGTGAGGTGGCAGACCTCCGCCGCGGTTGTGACCGCACCGTGCCGGCCCACAGCACGGAGGACCATGAGACGGCGGTCGATCATGTACGAAATTTACAAGGTCACCTGCAATTTTCTGAGATAGACCTGAACGGTCCAGCTCCCTCATTCTGAAACTGCAACCCGGCTCGGCAGGTTCCAGCAAGCGGGGGACGTCGATGAAGCACTTTCCAGCGATCGTCATCGGCTGCGGTGGCCTCGGCTCCGCAGCGTTGTACCGGCTCTCGCGCAGACTCGGCCCCGGAGTGCTCGGCATCGAGCAGTTCCGGCTCGGTCACGAGCGCGGCGCCTCCCAGGACCACTCCCGCATCATCCGGCTCGCCCAGCATCAGCGCCCGTACGCGGAACTGGCACACGCCGCCTACACCTCGTGGCGCGAGGTCGAGGAGGCCGCTGGGCAGCAGCTCGTCACCACCACCGGTGGGCTGGTAATCGAGGACTCGGAACAACGCAAGGGCAGGGACACCGGCACCCGCAACATCGAGGGCTACGTGCAGCTCTTCGCGGAGTTCGGTGTCGACTACGAGCTCCTGGAGCCCGCGGAGGTCATGCAGCGCTGGCCGCAGTTCCGGCTCACCGGCGGCGAACGCGCCCTGTACCAGCGGGACTCCGGCATCGTGGACGCGCGGAAGGCCAACGCCGTTCACGCGGCACTCGCCCGCGGCCACGGCGCCCATATCGCCGAGAACACCCCGGTCCGGTCCGTACGCCCGACGCCCGCCGGAGTCGAGGTGCACACCGACGACGAGACCTACCTGGCCGATCGGGTGGTGGTGGCCGGCGACGCTTGGACCAACCGGTTGCTCGCCGGCTGCGGGGTCCAGCTGCCGCTGACGGTCACCCAGGAGCAGGTGACCTACTACGCCACGGCCAACCTGCGGGAGTTCGCCCCGGAGAACTTCCCGGTCTTCATGTGGCACGGCGAGCACAACTTCTACGGCTTCCCCGTCTACGGCGAGGTAGCGACCAAGCTGGGCCAGCACATGGGCGGCCACGAGGTCACCGCCGACACCAGGACCTTCGAACCCGACCCGCAGCGCCGCGAGCGGTACCTGGCCTTCCTGCATCAGCACATCCCCGGATTCGTCGGGCCGGAGCTCTATACGAAGACCTGCCTCTACACCATCCCGCCTGATCAGAACTTCGTACTCGACGCCCTCCCCAGCGACCCGAGGGTCGTGGTCGCGGTCGGGGCGGGCCACGCCTACAAATTCGCCGCGCTGATCGGCACGAGCCTCGCGGAACTCGCCCTCGACGGCGTCTCCTCGTACCCCATCGACGCGTTCTCCCTCACCCGTCCGGCCCTCACCGACCGGACGTTCGAGAAGGCACTCCACGTTTGAGCTCGACCCGGAGAAGGGAGCGGGACATGAGCACCACCGACGGCGCCGGCACCTACGGCGCGCCGCCCCCGCGGCCGACCGCCGCAGAGGTCTTCACCGACGAACGGACATACCGGAGCTCACGGGTTCCGGTGGACTTCGCCACCACCCTCATCCCCGCGGCCTACACGTCTCAGGAGTTCTTCGACATCGAGCGCGAGCGGGTCTTCGCCACCAGCTGGATCGCCGTTGGCACCACCTGCCAGGTCGAGACGCCCGGCCAGGTGATCCTCGCTGACGTGGCCGGACGTTCGCTCATCGTTACCCGCAACAACCAGGGCGAACTGCGCGCGTTCCACAATTTCTGCCGTCACCGGGCCACCAAGCTGCTCGACGGCGTCTGCACCGTTGGGCGGACCAGGAGAATCCGCTGCCCGTACCACAGCTGGACCTACGATCTGGACGGCAACTGCCTGGGCACACCACTGTTCGAAGGCTCGGACATCCCGGAGGACCAGCAGGGCGTGTTCGACATGTCGGATGTCAAGGGCTTCGACAAGGCCGACTACGGGCTGCTCCCGGTGCGCGTGGACTCCTGGGGCTTCCTCGTCTTCGTCAACCTCGACCCGCAGGCCGCACCGCTGAGCCACCAGCTCGGCGATCTACCCGAGCGGCTGGCCGAGCACCAGCTCCCCCAGTGGCGTGCCAGGCGCAGACAGCGCTACGACGTGGCAGCCAACTACAAGCTCATCGGCGAGAACTTCATGGAGTACTACCACCTGCCGTGGGTGCATCCGGAACTCATCAAGGTGTCCCGCCTCGCGGACCACTACCGCTGGCAGGGCCCCGGAATGTACACCGGAATGTGCACCTCCCCGATATCCCGCGACACTGAGGCGGGAGGGTGGGGAGGGCTGCCCCCGATGGAAGGGCTCAGTGCGGAGAACGCCAACGCGGGCCGCTTCGTCTGGCTGTTCCCGAACACCGCGCTCGTCGTCCTGCCCAACCACGCCTTCGCCCTGTTCAGCCGCCCTGAAGGACCCGGCCGCACCGTCGAGGAGGCGGTCATCGTCACCCATCCCGACTCCGTGCGCGGCGATGACGCGGACGAAGGACTGGACCAGCTCGAACACTTCTGGGACCTGGTGAACCGGCAGGACCTGGAGATTGTCGAACGCGTCCAGCAAGGCATCGCGAACCCGGCCTACCCGGGCGGCCGCATGTGCTACCGCTTCGAGGAGCCGCTGCACCGCTTCCAGAACATGATCATCGACCGGATGATCGGCATCGACCGTGTACCCGCGGGCGACGAGGAGACGATGACACCGATGTTCGTGACCGGCCATGAGTGAGCGCGGTGAGCTCCCGCGCGGCGAGCTGTTCCTCGACGGGCAGTGGACTCCGGCCCGCTCCCGCTCCACCTTCGAGACCCTCGACCCCGCGACCGAGGAAACCCTCACCCGTGTGGCACGCGGCGGCCCGGAGGACGTGGACGAAGCCGTCCGGGCGGCGCGGGCCGCCTTCGAAGGGCCCTGCCGCCGCATGACGCCGGTGGACCGGGCCCGGCTGCTCACCCGGGCCGCGCGGACCCTGGAGTCCCGTGCCGAGGAGTTCGCCCGCCTGGAGACGCGGGACACGGGCAAACCGCGCACGCTCTCCCGGAGTGAGATCCACGGCTGCGTACGGTACTTCGACTACTACGCCGGAGCCGCGGACAAGATCCAGGGAGAGACGGTGCCCCTCGGGCCGGACTATCTGGACTACACCGTCCGCGAACCGGTCGGTGTGACCGCACACATCACGCCGTGGAACGCACCGCTGTCCATGGTCTGCCGGAGCCTGGCCCCGGCGCTGGCCGCCGGCAACACCGCCGTGGTCAAACCCGCCGAGCAGGCCCCGCTGACCGCGCTGGTACTCGCCGATGTCCTCCAACAGGCCGGCTGGCCCGCCGGCACGTACAACGTCGTCACAGGCTTCGGTGGCGAGGCGGGGGCGGCCCTCAGCGGCCATCCCGGCATCGACTCGCTGACCTTCACCGGTTCGGTGCCCACCGGCCGGACCGTGCTGCAGGCGGCCGGTGAACACATCACCCCGGTGATACTCGAACTGGGCGGCAAGTCCCCGCAGATCGTGTTCGAGGACGCCGACCTCGACCGCGCGGCCGAAGAGATCGCCAAGGGCATCTACACCAACGCCGGACAGTACTGCGACGCGGGCTCCCGCCTACTCGTCCACACCTCCGTACGCGAACCGCTGCTGGAACGGCTGACGGCACGGACGAAACAACTCCGCGTCGGCCCCGGCATGGACGACCCCGACATGGGGCCGCTCATCTCGGCGGCACAGCGCGACCGCGTACTCGACTACATCGAAGCGGGGAGGTCCGCGGGAGCACACGTCGTGACCGGGACGGCGGACTTCCCGACGGGCTACTTCGTCGCCCCCACCCTCCTGGACGGGGTGCGACCGGACATGCGGGTGGCGCGGGAGGAGATCTTCGGACCGGTGCTGGCCGTGCTGACCTTCGGCAGTGAGGAGGAGGCCGCCGAACTCGCCAACGCCACCGAGTACGGCCTGGCGGCAGGAATCCACACCCGCGATGTGGACCGTGCACTGTGCTTCGCACGGGACGTGGGGGCGGGCTACGTCATGGTCAACGAGTACTTCTCGGGCGGCGTGGAAAGCCCCTTCGGCGGCTCCAAGCACAGCGGCTACGGGCGCGAGCGGGGCCTCGCCGCGCTGGACAACTACACCCGACTCAGAAACGTCGTCCTGCGCATCCAGAAGGGATGATCGTGCGGAACCCGCGCGATCCCGGCCACGCCGCACCGCGGCGGTGGCCTCCCGGGTCTCGGGGTGTTGGGCGAGATGCCGGTGGACGTCCAGGCAGGCGGGCCAGGCGCCTTCGACCGCGATCAGCGAGGAGCCCTTCTCCCGCACCAGCCGCTCGGTGACCGCCGCCCGCCACCGGTAGAACTCCGATGCCCCGGTCCCGTGCGGTCCCACGTCCGCGGGGCTCGGGGCACACCGCTGATCAAGCCCCGGATGATGTTCGGTTCATCCCCACGTCCGAGGGCTGACTCCCTCTACGGCCAGGCCGAGCAGTCGGTGCGCCTCCGCGGTGGGGTCCGGGTGGCGTTCGGTGGCCAGTGTGATACCCGTGACCAGCGTGAGCAGGCCGGCGGCGGTCACGCCCGGCGCCACCGCGCCGGCCCGCGCGGCGCGCCGCACCAGCGGGTCGGCCGCCCCGGCGAGCTTCGCGGCGCGGGCACGGGCCTTCGCGCCGCGTTGGGAGATGTGGGGGCGCCATGGACTCTCCCGGGTCTCGGGCTCCCTCCCCTTTGGTTGGCAGCGTGGGAGCTGGCCAGGAAATCAGGCGCCTGCGACATCCGGGGGTGGCACACCAGGACGGCCTGAGCACCCACCCGTCACCGCCCGGTGCCACGGTCACCCGCTGGCGGGGATTATGGGCCAGTTGGGGTCGACGACCGCCTCGGGGCTGGTGCTGCGCCGCAGGTACGCCTGCAACGAGGCGGCCTGCTCGGCGCGCCACCGCACCTGGGCGGCGTGCAGCTCGTCGATATCCATGGCGGCCAGGTCCTCGTGGGCCTCGGCCAGGCGCCAGGCCAGCCGGGCGGCGGCCAGCGCGTCCGCGCGGCACCCGTGCGCCTGCTCGTCGAGGGCGATTCCGTAGTGGCCGCAGACGTCACCGAGCTTGCGGGACCCCTTGCGGAAACGGTCCACCTGCCGGTCCAGCACCATCGGGTCGACGACGCGCAGTCCCCCGGTGAAGTCCGCGCTCTGGTGGTAGCGGACGAGCTCGCGGTCCAACAGGGTGAGGTCGTAGGCGGCGTTGAACACCACAACCGGCACGGCCCGCTCGACCAGGTAGTTCAGCTCGGCGGCGATCTCGGTGACGGCCTCGCGTGCGGGCTTGCCGTGCGTTTTCGCGTACTCGGTGGTGATGCCGTGCACCGCACTGGCGTCCCCCGGGATGTCGATGCCGGGGTCGGCCAGCCATTCGGTGCAGGACGTGGCCCCGCTGGTCGCGTCGATGCGCCACACGGCGGCGGTCACCACCCGGTCGGTGTCCACGTCGAGCCCAGTGGTCTCGATATCGAACGCGGCCAGGCGGCCCTGGTGCCAGGAATCAGGCATGCCGGCTCTCCTCGGATCGCGGGGCGGCAGGGGAATCACATGGACATGCACCGTACCGGGCCGCGACGACACGATCAGTGGCGCTCACTGTATGGGGCCCACGCGTGAGCCCCAGACGGTGAGCGCCGCGAAATCCTCCTCGCTCATGCCCACGGCAGGATCGACGTGGTGCAGAAGTGCCGGGCCCCGGTGGTGTTCTGCCACGAACTCCCGGTCGGCATCGGCGATCTCGTCGTCGACCCAGGCGAAGGGGCGGCCGGCGGCGTAGTCGACGAGGCACGCCGTCTTGAAGTAGACGCCGCCGTACTCGGGGGTGGTCTCGGGCCACTCCACGAACGGCAGTTCGGGCAGACCGATCCTAGGCGCGATGCTGATGTTCGCGTCGTACTCCCAGGTGGTGGCCCACACCAGCTCGAAGGGCAGGGCCAGGAGGGCCGCACCGTGGCTGCGGCGCAGCATGACATCGAACTCCAGGCGGTGCCTGCGGTACCCGGCCCGGTACAAGGCGCGTCGGGGGCCAGCGTAGGGATTGAGAGGCCCGTCCACGTCGAGGAACAGCAAGGGCCGGGCGGATGTGCCACCGTCGTGGTTGCAGCGCATCAGGTTCCTCCTGGGATTGAGTTCGCTACTCAAGAGCCAAGGTGCTTTGTGCCGGGCCAAGGCCCACATTCGCTGCGCGGCCGGGGTCCTCGTCCGGGCAACGGCGCGCCACTGGTGTACTCCAGGTAGCGCGAACCGAGCCGGGCGATGGCCCAGGCCTCCCCCACTTCTGCAGGTTGGCACAGCTGGCCCTCGGCGGGAACCGTCCCACCGCCCGGCGGAGGGCGCGTTCTGCTCGACCATCCTGCTCCTTGCGGCCACCTGCCCGTGCCTGACGTGTCGGGCTCCGCGGCGATGAGCACCGGGGATCTGCTCCGCCCCCGCGAGCCGACGGCGTCCTAGCCGACTGCGCGGCTCTGGGCGGGAACCCGCGTGGCCTGCCACACGGCGACAACGACGAGGGCACAGCCGACGAATTGGGTGACGGTGGGGCGTTCGCCGAGGAACACCAGACCGAGCGCCACGGCCAGCACCGGCTGCAGCAGGAGCACGGCGGCCCCGACGTTCGGTGACAGTACGGGCAGCGCGGCGGAGGCCAGCAGCCAGGCCAGCACTTGGCCGAGCAGCGCCAGCAGGACCATCCACCCCCACTCCTGCCAGCTCAGTGCGAGGTTGATTCCGGTCCACGCCACACCGAGCAGGCCAGCGGCGAGGGTCGCGGTGGCGGTCGAGGTGCACACCGGGGTGACGATGTGCGCACCGCCGCCCCCGAGGCGGAGGAGAAACAGATACCCCGCGAAGGCCATCCCGGCCGCCACCCCGAAGCCGACCCCGGCGACCGGGTTGCTGCCCGGTTCGGCGTTGCCCAGCGCGCCGCCGGCGAGCGCCACCCCGAACAGCATGACCGGAGCGGCGAACAGGAACCTGCGGGTCAACGGCGTGCGGGTGACACACCAGGCGAGCAGCGGAAACACCACTACCTGAATGTTGATCAGGAC
Source organism: Lipingzhangella halophila (assembly GCF_014203805.1). GTDB lineage: Bacteria > Actinomycetota > Actinomycetes > Streptosporangiales > Streptosporangiaceae > Lipingzhangella > Lipingzhangella halophila. The sequence continues at coordinate 2,270,817 of NZ_JACHJT010000001.1, read as the reverse complement.
CGCGGCGATGCCCGCGCCCACAAAATGGACACTGGCGGCCCAGAAGACGTAGTCCACTCCGAGCAGCACCCCGGCTGCGGCGTCGGTGAGGTGCAACCGCCAGGGCCGAGGACCGGCCCGACGACGCTCGGCCACCGCCATCGGAACCAGCACCACCAGCGCCAGCGCGCAGCGCAGGAACGCCGCGGTACCCGCGTTCGCGCCGGCCAGCTTGACGAACGCACCAGAGGACGAGGTGCACGCCGCAGACCCCACGAGCCGCATTACCGCGCTGATTGCCATGGCCTCCACTTTGCGTGCCCTGACCCGGTAGGAAAAGCGACTATTTATGCTGGATATCCGGTAGATTCACTAACATGTTTGGAGTGGATCGGCTTCGGGCGCTGGCGGCCGTGGCTCAGCACGGCTCGATCGCGCGGGCGGCGCGGATGCTGCACGTGACCCCTTCCGGTGTGTCACAGCAGCTAGCGAAGCTGGAGCGGGAGGCGGGGCACCCGCTGTTGGAACCGGACGGGCGCACCGTGCGCCTCACGCACGCCGGGCGGCTACTGGCCGACCACGCGGCCCGCGTGCTCACGCAGGTCGCCGCGGCCGAGGCGGACCTGGCCGACCTGCACCGGGAGGTGGTGGGGCCGCTGCGGATCGGCGCGGTGGGTAGCGCCATCCGCGAGCTTCTCCCCGAGGCGCTGGCGGAACTCGCGCACACCCACCCCCGGCTGTCCCCCACCGTCCGCGACGGCGAGGGGGTGCACCTGGTTCCCGAGCTGCGCCAGGACCGTCTGGACCTGCTGGTGATCGAGAGTTGGAGCAACCGCCCCATGTTCCTGCCGGAAGGACTTTCCCAGCGGTCGTTGCTCAGCGAGGAGGTCCGGGTCGCGCTGAGCGAGCGGCATCCGCTGGCCGACTGGGAAGAGGTCACCCTTCCGGAGCTGGCGGACAACCGGTGGACGAGCTGCGCCCCGGGCACCGAGCCCTACGAGGCGCTGGTGCAGGCGCTGCGCAGCTGCGGCATCGAGCCGGAGGTGCCCTACACGCTGGCCGAGTACCCCAGCCAGCTCGCGCTCGTCACCGCTGGTCTGGCCGCCGCCCTGGTACCGGCGATGGCGCAGCGTCCAGCCCCACCGGGGGTGCGGTTCGTGCGGCTGCGTCCGGAGCTGCGGCGCGAGGTACGCGCGGTGTGGCGCACCGACGCGACCAGCCCGCCAGTGCGGGCGTGCATCGAAACCCTGGGCGTGCGGTGAGCGCAGGCGGTGGTGCGGGGTTGCCCGCCTGGCGCCGTAGCGGGGCGCCGGGCCAGACTACGGGCACGCGCAGGAGCCCCGTTGCGAGCGGCCCCGGCCAGGACACCAGTGGCAGCGTGCGAGCCAGCCATCAAAAGGGGGGCCTCCAAACACAAAAAGACCCTGAGGCCGAACACCTTGGGGCCGGGGCAAGAACTGGGCCGGCACTTCCCGCTCAGCGAAGGCACCGGAAACCGGAAGGCCGACGCGCCGCCTGCCAGTTCGGGAGAGCGAGCGCGAGCGACATCTCCACGCCGCGTGACACATCCGGCCCAGGTCGTGGCAATTCCTCGGCCTGCCACGGTGGCGGGGCGGACAGATCGCGCAACATTTCCTCTGCGCCGGTGCTGACTCCCCCGCAAGTGCGGGCTACCGGTCGCCGGGCGTCCCCCCAACGGCCCAGCGCCGTCGGCACTAGACTGCTGTGCCATGCAGGAGACGCGCCTCGACACTGCTCGGATCCGGGCGGCTCGCCGGGTAATCGACCCGGTTTTTCTCGACACTCCGCTGTACCGCTGCGAGGCGCTGGAGCCCGACCTCGGGTGCACGGTGAGCATCAAGCTCGAAACGGCCAACCCCATCCGCAGCTTCAAGGCCCGCGGCACCGAGATAGTCGCGAGCCAGCTCGCCGACAACGGCTCGACAGCCGTGGTGTGCGCCAGCGCGGGCAACCTCGGCCAAGCCCTGGCGTGGTCCGGTCGCGCCCGAGAGCTCGACGTCACCGTCGTGGCATCCCGCGCTGCGCCCGCGGCCAAGCTTGAGCGCATCCGCGCATTGGACGCCACCTTGGAGCTGGTGGACGGCGACTTCGACATGGCTCGCGAGCGGGCGGCGGCCATGGCGCGCGACAACGACATCCGGCTGGTCGAAGACAGCCTGGACATCGAGACCTGCGAGGGCGCGGCGACCATCGGCCTGGAACTGCTGGACACCGCGCCATCGTTCGATGCCGTCCTGATCGCTCTGGGCGGCGGGGCACTGGCCACCGGTGTGGGCCATGTGGTGAAGACCTGGGCACCCGACGTCGAGGTGATCGGCATCCAGCCGCTGGGCGCACCGGCGATGGCACGCTCCTGGCGCCAACGGCGCGTCGTCACCACCGAGGCGACCAACACCATCGCTGACGGTGTCGCCGGCCGGCTTCCCATCCCGGCCGTCCTGGACGACCTCCTCCTGGTCGCCGACGACACCGTGCTGGTCCAGGAAGCGTCGATCACCGCCGGAATGCGGATACTCCACGACCACGCCGGCCTCGTCGTCGAACCCTCGGCCGCACTCGGCATCGCCGCGATCCTCGAAAACCGTGACCGCTTCGCCGGCCGACACGTAGCCACCATCGTGTGCGGCAGCAACGTCGACCTGGACGCCTACCACCGCTGGGTCGATCCGGCTCCCAACCGCAGATCCTGACAATTGCTCTCAAGACCAACACCTCGCCCAAGTACCACATCACTGGGCGGGGGTATCTATCACGTCCCGCGGATACTCCGCTGAGCCAGAACATCGTCCTGCTTGCCATGAACCAGAACGCCGTTGCCCTGTCACTGGGGTCCGGGACCGTGTTGACCAACCCCTTCCGAACGATGTCACCCGGGGCGTCGCGGTATAGGACCGCTTCGACACCATGTGGCTATGGGCGGCACTGAGCGCTTCGCCTCCGCGGCGGTCTCCACGCGTCAACGCCGAGCCTCTTCCGACACGGTCGCGATGGCGGCGACCACATCGAGTTGCGCATCGCCCTGCGCGGCCTGCTGAACCGCTTCCCGGCACTGCGGCTCGCGGTCCCGCCGGGGAGGTCCCCTGCGCGAGGAGGCGGCGGTGTTCGGCCTGCGCCGCCTGCCCGTGAGCTGGGAGGTGAGCCTGTGAGGACCCGCGTCGACCGCGAGCGGTGCATGGGGGGTGCGTCCTGACCGCGCCCGACCACTTCACCCAGGACGAGGACGACGGCCTCGTCCTGCCGTTGGGCTCCGGGGAGCGCTGATGGTGGCCGTAGCACTGCCGCCCCCATGCGTTCAGGGGCCCGCACCGAGCATCCGTAGCGCGAGATCGGCATAAGAGTCGGCGAGTGTCTCGGGCGAGTCCGCGCCTTCGAGGCTGTACCACCGCACCAGATCGATACCGAGCGAGACGATGGCGCGCACGGAGCGGTCGATGTCCGACACGTCGAAGACACCTTCCCGCACCCCCCGGGTGACCGCCGAGCGCAGTACGGCGGTGAACCGCTGTCGCAGCTCCAGGACCACGGCATGGTGTTCGGGCTCCAGGGCGGCGAGCTCGTACTGGCACACCCGGGCCATCGTGTGGTGGCGCGCGTGCCAGGCCACGAGCTCGGCGACCAGCCGTCCGACGTATCCCCCCGTATCGCCATCGTCGGGTTGCGACCGGAGCGCCTCAAGAGCCCGTTCGTGACCCGTCCGAACGATCTCGAAGAGGACGTCTTCCTTCGAGGGGAAGTGCACGTACAGCGCGCCAGGGCTCAGGCCGATGGCTGCCGTGATGTCGCGGGTGGTGGTGGCGTGGAAACCTTTGCGACTGAAACACAGCACAGCCGACGTGAGTATCGCGCGGGCCGCCTCTGAGGCGTCCTCGCTCCACAGGTCCCCGGCCGCCGACCCTGCCGCCAGATCCGCCGGCACCGCCACCGACCTGCTGGGGCCACCGCGGCGCTTCCGCTTCGCAACCATGCGGCCCCCTTACTCCGGGCCACGCCGCGCCGGCGGCTCCCAGCCGAAGGCGGCCGGAGCCGAACCGGAGACTATCCGACGAACATGTCTTGACACCGATCCAATCTAAGGTAACTATGCGCTTAGTTACAAACGCCGACATGCAATGAGCAGCACGGGCAAGTCCACATCGGAACGGGCCGCTCGGGTTATGCCCGAGGCCGGGGGTCTCCAGCGGTGCGGTGAATACCGCGTACGTCGGTAGCGGTGCGGCACCAATGCCCTGGACGCGCTGCACCGCTAACGAATATCGAGGTGAGAAACCGCCATGGAACCTCAGCCGTCGAGCAGGGATGTCACGGTGGTACTGGACGGCTACTCCTATCTGGAGTGCCCGCGGTGGCGAGACGGCCGGCTATGGGTTTCGGACTTCTATACCAACCAGGTCGTGGCGACCGACGGTCGCGGCGACACCGAGGTGGTGGCCGAGGTGCCGGGCCAGCCGTCCGGATTGGGCTTCCTGCCCGACGGGCGTGCGCTCATCGTGTCGATGCGGGATCACCGCATCCTGGTGCGCGACGGCTCGGGACGGCTGACCGTGCACGCGGATCTTTCCGGTGCCGTGCCCGGCATGCTCAACGACATGGTCGTGGACGACCTGGGACGCGCCTACGTGGGCAATTTCGGTTTCGATCTGATGGGCGGGGGCGCGCTGCGCTACACCACGCTCACCCGGGTCGACCCCGAGGGCGCGGTTACAACGGTGGCCGAGGACCTGGGCTTCCCCAACGGCATGGTGATCCTGCCCGGAAGAGTTCTGGTCGTCGCCGAGACCTTCGCCGGGCGGCTGACCGCCTTCGACATCAACGAGGAGGGCGGCCTGGACAACCGGCGCGTATGGGCGCGGTTCGGCACACCACCCCAGACCGATGATGTCGGCCAGGTTGTGAAACACCTTCAGGTCGGCCCCGATGGCATCTGCGCGGACGCCGACGGCGCCATCTGGGTGGCCGACGCCCTGCACGCCCGCGTTATCCGCGTCCGGGAGGGCGGCGAGATCCTGGACGAGGTTCCTACCGGAACGGGGGTCTTCGCCTGCATGCTTGGTGGCGACGACGGCCGAACCCTGTTCCTGTGCACGGCTCCCTCCTTCGCCGAGCACGAGCGCCGCCCGGCCCGAGAGGCCGAGTTGCGGGCGGTCCGCGTCGAGGTTCCGCACGCCGGCCTGCCGTAACGCCTGCGCCGCCCGAGCCCGACCGGCCATTTTCGATGGAGGAACCCCATGGACATCGCCTGCGCCTTCCCAACAGCCCTGGATTCCCCGGACAACATCGCCACAGCCGAACGCCTGGGATACACCCGCGCGTGGGTTTACGACACCCCGCAGCAGAGTCCCGACGTGTGGATGACCCTTGCGCTGGCCGCCCAACGAACCGAGAGGATCGGACTCGGCCCGGGGGTCCTGGTGCCCAGCCTGCGCCACCCGATGACCAATGCCGCCGCGACCGCCACCCTCACCGCGCTCGCTCCCGGACGCGTCTCGGTCGCCTTCGGCACCGGGTTCACCGGCCGTCGCGCCATGGGATACGGGGGGATCAGCTGGTCCTACATGGACTCCTACGTCCGCGCCTACCGCGGCCTGCTGCGCGGCGAGACCGTGGAGTGGGAGGGCAAGCAGATGCGGATGCTCCACCCGAACGGGCACGCCCCCGCCCGGCCCGTTGACGTTCCCATCCTGATCAGCGCGCTCGGCCCCAAAGGCAACAAGGTGGCCAGCGAACTCGCCGACGGGCTCTTTGCCACCCTGCGACTGCCCGATTCCATGCGGAACTACTCGTGGGCCTCGTACCTCGCCTGGGGCACCGTGCTGGACGAGGGGGAAGCCCCGGACTCCGACCATGCCCGTACCGCCGGCGGCCCAGGCTGGGCGCTTGCTTACCACAGCGCATACGAGTTCGGAGGCCCAGACGCCGTGCGTGAACTTCCCGGCGGAGCGGAGTGGCTGGACATCGTCGACAGGACTTCCAGCGAGCGGCGGCACCTCGCCGTGCACTCGGGACACTGTGTCGAGCTGAACGAAGCCGACCAAGCGGCCTGGGACGCGGGGGGCTACTCGGTGCTCAAGGACGTGACGATCAGCGGTACCCGCGACGAGGTCCGGCGCAACGTGGACGGCCTCGCCTCCCGCGGCGTCACCGAAATCGTGTTCCAGCCCTGCGGCCCCGACATCCGGTCCGAACTCGAAAGGTTCCTCGACGCGGTCCGCTCCTGACTGACCGGGCCACCCGCTGGAACCTGCTCCGAGACGGCGGGTGCCTCCGGTATCCGGAGACACCCGCCGGGCCCGGCTACCACGGCCGGCAGCGGCCTGCCGCCGCTGAACCGGCCACCGGAGCCGGCCCGGCCCATCCCTACCGCCGGCCGCGCCGCCGCAGCGCGCGTACGGCGACCGCGGCACCCACCGCCGCGACCGCGCAGCCACCCACCACGACCGGGTCGGTGTCCCGCAGGAGCCGACGTACCCGCGCCCATCCGCTGTCCAAGGGGACCGCGCCGCGGCGCCACGCGGCGGTGGCGTCCGGCGGTTCCTCGGAGTGCGGGGCGGCGGCGGGAACCGTCGGAACCGCCCCGCCTCCGCCGGAGCGCAACAGCCGCCAGACCCGCTCGGGGGTGGCGGGCAGGTCAACGTGGCGTACCCCGTACGGGGCCAGCGCGTCGGCGACCGCGTTCGCCACCGCCGGAATGGCGCCGATGGTTCCGGACTCCCCCACGCCCTTGACGCCGAGCCCGTTGACCGGGGACGGCGTCTGCTGGGACACCAGATCGAAGTCGGGCAGGTCCGGCGCGGCGGGAATGCCGTAGTCGGCGAAGGTACTCGTCAGTGGGTTGCCCTCGTCGTCGTAGCGGACCTCCTCGTACAGCGCTTGAGCGATCCCCTGCGCGAGCCCGCCGTGGAGCTGGCCCTCGACCAGCAGGGGGTTGAGGACGCGCCCGCAGTCGTCAACCGCGACGATGCGCCGCAACCGCGTGTCCCCGGTCTGGGTGTCCACCTGCACGGCGGCGATGTGGGCGCCGGACGGGAACGTCGCGTTCTCTGGGGCGAAGTCCACGCTGGCCGCCAGCGGTTGCCCGGTCTCGGCGGCGTGGGCGCCGAGTTCGCGCCAGCCGACGCCGATTCCGGGCACCCCGCGCACTCCGAAACTGGCGTTGCCCTGGTCGAATTCGATGTCGTCGGCCGACGCCTCCAGCAGCTCCGCTGCGCGCTGACGGGCGAGCTGGGCGACCTCCTCCGACGCCTGCAGGACGGCGGTTCCCGAGGTCTGCATGGACCGCGATCCGAAGGTGCCCACCCCGCTGGGGACCGCGTCGGTGTCGCCCTGCACAAACCGCACGTCGCCGACGCCCACCCCCAACACCTCGGCCGCGATCATCGCGTAGCTGGTCGCGTGCCCCTGGCCCTGCGAATGGGTCCCCGCGCGCACGACCGGGTGCCCCTCCGGGTCGATCTCCACCGCCCCCATGTCCGGCTGGCGCCGGACGTTGGTGATCTCGACGTAGGTGCTGATCCCGATCCCGAGCTGCACCACATCGCCTCGCTCGCGCCGCTCTTGCTGTTCCTGGCGCAGCGAAGAGTACCCCGCCGCGTCGAGAGCGGTGTCCAGGGCACTCTCGTAGGCGCCACTGTCGTAGACGAGGCCCGCGGCGTTGGAGTACGGGAACGAGTCGGGGGCCACCAGGTTGCGGCGGCGAACCTCGACCGGATCGAGGTCCACCTCGGCGGCGAACAGGTCCATCGCCCGTTCGATGGCGTGGGTCGCCTCGGGCCGCCCCGCGCCCCGGTACGCGACCGTGGGGACGGTGTTGGTGACCACCGACCGGCTGCGGCAGGCGTAACGGTCGATGGCGTAGGGCCCGGGCCCCATGAGCCGGGTGACGGCCGGGAGGACCGCCCCGAGCATCGGGTAAGCCCCGCTGTCGGCGAGCACGCTCCACCGGTAGGCGTGCACCCGCCCGTCGCGGTCCCCGCCGATCTCGATGTGGGCGGCCTGCCCGCGGCCGTGCCCGAGTCCGGACATGCTCTCCGAGCGGGTCTCGACCCATTTCACCGGCCGCCCCACCCGCTGCGCCAGGGCACCGAGGATGAAGTACTCCCCGTAGTTGGCGGCCTTGGCGCCGAACCCGCCGCCGACGTCGGGGGAAACCACCTGCACACGCTCCGGGGCGATGCCGAGAACGGTGCTGATCTCGTCGCGCAGCCGGTGCGGCACCTGAGTGGAGGCCCACTGTCGCAGCCTCCCGTCCTCCCAGACGGCCGCGGCGGCGCGCACCTCCAGCGGGCACGGGGCGAGCCGCTGCGGCGCCAGGTGCTGGCGCACCACCACCTCGCAGTCGGCGAAGAACGCGTCGGTGAACGCGGTGGGGTCCTCGTCGTCGTGGCTCCACACGGTGTTGGTGCCGACGTCGGTGAACAGCACGGTGCTGTCCGTAGCCGCCTCGCGCGGGTCGACCACCGCGGGCAGGGGGTCGTAGTCGACCTCCACCCGCTCCAGGGCGTCGGTGGCGGCGGCCGGCGTCTCGGCGACGACGGCCGCTACCGGTTCCCCGACGTAGCGCACCGCGTCGTGCGCGAGTAGCCGGCGCCGCATGGCCTCCGGGATCTGGGGGCCGTCGAGCGGGACCGGGTGGTGCGTGATGTCGTCCGCGGTCACCACCGTGTACACGCCCGGAGCGCGGCGCGCGGGGCCGGTGTCGACGGAGCGGATCCGCGCGTGAGCCACGGGGGAACGGACGAACGCGACATACGCGGCGCCCGGGAGATTCAGGTTGTCGACGTAGCTCGCCTGGCCCGTGACCAGGCGCTGGTCCTCCACCCGGCGCACCGGGTGCCCCAGGACCGAGCCGTTGAGCAGGGTGTCGTCGGTCGGCACTGGCCCACCCTCCGTCGTTGTATCCCGGTATCGACGGTTCACTGTCGAACGGTCCCGATCCTCTCCTCCGCCCCGGGCCACGTCCAGCCCGCGGCCGGAGCAGTTCTGTGGATGCTCGCCTGTCGACGGCGGCGGTTTCGCCATGTCAGGGAACACGGGCGCTTCCGGGTCCCAGCGCAGCGGTACACAGGACCTCAGGGGTGAAGCTGGCGGATGTCCCCGACAGCGCCTCGGCGGCCGCCGCCAGAGTTCGGTGTCCCGCACCGAACCGCCGAGGGGATGCGTGCCTGCGGCGCCAGACTCCCCGGGTTCCGCACTTCCGGGAGGGGCGGTACGCCCCCGAACCGTCGGTCTCGACCGCGGAAACGCCGGCCTCGCCTGAAGACCATGTGTTCGCCTCCATGACCGGTGACCGTGTTCCGCACGCGGGAAACCGCGGCTCATGGCCGGGCAGCCGCGTTGCCCTGCCCGGCATTCCCTTAACGCAACCTTCCGCTGCACGGAAAGCGCATTGAGGGGGATCGAGGGTGGTCACGAACATTGCGTCAAGTGCCAGCGATGGAGCTACCCCTACCGCACGCCGGGGCCATTGCGGAGGGACGCTTCCCAGCGTCCTGGCCGCCTGCGGGAGAAGAGGACACATGAGCACCACAGCGAGCACCCCCGAACGGCCGCAGACGGGAACGGCCCTCACGAGCATCACCACCACCGCGGTCGTCTGCCGCAAGGCCGGTCAGCCGTGGGAGGTCACCGAGCTCGAACTCGACCCTCCGAAGGAGAACGAGGTCCGCATCAAGTTCCACGCCGCGGGCCTGTGCCACTCGGACGACCACATCCAGAAGGGCGACGCGCCCATGCGGATGCCGGTGGTCGGAGGGCACGAGGGCGCCGGTGTCATCGACGCCGTCGGGCCGGGCGTGACCCGTGTGGAGGTCGGCGACCACGCGGTCGCCTCCTTCATCCCCGTGTGCGGGAGATGCCGGTACTGCTCCTCCGGACGGCAGAACCTCTGCGACGACGGAAAGAACGCCGCCGTCGGCGTCCTGCCGGACGGCACCTTCCGCTTTCACAAGGACGGCGAGGACTACGGCGGCCTCTGCGTCCTTGGGACCTTCACCCAGTACTCCGTGGTCTCCGAATCGTCTGTCATCAAGATTGCCAAGGATGTCCCGTTCGAGGTGGCCGCCCTGGTCGGCTGCGGTGTCCCCACCGGATGGGGGTCGGCCGTCAATGTGGCGGGCGTCCGCGTCGGACAGACCGCCGTGATCTTCGGCGCCGGCGGTGTCGGCGCCAACGCCGTGCAGGGGGCGGCCATGGCAGGCGCCGAACGTGTCGTCGTCGTCGACCCCGTGGAGTTCAAGCGGGAGATGGCGCCCACCTTCGGTGCCACCCGCAGCTTCGCCACCGCGGACGAGGCCTTCGAGTTCGTCCGAACCGAGACATGGGGGGAGCTGGCCGACCACGCCATCATCACCATCGGCGTCCTGGACGACGCGGTCATCCACGACGCCCTCAACATCGTGGGCAAGACCGGCCAGGTGACCATCACCGCGGTCGGCCCCGGCAGGATCAGGGAGAACCCGGGCGCCTTCATCGGTTTCCAACGCCGCATCATGGGCCACGTCTACGGCGCCTGCAACCCGCTCACCGACGTCCCGCGGCTGCTGAGCATGTACAAGTCCGGGAAGCTCAAGCTCGACGAGCTCATCACCCGCAAGTACACGCTCGACCAGGTCAACCAGGGATACCAGGACATGCTGGACGGCAGGAACGTCCGCGGCGTCGTCCTCATCGACCACGCGTAACCCGGAGCGACAAGCGACCAAGGACCCCCATGAGCGCCACCTCCGGCACCCGCAGCACCGTGGACCCCGGCATCCCTCTCGACGGCGTACAGCTCATCGGGGGCGAGTGGGTTCCCCGGCCGCACGATGAGCTCCGGCCCAGTGCTCGATCGGACTCGGGGGAAGGCGGTTTCGACGCGCGGGGCCGGATTTCCGGCCAGCTGGGACACGCCGCACGAGAGATAGGAGTCGCCACCCATGTCGCGGACGATCACCACACGAGCGGCCACGGCCCGCGGGCCCCACATCGGATGGAAGCTGACGGAGCTGGAGCTCGATCCACCCGAAGCGTTCGAGGTCCGGGTCAGGTTCCACGCCTCCGGACTCTGCCACTCGGATCACCACATCACCGCCGGTGACGCGCCGGTGCGGTTTCCCATCGTCGGGGGACACGAGGGGGCCGGCGTCGTCGAGTCCGTCGGCGAGCACGTCACCCGCGTGCAGCCCGGTGACCGCGTGATCTGTTCCTACATCCCCGCCTGCGGAACCTGTCGGCCCTGCTCAGAGGGGCACCAGAACATGTGTGTCAAAGGCCGCAACGCGGGGACCGGAATGTTCCTGGACGGGACCTTCCGTTTCCACAAGAACGGGGAGGACTTCGGAGGATTCTGCTCACTCGGTACTTTCTCCGAGTACGCGGTGGTCTCCGAGTACGCGGTGGTGCCTCTGCCTGACGGCATCCCGTTCGAGATCGCCGCGATCGCCGGTTGCGGCGTGCCCACCGGATGGGGGTCGGCGGTCTACGCGGCGGGAGTCCGCGCCGGACAGACCGTGGTGGTCTTCGGGGCCGGCGGTGTCGGCAGCAACGCCGTCCAGGGCGCCCGCTACGCCGGAGCCCGCGACGTCATTGTTGTCGACCCCGTTGAGTTCAAGCGGGAGACCGCCCGCACCCTGGGAGCCACGCACACCTTCGGTGCCGCCAAGGAGGCCCACGACTTCGTGGTCTCCCATACCTGGGGCCAGCTCGCGGACCACGCCATCATGACGCCCGACGCGGTGACCGAGGAGATGGTCAACGCCGCTGTGCTGATGACCGGAAAGGGCGGCAAGGTAACCGTTACCGCCGTGGGGCACCTCGGCGAGACGGCCGTCCACCTGCCCGGCGGTCTCCTCATCGGCTACCAGCGGCAGGTCCGCGGCGCGCTGTTCGGCGACTGCAATCCGCTCTACGACATCCCCCGCCTGCTGCGCCTGTACCAGGAGGGGGATCTCAAGCTCGACGAGCTCATCACCCGCACCTATTCCCTCGACGAGGTCAACGACGCCTACCGGGACCTCGTCGACGGCAAGAACATCCGCGGCGTGATCCTCCACGAACCAGAGGCCTGAGCGTGCCGCGCCCGGCTCCCGAGCGAGCCAGGCGAGAGCGAGAAGGGGAACATGGCATGAGGAGAGACACTTCGAGGCGCGGGAAAGGACGGCCGATCCGCACCCTCGCCCTCGCCGCTGCTTTCACGCTGACCGCCGCGGCCTGCCAAGGCGATACGTCCGGGACGGACGGCCCCGGTGACCCGGAGCACGGCGGTGAGCTCACGGTGATCCTGGACTCCGCGTTCGCCGGAGATTGGTCCACCGGGCTCGACCCCGCCACCAGCAACAGCACCGGGGCGAACCTCCCGCAGAACAGTGCCGTCTTCGGTGGCCTGTTCACTCTGGAGACGGACGAGAACGGGGAGAATCCGGAGATCGTCCCCAACCAGGCCGAGAGCTATGAGTGGTCCGAGGACGGACTGACCCTGACGGTAACGCTGCGCGAGGGCATCGAGTTCAGCGACGGGACCCCACTCGACGCCGAGGCCGTGGTGTGGAACTGGGTCCGCGAGTTCAACTCGGGCAGCACCGGAACGCCGCAGGTCACCCTGGACCTGGAGCGGGAAGTGCCCGACCTGGACCAGGAGTTCCTCGACAGTCTCTTCGGCGCGCTTCCCGACGACGTCGATGAGGACCTCATCACGTCGCACCTCGGAGCCATCCGGGCCGTCGACGACCGCACCGTCGAGATGCACCTCGCAGAGGCGGACGGGTCCCTGGTCAACGGGTTCCCGGGAACGAACCTCAATCTCATGGGCTCGCCGAGCGCGTACGCGGAGATGGGGCCGGAGGAGTTCAGCACCGCGCCGGTCGGCGCCGGGCCGTTCGTCATCACCGAGAACCAGCAGAACGAGCGCCTGGAACTGGAACGCAACGAGGACTACTTCAAGGACGACCTGCCCTACCTGGACACCCTCACCTTCCAGTCCGTCGGCGGGGACCAGGTCGCCTACCAGACGCTGCAGGCCGGAGACGGTGACGTGGTCGAGGGGCTCAGCGACGTCACGCTGATCGAGGAGGCGCAGAACAATCCCGACGTCGATGTGCACCTCGGCGCGCCCACCTCGCCCTACGTCGTCCAGCTGAACACCAGGGAGGAGCCGTTCGACGACAAACAGGCGCGGGAGGCCATCTACTACGCCACCGACTTCGAGGCGATCAATGAAGGGCTCTTCAACGATCAGGGCGAGATGAGCCAGTCGTTCACCGCCTCCGGCGGGCTGTTCCACCACGCGGAGGTGCCCGGCTACCGGGAGTACGACCCCGAGAAGGCCGAGGAGATCGTCGACGAGCTCGGCGGCCTCGAAATCGAGCTGACCACGACCGACCTGTCCACCGCCCGTCAGGTCACCACCGCGTTGCAGACCCAGTGGCAGGAGGCCGGGATCGACGTGGAGATCGACTCGCAGGCTCTCGGGGATGTCATCACCACGTTCCAGGGCGGCGAGTGGCAGTCGATCCTGCAGACCGCGGGAGCGTGGGACCCGGCCGCCGGAATCGGCGTCGGCGTCCGCTTCGGCTCGACTTCGCCCTACAGCGGTACACCGCTGCCGGAGGGTGCCGATTCGGGGGAGCAGGCCCTCGAAGAAGGGCTCCAGACCGAGCTGGACGAAAAGCTGGAGGCAGCGGTCCAGACCCTCGACGAGGAGGAGCGCGAGGAGCACTACCGGGCGATCTCCGAGTACATCGCCGAGGAGGCCTACGGTCCCTTCGGCCCGGCGTTCAGCCCGGCTCAGGTGATGCGCCCCGGCGTGCACGGGCCCGGTCTGGACGTGCCCATCCCGGCCCTCGCGGTCAACCAGGGTGTCCTCTACGACCGGGTCTGGGTCGAGCAGCAGTGAGTGGAGCAACGACGTCTGCGGCCGGCGATCCCCGGACCGGGAAGCACGAGAGTCTCGTCTCCCGGATCGCCGGCTCACCCGCCCTCCGGCTGGTCGCCCGCCGACTGTTGATCATCATCCCTCTGCTGTTCGCGGTCAGCGTGCTTGTCTTCCTCCTCATGGAGGCGCTCCCGGGCGACCCCGCACGGATCCAGGCGGGGATGGACGCCTCCGAGGAGCAGGTCGAGGCCGTCCGCCAACAGATGGGGCTCGACCGGCCCGGGTACGAGCGCTACCTCTCGTGGCTCGGCGGGTTTTTCACCGGAGACCTCGGGCATTCCGCCATCAGCGGGCGAGCGGTGACGGCTCTTCTCGCAGAGCGGCTACCGGTCACTCTGCAGATGGCCGGCATGGCGTTGGCCCTGTCAGTCGTCATGGCTCTACCGCTCGCGCTTGCCGCCGCACGCAAGCCCGGCGGCGTCGCGGACCGCTTCGTCATGGTCTTCTCGATGACCCTGTTGGCCGTCCCGAACTTCGTGATGGCCCTCCTGCTCGTGCTGATCTTCGCGGTCGCGCTGAGCACGCTGCCCGCCATCGGCTACGCACCTCTCGAGGAGGGTCTCTGGCCCAACCTCCGCTCCATGATCCTGCCCGTTGTGTCACTGGCGGTGCCGATCGGCTGCTTCTACGCACGCTTCCTCCGCGGCGACCTCGTGGAACAGCTGAACGCGGCGGCGTACATCGACACCGCACGCGCCAAGGGAGCGGGAACGTGGCGGATCCTGTGGCTCCACGCTTTCCGGAACTCGAGTTTCGGGCTGCTCACTCTGGTCGGCCTCAACGTCGGCGGACTGGTCGGCGGCACCGTCATCATCGAGCGCATCTTCGCAATGCCCGGAATGGGCATGCTCATGCTCGAAGGCGTGATCTCCTCCGACGTCGCCGTCGTGCAGACCTGTGTATTGATCTTCGCGGCGTTCGCGGTCATCGCGAACCTGCTCGTCGACGTAACGTACGCCGTCCTCGACCCGAGGATCCGCTATGGCAGTCACTAGTCCAGCGTCGGCGGCCACGCCGCCCACCGCGCGTGCCACCCTCTGGGCCAAGTTCCAGCGTCGGATCGCGACGTGGATCTCCGCCGGCGTGATCGCGTTTCTGCTGATCATCTGCTTCCTGGGGCCGTTCGTCTTGCCCCTGCCCCCACCGGTCGGTGGCAACGTGCTGGACAGCGCGCTGCCGCCCGGCAGTCCGGGGCACCTTCTCGGCACCGACGTCAACGGGAACGACGTGCTGTCCAGGCTCATACACGGGGGCCGGTCCTCGCTGACGGTCGGCGTCATCGTCAACATCATCGGCCTGGCGGTCGGTGGGACGCTCGGGGCGATCGCCCCCTACCTCGGCGGCAGGGCCGACACCCTCATCATGCGCGCCCTGGACGTGCTCATCGCCTTCCCGTCCCTTGTCCTGGTGATCGTCCTGGCCCAGGTCCTGGGGCCGTCCCTGCCGAACACGATCCTGGCGCTCACCGCGTTCAGCATCCCGGCGGTCGCGCGCGTCTCGCGCGCCTCCACGCTCAAGGTGATGAGCATGCCGTACCTACAGGCCGCGGAACTCAGCGGTAGCCCATGGTGGCGCGTCCTCTTCCGGCACGTGGCGCCGAACATCGCCCCGCAGCTCGCCAACTACGCCATGCTCGGCATGGCCCTGGTGGTCGTCACCGAAGGGGCGCTCAGCTTCCTCGGGCTCGGTGTCCCGCCGCCGCAACCGAGCTGGGGAAACATGATCTTCGAGGCGCAGCAGTCCCTGTCCGCGACACCGCTGCTGGTGCTCTGGCCGAGCCTGGCGCTACTGGTGACCGTGCTGGCTTTCAACCTGCTGGGCGAGAGCATCCGGGATGAGGTGACGGGACGATGAGCAGCAACACGTTGAGGGCTACCACTGGGGCGCCGGCCCCCACATCCAATGAGGGATCCAAGCCGGTACTGACCGTCGAGGACCTGCGGGTCACGTTCTCCCGCCACGGGCGGGTCGTCCACGCTGTCAACGGGCTGAGCTACCGGATTCACCCCGGCCAGACCCTCGCCATCATCGGTGAGTCCGGATCCGGGAAGTCGGTGAGCATCCGTGCCCTGATGGACCTGCTGCCCCCCAGCGCCCGCATCGAGGGATCAGCGCGGCTCAACGGCACCGAGCTGGTGGGACTGGACGAGAAGGCCATGCGGGCCGTCCGCGGCCGGGAGATCGCCATGGTCTTCCAGGATCCGGCGAGCTCGCTGAACCCGACGATGAGCATCGGTAACCAGCTCATCGAAGCGATCCGCATGCACGCACCGATCAAGCGCCGCGAAGCCGCCGAGAAGGCGGTCGAGCTGCTGAATCTCGTGCGGCTGCCTTCCCCGGAGAAACGGCTCAAGCAGTATCCGCACCAGCTCTCCGGCGGAATGCGCCAACGCGTGGTGATCGCCATAGCCCTGTCCTGCGACCCCAAGCTGCTGATCGCGGACGAGGCGACCACGGCGCTGGACGTCACCACGCAGGCCCAGATCATGGAGTTGCTCATCGACCTCCAGGAACGGCTCGGCATGGCGGTCATCATGATCAGCCACGATCTGGCCCTGGCCGCCTGCTACGCCCATGAGGTGCTGGTGATGTACGCCGGGAAAGCGGCCGAGTACGCCGCTACCGGGACACTTTTCAGCAACGTAAGAATGCCGTACACCCAGGCGCTCCTGGGGGCGATCCCGCAGCTGTCCACTCCCGCGCACACACAGTTGGCCGTCGTCGGTGGACATCCGCCGGACCTGGGCTCGCTGCCCGAGGGGTGTGCTTTCCGGCCCCGTTGTCCGCACAGCACCGAGCGGTGCCGCGTCGAGCCGCCGCTCGCGGAGCACGAACCGGGGCACAGCTACGCGTGTTGGCACCCCATCGCCCGTGCGGACGGCCTCGCCCCGGACGAGAAGGAGAGAATTTGACGGACCGAGCAGTCGCCGTCGCCCCAGCCGGCGCCAACGAAGCCGTGACCAGCGGATCGCAGGAGCCGCTCCTGTCCGTGCGCAACCTCGTCCAGGAGTACACCACCCGCGGTCCCGGCGGTGTGAAGACAGGCGTGGTCCACGCGGTCAGTGACGTGTCGTTCGATCTCATGCCCGGTGAGACGCTCGGCATCGTCGGCGAGACCGGCTCTGGCAAGTCAACGCTCGCGCGTGCGGTCATCCAGGTCGAGAAGCCCGTATCCGGAACAGTGCGCTTCCAGGGACACGAGCTGGTGGGGATGCCAAGACGCGCGATCAGGAAGGTCCGCGCGGACATGCAGATGGTCTACCAGGACCCGTTCGGCTCGCTGAACCCGCGCTGGCGAGTCGACGATGTCATCGCCGAGCCGTTACTGGGCCACACCTCGATGACCCGCCAGCAGCGCACAGAGCGCGTCGACGAGCTCCTCGACATCGTCGGGTTACGGCCCGGCGAGTACCGGCACCGCCGGCCCTTGGAGCTCTCCGGCGGCCAGGCGCAGCGGGTGGCGATCGCCAGGGCCGTCGCACTCGAACCGGCATTGATCATCTGTGACGAGGCGACCTCCTCGTTGGACCTGCTCATCCGGGCGCAGGTGCTCAACCTCTTCGAGAAGCTGCGGGCAGAGCTGAACCTCGCCTACCTGTTCATCGCCCACGACCTGGCGACCGTGAAATGCGTCAGCGATCGGGTCGCCGTCATGCACCTCGGGCAGCTTGCGGAACTGGGGCCCGCCGACAGTATCTATGCTGCGCCCCGGCACCCCTACTCCCACGCCCTTCTGGACTCGATACCCGTCCTGGACACCGCGACCGGTATCGCGAACCGGCCGGTCGCGCTCCCGGGGGACCCCCCGTCACCGCTCAATCCCCCGAGCGGATGCCGGTTTCGGACGAGGTGCCAGCGGGCTCGGGAGGTGTGCGCCGAGGAGGTGCCCGTGCTCACCGAAGTCGATGACCGGCACAGTGTCGCGTGCCACTTCCCGGTAACTCCGGGCTGACCAAGCCCGCGGCGGGAACCGCTCGGCACGCCTCATGCGGCTGGCGGCGGCGCTTTACGGGCAACAGCGCCATCACGGCGGTGCGGCTTGTACCCCGGTGAGGGCGAGAAGCGTCCCCGCTGTTATCGCCGCGCCGGCGAGCAGCGCCGGTCGGTGTCTCGGGCGCGGGTTGCGGCTGTGGCCGCCGTCGGGCCGCTCTGTGCGCCGTTCTGTCACGGGTCACCTTCCGTCTCGGTCGATCCGAAGGGGTGGTCGCTCTCCTCGGAAGGGGAAATGAGGTCGGCCAGCTCCGCCGGCAGGGCGTAGAGGGCCGCGTTTACGGGGTGGGCACCTTCTGCCGGGGACTGGCTCAGCTGCTGGTAGCGGCCCAGTACCTCGAGAAGCTCATCTCGGAAGGCACGAAGCTGGTCAGGAGTGAGTCGCAGCGGGTTGCTGGACATCGTCGAGACGTTGCGCCAGCTCAGCGGAAGCCAGCGGGCCACCCATGCGCTTCCCCGAGATCGCGGAGACCGAGCCGTGGAGAAGGCAGGCCGTTGGCAACGCGGTGTGCTCATCCCAGACGGCACCGGTTCCGCACGCCGCCCGGCACGACCTGACGTCCGCGGGGAGATGGGCACCCCGAACCGTGCCGCTTACCGCGACTCCGCCGTGCTCGCCCAGAGCACCGGAGGCTCGGCCCGCGGCCGGTAGGCCGGCCCGCCCAGGGAGCCGCGTCCGGTCCCAACCACCGGGTGGATGGCGCCCTTCCTGACCGTGCTCACCGTTGAGGCCCCCCACCAGCCGACTGCTTGCCGTCAGCCCGCCCACGACAGGGTGCGCAGCTCACTGGCGCCCTGACCTGCGGTCCGCAGACGAGGCAGGCGTCTCGTCCCAGTGCGTGCCTGATCCACCGACGCCTACGAACCCACCCACGACCCCCGTTCGGGGATCAGGCATAGTCCCAGCAGCGGGTGTAGAGCTGCGGAATCCGGAATGCCGACCTGGTCTGCGTGCCGCGCTGCTCAACCACGCGTTCCAGGAAACCCAGGCGCTCCAGGAGGCGGACCTGGTCGCCGATCTTGCCCTCCGCCTCGTCGAACAACTGCTCCACCTCGGACAACGTGAAGCTGGTGAGCTTGCCTGCCCGACAGTTCAGCACGAACGTCGGCGCGACCTTGAAGTCGTTCACCACCTCGGAGAAGCTCAGGTCGGACAGTTTCGTCATAGCCCGCCGCACCGCATCTGCGGAGAACAGCGGGACGGCGGCGACGATGTCGTCGGGCGTCTCCTGCGCATCCGCATGTCGTGCTGGGGCCTGGGCGCGGGCACCCTCCTACACCTGGTGGCGTTGAGCGACCCGGCGTTCGGTACGGCTTTGCGGTATCTGGCAGCGCCGTTACTCATGCTGGGCTACATCGGGCTGATCGGCCTCCTGCTGGACCGGACCCGCCGCATCGGTGCTGTGGTGCGCTCCTTGAGGGCGATCGGCCGCACCGCGCTGTCCTGCTATGTCCTACAGAATGTCCTCGCCTCGGTGGTCTGCTACGGCTGGGGACTCGGGATGGCGGAGCAGATGGCGGGGAAGGCATGGCTGGCCGGGCTGTGGGCGGTGATCTGCTTCTTCCTCATCGCGGGATCGCGGTTGTGGCTCGCCCGGTTCGAACGCGGTCCGGTGGAAGCCTTCCAGACGGCGCTGCTGGCCCGCATCCCGAACCGCACCGCCGGGGGCGGCTGACCCCGGCTCGGCCGCACCCGAGGATAGTGGGCGCACCCCCACTCTCGCTGCGTTTTCTGCTGCTGGCCGGTGTCGAAATCCTGGTGGCGGTAGGAAAGGTCAAGGCTGCGTGGCGGGTGTAAAGGCCGATAGTGGCCACCCGGTTCGACCGGGTTCGGCGGATGTGCGCGGCACAAGGGCGGGCGAGAGGAGTACCGTGGCGATATCGTCCCCACCAACAAAACAAAGCAGGAGTTGGCCCTATGACGGACCCCTGGCCGGAATCAGGTTCGCGCCACGGACCCGAACTCGACACCACCGTTCCGCACTCGGCTCGCATCTGGAACTACTGGCTGGGTGGAAAGGACAACTTCGCCGCAGATCAGGAGGCGGGAAAGGCGTATCAGGACCAGGCACCCGGCATCGTTAACATGGCCCGTGCCTCCCGGGTCTTCCTGAAACGCGCTGTCCGCTACGTCGCCGCCGAAGAGGGCGTCAACCAGTTCCTCGACATCGGCACCGGGTTGCCGACCATGGACAATACCCACGAGGTCGCCCAGCGCGTTGCCCCCCAATCCAGAATCGTCTACGTCGACAACGATCCCCTGGTGCTGCTGCACGCTGAGGCGCTGCTGACCAGTACCACCCATGAAGGTGTGACCACTTACGTCGAGGCCGATCTGCACGACCCCGACAAGATCCTCTCTGAGGCCGCCAAGACACTGGACTTTTCCCAGCCGATCGCGTTGATGCTGATGGGAATCCTGGGCCACATCCACGACTGGGACGAGGCCAAGGCGATCGTGCGGCGGCTGCTGGCCGAGCTTCCCTCCGGCAGTTTCCTGCTGCACTATGACAGCACCTATGAGGTCCAGGGCGAGGCGCTGCAGCAGGCGCAGGAGGGTTACGACGACACCGGTGCGGTGCCCTACGTGCTCCGCGAACCCACCCAGCTCGCCGAACTGTACGCGGGATTGGACCTGGTCGAACCGGGGCAGGTGTCGTGTCTGAAATGGCGGCCGGAGGCCACCGATATCGGTGAGCCCGAGGAGGTTGACGTCCACGGCGCCGTCGGCCGCAAGCCCTGAGCACCGGCGGGGCGGTCCCCGCGTGGGTGCGCCCCGCCCAGCGCTACCGGTTCGAGCTCAACCGCCTTCCCGGGACGGGCACCGGGATCCGGGTCGGAACAGTCGAATGCCGGAGTCCCCGTAGCTCGCTGGCGCGGGAAGCGCGCAATCACCAGGTGTCCTTCCGCGGGGCACGGATGGAGCCGAACCGCGCGCGATAAGCACCCCGGTGGAGTCCGGGCGGATTCGGCAGGTCGTGGCAGCTCCTCTGAACAAAGCGGAACCGAAGAAGCAAAAGCGCCTCGAAGCTGATCCAACGCCACATGTGCAGACGAGCCGGTTTCCCTCTCCTTCACCACCGAGAGCAGGACAGAGCAGTTGCTGGCGTTCTGCGGCATGATGCCGGGATGCCGGAATCGGCATGGCGTTGGACTGTATCGGGGGCAAGACCCGCCTGGAATGGGACGGGCATGATCTGCTCACCCCTGAGGGGCGTATCGAGGTCAAATCAGCGGCCTACCTGCAGAGCTGGGAGCAGAAAGAGCTGTCGAGAATTGTCTTCGACATCAAGCCGGCCGAGGGCTGGGACCACGCGACGAATACCCACTACCGCGAGCGGACGCGCCGTTCGGAGGCGTATGTGTTCTGCCTGTTGAAACACAAAGACAAGGCCACCGTGGATCCGCTGAATCTCGACCAGTGGGAGTTCTACGTCATGGCGACCAGTCGGCTGACCGCCGCAGTAGGCAACCAGAAAACGATCTCCCGGGACAGCCTGCGCAAACATCAGCCAGCCAACGCCTCGTTCGCGAACTTGCGCGAGCACGTCGCCGAGGCCCTGCAGCAGTCACCGCTGACGAACCGGGCATCTTCTTGAGAGCTGATCGGGCGAGGCGGGGCCATGGATCATGCTGAGCCTCCTCCCCGGACATCACAAGGTGACGGCCGATCGAGTCTTTGGCCGGGCCTGCACACCAATCCCGACCGCAAAGGAGACTCGGGTCCCATGACCGAGACTGTCAGCATCCCGGCGATCCCCGCCCCGCTGCGCTGGCTCAATGAGCCCGAGGCCTGGAAGGTGGCGGGCTCGGACACCCTTGAGGTGCGGGCCGGCGGCGGCACCGACCTGTTCACCGATCCCGACGGCGGCGCACGCTATGCCAACGCCCCGGCGCTGCTCACCCGCCTCGAAGGCGACTATCTGCTCAGTGCGCGGGTGCGCCTGGACCTGGAGTCCACCTACGACGCCGCGGTGCTGGTACTGCACGCCGACGCCCAGCACTGGGCGAAGCTGTGCCTGGAGTCCTCCCCGCAGGGGCACCCCACGATCGTGTCCGTGGTGACCCGCGGGGTGTCCGACGACTGCAACTCCCACACCGTGGACGCGGAGGACGTTCAGCTCCGGATCGCCCGCCTGGGGCCGGCTTTCGCGTTCCACGCCCGCACCGGCGACGGCCCGTGGAACCTTATCCGCTACTTCGCCCCGGGTGCCGAACCCCGCGTGGGGTTCCTGGCGCAGAGCCCGCTCGGCCAGGGCCGCACCGTGCGCTTCGAGGCGATCCAGCACTCCCCCCAGCGCCTCCCCGACATCCGCAGCGGCGAGTGACACCAGCGCATCCCGCACGTGTCCATGCTGCGCGGAGGCTTATCCGGTCCGGGTGATTCCGTGTCGGCTGCCCGGCGGCGGAGTATTCGTCGACCGCGCGGGGCCGGGTTCCGCGGCGTTGGCTGGCCCTTGCGGTAGCGGCCGGTCAGCGGTGCCAGTGAGTGCTCGGCCTCGGTGACGATCTCGCGGCGTGCGGCTCGCCCCGCGCGGTTGGCTGGACGGGCGGGAAGGGCGGACGTCACGCGCCTCTCCCCGACCGTCCATCCGGGCTCACCCGTTGTATTCGCTCACGGCATCCAGGACCCAGACGGCGCCGGAGCGGTCCTTCAGCACCCCGTAGGCGGGCGCCCAGCCCGCCGGGGCCATCGGTTTCGCCACCGCATCCCGGCGTTTCGTCGCCACTGCCCTTGGGCAGCGGGTGAGCGCGCAGCCACGCTTTGGCGTTGCTGCACACGGTGACGGCCGCCGGGAGGCGACACTCGGGAGGGCACGATGGGTATACGTACGTGGATCGAGTCGTGGCCGGTCTACCGGCAAGTCAAGGAGCGCGACCCTTTAGGGCGCGCCGCCACGGCCAAATCCGCGCGTAGCGCCGAACTGCGGCCCCGCACCGCCACCGCGGACCGTGTTGTGAAGTCGGTGTGCCCGTTCTGCGCGGTGGGGTGCGCGCAGAACGTCTATGTGCGCGACGAAGAGGTCGTGCAGATCGAGGGCGATCCGGACTCCCCGATCAGCAGAGGGCGGTTGTGCCCCAAGGGATCAGCCAGCCTCCAGCTCACCACAGGTGAGTCACGCCGCCACACTGTGCTGTACCGGCCGGCGTACGGGCACGATTGGCAGGAGCTCGACCTGGACACCGCGATGGAGATGGTGGCCGACCGTGTCATCCGGACCCGCCGGGAAGAATGGCAGGACGAGCACGACGGCCTTCGCGTCGCGCGCACAATGGGGATCGCCAGTCTCGGTGGCGCCACCCTTGACAACGAAGAGAACTACCTGATCAAGAAACTGTTGACCGCGCTGGGCGTGGTGCAGGTCGAGAACCAGGCACGCGTCTGCCACAGCTCCACCGTCGCCGGCCTGGGCACGTCCTTCGGGCGTGGCGGCGCCACCACGCTCATGCAGGACCAGCAGCACGCCGACTGCATTGTCATCGAGGGGTCGAACTACGCCGAGGCGCACCCGGTCGGGTTCCAGTGGGTCATGGAGGCCAAGGCGCGCGGGGCCGCCGTCATCCACGTCGACCCGCGGTTCAGCCGCACCAGTGCCCTCTCCGACATGCACGTGCCGATCCGCGCGGGCACGGACATCGCCTTTCTCGGCGGCATCATCAACCACGTCATCTCCAACGAGAAGTACTTCTACGACTACCTGCGCACGTTCACCAACGCCGCGAGCATCGTCAGCGAGGACTTCCGGGACACCGAGGACCTCGACGGGTTGTTCTCCGGGTTCTCCGAGGACACACGGGCCTACGACACCACGATGTGGCGCTACGAGGGGGTGGATATCGCCCCGGCTTCCGGCAAGCGCGACCAGCACTACGAGGCCCGCGTCGAGGACGAGAGCGCGGTCCGCAACTCCGCGCGCCCCGAGAAGCACGGCTCCGGCGGCGCGGTGATCGGGGGAGATCCCCCGGAGGATCCGACGCTCACCCACCCCCGCTGTGTCTTCCAGATCCTCAAACGGCACTACGAGCGCTACACCCCGGAGATGGTCGAGGAGATCTGCGGCATTCCCCAGGACATGTTCCTCCGGGTGTGCGACTACCTGACCGAGAACTCCGGGCGCGACCGCACCAGCGTCTTCTGCTACGCGGTCGGCTGGACCCAGCACACCGTCGGCTCGCAGTACATCCGTGCCGCCTCGATCCTGCAGCTCCTGCTGGGCAACATCGGCCGGCCCGGCGGCGGTATCCAGGCGCTGCGCGGTCACGCCAGCATCCAGGGCTCCAGCGACGTTCCGACCCTGTTCGACCTCCTACCCGGCTACATCCCGATGCCACACGCCCACGAGGAGCAGACGCTGGACGACTTCGTCGTGGGCACCTCACCCCTCAGGGGGTTCTGGTCCAACATGAAGTCCTACACGGTAAGCCTGCTCAAGGCGTGGTGGGGCGACAAGGCGACCGAGGACAACGACTTCTGCTTCGACTACCTGCCGCGGCTCACCGGGTCGCACAGCACCTACGACACGGTCATGGAGCAGATGGCGGGAGTGTGCAAGGGCTACTTCCTCATGGGGGAGAACCCGGCCGTGGGGTCGGCCAACACCCGGGCCCAGCGCCTGGGCATGGCCAACCTCGACTGGCTGGTGGTGCGCGACTTCTCGCTCATCGAGAGCGCCACGTGGTGGAAGGACGGCCCGGAGATCGAGTCGGGCGAGTTGCGCACCGAGGACATCGGAACCGAGGTGTTCTTCTTCCCAGCCGCCTCACACACCGAGAAGTCCGGAACGTTCACCAACACCAACCGAACGTTGCAGTGGCACGACCGCGCCGTCCTGCCCAAGGGCGACGCCCGCAGCGACCTGTGGTTCATGTACCACCTCGGTCGGATCATCCGGGAGAAACTGGCCGGGTCCACCGACCCCGTCGACCGCCCCATACTCGACCTGACCTGGGACTACCCGTTGGAGGAGGGGGACGAGCCGGACGCCGGCGCGGTACTCGCCGAGATCAACGGCCACGACGCCGACGGCAACCACCTGAACCGCTACACCCAGTTGCGGGACGACGGCAGCACCAGATGCGGCTGCTGGATCTACTGCGGCGTGTACGCCGACGGCGTCAACCAGGCGGCGCGCCGTAAACCCGCCTCCGAGCAGGACTGGCTCTCCGCCGAGTGGGCCTGGTCCTGGCCGGACAACCGGCGCATCCTCTACAACAGGGCCTCCGCCGACGCCGACGGCAACCCGTGGAGCCCGCGCAAGGCGCTGGTGTGGTGGGACGCCGAGAACGGGCGCTGGACCGGGCACGACACACCCGACTTCGAGAAGGACAAGTCCCCGGGCTACCGGCCGCCGGAAGGAGCGGAGGGCGTCGACGCGCTGGGAGGGACTGACGCCTTCATCATGCAGGCCGACGGCAAGGGGTGGCTGTACGCGCCGGCGGGTCTCAACGACGGCCCGATGCCCACCCACTACGAGCCCCAAGACACGCCGTTCGCCAACCTGCTGTACCACCAGCAGCGCAATCCGACCCGGTTCGTTTACCCGCATGAGGCCAACCGTTACCACCCCGACGCGGAGACCCCCGGATCCCGGATCTTCCCCTACGTGGTGACGACCTACCGGCTCACCGAGCACTTCACCGCCGGGGGCATGAGCCGCTGGACGCCCTACCTCTCCGAGCTCCAACCGGAGTTCTTCTGCGAGGTGGGGCCCGAGCTCGCCGCTGAGCGGGGGTTGTCCCACGGCGACTGGGCCACCATCGTCACCGCACGCAACGCCATCGAGGCACGCGTGCTGATCACCGACCGGATGGCGCCGCTGCGGGTGCAGGGCCGCACCATCCACCAGATCGGACTGCCCTACCACTGGGGGCCCAACGGCTACTCCGCCGGGGACTCCGCCAACGAGCTGTTCCCGATCGTCCTCGACCCCAACGTACACATCCAGGAGGTCAAGGCAGTGACGGCCGACATCCGACCCGGCCGGCGCCCCCGCGGTGCCGACCGCAGCGGCCTGGTGCGTTCCTACCAGCAGAGCGCTGGCATCACCGAGCAGACCGGTACGGAGGTCTAGGAGATGGCCATCGACGAGGAGGCCGGCGGTCAACCCGGCACCGACCAGCCGCGCATGGGTTTCTTCACCGACACCAGCGTGTGTATCGGCTGCAAGGCGTGCGAGGTCGCCTGCAAGGAATGGAACATGATTCCCGAGGACGGCCTGGACTTCACCGCCATGTCGTTCGACAACAGCGGCGGGCTGGGAGCGGACACGTGGCGGCACGTGGCGTTTGTCGAGCAGCGGGAACCCCTGGGCTACCAGGAGACCGGGGTGGGGCGCCCCGAGGGAGAGCCGGTGGATCTGGGAATGCCCTCCTTCGAGCGCCCCGGGGACTCCACCGGCGCCGACGAGCGCGGCGAGTTCCGTTGGCTGATGTCCTCCGACGTGTGCAAGCACTGCACCAGTGCCGCCTGCCTGGACGTGTGCCCCACCGGCGCGCTCTTCCGCACCGAGTACGGGACGGTGGTGGTGCAGGAGGACATCTGCAACGGCTGCGGATACTGCGTGCCCGCCTGCCCCTATGGGGTGATCGATAAGCGAGCGGACGACGGCCGGGTATGGAAGTGCACCCTGTGCTACGACCGGCTCGGCGATGGCCTGGAGCCCGCGTGCGCCAAGGCGTGCCCGACCGACTCCATCCAGTTCGGCAACCTCGACGAGCTCCGTGAGCGGGCCAACGAGCGGGTGCGTGACCTGCACGACGCCGGAGTCTCCTCCGCGCGGCTGTACGGGGACGACCCGCAGGACGGCGTTGGTGGCGCGGGCGCGTTCTTCCTGCTGCTGGACGAGCCGGAGGTCTACGGCCTGCCCCCGGATCCGGTCGTGACCACCCGCGACCTGCCATCGATGTGGAGATACGCCGGCATCGCCGCCGCGACGCTGCTCGCCGGGGTGAGTGCGACGTTCCTGGGAAGGAGGAGGCGGTGAGCACCTCGGATGTGACCCCGCAGGGTGTTCAGGGCGAGCGCCCCGGGCGCGAAGCGGTGACCGGATCCGCCGCGGTGCTGGACGGCGACCGGCACCGCGCGCCCGAGCACGCGCGGAGCAGCGGTACGCAAGAGGTATCCGAAACCGAGTTCCGCTCCTACTACGGCCAGCCGATCCTCAACCAGATTGTCTGGGAGGGGCGGGACATCGCTGGCTACCTGTTCCTGGGCGGGCTGGCCGGCGCCTCATCGGGACTGGCCGCCGGAGCCGAGCTGACGGGCCGGCCGGACCTGGCCCGGCCGTTGAAGTACACCGCGCTGGGCGCCGTCTCCGGGTCCCTCGTGGCCCTGGTCCACGACCTCGGGCGTCCGGCCCGCTTCCTCAACATGCTGCGGGTGTTCCGGCCCACATCGCCGATGAACATGGGCTCGTGGCTGCTGGCCGGGTACGGGCCCATGGCCGGGGCGGCGGCGGTCACCGGAGCCACGGGCCTGTTCCCGCGCATCGGCCGGGCGGCGACGGTGGGTGCCGGTGTGGTGGGACCCGCGGTCGCCGCCTACACCGCGCCTCTCATCTGTGACACGGCCGTTCCGGCCTGGCACGAGGGGTACCGGGAGATGCCGTTCGTGTTCGTGGGGTCAGCGGCCGCGGCCTCCGGAGGGATGGGAATGCTAACCGCGCCCCTCGGCCAGGCCGCCCCCGCCCGACGAGCCGCCGTGTTCGGTTCCGCCCTGGAGACCGCGGCGGTGGCACGCATGGAACGCCGGCTGGGCATGGTTGCCGAGCCTTACCAGTCGGGCCGCGGGGGTGCGCTGATGCGCACGGCCAAGGCGCTGACCCTGGCCGGGGCCGCTGGCGCCCTCCTGAGTGGCCGCAGCCGGGTGCTCTCGGCCGCGAGCGGGGCCGCCCTGTTGGCGGGGTCGGCCTGCACGCGTTTCGGGATCTTCAAGGCCGGCGTGCAGTCGGCCGCGGACCCCAAGTACACGGTGGTCCCGCAACGCCAGCGGCTGCGCGAGAAGAACGGGGAGCAGGAGGAGGAAGGCGCAAACTGACAGGGCAGCCCTTGGCGGGGCGCCCTGCCCGTCCCCAACCAACAGCCAACCCGTTCTTCGGAGGGCGGCTACTCGAACAGGTCGGCACCTTCCCGGCCGGACGGATCCAGCATCAGCAGATCTTCGTGCAAGGAGTCGAGGTACCGCCCGGTCGGCTCGCCGTCCGGGCCTACCTCCTGCAGACACCACTCTGGAGTACCGTCGGGCGCATCGGGGTCTCCGCCCGCCGAGAGGTCGTAGAGCATGGTGAACGCAGTCTCGTAGGCAACCAATCGCGCAACCTTGGCGAGGTCGCCGCGATCCGCACCGCTGGCGAGGAGGCGATCGGCCGCCGGGAACCGCTCCAGCACACCTTCGTTCGCCCACTCGTCGATCAGGCGCGGCCAGATGTGCCGCACTGCCAGGAATCGGGCCAGCTGCGGAATGTCGTCCAGGAACTCGGACAGAGCCGCATCCTCCGGGTCGGGGCACCCGAGCTCGGCGAAGCGGTCCCGAAGAGCCGCCAACCGCGTTCGCTCTGTCTCTGTCATGGTTTCCACGGAATCGGGCCATGCGCGCCATTGTGATTCCGGTTTTCGCATTGCCGTATGGTGGCACAGAATCGGGCTTGCGTCAGGGGGCGCCCTTCGTGCCCGCCTCGCCCGCGTCGGGTTTCATGAGCGGGGGTGTCTACCGGTCGGCGGGGCGCGCTCGCGCGTCCGCACACCCTGTGAGATACCCAGCCGCCGCGCGACGGCTGGGTGGTGCGGTGACCAGCGGACGGCGGAAACTCAGTATTCGTTGCGCAGCTGTTCGGCGCCGGCCACCAGGGAACGGAGCTTGCCCAGGGCTGCCTTGCGCGGCAGGTACTTCATCCCGCAGTCGGGAGCCAGTACGAGATTCTCGGGCGCGACGTACCGCAGCGCCCTCTTGGCCCGGTCGACCACGGTCTGGGGGTCCTCCACGGCCGGGTCGGAGAGGTCCAGCACACCGAGGATGACGGTCTTGTCGGGCAGGCTCTCCAGGATCGAGCAGTCGAGGTTCGACTGCGCGGTCTCGATAGACACCTGGTCAACAGGGGCCTGCGCCAGCTCCGGGAGGAACGAGTAGGCCTCGGGGCGCTCGTGGATGATCGCGGCATAGCCGAAGCAGATGTGTACAGCGGTGGTGCCGGGCGCCCCCTGCAACGCCCGTGAGAGCACCTCCAGGCCGTACTCCTTGGCCTTTGGCGCGCGGGCCTGCATGTAGGGCTCGTCCAGTTGGACGATGTCGGCTCCCGCGGCGAACGTCTCGTGGATCTCCTCGTTGACCGCCGCGGCGTAGCCCAACGCCAGAGACCGCTCATCGGGGTAGTAGTCGTTCTGGGCCTGCTGGGCCATGGTGAACGGCCCCGGAATGGTGATCTTGATCGGCTGGTCGGTCCGCTCACGCAGAAAGGCGGTGTCGCGGGCCGCGATGGGCTGGCGGCGCCGTATGGGGCCGACTACGCGGGGAACCGGATTGGGTTCGCCACTACGGTCCAGCGCCATTCCCGGGTTGTCGATGTCGACACCGTCCAGGGCGGTGGCGAAGTGGTTCGAGTAGCTCTCCCGGCGCGCCTCCCCATCGGTGATGATGTCCAGTCCCGCCGAAAGCTGGGCCTGGACCGCCAGCGTGGTCGCGTCGTCGAGCGCCTCTTCGAGCAGTTCGTCCCCGACCCGCCACAGTTCCCGGGCACGCACCCGCGGCGGGAAGCGCTGGCCGAGCTTGGCGCGGTCGATCAGCCAGTGCGGCTGCGGATAGCTTCCGACGAGCGACGTGGGAAACAGCATCAGAGAAATCCTCGCGGTAGACAGGGTGGGTTCGGCGCACGGCCTTCATCGTGGCGTCAGACGCTCCGAGATCAGGGAGCTTTTCGACTAAGGACAATAAGGATCGGCAAAAATTCCCCTTTGCGGAAATCATTTCTGGTTTATGCGGGCCAGCCGGCGGAGCAGTACGGGGGTCCCGCGGAGTGCTGAAGCGCGTCCCGGGCCGTCATTTCACGCCGGGAATGATCATGCGTTTCCGGTCCACGAATGAGAGCACCGCAGCGGCGACGAGCGGGAGGATGGTGAGCTGCCACAGTCCCGCTTGGCCCCAGTCGCCGTGCGAGACGAGCCAGGCGAAGGTGCTTCCGGAGAACGCCGCCGCGACGTAGTAGGTCAGCATGAACAGGCCCTGCCCACGTCCCACGAGCTCCGGGCGGACGGAGCGCTGCATGGCTGTCGCGGTGTTGGTGAACAGGGAACCGCTCGCGAACGCTCCCATGAGGAACGCCAGCACGTACTGGCCGATGGTCGCCGTGACAACGTTGTAAATGAGATAGGCGATCACCGAGATGATGAGGAACGTGCACACGAGCAGCCACTTCTGGTTGATCTTGTCGCCGAGCCAGCCCGCCACCAGGGCCAGCATGGCGCCAATGCCCAGCAGTGAGACCGCCAGCGCGGCTTGGCCGCTTTCGAACGCCAACTGCTCGCGGAGGTAAGTGGGATACAGCCCGGTGAAACCGTAGAAGATCATCCCACTGGAGGCCGCGCCGAACCCGAAGAGCACGATGTTGCGGTTGTACGGGCTCGCGGGGACATGGCCGAAGTCCCGGGTCGCGGCCGATTCCTCGATGTCCCGCTTGACCTCGGACATGCGGCGCGAGACGAGAGTCATGATGAGCACTGCCATTACCAGGCCCAGGGAACCGAAAAGGAAGAACGGCGCCTTCCAGGTGTCGAAGTTCTCCGCGAACGGGACACCGACCATCGGTCCCAGGAACAGGCCGCCGCCAAACGCGACGCCGATGAAGCCGGCCGCGAACGCCCTGCGGTGGAAGAAGAACGATCCGACGATCGCGTACAGCGCTGTCCCCTGCACCCCCTCCCCCACACCGGAGATGATGCGGTAGACCGCCATGTCCGCCACGTGGTACGAGAGCGGAATCGCGGCGGTACCCAGGGAGTAGACGAGCACGCTGACGATGATGACCGTCTTGCGTGAGTACCGGTCGACGACAAAACCCGCGAGGAAACCGGCTACGCCGAGCCCGAGCGTGAACCCGGTCGCCAGGAAACCGTCCTGCGCCAGCGTGAATCCCAGATCATCACCGATGTCGGGAAGCAGTGGATAGAAAAGCTGGCGATCCATGGCGTTGAGCATCCATGACGCGCAGAGAACCGTGAATCCGACCACGACGGCGACCGGGTGCACACCCCGGTGCGACGTTGAGGAGGATGGTTTCTCCTGGTCATCCTGATTCCTGGTGAACGCCACGTCCGCTCCTTCGAGTGGGTTGCCGCAGCGGAACAAGGAGCGGGTGTTGCGGGCCGCAGCGCGCGGCAGATGCTCCCTCGGTTCCACTCACCGGACCGGTTCGCGGGGGCGCCCGGTCCCGGCGCGGGGGTGAATGATGGTCGCCTTCGTACGGTTCATCGCGGACGTTCAACGTGTCCGCACTACGGTCATCTGTCCGAAAGTAAGTTTTGAGCGGCGCCCCAGAGTGTGTCAAGTCTCGTTTCGACATAGCGGCCGTGGCCCGGGCCGCCTCGCACGAACGACTGCGGTCGCCGGGCGGCCCATGCGAGTGATGCCAGCCGGGTACGACTGGACAGCAACGAACCGCTAACTTCCAGGCGATTCAGGAAACTGCAGCGATGGCGGCCGCAGGGAGACGGCCGTTCTCCAGCGGACGATCCGCCGTTTCGCACCGGACTGCGCATGGCCGCCACCCCATACGGACGATTGTCCGCACTTCGTACAACCCTTCTCCGGCCGCGCGGCCGGGACGGGCGACCGCGGCGCGTCGTCCCAACGTCCGCGCACTGTCCCGTGCTCCCGCCGTCCCCGCGGTGTCCCCGGACGCGGCGTTCGCCCGGGGACACCGGTCATGAGGGAGGCATCTCCTGGGGATGGGTTGCCAGTGGTTCGATCGAGATGTCCATCCACGTCCACATGGGAAGCGAGGTCAGGGCGGTGTGCAGCTCAGTCGCGTCCGCCGCCTCGTAGAGCCCGATCGCCGCGTTCCGCCCCGGTACCCGCCACAGGCGCCGGAGGATGCCCGCCTCCCGCAGTTCCTGCGCCCGTTGGCGCTCCTCGGCACGGAGCTGTCGCTGGACGTGTTCGGGGGTGTCGCGGGGCAGGTTGTTCTCTGACCGGACCAGGAACTCCACGGGACTCTCCTATGTGCGCGGGGGGCGTGGGGCGCCGCTGTTGTCGGCGATCTGGAGAAGTGTCCGGGCCAGCTCGGCCGGTGCGGTGACCATGGCTTCGTGGCCGGTCGCGAGCTCGGCAGTAGGCCACCCGCGGGCCGCCGCACGGCGGGCCTGGGGAGCGAACACACCCATCCAGTCGGTGCACTCGACGAACACCGCGGCAACCCGGTCGTCTCCGGTCAACCGGAGCGGTTCGGTGTAGGTCAGCCACGGATGCGGGGTCAGCCGCGGAGTCAGCCAGGCCAGATCGGCCTCGTCCGCGACCCCCAGCACGGTGAGTGAACGCACGGGAATGAGCCAGCCGAATCCCGGGCCGCCGACCGACTCCCGGTAGTGGCCGGCGACAGTCTCGGGCAGCAGGTCGATCGCTGCCTCGCCGTCCTCGCCGACGAACGCGTCCAGGTACACGCGTGTCGCGAGGCGCTCGGGTATGCGGTCGGCCACCCCGGTGACGACCTGTCCCGCGTAGCTGTGGCCGACCAGAACGACGTCCCGGAGATCGTGGGCCTCGATGTGGGCGACGACATCCTGGATGTGCGTGCTCAACCCGACCTGCGGGTGGAGCGTGTGCGCGCGGTCGCTCAGCCCGGTGAGGGTCGGTGCGTGGGCCTCGTGACCGGCGGCACGCAACCGGGACACGACCCGTTGCCACGCCCAACCGCCATGCCAGGCACCATGGATCAGGACGAATGTACTCATACGCGCGGGTCTCCCTCGTCGGCTACGACATCATCGACGGTAGAGAGCCCCTCTCCCGTGCTGAAGCGCGCAATGACGGAGCCGGGGCCGGCATGGGTCCCGCGCGGGCTACGTCATTTGTCGCTGTGCTCTCCGCGCGGACGCCCGCCGGCGCGGGGAGTCCGGGCGAACACCGGGTTGCCGGCGGACGGGAACGCCAGAGCGGCCGGGACAGCGCGGAGACTTCGTGTTGCCCGTCAGCCGTGAGCGGCTAAGCCCTGTTTTTCGAACCAAGTGGCCGTCTGGGTCGGGGGCCGCCGGGGTTCTGGAGGGTCCGTAGGTGGGGCGTCCGTGTGGGCGAGGAACGAGCCCGTGTTGCCGGCACACCGGAGGTGCCCGAAGGTTCCCGGCCACCCAGGCGCCCGACCCGGCGAGCGCCAGCGAGCCCAGAGAACAGGTCGGGCGCCGCCGGGGTTCTGGAGGGCCCGGAGGTGGGGCGCCCGCGAGTGGCGAAGCCGACCGGGGCGCCACACCGGAGGTGCCCGAAGGTTCCCGGCCTCCAGGCACCCGACCCGGCGAGCGCCAGCGAGCCCAGAGAACAGGTCGGGGGCCGCCGGGGTTCTGGAGGGTCCGTAGGTGGGGCGTCCGTGTGGGCGAGGAACGAGCCCGTGTTGCCGGCACACCGGAGGTGCCCGAAGGTTCCCGGCCACCCAGGCGCCCGACCCGGCGAGCGCCAGCGAGCCCAAAAAACACTACCTAATGCTGCTCGCCCGCGCCCTCGTTGGTGACCAGGCCCTGCCGCACCGCGACAAGGGCCGCCTGCGTACGCGACGTTAGTTGCAACTTGTGCAGCACATTGCTGACGTGCGTACGAGCGGTCCGTTCACTGATCACGAGGTTGCTGGCGATCTCCTGGTTGGACAGGCCCTTGGCGACCAGCGCCAGGACATTGCGTTCCCGCAGGGTGAGCGCGTTCAGTCCGGTGGAGGGGCTCACCATCTCCTGGGTGAGCTTCCGCGCGATGGCGGGATGCAGGAACACGTCACCGCGTGCGGCGGTCCTGATCGCGGCCACCACATCGGGGGGTTCGGCGTCCTTCAACAGGTATCCCGCGGCTCCGGCGGCAAGGGCGGCGTGAATGCGCTCCATCTCGCCGAAGCTGGTCAGAACCACGACCCGTACGTCCGGGTAGAGGCCGGCGATCTCCTTCGTCGTCGCCACGCCGTCGAGCTTGGGCATGAGGAGATCCAGCAGGACGACCGCGGGCAGCTCCCGGTGCGCGGCCATGAGGCGCAGCCGGTCGAGCGCCTCCTCGCCGTTGGCCGCCTCGGCGGCTACCTCCAGGTCCTCCTGGACCTCCAGGTATGAGCGGATTCCGCGCCGAACAACGGCGTGGTCGTCGACAATGAGGACCCTGATGTGTGCCTCCCGGTCACCGCTCACGGCGTCGGTTCTCCAGCCAGCCGGTGGCTCTCGCCGAACGGGTCCTCCGCCATCCCTGGCGCTCCGGGGAGCGCCAGCGGCACATCGGCTCGCACCCGTGTTCCCCGGAGTGAACGCAGCTGGACCGTCAGCTCGCCACCCCAGCGTTCGGCTCGTTCGCGCATCGTGGTCAACCCGTACCCTTCGCCGCGTTCGGAGGACCCGGTGCCGATCCCGCACCCGTCGTCGGCGACGATGACGACCAGCCGGTGCCCGGTCACCCCCGCGTGCACGGACACGGTGTGCGCCTCGGCGTGCTTGACCACGTTGTGGATGGCCTCGGCGATCATGCGGTACATGTCCTCGACGAGGTCACCGGTCACCTCGTCGAGCCCCTCGCCGAAATCGACGTCGAGGTGGAGCCCGGTCCGCTTCTCGGTACTCTCGGCGAGCGCGGTAACCGCTTCCTCCAGGCCCAGTTGGGCGGAGGACGACGGCCGCAGCTCGTGCACCATGGCGCGCAGGTCGGCGAGTACGGCGCTCGACAGCACGCCGACCTCGTCGGCGATGCGGCACACAGTCTCGGCGGGAGCGGCGACTCCCCTCTCCCCGAGCACCCCGATCGACTTCGCCTGCATACTGATGGAGAACACCTGCTGCACGATCGAATCGTGCAGGTCACGCGCCAGACGCTGCCGCTCCTCCCGCCGGGCGTGCTCGCGCTCGCGCAACACCAGCGCCGCGTAGTCGACCGCGACCGCCGCCTGTTCGGCCATGGCGAGCAGAAACTCCTCCGAGCGGCGCCCGATCGTCTGCCCCGGGCGGAAGAAGGCGTTGAGCACCCCTTGGACCTGACCGCGGATCTTGAGGGGGACGCTGGCGAACCAGTTCCATTCCGGATCGCTGAGGTACTCGTTCAACGGCTGCCACGCGGGGTCGTCGCGGATCGCCAACCAACGGTCGGGGACGATGACCGTCTCCCCGCTCTCGTAGGCCTCGACCGTGCACAGCCGTGCACCGCGATCGCGGCATTCCATGAGGCGGTCGAAGAAGTCGGACCAGTGGGGGAACCCGGCCGAGCCCATGATTCTGAGACCGCTGTTGTCGTCGAGTGTCAGGATCTGCACCCCTGCCAGGGCGTCCGTTCGCACGACCTCACTCGCCAAGGCGTCGAGCGTCGCGGTGAGCGACCCGGCCGAGGCGAGTTTCACCGAGCTCCGGGCGATGGCGGCCACGCGGCGCTGCCGGTGCCGCTGGTCGGTGACATCCCGGAAACCGACCACCGTGAACCCGGAGACGGGCAGGGCACGGTAGGCGAACTCCCGTGGCGGCTCTCCGGGCGGCTGCCAGAGAGCCACCTGCTCCTTGGAACCGTCGTCCAGCAGGCCGAGATCGTTGAGTACGACGTCCTGAAGCAGGTGGAACGGGGCAGGCGTCCCGACCAGCTCTTCCTCGCTTCGGCCGCACAGTACGGCGCCGGCCCGGTTCACCTGGAGAAAATGCCCGCTCGCGGCCACGACCGCCAGCCCATCGGGGGCGTCGAGGGCAAGCGCGGACCAGTCAAGGGGACGAGGCTCGGATATGACCGAAGGGTTGCTTCCGACAGACATGCGATCCTCACCAACCACATCCACGCCGGTACACGCGATGTCACCGAGTTTTCGTTTCGCTCGTCGCGACACCAGAATGCACGTTCCTTCCCCGCCCGTCATCCCCCCAAGTCGCCCATAAAGCGCCAGAGGGTCCGGACATACGTCATTTGTCGCGGTTCCACTGCGACCCGACGCCGCGCGGGAATCGTCATCCGCAGGAAGTAGCGGCCGCGGGCCCGTGCCTACGCTGGCAGCCACTGATCCCCAAGCCCGAGCCCAAGGACAATGTCTGAATCGCCACCACTGAAGCGCGCCCCGACGCGGGGAGGCGCGGCCAGGCTCGCTCCGACGCGGGATCCGCGGCGCGGAGAACGTGCGGCGGAGGGGTCCCGCAGGCAGCGGCCTGGCAACGGGGCTTCCAGATGGGTCCTGCCCACGGCCGGGGTCGTGCTGTCCATCGTACTGTTCGAACTGTTCGCGCGTTCCGGAGTCGTCGACGACCGCTTCCTCCCGCCGGCTTCGGCCATGCTGGGTGCGTTCGCCGAGCAGGTCCTGGACGGCGGTCTCTGGCAACCGGTCGGCCAGACCCTCCAGGGGTGGGCCCTGGGACTCGGCCTCGCCACGGCGGCCGCGCTGCCGCTCGGGATTCTCATCGGCTCGGTGTACCTGCTGTTCCGGGCCACGCGGTCGGTGGTGGAGTTCCTCCGCCCGGTGCCGTCCGTGGCCCTCATCCCGCTGGCCGTGCTCCTGTTCGGGGCCGGTCTGGAGAGCAAGGTCTTCCTGGCCGCGTTCGCGGCCACCTGGCCGATCCTGCTGCAGACGCTCTACGGCGTGCGGGACGTCGACCCCGTGGCGGTGGAGACGGCCCGGTCCTTCGGCGTCGGCGCGCCGCGGCGGCTGCTCCGTGTCACGCTGCCGAGCGCTCTGCCCTACATCGCGACCGGGGTGCGCATCTCCTCCTCGGTGGCGCTGATCCTGGCGGTGACCGCCGAACTCGTCCTGGGCACAGCCGGCCTCGGACAGGAGATCAACATCGCGCGGCAGAGCGGCAGAGTCGAGCTGATGTACGGCCTGATCATCGCGACCGGGCTGATCGGCTGGGGCATCAACGTCCTCATGACCTCCGTGGAACGCCGCCTGCTGCACTGGCACCCCGCACAGAGGGAGGCGAACCGGTCATGAACCCGGCCCGACTGAAGCGCGTGACCGGTGGCGGGCTGGAGATCGGCGTGCCGCTGGCCCTGCTGGTGCTCTGGGCGGTCCTGACCGGCAGGGAGACCTCGTTCTTCTTCCCGCCCCTACTGGACATCATCCGGACGTTCCAGGAGACCTGGCTCTTCGCCCGTGTCGGCAGCGACGTTGTTCCGAGTCTCACCCGGCTCTTCGCCGGGTACGCGATCGCGGTCCTCGCGGGAATCGCGATCGGTATGGCTCTTGGGTCCTCGCACATGTTGCGCCGCATGGCCGACCCTGTTGTGCAGTTCCTCCGGGCCATCCCGCCACCGGTGCTGATTCCCGCGGGGATACTGATCCTCGGTGTCGGCTCCACGATGAAGATCGCCCTGATCGCGTTCGTCTGTTTCTGGCCGATCCTGCTGAACACGATCGACGGCGTGGACGGTGTCGACCCCACACAGCGGGAAACCGCGCGCAGTTTCCAGATTCCGCGGCGTGACCGCCTCTTCCGTGTGGTCCTGCCGTCCGCTGCCCCCCAGATCTTCGCCGGCGCCCGGGTGAGCCTGGCCCTGGCGGTGATCATGATGGTCGTTTCGGAGATGGTGGCCAGCACCAACGGAATCGGCTACTTCGTCCTGCAGTCCCAGCGGACCTACGCCATCACCCAAATGTGGTCCGGGATTCTGCTGCTCGCCCTACTCGGTTTCACCCTCAACCTCGTCTTCCTCCTCGTGGAACGCCGTGTGCTGCGGTGGCACCGCGGCGCACGCGGTGGCGCGACATAACCGCTAAGGAAACCAGCATGCTCCGAGTCGAATCCCTCAGGAAGGTCTACGAGGAGGGAACCCGCAACGCCGTCGAGGCCGTGGCCGAGGTCTCCGCCACCGTCGAGGAACAGGAGTTCGTGTCGATCGTCGGCCCTTCCGGTGCGGGAAAGACGACCCTGCTCAAGTGCGTCGCGGGCCTCCTCCCGTACTCATCGGGCTCGGTTTACCTGGACGACGAGCTCGTCACGGAACCGCCGAAGAAGATGGCCCTGGTTTTCCAGGACTACTCCCGGTCCCTCTATCCCTGGATGACGGTCAGGGAGAACGTCGCGTTCCCGCTGAAACCGCGCGGGCTCGACCGGTCGGCGATGCGGACGCTGGTCGGGGAGACACTCCAGAGCGTCGGTCTGGACGGCGCGGGGGCGAAGTACCCGTGGCAGCTCTCCGGGGGAATGCAGCAACGCGTGGCCATCGCGCGAGCGCTCGCGTACCAGCCCGAGATCCTCCTGATGGACGAACCGTTCGCGTCAGTGGACGCCCAAACCCGCGCCGACCTGGAAGATCTCGTCCTGGACGTCCGCGACCAGTACGGGGTCACCGTCCTGTTCGTGACCCACGACATCGACGAGGCGGTGTACCTCAGCGACCGCGTCGTCGTGCTCACGTCCGCGCCGACCCGGGTCGCCGAGATCGTGGACGTCGGCCTGCCCCGCCCCCGCGACCAGGTCGGGACCAAGGAACGGCCCGACTTCGCGCGCCTGCGCGGCTACGTCTGGCGATCGATCCGGCGACCGGACCAGACGGCCAGCACACCCGCCTGACACCCGGCTCCGCCATCCGCACCCCAGACAGCCGCACCCCAGCATTCGTCCCCCAACATTCGTCTCCCCCAGGAGAGCAGATGAGACACCGTGCCATGCGTGAACTAGTACGCCCGACAACAGCGATCGTCGCGGCCACCGCCCTCGCCGCGACCGCCTGTGGCGGCGGCTCCGGCGACGCCGACGGCGGTGAGCGGGTCACCATCAACATCGGAACACTGCCCATCGCGAACGCGGCTCCCATGTACATGGGCATGGAGGAGGGCTTCTTCGAGGAGGAAGGGCTGGAGGTCGAGCCCACGGTTCTGCAGGGGGGCAACGAGATCGTCACCGGACTGGTCTCGGGCGACTACGACTTCGGCTTCGTCGGCTACATCTCCGCCGGTGTGGCCGTGAGCCAGGGGCTCCCCGTCTGCGTGGTGACGGCCAACGACGCCACGGGCACCTCGGAGGAGGACGACTGGCAGGTCCTCGTCGCCGATTCCGACGCGGGTATCGACGGTCCGGAGGACCTCGACGGCGCGACCATCGGCGTCAACGCCCTCGGCGGGAACGCGGAGGTCCTCATCAAGGCCGCGTTGGACCAGGAAGGGCTCGACCCCAACTCGGTGGAGCTGATCGAGGTCCCCTTCCCGGAGGTACCGGGGGCGTTGTCCGAGGGGCGCATCGACGCGGGCTACACCTCGGAGCCCTTCATCACCACCGTCCTGGACGAGGGAGGCGAGGTCGCGTGGGCACCGCAGGCCGCGCTGGCCCCCGAGTACCCCAACGGCAACTACACCACCGGCGAGCAGTACATGCAGGAGAACGCCGACGTGGTCGAGCGTTTCACCCGGGCGATGGACCGGTCGGTGGAGTACGCGCGGGACAACGAGGACGCGGTGCGCGCGAGCATTCCGGAGTTCACCGAGATCCCCGAGGAGATGGCCGAGCGCATGAGGCTCCCCGTGTTCACCTCCGAGATCGACGAACCGGCCGTCCAGGAGCAGATGGAGTTCACGGCCGAGTACGACGTCACTGACTCGGCACCGAGCACGGACGAACTGCTCTGCCAGTGACAGCACAGGGAGGACCACCATGCGGGTCGCCGAAGCCGTCGCGCGGGAACTGGCGCGGTTGGGAATCGACCAGGTCTTCGGGGTGGTTGGCAGCGGCAACTTCCACGTGACCAACGCGCTCGTCGCCGCGGGAGCCCGGTTCGTCGCCACCCGGCACGAGGCCGGCGCGGCGACCATGGCGGACGCCCACGCGCGCACTACGGGTGCGGTGGCGGCCGTGACCGTCCACCAGGGGTGCGGCCTGACCAACGCCCTGACCGCCATCACGGAGGCCGCGAAGAGCCGGACGCCGCTCCTGGTGCTCAGCGCGGACACGGCGGCCTCGGACCT
This sequence comes from Lipingzhangella halophila, assembly GCF_014203805.1. GTDB lineage: Bacteria > Actinomycetota > Actinomycetes > Streptosporangiales > Streptosporangiaceae > Lipingzhangella > Lipingzhangella halophila. The sequence continues at coordinate 2,230,839 of NZ_JACHJT010000001.1, read as the reverse complement.
GCTGTCCAATTTCCACATCGACCAGCCGGCCGTGCTGAACGGGTTGGGTGTCGCAACGGAGTCGATCACCTCGCCCGCGACCGCCGTGCGCGACGCGACCCGCGCCTTTCGCCGCGCCGCGGTGGACCGGCGCACGGTGGTGCTCAACCTGCCGCTGGACATCCAGGAGGCGCCCGTTCCCCTGTCCGCGGTTCCACCGGTGCCGCCGCCGGCGCGCTCGCCGGCCCGACCGGAGCCGGCGGCCGTTGCGAGCCTCGCCGAGCTGCTGCGCACGGCCCGGAGCCCGGTGTTCGTCGCCGGGCGCGGGGCTCGGCTGGCCGGCGCCGCCGGCGTGTTGTCCGATCTCGCGGAGCACAGCGGTGCGTTGCTCGCCACGTCGGCCGTGGCCCGGGGCATGTTCGCGGACCACCCTTGGTCGATCGACGTCGCGGGAGGGTTCGCCTCCCCACTGACGGCCGACCTTCTGCGCGAGGCGGATCTCGTCGTCGCCTGGGGCGCGTCGTTGAACTCCTGGACGCTGCGCAATGGGGAGCTCCTCTCCCCCGACGCCTCGGTGGTGCAGATCGACGACGACACCGAGGCTCTCGCCGTGCACACCCGGGTGGACCTCGCCCTGCTCGGCGATGTCGGCGCGACCGCGCGGGCGGCCCTGGAGGAGGTGCGGGAAAGACCCCGGTGCGAGCCGTCCTGGCGGACCCCCGACCTCCGGGAGAGCATCGCCCAACGGTGCCGGTGGCGGGACGTCCCCTTCACCGACACCAGCACCGAGGACACGATCGACCCGCGCACCCTCACGATCGCCCTGGACGACGTGCTGCCGAGGGAACGCGTCGTGGCCCCGGACGGAGGCAACTTCAACGGATATCCCGCGATGTTCCTCGGGGTCCCGGACGCGCGCGGCTTCTGTCTGACGCTGGCGTTCGCGTCCATCGGGCTGGGGGTGGCGACCGCGATCGGGGCCGGACTGGCCTCCCCCGGCCGGGTCGCCGTCGCCGGTGTGGGCGACGGCGGTTTCATGATGAGCCACGTCGAGCTCAACACCGCCGTGCGTATGGAGGTGCCCCTGATCGTCGTCGTGTACAACGACCACGCCTACGGGGCCGAGGTCCACCACTTCGCACCGCACGGGTACGCGACGGACATCGTGGAGTTCCCGGAGACCGACATAGCCCGAATCGCCCGCGGGCACGGGTGCGAGGCCGTCACCGTGCGCACGCTCGCCGACCTGAAGGAGGTCGAGAGGTGGGTGGACGGTTCCCGGCGGGCCCCGCTGGTGATCGACGCGCGCATCACCTCGTTCCCTTCCTGGCTGATCGACCACGCCTTCGCCGCCGACGCGGGCCCCTGAGCCCGCGGGGACAGGGGATCCCCCTTGTTCCTACGCGGCAGGGCAGCACCACGCGCCACACGGTGGTGGGGCACCCGGATTCTCCGGGTGCCCCACCATCGGGCGCGCCGGGCGTGGCTCGGGTCCCGGCCCGTGCCGGCTTTACCGCATGGACGTACGCCACCCCGGCTTGTAGTTCTCCCGGGCGGGGGCGGAGTACGGCGCGGGGCTCACCACGGCCCGCACCGCGAACTGTTCGTGCGGCTGGACGGTGGGCTTCCGGGAGCCGCCGCCGGGCTCCCCCCAGATCACCTGCACCTCGGCGCCGAGGGGCACGTAGGGGTCGACCGTCGCGAGGGACAGTGCTGCGCGTTCGTTCGCGCTGTACCCCGTGAACAGGGACAGGCCGACCTGGTTGCCCTCGGCGTCGACGACGGTGTCGAAGTTGGAGGACCCGTAGTTGGCGTTCGGCAGGTCGAAGAACTGGTATCCGGGGCCCTGCGGGTCGACCGGGGAACCCAGGAGCTTGGCGACGTCCGCCTGGTTCCACGCGAGCGTGACCTTGCGCCGCTGGGCCTCGGGGTCGACCGCCTCCAGCGCGTCGCGTCCGACGAAGTCGTGGTCGAACTTCACGAACGGGCCGTAGCCGAGTTCCCACGGGTTGAGGTAGTAGTCGGTGATTTCCCCGGAGACGTAGCTGCCGGCCAGTGCGTTCACGGCCTCGTAGCTGTCGGCGCCGAGCCACTCGCGGTAGGGGCGCAGCTCCTCACTGGTGTAGACGGCGGGCAGCGGGGAGGGGATCCATCCCGACTCCAGGGTGTTGCAGGAGTAGGCGCGGGCCCCGGCCGCTTCGAGGCCGAACTCCCGCCCCGCCTCGAGGATCGCCTCGCGGGTCTTCTCGTAGGTCTCGTAGGGTCCCCAGAGTTCGAGTCCCGGGGCTCCGGCCATGCCGTGGCGAAGGGTCCGTACCTGCTGCCCGGCCACGTTGAGGCGGCCCATCCGGAAGAACGGGATCTGTTCGACAGGCCCGCCGTTGACCTTCTCGATCACCTCCCACGCGGCTGGCCCCTGGATCTGGAAGCGCCACAGGTCCCGGTGCACGGCCTTGCCGTAGGGGCGCGAGGGGGAACGCTCGTCGCGGTGGATGTCGACGTTGTAGCCGGAGCTCCCCCTGAAGGTGAGCCAGTTCGCCACCGGGGCCCGTCCGCAGAAGACGAACTCCTCCTCGGCGAGGCGGAAGAGGATGCCGTCGCCGATCACCCCGCCCTCGGGCGAGACCGGAATGAACTGTTTCGCCGAGTCCACCGGGAACTTGGCGGTGCTGTTGATCCCGGTGTCGGTGAGCAGCCGCAGCGCGTCCGGGCCGGAGACGAACAGGTTGACCATGTGGTGCGTCTGGTCGAACAACACCGCGGTCCTGCGCCAGGCGACCACCTCGCGGCGCCAGTTGGTGAACTCGGCGGGCACGACGGGATAGATGAAGGCACCGAGCTGGGAGTTGCGGAGGAGCTCCACCGTACTGGAGGACTCGTCCAACAGTTCCTGGAGGTTGTTCGCCATGGGAAGCTGTTCCTTTCAGAGGCCGTGTTCGTCTGCGGTTACGTACTGGACGCCCAGCTCGGCGAGCTTCGCGCGCACCCGTAGCGGGCGGGACCGGGCTCGCCCGCGCGGGACGCCTCCCGGGAGGCGCGCTTCCTGCCGAGGCGTTGCCGTGCGCTCCGCAGGGCGCGTTCGGCGTCGGGTCGGGGCGGGCCGGTGACGATGTCGCCTCTCACGCCAACACCTCCGTGACCTGCGGATAGAACCGCACGTAGGCCTCTCCCTTGGTGTCGTGCACAAGGCCGAGGTTGGGCCCGGCGTTCCGCTGGAGCTGGACCCCGCGGCGCTTGGCGAGATCCGTGTAGTAGTCCCACATGTGCTGCTGCGCCGGAAGGCACTCCATGGCCGCCCGTTTGGTCTCGAACACCGGTGTGATGTCGAGCAGGACGTTGGGTTTGAAGTCGCACTGTTCCGGCTGGTGCGGCTCGAAGAAGTACACCTGGGGAGCCCCGATGGGGTCACCGGGTGCGTCGTAGCCGACGGCCTGGGCGAGCACCCTGGCGTCCAGGGCCATCCGGGCCGCGGTGGGATGGTCCTGGTTGTAGGGGTCCGCCAGGGGGTGGGTCAGCACGACAGAGGGGCGTACCTCGCGGTAGACCCGCACGATCCGGTCGGTGAGTTCGTCGGTCCGGCTCAGTGGGTAATCGCCCGCGTCCAGGAACGCGATCTCGGCTCCCAGCACCGCCGCCGCTTTCGTGGCCTCCGCCCGACGCAATTCCTTGATCTCGTCCAGTTGCCGGCCTTCGCGCCAGGCTTTCGCGGACTCGCCCCGCTCCCCGAAACTGAGGCACAGAACTTTCACACGCTCGCCGCGGGAGGCCGCCAGGGCGATGGCTCCGGCGGCACGCCAGACGAAATCGCCCGCGTGGGCACTGATTACGAGCAGCCGATTCGATTCCATGGACGCTGGCCCCCTCGAAGCGTGCGGCTTTCCTGAATGACCGTAGGCACCTCCCCGCACCCTCCGTGAGGTCTCCGCGACCGGTCTCTCCTACGTCATTCGACCTATCCGCCCCCGGGGCACCCCGCCTTCGGACATTTTCGGGTGCCCGGCACGCGTCCCAGCGGTGCCGGAGAAAACGGCGCCCTCCCGGATCGCGGATTTCCGGGGTTGGCGGTTCCGCCGCGCGGAATCCGTCATTTGTCCCGGCCATGTCCGTCGCGATGCCGGACGAAGCGGGCTCGGGTACTCCGGTCTACTCGGGGTGAGCGTGGATGCCGGGATTTCCGCTCCCGACGGGTGAACGCACTGCGGGTGCGGGCGCCTCCGGGCCGGGATCCGCGGCGTGCATATCCACACCCGCAACGAGCTGCGCCGCGCCGAGAGCTGGCGGCGTCAGCTACCGGCCTCGGCGATCCAGGGCGGATGATGGAGATGAGCCAGCAGAACCAACGCCACGACCTCGGCCGGCTGGTCGTCCGCGGGGCCGACCGTCCGGGGATCGTGGCCAGCGTGTCGAGCGCGCTCGCCGAACAGGGCGCCAACATCGTCTCGCTCGACCAGCACTCCAGCGATCCGGCGGGCGGTCGTTTCTTCCAACGCACCGAGTTCCACCTTCCCGACCTCTCCCTCCGTTTCGGCGAACTGGAGGAGGCGCTGACGCAGCGGTTGGGAACGGAGCAGGAACTGGAGTTCGAGCTCATCGAGGCAAAACGCAACAAACGCGCCGCGGTGTTCGTGTCCAGGAAGGACCACTGCCTTCTCGATCTCCTTTGGCGGCAGCGGCGCGGTGAACTCGCCATGACCATCGCCATGGTGGTGTCGAACCACCCGGAGCTCGGCGACGCGGTCCGGGGATTCGGCATTCCCTTCTTTTGTGTCCCCGTCGAGAAGGGTAGAAAAGACGCTGCGGAGAAGGACCAGATGAACCTCCTCAAAGGCAATGTCGACCTGCTCGTCCTGGCCCGCTACATGCAGATCCTCTCCGGTGGCTTCCTCGACGAACTGGGTGTCCCCGTGATCAATATCCACCATTCGTTCCTTCCGGCATTCACCGGAGCCGGTCCGTACGAGCGGGCGAAGGAGCGCGGTGTGAAACTGATAGGCGCGACGTCGCACTACGTGACCGAGGATCTCGACGAGGGGCCGATCATCGAACAGGACGTCATTCGCGCCTCCCACCGTGATTCGGTCGAGGACCTGCAACGCAGGGGAGCCGACGTCGAGCGGATCGTGTTGTCCCGTGCCGTCGCCTGGCACTGCGACGACCGGGTCGTTCGGAACGGCTCCACCACCGTCGTCTTCGAGGGCCCGAGGTGAAGGAGGACCCATGGCCGACACCCCCGATACCAGTGCGGAACCGCGGACCAATGCCCGGGACAACTACCTGTTCGACCTGGCGCACAACAGGCAGGGCCAGGCGCTGAACCGGTTGTGCGGGTCCCTGATGCGGGCCGAGAACCGGGAACGGTTCAAGGCCGACGAGGAAGCCTACTGCGACGCGTACGGGCTGTCCGCCGCGCAGAAGCAGGCCGTACTCCAGCGCGACTGGACCGGCATGCTGGACCTGGGAGGCTCCATCTTCTACACCTTCAAGCTCGCGATGCTGGACCAGAAGTCCATGCAGTACCTGGGTGGCGTCTTCACCGGCATGACCACCGAAGAGTTCGCCGAGACCATGCGATCGGGAGGGCGGAGATTTGGCTAGCGTGACCTGGGGCCTTGCCACGTCCCACGTGCCCTCAATAGGGGCCGCGATGGACCACGGCAAGACCGGCGATCCCTACTGGAAGCCCCTGTTCGACGGATACGCCCCGGCCCGCGCGTGGATGGCCGAGCACACGCCGGACGTCGCCGTGGTCATCTACAACGACCACGCGAACGCCCTCAGCACGGACCTCATGCCCACGTTCGCGGTGGGAACCGCCGAGTCCTACGACGTGGCCGACGAGGGCTGGGGGCCGCGCCCCGTCCCCCGCGTCGTCGGGGCGCCCCACCTCAGCGAGCATCTCGTGCGCGAACTCCTCGACTCCTCGTTCGACATCACCACCTGCAGTCAGCTGGAAGTCGACCACGGCCTGACGGTTCCGCTGTCGGTGTACTGCCCCAACCCGGGTCCCGCCTGGCCGTGCGCCGTCGTTCCCGTCCTCGTGAACGTCATCCAGTACCCCCAGCCGACCGCCGCGCGCTGCTACGAGTTCGGCCAGGCCATCGGGAGGGCGATCGGGACGTTCCCCGGAGACGACAGGGTCGCCGTGTTCGGCACCGGGGGCATGTCGCACCAGCTCGCCGGTGCGCGCGCGGGACTCATCAACGAGGAGTTCGACCGCCGGTTCCTGGCGGCCATAGAGGACGACCCGGAGTCGCTCGCCGCGCTCTCCCGCGAGGACTACGTCCGCGAGGCCGGCACGGAAGGAATCGAACTCATCATGTGGCTCGTGATGCGGGGCGCGATGAGCGGGAACATCGCGCGGATCCACGACACCTACCACGTGCCCGCGTCCAACACAGCGGCCGCACTCGCGCTCTTCCAGGACCTGGGCGACACAGAGAGCGCCCCGGCGTAGGTCGTGTTCGGCGAACCGGGGTGCGGCCCCCGGCCCCCGGCCCGCGGGCCGGGGCTCCCCCGCGCTCCGAGGTGTTGCGGCGGGCGCGCCGGCGGGGGCAGGAACCTGGGGCCAGCCAGGCCAGCGCGCACGGACGGCGAAACCCCGTTCCCCGGCCATGCCGGTCGCGGCCAGCAGAACACGTCCTCCACCTGCCTCCCTGGGCGGTTCGTCTTCTACGACACGGAAATCCCGGTGTGGGCGCACGGGGGCGGGTGTTGGAATCGGCGTCATGCACGACATCCAGGACAAGGTGGCCGTCATCACCGGCGGCTCCAGCGGTATCGGCCGGGGGATCGCGCTCGCTTTCGCCCGCGCGGGGATGCGGGTCGTTGTGACCGGGCGCGGGGAGGACCGCCTGAGCGAGACCGAGGCGGAGTTCTCCGCGCAGGGGCTGCGGGTGGATCCGCTGCGGGTGGACGCCACGGACCTCACGGCCATGCGCGAAGCGGCCGACACTGTCGAACGCCGGCACGGAGGCGTCCACGTGCTGGTGAACAACGCCGGGATCGGGCTGGTCGGGCCGGTCGCCGAGGCCGCGCCGGACGATTGGGACTGGGTGATCGACGTCAACATCAGAGGCGTCGGCCACGGGATCCAGGCGTTCCTGCCCAAGATCCGTGCCCACGGGGAGGGCGGACACATCGTCAACACCTCCTCCATGGGCGGGCTCATGCCGATCGTGGCGGGGCTGTACTCGATGACCAAGGCCGCGGTGATCGCCCTGTCCGAGGCGCTGCACATCGAGTTGCGGGACGAGGGCATCGGGGTCTCCGCGTACTGCCCCGGTCCCACGCACAGCAACATCGCCGCGACGGCCGCGGACCGCCCGGAGCGGTACGGCGAGTCGGGCTATCCTCCGCCGGATCCGGCACGGGTCGAGCTGCACAGGCGGCAGCCGTACATGTCGGCGCGCGAGGCCGGGGAGCGGGTCTTGCAGGGGGTGCTCCGGGGGGACCTGTTCATCCTGACCCACCCCGAGTTCAAGGAGGGGGTGGCCGAACGGCACGCGACCATCGAGGCGGCGTTCCCGGACGAACCGGTCGACGCCGAGCGGGCGGCGACGATCCCGTTCCTGCTGACCTCGCCGGTCTACTCGGCCGGCAGTCGGCCGTCCTCCCCGCGCCGCCCGAGGTCCGATAGGCACCGCCCGTAACCGGGACGTACGCCGCGGGCCGGTCCGGCTGACGCTGAGGTGTGCGTCGGGTCGACGCGATCACGGGCGGGGCAGTACGCCCCGCAACGCCCCGCACACCGTGGCCGCCCGGCGCGGGCGGGTACGGGACCGCGGGCGGGGGCCGCGGTCCCATGCCCGCTGCTCGGGCACCCGACTGGTGAACCTCACAGCTCCGGTGGCTCGATGCCGAGGTAGCGCCAGGCGTTGGACCAGCCGACGGCCTCGGAGTCGGCCGGGTCGAGCCCGAGGGAGGCCAGCGTCCTGTCGAACGGCTCCTCGCGGTCCATGGCCGGGAAGTCGCTGCCCAGCAGCAGACGGTCGGCGCCCACGAGGTCCACCAGGGCCCGCAGCGCGCGCCGGTCGAAGACCAGGGCGTCGTAGAAGAAGCGGCGCATGAGCGTCATGGGCGCTTCGCCCTCCCCGCGTCCCGGCAGCGGCTCCTCCTCGTTCCAGGTGCCTCCCCAGAAGAAATGGGCGCGCGGGGCCATCAGTGCCAGGCCGCCCGCACCGTGGCTGAACGAGATGCGCAGCCCGGGATGCTTCACCGCTGTCCCGCCGGTGAGCAGCGAGGCCGCGGCGAGGGTGGCCTCGATGGAGACCTGGTAACTGGGTCCGGCCACCATCGGCAGCCGATCGGCGATGTGCGCGCGGATCGCGTGCACGAAGATCGGCAGGTCCAGCCGCTCGGCCTCGGCGAAGAACGGCAGGAACTCCTCCTCGCCTATGGAGCGGCCGTTGACGTGCGATCCGATCTCCACACCGCGCAACCCCGAGGCCTTGAGCTCACCCAGTTCCGCCGCGGCCATCCCGGGGTCCTGCAGGGGCACGATGCCGAAGCCGTACATGCGCCGGGGGTCGGTCGCGCACAGCCCCAGCACGGTCTCGTTCACGTACCGGCAGACCTCGCGGTAGTCCTTGGCGTCGGCGCCGTAGTCCAGGAGCGGCGGCATAGGGGTGAGGACCTCGGCGTCCACACCGTTGTTCGCCATGGCCTCCAGGCGGCGCTCCCCGGCGAAGAACACCTCCGCCGCTTTGAAGCGCAGGGCCCCGGAGACGAGTTCGCGGGCCGTATCGCCGTCGATGGGTTCCATGGACGGCGAGCAGGCGGGGCTGTCGGCCGGGAACTCGGCCGGAAGCATGTGGGCATGGCAGTCGATGCGCATCGGGGCTCCTCGCGGGGGTCGCTCAGGGGTGGACGGAGACGTGCACGGCCTTCTCGCCGTGGACCGAGCCGGCCAGCAGTTCCACGGCGTGCGCGGCGTTCTCCAGGGCGACGGTGTGGGTGTGCATCTCGTGCAGCGGGAACCGCTCGCTCTGCAGGATGCGGATGGCCTCCTCATAGGCGGGGGCGTTCACGCCGTAGGCGCCGACGAGGGTCAGGGCCTTGTTGATGGCGACATCGGTCCGCAGCGGGACCGCGGCGCCGCCTTTGAGCCCGGCGAGCACGACCCGCCCGCCGTGCCGCGTTGCCTGCAGCGCGTGGGACACCGGTTCCGATGCCGCCGGCGTGAGCTCCAGGGCGACGTCCACACCGGTCCCGTCGGTGATCTCCTGGACCCGTTCCACGGTGTCCTCTTCGTCCGCGACGATGGTGTGCTCGGCACCGAAACGCCTGGCCAGCTCCAGCTTGTGCGCGTCGCTGGCCAGACCGGTCGCGATCACGGTGCCGGCGCCGGCGGCCTTGGCGGCGACGATGCTGGCCAGACCGCGCTGTCCGGAGCCCAGCACCAGCACCGTGTCGCCGAGGCCCACACCGCCGAGGTGCAGGGCCCAGCGCACACCGGCCCCCAGCACGTTGAACATCACCGCGAGCTCCGCCGGAAGGTCGCCGCGCATCGGGTGGGGGATGGAGTGGGAGTCGAGGTACATGTACTCCGCCATCCCGCCCCACAGCCCGGGGGCGACGGTGGTGGGCGTGAAGCCGTGCACACCGGATTTGCGGGAGCACGCCCCGTAGTCTCCGGCGACGCAGCGGGCGCAGAAGTGGCAGGGCCGCAGCACCTCCACCGCCACGCGGTCCCCGGGGGACACTCCCCAGCGTTCGGCGGCCCGCTCCCCGATCTCCTCGATGATGCCCAGCGGCTCGTGCCCGGGGATGGCAGGGCCGCTGACCCGACCGCCGAGGTGCCCGCGGTACTGCTCGACGTCGCTGCCGCAGATGCCGTTGGCCTCGATGCGCACCAGGGCGCTGTCCTCTGAGGTTCGGGGGCGGGGGAACTCCTGGATCTCGATCCGGTTCGGCCCGGTCTGCACCGCGGCCCGTACTGTGTCAGCCACGCGACTCCTCCGTCCTCTTCGCGGTCTCGGTCTTCTCGCCCGCCTCGGGAGGCAGGCGCATCGGCCCGCCCGGTCCTCCGTCCACCGCGAGGATCTGCCCGGACACCCAGCGCGCGCGGTCGCTGGCGAGGAACAGCGCGGCCTCCGCGATGTCCCACGGCGTGCCCTCGGTGCCCAGTGCGGTGCTCTTGCGGCGGGGTTCGCGCATCGACTCGGGCATGCCTTTGGCGGCGAAGGCCGACCAGATGGCGCCCACCTGTACGCAGTTCACCCGGATGCCGCTGGGGCCCAGGGAGTTGGCCGCGCCGGTGGTGAGGGTCTCCAGCCCGGCCTTGGCGACGTTGTAGACCATGCCGGGCCCGCGTCCCCGCGCCCCCACCGAGGAGATGTTGACGATCGCCGATCCGCCCTCCAGCACCGGCACTACGTGGCGGGTGACGAGCCAGGCCGAGGTGAGGTTGAGGCTCATCAGCTCCTCCCACTGCTCCGGCTCGACGTCGAACAAGCCGGCGCGGTCGGGTACGGCGACGTTGTTCACCAGGGTGTCCACGCCGCCGAACTCCTCCAGCACTGCCTTGACCGCGGTGCGGCACTCGTGGTCGTCGGTGACGTCGGCCCGCACTGCGCGTGCGGTGCCGCCCAGCATCGTGATGTGGTCCACGGTGCGCCGCGCCGCCACCGGGTCGCGGTCCACCACCGCCACCCGGGCCCCATGCGCGGCGTAGGTGCGGCAGATGGCGTAGCCGACCCCGGGATGCTCGTGGCTGCTCTGTCCGCCGCCGGTGACCAGCGCGGTGCGTCCCTCCAGCCAGCGCGGCCCGGTGTCGGCGAACGGATCGGGCAGGGGGACGGAACGGGTATCGGTCACTGGGCGGCTCCTTGTCGCTCAACGGGGACCGAGGTGGCCGACCAGAGGCCGAACTGGCGCACCACCATGGAGATGCCGGCGTTGGCGGCGCCGGCCACAGCGATCAGCAGGTGTTGGGGGGCGGCCGAGGGCAGCACCCGTTCGAAGGCTTCGTCCGGGCGGTTCTCCGGGTCGGAGGCGTGGCGCACGCCCTTGTCGCCCAGGCCGTCCTTTCCAGCGCGCTCCAACTCGGCGATGCTCTTGCCGCACCGCTCGGCCAGCCACCCGCGCACGTCCCGCTTGGACATGCCGGCCCCGGCCAGCAGTTGTGCGTGCTCAGGGCAGAACACAACGCCCACCGAGGCCCGGGTGAAGATCCACGGCCCGGTGCGGGAGATGGTGTCGGCGAAGTCGCCGAGCAGCTTCTCGGGGTCGGAGGTGTGCCGGTTGTCCACGACCTCGCTGGTCCGCAGGAGCGTCGCCGAGACCGCGTCGGCTCCGGCGTCCAGACCGCCGTCCACGCAGCAGGGGTCCCACGGGTTTTCGGCGGTGTTCTCCGCGATGCACATCGTCCAGCGGCCGGGCAGGCCCTGGGTGGCCTGCTCCAGAACGTGGGGGTGGAACCCCAGGGCGTTGCGCACGGTGAGGCCAAGGGCGCGGGCGATGGTGGCGTTGGCGCGGAAGCCGGGGCCGAAGACCCCGCCGGCGCCGTTGATGCCCAGCCGGCCGGCTACCGGCCCGTTCACCACGATCAGCGGTGCCGGTCCGCTGGTGCTCTGCCAGCCGCCCCCGGCCGCGGCGCGCTCGCGCATCACCGCCTGCCAGGCGGCGAGCACCACCGGGAAGTACTCGGGGCGGCACCCGGCCATGGCGGCGTTGACGGCCAGCAGCTCCACGGTGACCTGCCGGCCCAGGTGGTCCATGCGGGTGAGGACCTCCTCCGGATCCCGGGAGGTGGTGGCGAGGAACTCCGCCACCACCTCCCGGGTGGCCGGCACCACGGGCAGCCCGTCGGTCCAGTCCTGCTCGTAGGCGTGCTCGACCGCGGCGCGCACCGCCTCGGCCCGGTCCTGGTCGCCGACGGCGGTCACCGCTCCTCCCCGGTGAGGCCCGCGGCGACGGGGGCCAGCAGCTCGCGGGCGCGTTCGGCGACCTGCTTGGGCTCCAGCACCGCCACCGGGTGGGCGGTGGTGTGGTAGGCGTAGCCAGGGCTTCCCCGCAGCTCGGCCATGGCGTCGGCGGTCACCGCGAAGGCGTCGCTGCAGATCACAGCGGCGGGAATCCCGGCGTTCTCGAAGGCGATGCCGTCGGCCACCGCCGAGGCGCTGCACGAGCCGCAGTCGCCCACTCCAGTGACCACCACGTCGCACTCGGCCGTGAACTCGTGCAGCAGCTCCTCGGAGACCGGGAGCGCGAAGGCGTGCTTGGTGCGGCGCACCACCCTGCTCGCGCCGTAGTCCCTGATGAGCATCTCGCCCAGGTCGTCGAGCAGCAGGGCCGCGTTGTGCTTGGTGTTCTCCAGCAGCCCCACCACCGCGCCCCGCAGCTCGGCCGGGCGGGGCGCCGATGCGGTCGCGGTGCCGGTGCCGCCCTGACCACCGGTGGGGTCCAGAAAGGTCCGTGTGAAGGACAGGGACACGGTCAACTCCTCACTTCCGTCAGCCGGGGATCGTCGTGGTCTCCCGCCACCCGCACCAGGCGGCTCTTCATCTCCGAGCGCTCCAGGGAGCCCGGCGGCACGGGCACGACCTCCACCGAGATCGACAGGCGGTCGCGGATGGCCCGCTCCAGCTCCCGCGCGAGCTCGGCGGGGTCCTCGGGTTCCTGCCCCCACTCGGCCTCCACCCGCACCGGGGGTGCCGCCCGCGGACCGGGCTCGGGCAGCACGATCTGCACCGCGCCGGTGGTGCGGCGCCCGGCCGAGTCCACGACGTCGCGGATGGCCGAGGGGAACACGTTGACCCCCAGCACGATCAGCATGTCGTCGGTGCGGCCCGCGCAGCGCAGCAGCGGGGCGCCGTCGGCGGCGCGTCCGGTGATGACGACCCGGTCCCGGGTGCGGAACCGCACCAGAGGGCAGCACTCCCGGTCCACCGACGTGTAGACGAGCTCCCCGGTCGCGCCCGGTTCGGGGACTACCGGATCGCCGGTGTCGGGGTCGACGAGCTCGGCGACGACATGGGCGCCGCCGATGAAGCGCATGCCGCCGGTGCCGAGCTCCTCGGAGAACAGCACCGGGGCCATGTCGGCGTTGCCGAGCCCTTCGGTGACCGGGGCGCCCCACTCCGACTCGATGCTCTCGCGGAACACCGGTTCCCCTCCGCCGGGCTCGCCGCCGACCACGAGCTTCTTCAGCCCGAACTCCTTGGGGTCGCGGCCCGCCTTTTCGCGGATGTACTCGGCGAGGTAGCGCGCGTAGGAGGGGGTGGAGTGCAGCGTGGTGACCCCGAGCCGCTCCATGGCCAGCACCGCTTTCTCCGAGGCGCCGGTGCCGATCGGCACCATGGTGGCGCCGATGCGCTCGATGGCGTCGCGGATGGGCAGGCCGCCCACGAACAGCGTGAGCCCCGCACCATGCACCACCACGTCCTCACGGGTCAGGCCCTGGGTGCGCATGGCCCGGGCGACGATCTCGGTCCAGGCCTCGGCGTCGCGCGCTGTCACGCCCACCCAGCTCGGGGTGCCGGTGGTGCCGGTGGAGGCGTGCAACCGCACCACCTCGGTCATCGGCACCCCCGCATGCCGCCCCAGCGGCGGGGCGGCCGCCTGGCTGTCACGGAGCTGATGTTTGGTGGTGAACGGGAACCGCCGCAGGTCCTCCAGACGCTCCAGGGCCGAGGCGTCCAGTCCCTGGCGGGTGAACATCTCCGCGTACAGCGGCGAGCGTTCGGGCAGTCCCCGCAGTTGCTCCCGCAGTGCGGCGGTGACCTCGTCGCGCAGTTCCGGCGGCGTGAAGTGGGCGTGTGCCACGCGCTCGTCTCCCTCGTGCTGTGCCTGTGCAGGATTTTTCACTGTCCGGGCTCGGTCACCGCGCGGCGTTGATCGCGATCGTCTTTACCTGCGTGAAGTTCCGGACCGCATCGGCGCCCATCGTGCGGCCGAAGCCGCTGTCCTTGTAGCCGCCGAACGGCGCGCCGATGACCCCGCCCGACCACATAGTGTTCACGCTGACCTGACCGGCCTCCACTGCCTTGGCGACGCGCACCGCGCGGCCCACGTCCCGGGTCCAGACCGAGGCCGACAGGCCGTAGCGGGTGTCGTTGGCGATGCGGATCGCCTCCTCCTCCCCGTCGACCGGCAGCACCGTCAGCACGGGGCCGAAGATCTCGTCCTGGGCGATGCGCATCCCCGGGCCCGCACCGTCGAACAGGGTGGGCTCCACGAACAACCCGCCGCGGTGGCCCTCGGGCTCGCCGCCGCCGGTCACCAGCTCGGCGCCATCGTCCCTTCCCGCCTGCACGTATCCGGTCACCCGGTCCTTCTGGGCGCGGTTGATGAGCGGGCCCATGTCGCCTTCGGTGTCCCAGCGGCCGATGCGGGTCTCCTCGAAGGCCTTGGCGATGCGCTCCACCGCCTCGGCGTGCCGGGAGGGGTCGACCACGACCCGGGTGCCGGCCGCGCAGATCTGGCCCGTGTTGAAGATGACGCCGCGCACGATCGCCGGCACCGCGGCGTCGAGGTCGGCGTCGGCCAGCACCACCTGGGGGGACTTGCCTCCCAGTTCCAGGTGCAACGGGGTGAGGTTGGCGGCGCAGGCCGCCATCACCGCGCGCCCGGTTTCCGGGGAGCCGGTGAAGCTCATCTTGCGGATGTCGGGGTGGCTGGCCACCGCGGCCCCGGCCTCGGAGCCGTAGCCGGTGACCACGTTGATCACCCCGGCGGGGATGCCGGCGCGTTCGGCGAGTCGGGCCAGGGCCAGCGGGGACAGCGGGGCGTCCTCCGCGGGTTTGATGACGATGGTGTTGCCGGCGCCGATGGCGGGGCCCACATCGTTGAGGAACATCGGGGCGGGGGCGTTCCAGGGGATGATGGCGCCGACCACGCCGTAGGGTTCGCGCACGGTCATCCCGAGCATGTCGGGGCTGCGCGCGGGCAGCGTCTCGCCGTGGACCTTGTCCACCTGCCCGGCGGTGAACTCCAGCATCGGCGCCATCGGCATCGCGGGCGTGAGCGGCCGCCCGACCTCGATGCGCTCGATGGCCGCGATCTCCTCGTTGTGCTCGGTGATGAGGTCGGCCCAGCGGCGCAGCAGCCCCGCGCGGGCGGAGGGGTCCATGGCCTTCCACGCCGGTAGGGCCTCCTCGGCGGCCCGCACCGCGTCGTCCACGTCGGCGGCCCCGGAGCGGGGCACGCTGAGCAGGGACTCCTCGGTGGCGGGGTTGATCACCGCGAGGGTCTCCCCGCCGCGGGCCGGCACCCACCGCCCGCCGATCCACTGCACGCCTTCGTCGAGCAGGCCCTCGGGCAGCTCGGCGCGCTCCTGAGCGATCGTCATGTGTTCTTCCCTTCGGTGTCTTCTCCCGCCTCGCCGGGGTACCGCAGCTCGATGTCCTCGGGCGGCACTCCCAGGGCGGGGGCGAGCATCCCCCGCAGCACGGCCTTGGGGGCGAGGCAGTCGTTGCAGGACTCGGGGTCGGCGGTGATGGTGACCACCACCGAACCGGGGGACTCCGCCACGGCGAGGTGGTAACCGTCCTGGGCGAGGGTCCGGCGGAACTGCTCGATCTTCTCCGGCTCGGTCATGTCAGTGCTCGTGGAGGACGACGCCGCGGATGTTCTTGCCGTCGAGCAGGTCCTGGTAGCCGTCGTTGACCTGGTCCAGGCGGTAGCGGTTGCTGATCAGCTCGTCGAGCTTGAGGTCGCCGCTGCGGTACAGGCCCAGCAGCATGGGGATGTCGTAGAGCGGACTGCAGTTGCCGAAGAGGGCGCCCTGGATGTCCCGCTGGTAGCCGATGAGAAGGCCGCAGTGCATCTGCAGCTGGAGCTCGTCGGCCTTGCCGATACCGGTGATGGTGACGCGCCCGCCCTTGCCGGTGATGAGCACCGCGCGGTCCACGGTCTCCTTGTCGACCACTCCCGCGGTGACGATGGCGTGGTCCGCCAGTTGGCCCCAGGTGGTCTCCACCACGAAGTCATGGGCCTCGGCGGGGTCGGTGAAGGTGTGGGTGGCGCCGAACTCCTTGGCGGCCATCTCCAGCTTGAACGGCACCGGGTCGACGACCACGACGTTCTTGGCGCCGGCCAGCGCCGCCCCTTGCACGGTGTTGGCGCCCACCCCGCCGGACCCGTAGATCACCACGGTCTGGCCGGCGCGGACTCCGGCGGCACGCACCGCGCTGCCCCATCCGGTGGGTACCCCGCAGCCCACCAGGGACGCGACCTCGAATGAGATGTCGTCGGGCAGCGGCACACAGGCGTATTCGGAGATGACCGCACGCTCGGAGAAGGTACCGAGCACGCACATGCCGCCGAGGTCCTGGCCGTCCTTGTGGAAGCGGAAGGTGTCGTCCAGCAGCATGCCGGTGCCGGCGTTCCGGCCAGAGTCGCACAGGTTCGTCAGACCGGTGGCGCAGTAGCGGCAGGTGCCGCACATGGGGATGTAGGAGCAGACCACGCGGTCGCCCACACCCACTCGGGCGACCTTGGGCCCCACCTGCTCGATCACACCCGCGCCCTCGTGCCCGCCCACCATGGGGTAGCGGCAGCGGGCGTCGCCGGTGCGCACGTGGTCGTCGGAGTGGCACAGCCCGGAGGCTTCGAAGCGGATGAGTACCTCGTGGTCCTTGGGGTCGTCGAGCTCCAGCTCCACGAGGTCCCACCATTGGTCCGGTTCCCACATAACCTGGGCCTTGGTGGTCATCGGCATGGCTGTCCACCTCCGCTTCGTTGTCGTCGCTTCCAGGTTCTACGGTGGGCCGGTGATCCCTCGACCGTGTTTCCACGCGGCGGAAGCCGGCCGCGGATTCCTCCTCATGGCGGGCTCCGCGCACGGGAAGAGCTCCGCTCACTGATCGGCCCCGGGCTCGGGCTCGGGCACCGCCGCGGTGAGCGCTCTGGTGTAGGGGGCGGGGGCGCGGCAGAGCCGGTCGGCACCGCCGACCTCCGCGACGGCGCCCGGAGACAGCACCACCGCTTTCCGTGATACGGAAAATCGGTACGCGACGCGGAAGCCGGTCGTTGACCCGCTATTGACATGCGTGCAATGGCGCGTTCATGGTGGTCTTCCACCAGCCAGATGGTCATGGTCGGAGGGATGGCACATGCCGTCTCGTGCAGGGCGCCGACCTGAGCACCCCACCAGCGACTCCCCGCAGCTCACTGCCGCGGGAAGGGTGCTGGCGGTGCTGGAGGCCTTCGCCCCCGAACACCCTTCCCTGTCCCTTACCGAGATCAGCCGCCGTTCCGGGCTCACGATGCCCACGACCCACCGCCTGGTGGGTGAGCTGCGTTCATGGGGCGCGCTGGAGCGCGACGCCCAGGGGCGCTACGCGGTGGGCATCCGCCTACTGGAACTCACCGCGTTGGCGCCGCGCGGGCTGCAACTGCGCGAGCTCGCGCAGCCGTACCTCGACGACCTGCACCACGCCACCCGCGCCAACGTGCACCTCGCGGTGCGCGACGGCAACGAAGCGGTCTACATCGAGTCGCTGCGGGCCCGCGGCGGGGCCGAGGTCCTCAGCCGCCTCGGGGGACGCTGGCCGCTGCACGCCACCGGCACCGGTCAGGTCCTGCTCGCCCACGCTTCCGCGGACGACCAGGAAGAGGTCCTGTCCTCCCCCCTTACGCGCTTCACCGAGCACACCATCGTCGACCCCCAGGTCCTGCGCGGGTTCCTCGCCGACGTGCGCAATCTGGGGGTCGCGATCGCCGAGTCCCACATCACCCCGGGAGTCATGGCGGTCGCCGCGCCGATCCGTGGCGACCGCGACGACGTGGTGGCCGCGCTCGGCCTGACCGTGAACCAGCAAGGCACCAACGCCCACAGCCTGGTCCCGGTGCTCAACGCCACCACCCGCGGCATCTCCCGTGCCCTGGGCGCCCCCTCGACCATGCCCCGCCGCGACACCACTCGCCGCGGTCTCGTCCCGCCCCAACGCCGCCCGCCCCGCGGCGCGGGGTGAACGGCCCCGGGGGCCACCGCTAAGGCAGCAGACCCGCGCGGCGGTCCCTGCTGTGCGAGCACGGCGCGGAGCACCTGGCGGCGTACGGTGCGGGAGACGCGGTGCCGGGCGTTCATCGGGATGGCCGCGGACCGTACCCCGGAACGGTTCTTCGCCAGTGGCGAAGGACCGTTCCGGCAGCGCTGGATCCCGCTTCGCGTTCGCCAGCCATGCGCGGCAGCAGCGGGCGCAGGGTGCGCGAGCGCAGCGCTCCCCGCCACACACCCGCACCGTAGGCCGCATCGTCGACCAGGCAGGCCAGCGTCCAGCGCACCGGGTCCACCCCGGGCCGCGACGCGAACCAGTCGCGCAGCGCCGGGGCGGCCAGCAGCCCGCCGAGCGCCGCGAGCCTGCGCCCTCGCCGGCCAGGGGGCACGAGCGCGGCCGCCAGCGCCGCTGGCAGGGTGAGCTGTGCGGCGTAGCGCCCCAGCCCGACAAGGGTGGAACCCACCGGGCGCACGGTCATCTTCGCCGCCAGCGGTGCGGTCACCCCGCTACCGCGCAACGCGGAGGACATGCGCACCGCGGAGAACGCGGCCACCGCTCCCGCGGCGCCGGGACGGCCCACCAGCAGCAGCGCGGCTACCGCGGCCGACCAGGGCCGCAGCACCACCGGCGCCAAGCGCTCGGGGTGGCGGCGGGCCAGCGGCCCGGCGGAGGTGCCGTAGCGGTACCGCCGGCGCAGGTATTGGCTCCAGGTGGCGGGCTCCTCGTGGGCGACCTGCACCGAAGGTGCGTAGCGCACCTGCCATCCGGAGTCGATCATCCGCCATACGGCGTCCACGTCCTCGCCGTAGCGCAGCGCCTCGTCGAAGGCGGCGGTGAGGGCGGCGCGCCGCACCAGCAGCACGGCCGTGGGCACGTAGCCCACGCGGGTGCCCGGCCGCACCGGTGCCTCGCGGTGGTCCAGGTCCAAGGGGGATCGCGCCCCGGCGTAGCGAGCCAGCAGCGAGCGTCCACCGGCCAGCGGGCGGATGCGGGGGGCGACGGCGGCGACCGCGGGGTCCGAGAAGTGCGCACCGAGCCGGGTGAGCCAGCCCGGCGGGGGGACGCAGTCGCTGTCCACGAAGGCCACAACCTCGGTGTCGGCGCAGGCTGCGAGGCCGGCGTTGCGGGCGGCGGCCGGGCCCGCGCAGGTGTCCCGGAGCACCAGGCGGGCCCCGTGGCGGGCCGCGG
The DNA here is from genome assembly GCF_014203805.1 of Lipingzhangella halophila. Classification (GTDB taxonomy): domain Bacteria; phylum Actinomycetota; class Actinomycetes; order Streptosporangiales; family Streptosporangiaceae; genus Lipingzhangella; species Lipingzhangella halophila. The sequence continues at coordinate 2,211,730 of NZ_JACHJT010000001.1, read as the reverse complement.
TAGCCGCAACGGGGACGGGATCCCGGGAACCGTCGTCCACCACGATCACCTCGGCCGCCTCGGTGGACGTCTCGGCCACGGCGCCCAGCAGCCGGTCGAGCTCCGCGGGGCGGTCGCGCACCGGCACCACCACCGAGACTCGGGGGCAGGTGGCGCCGGCCGGAGGCCGGGGATGGGCCGTGCCGGTGGCGAGGAGCCGACGCGCCAGGGCCCCCGCGGCGGGTGTGCGCACCGGGCCGCGGGACAGCTCCTCGAACGCGCGGGCCCCGGCCTCGCTCAGCTTGAGCAGCCGCACCGGGTCCCCGCCCAGCAGAGCCCGCCCGCCGGGCAGTACCACGGTCTCGGGATCGAGCTCGATCCCGAACCCGACCGGCACGGGGGCCCGCGCAGGACTCGAAGACGCCGAAACGCGTTCCACGCGCTCACCCATGATCAGCACCCAGTGTTCGCACGGCGTCGGGGGCCAGCCCTGAGAAGCCGGATCGTGAGACGCCCCGGAACCTACACATCGTCACGGTCAACGGGGCCTGCCCAGCGGGCGACCGCTGCGAGCAGGTCGCGGGTGAGACTGGCGAGCAGGCGTTCTCCTTCCGCGGATGTGGCGCCGGTGGGGTCGCCGAGCACGCCGCCGGCACTGACGGCGCGCACGCCCCCGGCGCGCAGGGCCGGCATCAGCTCCGCAAGCGGTGCGGTGGCGCCCGGCCGCACGCGGTGGGTGCGCACCCGCGCTGGGGCCAGGGCGAGCTGCAGGGAGGTCTCGCTGGCCCCGGCATGGGCGTCGCCGGATCGGCGCGGCGACCACGCCAGCACGTCGCGGGACTCGGCGCGCAGGGTCCGCACGGCGTCCCGCACGGCCTCGGCGTTGCCGCCGTGCGCGTTGACCAGCAGCATCCGCGTGAAGCTCTCTCCCGCCGAGCGCCCCAGCTCCACGAGCAGCGCGGTGAGGACCTCGGTGCCGAGGGACAGCGTGCCGGCGAATCCCGCGTGCTCCCCGCTGGCGCCGTAACCCAGCGGCGGGGCGACCAGCACGTCCCCGCGGGCCGCGGCCAACCTGCGGCACAGCTCGGCGGCGACGTCGGTGTCGGTGGACAGCGGCAGGTGCGGGCCGTGCTGCTCGGTAGCGCCGAGCGGCACGGCCAGTAACGCACCGCCCTCAGCCCGCTCCCCCGCCTCGGTCCAGGTCAGCTCCGCCAGGTCCATCCAGGCTCCCGTGCGTCAGTCCGGCGTGTAGGCGTGGTGGCCGTCCCGGGTGCCCAGGCGCCGCCCGAACCCCTCCGGGATGACCAGGTCGCGGCGGGACAGCTGGTGAACCGACGACTTACCCAGACCCATCAGGGCGGAGTCGATGCCGTCGCGCATGATGTCCAGCACGTTCTCCACCCCGGCCTGGCCGTTGGCGGCCAGGCCCCACAGGTAGGCGCGGCCGATGAGCACCGCACGGGCGCCCAGGGCCAGGGCCTTGACCGCATCGCCGCCCCGGCGGATCCCGCCGTCCATGAGAACCTCGACGTCGTCCCCGACGGCGTCGACCACCGCCGGCAGAGCGCGGAGCGCGGCCGGGGTGCCGTCCAGGTTGTTGCCGCCGTGGGTGGAGACCGAGATGCCGGTGGCCCCCGCCTCCACGGCCCTCCTGGCGTCGTCCACCCGGGATATGCCCTTGATGACGAACGGGCCGTCCCACCGCTCACGCAGCCAGGCGAGGTCCTCCCAGGTGGCCTTGGGGGTCTGCATCCACTCCCCGTAGGCGTCGAAGAACCCGGGATCGGACTGCCCGGGCAACGTCATGTTCGGCACCGTCAACCGCGGAGGGCGCAGTGTCCTGGCGTAGTCGGCGAGGTAGCGCCACTTGCCGCCGAACACCACCTCCGGCGCGTGCCGGGCGATGGTGCGCAGGTCCATGGCCGTGGGGATGGAAGGGCTGCCCCAGTCCCGGGAGTGGGAGAAACTCCAGTCCAGGGTGACGACGAGCCCCACCGCCCCGGCCTTCCTGGCGCGTTCCAGGCGGTGGAGCATGGCATCGCGGTCCCCGGACCAGTAGACCTGGAACAGGGTCTGGGGGTTGGCCGCGGTCACCTCCTCGATCGGCTTGCTGGCGAAGCTGCTCAACCCCATGGCCGTGCCCCGGTTGGCGGCGGCGCGGGCCACAGCCAGTTCGCCGTCCGGATGCACGGCCTGCACCCCCGTCGGGGAGATGAGCACCGGCAGTGCGACGGGCTGTCCCAGAACCGTCGTGGACAGCTCCCGGGTGTCGGAGGCACCGGCCACGTGGGGCGCGAAGCCCAGTTCGCTGAAGGCGGCGATGTTCTCGCGCAGGGTCTGCCCGCGTTCGGAGCCGGCGACGAGCGCCTTGTACACCGAGCGCGGCAGGCGCCGCCGAGCGCGCCGCTCGGCCTCCCGCACGCTCTCGAACCACGCGCCACCCATGTCAGCGCACACCCGGGAAACCGGCCAGTGGGTGCTCGTTGCAGGCGGTCACCGGCGGGTCCTCGGCTTCGGTGGGCCGACGGCGGCTGAGGGTGACCGGCACCGGCCCGCTCGAGCCGGGACGCGGCCGGGGCGGGGAGGTGCGGTGCGAGTGGTCCACGTCCGGACGCGGCGGTGCGGCATCGCCCCGGGCGAGCAGGGCGTCCACACCGTGGCCCTTGACGCATTCGGGGTCGGGGCCCTCCAGCGGCAGCCCGGTGAAGAACTTGGCGGCCATGCAGCCCCCGCGGCAGGCGTCATAGTGGGAGCACGCCGAGCAGGCACCGGCGGACTGCGGACCGCGCAGCTGGGTGAACAGCTCCGACTCCCGCCATACACGGGTGAACCCGCCCTCGTCGCGGATGTTGCCGGCCAGGAACTCCTCGTGGATGGCGAACGGGCAGGCGTAGACGTCGCCCACCGGGTCGATCAGGCACACCACCCGCCCGGCACCGCACAGGTTCAGCCCGGGCAGGGACTCGCCGTAGGCGGACAGGTGGAAGAACGAGTCGCCGGTGAGCACGTTCTCGCCGTGGGCGAGCAGCCAGTCGTAGAGCTGCCGCTGCTGCTCCTGGGTGGGGTGCAGCTCGTCCCACACGTCGGCGCCGCGCCCGGCGGGCCGCAGCCGGGTGAGGCGCAGTTGGGCCTGGTAGTGGTCGGCGATGGCCTTGAACTCGTCCAGTTGACCGATGTTGCCGCGCGTGGCCACCACCGAGATCTTGAATCCGCGGAAGCCCGCGGCGGCGAGGTTCTCCATGGCGCGCACGGCGGTGTCGTGGGATCCCGGGCCGCGGATGGCGTCGTTGACCTCCGCGGTGGCGCCGTCCAGGGAGATCTGCACGTCCACGTAGTCGCTCTTGGCCAGGCGTTCGGCGACCTCGGGCGTGATCGTGACGCCGTTGGTGGAGAACTTGACCCCCACGTTGTGTTCGGTGGCGTAGTCGACCAGCTCCCAGAAGTCGGGCCGGACCGTGGGCTCGCCACCGCCGATGTTGACGTAGAAGACCTGCATGCGCTCCAGCTCGTCGATGACGGCCTTGCACTCCTCGGTGCTCAGCTCGCGCGGGTCGCGACGCCCGGAGCTGGACAGGCAGTGCACACAGGACAGGTTGCAGGCGTAGGTCAGTTCCCAGGTGAGGCAGATCGGGGCGTCCAGGCCGGACTCGAAGTGGTCGACCAGGCGGGCGGGCCGGCCGGCGGCCGCGGAGGTGGGGGTCACGGTGTCCTCATCCTTTCCTCGACCATCGAGGACCGCGCCAGGGTGTCCAGGGCCGTGCCGTAGCGCGCCAGGTCCGCCTCGGCGACACCGGCGTCCCGGCAGGCCGCGCGGGCGGTGGGCGCCTTGTCGAGCCCCCGGACGACCTCCAGCAGGGTGCGGTCTTTGATGAAGGAGAGCTTGCGGGTGCCGAAGTGGTACAGCAGCGCACCGAAGGGTTCGGGCCGCACGGCGACCTGCGGGTGCAGGCGCCATGCGCGGTCCATGGGGTCGTCCGGGGGGATCTCGCTCATGGCGGGCCCCGGGTCAGTAGACGCCGCACATGCCGTCGATGGAGACCTCTTCGACCAGGGAGTCCTCCTCGACGAGCGCCTCTGGGTTCTCCTCGGGGGCGTGGGGGACGTCCTCAACCTCGGGTGCGTCGGTGGCGGCGTGGTCCATGGGATGCTCCTCTCGTCGCTGGCGGCACCCCGATGGGGCACCGCCCGAACCGGCATGAGGCCCAATGACGCTCGGCATGTTTCCGGCTACTCCCGGAAACCGAGGCATCGACCGAATCAATGGGATACTAATGACACCTGGTGCCAAAAAGATAGGGGTGCATCGTCATTGATCGACCGCCACGGCTCCGGTTCCCGGCTCGGCCGCGGACCCGCGACGAGCAAGGGCGAGTTGGCCGAGATCGCCATGTACCTGTTCATGGAACGCGGTTTCGAGGAGACGACGGTCGATGACATCGCGGCCGAGGCGGGGATCGGACGCCGCACCTTCTTCCGCTACTTCGACTCCAAGAACGACCTGCCCTGGGGGGACTTCGAGGCCCACCTGGAGGAGATGCGCCGCCACCTCAAGCAACTGGGCGGGGAACCGCCGCTGATGGACGCACTGCGCATCGCGGTGGTGGAGTTCAACCGGTTCCCGTCCGAGGTGCTGTCCCTGCACCGGCAGCGCATGCACCTGCTGTTCACCGTCCCGGCCCTGCAGGCGCATTCGGTCCTGCGCTACCGGTCCTGGCGCGAGGTGGTCGCCGAGTACGCCGCCGAGCGCCGCGGCCTGCACCCCGGCGACCACGAGCCCCAGGCCATCGCCTGGGCACTGCTGGGCACCGCCATGGCGGCCTACGCGCACTGGCTCGCCACGGAGGACACGGAGCTGACCGTGCTACTGGACGACTCACTGCGCATGCTCTCCCGGGGATTCGCCGCACCATGAGCGCCCGTTCGGACGACGACACCGTGGACCACATCATCGTGGGTGCCGGATCGGCCGGCTGCGCCCTGGCGCATCGGCTGGTCCGCGACTCCGGGCTCTCGGTGCTGCTGGTGGAGGCGGGCCCCGCACACTCCCATCGCCTGCTGCGCGTGCCCAAGGGCTTCGCCCGCACCGTCGACGACCCGCGCTTCTCGCGGCACTACCCCACCGCGCCCTCCGACGGCCGAGCGAGCGGGGAGCCGTGGATTCGCGGCCGGGGCGTGGGCGGCTCCAGCCTGATCAACGGGATGATCTACAACCGGGGCTCGGCCGCGGACCACGACGCCGTGGCGGCCGCCGGGAACCCGGGCTGGGGGTGGACGGAGATGCTGTCCGCCTTCCGCGCGCTCGAAGACCACGGGCTCGGCGCCTCGCCGCTGCGGGGCACCGGAGGGCCGCTTCCGGTGGAGGTGCCCGAGCCGCGCGACGAGCTCTCCGCGGCGATCCTCCGGGCGGGCGCGGCGCGGGGGCTGGAACCGCGCACCGACCTCAACGCCTCCGACGAACAGCGCATCGGTCCGATCCCCTCCACCATCCGCGGTGGGGCGCGCATCAGCGCGGCGGAGGCGTTCCTGCGGCCGCTGCGCGGCCACAACCGCCTGCGCGTGCTGGACCGGGCCCAGGTGGGGACGCTGCTGTTCGACGGCCGGCGGGTGCGGGGGGTGCGCCTGCGCCGCGACGGGGCGGTACGCGACCACTTCTGCCGCGGCGAGGTGGTGCTGTGCGCCGGGGCTGTGGAGGATCCGCTGCTGCTGGAGCGGTCGGGGATCGGAGACGCCGCTGTGCTGGGGCGCGCCGGGTTGCCGGTGCGCGTGGACAGCCCGCACGTGGGCGAGCGGGTTCTGGAGCACCGCGGGGTGTCGGTGCGGGCCCGGCTGCGCCGCGGGCTGGGCCGCAACCGCGCGCTGGGCACCGGCCTCGGACTGGCCGGCAGCGCGCTGGCCTACCTGGCCCGGCGCGGCCCGCTGGCCACCGGCCCCTACGACCTGGCCTGCTTCCTGCGCTCCACGGCCCGGGCCGCCCGGCCCGACGCAATGGGGCTACTCACCGGGCTGTCGGTGCTCCCGGAGGCGGAACGCCTGGCCCCGGCCCCCTATGCCGGGCTCACCTTCACCGGCTATGCGCTGCGCCCCACCACCGCCTCCTCGGTACACGCCGGCGGCCCCGATCCCGCGGACCCGCCGGTGATCACGCCCCGTTTCCTGGAGTCTGAGGAGGAGCGGCGCGTCACCGCCGCGGTGCTGGAGGCCGGGCGGGCGTTGCTGGCCAGCGAGCCGCTGCGCACGCTGGTCGAGGCCGAGGAGGCTCCCGGGCCGGAAGTGCAGGACGCCGAGGGGGCGTACCGCTATGCGATGAGCACCGGCGGGGGCCTGTACCACGCGGTCGGCTCGTGCGCGATGGGCGCGGCGGACACCGACGCCGTGGACTCCGCGCTGCGGGTGCGCGGCATCGAGGGCCTGCGCGTGGCCGACGCCTCCGTGTTCCCGATGATGCCGTCCGGCAACACCGCCGCCCCCGTCATGGCCGCCGCGTGGCACGCCGCGGGGCTTATGCTCCGGGACCAGTGAGTCCCGCCTCTGCGAGCGCACCGGCGCGGACATCCGGTGGGAAACCCCTGGCCAGTGGTAGGGAGATCGCGTGAATCCGGCGAGAACGCTCCGTGCTCCGTTGGGCTGCGCGTTGTCGGTGATGGTAGCCGTCTCGGCCTGTTCCACGGGACGGCATGTGGACCTGGGCTCCGTGTTCGCTCACGAAGAGGAGTGGTCCATGGTGGCCAACCCCGAGGAGGCGACCGCCGAGCTGTGCGGGGACGGGTTCGACTGCGTCCAGGCCTACCCCACGGACCAGGCCGACTACCTCAAGTTCGAATCGACCGACGAGGCCGAGGACGCCGCCGAGCGCATCGGCGCTGACACCTACCTGTCGAACTATGTCGTCATCCGGTACACCGACCCGGAACTGACCGAGAAGCAGCGGGCAAAGATCGCCGAGTCGATGGACGGGGTCCACAATTCGGAAGATTGACGCACATGGTAACTCCGGCCGATCCGCCGACGGGGTCCGCGTGCGTCACGAACCACCCTGCCCCGGCTGAGACCGCGGTCAGGAGCGCTCCAACAGTGCGCGCATCAGTCGGGGCGTTCGGGTCTGCGCGCGAGGACAAGCCCGAACTGCGGGCTGCCGTCCTCGCGCTGGCCCAGTGCCGCCAAGGGGGCTGTCGTCACCCTGAATCCGGCTGCTGTCAGGTCGTCGCGGACCGCGTGCAGCGGGCAGGTGAGGTAGTACATGACGAACGGGGGATGCCACACGGCGTTGCGGACCCGCATGGCCATGTCGAATCCGAGCAGCGCCCAGTACCAGCCCGACGTGATGGGCTGCGGCGCACCGATCGGGAAGGCGAAGAGCCCGCCGGGCCGCAGCGCGCGGTACACCCCGGCGAAGAGCGCGGGCCGTTCGGCGGGCAGGAAGTGTCCCAGCGACCCGAAACTGACCGCGAGGTCGAAGGCCTCGGCGAAGGGCAGGGCCCGGACGTCGGCCCGTACCCACGCGGCCTCCGGGTGTGCGCCGCGCGCCTGCGCGAGCATGCCGGCGCTGAAGTCGACGCCCGCGACCCGTCCGCGGCACAGCGGTTCGAGCATCCGCATGCCCGCGCCGGTGCCGCAGCACACGTCCAGTCCCGGGCCGAACGGCCCAAGCGGACGCAGCGCGTCGGCGGACGCGGCGAGAAGGCTGTCGGGGGTGCGAAAGGGCGTGTGGTCGAACTTCGGCGCGAGCAGGTCATAGCCGTGCTCGACCGAGGACAGCGCCTGGGTCGCCAGCTCACGCAGAGACGGGCCTTGAGACGAGAACACCTGCCAAGGGTACTTCTGGGACGCCAGCCGGGCCTATCAGCTCCAGACTCGCACTATGGTTCCCCGACAACTCTCGATTGGGGCGGTCACGATGCTCGGCCTGCCCGGAAAGGAATCTTCCAGGCACAACCGACACGCCTCCCGAACCCAACGACGGATTCTTCAGCGACTCCCGTCCCGGCTCGCCTTCGGTCCTCGCGGGCGACGAACTCGCCCGCCTCGTCTACGAACGGACGGCCCACCTGCTGGGAACCCCCGCTCACATGAGCGGCTCGTTCGTGCTGCGGGCGGCGCGATAGTCCTTGTATTCCGAACAGATGACCCCCTGGTTGACCCAGCGGTCCCGGGACGCACCGAGGTGGTGCTCGGCGAGAGCGAGCGCCTCGCCGGGGCTGGCTGCGGTGCCGATGACCTTTCCCCAGCTCTCGTCATCCGGATCGAGCGGCGGGAACTCCGAGACGTCCAGGAAGGAGTCGGTGCCCGCGTCCACGGCCTCGCTGAGATACAGCGTGATGCGGTCCTTTCCGCGGCCGAGCGCCGCCCAACGGATAATGTGCTGCTCGCCGCGGTCGAAGCCGCCGAGGAACTGTTCGATCTCCTGTCCGCGGTGGAGGGCTCCGATGGCGAAGGACGGGGTCAGGTACCGCACGTCGTGGTCTCCGTTCGCGCTCGTTTGGCCGCCCGGCTTTCATCGACGTGGCCGGCGAGGTAGACCATAACGGCCTCGGGCGTCATCCCGAACGCGGCGGCCTCCTGAACGGCAAGCCGCTTCAGGCGTCGCGGACCCGGCCATCGCGCTGTACCACGGGGGACAGTACCGACCAGGGGAAGTTGATCCACCTGTCGGTGCGCTTCCACACGTACTCGCACCTGACCAGGGACTGCGGTTTCTCGTAGAGCACGACGCTGCGCACCTCGGCGACGTTCTCGGCGCAGAAGTCGTGCACCAGCCGCAGGGTCGATCCGGTGTCGGCGACATCGTCGGCCACCAGGACCTTCTTGCGACTCAGGTCGATGGTGTTGGGAACCGGTGGAAGCATGACCGGCATGTCCAACGTCTCGCCCACGCCCGTGTAGAACTCCACGTTCACGACGTGCAGGTTCTTCACGTCCAACGCGTAGCCCAGACCGCCCGCCACGAACAGCCCGCCGCGGGCGATCGAGAGGATGAGGTCGGGCTCGTAGCCGTCGTTGGCGATGGCCTGCGCCAAGTCGCGCGTGGCGGTTCCGAACAGTTCGTAGGTCAGGTGCTCGCGACCGTCGTCGCTCACGCGTACTCCCTGGATGCCGTCTCGAATGGGGGCGGGCCCGGCCTGCCCAGCGGGACCACTGTCGCGCCGGGCCCGGCGGGACCGCACCCAGTATCGCGGTTTCGCCGGCCGAAGGTGACGAGCGGGTCGGGTACCGCGCCCCTTGGATACGCGCAATGGCAGGGCACGGCCGAGACGGCGATCAACTGCGGCGAGGCGCCGCTGTCACGAAGGAGCACGTCCTCGGAGCGGAGGCCGGCGCCGCTGCGCGGGGCCGGGCTCACTCCAAGAGAAACCCTTGTTAGCCTAACCTTCGTAAGGTTAGCCTTCCCTTGGGAGTCTCCATGCCTCGCACCTCTCGGCCGATGCAGGTCCACCCCATCGTGTTACGGCACGTGGAAGTGGTGCGCGTCACCGACGTCACGCCGAACCTGCGCCGGATCACGCTCGGTGGCGACGAGCTCGCCGCCGGGACGATGGGCGACGGCTTCGAGCGTCCTCCCTTCCGGTCCGACGGTTTCGACGATCACGTGAAGATCGTCCTCCCGGCCGCGGACGGCACCGTGCCGCACATCGGCACCCAGCAGGAGAAGCGGTTCGCGTGGAATCCGGAGGCGCTCGCCCGCACGCGCGACTACACAGTGCGCGCGTGGAACCCGGAAGCGCGGACGCTGGACCTCGACGTCGTCCGCCACGACCACGGCCTCGCTGCCGCCTGGGCGTTCCGCGCGCGGCCGGGGGACCAGATCCACGTCGCCGGCCCGAAGTCGTGCGCGTTGCGCAACGACGAGGCCGAATGGCATCTGCTGGTCGGAGACGAGACGGCACTTCCGTCGATCGGCCGCTGGCTTGAGGAGGCCCCGGAGGCCACCCGCGGGCACGCGATCGTCGAGATCCCGACCGCGGCGGACCGCCAGGACATCCCGACGGCCGCGGACGTCGAGATCGAGTGGCTGGTCCGCGGCGACGTACCGGCCGGGATGAGCACCCAGCTCTTCGACGCCGTACAACGCGTGCGGATGCCGGACCGCCGCGTCTACGCCTGGGTCGGCGGAGAGGCGCTGACGATCGCTCCCATCCGCCGCTACCTGCGCTCCGGCCTGGGGCTGCCGAAGGAGGACGTCGAGGTCACCGGGTACTGGCGGCGCCCGAAGGCGGCGGTCGACGATCGCGGGCCGCGGGACGACGCGGAGCGGCTCGCCCCCGCGTCGCCGGGTGGGGACGCGGAGACCTCGATGGAGCTGCTCCACGAGGTGCACGAGATGACCGAGCTGGCACCGCCGATCGTCACCCGCGCCGCTGTCACCCTCGGCATCGGGCCGCTCATCGCCACCGGTGTCTCGACGCCCGACGAGCTCGGCCGCGAGACCGGTGCGGATCCGGCCCGTCTCAGGCTCCTCCTCGACGCGATGACCGCGTTGGGGCTGGCCGAGCGCGAAGGCGACCGCTACCGCAACACCGCTCGCGGCGGCATCCTGATGGAGGAGTCCTCGCTGGAGGCGCTCTCGCTCGACAACCCGGCCAACCGCGAGGCGCTGGCGCTGGTCGACCTCGTCGACGTGCTGCGCTCGGATGACTCCTCCCCCTGTCTCGGCGCGTCGCCATGGCGTGCGCGCCGAGCGGCAGACACGGCTCTCGATGACGCCCACCAGGACCGCTCCGCGGATCTCCTCCAGTACGTCATCGATCCGCTCGCGAAGCTCGCTCCGGTCGCCGAGGCGCGCACCCTGGCCGTGGTCGGCGATGCCGCGCCGTACGTCGCCTCGCACATCGCCGGCGGGCGGACCGTGCAGCTCCCGGGAGCCGGCGAAGCCGAGTGGCCGGCGTACGACTGCGCGGTCCTCGTCGGAGCCTTGGAGGGCAGGGCCGACGACGACGCACTCGGCCTGCTGCGCACCGCCTTCGCCGCGGGCTCCGCCCTGGTGCTCGCCGAACACACCACCGACAGGGCCGCCGCGGACGACCACGTCGCCGAACACGCCCTGACCAGCCTGGCGGTCACGGGCATGGTCCCCCGCAGCAGCGGCCGGATCGGTGAGCTCCTTCGCGCGGCCGGCGCGGCCGAGGTTGAGACCACGACCCTCGGCTGGGGCTTCGGCGCTTACGGGTCCGTGACCGTCGCCCATGCCTGAGGCCCCTGTTCCCACCCGTGGTGCCAGAGCCGCGGCCGAGCGCGAGGCCCCGCGATCCGCCCACTCGCGGATGCCGCTGGCCCTCCTCGGGCTGGCTGTCGCGCTGGTGCTCGCGGCCGGCGCGAGCCTGTTCGTCGGCGCGGAGCAGGTGGCGCCCTCACGGGTGCTGTCCGCGGTGGCCGGCGATGGAGGCCGTGAGGCGGAAGTGCTGGTGTTCGACTACCGGCTGCCGCGCACGATCATCGCGATCGCGGTCGGGGCGGCACTGGGGCTCGCCGGAGCTCTGATCCAGGCCTTCACGCGCAATCCGCTCGCCGACCCCGGAATCCTGGGCGTGAACGCCGGGGCCACCATGTTCGTGGCGGTGGCGATCCTGGTCGGGATGCCGGCCACGGTCGGCTCGCTCGTCTGGCCGGCCCTCGCGGGTGCGTCGTTCGCCACCGTCGCCGTCCTGCTCCTCGCATCGACGGGCCGCGGGCCGGCGACCCCGGTCCGCATGACCCTTGCGGGCGTCGCGCTCGCGGCGGTGTTCGGCGGCGTCACGACGGCTATCCGGCTGTTCGACCCGGACACGTTCGAGCGGTACCGCTCGTGGGTGGCGGGCTCGGTCGCAGGACGGTCGCTCGACGACCTGGTGGGCGTGGCGCCGTACCTCATTATCGGGCTGGTGCTGGTCCCGGTCCTGATGCGGCCACTCAACGCGATCGCGCTCGGTGATGACCTCGCCGCCTCGCTCGGCGTCAGTGCGCGCCGTACGCGGGCGCTGGCGGTCGTCGCGGTCACCCTCCTCGTTGGTGCGGCGACGGCCGTCGCGGGCCCGATTGGCTTCCTCGGACTGATGGCACCGCACGTGTGCCGCCTGCTCGTCGGCAACGACCACCTGCGGGTCATCCCGATGTCGATGCTCGTGGCACCGGTGGTGCTGCTGGTCTCCGACATCGTGGCCCGGGTGGTGGTCCCGCTGCGCGAGGTGCCCGTCGGGGTCGTCACGGCCTTCATCGGCGCGCCGGTCCTCATCTGGCTCGTCTCCGGGAAGCAGGTGCGCGCCCAGTGAGCGCGTGGGTCAGAGCGGAACGCGGCCACGTCGTGGTGCGGGCCGGGCGGGTGCCGGTGTCGGGGCGGATCCCCATGCGCACGGCCCTCACCTGCGCGGGACTTGCCGTGATGACCGCGGTGGTGACCATCGTGGCGCTCATGCTCGGCACCGTTGTCTACTCGCCGGGCGAGATCGTCGCGGCGCTGACCGGTGAGGCACCGGCGTCGGCCGAGCTTTTCGTCGTCCAGTGGCGCCTGCCTCGCGCGCTGGCGGCCGCGGTGTTCGGTGCGATGCTCGGGGTGGCGGGTGCGGTCTTCCAATGCCTCACCCGCAACCCGCTGGGAAGCCCGGACATCATCGGCTTCACGGCGGGCTCCTCGGCGGGCGGCGTCGCGGTCGTCGCGTACGTCGGGTCGAGCTTCGCGCTGGTGGCCGGCGGCGCGCTCGCCGGGGGACTCGTCGTCGCCGCTCTTGTGCTGCTGCTCTCGCGTGGCGGCGGAGTCGCGGGCTTCCGGCTGGTCATCGTGGGCATCGGCCTGAGCGCGATGCTGGTGAGCCTGGAGACCTGGTTCCTGCTCACCGCCGACCTGGAGATCGCCCAGGCCGCGGCGTTGTGGGGAGTGGGCACACTCAACGGCACGAGTTTCGAGTACACCGGGCCAGTCATGGCCATCGGGCTCCTCGCGACCCTCGCCGCCGGCGTACTCCTCGACCGGCGCCTGAGCCTGCTCGATCTCGGTGCGGACGTCTCGGCCTCGCTCGGCGTCCAGGCGGCGCGTACGCGCCTGGTCGCGATCCTGGCGGGCGTCGTCCTCGTCGCGATCGTGACCGCCGCCGCGGGTCCGATCGCCTTCGTCGCGCTCGCCGCACCACACGTCGGACGCCGGATCGCGGCATCGACCGGTGTCTCTCTCGCGCCGGCGGCCTGTGCCGGCGCCTTCATCCTGGCGAGCGCCGACCTCGCCGCCCAGCACGCCGTCCCCGGACACTCCTTTCCCGTCGGCGTCGCCACGGTCGCGGTCGGTGGCGTCTACCTCGTCGGTCTCCTCATCCGCGAGAACCGGAAGGGAACCCTGTGAACATCTCCGACGGTCCTTCGGCGGCCGGCGCGGCGCCGCTGCGCGCCGACGACATCACCATGGCCTACGACAAGCGCGTGATCGGTGAGCACCTGAGCGTCGACATTCCCGACGGTGTCGGCTTCACGGTCATCCTCGGCCCGAACGCGTCCGGGAAGTCCACGCTGCTGCGCTCGCTGTCCCGGCTGCTGAAGCCGAGCGCCGGAACGGTGTACCTCGATGGCAAGGACATCCACGCCATGCGCGCGAAAGAGGTGGCGGCGCGCCTCGGCCTGCTGCCGCAGTCCGCCATCGCGCCCGCGGGCATCTCCGTGTTCGACCTCGTGCGCCGGGGCCGCTACCCGCACCAGTCGATCCTGGCCCGCTGGAGCGAGGAGGACGAACGAAGCGTACGCCGCGCCCTCAACCAGACCGCCATGACCGAGCTCGCCGACCGCCCGATCGACGAGCTGTCAGGTGGCCAGCGGCAACGGGCCTGGGTCGCCATGGCGCTCGCGCAGGAGTCCCCGATCCTGTTGCTCGACGAGCCGACCACCTTCCTGGACGTCTCCCACCAGGTATCGCTGATGGACCTGTTCGCCGACCTGAACCGGAACAGCCGGCGGACGATCGTGGCCGTCCTCCACGACATCAACCACGCCGCCCGCTACGCCGGCCACCTCATCGTGATGTCGGGCGGAAGCGTCGTCGCCGAGGGGAGCCCCGAGGACGTGCTCACCTCTGGTCTTCTCGCCGAGGTCTTCAACGTCGACGCCACGATCATCGAGGACCCCGTCAACGGCGGCCCTCTTGTCGTCACCAGACACCGGGGCCGCGCCGTGGTCACGGGCACCGAAAACCGAAAGGTCACCCCATGAAGTCACCATCCCTCTCCCTCGCCGCCGGTGTCGCGGCGCTGGGCCTCGCCCTCGCCGGCTGCGGGTCCTCAGGTACCTCGGAAGACGGGTCCGCCGGGGGCGCCACCCGCACCGTGACCGATGCGACGGGTGCCGAGGTCGAGGTCCCCGCGGAGCCGGAGCGCGTCGTCACCCTGCACTACGCGGCCACGCAGCCGGTGTACGACCTGGGCTTCATGCCCGTCGGCCAGGGCGTCTTCGAGCCCGGGATCGTGCCCGAGGACATCGAGGAGGAAATCGAGTCGGTCCCGGTCGTCGCCGACGCGGAGGAGCCCAAACTCGAGGAGATCGCGAAGGTGGAGCCAGACATGATCCTGGCCCCGAACATCTACGACGAGGAGGTCCTCGCGCAGCTCGAGGACGTCGCCCCCGTCTACACCTTCACGCTGCGCGGCGGTGACCGCGCGAAGTGGACGCAGCGCACCGAGGAGATCGCTGATGCTCTCGGTGTGCCAGAGCAGGTGGACGAGCTACAGAGCGAGTTCCAATCGCGCCAGCAGGAGATCGCGGACACCTACGCCGACGTCATCGAGGACAACAACACGGTCGGCGTCATCGGCGCGTACGAGGAGAACAGCTTCTACGCGTGGGGCGAGGAGAACATGACCGGCACCCTGCTGACACCGCTCGGCTTCACCTGGTCGAAGCAGGAGAACGCCATCGTCGAGGACGAGCCCGAGCCCGAGGCCACCCTCTCGAACGAGAAGATCGACTCGGCCGTCGGCGACGCCGACATCCTCTTCATCGACTCGAACCTGCGGGCCGAGCTCAACCCGTTCATGAAGGACCTGCAGACCACGACCCTCTACAAGGAGCTTCCCGCGGTGCGGAACGACCGCGTCTTCGCCGCCGGGAAGAACACCGTCGCCGGCTACACCGACGCCAACTACACGCTCGACCGCGTGGAGGAGGCGCTGCAGGGGATACAGGAGAAGTAGACCGGGCTGCCGCCGCCGTACGCTCCAGGGTGGGCCGTCCGATCGGGCGGCCCGCCTCCGCGTCAGGCAGAAGGCGGATCGCGGTGCCATCTCCATCGTCACGGTCAGGAGGTGGGCGCGGGTGTGCTGCCGGCCAGCACCGGTCAGAAGGCTCGGCGTTTCCGCGGCCGGCTCGAGGTAACGAGCGTGCGCCTGGTAGCCAGTGAGGTCGGAAGAGGCTCACTGAGGGTCCCTCAGTGGTCGGTCGGGCTGTTCCGAGACCCGGGCGTGAACTGCTGGACGGCGAAGTCGACGACCTTGGCGATCTCGTCGACGGTCTCGGTGGGTGAGGTGTGCCGCAGCTCAAGGACGGTTCCGCCGTCGGCATTCTCGGCGAGACGCAGCTCCACCTCAGTGACCGAATCCGGCCCGTATTCCCAGGTCACCTTGAGCAGGTGAGGCTCCTGACAGACGAGGATCCTGCCGCTGGCCTGGCCCTCGACCCGGAAGGTGCCGCCGGGTGCGAGGTCGCCGGTGACCGGGGCCAGCCAGCGGCCGAGCCGCTCGGGGGTGGTGCAGGCGTGCCATACGTCCTGGACCGAGGCGTCATAGGGGCGGCGCAGCAGGAGCGAGCGGCCTGCGCCCGTAGCGACCGGGTAGTCACCTATTTCCCGGTGGACCGCGCTGAACTCGTTTGGGGCGTCGGTCATATCTCGTTACCTCTCCTCCTGCGTTGGCCGCCTGCCGCGCGCGAGCTGTACCCGGTCACTACGTTGGTTGCAGTCGGCTGGTTGGAGGAAGGTCGCCGAGTGCGCTGTGGCGGCATCGGCATCCACACTCCGTAGCCGCACTCGTCCTGCACAACTCACGGCGAGGAAAGCCGCGCACGAGAAACACCCGGCTGCCGTAACGGCTTGGGGCAGCTTCTCGCGTGTCCGCAGCAGACGTTGGCTCAGGAAAGGGCGAACAAGTTGTGCGGGTGACGGTCAATGATCATTGTCGCTCGAATGAGGTGGCCCCAGAGCAGGGAACTGGGGCCGACGATCGCGGACGGGATCGCCGAGGGCACCGATTCCGCCATCAACCGCACCTGCAAGGATGGACAACCGCATGGTCCTTTTCGGCCACACCGGCCTTGAACTGCCCCGCAAACCCCGCACCCCCGTCGAATGACTCGGTAAGGAGCACCATGACGCTTGCTGTTGAGCACTTCGGGCATGTCACACAATTGACACTTGACCGGCAGGAGGCGGCCAACGCGGTCAACGTGGAAATGGCGTTGGGTATCGCAGAAGCCATTGACGCGTTCGCGGCTGACGACAATGCGCGGGTACTGGTCGTGACCGGCGCCGGGGAGCGTTCGTTCTGTGCGGGTGGCGACCTCGCGAGGTTGCTGGAACTTCCCGGTCATGCCGAGGCCGATCGTGCGGGACCGCTGGGGTTCGCGCGGCTGGATCCGGGCAAGCCCACGATCGCCGCGGTGAACGGCCACTGTTTCGGCGGCGGAATGGAGCTGGCGCTGTGGTGCGATTTCCGGATCGTTGCGGAAAACGCCCAGTTCGGGGCGCTTAATCGGCAGTGGGGGGTGACGCTCATCGATGGCGGCACCCAGCGTCTGCCCAGGATCGTTGGTTACGGAAACGCGATGTGGATGGTCAACACCGGATGCCGGGTCAGTGCCGAACGCGCCCTCCAGATGGGGTTGGCGCAAGAACTCGTCCCCACCGGGCAGGCCGTAAGCCGGGCGCACGAGATCGCTCAGGAGATCGCCGACCAACCACAACCGGCGCTGCTCGCCGACCGGAGCGGTGTAGCGGCAAGCGCGGAGCGCTCACTGCAATCCGGAATCGACTTCGAGGCCATTGCGGGACGAGCGGTAATGAGCGATCCCGATGTCGTTGAGAGCCTCACCGAATACAACCGGCGCCAGACACCACCGGCCTGAGAACGGCGGGTTCGAAGCCCGTAGCCGCTGACCGCGCTCCGGCCAAGACAAGCCCCTCAGCGTCCCCGTGCCCCGCACTTCAGCAAATGATTAGATGAAGGAGGTTCAGAGCGAGCGGTCGGCCGGCCCCGATACAGTGCCGCGGCCGCGCCGACGAGAAGGGCTTCATCATGCGCCGGTTGCGCAACCAGGTACTCCCCTATGCCTGGGGAAGTACCACCGAGATCCCCCGGCTGCTCGGTGTCGAGCCTGACGGCCGGCCGCAGGCGGAACTGTGGCTGGGCGCCCACGAGAGAGGGACCAGCACCCTGTGCCCCGAGGACGCGTCCCGGGATTCCCGGGTGGTCGGGCTGGACACCGCCATCGCGGCCGAGCCCGAGGCACTGCTGGGTGCGGGTTCCGTGCGCGCCTTCGGCCCCCGCCTGCCGTTCCTGCTGAAGATCCTCGCGGCGGAAGCGCCACTGTCCCTGCAGGCGCATCCGGACACTGAGCAGGCGCGCGCGGGGTTCGCCGCGGAAGAGGCCGCCGGGACACCGCGGGACGCCGCCGGACGCAACTATCGGGATCCGTTTCACAAACCGGAGATGGTGGTCGCCCTCGAACCGTTCGAGGCGCTCTGCGGTTTCCGCGACCCGGCCGCCGCGTACGCGGACATCGCGGCCAACCCGGCCCCATTGGCATCCCGGCTGCGGGCCGACCTGGCTGGTTCCGACCCGTCGACCGCGTTGCGCGCGGCGTTCACCCGGCTGCTGACCCTGCCGGAACAGGAGCGGAACGCGCTCGTGACCGGGCTTATCGACTGGGAAGCGCGGAACCCGGCGGCGAGCCGGAACAGCGACGGCAGCAACACCGACTGCATGGTGCGGCTGGCCGAACGTTACCCGGGTGATCCCGGGGCGATCGCGGCCTTGCTGTTGAACCGGGTGCGGCTGCGGCCGTGGGAGGCCCTCTTCCTGCCCGCCGGCAATGTGCACGCCTACGTCGGCGGAACGGCGGTGGAGATCATGGCCAGTTCGGACAACGTGCTGCGTGCCGGGCTCACCAGCAAGCACGTGGACGTACCCGAACTGCTTGACGTGGTCCGTTTCGAGGCGCGGGCTGTGCCGCGCGTGCGGCCGATCGCGGAGGGCACCTGGTGGCGCTATCCCGTGCCGGTGGGCGACTTCGCGCTCTGGGCCAGCGGCCGGGAGGCGCGCGACGGGGTCCTGCCAGGGCGGGGGGCGCGGATCGTGCTCGTCCTCGGGGCGGGGGCGGTCACGGTTCGGACGGGTTGCGGGCACGAGCTCGTGCTGCGTGGGGGCGACTCCGCGTTCGTGGCCGCGTCCGATGGGGAGGTCTCCGTCGGGGAGGTGTCCGCCGCCGGCGCGGACGGCCGCCGGCCTGACGTGGTCGTCGCGGGTGTGGGGAACGGCGGCGCGGGACCGTGAGGCCGCTCCCGCGACTCCGGTCGGCTCGGCTCGGGGCCGCCGTTTCCGCGAGCGTCTTTATCTAAAGCATTGACTAAGTATCGGCGGCGCTGGCAACGTACCCAAGATCCGATAGGGGACGATCGAACGGAGAATCATCGTGCATGATGACCGGCGGCTGCTGGAGGCGCGCCTGGACCGGGTGCTGTCGGAGCGGGTGTGGCCAGCGGTGTACGCGACGTCGACCCCGTTGGAGGTCGCCAGATGGGACGTGCCCGGCGAGCCCGTTCCGGCACCGCGGGCGCTCGACGCGACCTACGAGCCGGCTGCCGTCGGCGACACCTGGGGGCCCGCGTGGGGCACGACCTGGTTCCGGCTGAGCGGGCGGGTACCGCGCTCCTGGGCGGGCAGCACGGTGCAGGCCGTGGTAGACCTCGGGTTCGACGACCGGATGCCGGGCTTCCAGTGCGAAGGGCTCGTGTACCAGCGCGACGGCACCGTGCTCAAAGGTCTCAATCCGCGCAACGCCTGGGTACCAATCAGCGCGCCGGCGGCCGGCGAAGAGGCGGTCGAGATCTTCGTGGAGGCCGCCGCCAACCCGGTCATCCTCGGCGACCCGCCCTTCCAGCAGACCGAGTTGGGCGACCGGTCCACCGCCGGAGACGACCCCCTCTACCGGCTTCGGCGCGCCGACATCGCGATCTTCGACGCGCCGGTGTGGGAGCTCGCCATCGACCTCGACGTCATTGGCGGGGTCATGCGCGCACTCGACACGGGCGATCCGCGCCGCTGGGAACTGATGCGCTGGCTGGAGCGCACCCTCGACGCCATCGACCTGCAGGACGTATCGGCCTCGGCCGAGCGTGCGCGTGAGACGCTCGCGCCGGCGTTGCGGTCACCCGCGGTGGCCAGCGCCCACCAGATCTCCGCTGTTGGGCACGCCCACATCGACTCCGCGTGGCTGTGGCCGCTGCGCGAGACCGTGCGCAAGGTCGCGCGCACCAGTTCCAACGTCACCGCGCTGATGGACGACAACCCGGACTTCGTGTTCGCCATGTCCCAGGCGCAGCAGTGGGCGTGGTTGAAGGACCACCGGCCCGACATCTTCTCGCGGGTGCGGAAGGCGGCCGCCGCGGGCCAGTTCGTCCCGGTGGGCGGCATGTGGGTGGAGTCCGACACCAACATGCCCGGTTCCGAGGCGCTGGCCCGCCAGTTCAGCCACGGCAAGCGCTTCTTCCGCGACGAGCTCGGAGTCGACACCCAGGAGGTGTGGCTGCCCGACTCCTTCGGTTACTCGGCCGCGCTGCCCCAGTTGGTGCGGCTGTCCGGGTCGCGCTGGTTCCTCACCCAGAAGATCTCCTGGAGCCAGACCAACACGTTCCCGCACCACACCTTCTGGTGGGAGGGGATCGACGGCACCCGGATCTTCACCCACTTCCCCCCTGTCGACACCTACAACTCCGAACTGACGGGCGACGAGCTGGCGCACGCCTCGCGCAACTTCCGCGACAAGGGGCGGTCCTCGCGCTCCCTCGTGCCGTTCGGCCACGGCGACGGGGGCGGCGGACCCACCAGGGAGATGCTGGCCCGCGCCGAGCGCCTGCGGGACCTGGAGGGCTCGCCACAGGTCGCCGTGGAGCACCCGGCGGATTTCTTCACCAAGGCGCACGCCGAGTACCCCGACGCCCCGGTCTGGCTGGGCGAGCTGTACCTGGAGTTCCACCGCGGCACCTACACCAGCCAGGCGAAGACCAAGCAGGGCAACCGGCGCTCCGAGCATCTGCTCCGCGAAGCCGAACTGTGGGCGGCGACCGCTGCGGTGCGCACCGGACACGCCTACCCCTACGAGCGGCTCGACCAGGTGTGGCGCACCGTCCTGCTGAACCAGTTCCACGACATCCTGCCGGGAAGCTCGATCGCCTGGGTGCACCGTGAGGCGGCGGACGCCTACGCCGAGGTGGCCGCGGAGCTGAACGGGATCATCGAGGCGGCCCAGCGCGCCCTCGCCGGCGACCCCGACGCGGAAGGCACCGTCGTCTTCAACGCCGCACCGCACGAGCGCGACGGCATCCCCGCGCTCGGCGCGCACCGCGCCTCCCCGGCGGCCGCGTCCGGCGCCGGGACCGCCGCGGCCCGCACCGCACCCGACGGCTACGAGCTGGACAACGGGATTCTGCGGGTGCGGGTGGACCACCAGGGCCTGGTCACGTCGGTCCTGGACCAGCGCGCGGGCCGGGAGGTCCTGCCACCCGGACAGCCGGCCAACCTGCTCCAGCTGCACCAGGACCTGCCCAACGAATGGGACGCCTGGGACGTGGACGAGTTCTACCGCAACACCACGGTCGACCTCACCGACGCCGACTCGGTCGCCATCCTCGACCAGGACGACGAGGGCGGGGACGCCGCCGCGGTGCGCGTGACCCGTTCGTTCGGCGCGTCGCGTGTCACGCAGGTGCTCTCGCTCTCGCCCGGCGCGCGGCGCCTGGACGTCGAGACCGAGGTGGACTGGCACGAGCGGGAGAAGTTCCTCAAGGCGGCGTTCCCGCTCGACGTGCGCGCGCACGAGTCGGCCGCCGAGATCCAGTTCGGTCACCTCCGGCGCCCGACACACACCAACACCTCGTGGGACACCGCCCGGTTCGAGATCTGCGCGCACCGCTGGGTGCACGTCGCCGAGCCGGGCTACGGCGTCGCGGTGCTGAACGACTCCACCTACGGCCACGATGTGACCCGCGATGTCCGCGCAGATGGCGGCACCACGAGCACCGTGCGGGTTTCCCTGCTGCGCGCGCCGCGTTTCCCCGACCCCGAGACCGACCAGGGGAGGCACCGGTTCCACCACGCTCTGGCCCCCGGCGCGGAGATCGAGGACGCCGTGCGCGAGGGGTACCGGATCAACCTCCCGGTTCGCGAACTGCCCGGCGACGCGTCCGCCGCCCCGCTCGTCGAGGTCGATGACCCGGGGGTCGTGGTGGAGTCCGTCAAACTGGCCGATGACCGTTCAGGCGACGTCGTGGTGCGGCTGTACGAGGCGCGCGGCGGGCGCTGCGGCGCCACGGTGACGGCCGGCTTCGCGGTCACCGGTGCGCGCACGGTGAACCTGCTGGAGGATGACCTTGAGGACGGCCCCGAGTTGGATGTGCGCGCGGACTCCGGCGGTGCGGGCACCGTGATCGGGTTCGGTCTGCGTCCGTTCCAGGTCGTGACGCTGCGCCTCGTTCGCTGAGGCGCGTGCCCCGGCCGCGCACGAACGCTGGTTCAGGGGCGTGTTCCGCGAACACCGCGAAGCACGCCCCCTTGCCATGGCCGCCGCTTCCCGCCTTGGCGCGCACACACGAGGAAGGGCAGTGAAGGCGGCGGGTGGGCCAGCCCTCGGTGATCGGCGCGGGTGCCCGGCGGTTAAACGCCCAACGAGAGCAGCAAGGACAGCGTATGGCCCGGGGCGATGCCCGCACTCGCCCGCTACGTCCGGATTGTGGGCAGTCTGTGCGGCGATCTTGAGGAAATCGTTCCTACCAAGCGCGTTGAAGGACCGATTTGCTCAAGATCGGCGATGAGCAGCGCCAAGAACGCCCGCCCCGCCCCCTCCCCCGTTGGACGCGCGACCATCGGGCACCCGCACCGACCACCGCGAGCTGACCCACCCACCGTTCTCGCTGCCGCTTTCGTCGGGCGCGCAACCATCGGGTACCCGTGGCGATGGCAGAGGGCTGGCCCACCCACTGCCTTCGCCTCCCCTGGCCGGACACCCACCCACCGATCTAGACCAGTTCCGAGGCGCCGAGGAGCCCGGCGAGCTGGCCCAGTGTGGACGCACGCACCTCCAGGCGGCGCAGGAAGTCCATGCTCGCGTACTCGGCGACGGTGCTCCGGATGGGGTCGAAGATGAGCCGCCCGGACTGCGCGACCCCGCCGCCCACCACCACCCGGTCCAGGTCGGTCAGTGCGGCGGCGTTGACGATGGCGATTCCGAGCGCCCGTCCCGAGCGCTCGAACGCCCGCAGCGCCACGGTGCCGCCCGCCCGCGCCGACTCGGCCAGGGCACGGGCGTCCGGATTCGGCCCGGGAGCGGACCAGCCGTGTTCGAGTGCCCAGCGGACCATTGACGGCCCGCTGGCCACTACCTCCACGCAGCCGCGGCTGCCGCACGGGCACTGCTCGCCATCGGGCTCGGCGATCGCGTGCCCGATGTGGCCGGCGTTGCCTGACGGGCCCCGGTAGAGCCGGCCGTCCAGGACGACACCCCCGCCCACCCCGGTGGAGACGACGATGCCCAGGGTCGCGGAGCTGCCCCGGCCGGCGCCGTAACGGTGCTCCCCCAGCGCCATGCACAGGCCGTCGCCGTCGAAGGCGACCGCCACGCCGGGGTACCGCTCACGGGCACGCTTCAGGAGGGGGTAGTCGCGCCACGCCGGGATGTTGACCGGGCTCACGGTGCCCTGGTCCCGGTCGAGAGGTCCCGCGCTCGCGATCCCGATTCCGCGGGCCGCCCCGGAGGTGTCCTCCAGCGCCGCGTCGATGGCGCTGGCCACTCCTTCCCATACCTCGTCTCCCCCGCCGGTACGCGGCGTGGGAACCGTGTGGTGCCGGCTCGCGGTCCCGTCGGGAAGGACCGCCGCGGCGAGAATGGTCGTGCCGCCGATGTCGACCCCGATGACGGCCTGGTCCGCCGCGTTCATCGGATGCTGTGCAAGGCGGTGCTCATGTTTATTGGGGGTCCTCTCTAACCGCGTCGAACGCCGTGCGGGCGATGGAGACAGGTGGAACGCGCCTGTGCGAGGCGCCAAGGGCGCCTGGCCGCCGCGCGGGACCGGGCGGCGGCCCGGAATCTCCGGTGGTCACTGGTGGTGGTCGGGCTACTGGCTGGACTGGTGCTCGTGAACCGATCAGCTACCCCTTCATCGCCCCGCCGAGGGCGAACCTGCCGCCCAGGGCACGTGTCACCGCGATGTACAGCGCGATCACGGGAAGGGTGTAGAGCAGCGAGTACGCCGCGAGTTCGCCGTACCGGACGTCACCGTACTGGCCGAAGAACGTGAAGATGCGCACGGCCGCCGGCATCTTGTCCGGGCTCGTCAGCAGAATAAACGGGACGAAGAAGTTGCCCCACGTCATGACGAGCGTGAAGATCCCCACGACGGCGATGCCGGGGGCGAGCAGCGGGGCGACGAGGAGCCGCAGCGACTGCCAGGCCGAGGCACCGTCCACCCAGGCGGCCTCCTCCAGGGCCACCGGGATCCCGTCGATGAAGTTCTTCATCAGCCAGATCCCGAAGGGGAGCGTGCTGGCGGCGAGGAACAGCGTCGTCGCCGCCAACGAGTTGAGCAGGTTGGCCTGGACGAACATCCCGTAGACGGGGACCATGATCGCGGTGATCGGCAGCCCGGTGGCGAACAGCACCGTGTACATGAACGGCTTCTTGAACCGCAGCGTGTACCGGGACAGGGGATACGCCGCCAGCATCGAGCACAGAACGGTCAGGAGTGCGGCACCGCCGCAGGTGAGAATGCTGTTCCAGATGGGCAGGTAGACGACTTCCGGTGTCAGGACCGCCGCGAAGTGGTCCAGGGTGAACGATCCGGGCGGTTGGGCGCGCAATGACGGTTCCGGGTCCACCGACGCGAAGAACATCCACAGCAGGGGCAGCAGGAACATGAGGGTCAGCACGCCCAGCACCGCGTAGATCAGCAGTGTGCTGGCCGCCCGGGTCGGAGCGGTGATGGCGGCGCGGGTGCGCGTGCGGGCCGGCGCGGTGGGCCGGCTCTCGGTTCCGGTGGCGCTCATCGGGTCTCCTCCGTCCTGAGCAGACGCACGTACACGAGCGAGAACAGGCCGGCGACGACAAGAAGCCCCAGCGCGATCGCGGTCCCGTAGCCGAGATCGCCCAGAGCCAGGGCCTCCTGGTACATGAGCAGCGGGAGTGTGGTGCTCCGCGAGCCCGGACCACCGCTCGTCATCACGTAGATCAGCGTGAAGACCTGCACGGTCTGCAGGGTGACGAGGAGCAGGGTCGTCGCCAGCGTGCGCCGCAGGAGCGGGAGCACGACGTGCCAGAGGACCTGGAACGCGGAGGCGCCGTCCACGCGGGCCGCCTCCTTCAGGTCGCTGGGTACTTCGGAGAGGCCCGCGGCGTAGGTCATCATCGAGAAGGCGGTGCCCTTCCAGATGTTGGCCAGGATCACCGCGACCAGCGGTGCGGTGAACAGCCAGTTCTGCGGCTCTCCCCCGAACAGGCCGATGATGGAGTTGAGGCTGCCCTCGCGCTCCAGGAAGGCGTACCAGATGAACCCGGCCACGACCTCGGGCACCACCCAGGCGCCGACCACGATCACCCCGACCACAGCACGCACGGCCGCGTGCCGGTTCTGCAGCAGGAGCGCCAGGGAAAGACCGAACACCGTCTGGCCGGCGACGCAGCCCATCAGGAACAGGACCGTGAGCAGGGTGGCGGTCCGGAACTGCGGGTCGCCGAACATCCTCTCGAAGTTGGCGGTACCGACGAACTCGGTCTGCGCGGCCTGCGCGCCGGTGAGGGCGGCGTTGGTGAACGACGCCCACACGGTCCACAGGATGGGGCCGGCGAAGAAGGTGAGCAGCAGGAACAGGGCGGGAGCCAGCGGGATGATCCACCGGGCCGGGCCGAGTCCGCCTCTCCTGGCCCGCTGGGTCTGGCGGCCCGTAGGGCCGCCAGACCCAGCCTCCGTCTCGGGAGTGGCTGACATCGTCGCCATTGGTTACGAACCCGTGGTCACGTTGTCGGGGCCGGCGATTCCCTCGACCTCTTCGGCGTAGACCTCCGCCGCCTCCTCAGGGGTGGCCTCGCCGAGCATGACGCTCTCCGTGGCGTCCTGGATGGCGAGGGAAACCTGGGGGTACTCGGTGTAGGCGGGCCGGAATCCGGTGACGTCCACGAGTTCGCTGAACTCTTCCGCCATCGGCGCCTCGTCCTGGAACCCGGGGTCCTCCGCGACGTCGGACCGGACCGGGATCTGGCCGCCCTCCAGGGCGAACTTGACGGCGTTCTCCTGGTTGAGCGCGGTCGACATGACCTCCCACGCGAGGTCGGGGTCCGGAGCGTTGGCTCCCATGGACAGCGCCCAACCGCCGGACATACTCGTCGTCCCCGGGCCCTGGCCGTTCTGGGTCGGCATGGGGGCGAACTCCATGGTCTCCTCCCACTCGGGCCACGGCTTGTTGGCGTCCTCGATCCAGCTCTGGGTGGCCCAGGACCCGTCCAGGCTGATGGCGAGCTCCCCGGCGGGGATACGCTCCTCGTTGTTCATCGTTCCGAGGTTGGCGTCGAGCGCGTCCTGCGGGTCGAGGGCAAGTCCCTCGCCGTACACGGTCTCGATGAACTCCAGGGAGTCGGTGAAGCCGGTGCTGCTGGTCACCCACTCCTCTGAGTCGCTCTCGAAGAGGGTGTCCTCCGTTCCGCTGAGAAGCATCTGGAACCCCTCAATGGAGGCCGCCTCCCCGACGGGAGTGCCGGAGTAGACGTTCATCGGGGTCACGTCGTCCCCGAGTTCGGAGTCGATCCGCTCGGCGGTGTCGAGCACCTCGTCCCAGTCACCCGGCTCCCACGGGGTGTCGATGCCGGCCTCGTCGAACAGTTCGGTGTTGTACCACAGCCCGCGGACGTCGGTCCCGAGCATCACCCCGTAACGCGTGCCGTCGAGGCTGGTAACCGCCTCCGCCTCCTGGTCGCTGAACTGGTCGGCGTCCTCCCAGCCGTCGAAGTGCTCGTCCAGCGGTGCGAGGTAGCCGGCGTCGGCGTCCTGGTTGATGGTGAACGTGTCCTCGTAAATGATGTCCGGTGCCTCGTCGGCCGACTTGTTCATCAGGTTGACCTGGGTCCGGTAGTCCTCGGGGGCCGCCTCGATCGCGTTCAGCTCGACCGTGACGTCGGGGTTGTCCGCCTCGAAGTCCTTCTTGACCTTCTTCATCAGCGCGTCCATCGCGATGAAGGTGCCGTACTTCTGGTAGGCGATCCGGACGGTGTTCCCGTCCCGGTCGCTCCCTCCGGAGCAGCTCGCGGCCACGAGCGCCACGGCTATGGCGGCGGCGCCTACGCGTGCGGTGTGCCGGCTCGTTCGTCTCATCAGGGGCCCCTTGTCATGATCCTGCTGGTGGTGTCGTCGACTCAGCGCGGAACCGAGTGAACGGTGTCACATGCTTACTAAAAATCTTGGATAAAGACAATGGTTGAAGTCCGACCGCATCCGCGCCGTTACGGTCATGACAGGATGGGGTCGTCAGCCGGAGCAAGAAGGGATCGACGTATGGCAACGGGCACCAACCTGTTGTGGCTGGGCGGCCTCAACCAGAGCAGGGTGCTCGAAGTGATCCGCCGGTCCGACAACGTCAGCCGCGTCGAGCTGGCCGAGCAGACCGGGCTGACACCGCAGACGGTGTCCAACATCGTCCGGAGGCTCCTCCGGGACGAACTGGTTCTGGAAGTCGGCCGCGCCTCGTCACGCGGCGGCAAACCGGCGACGATGCTGCGCCTCAACGCGACCGCGTACTACGCGGTCGGCATGCACCTCGACCCCGCGACGACCACGCTCGTCGTCACCGACCTGTCCGGTCGGGTCATCACCCGGATGCGGCGGCGCACCCCCTCCACCCAGGGACCGAGGCGCGTGCTCGACACCCTCGTCCGCGCGGTGCGCACCATCGTGGAGCAGTCCGAGGTTCCGCCCAGCCGGATCCTCGGCATCGGCGTGGCGACCCCCGGGCCGATCGACGCCAGCGGCGGCGTGGTCATCACCCCTCCGAACCTGCCCGGCTGGCATGCCGTACCGGTGCGCGAGTCGCTGGAGGAGGAGACCGGCTTCGAGGTCGTCATCGACAATGACGCCACCGCCGCCACCATCGGCGAGCGCTGGGCCGGCGGCGAGAAGCGCTCCGCCGACATGGCCTTCATCTATATCGGTACCGGGATCGGTGGCGGTCTTGTGCTCGACGGGCAGGTCTATCGCGGTTCCTCGTGGAACGCGGCAGAGATCGGCCATGTCACGGTCGACCCGCAGGGGCCGGACTGCCCCTGCGGCAACCGCGGGTGTTTGGAGACCTACCTCGCCCCCCACGCGGTCGCGGCGGACGCCGCGCGCCGCCGCGGTGAGAAGGTCGCCGGCCTCGAACGCGGCCGCGCGGGAGCGGTCACCGCGTACCGCCGGGTGTGCCGGGAGGCCCGCGCTGGGGACCCCGTAGCGGTGCAGACCATCAAGGAGGCCGGCCGGCGGCTCGGGCAGGCCGGAATCACGCTCCTCAACATCGCCGACGTCCCGATGATCGTCCTCGGCGGATGGGGCATCTCCCATGTCGGGACGTTGTACAGCGAGGCACTCAACACGGCGGTCGCGGAACGCACGATCGCCCGCAGTATGCGCAAGACCCAGGTCGATGTGTCCCTGACCGGCGAAGACGTGGGGGCGATCGGTGCGGCGTCGCTGGTGCTCCACACGGCGTACTCACCCCGCGTAAACAGCCTCTGATCCGGCTACGGCCGCGGACGCCATAGTGCCGTTCGCCGGCAACCGACACCGAAAGCCGGAATCGGCCACAATTCCGGCGAGTCCGGCGGGGCGCAACGAGTCGGCACCACGGCACCATGGCATGTACGCGTAGTTAGAAGCCACAGATGTGAGGACTCCCGTGAACGAACCCCCCGCCTCTCCCCCGGCGATCGACACCACCGTCGTGCACTCCGCGCGCGTGTGGAACTACTGGCTGGGCGGAAAGGACAACTACGCCGTCGACCGCGAGGTCGGTGCCCGGATCGCCGAGCAGTACCCCGTCATCATCGAGGTCGCCCGCCAGGACCGGGCGTTCTTGAGGCGCGCCATCCGCTATCTCGCCGGTGAGGCCGGCGTCCGGCAGTTCCTCGATGTCGGCACCGGCATGCCCACCCACAACAGCACCCACGAGGTCGCCCAGGCCGTCGCCCCGGACGCGAGCGTCGTCTACGTCGACTACGACCCGCTGGTGCTCGCGCATGCCACCGCATTGTTGACCAGCACCCCGGAAGGCTCCACCGACTACGTCCACGCCGACCTGCGCGAGCCCGACACGGTTCTCGCCCATGCCCGCGAGCGCCTGGACTTCACCCGCCCCATCGCGTTGAGCCTGATGGGCATCCTCGGGCACATTCCCGATGAGCACGTGTACGGGATCGTCGCCCGTCTGGTGGACGGCCTGCCCCCCGGGAGCTACCTCGCGATCTGCGAGGGGTCCAACACGGATCCGGAGTGCAACGCGGCCATGGACGACTACAACCAGGCGGCGCCACTCCCCTATCGCGTGCGCAGCCCCGAGGACATCGCGACCTTCTTCACCGGGTTGGAGATGGTCGAACCGGGGCTGGTGCCCTGCCCCCAGTGGCACCCCGACGAAATCGAGGTCGGCCAGGCACGCGAGACCCTCACCCGCTGCGGTATCGGACGCAAGCCCGGCGCTTCCTGAGCCGGTCGTGTGACCTCTGGCGGTTGGTACGGCGCGTCGGGCCCGCAGGTGCGCTGCGCGCCATGCGGGTCCGCGCCGCCGCGCCGGGGACGTTACCGGCGGGGCCGGGGAAGCACGAGCGGCGTCCCGGTGAGCGGGTCACTGATCACCACGCACGGTAAGGAGAACACGTCCTCTATGGTCTCGGCAGTGACGACTTCCGAAGGTGGTCCTTGCGCGGCGATCCCGCCGTCCCGCATGACGATGAGATGGTCGGCGTAGCGGCTGGCGAGGTTCAGGTCGTGCAGCACGAGCACGATCGTACGACCGGATTGGGTGTTCACGTCGGTGAGCAGCTCAAGCGCGTCTACCTGGTGCGCCAGGTCCAAGTAGGTCGTCGGCTCGTCGAGGAGCAGCACGTCGGGGTTCTGCGCGAGCGTCAGTGCGATCCATACCCGCTGTCGTTGGCCTCCGGAGAGCTCGTCGAGCGGTCGGTCGGCGAGCTCGGTCACCCCGGTTGCGGCCATCGCCGAGGAGACCGCTTCGGCATCGGTGTCGCTGAACTGGCGGTACCATCGTTGATGCGGGTGGCGTCCCCGTGCGATGAGGTCAGCCGCTGTGATGCCGTCCGGGGCGACGGGTTGCTGCGGGAGCAGCCCCAACTGCCGCGCCACGCTTCTGGCCGGCAGTCGGGAGATGTCCTCCCCCGCAAGTAGCACGGCACCGCTGCGCGGCGTGAGCAGCCGGGCGAGCCCCCGCAGCAGGGTCGACTTCCCGCAGCCGTTCGGCCCGACGATCACTGTGACCCGCTCGGTCGGCAGCGTCACCGAGACCTGGTCGACGATGGTCTCCGCTCGGTAGCCGAGGCTGAGGTCGGTGGCGGCCAGCGTGGTCGCGGTTGGAGAACGCGTCATCCTGTGTGTCCGATCCGGTTGGCGCGGGCGAGGAGGTACAGCAGGACCGGCGCTCCAAGAACGCCGGTCAGCACCCCGACGGGCAGTTCCGCCGGGGCGAACAACAGCCGGGCGGCGAGGTCGGAGGCGACCACGAGCAGGGCACCAAGCGCCGCGGCGGGCGCGAGAACGGCCCCGCGGCCGGGGAGTAGCCTGCGGACGATCTGGGGCGCCACGAGCGCGACGAACCCGATGGGGCCGGCCGCCGCCGTCGCCATCGCGGCGAGCACCACCGCGACTGTTACCAGGGCGAGCCTGCTGCTGCCCGCGTGCCCGGACAGCACCCTGGCCAGATCATCACCGAGCTCCAGCACCCGCACCTGGCGTGCCAGCACGACCAGGGCGGGCACGGCCACCGCGAGGGTGGTGCCGATGACCGCGACATGGAGGCCGCTGCGGTTCGCGAGGCTGCCGGTCAGCCATGCGGCCGCGGCCATTACGCGGTGGTAGTCCGCCCGGGTCAGCAGGAAGGAGATAGCCGAGGTCAGCATGGCCGCGATTCCGATACCGACCAACACGAGCCGGTAACCGCTCAACCCGCGCTTGGCCGACAGGCCGAAGATCGCCGCCGCGGTCAGCAGTCCCCCCGCGAGCGCGCCGGCGACGGTGTGCGGTCCCGTGCCGCCGAATACGGTCAGTACCGTCAGGGCGCCGAACGCGGCTCCGGAGTTCACGCCGATGACGTCCGGGCTGACGAGGGGGTTGGTCGCGATCCGTTGCAGGATCGCCCCCGAGAGCGCGAAGGCCGCACCGACCCCGAGCCCGGTGAGCACGCGGGGCAGCCGGTTCCCTACGACCACGTCGTACTCGATGAGCGTGCCGCCCCCGGTCAGCACCCGTAGGACGTTGGGGAATCCGATGTCGAACTGGCCCAGGGTCAGTGACAGTGCGGCCGCCCCGCCGGCGAGCAGCCAGGCGAGCACCGACAGGGCGGTCGACCGGAGGTCCAGCCGGAACACGACCGCGGCCCCCGGAGTACGGAGGAGCAGCACGTCCCCGCTGCCGGGGATCACAGCCGCGCCACTTTCCGGTTTCGGACCAGGTAGAGGAAGAAGGGAGCGCCGACGAGCCCCATGACGATACCCACCTGGAGCTGTTCGGGCTGGATCAGCGTTCTGCCGAGCACGTCGGCCAGCAGCAGCACGGTCGGCGCCAGCAGCACGCACCACGGCATGATCCACCGGTAGTCCGGCCCGGTCAGCGCTCGCGCGATGTGCGGTACGACGAGGCCCACAAACCCGATCGGTCCCCCGATCGCCGTCGCGGCTCCGGCCAGCAGGACAACCGAGACCGCGGCCCATACCCGGGTGGTGATCAGCCGTGCGCCGAGACTGCGGGCCATGTCCTCGCCGAGGGCGATCATGTTGAGGTTGCGGCTGACCCCCGCTGCAAGGCAGACGCCCGCCACCATGACGGGAGCGACGGCGAACAGGTCACCGGCGTTCGCTCGGGTAAGCGAGCCGACAGCCCAGAACCGGAAGTCGTTGAGTGTGGAGGCGTCGAGGAGGGTGACGGCGGTGGTCAGGGAACCGACCATGGCGGTGAACGCCGCTCCGGCCAACGCGAGCTTCACGGGCGTCGCGCCGCCCGCGCCGCGCGACCCCAGGGTGTAGACGAATACCGCCGACAGCCCGGCTCCGGCGAACGCGAACCACAGGTGGCCGCGCACGGCGGTCAGGTCGAGCACGGCCATGGCCAACACCACCGCGAGCGCCGCCCCGGCATTGATGCCGAGGATTCCCGGCCCCGCCAGCGGATTGCGGGTCAGCCCCTGCATGACCGCACCCGCGATGCCGAGTCCGATCCCGGCGAGCAGCCCGGTGACGGTTCTCGGCACGCGCACGTGCCGCACGATCCGGTCGGTTTCGCCGCCCGCGGCCGTGGTCAGGGACGAAACCGCATCGGCGGCTGACAGGACATGGTTGCCGATGAGTATCGACAGAGCGCACGCGGCGGCCAGCAGAGCACTCGCGACGACCAGCCCCGACGTCTTGCCGAGTTTGCTGGCGAGCAGGCCAGCGCTGGTCCCGGCGCGCGGGCCCCGGCTCGGCGCGTGCCCGGACTCCGAAGGGACACCGATGCCCGCCACGTCTAGCGCTCGACCAGATCCGGGTGGATCCGGGAGGCCACCAGCTCGATGCTGTGTGCCGCCCGGACGCCGGCTGAGCGATTGGCGAACAGGAAGGGGTGGACGTCACCTTCGGCGACGGCCGTGACGCCGGCCAAAGCCGGATCCGACTCGATTTCCCTGACGTCGCTCCTGGCATCTTCCTCAGTCATGCCGGCGTCGCAGCAGGAGCTCGTGAGGATCACGTCCGGGTCCCGTTCGATCAGTTCCTCGACACCGATATCGAGGTTGCGCTCCTCGGTCAGGTCGGCGAAGGCGTTGGTGCCGCCCGCGTGCTCGATGATCCTGGTGCCGAAGTCGACTCCTCCCGCTACCCGGTAGCCGCCGTCATCACCGGGGGACACGATCGCCACGGATGGCCGTTCGGCCCCGTCCACCTTGTCTTCCACCGCGGCGATCCGCTCCCGCATGTCGCGGATCACCCGCTCCGCGTCGTCCTCGGCGCCGAACAGCGCGCCGAGGTCGCGCAGGTCCTGGTAAACACTGTCCACCTTGACCGATGCCGGGTCGATCGCCCGGTCGGTGAGGCCGTCCTCGCTCGGGCACAGCGGGCTCAGGATCCAACTCTGCACGCCGAGGTCGCGCAGACTCGCGCGCGTGCCGACCGAGCGGTCCGCGCTGTCCTCGGCGAAGAACCCGTTGAAGCCGGAGAGCACGAAGTCGGGTTCGGTCTGCAGCAACCCTTCCCTGCTCGGGAGGCTGGGGACATAGTCCGTCTCGGCCTGCGCGTCCGCGTACTCGGGCAGCACCTCGGCGTCCAGGAACGCCGTGCCGACCAACCGGTCACTGATGCCGAGGGCGTGGGCGATCTCGATGGCGGGCTGATAGGCGGCGTAGACCCGCTCGGGCGGCGAGTCCACGGCGACCTCGGTGCCGCAGTTGGTCCGCGTGATGGCGTCCTCTCCCGCCGATTGCTCGGGGGCGGGAGGGCCGCACCCGGCGAGCGCGCAGACGCACGCCAGCGCAATCGCGGCACAGAACTGGGAACATGATGATGCGACAGCCATGGCTCAGACCGCCCTTCCAGGCCCTCGTGGAATCGGGTCACACAGTGCCGTGGCCGGTCTCCTGGCTGACGGGTGAAACGCGCTGTGCCTCGCCTTCCCGGGGCTTTCGCCCCAGTGGCCCGTTCTCAAACGAAGGACACAGCACTCCCGATCACAGTGGCGAGGGCCGCACCGGTTTCGCACCGGTTTCCCGTTCACCACGGCGCCACTGACGCTAGCACGGCGTACACGTGATCGACGAAGCCGGGATCGGGCAGGCCCTTCCCGGGCGTCGCCGCGCGGACTTCCCAACACGAGAGGGGGTGAACCCATTTGGTGTGCCTGGCCGCCGCCCGGGCCCTGCCGGGTTCCACCTCCGAGGCCCACTGGATGCGCTTCGTGCGCACCCCCTTTGGGCCCTACGACCGGCCCGCACCAGTCGCACCACGAAGGCAGGGGCCGCAAACCACCGGGGAGCTACTCGTCCACTAGGCCCGGGGGCCCCTGCGGAACTGCCCGCCCTCCGGGATGACGAGGGGAGTCGAGGTGACCGGGTCGGGGATGACCACCGTGTCCAGGTCGAAGACCGTCCGGACGAGCTCGGCGGTCACTACTTCGGACGGGGGCCCTTCGGCCTGGATACGGCCCTCGCGCATCGCGACTATGCGATGGGCGTAGCGGCACGCTTCGTTGAGCTCATGCAGAACCATGACGATGGTCCGGGAACGGGACTCGTTCAGCTCGGCGAGCAGTTCGAGCACATCCACACGATGCGCGAGATCAAGATAGGTCGTCGGTTCGTCGAGCAACAGGATGTCGGTCTCCTGAGCGAGGGCCATGGCGATCCATGCTCGCTGGCGCTGCCCTCCGGAGAGCTCGTCCACGGGACGGTTTCGCAGAACTTCCGTGTGGGTCATGGCCAGCGCGGACTCGAGCGCGTTCTCGTCCTCGTCACCCCACTGCCGGAAGAGCCGCTGATGCGGAAAGCGTCCCCGGGCCACAAGGTCCTCGACCGTGATCCCTTCCGGCTCCGACGGCGACTGCGGCAGGAGTCCCAGCTTGGTCGCGACCTCCTTGGTCGGCAGCGCCGCGATCTCCTGTCCGTCGAGACGAACCGCCCCGCGACGCGGTTTGAGCAATCGGGCGAGCGCGCGCAGCAGCGTGGATTTCCCGCACGCGTTCGGACCGCACAGAGCGGTGATCTGCCCGTCGGCGACCCGCAGGGACAGATCAGAGACGATGAGGTCCGTCCCCGTGTAGGCGAGGTCGAGTGACTCGGTGTTGAGCCGGCTGGTCGAGTTCATGAGGGGTCCACGTTCATCGTCCACGGTCCGTGCGGGCCAGCAGGAACAGGAAATAGGGCGCCCCGACCGCGGCCGTGAGCACCCCCACGGGAAGCGCAACGGGGAACGCGTGCCGCGCGACCAGATCCGCCGCCGACAGCATGCACGCCCCGATGCCGGCGGCGAACAGTAGGACGCCGCCAGTGACCGGACCAGCGAGCATCCGCGCGATGTGCGGGCTGATCAGGGCGACGAAGCCGATCGGCCCGGCCGCGGCGACGGCCAGGGCCGCGAATCCGGCGGCGGCGACCAGCAAAGCGGTGCGCGCCAGTTCCGCGCGCACCCCCAGCGCTCGCGCCGCGTCGTCACCGAACTGCAGGACCGCCGCATGCCGCACGAACCACAGGACAACCGGAAGCAGCACCGCCACGCCGACCAGGAGCACAGTCACATCGGCCCACTCCGCACCACTCAGGGTGCCAGCCTGCCACCACACAGCCAGCGAGACGCGGTCAACCGGGTAACGCACGATGAGCAACGTCGTGAGCGCGCTCGCGGCCGCGTTGACCCCGATCCCCACGAGCACGAGACGCGTGCCTGACACTCCGGATCGCCAGGTCAGCGCATAGACGATGAACGCGGTGGCCGTCGCCCCGGCGAACGCGCCCACGGGAATCAGCGCAGCGGGCAGCGCCGTGACGATGGTGAAGACGACGACCAGCCCGGCTCCACTGTTCACGCCGATGACGTCCGGAGACGCCAGCGGGTTGCGCACCAGTGCCTGGAGGACCGCCCCGGAGACCGCGAGCACGGCGCCGACGAGTGCCGCGGTGAGCGTGCGCGGGAGGCGCACCGAGTGCACGATGAAGGTGTGCCCGGGTTCGGCAGGCGCTCCCACCAGGGCCCGGACAACCTCGGCCGGACCGAGCTCCTGTGATCCCAGGGTCAACGACCACATCATCATGGCGAGCGCCGCCCCGCACGCCACGAGCGCCAACACCAGTGTTCGCACCCGTACACGCGTGCTCACCGGGAGCCGGGCCGACCGCACCAGGATCCAGCGGGGACGCCGTCCGGCACGTGGTCCGCCGCCCGCGATGTCACTCCTCATACGCTCGCCAGTCTCCTGCGGCGGACAAGGTAGATGAGGAAGGGCGCTCCGGCGAGCGCGGTGACGATGCCGACCTGGATCTCGGACGGCCGGGCGACGACGCGGCCGACGATGTCGGCGCCGAGCAACAGGAGCGGTCCGAGCAGCAGGCCGTAGGCGAGGATCCAGCGGTAGTCCGGGCCGGTTACCGCGCGTGCGATGTGCGGCACAGCGAGCCCCACGAAACCGATCGGCCCGGCCGCGGCCACAGCGGCGCCGGCGAGAACCACGACAACGACGCCGCCCATGGTCCGCACCCGCGCCGTGCGCTGTCCCAGCGCCGAGGCCACCTGCTCACCGAGACTCAACGCGTTGAGCTGGCGCGCCACAAGCAGGGCGGCGACGAGGCCGGCCAGTAACAGGGGCGCGACGTGCGTGAGCACCACACCGTCACGCCCCGCCAGCGAGCCGGCGAGCCAGAAGCGCACCTCGTCCAGCGTGCGCTGGTTGAACACCAGCACGAGCGTGGTCCACGCGTCGAGCAGCATGGTGACCACCACGCCCGCGAGCGCCAACTTGACCGGCGACGACGCGGAGCGGCCCGCGGTACCCAGCAGGTAGACGACGACCACCGCGGCGGCCGCCCCGGCGAACGCGAACCACACGTACCCGGCCGGCCCGACCACCCCCAGCAGATAGACGGCGCTGACGATGCCGAAGGCCGCCCCCGCGTTGATGCCGAGGATTCCGGGCTCCGCGAGCGGATTGCGAGCGATCGCCTGCATGAGGCCACCCGCGACGCCCAGCGCCGCACCCACACCGAGGCCGACGACCGTCCTCGGCAGCCGCATGTCGCGCACGATGACGTGCTCCTCGGAACCGTCGAACGCGAAAACCGCGTCGAACGCCGTGCCGGGCGCGATCGGGACCGAACCGACCCAGAGGCTGGCGAAGCAGACCAGTACCAGCGCACATCCGGCGCCGGCCAGGCCGGCCGCTCGCCGTCGACCGGGGGGCGGTCCCCCGCGCACCCGGGCGCGGGGGACCGCCCCGGCCGGCGCACGTGTCACCCCAGCGCCTCCTCAAGGTCGTCGAGGACGGCATGGGCGCCGATGTAGTTGGTGGAGATCCACGTCGTGTAGTCGACCGGATAGACCTCATCGTCGCTGACGACATCAAGGTCCTCCCAGAGCGGGTTCCCCCGCGCCTGCTTGAGGAGATCGGGTTGCTCCGTGTCGCTGTCGGCGATGGTGAACGCGAACATCGCGTCGCCGTCGGCGTCCGGAAGACGTTCCAGGCTGATCGGGAGGTATCCGGACCCCTCCTCCTCGACGTCCTGGACCTCGGGGCGAGCCAGTCCGACGTCGTCGACGATCCGGCCCGTGAACGAGTTGCGCACCTCAAGGCGCAGCTCCTCAGCGTGGAAACGCACGACCGAGACCTCGATGCCGCCCGGATCACCGATCGCGTCGGCGACCTCCGCGACCCGCTCGTTGTAGTCGTCGACGACCTCGTCGGCCTTGTCCTCGGCGTTCAGCACCTCGGCCACGTCGGTGAGGTGCTCCTTCCACGCGCCACTGCCCGACCACTCCAACGCCACGGTCGGGGCGATCTCGGACAACTGGTCGTACGCGTCCTCGTGGAGGTCGGTGGCCAGGATGAGATCGGGGTTGGCTCCCGCGATCCGCTCCAGGTCCAGCTCCTGCGAGTCGCCCAGGTAATCCAGCTGCCCGACGTCGTAGCCTTCGGGAACGTCGATGCCCTCGGTGGGCTCGTCGTTGAACGCGTATCCCACGGGCTCCTCATCCAGCGCGATCGTCGCGGAGAGCGTCGACGCCCACAGCGTTACCACGCGCTCGGGGTCAACGGGGATCTCCGTTTCCCCCAGGGCGTGCTGGACGGTACGTGTCTCCCCCTGGTCCACGCCGCCTTCGCTGGCGCAGGCCGTGGCAGGGAGCAGCACCGCAAGAAACATGAC
Source organism: Lipingzhangella halophila (assembly GCF_014203805.1). Lineage (GTDB taxonomy): Bacteria > Actinomycetota > Actinomycetes > Streptosporangiales > Streptosporangiaceae > Lipingzhangella > Lipingzhangella halophila. The sequence goes on along the minus strand of NZ_JACHJT010000001.1, from coordinate 2,174,429 downwards.
GAGCCATCGGCGCATGTGGCAGAACCTCTCGAAGCCGGGGGGCTTTGGTGGTTCCCCAACCACCTGACAGCCAGAGCTAGGCTAGCCTAACCTAATAGGCATTCCCGAACAAAACGCGCCTCCGCCGCGAACACGGATCACCGGCCGCCCTTGTCCGGGTCGGCGGGCGTTAGCGGGGTGAGCGGAGTCCCGGGTAGTACCCAACCTGCGATTTCGCAAGGCGGCACACTAGCCGTCAGGGGACCGGGCCCTTGCCGTCCGGTGTTTTGTGCGATGGCCTCGTCCGAGGCGTGCGAGCGTGGACCATCGAGGCGGGTGTCTCCGGAGAGGATTCGCTCGCGGACGCGTCGGCTCTGGTCAGCAGGAAGGCGGGGTCCCCCTCACTTCGCCCGCGAGAGGGCCTTCCCGACACCTTCCCGCACCGTGCGCCAGGTCGGTTCCACCGATGCCGCGGGCAGTTGCGGGTGCAGCCGGTTGGTGAGCAGCACGACGACCAGCCCGTCGCCTCGGTCGACGGCGAACTCCGCGCCGGTGAAGCCGCTGTGCCCGACACCGCCGCCACCGAGTCCGGGAACGTCGTCGAAGCGGTGGGTCCAGAATCCGAGTCCCTGCCCGGAATGGAACGCGTCGCTGGTGAACTCGTCGACCGTGGACCCGGCGAAGACCCGCTGGTGCCCGTACCCCCCGCCATTGGCGATGGTCTGCGCGAACACGGCGATATCGTGCGCGGTGGCGAACAGCCCCGCGTGGCCCGCCTCCCCGTTGAAGGCGTAGGCGGAGTTCCCGTCGTTCACCTCGCCCACAAGGGTGTGCTCCCGCCAGCCGTCGAAGTCCTCGACGCCGCGATCACCGAGGATCGGGTACGGGTCCCCCGTTTCGATCATCTGCCGCTCGGTCTGGTTGCCGAGCGATGTCGCCGCGACCCCTCCGCGCCGCCGCGGCCGGAACTTTGTGCTCTCCATCCCGAGGGGACGGTGCACTTCGCGATGAGCGTGGTCGGGCAGGGACCGGCCGCTCGCCCGCCGCACGATCTCCCCGAGGAGCATGAAACCGAGGTCCGAGTAATGCCTGCCGTCGCCGACGCCGTAGCGCAGCGGGAGCCCGGTCACGTAGGAAACGGCGTCGGAGCCAGTGGCCGCCCACAGGTAGGTCGGCTGCCATTCCCACAGGCCCGCGGTGTGGGTGAGGAGCCTCCGCACGGTGACGGCGTCGGGCACTTCCGGAATCCAGCGTGCCGCGGGCACGTCCAGCGACACGGTGCCGTCGTCCACCAGCGCCATCACCGACGCCGTCGTGGCGATGATCTTCGTGCAGGACGCCACGTCGAAGAGGGTTCCCGGCCGCATCGGACGGGGCTGGCCCAGTGGCACGTCGGCACGGTAGGTCTGTGCGTGGCCGTAGGCCGTGTGTTTGGCGATGATGCCGTGCCTGGCGACAAGCAGCACGGCACCGGGGAACGCCGCGTCCGGGTCCGGCCCCATCCGGGACTCGATCACCTCGTCGAGGTCGTCGAGGGCGGCGTGGTCCAGGCCCGCCTCACCGGGGCGGCCGGGGCGCAGGACCGGGAAGGTCTCCTCCGCCTGCGCTTTCGCGGGAACGAGCATGCTCGCTGCCGCGCCGCCCGCGACGGCGAAGGCATTCCGGCGACTCAAGGCTGGGGGCATAGCCGACACCCAACCTCCAGAACCGGCCGCGACGCAAGCAGCAGCGGGGAACGCAACGGAACCCGCCTGCCCGACACGACACAGCACGTCGCCACGTCCAAGCGGTCGAGGGGCCGAGGTGAGCCCACTGCCCGCCCGAACGCACGATCGCGCCGAACCCCGCCCCGGGTCAGGGCATGATGGGCTGGAACGTCCTCCTCGGCCGCGGGCCCGCGTATCAGCGACCGGCCGCGTAGCCCTGTGCGCCGCGGGGGTTGGCGGCGGCCCGCAGTACGCCGGTCTCCGGGTCGCGCGACACCGCGGACAGCCGGCCCAGGGACCAGGGCTCGGACACGACCACGCGGTGCCCGCGGCGGCGCAGCTCGGTGCGGACGTCCTCGCCGACCCGCGACTCCACGGTCAGCTCCCCCGGCGACATCTCGCGCGGGTAGAACGAGCTCGGCACGGCGTTGCTGTGGAACATCGGAGCGTCGATCGCCTCCTGCAGGTTCATCCCGCCGTGCACCAGACGCAGGAAGTAGGTCAGCGACCACTGGTCCTGCTGGTCGCCGCCGGGGGTGCCCAGGGCCGCCACCGGCTCGCTGTCGCGCGTGACCAGCGTTGGCGTCAATGTGGTGCGGGGACGCCTGCCCGGGCCGACCGCACTCGCGGATCGCGGATCGAGCCAGAACATTTGCCCTCGTGTGCCCAGAGGGAAGCCCAGTTCGGGGATAACCGGCGAGCTGGCCAGCCAGCCCCCGCTCGGGGTCGCGGAGACCGTGTTGCCGTCCGCGTCGACGACGTCCAGGTGGCAGGTGTCGCCGCGCTGCTCGCCCGCCCGGTTCACGGTCGGTTCGCCTCCCGCCAGGTCCGCGGCCTCCGTCGTGCCGGTCGGCCGCAGTTCGGGAAGGAAGGGGGTGTGATCGTCGGGCGAGCCGGGGCGGAGTTCGAGGGAGGCGTCGGCGCCCACGAGTGGGGCCCGCTCCTTGGCGTAGTCGCGGGAAAGCAGGGTGGGCAGCGGGACGTCGACGAATCCGGGGTCGGCGTAGAAGGCCTCGCGGTCGGCGAAGGAGAGTTTGGCCGCCTCGGTGACCAGGTGAATGAAGTCCGCGGACAGGACGTCCGCCTCACCGGTGCCGAGGGCGTCGGCCAGGCGGAGCTGCTGCAGGAACACCGGGCCCTGCCCCCACGGGCCCGTCTTGTGCACTGTCCGGCCCGCGTAGTCCAGACTCACCGGGTCCTCGTAGCTGGCGCGCCAATCCGCCAGGTCATCACCGTCGAGCAGTGCCCGGTGGTACTCCCCGGAGCCGTCGGGGATGGGGTCGGAGACGAAGCCGAGAATCGCCTCGGCGACGAAGCCCTCGCGCCAGATGCGGCGGGCCTCGTCGATCTGGTTCTCGCGGGTGCCGCTGCTGCGTTCGGCGTCCTCGACGAGGCGTTGGAAGGTGCTGGCCAGCGCCGGATTGCGGTGGAAGGAGTCAGCGTCGGGAACCGAGCGGCCCGACAGCCAGAGAGCGGCCGACGTGGGCCACAGCGTCTCGAAGACCCGCCGCACCTGCGTGATCTTGTCCACGACCTGCGGCATCAGCGGATACCCGCGCCGCGCGTAGCCGATCGCGGGCGAGAGGAGGTCGCGTAGGGGCATCGTTCCGTGGTCGCGCGCCAGCAGCAGCCACGCGTCGAACGCGCCGGGAACGCAGGCCGGAAGAACTCCGCTGCCGGGTATGCGGTCCATGCCGGCGAACGCGCCGGCTGTGGCCGCAGCGGGCATCGTCCCCTGTCCGCACAGCACCGTGGGAGCTCCGCCCGCGGCCTGGAAGATGATGGGCACCTCGCCGCCGGGGCCGTTCAGGTGCGGTTCGACGACCTGCAGGGTGAACCCCGTGGCGGCGGCCGCGTCAAAGGCGTTTCCTCCGCGCTCCAGGATCGACATCCCCACACCGCTGGCCAGCCAGTGCGTCGAGGACACCATCCCGAAGCTGCCACGCAGCTCCGGCCGGGTCATGAACTCGGGCATGCGGACGGACAGCTCCCTCTGGTCGGGTGGGCGGGGGTACCACCCCATGAACGGATACTTCGTGAAACTCACGATTTATCAGCACTCGATGAACACTGTATACGGTACGCCTTTACCGTTAGAGGGATCCTTCAAGAGTTCCCCGAGCTCCGCAGTAGCTATCTGGTACTACTCGCGCCATTGGGTGCGCAGCAGTTCGCGGTCGTCGAAGGCCAGGGCGCGGTCGGCGCGCTCGACGTGGCGCTCCAGGTCGGCGTTGCTGAGCCGGCGCCGCGCCACGTAGTACAGGGTGGCGTCCTCGGGGACCTCGGTGGTCCACGATGGACTGAGGTCCAGCCCTGTCCCGGTGTCCAGGCCCAGCACGGTGGCGGCGTTCCACCGGCCCAGCGCCATCTGGAAGTGGCCGTAGCTGCGGCCGGCCAGCGAGGCGGGCACCCGGATCGAGTAGGTGCCGCGCTGCCCGGGGCCCAGCAGCGCTGACAGGACACCCGACAGTCCGGGGTCGCGGGCCTCGGCGGCGAGGAGCCGCCAGGAGTTCCACTCCACGCAGCGGGCACCGGGGGCCACGCGCGCCACGGTGCGCTCGTGGGCCATGTCGTGCAGGGCGACCACGGTGTGGGCCTCGGGGGCGAGGTAGGCGGCGGCAACAGTGACCTTGAGCGCCTCGTCGTCGTCGCGGGGATCGACCACCACCACGGCAGCGCGGGCCAGCGCGGCACGGGCCAGCACGTCCTCGTCGGTGAGGTTGCCGCGCACGAACTGGGTGTCGTCGCGGTGGCCCAGCGGGTGCTGCTCGGCCTGCTCCTCCCAGGCGCACAGGGCGATCTGACGGGGCCCTTCAGCGGTCAGCTCGGCGATGATGTGCTCGGTGCGGCCGGGGGTGTAGCCGAGGATGGCGGTGTGTCCGGTGGTGTGCAGTTCGGCGCGACCGTGCATGCGCATTCCTTTGGCCTTGTCAATGGCTCGCGCCAGTCGCGCGAAGAGCATTGTGATGGTGACGATGCCGCCGACGATGACATAAAGGCCGATGAACTGTCCGGCGGTGGTGGTGGGGTAGTGATCGCCCGGTCCGGCGGCGGCCGGGGTAACGGTGCCGGCGAACCACCACCAGTAGGCGTCGGCGCGCACAACGGCCGCGCCCGGCGGCTCGGCCCAGGACATCAACAGCCAGCTGCTGGCGAAGACGAACAGCAGCAGCTCCACGGGCAGCGCCCAGGTGACACGCTGCCGTATCCGGGTCAGGGCGCGGGTCAGCCACAGCCGCACGTGGTGAGACTATCCGAGCCGGGCGGGGCTGGTACAGCACACCGGCCCGGGGCGCTCGACACCGGCCTGCGGCGGGTGTTTGGATGCGAGCCAAGACACGGCGCCGGCCTGGGGCTGGCATGCGGGAGCGTGGTGGGTCATGGCTCAGCCTGGGCAGCATCGGGGCGGCCGCGCGGTGCAGCCGGGGGTGTTCTATCCAGCCGCGGGCTTCATTGTGGCCTTCGTGGTCCTGGCCATGGCCCTGCCCGAGGTGACCTTCGCGTGGATGACCGCGGCCCAGGGCTTCATCGTGGGCTCGCTGAGCTGGTACTACGTGGCCGTGGTGTCGGGGTTCGTGGTGTTCGCGCTGTGGGCGGTCGTGGGCCGCAGCGGCGAGGTGAAACTGGGACCCGACGACGCGGAACCCGAGTTCGGCCTGGGGTCGTGGTTCGCGATGCTGTTCGCGGCCGGGATGGGCATCGGGCTGGTGTTCTGGGGGGTGGCCGAGCCGCTGCACCACTTCGCGGGTATCCCCAACCGGTCCTCGGAGATGGTGCAGGGCGGGAGTGCGGCCGCGGACGCCGAGGGCGCGCTGGTGCAGACGCTGGTGCACTGGGGGCTGCACGCCTGGGCGATCTATGCGGTGGTGGGTCTGGCCGTGGCCTACACGGTGCACCGCCGGAGACGGCCGGTGTCGCTGCGCTGGGTACTGGAGCCCCTGCTGGGCGAGCGGTGGGTACGCGGCGTGCTGGGCGACGTCATCGACGTCACCGCGGTCATCGGCACGGTGTTCGGGGTGGCCACCTCGCTGGGGCTGGGGGTGTCCCAGATCGCGGCCGGGGTGGAGATCCTGGACCTGGTGAGCGATCCCGGATTGGCCGGGCAAGTGCTGCTCATCGGGGTGATCACCCTACTGGCCATGATCTCGGTGGTCACAGGGGTGCACCGCGGCATCCGCTGGCTGTCGAAGCTGAACCTGGGGTTGGCGGGGGCGCTGCTGGTGTTCGCCGCCGTGACTGGCCCGAGCCTGTTCCTGCTCCGCGAAGGCGTGCAGCTTGTGGGGGTCTACGCCCAGAACCTCATCCAGCTCAGTCTGAACACCGCCGCCCTGTCCGGCGATCAGGGAGTGGAGTGGCAGGGCTGGTGGACGGTGTTCTACTGGGGCTGGTGGATCTCCTGGGCGCCGTTCGTTGGCGTGTTCATCGCCCGCATCTCCCGGGGACGCAGCGTACGGGAGTTCATGGCCGGGGTGCTGCTCGTGCCCAGCGCGGTGACACTGCTGTGGTTCACGGTCTTCGGGGGCAGCGCGCTGTGGCACCAGTTGCAGCGCGAGGGCGCGGAGTTCCGCGGCGGGCTGATCGGTGCCGACGGGTCGGTTTCCCAGGCCGGCTCGCTGTATGCGCTCCTGGAGGGCCTGCCGTGGGGAACGGCTGCGGTGGGGACCGCGGTGGTGCTGGTGGCACTGTTCTTCGTTACCTCCTCGGATTCCGGATCGCTGGTCGCCGACATGCTGGCCTCCGGAGGGCGGTCCGACCCGCCAGTGTGGAGCCGGGTGTTCTGGTCGCTGCTGGAGGGCGCCGTGGCAGCGGCGCTGCTGATGGTGGGCGGCGAGGCCGGGCTGACGGCGCTGCGCTACGCCACGGTCATCATCGCTCTGCCGTTCAGCGTGGTGATGATCGCGATGTGCGTGGCGATGGTGCGCTCCCTGCGCGCCGAGCGGCGCCTGCAGTTGCGCATCCAGCGGGGCCTGCAGCGCGAGGAGCTGGCCGCGCGGGTGTGGCAGAACCTGGCCGAGGAGGGGGTGGTCGACCCCGACACCGGCTCCGAGGACGGATCCGGCGGCGGTACCGAGGACGGCTCAGGGCGCCGCTCCCCCGGCGCCGGCCCCTGAGCGCGGCGCCCGGCCGTCGGGGACATCACACCTGGAGCGCGTGGAGAACCCGCGGCTTCGGCCCCGAACTACGGCGCTTGGGCCTCTCGGTGGACCTGGCCAGCACGGAAGGCCTACGCGTCGTCGTCTCGTCGGAGTTTCCGCGGGTTCTCGCGGGATACCGCACCGCTTGCCGGGGGGCGGATCTGGCAAGCAATGGTCCCCCTATAGTGAACGACGGTGTCGAGGGATCAAGGTGGTTCGTGCCCATGCGGATTTCGTTGGTTTCCGGAAGTACGAGATCGCGGTCGACCAACACCGCGGCGATGCGGACCATTCAAGAGGTGGTGCCACGCGGCGTCACCACCGTCCTGTACGACGGTCTCGCCAGACTGCCCGCGTTCAACCCTGACGAGGACCGCGACCCGCTGCATCCGGCCGTGTCCGAACTCCGGGAACAGGTCACGGCCGCGGACGCGGTAGTGTTCAGCACGCCCGAGTACGCGGGGACGCTTCCTGGCAGCTTCAAGAACCTGCTCGACTGGGTCGTCGGCAGCGGCGCGCTTCATGGCAAGCCGGCCGCCTGGGTCAACGTCGCTGCCGAGGGGCGGGGGACGAACGCGCATTCCGCGATGTTGACGGTGCTCGAATACCTGGGGCCGGACATCATTGACGCCGCGTGCGTGCGCGCGCCGGTAGCGCGCGACGCCGTGGGGCAGGACGGCACGGTACTCGACACGGACTTCCGCGAGCGCGTCGCCCGGTCTGTCCACGAGTTCCGGAACCACCTCGCAGCGGCATGACACCTCCCCTGGTCGCGGGCGATCCCACCCACATCGCCGGCGTCGCCGGCCTCTCCCCGGGCCGCGGGGTTCCATGCCCAGTGACCGCAGGCCGCGGCGGACGCCGCGGTGCCGGGCGTGGGCTTCTGGACGATGCCGGGCGCGATGACCGGCGACCAGCCGATCACCGCCGGGAGACCGAGAGCCGCGAGGACGGTGCCACGGCTTGCCTTGACGGCCTCGTCGGTGAGGCCACCCGGCGCTCTCCGGTCACCGGCTGAGCCACACGTGCCGGGGTCGGGCCGGGTACGGCGCGCTGGCGTTCGGCTCGCTCCCTGGCGCGGGTAACCGGGAATCTGCCCGCCAGTGGGGCCGCGGCCCCACTGGCGGGACGACCGGACCAGCGTCCTCTCCCCCGCCCCTTCCGGTTATCCCGCCGCCGCGGTCACGCGGGTCGAGTGCACCCGGTACCCGCCGGCTGCCGCTGTCCAGCGGGGCCCAGCGAGCGGAGCACCGCGTTGCCCCCGGGCAGTCGTTGCGGTTCCGGACCCGTCCGATACCTTGCCGAAAGGTTCAGGAGGGGGGAATTCACGGAAATGTCAGCCGGGAGTGATATATGCGTGTTGCCATTATCGGGCAGGCGGCCTTCGGAGAGGCGGTGCTCCATAGGCTGCAGGACGACGGTGTGACCATTGCCGGGGTCGCGGCCCCGGAGCCGGACGGTAACGGCCGGAGCGACCCGCTCTGGTCCGCGAGTGAGGCGAACGGCATCCCGCGGGTATCGACCACCAGCCTGAAAGAGCCCGGCGGCCTCGTGAAGTGGAAGGAGTTCGAGGCCGACTTCTGCCTCATGGCGTTCGTCAGCGAGTTCCTACCGGACGAGGTGTTCACGCAGCCCACGCACGGAACGGCGCAGTACCACCCCAGCCTGCTGCCGCTGCATCGCGGGAAGTCGGCGATCAACTGGGCCATCATCAACGGGGATAAGGAGACCGGCCTGAGCGTCTTCTGGCCGGACAAGGGAATCGACACCGGCCCGATCCTGCTGCAGAAACGGTGCGAGATCGCTCCCGACGACACCGTGGGCAGCCTCTACTTCAACCACCTCTTCCCCATGGGGGTGGACGCCATGTCCGAGGCGGTGTCCCTGGTGTCGGCGGGAGAGGCGCCGCGCACCGAGCAGGGCCACGCCGACGCGACATTCGAGCCCGGATGCCGCGACCAGCACGCCGAGATCCACTGGCACCGCCCCGCGCAGGTGGTCTACGACCTGATCCGGGGCTGTGACCCCCGGCCGGGCGCGTGGACGCTCTTCAACGAGGAGAGACTGCGGTTCTTCGACTGCCGTCTCACCGAAGAGCAGCGCCCCGGCATGCCCGGGCAGGTTCTCGGCATCGACGACGAAGGCTTCTCGATCCGGCTCAACGGCGGTGTGCTCCGAGTCGGGCGGGTGCAGCACACCGGCAAGAGCAAGCTCCCCGCCGGAGAGTGGGCCTCCCAGGTGGGCCTCACCACCGGGTTCCGCTTCCGGTAGCCCCGCGGTTCGCCCCCCGCGCTCTCCACGGCCCCCGGGGAGAGCGCGGGGGTTCCGCCCGACACCGGTCGGCCGCTGGCTGGTGGCTCGCCAGGCAGCCTTGGCCGGGTAATCAGTCCATGATCGGGGTGTTACGCGTACGGCTGGAGATGCGCGGCGGTGGTTTCAAGTGGTGGGTGCAACGAGGAAGCGGTTGAGGGCCTCGGCGGGTTTGGCATAGCCCAGGGTGCCCACAATCCGGACATACCAGGCGCACGTGTGGCACCGTCACGGGATCGGGTCTCCGCGTAGGGCGCACCCACGCGTTCACGCGCCCAGCCACCCCGGCCCACCGCTGCCTTCGTTGGCCGCGCCACCACCGGGCACCCGTAGCGATCACTAGGGGCCGGCCCATCCACTGGCCGTCGCCGCCCCGTTGGGCGCCGCACCACGCACCCCCATCACATCTAGCTGGCGCCGGGCAGTGTCAGAGGTGAACCAGGACGGTCTTGGTCTCGGTGTACGCGTCCAGCACCTCGATGCCGTGCTCGCGGCCGAGGCCGGACTGCTTGAAGCCGCCGAAGGGCACGGTGCCGGCGCTCATGTCGGCAGTCGAAAACCATCAGTACGTCGTCGAACGGATCGATGACGAGACGGGGGATGTGCGTCTGAGAAACCCCCACGACATGTCCGCGGTAGACCTCAGTAGCGAGGAGTTCTACGACTTCTTCCCGATGGTGCACACGAACCCCGCTGGTGGCTGGCAAGAGGAGGCGAACGCATGCGTGGATGCCGTTGGCGGGCCGTGCTGCTGGCGGGGCTGTCGAGCGCTGTACTCGGGGTGTCGGGCTGCTCTGACGACGAAGGATCCGAGGACGGCGCGTCGCCCGGACCGGGATCGGCCCAGCCCGATCATCAGCTCACGATGCAGACGGGAACACAGACCACGGTTGACGGCATGGACATCCGCCCGTCGATCGTCAGCATGGATGGCGACGCCACGGTGTACGTGGTGGACCAGGAGTCCCAGACGCCCGACGCTGAAGGAAACACCGAACCGGACGGCGAGGTCCTCTCCGGGCGCGAGGGGGACGAGTTCGAGGCCTACGGGTACACCTTCACCTTTGTGGAGGTGAACCCTGATCCCGTGGCCGGCACGGTCGTCATCGCTGTCGACGAAAGTGAATCCGACTGAACTACCTGCAATGCGGGCCGCTCCTCCCCCACAGGGGTTCTCGCGGATACGTACCACCGGGTAACTTGCGGGGACGGCAGCTCGGTCCGGCCGCATCTGGGAGACGACATGGCCACCACAACCCGCTCCTGGTGGGGCTGGGGCACCGCCGAGGACGCGGTACGCGGCTCCGAGCTGGACGCGCTGCTACGGCGCGTGCGGGAGCTGCTGCCCGACGCCGACCTGACCCCCACCACGGCACCCGCGGTCAGTGACCTCGGCCTGCCCACCCCACGGGTGGCGGCGCCGCGCGCCCTGGCGCCGCTGTGTTCGCACGAGCCGACCGACCGCGCGGCCCACACCCATGGCAAGGCGTTCCGCGACGTCGTCCGCAACCTCGCCGGAGACCTCCGTTCCGCACCCGACCTTGTGGTGCGGCCGCGAACCGAGCAGGACATCGTCGACGTGCTCGACTGGTGCTCCCGCTCCAACATCGCCGTGATCCCCTACGGCGGCGGCTCCTCGGTCGTCGGCGGCACGGAACCACGCGTTGGTGACGGCTACACGGGCGCGATCAGTCTCGACCTCGCCGAGCTGGGCCAGGTTCTGGAGATCGACCGGACCAGCCGCGCGGCCCGCATCCAGGCGGGTGTCCTCGGCCCGGCACTGGAGGACCAGCTGCGCCCGCACGGGCTGAGCCTGCGGCACTTCCCGCAGTCCTTCGAGTTCTCCAGCCTCGGTGGCTGGCTGGCCACCCGCGCCGCCGGCCACTACGCGACCCTCTACACCCACATCGACGACATGGTCGAGTCGATGCGCGTGGTCACACCGGGCGGTGTCGCGCAGTCGCTGCGCGTGCCCGGCTCCGGCGCCGGCCCCTCGCCGGACGGGCTGTTCCTGGGTTCGGAGGGCACACTCGGGATCATCACCGAAGCGTGGATGCGGCTCCAGGACCGACCCGCCTGGCGCGCCGGCGCGTCGGTGCACTTCGCCGAGCAGGACGCCGCGGTGGCCGCCACCCGTGCCATCGCCCAGAGCGGGCTGCACCCCACGAACTGCCGACTGCTCGACCCCGCGGAAGCGCTGCTCAACACCGGGGTGCACACCTCCGGAGGGGTACTGGTACTCGGATTCGAGTCCGCTGACCACCCCGTGCGGGAGTGGATGCGGCGCGCCGTGGAACTCTGCCGCGACCACGGCGGAGACCTGCCCGCCCCGCCGCGTTACACCGAGGACGCGGAGTCCACCGCCAACGAGAACACCGCGGACAACTGGCGTGCGGCCTTCCTGCGGATGCCCTACCAGCGCGATGCCCTGGCCGCCCGGTCCATGATCGTGGAGACGTTCGAGACCGCCTGTACCTGGGACCGCTACCCCGAGCTACGCGCCGCGGTGTCCGAGGCGGCCAGCGCCGCGCTGGCCTCGACCGGCGCGACCGGCATGCTCACCTGCCGCTTCACCCACCTCTACCCCGATGGTCCCGCCCCCTACTTCGGCATCTACGCCGCCGGCCGGCGCGGCGCGACCCTGCAGCAGTGGGACGAGATCAAGGCGGCGGTGACCGAGGCGCTGCACACCCGCGGCGGTACCGTCACCCACCACCACGCCGTCGGCCGCGATCACCGGCCCTGGTACGACCGGCAGCGCCCGGGCCCGTTCGCCGCGGCCCTGAGCGCGGCCAAGACGGGCGTCGATCCCGCGGGGGTGCTGAACCCGGGCGTGCTGCTGCCGGGCATGGCTCCCTAGCCGCCCGGAGTCCGGTGCCGGGATCGGCGACCGGTCGGAGCGCGCCACGAACCCTCCTGGGGGCGAAGAGCCGCCTCAGCAGCGACCGGGAGGAGCAACTTGCCCGTAATCACGATGCCGGCCGAGTGGGACCGGCGGCTGGCCCGGAAGCCCCGGAATCGTCGGCCTCACCGGCCCCGGGAGCCGATGCCGCGGGCCCCGACAGCTCCCACGCCTGCTGGACGATAAGCCCGACCACCGCGATGATGGCCAGACCGTTGACCGCGTGCATCCCGAAGATCAACTGGCCGACCATCGCGCTGCCGCCCGCGCCGGCGGACATGTTGGCGACCACCCCGATCACCGCCTGGACGACCGCCAGCACGGCGACCAGACCCGGCAACGCGACGAGCCGGCCCGACACCCGGGCCAGCGCGGCGATAACCGCCAGCACAACCGCGAACAGGACGATCCCGTACCCCAGAGCGCGATGCGCCTGGAAGGACTCGTCGTTGGGCGCGGTATCGAACGCGCCGCTCGCGGCGAGGAAGAACTGGACAACGACGACCAGCATCATGATTATCGCCAGTCCGGCGAAGACCTTGCGCATGGTGGCACTCCCGATGTTGGTTGCGGCATGGCGGGGCCCGTGAGCCGGACCAGCGGTCCCGCCCGCGGAGCACCGGGGTGCTCCGGCGGTCGTTGGGCTTCAGCCACGCCGGTCACGAAACCTCCGTAGTTGGCGGCGATCGTCGCACCGGCGACGCGGGCACGTCCTCCGGCAGCGGATGACAGTGCCTACCCGGTTCGGAGTAGACAGTGCCTACCCGGTTCGGAGCAGGGCGACCGTGCCCGGTCACGTTCGCTGTTGTGCACGGTCCCCGTTCCCGGCCGCATCCCCTTTTGCACGGGGGACACCTAATGATCGGGGGATGCGGCGCCGAGCACCGTCCGTGTGCCTGCCGGTCCTGCGCCGGCGCCCGCGCGGGGCCGCCCACGGTGACGGCGACCCGCCGGGGGCGCCGCGGCATTGACGCGCCAGAACCGGCCGGTCTAGCGTCCAAGGGCTGGAGCATCCCTTCACCCGAGGAGTTGGGCCCATGGCGCCGACGGTCGCGCTGCTCGGCACGCTGGACACCAAGGGAGCGGAGTACGAGTTCCTCCGGCAGCGCCTCAGCGCGGCCGGATGCACGCCCCTGCTGATCGACTGCGGCGTGTACCCGCCGCAGGGGGCCGTCCCCGACGTCCCCGCCACCCAGGTGGCCCAGGCCGCCGGCACCGCGGTGGAGCGGTTGCGCGCGGCCGCCGACCGCGGTACGGCCGTGGCACGGATGGCCGAGGGAGCGGCGGCAACCTTACGCGGACTGTCCGAGGCGGGCCGGGTCCAGGCGGTGCTGGCGGTGGGCGGCTCCGGGGGCACAGCGATCGCGGCCCGGGCGATGGCCGCCCTACCGATCGGCACGCCCAAGCTCATCGTGTCCACGGTGGCCTCGGGAGACACCCGCCCCTATGTGGGGGCGCGGGACGTGGCGATGATGTACTCGGTGGTCGACATCGCCGGCATCAACCGCTTCTCCGCACGCATCCTCGGCAACGCCGCGGCGGCCGCCGCGGGCATGGCCGGCGCCGCGGAGCCCGAGGTCCCGCCCCGGCCGCTGGTGGGGACGAGCATGTTCGGTGTCACCACGCCCAGCGTCACCGCCGCCCGCGAGAACCTGGAGCGGACCGGGTTCGAGGTGCTGGTCTTCCACGCCACCGGCACCGGCGGGCAGTCGCTGGAGGCGCTGGCCGCCGACGGCTTCCTCGCGGGCGTTCTGGACATCACCACCACCGAGCTGGCCGACGAACTCGTCGGCGGGGTGATGAGCGCCGGCGACGACCGGCTGCGCGTGGCCGGCCGCCACGGCCTGCCCCAGGTGGTCTCGGTGGGCGCGGTGGACATGGTGAACTTCGCCGCGCCGGACACCGTGCCCGCCGCCTTCGCCGACCGGTTGTTCTACCACCACAACCCCAACGTCACCCTGATGCGCACCACCGCGGAGGAGTGCGCCGAGATCGCCCGGCGCATCGCCGCCCGGCTCAACGAGGCCATCGGGCCGGTGGCGCTCTATCTGCCGCTGGGCGGCGTCTCCGCGCTCTCGGTGGCCGGCCAGCCGTTCCACGACGCCGAAGCCGACGCCGCGCTGTTCGCCACGCTGCGCGAACAGGTTGACCCCGCCCGCGTGGAGCTGCACGAGCTCGACGCCGACGTCAACGACCCGCGGTTCGCCGCGGCGATGACCGACCGCCTGACCGAACTCATCCAGGAGCACCACCAGTGAACCGTGACGAGGCACTCGCCCGGCTGCGCCGCGTGGCCGGGGCGGGCGAGACCGTGATCGGCGCCGGCGCGGGCACCGGCCTGTCGGCCAAATGCGCCGAGGCCGGGGGAAGCGACCTGATCATCATCTACAACTCGGGGCGCTACCGCATGGCCGGGCGCGGCTCGCTGGCGGGCCTGCTGCCCTACGGCGACGCCAACGCGATCGTGGTGGACATGGCGCGCGAGGTGCTGCCGGTGGTACGCGACACCCCGGTGCTGGCGGGAGTGTGCGGCACCGACCCGTTCCGGCGGATGGAGGTTTTCCTCGCCGAGCTGAAGTCCCTGGGGTTCGCCGGTGTGCAGAACTTTCCCACGGTCGGCCTCATCGACGGCACCTTCCGGGCCAACCTGGAGGAGACCGGGATGGGCTTCGACCTTGAGGTGGCGATGGTCCGCCAGGCGCGGGAGATGGACCTGCTGACCGCTCCCTACGTCTTCGACACCGACCAGGCCCGGCGCATGGCCGAGGTCGGCGCCGATGTCGTGGTGGCCCACATGGGGCTCACCACCTCGGGCACCATCGGTGCGCAATCCGCGCTGACCCTGGAGGAGTCGGTACGGCGGGTTCAGGAGATCGCCGACGCCGCCCGCGAGGTCTCCCCCGAGGTGCTCGTGCTCTGCCACGGCGGGCCGATCGCCGAACCCGATGACGCCGGCCACGTACTGGCCAACACCCGCGGGGTGTCCGGATTCTTCGGTGCTTCTAGCATGGAGCGGTTGCCAACGGAGACCGCGATGACCCAGACCATGCGCCGGTACAAGGAGCTGCGGTCCGCATCGGGCTGAGCCGGCCAACGGGCGCGGGATCGGGTGCAACGAAACGGACAGGAGGGCACGAGGTGCGACTCGCAGCGGTGGACCCCCACAGCCGGGAGACCATGACCTTCGACTGGGGCTCGGCGAAGTGGTACGTCCAACCGGACAGCATCCCCGGGGCCGGGCTGAGCTTCGGTGAGGTGGTGCTCAACCCCGGCCGGGGTCACGACCGGCACAACCACCCCGAATCCGAGGAGGTGCTCTACGTACTGTCCGGGACCGGCCGGCAGATGCTCAACGACGAGGAGCCCTTCGACGTCTCCCCCGGCGACGTCATCTACGTGCCGCGGGGCATGTTCCACAGCACCGTGAACACCGGCTGGACCCCGATGCGGCTGATCGCGGTCTACAACCCCGGCGGCGAGGAGGCGGCGTTGCGCCAACTCCCGGACTTCGCCGCCCTGCCGGCCGGTGAGGTCCCCCAACTGCGCCGCGATTGACGTCCTCCTCGGGGCGGGCCCCCGGGGATTCCCGCAGCCTCGCGGCTGTCGGCGCGGTGCGCCTCACGGCGCCTGCTGGTTCCTGGTTCAACGGCCGGTGCCCCACCCGAACAGGTGGTGGTCTTACCCGGCCTCCCGCCCCTACTGCGAGGGCTTCGCCATGATCTCGCAGCGGGGGCCCGGCGTTTCAACTCTCCGCTTCCCGCGCTCTGGCGAGTTTCCGTCCAGCGGCGAGCACGATGGTCGACGCGGTGGCATCCCGGTCGTGGGTGGTGCCGCACCCGGAACAGGTCCAGGTGCGCACGTGCAATGGTTTGGGCCCATCGACCCTGTAGCAGATGGAGCAGGTCTACGAGGAGACCGGGAACCGGTCCACCGTGACGCACGTGCGCCCGTAGCGGGCGGCTTTGTAGTGGAGCATGCGCGCGAACGCCGCCCATCCGGCGTCGTACACGGAGTTGGCCAGCCGGGTGCGCTTGAGCCCCTTCACCGCGGTGGCCTCACCCCTGATGTGCGGTGAGACCCGCGGAGACGATGTCGACCAGCAGGTCGATGATCTCGGAGTAACGGTCGGGCGAGGCCAGCCGGTCGGCATGCATCGGCACCAGCAGGACCGCCCGCAGGACGCCGGTGATCACCTCGGGGTCAGCGGCGATCAGGTCGCCGGAGGCACGCTTGGCGGTGATGAACTCGGCGAGTGCGCGCGCCGGGTTGTCCGGGGCGTCAGTGATCCGGGCGGGGTCGAGTTTGCGCGCCACGGCGGCCATCTCCTCGGGATGGGTCATCAACCGCCGGTAGAGCGGGTCGGTGGCCAGCGTGTCGAGGGTCGCGCGCAGGAAGCCGCGCAACCCTTCCCGGATATCGGGAGCCTCCAGCAGCGCTTCGTCGATGACGTGCTTCTTCACCCGCGCCATCTGGGCCAGCATGAGCTCCAGATACAGCGCTTCTTTGGAGTCGAAGAACTGGTAGAAGCTGCTCTTGGCGATGCCCGCTGGGGCGACGAGCTCCTCCAGGGAGGTCTTGCGCAGGCCGAGTGTGGTGAACAGCTCGCGCCCCGACTCCATCAGCAGGTCGGCGATGCGGGACTTCTCCTCCGCGGAGAATCCGGGCGGCATGTCAGTCCTCCTGGGCTTATATGTGTCCGCTCTCGTCACATGGTTTCAGGGTCGCGTGCGTGTTCGCCGCGCACGCCGCTGGTGAGGGAGAGGGGGTAACCGCGCCAGCGGGCCACCGCGATAATCACGATCGTCATGGCAAGTGCCCCCAGGCCCAGCGGAAGTACCGTGGCCAGCCCGTCGGAGCCGGAGTTGGCGATCGTCCAGGCGATCTTGAACGCCAGGGCGCCGTCGATGACCAGCAGCCCCCACCCGAGCGAGCGGTACCAGAACGCCGCGCACAGCCCGCCGAGCATGACCGGGATCATCGCCAGGCTCACCCAGGTGACCCAGGTCGGGTCGGCGAAGAGCTGCTTCTCCATCTCCAGCACGCCCTGCATTTGCGGGTCGATGTCGCCGGGCTCGGGGGCGGGGAACCAGAAGAAGCTCGACAGCATCGCGACCATGGTCACGGTCAGCGCCACCGGGCGCCGCTTCCAGCAGAAGTAGGCGATGGGCAGGAAGAACAGAGGGCGGATATACCAGCTCAGCGGGTTAAGGTGACGCGGCCAGGCCCAAGCGAGGAAATCGGCGAGCAGGTCCATGGGAAGCCTTCCGGCGCGGTGTGGGCCAGCCGCCTGGCCCGATGAAGAACATAAAACCATAACCGTCATTTGTTTTCAACACTTCGTGCCGCACCGTTGACTCGTGACACGGGGACACCCCTTGCCGGGCTGTACCGCTCCCCGGCGCTCCGAACCCAAGAGGAGCTCAGGCCTCGGCAACCGTCCCTCGGGAAGACCAGATGAGTTGGACGAGCTCGGCACGGTTGTGCACGTCGGTCTTGGCGAAGATCCGTTTGAGGTGCTGCTTTACCGTGTTCTCACTGACAAAGGCCTTCTGCGCGATCTGCTTGGTTGTGAGCCCCTGGCTGACAAGTGTCGCGATCTCCTGTTCCCGGGGAGAGAGCACACCCCATACCGGAAGTGCTGAGGACTGCTCGTCGGAACACTCGTACAAAAAGCTGATTACCGATTCCTTGCCCGGTTCGCGGTACGAGCGCACGATGATCTTCTGGCCGGACGAATCGTCGCGCACACTGGTCGTCCCGGCCTGCCGGCCGTCTTTGACGAATTCGGACACCACACCGTCGACCAGACCTTCGAGGCTGGCGGATCGACACGATCTCGGGGCGCTGTCCGGGCGCCCCATAACACGCTTTGCGTGCCGGTTCAAAAACAGTTTTCTTCCCTGGAGGTCACTTACGACGACACCGTTCGGGAAATTTTCGAGCACACCCTGGGTTAGATTTTCCCGGTTTCCTGCGTCCATTCTCTGAGCACGTTCTATGGCCAGGCTGAGGTGTTCACTGATGAATCTCGCCAGACTCAGATCCGCTGCGCAGAAAGGGCGCCCATCGGTCGCGCGGGCAAAGTTGATGGTGCCGACCACGCTTCCCGACTCCATGATCGGTGCTTCCATGGAGTAGGCGAGACCCTCACTGAGCAGGACCGACCTCGCCGCGGACGAGTGCCATCGGGATGAGCTCAGCACCACGTGGGAGTCCGCGGGCAGACCGTGCTCAAGGACCGCCTCAAGCACGGGATCGTCGCGGCGCCCGTGCTCCTCATACGTGTGCATGAAAAAGTCGCTGAGGGTCGAAGCCTGCTCCAGCACCGGGGCCGTGCCATCCGCAAAACGGTAGAAACCGACTCCGTCGGCGGGGAGTACCTCCTCCACGGTGCCGAAGTAGACTTCCCGGACCTCATCGACCGTCTGCGCCTGGTTGAGCTCGCGAGCGAATTTGTAGCACCCGTTGTTAATGAGGCCGACGTCCCCACGCACAGAACCACCCCCAATTTGCCGACCGATAGGGATCCTGTTCAGATAGTAGTCTGCGTTGCGGCAAATGTCATTAATATCTCAAAAACTAATATTAACTTCGTATCGCTCTGCTCTTGCTACGCACGGCACACGCCAGGCCGGTCGGAACCCTGGTCGCCCTGAGCGCGCGGGATCGCCGGCGGAAGAGTTCCGCCGGCGATCCCGGATTCTGCGGGCCTCACGAGTCGGGTACTTCTAGATTCTGCGCAGGAACCAGTCGGCGAACTTCGCGGCGGCGACGGCCAGGTAGTCGTAGTTGCAGTGCAGCGAGCCCGCTCCGCCGTAGTAGTCGACGGTCACGTCCTCGACGGCCAGCGCCGCCTCGAACCGCCGCGCTCCCTTGATGTCCATGATGATGTCGTTCTCGCCGTGCATCACGTATACCGGGATGTCCAGCTTCTCGGCGACACCGTCGAGGGTGAACCGGGCGAGCTTCTCGCGGGCCTCGGCGTCGTCCTTCGACCCGGACAGCCACTGGAGCTGCTGCTGCAGCGGCGGGTAGTACTCGTAGAAGTCCGTCAGGATGCTCCAGGTCCCGCACCAGGCTGCCACGGCCTTGACCCGCGGCTCGAAGGCCGCCGCGCGCGGCGCGTAGTACCCGCCGAAGCTGACCCCGGCGAGGCCGATCCGGTCAATGTCGACGTCGTCGCGCTCAGCGAGGAAGTCGAGGATGGCCCGCACGGGCACCTCGTAGTCGTGGCGGCTGTACATCTTCTTGAAACGCAGGGAGCTGCCGCGCCCGGGGGTGTCGACCATGACGACGTTCATGCCGCGGGACGGGAACTCGGTGCCGCCGAGGAAGTACAGTTCCTCGGCCCACGAGTCGGCGCCACCGAGCATGAGCACCGTGGGACGCTTCTCGCCCGAGGCGTCCGGACGCACGACGTAGCCGTCCATCGTCTGCCCCTCGAAGGGAACGCTGATCCGTTCGATCAGCCCGCCGGTGAGCTCCGCCGCCTTCTGGAAGTTGCGCGTCCCCTCGGTGTAGGCCTCGTCCCGGCGCGGATCCGTGGAGGGCAGGAAGAACTCGGAATGCCGCCAGTAGCTCATCGAACGGAACAGGGCGCGGCGGCCCGTCGTGATGTTGCCCGCTTCCAGGGCGGCGTTTCCGGCCTCGGCGGTCTCCTTGGCGGTCCGGCTCCACTCCCGCTGCCAGACCTCGGGGTCGGTGGTCTCGGAGCCGATCCGAGCCGCCGTCCGCGCGCACTCGAACAGGTCGGAGCCCCCGACCGCGACCTGGGCGAGCAGGCGCATCGTCTGCAGCGACCAGTCCTCGTGCTGGGGGAACAACTCGATGATGGACAGGGGGTCGCCCTGGGTCTTGGTCTCGGTCACGTCTACTCCTTGCGGTTGTTGCGGAAGGGTTTTTTCAAGGGAGGTGATCGGGAGTCTCAGCCGCCGATCGCCGACTGTGCCTGGGCGATGTCGTCCCAGAGGACCTGGTCCCGGATGGCGGTGCGGTATCGGGCGAGCTCTCGGGGCACGTTGACGCACACCGCGCCCCGTACCAGGCCGTCGCGCCCGTACAACGCCACGAGCCTGTCGTCGTTGAGCTCCTTGACGGCCACTTCGGTCGCCGCTGACGCGCGTCCCACGAAGCGCATCCGGGCCTCGTACTGGTCCGTCCAGAAGTACGGGACCGCCCCGAAGGCCTCTCCATTGCCCAGAAGGGTGTGTGCGGCGCGTCTTCCCTGCTCGACGGCGTTCGTCCAGTGCTCGACCCGGATCTCCTCGTCGAACAACGGGTTGTACCAGCGTGCGACGTCCCCGGCTGCCACCACACCGGGCACGGAGGTCGACAGGTCGGAGTGGCAGACCACGCCGTTGGCCGTCTGGACGCCGCTACCGTCGAGCCATTCGGTGACCGGGCTCGCCCCCACCCCCGCCACGACGACGTCGGCGTTGAGGACACGCCCGTTGCTCAGGGTGAGGACCGCGCCGTCACCGCGGCGTTCGATCGTCTCCACGGTGCAGGTGCAGACGATCTCCACCCCGTGGCGTGCGTGCAGGGCGCGGAACCAGTCGCCGACCTCGTCGCCCAGAGCACGGCTCAGCGGGGCCCGCCCGACCTCGACGACCGTCACGTCG
Source organism: Lipingzhangella halophila (assembly GCF_014203805.1). GTDB lineage: Bacteria > Actinomycetota > Actinomycetes > Streptosporangiales > Streptosporangiaceae > Lipingzhangella > Lipingzhangella halophila. The sequence continues at coordinate 2,153,776 of NZ_JACHJT010000001.1, read as the reverse complement.
AGATCCATCTGCCGGGCGGTCGCGGCGATCTCCAGTCCGATGAACCCGGCCCCGATGAGGACGAGGTGCTGGCCGGGCCGCAGGCGTTCGCGAAGCCGCAGGCTGTCCTCGATCGACCGGAGTACCTGGACGGGCGGTGCGTTCCTGGTGCTGGGTAGGCGCCGTGCCCGTGCGCCGGTGGCGATGACGAGGCCGTCGTAGTCCACTGCCGTGCCGTCGTCGAGCAGGACCGTGCGCCGCTCGGTGTCGAGCTGGACGGCGGCGTTCCCGAGCCGGGTGGTGATGGCGTTGTCCGCGTACCACTCGGGCGCGCGGAGGCTCAGCTTCTCCATCGCCACCCCGCTGAGCAGCGCTTCCTTGGACAGGGGCGGCCTGTCGTAGGGCAGCTCGTTCTCCGCCGAGATGAGCGTGACGTCGCCTTCGAAGCCCTGCTGCCGCAGCGCCTCAGCGGCGTGCACCCCGGCCAGCGACCCCCCGACGATGGCGATCCGCCGCACGTCAGGAACTCTCGATGGAGATCGCGCGTGCGGGGCATCCTCGTACGGCCGCCTCAGCCTCGGCACGGCGGTCCTCCGCCGGGGTCTCCTCCAGCAGCACGGCCTTGTCGGTGCGATCGTCAAGGTCGAACAGCCCGGGGCTCTCGATCAGGCAGTTCGCGTACCCCTGGCACGCGTCCAGGTCGAGGACCAGCTTCATTGACATGTCCTGTCACCTCCGTGACGTCCTTCGAGACTCAGTGAGCGCTCGACTCCAGGTGCGGGATCTGCGGCTCAACGCTCGCGCCGCGCGCGGAAGCGGGTGTGTTCCGGCTCTTCAGCGCGCGGACCTGCCCCGAGGTGATGACCGCGGAGATTCCGGGAATGTCGCCGACGGCGAGCGCGTCGCGCGCGTTGCCACGGGTCGAGCCCCACGGCGCGTCCATGACGACGAGGTCGCCCGCCCGCCCCTCGGTGACCAGTCCAGCGGGCAGGTTCCACGTCCGGGCGTTGTTGCCGGAGGCGGCCGCCCACACGATCGCGGAGTCGATACCGGTCAGCGACGCGAGCTCGGCGACGGTCTTGATCACTCCCAGGGGCATGACGCCGGTACCGGTGGGCGTATCCGAGCCGATGACGATCCGGGACAGGGCGTCCTGCCGCGCGGCACGTTCGAGGATGCGCACGGCCGACTTGAGGTTGCCGGCCTGGACAAGCTGGAGCGCCATGCCCGTCTCGTCCATGATCGTGTCCACCCCGTCGCGGTCCAGCGACGTCGGTCCGCCGTTGATGTGGCCGCAGACGTCCGGTGCCAGCGTCAGCAGGTGTTCGGGGGTGATCGGCTTGCTGCCCGGGATGCTCGCCCCGCCGGAGTGGCACATGACCGTGATGCCGTGCTGTTTGGCCCACCTGACCTGGTCGGCGCCCTCGGCGGGGTCCTCGTAGCGGCCGAAGCCGAACTTCGCGAGGACCACCCCGGCTTCCTGGAGGTCGGCGAAGTCGCGCTCCCGGAGCGTCGGCTCCAGGACCACGGATCCGGCGTGGACGGTCATCCCGCCGGGGCGGAAGTTCTCGAAGCAGGTCCGTGCGGCGATGGCCAGGGACTTGACCCCGACGGCGGTGTGCGGGCGGCCGGGAGCGTGGATCTCGCCGGGGCTCACGACGCTGGTGATCCCGCCGTGGACGTAGCTGGCGAGGAAGTCGACGGTCTTCTGCCTGGGCGTGTAGTCACCGAGCACGACGTGGCAATGGGAGTCGACGAGTCCCGGCGCGATGGTCGAACCCCGGGCGTCCACGACGGTGTCGGCATTGTCGATCGCGGCCTTGAGCTCCCGGGCGCTGCCGACACTGCTGATCGTGCCGTCGGTGACGATGACGGTGTCCGCTCCGTGGACAATGGGCGCTTCGACGTCGCCCGAGAAGACGGTGGCGGCTCCGGTGACAGCGAGCGTGTTCACTGTGCTCCGCCCTTCTTGGCGGCTTCGGCGGCGCTCATGCCCCCGACCCGCGCGTTGAGCCGGCCGCGGTTGGTCACCACGCCGATAACGACGAGCTCGTCTGGGTGGGGCGCGTCGGGAACGCGGATCTGCAGGCCGTCGTAGTGGCTGCGCACCCAGACGTCGTCCTTGTAGGCGGTCGGCACGTCGATGACGTCGCCCGCGACCGCGGGTTTGGTCATGGACGTGATCCAGGCTTTCCCGCCTCCGATGGCCTCGCGGAAAGCGTCCCCGAAGACCGCGGTCAGAGCCGCGTTGACGTGCTCCTGTTCCCCCTGCGACCCCACGAGGCCGCCCTTGCCGTAGCTCTCCACCGGCTCGGCGAGGAGGCGGACGGCTTCGAGTCCCAGGGACCGGCCCAGCTCGTTCGAGGCGTTGATGAGGCCGGAGAGGTCGGCAACGTATCCCTGTCCCGCGTACGGGTTCCTGATGACCGCGCAGACGGCGACCTTGCGGAGTTCCTCCCCGTCCGATCTGCCTGCCGAGGTTCGGATCGCCTCGACCTGCGCGAAGGTCTTTCGGACCTCAAGCGGCGAGTCGGCCACAGGTCCCTCCTTCTCCATCGTGTTCGCCGGATTCGTCAGGACCGGCACCTGCGATTGGTAGCGACGCTACGGCGGGTCGCGGCTTGGCAACATCACCCGGTCGGGTAGATCAGGGCCCTGCGCAAGGCGGGTGACCGGGCACGCCGAAGGCATGCCGGATCCGGGGGCGGCGGAGCGTCCGCCGCCCCCGGCTCGGGCACACCGGGGCGCGGACTCAGTCGACCGCGAAGAGGATCGTCCCGGGCCAGACAAGGAAGACCGCCATCGCCACGGCGAACGGGATCAGGAAGGGGACGCTCCCGCGGAACACCGTCACGACGTCCAGGGACTTGTCCAGGCCGGAGGTGATGAAGGCGTTGACACCCACCGGCGGGGTGATCGCTCCGATCGTGGTGACCAGGACGACGATGACCGTGAACCAGACGACGTCGTAGCCCAACTCCGTGATCAGCGGGAACAGCAGCGGAATGCTGATGACGAGGAACCCCAGGGCGTCCATGATCGCGCCGCCGACCAGGTAGATCGCCAGGACCGCGAGCACGATGGCGATCGGCGCGACAGGCAGGTCCGCCACCCACGCGGCCAGTTCGAACGGCAGCCGGCTGAGCGTGAGGAACCGGCCGAATACGACGGCGCCGGCCACCAGCAGGATCACCATCGCTGAGATCCGCAGCGTCTCGATGACCGACGTCCAGAACACGGCCCAGGTCAGGTTTCGCCCCGCGACGCCGATGACGATGGCCCCGAGCGCGCCGACCGCGGCCGCCTCCGTCGGCGTGAACAGGCCCGCGAAGATTCCGCCGATAACGACGAGGAAGAGCAGACCGACCTGGAACACACCGCCAAGGGAGGTGATCCGCTGCCTCCAGGTCGCTTTCGGTCCGGGTGGGCCGAGCTCCGGTCTGAACCAGCACATGGCGAAGACGGTGGCCAGCAGCAGCACGCCAACGAGGAGCCCCGGGGCGAGCGCGGCCTGGAAGAGCTTGGTGATGGACTGTTGGGACTGGACCGCGATGATGATGAGCGCGGTCGATGGCGGGATGAGGATCCCCAGGGTCCCTCCGACCGCGACCGATCCCCCCGCGAGCCGCTGGCTGTAGCCGTACTTCTTCATCTCCGGCAGGGCCACCGCGCCGATGGTCGCGGTCGAGGCCGAGTTCGATCCGGAGACGGCCGAGAAGCCGATACTCGCGGCGATGGTCGTCGCGGCCACACCCCCGGGAAGATGCCCGATCCACGTATAGGCGGCTCCGAAGAGCCTCCTGCTCATCCCGGTGCGGAAGACGATCTGTCCCATGAGGATGAACAGCGGGACGACCGCCATCGTGTAGCTGGAGAACTGCCCGTAGATGTCCGACGCCATCAGGTGCAGCGCCGAGTCGACGTCGGTGATGAGCACGGCGCCGACGAAGCCGACACCGAGCATGGCGAAGGACACCGGCATCCGCAGGAAGAGAATGCCCAGCATGATGACGATCCCGAGGACCGCCACAAGTGTCGGGGTCACGAGGTGCTCCGTTCAGCGCGGGGGGACAGCGATCGACGTCCGCGAGCCACCGGTGAGCTGGTCACCAGAGGTCCGCTTCGGACGACGGCCAACGCCATGACCGGATGATGCGGCCGAGGTCGCCGAGGAAGGCGACGAGCAGACCGACGACACCGGCGAGCAGCAGGAACACCAGCGGCCAGTGCGGAACGCGCAGGGCCTCGGTGGCGGAACCGGTCTCGTACTCGGTGAGTCCGTATCCGAGCAGGCTGAGCCCCAACTGGACGAACAGCGCGAACGAGGCGATCGTCACGACGGCTCCTATGACAAGGCGGAGACGCCTGCCCAACCGGCTGGTGACGATGTCGACGGAGACGTGCGCCTTGTGGACCTGCGCCTCACCGAGCGCCATCGCGCTGACCACGACGGCCGCCATCGACACCACCTCGAAGGTGCTCGGGATCGGTGCGGTGAACGTCCGCAGAACGATGTTGGCGACCAGCACCAGCATCATCGCGACCAGCGCCGCGCCACCGATGTGGGCGAGGAACCGCGCGAACCGGTCCGTCGCGGTGACAAGACCCGTCACTGCGAGTCCTCGGGACCGAGCTCCTCGGCGTGCTGGTCGGCCAGCTCGCGCATGCGGTCCAGCACCTCCTGGGCGTCGAAGTCGGCGTTGGAGTGGTCGGCGACCCAGTCCTCGGCGAGCTGCTCCATCTCCGCGTCCAGCTCGTCGCGGACCTCCGGGTCGAGCTCGTGCGTCTGCACGCCGTGCTCACTGTCCGCCCATTCGAGGGCCTCCCCGACGTTGGTCTCGTCGTGGTACTCCGAGGCGAAGGTCGTCATCTCCTCGCGCAGGTCGAGGATGGATTCCTGGACCTGCTCGGGGAGGGCGTCGAAGTCCTCCTTGTCCATGACGGCCACGAAGCTGTTCGAAACGCCGAAGGGATAGTCGGTGACGTGTCCGACCTGCTCGGCGAGCCCGAAGTCGCGCAGTACCTCACGCGAGGAGACGTAGCCGTTGATGGTGCCGATCTCAAGGTTCTCGGCGACCTCCGACATGGACAGGCTCACCGGCGCCGCCCCGAGGGACTCCAGCATGGGCAGTGACGCGCCGGAGCCGCGGAGGTCCTGTCCTTCGAGGTCCGCTATGCTCTCGACCGGTTTCTCCGTCTGCAGGTAGGCCGGTTCCGTGGTGAACGCGGTAAGGATCTGGTAGTCCTCGAACTCCGCGGGCTCGTACTCCAGCAGGAGGTCGAGGAACGTGGCGCTGGCCACCTGCGCGTTCTCGATCCCGACCGGCTGGTTGATCACCGAGGAGAACGCGAACCGGCTGCTGTCGTAGGCCGGGGAGTCCAAACCGACGTCCACCGCCCCCTCGGACACGCCGTCGTAGATGTCGCCCGCCTCCATCAGTGTTCCGCCGGGGTAGGTCTCGACCGTCACCTGCCCGTCGGTCTCCTCGGCGATCCGGTCGGCCCACTCCTCCATCTGCACGCCCGGGAACGACTCGGCCGGCGCGAAGAACGCGTAGCTCAGCTCGATCTCGTCATCAGAGCCGGCACTGCCCCCTCCGCCCATACACGCGGAGAGCAGGAGCGCGGTGCCCGACGCGGTGATTGCCGTAATAGAACGGTTCATTCGAGACATCTCGATCTCCAGGGTTTGGTTAGCGGCAAGCGGCGGGATCGAGCGGGAAGCTTTGGCGGTTCCCGAGTCCGCAGCGAGCGTGTGCAGGGACATTACTCATTGCTAAGTGGCTGGTCGTGACCCGTTCGGGTACAAAGTGCCGCTGGAATCAGCTAGATCGGTGATGTGGGTGCGTGGTGCGCCGTCCAACGGAGGCGGCGACGATGGCGGATGGTCTGGGTAGGTGCCCATCGCTGCGGTGGGCGCGTGGTGGCGCGTCCAGCGAGGCAGCGAAGACGGTGGGTGGGCTGGCCCGCAGTCATCGGTGCGGGTGCCCGCCGGTGGCGCGTGCGACGGGGGTGGTGCGGGCGTTCTCGGGGCGGAAACCGGCCCTGCGCCGCGCCATTGCGTGTCGAGGGTGACCGTGCAGACATTCTCGGCGCCGAGAATGTCTGCACGGTCACCCTCGATGGGGAACGGCCGGGTGCTTGCGCGCGGAACCCACCCCTCAACCCTCCGGCTCCTCACCGCCCCCCGTCGCGCGGGCCGGTGGGTCAGTGCCCGGCGAAGTCCTGTTCGGCCCAGGGGCCGACCACCGCCGGATCGATCCGGACGTCGAGGACGAGGACGCCGCGCGGTTCGGCGAACCATTCGGCGGCCTGGGCGAGGTCGGCGTGCTCCCGGACGGTGACCGCCCGTGCCCCGGCGCCCCGGGCCAGCCCCGCGATGTCGGTTTCCGGGAACCGCACGAGATCGAGCCCCGAGCCGTAGTCGAGGAAATGGTGGACCTCGGCGCCGTAGGCGCGGTCGTTGTAGACCACGACGAGGACGTCCAGGTCCAGGCGTACGAGGGTCTCCAGTTCGGATACCGCCATGAGGAACCCGCCGTCGCCGGTGGCGAGGACGGTGAGCCGGTCGGGTCTGGCGATGGCCGCGCCGACGGCGGCACCCAGGCCCAACCCGATGGACTGGAACCCCGCACTGGTGAAGACGAACCCGGCGGGGTCGGGCACGGACCAGCCCATCGCCGGCCAGCCGATGAAGTGACCACCGTCCAGCACGACGGAGCGCTCGGCGGGTAACAGCTCCTCCAACCGGGCGGTGATGTCGGCGGGATGGCACGTGCCCTCGGCGGAGGGGCCGTACGGAGCAGGGCCGCCGGGCCGCTCGACCCGGCCGAGCTCGCTCGCGGAAGGGCGGTCCCCGACCTCGGCCAGCAGCGCGCGTACCGTGGCGTCGACGTCCGCGACGATGCCGGTGCCGACGTTCTCATTGCGGCCGAGAGCGCTCTGCTCCCGGTCGACCTGGACCACCTTGACCTGCCCGTGGAAGACCGTGTCGCCGCGCGTCGTCCACGTCGTGAGCGAGGCTCCCAGCGCCAGGATCAGGTCGGCGGACTCCAGGGTCCGCACGGCGGTGGAGGTGGAGAACCCTCCCGCGATACCGACGTCGCGGGGGTGCCCGGCGAACATGCCCTTGACGACCGCGGTCGTCGCGAGGCGCGCCCCGATCCTGTCGGCCAGTTCGGCGGTCGCCTCACGGGCCCCCGACAGCCAGGCGCCTCGGCCCGCGAGGAGCACGGGGCGCCGGGCGGACAGCAGGTCCTGCGCCAGTTCCGCGACGACGTGGGCCGCTGGTCGCGGGCGCCCCGCCGGCCGGAGGGGCGCGGCGGCGCCGCCGAGTGCGGACGCGGTGGACGCCTGCACGTCCAGCGGCATGTTGAGGACGACGGGGCGGTGCTCGTCGAGTGCCCGGCGACAGGCGCGGGCCGTGTCGGCCGCGACCGTGTCGGGCCGGTGGAGATGCTCGGCGATCCCGCCCGCGGCGGTGACCAGCGCGGACTGGTCGAGGTAGAAGTTGGAACTGGTCATGCCGGCCGATGTCGCCCCCGCGAGGACCACGACCGGGCTCCGGCTCTTCGCGGCCTCCGCGAGTGCCGTCAGGGTGTTGGTCAGGCCCGGCCCCTGGTGGACGCTGCAGACGGCGAGCCGTCCCGTGGTCCGCCAGTGGGCGTCGGCCATCGCCAGGGCACCCGCCTCGTGGCGGGCCCCGAAGAAGCGGGCCCCGCTTTGCACGAGCGCGTCGGTGGCGACGAAGTTGCCGCTGCCCACGACCCCGAAGACGGTGTCGATCCCGCGGTCGGCGAGTGTCGCCCCCACCACCTCCGCCCCGTTGGCGGCGTTCCCGGTTACGTCCATGTGCCACTTCCGGCATCGGTATTGATAACGACCCCCGTGACGACCCGGGCGGCCCCCGGATCGGCGAGATAGGCGTAGGCGCCGCTGTGGTCCCGGGGTTGTGGTGTGACCCCGAGGACGTTGCTCCGGGCGATGCGTTCGTCGCGCCCCTCGACCCGGTCGGCGGTCATCTCCTGGCCGAGGGTCCGCAGTCCGCCGAAACGCGTGCCACCGGTCCCGCCCGGCGCGACACCGTTGACCCGGACCCGCGGCGCGAGGTCGGCCGAGAGGTGGTCCACGACACCCCGGAGTGCCCATTTCGAGCTGCCGTAGAGCACGCCGCCGCCACGCGGGTGGAACGCCGACTCCGACAGGGTCAGCGTCACCGAGCCGCGGGCCGCGCTAAGCGCCTCGAAACACACGTTGACCGCCTTCAGCGCGCTGAGGACATTGGTGTGCCACATCTCGTTGCCCGCCGACTCCAGCTCCGCCGGGGTGAGCTCGCGGACGGACACGTAGTGGTCGAACACCCCGACACAGCTGGTGAGGTGGTCGAGGCCGCCGTCGTCGCCGCGGGCGATGTCCAACGCCTCGGCCAGGACCTCGGAGTCCGTGGCGTCGCCGGCGATCACCCGGAGCCGGTCGGCACCGCTGCGGCGCAGCATGTCGGCGTGCTCGGGGGATCTCTCCAGCACCGTGACGCGGGCACCGAGGGCCAGGTAGCGTTCGCAGACCGCCTGCCCGATACCCGATCCGCCCCCGGTGACCAGCATGCTCAGCCCCGCGAAAGCCCCGCTCATGGTCCCGGGTTCCGCGCCAGCAGGGACGTGATGAACTCCGGTTCCTGGTAGCTCAGACAGTCCAGCGCCACCGCGTCGAAGCGGACACACGCGTTGCGCCTGGGCGAGTAGATCTCCAGCCGCATCCCGTTGCGGGTCTCGACCTTGCGTACGACGACGTCGACGAACTCGTTGGCGATGACGATGGGTCCCTCGTTGCCTCCGTCGCGGGGGTAGTGGAGAACCTCGCCGTCGTCCGGGTTTTCCGCCTGGGGGGTGGGAACGGCCTCACTCATGGGTGCGCTCCTTGTGCTCAGAGGAGGATCGACAGGTTGTGCCCGTTGATGACGGACTGGTCGATTACCGCGTAGCGCCGCGCCAGCAGCAGCCCGCCGTCCACGCGGCGGATCGTGTCCTTGCGGGCGATCGAGTAGAAGTTCGGCTCGATGCTGTCGCCCCGGCTGCGGTAGATGAGGCAGTTCGAGGACACGAGGAGCTCGTCCGCGCGCTCGCCCGGGTCGGCCACGATGTTCGTGACGTAGTGCCGCGTGCGCGACGGTGGCTGCTCGGCCCAGGCGAAGTCCGTTTCGAGCCGCTCGACCCGCAACGTGAGCGTCCGCTTGTCGTCGTCGAAGATCCGGGACGTCGGCGAGACCTCCCAGTCGGCCTGGCCCTCCCGGGTCACCCGGAGCGGCACGACGTACCTGGCGTCGTCCGCCAGGTGGTCGAGCCAGTCCCGGTACCTGCGTTCGTCGAGCGCGAGGGCTTCCCTGTACAGGAAGTCGGTGACGTCGAGGACCGTGTCCCGGTCCGGTTTCTCCGATGCCACGCCGATCACTCCCGTCCGGTCATGTAGTCGGACCACCGGGACCACAGGTTCCGGAAGTTGGAGTCGTTGACGTAGGGCTTGACCACGTGTCCGGGTCCGGGGAAGTCGGGGTCGGGGACGCTGTCCATTCCCATTACGTAGGGGAACTCGACGTCCCTGGCCATGTTCGACCCGGCCGAACGGGTCACGCGCGCCCAGTTCTCCAGGTCGTCCTGCTCGAAGGTCCCCGCCTGGGCGAAGGCCAGCGTGTAGGCGCGGTAGGCCTCCCGCTTGTACTCCTCCGAGGCGTCCTTGGGGACCAGGCACCAGGAGTACATCTCGGTCCTGCCCGGACCGATCGGGTGGTAGAGGCGCATGGTCACGAACCGCACCCCCGCCTCCCCCGGGACGATACTGAACGGCTGCATCAGGAAGGACAGGTTGGGAAACACCGTTCCGACCGCGGTCCGGGTCTGGGAGAAGACCTCGACCTGTTCCGGCGACAGGCTGCGGCGCATCTCGTCGGCCAGCTCCTCCGGGAATCCCGCGAAGGGCGGGAAACCCGGCGTGTGCCCGAGCCCGATACCGTGCCCCCTGCCGGGGATGCTCGCGGCCCAGCCCTGGCTGTGCGTCGACCCGGAGGAGGCGAAGTAGCCGAGGTTGAACCCGAACTGGTGGGCTACCGGAGTGTGGTAGCCATCCCCGGAGAAGTTCTCGGCGGCGATCTTCCAGTCGGTCTCGGTCACCCAGTGGTCGGGGGGACCGTGCACCTCGCTGCCCGAACTTCCCTGCTTGAGGTAGAGGTCCAGGTAGAACTGGAACCCTCCGAGGTACTCGTCAAGCGGCGGGGCGTTCGGGTCGAGCGTTCCGAACACCAGGCCCGCGTAGGTCTCGGTACGTACCTTGATCAGGCCCCAGTCGCGCTTGTCGAGCCTGCCCTCGTAGCCCTCCTTCATGTAGGGGACCCCGACAAGCTCCCCGGAGTTCTTGTACACCCATCCGTGGTACGAGCAACGGAAGTGCGAGGCGTTGCCCATCTCGGACTTGCACATCATGTTGCCGCGGTGGCGGCACATGTTGAGACTGGCGTGGATCTCCCCCGACTCAGCGCGGGCGACGATCAGGTTGTTGTTCGCTATGTAGCGCGTGACGTAGTCACCGCGGTTGGGGATCTCGGACTCGTGGGCCAGGAAGCACCAGGCCTTCGCGAAGACGCGCTCCTGCTCGACGTCGAAGATCTCCTGGTCGTTGAAGACGTGCGCCGGGAAACGCCCGTGCGGCACACCCTCCCTGATCCTTTCGAGCTCCGCTTCGGCGCCGGAACCAATGGGTCTCGTCGCCATGGCTCACACCCTCTCGGCGTTCCGGGACGAGGAGGAGCCCAGCTTCGCCTCGATCTCGGCGGTGATCTGCTTATAGCGCTCGACGTGCTCCATCGTCGTCCGGTGGTGGACCTCGGGAACAAGGTCCTCGGTGTAGGGCACCCGGCTCTTGCCGACGTCCATGTAACCGGCGGCGTTGACGCGGATCTTCTCGAGGGGGATGTTGTACTTCGCGAACTCGAAGAAGTCCTGCCCGACGATGAAGGGCTCGTGGGCCCACCGCAGACGCTCCGTCAGCCAGCGCGCGTCCTCGGTGCGCCCTTCGCGGAGGGCGTCGCGCAGCGCGAGGACGGGAGCGGGGCCCATGGCGGTGGTCGACGACCACGCCATTCCGACCAGCTCCTCGCCGTACATCTCCCAGGCCGGGAACCAGTCGGTCTCGATCGGCATCAGGGGGAAGCTTGTCCGGGTGTGGGCCATGTCGTTGTGGTAGCGGAAGCCGACCGACGCTCCCCCGGCGTACTTGACCGCCACGACCTGCGGAAGCTCAACGAGAGTGCGGTAGACGGAGCGCGGGATGACCCCGCCGAAGGCGGCCGTGTTGTCATAGACGACGATGGCCAGCTCGGGCACGGCCTCGGCGACGTGCCGGTAGAACCTCTCCATGATCGGCGCGACCATGTCGCCCCACATGGGACGGCCGAGCAGGGTCCCGGTGGCCCCGATGTCCGCCAGGAACCTCATCCGCGCGATGGTGTCGCGGGTGTTGAGGGTGGTGGCACCGACGAAGATGGGGAAGTCCGGGTCCTCGGAACGCGCGGTCTCGACCACGCACGTGGCGTAGGCCTTCCACTCCTCCAGGGTCAGCGTGCCCATCTCGCCCAGAGTGCCGTTGGTGGCGATCGCGTCCACGCCATCACGGATGAGGGACCGGATCATGCGCTCGGACTCCGCGAGGTTCACGGTGTTCTCCGCGTCCACCCGGTCCGCGCCCGGAAGCGCCGGCGTAGGGGGATAGGCCATGACGCCTCGCATGTCGCGACCGGTCACCTTGGGAAGTTTGCTACTCATCAGGTCCTGCCTTCTTCTTGGTACTGAACGGGGTTCGCGGGATGTCCGTGGGCCGGGTGGCGGGGTTCAGACCCGCGCCGCCGCGACCGCGGTCCCGGTGAGCCACTCGGGGACGGGCTCGTAGGCCAGGACGTCGAACGGCACCTGGACCGAGCCCGCCGCGACGAGCCACGTCCGGATCTCGTGGGCGCCGTTTCCGGCGGCATCGATCTCCTCCGCGGTGTAGGAGAGGAGGCGGCTCTCGTCACCGCTCTCGAACCGGCCGATGAAGTCGCGGTCGAACTCCGTGTTGATCTGGCCCGACTCCGGCAGCCCGACCCAGTGGGACAGGCCGCCCGTTCCGATGACGACCACGCGCTGGGCCTCGGTCTGCGCCTCGACCGCGCGGCGGATCATCCTGCCGAAGTCGTGGCAGCGCCGCACGGTCGGCCAGGGCGGGTTGACGCCGTTGACGATGATGGGGACGAGGGGGTACTTCGACTCGGGATCGAGGTGCTTGAAGGGAACGCAGAAGTTCTCGTCGAATTCCAGGCCGCCTTCCACCAGGGCGGGGTCGAAATCCGATTCCAGAGCGAACTCGTACATGTGCCGGCCGAGCCGGGAGTGCCCCGGATACTGGTGCTGTGCCACGTTGAGGAACTCACCCATTTCCTTGGTGACCGGCCCCAGGTACGAGTCGCTCGTCGCGACGGCGAATGCTGGAAGGTTTCCCAGGTGGAAATTGGTAAAATGCTCGACGGAAACAGCGACAACCGCGTCGGGCGCGAGCGCGTCGATCCGGCTGCGCGCCTCCGCGAAAGCGGACTCCACGGCCGCGCGCTTCGCGGGTTCCGCGCGTTCGGGCCATCCCGTTATGCCGGGTGAATGCGAAGCGGTGAACGCACCCACCACACGTCCGGTGGTCTGGGCCATCAGTTCTTCTCCCCCCGTATCTGGGCGTAGTAGTCAGCACGGTCGACCTTCAACTGGATCGCGCAGAAATAGATCAGGTAGGGGTTGAACCCGCGCTCGTACATGGCCTTGAAGTCGAGTTCGCGCATGGCGGTACGGTCCTCGCCCGAAATACCGTAGGAATCGAGTATCGGGTCCGGATCAGCGCGGTACCGATCCGCCAGGTCCGGGTCCTTGCGAATGTCCCACAGCAGTTTGTGGAGGCTGTACACCGGCTCACCTTCCTCGTTCCTCTGATGGCTTTTCGTTGACCCGGCACGGATACGCCCGGCCGGTGAATTTCCGTTGCGGAGACTCCGGCCGGGGTAACGAAGCGGTGGGCTGCTGGTGTCCAAAGCCTAAAGAAATGATCCTGCCGGGCGCGTTACCCTTTCGGGTAGTTTCCGGCAAGGAGGCCGACACGGCGGCGGTAGTCGGCAACGCGGGTTTCTGGACCGGCGGCGCGCTCGCCGCGGCGTGCGGGCGGGGCGCGCGGCTCCCGGCCGCCACCGGCCGCGGCCATGCCGCTGTGGTCGATGCGGGCCCGCCGCACCGCCACCGGTGTCCGGCACAGCGTCCGGGTGTATGCTCGGCGCGCGCCCGCGCGGTTGGTGCCGGGGTACGCACGGCTCGGTTCTCGTTCCCCAACCGTCGAGGCACAGGTCGGATGCTCTCGCCAGTCGAACACTCGCCCACGGGAGTGGCCGGCGTCCCCGAGAGCCCTGCCCGATCCGCTGCCCTGCCTGCCGGAGGCTGAGATAATGGTACGTCGCAGAGTTGCCGAACCAGGCACCGAACAGGCGCGCAGTGGCCCGGAGCTACCTGCCGACTGGGCCGCGGAGCCGGTGCTGCTCGGCTGCCACAGGGGCGCCGGCGCCACCACGTTTCGCGTGCTGCTGGCAACGCCGTGGGATCTCGGGGCCTACACCCCGGAGCGCGGTACGCTCAGCGCGTTCGGACGGCCGCTCGTGCTTGTCACCCGGGTGGACGCGATCTCGACCACCCAGACCATGGGCGCCGCCAACCTCATCCGGGAGAACCGTCTGCACTGCGCCGCGCTGGTCCTCGTCGCGGACGCGGCTGGTTCCGAACCGCCCGAGGTCGCGGCGTCGTTGCGCGTACTGGAGGACGCGGTGGGGAGTATCGTCCGCTTCCCCTTCGTCCCCGCTCTGGTGCACGTCGACAGCACCGACGCCGACCAGGTACGCCTTCCCAGGAAGGCGAAGCGGGCGTTGACGCAGATCAGAAACGCGTGCGAGGAGGCTGCCCGCGCGCACCCGGCGGGAGCGGCGCCGGGAGAGCGCACCTCCGGTGCGCAGCGGCCGGCCCCCGGGCCCACCGGAATCTGAGCGCGTGGCTGGTCTCGCCGCTGTGCCGCCGTACGTCTGGCGCGCGTGAGTACGCATCGGGCGCTCCGGTCACGCGTCGTCGTCCTCGTCGTCCTCGTCTCGCGTTGTGCAGAGCTCTTCGGAGGGGACCATCTCGTCGGTGGATTGGACGGCGACCACCTTGAAGCAGTACTCCACGTCGGGGTTCAGCCCGTTCACCTCCACCTCCGAGGTACCGGCAGCGGCGTTCGCCAGTGTTGTGGCCTCCTCGCCGACGGGTCCCCCCACCACGTAGTGCGGTGCGGTTCCGCCGGAGCTGTCGGTCCAGGAAAGCGTCGCGCTGATGGTGCCGTCGCGGATCTCAAGGCCCGTGGGGGCGATGTCGGGCAGCTCCGCATCGCGGTCGGGTTGCTCCTCCTCGGTCGTCACCGAGCCGGCCACGTCATCCTCGGAGATCCGCTCATCGGGCTCCTCTTCCGGCCCTTTCGGCTGCTCCGACTCGGCCCGCGCCTCCTCCGTCTCGGACTCATCGCTCATGAGCCGTGCGACACCGAGCCCTCCCGCCAGGACCACGAGCACGGCCGCGCCGGTGATGGCGACCGGCCGCACGCGGGACGACCTGCTCCGTTGCGGTGGTGGGGCACTGACAGGGACGTCGACGGGCGGGTGCACACCGAAACCCGTGTCCTGCGGGCCGGACGGGACGTGGGACGGTGCCCCGTAGGCGCCATGCGCGCCTTCCGGAACCGCGAAACGCCGGGCCGGTTCGCGGCCGGCGGGTTTCGACGGGGCCGCGCGTTGCTCGGCGTCCGCGCCCGCGTAGGGGGCGTCCTCATTGGTCACGGGCGCGTCTGGCAACGCGGCGGGGGGCGGGGGCGCCGACTCCTGGCTGAGCGCCCGGCGCAGGTCGTCCGCGTTGGCAATGCGCTGGTCCGGCTCTTTGGCCAGGCCTTGGGCGAGAATGGCGCGGAGCCAGTCGGGGAGGTCGTTGCGCGGGACCGGCGGCGCCGGGGCGCTGAGTAGGCGGAACCGGTACACATCCTGGCTGACCGGTGCGCCGTCCGCGCCGGCGAAGGGGGCGTGCCCCGCTAGCAGGGTCCACAGGGCGGAGGTGAGCCGGTAGACATCCGAAGCCGGGCTGGGATGGCCGCCGAGCAGCTCTTCCGGGGGCGCGTGCTCCAGGGTGCGCGCCGTGTAGTAGACCGGCGGGAACGGGCGGTCCAGAGGTTGCGCGGCACCGAAGTCGATCAGGGCGGCACCGAAACGCGTGCGGAGGATGTTCTCGGGCGTGACCGCGTGGTGCAGCAACCCGTGCGTGTGCACGGCCTTGAGGCCGCGCGCGATCCGCTCCCCGACCGCGACGGCCTCGCCGACGGGGAGGGGGCCGCTGCTCTTCAGGACCCGGTCGTAGCTACCGTCAGCGCAGTACTCCGTGACCACGTAGGAACGCCCGGAGCCGGTGAGGCCGGACCGCAGGATCGGTTGTATCCCCTTGTGGACGGAGAGCGGGCGCCACAGGCCGACCTCGTCGCGCCCCCCTGAAGGCGACCGGGCGTTCAGGAGCTTGACCACCACCGGACGGCCGATCCCGCTCCCATCGCTCCTGGCCTGGTAGAGGACGGACGCGTCACCACGGTGCAGCATGGTCGGCGAGTTGACCCCGAGTTCTGCCCACAGGCTCTGGAACGGGTCACGGGAACGGACACTCATGGCCGGCCTGCCTTTCTTCGGTCCCGCGCCGCCGCGCGCCACAGCTCGTCGCCACCGCACGCACCCGCCGGGGTACACGCGATGGTGCGCCTGTCCAGTACACCCACCATGACTCCCAGTTCGTTAACGTCGGCCCGCTTGGCCGGGTCGGCCGCCGACGAGCGCGGTTCGGTCATCTGCGGCCCCAGAAAAGCGGCCGGGGATCCGTCCACCACAGCAGCCGGCGGGAATGGGACTGCGCTGCGCGCAGGTCGGCCGTGTAGGTGCGCACTTCGTCGACCGCCCGGTGCGCGGCGTCCGCGCTGACGCGCTCGCCGTGGGCGCCAGCGGGTCCCATGAAGGCCATGGCGTTCATGGTGGTCGCCAGCGTCCAGCGGCGGTCTCGCCCTTCCGGGGGCGGAAGGAGCTCGTCGCACCGCGCGAGCACGTCCGCGACGGTGTCGGAGGGCAGCGGTCCCGCCCTCGCGAGGCGCATCTCGTCGCGCAACTCCCACCAAGCCCCCGTCAGCCGCTTCTCCGGCGGTCCCGCGGTCAGGCGCAGCCTTCTCCGCACGGCTCGGAGCGCCGTGGTGAACAGGGCACCCGCGACAAGCGCGGCGAGCAGGCCGGTGCCCACCCATCCCACCGTCCACCAGGCGTGGGTGACGTCCAGGAAAGCCCCGCTCGCCTCCGACTCGTCGGTGTCCTCCTCGGGAGAACCGCCGTCCCATGACTCGTCCGCCGCGCCTCCCCCGCCGGCATCGGAGACAGCGGAGGCGCCGTTCTCCTTCGGGTCGCCAGGGGTGACGTCGAACGGTGCCCACCCCACCCCTTCGAGATAGACCTCCCCCCACGCGACCGCGTCGCCGGTGCGGACCGTGTAGGTCTGGTCGTCCTCGGCTGTCCCGGGACCGAAGCCGACCACGACCCGGCTCGGCAGTCCGGAGGCGCGCGCCAATAGAGCGAAGGCGCTGGCGAACTGCTCCGAGGTGCCTCCTCCGCCCTTCTCACCGGGCGCGACGAGCAGCGTGTCGAGATTGGCGTACCCGTGGCCACCGGAGGACTCGGGGTCGAACCCGTAGTTGCCGCGCAGATAACCGGCCAGGCGGTTGGCCCGCTGGTAGGGCGTTCCGTCGCTGAACCGTTCGGCGATTTCGGTGATCTGCTCCGGCGGGTCCTCGGGGAATCGCAGGTAGCGCTCGAACTGCTCCTTGTCGGGTTCGCCTGCCGCGTTGAGGTTCTCCTCTTCGTAGCTGGGAACCTGACCGATGACGGTGTACTCGGCGTCCTCCGCCGACCCGTCGGCGGTCCGGAGCGTGGTCGATTCGGGGGCGTAGGCCACGGACGCCCCGGACACGTGGCGCGGCACCCCGACAACCGGCAGCCAGTGCCCCGGCAGGGCGTCCACTTCCACCGTGACCTCCTGATTGGGGCCGTCCGGGACGACCGTCTCCGGAGCGGGCAGCTCCTCGGCCGCGGACCGATACCGGCTCTCCGGTCGCCAGGTGATCCCGTCGAAGTCCGACAGGGTGGCCCACCGCAGGTCCGTGGGCTCGTCGGCGGTGACGGTCAGCAGGTGTTCACCGGGTTCGGCGGCCCACTCCGGCAGGTAGCTCAATGGGCTGGCGCCCGACGTGTCCTCCTCGGGAGGCGTCACGACGGCCCGCAGGTCCGCGGGACTGACCGCGGAACCGTACAGCGCGAGCGGCCCGATGTAGGTGGTGAGCGTCGCGACGACGGCGACCACGCAGCCCAGCGCGAGTGCCCGGGAAAGCCTTCCGGCGCGCACGGCGCGCTTCGTCGCGACGCGGACCTCCGCGGCCCGGGGCCCGGTGGCACCGCCCGCCGAGAGGGCGAGCAGGAGGACCGCCGCCAACGCGAAGAGCGCGGTGGGCAGGTAGGCGTGGCGGACCTCCGGTCCGTTGAGCACAGCCGCTCCGACCAGTGCCAGCAGCGGGCACGTCACGGCGGCCAGGGGGTGGTCGCTGTGATAGGCGAGCGCAGCGGCCACCCCGGACAGCCAGATCGCCAGGGCCGGCAGGGCGAGCGTGTCGGCGGCGACTGTTGTCGGCAGCGCGGTGGTCAGGATGCGGGCACCCGAGTTCGCGACCGCGTCGAGTGTCCCCCACCAAACACTGGTCGCGGCACCGGGAAACACCGCCACCAGCACCGCCGTTCCCGCGAAGGCGACGGGAAGCCCGAGAAGCAGGACGGCCGGTGCTGGGAAGTACCGGCGGAGCAGACCGGCGACCAGCACTCCGGCCACCGCCCACACGCTCAGCGTCGCCGCAACGGTTACCGGTTCCGCGTAGGCGGGAGCCAGGGCGAGTCCGGGAGCGGCGGCGCAGGAGGCGAGCGCCGCGTAACCCGCGAGGCGCCTCATGACGACCACCTCTGCCGGCCCCACTGCGATGCCAGATCCTGGGCGTCGCTGGCGTTGAGCACCGTGACGCCGGGAAACGCTCCAATGGGCGTTCCAGAACGGCACAGGGAGACAAGGACGAGCCGGGGGTAGAGGTCGGCCAGTTGGCCGAAGCCGCGGGCTTCGGATTCGCTCAAGGAGGCACTGACCAGCACGAGCGTATCGCCGCTGGGGCGCTTGCGCAGACGCCACAACTCGTCCGGGAGGTGCGCCCTGGTGTCGACCTCGGCCTCGGCCAGCAGGTCGAGGAGCGGCGCCAACGTGCCCGTGCTCTCCCGGCTCCGCCCGCTGACGAGCCTCAGCTCGCACGACCAGCGGCCCTCGACCGCGGCCGCGCACACGGCAGCCGCAACACTGGCGACCTCGTCAAGCGCACCCAGGTCGTCGCCGGTCTCACCCGCCCGGTCGTCAGCGACGACGGTGAGCCGGACATGGGAGGCGTCGACGTGTTCCCGCACCATCAGCCGGCCGTGCCGGGCCGTGCTGCGCCAGTGGATGTGCCGCACGTCGTCGCCCGGGACGTACTCGCGCAGGGCATGGAAGCTGACGCTGCCGGTGCGCCCACCGTCGTAGCCGCCTTGGGGGTCGTCCGACCGGCCCACCGGCATGGCGTGCAGCGCCTCCCATCGCGGGTGCACCCACACGCGTTCGGTGGTATCGGAGCCGCGCCGCGCGGTCACGAGCCCGAGGGGGTCGCGCCGGCGCGACTCTATGGGGCCGAGGTCCAGTACGCCGCGGCGTTGTGCCGGCACCCGGTACCCGGTGGCGTCGGGGGCCGCTGATCGCCCCACCGGCAGCTCCACGAGGGACGCGCCGGAAGGTCCCCGAACGTGGTCGGCGAGGAGGTGCGCTGGCCTCCCCCGGCCGTTTCCGGAAGCCCCGAGGAAGACCTCGACCTCGTCGCCCGGTGACACCCGCGAAACCGCGACCCTGCGCCACGCGTTCACCGCCTGGAGCCGGCCGACCAGGACAAGCGCGAGCAAGACGACGGCGCACGCCGACCCGCCCAGGACGACCAGCTCCCGGTACCCGAACAAGGCTCCGGACAGCAGGAGTACCGCACCACCGGCGACCACCAGCCAGCCGCGGACCGTGGGGCGTACGGCTCCGCCGCCTGCCGGGTCCGCCGCGCCCGACACGTCAGGCGTCCCCGGGCCGGACCGGGCTCGGGGCCGGCACGCGTTCCACGATGCCCGCGACAACCTCCGCGGAGGTGCGTCCGCTGATCGCGGATCCCCCCGCGAGCACGAGGCGGTGCGCCCATACCGGGACGGCGAGGAACTTGACGTCCTCCGGGGTGGCGTAGTGGCGGCCTTCACTGTGGACGAGCATCCGCAGAGCGCGGACGAACGCCTTCGTGGCACGGGGTGACACTCCGACCCGGATCTCGTCGTGCTCCCGGCTCGCCCGGGCGAGCCGGAGTACGTAGTCGTAGATGGAGTCATGGACGAACACCCGCCCGGCCGCCTCGGTCATCTCCGCGAGTTCCCCGGCGGGGACAACGGTCCGCAGCTCCTCGGGGGCGCGGAGACGCTCACCGCGCATGATGGCGAGCTCGGAATCCGGACCGGGGTAGCCAAGCGACAGCCGCATCAGGAACCGGTCAAGCTGCGCTTCGGGCAGCCGGTAGGTCCCGTCCATCTCCACGGGGTTCTGCGTGGCGACGACCAGGAAGGGGCGGGGTACCGCGTGACGCTCGCCGTCCACGGTGACCTGGCGCTCCTCCATCACCTCGAGCAGCGAGGACTGCGTCTTCGGGGACGCCCGGTTGATTTCGTCGGCGATGACGACGTTACTGAACACCGGACCCGGGTGGAACTGGAAGTCCCGGGTGTCCTGGTTGTACACGGGAACGCCGGTGACGTCGGACGGCAGCAGGTCCGGGGTGAACTGGATGCGGCGCCACTCGCCGTCAGTCGCGGCGGCGATGGCGCGGGCCAGCGTGGTCTTGCCGACGCCAGGAACATCCTCCAGCAGGATGTGGCCTTCGCATAGCAGGGCCACCAGCGCGAGCCGGGTCACGTCGGACTTGCCCAGCAACGCCGACTCGACCTCGCCGGACAGCCGCGCGAAGCGTTCGGCGTGCTCAGCGACCTCGGCTGTCGCCGAGCCCGACGGGGCACCGTCATCGTCGCGGTGGTCAGCCGAGGCAGCCGAATCCACGGAAGGGGGCGTTGTCGTCACTGTCTCTTCTCTGTCGTGTTTGCGGAACGGAGGTAAGGAAGGCGCCGGGCTTACCACCGCGCCGCGCAAGCGTGCGTTGCGTGGTGGTACGCCCGGCGCCGCAAAAGGCCGAGGGTGCTACTGGGGTCCGGTGGCCGCCTCGTCACCTGGCGCGGCGCCCTCGGACTCCGGGGCCACAGGCTCTTCGGGCTCCGGCTCCGGCTCCGGCTCCGGCTCGGGCTCGGGCTCGGGCTCCGGCACCGGATCGGGCTCGGGTTCCGGCTCAGGTTCCGGCTCCGGCACCGGATCGGGTTCCGGCTCAGGCTCGGGCTCAGGCTCGGGCTCAGGCTCGGGCTCAGGCTCCGGCTCAGGCTCCGGCTCAGGCTCGGGCTCAGGCTCCGGCTCAGGCTCGGGCTCCGGCTCAGGCTCCGGTTCCGGCTCCGGCTCAGGCTCGGGTTCCGGCTCAGGCTCCGGTTCCGGCTCCCCTGGCCAACCCGGCTGTCCGGGGTCCTCGGGGTCCTGGGAGTCCCCGGGGTCCTCCGGGTCCGGGAGGTCCGGAAGGTCCGGCACGTCGTTGTCTCCTGGAGGGCCGTCGTTCGACCCTCCAGGAGGACCGTCGTTCGACCCTCCAGGAGGACCGTCGTTTGGCCCTCCGGGAGGGCCATCATTCGGCTCTCCAGGGGGGTCGTCATTCGGTCCTGGTTCGCCTCCCTCGGGTCGGCCCGGAGGCGTCTGCTCGTCGTGACTCCTGGTCTCCTCGTCGTGGTCCCCGTCCTCGTTCTCCGGCCGCCCGTTGTCGTTCTCCGGCTCCTTGGGCAGCTCCGACTGTTCGTCCGGTGTGCTGGCGTCGCCGAGGTCCGGGCGCTCCGGCACGTACTCGTCAGCGTCAGGGTCGTCGACGTACTGCTCGCCGTCGTTCCCGTTCTCGCCCGCGTCCCCGTCGCTCCCTTCGTCCTCGGGCTCGGGGTCGTACTTGTTCACTTCGCGCACATTGCCATCGGCATCGATGATCAGCGCAGACTCCGACTCGGGGGCGTTGACGAACAGATGCTCGCCCCGGACTTCGAGCTCCAGGTCGCTCTCTGCCGCGTCAGGCACGCGAATGGTGCTCATCTGCTGCCCACCGGACTCGAACTCCCGCACCACGCCCTCTTCGGGCTGAGGCACGTACACCCGACCGGAGAAAGCAAGCGCGGTGTCGGGGCGGGTTCCGTGAACACTGTAGGCGGCGGCCTCCGGGGAGTCCCCGATCCCGGTGACCGTCACAACAGCGGCCGAGTCCGCGATGGTGACCGAGGCCAGGTCGCCGTAGGTCCGGTCGGGGAGCTCGGCCCCGCTGAGAGAGCGTGGTGACTCAACGACGTCGACCGAGTTCGAGGTGACGATGTTGAGCTCGTCAGTGTCGCGGTTGGCGGCGAGCACGCCGGAGTCGAGCACGGACATGGCGATGTCCGCGCCGGGGTCGCTGACCGGGATGCTGTCGATGACCTCGGGTTGTTCTCCATCGGTCTGCAGAGAGATGACGGTGCCCTGGGAGGGAGAGGCCACCCACAGGACGCCTTCGCTGTCGAACTGCCCTCCGACAAGGGGCCCGGCGACGCGCAGCACCTCGCCGACAGGTTCCAGCGTCTCGGGGTCGACCCGGCGGACCTCGCCGTTGGCCCGGTCGATGATGACAGCACCGCTGTCCCCGAGCACGAAGTGTTGATCGCCCTCGGTGCCGACCTCCGTGTTACCCGTGAAATCCAGGTTGACCAGGTCAATCGAGGCCATGTCACCTGTGTGGAGATCGTGAACGACCAGGCGTTTGTCGTTCTGGGCGAGCCTGACCGGGTGCTCCGCGGACTGCTCCACCGCCTGCACGAGGTCGACCTGCCCATTGTGGGCGTTCACTCGAATGACCTCGCCCGTGGTACTGCTCCAGAGCCAGGTGGTGCCATCAGAGAGCTCGT
Organism: Lipingzhangella halophila; assembly: GCF_014203805.1. Taxonomy (GTDB): domain Bacteria; phylum Actinomycetota; class Actinomycetes; order Streptosporangiales; family Streptosporangiaceae; genus Lipingzhangella; species Lipingzhangella halophila. The sequence goes on along the minus strand of NZ_JACHJT010000001.1, from coordinate 2,131,503 downwards.
CCCAATGGCTGAGGGCACCGAAACCGAAGAACGCAGTTCCTACCAGCCCGGTCGCCAACGTCGTGACAGCTCCGACTGTTGCGCCTTTCCCCATACGTCCCTGCCCGCCGGTGAACTTTTCGCGCAAGGTGCCCTATCTCCTGTCGATTCTCGGGGCGGAGGTACAGCGGACAATGACCGCCCGCGGCACCACCGGGGGGTGATCCCTAACTAACAGAATGTCATCTGCCTGGGTTGGACGCCGAAAAGAGTGGTCCCATGCCTGGAAGACGAACCCCCGGTGCGAGTAAGCGCCATTATGCACGGAGAATCCGCTATCCACGTGTCGTTGAAGGAACTTTACCCGGAACGTTAGACCAGTTGAAGAGGAAATCCACAGCAGGGGCACCTGTCAGCGAACCGCCGCGGGCTATCCAGCGCCAACGGAAGGCCACCAACCCAGCAGCCCAGCACCGGCGGCTGCGTATCGCGCATAACTTCCGGCTCCAGTCAGGGACGCGGCAGGAGGCATGGCCCCGGGAGGAGTTCGGCCGGTTGCGGCGGGGCTCGCGATGACTCCGCCACGTTGACCTCAACCGCACTTGACGTTCTAGTTTCGTTTCCGTGGGAGTTCGGGCGGCGGATATCGCGACTCACGGTTGCGTCCCCGGTCGTCAGCACATGGTACGGCGCTGCTTGGTGAGAAGGGGACAGCCAAGAAATGCCTGGTCATGAACTGGTGGCCGTGGTCCATGCGCACTCCCGCCGAGAAATTCCGGAAGACACTGAGCTAGACACCTGCTGCCGAGAGGAATTCCGTGCCGATGACAACAACGCCTGACGCCTCATCCGCTCCGATCACCGTGCTCGGCCTCGGTGACATGGGATCCGCGATCGCCCGTGTCTTCATAGACCGCGGCCACCCCACGACGGTGTGGAACCGCACCGCGAGCAAGAGTGCACCCCTGGTCGAGGCCGGCGCCTCGCCAGCGGAGACGGCCGCGGAAGCGGTCGCGGCCAGCCCACTGGTCGTGCTCTGCGTCCTCGACTACGAGGCAGTCGACGCGGTGCTCTCCTCCGTTGGCGACGCGATATCGGGCAGGGCGTTGGTGAACGTCACCAGCGGCTCGCCGAGCCGGGCACGCGCGACCCAGCAATGGGCCAGCGAACACGGCGCCGAGTACCTGGACGGCGGCGTGATGGGAGACCCGCCGGACCTGGGTTCGGGACAGGTGATGCTCCCCTACAGCGGGTCCCGTACAGCCTTTGACACCCACGAGGCAACGCTGCGGGAGTTGGGTACCCCCACGTATCACGGCACCGACGCCGGCCTGGCCTCCGTCGAGTTCATGGCCCAGGTGGCCGTCGGGTACGAACTCCTCATCGGCTTCCTGCACACCCTCCGGCTGGTGCACAAGGAAGGGGGCGACGTGGCGGAGTTCGCCGAACGCGTCGCCGGTTCCGTCTCCGACTACCCGGCGTTGCTGACAGCGATCGGAGAAGCCGTCCGCGACGGCGAGTACCCACCGGACCTTGGGCCGCTGTCGGTGCAGTCCGCTCTGATGGGCGACCTCGTCGATCACCGGCAGTCCCTCGGAGTGGACTCGGTGCGGATGCGCGAGGTGAAGGAGCTGATGGACAAGCGGGTCGCCGACGGCCACGGTGACCAGGGCTTCTCCAGCCTGTCCGCGTTGCTGGACAACCAGCAGTGACACCGGGGCGCGAGCGGTCGGGACGACGCGTGGTCCGGGCCGCCCGCACCCCGCTAACGTTTAGGCTCGAACAACTCGACCGGGTTGCCCGCGGGGTCCTCGAGCAGGATCTGCTTGCCACCGCGGCCCTCCACGATCTCGTTGCGGAACCGCGCCCCGGCCTCACGCAGGCGCTCCACCTCCGTGTCGAGATCGTCCACCTCGAACTGCACACGGTTCCAGCCGCCCGGCTGCGGTACACGGCCATCGGGCGTCGTCTCCCCCGCACCGCCGCCACCGCCCGGCGTGTTGAGCAGCAGGCGAAGCGCGCCGCGGGACAGCGCGACGAAACCGGGGCCAGGGTGGAAGTCCACGTCGAAACCGAAATGGCGGGTGTAGAACGTGATCGCCGCGTCGATGTCGTCAACGATGTAGCGCACACTTACGGTGGACATGTCACCGCTCCCTTCGCTCTGCCCGCGGACAGATGCCGGCCGCGCCCGACCAACCCTAGCGGTAAAGGTATGTGGGGGCAGGCTTCCTCGTGACCTCTCCCCAGCTTCGCGCGGATCCGTTCGGGGTCGCTGGTGGACGAGCTGGTCGACAGCCTCGTCATGCACCGCTTCGCAGTGCGCCGCCGCCATTCGGCTCGGTACTGCTGTTGTCACGCATGCCGTTGCGCCAAGCGATGAATTCCGGCCGCGCGGCCGGTCATACTCCACAAGGACGCAACGCACCGCGACGGGCCGGGAGGCAGGCGCCATGCCAGAAAAATTCGCGAGCGTCGATGAGTACATCGCCGCATTTCCCACCGACGTCCAGACGGTCCTGCGGAAAGTACGGCGCACCCTGCACGATGCAGTGCCCGATGCGACCGACAGGATCAGCTACCGGATGCCGGCGGTCACCGTCTCCGGGAAACCACTGCTGTACTTCGCGGGCTGGCAGAAACACATAAGCCTGTACCCGATCCCCGAGACGGATGACGCCCTGGCCCAAGAGCTGGCTCCGTACAAGTCGGGTAAGGGCACGCTCAAGTTCCCGCTCGCCCGGCCCGTTCCCTACGACCTCATCGGGCGAGTGGCCGCGCTCTTCGCCGCGCAACGCTGAAGCCGCCAACCCGGCACCCGAACCGGCTCCGCGCCGAACAAGCCGAGGCCCCGCGCGCGAACGGTGCCCGTCTTCCTCCCGGCCCCTGCTTGCGGGCCGACGCGGGCTCGGCGGTTCCTCTGTCCCCCTTGCTCGGCGGCGGCCTGCGGCCTAGTCTTGACTTCGTGACCGAATTTGAAAATGAGTCACATCGTCACGAGAGTCGAAAGGGGCCACGGGTGCAGCAACCCGATACCGCCGCCGGGGAGCGCGAGCAGCGGGCGGAGCGGATCCTGGACGCCGCGGCCGAGCTGCTGATCGCCTGGGGCTACCGCCGGGTGGCAATCGACGAGGTGGCACGGCGCGCGGGCGTGGGCAAGGGCACGGTCTACCTGCACTTCTCCACCAAAGAGGCGCTGTTCCTCACGGTGCTCCTGCGCTCCCACGCCGCCATGGGTGAGCAGATCCTGGCCGGGATGCGGGCCGATCCCGCCGGCATTCTGCCCAGCGCCGCGGTCCGCACCGCCTACCTGGCGCTGCAGGAGGATCCCGTAATGCGCGCCGTGCTCACTCGGGACGTCGAGGTCCTGGGCACGCTCGGGCACCGGGGCTATGCGGAGCTCGGCGAGTTCACCCGGCTGCGGTTCGCCACCGTGGAAAGCTGGCTGGCCCTCCTGCGCGAGCACGGCCTGCTGCGCACCGACACCCCCGCCGACGACCAGCTCCATGCGCTGTTCGCGGTCACCCTCGGCTACCTCGTCGTCGACCCGCTGCTCCCCCGCGAGCCCGAGACCGCGGCCAGGGCCGACATGCTCGCCCACACGCTGCGCTCGACCCTGGAGGCCTCCGCGGATCCCGAGGCGCTCGGTCGAGCGGCGCCCCGTTCCATCGAGCTCTTCCGGCACCTGCTGGATCGGGCGCACGAGGAGATCGGTCGGCAGAAACGCATCTGACGCCCAATGGAGGGCAACATGGACACACCCGCGAACGACACCGTGATCGACCTGGCCGACCCCGCGTTCCTCGCCGCCCCGGACGCCGGCTATGACCGCGCCCGCGAGCTCGGCTCCGTGGTGCGCGCCCGGTTCGTCGACGGCACACCCGTCTGGCTGGTCACCCAGCACGAGGCCGTGCGCACCGTGCTCGGGGACCGGCGCTTCGCCAACGCCTCCACGTCCGTCCCCGGAATCGACCGCAACTTCCGCGCCGACCTCATGGCCAAGCTCGGGGTGCCGGAGGAGTACGTCGTTTACCTGACCGAGACCCTCCTGGACCTCGACCCGCCCGACCACACACGTCTGCGCAAGCTGGTTACCCGCGCCTTCACGGCGCGGCGCATCGCCGAGCTGCGCCCCCGCGTGGCGGAGATCTCGGCCGGGCTGCTGGCCGCGCTGCCCGACCGCGCCGAGGACGGCGCGGTGGATCTCGTCGAGCACTACGCCTACCCGTTGCCGATCACCGTCATCAGTGAACTGGTGGGGGTCCCGGACGAGGACCGCCCGTTGTGGAAGGGCTGGAGCGACCGCCTGGTGCAGGTCGAGGACCCCGGGGCCATGGCCGGGGCGGCGCGCGAGATGGTCGAGCACATCAAGGCGATGATCGCCGAGCGCCGGTCCCGCCCTTCCGATGACCTGCTCGACGCGCTGGTCCGGGTGCGCGACGAGGACGATGACCGGCTCACCGAGACCGAGCTGATCACGATGGTGCTCATCCTGGTCATCGCCGGATACATCACCACCGCGCACCTGATCGGCAACGGGGCCCTGGCGCTGCTGACCCACCCCGACCAGCTCGCCGTGCTGCGCGACGACCCCGCCCAGGTGCCCGCGGCGGTGCACGAGTTGATGCGCTGGTGCGGCCCGGTGATGGCGGCCCGCCCCCGCTTCGCCACCGAGGACGTCGAACTCGACGGCGTGCGGATCGCCACCGGCGACATGGTGATGCCCGCGCTGACCTCGGCCAACCACGACCCCCACCACTTCGCCGCTCCGGAGCGCCTCGACATCACCCGGCGGCCGCCCAAACCCGGCGAGGAGCACGTGGGTTTCGGGCAGGGCGCCCACTACTGCCTCGGCGCGGCCCTGGCCCGCCAGGAGGGCGAGGTCGCCTTCGGCCAGCTCTTCGACCGCTATCCGCACGCGGCGCTGGCCGTACCGGCCGACGAGCTGGAATGGAAGCCGCTGCCGAACATACGCCACCTGCTGCGGCTGCCACTGCGGCTCTGACCCGGCCCGCCGCCCGGGGGTACCCCCTGGTGGGACCCTCGGGTGGGACCTCGAATCCGGGCCTGCGGCGCACAGCGCCGCAGGCCCGGATCTTTGCCTGGAGCGCGTCCCGCGCGAATCCGGCCGGCGGAGCTCTGGACACGACCCCGCCCTACCGCCGAACAGTCGTTGGCTCGCGGCGCCCGCGGACGACCGGTGCGCGAGGCCAGGCGGGGCGAGCTGCCACCGCTGAGGCATGAGGGCATCTCCCTCGCCCGGCGGTCTCTGGCGCGCTCGTGGCGGCGCGGAGCACGGCCCGGCGGCGTCCGCCCACGTGGACGCACACTCCTTATCTGCGCGTTCTGCGCACAATCAAAAGCGTGGTGCTGCGCACCGGGTAGCAGGAGAGGGCGTATTGGAACTCCTATCAAGTCTGTACGCCCGGACTTCCTTCCGTTGGGTAACCAAGGAAGCACCACTCCCCACGAATTCCTGCGTAGACAGCGCTACAGATATTGCGTATAACGCGCATTAGTGTCAGGGTGACCGAGGTAACAGTCTCTGGCGCCCCACCTCCCTTCGCGGGAAACGGGAGCCACCCGATGTGGATGCGCCCACGCCGCTCCCGGCCCCGATCACGCCGAGTTCGCCCCAACGAGGCACAGCAGAGGAGAACCGCAGCACAACGTCCCGAGGAAACCGCCCCCGCTCCGCCCGTGAGCCACCGCCCGCGGTACTCCAGCAAGGGGCACGCCACTCCCCACGACGACGCCATCCAAGGAAAGCGACACCATGTCCACACTCCCGACCGACGGGACTGTCCGAGCCTCCGCGGAGGACACCCACCGTCATGAGGCCTTCCTGCCAGCCCCCACCCCGCAGGCGCACGCGGCCAACCTGATGCCGCTGCCCAACGGGGGACTCGGCTGCGTGTGGTTCGGCGGAACCCAGGAAGGGCTCCCCGACATCAACATCTGGTTCTCCCGGCTCGACACGGACGCCACGTGGACCACCCCGACGCAGGTGTCCTCAGACCCGCACTGCTCCGAGCAGAACCCGGTGCTGTTCCTGTCTCCCGCCGGGGAACTCTGGCTGCTCTACACCGCCCAGCACGCCGGGAACCAGGACACCGCCGAAGTGCGGGGGCGCGTGTCCAGGGACAACGGGCGAAACTGGGAGCCGGCGCGCACCCTCGTCCCCGCCTCGTCCACAGGCGGGGTCTTCATCCGCCAGCCCATCGCCGTCCTGCCGTCCGGGCGTTGGCTGCTTCCCGTGTTCCACTGCGTACGCCCCGACGAGGGGGACTGGCGCGGGGACCTCGACACCAGCGCGGTCCTCGTCTCCGACGACCAGGGGGCCACGTGGAACCACCACGCCGTCCCGGACAGCGAGGGCTGCGTGCACATGAACATCGTCCCGTTGCAGGACGGCACCCTGCTCGCTCTCTTCCGCCGCCGCCAGGCCGACACCATTCACCAGAGCCGCTCCACCGACGGAAAGCACTGGAGCGCGCCGGTGCCCACCGAACTGCCGAACAACAACTCCTCGATCCAGGCCCAAGCGCTCCACGACGGCCGGATCGCCCTGGTGTTCAACGCCAGCAGCGCCGCGGACGCCACCGCCCGTCGCGTCTCCCTCTACGACGAGATCACCAGCGACGGCCGCACTGCCGCCCCCGCACCCACCACAGAGGCTCCCCCGCCGGGCACCGCGTTCTGGGGCGCCCCCCGCGCACCGCTGACGCTCGCGCTGTCCCCGGACAACGGGCGAACCTGGCCGATCCGCCGCGACCTGGAAGTGGGCGACGGCTACTGCCTGACCAACAACTCACAGGACGGTAGGAACCGCGAACTCTCCTACCCCTCCATCACCCAAACGGCGGACGGCGGACTCCATATCGCCTTCACCTACTTCCGCCAGGCCATCAAGTACATCCACGTCACCCCCGACTGGGCCCACGCCTAATCCCCATCGGAGCCACCATGCAACGTCATTCCGGTGCGAAGACACCCTCCACCGCGCCCGGAGCCAGGACAGCCGTCCCGGCCAGCTTCCTCGACTACATGAAGAGCATGGGTCCGGGGATCGTCGTGGTCATGTCCTGGCTGGGCACCGGCGACTTCATCAGCGCCTCGGTCTCGGGAGCGAACTACGGCTACGCGCTGCTGTGGACGCTCCTGGTCGCCGTGATCTCCCGCTACTTCATCGTCTCCGCGATCTCGAAGTACCAGCTGTGCAACGCGGTCGGAGACGAGACGATCCTGGACGGCTACAGAAGGGTGTGGAAGGGGTTCCCGATCTACCTCGGGATCACCACCTGCATCCTCGGGTTCGTCTACTGCTCCTTCCTCCTTCTCGCCGCCGGAACCGCCCTCGACCGGCTGCTGTTCAGCGCGCTCCTCCCCCTCGGTGCGTGGGGGACTCCCGCAGGGGCGGTTGTCACATTCCTCCTGGCCGTCTTTCTGGTCACCCGCCGGAAGCAACACTTCCGCTGGCTGGAGGTCGTCGCCCAGATCACCATGGCCGTGCTGGTCCTCAGCTTCCTCATCGCGCTCGTCGGCACCGGCGTGGACGTCGGGGGCTTCTTCAGCGGTCTGACGTTCAAACTTCCCCCCGGGGAAGCCGGCTACATCACCGCCGTCAGCACCGCTGTTGGCCTGATCGGCGCCGTCGGCGGGTCGGCCGCCAATCTGCTCTACCCCTATCTCATCCATGAGAAGGGGTGGCGCGGACCGGAACACCGCAAGCTGCAGCGCATCGACCTGCTTTTCGGTACCTCGGTGATGTTCGGCCTCGTGCTCGCCGTATGGGTGGTCGCCGCGGAGACACTGCACGGAACCGACGCGGAGATCACGTCGGAGTCGGGGCTCGCCTTCATGATGGAGCAGGCCATCGGGCCGGCGGGCCCGCCCATCATGTGGTGCGCGATCTTCTTCACGGTGTTCAACAACATCGTGACCCAGCCCCGCGTCTTCGTGCGGATGCTCATTGAGGCCGTCTACATGTCGCGCCCCGAACGGGAGGAGCGGATCAGGCTCCGCCACCAGGACACCGTCACCTCGCCGAAGGAGACCTTCACCCGCGACCCGCTGTTCTGGGGGATCCTCATCCCCGCCATGGCGCTCCCGCTGGTGTTCTCGCTTCCCGGAATGCCGGGGATGGTGGTGATCACCCTGCTGGGGAACTCGTTCAACGTCCTGACGGTGCCCGCCATCATCGTCGGTCTGATCATCATGACCACCCGGCGCGACCTGATGCTGCGGCCTTATATCAACCGGTGGTGGGAAACCGCGATCCTCGTCGCGATCGGCGCTGTCGGACTGTGGGCGACCTACGAGCTCATCCTCAGCATCGCCTCCACCGTCACCGGCGGGTAGCGACCCGCTCCTACCGGACGATCCGCGTAGACCGAGCAGACCCGGCCTCCGCGGAGTGGGCTGTCCACGTGACGTGGGCAGCCCACACCTGTGCGCCGCCTCCGTTCGCCAGCGATGGCAGACGCGTGTACCAACCGTCGGCGCGGGGCACGGTAACCCCGCCACAAGCTGGCGCACAGCACCCCTGAGCGCGAATGATCAGCACGCCGTACCCGACCCCTGACTTCCTGTTACGTTTGCTTACCCTCGTAACGCAATGTCCTAGTCCGTCCCAGATTGGATCTTGACCCGGCGCGCCTGAACATGCTCTGATCAGCGCTCGAATGGACTCCAGTGACCCGGATCACGGACAGTCCAACGACCCCGGCACAGCCACCGAAGAATCCCCCGGGAGAGGAGTCGCGGTATGACGCGGCATCAACGCTTTTCGAGGTACCTGATGGGCACGGGCGCGCTGGTTGCGAGCGGCGCGTTGCTCACCGGGTGCGGGCTCGCATCCGGCCCCACGGAAGACGGTGAGGTGACGTTGCGGCTCTCCCACCAGTGGCCCGCTCCGGAGGACGGCGAGGGCGACTTCCGCGCCGTGCTCGCCCAGCGCTTCGCCGACCAGGTCGAGGAACGCACCGACGGAGACGTCACGGTCGAGATCAGCCCGAACAACTCGCTGATCGAGGACCCGACCGAGCAGTACAGCGCCATCCGGGACGACACGCTCGACATGTCGGTGTTCCCCCTGGACTACGCCGCCGGTGACGTTCCCGAGTTCAGCATGACCCTGATGCCGTCGATGGTGCGCAACCACGCCCAGGCCCAGAACTGGCAGGACAGCGAGATCGGTGACCGCATCTCGCAGACCGCCGAGGACAACGGTGTGCGCATCCTGACCTGGGTGTGGAACGCGGGCGCCATCGGGACCGCCGGCGACGAGCCGATCCGCACCCCCGACGACGTACCCTCCGGAAGCGTGACCCGCGCCGCCGGGCCCAAGGTCGAGGAGATGCTGGAGGGTGCCGGCTTCGGCCTGTCCAGCATGCCGTCCTCGGACATCTACAACGCGTTGCAGACCGGGACGCTCGACAGCGCCATCACCTCCACCACGTCGTTCAGCTCCTACCGGCTCTACGAGCAGGTCAACACCTTCACCTCGCCAGCGGCCGGCAACACCTTCTGGTTCATGTTCGAGCCGCTCATCATCGGCACCGACGCCTACGACCAGCTCACCGAAGAGCAGCAGACGATCGTCGACGAGGTCGGGGCCGACATCCAGGAGTTCGCCTACACCGCCTCGGAGGAGGACGACCAGCGGGTGCATGAGGAGTTCGAGGAGAACGGCGTCGAGGTCGTCGAGATGTCGGACTCGGACTTCGAGGAGTGGCGCGAGATTTCCGAGCCGGCGTGGGAGAGCTTCGGTGAGGAAGTCGAAGGCGGCGAGGAGCTCATCGAGCTGGGTCAGGAAGTCCCAGCGGAGTAGCACCTCTCCGTTCACAGAGCCATTGCGCCGGGGCCTGCTGGCCCCGGCGCGTCCAAAGGAGATTCGTGCCTAGATCCCGCTTCCTACGTGGTATCGACTGGCTGTCCGGCACCGCCGGGTATACCAGCGGCATTTTGATCATCGTGGCGATGCTGGTGATCTGCTACGGCGTCGCACTGCGCTACCTGTTCGGCATGTCGACGATCTGGCAGACCGAGCTGGCGGTCTATCTGCTGATGTTCGCCACCTTCGTCGGTGGGGCTTACGGCCTGCGGCACGGCGACCACGTCCGGATCAACCTCGTCGTGCAGGTGCTGCCGGGACGGGTGCAGATCGGTGTGCGCCTCCTCGCCGCTGTGCTGGGGCTCGCCCTGGTCCTCACGATCGCCGTAGTGAGCGGCTTCATGTGGTGGGAGGCCGTAGAGAGGGGTGCGCGGTCCGGCACGGCGTGGAACCCGCCGTTGAGTTACCCGTACTTCATCCTCCCGTTGGGCATGGGGCTGATCGCATTGCAGTACCTGAGCGTCGTCGCCGGACTGTTCCGAGCGCTGCTCGCCGGCGAGCTGGGAGACGACGCCCCGGACCAGCCCGCGGAATCAGCGGAGGGAGGGCCCGGGCTTTGAGCGGCCTGACCATTGGGGCCATCGTCGGCCTCATCCTGCTGATCCTGCTGGCCGTGGGTGTTCCGGTGGCCTTCGCACTCGGGCTCACCGCCCTGTTCGCGATCGTCCTGTTCCTCACACCGGCGCAGTTCGGCTTCTTCGGCAACTTCGTCTTCGACTCGCTCGACAGCTTCGCACTGCTGGCCATCCCACTGTTCATCCTGATGGGAACGGTGTTCGGCCGTTCGAAAGCCAGCGAGGACCTGCTGGAGGCCGCGCACATGTGGCTCGGCCGGATCCGCGGCGGGTTGGCGATGAGCTCCGTTGTGGCGTGCGCGATGTTCGCCGCGCTGACCGGGTCGAGCCCGGCCACGTCCGCGGCGATCGGCAAGATCGCGATCCCGGAGATGGTGCGCCGCGGCTACCCGAAGGACGTCGCCACGGGCGCGATCGTGGCGGGCGGCACTCTCGGGATCCTCATCCCGCCCAGCGTGACCCTGATCCTGTACGGCATCTCCACCGAGCAGTCGATCGGGCAGTTGTTCCTCGGTGGTGTCGCTCCCGGCATCCTGATCACCCTGCTGTTCTGTGTGTGGATCTTCGTCGCGCTGACCCTGAAGCGCGCACGCACCGGTGCTCCGGTGGTTCCGGCCGCTGTCGGGGCTGGGAACGGTGGCGGCGACCAGTCGGCGAGTACCGACGAGACCCCCCGGCCGATCGCCGAGGCCGAGCAGTACTCGTTGGGAGAACGGCTGCGCAAGCTCGTCAAGGTGCTGCCGTTCCTGGCGCTCATCGCGTGCGTGCTCGCCGCGATGTACCTGGGAATCGCCACCCCGAGCGAGGCGGCCGCGGTGGGCGCGCTGGCGGCGTTCGTCCTCGTCGCCGTGGTCTACCGGTCGCTGGGCTGGAAGAAGATCCGCGACATCGGGTTGGAGACGACCCGCACCGGCACCATGGTCCTGATGATCGTGGTGTTCTCCTCGGTACTCGGCCAGGTGCTCAGCTTCCTGGGCGTGCCCCAGGAACTCGCCGAGGTCGTCGCCGGGCTCGACGTCAACCGTTGGGTCGTCTTCCTGGCGATGAACGCGATCTTCCTGGTCCTCGGGTTCTTCATCCCTCCCGTGGCGATCATCCTGATCACCATGCCGGTGCTGTTCCCCATCATCACCGAGCTCGGTTTCGACCCGATCTGGTTCGGCGTGGTGATGACGCTCAACATGGAGATGGGGCTGATCACGCCACCGGTCGGGCTGAACCTGTACGTGGTGCAGGGGATCGCGCCGCGGATCCCCCTGCGCGACATCCTCTTCGGGGCGCTGCCCTACGTCGGGGTACTCGCGCTGGCCATCGTGATCCTGTGCTTCTTCCCTGATCTCGTGACCTGGCTGCCGAACCAGATGTTAGGCACCTAGGGACTGGTCCCCAGCGCGGCCGGAGCCGGGTGCGGACGCTGTCGCACAGTGCCGCCAGCCACCACCCGGACCCGGCCGCGCTTTGCTGTTCCCGGCCTCCAGGCGCCGCCAGGGTTCTGCGGGTCCGCAGGGGTGGGAGCGAGGAACGAGCGACCACACCGCAGGGCCCGAAGGTTCCCGGCTATCAGGCGCCCGCGAGCCTCAGCAGTTCTCTTGAGCCAGCCGCTCTATCAGGTGGTCGGCGGTGGTGACGAACCCGGCCAGTTCGGAGGCCGTCAGCCCGTCGAACAGGCGGACCGCGCCCTGGTCGTACTCTCCGCGCAGTCCGCCCATGGTCTCGGCGCCGCTGTCGGTGAGCGCCACCAGGGTGGCGCGCCGGTCGCCCGGATGCGGGCCGCGCGCCACGAAACCGTCAGCCTCCAGCGCGTCCACCAGGCCGGTCACGTTCCGCGGGGTGACCTCGATCGCCTCGGCCAGCGCCCGCTGGGTCATCGGCCCCCGCAGGTGCAGGTTCCACAGCACCGAGGCCCGCGCCCGCGTCAGCCCGCGCGCCGCCATGCCCTGTTCCATGTACTGATGCGTCACCGCCGCCAGCGCGAACAGCTTCTCCAGAGCCTGCTCCGGGCCACTCCCCACTATCTTCCCTTCTTTCATTGTGAAGTAGGTTCACTATGTTATACATTCTCTATGTAGCGAGTAGAGCCTATCCGAAAGCCGAGGGAGAAACCACGTTGACGCACTCACCGACACACACAGACAGACCTTCGCGCACACCCCGGCACCGGCTCTTCGCGCGCTTCTACGCCCGCACCGCCCCACTGATGGACCGGGGGATCCTCGACCACCGCGCCCGGCTCCTGGACGGTGCCGCCGGGCGGCTGATCGAGGTCGGCGCGGGCACCGGCTCCAACTTCAGCCACTACCCCGAACAGGTCACCGCCGCGCTGGCCGTCGAGCCCGAACCCCACCTGCGCACTCTCGCCGCCGCGGCCGCCGGCAAGACCACCGTGCCCGTCGAGGTCGTCGACGGAGTCGCCGACCGGCTCCCCGCAGCCGACCGGTCGATCGACGTGGCGGTGGCCTGCCTGGTGCTGTGCACCGTGCCCGACCCCCAGGCCGCGCTCGCGGAACTGTTCCGGGTACTGCGGCCCGGCGGGCAACTGCGGTTCTTCGAACACGTCCAACATCCCTCGCCAAGTCGGCGGCGCGTGCAGCGCCTGGCCGACGCCACGATCTGGCCGCTGCTGAACGGCGGCTGCCACACCGCCCGCGACACCCTCACGGCGATCCAACGCGCAGGATTCGCCATCGACGATCACGACCGGTACAGCTCCGCAGACACCAGGATGCCGTTCCCCTCCGCCCCGCAGATCCTCGGCACCGCCACCCGCCCCACCAATCCGGAAGGACGACCGTGATCACTGGCGGCATCACCACGCTCACCGAAACCACCTTCGACCACGCCCTGACGCGGGCACCCACGCCACTGCTGGTCGAGTTCTGGGCCGAAGGCTGCGGCCCATGCCAAGCCCTGATCCCGATCCTGGAACAGATCGCCACCGACCACTCCAACCAGCTGCGCGTTGCCACCGTCCGGCTCGACGACAACCCCGTTCTGGCCCAACGCCACCAGATCATGGCGCTGCCCACCCTTGTCCTGTTCACCAACGGCCACGAGACAACGCGCATCACTACCGCGCCCACCAAGGCCCAACTCCTCGACGAGCTCGCCTCCGCTCTGCCTCTCGTACCTGATCACCATGAGTGATCTTTCGAGGAGCCATTGCTCATAGAGCCACTCTGACAACCGCCTGACGACACCGAGCGCCGGAAAACCGGCGGACCGAGCCACCGGTCAGCGAACACGGGTTCGGCGGTGCCAGGCGGGCGCGCCGCGGCGGAACGCGTCGGTTCAGACGTCTTTTCCGGCCAGCATCGCGACCGCGGAGGCCCGCAGCGAACGGCGCAGCTCGTCCTCGGCCATACCGCCGGTGATGACCCGGCGGAGCTGCTCGGCCCCGGTCGCCCAGTTGACCAGGGAAAGCAGCATGAACAGCAACGCGTCGGGGCGCACGTCGCAACGTACACGGCCTTCCCGCTGGGCCGCCGCCACGATCCCGGTCTTGCGGCGGTACCGCTCGGTCCGCCACTCCTCGGCGGGAATCGGCCCCTCGCGGTAGTACAGCTCCTCCCACATCAGAAGCCGCAGGAACTCGGGGTGCTCGCGGTGGTAGTCGTGGACGCGCACCGCGTACTCGGCGAGGTCGTCGCCCTCCTCCAGCGGGACCTCGGACGAAAGCCGCGAGCAGGCGTCCGAGAGCACCTTGGTGAACAGCTGCTCCTTGTCGCCGAAATAGTCGTAGATCGCACGCTTATTGGCCGAGGCCGACACCGCGATCCGGTCGACCCTGGCGCCGGCGATGCCGTACTCGGCGAACTCGCGGGTAGCCGCCTCAAGGATGCGGGCTTTGGTGGCGGCGGCGTCGTATCCCATGAGACGAAGCATACATTTGTGAACCATATGGTTCGTTCGCTCGGCCGGAAGTGTAGAGTCGACGCCGATCGAACCATCTGGTTCGTTTGTTCCCCTGCCCGGAGGTGCGACATGGCCCGGCAACGGCTGGCGCGAACGAGAACGGCCGCGTCCACCGACACCCCGGCGGCCGAACGCCCGCCGGAGGTCACCCGGACGCTCGTCGCCGTCCTCGCCCTGGCCTGCGCCGTCACCGTCGCCAACGTGTACCTGAGCGCCCCGCTGCTCGGACTCGTATCCCGCGACCTGGGCATCTCGGCCGACCGCGCCGGCCTGGTGACCACGGCGGGCCAACTCGGCTACTCGTTGGGGCTGTTGTTCCTGCTCCCACTGAGCGACACGGTCCGCCGGCGGCCGCTGCTGATCGTGCTCGTCCTCGGCACCGTCAGTGGGCTGGCGGCCGCCGCGGCCGCGCCCGGGTTGCCCGCGCTGGCGGCCGCCGTGCTGGCGGCCGGCACGTTCACGGTCATCCCCCAGCTTCTGGTCCCGGTCGCCTCGGGCCTGGCCGGGCCCGAGCGGCGCGGGCGGGTGGTGTCGATCCTGCAGGCGGGCGTGTTCACCGGAGCGATCGCGGCTCGTGTCGTCGGCGGGGCCTTCGGCGAGTTCGCCGGCTGGCGCCCGGTTCTCGCCGCGGCCGCGGTGTGTACCGCGGCGGTCGGCGCGCTGACGGTGGCGATGCTCCCCCGCTCGGCGGACATCCCGGCAACCACGCCGGGGGTGCCGCGCCCGTCCTACCCGGCTCTGCTGGCATCACTCCCCGGGCTGCTGCGCGAGTCGACGCTGCGGCGGTCACTGCTGTTCCAGGGGGCCGCGTTCGGGGCGTTCAACATGGTCTGGACCGCGCTGGTGTTCCTGCTCACCGGGTCAGGCTACGGATACACGACGCTCGGCGCGTCGCTGTTCGGGGCCTTTGGGGCCCTCGGGATCGCGGTGGCCCCCCTGGCCGGCCGGGCCATCGACCGCTACGGCCCCACTCCGGTGGTCGGCCTCGGGCTCGCGGGGATCACGATCGGGGGCGCGCTGCTGATGACCGCCCACGCAGGGTGGCCCGCCGCCGCGGCGGGGATCGCGGTCCTCTACGCGGGTTTGCAGGCGGCCCAGGTCAGCAACCAGACGGCGGTGCTGGCGGCACGACCGGAGGCGGCGGGTCGGATGAACACTGTCTACATGTTCGGCACCTTCCTGGCCGGGGCCGCCGGGTCGGGCATCGGCGCTGCACTGTACGAGGCGGGCGGCTGGATCGCCGTCAGCGGTGCGGCGACGGCAACCGGGCTGGCGGCCGGGCTGGTGTGGACATACGTGGTGCTACGGGCCCCGGCAGGGGGGCGCGGTGCTTAGCTGCATTCGGCCGCCGGGCGGTCCCGCGGCACCCCCGGCTTCGGGAAGCGCGTCCCCGGATCCCGGTCAACCTGCTCATCCGGGATCCCGGGACGCAGCGAGCGAACACCGCAGCTTCTCCGGTGCGGTGGCCATGATGAGGTCCAGGCACTCCCGGATGGCCGCCGATACCGCCTGGGGGTCTTCGAAGCGGGCCGGCCCCGCTCCGCCCGACTCACATCACACGAAGACGGCCAGCTTGACCAAGCGAGCTGATCCGGTCACACAGGCATGGCGCGCCCGGCTCGGGCTGTCCGCGACCCGCGGGCGGCCTCACCCGCCCGCGGGTGCGTACACGGAAGTGAACCGCTGTGTCAGGCTTCCTCTGACACCGCGTTGTCGGGTGGGACGGCGGCGACGCGGCCGGAAGGCTCGTTCAGCCGCCACACGCGGTCGCGCAGCTCACGCTTGCGCCAGTTGAGCCGCCGCTTCGTGCTGACCTTGGCGTAGTTGGCGAGGTGCGCGGCCGCTGGGCGCGACGCTCCGGACAGTTCGTAGCCGTTCTTGCGCAGCCGCCCGCCCAGCACGGACTCACTCAGCGAGATCTCCCACGGTTCCAGGCGCTCCCGCCACGCTCCGGAGTTGGCCTGGGTGATCTCGCGGTGGGTGTTGGCGTGGTGGGTCTTGCGCTTCGGGACGGCGATTCCGGCGACCTGGTGCGGCTCGCACATCGCCGGGTCGAACTCCTCGCCGAGGAAGTCGCACAGCGCCGACAGCTCCGCCTCCGGATCACCGATGAGCTGCTCGTAGCGCATCTCGTAGAAGGACTCCGGGCCGAGCTTGCGGGCGGCGGCCCGACCATTGTCAATGGCCTCGGCCCAGGTGGACATCGCCCCGTAGCTGTCTTGGCGGAACCACGACATGTTCTTGAGCGAGCCGACGCAGTCGCGCCCGTCCCGGACGATGTTCACGAACTGCGCGCCCGGGAACATCCGGGCCAGTTGGTCGATGCTGTGGTGGTACGCCGGCCGCTTATCGCCCCATCGAGGCTTGTCGAACCTGCGGGCGTAGCGGCGGAACACGGTGGCGAGCGCCGAGCCGAGGGTGCGCGGACCGTTGACAATCTCCGCGAGGGTCTCTTCGGGATCCAATCCCAGGTCGCCGAAGCGAGTCCCTTTCGAATAGACGATCCATTCGCCCAACGCGCGCAGGTTGTCGACGTTGCGCAGGTCGCCGTACCGCTTCCGGTGCCAATAGACGGAAGTGACGAACCGGGTCTCCGGCGGAATCGCGATGCGCGGATGGGCATGCAGCATGAGCTGCAGCAACGTGGTGCCCGACCGGGGACACCCAAGGACTATGATCGCTCGCTCCTGGGATTGTGCCATAGCGCCCAATCGTAGTTCGGGAATCCAGTGAACACGCACCCGAACAATCACTCTTCGGTCCGCCAAGCCCCGACGGATCACCACATGCCGTAATTGTCCAATCACGTACCCCATAACAGGACGCGACCACTCATCTCCTCGATCACGATCGAGTCACTTGCCGCACCCTGACCCGCGGTGCGGACGACGTCACGCTCGTCCGCGGCACCGCTCCGCTGGCCGACCCCGCGATTGCCACCGCACGCCCCCACGCCACGCCCCGAGCCAGCGCGTGTCGTGGGGGTGGCTCCGGCCGGTGGGCGGCGGACCGGACCGGTTACGACGCGAGGGCGGACTCGACGCCTGCCGCTCGGGCGAGCACCCGGTCGTCGTCACCGGTCGCTCCCGAGACCGACACCCCGACGGTGCGGCCGGGCAGGGATCCGCTGGCCGGCAGGGTGAGACTGGGAAGGTCGAGGAAACTTCCCACCATGGTGTTACGCAGGACCCGCGCGTTCTCCTGCGCATAGCTGACCGGGTCGGAGTCCACGAGCGCGCGGGCCGGAGCGGGGATCGGCACCGTCGGATACACCAGGACCGCGTTCTCCAGTAGGGCGTTGACCTCGCGGCGCAGTGCCGCGCGTCGCTCCAGCAGGTGGTCGTAGCTGTCCCGGAGTACCTCGTGCCCCCGCCGCAGCCGCTGCAGGATCCGGGGGTCGATCCGGTCGGTGTCGGGGCCGTGCACGGTCTCGGCGTGGGTGCGGTAGGCCTCGGCGGCAACGAGGGTCCCGTACTCGCGGAACAGCGGCAGGACGGCGTCGATCGCCGGCACCCGCTCGTAGCGGATACGTGCTCCGCCGCGTTCCAGGCGTTCGAGGGCCGCCTCGAACTGCCGCCGCACCTCGTCGTCCAGCTCCTCAGTGAGCAGCCCAGTGGGAACAAGCACGTCGAGCTCCGCGGGCTCCGGCGGCCGCACCGGGTCCGGGTTGCGGCCGCGCAGTACGGCGTCGAGCGCGACCGCGTCGGAGACGGTCCGGGTGAGGGGGCCGACACTGTCCAGGGTCGGCGCGAGCGGGTAGACACCGGTCTGGTCGAACCTGCTCGTGGTGGGCCGGAACCCGACAAGCCCGCAGAATGCCGCGGGTACGCGTACCGACCCCGATGTGTCGGTGCCGATGGCGCACGGCACCACCCCCGTGGCGACGGCGACGGCCGACCCGGAGGAGGACCCGCCGGGTATCGCGTCGGGTGTGTACGGGTTGGCCGGGGTACCGAACACCTCGTTCAGGCCGAGGCCGGAATAGGCGAACTCGGGCAGGTTGGTCTTGCCCACGCAGACCATCCCGGCCGCGGCCGCGTTGCGCACCACGGGGGCGTCCGCAGTAGCGGGCGTGGCGTCGCGGCGCGTTGCCGACCCCGCGGTGGTGGGGGTCCCGCGCACGTCGACGAGGTCCTTCCAGGCGATGGGGACCCCGTCGAGCGGGCCGTTGCCGGCGCCCTCGCGGTGCCGCTGCCGACTGGCGGTGGCCTCCTCGTGGGCCCGCTGCGGCGTCCGAGTGATGAAGGCGTGCCGCGCCTCGGGGGCTTCGGCCCGTTCCAGAGAGCCCGTGCAGTGCTCGACCGGGTCCACCTCTCCGGCCGCGATGTCGCGGCCCAGGCTGAGGGCGCTGCCGGCAACACCGGTCTGATCACTCGGAGACACGGACATGGGCTCCACCTTCCTTGGCACACGCCGGGTTGGCGCGACACTGCGGGAATCGTTCCCCAAACATACTGCGCGGGAACGATCCCCCAAGGACCGGCCGGCTCCCCGCGGCACACAAAACCAGGTGGTTGAACACGCCGGCGCCGCACGGGCGGCCTTCGGTCGTGCCGCTATCCGGCAGCGGCCACGCCCGGGAAGCCGAACAGCGCCAGCCGGGTGCGCGCCGTCGACAGTTCGGCCTCCGTGAACAGTGGGGCGAACTTCTCCTGCAGCACCAGCGCCTCCACGGTCAGGTCCAGCCGCCCGCGCTCCCACAGCTCGGCGAAGCCGTCCGAGACCGCCGGAGCGTTCAGCAGCTTGCGCGCCGTCTCCAGTGGGCCCAGGTCGGCCAGCATCCCCAGGAAGTACCGCCCGGGGCAGCCGGCCTCGTCGCGGGCGCGCTCATAAATGCCCCGCATGGCGGTACCGAACTCCCGCGGCAGCGGGTCCTTACCAGCGGTGGCACCCGGTTCGGAACTCTCCTCGGCGTCCTCGCCCTGCGGTTCCGCCCGGGGCTCGGCCGCCTCGCCGGCCGCTTCGGCGTTCTGCCTGTTCATGAAACCAAGCAGGGCGTCCGGCGAGGTGAACACCTCGTAGTCCAGCTCCTTGAGCCGCTGGAGGTCGGCCTGGTCGGAGTCGAGTTCGAGCACCACCGGGCGCCCCTGGCCCGGCTGCAGACCGTCGGGCCAGAACGCCTCCGCCACGGCCAGTTCCCGGCCGGTGTCGGGGTCGCTGATCCCGGTGTCGGTGAGGGGTTCCGCGCATCCGTTGCGCAGCAGTTCGTCGATCAGCTCGCGGATCTGCACCGCCCGCGGGTCGTCGTCGGAGGGCGCGGACACCAACGTCAGCGGCCGCAGCGCCGCCTCGCCGCCGGGCGCAGCGCCGTCGCGCAGCTCTCCGAGGAAGTCCCGAGCCGCCTGGGCGAGCAGCTCGCGCCGGGCCTCCAGGAATTCCGGGTAGCGGTCCACCCGCCACAGGGCGGGGTCCATGGGGATCCACTGCGAGGCCAGCACCCCGGGGTGGCGCTCCTCGACCTCGGCGAAGTAGTCCTCCGGAGCCCTCTTGCCGATCTCCAGGTTCGACTTCTGGGTGAGGAAGCAGAAGTTGGCGAGGGCGTTGACCTGTCCCGCCTTGTAACTCTTGTCGAGTAGCGCCTTCGGGAAGATGTGGTGCATTTCCAGCGACGTCAGCTTGCCCAGCGACTCCGCTTTCAGTTCCAGCCCGCTGCCGAAATCCCGCGCGCCCATCACACGCGTGAGCATGTAGAGCAAGGGGTAGAAGCGGGACCCGCGGGTGAAAGCCTCAAAGTCCTCGGCGTGGATGTCCAGCTTTCCGCCCCGCCACCGCTCCAGGGTCCTGATGAGACCTTCGACGCCGCCGCGCTGCGCGGCGTCGTAGTCGACCTGGAGGACGGACTCGGTGGAGCCGCTGAACCGGCCCCGCAACGCCGAGTGGATGTACCAGAACAGCACCCTGTCGCGCTGGGCCGAGTTCTGCAGGGCGTTCTTTTCGAGGCTGAGCAGCCGCGAAATCACCGGAACCGCGTAGCGGCCCATGACGACCCGGTCGTGGTCCAGTCCCAGGCGCCCCGAGGCGGCGTCGAGGAACGTGTCGACGTGGTCGACGGACTCCCGCAGCGCGGACTCGAACGCCTCAGCGTTCACGTTTTCGAGGGAGCTGAACAACGCGCGGCCGGTGGCCACCGCCGTCGCGTTGCGTAGCAGCCAGTCCAGCGAGAAGGAGAATCCCGCCCCCTCCCAGCGGTCGAGGAAGCCGCGCATGTCCTGCCGCGTTTCCGGCCGCTCCGCGCACAGCTTGGCCAGGGCGAGATCGCCTTTGGACAGTTTGGTGCCGCCGCGGTTGACGGTGTTGAAGATGTCGACGACCTCGTCGACGGTCTTGTCCACCCCGGTGATGTTCTCCTGGTGGAGTTCCCTCTGCGTGATCTGCGACAGCTGGTTGAGCCGTTGCAGGTAGAGCTTGGCGTCCGGCTGGTCGGCGAAGTTCGGGTAGAAGTCCACGGGGCTGGAGGCGAACAGCTCGGTGACGCTGATCCAGCGGCTGTCGCCGCTCATCTTGCTCGGCGCGTAGTACTCGAAGGCCTGGGTTTCGACGTTGAAGTACAGCCCGGTGAACACCTTCTCGTCACCGTGGAAGAACTTCGGCGGTCGACCGCGGATGACAGCGTAGAGCGTCGTCATCCGCTGCTGGCCGTCCAGCAGCAGCAGGTGCGTTCCGTTGCCGGGGATCCCGCCGGTGACCGCGATGTCGGCGGCCGAGGTCTCCCACATCAGCAGGCCGCCCACCGGGTACCCGCGGTACATCGACTTCATCAGCCCGCGCACCTGATCGCGGTTCCACACGTAACCGCGCTGGAACTCCGGCAGCAGCACCGTGCCGGTTTCGATCTGGTCGAGCAGCATCGACAGTTTGGCCATCGTCCACCTTCCTGGGGGTTTCAAAAAGCTCGGGAAACGGGTTCGGTTCCCGCCGGTCAGCCGGTGGGCGGCAGGAACGGGCTCCGCTCGCCCTGCCAGGTGACGTTCAGCAGCTCGCGCGCCCGCGTGCAGGCCACGAACAGCAGGCAGCGTTCGCGTTGCAGGTCGTGCGCATGGGTGACGGCATCCTCGGACTCCGGGGTGACCGCCTTGGCCGACGGGATCTGGTCGGCCTCCGCGCCGACCACGGCCAGACAGCGGAACTCCAGCCCCTTCATTCGGTGCATGGTCCCCACCGAGACCGCCTCCTCCTCGGCCCGGCCGCCGCTGAGCATGCGCGCGGGTACTCCCGCCGCGACCAGGGCGTCGGCGGCCTCCTCGGCCAGGCGGTTGGAGCGCGCCGCCACGCCGATCTCGCCCGGCAGCACTTCGGCCGCCAGCCACTCCCGCACGGTGTCGGCCAGCGCGCGCAGCTCGGCTCTGCGGTTGCCGAACCCGTTGAGCTGCGGCGGGAACCCGCTGACCTCGGAGCGGCAGCCGGCCAGCGTCTCCAGGCCGCCGTCCATGTCGTCGACGCTCTCGCCATGCAGCAGCTCCAGGCTCCAGCCCAGGATCTCGGCCGTGGTGCGGTAGTTGATCCGCAGCCGCCGCGAGCGCCCTCCGACGTTGACGCCGAGCTCGCGCAGGCTGACCCGGTTGGCGTAGATGCGCTGGTGGGTGTCGCCGGCGATGAAGATGTCGTCGTGGGCCTCCGGTACGGCCGCGCGCAGCAGCCGCCACTTGTCCGCGCTGAGGTCCTGGGCCTCGTCGACGACCACGTGCCGGTAGGGCTTGTCGTCTCGTTCGGCGAGAATGCGCGCGGCCTCGGCACACACCTGCTCATACGTCCACAGACCGCGTTCGCGCAGGTCGCGCTGGAACTCGCACACGGTCTGCCACACGCGCGCCTTCTGCGCGGGGCCCAGCCGCCGGCCGCGCCCGGTGCGCTTGGCGGCGAGGTAGGAGTCGGCGGAGTCGATCTGCCGGGCCAGGATCACCTGGCGCCACTCCTCGGCCAGGAACGCCGGACCGAAGTCGGCACCGGTGCGCTCGGCGGCGGTGCTCCACAGCTTCCGCTCGTCCGGGCTCTTCAGCAGCCGCGGCTGGCCGTGCACCTCGCGGAAGACGCGGTGCGCGAGCCGGTCGACGTTCTCGACCGCGACCGTCTCCAGCACCTCGGGGGTACCGGCCAGCACCTTCATCCCCGCTGCCAGCGACTCGGCCAGGGTCGAGGTGAACGTCGTGACCAGCACCGGGCCTTCCCCTCGCTCGGCCAGGGCGCGGGCGCGGTGCAGGGCGACGACGGTCTTGCCGGTGCCGGGCCCGCCCGTCACCCGCGCCGGACCGCTGTGGCGGGCCTCGACCGCTTCGCGCTGCATGGGGTGCAGGTAGACCCGCCACAGGTCGAACGGCCGGGCGAAGACCGCCAGCAGCTCGCGCGGGCCGTCCACCAGCACGACGCGGTCGGGGCTGCGCCGCACCGCCGCGTCCAGGTCCTCCGGGTCGAACTCGTCTTCGGTGATGGCCGCGCCCAGTTCCTCCCAGACCTCCTCGGGGGTCATGCCCGCGGCCAGGCCGTAGAGCACCTGCGACTGTGTCGGCGGCAGGAACGCCTTGGCGGTCTCCAGCTGCACCGGCTCGGTCAGCACCCGCGCGAAGTCCAGGGTCTGCGGGTCGATGCCGAGCCTGCGCATGTCGGCGTCGGAGACCCCGGCGAACAGTGGCGCCGATTCCGCGCGCTGCTGCGTGGCGGCCATCCGTTCCAGATGGGGGCGCACGGTGTCGATGGCCTCGCTGTCGCGGATCTCGATGCGCCCGGTGGCGGAGTTGACCGAGGCGGTGCGCCGCCGCGCCCAGGCGTAGGCGTCGTCGTGCGGCAGCACCTTCAGCAGGGTGTAGATGTCGCCGGACTCGGGCGCGAGCACCACGCCGCGGTGGGACCTGTCGATGCGGATGGTGCGGAACCGCTGGTCGCGGGCGTGGGTGATCTTTTCCAGGTGCAGGCCGGTGTGGGTGGCGTGGTCGAACTTGGCGAACACCTCCTCCACCCGCTCCTGCACGGGCTTCTCCAGGGCGGCGAACTCGCGGAGGAAGTCGCGGTCGATGGCGAGTCTGGGCAACGGGGATGCTCCTTCTGGGGGACGGATGCGGGAGGCGGGCGCGCGGCCACCGGGATCAGTCGTCGCCGGACTCGCCGAGCGGGCCGTGGAGGAGGCTGCGTACCTGCGCGAGCAGGGGGTGATCGGGGCCGTAGGTCCGCCTGACGTCCTCGGCGAGGGAACGCAGGGTGTGCTCGGCCCGCTCGTGGCGACCGGCGCCGCGTTCCAGCAGACCGATCTGGCGGCGCAGTTCCAACGGGCGCTGGTCGTCGGGGCCGTAGACACGTTCCTCGTCGGCCAGCAGCCGCCGCAGCGTCTCCAGTGCCTCGTCGGTCTCGCCCATCAGTGCCCGGCAGGTCGCGTTGTGCAGGCGGCAGCGGAAGACCAGCGGGTCGTCGGGCCCGTCGCGCCGTGCGAGATCCACGGCGAGGTCGGCGAAGACGGGCGCGGCGCCGCGGAAGTCGCCGCCCTCGAAGAGCACGTTGGCCCAGTCCATGCGCAGGTTCACCACGTCGCTGTCGGCGGCGCCGAAGTTGGCGGTGGCGGTGTGCACGGCCGCCTGCAGCACGTCGGCGGCGTGCCGGTGGCGCGAAGAAGCGGCCAGCTCAGCGGCGCGCTCGCGGGCCTCGGCGATGTCGGGGCGCGCTATAGCCTCCGCGGTGGCGGAGGGGACGCCGGTGTCCGAGGCGGAACCCGCGCCCGGCTCGTGCCCCGCGCCGTCGGGGGATGCGGAGCCGCGCCCCGATCCTGGCGCGGGGCCGCCGCCCTCCTGCCGCTCGCCGCGTGGCCCGCCGTGGTCGTCGGTGAAGACGCGGTCGAGCACCGCCGCCTGCATCCGCACCGAACTGGGCAGCGGCGGCGGGTGCAGCACACCCGGGATCGGCCCCAGGTCCACGGCGTGGTCCAGCAGCGCGCGGTAAGCGTCCTCGGCGCTGGCGGGCCGGTCCTCGGGGGCCTTCTCCAGCAGAGTCCCGACCACCCGTCGCAGGCCCGCCGGCACGTCGGGACGCAGGCGCGCCAGCGACGGCGGGGCCTCGCTGACCTGCTTGGACATCACCGCATACGGCGTGGAACCGCTGAACGCGCGCGATCCGGCCAGCATCTCGTACAGCACGCACCCCAAGGAGTAAAGATCGCTCCGCGGGGTGCTGGCCCCGGTCATGAGCTGCTCGGGTGCCATGTAGGCCGGGGTTCCGGGCGTTTCGCCGCTGCGGGTGATGCGCGAGACGTCCGAACCCTCCAGCGCTACAGCGAGCCCGAAGTCCAGCACCTTGACGGCGCCGTCGGGCTCCAGCATCAGGTTGGTGGGCTTGAGGTCGCGGTGTACCAGCGAGGCGCCGTGCGCGGCGGTGAGCACCGAGCACACCTGCGCGGCGATGGCCGCCGCCCACCCCGGTTCCAGCCGCTCCTGTTCGGCCACCAGGTCGGCGACGCTGATGCCGTGCACGCGCTGCATGACCAGGTAGGGGCGGCCGTCGTGGCTTCCGGCGTCGAAGATCGCGGGCACGCCGGGGTGGCGAAGCCGCGCCGTGATGCGCGACTCGCGCACGAACCGCCGCACCATCTCCGGGTCGTGCTCGCTGTCGGGGAAGCGGATGAACTTGACCGCGACCTCCCGGTCCAGGCGGGTGTCGTGGCCTTCCCACACCTCTCCCATGCCGCCTCGGGCAAGCGGCATCCGGCTGAGCTCGTAGCGCCCCTCCAGCATTGTTCCGTGCGGGTCGGACGCGTTCACCGGGCTCATGGGGGGCGCCTCCGTTGGTTGTCTGGCGGCCCGGCAGGGCCGGATGTGGCTGTGGCGTGCCCGTAGGTGGCCGTCCGGCTCTCCGGGGTGCCCTGGCTGCTGGTTGGTATCCGCGACCGGGTCGCTGTTACGGGGGGTCCACGGGCCCGCGTCGCACCATCGAGCGTGTGGCGGAACTGGTCACTCTGGTGGTACTTCGTTGGGTGCCCGAGGTTCGCGGGCCTGGGCGTCGATCGTGCGGGAGTGATTCCCGCACGGCGCTCTTCGGGTTTCGGGGTTCTGGAGTGTCGGGCCGGGCACCCTCGGCCGGGCCACGCTCACCCGGTCCTGGCGGCTGGTGATCACGCGTCCAACGGGGCGACGAGGACGGTGAAGGGCCGGGGGTGACACTCGTCGGCGCGGTGTGCGAGTGGTGGCGCGCCCGACGAGAGCGGCGAAGGCACCGGATCGCCAACCCCTGATGATCGCTCCTGGTGCCCGATGGTGACGCGCCCGACGAGAGCAGCGACAACAACTCCTGGCCAGGGAGCGTTCCTCGGTTTCGCCCGGCGCGGGGCCAGGGACCCCGATCCCCGCGGGCACCGGACCTGACCGTGGGGACACTCTCGGCGTCGAGAACGACGCCACGGACGCCCTCAATGCGCCTCACCGCCTGCCGGGAGCGCTGACCCGCGACCCTCGAAGGCCGGCGCGTCCTCACCCACCGTCGGGCGCGTAACCATGCACCCCGCAGGCCGGTTACTGCTGACCCTGGCCACCTGGTTCCTTCGCTGCTCCTCGTCACGCGCGCACCCGCCGCCACCGCACCGATGACCGCCACCCCGGAGCATCCGCCATCGTCGCCGCCCTCGTCGCGTGCGCCACCATCGGCCGCCAGCACCGATCCAGTGGCGCAGGTTTGCGGCTCCGTCGCTGCGGTGCACACGACCGCACCGGCATTCCCGGTTCCGAAACCGACCACCGGGACAACCTCGCTGACCGGGCCGGCCGGGACCAGCGCGGACCAGGCCCGCCGCTGGACGGCAGCGGTCGGTCGGAGACGGGCGGGCCGGCTCATCGCGGCTCCTCCCCGACGCCAAGCGTGCCCTTCGCCAGGCCGCGGCCTCCCATCTGGGCCAGGCGGTCGCCGAGGGCGGCCAGGCGGGCCAGGTGCTCCCGGGTCTCGACGAGCCGGCGCATCGCCTCGGCATGGGCGCGCTGGTGCTCCACCGGGATCGCGGGCACACGCACCGCACGCGGGTCGAAGCGCGCCGATCGCGACCGCTGCCCCGGCTCCTCCGAGGCAACCGCGGCGGAGGAGAGCACCCCGGCGAGGTAACCGGGATCGATCCGCTCTCCGTCGCAGCGCAGCAGCACCAGCCGGGGTCCCAGCGCCGCGCCCTCGTCGGCCTCCCCGGCCAGCCGGGCCAGCGAGCGCCCACCGACCGCTGCCACCACATCGCCCGCGCGGATGACCACACGGCCGGGCACCTCCTGGCCCTGCCCGCTTGGCGCAGCCCCTTCCCGCAGGTCCCGGTAGGTGAGCACGGCCAACGGCCCGCGGTCCACCGCCGCGCCCAGCGGCGCCTGGTGGATCTCGACCGCTCCCGAGGCGACAAGCTCCGCGATCGTGGGCGCGTCGGCGCCGTTGTGCCCGTCGCCGCCGTCCACCGGCGTCGCGATGAGCTCGGGCGGCAGGCCGGCCACCGTTCCGAGCGTCGTGACCAGCTTGGTCCGCAGTTGGGCATACGCGCTCCCGGCGTCCTCCAGCCCGGCCTCGCGCGCCGGAGCGGGCCGCAGGTCCATGCCGCTGGCCACCAGATCGGACACGGAAGCCGCGGCGACGGCCGGGCCCTCGCCCGCCCCGTGCTCCAAGCCGTCCTCCGGCCGGTGCCGGTGCCGCCACAGCCGCACCAGGTCACGGGTGTCGCGCACGCCAGCCACCGTCAGTACCGGCTCGGCGTCCCCGTATCCCGGCTCCGCGTTCCGCGGCCGATCCAACACCCACACGTGAGCGGTGGCCGGACCGTCACCCCCGGGCAGTTCGGCGACCATGCGCAGCGCGCCGGAGGACACCAGGGCCGCGCGTACCCGCCGCCCAGAGGGCCGGTCGGCCGCCGCAGCGGGCATCCGCACAACCACCCGACCGCCGGGCCGCACCCGCGCCAGACAGTGCTGCACCCACGCCAGCTCGCCTTCCCCGCGCGGCGGCTGCCCGTAGACCCACCGCGCGTCCTCGGCGAGCTCGGCATAGCCCCAGTCCCGGTCGCGGAAGGGCGGATCGCACAGCACAACGTCGGCGGTGCGGCCGGAGAACCCGTCCGCGCGCAGGGTGTCGCCGGCCGCCGTCTCGCAGTCGCTACCGGCCAGCAGCAGCCGGGAACGCGCGATGACCGCGTGCGCCGGGTCGACGTCCTGACCCCACAACACTCGCGCCCCGCGCTCGGCGGCGGCGTGCAGCAGTCCCCCGCTCCCGCAGGCCGGGTCGAGAACGACGGCTCCCGCCCCCGCCCCGGCGATCTCGGCCATCGCAGCGGCGACGCGCTCGTCCAGCGCACCGGCGCGTTCCCGCTCCGCGGTGAACCGGGCGCACAGCCGCTCGTACAGCTCCAGGGGCGGGTAGTCACCGGCGGTGTCAGCGACCCCGGCCAACAGCGGCGCCCACCGCGCGTCGGGTTCGGCCAGCCCCGAGCCGTTGGCCGACCCGCCGGTCAGCGCCAGCCCGGCGTGCGCCAGGAACTCTGCCGTGCGCACCCCGTGCACGCCCGCCTGTATCCGCTGCCACAGCCGCTCGGCCGCGTCGGCCTCGAAGGATTTTCCGTGGTCGCGGCACCACCGCTCCACCTCCGCAAGGGAGAACAGCGGGTTGGTGGAGCTGCCGGAGACCGGCCGGGGAAAGTCGGCGTACCGGCGCCGCCAGTTACTCACAGCGGGCCGGCGCACCCCGGTCAGCCGCGCGATGTCGGCCGACCCGAGCACGGCCCGCTCGCTCTCGCGCCCGCTCATGGCCGCCCTCCGTGCGACCGCGCGCCGGATGAAGCGTGCACGACCACAGGACCCCACTGGGAACCATCCGCACCCCGCCACCGCAGAGGTTGCGGCAATGGGGCGCAGCTCGCCCAGCGAGCGAGCCAGCTTGCCGCCGAGCGCACACCGCACCGTGCAGGAAGAGGGTTTCCGTGCGCTCGGCGGCAAGCTGGCGCACGGCGCTTCGCGCACACGCGCCCCATTGCCGCAACCTCTGAGGTGCCCACCCCGAACACTTCCCGAAAGGCCCCTGGTGTGCTGAGCCGTTCCTCGGCTGTGCGGATCATCGGCGCCCACCTCCGTACAACGGGACGAGGACGCCGCGCGTGCGAAGCTCGGCAACGTGCTCGGCGATACGGCGCGGCGCCTCACCACCCCGGACCAGCAGCCCCGCCTCAATATTGTCGGCCACCCCCGACTGGGTCAGGTTCGCGCTGGAGACCAGCAGCACCCGGCGGTCGGCCGCCGCGAGCTTCGCGTGTGCCTTGCCTTTCTCCCGAGCACGCTGCCCGACCGGCCAGTGCCACAGCTCCACTCCCCCGAGCCCGGCGAACGCCGCCGCGGGTTCGGCCCCGCTGATGGCGCCGCCCGCGCCCTGCAGTGTCTCCACCACCACGTCCACCCGCACCCCGCGCGCGGCCGCCGCCGCGAGCGCCTCGCGGATGCGGTCGTGCGGCCGTGCGGAGTAGGTCATCAGCACCAGCTCGCGCGCGGCGTCGTCGATGACCTCCAGCAGCGCCTGCGACGTCGCGCGCACCGGCACGGCGTGGCTGGCGGGCCCGCTCCACACTGTCTCGACGCGCACCGCGCCGGACCCGCGCGCGTAGCCCGCCGCCAGCCCGCGCAGGAACGCCGCCGCCTCATCGTCGCCGACGCCCGCGCTCCGGCGGGCCGCCAGCACCGCCGCCACCGCCTCCTCGTCACGCACGGCGGCCAGGATCGCCTGGTCGGGCCAGCCCGTGCCGATGCGCGCCGCCAGCTCGCGCAGTGCCGCACCGCCAAGGGCGGGCGCGGCCCGCTCGGCGGCCTCTTCGAAACCGGAGCCGCCCTGAGGGCTGGGAACCCCGGCCGCGGCCGGCCGGCTGCCAGAACCGCCGGCTTCCTGCTCGCCGAGCGGGCCCGACCCGGTGGCGGGCCACGCACCTACGTCGCCCGGCTGCCTGCCGCTCGTCCCACCGGCATCCTCGCCGGGCCTGTCCGGCCCGCCGCTGGCCTTACCGGCGCCCTCGCCGCGCGTGCCTGGGCCCGCGGCCGGCTCTGCCGGCCCGGTTCCGGCTCCACTGGCCGCATTCGGCTCCGGGCTTCGCTCCTCCACCGCCATCGCTCACCCCTACAGCAGCTCGCGGTAGAGCGCGAGCTGCGGGTCGTCGATCGGCACGACGAAGCGCCGGTCCAGGAACCGGTTGCCGCGCTCGCAGGTTGTCTCGGAGACGAACAGGCACACGTGGCAGGCCGCCCCGTGCAGGAAGTCGGCGTGCGGCTGGGGCAGCCGCTCCGCGCACAGCGGGTCCGACGAGCAGCGCATCGCGTCCCCCAGCGCCCGCCGCACCAGCCCGACAAGCCGCTCCGGCTCGGCCTGGGACACCAGCCCGCCCAGCGTCCCCTCCGCGTCGGGCACCGCCGTGTAGATCAGGATGCCGCCGCGCGGGTCGTCCGCGTCGCCGGCGTAGATCCGCTCGGACAGGCTCGCCGCGCTGTAGCCGCACTCGACCGCGATCGCCCGGATCAGCAGGTGCGAGAGGGTGTGCAGTGCGATATAGCGTTCGCCGGGCCAGTGCCGCATCGGGTCGAACCCGCCCGGCAACCGGTCGGAGTAGCGGTTCATCCGGAACTGCCGGTAGGCGTCGCGGTGCAGCCCCAGCGCCGTCGTGTCCCGCACCCGCTCCTCCCAGTCGCGCAGTAGGTCCTCACCCACCCGCAGGAACACGCCCTCGCCGCGCACCTCGCTGGCCGGCACCCACGTGGCCTCCGAGCGCGCCAGCGGCGCACGGGCGACCAGATCGGGGTCGTCGGGGTCGGGCGCGTCCAACCGGGTGAACGCGGTCAGCGCCCGCACCTCGCGCAGCCGCTCGGCCTGCACCACGTCGCTGAAGATCCCGCGCAGCGGCTCGGGCACACCGTCCGGATCGCGCCGCAGCGCGAAGTCAGCGGTGGGCTCGGGCGCCTCGGGCGCGGAGAACACGTCCCACTCGGGTTTGCGCAAGTCGGTGTCGTCGTTCTCGGCGTCGCCGTCGTCGGCCTTGCGCGCCTTGATCTTCTCGATCGTATCCAGCAGCTCGTCGTCGCCCCATTTGGCGAACTCGCGCATCTGCGGGTGCGTGTCGCGGGCGAAGGCTAGCAGCGGCGCCTGGATCTTCTGGAGAAGGTCCCAGTGCTCCTCGACCTTGCTCTCCAGTTCGCTCGCGCCGGTCGGTGGCACCGCCAACACCGACAGCGTCTGAGCGAACCACTGGTTGGATGCGCCCACCACCAGCACCGTGGGCCGGGCCGTGCACCCGTTCTCCTCGAAGGTGCCCAAGTGAGGGTGGCGCCCCCGGCATCGGGGCAGGTTCTCCTGGCCGCGCGCGCCCAGGGCGTCGCGCATGTTGCGCTGCTCGCCGCAGTTGACGCATTTGATGGCGACGTTGGCGCCGATGTTGCCACCGCGGTCCTCCATCTGCAGCCGCGGATGAGTGGCCTTGGGGCAGTCCGCGCCGTAGTGCACGAAGTGCGCGTAGGGGAAGTCGTCCAGGTGCCCGACGGTGCACGCCAGCAGGAACCGCGCGGCCACGGCCAGCGGCTTGTCCCTGCCCTTCTTGACCGTGCACCCCTCGTGCAGGAACCGCGCCTCGTGCGGCGCCCGCGCCTTGTCGTTCTTGAACGCAAAGATCCGCGAGTCCAACGCCGCCAGCTCGTTGCAGGCGGTACAGCGCAACCATGCCGGGAACGGCTCGACCGGAACACCCACCCGCGCCGCCTCGCCGTTGGGGTCGGAGTCGATGCCGTCCAGCCACGGCGCCGGCCACATCGATGTCACGCGCCGGTGCTGCCTGGCCACGGCCGCCAGCAGTCGCGGCTCGGTGATCTGCTCCTGGCGATGGACGGTGTTGGTGTAGTTCCAGTCGTCCAGCCCGCGCACCAGAACCGAGAAGTTCGGCAAATCCACCAGCGCGCCCACGCCACCGGTGAACATCAGGTGGCTAGGGCGCACCGCGCCGACCCGGCGCAGGTACTTCCCGTTGGCCTCGGCCTGGGCGGTCATCGCCGTCTCCTCTCGTCGCCCGGACGCGAGAAGGCTGAGTCGCCCATCTCGTCGCCATCGGCCTCCTGCTCGTCGGCCTCGTGGTCGCCGCCGGGCGCGGCGTCCTCGCTGCCGCCCTCCGGCGGTGCGAACGACCACGCGGGCGCGGCCGCCGGCGGCTGGAAGAACCGGCCGTCGCCGGGCAGCAGCAGGTTCACCTCGTTCTCGGTCTCGCGCATGGACATGCCGACCGTGGTCTCGTCCCAGCGGCCCTCGCCGGGCCGGTGCAGCAGCTGCACGAGCCGCTGCTTCTTGGTGTTCTCCCGCCGGTAGCCCAGTCGTGTGGAGCCCTGGCGGTGGTTGTCCCAGGCGTCCTTGAGCGTGTTGAGGCGTTCGCCCAGGTATTCGCGTCCGCGCGGGCCGGCGACGTGCTCGGCGCGGTCCAGCATCCGCTCGGCGACCCGTTCCACGGTGGGCCCGTCGAGGTCCACGTCGTGGGCGTCGCCGTTGCGCGAGTACTCCTCGATCATGTTGCGCACCGCCGCGATGAACGCCGCCGCCGTGCCGCGGTCCAGCGAGCGGCGGGTGTAGGGCGTCACCGACAGCGCCTCCACCCGGCGGTAGAAGGAGGCGTGGTAGTTGCGGAAGTCCTCGAAGTGCGCCAGGTCGCGCGGACGCGTCCAGTTGTACAGCGTCACCACCAGCCCCGGCCGCTCCGAGGTGCGGCCCACCCGCGAGGACGCCTGGATGTACTCGGCGGTGCTCTTGGGCTGGCCGGTGACCACCATCAGCCCGAACCGCGACACGTCCACGCCCACCTGCAGCATGGAGGTCGCCAGCACCACGTCGACGGGGCTCTGCTCATCGAAGCGGCGCTGGTAGGAAGCCTCGGCCACGGGGTGGAGTTGCAGCTGGTTCGGGCGTGACCGGCCCTGTTGTCGGCGGCGAGCGTCGGAGGCCTCGGCGAGGACGGCCCGCTTTCGTGTGCTGGTGTCCAGCTCTGTGTCGAAGCCGTTCTCCAGCCGCCGCAGCACCCGGCTGATCTCGCCCGAGGAAATACGCGAGGTCAGCTCCTGGACCTCCAGCATCGAGATGCGCCCGTGCAGCCGGTCCGACAGCCCTTTGGCGCGCCCGTGCCGGCGCACCCGGGTAACCACGTCGTCGTCGACGTAGCGGCGCATGCCCGCCAGCTCGCGGGTGGCATTGAAGTAGCCCACCAGCGTCATGTACGGGTCGGCGGCCTCGCCGTGGGCGTCGAACATGGTCTGCCCGGCGATGAGCAGGATCTCCGCCAGCCGGATCTCCGCCGACTTCAACCGCACCCCGTGGGCGCACACGCCCATGTAGCGCCGCCCCGGCGTCCGCTCGGTCACCGGCACCTGCCGGGAGAAGAACGTGTCGGACACGTCGGTGACCTGCGGCGGGAAGATCTCCAGGTCGCGCGCGAACACCCCGCGCACCTGGTCGCGGGCGTTCTTGGTGGTGGCGGTGGAGGCGACGATCTTGGGCGCGGCCTCGGCGCCGCTCGGCGTGGTCCACGTGCACAGTTGGTCCACGGCCGACTCGAACAGGCCCACCGTGGTGCCCAGCGCGCCGGAGATCAGGTGCAGCTCGTCCTGGATGATCAGGTCCGGCGGGCGCAGCCGCACCACCGGGCGCACGGATACCGCGGGCAGCGTGCCCTTGGCGTTGTGCCGGTCGCGACAGCCGGTGCGCGCCTCCAGGTCCTCGTGGTGGTAGCCGTGCCGGGGGCAGCGTCGGCTGACCCGCCCGAACAGCATGCCCGCGTGCCCCTGCCACGGGAGCTGGGCCAGCTTGTCCACGGTGGCGATGACCAGGCCGGGCGTGTAGCGGTAGATCTCCTCGTCCACGGTGAGGATCGGCAGGCCCTCGTCCGAGCGGATGCGGGAGAACGGGCAGGCGTCGGCGCCCTCGCCGTTGGGGCAGAACAGCAGCACCCGGCGGGTGTCGGGCTTGGGGTCCAGGTCGCGGTGGGCGGCCAGCGCCGCGCCGCACCAGGGGCAGGCCAGGGTCTGCAGCACGGTGGAGCGCTGCCGCCCGCCCTGCTCGCGGGCCTGGGCGACCTCCTCCGCAGCGTCCTCGTACCAGTTGGGCGAGACCCGGCCGCCAACCCACAGGCCGATGCGGAAGGGCTCCTCGCCCCAGGTGCCGGGGTCCTCGCGGCGGGCGACCTCGGCCGCGCACACCAGCGCGGCGGCGCGCTGGAACTGCTGGGCGGTCAGCAGCCGCAGCGTGTAGCGCATCAGCACCGCCACCCCGGAGTCGCCGCTGCGCGCGTCGGCGCCCGATCCCACGGTGCCCTGGAGGCGGCGGATCGCGAAGGTGAACGCGGTCAGCCCCAGGTAGGCCTCGGTCTTGCCACCGCCGGTGGGGAAGAACAGCAGGTCCACCTTCGCCTCGGGCGAGGCGGCGCGCTCCGGGTGGTCGGGGTCGGTCAGCGAGGGCAGGTTCAGCAGCACGAACGCGAGCTGGAACGGCCGCCACGAGGCGACCTCGGCGCCCCGGCCGCGCACCTCGCGTTCGGCGTCGGGGTAGGTGACCGCGGGGTCCTCGCGGCGCTTGGCGATCTCGGTGTGGCGGCGCTGGTCGGCCATCACCCGGTTGGCGAAGCGGAACGCGCGCAGCGCGTCGGCGTGGCCGGGGGCGGAGGGGTCGCCCAGCAGGTCGATCCCGGCCCGGATGCGCGCGGCGGCCCGGCGCGCGGTGAACACGGCGCCTTTGGCGGTCTCGCGCAACTGTTCGGGCAGCGCGCCGATCTCGGCGTCGCGCTCGTCCAGCCATTCCGCGTAGCCCTCGGCCAGCGGGGACAGGCCGCGGCGCAGCTCGTCGGGCTCGGCGGTGGCCAGCGTGTCCATGCGCAGCTCGGTGCCGGCCAGCCGGGTGCCCTCGCCCATCGGCGCGGTGGTGGCGGGCACGTCGTAGTGCGGCAGCCAGGTGGTTTCCAGCTTGCGGGCGCGGCGCAGCTCGTGGTCGGCGTGCTCGTGCACGGCGATGTTGCGGCCCTGGGCATACGACAGCCGGTCGCTGTAGAGCAGGCGCAGGTGCAGCTCCTCGGCGCGCTCGGTCCCCTCGGAGTCCGCGCCGCCGGGCGGCGCGGTGTCGGGGTCGAGCGGGTCGTCGATCGGCACGAAGACGGCGGAGTCGCCGTCGAGCGCGGTCACCGCCAGCTTGGCCTGGAACAGCCACGCGGTGTCGGGGGTGGAGGTGGTTTCGAGCTGGTTGTTGACCAGCGTCAGCTCCACGGTGCGCCGCCCGCCCCGGGGGCGCACGGCAACGTCCAGGTAGACGCCGGGAGCGTTGGTCTCGTCGGGAGTGGGGGTGGTCAGCCCGACGCGCTGGTCGTGGGAGGCGGCGTCGGTGCCGTCGAGCCGGATCTCGCGGGTGAACACGCGCGGCTCGCGGCCCCAGGTCATGCGCTTGCGGTCCTCGTCATCGCTGGCCTCGCGGCGGGAGTACTCGCCCCAGGAGGCGGTGACGACCACGGCGTCGGTGTCACTGCCGACGGTGAAGGCCATGCCCATGGAGGAGGCCCAGATCCGGCCGAGGTTCTGCGTGGTGACGACCTCGGGCAGTTCGCTCGCGCCCTCGCCGCCGGCGTCGCCCTCCGCCTGGGCCTCGGAGTCGGCGGCCTCACCAGCGCCCGCGCGGGAGGTGGTGGGCTGGTGCTTGGGCCCGAGCATCCCGACAAGATAGCGCTCGCGGGGGCCCTTGGCGCTGGGATTGAACTCCTCGCGATCGCCGCCCCAGGGGCCGAGGAGGTCGAGTTCGACGATGCGCTGGAACTCGTCCCGCACGTGGTAGGAGTTGGCGCCGCTGAAGTTCTGCGGGGTGTCCAGGCGGGAGATGATCTCCTCGGTTTTCGCCTGTGCCTTGGCGTGGGCGTCGTCGGCCGGTTTGGCGTCTGGACTCTCGGGGGTGGTGTCGAGGGACTGCTGCTCCCCTTTGGGATCGGGAAAGAGGCCGTCGGAGGTCATCAGAACAGCGTCCCTTCGTCGTCGGCCTTGCTCTTGGACTTCTTGTTCTTCTTGTCGTGCAGGCCCTGGGATTCCTCTTCGGCGTAGCGCTCGTGGTTGAGTTCGAGCAGACTGTCCAGAATCTCCCGCTGAGCGGCGGGACCGATGGTGTAACGGGTCTCGCGCCCACCGACCAGGTGGAACCCGTGATCGAGCCCGCCGACGGCCTCAATACGGTCCTCCCACCCGTAGGCGCGAACCGTGGCTTCATCGATGGCCCGGTGGATGTCGCGGAGTTCCTGGATGTCGGAGTCCGTAACGGAGGGGTCGAAGACCATGTTGTAGGTCTTCGTGAGACCGGAGTTGCGGGAGAGCATGACGTCGCGACGGTAGGTGTCCAGGCGGTCGCCGAGCTGGCGCATTTCTTGGGTGAATATAGGAAGCGGAAGGGTTTCAAAGCAGTCTGATGGAATATAGCGTTGGTCATTTTTCATCTTCGCTGCATGCCTTTCCACCCAATGATAATGAAGTGTACTCGACAAGAACGCCAGGAGCGCTGGATCATCCATTGCAAAAACGACAAGCATGTGGGAGAAAACTTGACCCGTCGGACAAAACGATGGCATTACAGTTTTGCTTGTCTGGGCGACAGATATAACTCGACTTAACTTGGAAATATTTTCATACAACTCAGGACGAACGCGCTCATATTTCCACCAGTTCTCACGCGCGAACTTGCTGTAACTCTTTTCCTGGCGTTCGGGCTTCACTAGTTTGACGACTTGATTGTATGGATCCGCGTAAGCTTCAGCTTTTCTTCTGTCCCAGTCACCAAAATTTATAACCCATCGACCAGCCGAGCAGTCGGGCCGAGAATTGAGGTCCTGCCCGTTAAGATAAGGGAAGATGACATCCTTATTCCGCTTGTCATTCTCAATCATCTTCTTCGCGGTTTCATGGGTGAGCGTGAACCCTAGACCGAGAATGTTAGATCCCTGGAACGATATGCCGCGGTTGACTGCAAGGCGGTACGGATTTCCACTGATTCGGGACGCCGGCTCAAGCGAAGGGGTGATGGCGTTTACGGGAGTTCCATTGAGAAATCGTTCGGCCTTTGGGGATGAACCTCTCCGGCTTGTCCATACAGTGCAATACTCAAGCATGGCTCCCTTTGACGGCCACGGTTTGCTCGGAACTGCCTGGCGGATCATTGTTCCCCCTGCCGTGATCTGATCCAAGCCGACTCCTCGCGTATCACCTTGAGCGAGAGTGTTGGTGGCGATCAGGCCAGTCTGTCCGTCCTTGTTGAGGATGGTGTGTGCACATAGCACGAAGTAGGCGACCAGGTCGGCGCTTCCGCGCACACCTCGTCCAATCATGCCGACGAGATATTCACGGTAGCCAGTCCCAAGCGCACTGGTGAGCTTCTGCCCTCCCAGAAACGGCGGGTTCCCGATCACTGCATCAAACCCGCCCTTCTCGAATACCTCCGGGAACACCAGCGGCCAATGAATCGGCCTCCGCGGGAAGCTTCCCTCCGGACGGTCAGTGTCCAGCCACCTGAATGCCCTGGTGATGGCCTCCGCAGCGTTCCCCTCCGCCATACGCTGTCCCAGTTCAGCAGCCTCCAGCGATCCTCGCGCCAGCGCCCGTTCACCATGTCCGGCATTGGCCAATGCCGCCCCCACGGTCAGGTTGGCCAACAGTTGCACCTGCCCCGTCTTCTCCTCCGCCTCGCGCAGTTTCTCGCGCTTGCGCTGCAGCCCGTCCAGCGAAGTCCCGTCGATCTTGGCCAGTTCCCGCCGAGTCTCGGCAACCTCACTCACCAACTCCCGCACACCCGCCGTGAAGTCGATCAGCGTTCCCTCGGCGGCATGCAGCTCTCGACCCTTCTTCGGGTCCAGGTGCATGTACTCAAGCTGCTCAATCGACGTGATCCCCAGCAGCGAATCCCCCGCCGCCAATCGGTCGTCCAGGAAGGTGAACGGCCGCTGCGGGTCCATCGACACCAGCCACAGCGACAGCTTCGCCATCTCCACCGCCATCGGGTTAATGTCCACCCCGTACAGGCAGTGCTCGATGACCTGGCGCCGCGCCTCGATCACCAGCGGGTCGTCGTCCGGGCTCGCGCTCGCTCCCGCGCCCACGCCCTCCTGCGCGGTACCGCCCGTGCCCGCTCCCGCGTGCTCGCGCACGCGCGGGTCGTCCTCGGCGGTCCACGCCTCGATCAGTTTGCCGCCCAGGTACCGGGCCGCCGCCACCAGGAACGCGGCGGAGCCCATCGCGATGTCGGCGACCTTGAGGTCCAGGATCTGCGCGCTCGACTTCAGCCGCCACTCGTTCTTATCGGCGGTCTGCAACGGCCCCGGCTCGTAGACCAGGGGCTCCAGCGCGCCCTCCACAACTTCCTCAGCGAGGAACCGCGGCGTGTAGTGCGTGCCGGTGTTCTTCCGCAGGGCCGACTCGGTGACGTACAACTCGCCGGCCAGCACCACCATCGGCAGGCCTCGCAGATCCTTCCGCAGTACCTGGTAGAAGGGCAGCAACCGGTCCGCCAACGGATAATCCCGGCGCGTGACCGCGAGCAGTAGGCTGCGCGCCTCCTCCCGCTCTGGCCCGAACAGCGGCGCCAGCTTCTTCTCCAGCGCCCGCGATGACCCGATCCCCGAGTCCTTGAACTCGGCCGCCATCGCCTCCGCAAGCGCCGGAACGTCCGTGCTCTCCGCCGCCAGCTCCTCCAGGCGCCGCAGCGGCACCTCGGCCTCGCGGCCCTCCTTGCCGACGATCCCGACCACAAGCTCGCTCGCCCGGAACCCGTCGTAGGACAGCAGGCCCTCGTAGACGTAGCCGATCTGCTCGACGTCCAGCGCGCGGAACGACAGCGCCCGCCGCTCCCGGCTCTTGCCGGTGCCGACCTCCACGTACTGCACCGCCCGCAGCATGTGCAGCACGGTCCGGTCGTCGATGATCAGCGGCAGCCACGGGAACTCGTCCGGGTTGAACAGCGACCCGTCGTGGGCGTGCATCTTCAGCCGCGGGTGGTCCACCCCCTGGTAGACCGCCTGGAACAGCGCCAGCAGCCGGTGCCAACCGGTGTAGGTGCTCTCCAGTTCGTCCTCGCTGCCCTCCAGCGCGCGCCGCTCCAGCTCCGCGCACAGCCGGCCGGCCGAGTACGCCTTGGCGTACAGGTCGTTGTCGGAGGGCAGCAGCCCGCGCTCCTCGGCGAACAGCAGGAAGACCACCCGCATCATCACCGACACCGCGCCCCGGTAGACCTCGTGGGCGTCGACGTCGGACAGGTCGGGCTCACCCCGCGAGCGCAACTCAGTGTCAGCGCGACCGAAGGCGGCCACCAGCAGTTCCACGGCCTGGCGCACCTGCACGCCCAGGGCCTCGGTGATGTCCTCCTGGGAGTCCTGGCTCTTGGCCAGGAGCTTGGGCAGCCGCTCCTCCTCGGGCACGCCGAAGAAGCGGCTGCGGCACAGCAGCGAGTGGAACGCGTTGAGCACGTCGCGCTCCGCCCGCTCGGGCCACACTGCCGCGTCGAAGACCGCCGTCGTGGTGACCCCGCCGCGCGGCGCCCACACCAGCGTCCACCACCGGCCGTCGGTGGCCAGGCCCAGTTCCACGCCGTGGTGGCGGCAGAGCTGCGCGAGCCGGTCGGCGGGTGTCGCGGCCCAGGACTGGCCGGGCACGCGGGCGGTGGGGCGCTGCCCCGGCGCGCACAGCAGGCCCAGCATCCGCGCGGTGTCGGGCTTGACCGCCTCGCCGGGGTCGGTGAGCACGAACGACGGCACCACTCGTGTGTCGTGCTCGGGCACCTCCAGGGCGAGCGCGGCCAGCGCCGCGTCGTCCCCGCTGCCCTGCCCGTCGTTCCCGTCCGGCTCTCCCCCGGCATCCGCCGCCCTTCCGGCGGGATCGGAGCCTTCCCCTGGTGCCGATCCCGCCCCTCCCACGGGATCGGTACCACCCCCGTGCTCCGATCCCGCCGAGTCCATGTGCAGGTCGTCGCCCCAGCCCAGCATGTCGCCCAGCACATAGGCGACCCACTCCCGTTGCGCGCCGGGGGCGTCGCTCATCCAGCGGGCGTGCTCCCGCCGCAGTCGGGCGCGTTCCTCCTTCTCCACCGGGTCGAGCCGGACCGGCCAGGTGGCGCGCAGCACCGGCAGGGTCAGGAACGGCCCGCTGATCTCGATCAGGTCGAGCCAGTTGCGGTGTTGCTCGGCGCTGTCGCCACTGGTGCGGGGACGGGCGTTGCGGATCATCGGGTGGCCTCCCGCTGGGGAACAACGAAGACGACGGCGACGGGGAAGGAGTGCGGTTCCTGGCGGCTGTAGCGGGCGGTGATCGCGTCCAGTTCGCGGGCACGCTCGGCGTCCAGCCCGGCGAGCCTGCGCTCCCAGTTCGCCCGGTCCTTGCGGTACTGCTCGCGCTCCTCGCGCGTCTGGTTGCTCTCACGCACGTCGGCGGCGCTGAACAGGGCGTCCTCGGCGTCGTCGGAGCCTTCGGCCAGGGCGTCGCGCAGGGTGGCGGCGAAGTGGTCGATGACGCTGGTGATGCGGTCGCGCTCGGCCTGCTCGCGCTGCTCCAGACGTTTGCGCAGTGACTCCTGCCGGGTCTGCTTGCGCCACTCGATGGCGTTGAGCAGCCCGTCGCTGATGCGCGGCCAGCGCTGGGCGACGCGGTGCCACACCGGTTCGGGCAGCGGGCGGCCCCCGGTCAGCGCCCGGTCGAGCATGCCGTGCAGCGCGCCCAGGTTCTCCAGGCGCCGGAAGCGTCCTTCGGCGGGCGCCCAGCCGCCGGCGTGCAGCACCTCCTCGTGCAGCCGCACCCCGTCCGCGCCCACCAGCACGAACCGCGAGTAGGCGCCCACAAGCACATCCTCCAGCGCGGGGTCGTCGCTGACCACGGCGGTCACCCGGTCCAGGCCCACCCGGTCGTTGGAGACGGCCGCCCGCAGCAGCCGGGTGGACATCGCCACCAGCGGGTGGTTGAGGTGGGCCAGCACGACATCGTCGCGGTCGCGCGCGACCTCCTGGTCGAAGGTCACCGGCAACTGGCGGGGCTGCGGGCCGCGCTTGTCCTTGCGGCCGCCTCGCGCGCCGTTGCCGCCACCGCCGTATCCCTCGCTCTTGCCGGCCTCCGTGCCCGCCAGCTTCTCCGTCAGGCCGGCGGTGGCGCGCACCCACGACCCGGTCAGCGCCGGCACGTCGTACAGCCCTTCGGCGAGGTGCTTCTCGTCGGTGTGCGGGCTCAGCGGCTGCTGGCGGGCCAGCTCCAACGCGGTGTCGACAACCCGCTTGACCCGCTCGGGCCGCAGGCCCAACTCCTCCACGGTCTTGTCCAGATCGGTGCGCAGTTTTCGCACCTGCTCGCCGACGTTGGACTCGGCGGGCAGGGTCTCCCTGCCCTTGCCGGCGGTGCCGACGTCCACGCTCGCGCCCTGGCCCAGCATCCGCCGCTGCACCGCGTCCGACAGCACGGC
This sequence comes from Lipingzhangella halophila, assembly GCF_014203805.1. Lineage (GTDB taxonomy): Bacteria > Actinomycetota > Actinomycetes > Streptosporangiales > Streptosporangiaceae > Lipingzhangella > Lipingzhangella halophila. Next base: position 2,090,712 of record NZ_JACHJT010000001.1, on the reverse strand, counting down.
GTTGACCGAGCCCAGGTCCTCCTCCATGCGCGCGACCTTGGTGGCCACGCGGGAGAGGAACTCCAGGTCGGCCTCGTAGGAGTCGACGGCCGCCTCCCAGCCGGTGCCGACGAAGTGCCGCACCTCGGGGGTGCGCGTCTGGCCGTAGCGGTCGACGCGGCCGATGCGCTGCTCCAGCTTGTTCGGGTTGAACGGGATGTCGTAGTTCACCAGCCGGTGGCAGTGCCGCTGCAGGTCGATGCCCTCGCTGGCGGCGTCGGTGGCCAGCAGGATGCGCACCGGGTGCTCAACGGGGTCCTTCTGGAAGGCCAGCCGCAGCCCCTCGCGCTCGTCGGTGCCCATGCCGCCGTGCAGCACCTCCACCCGGTCGCCGCCCAGGCCCTGCTGGCGCAGCAGGTCGCGCAGCCAGTCCAGGGTGTCGCGGTACTCGGTGAAGACCACCACGCGCTCGTTCGTCCAGTGGCCGCCGGGTTTGCACACGGCGGTGAGGTAGTTGATCAGCTCGGTGGCCTTGGCGTCGGGCTGGGCCTCGTGCGCCAGCGCCCAGTCGCGCATCCGGACCAGCAGCGTCTCCTCGTCGTCGTCGGCGTCGGGCTGGAGGGGGCGGGTGCGGTCCAGCGCGTCGTCCTCGGCCTGGGCGAGCTCCTCGTCGTCGTAGGTGGCGACGTCGTCGAAGAAGTCGTCGAGCCACTCGGGCGGGTCGTCGTCGAGCAGCCCGGCCGTTGGGCGGGTGCGCGAGCGCAGCGTCTCCAGGTAGACCCGCACGGTGTGGGCGAGGGCGGCGGGGCTGGAGAACAGCCGCTTCTTCAACAGCAGGGTGACCAGGTCGGTGGCTTTGCGGCCGCCCTTGGTGGTGAGCTTTTCGCGGCGGGCCTGCGCGAAGCGGGTCAGCAGGCCGTGGATCTCGCGCTCGCTGTCGGGGTAGGCGACCGGGATCGCGCGGGCGTCGCGCTCGGCGAATCGGGGGTTACCGGCGGCGTCGGTGATGTCGCGCTTGAGGCGGCGCACCACCGTCTCCTTGACGGCGTTGCTGTCCGCGAGCACGCCGCGGGCGAAGCGCTGGTCGTCGAGGATCTCCAGCAGCGCGGTGAAGGACGCCTGGTAGCCGTTGTGCGGGGTGGCCGACAGGAACAGCCGGTGGGTGAAGTGCGGGGCCAGACGGCGGATCAGCTTGGTCTGCTGGGAGTCGACGGCGTAGACCTGCTTGGGCGCGGCGGGGGCGACGTGGTGGGCCTCGTCCAGGATGAGCAGGTCGAACGCGCGCTCGTGGGCGGGGCCGGTGCTGTCGTGGCCGGCGGGCAGCACCTCGTCGAGCAGCCGCTGGGCCTTGGCGCCGCGCAGCCAGGGCAGGCTGACGATGGTCAGCGGGTAGACCTTGAAGGGGTTGGCGGCGCTGCCGAGGTCCTTGCGCACCTGGGCGCAGCGGTCGGAGTCGATGATCGTGAAGTCCAGGCCGAACTTCTCGAACATCTCGTCCTTCCACTTCGCCGTGAGCCCGGCGGGACAGACGATCATGATGCGCTGGCTGCGGTGGCGCAGCAGCAGCTCCTGGGCGACCAATCCCGCCTCGACGGTCTTGCCCAGGCCCACGTCGTCGGCCAGCAGCAGGTTCACGCGGGGCGCGGCGACGGCGCGGGCGACCGGCTCCAGTTGGTAGTCCTCGATGGCCACGCCAGAGCGGAAAGGGGCCTGCAGGGTGCGCACGTCGGCGGAGGTGACGGCCGACCAGCGCACCGAGTCCAGGAACGCGGCCAGGCGCTCGGGCGGGTCGTAGTGGTCGGGGTCGACCTCGGGCAGGGAGCCGCTGGGCAGGATCTTGCGGCCGGGTTCGATCTCCCAGATGACGTCGAGGGTGTCGCCATAACGGCCGTCCTCGACGCTTTGCAGGGTGACCAGGGTGCCGCCGCGGGATTCGCCTTCGGGGGCGGGGTCGACGCTGCTGACCACCCACTTCTGGCCGCGTACCGCTACGAGGGATTCGGTCCTGGGGAGTTCGGTGGGCGGCGTCTCGGTGGATGCGCCGGTATCAGGCATGGGGTTTCCTGCTCACACTCGTCTGCGGCTGCCGACCGCACGGTTGCGGACGCGGCTCACGGGGCGGTCGGGGCCGGGTGGGCGTTCCGCCGGTCCCGTTCGGTGTCGGTCGGAGCCCGGCCGGATCGCCCGCGAGACCGGGATTCCGGCGACGTCGAGCCTTGGTGGGGCAAAGCTATCGAGTGTTAATCGGATTAACAAGCGATTCCGCGGAATCCGTGAAGCCTGAGAACTGCCGCGCTGGTGGGGGTTCCGCGCGGTATCGCAACCCGCACGAGGGCACATAGGCGCCTCGGGGCGCACCGCGCCAGCTCACCCAATCCTCTTCCAAGGAAGACGTCCGCTGGGCCGCCGCGGTTTACGCCCGTACTCGCCCCTCTTGTCTGACCAATGCCGGCCACGGGGGCGACAGCCCGCCTCGCACGGCCTCTGGGGAGGTGCGGGGATTGGTACTCGACGCACGGCGAACATGGTGGTTGGTAGTCTCCCCGACTCGACCGCTTGGTGGCCGCTCCCACAAGGAGGATCCCCCGATGGCCGTTCCCCCGGCACCCGACCCCGCCGTGCTCCGGCCCAGAAAGCTCTGGTTCTGGGTGGGCGGCCTAACCATCGTTCTCGGAATCGTCGGGGGAATCACCGGGTTCGTGCTGGGCGTCGCCTCCGTTGCCTCCAACATCACCACCGCCGCCGAGTTCAGCGCGGGTGGGAAGGCCACCTTCGAGGCCGAGCAGGCCAACACCGACTCCGACTTCTGGAAGCTCTTCGCCAACCAGGACATACCCTTCAGTGACGTCGAGCGAGACTGCGAGGTCACCGGGCCCGACGGGCAGGTGGCGCTCTCCCAGCCGGATTACGGCAGGAACTCGACCGTCGACGGAGAGACACGGATTCTCATCTCGCAACTCGATATCACCGAGCCCGGCGAATACACTATTGAGTGCGACGCGAACACCTATGCCTACTTCACCGTGGGCTACGGCCCGCACGCGGCCTCTGCCACACTGGGGATCGTGGGATCCATCGCCGCGCTGTTCCTGGTGCCGCTGCTGGGCGTCATCGCGGGCCTGACGATGATCGTGGTGACCGCGGTGCGGCGTTCCCACCACCGGACCCGCCTCCAGGCCGCCAGCGGCTACGGCCCGGGCCAGTACGGACCCGGCCAGTACGGCCCTCCGGACAGCTACAGAGCGCCCCCGGGCAAGACCTAGCCAGCGGTGACCGGTGCGGCGATTCGACGAACATGGTTGGTTGATAACCTCGCCTCAACTCGACTGCGGCCGCTTGGCGGCCACCCCTGCGAGGAGGATCCCCCGATGGCCGTTCCCCCGGCACCCGACCCCGCCGTGCTCCGGCCCAGAAAGCTCTGGTTCTGGGTGGGCGGCCTGGTCATCGTTCTCGGAATCGCAGGAGGGATCACCGGCTTCATCCTGGGCATCGCCGGTGTCGTCAACAGCACCAGCACCGCCGCCGAGTTCGACGCGGGTGAACCGGCCACCTTCGAGGCAGACGAGGCCAACACCGACTCCGACACCTGGAAGCTCTACGCCGACCAGGACATCTCTTCCCGTGACGCAGAGGAGAACTGCGAGGTCACCGGGCCCGGCGGGCAGGTGGCAATCTCCGATCCGGGATACAGCAGCGAGACCACCGTCAACGACGAGAGGTGGGTCCTCGTCGCACAACTCGACATCACCGAAACCGGTGAGTACACCGTTGAGTGCGACGCGAGCACCAATGCCGGGTTCAGCGTGGGCTACGGCCCGGGCCTCGGTGATAACGCAATGGGGATCGTGGGATCCATCGCCGCGCTGATCCTGGTGCCGCTGCTGGGCGTCATCGCGGGCCTGACGATGATCGTGGTGACCGCGGTGCGGCGTTCCCGCCACCGGACCCGCCTCCAGGCCGCCAGCGGCTACGGCCCGGGCCAGTACGGACCCGGTCAGTACGGCCCTCCGGGCGACTACGGAGCGCCCCCGGGCAAGATCTAGCCAGCGCTAGGCGGCGCGGCGGGCGCCGTCCCGCCCCGAATCCGACCATGCGGACAGGCTCGGCGCCGAGACCGACCCCGCAGACATCCCCGATGAGCCCTGCGGCCGAGCAATAGCAGCGCACCGTGGACTGTGCTCGGGTTGTGCCCATTGGTACCTTTGCCCGCATGAATCAGGGTCGGGTGTTGGACGTATTCCGCTGTGAGGCGGGGGAACTCTCCCGGGCGCTCACCGGCGTCTACGGTGCCGAGTGGGAGCGTCCAACGCGGTGCGCGCCCTGGTCGGTGCGCGAGCTTCTCGGGCATGTCCGCGTGGCGACCGCGTGGCTTCCGGACATGCTGGCCGCGTCTCCCTCGGTCGCGGCGGAGGTGTCGGCCGCGGAGTACTACCGGCCCGACGACCGGTATGCCCCCGAGGCCAACCGGGACCGGATCGACCTCGCCCGCGCCCACGTGGCCGCACAGCCCAGCGATGCCGCGCTCGTCGACGACTTCACCGCCACCTGGGAACAGGTGGACCGGCTGTGCCGGGCCGAACCCGAGGACCGTGTGGTGCGCACCCGGCACGGCGATGTGATGCTGCTGTCGGAGTTCCTACTCACCCGGGTGGTCGAGGTCGCGGTGCACGGCCTGGACCTGGCCGACGCGCTGGGGCGCGAGCCGTGGCTGACACCCCAGGCCGGGGATGCCGTACTGGGGCTGCTGCTCGGCCCCAACCAGGAGGCCGCGGCGCAGGATCTCGACTGGGACCACCCCGAGTTCCTGCGCAAAGCCACCGGACGCGCGCCGGTCCACGAGGCGGACGCCGCACGGCTCGAACAGCTCGGCATCCGGTGGCTCACCACGGGATAGCGCGCACCCTCATCGGCGATCGTGAGGGTGTGGTTCCTGCACAACGCCCTGGAATTTCGGAACTGCGCCATTCCGGAAGCACCTTATTGGCCGATTTCCGCAATCTGCCGGTAGATTCCTCACGCGGCCTGCGCTTGCTCCAATGCGACCCGGTACTCACGAGTCCATTCCGCATCCCGTTGCTCTGTGGGAAGACCGTCCAGTCCAGCCCGGAGGTTGGCCGCTGCCTCCGCGTTATCCCCCAACGCGAGGTGGACAAGGCCCATACCCATACGGGAAAAAGTGGGAGACAGCCAGTAGGCGGTATCCGGGGCCTCTGTGCCTGCCGCTTCGTCGGCGAGGTCAGATGCCTCGCCCAACAGCCGCCGGGCCGTCTCACGTTCCCCGAGAAGCGCGTACCCATGTGCCGCTTGGACCGCGTCCCCGACACGTTGCAGTGGCGCCGCTCCGGGCGTGTGGTACGCGGCGGAAAACCATCGCACGACAGCCCGGGGCCGCCCCTGTTGGCGCGCCAGGTAGCCCTTGAAGTTGGCCGCTTGCGCGACTAGCGGACCGTCGTCCAGATCGTCGGCGCGCTCCTCCGCTTCGGTGAGGTAGCGAACGGCGTACCGGTCATTGCGTGCTTCGGCATGGAGCCACCCCAGGAACTGCACATATTCAGCGGCCACGTAGCGAAGCGCATCTGCGTGGGGGCCGCGAGCCTCACGCGCCAGCTGTTCTACAGACTCCCACTGTGCTGCGGTGGCCGGCAGCATCGTGGTAGCAGGAAGGGAGTCGTCCAGCCGTCGTTGCGCCGCGAGTACATCGGCGAGCGCGGCTACGGTGCCGGCATCCACATGTGAGGGTGCGGCAAGGCTGTGGGCGATACGGTCGCGGTCATCCTCGTTCATCATCGCCGAGGTTACGCGTTCAAGCTCGTCCCGAGTAATGCCGAGGACCGACGCGAGATGGGACAGCCAGAACGTCGGCACCCGACGCCCCTTTTCCCAGCGGTAGATCTCCTGGCGCGTCAGCGTGGCGCGTCCCGCTTCCTGACACAAGGCGTCGGCCAATTGCTGTTGCGTCCAACCGAGTGATTTGCGGTGTCGCTTGAGCATCTGGTGAATGGTCTCGGGGGCCATGAATCCATTGTGGCTTATGAAAGCTGGCCTACAAGTGGCCTACTGCTGGCCGATCCCACGACCTGCCTTTACGGAGAAGGGTGGGAAACACGAGACCCCCGCGACGGATTACGGCCGTCCGGGGGCACGGCCACCAGCCCGAGGAGCTGATGACGTTGACCAGTCTGCCACCGCGCCAAAGCGCGCGAATCCGGCCCTACCTGCTTATTCAGGCCCACGCGTTCGGCCAGTTCGCAGGCCTGGCTCTCCTGGCCGGTCTGGGGGTGCACCGGTGACCGCCCCCGAGGGGAACAACCCCTACCAGCACCTGAACTTCCTCGTGCTGTCCACCGGGGAGGCAGCACACGAACTGGGCATCTCCCCCTCCACAATGCGCCAGTGGGCCCGCGCGGGACGCATCGCCTGCGTCACCGACCACAACGGGTGGCGCCTGTTCGGCATGGGCGACGTCTACGCCCTGCGGGACGCGGTGCGGGAGGAGAACCGGTGACCCTCACCCCTACGGAACGCCACACGCTCAGGGACCTCGTTGACGAACTGATCGCGGCCACCGAGGACCGCACCTACTGGCTCGGCACAGTACGCGAAACCTCCCTTGAAGTGCGCGAACTACTCACCCGCCACGACGATTCAGAATCCCCAACGGTGAAGCGAGTCACCGCCAACTGGAAGTGCCCCGCACCCGGATGCCGGTTCGCTGCTATCAATCCGATCGGCCACCCCTGCCCCCTCTGAGCCGACCACAACCAAGCGGAAGACAGCCCACCAGGGCCAACGTCACCGAGCACAGACCTCCGTGCGTCGTCCCACGCCGGGCCACGCGCGGGGGTCACTTCACGGGGTCGCGCAGTTCCGCAGGCAGCCGGGGGGTCGAACTCCCCCTGGCTCACCACAGGGCCATTGGACTCCATGTGGGCGCGCCACATCTCGGGGTGCTCACTATGGCGCAGTGGAACCAACCACCCAGTGTCGTCACTGGGGACGTAGATGGTCTCCGGTATGAAGGGCTCTCGGGGAACAGCGGAGACAGCCTTCCGGCCAGCGTTCATACCTGCCCCGTACCACTGCACCCCCAACACTGCACCCACCGGCGGTTCCCTCGTTGGTAGGGATCTCGTATCTCTACACGGTTCCTTCCGTGGGGCGAGCAGGCCCGACTTCGCCAGTGACTCTCCACACCCCTGACTCAACTTCCTCTGAGCGAACTCGTATGCGATCAGCTAAGTCCCGGCTGGGCCAAAGCGTGGAAGGCGTCCATATAACGTTAGTCAAGTTAGCTTCAGTCAGTTCCGCATCTTTGAGCTGCGCGCCCCCCAGGAACGCGTCATTGAGCTGCGCGCCATTCAGGCTCGCGCGGTTGAACTGCGCGCGATGCAGGAGCGCGTGGTTGAACTGCGCGGCATCCAGGCTCGCGCGGTTGAACTGCGCGCCCATCAGGTCCGCGCCGTTGAGCTGCGCGTCCCCTAGGAGCGCGTCATTGAGCTGCGCGCCATTCAGGAGCGCGTGGTCGAGCTGCGCGTCCACTAGGAGCGCGTCATTGAGCTGCGCGGCATCCAGGCTCGCGCGGTTGAACTGCGCGCCCTCCAGGAACGCGTCATTGAGCTGCGCGCCATTCAGGCTCGCGTGGTCGAGCTGCGCGCCCCGTAGGTCCGCTCCCCGCAAATTCGTCCGTCGGAGATCAACGGGGTTCGGCTCAACCCGTTTCGGGCGTCGAGCGAGCACGGTCAATGCGGCCTGGATATCCGTCGCCGGTCGATCCTGCGCTGTGTCTTCGGGCTCGTCTTCCGTTCCGATCGGCGGATGCATCCACCGCCCACGATCCGCCGAAATCGCCCGCTCCTCCAGTGCTGGCGCATTCTCGCGGACGAACGACGCCAGCACCTCCACCACCGTGGAGTGATCCCGCTCCGACTCGCGCATCAGGTGCTCCAGCGCGTAGATGCCGCCGATGCGCTCTTCCATCTTCTCCGAGGCCAACTGCGCAATGGCCGCCGTGTAGCGGTCGGTGAACTGGCCCCGCCGGTTCAGCAGGTAGTTCGTCGCCGTGAACACCAGCGCCGACAGCGCCGCCGTACCTCCCGCCGCCTGCAACAGCGTCTGACGCACCGCGTTCATCGCTGCCGCCTGATCCTTACCCGGCAAATCCAGCACCACCGGACCCGCCGCCCACCGTGCCACCGGACCCAGCAGCGCCCACAGCACCACCACCACGACCGGCACCACCAGCACGGCAAGCAACCGCATCCGATACCGCCGCACCCACAGCAGCCCAGCCGATCCCAAACGTCGAAATCTCCGCATAGCCAGCATTCCACCGCATCAACGGCCTCACTGGGACGGCTCTAGTGAATGCGCACCCCACACCGGCTCAAGGACTGTCCCGACCGGGGAGTTCGTCTAAACCCGCACCCCCGAGCTGTGTACCGCGGTCAGGGCCGGGCGGCCGGAGCCGTGCGCGTTCACGCCTCTCGGCGGGCCCCGGCCGCGGGGGTGACGGTGAAGGTCTCCGGCGGGGTGAAGCCGTTGCGGTGGTATGCCGCGCGCACCGCCTCCGTGCAGGCGCTGGCCCGGTGCTCGTCGACCAGGGCGATGACGCACCCGCCGAACCCGCCGCCCGTGATGCGAGCGCCCAGGGCCCCCGCTTCCAGGGCCGCGTCCACGGCGGTGTCCACCTCCGCGACGCTGACCTCGTAGTCGTCGCGCAACGAGACATGGGAGGCGGTGAGCAGTGGGCCGACGTCGCGGAGCTTCCCGGCGCGCAGCAGCTCCACGGTCCGCAGCACCCGTTCGTTCTCGGTGACCACGTGGCGCACCCGGCGCCGCGTGCGGTCGTCGTCCAACGCGTCAAGGGTCTCGGGGAGCCGCGCCGCGTCGATCTCCCGCAGCGCCGGCACTCCCAGAGTCCGCGCGGCCTGCTCGCAGCAGCGGCGGCGTTCGGCGTACTCGCCGCCCACCAGCCTGTGCGGCGCGCGCGTGTCGATCGTCAGCAACGCCAGGCCGTGTTCGGCCAGGTCGACCGGCACCTGCTCGGTCTGTAGCGAACGCGTGTCCATGAACAGCGCGTGGCCGCGTTCGGCCAACAGCACCGCGGACTGGTCCAGGATGCCGCACGGCATTCCCACGAACTCGCCTTCGGCGTGCTGGGCCGCGCGGGCGATGCTCCTCCTGTCGGTGTCGATGCCGTAAAGGTGCAGGGTGGCCAGCGCGGTGGCGCAGGTCAGTGCCGCCGACGAGGACAGGCCCGCTCCGGTGGGGATCGTGCTGTCAACGAGCAGGTCGAGCCCGCCGACCCGGTGGCCGCAGCGGAGCAGTGCCCAGATTGCGCCGGCGGGGTAACCCGCCCAGCCGGTTACCGACCCCGGTTCCAGCTCGTCGACCGCGACGTCGGTCGCGCCGGGTTCCTGCCGGGAGCGCAGCCGCACTGTCCCGTCGTCGCGCCGCGCGGCGGCCACGGCCAGGGAGTGGTCCAGGGCCATGGGCAGCACGAACCCGTCGTTGTAGTCGGTGTGCTCCCCGATGAGGTTGATCCGCCCCGGTGCGCTCCACACGCTCTCGGCCGGGTATCCGAAGGTCCACTCGAACTCCGCCGCGGTCCCGTTCATCGGTGTGCGCTCCGTTCCCGGGTGAACGACCAGGCGTCGGCGACAATCTCGTCGATCGTCCGGCGCACCTCCCAGCCCAGCTCCCGCTGGGCACGTTCGTTTCCGGCGACGAGCACCGCGGGGTCGCCCGGCCGGCGCGGGCCCTCGACCGCGGGCACCGGCTGGCCCGTGACCCGCCGGACGGCGCCGAGCACCTCGCGCACCGAGTACCCGCTGCCGGTCCCGAGGTTGTAGACCCGGAAGCGGCCCGGTGCGACCCGGTCGAGGGCGCGCAGGTGGGCCTCGGCGAGGTCGACGACGTGCAGGTAGTCGCGTACCGCCGAACCGTCCGGTGTGGGGTAGTCGGTGCCGTGGATCTGGGCGTTCTCGGCCGAGCCGGCGGCCACCCGCAGGAGGTTGGGCACGAGGTGGGTCTCGGGGTCGTGCCGCTCACCGAGCGGGCCGCGGGCCCCGGCGACGTTGAAGTAGCGCAGGCTCACCGCCCCGAGCCCGTAGGCCTGGGACCAGGACTCCAGCATCCGGTCGGTGGCGAGCTTGCTGGCGCCGTACGGGTTGGTGGGCAGCGCCGGGTCGGTCTCGGCTATCGGGGTCGAGGCCGGTTCGCCGTAGACGGCCGCGGTGGAGGAGAACACCATCCGTTCGGTGCCGTGCCGGCGCGTCGCCTCAAGGAGCGCGAGGGTGCCCGCGACATTGGTGCGCCAGTACGGCCCCGGGTCCCGGGTGGACTCGCTGACCAGCGACTTCGCGGCGAAGTGCAGGACGGCGCCGTAGGAGGGGTCGAGTACGTCTCCCGCTTCGGTCACGTCGGCCGCGACGAACGACGCCCCTTGGGGAACCGCGTCGCGGTGGCCGGTGGAGAGGTCGTCGAGCACGGTGACTGTGTGTCCGGCCTGGAGCAGCAGCGCCGTGACGACGCTGCCGATGTAGCCGGCGCCCCCGGTGACCAGGATTTTCATGGTGCGGCCTCGCGGAGTCGTTGGGCGGTGGTCTCGGGAAGGACGTCGTTGACGAAGACGCCCATGGCGGCCTCGGACCCGGCGAGGTACTTGAGCTTGCCCGGGGCGCGCCGCACGGAGAAAAGCTCCAGGTGCAGGTAGGCAAGGTCCCGCTGGGTGCGCACCGGGGCCTGGTGCCAGGCGGCGACGTAGGGCAGGGGCGCGTCGAACAGGCGGTCCAGCCGCCCGAGAATGTCGAGGTAGAGCAGGCTGAAGTCGTCGCGTTCCGCGTCGGTCAGCTCCGGCAGGTCCGCGACGCGCCGGTTGGGGTAGATCCGCAGCTCGACCGGCCAGCGGGCGGCGGCCGGCACGAACGCCGTCCAGTGCTCGCTCCGCCGAACCACGCGAACCCCCGCGTTCCGCTCGGCCCGCAGGTCGTCGGCGAACAGGTCGCGCCCGGTGCGTTCGCGGTAGCGCTGGGCGGAGTCGAGCGTCCGGCGGGTGCGCGGGGTGCGGAAGGAGTAGGCGTAGATCTGGCCGTGCGGGTGGTGCAGGGTCACCCCGATCTCGGGGCCGCGGTTCTCGAAGCAGAACACCTGCTCCACGCCGGGCAGTTCGGACAGCTCGCGGGTGCGGTCGGCCCACACGTCGACGATGGTGCGTACGCGCCGCGGGCTGAGGTCGACGAACGAGGCGTCGTGGTCGGCGGCGAAGCACAGCACCTCGCAGCGCCCCTCCCCCGCTCTCCGGGGGACCGGCAGTTCCTCGGTGCCGTCGTAGGGCGGGTCGCCGAACGCCAGTGCCGGGAAGCGGTTCTCGAAGGCCACCACGTCGTAGGAGGACGCGGGGATCTCGGTTTGCCGGCCTCCTCCAGAGGGGCACAGCGGGCACTCGGCGGTGGCCGGCAGGTGGGTGCGTCCCTGCCGGTGGGCGGCCAGGACCACCCACTCCTCCAGCAACGGGTCGAACCGCAGTTCCGAGGCGGTCGGCGGCGGCGCGGGGTCGCGGGGGTCCCGGAGCTCCCGTTGCGCGTCGGACTCGTCGAAGTAGATGATCTCGCGCCCGTCGGCGAGCCGCGCGGAAGTCTTCCTCATCAGCCCGCCTGTTCCGTGGCGCCGTCGCCTTCGGCGATGCGAACGCTGGCCACGCGCTCGGCGAGGGTCTCACATGCCCGGGGGCCCAGCCCGGAGTCGGTGACCAGCACGTCGCACCGGCTCAGCGGGGCGATGGTGCTGAGCCCCACAGTGCCCCACTTGGTGTGGTCGGCCACGACCACGAGTGTGCGGGTCGCCTCCACGAGCGCCTTGTTCGTCTCGGCCTCCATGAGGTTTGGGGTGGTGAACCCCGCCTGTTCCTGCATGCCGTGCACTCCGAGGAAGAGGATGTCCAGGTGCAGGCTGCGCACAGCGGTCAGGGCCAGTGGGCCGACGAGGGCGTCCGAGGGGGTGCGGAACCCACCGGTGAGCGCGACGGTCTGGTCCGGGCGGGCGGCCCGGTAGAAGACGTCGGCCACGCGGGGGCTGTTGGTCACCACCGTCAACCCGGGGACGTCGCGCAGGTACTCGGCGACGGTGCGGGTTGTCGTTCCCGCCGAGAGCCCCACCGCGCTGTCGGGTTCGACGAGCCGAGCGGCCTCGCGGGCGATGGCATGCTTCTCGTGCTCCTGACGTTGCGCCTTGATCTCGAACCCGGGCTCTTCGGTACTGGCACCGGAGGGCGCCACGGCACCGCCGTGTACCTTGCGGATCGCACCTCGGCTCTCCAGGGCGTCCAGGTCGCGCCGGATCGTCATGTCCGACACCGCGAAACTCTCGACAAGATCGGTGACCCGCACCCCGCCGGATCGCTGCACCCGTTCGAGTATCAGCTCCTGCCGCTGCGCAGCCAGCATCCGCGCCTCTCCCCTGCTCCCGGCAGCACCCGACCAGACACGTTGGTCCCGCACCTCGAACACCACGCGTCTGGTCATTCGTGTTGAAATGTGTTTGATTAGTTTTTCATGTGTGTGGCAGGTGTCAACCACTCTGCCCCACGTGACCCGGAACCTCGGTGCGCGGGCCCTCGGATCTATGCCTCCGACCTCGCTAACGGCTACCTCAGAGTGGATAGTTCCGCGAACCACCGAGCACGGTGTGCCCGGCACCGACACGAAAACAGATACGTTCCCCACCAACCACACGTGCTACTGAACCGCAGGTCAACCAACGACACTGCGCTGTTCTGGGGGATCTGGTTTGCCCGTGTTTGACCTACCGCCCGATACGGGCACTCGTGATTCAAGTGGTGCGCATCGCCAGCGCGGCCTGGCTTTGGGTTCCAACAACCACGATCGCAGAGAGGACCGGCCGGCGTGCAGGTGCTAGCCCAAGAGCAACTACGGCTGGACGCCAGCGCGATCGACTACTCGTTGCTGGCGTTGTACTTCGTCTTCGTCCTGGGCGTTGGCCTCATGGCACGGCGCTCGCTCTCCACCAGCCTGGACTTCTTCCTGTCCGGGCGGTCGCTGCCGGCGTGGGTGACCGGCATCGCCTTCATCGCCGCGAACCTCGGTGCCATCGAGATCATCGGCATGTCGGCCAACGGCGCCCAGTACGGCATGCCGACGATGCACTACTTCTGGGTGGGCGCCGTACCGGCCATGCTGTTCCTGGGCATCGTGATGATGCCGTTCTACTACGGCTCCAAGGTGCGCAGCGTCCCGGAGTTCATGCTGTTCCGGTTCGGCAAGGCCGCGCATCTGGTCAACGGCATCAGCTTCGCGACCGCCCAGATCCTCATCGCGGGCATCAACCTGTTCCTGCTGGCCAGTATCGTCAACCTGCTGCTGGGCTGGCCCCTGTGGGTGTCCCTGGTCGCGGCCGCGGCCGTGGTGCTCACCTACACCGCGCTCGGCGGGCTCTCCGCGGCGATCTACAACGAGGTGCTGCAGTTCTTCGTCATCGTCGCGGCGCTGCTGCCGCTGACCCTCGTCGGGCTGTACAACGTGGGCGGCTGGTCCGGGCTGGTGGAACAGGTCAGTGCCAGCCCCGGCGGGGCCGAGCAGCTCTCCGCCTGGCCCGGCAACGAGCTCACCGGGTTCACGAGCAACTTCCTCAGCGTCTTCGGCATCGTCTTCGGCCTCGGGTTCGTGCTCGCCTTCGGCTACTGGACCACGAACTTCGTCGAGGTACAGCGCGCGATGGCCTCCAGAAGCATGTCGGCGGCCCAGCGGACCCCGATCATCGGCGCCGTCCCCAAGCTGCTCATCCCGTTCATCGTCGTCATCCCGGGCATGATCGCCGGGGTCTCGGTCTCGGAGATGGTCGCCCACAAGGCGGGCGAGGCCACCAACGTCGACTACAACGACGCGATCCTGCTTTTGATGCGCGACCTGCTGCCCAACGGCATTCTCGGCGTCGCCCTAGCGGGGCTGCTGGCGTCCTTCATGGCCGGGATGGCGGCCAACCTGAGCTCGTTCAACACGGTGTTCACCTACGACATCTGGCAGGCCTACATCGTCCGGGACAGGCCGGACCGCTACTACCTCAACATGGGCCCGTGGGTGACGGTCGGCGCCACCATCGGCGCCATCGGCACGGCGTTCATCGCCTCCACCTACGAGAACCTGATGGACTACCTCCAACAGCTCTTCTCGTTCTTCAACGCGCCGCTGTTCGCCACGTTCATCCTCGGCATGTTCTGGAAGCGGATGACCCCGGCCGCCGGCTGGAGCGGGCTGGTGCTGGGAACGCTCTCGGCCGTGGTCGTGTTCGTGCTCGCCGAGACCGGCGTTCTCGACCTGCCCGGCCAGGGGGCGGCCTTCGCCGGCGCGGGCGCGGCGTTCGTTGTCGACATCGTGGTCAGCGTCGTCGTCAGCCTGCTTACCCGGCCCAAGCCCGAGTCCGAGCTGGTCGGCCTGGTCTACTCGCTGACCCCCAAGGCCGCCCGAACGGCCTCCCGAACCGGCGAGAACGCGGGCTGGTACCGGCGACCGGGCCTGATGGCCGGTCTTGTCCTCGCGCTCACCATCGCACTCAACCTGATCTTCGGCTGACGAGGAGGCACACCCGATGAGCACCACGAGCCCCGGCAGCCAAGAGCGCCGCCGCGCCGCCGGCCTGTTCGACATCAGGCTGGTCATCGCCCTGCTGTTCGTCATCTACGGCGTGGTCCTGACCCTCATGGGCGTGAATCCGGCCCCCGAGGCCATCGAGCAGGCGGCCGGCGTCAACATCAACCTGTGGTCGGGCATCGGGATGCTCGTCTTCGCCGCGCTGCTCGGCATCTGGGTGTACCTGCGCCCGGTCCGGGTGCCCGAAGAGTTCGAGTCCGGATCCGAGTCCACCGACTGACACCCACCGGCTGACACCACACGTGCCGGGTCCCGCCGCGCGGCGGGACCCGGCACGTCTGTGTTGGAACCTGTTGGAGACCGTGCCCGGGCCGCGTGACCTGCGACCGCCCCGCGGACGGGCGGCCACCGCGCCGGACAGCACAGGACCCACCGCGCGAACACTCCGGACCGGACCGGCCGCGTATTTCGGCTGGCCGCCGAAAACGAGTGTTCGATTGTGGTGGGAAGTGTTGACTAAATATGAACACTCCGCCGATGATGTGGGCGCTTCTGCGTGACCGGTTTCATATGCGTTCGAACGTTTGTTGGCGAGAGGGTCCACGATGCGACACTCCAGTAAGGCGGGCCCGTCGGGTGTGCCCCGCCGCGCTCTGCTGCGCGGGCTGGCCGACGGCCCGACGGTGCTCACCCGCGCCGGCATCCAGCTGCCCGACCTCAACCCGGCCCAGGCGGTCCTGCTGCACGCCCGGGCCGCGTAACCCGCCCTTGACACCCTTGCCGCACCGCAGTCGTCCCGCCCGCGTTGAGGAGCGCCGTGACCAGCACGCAGCCCGCGTCCCCGCCCTACTACGAGAGCTTCGCCCCCTCGGCGGGCACCCGACCGCCCCGCGCCCGGTTCCGCTCCGACGCCCCCGAGCTCGACCTGGACTGCACGTGGCGCTTCCGGCTGCTGCCCCGCGCTGACCAGCCAACCGGCGGGTTCGAGCAACCCGGGTTCGACGACTCCGGGTGGGACACGCTGCCCGTTCCCGCGCACTGGCAACTGCACGGCCACGGCCGGCCTGCCTACACCAACGTCAGCTACCCCTTCCCCATCGACCCGCCGCATGTGCCCGACGACAACCCCACCGGCGACTACCGCCGCGTCTTCGACCTGCCCCACGACTGGCCCGACGGCCCGGCCGTGCTGCGTTTCGACGGGGTGGACTCCTGCTTCGCGGTCTGGCTGAACGGCACCGCGCTGGGCTACTCCACCGGAAGCCGCCTTCCCACGGAGTTCGACGTCGCGCCGCTGCTGCGCGGGGGACGCAACACGCTCGCGGTCCGGGTGCACCAATGGTCGGCGGCCAGCTACCTGGAGGACCAGGACATGTGGTGGCTGTCGGGCATCTTCCGCGACGTGCGCCTGCTGTCCCGGCCCGCCGGCGGCCTCGACGACTTCTTCCTGCACGCCGGCTACGACCACACCACCGGAACCGGCACGCTCCGCGTCGACACCCGGACCAGCGCCCGGATCACCGTGGAGGAGCTCGGCCTGTTCGACGCCCCGGCCGCCGCCGTGCACGAGGTCGGCCCGGTCGAGCCCTGGTCGGCCGAGACCCCCCGCCTCTACCACGGTGTGCTGGCCACCGCGGCCGAACGCGTTCCGGTGCGCATCGGTTTTCGCACCGTGGACACCTCCGGCGGGGTGCTGCGGGCCAACGGCCGCCCCCTCCTGCTGCGCGGTGTGAACCGGCACGAGTGGCACCCCGACAGCGGCCGTGTACTGGACCACGCGACCATGCTCGCCGACGTGCTGCTGATGAAGCAGCACAACATCAACGCCGTGCGCACCAGCCACTACCCGCCCCACCCCGACTTCCTCGACCTGTGCGACGAGTACGGGCTGTGGGTCATCGACGAGTGCGACCTGGAGACCCACGGGTTCGAGGAAGTCGGCTGGCGCCGCAACCCCAGCGACGACCCGCGGTGGGGCGAGGCCACGCTGGAACGGATGCGGCGCATGGTGGAACGCGACAAGAACCACCCGAGCGTCATCATGTGGTCGCTGGGCAACGAGGCCGGGACCGGGCAGAACCTGCGCGCCATGGCCGAGTGGACGCGCCAGCGCGACCCCGGCCGGCCGATCCACTACGAGGGGGACCCGGACAGCCCGTACGTGGACGTCTACTCCCGGATGTACGCCCCGCACGAGGAGGTCGCGGCGATCGGCCGGTACGCCGAACCCGGGACCGCGGACCCGGCCAACGACGCGCACCGGCGGGCCCTGCCGTTCGTGTTGTGCGAGTACGCCCACGCCATGGGCACCGGGCCGGGCGGGCTCGCCGAGTACCAGGAGCTCTTCGAGACCTTCGACCGCTGCCAGGGCGGGTTCGTGTGGGAGTGGATCGACCACGGGATCCGGCGCCGTGAGCCTGACGGCACCGAGTGGTTCGGCTACGGCGGCGACTTCGGCGAGGTGCTGCACGACGGCAACTTCGTCGCCGACGGGCTGCTCTTGCCCGACCGCACCCCCAGCCCCGGCCTCGGCGAGCTCAAGAAGGTCTACGAGCCGGTGCGGATCTGCCCCGACCCCGCGTCCGGGACTGTGCGCCTCACCAACACCTGGGCATTCGCCGACACCTCGGGGCTCGCCTTCCTCTGGAGCGTGACCGAGGAGGGCGTCGTGGTCGCCGAAGGACAGCTCGCCGTCGACGCCCTGCCGCCCGGCGGCAGCACCGAGGTGCCCCTTCCCGTGCCCCCGGTTCCCGCCACCGACAGGGAAAGCTGGCTGAATGTGCGGGCCGTCCTCGGCGGCGAACGCGCCTGGGCGCCGGACGGGCACGAGGTGGCCTGGGGGCAGGCCCAACTCGGCAGCACGGCACCGCGCCCCGAGCCCGCCGGGGCCGCACCCGCCACGGGAACCGAAGGTGTGCTGACCCTCGGGCCGGGAACCTTCGATTCCGCATCGGGCGCGCTACGAAGCATCGGAGGCGTCCCGGTGTCCTCCCCCGTGGCTCTGGACCTGTGGCGCGCCCCCACCGACAACGACCACGCGCAACACGGCATCTCCGTGGAGGACCAGTGGCGCCGGCTCGGACTGGACCGGCTCACCGAGCGCCGCGTCGCCACCGAAATGGCGGAGGACGGCCTCGTTGTGCGGTCCCGCGTCGCCGCCGCGGCCAGCGACCTGGGAATGCTGGTCAGCTACACCTGGTCCGGCGACGCGGACCGCCTCCTGCTGACCCTGGACACCGAGCCCGACGGGCGGTGGCCCTGCCCCCTGCCCCGCCTGGGCGTCCACCTGGCGCTCCCGCCCGAGCTGGGCGCGGTCGAGTGGTTCGGCCGCGGCCCCGGTGAGGCTTACCCGGACATCCAGCGGGCGGCCCGGGTCGGGCGCTACACGCGCTCGGTCGACGAGCTGCAGACGCCCTACCTCCGCCCGCAGGAGAACGGGAACCGCGCCGACACCCGCTGGGCGTGCTTCCGGGCGGCGGACGGTACCGGGCTGCGGGTCGAGGGCCACCCCGTATTCGACTTCTCGGCGCGCCGGTGGAGCACCCGCGCCCTCGACAGTGCCCGGCACCCGCACGACCTCACCCCGGAGGACCGGATCCACCTGCACCTCGACCTGGCCCACAACGGCATCGGATCGGCCTCGTGCGGCCCCGGGGTGCTGCCCCAGTACGAACTGCGCCCCACGGGCCACCGGCTGCGACTGGCGTTCACCCCGCTCCGCTAGGCCGCCGCGGGCCGGCGGCGCGCAAAGGCGCCGCCGGCCCGCGGCTGGGGTGCGCCCGCCGCACGGGTCCCGGCGAAGGGCGCACCCCCGGCCTCAGCCGCGCGGGCGCAGCACGTAGCCCACGTAGCCGTAGTCGGCTCCGTGCGCACGCCGCAGGCCGATCTCACGCCGCAGGTGGCCGGCGGCCTCAAGCGCGAGTGCGTCGCCCGGGTCTATCCCGGCGATCCGGGCTTCGAGCGACGTGTAGTACTCGGCGAACCAGTCCTCGTCGGGCAGGAGGTAGGTCGCCACAACCGTGTACCCGGCCGCCGTGGCGATGGCGACGTTCTCCGCGGTGGTCCGCGGCGGGTACACGGCGTCCCAGAACTCCCGCGCCTCGGAGTGAGGGGTGCCTGTGAGCCACCCGAGCTCCGTGACGACGAGGACCCCCTCAGGGGCGAGCAGCCGGCGCCACGAGCGCAGCGCCGTGTCGAACCCGATGTTGTAGGCCGCCGCCTCCGACCACACCAGGTCGAAGGAGCCATCGGGATAGGGCAGGTCGTCCATGGAGCGGTTCTCCGGGGTGATCCGCTCTGCCACAACCGCCTGTTCCGCCGCGGCGCGCAGCTCGTCGAGGAAGCGCGGGTAGAGGTCGATCGCCGTGACCTCGGCTTGGGCTTCCTGCGCGAGCAGTAGCGCCGCGGGGCCGGGGCCGCACCCCAGGTCCAGCACGCGGGGACGGGACGGGATGGGCTGTGCCAGGGACAGCAGCCGCCGGGTGGTGGCCGCGGACCCTGGTCCCTGGCGGGCCAGGCCGTGGTGCAGCTCAAGCGCCGCCTTCAGGGACGGGTCGTCGAAGTCGAACTCGGACGGGCCCGTTTCGGAAGAGTGGTTCATCGTCGCTGGTCTCCAGCTTGTTCATGATGTTCGCGGTGGAAAGTTCCCGGTTGCGGGACGCCATGGGGCGTCACCGAACCGCTACGGCCGCGGACCCTCACTCTTCCCGTGCGCGGCGCGCCGTGCGCGGCACGGCACGCGGTGGCCGGGGATCAGCCGGTGCGCGGGAGGGTGGTCCGCGGACCGCCAGCGACAATCACCGCATTGTTCGTCACCATGTGACCTCTCCTTCCGTGTGGCCGAATCCGGGAAATTAGCATCGCGCCGTCGACCGGAGCTATTGGTTTTCCACCGGAAGGACCGGGGCGCCCGCGGCGTCTCGGGCACGCGGTGGGCACCGGTGCGGCCGCTGCGCGCCCACGGCCGGCACGGTGGTTACGGGGTGTCGCCTTCGGCGCCGTCCTCGCCGGCCATGCGGAACGCGCCCGCTTCATCGTGGCCGGTACTGGTCTGCCGCGGATCACACACCGAAGTGGCCGGGCCACGGGTGCCCTGGGCCTATGCTGAGCCGGGCGGTCTGGCTTCATGGGAGGAATCAGTCCATGTCAGTGACTTTGGTGCTCGCGTTCGCGCTGGCGGTGTTCGTACTCAGCATCACCCCGGGCCCGGACATGATGTTCGTTGTCGGCAACGGCCTGACCGGTGGCCGCCGGGCCGGAATGGTCGCGGCGCTTGGCATGTCGACCGGATTGGTCGTCCACACCTTGGCCGTGGCGTTCGGTCTGGGCGCTGTGATCGCGAGCGCACCGGCCGTGCTGGACGGGGTGCGGATCGCGGGGGCGGTTTTCCTGCTCTATCTCGCTGTCACGACGTGGCGGGCGAGTGGGCGGCAGGCGAGCGAAGCGCAAGCCGAAGTGGCCCAACCGCGCCGCTCGCTACGCAAGGTCTACGTGCTGGCGATGCTGACGAACCTGGCCAACCCCAAGGTCGTGTTGTTCTACCTGGCGTTCCTGCCGCAGTTCCTCACCGAGGGCCCCACCGCCTGGCCGGTCACGGCGCAACTGCTCACCCTTGGCGCGGGGTTCATCGCCATCGGCCTGGCGGTCGACGGGAGCGCCGGAGTGCTGGCCGGAACCCTGAAGGACCGGCTGTTGCGCCGCGTCTCCCTGCGCCGTTGGCTCGACCGGATCGTGGCATCGGTGTTCGGTGGGCTCGCTGCCCACCTCGTTCTCGGCACCCGGTGACCGCGCACCACAGCCGACCCCTAAGCTGGCGGTTTTTCCCACGTCAGGGAGTACCGGCGCAGCACGTGGCGGCGGTAGCGCACGCCGGGCAGTAGCCGCCGCGCCGTGGTCCGTACCTGCCGGTAGCTCATCCGCGGTTGGGCGATCGGCATCCCTTCCGGGCCGCTCGCCCTGAGCAGCACCTTGAGGGTCCGCATGATCGGGGCCGCCGCGATGGTGGCGGCCCACTCCGCTGGGCCCGTTTCGCGCCCCAAGCCGACCACCACGAGCCTGCCGCCGGGGCGGAGCAGCTCCCGCATCCGGGTCAGGGCCGTCTCGAAGTCCATGTGGTGGATCGTGCTCACCGAGCAGACGAAGTCGAAGCCCTCGGCTGGCAGGTCCGCGGTGCGGAAGTCGCCCTCGATGAGGGTCAGCTCCGGGTACCCGGCGGCGAGCACGCGGGCACGGGCGATCATCCCGGGCGAGTTGTCGATCCCGGTGACCCGCTTCGCCCGCCCGGTCAGTTTGCGCGCCAGCAGGCCGTCCCCGCAGCCGACGTCCAACGCGTCGCCGCATTCGTTCGGGACGGCACGCAGGATTCCCGGGTGCCGGGCGACGTTGGTGTTCCAGTACGGCCGCGGATCGGACTGGCGCATTGGAGCATCGTAGGCGCCACCACCCCCTCACGAGTCCAAAGAGGACACCCGCGGCGGGCGAGCGGGCGAACGCACCGCCCGGCCCCGTGGCCCGGCCTCCTCCGGCGTCCCCATTCGCCGGCGGCGGCCGGGCCACCCCCTTCCATAGGCCGGTGCGGTGGCCGGGATAGCTAGCCCGCGACGCGGTACTTGATGTGGGTGACCCCTGGGGCGTCGACTACCCGCACCTGCTCCAGTTGGGACTGCCCCACCCCTTCGAACAGCCGCTCGCCCCCGCCCAGGATCACGGGGGCGACGTGCACGTAGAACTCCTCGACCTCCCCCGCTGCGAGGTACTGCCGCAGGACGTTCGCCCCTCCCGAGATCAGTACGTCCTGGCCGTTCGCCGCCTTCCGTGCCTGCTCCAGCGCGGAGTCGGCGCCATCGGTGACGAAGTGGAACGTGGTGCCCCCTTCCATTTCCAGGGGGTCGCGCGGGTGGTGGGTGAGCACGAACACCGGCGTGTGGAACGGCGGGTTGTCGCCCCACCATCCGCGCCAGGGGTCCTCGCCCCACGGCCCGGGGCCGCCGCCGAACATGTTCCGGCCCATCACAACGGCGCCGACGCCTGCCTGCACCTCCTCCACCACGGGTGTGCTGGCGGTGACCTCCCCGCCGGACAACCCTTGCTCGCGCCGCCACGCCTCCAGCGGGAACACCCATTCGTGCAACTTCATGCCGCCCTCACCGAGCGGGTTCTCCTCGCTCTGCCGCGGCCCCGCCATGTACCCGTCCAGCGAGACAGCGATCTGGAACCTCACCGTGCTCACAACTTCTCCTTGGTCGACTCGACTTGGCACTATCCTTCGCCACACATACAGACCAGGCGCGGCCGCGAAACTCATCGCCGCCCGCCGGCCGGAGTCGCTGGATCAGGTTCCGTGGCCGGAGACCGGCGGGCCGGTGGCGTCCACCGCTCAGTTGCCGATCTGGTAAAAGGACTCGTTCATGTCGCTCATCTGCGCCACCCGGTCGTAGCGGAACTCCGCCATGTCCTGGCGGGGGATCACCCAGTACGTGCGGACGTCTTCACCCTCAGGCCACAGGCTCGCCTCCCACTGGGCGATCATGCACCAGTCGCGCATCCCGAAGAGCTCCTGCTCACCGAAGAAGCGGCAGGGATCGCCCTGCATATGCGCCGGATACCCACCCATCCACAGCACCCGGCCCCGCCTCTCGAGGAGGTTCAGCATGGTGGCATGCCCGGCGTCGTCCAGTTGTCGTCTATAGGGGCGGAACAGCTCGTTGAGTTCACCGTCGAGGGCGATCACGGCGTTGCTGCAGGTGGGCAGGCTCCAGTCGGCGGTGCACCGGAGCGGGAACGGGGTGCGGAAATGGTCGGGCTCCTCCGGAGACTCATCAAGCCGCCACTCACGCACCGGTGTGTCCTTGGCAACGTGCAGCAGCGTGTGCGCGCTAATCTCCACGCCGTACCCGAGTTCGCTGGCGTCCTCCGCGTCCCTGGTGGCGAAGAGGAGCAACGAGCCCTCCCCGGGCAGCACCAACCCCGGCACGTCGGGCGGTAGAGCGCCACAGTCGACCGAGGCGATGTAGTGCGGATAGGCGCCCAGGTCAATATCGTGCGGAACGTGGGGATGCCCGCCGTACCAGCCGGCCGGGCGCTCCCCCGACCGCACGTCGGCCTCGTCCATCCGGGTGAACACCAACTGCGCGACAGCCAACCCGAGCCACCGGTCAGCGACATCCTCCGGAACCCCGGATTCGAGCAGTTGGGGTTTCAACGACTGAAGATCATCCATGGGCGGTGACGCTATACCGCCACACTGACAATCCGCACGGGGGAACCGCGTCCCTCACCCGAAGTCGCACTGTTCGCACCTCTGGGGCGCGTCGACGGGACCGCCCGGCCCAGCTCCCGGTGTGGCAGCGCCGGTGCGGCTCGCGTACCTGGTCGGCGAGTTCGGGGGCTGGGCCGCACACCGCTGTGCCGGGAACGACCGCGTTGATGTCCGGCCCTCCGAACAGCTCACCCAGAACCGCCGCTGTCCGCACCCGTGGACGCGGCGGATTCGAGCGTTCCGGGCTCGTGCAGAGTGCGCAGCGCCAGCCAGCCGAGGGCGGGCAGGACGATCAGAGGCGCCAGCGCGACCTGCAGGGAGGCGGCGTCAGCGGCGGCGCCGATGAGTGGGCTGGCGAGGCCGCCAACGCTCACGGTCAGGCCCAGCGTGACGCCGCTGGCGGTACCGACCCGCCGGGGCAGGTAGTCCTGGCCGAGTGTGACGTGCAGGGAGAACGGCACGTACAACCCCACCGACGTCAGCGCGACGAACAGGAAGAGCGTCGGGCCGGGCACGAACACGACACCGGCGACGGCGAGGATGGTCAGTGCGTAGGACCAGCGCACTACCGGCAGGCGGCCGAAGCGCGTGGCCAGCCAGCCGCCGGCCACGGTGCCCACGGCACCGCCCAGATAGAGGACGAACAGTGCCGCGGTGCCGGCGACCTCGCCGCCCGCGGTGCGCTGGTCCGCGTAGAGGGCGATGAACGCGCTCAGGCCGATGAAGACGATCGAGCGGCACACCACGGCCCCCGACAGCCTGGCGAACGAAGGCCAGTCGTCCGTCTCATGGGAGCGCCCTTCGCGCGAGGCGGCGGAAAGCGGGGTGGCGCGCCCGACCATCCGCAGAGCCGCCACGCACAGGGCAGCGCCGACAAGGGCCGGCACCACCAGAAGCGGCGAGGCGTTCAGGCCGCCCGTCGCGATGACGGCGCCGACCATGAGGGGCGAAGTGGCGAACCCGAGGTTGCCCCCCAGCGAGTACCAGCCCATCACGGTGTGGCTGCCGCGGCTGGCGACACGCGCGACACGGGCGGCTTCGGGGTGGTAGGCGGCGACACCGATACCGGAAAGGGCCACGACGGCCAGCGTCAGCGGATAGGAGCCGGTGACGCCGCACAAGGCGACCCCGACCCCGCCGGCCGCGGTACTCACCGGGAGCAGCCAGGGCATCGCCCGCCTGTCGGTGAGCACGCCGAACACCGGCTGCACCACCGAGGAGAGCAGGGACGCGGCGAGGACGAGGCCGGAGGCGGCGGCGTAGGTGTAGGACTGCTCGGCGACGAAGTACGGCACGAGCGCGGCCACGGTCCCCTGGTAGATATCAACGCAGGCGTGCCCCAGCGCCATCAGCGCGATGGGACGGGAACGGAACGAGGGGCGGTTCGTCGACACCCCTCGATAGTGCCGGGGCGCCGGCTGTCGCACTTCCGATAAAGTGCCAAGATATGCCGGAGATCCGCCACACCCCGGTAGCGCCAACCCGCGCCACGACACTCGCCGCCGGGGAGCGCATCGACGCCCACCGCCACGACGACCACCAGATCATCTACGCGGGTTCCGGCGTGCTGGCGGTCACCACGGAGGCGGGCACCTGGTTCGCGCCGGGCACCCGCGCCATCTGGGTGCCCGCTGGCACCGTTCACGCCCACAGAGCCCACGGCCATCTCGACCTGCGCCTGCTCGGCCTACCCGCGGACGACAACCCCTTGGGCATGGATGGGCCCGCGGTGCTCGCCGTCAGCCCCCTGCTGCGTGAGCTGATCCTCGCCTACACCCGCGACCCGGCCGACACCGGCCCCGAACGCGGGCGGTTGCGGGGTGTGCTCCTCGACCAGCTTCGCGCCTCCCCCCAGCAGCCCATCCATCTGCCCACGCCCACCGACCCGCGGCTGTCCGCCGTCTGCGCCCTGCTGCACCACGACCCCGCCGACTCCCGCCCGCTCGCCGCGCTCGGCGCCCAAACCGGTGTCAGTGAACGCACCCTCAGCCGCCTCTTCCGTTCGGAGCTGCGCATGTCGTTCCCGCAATGGCGCACCCAGCTACGCCTGTACCACGCTCTGCGCATGCTGGCCGACGGCGCGGCGGTGACCACGGTCGCCCACCGCTGCGGATGGTCCTCCACCAGCGCCTTCATCGACGTCTTCCGCCGCGCCTTCGGCCACACTCCCGGCACCCACAACCGCCAAGCCTGAACGGCCGTGCCCCGCTGCGGGGGTGTTCGTACTGGGGCACGGGTGGGCGAATGCCGATGTGCCCATACACGCGAGGGCGCACGGGGACGTTCAACCGCTGGCCAGTACGTAAGCCGGCCTGCAGTGGTCAGGGTTGTTGGCCGGTGCCGTTGCAGGCGCCGCACCGAGTGGTTCCGGAGCTCTGCCCGTCAGCTCCGTCGTGGCCGGTACTGATCTCACCGCTGCCGCCGCACACGGGACATTGCTTGGGTTCGTCGCGGTGCTTGCTCATTAGCGCGATCCTTCCGTTATCCGGTTGTCCGGGGAATCCAGCCACACGGACTGGCCATGTTGGTCGACAGTGAGCCCGAACCGGTCACTGCCGGGTTGACCCCAGTGAACCCAGGTCAGGTAGGCGGTCTCCAGTTCGTCCCACAGCAGCCGCGGTCCGGTCTGCGAGACATGAGCCATCCCGCCATCGGCGGGTTGAATCGCGATCGCGTGCGAGTCGCTCGTGTTCTCGCGTAGCGACACACGAAACGTTCCATCCGTGCGGTTGGTTGCTCCTCCGCTGATCGACACCCCTGGCAGCAGTCCGGCCAACGCCGCCGAGAGTCCCGAGTTCGCGCGACTGATGCGACGAGGGTCGATGCGACTCGTGGAATCGCGTCTCTCGCCTTCGATCGGCAGAAGGGGGGCGCGTTGCGCCCGCAGCATCATGTAGGAGGCGCCTCCGTGGATGCGCCCCACGGCGGTATCGCCCGTACCAACCAGACGCACGCGGAACCCCTCACGCGCACCATGCATCCACGGAAACGCGACAACCCCTCCGAGCCGGGTCTGCTCAACCCAGGCGTAGGGAATTGTGGCGACACCGCACGTGACATGCACCCGATCGAACGGCGCCGCCTCAGGACAACCACGCGCCCCGTCACCAACAACCAGATGGGGTACGACGCCGGCCTCGTCGAGATTGGCAGCAGCGATCTTGGCCAGTTGCTCGTCGACCTCGATCGTGGTCACGTTGCTCGCACCGACCCTGGCCGACAGTAGAGCAGCGGTCCACCCGGTTCCGGTGCCGATCTCCAACACCCGATCCCCGGGGTAAGGGTCCAGTAGTTCCAGGAAACCGAGCACCGCGCGCGGCTCGGACAACGAACTCGACCACGCCCACACCTTGCGCGTGGCCGAATCGTGTGTCAGAGCAGTCGCGCCATCCTCAACCTGCGTGATCAACGACGTGTCCCGGTAAACCGCCGCCCACCAGGCGTCGGGGTCCTCGTTTCGGTCGAGCCATTCCATCGGTGGGAACGCCATCGCGGTTTCCGGGGCGAACAGGTGGCGCGGCGCGTCATGAAGGGCTTGAGCCCATTGTTCGTCGGGGGCGAGGCGGGCGAGATCGGCGGGACCGGGCGAAGCCATAGGAGAACGGTAACCCGGCAGTTGCAGTGTGTCGGGAGAACCGAAGATAGACAGGTGCGCGCGGACACGGCCCGCGCTATCCGCACTGCCCGGATCCGGCTCCGAGCCGGACGTTGCGCAGCAGCACCGCTGCGGCGACCGCGAGAGCGACCGCCACGGCGGCGCCCCCGCCAGCGGCGGCGTTCAGCCCAGCGGTAAACGCCTGGCGCGCGGAGTCGAGCAGCTCGGCTGCCGCGCCGGGTGGCAGCTCCGCGGCCGCGGCGGTGGCGCCGGCGAGGGAGTCGTGGCTGGTACCGGCCGCCTCGGGCGGCACCGAATCGGGTACGGCACCGGCCATCCGCTGCCGGTAGACCGCCGTGCCGACACTGCCCAGGACCGCGACCCCGAGTGCGGCACCAAGCTCGGTCACGGTCTCCGCCATCGACCCCGCCGATCCGGCCTTCTGCGGCGGGGCGGCCCCGACCACCAGGTCGGTGCCCAGCGCCCCGTACGGCCCGCCGCCCGCGTAGAGCATGGTGAAGCCGGCGACCACCCCGGCCAGCCCGCCGGCGCTGCTGACCTGGGTGAGGACCAGCAGGCCGGCGATCGAGAGCAGCAGACCCGCCGCGATGACGTACCCGGAAGGAAACCGCCGCGCGGCGAGCGGCGCCACCATCGAGGTGGCGATCACCGCCGCGGCCGAGGGCACCAGCCACAGCCCGGCACTCAGCGGGCTGAGTCCCGCGATCAACTGCAGGTACTGGGTGACGAACAGGGTTACTCCGCCCTCGATGGTCCCGCCGAGCAGCAGGAGCAGCAGCGCCGCGCTGAACGGGACGCTGGCGAACAGGCTCGGGTCGACCAGTGGGGTACGCAGCCCTCGCTGGCGGCGCAGGAACAGCCACCCCGCGGCCACCCCGAGGGCACCGGCCAGCACCGGTGCCGTGCCCAGCCCGTCCTCGGCAAGCCGCTTGAGCGCGTAGATGCCGGGCAGCAACGCCGCCAGCGACAGCCCGACACTGGTCAGGTCCAATGGGCCGGCCTCGGCGCTCCGCCGCTCGGGCAGCACCAGCGGGCCCAGGATGAGCAGCAGAACCATGACCGGAACACCGAGCAGGAAGACCGATCCCCACCAGAAGAACTCCAGGAGTACGCCGCCGACTATGGGGCCGATGGCGATCCCGGTCATGAAGCTGCTCACCCACCCGGCGATGGCGACCGCACGCTGCCGGGGGTCGAGGAACATGTCGCTGATCAGCGCCAGCGTGGCGGGCATCAGGGTCGCTCCGGCGACTCCCTGCGCCGCCCGGGCGGCGATCAGCATCTCAGCGCTGACGGAGTACGCCGCCAGTACCGATGTGGCACCGAACAGCCCGGCGCCGAACAGCAGCAGTTTGCGGCGCCCGATCCGGTCGCCCAGCGTTCCCATAGTGATCAGGAAGCCCGCGATCATGAACCCGTAGATGTCCATGGCCCAAAGGGCCTGCGCGCTGCTGGGCTCCAGGTCAGTGGCAAGATGCGGAAGCGCGAGATACAGGACGCTCGTATCGAGCGCGAGCAGCACCGTAGGCAGGGCCAGCACGGCCAGCCCGAGCCACTCGCGGCGCCCGGCACGCGGGCCGGACGGTACAGAGGTGTTCGCCTGGGACGAGGACACCGACTCTCCTAGCGTGCTCGAAGCCGTGGTGTCCGGTGACGCCGTACGGCGTCACCGGACACCGAGCGCGGAACTCGTCGACGCGCTCGGCAATCCACTGTTTGGGTGGAGCTTCGACGTCAGGAGAGGGCACACGGAACTAGCCCGCGGCTGTTGCGGCCGGCGGGCTAGGGCACGGATCGCCAGATCAGGCCGCGGCGCGCTCCTGAGCCGAAGCACAGGGCAAGGTCACGCCGAGGACCGGGATCGTCACGATCGAGCCTCCTGGGGCCGGTGCGGAGCTGACGGCGCCAACCTGCCACGGCGCCGCCGACCACCGCAACGCAATTCCGGGCCGGCCGAGTGCCCGGCCGAGCTATGCGGGTTGGGCACCGAAGCCGTCGTGCCCCACCCCCGGTGGCGGAGAGTCCGAGGATCAGGACGTAACCGCAAGTCGAATCCGCGAAGTTCGGTGTAGAGAACGCCACCCGGAAACCGGTCACGAACCCGACGCGCACCTTCCACCACAAGAGCGCTCTTACCGGTCCCGGTCCTCCAACGACGAGGCCGATCTTCGGATCCGCATCCTCGCCGGAGAGTATCGCGTCAAGTCGGGAAAGTTCGTCGTTGCGGTTGGTGAAGTGAGTGACCTGGGGAGGAAGCTGTTGCGGAGGGGTGGTCTCGGCCGACTCTGCCGGGGGTGAACATGGACTTCGTCAATGACGCGAGCCTGGACCACGTTCTGCGTAGTTCCGGAAGAACCCATCGCGAGCTTTGATAGCCGCGCCCGATTAAGGGATTTTTGTCGTCGCTTTTTCGGTGTGGATCGGGAACGGGGCAACGTCCGACGGCGCCCATGCGAGGCCCAGTGTGCTCGCGATTGTGGCGCACTCGCTCGTGATTATCCTGCCAGCCGCACCCAGCTCGACGAGATGGCCATCGACTTCCCGGAGCAGACCCCGAGCTTCGTCGAGGCGGCCCTGCCTAGCCTGATCCCCCACGATGGCATCTTGCACATGGATGGCCCGTAGCGCGTTCATGACGTCGTCGATGACCGCGCGGAGCCCGAGCGCGGTAAGAAGCAAGTACCGCTCGGTCCCGCGGTACAGCGTGACCGCTTGCCGTTCCTCGCTGACCGCCACCACGGGACGTCCGGTCTGCGCGGCGCACCGCGCGGCGGTGAGATGCCGGGTCCCGCCCGCGCCCGCGGGAACGATCGCCTGCGGACGCAGGAATGTGCGCTCTCGCGCGATCCGGTCGAGACTCGGCGACAGCACCGTGGCGCCGTCATTCAGGGCGGCTCTACGAATCGCTTCGTCCGTGACGGGCTCGTCGGTGGCATGGCCTCCCTCGAACAGTTTCCCGTCGTGCCTGTCGTACCCGAGTACGACGAGCGCGCCGAGCCCCTGCTGGCGGATGAGCTCTATGCCCTCACGTAACGGAGTCCCGAAGGCCAGCGCCGCACGCACGTTCAATGGAGGTTCTCGACGATCCACCTCAAACCTCCGAGCCGTGCCGACACCGAACAGGATTCGAACGTCGTTCAGGCCTCCGCATCCGAGCGATCTTGCGCATCCCAGGCCTTCCTCAGCATATAAAGGCCCGATTTGCGCAAGATCGGCGGGTGTGGGTTTATGGACAGGTTTGAGCTACAGTCGACCGGTTTGCACTCCCCGAAGGAACGCCGACCACTCGGGGGCGGGAAAGGAAAGGTGGCCGAGGTCGGGGTGCCGACTGTCGCGGATGGCCGCACCACCCGAAACCGTGTCGGCTACCTCGACGCAGTTTCCCCCCTTGGAGTTGCTGTAGCTGGACTTACGCCATGTCTGCTCGATGACTCTCAAGGAACTCTCCTCGTACTTTCTCCATGAGCTCGCGCGATGCTACTGGGGGTAGAGCGACGCCACGAAGCTCACCGAAGACGCGCGAATACTCCTGTACTCCGTCTGGTTCGTCCACTGGAGTCCCGGAAATCCTGGTCTCCAGGTACAGGATCTCCGGCTGCCCGGAGACAGTGATCAGCGTAAAGGCACCATCGAGCCCGGGGTGACGTTCCGTGCCAAAGGGCACTATCTGGATCACCACGTGTGGCTCTCTAGAGACTTCCAAAAGGTGCTCGAGCTGGCGGGCCATCGTCGTGGCTCCGCCGAACGGTCGGCGCAGCACCATCTCGTCCAAGACGACCAGCAGCAGCGGGGGGCGTTCCGACGTCAGTAGAGTCTGCCTGTTGACCCGCCCCTGAACCTGCTCGTTGACCTCGGTATTGGAGTATGTGGGATCACCGAGCCGAATAATCGTGCGCGCGTACTCCTCGCACTGAAGCAACCCCGGAATGAGGAGTGGATGGTACTCCCGGATCTCGGACGCCTTGCGTTGTAGCAGTTCGATGGCACGGAACCATTCGGGAAACGCGTTGCTTCCGGTCATTCGTTCCCAAAGCTGACGAACCTGACCCCCAGTGTTGAGCACTCGGTCGATTTGATCAAGGTAGTCCGCTTTGGTGCCGCGTGCGCCCCGCTCCATAGCACTCAGCATCGACGCCGAAACATTGAGGGCCCTGGCGAGTCGGTCCTGGGAAACCCCAGCTTGTTCCCTCAGGCGGCGAAGCTGCGTGCCGAACCTGAGCCATCGTGGATCAATCTTCTGCACCATGGTGAACAGTCCAGCACAGAGGGTGAACTGACGTCCACACAATAGACAGTTCTCCCCAGGAAGGTTCATCCCCTGGAAAGGATCACTGAGTGTTGGCAGTGTTTAATTGCGCGCTCAAACAATCCCGATAATACGGCGCGCACTAAAACGGCCCTGGCCAGTGCACCACCACTAACCAGGGCCTCGGCCCACGACCTGCCCAAGACAGGTGAGGACTTGATGCCCAAGAGTAACCGCTACCGCCGCACCGCCCGTGTCCGCCCCTACGTGCTGCGCCCGGCGGCACAGCGGGGGTGGTGACCATGCAGCAGTTCAGCACGACCTTCCGCGGCCACCCCGACAGCGTGGCCCCCGCCCGGCACTGGCTGGACGACCTGCTCCGCTTCGCCCACCACGCCGCTGTCCCCGCCGACACCCGCGCCACCGCGGTACTCCTGCTCTCGGAGTTGGCCACGAACTCCGTGCGCCACTCCCGCAGCGCCCACGACGGCGAATACACCGTCCACGTGTCCCTGAACCCGACACGACTGCGCGTGGAGGTCGAAGACGACGGCCCCCGTGAAGGACGACGGGCAGGGCTGCGCGTGGCCGGCCCCGGCGAGGAGGCCGGGCGCGGCCTCGTCCTGGTCGCCGCGTTCGCCGACACCTGGGGACCCCTCCCCCACGACCCCGGAATGTACTTCCACCTAACCTGGTCCGCCGCGGACCCGCCTCCACTGCCACGCCGCCGCCCCAGCACCTCACCGGCCAACAAGGAGCCACTCACCTGGCCCACCCAACTGAGGCAACGGCCGGAAAACGCCCCGTGGAACTGCCCCCTACCGTCGCCGCCGCGCCAAAGGCGCGGCGGCGCCTCATTCCTCGGACTCGGGATTGCTCGTGGAAGCCGCATTCCCGAATGTGCTGGATGGCCCGGTCGCCGTCCAGCTCGTGGCGTGCTCCCAGAGAGGGGCAGCACCGAACGCCCTGGGCTGTAGGATGCTGCGGCAGTCAACCGCCACGCCAGCGCCGAGGGTTCGGAGGGGTGAACCGTGCAGGATGCCGACCTCGCGACCTACGCGCTTGTTCCCGGCCAGCAGGTGCGGGCGCGGGTGCTGGAGCACTTCCCATGGGGCGTCATGGTGCGGATCGTGGGCCACGAACGTGCGGGAGCGTCGGTCGACTTCATGGCGATGGACCGCCCTTCCGGGGCTCCGCGATCACTTCCCCCGGAGTTCCCCCCTGTCGGCGCCGAGGTCACGGCGGTGGTCCAGGAGGTGCGCCGGTGGGAAGGGCGGTCCTGGGTCCGGCTGAGCCTGCGCGCCGCGGACCTGGCCGCCCTGCACTGGAGGTGCGACCTGTGCATGACCACCACGACGCTGAGCCCGGGCGGTGACGGTCTGACGCTGGAGGTCCGCAGCGCCGGCGGCCCGGAGAGCCACACTGTCGTCGCGCACCGCGCGTGCCTGCTGGACGCCCTGCACCCCGACAGTCTGGAGCGGGCACGCGCGGAGCGCGTCGGACTCCATTGACGCGCTCTCCCGGCTGAAGCCGAGAGATTCTGGCCCGGACCGCATCGCGCGGCACGACCATGGCTTCCTGCTTCATCGACCTGTGCCGACCGTGAGGCCGGTCTTACCTGGTCTCCACGGGCTTTCGAGCCTGATGGCTCCGTTCCCGCCCGTCCGGCGGTACCCAACGCGATTAGACTGCCACGCGCTGTTTCGCCCTGCGGGCGAAACAGCGCGTCTTACCCCGCTACGCGGGAGGTCGGCTTCACCTCCGCCGCGAACGGCGGAGCACTGCCGACGACATGGTAGCCACTGGCCGCCCGGGGTTCAGGTGCTCCGGTGGAAGCGGCGGTGTAGTGCGCGGACCTGGTCGGTGAGTTCGGGGGCCGGGCCGCGTACCTCGACCGTAGGCGCGACCTCGTGGATCGGCAGGGGCTTCACGGGAGGCGGCTGCACTCCGAGTTCGCCGAGCCAGGTCACGAGCTGGTCCGAGGAGGCCGCGTACACGATCGGCCCCAGGCCGACCCACCCGTGCGCCGCGGCGCACATCGGGCAGTGCTCGCCCGAGGTGTAGACCGTCGCCCGCGCTCGGTCCACGGATGCCATGTTCGCGGCGGCCCAGCGGGCCAGCTCGAACTCCGGGTGGCGGGTGGGGTCGCCGAGGGCCACCCGGTTGTGGTCCTCACCGAGGACCGTCCCGTCGGCCGCGACCAGCACCGAGCCGAACGGCTCGTCGCCCGCTTCCAGTGCCTCGGTGGCAAGTTCCACGCAGCGGCGCAGGTACGCCAGGTCACCGCTGTGCACCACCATGACCTTCCCCCGTTCCGCTATGCGTCTGCTCGGTTGGCCCGCCCGGCCAGGGGCGGGTGCCAAGTGCCGCACCCGCGGCCGTGGCGACGCCCGCCGCTGGCGGGTTGGGGTCGATCCTAATAGAGCTGTGCAGCGGCCCGGCCGCGTGTGCCAGCCAGCGGGCCCGCGCACTCAGCGTGCGGCCTCCAGCTCGGCCAGGCGCGCGTCGGCGGCCTCGATCTCGTTCTCGGTGTAGACACTGACACCGTGGTCCAACAGCAGGCGCGCGGTAACTCCGGGACCCTCGGTTGTCGTGCCGGTGAAGCCTCCGTCGTAGACCCGGTGCAGGCCGCACGACGGGCTCGACTCCTTCAGCACCGCCACCCGCACGTCGTTGGACTGCGCGGTCGCCAGCGCGGCGCGCGCTCCCGCGAGGAAGAACTGGGTGACATCGGCCCCCTGCGGGGTGCGCAGGCGGGCGTTGCCGTGCAGCACGGCGTCGGCTCCCTGTGCCGCCTCGATCTCCGCGGGCGGGCGCGGCACGGGCAGCCCTCCGGCCACCTCGGGGCAGTAGACGACGAGCCGCCCCTCGGCCCGCCAGCGATCGACGATGGCATCGTCCATCGTCTTGGCACGGCCGTCAAAGCGGACTCGTCGTCCCATCAGGCAGGCGCTGACCAGGACCCGCTGCATTCCCCCACCTCCAATGCCGCGCTCTGAACTGCAACGTTACCCATTCTTGGCAACCCGCCCCCAGCGTGGCCGTGCTCACAGGCCCGGGAATTCCCGCATGCCAGCGATTGCCGGTCAGTGGTTCACATCACCTCCAAGTAACGAACAAGCCAGGATTTCGCAACGAAAGAGCCGTGTTGCAGGGCGAGTGTCCTTAACACGGGACCTTCTGGCACCGTCCACCGTTCATCGCGCGACGGGCTCCAAGGTGCCGAACCCCCTGCGGTTCTTTCGTTTGTTGTCCACTCCCGTTCCCTGGAGTACCCGTGAGCCTTGTCTCCGCGCGTCCGCGCCTGACTTCCCGCCCTGCAGCGGAGGCCGGACAAGCCCGCACTCCGCGCCGCTCCGTGGTGCTGCTCGTCTTCGTGCTGGGGGTCCTCTCCGCCACCAGTTCGCTAGCCACGGACCTCTACCTGCCCGCGTTCCCCGACATCGCCGCGGACCTGAACGCCACCGAGTCCCAGATCCAGCTGACCCTCACGGCCGTCATGGTCGGCCTGGCCCTGGGCCAGCTCGTGATCGGCCCGCTCAGTGACCGGTGGGGGCGCCGGCGTCCCCTCCTGGTCGGCACCGCGATGTTCGCCCTCAGCTCGCTGCTGTGCATGACGGTGACCTCGCCCGAGATGTTCAGCGCGCTGCGGTTCGTGCAGGGGATAGCGGCGGCGGCCGGAATGGTGATCGCGCGGGCGGTCGTCCGGGACACCTTCAGCGGTGACGCCGCGGCGAAGTTCTTCTCGCGGCTGGTGCTGCTCGTCGGGCTCGCCCCGATGCTGGGCCCCATCCTCGGCGGCCAACTGATGCTGATCGGCCCCTGGCAGCTCATCTTCGCCGTGCTCGGTGTCGCCGGCCTGGCCGGGACCGGGCTGGTCTACTTCGGGCTGCCGGAGACCCTCGCCCCCCAGGATCGCACGCGCCGGGACCCCGTGCTCATGCTGCGCACGTTCGGGCGCCTGCTCCGCGACCCGCGGTTCATCGCGCCCTCCATGACGATGGCGCTGAGCTTCGCCATGACGTTCACCTACATCTCGGCGTTCTCCTTCGTCTCCCAGGAAGAGCTGGGGGCGACGGCGCAGCAGTTCAGCCTGGTCTTCGGGATCAACACGCTCGGCATGATCCTCGGCAACCAGGTCAACGTGGCGCTGATCAGCCGGATGCACACCTCGCGGCGACTGTTCGTGGGCCTCATCGGAGCGACCCTGTCCATCGTGGCACTCGGCATCCTGGGCCTCAGCGGCACAGCGGGCCTGATCGAGGTCACCGTGGTGCTCTTCGTGATGATGCTGTGCACCGGGCTCATCTCGCCCAACGCCACCACTCTCGCCGTGGCCAGCCAGCCGTCCTCGCTCGGCGGCACCAGCTCGGCGCTCCTGGGCACGATGCAGTTCGCGATCGGCGGCATCCTCGCCTCCGCCGCCGGACTCACCAGCACCGGCGAGGCCACCCTGACCAGCATGACGCTGGTCATGCTGGCGACCGCGGTGACGGCGACCGCCGTCTTCGGCATCGCCACCGCCCGGGGGCACACCGAAACCGCGGCCTAACCCCGGAACGGCCAGCACACCACCGGCCCGAGCCCACAGGATGGGCTCGGGCCGGTTTGTTCGTGCGGGCCGGGGTTCTCGCTGGGGCTGCCATCTCGCCCCGGCGGGGCGCCCGGACGGGTAGGCGCTCTGCGTCCACGTGGCGCGATGTGTCGCGGGGAGGCTCTAGGTTCGGACGCGATATGCGCTTGCCTGCCTCGGAAACACGCCGCCGACACCACGTGGAGCAGCCATGAGTACTGGCTATTCGCCGGTCCCTGAGCTCAACCTCCTCAAAGAGCTGGAGGAGCGGGTCGGTAACGAATTCCTGGCTTACGGTTTCGAAATGCGTGCCTACGGCGACGAAGACGCGCTGCGCCACGGCTGGTCGGCCGAGCCCGAGTTCCTCGACCGGGTCAAGGTATTCGCGGTGGCGAACGGTACGGGATCCCTGTACGCGCTGTGGCGCTGCGATGGCCGCTCCGACCTCGCCACTCTGCCTGTCGTGATCCTCGGTGACGAGGGCGACTACGGTGTGGTCGCCGACAGTCTTCGTGAACTCTTGCTCGTGCTCGCCGCGGACAGCGAGGTTGTTGCCGGATCCGACGTCGATCCCCCCTACCTGCTCGGCCACCCCGACTACCGGCAGGAACTGGAATACGCCGAGGGAGAGCTCAACGGCCACACCGAACTCCTCGCTCTCCTGCAACGCGAGTTCGGGCTGACCCCGTCGGACGACGCCCAGGCACTCATGCGTGCCGCCCACGAGCGCCACGGCAGTAGCTTCCGGGAATGGGTCGAGCCCTTCCTGGCAGCCCCGGGGTGGCAGTGAGCCTGTCGGTGCCGTTCCCGGTACGGCCGCAGCCCGGGACCGGGCCCTTGGTGGCCACCTGCCGAGGCATAGCTCCGGGCCTCCACGCCGCGCGAACGCGTACGGATCCGGCCACCCGACCCAGTGAGCGGCGCTGCTGCGTAGGGGCGGACACAGCCCTACTGGTGCACGGCGTCGCCTGAGAAGGTCAATCCAGCCGAGTCCCGCTGTTGCGCTCTAATCCTCTCGGCCCAGTCGCGCCACTGGCCGAACTCCCGAAAAACGCATTCAGCATGCCGAGGCCGATCATGGCTTGGTGCGGCCCGCCTCGACGGCCTGGCGGTACCACCGCTCCGCCTCCTGGATACGGCCGACGTTACTCAACAAGTTACCGAGGTTGTTCATGGCATTGGTGTGACCCGCCTCGGCGGCCTGGCGGTACCACCGCTCCGCCTCCACAACACGCCCAGCATCCCTCAGCAGAACGCCGAGGTTGTTCATGGCGTTGGTGTGACCCGCCTCGGCGGCCTGGCGGTACCACCGCTCCGCCTCCACAACACGCCCAGCATCCCTCAGCAGAACGCCGAGGTTGTTCATGGCGTTGGTGTGACCCGCCTCGGCGGCCTGGCGGTACCACCGCTCCGCCTCCTCGTCGCGGCCGGCGCCTTTCAGCAGAAGACCGAGGTTGTACATGGCTTTTGGATTGCCCGCCTCGGCGGCCTGGCGGTACCGCCGCTCCGCCTCCTGGATACGGCCGACGTTACTCAACAGGTTACCGAGGTTGTTCATGGCGTTGGTGTGACCCGCCTCGGCGGCCTGGCGGTACCACCGCTCCGCCTCCACAACACGCCCAGCGTTACGCAGCAGACGGCCGAGGTTGAACATGGCGTTGGTGTCGCCCGCCTCGCCAGCGCGGCGCAGACGGGTTTCTTCGTCTGCATATGGTTCAAAGGTTGGCGTTGCGGAGGGTGGTTCGGGTGCGGAGGGTGCCGTGCGTCCGGTGAGGAGCATGTCGAGGATCTGGCGGGCGGTGGGGCGTTGGGCGGGGTCCTTGTCCATGCAGGCCAGGACGATACTGAGCAACGGGTCAGCGAGGTCCCCCGTCTCCGGCGGGTGTGTGAGAGTACGGCTGATCCGGGCGGCCTGGGTGGGGCCGGGGAACGCCTCGGCGCCGGTGGCGGCGTGGACGATGATCGCGCCCCAGGCGAACAGGTCAGCGGCCGGGCCCAGGGTGGTGCCCTCCAGTTGTTCCGGGGCCATGTAGCCAAGAGTGCCGATCTGGGTGGCCGAGGAGGTGTCGGCGTCCAACGCGCGGGCGATCCCGAAGTCGATCACCCGCGGCCCGTCCGGGCCGAGCAGGATGTTGGCGGGTTTGAAGTCGCGGTGCACCACCCCGGCGGCGTGGATCGCCGCGAGCGCGGTGATGGTCTGCACCGCCAGACGCTGCGAGTCGCCCCCCGTGCGCGGGCCGTGCTCGCGCACCGCCTGGCCCAGGGTGGGGCCCTCGACGTACTCGGTGGCCAGCCACGGCTGCTCCGCCTCCGCGTCGGCGTCCAGGATCTCGGCCACACAGAAACCCTGCACCTGACGCGCGTTGGCCAACTCCTGGGAGAAGTAGCGGCGAACCTGGGCGTCCTTGGCCAGGTGCGGATGCAGCAGCTTCACCGCCGCGCGCCGCCCGGAGGAGTCCTCACCCAGATGCACCGCGCCGAACCCGCCCGAGCCCAGCTCCCGTATCAGCCGGAACCCGCCCACCTGCTGCGCCACCACAGATCCCCTTGTGTGTCCGTTGACCCGTGCGCGCCCAAACCTAACCCAACCCGCCTCACCGCGGCGATCCGGCGCCTCTCGCCCTCAACCGGGTATTCCCGCTCTCACCGGTGTGGTCAGAGCGGTCGGCCAGCGCCAGCTCGCACTCCAAGTGCCGGGCTCATCGCCCAGATCACCACGATGAGCCCGGCACTTAGCGAAGAACTACTTGCGGTTCCAGTCGGGGCGGACGCTGCCCCGCGACGCCTTGCCGCTGCCCTTGCGCTTCTCCCGGATGCGCATGCTCAGCTTGATCGGGGACCCCTCGAAACCGAAGTCCTCGCGCAGCCGGCGCTCCAGGAAGCGGCGGTAGGCGTCCTCCAGGAAGCCGGTGGTGAACAGGACGAAGTGCGGCGGGCGGGCCCCGGCCTGCGTGGCGAAGAGGATCTTGGGCTGCTTGCCCCCGCGCACCGGCGGGGGCGTGGCGGCCACGATCTCCTTGAGCCACCCGTTCAGCCGTCCGGTCGAGATGCGGGAGTCCCAGCTCGCCAGCCCTCTCTCGATCGCCGGGACGAGCTTCTCCACGTGCCGCCCGGTCGTGGCCGAGATGTTCACCCGCGGCGCCCAGGACACCTTGGAGAGCTGGCGGTCGATCTCCTTCTCCAGGTAGTACCGGCGTTCGTCGTCGAGGGTGTCCCACTTGTTGAACGCCAGCACCAGGGCCCGGCCGGATTCGAGGACCTGCTCCACGACCCGGATGTCCTGCTCCGCGAGCGGCTCGCTGACGTCGATGAGCACGACCGCGACCTCGGAGCGCTCCAGTGTCGCCGAGGTGCGCATGGTGGCGTAGTAGTCGGCGCCCTGCAGCGCGCGGAACCGGCGCCGGATCCCGGCGGTGTCGACGAACTTCCAGGTCTTGCCGCCCAGCTCGATGAGCTCGTCAACGGAGTCGCGCGTGGTGCCCGCCACCGGGTCGACCACCACCCGGTCCGCGCCGGCCACCTTGTTCAGCAGGCTGGACTTGCCGACGTTGGGCCGGCCGACCAGCGCCACGCGCCGCGGGCCGGTCTCCTCCTCGCGGTCGGAGATCCCGGGCTGCGTGGGGAACGCGTCGAGCACGGCGTCGAGCAGGTCGCCCGATCCGCGCCCATGCACGGCGCTGACGGGGTGCGGCTCGCCGAGGCCGAGGTTCCACAGCTCCATGGCCTCGGGCTCCTGCCGCTGGCCGTCGACCTTGTTCGCCGCGAGCACCACCGGCCTGCCCGCTCCGCGCAGAACCCGCGTGACGGCTTCGTCCGTGTCGGTGATCCCCACGGTCGCGTCCACCACGAACAGCACCACATCAGCGGTCTGAGCGGCGTACTCGGCCTGCCGGGCGACCGTCGCGGCCAGCCCGCTGACGTTGATGTCCCAGCCGCCCGTGTCGACGAGCGTGAACTCCCGCTCCCGCCAATGGGCGTCGTAGGCCACCCGGTCCCGGGTCACCCCGGGCACGTCCTCCACGACCGCCTGGCGGCGCCCGATCACCCGGTTCACCAGGGATGACTTACCAACATTGGGCCGCCCGACGACGGCTACCACCGGTTTGACGACGGTCTCCTCGTCCCCCTCGGGCGGGCCGTTCGTCGCATACGTAAACTCAGTCATCGAACACGTCTTTCTCCTGGTGGCGATGGCTCCACGCGCCCAGGACGCGTGCCGTGGAGCCAGCATGTACTCGGTGCCCCCGTGGGGCACGGCGCGGTGCCCGGCTCAGATCGCGCCGGTGCTCCGCACGACCTCTCCGCTGGCCTCGTCGGTCAGCTTCGCGACGAGGGCGATCACCTCGTCCAGCGAGAGCCCGGTTGTCTCCAGCTCCAGCGCGTCCTCGGTCTGGGTCAGCGGGGAGTCGGAGCGGCTGGAGTCGAACAGGTCGCGGCGCATCAGGTCGGCCTGGGTCGCCGCGATGTCGCTCGACCGCACCTCCTTGCTGCGCCGCTCGGCGCGCGCCTCGGCGCTGGCGGTCAGGTAGATCTTCACCTCGGCCTCGGGAGCGACAACCGTCGTGATGTCGCGCCCCTCGACCACGATGCCCCCCGCCTCGCTGCGCGCCTCGGCGATGAGGTCACGCTGCAGCGCGACCAGGCGTGCCCGCACTTCGGGCACAGCGCTGACAGCGCTGACGTTCTCGGTGACCTCCTGGCTCCGGATGTCCTGGGCGACGTCCGTGCCGTCCACCCGCACGGTGGGATCGGACGGGTCCATGCCCATGACGATGGCCGGCCGGGACACCACCGCCGCGACGGCCGCGGGGTCGGCGGTGTCGACGCCGTTGCGCAGCGCCCACCAGGTGAAAGCCCGGTACATCGCCCCGGTGTCGAGGTACCGCAGCTCGCGCACCTTGGCCGCGCCCCGTGCCGTGCTGGACTTGCCCGACCCGGACGGCCCGTCGATGGCGACGACGACGCCGGGACCGCCGCCGCGGGGAGCGGACCGCTCTTCGTCGGTCGCCGTGGTCCGAGCGTTACCCTGCGCGTTCACGTCGGTCCTCTCCTCCGGGGTGTGCTTGTCGTCTCAACGATTCAGCGTACAACCGCGACATACCCGGCCGGGCACACGCGATCTGGTCAGGCGTGCACCGACCAGCCCTGATCGGCCAGGACCTCGGCGAGCTCGGTGAGCGCCTCGGGCT
Organism: Lipingzhangella halophila; assembly: GCF_014203805.1. GTDB lineage: Bacteria > Actinomycetota > Actinomycetes > Streptosporangiales > Streptosporangiaceae > Lipingzhangella > Lipingzhangella halophila. Next base: position 2,050,249 of record NZ_JACHJT010000001.1, on the reverse strand, counting down.
GGACGTACAGCTGGGCCACCCCGACGGGCAGGCCCGGGCTGTGGTCGATCCGCACGTCCTCGATGTTCACCCCGGCGGCTCCCACCGCGGCGAAGAGCCGGCCCAGCGAGTCGGGCTCGTCGGGGATCACCACCGGCAGCGACGCGAAACCGGGGACCCGCTGCGCGCCGCGCTTGCCAGGGATCCGGTCGTGCCCGTGACGACCGCGTTCCAGCAGATCGCGCACGGTTTCGGTGCCGGAGCCGCCGCCCGCGCGCAGCGCCTCGGCGGTGGCCGTGAGGTCGGTGGCGACCGCCTCCAGGATGTCGGCGACCGGCGCCGCGTTGTGCCGCAGGATCTCCTGCCACATCTCCGGGTCACCGGCGGCGATGCGCGTGACGTCGCGCACCCCCTGCCCGGCCATAGCCAGCGCGGTCTCATCACCGCCGACCATCCGGGCGGCCACAGCGGACGACGTGACGTGCGGCGCGTGCGAGACCAGCGCGACGGCGCTGTCGTGCCGGGCGGCGTCCAGCGTCAGGGGTTCGGCGCCGCACAGCCGTGCCACCTCGGCCACCGTGGCCACCGCCCCCGGGTCCGCCTTGCCCGTGGGGCACAGCGCCCAGGAACGACCGAGGAACAGGTCGGCGCGCGCGGCGCTGGGGCCGTGCTTCTCCCTGCCCCCCATCGGGTGACCGGGCACGTAGGTGGCCAGGTCGCAGCCGAGCCGGGTGGTCTCGCGGACCACGCTGTCCTTCACACTGGCGCAGTCCGTGTAGACGTGGGCCAGCCCCCGGTCCTGGAGGTCGCGCAGCACAGCCGGGATGACCCGGGGCGGCGCCGCGATGACCGCGATGTCGGCGGGCGTGCCCATCGAGCCGGGGTCGAGGGCGCTGCCCGCGCCGAGCTCACACGCCAGATCGAGAGTGGCCGGGTCGGGGTCGCTCAGCGCCACCTCGACGCCGTTCTCGCGCAACGCCAGCGCGATGGACGTCCCGATGAGCCCGGTGCCCACCACGATCGCGCGCTGGACCATGGTCGCCTCTCCCCCGTTGTCCCGGCCTGAAAATCGTTCTCCCCAGCGTAAGGGACCCGGGGAGGGGCAGCGCGCCTCGCGCCGAACCCGGCCGCGGGGTCACTCCCGGTGCCGGAGGTGTCCCCGCGGCCGGGTTCGGCGCGGAACCCGTGCCTGGATTCGCGCGTCTACTGCGCGATGTCCAGACGCAGCGCCTGGGCGCCGCGCAGGTAGACGTGCTGCAGTTCGGACTTGGGACGATCGGTCTCGACGTGGGCCATGAGCCGCACCACGCGCGGCAGGCCGTGCGGCACCGCGATCTCGCCGGCACACATGAGCGGGACATCGGTGAAGCCGAGCTTGCGCGCGGCCAGCGCCGGGAACTCCGCGGTGAGGTCGGAGGTGGTGGTGAAGAGCACGCTGATCACGTCGTCCGTGGTCAGCTCGTTGCGCTGCATCACCGCGGAGACCAGCTCAGTGGTCGCCTCCAGGATGAGTTCCCGCTCGTCCGCGTCCACCTGCACCGCACCGCGGACCGCTCGTACCGCCACGTGTCGTCCCGTCCTTTTCGTCACTCGGTCGCGCCGTAAGACTCCCAGCGCTGGGGCTACATCCCAGCGGCAGTGTAGAGCTCACTGACCTCTTTCGCGGTGAGGACCCGCACCGTTCCCGGCTTGAGCGCGTTCAGGCCGATCGGGCCGATCCGCGTACGCGCCAGCTCGTGGACAGGATGGCCCACGGCGTCAAGCAGCCGCCGCACGATGCGCTTGCGCCCCTCGTGCAGTTGCACCTCGACCAGGGCCTTGGGCTCCAGGTTCTCCAGCACGCGGAACGAGTCGGCTTTGACCGGACCGTCCTCCAGCTCTACGCCCTTGCGCACCTGGGTCACGACGCCGCGCGGCACCGGTCCCGGCACCTTGGCGACGTAGGTCTTGACCACCTTGTAGCGCGGGTGGGTCAGCCGGTTGGCCAGCTCACCGTCGTTGGTCAGCAGGATCAGGCCCTCGGTTTCGGTGTCGAGGCGGCCGACGTGGAACAACCGCTCCTCGGTCTGCCCCGTGTAGTCAGCGAGGGTGCGGCGGCCCTCGGGGTCCCACATCGTGCTGACCACCCCGCGCGGCTTGTTCAGGGCGTAGTACATCAGGTCGGGCGCGGTGGCCACGCGCATTCCGTCGACCCGGACCTCCGAGGTGTTCGGGTCGACCCGGGCCCCGAAGCGGCGCACCAGGTGGCCGTCGACCGTGACGCGGCCGGCCGCGATCATCTCCTCGCTCGCGCGCCGGCTGGCCACCCCGGCCTGCGCGAGGGCCTTCTGCAGCCGGATCCCGCCCGGCACGTCCTGGTACTCGTCGCGGTCATCGGGCAGGTCCCCGTCACCGGGCTCGTAGTCGGCGCGCAGCGCGGCCAGGCGTTCGCGGGCGGCTACGGAGAGCCGGCTCTCGGACTGCTTCCCGGTCTGCTCGCCCTGGCCGGTCCGATCGCCGGATCCGGGACGCTGCTCCTTGCCCCCACCGCCGCGGCGGTAGGCGGGGGAACCCTTGTCCGGCTTGGTCTGGCGCTCGCCCGTGCCGCCACGCGCGGCGCCCTCACGGCGGTCGGCGCCGCGTTCCTTGGCGCCCTTGCGCTCCGGGGCCTTGTCGTCGCGCCCCTTCGGACCGCCCTTGGTCTGGCGCTCGCCCGCACCGCCATCGCGACGGTTGGCGGGGGCGCTCTTGTCGTTCTTGGTCTCGCGGTTGCCCGTGCCGCCACGCGCGGCGCCATCGCGACGGTTGCCGCCGCGTTCCTTGGCGCCCTTGCGCTCCGGGGCCTTGTCGTCGCGCCGCTTCGGGCCGCCCTTGCCGCCAGAGCCGGCTCCGCGCTCACCGCGCGGTGCGGACCGACCGCGCTCACCGCGCTGGTCGTTGGAGCCCCGCTCACCGCGGGACTTTGGATTCTCACGTGGTGCGTTCACCGGTGTCGTCTATACCTTCGATGTCGTCAGGCAGAAATGGCGCGAGGTCCGGAAGCTCGTCGAGACTGCGCAGGCCGAGCCGGTCCAGGAAGTAATTCGTGGTGCGGAAGAGCAGCGCGCCGGACTCCGGGTCCTGCCCGGTCTCCTCGATCAGACCCCGCAGTACGAGGGTACGCATAACGCCGTCACAGTTCACACCGCGCACAGCGGACACCCGGCCGCGCGCGACCGGTTGGCGGTAGGCCACGACCGCCAGGGTCTCCAGGGCTGCCTGGGTGAGCCGCACCTCCTGGCCCTCCTTGAGGAAGTGCTCGACGATGTCGGCGTGCTCGGGCCGGGTGTAGAAACGCCACCCGTCGGCGACGTGCCGCAGATCGAACCCCCGCCCCTGCTCGGTGTACTCGCGCGAGAGCTCTTCGAGGGTGTCGGAGATCTCCCCCACGCTGCGGTCGAAGGCGCGCGCGAGATCGATCTCGGTGGCCGGCTGGTCGACCACCATCAACACCGCCTCCAGGCCCCGTCGCAGCTCGGCGTGCTCACCGCCGGAATCCGGCCGCGAAACGGGCGCGCTCTCCTCGGACGTGGCCTCACCCCAGGTCACGGCTGTTCCTCGCTCTCCTGCTCGTTCCTCGCCCGGTCGAACTCGTCGGCGAGGGTGACCTCCCCGTCGGCCTCGCCGGTCCACGTCACGACCAACCGCCCGAGGGGCTCGGGCTGGTCGAACTCGACGTTCGCGGCCCGGTACAGCTCCAGCAGCGAGAGGAACCGGGCAACCACCTCGAAGGTATCGGTACAGTCGGCGATCAGCTCCGCGAACGTCAGTGTCTGGGCGGCGCGCAACCGCTGGACCACCGTCGCCCCCTCCTCGCGCACCGAGGTCCTGGGCTGGTGGATGTGGCTGACCGGGACGCTGGGCGGCTCCGCGGGGGTGAGCACCCGCGCCGCCAGCGCGGCGAACTCCTGCGGCCCGAGTTTGATGAACACGTCGGGCCGCGCCTCGGCGAACCGCGGTTCCAACGTCACCGCACGCGGGAAGCGCCGGCCCTGCGAACCCAGGCGCTCCGAGAGAAGCGCCGCGATCTCCTTGTACGCGCGGTACTGCAGCAGCCGCGCGAACAGCAGGTCGCGGGCCTCCAACAGTTCCAGGTCGGCCTCGTCGTCGACCTCGCCGCGCGGCAGCAGCCGTGCCGTCTTCAGATCCAGCAGCGTGGCCGCCACCACAAGGAAGTGACTGGCCTGGTCCAGGTCCCACTCCTCGCCGTACGCGTCGATGTGCGCGATGAACTCGTCGGTGACCTTGGACAGGGCAACCTCGGTGACATCCAGCTTATGCTTCGAGATCAGCCCCAGGAGCAGGTCGAAGGGCCCCTCGAAGTTGTCCAGGTGCACCTGGAAGCCGCCGCCGGCGGTCTCGGCGGTCTCCTCTTCGGTGCTCATGCGGCCGAGCCCGGGCGATGTAGCGTCATAGGTCCAGGGTGTCAGCACCACCCCAGTGCCCGGTCACTCCTTCAGGAGCCGGCGCACCAGCAGGCTGGACTCTCCGTGCTCCGCGAAGTCGGCGAGGAGCACCCCGACCGCCTCGCGGACGATCCTGCCCCGGTCGGCGGCCAGGCCGTGGTCGGCCCGCAGCGTCAGCCGGGTCTGCTCCAGCGCGAGAAGCTCCGGCGCCGAAACGTACACCGTGATCTTCTCGTCGTGGCGCTGCCGTCCGCTCGGTTCCGGCGCCCGCGGCTTCGCCACCCGAGTCTGGTGCGAGCGTCCCGGCGCCGCGGCGGTGGGCGCGGACACCGATGACGCCGACGTGGTCTGCGCCGGCTGCTCCGGCGGTGGATCCTGGTGTGCGGCGCGGGGCACCGACTCGGGCTCCGCGGACTCCGCGGAGCGGAAGGACATCTCGTCCGCTCCCGGCAGGATCACGCGTTGTGATCGCTGACTGGCCACCTGGCCAGCACCTCCTTCGCGAGCTCGCGGTAGGCGTTGGCGCCCGCCGACGCGGAGTCGAACCGGGTGATGGGCTCCCCGGCGACCGTGGCGTCCGGGAACCGGACAGTCCGGTTGATAACCGTGCCGTACACCTTGTCGCCGAACCCGTCGATGATGGTCGAGAGCACCTCCCGCGCGTGCAGCGTGCGGGGGTCGTACATGGTGCCGAGGAACCCGTCGATAACGAGGCTCTCGTTCAACCGTTCCTGGACCTTCTGGATCGTGTCCATGAGGAGCGCCACCCCGCGCAGCGCGAAGAACTCGCACTCCAAGGGCACAACCACGCCGTCGGACGCGGTGAGCGCGTTGACGGTGAGTAGGCCCAGGGACGGCTGGCAGTCGATCAGGATGACGTCGTAGTCGTCGATCACGGGGCGCAGCACGCGGGCCAGCATGTGCTCCCGGGCGACCTCGCCGACCAGTTGCACCTCGGCGGCCGACAGGTCGATGTTGCTCGGGATCAGGTCGAGACCGTCGACGTCCGTCTTCAGCAGCACGTCCTCCACCGTGACGTCGCGCTGCATCAGCAGGTTGTAGACGGTGAGGTCGAGCTCACGCGGATCGAGCCGGCCCAGGCCGACGGACAGCGCCCCCTGCGGGTCGAAGTCGACGAGCAGCACCCGTCTTCCGTACTCCGCTATGGCCGCCCCGAGGTTGATGGTCGTGGTGGTCTTACCGACTCCACCTTTCTGATTACACAGTGCTACAATTCTTGCCGGACCATGTTCATCCAGCCGCACCGGCTCCGGAAAGTCAGGTTTCGGCCTCGTGGATTGCAGATCCGCCCCCGTACTGTGCATTTCCCCCCATGGGGTGCTCGCCGGCCCATCAGGCTTTTCGTTGTCGGTACGAGGCTCCCCAGCCTCCGGACCGTCGTAGTCAGACCAGCTCACAACCCTTGACCTCCCTACGGACCGGCCACACCGGGCGTCGACACCACCGGTTAGCCAGCCGTCGGAAAAAACTCAATATGTCGACAGCAACGAATCGCCGTGCGGCGACTCTAGAACCTGTATGCCGCGAGATTCAACGCGACACTCTACGGCTCGGTTGCGCCCCGCGTGACGAAATGGTTGCGCGCGCCCGACCGTATCGCCTCCGGCTCCCGAGCGCGCCCAACCCGCCCGCGGCCACCGGCGCGGTGCCGCGCTCACCGCGTCGCGCGAGGATGGCTGGCCGCGTACACCTCCCGCAGCCGGTCCGCCGTGACCAGGGTGTACACCTGCGTCGTGGTGACCGAGGCGTGCCCCAGAAGCTCCTGGACCACGCGCACGTCGGCACCGCCGTCGAGCAGATGCGTGGCGAAGGAATGCCGCAACGTGTGCGGTGAGGCCTCCCCCAGCCCGGCCCGGTCGGCGGCGGCGCGCAGCACGCCCCAGGCGCCCTGCCGGGTCAGCCGACCGCCCCGCGCGTTGAGCAGCAATGCGGGAGTGCCGCGCCCGGAGCGGGCCAGGGCCGGACGGGCCCGGACGAGGTAGGCGTCGATGGCGCCGCGGGCATAGCGGCCGATCGGGACCAGCCGATGCTTGCCCCCCTTGCCGCGGAACCGGACCACACCGACCTCGTCGGCGCCGCTCTGCTCGGCGCCGTCCCCGTCCGCGGCGGGCGCGCCCATGTGGTCGACGTCGTCGACGTCGAGCCCCACCGCCTCGGAGATCCGCGCCCCGCTGGCGTACAGCAGCTCCACCAACGCGCGGTCGCGGAGGGCCCGGTGGTCCCCCTCCGCGCCGGCCGCCCGCAGCAGCGCCTCCACCTGCTCCAGCGAGAGCGCTTTGGGCAGCGGGCGCGGCGGCGCCGGCGGCCGGACCTCGCGCGCCGGGTCGGCGTCGGTGATCCCCTCGCGCAGCGCGAACGCGTGCAGCCCGCGCACCGCGACCACCGCGCGCCCGGCGGAGGCGTCGGCCAGAGGACCGTTCTCGGCGTCGCCCTCGCGCAGCGCCGCGAGGAACCCGGTGACGTCGCCCGGCTTCACCCCGGCCAGCTCACAGTGCCCCAGCTCCGCGAGATAACCGACGTAGCGGTGCAGGTCCCGGCGGTACGAGCTGAGGGTGTTCGCGGCCAGCCCGCGCTCCACCGTGAGATGGTCGAGGTAACGCCGCACGGCCGCCCCCAGGGCACCCTCAACGCCATCCTCGCTGGGCACCGGGTCACTCCGCGAGACGCAGCGAGTCGAACCCCTCGCGCGCGGCGTGCACGGCGGCGAGGACGCCAACGACCGTGACGCTGTTGTGCAGCCGGCCCGCCAGCACGGCGGCGGCCGCGTCGTCCAGCGAGAGCCACTCGATCGGCAGGTCCGCCTCCTCGTAGACGCGCTCGAAGTCGACCTCCGCGGCGGGGACCTCCGTGAGGCCGCGGGCCAGAAACACCTGGATCCGTTCGGTGGAGAAACCGGCCGAGGGGAAGAAGTCGGCGAGCGCGTGCCACCGCTCGGCGCGGTACCCCGCCTCCTCCAGCAGCTCCCGCTGGGCGGTGCGCACGGGCGGCTCGCCGTCCTGGTCACGCACGCCCGCCGGCAGCTCCCACAACTGGTGGGCCACCGCGTGCCGGTACTGCCGGATCAGCAGCACCCTCCCGTCGTTGTCCAGCGCCAGAGTGCCCACCGCCCCCGGGTGTTCCAGGAAGTCGCGCTGCACGACCTCCGGGCCGTCCGCTCCCGGCATCCGGACCCAGTCGGTGCGCATGCCGGACTTGGCGCCCCGGTAGCGCTCGGCGCTGCGCTCGACCGGCCAGGACTCCGCGGTGTCGGCGATCGTCTCGCGGTGGTCGCCGCTCATCGCACGGCACCTACCCGGTCCAGCGCCGCCGAGATCAGCCCGGTGAACAGCGGATGGGCGCGCGTGGGGCGGGAACGCAGCTCCGGGTGGGCCTGGGTGGCGACGAAGAACGGGTGGACCTCGCGCGGCAGCTCCACGTACTCGACCAGCCTGCCGTCAGGCGAGAGACCGGAGAACACCATCCCCGACTCCTCCAGGTTCGCCCGGTATGTGTTGTTCACCTCGAAGCGGTGCCGGTGCCGCTCGGACACCCGCGCCTCCCCGTAGACCTCGCGCGTGATCGACCCATCGGCCAGCTCGGCCGGGTAGAGACCGAGCCGCATGGTGCCACCCATGTCGCGCTCACCGGCCACGACATCGGCCTGGTCCGCCATGGTCGCGATCACCGGGTGCTTCGCCTTGTCCTCGAACTCGGCGCTGTTGGCGCCGTCCATACCGACGACGTTGCGCGCGTACTCGATCACCATGCACTGCAGCCCCAGGCAGATCCCCAGCAGCGGAACAGCGTTCTCGCGCGCGTAGCACACGGCGCCCAGCTTGCCCTCGATCCCGCGTACCCCGAACCCTCCGGGGATCAGGATGCCGTCGACGTCGCCCAGCTCGCGGGCCGCGCCGTCCTCGGTGGCGCAGTTGTCGCTGGCCACCCAGCGCAGGTGGATCCGAGTGTCCTCGGCGAACCCGGCCGCGCGCAGCGCCTCGGTGACCGAGAGGTAGGCATCGGGCAGGTCGATGTACTTGCCGACCAGGGCGATGGTGACCTCGTGCTCCGGCCGGTGGACGCGGCGCAGCAGCTCGTCCCACTCGGTCCAGTCGACATCGCGGAACGGCAGGCCCAGCCGGCGTACCACGTACGCGTCCAGGCCCTCGCGGTGCAGCACCTTGGGAATGTCATAGATCGAGGGCGCGTCGGGGGTGGACACCACGCCACCGATGTCCACGTCGCACATGAGGCTGATCTTTTCCTTCAGGCTCTGCGAGATGGACCGGTCGGACCGGCACACGATGCCGTCGGGCTGGATACCGATGCTGCGCAGCGCCGCCACCGAGTGCTGGGTGGGCTTGGTCTTGAGCTCGCCGGAAGGGCCGAGGAACGGCAGCAGCGACACGTGCAGGAAGAAGCAGTTGTCCCGGCCGATCTCGTGCCGGATCTGGCGCACCGCCTCCAGGAAGGGCTGCGACTCGATGTCGCCCACCGTGCCGCCGATCTCGGTGATGACGATGTCCACGCCGGCGCTCTCCATCGCGTAGATCCGCGCCTTGATCTCGTTGGTGATGTGCGGGATCACCTGAACCGTGTCGCCCAGGTAGGCGCCCTGGCGCTCCTTGGCGATGACGCTGGAGTAGATCTGGCCCGTGGTCACGTTCGCCGACGCCGACAGCTCCGTGTCGAGGAAGCGCTCATAGTGGCCGACGTCGAGGTCGGTCTCGGCCCCGTCGTCGGTGACGAACACCTCACCGTGCTGGAACGGGTTCATGGTTCCGGGGTCGACGTTGAGGTAGGGGTCGAGCTTCTGCATGGTGACCCGAAGCCCACGTGACTTCAACAACCGCCCGAGGCTCGATGCGGTCAGGCCCTTACCAAGGCTGGAGGCGACTCCGCCGGTAACGAAGAGATGTTTGGTACTCGCGGCGGTTGCCAAATGGTGCTCCCGTGGTCGAATGGCTACGGATCGCCCGAGTCGGACGGGCGACCGTGCGGTGCCCGGCAGCGGGGCGGTTGCTCCTCGCCATCACCTCGGACTCCACGGGCCACCAGGATAACAGTGCGGAGCCCGGCCGGCGCCGTTCCCTGGGCTGTCGTCCCTCATCCACGGGTCACCGGCCCTGCCTGGGGCCGGTGACCCGTGGATCGGACACGGCACGCGTCTCCTGCGGCGCGGCCCTTCCCAAGGGTGGGCGACCGCGCCCCGCTCCACGTCACCGCCGGCACCCGGACCCCTCGTGGTGCCGCGTCGCACACCTCGGCGGCTCAATCGGTGATGTGGGGGGGGTTGAGCGCCCGACGAGGGCAGCGAAGGCAGCGGGTGGGGCGGCCCGCGAGGGTCGGTTCTGGTGCCCGGTGGTGGCGCTCCCGACGTGGGCAGCGAGGACGGTGGGTGGGCCGGCCCCAGTAACCGCTGCGGGTGCCCGCCGGTACCCGCGCGCGACGAGAGCAGCAAGGACGGCGCAGGGCTCCGGGGGGTGCTTCCTGGTGTCGCCCGACGCGGGGCTCGTCCGATTTTTGCGTCGATCTTGAGGATTGCGTTCCTTTACCGCGCGGTAAAGGAACGCAATCCTCAAGATCGACGCCCAGGCCGCCCACAATCCGGACATAGCGGGCGAGTCGCGGGTTCACGCACGCTGAAACTGACTGTGCGGACATGTTCCGCGCCGAGAATGTCCCCACAGTCACCCTCGATAGGAGCATCACAACAGACACCCCCGTCACCGGCCGCCACCCCCGTCGCACGCGCCACCACCGGGCACCAGAAGCGACCACCGCGGGCCAGCCCATCCGCCGCCTTCGCCGCCCTCGTCGGGTGCGCCACCACCGGGCACCCGCACCGATGGGCGCGGGCCGCCCCACCCACCGTCCTCGCCGCCCCCGGCGGGTCCGGCGCCGCCGGGGTTCTGCAGGCCCCGAAGGTTCCCGGCTGTTCGGCGCCCGACCGCGCGAGCCCGCGAGCCGAAGAACGCTGCCTACTCCCGCGGCCGCAGCACGGCCGCGTGCCCACCGCCGCGGCGTTCGGACTCGGCGACCGCCGTGATCACGCCGTCGTCGCCGACCTCCAGGGCGGTTGCCGCGCCGATCTCGGCGAGTTCCTCGAAGCTGTGCCCGCGATCGGCCAGCCGCTCCTCCTCGTCGGTGCCGAGGAAGCCCGGCTCCGCATTGGTCTGTGCGGTGTTGCGCTGCGACAGCCGCGGTGCCTCCACCGCCTGCGGCAGCGTGGTGCCCCGGTCGACCCGGTCCACCAGCAGTTGCAGAACGGTGGTGATGATCGTCGGTCCGCCCGGGCTGCCCGCGGCCAGCCACGGCTCGCCGTCGCTGAGCACGAGCGTGGGCGCCATGCTGGAGCGCGGCCGCTTGCCCGGCCCCGGGAGGTTCGCGCCGCCCTGGCCGGACTCGGACGCCTCGAACTCGAAGTCGGTGAGCTCGTTGTTCAGCAGGAACCCGCGGTCGGGAACGGTGATGCCGCTGCCGCCGGTCTGCTCGATGGTCAGGGTGTAGGAGACGACGTTGCCCCAGCGGTCGGCGGCGACCAGATGCGTGGTGGAGGGGCCTTCGGTGCCGGGCGTGTCCGCCGCGTCGCCCCCGCCGCAGCCCTCCTCGGCCTCGACGTCCCCGGCCGGCACCGGGGCCTCCTGTGCCGCGTCCGGGTCGATCCGGCAGGCGCGCTGGCGCGCGTAGTCCTCGGAGAGCAGTGTCTCCAGTGGCACGTCGACGTGCGCGGGATCGCCGATGTAGGCGCCGCGGTCGGCGAACGAGAGCTTGCTCGCCTCCAGCATCACGTGCCGCAGCCCGGTGTCGCCGGCCTCCGCGGGGTCGAAGGTGTCCATGATCTGGAGCGCCTCGCCCACGGTGGAACCGCCCGAGGACGAAGGCGCCATGCCGTAGACGTCGAGCCCGCGGTACCGCACGTGGGTCGGGTCGCGCTCCACGATCCCGTATTCGGCGATGTCCTGCTCACTCAGCAGGCCGGATCGGACCTCGCGCTCGGCGTCGGGCGCGACCGGCGGGTTGGCGGCGGTCTCGGCGATATCCGCGCCGATCTCGCCTTCGAGGACGCCGGTGCCCTCCTTGGCGAAGGTCCGGTAGGTGTCGGCGAGATCGGGGTTGCGCAGCACGGTGCCCGGTTCCGGTGGCGCCCCGCCGGGCAGGAACAGCTCCGCGGTGTCGGGGAAGTCGGCGAAGCGCTCCGCGTTGTCGGCCGTCTGCCGCTGGAACGTCTCGTCGACGACGAAGCCGTCGTCGGCCAGCTCGATCGCCGGACCCATGACCTTCTTCAGCGACTTCTTGCCCCACGCGTCCTGGGCGTGCTCCCAGGTGGCCGGAGTGCCGGGAACGCCCACCGAGAGGCCCGAGGTGACGGCCTCGTCAAAGGGAATGGGCTCGCCTTCCTCCAGGAAGGCGTCCTCGGCCATGGCGGCGGGCGCGGTCTCCCGGCCGTCAAGGGTGCGCACCTCGCCGTCGGCGGCGTCGTAGTAGACGAAGTACCCGCCCCCGCCGAGCCCGGCCGAGTACGGCTCGGTGACCCCGAGCGCGGCCGCGGAGGCCACCGCCGCGTCCACGGCGTTGCCGCCCGAGCGGAGGATGTCCAGGCCGGCCTCGGTGGCGTCGGGGTCAACGGTGGCCACGGCGCCGCCAGTACCCACCGCGACCGGGTCCCGGCCCTCCGGCGCACCGTTGTCTCCGGAGGCCGCGGGCCCCGCCGCTGCGGCGATCAGCAGTACGGTGGCTCCCGCGACGCCACCGGTCCCGCGCACCATCACACGCATTCCCGCCCCTTCCCGTCTCGTCCGGCACACCGCGCAATCGCCATACGCGGCATTCGGTGACGGTAATCGGACGGAGCGCCGGCGCACCAGACCCCCTCGGCCCGTGTGTTGGCCGGCCCGCGCCGCCCGGCGCGGGCATCGGCGCGCCCCAAGGCCTCACCGCATGGCCAGCGCCGGGCGGCTCTCCCAGGTCATCCAGACGGGGCGGTACCCCATGCGGTTCCAGAACGGGCCGGACAGCGGGTTCGTCACGGCGTAGTTGAGCAGGGTGCACGAGACGCCGTAGGAATCGAGTGCCTGGTGGGCATAGCTCACCAGGGCGGTGCCGATACCGTGGCCGCGTTCGCTCTCGGCCACCAGCCCGTAGCCGATGTGGGCCGCGGGGCCGGCGTCGACGAGCGGCGCCGCCCAGCGCGCCCGCTCCGGAGGCGAGACCCAGACGAGCCCCACCGGCCGCCCGCGGCGTTCGGCGAGCCAGATCCAGGACGGTGTCCGGCCCAGCGCCCGCATGACGACGCGGCGCGTCTGCTCCGGGGTCTCGGGTTGGATGAACACCCCGCCGAAGTGTTCCTCGTAGCGGTGCTCCTCCATCAGCAGGCCGACGACATCCGCCAGGTCCTGCATTTCGGCGAGTCGGATCGTGACGTCGCGCGGCGGAAGCGACGGCGGCACGCCCCTGCGGCGTCTGCGTGCCGCGAGGACGCGCTGCGGCTGCAGGCCGTGCCGCTGCAGCGGGAGCACGCCGCAGATGTCGCGCGCGGGCCAGGTGAGCAGCGCCGCGGACTCCGAACCGGTACCGGTCGGCAGCTTCTCCAGTTGCTCCCGCCAACTGCTGAGCAGGGAGTCGAGCGCGGCCTCGGGGTCGGGGCCGCCGACGACCGGGGTGAGCCAGTGCTGGTCGGGCACCCCCCAGGTGCGGCCGACGTCTCCGGGCTGGTACCAGGAGTAGAGCATCGTTCCCGTCGCCACGGGCGGCCCGAGACCGTCGCTGACGGTCAGCAGCGGATAGCCGCTGGGGCGCGGACGCGACGGTTTGGGCAGCAGTGGGTCGATCGCCGCCCACCGCTTCGCCGCGGACTCGACAAGATGGTCGAACTCTGCGCCGGCACCGGGTGACTCGTCATGCCGCACCCGCGCGACATAACCGCTCATCTATCCCTCCCTGGCCGCACGCGCCGCGGCTGGGCGGCGTGGCATCACCGGATCGGCTTGACTACATAACGTCGCGCCCCGACAACCGTAGCGTTTCGGACACATCCGTGTGTCGAGAACTGCCCATGATTATGGAGTTTTGTGCAGAAAATCGCGGCGGTGCAATCCCGGGCCAGCTATCGCCCCACGCCGCACCACGCTATCCGACTCGTAGTCACATTCCGGCAACAATACTCACTGCCAGGCGGACACGATTCTGCTTGCCCGTGCCCCTCAACCATACGACCAGCACGAACTCACTGCAGGCAGAATTCGTTGCCCTCCAGATCGCGCATGACGATGCAGTAGCCCGCGGGCTCATCCACCTCGCGGACTCGGATGGCCCCCATACGCACGGCCCGGTCCACCTCTTCGGCGACCTTGAGCCGCCGCTGGTCATCGGGCAGCCCGCCGGCGACATTGACGTCGAGGTGCACCCGGTTCTTGGCGGTCTTTCCCTCCGGCACTCTCTTCAGCAGCACTCGCGGACCCTGGCCCGCGGGATCAACAATGGCGTATGCAGTGTTGCCGCGACGCTGCTCCTCGGGAACACCCAGCGCGGTGAGGGCGGCGCCCCAGGTGGCGAACCCGCCCGGTGGCGGCTGCTCGACGTAGCCGAGCAGCTCCGCCCAGAACCGGCCCAGCGCCGCGGGGTCGTTCGCGTCGAAGGTGATCTGGATACCCAGCGCCATGCCCAGCACTCCTTTCCACCCGAATGGAGTTCGAACATATATTCGAACACTTCTCGTGCGCAACAGGAGTCCACCGGCGAGCCGTCAGTCCACCCCCGCGGCCTCCATGCCGCGCATCTCGCGCTTGAGCTCCTTGATCTCGTCGCGCAACCGCGCCGCCAGCTCGAACTGCAGGTCCGTCGCCGCCTGGTGCATCTGCTCGCTGAGCTGGTCGATCAGCTCGGCCAGCTCGGTGCGCGGCATCTTCCGCACATCGGCGGAGCGCTCTCCCGCGGCCGTGGAGGACAGGCCGGGGACAGGCGCCTTGCCCCTGCTCTGCTGGCGGGTGGCGCCGCCGATGAGGGTCTCGGTGTCGGCGTCCTCACGGGCCAGCGAGTCGAGGATGTCGGCGATCCGCTTGCGCAGCGGCTGCGGGTCGATGCCGTGTTCCTCGTTGTAGGCCATCTGCTTGACGCGGCGCCGGTTGGTCTCGTCGATGGCGACGCGCATCGAGTCGGTGATGTTGTCGGCGTACATGTGCACCTGGCCGGCAACGTTGCGCGCCGCCCGGCCGATCGTCTGGATCAACGACCGCTCGGAGCGCAGGAACCCCTCCTTGTCGGCGTCCAGGATCGCCACCAGCGAGACTTCGGGCAGGTCGAGACCCTCGCGCAGCAGGTTGATGCCCACAAGCACGTCGAACTCGCCGCCCCGCAGCTCGCGCAGCAGCTCGACGCGGCGCAGCGTGTCGACCTCGCTGTGCAGGTACCGGACCTGCAGGCCGAGCTCGGCGAAATAGTCGGTCAGGTCCTCGGCCATCTTCTTGGTCAGCGTGGTGACCAGGACCCGCTCCTCGCGCTCGGCGCGCACCCGGATCTCGTGCACCAGGTCGTCGATCTGGCCGTTCGTGGGCTTCACGACCACCTCGGGGTCGACCAACCCGGTGGGCCGGATCACCTGCTCCACGACGTCGCCGCCGCTCTGCCGCAGCTCGTAGGGGCCGGGCGTGGCCGACAGGTACACCGTCTGCCCGATGCGCTCCAGGAACTCCTCCCACCGCAACGGCCGGTTGTCGAGCGCCGACGGCAACCGGAACCCGTGGTCGACCAGGGTGCGCTTACGCGAGGCGTCGCCTTCGTACATCCCGCCGATCTGCGGGACGGTCACGTGTGACTCGTCCACCACCAGCAGGAAGTCCTCGGGGAAGTAGTCCAGCAGCGTGTTGGGCGCGCTTCCGGGCTCGCGGCCGTCGAAGTGCCGCGAATAGTTCTCGATCCCGGAGCAGGAGCCCACCTGGCGCAGCATTTCGAGGTCGTAGGTGGTACGCATCCGCAGCCGCTGCGCCTCAAGGAGCTTGCCCTGCCCTTCGAGTTCCCCAAGGCGCTCGGCCAGCTCCGCCTCGATCTGGCCGATCGCGCGCTCCATGCGCTCGGGGCCGGCGACGTAGTGCGACGCGGGGAACAGGTGCAGCTTCTCGTCCTCACCGACCACCTCGCCGGTGAGCGGGTGCAGCGTCAGCAGCCGCTCGATCTCGTCGCCGAACATCTCGACGCGGATCGCCAGCTCCTCGTAGACCGGGATGATCTCAACGGTGTCGCCGCGGACCCGGAACGTCCCCCGGGTGAACGCCACATCGTTGCGCGTGTACTGCATCTCGACCAGTTTGCGCAGCAGTTCCTCGCGGTCGATCTGCATGCCGACCTCGAGCATGGCCATCCGGTCCACGTACTCCTGCGGGGTGCCCAGGCCGTAGATACACGACACCGAGGAGACCACGATCGTGTCGCGCCGGGTGAGCAGCGAGTTCGTGGCGGAGTGCCGGAGCCGCTCGACCTCGTCGTTGATCGACGAGTCCTTCTCGATGAAGGTGTCGGACTGCGGGACGTACGCCTCGGGCTGGTAGTAGTCGTAGTAGGAGACGAAGTACTCGACCGCGTTGTTCGGCAGCATCTCGCGCAGCTCGTTGGCGAACTGCGCGGCGAGCGTCTTGTTGGGCTGCATAACCAGGGTGGGCCGCTGCACCTGCTCGACGAGCCAGGCCATCGTAGCGGTCTTCCCGGTACCGGTGGCCCCCAACAGCACAGTGTCTTTGGCGTCGTTGTTGATCCTGCGGCTCAGCTCGGCGATCGCTCCCGGCTGGTCCCCCGCGGGAACCATGTCCGAAACCACCTCGAACGGTGCCACGGTGCGTTGGATGTCGGTCACCGGTCGCACGTCGCCTCAGCCCCCCTTGGTTCTGGCTATCGCTCCACGCTATAACCCGCCGGTGACAACATGCCGCGCCCGCGAAGGATTCCGAGCGCAGGCCGGGCCTCCACCGGAGGCGCGGGCCCCGCTACGGCGGGCACCCGGCAACGCCGGAACGCCGCCACAGCTCGTAAGGTGCTCCCATGCGAATCTGTGTCTTCTGCGGTTCCTCGACCGGTCGTGGAGAACGCTACGCCGCCGCGGCACGTGAGCTCGGCACCTTACTGGCCCAGCGCGGGATCGGCCTGGTCTACGGGGGTGCCAGTGTCGGCACCATGGGGGTGGTCGCCGACGCCGCGCTCGGCGCCGGCGGCGAGGTCACCGGTGTCATCCCCCGCCAGCTGGTGGACCGGGAACTCGCCCACCAAGGGCTCACCGACCTCCGGATCGTCGCCGACATGCACGAACGCAAGGCCCTCATGGCCGAGCTCGCCGACGGGTTCGTCGCCCTGCCGGGAGGAATCGGGACGCTGGAGGAGCTCTTCGAGATCTGGACATGGGGACACCTCGGGCTGCACCGCAAACCACTGGCGCTGCTCGACGTCGACGGGTTCTACCGGCCACTACGGGAGTTCGTGGCCCACATGGTCGGCGAGGGGTTCCTCACGGCCGAGTCCCGCGACATGCTGTTGTCCGACAGCGAGCCGGCGGCCCTATTGGACAGAATCCGCCACTACCGCACGCCAACACCGCGGTGGCAGCCCCCCGACCCCTCGGTGGAGAACGGCGCCGCCGCGCCACCGGTCCTGGACGTGCTCGCCTGGGTCCACGTCCGGGACGGCCGCATGCTCGCGGCACGCACCACCGGAAACGACCTGTTCTACCTGCCCGGCGGCAAGCGCGAGGTCGGGGAGAGCGACACCGATGCGGTGGTGCGCGAGGTCAAGGAGGAGGTCTCCGTCCGGTTGCGCCCGGAGACCGTCGCGGCCTTCACCGTCGTCCACGAGGCCGCACACGGCTACCCGGACGGCACACGGGTGCGCCTCGCCTGCTTTACCGCCGAGGGAGACGGTGAGCCCGCCAAGCAGGGCGAGATCGCCGAACTGGCCTGGCTGTCCTACGCCGAGCGCCCACGCTGCGCCCCCGGTGTCCAACTGGTCATGGACCAGCTCCACGAGCAGGGCACACTGCGGTAACCCTGCCCGGGCGGGGATGGCCCGGAGCGGTCGCCCCGGCGTCAGCTCCGCTTGCGCAGTTCCTCCCAGACGTCGACGACCTGGCGGGACAGGTTCTCTAGGTCGCCGGAGTTGTCGATCACGATGTCGGCCACGGCGCGCCGCTGTTCCCGGGTGGCCTGGGCGCGTACCCGCGCGCGGGCCTGCTCCCGAGACATGTCCCGGTTGGACACGACCCGCTCGACCTGCACGTCCTCGGGGGCGTCGACCACGACGACCACGTCGTACATCGACCCGAGCCCGTTCTCCACCAGAAGCGGAACGTCGTAGACCACAATGGCGTCGTCCGGCGCCTGTTCCATGAGCTCCGCGGTGCGCTCGCCCACCCGCGGGTGCACGATCCCGTTCAGCCGTTCGAGCCGCTTCTTGTCGGCGAACACGATCTCGCCCAGCTTGGGCCGGTCGAGAGCGCCTTCGGGGGTGAGAACACCGGTCCCGAACTCCGCCGCGATCTCCGCGAGCGCGGGCGTGCCGGGTTCGACCACCTCCCTGGCGATCTGGTCGGCGTCGATCACGAGGGCGCCGTACCCGGACAACAGCCGGGAGACCTCGCTCTTACCGGAGCCGATCCCCCCGGTGAGTCCTACGCGCAGCATGCGCCCGAGCCTAACGAAGGGCCGCCTCCCAGTCGGGAGGCGGCCCTCGGTGACGCGTGTCTCGCGCCGGTGCCGCGTGGGAACTACAGCCTAGTTCTCCCCGCCGCCAGCGAGCTTCTCGCGCAGCGCCGCCAGGGCCTCATCAGAGGCCAGGGCGCCGCCCGCAGCCGCCTCACTCGCGGCGTTGTTGTTGCTCGCCTGGTTGTTGGGGCGGCTCGGTGCGGCCGGCTGCTGCTGCTCGTCCTCGGCCTCGGGCTCGGCAGCGGACGGCTCCTCGGTCTCGGCGCTCTGCATCTCCTCGACCTGCTTGCGGTGCGCCTCGAACCGGGCCTGGGCGAGCGCGTACTCGTGCTCCCACTGGTCGCGCTGCGCCTCGTAGCCTTCGAGCCACTCGCCGCTGTCGGGGTCGAAGCCCTCGGGGTACTTGTAGTTGCCGAGCTCGTCGTACTCCGCGGTCATGCCGTACAGCGTCGGGTCGAAGTCGACCTGGTCCGGCGAGACGCTCTCGTTGGCCTGCTTCAGCGAGAGGCTGATGCGCCGGCGGTCGAGGTCGATGTCGATGATCTTGACGAAGATCTCGGTGCCGACCTGAACGACCTGCTCGGGAATCTCCACGTGGCGCTCGGCCAGCTCGGAGATGTGCACCAGGCCCTCGATGCCCTCCTCGACACGCACGAACGCGCCGAACGGAACCAGCTTGGTGACCTTGCCGGGCACAACCTGGCCGATCTGGTGGGTGCGGGCGAACTGCTGCCAGGGGTCTTCCTGGGTCGCCTTGAGCGAAAGCGACACGCGCTCGCGCTCCATGTCGACGTCGAGAACCTCGACGGTGACCTCCTGGCCGACCTCGACAACCTCGCTCGGGTGGTCGATGTGCTTCCAGGACAGCTCCGAGACGTGCACCAGTCCGTCGACCCCGCCAAGGTCGACGAACGCGCCGAAGTTGACGATGGACGACACGGCGCCCTTGCGGATCTGACCCTTCTGCAGGGTGTTGAGGAACGTCTGGCGAACCTCGGACTGGGTCTGCTCCAGCCAGGCGCGCCGCGAGAGCACAACGTTGTTGCGGTTCTTGTCGAGCTCGATGATCTTGGCCTCGAGCTCCCGCCCCACGTAGGGCTGAAGGTCGCGTACCCGGCGCATCTCCACCAGCGAGGCCGGCAGGAAGCCGCGCAGCCCGATGTCGAGGATCAGACCGCCCTTGACGACCTCGATCACCGTGCCGGTGACGACGCCGTCCTCTTCCTTGATCTTCTCGATCGTCCCCCAGGCGCGCTCGTACTGCGCGCGCTTCTTGGACAGGATCAACCGGCCTTCCTTGTCCTCCTTCTGCAGGACAAGGGCTTCGACGTGATCACCAACCGTGACGACCTCGCCAGGGTCGACGTCGTGCTTGATCGACAGCTCACGCGAAGGGATAACGCCCTCGGTCTTGTAACCGATATCGAGCAAGACCTCGTCTCGATCGACCTTAACGATGGTGCCTTCGACGATGTCACCGTCGTTGAAGTACTTGATGGTCTCGTCGATCGCCGCGAGGAAGGCATCCTCGGACCCGATGTCGTTGACCGCTACCTGGGGTGTCGAGGTGGCCTCGGTACTGCTCGTCATGTGTGGGTGGACTCCGGATACGGACATGGACTGAATAGGAACGCCGCGGATTTCGAACGGCCCCATCAGTTATCCGAAGGGAACAACGCCGAGACGGGAGAACATTCGCCTCCCGTAACCCCTTCGCGCACCCGGAGTACCGACTAGCCGTCGCGCCCGCTCGCCTCCCGGAAGCCGGGTCGAGTATGCGATCTGGCTGTCACACTCGGCACCATCTCCGAGGTCGAGTTGCGCACGCGAATCCACAACGCTTCGGTCAGAATATGAGACGCGGGCGCCCTGGTCAATCGGAACGGGGCCCGCGAAGCGGATGAACACCCCAAACGAGGCAGTCTATGACACTTGCCACGCAGTGGAACAGAGCCCTACCGCTTTCCCTTCACGGCGTACAACTCTCAACGGCCGCATTCACGCACTATGCGTCACTGCCCGACGACCGGGGCCGCGTTCGCTTCTGCTTCACATCGGACCTGCGCCGCTTGCTCGCCAGCCGCCGCTCGCGGGCGCCCCGGCCGGGACGCGTGGCGCGGCGCTTGGGCGCCGGCGGCGCGATCGCCTCGGCCAGGAGCGCGGCCAGGCGTTCCCGGGCCAGTTCGCGGTTGCGCACCTGCGACCGGGTGTCCTCGGCGGTCACGGTGAGCACCCCGGAGCTCAGCCGGTCGCCGATCCGCCGCACGGCACGTTCGCGCTGTTCCGGGGTGAGCGCACGGGTGGCTTCCAGGTCGAGCGAGAGCGCCGCGCGGGTGTCGGAGGTGTTGGCGTGTTGCCCGCCCGGGCCGCCCGAACGGGAGAAGCGCCAGCGCAGTTCCGTCTCGGGCACGCGCACGTTCCCGCCGACCACAAGATCGCGGCCCATCGCTGTCGCCTCCCTTCGACCGGGTCGCCGGGCCCGCCGGGCTGCCGCTCAGTGCGCGGCGTCGTGCCAGTTGGTACCAATACCCACTGACACGGCCAGGGGCACCCGCAAATCATAGGCGTTGCCCATCTTCTCCGAAACCAGGTTTCGCACCGCGTCGAGCTCCGGGCCCGTGACCTCCAGCAGGAGTTCGTCGTGCACCTGGAGCAGCATCCTGGACTCGAACCCGCCGTCGCGCAGCCCCGCGTACACGTCGAGCATGGCCACCTTGATGATGTCGGCCGCCGACCCCTGGATCGGAGCGTTCAGCGCCATCCGCTCGGCCATCTCGCGCCGCTGCCGGTTGTCGCTGGTGAGGTCGGGCAGGTAGCGGCGGCGGCCCAGCATGGTCTCGGTGTAGCCCTCGCGCCGCGCGCGCTCGACCACCTCGTGCAGGTAGTCGCGCACCCGCCCGAACTGGGCGAAGTAGTCGTCCATGAGGCCGCGGGCCTCATCGGGTGTGATGCCCAACTGGCCGGACAGCCCGAACGCGCTCAACCCGTAGGCCAACCCGTAGTTCATCGCCTTGATCCGGGCGCGCGCCTCGCCGTCGACACCCTCGACCCCGATGTTGAACACCCGCGCGGCGATCTCGGCGTGGAAGTCGCGGCCGGTCTGGAACGCCTCGATGAGCGCCTCGTCCTCGGACAGGTGCGCCATGATCCGCAGCTCGATCTGGCTGTAGTCGGCGGTGAGCAGGTCCTGGTACCCCTCGCCCACCACGAACGCGCGCCTGATGCGCCGCCCGGCTTCGGTGCGCACCGGGACGTTCTGCAGGTTGGGCTCGGTGGAGCTGAGCCGCCCGGTGGCGGCCACCGTCTGGCTGTAGGTGGTGTGGATCCGGCCGTCCTCGGCCACGGTCTTGATCAGGCCCTCGACGGTCGTGCGCAGCCTGGTCTGGTCGCGGTGCCGCAGCAGGATGTGCGGCAGCTCGTGGTCGGTCCGCGTGGCCAGCCACTCCAGGGCGTCGGCATCGGTGGTGTAGCCGGTCTTGATCTTCTTGGTCTTGGGCAGTTCCAGCTCGGTGAAGAGGACCTGCTGCAGTTGCTTGGGCGAGCCCAGGTTGAACTCGCGCCCGACAACCTGGTGCGCCTGCTCGACCGCCTTGCGCACCTCGGTCGCGAACTCCGCTTCGAGTCCGTCGAGGTAGGCGCGGTCGGCGGCGATGCCGACACGTTCCATCCCGGCCAGCACCCGCACCAGGGGAAGTTCCAGGTCGCGTAGGAGACGCGCCGCTCCGCGCTTCTCAAGGTCGGGGTCGAGCCCGTCGGCCAGGTCGAGCGTGGCCCGGGCACGCAGCGCGAGGTCCTGGCGCTCGGCGGCGCCGTTGTCTCCCGAGCCCGTGATGTCCAGCGCCATCTGGTCGCCGTCGACCGCGTTCTCCTCCAGCTCCCGGTTGAGGAAGCGGCGGCAGAGGTCAACCAGGTCAAGCTTGCGCTGGCCCGGCTGCACCAGGTACGCGGCCAGAGCTGGATCGCTGGTGAGGCCGTCGAGCTGCCAGCCGTGCGCCGCCATGGCGAGGACCGGTCCCTTGGCGTCGTGGAGCGCCTTGGGGCGATCGGGATCGGCGAGCCAACGGGCCAACGCGGCGTCGTCCGAAGAATCGAGGCCGGTGGGGTCGACGTAGCAGGCCGCGCCGGCCGGTGTGGCGATGGCCAGCCCGGTGATCTCCCCTGTCCCGCTGCCCCACGTGCCCGAGACCGCGAGCCCGGCACGCTCGCCGCGCACGGCGTGCGCACTCAGCCAATGGTCGAGCTCGCCGGTGGCCGGCACGCTCAACTCGACCCGGAAACCGTCATCGGCCTGCGTACGCTCCTCGGCACCCTCCTCGCCGAGCACCGAGAACAGGCGGTCGCGCAACGTGGTGGCGAACTCCAGGTTGTCGAAGAGGTCGTTGATGCCCGGGCGGTCGGCCTGCGACATCGTCAGCTCGGACACGGAACGGCCCAGCTCGACGTCGGTCGCGAGCATGTTGAGGCGCTGGTTGCGCAGGACATCCTCGACGTGCTCGCGGAAGCTCTGCCCCGCCTTACCGGAGAGCTCGTCTGCGCGCTCGACCACGCCGTCGACGGATCCGTACTTGGTGATCCACTTGGCCGCCGTCTTCGGTCCCACCCCCGGGACCCCCGGCAGGTTGTCGGCCTTCTCCCCCACCAGCGCGGCCAGGTCGCGGTACCGCTCCGGCGGAACGCCGTACTTCTCGGTGATCCGCTCTGGGGTCATGCGGGTGAGGTCGGAAATGCTCTTGCCCGGGTAGAGCACCGTGCAGTCGTCGGTGACCAGCTGGAAGGCGTCGCGGTCGCCGGAGGCGATGAGCACCTCCATCCCCTGTTCCCCGGCCTGCAGCGCCAGCGTGGCGATGACGTCGTCGGCCTCGAACCCCGCGCTCGACACGCTGGGCACCCCGAGCAGACCCATCAGCTCCTGCACCAGATCGATCTGCGCGGGCAGCTCGGCCGGGGTCTCGGAGCGACCCGCCTTGTAGTCCTCGTACTCGTCATGGCGGAACGTGGGCTCCGAACGGTCCCACGCCACCGCGATGTGCGTTGGCTCCTCCTCGCGCAGGAGCTTGATCAGCATGGACGTGAAACCATAGATGGCGTTCGTGGACTGCCCGGTGCTCGTGGTGAACTTCTCGGCGGGCAGCGCGAAGAACGCGCGGAAGGCCATGGAGTGCCCGTCAAGCAGCAGGAGCCGCTGCGGGCCGGCCGGGGGCGAGTCTCCCCGAGCCGTGGACGAACTGTTCTGCACCGGGGTCTCTGCTGTCTGCTCCACACCAGGAATCCTAGGATGCGGTGCGGACTTTTTCGCGGCACTCCCCTCGGCCAGCGCCGGTGCCCCGGGGGGAACCCCGCCCCGCGAGGCCCGTGCCCGCGGGGATTTCGACCAGACGAGAAGAAAGATGTGAGATGACGGTGGACTCCGAAAGGCTGACCAAGTTGCTCGGCGACGAGAACGCCGGAGGCCACCTCGGGGAGGGCATGGGCCTGGAACTCCTGGAAGCCTCGGCGGATCGCGTCGTCGGCCGGATCCCCGTTGCGGGCAACACGCAGCCCTTCGGCCTGCTCCACGGCGGCGCGTCGTGCGTGCTCGCCGAGACGCTGGGCTCGGTGGGCTCGGGGCTGCACGCCGGCGAGGGCCGTATCGCCCTGGGAATCGAGATCAGCGCCGCGCACCACCGCGCCGCCGAGAAGGGCCACATCACCGGAGAGGCCACCGCGGTGCACCTGGGGCGGTCCCTGGCCACCTGGGACATCGTGATCACCGACGACGAGGGGCGGCGCGTCTGCACCGCGCGGCTCACCTGCATGATTCGTGACGCTCAGTAACCAATCCAAAGTCCCCCGCTACGACTGGAGGGCACGGCGCCATCGTTGGCTGTCACCCGTGTGAACTGGGAATTAAGCTGAGGAAATCGCTACGAGAAGGTAACGGGCCGAATCCGACTCCGCACCGACCGAGCGAACCATCTTCCGCTACACACTGCTGCGGCTTTAAGCTCCGCTTAGGTTTTGCTTAGACCGCACCTTTGTCATCCGCGACACAATGCCCAGGTCGCGGCGTCCATGGTGCACAGGGGCATCCCGACGCCAAGTGAAATGGAGACACCGCGATGGCACGCAAGAAGGCGCTCAGCCTCCTCGCTATGGCCTCCGCCCTATCCCTCGGGCTCACGGCCTGTTCCTCGGGAGGAGGCGGTGACGAGGAGTTCCAGATCGGCTACGTGCTCCCGGAGACCGGCGACCTGGCATTCCTTGGTCCGCCGCAGATCAGTGCGGCGGAGATGGCGATAGCTGACATCAACGAGGCCGGCGGTGTCATGGACACCGACGTTCCCGAGATGGAAGCCGGCGACGAGGCCAACGACGCCGCCCAGGCCAACGAGGCCGCCAACCGCCTGGTGGACCAGGACGTCAACATGGTGCTCGGGGCCGCCGCCTCCGGCATGACCCACGCCATCTACGACACCGTCACCGGTGCCGGGATCGTGCAGTGCTCGGGCTCGAACACCGACCCCGACCTCACCGATATCGAGGACGACGGCTTCTACTACCGCACCGCCCCCAGCGACCTGCTCTCCGCTCCGGTCCTCGGCGAGCGCATCGTCAACGACGGGCACACAAGCATCGCCGTGGCCAACCGCGCCGACGGCTACGGCGACGGCTACAGCGAAGCGCTCGTGGAGACCGCCGAGGCCGCGGGCGTCGAGGTGGAGGCCAGTGAGGGCTACGACCCGGAGACCACCGACTTCAGCTCGATCGCGGGCGACCTGGAGGAGTCGGACGCCGACGCCTACGTTGTCGTCGCCTTCGAGGAAGGCACGCAGCTACTCGGAGACCTGCTGGAGGCGGGCGTCTCGGCCGAGGACCTCTACGTCACCGACGGCATGAACGACCCCGAGATCGGGGCGAGCATCGACGAGGACAACCCGGAGGTCGTGGCCGGCATGACCGCCGCCGCGCCCTCCGCCGACAACCAGGAGTTCCAGGACCGGCTCCAAGAGCACGACCCGGACCTGGACGTCTTCCAGTTCGCACCGCAGGTCTACGACTGCGTGGTCGCGACGGCACTGGCCGCCGAACAAGCCGGGAGCACCGACCCCACCGAGTACGTGGACTCGATGACCGAGGTGACCCAGAACGGAACCGAGTGCGCCGACTTCGCCGAGTGCCGGGACCTGATCGCCGACGGTGAGGACATCGACTACCAGGGCGCCAGCGGTCCCATCGCCTGGGACGACAACGGTGACCCGACCGTGGCCTCGATCGGTCTGTTCAAGTTCGACGAGGAAACCGGGGAACACGGCGTAGACGAGTACGTGGACTCCTCCGCCGAGTAACCCACCACAGGTGGGCGGGGACACCCCGCCCACCGTGGAACGCGCAGCACAGCGGGCGGTGCGGCCAACTGGCCGCACCGCCCGCTCTATGTGCGCTGATGGCCGCTGGCGGCAATACGAATGGGGGCAATACGAAGCCGGGCGGTGCTCGGCACCGCCCGGCGATCGCGTTCGTTAGCCGAACGCTTCAGGTTTTGGCCAGGGTCCCGAGATACAGCTCGACCACGTTCGGGTCCTGCAGCAGTCCCTCTCCCGTGCCCGTGTAGGCGTTGTGGCCCTGGTCCAGCACGTAGCCGCGGTCAGCGATCTGCAGGCACCGGCGGGCGTTCTGCTCGACCATGATGATGGACACGCCGATCGAGTTGATCTCCCGAACCCGCTGGAACACCTCGTCCTGGTACAGCGGCGACAACCCGGCGGTGGGCTCGTCCAGAAGCAGCACGCTGGGGTCCATCATCAGGGCGCGCCCCATGGCCACCATCTGGCGCTCGCCCCCGGACAGGGAGCCCGCCTTGGCCTTGCGCCGGTCGCCCAGGAGCGGAAACAACCCGGCGACCACGTCGAACCGACTCTTGACAAGCTCCGGCCGCAGGAACGCCCCCATTTCGAGGTTCTCTTCGATCGTCAGCGACGGGAAGATGTTCTGGGACTGGGGCACGTAGCCAACCCCGTGCTCCACCAGCTCGTGTGCGGCCAGCCCTGTGATACTCGTACCGCGCAGCGCCACCGCGCCGGAACGCACGGGAATCAGCCCGAAGATGGTCTTGATCAGGGTCGACTTACCGGCGCCGTTGGGGCCGATGACGGCGACGATCTCCCCATCGCCAAGGGTGAGGCAGCACCCGGTGAGGATGTTGACCTCGGGCACGTAGCCCGCGACGACATTGTCCGCGACCAACAAGTACTCGCTGTACGGACGATCCACCGCGCCGCTCTGCGAGTGGCCCGCCACCTCCGCTTGGGTGTCCTGGGCCTCGCCCGCAATGCCGGGTTCCCCGGCGGAGGCGCCGGGCGAGGTTCCCGGTGCGTTGTCGTCAGTGCTCATCGCGCCTCCTCGATGCCCTCGGCAGCGCCGCTCTCGACGCCCTGCGGGGGCTCGTCGTGTTGGGCTCCCAGGTAGGCGTCGATCACGACCTGGTTGGAGCGGATGTCGTCCGGACGCCCCTCAGCGATCACCCGCCCCTCGGCCATGACCACGATCCAGTCGCTGATGCCCATGATGACGTCCATGTCGTGCTCGACGAAGAGCACGGTGGTTCCTTCGTCCCGCAGAGCGGAGATGTGCTCCAGCAGGGACTCAACGAGAACCGGGTTCACCCCGGCCATGGGCTCGTCCAGCATCACCATGGACGGCCGCACCATCAGGGCGCGGGCCATTTCCAGCAGCTTGCGCTGCCCGCCGGAGAGGCTTCCGGCGGTCTCGTCCCGCATGTGGGCCAGCCGGAACCGCTCCAGCAGGGACTCGGCCCGCTCCCGGTTGCTGTCCTCCTGCCGGGCCCAACGCCAGCGCAGAAAGGACCCAAGGAACCGCTCCCCGCTCTGTCCCGGGGCGGCCAACAGCATGTTCTCCAACACGGTCAGCCGGGTCAGAGCCTTGGTCAACTGGAACGTGCGGACCATGCCACGCTGGGCGACCTGGTGCCCGGGCAGGCCGTTGATCCGGCCGCCCTCGAACGCCCAGGAACCGCTGTCCGCCCGGTCGAAACCGGTGAGCACGTTGAACAACGTGGACTTACCGGCCCCGTTGGGGCCGATCAGGGCGGTGATGGTGCCTCGCTGGACCTGCAGATGATCCACGTCCACGGCGGTCAGACCGCCGAAGGAACGCCGGGGACCGTCCGCGACCAGGATGGGATCGGGCTTGGCCGCGCCGGGCTCTGCCGACACCTCGGCGATGGTTTGCTCACTTGACATTGACCAACATCTCCCTGCGGTCGCCGACGACTCCTTGTGGTCGATAGATGATCAGCAGCACCAGGATGAGTCCGACCAGCGCATGCCGCACCGCTCCCAACTGGCCTCCGGAGACGAACGGAAGCAGCCCCATCTGATCCAGAGCCCGCATCGTCTCGTCGGTGAAGGTCAACAGGAACCACATCACCACCGAACCGATGATCGGCCCCAACGTGCGTCCCGCTCCACCCAGCAGCAGCATCGCCCACAGGTAGAACGTCACCTGCGGCCGGAACTGGTCGGGTGTGACCGACGCCTGGTGCAGGGTGATCATCACGCCGGCCATCGCGCCGAAGACACCGCCGACAACCAGGCTCTGCAGCTTATAGGCGAACACGTTCTTGCCGAGGCTGCGGACCGCGTCCTCGTCCTCGCGGATCCCCTTGATCACCCGCCCCCATGGACTGTGCATGAGCGACCACATGATCAGGCTGCCAATGAGTACCAGCGCCCACGTCACCAGCATGGTCCACAGGTGCGAGCTGGAGAAGGTGATGTCGCCGATGCCGTAGCGCCCCGGCGGGAAGGGGTTCAGCTCCCGGAAGCCGTCGCTGAGGTTCTGCCGGCCGAAGACGCCACCCGTGACATCCCGCGCGAAGGGCGCCCGGTAGACAAAGCGCAGCCCCTCGGCGGCCGCGATCGTCGCGATCGCCAGGTAGTCCGCTCGCAGTCGCAGGGTGGGGATCCCCATCAGCAGGGCGAGCACGATCCCCGAGAGGATGCCGGCCCCGACGCCCACACTCAGGGGCAGTCCGTACGTGCCCACGGAGATCGCCACCCCGTAGGCCCCCACAAGCATGAATCCGACCTGGCCGAAGTTCAGCAGCCCGGTGTAACCGAAGTGCATGTTCAGGCCGATGATGGCCAGCGCGTAGATCGCCGCGACCGGGCCGATCGCCGAGGTCACTGACGTGGTCAGGATGCTGAGAAAGTCCATCGTGCCGCCCCTAACCGATCCGCTCGCGCCGACCCAGCAGACCCTGGGGCCGAACCAGCAACATGATGATCATGATCGCCAACGCCCACGCCTGCATTAGCTGGTGCGGGAACCACAGCGTGGACATCATCGCGACCATGCCGATCGCGATACCGCCCACCATGGCGCCGTAGGCCGTGCCGAGACCGCCCAGGATCACGGCCGCGAACATGAGGAGAAGCAGATGGAAACCCATCTGCCAGTGCACGATCTGATGGACGCCCGCCAGTATCCCGCCGAGGGCCGAAAGGCCCCCGCCGAGGGTCCACACATAGAGCGTGATCCGGGCGACGTCGATCCCCGACGACTCGGCGAGGTCGCGGTTGTCGGATACCGCCCGCATCGCCTTGCCGACCCTGGTGAACTGGAGCATGCAGGCCACCGCCACGAGCACCAGCACCGCGATCGCCATGATGCCGAGGGAACGCGGCGCCAGCGCTATCGGCCCCAGGCCCACCATGTCCTGGACCTGGTACTCCGGGTAGCTCATTCGGCTACCGCCGAACAGCACCAGCAGCACGTGCCGCAGCAGCAACGCGACACCGATCGAGACGATGAACAGTTGGATCATCACAACGTTGCGCAGGCGCAGCGGCTGCCAGATGTAGCGCTCCATACCGGCGGCCAGCGCGGCGCCAAGGACCACGGCGATGAGCGCCGCACCGACGGCCCCCAGCCAGACCCCGGCCGCCAGCCCAACGAGCAGCACCACGCCTTGCAGCGGAAGGACCAGGTCCGGGGAAACGCGTCCCCGCAGCAACCGTCCGGCGGCCAGGGCCGCGGCGGCGACCGCCACCGGCACAAGCACGATGGCCGCGATGTCGAGAGCCTGTGACCCCAGCCCGGGGTTCCCGAGCAGCGAGACCCGCCACTCGGTGGCCTCGCCGCCGAATATGCCCACGAGGGTGGCGCCGACTATCCCGAGGACAAGGAGCCCGCTCTGCACGGCAAGGCGGACTCCCGGGGGAACCCGGTTACGCAGCACCAGCCCGATCCCGATCGCGAGAGCGACCGCGACGAGCAGCCCCAGGATCGAGTTTCCGAGGCCACCGGCGCCGGTGCTGAACAGCATCGCCATTAGCGCGCCGAAGGTGACCATGTCGCCATGCGCGAAGTTGATCATCCGGGTGGTGCCGAAGATCAGGGACAGCCCGACCGAGGCGATCGCGATCACCAGGCCGTACACCAAGCCGTTCGTCGCGACCTGGGCAACCTGGTGGGAGAAGGGGGCCGATTCGTCCACGTCGGGCGCTTCAGCGCCCTCTTCCGCCGCTTCCTCCTCCTCGGCGAGCTCGTCCTCGTCCTGGTCCGAGTCCTCCGAGTCTCCCGCGGGCTCCTCGGGCTCGATGAACCGGAAAAGGGTCACCTGATCCTGGCCCTCGCGGACACTCTTCTCTTGCTCGGCCCCGGGGGCGATCTCATAACCTTCGAGGTCGTCGGGGATGGTGTCCTCGTCGAGAACCACGGTATAGGTTCCCGGCTCCGGTAAGTCGACCTCCCAGGCGCCCTCGGTGTCCGTGGTCGCGGTTCCGATCTCGTCCCCGGCGTCGTCCGTGACCGTGATGTCGATTCCTTCGACACCACCGTCGGAGGACCCGGGATCGCTGATCTGACCGCTGAGCGTCTCACCGCCCTGATCGTCTGCGGCCGCGTAACCCGGGATTACCAGGATCGCGGCGATCACAGCGAGCAGCACGGTCACGAGGCGTCTGCTCACGCGCGCTCCTTGCGCAATTGAGGTTGCGGCGCTGGCGAGTGTGCCACGCGCCGGTCAATCACTGAATGGGTAGCGTGAGTTTAGCCGGATTTACCCGAGTTGTTCAGCTTGGCTTAGTCCACGTTGCCCAAACGTCATGGCTTCGTAGGTAATCGTGATCAAAGTGCGTCGCACGCGATCGCCGATGACCTGTGGTTTCTCCGGTAACGCACGAGACCCCGCCACAGCGTGACGGGGTCTCGAACGGGGGATGCGTCCACGGCGGCACGGCTCGCACCGCGCCATGCGGTCGCCGGCTACTCCTGCTGCTCGCCAAGCGTCTCGATGACGGTTTCGGCGACCTTGCGCATCGTGAGCCTGCGGTCCATGGAGTTCTTCTGGATCCAGCGGAACGCCTCGGGCTCGCTGAGCCCGTGCCTGCTCTGCAGCAGACCCTTGGCCCGCTCGACCAGCTTCCGGGTGTCCAACCGCTCGCGCAGCCCGCTGACCTCGGCCTCCAGCGCCGTCAGCTCGGCGTAGCGGCTGACCGCCATCTCGATCGCCGGCACCAGGTCGGACTTGCTGAACGGTTTGATCAGGTACGCCATCGCCCCCGCGTCCCGCGCGCGCTCCACCAGGTCACGCTGGGAGAACGCGGTAAGGATTACCACGGGAGCGATCCGCTCCTCGGCGATCCTCTCGGCGGCGGTGAGGCCATCGAGGACCGGCATCTTGATGTCGAGGATGACAAGGTCCGGCTTGTTCTCCCGGGCATGGCGTATCGCCGCCTCACCATCACCCGCCTCCCCCACGACGGCATAGCCGTCCTCCTCAAGCATCTCCTTGAGGTCCAGCCGGATCAGGGCCTCGTCTTCCGCGATCACCACGCGGCTCTGCGTCGTCGTCACGAACACGAGGGTATCGAGAACGTGTAGACTCCGGGACGTCGGCTGGCCCATCGGAGCCAAGTCAGCGCCGCAACCTGGACAGACGCGCAACGCACTGAATGTCCAGGTTATGCCGGAATGATGGAATCGGTAGACATAGCGGTCTCAAAAACCGTGGCCTGTAAAGGCGTGTGGGTTCGAGTCCCACTTCCGGCACCACACCTTTCAAGTGGGATTCCCCCCTTTCTGACCATCTGACCCACAGCCAGATCCGCACCCCGATTTCCTCTTGTGGATAACCGAACACAGGTTCGATACATGCTTCATTCTCGGAGCATGTATCCACGCGAGATCGTCGACAAGGCCCTTCGCCTCCACTCACAAGGATGGACTGACCGCGCTGTGGCCCAGGCATGCGGTGTCTCGATCCAGTCGGTCCGCCACTGGCGCAAGGGACGAAGACGCAATGGCCGGATTGACGCGGCGTCGTACTGCCCAATCTGCGGCGACGGAGAGCTCGCCGAAGAGGCGTACGTGTACCTTCTGGGCCTGTACTTGGGTGACGGGTACATCTCACCTTCGGGTCGCGCTAACTATCTCTCGATCGTCTGTGGTGACGTCTGGCCGGGGCTCATGGACCTGTGCCACGCATCCATGGCTCGAGTCCTCCCGACATCGGTGTTCCGCGTCCAGCGGATCGGCTGCACCGAGGTGAAGTCCACCTCGAAGCACTGGCCCTGCCTCTTCCCGCAGCACGGTCCAGGAGCGAAGCACACGCGCGCGATCGCGCTCGTCCCGTGGCAGACCGAGATCGTCGGTCGCCATCCCGAGGGCTTCGTCCGGGGGCTGCTGCACTCCGACGGGTGCCGCATAACCAACCGGGTCAAACGCACGGTCGCCGGAAAGGACAAGTGGTACGAGTACCCCCGGTACTTCTTCTCCAACAACTCGCGCGACATCCACGGACTTCTCGGGCGCTACCTCGACCAGCTGGGGATCGAGTGGCGGATGTCCAACGCCAACAACCTCTCCATCGCCAAGCGCGATTCCGTAGCGCGGCTCGACACCTTCGTCGGACCGAAGCGATGAGGCCGCTCCGCCACGAGGAGCGCTCCGCGCGGCCTCGCCCCAGGGGTAGTTGGGTGCCGGGTTCGTTCCTCTCGGTGTACACGTGCGTCACGCAGCGCTACACATTCGCCGGACCGAAACATTTGTATCTACCCCGCCGCGATGGTGCTGAATAGGGGTTTTGCGGCGAAATGTGACCCTGCCACCCGCATGGGCGATCACATCACGGCTACAACCTGGGCACAACCTGCTAGTACGGGCGCCAAGAACGCTCCGAGTCCCCGATCCTGGAATGCGGGAGGCTGCGGGTTGAGCGGCACCACAAAGACCAGAGTGTCGCGACCCGTTGCGAAGGGAGTAGCGGGTGCTCACCGCGGTGGCCGGTGTGATCGGGGCGCTGGTGATCGGCGCCTGGGCCGTCGTGGCATGGGGGTCGAGGCGCCGGCGGGCGTGGCTGATGGCACCGCTCGCGCTGCTGGTCGCCGTCCTCATCGTCGCGGGGTGGCCGGGATGGTCGTTGTTGTGTATCGCCGCCCTCGCCGCCGGTTCGTTCGCCGAGCTGGTGATCGGCGCGCGCGAGGCCCCCGCCGTGCGCACCAAGGATCCCGACGGTCCGCTGACCACCGAACGCTGGGCCGCGGCCGCCGCCGCGCCGTTCCGGGTGTCCCTGGCCGAGCCGTGGGACGAGGTGGTCCGCCCGCAGTTGCGGCGGCGCTACCGCAAGGTCTTCGAGGCGGAGTGGGGGATCACCGACCGGGCGAGCCTGCTGGAGATCATCGACCGGCTCTGGGCTGAGCTGCGCGCCGGGCACTCCGCCGACCTCATCGTGGACCTGCGCACCGGCGTCGCGCGCTCGCGCGACCCCGACGGGGAGCGGCCCGAGGAGCGGCTGCTGCTCACCCCGGACCAGGTGGTCCGGATCCGCGAGGTCACGGGGGCCGACGACTCCGACGAGACCGTGGTCATCGGCGCCTACCAGTGGTGGAAGTCGGTGCATCTGATCCGGCTGGCCTGCGGGGGCGCCACGCTCGACTGGCTGAGCCACGTGGAGACCCAGAACCTGCTGCGGCGGGTCGCCTCGGACCTGCAGCGCCGGTACGCGAGCTGGCAGCAGCTGGCCGAGGCGTTCCACGGCGGCTACCTGCTCTGGCAGGGAGGCGGGTCAGAGGACGCCGGCTCGGACCGGGTCTGGGCGGCGCTGGGGTTGCTCACCAGCGATCCGGCGAGCCCGTGGAACCTGTTGCCGTGGGACATGCCGCTGGAGCGCGTTCCCTACGAGAACGGTGTCTCCAACGGCGTTCCGCACTGACGGCGGGGTGCCGCCTCAGCGGCGGCCCGCGGCCCGGGAGGCCCTTCCCCGGGTTCGGCGGGTCGCGCCTCCCGGGGTAAGGGCCGTGCGTCGGGCGCTGTGCGCGCCGGTGGGGTTCACTTGTTCGCGATGGCGTCGCCGAGGCGGTGCACCCGCAGGGAGTTGGTGGAACCGGCGGTTCCGGGCGGGCTTCCGGCGACGATGACCACCCGGTCGCCCTTCTGGTAGAGGCCCATTTCGAGCAGCTCGCTCTCGACCTGGCCGACCATCTCGTCGGTGTGGGCGACCCAGGGCACCCGGTACGGGTCGACTCCCCAGCTCAGGCTGAGCTGTGCGCGGGTGCTCTCGTGCGTGGTGAACGCCATGAGCGGGATGGGCGAGCGGTAGCGGGCCAGCCGGCGTGCGGTCTCGCCGGACATGGTGAACGCGACCAGAGCCTTCGCGCCTATGGTGGCTCCCACCTCGGCGGCGGCGCGGGCGATGGCTCCCCCGGTCGTCTCGGGGATGCGGCTCAGCATGTGTGAGGCCCGCAGCGACTCCTGTTCCGCCGCGGCCACGATGCGGGCCATGGTCAGAACGGTGTCGATCGGGAACTCGCCGACGCTGGTCTCCCCGGAGAGCATGACGGCGTCAGCGCCGTCGAGGACGGCGTTGGCGACGTCGGACGTCTCGGCGCGGGTGGGCCGGGGCGAGTTGATCATCGACTCCAGCATCTGGGTGGCGACGATGACCGGCTTGGCCTTGTTCTGGCAGCGTTCGATGGCGCGTTTCTGCACCATCGGCACGTTCTCCAGTGGGAGTTCCACACCGAGGTCGCCGCGGGCGACCATGACGCCGTCGAAGACCTCGATGATGTCGTGCAGCCGCTCCACGGCCTGCGGTTTCTCGATCTTGGCGATCAGGGGAACGGTGACCCCCACCTCGTCCATGATCCGGTGCACTTCGTCGGCGTCGGCCGGGCTGCGGACGAAGGACAGCGCGACCATGTCGACGCCCTGCCGCAGGGCCCAGCGCAGGTCCTCCTCGTCCTTGGCGGTCAGGGCCGGCACGCTGACGGCGACGCCGGGGAGGTTCAGCCCTTTGTGGTTGGAGACGAATCCCCCGATGATGACCCGGGTGTGCACCTCCGTGCTGGTGGTCTTGGTGCACTCCAGCACGACGTTGCCGTCGTCGATGAGGACGCGGTCGCCGGGCCGGACGTCGCCGGGCAGGCCCTTGTAGGTCGTGGAGACCCGCTTGGTGTCGCCCAGGATGTCGTCGGTGGTTACGGTGAACTCGTCGCCGGGGACGAGTTCTACGGGGCCTTCGGCGAAGCTGCCGAGGCGGATCTTCGGGCCCTGGAGGTCGGCGAGGATGCCCACGCTGCGGCCGTGCTCCTCGGCGGCGGCGCGGACGTTGGCGAAGCTGGCACTGTGGTCCTCGTGTGTTCCATGGCTGAGGTTAAGTCGCGCCACGTCAAGTCCGGCGTCCACGAGCGCGCTGATGCGTTCCGCGCTCGCGGTGGCCGGACCCAGGGTCGCGACGATCTTCGCTCGTCGTGTCACGCTTAACACTCTAGAGCGTTTTCACCCGTGAATGGTCTAAACCAGGTTGCGACTCGGCGACCTCCGGGATGCTAGCGTGCGAACTCTTCCAGGATCGCCTCGTCGAACGCGGGAAGATCGTCGGGCTTGCGGCTGGTGATCAGCGTGTTCGGGCCGTTCGCGCAGATGACCACGCGCTCGTCGACCCAGTCACCGCCGGCGTTGCGGATGTCGGTGGCCAGGCTCGGGAAGGAGGTCAACTGCCGCTCGCGGACGGCGCCGGCCTCGATGAGGGTCCACGGCGCGTGGCAGATGGCGGCGACGGGCTTGGCCGCGTCGAAGAACGCCTTGACGAAGGCGACGGCGGACTCGTGGGTCCGCAGGAAGTCGGGGTTGGCCACTCCGCCGGGAAGCACAAGACCGGTGAACTCCGTGGCGCCGACCTGGTCGACCGTGCTGTCCACCGGGAAGGTGTCTCCCTTGTCCAGGTGGTTGAACCCCTGGATGCGTCCGCTGGCGGTTGAGACGAGGCGCGGTGCCGCGCCGGCCTTCTCCACTGCCGACCAGGGGTCGGTGAGCTCGATCTGCTCGGTGCCTTCCGGTGCGGCCAGGAAGGCGATGGTGCGTCCGTTGAGGTTGGCGGCCATGGGAATCTCGCTCCCTCCTTTGTCGGTCGTCTCGCGGTAGGCCGGATCGGCCCGCGTTCGCCCGCTGCCCAGCTCGGGTCGCCCTTACGCATGATCGTCGGCGCCGGTGCGGCCGCCGGCCGAGGGGGTCAGCGGACCTGCGGGCGCGAGGCCGAGCGCGTGCCCAGCCGGCCGTGGGCGCGCAGGGTCAGCAGGCGCCGCAGGGTGACGATGCCGCGCCACTCCGGCGTAGTGCTCTCGGTCCAGTTCTGCCAGCTGAGCGGCCACCCGCCGTCGTCCTGCTGCTCCTGTTCGAGGGCGTCGAGATGCTCCTCGATCTCGGAGTCCGCGAAGAGCCGGCGAGCGATGTGGTCCGGGCTGGTCACGAGGTCGAGGGGTTTGTGCACGTGCCCGGTGGCGGCCGGGTCGGACTCGATGACGGCGGTGATCATGGGGGCGATCCGGTCGATCTCCTGCCGGGCCCGCTGTTGGTTGGCGGCGTGCTGCAGGAAGGTGCACACTGCCATCGCCTCGTAGGGGTCGGTCCAGCGCATCGAGCTCACCCGGGACCAGCAGAACGCGGTCGCATGGTCCCGCCAGGGATGGCTGATGTGGTGTTTGTGCAGCAGGCCGGCGATCGCCGCAGTGGGGTTGAGCCCGCCGCTGAAGTCGGAGTACTCGCGCCACCAGGGAGCGGCCTCGGTGTGCCGGGCGGACGGCAGGACGCAGGGGACGCCCCCGTCGTCGTCGGAGACGCTGGTGAGGTATGTGCAGATCCCGTCGAGGATCGGGGTCGGCATGGTTCCGATCTCGTCCAGGTAGCGCAGGGCGACCTCGGCGGCGACCGGCTGGCTGCCGTGTCCGCGCAGGTCCGGTTCGAGGCCGTTGCCGTAGCCCCCGTCGACGTTGCGGTACGCGTCGAGCACCGTGCGGATGGGGTGGGCTGGTCCGCTCTGGAAATGGAAAGCGAAGCGGTGACGGTCGATCAGGCGTGCGTTCCGCATTACGAAGTGCTCTGCGGCGTGGAGCGCTTCAGGGCTATTCGTTGTCATGCCACAAACCTACGCCCAACTGCCCCAACGGTAGAATGGTTGGGCGTGCCGTGTACCGGCAATTTGCGTGCGTACACCGCGAGCGCCGGCGCGCACGGTCTTCAGGACCGGGGTTCCGCCTCGGGTTCGTCCGGGTCACCCCGTTCAACCTGCGCGGCCAGGACCGATCTGCGCCACAGGAGCAGAAGTAGGCCGCCCCAGGAGACGGCCACGACCACCCCGGCGGTGAACTGGATCGGCACCAGGTAGCTCTGCGGATAGATCACACCGACGAGATAGGTGTCGATGAATCCCTGTTCCAGTCCGGCCTGGCCAGCGCCCTCGCGGCCCCAGTTCTCAATGTAGGTGAGGGGGCAGGTCCAGCCGACAAGGGTGATCCCCAGGCCGTAGGCCGCGATCACCAGGTGCGGCCAGAACATTCGCGGCCAACGCCAGGCGAAAAACCCACCAAAGGCCACATAAAGGACAAAGGCGAAGTGCACGAGCATTGCCGCTTCGCCAATAATCCGGTATTCCATACTCCCAACGCTATTCGTCCAGAACTGTCAGGAGAAGGCCGCTGCGCATATTGTAATCACCCCGTATCCGACTCTGTTGGACAATGATCACATATGCCCAGAAAAGCGGTGCTGGTGACGAGCTGAGTCAGCTCGTCACCAGCACCTCTGACAGCGGACCGGCGAGCGCCAGCGAGCCAAACAACACTGCCTATACGAGCGGCCGTTCCGTGGGTGGGATGACCGCGGGCAGGGTGCTCGGCTGCTGGGTGAGGTACCGGTCGACACCGGCCGCGGCGGAGCGCCCCTCGGCGATCGCCCACACGATCAGCGACTGCCCGCGGCCCATGTCGCCCGCGCAGAACACACCATCGACCGTGGTCGCGTACTCGTCGTCGCGGACGACATTGCCGCGCCCGTCCAGCTCGGCCCCGAGCTGGGCGAGCATGCCCTCCTTCTGCGGACCGACGAACCCCATCGCCAGCGTGACGAGGCCGGCCGGGACCTCGCGCTCGCTGCCTTCGACGGGTTCGAAGCCCTTGTCGGTGCGTTCGACGTCGACCAGCTTGAGCGCGCGCACCCGGCCCTGGTCGTCACCCAGGAACTCCACGGTGTTCACCGAGAACAGCCGCTCGCCGCCCTCCTCGTGGGCGCTGCTGACCTTGTAGACCGTCGGGTAGGTCGGCCAGGGCTGGCTCTCGGACCGCTCCTTGGGCGGCTTCGGCATGATCTCCAACTGGGTCACCGAGGCCGCGCCCTGGCGGTGCGCGGTCCCGATGCAGTCGGCGCCGGTGTCGCCGCCACCGATGACGATGACGTCCTTGCCCTCCGCGGAGATGGGCGAGGTGGTGATGTCGCCCTCTTGGACCTGGTTGGCCAGCGGCAGGTACTCCATGGCCTGGTGGATCCCGTCGAGATCACGGCCCTGGACGGGCAGCTCGCGCCAGGCGGTGGCGCCGCCGGCCAGCAGGACGGCATCGTGGTCGGCGCG
The DNA here is from genome assembly GCF_014203805.1 of Lipingzhangella halophila. Taxonomy (GTDB): domain Bacteria; phylum Actinomycetota; class Actinomycetes; order Streptosporangiales; family Streptosporangiaceae; genus Lipingzhangella; species Lipingzhangella halophila. Next base: position 2,012,267 of record NZ_JACHJT010000001.1, on the reverse strand, counting down.
GAGCTGCTCGACCGTGATGTCCACGCCCACGTCGACACCGGCACGGAAGGTGGTCCCCTCGGCGCTCATCTGGGCGAGGCGGCGGTCGATGTGCCGCTTCTCCATCTTGAACTCGGGGATCCCGTAGCGCAGCAGCCCGCCGATGCGGTCGGCGCGCTCGTAGACGGTGACGTCGTGGCCCGCCCGGGTGAGCTGCTGGGCGGCGGCCAGCCCGGCCGGGCCCGAGCCCACGACGGCGACCCGCTTGCCGGTGCGCACGTCGGGCGGCTGGGGGCGGACCCACCCCTCCTCCCAGGCGCGGTCGATGATCGAGACCTCGACGTTCTTGATGGTCACGGCCGGCTGGTTGATGCCGAGCACGCACGCCGCCTCGCACGGAGCGGGGCAGAGCCGCCCGGTGAACTCGGGGAAGTTGTTGGTGGCGTGCAGCCGCTCGATGGCCTCGCCCCAGTCGTGCCGGTAGACGAGGTCGTTCCACTCGGGAATGAGGTTCCCCAGCGGGCAGCCGTTGTGGCAGAACGGGATGCCGCAGTCCATGCAGCGCGACGCCTGGTCGACGACCTTGCCGCGGTCGAACTCCTGCTGGACCTCCTTCCAGTCCTTGATCCGGACGTCAACGGGGCGGCTGGCGGGCAGCTCCCGCTCGGTGATCCGCAGGAACCCTTTCGGGTCGGCCATGGTTGTCTCTCCCTCCTCTCTGTGGCGCCGGGCTCTAGGACTGGGCAGCGGCCATGATGGCCTCGCCGACGTCGCGCCCCTCGCGTTCCGCTTCCGCCTGGGCGGTCAGGACGCGCTTGAAGTCGCGCGGCATGACCTTGCCGAACCGTTCCGCCGCCACCTCGAAGTCGGCGAGGAGCCGCTTGGCGACGGTCGACCCGGTCTCGGAGTGGTGCCGGCGCAGCACGTCCTCCAGGAAAGCGCGGTCGTCCTCGTCGAGCGGGTCGATGTCGACCATCTCGTGGTTCACCCGCTCGGTGTCGAGGTCGAGCACGTAGGCGATACCGCCGGACATGCCGGCGGCGAAGTTCCGGCCGATGCCGCCGAGGATGACCGCGCGCCCACCGGTCATGTACTCGCATCCGTGGTCGCCGACGCCCTCGACGACGGCCAGGACGCCGGAGTTGCGGACGCAGAACCGCTCGCCGACGATGCCGCGCAGGAACACCTCGCCCGAGGTGGCCCCGTAGGCGATGACGTTGCCGGCGATGATGTGCTCCTCGGGCGCATAGGGCACGTCCCGCGGCGGGCGGACGGTGATCCGGCCGCCGGATAGGCCCTTGCCGAGGTAGTCGTTGGCCTCACCGGTGAGGCGCATGGTGATGCCGCTCGGAACGAACGCGCCGAAGGACTGCCCCGCCGAGCCGGTGAAGGAGATGTCGATGGTGTTGTCGGGCAGGCCCTCGGCGCCGAAGCGCTTGGTGACCTCGTGCCCGAGCATGGTCCCCACCGTCCGGTTGACGTTGCGCACGGGCACGTCCAGCTTCAGCGGCTCCCTGAAGTCCAGCGCCCCCTCGCACAACTGGATGAGCGTGTTGTCGAGCGCCTTCTCCAGGCCGTGGTCCTGACCGCGCACCTGGTGGCGGTGGTCACCGGACCAGGTCGGCACCTCTGTCAGGATCGGGCTGAGGTCGAGCCCGGCCGCCTTCCAGTGGTCGACGGCACCGCCGGTGTCGAGCATCTCGACCGCGCCGATCGCCTCGTCGAGGCTGCGGAAGCCCAGCGCGGCCAGGTACTCGCGGACCTCCTCGGCCACGAACTCGAAGAAGTTCACCACGAAGTCGGCCTTGCCGTCGTAGCGCTGGCGCAGCTCGGGGTTCTGCGTCGCCACTCCCACGGGGCAGGTGTCCAGGTGGCAGACCCGCATCATGACGCACCCGGAAACCACCAGCGGGGCGGTGGCGAACCCGAACTCCTCGGCGCCGAGCAGCGCGGCCACGATGACGTCGCGACCGGTCTTCATCTGGCCGTCCGTCTGCACCACGATGCGGTCGCGCAGGCCGTTGCGCAGCAGCGTCTGCTGGGTTTCGGCCAGACCGAGCTCCCACGGAGTCCCGGCGTGCTTCAGCGAGGTCAGCGGGGAGGCACCGGTGCCGCCGTCGTGCCCGGAGATGAGCACGACATCGGCGTGCGCCTTGGAGACGCCGGCGGCCACGGTTCCCACCCCGGCCTCCGCGACCAGCTTGACGTGCACCCGCGCCTGCGGGTTGGCGTTCTTCAGGTCGTGGATGAGCTGCGCGAGGTCCTCGATGGAGTAGATGTCGTGGTGCGGCGGCGGCGAGATGAGGCCCACACCGGGCGTGGAGTGCCGGGTGCCGGCGATCCACGGGTAGACCTTGTGGCCGGGCAGCTGCCCGCCCTCGCCGGGCTTGGCGCCCTGGGCCATCTTGATCTGGATGTCGTCGGAGTTGGTGAGGTACTGCGACGTCACGCCGAAGCGCCCCGACGCGACCTGCTTGATGGCGCTGCGCCGCAGGTCACCGTTGTCGTCCGGGGTGAACCGGTCGGGGTCCTCACCGCCCTCACCCGTGTTGGACTTGCCGCCGAGCCGGTTCATGGCGATGGCCAGGGTCTCGTGCGCCTCCGCCGAGATGGAGCCGTACGACATCGCGCCGGTGGAGAAGCGCTTGACGATCTCCGAGACCGGCTCGACCTCCTCGATCGGGACCGGCTGCCGCTCGCCCTCCTTGAGCCCGAACAGCCCGCGCAGGGTCATGAGGTTCTCGGCCTGCTGGTCGATCTTGGCGGTGTACTCCTTGAAGATGTCGTAGCGGCGCGACCGTGAGGCGTGCTGCAGCTTGAAGACGGTCTCGGGGCCGAACAGGTGCGGCTCGCCCTCGCGCCGCCACTGGTACTCGCCGCCGACGTTGAGCCGGCGGTGGTCGGCCGGGTTCGCGGCGAACGCGGTGGCGTGCCGCATCCGGACCTCCTCGGCCAGCACGTCGAAGCCGACGCCGCCCAGGGCCGACGTGGTCCCGGTGAAGCACCGGTCCACGACCTCGCGGCCCAGGCCGATCGCCTCGAAGATCTGGGCGCCGGAGTAGGAGCTCACCGTGGAGACGCCCATCTTGGACATGATCTTCAGTACGCCCTTGCCGAACGCCTTGACGGTGTTCCGCACGGCTTTCTCGGCGTCGATGCCACCGATGACGCCTCGCTGCACCAGGTCGCGGACGGTGCTCAGGGACAGGTACGGGTTGACGGCCGAGGCCCCGTACCCGAGCAGCAGCGCGACGTGATGGCACTCGCGGACGTCGCCGGCCTCGACCACAAGGCCGACCTCGGTGCGGGTCTTCTCCCCCACCAGGTGGTGGTGCACGGCGCCGGTGAGCAGCAGCGACGGGATGGGGGCCCGATCGGCGCCCCGCTCCCGGTCGCAGCGGTCACTGAGCACGATGATGTGCGCGCCGCCCGCGATGGCCTCCGAGACCTCGGAGCAGACCTCGTCCAGGCGCTGGGCGAGCGCCGCGCCCCCACCGGCGACCGGGTAGGTTCCGTCGGCCACGAACACCCGGAACGCGGGGTTGCCACCGGGGCCGCCCGCGGCGGCGATCCGGGCCAGCTCGGCGTCGTCCACCACCGGAGTGGGCAGCACGACGCGGCGGCAGTCCTCGGGGTCCGGGGAGAGCACGTTCTCCTCGGCACCGAGGGCGGTATGCAGGCTGGTGACCAGCTCCTCGCGGATGGCGTCCAGCGGCGGGTTGGTGACCTGGGCGAAGCCCTGGGTGAAGTAGTCGAACAACTGCCGTGAGCGGTGGGACAGCGCAGCGACCGGAGTATCGGTACCCATGGACCCGATCGGCTCCGCGCCGGTTCGGGCCATGGGCGTGAGGATGATGCGCAGCTCCTCCTCGGTGTAGCCGAACACCTGCTGGGAGTGCACGAGGTCGGCGACATCCGTGGGCTCGGCGGGCGGAAGCTCGCCGAGCTCGACGATTCCGCGCTCAAGCCATTCGGCGTAGGGGTGCTCGGCCGCGAGCTCCGCCTTGATCTCCTCGTCCTCGATGATGCGGCCCTGCTCGGTGTCGACCACGAAGATGCGGCCCGGCTGCAACCGGCCCTTGCGCACGATGTGTTCGGGGTCGATGTCCAGCACGCCGGCCTCGCTGGCCAGCACGACCAGGCCGTCGTCGGTGACCCAGTAGCGGCCGGGGCGCAGGCCGTTGCGGTCGAGCACCGCGCCGACCAGGGAGCCGTCGGTGAAGGAGACGGAGGCGGGGCCGTCCCATGGCTCCATGAGCATCGAGTGGAACTCGTAGAAGGCCCGCACCTGCGGGTCCATCTCGGTGTGGTTCTCCCAGGGCTCCGGGATCATCATCAGCACCGCGTGCGGCAGCGAGCGGCCGCCCAGGTGCAGCAGCTCCAGCGCGGAGTCGAACGACGCGGTGTCGGAGTCGCCGGAGTTGAGGACCGGGAAGATCCGCGAGAGGTCGCCCGGCAGCAGGTCGCTCGCGAGGGTGGCCTCGCGCGCCCGCATCATGTTCCGGTTGCCCTTGACCGTGTTGATCTCCCCGTTGTGCGCGATGTAGCGGTACGGGTGGGCCAGCGGCCAGGACGGGAACGTGTTGGTGGAGAACCGCGAGTGCACGAGTGCCAGCCCGGAGGTGTAGCGCCGGTCCGACAGGTCGGGGAAGAACGGCTCAAGCTGCGGGGTGGTGAGCATGCCCTTGTAGGCGATGGTGCGCGGCGAGAGGCTCGGGAAGTACACCCCGACCTCGTGCTCGATGCGCTTGCGCACGCAGTAGGCGTAGCGTTCGAGGTCGATGCCGGTCAGCCCCTCGGTGGCGGTGCCGGTGCGCCCGCCGATGAACAACTGGCCGAAGAACGGCATGACCTCGCGGGCGGCGGGACCGCAGTAGCTGGGTTCGTAGGGCAGGTCGCGCCAGCCCAGCACGGTCAGTCCCTCGTCCGCGACGATCGCGTTGATGCGCTCGATGGCCGACGCGCGCTCAGCGGCCCCGGCGGGCAGGAACCCGATGCCGACCGCGAAGCCGCCGGCCTCGGGCAGTGCGAACTCGCAGACCTCGCGGTAGAGGGCGTCGGGAACCTGGGTCATGATGCCCGCGCCGTCGCCGTCCTCGGGGTCGGCGCCGGAGGCGCCGCGGTGGTCGAGGTTGCGCAGGACAGTGAGGGCCTTCTCGACGATCTCGTGGCTGCGACGACCGGAAAGGTCGGCAACGAAGCCCACACCGCAAGCGTCGTGTTCGTAGGCGCTCTCGTACAGGCCCTTGGGAGTGGACTCGGCGTTCGGCTGAGGAACTGAACGCTGTACCTGGCGAGCAGGCATCTACCCTCCTGTCGTCGTACGTCTGGCTTCACGGAAAAGCGCATCCGGGACGACATTGGCCCTGCTGCGTCAGCGGCGAGCACCGGCGATCACCGTGAACCGGTCGCATGGTGGGGCCCGGCGGGTCCCCACGCTCACATCCTCGTGGCGACGAGTGATCGGCGTACTCGCGAGTAGATCAAGTAAGTGATGGTCCAGCCCCATAGTAACCGGAGGTCTAGACCAACGGCCGCCACAGTGCGGCCGTACGGTTGCGTAACGCCCGCCACACATTCGAGAGACACTCCTCGAACCGATGGCGGGCAGAACGTGATGTTTCCGTACATCCACTGCCGCAAACATCCATAGCGGATGAGCGCGACCCGCGACAGCTTAACGCGTTCGCAATGCGCGCCCTGAGCGGGGTACGCCCAATCGCGCGGTACCTGGGATGCTTAACACGTGACCGAATCCGCGCCAAAGCTTGCCGAGCTTCTCGAAACCGAGGGCATCAACGCATCGCGCGTGCACCGCGTGCTCGCCGCGCTCGCCAACGGCGCCTGGTGGACGCCCCGGGAACTGGTGCGGGAGACAGCGGTCGCGCACCGCCTCGTCGCGGCCACACTCGACGCCCTAGGCGCGGAGCTGGACCAAAGGGGCGACGGTGCGGATGCCGGCGTCCGGCTCCTGCGGCCCGCGGCGCATGCCGGAAGCGCGGCGCGCCCCGAGCCCGCCGACCCGGTCGCGCACCTGCTCGAAGGGCATACCGAGGCGAGGGACGAGCTACGCCGGCTGGTCGCCGCGGCGCCGCGGTCGCGGCGCGATCTCGACCATGTCGCGGCCACGGCCGACACGGCGTTGCGGCGCGGCGTGCTGCTGGCGACACGGTTCTCGCTGGCCGGCGCGCACTTGTTGTGCGTGGGCGACCACGACCTGACGTCGCTGGCCGCGACCCTGGTGTACCCGGAGGCGCGGGCCACGGTCGTCGACGTCGACGAGCGGGTGCTCGAATACATCGACGACGCCGCGACCCGGCTCGGGCTCCCGGTCCGCTGCCACTTCGCCGACCTCCGTCTCGGCCTGCCCGCGTCCGTGCGGGGCCAGTGCGACATTGTCCTCACCGACCCGCCCTACACCCCCGAGGGTGTTGAGCTGTTCGTCCGGCGCGGCCTGCAGGGAATCGCCGATCCCCGCAAGGGGCGGGTGCTGCTCGCCTACGGCGCCAGCGAGACCACGCCCGCACTGGTCGCCAAGGCCCAGTCCAGGCTGACCCGGATGGGCCTGGTGTTCGAGGCGATCTGGCCCGAGTTCAACCGCTACCTGGGGGCCGAGGCGATCGGCGCGGCGAGCGACCTCTACGTGCTGCGCCCCACAACCCGCACACCCGCCGGGGACGGCGCCAGCGACCCGGCCCGGATCTACAGCCAGGGTGTCGCGGCGCGCGAGGCCAGCGGCGGGCTCGGCACGGAGTCCGCGGCCGCGGTACTGCGGCAGTCCGGAGCCGACACCGCCGTTGGCGCGTGGCCGCACGCCTCGCTGCCGGAGCACGGTGTGCGGCACGTACGGCTCACCACGTGGTTGGGGTCCGCCATACGCGCCGAGTGCGCCGCGATCGACCTCACGGGCGGCTGGGAAGCGCTCCTACCGCGGGCGGTACTGGCCGGCGGAGCGGAGGTGCGGGCCGTGGTGGCCCAGGACACCCCGCAGGTACGCGACGCCGCGGGCCGGGCGGCGCTGCGCGCGATGCTCGCCCCCCGCTTCGACCTGCGTTTCCGTAGCGGCGAACCCGAGGCCGGACACACGGTCGTCCTCGCGCGCGAGCGCGAGCGGGAGGATGACGCCCCCGCCATGCGGCTCCTCGCCAACTGCCAGGACCGCGCGCACGGCGTGCTCGCCAACACCCTCCGAGAGGGGCTCATCTCTGTCGCAGCCGCACTTGGCCAGACGCTGACCAAGAAGGACGCGCGATCCCGAGTTGCCGCGGCCGCGCCGTGGCTGTCCGGTCACACCCTGCTGGACCTCCCGGCACACCGCTTCGCCGACCTGAGCACCGCCACCGAGAGACTGGTGGCGGACCTTGCGGAATAGCTGCCGACAGGGGCACCGCGGGCACCGGTAGCTGGCCGCGGATGGTTGCGCGGCCAACGAGGGCGGCGATGACAGTGGGTGCGCCCGCCCCCAATAACCGCTACGGGTGCCCGCCGGTGACGCGCCCAACGAAAGCAGCGGAGGCGCCGGATGGCCCGGGAGCGCGTTCGTCCGTCGGGGCCCGGTGGTGGGGCGCGTCGGGGGTGTCTGTGGGGCGTTCTCGGCGCACGGAATACCCACAATCCGGGCATAGCGGGCGTGTGCGGCACCGCCACGGGGCGCGCCCACGCGCTCGCGCAGCGATCCGGCGCTACCTTCGCTGCTCTCGCTGGTCGCGGTACCATCGGGCACCCGCACCGATCACTGCGGGCTGGCCCACCCACCGTCCTCGACGCCCCCGTCGGGCGCTCAACCACGGGTCGCCAGGACCGGGTGACCGCGCCCCGGAACCGAAAGCGGAACACCCCCGGAACCGCGAATTCACGGCACTCGGAAAAGAACGAAATCCGCCAGGTCGGCTCAGGAGTCCGTCACTCGGCCGGAGCCTGGGGCACGCCGGGCTCGGTACCCCCCTCGGGAACCCCGGTCCCGGGCTCGGCACCGCCCTCTGGCTGGGTGGCTCCCGGGTCACCCTCGCCTCCGGGCTCCGCCCCGGCGGCACCCTCTTCGCCGCCGCCTTGCTCCAGGGCGTTCTCCAACTGGACCACCCTGCGGAACAGCGGGTCGCGGAAGTTGGTCAGGGCGATCAGGGGCGCCGACAGGTTCTCGCGCTCGTCGGCCCCCGGCGGGTCCTTCGACTGTGCCCAGGCGATCACCAGGTAGTGGCCGCTGACCGAGGCCTGCGCGGCGCTGTATCCGCCGGTGCCGAGATCGTCGAGGGACGCCTCGCCACTGGGAACGCTGACGAAGCCGGACGCCTCGGCGTCGGGGCTGTCCGGGGGCTCCATCGCCTCGGCGACCGCGGCCGAGGCGTCGACGTCAACGAGGTTGAACATGGCCGCGACGCCCACATGGTCATCGGAGGTGTACCCGCCAACCGCGGCCTGGGTGCACTCGGCGTCGGCCAGGGCCTGGCGGACCTCCTCACCCCAGACGGCGTCCTCGCAGGCGTCCGTGAACGTGGTGGAGGCCAGCTCGAAAGTGATCCCCTGGCTCTCGATCTCCTCATTGCCGCGTTCGAGGACCTCCGACTCGCTCAACGCGCGAGTGTCGACCTCGCGCGACGTCAGCGTCTCGTTGATGTTCCCCTCGACGTTGTCGATCTGGTAGGCGACCGGGCGGGGGTCGGGGGGACCGCCGGCCGACCCGCCCAGGAAGTACTGGACGCCCAGCACAACAATGACCACGACCGCAACCACGGCCGCGGTGCCCAGCAGCACCCGCGACCTCGTGCTCCGGCCCTTGGATTCCGTGCTCGGCTTGCGCCGGCGCCGAGTCCCCTTCGCCCCTGTTCGCTCAGGGGGCGGCGCCGCCAGCCCTTCGATGGAATCGGCTTCGTCGGGCTTCCTCCGGCGGCCGGTGGATCCGGGAGCGGACGACTCAGAAGGAGACACCAGAACCTCTCGAAAACGGTGCGGAACTGCTGGGGGGTACGGCGCGCCGGAGAGTGGCTCCGGATGACTGCGCGCCGGTGCGCAAATCCTAGTCCGCGCGGCGGGTTCTCGGCCCCGCAGGTCTGCTTCTAGTCCTCGTCCTCACCGGCGTCCCGGACCTCTTTGTAGACCGCGGAAGCGGCGTTCATCGCGACGACGTTGATCTCCGCCATGGCGGTGCCCTCCTCAGGGTCGCCGCCGTCGGTGCGCGCCACCCAGTACACCGCCAGGTAGTGTCCCATGACTTGGGTCGTCGCCTGGCTGTGCCCTTTTTGCAGGCCGTCGATGCTGGTGTCCTGCGGGAGGAGGAAGCCCGGCTCGGTGCTGCTGTCGGTGGGGTCGATCGCCGTGTTGACCGCCGAGGCGGCGGACTCGTCCTCCAGGTCGAACAGCGTGAACTGCGCCACGTACTCGTCGTCGGGGTCCTTGTACACCCCGCTCGCGGCCGAGGTGCAGGAGCTGTCGGCCAGCGTCTCGGCGAGATGGTCGCCCCACACCAGGGACGTGCAGGTGTCGGTGACCTCGGAGTCGCGCAGTGTGAGCTCGGTGTCGTCGAGTTCGAGCTTCTCGGTACCGCCGAACACCCGCTTCTCGGTGAGCGGCTCGGCGTCGCCGGGCCGCTCGGCGATCGGCTCGAAGACGTCGTTCTCGTTGTCCTCCTTGCCCTGGAAGACTTCCGGCACCAGGGTCGAGTGGCCCGGCGGCGGTTCGACGATGGCGGTCTCCGCGCGGTCGGTGCCAATGGGTTCGCCCGACACGAGCTGGTAGAGGAGCACACCGCCGAGCGTGACCAGCGCCACGGCGCACAGCGCCAGCAGCGTGCCCAGAACCACCGCTCCCCTCTTGCGCTGGCTCTGCTCGGCCAGCTTGTACACGACCTCAGTGGGACGGTCGCCCAGAACGGTGACGCGGCGCAGCGCGGAGGCCGAGAACTTCGACACGGGGTCGACCCCGCCCGAGGGGGCGGCGGAACGCCGGCGGCCCGCGCTGCTCTGGGGCGCCGCCTTGCCGCGCCCCTTCCGCGACGCGGATCGCGCCTTGCGGCCCTTGCGCGTGCGCGGAGCGTCATCGTCCGGGAGCTCTTCGGGGGCGTCGTAGTCGTCAGCGGGGTCGATCTCGCCGGGCTCCTCGTTCACGCCGACGTCGTCGACCGGGAGGTCCGGAGATCGTTTGGCCCGCCGCGACCGGCGTCTACGCGCGCGGCCGCCGGAATCGGAATCACTCACCTGGGTACTCATCCATCCAGCGCGGCCCGTGGAATCGCGTGACCTGTCGCCACGGGCCGCCCACACCTAGTCCTCTCGTTGCGCTCCGGCCGTTCCGCCCGCCTCGGTGCCGTCATCGCCGCCATTGCCGGGGTCCCCGGTGCGGCTGGGGGTTTCGGCCGATGCGGGATCGGTGTCGATGACCTGGGTTCCGGGTTCCCGGCTGATCGGCACCACCCGGGTGGAGAACCACTCCTGGCGGTACGCCGCCCACACGAAGTACGCGAGGGCCAGCAGGAACACGATCAGGGCCGTGAAGTTGTTCAGCCGGAAGCCGAGAATCTCGTTCGCCGGGTCGACGCGCATGTACTCGATCCAGGTCCGCCCAACACAGTAACCCATGATGTAAACAGCGAACAGACGACCGCCACCGAGGTGGTCCTCGTAGCGGCGGCCCAGCCAGGCCAGCAGGACCGCGAGTCCGAGGCACCACAGCGACTCGTAGAGGAACGTCGGGTGGTAATGGAACTCACCCGGGACCATGCCGGGGCGCATAAAGCCCTGCGGGCCGAGCGAGACCTCCAGGGCCCACGGGACATCGGTGGGCTTGCCGAACAGCTCCTGGTTGAAGTAGTTCCCCCAGCGTCCGAACGCCTGAGCCAGCGGGAGGGTCGGGGCGATGGCGAACGACAGCTTCGACAGGGACAGTCCGCGCCTGCGGGCCAGCCACCACACACCCAGCGCGCCCAGCGGAATGGCGCCCCAGATGCCCAGTCCGCCCTCCCAGATGAAGAACGCGCGGATGGGTTCGCGCCCCTCGCCGAAGTACAACTGGTAGTCGCTGATCACGTGGTAGAGGCGGCCACCGAGCAGGCCGAGGATCACTGCGGGGACCGCGAGATCCATGATCGTGCCCTTCTCGCCGCCCATGGCGGCCCAGCGCCGTTCGGACCAGAACACGGCGGCCACAACGCCGGCCAGGATGCACAGCGCGTAGAAGTGGATGGTCAGCGGGCCCAGGTTGAACGAGCTGATCTCCGGGCTGGGGATTGCCGCCAAGGCGCGGCCGCTGCCGGCGCCCGCGTCGGCGAACGAGAGTTTGGTCACTGCTGTTGCCTATTCCTCGGTTTCGGGGGGTGCGCCGGCGTCCTGGTCCCCGGACTCCGCGCCGCCCGAGGCGAGCGGCTCACTGGAGACCTCGCCCGGGCCGGCATCCTCGATGGCGGCCCGCAGGCGCTCCGGCGAGAACGCGGTGTCCTGGTCGACGAGCTGGCCATTGATGTAGACACTCGGCGTGCTACTGAACTGGTTCTCTCCCTCGTACCTCGCGTCAGCGGCGTCTGTGGCGTCCAGGACCTCCTTGACGAAACTGCCGTCGAGGAAGGAGCTGTCGATGCCCTGCTCGTTGCCCCATTCCATCAGCTCGGACATGGTCATCGAGCCAAGCTGCTCCTCGCTCAGGTCCTCCTGTGCCGCCGAGGTGAGCTCCTGAGAGTAGTCGGCGTACTGGTTGGCGACCTCGCTCTCGCTGTCGACCCGTTCGGCGAACTCGGCGGAGTCGATCCCTACGTCGGTGCCCCACTCTTTGAGGTCGTCGGCCGAGAAACCCTCCTGGCCCTCGGGCGGCTGGTTGGCGAAGAGGATGTCGTTGTACTCGACGAACTTGCCGTGGTCGGCCGCGGCTCGCGCGGCCGCGGCCGCGCGCAGCGAGTTGGGGCCGAGCGGGGCCGGCCGCTGCGCGAAAATGCTGACCGGGCGGAAGTGCACGACCGCCGAGCCCTCGCCGGCCATCTCCAGCAGCGTCGGGCCGCTCGCCTCCTCGAACTTCTGGCAGGCAGGGCACTGGAAGTCGGCGTAGACCTCGACGACGGGAGCCGACTCGTCCGCACCCACAACGACGCTGCCGTCCTGCTGCACGGTCTGCTCGGGCAGCGCCGCGTAGAGGTCCTCTCTGTCGGAGTCGGGCCCTCCGCTGTTCATCACCAGGTACCCCACGCCCACGACGAGGAGCACCACCACAGCGGCGGCGCCGACGACCGCGAGGACCCGGTTGCGTTGGGCCCGCTTCTGCTCCCTGAGCCGCTCCTGTTTGATTCGCTCGCGAGCCGCTTCCCGCGATGCCTTGCCCATCAGCCGATCACCGTTTCCGATTGCTCTGTGTCCGGCGGCACCAGGGACCGCCGCCGCCCGCGGGCGGCGCAGCGGCGCGTGCCGCGACCTGTTCGAGGTGCGCGCGACTGGCCGGTGCGCGGGAACGCGCGTGCCGCCCCGGCCGGACCCCGCGCCGGAGTACCGGTCACCGGTAGAGCCCGAAAAGCCGGTCGAGCGCGAAGGGAGAGCGCGGCCAGACCATGACGATACCGGCCAGTGCCAGGAACCCGACATCGCGGGCGATGTCGAGCCCGTACCGCGTCTCCTCGGCGCCGACCTCACCCCCCGTACCGAAGCAACCGCAGTCGATGGCCAACCCGCGTGTCCACGCCGAGACGATCCCGGCGATGAAGACGATCATGAGCAGCCCGGCCACCGCCCCGACGTACCGCGTGGCCAGCCCGACCACGAGCAGCAGCGCGAGCGCGAACTCGAACAGCGGCAGGGTGTAGCCGATGAACTCCGCGACTCCCGGCGAGAACAACTGGTAGGCCTCGACGGACTGCACGGACAACTCTGGAATCCGCTTGGAGTACGCGGCGAAGCCCAGCACCCCGGCGAGCCCGAGCCGCGCGAGCAGGCTCACCCACGGTTGGGCGAGTGTCCACCGTGCGGCCCACGGCGTGACCGCGGGAGGACTTGCCGGGTGCTGCTCACGCGTGTCCATCGTGCGTATCCCTCGGGCTATACAACCGCGTACCGGTTCCTGCGCGCCCTCAGGCCCCGGCGGCGGGGCCCGGCGCACCGCACCAGATCCTACTTTGTGTCGCGACCTTGTGACGCTGTGTTTTAGAAGTCCGCCACCGCGCCACCGGGTCGGCCGGATACACGGAGCGCGGCGCGCTCCGAGCGCACGACGAGGGACCGTCTCACGCCCGCGGGCCGGCCCCTGGTTCGCGGACCGGTGCGTGGGCGCACCCCCAGGCTAGTTCCTCAGCGAAGCCGCGCACCGCCGCCAGCCCTGACTCCAGGTCAGGGGCGTCGATGATCCGCTGGCAGAAGCCAGCGCCCACGATCACGCCGTCGGCGTAGCCGGCGACCTCCGCCGCCTGCTCGCCGTTGGAGATCCCGAGACCGACGCAGACGGGCAGGCCCGTCTCGCCGGTCGCCTCGCGGGTGCGCAGGACCAGGCGCTCCGCGGTGTCGGCGACCTGAGCGCGGGTGCCCGTGACCCCCATTAGCGAGGCCGCGTACACGAACCCGCGGCAGACATCGGTGGTCAACCGCAGCCGCTGCTCGGTGGAGGAGGGGGCCACCAGGAAGACCCGGTCCAGCCCCGCGGCGTCGGAGGCCTCGATCCACTCCCCCGCCTCCTCGGGCAGCAGGTCCGGAGTGATGAGTCCGGAGCCGCCCGCCGCCGCGAGGTCCGTGGCGAACCGGGCGACGCCGTACCGGTCGATGGGGTTCCAGTAGGACATCACCAGGGCGGCTGCCCCGGTTTCGGCGGTCGCCTCGACCACGCGCAGTACGTCCGCGGGTTTGGTGCCCGCCGCCAGCGCGCGGTCGGCCGCCCGCTGGATGGTCGGCCCGTCCATGCTCGGGTCGGAGTAGGGAAACCCGACCTCAACGATGTCGCAGCCGCCCTCGACCATGGCCTGGATGATCCGGATGGACGAGTCGACGTCGGGGAACCCGGCCGGCAGGTACCCGATGAGCGCCGCCCTGCCGTCCGCCTTCGCCCCCGCCAGCTTCGCCGCCAGCGCTGTGTTCGGCTCCGATGCCGTCCGCTCCCCGCTCAACGCTGCTCCCCCTGCTCGTCCACGAACCCGAAGTAGGTCGCGGCGGTCTCGATGTCCTTGTCGCCGCGGCCCGAGAGGTTGACCACGATCACCGCGTCCGGCCCCAGTTCGGCACCGATCCGGCGGGCGCCGGCCAGCGCGTGCGCGCTCTCGATGGCCGGGATGATGCCTTCCTTCCGGCAGAGGAGCCGGAACGCCTCCATGGCCTCGTCATCGGGGACCGGCACGTAGCGCGCGCGGCCGCTGTCGGCGAGCGCGGCGTGTTCCGGCCCGACAGCTGGATAGTCCAGGCCCGCCGAGATGGAGTGGCTCGGCACGGTCTGGCCGTGCGTGTCCTGCAGCACGTAGGTGCGGGTGCCCTGGAAGATACCGGGCGCGCCGCCGGTGATGGACGCGGCGTGCCGACCGGTGTCCAGGCCGTCGCCGCCGGCCTCGAAACCGTAGAGCCGGACGTCCGGGTCGCCGATGAACGCGGCGAAGATGCCGATGGCGTTGGACCCGCCGCCGACGCATGCCGCGACCGCGTCGGGAAGCCGCCCGGTGAGCTCCAGCACCTGGGTGCGGGTCTCTTCGCCGATCACGTAGTGCAGGTCGCGCACCATCGTCGGGAACGGGTGCGGGCCCGCGACCGTGCCGAGCAGGTAGTGCGTGTGGTCGACATTGGCGACCCAGTCGCGGAACGCCTCGTTGATGGCGTCCTTGAGCGTGCGGCTGCCGATCGTGACCGGGACGACCTCGGCGCCGAGCATGCGCATACGGGCGACGTTGAGGGCCTGGCGCCGGGTGTCCTCCTCGCCCATGTAGATGACGCAGTCGAGCCCGAGAAGCGCGCAGGCGGTGGCGGTGGCGACGCCGTGCTGGCCGGCGCCGGTCTCGGCGATGACGCGGGTCTTGCCCATGCGCTTGGTCAGTAGTGCCTGACCGAGCACGTTGTTGATCTTGTGCGATCCGGTGTGGTTCAGGTCCTCGCGCTTGAGTAGGACGCGCGCCCCGCCGCACTCGGCGGAGAAACGGGAGGCCTCGCTCAGTGGGCTGGGCCGGCCCGTGTAGTCGCGCAGGAGCCGCCGAAGCTCCCCCTGGAACTCGGGGTCGTTCCGGGCCTTGTCCCACTCCACGGCGACGCCGTCGAGCGCGGCGACAAGTGCCTCGGGGCTGAAGCGGCCGCCGTAACGACCGAAGTGGCCTCCCGCGTCAGCGGACGGGGAAGGTTCGGGTGCGATGCTCATGATCTCTCCAGGACGCCATCCGGGTGGCGCGGTGGTTCTGCTCTGTCGGTCACAACGGCCCGCACGGCGCCGCCAGTGGGCGCGTGCGCTCCGGGGTCTGGGGCCTTACGGGGAGCCCGCTCGCAGCGGCACGGGCTCCCTAGCGCCATCGGCGCCCGGCCGGACCGACCATCCACGCGTTCCTGGTCATGACTTATCAGCGCCGATCCCGTAGCGCCGGGTGGGCACCGGCGGTCACCAGGTCGGCCACGGCCTCGCGCGGCTTGCCGCCCCGCACCAGGCTCTCGCCCACGAGTACCGCGTCGGCGCCGTAGCCCGCGTAGGCCAGCAGGTCGTGCGGTCCGCGAACCCCGGACTCGGCGATCTTGACCCGGTCGTCGGGGATGAGCGGGGCCAGCTTGGCGAAGGTCTCCCGGTCGACCTGGAGGGTCTTGAGATCGCGGGCGTTCACCCCGATGACGGTGGCGCCGGCGTCGAGGGCGCGCTGGACCTCGTCGGCGGTGTGCACCTCGACCAGCGGAGTGAGGCCGAGCGAACCGGCCCGCTCCACCAGCGAGACGAGGGCGTCCTGCTCCAGCGCTGCGACGATCAGCAGCACCGCGTCAGCGCCGTGGACCAGGGCCTCCCACAACTGGTACGCACTGACCACGAAGTCCTTGCGCAGCAGTGGAGTGTCGACCGCGGCGCGCACGGTGCCCAGGTCCGCCAGGCTTCCGTGGAACCACCGCTGCTCCGTCAGGACACTGATCAGGCAGGCGCCGCCGGCGGAGTAGTCGCGCGCGAGCGCGGCCGGGTCGTCGATCTTCGCCAGGTCCCCCTTGGAGGGGCTGGAACGCTTGACCTCGGCGACCACCTGCACACCGGGGCGGCGCAGCGCGGCCACGACGTCCTTGGGCCGCGGCGCGGACTCGGCCTTCTCCTTGAGCCGGTCCAGAGGCATGGCGGCCTGCCGATCGGCGAGATCGGCGCGTACTCCATCGAGGATCTCGTCGAGCACGCTCACGTGGGACTGCCCCCTCCAGTAGCCGGTGCCATCGCTGGCCGATGTCCTTCGCCCGCGTGTCCGGGACGGCCTAACCCGCCGCTCCCGACAGCGCGGAAGCACGAAGGACACAGGAGCTGGACCGGATCCTAACGGACCGTGCTCCTGTGTCCTTGATCGTATCGAGCCGCCGGGTGAAGACGGTCACCGCCCTCGGCCCGGCGGCGTGCCGCGCGCGGCACGCCCGGTCACCCCGGCGCGAGGAACGCCCCGAACGGCAGGTTACGCACCACCCAGTAGGCGAGGATGACGACGACCAGCCCGTACAGCCACATTGGGCTGGGCATCCTGGCGGGTGCCGCCTTCGGGGGCGCCGGCCGGAACGAGCGGTACAGCCACTTTCCGTAGGCGTACCCCAGGTACGGCAGGACCGCCAGGAAGAACACGTTCATCTGCGCCGCACCAACGATATCCAGGTTGGTCAGCGCGTGAACGGCCCGCATGCTGCCGCACCCCGGGCACCAGGTGCCCGTGACGAGCAGCCACGGGCACACCGGGTAGTTGCCCTGCTCGTTGGGGTTCACGAAGTGCAGCAGGGTGGCCCCGGCCAAGCCCGCGCCACCAAGCAGCAGCGGCGCTGTCGCCGGATGCAGGCGCTGCCATGCGGACGTAAAGGTCCCGGTCATCAGCTGGTGGCTCTAGTAGGTCGTCGTGGTGGGCGTTGAGGAAGCCGCGCTGAACATCGCGGCGAACATCAGGAAGTAGAGGATCCCGACGACGATCCACACCACGACCGCCGAGACCGCCGCGATGATCGTGAACTTCTTCGCCTTGGAGGACTGCTCGTGCGCTCCCGCGTGGTCACCGAGGTTCCAGTACTCGTTCACCTTCGCCGCGGCGAGGATGGCCGGGATACCGAGCGGCCAGCAGCAGAAAATGGTGGCGAGAATCGCCGGCACGAGCCAGTTGTCCGGCGCGGGCCCTCCGGCCTGGGGTCCGGTGCCGCCAGGAGGAGGCGGTGGACCGTATCCGCCGCCGGGAGGGGGTGGAGGTGGGCCATAGCTCATAGTGGGTCCGTCTTTCCGAGAGAAGTGAATTCGTCAACCGGGACGCGGGGCGAGGGGGCGAACGCCGGCGGGGCATGGCCGGTGCGCAGCTTCACCCACGTCGGGGAGCAGAGTGCATCATGCCAGGTTCCACGCAAAAGTAGGAATCCGCCGATCCTGGGACCCTTCGGGGCCGGATCCGGTTCCATCGAATCCGATCGTTCCGCGATGGTGTCAGCCGGCAGAGACCGTCTCGGGTTCCTTCCCCGTATCACCGTCGCTGCCGCCCTTCGCGTCATCGCCGTCACCAGCGACAGCGTTCTGCTGAGCAGACCACTCCTCAGGTGTCAATGGGGCGGGCCGGGGTTCCCTGCGGCCGAATCCGGCCATCTTCAGCGCACCGGCGATGCCGGCGCAGGCGACACTGAGCACCACGCCGACGATGGTCCACTGGATCAGGTCCCCACCGAGGATGATGAACACACCGGACACGCTCCAGGCCGCGCTCCAGGAGAGGGTCAGAAACCAGGCGGAAAGCGTGTTTCCGTGGTCCTCATGGTGCTCGTCGGCCATCAGGGCTCCTTCGCATCGACGTTGTCGTGGCTGGCGGTCGCCGGCGCGGTCCCGGTCGAACCGTCGCCCTGTCCGGGGTCCACGGTGGGGTCCGCGCCGGAGTCGAGCGACTTCCACATCTCGGCGGGGTCGCCGGAACGGACCGTCGCGGGCGCGCCGTGGCGATCGTACCTGCTGCCCATGCCCGGCCAGGCAGCACCCCGGATCGCGGTTGCCGCCCCCGTGCCCAGGAGCAGCAGCGCCCCGCACGCCGCCAGCAGCGGCCAGCTCGCGTGCAGGGCCGGCGCGCCCGCGTCCCCGCCGACCGTGGCCTGCGCCGCGGCCGCGCGCGCCAGTGCGCCGGGGCGGGTCCCGGTCCAGACGTCGTAGAGTGCCACCCCCGCGAACACGATAAGCAGCACACCCAGGCCGCGGCGCGCCCACCCCTGGGCGGCCAGCAGCGCCGCCAGGGCGGCCAGAGCGGCCCACCCGATCGCCGCGGCCGCCGGAGCGACGTCGTCCCCCGCCAGGTCCACATTGGCGGGCTCGGACGGTCCCGCGACGCTGACCTCCGCGACCGCCCAGGTCTGGCCGGCGGTCGCGAGCAGCGCCGCGGCCCCCGCGAGGGTGGCCAGGAGCGCGATCGTGAACTCCCGCCGGGAGCGGTCGGGCCGGCTCACCCGGTCTCCCCGTTCAGGGGCAGGGGCCCGGCGTCGAAGCAGGTGCGGTCGCCCGTGTGGCACGCGTTGCCGGTCTGGTCCACCGTGACCAGCAGGGTGTCACCGTCGCAGTCGAGGGCAACGGAGTGGACGCGCTGCACGTTGCCCGAGGTGGCCCCCTTGACCCAGTACTCGCCCCGGCTGCGCGACCAGTACGTGGCGCTGCGGGTGGTGAGCGTGCGGTGCAGGGCCTCGTCGTCCATCCAGGCCAGCATCAGTACCTCGCCGGTGTCGTGCTGTTGGACAATGGCCGGCAGCAGGCCCTCGGCGGTGCGCGTCAGCCGCGCGGCGATGGCGGGGTCCAGCCCGCCACCCGCCGGCCTGTCGCTATTCCCGGCAGCAGTTGCGCTCATACCCCAAGGTTATGGCCGATCTCGCCGTGGCCCGCTCGGGGTCCCCGGCGCGGGCCACCACCGCGCCGCGTGACAATGGCCATGGCCCTGAGCGGCGGTGCCATCCCGGCGAACGGGACACGAGCGGCGCGGACACCGCCTAAGGTGCCATCCAACCCCGGTTGTACCGAAGGGGCGACGCCGGCCGGGGCATCCGGCCCACCGCACACCACGAACACCAGGACTTGACACCGGCAGGAGACCCGTGAGCGCCGAGCTTCTCACCGCCGACCTTGAGGGCAAACCGGACGCGATGAACGCGCTCGCCAACCAGCTCGCCCGCCGCGACCCCTATGCCGCGTTGCCGTCGCTTCTGGACGACGAACCGGCGGGAATCCTGCTGCTGGGGCTGGGGACGTCGCGCTACGCCTGCGAGGTGGCCGCGTCGCGGATGCGGCGCGCCGGCCTCGGCGCCACGGCCGAGTACTCCTCCGCTGCGCACACGCTGCCGCCGGGCCCGGACACCCTGGTCGTCGCGGTCTCGGTGGGGGGCGGGGTGCGCGAGCTGTGCACGGCGCTGGACCGCTATGTCGAGCGCTCGGCGATCATCGTGCTGACCGACGACCCCGACTCTCCCGTGGTGCGCTACGCCGACATTCTTGTGCCGCTGCTGGCCGGCGAGGAGAAGAGCGGGCTCGCGTGCCGCGGGCACCTGCACGCTCTCGCGTTGCTCCTGCTGCTGGGCCAGCAGTTGGGCGCGCCGACGGCCGGGGCAACCAGCGACGTCTCGTTGAGCCTGCGCAGGGCCGCCAACGCCGCCTCGGGGCTGCTGGAGCGCGCGCCTCACTGGCTCCCGAGCGCGGCAGAGGCGCTGCGGTCGCGCGATGGTGTGCACTTCGTCGCTCCCGTGGAACGGCTGTGCTCGGCCCAGCAGTCCGCACTGGCGCTCCGCCGGGGGCCGGTGCTGCCCGCGTACTCCGCCGAGTCGGGAGAGTGGTCGCACACCGACCGCTACCTCGCCGCCGTGACCGACTACCGCGGGGTGCTGTTCGCCGGCTCGCACTACGACGCGCGGTTGACCGAGCAGCTCCTGGAACTCCGCGGGGCGTTCGTCTGCGTGGGCGGCGAGGTGGACGGGGCGGCGCTCACCCTGCGCTACCCGGGCGATACCGACGCCGACGTCCGGCTGCTCACCGAGCCCATCGTGGGAGAGCTACTGGCCGCCCACTGGTGGTACGGGCGCAAGGCCTAGCCGTACCGACCATGGAGGTCAGGTACAGCCCGGTGGCGCATGCGCGTGGTTCACCCCCGCGAGGAGGGTGGCGAGGACGGCGGGTGGGCCAGCCCGCGGCAATCGGTGCTGGTGCCCGATGGTGGCGCACGTAACGGGGGCAGCAAAGGTGGTGGGTGGGCCAACCCGCGGCAATCGGTGCTGGTGCCCGATGGTGGCGCACGTAACGGGGGCAGCAAAGGTGGTGGGTGGCCGGGGTCGGCGGTCACCGGTGCGGGCCGCGGATGGTGGCGCGCCCGACGACTCGGGGGCCTGGCCCGTGGCTGGGGCCCATCGATCCTGGCCCTGGCACCAAATTTCGGGTGAAACACGGCAAACCGGTCAGGTTCGGTGCGGGTTCCGCACCGAACCTGACCGTGCGGACATATTCAGCGCCGAGAATGTCCCCACGGTCACCCTCGACGAGCGCCCCGCCGCCGGGCGGAAACACTGACGCCCGCAAAGGGGCGAGTCCCACAGGGCCAGCGGGCCTTCGCTGCTTCGTTGGGCGCGTCACCATCGGGCACCAGCACCGACTACCGCCGGGCCCGCCCATCCGCCGTCGTCGCTTTCGTCGCGTGCGCCACCATCAGCGGCCAGCACCGGACGACCGTGGCCCCATCCAAGGGCACTCGCCCCCACCGAAAACCCCGAAACCCGACGGCGCTTGAAAGGAACGCTCCTCTCAAGATCGGCACTCACGCGGAGCTGCGCACCCAGGACGCGTACAGGTCGGCGTACACCCCCGGCTGGTCCGCCAGTTCGGCGTGCGTGCCGCGTTGGACCACCCTGCCGGCGTCGAAGACGAACACCTCGTCGGCCGCCTCGGCCGTGGAGAGCCGGTGGGCGATGGTCACCGAGGTCCGGCCGTGGAGCAGCCGGTCGAGTGCGCGCTGGATGCGGATCTCGGTGTGCGGGTCCACCGCCGACGTGGCCTCGTCCAGCACCAACAGGTCGGGGTCGGCGACGTAGGCCCGCACCAGGGCCACGAGCTGGCGCTCCCCCGCCGACAGGGATTCGCCGCGCTGCCCCACCGGGGTGTCGAGGCCGTGCGCCAGCCCGCTGAGCCAGTCGCGCAGGCCCAAATCCTCGATGGCGGCCTGCAGTTCGGCGTCGTCGGCCTCGGGGCGCGCGAAGCGGATGTTGGCGCCCAGGGAACCGTCGAACAGGAACCCCTCCTGCGGCACCATGACGACGCGGCTCCGCAGCGACGAGAACGCGATGTCGCGCAGGTTCACGCCGTCGAGCAGCACCCGCCCCTCATCAGGGTCCATCAGCCGGGTGAGGAGCTTGGCGAACGTGGTCTTGCCCGATCCGGTCTCGCCCACCACGGCCACCCGGGTGCCCGGCTCGATCTCCTCGTCGACGGAGTCGAGCACCACCGGGCCGTCGGGGTAGGAGTAGCTGACACCGTCGAACCGGACGCGCACCGGCCCGCGGGGCAACCGGTGCCCGGACTCACCGGGGTCGGCGATGTCGGGGACGGTGTCGAGGACGCCGAGCACGCGCCGCCACCCGGCGATGGCGTTCTGCGCTTCGTTGAAGATCTCGGTCGCCATCATCATCGGCGTGATGAACAGGGTGACCAGGAAAAGGAACGCCACGAGCTCGCCGGGGGTGATATCTCCCGCGACGCCGAGCAGCACGCCCGTTACGACCACGGCGGCGTTGGCGACCGCGGCGACCATCTCGGCGACCGGGGAGACCGCCATGGACAGCCGCTGCGCCGTTACCTGCGCCCGCCGGGTCGCCAGCACCGTCTCGTCAATGCGGCGCGCGGTCCGCTCCTCGGTGGCGTGTGCCCGGATGATCGCGGCCCCCATGACGGTCTCTCCGAAGGCACCCAGCATGTCGCCGGTGCGCTCGCGGACTCTCAGGTAGGCACGCGACAGCAGCCGCTGCAGCCAGCGGACGCCGAACACCAGCGGCACGAAGCACACCCACACGACCAGCGTGAGTTGCCAGGAGTAGATGGCCATCAGCACCGTCGCGACGAGCAGTTGCCCGGTGCTGACCAACAGCATCAGGCCGCCCCATTGCATGAACACGCTGATCTGGTCGACGTCGGCGGTCACTCGCGAGACCAGGGCGCCCTTGCGTTCGCTGTTCTGGGTCAGCACCGACAGATCGTGCACGTGCCGGAACGCCTTGCGGCGCAGCGTGGCCAGCCCGGACTCGGTGGCGCGGAACAGCCGGACGTTCATCAGGAACGAGGAAAACGCCGTGACCACCAGGAGCACGGCGCACAGCGCCACGGCGGCCGCCACGAAGCCCAGGTCGGGTTCGCCGGTGCTGACACCGTTGTCGGTGATCTGCTGCACCGCGATCGGCACGATGATCTTGCCGGCTGTGGCGGCCATCGCGAACACCAGAGTCAGCCCGAGCCCTTTGGTGAACTCCGGGGAGAGCTGGAGACCCCGGCGGATCGTGCCGAGCGCGGAGTCGGAGGAACGCCACAGCCCGGGCGCTCCCGCCTTTGCCCGCTGGTCCTCGGGCCCTGCGTCCCCGCCGGGTTCGGTGGCCGCTTGAACACTCATTACAGGCTCTCCCCCGTGTCGGCAGTGGTGCCTTCGCCGTTCATGTCCGGGCGGGCACTGCGGTCCGGGCGCTCGGTCCGGGCACGTGCACCGTCGACGCTCCAGGTACTGCGCATGTCCGCCGCCGCGCCGGGAGCCCGCTCCCCGTCCGTGGCCACACCCGCCTCCTCATGTGCCGCGCGCGCCGCGCCGTCGTCGGCACCCACTGCACGGAACGCTTTACTCGCCGCGTCGGCGGCCCGCTCCTCAGCCGCGCGTTCGTACGCCGTTACCAACTGCTCGTAGCCGGGCGACCTCCGCAGCAGCTCCTCGTGGGTGCCGCGGTCCCGCACGGTTCGTTGTTCCAGATAGATGACCTCGTCGGCGAGCTCGATCGTGGCACGCCGGTAGGCGATCACGACCACGGTCGCGCCGAGGTCGGTGTCGCGCAGCCCGGCCAGAATCTGCGCCTCGACCTGCGGGTCGACCGCGGAGGTCGCGTCGTCCAGGATGAGCAGCCGCGGGCGGCGCACCACCGCACGGGCAAGGGCCAGGCGCTGGCGCTGGCCGCCCGAAAGCGAGGTGCCGCGCTCGCCGAGCCGGGTGTCCAGGCCCTCCGGGAGGGCCGCCACGAACGAGTCGGCGCGGGCGAGCCGGAGCGCCGCCCAGACATCGTCGTCGCTGGCGCCGTTGCCGAGGGTGACGTTGTCGCGGACGGTGTCCTCGAAGACGAACGTCGACTGGGGCACGAGGGCCGCCGCGTTGGCGATCTGGCCGCGCTCCAGCTCGCGCACGTCCACGCCGTCATGCGAGATGGTCCCGGTGTCGGGGTCGACCAGCCGCATGAGGAGCGTCGTCAGTGTGGACTTGCCCGAACCGGTCGGGCCGACGACGGCGACGGTGCGTCCCGGAGCGATGTCGAGGTGCACGTCGGTGAGGACCGTGGCACGGGTCGCTCCCTCCTCCGGGGTGGTGCCAGTGTCAGTGACCGGTTCGGCGACGAGGTCGCGGCCGCTCGCGCCGTCGCCGGCCGCGTCGTAGCTGTCCTCGTAGGAGAAGTTCACCCCTCGGGCGGTGACCCGCACCCCGCGGTCGTTGCCGTCGATTCGCTGGCCGCCGTAGTGCATCGCGCCATCAGCCGCCAGCACCGCGTGGATCCGGTTCCAGCCGACCACGCTGCGGGGCAGATCGCCAAGCAGCCAGCCGAACGAGCGGATGGGCAGTGCGAGCAGCGTGAAGAGGTAGGCGATCTGCACGAGGTCGCCGGGCACGATCGCACCGTTGGACAGCCGCCACGCCCCCACCAGCAGCACAGCGAGCACGCCGAGGTTCGGCAGCCCTTCCATGACCGGGTCGAACATCCCGCGCATGCGTCCGACCCGGATCTGCGCGTCGCGCAGCCGGTGCGCGGCGTCGGTGAACCGCGCTGTCTCGGTGTCCTCGCGTCCCAGGGTCTTGACGACGAGGGCGCCGTCGAACGACTCGTGCGCGACCTCGCTGACCTCGGCGCGCAGCCTCTGGGCGCGGGTGGCCACCGGCCCGATCTTGCGCTGGAAGACCACGTTCACCACGAACAGCAGCGGGAAGACCACGAACCCGACGAGCGCGAGCACGGGGTCGGTGACCACCATCGCGACGGCCGCGATGAGGAGCATGAGCACGCTGCCGATGGTCATCGGCAGCGGCGCGAGCGGCTGCCAGGTGGCCTCGACGTCAGAGTTCGCGTTGGACAGCAGTTGGCCCGTGGGGTGCCTGTGGTGCCAGGACAGCGGGAGCCCAAGGTACTTCCGGGCGACTCTGCGGCGGTAGCGAGCCTGCATGCGGAACTGCATGAGGCCCGCGAACAGCCGCCGCGCGCCCAACCCGAGGGCCTTGGCCAGGCCTACGCCCAGAAGCATCGCGGCGGCGGTGGCCAATGCCGCCGCGGTGGTGCGGCCCTCTTCGAACGCGGGCAGGATGACGGTGTCGGTGAGGTGGCCGAGGACACGCGCCGAGGCCACGGTGAAAGCCGCGTGCAGGGAGGCGCCGAGAACGGCAACGGCGCACACCCACGGTTCGGTGCGGATCGCTGTCCACAGCACCCGCATCCCGCGCCGAAAGATCGGGGAGCCGGACGCCGGCCCGTCCTGCGTACTCCCCTGTGACATGCGTCCCCCCATAACAAAAGCAGCCCACACGAACAGATGCCACCCGGCAAGGGGATGGCATCCTGGTACAAACCTACTCCGCGCGGCGGAAGGTTCGCGTCGGTTTGTTCAGCGCCCCGACGAACCGGGCTATTCCGACCATGGGGCGGGCCGGGCCGCCCGCTGGCGTACCCGGCCTCTGCGGAAAAGGTGGTGGAGTCGGAACAGGCGTCAGACGCCGCCGGCGATCATCGCGCGGAAGGTGATGACCCCGACGAGACCGTCGTCGTCGATCCCGAAGTCGCGCTGCACCTCCTTGACTGCGCCTTCGGTCTCGGGACCGAAGCGGCAGTCGTGCGTGATGTCCTTGTCGTAGTCGTGGATCAGGCTGTGCTGGACCGCGCAGACCGGATCGCCGATCCTGCCCTGGCCCATCGGGGTGCCGAAGATCTCCTTGCGGAGGTTGTCCCAGGTCTCCTGGTCAAGCCGGCCGGTATCGGGAACATCGATATCACCGTCGGTCTGGAACTCCAGGACCGCGTCTTCGAGCTCCTCGGTGAAGTCGCTGTTGGGTAGTTCGTAGTCGTCGGGGAGGTGGCCCAGGTAACGCAGCAGGTAGCCGGCTACCGCGATGTCGATGTCCGAGTCACCCACCTCGTACTCGGGCCATTCCATCGCCTCGATCTCCACGATCACCTCGTGCGGGGTATCCGGTCCGTCCGCGAGCGCCGCCGGGGCGCCCGCGGATCCCCCCGTTAACACGAGCGCTCCCGCGGCGAGGGTGGTCGTCATCCTGCGGATCGTTGACATTCGTCCTCCGTGTGTCGCAAGTAACGACAGTCGGTACGGATTCGAGGATGATCCACTTCCCTGCTGAGTTCACGCATTTCCAACCGGCTTTTCTTCGGCACTTCCGCTCAGCCCTTTTTGGGGGGCAATGACCGTGCTCCTCATCGACCTTCGGCAGGCGATACGATGGAAACTCCGATCCTGCGGCACTCCGTCGCCGAATTTCCCGGGACGCCGCGTACCAATGAGATCCGCCCCTTTTTCCCCTTCGCCCCGTCATTTCGCGGGCGCTGGCCCGGGCGCCGCGCATCCGTTTTGCGGGACAACGTTGCGCTTCGCGGCACACTCGCGCCGTTCATGCGCACTTGCCGAATCACGGGTGAACACCGGTTCGCGGGGCGGCGAACTCGCGGTGATATCCGCGGGGCCGGGGTGGGCGCGCAGTACTACCGGGCCGGATACTGGAGCGTGCCTGTCGCGAACTCCCCCTCACTCCCGGCTCCTACCGTCGACGCGCCGGTCCGGCACGGGCCGCGGGCCAAGCTCGCCGACGCCTACGACGCGGCGGTCCACCGCCTCGTCAAGGGCGCGTTCGGGCTCTCGCCGTCCGGACGGGCGCGCGCCCTGCGAATAGCGGCAGCGGACCGCGCTGGCGTCCTTCCGCGATTCCCCGCCCTCGCGCTAGCGCTGCTGGTGGCCGACGACCGGGCGAACGACGCCCGCGGTGTGCTGAACCGGCTCGCCGACAGCATTGACCCCACCAGCCGGCGCGGCCGGTCGTTGAACCGGCGGCTGGCCGCCACGATGGTGGCGCTGCGGCAGCCGCGGCTAACCGAGGTCGCGGCGCGCCGGCTGCGGGTGCCTCACCGCTACACCGGCCCAATACACGGCGGGGCCGCCGCGCGAACCGCGCGGCTGCTCTTCCAACGGGGCGCCATCGCCGAGGCGATCGACACCGTGGCGCCCTACGTGCACCTCCACGAGGTGTGCGGACTGCTGCACCAGCGCTACATCGGGGAGCGCGCCGCGCTCGGGCCACTGCCGGAGTCGCCCGCACCGGACACCGCCGCGCCCGCCCCGGTACCGGGGCGGGTACTGCACCTGGTCTCCAACGCGCTCCCGCACGCACAGGCCGGGTACACGGTCCGCACGCACCGCATCGTGTCGGCGCAGCGCACGCTGGGTCTGGACCCGCACGTGGCGACGTTCGTCGGCTGGCCGCGGGACGTCCCGGACGCCCCGCACGAGGACGTGCTCGACGGAATCAGCTACCACCACCTGCGCCCGGGAGAGAAGCTACCGGAAGGGTTGGCCAGGCAGATCGACGCCGGGGTGAGCGAGGCCGCCGGTCTGGCGCGCCGGCTGCGCCCGGCGGTGCTGCACGCCGCGTCCGACCACCGCAACGGATCGGTGGCCATGGCGGTGGGCGCGCGGCTCGGGCTCCCGGTCGTCTACGAGGTTCGCGGGTTCCTGGAGGAGACCTGGCTGTCGGCCGCCGATCCGCGGGCCGAGGGAAGCGAGCGCCACCGGTTGGTCGTGGAACGCGAGGCGGCGGTGATGCGCGGTGCCGACGCGGTGGTGACCCTCGCCGGGACCATGCGCGAGGAGATCGTCGCCCGCGGCGCGGACCCGGAACGGGTCGTGCTCGCGCCCAATGCGGTCGACCCGCACCTGCTCGACACCCAGCCCGACGGTGCGGGGTTCCGCCGCGCGCACGGTATCGGCGACGACGAGTTCGTGGTCGGGTCGGTCTCCAGCCTGATGCCCTACGAGGGGTTCGCCACGCTGGTCGACGCCGCGGCGCTGCTGCGCGAGAGCGGCATCCGCGTACGGGTGCTGCTCGTCGGCGACGGCGCGGACCGCGATGCGCTGGTCACCCGGGTGGCCGGGCACGGCCTTTCCGACGTGTGCGTGCTCCCGGGGCGCGTGCCGCCGGAGGAGGCGTTGCGCGCGCAAGCCGCCCTGGACGTGTTCGTCGCCCCGCGGGCCGATGAACGCGTCTGCCGCCTGGTCACCCCGCTCAAGCCCGTCGAGGCGATGGCGCTGGGCGTTCCGGTGGTCGCCAGCGACCTGCCCGCGCTGCGGGAGCTGCTGGCGGACGGCGAGGCGGGGCGCATGGTGCCACCCGGCGACGCTGCGGCACTCGCCGAAGCGCTAGGCCAACTGCGCGACGACACGCGGCTGCGGAACAGCCTCTCGAAGGCCGGCCGGGACGAGGTCGCGGCGCACCGCACGTGGCCCCGCGTCGCCGAGGTGTACCGGGACCTCTACGCGAGGCTGGGATCCCGGTAAGGACGCCCGCCTACCCCGCGGGCCCGCGACCTGCGGGCGCTTCCCCCGGGGGCGGACACCGGCGCCGAACCCTGAGGCCAGTAGAGTGTTCTGTGCAGCGTTCCGATACCGGCGGGTGGTTATGGGCCGACCGAAACAACGCGGATCGGGGGCCGGGGTTGGCTCGCGCCCGCCGGGCACGCCAGCATGCATGCGGTGTAGCTGTGGGCGTTGTCACGCGCGACGGTGGGTGTGTCGGGCCGGAACACGGCGGAACACGAGTGCCACACCACGGCGCCGCGGGCGCCCGGACCAGGGAGGATGATGAGTCAGCCGCCACCGCCCCACGGGCGTGTTCCGGGCCGAGAGGGTCCGGCGGACGCTCCGGCCCAGGGGTCCCAGGTGGTGGCCGACCGGGGGGAGCGGTTCCTGGCGCGGCTCATCGACGTGATGATCGCGCAGGCCGTCTCGGTATGCGCGCTTGTTCCCGCGCTGATCGTCATCGTGCCCATCGCCAGCCCCGGCCGCGGGGAGCTGGTCATCTTCCTGATCTGCGCGCTGTTCTTCCTGGTCTACTGGGGCTACGAGATCTTCTGCCACCGCAGGTTCGGGGCGACCATCGGCAAGCGCATGCTCGACCTGCGCGTGGTGCGCCCGGGGAACAACGGCGAATCGGACCCGGCGCCGGAAACGAGAATCATGCTGCGTGCCGCGGTATGGGCGGCGCCGCTGCTGGTCAGTTGGGGAATAATAATCAACCTGCTCAGCGGCGTATTCTGGTTCGTCAATATCCTCTGGCCAATTTGGGACCAGCCGAGCCGGCAGGCCCTGCACGACAAGGCGGCGGGGACGATGGTGGTACGGCAACGCTAGCCCACGCGTCACTCACTGGCGCGGTCGTGGCGCTCCTGTGCCGCCTTGATCTCCGGTGCGGTACGGGCGATCCATTTGGTCAGCTCGCACAGGTGCTGCACGCCTTCGCGGCCGATGGAGCTCAGGGTGTAGGAGACCTTCGGCGGGACCGTGGGCTCCACCGTGCGCTCCAGAAGGCCGTCCCTGCTGAGCACACGGAGGTTCTGGGAGAGCATCTTCTCACTGATCCCGTCGACGCGGTCGCGCAGTTCGTAGAAGCGCAGGGGGCCGTCCTTCAGTGCGACGAGCACGAGGACCGCCCATCGGCTGGTGATGTGGTCCAGAACCTCGCGGGCCGGGCAATCACTGTTGAATACGTCACGCCGCCCGCTCTCGGCCTCGCTACCGATACTCACGTCCGGAGCATACCTCAAGGTATGTACTTACCAAGAGAAAGCTAAGCTTCTAGCGTCAGAGCTATGAACGTAGACATCTGGTCCGATCTCGTCTGCCCCTGGTGCTACATCGGGGAACGCAACTTTGAGACGGCGCTGGCGGGCTTCGCGCACCGCGCGCACGTCGAGGTGCGCCGGCACAGCTTCGAACTCGATCCGAACGGATCCACCGAGCCGCGGCTGACCCTGCCCGACCGCCATCGTCTCGACCTCGGCGTCACAGTGGAGCAGACCAAGAGGAATATGGCCATGGTCGCCGAGCAGGCGGCCGCGGCGGGACTCACCTACGATCTTGCTCGCGCCATACCCGTGAACAGCTTCGACGCCCACCGGGTGCTGAAGCTGGGCGAGCGGGCCGGTGTGGGCGAGCGGGTTCGTACGCGGCTGATGGGCGCCTACACCTCGGAGGGGGAGATCCTCTCCGACCACGAGACGCTGGTGCGGCTCGGCGCCGAATGCGGCCTCGATCCGGAGGAGATCCGGACGATGCTGAAGGACACTGATCTCTGCGACGAGGTGCGCGATGACGAGAAGGAGGCGCGCGCGCTGGGGATCAGCGGAGTCCCCACGTTCGTCGTCGCCGGGCGCTACGCCGTGTCGGGCGGGAGACCGCCCGCGGCCTTCGCGGAGGCGCTGGAGCGTTCCTGGCGGGAGACCGCCCCCGACGCGACCGAAGGCGGCGTCTGCGGGACCGCCGGCACCTGCTGATCACCACTTGCGTACGGCCGGCGCGCCGGCCGTGCGTGCGGAGCGGTGGAGGGGCAACGCGGCACTGCGCGCGCCCCTCAGGCTCTAGGCCCTGTCTTTCGAACCAAGTGGCCGTCTGGGTCGGGCGCCGCCGGGGTTCTGGAGGGCCCGCAGGTGGGGCGCCCGCGACCGGCGAAGCCGATTGGGCGCCACACCGGAGGCGCCCGAAGGTTCCCGGCCTCCAGGCGCCCGACCCGGCGAGCGCCAGCGAGCCCCAAAAAACACCTCGGGCGCCGCCGGGGTTCTGGAGGGTCCGCAGGTGGGGCGCCCGCGACCGGCGGAGCCGATTGGGCGCCACACCGGAGGCGCCCGAAGGTTCCCGGCCTCCAGGCGCCCGACCCGGCGAGCGCCAGCGAGCCCAAAAAAACAGGTCGGGCGCCGCCGGGGTTCTGGAGGGCCCGCAGGTGGGGCGCCCGCGACCGGCGAAGCCGACCGGGGCGCCACACCGGAGGCGCCCGAAGGTTCCCGGCCTCCAGGCGCCCGACCCGGCGAGCGCCAGCGAGCCCAAAAAACACTGCCTAACGAACCGGGTGGCCGTGCGCCTTCAGCTCGGATTTCACGTCGTCGACGGTGAACTCCCCGAAATGGAACACGCTCGCCGCCAGAACGGCGTCGGCGCCCGCCTCGATGGCCGGGTGGAAGTGCTCGACCGCGCCCGCGCCGCCGCTGGCGATCAGCGGGATACCGGTAACGGCGCGCACGGCGCGGATCATCTCCAGGTCGAAACCGGTCTTGGTGCCGTCGGCGTCCATCGAGTTCAGCAGGATCTCGCCGGCGCCCAGTTCGGCCGCGCGGGCGGCCCATTCGACGGCGTCGATGCCGGTGCCGCGGCGTCCGCCGTGCGTGGTGACCTCGAAGCCGCTCGGGGTGGGCTCCTCTCCGGCGGGGACGCGGCGAGCGTCGGCCGAGAGCACCAGCACCTGGCTGCCGAACCGGTCGGCGATCTCGCGGATGAGCTCCGGTCGTGCGATGGCCGCGGTGTTCACACCGACCTTGTCGGCGCCGGCGCGCAGCAGCGTGTCCACGTCGTCGGTGGTGCGGACGCCGCCGCCCACGGTGAGCGGGATGAACACCTGCTCGGCGGTGCGGCGCACAACGTCGTACGTGGTCTCGCGGTCGCCGCTGGAGGCCGTGACATCGAGGAAGGTCAGCTCGTCGGCGCGGCCGGCGTCGTAGCGCCCGGCCAGCTCGACGGGGTCACCAGCGTCGCGCAGGTTCGCGAAGTTCACCCCTTTGACGACGCGCCCGGCGTCGACGTCCAGGCACGGGATGACGCGGACGGCCACCGTCATCGGGCGCTCACCGCCTTCAGCGCCTCTTCAAGGGTGAACGCCCCTTCGTAGAGCGCGGTGCCCATGATGGCGCCCTCGACCCCCAGGTGTGTGAGGGAGGCGATGGCCAGCAGGTCGTCCAGGCTGGACACGCCGCCGCTGGCGACCACCGGGCTGTTCGTGCGCCCGCACACCGTGCGCAGCAGGTCCAGGTTGGGCCCCTTGAGCGTGCCGTCCTTGTTGACGTCGGTCACGACGTAGCGGGCGCAGCCCTCCGCGTCCAGCCGGTCGAGCGTTTCCAGCAGGTCACCGCCGTCGCGGGTCCAGCCGCGCGCGGCCAGGGTATCGCCGCGCACGTCCAGGCCGATCGCGATCCGGTCCCCGTGCTCGGCGATGATCCTGGCGCACCATTCGGGGTTCTCCAGGGCGGCCGTTCCGATGTTCACCCGGGTGCAGCCGGTGGCGAGGGCGGCGGTCAGCGACTCGTCGTCGCGGATCCCGCCGGAAAGCTCCACCTTGGCGTCGACCTTGCCGACGATCCTCGCCAGCAGGTCCCGGTTGTGTCCGCGGCCGAAGGCCGCGTCGAGGTCGACCAGGTGGATCCACTCCGCGCCGGCGTCCTGCCAGCCCAGCGCCGCCTGGACCGGGTCGCCGTACTGGCCGCCGGAGCCGGCCTTGCCCTGGACGAGCTGGACGGCCTGGCCGCCCGCGACGTCCACGGCGGGGAGCAGTTCGAGAGTGGAGGGCATGAGTTCAGTGACTTTCCAGTAGCGGACGGGTGCGCTGCTCGGTGGACCGGCGCGCGTGTGCGCGGAGCGCGCGGGCGGAGCGGCGCCGGGTCACCGCGCCTCGACCATAGCGACCCAGTTGGCCAGCACCCGCGCGCCGGCGTCGCCGGACTTCTCCGGGTGGAACTGGGTGGCGCACAGTGGGCCGTTCTCGACGGCGGCCACGAAGGGGGCGCCATGCGTGGCCCAGGTGACCAGCGGCGGGGCCATGCGCGGGCTCGCGGGCTCAAGTTCCCAGCGCAGGGCGGCGTAGGAGTGCACAAAGTAGAAGCGCTCGTCCGGGGCGATCCCGGCGAACAGCCGCGACCCCTCGGGGGCGTCGACGGTGTTCCAGCCCATGTGCGGAACGATGTCGGCCCGCAGCCGCTCGACGGTGCCCGGCCACTCGCCGCACCCCTCTGAGGTGACACCGTGCTCGATCCCCTGCTCGAACAGCACCTGCATGCCCACGCAGATTCCGAGTACCGGGCCGCCCCCGGCGAGCCGCTTGCCGATGACGCGCGGACCGCCCACCTCGCGCAGCCCAATGCTGCACGCCTCGAACGCGCCGACACCGGGGACGACGAGACCGTCGGCGTCCAACGCGGCATGCGGGTCGGCGGTGACGGTGACCTCGGCACCGGCCCGCTCCAGGGCCCGCTGCGCCGAGCGCAGGTTTCCCGACCCGTAGTCGAGGATCACGACATTCGCGCTCACCTGATGCGCTCCCCTACTCAGCGACGACGCTGCCCATCCTATGCGCTGAGCACGCGGCGCCCGGCCCGCTGGCCCACGACGGACCGCCAGTCCGGCACAGCCGCGCCTCGCGCACGGCGATGACCTCGCCGCCCACATGCCGGGTGGGGAGGTCGTCACTGTCCAGCGAGAGCCACAGCGTGGGATCGGTGCCGCGCGGCTCGCCCTTCTCCGCGACTTCTTCCGAAGCTCTTCCACGTGACCGGCGACGAGGCCAAGCGGAGCCAAGAACTGGCCGCAGCGGCCAGGAAAGTCGCGCAAGCGGACATCAACCAACTTGTTGGGGGTCGCCTGGAGCGTCAGACCGTCCTCGGGAGAAAGAACCCGCCAAATCTCGACTCGTGCTGGGCGAAGCAGCACTACGGCGCCGAGTAGGCGGCACGGAAGTGCGCATGAATCAGCTTGCGCACCTTCGCAGCTTGTGCCGGGGAGCCAACATCACTCTTCGAGTCCTCCCGTTTACCTCTGGTGGGCACGCCTCCTTGGGAACCTCGTTCACCCTGCTCAGGGTGAACGAGATAGACGCTGATTATGCCTATCTGGAGGACCTCACCAGCGCGGACTTCTGGGACCGGCCGCAACACACCAGCGTCTACCAACTCGTATTCAACCGCCTGCGGATAGCCGCACTGGGCGAGCGTAAGACGATTGAACCGATAACCAGTGCTGTCCGAGAACTTAAGTGGGCGACCTAATGCGCGGTCCAGAGATGTCCCCGAACCAGTGGCGCGAGAGCAGCTGCAGCGCAGCCGTGGACAACCGCGTCGAGGTCGCCGACCTCCCCGGCTCCGTCGCCGTCCGCGACTCCAAGCACCCCACGCGCCCCCTGCTCAACTTCGGCAACAGTGCGTGGGCATCGTTCATCAGGGGCATCAAGAAGGAGGAGACTCTCTGAGCGTTCTCCGTCAGGAGGAACCGATGCTTACCCCAACTCCGCCCCACAGCAGTGAACAGTGGCGCACCTCCTCGTACAGCGGCCCCAACGGCGCGTGCGTGGAGGTGGCGAGCCTGAACGACGCCCCTGCGACGTCCACGGCGTGGCGTACGTCCTCCTACAGCGGCACCCAAGGCGAGTGCGTCGAGGTCGCCGGCCTCCCCGCCTCCGTCGCCGTCCGCGATTCCGAGTATCCCGCCCGCGGCCGGCTCAGCTTCCCGCGCGCCGAATGGGCCGCGCTCATCGCCGGCGTCCGCGGCCGGGAACTCTGACCCCCACGAACCGCTTCGGGCACGCGCCCCCGGGCCGGGCGCCGACCCCCCGGTCGGCCCGCGGGCACACCGGCCCCCATTCGACACGCGCGGTGACCGGATGAGCACCCCACCCGATAACGGGGAATAAGTCCGGAGTGCTGGAAATTGTCCATGTTCGTGGCGAATCTTTGGAGCCTTACCCGGCGGCGGCACGTGGATCTGTGCCGGCTCACCATTCACGCGTGTCACCGGGGCTGACAGGCCGTCTTCACGTGCCGCCCCGGCCCGCCGTTCCGCGGTGCCGGGACCTCTCGGTCATCCCCGATCCCCGAACACCCACGGGCACATCCTGCCCGCCTCCTGATCCTTGGAGTCCCCCGTGTTACGTGCGCTCCGGCGTGTCCCCTTTGCCGTCCAGGTCCTTATCGCCCTAGTACTCGGTGTCGCTCTCGGCGCCCTGGCCCGCTCCATCGGCCCGACCGGTGAGGACGTCGACCCCAACTGGCTCGGTGTCACTCTCGACACCATCGGCTCGACGTTCGTGACCCTGCTCATGACGATCGTGCCGCCGCTGATCCTGCTGGCGGTCGTCTCCTCCATCGCAAGCCTGCGCAACGTCACCAACGCCGCCCGGCTGGCCGGCCAGACACTGCTGTGGTTCTGCGTCACCGCGCTGATCGCCGTCGCCATCGGCATGACCCTGGGGTTGAGCATCCGCCCCGGATCCGGTGCCACGGTGAGCGCCGATCCCGATGCCGCCAACAACATCAGCGAAGGCTCGTGGCTGGCGTTCCTCGACGGGCTGGTGCCCGCCAACTTCCTGGGTCTGCAATCGGAGGTCACCGACGACGGCGGCGCTCTCAGCGGCGAGCTCTCCTTCAACGCGCTGCAGCTCATCGTCATCGCGATCGCGATCGGTGTGGCCGCCGTCAAGGTCGGAGACCGGGCCGAGCCGTTCCTCGCGTTCACCCGTTCGGCCCTGGACATCGTGCTCAAAGTGCTCTGGTGGATCATCCGGCTCGCCCCACTGGGCACGGTCGGGCTCCTCGGTAACGCCGTCTACAGCCACGGGTGGACCACCATCGGCGCGCTGGGCAGGTTCACCCTGACGATCTACATCGGTCTCGTGCTGGTGCTGTTCGTCGTCTACCCGGTGCTTCTCCGGCTCAACGGGCTGGGCGTCGGCAAATACTTCACCGGCATCTGGCCGGCCGTCCAGCTCGGTTTCGTCTCACGCTCCTCGATGGGGACCATGCCGGTCACCCAGCGTGTCGCCGAGACGAACTTCGGTGTGCCCCGGCACTACGCGTCGTTCGCCGTCCCGCTGGGCGCGACCACGAAGATGGACGGCTGCGCCGCGATCTACCCGGCGGTCGCGGCGATCTTCGTGGCACAGTTCTTCGGGGTGGACCTGGCAATGGTCGACTACCTGCTGATCGCGTTCGTCTCGGTGATCGGCTCCGCCGCCACGGCCGGAACCACCGGAGCCACCGTCATGCTGACCCTGACGCTGTCCACCGTCGGCCTGCCGCTTGAGGGCGTCGGCCTGCTGCTCGCGGTCGACCCGATCCTCGACATGGGGCGCACGGCGGTGAATGTCGCCGGACAGGCGCTGGTCCCGGCGATCGTGGCGAAGCGCGAGGGCATCCTCGACATCGAGCGCTACCGGGCGCCGCGCGGGCTCGACGGGTTCGTCAGCACCGACCCCGGAGAGAGCGGCACCGAGGCCCGCGATGGGCAGGAGGAACCTGTGTCCACCGCTTCATGACAGTCCTTGACGAGGGCGGCCCGCCACACCAGCGGGCCGTCCTCACGCCTCCAGGCCGGCGACCAGCTCGGCGACCAGGCGCGTCAAGGCGTCGTCGATGTCGAGGCCCTTCGCGGTCAGGTGACCCGAAATTCCGAAGGTGATCAGGCCGTGCAGGGCCGACCAGGTCAGGATGGTCATGTCGTGCACGTCTCCGGGGCGGATCTCGCCGGCCTCCTGGCCCTCGGCGATGATGGTGTGCAGGAAGCCCAAGCCCTCGGGTGCCACCTCTGCGAGATCGCCCTTTTCGACGTGCATGCGCTCGCCGAACATCAGCAGGTAGTGCTCGGGCCAGGCCAACCCGAACCGGCCGTAGACGCGGAAACCGCGGCGCAGCTTCTCGGGGGTGGTCATCGGGGTGGCCGACATCTCGGCCCGCAGGTTCTGGAAAAGCTGCCGGAACGTCTCCAGCAACACCGCCGCGAGCAGGTCGTCCTTGTCCTCGAAATGCCGGTACGGCGCGCTGCGCGACACCCCGGCGCGCTCCCCCACCGCACGGAGGGTCACCGCCGCTTCGCCGCCCTCGGCCAGCAGTCGCGAAGCCTCCGCCACAAGCCGTTCCCGGGTTCCTCCTCCCGACGGGCCGGGAGGGCCCTCCTCACTCCCACTCTGAGCTGCGGACATGCGAAGACCTTACTACGGGCCGATAGGGCGCCGGCACTCGATCCCGCGGGCGGTTGGCCGCGGCCGCCGCACGGGGGCAGGTCAGCGCAGGAATGTGATGCTCAGGCCCGCGACCACAATGGCGAACACCATTACGACGGCGCTGTAACCGAGGACCTGCCCGGCCCGCAGGCGGGTGAGGGCCAGCAGCGGCAGCGCCCAGAACGGTTGCAGCCCGTTGGTGAGCTGGTCGCCCATCGCGACGGCCATTACGCCGGTGCCGGGGTTGAGCCCGAGTGATTCGGTGGCGCCGATGACGATCGGGCCCTGGACCGCCCACTGGCCGCCGCCCGACGGCACTGCGAGATTGACCAGGCACGCGCTGATCATGGCCCAGAACGGGTAGCTGAACGGGGTGGAGACCTCGACGAACCACTGGGCGATCATCTCCAGCAGCCCTGAGTGCTCCATCATCCCCATGATTCCGGCGTAGAACGGGAACTGGATGATCACCGCTGACGCGCTTTTCGCTCCCTCGGCCGCCGCGGCGGCGTAGCTGGCGAGGGTCCCGTGCAGCCCGATTCCCACCACCAGGAACAGGAAGTTCAGCAGGTTCAGGTCCATGCCCACGATGCCCTCGCGCAGCAGCTCGGGCACCAGGAAGACCAGCCCGGCCACCGTCACGAGCAGGGCCGGGATCCGGCTGTGCATCAGGCGCTGCGCGGGCGCCATACGCTGGGTGTCCGTCTCGGTCGCAGTGGTGCCCGGGCCGCCGCCCGCCGACCGGTCCTGGTCGAAGCTCTCCGTGATCTCCTCGCACTCTTCGGTGCGCGGGTGCATGCTCAACAGCAGCAGCGGCCCACCGATCAGCATCGCGGCGAGGAACACCAGGTTGAAGGGCTGCAGGATGGTCTCGGAGAGCGGCAGTGTTCCGATCTCGTCGGCCAGGAAGTGGTCGGGGGTGTTGACGAGCAGCGGTCCCGATCCCGACAGGCCGCTGTGCCACACCATCAGGCCGAGGTAGCCCGAGGCGGCGAGCAACGGGAAGTGCACCTTGATGCCGCGCTCCCGGCACGACTGGGCGATCCGGACGGCCATCAGCGCACCCGAGATAAGGCCCAGCCCCCAGTGCACCATGCCCATGAGTCCGGCGAACAACGCGGTCAGCGCGTACGCCGACCGCGGTCCGCGGGGCAGTGAGGCGATCCAGGCGATCCCGCGCCCGACCGGCGGGGAGTTCGCGAGGGCGTACCCCGTGACCAGCACCAGCGTCATCTGCATGCCGAACTCAAGCAGGCCCCAGAAGCCCGCGTACCAGTCCTGGACGAGCTGGTACGGCCCATGGTCGGTGAGGAAGAGCCCGGCGACGTAGACCAGAACCGACAGCGCTATCGCGAACACGAACGCGTCGGGGATCCACCGCGTGCTGAAGTTCGCCAGGGCGTTGCCGATCCTGCGCATACGTCCCTCCGGTTAGGCCGCGGCCGACGGCTCGTGGCTGTTCGACCGTTCCTGGGCCCTCGGTTTCAGTGGTCGCGAACGAGTGTGACGCGCCTTACACGAGAAGATCAAGATCATGGACCCACCACTGGCCGCCGGACACGCGCGTCGCCCACCAACCAGTCAGGGTTGACGACGTCAACATCGCCTCCTATCGTGGCGCCATGAGCGGAAGTTGACGCTGTCAACGTCGACGTCGCTCCGGTGGCGCCCACTGGCAGGGAGAAACACGATGGACATTGTCGTCAACGGCGCGGCGACCGAGGTCAGCGCTGAGCCCGACACCACGGCCGTCGAGGTGGTGCGCGAGGACCTCGACCTCACGGGCAGCAAGCTCGTCTGCGGAACCGGCGTGTGCGGGGCGTGCACGGTCCTCGTGGACGGCTCCCCCACAGCCTCCTGCCTGCTCCCGGCAACCGCGCTGGCGGACCGCACGGTCACCACGGTCGAGGGACTCGGCGGCACGCACCCCGCGCAGCGGGCGTTCGCCGCACACGACGCCCTGCAGTGCGGCTACTGCACTCCCGGGTTCGTCGTGGAGGCCGCCGCGTTCGTCGACCGCTGGCGCGCCGAGCACGGCGATGTCGCGCCGGACCGCGCGGCCATCGCCGATGCCATGGCCGGCCACCTGTGCCGGTGCGGTGCCTACGAGGGGATCTACGCCGCCGTCGCCGCCGCCTGCCGCGGCGAGCACGACACGGAGGCCGCGGAGGCCCCGCCCCGGGCCGATGCGATGCGCAAGATCACCGGCGAGGCCCGGTACGCCACCGACGCCTACCCGGACGGCTGCCAGGTCGGAGTGATCGTGCGCGCGACCGTGGCGCACGCGCGGGTACGCGGCATCGACAGTGGCGGTGCCCCGCTCGTCGAACTGCTGCCCGAGGACCGCACGGTGCGCTACGTGGGACAGCCGGTCGCCGCCGTCGCCGCGTCCTCCCGGGCCAAGGCGCTGGCGGCGGCCGACGCGGTCACCGTCGACTACCAGCCGCTTACCCCGGTCCTCGACCTGGACCGCGCGCAGGAGGACGGCGCGCCGGTGGTGTATCGCAGCCAGCGGGAGCAGCGGGCGGCCCCCAGCAGCTCCGAAGGCAGCACACTTCCCGGCCGGTGGTTGGGCAACCTGCGCCGCTCCACAGTGGGGAACTGGCGCTCGGGCACCGCGGTCCGCCGGCTGCGCGCGGCGGCCGGCCGTGGCGACCCGAACCTGGTGACCGCCGAGTTCAGCACCTCGGTCCAACTGCACACCGCCTTGGAGCCGCACTCCTGCGTCGCCGAGTGGGACGAGCACGGCGCGCTCCACCTGCGCGTCTCGACCCAGACCGTCGGCGTTCTCGCCGAAGAGGCGGCGAAACGGTGGGGGCTCGTGCCCGGACAGGTGCACATCATCTCCGAGTATGTCGGCGGCGGGTTCGGCGCGAAGTCCGGCCTGACCTCGGAGACCATCGCGGCGGCCGAGCTCGCGCGGACCGTGCGCGCCCCCGTGCGAGTGGTCCTCGACCGCTCGGAGGAACTGACCGACACCGGCAACCGCCCCGGGACCCGCGCCCGGCTCGCCCTGCTCGCCAGCCCTTCCGGTGACCTCGCGGCGCTGAGCATGGACGTCTACGGCGACGGGGGCACCTCCGTCTCCTCCGCCGTCGCCGCCCTGGCCCGGCTCATGTACGGAACCGCGCCCCGGCGGCTGCGGGACTTCGACATCACCACCAATCGCCCTCCCGGCAACCCGTTCAGAGGCCCCGGCGCGGCACCGATGCTGTGGGCTCTGGAGCAGGGCGTGGACGAGATGGCCCACCGCCTGCGGGAGGACCCCATCGCGCTGCGCCGGCGCTGGGACGGAAACCCGAAGCGGCACGCGCTCTACGACTGGGCCGCGGCCCTTCCCGCGTGGCTGGAGCGCCCTGCTCCGGGCGCGGGAACGGGACGCTACCGCCGGGGAGTCGGCGTCGCCGCGGCCAACTGGCAGTACCTGCTCAACCCGGGCACCGAGGTGGAGGTGACCGCCGAGCAGGGCACGGTCGTGGCACGCACGACGACCCAGGACATCGGCACGGGCATCAGGTCGGTGATCACCGATGTCCTGGCCGACGAGCTCGGCCTGCCGCCGGACCGGATCCGGGTGCTCATCGGGCGCAGCGGGGCGGTGCACGGCCCGCCATCGGTCGGCAGCCAGACCACACCCTCCGTGGGCCCGGCCGCGAGCGACGCCGCCCGCAAGTTGCGCGCCGCCCTGCAGGAACAGTTCCCCGAGACACCCCCGACCGGCCCCGTACCAACCGAGACGCTCGACATGGCGGACGGTGTGCGGGTGGTCGGCAAGCGCCACCGCGACCGCAAGGGCTACGTCACACCGTTCTCGTTCGGCCCGGGCATGTCCCTCGGCCGAGGCTTCACCGGCGCCGTTCACGTCACCGAGGTCGAGGTGGACACCCGGCTGGGCCGGGTCCGGCCCACCCGGGTCTGGGCGGGGATCGCGGCGGGGCGCATGTACTCCCCGCGGCTCGCCCGGAACCAGTGCGAGGGCGGCATCGTCCAGGGCATCGGCTACGCCCTCTACGAGGAGCGGCGCGTCGACCCGGGCACCGGCGTAGTACTCACCGACAACCTGGAGGACTACCGCATCCCCGGGATCGGCGACACTCCCGAGACCGTCATCCACTTCCACGAGGACGGCTGGGAACACGTCCAGGGCGGCGGTGTGGGCATCGGCGAGATCTCCACGATCGGTGTCGCGGCGTCGGTGGGCAACGCGGTGCACAACGCGACCGGCTGGCGCCCGCGCGACCTTCCCATCCGCCCCGACCGGGTGCTGCGGGGGCTCGGCGCGTGACACCGGCACCGACACCTCCGGTTCTCCATCGCGGCGGAGCACCGCCCCACTTCGCGAGCCGTCCGTTCTCCTCCCCTGCCTGGCGGCGGGGGCGTCCACGTAAGGGAATCCAATGACCGCACCAACCACAGTCAACGCCGCGGCGCAGGCGCTGCACTCGCACGGTGGGCAGCCGCGCGCCGGAGGCACCGACGTCGTCTCCCTGGCCCGCGCGCGCCGCACCAACGGCCCCTACGTCGACCTGCACCGCCTGGCCGAGCTGCGTGGCGTCACGCTGCGCGCGGACGGCTCGGCGCTGGTGGGTGCCACGACCACCATCGCCGAGGTCGCCGCCGACCCCACCCTGCGCGCGAGCTACCCGGCTCTGGCGGCCACAGCGGGCGCACTGGCCACCCCGCAGGTCCGCGCGGTCGCGACTATCGCCGGGAACCTGCTGCAGCGCAACCGGTGTGTCTACTACCGCAACCCGGCGTTCTCCTGTTTCCAGAGCGGCGGTGACACCTGCCCGGCCCGCGAGGGCGACCACCAGCACGCCGCTGTCATCGACCAGGGCCCCTGCGTGGCTCCGCACCCGTCCTCAATGGCCGTCGCACTGCTCGCGTACGGGGCCACCGTGCACCTCGCCGACGGCGACCCGGTACCGGTGGCCGACCTCTACGACGGCGCCGACCCGACCCGCGACCACCAGCTCGATCCGGGCCAGCTCAGCACCGGGATCGAACTGCCCGCGCCCACCCCCGGTGAGACAGCCGCGCACCACCGCGCCACCGGCCGGTCCCGGGCCGAGTGGCCGCTGGTCGAGGTGGTGGTGCGGATCGCACGCTCGGGCGGCGTCATCAGCGAGGCCGTGGTGGCGGCGGGCGCCGTCGCGCGCAGCCCGGTCCGTCTCACCGAGGTGGAACGAGAGCTGGTGGGGAGCCCGGTCACCGCCGGCCCGCCGGCCGCGGCACTGGACAGCGTCGCCGGCCTGTGCTCCCCGCTCCCGGAAACCGGGTACAAGGTGGAACTGCTGCGCGCGACCGTCACCGAGGCCCTGGAACGCGCTATTGACCAGCCCTGAGGCGTGCCGCAACCGCTTGGCCGCGGCACGGTAGCGCCATGGGTCCGGTACCGGTGACCTTCGCGAATCGCCTTATAATCCGCGCGTGGTCTTCTCGCGAATCCGTAAATCCGTCCGGGCGATGAAGAACCTCACGGCGGTCGAGGACGCGCTCCCTCCTGACGACTCCGTGGTTCTCGACGCCGACTACGACGACCCGCCTCTGGTCGACGCCGTGCACGCGGCATGGGGCGGCGACTGGTCCCGTGCCGGCCGCCTCCTGAACGCGACACGCGAGGGCCCCGACTGGGAGCTGCGCGCGCACCACATCGCGGAGCTGGCCGAGGCGGCACTCGACGAGGACGGCTGGTTGCGCGACTGGCACGCGCAGGCGCCGGACGACCCCAATGTCCTGGTGGTCCTCGGCGAGTACCTGATCTACCAGGCCTGGGAGCAACGCGGCGCCAAGTACGCCAGGTACACCTCCGAGGACCGGTTCGCGGGATTCCGGCACTACCTCGGGCAGGTCGAGCCGGTGCTGCGGCGCGCGATCGCCGCCAACCCGGCCGACCCCGCACCGTGGGCGAGCATGATCACGCTGGCCATGGGCAGCCCCGGGGGCCGCCGCAATCTCTACGACGAGGCATGGCGCCATCTCGCCCGGCTCGACCCGCTGCACCGCGGCGCGCACTCCCGCGCACTGCAGTTCGTCTGCGAGAAGTGGCACGGGTCGAACGACGAGATGTTCCGCTTCGCCTACCACGCCTCCGACTCCGCACCTACCGGGTCGCCGCTGCACACCCTGCCGCTGTGGGCCTGGATGGAGCTGGACTGCAGGGAGGACGGCCGGGTCCTGGAGTCGGCGGGGGCGCGCGAGGCGGTCAACCGCGCCCTGACCGTGTGCCCGCCCGACGCCCCCGCGACCTACCCGCGCGACCGCGCCGACCGCAACCTGCTGGTCCGCACGCTGTTCGTGCAGAACCGGCACACGGAGGCGTTCGGCCAGCTCCAGGCCCTGGGCGTGCACGCCACCTCCTCGCCGTGGAACATCTACGGCGCGCAGGACCCTCGTGAGGAGTTCATCACCTTCCGCGGGGCCATCAAGCTCGCGGTCGCCGAGGAGATGCCCTGACAGCTCGCCGAAGGATCGTGCCTCCAACTGCCGCGGGGACGACCCGCCGGCGTCACGCGGACGCGCTTTTCCCCGGAACCCGTGTCGGCTTGTGCCGCGGCCCAGTGCGGCCAGCAAGGACCGGTGAAGGGAACCGACGGTGGACCAACTGCCAGCACCCGATAAGCGCGGCCAGCACTGGCCGGCCGCGGACGCGGCGTTTCTGAACCTTGGGCGCAGCGGGCTGGGGTGCTCGCTTGCGGCCATCGGGTTCTTGCTGTTCTTCACCGCGTGC
This sequence comes from Lipingzhangella halophila, assembly GCF_014203805.1. Taxonomy (GTDB): domain Bacteria; phylum Actinomycetota; class Actinomycetes; order Streptosporangiales; family Streptosporangiaceae; genus Lipingzhangella; species Lipingzhangella halophila. The sequence continues at coordinate 1,969,182 of NZ_JACHJT010000001.1, read as the reverse complement.
GCGGCCGCTGGCGCCATCTGGCCGGAACAGGTGCTCACCAACGGCGGGGCCGGCGCGGAGCGGACCATCGCCACAGTGGTCGCCACAGGTCTCGGTGCGCTGAGCGTGCTGATGCTGCTCATGTTCGTCCCAACCCTGCGCACCCACGGGCTGGCCGTTGACCGGTGGGGACTGTGGTTCGTCACCAAGAAGCGGGCCGAGCTTGTCTCCTGGGACCAGGTTCGGGCGATCGGCGGGAGCTGGAAGGAGCGGAGGCGCCCCTACCAGGCCAGCCTGGGCGCGAAGCTCGGCCAGGCGCTGGCGCGTCGGCTCACCACCGAGGACGGGCGGGAGCAGTTCGCCATCGAGGTGTTCCTGCACGACCCCGGTTCGGTCTCCGGGCAGCGGCCCTTCGACCACCACCAGCGCCTCACCCGGGACGAGGATGCTCCCGTGCCGGGTCTGCCCAACTCCCGCCTGCGGTTCGTGGTCCGCGGCTCCAGTGACTACCGCGAGATGGCGGAGCGCCTGCACCAGTGGGCACCGCATCTGTGGGTGGGCGAGTACCAGCGCCACGCCGTCGCGTTCTAGCGCCTGCCCGTCTCGGCTCCCCTTGTGGCCGCCCTCACCGGTGCCTCCTGTGCGGCACCTGCGAGGGCGGCTTTGCCCAGGGGTCAGGACGCCGCACGCCGCGCCCGGTTGTTCGCGTGCTTGCGCGCCACGAACCGGTGCGCCTCGTCGAGCATGCGCCGCACCTCGCCGGTGGTCTCCGGGCCCGGCGAGACCACGCACACCCAGTGCTGGGAGGCGTAGTGCGGGTGGGGCAGTACCCGGTCGCGCACCGCGTAGTCGTAACCGGTCTCCAGAACCCCGTGCTCGTCCCGGACCGCGGGCGCGGGGCCGAAGCGCGCGGTGTAGGCGCCCTTGGGCAGGCCGATGTTGACCCGGTAGGCGCCCGGGTGGTCGAGATCGGAGACGGTGTCATTGCTGTCGCTGGTCACCACGGTGGCGATGGCGAACGAGAACAGGCGCTCGCTGGGGAGGTCCCCTTCCGGGTCGTAGAACAGGAACGTGTCTCCGGAGCTCTCGACAACCCGGACACCGTCGAAGGTCTCGGTGATGTAGTGCGTCATAGCGGTGGCGTCCACGGGGGCTCCTCGAATCCGACTGGCAACGTCCCTTTTATTTTCCCATTGGATTTCCCTATGAGACTTTGATCGGGAAGCATGCCAATAGAATCGGGTAATAGCCGGAAAACCTTCAAAGCGCAGTTGAGGGTCGGTGCCCGGCGGCACCGGCAGCGCCCGTTGGTCCCGAGAACCCCGCTCCAGGTAAGGGCACGATCACCCGGTGCGGGTGCCCGGTGGTGACGCGGCCAACGGGGCGACGAAGGCCCGCCGGCCCCGCGGGACTAGCCCCTTTGAGGACGCCAGTGCTCCCGCCCGACGGTGGGCCGCATCAAGGGTGACCGAGGGGACATTCTCGGCGACGGGCATGTCCGCACGGTCAGGTTCGGTGTGGCGTGAGCACGCCGAGAACGCCCGCCCCCACCCTGTTGGGAGCGCCACCACCCACCCACCGCACCGGCACGCGCCCACCCCGGGCCATGCGCCGCCTTCGCCGCCCACGTCGCGCGCCCCACCATCGGGCACCCGCACCGATGACCGCGACCGGGAACGACATCCGCAAGATCACCGAGAGTACGCGCCGAAATCCAGCGCCAGGCTGCGGAACGTCTCCTGGGTTGACGACCCCGGCTCCGCGCAGTAGACGATCAACCGCTGGTCGGAGTCCTGGACGTGCAGCACCTGGCACTCGAACTCCAGCGGCCCGGTCCGCGGGTCGTGCACCCGCTTGACGATCCCGCGCCGCACCTCGACGTCGTGCTCGGCCCACAGCGCGGCGAACCGCGGCGAGGTGCCCAGGAGCTCGGTGACCAGGTTCGCGATGCCGGGATCCCCCGGGTAGCGCGCGTAGGCCGCGCGCAGGTCCGCGACCGAGGTGCGGGCGAAGTGCAGGCTATCGGGGGCGTCCCAGGACGCGTCGTCCTCCGGCCGGCGGAACATCCACCGGATCACGTTCCGCTCGTCCGCCGGACGCGCGGCGTAGTCGCCAATGAAGAACGTGGCCAACACGTTCGCGGCGAGAATGTCGTACTTGGCGTCGAGGACGTAGGCGGGGGTCTCGGGCATGCTGTCGATCAGGGTCCGGATGGCGGTGGGGACCTCGCGGTTCGGCCCGGCTACGGGTTCGGGTGGTTCGCCGGCGACGCGGAACAGGTACTCGCGTTCGTCGGTGGTCAGCATCAGGGCCCGCGCGAGCGCCGCGAGGATCTGCCGCGATGGGCGCGGGCCGCGCCCCTGTTCGAGCCGGATGTAGTAGTCGACGCTCATCCCGGCGAGCTGCGCGACCTCCTGGCGGCGCAGGCCGGGCGTACGCCGGCGGTTACCGTCCGAGAGCCCGACGTCAGCAGGGCGCAACCGGTCGCGCCTGCTCCGCAGGAACGCCGCCAGGTCGGCACGGTCGAGCATCGGCTTCCCATCTCGATCGGTCTGCGCTTGTCCTCCAGTGTGCCCGGCCGCGCCGCCGAGTGCGGGGCCCAGGGTGGTACCGCCGATCCCAGCCTCGGCCGACCTCTCCCGATCTGCGGCGGTCGGCGGCAGGGTGGTGGCCATGACAACGATTGCTCTGATCACGGGAGCCAACAAAGGAATCGGGTTCGAGACGGCGCGGCTGCTCGGCGCGGGCGGCACCACCGTCCTGGTGGGGGCGCGCGACGAGGAGCAGGGGCGCCGGGCCGAGCGTGCGCTCGGCGGGCAGGGCGCCGACGCCCGTTTCGTCCAACTCGACGTCACCGACGAGAAGTCGGTGGGCCGCGCGGCCGAGTGGGTCCGGACCGAGTTCGGCCACCTGGACATCCTGGTGAACAACGCGGGCATCGCGCGTGCCGACGAGGACTGGTCGGCGAGCGCGTCCACGCTGGAGACCATGCGCGCGGTCTACGAGACGAACGTCTTCGGCGTGGTCGCCGTCATCAACGCGATGCTGCCGCTGCTGCGCGCGGCGCCGGCCGCCCGGATCGTCAACGTTTCCAGCGAGGTCGGCTCCATCGGCTCGCTTACCGACCCGGAGAACCCGATGTCGCGGTTGCCGAGCTCGCTGCCGTACCCCTCCTCCAAAACCGCGCTCAACATGATCACGGCGCAGTACGCCAGGGAGCTGCGGGACACCCCGATCAAGGTCAACGCGGCCAACCCCGGCTACTGCGCCACGGACCTCAACGGGCACAGCGGAGTGCGCACGGCCGAGCAGGGCGCCGGGGTCAGCGTCCACCTTGCCACGCTGGGCGAGGACGGCCCCAGCGGACAACTGTGGGGCCACCTGGCCGCCTCCGATGTCACCGACGCCGAGGGGGCGCTCCCCTGGTAGCGGCCGGGTGCCCTCGCCCCGGGGGCGGGGGCGCCCCGCAGTGGTTCCCGGTGTGCCCCGGCGGCCCTGGGCCGCGCCATGCGGGCTCAGGCGGGCTCACACGTAGCCGAACCGCAGCACTCCCGAGGCCACAGCGAGCACCGCGCAGGCGGCGAGCAACACGGCGATGGCCTTGTTGGCCCGCCACATGGCGTAGGTACCGCCGGCGAGCAGCCCGCCGAGCCCTATGAGCAGCACCGCCCACAGGCCGTCCATGTCAGAGGGCTCCCTTGGTGGAGGGGACTCCCGTCACGCGCGGGTCGCTTTCGCAGGCGAACCGGAGCGCCCGGGCGAACGCCTTGAACTGGCACTCGACGATGTGGTGCGCGTTGCGCCCGTAGGGCACGCGGATGTGCAGCGCCACACCGGCCTGCGCGACGAACGACTCGAAGATGTGCCGGGTCATCGTGGTGTCGTAGTCGCGCCCGATGACCGGCGCCATCCCCTCGGGTTCGGAGTGCACCAGGTAGGGACGGCCCGACACGTCCACCGTGACCTCGGCGAGAGACTCGTCCAGCGGAACCTTGGCGTCGGCGAACCGCCGGATGCCCGCCTTGTCGCCCAGTGCCTCCTTGAACGCGCCGCCCAGCGCCAGGGCCGTGTCCTCCATCGTGTGGTGCGAGTCGATGTGCAGGTCGCCCTCGGTGCGCACGGTGAGGTCGAACAGGCCGTGTCTGGCGAGCTGGTCGAGCATGTGGTCGTAGAAGCCGACACCGGTGGAGATGTCGGCGACCCCGGTGCCGTCGAGGTCGATCTCGACGGAGACCTTGGTCTCCTTGGTGGTGCGTTCGACACGGCCGATGCGGGTCATGGGGTCTGGGTTCTCCTGGTGTCCGTGGCGGGAAAGAGCTACGCGCTGAGGTGGCCCGGAGCCACCTGGAGCAACGCCTCGCGAAACGCGGTCATTTCCTCCGGGGTGCCGATGGTGACCCGCAGCCAGCCGGGCGGCCCCACCTCGCGGATGAGCACCCCGCGGTCGAGCATCGCCCGCCAGGCAGCCGAGCGGTCGGCGAACTCACCGAACAGCACGAAGTTGGCGTCGGAGTCGGCGACGGAGAACCCGTGGGCGCGCAACCACTCCACCACGGAGTCGCGCTCCTCGCGGAGCCGCTTGACCGCGCCGAGCAGCTCGTCGGCGAAGTCCAACGCGGTGGTGGCGACGGCCTGGCTGACCGCGGAGAGGTGGTAGGGCAGCCGGACCAGTTGCAGCGCCTGGACGACCGCCGGGTGCGCCGCGAGGTAGCCCAGCCGCGCGCCCGCCATGGCGAACGCCTTGGACATCGTGCGCGAGACGATGAGGCGCGGATGGTCGGCGAGCAGGGTGAGCGCGCTGGGGGTGCCTTCGCGGCGGAACTCGGCGTAGGCCTCGTCCACCACGACCACGCCGGGCGCGACCCGCAGCACGCTCTCGATGACCTCCAGCGGCAATGCCGTGCCCGTGGGGTTGTTCGGCGAGGTCAGAAAGACGATGTCGGGCTGGTGCTCGGCGATCGCGCGGGTGGCCGCCGCGACGCCGATCGAGAAGTCGGCCGCGCGCGGTTCGGAGAGCCAGGCGGTGTTGGTGGCCCGGGTGATGATCGGGTGCATCGAGTAGGAAGGCTCGAACCCCATGGCCGTGCGTCCCGGCCCCCCGAAGACCTGCAGGATCTGCTGCAGCACCTCGTTGGATCCGTTGGCCGCCCACACCTGGTCGGCATCGAGGCCGTGCCCGAGGTAGCCCGCCAGGGCCGCGCGCAGGCGGGTGGCGTCGCGGTCGGGGTAGCGGTTCAACCCCGTGGCGACCGCGCTCACCTCGCGGGCCAGCGCCTCGGCGAGGCGGTCCGACGGCGGGTAAGGGTTCTCGTTGGTGTTCAGCGCTACCTGGACGTCGAGCTGCGGCGCACCGTAGGGGCTACTGCCACGCAGGTCGTCGCGGATTGGCAGGTCGTCTAGGCCGAACTCGGTCACTGCGCCCCCTGTTCGCCGGCGGAACCGCTGCGGCCCACCCGAGCGGTGATGGCCTCGCCGTGCGCGGGCAGGTCCTCGGCCTCGGCGAGGACCTGCACGTGGTGGGCGACCTCGGAAAGGGCGGTGCGGTCGTAGTCGACGACGTGCACGCCCCGCAGGAAGCTCAGCACGCTCAGACCGGACGAGTGGCAGGCGCAGCCGCCGGTGGGCAGGACGTGGTTGGATCCGGCGCAGTAGTCACCCAGCGAGACCGGGGAATACTCGCCGACGAAGATCGCCCCGGCGTTGCGCACCCGCGCGGCGACGGCCCGCGCGTCGGCCGTCATGACCTCCAGGTGCTCGGCGGCGTACGCGTCGACCACGGTGAGCCCGTGCATGAGGCTGTCGACCAGCACGATTCCCGACTGCTGGCCGCCGAGGGCCTCGGCGACGCGCTCGCTGTGCTTGGTGCCGGGGACCCGGTGGGCCAGCTCGGCCTCGACCTCCGTGGCGAGCTGGGGTGACGGGGTCACCAGCACGGACGCGGCGATGACGTCGTGCTCGGCCTGACTGATCAGGTCGGCGGCGACATAGCCGGGATCAGCGGTCTCGTCGGCCAGGATCGCGATCTCGGTGGGGCCGGCCTCGGCGTCGATCCCGACGACACCCTTGAGTAGCCGCTTGGCCGCGGCCACCCAGACGTTGCCCGGCCCGGTGACCATGTCAGTGCGGGCGCACTCGCCCGCGCCGTAGGCGAACATCGCGATCGCCTGCGCGCCCCCGACCGCGTAGACCTCCTCGACGTCGAGCAGCGCGCAGGCCGCCAGGACGGTCGGGTGCGGCAGCCCGCCATACTCGGCCTGCGGCGGGGATGCCACCGCCAGCGATCCGACGCCCGCCTCCTGGGCAGGAACGACGTTCATCACCACACTCGACGGGTACACGGCGCGTCCGCCCGGGACGTAGAGGCCCACCCGGCCAACGGGGACCCAGCGCTCGGTGACGGTCCCGCCGGGAGCGACCCGGGTCTTGGTCTCGGGCCGGCGCTGGTCGCGATGGACCGTGCGGGCGCGCTGAATCGACTCGTGCAGAGCGGCGCGCACGGAACGGTCCAGGCTGGCGAGCGCGGAGTCGAGGGCCTCGCGGGGCACCCGGATCGAGTCGGGCCGCACACCGTCGAAGCGCTCGGCGAGCTCCAGCAGCGCCTCGACGCCTCTGTGGCGGACGTCGGCACAGATCGGCCGGACCTGCTCGACGACGGAAGCGACGTCGGTCTCGGCGCGCGGCAGCAGGTCGCGCGGGTCGCCTGAGGTACCTCGAAGGTCGATTCGGGAGATCACGGCCCCATTCTAGGGGGGACGCGGCGTCCCGCGCGGTAGCTGCGGGCTCACCCAGGCGCGCCCCCCGCGTGAGGCGCGCCACCCCGGCAGGGAGCACGCGGACATTTAGGCAAGGCTCACCACAAAACGAGAAGAATAAGCACTCCCTAACTTTGGGACACCTAACCTAATTCAAATAAACAAAGGCTCACCTAAGTGATGGGGGTGACGTTTTTTGGAATGGCGAATTGTTTCGGATTGCGTTATTGTGGAGCCATGACTTCGACAGCAAAGACCACCGAGCACGGGCTATCCAAGTTCCATCGTCTCCTGGTCGACCAGGTACGACACGAGTTCACTGCCGCACAGCAGTACATCGCGCTCGCGGCGTGGTTCGACGATCGCGACCTTCCGCAACTGGCCCGGGTCTTCTACCGGCAGTCACTGGAGGAACGCGATCACGCGATGATGATCGTGCGCTTCCTACTCGACAGCGACGTGCCGGTGACGATTCCCCAGACCGACGAAATCAAGAACGATTTCGCCGAACCCCGCGACCTCGTGGCACTCGCCCTGCGCCAGGAGCGCGAGGTGACCGAGCAGTTCCACCTGCTGGCCAAGGCGGCCCGCGAGGAAGCCGACTACACCGGTGAACAGTTCCTCCAGTGGTTCCTGAAGGAGCAGACGGAGGAGGTCGCGAAGATGTCGACGCTGCTGGCGGTGGTCGACCGCAGCGACGGCAACTTCTTCGACGTGGAGACCTTCGTCGCCCGCGACATGCCCGACGAGTCCGGCGACCCCACCGCCCCGGAGACCGCCGGGCCCTCGGTCAGCTGAGCCGCGCGCGGCGTGCTCTGACAGCGCCGCGTCCGGCCTCCCGTGCGTCGCCGGCGAGGCCGGGCCCGGTGTTGGGCATACTTGTGCAATGCCCCACCGGCTACCGCTCTTCCCGCTGGGGAGCGTACTGTTCCCCGGCCTGACGATGCCTCTGCACGTGTTCGAGGACCGGTACCGGCACCTGGTGGCCGACCTCGTGGCGCTTCCGGCCGACGCGCCGCGCCGGTTCGGCATCGTCGGTATCGAGCTCGGCCACGAGGTCGGTGAGCTCTCCGCCCGGCAGTTGTACGAGACAGGCTGCGCCGTCGACGTGCGTAGTGTCCGCGAGCACGACGACGGTCGCTATGACCTGGTAGTCGAAGGCGGATCGCGGTTCCGGATCGACCATGTTCTCGACCCCGACGACGAGCACCCCTATCTCCGGGCCGACACCACGCCCATGCCCGACGATCTCGGTCCCGACGCCGATGCCCGCGCCGAACGTGTCGGGCGGCTGTTCGGTGTCTACTGCGACCGGCTGAACGGGATCGGGGTGCCCGCCGAGCCACCCGGCGATTTCCCCGCGGCGCCCCTCCCCCTGTCCTACGCTGTCTCCGCTGCGATGGTCCTCGACCAGCACGAGAAGCAGAAGCTGCTGGAGGCCGAGCACGCGGCGGCCCGGCTGGACCTCGCCGGCGCGCTGCTCAGGCGGGAGAACCGGATCCTCGCCGAGCTCGCTACGTTGCCCGCCGGGCAGTTTCTGCACCGGAACGTGAATATGAACTGATCCGGTGGTGCCGGACGCCGCACGGCTCAGGCGACTGTCTGGCCGGAGTCGGACTCCTGGCCGCCGTCGTCCTGCGGGTCCTCGCTCTCAACAGCATCGCCGCGGAAACGGTGCGGCAGGTCCGAGCGCCACATGCTGACCGCGTCGAACAGGCCGTACTGCATCACCCCCGCGAAGGGCCACACCAGGAGAATGCCGAGCGTCCGCAGCCGCAGGCCCGCCTCGATCCGGTCGCCCTGTTCGGCCGCGGCGAGAGCCTGCGCGAAACCGCGGGAGTCCAGCCCCACTCCGACCTGCCAGGCGAGCAGGGACCCCGCGATGGCGCCGGCAACCAGGCCGAGGAGGCACACCATCCGGAAGTCGGTCCCGCGGGATACGGGCAGCCGGTACTGGACCAGGTACGCGCCGTACCCGGAGGCCACGCCGGCGCACAACGCGATGATGGCGAAATACCCCTCGGAGGCGAACATGGCCTCCGATACCGGCAGCGGGACGGTCTCGCTGGCGCCGACGACGGTCACCTCGGGCCGGGGGGCGATCAGCCACCACAGCAGCCCCAGCGGTATCCCCAGCGCCGCGACACTGCCCAGGACCGCCGCACCTACGGCGAGCTGTCGCCGGACCATAGCGATGATGCACCCCCTACTACCGATCGTCCGCGCGGACCGCCACCGCACTGCCCATGCCAGGATCGGCCCGCAGGACGACCGTCATTCCCATGAATCTATCGTGCGTACACCGCTTTGCTCGCCGGAGCGGTCGGCGGATGGTCGCTCGGCGGCAGTTCCGCACGGACCGGGAGCGGCCCGCGGCTCAACCAGGCATCACCGGTAGTGCACCGCGCATTCACCACACGGGTGTCCGGGCGGCGACGGGAGCGGGCACACTCGGATGCCATCCGCACACCCCGCGGATCGCCACCGCCCGCACCGAGGAAAGGCCACGCATGCGTCCCCAACGCCGCTTCCCGGGAATCCCCGCTACCCTGGCCGCGGCCGCCCTCGTCACCGCCTCCGCCTGGACCCCCGCCGCGGCGGCCGAGGCCACCGGCGACGAGCGCGCGGGAACCCGGTTCGCCACGTTCAACGCGTCGCTGCACCGCTCGGCCGAAGGGGAGCTGGTCGAGGACCTCAAGACACCCGACGACCCGCAGGCGCGGGCGGCGGCCGAGGTAATCCAGCGTCAGCGGCCCGACGTGCTGCTGGTCAACGAGTTCGACTACGACAGCGAAGGGCGCGCCGTCGAGCTGTTCCAGCGCAACTACCTCTCGGCCGGGCAGAACGGCGCCGATCCCATCGAGTACCCCTACACCTACACCGCACCGAGCAACACCGGTGTGGCCTCGGGGACGGACCTGAACAACGATGGCGCGGCCGCCACCGAGCCGGGCGAGCCCGGATACGCCGAGGATGCCCTGGGCTTCGGCGAGTACCCCGGGCAGTACGGGATGGCGGTCCTGTCCAAGCACCCCATTGACACCAGCGGTGCCCGGACGTTCCAGACGTTCAGGTGGGCCGACATGCCCGGCGCCCGGCTGCCGACCGACCCCGACACAGGAGAGAGCTTCTACTCCGACGAGGCGCTGGAGGTGCTGCGGCTCTCCTCGAAGAGCCACTGGGACCTGCCGGTGCGGGTCGGTCGCGGCAGGGCTGTGCACTTCCTGGTCTCGCACCCCACACCGCCAAGCTTCGACGGGCCGGAGAAGCGCAACGTCGCCCGCAACCACGACGAGATCCGGTTCTGGGCCGACTACGTCACGCCGGGCAAGGCCGGCTACGTCTACGACGATGACGGCACCCGCGGCGGGCTGCCGCCCGGCGCGCCGTTCGTCATAGCGGGCGACCTCAACACCGATCCCGAGGACGGCGACGGCGACCCCGACGCCATTCCGCGCCTGCTGAACGCCCCTCGGGTCAACGGCACGGTCCGGCCGGACAGCGAGGGCGGCACGCAGGCGGCCCAGCGCCAAGGGGGCGCCAACAACGACCACACCGGCGACCCGGCGCACGACACCGCGGACTTCGCCGACGACCCGGGGCCCGGGAACCTGCGGGTCGACTACGTGTTGCCCTCTCGCGGCCTGCCGCCGCGCGACACGGGTGTCTTCTGGCCGCTCGCAGAGGACCCCGCGGCCGAGGTCGTCCGCGCGGCCTCCGACCACCGCCTGGTCTGGCTGGACCTTCGCTGACTCCGGTGGCCGCGCACCGCGGCCACCGGACCGCTGCCGGGCGCTCCCGCCTACCGTTGGTTGCCTTCGGACGTTGCGGCCCGGGACTCGAAGTCCACGCGGTAGTCGTGGATCCAGGCGTGCGAGCCGAAGCGCGCGGCCAGCTCGAAGACCACGCGCATGGTCAGGTCGCGCAGCAGCAGCGCCGCCGGGTTCGCCGAACCGGCCTTCTGCGCGCCGCGTCTGCGGCCTTCGGCCACGATGCGTTCCACCCGGTCGCGCCGCTCCTGCTCATAGGCGGCCAGTGCCTCGGGAACGGTGCGGATGTCGCGCAGGCATCGCGCCAGTACCAGCGCGTCCTCGGCCGCCAGGGAAGCGCCCTGGCCGCTGGCCGGGGACACCGCATGGGCGGCGTCGCCGATCAGGGCGGCCCGCCCCCGATGCCAGTGAGGCAGCGACGCCAGGTCGTAGATGCCCAGCGGCCGGAAAGCGGCGGGGTCGCAGGCCCGCATGATCCGGGTGATGTCGGGCAGGTCGCCGCGGAAGAGTTCCAGCGCGTACTCTTTCCAGACGTCGTCGCCGTGCGCCGCGATCTCCTCCCGGGTCAGTCTGCTGTGGCCGAGATTGCCGAACCAGTAAGTCTCGCCCGAGGGCGCGGTCTGGTATCCGAAGAACCCGCGCTTGCCGAACACCATTCGCGTGGTGGCATCCGGCGTGGGCTGCGCGTCGACCGCCGGGCTGTACCCGCCGATTCCCAGGAGTCCGACATAGGAAGGGCTCGGCCCCTCGGGGCCCAGGGTGCGCCGCACCGCCGAGTGGATCCCGTCGGCGCCGACCAGAACGGCGCCTTCGGCGGTGGACCCGTCGGTGAACTCCGCGACGACGCCGGAGCCGCTTTCGGTGTAATGGGCCAGGCGCTTGCCGTATTCGATGCGTATGCCCTGGTCGACGGCACTGTCCGCTACCGCGCGCTGCAGGGCGGCGCGGTTGATGGTCACACCCCGCAGCTCGGCCGGCAGGTGGTCCTCCCCGCCGAGCAGACCGAGGCGGCGGCCGGACCCGTTGACGAACTCGATACGCGTGGTGGGGAAGCTGGCCGCCGCCCGGACCCGCTCCAGCATGCCCACTGTGCGCAACGCGGCCAGGCCGTTGGGGGCCAGGGCGAGGAAGGCACCGAGTCCCTCCCCGGGGCCGGAGTGCGCCTCGTAGACGACGGGTTCCAGTCCCGCCCGTTTCAGGGCCGCCGCCGCGATCGGCCCGCCGACTCCTCCTCCGACGATGAGCGCTCTTGTCATCGTTCACTCCTCACTGAAGAACATATTATGAATATACATATTATGACCAATCATGGGAAGTGGTTTCATGGGCGCGGAAGGGAGGTGGCCCGGTGACCGGTCGCACGCAGCGGCGTTCGCCGCTGGCGGTGCAGCTACTGCTGCTGCTGGAGGAGGAACCGATGCACGCCTACCGCATGCAGGGCATGATCAAGGAGCGCCGCAAGGACCGCATCGTCAACATCGCCCAGCGCAACAGCGTCTACCAGACTCTGGACCGGCTGCTGCGCGCGGAGCTGATCACCGTGCACGACACCGAGCGCACGCCGAGCCGGCCGGAGCGCACGGTCTACCGGATCACCGATGCGGGGCGCGACACGCTCTACACGTGGCTGCATACGATGCTCGCCACGCCCGCCAGGGAGTTCCCCGAGTTTCCGGTCGCCCTGGCCGCACTACCGGCCCTCACCCCCGACCTGGCCGTCGAGCTGCTGGAAGCCCGGGTCCAGGCGCTGCACGACCGCCTGGACGAGGCTGCCGCCGAAGCCGCCGAAGCCGAACGCATGGGGCTGCCGCGGCTGTTCTTCCTGGAGGAGGAGTACCGCCGCGCGGTCACCGAGGCCGAGCTGCGCTGGGTCGAGGGTCTACTGGACGACCTGCGCGCGGGCCGCCTCACGTGGGACCGGGAATGGTTGGAGCAGGTCTCCGCCCGCCTCAACGGCCTCGAGGCGCCCAACGACGTGTGAAGCCCTCGGCACCGGCTCCGGTTCAACGGCGCCCGTCCGGGTTAGCCGTGCCATTACGGGATGCGGATACCAGCACACCGCGACGAGTCCCGCCGCGTGCGCCCGGCAGGCACCGGATACGCGCGGCGGGTGGGGGCCGTATGGGGACCACCACCAGGGATCAGCGAACCGGGGAGCACACGCGGGGCCGTTCCGAGCCGAGCAACCCCGGCAAGGAGCTGTTCGGCGCGGGCGGCGTCACCAAGGGCGAGCTCGCCGAGCACTACCAGCGGGTCGCTCCGGCGATCCTGCCGCACATCCGCCAGCGGCCACTGGCGCTGCACCGTTTCCCGGACGGTATCGACCCCGAGTCCGGCACCGAGGGGTTCTTCCAGAAGCAGCGTCCCGATCACGCGCCGGACTGGGTGCGCGGGGTGCGTGTGGAGCGCCGCCAGGGCGGTGCGATCACCATGGTGCGCTGCGATGACGCTTCCACCCTGGGGTGGCTCGCGGACCAGGCCGTGATCACCCTGCACCCGTGGCCGAGCCGCGCGGCGGACCTGGACCGGCCCGACCGGGTGATCTTCGACCTGGACCCCCCGGACGATAACTTCGCCGAGGTCCGGTGGGCCGCTCTGGCCGTCCGAGAGGTCCTGGACGAGATACGGCTCGCGTCCTATGTCATGACCACGGGGTCGCGCGGGCTGCACGTCGTCGTGCCGATCCGGGTGGAACTGGACTTCGACGGCGTGCGGGAACTGGCCCGGAACGTCGCCGACCGGACCGCGGAGCGGTACCCGGAACGGCTCACCACCGAGGTACGAAAGGAGAAGCGGGGCGGCCGGCTGTTCGTCGACATCCTGCGCAACGCCTACGGCCAGCACGCTGTCGCGCCGTTCGCGGTCCGGCCCCTTCCGGGCGCGCCCGTTGCGATGCCGGTTCGGTGGGAAGAGTTGGAGCGGATTCGGTCGGCCCAGGCGTGGTCGGTCCGGGACCTGGGTGGGCGTCCGGACGACGATCCGTGGCGGGGCATGGCCCGGCACGCCCGGTCCCCCGGCAAGGCCGCCCGCCGGCTCGAACGTGTGACCCGCTGAGAGCGACCGGGCTGCGCGCTCGCGCATCCGTTGCCGGCGGCGCGCACGCGGGTGTCTAGGCTGGCGCTCCAAGCATTGTGGCCGCCGTGGCCCACCCTGAGACGACGGAGCCACACACGTCGAATGATTCACCGCGTTGGCGGGAAAATATGGAGCCAGCCGAATCCCACCCCTTCCAGATGACCGTTCCACGCCCCCGAACAACCGAAGAAAGCGACCGCGCCCCAGTGGCATCTCCTTCGCCCGCTCTCCCGCCCACGTGGCAGGTCCGGATCACGGCGCCTGACGGCTCCGTGGCCGGCGGTGGTGTCCTCATCCCTGGAAACCAGGTCCTGACCTGCGTACATGTCGTCAACACGGCGCTGCGCCGGGACCGCGGCTCCCACCCTCCGGAGCCGGAGGACATGGTGTACGTGGATCTCCCGCACCATGTGCGGCACCAGCGCAGAGGCGCCCGGGTGATCGAGGCGACCTGGAACGCCGAGCGCGACACCACTCTGCTGCGGCTCGACGCCGGCCCGCAGTACGCGCCGGCGCGGCTCAGCTCCCGGACGCCGGAGATCATCGCGTCGCGCCAGCCCTACCCGGTGCGCGTCCAGGGGTACCCGAGAAGCAACACCGACGGACTCTCGGTGGCCGCCTGGGTGATCGGCCCCGGTGGGAACCTGCCGCAGCGCGCGCAGGTCGACATCGACCCGCGGCACCCCGTGCGCTTCGAACCGGGCTTCAGCGGATGCGGAGTGCTGGACACCCGCGACGGGTCGGTGATCGGCATTCTCACCAGCATGCTGGAGGACACCTCGGACAGCAGCGGGCAGCTCTCCGGCCGCATCGGGCTGATGGAACCGGTCGAGATGGTCGAGCCGCTCAGCGCGCACACGACCGATACCGAGCTGGAAGAGGTGCGCCGGGTCCTCAGCGACATGCTGTTCGAGGCGGCGTGGGAGGCCTTTGGGGCCGCCACGCGGCACCGCCCCACCGAACGCGTCGAGTTCGGCTCCGCGTGGGAGGCGTTCGCCTACCTGCGGGACCTGACCCCGCGCCCGGACGGGCTCCCGTGCGAGATCGTCTTCATCGAGGAGATCGCGCGCAAAGAGGTGGTGTCTCCGCGAGCGTTGCGCGCGTACAGCGACAGCCGGCACCCCTCGGAGGTCCCGCGGCAGCCCTTGGCACGGCTCCGGGAGGCCGGCGCGCCCGAGAGCCCGGAGACCGCCGCCCTCGTCGTTTCCGCCGAACCGGTCCCCGGGGACCCGGATGCCCCGGAGGGCTACCTGGTCTCGCACTGGTTGCGCGAGGGGCACGGAACCACCAAGGGCACCCCGTTCCGGACGTCCGAGAACGGACTGCGCGACGCCGTGCTGCGGCTGATCGACCAGTCCGAGGAACGGTTGCACGCGCGGGAGTCGGCGGCCGACCTGCGCCTGGAGTTCATCCTGCCATTTCCGTTGCTGGCGCGGCCGGTGGCGCAGTGGCGCCTTTCGGCTCCCATGTCCGGTGAGGGGGAACGGGTCGGCGCTTCGTACGAGATCGTGTTGCACGCTCACGAGCGCCTCAACGAGCCCGGCTGGGAAAGAGCACGCCGGAAAATCCAGCACCGCTGGCGGGAACTGACCGAAAACGGCGAAGGCCGCCTTTACCTGGTGCCTCCCGGGCCGGCGGCGGAGGCGGGGACGCTCCTCCGGGACCACCTGGCGGGACCGGGGATCGTGCTCTGCGTACTTGGCGCCGCGGCGGAGCTGGACGACGGGACACCGCAGCTCGCCGCCGCTCTCCAAGCAGGCCTGCCGGGTATCGCGTGGCTGCACGGCGGCGACCGCAGCCAGACGCGCAGATTCCACGAATGGATATCGGGAATTGCCCGTAGCGGGGATAGGATCTGCTTCGAGGACATGGCGTCCCTGCCGCGCCTGTTGCGTGAGTGGCGCACGCAAAACGGACAAACGGCCAGTGAAGGGTACGACCCGTACGACATTATCGTTCTTCTCGATAACATGGACCAGATACGCGACCTCCACCAAGTCGGAATTCTCACGTCGCCCAAGAAGACAGACTCCTATGACTAGGAATTTCTTCCGATGACCGCGTCCGCCGCCTCTCCAGCACCCGACCCCGGGCGGTCCGGTGCCGCCGGCGACACCGGCAACGGCGGGCCCACGCCACCATGGTGGATCTATCGCGGCACTGGAAGCCCCAGCCCTTACCTGGCCTCGTTGCAGGAGCGCCTGCCCGCCCCACCCCCATGGCGGACCTTTGACGGCGGGCCCGACCAGCCCGACCCGCCATCCGACGACCACGAGTCGGCTCGCGTCCTCGGCGCGGCGACCGACACCGCGTCCCGCCCGCTGACCGAGCACGAGACAAACGTGGTCGACGCGGTCAACACGGCGCTCCTGCTGCGCCGTCCGCTACTCGTCACCGGCGATCCCGGAGTCGGCAAGTCCGCCCTGGCCCACCGCGTGTCCCGCGAGCTGGGACTCGGCCGGGTCCTCCACTGGTCCATCACCAGCCGCAGCGACCTCCGCTCGGGCCTGTACGAATACGACCCGATCGCCCGTATCCACGACATCTCGGCCGACGCGGCAGCGTCGAGCGCGGGCGAGCGCGTCGAGCGGCCCATCGGCGACTACCTGCGCCTGGGCCCGCTGGGTACCGCGTTGCTCCCGCACAGGCTGCCCCGGGTACTACTCATCGACGAGTTCGACAAGAGCGATATCGACCTGGCCGACGACCTGCTGGACGTCCTGGAGAACGCGAGCTACCGGATCCCCGAGCTCGCCCGGGTGCGCTCGGCGCAACCCGAGGTCACCGTTCCCACCGACGACCCCGGCCACACGGCCACGGTGCGCGAAGGACAGGTCCGCTGCCACGAGTTCCCGTTCATCGTCATCACCAGCAACGGTGAGCGCCCGTTCCCGCCCGCGTTCCGGCGGCGCTGCCTGCCCATCCGCCTGGAGCGCCCAACCGCCGAGCAGCTCGCGGACATCGTCAGCGCGCACTTCATCGGCCGCGACCGGGACCGGGACCGGGAGCTCATCACCCAGTTCCTGTCCCGCCGCGACGAGCTGAACGGGCTCTCCATCGACCAGCTACTGAACTCGGTCCATCTCGCTAGTTCCGAGGTACACGCCCATGCCGCATCCTTGGGACCGGACGCGTGGAACCGGATACTGGACCTTGTCTGGCAGCGCCTGACGGAAGCGGGCCACGAGTGACCGAAGCCTGGGGTCACGATCGGTCAGAAGCCGCGGGGACGGCAGGGCCGTCCCCGGGCCAGTCGTCTCCCGAGACCGGCAGCGAGCCCCCCACTTGGTGGGAGGTGGGCGATGCCCTGTGGCTGGCCGCCCACCGGGCGCGCACCAACGAAAGCGCGCCGCCGCCCCCGCCCGCCGAACCCCACGCGGCACCCGGCGAGACCGCCGCACCGCCGTCAGCGCGCCCACCCGAACCCGAGCTCCCGCCGCCCGATCCGGAACCCGAGCCGGAGTCCGCTTCCCGTCCGCACTCGCCCGGCCACGGCCCCGCCCCGACACCTCCCCTGCCAGACCCGTGGGCGGCCCCCCACTCCTCCCCCGGCGTTGCTGGAGCGGTCATCGCCGACCCAGTGGGGCGGCCCGTGGGCGACCGCCAGGCTCTGACCCGTGCTGTTGGACTGTTCCGCCGCTACCGCGAGTCCGGCGCGAAACGGCTCGACGAGGAGGCCACCGCGGAGAGCTTCGCGGCCCGCGCCCTGGCCGGCCCGCGTCCGGAACGCGGGCTGCGCACCCCCGTAATCCCGGAGCTCGCGCCACGCTACGAGCCCGCCGACGACCTCGTCCTGCTCATCGACGACAGTCTGGCAATGCAACTGCAACAGCCGGTGGTCACCGCGCTCTCCGAGCTCCTGGCGCCCCTCGGCGTGTTCCGGCGGGTCCGCACCTGCTACTTCGACTCCGACAAAGTGCTCGCCGACGACATCGAGCTACGCGCCAGCACCGGGCACGCCCTCGACCCGCACCGGTTGTGCGGTGGCAACGGCCACGAGATCGTGCTGGTGCTCACCGACGGAATCGGCGACGGCTGGCACACGGGCGCCGTCGAGGCCTGGCTCGCCTACTGGGGCCGCTCCGCGGCCGTCGGAGTCGGCCAGGTGCTCGACCGCGCGCGGTGGCCGCGTACCGGCATGCGGTCGCGCCGCGTAAACCTGGACATCGCCGAGCCGCCCGGCGAGCGGCTGGCGCCCAATGCCGCGTACCGGGTGCGCCCGCACGACTCCGGGCTGAGCAGCCCCGACGATGCTCCTGCCGAGGACGCGGTGGCGGTACCGCTCATCCCCATGGAGGCTCCCGACGTCGGGCGCTGGGCACGCTTTGTCTCGCGGCGGCAGAGCGGAGCCGCCTTCCCGACGACCGCGCTCCTCGCCGAGCCGGCACCGAGGTTCCCGGACGGCTGGACCGCGGGCGGTCTCCCCGAGCCACTGCCCGGTGACGCCAACGGCGAAGCGGTACCGAGGAGCCCCGCCGATCTGGTGGCGGGCTTCCGGGCCGGCGCGCCTCCCTCCGCGTTCCACTTGGCCGTGTGCCTGGCCGCGGTGCCGCTCACCATGCCGACCATCCGGGCGGTCCAGGAACGCTTCGCCCCTGAATCCCGCCCGGCGGACCTGACCGAGGTGCTGTGTTCCGGTCTGGTCCGGCGCCGCGACGAAGAGCCCTCTCTCGACCGCGACGACCGGGTGCCGTTCGACTTCCAGCCGGGCGTGCGGGAGCTCCTGCTCGCCACCGGTGGGCGGCGGCACGAGATCCGGGGCTTGGTGGAGACGGTCGCCGAGCGGTACCGCGCCTCCATCCCGTGGTTCGGCGACGTCGAGCGGCTGCTGCTCGGCGAGGGACCCGGCTTCTCCCTGCCGGAGGTCGACGCCGCCAGCGCTCCGTTCGCCGACGCCGTCCACGCCGCATTGCGAGCGCTTCCCGGGCCGGTTCGCGAGGCGGCCGCCGGGTGGCGCCGCGACCCCGAGCACAACAGCCAGCGGCTCTCCCCGGACGAACGACCCGACATCCCTCCGGCGCCGGAGACCGGCGGTGGTCCTGCCGCCGTGTCCCACGCCGGTTCTGACCGTACAACTCCGAAGGACAGCGATATGCCTGCTGGCGACTCCCCCGCGACCGGATCGTTCGAGCGGACGCACGTCGACCAGACGCCCGCGAGCACTCCAGACGACGGGAACGAACCCGACGGCTACCCGCGCGATTCCGGTGGCCCGCCGCCGCGCGGGCCGCAGCTGCGCCCGGCCGTGTGGGGGCAGATACCCCCGCGCAACGTGAACTTTGTGGGCCGCGAGGATCTCCTCCGGAAGCTGGCCGAACGGCTGCGCCAGGAGCCCTCGACGGCGGTGCTCCCGGAAGCGGCCTCGCACACCCTGCAGGGGATGGGGGGTGTCGGCAAGACACAGCTGGCCCTGGAATACGCCTGGCGGCACCGTTCCGACTACGAGCTGGTGTGGTGGCTTCCGGCCGAGACCCCGGCCCAGGTCCAGCAGGCGCTGATCGAACTCGCGGCGAAGCTGGGGATCGGTACCGGAGGCGACCCCGCCTCGACGGTCCGTTCCGTGCTCGACGCGCTCCGCTCCGGCTACCCGTACTCCGACTGGCTGCTCGTCTACGACAACGCGGGCGACCCGGCGTCGATCAGACCGTTCATACCCTCGGCCGGACCGGGCCAGGTGATGATCACGTCGCGGTCCAGCGAATGGCGCACGGTCGGCGGCAACCTACTGCACATCGACACGTTCGAGCGCGGCGAGAGCACCGAGCTGCTGTTGCAACGCGGTCCGGAGTCGCTCACCACCCAGGACGCCGACCAGATCGCCGAGAAGCTGGGCGACCTCCCGTTGGCCGTGGCGCAGACCGCCGTGTGGCTCTACGAGACCATGATGCCGCCCGCGGAGTGGCTGGAGCTGTTCGACGAGAAGGCGCACGAGCTGCTGTCCAACGTCTCGCCCAGTCCCGAGTACCCGTGGTCGGTGGCCGCGACGATGGACATGACACTGGACCGGCTGCGCGAGACCAACCGGGGCGCGCTCCGGCTGCTGCAGGTGTGCGCCTTCCTCGCCCCGCAGCCGATCCCGCGGCGGCTGTTCAACGGCGCGCGCAACGTCGAGGCCCCGGACGAGCTCTTGGAAATCCTCGCCGATCCCGCGATCAAGCTGAGCCGGACGTTGCGCACGGTCGACCGCTACGCGCTGGTCAAGATGGACCACCGCAACGAGACCTTCCAGTTGCACCGGCTGGTCCAGGAGACGCTGAAGCTCCCGCTGAGCGCGGAGGAGCACCGGGAGTTCCGGCACTGCGCCCACCAGCTGCTGGCCAACCTCGACCCGGGCGACCCGTTCTCCACTCTCGACTGGCCGCGCTACGTGGAACTCCTCCCGCACGTCTGGGCGACCGAGCTGTGGGAGTGCCGCAGCGACTGGGCGCGCCAACTCGTCATCGGCGAGATGCACTTCCTCGCGCTGTGGGGCGGGTACTCCGAAGGCGAGGAGCTGGGCACACGCGCGATCACGGACTGGCGGGAGCGGCTCGGGCCCGAGCACGTGCAGACGCTGCGTGCCGAGATGCGCTACGTCCAGTTGCTGCGCACCCTCGGTTCGTTCCAGGAGGCGCTCGACCGCAACCGGGAGCTCCTCGACACCCTTACCCAGGCACGCGGCGCCGAGGACGAGGAGACGCTCGAATCGCACATCAACCTCGCCTGGGACCTGCGCAACATCGGCCGGTTCCAGGAGGCGGTCGAGACGAGCACGGAGGCGTTCCAGCGCTACGAGCGGGTATTCGGCCGCGACGATGTCCTGACCCTGCACGCCGCGCACGTGCACGCGATCGGCCTGCGCCTCACCGGCCGGTTCACCGAGGCTATGGAGATCGACCGGTACAACTTCGAGCGGCGGATCGACATCCTCGGTCCCGAGCACAGCCTGACCCAGGGCAGCAAGTACAGCTACGCGCTGGGGCTCATGGAGTCCGGACGCTACTGGGAGGCGATGGGCGACATGGAGGAGCAGCACGAGATGGACAACCGGCTCGCCGCCACGGACGCACCGAGCCGGTTGGCCGTGATGCTGGGCCTCTCAGCGGTGAAGCGGCGCACCGGCCGGCTCCCGGAGGCCGTGGCGCTGTCCGAGGAAGCCTACCGGCTGTTCCGCGCACGGCTGGGGTCGGACCACCACCGCACGGTTATGGCGGCGGCCAGCCACTCGGTGTCGTTGCGGGCTGCGGGCCAGCACGAGGCCGCGCTGGAGCTATCCGCCGACGCCCGCGAGCGCCACCGCGACATCTACGGCGCCCACCACCCGCTCTACGCCGATGCCTCCGTCAACCACGCCGTTATCCTGCGGCTACTCGGCCGGGTGGAGCAGGCGCGCAGCGTCGACGAGGAGGCCCTGTCGGTGCACGTCGACGCGCTCGGCCCGGACCATCCCAGCACCATCGCCAATGCGGTCAACCTCGCCAGCGACCTCTTCGCCCTGGGGGACGCCACCGCCGCACTGGAGATGGACACCGACACCCACGAACGCGCGCGGCGGGAGCTCGGCGAGAACCACCCGTTGACCCTGGCCGTACACCGCAACCGGATCTTCGACCGCCGGACCGTGGAACAGGAGCCGTTGGAGGCGGAACGCACCGAGGTCGAGGCGCGCTACCGCGCGGTCTTCGGCGCCGACCACCCGGCGACACGGGCGGCGGTGCGCGATATCCGGGCCAACTGCGACCTGTTCCTCAACGCGATGTGAGCCCGCCTACCGAGCGCGCAGCCAGCGGAGGCGCGCTCAGTCCAGTTCACCGTTGCGAACAGCCCGGAGGAACGCGCACCAGGCAGGGCCGGTGACGCGGACCGCCGGGCCTTCGGGGGTACGGGAGTCGCCCAGCAGCACCGCTCCGCAAGGATCACGAGCGATCTGCACACAGCCTCCTCCAGCCTGTCCCTCACTGTAGGAGGACTTGCGCCAGCCCGGGCCGAGGCTCCGCCCGGGCGGGAGCGCGGCGGCGGGGGTGTGGTCGTCTCCCCCCTCCCCGGACCGCCCGGCGTGCGCTGCTGATTCAGTGCTCATACAGATCTCTCGATAGCGATTCGGCGACTGCGGGCGAACCCGGTGGGCACAGTCTGCGCACAACCCGTCCAATGGTAAGGATCACGACATACTTCGTCTGGATTATCCCCCTTTTTTCCCCGAACCATGTGGGGCCGTTTGCGGACAATCGCCGTTCATCACGCGCATTCGGCGGTATCGTACGGCGCCCGGGTCGGACCTCCCCAGTATGAAAGGCGCTGACATGGCGGAAATCGTGCGCTTCGGAAACGACCAGGGCGCCTCGGTCCTGATCGAGACGGCGGGCAGCTCGCCCGTCATGCGCGATGTGGCAGGTCGCGACGTTTTCCGCGTGGCGGATGAGAAATTCGAAACCGTGCTCAGCAGGATCCGCGAACTCTCTGACCAGGTGGCCCACGAATTGTCCGAGATGGCGGCGGAGCCGGACGAGGTCACCGTGGAATTAGGGGTCAGTGTGAATGCCGAAGCGGAAGTCTTCATCGCGAAGGCATCGGCGGAGGGCAGCCTGAAAGTCACCATGAGCTGGGCTAAGGACGGTGTTGGCGGCCCTGGCCGGCGGTGAGCGCACTGCTCCGCGCCGGCCACCGGTGGCCGGCGCGGGCGCCGCTGCCGCGCGGACAGCCGACCTCACTGGCCCGCACTATTCATAATTCGTCGCGTATTGGGCAGAGGGGCCAGTGAGCGGGTAACACACCCGCCCGACGCGTCCGTACTGGAGGCGAGACTCATGAACGCCGACAACGAACGGAACGAGTTCCAGCACAGGACCGAAGAGCTCAAGGGCAAGGCCAAGGAGACCTTCGGCAAGGTGACGGGTGACAAGCCCGACCAGACCGAGGGCAAGGCCAAGCAGTCGAAGGCGAAGCTGCGGCGTATCGGTGACAAAGTCCGCGAATCGCTTCGCCGGTAGCGGAGCCGGAAAGAGGGCGGCCCGCCCTCTTTCCGGAAGACCGTAGCGAATTCCGCCGGCCAGCCGCCCGCCACACTGAGTGCGCGAGGTCAGCTCTCCTCGCCGAGGCGGTGCAGTCGAACGTCGCGCAGTGCCGCGTTCCCGGCGACCGCGGTCATGTAGGTGTGGTGCGGCTGGCGCCGGCGGTCGGTGGGCGAACCGGGATTGAGCAGCCGCAACCCGTGCTGGGTTGTGCTGTCCCACGGGATGTGCGAGTGCCCGAAGACCAGGACGTCGCTGTCGCCGAAGCGTTCGGCGCAGCGTTTCTCGCGCCCTTTGGCCTGCCCGGTCTCGTGTACCACCGCGACCCGCACCCCGCAGAGGTCCGCCCGGGCCACCTCGGGCAGCCGGGCTCGCAGCTCGGGCCCGTCGTTGTTGCCGTAGACGCCGATGAGTGACGCCGCGCGCGCCGCAAGCCGCTCCAGGGAGGCGAGGTCGCACCAGTCCCCCGCGTGGATCACCACATCGGCGCGGTCCACCCGCTCCCAGAGTTCGGATGGCAGGTCGCGCGCACGGCGCGGGATGTGGGTATCGGAGAGGATCAGCAGGCGCATAGCTCGAACACCCTGGTCGGCGGGCCGTTCCTGGTCAGCGTAGCCGAACGGCCCGGCGCCGGGCACGCGTGGCTGGTCCACCCGCGGCAAACCCACGTGCCTTGCGTGATTTCTTGGTCACGTTCGGCAACACTTGTCACGTGCCGCTCCGCCGCGCTGGCGCGGAGGGCGGCCGCACTCGGCCCGGCCGTACCGGCCGGGGTCCAGCACGACAAGGGGGGATCGAAGCATGATCAAGCGCGGGAAGCCGAACGGGGACGGCCAGGTCAAGATCACTTTCACACTCACCGAGCCGGAACCCCTGGGACCGGTCTCGCTGGTTGGCTCGTTCAACGACTGGGACCCCTACACCCACCCGTTCAAGCCGCGCTCCAACGGCCGGCGCAGCGTCGTCGTCAACGCGCCCGCGAACAGCACGCTGCACTTCCGCTACCTGGGTGAGGAGGGCCTGTGGTTCGACGACACCGACGCCGACGAGCTCCATGAGGACGGGGGACGGCTGCACGTGTGAGCGTCCCGGCGCCTCCGGCTTCGGGGGGCGGCCACGCGAGAGGTCACCCGGGGACGTCGAGCCGCACCATGACGGCCGTGCCCTCCGCGGTGACCTCGCCGTTGTGTCGGATCTCGGCGGATACGAAAACCTTGCGCCGCTCCGTTCCGGTCACCCGGGCGGTGAGCTCCAGGGGGGCGTTGAGCGGCGTCGGGTTGCGGTAGTTCACGTCCAGGTTGGCCGTCAGGCCGACCATACCGGCGGCGGCGGACGCGCTGCCCAGGACCTGGTCGAGCATTGCCGCGACCCAGCCGCCGTGCGCCAGACCGGGCGGGCCCTGGTAGGTGCCGTTCAACGTGACCCGGGCCCGCACTCCGTCGTCGGTGTGCTCCAGCACCAACGGCGGAGCGGCCGGGTTGCTGCGGCCGGAGACGACGTTGGTGAGGGTCTCGTAGTCTGCGCCGCCATCGGAGCGGGGCCGCTCCAGCATCGCGCCGATGTCGCGGCGCTTGACGTTGAGCCGTTCCGTGAGCTCGTGCACGGTGGCGCTCGCCTGCGCCAACTCGGCCGATCCGGCCTCCGTGTGCGCGACCGCGTCGACCAGGTCGTGCACACGTGCCACCAGGGTGCCCAGCTCGTCGGGCAGGTCATCCTCGGTGACCACGGGCAGCCCGAAGTCCCGGGGGTCGGGTAGTTCCGATACCGGAGCGGCGTCAACCGACATCAGGCTCTCGTCCGATCTCTCGGGGACAGGGGTGGCGAGGAACTTCGCGCCAAACCGAATATTACTCGGTAGTAACCAGTGGGACCAACCCGCCTCCGCGATCACGGGAGCGGGGCCCACCGACCGTGTGTAACCCGCCCCACGGGAGCGGTATTTCCCGCCATCCGGTGATTCCCGCCACCGGGCGTTGCGCCGTCCGGGCGCACAACACGCCTCCGGACCCGGCGGCACCCCCCGCCGCCTACCCTGAAGACATGACCGACGGGCGCGACGAGAGCGCGCGCTTCTGGAAGCATCCGGGGCTTCCCGGAGTCGAGCTGCTGAAGGCACGCTACGTCCAGCACACCTTCAGCCGGCACGTCCACGAGACCTACACGATCGCCGTCATCGAGTCCGGAATCGAGGAGTACGCCTACCGCGGCGCGACGCACCGCGTGGGTCCGGGCGGGATCGCGGTCGTCGAGCCCGACGAGGTACACACCGGACACGCCGGGATTCCCGAAGGCTGGCGCTACCGGGTGCTGTACCCGGAGGTGGCCGTGGTGACCGAGGTCGCGCGGGACCTCGGACTCCCGGACGTCCCCGCGTTCAGCGGTACCGTCCTGACCGACCCCGCCACCGCCGGGACGCTGCGGAACGCGCACCAGGCGAGTGAGCACGGCGACCGGTTGAGCGCCTCCACCCTCACGCGCCAGGCGCTGCACCTGCTCCTGGCCCGGCACACCCGCTCCCGGCCGCAGGGCCCCGCGCGGACAGCGGGGCCGACCGGCTCCGTTGCCGCGGCCCGCGACCTGCTGCGGGAAAGCCTGGTTGACCCACCGCGGCTCGAAGACCTGGCCGAGGCCGTGGGCGCCCGCCCCTACCCCCTGCTGCGTGCGTTCCGCGCCAGCTTCGGGCTTCCCCCGCACAGCTACGTCACGCAGGTGCGGGTGAGCCGCGCGCGGCGGCTACTGCGCGACGGTGCCGCGCCCGCCGAGGTGGCCATCCGGGTCGGCTTCGCCGATCAGCCCCACCTGACGCGCCACTTCAAGCGGCACATGGGGGTCACCCCAGGGGCGTACCAGCGCGGCATCGGCCGGGCGGGCGCCTGACGGCTGGCTACCGCGGTCCGGTGCGGCCGGCCACGGCCCCGGCCTGCCGGGCAGTCCCCGCTAGATCGGTGATGTGGGTTCGTGGTGCGGTGCCCGAGGGGGCGGCGAGGACGGTGGGGGGGCCGGCCCCCGGGTGATCGGTTCGGGTGCCCGGGGGTTGTGGCGCCCGACGACCGGGGTCTGGCCCGTGGCTGGGGCCCATCGGTCGTGGCTGTGGCGCCAGACTTCGGGGGAAACACGGCGAAACGGGCGGGTGTGGGTGCGGGTTCCGCGGCGAGGGTGTCCGTGGGGACAAGGTCAGCGACGAGAATGTCCTCTCGGTCACTCTCGCCGCGGCCCACCGCCGAGAACGTCCGCACAGTCACCCTCGATACGCGCCCCGCCGCCGGACGGCAGCACTGACGCCCGCAAAGGCACGGTTCCCGAAAGGCCGGCGCCCTCGCCGCCCTAGTCACGCGCGCAACCACCCGGGACAGAACATCTAGGCGGCGACGGTGCGGCACGCGGCCACCGCGCCCCATGGAAGGCCGCCGCCCGCCGCCGGCACCGCGGGGACGGGCACCGGCGCCGCGATCTACCGCAAGAACGTTCAAGACGCTGCTCCCCGCACCCGCCTAACGTCGGCGAACGTGATAACTCCCTTCTCGTTTCCACCGCCCGCCCGCGACGGGCTCAGCGTCGGCCTGGTCGGCCTGTCGGGCCTGGTGTTCGGGACGACAGCGGCGACCGCCGGCCTCAGCGCCGCGCAGGCGTGCGTGCTCAGCCTGCTCTGCTTCACCGGGGCATCCCAGTTCGCGCTCGTCGGCGTCATCGCCAGCGGCGGCAGCCTCGCGGCCGGCACGATGGGCGCGCTACTGCTCGGCGCGCGCAACACGCTCTACGGGCTGCGGCTCGCCGACATCCTCGACTGGCGCGGCGGCCGCAAGCTCGTCGCCGCGCACGGGCTGATCGACGAGACAGCCGCCGTCACGCTCGCCCAGAACGGCCGCAGCGACGCGCGGACCGGGTTCACGGTCGCCTTCGCCTCTCTGTTCCTGATGTGGAACCTGACAACGCTCATCGGGGTGCTCGCGGTCGAACAGATCGGCGACCCGAACGCGTTCGGCCTCGACGCGGTCGGCCCGGCGCTGTTCCTGGCCCTGCTCTGGCCACGGCTGCGCGACGAGGGCGCCAGGACCAGGCTCGTGGCGTCGCTCGGTGTGCTGATCGCGCTGGCCTCGACTCCGCTGCTGCCGGCCGGAGTCCCCGTCCTGCTGGCCGCGGTGGCCGCGCTGGCCGGCATGCGCGACCAGGACGCCGCCGCGGCCGGCGATGGGCCCGCACACGCCGAACAGGAGGCCCGCCCGTGATGCTGTGGATCGCGGTGCTGGTCGCCGGCGCCGGCTGCTACGGCCTGAAGCTGGCCGGACTCTCGGCGCCCCGCAGACTGCTGGACCACCCGAAGGTCCGCGCCTTCGCGATGACCGTGCCGATCGCCCTCTTGTCGGCCCTGGTCGCCATCCAGGCGGTCACCGAGGACGGTGTCCTGGCTTTCGACCCGGCCCGGTTGGGCGGACTGGCGGCGGCCGCGGTCGCGCTGGTGTTCCGCGCCCCGTTCCTGGTGGTCCTTGTCGTGGCCGCCGCCACCGCGGCCGGGATGCGCGCGCTCGGCGTGTCCTGACCAGAACCCCCGTGCGAACACGGGCGAACACGGGCAGGTGGCAGGGAGGACGGCACGTGGCGGCGGGCCCGACGCCATATATTCGAGCCTGGCCCCGTGCCCGAACGACGACGCCAGTATCCCGCGCATACGGAGGAATCCCAGTGAGCTCCGAGCAGCACTCCCACCATCGAACCGCCGCCGAGGAGGTCGTCGGCATCCTCGCGGCGGCCCACCTCCGGCGCTGCTACACCGTGCCGGGCGAGAGCTTCCTTGAGCTGGCCGACGCCATCGAGCAGCGCAGCGACATGGAACTGGTCTCGACCCGGCACGAGAACGGCGCCGCGTTCATGGCGGAGGCCGAGGCGAAGCTCACCGGGCTTCCGGCGGTCGCCGCGGCCACCCGGGGGCCGGGAGCGAGCAACCTCGCGGTGGGTGTACACACCGCGATGCAGGACTCCACGCCAATGATCGTCTTCCTCGGCCAGGTGGATACCGACTACCTGGGCCGGGAAGCCTTCCAGGAGGTCGACCTCACGGCCTTCTACGCGCCCATCACCAAATGGGCCACCACGGTGACCCGCGCCGACCGGCTGCCCGAGGTCACCGCGCAGGCGATCCGGACCGCGACAAGCGGGCGCCCGGGACCGGTGGCGATCGCCGTTCCGGGGGACCTGTTCGGCCAGCGCATCCCGGCCCCCACAGCGCTTCCGGGCACGATCCCGCCACGGCCGCCGCTCGGCGACGACGAGCGCGACCGCATCAGCGCGTGGCTGGCGCGCGCCGAGCGCCCGGTGATCATCGCCGGCGGCGGAGCGCGCTGGGCGGACACCGAGCTGGTGGCGGTCGCCGAACGCTTCAACGCCGGCGTCTACACGTCGTGGCGGCGCCAGGACGTGTTTCCCAACCACCATCCCCTGTACCTCGGCCATCTCGGGCTCGGCTGCCCGAAACAGGTGCTCACCGCGCTGGAGGAGTCCGACGCCGTTCTGGTGGTGGGCTCCCGGCTCAGCGAGATCACCACCCAGACCTACCGGCTGCCTTCGGGCGCCGCCGATTCGGCCGCCTCGACCGTCGCCCAGATCGACATCGACCCAACACAGGTGGGAGCGGTCACCCGGGTGTGGCTGGGCGCGGTCGCCGAGGCCCGGCGGGCACTCGCGGCCCTGGCGGAGGCGCCCGTCACCCCTCCGCCGCGGGACTGGAGCCAGGCCCACGACGCGTGGGTGCGCACCACGACCCCGCCGCCCGACGTAAGCGAGCATCCCGGAGAGCGGCTGCACCCCTGGGCCGTGGTGGACGCCATGAACCGGACGCTTCCCGAGGACACCGTCCTGGTCAACGACGCCGGTAACTTCGCCGGCTTCCTGAACCGGGGCTGGTGGTTCCGCGAGCCGCGCACCCAGATCGCGGCGACCAGCGGGGCCATGGGGTCCGCGGTGCCCGGTGCGGTGGCGGCCAAGCTGGTGGAACCGCACCGGACCGTCGTCGCCGTGGCCGGAGACGGCGGCGCGCTGATGACCGGGCAGGAGCTGGAGACCGCGAGCCGCCTCGGCCTGCCGATCGTGGTGGTGGTGTTCCAGAACGGCCTCTACGGCACGATCGCCATGCACCAGGCCCGGGAGCTGGGCCGCACCGCCGCCGTCGACATCAGCGGCCCGCTTGACCTGGCGAGCTACGCCCGCGGTCTCGGCGCGCGGGGCACCACGGTCAGCACCCTCAAGGAGCTGGAGAAAGCGCTGACCGAGGCGCTCGACGCGTCAGCCTCGGGCAGCACGCCCATCCTGGTCGACGTGCGCACCGACCCGGAGATCATCGCACCGGACACGACGATGGCGAAGCTGCTGCGCAAGGGGCAGCGCGAAGGCCGGTAACCGGAGCCCGCCCGGGCCGGTCAGCTTCCGTACGCCGACGCCGCCACCCGCAGCGCCCGCACCGCGGCGCGGATAGCGGGGCGGCGGGCGGCGTCGGCCCGCCAGAAGACGTAGACCTGGCGGGTCAGGGCCGACTGCACCGGAACCAGCCGCACCCCCTCGGGCACCGGCCCGCGGCCCATACGCGGCATCACCGCCACACCCAGGCCCGCTGCGATCATCGCCATCTTGGTCTGGTGCTCCTCGGCCTCGTGCGCGATGTCGGGTTCGACGCCGCGCTCCCGCAGCATGCCGTGCAGCCAGTTGTCGCAGATGGACCCGCCGCTCCAGCTGATCCACGGTTCCTTCAGCACCTCGTCGATGTCGATGAGGTCGCGGTGGGCGAGCGGGTGCACGGCCGGCACAGCGATATCGGCGACATCGTCCATGAGTGGCGCGCGCATCATCTCCTTGGGTAGCGGGATCGTGGACCCGACCCAGTCGACAACGACCGCCATATCGGACTCGCCGCGCGCCACGGCGGGAACGCTGTCGTCGGGTTCCTGCTCCACCAGCCGCACCCGCAGCCCGGGGTGGCTTTCGCGCAGCGCGACCAGAGCGGGGGCGGCCAGGCCGCGCGCCGCCGTGGCGATCGAGGAGAGGCGCAGCTGGCCCACGACGGCGCCGCGATGCGCCTCCACTTCGGCCTCGGCGCGCTGGACCAGGGAGAGGATCCGACCGGTGTGCTCGACCAGCAGCTCAGCGGCCTCGGTAAGGCGCACGCCCCTGCCGCTGCGTTCCACCAGCGGCTGGCCGACCTCGCGTTCCAGCTTGCTCAGCTGTTGGGAGACGGCGGAGTTGGTGACGTGCAGCGCCTCAGCGGCGCCGTTCAGCGAGCCGTTCACCGCGATCGCGTGCAGCACGCGCATCCGGTCCACACTCAGCATGTTAGCGATCCTAACACCTTGCTTAAGCAGAATGAAGTAGACCTAAGGCGCGCGGCGACGATAGAACCGGAGGATGAAATCCGGAACCGCACGCGTCCCCACTCCCACCAGTCCCCCGCCCCCTTTGGCGCTGGTCCCGGGCTGGCGCGTGAAGTTCCTACTTCTCGCTCTCGTCTGGGGCGCGAGCTTCCTGCTGATCAAGATCGGGACCGAGGCCTTGGCGCCGTTGCAGATCACGCTCGGCCGCATGGTCTTCGGCGCGATCCCGCTGGCCATCGTGCTGGTCCTGAGCAGGGGGCGGTTGCCCGGTTCGCCGCGTATCTGGATACACCTGTCCGTGGCGGCCTTCCTGCTGAACGTGGTGCCGTTCACCCTGTTCGGTTACGCGGCGCGGCTGATCCCCTCCGCCCTGGCCGGGATCTGCAACTCGGCCACCCCATTGTTCGCGCTGATGTTCTCGCTGGTCCTGCTCTCCGACGAGAAGCCGACCCGCGGACGGCTCATCGGGCTGGCCACCGGGTTCGGGGGCGTGCTGGTGGTGTTCGCCGTGTGGACCGGGTTCGCCGGCGCGGGGACCGCGGGGATGCTCCTGGCGGTCGGCGCCGCCCTGTGCTACGGCCTGGGCACCCCTTACCTGCGCCGTTTCCTCGCCGGAAGCCGGTACAGCCCTCTGGAGCTCTCGGCCGGCCAGCTCATCGCCGGTTCCGCGCAGCTCGCGGTCATCACCCCGCTGGTCACCGACGCACCGGCCGAACTGCCGCCGCGGGTGGTCCTGGCCGTGGTCGCTCTTGGCGCGCTGGGCACCGGCCTGGCCTACGTCCTGCAGTACGCGATCGTGCGGGAGGCCGGTGCGACGGTCGCCTCCACCGTGACCTATGTGGTCCCCGTTGTGGCGATCGCCCTGGGCGTCCTGGTCGCCGGCGAGGCGCTCACCTGGAACCAGCCCGTGGGGGCGGCGATCATCATCGTCGGCGCCGCGCTGTGCCACGGCTCGCTGCGATCGCCGCGGCGGTCGGCCAGCGCGCCGGACCGGAACTAACCGGAAAGTGTCCGCCCCTGCGCGCGCAGTGGGGCAGGGTATCCGGAAACGCCGCGGACAGGCGGGGCAGGGAAACCGGCGTGTTCCGGCGACCTGCTCCTCGAAGCGCTCGTGGCGTGCGCCGGGGCGACTCTCGGCGCGGTCGCGGCGGCGATGAGTGCCGACGTGCGCCCGGCTCAGTCCTCCCGCAGGTCCTCGACGACCTTGCGCAGGTCCTCCGGATAGGTGCTCTCGAACTCCACGTACCGGCCTTCGGTGGGGTGCTCGAAGCCCAGGCGCACCGCGTGCAGCCACTGGCGGCTGATCCCCAGCCGCGCGGAGAGCGTGGGGTCGGCACCGTAGAGGTGGTCGCCGACACAGGGGTGCCGCAGCGCCGCCATGTGCACCCGGATCTGGTGGGTACGGCCGGTCTCCAGGCTGATCTCCAGCAGGCTGGCGCCGCGGAACGCCTCCAGGGTGTCGTAGTGCGTCACCGCGGGACGGCCCCCCGTGACCACCGCGAACCGGCCGTCGCCCGCGGGGTGGCGGTCGATGGGCGCGTCGACCGTGCCCCGCAACGGGTCCGGGTGGCCCTGCACCAGCGTGTGGTAGCGCTTGTCGACCGTGCGCTCCTTGAAGGCGCGTTTGAGCACGCTGTAGGCCAGCTCGCTCTTGGCGAGGACCATGGCACCGGTCGTGTTGGCGTCGAGCCGGTGCACGATTCCCTGGCGTTCGGCGGCTCCGCTGGTACTGAGCTGCACGCCGGACGCCAGCAGTCCCTCAAGGACCGTGGGGCCGGTCCAGCCCACTGTGGGGTGCGCGACCACCCCGACCGGCTTGTCGACCACAACAATGTCGGCGTCCTCGTGCAGCACGGCCATTCCGGGCACGGGCTCGGGGCGGGCCACGGGGGCCTGCGGAGGCGCGGGCAGCGTGACGTCGAGCCAGGTCCCGGCCTGCACCCGGTCGGACTTGGCTCCGGCATCGCCGTCGAGTTGCACGTTGCCTTCGGAGATCAGCTCGGCAGCGCGGGTGCGCGACAGGCCGAACATCCGGGCGAGCGCGGCGTCGAGCCGGTCGCCTTCGAGGCCTTCGGGAACCGGCATGCTGCGATGGTCGCCCAGCGTGGTCATGAGCGCTCCTGCTGATCGCTGGTGTCCTCGGGGCCGTGCTCGCCGGAGTCGTCGGACTCCACGGTGCCGTCGAGGTTGATGCCCTTGAATGCCAGGACCACGGCGAGGACCCCGCCGACAACGATGCTGGAGTCGGCCACGTTGAACACGGGCCAGTACGGGAGGTGGATCCAGTCGACGACCGCGCCGTGCAGCGGGGCGGGGTCGCGGACCGCCCGGTCGATGAGGTTGCCGCAGGCCCCACCGAGGATCATACCGAGAGCGAGTCCCCAGCCGACGCTGCGCAGCCTGCGCGCCATGACGATGATGTAGCCGACCACGCCGGTGGCGATCAGGAAGAACACCCACGGGATATCGGAGCCGATGGAGAATGCGGCACCCGTGTTGAAGACCAGGGTGAACCGCAGCAGCTCCCCCACGACCTCGACGCTCTCCCCCGGGTTCAGCCGGCTCAGCGCGACCTGTTTGGTGATGAAGTCCACCGCGAGCACAACCGCCGCGACGCCCCCCAGAAGGACGTAGCGTCTCGGCCGGCGCTGTGCGGCCTCGCTCGCGTTCTGTTGCTGGTCCCCGGAGGGCTCTACGTCAGTCAGCGACGCTCCTCACGCTGCTTGCACTTCACGCACAACGTGGCACGCGGGAACGCCTGCAACCGCGCCTTGCCGATCGCGTTGCCACACGACTCGCAGATGCCGTACGTTCCCGCTTCCATGCGCTCGATCGCCCGCTCGCTCTGTGCGAGCAGGTCACGAGTATTGTATGACAGCGCAAGATCGTGCTCGCGCTGGTAGGCCTTCGCGCCGGTGTCGGTGGGGTCGTCGCCCGCCCCGTCAACCGCGTCCGCAAGCCGCTCGGCCAGCTCGGACTCCGCTTTGGCGATCTCGTCACGCAGCAGGGCGATGTCGGACTCCAGCTCGCGACGAACCTCGTCCAGCTCGTCCTCGGTCCACTTGTCCTCCCCCGAGCGAACTGGGAATCCGGCCGCCTCGGTCACACTCATATCCCCCTCGCATTCCTCCCCGTGGGCCTCCCGACCCTCGTTGCCGTCGTCGCCAGCGGTCGCCCCGGCTCACCCGAAGTCCGCGCTGACATGCGATAACAACGTCTCAGCGCGCTACTCGCGCGGTGCCGGGAAGCATAAGCGCCCATCAGAGACAGATCAATCAACCACGGCGCAACGGTCACACTCCCGAATGTTTACCAACATGTGTTCCCGCCTTCCGGCCGTCGGATTCCTCTGGGTTTCCCGCAGTACGCGGCTCGAAGCACGAAACGCCCCGGCCCGGCCGCGCCGGGCCGGGGCGTCGAGTGCGGCCGGCCAGCGGCCTACCGGGCCGTGGCGAACCCGCCGTAGTTCTCGGCGAGCATCTGCAGGTGGGGCTCGTCGAACGTGGCGGGGCCGCCGTGCGGGCCGGTGTGCACCTCGATCACCCAGTCCGCGTCCTCGGCGTCGTCCTCGCCCGCGAGCATGTCGCGGTGCACCAGGCAGGGCTCGTAGCCCTGCGTCTCCAACTGCTCGGCCAGCTCCTCGGCGTCGTCCCGCTCGGGAAGCGTCACCACGACGGCCCCCGGCTGCTCCGCGTCGCTCATCACCCGTTCCTCTCGTGTCCCGTTCGACCCGCGTTTCCAGCGCAAGTATGCACGGGCCACCGTCCCGGCCGAAAAACGGCTCTGTACCGCGCGGTTGGTGCGCTATTCTCGTGTCCAAGCAAGGCGTGGATGGGGACGAGTACCGTCGGACACAGCCGAGAGCGACCCGGGGACGGTGGAAGCCCGGGGGTATGACCGTCGGGAATATCACCCCGGAGCCGCCGGAAGAACGGCCGAGGCGGGTCCGCCGCCAGCTCAGTAGAACCGGCAGCAAGCGAAACGAAGTGGGGCACGCGTCGGCGTTCCCAAGGAGGGTGGTACCGCGGGGTGATCGATCCTCGTCCCTCCATCAGGTGAATGACCCCTGATGAGAAGGTGCGCCCTATGCCCGACGAGCAGAACCCCGACACCCGGCCGTTCCCCGCACTACCGGTCCAGGTCGACCTGCCCGGGATCGAGCATGAGGTCCTGGCGCGCTGGTCGGAACAGAAGATCTTCGAACGCTCCCTGGAACAGACCCAGGGCGGCCCCAACTGGGTCTTCTTCGAGGGACCCCCGACCGCCAACGGCCAGCCCGGCGTGCACCACGTCGAGGCGCGCGTGTTCAAGGACGTCTTCCCCCGCTTCAAGACGATGAAGGGGTACCACGTCAACCGCAAGGCCGGGTGGGACTGCCACGGCCTGCCGGTCGAGGTCGCGGTCGAGAAGGAGCTCGGTCTCAGCGGGCGCAAGGACATCGAGGCTTTCGGTGTCGCCGAGTTCAACGCCCATTGCCGCGAGTCGGTGCTGCGCAACGTCGGCGCGTTCACCGCCATGACGGAGCGCATGGGCTACTGGGTGAACATGGACGAGGCGTACCGCACCATGGACCCCGAGTACGTGGAGTCGGTGTGGTGGGCGCTGAAGGAGATCTGGAAGAAAGGGCTGCTGGTCCGCGACTACCGGATCAGCCCCTACTGCCCCCGCTGCGGGACCACCCTCTCCGACCACGAGCTCGCGCTGGGCTACGAGACCGTCACCGACCCCTCGGTCTATGTCCGCTTCCCGGTGACCTCCGGCCCGCTGGCCGAGCCGGGTAGCTCCGCTGCGCTCCTCGTGTGGACCACGACGCCGTGGACCCTGGTCTCCAACACCGCCGTGGCCGTGCACCCCGACGTCAGCTACGTCGTGGCCACCGACGGCACCGAACGCCTGGTGGTGGCGGAGGACCTGTTCGAGACCGTCCTGGGCGAGGGCTGGGAGCTCACCGGCGAGCGCTTCGAGGGCGCCGAGATGGAGCGCTGGACCTACCAGCGCCCGTTCGCCCTGGTGGAGTTCGACCAGCCGGCGCACTTCGTCGTGCTCGCCGACTACGTGACGGTCGGCGACGGCACCGGTCTGGTCCACCAGGCGCCCGCGTTCGGCGCCGACGACATGGCGACGTGCCGCGCCTACGGCCTGCCGGTGGTCAACCCGGTCACCGCGGACGGCACGTTCGATCCGCAGTTGGGCCTCGTGGGCGGCCAGTTCTTCAAGACCGCCGACAAGGACCTGGTCACCGACCTCGTCGCGCGCGGGCTGATGTACCGCAAGACGGAGTACGAGCACAGCTACCCGCACTGCTGGCGCTGCCACACGCCGCTGCTGTACTACGCGCTACCGTCCTGGTACATCCGCACGACCGCCATCAAGGACCAGCTCCTGGAGCAGAACTCCCGGACCAACTGGTACCCGGAGAACGTCAAAGAGGGCCGGTACGGCGAGTGGCTGCGCAACAACATCGACTGGGCGCTGTCGCGCAGCCGCTACTGGGGTACCCCGCTTCCGGTGTGGACGTGCGGCGAGGGCCACTCGACCGTCGTCGGGTCGCTCACCGAGCTGGGTGAGCTGGCCGGGCAGGATCTCAGCGCGCTCGACCCGCACCGCCCCTACGTCGACGACGTCACCGTTGCCTGCCCTGAGTGCGACGGCACCGCCCGGCGCGTCCCCGAGGTGATCGACGTCTGGTTCGACTCCGGGGCGATGCCGTTCGCCCAGTGGGGAGCCCCGCACCGCAACGAGGAGACCTTCCGGGCCAACTTCCCCGGCCAGTACATCTGCGAGGCCATCGACCAGACCCGCGGCTGGTTCTACTCGATGATGGCCGTGAGCACGCTGGTTTTCGGGCACTCGTCCTATGAGAACGTGCTCTGCCTGGGCCACATCCTCGCCGAGGACGGGCGCAAGATGAGCAAGCACCTGGGCAACATCCTGGAGCCCATGGCGGTCATGGAGCGCCACGGCGCGGACGCGCTGCGCTGGTTCATGCTGTCCACCGGGTCACCGTGGATGCCGCGCCGGGTCGGCCACACGGCCCTGGAGGAGATCGTCCGCAAGGTCCTACTGACCTACTACAACACGGTCTCCTTCTTCACGCTCTACGCCAACACGGGCGAGACCTGGCACCACGGGCACCTGGCCGACGCGCCCGCCCCGGCCGACCGCCCCCTGCTCGACCGCTGGCTGCTCTCCGA
This sequence comes from Lipingzhangella halophila, assembly GCF_014203805.1. Classification (GTDB taxonomy): domain Bacteria; phylum Actinomycetota; class Actinomycetes; order Streptosporangiales; family Streptosporangiaceae; genus Lipingzhangella; species Lipingzhangella halophila. The sequence goes on along the minus strand of NZ_JACHJT010000001.1, from coordinate 1,933,067 downwards.
GGTCAACCGCGTGGCGGACGGCGTCGACGACGCTATGGAACGGTTCGACACCGCCACCGCCGGCAGGCTGCTCACCACGTTCATCGACGACCTGTCCAACTGGTACGTGCGGCGGTCCCGGCGCCGGTTCTGGGCGGGGGCGCACACTCCGGAGGGCGCGTCGGCCTTCGCCACGCTGTTCGAGGCGTTGGAGGCCCTCACGCTGCTGATGGCGCCCATGGTGCCCTTCATCACCGAGCACGTGTGGGGTGCGCTGCGGCGGCCGGACGCACCGGAGTCGGTGCACCTGGCTCCGTGGCCGAAGGCGCGCCGGGAGCTGGTCGACACGGAGCTGTCGGAGCAGATGGCGCTCACCCGGCGGCTGGTGGAGCTGGGGCGCTCGGCGCGGGCCGACTCCGGGATGCGCACCCGGCAGCCCCTCTCACGTGTCCTCGTGGGCGCGGCGAAGTTCGACTCGCTGCCCGAGCAGCTCCGCGGTCAGATCACCGACGAGCTCAACGTGGTACGGCTCGACCCGCTGTCCTCGGTCGGGGGCGAGCTGGTCGACTACAGCGTCAAGCCGAACTTCCGCGCGCTCGGCCGGCGCTTCGCCAAGCGCACTCCGCTGGTCGCCGAGGCCATCCAGGCCAGCGACGCCAAGAGCCTGGTCGACCAGGTTCGGTCGAGCGGGTGGGCGCATGTCGAGGTCGAGGGCGAGCCGGTGGAGATCAGCACCGAGGAGATGCTGGTCACCGAGCAGCCACGCGAGGGCTGGACGGTCGCGTCCGACTCCGGGGAGACGGTCGCGCTGGATCTGCACCTCACCCCGGAGCTGCGGCGCGCCGGCTTGGCCCGCGAGGTCATCCGGCTGGTGCAGGACGCCCGAAAGTCCAGCGGCCTGGACATCGCCGACCGCATCCACCTGTGGTGGTCGGCGACGGACACGGCCATCGCTCAGGCCATCGCCGAACACACCGGGAACATCGCGAACGAGGTCCTGGCGCGCTCCGTCACCGAGGGCACACCCGACGGCGATGCCCACACGGTCAGCTCTGAGGACCTCGGGGTGACGTTCCACCTGCGCAAGATCTAGATACGCGGTCGTGCGCCGATCTTGAGCAAACCGGTCCTTCCCAGCATTTGGAAGGCACGGAAATCTCAAGGTCGGCGGCAGGGGCCGCGACCTACCCGGGACTGGCCATGGGGGTCTCCCGCCACAGATCGCGGGTGATCGGGGCCAGCGCGTCCAGCGCCGGGATACGGCGGTCGCGGTGGTGCGCGATGTAGACCCCGAGGGTCGGTGTGACCTCCCAGGAAAGCGTGACGAGCTCGCCACGGTGGAGCTCGTCGGCCGCGCTCCGGATCGGGACCATGGCCACGCCCAGGCCCTCGGCCGCGCAGCGCTTCTGCGCCTCAATACTGAGGAACTCCATGAGCACCGGGCGGATCCCGGCACGCTGGAACTCGCGCTCGATCACCTCGCGCTGCGCACAGTCAGGCTCCGAGACCAGCATGGTCTGGTCGCCGAGGTCGGCGGTGGTGACCGCCTCCGCTGCGGCGAGCGGGTGGCTCGGGTGCGCCACGAGGCGCAGCGGCTCGTCGGCCAGGCGCTCTACCGCGAGCCTGGGGGCCACGATGTCCTCCTCCAGGAGGAAACCGACATCGAGGCTGCCGTCGGTGAGGGTGTCGAGGACAGTAGCGCGTTCGGCCGGGCCGAACACCAGACTCAGGCGGGGGAACCGCTCCTTGAGCCGGCGCAGCACACCCGGCAGGCGGTAGGCGCACAGGCTGCCCGGCGCGGCGACGCGCAGCGTCCCGTTCACCTGGTGGGGCTGGCCGTGCGCCAGCTGCACCGCCTCGCGCGCCTGCTCCGCGCGTTCCAGGAGCTCCCGGGCGTGCGTGCGCAGCTCCTCACCCGCCGGTGTGAGGGTCACGCGCCGCCCCAGCCGCTCGAACAAGGCGACGTCCAGGTCGTTTTCCAGCGACTTGACCTGGACGGTGACGCTGGACTGCACGTAGCCCAGTTCCTGGGCGGCGCGGGTGAAGCTCAGGTGGTGGGCGACCGCGAGGAAGGTCGTCAGGTGCCGAAGTTCCATGGATCGATTCTAAATGTCGATAAGTCGGATCGAAATCATTCGTTGGACACGATTGATAGGTAGTCCCAGGATGGGGCCATGTCCACTTCCGGTACCTCCCGAACGACCGGGCGCGGCGCGGCTGCCGCGCCCCCGTCGCAGCACGGCTCCCTGGGCGGGCGGAACTTCCTCCTGCTCCTCACCGCGACCCTGCTCGTGTTCAGTAACTTCGCTCCGCTACTGACGGTGCTTCCCATGTGGGCGGCCAGCGCGGAGACCGGGCACGGCGGGGTCGGCACGATCGCCGGGACGATGATGGCCGCAACCGTCGCGGTCCAGTTCCTGATGCCCTGGATCCTCGCGAGGTTCGGGCTGCGCACGGTGCTGGCGTCCGGGGCACTGCTGCTCGGGGCGCCGGCCCTGGGCTACCTCGCCTCCTCCGACCTCTCCTGGATCCTCGTTGTCTCGGCCGTGCGCGGTGTCGGGTTCGGCATGGTGGTGGTCGCCGCGAGTTCCCTCACCGTCGAACTGGTTCCCATGGGCCAGCGGGGACGCGCGTCCGGGCTCTACGGCATCGCCGTGGGGATCCCGTACGTGCTCGTGCTACCGCTGAGCGTGTGGTACGTCCAGCACGCCGGTTTCGGCGCCGTGTTCGTCGGCACCGCGGTGCTGGGCTCCCTCGTCGTCCCGCTCGTGGCGATGATGTCCCACCCGCGGTCCGGCACCCCGAGCACGCACACCGACGACTCCGGCGCGGCCGCCTCCGCACGCCCCGCCTGGGTGCTCCGGCCCTTGGCCGGCCCCTGGGTGGTACTCCTCTGGACCGCGGTCGCTATGGGCGGCGTGACGGCCTTCCTCGCGCTCGCCCTGCCCGGCGTCGCACCGGCCGCGCTCCTCGTCCTGGCGCTGGGCATCATGCTCGGCCGTTCGGGAGCCGGCATGTACGCCGACCGCGTCGGCTACGGACGGCTCATGCTGCCCGGGATGGCCAGCGGCGCGTTGGGGTTGGCCGGTCTCGCGGGCGCCGCGGCCGGCGTTGGCCCCGCTGGCCTGGCGATCGGCGCGGCGGGCCTGTACGGGGTCAGTTTCGGCGTGGTGCAGAACGACACCTTCGTGGTCATGTTCCAGCGGGCCGGCCCGCGCGGGACCGGCGCGGCGAGCACCGTGTGGAACGTGGGCTACGACGCGGGCACCGGCGCGGGGTCGATCCTGGTCGGACTGCTCGCGGCGGGTTTGGGGGTTGCCGGCGCCTTCGCCCTGACCTCGGGCGCGATCCTGCTGACCGCCGTGCTGATGTGGGCGGATTCCCCGCGCAGGGCCGACGGGGCCTCTCGCCCCGCTCCCGCCGTGAGCCTTTCGTTCGACCAGCGCGTTCGCGCACTCCACCGTTCGGAGAAGCTGTGACCGAGTACCGCGCCTCGTTCAACGCCTATGTGGCGTTCAGCAATGGCGGAAACCTGAGCACCAACGGGTTCCGGATCGACGTGCCGTCGCGCGACGCCGGGCACGACGAGATCGCCGAGCTGTTCATCGCCTCGCTGGACCTGCTCATGGCCGAGTCCGTGGAGCTCAGCGACGTTCGGGTGTTCCCCGAACCCCACAAGGGGACCCGGTCCGGCCCCTCCGGCCACCGCCGGTGCTCGGTATGCGCGCGCACCCGTGACTGACCGGTCCCGCCGCTACAGGGTAGCCACCGCGGTGCGCACCTGGTCCGGGATTGTGGCGGTGGTGGGCGGATGGGCCGCACCACGGCAGTCCCGCCGGGCGCGCCAGGATGCCCGCCGGTGTCCTCCCCGGGTCCCGGCACGCACCGGAACGGCTCGACGGCCGCGCGTGGGCCCGGAGCGCGCTCAGTCCCGCTCGGCCCCGTGAGGTGTGGTGGCTCCGGAGCCGCCCGTGCCGGTCTCCTCGGATTCGGCAGCGCCGGTTCCGGCGGTCTCCTCGGCGTCGAGGTCAGCGTCGCTGGTGTCGCCGGGGTCCAGGGCTTCGGCGTCCGGGTCCGCGGCGGGCGTGTCCTCCGGGTCAGCCGTGGCGGTCGCATCGGTGTCCGCGGCGGGTTCCCCGAGCTCGGACTCTTCGGGCTCCGCTGCACTGCCACCAGAGCCGCCGAACCCGGTGCCGCCGGGTTCCGGACCGCCGTTCTCCGGCGCGGCGTCCTCCCCGGCGATGTCCACGGCCGGGGTGTCTCCGCTGGACGGGACAGCCTGGACCTCCATGGCCTCTCCGGAGCCGGCATCCTCCGCGGCCAGGTCGGGCTCGGCGCTCTCGCTGTCGGGCGTGGTCAGTCCCCCTCCGGGCCCAGGGGCCGGATACGGGTCGTCCGCCTCCAGGCCGGTCTCGAACTCCGGGTGCCCCGGTTCCGCCACAGACCCGGGCGTGTCGTCGGCCGCTCCCGCGCCCTCGGCGACCTCCGCTGTCTCGTCGTCGAGTGCTCCGTCTTCGGCGGGTTCGGCGCTTCCAGCGGAACCCGCGGTGCCGGTGACCGCATCCTCGCTGCCGTCGCTTCCACTCCCGGCTCCGGCCGCGTCGCCTACCGGTTCCTCGGCGGGTTCCCGCTCCTCCGCAGGGGCGGCGCCCTGCTGCAACCGCTCGACGAACGAACTGAAGGAGGCGACCGCGGCAGGGGCGTCCTCAGCCGGCGCGTCTTCCGCCGACACGTCTTCCGCCAGTGCGTGGTCGCCTGGCACGCCGTCGGGCGCCGGTTCTCCGGCGGCGTCCTCGACGCTCGCCTCGCCCAGCGCTTCCGTGGACTCGGCGGGCTCGTCCTCGCCGGCTTTCCCCCAGGACGGCCCTTCGGTTGCGGCCGCCCCTACGCTCTCGGGTAGTGCGGCCGCCGCGGCCTCGCCCTGGTTGTCCTCAGTGTCCGCACCGCCGTCGGCGGGTTCCCCGGCCGGGATGGTGCGCTCGTCCTCGCTATCGGCGGAGCCGGAATCGGCCGCGGCGTCCAGTCCGGGTACGGCGGCGGTCGCGGCGGGGTCCTCGGCTTCCCCGGCGTACTCCTCGGCAGTGCCGCCCTCGCGGGCGCGGGGCTCCGGGACAGCCGGGGCGGCCTCGTAGGCGGGCCGGGATGGGGCCGGGCCGGAGTCGCGGTCGGCCCTGTCGCCGTGTTCGGTTTCGGTGGCCGCGGCACCGCTCTGTATCGCGGCGTCCCGTCCGGGTGGTTCGGAGTTCCACGCGCTATACACCGCGCCCCGCACCGGCGGTTCGGCCGATGCGGGGACGCGCACGCTGTTCCCAGAGTGGGTTTCCTGCTGCGCCGCCATAGCGGCGGCGGGGACGGACGCCTTCCCCAAACCGTCCGTCCTCGGGTCCCGGGCCTCCGCGGAGGCCCCTTGTCGCGTCAACAGCGCGGAGAAGCCCAGCTCTTCGCGGTGTCGGATCATCTCGACCGTGAGCAGTACCGCGCTGACGCCCGCGAGCCCAAGTGCGATGTAGACCAGGGTCGTCTCTGCGATAACCACGGCCACCGCGATGACGATCAGGGCCGCCACGACGATGACAAGGCTGACAAGGAACACGGGATCTTAAGAGCCTTCACTCATGGAATGTTGTATTGTGCGGCGCCCACGCTGCTCAAGTCAGCGACGCTCGTGCGGGGCCTCACCCGGGTGGTAGCCCCCGCCGTGCGGGGCCGGTTCCGCCTGCGCGAACGGGTTGCCTGACGGAGCGTTGGTCGCCGGACCCGCTGCGGGCTGCTGCTGCTGCATTCCGGGGGATCCGCCGGTGGGAGCCATCGTCTGGAATCCGCCGGTGGTGTTCGGGTTCGGGCCGCCGCTGGGCTCGTTCGCCCCCTCGGCGAGCTCGCGCAACTGGCGCTCGAAGTAGTCCTTGAGGCGGCTGCGGTACTCGCGCTCGAAGTCCTTGAGCTCGTTCACCTTGTGTTCGAGTTCCTCGCGCTGCTGGACCAGGGAGCCCATCACCTGGCGGTGGCGCTCCTGGGCATCGCGGTCGAGGTTCTCGGAACGGGCACGAGCCTCGTTGACAATCTGGTCGGCCTGCCGGCGCGCCTTGCCGAGGATGTCGTCGGCTTCGTTCCGGGCACGGCCGAGGGTCTCGTCAGCTTCGCGCCGGGCGTCCGAGATGGCCTGGTCGGCGGTCTGCTGTGCGAGGGCCAGGACCCGCGCGGCGGTGTCCATGTTCTCCTCGCCGCCCTGCAGCCCCATGTTGGCGGCCATCGCCGGGAGCTGCTGCTCCATCGACTGGGCGGACGGAGCAGGAGCCGGCTCCTGGCGGGCGGGTTCGGGCTGCTGCGGCGGCGGTTCCGGCGCGAGCTGCTGTTGCTGCGCGGGCGCCTGCGCCTGGGGCTGCTGGGGCTGCTGGGGCTGCTGCTGTTCCTGCGGCGGCGGCTGCTGCTGTTGCTGCTGCTGCTGGAAGTCCTGCATGCCAGCGTTGGGCACCTTGCCCCGGAGGCACTCGGCGAGCTTGCCGCGCAGCTCCTCGTTCTCCTGAATGAGGCGGTCGAGCTCGGACTCGACCTCGTCCAAGAACGCGTCAACCTCTTCTTCGTCGTATCCCGGCCGCAGCCGGGTCGTACTGAACTGCTTGTTCCGCACATCCGCGGGTGTCAGCGGCATGTTCGTCTCCTTGGCGCGCTTTGCTCTCGTCCGTAGGGACGCTACCTGATCGTGACCTCACGGCAACCCGGATCATGACCAAGACCACATATCGGAACCAGAGTCACTCTTCCCGACTTCCGTGATCTACCTAACCAACCGGAATCGCCCACACGAGTTGCAGGAGGATCACCACAGCGAAAAAGAGGATAATGAAGCTCAGGTCGAGCGCCACGCTCCCCAGCCGGATGGGCTTGACGAACCGGCGCACGAACTTCAACGGCGGGTCGGTGACCGTGTAGATGACCTCCGCCAGCACCAACACGATCCCCGTGGGCCGCCACGAACGCGCGAACGCCTGGACAAGCTCGAAGACAAGCCGCCCTATGAGCACGAACTGGTAGATGCTCAGTGCAAAGGCGAGTACGGACTGGACGATACTCACGGTCGTGCCTGGACCCAATCTGTGGACATCGATGACGGTCTAGCTCTGGTTGAAGAACCCTCGCTCAGCGATCCGTGCTTTGTCTTCGGCGGTCACCTCAACATTAGCCGGGGACAGCAGGAACACCTTGTTGGTCACGCGCTCGATACTGCCATGCAAGCCGAAGATCAGGCCCGCCGCAAAGTCGACCAGACGCTTGGCGTCGCTGTCGACCATCTCGGTCAGGTTCATGATCACCGGTATGCCTTCTCGGAAGTGCTCTCCGATGGTACGCGCTTCGTTGTAAGTACGCGGGTGAAGTGTGGTGATCCGCGCGAGATCCGCGGTGGCGGTACTGGCTACCGTGCGTCGCTCACCTGGTGACGCCGCGTATCCATCGGCTTGCGACACGGACTCGGTACGAGGATCATAACCGTGCGGATCGAGGTCCCGCTCGCGCCGAGCGTCGACACCCTCATCAAAATCGTCGAAGTCATCGTACTCGTCGGCATAGCGGTGGTCGTAGCGGTCGTCCTCCACGAGGCCGAGGTAGACCGCCATTTTGCGCATCGCGCCGGCCATCTCATGTCCTCCGTCGTCCTGTGGTGCTACACCGCCGATGACTTCTCGGGACCCGCCCAGGTCCGCTCACTGGGCGAACTCGACAGATGGGCGCCAAGGTCTATGTGGGGACATTACCCCACGTTCGATCCCCGATCGCCGAGCAACGCCGTACCTATCCTGAGGTGTGTCGCACCGTGCTCGACCGCCGCGACCAGGTCGCCGCTCATCCCGGCGGATATCACCGTGGCTTGAGGGTAGCGATCCCGAATGGCCGAGGCGACCGAATACAGGCGTTCGAACGCGTTGGCGGGATCATCCCCGCGGGGTGCCACCGCCATGACCCCGCCCACCGTCAACCCGCTCTCGCCGGCGATGGCGTCGGCGACCGCGGCGGCGTCACCCGGGTGCACGCCGCCGCGCGGCCCCAGCACACCGGCCGCCGCGTCGGGATCGAGGTTGACCTGGACAAGACAGGTCAGTTCGCGCTCCGCGGCCCGTGCTCGGGATCCCAGGGCACTCGCCAGCCGAACGCGGTCGACAGAATGGACAACGTCCGCGTACTGGGCGACAGAACGGGCCTTGTTCGTCTGCAGTTGTCCGACGAAGTGCCACCTGACGTCCAGATCACCGCACTCCGCTGCCTTTGCCGCGGCCTCCTGGTCGCGATTCTCACCAATGTCGCTTATCCCCAGTTCAGCGAGAATCCGCACATCGGACGCCGGGTAGGTCTTGGTCACGGCGACGATCGCCACATCATCGGCGGCACGCCCGGCCTTCTCACTGGCGGTCCGGACGCGCTCACCGAGCACACGCAGGTTCGCCGCGATGCGCTGCGCCCGCGTGCCGCTGCCCTCCTCTGCCACGCTCATGACCACCAGATATAACCCGCGAAGCGTCCGGTGCGGGAGTCGCGGCGATGCGAGAAGAGCTCCGGGCTCTCCAGGGTGCAACGCTGATCGGTAACGACGTGGCCGATTCCGGCCTGGCGCAACTGCGCGGTAACCGCCGCGCGCATGTCGACACCTGTGGTGCCGTGGCGGGTGCGGCTCGCCGCCTCCGGGGTGCGGCGGGCCGCCTCCTCCTGCATCGACTGCGGCACCTCATAGCACCGGCCGCAGATAGCCGGGCCCAGCGCCACCGAGATCCGCTCGGCGTCCGCGCCGTTGCGCACCATCTCGGCGACCAGCGCCGGTGCGACCCCGCGCGCCGTGCCGAGGCGTCCCGAGTGTGCGGCGCCGATGATCCCGGCCTCGGCATCCGCGGCGAGGACCGGCAGGCAGTCGGCGACCAGGGCCGCCAGCACCAGATCCGTTCGTGTGGTGACGACGCCGTCGACCCGCCCGACCACGCCGGGCTCCTCTGCGACGGCGATGTCGGCGCTGTGCACCTGGTCCATCCACACGACGCGGTCGTGGTCGAAACCGAGGTGCTTCGCCGCGATCCGCCGGTTCTCGGTTACCGCGTCGCGATCGTCAGGCACCCCCATGCCGAGGTTGAGGGCGTCAAAGGGCTCGGCACTGACCCCGCCGTCGTAACGCTCGGTGAAACCGGCGCGCACACCGGGTCCCACCTCGATCACGGCACTCATATCTGCGGTCGGTCCTCCCTTGTATGGAGAAGGCACGCACAAAAGCGTACCGGCGACGGGGGATCCCGCCGCCGGTACTGCCGCTGCGTAGGAATGTGCGCGACGGAGGTCACCGAATCCGGCCGGCGCCTGTGGCGCTACTTGAGGAAGTCGGGAACGTCCAGGTCGTCCGGGTCGTCGAAGACGACCCGGCGCCGCGGGGTGGGAACGTCGTTCGGCCGCGAGAACGGGCCCTCGGTGCCAGTCCGGCGGACCTCGTTGTATCCAGTGTCGCTGACCGGACGAATGTTCCGCGTCCGCGCGGACTGCTCTTCCTCGTCCTCCTCATCCGCGACGTCCACCGGCTCGGGCTCCGGGCTCTGCTGGACCGGCTCCGGCTCCGGTTCGGGCTCCGGTTCCGGCTCAGGCTCGGGCTCGGGCTCGGGCTCGGGCCGCACCGAGGCTGCGGTGCGCGGCGGCTCCTCCCTCGGCGGCTCCGGCTCGCGCTCGCGGACCGGTTCCGGCCGGGTCAGCTCAGCCGCCGCCGGTTCCTGACGTCGCGGTTCGGTGGCCGCCGGCTCCGTGCGCCGGGGCGCTTCGGGCTTGGCCTGGGCCTCATTAGGCGGGGTCAGGGACTCGTTCCGGGGCTCGTCAAAGCCGGCGGCGATGACCGTGACCCGCACCTCGTCGCCGAGAGCGTCGTCGATAACCGCGCCGAAGATGATATTCGCCTCAGGAGCAGCGGAGTTCGCGACAAGCTGCGCCGCCTCGTTGATCTCGAACAGCCCCAGGTCCGATCCGCCCTGAATGGAAAGCAGCACACCATGGGCGCCGTCGATGCTGGCCTCCAGCAACGGCGAGGAGATCGCCATCTCGGCCGCTGCCACGGCACGGTCGTCCCCGCGAGCGGAGCCGATCCCCATCAACGCGGAACCGGCACCCGACATCACCGACTTCACGTCGGCGAAGTCCAGGTTGATCAGGCCGGGAGTCGTGATGAGATCGGTGATGCCCTGAACACCGGACAGCAGCACCTGGTCGGCGGCCTTGAACGCGTCGAGCACGCTGACCTGGCGGTCGGAGATGGACAGCAGCCGGTCGTTCGGAATCACGATGAGCGTGTCGACCTCGTCGCGCAGCATCGCGATGCCGGATTCCGCCTGGGTAGCGCGCCGCTTGCCTTCGAACCCGAACGGCCGCGTAACCACACCTATGGTGAGCGCGCCGAGCGAACGAGCGATATCGGCGACGACGGGAGCACCGCCGGTGCCGGTACCGCCGCCCTCGCCCGCCGTCACGAAGACCATGTCGGCGCCCTTGAGGACCTCCTCGATCTCCTCACGGTGGTCCTCGGCCGCCTTGCGGCCGACCTCGGGGTTGGCTCCGGCGCCCAGTCCCCGGGTGAGCTCGCGACCGACGTCCAGCTTGACGTCAGCATCGCTCATGAGCAGCGCCTGAGCGTCGGTGTTGATAGCGATGAACTCGACGCCCTTGAGTCCCTCTTCGATCATTCGATTTACGGCGTTAACGCCGCCGCCGCCGATACCGACGACCTTGATGACCGCGAGGTAGTTCTGCGGTGCTGCCACGACGAGGGGCCTTTCCGCTCGCATCCGTCAACCGTGCCGTCCCACTCCGGCGAAGACCACTGCCGTTCCCCCTGTGGGACCCGACCGGTTGACTGTCCGGTACTACAGTCACTCTCTCGGAACCCTCGCGGCCGACCGGCCGCTCGGGCTCCACGGGCTCCGGGGGAAGCGCGCGACGCGCGCTTCCTTCTCCACCCCGATAGCCCTATAGATTCACGTTTGCACTCATGTCAATCAAAGGTAATACTTCTCGCCGATCGCTGGGGGCGCACCGGCGGGTGACCAACTACTGGGTCAGCCTAACGGCGTATCGGCCGAGGTGGCGATGTGCTTCCCCGGCGCGTCGCGTCTGGAATGTCCCGCCGCGTGAAGAAGCCCGGGCGAAAGAAGCCGCGCCTCCGGGGTTCGCGGGTCCAGCGACCGTTTCGTCAGGCAATGCGTACCGCGCTGTACTCGGATACCTGCCTCGGTTACTTGACAACGGCGACGTTCGGTGCGCTGACGTCATAGCGGCGTTCCGCACCCGAAGGGTGCTCCCGCATCAGGACAGCGAGCGCCTTGGCTTTGCGTTCGGCATACTCCCCGTTCCCCCACAGGACCGTGGCGCCGTCGTCGAGCTCGAAGGCGATGTTGTCCGGTTCACTCGCGTCGATCGACTCGACCGAGTCGAGGATGGCGGGCGAGAGCTCACCGACGGACCTGGCAACCGTGGCGATCGCCGGGTTCCCCTCGATCTCCCCTCTTACCCGCACGAGGGGGTACTCGTCCGGACGCTCCGCCGAGTCGGTGATGCGCACTCCGTCGTGGTCCACCAGCCGGTAGCCGTCGCCAACGGCGATGCTCAGCTCGGGCGTGCGCTCGGTGACCCGCACGCGCAGCGTCGCCGGCCAGCCGCGCGAGACCGTGGCCTTATCCACCAGCCGCAGGTCCTCCACCCGGCTGGTGGCGGCGTCGGTGTCCACACGAACCAGCGGGGTACCGGTGTCGACGTCGGCAGCGGCCTCGACCGCGTCCGGATCGAGCCGCCCGGCGCCGCTCACCTCCACGTCGCGCACCACCAGCAACCGCGACCCCAGAAGCAACCACGTCACCACCGACAACACGGCGACGATGAGCAGCGTGACAAATGCGACCTTCCACGGATCCGACCGGCGGGTCCGCCGGTCGGCCGGCGCGGCCCCCTCGGCATGCTCCGGCGTGGCGTCGTCGCCTCGCACCGCGCCCTTTTCCACCACGCGCACCTAATTCCGGGTCGCCCGCAGTTCCTCGACGATCCGCGGACCGAGTTCGGTGACGTCGCCGGCACCCATGGTGAGCACGATATCGCCCGGCCGGGCCAGTTCGGCCGCCCACCGCACCGCGTCGGCCCGTTCCGCGGGCCGGTGCACCCGGCCGTGGGCGATACCGCGGGCGACCAGCCCGGAGTCGACCCCCGGTTCGGGGTCCTCGCGCGCCGCGTAGATGGGCAGCAGGACAACCTCGTCGGCCAGCGCGAGCGCCTCAGCGAACTCGGTGGCGAAGATCCTGGTGCGGCTGTACAGGTGGGGCTGGAACACGGCCACCACCCGGGCCCGCGCGCCGTTCCCCTTCTCCGGCGCCGCCTCTCCCGCCTCGGGCCGGGACTCCAGCGCAGTGTGGGCAGCGCGGAGGTCGGCGGCGATCTCGGTGGGGTGGTGCGCGTAGCTGTCGTAGACCGCCACGTCACCGGCCTCGCCCTTGAACTCGAACCGCCGGGCGGTCCCGGTGTAGGCGGCGAGCCCTTCGGCCGCTACCTCGGGGTCGTGTCCCAACTCGTCGGCGACGGCGACAGCGGCGGCGGCGTTCAGCACGTTGTGCCGCCCGGGTACGGCAACAGTGCAGCGCACCGGGTCGGGGCCGCCCGCGTCCAGGGTGAACGCCGTGGAGAACCCCTCGGCGGACAGCCCGTGCACGCGGTAGTCGGCCTCGGGCGCCTCGCCGTAGGTGCGCACCCGCTTACCGCGTTCCCGGGCGACCTCGGCGACCTTGCGTGCCCCGGGATCGTCGATGCCGACAACAAGGGTGTCGTCGACCCGGTCGACGAACGCGGCGAAGTTGGCGTGGATCTCCTCAAGTCCGCCGTAGTTGTCGAGGTGGTCGGCCTCGACGTTGGTCACAATCGCGATCTTCGGGGACAGCATCAGAAAGGAGCCGTCGCTCTCGTCGGCCTCGGCGACCAGGACGTCTCCGGCACCGGCGTCGGCCCCCAGGCCCGTGGTGACCAGCGTGCCGCCGATGACGTAGCCCGGTTCGGCTCCCAGGTACTGCAGCAGGGCGGTGAGCATGGAGGTGGTCGTCGTCTTACCGTGCGTGCCGGCCACAGCCACGCCCATGCGGTCCAGCAGCAGCGTACCCAGGGCGGCGGCCCGCGGCAGGACGTGCAGGCCGCGGCGGCGCGCCTCGGCCAGCTCGGGATTGTCGTCGCGCACGGCGGAAGAGACCACCACCGAGTCGGCGCCGCCCACGTACTCGGCGGCGTGCCCCACGTGCACAGTGGCGCCAAGCTCCTCAAGGTGCCGCAACAGGTCGCTGTCCTTGGCGTCGCTGCCCGACACCGGAACGCCGCGCTGCAGCAGAACGCGGGCTATGCCCGACATGCCGGCGCCGCCCATGCCGATGAGGTGGACCCGCCCCAGCTCGTCAGCGCGCACCGGTTCGGTGACGTCGACCAGGCTCATCGGGCGTCCTTCCCGTCGTCGACGTAGGCGCCGTTGTCGTCCTCATCGGACTCGTCGACCGGGACCTCCGGCGTGTCGCGGTCGCCTCGCGCGATGGCGAGCACCTCGCGGGCCAGTTCCATGTCGGCCTGGCGCCGCCCCATGTGGGACGCCGCCTCCGACATTGCCACGACCCGGTCGGTATCGGTCAGCAACGGGATGAGATGCTCGGCGATCCACTGTCCCGTGAGGTCGTTGTTCTCCACGATCATTCCGCCGCCGGCCTGCACGATCGGCTCGGCGTTCAGGCGCTGCTCTCCATTGCCGATCGGAAGCGGGACAAAGGCCGCCGGCAACCCTACGGCGGTGAGCTCCGAACAGGTCATGGCGCCGCTGCGGCACATCGCGACGTCGGCGGCCGCGTAGGCGAGGTCCATACGGTCGACGTAGGGCACGACCACGTAGGGGATGCCGTCGCGGGTGCGGTCCTCGGGCTCGTCGGCGTTCTTCGGCCCCACGACGTGCAGCACCTGCACCCCCGCGGAGTGGAACAGGTGGCTTGCCTCGAAGGCGGCCTCGTTGACGGCCTGCGCGCCCTGGGAACCACCGAAGATGAGCAGGGTGGGCAGTTCGGGCCGCAGCCCGAAGTGCGCGCGGGCCTTGTCGCCGAGCGCCAGCCGGTCGAGCGAGGAGATCTGCTGGCGCAGCGGAATGCCGACGAAGCGCCCGTTGCGGATCTCGGTGTGCGGGTGACCGGTGAAGACGTGCGGGGTGAGCCGCGCGCCCAGCCGGTTGGCCAGACCGGGCAGCGGGTTGGCCTCGTGCACGACGATTGGGGTGCGCCGCCGCCGGGCCGCCAAGTACCCCGGGGTCGCCACGTAGCCACCGAAGCCGACAAGGACGTCGGCGTTGATCCGGTCGAGATGCTCACCCGCGGCGCTGATCGCGTTGGCCAGCTTGCCCGGAACCGTCAGGAGCCTGGGGGTCAGCTTGCGCGGCAGCGGAACAGCGGGGATCTCGCCGAGTTCGTAGCCACGCATGGGGACGAGCCGGGACTCCAGACCCCGCTCGGTCCCCAGACACACGATCTGGGTTTCTGGGTCGATGCGCAGCAGCGCATCGGCTAGCGATAGCGCGGGCTCGATATGCCCGGCCGTGCCGCCTCCGGCGAGGGCTACCCTCATCGTCGCCGATTCCTCCTCGTTCGAACCTGCGTCGGACGCGATCCGTTCTTCTCCTGGGGCCCGGCCATTCTCGACGAATCGGTGCCGCCCAGGCCAAGCCAGCTTAGAGCCCGTTGGGCCAGGCTCGGGCCACGCGCGGCCAGCGCCTTGCGCGCGGCCGGTTCGGACTTCGCGAGCGCGAGCAGCACCCCCACCCCAAGCATGGTCGGTATCAGGGCGGAACCTCCGGCCGAGACTAGGGGAAGCGGGATTCCCGTGATCGGGAGCACGCCGATGACCGTACCGATATTGACCATCGCCTGGACCGCGATCCACCCGGTAATCGACATCGCGGCCAGCCGAACGAACGGTTCGCGGGCCCGCGACGCGACGCGCAGCCCAGCGTAGCCCAGGACGCCGAAAAGCCCTACGACCAGAAGGGTGCCGATCAGGCCCAGTTCCTCGCCGATGATGGCGAAGATGAAGTCGCTCTCAGGGTGGGGCAGGAAACCCCACTTTTCCCGGCTACCGCCGATGCCGACGCCGAACACCCCGCCGGTGCCCAGTGCGTACAACCCGTGCAGCAACTGGAAGTTGGCTCCCGAAGGGTCGGCCTCCGGGTTGAGGAAGGAGGTGACCCGGGCGACCCGGAAGCTCTCGACCGCCACCATGATGCCCGCGAAGGTGAGGACGAGCGCGAACATGCCGACGAACAGCCGCCCCGGCACTCCCACCACCCACAGCAGCGCCAGGAAGATTGTCAGCAGCACCATCGTGGTGCCCAGGTCGGTTCCCATGAGCACGAGCAGTACCAGCACACCGCACCCCGGCAGCAGGGGGATCAGCAACTGGCGCCATTCCACGAGCTGCTTCAGCTCGTCCTTGCGCGCGAGCACGTCCGCGCCCCACAGCGCGAACGCGAGCTTGGCGGGCTCCGAGGGCTGGATGGTCAGCCCGCCGATCTCCAGCCACCGCGCGGCGCCGTACCCGTACTCCTCCCCGTGGAACGCTGTGATCAGCAGTAGCGCGACGGCCACCACCATCGCCGGGTAGCCGATCAGCCGGATCGTCCGCACCGGCAGGTGGGAGGCGAGCACCAGCAACGGAAGTCCGACCGCGGCGGCGGCGATCTGCTTCTGGAAGAGCGAGAACGCGGACCCGGTGGTGGTGAAGGAGTCGACCATGGACGACGACAGCACCATGACCAGGCCGAGCGCGATCAGTAGGAAGCTACTGCCGAAGATCAGGTAGTACGAGGCCAGGGGACGGTTGCGAAGCTGCTGGAGCTCCCGTAGCCATCCGGAGGCCCGCCCGGCCTCCGGCTTCCCGGAGTCGTCGCCCCCCGACGCTGCAGCCGACCCTGCCATACGCCTCCGCCCCGCGCAGTCTTCCTAGCGTCGACCAAGTCTGACGGTAGCCGGGCCTGCACCGTCGGACATTTCGCGCGTGTTGTGCGTCTTTTGGCGCACATCGGCCCGAAGGTGGCGGCGCGGAGGAGTTACCGGCCCAACGCGCGGACCGCGGCGGCGAACCGGTCGCCGCGTTCGTTGTAGTCGGTGAACATGTCCATCGACGCCGCCGCGGGGGCGAGCAGGACCGTGTCACCGGCGCGGGCGAGCCCGGCCGCCGCGGCCACCGCCTCGGTCATGGCGGTGTCGCCGGTTTCCGCGATGTCGACCACCGGGACCCCGGGTGCGTGCTCGCCGAGGGCGTCGCGCAGCTCCGCGCGGTCGGCGCCGAGCAGCACCACACCGCGGAGCCGGGGCACGGCGGCACCGACCAGGGGGGACACCTCGGCGCCCTTGAGGAGCCCTCCGGCGACCCAGACGATGGAGTCGTACGAGGCCACCGAGGCCGCGGCGGCGTGCGGGTTGGTGGCCTTGGAGTCGTCGACGTAGTGCACCCCGCGCGCCGTGGCCACGTGCGTGATCCGGTGCGGTTCGGGCGCGAACGCGCCGAGCCCCGCCCGCACCGCCTCAGGGGGCACGCCCACTGAACGCGCGAGGGCGGCAGCGGCCAGGGCGTTGGCGACATTGTGCGGCACCGCGGGGACGACGTCGGCCAGGTCCGCCAGCTCCGCCGCGTTGCCGCGCGGGTCGTCGACAAACGCGCGGTCGAGGAGCAGGCTCTCCACGACGCCGAGCTCGCCGGGACGCGGCGCGGCCAGGCCGAAGCCGACCAGGGGCGCATCGGGGTCGCCGTGTTCGGTGGCCAGCCGCACCGACCAGTCGTCCGCGCGGTTCACCACCCGGATGGTGCCCGGCGGGTAGATCCGGCCCTTGGCCGCGGCATAGGGCTCGAAGCCACCGTGCCAGTCGAGGTGGTCGGGCGCCACGTTGAGCACGACGGCGGCGTGCGGGCGCAGGGACGTGGACCAGTGCAACTGGAAACTCGACAGCTCGACCGCGAGGACATCGGCGTACGCGCCGTCGTCCCCGGGGAGCACCGCCTCGATGATCGGCGTTCCGACGTTGCCGACCGCGGTCGCCTCGCGCCCGCCGGCCCGCAGCATCGCCTCAAGCATCCGCACCGTCGTCGTTTTGCCGTTGGTCCCGGTGACCGCCAGCCAGGTCTGGCCCTCGGGTCGCAGCCGCCAGGCCAGTTCGACGTCCCCGATGACCTCGACGCCCGCGCCAGCGGCGGCCAGCAGCAGCGGGGAGTCGGGACGCCACCCAGGCGAGGTGACGACCAGTGAGGTGTCCTCGGGCAGCGCGGAGGATCCCAGGTCCACCCGTGCGCCCTCGGCGCGCAGCCCATCCGCGGCCTCCCGGGCGGGTCCGTCGTCGCGCCCGTCGACAACGGTGACCCGCGCCTCGCGGCGCAGCAGGGCGCGGGCCACGGGCGGCCCGGACACCCCCAGTCCGGCCACGCATACCGCGCGCCCCTTCAGCCCCGCCTCGAAGCTCATCAGGTCCGCGCCGCCACTGTCGTTGGTCATCGGCTATCTCGGCATCCATTCCAGGTAGAACAGGCCGATTCCGCCTCCGACGAGCAGCCCCTGGATGATCCAGAAGCGGATCACGATCGTGGTCTCGGCCCAGCCTTTGAGCTCGAAGTGGTGTTGTAACGGCGCCATGCGCAGCAGCCGTTTCCCGGTCAACCTGAACGAGCTGACCTGCACCATCACCGACATGGTGACGATCACGAACAGCCCGCCGATGACGAGCAGCAGCAGTTGGGTACGGGTGGTGATGGCCAGGCCGACGATCAGGCCGCCGAGGGCGAGCGAGCCGGTGTCGCCCATGAAGATCTTGGCGGGCGGCGCGTTGTACCAGAGGAAACCGATACAGCCGCCGAGACCGGCCGCGGCGACCACGGCGAGGTCGAGCGGGTCGCGCACCGGGTAGCAGCTCGGCGCCAGGTAGGCTACGCAGCTCTGCCGGAGCTGCCAGTTCCCGATGATGATGTAGGCCACCAGGGAAAGAATGATGGCGCCCGTGGCCAGACCGTCCAGCCCGTCGGTCAGGTTCACCGCGTTGGAGAAACCGACGATCAGGAACAGCGCCCAGAGAGCGAAGACACCGAGCAGCAGCGGCGGACCGAAGTCGCGCAGAAAGGACAGTTGCGGGGAGGCGGGCGTATAGCCGTAGCCATCGGGGAACTGGGTCACCCCAACGGCGAACACCGCGCCGACAACGGTCTGTCCGGCCATCTTCGCGCCACTGCGCAGCCCCAGGCTGCGGCGCTTGTAGATCTTGATGAAGTCGTCGAGGAAACCGACCGCGCCCGTACCCACGAACAGGAACATCACCAGCAGGCCGGACATGGTCGGCGTCGTCATCAGTACCAGGTGCGAACCGAAGTAGCCAATAACCGCACCGAGGATGATGACGATCCCGCCCATTGTGGGCGTGCCCTGCTTGGTCTTGTGGCCCTCGGGGCCGTCGTCCCGGATCTCCTGGCCGAACTTGAACCGGAACAGCATCCGGATCACCATTGGCATCAGCAGCAGCGAGACGACCAGGGAGAGCGCCGCGGCGATGAGAATGCCGGTCACTGGGCGCCCTCCATGGCAATGAGCTGCTCGGCTACCTTTTCCAGCCCGGCCACGCGCGATCCCTTCACCAAAACAACGTCCTTTGGCCTCATTCGCTCGCGCAGCGCCGCGGCCGCTTCAGCTGCGTCGGAGACCGTGAGGCTCTTTCCCCGCCAGGCGGGCACGCCGTTGGCCCCATCGGCGATGGGTGCCGCCTCCTCCCCGACGGCCAGCAGCGTGGCGACGCCGTTCGTCGCCGCGAGCCGGCCGATTCGCTCGTGCTCGGCCCGCCCGCCGTCGCCCAACTCGGCCATGTGTCCGAGGACGGCGTGGCAGCGCCGCTGCTCACCGATCGTCCGCAGGGTCTCCAGGGCCGCGGCCATGGACTCCGGGTTGGCGTTGTAGGCGTCGTTGACGACCGTGACCCCGTCCGCCAGCTCGGTGACCTCCATGCGCCACCGGCTGACCGGGCCGGCCGCACCCAGTGCCTCGGCGATGTCCTCGATTCCCATGCCGCACTCCGCGGCGACCGCCGCGACCGCCAGCGCGTTGTGCACCTGATGCGCGCCCACCAAAGCGAGCCGCACCGGCACCGAACGGCCGGCCATCTCCAGAGTGAAGTGCGCCCGCCCGACCGCGTCGAGCCGCACGCCGGTGGCCCGCACAGCGGCGTCCTGAGCCAGCCCGAACGTGACCACGCGGGCGCGGGTCCGGCTCGCCATGGCGGCAACGGCGTCATCGTCGGCGTTCAGCACGGCGACACCACCGGCACCGGAGTCCGGCAGCGCCTCGACCAACTCTCCTTTGGCGCGGGCGATCGCCTCCCGGGAGCCGAACTCGCCCATGTGGGCGGTGCCGACGTTGAGCACGGCACCGATGCGCGGCGGGGCTATGGAGCACAGGTGCGCTATGTGCCCGATGCCGCGCGCGGCGACCTCCAGGGCGACGAAGCGCGTGTCCTCGTCGGCCCGGAGCACGGTGAGGGGGTGGCCGATCTCGTTGTTGTAGGAGCCGGCGGGCGCGATGGTGGGGCCGAGACGCTCCAGTACCTGGGCGAGCAGGTCTTTGGTGGTGGTCTTGCCCGAGGAACCGGTGACACCGATGATGTCGGTCCCGCTCAGCTCCCGCACAACCGCGCGTGCCAGCCGCCCCAACGCGGCCACAACCTCGGCGTCGCCTCCGTCGACCAGCAACTGCGGCGCCGTGACCGGCTGGGAACCCAGCACGGCGGTTGCGCCCGCCGCGACGGCGGCGTCGGCGAAGTCATGGCCATCGACCCGCTCGCCACCCAATGCCACGAAGAGCCCGCCGGGCGCAGCCTCCCGGGAGTCAACCACAACCGGGCCTGTGACCTGCTCGGACGACTGCGCCGATCCGTAAATTCGGGATTGGGTGATCTCAGCGATCCGATCGAGCGTCAGCGCGATCAAATCAACTCCTCATGTCGGGCCCGGTCCGCCACGTCTGGATGTTGCGGCAGTGGACAGCGTGATTACCGGGAGCGGTGTGTCGTCAACCGTGCGGCGGCATCATCACGCCACGGAGCCGGGCTGCAATTTGCCGACCTAACCATAGAACATGTTTGGATAACGGGGATGCTGCCCGATCAGCAGACCAGACGTGTTCCACGGTCCAGCGCAGTCCGCACCGGTCCGCTCACCTGCCGGCCGCCCGGCGCAGTGCGTTCCGCAGCACCTCCCTGTCGTCGAATGGCAGCACCTCGCCCGCCATGTACTGGCCGCGTTCGTGCCCTTTGCCGGCTACGATCACGACATCGCCTGCTCGCGCGCGCTCCACCGCCATCTCGATGGCGCAGCCGCGGTCCAGTTCGACGGTAGTCCGGGCCCGCTGGCCGGCGGGCACCTTCGCCACGCCCTCCAGCATGGCGGTGACGATCGTCACTGGATCTTCACTACGGGGGTTGTCGTTCGTCAGGATCACAGCGTCGGCCAGCCGGGCCGCGGCCTCGCCCATGTCCGGGCGTTTCGCGCGGTCGCGGTCGCCCCCGCAGCCGACGACGATGGTCAGCCGACCGTCGGTGATCTCACGGAACGAGGACAGCGCGGCCTCGACCGCGCCCGGTTTGTGCGAGTAGTCAACAAGAGCGGTGAAGTCCTGACCCTCGTTGACCTGCTCCATCCGGCCGGGCACTCCCGGGGCCGCCGCGACCCCCGCGATCGCGGTCTGCAAGGGGATCCCGGCCTCGACCAGGCCCACGATCGCGGCCATGGCGTTGGAGACGTTGAACGGGCCGGCCAGCGACACCGAGGCGTGGTCCTCGATGCCTCCCGGGCCGGTGACGCGGAAGGTGCTGCCGTCGGGGGACAGCCGGATGTCCGTCGCGTGCCACTCCGCCTCTGGGTCGCCCTCGGTGGAGAACGTGGTCACCGGCACCTCGCCGCGGGCGCTCACCATGTCGATCAGCGCGCGGCCGAACCGGTCGTCGCGGTTGACCACCGCCACCTTGGCGAACTCGGGAGTGAACAGCCTGGCCTTGGTCTCGAAGTAGTCGCGCAGGTCCGTGTGGAAGTCCAGGTGGTCCTGGGAGAGGTTGGTGAAGATGGCGACGTCGAACAGGGTGCCGTCGACCCGCCCTCTGGCCAGGGCGTGGCTGGACACCTCCATCGCGGCGGCGGAGGCCCCCTTCTCCCGCATGACACCGAACAGCGCGTGCAGGTCGGTGGCCTCTGGTGTGGTCAGCGAGGAGTCGATCCGGGCGTCGCGGATGCGCGTCTCGACAGTGCCGACGAGCCCGGTGCCAGCGCCCGTGGCGCGGAGTCCGGACTCGGCCAGGTAGCTGACCGTGGTCTTCCCGCTGGTTCCCGTGGTGCCGATAAGCAGCAGCTCGTCGGCCGGGTAGCCGTAGGCCCAGGCGGCGATCTCGCCGAGGTGGGACCGAGGGTCGCGCACGGTGAGCACCGGCAGCTTGGTGGCCGCGGCCCGGTCGTAGCCGGCCGGGTCGGTCAGGATCGCGGCGGCGCCGGCCTCGGCGCTCTGGGCGGCGAACTCGGCGCCGTGTACGCGCTCCCCCGGCAACGCCACGTACAAATCTCCCGGACACACCTGCCGGGAGTCGTGGGTGATCCCGGAGATCGCTGTAGCTGCCGACGTGTCCGCGGTCGTATCCGCGAACTCGGCGCCGGGCGCCGCGGGCTCGGGCGCGGCGTCGTCGGCGAACGTCACGAAGGAGTCCGGCCCGAGAAGCCGGGCCAGCTCGGACAACGGGCGAGGCTGGTTCTGATCTGGTCGCATTACCGGTGGCACGTCGCGAGGCTATCGGGTGTGGTGGTCAGAAGGTTAATTCAGGAATCCGGGCCGGTGAGCGGCGCGGACCCGGGGATCCGGCCACCAGCGCGGGACGCGCCGGCATCTCACTCGTCCTCGGACAGCCGGATGTTGGGCGGCTCACTGTCACTCGGCGGGATCTCCAGCGTCTTCAGCCCGAAGGACATGACATCGGCGAACACAGGGCCGGCCGCTTCGCCACCGTAGTACTCCTCCTTCGGGTTGTGCAGCACGACCTGGACGACCAGCTCGGGGTCGTCGGCCGGCGCGAAGCCGGCGAAGGCGGAGGTGTAGCCGCCTCCCTTGTAGCCGCCGGTGTCGGGGTTGACGCGGCTGGCGGTGCCGGTCTTGCCCGCGACCCGGTAACCGGGGATCTGGGCCTGCTGTGCGGTGCCCTCGTCGCCGGTGACGGCCTCAAGCATCACCTTGAGGTCGTCGGAGGTCTCCTCACTGACGACCCGCTCCCGCGTGGGCTCTTCGCTGGCGGAGAGCTCGCCGTCCTCGCCGACGGTTCCGGCGACGACGCTCGGCTCAGCGCGCACCCCGTCGTTGGCGATCGTGGCGTACACGCTCGCCATCTGCACGGCGTTGACCGAGAGCCCCTGCCCGAAGGAGATCGTGTGGAGCTGGGTGCCCCACCAGTCGTCGGGGTCGGTGAGGATGCCCGCGTTCTCCCCGGGCAGGTCCAGTCCCGTGGGCTGGCCGAAGCCGAACTTTCCGAGGTACTCGTAGAGCCTTTCCGCTTCGAGCTGCTCGCCCACCTGGATCGTCCCGACATTGCTCGACTTGGCCATGATCCCGTTGAGCGTCAGCCGCTCGGTCTCGTGGAACTCGGAGTCGGTGAACGTCTCGTTGTAGCGCTGGATGGAGTAGGGCACGGTGTAGACCGTCTCGGGGGTGGTGATCCCCTCCTCCAGGGCTCCGGCGGCCGTGATGACCTTGTTCGTGCTTCCCGGCTCGAACGCCTCGGCCACGGCCCCATTGGTGCGGTCGCCGGCGGTGGAGTCGTCGATGTCGTTCGGCGAGTACGTGGGGTAGTCGGCCATGGCGACGATCTCGCCCGTGGGCCGCATGGCGATGACGCTGCCCCCTTCGGCGTCCAGCTTCTCGGCGCGCTCGGCCAGCGCCTGCTGTGCGTGCCACTGGATGTCCTGGTCGATGGTGAGCTGGACGTCCTTGCCGGGGACGGGTTCCTTGGCCAGCCCGCCCGCCATGGGTATCTGCGTCCCGGTGATCCCGGTCTCGACCTGCTGCCTGCCCGGTTCTCCGGCCAGCGTGTCGTCCAGCACGCCTTCGAGCCCTTCAAGGCCGTGCCCGTCCTCGCCGACGAACCCCACGAGGTCGGCGGCGCCGGTCTCCTCGGGGTAGACGCGCTTATAGTCGACCTCGGCGCCCACACCGTCGAGGCCGAGCTGCTCCAGCTCCTTCCACTCGGCCGGCGGCACCTCCTCCTGGACCACCTCGTACCGGCTCGGCGTGGCGGCGACCTTGTCCGCCACCTCGTCGCGGTCGAGATCGAAGTGTTCGGCCAGCGCTTCGGTGACCTCGGCGCGCTTCGATCCGGGCACCTCCTCCGGGTCAACGAAGACGGTGCGGACCTCGACCGACACCGCGAAGGCGTTGCCGTTGGCGTCGGTGACCTCCCCGCGCGTTGTGGGGATGTCGATGGTGCTCAGCCGGATGTCCGACGCCTTCTCCGCGTAGGTGGCGGCGTCGATCGCCTGGATCTGCACCAGCCGCCCGGCGAACACCATCAGCACAACGAGGATCAGCACACCGGCGAACCTGATGCGCCGTTGGGGATCGCGGCGGCGGAACTGGCGCCGCAGCGGCGGTACGGAGCCGGAGCCCGACCCCCCGGCGGGTCGCCGGGGTGGGGTACCGGCGGGCCGGCGCCGGCGCTGCGGGGACTCACGTCCCGCCCTGCGTTCCGCTCCGTCGCCCGAGCGGGCACCTCGCGGACGCTCCCCACGCTGCCCTCCGGGGCCGGGTCCGGGCCGCCCCTTGGCTCCGGGCCGGCGGGGGTCGCGCCGCGGGTCACGGGATGAACTCACCCGCCACTCCCCACGCTCGGTCTCCTCCGTCTGCTCCTACGGCGCCGCCGGCCCCCTGCCAGGAACCGGGTCACCGCGGCCCCGCCTCACCCTGGCCGGAGCCGTCCTCGCCGCTGATCTCGCCGGTCTCCACGTCCAGGAAGAGCGGCTCGTCACCGGGCTCCATGCCCAGATTCTCGGCCTCCTCGGCGATCGCCTCGGAGGACTCCATCCGGACCACGTCCTCGCGCAGCGCCTCCTCGCGCTCGGCCAGTTCGCGGTTCTCCTCTTGGAGCTGGCTGACGGCGAACGCGTCCTCGATGAGCACGGTGCGCAGGGCCAGCAGGCTGACCAGCGCGCCGCCGAGCAGGCCGAGGACCAGGAGTACGAACGGCATGCGCGGCGCGCGCGCCGCCGGGCGAGGGCGGGGTTGCGACCGCGGTTCGGCGCCCACCGATGGCCGCTGGCGAGGCTTGGGCGGTGCCGGGCGAGGCCGCGGCGGTGCCGCCGCCTTCCCGGTGGCGCGTCCCCGGCCGGCCGCGCTCCCGGTCGAGCGGGCCGACGGCCCGCCGCGCGACTGGTCGTCGGTCGCGGTGCCCATGCGGTCCTCCCGGCTCTCGGTGCCCGTGCCCTCGTGGGACGCGGGGGTTACGTCGTCACGTCATCAACTTTGGTACGGCGCTGTCGCTTCATCGCCAGCGCTCCCGTTCGGCTGCCCTCAGACGCACGGACGCGGCCCGCGGGTTCCGCTCGGTCTCGTCGGCGTCCGGCGTCTCGGCACCCCGGGTGAGCAGGCGGATCTCTGGTTGCTGGTCGGGGAGCAGGACCGGCAGGTCGCGCGGGGTGGTGTCGGTGGCCAGTGCCGCAAGCGCCCGCTTGGTGAGGCGGTCCTCCAGGGAGTGGTAGGACAGCACCGCGATGCGCCCGCCGATGGCCAGCCGGGACAGTGCGGCGGGAAGGGCCCGCTCCAGGACGGCCAGTTCGGCGTTCACCTCGATGCGCAGCGCCTGGAACGTACGCTTGGCCGGGTGCCCGCCGCTCCGCCTGGTGGCGGCGGGGATGGCCGTGCGCACGATCTCGGCGAGGCGCACGGTGGAGCCAATCGGGCGCTCGCCGCGTTCACGCACGATGGCGCGGGCGATCCGGGGGGCGAAGCGCTCCTCGCCGTAGTCGCGGAGAATCCGGGTGAGCTTCGCCGCGGAGAAGGTGTTGACGACGTCGGCCGCGCTGCGCCCTTGGGTGCGGTCCATGCGCATGTCGAGCGGCGCGTCGTGGGAGTAGGAGAAGCCCCGCTCGGCCTCGTCGAGCTGCGGGGAGGAGACCCCGAGGTCCAGCAGAACGGCCTGTACCTCGGCGATGCCGAGCCGGTCGAGGACACCGGGGATGTCGTCGTAGACCGCGTGCACCAGGTCGACACGGTCGGTGAAGGGGGAAAGCCGCTGCCGGCCGTGGTCGAGAGCGGTGGTGTCGCGGTCGATCCCGATCAGGCGCAGTCCCTCGTGCGCCGTGAGGAGAGCCTCGGCATGGCCTCCGAGCCCCAGGGTCGCGTCGACCGCGACCGCTCCCGGCGCCCGAAGGGAAGGCGAGAGCAGTTCGACGACCCGGTCGAGCATGACCGGGACATGCGCCGCCTCGCCATCCGGCATAACTACCGCGTCCCCCTTGTGGACCATCCCCGTGACCTCCCCCAAGGTCGCCCCCTGTCCGGATTGGCCTCCAGACGCGGCGCGTTACCGGACGTCACCTGGCGCCGGGGAAGATGCGCCAGCTAACGTCCCGGCCGCGTCTGAAGGCCCGAACCAGACAGGGCTAGACGGTGGTGCTCGCGATTCGCCGCACCGGGCGCCGACGCCGGCCGCGAACTCGCGGAGTCACAACACCCCCGGCAACACCTCCTCCGAGAGATCCGCGAACGCCTGTTCCTGCTCGGCCTCGTAGTCGGCCCAGGCCTGAGCAGCCCAGATCTCCAGACGCGTGTTCGCCCCGATAACCACGCAGTCCCGTTCGAGGCCCGCGTAGTCGCGCAAACCCGGCGGGATGGTGATCCGACCCTGTTTGTCGGGGACCTCGTCAGACGCGCTGGCGAAGAGAACACGGCTGTAGTCGCGCACCGATTTGGCTGTGACCGGGGCCGAACGAAGGGCATCGGTGATGCGCTGGAACTCCTCCATAGGAAACACGTAGAGGCAGCGCTCCTGACCCTTCGTGATCACCAGCCCCCCCGACAGTTCGTCGCGGTACTTCGCCGGAAGGAACAGTCGTCCCTTCTGGTCGAGGCGTGGTGAGTGGGTGCCGAGAAACACCGGCCCACCTCCCAAGCCCCCGGTCGTGGAGCAGTCTCCTCCTCCACGCTGCACCACTGTACTCCACTCTTCCCCACGGTCAACAGAATCGACGCACCCCCACACACCCTGCGCATGAGGGATTTGCAGGTCATCCAGGGTGGTGCGGAGTGGAGCGCCGTTCGGGTGGCTCCCCACCAACGCCCCCCACAGAGCCCGCGGGGGTGGCGGACCCAGTGGGAGTCAGCGCGACGTCCGCCGGGGTCCAAGCGGGTGGTGGGGCGTGCTTTGGTTTGCATTCCACCGGTTTGGCCCTAGCCTCAAATCCGTTGGCTCAGACGCGGCGGGAAGAGGCGGGCACGTGTCACTCGACACGCGATACGACGGTCAGGGCGGTGCTGCCCCCGGGGACTCCGGTTCACTCGTCTCCATCGCCGGACGTATCCAGCGGGCCATCGAGGAGGTCATCGAGGGCAAACCCGATGTGGTGCGGCTCGTCCTCACTGTGCTGCTCGCCGAGGGGCACCTGCTGATCGAGGACATCCCCGGCGTGGGCAAGACGATGCTGGCCAAGGCACTCGCGCGGGCGGTGCGCTGCTCGGTGCAGCGTGTCCAGTTCACCCCCGACCTGTTGCCCAGCGACATCACCGGCGTCAGCGTCTACCACCAGGACCGCAACGAGTTCGAGTTCAGCCCCGGACCGGTGTTCGCCAACATCGTCCTGGGCGACGAGATCAACCGCGCCTCGCCCAAGACCCAGTCCGCACTCCTGGAATGCATGGAGGAGATGCAGGTCAGTGTCGACGGGACCACGCGGCCCCTGGAGCGGCCGTTCATGGTCGCGGCGACCCAGAACCCCGCCGACATGGAGGGCACCTACCCGCTGCCCGAGGCCCAGCGCGACCGGTTCATGGCCCGTATCTCCGTGGGGTATCCCACCCCCGAGGCCGAACTGGAAATGATCGACACGCACGGCGGACGCTCCCCGCTGGAGCGGCTGGCGCCGGTAGCCGAGGCCGGTGACGTGCGGGCGATGGTCGAGCAGGTCCGCGGCATCCACGTGGCCCCGGGTGTGCGGCGCTACGTGGTCGACCTGGTCACCGCCACCCGCAACTCTCCGGCGTTGCGCTTCGGCGCCTCACCGCGCGCGACCCTGCACCTGGTCCGCGCCGCGCGTGCCTATGCCGCGCTTGAGGGCCGCCACTACGTCGTTCCCGATGACGTCCAGGCCCTGGCACTGCCCGTCCTCACGCACCGGTTGCTGCTCACTCCAGAGGCGCGGGTCGAGCGGCACACCCCGGAACGCGTCGTCGCCGACCTAGTTGCCCATCTGCCCGTGCCCAGCCCGCGTTAGAAGCCGGGAAGCCCAGGTGAACCCCCTCCGCGTCCTCACTCTCCGGGGCCTTGGCCTGGTCCTGGTCGGAGCGGCGACGATCGCGGGCGGATACCAGCTCGGACAGCGCGACTTTGTCGTCCTGGGGACACTCGCGCTCGCGCTGCCGCTGCTGGGCCTGCTGACGGTCGCGCGTACGCCGCGCATCGTGACGCACCGCCGTGCCCTGACGCCATCCCGGATCCCCGCGGGCGCCGAAGCCCAGGTGCTCCTCCAGATCGCCAACTCCTCCTCCGTGCTGCCCATTGGTGGCCTGCTGGTCGCGGACTCGCTGCCGGTGCTCCTGGGGCAGGAGCACCGGTTCGCCGTGGGATACCTGGGCCCGCGCGGGACGCGGGATCTCAGCTACCGGATACGCGCCCAGATGCGCGGCCGTTTCCAGATCGGCCCGCTGCGGCTGTGGTGCACCGACGCGCTCGGCTGCGTCCGGCTTCCCCGCGCTCTCGGCCCGGCTACGACTCTCCTGGTGACGCCGCCCGTGGTGCCGTTGCCGGAGTCCCCCTTGACGAGGGGCTCCGCCACGGCCGCCGAGAACCCGACCCGGCCCATGTCCGGGGCGGGCGAGGACGACGTGCTCCCCCGCGAGTACCGGCGCGGTGACGACCTCCGGCGGGTGCACTGGCGCTCCACGGCGCGCCACGGCCAGCTCATGGTGCGCCGCGAGGAGCACCAATGGCGCGACCGCAGCGAGATCCTGCTCGACACGCGTGCCGCGGCGCACGCCGGCGCCGGGCCCGGTTCGTCCCTGGAGTTCGGCGTCAGCGCGACCGCGTCGATCGCGCTGCACCTGTTGGAGCGCGGCAACGAGGTCCGGGTGGCCACGCCTGAAGGGGAGCTCGCGAACGGCCGTGCGCAGGACGTTCTCGACGCGCTCACCCTGGTGCGGGAGGCACCGGCCGGAGCGGCCCCCGCGGTCTCCTCCCTGCGCGGCGGGGCCGAGGCGCTGTCCATCCCCGGCGCGTCCGGTCGCGGCCTGCTCATCGCTGTGCTCGGTGCGCTGGACGCCGCCGATACCGCCGCGCTCGCGCGAGAACGCGGCACCACCGACCGCACCCACGTCGCGCTCCTGTGCGGCAGGGCGGCCTGGTCCGAGCCGGCCGCCCTACAACGGAGCGAAGAGGCGCTGACCAACGCCGGATGGACGGTCCTGCGAGCCGACTCGGTGGACGAGCTGGCGCGGGTGTGGCCGCAGCCGCCGATCCGTCCCGGTTCCCGGGGAGGCACAACGTGAAGCCAGGGTGGGTACTGACTTCGCTCACGGCGGTGGCGGTGCTGTGCACCCTGCCGGCACTTTCCCCGCTCCTGACCGGATCAGGGTGGTGGGTCACACCGGCCACCGTCGTGGCCGCGGTCGCGCTGACCGGCGCCGGCTACCGCGCGACGCCCATGACTCCCGCTCTGCTCCCGCTGGCGCAGGCCGCGGTCGCCGCGTGCGCCATCACGGCGATCTTCACGCCCGCTGACGCCCTGGCCGTTTTCGTCCCCACCCCCGATTCGGTGGAGAGCCTGCTGGCGCTCATCGACGAGGGCCGGGCCCGGATCGAGCACCAGCCCGCGCCGCTCAGCCCGCGGTCCGACGTGCCCCTCATCCTGGCGATCGCGTTCGGCCTGATCGCGATCGCGGCCGACTTCTTCGCGATGACCGCCCGGGCACCGGCCCTCACCGCGCTTCCCCTTGCCGGCCCGCTGCTCGTACCGCTGGCCGCCGCGGAGCACGGAATCGGCGCGCTGGAGGTGGGCCTGGCGGCGGCCGGATACCTGGCGCTGCTCACGGCGGACACCTGGACACGCGCGACCGCGTGGGGCCCACTCCCCGGGCCCGCACTCGGCATAGCTACCGTACTGGGCGTCACCCGGCACACGCTGCTGGCGAGTGGCGTCTCCGCGGCCGCGCTCGCACTCGCGCTGCTCGTCCCGCTGGCAACCCCCGGCCTGTCCAGCAGAGCGGTCTACGACCTGGCCGAAAGGGTGCAGCTCGGCGGGCAGACCGTCACCACGACCCACCCCATGGTTTCGCTTCGCCGCGAACTGGCGTCCCCGACCGACCGGGAGGTCCTGCGGTACCAGTCCTCCCAGTCCCAGCCGGACTACCTGCGCACGTATGTGCTCGACGTGTTCGACGGCGAGAACTGGACCATGTCGCCGCTGAGCACCTCGTCCGACAACCGCATCACGTCCGGCGCACAGCTCCCGGAGCCCCCTGGCCGCCAAGCGACCGAGCGCGTCACCACCGAGATCACGCTCGCTGAGCGGGCCCGGTCGAGAGACTTCCTGCCGGTCCCCTACGCGCCGCGCGAGATCGAGGTCGCCGGCGACTGGTTCGCCGCCCCCGAAAGCCTCATGATCTTCACCACGCGCGGCGCCACCGGCGAGGGAGACTACGTGGTGACGAGCGCGCGGCCGGATCCCGATCCGGATGACCTCGCCGAAAGCCAGCCGGGGGCAGCCGGGGTCGACGAACGCTTCCTCGACGTCCCCGACGACACCGATCCGAGGGTGGCCGAAACGACCCGCTCCGTCACCGAGGACGCCGCCACCCCACATGAGCGCGCCGTGGCGCTGCAGGACTGGTTCACCTCCGACGGCAGGTTCGAGTACAGCCTGCGGCCCCCGCCCGTGCCCGACGGCGCGGACCCGCTGCCGCACTTCCTCCTGGACAGCCGCGTCGGCTTCTGCGAGCAGTTCGCCGCCACCATGACCCTCATGGCGCGCCAGGCCGGGATCCCGGCCCGCGTCGCCGTCGGCTACACCTCAGGCGAGCAGCTCTCGGACGATACATGGAAGGTGACGGAGTCCGACGCGCACGCCTGGCCGGAACTGTACTTCGAGGGGCAGGGGTGGCTCCGCTTCGAGCCGACCCCATCGTCGGCCGGCGGGCAGGGCAACGCCACCGTCCCCGACTACGCCGCACCCGGCCAGCAGGACACCCCCGCGCCCACCGAGGACGCCGACACCCGAGAGGAGTCCGCAGAGCCGGCACCGGAGGACGAGCCCGAACCCGACGCGAGCGAGGAATCCGCGCTCCCCGACGAGGACAGTGCCGGCGCCGATGATGCCGCCGACGGCAGCGGCGGCGCGTGGCTCCCCGCGTTGGGGGCACTGGCGCTGGTGGCGCTGGCTCTCGCCGCGCCGGCGCTGGTCCGCGCCGCCGTACGACGCGCCCGGCTCGCGACGGCGGCGGCGCCCGCTGCCACGGCACCGGACCGCGCGCGGGCGGCCTTCAACGAGTTGCGCGACGACCTGGTGGACCTGGGACTGCCGCACGATCCCGCCGAGAGTCCGCGGGCGATGGCGCGCCGCATGGCCACGGAGTACAGGCTGGACGCGGCGGCGCGGGAAGCACTGTGGCGCGTGGCGATGGCGGAGGAAAGCGCCCGTTACGCACCGAACCCGGAGGTCGGCCACTCGCTTGGCCCGGATCTGGCCACGACCCGGGCGGGGCTGCGCGCCGCGGTGTCCCGCGCCCGGCGGATCCGCGCGCTCGCCGCGCCGCGGTCGGTGCTGCGTCTCCCGCGCCCGGCGGCCCGCCGCGGGGCCAGGGCCCGCACCACCTAACGGCGGCGCCGGACGTTTCCCCGGCGGCCCCATGGCCGAGAGGGCGGGGCAACAACAAGCGGAACACGCGTTACCGGGTCCGGCCACGAGCTCCGGGGCGCTGCCGGCCGGATACGGATGTCCCCGACCGCAGGCCAAACGCGAGCGCGCGCCCATCGCAGGATGGGCGCGCGCTCGCGTTCGCCTTGATTCCGCCCGGGCCGCGCTGCCGCGTTCTAGTGGTCGCCCTCCTGGCGACGACGCCAGCGCTCCTCGAAGCGGTCCATAACACCGGGACGCTGCCGGCGCTGCCCGCGCTCGGGGGCGGCTTTGGTTTCCGCGCCACCGCCATTCGCAACCCGGCGGTACCCCGACATCCCCCAAAGCGTGCAGGCCAGCATGACGATGAACCCTATGACACCGACCGCGACCTGTTGCGCGATGACGCCGCCCATGAGCAGGGCGACACCCACGAAGAAACCGATCGATGCCTTCAAGATCCAGCGCTTGTAGTGGACCGCCGGGTTCGTCTCACGAACGGTGTTGGCGAACTTGGGGTCCTCGGCATACAGCGCCCGCTCGATCTGGTCGAGCATACGCTGCTCGTGTTCAGAGAGCGGCACGGCGCCTCCCAATGACAGTCCCCGATTGGGGTGGCGGGTACTGAACGGTCTGTTGGTCTGTGATATGCCCAGAATACGGTGCCTTAGCGCCTACTGAAAAGAAAAGTTGCGCGTGGAGCCGGGCCTCATGAGCCACATTACCCTCACCCTCTAACCGAAACACCGGCCTCGTCGCCCTTCTTCCACCCGGTCGATCAGCGTTCCCGCGGCACCGCCCGCGGGCGAAGGCCCACCGCCGGGCAAAACTATGGTCCGTCTGGTGTAACGAACAAGACGCCCGGAAAGTTGCCGCGCGACACGCGATTCAACCGTCATTCTTGTCACGTTTGGCCAGTGTCGCCGGACCCACCACTCCGGGCCCGAACCTGCGGGTAGCTTGGTCCATCGCCTGCTCCGCCTCGCGCCGTCCGGCCTCGGGCTCGCCGATGGCGAGCTGATGGTGCACCTCAGCGGAGTCGGCCAACCCCTCGACCCGCACCCCGACCAGGCGCAACCGCTCGCCCTGGAGCCCCGCCGCATCATAGAGCCCGCGGGCGGCACTGTTGATGTCCCGAGCGACGTCGGTGTGCTCGGCGAGGGTGCACGACCGGGTGATCGTGCTGAAGTCGGCCCGGCGCAGCTTCACCACGATGGTACGGCCCACCTGGCCGCTGCCGCGCAGCCGGCGGGCCACCTTCTCCGACAACTTCAGCAGCTCACGGTGGATCACCTCGACATTGGCGACATCGGTGTCGAAGGTCTCCTCGGATCCGATACTCCGGTCGGCGGATGTGGACTCAACACCGCGGTCGTCGTACCCGCGGGCCAGCGCGCCGAGGTGGGCGCCCAGCGCATCGCCGAGCTCGCGCCGCAGCGTGTCGACCGGGACACGGGCGACGTCGCCCACCGTGCGCAGGCCGCGCCGCCGCAGCGCCTCCTCGGTCCTGGGCCCCACGCCCCACAGCGCTCCGACGGGCAGGGGATGCAGGAAGTCCGTCACCCGCGCTTCGGGGACGAGCAGCATGCCGTCGGGCTTGCACTGAGTGGAGGCGAGCTTGGCGACGAACTTGCTGGGAGCGACCCCAACCGAGCAGGTGAGCTGCTGTTCCTGGCTGACCCGCTCCCGGACGAGCCCCGCGATGCGCGCCGGGCCACCCAACCGGCGGCGTGCCCCGGAGACATCGAGAAACGCCTCGTCCAGCGAGAGCGACTCGACATCGGGGGTGACGGAACGGAAGATGTCCATGACCGCCTCCGAGGCGCGCCGGTAGCGCTTGCCGTCGGGCGGGAGGACCACGGCATCGGGGCACAGGCGCATGGCGCGCGACATCGGCATCGCGGAGTGCACGCCGTAGGTCCGGGCAACGTAGTCGGCCGAGGAGACCACGCCCCTCGGGCCGGTTCCGCCCACGATCACCGGCTGCCCGCGCGTCTCGGGGTACCGGAGCTGCTCGACGCTCGCGAAGAACGCGTCCATGTCGATGTGCAGGATGGGGCAGTTGTCATCGGCGCCGGCGTCTCCTGCGGGCAGCGGTTCGATACCGGCCGCGCCCACCATCCCGCGCAGCGCCGCCCCGCGTTCGAGCTGGCGTCGACTCATGTGACCAGTGTGCCGTCCTGGTCTCGCGAGTTGTACTGGCCTTGGGGGTTAGGCACAAGGGGTGAGGCGCAGCGCCGGTGGCGTATGCGCGTGGCCACGCCCGCGGCGAGGGCGGCGGAGGGCCTGGCCCGCGGGGGTCGGTGCGGATGCCCGGTGGTGCCGCGCCCGACGAGGGCAGCGAAGGCGCCAGAGGGGCCGGCCCCCGGGTAAGCGGTTCTGGTGCCCGATGGTGGCGCGTGCGACGGGGGCAGCGGGGGTGTCCGTGGTGTCGTTCTCGGTGCTGGGCCGCGCCGAGACTGACTGGGGGGACATTCTCGGCGCTGAGTATGTCCGCACAGTCAGTTTCGGCGCCGCGCGCGTCCGCTATGTCCGGATTGTGAGCGGTCTGGGCGCCGATCTTGAGGATTGCGTGCCTTTACCGCGCGGTAAAGGCACGCAATCCTCAAGATCGGCGCAGAAAACGGGGTGGCGGAGGCCCCGCGGGCTGGCCCACCCGCCGCCTTCGCCGCCCTCGGTGGATTCCCAACCGTCCACCCCCATCACCGGTCTAGCCAGGACGGTGGGCGACGACGTGCAGTTGGGTGGCGATGCCCGACAGTGCCGGGTGCTCGGCGGCCACCTTCTCCAGCTCGACGAGCTGCTCCCCCACCTGCTGGTCGGTCTCGAAGACCCGGCCGGGCAGCAGGTCGGCGAAGACCCGAACGCCCTGGACCGTGGGAGCGGCCAGCCCTACCTGTTCGGTCAGCGCGACGAGCTGCTCGGCGGTGAACCGGCGCGGCATGGGGTCGCTCTCGCCCCAGCGCCCTTCGGGGTCGCCCAGCAACCGCCGCGCCTCCTCCAGATGCCCGGCCAGTGCCCTGTGCAGCACGCCGGCGACCGAGTTCGCGGCCAGCAGGCTGACGGCCCCGCCGGGGCGGGTGATACCGACCACATCGGCCAGTGATGCCGCCGGCGCGTCGACGTACTCCAGCACGCTGTGCACCAGCACCAGGTGCGCCTGCCCGGCGGGGAGCAGGTCGGCAAGGTCGCGGGTGTCCCCCTGGAGAGCCCGCACGCGCACCCCGGACTCGGCGGCGCGCCGCTCCAGTGCCGCCAGCGAGTCGGGGTTGGGATCCACGACCGTGACGTCGTACCCCAGCTCGGCGAGCGGGACGGCGGCGCCTCCGGTGCCGCCGCCCGCGTCGACGATCGACAGCGGTTCGGCAGAGCCTGCGCTGGAGCCGGCTTCGAGCCCGGCCAGGGTCGTGCGCAGCGTGTCCCAGACCACAGCGGTGCGCGCCACGGTGGCGGCCCGGTGCGGTCCCGAGGAGTGCGTGCCGTCCACGGCCACGCCCACGTCACTGGCGTTGTCTGTCACGGCCTCGTCCTTTCGCGCACGAGCGGGTCACCTGCCGGGCCGGCCCCTACAGGGCCAGCGTGGCCTTGTTCTCCATCAGTCGCGAGAGCAGGCCGTTGATGAAGGTCGGCGAGTCCTCTGTGGACAGCTCCTTGGCCACGGCGACCGCCTCGGAGACCGCCACCCCGTCAGGGATGCTCTCGGCCCACAACAGCTCGTAGGCCCCCATGCGCAGGATGTTGCGGTCAACCACCGGCATCCGCTCCAGCGTCCAGCCAATGGCGTACTGGCCGAGCAACGCGTCGATCCGGTCGCGCCGTTCGTCGACCGCCGCGGCGAGCTGCTCGGTGAACTCGTTGATGGGCGGCTGGGGTTGGGCACGCCGGCGCTCGATCACCTCGGGCACCGAGATGTCGCGCAGCTCGGCCTCGTAGAGCACTTCGACAGCGCGCTTGCGCGCCTTGCGTCTGGCGCCGCTCATCGTTCTCCTGCCAGGTGTTCCACGGTCGAGGCATCCAGCGCCATCAGTTGACGCGGCCCAGATAGTCGCCCGTGCGGGTGTCGACCTTGACGCGCTCGCCCGTGGTGATGAACAGCGGAACCTGGATGACCGCGCCAGTCTCGACCGTGGCCGACTTCGTGCCACCGGTGGAGCGGTCGCCCTGCACACCGGGGTCGGTCTGGCTGATCTCCAGCTCCACGGCGGCCGGAAGCTCCACGTACAGCGGGCTCCCCTCGTTTATGGCCACCGTCACCACCGCGCTCTCCAGCAGGTAGTCGGCGTTGTTGCCGAGCACCTTCGCGGGAACCTCGACCTGGTCGTAGGTGTCGGTGTCCATGAAGATGTAGGACTCGCCGTCGGTGTAGAGGTACTGCATCTCGCGCCGGTCGACGTTGGCGACCTCGACCTTGGCGCCGGCGTTGAAGGTCTTGTCGACCACCTTGCCGGAGGTGACGTTCTTCAGCTTGGTGCGGACGAACGCACCGCCCTTGCCGGGCTTGACGTGCTGGAACTCTACGACGTTCCAGAGTTCACCGCCGTCGAGCTTCAGGGTCGTGCCGTTCTTGAGGTCGTTCGTCGTGGCCACTTCGGTTGTCTCTCCCAGAGGTCGGGCACGGTTGATGCCGGTCGTCGGGGCCGGTCCCATGACCGCGCAGGCACCCCGGAGGTCGGTCCCGGTGGCCGGTGCGGCGGTCGAGGATCCCGGCCCGCGGCATCCTGCTGTCCGGGGACAGGTCCGATGCGCCGACGCCGGTCGTCTAATCGCAGTCTAGTGTGTTCTGGGCGCGGGAGCGTTCACGCACTCACCGCGCCGTAAGCGGCGTCGAGCATTTCCTCCGACGGGTCGGCCAGGATCGAGGGTTCGCCGACGTTGTCGAGGACGACGAATCGCAGGGCGGCGCCGCGTGCCTTCTTGTCCACCCGCATGCTCTCGCGGAGCCCGCGCCACGCTTCGCCGGAGTAGGCGGTGGGCAGGCCCACCGAGGTGAGGATCGCCCGGTGCCGCCGCACGGTCCCAGCGTCGATCCGGCCGTCGATCCGGGCCAGCTCGGCGGCGAAGACCATGCCGATCGCGACCGCGTAGCCGTGCCGGAACGTGTAGTTCTCCACGCGCTCGATGGCGTGACCCAGCGTATGACCGTAGTTCAGCATCTCCCGCTGGCCGCTCTCGCGGAGGTCTCCCGAGACCACCTCGGCCTTGACCGCGATGGCGCGTTCGATCAGCTCGCGCGTGTGGCGTCCCTCGGGCCGGGTGGCACCATCGGGGTCGTCCTCGATCCGGTCGAGGATCACCGGATCGGCGATGAACCCGGCCTTGACGATCTCGGCCAGGCCACCGGCGTAGTCCGCCGCGGGCAGGCTCGGCAGCGTCGCGACGTCGCACAGCACCCCGGCGGGCGGGTGGAACGCCCCGACCAGGTTCTTTCCCTCGGTGGTGTTGATGCCGGTCTTGCCGCCCACAGCGGCGTCGACCATGCCCAGGAGCGTGGTGGGGACAAGAACGACGCGCACGCCACGCAGCCAGGTGGCCGCGGCGAACCCGGCGAGGTCGGTGGTCGCGCCGCCCCCGATGCCGACGACGGCGTCGGTCCGGGTGAAGCCGGCCCGCCCGAGGCGGCCCCACAGGTCGGCCGCCACGGTGACGTTCTTCGCGGCCTCGCCGTCGGGAACGCCCATGTCGTGCACGGTGTAGCCGGCCGCCTCCAGCACCCGCAGCGCCGGGCGCGCCACCTCGCCCAGGCTGTCCGGCCGGATGACAGCAACCTGGGCGGCATCCGGGCCCACCTGTCCGGGCAGCTCGCCGAAGACGCCGCCGCCCACCACGACGTCGTAGGGCTGGGCGCCACCGACACCGATCCGCCGCACGGTCATCGCTGGCGGTCCCGGGGCAGGGTCCCGACGATGGCGTCGACGACTTCCTCGGGGTGGTACCCGCTGGTCGTCACGGTGTGGCTGGCGACCCCCTCGTAGATGGGCAGCCGCTCCTCCAGCAGCTTGCGCAGCTTGGCCCGGGGATTACCCGCCAGCAACGGCCGCGCCTTGTCAATGCCGACTCGCTTGGCGGCGTCGGCGAACTCCACCTGCAGGTACACCACGTGGTGCTTCGCGATGTCGTCGCGGGTCCCGGGGTCCAGTACGGCCCCGCCGCCCAGCGCGAGCACACCGGCGTGACTGGCGAGCGCCCATTCGACGACCTTGCGCTCCAGGGCGCGGAACGCCTCCTCGCCATCCTCCAGGAAGATGTCGCCGATCGGTTTGCCCGCCCGCGTCTCGATCTCGGTGTCGGTATCCATCAGCTCAACGCCCAGCCGCTGGGCCAGGGTCAGGCCGACCGTGGACTTCCCGGATCCGGGCGCGCCCACGAGGACGGCAATCGGTGTGCTCATCAGTAGCGGTCCTTCTCCACGGCGGCGGCTCGGGTCGCTACCCGATGGCCAGACCGTCCAGGTAACTGTGCAGGTTGCGGCTTGTCTCGGTGACGGAGTCGCCGCCGAACTTCTCCAGTGCCGCCTCGGCGAGCACCAGCGCGACCATGGCCTCGGCGACCACGCCCGCGGCGGGCACGGCCGTGACGTCGCTGCGCTGGTGGTGGGCCTGCGCCGACTCGCCACTGGACACGTCGACCGTATCGAGGGCGCGCGGCACCGTGGCGATCGGCTTCATCGCGGCGCTTACCCGCAGCGGCTCGCCGGTGGTCATGCCGCCCTCGACACCGCCCGCGCGGTTGGTGCGGCGGTTGACTCCGCCGTCGTCGCCGGGCTCGATCTCGTCGTGCGCGGCCGAACCGCGGCGCGCGGCGGTGCGGAAGCCGTCCCCCAGCTCCACGCCCTTGATCGCCTGGATCCCCATGAGCGCCCCGGCCAGTCTGGAGTCAAGGCGGCGGTCCCAGTGGACGTGGCTCCCCAGACCGGGGGGAAGCCCGTAAGCGAGCACCTCGACGACACCGCCGAGCGTGTCGCCCGCCTTCTTGGTGTCGTCGATCTCGGCCACCATGCGGGCGCTGGTTTCGGAGTCGAAGCAGCGCACCGGGTCGGCGTCGACGCTGTCGAGGTCGTCGGGCCCGGGCAGTGTGTCAGCGGGGACGCCGATCCCGCCCAGGGAGACGACGTGGCTGAGGATCTCCACGCCCAGTGCCTGGCGGCAGAACCGGCGGGCGACCTCGCCGATGGCGACGCGGGCGGCGGTCTCCCGGGCGCTGGCGCGCTCCAGGACGGGCCGGGCCTCGTCGTGCCCGAATTTCTGCATGCCCACCAGGTCGGCGTGGCCGGGGCGGGGGCGTGTGAGGGGTGCGTTGCGGGCGACACCGTCGAGCTCCCCGGCGGGGACCGGGTCGGGCGACATGACCTGCTCCCACTTGGGCCACTCGGAGTTCGCCACCTGGATGGCGACCGGGCCTCCCTGGGTCAGCCCGTGCCGGATCCCCCCGATGAGGGTGGCCTCGTCCTGCTCGAACTTCATCCGGGCGCCCCGGCCGTACCCGGCGCGTCGCCGACGCAGCGCCGCGGCGACGTCATCGGTGGTGACACCGACGCCGGCCGGTACGCCTTCGAGGATCGCGACGAGTGACGGACCGTGTGATTCCCCCGCGGTCAGCCAGCGCATCATGCCTCGATCTTCCCACGTCCGGGGAGGTGTTGGCACATCGGCCTCAGCCCAGCAGCAGCGGGAGCGGGTCGCCCACGGTGATCACGGCGAACGCCCCGATGATCATGAACGGGCCGAACGGGATCGCGGTCTTGCGGGTCGCCCTACGCAGCACGATCAGGGTGATCCCGAACGTGGCGGAGAACAGGAACGCCAGGAACGTCCCCGAGACGACGCTGCCCAGACTGCCCCAGCCGAGGAAGAGGCCCAGCAGCCCCGCCATCTTGACGTCGCCCCACCCCATACCCGCGGGGTAGATGACCCACAGCACCCAGTAGAACACCGCTAGGCCCGCCATGCCGATGAGGGCCATGGTGAACCGGGTCGTTCCGTCCGGCATGGTCAGCGCGGCCGCGGCCAGCAGCACAAGCGCCACCGGATAGGAGGTCAGCACCAGCCGGTTGGGCAGCCGGTGCACTCGGGCGTCGATCACCGTGAGCAGCGCACCCCAGATCGCGAAGAACGCGAACGCGGCGATCTCCACGGGGAACCGGTCGGCCCCGGTGAACGCGAGGGTCCCCAGGAGCAGCGCGGCCACCCATATGGTGACGGCGGGTGCGTGCACCCGCCGTCCGCAGTCCTGGCACCCCGTCTTGACGAGGAACCGCAATGGCAGGGGCGCCCAGCGCGGCCAGGGCACCTCGGCGCCGCAGTGGGGGCAGGTGGGCGGCGGCGGGCCGGACTCGTCGTCGGGTTCGGGGTCGTGCCGGGGGAACAGCGGGATGACACGTCCGGCCGTCATTCCGGCCACCGCGCCGAGCAGGGCGAGGCAGATTGTGAGCGCGAGCACGGTGGCGGACGGCATGGCTCCAGAACATACCGGATCCGCGCGGTGCGCGGCAGTGGCCGGTTCCGCGGCCCGGTTCCCCGCGGCGGCGTGCTGCCCGGGGCCTACTCGCGGCGCTTGGCGCGCACCACGGCGCTCAGCTCCACGCCGCCGGGCAACAGGTCCTTGAGTTCGGTGGCCAGCCGCTCGGCGACCCGGCGCATCGACTCGTCGTCGCGCCGGTCCAGCTCCAAGCGGACTCCAAGGTCGGCGCGGGCGGACTCGTGGATCCGGACGCGCTCGATACCGAACTCGGTGTGCGTGATCCGGTAGATCATCGCGAGGACCTGGGGGTCGTCCTCGGGCTCCGGGATCGCGCCGTGCTCGGCGAGGGTGGCCAGGAAGTGGCCCTCGATGGCGTAGCTGACCGGCCCGGAGACATCGACGACCAGGGCGTCGGCACCTTCGTCGATGGCCGCCCGGCAGGCGTCGACGGTGCTGACCGGAACGGGCCGGGCATCGGCCCGCCACGACTGCATAGCGTCGACACAGGTAAACGCGAGCACGCCGCGCCGCCCGTCCGCACCGAGCATCAACGGCAGGGAGACCCCGCTGCCGTCGTCGTGGTCAGGGTGGTCGGAACCGCCGCTCCCGTCGTCCGTGCCGTCCGCGCCGTCCGTACCGCCGGCGCCGTCCGCGCTCTCCGCGCCGTCCTCAGCGGGCACGGCGACCACCGGGACCAGCAGCCGGGACAGTCCGAGGGCGGCGAGCACCTGGCGGTCACCCGCGTTGCCCCGAGAGTAGGCGTCAAGCTTTTCGCGCACCCGCGGATCGGCCGAGCCGTCGTCGTCGCGGAACCGCTGAGCACCGCTGATAGTTTGTCCGGTCACATCACGTGACTCTACCCATCCCGCCAGCTCAATAGGTGGAGGACAGGGCCGAACCGGGCAACCG
Organism: Lipingzhangella halophila; assembly: GCF_014203805.1. Classification (GTDB taxonomy): domain Bacteria; phylum Actinomycetota; class Actinomycetes; order Streptosporangiales; family Streptosporangiaceae; genus Lipingzhangella; species Lipingzhangella halophila. The sequence goes on along the minus strand of NZ_JACHJT010000001.1, from coordinate 1,892,570 downwards.
GGTCACTGCGCCCGCTCGCTCAGCCCTTCTTCGAGGATGCCCAGGATCTCGCCGAACTGGGCTGCCTGCTCGGCCGAGAGCCGGTCGAACAGGCACTCCCGCACCCGTGTGACGTGGTCGGGCGCCGCCGCGCGCAGTGCCTTCTCCCCGGCTTCGGTGAGCACGGCCCACGAGCCCCGTCGGTCCTCCTCGCAGGTCTCCCGGCGCACCAGCCCGTCGCGTTCGAGGCGCGCCACCTGATGGGACAGCCGGCTCTTGGAGACGATGACGGTGTCGGCGAGCCCGCGCATGCGTTCGCGCTGGCCTTCGGATTCCGAGAGGTGCACCAGGATGCCGTACTCCACCAATGTGAGCCCGTGCCTCCGTTGCAGGTCGCGGTCGAGCACGTCGTGCATGACCGAATTCACCCGGAGAAAGGTTCGCCAGACCTGCTGTTCACCGGCATCGAGCCAACTGACCGCGCTCATAGCGGCAATCGTACTCGCGCGTTTGCGTTCCCGACCCCTCTCCGACTACTTTCTTCTCAGAAAGATTCTTCCAACGTAAGTGCGGCTGCGGGGTCCGCGAGGCCGCAACGCGTGGAGCGTGCCGACGAGTACCACGAAAGAGGACACCATGACCGATCAGGAGCTCATCCCCGGTACCTGGGAGATCGACCCGACTCACTCCATGCTCAGCTTCTCGGTCCGCCACATGATGGTGAGCCGGGTGCGCGGCCGGTTCGAGAAGTTCGACGCCACTCTGACGGTCCCCGAGGACCCGACCAAGGCCGCGGTGCGCGCCACGATCGACGCGGACTCGATCAACACGGACAGCCAGCAGCGCGACGACCACCTCCGCTCGGCCGATTTCTTCGAGGCGGCGACGCACCCACAGTGGACGTTCGAGTCCACCGGTATCCGCCAGTCCGGTGAGGACTTCGTCCTCACCGGTGACCTGACCATCAAGGGCAACACCCAGCCCGTGGAGCTCACTCTGGAGTTCAACGGTGTGACCAAGGACCCGTGGGGGATGACCCGTTGCGGGTTCCACGCCGAGACCGAGATCAGCCGCTCCGCGTTCGGCGTCGACATCGAGATGCCCATGGAGACCGGAGGCGTCGTGGTCGGCGACCGGATCAAGATCGATATCGACGCGGAGTTCACCCACCAGAGCGCCTGAGCCGCGTGGGAACGAACCGGGTCCCACTGATACTGGCTCGCGAGGGCCGCCCCGTGCGGGGCGGCCCTCGTTCGTGTTCGGCCGAGTCGGGTGTGTCACCTCGCACGGAAAGCGAAGAACCACCCGGGCAACCGTGTCGTGGCCGGAAGAGGGCGCGGCTGGGCACCACCGGTGCCGTCCGCCTCGCCTAATCTGTGGGAGAAGGGGCCGATTACACGCTTCCCAGTCCAGCACCGAGAGATCCAGCCTGAGCGATGGCCACACCCGAACCCGATGACCCCAGCGCACCCACGCACCGGATCGAACCGACCGCGACCCGACCCGACCAGGGCGGCCGCGGGAGAACGCGCTGGGTTACCCAAATCCTGCGCCCCGGCAACGGGCGCTCTGAGGTAGGGGACGCCGGCGACGACGCGCACACCTCGGTGCTACCCGCCCACACCCGCCGCTTCGGGCTATCGAACGCCTCGGCCGGCGAGCAGCCGCCGGCCCGGCCGCGGTGGCGGCACCCCACCGGCGCACTGCTGGGCTGGTTCCCGCGCCTGGTGTCGCGAGTGGTGGTCGGACCGGCCGGAGAGCTCGACTACGCGATCCCGGAAGAGCTGCGGCGGTCCTACCGTGTGCAGGGCCACATCGGTTCCGGGGGCGAGGCCATGGTCTACCTCGCCGAACCGGTCGGTGAGCCGGACCGCCAGCTCGCGCTGAAGGTCTACCGCCCCGGCCACGACATCAACCGCGAGCTGCTCGACCGGCTTCGTGCCCGCGGTGCCACCGACCCCTACACTCCGGCGATCCACGGCTACGGCACGGCGCGCAGCTCCTGGGGCGAGGACGTCGCCTGGGAGGCACAGGAGTACTTCGCCGCGGGCTCGTTGCGCACGCTGATCGACCAGGCCCCGCTGCCCGATGAGCGGGCCCGCGACATCGTCGCCGCGGTCGCCGCCTGCCTGCACCACTGGCAGGACTCGCTGCAGCACAACCACACCGACGTCAAGCCCGAGAACCTGCTGATCCGCAAAGCCGACCCGCCGGTGTTCGCCCTCACCGACTTCGGAGGCGCGGTCCGCGCGACGATGAGCCGGGTCTACGGAAGCCAGGCCGTTACCGAGGACTACGCGGCCCCCGAGGTCATCGAGGGCCGGCGCGAAGCGCCGGCCGCGTGGTGGTCCCTTGGCGTCATGGCGCACGAGATGATGGCCGGGCGCCGACCCGTGCGCGGGGAGAACTGGCTTACCGTCCGCAACAGCGAGGTGGACGTCTCGGCGATCCCGGACGAGGAGTGGCGGCTCCTGGCCCAAGGGCTGCTCACCCCGGTACCCGCGGCCCGGTGGGGCTACGCCGAGGTGCGCCAGTGGCTGGCCGGGGAACGCCCGGAGATCGTCAAGGCCCGCCGGTACGCGCCCATCAGCTTCGCCGACGTCTCCCACGACGACCCGCCCAGCCTCGCGTTCGACCTCATGGACCGCTCCGACAAGGGCTCCGTCTGGCTGCGCACCCACTGGCCGACCCTGCGGACCTGGCTGGACCGCGAGGCCAACGACTACACCTTCGACCGCTCCTACCTCACGGTCCTCGACGACGAACCCGAACGCGCGCACGTGGCGATCAGCGCGCTCGCGGCGCGGTTCGTGCCCGGGATGGCGCCCCGCTACCGCGGGCACGAGGTCAGCGCCGAAGGCGTGCTGGCCATGGCCGTGGGCGAGTCCGCCCGGCACGCGACCCTTCGCGAGGCCATCGAGCTGGGCGCGCTCGGGCTCGCCGCGCGCCACTGGTGCGACCATCCGGTCTGCCGTGCCGAAGGCACAAACCGCTGCGTGCTACTCGAACGCGTGCAGCACGAGGTGCCCCTCATCATGCGGCAGGTGCGTACGACCGTGGAACGCGTGCTCGCCACGGACGCTCGCGACGTCGCGGAGAGGACTCCCGCCACACACGAATGGGACAGGGCATGGGCCGAGGCCACCGAGCTGGTCCTGGATCCCGATGCGGCCACCCGCAAACGCCGGCACCTGCGCGCGCAGTCCTGGCACCCGGCCCATCGCAGCGATGCGCCGCGCGCGGAGTGGTGGCGTGCGCAGCGAAGCGCGGCGTTACGCGGCCCGCACGGCGACGTCGCCACCAACGCCGCGATCAGCACAGCGACCATGCTGCTACCAAGCGCCCTGCGGGCCGGCGCGGCCCAGCGCCAGCTCGACCGCGACCAGAGCCGCGGGCGCTGGCGCGAGCGCTGGCACCGCATCGCCGCCGCGGTGGGCGGCGGGTGGTCCCGGGCGCGCGAGCGCCTGCCCGGTGGCGACTCCCGAGGGGACAACGGTGCTCAGCCACCGCCTGACCCGGATCGGCCGCCCTCCGGCACCCCGTACCGGAACGGGTCCCAGACGCAGCGGAAACAGGACCGCGAGCGGCGACGCGTCGATCGGGGGATGCGCCAGATCGAGCGCGCGATGGGATCGGGTCGGTGCCGCCGGTTCGCCTACCCCGCCGGCCTGGCGGGCCTTGCCGAAGGACTGGGCAGGTCGCTGCTGCCGCCCGAAGGCTTCTTCCCGCAGAGCGACGCGGTGCTCGCCGGCTACGAAGTGCTCCTGGCGGTCAGCGACAGCCCGCCGGTCTCAGCGCTGGCGGCCGGGGCGCAGAGCGTGACCGGGCTGCTTCCCGGCGGAAGCGGGAATTCCTGGTGGTTCCCGGTGGTGCTGGGGCTCGCCCTGTTCGTGCTCGGACGCACCGCTGCCGGCAAGCAACGCAAGGCGCGCGTCCGGTTGATGTCCTATCGGCTCTCGGTGGCCGGTTCCCTGTTGATGGTGGTCACCGTGCTGGCCGGCGGGCTGCTCACCCTGGGATCGGGGATACTGATACCCCTCGATTCCGTGCTCGGTTGAGCACCCGCGTATGCTCCCTCCGGTAGTCCGCGTCACGTGGGAAGTTGGTGTCGGGTGAGCGACGCGTTCGAACTCAGGGCGGGCGAGTATTGGGCGGTGGTCGAGCCTCGCGGCGCGGCACTGTGCCGGCTCGGCCGTGGCGGCGACGAGCTGCTCTGGGGGCATGACCCCGGCGGGGAGGTTCGGGGGTTCCAGGGCCAGCTCCTGGCCCCGTGGCCGAACCGCGTCGCCGAGGGGCGCTACGTGTTCGACGGTGCCGAACACCAGCTTGAGGTCACCGAACGCGGTGGCAGCTCCGCCATCCACGGCCTGGTCCACGCGTTGACGTGGCGCCCCGAAAACGTCAGCCCGCAGGGGGTCACCCTTGGCTGCACGCTCGACGGCGCCCCCGGGTACCCCTTCCGGTTGGCGGCGACAGCGGACTACCGGCTCGACGCCCGCACCGGCCTGACGGTCACCGTCACCCTTCGCAACTCGGGCTCGTCCGCCGCTCCCTGCGGCATCGGGGCACACCCTTATGTGCGGGTCGACAGCACGCTCGACGACGCGACGCTGCGCCTGCCCGCGCGTCTCCGGCAGCCCGTGGACGAGCGCCTCCTTCCGGTGGGCCCGCCGCAGCCACTCGCGGGCACCGACCACGACTTCCGGACCGCCCGACCGGTCGGCTCGACCGTGTTCGACACCCCGTTCACCGGCCTGCAGTACGGCAGTGACGACCTGGCCTGGACTGTGCTCAGCGGCTCCGGCAACGCGGTAGGGCTGTGGACCGACCGCACCTGCCCCTGGCTCCAGGTCTACAGCGCCGACCGCTTCGTCGACCCCGGAAACCGGGGCCCGCTCGCGGTGGAGCCCATGACGTGCCCACCGAACGCCCTTGCCACCGGGGACGGTCTCCGTGTCATCGCCCCCGGCGAGCAGATGCGCGCCCGGTTCGGCATCCGACACCTGCCGGTCGCGAACCCCTAGAAACGGTCTCGTTTCGGGTCGCCAAAACGCAGGGGCGTGTTCGGGTCGGGTGCCGCCGGGGTTCTGGAGGGTCCGTAGGTGGGGCGTCCGCGACTGGCGAAGCCGACCAGGGCGGCACACCGGAGGCGCCCGAAGGTTCCCGGCTTCGGGGCGCCCGACCCGGCGAGCGCCAGCGAGCCCAAAAACGGGCCGGGCGCCGCCGGGGTTCTGGAGGGTCCGTAGGTGGGGCGTCCGCGACTGGCGAAGCCGACCAGGGCGGCACACCGGAGGCGCCCGAAGGTTCCCGGCTTCGGGGCGCCCGACCCGGCGAGCGCCAGCGAGCCCAAAAACGGGCCGGGCGCCGCCGGGGTTCTGGAGGGTCCGTAGGTGGGGCGCCCGCGACCGGTGAAGCCCATTGGGCACCACACCGGAGGCGCCCGAAGGTTCCCAGCCACCCAGGCACCCGACCCGGCGAGCGCCAGCGAGCCAAGAAACACTACCTACTGAATCCGGGCGGTGTTGGTGTCCTGCTCCGCGGGTTCGACGCGGGCCCGCATGCGCTCCAGGTCGTCGGGGGTGTCGATGTCCTCTGAACTGGCGACGTCGTCGCAGGCGACCGGCGTGACCAGATGGGAGTAGGCGCGTAGGAAAGGGCGGGCCCCGACATCGCCTTCGGCCATCGCGTGCACGCTCGGCCAGTGTTCGCGCCCCAGCAGCACCGGGTTGCGCGGATTGCCGACGTAGGTCGCCACAATCGCACGCTCCCCTTCCGCGTACGCGTTGGCGAGCCGCCGCACCGCCTCGGTCGACACCAGTGGCTGGTCAACGAGGGCCACGAGCACGGCGTCGACGTCCTCGGGCATCGCGTCGAGACCGGCGCGCAGAGAGGACCCCAACCCTTCCGACCAGGCGGGATTGTGCACCGCCACCGTCTCGGACACCTCGGCCGGCGCTGCTCCCGTCACGACATAGATCGGCACGCACCCACCCTCGCGCAGCACCCGGACGCCCCGGTCGACCAGCCGCTCTCCTGCCAGCTCAACAAGGGCCTTCGGCCGTCCCAGTCGTTGCCCCTCCCCGGCGGCCAGCAGGAGACCGGCGAGCTGGGGCTCGCCAGTACTGTTCTTACGTGTCGTCATGACGTGATAATGCCACGCTGGTAGGCCAGTTCAGGGTTGTCGTTGATGCCAAACCCCACGACCGAGGCGACCGATTCCCCCTTACGCGGAGGGATGCGCACTACAATGCACTTCGGTTTACGAAAGTTCTTGGCCGATACTGGCCGTTCCGTGACCGAATTCCGCCGGGGTTCCGGGAGGTACGTACTACGGCCAGGTACCGCCGGCACCGGGCTCGGCGGCTCCCGCCGCAACGGGTGTGGCCTGAGTGGCGAGTGGCTCGTTGTGGATACGGCCGCTCGTGGTGCTCAGTGGGCGGCCGCTTCCGCCCCACCGGGTCTGGATCAGCTCGGCCGCGATGGAGACCGCGGTCTCCTCCGGCGTGCGCGCGCCGAGGTCCAGACCGATCGGCGAGCGCACCCGCGCGAGCCGATCCTCGCCGACCCCGGCCTCTCGCAGCCGGGCCATCCGGTCGTCGTGCGTACGGCGGCTGCCCATGGCCCCGATGTAGCCGGCCGGGGTGCGCAGTGCCGCCTGCAGCACCGGTACGTCGAACTTGGGGTCGTGGGTGAGCACGCAGATGGCCGTTCGTTCGTCGATCTGCGCCTCGATCTCACTGATGTAGACGTGCGGCCACTTCACGACCACCTCGTCGGCCTTGGGGAACCGCTTCGAGGTGGCGAACACGGGCCGGGCGTCGCACACGGTCACCCGGTAGCCGAGGAACGCGCCGATGTCGGCGACGGCGGCGGCGAAGTCGATGGCGCCGAACACCAGCATCCGCGGTGGCGGGGCGAACGACTGCACGAAGACCTCAAGCTCGTCGCGGCGCCGTTGCCCATCAGCGCCGTAACGCAGGACGCCGGTACTGCCCTGGGCCAGCAGGCCGCGCGCGTCGTCGTCGACAGCGGAGTCGAGACGGTCGCCGCCCAGCGTGCCCTCGGCCCGGTCCGGCCGGATGATCCGGCGGGCGCCCAGCCTGCGCGGGCCGGCCACAATGGTCGCGACCGCGATCGGCTCGTGCGCGTTGATGGCCGCCACCACCTCGGGCAGGTCCGGATACAGCGTCCGGCTCACCGGCTCCACCAGGACGTGCAGCGTTCCCCCGCAGGTGAGGCCGGCGGCGAACGCGTCGTCGTCGCTGACCCCGTAGCGCTCACGTGCCGGTTCTCCACTGGCCATGACCTCCTGTGCCAGCGCGTAGACGGCCCCCTCAACACAACCGCCGGACACACTGCCGATGACCTCCCCCGAGGCACTGACCGCCATCGCCGCGCCAGCCTCCCGCGGTGCACTCTTGTAGGTGTCGATGACGGTGGCGAGCGCGAACGTCTCGCCTGACGCGAACAGTTTGGCGACGGAACCACGGATGTCGCGCACGTGGCACTCCTCTCAGCGAACGGCCCCCGATACCCGTTTCTTGAGGCCAGCCTATGTCTCTGTCGGCTTGGCGGATGGGAAGTGCGGCAATGTCGGGGGCCATGCGCGGTGTCCTGATAGCCCGATACATACCGTTTCCGAACGTCCGACTAAACCTCGTGGCCCGCTCTGCCTGCCGCGGGTGTCCCATCCCGGCCGCGTTTCGCCCGGACCCCGGCGCCAGGCCTACGGGCCGCCGGGCTCCTCTGCCTCTCCGTGGTCGTGCAGCAGCTCGCGGAACTCCGCGAGGTCCGCCCGGGCGCGCTCGCCGTCGTTGCTCTGGATACCCATGACCGCCAGCGTGGACCCGTCAGCCAGATCCATCGAGGGCCACGGCTCCCCCGCCGGCATCCGGATGTCGATGATCTCGGCCCATTCGAGCACGTGCGTGCGGATGCCGTTGACGACGGTGACGCGGCGCTCGGTGGCGACCAGTCGCGGGCGACCGAGCAGGTGCAGGACGCCCACCCCGACAACTCCGATCAGGACCAGGCCAAAACGGTCCGTCACCTGGAACTGCTCCGGGAGGACCACCGCCAGGGCCACCATGGTGGCCAGGACCAGTACGGCCAACCCGTAGGCGACTACGCGGATGTTGCGCGGCCGCCACGTCACCGGCGGCATCGGGCTCTCGGCGGCCCCGTCCACGGCGATTCCTCCGCTCAGTTCCCGGGCCGCGCCCGCCTGTTCTTCCGCTGTCCGGTGGCTCCCGGCGCCGCCTCACGCGGCGGGCTGGCCGTGCCTCTCACGCAGTGTCCGCAGGGTGACGGCGGTGTCGAGCGCGGCCACAGCCGCCTCGCGGCCCTTGTCCTCGTGGCTGCCCGGCAGCCCGGCACGTTCCCGCGCCTGATCAAGCGTGTCACAGGTCAGGACGCCGTTGGCAACAGGGCTGGCGGCCCGCAACGCGACATCGGTCAGCCCCTGGGTGAGCGATTGGCAGACGTAGTCGAAGTGCGGTGTCGCGCCCCGGATGACCGCGCCCAGCGCCACGACGGCATCGTGGGTGCGGGCGAGTTCCTGGGCTACGACCGGGATCTCGATCGCCCCCGCGACCCGCACCACGGTGGGGGCTGCCACTCCCGCACCCTCGGCCGCCCCGACGGCGTTGGCCAGTAGCGGGTCGACGATCCCGGCGTTCCACCGGGTAGCGACGATCCCGAGCGTGAGCCCTGCCGCATCGAGGGTCAGGTCGCCAGGGCGCCCCGTTCCAGTCATGGTCGCGTGTCCTCCGTCGCTGTTTCGGTGGGTACTCGGATGGCGCTCAGTTGACGACCGCGATACCGGTCAGGTCGTGGCCCATCCGGTCGCGCTTGGTCTGCAGGTAGCGCAGGTTCTCGTCGGTGACGACGGTCGGCATCGCGATCCGTTCGGTGACGGCGATCCCGTGCCCGAGCAGACCCTCGGTTTTGCCCGGGTTGTTACTGATCAGCCGGACGGAGCGGACTCCCAGGTCCGTCAGGACCTGGGCGCCGGCGCCGAACTCGCGGGCGTCTGCGGGCAGGCCCAGCTCCAGGTTGGCGTCGATGGTGTCGGCACCGGAGTCCTGCAGCCGGTACGCCTGCAGCTTGTGCAGCAGCCCGATGCCGCGGCCCTCGTGCCCGCGCAGGTAGACAACAACACCGCGGCCCTCCTCCGCGATCGCCGCCATCGACGCGTCGAGCTGGGTACCGCAGTCGCAGCGGTGCGAACCGAAGGCGTCCCCCGTGAGGCACTCCGAGTGCAACCGCGTGAGCACGTCGGTGCCGTCGCCGATCTCCCCCAGGATGAGCGCGACGTGCTCGGCGCCGTCGGCCATCCCGCGGTAGCCGACAGCGCGCCACTGCCCGTACGCGTTCGGGATGGTGGTCTCGACGACACGCTCGACCAGTGACCGCGGCGCGGACGGGGTCACGCCGCGAACGGTGCCGGTGGAGTCCTCGATGTAGCGCACGAGCTCCTCGATGGAGACGAGGCACAGGCCGTGCTCGTCGGCGAACCGCCGCAGCCCGGGCAGCCGGGTCAGGGTGCCGTCGTCGTTGACGACCTCGGCGAGCACGCCCGCCGGGCGCAACCCGGCCAGGCGGGCGAGGTCGACGGAGGCCTCAGTGTGCCCGCGGCGGGCCAGCACCCCGCCCGCGCGGTAGCGCAGCGGCAGGACGTGTCCCGGGCGCACGAAGTCGCCGGCGGTACTCTCGGAGTCGGCGAGCAACCGGATGGTGTGCGCCCGGTCGGCCGCGGAGATCCCGGTACTCACCCCGCAGCGCGCGTCGACCGTGACTGTGTACGCGGTGCGCAGGCTCTCCTCGTTGACCGTGGTCATGAGAGGCAGTTCCAGCCGGTCCAGCTCCGCGCCGAGCATCGGGACGCAGATGACCCCCGAGGTGTAGCGCACCATGAAGGCGAGCAGCTCCGGAGTGGCCGCCTCAGCGGCCATGATGAGGTCGCCCTCGTTCTCCCGGTCCTCGTCGTCCACGACAACGACGGGACGGCCGGCGGCCAGGTCCGAGAGCGCCTCGGCGATGGTGTCGAGCTTGATGGGGGTGCTGTCCGGGTCTCCCGTGGCCCCGGGGTCCAGTGTCGCGCGGGGCTGGCCTGTTGGGTCCCCCACTCGCTGCGCCGCACTCCGGTCGCTGATCGTCATAGGTGCTCCCTGCGCTGCGTTGTTGATCGACGTGCTCGGGGGGTGTTCCGGGCTCGGATGTCGGCGCGCCGCGTACGGCCCATGCTCGATCGCGTGGCCGGCGCCGTCCCGCGGTGCGGCTGCCTGCGTGCCCGTGCCGGCCGTCATCGGGCGGCTCCCGGAGCGGAGACCGCCAGCTTCTCCACGTACTTGGCGATAACGTCGACCTCGATGTTGACCGGGTCGCCGGCTTTCTTCCGGCCGAGCGTGGTCAGGTCGAGCGTGGTGGGGATCAGGGCGATCCCGAAGGAGTCGGCGTCCACGGCGGCCACCGTGAGACTCACGCCGTCAACGGTGATGGACCCCTTCTCCACGACGTACCGGGCAAGGTCGCCGGGCAGCGAGAACGTCACCGTCTCCCACCTCTCGCCGGGGACGCGCCGCAGGATCTCACCGGTCCCGTCGACGTGGCCCTGGACGATGTGCCCGCCGAGACGGTCGGACACTTTGGCGGCGCGCTCCAGGTTGACCGGGGCGCCGGGGGCGAGAGCGCCCAGGCTTGACCGGTCCAGGGTCTCGCGCATGACATCGGTACGGAAACGCGGGCCCGCGACTTCGGTGACGGTCAGGCAGACACCGTTGACCGCGATCGAGTCGCCATGCGCGGCGTCGGAGGTGACGGTTGGGCCGTGGACGGTCAGTTCGACGGTGTCGCCCGCAGGCGCGACCGCGGATACCTCGCCCAGTTCCTCTACGATTCCGGTGAACACGTCCGGGCCATCCCCTTCGCCTTGGTCTGGCCCCGGGGATGGTTCGTTCGGCGGTCACCGCCCGAAAGGACCGGGCGGTCCCGCCGGATTCGACCGGCGCTCGCCGCCTGGCCCCACGCGCACTGCCTCCCATCCGGACTTTCACCGTCGGTACCGGAATTCCACCGGTTCAACCGGCCGATGGATTCGGCCGGGTCGCGGACTGTCACCGCCGGTTCGGACTTTCACCGACCCCGGAGCACGCGTTGGACAACATCTCGATCACCCGATGCGGTGCCCGAGCCCTCACTGGGGAGGCCCGGGGCCTGGCGCGCCAGGAGACCGATGTCGACAAGCGTAGCAAAATCCGGCGCGCCCGGCCGCGACCGGGTCAGGAAGTGACCCCCTGCGGTTGCGCGGACTCCGGCCGCGTTGCCAGGCCCATGCGCACGAACAGCTCCGGCGCCGCGAGCGCGCCCCAGAGCGCGATGAGGGTGTACAGGACGTACTCGCGGACGGCCGCGGCGGCGCCATCGGCGCCGGGAACCGCCACCTGCGCCACCACGAGGATCAGCACGATGCCCGCCATGCCGAGCACGTAGCGGGTCACGCGCGAGATGAGGGAGCCCTGCGCGCTGTACCACCCGCGGGCGGCCAGCACCGAGAATCCGACCATCGCCCCGAAGAGCCCGCCACCGAGCATGAACACATACTCGAGTGTGGCGGCCGGCGGGTCGGTGGGCACCGTGCCCGTCCACTCGGCGGGCTCCGTCCAGCCGTCGCGCACGAGCGTCTGCAGACTGAGGGTGAGTACCCCGGGCACCAGGGACGCGGCGAGGGCCAGCCCGACCTGCGGGCCGAGGGCGCGCTGGCGCCACCACCGCAGAAGGGTCCGCTCGTACCGCAGCACCAGCCAGAGGAGGGCCGCGCCAACCGCGAGGCCGGCCACGACGTCGGTGAGGAAGTGCGCGCCCAGGTAGACACGCGAAAGAGCGACGAGCACGATCACCGTTGCGGCGGCCGGCCAGATCCAGCGGCGCCGGATCTTGGCGGCGAGGTAACCCCAGACCGCGACCGCGGACTGGGTGTGTCCCGACGGCATCCCGAACGTGGCCTCGGGGCTCATCGACGTCACCACGGGGTGCAGCCAGTACGGGCGCGCGCCCACCACGATCGCCTTCAGCAGTCCGTTGACCACCGACGAGCCCATGAGCATAAGGAACACGCGGGCACCGACACCGGCGTGCACACACCAGAACAGCAGCGGGAGCAGCAGGAGGAACAGGCCCTTCGAGCCCAGGAAGCTCGCCCCCCGCATCGGCGGTTCGAGCCACCCGCCCAGGGACTGCAGCCACAGGACGAGGTCGACCTCAACGTCCCACATCCCGTCCAGCAACGTCTCCATGCCATGCCACCCCAACTAACGGACCCAGACGACCCGGCTACCGGTCCCGCTCGCGCCACGATGGCATTCACGCACCACCACGCGGGTGTTGTTGGATGGTACGGGCGCCGACCCGCGTTCTGCCAAGTTGGCGCCGCCGTGTGGTGCCCATACGCGGGCACGGCCGCTCCCCCCGCGGTGCCCGGGGGTGGATTCGAGAGATCGGTGCGGGTACCCGATGGTGGCGCACGCGACGAGAGCGGCGAAGGCCGGTAGTGGTCCAGCCCGCGGGAATCGGACCTGGTGCCCGATAGTGGCGCACGCGACGAGGGGGCGGCTGGTGGTGGGGCCAGTGGGGGTGTCTGTGGTGTGGTTCTCGGTGCTGGGTCGCGCCGAGACTGTCTGTGGGGACGTTCTCGGCGCCGAATCTGTCCGCACGGTCGGTTTCGGTGCCGCGCGAGCCTCCGCGCGCCCGCTATGTCTGGATTGTGGGCGGTCTGGGTGCCGATCTTGAGGATTTCGTGCCTTTACCGCGCGGTAAAGGCACGAAATCCTCAAGATCGACGCAGAAACTGGACATGCGGGGCGGGTCGCGGTGGTCCCGAGCCCCGCGCCGGGCGACACCAGGAAGCACCCCCGACCTATCCGGTGCCTTCGCTGCCCCCGTCGGGCGCGCCACCACCGGGCACCCGTACCGCCCGCTGGGGGCCGACCCACCCACTGTCCTCGCTGTCCCGTTGGACGACACGCCATGCGCCCACTCACCGATCTAGTGAGCGGCCTTCTCTGCCTGGGCACGCAGAGCGTCGACCGCGTATCCGGGGTCCTCGGCGCCGTACACGGCGGAGCCGGCGACGAACACGTCGGCCCCGGCCTCGGCCGCCCGCTCGACGGTCTCGGCACTGACGCCGCCGTCGACCTGCAGCCAGATGTCGGCGTTGCTGTCGTTGATCAGCGCGCGGGCGCGGCGGATCTTCGGCAGGACCATGTCCAGGAAGGGCTGCCCGCCGAACCCCGGCTCTACCGTCATCATCAGCACCATGTCGAGCTCCGGCAGCAGTTCGGCGTAGCTCTCCACGGGCGTCACCGGGTTCAACGCGAGGCCGGCACGCGCGCCGGCCGACCGGATGGTCCGCAGAGTGCGTACCGGCGACCTGGCCGCCTCGGCGTGAATGGTGACGCTTCCGGCGCCCGCCTCGGCGTAGGCCGGAGCCCAGCGGTCAGGATCCTCGATCATCAGATGGCAGTCCAACGGCAGCGGTGCCGACGCGCGCAACGACTCCACCACCGGCAGCCCCAGCGTCAGGTTGGGGACGAAGTGGTTGTCCATGACGTCGACGTGCAGCCAGTCAGCCGATCGGGATACCGCCTCGGCCTCCTCCGCGAGGTGCGCAAAGTCAGCGGAAAGGATGCTGGGTGAGATCTGGATTGCCACACGGCCAAGTCTATCCAGCGGTTTCTCGCTTCCTCGCACCGCGGCGGAGCCGATCGCGTCCGATCATCCACTCCGCCGGCGCAGCAGCGCCAGGAACATCGCGTCCGTGCCGTGCCGGTGCGGCCAGAACTGCGCGTAGTCGCCAACCGCCAGGCCGGGCACGTCGTCGAGGTAGTCGGCCGCGCGCAGCACCGTGACGTCGGAGCGCTCGGCCAGCACCTCCCCCACGACTCCGCGGGTCTCGGCCAGGTGCGGTGAGCAGGTGACGTAGGCGACCACGCCGCCCGGGCGCGTGGCGTCGAGCGCGCGGTCCAGCAGCGACCGCTGCAGCGGCACCAGTTCGGCCGCGCTACCGGCGTCGCGGCGCCACCGCGCCTCCGGGCGGCGGCGCAGCGCTCCAAGGCCGGTGCACGGCGCGTCGACCAGCACCCGGTCGAAGCTCCCGGCACGCCACGGAGGGCGGGTGGAGTCGGCCACGACGGTGCGCCCGGCATCGCGCACCGAACGCCGCACAGCACCGGCGACCAGCCGGGCCCGCGCTGGCTGCAGCTCGGCGGCGACCAACCGGGCGCCGCGTTTCCCGGCGAGCCCGGCCAGCAGCGCGGCCTTGCCGCCGGGTCCCGCGCACGCGTCGAGCCAGTGGGCGTCCCCGCCGTCGAGGCCCACGCGGCTCAGCGCCAGCGCCACGAGCTGGCTGGCCTCATCCTGCACGGCGGCGCGCTGCTGTTTCACCTCGCGCAGTAAGGCGGGGTCGCCCTCGGGCAGGTACACCCCGTAGGGGGAGAAGCGCGCCGGGACGGCTCCGCTGTTGACCAGGTCGGCGATGCTGGCCCGGCCCGGTTTGGCGACCAGCGTCACCTGCGGCCGCTCGTTGTGCGCGACGAGAAGCCGCTCGGTCTCGGCTAGCCCGCCGGCCGGGTCCTCGCCGAGGGCCTCGGCCAGCGCCTCGACGATCCAGCGCGGGTGGCTGTGCGTCACCGCGAGGTGCCCAACGAGGTCGGTGCCGCCGTCCGGAGCGACGATGTCCAGCCACTCCCCCAGGTCCCGCGCGGCGACCTTGCGCAGCACAGCGTTGGCGAACCGGGCGCGGTGCGTGCCGACCACGCGGCGGGCGAGGGTGATGGTGGCGCTGACCGCGGCATGCGGCGGGATCTTGGTGTTCAGCAACTGGTGCGCGCCGAGCCGCAGGATCGGCAGCACGTCGGAGTCGACCGAGCTGATCGACCGGTCGACGCACGCGTCGAGGATCGCGTCGTAGCTGCCCTGGTGCCGCAGCGTCCCGTAGCTGAGCTCGGTGGCCAGGGCGGCGTCGCGGCCCGCGAGCTTGCGTTCCCGCAGCATCGACGGGAGCAGGAGGTTGGCGTAGGCGTCGCGGTCGTGCACCGCCTTGAGGACGTCGTAGGCGACCCGGCGCGCCGGATCGGGTCCCGTGCCGCGCCCGCCGCCCTTGCTGTCGCGGCGTGCCGGGCGGTGCCCGGAGCGGGATTGGTATGGCACTTTACGGATCCGCCTCACACCTGGAAATCCACCGGATGGCACTGCCGGCCCCGCACCGGTCGGGCCGCGCTCGGGCCGCCCACCGAGGGTACGGCAGGTTCGGGGGTGGGGCGCACCGGATCGCGCGCCGGATCATCCGCCAAGGCGCTCATCCTCGCCCGGCCGCACCCCCCGCGCCCATTCCAGCGCGCTCATCCTGCGTTTTCCCTGGGGCTGCACGTCGCCCAGCTCGACGGGGTGGGTGGCGGTGCCCACCAGGACCTGGTGCTTCGTGGCCCGGACCTGGCCCGGCGCGAGGGGCGGGCCGTCGGCGACCGGTACGACCGGACCCAGCTTCACCCGCGAGCCCCGGAACGTCGACCACGCGCCCGGCGCCGGCGTGCAGGCCCGGACCAGGCGGTCCACCCGCATCGCGGGCATGCCGAAGTCGGCCCGGGCGTCGGACGGCGCCAGTTTGGTGGCGTACGACACGCCGTCGCTGTCCTGCGGGCGCGCAACGAGCGCACCGGACTCGATCCCGTCGAGCGTGCGAACCAGCAACTCGGCGCCGGTGTGTGCGAGCCGGCCGAGAAGGTCGCCGCTCGTGTCGCGTTCACCAATGGGTTCGGTGACCGTGCCGTAGACCGCGCCGGAGTCGAGGTCCTCCTCGATCTCGAAGGTGGTCGCGCCGGTGATGTCGTCGCCGCGCAGCACCGCGTGCTGCACCGGTGCCGCGCCGCGCCAGGCCGGCAGCAGCGAGAAGTGCAGGTTGACCCAGCCGTGCGGCGGGATCTCCAGGGCGTCGCGGCGCAGCAGCGCGCCATAGGCGACAACCGGGCAGCAGTCCGGGGCGATCGCGCGCAGGCGGTCGAGGAACTCGGGGTCGCTCGCCTTCTCGGGTTTCAGCACCTCCAGCCCGGCCTCGGTGGCGACGTCGGCGACCGGGCTCTCGCGCTCCCTGCGGCCGCGCCCGGCGGCGGCCGGGGGGCGGGTGATGACCGCCGCCACCTCGTGTCGGGTGCTCAGCAGCGCCCGCAGCGACGGGACCGCGGCCTCGGGTGTTCCGGCGAAGACCAGCCTCATCAGATCGTCGGGCGTGCGGATCCCGCGCGTTCAACGGGGTGACGCCCTTCCCCTTTCTCGCGTGTGCCAGGACGGTGTGCGTGCCCGTGGGGCGCGGCCCCGGTGGGCGCGAAGGCGGCACCGCGCCGCGCCCGCGGCGGCGAGCGCGGCGGGAACGCGGCACTCCAGGCGGCACCGGGAACGCCGGAGCTCACTCACCGCGTTGTCTCCGTTCTACCAGCACTACCCGCCCGCACGCCCCGCGACGCCGCACGGCCGGGACAGCCAACGCCGGGGCCGGCGGTCGTCGGTGCGGGTGCCCGCCGGTGGCGCCCCCGCACCGCGCCGTTGTGCACCGAACCTGACTGTGGGGACGTTCTCGGCGTCGAGAGTGTCCCTACGGTCACCCCCGATACGCCCCAGCGCCGAGAACGCCGCTACGGACACCCCCGCTGCGCCCGGCCACCGGTCGGCGCTTCGTCGGAGGCCGCCCCATCGGGCACCCGTACCGCTCCCCGCGGGCTGGCCCACACCACCGCCGCTGCTGCTTTTCGTCGGGTGCGCCACCACGCGCGCACCGCAGCGATGGGCACCACCCCGGCGCCCTCACACTCCCACCACCCCACACCACCGAAACTCCACTCATGGGTAATGCGTGCACTTCCCGAGATCGGCGCGAATAGCGCGCCACCGCGGCCGGTTGGTCCGCGGTGGTGTCACCGTCCTCTGGTAAACCTGGTTGCGATGTCCCCGCAGCCCGAGCCCGAGGAAGGGGCGCTTTTCCGCGCGCCGCGCGCCGCGGTGGCGGCCGGCGCGAAGGCGCCCGCGAAACGGCGTCCCGCGGCGGAGCTACCCGTGGCGCGGGTGGTGGTCGACTCCCCGCTGCCCCACCTCGACCGGCCGTTCGACTACCTGGTGCCCGAATCCCTGGACGCCGCGGCGGTGCCAGGGTGCCGGGTGGTGGTGCGCTTCAGTGGGCAGTCGCTCTCCGGGTTCCTGCTGGAGCGGGTCGCCGAGTCGGAGTTTTCCGGCCAATTGCTCTACCTGCACCAGGTCGTCTCCTCCGAGCCCGTCCTCACCCCGGAGATCCGCGACCTCGCGCGTGCCGTCGCCGACCGCTACGCCGGGACGCTCAGTGACGTCCTCCGGCTGGCGGTTCCGCCGCGGCACGCGCGGGTGGAGCGCGAGCCCAGGGACGAGCCGCCGTCCGGCGAGAGCGCATCGGAGCCGCGCGAGTCCGGCGAGGGGCACAACGATCCGGGGCCGTGGGCCGACTATCCGACCGGCCCGTCGTTCCTCGCGGCGCTGCGCTCCGGCAAGGCCCCCCGAGCCGTCTGGACGGCACTGCCCGGGCCCGATTGGGCGGACGCCATCGCCGCGGCCACGGGCGCCGCACTCGGTTCGGGGCGCGGCGCGGTGATCGTCGTCCCGGACGGTCGCGACGTCGACACGGTCGACACCGCGTTGGGCCGGCACCTGGGCGCGGGCCGGCATGTGGCACTCACCGCGGATCTCGGGCCGGCCAAGCGCTACCGCCGCTGGCTCGCGGTGCTGCGCGGGGAGGTCAGCGCGGTGGTGGGCACCCGCGCCGCGATGTTCGCTCCCGTGCGTGACCTCGGCCTGGTGGTGCTGTGGGACGACGGTTACGACGTCCACAGCGATCCGCACGCGCCGTACCCGAACGCGCGCACCGTGCTGGCCATGCGCGCGCACCGCGCCGGGGCCGCCGCCCTCATCGGCGGCTTCACCCGCACCACGGAGGCGACCCAACTGGTGGAGTCGGGCTGGGCTCTCCCGCTCGCCGCCGAGCGCGCCACCCTGCGCCAGCGCGCTCCCCGGGTGCGGGTAGCGGGCGACGACACCGAGCTGGCCCGCGACGAGGCCGCCCGCACCGCTCGGTTACCGAGTCTGGCGTTGCGGGCCGCCCGCGAGGCCGCGGCCACCGGTCCGGTGCTGGTCCAGGTGCCGCGGCGGGGGTACCTCACGTCGATGGGGTGCTCCCGGTGCCGGGCGACCGCCCGCTGCCAGACCTGCCAGGGGCCGCTGGCGATGCACAGCGCGCACGCCATGCCGTACTGCCGGTGGTGCGGCCGGATTTCCGGCGACTGGACCTGCCCGGAGTGCGCCCACACCCATATGCGGGCCAATGTGGTGGGTGACCGCCGGACCGCCGAGGAGCTCGGCCGCGCGTTCCCCTCGCTGACCGTACGGACCTCGGGACGCGACGACGTGCTCACCGAGGTGCCCGATCGCCCTGCTCTGGTGGTGGCCACCCCGGGCGCCGAGCCCGTGGCCGCGGGCGGGTACGCCGCTGCCCTGCTGCTCGACGGCTGGGCCCTGCTCGACCGCGCCGACCTGCGCGCGACTGAGGAGGCGCTGCGGCGGTGGTACAACGCCGCCGCCCTGGTGCGCCCGGCGCACCAGGGCGGCCAGGTCGTCGTGCTCGCCGAAGCGTCGCTTCCGGCCACCCAGGCGCTCGTGCGCTGGGATCCGGCCGGCTTCGCCGAACGCGAGCTGGCCGAGCGCCGCGAGCTCGGGTTCCCGCCCGCCGTGACGATGGCATCGGTCACCGGCGCGGCCGCGCACGTCCGCGAGCTGGTGGAGCGGATCGAACTGCCCGAGGGCGCCGAACTCCTCGGCCCCGTCCCGGTCGAACCGGCAGGAGACGCCAACACCACGCAGGGACGTGCCGAACGCGCCCTGCTGCGGGTGCCCCGCTCGGACACCTCGGCACTGGCCCGCGCCCTCAAGGCCGCGGCGGCGGCCCGCAGCGCCCGTAAGGAGGACCACGTGGCCCAGGTCCGGATGGACCCGCTGCACGTGGTGTGAGGGGTCCGCCGGACCAGCGGAGACGAGAGCGAGGCCGGCCCTGGCCAGGGGGTGTGGGCCCCTTTTGAGGTCAATTCAAAAGTGAATTCGACGGGTACCGCTTACCGGCGTACCAGGGACGCATGACATGTCGCGTGCCGCGTTCCACGCGGCCGCATCGTTACGCGTTACCAGCTACAACTGACACCTCTGCTCAAGGTGTGATAGGCGGATAGACGTCTGACCCCGTACCTGCTACCTGCTACGGCCAAACTTCGGTGGACCGGCCTCGCCGCGCGCCTAGTCTAGCTCGACCAACTCGGTCTGGTTGGCCTTGTTGATGGCCTGCTTGACGCGTTGCGCGAACTCACCGATCCGGTCGGTCTCGTCCCACTGCTCGCGTTGCGGCACGCCGTAGTCGGTGACCTCGACAACGTCGTAGCCGAGGAACTCCATCTCCTCGACCTTGAGGCCCTTGTCGCTGAAGCTCTCGTGCTTGCGCTCGATCTTCTTGACCGTGCGGTACCGGCGCCAGCCGTCGCCGGTCTCGTAGACACCGACCTCTCCCGCGCGCACCGGGACCGAGCGCGCCGCGCGCTCCAGCTTCGGGATGATGTCGTCCTTGAGGACGATCAGCTCCGGGATGGACAGCGTGCGGACGCGCCCGTCGAGGTCCTCGATCTCGGCCCGCGCGCGCTGGTTGGTGCGGGAGATCCGCAGCGCCAGCTCCTCGTCCTCGGCGAGGATCTCGCTGATGCGCGCCCGGCACTCAGCAACGCTGTACTGGCGCTGCGTCTGCTTCTCGGTGCCGGGCTGCGGGGTGTAGGCGGCGTCGCCCTCCAGGTGGTCGGTCCGGAAGGTACGGCGCTCGTTACCCGCGAGGCCGAGCCGGTTGATCCAGCTACTCAGGTCGGCGGCGAGCTTCTTGCGGCGGTTGAACGCGTCGCCCAGCGTCATCGTCATGGCCGGGAACTCTAGTGGCGCGCGGCCGCCGTGTCACCGGAATTTCCGCCAGAGGCCCGGCACGCCGGGCCTCGGCCGCCCCATCACAGATCCCTAGTAACCTTCCGGCATGGTCCCCTCCGCTGAACAGACACCGCAAGCGACCCCATCCGCCGAAGACGACCTCAACACCGCAATACAGGCGGCCGCGCAGGCGACCACGGGAGACGAGCGCGAGACACTCACCGCCGTCCTCGACTACATGCGCGCTTCCGTCGTGGCCAAGGTGGCCGGGCTGAACGAGGAGGAGGCGCGCCGCCGCCTGGTGCCCTCGCTCACCACACCGGCCGGCATGCTGCGGCACCTCACGGTGGTGGAGCGGAACTGGTTCCAGGTCGTCCTGCTGGGCGAATCGGCCGCGAAACTCGGCCTCGTCTCCTCGGGAGGCGACGAGAGCTGGGAGGTACCGGACGAGGCGACCGTCGCCTCGCTCATCGAGGAGTACAAGCGCGCCTGCGCGGAATCACGTGCGGCCGCGGCCGGTCTGGCCCTTGACCACACGGTCGCGCAGCACGAGCTCGGTCAGGTGTCGCTGCGCTGGATCCTGGTGCACATGGTCGAGGAGACCGCCCGGCACGCCGGCCACGTGGACATCCTGCGCGAGCAGATCAACGCCGCGGCCAGGCAGGGCTGAGCGCCAGGTGCCGGCGGCGGGTCCCGCCGGCACCGAAGGCCGGCACCGTCAGTCCGATGGGTGGTTCGTTCGTGCTCCGTCCCCGTCGGCGTCGAGGTTCGCGCGGAGCCGGCGGAGGAGGTCGACGAGCGTGGCTTGCTCGTCAGCGGTCATCCCGCCCATGGCGCGTTCCGACATGGCGCGCATCGCGGCGTTCAGGGGGTCGCGCAGGTCGCGTCCGCGTTCGGTGAGGTAGATCCGGGTCACGCGGGCATCAGCCGGGTCGGGTCGCCGCTCGACGAGGCCGGCCGTGGCCATCCGCGTGGCGGTACGGGTCACGGTGGGCGTGGCCAGGCCGAGCCGCCGGGCGATCTCCCCGGGCGCGAGGCCGTCCTGGGCCCAAAGGCACATGAGGATGAACTGCTGCCCTTCCCGGACACCGTGCTCGTTGAGCACCTCCTCGGCCGCGCGCAGCATGGCGCGTTTGGCCTCCCAGAACACGGGCTGGAAGTCGTCATCCCAGACGTCGATCCATTCGCGCACGCGTGGATCGCCTCCATCCTGGCCAGGTCAGGACCGGAAGTACCCGGGCCTGTTGACATCCAAGTCGTTAGCCGGCTAACTTTCAGTCGTTGTCCGGCTAATGATATCTGGGGGAACCGTGCCCGAATCCACCCGTGGCCCGCAGACCGTGACCGACCCGGCGTTCGGTTGGCAGAGCGCGTCTCTGGACGTGCCCGCCTACCTGAAGCGCATCGGCTACTCCGGCGCCCTGGCTCCGACCCTTGAAACGCTGCGCGCCCTGCACCGCGCGCACGCCGCCACCATCCCGTTCGAGAACCTGGACATCCTCCTCGGAGCGGGAATCGAGCTCGACCTGGAACACCTCCAGGACAAGCTCGTCCGCCGCGGCCGCGGCGGATACTGCTACGAACAGAACCTGCTGTTCGCCGCCGTCCTCGAACACGCCGGGTTCCGGGTGTGCGGGCTGGCCGCCCGGGTCCGGATGGGGTCGGACGCGCTGCGCCCGACATCGCACGCCCTCCTCGATGTCGGGGTCGACGGCGCGTCCTGGATCGCCGATGTCGGCTTCGGCGGCGAGGGCCTGCTGGAGCCCATCCGCCTCTCCCCCGGCACCGAGGCACGGCAGGGCGGGTGGGCCTACCGGTTGGACGAGCCCGGCCGCGACGGCACCTGGGTGCTGCGGTCCCGGCATCCGGACGACTGGTTCGACATGTACAGCTTCACCCGGGAACCGCACTACAGCGTCGACTACGAGGTGACCAACCACTACACGGCGACACACCCGCGCTCGCCGTTCGTCCGCCGAATGGTGGTCCAGCGTACGGGCCCGGACGTCCGCCGAACCCTCGTTGGGCTGGAGCTGACGACCACCCGCCCGGGTGCGGAGCCCACGCGTCGGGAGCTTGCCCCCGAGGAGGTTCCGGACACGCTCAGCGAGTCGTTCGGGCTGGAGCTGGACGCGTCGCAGCGCCGCGAGCTGGTCCGCATCGCGGCGCAGGCCGCGAGCGAGGCGTAGCACCGGCTGGGCAGTGTTTTTTGGGCTCGCTGCCGCTCGCCGGGCCGGGCGCCCCGAAGCCGGGAACCTTCGGGCACCTCCGGTGTGCCGCCCAAACGGCTCCGCCACTCGCGGACGCCCCACCTCCGGACCCTCCAGAACCCCGGCGGCGCCCGACCCAGACGGCCACTCGGTTCGAAAACAGGGCCAAGCCGCCCGGCACGAACGCGGGTACCGAACCGCATTCGAGGATGGCCTCCACGCCCCAGGGGGTGTCCGGTCACATCCCGGTCGTGAAGATCCGTCCGTGGTCGGTGATCTCCTCCGGGTCGCCCTTCACATGCGCGGTTCCCGCGGCGACGGCGGCGGTTGTGCCGGGCACGTGCTCCAGCGCCGGGACCGAGTAGTCGTAGTCCTCGCCGGCGAGCTCGAACTCGGTCACCGTTCCGTCGGCGGCACGGTGCAGCATGACCGGGTTCCACGCGGACTTCTCGATCCACAGCCCGCCGGCGCCGTCGCCGGTCACCGCCGCGTAGCTACCCGCGTGCTCCTCGACGGTGACCTCCCACTCGGTGCCGTCCCAGTGGGCGGTCAGCGGCCGGTGGTTGTTGGTCTCGTCGGAGTCCTTGTAGTGCAGGTCGCCCACGGCCCACACATCGTCGGCGGAGTGGGCGTACACGTCGTCGAACGAGGCGCTGGCCTCACCGCCAACCGAGAGGTCCACCTCCGGGACGTCCATGGACACCCACTCCTCGCCGTTCCACATGTCGGCGGCCGGCTGGCGGTCCAGGGTCCCGACCGCGAAGAGCGCGTCGGAGCCGGTACCCGACAGCGCGGTCCCCACCCGCGGACTGTCTGCGTCGCTCCAGGACGCACCGTCAAAGCGGGCGGCTTCTTCGCCCGCCGCTCCGAGCAACCAGACGTCGTCCGCGGCGAGCGCCTCGATAGCGGAAGGCCGGAAACCCGACTGGTCGCTCTCGCTCCACTCCGTACCGTCGTAGTGGATGACACCGGCTCCTCCCCCCGGGGACTCGCCCGCCGCCCACACGTCGTCGGGCCCAGTGGCATCGGCGGTCGAGGGGACCAGGGCCCAGTCGTCGGGGGTCTCCTGGCGCGTCCAGTCGGACCCGTCCCAGTGGTAGACCCAGGTCGTCCCGTCGACCTGCGCGTCGGTGTCACCGAACGCCCAGATGTTGGCGGAGTCGGTGGCCGCGAGGGCGGAGAACGAACCACCCAGATCCGGGGCGCCGAGCACGGCACTCCACTCGGTGCCCCGGGTGGAAGAGCTTGGTTCGCTGGCCGCCGGACCGCCGCAGGCGGCGACCGCTGCCAGTACCACCGCGGAGGTGACCGCGGTCCACGTCTTTTTGCGATGCCCTCCGACCATGGGCCCGGCTCCCTTGTTCGTTGTCGGGAAGATTGCCGCACCCATAGGACGCCGGCCGTTCTCGGCCGGTTGTCGGAAAATTCCCGACGAGTTGGGGGACGCCGCCGCGCTGCCGAGAAAACCGGAAAACGGCTCGCGAGGGACAACCGGGGCGGTTTCCGCCGCTCCAGCCAGCGGAGCGGTCACATCCTGCGCCCGACGCCGCCCAGGATTCCGGTCCCCTCGGTAGCCACCTCGTCATCGGGGTAGGGCCACCAGGCCAGGTCAGCGAGCCCCGGTTCCAGTGGGGAGAACGGGCCGAACGCTGCCGCGGGGGACTCGCCGTCGGCTACGTCGCCCGGGTCGAGCGCGACCGCCAGATGACCGCCGGGACACATCTGAGCGTGCAGCGCCGCGGCCAGCTCGTCCGGTTGGACACCGTCGCGCCGCAACGCCGCCGTCTCCAGCAACAGGACGGCGACGGGCGCGGAGAAGTCGACCAGCCCGCACTCCTTCAGCCGCCCGATGAGCCGGGAAGGGTGCATGCTGTCCGCGGCGACCACCGGGACCGCCTCGTCGCGCCGCGCCTTCCCCCGCGCGGGGCGCGCTGACCACGCCGACCACGCGTCGACATAGACAGCGCGGGCGCCGGGCT
Source organism: Lipingzhangella halophila (assembly GCF_014203805.1). Lineage (GTDB taxonomy): Bacteria > Actinomycetota > Actinomycetes > Streptosporangiales > Streptosporangiaceae > Lipingzhangella > Lipingzhangella halophila. Next base: position 1,868,383 of record NZ_JACHJT010000001.1, on the reverse strand, counting down.
CGCCGGAGCGCGCGATGTCCTGGATGCCGTGGCCGGCGGGCAGCATCGAGCCCAGATCCACGAACTGCCGGATGCCGGCGTCGGCGGCGAGGTAGTCGACCACGCGGCGCTGGAACCCCTGCCGGGCCCGGACGATCCGGGACACCTCCGGGTCGCTGCCGTCCTCCGGGGCTCCGGCCCGGTTAGGGTGCTGGTCGATGCGGACGACCCGCGGGCCGGGAACATCGACAGCCGAGTCGGCTGCGTCAACGGGCGCCGCCCGCCCCTCGTCGGTCACGATCGCGCTCCCCCGGGCCGCTCCGGTCCAGGCCCCCGGGGTAACGCCGTGTCCGCGTTCCCGGTGATCCTGCCCACTTCTCCCGCCAGGACCCGATGCTATCGTGCGGTTGCCCGAGGTCGCGTTCGCTCCGGGCCGCGGCCCCCGAGGTCCGGAGCCGCGGCCCGGAGCGCTTCCCGCCGCTACGGACCGCCCGCCCGGTCACCCCGCGCGGCCAGCTCGGTCAGCTCGGTCTTGCGGACTTTGCCGGTCGTGGTCATCGGCAGGTGAGTGACCACCTCGATCCGCGGGACCTTGTAGCCGGCGATGTTCTCCCGGCACCACTGGACCAGCTCCTCCGCCGTGGTCGTCCCGCCGTGGTCCGGGTCGAGCTCCACGAAGGCGTAGGGAACCTCGCCCTTGTCCGGGTCGGGTTTGCCGACCACCCCGCTGCGGGCCACAGCCGGATGCTGGCCGAGCAGCAGCTCGATCTCGGCGGGGAAGACGCTCATCCCGCTCATTTTCAGCATCTCCTTGCGCCGACCCATGAAGTGCAGGAAGCCGTTCTCGTCCAGCATCCCGATATCCCCGGTCCGCAGCCATCCGTCGCGCAGAACCTCCCGGCTCGCCTCGGGCCTGCCCCAGTAGGCGCGCAGTACCGAGGGAGAGCTGATCACGATCTCGCCTTCGGCGCCCAGCGGCATCGGTTCGCCGGTTTCGAAGTCGCGGATCATGAACCGGGTGCCCGGTTGCGGAAGCCCGCACAGCACCGGCGGCGGGGACGTGAGGTCCCGGTCGCCGTCCTGCAGGCCCGCGGTGAAGGTGTCCAGGCTGTGGGTCTCGGTCATGCCGTAGGAGCTCACCCGCAGGACGCTGCGCCCACCGGACAACCGCTGCCACCTGCGGCGGTCCTCAAGGGTCAGGTTCCGGCCGAACGGAACGGCCGTCACTGTCCGGATCGAGGACAGGTCGCGCCCCTCGGCCTCCGCGCACTCCATGAGCCGTACCGCGTTGTCGATGATCAGGCTCGCGCAGGTGACCCGGTACCGTTCGATCGCCGCCAGCGCCGCCGTCACGTCCCAGCGCCCCAGGATGACGTGCGTGGCCCCGGTGAAAACCGGCATGAGAACGCCCACGTTCTCCCCGAGGATCCAGAAGTACGGCGGATAGGTCAGCACGACACTGCCCGGCCCCAGCCCTTCGAAGTTGTAGGTGGCCGAAGTGGCGCAGGTGTAGACCATGTGCCGCTGGGTGTGCTCGCACCCCTTGGGCAGCCCGGTGGTGCCGCCCGTGTAGTTGAGCGCGGCAAGGTCGTCCAGGCCAACCTCGGTCCGGGGTTCCGGCGCCGATACGTGCTCCAGCGCGCTCTCCAGGTCGATCGCGCCCGGGCACGGTTGCTCGGGTGACAACAGGGACTCCGGCACGGGCAGGGTCGGCTCGGCCGGAAGGTAGCGCCCCGGGCTGGTGGAGATGATGTCGCCCAGGCCCGCGTCGGATCGGACGGACTCCACCATCGCGTGGTGCGTGTCGGCGGTGACGATGACGCGGGCGCCGCTGTCAACCAGTTCGTGGCGCAGCTCCTGCTCCTTGAACATCGGGTTGACCGGCACGTGCACGCAGCCCAGCTTGAGGATCCCGTAGAACGCCACGTGGAACTGCGGGCAGTTGGGCAGCAGGACGGCGACCCGGTCGCCGCGGCGCACCCCGCGCGACCGCAGCAGCGCGGCGAACCGATCGCTGAGCTCGTCCAAACGCTGGTAGCTGATCTCGGTTCCGTAGAAGACCAGCGCGGCGCGCTCCGGGCTGTGCCGGGCCCAGGAACGCAGGTAATCCGTGATGGGGATCTCCCCGAACGGGTAGTGGGGCTCGCGCGGCAGGTCCGCGGGCCAGTTGCGCGCCCACAACCGGTCGAGCTGGTGCACGTACTCGGCTTCTTGCATCGCTCACCTCTCGTCGTCGCGGCCGGGTCGTCCGCGGACGACCCCGGTGACCGCCGTGCCGTTCTCGGTTCGCACGGTGACACCGAATTCCTCGTCGCGCGCCGGGTCGCCGGCCAGGTGGATGGTGAACGGTTCCCCCGCCCGCACCGGCCGGCGGAACGTGACGTCGACGGTCCCGCTGGCGTCCCAGCCCGGGGCACGCGCGCACAGCTCCCGCTCGATGAGGCCGACCAGGTACATGCCGTGCACGAGGGTGCCGCCGAAGGGAGTGCTCCGCGCGTACTCCGGGTCGGTGTGGATCGGCGCGATCCCCCCGCTCACCTCCGCGAAGGCGTCGATCGTTGGTTGGCTCACCCGGTGTTCGCGGCCGGGCGCCGCCTCTGCGCTACGGTTCATTGCGTATACCCCCAGACCAGGGTGGTCGCGGCCCGGCACACCAGGGTTCGTGTGCCCAGGAAGTCGATGTCGAGGTCCACGTAGCGCCGGTCGCGGCGTGTGTACCGGTCGGCGACGCGCAGCCGGACGTCGAGCAGGTCGCCCACACTGGCGGCCGCATAGTGCTCCATCCGCTGGCGCAGGTGCACCGTCCCGCGGGCCGGCCGGCCACCGAGCGCGGAGTACCACGGGGTGAAATTGGCGAACACGGCCGGAGGAACTCGGCCGGGGTCGGTGTCGCCCCAGTCCAGCGCGCTCCGATAGGACTCGACCAGCTCCGGGCTCACCCGGAAGGTCGTGTGGTACACGTCGCCGGCGTTCAGGTCGTCGTAGTCGATCTCAAGCATGGGTGGCTCCCTCCCCGGGGGTCCGCCTTCGGTGGCCGCTACCTCACGCCCCGGTGGTGACGTTGGCGCGCCGCTTCTTGCGGATGTACTGGATGGCCGTGGCGGCGATGACAAGCGCGCCGAAGGCCAGCACGGAGGCCGACCCCGGCCGGGTGACGAAGATGGCCAGGCTGCCCTCGGAGATCAGCAGCGACTGCCGGAAGGAGGTCTCCATGATCGGGCCGAGGACAAACGCCAGAACGAGCGGGCCGGGTGGGAACCCGGTCTTGCGCATCACGTAGCCGAGCACCCCGAAGCACAGCACCACCCACATGTTGAATGAGTCGTTGTCCAGGCTGTACACCCCGACCATGGTGACCATGACCGCCAGGGGACCGAGGATGGTCATCCGGATCCGCAGAATCTGGATGAACACCCCGATGAGGGGGATGCTCATCAGCAGCAGGAAGAGGTTGCCCAGGTACATCGAGCTGATGACGCCGGTGAACAGCTCCGGCTGATCCTCGATGAGCTGCGGGCTCGGCGTGATCCCCTGGATGAGCAGCGCACCGAACAGCAGTGCGGTGACCGCGTTGGTTGGGATCCCCAAGGTGAGCAGCGGAATGAACGCCGAGGTCGCTCCGGCGTTGTTGGCGGTCTCCGGTCCGGCGACCCCCTCGATGGCGCCGCGCCCAAACCGCTGGGGGTCCCGGGCCAGCTTCTTCTCCGCGGTGTAGGAGGCCATCGAGGAGAGCACGCCCCCGCCACCGGGCAGAATCCCGATGAGGAAGCCGATCACCGCTCCGCGTGCGATGGCCCAGCGCGACTGCAGCCAGTCGGCCATCGTGGGCAGCACCCGGCTGACCGCTACCCCGGTGTCGCCCCCGCGGACCCGGCGCTCCAGGTTGTACAGGATCTCGCCGACCCCGAAGACTCCCATGGCGATCGCGACGAAGCTCAGCCCGTCGAGCAGGCCGAGGGAGCCGAAGGTGAACCGGGAGGTCCCGGTGATCGGGTCCTGCCCGACCGTCGCCAGGAACAGCCCTAGCGCGGCCATGATCAGGCTCTTGGTGACCGAGTTGGTACCGAGGTAGGTCACCAGCAGGATTCCCAGCACGGTGAGCACGGTGTACTCCGGCGGGCCGAAGTTCACCGCCACCTGTGCCAGCAGCGGGGCGAACAGGCTCAGACCGACGATCGCGAGGGTCCCGCCAAGGAACGAGCCGATCGCGGCGATGCCCAGTGCCGGCCCGGCCCTCCCCTGGCGCGCCATGGGGTAGCCGTCCAGCAGTGTGATGGCCGAGTTCGCCTCGCCGGGCAACTGGACCAGGACCGCGGTGATCGTACCGCCGTAGATGGAGCCGTAGTAGATGCCGGCCAGCATGATGATGGCCGACTCGGGCTCCATCCCGTAGGTCACCGGAAGCAGCAAGGCGATGGTGGCCGAGGCGCCCAGCCCGGGAAGCACCCCGATCACCATGCCGATGAGCACGCCCAGGAAGACGTAGAGAATATTGCTCGGCTGGAACGCGACCTCGAATCCCAGCCGCAGGAATTCGGCGATATTCATCAGCCGACCCCCAGAACTACCTCGACGAGGTCAGGCGGAAACGGAACGCCGAGGGCGTGCACGAACACGGCGTAGAATCCCACGGTGCACAGCACCGAGAGCACGATCGAGATCCGCCATCCCTCGCCGCCGAGGAAGCGGATCCAGAACGCGAACGTAAGGAGTGCCGGAATGATGAATCCCAGCATTTCGAACAGCATGATGAAAACGGTGATACTGGCAACGGCGTAGGCGACCTGGCGTATACCGGCCGGCGAGGACACCGCCTCGTAGTCCGCTCCGCGGTCGCGGAACAGCAGGACCACCGAGGCCAGCACCACAACGCAGCTCGTGATGAAGGGCCAGAAGCCGGGTTGCGGGCTCTCCGGCTCGCCCAGCCCGAGCGAACGGGAGTACGCCGCACCCCATATCCCCAGCACCAGGGGAACCAGCGCGCCCAGGTGGTGAACTCTGGCCCTCACCTCCGGCCAGACACGGGCTTTCTTCGAAGTCACGTGGGTCCTTTCGGGGGCTCCACGGGTCAGGCCGGCCGGCGGGGTGGCCGGGCGCCGCCGGGCGGCCTGACCCGTCTCCTCAAGCGGGGTCCGGATCAGTCGACCATCGGCGCGTAGATGTCCGCGGCCTCCTCTACCTGCTCCTGGTAGTCCGCACCGTCGATGAACTCCTTGGGGATGTACTCCTCGCCGATCTGTTCGCGGAACTCCGGATCGTCGTAGGCGGCCTCAAGGGAGGTCTCCAGCTTCTCGGTGATCTCCGGAGGCGTGTCGGCGTGCACCACCGGGCCCCACGTCGAGATTCCCAGGGTCAGGCCGTCGTAGCCCAGTTCCTCCAGCGTTGGAGTGTCCGGAAGCAGATCCGAGCGCTCCTCGTCGATGACGGCCAGCGCGCGCAGGTCGCCCTCCTCGATGGGCTGCCTGATGACATCGGTGAGCGGGTCGCTCAGCGCGTCGACATTGCCGCCGAGCAGCTCGCCCGCCGCCTCGGCGTCCCCGTCGAACGGGACCGCGGTGAGCTCGACGCCGTGATCGTCGGACATGCGCCGCAGCTCCATCGCGGTGGGCGTGCTGGCCCCCGGGACCGCCACGTTCAGTGCGCCCGGGTCGTCCTCGGCCGCCTCAAAGAAGTCCTCCGCCGTCTCGTACTCGGAGTCCGCGTTCACGGCCAGGACTCCCGGCGCCCGTGCGGCCAACCCGACGTAGGCCACGTTCTCGTGGTTGTAGTCCAGGTCCTGGAGCTGCGGGGTCAGCGCGAACGACCCCACGGTTCCCATGGCGATGGTGTGGCCGTCCGGGTCGCTGGTGAGTAGCTCCGTCATGCCCACGGAGGACGAACCCCCGGGGAGGTTCTCGACCACCACGGTCTGGTCGAGTTCCTTTTCGTAGAACTCTGCCAGGGCGCGCCCCGCTGTGTCGGTCAACCCGCCCGGGGCGTAGGGGATGATCATGCGCATTTCCTCGGACGGGAAGTCGTCCGCGTCTTCGGCTACCAGTCCCGCGTCGCTACATGCCGCCAAAGGCGCCAGCAGCACCACGGCCGCACCCAGGGTCACAAACCTGTCAGCATTTCTCATGGCCTTCCGTCACTTTCCTCTACTGGAGGGGTGGGCGTTACTTTTTCGGGTAGTCGTACCACCCCTTTCCCGACTTGCGGCCAAATTCGCCTTTCTCGAATTTCTCGACAAGAATTCTTGCCGGTTTGTCAGCGGGGTCGCCGCTCTCCTCGAACCGGGCCATCTTGACGTAGTAGCCGACATCGAGCCCGGTGAGATCCTGCAGTTCGAATGGGCCCATCGGGTGGCCGAGCGCGGTCCTGCAGGCGGTGTCGATGTCCTCGACGCTGGACACCCCGTCCTCGTAGAGCCGGATTGCCTCGTCACGCAGGGCGTGCAGGATCCGGTTCGCGACGAACCCGGTGATCTCCTTGTTCAGCACCACCGGGGTTCGGTTGATCCGCCGGGTCAGCTCGATCGTGGTCTCGGCGGTGGCGTCGGAGGTCTGCGGGTTGCGCACCACCTCGACGCACTGCATGACGAGGGCCGGGTTGAAGAAGTGCATGTTGCACACCCGGTCCGGGCGGTTGGTGGCGTCGGCGACGCGGGACGAGACGATCGTCGAGGAGTTGGTCGCCAGGACCGCGTGCTCGGGCGCGTGCCGGTCCAACCTGGCGAACAGGTCCCGCTTGACGTCGACCTTCTCGACCACCGCCTCGATGACGTAGTCCGCGGTGCTCGCCGGCCCTTCGAGCTCGGTGGTGAAGGTGAGCCGCTCGAACGCGCTGTCGGCTTGGGCTCTGGTCTCGGTGCCCTTCTCGACGCGCCGGTCCATGCGGGACCGTAGCTCCTCCCGGGCCTGCTCCAGCATGTCCGGGTCGATGTCCCAGACGGTGACGCTGTAACCGCCGAGGGCGCACACCATCCCTATCTGGCGGCCCATGGCTCCGGCGCCACAGACCAGTATTGTGGCGACCCTCGTGATTTCCGGCTGCACGATCATGCCCCTTTCCGGTGTCGGCTCGGTTGGCGACTAACGTCCCTTGAACGCCGGTCTCCGCTTCTCCAGGAACGCCGTTGCGCCTTCCCGTTTGTCCTCGGTGGTGAAGAGGACCGCCTGTGCCAGACGTTCGAGCAGCAGCCCGGTCTTCTGGTCGGTCTCGCTGCCCTGTCCGACGGCGATCTTGGCCAGGCGCACCGCCAACGGCCCTTTGGCGAGTACGGCGTCGGCTGTCTCCCGCAGCGCACTGGTGAGCTGGTCTCCTGGCACGGAGCGCGACACCAGGCCGATGTTCGCCGCCTCCTCGGCGGTGATGATCCTGCCGGTGAGAATGAGGTCCAGCGCCCGGCCCTTGCCGACAAGGCGGGACAGCCGTTGGGTGCCGCCCGCGCCGGGGATGATCGACAGGGTGGCCTCGGGCAACCCGAACTTCGCGTTGTCGGCGGAGACGCGGATGTCGCACGCCATGGCGAGCTCGCAGCCACCGCCGAGCGCGACCCCGTTCACCGCGGCGATCGTCGGTTTCTCGTACTCCTCGATCTCGTCGTAGAGCCGCTGCATCCGGGCGGCCAGCCCATCAGCGACGGTCCGCTCCCGGACCTCGGAGATGTCGGCGCCAGCCGCGAAGGACTTCGCGCCGGCTCCGGTGAACGCGACCGCTCCCACCTCGTCGTCCTCGCTGAACCGTTCCAGCGCTCGCCTGATCTCCGATACGACCTGGCCGCTCAGCGCGTTGCGTACCTCGGGACGGTCGATCGTGATCATGCCGAGCCCGTTGTCGACCCGGACGGTCAGGGTCTCGTAGTTGTCCATGCGCACCTTTCGTGACGTGTCGCGACGTCAAAGCCTTCTCAGCCGGTCGCGGGCGAGCCGAGGACAGCGGTGGTCTGGCTGGACAGCACCCCGCCGTTCCCGTGCACCAGGGCGATGTCGGCGCCGGGGGTCTGGCGGTCCCCGCACTCTCCCCTGAGCTGCCGGGCCGCCTCGATGATCAGGAAGATCCCGTACATACCGGGGTGGCAGTAGGAGAGCCCGCCGCCGTTGGTGTTCACGGCGAGCTTGCCGCCGGGCGCGATCCGGCCGTCCGAGACGAACGGTCCGCCCTCGCCCTTGGCGCAGAAGCCCAGGTCCTCCAGGAAGAGGATGGTGTTGATGGTGAACGCGTCGTAGAGCAGCACCACGTCGACGTCGGACGGCCCGATTCCGGCGCGCGCGAAGGCCCGCGGCCCGGATTCGGTGGCGGCGGTCCGGGTCAGGTCGGGCATTGCCGAGATGGAGCGGTGCCAGTGGGCCTCGGCGGCACCGAGCAGGCGCACCGGTGGCCGGCGGAGGTGCCGGGCGCGTTCCGCGCTGGTCACGACGACCGCGCCGCCCCCGTCGGTGACGAGGCAGGAGTCCCGGGCCGTCAGAGGCGACGACACCATCCGGGAGTTGATCACGTCGTCGACGGTGAGCGGATCGCGCGCGAACGCCTTTGGGTTGAGCCACGCCCATTGCCGGGCGGCCACGGCGACCTCGGCGAGCTGCTCCCGGGTGGTGCCGTACTCGTGCATGTGCCGGGCGGCGGCCATGGCGTAGGCACTGACCGGGTAGCGCGGCCGGTAGGGATCCTCGTAGGGCGTACTCTCCCCGCTGGAGACCAGCCGGCCGCTGGCCGAGCGCTGGATGCTGCCGTAGACGATCAGCGCGACCTCGCACCGCCCGGCCTCGATTGCGGCGGCGGCGTGGTTCAGGTGCGCGACGAAGGAGCTGCCGCCCATGTTGGTCGAGTCGCTATAGGTGGGTTGAATGCCGAGGTACTCGGCGGTGTTCAGATTCGCCATCGGGTAGTACACCGACGCCGAGAAAAGCCCGTCGACCTCGTCCTTGGTCAGCCCAGCGTCCGCCAGCGCCGCCGTGGCGGCCTGCCCGATCAGATCCAACGGGGTGACTCCCGGGCCGACCTCGCCGAGATCGGACTCCGCGACACCCACGATCGCGGCCGTGTTCGCCGTCTTCGTTGTCATGGACTACGCCTCCGCTGGGACGAAGACTGCGACCGGCTCGGACCGATCGGGGTCGTGTCGGACCTGAAGCAGTACGCGCATGCCGATCCGAACGTCCTCGGGCGGGGTGTCCTCGACCCGGGTCATCATCCGGAAGCCCTCATCCAGGTCCACGAGTGCGACGTTGTACGTCTCGTTCCTGCGGCAGACGGTCGTGGTCGAGTACACGGTCCCGGTGCCGGCGCTCTCCCGCCACCGCAGGTCCTGGCCACCGCAGTGCGGGCACAGCACCCGCGGGTAGAACACGGACTGCTCGCAGCTCGCGCATATCTGGAATCCGAGCCGACCGGAGTCGAGGAACTCGCGGAATACGGTGGCGGGTGGGCTCGTGGCCGCCGGTGACATAGGTGTCCCCTTATCTGGCTGCGTGGTGTGTTCCGGAACGCGCGATGTTGCGCGAGGCGGCGCGGAGCACCGCTCCATGACGTTCGGGACTGGGGTCCGGCCGGACGGGTTCAGCGTCCGATGAACCTGGGCTCGCGCTTTTCGGTGAAGGCGCGCCCGCCCTCGTAGTAGTCGTGTGTCTGGTAAGACTCCGCCACGGCGGAGCGCTGCGTCTCTACGGCGCTCTCCAGCGACTGGCCCCTGCTCTCGTTGATGGCCCGCTTCATCAGGCCGATCGCCGCGGTCGGTGCCGCGGCCAGCCGCCGGGCGTACTCGGTGACGTGCTGGTCGAGGTCATCAGCCGGCACGACGTGGTTGACCAGGCCCCACTGCCCGGCCTGCTCAGCAGTGAACGTGTCGGCACTGAAGAGCAGCTCGCAGGCGCGGTGGTAACCCACGAGCGACGGCAGCAGTGCCGTGCCCGAGACCATCCCGCGCGCGGCGAAGACCAGGCCGAAGCGGGCACCCTCAGCCGCGAACACGATGTCGCATGAGAAAGCGAGATCGCAGCCCGCCCCGAGCGCAGCTCCGTGGACCTGAGCGATCACCGGCTTGGGAATGTTTCGCAGCGCGAGTACGAACCGCGGGTAGCCGAGGTCCGCGCGCTCCTTGGCGTCCTCCGGGAGTGGGGTGCGCTGGGTTCCCATGCCCTTGAGGTCGTCGCCTGCACAGAAGACCTGGCCCTCGCCCCGCACGACGAGCGCGCGGACGCTGTCGTCGTCGGCGGCCGCCGCGACCGCGCTCTCAAGTTCCTCGAGCACGTCGTAGTTGATGGCGTTCCGACTTGTCGGCCTGTTCAGGACCAGGGAGCGAACCCCGGCGTCGTCGTTGACCAACACGTCTCTCTGACTCGCCCGCATGCGGCCTCCACAAGGCGTCTCACAAGCTACTGAAAGGGCATCACTGAACCGCTTGACCAAGCTTGCATGCGATTTGGATGCTAACAGCATGCAATAGCTGTGGCAAGGGTCACCGCCCCTTGTGACGCCCCACTCGGGTGCCAATTGCCGGGGGCCATGCGCCACCACCTGCCCAAAAATCCTCTGTGACCTGCACGGCCCCCTGAAGCGGAGCACACCTTCCACATCACTGCCACCCGCGGTGCCGCTGCGGGCCCACCCACCCTTCGGTCAGTCAGCACCACACCTATCGAATCTTCTTTAGAAGGGTTGCATGCAATCTGAATACAACCATCGGACCGGGGGTACCCCTAGTTCCGGCCGAGGTTCCCCGCAAGGAAAGGAACGATCGCCGAGCATGAACACTCACGAGCACAGCGACACTGACACCGAGTACGACGTAGTCGTCGTGGGCGGGGGGAACGCCGCGTTCTCGGCGGCCCATGCCGCGCGGGAGCGCGGGGCGCGCGTCCTGATGCTGGAGAAGGCGACGCGCGAGGAGGCCGGCGGCAACTCCTTCTACACCGCGGGCGCGTTCCGGGCCGCACACAACGGGCTGGACGACCTACTGCCACTGGTGGACGACGCCAGTCGGGAACGCGCCGAGCACACCGTGCTTCCCCCCTACCCGGCGGAGCACTTCCGCCGCGACATGGAACGACTCACCGACGGGCGCAACGACCCCGGACTGACGCGGGTACTGGTCGAGAGCAGCCGGGACATCGTGCGCTGGCTCGCCGAGAAGGGCGTGCGCTGGCAACTCCTCTACGAGCGCCAGACCTACCTCTCGAACGGAGAGTGGGTGTTCTTCGGCGGGCTGAACATCGGCACCGTCGACGGCGGCAAAGGGCTGGTGAGCCACCACACCGAGCAGGCCGTGCACTCCGGCATCGAGATGGGCGGACTGTTCTGGGGAAACTACCCTGGCGGCTCGGGACTGACGGCCGGCACGGTCCTGGGACGGATCGCGGGGCACGATGCCACGGACTCGATGTAGTGTCCGTGGCGAGGCACTCCACGCCACCCTGGGCGACCCCACCGCGGTGCCTTGTATACTGTGCGTATGCGAGGCGCGGGCACGCGGGTCCCCTACCTAAAACGCGCCCCCGCCCCCGCCTCCGCGGACACGGGCGCGGGAAACGCGGGCCCGGTCCAGGACGCGGACCATCGAACGTAACCGCCGATCAGCCTCGGACAAGGCCCCGATGAACATGCCTGCCACTTCCCCACTCTCCGTGGTGCGCGAGCACATGCCGGAACGGCTCGGGCGCGGCCGGACCACCGAGGCGGTCTCCGAGGCGCTGCGCGAGGCGATCCTCGACGGCGGGCTGCCGCCCTCAACGTGGCTACGCGAGGACGAGATAGCCGCTGTCCTGGGAGTGAGCCGCACCCCGGTCCGCGAAGCGCTGCGCCGGCTGGCCGATGAGGGTCTAGCGGTCAAGACGGCACACCACGGCACGGTGGTGGCGCCGATGTCGATCGAGGACGTCCTGGCGCTCTACGTCGTCCGGGAGAACCTCGAAGGGCTCGCGACCCGGCTGGCGGCGTCGCGACGGCTGACGGAACCGCTCTCCGGCCTGGACGAGGTCCACACGCAGATGCTGCGGGTGATCGAGCGCGAGGACACCGACAGCGCCGAGACAACCAAGGAACTCGCCCGGCTCAACCTGCGCTTCCACGGCCTCATTCGGCAGGCCGCGGCCAACCTCTACCTCGACCGGTTCCTCAGCCAGGTCGAGCAGGCGGTGCGGCGCCTGCAGCCATCAACCTTCAGCGCCCCCGGGCGTCCGGAGGAGGCCTACCAGGAGCACGCCGAGATCCTCGCCGCGATCAAGGCGGGCTCGGCGCAGGACGCCGAGAGCGCGGCCAAGCGGCACATGCGCCGGGCGCGCGAGATCCGGCTGTCGATGCTGCTCGGCGACTGACCACAGGCGGTCAGGCGGCCTGCCCGGCCGGGAACCGGGGGCGCCCGAACGCTAATCGGCGGGTGGGCCGGACGGGTCCTCGCCCAGAACGTCCGCCGGAGTCCTTTCAAGGAGATCAATCAGGAAATCGGCCCGCTCCAGCGCACTGGAGGGGTCGAGCACTCTGTTCTGCCACGTCAGAAGGGATTCCTCCGCGAACCGGAAGGGGGTATCCAGCGTGCGTGGATCACGGATCATCCACCGTCTCGTCTCCGGGCGGAGCACCTGCCGCGCGAACTCGTGGTCGTCGGTGCGGACCCGAAATATCTGGTCGAACTGCCGGTCACCGGTCCGCGAGTGCTGCGACGCGCCGACGAGGTCCAGCAGCATATCTGTCAGACGCGCGTCGGTGGCCTCCAACCGTGGGACCTGTGGAATCCGAACCGTGACCACCTGGAAGTCCCAGGTCCTGGGGAGCGACTCGGCGTGGATGTTGGGGTAGCTGTACTCGAAGGCCAGGACCGACCAGCCGCGGTGCTCGCCCGTCAGGACGTGGCGGTAGGTTCCTGCTCCCTCGCTGAGAAACGGCGGTCCACCATAGGAACCCCGCAGGTGGCCGCCCTCCTCGGCGTAGCTCCAGTCGTGCTGCCGCGCCCACGAGCCGAGCTCCTGGACGCATTCGCGTCCGCCTTTGCGCTCCATGGCGGAGCCGGTTTTCACGGCCACCACCGCCCGGCCACCAACAGGACCGCGACGAGGGAATAGGCAACGAACTCCATGCCGCGGCTCCGTCGCTCTGCAGGGGCGCGGCGTCCGAACCGCGGGCCTGGTGCGTGGTTTCATTGTGCCGCCGGGCGGGCCGTGCCGCCATCCCTACCGCGCCGGCGGCACGTCCCCCAGGACGTGGCGCGGGGTCCGGTCGAGGAGGTCGATCAGGAAGTCGGCGTGCTCCAGAACTTCGTCCCCTTCGAGCCTCATCTCCCGCCATCCCAGAAGGATGTCCCCGCCGAACCGGAACGGAACCTCCAAGGCGCGGGGGTCGCTGAGCATCCACCGCATCGTCTCGGGGTGCAGCACCTGGCGCGCGAAACCATCGTGGTCGGTGCGGACCCGCACAGCGTTGTCGAACTCCTCGTTGCCCAACCGGAGGTCGTGGGCGCCGAAGAGACTGAAAAGCTTGTGCACGAAATCCTGCCGGATGACCTCCAGCCGTGGACACCGCGGAACACGGACCGTGACCACCTGGAAGTAGCGGGTCTCGATTGGGCCGTGGATATAGATCTTCGTGTACCGGTACTCGAAAGCCAGGACCGCCCGGCCGCGGTGCTCGCCGGCCAGGACGTAGCGGTACTTCCCCCAGCGGACGAACGGCGTTCCGCGAAAGCGGCCCCGCAGGTGGCTGCCGTCCTTGGTGTGGGTCCAGCCGTGCCGCCGCGCCCACGCGCCGTTCTCCTTGGCGCGCCGCCGGCGCCGGTAGCCGATTAACGCGAGCACGGCGGCCGCCAGGATCCCGACCACAGAGACGGACACAGGGACGAAGATTTCCATCACGACTCCATTGCTGTATTGGGGACCGCGGTATTCGATGCGCGGGCCCGTCGCCCGGTTCCGCCCGCACACGGGGATCCGCGACGCATCCCCGGGTCGCGACGTACCACCCGGTTTGAACCGCCGGGCGCGGATCGGCGATACTGGTCGCGCTGCCCTCCTGCCGCGGGCGCCCGGCCCTTCCCGGCCGTCCCATCAGGCGCGAGACTCCAGTGCGACGGAGTTTTCGGCTGCCCAGAGAAAGGGACGCGACCGTGCACGGAGACGACCGGATACGGCGCCTACTCAGCAACCCCGACATTGTTCTCGTGTCGGGCTATGCCCGGCTTCCCGACGCTGTGGCGAGCCACTCGCAGTACGAGCGGCTCGGGGTGGTCCTCGCGGTCGACATGTCCGACGGCAGAATCGTCGCCGCCGACAGCACACTGCTCACGGACCTCGCCAAGGACTTCTTCCGCGCTCTGGTGGAGGGCTCCTCCGTCGCCGAGGACACGTCGGGGCTCGTCCAGCGCGTCCAGGAACGCTACGCCGGCCACTCGGGTGGGGCGCTGACCACGGCGCTGCGCCGGTGCGCCGAGACCTACCAGCAGCTGCGCGACGCGCGGGGGGCGGAACAGTGATGGAGACCCCGGATCAGGGGCAGCACGGATCCGCCGCCCAGGACGGCCGCCCCCTCGACGGGGTCCGCGTCGCCGACCTGTCCCGGGTACTCGCGGGCCCGTACGCCTCGATGCTCCTGGCCGACATGGGGGCCGACGTCGTCAAGGTCGAGCACCCCGAGCGCGGCGACGACACCCGGTCGTGGGGGCCGCCGTGGGCGAAGGGCGAATCCGCCTACTTCCTCTCGGTCAACCGCGGCAAGCGCAGCCTGGCCGTTGACGTCAAATCGCCCGAGGGGCGCGACGCCGTGCGGGAGCTGTGCGCCGGGTCCGACGTCGTGATCCAGAACTTCCGCCCCGGGGTTGTCGAGCGGCTCGGCGTGGACTACGAGGCGATCGCGGCGCGCAACCCCGCGGTGGTCTACTGCTCCATCACCGGCTTCGGTACCGGGCACGAGCCGGCGGGACGCCCGGGATTCGACGCCATCGTGCAGGCGGAGAGCGGCCTGATGCGGGCCACCGGGCCGCCCGAAGGGCCGGCCAGCAGGGTGGGTGTCGCGATGACCGACATCCTGACCGGCCTGAACGCCACAGTGTCGGTTGTCGGCGCGCTCATGCGGGCCCGCGCCACGGGGCGGGGTGAGCACGTGACCGCTTCGCTGGTCAACTCGGCGCTGTCGAGCCTGGCCAGCCTGAGCCAGCAGGCGCTGGTCACGGGGGAGGAACCGGCGCGCTACGGCAACGCCCACCCCTCGATCGTGCCGTACCAGACGTTCCGCACGGCCGACGATGACATCGTCATCGCCGCCGGCAACGACTCGCTGTACCGGAAGCTCTGCGACGCCGTGGACCGCCCGGACCTCGCCACCGACCCGCGGTTCGCCAGCAACCCGGACCGGATCGAGTACCGCGAGGAGCTGGTCGGCGAGATCACCGCGACGCTCCGCACCCGGACCGCCGCGGAGTGGCTGGCCGTACTGACGGCCGCCGGTGTCCCGGTCGGCCGGGTCAGGGGGGTGCTCGACGCGGTCCACGCGGCGAACGCCTCCGGTGACGACGCCACGATGACCGTGGAGCACCCCACCGCTGGCACTCTCGACCTCCTGCGCCCCGGGTTTCAGCTGGGATCCGCGGGTGGCGCCGACGACGCGCTGCCGCCCCCGCTGCTCGGCCAGCACTCGGCGCGCGTACTCGGCGAGTTGGGCCTCCCCCGGGACCGCATCGCCGACCTGACCGAACGCGGCGTCGTGTTCCAGAACGGCACCGAATAGCGACGAGCCACGACGATAGGAGACGCTTCGATGAGTGACGCGCACAAGGTCGCCGCCCCCGATCCGGATGACTTCCTGGAGGTCGACGGCTCACTCTCCCCCGAGGAACGCGACATCCGCGACACCGTCCGCGAGTTCTCGGCCCGGGAGTTGGCGCCCAACGTCGCCGACTGGTTCGACGCGGGCACCATTCCCGACCCCCGCGGGCTCGCCAAGTCCTTCGGTGACCTGGGGGTCTTTGGGATGCACCTCGACGGCTACGGGTGTGCGGGCGCGAGCGCCGTCTCCTACGGCCTGGCCTGCCGCGAGCTGGAGGCGGTCGACTCCGGGCTGCGCAGCTTCGTGTCGGTCCAGGGGTCGCTCGCGATGACCGCGATCCACAAGTTCGGCTCCGAGGAGCAGAAGAACACCTGGCTGCCCAGGATGGCCGCGGGCGAGGTGATCGGCTGCTTCGGGCTGACCGAGCCCGACTCCGGAAGCGACCCCGGCTCCATGCGCACGCGCGCCCGGCGCGACGGGGCGGACTGGGTGCTCGACGGCACCAAGATGTGGATCACCAACGGCTCCGTCGCCGACGTCGCCGTCGTCTGGGCGGCGACCGAGGAGGGCGTCCGCGGCTTCCTTGTTCCCACGGACACCCCCGGGTTCACCGCGAACGTGATCCACAAGAAGCTGTCGCTGCGCGCGTCGGTCACCTCGGAACTGGTGCTGGACGGGGTGCGGTTGCCCGACTCGGCGCTGCTGCCGGGCTCGAACGGGCTCGGCTCCCCGTTGTCGTGCCTCACCGAGGCCCGCTACGGGATCGTGTGGGGCGCGGCAGGCGCGGCCCGCGCCTGCTACCGGGCGGCGCTGGACTACGCGGGCACCCGGGAACAGTTCGGACGCGCGATCTCCGGGTTCCAGCTCACCCAGAGCAAACTGGCGGACATGCTCATCGACGTCAACCACGCCGCGCTCACCGCCCTGCAGATCGGCCGCCTCAAGGACGCGGGCCGCTGCCACCACACCCATGTCAGCTTCGGCAAGCTCAGTTGCGTCGCTGCGGCCCAGCGGGTGGCGAGCGAGGCGCGGTCGATCCACGGCGCCAACGGCATCACGCTGGAGTACCCGGTGCTCCGGCACATGCTGAACCTGGAGACCGTGGCCACCTACGAGGGCACGGCCGAGATCCACGCGCTGAGCCTGGGCCAGGCGGTAACGGGAGTCTCCGCGTTCCGCTGACGCGTCCCGGTCGCGGGTGCCCCGGCACAGCCGCCAGAATGGGGTAAGCCGACCAAGGGAGAGGCCGATGGGTAACGACACGCAGCGCTTCCGCATGACGAAGCTCCGGCGCACCGCGAATGCCGTGGTGGCGGGCTTCATCAGGTACGGGATCGGGCCGTCGGAGCTGCATCTCCTCACCACGCGCGGCAGCAAGTCGGGGTTCCTGCGCACCACCCCAGTGAGCCTGCAGGAGGACGACCGCGGCCGGTTCCTGGTCGCTCCCTACGGCGAGGTGGGCTGGGTCCGCAACATCCGCAAGGACGGGTTCGCGACCCTGCGGCACGGCGGGTGGATCGAGATGATCAGCGTGCGCGAGGTCGCTCCGGAGCGGGCGGCACCCGTTCTGCGCGAGTACCTCCGCCACCCCCGCGCCGCCATCGTCGGCCGGTACTTCGACACCACACCCGACGAGCCCGTCGAGGCGTTCGCCAAGGAAACACCCACGCACCCGGTGTTCGAGATCGTCCGAAGCACCACGATCCGGCTCTGAGAACGGCGCGGCGCCCCGGGCGTCGCGCCGTTCTTTTCCCCGCGGCACCGCCGGCCTTCCGGGTGGCGCTGGCACGGCGCTCCCTGGCCGGTTCCGGCCGGCCACGACCGCCGCTCCCCCGCTTCTCCCGGCTCTTTTCCTTCGCCAGTCGCGCACCGGCCCGCGGGCGCCTGGTTGCGGCGGCACTCCCGGCCCCTCCTCCAGCGGTACTAGTGGGACCGCTACCGCGGGAGTAGGGGCATCCCCACGGACCGCACCCCCGCGTCTCACTCCCCGGCCGCAAACTGGTGCTCGTGTCGGGGAGCACGGCCCGATCTCCGGCGCCCGCGCCCCCGGCGTCCCACCAGTACGCCCACCCGCGAGACGGAACTCGACTCCCGGTCACGTGGGGAGGATCCGCCAACAGTCGGGGGTGAACTGGTCCTCCCGGCCGAGGCGGCCAGCCATGGCACGCTCCTATATTCGCCGTGCTCGCACCGACATGACCCCTGGTGCGAGCCGCACGGGTACGTGTGCGGTCCACAGATTGCGAAGGGCAGACATGGCAACGCAGTACGAGCTGGAACCCGACATCAGCCTCGACGTGGACGTGGAGACGTTCGCCACCCCGGGCGGCGGCGAGATCTCCCAGTCCGCCAACTTCGCGCAGGCGCGCGGACCGGTCACGTTCGGCACCACCTGCTGGGGCACCACCTGCCCCAGCGCGAACACCATTAGCTGCTAGCTGACACGCGTAACCTGCCCGGTCGCCTTCGGGGGCGGGGGCGACCGGGCCAGACGGCACCGGCCGCGCGGCCTTAGGGGCGGGTGCGTGCCCGGATCCGCCGCGGCCACCGCAGGAGCGACCGAGAGCGAAAAGAGGCATAGTGGACCCCACGTCCGCACTCGACGGCCCCACGGCGCCGGGCCCAGGCCCGGCACCACCCATGGGCCTGATCGAGTTCTTCGACTTCTTCTCCGGCCGGCCGACCCGGGACAAACGCGAGACGGCATTGGCCTCCGCACTGCTCGCGGAACGGCTCGGCTACAGCCGGGTATGGCTTCCCGAGCACCACGAGCGCGGTGTTCCCAGCACCAACCCGGTGCCGCTGGTGTGCGTGCTGGGCAGCCACACGTCGCGGATCCGCGTGGGAACCGCGGTGACCCTGATCCGCCTCCGCGACCCGCTGCTCACCGCCGAGGACTTCGCGACCGCGAGCCACTTCTGCGGCGACCGGCTCGATGTCGGGTTCGGCCGCGGCGATGTCGGGGGCGGCGCGGCCGCGGATCTCGCGCACCTGCGCAAGGGGGATCCGGACGCCGCCGAGGCGGTGCGCACGGTGGTGTCCGTGCTGCGGGACGGCCGGACGTGGCTCGAACCGCTCGACACCGGCTACCAGGGGTGGCTGCACGGGGCCGGGTACCGGTCCGCCGAGCTCGCCGCGGAGATCGGGTTCAACTACTGCCACGCGCTCTTCTTCAACCCCGACATCGACGCGTGCCGCACTGTCGTGGGCAAGTACCGCGCGGCGTTCCCCGGCGGCCGGACCGCGGTGGCCCTCACCCTGGTGGCCAACGACGACCCGGAAACCGCCCGCGCCGACGGAACCCGCGAGGGGGTCAGGGTCAACTGCGCGGGACCGGTGCGCCAGTGCGCCGAGACCGTGCGCAACGTCCTGGCTCTGACCGGTGCGGACGAGGTGGTCATCGCGGAGTTGTCGACCTCTGGAGATGACCACCTCCGCGCGCTCGAACGGCTCCACGGCGCGGTCGTGGGCCAGCTCGCCGCATGACGCAGCGCAGCCGAACGGACGGACACCTGCCCAACCGAGGGGGACACCGATGAACCAGGACGGGTTCGGGCTGCTCCGGGCGCCATTGTTGAGTGTCGAGGAGGTGGAGTTGGCCGTGGCGGAGGGCGACACGGCCGACCCGCTCGCCGGTGCCGCCGTGGACCTCGCCGCCGATCCTTCCCTGCGTGGCGCCGCCGCCCACGACGCGGGGGCACGGTCGGCGGTGCTGCGCTACCTCGCCCGGATGGGCGGCCGCGCGACCCCGTTCGGGCTCTTCGCCGGCACCGCCCCCGTCAGCGTCAACGACCGGTTCCGGGTCGACCTGGGCAAGCGCGAGCAGCACGTGGCCCGAGTGCGGGTCGACGCCGGTGCCCTGGAACAGGTGGTCGCGGAGGCCGCCGACCAGGTGGACGCGCGATGCTGGCCGCTGCGCGCGAACCCGTTGCTGCGCTGGGTCCGCGACGGGGTGTGTTTTCCCCGGCACGGCGATGCCAGTTCCGACGTCGTGCGCGTACGGTGCTCCCGGGCGGTCACGGAGGTGCTGCGCGTCGTCGGCGACGGCGAGATCATGGGGGCCGACGCCATACGGGAGCTGCGCGCGACCATGCCGGGGTTCACCGCGGACGAGCTCGCGTCGTTCCTGAACCGCCTGGTCGAGACGGGGATGCTGGAGCGCTCCCTCGGGCTGGTCGAGCCCGGGGTGGAGCCGGCCGAACGCGCGGCCTGGCTGCTGGAGCGCATGGGCCACAACCCGGCTCCCCTCAGGGCCCTGGTGGACCGGGCGTGTGGCCCGCGCCCGCTCGACACCGCAATCGGCGCGGACCTCGACACCGCGTGGGAGACCGCGGCCCGCGCCCTGCCCGCGCTCTCCCCGATCCCCCGGAACCACCGCTTCGACCTGCACACCGAGCTGTCGACCGGGGAGGCCCGGGTCGACCGGGCCCGGGTGAGCGCCATCCGGGGAGCGCTGCTCCGGGTGGCGGCCCTGCACGACCCCGCCCCAGCTCCGGCTCCGGGTCTGGACTTCGCGGCGTTCCGCGACGCGTTCCGGGACCGCTACGACGGGGCCGAGGTTCCGCTGCTGGAAGCGGTGGACCTGGAGTCGGGGGTACTGCCGAACCCGTATCGCGGAGCCTCCGAACTGGCCGGGGCCTCCGGCGTGCAGGCGAGCGAGATACCGGCCGCGTCCCGGTGCTCGCCGGAGCTGCTGCGGATCTACGCCGACTGGGCGCACGACGGCTCCCCCGCCGACATCTCCGGCGTCACCCCGGCCGGTTCCTGCGGGGCGCGGGCGGCGCTGGCGGCTCTGGTCGGCGACGACCACCCCGACGGGCTGAGCAGTGTCCTCGTGGGAGGTACCGGGCGGTCGCCGTACGCGCTGCTCGCCCGGTTCGGGCTGCACCGCGAGGACGTCGAGCGGCACATCCGCGACGACCTCGCGGACGCGGACACGGAAGCGCCGGAGGGCGGGCTGCGCCCCATCCACGCCGAGCTCGTCTACCACGCGGGCGGGCGGATCGGGAACGTCCTGGTCCGGCCGCGGATCCTGGCGGAGACCGTGGCACTGTCGGGCGCCGCGGGCGGGACGCTGCCCCCGCACCGCCTCACCCTCCAACTCCGCGGCGACGAGTTCCTGCTGCGGGACCGTGGGTCGGGGCGTCCCGTCATTATCGAGCTCAACACCGCGCACAACCTCGACCTCTTCGGCCTCGACCCCGTCTACACCGTCCTGGGCCACCTCGCGTCCTCCGGGAGTGTGGGGTGGTCGTGGGGAGCTCTGGCGCTCCTGCCCCACCTGCCGCGGGTTACCTGCGGGCCGGTCGTCGTGGCGCCGGAACGGTGGAAGGTACCGGCGTCCGGCGTCCGGGAGGTGCTGGCCGGTTCCGGACCCGCGGCGCGGCTGCGCGGGTTTCTCCCGGGGGCCGGTGACCGCCGGTGGGTCGGCATCGGCGAGTACGACCACATACTGCCCGTCGACCTCCGCTCCGACCGTTCCGTCGAGGCGGCCCTCTCCGCGGAGAAGCGCAGTGGGGACGTCACGGTCGTCGAGATGCCGCAGATGGAGGCGCCGGCGGTTCGGGGGCCGCGTGGCCGGCACGTCGGTGAGCTGGTGCTGCCGCTCGGGCCGGCGCGGCGCGGCCCCCCGCGCGGCGCGGCCGCGGCGCCGCACGACGAGCGGTCGGCCGCCACGTGTGCCTTCGACATCGCGCGAGGGCGCCGCTGGGCCTACGCCCGGTACTACTGCGGCCACGCCTCCGCGGACACGGTAATCGCCCGCGCTCGGAAGCTGGCCGCCGAGCTGCGCGCGGAGGGGGTCATCACCGGCTGGTTCTTCCTGCGCTACCAGGAAGGCGGCTACCACGTGCGGGTGCGCATGCGCCCCACCGAACCCCGCGAGCGCTTCCGTGTCGTCGGCGCGCTCGACGACCTCGGCGGGTGCCTCCAGCATGAGGGCCTGGCCGGGCGGACCGTACTGGAGGACTACGTCCCCGAGGTCGCGCGGTACGGCGGCGCGGCCGGCCTTGAGGCGGCGGAACGGCTGTTCGACGCCTCCAGCGAGTGGACCGCGGGGTTCGCCGAGGCCGCGGCACCGGAGGACCAGCGCCTCTACCAGGGTGTGGCCGATGCCCTCGGGTGGTGCTCCGCGCTGTTCAACTCAGCCGATCACCAGCTCGCCTTCCTCGACATGTGCAAGGAAGGGTTGGGGGTCTCCACCGAGAAGCGGGGGAACCCGCTGGGCAAGTTCGCCCGTGCGCACGAGGGCGCGCTCCGGGACTACCTGGACCGGGCCCCTATCTGCGAGACCATCCGATCCCGGGTGGCCGCGCTCTCTGCGGCGGTGCCCGACGGCCGGCCGCCCCGAGACAACCGCAGCGCGTGGCCGGTCCTCGGATCGGTACTGCACATGCACTGCAACCGGATGTTCGCGTTCGACGCGGTGCGCATGGAGTACCTGGTCCACGAGATGGCTGGCCGGACGGTCCGGCGGCTGCGGGCAACGGAGGGACGAGGGGCATGACGACGAACCACGGCTGGCTGCGGCTCGCCCGGACCCTCTACGGCGACGCCGAGGAGACGATCACCGCCGAGCCCAACGCGAGCCTGCGGCTGGATCTCGCGCTGGCGGCGCTGGAGTTCAGCCGCGCCACCGGAGAGGACTTCGGGGCGGAGGGTCACCTGCGCTCGGCGCTGGACCTGCTGCGCGCGCAGTCCGGCGTCGGGCCCTGGCTGTACGGGGGCGCAGCGCAGGCGGGATGGGTCGCCATCCGGCTCGCCGAGAGCCGCGGCACCGCTGTCTCGGGGCTTGCGGCGATCGACGAGACGGTCCTGGGCTGGGCCACCGACTTCCCCGCGGAACGCGACATCGACCTGCCCATGGGCCTGCTGGGGCTCGGGGTGTACGGCCTGGCGCATCCCGACCCCGGCTACCGCGAGAAGCTCACGGCAGAGGTGCTCGACCGCGTTGCGGAACGCACCAAGCACGACGACAACGGCCGCTTCGTCCAACTGGGCACCAGTGAGGCGCGTATCGCCGACCAGTCGGCGGGAGCGCGGATCATCGGCGTCGCCCACGGCACCGCCGGCCTGGTCTCCTACCTGGCCTCGGCCGCGGCGGCCGATCCCGCCCAGCGGCCGCGGGCCCGCGCGCTCCTCGACGAGTGCCTCCGGTGGCTGCTCCGGCAGCGGAACGGCGGGCACGGGTCGGTGTTTCCGCACCGCGTCGAGACCCGGTACGCGCCCACCCGCGCCACCTGGTGCTCCGGCGACCCCGGGGCGGCCGCCGCGCTGCGCGTCGCCGAGCGCGCCACCGGCGACCGGGCGGCCGGAGAGGTGGCACGCGCGGCCGCGCGTGCGGTCGTGCACCGTCCCGACGAGGACACCGGCGTTGTCGACGGCTGCGTCTGCCACGGGGCCGCCGGCCTCGTCTGGTTCGGCCGGTTCGCCTCCGACCACCTGGGCACGGCCGGCGCGCGGGGGGACAGCGCCCACTGGGCGAAGCGTCTGGCGCGCTGGCGCGAAGCGGGCCCGCTCATCTACTTCGGCCCGGCCGGCTGGGTGCGCAACGCGTCCTTCCTCGAAGGCGACATCGGCGCGGCGCTCGCGTTGCTGTACGCGGCAACCGGAACGAATCCGCTGTGGTCCGACCTGCTGCTCGCGGCCCCGATCACCGCGGCGCCGGGCTGAGGCGGGCGGGGCGGGTCCGCGTACCGGTCATCGCCCGCGCCTCGGCCACCACCGGTTCTCCCGTTCGTCAGGATGCGAGAGACTCACCACAACGGCGCGAGAAGCGGCTCGCGTCCGGAGGAGGAACGGAGAAACGGGCATGGCCAGACCCGCGGTCGGAGCGGCGGTGCGCCGCTGTGCGGAGTGCGGTGGGTACGAGTACGGCGGATCGCCCGCCTGCGGCACCTGCCGCGCACTGGTGGACGGCATCGTGGAGGAGGAGTGGCACTCCGTTCTGCACCGCTGGGAGGTGCGGGCGGGCGAGGAGGCCGCCTTCGCCGGGATGGTGGCGGACGAACCCGAACGCCATGACTGGCGGGTTGTGGACGCCGCACTCGACCGGCTGGCCTGTTCCGCCTGCGGTGACCGGTTGGGCCGTGGCCCCGTCGGGTGCTCCCCCTGCGACCAGGCCCACGGTTTCCGCTACTCGGCGATCGAGACGGAGCGGCCGGGTGTCCCGCAAGGCAACGAGCACGCCGTCCGGGTCAACGTCTCGGTCGTGCGCCGGCCCCACGTCACATCAGCGAACGAGCTCCTCGTGCGGCACCTGTTCCTGCCCTTCCTTCTGGTGGGGCTGCTGCCAACCACCGAGGAGGCCCAACGGATCAGCGCTCTCGCCAAGAGGGGCAGCGCGGCCAGCCAGGGACACCTCCTCGAACGAGCCATCGAGGACACCTTCCGGGGCCATTTCGCAAGCCTCGACTGATCCGGGGGCTCTCGGGTGCGCTCGCTCAGGACCACTCCGCGTCAGGTCACCAGCAGTTGCCGGGCCGCCAGCTCATGGTAGGCGGCGTTCTCGCGGGCAAGGTCGTGGTGTCGCCCCTGGCCGACGACCCTGCCGCTGTCCAGGACCAGGATCTGGTCGGCGTCGGCCACGGTGGACAGCCGGTGCGCCACAACGAGCAGTGTGCGCTGCCGGGATACGGCGGCGATGGCATCACGCAGCGCGGCCTCGTTGTTGGCGTCCAACTGGCTGGTGGGCTCGTCGAGCAGCAGGATCGGGGCGTCGGTGAGCAGGGCTCGGGCGAGGGCCAGGCGCTGCCTCTCCCCTCCGGACAGCCGCACCCCGGCGTCGCCCACCTCGGCGTCCAGCCCCTTGCTGGTGCGCTCCGCGAGACCGCGCAGGTTGACGGTGTCGAGGACTGCCAGCAGCTCCTCCCGGGTGGCGTCGGGCGTGGCAAGCAGCAGGTTGTCCCGGATGGTTCCGGCGAGGACCGGCGCTTCTTGTTCCACGTAGGCCAGCTTGGAGCGCAGTTGGGACCGCGACAGTTCCGTCACATCGACGCCGTCGGCCCGGATCGTTCCGGACCGCGGGTCGTAGAAGCGCTCGACCAGGGCCAGCAGAGTGGACTTGCCCGCACCTGAAGGGCCGACGATGGCCGTCACACCGCCGTGCGGGGCGGTGAAGCTCACCTCGTCGAGGACCGGGCCGGCGCCGTAGTCGAAGCTCACCGCGTCGAACTCGACGGCCGCGGGGGCACCGTCCGCCCCTTCCGCGGCCGCGCCGTTCGCGGGAGTACGTACGGCGCGGTCCGGCGCCGGGCCGCGCCCGTGCAGGTCCTCCGCCGGGATGGCCAGAATCTCCCCGATACGGCTCGCCGCCCCCAGCCCCGTCTGCACCTGGACGTAGGCGTTCACCGCCTGGGTTAGCGGGCTGACGAGGTAGAAAACGTACAGCACGAACGCGATCAGGTCGCCCACTCCGATCGCCCCGCTGGCCACACGGGCGCCACCGACGCCGAGCACCAGCAGGAACGCGCCCTGCGTGCCGAGCATCGACAGAGGGCTGACCGCGGCCCTGACTCGGGCGACCCGGACGCCGGCCTCGTAGGCGAGCCGCGCACGGTCAGCGATCGCCCGGCTTTCGCGTTCCTCCGCGCCCGCGGCACGGATCGTGCGCGCCGCGGACACCGCACGTTCGACCTCGGAGGTCATCTCGCCCAGGCGCGCCTGGGCGCGCTCGGAGAGCGGACGGATCCACCGCGCCGCGATGAGGGAGCAGAGCATCCCCAGCCCCAGACCCAGCCCGGCCGCGGCGAGCAGCAGCGGGTCGAGCAGCGCCATCACGACCGCGGCTCCGAGCACTGTCACGGCCCCGGTCACCAGGTCGAAAACCCCGGTGGTGAGGACGTTGCGCAGCAGGGTGGTGTCGGCGCTCACCCGGGAGAGCAGGTCACCGGAGCGGCGGAGGTCGTACTCGGCGACCGGAAGCCGGAGCAGGTGGGCCGTGAGGCGGGTGCGCACAGCGCGCACCGCTCCCTCGGCGACACGCTGCAGCCAGAAGTCGCGCACGGCGTTCACCGCGGCCACCCCGAGTACCAGCGCCACGAGCGCCGCGACGAGCCCTTTGATGGGCTCGGAGTCCGCGAGCGCGTCGACCACCATCCGGATCACCAGCGGCTGCGCGAGCGCACCGACCACAGTGACCAGGGACAGCACCATTACCGCGATGAGCCGGCCCGCGAAGCCGCGCAGGTGCGGCAGCAGCACGCGCGGTCCGCCGGGCTCTTGCCCTGCTACCGGGTGCGGCGGTGCCCCCGGTGCCGGCGCTGCTTCAGGCATCACTCTCCATTGCGTCCAGCCGCCTCAGACCGCGCGGGCCCCGCCAGGGCCAGTGGGCCGCACGAACCCGCGCGTCCCGCCCTTTCCACCAGGGCAACCCTAGGGAGCGGCTTCCACACACGCTTCCGCCATCGGGACCGCGGCGACCCGTGCGGTGGTCGGGGCACCGCATCGGCTCCGGGGAGGACCTCCCTCTCCGGAAGGGGTTGGCCGAACGTCCGCCCAACCCGGTGCCGCCGGCAGCGACGACGGCAGATGGCCCGGCGGGTGACCACCGGCGCGGTGGGCGGGCGGTGACGCGCCCAACGGGGGCGGCGAAGGCCGTGGATAGCCGGGGCGGCGGCGATCGGTGCTGGCCGCAGGTGGTTGCCCTCCCGACGAGAGCAGCGAAGACACCGGATGGGCCAGCCCCCGGTAATCGCTACTGGTGCCCGGTGGTGACGCATGCGACGAACGCAGCGAGGGCGGTGGATGGGTTGGGTGAGTGGTTGTCGGTGCGGTGGGCGGATGGTGGCGCGTCCGACGAGAGCAGCGAAGACGACGCATCGGCCGGGGCACTGCCTGGTGTCGCCCGGCGAGGGGTTCGGACCTTCGCGACCCGCCCCGTCCGACTTTTGTGCCGATCTTGAGGATTTCGTTCCTTTGTGGCGCCACAAAGGAACGAAATCCTCAAGATCGGCGCCCAGGCCGATCATAATCCGGACATAGCGGGCTCGTGGGGGCTCATGCGGCACCGAAACCGGCCCCACAGACAGTCTCGGTGCGGCCCAGTGCCGAAAACGACACCACAGACACCCCCACTGGCCCCACCACCGACCTCGCCGCCCCCGTTGCGCGCGCCGCCACCGGGCACCCGCACCGATCACCGGGGGCCGGCCCACACCGTCCTCGCCACCCTCGTTGGACGCGCCACCACGCACCCACCGCACCGATGAGCGTCCCCCCCCCCCCCCCCCGGCCATCCACCGTCGCCGCTGCTCTCGTCGGGCGCGCCGCTAGCAGACGGAGCACCGGAACCGCGAAGGTCCCTGTTCCGAGGAAGTAGTGGTGGCCAGAACCAGAGAAGTAGAAGTGACTGGTTCTCAGGGACGAAGCGGCCGATGCGTCCGGACTCTAGGGTTTCTCGGAAACGGCGTCCGGAGCGCGCGGAGCAGCCCTGGGTCGGGCCGCTCCGCCGGAAGCGATGGGACGGGGTCCAGGTGAACCACCCGGCGATGGGCAGTCTGCCCACTGGCGGTGCCCGACCGGCTGCTGGCACGCGCCCGCCGAGCCAGCTCCGCGGCAGTGCGCACGGCTTCCCGGCGTGGGAACCGGTGTGCGAACAGGTGAGCCCGGGCAACGGCGGCGGCCACGGGAACACCGATCGGACACGCGCGCTCGACCTTTGCCTGGCCTGGCTGGCCGACCACGTCCACTGGTTCTCGGCCGGCTGGGACGACCATTTCCCGCCGCGCGAGGTCCCTGAGACCACACTCGTTGAGCTCCTCCTGCTGTGCCGAATCCTGCACCAGGGCCCGCGAGCCCGGGAGACGGGTGCGCTCGTCGGGGCCGTCGCCGACACCGCGGAGTCCATGGCCAACCGGCCGGACTTCGCCGACCGGCTCTGCGATGGCGGCCCCGGACTCGGGTACCGCATATGGCTACTCGCGCTGCTCCGGGGCCTTGGCCGGCAGGTTCCGGAACCGTTCGCGATCGCCCGCCAGGTGTTGGCGGCCCGGACCGGCGACCTCCGTGGCGCCGACTGGAGCGCCCCACACGCCGTCGAGCTCTGCTACATCCTGGACCTCGCGGGCCTACCGCACGCGCTGCCCAGTGCGGACCGCCTGTACGAAGAGTGCGATCCCGCCGGCGTCAATCCACTGAGTTGTTCGGACAACGAGGTGTACGCCTTCACGCACGTGCTGCTGTACGCGACCGGTTTCGGCGAGTGGTCACTCTCGGCCCTCGACCGCGACCGCTCCCGGTTGCGCGAGGCAGTGGCGACGCTGCTGGGCGCCCACCTCGGCACGGGCCACCTCGACCTGGTGGCGGAACTGCTGATGTGCGCGGGAATCGTGGGCGGTGTCCCGTCGGAGCTCGACACGCTCGGGTGGCGGCGCCTGGCGGCGGCCCAGCACCCGAGCGGCGCCGTGAACGGTCCGCCTTTCCGAGCGTCAACGCACGCGCAGCGCACCGGTGAGCGCGCACGAGCCTACCTGTTTCGTTGCTGCTACCACACGACGCTCGTCACCGCCATGGCGCTCGCCGACCGGGAAAGGCAGCCATGAGGGATTCGGACATTGTGGCGAACGCCCTGGCGCGGGCTCGGCGGTGGCTGAGGCGGGGGGCTCGGGCCGGGCACACGGCCGAGCCGGCTGCCCCCTCGGCGCTGCGCGCGGTGGGGATCTGGCTCGTGGACCAGTGCGACGCAGTGCGGCCATCGGGGGTGCGCGCCCCGGCGCCGCCAAGCGCCCACCTGCGACGCCGAGTCCTGGAAGGGCTGCACACCCCGGCCCGCCCTCTCACCGGCCCGTTTCCCGCCCCGGATCCCTGGGAGCTGCTGCGCCCCGACCCCGAAGCGCCGCTGGCCGCCGCCGAGCACGTGAGCACCGGCACCGCGTTCGGCACGCGGACCGGCGGTACCGCTGAGGAAGTCGAGCGGTGGGCGCTGGTGCTTCGTTCCGGGCTGGTGGCCGCCGCCCGCTTCCGCGACGTGGAGGTCATGGCTGCGCTCGTCCGCGCCAGCGCGTTTCTCGGCCGGGCCGAGCACAGCGTTGTCACCAGCGCGGCGATGGATCTGGCGGCGCAGCAGCGTGCCGATGGCGGGTTCGGCGGCCAGCCGCGCGCCGGATCGAGTGCCGACCCGGACGGTATCCGCCTCCCCCTGACAGTGAGCTGCGCCTGGTCCCTGGCCGAGCTGGCGCGACCAGGGCTCACCGCCACCGCGGTCCGCGCCGACCATGCCCGCGCCCCGAGCGCGGGCATGGAGCGCGAGGGCGCCGACGGTGTCAGCGGCGTCGAGAGCCCTGGAAACAAGGAGAGGGCTGGTGCCCACCATGAGTCCGGGGGTGTCCGCGGCTGAGCTGTCCGTGCCCGCGAGACCCTGCTCCCGCGGCACAAGCGGTGCGGACAAGACCGCGGTCAGCGCGTAGGCGCACATACATTCGCGGAGGGCACGGCCGATCCGTGCGCGGCACAGGACAAGCCGCGGCGCTCCCGCCCGTCACCTGGCGGCCGGGCCGGGCACCGCGGTCAGGGTCAGGGCAGGTGAAAGAAGAGCATCGGGTTGTCGCGCCCGGTGTGGACGGGTTCATCCAACCCCAGCTCGCGCTTGACCGACCGCAGTTCCTCGTTGACCTTTCTGGCCCGAGCGCGCGACGGCGTGAAGAACGGCGCCCGGCGCTCGGCGAGCCAGCGCAGCACCACCCGGCCCTCGGTGAACGGCAACGCGACGCGCTGGTGGAACACGTCGTGCACACTGACCGGAACTCCGCTCGCCAGCATCGGGAACACCGTGTCTATGTACCACTGGGCGAAGCGCCCGTTGTGCGCCGCATCGATGAACAGGTAGTCGGTCTTTTCGGGGAGCAGAGCGGTGTTGGAGCGGATGTCGCCCTGGTGGAAGGTCCAGCGGGCGGCGGCCAGCTCCGCCGGCACGTTCGACGCCGCGTTGTCCATCAGGTCGAACGAGCGCAGCTCGCCGAACCCGTTGTCGCGCAGCGCCGACAGGATCCACGTGGTCGACCACCCGTGCAGGGTGCCGAGCTCCGCCATGGCCTTGGGCTGGTACTCCCGGATCAGCAGATAGCTGATCTCGGCTTCGAGATCGTCCAGTTGGGGGGTCAGCACCCCGCGGTTCGCGCGCAGGAACTCGCGCTGGGCCTCGCGAACCACCCCGAGGGGTTCGGCGTACCTCCGGTAGAGGTCGGCAACGTAGTCGAGGGAGATCTGGGACATTCGGCTGCTGCACACTTCCGTTGTTCGGGGCGCGCCATTGGCGCGGTGTCGGGCGCGTCCGCCGGGCTGGAGCGGCAACCCGGCGCGCGGAGGCTCACCGGACCTCCGTGCCGCCGGCCCTGTCGTCGGGGGCGGCGGCCGCAGGGCCGCCCGTGCGTGCCGGACCGTTCACAGATGCGACCTTGAACCCCGCGAACCCGGCGCGGTACACCTGTACGACCAACTGGACCCTATCGCGCGCATCGCGCTTGGCGAGCGCGTTCGACATGTGTGTCTTGACAGTCGTCGGCGCGAGCCGCAGGATCCGCGCGATCTCGGAGTTGCTGTACCCCGAGGACACCAGCGCGACGACCTCGCCCTCGCGTTCGGACAGCCCGGCGTCCCACGACGACGTTCCGTCGCAGACCGGCCGGGCGGGACTGAGCGATGCGATCCGCACGAACTCGTCGACGAGGGTCCCCGCCACCGAGGGAGCGATGATCGTGTTACCGCGTGCCAGATCGCGCACGGCCGCAATGAGGGTGGCGGGTTCGCTCTCCGGAAGCAGGAACCCGCGCGCGCCGGCGCGCAGGCTGTCGAGCAGAATTCGGCCATCGGCGGGCGCGGCGATGAGGAGGACACGCACGCCCGGACCGCGCAACGACGCAACATCGCGAAGCAGCTCCAGCGTATTCGAGTCGTCGGCGAAAGAATGGACGACCATCACGTTCGGCCGGAGATCGCACGCGTTCCGCAGAGCGGTGTTCCTGTTTCTTGCCTCCGCTACTACTTGAATATCGGACGCCGAATCCAAAGCGGTGCGCAACCCCAAACAGGCCAGCACCTGGTCGCCGGCGATGGTACATCTAACTTTCACCGAAACGTCCCTTTTATGCTGTTTCGGCACTGCTCGCGCCTACGTCGGTTGGCCATTAATTCGGACTGCGGATTCCGGTACACTGTAGGTGATCGGATCGCCATTCGGCGACCCCCTTACCGACTTCTGACCGGTCGCGGCCATACCCGTACACGGCGTTACGCGCACCAACGAATGGGCATCACATTGGTCGGTTTTCCACGACTCCCGGATACCCACTCCACACACTTTCATTGCTTCGTTATGACCGCGTGCGTGTTCGATGCCGGGACCATCGGGCAGGTTTGATGGCCGGCCATCTGGGTACCTAGCAGGTTTGCGCACGCCGTTTTCCACTCATTCCTAATGTCCGGATCCCAACTCGCGAACCCGGACACGCCAGAACCCGGACTCCCCCGCGATAAAATCTCAGTCCAAAAAATGTGGACCATTCAACGGACGAACGAGCGCACGTGGGAAGAATGCGCAATTTGCGATGCTCCGCCGGCACCGTTCGTACACGTGCGGCGCTGGTCGGCGCCGCAGTGCGCGGCGTCATCGTCAGAACGCGCCGGTCTCCAGGTCGCCAAGCTCGTCCACGGCCACCCGGTCCTCGCGGGCCAGGATCGTGATCATCCGCTCCGCCTCCTCCAGCGCGACATGGCGGCCCCGCCACCGGCGGCGCTCCGGTTCGGGGGTCTCCAGCCAGAGCCGCTCCCCCTCGTGCCACATAACCTGCACCACCCCGCCGGACCGCGCCTCCAGGACCAGGAAGTTACCGGCGCTCGGAGCCAGTGCCCGCAGCCACCGCAGGCACCCGTCCAGGTTCTCGGGGTGCACCGCGTCGTCGTGCCGGCGCCGCTCGCGGTCCGACACGCTCATGTGCAGCATGGTCTCCGGCGGTTCCGCGGCCGCGTCGGACAGCGGGGCGAGGTCGAGGGCATCCCCGCGGAACACCGGGCCCAACAGCCGCCAGCCCTCGTTTCGGGGAACGCTGAACTGGACATCCCCGACCTCCTGCGCCGATTCCGGTACCGGTACCGGCGCACGGAGGGTTCCACACAGCCGATCCCACTCGCGGCGCAGCTCCAGCTCGTGGCCGCGAACATCGCGCATCGACACATGGACGCCGTCCAGCAGGTTGGGGGCGTCTTGGGCCAGAACCCTCTCCGCCGGCAGAAACGCCGGTTTCGTGCTTCTCCGGCTCGTTCGGGTGCGCCGGTACAGGCCGCCTGGCTGGCCGTCGAGCCGGCGCACCTCGGCGCGGGGCCGCGGATCGCGCGTCCAGTCGTGCTCCCGGATTCCGAGGTTCTTGCCGGTCACGGTCGCCGCGAACACCTTGTGGTCGTCGCCATCGGCGGTCTCGGTGCGGTGCACCGCGAAGACTTCGTAGCCGCATTCGGCTAGCCGCGGCCTATCGCGAAAGACACGGGTCGCGCCGGGGCCGAGCAGCGCGGCCCGGTCCAGTGGGAACCCCGTTACGTCGATCGGTCGCAGGCGGACGGAACGGCCGAGAGCACCGGTGTCCGTGTCGACGAGCCGTTCCACCGCGTCCAGCAGCGCGGCGGCGACATCCTCGCGGTATCCGGTGTTGGCGCGCAACGTAAGAACGCGGCCGTCGTGGATCCGGTACAGGCTCGTGCCGAACGCGCTCTGCTCCACCAGGACGTCATGCCGCCCCACCCGTCCGGGAACCGCGGGAAAAGGGCAGTCCTCCTGGACCAGCTCGCCGAGCGACTGGGCTGAAGACATCGCGTGACCTCACTAACTCGGTGCTGATTCCGGCCTGGAACGCCGCCTGCCGGGACGCGGGTGCTGGACGGTGGGGCTTATCAGGGCGTGTATCCACCTTGCACTGCTCTTGGATTTTAGAATTTTCTGAAAAAAATATACGTGGATCGGCGCCGCACTGGATGCGGTGACGATGGT
Source organism: Lipingzhangella halophila (assembly GCF_014203805.1). GTDB lineage: Bacteria > Actinomycetota > Actinomycetes > Streptosporangiales > Streptosporangiaceae > Lipingzhangella > Lipingzhangella halophila. The sequence continues at coordinate 1,835,706 of NZ_JACHJT010000001.1, read as the reverse complement.
GTGCCGGGAAGCCTGGTCGGCGTGACGACCGTATACCGCTTCGAGGATGGAGCCGTCATGTCAGCTGGTGGACGTGTGTTGGTCGTCGGTGCCGGAATCGCCGGGTTGGCGACCGCGCTTCGACTGCGGCGCAGTGGCTGGGACGTCGTTGTGGTGGAACGCGCCGCCGGCTTGCGCGGCGGCGGGCACGTGTTGCACCCGGTGGCCGGACGGCGGCGCCGGCAGGGCCGCCGGCTCAGGAACCTGTTCATTTCCCCGAACACCATCTCGCCGCAGGCGCGGCTGCAGCTCATCCGGCTGCCCAACAGCCGCGTGACCAGTGGACTCGCGCGCCAGATCCTCGGAGTTCCCAAGACTGGCACGGAGAAACGATAACCCGATCCGCGCGGCCGGCCCGGCGGCAACGACCGATGGGCCGGAGTTCCCGGCGTCCGGGCGATGAATGACGCCGCCTGCTCACCGCCCCGGGCGCTGAGCGGCACGCAAAGCACCCCGTGTTCGCGGCGATGGAGCGTACACCGCCCATGACACGTGTGGCCGCGCCCTTTTCGGGGCGCGGCCACCCGGTTGCCCGCCCTTGACTCTCCGCGCACTCCCGCCCAATAATATTGAACACCGTTCAGAGATAATGGGAGTGAGAGGCACCAAATGAGGGATCCCGAGCACACGGGCGGCGGGCCGGTCGCAAAAGCACAGCAGGCGCCGCACCGCCTGCTGGCACCCGACTTCGCACGGGGTGGCATGCTGTTGCTGATCGTGTTGTCCAACACCTCGTTCTTCCTGTACGCGAGCGACTACGCCGGCGCCATGGACTATCCGGTGCCCAGCTCGGCCGCGGACTCCGTGACGCAGTTCCTGATGATCGCCCTGCTCGACGTGCGCGTCTATCCGCTCTTCGCGTTCCTCGTTGGGTACGGGATCGTTCAGACCCTCCAGCGCCGCATCGCCGCGGGCGCCAGTGACCGGGAGGCCGCCGCCATGGTCCAGCGGCGCAACCGGTGGCTGTTCGTCTTCGGCTTCGTCCACGCGGCTCTCCTGCTCGGCACGGAGGTCCTCGCCGCGTACGGGCTGATCGGTCTGGTGCTGTGCGCTCTGGTCCTGCGCGGCGGCGAACAGCGCACCCGGATCGCCGCCCTGACCGGCGTCGGCCTGCTCACGGCGGGTCTGGTCCTGGCGGTCGCGGCTCTCGCCGTCATCGCGGTGGTCTCCCCCGACCTTGGCGCACCCGCTGCCGCCGGCGAGGAGGCCAACAGCTCCTTCACCAACGGTGCCGGCGAGGACAGCTACCTCACCTCGGTAGTGGTCCGGCTGGTCAGTTGGGTGGTCCTGCTGTTCGTCAACGGGTTCGGCATCGTGCTGCCAACGGCGATGCTCATCGGGATGTGGGCGGCCCGCCACCGCGTCATCGAGGAGCCCGCTCCGCACCTGCGGCTACTGCGCACGGTCGCAGTCGGCGGCGTCGTCCTCGGTGTGGCCGGTGCCCTGCCGACTGCCCTGGACCAGGCCGGCGCGCTGGACGTGCCGCCCGCCGCCGGGATCTCCGGGGCCGCGATGTTCGTGCTGGACTGGACATCAGGGCTCGCGGGCGGGCTTGGCTACGTGGCCGTCTTCGTACTCGTCGCCGAACGCCTCACTCGGGCCAGGCGAGCCCCGGTCGTGGTGCGTTCCGTGAGCAACCTGGGCAAACGCTCCCTGAGCGGCTACGTCAGCCACTCGGTCGTCATGACGCCGGTCCTGTCCGCCTGGGGACTGGGCCTCGGCGCACACCTGACCAACGCGAGCATGGCGCTGTTCGCCGTCGGGTTGTGGCTGCTCACCGTGGTGGCGGCGTCGGTGATGGAGCGCTATGGCCGCAGGGGCCCCTTGGAGGTGCTGCTGCGTCGGCTCAGCTACGGACGGTCTGCCTGACAGCGGTTAGATTGGCGCCATGGCCCGGACCACACGAGACGAAGCGAAACAGGACGACCAGCCGAGGGGCGGACGGCGCAGCCCAGGACCGCGCCGCCGCCTGTCCCGGGAGGGCATCGTCGACGCGGCCATCCAGGTCATCGAGGCCGACGGGCTCGCGGCACTGACGATGCGCAGGCTCGCCGACGAGCTGGGCGTCGCCCCGGGCACCCTGTACACCTACGTCTCGAACCGGACCGCGCTTGTGACGCTCATCCTGGACACCGTCGTCGAGCGCGACGACCTGCCCCACGAGCTGCCCGGGAGCTGGCGGGAGAAGCTGGAGTCCTGGGCGCGGTCGGACTTCGACCACTTCTGCGCCCAGCCGTGGGTGCTCGACCTGCGCGCCAGCGTGCGCGAGGCCGGCCCCAACATGATCACGTGGTTCGACTCCGCCCTGCGGGTGTTCGACGGGTTCGGCGTACCCGAGGAGACCAAGCTGAACATGCTCGGAACGCTCGACGCCTACGTCATCGGCTCCGCCTTCGCCCACACGGAGACCCTCACCCCCGACCAGCCCGCGTCCGAAATGAAACACGCGGCCATAGCGGCCTACGAGGCGGCGCCCGCCCTCCAGCGGGCACTGGCCCACGCGCCCCGCACGTTCGGCACCGAACGGTTCGAGTTCGGCCTGGCGTGCCTGCTCGACGGGTTCACCTCCGTGCTTGGGCAGCCCGGGAGCTGACCCCCGGCGCGGCCTCCGTACCAGACGCGAAGCCCGGCTCGCCCGAGCGCGGGAATGCCCTGTGCCGGACCGATCGCCACAAGGAGACGGCCGGCTTGCGGGTTCGTGCACGGTCTTCGCATGGCCAGCGGTCGTACCGCGGCAGAACTACCCGCGGGTTCCCCCGGCACGGTCACCACACGGGCCGGATTCGGCCCGGCGGCACGATCCTTCCCAGGTCCTCTCCCAGAGCGGCCACTTTCTCCTCGCCCAGGGTCGTCGCCCACTGCTGCACTGTCTCCGCCGCACCGGCCACCGCCGCCCGGGTGCACTCCTGGCCGCGGTCGGTGAGGACGACCAACCGGGCCCGCGCGTCGGTGGGGTGCGCGCGGCGCCGGACATAGCCCTTGGCCACCAGCTCCTCGACGAGCTGGCTGGCCGCCTGCTTGGTCACCCCCAGGTACTCGGCCAGCTCCGTCGCGGTCGCCGCTCCCTCCGACAGGCGCACAAACACGAAGCCGTGCGCGGGCCGGACATCGTCAAAGCCCCAATCCGCGCACCTCTGCTGGATGCCGTCGACTACCGCACCAGCGAGGGCGAGTGTGTGGTGGGCCAAAGCCCAGTTGGCGGCGACGTCCATGGACCTATCGTGCCACTTGACAAACCAGACAAGCTACTTGACTATTTTAGTCAAGCAGCTTGTCTATATCGGGAGGTTGGTATGCCTGTACTCCGTTCCACCGAGGGCACCGTCCACGAGATGCACGGCAGCAGGTTCACCGCGTACGTTGCCCCGTCCCACGGCAGCACCGAACTGTGCGCCTGGCGACTGGAGGTCCCCGCGGGAACCCAGGGGTCCGCTCACCACGTGAGTAGGGAGGAAGTCCTGCACATCCTCAGTGGAATCCTGGAGGTCTCCGTTGACGGCACTCCCGCCACCGCGGAGGCCGGGGATACTGTCCTCGTCCCCGCGGGATCGTCACTGCGGGTGGACAATCCGGGCACGCACCCGGTCGCCGCCTGGGTTACCACCAGCGCCGGAATAGAGGCCGTCCTGGCCGACGGCACCCGCCTCTCCCCTCTCTGGAGCCGCTGACAGACTCCGGGCGAGTCGTTTCTCCCCGCGTGGCTCAGGGGCGGCGGCCGAGCCAGCGCCCCAACGCCGGACGCGGCCCCTCGCATCTTCCCCGGTGGCCGGACCGCCCCTGGCGCGGGCCCGGCGGGGACATCATCCGGGCCCGGATACGCGTGTGGCCGCGCCCCGAAAGGGGCGCGGCCACACAGTGCGGAAGGTGCGACTCGTCGCGAGCCGGCTGCCTTAGGCGCCGACGGCGGCCTTCAGAGCCTCCGCGCGGTCGGTCTTCTCCCAGGTGAAGTCCCCGTTGTCACGGCCGAAGTGGCCGTAGGCAGCGGTCTGGGAGTAGATCGGGCGCAGCAGGTTGAGGTCGCGCACGATCGCGGCCGGACGGAGGTCGAAGACCTCCTTGACGGCCTTCTCGATGACGTCCGGGGCAACCTGCTCGGTGCCGAAGGTCTCGATGAACACGCCGACCGGGTGCGCCTTACCGATCGCGTAGGCGACCTGCACCTCGGCGCGGTCCGCCAGGCCGGCGGCCACGATGTTCTTGGCGACCCAGCGGGTGGCGTACGCGGCGGAGCGGTCCACCTTGGACGGGTCCTTGCCGGAGAACGCACCGCCGCCGTGGCGGGCATAGCCGCCGTAGGTGTCAACGATGATCTTCCGGCCGGTCAGGCCGCAGTCGCCCATCGGGCCACCGATCTCGAACCGGCCAGTGGGGTTGACCAGCAGCCGGTAGTTGTCGGATTCAAGCCCGTAATCCGCCACGATCGGCGCGATCACGTGCTCCTTGACGTCGGGGGCGAGAAGCTCGTCGAGGTTGATGTCGGGGGCGTGCTGGCTGGAGACGACGACCGTGTCCAGCCGGACCGGGTTGGGGCCGTCGTACTCGACGGTCACCTGCGTCTTGCCGTCGGGGCGCAGGTACGGGACGGTGCCGTCGTGCCGGACCTCGGACAGGCGCTGGGAGAGCGCGTGGGCGAGCTTGATCGGCAACGGCATGAGCTCGGGGGTCTCACGGCTGGCGTAGCCGAACATCAGGCCCTGGTCACCGGCACCCTGGCTGTTGAGCTGGTCTTCTTCGTTCTCGACGCGCGCCTCGTAGGCGGTGTCGACGCCCTGGGCGATGTCAGGGGACTGCGCGTCGATGGAGACGGAGACCCCGCAGGACTCTCCGTCGAAGCCCTTGGCGGAGGAGTCGTAACCGATCTCCAGGATCTTCTTCCGGACGATGTCGGGGATGTCGACGTAGGTCTGAGTGGTGACCTCACCGGCGACGTGCACCTGCCCAGTGGTGATCATGGTCTCGACGGCGACCCGGCTCTTCGGGTCGTCCTTGATCATCGCGTCGAGGATCGCGTCACTGATCTGGTCGGCCATCTTGTCGGGGTGACCTTCGGTGACCGACTCGGAGGTGAAAAGGCGACGGGACACGTTGAGAGACTCCTTGCAGCGGCTGCTGGCTGACAGTTGTCGCTCGGCGCGGTGCCCGCCGGAAGTGTGGGGTCACCCCCGGCGAATACCGACCGACGCGGTTGGATTCCTGATCCACTGTAGTGGGACGTCGTTCGGCGCACCCGGAGGAGGGGGGCCATTTACGCCGTTCTGGCAGCTCAGCGGGTCGCCATTGGGGCACCTTCAGGCCGCGGAATGCCTCCTCAGAGGCGCATAACCCTAGTGTGACGCATACCACACGAAAATTTCCACAGCCCGCCAATCGTCCCGTTGTGCTGCGATTTTCTGTAGCGCAAGGCGAAACGAGTCGCCCTCAACGCAACAGCCCGGGAATGGTCAGTCCACTGCGAGACGCCCGCCAACGAGGTCCCAAACCCGGTCCGCGAGGTCCTCCTTCGGGCCGTGCGGGATGTCCACCGCCGAGCCGTCGGCACCCAGCGCGACCGCCTGGTTGTCCTCCGTGCCGAACGCGCGCCCCTCGCCCACCTGGTTCACGACCAGCAGGTCACAGCCCTTGCGGGCGAGCTTGGCCCGCCCGTGCTCCAGAACGTTGTCGGTTTCGGCCGCGAAGCCCACGATCACCTGGTGATCGTGCGCACGTTCCCGGGTGAGTTCGGCAAGAATGTCGGGATTCTCGACCAGCTCGATCGTGGCGGGCTGGTCCGCGCCCTTTTTGATCTTGCTTTCGGCGCTGGTGGCGGGCCGGAAGTCGGCCACCGCCGCCGCCATGACGACGGCGTCGGCGTTCGCGCGCTCGGCCAGTACCACGTCGCGCATCTCGCGCGCGGAGCCCACCCGGCGGACCTCGGCCCCGGCGGGATCCGCTAGATCGGCGTTCGCCGAGACCAGCACGACGTTGGCGCCACGGGCGACGGCGGTCGCGGCGAGAGCGTACCCCTGCCGGCCCGACGAACGGTTGCCGAGGAACCGGACCGGGTCAACGGCCTCGCGGGTACCGCCAGCGGTGACCACCACCCGGCGGCCGGCCAGGTCGGGCTCGGCGGCGGCGCCCCTGCGCAGGATCCGGCGCCCCACGGCGAACAGCTCCTCGGGATCGGGGAGCCGGCCGCGCCCGGTGTCGGTGCCGGTGAGTCGGCCGACCGCGGGATCCAGCACGATCGCGCCGCGGGACCGCAGCGTCTCGATGTTGGCCCGCGTTGCCGCGTGCTCCCACATCTCGGTGTGCATCGCGGGGGCGAAAACGACCGGGCACCGCGCGGTCAGCAGGGTGTTGCTGAGAAGATCGTCGGCCAGCCCGTTGGCGGCCTTCGCCAGCAGGTCGGCGGTGGCCGGCGCGACGAACACGAGGTCGGCGTCCTGGCCGATGCGCACGTGCGGGACCTCGTGCACCGCGTCCCACACGCCGGTGGCCACCGGTCGCCCGGACAGCGCCGCCCACGTGGGCTCTCCCACGAAGCGCAGCGCGTCGGCGGTCGGCACGACCCGCACGCGGTGTCCGGACTCGGCGAAGGTACGCAGCAGCTCGCAGACTTTGTACGCGGCAATTCCCGCGCCTACACCGAGGACGACCTCGGGCGGGGTGTCTTTTTTCACGACCACGACGCTACCTGTGTTTTGTGGGAGTGCTCCGGCCTTCCGGCAGGAGGCGCATCGCATCTCTGGTATGTAGTAGGTTACTCACTGTCCGTGATAACCAAGCGGGCATTGCGCGGAGGAAAGGGCAGTGGCTCGCCGCCGGACGGGCGGAGAGGACAACCGCCTGATGGAGCGACCAGCGCTGGCGCGGGCCGATGAAGCAGGAACCAGCGGGCGCCGTGCGGCGCTTCGCGCCCACAGCCCGCGAGGCCGCGGAAATCCTTGGGGTCTGCCCCGAGGAGGACGTCAAATTCCCCTATGGGCGGGGCCTACAGAACGGCACCCGCACGGGTCGGACCGCCGACGGTGTCCCGCCGGGGACGGCGGGACTCCGACCGCTTCCTCAGGAGCCCTCGTACGGCTCGGCCGACAGCAGGCCGCCCTTGATCTCGCGAAGCGCGATGGAGAGCGCCTTCTCCTGGACCTGGGTCTCGACCAGCGGCCCCACGTACTCGAGCAGCCCTTCGCCGAGCTGCGCGTAGTAGGCGTTGATCTGCCTGGCGCGCTTGGACGACATGGTCACCAGGCTGTACTTGCTGTCGACGCACTCCAGGAGGTCGTCGATCGGCGGGTTGGTGATGCCTTCAGCGACGGGCTCGGTGCCTGCCACGTTGCGTACCCCTAGACGGTCGTGGCCCCGGATCGGGACCGTGGTTCGGGTGCGGTTGCGGAGACCCCGCAACCGGCACTCAGGTATCACACCTGTTGTGCCTGGATCAACGCTAGCAGTTCGGCGCAGACATCACGCACGGATGTGTTGATGAGTGTGGCGTCGAACTCCTTCTCGGCGGCGAGCTCGACCCGCGCCGTGTCGAGCCGGCGCCGCACCACCTCGGGCTCCTCGGTGCCGCGCCCCGTGAGCCGGTGGACCAGCTCCTCCCACGAGGGAGGGGTCAGAAACACGTGGAACGAGTCCGGCATGGACTCGCGTACCTGCCGTGCGCCCTGCAGGTCGATCTCCAGGAGCACTGGCGTGCCGGAGCGCAGCCGCTCCTCGACCGGGCGCCGCGGGGTGCCGTACCGGTTTCCCGCGAACGCGGCCCACTCCAGGAGATCGCCGTCGGCGACCATCCGGTCGAACTCGGCGTCGCTGGTGAAGAAGTACTCGACGCCTTCGGTCTCGCCCGGCCGCGGCATACGGGTCGTCACCGATACCGACAGCCACACCTCGGGATGCCACCGCCGCAGCTCGCGCACGACAGTGCTCTTCCCCACGCCGGACGGACCGGACAGCACAATGAGCCGTGGGGTAACCGAGGAGGCGGTACCGCTTCCAGGCGAAGGCAATGACGATCAGACTCTCAACGAATTCCCGCGAACGCGGGGACTGGAACAGGCGGCATCCGGTTCCCGGAACCGGCCGAAGCTTGGGCCCCGGGGGAGCACCGAGCCGGTGGTGATTGGTCTTTTATACCACCGTGCCGCGGCGCGACCGGTGGACTCACCCCCGGAAGGGCACGTCGCCCGGATCACACCGCGGCATGGCCGGTGTCCGTCACGGATCCCGCCATTGTTCGCTGAGAGCCGATCAGGGGTGCGGTTCCCCGAGACGGAGAACCGCACCGGCGCCCATATCTACTCGACGCCGCCGAATTCGCGCTCGAGAGCCGAACGCTGGTTGGCGCCGAGGCCGCGGACGCGCCGCGACTCAGCGATGTTCAGACGCTCCATGATCTGCTTGGCTCGGACCTTGCCGACGCCCGGAAGCGATTCAAGCAGAGCGGAGACCTTCATCTTGCCGATGACGTCATCGGTCTGTCCGTCGGTGAGAACCTCGGACAGCGATACTCCGCCGTGCTTGAGTCGGTTCTTGACTTCCGCGCGCTCCTTTCTGGCCTTCGCGGCTTTCTCTAGAGCCGCGGCGCGCTGTTCTGGTGTGAGGGGAGGAAGGGCCACGCCGGGTCACCTCGGTTTTCTCTCGTTTGTAGAGGGCGGACGCCTGCGCAAGTTAGTAGGTTCGGACCCTGTTCGGCAACGCAAAGTGGCCTTTCAAGCGCTATTTCATCCAATTAATTACGCTGCGCCACAATCTGATTGCACAGAGATGCTAAAACCGGGACTTCCGGCCTGGTCGGAGGCGCCGTCGCAGGTCCCCGCCACGGCTTCCCCAGAGTGACGCACCTCATGGCGGCCACTTTCGGTCGAGTTCTGGTTAAGCATCTACGCGACAAGAGTCGCGTCCGAAAATGATCACACAGTGACATAAGTCGATCGTCCACGACATCGCACTGCGGCCACGTACCGGCCGCCGCGACTCGCTTCAGACCCACCGTCATGCCGACGCGGTCTCCGAACGGCGCAGGGCGGCCGCGATCGAGGCAGCCGCCGCACCGGGATCCGGCGCGCGCGTGATGGGACGGCCGATCACCAGCAGGTCGGCCCCGGCGGCTAGCGCCGCCTCGGGGGTCGCCACCCGGGCCTGGTCGCCCTGGTCGGAACCGGCCGGCCGCACCCCGGGAGTGATCAGCGTGATGTCCGGCCCCACTTCGGCGCGCAGCGCCGCGACCTCGCGCGGCGAGCACACGAGCGCCTGCGCCCCGGCGTCCACCGCGAGCGCGGCCAGCCGACGAGCCGCGTCCTCGGCCGGCCCGCGGACCCCGACCTCCTCAAGCGCGGCGTCGTCCAGCGACGTGAGCACCGTCACCGCGGCGATCCTCGTCTCTGGCGCGGCGTCGACCGCCGCGGCGATCATGTCCCGACCGCCTGCGGCGTGCACCGTCAGGTAGGAAGGTCTCAGGCGGGCCACGTTGCGGGTAGCCCGTTCGACCGTGTCCGGGATGTCGTGCAGCTTCAGGTCGAGGAAGACCGACACCTTGTTGGCGCCCCGCACGGTGGTGACCACCTCGGGGCCGTAGCGCAGGTACAGCTCCAGGCCGACCTTGACCGTGCTGACATGCGGGGCCACAGCCGATGCCCATCGGGCTGCGGCTTCGATCTCGGGTGCGTCAATGGCGACGGCGATGGGCGCGGCCACGTTCGTCCTCCTTCTGAGCGTCATGGGTGAGCGGGGCGGCGCAGGCCGCAGTGGGATCCGTCCGGTTCCCTCCGATGAACAGCATTGACACGCTGCCACGTGCGGTTCCCCGGTTGCGCCGGTTCATGCACGCACCGGGTGTGATGTAGGTACGAGGCGCTCAGCCGGCCGTAGCCGCGCGTTCCGCCTCTGGGACACCGGGGACACTACCCAGCGTCGTCCCGGGCCGCAGCGGCTCGCTGGGGGCCGCGGACCTATCTTCCCAGGGCGGCCCCGTGAGGTCGGTGGGCCGCCCCCACCAGATCACCCACTCGGACCACTCCCCGGCTCTCGGTGGACTCCTCGAACTCGCGCAGGATACGAGCGCAGGCGGACGGGTCCGCGAAGTTCACGGTCCCGACGGCGACCGCCGTTGCCCCGGCCGCCATGAACTCCAGGACGTCGGTTCCGGTGCGCACCCCGCCCATGCCGATGATGGGGACGTCCGGCAGCGCGGCGTGCACCCGGTAGACGCAGCCAACGGCGATCGGCCGGATCGCCGGGCCGGAAAGCCCGGCCAGCCCGCCGGCCACCGCGGGCCGCAGGGTCGCCGGGTCGATGGCCATGCCGCGCATTGTGTTGACCATGGACAGACCGTCGGCGCGCGCCTCCGCGCACGCGGTGGCCAGGCCGACGAGGTCGGGGACGTCCGGGGCCAGCTTCGCGAACACCGGGATGTCGGACTGGGTGTGCGAACGCACGGCGTGCACCACGCGCGCCGCCTCGGCCGGGTCGTCGGTGAAGTCCCGGCCACTGTCCGCGGGGTTCGGACAGGACAGGTTGACCTCGATCATCGCGACCCCGGTCTCCTCGGAGAGCCGCCGCGCCAGCTCGGCGTACTCCGAGGCGCTGCCGCCGGCGATGGAGACCACCGCGTTGCCGCCCCGCGAAAGCAACCAGGGCAGGTCGCGCTGCAGGAAGACCTCGATTCCCGGTCCCTGCAGGCCGATGGAGCTGAGCATGCCGCTCGGTGTCTCGGCCACGCGCGGCGACGGCCGCCCGGCGCGCGGCTCCAGCATCACCGACTTCGTCGCGACCGCCCCGAGCCGGGCGAGGTCCACGAAGCGCGCGAGCTCACGTCCGGTTCCCGCGCATCCCGCCGCGGCCATGATGGGGTTGACCAACTCCATCCGGCCCAACTTGATCCGCAGGTCGGAACTCATTTCGCGGTGCGACCTTCCATCGAGGGGATGATTCGCGCGCAGCGCTGACATGATCTCGCGGACGCGGCGTGCCAGCCGTGCGGGGAGCGTCAGCCTGCTTCGCGGCCGGCGTTGCGGCCGCCGTCAGTCTGGGCCTTCCACCCGGGTGCACCAAGCGCGTCGAACGGGATTGTGCCGACGTCGTCGAAGCGCACGCGCTCTCCGCGGAACACCGGCCCGTCGACGCACGCCCGCACCATGCGTGTGATGCCATCATCCCCCACGACCGGGACGACGCAGCTCATGCAGATCCCCGTGCCGCAGGCCATGCTCTCTTCGACCGAGACCTGCGCGGGCATCTCGTAGGCATCGGCCACCGCGGTCACGGCCCGCAGCATCCCCATGGGACCGCAGGCATAGGCGACATCGGAGCGTGCGTCCTCGATGACCTGCCCGAGCGGGTCGGTCACCCGGCCGCGCACCCCGAATGAGCCGTCCTCGGTGGTGAAGGTGGCGGTCTCGGCGACCCGACGCGCCGTGATGGCACTGCACACCCGGTCGGCCGTCGCGGCGCCGAGCACGAAGTCCACCCGGCACCCGCGGCGGCGCAGCGCGTGCGCCAGCGGGAACAGCGGGGCGCATCCGGACCCGCCGCCGACCAGGACGCAGTTCACCGGGTCGCGTGGCAACGGGAACGGGCGGCCGAGCGGGCCCACGACGTCGAGCAGGTCCCGCGAACGGCGCTCCGCCAGCCACGAGGTGCCCGCACCGCGCACCGAGAAAAGGAACTCCACCGTACCGCCGTAGTCGGGCTTGACGTCGTGGATCGCGAATGGCCGGCGCAGCAGCAGGCCCGACTGCTCGCCGCCGACCGCCACGGCGAGGAACTGTCCGGACCGGAACCGTTCAGCGATGTTCGGCGCCACGACGGTGATCGCGTGGTAGGCGTCCACGCGGCGCACCGTCAGAACGGGGCTCCGCATTTGCACCGGTCCGGAATCGCTCACCCGTGGGTCCTTTGCTCGAACGGGACGTCACAAGGGACGCCGCACGCTCCCGAGTCCTCCTCAGCCCTCGCCGCCGCGCAGTGCCTCGGCGTGCTCCTGCAGCGACCGCACCCCGATATCCCCGCGGACCAGGGCCTCGATGCCCTGCACGGCCGCGGCCAGCCCCTGGACGGTCGTGACGCTGGGCACACTGCGGACAACCGCGGCGGTGCGGATCTCGTAGCCGTCGAGCCGCGGACCCGACTGCCCGGCACCACCGAACGGGGTGTTGACGATGAGGTCCACCTCGCCGTCGTGGATGAGTTGCACGATAGTGCGCTCCCCCTCGGGGCCGGGGCCCGCGCTGTGCTTGCGGACGACCCGCGCCGGGACCCCGTTGCGCCGGAGCACCCACGCCGTCCCCTCGGTCGCCAGGATCTCGAACCCGAGATCGGCCAGCCGCTTGACCGGGAAAACCATTGTCCGCTTGTCGCGGTTGGCCACCGAGACGAACACCGCGCCGGACTTGGGCAGCGGCCCGAACGCGGCCTGCTGCGACTTGGCGTAGGCGGCACCGAAGTCCACGTCGAGCCCCATGACCTCGCCCGTGGAACGCATCTCCGGACCCAGAACGGTGTCGACGCCCTCGCCCTGCCGGTCGATGAACCGGTTGAACGGCATGACGGCCTCCTTCACCGAAATCGGCGCGTCCATGGGGAGCGTCCCGCCGTCCCCCGCGGGGGGCAGCATGCCCTCGCGGCGCAGGTCGGCGACGGAGGAGCCGAGCATCACCCGGGCCGCCGCCTTGGCCAGCGGCACCGCGCTGGCCTTGGAGACGAACGGAACCGTGCGCGAGGCGCGCGGGTTGGCCTCCAGCACGTAGAGCACCCCCGACGCCAGCGCGTACTGCACGTTGAGCAGCCCGCGGACGCCGCAGCCGCGCGCGATTCCCTCGGTGGAGTACCGGATCCGTTCGAAGTCCTCGTTGCCCAGGGTCACCGCCGGGAGCGCGCACGCGGAGTCGCCGGAGTGGATCCCGGCCTCCTCGATGTGCTCCATGATCCCGCCGAGGTACAGCTCGTAGCCGTCGTAGATCGCGTCGACGTCGATCTCGATCGCGTCGTCCAGGAAGCGGTCGATCAGCACCGGGTACTCCGGGCTGACCTCGGCGTTGCGCGAGATGTAGTCGCGCAGCATGGATTCGTTGTAGACGATCTCCATGCCGCGCCCGCCAAGGACGTACGAGGGCCGGACCATGACCGGGTAGCCGATCTCGTCGGCGACCGTGCGGGCCTCGTCGAACGAGTGCGCCGTGCCGTGCTTGGGCGCCGGCAGCCCCGCGTTGGCGAGCACCTTGCCGAACTCGCCGCGGTCCTCGGCGAGGTCGATGGCCTCGGGCGTGGTGCCGACGATGGGCACGCCGGCCGCCTTGAGCTGGCGTGCCAGGCCCAGCGGTGTCTGCCCGCCGAGCTGCACGACCACCCCGACGACCCGGCCGGTGCGCTGCTCCGCGCGCACGACCTCCAGCACGTCCTCCAGCGTCAGCGGCTCGAAGTACAGCCGGTCGCTGGTGTCGTAGTCGGTCGAGACGGTCTCGGGGTTGCAGTTGACCATCACGGTCTCGTAGCCGGCCTCGGACAGCGCGAAGCAGGCGTGCACGCAGCTGTAGTCGAACTCCACGCCCTGCCCGATCCGGTTCGGGCCGGAGCCGAGGATGATCACCTTGGGCCGGGTGCCCTCGGGGACCTCGGTCTCCTCGTCGTAGCTGGAGTACAGGTACGGCGTCTGGGCGGCGAACTCCGCAGCGCAGGTGTCGACCGTGAGGTAGACCGGGTGGACCCCCAACGCGTACCGCAACTCCCGGATCACCTCGGCGGACTTGCCGACGATGCCGCCGATCTGCTCGTCGGAGAAGCCCAGGCGTTTGGCCGCGCGCAGCCGCTCGGCGTCCAGCATCGGCGCCTCCGCGATCTCGCGCGCGGTCTCCTCCATCAGCAGCATCTGGTCCAGGAACCACGGGTCGATCCGGGTGGCGGCGTGCAGCTCGGCCACGGTCGCGCCGGCACGCAGCGCCTGCTGGAGCTGGCGCAGCCGGTACTCGGTGGGGGTGGCGACAGCGCGCAGCAACCCGTCCTTGTCGCCCGGATCGCCCACCCAGGTGAACCCGACGTCGCGCTTCTCCACCGAACGCACCGCCTTCTGCAGCGCCTCGGAGAACGACCGGCCGATCGCCATGGCCTCGCCGACCGACTTCATGGTCGTGGTCAGGCCGGGGTCGGCGCCGGGGAACTTCTCGAACGCGAACCGCGGCACCTTGACCACGACGTAGTCGAGGGTGGGTTCGAAGCTCGCCGGAGTCTCGGCGGTGATGTCGTTGGGGATCTCGTCGAGCGTGTGGCCGACAGCCAGCTTCGCGGCGATCTTGGCGATCGGGAAACCCGTGGCCTTGGAGGCCAGGGCGGACGAACGCGAAACGCGCGGGTTCATCTCGATGACGATGATCCGCCCGGTCTGCGGGTGCACCGCGAACTGGATGTTGCAGCCACCGGTATCCACCCCGACCTCGCGGATGACCGCGATCCCGATGTCGCGCAGCCGCTGGTACTCGCGGTCGGTGAGGGTCATAGCCGGCGCGACCGTCACCGAGTCGCCGGTGTGCACCCCCATGGGGTCGAAGTTCTCGATGGAGCAGACGACGACCACGTTGTCGTTGCCGTCGCGCATCAGCTCCAGCTCGTACTCCTTCCAACCGAGGATCGACTCCTCCAGGAGCACCTCGGTGGTCGGGGAGAGCGCCAGCCCCTGGCCGGCGATGCGGCGCAGCTCAGCCTCATCGTGAGCGAACCCGGAACCCGACCCGCCCATCGTGAACGACGGGCGCACCACCACGGGGTAGTTCAGCTCCTCGGCGGCGTCCAGGCACTCCTGGAGCGAATGGCAGATGCGCGAGAGCGCCGACTCTGCGTCGATGCGCCGGACGATCTCCTTGAACGTGTCGCGGTCCTCGCCGGCCTGGATGGCCTCGATGTTGGCGCCGATCAGCTCCACGTTGTACTTGGCGAGCACCCCGGATTCGTGCAGTGCGACCGCGGCGTTCAGAGCGGTCTGGCCGCCCAGTGTCGGCAGCAGCGCATCGGGGCGTTCCTTGGCGATGACCTTCTCGACCATCTCGGGCGTTATGGGCTCCACATACGTGGCGTCCGCGAACTCCGGGTCCGTCATGATCGTGGCCGGGTTGGAGTTCACCAGAATGACGCGAAGCCCTTCCTCCTTGAGGACCCGGCAAGCCTGGGTCCCCGAGTAGTCGAACTCGCACGCCTGGCCGATGACAATCGGCCCGGATCCGATCACGAGAACGGAGGTCAGGTCACTACGGCGCGGCATTGTTGTCCTCGTCTACGGCTTGGCGGGTTCGGCGGGCTGGGGGGTCGGCTCGGAGGGGGCGGAGTGCCCGGACATCAGGTCGCAGAACGCGTCGAACATCTCGGCGGCGTCGTGCGGCCCCGCTGCGGCCTCCGGGTGGTACTGCACGCTGAAGGCGGGGCGGTCCAGCAGACGCAGCCCTTCGACAACGTTGTCGTTCAGGCCGATGTGGCTGACTTCGGCGCGCCCGTACGGCGTGTCGAACGGTCCGGTGGCGGGCGCGTCGACAGCGAACCCGTGGTTCTGGCTGGTGATGTGGACGCGCCTGTTGTGCACCTCGCGCACCGGCTGGTTCACGCCCCGGTGGCCGAACCGCAGCTTATAGGTTCCCAGGTCCAGCGCCCGGCCGAGGATCTGGTTGCCGAAGCAGATGCCGAACAT
This sequence comes from Lipingzhangella halophila, assembly GCF_014203805.1. Classification (GTDB taxonomy): domain Bacteria; phylum Actinomycetota; class Actinomycetes; order Streptosporangiales; family Streptosporangiaceae; genus Lipingzhangella; species Lipingzhangella halophila. The sequence goes on along the minus strand of NZ_JACHJT010000001.1, from coordinate 1,820,021 downwards.
CGGGATCCCGGCGTCAAGCACCCCGCGCATCACCGCCACGGCACCGTCCATCGCCGCCGGGTCGCCCGGACCGTTGCTGAAGAAGACCCCGTCGGGCCGTACACCCAGGATGTCCTCGATGCCCGCGTTCGCCGGCAGCACCGTGACGACGCAGCCGCGCTCGGCCAGCCGCTGCGGAGTCATGGCCTTGATGCCGAGGTCGACCGCGGCCACCCGGAACCGTGCCGGCACACCCTCGGGCGGGTCGACGACGTAGGGCTCCCCGGTGGTGACCTCCTCAGCGAGGTCAGCCCCGCTCATCGGCGCGCTGTCGAGCACGCGCCGCAGCAGACGCTGCGGGTCGGTCTCGGTGCTGCTGACCGCCGCGCGCATCGCACCCCGGTCACGCAGGTGCCGGGTCAGCGCGCGTGTGCCCGGCATCGCGATACCGACCACACCCTGGCGGTCCAGCTCCTCGTCCAGCGTGCGCTGCGCGCGCCAGTTCGAGGGGATCCGCGCCGGCTCGCGCACCACGTACCCCGCGACCCAGATCCGGCCCGACTCCGGGTCGTCGTCGTTGACGCCGGTGTTGCCGATGTGCGGGGCCGTCATCGCCACGATCTGGCGGTGGTACGACGGGTCGGTGAGCGTCTCCTGGTAGCCCGTCATCCCCGTGTTGAACACGATCTCGCCGAACGTCTCGCCCTGTGCCCCAAAGGACCGGCCATGAAAGACGCGCCCGTCCTCCAGGACAAGCATCGCTGGAACCTGCACCTCAAATCCCCCCTCGTTCGGGACAGCCGTGTGCCCCTGGGTCGCTCACCGCTCCTCGCTCACTGCACCGCCACCACAGCGAAGTCACTGGACCTTCCCTTCCAGGACGGTGGGGGTACCGCGCAGCAATGTGGCAGCCACGCTTCCCGGCAGGCGCATGCCCCGGTAGGGGGTGTTTCCACTCTTGGAAACCAGCGCGGCCGGGTCGATCTCCCTGGTAGCGCCCGCGTCATACAGCGTAATGTTGGCTGGCTCGCCGGGGGCGATCGGTCGGCCGTGCCCGCTCAGCCGCCCGATGCGCGCCGGCGCGAACGACATGCGATCGGCCACTCCGGCCCAGTCGAGCAGCCCGGTGTCGACCATGGTGTGCTGGACTACGGACAGTGCGGACTCCAGGCCCACCATCCCCATTGCCGCGTTGGACCACTCGGTCTCCTTGGCCTCGATCGGGTGGGGCGCGTGGTCGGTGGCCACACAGTCGATCGTGCCGTCGGCGAGCCCCTCGCGAAGCGCGCTGACATCCTCGGCGGTGCGCAGCGGCGGGTTGACCTTGAAGACCGGGTCGTAGCTCGCGGCCAGGTCGTCGGTGAGCAGCAGGTGGTGCGGGGCGACCTCGGCGGTGACGTCGCAGCCGCGGCTCTTCGCCCAGCGGATGATCTGGACCGACCCGCTGGTGGAGACGTGGCAGATGTGCAGCCGCGACCCCACGTGCTCGGCGAGAAGGCAGTCGCGGGCGATGATCGCCTCCTCGGCGACGGCCGGCCAGCCGCCCAGGCCCAGGCGGTCGGAGACGACGCCCTCGTTCATCTGGGCACCCTCGGTCAGCCGCGGCTCCTGGGCGTGCTGCGCGATCACGCCGCCGAACGCCTTGACGTACTCCAGCGCCCGCCGCATCAGCAGGGCGTCGGAGACACACACGCCGTCGTCCGAGAACACCCGCACCTCGGCGACGGAGTCGGCCATGGCACCGAGCTCGGCCAGCTGCTGGCCTTCGAGGCCGCGGGTGACGGCGCCCACCGGCTGCACGTCGCAGTAGCCGGCGTCGCGGCCGAGCCGCCAGACCTGCTCCACGACACCGGCGGAGTCGGCCACGGGGTCGGTGTTGGCCATCGCGTGCACGGAGCTGTAGCCGCCCATAGCGGCGGCGCGGGCGCCGGTGGCGACCGTCTCGGCGTCCTCGCGGCCCGGCTCGCGCAGGTGGGTATGCAGGTCAACCAGGCCCGGTAGGGCGATCAGGCCTGTGGCGTCGATAACCTCGACCGCTTCGGAGTCCGCTCCTGGCGACGCGTCGCCTCCCATGGCCGCGATGGCGCCGTCGCGGATCAGGATGTCGGTGGGGTCCGGGCCGCCGCCGGCCACACGCGCCCCGCGGATCACACGCACCGGCGTACTCGCGGTCGTGCTGGTCTGGGTCATCCCTGCGCCTCCTGGTTTCGCAATGCGGACTCGGATCCGCCGAGCAGCAGGTAGAGCACGGCCATTCGGACGCTGAGGCCGTTGGTCACCTGCTCGGTGATGGTGGACCGCGGGGAGTCGGCGACCTCGGCCGAGATCTCCATCCCGCGGATCATCGGCCCCGGATGCATGACGATGGCGTCGCTGGGCAGCTTGGCGAAACGTTCACGGTCCAGGCCGTAGCGGCGGCTGTACTCGCGCGCGGTGGGGAAGAACGCATCCTTCATGCGTTCGGCCTGGACCCGCAGCATCATCACGACATCGGTCTTGGGCAGGACGTCGTCGAGCCGGTAGGAGACGGCGCACGGCCAGGTGTGCACCGAGACGGGCACCAGGGTAGGCGGGGCTACCAGGGTGACCTCCGCGCCGAGCGTGTGCAGCAGCACGACGTTGGACCGGGCCACCCGGCTGTGCAGGACGTCGCCGACGATGGTGACGCGCAACCCGGCGAGGTCGCCCATGCGCTCGCGCATCGTGAAGGCGTCCAGCAGGGCCTGGGTGGGGTGCTCGTGCGTGCCGTCTCCGGCGTTGACGACGGCGCCGTCGACCCAGTTGGCCAGCCGGTGGGCGGCCCCCGAGGCGCTGTGCCGGATGACCACGCCGTCGGCCCCCATGGCCTGGAGGGTGAGCGCGGAGTCCTTGAGGCCCTCGCCCTTGGTGACGCTGGACCCTTTGGCGGAGAAGTTGATGACGTCGGCCGAGAGGCGCTTGGCCGCCAGTTCGAAGGAGGTGCGCGTACGGGTGGAGTCCTCGTAGAAGAGGTTCACCACCGTGCGTCCGCGCAGCGTGGGGAACTTCTTCACCGAGCGCCCGCTGAGCTGGGCGAGCTCCTTCGCGGTGTCGAGCACCAGGATGGCCTCGTCGTACGAGAGGTCCTCGGCGGAGAGCAGGTGTCGCATCAGCGGTCCCCCTCGGAAACGGTCCGGGGCTTGGCCGGGCCGACGAGAACGGCGTCGCGGCCGTCGAGCTCGTCGAGCAGTACCGTCACGTTCTCGCGGAGCGAGGTCGGCAGGTTCTTCCCGACGTAGTCGGCGCGGATGGGCAGTTGGCGGTGACCGCGGTCGACCAGGGTGGCGAGCTGCACCGCGCGAGGGCGCCCCAGGTCGTTGAGCGCGTCGAGCGCGGCGCGGACGCTGCGGCCCGAGAAGAGGACGTCGTCGACGATGACCACGACGCGGTCGTCGATACCGTCGGCGGGAATATCGGTGCGTCCGAGGGCGCGCGCCGGGGCCAGCCGGAGATCGTCGCGGTACATCGTGATGTCGAGCGATCCCCACGGGACGTGCCGGTCCTCAACCCGCTCGATGCGCTCGGCGAGCCGGCGGGCCAGGGGGACTCCGCGGGTCGGGATGCCGAGCATGGTGACGCCCTCGCCGCCCTTGGTGCGCTCCAGAACCTCGTGGGCGATCCGGGTCAGTGCCCGGGAGATCTCCAGATCTTCGAGGACGGCCCGGGTCCCTTCGAGGTCGGCGCGCGGTGGCGCGTCCTCGCTTCGTGCGTCCGCATCACTATTCGCGTACTTGTTTGCACACACAGTGATGACCTCCTTCCCTGCCTCACTGGACAGGCCGTTAAAGGATGTCGATTGGCTTCACGCTATCAGCGCGTCTCAGGCCGCCCTTCCAGCACGTGGGGCCAAACACCGAAAAAATGTGATCTTAGTCACTCTCTCATTCCTTGACCTCGCCCGACACTGGGGTAGACCAACGCCTCGCCCACCCCCCGCTCCCCCACCGCCACAAGACGCGAAACCCCGCAACTCCGGGGACGCTCGACAGGAGAGGTGTGGCGAATCGTCCGCTTCAATCCCTAATGAGAGCCCTCTCACTTACACACAGTTTGGCCACTGAATAGTCGCATTTTCACTCAACGGCTTGACCTGGCGACCAGACAGGCTTACGGTCACTGTCCGTAACCAATCTGGGTGGTTAACGCCGGGCCCGGCCATCACGAACCGACAAAACCGCGGATGTGACCGAACGGTCCCGGGCCCGCCAACCACGCCAGCCACCTTCACGGCCGGGGAGCGACGAGGAAGATGCCATCCGAATACGCGAAGTCTCTCGGTGCGCGACTGCGCGCCATCCGCACACAGCAGGGACTGTCCTTGCACGGGGTGGAGGAGAAGTCCCACGGGCGCTGGAAGGCCGTCGTGGTGGGCTCCTACGAGCGCGGTGACCGCGCGGTCACCGTCCAGAAGCTCGCCGAACTCGCGGACTTCTACGGCGTCCCCATGTCGGAGCTGCTGCCCGGCGGAGCCGCACCGACCCCGCTCGGCCCCACGCCCAAGCTGGTCATCGACCTGGAGCGGATGCAGCAACTGCCGCAGGAGAAGGCTGGGCCGCTCGCGCGGTACGTGGCCACCATCCAAAGCCAGCGCGGCGACTACAACGGGCGCGTGCTCTCCATCCGCCAGGAGGACCTGCGCTCGCTCGCGGTGATCTACGACCGCTCGCCCGCCGACCTCACGGAGGAGCTCATCAACTGGGGCGTTCTCGACCCCGAAGCGCGCAGGGCCGTGGACGCCTTCTAGAACGCCTCCGGGCCGGGCCTGCCACCAGGTCATACATGTCCACGCCCCCATGCCCCAGGGGCCCGACGACGCGCATCCGAGACGGGAACATCGCACGGTCCACGCACCCCACACGGGTGCGTGTGCGTAGCCGTGCGCCCAACCCGGTTCGTTCTACGCACACAGCCACGCTTCCCGGACACCCGGGCGAGCGCGGCCGGGAAAGGGGCTTCCCCTCCCCCGCCCGGCCGCTCCGCACGCGGGACGCCGCTCGACGGCGCCCCAACGCGAGCCCGCAACGCCATTCGAACGCGCGTTCGAGATAGTAAACCCCCGTGAACCCGGCCGCGTCAACACCGTCCGCCTCCAGCGACACTGCCCTAAGGTAAGGATGTGGAGACCGACGTTGAGCTGTGCGATCTCGCAGCGCCCGCGTTCCGGCACGCGCTTCCCGCGCTGCTGGAGATCTACACGGCCGCCATGGACCCGCCCCGTGAGCAGCTCACCGGCCGGCGCACGATCATGGAACAGCACGCCCGCAACCCGCGGTTCACCTCGGTGGTCGCGTTGGCTCCGAGCGGCTCCGCCGTCGGGTTCGGCTACGGTTTCCACGGCCAGAGCGGCCAGTGGTGGCACGACGTCGTCACCAGCGGTCTGAGGACCCGGGCCCCCGGAGCGGAACGGCGCTGGTTCGCCGACTCCTTCGAGATCGCCGAGCTCCACGTACTCCCCGAGTCGCAGCGGCGCGGCATCGGCCGGCGGCTTCTCGAACGGCTGACGGCGGCGCGCCGCGAGCGCACCGCCGTCCTGTCGACCTACACCGGTCCCACCGCCGCGCACGGTCTCTACACCGCGTACGGCTTCACCGATGTGCTGACCGAGTTCTATTTCCCCGGCAGTCCCTACCAGCCGTACACGATCATGGCCGCCCGCCTGCCATTGCGGGAACGCGGTGGCCAGCGACCCGCTCGTAGAGCTCGCGCGTGGCCGTGGACTGGTTGAACGTGATGAAGTGGATGCCGGGCGCTCCCTCGTCGAGCAGCCGTTCACACATCCGCTGCGCCTGCTCCATGCCCAGTTCCCGCACGGCCTTGGGGTCGTCCTTGACCCGTTCGAACTCCTCCGCGAGGTGCGCCGGGAACGGAGCACCCGAGAGCTTCTCCGACATCTCGATCGTGGAGTACTTCACGACCGGCATGAGCTCGGGAATGATCGGGACGTCGCCCCCCTTGGCCGCCACGCGGTCGCGCAGCCGCAGGTAGTCCTCGGCGTCGAAGAACATCTGGGTGATCGCGAAATCGGCGCCGGCCCGGAACTTGCGCAGGAGGAAGTCCACGTCCTCGTCGACACTGGCCGAACGCGGGTGCTTGAAGGGGAACGCCGCGACACCAACGGAGAAGTCGCCGCTCTGCTTGATCAGCTCGACCAGCTCCGAGGCGTACTCCAACCCTTCGGGGTGCTTTACCCACTCCCCCAGCGGATCGCCGGGCGGGTCGCCGCGCAGGGCGAGCATGTTGCTCACCCCGGCATCGGCGAACCTGCCGATGAGGTGCCGCAGCTCAGCGACCGAGTGGTTGACGGCGGTCGTGTGCGCAACGGGCAACAGGGTGGTGTCGGTGGCCATCCGCTCGGTGATCTCGACCGTGTGGTCCCGGGTACCACCACCGGCTCCGTAGGTGACGGAGACGAACGAGGGTGAGAGCGCCTCAAGTTCGCGGATAACCTGCCAGAGCTTCTGCCGGCCTTCGGCGGTCTTCGGGGGGAAGAACTCAAATGAGAATGTCGGTTCGCCCGTTTTGAGCAGGTCCCTGATTTGCCGCGGCCGTTGCGCGGCGTCGTACTCTGTCTCTGTGTGTGACGGTGACCCAAACATGGTCTACACCTTAGGCCACGAGGCCGCAGCGCATAAGGGTCCACCCCCCAGGTATACGGTGTCATCGCAGCTCACAGCGTTCCCAGCGTGACGGGTCACACCCGCGGCACCGCTGTGCGCAGCAAGTACCCTTCCGGTATGGCCTTCTCGTCACATTCCTCCCCCTTGTCCTTCGTGGTCACGCCGGTCGACACGGAGATCTCCCGCTTCCTTGAGCGGCGGCGTGCCGAAGTGGTGGAGGTGGGATCGGAGCTGGCCCCGGTGCTCGACGCGCTGGAGGCGATGCTCGCGGGCGGCAAGCGGCTGCGGCCCGCGTTCTGCTACTGGGGGTGGCGAGGCGCGGGCGGCGAGGACGACCCCGCGATCCACACCGCGGCGGCCTCCCTGGAGTTCCTGCAGGCGTGCGCCCTGATCCACGACGACGTCATCGACAGCAGCGACACCCGGCGGGGCCTCCCGGCGACCCACCGGCGACTGGCGGACCTGCACACGCGTTCCGAATGGCACGGCGACCCCGGCTCGTTCGGCCACGGTGCCGCGATCCTGATCGGCGACCTGTGCCTGGCATGGTGCGAGGAGATGTACCAGGCGAGCGGGCTGCCGCCGGAGGCGCTCAGCGAGGGCCGGCGCCCGTTCAACCTGATGCGCACCGAGGTCATGGCGGGCCAGTACCTCGACCTGCTCGCGCAGGCGCGCGCCACGGAGTCTGTCGAGGACTCGCTGCGCGTGATGCACTACAAGGCCGCCAAGTACACCATCGAACGCCCCCTGCACCTGGGCGCGGCGCTGGCCCGGCGCTACGCGGAGCTCGCCGGCGTCTACAGCGCCTACGGGCTCCCCCTCGGACTCGCGTTCCAGCTTCGCGACGACATTCTGGGCGTTTTCGGCGACCCGGAACAGACCGGCAAGCCCGCCGGCGACGACCTGCGCGAGGGCAAGCGCACGCTGGTCGTCGCCGAGACGCTGCAGCGGGCCGGGCGCGCCGACGCCGCGGAGTTCCGCCGCCACCTGGGCGAACCCGCCCTCGGCATGGACGGGGTGGAATGGATGCGCGAGCTCATCGCCAGCAGTGGCGCGCTGGACGCCTGCGAGCGGCGCATCGACGAGTACGTGGCCCAGGCCACCCGTGCCCTGGAGAGCGACCTCGTAGCCAGTGACGCCCGCGCCGCCCTGTCCGACCTCATCGTGGCCGCCACCGCCCGCAAGCACTGAGGGCCGCCCGGACGGACACGCCCGAGCCGGCGGCGTCAGCGGCGGCCGGGTCATGGGGGCGCTCGCGGATGCGGCCAGTCGTAGCATCGTCACCCGGACCACTGAACCCGGGCTGTCCTCATCCGGTCACGCTGCCCGATTACCGCACCTCATGCGGCAAGGATGGGGATATCCACGGTAGGTGACACCGCGGTAGCGCCACTCGAGGGAGAATCCCGTGCCGGACACCCCTGAACCCACTCTGCGTACGCCCGTGCGCGCCCATGAGCGGGCGCTCGCCCCTGATCTGGCCCGCGGCTTCATGCTGCTGCTGATCGCGGTCGCGAACACGCCGTTTTACCTCTGGGGCCGCGAGCGCGGGGCGACGAACTTCCATCCCGCCGACGGCTCGGTCGCGGACCAGCTCACCCAGGCGGTCATCATCACCGGGGTAGACGGGCGGATCTACCCCATGTTCGCGTTCCTCTTCGGCTACGGAATGGTGCAGCTCCTGCTGCGCCAGGAGGCCGCCGGCAGCGGGCGCGCCGCCGCGCTGGCGCTGCTGCGCCGGCGCAACCTGTGGTTGATCGCGTTCGGCCTGGTGCACGCCCTGCTGCTGTGGATGGGCGACATCCTCGGGGCCTACGGGCTCGCCGGGCTCATCCTCGCCACGCTGTTCCTGCGGCGTGCCGACCGGACCCTGCTCACATGGGCGGGGATCGGGGTCGCCGCCCTCGCCGCCATGGCGCTCCTCAGCGTGGTCGGCGCCATCAGCGTGGCGACCGCAGACGTACCGGTGCAGACCCAGGACAGCGCCGAGTTCACCCGGCTGATGACGGCGAACGTCAGCGAGACCAACCCGTTCGCCGCGGCGGTCGGGCGCCTGACGTTCTGGCCGCTCATCGTGCTCTTCCAGGGGCTGCTCACGATCGTGGTGCCGGTGGCGATCCTGCTCGGCTTCTGGGCCGCGCGCCAGCGGCTCCTGGAAGAGCCGGGCCGCCACCTCCCACTGCTGCGCCGGGTCGCCGTCGGCGGGATCGCGGTCGGCTGGCTCGGCGGGTTGCCCTACGCCCTGTACCACGTGGGCGTCCTGTCAGTTCCCGACGCCGCGAACTGGGTCTTCAGCGGGACACAACCGGCCACCGGCCTCGCGGGCGGAGTCGGCTACGCCGCCCTGTTCGGCCTGATCGGATACCGCCTGCGCGAGCGCGCCCGGCACGGGCTCGCGGTCACCTCGGTCGCGGCCGTCGGCAAACGGTCGCTCTCGTGCTACCTCGCACAGTCGGTGATCTGCGCCCCCGTGCTGTCCGCCTGGGGATTGGGGCTCGGGGCGGCGCTCGGCAGCGCGCAGATGGCCGGGTTCGCCGTCGCCACCTGGCTCGTAACGCTCATCGGGGCCCTCCTACTGGAGCGAGCGGACCGCCGCGGCCCCGCCGAGGTGGCGCTGCGCAGGCTCAGCTACCGGCGCACAACCTCCGCGGGATCCGCCGGGGCGCCCGGGCGTACGACACGCTGAGAAACCGCGGCCCAGCTGCGGATCCGCGGTCCTTGTGCCCGCGGTGAGTGCGCCCGCCCCCAGGTGTCGGGAAAATGGGGAGTCATGGGGGACGACCAGGAGATAACGCATGCCATCGGCATCACGGGCGCGACCGGTGCGCTCGGGGGACTCGTGGCGAGCCGCCTCGCGCAGCTCGGCGTCGCGCAGCGCCTCATCGTGCGCGACCTCAACCGCGCTCCCGAGCTTCCCGGCGCCAGTGCCGCCATGGCCGCCTACGAGAACCAGCACGAGTTCGAGCGCGCGGTGAAGGGCACCGGGACCCTGTTCCTGGTCTCGGCGACCGAGGCCGCCGACCGGCTACGGCAGCACACCAGCGCCGTCGACGCCGCCGTGGCCGCGGGTGTGGACCGGATCGTGTACCTCTCCTTCCTGGCGGCGGCGCCCGACGCCACGTTCACGTTCGCTCGGACCCATTTCCACACCGAGGAGCACATCCGCTCCACCGGAGTGGCCTACACGTTCCTGCGCCCGAGCCTCTACCTCGACCTGATGCCGTACTGGGCGGAGAGCTCCGGGGTGGTCCGCGGCCCGGCGGGCAACGGCCGTGTGGCATGGGTCGCCCGCGAGGACGTGGCCGACGTGGCGACCGCCGTGCTCACCGGCGGCGCGACGCACGACGGGCGGACCTACGACGTCACCGGTCCCCAGGCGCTGACGCTCGGCGAGACCGTCGACCGGCTGTCCGCGCTGACCGGCAAGGCGATGCGGTACCTGCCGGAGACCTGGGAGGAGGCCCTGGAGTCGCGGCGCTCCTCCGGCGCGCCGGAATGGGCCATAGAGGGCTGGGCCAGCTCGTATGCCGCGATCGCCACCGGTGAGCTGGACGTGGTGGCCCCGACCGTGCCCGACCTCACCGGGCACCCGGCCCAGACGATCGAGGGCCACCTGCGCCGCCGTCCCACGGCGCTGGCCCACGTCACTGGCTGAGTCCTCTCAGCCAGCGACCGTGCCGCCCACAAGCCGCCGCCGGAACTCAGCGGCGGCGGCGTGCGGGTCGCCGGCCTCGGTGATCGCGCGTACCACCACCACGCGCCGCGCGCCGGCGGCGCGCACCCGGTCGATGTTGTCCAGGTCGATCCCGCCAATGGCGAACCAGGGCCGCCGTGGGCGCAGGGCCGCCGTCTCCCGCACGAGTTCGAGCCCGGCGGCCGGCCGGCCCGGTTTGGTGGGGGTGGCCCAGGTCGGGCCGACGCAGAAGTAGTCGACTCCCGGCTCGTTGGCCGCGGCGACCGCCATTTCGGCGTTGTTGTTCGACCGGCCGATCAGCGGGCCGTCGCCGATGATCTCCCGGGCGTTGCGGACCGGCAGGTCGTTCTGGCCGAGGTGCAGGATGTCCGCGCCGGACGCCCGTGCGATGTCGGCGCGGTTGTTGACCGCCAGCAGCGCCCCGTGGCGCTCGCAGGCGGCGCGCATGATCCGCAGGTACTCCAGCTCCTGGCTGGCCTCCAGGTTCTTGTCGCGCAACTGGACGATGTCGACGCCGCCGGACAGCGCGGCGTCGAGGAACCCGGCGAGGTCGCCCCGCTCGCGCCGGGAGTCGGTGCACAGGTAGAGGTGCGCCGCGTCAAGGCGCTCGCGGAGGTTCGAAGTCACTGTTCCACGGTAGTACGGTCCCGCGACCAGCACCGCCCCGCGGAGCCGCCCGTGGTCCACGGCCGCCTCCGCTCGCAGCGCCCTGCCCCGCCCGCGGGGCTAAAGCGCCATCGCCTGCGCCCGGCGGCGCACTTCGGTCCCGCGGTTGGCCAGGATCGCCTCGATGGGCGCCCCCGGGAGGGTGTCGTCGGGCGTGAAAAGCCAGCGCAGCGCTTCTTCGGTGGTGAAACCGCAGTCAGCGAGGACGGTCAGCGTGCCCGGCAGGCCCTTGACGACGTCGCCGCTGACGATAAACGCGGCCGGGATTGAGAGCTCCCCCTGGCGCCGCACGCCGAGGAGCTTATGGTCACGGATGAGCTGTTTGATCCGGTTCGGGCTGACGTTCAACGCCTTCGCGGCGTCCCGAATCGGCAGCCAGCCACCGACGAGAGCGTCGATGTCACGGTCGTTCTCTGTCACGCAGCCAAATGTCCCACATCCAGACCCGTGGCAAACCCCGATTTCACGCGTTATCGCTCAAGGCGTATCGCCCGGTCGCCGACCCGGTCGCCCAGATACCGGTAAAATCGGGGACGGACAAGGCAGAAACCCGCGGGAGCCGGGTGGGACCCGGCTGAGAGGGAGGCTGTGAGCCTCCGACCGCACGCACCTGATCCGGGTCATACCGGCGAAGGGAGAGGCAGACACACCGTGCGCAACAACACCTCGTCCGACCTCATCGTGGTGGGAAGCGGACTCGTCGGCCTGGTCACCGCCTGGCGAGCCGCGCAGCGCGGCCTGAGCGTCACCGTTATCTCGCAGGAGAACCGCAACGCGGCCTCCGTTGTCGCGGCGGGCATGCTCACGCCCGCCACCGAGGCCACGTTCGGCGAGGAGCCGCTCATGCGGTTCGGCACCCTCTCCCGCGACCGCTATCCCGCCTTCATCACCGAACTGGAGGACGAGAGCGGGCTACCCGCCGGATTCCGGACCACCGGCACCCTGCAGATCGCCTTCGACGCAGACGACCTGGCCAAGCTGAGGGATCTCAGCGAGCTGCAGACCCGGCTCGGCATCAAGACCGAGCGGCTCACCAGCCGCGAGTGCCGCAGGATGGAGCCGATGCTCGCGCCGTCGGTGCGCGGCGGAATCCTCGCCCCCGACGACCATTCGGTCGACCCGCGGCTGCTCGCGGACGCCCTGTGGGCGGCCGCGGAACGGAACGGGGTGGGCGGAATCCGCGACCGGGTCACCGAGGTCCTGGTCAGCGATGACCGGGCCCGCGGGGTGCGCCTGGAGTCCGGTGGCGAGATCGGAGCCGACCAGGTCGTGCTCGCCGCCGGCGCCTGGACCTCCAGCATCGGCGGGCTGCCCGACGGCGTCCTCCCTCCCCTGCGGCCCGTCAAGGGCCAGTTGCTGCGGTTGCACACGCCCGCCGGCGAGTCCCCGATTGTCTCCCGCACCGTGCGCGGCCTGGTCAAGGGCTCCCCCGTCTACTTCGTGCCCCGCGAGAACGGCGAGATAGTCCTCGGCGCCACCCAGGAGGAGCTCGGCCATGACCTCCGGCTGACGGCCGGGGCGCTCTGGGGGATTCTCCGCGACGCCCACGAGCTGGTGCCCGGCGTGAGCGAGCTGGAGGTCGCGGAGACCTGCGTCGGCCTGCGTCCCGGCTCCCCCGACAACGAGCCGCTTCTGGGGCCCACCCACCTGCCCGGGCTCCAGGTCGCCGTCGGCCACTTCCGGCATGGTGTGCTGCTCGCCCCGGCAACGGGAGACGCGATGGCCGAGGCCCTGACCAGGGGGGAACTACCGGACTACGCCCGGCGGTTCGCCGCCACCCGAGAATTCGGCAGCGACAGGAACGAGTGACAGCAGTGGACGTGATCATCAACGGGGAGCGCCGCGACCTGGCGCCGCACACGACGGTGGCCGCCGTCGTCGACTCCCTGACCGAGACGACCACCGGCATCGCCGTGGCCGTCAACGACGAAGTGGTCCCCAAGGCCAGCTGGGCCGATACCGAGGTCACCGAGAACGACCGGGTGGACGTGCTCACCGCGGTCCAGGGAGGCTGAGCAATGACAACACAGGTCACCGCAACCGAGAACACGACCGCGACGACCGGCGTCCGCGACCCCCTTGTCATCGCGGGGCACGGGTTCGGATCGCGCCTCATCATGGGCACCGGCGGGGCGCCCTCACTGCACATCCTGGAGGAGGCGCTGACCGCCTCCGGGACCGAGATGACCACGGTCGCCATGCGCCGGGTGTCCACCCAGACGGAAGGGTCGGTGTGGGACGTGCTGCGCCGCAACGGCATCCGCCCCCTGCCCAACACCGCCGGCTGCTTCACCGCGACCGAAGCCCTGCGCACAGCCAGACTGGCGCGCGAAGCGCTGGGAACCGAGTGGGTCAAGCTCGAGGTCGTGGCCGACGAGCGCACGCTGCTGCCGGATCCGGTGGAGCTGCTCGACGCCGCCGAACACCTCGTTGACGACGGTTTCATCGTCCTGCCCTACACCAACGACGATCCGGTCCTGGCGCGCCGCCTGGAGCAGGTGGGCTGCGCCGCGGTCATGCCGCTGGGCTCGCCGATCGGGTCCGGCCTGGGGATCCGCAACCCGCACAACATCGAGCTGATCGTGGAGCAGGCGGGGGTGCCGGTCATCCTCGACGCCGGTATCGGCACCGCGAGCGAAGCGGCCCTGGCCATGGAGCTCGGCTGCGACGCGGTGCTGCTCGCGTCGGCGGTCACCCGCGCCCACGAGCCCGTGCTGATGGCCTCTGCCATGCGCGACGCCGTCACGGCCGGGCGGGGAGCCCGCCTCGCCGGCCGCATCCCGGTGCGACGCTATGCCGAGGCGTCCTCCCCCGCCCCCGAGTAACCCGGGCCCCGTTGCGGGGCCAGCCCTCGCAACGACGTCACCGAAAACCACAACACAACTACCCAAAGCAATGAGCGCCTGGTCACAGCGGAACCTTTCGCCGCATGCCCCCCGCTGCTCATCGGAGAGATCCTCCTCACCAATCGCATCCCCCTTACACTCACCCACGTGGACATGACGACTGCGGACCCGCTCGTTGGCGCGACCCTGGACCGGCGTTATTACGTCGAGTCGCGGATCGCGGGCGGCGGTATGGCTACCGTCTACGTGGGGCACGACCTGCGGCTCGACCGCCGGCTGGCGCTGAAGGTCATGCACGCTTCACTTGCGCGCGACCCGTCGTTCGTGCGCCGCTTCATCAACGAGGCCCATTCCGTGGCCAAGCTCTCGCACCCCAACGTCGTCCAGGTCTACGACCAGGGAAACGACCAGGGACACGTCTTCCTGGCCATGGAGTACGTGCCCGGCAGCACGCTGCGCGACCAGCTCAGCGAGCGCGGCCGGCTCGCTCCGCAGTCGGCACTGCAGATCATGGCGGCGGTGCTGGCGGCGCTCGGCTCCGCGCACCAGGCCGGGATCGCGCACCGCGACGTCAAGCCGGAGAACGTCCTGCTGACCCGGGACGGCCGGGTGAAGGTCGCCGACTTCGGGCTGGCCCGCGCGGTCGAGGACTCCCAGCAGGGCCAGACGAAAACCGGGACGGTCATGGGCACCGCCGCCTATCTCGCCCCGGAGCAGATCGAGCACGGCGCCTCCGACGCCCGCTCCGACGTATACGCCGCCGGCATCATGCTCTACGAGCTACTCACCGGCAGCCAACCGCACACCGGCGAGAACCCCATCGCGGTCGCCTACCAGCACGTGAACAACGACGTTCCGCGCCCGTCGTCGATCGTCCCCGGCATCCCCCCAGAGGTCGACCAGCTCGTCACCAAGGCCACCGAGCGCGACCCCCGCTACCGTCCCGCCAACGCCGGGCAGTACCTGGCCGCGGTGCTGGAGGTGCTGCCGTCCAGCTCCGCGCCGGTTTCCGCCGCGTCGAGTGCGGCTCTTCCGGCGGCCGGTGGTCCCGCCCCGGCGGCGCCGGGGGGCAACGACACCATCGAGGTCGACCTGGAGCAGGTGCCCCTGGAGGACGAGGACAGGGGCGGCGAAAGGCCCGCGCGCCCCTGGTACATGGGGCCCGCCGCGCTGGTCGGCGGTGCGCTGGTCCTCGTGGTTCTGGTAGGCCTGGGCTGGTGGCTGCTGATCGGCCGCTACGAGAGCGTTCCCGAGCTCGCCGGTATGGAGGAGGAGGCCGCAGAGGAGCGGCTGAACCGGTTGGACCTGGAACTGGTGGTCGCCGAGGACCGCACCTACAGCGACAGCGCCGAGGCGGGCATGATCGCCGAGACCTCCCCCGGCTTCGACGAGCGGATCCTGCCGGGCGAGACAGTCACCGTGACCCTGTCGAAGGGGCCGCAGGTGGTCGACATGCCCGACATCGTGGGCGAACCCGTGAGCGACGCCCGCGAGCAGTTGGAGGACGCCGGGATCAGCGAGATCGAGGAGGACGAGAAGGTCTCGCACGACGAGCCGCCGGGAACCGTGCTGTCCAGCGACCCGGAGCCGGGTTCCGACGCCGACCGCGAGGAGGCGGTCACCCTGGAGGTCAGCTCCGGCTTCAACGTGCCCGACGTCGTCGGCAGCGAGGAGGATCAGGCACGCACGCAGCTCGAGGACGTCGGGCTGACGGTCGAGGTCGAGCAGGAGTCCAGCGAGGACGTCGACAAGGGCGAGGTCATGTCGCAGGACCCCGAGGGCGGCACCACGGTCGGCGCCGGCGACACGGTCACGCTCACGGTCTCCTCCGGCGAAGAGAAGATCGAGATTCCCGACGTCACCGGCTGGAAGGTCGATGACGCCAAGAAGGAGCTGAAGGACCTCGGCTTCAAGGTGAAGGTCAACGAGGGACTAATCGGCGGGGACCGCGTCCAGAGCTACCGCCCCAACGGCGAGGCCAAGGAGGGCGACGAGATCCAGTTGAACGTCGGCCCGTTCGCCCCGAATGGCGACGGCAACGGCCGCGGAAACGGTGACGACGACGACGGCGACGGCGACGGCGACGACTAGCTCCGCGGCGCGGTGAATCGGCGATCTTGAGCATTTCGTTCCTTTGTCGCGCTTGGAAGGCACGGAATCCTCAAGATCGGCACCCAGCCGCCGGATCCGGATCAGCCCAGCTCGGCCCAGCCCTTGGCACGTTCGACCGCGGCCCGCCAGCGCTGGTAGTCGGTCTCCTTACGGGGGCCCGGCTCGAAACGATGGTCAAGCCGCCAGGTCCGCTTCAGCTCCTCGGTCGAGCTCCACACCCCGGTCCCGAGACCGGCGAGGAAGGCCGCCCCCAGGGCGGTGGTCTCCTGGACTACGGGCCGGGCCACGCTCACCGCGAGCTGGTCGGCCTGGATCTGGCAGAGCAGGTTGTTCGCCGACGCCCCGCCATCGACGCGCAGCTCGGGGAGGCTGGTCCCGGAAGCTCGCTCCATCGCCTCGGCGACATCGCGCACCTCGAAGGCGATCGCGTCCAGCGTGGCACGCGCCAGGTGGGAACGGGTGGTTCCGCGCGTGATGCCGAACACCGCACCGCGGGCATGGGGGTCCCAGTCCGGAGCGCCGAGACCGGTAAGCGCGGGAACGAACACAACACCGCCGGAGTCCTCGACCGCGCGGGCCATCGCCTCGGACTGCGGGGCGCTGTCGAGCAGGCCCAGACCGTCGCGCAGCCACTGCACGGCGGCGCCGGTGACAAAGATCGCGCCCTCCAGCGCGTAGTCCCGCGTTCCGTCGGGATGCTGCCACAGGACCGTGCTGAGCAGCCCGTGCTCCGGATCGACCGCCTCATGTCCGGTGTTGACCAGTACGAAGGAACCGGTGCCGTAGGTGCACTTGGACGACCCGGGCTCGTAGCAGTTCTGCCCGAACATGGCCGCCTGCTGGTCGCCGGCGATTCCCGCCACCGGCAACCGCACTCCCAGGAACTCCTCGGGATCGGTCTCGCCGATGCTTCCGTAGGAGCCCACGACCTCCGGAAGCGCCTCCATCGGGACGCCGAACAACTCGCACATCTCCTCGGACCAGCTCCCGGCCCGGATGTCGTACAGCAGCGTGCGCGAGGCGTTGCTGGCGTCGGTCGCGTGCACGGCCCCGCCGGTCAGCCGGGAGATGATATAGGAGTCCACCGTTCCCACCACGGTGTCGCCCGATTCCACGCCGCTCCAGGACCGCTTGTCGTGCCGGCTGATCCAGGTGAGTTTGGTGGCGGTGAAGTAGGGATCCAGGCGCAGCCCGGTGATCCTGGTCACCCGGCTCTCGATGCCCAGGTCGCGCAACTCCTGGCAGATTCCCGCGGTACGGCGGTCCTGCCAGACGATCGCCCTGCGCGGTGAGTTGCCGCGCTTGCGGTTCCACAGAACGGCGGTCTCGCGCTGGTTGGTGATGCCGACGCAGCTCGGGGTCTGGTCCGTGCGGTCCAGCGCCGCCTGGCACGACGCCAGCGTCGCCTGCCAGATCTCCTCAGGCACGTGCTCCACCCACCCGGAATCCGGGTAATGCTGAGGAAACTCCTGGTAACCACGGGCGAGGATACGCCCATCCTCGCCGACGACGAGCGCGGTAACGCCCGTTGTACCGGCATCGATCGTGAGCACGGACATCGGGTTGGCCTCCAGCAGCTTGGGCGACTATGGTCTAGACCACGTGGACGGTTGGACGGAGCGCGCTACCCCGCCCCCGGGTCGTCATCCGTGGGACTTACCCCGAGGTAGCCGGCTTCCAACGCCGCGCGGCCTTTCCGTACACCGTTCACGCGGCCGTCTCCGGCGGCGCATTCAACGAGGTCCAGAGTCATGCGGCAGCGCGGCACACGCGCTGGGCCATGGCAATCGAGTCATAGTTCGAGGAGTACACATGCGAGTCGGGGTGCTGACCGGTGGCGGTGACTGCCCGGGTCTGAACGCGGTCATCCGCGCGACCGTCCGCAAGGGCATCAAGGACTACGGGTACGAGTTCGTCGGTTTCCGCGACGGCTGGCGCGGCCCGCTCGAAGGCGACACCATGCCGCTGGACCGGGCCGCCGTTAGCGGGATCCTGCCGCGCGGCGGCACGATCCTCGGGTCCTCGCGGACCAACCTGATGAAGATCGAGGGCGGCGTGGAGCGCGTCAAGGACAACATGGCGGGTCTCGGTGTCGACGCGCTGGTCGCCATTGGCGGCGAGGACACGCTCGGCGTCGCGCGCCAGCTGCACGACCGCGACGTCAAGGTCGTCGGGGTCCCGAAGACCATCGACAACGACCTGAACGCGACCGACTACACGTTCGGCTTCGACACTGCGGTGAACATCGCCACCGAGGCGATCGACCGGCTGCACACCACCGCCGAGTCCCACCACCGCGCGCTGATCGTCGAGGTCATGGGACGGCACGCGGGCTGGATCGCGCTGCACTCCGGGATGGCCGCGGGCGCCAACGTCATCCTGATCCCCGAGCACCCCTTCGACATCGACAATGTCATCGCGCACGTCGAGAGCCGTTTCAAGACGAATTACGCCCCGATCATCGTCGTCGCCGAAGGAGCGCACCCCAAGGAGGGGCAGATGGAGCTCAGCGCGGGCGACAAGGACGCCTTCGGGCACGTGCGGCTCGGCGGCATCGGGCAGCGCCTGGCCGAGGAGATCGAGAGCCGCACCGGCAAGGAGTCGCGGTCGGTCGTCCTGGGGCACGTGCAGCGGGGCGGCACACCCTCGGCCTTCGACCGGGTGCTGGCCACCCGCCTTGGCGTGAACGCGATCGAGGCCGTTCACGAGCTGGAGTTCGGCAAGATGGTCGCCCTCCAGGGAACCGAGATCGTCCGGGTCGACCTTTCCGCAGCCACCGACAAGCTCAAGACGGTGCCCGACGAGCGCTACGCCGAGGCCGAGGTCTTCTTCGGCTGACGGCGGCCCGCGGGGCCGCGGGCGCGCACCAAGGGCTTGGACAGGGCCCGGGTGCGCGCCCGCGCGGGCACTGTGGCGCGAACGGTGATCCGGGTGTTCGATACTGGTGTGGGGCGCTCACCTTAGCGACCCGTCCCACCGCAGACCACGAACCACCAGGGAGGTGCCCCTCATGTCCGCGTCGCTCGACACCGCGGCCAGCACAGCGCGAGGGGATAGCGCAGGCCCGGCGGCGCCGGCCACGGCGCCGGAGCCCGAGAGCACTCGGGAGACCCGCGCCGCCTCCGGCCCCGACGAGCTCTGCGTCCTGCTGAAGCTCGGCGAGATCGTCCTGAAGGGCAGCAACCGCAAGCTCTTCGAACGCCGGCTGCACAACAACATCCGCTCGGCCGCACGTGACCTTCCCGACATCAGGCTCTCCCAGCGGGGAGCGGGCGTCATCGTCGTGCGGATGCCCGGCGCGTCCGACGATCAGGTCACCGAGCTCAGTGAGCGCCTGCGCAACGTCATGGGGATCGTCTGGGTGCACCTGGTCCGCCGGGTCGCCAAGGACGTCGACACGGTCACCGACGTCGCCCTGCGCTCCATGGAGGGACGCTCCGGCAGCTTCGCGGTGCGCGCCCGACGCCGCGATAAGCGCTTCCCGATGACCTCCTCCGAGCTGGCCGGCCACGTGGGTGCCAGGATCAAGGAGCAGCACGGGCTCCCGGTCAACCTCTCCGCCCCGGACAACAGAGTGTTCATCGAGGTCGACAAGGACGAGGCCTTCGTGTTCACCGACGGCATCCCCGGACAGGGCGGCCTGCCCGCCGGCATGAGCGGCCGCGCGCTGGTCCTGATGTCGGGCGGGATCGACTCGCCTGTCGCGGCACACCGGATGATGCGCCGCGGTCTCAAGGTCGACTTCCTGCACTTCTCCGGCATGCCGTTCACCGGGCCGGAGTCCATCTACAAGGCGTACAGCCTGGTGCGCCAGCTCGACCGGTTCCAGGTGGGGTCGCGGCTGTTCGTCGTCCCCTTCGGTAAGGCCCAGCAGCAGTTGCGGACCTCCGGAATGGAGCGGCTGCAGATCGTCGCGCAGCGCCGGCTGATGCTCAAGACCGCCGAGGCGATGGCCGACAACCTGCGCGCCGAGGCGCTCATCACCGGCGACGCGCTCGGGCAGGTCTCCAGCCAGACGCTGACCAACATGACGGCCCTGGACGACTCGGTCGACCTGCCGATCCTGCGCCCGCTGCTCGGCATGGACAAGTCCGAGATCATGGACCAGGCGCGCAGGATCGGCACGTTGTCCATCTCCGAGCTGCCCGACGAGGACTGCTGCACGATGCTCACGCCGCGCCAGGCGGAGACCGCGGCCAAGATCGGCGACCTGCGCCAGATCGAGAAGCGGCTGGACGCCGAGGAGCTGGCCGAGTACCTCGTCAGCACGGCCCAGGCGCACCGGCCCAGCTTCCTCGGCGACACCGAGCCGGCGCAGCCCGCGACCGCTGCCCGCTGAACTCCGCTCTGGTTCCGCGAAGCGCAGTGGGGTCAGACCACCGCGGCCTCCGGTGCGGGGGCCGCGGCCAGAGGGCGCCCCAGCAGGCCTGAGAGGGCACGCACCGCGCTGGCCAACTCGGCGAGGTCGGCGTCCACCAGCGCCTGCGGCCCGTCGCACAATGCGGTCTCCGGGGCGGGATGCACGTCGACGATCACGCCGTCGGCCCCGGCGGCGATCGCGGCGCGCGAGAGCGGCAGCACGAGGTCGCGCTGGCCGCCCGAATGCGACGGGTCCACGATGACGGGCAGATGGGACAGTTTCTGCGCGACCGGTACGGCGCTGATGTCCAGCGTGTTGCGGGTGGCGTTCTCGAAGGTGCGGATCCCGCGCTCGCAGAGGACGATGTCGAGGTTGCCGCGCTGCGCGATGTGCTCGGCGGCCATCAGCCATTCCTCGATGGTGGCGGTCATCCCCCGCTTGAGCAGGACGGGCCGGCCGGCCTCGCCGGCGGCGTGCAGCAGAGCGAAGTTCTGCATGTTCCGGGCGCCGATCTGCAGCATGTCGGCGTGGGACGCGACGAGCTCGACGTCGGCCGCGTCGACGACCTCGGTGACGATGGGCAGGCCCGTCTCGTCGCGCACGTCCGAGAGGATCTTCAGGCCCGCCTCGCCCAGTCCCTGGAAGGAGTAGGGCGAGGTGCGCGGCTTGTACGCGCCGCCGCGCAGCAGGGACGCACCGGCCTCCTGGGCCATCCGGGCCGCCGCGAGGGTCTGCTCCGGCGTCTCCACGGCGCACGGGCCGGCGATCACGGTCGTGGTGTCGCCACCGAGGGGCACACCCCCGACCCGCACCACCGAACGGCTCACGGCGTTCTCCTGGCTTACCAGCCTGTAGGGCGCGGAGGTCCGCCGAACGTCGCTCACTCCCGGTTGCGCGCGCAGGTCGAGGTTGGCGAACCGCTCGACGTCCCCCACGAGCCCGATGATCGTCCGGCCGGCTCCTCTGGTCACGTACGCCTCACCCCCAACGGAGGCGGCAAGCTCGACCAGGTTGTCAGTATCTTCCGGAGTAGCGTCCGGTCCCATCACGATGACCATGTGGTTCGTTCCTTCATCGGTTCGAGGGCGTGCTCTTGCGTGCCGTGCGGCACCACCTGCGGGCAAACACAAAAGAGCCCCGGGCCGTACCGGCCCGGGGCTCTTTCGACGTCGTCCGTGTCAGCGCAGCGCTGTTACGGCGACCGTCCCACCAGGCCGGTAGCCATAAAAGCGCCAAAAGTTTCGCTGCACAGGAGTGACTATAACGCATCCAGCAGAGACACAACACGGGTCGGCCCCGCCCCGACCGGTTCGTGGCGCCTGGCAGTATGTCAGCGAGCGTTAGGAGACGGATTGTCGGAGCATCGACTACCGCCGGGGCAGTACGTGCCGCGCGAGCGGTCGGCCGTGTACTACGGCCCGGTACCGCGGTTCCGTCCACAACGCTGGGACCTGCGGATTTACGGGGCAACCGAGTCGCTGGGCGAGTACCGCTGGTCGTGGCCCGAGTTCGACCAGTTGCCGCGGACGGCCTCCGTCTCCGACTTCCACTGCGTGACGAGGTTCACCATCCCCAAGGTCCACTGGAGTGGTGTCCGCACAACGCACCTGGTCGAGTTGGCTCCTCCGGCGCCCGAAACAACGCACGTGATGGTGTGGGCCGAGTACGGCTACAGCGCCAACCTGCGCATGGCCGACTTCCTCGCCGAAGAGGTGCTGCTGGCGACGCACTGCGGGGGCGAGCGGCTCAGCGCCGAGCACGGCTACCCGGTACGCCTGGTGGCGCCGCACCTGTACGGCTGGAAAAGCGTGAAATGGGTGCGCGCCATCGAATACCTCACGGCCGACCGCCGCGGGTTCTGGGAAGAGCGGGGCTACCACAACGTAGCGGACCCGTGGCGCGAACAGCGCTACGCCTACCAGGAGGAACCCGGCCAGGGCCCACCGCTGTAGGCACCCCGGGAAACCGAGCTAGACGGTGTTCCCTGGCTCGCTTCGCCCGCAGGTCGGGCGCCCCGAAGCCGGGAACCCTCTGGCCCTCCGGCGTGGTCGCTCGTTCCTCGCTCCCCCACCTCCGGGCCCTCCAGAACCCCGGCGGCGCCCGACCTGTCTTTTGGGCTCGCTGCCGCTCCCCGGGTCGGGAGCCTCGAAGCCGGGAACCTTCGGGCGCCTCCGGTGTGCCGCCCAAACGGCTCCGCCACTCGCGGACGCCCCACCTCCGGACCCTCCAGAACCCCGGCGGCGCCCGACCTGTCTTTTGGGCTCGCTGCCGCTCCCCGGGTCGGGCGCCCCGAAGCCGGGAACCTTCGGGCACCTCCGGTGTGCCGCCCAAACGGCTCCGCCACTCGCGGACGCCCCACCTCCGGACCCTCCAGAACCCCGGCGGCACCCGACCTAGACGACCGCGCCGCCGTCGCCCGGAGGGCGGTGGTCGCTCATGCGCACCACCAGGACCACGAATCCCGCGATGAACCCGGCCACGGCGCAGAACGCGAGCCACCCCGGCAGCGTGATGCCGACCAGCATTGAGCCGAGCAGCAGCACCGGGCCGCCGAACAGGCCGCCCCACGAAAGCTTGCTGACGAGGTCGCCGCGCGGGAAGGGCGGGGGCTCGGGTGGGACGTAGTGCTCTTCGCTGTCGCCGCCGGCGCCCGCGCTGTCGTCGGAGCGGGCGGGGCGAACCACGCGCGACGCCGCGGAGTCGTCGAGGACGTCCGGCCCCGTGGGTTCATCGGCGCGCTCGCCTTCCTCGCGCTCGCGCTGCTCCTCGGCGCTGAGGTTCTCGGCGTCCGGCCAGGAGGTGCCCTCCGTGGTGCTGTCGCTGTCGTAGAACCGCGCCACCAGGTCGGCCCAGGCATCGTCCTCGGGGGTCGGCTCGCGCGTGGGCATGCGCTCCAACGGGCCGGTGTCGGAGGCGGTCGCGGGGTCGGCCTGGTCCGCGTACTCGGAGGACTCGTAGCCGCCGCCGTCGACCGCCCGCTCAGCGAGGTCGGGGAGCTCCGTGCGCAGGATCCCCTCGGCGGCCCCCCGCTCCGCGGCGTCGACGTAGAGGTGGTCGGTCGCCGGATCGTCGGTTCCCGGACCGGCCGGTTCGAGGACGTCGCCTTCGAGCGGCGCCGCGTACGCCGCGATCCCCGCCCGCCGCAGCGCCTCCAGCATGAGGTCGGCGCGGGACGTCGGGAGCCGGACAAGCGGAACATAGGCGTCCGCGAGCAGGCCGTTGCCACGGCGTTGCGTCATCGGTTCGTTCCTTCCCCGCTTCTGCTGTGCTCGCGCACGAACGCGAGGCTCCCGTCGAAGATGGTTGCGGCGTCGTGGTCCAGGGTGGCGACGTGGAAACTGTGCCGCAATGTGTGCACGGTCAGGGTGGTGACCGCCTTACTGCCGAGCATACGCAGGCTCCGCGGACCTATCACATGGTCCTCGTCGCTGCGGTAGGCCAGGATCGGGGCGGTAATCGCCGGGATGCCGCGCCGGGTGGCTCGCCACAACTTCGGGAGTGTCGCGGCGGCGGCCGTGGGCACCCGGTCGTAGCCGACCTCCTCGATGCCGGGTTTCCTGATGTCGCCGGCCAGACCCTTTGTGGAGGGCACAATCCACTTCAGTAACGGGGCGAGCGGCAGCAGCGGGTTCTCCAGCACCAGCGAGGGGTTGACCAGCACCACGCCGGCGACCTTGTCGGGGTGCGCCGCGGCGAGCCGCAGTGCCAGGCAGCCGCCCAGCGACATCCCCATGACGAAGACCTCGTCGCAGTCGCGGTGCAGGCGCAGCAGGGCGTTCTCGACCTCGGCGAACCAGTGGTCGCTGGTGGTCGTGCGCATGTCCTGCCACCTGGTCCCGTGCCCCGGCAGCCGCGGTAGCTCCACGGTCAGCCCGGCGGCGGCGAGGTGCTCGGCCCAGGGGCGCATCGACTGCGGGGAGCCGGTGAACCCGTGGCACAGCAGAGCGCCGGTGCCGTCGCCGCGCCCGCTGTACGGTTCGGCTCCCGCCAGTAGCGGCATGGCCCCTCCTCGCCTCTCGGATGCGGAACCGGATGTAGGGAAACTAACCTTGGACCCCTGAACCCCGGAAGACCCGCAATCACGGAGCCCGCGGGCCGCTCCGGACACCAGGTCCAACGGAAACCTTCCCTTCTACTGGCTGGTAGCCCAAACCGGCGTTGGTTGACGGTTCCAACCGGTGCGAAGATTGGCAGCAAACATCGTGCGAGCGGGAAGGCGAACGTGGTGCAGCAGACCGTACGCTCCCCCCGCGTACGGGGGTGAAATTCAGTGTTCTACTGGGTGGTCAAGGCGATCCTTGGGCCGATTCTCGCGGTCCTGTGGCAACCTCGCGCCTATGGGGTGGAGAACGTGCCCCGCACGGGGCCGGCCATCATGGTCAGCAACCATCTGTCGTTCGCCGACCACTTCTTCGGCCCCCTCCCGCTGCCGCGGAAGATGATCTCGCTGGCGAAGTCCGACTACTTCACCGGCACGGGGGTCAAAGGGCTGCTCAGCCGGCTTTTCTTCAGCGGCGTCGGCTCGGTTCCGATCGACCGCTCCGGGGGCAAGGCGAGCGAGGCCGCGCTGCGCACCGCGCTCAAGCTGCTGCGGCAGGGCAACCTGGTGTGCATCTACCCCGAGGGCACCCGGTCGCCCGACGGCCGGCTCTACCGCGGCAAGACGGGCGTGGCGCGGATGATCCTGGAGTCGCAGGCTCCGGTGGTGCCCATGGCGATGATCAACGCCGACAAGATCATGCCGCCCGGGCGTACTGTCCCGAAGCTGGGCATCCGGCCCAAGGTGGTCTTCGGCGAGGCGCTGGACTTCTCCCGCTACTACGGGATGGAGCGGGACCCGCGGGTCCTGCGCGCCGTAACCGACGAGCTCATGTACGCCCTGATGCAGCTCTCCGGGCAGGAGTACGTGGACCGCTACGCCCAGTCGGTCAAGACCGAGATCGAGGCGGCGGCCAAGGAAGAGCGGCGCGAGCAGCACGCGAGCGAGAAGGACCGCAAACGCGCCGAGCGCGCCAAGCGCAAGGAGGAGCGGCGGGCCGAGCGCGAGAAGCGCAAGGAGGAGCGGCGGGCGCGCAAGGAAGCCGAAGCCGAGGGCGCGCGGAGCGGCACCGACTCCTGAACCGCTGTTGTGCTGATCTTGAGCGTTCCGTTCCTTCGCAGCGCCAGGAAGGAACGGAATGCTCAAGATCGGCCGATGTTGGGCGCCGCGCCACGCACTCACATCATCGATCTAGCGGCATGACAGGTCGGCCGCTCCGACGATGCCGGCCTCCGAGCCGAGCTCGGCCACGCGGACCTCGGCTATCCGGCGTACGGCGCGGCCGGTGACGTTCTGCTGGAAGGCGTGGCGCGCCGGTTCCAGTAGCACGTCCCCGGCGTCGGAGACGCCGCCGCCGATCACGAAGCACTCGGGGTCGAGGATCGCCGCGAGGTCGGCCAGGCCCACCCCGACCCACGCCCCCACGACGCGGAAACACGCCAGTGCGCCCTCGTCGCCCTCGAAGGCGGCCTGGGTGACCTCCTGGCCCGCGATGGCCGACGCGTCGTTGTTGGCCAGTTTCAACAGGCGCTCGGCACGGGCCGGGTTGGCCTTCGCGAGATCCTGCGCCTCGGCCTCCAGCGCGCGCCCGCTCGCGTACTGTTCCCAGCACCCGTGGTTGCCGCATCCGCACCGGCGGCCGTAGGGAACGACGCGGTAGTGGCCGACCTCGGAGGCCACACCGTGCCGTCCCCGGTACACCTCGCCGTTCAGAACGAGGCCGCCACCGACCCCGGTGCCCAGGGTGACGCAGACGACGTGGTCGCTCCCCCGGCCGGCGCCGAAGCGGGCCTCGGCCCAGGCGGCGGCGTTGGCGTCGTTCTCGATGACGACCGGTAGGTCCACGCGTTGCTGGACGCGCTCCTTGAGAGGCTCATCGCGCAACCCGAGGTTGGGCGCGACCACGACGGTCGACCGGTCCTCGTCGACGAACCCGGCCACGCCAACCCCGATCGCGACGACCTCGTCGTCGGGCCGTTCCCAGCCCAGTTCGTCCACGGTGCGCGCCACGGCGTCCGCGAGGGCTACCGGGTCGTCGGCGGGCGTGGCGTGCGTGGTCCGCCGCAGCAGCCGCCCCTGGGGGTCGACGACCCCGGCGGCGATCTTGGTACCTCCGATGTCCACACCGATGGTCAACCGCATGGGGCGGCTCCTTGTCACCTGGTTATCTCGCAGCCGCGCTGGCGCTGCGTCATGGTGGTCTGTTCGACGGGAGAGCATCCTGATTAAACCAGCGAAACCCGCCCGGATGCCTCATTCACCGCGCGAGATGGGCTTGGGCGGCTCGGGTTCCGGCTCCTCGCCGGGCTCGCCGGCGCGCCGGGCCTCGTCGGCCTTCTCCCGCATGGTGCGTTCGATGATGCCCAGCGACTCGCCGACCGCACCCGCGAGGGTCGCGCCCGCCCGCCCGAGATGACCGACCACCTGGGGCCCCGCGGTGCGTACCACCCCCATGAGCTGATCCAGCGGCGGCGGATCAGGCTGCGGCTGCTCGCGCCTGATGGCCTCCGACCACACGTCGTCCTTGTTGGAAGGGGGTGCGGTGGCGCTGTTCACGCCGCGGCGCACGCCCTCGGTGATCAGCTTGCGCTGCAACGCGTCGACCAGCCGCAGGGCGTCATCGATGATGTCCTGGGAACCCGAGGTATCGCGGTTCGGCTCTGCCATGATCTTCTGCCCCTGTTCGTCGGCTCTTCCGGCAGCCTGTGTCCGGGTCCGGTCCTTCTGTCCGTTACGTTAGCCGCCCATCCCGGGTTCCGGCTCGGCTAATCCGAGGATTCCGCGGAGATCACCGACCGGTTCGGCTTATGAGCGCGTCGCGCCGGGGCAGGGCGCCCTTTCCCGGCTCACGGCCTTCCACGGCGACGCGGCAGCGGCGATCCCGGGCGCGGCAAAGCCGCGGCAGGCCCGCGAGTCCGCCGAGACCCCCGGAGTCGCACCTCCGCGAGAGGGAGATCACTCGCCTGGACGAACCGCCCCGCACGCGGGCCCGCAGCCGGGCGTGAATGGGACCGCCCGGCCTGGCAGAGGCGCCGCCCACACCCGGATCCCGGTCAACTGCGCACGTCAGGAACGGTACTGTCGGACGACGTGAGTTCCACCCCGGTGGGTACGACTGCGGCGACCGGCCGGCGCGGGACCACCAAAAGCGGAACATGTCTCTATCGGCGGCGCCCGCGACGGGTCGGAACCCTGGTTCGTCAAGCTCGGATTACCATCGAGTAGCGAGCTAGAACAGATTCTACCCATCCGTAACAAGACTTGTTACGGTCAAGCACGTCCCCCTAGAGCCCTAAGGTCCAGGAGCGTAAGCCGTGCGCGAATACAGTCGTCCCGTAAAGGTCGAGATCTCACAGGACGCGCGTTTGCCGGACACCGTCTTCGCGCGCGCCACCGAAGAGCCCACCGCCGTGGCACTCCGCCGCCAGGAGTCCGGCCAGTGGCACGACGTGACCTGCAAGCAGTTCCGCGACGACGTGGCCGCGACCGCCAAGGCGCTGATCGCCGCCGGGGTCGAGCACGGCGACCGGGTTGCCCTGATGTCGCGGACCCGCTACGAGTGGACCACGATCGACTACGCCATCTGGTCCGTCGGCGGCGTAACGGTGCCCATCTACGACACCTCGTCCGCGGACCAGACCCAGTGGATCCTCAGCGACTCCGGCAGCAAGGCCGTCTTCGTCGAGACCGCCGAACACGCCGAGCGGGTCCGCTCGGTGCGGTCGTCCCTGACCGAGCTGCGCGACGTCTGGGTGATCGAGGGCGGCGCGCTCGACGAGTTCACCGAGCAGGGGACCGAGATCGAGGACTCCACCCTCGAAGAGCGGCGCACCGCGGGTGACGTCGACGAACTGGCCACGCTCATCTACACCTCGGGCACCACCGGCCGCCCCAAGGGTTGCGAACTGACGCACCGCAACATCCTCTTCACCATCAAGAACGTGAACCACGGCCCCATGGAGGCCGTGTTCAGCCAGCCGGACCGCTCCACGATCCTGTTCCTGCCTCTCGCGCACTCGTTCGCGCGGATCATCCAGGTCGGCTGCATCGAGTCGCAGACCGTCATGGGGCACTTCCCCACGACCGGCCCCGAGCTCATCGACCAGTTCAGCGTGTTCAAGCCCACCTTCCTGCTGGCCGTGCCCCGCGTGTTCGAGAAGGTCTACAACAAGGCCGAGCAGAAGGCCGTCTCGGAAGGCAAAGGCAAGATCTTCCACGCGGCGGTGGAGGCCGCGATCGCCTACAGCCGCGCCCTCGACAGCGGGCACGTACCGGTCACGCTGCGCCTCAAGCACGCCGTGTTCGGCAAGCTGGTCTACAGCAAGCTCATGGACCGCATGGGCGGGCACGCGCGGTACGCGGTCTCGGGCGGCTCCGCACTCGGTGAGCGGCTCGGGCACTTCTTCCGTGGCGTCGGGCTGACCATCATCGAGGGCTACGGCCTGACCGAGACCTCGGCGCCCACCGCGGCGAACAGCCCGGAGCTGAACAAGATCGGCACCGTGGGCGCTCCGTTCCCGGGCGTCAGCATCCGGATCGCCGACGATGGCGAGGTCCTGTGCAAGGGCGACCACATCATGCGCGGCTACTGGAACAACCCGAAGGCCACCGAGGAGGCCTTCGACGAGGACGGCTGGTACCGCACCGGCGACCTCGGCTCCCTCGACGAGGACGGCTATCTGACCATCACCGGGCGCAAGAAGGAAATCATCGTCACCGCGGCCGGCAAGAACGTCGCTCCCGCCGTGATCGAGGACCGGATCCGCTCGAACCCGCTCGTCAGCCAGTGCATGGTGGTCGGGGACAACCGCAATTTCGTCTCCGCTCTCATCACCATCGACTCCGAGGCGCTGGAGTTCTGGAAGCAGCAGAACAGCAAGAGCGGCGACACCGCTGACCTGTCGGAGGACCCCGATCTGGTCGCCGAGGTGCAGAAGGCCATTGACCACGCCAACGAGGCGGTATCCAAGGCGGAGTCGGTGCGCAAGTTCAAGATTCTGCCCACGGACTTCTCCGAGGAGGAGGGCCAGATGACGGCGTCGCTGAAGCTCAAGCGGCACGTCGTGGCCAAGCAGTTCAGCAACGAGATCGAGGAGATCTACGCCGGTTAGGTCGGGGCTCCGTCCCCGCGCGGCTACGGGTGGGACCGTCCGCCCGTAGCGCCTGCCGCGCCCGCACACACCCGGAGCCCGCGCGTCGCCCGCCGCGGCGGGGGCGGCACCACCTCACGAGCCCGTGAGAAGCCCTTCAAGGCGTTGGGAGGCCGCCTCCCAGGTCCACGCACTGCGCACCCAGGCGCGGCCGCGCTCGCCCATCTCGGCGGCTGCTACGGGGTCGCCCAGGAGCCGGATCAGGGCGCGCGCCGTGGGGCCGGGCCAGTCTCCGCCGACAACGAGACCGGTCTCCCCGTCGGCAACGGCGTCGGGCGCCCCGCCGGAGGCGCCCGCGACCACCGGGAGGCCGGTGGCCGACGCCTCCAGGTAGACGATGCCCAGTCCTTCCACGTCCAGGCCGCCGTTGCGGGTGCGGCACGGCATCGCGAACACGTCACCCGCTGCGAAGTGGGCGGGCAGCTCCTCAGCGGGCACTGACCCGGTGAACACAACGGAGTCCGCGACACCCTGGCGCTCCGCCATGGCCCGCAGCCGCCCCCGGTACGGCCCGTCGCCCACGATGAGCAGCACCGCGCCGGGAACCTCGGCGAGCACCCGCGGCCACGCCCGCACGAGGGTGTCCTGCCCCTTACGGGGCACCAGGCGGGACACGCAGACCACCACGGGCCGCCCACCGAGACCGTGGCGCTCACGGATCTCCGCGCCGCCGGCATCGGGGTGGAACCGCTCCGTATCGACGCCCGGCGCGAGGCGTTGCATACGGGCGGCGGCGGCCGGCCCGATTGCCCGTGCCAGCCGCTGCCGGGTGTAGTCCCCCAGGTAGGTGAGGACATCGACCTGCTCGGCGATGTGCCGCAGCGTCTGCCGCGCGGCCGGCAGCGCCGACCAGCCGGTCTCGTGTCCGTGCGTGAGCCCCACAACGCGCTCGACTCCCGCCCGGCGCAGCCCCGGGGTGAACAGTCCGAGCGGGGCCGCCGCCCCGAACAGCACGGAGTCGCAGCCCTCCAGCCTGGCGATGTTCTGTGCCCTGCGGAGCACCCCCGGTGTCGGCAGGAGCACGGAGGTGGATTCCCGAACGACCGGGAACGGTTGCCGGACGTCGAACGCCGTGGCGTCGCCCCACTTCGGGCCCGGTGTAGAGCAGTACACCACCACCGAATCCGCGGGCCGGCGCATCGCCAGCCCGTGGACGAAGGACTGGATACCCCCGGTGCGGGGCGGGAAGTCGTTGGTAATGATCAGCGTAGACGGCACGGGACCGAGTCTAGAGACTGTCCGCGACCGGTCCCGCGCCACACACGGCTGCTACGGCCGCACACCGCCAACGAACTCGTTGCGGTAGTAGTCGCTCAGCGTGACCTCGTGCACCGGCTTGGACGAGGTGGAGGCGTGCACCATCGTGTTGTTGCCGGCGTACATCCCGACATGGCTCGGGGCCGAACTGTCGTAGAAGAACATCAGGTCGCCGGGCTGCAGTTCGTCCCAGGACACCCGCGTGCCCGCGTTGAACTGGTCCTGGGAGACCCGCGGCAGGCTCACCCCGGCCTTGTTCCACGCGGCCTGGGTCAGTCCCGAGCAGTCGTAGCCGTCTGGGCCGGTACCGCCCCAGACGTAGGGCTTGCCGATCTGGGCGTAGGCGAAGCCCAACGCGGTCCGGGCGTCGCCGGAGGCGGAGCCGGAGTAGGAGCCCCCGGAGGAGTCGGCATCGGAGTTGGCTTCCTCCTGCTCCTCGGCGGTGAGCTCGTCGAGCAGCTCCTGCTGCTCCTCGATCTTCTCCTCGCCCTCGTCGCGCGCCTCTTCGGCCTTCTCGAGGTCCTCCTTGGCGTCCTCCTCGATGTCCTCGGACTCGTCGGTGAGGTTCTCCAGCTTGGACTTCTCGTCGGCGTACTGCTCGAAGCTCTCTTCCTGGTTCTTCGAGAGATAGCCGAGGTCGGCCGCCTGCTCAAGCGCCTCGTCGGGACCGGAGGCTCCCACGAGGTAGGCGGGTGAGCTGTAGTCCACACCGGTGTAGGCGGCACCAGCGATCGCGCTCACGCTCTCGCGCAGGTCCGCGATCTTCTCCTCGGTGTCCTCCAGCTCGGACTCGGTGTCCTCCAGCTTCTCCTGGGCGGCGTCGTAGTCCTCTTTGGCCTGGTTGTACTCCTCGTTGAGCTCGGAGAATTCCTGCTCAAGGGAGTTGATCTCGTCCCGGACCTCGTCCGGGCTCGGCTCCGCGTGCGCGATGCCGACGGAAGCCAGCAGCACGCCGACAATGAGAAAGCTCCCGGTCGCTAGGGACCGGCGGTACGAGCCACGTTCATGGCGTTCATCCACGTTGGTGGCACCTTTCTGGCGAAGACCGCCTACCGGAACGCGTCTGCGGGGCGAAGAAATGTGCGCCTCGAACGGGGAAGGCGCACAGATCGACCCCGGATCCGGCCCCGTGAGCCGCTACGAGGCGCACAACAGGGGTGCGGGTGTGCGCGCCCGGGGCCCTGGTCTCCGCGGCGGGGGGCCGGGGTGCACCGCGGAGTTCGGCGGGAGTCGGGCCGCTGCCATCTGGTGATAGCAGAATGACGGCCTCGCTCGGCGAGGCACCTTATTACATCACCGCACCAACCTCAACGGTCCCGTTATCTTCCACACTTTCTCGTGGGTTCGGGACCGTCCGATTCAGGGATAACACTGCGTCGCCCGGGAACACTTATCGAACCGGCCGACGGTCGCGCTCATCCAGAAAAGGGAAATTCCACC
Source organism: Lipingzhangella halophila (assembly GCF_014203805.1). Classification (GTDB taxonomy): domain Bacteria; phylum Actinomycetota; class Actinomycetes; order Streptosporangiales; family Streptosporangiaceae; genus Lipingzhangella; species Lipingzhangella halophila. The sequence goes on along the minus strand of NZ_JACHJT010000001.1, from coordinate 1,787,843 downwards.
CAGCGACTGTGCTGGGTGGATCAACACTCCCTCGCGCTACGCGTCCGCTTGGGGCGCGGTTACGGGCGCGTACCGAACTGGAACTGGCCGGCCCAGTATCCCGACAGGGATACGACCTCGACGTTCTTGCCGCTGCGGGGAGCGTGCACCATCTGGTTGCCGCCGGCGTAGATGCCCATGTGGCCCAGGTCACCGAAGAAGAAGACGAGGTCACCCGGCTGCAGCGCGCTCATGCTGTTGATGCGCTGGCCGACCTCGGCCTGGGCGTAGGTGGTGCGGGGCAGGCTGACCCCGGCCGATCCGTACGCGCGCATGGTCAGCCCGGAGCAGTCGTAGCTGTCGGGACCGGCCGCACCGTAGACGTACGGCTTGCCGATCTGGGCGTAGGCGAAGTCCAACGCGGCGCGGGCGTCACCGGAAGCGGAGCCGGAGTAGGAGCCCCCGGAGTCGTCGCCGGAGGTCGCGGGATCGGCGTCGGGGAACTCGGCGAGCAGTTCCTCCTGCTTCTCGATCTTCTCCTCGACCTTGTCCTTCTTCTCCCCGAGTTCGTCCTTCTTGTCCTCGGCGTCCTCAAGGGCGTCGTCGGCCTCTTCCTTGAGGTCGAACAGCCGCTCGGAGGACCCGGCGAACTCGTCGAGCTTGGACTGCTGGGTCTCGGAGAGGTAGTCGACGTCGGACGCGTTTTCGAGGAGCTCCTCGGGGTCCTCCACGGTCAGCACGTTGGAGGAGGAGTCAAGGTCGTTGCCCTTGTAGGTGGCGGAGGCGAACTGGGCGACCTCGTCGCGCAGTTCGTCGTAGTTGTCCTGCTCGTCGCCGACCTCTTCCTCGAGCTCGTCGGCCTCCTCCTTGGCCGCGTCGTAGTCTTCCTTCGCCTCGTTGTACTTATCAACGATCCCGGAAGCTTCCTGGTTGAGCTCGTCGAGCTCCGCCTCGACATCTTCCTGGCTCTGCTCCTCCGGGTCGGCGTAGGCGACTCCAGAGGGAACGAGCAGTCCACCGGCGGCCACGACCCCGACACCGGTCGCGAGCCGGCGGGCCGTGCGCCGACCACTTGTACTGGTCATTAGGGGGTCCACGCTCCTTTAGCCGTAAGTCCGCATACGGGGGGGTTGGAAAGTGCCGGTCGGCACCGCGGACGGTGTCGCACTTGATGACCGGACGGGCGGGATCACGGTCACTGGGCGTCACACGTGCCACTCAGAAGCGGCAGCACGACCGCTCCGTCCCCGTGGGGGTACTCCCGCATCGGGGGTTTGGACTGGAAGCACAGTACACCCTTATTCACGACTTCCAGCCCGATAACGGGAGACGATCAAGCTCCGGGTAGAACCTAGCGGAATGCCTCTCCCACCTCAACCATGACAACGAATGAGTAACGACCGCCACAGCCGCCTCAATGGCGTTCTCGCAGCACACGCGGATTCCGTGGCCTCTGTAACATAACCATCACACCGGAACGGATCCCCGAAAAGCCGGACGGACCCGCGCAACGCTACCCGCTATCCGGAGTTCCGGAGCCGCCGCAGCAGCATCGTCGACGCCACCGTGCGTGCCCCCGCCCGGCGTACCGCGCTGACCACCTCGTTGTCCGATGTGACCACCGCGATGGGACGGCCCGGCGGCTCGGCGCCGACCAATCTGATGATCAGCTCGTCGGCGGTCTCCTCCGGGGCGCTGAACAGCAGCCGCACCCGGCGCGTCGAGGGCACCCCCGGCGGGGTGGACACGTCGGCGCCGTCGAAGACGCAGGTGATCTCGGCCTTGGTGCGGCTCGCCAGCCCTTCCAGCGCCGACACCAGGCGCTCGCGCTGGTCGGCCAGCGGCAGCGTGCCATAGCCGGTCTTGGTGACGTTGTAGCCGTCAACCAGCAGGTGCATCCGCGGCAGTACGAGGAGGTGGTCGACCAGGCCCGGATCGTCGTCGGGCAGCCCCTGACCGGGGACGCCGCCCGCTGGCTGCTGACGCTCGTCGGCGACCAGGTCGGCCGGGCTTTCGATGGATGTCGGGAGCGCGAGCTCGCGGCGGACCCCATGGGCGGCGCCGAGCAGGACGTCAAGAAGTACCCGCAGCCGGGCGTCGTCCGCGTTCCGGCTGGCCCGGGCCGCGCGCCGGGAGTTCTCCAACTGCGCTTCGCTGGCGTCGAGCCGGTTACGCAGCCGGCGGTTCTCCGCCTCGATCTCGTTGACCTGGTTGGCCAGCGCCGTAACGCGGTCCTCGGCATCCTGACCGGCGCGCTCGGCCCGTTCCTCGGCCTTCTTGGCGCGCTGGCGCTCGGCGTGGATCGTGCGTCTCAGGTCGGCGATGGTGCGGCGGTGCTCCCGCAGCTCGGACCGCGCCTGGTCGAGCTCCGCACGCTGGTCGCGCTTGACCTGGGCCAACTGCCGGCGCAGGTCCGCGATGGTCTCGGCGGCCTCCTCCGCCTCCTTGGCGGTCTCGCTCCGGGCCAGCTCGGTGTGGATCCGCTCCACGATGTCCGGCCACCCCGGTGGCCGGAGCAGATACGCGGCCGCGGCCACGGAGACCGGGTCGGCCGCCGGGGGGATGGCTCCATCGCGCAACTCCCGGGCGAGCTCCGGCCAGACCCGTTCCACCCGCTCTGCTATCCGAGCCCGGAACTGGGCGTCCCTTTCGAGCTGCGCTGCGATCTGCGGCCCGGCCAGCCGCGCGCGACGGCGAGGCTCGAACTTCGCGACGCGCCGCAGCACCGGAGGGACCTCGGACACGGGCAGCCCGCCGAGGACATCCGAGCCGTACTCGATGACCCGGGAACGAACGCTCTCGGGCAACGGCCGGTGCAGTTCACCCGCCGCCGGCCCGTCCCCGTGGCCGGAGCCCTGCGCGTCTGGCCCGCCGGGGTGCGCGTCCGCCTCGTCGGGATCGGTGTTCAAACCCACATCCCTCCTTCTCAGTTACGACCCTAGGCCCTGCGCGCACGGGGCGGCCCGCGGAACACGGCCGCCTGCGGGGGAGGATCGGGACCGGCTGAGCGGGCTGCGCGGACTCCACCCATCCGTCCGGCGGCCGGGACCAGCGAGGGACGGGCCGCGGTCCCGTCAGCATGCGCGTTTAGGCTGTCCAGGTGGCAGACCAGCGGACGCACATCCAAGGAACCCTGAGTGACCTGGGGACCCCGCTGGCCCAGTGCACGTTCGTGATCGTGGACCTGGAGACGACCGGGGCCCGTCCCGGCGAAGCCCGGATCACCGAGATCGGTGCGGTGAAGGTGCGCGGCGGCGAGGTTATCGGCGAGTTCTCCACGCTGGTCGACCCCGGTGTCGCCATCCCGCCGTTCATCACGCTGCTGACCGGGATCACCCAGGCCATGGTGGCTGCGGCGCCGCGTATCGAGGCGGTGCTGCCCGGCTTCCTGGAGTTCGCGGCACTGGACCAGGGGACGGTGCTGGTCGCGCACAACGCGGCGTTCGACACCGGCTTCCTCAAGGCCGCCTGTACCGAATACGGGTACCACTGGCCCGCTCCGCCCATCGTCGACACCGTCGCACTCGCCCGCCGCCTTGTTCCCCGCGATGAGGTCAAGAACCACAAACTGGGCACGCTCGCGGGATTCTTCGGCGTTCCCGACCAGCCCACACACCGCGCGCTCGACGATGCCCGCGCGACCGTCGGCGTGCTGCACGGGCTGTTCGAGCGGCTCGGCTCGTTCGGTATCGACACCCTTGAGGAGCTCCGCGGCCTGCGCTCCGCTCCCACGCCAGCGCAGCGCAACAAGCGCCACCTCGCCGACGACGTACCCGAGGCGCCAGGAGTGTATGTCTTCACCGACGCCAAGGGGGACGCCCTCTACGTCGGGAAGAGCGCGAACCTGCGCAAGCGCGTGCGCTCCTACTTCACTGCCGGCGAGACCCGCGGCCGGATCCGGGAGATGATCCCGCTCGTCGAGGGCGTCACGCCCATCGTCTGCGGCACCGGGCTGGAGGCCGAGGTCCGCGAGCTCCGGCTGATCGCCGAGCGCAAACCCCCTTACAACCGCCGCTCGCGCAACCCCGAGCGGTCCGTCTGGCTGAAGCTCACCCGCGAGACGTTCCCCCGGTTGTCCATCGTGCGTACCGTCCGCGACGACGGTGCGCCCATTGTCGGCCCCTTTCGCTCCTCCCGCGAGGCCGAGCTGGCGCGCCAGGCGCTGCACCACGCCCTGCCACTGCGGCAGTGCACGCAGCGCCTCTCCCCCAAGAAGACCGCGCCGGCCTGCGTGCTCGCCGAGATCGGCAAGTGCGGCGCGCCCTGCGACGGCCGCGAGTCCCCCGACGACTACACCAAGCACAGCGAGGCCGCGCGCGAGGCCATGACCCGCGACCCCAGCCAGGTCGTCAGCACGCTCACGGAGCAGATCACGGAGCTGTCCGCCGAGCTGCGCTACGAGGAGGCCGCGCTGTACCGCGACCGGCTGGCCGCCTTCCTGCGCGTCGCCGCCCGGACCCAGCGGCTCTCCGCACTCGCGGAGATCCCGCACCTGGTCGCGGCGCGCCGCGCGGATACCGGCTGGGAGATGTGCGTGGTCCGCTACGGGCGGCTGGCCGGCAGCGGCGTTCTGCGGCAGGAGGCCGACCCGGACGCCTACGTGCGGGCGCTGGTGGCCACCGCCGAGACCGTCCTTCCCGGCACGGGCCCCACTCCCCGCGCCCAAGCGGCGGAGATGGAGTGCGTGCTGCGCTGGATCGAGTCCCCGGGGGCGCGCCTGGTCGAACTCGACCATCCCTGGACATGCCCGATCAGCGGCGCGGAAAGGTACCGTGGCCTGACAGACTGGGACCGCGCGTCACCGTCCGCCACGCGGATGTGAGGCGGCCGCCGGTCGTCCCGAACGCGCCGGGGCCCCGCGAGCGACCGTGCCCGCTGCCTGAGCCCCGAGCACATCGCACGGCAACGGACGGATCACCACCCAGATGGCAGGCATACCGCTCAGCGACGACTACCCGGTCCGCCGGGTACCGGCCGTCACCTACCTGCTCATCACGGCCAACGTCGCCGTCTACCTGCTGTCTCCCCTCTCGGGCGTCGCCACCTGGTACGGCACGGACATGCTCGAACGCGCGTGCGCGATGGAGCTGTACATGCTCCGCTGGGCCGCCATCCCCGTTGAGCTGCTCAGCGGGGAGCAGCTGACCGGGGCCGCGGAGTGCGCGAGCGCCGACTTCACGAAGATCCCGTGGGTGTCGTCGATCACGTCCATGTACCTGCACGCCGGTGTCGCGCACCTGCTGGGCAACATGGTGTACCTGTTCGTGTTCGGCCCGGTGGTCGAGGACCGGCTCGGCCGCGTGCGGTACCTGTGCCTGTACACGGCCGCGGGGGTTCTCTCGGCGTACGCCTTCGCGATAACCGAGGCCGGCACCGAGATACCGCTCCTCGGCGCCTCGGGCGCGATCTCCGGCGTTTTGGGCGCCTACCTCGTGGTCCAGTACCGCAGCAAGGTCACCACCCTGGTGTTCCTGGTGATCCCGCTGCGACTGCCCGGCTGGGCGCTGGTCGCGACCTACTTCGTGCTGCAGTACTTCCTCTATGTCAGCACCTCGATGGTCCCCGGGAGCGAAGAGAGCGGAGTCGCCTACGCGGCCCACGTCTACGGCTTCATCGTCGGCACGGTCGCCGGGCTGCTCATGCACCGCATCCGCTGGCGTTCCGGTACCCGCCTGTCCGACGTGTACTAGATCGATGATGGGGAGACGTGGTGCGGCGTCCAACGGAGGCGGCGACGAAGGCAGCGGATGGGTCGGGGTGGCCTGTGTCGAAGGAATGCGCGCCCGCTATGTACGGATTATGGGCACTCTGCGCGCCGATCTTGAGGAAATCGTTCCTCCCAGGCGCCTTGAAGGAACCAAATCCTCAAGATCGGTGATGGCCAGCGCCGAGAACGCCCGTACCGTCCCCGGCGCGCCGCCATCACGCGCTCGCGCCCCCGACACACTCCACCCCGGCCATCCGGCGCCTTCGCTGCCCGCATGGGACGCCCAGCCACCCGCCCACATCACCGACCTAGCGCCGACGCCGGTTCCCGACACCACGAGGAGGCTCGCCAGTGATTACCGCGATCGTCATGGTCAAGGCCGACGTTGACCGGATCCCGAACGTCGCGGAGGAAATCGCCGCGATCGACGGCGTCAGCGAGGTCTACTCCGTCACGGGAAACATCGACCTGATCGCGATCGTGCGCGTTCGGGTGCACGAGGAGCTCGCGGAGGTCGTCCCCGGGCGGATCAACAAGGTCTCGGGGGTGCGATCGTCCGACACGCACATCGCGTTCCACGCCTACTCGCGGCACGATCTGGAAGCGGCGTTCTCCCTCGGGCTGGAGTAGGTCGAGCGCCGCCGGGGTCCTGGAGGATCCGGAGGCGGGCGGCCGTGTGGGCGAGGAACGAGCCCTCGTTGCGGGCACACCGTAGGACCCGAAGGTTCCCGGCTACCGGGCGCCCGACCCGGCGAGCGGCAGCGAGCCCAAAAACACTCCCTCAGCCCTTGCGGGAGTAGCCGCGGCTGACCTCGACCCAGTGGTCCAGGGTGGCCGCGGCCGCGCCAGTGTCGACCGCCTCGGCGGCCTTGGCATAGCCGGATCGCAGCCCCTCGACCAGCGTGCTGGGGATTCCCTCGGCGGCGGTGATGACGGCCGCGGCGTTCAGCAGGACGGCGTCGCGGACCGGTCCGGGCTTGCCCGCCACGAGGTCGCGCACGACCCGGGCGTTGTACTCCACGTCGCCGCCGCGCAGCGCCTCGCGCGACGCGCGGCCGATCCCGAGGTCCGCGGGATCGAACGTCTCGCGGTGGACCCCGCCGTCCCGGACCACCCACACCGAGGTGGTGGTCGTGGTGGTGAGCTCGTCCAGGCCGTCGTCGCCCCGGAAGACCAGTGTCGAGGACCCGCGTTGCGCGAAGACGCCCGCGATGGTCTCGCACAGGGCTTCGTCGAACACCCCTACCGCGCCGGCCGCGGGGCGGGCGGGGTTGGTCAAGGGACCGAGGAAGTTGAACACCGTGGGTACCGCGAGCTCCCGCCGCGCCTGGGCGACGTGGCGGAACGCCGGGTGGAACAGCGGGGCGAAGCAGAACGTGATGCCGGCCTGCTCGGCCACCCGCGCGGTGTACTCCGGCGCCAGATCGATCACGACGCCCAGGCGTTCGAGGACGTCGGCCGTGCCGCAGGAGGAGGACGCGGCGCGGTTGCCGTGCTTGACGATCGTGGTCCCGGAAGCGGCGGCGACGATCGCCGCCATCGTGGAGACGTTGACGGTGTGCGCCTGGTCCCCACCGGTGCCGACAATGTCGGCCGCCGGGCTGGGGGCGGAGATCCGGACGGCGTTGTCGAGCATTCCCTCGGCGAGCCCGACCACCTCGTCGACGCTGGCCCCCTTGGCTCGCAGGGCGATGGCGAACCCGGCGATCTGGATGTCCGTCGCCGAACCGGACATGATCTCGTTCATGGCCCACTGGGTCTCCTCCCTGGCCAGGGAGGAGCCGTCGAGCAGGGTGGTGATCAGTTGGGACCAGGTCCGCGTCGGGGAGCTCACGTGTACGTCCTCGGATCCTCGTGTACGGCGGAGCGTGCCCCCGCCAGCGGCGACACGCTGGTCGCAGGCTACCCGAGCGCCGGGACCGAGGCGGCGCGCTGCCGCATGAGCTCGGCGAGCGACTCGGCCAGCGCGGCCGGGTCGATCGGGTGCGCGACAACCTTGTCGGCGCGCGACCACGTGGCCAGCCAGCCGTCGTCGCGGCGCCCGATGACCAGGAGGACGGGCGGGCTGTTGAAGATCTCGTCCTTGATCTGCCGGCACACGCCCATACCGCCGGCCGGGGTGGCCTCGCCGTCGAAGACGCACACGTCCACCGGCGCGCTGCGGTCCTCCAGGCGTTTGAGTACGCCGGGCGCGGTCGCGCACTCGAGGAACTCCACCTTCGGAACATCGGCCGCCGGCCGCCGGCCGATGGACAGCCGGATCTGCTCGCGCACGTCGGCGTTGTCGCTGTAGATGAGAACGCGCATCGTCGAACGCTGCTCCGCGGCGTTCGCGTCGTTGTTCGCCATGCTCAACCGTCCCTCACGTCGGATCATCCCCGCGGGCGCGGGCCGCAGCCCCGGGCGCGAGCCCGGCGCGGCCACTGGGCCGCCAGTTGGCCGTCGCGGGCTTACCCCGCGGTGACCGGGCCATGCCACATGTGCGCGCCGGATACGCCACACTCCGAGCCTATTGCCATGAGACCCGCACCACGACAGGATGCCACCGATACGGTGCCGCCGGTCGCTCCGGTAGGCCTGAGCGACTGACCGGCATACATATCTTCCCGAGCCGAACCCGACATCATATCGATGCAGGCCCTGGTGACGCGGGCCTGTCGCCGCGGTTGATCCCACCTCAAACGGGGGGTCGTGCAACGACCCTCGTCAGATACCGTAATAATGCTCCCGTGGCGACAGTAACCGCGAACCAAGAAACCGAACCTGCACCGATGCACGGTGCGGCAAAGCGACCTGACCTGGTGAGCGTTGGCACCATCGTGTGGTTGGCCAACGAGCTCATGTTCTTTGCGGCGCTGTTCGCGATGTACTTCACCATCCGATCGGTGACTAAGGGAGACCCCTCACTCGGTGACTGGCCGCAGACCCACCATGGGGACGTTGTGCTCAACGTCCCGTGGGCGCTCAGCATCACCGTCATCCTGGTGGCCTCCAGCTTCACCGCGCAGGCCGGCGTTTGGGCCGCGGAGCGCGGTGACGTGCAGAAACTCCGCTTCTGGTTCTATGTCTCGTTCTTCATGGGCCTGGTCTTCGTGCTGGGCCAGGCATACGAGTACTACGAGCTCATCGCGCACGCAGGGCTGACGCTGCAGTCGAGCCCCTACGGCTCGATGTTCTACCTCACCACGGGGTTCCACGGCCTCCATGTCATCGGTGGGTTGATCGCGTTCCTGATCATGCTGGGACGCACGTACGCCGCGAAGCGCTTCACCCACCAGCAGGCGACCAGCGCCATCGTCGTGTCCTACTACTGGCACTTCGTCGATGTTGTCTGGATCGCTTTGTTCGCATCCATCTACATCCTTCAGTAACCCGGAACGGGGAAACCGTGAAATGGATCACCGCACGGCGACGGCATCCCCTGGCGGGATACGTCGTCGTCACACTCGCGTTGGCGCTCTTCGGGCTGGGCTACGCCGTCGTGGCCCCCGAACCCGATCAAGCGCAGGCGCAGGAGCTTGCCGCTGACACTGAGGATGAAAACCAGGTCGACATCGCTCAGGGCAAGCAGATCTACACCGAAAGCTGTGCGAGCTGCCACGGCCCGGACGGCACTGCCTCGGCGAGGGAGGACGTTCCCGACATCACCGACGCCGGCGGCGCGGCGGTCGACTTCCAGGTGAGCACCGGCCGCATGCCGTCGATGGACCCGGACGCGCAGATGCCCCGCAAGCCCGCGGCGTTCGACCAGGACGAGATCGACAACCTCGTGGCGTACTACGAGCAGGAGCTCTCGACCGGCGGGCCCGGCGTGCCCATCGATGTTCCGGCGGAGGTCCCGGAGGTGCCGGAGGAGCCGGAACGTGCCGACTTCCCCAACGATGAGGCCTTCGAGACGGCGCACGCGGAGTACGAGGAGGCCAAGGAGGCCAGGGACAACTACGAGGACTACATCCAGGGCGTGGGTGACAACGAGGCGGGCCAGAAGCTCTACCTGGCCAACTGCGCGCACTGCCACAGCTGGTCCGGCGGGGGCGGCGCGCTGACCGGCGGCGAATTCGCGCCCGAGATCCGCGAGTCCTCACCCCGCCAGATCTACGAGGCCATGACCACCGGCCCCGGGGCGATGCCGGTCTTCAACGACACGACCATCACGCCTGAGGAGAAGCAGGATCTGATTTCGCACGTCAGAAACCTGGAGACCGAACCGGACGCCGGCGGCTTCTTCGACCTGAACCGGGTAGGCCAGGTCGCGGAAGGCTTCATCGGCTGGACCGTCGGCCTCAGCCTGATCGTCGCGTGCGCGATCTGGATCACCGCGAAGCAGCGAGCCCATGACTGATAACACCAGCAACCACCACAACAACGAGGCCGGTGCCGGCGACCGCGACCGGGTCATCGGTACCCCCTCGCCCTCCGGGAGCGACGCGATCGTCGCCGGGACGACGGAGCAGCAACGCGGTCACGACGGCCCGTATCCGGCCGAGGAGACGCACGGGCATTCCGAGGAGGAGCAGCGTCGCGGCGAGAAGGTCGCCGCGGTGTGGTTCACCATCGCGTTCCTCACCGGTATGGGCTTCGTCGTGGCGTTCTTCCTGTTCCCGCCGGACTCCATCTCCGACCCGCGGATGGGCCAGTACTCCACAATGGCCCTGGGCGGCACGTTGGGGCTCGCGCTGTTCGCGATCGGCGCCGGCATGACCGTGTGGGCACGCCGGGTGATGCCGCACTACGAGGTGTCCTCGCCCTACGACGAACTGCCCTCCGCGCCCGAGGAGAAGGGCTCGTTCGGCCAGTTCTTCATGAAGGGTGCCGACGAGAGCGGGTTCACCCGCCGGCCGCTGATGCGCCGCACCCTGCTGCTGGCCATGGCGCCGCTGGGGATCGCGCCCATCGTCCTGCTCCGCGACACCGGCCCGCTGCCCGGGGATAAGCTGAAGCACACCATGTGGGAGAAGGGGATGCACATGGTCGCTGAAGGCACCCACCGCAGGCTCACGGCCGCGGATCTGGAGACGGACGGCTCGATGATCTCCGCGCTGCCCTACTCCGAGCCCACCGCGGAGCATCCGCACGGACTGAGCCTCAACGAGCAGGCGAAGACCTCGATCATCCTGATCAAGATGCCCGCGGAGGACTGGAAGCCGGGCATGACAGAGCAGCAGCGCAACTGGACGCACGACAACATCGTCGCGTACTCCAAGATCTGTACGCACGTCGGCTGCCCCGCTGCGCTGTACGAGCAGACCACGCACCGCATCCTGTGCCCGTGCCACCAGTCGACCTTCGACGCCGCCAACGGCGCCGAGGTGGTGTTCGGCCCGGCCCACCGGCCGCTCCCCCAGCTTCCGATCACGGTGGACAACGAGGGGTACCTCGTTGCCGATGGGGACTTCTCCAGCCCGGTCGGGCCCACCTTCTGGGACGCGGAGAAGGGTGAATAGACGATGAGTACCAACACGGAGACCCCGAAGGCGCTTCGCGGTGTGGGCAACTACATCGACGACCGCTTCCACCTGGCCAAGACCGGTGAGAAGAACCTGCGCAAGGTGTTCCCGAACCACTGGTCGTACATGCTGGGCGAGATCGCGATGTACTCGTTCATCATCCTGCTCATCACCGGTGTCTGGCTCACGCTCTGGTTCAAGCCGAGCATGGCGGAGATCGTCTACGACGGCTCCTACGAGCGGATGAACGGTGTCGCGATGAGCGAGGCCTACGCCTCCACGCTCCACATCGACTTCGATGTCCGCGGCGGGTTCCTGATCCGGCAGATCCACCACTGGGCCGCGCTGATCTTCGTGGCCGCGCTGGTGGTGCACAGCCTCCGGGTGTTCTTCACCGGCGCGTTCCGCAAACCGCGCGAGATCAACTGGCTGATCGGTGTCGCGATCTTCGCTCTGGCGATGGTCGAGGGCCTGTTCGGGTACTCGCTCCCGGACGACCTGCCCTCCGGCATGGGTGTGCGCATTCTGCAGGGCGTCATCCTGGCGCTCCCGCTCGTCGGCACCTATCTGAGCATGTTCCTGTTCGGCGGGGAGTTCCCCGGCGATGACATCATCAACCGGATGTACATGCTGCATATCCTGCTGCTACCGGGGATTCTGCTCGCCCTCATCGCGGCGCACATCCTGATCCTCTGGCACCAGAAGCACACGCAGTATCCCGGTCTGGGCAAGACGAACCGAAAAGTCGTCGGCACGCCGATGTTCCCGGCGTTCGCGGTCAAGGCGGGCGGGTTCTTCTTCTTCACGTTCGCCGTGATCACCCTGTTGAGCGGGTTCGTGCAGATCAACCCGATCCACCTGTTCGGGCCGTTCACCCCGACATCCATCACCTCCGGCCTGCAGCCCGACTGGTACATGGGCTTCATGGAGGGGTCGCTGCGGATCTTCCCGAACTGGTTCGACTTCCAGATCGCGGGCTACGCGGTCCCCATCGCCGTGCTGGTACCCGGGCTGGTGATACCCGGGCTCATCTTCGGCGCGATGGCGCTCTGGCCGTTCGTCGAGCAGTGGATCACCGGCGACCGGCGCCACCACAACGTGGGCGACCGTCCGCGCAACGCCCCGGTGCGCACCGGTCTGGGCGTGGTCGGTGTCGTGTTCTACGGCGTGCTCTGGCTGGCCGGCGCGAACGACGTCCTCGCCGAGACGTTCCATATCCCTCTCTACTGGACGACGCACTTCTTCCGGGTGGCGGTGATCGTCGGGCCGGTTCTCGGGTTCATCATCACCAAGCGCATCTGCCTGGGCCTGCAGCGGCGCGACCGCGAGGTGCTGGAGCACGGCTTGGAGAGCGGCACGATCCAGCAGCTGCCCAGTGGTGAGTTCATCGAGGTGCACCGGGATCCCTCCGAGGAGACGGTGAGCGTGCTGGAGAGCAAGCTGGAGAAGGAGAAGATCCTCGCCGGCCTGCGGAGCGTGACCGTCGACCAGCACGGTGTCGAGTCGCCGGAGGCGCGCAGCATCATGGGGCGTCTCCGGGCGCGGCTCGCGCACTGGTACACGAAGGACAACGTCTCCTTCGCGGACATCGAACCGCATGGCGGCCACCGCCTCGAGCACGAACCGCACGAGGAAGAGGTCGAGCACCCCGAGGCGGGAGAGCCCGCAAGGAGCCGCTGAGTCGCCACACCCGGCTCGCGAGGGCCCGGCCGCATTTGGAGTGCGGCCGGGCCCTCGTTTTTCGTTCAGAGGCGCACCGAGACCTGGAGACACCCCGCGACGAGGGCAGCGGCCGAGGCGGGAGCGGACGCAGCGCTCCCGCCTCGCACGGGGACCGCGGCCCACTGGATGGAGCGGGACGCTTTCGGACAGCGGGACACAGGCGGGTAGGTCGGGGGTCCGGCGTCCAGAGGGCGGTGTGCCGCACGCCCGGCGCCGCGCCGCCCTCTGGGGCGTCCTCTGGGGCGCCTGCCGCCGCTGGCCGCTTCTGGCCCCTGCGGCGAACGCCGGCGGCCGCGCCGGAGCTCAGGCGTCCAATGCCTTCGCCGGGCCGCTTCGCGGGCGCTGAGCGGCCCGTGCGCCCCGCCGCATGACAAGGGCCGCGGAACCCCCCGGGGAGGTTTCCGCGGCCCTTGCCGTCGTTCTGAGAGGCGGCTACTCGTCGGGCTCGCCGTGCGCCGACCCCACGGTGCCGTTGCCGTCGGTCTTGTCGGCCTTGCCGGTCTCGCTGTGCTCCAGCCACTCCTCCCAGGAGCGCTGGTAGAAGCCCCAACCGTTGTCGACCTCAAGCTCGCGGTCCGTACCGGTCACGATGAAGGGGTCGCCCATGAGTGACTCCTCGTAGAACCACTTGGCGTCCTTGGGCGCCATGTTGGTGCAGCCGTGGCTCTCGTTGGACTCGCCGAGCTGGCCGTTCCACGGCGCCGAGTGGGTGAACTCGCCACTGCCCGAGGTCCGGACGGCGTAGTTGACGTCGAGCTTATAGCCTTCGGGGCTGTCGACCGGGATGCCCACGGTGGAGGAGTCCATGACGAGGTGCTGGTACTTCTCCATCGTCAGGTGCGTGCCACTGGTGGTGGTGTATATGTGCTTGGAGGCGTCACCGTTGCTGATCGGGAACTCCTTGATCTCCTCGCCGTCGCGCTCCACCACCATGGTGTGTTCCTTGTCGTCCACGGTGGAGATCTGCTCGCGGCCGACCTCGAAGTTGATCTGGGAGTTCTCGGTCCCGAACACGCCGTCGCTGGCCTCGACCCCGGCGAGCCGGATGTCGACCGTGATCTCCTGGTTGGGCTCCCAGTACTCCTTGGGCCGGAACACCGCCATCTCGTCGCCGAACCAGTTATAGGCGCCTTCGATGCCCTCCTCGGAGGTGACCTCGATGGAGTTCTCGACCTGCTTCTTGTTCTCCACCGCCTGGTCGAAGTTGATGATGACCGGCATTCCCACGCCGACGGTCTCGTCGCTCGTCGGGAAGTTCGACATCAGTTCCAGCCGCTGGCCGTCGGTCGCCGGCTGCGTGCTGAACTCGCTGACGACCTCCGACTCCTCGCCGTCCTCGTTCTGGACGGTGGCGGTCACCTCGACGTCCGAGCCCGGGTAGAGGTTCCAGTCGCTCACCCAGACGTTCTCGTCCTTGTTGAGGCTCCCGCTCATGTCATCGGGGTCCTTGGGCGCTTCGCCCCCGCTCTGCTGCACGGCGACGTCGGTGATGGTGCCGTCCTCGGACTCGACCTTGACCGGAAGGTTCGGCTTGACCTCGTCGGAGCCGTCCTCCGGCGTGATCATCGCCGTGGCCGGTTCCGCCTCACCGCCGCCGGTTGCGTCCGCGTTCTCGGACCCGGAGCACGCGGCGGTCAGAACGAGGGCCAGAGCCGCCAACCCGGCGCCGAGGTGGCGGGTTGCCAAGGGGATTTCGCTGCTGCCCTTCACGCGTGCGACCTCCAGCGTCCAGCTCGACCTATGTGCATGTCTTCCCAATCGGACGCGTGGTCGAGCGGAAAGGTTTTCGAAGAATTATGACAATGACGGCCGATAGGGAGGTATCCCGCCAGGTGGCACGGGCCGCCCCAAAAGAATACCCCTGAGGGGGCGGTGATCCTGTCACGAGACACGGGCGGGCCGGGCCCTTGAAGGGCCCGGCCCGCCCGAGAACTGCGTCTCTAGTGTTCGAACTCATTGCGGTAGTACTCGAACACCCACCCGATCGCGGTAAGGATGATGGCGAACGCACCGATGGTCACCATCCACCAGCCAATGGCCACGCCGAACCCCGTGAACGCCACGGACAGCGCCGCGAAGAGCGGCCACCAACTGTGCGGGCTGAAGAAGCCGTACTCACCGGCGTTCTCCGCGACCTGGCCTTCGAGGCGCTCCTCCGGCGGCGGACCGTGGTACCGCTCGCTGCGCCGGGCCGCCTGCCAGAGCCAGAAGCCGATGAGCCAGCCGAAGCCGATCGAGACCAGCAGGGCGACGAACCCCGTCCACTCGATCTCCCCGAGGTCCGCCACCGCCCAATAGGCGTAGAGGGCGGCCACGAGCCCGAAGAAGGTCGAAACCCCCATAAACATGTACGCCTGCATCTTCATGGTGAACTCGCCCTGCCTACTTCGTGCTTGTCCGGTTCGGGCGCCGCTCCGGGAGCGGCGGCGTGCGGGTGGTGCAGGTCGAAGGCCGGACGTTCCGACCGGATCCGCGGCAGCGAGGTGAAGTTGTGCCGCGGCGGCGGGCAGGAGGTCGCCCACTCCAGGGAGCAGCCGTACTCCCACGGGTCGTCGCCCTCGACCTTGCTGGCGTTCTTGTGCGTGATCCACATGTTCCAGAAGAAGACCAGGGTCGACGCCCCCAGGACGAACGAGCTGATCGAGGAGAACTGGTTCATCCCCGTGAAGCCGTCGCCGGCCAGGTAGTCGGCGTAGCGGCGCGGGAAGCCCGCGGCGCCCAGCCAGTGCTGCACCAGGAACGTGCCGTGGAACCCGAAGAACAGCAGCCAGAAGTGGATCTTGCCCAGCGGCTCGTTGAGCATCTTCCCGGTGAACTTCGGCCACCAGAAGTAGAACCCGGCGAACATCGCGAAGACCACTGTGCCGAACACCACGTAGTGGAAGTGGGCCACGACGAAGTAGGTGTCGGTCACGTGGAAGTCAATAGGCGGCGACGCCAGGAGGACTCCGGTGAGACCACCGAACAGGAACGTCACCAGGAAGCCGATGGCGAAGAGCATCGGGGTGGCGAAGACGAGCTGCCCGCGCCACATCGTGCCGACCCAGTTGAAGAACTTCACGCCGGTCGGGACCGCGATGAGGAAGGTCATGAACGAGAAGAACGGCAGCAGCACCGCGCCGGTCGGGAACATGTGGTGCGCCCAGACCGTGACCGAGAGCCCGGCGATGGCGATGGTCGCGCCGACCAGGCTCTTGTAGCCGAAGATCGGCTTGCGGCTGAACACCGGTAGCACCTCGGTGACGATGCCGAAGAACGGCAGCGCGATGATGTACACCTCGGGGTGCCCGAAGAACCAGAACAGGTGCTGCCAGAGGATGGCACCCCCGTGCTCGGCGTTGAAGACCTGGGTTCCCACCATCCGGTCGGCCCCGAGGGCGATCAGCGCCGCGGTCAGGACCGGGAACGCGATCAGCACGAGAAGGCTGGTCAGCAGGGTGTTCCAGCAGAAGATCGGCATCCGGAACATGGTCATGCCGGGCGCGCGCATGCACAGGCCGGTCGTGATGAAGTTGACCGCGCCGAGGATGGTGCCCAGACCGCTGATGATCAGACCGAGGATCCACAGGTCGCCGCCCAGCCCCGGCGATCGGACCGCGTCCGACAACGGGGTGTAGGCGAACCAGCCGAAGCTCGCCGCGCCTCCCGGCGTGAGGAAGCCGGTCAGCACGATCAGGCCGCCGAAGAGGAACAGGTAGTAGGAGAACAGGTTGATCCGGGGGAACGCCACATCGGGCGCCCCGATCTGCAGCGGCATGATGACGTTCGAGAACCCGATGAACAGCGGGGTCGCGAACAGCAACAGCATGATCGTGCCGTGCATGGTGAACAGTTGGTTGAACTGCTCGGCCGACATGAGCTGCATCCCCGGCGAGAACAGCTCCGCGCGGATCAGCATCGCCATGATCCCGCCGACGAGGAAGAACGCGAACGACGTGATCAGGTACATGTACCCGATCACCTTGTGGTCGGTCGAGGTCAGCCAGTTGACGATGATCGACCCCTGCCGCGTGGGGCGGGGCGGGGCCGCGACGCGGGCCTTCTGGGTCTCCGTCGCCGTCATCGTGCCTCCTCATCGGCGGCGGCGCCAGCGGCCTCGGTCGCCTCGTCGTCCTCGTCGCGCGCCTGCTGCTGTCCGGCTTCGGCGTCCTCATCCGCTGAACCGGGCTCGTCCCCGTCCGCGGCGGCCTCCTCGGCCGGAACGCCTTCCTGCTCCTCCGGGTTCTCCGGAGCCTGCGCCTCCTGCTCGGCGGCCCAGTCCTGGTACTCGTCCTCCTCCATGACCTCGACGTTGAACAACATCTGGGAGTGGTCGACGCCGCAGAGCTCCGCGCAGCGGCCGGCGTACTCCCCCTTTGTTCCTTCGTTCACCCTGACCTGGAACTCGTTGTCCTGGCCGGGGATGACGTCGAGCTTGAAGCCGAACGCCGGGACCCAGAAGGAGTGGATGACGTCCGGGGAGGTCAGGTCGAAATGCACGACCTGGCTCTCGGGGATCACGAGTGTCGGAGGTTCGCTCGGGGTCCCCGTGACGGAGTACTGGGTCTCGCCACCGTTCTCGCGCGTGTCGTCGAGATAGTTGAACTGCCAGCTCCACTGGAAGGCGACGACCTCGATGTTGAGATCCGCCGGCTCCTCGGTCTCCATCAGGTAGGTCTGGTCGCGCGCGGTGAAGTAGAACAGCACCGAGATGATAACGATCGGCAGGACGGTGTAGAGCGCCTCGATGGGCATGTTGTACCGCACCTGCGGCGGGAGCTGCTCAGAGCGCTTGCGGTGGAAGATCACCGACCAGATGATCAGCCCCCACACCAGGATGCCGACCGCGAACGCTGCCACCCACGAGCCCTGCCAGAGAGCAAGGACGCGCTCACCCTGTTCGGTGATCGGCTCCGGTATGCCCAAGCGAGTGAGCTCGTTCGACGCGCACCCGGTCGCGGCCAGCCCCAGCACGGCGAGCGCGGCGCCGCGTGGTGCCCATCGGCGCAGCGCGGAGCGCCGATTCCTTTGGCGGGTCGGAATCACGGATTGCCTTCCCAGCGGTGAAGCCCGCGCCAGCGCGCGGGCAGGTCGTATATCCGAAGCTTGTCAACGGGCAACATTATCGTGAACCACGGTGCACCCGTTTGCGGGGGATGCCAGGTCAGCGTGTTGTATCCGGCTCATGACGCTTGGGGACGCGAGTGGCGGAACCACGGGGTGTTGCCACCTGCCTCCCTCGTCACGCACGGCACCGGCGGGTGCTGACCCTGCTCGGGTTCGCCATGTCGTCCGTGCTGCCCCGAGGCCGGCACCGCGGTGTCGCCACCCGCGAATCCCGCCCTCGACAGGCAGACTAAGGCGAGCGTACCGCTGGTTTCGCGACGTCGTTCACCGGGTGCCGATTAGGCGGCAGTGTGGGTAAAGAATGGGGTACGAGGCCAGTCAGACAAGGAGATCCAGTGCCGGACCAGCCGCTGCTGACCATTGAGGCGATCGGTCGGAAATGCCCGATTCCGATCATCATGCTCGCCGGGCGCATCCGCGAGGTGCCCATCGGCTCGGTCATCGCCGTGACTGCCGACGACCCCGCAGCCAAGACCGACATCCCCTCATGGTGCCGGATGAAGATGCAGGAGTTCGTGGCGGAGGTCCCGCTTACGCGCGGCAGCGCGTTCCATATCCGGCGCAAGTATTAGGGCGCGAGCATGAGCAGGGGCCGCGCGACGAGTCGAATCGTCGCGCGGCCCCCGGCGCGCGGTGCCAGACCCGTTAGCGGGCGTAGAACTCCACGACGAGGTGCTCATCGAAGGGCACCGGGACCTGCTCCCGCTTGGGCCGGTCGACGACCGCGATCCGCAGGTCGCGGTGGCTCACCGCGAGGTAGCCGGCGATCTTCTCGTCGGCGTGCACCCCCTCGGCGGCCTCGACGAAGGGCACCATGTTCCGGGACTTCTCCTTGACCGAGATCACCTGCCCCGGCTTCACCTGGTACGAGGGGATGTCGACCTTCTTGCCGTCCACGGTGACGTGCCCGTGGTTGACATACTGCCGCGCGGCGTAGACCGACGGCGCGAGGCCGGCCCGCAGGACGACCGTCACGAGCCGCAGCTCCAGCTCCGCGATCATCTCCTCGCCAGTGCGCCCGGAGCGCTTCTTGGCGTTCTCGTAGATCCGCAGGAGCTGCTTCTCCGATACGTCGTAGTACCAGCGCATCTTCTGCTTCTCGGCCTGCCGGACGGCGAAGTCGCTCGTGGAGCGACGCACGCGGCGGCCGTGCTCACCCGGGGGGTAGGGCCGCTTCTCGAAGTAGCTGACCGCCTTACGGGTCAGCGGGGTTCCGGCGCGCCGGGACAACCGCACCTTCGGTCCGGTGTAGCGCATTGCACGTCCTCCGTCTTGGTCTCTTGAAAAATCGGGAATCCTAGGTAAGGCTTGCCTAAGTCTAGGAGGTGTCATGCGACGACCCAGCCCGTCCACGATCGAACGGATCCGCTCCCTTGCCTCCACGGCGACCCCCACCGCGGTGGCACTGGCTGATGAACCCGGCACGCGTTTCAGCGCACGCGGGGCGGTCGAGCGTGCCGGCCGCGTGATCCTACTGATCGACGCGGGCCACCCGTTGCACGAGATGCTACGGACAGACCCGCACGGAGACGCCGACCTCGAAATCAGCGTTGATCTCTGCGCGTTGCGGCACGTGGGTCACACACCTACTGTACGCGCTCGCATGTGGTGCGATGGCGGAGTGTCGGTGGTCCCCGCCGCGGAGAGACGCGAGGCGGCGCTCGCCGTGTGGGAAAGGGACCCTGACGAGTCCCTGCTCGCCGCCGCCGAGAACGACCCGCGGGATGGCGGACCCCTGCTCGCCCGAGTCGAGCCCGGAACGCTCCTCTACCACACCTACGACTCCGCGGGGGTCATCGACGGAGCCGACTTCCGGGCCACCGAGCCGGACCCGCTGACCGGCCCGGCCGAGCACATCCTGCGGCACATCAACGACCGGCACCGCGACGAGCTGAGCGCGTCACTGCGCCACCTTCCCAACGCTCCCCAGGGTGCGGCGTGGATCTGGGAGCTCGACGGCCTGGGCGTGACTCTGTGGGTGAACCGGACTGATGACGACCATCCGGCCCTGATCAGGGTCCCGTGGAGCGCCCGGGCCACCGCGCCGTGCCAGCTCGAACGCGCACTACACGACCTCATGGCGCACCAGGGCGCGTCCCCCCTCCCTTAGGCGGGGGCCGGCCCCCGCCGGCGGGCGCCGGCGGGGAACCACGGTCGCGTGATCGGGGGCTTACAGGTGCGGCCGGACCTCCTCGGCGGCGTCCTCGCCATACGAGACGGAGACCCGGGCCAGCAGGCTGTCCTTGGTCAGTTCGTACTCCTGCGGCCCGTCGACCTCAAGGCAGTGGACAGCGACCGCGTTGCCGACCTGGGCCGCGCGCTCGGTCGACAGCCCCCACGAGAGGGCCGCGAGGAACCCGCCGCGGAAGGCGTCGCCACTGCCGGTGGGGTCGGCCTTGGTCTCAACCGCGGCAGACGGGACCTGCAGCGACGGCTCACCCTCGCGGTCGATGCGGACACCCTTGCCGCCGAGAGTCGTGACGCGCGTGCCGACCCGGCTGAGGATCTCGTCCTCGCTCCAGCCGGTCTTCTGCTCCGAGAGGGCTTTCTCGTACTCGTTGGTGAACAGGTAGGTGGCTCCGTTGATCAGCTCGCGCACGGAGTCACCGTCCATGAGAGCGAGTTGCTGCGAGGGGTCGGCCGCGAACGGAATCCCCTTCGTACGGCACTCCTCGCTGTGCCGCAGCATCGCCTCGGGGTCGTTCGCCCCGATCAGCACGATGTCGAGCCCGCCATTGGACTCGGAGATCGGGCCGAGCTCGATGTTGCGGGCCTCGGCCATGGCGCCGGGGTAGAACGACGCGATCTGGTTCTTGTCCTGGTCCGTGGTGCACACGAACCGCGCGGTGTGCTTCAACTCGGAGATGTGCACGGTGGAGGTGTCCACGTTGTGGCGCTCCAGCCAGGACCGGTACTCGGCGAAATCGGCGCCGGCCGCGCCCACGAGGAGCGAACGCAGCCCAAGGTTTCCCAAGGCGAAGCAGATGTTCGGGGCGACTCCACCACGCCGCACGTCTAGCTCGTCGACCAGGAACGACAACGAGATCTGCTCAAGCTGGTCCGCGACGATCTGCTCTGCGAACCGTCCGTCGAAGGTCATCAGGTGATCACTAGCGATGGATCCGGTAACCGCGATGCGCACTGCGGGGGGCTCCCTTGGTCGAGTTCAAAGACGAGGTTCAAGACTACCCAGCGGCCTGTCGGCCATCGGAAGGCACCCCTCCCCCTTCACCCCCAGTGACCACGAATAACGCTCCTGAACTGCAGGAAAAGAGAAGACCCGCGCGGTAGGAACCGCGCGGGTCTGCCACGTCGTTGCGGAGGCCGGAACACCGGCGCATCCCGGAGACCTAGTTGAAGGAGTCCCCGCAGGCGCAGGAACCGGTCGCGTTGGGGTTGTCGATGGTGAACCCCTGCTTCTCGATCGTGTCGACGAAGTCGATCGTGGCGCCGACGAGGTAGGGGGCACTCATCCGGTCAGTGACAACTTCCACACCACCGAAGTCGGCCACGACGTCGCCGTCAAGCTCGCGCTCGTCGAAGAAAAGCTGGTACCGCAGCCCCGAGCACCCACCCGGTTGCACGGCGACACGGAGCCGAAGGTCATCCCGTCCCTCTTGCTCAAGGAGGTGCTTGACCTTGCTCGATGCCTCGTCAGTCAGGGTGACCCCCTGCGTGGGTGCCTCGCTCTGAACCGTCATGTGCTAGATCCTCCAAAACGGGGTGCCGGCCGCCACTGCGACCCGATAGTTTGCCAACACCGAAGTCCGGCCCTTCATTCCTCCAGTGGCGGGACGCGCTGTGCTGCTGTCATCCACACTAGGTCGTCCAGTCCATTGTTGCCATCGCCGGTAGTGCTCTCGCCCGAATGTGCCGTGGGCCCGGTCGGGCGCCGCCGGGGTTCTGGAGGGTCCGGAGGTGGGGCGTCCGCGAGTGGCGGAGCCGACCGGGGCGCCACACCGGAGGTGCCCGAAGGTTCCCGGCTTCCGGGGCGCCCGACCCGGCGAGCGCCAGCGAGCCCAAAAAACAGGCGGGCGCCGCCGGGGTTCTGGAGGGCCCGCAGGTGGGGCGTCCGCGAGTGGCGGAGCCGACCGGGGCGCCACACCGGAGGTGCCCGAAGGTTCCCGGCTTCCGGGGCGCCCGACCCGGCGAGCGCCAGCGAGCCCAAAAAACAGGCGGGCGCCGCCGGGGTTCTGGAGGGCCCGCAGGTGGGGCGTCCGCGACTGGCGGAGCCGACCGGGGCGCCACACCGGAGGTGCCCGAAGGTTCCCGGCTTCCGGGGCGCCCGACCCGGCGAGCGGCAGCGAGCCCAGAAAACAGGTCAGTGCCCCCATCGCCGGGCCACACTCGCGGCTAGGTCGCGCAGCTCCGCGGTCGGCCTGGCGAGCGCGGCCTCAGTGGAGCCCGCCGACTCCACCAGGGAGCAGGTCTCGGTGATCCCCGCGGCCGCGGCCTCGCGCCGCCCCACTGAGACCGCTCCGGCGGTCACCACGCACGGCACGCCGTGCTCGGCGGCGGTCCGGGCGACACCGTGCGGGAGCTTGCCGCGCAGCGACTGGGAGTCGAACGAGCCCTCACCCGTGATGACGAGGTCCGCCGACGCCACTCTGGCCGCGAGGTCCACCGCGGTCAGCACCCGCGCCACTCCCGACTCCACGGCACCACCCAGCAGCAGCAGTCCGTATCCCAGTCCGCCGGCGGCACCCGCTCCCGGGCTCTCGCGCAAGGTGCCGGACGGGTCACTCGCTTCGGCGAACGCGGCGAGGGCCGCGTCGAGGCGCTGCACCTGGTCGTCGTCCGCGCCCTTCTGCGGGCCGAAAACGGCACTCGCGCCGTGCAGCCCCAGCAGCGGGTTGTCGACGTCGGTGGCCGCGATCAGGCGCGCGCCGGCGGTGGCACGGCGGGCGGGCTCAAGGTCGACCGCGCCGGGCAGCGACGCCAGCGCCGCCCCGCCCGCGGCCAGGGCACTGCCAGGTTCCGCGCCCAGCGCGGCGAGCATCCCGGCGCCGCCGTCGTTGGTGGCGCTGCCGCCGAGGCCGACGACGACCGTGCGGGCGCCGTCGGTGACGGCGTGGGCGATCAGCTCCCCCACCCCGCGGCTGGTCGTGCGCGTGGGCGCGCGCTCGGACGCACTGAGCAGATGCAGGCCGCACGCCTGGGCGCTCTCGATGTAGGCGGTCTCGCCGTCCAGTAGGTAGTCGGCCCGCACCGGCGTACCCAAGGGGCCGCTGACCTCGCGGCTGACGACCTTCCCGCCAAGCGCGGTATGCAGTACCGCCACGAAGCCGGGGCCGCCGTCGGAGAGGGGGACGAGCTCGGTCTCGGTCTCTGGGTGGACCCGCTGCCAGCCTTCGGCGACCGCCTGTGCGGCCTCGATCGCGCTGAGGGTGCCGGCGAACTTGTCCGGAGCAATGACTATGCGCACCCCACCAGTGTGCCCGGCGGCACCGCCGGCAGACCAGACCTCAACCCGAAATTCATCCGCTAAGCGATAATTGGCTCCCGTATCGCGGAATCCAACCGTGCAGTCGCGCTCTGGCCGTGTCGACCACCGCGCCGGCTCAGCCCTTCAGATGCCGGGTGCGCCGTAGACGGGGAACCAGCGCGACTTGTCCTTCTCCACGGGGAGGTCGTTGGCGATCGCCGCTTCGATCTGCAGCTCCAGCGCGTTGTCCCGGCGCTTGCCCCCGATCGGGGCGAAGGGGTAGAAGGTGCCGCGCTTGTACAGGTAGACAAGCGCGAACCGCCGCCCGCCGTCCTCGTCGGCGAACGTGACCAGCGAGCACAGCAGCGACGGGCCGAACCCGGCGTGCTCCAGCGAGGTGTTGGCCGCGTGGATTTCGGTCACGAGGCCGCTGATATCGGCGGCGTCCGCGGAAGGGCTGCGCAGGACCAGCCACGTGTACCCGTACTCGTCGCGCGTGGGCTCCACCTCGGGCCCGTTGTCGGCGTTCAGCAGTGCCGTGATGTCCTGCTCCAGGCTCGCGAACGCCTGCCCTTCGGCGGGGCGGAACGCCACGGAGCCGGTGCCCGTGGGGCGGAACCCGGCCGTCGCCTGCAGCGTGATCGCCGCGGACGGCAACCCGAAGAGCTGGTCGAGGTCGGGCTTGGCCGGCTTGGAGCGGCCCAGCAAGGCCCGGAAGAAGCTCACGGCACCCCTCTTTCGCTGTTGGCTTCGGCGGTCGCTACTGCTCTGAGCCTACGTCCCCTGGCCCAGTTGGCGGGAGATCCCGGCAAGCTGCTCCAGGCGCTGCTCGATCGGCGGGTGCGTGGCAAACATCTGGCTCAGGCTGAACCCCTGCTTCTTGGAGAACGCCGGGGTGAAGAAGAACGCGTTGAACGGCTCCGCCTGGCGCAGGTCCCGGCTGGGGATGCGGCCCATCTCCCCGGTGATCTTGGTGAGCGCGCTGCCGAGCGTCGACGGCTGGCCTGTGAGGTACGCCGCCGCGCGGTCCGCCGAGAGCTCCCGGTAGCGGGAGAGAATCCGGGTGAGCACAAAGCTCAGCACCCACACGATGACGCTGACCACCACAACTCCCAGTGCGATCAGCGCCGGCGCCGGACCACCGTTGTTGCTCCGCCCGCCGCCGAACATCATGAACCGCAGCCCCACCTGGGTGAGGAAACCCGCGATGATGCCCAGGAAACCCGCGATCGTCATCACCATGACGTCGCGGTGGGCGACATGGGAGAGTTCGTGCGCGAGCACCGCCTCAAGCTCCTGGTTCTCCAGCCGGCGCAGGAGCCCGGTCGTGGTGCAGACCACGGCGTTCTTCTGGTTGTGCCCCGTGGCGAAGGCGTTGGGGACGTCGCTGTCAGCGATGGCCACCTTCGGCTTGGGCATGTCCGCCATGGCGCACAGCCGGTCGACGACAGCGTGGAGCTGCGGCGCCTGCTCAGGGCTTACCTCGCGCGCTCCCATGGAGAACATCGCGACCTTGTCCGAGGTGAAGTACTGGAACAGCCCGACCCCGATCACAACAAGCGCGACCAGCCACCACGGCATGCCAACGAGGATCAGGGCGATGATGAACGCCACGTAGACGATGCCCAGCAGGGACATCGTCAGCAACATGCGGGCGGTCAGCCCGCGGTCGGGAATGAACTTCGAACCTGCCACAACGCCACGCCTTTCGACGGATTACCTCGCAACTGTCCCGCGGGACCAGCAGAGGCTGATACCTCGCAGTGTAGTTAGGCCTGGTTATCAGTCATTCAGCGGCGCACCTGAGGCGCTTACCACGCTCTTACCCCCGGCACAACCGAAGACGGCCGCCATGAACGCGTCATGGCGGCCGTGCGAACGTAGCGCCCACACCAGTGGGAATCAGGCGAGGTCGGGAATCAGCCCTTCGTCGCCGAGCATGGCACGGACCTCGGCCATACTGGCGTCCTCGTGCGGCAGGATGAGCTGGGACGGTTCGAGAGAATCGGGCGATACCGGCTTTCCGTCCGCACGAACCCTCGCCAGGAGCTCCCCCAGCACCCGCCGGAACGTCTCCTCATTGTCCGACTCGATCGCCTGCTCAAGTGTCCGGTCGAACTCCTGGAGGAGGTCGAAGTCGGCTTCGCTGAGGTCCAACTGGCCCTCACCCATGATCCGGACGATCATGACCCCTCCCCCTGACGGTTGGACTGGGCCTGGTCGCCGGAGCCGCTCTCGATCTGCGACGCGCCGTTGCCGCCGCCCTGCCCCAGCTCCTGCTTCATCTTCTCCAGCTCCAGCTCGACGCCGCCGGTGCTGGCCATACGGTCGAGCTCGGACTGGATGTCGTCCTTGGAACTGCCGGTGACGTCGTCGAGAGCCCCGGACTCGAGCAGCTCGTCGACCGCGCCAGCGCGCGCCTGCATCTCCGACGTCTTGTCCTCGGCGCGCTGCACGGCCATGCCGACGTCGCCCATCTCCTCGGAGATACCCGAGAACGCCTCGCTGACTTGGGTCTGGGCCTGGGCAGCGGTGTAGTTGGCCTTGATGGTCTCCTTGCGGGTACGGAAGGAGTCGACCTTGGCCTGCAACCGCTGGGCCGCGAGAGTCAGCTTCTGCTCCTCGCCCTGCAGCTGCTCGTGCTGCTCCTTGAGTCCGTCGACCTGGGACTGCAGTCCGGAGCGGCGCGTGAGAGCCTCGCGAGCGAGATCCTCTCTGCCTTGCTCCAGGGCGGAACGGCTCTGGGTCTCCAGCTTCCCTGACTGTTGCTCCAACTGCTGGATCTGCAGCTCGACCCGCTTGCGCGAGGTGGCGACGTCGGCCACTCCGCGCCGGACCTTCTGCAACAGTTCCAGTTGCTTCTGATACGAGTAGTCGAGAGTTTCACGAGGGTCCTCGACTGAGTCCAGGGCCTTGCTTGCCTTGGACTTGAAAACCATGGAAAGTCGCTGAAACACGCTCATCGGCGTGGCCGTCCCCTTCTCGGTCCGTACATCGGCTGTTCCCTGCGGGCGCTTTACCTAACCCTACGCGCTATAACGAGAGGTCGCCATGAAGCCTGGACCGGCTACCCTGACTGATGTGTTCCAACGTCGTTCCGCTTCCGCATCCGAAGAGTCTGCCGTGACCAGCTCTACAAGTTCTGAGACTTCTCAATCTAAGGGATATACCCCCAAGAAGGGGCAACCCACGCCCAAACGCACCGAATCAGAGAAGGGCCTGCGGCGCCCGCTCAACGCCCCCCAGACACGCAGGGAGGCCTACCGGCAGTACCGGGAGAGGCGCGCCCAGGAGTCGCGCCGCACAGCGCAGCGCAGCGGCGCCAAGAAAGGCGAGGAGCAGCACTTCCGCCCCCAGGATCTGGGCCCGGTACGCGCCTACGCCCGCGACTTCGTCGACTCCCGCCGCAGTATCAGCGAGTTCTTCCTGTACTTCTCGCTGGTGGTCATCGTGCTGCTGTTCGTCCCCGCCCCCGCGATCCAGCTCGGCGTCACCTACGTGGTGTGGCCGGCGATGATGGTGGGAATCGTGGCCGAAGGCATCTACGTCGGCAACCGGATCAAGCGCGAGGCCCGCACGTACTTCCCCGGCGAGGACGTGCGCGGGGCCGGGTTCTACGCGGCCATGCGGCAGCTGCAGATCCGCAAGCTCCGGCTGCCGAAGCCGCGGGTACGCGTGGGAGAGGCCATCACCCCCGCGAAGGGCTGACCGCACCGGCGCCGCGCTCCGGAGGCGGAACGGCCACCGCGGGTTAAGGTGCCCATCATGGAGTTTCGTCATCTTGGCAACAGCGGGCTCGTCGTCAGCGAGATCTCGTACGGCGACTGGATCACCCACGGCTCCCAGGTCGAGGAGGACGCGGCCGT
The DNA here is from genome assembly GCF_014203805.1 of Lipingzhangella halophila. Lineage (GTDB taxonomy): Bacteria > Actinomycetota > Actinomycetes > Streptosporangiales > Streptosporangiaceae > Lipingzhangella > Lipingzhangella halophila. Next base: position 1,760,591 of record NZ_JACHJT010000001.1, on the reverse strand, counting down.
GGCGTGCGTGCGCGCGGCACTGGACGAGGGCATCACGACTTTCGACACCGCCGACGTCTACGCCCGCGGCCGCGCCGAGGAGGTCCTCGGCAAGGCGCTCAAGGGCGAGCGCCGCGACGGACTGGAGATCCTGTCCAAGGTCTACTGGCCGATGGGCCCGAGCAGGAACGACCGCGGGCTCTCGCGCAAGCACATCGTGCAGCGGTGTCGAGGACACGCTGCGCCGGCTGGGTACCGAGTACCTGGACGTCTACCAGGCCCACCGGTTCGACCACCACACTCCCCTTGAGGAGACGCTGCGCGCGTTCGACGACCTCGTCCGGCAGGGCAAGGTCTGCTACATCGGTGTCTCCGAGTGGCGCGCCGACGAGATCGAGCTGGCGCTGCACCACGCCGGCGTGCTGGGCCTGGACCGGATCGTGTCCAACCAGCCGCAGTACAACATGCTGTGGCGGGTGATCGAGTCCGAGGTCGTGCCGGTGTGCGAGCGCGAGGGCATCGGCCAGATCGTGTGGTCACCCATCGCGCAGGACGTTCTCACCGGCAAGTACAAGCCGGGCCAGGCGCCGCCGGAAGGGTCGCGCGCGACCGACGAGAGCGGCAGCCGGTTCATCGGCAGGATGGTGCAGGACGAGCGGTTGCTGGAGCGGGTACAAGGGCTGGCCCCGCTGGCGGCCGAAGCGGGACTGAGCCCGGCCCAGCTCGCCGTGGCGTGGGTGCTGCAGAACCCCAACGTCTCCTCGGCGATCATTGGGGCCACCCGTCCCGAGCAGGTGCGCGACAACGTTGGCGCGGCCGGGGTGACGCTGGAGGACGACCTGCTGCGCCGGATCGACGACCTCCTCGGCGACAGCATCCTGCGCGACCCCTCGCTGACGGTGAGCCCGCCGGAACGCCCCTGACCCAGGGGTGTGCTGATCTTGAGGATTCCGTTCCTTCGCAGCGCTATACAGGAACGGAATCCTCAAGATCACCGGGAAACTAGTCGTCCTCGTGCAAGCTCATGGTGTAGACAACCCGATCGTCCTCCAGCAGGGTGACCTGGTCGGCTCCGGCTTCGACGAGGTCGCGCCAGCTCTCCCCGAGCCAGCTCTCCGCGTCGCCGCGCGAGGAGAACAGCTCGCCGGGAAGGGCCTCGTCGTCCAGCACCCGCCCTTCGGCCGTCTCGTACCGCCAACTCCACGCCATAGGGCTCCCCTTCTCCCGCTCAACGATCGGACGTGCCGAGGGTATCGGCATCGCGGCCGCTGATCGGCCCGCACGGGCCCGCGCGGGTGGACGGGGCGAAAAAGCCGCGGAACGCCACCACCGATCCAGCCGGGCGATTCGGCCTGTCGGGCTCTCCCGGCTTTGGTCGTTGGGACGATGTCAAGTTAACTGGCACACGTGCGACTCAGACTCTCCGGGACGGCCGGCCCGGCCGGCTGGCCGGCCCCAAACTGCCGATGTGCCTCATGCAACCGCGCCACGCGGAACCGGCGGCTACCGCTGCGCGTGACCGTTGACGACACACTCACGCTCCGCGAGCCCGGTTCGGGAACCGCCACGCCACCTCCGCGCGGGTACCGGGTTACCGATACCGCGTACGGCACCCGCGTTGAAGGTCCCGGTGGCGGTCAGCTCCTCTATGCGCGCACCGACGCGCCGGCCGACCCGCCCGGCGACGGCAACGGGAGCGGGAGCGGCGATTCCGGCGGCGCGCCGCACCATGTGGACGTCGCGATCGTGGACGTGGTGGAGGCACCGTGGACCATCGGCGCGCTGCGCCGATCCGAGATCGCGAGCAGCACCACGGCCATTGTCGCCGTCGGTGGCGACCACCGTCTGCACTCCCCTGACGAGCTGGCGCGGCGGGCGCGCCTCTGGGGCGCCTCGTGCCCCTCCGACGGCCAGGAACTGCTGTGCCCGCCCGCGGCCTGGCCCCCGGGACGCGTCCGCGGCCCGCACCGGGTTCTGGTCACCGGCGGTGCCCGGTCCGGGAAGTCGACGGAGGCGGAGCTGCGGCTCCTCGGCGAGTGCGAGGTGACCTACCTGGCGACCGGCCCGGCGCCCGGTACCGACGACTCCTGGGCCCGCCGCGTCAAGGCGCACCAGGAACGCCGGCCGTGGTGGTGGGACACGGTCGAGACCCTGGACGTCGCGGGCACGCTCGAACGGGTCTCGGGAACGGTGCTCCTGGACTGTGTCGGCACCTGGCTCGCCGGCGTGATGGAGCACTGCGGGATGTGGCACGACCCCCCGTCGCCCGGCGCCGAGGAGGCGCTGTCGTCGCGTGTAGACGAGCTCATGCACGTGTGGCGGAACACGTCGGCCCACGTCGTCGCGGTCACCAACGAGGTGGGCTCGGGCGTGGTGCCCCCTACCGCCAGCGGCGGCCTGTTCCGCGACCAGTTGGGCCGGTTGAACCAGCTCCTGGCGGCCGAGTCGGAGGAGGTCGTCCTGGCCACGGCCGGCCGGGTGGTGGAGCTGCCGTGACCGGCGCGTCCCGGACACCCCTGCGCGACGCCGTTGACGGGCTGCGCATGGCGGGCGGCACCCTGACGATCGTCCCGGTATCGGTGCGGCGATTCGACCGCACGGTCGCCGGTTGGGCCATGGCGCTGGCCCCCCTGGTCGGGATCGGCCTGGGGGCGGCAGCGGCGCTGCCGCTCAGCCTCGCCGGGGTACTGGGCCTCGGTCCACTGCTGGCGTCTGCGCTGGCCGTGGGGCTGCTGGCGGTGCTCACCCGGGGGCTGCACCTCGACGGGTTGGCCGACCTCGCCGACGGGCTGGGCAGTGCGCGTCCCGCGGGTGGCGCGCTGGAGATCATGCGGCGCTCCGACATCGGGCCGTTCGGCGTCGTCACCCTGGTGCTGACCGTCCTCATCCAGGTGCTGGCGCTGGGCGAACTGGCCACGGCCTCGTCCACCGCGGGCGCACTGGGGCTGCTGACCGCCGCCGGCACCGGCCGCCTCGCCATCACCTGGGCCTGCACGCCGCGGATTCCCGCCGCCCGTTCGGACGGCCTGGGCGGGCCCGTCGCCGGTGCGGTGCGCTACCGGGCCGCGGCGGTGGCCACCGCTGGTGTGCTGCTCGTGGCACTGGGTGGGTTGCTCGACGGGGCCGCTCTGGCGGCCGGATGCGTCCTGGGCGTGGGTGCCGGCCTGGCACTGGCGGGACTGGTGCTGTGGCGCGCGGTGCACCGGCTCGGCGGGATCACTGGCGACGTGCTGGGGGCGCTGTCCGAGACAGCGACGGCGGGCGCGCTTGTGGTCGCGGCCGCGGCGGTCTGACAGGCGGACGCCGGTGCACCGTTGACCGGCCCGGTATCCCGCAGGGCGCCCTCTCCGGCTCGCGCCTACCGGAGCCGGACGCGTTGTCTCATGTCGCCCTCCTCACATTTCCGCACACCGCCGGGAACGCCGCTGGCCGGGCCCCCGGGGGCGCGGAGTACCGCGCGCGTAGCGGGCTGCCGTGTGGGGCGGCCCCAGGCGCGCCGTACCGGGGAACCCGCGCACGCGGCGCGTGTGGGGCCCGCACCGGGAACAGCGCGCGGAGGTGCCGGGGCCGGAGTTCTCCACGCGCGGCCGGGGCCCGCGCCGGCGCGCGCGGATACCGCGTGCCCGCCGCGGCGCGAAAAGGACTAGCATCGACTTCGTGAGCACGTCGCTGTCAGTCATTACAGAATCCCCCAGTTCGCTCGACGCCGATGCGGTGGTCGTCGGATACCACTCCGGTACCGGCGGCCCGGAGCCCGCCGCAGGCGCCCACGATGTCGACGCCGCCTTCGCCGGCGGCCTTGCCCAGGCGCTCTCGGTCCTGGGCGCGACCGGAGCCGCCGAGGAGGTCCACACAGTGGCCTCGCTCGGGGCGGTAAAGGCGCCGCTGGTGATCGCGGTGGGCCTGGGCGCCGCGCCCAAGGACGGCGCAGCGGTCGACGCCGACACCCTGTCCCGCGCGGCCGGCGCTGCCCTGCGCGCACGCGGCGACCAGGCCCGGGTCGCGCTCGCGCTGCCGGCCAGTAGCGCGGAGCACGTCGAGGCCGCCGCGCTCGGCGCGCTTCTCGGCGACTACTCGTTCGACCGCTACCGGACCGGCGAGGCCGCCGCCAAGAACCCCGCCGAACGCCTGCTGGTCATCAGCTCCGCGGAGGGCGCGACCCGCGCCGCCGAGCGCGCCGAGACCCTCGCCATGTCGGTCAACCTGGCGCGCGATCTGGTGAACACGCCACCCGCCGACCTTGTCCCCGCCGACCTGGCGGGGGTTGCCGAGGAGATCGCGCGCGAGCACGATGTGCTGCGGGTCGAGACGCTCGACGAGGAGGCGCTCGTCGAGGCCGGCTACGGCGGCATTGTCGGCGTCGGCCAGGGCTCGGCAAACCCGCCGCGGTTGGTGCGGCTCGCCTATGACCACCCCGATGCGACGCGGACCCTCGCTTTCGTCGGCAAGGGGATCACCTTCGACACCGGTGGCCTCTCCCTGAAACCCACCTCGTCCATGGACTGGATGAAGTCCGACATGGGCGGGGCGGCGGCGGTACTCGCGGCCATGCGCGCCATCGCCGCACTGCGGCCCACGGTCAACGTGGTCGCCTATCTCGCGATCGCCGAGAACATGCCGAGCGGCACCGCGCAGCGTCCCTCCGACGTCCTGACCATGTACGGCGGCAAGACCGTCGAGGTGCTGAACACCGACGCCGAGGGCCGTCTGGTCATGGCCGACGCCATCGTGCGGGCGCACGAGGACGACCCGGAGCTCATCGTGGACGTCGCCACCCTGACGGGCGCCCAACTCATCGCTCTGGGCACCCGCGTCTTCGGGGTCATGGCCAACGACGACGCCGCACGCGAGGAGGTCGTCGCGGCGGCCACCGCGGCCGGTGAGGCGTCGTGGCCCATGCCGCTTCCCGAGGACCTGCGCAAGGGGCTCGACTCCACCGTCGCCGATATCGCCAACGTGCCCGGCGAGCGCTGGGGCGGCATGCTCAGCGCAGGGCTGTTCCTCAAGGAGTTCGTCGCCGACGAGATGGTGTGGGCGCACCTCGACATCGCGGGTCCGTCCTTCAACCAGGGCCAGGAGTTCGGCTACACCCCGACGGGCGGAACCGGCGCGGCGACGCGGACACTGGTCCGGCTCGCCGAAGCCCGAGCCGAGAACTGAATAACCGTGGACGCCCGGGCGTGACACGGCCCCGGACGCGAACGGCAATGCCATTTCCATCCACAGCAAGGAGTGTCCTTCCCGTGAGTGAGAGCGGCGGCACCTTCGACCTCGTCGTCCTCGGCGGCGGTAGCGGCGGCTATTCGGCGGCGCTGCGCGCGGCCGAGCTCGGCATGAGCGTCGTGCTGATCGAGAAAGACAAGCTGGGCGGCACCTGCCTGCACTACGGCTGCATCCCCACGAAGGCGCTGCTGCACTCCGCGGAGATCGCCGAGTCCACCCGCGAGAGCGAGGCCGTCGGGGTCAAGGCGACCTTCGACGGCATCGACCTCCCGGCGGTGCACAAGTACAAGGACAAGGTGGTCGACGGCCTCTACAAGGGGCTCACCGGACTGGTCAAGTCGCGCCAGATCACCACTGTCGCGGGCGAGGGCAGGCTCACCGGCGCCGATGAGGTCACTGTCGGCGACACCGTCTACAAGGGCCGCAACATCCTGCTGGCGACGGGGTCCCAGCCGAAGACCCTCGGGCTGGACATTGACGGCCAGAAGGTCATCACCAGCAACGAGGCGCTCACAATGGACCGGGTACCCGAGTCCGTGGTGGTGCTGGGCGGCGGGGTCATCGGCGTCGAGTTCGCCAGCGTGTACCGCTCGTACGGCTCCGAGGTCACCATCGTCGAGGCTCTCCCGCAGCTCCTTCCGTTGGAGGACGAGGCCAGCTCCAAGCTGCTCACGCGGGCGTTCAAGAAGCGGGGTATCTCCTCCGAGCTGAGCACCCCCTACGAGAGCCACAAGGTCACGGACTCGGGCGTGGAGATCACGCTCAAGGGCGGCAAGACGATCAACGCCGAGGTGCTGCTGGTCGCGATCGGGCGCGGCCCGGTGTCGGACGGCCTGGGTTACCAGGAGGCCGGGGTCTCCCTCGACCGCGGCTTCGTCCAGGTCGACGAGAACCTGCACACCGGTGTGGGCAACATCTACGCGGTTGGCGACCTCATCGAGACCCTGCAGCTCGCGCACGCCGGGTTCGCGGAGGGCATTTTCGTGGCCGAGCAGATCGCCGGGCTCAACCCGCCGGCCATCGACTACGACGGTGTCCCCCGGGTCACCTACTGCGAGCCCGAGGTGGCCTCGGTCGGCATCACATCCCAAACGGCCCGGGAGCGGGGGTACGAGGTCGAGGAGATCACTTACAACCTGGCGGGCAACGGCAAGAGCCGCATCCTGCAGACGCAGGGAGCGGTGAAGCTCGTCGCCGAGAAGGACGGGCCCGTGCTGGGCGTGCACATCGTGGGCAGCCGGGCGGGCGAGCTCGTCACCGAGGGGCAGCTCATCTACAACTGGGAGGCGCTGCCCTCGGAGGTGGCGCAGCTCATCCACGCGCACCCGACCCAGTCCGAAGCGCTGGGCGAGGCGCACCTGGCCCTGGCGGGCAAGCCGCTGCACGTCCACGACTGACGTTGTGCCGGGCGGGCCCGGGCGCCCGCCCGTTGTCTCCCGTCGCGTTCCGCACGTAGAACCAAGAGGACCCCATGCCGACTTCCGTTACCATGCCCGAGCTGGGCGAGAGCGTCACCGAGGGCACCGTCACCCAATGGATGAAGAAGGAGGGCGAGTCCGTCACGGTCGACGAGCCCCTCCTGGAAGTCTCGACCGACAAGGTCGACACCGAGATCCCCTCTCCCGTCTCGGGAGTGCTGACCCGGATCCTCGTCGCCGAGGACGAGACCGTTGAGATCGGCGCCGAGATCGCCGTCATCGGATCGGCCGACGAGGCTCCGGCTGAGCAGGCGGCGCCCGCGGCCGAGGAGGCCCCGGCGGCCCCTGAGCCCGCCGCACCGGAACCGGAGCCCGAACCCGAGCCCGAGCCGAGTCCCGCTCCGGCGTCCTCGGCTCCGCCAGCGGAGACGGCCGAGGCGCCCGCGGCGCGCGCCGAGGCTCCCTCGGCCGAGCAGCCGTCCGAGACCAAAACCGACGTTGACACTGCCCCGCCGATCGATATCGAGACGCTCAGCGGCACCGGCCAGCAGTCCGGAACCGATGCCGTCACCGAGGCCTACGTCACGCCACTGGTGCGCAAGCTCGCCGCCGACGAGGGCGTCGACCTCAGCACTGTGCGCGGTACGGGTGTCGGCGGGCGTATCCGCAAGCAGGACGTCCAGCAGGCCGCGAACGAGCAGCGCGAGCGGCGGGAGCGCGCCGCGGCCGAGCCGGCGGCGCCGGCCGGCGCCGCCGCTCCCACCGAGCCCGCGCGCAAGGTCGTCCCCGACACCACGCTGCGGGGCCGCACCGAGCAGATGTCGCCGCTGCGGCGCTCCATCGCCGAGCAGATGGCAGAGTCGCTGCGCATCTCCGCCGAGCTCACCCAGGTGATCGAGGTCGACGTCACCAACATCGCCCGGCTGCGGGAACGGGTCGGCGAGCAGTTCCGGACCCGCGAAGGGGTGGAGCTCGGCTTCTTCCCGTTCTTCGCGGTGGCAACGGTCGAGGCGCTGAAGACGCACCCGAAGCTCAACGCGGTCATCGACAGCTCCAAGTACGAGGTCACGTACCACAACGTCGAGAACCTCGGTGTCTGCGTCGACACCGACGGCGGGCTGCTGGCCCCCGTCATCAAGGACGCCGGCGACCTCAACCTCGGCGGCCTGGCGCGCAAGATCGCCGACGTGACCAGCCGGGCGCACAGCGGCCAGCTCACTCCGGACGAGCTGAGCGGCGGAACGTTCACCCTGAACAACACCGGCGCCTCCGGAGCGCTGTTCGAGACCCCGATCATGATCCAGCCGCAGGTGGGAATCCTGGACACCGGCTCCGTCGTGAAGCGGCCGGTCGTCGTGGACGACCCGAACCTCGGTGAGGTTATCGCGGTGCGCTCGATGGTGCACCTGGCGCTGAGCTACGACCACCGCCTCATCGACAGCTCCGACGCGTCGGCGTTCCTGCGCAGCATCCGCGAGCGCCTGGAGGAAGGGGCGTTCGAAGGGGAGCTGGGCCTGGCCTGACCGCCGAGCCGGCAGCCGGGTGGGGCGGCCCCCGATTCGCGGGGACCGCCCCACCTCATCACCCCACCAGTCACCTTCCCCTGGTGAACCCCTTCACCAGGTTCGGTGCGAACGGTGGCGCCCACGCGCGCCACCGCCGGTATCCCCGGACGGGCCGGGGGATCCCGTGTCCCAATTCCATAATCGACTGCCGGGGCCCCGCGGCGCAGGCGTTCCGGACAAGTAGGGCCGACTATTTCCACGGCGTTCCGGTGGGCAGGCATCATTGTGGTGCCGATGGATAGGTGGCGGACATGTCAATCGCGATCACAGGGGCGTCCGGACTGGTCGGGACGGAGCTGAGCCGCTCGCTCACGGCCGATGGTCAGGACGTACTACGTTTCGTACGGCGTCCGGCTCGGGACATGGCCGAGGTCCAGTGGGATCCCGACAAGGGCTACGTCGACACCGAGCGGCTCAGCGGGGTGGACGCCGTGGTGCACCTCGCCGGCGAACCCGTGGGGCCGGCACGGTGGACAGCGACCCGCAAACGCCGGATCTGGGACAGCCGCGTCCGGGGGACGCGCACCCTTGCCACCGCCCTCGCGGCCATGGACACGCCGCCGCCGCGCCTGCTCTCGGGCTCGGCCGTCGGATTCTACGGCGCCACCGGCCCCGGACCCGCTGACGAGCAGGCACCGGCGGGATCGGGCTTCCTTGCCGACCTCGTCACCGCGTGGGAGGAGGCGGCCGCCCCCGCCCGGGATGCCGGGATCTCGGTGGCGTACCTGCGCAGCGCGAACGTGCTGGCGCGCTCGGGCGGGTTGCTGGGCTTCTCGCTCCCGATGTTCCGGCTGGGGCTCGGCGCCAGGCTGGGATCCGGGCGCCAGTACATGAGCTGGATCTCGCTGCCCGACGAGGTCGGTGCCATCCGCTTCCTGCTGGACCATCCCGATCTCGAAGGTCCGTTCAACCTGTGCGCGCCTAACCCGGTGAGCAACGCCGCGTTCACCGCGGCCGTCGCGCGCACGGTGCGCCGCCCGGCGGTGTTGGCGGTTCCGGGGTTCGCGCTGCGGGCCGTCCTCGCGGACTTCGCCGACGAGGGTGTCCTGATCGACCAGCGCGCGCACCCCGACCGGCTGCGCAAGGCCGGGTACGCCTTCGAGCACGCCGATCTCCAGGCGGCACTGCGGGATCTGCTGTAGTCCGGGGGCCGGAGCACCAGCGTGGTGCCCTACGCAACACTGCCCAACCGCCCGGGCACGCGTAAGGTGGGATGTATGAGTGAGCTTTCCTTCACTTGGCTGGGCGACTCCCCCGTCCCCTACCAACAGGGATGGGACCTGCAGAAACGGCTCCACCAGGGCCGCGTCGCCGGCCGGGTTCCCGACACGGTTCTGCTGCTGCAGCACGAGCCGGTCTACACCGCCGGAAAGCGCACCGGTCGGTGGGACCGTCCGTTGGCGGACGTGGGGGCCCCCGTCTACGACATCGACCGCGGAGGCAAGCTCACCTGGCACGGTCCCGGCCAGCTCACCGTGTACCCGATCGTGCGGCTTCCCGACCCCGTCGACGTCGTCGGCTATGTCCGCCTGCTGGAGGACGCGGTCATCCGCACCATCGCGGAGTTCGGGCTCACCGGTAAGCGCGTCGAGGGGCGGACCGGTGTGTGGCTCGACGCGGACCCCGATAACGGCCGGCCGGAGCGCAAGATCGCCGCCATCGGCTGCCGGATCGCCCGCGGGGTAGGTATGCACGGGTACGCGCTGAACTGCGACAATGATGTGTCCTGGTTTGACCGGATCGTGCCGTGCGGGATCACCGATGCCGGGGTCACCACGCTCTCGTTGGAGCTGGGGCGCGACGTCACCGTGGCCGAGGTCGTGCCGCTCACCGAACGGCACCTGGCCGACGTGCTCGGCGCTACCAGCTTCCGCCGCACCGACGCCGTACCCGAGGTCGACGAGCCCGAGGCCGCGGAGCTCGCCGGGGCGTGACCCGCTAACCGGCAGCCGAGCACGAGGAATCCCCAGGCGGGGACGAGAAGAGAAAGGGGCCCGCGTTGACCGTCGCTCCCGAGGGGCGCAGGATGCTGCGCGTCGAGGAACGCAACAGCCAGACGCCGATCGAGCGCAAGCCGTCCTGGATCAAGATCAAGGCGCACATGGGCCCGGAGTACACCGAGCTGCGCAACCTGGTCCAGCGCGAGGGCCTGCACACCGTGTGCCAGGAGGCGGGGTGCCCGAACATCTACGAATGCTGGGAGGACCGCGAGGCGACCTTCCTCATCGGCGGCGACCAGTGCACCCGCCGGTGCGACTTCTGCCAGATCGCCACCGGTAAGCCCAGCCCGCTCGACCAGCTCGAACCGCTCAAGGTCGCCGAGTCGGTGCGCAAGATGGAGCTGCGCTACGCCACGGTCACCGGCGTCGCCCGCGACGACCTGGAGGACGGCGGGGCATGGCTGTACGCCGAGACCGTGCGCCAGATCCACCACCTGAACCAGCAGACCGGGGTCGAGCTGCTCATCCCGGACTTCGACGCCAAGCCCGACCAGCTCGCCGAGGTGTTCGGCTCCCGTCCGGAGGTCCTGGCACACAACGTTGAGACGGTCCCGCGGGTCTTCCGCCGCATCCGGCCGGGATTTCGCTACGAGCGATCGCTGGAGGTCATCACCCGGGCGCGCGAGGAGGGCCTGGTGACCAAGTCCAACCTGATCCTCGGCATGGGCGAGGAACGGCACGAGATCAGCGAGACCATGCGCGACCTGCACGAGGCCGGTTGCGACCTGCTGACCATCACCCAGTACCTGCGGCCGTCCAAGCTGCACCACCCGGTCGACCGCTGGGTCAAGCCCGAGGAGTTCGTCGAGCTCGACGAGGAGGCCAAGGAGATCGGGTTCGCCGGGGTCATGTCCGGCCCGCTGGTGCGGTCCTCCTACCGGGCGGGCCGGCTGTACAACCAGGCCGTAGAGAAGCGCACCGCGGAGTCGGCCGGGGCCGGCACCGAGGAGTGAACGGTCGGTGTGCGGGCGGGCGCCCACACACCGACCGGACGGGGCTCCCCGGCGGAACGGCCGAAATCGGCCACCATTCCGCCGGGGAGCCCTGTTGCGTGTTCCGCCGCCTACCGCGCCGCGGTGGGACCGGGCCCGGTCCCACCGGACTCCTGTGGGCGTGCCCGCGCGGTTTTCCATTCGCGCCATGACCGAGCCCGCGGCCACCGGCCCAACCGACCCCCGAGGTGTGGCCCCGGTAGCGCGAGCCGCGGGGTGAAGTTGCTTGGGCTCGGACGGGTCACTGGAGCCTCCAGCATGTACGCTGCATCCGCTCCGTCGTTCCCCATCCCCCGACAGGGCGGCACAGATGACGCCTTACGTAGCACCAAGCCACGACGCCCCCGCGTCCCGACATACGGTGCCACGCGCCCTCTCCCAACGTCGCTTCCATGACCGGGGCGCTGGTTTCGCGGAGTATGCCGCCGCCATCCTGCTGGTCGCCGCTGTCGCCTCCGTAGTGCTCGCCAGCGGGGTCGGCACCACGGTCAGGAACTACCTCGAGGACGCCATCTGCAAGGCGTTACCGGACGGCTGCGAGGACCGGGAGCCATCCGGGAACCCCTCGTCCACCACGGGTGGAGGTAACTCCGACGACTCGGATGACGGGGCGTCGACACCGGGCGGCGACGAGAACGACCCGGACCGCCCCAGCGACGAGGAGCTGGAGGCCGTCGAGGACGACATCGCGGATATCCGCGACCATCTCAACGGCAACTGGTTCACCAACCTGCTCTCCTCCGACCCCGAGGATGTCATGGCGGACATGTCAGCCGCCGAGCTGAACGCACTGTTCTGGAGCCTGTCCGAGGACGAGATCGAGGAGCTCCTCTCCGACGACAGTGTCCGTGACCTCACGCTGCGCAACGCCGACCTCGACACACTGCGCCGTATCCAGAACATCGACCCCGACCTGGTCGGCCCCGACTTCGACGACACCGACGGCGCCAAGGAAGCCAAGCAGGACGACGACATCGACCACGATCTCGACTACGCCGAGGTCGAGGATGGTCAGCTCTACGGCGACAACGGGGAGATCAGCTCCGACGACATCGACCAGGGCAGCCTGAACAACTGCTGGTGGCTCGCGGGCATCGGAGCGGTCGCCGACCAGAACCCCGAGATGATCAAGGACATGATCTCCGAGAATGACAACGGCACCTACACCGTCACCTTCGCCGACGGAGAAGAGGTCGTCGTCACCCCGGACATCGTCGTCGACTCCTCCGGTAACGCCGAGTTCTCCGACCCGGGCAGCGACGCGGTCATGTGGCCCGCCATCCTGGAAAAGGCGCACGCCGAGCGCGAAGGCGGCTACGGTGAGACCGAGTGGGGCCTCGCCAGCGACTCCATGGAGTTGGTCACCGGAAACGACGTCGAGGAGGTCCCCGCAGGCGACGTCACCGAAGGCCAGCTCAACGACTGGCTCACCGGTGACGACCCGCACGCGGTCACGCTCTTCACCCTCGGAGAGGACAAGGACAACAAGCACGAGGACCTGGTCAACAACCACTTCTACATTGTGGAGAGCGTCGAGGACGGCCAGGTCGAGCTGTACAACCCCTGGGGCGGCGCGGGCGATCACGAGACGATCAGCATCGAAGAGCTCAACGCGAACACCAGGCAGGTCGACGCCGCCCCGATCAGCTAGGGAGCGACACGGAAGAGAACCCACCAATGGCCACCAACCCCACAGCGCGCCCATGGCACGCCGCACTGCTCTGCGCCGTCCTGCTCGTCTCCGCATGCGGTAACCAGGACGAACCCACCGACACCTCCGCCATGGAGTCCGCGGGCACCGACACCCCCACCTACGACCCCTCGCCCGAACCCGATCCCGACGGTGAGACCGCGCTCATCATCCAGACCCAACAAAGCACCGTCAACGGCCTGCGCATCGGCGTGGTCTCCACAAGCGACGGCGAGGCCACCCTCTCCATCGGCGGTGGCCCCGGCATCGACGAGGACTCCCCCGAAGAGGTCACCGGCACGGCGGGTGACACCGTCACCCTGGACAACGACTACACCGTGGCCTTCGAGGAGATCGAGAACTCCGACCCGGACGCGGCTGAGGACGGCGCCGGTGGCAATGGGTCGGTGAAACTCACCGTCACCCCGCCGGACTGACCGGATTACTCGTTGTCCCACACGTGCCGGGCGCCCGAGTAGCCCACAACGTGATCAAGCTGAAACGGCGGCCCCCGGCCGCCGTTTCACGTTTCCCAACCGGGGACTCGTATCCTTGGGAATATGGCCAAGCAGCCCAAGGACACCAAGAACGCCCCCGCCGCTGACGCCAAGGGCGCGGGCGGCGAGAAGAAGGCACCCGGCAGGATCAAGCAGATCGGCTTGGTGGCCAAGGTCGTGCACCAGCAGAGCCCGAAGAGCATCCCGATCGCCGTGGGTGTCGCGCTCCTCGTGCTCGCTCTGGCCGTACTGGGGGGACTCCTCACCGGCACCCTGCTCTACTGGATCGCCATGGGCGTTCCGATCGCGTTCCTGGCCGGGTTCGTGGTCTTCACCCGCTCGGCGCAGCGGATCCAGTACAAGATGCTCGAAGGCCAGCTCGGCGGGGGCATGGCCGTGCTGGAGAACATGCGCGGCAACTGGACCGTCGAACCAGGGGTCACCGGCAGCCGGCAGATGGACGTCGTACACCGCGTCGTCGGCCGTCCGGGAGTGATCCTGGTTGGCGAAGGGGCGCCGGACCGGCTGCGCGGCCTGATCGCCAGTGAGAAGAAACGGGTGGCGCGGGTCGCCTACAACACGCCGATCTACGACCTGCAGGTCGGCAACGGCGAGGGGCAGGTCCAGATCTCCAAGCTGCAGCGGAGCCTCACGAAGCTGCCGCGCAACCTGAACAAGGCAGAGACCTCCGAGCTCAGGTACCGGCTCAAGGCACTGCCCGCCTCCATGCAGATGCCCAAGGGCCCCATGCCCAAGGGCGCGAAGATGCCGAAGGGGCCCAAGCCGCAGAAGGGGAGCTGACCAGCCCTCCGGGAAAGCGCGGGAACGGCCCGCGCGGGTCCGGGACGCCTCGGGGCGGGTCAGTACCGGCGGGTGACTGTGCCCGCGGCCCGATCGTGCAGGCCGCGCTGGTCGCGGTCGTGGATGAGCGCCGGGATGACCAGGCAGAGCAGGACCGTGCGCACGACCATGGCGATCGGCCACGGCAGGGCGCGTTCTCCCGTCATGGCGACTCCGATTCCCGCGATCCGTTTGCCCACGGTCGTGCCGATCAGGATGAGCAGTACGATGTTCAGCGCCGCGAAGATCAGCAGCGCGGAACTCGAAGTGGCCGAGGAGTCGGGGCCGGTCAGCCCGCCAGTGATGGCCTGCGCGATTGCCAGGCTGAGCAGCCAGTCGAGCAGCACGCCGACGAAACGCCGCCCGAACCCCGGAACCGAACCCGTTCCGCTCTCGGGCATGCCCAGGCGGTTGCCCCGGTAACGGAACTCCGTGTCGCTCGCGGCGCCGTTGTCTCCCATGCGACCACGGTATCGGGGCCGTGCGCGGTTGCTTCCCCGGTGTCGCGGGTCCGGCTATCCGATTCGCACGAATCTTTGGCAACGCACGCTGGGCAGGGAAAACCTCCACCCCTGTAACACGCGCGAAACATTGGAGACATGGCTGGGAAACGGCCTGCTCCTACCGTCGTTGACGTGGCCGAGAGGTGACGTGCCGGAGCCGTTCGCCCGAAACAGCGGACGGCGTTCCGCGTTACCTCTGACATCTGCACGGAGGTACAACTTGTTCAGCAGCGCCGAAGAGCTTCTGGCCTTCACCCGGAACGAGGACGTCAAGTTTCTTGACGTCCGGTTCACCGACCTGTTCGGGTCAACACACCATTTCACGCTCCCCATCGAGCACGTCGACGCCGGAACGTTCGACGAAGGCCTGATGTTCGACGGCTCCTCCATCCGGGGGTTCCAGGCCATCCACGAATCGGACATGCTGCTGCTGCCGGACTTCAGCACGGCCGTGCTGGACAAGTTCCGTGAGCACAAGACGCTGAACCTCACCTTCTTCGTGCACGACCCGTTCACCCGGGAGTCCTACAGCCGCGACCCGCGCAACGTCGCGCGCAAGGCCGAGGCGTACCTCAAGGGCTCCGGTATCGCCGACACCGTGTTCTTCGGTCCCGAGGCCGAGTTCTACATCTTCGACGACGTCCGGTTCCAGACCCAGGAGAACGCGAGCTTCTACTACATCGACTCCGTCGAGGGCGCCTGGAACACCGGCACCCAGAACGGCGGGTCGAACCTGGGCTACCGCCCCCGCTACAAGGGTGGCTACTTCCCCGTCGAGCCGGTCGACCACTACAGCGACCTCCGCTCCACGATGGTGCGCAACCTGATCGAGGCCGACATCGACGTCGAGATCCAGCACCACGAGGTCGGCACCGCGGGCCAGGCCGAGATCGACTTCAAGTTCGACACCATGCTCAAGAGCGCCGACACCGTGCAGCTCTACAAGTACATCGTGAAGAACACGGCCTACGCTGCCGACAAGTCGGTCACCTTCATGCCCAAGCCCGTATTCGGGGACAACGGCTCGGGCATGCACTGCCACCAGAGCCTGTGGAAGGACGGCGAGCCGCTGTTCTTCGACGAGTCGGGCTACGCCCAGCTCTCCGACACCGCGCGCTTCTACATCGGCGGGCTCCTCAAGCACGCGCCCGCGCTGCTGGCGCTGTCCAACCCGACGGTGAACTCCTACCACCGCCTGGTTCCGGGCTACGAGGCCCCGATCAACCTGGTGTACTCGCAGCGCAACCGGTCCGCCTGCATCCGCATCCCGCTCACCGGCGACAACCCCAAGGCCAAGCGCCTGGAGTTCCGGGTGCCGGACCCGTCGGCCAACCCCTACCTCGCGTTCTCCGCGATGCTGATGGCGGGCATTGACGGCATCAAGAACAAGATCGAGCCGCCGGAGCCGGTCGACAAGGACCTCTACGAGCTGCCGCCCGCCGAGGCCACCTCGATCCAGACGGTTCCCGCCTCACTCGACGAGGCGCTCGACGCCCTGGAGAAGGACCACGAGTTCCTGCTCGAAGGCGGCGTCTTCACCGAGGACCTGCTCGAGACCTACATCGAGTACAAGCGCACCGAGGAGATCGACTCCCTGCGGCTGCGCCCGCACCCGCGCGAGTTCGAGCTCTACTACGACTGCTAGTAGCACCTCGTTCGGTGCCTGGGGGCATGGGGCTGGGCGTTGATCGTGCGGATTTCGGTCCTTCAGGGCGCTGGTGGGATGTCGGGGGCGGGCGAGGACGGTGTGGGCCCGCCCCCGGTAATCGCTACGGGTGCCCGATGGCGGCGCACCCGAGGGGGCAGCGACGAAGGCGGTGGTGGGCCCGCCCCTGGTGATCGCTACGGGTGCCCGGTGGTGGCGCTACCCGACGGGAGCAGCGACGGTCCGCCGGTTCTGCGGGACTCATCCCTTTGCGGGCGTCAGTGCTCCCGCCCGGCGGCGGGACGCATCGAGGGTGTCTGTGCGGACATTCTCGGCGCTGAGGATGTCCGCACGGTCACCTTCGATGGGGAACGGCGCGGTGTGGGGCCGGTTTCCGCCCCGAGAACGCCCGCACCACCCCCGTTACACGCACCACCGGCGGGCACCCGTACCGATACCCCGGGGGCTGGCCCGCCCGGTGTCTTCGTTGCTGCTTTCGTCGGGGCCACCGCCCTCGGGCACCAGAACCGACCACCGCAGGCCAGCCCACCCACCGTCCTCGCCACTGTTGTCGGGCCGCGCGCATGCGGGTGGCAGAACCCCGAAACTCGACCGCGCTGCGAAGAAACGAAACCCGCAAGATCACCGATGAGCGGGGCCCGCTTCACGAGCGGCACGCCAAAGCCGGGGTCCGCGCCGCCAAGGGACCGGCCGACGGGCTACGGTGATTGGCGTGGTGGCTCGGGATGGTTTCACGATGACAGCGGGCGAGCTCGCGCGGCGCGGGTTCGGCGACAGCGACCGGGCGGCGAGCCTACTGCGGGCCGCGGGAATCTCCGTCGAGCGGCACGGCCGGATCATCGACGAGCTCGGCCGGGCCGCGGACCCCGACCTGGCCCTGCTGGGCCTCACCCGGCTGCTGGAGAACGATCCCGCTCCCGACGAGCTGCGCGACGCCCTGCGCGAGGATCCCGACCTGCGCAGCCGGCTGGTCCGGGTACTCGGCGCGAGCGCGGCGCTCACCGACCACCTCGTGGTCCACCCCGGCGACTGGCACGAGCTGCGCGGCCCCGATGCGACGCGCGCACCCGGCGCGGCCGAGCTGCGCGCCGGCATGATGCACACGGTGGGCGCCGACCCCAACGCGACCGCGCCCGCGGCCACCCTCGCCCACGACGCCGCCAAGGGGCCCGAGCACAACCTGCGCGTCGCCTACCGCCGCCGGGTTCTCCGGCTGGCCGGGCGCGACCTCACCGGCTCCGGCGACCTCGACACCACCTCCGCCGAGCTCGCCAACCTGGCCGCGGCGACCCTTGACGCCGCGCTGGCGGTCGCCCGTGCGCGGCACCCCGAGGACGCGGCGCTGTGCCGGCTCGCCGTCATCGGCATGGGCAAGTGCGGCGGGCGGGAGCTCAACTACGTCAGCGACGTCGATGTCGTCTTTGTCGCCGAGCCAACCGAGGACGCCGACGAGCAGGCCGCCATGCGCGCCGCCGCCCGGCTCGCGTCGGTCATGATGCGCATCCCCGCCGAGACCGAGGACGGGGGCCGGCTCTGGGAGGTCGACGCCGGGCTGCGCCCAGAGGGCAAGAACGGCCCGCTGGTACGCCCGCTGTCCGGGCACCTGAGCTACTACGAGCGCTGGGCGAAGAACTGGGAGTTCCAGGCACTGCTGAAGGCCCGGCCGATCGCCGGCGATGCCGAGCTGGGCGCCGCCTACGCCGCGGCGATCACCCCGATCGTGTGGGCCTCCGTCAACCGGCCGAACTTCGTGGATGAGGTCCAGAGCATGCGCCGGCGGGTCGAGGCGCACCTGCCTCCGGACGGCGCCGACCGCGAGATCAAGCTGGGTCCCGGCGGGCTGCGCGACATCGAGTTCTCCGTGCAACTGCTGCAGCTCGTGCACGGCCGCAGCGACCCCAGCCTGCGCTCTGGCAATACCCTGGAGGCGCTGGAGGCACTGTCGGCGGGGGGCTACGTCGGCCGGGAGGACGCCGCCGGGCTGTCCGCCGCCTACCGGTTCCTGCGCCGGGTCGAACACCTGCTCCAGCTGCACCGGCTGCGCCGGACCCACCTGCTGCCCGGAACGGACTCCGCGGACGGCGCGGCCCAACTGCGCCGGCTCGGGCGCGCCATGGGGTTCACCGCCGACCCGGTCAGCGAGCTGATCGCGGAGTGGCGGCGGGTGGCCGCCGAGGTGCGGCGGCTGCACGAGAAGCTGTTCTACCGGCCGCTGCTGCACGCGGTGGCGCGGCTGCCCGGCGAGGAGGCCCGGCTCACCCCGGAGCAGGCCGGCGACCGCCTTGAGGCGCTGGGGTTCGACGACCCCGCGGGCGCACTGCGCCACCTTGAGGCGCTCACCAGCGGGGTGTCCCGGCGCGCGGCCATCCAGCGCACGCTGCTGCCGGTGATGCTCGGCTGGTTCTCCGAGGCCCCGCGGCCCGACGCCGGTCTTCTCGGGTTCCGCCAGGTCAGCGAGGCGCTGGGCACGACGCCGTGGTACCTGCGGCTGCTGCGCGATGACATCCGGGTGGCCGAGCGCATGGCGTGGCTGCTGGGCACCAGCCGCTACGCCACCGACCTGCTGCTGCGCGCCCCCGAGGCGGTGGCCACTCTCGCCAACGACGAGGACCTGGTCCGGCGGCCCGCCTCAGGGCTCGCGGCCGAGGCCAGCGCCGCGCTGCGGCGGCACGGGACGGCGGAGAACTCCGTGGCCGCGGTGCGCGCACTGCGCCGGCGCGAGCTGCTCCGGACCGCCGCCGCCGACCTGCTGGGGATCGCCGACATCGACGAGGTGGGCGACGCGCTCACCACCGTCGCGGCGGTGACGATCGAGGCCGCGCTGCGTACTGCCCGCCAGCGCGTGGCGGAGGAGTCGGGTGCCGAGCCGTGCACCCGGATGTGCGTGATCGCCATGGGGCGTTTCGGCGGTAACGAGATCACCTACGCCAGCGACGCCGACGTGATGTTCGTGCACGACCCGGTGCCCGGAGCCGAGCCCGCCAAGGCCAGTGGCGAGGCGAACGCCGTGGTGCGGGAGCTGCGCCGGCTGCTGGAGATGCCGGCCGCCGACCCGCCACTGCGCATGGACGCCGACCTGCGCCCAGAGGGCAAGAACGGCCCGCTGGTGCGCTCCCTGGACTCCTACGCGGCCTACTACCGCCGTTGGTCCTCGACCTGGGAGAGCCAGGCCCTGCTGCGCGCGGCACCAGTGGCCGGCGACATCGGCCTGAGGGAACGGTTCGTCGAGCTGGTCGACCCCCTCCGGTACCCGGCGGGCGGCGTGACCGAGTCCGCGGTGCGCGAGATCCGCCGGCTCAAGGCGCGCATGGAGGCCGAACGGCTACCGCGCGGCGCCGATCCCACGCTGCACACCAAGCTGGGCCGCGGCGGGCTTTCCGATGTGGAGTGGGTCGTGCAACTGACCCAGATGCGGCACGCGCACGAAATTCCCGCACTGCGCACCACGGGCACCCTCGGCGCGCTGCGGGTTGCCACGGAGGAAGAGCTGATCACGGCGGAGGACGCCGAGGTTCTGCGGGCCGCCTGGCGCCTGGCCTCGCGGGTCCGCGGGGCCATCATGCTCGTTCGCGGGAAGGGCGGCGACTCCATACCTACTGACCTGCGCGAACGAGCCGCGCTGGCGGGCGCCTTGGGGTACCGCAGCGACGACGAGAGCGAGGGTCCCAGCGGGCGCCTCCTGCAGGACTACCGGCGGGCCACCCGGCGCGCCCGCGCGGTGATGGAGCGGCTGTTCTACGACGACTGAGGCAACGCCCCCGGCGGCGCGGACCGCCGGGGGTGCCACGGGCGCGGCCGGGGCTACCAGAAGACCGCGATCCCGACGTTGAGGATGGCCAGGGCACCCGCTGTGGCGGCGAGTCCGGTGGTCGGCTTGCGCACGTCGAGCAGCGCGACCACGGCCACCACCAGCGCGACGAGCAGCTTCACGCCGATCTTGAAGTGGTTGATCTCGGCCTCGGCGCCCATCTCGGCCACCCCCACCAGAAGCAGCCCCGTGACGAGCTGGAGCAGGGAGCTGTGCAGGATCGACTTGGGCGCCTTGGCGCTCTCGGTCATGAGCTGCATCAAAAAGCCGCTCAGAATGCCGGCCATACCGAGCAGATGCAGGAAGACAAGGGAGGAGTAGAGGAATTCCATGCCCGCACGTTACTACGATTTGTAGTAACCGCGGCGCCCGGGACGGGGAACGCCGGTGCCGCGGCACCGACCGCACCGCGGCGGCTGGGGCCCAGGCGTCCGGTGCTCAGTGGCGGCCCGCCGGCCGGTACCGCCACTGGGCGACCAGGGCCGCCACGATGGAGGCGATGACTACACCGAGCACCACTGCCACACCGGCGATCTTAGCCGGCGAGAGCCTGCTCTCCTGTGCGACGGGGGCGGGCTTGGACTCGGTGGGCGACCGCGCGTCGAGCAGGCTGGCGTCGGTGGCGCAGACAACGGGCGGGCTCTGCGCCGTGATCTGCGCGCAGGCGGTCGTCGCGAGGCGCCACTCGTCCCCCGCGTCCTCGCCGACCCGGACGCGCAGCTCGCGCTGGACCGCCTCGCCGGGCGCGAGGTTGACCTCCCAGCCGACGAACCCGTCGGACTGTTCCGCCGCGTCACCCGCCGAGACCACCTCCAACTGCTCGGGAAGGCTCTGGGACAGGGTGGCGCCGCGCACCGCGTGGTCACCGTCGTTGGCCAGGCTGAGGGTGTACTCGATCTCCTCGCCCGCCGCCAGCCGGTTGGCCTCCCCGTTGAGATCGATCGACAGCGCCGGGGGGCCGGTCTCGGGGACTCCTTCCTTACCGCCGTCCTGCGCCGTGGCCGGCGGGGCGAGCGCGCCGGCCACGATGATCACCCCCGCCAGTACCGATCCCAGCGCGCAGCGCTCCAGGGTAGAAGTGACGCTCTCGCCCACGACCATCAGCTCCCCCTCAGACGCGACATCGTCCCAATTGCGGACGCCCGGATCCAGGTAACTACGAGTACCTGGTCAAATACGGGTAGTGACACGCAGGAGAGCCGAAAACCACCTATCCCACAACCGGGAGCGCTGCGCTCACGGCGTCCAGCGGTTGGTGATCGGCAGTCGCCGGTCGCGGCTGAGGTTGCGCGAACTGATCTTGGGACCGGGCGGGTACTGCCGCCGCTTGTACTCCGCGCGGTCGACCAGCGTGATCACCCGCTCGACCAGCGCGGGGTCGAACCCGGCCGCGGTGAGCTCGCGCAGCCCCCGGTCGGTACCAATGTAGGCGTCGAGCAGCGTGTCGAGCAGGTCGTAGTCGGGCAGCGTGTCGGTGTCGTACTGGCCGGGGCGCAGCTCCGCGCTCGGCGGCTTGGAGATGGAGCCCTCCGGGATGGGCGGTGCCTCCCCCGTGCTCTCCGCATGGGCGTTGCGCCACCGCGCCAGCTCCCACACCAGGGTCTTCCAGCAGTCCTTGATGGGGGCGTAGCCGCCGACCGAGTCGCCGTAGAGGGTGGAGTACCCGGTGGCCAGCTCGCTCTTGTTCCCGGTGGCCAGCACCAGGTGGCCCTCCTCGTTCGACAGGCTCATCACCAGCGTCCCGCGCACCCGGGCCTGCAGGTTCTCCGCCGCCACTCCGCTGACCTCAAGGGCGTTCTCGAAGGCGTCGACCACGGGCTGGACCTGCACCGTGCGGCCGTTGACGCCCTGCCGCCGTACCAGCTCCTCGGCGTCGGACACCGAGTGGTCGCTGGAGTACTTGCTGGGGAGCAGCAGGCCGTGCACGTTGCCGGCGCCCAGCGCGTCCACGGCGATGGTCGCGGTAACCGCGGAGTCGATCCCGCCCGACAGGGCTATCAGGGCCGAGGAGAAACCGTTCTTCGCGGCGTAGTCGCGCAGCCCGGTGACCAGGGCCCGGTATACCTCCCCGACGTCGGAGGTGGGGTCCGGGCGCGGGGCCACCACCGGCTCAAGCGGCGGGTACGACGCGAAGACGTCCGCGGAGGCGGTGTACCGGACGACCCGAATCCCGCTCTCAGGGACGGTCGGCGGCTCGTCCTGCGCGGCCTCGGGCAGGCGCAGGTCGGTGACGAGCAGCGTGTCCTCGAACCGCGGGGCACGCGCCACCAGCTCGCCGGTGGAGTCGACGATCAGCGAGTCGCCCTCGAAGATCAGCTCGTCCTGCGCGCCGCTCATGTTCACGTAGCCGACCGGGATACCGATCTCGCGCGCGCGGCGCTGGCACAGCTCCAGCCGGACGTTGTCCTTCTCGCGCTCGTAGGGGGAGCCGTTGATGGTGACCAGCATGCCGGCCTGCGCCTCGCGCGCGGCGGCGACGGGTCCGCCCTCCTGCCAGAGGTCCTCGCACACCGCAAAGGCGACGTCCACACCGCCCACCCGCACCACGGGCAGGACGTCGCCGGGCACGAAGTTCCGGAACTCGTCGAACACCCCGTAGTTGGGGAGGTGGTGCTTTGCCGAGACGACCCGGACCCCGCCCTGGTGCAGCAGCGCCGCGGAGTTCTGCGGCGCGCCGGCGGGCTGCCCGAAGCGCGCACCCAGGCCCTCGCGGCGGTTCAGGAAGCCCGCCACGACCGGGATGTCGCCCAGCCCTTCGTCGGCGAGCCGCTCGGCCAGCTCGTGCGTCGCCTTGATCGAGGCGGAGACGAACGAGTTGCGCAGAGCCAGGTCCTCCACGGGGTAGCCGGTGACAACCATCTCGGGGAACACCACGAGATGCGCTCCCGCCTCGGATGCCTCCCGTGTCCGCTCGACCACGATCCCGCTGTTGCCGGCCAGATCGCCTACTGTGGGGTTTACCTGCGCCATCGCGATTCTCAGTTGAGCCACACCTCGAGGATAGTCGCCAGCCCTGACCTGGGCTGCGCCGCATAGGGTGCGGGCAACGCGCGATGTGCCAGAGTCCGACGTGAGGGGCGCGACCCCCTCAGCCCGGCGACGTTAATGCGGCGGAAATCTCGGCACGGCAGACTGGAAGGTACAAAGGTGTCGAGGCCACGCACAGCGGCCCGGGCATGCAGGTCAACGCAAGGAAGGTGGGCCGTGAATCGACAGCAGGAATTCGTGCTCCGGACCCTGGAGGAGCGCGATATCCGGTTCGTCCGGCTGTGGTTCACCGATGTGCTCGGGTACCTCAAGTCGGTCGCAGTCGCGCCAGCGGAGCTGGAAGCCGCGTTCACCGAGGGCATCGGGTTCGACGGGTCCGCGATCGAAGGGTTCGCCCGGGTGTACGAGGCCGACATGCTGGCCCAGCCCGACCCCTCGACGTTCCAGGTTCTCCCGTGGCGCAACGAGCCGCACGGGACGGCGCGGATGTACTGCGACATCCTGATGCCCGACGGCTCTCCCAGCTACGCCGACCCGCGCCACGTGCTCAAGCGGCAGCTCAGCAAGGCCTCCGATCTCGGGTTCACGTTCTACACCCACCCCGAGATCGAGTTCTACCTGCTGAAGAAGATGCCGGGGGAAGGCGAGGTCCCGGAGCCCAACGACTCCGGCGGGTACTTCGACCACACCCCGCACAACAGCGCGCACGACTTCCGGCGCAACGCCATCAACATGCTTGAGGCCATGGGCATCTCGGTGGAGTTCAGCCACCACGAGGGCGGCCCGGGCCAGCAGGAGATCGACCTGCGCTACGCCGACGCTCTGACCACCGCCGACAACATCATGACGTTCCGTCTGGTGATGAAGGAAGTGGCCATGGAGCAGGGCGTCTACGCCACGTTCATGCCCAAGCCCTTCACCGACCACCCGGGCTCCGGCATGCACACGCACATGTCGCTGTTCGAGGGCGACGCCAACGCCTTCCACGAGCCGGGCGCCGAGTACCAGATGTCCAAGGTCGGCCGGGGCTTCATCGCCGGGCTGCTGCGGCACTCCGCCGAGATCACAGCGGTGTGCAACCAGTGGGTCAACTCCTATAAGCGGCTCTGGGACAACGCCGCCGCCTCCGCGGGAGCGGGCGGCGAGGCACCGGCCTACGTGTGCTGGGGGCACAACAACCGTTCGGCCCTGGTGCGGGTTCCGATGTACAAGCCCACCAAGAGCAACTCCAGCCGGATCGAGTTCCGCTCGGTCGACACCGCGTGCAACCCCTACCTCGCCTACGCCGCGATCCTCGCGGCCGGACTCAAGGGGATCGAGGAGGGCTACGAGCTGCCGCCCGGCGCCGAGGACGACGTCTGGGCGCTCACCGACTCCGAGCGCCGCGCGTTGGGCATCTCACCGCTGCCGCAGAGCCTCGACGAGGCCATCCGCGCCCTGGAAGGCAGCGAGCTGATGGCCGACACTCTCGGCGAGCACGTCTTCGACTTCTTCCTGCGCAACAAAAAGGCCGAGTGGGAGTCCTACCGCCGCCAGGTCACCCAGTACGAGCTGCAACGGTACCTGCCCACGCTCTAGAGGGCACGCGCGTGACCGGGCCGGACGCCTTTCGGCCCGGTTACGCGCCGGCCGCGGTCCTGGCACCGTCGAGGACGGTGTCGACGAGGCGCTCGGCGTAGGCACGGTGCGAACCAGCGGGTTCCGAGCCCCGGCCGGCCAGGGCTCCGCCGACGAGCATCCGCTGCACGACGGCGGGTTCCAGCCCGGGGCGCAGCTCGCCCGAGGCGATGCCGCGGCGCAGTACCGCGTGGATGGCCTCCTCGCGCGGGGCGAAGACGGTGCGTTTGATCCGGTCGATGATCTCGGGGTGGGTGTCGCTGAGCAGCAGGCCGCGGATCGCCATGTCGAGCGGACTGTCCATGTCGCGGCAGATCTGCGTCACGAGCTCCACGAGGTCGTCGCGGACGGACTCGTTCCCCACCTCGGGAAGCGGCGGGCGCAGCGTGGCCACGGCAGCGGTCAGCAGCTCGCCCTTGCAGCTCCAGCGCCGGTAGATGGTCGCCTTGCCCACGCCCGCCCGCGCCGCGATTGCCTCGACCGAGACGTCGGCGAGGTTCTTCTGCTCGGCCAGCAGCTCCAGCGCCGCTTTCAGGATCGCGTCGTTGGCCCGCTGGCTGCGAGGGCGCCCCGGTGGGTGCAGGGAGGTGTCCATCGGGCTCACTTCCTCCGGCCGGTGGGGATCGCTTCCTGGCGGTTCCGCCGCGCTTCCCGCCCGGCCGCGCCCTCGGCCTCCCTCTGTCCGTCCTCCTGGTGGGAGGCATCCTGGTCCTCGGGCCGGGGGTTGCGCCGGGGCAGCCAGATCAGCACGATGACCATGCATACCATCCCGGTCACGAACGAGCAGAGCGCGGCGAGGTGCATTCCGGACAGGAACGCCTCCTTCGCCGGGGCCACCAGTGCGGTGCCCTCCTCACCCAGCCGGCGGGCGACGGCCATTGTCCCCTCGATGGACTCCCCACCCGAGCGGCGCATGCCGGCGGGCAGCCCGGCCAGGTGCGGGTCGATCCCGGACCGGTAGACCATGGAGATCAGGGCGCCGAGCACGGCCACGCCCATGGCGGTCGATACCTGGCGGACCGTGTTCTGCACCGCCGAGGCCGCGCCCGCCTGTTCCCTGGGCACCGACGCCATGATCGACTCGGTCGCCGGCGGCATCACCATCGCCATTCCTGTGCCCTGCACGAAGAACGCGACCTCGATCATCCACACCGGGGTGTTGGTGTCCAGGAACGCGTAGGAGCCCAGCGCACCGGAGGCCAGCAGGATGCCGACGGTGGCGATGAGCCTGGGCCCGAACCGCGCCACCAGGTGCGGCGCCAGCGGCGCGACGACCAGTTGCGCCACGGCGAGCGGCAGCACCAGCAGGCCCGCCTGGAGAGGGCTGAACTCGCGCACGCTCTGCCAGTAGAAGTTCATGAAGAACAGCACGCCGGACATGGCGAAGAACATCATCATGATCGTGACGATGGCCACGCTCAGCCGCGCGCTGCGGAACAACCGGACGTTGAGGGCCGGGTTCTCGGTACGTGCCTCGTGCAGCACGAACACGATGAGGACGGCCAGCCCGCCCAGGATGCTCCCGTACACCCCGGGACTGGCCAGCGAGCTCTGCTCCCCCGCCCTGATGATTCCGTAGGCCAGCAGGACCAGTCCGACGATGGAGAGCAGCACCCCCGCCGGGTCCAGCCTGCCGGGCGTCTCGTTGCGCGACTCCGGAACCAGGACGGCCAGGAGCACCAGGCCGATGCCCACGATGGGCACGTTGATCAGGAAGACCGACCCCCACCAGAAGTTGGCCAGCAGCAGCCCGCCCAGGGGTGGCCCGATTCCCAGGGCGAGGCCGACCGCACCCGCCCAGACCCCGATCGCCCGCCCTCGTTCCTCGGCGCTGAAGACGTTGGTGATGATGGCGAGGGTCTGCGGCATGACGGCCGCCCCGCCCAGTCCCATGAAGGCGCGCGCCAAGATGAGCTGCTCCGGGCTTTGGGCGTAGGCGGAAACCAGGGAGGCGAGGCCGAAGAGCGCCAGTCCGAACATCAGCATGCGCTTGCGCCCGACCCGGTCCCCGATGACACCGCAGGTGAACAGCATCCCGGCGAAAACGAGGGAGTAGGAGTTGATCGCCCAGGCGAGCTGGCTCTGGCTCGCGCCGAGCCCCTCGTTGGGATCGGAGATCACGCGGAGCGCGACGTTCAGGATGGAGTGGTCCAACACCACGATGAGCAGGCTGGTGATGAGCACGGCCAGGATGACCCAGCGCCGCCGGTGCACGGTCTCGCGATCCACGAACCCTCCAAGGCTCACTGCGGTGCGTCGCTACCCAATCCAATACGGAACAGTTCCGTTTCGCAACTGCTTTTCGCGCCGCGCGTCCACCCGGTGTAACCCCGCGCCCCACCGGTCGCATCCCGGTTCCGCGGTCGTTTCCGGCTCCTGGGAAAAGGGCCCTGACCCCGCGGAATGCGCACGGCCCGGAGAACGGTTGTCCCTCGGCGGAACAGCCATGACGCCCGCGTGCGATGATTGGCCCCACCGGCTGGCCATGCCGCCGGGCCCGTTACCTACACACGTCCGGGGACGCCCACTGCGGCGCCACGAGACATTGGAGGAACGCAGATGACCATGTCCACATCCAGCACCGCCCTCTACGGCGGCACGTCGAGCCGGCGGATCACGGTCCGCGACATCGCGCGCGCGAAACGGGACGGCGAGCGCTGGCCGATGCTGACCGCCTACGACGCCCTCACCGCCCGCGTCTTCGACCAGGCCGGCATCCCGGTACTGCTCGTCGGCGACTCGGCCGCGATGGTTGTCTACGGCTATGACTCGACCGTCCCCGTCACCGTCGACGACCTGGTTCCCCTCACCGCCGCCGTCGCCCGTTCGACCAGCCGGTCGATGGTCGTGGCCGATCTCCCCTTCGGTTCCTACCAGGGCTCTGCCGAGCAGGCCCTGGACGCCGCCGCGCGGTTCATGAAGGAGGGCGGCGCCCACGCGGTCAAGCTTGAGGGCGGCCACCGGATCACCCACCAGGTCGAGACGCTGGTCGCGGCGGGAATCCCGGTGATGGGCCACATCGGGCTCACCCCGCAGTCGGTGCACACCCTGGGCGGCTACCGGGTCCAGGGGCGCGGTGACGACGCGGCCGCCCTGCTCTCCGACGCCAAGGAGCTCGAACGCGCCGGCGCGTTCTCGGTCGTCCTGGAGTGCGTGCCCACCGGCGTCGCGGCAGAGATCACCGAGCAGCTCACCATCCCCACGATCGGCATCGGAGCCGGGGCGCGAACCGACGCCCAGGTGCTGGTCTGGCAGGACATGGCCGGGCTGAGCCCGCACGTGGCCAAGTTCGTCAAGACCTACGCCAACCTCACCGAGACACTCTCGGACGCGACCAAGGCGTTCGCCGACGAGGTCGTCGCGGGCAGTTTCCCCGGCGAGGAGCACTCCTACTTCTGATCCCGCGTGCGCGGCAGCGGCGCGTGCCCTCCGGGCGGGGCCGCCCGGAGGGCACCACCCGGCCTCGCCACCGAACTCCTACTCGGTAGTAGAGTTCGGGATTGACCGGGAGCGTTGACACGACGGAGGCACGATGCGCATCTCCACGCCGCTGCAGTACGCCGGTGACCCGAAGCAGGCCGTTGACCAGGTCGCCGAGCTGGAGAAGGCGGGACTGGACACCGTGTGGGTAGCCGAGGCCTACGGGTTCGACAGTCCGACGCTCATGGGATACATCGCCGCCCGGACCGAGCGTGTGCACATCGGCGCCGCCATCCTCCCGCTGTACTCCCGGACCCCCACGCTCATCGCGCAGACCGCCGCCGGGCTGGACTACCTCTCCGACGGCCGCGCCGTCCTCGGCCTCGGCGCCAGCGGACCTCAGGTCATCGAGGGCTGGCACGGCGTCCCCTACGACAGGCCGCTCACGCGCACGCGCGAGATCGTCGAGATCTGCCGCAAGATCTGGGCGCGCGAGGAGCGGCTCACCCACGAGGGCAAGGTCTTCACCCTGCCGCTGCCGCCCGAGCAGGGAACCGGCCTGGGCAAACCGCTGAAGATCATCAACCACCCGGTCCGCAGTGAGGTGCCGATCTACCTGGCCTCCCTGGGCGAGAAGAACGTCGCGCTCACGGCCGAGATCGCCGACGGCTGGCTGCCGATCTTCTTCATCCCGGAGAAGGCCGGCGAGGTCTGGGGCGACTCCCTGGCCGCGGGCCGTGCCAAGCGCGACCCCGCGCTCGGCGAGCTGGAGATCTCCGCGGGCGGTCTCCTCGCGATCGGTGAGGGCCCCGAGACGAAGAAGGTGCTCGACCTCGTCCGCCCGCAGATCGCCCTGTACGTGGGCGGCATGGGCGCCAAGGGCAAGAACTTCTACAACACGCTGGCCCGCCGCTACGGCTACGAGGAGGCCGCCGACCGGATCCAGGACCTCTACCTGGACGGGAAGAAGGACGAGGCCGCGGCGGCGGTCCCGGACGAGATGGTCGAGCTGACCAACCTCGTCGGCCCCGAGTCCTACGTGCGCGAGCGCGTCGAGGCGTTCCGCGCGGCCGGCGTGACCCAGCTCAACGTCACACCCGTGGGCCAGGACCCGGTCGCGCTGATCGAGAAGGTCAAGAGCTGGGTGAGCTAGCCGGACCAGAGGGACACACGCGCGTGGTCACGCACGCGACGAGGGCAGCGCGGGCGGCGGTGGTCCGGGCGTGACGTTCGGCGCCTTCCGGCACCGCGCGGCCCGGCCACCGCTCCCCCGCGCGGCGCCGTACCGGCGGATGGGGTCTCAGACGTCGGTGATGCGGATGCCGGCGTGGGCCTTGTAGCGGCGGTTGACGGCGATCAGGTTGGCGGTCATCGCCTCCACTTGGTGGGCGTTGCGCAACCGGCCGGCGTAGAGGCCGCGGAAGCCGGGGATCCGGGCGGCCAGGCCGCGCACGACGTCGGTGGCGTCGCGGTCGTCCCCGAGCACCAGGATGTCCAGGTCGACCTTGTCGACCTCGGGGTCGAGCAGGGTTACCGCCGAGACGTGATGGAACGCCCCGACTACCCGGCTGCGCGGCAGCACCGCCTCGGCCTGCTGCGCGGCACTGCCCTCCTCGACCACCAGCGGGTAGGGGCCTTTCTTGTCGAAGCCCAGCGGGTTCACGCAGTCGACGACGATCTTGCCCGCTAGGGGCTCCTCCAGCGACCCGAGAAGCTCCTTGTGGCCCTCCCAGGGGACAGCGACGATAACGACGTCCCCGCGCTCCGCCGCTCCCACGTTGTCGAGCCCGCCTACCCCCAGGTCAGAGCCCAGGTCCGCTGCGGCGGCCTGTGCGCGCTCCGCGCTGCGCGAGCCGATGGTCACCTCGTGGCCGGCGAGCGCGAACCGCCGGGCCAGACCGCGCCCCTGGTCGCCAGTGCCACCCAGGACGGCGATGGACAGTCCCGCGACATCCGGGACCTCGTGTGGTGAAACTGCCATGACCCCGATCCTTCCAGATCGTTCTGCGGACAGGCGTGCCCGGACCAGCAAAGCGCACGCGCGAAGCGGCCCGAGTCAGGCACCATGGGTCGGGTGGAAGCTCGTCACGTGCTGGCCCTGCGCCAGATCCTGGCATCGACATCATGGCTGCAACGCGTGGAGGACCTCGCCCGTTCCCTGCGCCACACGCGCTCCCCGGGCGGGCTGATGCTCGTCGGCACGCCCGACGACGAACCGTGGCACCTGGCCGCCCACCTCAGCGACGAGAGCCGCTACGCCGGACTGCCCCAGCTCGCGCCGAACCTGGTGCGCTGGTCCCCGCCGCCCGGTGCCCCGCCGCACCTCAGCATCGACCTGGACCGGCTCGCCGAGGCGCGGCGCGGCGACACGCTCTTCGTCGTGAACCCGGCGGAGGAGGCCCCGGCCCCGCTCCTGGAACGGGTCGATGACGCACGACGCACCGGGACCACCATCCTCGCCCTCGACCGGGGCGACCGGGACCTCGCCTCCCTCGCCCACGACGCGATCAGCCTGCCCGCCGGCGACGCCCCGCTGACCTTCGACGGACTACAGCACCTCGTCAGCAGCGCGGCCGGGCAGCAGGAGGACTCCCGCCGGCCCCGGCTACGCGATCGGGTGTCGCGATTCCTCGACGTGGTCAGCGGCCCGCGGAGCCCGGGCTAGCGGACGCGGCGGCGCCGGCCGCGCGGAACCGTGCCGTTATATGTCCTTATCGTCCTGGTCCCACGCCTCATTGCGTTCCGCCACTGTGCGCAGCGCCTCGACCGCCGCCGCCTCGTCGGGGTAGGGGCCGAGCCGGTACTTGTTCGGGCATCCGGGGCCCTGCTCCGCCCGGCTGTGTCTCAGGCAGTACCACCACTGGTTCTCGGTGCTCGGCTGCTCCTGGTCTCCCATCGTCTTCCCTCCGTGGATCGTGCGGTCTCCACGTGCGTGCACGGGCCTCTTACCCGCGCACCGGCCATGGAACGCGGATCGTTGAGTGGTGCCGACGAACTACACTCCATGGTCATGACTACTCCGCTGGTTCCCGGGCGCATCTCGCCACCACGTTCGGTCCCGTCGCACATCACGCGGCCGGAGTACGTCGGGAAGAAGCACCCGGTCGAGGGGGTCTCCGGCGACCTCCAGAGCCCCGAGACCATCGAGGCTATGCGGGCCGCCGGCCAGATCGCCGCCCAGGCCCTGCGCGAGGTGGGCCGGCACGTCGAACCCGGCGTGACCACCGACGAGCTCGACCGCGTCGGCCACGAGTTCCTCTGCGACCACGGCGCCTACCCGAGCACTCTGGGGTACAAGGGATACCCCAAGTCCCTGTGCTCATCGTTGAACGAAGTCATCTGCCACGGTATCCCCGACGACACCGTCGTCTCCGACGGAGACATCCTCAATATCGACATCACCGCCTACATCCACGGGGTGCACGGCGACACCAACATGACCTTCCTCGCGGGCGACGCCGAAGAGGAGTCCCGGCTTCTGGTGGAGCGCACGCACGAGGCCATGATGCGCGCCATCAAGGCCTGCCGTCCGGGACGCCAGATCAACGTCATCGGCCGCGTCATCGAGTCCTACGCCAAGCGCTTCGGCTACGGCGTGGTGCGCGACTTCACCGGTCACGGTGTCGGCCCGGAGTTCCACTCCGGGCTGGCCGTTCCGCACTACGACGACCCGCGGGCGACCACCATCATGCAGCCGGGGATGACGTTCACGATCGAGCCGATGATCACGCTGGGCACGGTCGACTACGACGTCTGGGACGACGGGTGGACCGCGGTGACCGCCGACCGCAAGCGCACCGCGCAGTTCGAGCACACCCTCGTCATCACCGACGACTCCGCGGAGATCCTCACCCTGCCGTAGTGCGGCGGCGCGACGCTCACGGGTCCCGCCCGAGGTCCGACGGCGGCCCGTGCAGGTGGTCGCAGCCGTCGAGCATCGCCGCCAGGCCGACCTCGAAGTGGTCGTCGATCGTTGTGGCGTCCGCTGCCTCGGCGAGGACGTTGTAGTCCGGTGCGCCAGGATCGGGCTTGCGGCTGCGTGTCTGTGCTCCCAGCCGGACGGTGGCCAGGCTGAGCGCGTGGCCGATCGTGAGTTCGCGCAGGCTGCGCGAGACCCGCAACGCGTCACCCGGTGTGAACCCCGCGGCGGTGAACACCTCGATCATGCGCACGCCCGTATCGATCGACGCCTGGGACCGGACCGGACGGGTGGCGAACGTCGCCACCGCGTTCGGGTGAGCCAACAGGACGTCACGCAGGGCGTAGCTGTACCGCTCGGCGACCGCCCGCCAACCCTCCTCCCACGGCAGGGCGTCGGTCTCGATCTCGTCGAAGATCGCCTCGGCCACGGCGTCGAACACGTCTTCCTGATCGCGGAAGTGGCGGTATACCGCCATGGGGTCGACGCCCAAGCGCGCGCCGAGCTTGCGCATGGAAAACGCGGCGATGCCATTCTCGTCGATCAGCTCCAGGGCCGCCGCGGCGATCGCGGCGCGTGTCAGTCCTGCTCGCGGCACTGCTCCAGCTCCTTCAGCGGCCCGGTCAGGCGTTCGGCGAACGCGACCGGGGAGTCCGGATACTCCGTCCCATTCCAGCATCACGACCCGCGTTAGTCTACGCTGTAGACATGCTAACCAGAAGTCGACTCCGCCACATCTTCGCGCGGCTGTTCCGTGTGCTGGCGTTCCTGGTCGTGGTCGCCTACCTCGGGCAGGCCGTGCTGGCCGGACAGTTCCTGTCGGGCACCTACCCGGCCCTGCGCTGGCACCAGCTCGGGGCCACCGTCTCGGACGTGCTCCTGTTCGTCGCCGTGGCAGTCGGGGCGCTGCTGCGCTGGCAGACCAACGGACGGGCGTGGCCGTTCTGGGCGTCCCTGGGGCTGCTGGTGGCCAACCAGATACAGAACGGAGCCGGGGCCGGCCGGGTGATCTCGCTGCACGTCCCCCTGGGTGCGGCCATGCTCGCCGCTGCCGTCCTCATCGCCGTGCACAGCTCCACGACCGGCCGACTCACCGGGACCACAGAGACGGAGGAGACAGCATGAGCGGGCCCTCACGGCGAACCTTCCTGCTCGGCACCGGCGCCGCGGTCCTCGCGGCCGGTGGTTCCGCGGCCCTCGGCACCACCTTCCGGGGATCCACCTCCACGGGCACGCTGCTGCGCAGCCAGGTCCCGCTCCCGGAGGCGTTCCGCACCCCGCTCACGCTGCCACCGGTGCTTCAGCCCGTCAGCTCCACGACCACCGGAGACGTCTACGAGATCACCCAGAAGGTGGCCACGGCCGAGATCCTCGACGGTGTCAAGACTCAGCTCTGGGGGTACGACGGCCTGGTTCCCGGGCCCACACTCATGACCCGGCGGGGACGGCGGGTCACCGTGCGGCACCGCAACGCGCTCCCCGTACCCACGGTGGTCCACCTGCACGGCGGGCACACACCACCCGAGCACGACGGTTACCCGACCGACCTGATCCTCCCGGTCGACGCCGATGACGCCACCACGGAGCACGGCCACGGCGGGCGCGTGAGCCACGGCGAGCGGGTCTACGAGTACGACAACGACCAGCGCGCCGCCACCCTCTGGTACCACGACCACCGCATGGACTTCACCGGACCGGCTGTCTGGCGCGGCCTCGCCGGCCTCCACATCGTCACCGACGACGAGGAACAGGCCCTGCCCCTGCCGGACGGGGACCGTGATCTGCCACTGGTCCTCATGGACCGCTCCTTCGAAGCCGACGGCTCCCTGGCCTACCCGAGCGTCGACGAGACCCTCACCACCACACCCGGTGTGTCCGAACCCTACGAGGCCGGTGTGCTCGGCGATGTCATCCTCGTCAACTGGACACCGTGGCCCTTCTACGAGGTCGACGCCGTGCGCTACCGCCTGCGGTTCCTGAACGCCTCCAACGCCCGCCGCTTCCGGCTGCGCCTGGACCCCGCCCCCGACGGCGTCACGGAACCGTTCGTCCAGATCGCGTCCGACGGCGGGCTGCTCGCCGCCCCGATCGCCCACCCCCACCTCGACCTCGCGTCCGCCGAACGCCAGGAGGTCGTAGTGGACTTCTCCGGCTACCGGGCGGGCCAGCGCGTGCGGCTGGTCAACGAGTTCGGTGGCGGCTCCACCCGGCGGGTGATGGAGTTCCGTGTCACCCGCACCGCGAGCGACGACTCGACAGTGCCGGACTCGCTGTCCACCGTCGAACCGCTCGACCCCGCAGCGGCCACCGTGGAGCGGGACATGGTGTTCCGTTCCCAGGCCATCGACGGCCAGCGCGGCTGGACCATCAACGGTGAGCCGTTCTCCGTCGACTCCGCGCACGCCGCGCCCAAGCAGGGAGCCGTGGAGATCTGGCACCTGTACGGCGACTTCCACCACCCCATCCACCTGCACCTGGTCCACTTCCAGGTCCTGGGCCGCGGCACCAAGCGCCCGGGCAGGTTCGACCACGGCTGGAAGGACACCCTCGACCTGCGCCCGGCCGAACAGGCCCGGATCATCGCCCGATTCGACGGCCCGAAAGGCACCTACGTGTTCCACTGCCACAACCTCGAACACGAGGACATGATGATGATGGGCAACTTTGAGGTCACCTGAACGGCGACAACAGCACACGTCAGGGGCTCGGGCCCCCTCCGGACGGCCCGCCTCCGCCGGAGGGCCGCGGCGTTGCCGGCCCCGGCCCACAGCACCAGCGATCTCCGCGGCGCCGCCGGGAGGACCAGCGGTGCTCAGCGCGCCAAGGCGGCCAGGGGTTTAGGGTCGGATCCCGTGAGGATCCTTATCTCCGCCGACATGGAGGGCGCGACCGGGGTCACCTGGTCTGCCGACGTCGAGCCGGGCACGGAGCAGTGGCAGCGCTGCCGCCCCATGTTCACCTCGGACGTCAACGCCGCCATCGCGGGGTTCTTCGCCGGCGGTGCCACCGAGGTACTGGTCAATGAGGCGCACGCCACCATGCGCAACCTGCTGCTTGAGCGGTTGGACGCGCGCGCCGCGATGCTCACCGGACGGCACAAGGACCTCTCCATGGTCGAGGGTGTGCAGCGCGGTGACTTCGACGGGGTGGCGTTCCTCGGCTACCACTGCGGCGCCGGGGCCGACGGCGTTCTCGCGCACACCTACCTGCCGAACTCCATCACCGGGGTGTGGCTCGATGACGAGCCCGCGAGCGAAGGGCGCCTCAACGCCCGGGTCGTCGCCGAGTACGGCGCCCCGGTCGTGCTGGTCACCGGGGACGACCGTGCCTGCGAGGACGCCGCGACCTACGCGCCGCGTGCCCGGACAGTGGCCGTCAAGGACCACGTCTCCCGGTACGCCGCGATCTGCCGGCCGCCCGCGCGGACCTTCGATGACATCTCGGCGGGCGCGGAGGCCGCCATGGCGCTCGCCGGCCGGGTCGGACCGGTGCCCCCGAGCCCGATGACCGTGTCCGTGGAGGTCGACTCCGCGCAACTCGCCGGGGCCGCCACACTCGTCCCCGGCGTGCAGCGGACAGCGGAACGGCGTGTGCGCTACACCGCGCCCTCCGCCTATGAAATGATCCGCTGTTTCAAGGCCGTGACAACCATCATCGCCAACGCGGTGGAGTCCACCTACGGGTGAACCGGCCAGCGGCGACAGGCACGGCGGCATCCGCGGCGAACGAGAGCGAGACGCGAGGCGTGGTCAGCGACGAAAGCGCCGATCAACAGATCGTCGACGACGAGGTCATCCGGTTCACCTCCGAGCTCATCCGGATCGACACCACCAACCGCGGTGGTGGTGACGGCCGGGAGCGCCCGGCCGCGGAGTACGTCGCGGAGCGGCTCACCGAGGCCGGTCTGCGTCCGGAACTGCTGGAGTCCGCGCCGGGACGGGCCAATGTGGTCACCCGGGTGAGCGGGACCGACCCCTTGGTGCCGGCCCTGCTGGTGCACGGGCATCTCGACGTCGTGCCCGCCGATCCTGCCCTATGGCGCACGCACCCGTTCTCCGGCGAGGTCCACGACGGGGTGCTGTGGGGCCGCGGCGCGATCGACATGAAGAACGCCGTCGCCATGGTGCTGGCGCTGGTGCGCTCCTGGGCGCGGACCGGGTGGCGGCCCCGCCGCGACGTCGTACTGGCCTTCACCGCCGACGAGGAGGACAGCGCCGCGTACGGCGCGAGCTGGCTGGTGCGCGAGCATGCCGGACTGTTCGCGGGGTGCACCGAGGGGATCGGCGAGTCGGGCGGAGTCACGTTCCACACCGAGACGGCGTCCGGCGCGCCGCTGCGGCTGTACCCCATCGGGGCCGGAGAGCGCGGCACCGCCTGGCTGCGGCTGACGGCCAAGGGCACCGCCGGGCACGGCTCCAAGGTCAACGACGACAACGCGGTGAGCTCCCTGGCCGCGGCGGTCGCCCGCATCGCCGAGCACCGGTGGCCGGTGCGCCTGACCCCCGTCACCCGCGCCGCCATCACCGAGATCGCGGCCGCCGTGGGGGTGGACACCGGTCTCGCCGCGCCGGGGTTCGATCCGGACCGCGACCTCGACGCGGCGCTGGAGCGTCTGGGCAGCGCCGGCTCGCTCGTGCGCCCGACCGTGCGCAACAGCGCCAACCCGACCATGCTCGACGCCGGCTACAAGGTCAACGTGATCCCGGAGTCGGCGACCG
Source organism: Lipingzhangella halophila (assembly GCF_014203805.1). Taxonomy (GTDB): domain Bacteria; phylum Actinomycetota; class Actinomycetes; order Streptosporangiales; family Streptosporangiaceae; genus Lipingzhangella; species Lipingzhangella halophila. The sequence continues at coordinate 1,723,748 of NZ_JACHJT010000001.1, read as the reverse complement.
CGGGGGTCGACGGCCGGGTGCTCCCGGACGGCGAGGACGAGTTCCGCTCGACCCTGGACGCGCTCACCTCAGACCGCGTTGCCTGGGAATACGTGCACCATTCCGTTCCCCTGGCGGCGCCGGTCGACACCCCGACCTTCGCGGCGATGCGCGCCGCGCTGGTCACCCACGAACCCGACGCCCGCGTGGTGCCGTTCTGCATGTCCGGCGGCACCGACGCGAAACAGTTCGCGGAGCTGGGGATCACCGGGTACGGCTTCGTGCCGTTGCGGCTCCCGCCGTCGTTGGACTACCAGGCGCTGTTTCACGGTGTGGACGAGCGCGTGCCCGTCGACGCGCTGCGGTTCGGCGTGCGTGTCCTCGACCGCTTCCTGACCACCGTCGAATGAGGAAGGATCGCCACCGGTGACCACGCGTCCCCTCCCCTACGGTTCCTGGCCCTCGCCGATCGACGCCGCCGCCGTCGCCCAGCACGAGGCGGCGCCCCGCTGGCCGGCCGCGTTGGCCGAGGAGGTCTGGTGGGCCGAGTCCCGGCCGGCGGAGGGCGGGCGTGTGGCGCTGCGCCGGACCTGGCTCGACCGGCCCGGCGCGGCGGTCGAGACGGTACTGCCCGCGCCGTGGAACGCGCGCACCCGGGTACACGAATACGGCGGCCGTCCCTACGTGCTGACGCGCGGCACCGCCGGACCGGTCGCGGTGTTCAGCGAGTTCGGCGACCAGCGGCTGTACCGCTACTCCCCCGGCGCCGACACCGCTCCCCGCCCTCTCACCCCGGATCCCGATGTCCCGTGCGCCCACCGCTACGCCGAACTCATCGTGGGGCCCGGCGGCGAGGAGGTGTGGTGCGTGCGCGAGGCCCACACCGGCCCCGCACCCACGGACGTCACGCGATCGATCGTGGCGGTCCCGCTGGACGGGTCGGCCGCGGGCGACCCCGACGCGATCCGTACCGTCGCGCGGGACCAGCACTTCCTGGCCTGCCCCCGGCTCTCGCCCGACGGCCGGCGGCTCTCCTGGATCAGTTGGGACCACCCGCACATGCCGTGGGAGGCCACCCTGCTGCGCGTGGCCACCGTGCGCGAGGGCCGCGCCGAGACCGTGCACACGGTCGCCGGCGGCGAGGACGAAGCCGTGGTCCAGGCCGAGTGGATGGACCCGGCGACCCTGTGCTGTGTCACCGACCCCGGTGGGTGGTGGAACCCGCACCAGGTCAGCCTGACCGAGGACGGCGGGGTCGAGCGCGAGCCCGTCAACCTGGTGCGGCGTCCCGAGGAGTTCGGCGGGCCACTGTGGCAGCTCGGGAGCCGTTGGTCGGTGCCGCTGCACGACGGCCGTATCGCCGCCGTGCACGGCCGCGCGAGCACCCGGGTCGGACTGGTGAGCCCGGCCTCGGGGGAGATCGTTGATGCCGCCACCCCGCACACCGAATGGTGGGGCGGCCTCGCTCTCGCCGGAACCGCGGGCGACACCCTCCTGGGGGTCGCCGCCGCGCCCGCGGTCGCCCCCGAGGTGGTCGCGGTCTCGTTGACGGACGGGAGCTGGCGCTCGCTGAGCCGCCCCCGCGGGAGCGGCGAAGCCCGGGACGCCCCCTACGCCCAATGGCTGCCCCGCCCCGAGGCGCGCGTCTTCACCGGCACCGACGAACGCGACGTGCACGCCAACGTCTACCCGCCGCACAATCCCGAGCACAGCGCACCGCGGAACGAGCGTCCGCCGTATGTGGTGTGGGTGCACGGCGGGCCGACGGGACGTGCCCCGATGATCCATGACCTGGAGGTCGCCTACTTCACCAGCCGCGGCATCGGGGTGGTGGCGGTGAACTACGGGGGGTCGACCGGGTTCGGCCGCGCCTACCGGGAGCGGCTGCGCGCCAACTGGGGCATCGTCGACGTGCAGGACTGCGTCTCCGTGGCGCGGGCGCTGGTCGAGGAGGGCGCGGCGGACCCGGCGCGGCTGGCCATCCGGGGCGGCAGCGCGGGCGGCTGGACCGCGGCGGTGGCGCTGACCGGAACCAGCACCTTCCGGTGCGGCACCATCAAGTTCCCGGTGCTGGACCTGGTCGGGTGGCGCACCGGCGAGACGCACGACTTCGAGTCGAGGTACCTGGAGAGTCTGGTCGGCCCGTGGCCGCAGACCAAGCAGCGCTACGAGGACCGCTCCCCCGTCAGGCGGGCCGAGTCGATCACCGCCCCGTTCGTCCTGCTGCAGGGCCTGGAGGACGAGATCTGCCCACCCGTGCAGTGCGAGCGTTTCCTGGAGCGGCTGCGGGGCCGCGGAATCCCGCACGCCTACCTCGCCTTCGAGGGCGAGCAGCACGGTTTCCGCCTGGAGTCCACAATCCGCGCGGCACTGCACGCCGAGCTGTCGCTGTACGCACAGGTGTTCGGGTTCACCACAAACACCCCGACCGTGGAGCTGCGCCCGTGAGCGAGGCCACCACAGCGCACCGGCCGGGCCGGCTGCGTCCGGGCGACCGGGTCTCGGTGGCGGCACCGTGCAGCCCGGCGCCGCCGGGGCGGCTCGACGCGGCGCTGCGCGTACTGCGCCGCTGGGGGCTGGAGCCGGTTCTCGCCCCGCACGTCCGGGACCGCCACCCCAAACTGCGCTATCTCGCCGGAACCGACGACGCGCGCGCAGCCGGGCTGCGGCAGGCGTGGCTCGATCCGGACACCGCGGCGGTGCTGTGCGCTCGCGGCGGCGACGGCGCGCACCGCACGCTGGACCTGCTGGACTTCGCCGAGCTCCGACGCGCCCAGCGCAAGATCCTCGTGGGGTTCAGCGACATCACGGCGCTGCACGAGGCCTTCTCCCGCGAGCTGGGGGTGGTCACACTGCACGGTCCGGTGGTGGCCAGCCAGTACTTCGTGGACGACCCCGTGGCCGCCGAGGAGCTGCGCTCGACCCTGTTCGAGCCCGAGTCGCGACCGCGGCTGACCTCACCGAAGGCCGAGCCCCTGATCGGCGGCACCGCGCGCGGCGTGACCATCGGCGGCAACCTCAGTTTGCTCAATGACGGCCTGATGGCGCCGTTCAGCCGCCCGTCAGCCGAGGGCGGGCTCGTCCTGCTGGAGGACATCGGTGAGGACATCTCACGGGTGGACCGGATGCTCACGCACCTGCTGCGCAGCGGGTGGCTGCGGGGCGCCGCCGGAGTGTTGCTGGGGTCGTGGACGGACTGCCCACCGGGGCCCAGGGCAGTCCGGGAGCTGATGGCCGAGCGGCTGCGCCCACTCGGGATCCCGGCCGTCTGGGGGCTCAACTTCGGCCACTGCCAAGGTCAGCTCACGATCCCGCTTGGGGTGCGGGCCACCCTTGACGCCGACTCCGCGACACTCATCCTGGACCAGCCGGCGCTCCGGTGAGCGAGGCGCGACCGCGGAACCGGCCGGACGCAGCGGGCACCGCACGCCCCGTTCCACGTGTCCGCGCCCGGCCTTAACCCGATTCCCACCGAACTCGAACCTCGGGACTGTACGGCTCTCGTGCGTTCCTCGCATACTCGAATGGAGAGGACGGGGCTCGTAGGCAAGGGGGGAACACGATGGTGACGATCTCGGCACCGCACCGCGGCACTTGGGGAGCGCGCCCGGCCGGAAACCAGACCACGCTCGACCATCACTCATGGTCCGGGTTGCGGCGCGCCATGTACGTCGCCCGCGGCGTGCTCGGCGCCCTGTTCGCCGCCGAGCTGGTCCTCCCTGAGGCCGAGCCGGACCAGGTTCATCTCCTGCTCACCGAGGTGGGCCACCTGGACCCGGCGGCATCGGCGGCGGATCGCCGTGCCGCGCTGGTGGCGTTCCAACAGGCGGCCGGCATACCCGCGCACGGCGTGGCCGACGGCCGCACGGTCTCGGCGCTGGTCAAGGCCGCGCGAGAGCTGTGGGAGCTACGCGACCTGGGACTGGCGCCCATGCCCTAGAGTCGGCGGTCCGCGGCCCGGGAGCCCTGCCGCGACGGGCTCCCGGTCATTCCCGTAACGGGAGAGGAGAACATGACGCGACCGGTTGTCGGTGTCTCGGTCTACAACGAACGGGCGCGGTGGGGCGAGGCGTGGGACCTGCCCGCCGCGTTGCTCCCATGGGCCTATGTGGAGTCGGTGGCCGCCACGGGCGCGGCGCCGGTGCTGCTGCCACCGGTCCAGGGGACCGCCGCGGCCGTGCCCCGGCTGGACGCGCTGGTCCTGGCTGGCGGCGGGGACATCGATCCCGGGCGCTACGGCTGCCCCACCGCCCCGCGTACGGCGGGCGTGCGGCCCGAGCGCGACACAGCCGAGATCGACCTGCTCACCGCGGCGCTCGACCTCGGTATCCCGGTGCTGGGTATCTGCCGCGGCATGCAGCTCCTCAACATCGTCCGCGGCGGCACGCTCGCGCAGCACCTGCCCGACATCGTGGGGTCGAGCCGGCACCGGCAGCGGACCGGGGTCTTCGACAGCCACCCGGTCACCGTCGCCCCGCATACCCGCACCGCCGAGATCCTCGGCCGCGCGGAACTGGACGTGCCCACCTACCACCACCAGGGGCTGGCGGAGCTCGGCACCGGTGTCGTCGCCACCGCCTGGGCCCACGACGGGGTCGTCGAGGCGATCGAGTACGAGGACGTTCCCGGCGTGGTCGGGGTGCAGTGGCACCCCGAGATGGGGGAGGACCCGGGCATGTTCGCTTGGCTGACGGACCACGTCCCCAGCCTGCCCTGACGGGGAGACTGTGCGGTGATCTTGCGGATTTCGTTCCTTCCCGAGAGCGTGGAGTTTCGGTGTTGTGGGGTGGTGGGGTGGGAAGGCGCCCGGTTTGGTGCCCATCGCCGCGGTGGGCACGTGGTGCGGCGTCCGACGAGGGCGGCGAGGACGGTGGATGGGCCGGCCCTCGATGGTCGCAACGGGTGCCCGAGGGTGGCGCGCCCGACGACCGGGGGCCTGGCCCGCGGCCGGGCCCCATCGGTCGTGGCCGCGGCACCAGACTTCGGGCGAAACACGGCACACCGGTCAGGTGTGGATGCGGGGTCCGCACCGAGGGTGACCGTGCGGACATATTCAGCGCCGAGAATGTCCCCACGGTCACCCTCGGCGAGCGCCCCGCCGCCGGGCGGGAGCACCGGCGCCCGCACAGGGGCGACTCCCACCGGGCCGGCGGGCCTTCGCCGCCCTCGTCGGGGCGCCACCACCGGGCACCCGGAGCGACCACCGCGGGCTGGCCCATCTGGCGCCATCGCCGCCTCCGTTGCGCGCGCACCCACCGCCACCGCACTGATCACCACCACCCCCAACCATCCGGCTCCTCGCCGCCGTTGCCGAGCCTCGCACATGCGGTTGGCACACCCACGAAACCCCACTCGCGTTCGTAGGAACACTCTTCCCACGATCACCGCTACTGCTCCGCACGCTCAACGCACGTGGTCGCCCAGGCGCGCCACCGCGGAGACCACCTCCGGGCCGTTGAACATCTGGGCGTCGTTGTGGTCGGCTCCGCTGATCACGACCTCCTCGAACAGCTCGCCGGCCACCGCGGCGACCTCGCGGCTCTCCGCCGGCGGGATGATCGTGTCGCTGTCGCCGTAGATCACCGTGGTGGGCACCGACATGTCCCGGACCTGGTCGGCCACTGGGTACTGGTCCCACAGCAGGAGGCGCAGCGGCACGAACGGGTAGTGGTGCCGCCCGGCGCTCGCCAGGTCGGTGAAGGGCGACCGCAGCACGAGCCCCGCCGGCGGGTGGTCGGTGGCCAGCCCGGCCACGACGCCGGTTCCGATGCTCTCACCGAAGTAGATGGTCCGCTCGGGTGGGAAGCCCAGCTCCGTGTCGAGCGCGGCCCGGGCGGCACGGGCGTCCCGGGACAGTCCTTCCTCGCTCGGGCTTCCGGGGTTCGCTCCGTACCCGCGGTAGTCGAAGAGCAGGACGGCGAACCCCTCGTTGGCGAGCGCGGTGGCAAGGGGCGCCCGCGATGCGCGGTTGCCCGAGTTGCCGTTGGCGACCAGCACCGCGATCTCCCGGTCGTCGCCCCGCGCCGGGACGAACCAGGCGCCCAGCTCGACGCCGTCCGCTGTCCGCAGCGTGAGGTCCCGCGCCCCCTCGATCCGCTCCCCGGCCGGTGGGACGGAAGCGTCGTCGGGCAGGTAGATGATCCGCCGCTGGAAGCCCCACAGGAGCCCGCCAAGCACCACCACGATCGCCACCAGGATGACGGCCCCGCGCAGCAGCAACGACCACCCACTCGCGACCTCCGGGCTCACCACGGTCTCCTTCCCATGGCACGCGGGAGATTCGCCCCGCGGCGCCGCGTCTAGGGAACCTCCACTGTCTCTGTAGCGCCGCCGTAGCCGTGTTCGGAGTCGCGTCCCTCGACCACGACCTCGTCGACGCCGTCGGGAATCCGCACGCCGGACTGCGTCCGGGTGAACGGCTGCTCGTTCTGGTGGTCGTGCGCGAGCTCGTGCTCGCCGTAGACGGTGTCATCGGGCCCCTTGACCCGCCAGCCGTCGGCGTAGCGCTCGGGGGTGTCGTAGGGCGAGCTGATGGTGACCGCGAGGTCGACCGTGCCGCCCGATCCTTCCTCGACCTCCACCTCGCGGACATCCGGGTAGCGCTGGTCGGCGTGCTCGCTGGAACCGTCACTGGCTTCCGCGCCGGCATCCTCCGGCACATCGCCGTAGCACCCGGCCAGCACGAGGCCGGCCGCGGCGACCACGCCGATGCGGGCCGCCGCGGCTCCCCTGCGCCGCCCGATCGGCGACGGTGGTTCCGGAGCCGACGGCACGGCCGCTCCGCGGAGGCCACCGCGCCCCGATCGCTCTGCCGTCAAGGAGGACATCGCCACCCCGTCGTACTCGCCGCGCGGGTGGCCACCCGCGGCTCGCTGGCCGTGGCGCGGGTGGCCAACCGATTCGCCTGTGCTGCTGAGACTAACGGATCCCGGTCCGCGGGAATCGCCCGGCGCCGGCTGCCGCGGGCCGCGGCAGCCGGCGTTACCGCTTGAAACCGATTCCCGCCATCTGGGTGCGCTCGTAGGACTTCAGCTCCTCGAACGGACGCACGGGCGCGTCGGGGTCCTCGGGGTACCACTGCGCCAGGTACTGCAGGCCCGGCGGGACGAGATCCAGCCCGACGAAGTGCTCGTGCAACTGCTCAACGGGGCGGATCCAGCCTTTGCCGAGAGCGGCCACGCACCCCCGCTCCAGCGCCTCCTGGGCCGGGTCGCCGGTGTCGGGCCAGGTGGTGATGAACAGGCAGCTTCCCGCCGGCAGCGCGTCGACAAGCTCGGCAATCAGGTCGTTGGGCCCCTCATCGTCCCGGAAGAGCATGATCATCCCGACGATCATCAGCCCGATCGGCCGGTTGAAGTCGAGCATCCGTTGCGTGTCGGGGTGGTTCAGGATGCTCTTCGGGTCGTACAGGTCCGCGGTGACGACAGTGGTCGTGTCGTTGGTCGCCAGCAGGGCGCGGCCGTGCGCCAGCACGATCGGGTCGTTGTCGACGTAGACCACCCGGGCGTTCGGGTTGATCTCCTGGGCGGCCTCGTGCGTGTTGCGCTCGGTCGGCAACCCGCTGCCGACGTCGAGGAACTGGTCGATCCCGGCCGCACGGGCCATGTACTGCACCCCGCGGATCAGGGCGTTCCGGTTGTCCCACCCGGCCTCGTACGCCTCGGGAATCTGCTCCGCGAAGAGGACAGCCGCGTCGCGGTCGATCTGGAAGTTGTCCTTGCCACCGAGAAGCGCGTCGTAGACACGGGCGGTGGCCGGGACCGTGAGATCGATCTCGGGAGGCAGCGTGGGGTTCTCGTCAGGCTGGTTTCCGGAGTGGGAAGTGTCGCCGGTAGCGCTCATCCGGGAGACCCCTTCACGTTCTTGGGGGAAGACTGGTGCGGACATCGTATGCCGCCAAGCCCGCCGAATGCGCGGTTCCACCGAATCCCGGACACCTCTTCGTCGTGTCGCGCCGGCGCTCTCCGCCCGCCAGGTGGCTCCACCAGCACGCGCGCACGGCCCCTAGCCTGGCATAAGGGCCGGCGTCGCTGGTCATCGCACGCAGCCGCGCGTTACGTGCCCCCTGGCCGGCCTGCGGCGCGCGGCCGGAGGTGGCCACGCCGAAGCCGACCGGACCGTGCTGCGGCCACACCTTGACTAAACCGAACGGTATACCTAGCATTGGGCACCAGGTAAACAAACCGGTATAGATACCGAATGTCCAGGGGGATCACGATGCGGAACATAATGCGGCGCACAATCTCGGCGGTGGCGAGGTGGCTGGATGAGGTCGACCACGGGCTCGCCGCCATGCGCGGCGACCCGGACGGGCGGGACACCCAGGCGTGGATCCGGTCCGCCGCCACCGCCCCAACGGAGCGCGGCTGGCCGCCCCGGACGAGTGGCACTCGCCACAGCTGAGCGGAGGCGGACCACGGCCGCGAAATTGCCGCGCGCTCCGCGCGTGCCATACATTGCGTGGCTGTGACAGGCGAACGCATCTTGGTGACCGGAAGCGCGGGGCATCTCGGAGAGGCTCTGGTGCGCGAGCTTCGAGCCGACGGCTACGACGTCGTGGGGCTCGACATCCTCGACTCTCCCTGCACCACGGTCACGGGTTCGGTGACCGACCGCGCTCTGGTCCGCCGCTGCTTGGCCGGGGTGACCGGTGTGCTGCACACCGCCACCCTGCACAAGCCGCACGTCGGCACGCACGACCGGCAGGCGTTCGTCGACACCAACATCACGGGCACCCTGACCCTGCTGGAGGAGGCCGCCGCGGCCGGCGTGGCCAGCTTCGTGTTCAGCAGCACCACGAGCGCATTCGGGCGCGCCCTCACGCCGGGCCCGGGCGAGCCGGCCGCGTGGGTGACCGAGGACGTCGCCCCTCTCCCTCGCAACGTCTACGGCGCCACGAAGGTCGCGGCGGAGGACCTGTGCGAACTCCTCCACCGCGACCACGGCCTACCCGTGGTGGTCCTGCGCGTCTCGCGCTTCTTCCCTGAGGGCGACGACCGCGACGACGTGCGCGCGACCTACGCCGACGGCAATATCAAGGCCAACGAGTTCCTGTACCGCCGGGTCGACATCCAGGACGCCGCCGACGCCCACCGCGCCGCGCTGCGCCGCGCTCCGGAGCTCGGTTTCGGCCGGTACATCATCAGCGCGACCACCCCGTTCACCCGCGAGGACCTCCCCGAACTGCGGAACGACGCGCCATCGGTGCTCGCCCGGCTGTTCCCCGACCAGAAGGACATCTACGCCCGCGCCGGATGGTCGATGTTCCCCAGCCTCGACCGCGTCTACGTCAACGACCGGGCCCGCGCCGATCTCGGCTGGACCCCGCGCTACGGCTTCCGGCACATCCTGGACCGGGTCGACGCCGGCGAGGACCCGCGCAGCCCGTTGGCCCGGACGATCGGAGCCAAGGGCTACCACGACCGCCCCACGGGCCCCTATACGGCCCGGTGACCGCGCGGGACCTTCCAGGGACCGGAGCACCCGCCGCCGGGCGGTCCGGCCCGGCGAGGCGGTCCGCGATCACCCCGTGACGCTCCGATTGGTCAGCGCGCCCACCCCCTCGGATTCCGCGACGATCCCTTCTCCGCGTTCCCGGGCCGCTGCCGGGTGCGCGGCATTTTCGGTGTATGACCGGATATGCTGCCACAGTGCCCCGGGCGTGCCCGGGGCTGCGATATGTCGGGGAGTGGATTGCGTATGGACCGCACAGTAAGCACCAGTGGAGGTGCTGTTCGGGGCGTTGCCGCCGATGGCGGTGTCACGGTCTACCGGGGGATCCCCTACGCTGCGCCGCCCATTGAGGACGCCCGGTTCCGGGCACCGGCCGCTCCCGCGGCCTGGGACGGCGTGCGCGACGCCAGCCGGTTCGGCCCGATATCGCCGCAGGCACCGTCGCTGCCCGGCACCCCGCCCTGGTCGCCGCAGGACGGCGCGGACATCCTTACCGTGAACGTGTGGGCGCCGAAGCGGCGCCCGGAACCGCGCCCCGTTCTGGTGTGGATCCACGGTGGGGCGTACCAGTTCGGAGCCTCGTCCGACCCGCTCTACGAGGCGACCGAGCTCGCCCGTGCGGGTCTCGTCGTGGTCTCCATGAACTACCGCGTGGGGTTCGAGGGCTTCGGCCATGTCCCCGGCTGCCCCGACAACAGAGGGCTGCTCGACCAGGTCGCCGCCCTGGAATGGGTGCGCGAGAACATCGCGGCGTTCGGCGGCGACCCGGAGAACGTCACCGTCGCCGGGCAGTCCGCGGGCGCGGGCTCGGTGGTCTCGCTACTCACCATGCCGGCCGCGCACGGGCTGTTCCGGCGCGCCATCGCCTACAGCGTGCCCCACGACTTCATCTCCCCGGAGTCCGCCGGTGAGGTCTCGGAGCGGATCAGCGCGATGACCGGTGTGCCGCTCACCCGCGAGGCCCTCGCCGCGATCCCGCCCGAAGTGCTCATCGAGGCGACCGTGAAACTCGGCGCGCAGTTCCGGCAGGACCCCACTGCCGGCTTCCGCCACTACGCCACCATGCCCTACGTGCCGGTTATCGACGGCGAGGTGCTGCCGGGCGCCCCTTTGCACGCGATCGCCGCGGGCGCCACCCGCGACGTCGACCTGATGGTCTGCCACACGATGCACGAGTGGCGGCTGTTCACCGCTCTCGGCACCGTTCCCGTGGTCAGCGACGAGGAAGGGCTGGAGCACGCCGCCGCGGCGTTCGGCCTGCCGGCCGGTTCCGTCGAGGGCTACCGCGAGCTGGTCCCCGACGCCCCCGTAACCGCCCTCTTCCAGGCGATCGTCAGTGACGGCATGTTCACCGAGTACACCACGCGGATCGCCGAGGAGCACGCCCGCGCGGGCGGCCGGGCGCACCTGTCGCGTTTCGCCTGGGAGAGCCCGGCGATGGAGGGCACCCTGCGCTCCTGCCACGCGCTGGATCTGCCGTTCGTGTTCGGCACCTTCGACAGCCCGTCGGGGAAGCTCTTCCTGGACGGGTCCCCGTCGGGGGAACAGCGGGAACTGTCCCGCCGGATGGTCCGCGCGTGGGCGGACTTCGCCGCCACCGGCGAGCCGGGGTGGACCGCGGTCACACCCGACTCCACACCGGTGCGGATCTGGGACACCCCCGAAAGCGTCCAAGAGGAGGACCGCACCGGCGTCCGGGCACTGTGGCGCGGCGTGGCCTTCTGACTCGCGGCCTAGTCCGCGCGCAGCTCGGCGGCCAGTTTGCGGACCCGGACGTCGATGGCGTTGCGGATGGCGCGGACCTCGTTCAGTGAGCGTCCGAGGGGGTCCGAGACGTTCCAGTCGAGGTAGCGCTTGCCGGGGTAGACCGGGCAGGCGTCCCCGCAGCCCATGGTGACGACCACGTCCGCAGCCTGGACAACGGCGTCGGTGAGCGGCTTGGGGTAGTCCTCGTCGAGGTCCGCCCCGAGCTCCTGGACGGCCCGGGCCACGGTCGGGTCGAACCCGCCGGCCGGGGCGGACCCCGCGGAGCGGACGTTGACCAGCTCGCCGGCCAGGTGCCGGAGCAGGGCCGCCGCTATCTGGGACCGCCCCGCGTTGTGGTCGCACACGAACAGCACCTCGTAGCGGGGCTTGGGCAGCCGGCCCTGGACCTGGGCAACCGCGGTGAGCTGCTCGGTGGCGAACCGCTCGGTGACCACCGCCAGGTGCGTCGTGACGTGCGCGGTCCGGGTCAGGGCCCGATAGGCGTCGCGCACGTGCCGGTGGACGGTCTGCTCGGAGAAGACCCCGGTGAACCGGGCGGCGGTGCGCTGGGCGATCCGGTCCAGGACCGCGTCGTCGGAGAGCAGCCCGGGCAGTGCTGGGTTCGGGTCCATCGTCTGCTCCCCTTCGCTCCAACGACCAGTGAGGACATTAATATCAGGATATGTTGATGTGTGTCGACTGGCTCGCCGCTCGGACGGCAGGGGGCGGGCCGGACACGACGGTGCGGGCACAAGCCCACTCGTCGGGTGGACGGCCCGGCGGTGCGCCGGGCCGTCCACCCGACGACCAACGCGGCGGGCGGCCGCGCTACAGAGTGCTGGCGTTCGCCCAGTGGCAGGCCACCTGGGCCGCGGTACCGCCGTCGAGGACGCCGGGGTCCTCGCCGCGGCAGCGCTCGGCCACCCCGTCCGCCTGTCCCGAGGCCAGCACCTGGCACCGGGCGTGGAACCGGCACCCGCCGGGGATGCGGGTGGGGTCCGGAGGCTCGCCAGCGAGGACGACCGGCGAGGTCGCGCCGCTCTCGGGCAGCACCGACAGCAGCGCCTGCGTGTAGGGGTGCCGCGGCGCGGTGAGCACGTCCTCGACGGTGCCGGCCTCCACGACCCGCCCCAGGTACATCACGGCCACCCGGTCGGCGATGTTCCACGCCAGGCCCAGGTCGTGCGTCACCACCAGCGCGGACAACCCGAGCTCGGATCGGAGCTGGAGCAGCAGACGCAGGATCTCCCCGCGGACCGAGGCGTCCAGCGACGCCACCGGCTCGTCGGCGATGATGGCCTGGGGTTCGAGCACCAGCGCGCCCGCGATCACGACGCGCTGGCGCTGCCCGCCGGACAGCTCGTGCGGGTAGCTCAGGAAGAAGCGTTCGGGCGGGCGCAACCCGCAGCGCGACAGCGCCCGGGACACCCGGTCGCGCTCGTCGGGCGTGTGCCCCTCGTGCACCCGGATCCCCTCGGCCACCGCGTCGTAGACCGTGTGCTTGGGGTTCAGCGCCCCGGTGGGGTCCTGCAGCACCAGTTGCACCCGCCGCCGGTACGCGCGAAGCGCGCGCATCGCGTAGCGCAGCGGCTCGCCCTCGAACACCACCCGGCCCGCACTCGGCCGCTCCAGGCCGAGGAGGGCGCGGGCGAGCGTGGACTTGCCGCACCCGGACTCACCGACCAGGGCGACGATCTCCCCCGGGTACACGTCGAGATCGACGCCGTCGACAGCGCGGGCCGAGGCCCGGGTCCCGCGTCCGGTGAACGCCACGTGCAGCCCCTGTGCGCTGAGCACCGGCGTGCCCGCGGCCGGGCGCGCGGCCGGCGGCTGGTCGGCGTGCGCGGTCATGGCTGCGCCCCGCTTTCCTGGGTCGGGAGGACATCGTCGGAGCCCGGCGGTTCCGCCTCGGCGCCTACGGTGTCCGCGTTCTCTGGTGCGTTGTCGCCGAGGACCCGCACACATGCCGCCGACCTCCCGGCGCCGCCCTCGTTGCCGCCGGCCACCGGCCACAGCACGGGGTCGACCGCCGAGCAGCGGTGCTCGGCGACCGCGCAGCGCGGCCGGAACGAGCACCCCTCCGGCAGGTCGGCCGGGTCGGGCGGGTCGCCCGCGAGGCCGTGCGGGGCGCGGCGCGACGCGGGGTCGCCGATCCTCGGGAAGGCCGCGCTGAGGGCCGCGGCATAGGGGTGGCGCGGGTCGTCGTAGACCGCGCTGGCGGGCCCCTCCTCGACGACCCGTCCCGCGTACATCACCGCGAGGCGGTCGCAGGTCTCGGCGAGCACCGACAGGTCGTGGCTGATCATCATCATGCTGATCCCGTGCTCGGCCACGAGCCGGTCGATGAGCCGCAGGATCTGCGCCTGGATCATGACGTCGAGCGCGGTCGTCGGTTCGTCGGCGATCACCAGTCGCGGCTCGCAGGCCAGTGCCATGGCGATCATCACGCGCTGGCGCTGCCCGCCGGACAGCTCGTGCGGGTAGGCCCGCGCGCGCCACGGTGGCAGGCCGACCTGGTCCAGCAGCTCGCCAACCCGCTGGGAGACCCGGTCCGGCGGGGCACTCCCGTGCAGCCGGATGGGCTCGGCGATCTGGTCGCCGACGCGGCGGACGGCGTTCAGCGAGTGCATCGCCCCCTGGAAGACGATCGACGCACCCGCCCAGCGCACCGCGCGCAGCCGGCCCCACCGCATGGTGAGCACGTCCTCGCCGTCGAGCAGGACCCGCCCCTGGATCCTGGCCGATTTCGGCAGCAGCCGCAGTAGCGCGAGCGCCACCGTGGACTTGCCGCACCCGGACTCGCCGGCCACCCCGAGCTTGCGCCCCGGAGCCAGGCCGAAGGCCACCCCGCGTACTGCCGGGACCTCGCCCTTGCCCGTGCGGTAACTGACATGCAGGTCGTCGACTTCCAGGTAGTTCACCGCCGCTCCCGCAGCCTCGGGTTGAGCACACCTTCGAGCGCGCGCCCGCACAACGTGAAGGACAGCGCGACCAGCGCGATGGCCAGGCCCGGCGGAATCATGTACCACCAGATCCCGGAGCTGACCGCGCCGGCGTTGCGGGCGTCCTGCAGGATCCCGCCCCACGAGATCGTGCCGGGGTCGCCGAGCCCGAGGAAGGCCAGTGTCGACTCCATGATGATGGCCTCCGCGACCAGCAGCGTGGTCTGCGCCAGCACGACCGGCATCACGTTCGGCAGCACGTGCCGCGTCATGACGTGCCCGTGGCCGCCGCCGAGCGCCCGCGCCCGCTCGATGAACGGGCGCGCCTCGACCGCGAGCGTCTGCGCCCGGACCAACCGGGCGGTAACGGGCCAGGCGGTGACGCCGATCGCGATGATGATGGTCAGCGTGCTTCGGCTCAGCACCGCGGCGAGCGCGATGGCCATCACGAGCGCCGGGAGCACCATGAACCAGTCGGTGACGCGCATGAGGATGTTCGCGCCCACTCCGCCGAAGTGTCCGGCGACGATGCCGATCAGGGTGCCCAGGGCGACCGACACGAACGTGGCCAGGAACCCGACCGCGAGCGAGATCCGCGCGCCCCACACCACCAGTTCGAGCACGGAACGCCCGAAGGCGTCGGTGCCGAGCGGGTACTCGGCGCTGGGCGGTTGGAAGCGCCCGCCGGGGGCGTCGGTGAGGCTGAGCCCGGCCTGGTCTATGAACAGCGGAGCGCTCAGGGCGATCGCCCCGATCAGCAGTAGCCCGCCCAGGCCCCACAGCCCGGCCCGGTTGCGGGCGTACTGCCGGCAGAACCCGGCGAAGGCGCGGCGGCGGCGCTCCCAGGCCAGCGCGCGGGCGGAGGCGGGGACGCCTTCGGGGACCGGCCGCTGCCCGCTCATGTCCGCACCCGCGGGTCCAGCAGGGGGTACACCAGGTCAGCGAGGAGGTTCATGATGATCACCGCGCTCGCGAAGAAGACGAACAGGGCCTGGACGAGTGGGAGGTCGGGCACCCGCAGTCCTTCATAGAACAGCGAGCCGAGCCCGGGCCAGGAGAACACGGTCTCGATCAGGATGACACCGCTGACCACCCGGCCCAGGTTGAGGAAGATCAGGGTCACCGTGGGCAACAGGGCGTTGGGGGCCGCGTGGCGGCGCAGTACGAGGGCGTCGCGCAACCCCTTGGCGCGGGCCGTGGTGAGGTAGTCGGAACCGGCCTCGTCGAGCATGGAGGAACGCATGATCATCAGGTACTGCGCGTAGACCACGGCGACCATCGTGGCCACGGGCAGCACCAGGTGGTGCACGACGTCCAGGGTGACGGCGAAAGCGCCGTCGACACCGGGGGTCACCATGCCGCCCGTCGGGAACAGCCCGGGCAGCCAGCCCACACCGGAGGCCAGCACGACGATGAGCAGCAGGCCCAGCCAGAACGACGGCACCGAGAACAGGAACAGTGCCACGGCGGTGTTGGCGCGGTCGCCCACCGACCCCGGGCGCCATCCCGAGCGGATGCCCAGGGTCACCCCGAGCAACGCGGCGATCAACGTCCCGGTGCCCGCGAGCAGCACGGTGGGGCCGATCGCGCCGGCGATGAGCTCGGAGACCGGGACCCGGAACTGGTAGGAGACTCCGAAGTCGAACCGGAGAAGCCCGGCGCAGTAGTCGAGGAACTGCTGCCACAGCGGCTGGTCCAGACCGAACTGGCGGCGCAGCTCCGCCTTCTGCTCCACGGTGACCTCGCGCCCGGTGGTCATCGCGCGCACCGGGTCGCCCGGCAGGATCCGGAAGAGGAAGAAGCTGGTGACCAGCACGGCGACCAGCGACACCACCGCCGTGAGCAGTCGTCCACCCACGTAACGGAGTATCCGGATCCTGCGGGCTCGGCCGGGATCGGTTCGCCCAGCGGCGGTGGCGGTCTGCGTCACGTACTCACTCTCGATCCCCGACCGTCGCCGCCCGCCTGCGCACGAGGACGGCGACCAGGACACCGGCCCCGGCGAGCACCAGCACGGCGGCGCCCGCAACCGCGGCGATCGCCCACGCGGGCAGGCTGGTCACCGGGCCGGTGTCGTCCGCCGCGGCCGGCTCCGCCGACCACCAGCTCCAGTAGCCGTCCTGGCCGAAGATGTTGCCCCCGGGGTCGGGCTGCACCTGGATGTCGGCGATCTGGTCGGAGCGGTACGCCTCGATCGCGTTCGGGTAGGTGAGCACGTTGACCACGGCCTCGTCGTACAGGATGGCCTGCATCTCCTTGACGTACTCGGCGCGCTGCTCGGGGTCGTCGAACTCGGCGAGCTGCTGCTCGTAGAGCTTGTCGTACTCCTCGTTGCAGAAGTAGGCGTCGCCCCGCATGGTGCCGGGTTCGGTGGGCAGCGCGTCGCACGTGTGGATGCCGAGTACGGCGTCCGGGTCGGGGTTGACGGTCCAGCCGGTGAAGATCAGGTCGTACTCGCCGGCGTACAGCGCGTCGCTGAGCACCCCGGGGTCCACGGTCTGGTTGTCGATCTCGATCCCGATCTCGGCCAGCCGCTCCTCCAGCAGCCGTCCGATGTCCACCCGGGCCGGGTCGTCGTTGTGTACGTGCATGCGCAGTTCGAGCCGGTCGCCGTCGGGGGACTCGCGCACGCCGTCGTCGCCAATCTCGTAGCCGGCCTTGTCGAGCATGTCGTTGGCGTCGTCCGGGTCGAAGTCGATCCGGTCGTCGCCCTCGGGAGCCCAGGTGTAGTCGTCGTAGCGCGACGGGATGTAGCCCTCGGCGGCTTCGGCGTAGCCGCCGTAGACCTTGTTGACGATCTCGTCCTTGTCGATGGCGGCCATGATGGCCTGGCGCAGCGTCTTGTCCTCCAGTGCCGGGTGCCCGTCGCCGAACTCCTCACCGTCCTGGGTCTCGGCGCCGGGGTTGATGGTGAACCCCTCGAACCGCTTGCCGTCGGCGTTGTTGACGGTGACGTTCTCCTCGCCGTCGAGATCGTCGGCCTGGGTGGGCGTGAGCCCCTCGACGAACGAGACCTCGCCCGAGCGCAGCGCCTCGACCGCGGCGTCCTGGTCGTCGTAGTAGCGGAAGACGATCCGGTCGAACCCGGGAGCCCCGCGCCAGTAGTCCGGGTTGGCCTCCAACGTGATCGAGCGGTTCGGCTTGTGGTCGGTCAGGACGAACGGACCGCTGCCCACGATCGGGAACTGGTCGTTGTTGAACTCCGCGAAGTCGTCGACGTTCTCCCAGACGTGCTTGGGAACGATCGGGATGTCCAGGGCGAGCATGGTCGCCTGCGGCTCGTCCAGGGTGATCTCGACCGTGTTCTCGTCGGGCGCGGTGACCTCCTCGAAGTTCTCCACGAAATTGCCCTGGGCGGTGGCCGCCGCGTCGTCCTCCATCATCGTGGTGTAGGTCCAGGCGACGTCCTCGGCCGTGACCGGTTCGCCGTCGCTCCACTGCGCGTCGTCGCGGATGTCGAACGTCCAGGTGCGGCCGTCGTCGGAGGGCTCCCAGGACTCCGCCAACCCCTCGATGGGCTCGTTGGTCTCGGGGTCGTAGTTGGTGAGGTAGTCGTAGGTCAGCCGGTGGATGCTGGTGGTGAGCAGCAGTTGCGCGAGGAACGGGCTGAACGAGTCGACCTGCTGCGATACCGCGATGGTGAGCGTGTTCTCCTCGGATGACCCGTCCGCGGCGGCGGGCGGCATGGCCGCCAGCACGAGCACGGTCGCGGCGCCTGTGGCGGCCAGTCCGCGGAGATGGCGGCCGAGGCGCCGCCCCGGGGTGCGTGTTGGTCGGCGACGGGAACCAGAAGGCGCGTGCTTAGTGACCATGGTGTGCAGCCCTGTGCATCGAAGGGGACGGTAGCGTCACCGCCGTTGAAGGTTATTTACCAGCGTGCCCGGAAAGGGGTCAACGATCGACATCATCCGTGTCACAGGTCGTGTGCGACTCGTGCCGCACAGCGGGGATCGGGCGATCGCGTTCTCGGACGAACTCCCCCTTTTCCGGCGTGTCCCTGGGAAAATGCCGCACGGCGTGCGCACCTGCGCTGCGGGGTGGCATGGTGTAACGGACCGGAACCGCGCACGGGCGGCAACCGCGTCCGCGCGCGCCACCTCCGCAGGGCGGCCGATTCGCCAGCAATGCCGCGAGCCGCTACGGTTCCGCTCATGATGGGGCACTCTCACGCGCTGAGCGGCGTGGTCGGCTGGATGGCGATCGTTCCCCTGGTCGATGGCGAACAGTTCCTGGGAGTCCGCTTCGACCTGGGCCCGGGAGAGATCGTCGCGGGCGCGCTCGTCTGCGCGGGCGCCGCGCTCGTCCCCGACCTCGACCACAAGAGCGCCACCATCACCCAGACGTACGGGGTGGTCACCAAGGCCCTCAGCGCCATCTTCAACTGGCTGTTCGGCGGGCACCGCAACGGCACCCACTCCCTGTTGTTCGCGGCGCTGATGGGCATCCTCGTGCACGGCCTCGTCCTGTGGTCGGACCTCGCCGTGCAGGTGTTCGTGTTCCTGCTGATCGGTATCGCGTTCAACGGCCTCGGGTTCGGGATGGAGAAGAACCGGGCGGCCTCGGGCATCATCAACGCGCTGGTCACCGCGGGCCTCACGCTCGCGCTGTTCATCAACGGGGTGGACTACTCGTGGATCGGCCTGGCCGTCGCGTTCGGCTGCCTGCTGCACTTCCTCGGGGACATCGCCACCCGAATGGGTGTGCCGCTGCTGTGGCCCGTCTGGGGCTACCGCTTCGGGCAGAACGTGGGCTTCGACACCGACGGCGCGGTGGAGCGGCACCTGGTCACACCGCTGCTCACGATCGGCGTGGTGCTGTACTCGACGTTCCGGTTCCCCTGGCCGGAGCTGCTGCCCGCTGCGTGATCACTCGGCGCCCGGCGGCTAGGCTGGCCAGTGTGACACGTAGCACGGAGACCCTGACACCAGAACTGCACGAGTACCTGGTGGCGCACAGCGCCCCGGTCGACAGCGTCCTGGCCGACCTCGCCGCCGAGACCGCGCGGCTCTACCCCGAGTACACCCGCCTGCAGATCGGCCCCGAACAGGGGACGTTCATGACGCTGCTGGCGCGGATGAGCGGCGCACGCAGCATCGTGGAGATCGGCACGTTCACCGGATACTCCTCGATCTGCCTCGCCCGCGGCATGGCACCCGACGGCACCCTGCTGACCTGCGACGTCAGCGAGGAGTGGACCTCGGTCGCGCGACGCTACTGGAAGCACGCCGGGGTGGCCGACCGGGTCACGCTCTCACTGGGCCCCGCGTTGCAGACGCTGCGGTCGCTCCCCGCCGACCAGCGGTTCGACCTGGCGTTCATCGACGCCGACAAGGAGGGCTACGTCGCCTACTGGGACGAGCTGGTCCCGCGTATGGCCCCCGGCGGGGTACTGCTGGCCGACAACACCTTTTCGCACGGGCGGGTCATCGACGATTCCGACACCTCCCCGGCGGTACAAGGCATCCGCGACTTCAACGACCACGCTCTCGCCGACGACCGGGTGGAGCTGGTCATGCTCCCCATCGGCGACGGCCTCACCCTCGCACGCAAGCTGTCCTGACGGCCGCCCCGGGCCGGAGCGCGACAGCGGCGCGCGGGTAGCCCACGCTCGGGACGGCCGGACATACTGGCCCTCTGGTGGTGCGGACCCGGTGGGATTCGGCACCGCCAGGGGTGTTCGGGGCCCATCGCACCGAAAGGGGTCCTGGCCATGTCCGGTCCCGTCATCGACGTCCACGGGCTGCGGGTCCGCTACCGGGGCAGCGCCGCGCCCGCGGTCGACGGCATGACCTTCGGCGTCCGGACCGGGGAGATCTTCGGTTTCCTCGGCCCGTCCGGGGCGGGCAAGAGCACCGTGCAGAAGGTGCTCACCCGCCTGCTGCGCCGCTACGAGGGGCGGGTCGAGGTCCTCGGGCGCCCACTCACCGGCTGGCACTCGGACTACTACGAGCGCATCGGGGTCGGTTTCGAGCTCCCCGCCCAGTTCAGCAAGCTCACCGGACGTGAGAACCTCACCGCGTTCGCCCGGCTCTACTCGGGAGCCACCGAGTCGCCCGGCTACCTCCTCGACCTGGTGGGCCTGGGCGACGCCGCCGACCAGCGAGCCGGAACCTACTCCAAGGGCATGCGGCTCCGGCTGAACCTGGCCCGCGCCCTGATCAACCGTCCGGAGCTGCTGTTCCTGGACGAGCCCACCTCCGGCCAGGACCCGGTGCACGCCGAAAGCGTCCGCGCCATCATCCGGGCCCAGGCCGCGGCCGGCCGCACCGTCGTGCTGACCACACACGACATGGCGACCGCCGACCAGTTGTGCGACCGGGTGGCCTTCGTCTCCCGGGGCAGGCTCGCCGCAGTGGACGCCCCTCGCGAGCTCAAACGCGTCCACGGCCGCCCCGGCGTGGTGGTCGAGTACCGCGCGGACGGCCAACTCGGGCGCCGGGAGTTCGGCGTCGACAGCATCGCCACCGACCCGTCGTTCGCCAGGTTGGCGAACGACGGAGTCATCGAGACCATCCACACCCGCGAGGCCTCGTTGGACCAGGTGTTCGCCGCCGTCACCGCGGAGACGCTGTGAGCCGCCTGGCAGCGGCTATCGCCCTGGAGCTGCGTGTCCAGTTGCGCTACGGGGTCATCGCGGTCGCGGCCGGGCTCACCGCCGCCTGGACGGCGGTACTCGCGGTCCTACCGGAGCGGGTGGCCGCCACTGCCGCCCCGTTCCTGCTGCTCGTGGACACCGCGACGTTCGGCGCGCTGCTGGTCGCGGGGTTGCTGATGTTCGAGCGGGCCGAGGGGGCGCGTGCCACCCTCGCGATGACGCCGCTGCGCACCACGGAGTACCTGGCCGCGCGGCTGGTGACGCTGACCGGTATCTCGGTGCTGTCCGCCGCGCCCATCGCGCTGGTGGCTGCGCGGGACCGGATCGGCACCGCGGCCGAGGCGGTCGCGGCGCTGTTCCCGGTGCTGTGCGGGGTCGGCCTCGCGACAGTGCTGCTCCTGTCGCTGGCCGGCACCATGGCGGGGCGCGCGCCGGAGCTGACGCGGTTCCTGGTCGTCGCGCCGCTACCGCTGGCTCCGCTCATCGCGGTCCCGCTCGGGTACCTGGCCGGGGTGCTGGAGCACCCCGCGGCCTTCGCCGTGCCGACCACCGCCGCGGCGGAGCTGGTGCGCCTCGGTGTCACTCCCGATGCGGCACGGCTCTCCGGCACCGGCCTCGCGTGGGCGGTCGGATACCTCGTCCTGTGGTGTGCCGGACTGGTCGTGGTGGCCGTGCGGCACCTGCGCGCGGAGCTCACGCACCCGACGCGCGCGGCGCACCCGACGCGCGTGGCGGCACCGGTGCCCGACGCCTCCCCGACAGCGGGTGCCGCGCACGGGGCACCGCCCGCGCCGCGGCACCGCCGCCTCCCCGGCGGTGTCCTGGTGGCGCTGTTCCTGATCGACCTGCGGGGAGTCGGGCGCGAGCTGGTCCTCGTGGTGATCGTGGCGGCGCCGTTGCTGCTCGCGCTGGCCCTGCGCTTCGGCTATCCGCCGGTGACCGGCTACGTGTGGCGGGAGCACGGGCTCGACCTGGGGCCGTACCTGCCGCTGGCCCTCGCTGTGTTCGTCCTGCTGCACGTGCCGATGATGGCGGGCTCGGCGGGGGCTCTGCGCCTGGTCGAGGACGCCGACGACCGCACCCTGGCGGTGCTGCGGGTCTCGCCGGCGTCCCTGGGGTGGTACCTGACCTACCGCGTGCTGCTGACCGGCGTCGCGGCCGTCGCGGGGCTGGCCGTGGCGGTTCCGCTGTCCGGCCTGGCTCCTCAGGGCTGGGGGCCGGGTCTGGCCGTCGCGGTGCTGCTCGCCGGGCTGCAGGCGCCGTTGCTGATGCTCGCTGTCACGGCTGTGGCCGGCAACAAGGTGGGGGCGCTGGCCGCGGTGAAGGGGCTCGGTCCCGTCATGCTCGTGCCCGTGGCCATGTGGTTCCTGCCGGACCCGGCGGGCTGGACGCTTGCCTGGCTGCCACCGTTCTGGCCCGTCCAGGCGCTGTGGGGTGCTCCGGCGGGAATCCCGCTGCCCGCCGCAACGGCCCTCGGGCTGCTGGTCAGTGCGGCGGTTACAGCACTACTGGCGCGCCGGACCGCGCTCCGGCTGCGGGAGGCGCAGTGAGGACGGGGCGTCCGCGCCGGTTCCGCGGCGCGGAATCCCGGCATCGGCTGGCTGCCGCCGTGCCGAGCTGTCCAGCCGTGCGTGGAACTGGCATATGAAGCCGGGCGGGGCCGCCCGCGGCCAGCCACCGGCACGCGGGCGCGGGAGCCGGAAAGCGCTCCGCCACCCACGCCATCGCAGATCACCGCCGTATGCTGGCGCCGGCCCGTTCCGGCCGCGCCGCTGCACAGGCGCGGCAACGTGATGCCGGCGGGTCCCTCTCCCGGCCGCCGCGCCTTCCGGGTCGGACACGGTTCGCCGGTTTTCCTGCGGCAGCAGGGCTTCTGGAGTACCCTCGCCACTCATGCGCCTCTTGCACACCTCCGACTGGCATCTGGGCCGGTCCTTCCATCGCGAGAACCTGCTCGGTGCCCAAGCGGCGTTCGTGGACCACCTCATCGAGACGATCCGCTCCGAGCGGGTCGACGTCGTGCTGGTGGCGGGCGACCTCTACGACCGCGCCCTGCCGCCGTCCGACGCCGTGCGTCTGTTCGGCGAGGCGCTGCGCCGCATCCGCGACACCGGGGCGCGCGCCGTCCTCATCAGCGGCAACCACGACTCCATGGCGCGGCTCGGCTACGCGACCGAGCTCATCGACGCCTCCGGGGTGCACCTGCGCAGCTCGCTCTCCGAGGTCGGTGATCCGGTACTGATCGAGGACGACCACGGTCCGGTCGCGTTCTACGGCATCCCCTACCTGGAGCCCGAGATCGTGCGGCACCCGTGGAAGCTCACCGAGCGCAGCCACCGCGCCGCCCTCGACCACGCCATGGGGCTGGTCCGCGCCGACCTCGCCGAGCGCCCGGCCGGCACGCGCTCGGTTGTGCTGTCCCACGCGTTCGTCAGCGGCGGCGAGGCCTCCGACAGCGAACGCG
Source organism: Lipingzhangella halophila (assembly GCF_014203805.1). Lineage (GTDB taxonomy): Bacteria > Actinomycetota > Actinomycetes > Streptosporangiales > Streptosporangiaceae > Lipingzhangella > Lipingzhangella halophila. Next base: position 1,700,569 of record NZ_JACHJT010000001.1, on the reverse strand, counting down.
ACATCTCGGTCGGTGGCGCCGCGCACGTGCCCGCCGCCACCTTCGACGGGGTCGACTACGCCGCCCTCGGGCACCTGCACGGCCAGCAGCGCATGGGCACGACCGCACGCTACTCCGGCTCCCCACTCGCCTACTCGTTCTCCGAGGAGCACCAGGTCAAGGGCTACTGGATCGTCGACCTTGACGCCTCCGGCGGCGTGACCGCCGAGTTCGCCGAAGCCCCGGTGCCGCGGTCGATCGCGCGTATCAGCGGCCGCATCGACGACCTGCTCAGCGCGCCGGAATGGGAGCGCTACACCGGGCACTGGCTGCAGGTCACACTGACCGACCCGCGGCGTCCCGCGTTCCCCATGGACCGGCTGCGCGAGCGGTTCCCGCACACGCTGCACCTCGACTTCGCCCCCGAGGGCGGCCGGGAAGACGACGACGGGGACTGGATGCGGCGGGTCGCCGGCCGGGACGATCCCGACCTCGTGCTCGACTTCGTCGACTGGGCGCGCGGCGCACCCACCACGGACGCGGAGCAGGACCTCGTCCGCAGCGCCTTCGAGGACCTCCGGACGCGCGAGGCCGCGCGCTGATGCGGCTGCACACCCTCACCATCCAGGCGTTCGGGCCGTTCGCCGGCACCGAGACCGTCGACTTCGACCGCCTCGGCGACGGCGGGCTGTTCCTCATCCACGGCCCGACCGGCGCCGGGAAGACCTCGATCCTGGACGCCGTGTGCTTCGCGCTCTACGGCCGGGTGCCCGGTGTGCGCGAGGCGGCCAGGTCACCGCGCAGCAACCACGCGCCGCCCGGCCGCCGCCCCGAGGTCGGCCTGGAGGTCACCATCGGGGGGCGCCGGCTGCACATCACCCGCTCCCCCGCATGGGATCGCCCCAAGAAGCGAGGCTCGGGCCACACCGAAGAGAAGGCCAAGGTGGCCGTGACCGAGCTGGTCGAGGGCGAGTGGCGCGGCCTGACCAGCCGGCCCGACGAGGCCGGCCAGCTCGTGGCGGACATCCTCGGGCTCTCGCTCCCGCAGTTCTGCCAGATCGTGCTGCTCCCCCAGGGCGAGTTCGCGCGCTTCTTGCGTGCCGGGGCCCAGGAACGGCGCGAGTCGCTGGAGCGCATCTTCAACACGGGCGTCTTCACTCAGGTCGAGGAATGGCTCGCCGAGCACGCCCGAGCGCTCGGGCGGGCCGCCAGCGAGGCCGAGAACGCCGCCATCCGGGTGGCCGACCTGATCGCCGAGGTGGGGAGCTCGCCACTCCCGGCACACGACGGGCCCGGCGGCCTCGACGCGCTGCTGCCCTGGGCGGCCGAGGCGGCCTCGGTCACCTCCGCCACCGCGCACGACGCCGCGCAGGTGAGCGCCGCACTGGCCGCGGAACGCGACCGCGCCCGTTCCGCCCTTGAGGACGCCCGCGCCCTGGCCGAGCGCCAGCAGCGGCACGCCGACGCCTCCCGGCGGCACACCGAGCTGACCGGGGCCGCCGCCGAGCGCCGCGCGCTCGACACCGAGCTGGCCGACGCCGACCGGGCCGCCCGCGTCGTCCCGCTGCTGCGCACCGAGGAGTACCGGCGCACCCGGCTCGACAAGGCCGACCAGGACGCGGCCGAACGCCTCAGCCTGGTCGAAGGGCTCCTCCCGGACGGCGCGGAGGCCGCAGCGGGACGCCTGCGCGCGGCCGAACGCGAGCGCCGCGACGAGATCGCGCGGTTGGAGCACCTGCGCGGCGACGCCGACCGGCTCGCCGAGCTGACCAAGGGCATCGCCGAGCTTGACACCAGCGCACAGGCCGCCAGCGCGGAGCGCGAGCGGGTACGGCTGCGCACCACCGAGCTGCCCGAACAGCGTGCCGCGCTCGCCACCGAGTTGGAGGAGGCCCAGGCCCGAACCGGCTCGCGCGAGGCTGTCGCCGAGGCGTTGGAGACCGCCCGGCAGCGCGCCGAGGCCGCGGCCACGCACGCGCAGCTGCGCGTCGAGCTGTCCCAGGCCGAGCAGCGCCGCGTCGAGGCGGTCGACGCCGCGCAGACCGCCATGGATACGCTGCTCGACACCCGCAAACGCCGCATCGACGGCATGGCCGCGGAGCTCGCCGCCGACCTGGCCGAGGGCAGCCCCTGCCCGGTGTGCGGATCGGCGGAGCACCCGGACCCCGCCGCGGGCGAGGGCGAGCGTCCCTCCCATGAGGACGAGGAGCAGGCCCGGGTCGCCGCGGATGCCGCCCGCGACCGGCGCGCCGAGGCGGAGAACCTGGTCACGTCGCTGACGGAACGCTGCGCCGCGGCGAAGGCCACGGCTGGTGAAATGACCGGGGAAGAGGCGCGCGAACTGGTCGCGGAGCGGCAGGACGCGCTGGACCGGGTGGACGCCGCGACCGCGGAGGTGTCCGGGCTCTCGGAGCGGCTCGCCGAAGTGGACGCCGAGCTGGAGGTGGCCCGCTCCCGCGACGGCGAGCTGTCCCGGGAGCTGGCCGAGGTGGCCGAGCGGCGGGCCGCCAGCGAGCGCGAGGTGGCGCGCCTCACCGAGACGCTCGACACCGCCCGCGGGACCGACCCCGACCTCGCCGCGCGGATCACCCGGCTCGGCGGGGAGGCCGAGCTGCTGGGCGCGGCGGCAGAGGCGGTGGAGCAGCGCGGCATCGCCGCCGAGGAGGCGCGCGACGCGGAGCGGCAGGCCCGCCAGGCCGAGTCGGAGGGCGGGTTCGCCGACGCCGCGGCCGTGTGGGCCGCCGACCGCGACGACGAGCAGCGCGCCGCCATCCACGAGCGGGCGCGGGCCCACGACGACGAGATGGCGGCGGTGCGCGCCACCCTCACCGACCCGGACCTCACGGCCGCCGCGGAGCGGCCCGCGCCGGACCTCGGCGGGCTGGCTGACGCGTTCGACGCGGCCGAGCAGGCCGCTGAGCACGCTGTGAGCTGGCACGACCGCCTCGCCCAACGGGCGTCCCGGCTGGCCGGCCTGCGCTCCGAGCTCGGCACGGCACTCGCGGACTCCCGGCCCGCGCGCGAACGGCACGCCGTGGCCGAGGGCCTGGCCCGGCTCGCCGCCGGCACCTCAGCGGACAACCGGCAGAACGTGCGGCTGTCGGCCTACGTGCTCGCCGCCAAGCTGGAACAGGTGGTGGCGGCGGCCAATGACCGGCTCGCGACGATGTCGGGGGGCCGCTACGAGCTGCGGCACACCGTCGACAAGGCGGCCGGCGACCGCTCCCGCTCCGGCGGCGGGCTGGGCCTGCGCGTGCTGGACGCCTGGACCGGCCAGGAGCGCGACCCCGCCACCCTCTCGGGCGGCGAGACCTTCATCGGCTCCCTGGCCCTCGCCCTCGGCCTGGGCGATGTCGCCGGCGCCGAGGCGGGCGGCGCGGACATGAACACCCTCTTCGTCGACGAGGGGTTCGGGAGCCTGGACGAGGACACCCTGGAAGAGGTCCTGGACGTCCTGGACAAGCTGCGCGACGGCGGCCGGGCGGTCGGAGTGGTCAGCCACGTCGCCGACCTCCGCTCGCGCATCACGACCCGCCTCACGGTCCGCAAAACCGCCGCCGGCTCCCACCTGGAGCAGGTCTGAGCGACGCTGACGCTTCTTGAGAAAAGCGTTCCTACAAACGCGAGTGGAGTTTCGTGGGTTTGCCAACCGCATGCGCGAGGCCCGACAACGGCGACGAGGAGCCGGATGGTTGGGGTTGGTGGTGCTCGGTGCGGTGACGGTGGGTACGCACGCGACGAGGGCAGCGAAGGCGCCGGATGGGCCAGCCCGCGGGTGATCGGTGCGGGTGCCCGGTGGTGACGCGCCCGACGGGGGCAGCGAAGGCCGGTGGGGTCCAGTGGGGGTGTCTGTGGTGTCGTTTTCGGTGCTGGGGCGCGCCGAGAGTGTCTGTGGGGACGTTCTCGGCGCCGAATCTGTCCGCACGGTCGGTTTCGGTGCGGCGTGAGCCCTCGCGCGTCCGCTATGTCTGGATTGTGAGCGGCCTGGGCGCCGATCTTGAGGATTCCATTCCTTCACCGCGCTTGAAAGGAACGGAATCCTCAAGAAGCGTCGGCGATAAGCACCGCCGAGAACACCCCACGGGCACCAGGAACTATCACCACCCGCCCAGGCCACGCACCGCCCTCGCTGGGCGAGCCACCACGGGCCCACCGCAGCGATGGGCACCACCCGAACCATTCGGGGCCGTCGCCGCCTCCTGATGGATGCCTCACCACGCATCCACAGCACCGACGAGCGTCACGCCCGGCCATATGCCATCGTCGCGAACCTCTGGGGCGCACTCACGAAGGCAGGGCCGCATTAATCCCAGCTTCCCCGACGTCAACCAAACAGTGAAGATGGGACGTGGCTCCGGCGTGGGTCTGGCTTGCAACTGTACTGACGCGCTTCTTTGGGGGGCTGTACTACTTCGGATGCGTCGGCCCGTGGCGGGGTCACTGTTGGTCTGGATGGCCGGCACCAGGCGGGGACGTGGCTTCATAGGACCGTCCGAGGCAACCCCGACCAAAGAGTGTCAGGTTTAGGGTGACAAAACTTTCCGTCAAAGTTAGTATGACACTGTGAGTGAATCCGATGCCGCCCCCAAATGGGGCTTCCCTGTCCGTGCTTCCTCCCTCGACGTCGCCTGGCGCCGCGAGCTGCGCGAGATCGACCCCGCTGACTACACCGAATCCGACCGGGCCCGCCTCTTCCTGTCCTCGGTCGCTGGCGCCCTGGCCGAGCAAGCCATCCGCCTCGCCGAGACCTGGGACGATGGCGACAGGTTCCCCGCCGCCCTGGCCGCCGACGCTGTGCCACTCGGCAAGCTCGCCACCAAAGCGCTCGATTACGCTGTGGTGACGGCGCGGGTGCGTGGTGCCTCCTGGGAGGACATTGGCGAACAGCTCGGTATGACGCGCCAGAGCGCGCACACCCGCTGGGGCGAGCTCGAGGCCGAATGGCGCCGCGACAATGTCGGGACTTCCTGTATCCACCCGGGTACGCGCGCCGCCGGCCTCGATGCCTGGACCGAACGCGTCAACGATCCCCCTGACGACCCTCGAATCCCGCACGAGCGCCGGGTCTCCGCGGCCCTCGACGTCACGGCCGACCGCAGCGGGCACCGCCCACGGCAGGCCGCTCGCTTCCCCGAGGGGCGCGCGTGGAACCTCGTGAACCGCGACCCCGACCTGTCCGCGCGCCGCCGCCGGCGCGTCACCGGCTTCCTGGCGCTGGTCTACGCGGCCATCTTGCATCGCGACCCCGGCCTGGCCCCCGACAACGACGAGTTGGCGGACGCCCTCCGGCACGCCGGCACCTGGGGGGTCGACACCGACACCGTCGACGCTTCCTGCGCCCGCCTCGATCAGGCGGCCCGTGGCCTGCTGGCACGGGAACCCGCCGAATGGCAGGCGGTCTTGGAGGACTTCGTCGCCACCTCCGAGGCCAAGGACACTCCTTCGGGCCCACACGCGGTGTACTGGCGGGACGCGGTGCGCGTGACAACCGGCGCGGACGGGTTCCCCTCGCGCAGGAGCCTGCCCGTCGAAGATGCGCGCCGCCTGCTGGACATGGTCGTCGACCCGAACGGGCCCGCAAACGAGCCGTCCGCGAACTGATCCACCACCTCTTTTCCCAGTTAGGAGCCCCTGGCATCGATGGACGACACGACGGACAGCTCCACCGTCGCTCCACGAGAGCAGACCGACGTGTACCGGGAACTCCGCACTGCGCTGAGCACCGCGCGCGACCTCGGCCCCGCCTACGACGAGGAACTCGCACGCGCGGTCGCCGAGCGCATCACCGCCTCCCCGGAAAAGTCAGCCGCCGCGCGAGAGCCGGAACGCGCGAGCCGGCGCGATCGGGTGCAGCGAACCACCACGGCAGCGTTAACGGCGGCGCTCATCGTCATCGCGACGGCAGCGGCCGCGGAGAGCAGCCCGGAGAACCTGGCCTGGGGCACCGTCGGCTTTCTGGCAATCGCGGCGCACGTCGCCCGCACCTGGTGGTCCGCTGGCAGAGGGGCGGACTATTCGTAGCATGTGGTCTCGGGGTGCACCCTCAGTCGCCAAGCGACGCAGCCGGACACCCGGAAGTGAAATCGGCCCGGTGGCGGGAAACCGGCTGTGTCGCGTGTAGTGCTAGAGCAGCAAGCCTGTCCCGAACCTGGTCGCGCCGCAGTTGCCTGCGCTAGCCATCGAGTTCTCCCGCCTTTACCGCGCGCAGGAACGCGGCCCAGGCGCCCGCCTCCACCGCGAGATGACCACACTCGCGATTCCCGGTGTCCCGCACCAGCGTGGTCGACCCCTCGGCGACCTCGACGCAGTGGCCTCCCGAGTCGTTGCTGTAGCTGCTCGTGTGCCACGTCGGCGTGCTACTCATCGAGTTCTCCTCGCACTTTCTCGATCAGGTCGACCGTAGCGCGCGGGGGCATCGCCTCCGTTTGCAGGGCAGTGAAACGCGCCAAGAAGCGCCGCACATGTCCCCACTCACCTGCGAGTCGAATGGGCGCACCGAGCGGGAGTCCGCACGCGCCGCACCCGGCGGGCGCGTGCGGACTCGCAGGGGCGTCACTCACCTGAGAAGCGCTACTACAACGGAGGCGAGATCGAGGGCGGTGGTGTTCTCGGGGACCTCGTCACCGCCGCTGAGGCTCCATTCGGCGGTGCGGTCGTCACGGATATCCAGCTCGACGGTGAACCTTCCGGTGGGGGCGTTCACCTCCAGGTGGGTGGGGTCGCGTTCGTCGGGCGTACGGACCTCCAGCCCGGCGGCGGTGAGCAGCTCGGTGACGGTGTCGACGTACCGGTCGAGCTGCTCGGGCGAGAGTAGTTCGGGAGGCTCAGCGTCGATCGAGGTGTCGACTCCGTCCCACTGGTGCGGGACAATCTGCGCGGGGGTGAGTGGACGTCGGTCATCGATGGTTCCCTCCTCTCTCTCGGAACTGGACGAGGAAGAGCAATGAGCGAGCAAAAGGCGGCTTCGCCCCCCCCCAGCGTCGCCTGGCACGTGAGCAACCACAGCGCCAATGGCAGCGGACAGTGTGTTGAGGCCGGCCCATACAGGGATAACCCGACCCGCTTCGCCATTCGCGACTCCCAGCACCGCACTCAGGCGACTCTTACGGTTCCCGGCGCCGAGTGGACCGCGTTCCTCGACGGCGTCCGTTCAGGCGAGTTCTAGCCTCAATACGGGTGGCCGCGCTCGTTACCCACGCAGCGACCTGGCTGGACCGGAACACCGACCCCCCGCCCAGTTCGCCGCGACCGCCGCTTCCGGGTGATCCGGCCTCCGGTTCGCATCCCGGCGTGCGGAGGAAAGCGGGCACGGTGGCAGCGCTCGCCCCGGTGTACCCGCGGCACCGCGTCGGCCAATGGCCACCGCGCGCCGCCGGCGTCCGCCCCTCGGGGCGTTAGAGGGCCGCACCTCCGGGGGACGCGGGGAGCGGATCGGGGCCCGGCGCGTCCCGCTGGTCCGGTGTTCCTCCCGCCTCCTTGGCCGCGTCCCGCAGCTTGGTCCGCTCTCCCTTGTGGAACTCGGCCGCGAAGCGGTCGCCGCCGAGCGCCTGCACCGCCCCGGCGGCGACCCGGTCGACGTCGAACCGTTCCGCGGCGGGCTGCGGGGCGCCCGCCGCGGACCGTGCCGCCGAGGCCGCGCCCAGCAGGCGCGCCGCCCGGTCCGGGGCGCCGTCGAGCACGTCCGCGCCCGCGATCCCCTCCAGTGCCTGGGCGACCGCGCGCGGATCGCCCGTCGCCCGGGAGGCGGCCAAGCCGTCCAGGTGCAGGGCGCGTGCGGCCGCGGCGTCGCCGCGCATCTCGGCGGCGAACCCCAGTTCGGCGAGCGTGGACGCACGCCCGGCCTGGTAGTCCTCCGCGGTGTGCGCCGCCAGGTTCTCCCCGAGGTACTCCTCCGCGCGGTCCAGGTTCCCCTGCCGGCGCGCGGACATCCCCAGGCCGCCGCGCGCATAGGTCAGCACGGAGGACGACGACTCCCCTGCACGGCGCAGCACCTCCTCGTGGTACCGGTCGGCCGCGGCGAAGTCCCGGCTCAGCAGGGCCAGCCGCCCCAGCCGCACGAGCTGCTCGGCCGCCGTGGGAGCGAGGCCGATATCGTCGGCGCACGCCAGGCCGTTGCCGTGCAGCAGCCTGGCATCCTCGTACCGCCCGAAGATCTCGGCGAGCACGCCGAGCAGGGCGGAGCTGCGCACCTGCCCCCACCGGTCGCCCACCTCGCGGAACAGGGCGTGGCTGCGGTGCCCGTCCGCGTTGGCCACGGCGAGGTCGCCGCGACGCATCCCGGCCCAGCCGCGGGCGAGCAGCGCCGAGGCCAGGCCCCAGTCATCGCCGAGACGCTGGAAGGCGTCCCGCGCGGACTCGGCCATCGACTCGGCGGTGGGCAGCCGGCCGTGGCCCGTGCCCTTGGCGGTGGACGCCAGCAGCGCGAGCGCGACCTGCGCCTCGGCCAGGCCGGCGGGCTCGTCCAACCGCCCGTACAGCGCCAGGGCCTCACTGGCCGAGTCCATCAGGGAGTGGTCGGCGGGGTCGACGATGAGGCCCAGCACGGCATGCCACACCTGCGCTCGGGCCCGCGGCGCCACCCGGTACGGTCCCGGCAGCGCCAGCGCCGCGGCCAGGTGGCCGTGCCCCTGGGAGTTGCGGCCGCGCAGGTACCAGTACCAGCTCAGCGCCCCGGTCAGACGCAGCGCCACGTCGGCGTCGCCCTGTTCGGCGGCCCAGTCCAGGGCGGCCCGCAGGTTGGCGCCTTCGGTGTCGAGCCGCTCCAGCGCCTCGGCCTGCTTCGGGCCGCGGAGCCGGCGGTCGGACTCCTCGGCCAGGTCCGCGTAGTAGTGCGCGTGGCGCTCCCGCACGGCCGCTGTCTCGCCCGCCTCCGTGCGGCGTTCCCGGGCGAAAGCCGTGACGCTCTCCAGCATCCGGTAGCGGGTACCGCGCGGCGCGGTGTCGGCCACGACCAGGGAGCGGTCCACCAGTCGGGCCAGGATGTCCAGCACCTCGGCCGGCTCTGTTCCCTCGCCGGCGCACACCGCCTCCGCCGCGGCGAGCGTGAACCCGTTGGCGTGCGCTGAGAGCCGCCGCAGCACCGCCTGTTCGGCGGCCGGCAGCAGTTCCCAGCTCCAGTCGATCACGGCGCGCAGGGTCCGCTGCCGCGCGGGCATCCCGGTGCCACCCGCGGTGAGCAGCCGGAAGCGGTCGTCCAGCCGCTCGGCCAGCTCGTGCACGCTGAGCGCGCGCAGCCGTGCCGCGGCCAGCTCCAACGCCAGCGGCAGACCGTCCAGTCGGCGGCAGATCTCGGCCACGGCGGCGGCGTTCGACGCGTCAACGGCGAAGTCGGGAACCGAGGCCGCCGCGCGCCGGGTGAACAACTGGACCGCGGCAGACCGCCGCACCTCGGCGAGGGCATCGCGCGTGGGCGGGTCGAGCGGCGCGACCGGGTACAGCCGCTCCCCGGGCACCCCCAGCGGCTCGCGGCTGGTCGCCAGCACGCGCAGGCCCGGAGCGGCGCGGAGGAGCGTGGTGAGCAGCTCCCCGATCGGGCCCGCCACGTGCTCGCAGTTGTCCACCACGAGCAGCGCTCGCCAGTCCCGCAGGCCGCGTGCCAGCCGGTCGGTGGAGGTGCGGCGGGACTGGGTGCGCTCGTCGGCGGTGTCGTCCCGCACACCAAGGCTGAACGCGACGCTCTCCGCGGCGTCGTCGACGCCCTCCAGCGCGTGGTCCAGGCCGGCCAGCTCGACCATCCAGGTGCCGTCGGGGAACCCCTGCGGGTCGCCGGGCCCCGCGGCCGCCACCGCCAGGGAGGTCTTGCCGACACCGCCCGGCCCGGTGAGCGTGACCAGGCGGTCCTCGCTGAGCAGGGCCCGTACGTCGCCGCCGGCGGTGTCGCGGCCCACGAGGTCGGTCAACGCGGCGGGGAGGTTGCCGGGCGGTGCCGCCGGCTCCCGCTCGACCGTTTCCGATGCCGCCGCCGGCGCCGCCAGCTCGGGCGACTGCTCCAGCATCGCCTGGTGCAGCCGGACCAGCTCCGGGCCCGGGTCGACACCGATCTCGCCGGCCAGCACGGTACGGGCCTGCTGGAAGCTCTCCAGCGCTTCGGCCTGGCGCCCGGCACCGTAGAGGGCGCGCATGTGGGCGGCGCGCAGCCTTTCCCGCAACGGGTAGCGCCGCACCAGCTCGTCGAGCTCACCGATGAGCGCGGCGTGCTCGCCCAGCGCGAGCCGGGCCTCGGCCCGCGCCTCCAGCGCGAACGCGCGCTGGTCCGCCCACCGCGCGATGGCGGGGGCGGCGAACGCCGTGTCGGCATAGTCGGCCAACGCGGGGCCGCGCCACAGGTCGAGGGCCTCGGTCAGCAGAGCGGCGGCCTCCTGGGGCGCGCCGGCCGAGCGCGCGGCGGCAAGGAGAGTGTCGAACCGCGTCGCGTCGACGGCATCGCGGCCGGCGCGCAGCCGGTAGCCCGACGGCCCCGACTCCACCAGCTTCCGCGCTCCGGGCTCGGCCCGGTCCAACGCCCGGCGCAGCCGCGAGACCGCGGTCTGCACAGCACTGGCCCCGTCCGGTGGCGGGTCGCCGTGCCACAGCTCCTCCAGCAGCCGGTCGGCGGAGACCGGGTCCCCGGAGCCGACCAGCAGGTGCGCGAGCAGGCCGCGGACCTTCGCCCCCGGGATGGACACCGCATGGCCCTCGTCTGTCCACACCGCGAGTGGACCGAGCACCCCGAATCGCATAGTCGCCACAATAGCCCGCTGTCCGCCGGCGGACAGCGGGCGGCAAGCGCACGGCGACGATCCGGCGAGTGCCGCTGCCTAACGTTGCGGCAGCCACCGGGAAAGCCCGGACGGCCAGCGACGACGCGACCCACCGGAAGGACACCAATGCCGGGCTACTTCGACCCACTGCGCCTCGGCTCCCTGGAGCTACCCAACCGCCTGCTCATGGCCCCCATGACCCGATCCCGCGCCCACGGCGGGCTGGTGAACGAGCTCACCGCCGAGTACTACGCGCAGCGCGCCTCGGCCGGGCTCATCATCACCGAAGCGATCCAGCCCAGCGTCATCGGGCAGGGCTACATCCAAACCCCCGGACTGCACTCGGCCGAGCAGGTCGCCGCCTGGCGCACGGTCACCGACGCGGTGCACGCCCAAGGCGGGCGGATCTTCGCGCAGCTCATGCACTCGGGACGGGTGGGCCACCCGGTGCTCTACCCGGACGGTGCGCTGCCGGTGGCCCCCTCCCCCATCGCCTCCGGGGGCAAGCTGTTCACCAACGACGGCCTGCTGGAGCACCCGGTGCCCCGGGAGATGACCACCGGCGACATCGCGGGAACGATCGACGACTTCGCGCACGCGGCACGCAACGCCATCGAGGCGGGCTTCGACGGGGTCGAGCTGCACGGCGCCAACGGGTACCTGATCCACCAGTTCCTGGCCGACGGCGCCAACCAGCGCAGCGACTCCTACGGCGGCCCCATCGCCAACCGGATCCGGTTCGCCGTGGAGGTGGTCCGGGCGACGGTGGACGCGGTCGGCGCGGACCGGACGGGGCTGCGGGTCTCGCCGGGCAATCCCGCCGACGGTGCCACCGAGAGCGACACCGCGGAACTGTACTCGGCCCTGGTGGCCGCGCTGCCACCGCTGGCGTACCTGCACCTGATGGAGTTCGGCGTCCGCGACGTCACCGAACGGCTCCGCAAGGAGTGGCCGGGCACGCTCCTACTCAACCCGCACCCGGACCCGGCGGCGGCGGTCCGCACATCGGAGTCCGGCGCCGATGCCCTGAGCGAAGGGCTGGCTGACGCGATCACCGTGGGCGAGGAGTGGCTGGCCAATCCCGACCTGGACGTCCGGATCCGGGCCGGGGGACCGTTCAACGAAGGCGACCGGACCACGTACTACGGGGGCGACCACCGCGGGTACACCGACTACCCGACCCTGGACCGCTGACGCGGCCGTTCACCGGTCGATCGGGAAACGCGCACCGGCCGCGGCCGGCCCGGGAACCGTCCGCGGCCAACCACCACGAGAGGCAGGAGCACCGTGTCCACCCAGCCATTGCGGCCCCGCAACGGGCCCGCACCCGATGTCATCGGCCCCGCGCCGCACTCCCAAGTCACCCAAACCGCCCCGATCATGGAGCAGGAGGAGCTGTGGCAGCGGATGCGCGCGCTCCCCTATGCCTTCATGGCTCCCACTCTGGTGTCGGTATCGCACGCCAGGGCGCTGTTCCTGCCCGAAGGCGTCGGCTCCGGACCGGAGCGGGCGTTCCAACGGGGGCGGGAGTTCGCGCACCTCCACCCGCACCATGACGGCAGCCTGCACCTGACCCTGCCCGACCCGGTCACGGCCGAGGTCGAGGCCGCCGGGTGGGGGCTCCGCCATCCGGAGCAGGACACCGTCCTGGTCTACGGCCCGCGTGACGCCGCGGAGCTCGAAACCGTATGGCACCTGGTGCGCCTGTGCCACGCCTACGCGATGGGCGGGCAGGCGCGATGACGACCACCCCCGCGGACTCCGAACGCGCACCGGGGGCGACCGCGCTGATGCTGCTGCTGTTCGTGTCCACCCTCACGGTCATGGCCGGCGCGATCCTCACTCCGGTCGTGGCGGTGATCCGCGAAGCACTCAGCCTCAACGGCACCCAGGCCGGTCTGGTCATCACCGCGCACTCCCTGGTCATCGCGGTAGCCTCCCCGCTGGTGGGCTGGTGCGTGGACCGGTGGGGGTACCGGGTACCGCTGTCGGTCGGGCTGCTGGTGTACGGCGCAGCGGGCGGCGCCGGGCTGGTCACCGAGTCCTACCCCGCGCTGATCGCCACCCGCGTCCTGTTCGGCTTCGGCGCGACGGCCGTGTTCACCGGGAGCACCGTGGCGATGCTGACGCTGTACCGGGGGCGGTTGCGCGACCGCGCGATGGGGTGGCGCTCCGCCGCGATCAGCGCGGGCGGTGTCGTCTGGCCGCTGGTGGGCGGGGCGTTGGGAACGCTCTCGTGGCAGGCGCCGTTCGCCACCTACCTGGTCGGTGTCCCGCTCGGTGTGGCACTCCTGGTGCTGCTGCCCAACCCTCCGGCCAGCGAGGAGGTTCCCGGCCGCGCCTCGCCGTTGCGGTTGCTCCGGCAACCGTCGGCCATCGGTTTCTCGCTCCTGATGGTGACCACCTCGGCGCTGCTGTACGCGCTGGTGGTGTTCATCCCGCAGCGCCTGGGCGAGGTCGGGGTCACCTCGCCGCTTGTGGTGTCGCTGTTCCCGGTGACCTGGTCGGCCGGGATCGCGCTGGTCGGGCTGGGCTACGCGCGTCTCAAGCAGCGGTTGAGCTACGCGGCGCTGCTCCGGGTCTGGGCCGCCACGTCGGCGGCGGCGTTCCTGGTCCTCGGGGTGACCAGCGAGGTGGTGGTCATGTGGCTCGCGGTGGGGCTGTTCGGCGTCAGCCTGGGGATCGCCATCCCCGCGCTCACCGTGCTGATCGGCCAGAGCGCGCCGCCCGAGCTGCGCGGACAGGCGGTCGCGTTGCTGACCACGGCGACGTTCGGGGGCCAGGTCCTGGCTCCGCTGCTGCTCGGGCCGGTCATGGACGCCACGGCGATCACCACCGGATACCTTGGGCTGGCCGCGCTGTCCGCGGTGATCCTGGCCGTTGTGTGGGGTTCCCGGATCACCGACCCCACGGGTACGGCCGAGTCCACCACCTCCCCCACAGGCGGGTGACCCGCCCCGCGAGCCGTCACATGATGTCGAGCGGCTCGGCACGCTCCGGCGGGGGGAACGCCGCGTCCAGCTCGGCGAGCTCCTCGGATGACAGGACGGTGTCCAGCGCCGCGGCGTTCTCGCGGACGTGCGCCTCCCGCGCGGCCTTGGGCACCGCGATCACGTCCCCCTCCCGGACGACCCAGGCCAGGGCCACCTGGGCGGGGGTAGCGCCGTGCGCCGCGGCTATACGCTGCACCGCCGGGTGGTCGAGCAGGTCGCGGCGCAGCCGGCCGCCCTGGGCCAACGGGCAGTAGGCCATGACCGGCACACCCTGCTCGCGGCACCACGGAAGCAGCTCGTACTCGGTCCCGCGCGAGCCCGCGTGGTAGAGCACCTGGTCGGTCACGCACTCGCGACCGCCGGGTACGTCCCACAGCTCCCGCATGTCGGCGGTGTCGAGGTTGGACACACCCCACTCGCGGATCTTGCCCTCGCGCCGCAGCTCCGCGAACACCTCGACCGTCTCGGCCAGCGGGACCGCCCCGCGCCAGTGGAGCAGGTAGACGTCCAGGTAGTCGGTCCCGATGCGGCGCAGGCTCCGCTCGCACGCGGCCCGCGCGGCCTTGCGTCCCGCGTTGTGCGGGAAGACCTTGGAGACGATGACCGCCTCGTCGCGGCGCCCGGCGACGGCCTCGCCCACGACACGCTCGGCGCCCCCGTCGCCGTACATCTCCGCGGTATCGATGAGGGGCATGCCCAGGTCGAGGCCCAGACGCAGCGCGCGCACCTCATCGGCGTGTCCGGCCGCGCTCTCGCCCATGAACCAGGTGCCCTGCCCGACCGCCGGGACCTCGATCCCGGTACCCAGGCGGACCGTGCGCGCGTTAGGGGTCGTCATCAGTGTGGTCTCCCATCGGTGGTGGCCGCCGCATCCCGCACGGTGCCGGCGTGCGGGACGGCAATCCGGCGGTGGCAGAATATCGGGGTGAATTCGCTGGTCAACATCTTCGTGTTCGGAACCGTCGGCGCCCTGATGATGGCGGCCGTCCTTGGCCTACTACTGATCCGCACGGGCCGCCCCGCCAGGAGGGGCATGCCGGTGGCGTTCAGCGCGATGGTGGTCGTGGTGCTCCTCGCGGTCCCCGCGCTGGCCGCGTCCACCGTTCTGGCAGCGGGCACCGGAGCCGGCTTCGGAGAGGCCTACCTGGTGGCGTTCGGGGTGGTGACGCTCACCTACCTGGCCAACGTGGCGCTGCTCCCGCTGGTCGCGCGGCGCGTGGCCGCGGAACACGGCACGGAACGGGCCGCACAACTGAGGCCCTCGCCCGCCACGCTGGTCGGCGGCCTGCTGATCTGCTCCGTATTCGGCCTGGTCAGCACGGGAATCGCGGTGCTGGCCGGTTAGCCCGGCTGGCTCTCCCCGGCGAGCCGGCGCGCGTGCGGGATGGTCGCGGCCAGCGCGTCCCGGCTGGGGCCGTGGGTGGTGATGTAGGAGAACCCGAAACGCTCGCGGTTCGCCAGGATCTTCTTGGCGTTCTCCTCCGCCGTGCCCACCAGGACGTAGGGACTCTCCAGGACCCGCTCGGCGCTGTCCAGCCCGGTGTAGCCGTACGCCGCGGCCAGCTCGACGGCCTTGGCCTCGGCGTCGTCGGTGACGATCACCGCCTGGACGAGGACGTTGAACTCCAGCGCGTCCGCACGCGAGCCGGCGCGCTCGCGGACACGCTCCACGCGCCGCAGTGTCTCGCCGGGGGACGCGAGCCGGAAGACGCCCATCTGCTCGCTCTTGATCTGCGTGGCCCCGGTGAAGCCGATGATGTCGGCGTGCCTCGCGGCGAGGTCGAGGATCCGTTCCCCGTGCCCGCCGATCAGCAGCGGTGGGCGGGGCACCTGGTGCGGGAGGGGTTGCTGGCCGTCCTCGGCGAACAACCGGTCCAACTCCCCGATGCACCGCTCCAGGCGGTCGATGCGCTCCGGGTACGGGTGCCAGGGGATTCCGGCGGCGTCGAACTCCGACTTCATGTGCCCTGCGCCGAGCCCGAGTTCCAGCCGGCCGCCGGATAGGCGGTCCACAGTGGAGGCCTCGCGCGCCAGAACGGCCGGGTTCCAGAACTCGTTGTTGATGACCAGCGTTCCCAGCCGGGCGTGTGTCGTCACCGCGGCCGCGGCCCCCAGCATCGCGAACGGCGACGCCGCGCCCAGATGGTCGGCGGAGTGGATCGCGTCGAAGCCGAACTGCTCACTGGTCCGGCAGAAATCCGTCCACTCGTCAACGTTGACCTCACCGAAGTTCACGCCGAATCGCAGCTTCGTCATGCGCCTACTCAACCTCGCGCGCGGCGGCTGCGCCAGAGGGAGCGGGACGCAGGAGGGCGATTCCGCTTTCGGCTAACCCCCTGGACGGTCACGGCTGGGGCGGCTAGGACTCGCCGCGCGACCTGCGGTCGAGTTCCTGCAGGTAGGCGTTGTAGGCGTCCATGTCGGCGTCGTCGGAGCCATCGCGCCTGCTGTGCCGCTGCCTGCGGCGCTCGGTGCGCTCCTCGTCGCGCGCCCACTGCCGCAGCATGGCGATCGTGACCAGCAGGGTCGGGATCTCCCCGATGGACCAGGCGATGCCGCCACCGGTGTACTGGTCCTCGCCGACACTGGAGCTCCACGGGATCTCCAACTGGGCGTAGTACTCCGGTGCGAGCGGTTCGGTCTGCATCATGATCGCGATTCCGAAGAACGCGTGCATACCCATGGTCACCAGGAGCAGCAGGATGCGCAGCAGATAGGGGAGCTTCCGCGGTCCCGGGTCGACCCCGGCGATGACCCAGTAGAAGAGGAACCCTGTGGCGAGGAAGTGCACGTTCATCAGCATGTGACCGAGGTGGTCGCTCATGAGCGCGGGGAACAGCGGCGTGAAGTACAGCGCGTAGGGGCTGAGCACGAACAACGGTGCCGCGACGCCGGGGTGCGTCACCGCCCGGGAGAACGAGCTTCCCAGGAACGCGCTGAGCCACTCGCGGGGCCCGCGGTCGCCGCGCCGCTGTGCGGGCTTGAGGGCACGCAGCGCCAGGGTCGCCGGCGCGCCGAGTACCAGCAGGAGCGGCACCATCATCGACAGCGCCATGTGCTGCAGCATGTGCGTGCTGAACAGCACCATCGCGTAGGTGCCGACGCCGCTGAGCACGGCGGCCACGAGCAGCAGCAGCCCGAGCGCCCACGCCAGGCTCCTGCCCCACGGCCAGCGGTCGCCGCGCCGCACCAACCGGACAACACCCACAGCGTAGAACCCGCCCAGGCACACCACCAGCATGATGAAGAGCAGGTCGGGGCGCCACAGCGTGAGCAGCGACTGCGCGTCGATCGGCGGCGGCATCGGGAAGCCGAGTATCGCCGTGACCGGATCGACCTCGCTCTCCGCCGGCGGCGGGGGCGCTGTGCGGCTCAGGGCGACCGATATCCCCACGACCGCCGCCATGATCACGATCTCGCCGCCGGCCACGCGCACGAAGCGGGCCCGGCCACTGGCCTCGCCGATCCGCGGCACTACCGAACGGCGGTGCAACCAGCCAAGATAGCCCAGCACACCGAACAGCACGATCTTGACCAGAATGATCCGCCCGTAGGGCGTGGTGTAGAGCTCCTGCACCGCGTACAGCCGGCTGATGGCGCTGGCGGCACCCCCGATCGCGACTCCGATATAGGCCCACAGCGCGAACCGGCTGAACCGCCGCACGGCCAGCGCCGCGTGCTCCCCGCCCGGGCGCAGCGCGTGGAACGTCACAGCGGCGAGCCCGCCCACCCACAGGCAGATGGCCAGCACGTGCAGCGCCAGACCGGTGACCGCCAGCTCGTGGCTGCCCGCTGTCGCCGAGTGCCCGGTGAGCGCCGGCGGCACCACCCCGGCGAGGGCGATACCCAGGAGCGTGATGACTCCCGCCCCCGTGACGACCGTGCGGCCGAACAGCGCCACCGCGGTGGCGAGCAGGATGACGACCGTCAGCCCGATCCCCTGCGTGCTCTGCCCGGCGTAGCTGCTGAGCTGGTCCCCGATGACCGCGAAGGGAGGTTGGCCCACGGTGTCGGAGAGCTGGAAGACCAGTGTCGCCCCGGCCCCGGCCGCCCATGCCAGCCCCGTCCACGACGCGGCCCGCACGTAGCCCAGGGCCTGCGAGCTTGGTACTCCCTTGTCGTTGGGCAGCAGGAACGCGGCGAGCAGCAGCAGGCCGACTGTCAGTACCGCGCCGGCGTCCTGCACGTTCTTCGACACCGGCAGACCCCAGCGCGTCAACGGGCCGGCGTCCGGAAGGCCGGGGATGACTTGCGGAGTGACCGCACCTCCGGCAGCCAGCGCGATGATCAGGGCGATGAGGCCGGTGGCGGTCGCCGCGACGGAGATGACGACGGCGGTGCTCGGGTCCGTGTTCGTTTTTGTGCCATTGCGCCGGGAGGCACCGGTACCGCGATTGTCCGTGGATGCCACGCGCTGCCGCTCCGTCGTGGTCGAGGTCGCTTTGGGAGGCGGTGGCGCTCGGCCACCAGGCGATGGCCGCGCCGAAGGCGCGCCGGTCTCCCACGGTCACGGCACCAGCCCAGCGCACACAACACCGGAACAGGCACGCGGATCCGCGTCAGGAGACCGCGGCCGCCGCCTCGTACCAGAGTACGCCCATTACTACGGCATGTCGGACCCGGCTGCTGAGCAGCGGAAGCCCGCAGGCTGCCGGTTTCGCGGGCGGCCGGGCCGCACCCGGGCCGCGAAAGCCCGCCGCACGGCTGGCCCGCGTCGTCCGCACCGCGATGGCGGGCCCGCGGAGTGCGTGCGGCTAGACGGTGATGGGGGTGCGTGGTGCGGTGCCCAACGGGGCGGCGATGGCTGGTGGGTGGGCCGGCCCGCGGTGGTCGCTACGGGTGCCTGGTGGTGGCGCGGCCAACGAGGGCGGCGATGGGTCGGGGTGGTGTGTGGCGGGTGGGGGAGCGCGTGGGGGCGCCCTATGCGGAGGCGCGGTCCCGTGGCGGTGCCGCGTGTGCGCCTGGGTGCCGATCTTGAGGATTGCGTTCCTTTGTGGCGCCACAAAGGAACGCAATCCTCAAGATCGGCACAGAAACCGGACGTAGCGGACACGCGAGGGCGGGGGCGGGAGTCCCGAGCCCCGCGCCGGGCGAGACCAGGAAGCGCCCCCGGGGGCTATGCGTCGTTGTCGCTGCTCCCGTCGCGCGGGCCACCATCGGGCACCCGCACCGATCACCGCGAGCTGGCCCACACCGCCTTCGCTGCCCTCGTCGGATGTCCAACCACCCACCCACACCACCGATCTAGTGCTCGCGCCAGGTGAAGACGCGGGCCCCCTTCTCCACCGGCACTTCGTCGCACACGAGCCCGGGGGTCGCGGCCAGCCAGCGGCCGCTCAGGGCCTGCTCGTCGTGGCGCGAGGTGTCGTCGAGGACCACGACGGCGCTGGCGGAGCAACGCGGGAGCAGCGCCGGCCCGGCGGGGTAACGCGCCTCGGTCGCGGTGAAGTGCGGCGGGCCGTCCACGAAAAGCAGGTCGATGTCGTTCAGGTCACACACGGCGGCCAGGTCGTACCAGGGCTGGCCGGACGGATTGGGCGCGTCGGGGTCCGTTGGAACCCAGTCGCGCAATGGGGCGTGCCGGATCTCGACGATGTCGTCGAGATCGTGATCGGCGAGCATCCGGCGGGTGAGGTCGGCATAGCGCTCGTCGTGCTCCAGTGCCACCAGCCGCCCTCCGCCGGCCCGGCGCAGCGCGTAGCCCAGCCAGACGCTGGAGGCGCCGCTGCCGCACTCGACCACCAGCTTCGGGTGGCGGGCGCGGATGGCATCGACGACCAGCCGCAGGACATCGGGCGAGGCCGCCCAGCCGCGCAGCGCGGGCATGAACGAGCCCGGGCGCACGAATTCGCGGAGCTCCTGCCAGGCCACCTGCTGCTCGTAGTCGTCGCGCCCCTGGCGGGCCACGTGCTCGGTCAGCTTCACGAACCGCCGGTCCTGGCGGCGCTCGACGCGCTGGACGACGTCCGCGCCCAGCTTGGGCAGGTCGCGCTGGCGCAGCTCGTCCAGGGTCGACTCGGTGGCATCGACCCGGTTGGCTACGTCGGCGATCCGCCCAACGAGCTCGACACGGTCCCGGAAGATGGCGTCGGCGGAGTTGCGCGCGTGCCGCTCCAGCCTCCGGTGCAGGCGCCGCGTCTGGACCGCGATACGGCGCAGCAGGAGGCCCGTGCCGACGACCCCCAGGCCGATACACCAGAGCGCCGCCAGGACCACCGCCGCTGTCCAGCTCAGCGCGTCCACCGCCGCCAGAGCACCAAGGAGCACGACCCCGGACGCGGCAGCCGCGGCAAACGCGCCCCACATCCCCCGAACTCGCGGGAGCCGCGCTCCCGCACCCCGAATACGCACGATCTCGACCATCTCCGGAAAGGAAACTGGTAGTAATCGATAACCATCGAAAAACGCTCCGCGTTCCCGCGGGAAATCCGAGCGAGACCATGATTTCCGCTGGTCAACACGTGTACTTCAAGGATAGACGAGCCGCAGCGAGAAACGCGATACGACAGGCGGGAAACCGTCGTTCCCGTGACCGTCCCGCGGCACCGCGCAACTCGGCGACCATAAACGACAAAGGGGATAACCGTGCCGAAATTCGACCTCATCGTCCGCTCGCGGCGCGTCGTCACTCCGGACGGTGTCGTCGCGGGTGCGGTCGCCGTGCACGACGGACGCGTGCACGCGATCCGGCACTACGGTGCCGCCCTCAGTGGGCATGAGGAGGCCGATCTCGGTGCGGCCGCGCTGCTGCCCGGCTGCGTCGATGTCGACGTGGCGGTGCTGCCACCCGCGAGCGAGCACCCGGGGGCCTCGCTGCGGGAGCGCTACACGCGGGCGGCGCGTGCAGCGCTGCGCGGCGGGGTAACCACCATGGCCGTCACGCCGGCTCCGGCGCGCCCGGCGATCACCGACATCGCCGCGTTCCGGGCGCACCGGGACGCCGCCCGCGGCCTCACACCCAACGTTGTCTTCCTCGGCGGTATCTCCCGGGGGAACCCCCGGGCCGGCATCGCGGAGCTGCGCACGTCGGGGATCGTGGCCTTCTGGTGCTCGCTCTCCGACGGCGGCGCCCCCGACCTGCCCGCAACGGACGATCCCGGGCTGCGCGCGGCGATGGACGAGCTGGCGACGGTTGGCGCCCCGCTCCTGGTCCACACCGAGGACGCCGGCGAGCTCGCCGCGGCCGGCGACGGCGCAAGCGCGAGCGCGCCCGCGGAGCGGCCCGCCCGCGCCGAGCGGCGCGGGCTGGAGCGGGTGATCGCCGCGGCACGGGCGTCGGGCGCGCGGGCGCACGTCACCCCGTTCACCGCGGCTGAGTGCGCCGCGCTCGTCGCCGCGGCGCGTCCGCTCGGCGTCTCGGTGGGCGCACACACCTGCCCGCACTACCTGTGCCTGCCCGCCGAGCAGGTGCCGCCCGACTCCGCCGGCGGCGAGGGCCGCCCGCCGTTGCGGTCGGCGGCCAACCGGGCGGCCCTGTGGAACGCGCTCCTCGGCGCCGACCCGGTCATCACAACGGTCGGGTCGGGGCACCGCGCCGGGACGGGCGGCACCACACTCCCCCTGGCCCTGTCCGCCCTGTGGACGGCGGCCGTGCGGCGCGGACTCGGGCTGGCCGACCTCGCCCGGTGGACATCAGAGCAGCCGGCCGGCCTGCTCGGGCTGCGTTCCAAGGGCGCCATCGTCGCCGGCGGCGACGCCGACCTGGTCGCCTTCTGCCCCGACAGCGAGTGGCAGGTCCCCCTGGACAGCGGTACCCCCTATGCCGGACGGCGGCTTACCGGGCGGGTGCTGCGGACCTGGGTGGGCGGCGCCGAGGCAACCGAGGACGCGGTGCCCGACGCCCCCGTTACCCGGCGTCGCCGGCCGCGGCCCGCCAAGATCTGAGCGGGAGCGACACCGCAACGCACGTTTACACCCTGTCAGGAAGAGCTGGCATCATCATCCACGTTGTGGATGGCCCGCCCCGGGTCGCCCGCGCGACAGTGGGAAGTATCAATGGTGATACAAGGAGGAACAAGTGCGCGTCGGCGTGCCCCGAGAAGTCAAGAACCATGAGTACCGCGTGGCGATCACCCCGGCCGGAGTCCACGAGCTGGTCACCCACGGCCACGAGGTACTGATCGAGCACGACGCCGGAGCCGGCTCGTCCATCAGCGACGAGGAGTTCGCCGCCGCTGGTGCCCGCATCGTCGGAACGGCCGACGACGTGTGGGCCGAGGGCGACCTCATCCTGAAGGTCAAGGAGCCCGTCGCCGAGGAGCACCACCGGATGCGGGAGGGGCAGACCCTCTTCACCTACCTGCACCTGGCCGCCTCGCGCGAGTGCACCGACGCACTCCTGAACAGCGGGGTCACCGGGATCGCCTACGAGACAGTACAGCTCCCCGACCGCTCACTTCCCCTTCTGGCCCCCATGTCCGAGGTCGCCGGGCGGCTCGCTCCGCAGGTGGGCGCCGCCACGCTGCAGCGCCCCAACGGCGGGCGCGGTGTGCTCATGGGCGGTGTGCCGGGCGTCCGCCCGGCCAGGGTGACCGTTGTCGGCGCGGGAGTCTCGGGGATGAACGCCACCCAGATGGCCGCCGGGATGGGGGCCGACGTCACCCTGCTCGACCTCAACGTCACGAAGCTGCGGCGTGCCGACGACCTGTACCGCGGCCGCGTCAAGACCGTGGTGTCCAACGCCTTCGAGCTGGAACGCGCGGCCCTGGAGTCCGACCTGGTCATCGGGGCGGTACTGATCCCGGGAGCCAAGGCGCCCACGCTGATCTCCAACGATCTCGTCTCCCGGATGAAGCCGGGCGCGGTGCTCGTCGACATCGCGATCGACCAGGGCGGGTGCTTCGAGGACTCGCACCCCACCACGCACGCCGCCCCCACGTTCGCGGTGCACGACACCGTCTTCTACTGCGTCGCCAACATGCCGGGGGCGGTGCCCAACACCTCCACCCATGCCCTGACCAAGGAGACGCTGCCCTACACCCTGGCCCTGGCGGGCAAGGGGTGGCGGCGGGCCCTGTCCGACGACCCCGCGCTCGCCCAGGGACTCAACACCTACGCCGGCGACATCACCAACGAGGCCGTGGCCGAGGCGCACGGCCGGAAGTTCCGCACCGTCAGCGAGGCACTGACCGGCTGAGAGCCGCCAGGCGCAACGAGGGCCGGCGGGAAGGGGACAGCCCCCCGCCGACCCTCCCCGGTCGCGTACCGGGCGCCGGCGCGTGGTGACCGTCTCCCGTAATCCGGGAATGTATCGGGTACCCCCGGCGGCCCCGGGGCCGTCCCTCGGGCCCGCCCGAGGAGGCCCGATCCGAGCGCGAGACGATGGCGGTGAGCGGCGATGGCACGGCGGCGAGACCTGTGGACCGGCGCGGGACCGGGCGCCAACCCGTTCGCGCTTCCCCGCGGGCCGCTCGGGTGGGGAGCCGGCTGGTTCCTGGCACGGGCCAACCGCACGCAGAACGCGGAGGTCGCGGGGTTCCTGCGGGCGTTCGGGGGCGGCGACGTTCTGGAGGTCGGCCACGGCCCCGGCATCCTGGTCGAGCTGCTGGCACGGCAGTGCGACTCCACGGTCACCGGGGTCGACCCCTCGGCGGAAATGGTGCGCATGGCGCGCAGGCGCAACGCCGGCGCGGTGCGCGCGGGCCGGGTGCGGCTCCGGCGGGCCAGCGCGCAGGACACCGGCTGCGCCGACGAATCCGTGGATCTCGTGGTAACGGTGAACACGGTCGCGATGTGGCCGCGCCTGGACGGCGGTCTGACGGAGTTCCACCGCGTCCTGCGGCCCGGCGGGCGCGCCGTTGTCACCTGGCACCGGACCCCCGAACGCTTCGCGCTTACTCCCGACGAGCTCGACACCATCGAGGTGGCGGTACGCAAACGCTTCGGCACGGTCGAGCGCCACCAGTTGCCCTCCTCGGTGGTGTTCAGCGCCACCCGATGACGCCTTCCCACCGGGGTGAGCCTCATCGGCAGGGGTGATGGGGTGCGCGAGAAGGGATACCGTCGGACTAAGGGGTGCATCCTCGCGTAGGTCCTGGTCGCTTGGAGGCGGAGCACGCGTGTCACGTACGGAGCCGGCAACAGTCACACGGATCGCGACCATCGCCGCGTCCCTCCTGCAGCTCCCGCTGGTCCACCCGGGCTCACGCAAGGAGGCGGCCGGCCAGCGGCCCCGGTTCGCCCAGCACGCCCTGGTCCGCGTCACCGACGACAGCGGCATGAGCGGGTGGGGCGAGGTACCCGGGATCTCCGACGACGAGTGGCTGGCCCTGGTCCAGGACTTCGCGCCGGCGCTGGTGCGCCACCCCTGGCAGCGGCCCACCGAGGCCGTGCGCGCCTGGGCGGACCTCCCCTGGAGGCCGCGCGTGGCGGCCGGACTCGATGTCGCGTGCTGGGACCTGTGGAGCCGGCAGCGCGGCACCCCGCTCGCGCACACCCTCGGCGGCGACCGCACCGCCATCACCGCTGGGGTGACGCTGGGCCGCCAGTCTTCCCTGGAGAGCCTGGTCCGTGAGGTCAATCGGCAGGTGGGCGCGGGCTTCCGGCGTATCCGGCTGGATATCGGGCCCGGTTGGGACGTCGACGTGGTGCGCGCGGCACAGCAGAGCCACCCCTTCCTGGTGCTCCAGGCCAACGCCGGCGGCCGGTACACCGAGGCCCCCGAGGACCTCGACCGCCTGCGCACTCTCGACGAGTTCGGCCTGGTCGCGATCGAGCAGCCGTTCGCCGACACCGACCTGGCCGCGCATGCCAGGCTCCGCCGCGAGCTGCGCACCCCGATCGCCCTGAACACCTCGATCGCCTCGCTTGAGGACCTGGACGACGCCATCCGGATGGAGGCCGCCGACGCGCTGAACCTGCGCGTGGCCCAGTTGGGCGGGCTGACCCCGGCGCGCCGCGCGCACGACCGCGCGGCCGACGCCAACTGGCACGTGTGGTGCGGCTCCGACGGCGAGTGCGGTCTCGGCCGGGCTGCGATCGTGGCACTGTCCGCGTTGCCCGGGATCACGCTGCCCAGCGAGATGCCCGGCGCCGGGGGCCGATTCATCCGCGATGTGGTCACCCCGCCGGTACGCGCGCACGACGGTCTCACGCCGATCCCGCTGACCCAGCCCGGCCTCGGCCACGAGGTCGACGAGAAAGCCGTCCGCGCGCTCACCGCGGAGTCGGTCTCCGTGGGGCCGCGCGACCGCCGACACGGCCTGCGAGCGTGACCCCGGCCACAGACCGGCCAGTCGGTTCGGGCTAGAGTCGTGCTCCGAGTCCGACCGCGGAACTAGGGAGCACGACTGATCATGCGGACATTCGCCGACGCCACCGAACTGGCCTCCGCAGCGGGTGAGCACCTCGGCTACAGCGACTGGCTGACCGTCACCCAGGAGCGGATCAACCAGTTCGCCGAAGCCACCGACGACCACCAGTGGATCCACGTGGACACTGAGCGGGCCGCCGAAGGGCCGTTCGGCACGACGATCGCGCACGGATACCTCTCGCTGTCCCTGCTCCCCCACTTCGGGCCGCAGGTCTACACGATCTCCAAACGCCCGAAGATGGGAATCAACTACGGACTGAACCGCGTGCGCTTCCTGCAGCCGGTCAAGGTGGGCTCACGGGTGCGCGACGGCATCGAGATGGTCGAGGTGAAGGAGACGTCGAACGGCCTGCTCGTGACGACGAAGCACACCCTGGAGATCGAGGGCGAGGAACGCGACGCTCTGGTCGCCGAGACACTCGCGCTCATCGTCCCGTAACCGAACGACCGCAGCGGGGAGCGGATCGCGGGCATGAGACGAACCAACACGGGTAGCGGTCGCCCTATTCCAAGCGGGGCCTGTCGTGTGGCCAACACGGATCCGGCGGCCCGCCTGCTGATAGCTTCTTATCAGCGATCAGTTCGCTCGAAATCCAGCCTTCGAACGTGTCAGAGAAAGGTGCGTACATGACCGCGCCCTATTCGCTTCCCGATCTGCCGTATGACTACTCGGCGCTTGAGCCGCACATCTCCGGCCAGATCATGGAGCTGCACCACGACAAGCACCACGCCACGTATGTCAAGGGTGCCAACGACGCTCTGGAGAAGCTGGCCGATGCCCGCGACAAGGGCGAGTTCAGCACCGTCAACATGCTGGAAAAGAACCTCGCGTTCAACCTGGCCGGGCACGTGAACCACACGGTGTTCTGGCCGAACATGTCCCCCGACGGCGGCGACAAGCCCGAAGGGGAGATCGGTGCGGCCATCGACGACCAGTTCGGCTCCTTCGACGCCTTCCGCGCGCACTTCAGCGCCGTCGCGACCGGCGTCCAGGGCTCCGGCTGGGCCATTCTGGCCTGGGACATTCTCGGCCAGCGACTGATCATCGAGCAGCTTTACGACCACCAGGGCAACCTGGCCGCGGGCTCGTACCCGCTGCTGATGCTCGACATGTGGGAGCACGCCTTCTACCTGCAGTACAAGAACGTCAAGGCCGACTACGTCAAGGCGTTCTGGAACGTTGTCAACTGGGCCGACGTCCAGCGTCGGTTCAACGACGCCCGCAAGGTCCAGCTCGGCTGAGTCCGCTGGCTCACGAGGCGGCGCCCGTCGGCGCCGCCTCGTTTCCGCTTCGCACCCGTGGTCTCCTAGGCCACCAGCGAGAGCGCGCGCTCCAGCCGCGGCCTCCGAAGCCGTCGGGCCCCTGTCCGGGGCGACGACCGCCCACCCCTTGATGAGGAGAACCAGGCGTCATGAGCCTCGGGGACGTACTGCTGACGGCCGGGATCTTCCTGGGCGGGGCGGCTCCGTGGCTGGAGGCGGTGGTCGTGATCCCCGCGGGGATCGTCGCCGGGCTGCACCCCGTGGTCGCGGTCCTCGCCGGCGCGACCGGCAACCTGCTCACCGTGGGGATCGCGGCGTGGTCGGGTGAACGCATCCGCAGGTGGTGGCGCGCCCGCCGCCGGGCCCGACGCGGTGCGGACACAGACACAGACCCGACCGGGGACCCGCCGAGAGACAGGCGCGCCGCACGGGCCAAGCGCATCGTGCAGCGCTGGGGCATGCCCATGCTGGCCCTCCTCGGCCCTTTGGGCCTGGGAACCCAGGTCTCGGCGGTCGTGGCGGTCGGGATCGGCATCACGTCCCGCGCCGCCTTCGCCTGGATCGGCGCCGCAACGGTGGTGTGGAGCCTCATCGCCGCGGCTGCCGCATTGACCGGGGTGTCCGTCGCCGGAATCGGCTGAGGCTCCGGGAGCGGCGACGGGCCTCGGCGGGCCGCCGGCCCCGCTACCGCCTTCGGCCTCCCCCGTCAGCCGCGGGCCGGGGCACCGGGCCCTCGGCTGCAGCTAGCAGGTCAGCGCCGCGACCGCGGCTGCCGGCGTCGGTGCCACCGGGTGGCCGGTGGCCCGCAGGCGCTCCTCACTCATCATGCCGGTGGAGACGAGGATCGCGTGCGCGCCCGCCTCGCGGGCGGCGTAGGCGTCGTCGTCGATGTCGCCGATGAGGACCACCGTGTCCGGGTCGACCTCCTGCTCAGCGAGGTGCGCGAGCAGGTGCTCGGTCTTGGAGTCCTGCCCGTTGTCGAACCGGCGGCCGTCCACGCGGGTGAAGTGACCGTCCAGGCCCCGTTCGCTGACGAGCGGCACGAGGTGCTGGTGCGCGGCCATCGACAGCAGCGACTGGGTGCCGCCGGCCGTGCTCCACTCGTGCAGGACGTCCGGGACGCCCTCGGCCAGCCCGCACGAGGGCAGCATCGCGCTGTACTGTCGGTCGTACGCCTCGTTCAGGTGGTCCCACTCGTGGTCGGCGAAGCGCCGCCCCAGCAGCTCCTCGTAGCAGGACAGCAACGGCCGGCGGAAGATCGAGCGCCAGTACTCAAGCCCGACGGGCGGGCGCCCGAATTCCGCGCAGACCTTGTTGATCGCCGCGAGGGTGGCGTGGTTGTCGTCGAGCAGGGTCCCGTTCCAGTCCCAGACGATGTGTGCGATTCCAGTGATCCGATCAAGCGCGTTCTCTGCCACGCATGCACTTTATGTCCGCCAGCCGGCACGAACGCCAAGGTGTGCCATACGTCTCACCGGGGCTACGAGGGCCACGGGTCCTGGCCGAACTCCACGCGCGCCCGGCGCCGCCGCAGCAGGTCCCAGCACTGGTCGAGGTCCGACTCCAGCTCCCGCATCCGCTGCCGCTCCTCGGGCGTCAGCCGGTGCTCGGGCTGCTGCCGAAGATCGTGTTCCTCGGTGACCAGCTCACCTATGCGCCCAAGGAGATCGGATTCGTAACTCATAGGGTCGCTCATGGCACCAATCCTCTGCGGCACCAGGGGGCTTTTTCAACCCGTCACTACGACATCGGAGCAGCTCAGAACGCTAACGGCCGCCGGTGTAAGCCGTCGCTGACCTGGCGGGCGCTGGTATCTCACCGCCGCGTGGTGGGCATACCGTGCGCCGCGGACGAGAGTATTGGGCCGTACTCCGAGAGCCGATACTCGACAGGACACGAACCGCGCCGGACACTCCGGCCCCGAATACCTTCAGGGGGTATAGTGGCAGCGGAAGCTCAGGACGAGCAAGGGAGCGCCACCATGGCGACCTACGGGTACCACAACGACAAGCAGAGCCACCTCAACCGGCTGCGCCGGATCGAGGGGCAGGTCCGTGGGCTGCAGCGCATGGTGGAGGACGACGCCTACTGCATCGACATCCTCACCCAGACCGCGGCGGTGAACAAGGCACTGCGCTCGTTCGCGCTGTCCATGCTCGACGAGCACCTCAAGCACTGCGTTGGCAACGCCGTCGCCACCGGCGGCGAGACCGCGGAGGAGAAAGTGCGCGAAGCCTCCGACGCCATCGCCCGGCTGGTGCGCTCCTGAGCCCCAACCAGCAGAGCCCCCGGATGCCAAGGAGGCTGGTTATGGCCAGCACCACGATCACCGTCGCCGGTATGAGCTGCGGCCACTGCGTCAACTCGGTCAAGGAGGAGGTCGGCGCACTGCCCGGTGTCCAGTCGATCGAGGTTGACCTGGAGAGCGGACGCGTCACCGTCGACAGCAGTGCGCCACTGCCCGACGAGCAGCTCAGGGCGGCAATCGACGAGGCCGGATACGACCTACTCGCCTGAGCCGACCCACTTCATCCGAGGTCACGAGCGGGTACCACACCCGGGTGCCGTATCGTGCGTGAGATGGGCCCGGAGATGGCGAACCTCCGCTCCAGCCAACTGGAGCAGAAGCTTGCCATACCCGTTCTCGTGGCCGCGCTGCTGTCGATCCCGGCCGTTCCCCTCGCCCTGTGGGGCGAGGGCCGGGTGGCCGATATCGGCACGATGGTCAACCAGCTCGCCGGCCTGGTGCTGTGGGTCGAGTGGATCCTGCTGATCGTGCTCGCCGAGAACCGGCTGAAGTGGCTGCGGGAGCACAAGTGGAGCACCCTCGTCGTGCTGCTGACCATCCCGGCGGTCCTGTTGCTGGTCGGGCCGGCGCAGGCTCTCCGCCTGGTGCGGGTCATCGCCACACTGCGGGTGGTCCGCCTGACCCGGATCGTCGAGGCGGGCAGCGTGCTCGGGCGCCGGTTGGCGCTGACCGGAACGGCCCGGACCGCGCTGCTCACCACGAGCACGCTGATCGCGGGCACGCTCGCCGCGTTCGTACTGGCCGACCCCGAGTCGGACGGCCGGCGTCTCCTCGCCGCCGCCGCGGACCGCGCGGGTGTCCCCTGGCCGGTCCTGCTGTGCGGCACGCTGCTGCTGGCCGCCATCGCGCTCGGCGGCTATGTGTGGTTCCGGGGGCGCGCCGGGACGGCCGGCGCCGGGAACGAGACCGGCCGCGGCGGCCCCTGAACGCCCGGCCGGAATCCCGCCCCGGTTCTCATCCGCTCGGCACGTCGCTGAGCCGGGCGCTCTCCTTGCGGGCGGCCTCGGGGTCGAGGTACCGCTCCGCCTCGGCGTCGACGAAGGTCGACGGCTTGCCGTGCGCGAATCCCAGACGCGCGACCTCACCTCCCGTGAGCGCGCGGATGAGCCAGTTGGCCAGGACCCGGGCGCGCGCGGGCGTCGACTGCAGTGCGGCCAGGTGGTAGGCGCGCGTCACCGCGAACGCCGGAAGTCCGGACAGGTCGTAGCCGTAGGGCCGCGCCAGCGCGTCGCGCCCGCTGAGGTCGACCACCAGCCCCAGGTCCTCGTGTAGGAACGGGTACATCGGCCGGCCGAGCAGGGAGGCGATCACGTTGTCGGCGACCACCGCTCCCTGGCGCTGCGCGTACTGGGCGGTGGGCGGGCAGGTCGCGTCCTGGCCGTCCCTGGTGAGGTCGGGCACCGCCGCGGCGTCGCCGACCGCGAACACGCCGGGAAGGTCCGCGACCGCGAGGTCGGAGCCGGTGACCAGCCGCCCGCGATCCGTCGGAGCACCAAGCGACGACATCAGCGGGCTCGGCGAGGTGCCCGCGGTCCAGATCAGAGTGCGGCACGGCAGCACGCGGCCGTCGGTCAGGGCCACCTTGTTCTCGGTGACCTCGCGGATCGACACCTCCAGGCTCACCTCGACACCGCGGTCGCGCAGCAGGTCGAGCGCCTCGTCGCCGAGCTTGGTGCCGAGCTCCGGGAGCACTCTGGGGGCGACATCGACCAGGTGCCAGCGGATCGAGGGACGCAGCTCCGGATAGCGGCGCGCCGCCTCCTCGGTCAACCGCCGCAACGACGCAGCCGTCTCCACCCCGGTGTATCCCCCGCCGACCACGATGAAGCGGCAGCGCTCCTCCCGCTCCACCGGGTCCTGGGTCGCGTTGGCGAGTTCGAGCTGCGCCAGCACGTGGTCGCGGAGCACGACCGCCTCGGCGAGGTTCTTGTTACCGAAGCCGTGCTCGGTCAGCCCGGGGATGTCGAAAACCCGGGTCAGACTGCCCGGCGCGAGAATGATCCGGTCGTAGCGCTCGTAGCTCATCTCCCCGGAGATCTTGCGGACCACAACAGTGCGCGACTCGGTGTCGACACCGATCGCCGATCCGGGCACCATCCGGGTACGGCGCAGCAGCCGGTGCAGCGACACCGCGACGGACTGCGGAGTGAGCAGGCCTGATGCCACCTGCGGGAGCAGCGGGCTGTAGAGCATGTAGTCGTTCGGCGCGACGAGCACGATCTCGGCCGCACCCCGCGGGATGCGCTGTTCGAGCCGCCGCAGCGCCCGCAGACCGGCGAACCCCGCGCCGATCACGACGATGCGCGGCCTGGTCCTCGTCGTCATCGTCCAACCACTCCCCCGTAGAAGCCCGGCGCCGGATCCGCCTCGCACGGTTCCCGTTGGGCCCCGTTGCACCGGGCGAATTGGACCGTTCGGTGGCTCGGCTGCCCGAGCATCCCCGGATCAAACCTCCGTAGACCTCCGGTGTGGGGCACGCAACGCAACGCGGACGCCACTGCGCATCTTCGTGACGGGCGCTCGCGGTATCCGATACCGGCAGTATGAAACGCCTCCGTGGCATCTCGGGTTTCGGGATTCTCGATGTGCCGCGGCGAGTGCCCTCAGATGGGACATGTTCATCCGGTGCTGGCCGCGGACGGTGGCGCGGCCAACGAAAGCAGCAGCGAAGGCGGTGGGTGGCCGGGGTGGGTGCGTGTCGGTGCGGAGGCCCGGTGGTGACGCGCCCGACGCGGGGGCCTGGCTCGTGGCGAGCCCCATCCATCGGTCCTGGTGTCTGTGGGGGCGTTCTCGGTGGTGCTTCTCCACGATCGTCGCCCAGGAAACGCACAATGCGGGCATAGCGGGCGCATGTGGAGGGCCACCCGCACCGAGAGTGACTGTGGGGACATGTTCGCCGCCGAGAATGTCCGTACAGACACCCTCGATGCGGCCCGTCGCCGAGAATGCCCCCTCGGTCAATCTCGATGCGCGGCCCGCCGCCGGGCGGAAGCACTGGCGCCCTCCCAGGGCCACTACCCGCAGGGCCGGCGGGCCTTCGCCGCCCCCGTCGCGTGCCCCACCACCGGGCACCCGCGCCGATCACTGAGGGCCGACCCACACCGCCGTCGTTGCCGCTTTCGTCGGGCGCGCCACCATCGGGCACTGGTAGCGGTTACTGAGGACGGGCCCATCCGCCGTCCTCGCTGCCCCCGTTACACGCGCCCCCACCGGGCACCCGCGCCGGCACACGCCCACCCCCGGCCATGCAGTGTCTTCGCTGCCCCGTCGGACGCAGTACCACACGCCCGCCACACTGACGGGCACCAACCCAGGCACCCGGGTGTGGCTCATCCCGCTCTGACCCGGTCACGACGGCCGCTCGTCCGCGAGCAGGGCCGCGCTGCCCATCTGGAGCAGCAGCTCCGCCATCCGGTCCCCGGGCAGCTCCCCCGCGCTGTGCGGGGTGGAGTTGAGCAGCCCGAAGGTGGCGTGCACGGTGGCGCGCAGCAGGTCCGGGCGGCGGTCCGGGCGCAGCTCGGCGAGCACCCGCACCCACTCCTCCAGATATCCCCGCTGCAGCCGGCGGATCCGGTGGCGCTCCGGCTCCGCAACGTTGCCGAGCTCGCGGTCGTGCACCGTGATGAGCGCCGGCTCGTCCAGCGCGAAGGCGATGTGCCCGCGCAGCAGCGACTCCAGGGCCTCGCGCGGCCCAGCCGCTGCGGCGACCCGCTCTCGCCCGCCCGCGGCCAGCCGCTCGCTGACATCCAGCAGCATCGCCGCGAGCAACGGCTCCTTACCGGGGAAATGCCGGTAGAGCGCGGGCCCGCTGGTGCCCACCGCGCGCCCCAGGTCCTCGATCGAGACGCCGTGGAAGCCCCGGGCGGCGAACAGGGTCGCGGCGGCGCGCAGGATCTCCTCCCTGCGCGCGCCGAACTGCCGGCCAGTCGTCATGTCCTGCGCCATGGCCCCCACCCTGGACACCGGTGTTAATGGTCACTAACATCGACCATGTTAGCGACCGCTAACAGCCGCGACCAGAGGGGCGGGGATGACCAGAGGGCCTGCTCTCACCTCCACTGTCGACACCGGTGGCGCGGAGTTCCAGAGCAACGCGGCGGCCAACCGCGCCCTGGCCGCCGAGCTGCGCGAGCGCATCGCCACCGCGGCGCTCGGCGGACCGGAGAAGACCCGGATCCGGCACGTCGAGCGCGGCAAGCTGCTGCCGCGGGACCGGGTGCACGCGCTGCTCGACCCGGGTTCGCCGTTCCTCGAACTGTCCCCGCTGGCCGGGTACGGGATGTACGGCGAGGACGAGCTGGACGCCCCCGGGGCCGGGCTGATCACCGGGATCGGCCGGGTGTGCGGACGCGAGGTGGTGGTGGTCGCCAACGACGCCACGGTCAAGGGCGGCAGCTACTACCCGATGACGGTGAAGAAGCACCTGCGCGCCCAAGAGGTGGCCCTGCACAACCAGCTCCCGTGCGTCTACCTGGTCGACTCCGGCGGGGCGTTCCTACCGATGCAGGACGAGGTCTTCCCCGACCGCGAACACTTCGGCCGGATCTTCTACAACCAGGCCACCATGTCGAGCCGGGGCATCCCGCAGCTCGCGGCGGTGCTGGGCTCGTGCACGGCGGGCGGCGCCTACGTGCCCGCCATGAGCGACGAGGCGGTGATCGTCCGCGACCAGGGCACGATCTTCCTCGGCGGCCCGCCCCTGGTACGGGCCGCCACGGGTGAGGTCGTCACCGCCGAGGAACTCGGCGGCGGCGATCTCCACGCACGGGTCTCCGGAGTGACCGACCACCTCGCCGAGGACGACACACACGCCCTGGACATCGTCCGCCAGGCCGCCGCGACGTTCGGGCCGCGTGCCGAACCCGCCTGGGAGCAGCGGCCCGCGCGCCCGCCCGAGCTCGACCCGGCGGAGATCTACGGCGTGATCCCGACCGACACCCGGATGCCCTACGACGTGCGCGAGGTCATCGGCCGGGTGGTCGACGCCAGCGAGTTCACCGAGTTCAAGGCCGAGTACGGCACCACCCTGGTGACCGGCTTCGCGCACCTCCACGGGCACCCGGTCGGGATCGTCGCCAACAACGGCATCCTCTTCGGCGAGTCGGCGCTCAAGGGCGCGCACTTCATCGAGGTGTGCGACCGCCGCCGGATCCCCCTGGTGTTCCTGCAGAACATCTCCGGGTTCATGGTGGGCCGCGACTACGAGGCGGGCGGGATCGCCAAGCACGGCGCGAAGATGGTCACCGCCGTGTCCTGCGCGCGGGTCCCCAAGTTCACCGTCGTGATCGGCGGGTCCTTCGGCGCCGGGAACTACAGCATGTGCGGCCGGGCGTACTCGCCGCGTTTCCTGTGGATGTGGCCGAACGCGCGGATCTCGGTCATGGGCGGCGAGCAGGCCGCCTCGGTTCTCGCGACCGTGCGCCGCGAGCAGGCCGAGGCGCGCGGTGCGCGGTGGAGCGCACACGACGAGGAGGAGTTCACCGCCCCCATCCGCGAGCAGTACGAGAACCAGGGCAACCCCTACTACTCGACCGCGCGGATCTGGGACGACGGCGTGATCGACCCCGCCGACACCCGCACGGTGCTCGCGCTGGCCCTCTCCGCGGCCCGGCACAGCGAGCTCGAACCCGTCGGCTACGGCGTCTTCCGGATGTGAGGCGATGATGAGTACTGGATCCGGGACACAACCGGCGGGCGCGACCACCGTACTGGTGGCCAACCGCGGTGAGATCGCGGTGCGCGTCATGCGGACGCTACGGAAGCTGGGCATGCGCTCCGTGGCGATCCACAGCGACGGGGACGCCGGCGCTGCCCACACGCGCGCCGCCGACAGCGCCATCCGCGTGGGCGGCGCCGAGCTCGCCGACAGCTACCTGAACGGCGCCGCCATCATCGAGGCCGCCCGCGCCACCGGCGCCGAGATGATCCACCCCGGCTACGGATTCCTCGCGGAGAACGCCGGTTTCGCCCGCGCCTGCGCCGATGCCGGGCTGACGTTCGTCGGCCCGCCCCCCGCCGCGATCGAGGCGATGGGCGACAAGATCCGGGCCAAGGACGCCGTCTCGGCCGCGGGGGTGCCGCTCCTGCCCGGCTTCACCGAGGAGTCCGGGCACCCGCTGGACGACGCCGACCTGGCCCGGGCAGCGGAGCAGGCCGGGTACCCGCTGCTGCTCAAACCGTCGGCCGGCGGCGGAGGCAAGGGGATGCGGCTCGTGCGCGACCCGGCGGAGCTGCCCGAAGCGGCGGCCGCGGCCCGGCGCGAGGCGCGGGCGGCGTTCGGCGACGCGACGCTGCTCGCCGAACGGTTCGTGGACCGGCCCCGGCACATCGAGATCCAGGTCCTGGCCGACGGCCACGGCAACGTCGTGCACCTCGGCGAGCGCGAGTGCAGCCTGCAGCGGCGGCACCAGAAGATCGTGGAGGAGGCACCGTCCCCGCTGCTCACCGCCGACCAGCGCGCCGCGATGGGCGAGGCCGCGGTCGCCGCCGCCAAGGCCTGCGGCTATGTGGGCGCGGGCACCGTCGAGTTCGTCGTGCGGCCTCCGGCGGAGGGGACGGGTGAGGCCGCGCCCACCCTGGACTACGCCTTCCTGGAGATGAACACCCGGCTGCAGGTCGAACACCCGGTGACCGAGGCCGTTGGCATGGTGGCCGGGCAGCGCGGGATCGACCTCGTCGAGCTGCAGCTCCGCGTCGCCCTGGGCGAGCGGCTGCCGTTCTCCCAGGCCGACTTCGACATGGCCGGGCACGCCCTGGAGGCCCGCGTCTACGCCGAGGACCCGGCGCACGGGTTCGTGCCCACGGGCGGCCGGGTGCTGCTGCTGAGCGAGCCCGGAGGCGCCGATGTCCGGGTCGACTCCGGCGTGACCACCGGCACCCGGGTCACCCCGATCTATGATCCCCTGCTCGCCAAGGTGGTCACCTGGGGACCCGACCGGGCGGCGACGCTGCGCCGGATGGACACCGCGCTGGCCGACTACACCCTGCTCGGCTGCCGGACCAATGTCGGCTACCTGCGCGCCCTGCTGCGGCACCCCCGTGTCGTTTCGGCCGAACTCAGCACCGACCTCACCGAGCGCGCGCGGCACGAACTGCTCCCGGACGGCGACGAGGTTCCCGATGAGGTCTACGCCGCGGCGGCGCTGGACCACCAGTTGGGTCTCGAACCTTCCGCCGCGGTGACCGACCGCTTCGACGTGCCCGACAACTGGCGGATGGGCGAACGCGCCTGGACCACGTGGCGGCTGCGCGCGCCCCGGCTCAGCACGGTCGCCGTAGCCGTGCGGCGCGCGGGCGGAACCGGCCCCGCTCCCCTGCCCCTCGGCGGCGCACTCGACTACGAGGTTCGCGTGGGCGACGCGGCGGCCCAGACCGCACGAGCCGCCCGATCCGGCGACGGACGGGAGCTGACCGTAACCCTGGGCGGGCGCACCGTACGCTACACGCGCGCCGCCGACGACGGCAGTCTCTGGCTGGGTTACCAGGGCCGCACCTGGGAACTGCGCGAGGAGCCCGCGTTCGCGCCGATCCGCGAACGCGAGGCCACCGGGGACGGCACGGTGCGCAGCCCGATGCCCGGGACCGTGCTGGCGGTCCCGGTCGAGGACGGCCAGCGGGTCACGGCCGGCACGCCGGTCGCCGTCGTCGAGGCCATGAAGATGGAACACACGGTTACCGCGCCCGTCGGCGGCGTCGTGACGCTGCGCGACGCGCACCCCGGCAGCCCTGTCGCCATGGACGCGATCCTGGCCACGATCGAACCGGAGCCGGCACAGGACTCGCCCGGTCCCACCGCCGAGTCCGCCACCCACGAGGAGTGAGCGCCATGCAGCACGGGCTCTCCGCCGAGCACGAAGAGCTTCGCCGAACCGTCGCCGAGTTCGCCCGGGACCACGTCGCCCCCGTCATCGGCGACTACTACGAACGCGAGGCGTTCCCCTACGACATCGTCGCCCGGATGGGGCGGATGGGCCTGTTCGGCCTGCCCTTCCCCGAGGAGCACGGCGGCATGGGCGGGGACTACTTCGCGCTGTGCCTCGCCCTGGAGGAGCTGGCGCGGGTCGACTCCTCGGTGGCGATCACCCTGGAGGCCGGGGTGTCCCTCGGCGCGATGCCGATCTACCGGTTCGGCAGCGACGAGCAACGCGGGACCTGGCTGCCCCGGCTGTGCTCCGGTGCGGCGCTCGGCGCGTTCGGGCTGACCGAGCCCGGTGGCGGCTCCGACGCCAGTGCCACGCGCACAACCGCCCGCGTCGAGGGCGAGGAGTGGGTGATCAACGGGACGAAGTCCTTCATCACCAACTCCGGCACCGACATCACCGCGCTGGTCACGGTCACCGCGGTGACCGGGGAGCGTGACAACGGAACCCCGGAGATCTCGGCGATCCTGGTCCCGGCCGGCACACCGGGTTTCTCCGTGGGGCAGCACTACTCCAAGGTGGGCTGGAACGCCTCCGACACCAACGAGCTGGTGTTCGACGACTGCCGGGTGCCCAGGGAGAACCTCGTCGGGGAGCAGGGCCGGGGCTATGCCCAGTTCCTGCGGATCCTGGACGAGGGCCGCATCGCGATCGCCGCGTTGTCGGTGGGACTGGCGCAGGGCTGCGTGGACGAGAGCCTGCGCTACACGGCCGAGCGCGAGGCCTTCGGCACGCATATCGGCCGGTACCAGGCCATCCAGTTCAAGGTCGCCGACATGGAGACCCGCGCGCACACGGCGCGCCTCGCCTACTACGACGCCGCGTCCCGGATGCTGGCGGGCGAGCCGTTCAAGCGCCAGGCCGCCATCGCCAAACTGGTAGCCTCCAACGCCGCGATGGACAACGCGCGCGACGCCACCCAGGTCTTCGGCGGGTACGGTTTCATGAACGAATACCCGGTCGGGCGGTTCTATCGCGACGCCAAGATACTGGAGATCGGTGAGGGCACCTCGGAAGTGCAGCGAATGCTGATCGCGCGGGACCTCGGGATGCCGGCATAATCAGGGGGACCCGGGGCCGGTGCCGTGCGTCGACCGCCCCACAGCCACCTGTGCTGAGAGGTCCCCAGATGGACGAGGTAATGACTCTGCTGACACTAGTCCTCATCGTCGTCGCGTTCGCTGGTGCCGTGCTGGGTGTATCCAAGTGGTGGCACCGCAAGCGAGTCGCGGCGCTGCGCGAGTGGGCCAACCAGCAAGGGTGGCACTACGAGCACTGGCGTCCCGACCTGGCCGAGCGGTTCTCCGGCTACCCGTTCGGCCGCGGGCGCAGGAGGCGAGTCCAGCACGTGCTCACCGGGACGCACCGCGGGCACGAGGTCCTCGCGTTCGAGCACAGCTACACCACGAGCGGTGGGCGGAACAACTCCAGCACGACCTTCCACGAGGTCGTCGCGGTCCCGATCCCGACACCGCGGCCGTTTCTGGAGGTGACCCGGGAGCACTTCGGGCATAAGCTCCTGGGCCTCGTCGGCGTGCACGACCTGCAACTCTCCAACGAGCGGTTCAACTCCACCTTCCGGATCCGCACCAGCAACGACCAGTTCGCCCGTCATGTCCTCAACAAAGACATGACGGAGTGGTTGCTCGCCGACGGACGCGCCCGCCAGGTCGGCATCCGCTTCGACGGGAGCTACCTGGTCACCTGGCGCAGGGGCCCCCTCGACGCCGACAACATCCCCGCGGACGCCGACTTCCTCATCGATGTCCTGGAACGCGTGCCCGCCCCGGCGTGGGAAACGACCGCGTGACAGTGGGCGCCCCGCGCCACGAACCGGTCCCGGCGCGAGGCGCTCCTCCGGCTGTGCCGCATTCCGGGCTCGCGGCCGCCAGAGACGCCTGCCGCGCCGATTCGCGCCACCAGTAGAGGCCGGCCCCGGGGCTGGCCGCGAAACGGCGTACGTGTCGCTCAGCCGCCCCCTGGACCCCGATCAGGCAACGGCCCGAAGGGAGTCCAGTCCCGGCGGCCGGCTGCCCGCTGCTGCCCCGAAACGAAGCGTTCCCTAGCGCTAGCGCCGCTCGCGGACCGCGGCGACGATCTCGGCGACGGCGTCGTCCACGGCTACACCGTTGTTCTGCGAGCCGTCGCGGTAGCGGAACGAGACCGCGTCCTTGCTGACGTCGTCGTCGCCGGCGAGCAGCATGAACGGGATCTTCTGCCGCTGGGCGTTGCGGATCTTCTTCTGCATGCGGTCGTCCGAGGAATCCACCTCGACCCGGATCCCCTCGCCGCGCAGCCGCTCCGCGACGCTTTCCAGGTAGCCCGCGTGCTCGTCGGCGATCGGGATCCCCACCGCCTGCACCGGAGCCAGCCACGCCGGGAACGCGCCCGCGTAGTGCTCCAGCAACACCCCGAAGAACCGCTCGATCGACCCGAACAGCGCGCGGTGGATCATCACCGGACGTTGCCGGCTGCCGTCGGATGCCGTGTACTCCAGCTCGAAGCGCTTGGGCATCTGGAGGTCGACCTGGATCGTCGACATCTGCCAGGTGCGGCCGATGGCATCCCGGGCCTGCACCGAGATCTTCGGGCCGTAGTACGCCCCGCCGCCGGGGTCGAGCACCAGCTCCAGGTCCTGCTTCTCGGCGGCCTGCCGCAGGGACTCGGTGGCCTCCTCCCACTCCTCGGGCTCGCCCATGAACTTCTCGGACTCGCCGCGGGTGGACAGCTCCAGGTAGAAGTCGCTCAGCCCGTAGTCGCGCAGCAGGTCGAGCACGAAGGTCAGCAGGCTGTCGAGCTCAGCGGGTGTCTGCTCCTTGGCGCAGTAGATGTGCGAGTCGTCCTGGGTGAAGCCCCGGGCCCGGGTGAGGCCGTGCACCACACCGGACTTCTCGTAGCGGTACACCGTGCCGAACTCGAACATCCGCAGCGGCAGCTCGCGGTAGGACCGCCCCCGCGAGCGGAAGACCAGGTTGTGCATCGGGCAGTTCATGGCCTTGAGGTAGTAGTCCTGGCCCTCGAACTCCATGGGCGGGAACATGGCCTCGCTGTAGTTCGGCAGGTGGCCAGAGGTCTCGAAGAGCTTCGCCTTCGAAATGTGCGGGGTGTTGACGAACGAGTACCCCGCCTCCTCGTGCCGCCGCCGGGAGTAGTTCTCCATCTCCGCGCGGATCACGCCGCCCTTGGGGTGGAACACCGGAAGGCCCGACCCCAGCTCCTCGGGGAACGAGAACAGGTCGAGCTCCGCCCCGAGCTTGCGGTGGTCGCGCTTCTCGGCCTCCTCAAGGAACGCCAGGTAGTCCTTGAGGGCGTCCTTGCTCTCCCACGCGGTGCCGTAGATGCGCTGCAGCTGCGGGTTGACCTCGCTGCCGCGCCAGTACGCCGCCGCGCTGCGCATGAGCTTGAACGCCGGAACCACCCGCGTGGTGGGCAGGTGCGGGCCGCGGCACAGGTCCTTCCAGCACAGCTCGCCGGTGCGCGGGTGCACGTTGTCGTAGATGGTGAGCTCGCCGGCGCCGACCTCGACGCCCGCTC
Organism: Lipingzhangella halophila; assembly: GCF_014203805.1. GTDB lineage: Bacteria > Actinomycetota > Actinomycetes > Streptosporangiales > Streptosporangiaceae > Lipingzhangella > Lipingzhangella halophila. The sequence goes on along the minus strand of NZ_JACHJT010000001.1, from coordinate 1,660,523 downwards.
CCTCTGCGGCCTCGCCCGCACCGGCCTCGCCCTTCAGACCGATCAGCTCAAGCTTATAGGGCTCGGTGGACAGTTCCGCGCGGGCGTCGCTCTCGGAGACGACGCGGCGGTCGAAGCGCTGCCCCTGCTTCACGATCTCCTGCATGCGCTTCTCGATGCGCTTGAGGTCGCTCGGGGTGAACGGCTCGGCGACATCGAAGTCGTAGTAGAAGCCGTTGTCGACCGGCGGGCCGATGCCCAGCCGGGCCTCAGGGAACAGCTCCTGCACGGCCTGGGCCAGCACGTGGGCGGTGGAGTGCCGCAGGATGGCCCGGCCCTCGCCGGAGTCGATGGTGATCGGCTCGATCTCGTCGCCGTCGGCGACCTCACAGGCGAGGTCGCGCGGCTCGCCGTTGACGCGCGCGGCGATCACGGTTCGACCGTCGGCGCCCAATGCCTGACCAGCCGTCGTCCCGTCCGCAACCACACGCTCGGCTCCGGCGAGGGTGATGCGCAGGACATGCTCGGCAGACACGGTGTCTCCTCAGGTGAGTTGGGCAGTACGGGCGCCGGTTCGCGACAGGCAACCGACTCAGGGCGGCAACCGGCCTTGCGGAAGGTGGCGCCGGCCGCTGCGGCCCGGATCCGCCGCCCCGACACCGATGCTATCGGCTTGCGGCCGTCCCCTCATCCGCGAATACCACGGCGCGGCACTGACCTGTCCCCTACACATAGCCACGGAAACGTAATGCCAGGTGCCTTAACCGTGACCTCACACCTGGTATCGAATGATGTGAGAGGGAGACGAACCGGGCTTCGCCGGAGATCCCGGGGGTATGCAGCCCACAAGGGCTTCGGGAGCCCACAGCCTTCGAGGCGCAGGGGAACTATGCGGATCGTCATCGTAGGGGCGGGAATCGCCGGACTCACGCTCGCGACCGCGCTCGCCCGTACGGGCGCCAGAACCGTGCTGCTCGACCAGAGCACCGAGGCCCAGCCCGTGGGGGCGGGCCTGCAGCTCTCGCCGAACGCCGCGCGTCCTCTGCGGCGGCTGGGGCTCGACAAGGCGCTGGAGAGTGTCGCGGTGCGCCCGGAGGGCCAGGACATCCTCCGGTGGGATGACGGCACTCTGGTGCACTCCACGCCCATGGGTGCCGAGTACGAACGCCACTACGGGGTCCCCCTGTACACGCTGCTGCGCTCCGACCTGCACCGGATCCTCCGCGACTCCGCCCCCTCCGGTTCCGTCCGGCGCGGCCGCTACGTCACCAGCATCCTGGAAAGCAGCGACGGCGTCACCCTGCGCTGCTCCGACGGCCAGGAGATAACCGGCGACGTCGCGATCGGGGCCGACGGCATCCACTCGATGATCCGCGGGATGCTCAACACCGAACAGCACGGCTTCGCCAACCGGGTCCTCTACCGCGGCCTGCTGCCCATCGAACGAGTCCCGGAGTTCGCCGCCGAGCCGCGCGTCCGGATCTGGATGGGCACCGACGCCCACTTCTCCTGCTACCCGGTGTCCGGCGGAACCAGGCTCAGCTTCAACGCCTCCGTGCCGGCCGACATCGACCATCCCGAGTCGTGGAGCTCCCAGGGACGCATCAGCGACCTCAAGCGGGCGTTCGACGGCTGGAGTCCCGAGGTCCACACGGTGATCTCCGCGGCGGAGTGGATCGGCACGTGGATCCTCGGCGACCGCGAACCGGTGCGGAACTGGCACCGCGGCCGGATCGCGCTCATGGGGGACGCCGCGCACCCGATGCTCCCCTTCTTCGCGCAGGGCGCCAACCAGGCCGTCGAGGACGCCATCGTGCTGGCGTCCTGCCTTCGCACGGCCACCGCTTTCACGGTGGACCAGGCACTGGCTCAGTACGCGGCGTTGCGCCGCGAGCGGACCCAGCGCATCCACTCGTTGTCGCGCGACCTCACGTACTCACTCAGCGAGTCCGGCGCGGACCCCGATCAGTACGAGGCGATTATCACCAGGACGGAGCACGCCAAATCCGACTGGGTCTACGGCTATGACGTCGATACCGCGACAGGGAGCCGCCAATGAGGGCCCCCGGAGCCGCGTTGCGTGGCGGCAATGACGATCGGCTGACCACCAACGCCGCCAGCAGCCATCCCGATACCAACACGTCACCCGACCGATACCCTGGACGTATGTCACCGAGCCCAGTTTCCGGCCAACCGGATCCGGCGGCACCCCCACCCGAGTCAGCTCCTTCAACCCGCGTTCGGCGGTGGCGGCGTCTCCGCGCCCGAATGCGGATCTGGCGCCGCCGCATGCGCGCCCATCCGGTACTGCACTGGACATGGCGCATCGCTGTGGGGCTTACGGGCGGCACGATCCTGCTGGCCGGCCTGGTCATGTCGGTGGCGCCTGGGCCGGGCCTGGCCTCGATCCTCCTCGGCCTGGCCATTCTGGCGACCGAGTTCGCATGGGCACGAGGGGTGCTGCGGTTCGCCCGCGACTGGGCGCACCGGGCCAAGGAGCTCGCCCTGGAGTCCCGGCGGCGCCGGCGTGCCCGTAAGAAAGTCACCGCCAACGAATAACGGGCGGCGCGGCCGGGGGTGGCATGCGCCATCCCGGAACCGCCACCAATCGGACTGTTTCGGTCGATACCGAGGCGGCGCGCCGGCAAACAAAAGCGCCCGGTTCCGGAATAACCGGAACCGGGCGCTGTGCTGTGGGCGATACTGGACTCGAACCAGTGACCTCGTCGGTGTGAACGACGCGCTCTAGCCGTCTGAGCTAATCGCCCTCCCGGACGCCCCACCAAGCCCGGCGGGACGAACACCTAAGACTGTAGCGCATTTGGCGGGGTGGGTGACGCACTCGCGCCCGCCGAGCGAACCAACCGGATGTGATGGACATCACACCATAGTGGTACAGGTTCCGTTCACGCTCACGCAAAACGTGAATCCCCTTCTACGGTGGCCCTTCGCGCGACCGCTCGGGCTCGGGCGCCACCCTCACCGACAGGCGGGTGACCGGGCACACACATCATCCGGAAATTACTGGTTTCCGCAGCTCATTACAGTGACGGAGGATCCGGGAAGTCGCGACACCGCGCCCCATCCCTTGGTGATCCACCGACCAGGTACAGCCCGGTCGCGTCACAAGTCGCGGCCGACCGCGTCGGAGCGGCCAAAGCACACATCCCGCCGCCGCGCGGACGAGAAGAGGTATGGCGAACATGAACAGCAGCGGCATCACCGCCACCACCGAAGTCGGCCTTCGGCTCGTGGTCCCCGACCGCACCGCGGTCCCCTTGGTCGCACGGCTCGACTACGCGGCGAGCGACCCGTACGCCATCAGCGTGGCGTTCCACACAGGCGAGGACGACCCCGTCGAGTGGATCTTCGCCCGGGAGCTGCTGACCGTGGGCATCGTGCGCCCCGCCGGCGAGGGAGACGTGCGAGTGTGGCCCGGCTCAAGCGAGGGCGAGCGGGTGATCAACATCACGCTTTCGTCGCCGTTCGGGCAGGCACACTTCGACGCGCCGGTCTCACCGCTGGCCGAGTTCCTGCACAGGACCTACGAGATCGTGCCGGCGGGCCAGGAGGACGAGTACGTCGACCTGGACGCCGAGATCGAGCAGCACCTGCAGCACTGAGGGGCACCAAGCGCTGAGGGGCACCGCAACGCTGACCCCGGGCCCACTCATGCCCAGATTCAGCTGATCACGGCCACAGACCTGAATGTGGTGTACCCACCGGAACGGGCCGCAAACCCGTTCACCGAGGTAGCGCAGCGCGAATTCCGCGGCGCATCGGCAGGGCAGCAGCGTTCGCATCCACACCGCGGCCGCGCCCCGCGGCCCGGCCGCCGCCGCACCGCAGCACCGCCTCGGATCAGGGATCCAGGTCGGCCGCCGAACGTTGTGTGAGCACCTCGCTCGCCTTCCGGGTGACCGGCCCCGGAGACTCCGGCAGGACCCGGCCGTCGATCGCGCGGATCGGCTGGACGTCACGCCCGGTCGAAGCGAGGAACGCCTCCGAGACCTCCGCCAGCCGTGCCATGGGGACGTCGCTCTCCTCACCGCCGGCCCATTCCAGGACCAGTTCCCGGGTGATGCCGGCCAGAGGCCCCGCTGACAGCGGAGGCGTGACCAGTCGGCCGTCGAGCACCACGAAGATGTTGCTGCCCGTGCCCTCGCACAGGTTCCCCGAGGTGTTGGCGAAGATCGCCTCACCCGCCCCGCGCTCGGCGGCGTAGGCCAGGGAGCGCACGTTCTCGGCGTACGACGTCGACTTCACCCCGGTGAGCCCGCCATTCTCGTTGCGGGTCCACGGCATCACCGCGACGTCCACGCGCGGGTCGACAGCCGGCAAGGGGCCGACCGCGACGACATACGTCTGCTCGCCCGCGTCGCGCTCCGAACCGAGGGGCCCCGGTCCCGCGGTCACCGTGATGCGTACCCGGGCCGGCCCCGTCTCGGGGTTGGCGTCGAGGGCCTGCCGCACACCGTGCCGGATCAGCTCGAAATCCGGATCCGCGAGCCCGAGCGCTCGCGCCGAACGGGCGAGGCGGTGCAGGTGCCGGGTAAGGGCGAAGGTCTCGCCCCCCACGGCCTTGACCGCCTCGAACACCCCATCGCCAACCGTGATCCCGTGGTCCAGCACGGAGATGCGCGCATCCTCGGCTTCGACCACCTGCCCATCGCCGTATCCGGCTCCCGCGATCCACACCCGCATGCTCCGATGTCTCCTCATCCCTCGAGTCATGTCCAGTCTTCGATCCTGCCACTCTTGCGCTGCGGAATCGGAGCCCCATACGGCGGGTGATGTCACTCACGCAATCCCCGTGACCACCACCGGCCGGTTACGTATAGATAACGGGACAAGTGGGTACCGTAACCGCCCAGGCCGCTCCGCCAACCGACCGGCAAATCACCACCCCGTCAGCACGCCAGAAACCGGACACACGGGTCACGAATAGCTATCATCTGGGCAACGCTTGCGGGCCCCCGAGGAACTCGCGCGCGTCGGTGTGCCCTGACGGCGCAACTTACGATCCACCTCCGGACCACAACAGAGCAAGAGAGCCATGACCTCACCGAGTACCGCCCCCTCCGAACTGAGCTGGTTGCTCGACGACCTCCTTACTCGCGCGAAAGGCACGCGCCATGCCGTCGTGCTCTCTACGGACGGACTTCTGATGGCTTCCTCCAGCCATCTGGAGCGGTCGACCGCGGAGCACCTGTCCGCCATCGCTTCCGGGTTACACAGCCTCGCCGCGGGCGCCGGCAAACAGTTCGCGGCTGGGAACGTCCGGCAGAGCATCATCGAGATGGACGACGCCTTCCTGTTCGTCGCCGCCGCTGGGGAGGGCGCGTGCATGGCGCTGCTCTCTGACACCGATAGCGATGTCGGCCTGGTGGCCTACGAGATGAACAAGGTGATCGAGCGGGTGGGCCAGTACCTGTCGGCCCCGCCGCGCCCGGACACCTCCGCGCACTCGCCCGGGCCGCTGAACAACTAGTCACGACCGGGTCCGGAAGAGCAGTGCCCACCCTTGGTGGGAGCCCGCTCTCTGCTCCCCACCACGGCGTATACCCCCACGATCACACCTGCTCGCGCCCCGTCCGCTACAAACCGCTGGCACGCCACCAGCGAATTCGATTTCGTTCGGTCGCCGGTATCCGTTAGAGTTCGAAACGCAGCGAGGGCGGTGCCTTCGGAAGACCCCGAACAACCACACCCTCCAAGCGGACGTGGCTCAGCTGGTAGAGCATCACCTTGCCAAGGTGAGGGTCGCGGGTTCGAATCCCGTCGTCCGCTCGTGCAGGACTCACGGGCCTCCGGCCCGTGACAGGCGGACGTGGCTCAGCTGGTAGAGCATCACCTTGCCAAGGTGAGGGTCGCGGGTTCGAATCCCGTCGTCCGCTCGGAGAGGCCGCGTGGGCAACACTCAAGGGTCCGAGCGCGTCTCGTGGCGGAGTGGCCGAGTGGCTTAGGCAAGGGACTGCAAATCCCTGTACACGGGTTCGATTCCCGTCTCCGCCTCCACCCCAACCCCGCATGTAGGGGCGGTTAGCTCAGTTGGTTAGAGCGCTACCTTGACACGGTAGAGGTCACTGGTTCGAGTCCAGTATCGCCCACCAGTATCACCGCAGGTCAGGATGGGTCTCTCAGATCTCTCCACGGAAGGCGGAAATTGCCGTGGGAGATTTTTGGGAGATCATCTTTTTTTCGTAGGGGTCGTCGGCCCCTCAGGCGGCATCATCACGGTAGTGCTCACGGGTGAGTTCCGGGACGAGTGACGCCAGTTTTCGTTGCTCTGTGTGATCGAGACTGGTGATGCTGGTCTGCCATCGCCGGGTGAGCACCTTCAGGATCCGGGCTTTGGTTTCGGCGGTGACGTGTTCGTAGACGTTGGCCATGCCCGGCATCCGGTGGCCCAGCCGGGCCGCCCGCCCGACTTCGGGGATTCCCTCATCGGCCAGCCACGTGCGGTGGGTGTGCCGTCCCTCATTGAAGGTGAACCCGGGCAGGATCGGTGACCGCAACCACACCTCCTCGCTCTGGGGTTGCCCGTCCCAGGCGGGGCGCCAGGACCGGGCACGGAAGTTCCCGCGCCGCAGCTGCCCACCCTGAGGGCCGGTGAACACCGCTCCCCGGGTTCGACCGCGCTGCGGAGGTCGACGTAGAGGGCGTTGAGAAAGCCGGGCAACGGGATCCACCGTTTACCCGCCGGCGTTTTCGCCCGTTTGGCTTTCTTCAACCGCCCGGCGGTCTCCTGGAGTGGGGTGCGTACCGGGATGGCGTGGTTGACCTCGTCGTACTCGTGGGGCTCCAGTGCGACCAGTTCGGACCAGCGTGCGCCGGTGTAGGCGTTGAGCAGGCACAGCACGAACCCGGCGCGGCCGAACGTGTGGTGCAGCCGCATGGCCGCCCGCAGTACCTGCACCGGTGTGGCGACCTGTCGGTCTGTCTCGTAGCCGCCGGAGGACACCCGTACTCCGTTGCAGGGGTTGGCGGGGATCCGGCGGGCACGCACGGCGGTGTTGCACAGGGTGGAGAACAATGCGAATACGGAGGCCACCGAGGGTTCGGCCAACTCGTCGTGTAGCCGGTTGACCCAGCCTTGGATCTCCAGGTGGTTGTTGAAGATCGCGATCAGCGGCCAGTCCTTCCAGGCCGGCAGGATGTGGGTATCCAGGTAGGAGCGGTACTTGGCCGCGGTGTTGTCGGCCAGGCGGGCCTGTGCCCACCACTGGGCGGCGAACTCCCCGAAGGTGATCTCCTGCTCCTTGGGGTCGATCCAGGTTCCGGCGCGGACGTGGGCCTCCTGCTCCTGTCCCCAGTTCAGCGCGGCGGTTTTGGTTTCGAAGCCGCCCTTGGATGCCCAGGTGTTGTCCAGGCGCATTGAGGTTCCGGAATGGGCCACACAGCCGGGTTTATCCACTCACGTGACAGTGAGGCGCGCACGCGATTGGTGTTGCCGACGCGGACCGACCCGTTTGCGCGTGGTTTGGGTCTTCTGGCCGTTAGCCGGTGAGGGACAGGGGCTTAGCGGGTCGGGGGGCGGATTTTTCCCAGACGAGTTCGAACCAGGTCAAGGAGCCGCTGGGGCGGGGGATGAACTCCCAGTGCTCGCAGAACGCGTCAATGATGCAGAAGCCGCGCCCGTGCTCGTCCATCGGGTCCGCTGTCGCGGGAGTAGGTGCAGGGACAGGCGCTTTGGGTCCTTCGTCGATGACCAGGCCTCGTAGAAACGCGGGGTAGCAGGTCACGATGACTTCGTAGGAGCCGCCGGGCTCACCGGAGTGCGTGTGTTTGATCGCGTTGCCCGCTGCCTCAGCGAGGGCCTGTTCGGCAGCGACCTGTATGAGCTCTGGGGCGTAGTCGAGTTCGCTGCGCAGCCATCGCCGCAGCGCAGCGAGTTCATGGGAGTCTCCGGAAACGTGGCGGCGTAGGCGTTGTATCGCCTGGACCGACATCTTGATCACCCACAACGGTGTGTCTCGTAGGGCTGTCTCTAGAAGCCCAGCGTGCCAGTGGGCAACTCCATATGCAAGTTTCCATTTGGATGCATCCTTTAGGATCTACTCATATGGGCACTTCCTGGTGGGACCGTGCTCTAAGCTGCCCGTTGTGACCAGGAGACGATCCGACAGGGTGGAACCATGAGCAGCACAGAGCGGCCGACCGTGGCCCGGTGGGAACTGGCCAAGCGCTTGCGAGCGCTGCGCGGCGACCGCAGTTTCAACGAGGTCGTCAAGGCGGTCCGTACCGCGGCGAGCAGCCTGAGCCGATGGGAAAACCCCGGCGAAGGTGGCGCGGTACCCGGACAACTGGCCTTGGAGCGACTACTGGAGCACTACGAGGTCGACCAGGAAACCTGGGACCGGATGGTGGAGCTACGCAAGGAAGCCAAGGTCCCGGGCTGGTGGCAAAGCCTCGACGTCGCCGAATACTACGGCACCTTCATGGCTTTGGAAGAGGCCGCCACCAACATCCGCACGTGGCAATCGCAACTGGTACCCGGCCTGCTGCAGACCGAGGACTATGCGCGCGCGATTTTTCGGGCCGACAACTCCGATCGGCCACCCGAGATGGTCGAGCACCACATGCGCATCCGCGCCCAACGCCAAGAGCGGTGGCGCGCCAACGAGAACGGGCCACACCTGTGGGCGATCATCTCCGAAGCCGCGATCCGACCTGCGGTCGGCGGCCCCACAGTGATGGCCCACCAGCTACACCACCTGGTCGAGATGGCAGAGCACCACCGCGTGACGCTGCAGGTGCTCCCGTTCAGCGTGGGCACCCACGCCGGAATGGTGCTCTCGTCCTTCGTTATATTGCGCCTGGATGACGACCTGCTGTCCACCGTGCACCTGGAGGGCCAAGGCGCCAACCTGTTCCTCGACACCAAAGACGACCTGATCGAGTACGGTGCGCGCTTCAACAAACTGCGCGCCGCCGCCCTGGGAACGGCCGCCACAAGCGATTTCCTAGCGAAGATCGCGAAGGACCTAGAAAAGGAAGCAGACTCATGATGTCACCGGACGAATTCCGCGCCCACGCCAGCGGAACATGGACCAAGTCCACCTTCAGCGGCCCAAATGGTGACTGCGTGTTCGTGGCCCGCGTCGATGACGTGGTCGGCATCATCGAAGCCAACGACCCTGAGGACTCCTCTGCCCCTGTCGTGCTTACACCCCTGGAGAACTTCCGTAAGTTCATCGCGGGCGCCAAGGCTGGAGAGTTCGATCTGTAAGAGCACGTATCCCGTCCCGCCCTCACAGGCAGGGTTTTGGCCCTCGAAAACTCTGGCGCGCTGCGCAGTGGAACCGTGCACTCTTGACAGGCTCGGCTCCGGTAGTGGAGAGCTACTGGGCACTCAAATCCGAGCGCACAACACTTGCGGCCAGTCAGATGAGGATATCGATCGCCAGCAGGCCGGCATCCCTCCCCACGAACAGGCAACGGCCAATGCACGTCACCGCGTGGGCTACCCCGTGAACCGGGATACGCAGCAGCTCGCTGACCTCCCACGAATCCCAGATCCGCACGGTAGAGGGTCGTCGTCATCCGGTACCCGGCGCTCGGTCCTGATAGGTGAGCATAAATCGGCTGTGGGTCTCGTCGACGGCAGTTCCCGCCAGCGTGCTGTCGGGAGTTCCGGGCGGGGTAGATAGTCAGCGTGGGCCACTCGCGGTCCCGACCGGGCGCCCAATTGCGGATCTGCTGACACAGGTACTCGGTGAGTTCTGCGGCGGCGGGGCCGGGTGGTCGGCGAGGATGGCGGTGGACTCGCCGCCTAGAAGCGAGGAGCGCAGCCACCTCGCGTGGATCCCCGGGGCGGACGTTTGGTCGGGGTTGTCGGATCTGCCCGTGGCGTACCGAGAGATTCCGCTGGCGGCGCTCTGATCGGCCGTCGTCGTGGGAAGGGACTCGACCATGCTGCTCGTATCGATGGGTGTCTCGGTGGATGGCTTCATCGCCGACCGCACCGGTTCGTTCGACTGGACGGCTCCCGATGATGAGCTGTTCGGCTTCCATCTGGCTCGGGTGGGGGAACTCGGCGGCTGTCTGTGCGGCCGTCGCCTTTACGAGACGATGCTTGTGTGGGAGACCGAACCATCGATGCGTGACAGCGAGCTCGGTGCCGCGTTCGCCGACGTATGGTCGGCGCTGCCGAAGGTCGTGTTCAGCCACACGCTCGACCGGGTCGAGGGCAACGCCCGGCTCGCCGAGGGGTCGGTGGCCGAGGAGGTGGCCGCGATGCTCACTTCGACCGACAGGGATGTGGAGATCGGCGGCGCCACCCTGGCCGGGCAGGCGATCGAACTCGGGCTCGTCGATGAGTTCCGGATCTTCCGCTCCCCGATCATCGTCGGTGGAGGCACACCGTTGTTCCCGCCGGTTGCCGATGCCATTCCGCTTGAACTCGTGGAGAGCCGGACGTTCGCCTCGCGCGTGGTGTACGAGCGGTACCGCCGCACCGACGTGTCTGGCTGACATCGACTCCTACCCGCCAACCTCGATGCGCGCCGCCGAGTCACCCGAAAGGGTTGGTTGCGGCTTATCGCGACACCATCGCACGGCTCGGCGATAGGCTCCGCGCGTCAACGCCTTTTCCAGGACGCTGCGGAACGGAGACCGTCGTGGGTGAGACCTTCTACTCGCTGGAGGAGGAGGGCGTCGACCGGCTGTTCCTGGGGTTCGAGTACACCGCTTTCCGGCTGGAGACGCTGCAGGTCTACCGTGCCCCGGAAGAGGCCGCAGAACTTGAGGCGTTTCTGGCCGGGGCCGACCAGCCGGCTGAGGTCTGGGACATGACCCAGGGCTGGCTCGCCGAGGTCTCCGGACGAATCGCCCAGGGCAAGCGCTACCAGCGGGTGCGTGTGGTCACCGAGCCGTTGAGCGACTACCTGCGCTATGAATGCGCCTGGGGCTACGCCTACAGCACGATGGCGGGAGAGGACGTCCGCGTCCTCTCGGTCACCGAAGGCACCTGGCCCGAGGGGGTGCCCCGGCGGGACTACTGGCTGTTCGACTCGGTGCGGCTGCTGGAGATGCACTACACCCCCGAGGGCGAGTTCGTCTGCGCGCAGCTCAACGAGGACCCGGTCATAATTGTCGAGGCCAACCGGGTGCGCGACCAGGCGGTGCACCACTCGGTGCCCTACGCGGAGTTCGCGGCCGGCTTCGACGCATTCATGCACCGTCCATAGGGCTCGGTGCTGGAACCTCTACAGCAGGTCGGCCTTGGCCAGGATGAACTCCACGGTCTGGGCGATGGTGCTGCTCTCGTCGATGAGCGCCTCCACCCCTCCGGGCAGCAGGTCGCGCGGCCGGTACCACTGGCGCATCTCGGCCTGGCCGAACTCCCGGGCCTGGGGCTGGTGGGCGTGGCGCCAGGGTCTCCTGCCAGGGGATGTCGAGGTAGACGCACAGGGTGCCGCCTCGGTGGTCGCGGTACAGGCGGGTAAGCATCTCCCCGTAGCGCTCGGAGTGCAGGATGCCCTCGACGATGACGTGGTGGCCGCAGTCCAGGCAGTAGCGGGTCATCGTGTCGAGCAGGCCGATGTTCACCCCGCCGGCAACGTCCTTCTCCTTGAGCACCTGGCGGCGCACGGTGTCCTGGCCCACGATGGCCAGGCCGCGGCCGTAGCGGGCCCGGATGGCCGCGGCCACGCTGGACTTGCCTGCGGCCGAGTTCCCGCGAAGCACGATCAGCCGGGTCTGCGCCGATCCCGTGGGTGTACGCACGCCGGCCAACCTAGCGCCTCCGATTCGACTATTTCCTGCTGTTCGCCGCGCTGGCGCGCTACCGGAGGTTGTCCTACAGCGGCGGCTGCTGCCGCCAGGTGACTACGAGGTGGGCGCTGGGGCGGGTCAGGATGAAGCGGCCGGGTTCGGGCTCTGGCGGGAGGTGGGGTCGGGGGTGGAGGTCGACGGTGGGCTCGCGGGTGCGGTAGTGCTGGCTCCAGTGGGTGATTTCGCGGGCCATGCGCTCGGCGAGCGCTGCTCCTTGGGCTCCGTGGCCGATGACGCCGAGTTCGTGCCTGTCGCCGGTCGGGCGCAGGGTCATGTAGGCCAGACCGCGCTGGCCGGACGGGGCGGTGGTGGCCATCGAGCCCCAGCGCAGCATCGGCTCGACGCCGCCGGCCTCGGTGGCGGCGCCAGCGACCGGCATCCGCGACAGGGAGTTGTCCAGGGTGAGGGCCAGCCAGAGCCAGAGGTCGCCGAAGGACTCGTTGTTACCGAAGACCACCCCGGTCCAGGTCGTGGTGCGCTTGTCGGTGAAGATGTCGCGCACGGACTCGGGCTGGATGTCCTGGTCCTGGTTGGCCCACAACGTGACCGCGTCGTCGCCGGTGAGGTCGAGCACGCGGCGGGGATCGGCGGCACTGCTATGGCGCAGCGGCATGAAGGTGCACATCTGCACGTCCACCCCGCGCCAGTAGCCCTCGGCCGGGGTGAGGGCTATGGAGCGGGAGGCGTCTCCGGCCAGGCGCACCGGCACGACCAGCCGTCCGGACGGTGTGAGCTGGTCGAGCCATGCCGGTGGGACGTCGAAGGCGCCCACGGTGGCCACGATGCGGTCGAAGGGGCCGCCGTCCGGGTGCCCGGAGGCGCCGTCACCGCAGAGCACACGCACGTGGCCGTAGCCGGCGTCGGCGAGGTGGGTGCGGGCGTGCTCGGCCAGGTCGGGGTCGACATCGATGGTGGTGACCTGCCCGCCCGGCGCGGTCAGGTGGCTGAGGAGCGCGGCGTTGTAGCCGCTGCCCGCGCCCAGTTCCAGCACGCGCTGGCCGGGAGCGAGGTCGGCCTGGTGCAGCATCATCGCCACGATCGCCGGTTTCGAGGCGCAGCTCAGCGAGGCGCCTGCGGAGTCGTCCTTGATGGAGACGGTCTCCCTGGCGTAGGCGGTCTCCAGGGCGGCGTCGGGGACGAACCGGTGGCGTGGCACTGCCGCGAGTGCCTCGGCGACCCGCGGGTCGTGGACCCAGCCTTCCTCTTGAAGCGAGGCGACCAGGTCATGGCGCAGGCCCTGCGCCGGGTCGTCCGCTGCAGGGTCGGTGGCGTTGATCGGGGCGTGGGTCACGGTGCTTCCTCATGGATCGGTAGTGCGGGCGGTAGTTACTGGCGAGGGTCGCGCGGGTCGGCGAAGGCGGTGTCGGTGGCGGCGTGGGCGAGGTTGGCTTGGGTGGTTGCGGGCAGGCCGAGTCGGTTCCAGTGGAAGAGGACGTGGTGGGTGGCCACGGCGCGCAGGCCGCGGGCCAGGTGGCCGTTGTCGGCGAGGCTTTTCAGGGTGCGGCCGGTGTGTTCGAAGGCGGTGAGCCAGTCGTCGGCGGAGGCGAGGGCTCCGGTGCGCAGGAGGGTTCCTGATGCGGTGTCAACGGTGGTGAGCCGGTGCACTGCGGCGGTGAGGCTGTTGCGCTGCTGCGGTGGGGCGGGGGTCGTGTTCGGTCGGTGGGCGGCGACCCTGGCCCAGACGTCGCCTTGTTCGTAGCGGTCGAGTCCAGCGGCGCGCAGGAGGGCGGTGCACAGCAGCAGGGACAGTTCGCGGCGCCGCCCGCTCGTGTGGCCTGCGCCGTCAGAGGTGAGGTGGGTGAGGATGCCGCGGCTGTCGGCGTGGAACAGGTGGTGGGCGGTGTGCATGGCTTCGTCGCCGCCGAAGGCGTGGGTCTCGGGTTCGTAGACGGCCTCGGTGCAGCGGGCGATTCCCTTGTCGCGGAGGCGGTGGGCGGTGTCGCGGAGGGCGGCCGTGACAGCAGCGGGTGAGGCGTGTTCGGCGGGGAGGCAGCGCATGCGCCACTGGTGTTTGCGGATGAAGAACCACGCGGTGATCAGGCCTTGGGTCTCGGCGTCGGCGATTGCGGGGCCGAGGTGGGCGAGGAAGTGCTGCTCGGCGGTGCGGGGCTGGGTGAAGGTGATGCTGAGCTGGCGCCAGGAGGGCCGGTGGTCGGGTTCGCAAGCCATGATCAGGTTCCGCCGGGTGCGTTGAGTAGGAGGCAGGTGTCCCACCCGGTGGCGGGAGGCCGGTCGGCGGCGGCCGTGCACAGCGCGAGGGCGCGGCCCGCTGCGCCGCGCAGGAAGCCGTGGCCGTCGTCGGGTGCGGCGGCCTGCAGGCGGGAGGCCAGGGCAGGGAGGTGGTCGGCGAGGTCGGGGGAAAGGGCGTCGGAGGCGATGTGCCAGGCGGTTTGGAACAGCCCGGCCATGCCGTGGCAGAGGCCGGGCTCGGTGAGGTGTGCAGATTGGCGAGGGTCGGCGAGGCAGCCGGCGAGGGCGTCTTCGGCCGTGCGCTGGCGGGAGGTGTCGCCGGTGGCCTGGCCGGCGAGCTGTTGGGCGCGGGCCAGGCCGGGGGTGCCGTAGCACCACGACGGGCGTCCCGGGGCCTGCTGCGTGGGACGGTGTTCCTGGAGGTCGTGGAGGGTGAGGGTCTCGGGCCACCACGGGCCGGTGCGGTGGTCTTGGCGCCAGGTGTCCAGCCAGGCGCAGATCCGCCGGATGGCGGTGGTGTGGCCGTCGACGTGAATGCCGGCTCTGGCGGCCAGTGACAGCAGGGCGAGGGGGCCGGCGATGCCGTGGGCGATGCCGTGGTTGGCGTGTCCGCCGGGGTAGCCCGGGTCGCGTCGGCCGGTGGGGGGCTGGTGGGTCCACCAGCCGGGAAGCCCGGCCACGGGCTGGGTCAGGAGCACGAGGTAGTCGAGCACCTCGCGCAGGAGCGAGCCGTGGGGGTCGCGGTGCAGGTGGTGGGCGCCCAGGCCGGTGAGCCCGTTGATGAGGTCAAACTCGGCGAGGACCGGGCGTTCGGCGCGGTCCATGCGCGCCTGCGCGGTGTGCAGGCGTTGACGGGTGAGGGCGGCGATGCGTGTGTCCAGCGCGGCGAGGGCGCGGGTGTAGCGCTGCGGACCGGCGGCGGTGTGCACGGCGAAGGCCACGGCCGGGGCGCCGAGGAAGAGGCCGGCCTGGAGGCCGGTGGTGAGGGTGGTGCGGGTGGCGGTGGCCAGCCAGGTGTGGACGGGTTGCCGGGGGGCGAGGCCGGTGGCGGCGCGTTCGGTATGCAGCAGCGCGATTCCGGCCGGGCCCGTTGACAGCGACTGGGCCCAGGCGGCGCGGTGCGGCGGGCCGGGCGGGTACGCCAGGGTCTCGGCGATGGCCGCGGCCACAGTGGCGGCACGGGTGGCTACGACGGGGATGGTGTGCTCCTTTCCCGGCGGGCGGTGAGGGACAGAGCGGCGGCGCGGGCCAGGTGGTGGCAGGTGTGCTCACTCTCGCGGTCGATGCCGACCACGCGGGTGTGATGCAGGTGCAGGAGGGATGCCAGCACCTGGTCGGGATCTGGCCCGCCGGGCTCGGTCAGGTGGGCGCGGTAGGCGGCCACGGCCGTGCGGCGCCACTGCCACGCCTGCAGCAGTGATTCCCCGCCGGACAGTGCGTTCAGGATGGCCAGGCCCTGGTCGGGGTGGACCAGGCGCAGCGTCTCGGCTCGGAGTTCGCGGGACGGGGACCGGCCTGGGTGGGTGCGGGGGTGGGCGATCAGCCAATCGAGCACGGCCTCAAAGCCGCCGGTGAAGGCGGCGGCCAAGTTGATGAGGCTCGCCGCGGTGAGGGCCTGCGGAGACGCACCACCGCTGGTGGTGAGGGTGAGTTGGGCGAGGGTGGCGGCGGAGTCGGCGGCGAAGGCGGCCTCGGCCGCCTGCATCGCCGTGCCGGTGCCGAAGCGTCCGACCTCGGGGCGGTAGGTGTCCAGCACGAGACTCTGGAGCAGGCCGCGTTCCTGCAGGTGCCGGGCCCAGACGCCCAGGCGCTGGGCCCCCGCGCCGTAGTGGTCGGCCTCGTGCAGACGCAGGCGCAGCCGCAGGTGGGGGTCGGGTTCGCGGTAGCGCAGGAACCATGCCGCGTCGGCCGGGCCTTCGTGCCAGTCGGCCAACAGTGCGGGCAGGTGGCCGGTGAGGATGTCGGTCTGGCACGCGGGGTGGGCATGTAGCCGGGTGTAGAGCCACGGCGAGGCGCCCGGCAGGTGCCCGTCATGACGCCGCACCTGGGCTGGCCCCGAGCGGCGCGGGGCCTGGGGGCGGGTAGCGGCCAGGGGCAGGACGATTTCGTGGGCGCGGTCGCCGATCCAGCCCATCGCTCTCGCGTCGGGGGCCTCGGCCAGGTCGGCGTGCCCGGCCCGGTCTAGGTGGCGGCGCAGCAGCGCACGGTGGGCGGGCTCGTCCAGGTCGAGGCCCAGGCGGCGCTCGTGTTCACCGAGGAAAACCCGCGCGGGCAGACCCCGTCGGCGGCTCAGGTGGGACCACGCCTGCTCCCAGTCCCGCCACGGCGCCGTGGGCCCGGGCAGTTCGGCGACCGACACGCGCCAGCGGGCGGGGGCGAGCACGGTGCGCCGGTGGCGCAGCCGCGGCAGGAACGCCAGCTCCTCGGCAGCTCCCCAGGAGAAGGGTGTGCACACCGCGGCGCGGGCAGTGGTGATCTCGCACAGGAACCGCGCCAGGGGGTGGGTGGCGTGGCGCAACGCCACTGCGTTCAACATGACGGGCTCGACCACGCACCCCTGCGAGAGCGAGACCAGGAACAGGTGCCGCTCGTCGCCGCCGACGGCGAGGTCCTCCACCGCGAGCTCATCGTCGGGCTTGCCGGGGTGCTCGCCCAGCGAGATCCGAGGGAAGACGCCCGGAGCGCAGGCGACATGCCGATTCCGCGCCGCGAGCGGCGGGCAGGAGAGCTGCGCGAGCGTGGCGTCGGGGTGGAAGCAGGGCAGCCCGGACAGCGCGCGCATCATCCGCTCCCGGTCGCGCGGTTCCAGGAGGTGGAGGAACCGCCCGCTCAGCGCTCCGGCCTGGCGGGAGGCGCCGTCCACCACGAGGGTGAACGCGCCCCGATCCAGCGCCGCAGTGTTCGGGGCGTACAGGTGGAATCGTAGTTCGGTGTGCGGCGGGCCGTCCGGGGTCGTTTCCGTGGTCTGTCGGACGAGCGCGGCCAGGTCCTCCTCACCGAGGGTCACCTCGCGTCGTTGTTCCAGCGCGGCCTGCTGGGCCAGGCGCAGCAGGCCGCGGTCCCGCTCCGACAGTCCAGGAGGCGTCGCGGTGGATGAGCCGCGGTAGCCGGCCGGGAAACCCAACCCGGTATCGGGGTGGGTGAGCTCACCGAGGGGCACCACCGCACCGGAGCCGTAGCGCTCCAGAAACCGGCCGTGGTAGTCGCACCACGCCGACGTGCCCGACGGGTGAGGGCTCAAGTCCACCAGCGCCGCGGCCGCGCGTTCTGCCTCCCGGGCCACCGCGGACGGAAGCTCCACTCCCTCCCCCGCCCGCAGGTCCACTGCGAGCCGCGGCTCCGGGGCAGTGCGGATCGCCTGCATGCATCGCGTGGCGGCCGTGCGTATCGCTCGGCGCCGCGGCGGCGAGGTGGCCTCCCCATAGCGGGTGAGCTGCTCACGCACCGCGCGCCACCGCGCGACCGTGTCGCCGCGCTCCGCGCCGGACCGGGCCGCGGTGAGCTGGTCGATGACACGGCCCAACGGGTCGGTCGAGGTCATCGGAGGGTGCAGGGGCGTGATCAGCACGCCTTGCGCCACCAATGTGGCCAGCATCGGATCGACGCGCTCCCGCGTGACGTCGCACAGTTCCGCGGCCACCTTCTCGGCCAGGTTCTCGACGGTGATGGGTGAGCGCGCGGCCTCCAGCGCAGCCTGGACGGCGCGGGTGCGACGCAGGGACACCTCACCGAGCTCCAGCTCGCCGAACTCTCCGGGCCGCTGCTGCCACGGCAGCACCCAACGCTCGCCCCGCGCGCCTCCCAGGGTGTTCGCGACCACCGTCAAGCGCCGCAGGATGTCGGGCCGGGCCTCCAGATCGGCAAGGGCCGCGGCCAGCCAGACGGGATCCGGACGCGCCACGGGCACTTGCTCCCCCGCATGCACCTGCGCGCGGGTACCCAGGCGCGCCGGGGCCACCCCGGCGAAGTGCCCGAAGGGGGTGGCCCGGCTGTGCATCCGCAGCAGGTAGCGCGCCACGGACTCCACGGTGCGGCGTACGTGGCGCGGCCGTGTTTCCTGGCCGGCACACACCGCGGCGACCGCGCGGGCGAGGTGCGAGCTGGCGACCTCGATGGCCTCCACCAGATGCTCGCCCTCCCACACCCGCCGCAGCCAGTCGCGCCAGCCCGGCACGTGCGCAGACGTCTGGCCGGTCAGGTCCGGCCACGGGCCCAGCTCCCGCGTGTCGTGGTGGGCGGTGAGGCGCACCAGCCCGGCGTCCAGGGCCCGGAAGCGGGGGCGAGCGGGCATCGTCGGCCTCCACCAACGTGCAGAAGAAGCGGACCAGGCGTGCTGCTAGCAGTCGTCGGCCGAGGTGTCGCCGCAGTTGTCGCTGGTGCAGTCCTCAGTGTCGAGCCCTACGACCGGGATGCCGGACTCGACGAAGCGCACGTCCAGGTCCAGCTCGTCCTCGGGCGTCGTGAGCGTGAGGGGATCCATTGCAGACTCCTTTACACACAGGGATAAGGGAGGGTGGACTATCGATCGGATTCCGGCCAGGTGATGACCAGCCGGGTGTGCCGCTTGTCCAGGACGCAGCCCTCGGGCAGCGCGGCGTCCGGCGTGTCGGCGGGGTGGGCACTCAGGCGCGGTGCCGGACTTCCGGCCTGGTGCCATCGGCGGATCTGTGCGGCGAGGTGCTCGGCGACCGCGGCGGCCTCGGGTCCATGGGCGTAGGCGCCGAACTCGGAGATCTCCGGATCCTCTCCGCTTCCCGTCGGGCGCAGCTTGGCACGGTAGGCCAGCGTGGTGCCCTCCAGCAGGGCGGGGGTTCCCAGCCGCCATGTGGGCGCGACCAGCCCGCGCTCGACGGCCTGTTGGGAGGCGGCCAGCTGACACGCGCCGGGCAGCGTGGTGGCCAGCCACAGGTCCTGATCGCTGAAGGGTTCGCCCTTGCGGCGCGTCACCCCCGTCCATGCCTCCGCCCGCGGCGTGGTCAGAAGCCCGGCCAGCGCGGCGGCATCGACCTGCGCGCCGTCATCCAGCCACAGCGTGACCTCCTCACCGTGCAGGGCGATCCCGGTCCTGCGGTGCTCTCCGGCGCCCTGCATCGGCACGAACCCGCACATCAAATGGCTGCGACTGGCCAGATGCCCCTCGGCGCGCTCCAGGGCCCAGGACCGCGTCAGCCCTTTGGTGCGCAGCGGGACGACCAGCCGCCCGCCCTCGGCGAGCTGCTCCAGCCACGCCGGTGGGAGATCCCAGGCGCCCACGGTCACGATGATCCGGTCGAACGGAGCGAACTCCGCGGCGCCGTACTCCCCGTCGGCGCACACCGTGCGCACCCGCCCATAGCCCGCGCGATCCAGGCACGCCCGCGCCCGCTCCACCACCTCGGCGTCGATGTCCATCGTGGTCACTGACCCCTCGGGTCCCACCAGCTCGGCCAGCAGCGCGGCGTTATAGCCCCCGCTGCCGATCTCCAGCACCCGCTGCCCGGTCTCGGCGTCGAGCTGGCCGAGCATGCCGGCAATGACGTTGGGGGCGGAGACCGAGCTGAGGTGGACCCCGCGCTCGTTCTCCTTGGTGACCAGCACATCATCGGCGTAGGCCTTCTCCAGCCCGACCCCGGGCGCGAACAGGTGCCTCGGCACGGTGCGCAATGCCGCCTCCACGCCGGGCGGCACCACCCGCCCGAGCTGTTGATGCCGGGCGATGATCCCCTCCACCATGGCGCTGCGCAGAGCCTGAGGGTCCTGGTTCGATGCGCCGGCCGCGTCCTCAACGTCGCCGCTCGTCGTTCGCTGCGTAGTCACACGCTCACCCTGACACGAGCACGCGGGGCACGGCAGGGCATTCTGCGGGGCATCGCAGGGCAATCTGGAGCGCCCAACGTGCCCCGCGGGCCCGATGCCCCCTCGGCGCCCAGGGTGAGAGGGCTGCCGCCAACCAGGACCACGGCTGGAGGGAGAGGGGATGGCTGCTCACACCGGTGAGTCGCTCACTCAAGCAGCGGCACTGCACACCGCCGCGCGGGCACGTGCGGCGCTCGGTCTCGCCATCGCCGGGCGCAAGGTACTGAGGCCGGTGGGGGGCCAACGCCTCGGTGCTGCTGCCGAAGGAAGGGCTCGTCCTGCGCATCACTGCCACCCGCCGTACGCGTCCACCGCGAGCTGGATATGGCCGGGTGGCTGAGCATCGCGGGCGTCCCGGCCGTGCGCCCGGCCCGCCCTACGCCGCTGGATGTCGACGGTCCTTGTCTCGGTCTGGCACGAGGTCGCCGAGCCGCACGTGCCCGCGTTCGGCGGCGGTGGCAGCAAGATCCACGGGAGTGGCGCCGGGAGGGTGCGGGCTCGGAGTGTGGGGCAGGATGGTCGACCCGCGGAAACCCTGCCGGGGGATGGCAGGGTTCGCCGCGAACCTGGTCGGCATGACAAAGGAACTGAACGGACGCGTGGCACTGGTGGCCGGGGGAACCCGGGGGGCGAGCCGGGCGATCGCGGTGGAGCTGGCCCGCGCGGGGGCGTATGTGTACGTGACCGGGCGCAGCTCCGGGACGACACGCTCGGAAGTAGGCCGGCCGGAGACCATTGAAGGCACGGTGGAGGCGATCACCGCGGCAGGGGGATCCGGCACCGCGCTGCGGGTGGACCACCTGGAGCCGGAGCAGGTGCGCGGACTCACGGAACGGATCGACGCCGAGCAGGGCCACCTGGACATCCTGGTCTCCGGCCTGTGGGGCGGGGACCACCTGGCGTGGAACATCCCGGTGTGGGAGCACCCCCTGGAGTCGACGCTGGGCATGCTGCGCCTGGCCATCGAGGCGCACGTGATCACCGTGCACTTCCTGCTGCCGCTGGTCATCCGACAACCCGGTGGGCTGGTGGTGGAGCTGACCGACGGCACCGAGGAGTACAACGCCTCCTACCGCACCGGTACCACCCTGGGCTACTACCTCGCCAAGGCGACCTCCCACCCCTTGGCGAAGGCCGAGGCCGCCGAGACCGCCGACTACGGCTGCACCGCGGTGGCACTCACCCCGGGCTGGCTGCGCTCGGAGGCCATGCTGGAGGACGCGTTCGGGGTCACCGAGGAGAACTGGCGCGACGGCACCGCCCAGAACCCGCACTTCGCGATCTCGGAGACGCCCACCTACGTGGCCCGCGGCGTGGCCGCACTGGCGTCCGACCCCGAGCGCGAACGGTTCA
Source organism: Lipingzhangella halophila (assembly GCF_014203805.1). Lineage (GTDB taxonomy): Bacteria > Actinomycetota > Actinomycetes > Streptosporangiales > Streptosporangiaceae > Lipingzhangella > Lipingzhangella halophila. Next base: position 1,639,388 of record NZ_JACHJT010000001.1, on the reverse strand, counting down.
GCGGCCAGACCCTGAACAGCTTCCAGCTGGCGCAGCGCTACGACCTGACCGACATCGACGGCAGCCGACCCGACGCCTGGCGCTACATCGTGGAGGTCGAACAGGCCGGCAAGCCCGCCGACACCACGGGGTATCGCTGAGCCCGCCCGCGGGGGCCGTGCAGCCGCGACGGCGGCCCGGGCCGCCGCGGACGCCCTGCGCAGCGAGATCCCGAGGACGCCGACGTGTGGGACGCGGCGGCCGCCGTCTTCGTACAGAACGACGACATCAACACCGCCGTGGAGTGGTGGACCGCGGGCATCGTCCACTGATCTTGCCGCGTTCGTAGCGCGCGATGGCGTGGGCGCCCAGCCCATAGCGCTTCCCGGTCGCGCGCCACAGGTGCTCGTTGACCGCCTCGGCTAGCTCCGCCCGGCTCATCGGCTCCCCCGGAGCGGAAGGTGAAGGGCAGGCCTCGCGCGCCGCGCGGAGTCGGTCGTTGGGTTCCACATTCGCTCCCTCGAACGCCTGCCCTCAGCGCAACGGCCCGGCTCGTTCTCCACAGGGGAAGTCGCTCTCGTTCGCTCGTCACCGCGCCCCTGCCTTCAGGGGTCGTGCTGGACACCGAGGAGGAGGTACGCTCCGCCGCTTTCCTCGGGAGCGTCCCTCTGTGTTGTGACTTGCTGCGGGCTGGGACTCCCCTACGCAGCGTTAGGATCGGTCGGGTGTCTGAGAGGGCGTTTCGTGGGTTGATGTCCCTTTCGTCGTTAGGGCTGGACGAGGCGGGCTGGTCAGGGGTTCGCGTGTGGGCTATGGGCGCGGCTGGGTGAACAGGCCTGGTTCAGTCTCGTTGAGGATGCTGCGGCTGACCAGGCGTTTGAGCTTGGAGCGGATGTTCTCGACGTTCTTCGACGCGATGGGCAGGTCCAGGGCCTGGCACAGGTCGCGGGCGCGCAGTGGCCGGGCGAGGTCGGCGAATGCGGTCATGATCTGCTCGTAGGCAGGGTGGGCAGTGCGCCAGGCGGCGTGCTCGGCTCGACGTCGTCCTTACCCACCAGGGAGAGCAGGGCCGTGCGGGTGATCTGCAGATGCGTGATCGCCTGGGTGAGTTCATCGAGCTTGGTGGTGAGTTCGCCGATGTGGGCGCGTGTCTGCTCGGCCTGGTGGGTGAGCGCCTGTTCGCGCTCGTCGAGGGTCTTCAGCAGCGGTTTCGCCTCGTGGTGGTTCATGTGTCGCGCCAGGACATGCTGGAGGTGTGGGTAAGCTGGCGGGTCGTCACGTCGCTCATCGCCCGGTACACGCGCGATTCGGAGCTGGTGGGACGGTGCTCGTAGTCGCGGACCAGGCGCCGATGCAGGACCAGGGTGCCGTAGGTCTGTTCGACCACCCACCGCGTGGGCTGGGGGACGAACCCCTTCTCGGCCGGGTTGCGCTGGACGATGTCCACGCCGATGCCCACAGAGGCGCCGTGGTCGACGACCGTGCTCTTGAAGCCCTGGTCGACCAGGGCTGTCTGTACGGTGTCACTCTGGGCGGCCACCCGGTCCAGCAGGGCGATGCCAGCGGTGTTCTCATGCGCGGATGCGGCCATCACGACCACCGCCACGACCAGGCCCAGCACGTCCACGGTCAGGCCGCGCTTGCGCCCGGTGACGCGTTTGCCCGCGTCGTTGCCGGTCGTGGTCGAGGGCACGGCGGCCGCCGCGCGGATGCTCTGGGTGTCCAGTACGACCAGGCTCGGGGCGGATAATCGTGCCCGTTTCTCGCGTGCCTGCCAGCGCAGCAGGTCGTGGATGGTCTGGTCGGTGCCCTCACTCGCGCCATTTGGCGAAGTAGTAGTAGACCGCGTTGCGGGGCGGCAGGTCGTGGGGTAGGTAGTCCCACTGGCAGCCGGTGCGGCCCTGGTAGAGGATCGCGTTGACGATCTCGCGCATGTCGTAGGCGCCCTGGTGGCCGCTGGCCGAGGGGTGCGTTGCCTTCCAGGCCGTGATCACCGGCTCGAGCAGGGCTCACCGCTCGTCGGAGAGGTCGCTGGGGTAGGGCTTGCGTTCGTTCACCTGGTCATCCCAGCACACCCAAGCCCACCAGGCAGGAGTAACGCTACAAATTCACATCATCACAATAAGACACTGGGGGCATCACCCCACGAAACGCCCTCTCACACTCAACACCTGGCGCTGGCACCTCAACCCCATGTTCGACGAGGCACGCAATCAGCCTGCGGTATTCGATGGTCGGACGTCCGCGCTGGACTGGTTGACCACGGAGCTGCCCACCCTGCGCGCGCTGGTGGACCTCGCCCACGACAGCGGACGCAACCACACCGCCTGGCACCTGTGCGAGGCGATGTGGGAACTCTTCAGCTACAACCGCCACTACGACGCATGGCTACAGACCCACACCGCGGGCCTGGCCGCCGCCCACGAACTGGGCGAACCCGCTGCCCGGGCACGCATGCTGGTCGCCCTCTCCAGCGCCCACCTCCACCTTGGCGACGTCGAAACCGCCGCCAACGGCTGCCACCGCGCCCACGAGCTGTGGCTGCGTGTTGGCCACCGCCTCGGCCAAGCATCCGCGCTGGAGTCCCTCGGCGTCACCGATCTCGTCTCCGGGAACCCGCGCTCAGCCATCGCGCGATTCTCCCGCGCCCTTGCGCTCGTCACCGCCGAGGACGACCCGCGTGCGATCACGATGATGCACCGCCGCCTCGGCGAAGCCCACCGCGACGCCGGCAACCACGACCACGCCCTGGACTACCTCACCCACGCCCACCAGCACTTCGCCGCGATCGGCGACGACTACATGACCAGCCGCCTCCTCATCGGCCTGGCCGACCTGCACATCAAAACCCACCGTGGGGACCAGGCCAGAACCGCCCTCGACGAAGCACTCCACCTAGCCCAACGCGCCCAGGCCCCCATGGAGATCGCCCGGTCCCACCAAATGCTGGGCGACGTGGCCATGCTGCGCGGCCACGTCGCACACGCCCGCCACCATCTACAGCGGGCACTGTCGGGCTACACCGCCTTCGACGCCCCCGAAGCCGACGAGGTCGGGCGGCTGCTCGCCCGACTCGACCCAGGCGAGGAGGAAGCGCCTACGTAAAACTCCCACGCCGCGTATGCCTGTTCACACACGCGGCGCGGCGGGCCGCCATGCCGTACGGGATTGGCACGGCGGCACGGCCGCCCTCCGAGACCGTAGGGACCCCGGGAGGCGGCGCCACTCCCCACCAGCCCTCACCTGCGAGAGGTTGACCATGAGGATCGTCGCGTGTCTGAACGGTGACCGTCGTCCGGGGGCACACCCGGCTCTGCCGGTCTCGCCCGACCAGCTCACATCGGATGCCCGAGCGGTTGTCGACGCCGGTGCCGACGAGATCCACATCCATCCGCGCGACGCACGCGGTGCCGAGTCGCTGGAACCCCAGGTCCTGACCCCGCTGATGAAGGCGCTGCGGGCCGCGATCCCCGGTGTGCCGATCAGCGTGACCACCGCCCTGTCCGCGGAGCCCGATCCCTGGCGCCGCTACGACCTGGTGCAGCGCTGGGGCGAGATGCCCGACACGGCGACGGTGAACCTGCACGAGCCCGGCTCCGTGGAGATCGCGCGGCTGCTGATCGACCGCCGGGTGGGGGTCGAGGCCGGCCTCGCGACTCCCGACTCCGCCCGCATCCTGGCCGCCACCGGCCTGGCCGCCGACGTCGTCGCGGCGCTGGTCGAGCCGACCCAGGTCACAACGAAGGACGCGCTGGCCAACGCCTCGACCATCGACGCCGTCCTCGACCGCGCCCACATCGAGCTTCCCCGCATGCTCCACGGCGCCGACGACACCGCCTGGCCGCTGCTCGACGCCGCCGCGGCCGCCGGGCGCGACCTCCGTATCGGGCTCGAGGGCACCATGCGCGGACCCGATGGGAACGAGGTGGACAACAACGCCGCACTGATCGCCACCGCGGTCGAGCGAACCGCGGCCACGCGCGCACACGCACCTGGCGCGTGCGGCCTCCATCCTGCCCACCACCATCTACACCGGGCACTGCCGGGCCCACACCGCACTCGGCGCGCCCGAATCCGAGGCCGTACGACAGCACCTCGCCCAGTTCGACAGCTAAAAGGAAACGCACGATGGAGAGCTTCTTTGCGCGCGTGAACGCCCGCTGGCCCCCCGGTCGCGAGGACTACCACTGGCACGTCCTACCGCCGAGCCCACCGACCGAACTGGTGGAAATCCACCGCGAGCTCACCCACCGCAGCGGTACCGTCCCCGTCGAGCCCGAGTGGATCCACCTCACCCTGCTGCACTCGGCACCGGCCACTGCGATCACCGACGAGGAACAGGACTCCATCGTCGAGCAGGTGCGCCAACGCTGCGCCGAGGTCGCCTCGTTCAAGGTGGAACTGGATCGTCCCGCTGTAGGTTCCGTCGCGATCGAGTGCCTCGCACTGCCCGGCGTCCAGCTGCGCCGGATGTGGCAAATCGTTGCTGAGGCCACCCGAGAGGGTGGCTGCCACCCCCCATTTGCAGGGCCGTCCTCGGCCTCCGGGTCGTTGCGATCCTCAGCCGCCCCGAAGGGTGGCTGCCACGCCCACTCGTCCAGCCCGCGGCCCATTGCCTTGGCGTTGCGATCCTCAGCCGCCCCGGAGGGTGGCTGCCACGCGAGCACCGTCATCAGCGGCGCCACGCTGCCGCGGTTGCGATCCTCAGCCACCCCGAAGGGTGGCTGCCACCAGCCGCGGTCGCCTCGTATGCGAACTCCGGCATGTTGCGATCCTCAGCCACCCCGAAGGGTGGCTGCCACCGCTCCTGTTGCATGAGATCACCCCCGACCAGTTCGTTGCGATCCTCAGCCACCCCGAAGGGTGGCTGCCACGCGACATCAACAACACGTCGTGCCCAGGCACGGAGTTGCGATCCTCAGCCACCCCGAAGGGTGGCTGCCACCGGGGCGATTGCGGTGGGTGAACGGAAGTAGCGCTGTTGCGATCCTCAGCCACCCCGAAGGGTGGCTGCCACGCCGATTGAGCAGGGAAAATACCGGATAGTGAAGCACGAAGGGACAACATAAGGACCCCAATTAGTACTCTTCGTCCGAATCATGCTTGGGAACCTCCCTGGGAATCGATGACCACTCATGGTTCTCAAGCACTCCTCGCCTCACCTCAACGCGAAGATTAGTCCACTACTCGGGTGGGAGATCTACCCCAGTTCGTATGCCCCTTTGCGGTTCGCGAGGGTGTGTTCCATGTGTCCGATTACTTGAGCACGAACGACATGGGCAGCACTGGCCAACACTAAATGACCATGCACTGGGATAACGCCCCACCAAGCGGTGCCTCACACTCACACCAACCTGGCACTGATCGAGAACATTTCTCGTCCAAGGATTCAACACTCAACTCACCGTGGGCAGCCGGATCGTCACCAGCACGATCAGCCGGCAGCACTGCCACGCTCCAGAAAGAGAAGCCTGTGTGTCCTCTAACCAGGTCACCGACTCAGGCAACAGCATCCAATAGCCCTTGCTCACCCCGCTGCTTCACCAAGCGCCCCCACCGGGGTTTCCGCCCGAACCGCTCGGCCAGCTCCTGGCCGGAAGGCAACGAGCCGTCTTCACGGCGGTTGGCCAGGGCCCACGCCCAGGCATCGCACTGAATCTGAGGCGGCGCAACTTCGGTGGCGACAGTCTCCACGATCTCTGCCGTCGAGGAGGCCCTACGTGCTTGCACCACCCGCAGTGCGGGCCGCTCCTCTGCACCGGTAGCGTCATCGGGCTCCAGGGCCGAGTCCACGAAGTGGTCCTCCTCGGCCTGGTCATCCGCGGTCTCCGTACGCATTGCGTGTGCATTGCGTGTGCAAGGGGAGTTCGCCCGGAACTGGCGCATCAGCAGCTCATAGGAGCCGATCAGCGCGAACGACGGCCAAGCGTGGATGATGCGCGACCACACGGTGGGATCGGCCACCGCGATGTTGGCCGCGAGTGAGGCGAAGCTGCCCAGGATCAGCAGGCTCCAGGGAAGCAGTCCGCCGCGGCCTCCCTGGCGGGCGTCGGATAGCAACGTCATCGACGCCGCGACCACCGTTCCGTCGACTGACAACGGGAACAGGGCAGCACGCCATGCGGGCTCGCCGTGGCGCAGCGCCAGGTCGTACATGTGCGAGTAGGAGACGACGGCCGCGATCGTGGCCAGAAGAAGTACCGCGGCGATGGTTGTCCAGCGGGACCAACGGGAAGAATCCATCGCAGATCACCGCCCGTCCAAGGCAAGGTCCGCGGACAGGCTGAGGGGCATGTACGAAAGGGGCAAGTCCCCCTCTCTCTCGGACACAGAATTACCCCATGAAGGGGTGCAGGCCCGATCCAAGTGACTCAATGAAGTCGTCTTGGGTCGGGCCTTCGGCGTCTTCAGCTCGGACGAGCTCCCACTCCCCTGGGTCGCACAGGACTACGAGATCGTCCCTGCGTAAGCGCCGGAGGATGTCGAGCGGGCCGCTGTCGGGGAACCATGCCGTAAGCGCGGCCATCGCCCGGTCCTCCCGGACATAGAGACTCTTCACCCGAGTGGAGGCGAGACAGCGCGCGTTGGAGTGCGGGCAGTGCTTAAGCGGAGAACGACGCGCCGTAGCGGCTGCTGTGCCCTCACAGACTGCGCCACTCGACAGGGCTTTGTCGGTGGTGCGCGTTATGGCAGCCGCGGTCCTCAGCGACGGCAAAGCCGGTGGACCTGATCGGGAGCCTTCGTCGCGGTTTGGTCACTTCTGCGCCAGCAGGGTGTTCGACGGTGGAGAATGCTGCCGACATGAGTGATCTAACTGCCGCGCACCGCGGGTACGAGTACCAGGACTTGATGGAGGCAGGCCGCGTCGTCGACCTGCTGCTCGGCGGGATCGCCAGGGTCCATGTCGACGAGAAGCTGGTGACGGACGACCGCTTTGACGACCTCACGGTGATCAACGCAGACGGATCCCGTGAGCGGACGCAGTTCAAGCACTCCGACGAGGAAGGCCCTCTCGGCTACGCCACGTTCACGACCGACAGCCGCGGGCTGATGCTGGACCGCCTTGTGGCGGCTGCCGTCGCCGACCGGGACGGCCCTGGGGCGGGCGCCACCGCGCACCGGTTGCGCATCGTGATGCGCGACGCACCTCCGGACGATGCCGTACTGAACGCGATGATGGTGCCCGCCCGCTCCTCTGACGCGCTGTTCCTGACGGGGATGAAGTCCACACTGTTGCGGTTCGATGCGGACGCCCTTTGGCGAGGGTTCAGCCTGAAAGCGCAGGGCCGACGCCAGGCGGGCAATGTCTTTGGGTTCCTGACCAGAGGTAACACGGCTGTGTCCAGGCAGGACCTGGAATGGCTGTGCGATCACTTGGTGGTGGAAGTCGGCGCACCGGCTATGACGACGGACCTTCTGCAGCCAGGGCCAGCCGAGCAGGTTCTCCTCCAGCGGGTGCGCAGCGAGCTCGGCGCGGGGCTCTACCCCAACGAGGGACGTTCGCCGGTGGACGTCGCCGAGGCGCTGATCCGCACGGTTCGCTCCGCCCGGCAGCGCGGCGGCGAAGTGACACCGCGCGAGCTACTACGCCAAGCCCAGTTGCGCAGCGACCTCGGCGCCGTCGTGCGCGAGAACCCTGTCGACTGCGCCCTGGAAGTGGCCAGGCCCGCCACGGTTGGCGTCCTGACGGAAAAGGCCGGGACGGTGGCAGCCGATGGGGGAATCCTGCTGGTCACGGGACCTCCGGGACAAGGCAAGTCCTGGGCGTGCCAGCAGCTAGTCGACCAACTTACCGGTGACGGATGGCTGGTCGCCGAGCACTACTGCTACCTAGGCGATGCCGACGGCGACCAGCTGACCCGGGTGGTCACCGAAACGGTCTTCGGCAGCCTGCTGGGCCGGATGGCCGAGTCGGACCCCGGCCTCGTCCAGGAGCAGCGCCCGCGTTTCGCCGCTGATACGAAAGCACTGACGACGGCGGTGGACGCTGCCCTGCGCAGGGACCCCACCCGGCGCGTGGCGCTCGTCGTGGACGGCCTGGACCACGTCACCCGCGTACAAGGAGGAAGGACCAGGAGAGCCGATCCGTCTCTGGGCCTTGCCACTGTCCTCAGCTCGCTGCCTCTTCCGCCCGGCAGTGTCCTCATCGTCCTCAGCCAGCCCGGAACCCACCTCGTCCCCCTCCAGGACGCAAGGGCGGCTTCCGTCGCCGTGCCGCCACTTGCCGCGCACGAGTGCCGCGCCGTAGCGGAACGGCTCGGGCTCGTCCCGGCGGCGGACAACAATCGCACCGAGGTGCTCCTGAGCGACGACCGCGACGTGACCGACTTCCTGGACGCGTTGCAGGAACGCTCGGGCGGCAACGCTCTATACGCGACGTACCTCTGCCGCGAGGTCGCCCTCCGACCGGAGACAATCACGAAGGCCGCGGCAGTGGTACATGCGCTCCCGGCCTACCAGGGATCGTTGGAGGGCTACTACGCCCACCTCTACGACACCCTCGGCGCAGAAGCCTATGTCGTCGCGGACATCATCGCCCTGCTCGGCGTGACCGTCACCCGCGAGGAGCTCGGGCAGATCATCCCGGACCGGGCGCACAGGATCGATGACGCGCTGAAGGTGCTGGCCCCGGTGCTCTCAGGGAGATCCGGACCCAGCGAAATCCGCATCTACCACGAGTCGTTCGCCCGCTACCTGCGCCTGGGCTACGAGAACGACCCCAGGGCCTCGGTATCGACGCTGGTGCTGATCGCCACCTGGCTGACTGGGAAAGGACTGTTCGACGACCCGAGGGCCTTCCGCCGCCTCCTGCAGATCCTCGCCGAAGCGGGGCGTGACACGGAGGTGCTGGACCACATTGGGCGGGACTTCGTCACGCGAGCCGTCGCCACCGCCCACCCAGCCTCGGCGATCAGAGACAACCTGGCCACCGCCCTGCGCTGTGCTGCCAAGACGGCGAACTGGCCGGTCATCGCGCGCTGCGTCGAACTCGCCAGGGCCGCGCAGACGTATGAGTTCGAGCGCTTCGACTCGGACCTGGTGGAATTCGCCGACGTGCCCATTGCCTTGATGGGGGCTCAGACGCTGGCGGACCGGCTCCTGCACGACGGGCAGACCGTCATGCCCGCCCGGGCAGGTCTGCAGATGTGCGCTGTCCTCGACGCGGCAGGCGCCGTGGCCCCCTGGCACGCGTACATGACGGCACACGACCACGAGGCCGAATCGGATGACACCTCCTACGGGGCGGAGTCCGACCGAGCCGTTGAACTGGCATGCCTGCGTGGCCGGTTGCGCCTGTCGGCGGCGCATCAGGGGATAGCGGAGGAGCCGGGGGAGAACGGGCTCGACCGGCCGGTGTCGCTGGACCACATCGCCGAGTGGCTCGAGGAACGGGGTGACCAAGCAGCGGCCGACGCTGTCGTGAAGACGCTCCTCGACACCGTCGGAATCGAGGCCGTCACCGACCTAGTGCTGCGTCTTGCAACGGGCGGCCCGGCATGCCTCGCGCTCGCCGAGCAGATCGCCGCAGGCTCGGTGCCCAGTGAAGAGGGCAGCGCCGCGGACTGGGCCCAGGAGGCCGCCGAACTGGGATACGTGCTGGGAACGGGGCACCGGCTGCTCGCGCTGGGGGTCGCTGCCGCCGATCTCGCTGAAGGCCTTGCGACCGACGAGACTTCGACTGCCCGCAACACCCTGTTCTCCCTCACTCACGACGTACAGAACGAACAAGTCCGGTGGAGCCCCGTGTCCGTGGCCAAGTGGCTCGATGCCCTGGCGATCACGGCACAGACCGACCCTATCGCTCTGGATACGGTACCGGCTCTCGTCCAGGGGCCCGGCTGGTACCCCTGCTGGCTGCGGTTCGCGATCGCCCTCGCACGCGCCGAAGCCGCCGCAGCACCCACCCGGTCTGGCCTGGTCATCGAAGCCCTCGGGCTCCTGACCGCAGACCTCAGCCCCTTCACCGGCAGCCCGCGTGCGTGCGACCTCTACCCGATCCATCCGCTCATCGAAGAGTCAGTACGCCGGGCGGTCACCCTCGTGTCCGACCAGGACTGGCCGCAGGCGTGGCAGACCCTCATCCACGTCAGCCGGGAAATCAGCGTCAGCCTGCGCGGCGAGATGGGTGGACCGCTGCCAGCCGACACACTCCTTACGATCGCTGTCGAGCACGCCACGCCCGCACGACGGGCCAGCGTCGACGAAGCAGTCCGCAACGAGTTCCTCCAGCAGGCCGGCGGACGCTACTACAGCGACCTCGCCCGCTACCGCCTTATCCACGCGCGCCTCGCCCTCACCGCCGACGACCTCGCCGAGGCCGAGGAACACTGGCTGGCGGCCTGCCACTTCCTGGTGGCCTACGGCTGGCGCAAGGACATCACCGTCTACGAAGTCCTGGATCCCCTGCCCGCCCTGGTCACCGCGGACCCGGCCCGGGGGCGAGCGCGGGCGGCGCGAATCCAGCCACTGTGCGAACGCCTGGTCCATCACACCGATGGCAAGGAGACCAGCGCCGCCCGCCCCCGGTGGTGGAACGTCCTGGCCGGGGCAGACCCCACGGCCCTCGCCGATCTCGCAGCCACCGGCCTACTCGGCGACTGCAACGGCCCGAACACCATCCTCCACGGCGCCCGAGAAGCCCTCTGGCACGCGTGGAGCGACACCGCCGACCCGGTCGTGGCAACCGCTCTCCGCCTCACATTGGACACCCCGCTCCTCCAAGCCGACCCCGCACTTTTGGACCGGCTCGCCCAAACGGTCGGCCACTCCACGCCCGACGGCGTTCCACAACTTCTGCATATCGCACTGAGCAGGGCCGACGAGCAGCAAGCGAACCGCGACTCCTTCGGCGACCGGGCCAGGCTGGCCGACGCACAACTCGTCGCGGAACTCAACGCCGTCGCCGAACGCATCGGCGCCCCGCAGATCGCCCTCCTGCCCGAACCGCCGACCACCGACGAACTCCGGAACCGCCGCAGCGCACCCGGGCCAGCAGAGCCGTCGGCCCCAACCTCACCTGCCGCCTTGTCGCCCGCGCCCTCCGAACCGGTCGGCCTGATCCGGGCATTGCGCGCATGGCACCTGAGCCCGTACGAGGCCGACACGCCACAGCACACTCTCGAACAGATGACAGACCTCGTCGGCGCTGGCCTGCTCAACCTCGCCGCCCAAGGACAGACCGATGAGGCCGCACAAGTCCTGCGTGCCATCGCCGGCCCCTTCGACTTCCGGGACGGACCACTCCTGCTGCGCCAGTTCGCGGACAAGCTTCACCACAACGGCCACGACGCTCTCGCCGCCGAAGCCTACGCACTGACCTGGGTACGCACGCGCGGACAAGGCGGATGGCTGAACTTCGGCGGCGAGACAGCCCTCGACGCCCTTCGCGCAGCTGCGCAACTCGACCCCGCCCTCACCCACCGCGTCATCACCGAAGAGGCCGAAGCAGTGGTGAACACCGGCCGGTACGGGACCCACGGCATCACCCAGGCACTGATCTACGCCTTCGCCCACCAAGCCCTCGCCCTGCCCCCGAACGACTCCCTCGACCTGGCCTTCGCCCTCTGGGACGAAGCCGCAACGGTCATCGAGAGCAGAGCACCCCGAGTCCACGACAGCGACGACCCCCAACTCCCCTACCTCGACCCCGACAACGACAACGACAACGGCACCCCCGCACCCGGCGATCTCGACCAGGTACTCGCGACCGCGGCACTGGCGGCAGTCGCACACGCGGGCCGAGAAGGCAAACGCCGAGCGATGGTCGCAACGCGGTCCCTGATCACACTGCGCCCCGAAGCCACGGCACCCGCCATGGCCCTAGCTCTGGGGCAACTCTCCGATCCGGCGACCCTGATGTGGCTGCTGTGCCTCCTCCACGAACAAGGGCCGGCGGCCCAACCCGTCGTGGACCACTGCCAGGACGCGCTCGAGGCCCTGGCCCGAGGACCGCTGCTTACCGTTCGCTCCCTCGCCCGCCGACTGCTCACCGATGTGGCTAGCGTGCCCATGGGACCCTCGGACCCGGCCGCGCTGAAGCCGCCGAGCAGCCTGTGGACTCCCACCGCACAGGGAGACAGCCCGAGAGAGCGTGTGCTGGCGGGGATGGTGGCCGAGGTGGCCGACGCGCGACTGACCGAAGCCGAGCAGTTGCAGCCCGGACTGATCCGAGCGGTCCTCGCCAAGGTCCGCCGCAAAATCGACACCGAGCGCGTCATCGAGAGGAACAAGACCCAACTCCGCGCCAACCGAAGTGTCGACGAGGGCGAGCTGCCGGACGCCTATCTCGCCATCGAAGAGACCATCGAAGAGGCGATCCAGACAGTGGCAGCGGGCAGCCGCGCGCACAGGCTCTCGCAGGGCCTGGGCGCGAGCGATCCGACCGTCGGGGAGGACCAGCTGGCCAGCGCACTGACAGACGACCCCCGCATCCCGCTGGCCTTCGAAGAGGCACGCTGTCCGCGCCCCGACCTGCGGCTGCCACCCGGCCCGGACGACCCGTCCGACCAGGACACCCCGGCGGCCGGAACAACCGCCGAGACCATCTCCACACAGCCACTGGCGCAAGTTGCTGCCCGCACCGGACAGACCCTCCCGGGCTGGCACATCCTCGCTTCCGTGGAGGAACGCAAATTCCTGTCACCGCGCACCCGGACGACCGGTCTAACCGTCGTGAGCTTCTCGGGCCCGGAAGTGAGGGACAACGGGAACCAGGAACGCAGCACACTCCCCTTCTCAGAGGGAGCCCTCGAGGAGTGGACCCGACCGCCGGGGCAGCACTCCGCCGCTGACGTCCCGCCGGGGAGCCCGCTCCTCGGACTCGACCGTGCCATGACCGCCGCCGCAGACGCCGCCCAAGGCCTGGGACTACCCGGCTTCACACTGACACCCACCCCGTGGCTCCGAACCGCACTCCGCCTGAGGCCCGGAGCCCCGCTGACACTGGAGGACGACCACGGTTCGGCCCTGCGGTTCATCTGCTGGCGCACAGAGTACGAGCGGAGCGCCTACAGCCTGCCCTGGCCGCGGACAACCGGCTGTGCCGTATTGATCCGCCCCGACCTGCTGGACGTCCTGTCCGAGCAGGCATCCGCACCGATCGTCATACGCGACGTCGTCATGCGGCTGGAAGTGGACTAAAGAAGAGCAGGCGAGACGCCGTAGTCGGAAGGAACACCACCCGGTACCAGGCAACGAGTCCGCCCCGTCCGAGGCCAAGGCCCCGCGCACGTCGTGTGCGGGGCCCTGGCGTGGGAGTGTCCAATTAAGGGCTCTGTCCTGCTTTCGGCTCTGTCCCGTTTTCGGTGGTGACTGGGGGTGGTGCTATCCGAGGAGGATGCGGTGGCGGAGGAGGGGGAAGCGGGCTTGGCCGTACATCTGGCGTTGGAGCATCTTGGTTTTGGTGTTCACGCCTTCGGTTCTGCCGTTGTGGAAGTCGAGGGTGAGACCGGCGACGACGGCGTCGTGGTCCTGTTCGAGGCCGCGGACGAACGAGTGCAGGTGCGGCAGGTCTGGTGCTTGGACGAGGACGGTCCGTTCCTTGAGCCCGGCTTCGTTGCGCTCGTCGGGGGCAAGGAGGGCTGCGAAGTCTCTGACCAGGTCCGCGAGGACACGCATCTCAGGACAGGAAGCGGTCAGCTTCTCGACGGTCGCGGCCTGGCGCTCGGTGAGCCGGTCAGGGCGGGTCACGAGCAGGCGCGTGGCGCGCCGCGGGGACAGATGCGGCTGGTCATCCAGGTGGCGTTGCTGGTTCAGGTAGCGGTAGAGCAGGTTCTGGGAGCCGTCATAGCCCTGCTCGCGGATCTCACGCAGCAGCTGCTGCACGCTCACGCCGGGGTTCTCCTCGCGCCGTCGGCGCAGGTGATCGCGGTAGGGGGTCGACCAGGCAGGCGCGGTACTTGGGGACGCGGGCGATCTTTTCCGGCTCCTCGGCGCGGACGTAGCGCTTGACGGTGTTCAGCGCCAGGCCCAGGCGGCGGGCGCAGTCCAGGAATCCGACGCCGGCCTCGCGCGGGTCGTGGACCTGCTGCCAGCGTTCACGCGTGGTCCGGGCCAGCCTGCCCGTCCGCAGCCCTGTAGCTCCCGACCAGCACGCACTGTGCGCGGCGACCTCCTTGCCGACCGCGTCCGCCAGACCGTGCCACAGGTGCCACCAGTCGGCGACCTGCACCGCGCCGGGAAGCGCCTCCCGCAGCCGCCTGGGCATAGACCCTCGACCCGTCACGGCATACCACCTCGACCCCGGGATGCCTCCGCAGCCGGTCGGCCACAGCCTCGGCGCCGCGGCCCTCGATGACATCGACACGCTTTCCGGTGGTGGCCTCGATCAGCGCCGTGGCATACACCTGTCCTTTGCGGAAGGCGAACTCGTCGACTCCGACCACACGTGGGCTGGGTGGTTGCGGCTCGGGAAGAGAGAGCACCTGGCGGAGCAGGGTGCTGCGGCTGATGGGTACGGCCAGGTGGCCGGTGAGCAGCCGGGCGGCGGCGCGACCGGCCAGAGCCAGCCCGGTGGCGGCCAGGGCGATGCGCAGGCGCTCGGTCCAGCGCCCGTGGCGGCGAGTCAGCCCCGGCACCTGCTCGACGAAAGTCCGACGCGAGCACGTGGGGTGCGTGCAGCAGAAGCGGCGGACCCGCAACCGCAGCCGGACCGCGCGGCCGGCCGCGGGCAGGTCGGCGGGATGGCGCTGGTAGGTGCCGTGGATGCGGCGCGAGGACGCGCCGCAGTCCGGGCAGGACGCTTCGGTGGTGAGCGATTCCGCCTCGATCGACAGCACGTTGCCCACATCGTCGGCCTCGAAGGACGTGATGTCGATAGTGTCGGGAAACAGTAGGTCTTCGAACTGGATCGCCGCGTTCGTCATGGAACGCGACCCTGGCCGAAGCGTTCAGACCCAGGAGGAGGATCCCGGTAACCACCCGGAACCCGCATCGCCTACTTCACGCTCAGTGACCGCTCCACACAAAGTGATCCAGAACCCCTCGTGGTACTCGACCACGCCAGCAGTCCGGACCGCTACGAACTGGGGATCCTGTTCGCCCGCCGGAAACGTCTCGATCCGAACTGGTCCACCGGCGCACCTGACGTAGCCGCTACCAGGTCGAGTTCGCCCTTGTGGAGCGGGGCTGGTATAACCACCACCGGCTGCGCTCGGCAATCGGCAGCGTACCGTCGGCCGAGTACGAAGCCACCTTCTACCGTTCGAGTACCGCCCCGGCATCGATCGGCGCCCGGTAAACCCGACTGAACAAAACTCGGGGCAGCTCATCAATGTATGTGCGGCACACTGAGCGTGTGAGCGACATCGAACGTGCTAGCCCGATCACACACAGGCGGCCAGCCGACACCACCGTGCGTGAGCTGTTCGGCAGTGCCGTACGGTGCGGATTTCCTGACTGTCGGGAGCCGCTGTACCGGACCAGCGATCAGACTGGCCGTCGGCTGCCGAACGTCAAGGTCGCTCACATCCATGCCCGCCGTGCGAACGGTCCGCGGTGGGACAGCGGCTTGTCTGAGGCGGAGAATCGCAGCATCGACAACTTGATCCTCATGTGTGCGCCGCACCACGACGAGATCGACGACGCTCCCGACTGGTTCACCGCCGAGATGCTGCGCGAGTGGAAGCGTCACCAGGTCCGCGACGCTGAGGCCGCTGCGGCGGCGCCACTGCTGACAGATCAGGAGGCTGCCGAAGTCTCGCGGAGGTCGTTCGGCGTCGACGAGGTGGTCGAGGCTGTTGCCGACCTGCTGCCGTTCACCGCCCGATCGCGGTCGCGCGGTCAGACCCTGGAATTGGAGTGGCGTCGTGCGTCGGCGCGCAGGCAGGCACGGCTTGTCACTGTGCCCGAGTCCCGCAGGGAATCGGTACTGGAGTGGATGCAGGAACGGCCGCCACCCGCGGTGGTCGTCCCAGAGGGGCAATTGCGAGTGCTGGTTGGCCCTATGGGTGCGGGCAAGAGCGAGATGGCGGCCCGGTGGTGGGAGGAGGGGCTAGGAGTAGCTGCCGACGACGAGCGTGTCGAGGTCCCAGTATGGCTAGAGGCCCGCACACTGAACCCTGTAGGGCTGTCGGCTGCGGTCACCGACGCGCTCGGAGGCGACCCCAGCCGGCCGGTTCGCGTCGTCATCGACGACCTCACCCGCCTCCCCATAGCCGAGGCCAACCGGCTGCTGAATGATGCACGCGAACTCGTCGCGGTCTGGCAGCGCATGCGCATACTGGCAACCAGCCGACCCGGCCCGTATCTCGCCGAACAGGAACAGGTCAACGTCGTTGCCTGGCCCGCCAGCCAGGGAGCTGAACTGGTCCGTCTCATCGTCGGCGACGATGCACTGCACGGCATATGGACACCGGAGAGCGAGGATCTGCTGACCCGCCCACTGCTTGCCGTCGCGCTCGCTGCTCACCTCGCTGGCGGCCATACCGCGCGGGTGTCGCCTGCCAAGTTGCTGACCGAGTTGGCCATGACCATCCTTGAGCGCGAGCGCCCGCGAGACCTCGATCGCTCGTGGGACCTGATGACTCGCCTGGCCGAACGCATCATCACGACCCAGGGCGCCGTTCTCCCCAGCGATTTGGGCTTGTCACAACCGCACGTGTGGCCACTCACCGACAGCGGCCTGGTCATCTACGATGCCGCAGGGTTGCGGTTCGCGCTTTCGGTCTTCGAGCAGCGTTTCGGTGCCGAAGCACTTCGCACCGGGATCGTCGATGTTGACGACGCTGCCTCCGCCGAGAGGTTCCCGCTCTGGCGCTACCCGCTCGCCTACGTCGTGGCCATCAGCCGCCCGGAGGTCGCCGACACTCTCCTGTTCCACCTCGCGCTTGCCAACCCCGGGGCTGCCTCCTGGGTCCTCGATGAAATCGCCCGCATACCCGGCGCCCATCAGGGGGCGCCCAGAGGTCGCCCTTGGGACAGGGTTCACGCCGGGCCGGGCGAGACCGAACCGGCGTTGCGGGCCGGGCGCTGGCTGCGTGACGCTGTCGAAGCATTCCTGGCGGGCTTCGGTGACTGCGGGACGCACCTGGCTCGGCACTACGACGGCCACCTTGTTCAATGGGGAGTGCGGATTGTCGAAGATCCCCTGCGGGGCGCCGGCATGGTGCTCACCGAAGCCCGGGACAAGGCGGTCCCTGACCTGGTCACTCACGTTGTCGAGCCCCATGACAACTTCCGCATCGACGAATGGAGCGCCCGGACGTCGTTCGAGCTGCCGACCGGGCCACTCGACCGTTGGCGGTGGGCCCGCTCACGGCTGCGAAACCAACTGGCTTCCCTGATACGGCGAAGGCGGTTGTCCGTCCCCGATGCCTCCCCGCTGGCGACCGAACGAGAATGGGTACTTGCCCGACACATCTTCCGTCTCCACTACCACCGCAGACCTCCCACGCTGATCCCCGTTGAGGACCTCGCCCTGGCCATCGAACAGATGATGGCCAAAGTGAATCAGTCTGTTCACTCAAGGTGGACTAACGGCTCCGCACATGTCGACTCCAACGATATTCGTTGGATGCACGCTCGCCTGGCCCGCCATATCGGCACCCATCTAAGGCCTCCGCGTCCCGCCCCTGACCGGGTTCCGACGGGCACCGCGCATTGGAGGTGGCGCGCGTATTCGCCCGAACAAACACTCACGATTACCACTCAAGTGTTCCAGGATGCACTCGCTGGATACCACGATCTAGTCTCGGAAAATTTCTCCACCTTCGGTGCCGCGCTCGGCTTGTTCAGCAACCTTCCCGTCCGCGCGGAGGGCAACGTAATCATGAATGATGCCGACCCGGATCACGATGACGCAGTCTGGTACACGTTGAAACCCAACTCCACCGCCTCGCCACAATCCCCCGGCGCTATCTTCACTATCGCCAACTCACCCAAGCCTCTCCACGATGGTTCCTCAACCACCGCAATGCCGGGCCGGCGATCAGCCTTCCACCGTCCGACTGATCGCTTGACCTCACCCCTGACCGGAGATGATCTGGCTGCTACCAACCTCGCTTACCGCTGGCTAGTCACCGACCTTCAGACACTCGGCTGGTGGTCAGGACCGTTCCCCGGGGACAAGTGACCTTCCTACTGCCCCTTCCTCCGAACGGACACGAACGCAATCAGCAAAGGCCCGCTGTCACCGGCGTTCGACAACGGGCTCTGGCACGGACTCGGTCAAGTCCGACTCTGCTCCGATCAGGCGGCGAATGGTGGTAATCAGACCTGGCCCGGACCCGTGACCAGGCGGAGAAAGGCGAGGCCACGGACTGCTTGAGGTCGGTCCGGCCTCCTTTCGCCTGCGGCGGCTACCGTCTCGGCGGCATCCTCGCCAAGCTCACCACCGACGCTCACGTCCGCGGCTCGGCCCCGACGGCATCGAACCACGCCGTGACCCGTTCGGTCGTCTGATCGACGGCGTCCCCGTGGAGTGCGTCAGACTTCGTGGCAGGGCCCGAAGTTGACTGGTCACGAAGGGTGTCTGAGTGAGCAGATCGCAGAAGCCGTCCCGGCAGATGTCCGTGGACGAGCAGATCCAGGTCGTGTTGGCGGTGTTGAAGAGCGAGTTGTCGCTGGCCGAGGCGGCGCGCCGGCATGGTGTTTCCTCGGCGACGGTGGGGAACTGGCGGGACCAGTTCGTCGACGCGGGCAAGGCAGACATGGACCGGTCGCTACCCGGCCCGGACGGCGGTCAGTCGCAGACAGAGCGGCGGCTCCGCACCGAGTGCAAAGAGCTCAAGCTCGCCCTGGCGGAGGCGACGGTGCAGCTGCGGATCTGGCAGAAGGGCTCGGAGTACATCGGCTCCGTCCCTTCGCCGACCTCGAGGCCCTAAGAGCGACACATCGCGTGTCGGTGTCGAGGTTCGCAGCACTGGCCGGGATCCCGGAACGCACCTACTGGCGGCGGCTCGCCCGGCACCGCGCCGGCGATCCAGCCAAGGGCCCATGGCCGGCGCCGAAGGCCGACGCGGTCGAGGCGACCGCAGCCAAGTACGCGGCGGACTGGCCGGCCTGGGGGCACCGCAAGATCGCCGCGATGATGCGCGCCGACGGCTGCGAGGTGTCCACCTCGACCGTGGAACGGGCGCTGCGCCGCCGCGGGCTGCTGCTGCCGTCCGGGTTCCGCGCCGACCGCAGATCCTGGGCACGGCTACGTAAGCGGGTATTCCGCGACCCGCCGAGGCAGCGGAACCGGGTCCGGCAGATGGACTTCTCCGAGTTCGAGACCGCCCGGGGCGGGATCTGGCGGATCTGCGGGGTGATCGACTACGCCACCAAGTACTGCCTCGCGGCTACTGTCACGCCCACGTCTCGCGGCGCCGATCGCGGTGGTCACCGACAACGGCCCATGCTTCCGCGGCGGCACCTTCGCCGAGGCGTTCACCGGCGACGAACCGCTGCTCCGACACGTCCGTACCAGGGTGAGGAGCCCGCGGACCAACGGCGTGGTCGAACGGTTCTTCGGCACCCTGAAGTACGAACACCTCTACCGCGCGATCATCGGCGACGGCGATGCCCTCGCCGTCGAGATCAACCTGTTCCGCCACACCTACAACACCCTCCGCCCCCACCAGACACTCGACGGCCGGACGCCGCGACAGGCGTACCTCACCAGCCGGGAGAGCCAGTAGCCACCGGTCCGGTCGTCCGTTAGGGGATCCCTGTCCGGACGGATCGTCTGCGGTGAAGAACAGGATCCGGCAGGGACGTCACGATCGCCTCGGAACACAGCGCCACGAGATCATCGGGTGGCCCGAAGCCCGCTCTGATCCGCCGTCGGGCACTCAGCGCCTGGTCTCGTACCTGGTCAGCACCACGCCGTCGAGAAACGTCCGGGTCTCCACCAGGCTCAGGTTCACCCAGTTGTCCAGGGCTGTGAAGAACGGCGTGCCGCCGCCCACCAGGACCGGATGGGTGACGACCGCGTACTCGTCGATCAGCCCGGCCCGCATGGCCGCCGCGGCGAGTGTGGCACCGCCGATGTCCATGGGGCCGCCGTCGTCGGCCTTGAGCCTGGTGATCTCGGTGACCGCGTCGCCGGTGACCAGACGGGTGTTCCAGTCGACCGTGCTGGTCGTCGAGGAGAACACCACCTTCGGCATGTCCCGCCAGCGGCCGGCGAACTCGATCGTCGCCGGTGTGGCGCCCGGCTGCTTGTCGGCGGTCGGCCAGTGGGAGCTCATCGTCTCCCACAGTTTGCGCCCGTACAGCGCCAGGCCCGTCGCGTCCACCCGGTCGGACCACCACTGGAACAGCTCGTCGCTCGGCACGCTCCAGCCGAGGTCGTCGCCGGGCGCGGCGATGTAGCCGTCCAGGCTCAGGTTCATGCCGAAGGTCAGTTTCCGCACGGTGTCAGCCTCCCGTGAGTCGGTATTCGGCGTACAGACCAGCACGGCGCGCAAAAATCATCGGTCAGGCCACACCGAGGGCCAGTTGACCACCACGCCAAGCGGATGCTCCGTACGGAAAGGAACCTCCGGCGTACCGGCGGGTCGAGACGAGCCCGCCACCACCGCTGTGACCTGCGCTGTCGCAGATACCCCGTGCGGTGAAAATCTCACTAACCGGAGGCTGGACATACACGTACTGAGCCCAGCTATACCAAGATCAAACCCTGCCAACTCCTTGACGCATGACACCCGGACAACCGTCGCTCGTAGTTCTGCTCGCCGGACGCATCAGGCTTCACGGCCAGAGGCAGGTCGGCCGCCCGTCGCCAGCGCACTTTTTGGAATCGGGAGCGGTGCAGGGTCCGCCCTGGCACACTCGACGGCCGTGCCGGGTCGTTTCGAACTCACCGATACCGAGTGGGCTCCGCTCGCCCCGCTCATGCCCGCCGATACGCCCAGGCGGCCGATGGGCCGACCACCGCCGCGTCATCGATGCGATCCTCTACCACACCAGAACCGGCATCCCCTGGCGCAATTGACCCGAGCGCTACGGCCCTGGGAGACCGCGCGGCCGGGCGCCACCGCCGTTGATCCAACATCGGCACCTGGTAGCGCATCGCCGACCGGCTGCGCATCGACGCCGCCACCGGCGAGGATCTGACCGCCGAGATCGACTCCATCACCGTACGCGCCCACCAGCACGCCGCCGGAGCCATGCTCTGCATCCTCCCTCGAATCAGAGCCTGCACAGAAACCCAAGGCGCAACACCTCACGTGTGTAGCACGGTCATGTGGCCATGCGGCCCGTGTCACGAAGGACGAATGAGACGAGGAGGCGAGCCGCACGAAGAGATAGTCGACTGCGGCATCTGTGGGGAGCTCGTGTCTGTCGTGCTCGTGGTGGCGAATGAGGAACGTGTTGCCGATCTTCGTCAGTGCCGTAAATTCCACGTTCAGCAGCTCGCTGAATGATTCGGAGCCCGATGCGGCGCGTGTGATCAGCCGGTCGGCTGACAGTGACTTGCGCCACCCGCCACCGCCAAGTTCGAGCGTCTTGAGCCGCTCGAAGGCGTCCCAGAGCTTCTCAAGAGCGTCGCGCCTGTCGGTCGGGGCCCTGGATAGGAAGCGTGCCATGGCGTCGTTGAGCTTGTCGTCGAGCTGGCAGTCCCCGGTCGAGGGCCTGAACTCGGAGATCAGCGGACGAGCCTCAGGCGGTCCGAGCCTCCGCACGCGCATGTCGTCACCGACTGTGAACGCAATGCCGTTCCTCGTGAAGAGTAGATCGATGGCCTTCTGGAACTGAATCTGCCCTGGTGTCAGCTCGCGGCCAAAGAGGGGGTCGTGTCGCTGCTCCTCGAACGAGTAATGAGTGTGGCCGAAAAATCTGTGGGCCGTGCGAACTGGCTGATCGATGTAGAATCCAGTGCCATGGTGGTATCCGGCGCCTTATGCGGGTCGAGCAGTGCCCAAGTCCGCTCCAGCATGCTGGCCGATGAGGAAGGCTAGCAGAATTCGTTGATCTTGGAGTCCTGATCTTCACCAGGCGCAGCACGCGGCTCGCTCAGCCCAGGGACATGGGCATTGAGGGAACGGAGGAACAGCTCCTCGTCCGTGCCAATCGGCCAGGGTCGTCCTGACAGCCGTACCGGGGAAAGGCCCGTGCGAGCGACCCGTCGTCTATCCACTGCCGGATCAAGATGGTCAGGCCGACCCATACCTCGGTACTGATGGTCTCGCTGACGCGCGGCTTCCCTTGTCTCTCGCGGTCGGAGTAGAAGACGTTCTCGGTCACGGGCGTAACCGTGGCAGCAGACCATGCGTTCTTTCAACCGAGTTTGCCAGTGCAGTGACCGGAAACGTTCGCCCGATTGGGTGCACGGTGCCGGGTTGACTACACCGCGCAGTCAACCGCCGGGCAGCGTGACCGGCAGAGGCAAGCTGCGCCCTGGATTCGGTGATCCGGGCTACGGTTGCCGCCATGTCCCTCGATTCCTCCAACCCGCCGGACGCTTCCGCCGAGCCGTCCGGGCGCCGCGGCATGGCGCGGCCGCTGTCGCAGGCGCGGGAAGCGAAGGTGTGGCCGGTCGGCTGCGCCTTGCTGGCGATGATCGGCATCACGGCACTGCTCGTCGTCCTGCTGGCCTGCGCCGGGCTGGTGCTGATGGGGGTGCAGCGAATGAAACCCGAACCTCAGCTGACCCCGCAGACCGCGTTTGACCTTCTCAAGCTGGCCTTCGCGGTAGTCGCCGGTCTGGGCGCGGTGGTCGGACTGGTCGTGGCTTACCGCCGACAGCGGGTCCTGGAAGATGGCACGCGGCGAGCCGAGGCGGCTGATCGCCGTGCCGAGCAGGCCGAGGAACGCGAAGGGACCCGGCTGTTTACCGAGCGCTTCACCACCGCCGCGGCTCAGCTCGGCGACGAACAGCCCGCCGTGCGCCTGGCCGGGGTGCACGCCCTGGCACACCTGGCCGACGACGCCCCCAGCCGCGACCTTCGGCAGATGGTCATCGACGTGCTGTGTGCCTATCTGCGCATGCCCTACGAAGCCGCCCCGGGTTGATCTCCCCGAGGATGCCTCTGCGGAAGAGCGCGCTGAGCACCGCCGACGCCAGTTGGAGTTCGCCTCGCTGCGGGAGGTCCGCCACACCATTATCCGCACCATCGGCAACCGTCTGCGCGAGGACACTCCCTGGCGCGGCCACGACTACGACTTCACCGGGGTCATCTTCGACGGCGGCGACATGCATGGGGCTCACTTCACTGGGGGCACAGTGTCCTTCTTCGGCTCCAAGTTCGTGGGTAGCCAGTTCGCCTTCAGCGCCGCCAAGTTCACCGGCAGCTCCGTGGTCTTCACCATGGCCGAGTTCGCTGGTGCTGCGGTGAACTTCGATCACTCCGAGTTCGCCGGCGCCACGGTGAACTTCCGCGATGCCGCATTCACCGGCGGCAGTGTGTCCTCTTACGGTGCCCGATTCATCGGTGGCAGGGTCGACTTCTTCGGCGCCCGTTTCGCTGATGGCAAGGTACTCTTCAACAATGCACGTTTCACCGGCGGCATTGTGTCCTTCAACCGGGCTACGTTCATCGGCGCCACGGTCTTGTTCGACCGCGCCAGCTTCGCTGGTGGAACAGTGTCCTTTGACCGTGCCCGGTTCGTCGACGGCCAGGTGTCCATTCGGTATGACCAAAACATGCCCGAACCCGATGCCGCGATGTGCCCAGAAGGACTGCTGGATGCCGAGGCCGCAGGACGGACAGGAGTGGTTCGCCTGCCCGATACATGGAAGCTGGATTGAGCGGACCGGACGCGTACCGCGTCCGCGACGCGAGCGGCGCAATGAGTGCGAGCCCGAGGCCGTCCCTCGGCCCGCGTCGCCAACCGCAACGACCGGCGACGCCACCTGTCCGGAGCACCGGAGGTCAACCGGCGGGTCCGCACGGTCCTCTGCCGGCGACAGATGGCGCGCACGCGGCAGACGTTCAGGTGCCCGACGGTGTCTCTAGCATCGCGGTCTACTCGCCGTCATAGGTCTCGCCTCCGAAGCGCGCCAGTGCCGCCCGCAATCCAGTGAGGGCCGCGCGGCTCTCCGCACTGCCCGAGCCCAGACGCAGGGACAACACATAGTGGTAACCGGGGTAGGTTACGCTCTCCCCCGCCGACAGGCCGGCGTCCTTGGCTGCGATTTCGTCTTCGAACTCGGCGAGGAGATGAACAGTGCCGGAGGAGTGCACCAGGCGCACGTGCGAAACTCTGCTCCAGGAAACCGAACGGGAACCATGCACCCGGCCCGGTCACTTCCTCTCCAAGGAAAGACGGTGATGGCATCGGCGTCCACGACGAGCAGGGACCTGTCCGGCTTTTCGAGTAGCGCCCCGAAGAGGGCATGCGCCACCGTGAGCCCCACAGCGACGATCCCACCGGTCCCTACATACTGCTCTTGAATCTGTACCTCGGACCAACCAACGAGACTCCACAGCGCAGGAGCGACGAGGAAAACGAAGAGCGCAGCCGCGAACCCGGAGCGGATCGCTACTGTGACCCGTGCTTTGAAACGCGCAGGCCATGGCATCAACTCGACCTCAACGGCTCCCTTTACACTCACTGGCCCAGAGCGCATTGCGTTCGTATCCCGGGGGATGCGCCCTCGCGCGCAGCATCCCCTCGTCTCGGGGCAGCGGCTTGGGCCAGAGCCACGCCGAGGGAGGCCACCGCCACCACGAAAGACCCTGCTCCTGCCGCCCACGACAGCGTTTCCAGATCCGATAGGTACAGCACCAGCGCCAGCCCTGCACACGCCGCCGGGCTCGAACCGCCCGCCCACCATCGCCATCGCATGGACGCACTCTGCACACCCGTCCGCTGCCGCACGACCGGCTTGCCGCATGCGGTCAAGCGCTACCCGCACCGGTACTTTCGCATCTACTTGGCAGGCTTCGGCGGTACCCCGCCGGTCACAGGCCTCGAACTCCCTCTCGGGAACGAGCACCGACCTCACACAGTCGGGCATGGACGGGTTCTTCCGCCGCAGTGTGCGGCCGGGTGGGGCAGCGAAGCAAATGCGGTGAGGTACAGCTCGTCATAGAGCTGCTCGCTGCTCCGCTGGAAAAGTTCGCTTCCGCTGGAGCTGCCCGCCAGTAGGGACCCAAAGCCAGGAGGGCGCATGCGTGCCGGCGGTGGAATCTCAAGCATGTTGATGCTGACCCCACGGCATATCTACGGGCTCGCATCGTCCGTTCCCCTATGACGCGACAGGGACCGGACAAGGTGGTCCTCGTAGGGCCCGAGATGTTCGGGGGAGTTCCGATGCTTGTCGAGTTCGGTATCGAGTCGTTGAGACCCGATAAGAAAGGCAAGGGCCTCGGTCTCCTCCGCGTCGACCTCACGGAATGGGGCGGTGCGTTCCGGCCGGAGGCGCGTCAGCAGAGGCAGCACATCCCACACACCTTCGTCCAGACGCTGACCGATCCACTCACGAGCTCCCCAAGGATCGGTATGCCACCACCCCCAGATCAGGCGAATCTCTTCTGGGGAGAGGTCTGCGGCCGGTCGGCTTCCCGCCGGGGCGAGATGGCCCCTGATGCGATGGCCGAGCCGCCGCTCTGCATCACGGTACTTCCCCGTCGAAGCGGCGGGCTCCACCGTGTCGGCCTCCTTGTTGAGGTGGTGAAAGGCGGCACAGGCAAGACGTGCCCCGTCTGGGGTAGAGGCCATGCGCTCCAGGACATCAGCCACTTCGGGCACCTGAACGTCGGCGAGAAGATCGCCTGCGACAACCTCGGCACTGCGCTCAGGCGTCAGTAGCCCGCCCATCTCCGAATCGCTTTCGAGCTGCCCGAAGTTATCGGCTAGCACCTGCAAGAGTTCCCTGGAAGGAAGCCTTCCCCCTTGATCACGACGGTGGTGGACGCGCCGGGCCATGCGCTGGGTATCCTGCCGAATTCGCGCCACGAACGCCTCCAGTTCACCCCCTACCTGCCCCGCACCCAGTTGCTCCAAGGCACTGTTGAACGCGCGCTCCGATAGGTCGTCCTCGGGAATCCCGAAGACGAAGTAGCGGTCGAAATGATCATCGCTACCCACACCCCGCCGGCGGGCCGCCCCCCAGGAATCGCCGGTGCGAAACTCGACGGGGAACAAATTTTGGAGTAGACGAAGAACACCGGTGAGGTGCTCCTCGGCGACACCCGCTTTCTGCAAGCGTGGTTTCCACCGCTGCTCCAATTCCTCCGGGCGCATCCCACGCGCGCTCGAGGTCCATATCGCTCCCGGTGAGCGCCCCGCGAAACTGCGCCATGAGGCGGTAGACGCCCGGCTCGCTCGTCCTCAGGAACGTCACCAGCAGGAAGTCACACAGATCGACCTCGCCGGCCAGCGGACCGAGCGTGGCGTCGGCCTGGGCGAAGAACCGCTTGATCGCGCGCGGTGTCGTCAACCGGCTTTGGAGATGCCGAAAATACGCGAGGGAGAAGCGATTCTTCTCATCGTCGGACATCTCCACCTGGTGGGACCTCTGTAAGAGTTCCAACGATTGGTTGATCATTGCCGCGGCATCTCGCTCCCGGAACGCAGGCAGGTCGAGGCGCACCTGGATGATCTTTTCGAGGAACTCGCGGGCTCTCTGGGGATCGTCGCCCACCAGGTCGCTGCGACAGAGGACGTCGATGAGTGTCTGCTCGTCGAAGCTGACGAGGTAGTAGACGTTGGGCAGGTTCCCGACGAGTCGGATCAGTTTGAAGACGATCAACAACTCCCGCGGAGTGAGGCGGTCCACGTCGTCCATGACCACCAAGACGGGCAGACCCGCATCCCGCAGCGCGTCGGCGGCTCGCGCCTTCGTGGCGGAGGCGCTCACGTCTCCCCGCACACGTTCGAAGAGCCACGCGGAAAGAGCTGAGGCGTCCATCCCTGCAAGGGCGCCGAGCTTGCCAACAGGGCTGATCGCTATCCCGAATTCGCCTATTTTCTGCCGTAGCTCGCCCCAGCGGTCGTCCGTCGGGAGAGCCGCACGTAGCTCCCCGAACAGGGCCGCGGCCAGTGACTCCACCTCGCTGTACATCCACGGGTTCAGTTCGGCGACCGACCAGCTCGTGGTGTTCCCATCGATTGCAGAGTCCCTCAATGCCTGCATGATCATGTTGAGCACGGTGGACTTTCCCGCACCCCACGGGCCGATCATCGCCAGGACGCCGGACTCGCTCTGGTCGCGGACTCGGTCGAGCAGCTGCAGAGCGTGCTCGGCGTAGCGCCTGCGGCCCAAAAGGTCGGGAGTCCCGGTGCTGTCGCCGGCCGGTCCATCGTCGAAGAAGCGCGGAGTCGTCATCGGCCCATCCTGGCGCGAGTCCCTAGCCGCTAGAAAGCGCCAGCCGGGCACGGCCTCTTTCGGCCGACAGCTGGTTTCGCCTGGCGGCAGCGAGTGGGTGACGGTGTCGGCGCTGGCCGCCAGAGTAGTCGTGGTGGTGATGGTGGCCGATCCCCCGCACCCGGTGGTGCTAGGTGTCGTGGTCGCCACGGACATGGTGGTATACATCCTCGGTGACCGGCTGACACCGCAGGGGGCGCCGCTCGCCTGGCCGCTGCGCCACCAGGGGAAGCACTGGTGGATGTTCCGCTCCCCGCTCGCGTTCCGCGCCGGCGACTGCTGGCAGGAAACCCTCGTGCGGTGGGTGTGCTGGGCAGGGCCCCCACGGCCGTGCTCGCAGTGATGACGTGAACGGCTCACCACACCATCGTTCGGTTTGCATTCCGCCCAGATATGGCCAAACCCCAACACATCCAGAACTACCCAGCGTAACCTTAAACTTAGAGGGCGTTTAGGTAGTGCTGCTGCCGTTAAGTCGTTCTTGTGGCCAGGGGCTTTCGGTCGGAATTGCACTGTACGCATCTCTTCGTGCGCCCCAATGCGCGGTCCCGGGGCGCCTGTTTACTCCGCTCCTGGCACCCGGATTCCGTCTGGTTTGTTGATGCGGCAGAAACGCCCACCCCGTCAGATGACGCCATCGGCGGCATCCTCCGTGTAAGAGCATCTCCATGAGCCAGCGCAAGCCGTACCCCAGCGACCTGTCCGACGCCCGGTGGGCCTTGATCGAGCCGACCCTGACCGCCTGGCGGAAAGCCCGACTCGACCGCAGGCCGACCGGTCAACCGGCCACAGTCGAACTGCGTGACGTGTTCAACGCGGTCCTCTACGTCAACCGCACGGGAATTCCCTGGAAATACCTCCCCCACGACTTCCCCGCACACGGCACCGTCTACGCCTACTACGCCGCCTGGCGCGACGAGGGAATCTTCGCCGAGCTCAACTACGACCTCACCAGCCTGGCCCGGGTGAAGGAGGGGCGCACGCCCGAACCGACCGCCTCCGTGCTCGACACCCAGAGCGTGAAGACCTCCCCCAACGTGCGCCTGACCAGCCAGGGAACGGACGCCGCCAAGAAGATCACCGGCCGGAAGCGGGGCATCCTCACCGACACGATCGGGCTCCTCCTCGCCCAGGGGTGATTCAAAGTCGTTGATCGCTTGAGTTCTCGCTGGTCAGGCGAGCCCGATGAGATCGAGCGGGTGGGTGAAGCACGCGTAGGAGACCCACCGGATCGCGTCGGGGATGGTCGGGCGCTTCAGCGCGGAGAGCAGGAGCGCGGCCAGGCTGCGCAGCGCGGCGAGGTTGGCCGGACCGTGGCCCGTGCGGACTTTGCAGGCGTCCTCGGCGAAGGTGGAATCGCGGACATGATGCAGCGCCTCGATCGCCCAATGGCCGCGCACCAGCCCGCCCAGCCGGGCGGCCCCGGCCCGCTCGGCCGGAAGGCTGGTGACCGCATAAGCGCAGGTCCATGACACCTCTCCGGTGCGCAGGTCGGTGACGTGGCGGCGGATACGCACCGCTTGGACCGCGTGGGGAAACCCGAGGACCTCGATGCTCAGCGCTTTGACGGTGCGGGTCTCGGCCCGGCCGTGTGCGCGGTGGCGGTCGGTGTCGCCCGTGGGCGCCTGCGCCCACGGCAACCTCGTGACCTGTTCGAACAGCGAGGGCTGGTTGCGCTTGACCGTGAGGATGTAGTCGGCCCCGCGCTGCTCGGCGAGGTAGCGGGCGGTGGAGGTCTGGGTGTGCAGCGCGTCGGCGGTGACCACGGTGCCGTCGATGTCGAGCGGACCCAGTAGATCCTCGACGGCGGCGATCTCGCTGGTCTTGCCTGCCACGGGGACCTGGGCGGCGATGCGGCCACCGGGAGCCAGAGCCGCAAGGACGTGGGTGGCCGCCTGCTGAGCGGTGGCCGATCCGCGCAGCGTCTCGCCGTCCAGAGCCAACACGGCGGTCGAATCGGGGCGGGCCAGGGCGGCCACGCCCGCCGGTGTGCAGGCCAGAAGGACTCGTCGGATGGTGGAGGTGCTGGGCGCGGTGCGCAGGCCCAGTTCAGGATCGGTGATGCGGCATCCCAGGCGGGTGCGGGTGTGCTGGGGCGTGTTGGCGGCCCACTGTCCGATCGCGCGCAGGGAGCGGGATCCGCACAGCAGGGCGCACAGCGCGATGACCAGTACGGTGCCGATCTCATGGCGGATGCCGCGTTCGTCGCGCGGATCGTCCACGGCGGTGAGGCGTTGGGCGAGGTCGCCGACGGCGGGCTGGGGCGTGGCAGACTGGTGGGGCAACGGAGTTCCTGTGGAGCCGGAGAGTGATGTCCCCGCGCTTCTACAGGGGCTCCGTTGTTGTATGTCGGCTGATCGCCGCGATCGTCATGACGTCGTGACCTGCGTGAAGCCGTCACACCACCGACTTTGAATCAGCCCTGGCTAGAGAGGGGCAGATCCCCGAACTCGTTTCCTTCGTCCGCGGCCTGGTCCGCGGCGGGGACGCCGTCGTGGCCGGGCTGAGGCTGCCGCACAACTCCGGAGCGGTCGAGGGGCACGTCAACCGGGCTCAAGATGGTTAACCGCGAGATGTGGGCTCGCCGAACCCGACCTGCTGCGCAAGCGGGTACTGCTCGCCGCGTGAGCTGGTGAAATCCAGGCTTCACAAAATTCGAGCCAGAGCAAGTTTCCTCTACTGACACCATGGAAAACACGCGAGAAATTGTCCACAGAGATCTTCGAATGGATAGCACATTGAAACAATCCCCATGGGCCTCACTCCAATATCGGAATACGCAGTCCTATCACGTTCGAAGGGCTCAATCTGCCCTCTGGCACCCGCGACTGACTTCACTGATGGCCTCTACACAAGCGGGGAATCTCATGCTCTAGATCTTCTCAACGACGGGTGCCTCCGACCCCGCCGGGGGTGTCAAGGTCCTCCCTGAAGTGCCCCAGCGTCATGGAATTTCGACCGGTCGGAGCTTCTCCATCGGTGGAATTTTACAGTCTTTATCGAAGGGAACTTCCAGGTCAGGGATTCTTACCCCCTGTTCCACGCGTTGTGGAGTAGGAGATCTTGAGTGAATGCTCCTCAAGACTGTGGAGGATTACCTGGTCGCCCTGCACCCGGTCGAGTAGGAACAGCTCCCGTGTCCGACAGTCCGTGCACAGATCGACCGTGGCCAACGGCCACAGGTCAACAGGCTTGACTGCCCGGGTGCTGTGGACATAGACCCGCTCGGGGCGCAGTGGGTGAGCGGTCGACCAATCGAGCAGTTCCCAGCTGGGATGGCTTCCGTGTAGACGCGACCCCACTATCCGGAAGGAGGATTCGTCGACGTACTCACAGCGTTCCACCCAGAGCCAGTTGGCGTCCGATAGCCAGTTGACCGAACTGAGGGCCGAGAGGACGAGGGGTTCGAGTAGTTCCACCTCATCGCTGAGTTCGTGGTCCCTGCGGATCCCCTGCGAGTGATGTGAGCGATTGCGGAAGTCTTTGATCTGTTCCAGGAGTGTTCGGGTGGTCTGCTCCTGGAGTTCTGCTAGTTCTGGGAGGCGGGGCGTCCCTACGTTACTCAGCAGCTGGTCGAGGAGCCGAGTCCAGGTAGCGAATGTCGCCCCGTTGTAGAAGTTCCCGCGGAGATTATTGGTGAACCCGCGCAGCGTGATGAGTTCACTAAGGGCAAGAAGACCCAAGGTTCGCGCTATACCTTCACCGAGTTTGAGTAGCCCGTCCTTCTGCTCGGAAGGATGGGTGCTGACCCGGTAGCGGCGGGCCAGGGCAGATATGTGAAACGGATAGCTGGATTCTGCCCTTGACACAGGGTCGTTGAGAGGACGGATCAATTGTTCGGCGAGTCGCGCCTCGCGGGCGATGAATCGCGTGGCTGTGCGGATGTCCTCGCTGACGGTCGCAGTGCCGGCGAAGACGTTGGGCAAAGTTCCTTCGACTGCGTCCCGTAGGGCGCGGCGGTTCTCTTGCACATCGTCCAATAGAGAATCGACCTCACCGTCGATGACCAGGTCCACCGGGACGGGGGTGTCGAGAATATCCCGGGCCAGTGGGACGGCGGCATTGTCATTGCGGTAGTTGAGCCATTCGCACAACACACGGCTGTGCCCCTGAACTGGGTGCAGCACAATCTGCGAAGTGACCGCGTCGCCGAAGTTCGGGGGCAAGAGCCGCCAGTTGCCAACGCGCCCCACGAGATCACCGCCCGAGCACGGGGTCATTTCCGAATCGTCGAGTTCTGCATCCGGCAAGTCCAGGACCGAGTCGACACTGTGCAGGTATGATGCGATGAGGTGCTTCGGCGGGTCCGGCCTTTCCTCGTCGGGCTTCGGACGGTGTAGCTTGACACGTCGGGTCTCCTGCTCGACGAAGTTCCGCAGCGGTTCGAAGGGGCCATCGAGTTCCGCCAGGTAGAACTGCGAGGGCGGGATCGCGCACCCCAGGCGCTCCTTGTCGTTGTTAATCCAGGCGCCAGAAGTGTGGGGCAGGATCTTGTTTCTGAGGTATTCGTCCGGATCGTCCTGGAGCTGCAGAACGACTCGGTCACGCAGCTCAGGGTCAGGTTCGGGTCCGGCTCGGAGTCGCTGTACCTCTCCTGCGTCGTCGCGCACCCCGATCGCCTTGCGGACGGCCTTCTCAAAGGCGGTCCCTTGCGGCCAGCTCTGGCCAACGGCTCTTACGGCATGCCGCAGCGCCGTGAATGCCTCGGCCTTCGTGTCCCACGTCGTCCCGATGAGTTCGTCCAGCGCCGACAGCAGGGCCTCAGGGTCATCGGCTTGCTGTACCCGCCGCAGGCCGGCGAGTTGATCCAATCCCTCCTGCGTGAGTTGGAAACGCAGTCGTAGTGGGTGCTCGATGGTGATCTCGCGGTACAGCAAGTCCTGGTTGTGCACGACGTGTACTCGGTCGCGCGGGGAACTGCTGGGTGCAGTGGTGGACGACGCCTCGCCGTAGAGTCGGACGATATTGGCGATCTGGTCGGGCCCGAGGTATTTACGCTTGCTGCCCACTGTCCGTCGCATCTTCTGCCAGTGGTCCTGGGCCTTGACCAGAACCACCCGACTTTGGCGGTTGTTTCTCTTGCGGTTGGTCAGGATCCAGAGGTAGGTGTCGATACCGGTGTTGTGGAAGAGCTGATCAGGGAGGGCGACGATACCTTCGAGCAAGTCGTTCTCGACGATCCACCTCCGGATCTCCGACTCGCCCGAGCCAGCACTACCGGCACGCATCGGGGAAGCGGTGAAGAGAACCGCGACACGGCTTCCACCGCGGCCGAAGTCGTCCACCGGCTTCATTTTTGCGAGCATGTGCTGGAGGAAGAGCAGGGACCCGTCGTTGATGCGAGGCAGGCCAGCACCAAAACGGCCTTCGTAGCCGAGTTGCTCGTACTCGGTGTGGACGGCTTCCGCACTCGTTCTCCATTCGATCCCGAAAGGAGGGTGTGCCAGCAGATAGTCGAAGCGTTCGTCCGGAAACCGGTCCTCGACCAGCACATTCCCAAGCTTTATCCGGTCGGGGTCGTCCCCGCTCATCAGTCGGGCGGAGCTGGCGACCGCCCAGGACTCGGGGTTGAGTTCCTGGCCGTATCGGAGAACACGTGCCTGAGAGGTTTCGCTGAGGATGTGGTCGGCTGCCTCACCAAGCATGCCGCCCGTCCCACAGGCCGGGTCATAAACTTTCCGCACCGGGCCGGGAACGTGTCGAGTCGGGTCGGACTCGGCCAGGAGGGCAGCCGCCAGCCGACCGACATCATGAGGGGTGGTGTGCTCGCCGCTCGTCTCACTCGCCTGGTCATCGAAACGCCGTACGAGCTCCTCAAAGATGTGCCCCATCTCACGTGAGGTGAGGGCTGGCCCCAAGTCCAGCGCGAGGAAGTGGTCGAGGGTCTTGGTGAGTATCTCGGCGTCGTTCAGCCGCCAGATGGTGTGTTCGAATTGGAAGCCCTCGATCACCTTTCTGACGTTTGGAGAGAACCCGCCAACGTACT
This sequence comes from Lipingzhangella halophila, assembly GCF_014203805.1. GTDB lineage: Bacteria > Actinomycetota > Actinomycetes > Streptosporangiales > Streptosporangiaceae > Lipingzhangella > Lipingzhangella halophila. Next base: position 1,606,185 of record NZ_JACHJT010000001.1, on the reverse strand, counting down.
CAAGCAGGGAATGCGCGGCGTTCCGTGGTGCGTTGGCTACGTCCGCGAGCGCGATAGCGCTGGTGTTGTAAAAGAGATACTGGGAGGCGCTCCGGAGTTCGGCGTGCTGATCCGGGTTTCTGTCGTCGCCCAGTGCTTCCGCGGGGGCGAGCACGTCTCTCCGAGTCGAGGCGAGCACGCAGTCGAGCCGACGCAACACGGTGAACGGCAGCACGATTCTGCCGTACTCAGAGACCTTGAAGTTGCCACGGAGCAGATCCGCCACCGACCAGATACGGGTGGGCAACTGCGTCAGCGTGTCACTCATGCGCCCTCCTTACGGTAGCGACGAAGCTCCCTCCGCCCACGGCCAAGAGATAGACTACGTGGACGAGAAGCGGGGGCGCACCGCGTGGCGCGGACCGCGAAGATGGTCGCCTAGGTGTTGCGAGGCGGGGGTTGTTGACGCTGACGCAGGGGTGACATGAAGAGACCAGGCCCGGCGGCGATGATGAGAAGCCAACGACTCATCGAGCCACCGGAAAGGACGTGGTCGCGTGGTCCACCGCAATGCGTCTATGTCCGCCGAGGGATGTCGTCGCCTCGTCGAGCGCTGCGAGAACCGCCCGATCTCCCACGTAGCCGCTGAGATGGGCATCTCGCGGGCGTGTGCCTCCACGTGGGTGAACCACTACCTCCGCCACGGTGCGACCGGTTTACACGAGCGCTCCTCGGTCCCACACCGCAGCCCGCGGGCCACCTCGGGCGCGACCGTCGCCACGATCGACGCCTGGCGGCGCAAGTGGTCCGCGGCCAGGATCACCGCCGAACTCGCCCACTGCGGCACCATGCTCGACCGGCGCACCGTCACCCGCCATCCGGCCCGCCTCGGTCTCGCCCGGCGCCGCTTCATCGACCCCGCCGGCGCATCGAACCGCGCTCCGGGCCGGATCACCGCGCACTGGCCCGGCCACATGGTCCACCTGGATGTGAAGAAAGTCGCCCGCATCCCCGACGGCGGGGGGTGTCGCATGCGCGGCCGCGACTCCGTGCAAACACGTGCTGTGGACCGGGCCAAGAGCGCCGGAGCTGCGGGCGGCTACCTCTACCTCCACTCCGCCGTGGACGGGTTCTCCCGCCTGGCCTATACCGAGGCGCTGGGGGACGAGAAGGGCGCCACCGCGGCCGCCTTCCTGGCGCGGGCGAAGGTGTTCTTCGCCGCCCACGGCATTACCCACCTGTATCGGGTGGTCACTGACAACGGGACCTGCTACCGCTTGGCGGTGTTCTCCCGAATCGTCGGCCGGCGCACCAAGCATCGCCGGGCGGGCCGCAATCTCGCGTCCGGTCGGTAGGGAACCGTCCTCGCGGCTAGGGCCCAGTGCCAGGCCTCGATCCAAATTCGCGGCACGGCATCCAACGGGTTCGCGGCCTCCGTGGCAACGATGGCCCCAGCCTCGTCCTCTACCGCGAGCTGACCGCCGTTCGTTAGGCGGCCTCCCGTTGGAGCACTCCTTGCTGTCCTCGCTGCTTGACCAGCCTGCCCCACCGCTGCTTCCGGCCGAAGGCCGCGGCGATCTCACCGCCGGTCGGTAGGGAACCGTCATCCCGCCGATGCTCCAACGCCCAGCGCCAGGCCTCGAGCTGGATGAGCGGAACCGCCACTCCCCCAGAATCGACTACACCGAGTACCGAAACCGCATCACTGTTGTCTCCGGCCACATGGAGTCCTCCATCACCAAGGTCCTGCACACCTGCAGAGCTGTAATCCCCCTGCTCCTCCGAAGCCTCGCTGCCGCGTACGCCAATCCCACCGCCGGCGTACTCCGTGCGTTCGCCGCGGGCGGCCACGCGGAAGTGGCGCATGAGCAGCTCGTAGGCGCCCATCAGGGCGAAGCTCGGCCAGGCGTGGATCACCCGCGACCACACGGTTGGCTCGGCCACCGCGACGTTGGCGGCCAGGGACGCGGCGCTGCCGACGATCAGCAGCGTCCAGGGCAGCGTTCCCCCGCGCCTCCCCTGGCGGGCGTCGCTGAGCAGGGACAGGGAGGCGGCGACGATCATGCCGTCGACCGAGAGCGGGAACAGGCCGGCGCGCCAGGCCGGTTCGCCGTGGCGCAGTGCCAGTTCGAACATGTGGGCATAGGAGACGACCGCGGCGATCGCGGCCAGCAGGCAGACGGTCGCGATCGTGGTCCAGCGCGAGAGGGGCGACGTGTGCACGGCGGGTCACTCACTCTTTCCCAGGTGAAAGGAACAGTGAGGGAGCCGCCCGCGGCCAAGCTACCGTGCGTGATAAGCGCCGAAGCATCCTAACCAGAGTGGGAGACGGCGCTCTGCCTCTCGCGCGGTGGGAGACAAATGGGAGACGCGAACCTCTCCCACCCGCTCCCAACGGCCGCGAACGGCTCCCAAGAGACCCACCTGACCTGCCCGGACACCGAGACGGGCTGGTCACAGGAACGGGGGCTGACCGAGGAGGCCGTGCCGGACGACTACGCGGTCCCCGTCACGGCCAACTACCCCGTGATCCCGAACGCCGACGCGCTGAACGAGCGCCTGGCGGAAGCCGTCGACCAGCGGGTCGGCAACTTCACGGTCGTGAACCCCTCAGCCACGGGGTTCGAGGCCGACTGGGAGATCAGCGTCGCCGCGGACGGGATCGTGGGCGTTCGGATGACCTGGACCGAAGAGGACTCGCAGGGCGAGCACCTCGGGTACGAGACCCACTGGTACGACGCCGAGACCGGACGAGCGGCGTACTCCACCGAACTCCTCGCCGGACAGGAACAGCTGGAAGCGCTCAACGAGCTGGTCATTGCGCAGCTGGAGGGCGAAGAGATCAGCCAGGACGCGCTCCAACCGGTGCTGGGCCTGTACGACTCGATCGCGTTCAACGACGACGGCAACCTGGTGGTGGAGTTCGACGAAGGACAGGTCGCACCGGAGAGTGAGGGTCGGGTAAGCGCTGTCATCGCGAGCACCGAGGCCGCTCCGCTGCTCTCCAACTTCGGCACGCACGCCCAGGAAGCCGCTCGGGCGGTGGAGGAGGACTTCACAGCCGAGGTGGTCGAGACGATCGGTGAGGCTACCCCGGTGCCAGGGCGCATGGAGGACTGGACCGAGAGCATCGACTGCACCGACTCCAACACCAGGTGCGTGGCGCTGACCTTCGATGACGGCCCCGGGTCGCGCACCCCCGACCTCCTGGACACCCTGGCCGAGCATGATGCGCCCGCGACGTTCTTCCAGACGGGCGAGATGATCGACAGGTACCCCGAGACCGTGCGCCGCGCGTACGCGGAGGGGCACCAGCTCGGCAACCACACCATCAACCACCCCGACCTGACCCCCCTGGACGCGGCCGAGATCCGCGACGAGCTGGCCCCGGTCAACGAGCAGATCTGGCGCCTGACCGGGGACAGGCCGGTGATTCAGCGTCCGCCCTACGGCGCCACGAACGAAACGGTCGCCGAGGTCTCCCAGGAGCTAGGGCTGGCGCAGATCCTGTGGAACGTCGACACCGAGGACTGGAAGGACCGGGACTCGGAGATCGTGGCCCAGCGGGCCCTCGACGACGCGCAGCCGGGAGCGATCATCCTGATGCACGACATCCACGACACGACGGTCGACGCGGTTCCGGCCATCCTCGAAGGGCTGGCGGAGGATGGGTACACCCTGGCCACGGTGTCGGATCTACTCGGGGAGACCGAGCCGGGCGAGCTCTACTACAGCAGGGGTCGGCCCACACTGCCGCCCGAGTCCGGCCCGGACGCCTGACCATCTGACCGCCTGACGACACCTGGGGCCGCATCCCGTCAGGGGTGCGGCCCCGACCTCTTTCCCCAGCCGGCCGGCCTTGCGCGCGCCGACCGCCCGGACGGCGAGCGCGAGGCCGAGACGTGCGAACTCCTCGGGATGGAGTGGGATCTGCTCCCCGGCGTCTTCTGGCCGAAGCCGGGGACCGGTACCGAGTGGTACACCACCGCGCCGTCACATCGCTCATCGCCCAGTACACGCGCGACTCGGAGCTGGCGGGGCGATGCTCGTAGTCGCGGACCAAGCGGCGGTGCAGGGCCAGAGTGCCCTAGGTGCCGACGGTGTTGTCATGCACCGAGGCGGCCAGCACCACCACTGCTACGACCAGGCCCAGCACCTCGTCACCGCCACGACCGACCTACTCCGCCGACCCCCCAACCCGACCATGATCAAACCCTGCCAACTTCCTGACGCACGACACATCTTTCTCCTGATCAATCCGCACTAAAGAGACCATGGGAGCGATGGGTATGAATCGTGGCGACGACACGACGGGCCGGTCCCAAACGAGATCGATAGCTGTGCGACCACGAACAACCGGGGGAAATCACGATGACCGAGCATCGAGCGGCGACACGTGAAGAGTGGCTTACCGCGCGGCGGGAACTCCTCGAGGCCGAGAAAGAGCTGACGCGACGCAGTGACGAGGTTGCGCGGCGACGGCAGGAGCTGCCGTGGGTTCGTATCTACAAGGAGTACCGCTTCGACACCGACGAGGGGAGCGCCTCCTTGGCGGACCTGTTCCGAGGACGCTCGCAGCTGCTCGTCTATCACTTCATGTTTGGGCCCGACTACACGGCAGGGTGCCCCGCCTGCTCGGCGATCGCCGACGGCTTCAACGGCTTCGTCGTCCACCTGGCCAAGCACGACGTAATGCTTTGGGCGGTGTCGCGGGCTCCGCTCGCGAAACTGCAGGCGTACAAGCAGCGGATGGGGTGGAGCTTCCCCTGGGCGTCGTCGCTTGGCAGCGACTTTAACGACGACTTCAGTGTCCACTTCACCGAGGAGCAACAGCGCGAGGGCGGTATCGAGTACAACTACCAGCGCGAGCCCGCTTGGCAGCCACGTGGCGACGAGGGGTCCGACCCCTTCGCGGCTATGTGCGGAACCGACGCGGCCACGTACACGCGCGAGCGGCCGGGTATGAGCGCGTTCGTACTCGAGGACGGCGTCGTTTGCCACACCTACTCGTCCTATGCGCGCGGGCTGGACGGCCTCTGGGGGATGTACCAGTGGCTCGACCGCGCACCCAAGGGGCGCAACGAGACCGATCTCTGGTTCCGTCGCCACGACGAGTACGACAGCTAGTGCCGTATCAGGCAACGTTCGCCCTGTCGACGACGGCGCGCAGGCGCCGGTCGTCGGCATGGCGGTTTCGCCAGATGACGTAGCGGCGGATCATGCTGCCCTGTTCCTTGTGGTCGGCGTGGTCGGTACCGTCGAGGGTGAAGTAGCGCAAGGCGGTGACCTGGCCCTCGATCCGGTTCAGCCAGGAGCTGTTGGTCGGCGTGTAGGCGATCTCGACGTTGCTCGCCGCCGCCCAGGTACCGACCCGCTGGCACTTCTTCGTGGTCAGGTGCGGGGAGAAGTTGTCGCAGACGACCGCGACGCCTGGACCTCGGGTGGGTAGAGGCTGCGCAGGTAGCGGCAGAACTCCAGGAACTGAGTGCGCTTCTTGACCGGCTTGATGTGGCCGTAGAGCGTGTCCTTGGCCAGGCCCGGGGCGGCAAACAGGTGCCGTACTCCGCCGTAGCGGTTGTAGGTCGCCCGCCGCCTACGGGGGCGTGGTTCGCAGCCGGGGTCCTTGTGTTTGCCGCCGCGTTCGGCCCACTGCCGGCCCGGGTGCGGCATCAGGTTGAGCGGCCCGAACTCGTCCAGACAGAAAATGACTTCGGGCTCGCCCTTCTCGGGTATGACCTCGCCATCGGCGATCGCGTAGAGGTGCTCGAAGATGACCCTCAAGCTGGTCCTGGAACCGATCTGCGAGGCCGATTTCTACCCGCACAGCTATGGGTATCGGCCCGGACGACGGGCTCAGGATGCCATCGCCGAGACGGATACGTCGCAAGCATCCGCACCTGACCTGGAAACAGGTCCGCCGTCGCTACTACGACGCCGACCGGATCCGCGAGGAAAAGCTGGTCCTCTACAACTCGGCGAAGATGCCGGTCGAGCGATACCGCTACCACGGAACGAAGATCGCGACACCGTTCAACGTCGACGTGATCGACCCGGCGGGTGCCCGCTTCCGCCCCACGAGCCACGACGACGTCGCCTTTGTCGGGCAGGTCTCCGAACGCGTCAACGAACCCACCCGGGGCACGCGGAGAGCCCGGTGCGGGGACAACCCACACGCCGGGTTCGGCGGGCGGGGACGGGAAAACCGACAGCCAAAACGCTTCACGGCGTCCCGTCCCCGACCCAACAGATCCAGGCACTGAACCGCTCAGCCCCGGTGCTGCCGATGATGCCGGCCGTGCCCGAGCGCCAGACCCACGACTACGTCCGCGCAGGTAGGACCATCCTGTTCGCGGTCCTGGACGCGGCCTCGGGCACGGTGATCGCCGCCCAGCACCGCAAGCACCGATCCATCGAGTTCCGCAAACTCCTCAACCAGATCGACAGGGAGACACCCTCGGACCTGGACGTGCATCTGGTCCTGGACAACTACGGCACGCACAAGGCCCCGATCATCAAGGAATGGCTGCTGGCCCACCCCCAGTTCCACCTGCATTTCATCCCGACCAACTCCAGCTGGATGAACCTGGTCGGGCGGTTCTTCGCCGAGATCACCCGCCGAATGATCCGACGCGGCACCTACACTTCGGTCTGCGCTACAGACGTGGATCGATGACTGGAACGACGATCCCCGGCGGTTCGTGTGGGTCAAAAGCGCCGAGGAGATCTTCGCTAACTTCACCGCATATCTTCAACGAATTAACGACTCAGAACACTAGCCCCGAATGGGGACGTCGGCGGCATCGCCGAAGGCGCCGGTCTGGAGGGTCAGAGTTTCAACGTCCTTCTCGGGGGCGAGGAACCAGGCGATGGTGCGGTACTCATCGCCGGGGTGCAGCTCGTGCACCTCCTCGGCGAAGCTGGAATAGCCCTCCTCCGGGTGGTTCAGCTGCACCACGGAGTGGGTGACCCCGTCGCCGTCCTCGGTCTGGAACCCGCCGAGGGTGCCCTCGCTGAACTGGTCCGGCTGGCCGGGCAGTCGCGTGGCCGCGCCACTCAGGTCCGGGGTGACCGGCTCGGAACCGGTGTTGGCGAAGCCCATCACCGCGACCACGTAGGCGCCGTCGCGCACGAACGGATAGACGTTGAGCTCCACGTCGCCGTCACTGAGCGTGACCTCGGCCTCGCCGTCGTCGGCGTTGAAGGCCGCGGGGTCGCCGGCGCGCTCCAGGATGCCCTCGTGGCGGGCGTTCTCATCCTCGATGACCTGGTCGAACGGACGCTCCTGGGAGATCTCCACCCGCCTGTTTCGGGCCTGGGCTTCCTCGTCCTCGCCCTCCTCGGCGATGAGCGGCTCGGAGCTGCCGAGCCCATCGGTTTGGATCTCGAAGCTCTCGCCCAGCTCCGGCTCCACGATCTCCCGCACGGCCTCGGCCCGCTCCTCCGACAGCGTCCGGTTGTAGGCGTCGTCACCCACGCTGTCGGTGTGGCCGGTGATCTCGATGGGGCCCTCGGCGTCGAGGTTCTCGCTCATGTACGTCGCGAGCTCGGTGAGCCGGTCCTCCACCTCGGGCTGGAGCTCGGACTCATCGAACTCGAAGGCCAGGTCGGCGTTGAGTGCGAAGGTCTCCTCGGTGCCGGCCCGGGTGACGGCGATCTCGCCGTCGTCGACCATGCTCTCCATCTGCCTCGGCGCGTCCCAGAAGTCGCCCTCGGGCTCGTGGAGCGGGTAGACGACGGTGGTGTCCTCGCCGATGTCCTCGACGGGCTCCCAGGTCTCCTCGTCGATCAGCTCGTTGGCGTTGGGCTCCTCGGCCGGGCTGATCTCGTCCACGTGCTCGACCGGGATCCCGGTCATCGCGCCCATGCCCTGGCCGGTGTAGGTGATGTGCGTGACGTACTCCGGCAGCGGGGGGAAGTACACCCGGTATGCCTGGGGGATGTTCTGGAGCACGGGAAGCGTCCCCACGTCCTCGTCCTCGGTGAAGTAGGGGCCGAAGGCCTGGCCCTGCTCATCGGTCAGCTGTTCGTAGGCAAGCCCGTCAATGGGGTCCACCAGGCGGGAGGGTGAGGAGACCCTCGAACCGCCCGTCGTGGCGTCGATCATCGTGACCTCGATCTCCAGCACGGTGTACTCGGGGCCGCTCTGCAGCCCGTTGATGCCCAGACGTTGGTTCACGTCGTCGCCGCCTTCGATGAAGATGCGGCCTTCCTTCTCGTAGGGGAAGTCCCCGTAGTCCTGTTGCTCCGCGCCCTCTTCGGAGGGTGCGGGCTCCTGCTCGCCGGATGATCCCGGCAACAGGCCGCAGGAAGTCAAGGCGAGAACCACGACCAGGCTCGACGTCGCGATGATTCTGTTATCCATGTGGGGGAGTCTCCGTCTCCGGTGGCAGTGCCGGTAGCTGATGCTTCGACGCAGGCCGGGGCGGGTGTGGTTCCCGTGTGACGGGCCTGAACGCGCTCACCCGGCCACCGGGGCGGCGGCCGGGGCGCTCCATGATGTCGCCGGTCTCCCGTGCCACCACGGCGCGGCGCCCCAGAACTCCGGGGAACCTTCGGGCACCTCCGGTGTGCCGCCCAATCGGGCTCCGCCAATCGCGGGCGCCCCACCTGCGGACCCTCCAGAGCCCCGGCGGCCCCCGACCCTGATTTCTTGGGCTCGCTGCCGCTCGCCTCGAGGTCGGGGCCCCGGCGGCCCTCGACCCGACGCCCCCCGCTCCCCGATCCGCCGTCCTCCCACCCGGGCTGCGCCATCGACGCGCACGCCGCGACGAGCGCGTGCACCTCCGCCACCCCCACGTCGGGGCGCACCGCCCCGGTCGCCTGCGCGCGCCGCAGCAGCACGGCCAGTGCGTCACTGAACTCCCGCCGGGCCGCCGGCGCCGGGTCCGGCGCCTGCCCCGCCGCGTCACGAGCGAGCGCCTCGCGCAGCGCCCGGTTGATGGAAACCGGGGAGCAGCACTGGTGTGTCGATCTGACTGAGCTCACCGACGACGGCGAGCAGCACCTGATCGCCGACGTGACAGTGGCGCCCGACGGCACCGCCTACGCCGTCGACGAGCTGACCCCGACGGTGTTCGCCGTCGAGCCCGATGGCCGCGCCTCGGTCTTTCTGCGGAGCGACCTGCTCGAGGGCACGCTGGACATTCCCGATTTCCTGGACGACGTGGGGATGGCAGCGGTGGACTGGGTGGAGGGAAACCAGTTGATCATCGCCATGGCCGACGGCTCCCTGGTACGGGTGCCCGTCGACAGTCCCGACGAGGCGCAGCCGGTGGAGCTCTCCGAGCCGCTGGCGCCTCCCACGGCCGGCATGCTGCCCCTGGAGGACGGCTCGATCACGGCGGTCAGCAGCGGCCTGCTGTCCGGCGAGCCCGCCTAGATCCAGCGCGTGGAGCCCGAAGACGGCTGGAAGGAAGCCACGGTGACGGTCACCGACACCGTCGAGGATCCCGTCACCAGCGACGTGACCGCGGGACCGGACGGGACGACGTACGCGCTCAGCGGCGGGTTGGCCGAGCTCCTCGCGGGCGAGCCCAACGACGGATTCGCCCTGACCCCGGTCACGACCGACTAAGTCGGAGACCACGCCCCCAGACGACCTGCGGGCGCCACTCCCGTGACCTGTCCCGGAGCCGGCATCGTGCGGTAGCCCCCTCCCGCGGGCGGACTACCGCACTCCTGGGTCCTTAGGACAGGCCTCCCTGTCGTCGGGTCATCGCTCGTCCGGGATAGCTGATGTTTTCCGGCAACCAAACTGCCTCGTTGGATTCACATCCCGAAGAAAATTCGGGCTCCACAACATCGAAATTCCTGGCCAAGATGTCGTCTGGCGGCGGAGAGGGGATTCACCGCCCGCCGATGGCCGGGGCGCGGTAGATGTCGCGGAGGTCGACGCCGGCGGCCGCGGCCATGCGGCGCATCTGCCCGGCGTGGTCGTGTCCGCGTTCCAGCGCGTCCAGCTCGACGCACATCGCCGGCAGCACGGTGACGAAGCGCAGCACCGGTTCCGCCTGATCGCCACTGAAGTGGGTGAACGCGGCATCCACCCAGAGGTTGGGTTCCATGAGCAGGCAGTCGATCCGGGAGTCGGGGATGAGGGGTTCGGCGTTGACGTAGCCGTGGCCGAACTCGTATCCCCGGCCCGTCTGGATGACGCGCTCCGCTGCGACGTGCACCAGGTAGGCCGCCTCGGCGTCCTGGCCGGGCAGCACGGAACACGCGAACTCCTCCGGCAGGGCGGAATCGACCTCCTGGAACCGCACCCCCATGGTCGCGGCGGAAACCAGCTCCAGCGTGGTGTGCCGGTGGACGCTGACACCGAATCCGCGGTTGTAGCCCGGCATCGTGGCCGACGTTCCGGAGACGTAGGGCCCGAGGTAGCGCTCGACGTGCTCGAAGAGCCCCTCGAACAGGGCCGGATCACTGCGCGGAAAGCTCACGAAGAAACCCTAGCGTGCCCCCGTGGGCGGGCCCATCCGCACAGATCCGCGGTGGGATACGCCGAGGCGCCTACCTTCGGAGTTGCGTACGCACTGCACGCGATGCGTACGCAACCCCGCGGACAGGCTCAGGGGAATGTACGTAACTGTCGAGTCGCCCCTCCGACACACACCCCATACGGACGTTCCAGGAGTCGCCGTCATGCGACGAGTTGATCGAGTACTCCCTGCTGGCCGCGCTGTTTGACTAGCCGCCCCCAACGCTGCTTCCGTCCGAACGCCGCAGCGATCTCGCTTCCCGTCGGGAGGGCACCATCCTCGCGCCGGTGCTTCAGCGCCCAGTTCCAGGCCTCGACCTGAATAGGCGGGACAGCCACGCCCCCCGGATCCACAGGATCGAGTGGCGGAGTCGCACCGCTGTCGGACTCGATCACACGCAAGCCTCCAACGGCGAACTCCTGCGCACCGGCCGAACCGACCGCGTCGCCATTAGCGTCGTCGCTGTCGCGTTTCGCGCCCGACCCGTCGTCGGTGTAAGCCGTGCGTTCGCCATAAGCAGCCATACGGAAGTGGCGCATGAGCAACTCGTAAGCACCCATCAGGGCGAAGCTCGGCCAAGCGTGGATCACCCGTGACCACACGGTCGGATCGGCCACCGCGACGTTGGCGGCCAGCGAGGCCGCGCTACCAACGATCAGCAGGCTCCACGGCAGCACTCCCCCACGCCGCCCCTGGCGGGCGTCGGTCAGGAGGGTCATCGACGCGGCGATGATCATGCCGTCGACCGATAATGGGAACAGGCCGGCGCGCCAGGCGGGCTCGCCGTGACGCAACGCCAGCTCGAACATGTGGGCGTAGGAGACCACGGCTGCGATCGCGGCCAGCAGCAGGACGGTGGCGGTGGTGGTCCAGCGCGGCCACACCGGACTCGACATGGGTACTCGCTCCCTTTCGCAGGTCATCGCCATACGCGGGAGCCGGACGCCGGTGAGCACTACCGTGGATACGAGCCTCGGGCGATCGTGGAGACAGCCAGGACGGGCCGAAAGCGTGGAGACAAAATGGAGACGAGAAGATGCCTCAAGGGGGGTTCAACGGCGCCGAACGGCTCCCAACGAGGGCCTCTGACCTGCACCTCCGAACACCGGTCCAGGTCGGCCGGAGCGCCGAACTACCTTGACACGGTAGAGGTCACTGGTTCGAGTCCAGTATCGCCCACCAGTATCGCCGCAGGTCAGGATGGGTCTCTCAGATTTCTCCACGGAAGGCGGGAGCCGCCGTGGGAGATTTTTGGGAGATCATCTTTTTTTCGGAGGGGCCTTCGGCCCCTCAGGCAACGTCGTCGCGGTAGTGCTCACGGGTGAGTTCCGGGACGAGTGACGCCAGTTTTCGTTGCTCTGTGTGATCGAGACTGGTGATGCTGGTCTGCCATCGCCGGGTGAGCACCTTCAGGATCCGGGCTTTGGTATCGGCGGTGACGTGTTCGTAGACGTTGGCCATGCCCGGCATCCGATGGCCCAGCCGCGCGGCCCGGCCGACTTCGGGGATGCCGTCGTCGGCCAGCCACGTGCGGTGGGTGTGGCGGCCCTCGTTGAAGGTGAACCCGGGCAGGATCGGTGACCGCAACCACACCTCCTCGCTCTGGGGTTGCCCGTCCCAGGCGGGGCGCCAGAACCGGGCACGGAAGTTCCCGCGCCGCAGCTGCCCACCCTGAGGGCCGGTGAACACCGCTCCCCGGGTTCGACCGCGCTGCGGAGGTCGACGTAGAGGGCGTTGAGAAAGCCGGGCAACGGGATCCACCGTTTACCCGCCGGCGTTTTCGCCCGTTTGGCTTTCTTCAACCGCCCGGCGGTCTCCTGGAGTGGGGTGCGTACCGGGATGGCGTGGTTGACCTCGTCGTACTCGTGGGACTCCAACGCCACAAGCTCCGACCAGCGCGCCCCGGTGTAGGCGTTGAGCAGGCACAGCACGAAGCCGGCGCGGCCGAACGTGTGGTGCAACCGCATGGCCGCCCGCAGCACCTGCACCGGGGTGGCGACCTGTCGGTCTGTCTCGTAGCCGCCGGAGGAGACCCGTACTCCGTTGCAGGGGTTGGCGGGGATCCGGCGGGCACGCACGGCGGTGTTGCACAGGGTGGAGAACAGCGCGAATACCGAGGCCACCGAGGGTTCGGCCAACTCGTCGTGTAGCCGGTTGACCCAGCCTTGGATCTCCAGGTGGTTGTTGAAGATCGCGATCAGCGGCCAGTCCTTCCAGGCCGGCAGGATGTGGGCATCCAGGTAGGAGCGGTACTTGGCCGCGGTGTTGTCCGACAGGCGGGCCTGTGCCCACCACTGGGCGGCGAACTCCCCGAAGGTGATCTCCTGCTCCTTGGGGTCGATCCAGGTTCCGGCGCGGACGTGGGCCTCCTGCTCCTGTCCCCAGTTCAGCGCGGCGGTTTTGGTTTCGAAGCCGCCCTTGGATGCCCAGGTGTTGTCCAGGCGCTGGTAGCGCACCCGTCACCCGCGTCCACGTTGTTCGGCATAAGTCATAGAAACACTGCCCTTTACATCGTAGATTTACTCTGTCCGGTGAGGCGGGGCGCCCCGGCTGGTGACCGGGTCCCGTGTCGCCTCGCGCACGATCCGGTGCAGGTCCTCAGCGCTGAAGCGCAGGTGCTTGCCGAGGAAGGTGCAGGGCACCGCCCGCTGCGCGGCTTTCTTGCGCAGCCAGGACTCGGGCACCTTGAGAAGCTCGGCCGCCTCGGCGGGGGTATAGACCTCTGGCGGCACCGGACCGGCATCCCGCTCCCCCGTACTGGAGGATGCGGGAGCTGCAGGGTAGGTGTCGCCATCCTTTTTGTCACCACGTTTCAGCTGGTCAGCGTTGTTTTCTTGCTTGCGGGTCACACCGACCTCACCTTCGGGATAGCCACGAGCGGGACACGGCTACAGCCAGCTCGGTGGCAAAGGAACACGAACGCGCCGAGCGCGGCGTGGGCAGAGCGGCGCCACCGCCCGTGCCGCAACTGCCAGGTGGGATCCGCGGGGATGCCGCCCGGCATCGCGGCACGGGAGTGCGATCGACTGCGGCAACGAATGGGGAGATATCGCGCCGCGCTCATGGGGCTTCCCACCGCATCCGGGCGGTGGCGCCGCTACCGGCGGCACCGGGACGGTTCCAGCTTTCCCGCGGCGGCAGCGCTGCCGCGGGGCGCCATCCGGCCGCGCGCAGTGAGGCGCCAGACTCGCCGTGTTGGGTGTAGGTGACCAGGCGGTCATAGCCCAACGCGCGGGTAGCCCGCCATGCGGCCCCGTACAGTTTCGAGCACGCGTTGGCCGTGCCATCGGTGGCCAGCCGGGTAACCTCCAGCGTGCGCGCGTCATCGAGGCCCCGCGCCACGGGCCGGCCGACGATGGCCACCCCCACCAGATAGCCCTGCGCGTTGCAGACCCCGAGGCTGAACTTGTGCCCCCGCGGGGGCCGGGGGTGGTGGCGGTGCCACACGGCCACGTACTCTCCGGCGTCACGCAGTGAGACGGGAACGATGCGCAGGCCCATTACGCCTCACCTCCCCTCTGGTCGGCGAGCAGGTGGGCCTGTCAGGCTCGGTCTCGGCGACCCAGGCCAAGCCAGCGCCACCAAGGGCAGCGGCAGCGCCCATGCCCAGACCGGCATAGCCAGTGCACAACGCCCCGATCGCGACCGTGTGCGACGTGGTGGTCACCGGCTCTTTGGGAGCGTGGGGCACAACCCCTCTGGGCACCGGCAGCAGCGGGGACGGCATTAGCACTCACGCGGCACCACCCCCTCGGTGCCGGCCCGGGTGCCGCGGCAGGCCCACGGCACGCACGGCGTGGGGCGGGGGGTTCGTTCGGCATCGAGATCGGCCTGGTCCAGGGGAACGCGCTCAGGGTGGAGGTAGCAGGTCGTCTCCTGCGGCATGCCGCACGGTGCCATCGATTGGGGGCCGTGGCGCAGCGCGGCATCGAGTGCTACCGCTTGTTGCCAGGCCTGGGGGTCGGTGGCGCGGAGTTCGGCCCAGCTCGCGTTGGTCCGGTTGGGGCACGGGGTGCACGCCATGTCCGGTGGGTGGGCCAGTTCGTGGTGGTGCAGGTAGGCGCGGCAGTCAGCGCTACTCCAGCCCAGCTCCACCAGCGGGTAGCGGTTACGGCGGTAGCGCGCCGTGGCGGGGCGGGCGTGCTGGGGCTGTTCGGCGCCCAGACCGAGAACGCAGTCGGCGAGCACGCCTGCGGCGACGGTGGCAGCGCTGGGGTAGCCGAGCAGGTCGGCGATAGCGGCATCCACGGCGTGGGACTGCCGGTAGGCGCAGCCGCTGACCATTCGGCCGTGCGTGCCCTCGGCAGTACGGGTGTACAGCGGCAGCAGACTCGTGTGGGTCTCGCTCAGAGCGGGGGTGACACCGGCATCGACCCACAGCACCTGGGTGCCGGCCTCCGCGGCGATGCGGGCGAGACGGTCCAGGTAGCGGTAGAGCCGGGCCGGATAGGCCCCGGTGTCGGGGATCAGCATGGCGTCGAATCCGGGGATTGCGCGGTGGGTGGCCAGCACCAGCAGCGCTGCCGCGCCGGGGGTGCCGTCCAGCAGCAGCAGTCGCAGACGCCGCTGATGCCGCGCGAGGCGGGGCCCAGAAGTGTCAGCAGGTCGTGCACGGGAGGGGACGGTCATGCCGCACCTCCTGTATCAGCGTCGTGGGGGTCCTCACCGCGGCAGGACCATGGGGAGCACCCCTCGGGTTCGGGTCCGGTGTCGATGCCGAGGGCGACCTGGCCCAGGGGGACGCGGTCGCGGTGAAGGTAGAAGGTGCCGTGCGGCATGCCGCGTGATGCCGCTGCCGGGGGGCCATGGCGGATCGCGGCATCGAAGGCCACGGCGTCCTCGAACGCCTCCGGTTCGGTGGACTTCAGCTCCGCCCAGGACTCGTTGGAGCGAAACGGGCACCCCACACAGGCAGACTTGGGTGTGTCGCCCAGGCCGTGGTGGGTGAGCAAGGCGCGGCAGTCGCGGCGCGTCCAGCCGATCTCGATCAGCGGGAACCGGTTGCCCAGGTAGCCCACGTCGGCATCTTTGGCCCGGTGGAACTCCTCGGTACTGATCCCGATGGACTGCTCGGCATAGACCCCCTCGGGCACCCGGTTGGGGTGCGGATAGCCCAGCAGGCGCCGGGCCTCTTTCTTCAGCGGGCGGATCTTGTACTCGGCGGTGCACTGGCGCCGCCCCATGCGGCGCTCGCCGTTGGCCCCGGTGATGAACAACGGCATGGAAGCGAACCGGTGCTGCGCATCGAGGGCGTCGTCGCGGATGTTGCCGGCACTGACCCGGTGCAGGGGGATGCCGGCCTCGGCGGCGATGGCACCGAGCCGCTCCAGATGGGCATAGACCGAGGGCGGTTCCCATCCGGTGTCGGCGAACAGGGCGTAGTCGAAGCACGGGACCGCGCTCTGGGCGGCCAGTAGGAGCAGGGCGCTGGATTGCACGCCTGCGCCCAGGGAGAGCAGCCGCAGGCGGGGTGTGGGTGTGGGCATGTCGCGGTGTCGGCGTTGGACTCGGATGCCTCTCACCCATATATGGAGATTTCAGATCCCGATCGGGCTAACGCCTCCGGGAACAAGCTCACCGTGAATGCGTACGCAGCGCGTGTGCACTGCGTACGCATTTCCTGCACACGAGACCCCTGGTGCGAATTTTTTCGTCGGTGCGTACGCACCGCACATTTCCTGCACATCCAGATGTGTACATAGGAACTCGACGTCAACAACCACGGGAGTTTCCTATGTCAACGTTGGTGGTTGCCTCGCCGTTGCAGGCGCTGGAGGAATCATTTCGCCTACTGGCGCAGGGGCCCGGCCAGCCGTATCTGGCCGTGGGCGAGGTGCACGAGCTCACCTGCACCCAGCTCGCCGCCGGCGAGTTGGCCCTCGTGCTGCGCGAGGGATCGGCGGCGACCCGCGATGGCGTGTGGCGGGCCCTGGTGCGCCAGGCCCGCGCGGAGCAGAGCACCTGGGTGGTGCTCGCCGCCGGGTTGGCCCTGCCCGGGCTGCGGGCGGTGGTGGCCCGGTGGGGGCGGCGGCAGGGGGTGAACCGTGAGGACCTCGCTGCCGACGTGCTGGCCCAGTTCCTTGAGGGGCTGTGGCAGGTGGACCTGGCCGCGCCGCATGTGTGCCGCCGGCTGTGCTATTCGGCGGAGAAAGCCGCCCGGCGCCACTACTACCAGCGCCGCCGCGACCGCGACCGCCTCGCGCCCCAAGCCGAGGACGGCCTCGCGGCACCGGTCACGGCGCGCCATCCCGAGCAGGTGTTGGCCCAGGCCGCCCAGGCGGGGGTCCTGACCTGGGGTGAGGCCGAGCTGATCGCCCGCAGCCGCTTGGAGTGGCGCAGCCTGGCCAGCGCTGCGGCCGAGTTGGGCGTGGCCTATGGCACGGCCAAGTGGCGGCGCCGGTGCGCGGAGACACGGCTGGCCGCCTGGATCACCGACAAAGAAAATCTCGACTCCTGTTAGCCCGATCGTCGTGTGAATTCTCCATACATAGGTGAGGGCGGCTACTACCCGCCCTCACCCGGCACGGCCCCGAAGTTCTCGCGATAGGTCCGGAGTGTTCCCGCACGCCAGGGAACGACCGGAGTGCCCCGGGATGAGCGAATCGCGGCATGAGGAAACGGGCATGACGCCCTTGGACCATGGAGTTGCTACGACAACACGATCCATGAAAGCGCCATGCCCGCCCCCACATCATCCCGCACCCGCACCCGCGCTGCGGCCGATACCGCAGAAGACCCCGTCACCGGCCTGCTCGACCACCTCTCCACGGTGCCCGACCCCCGCCGCCCGCAAGGCATCCGCTACCCGCTGCCCCGCCATCCTGGCCATGGTCGTCTGCGCGATGAGCGCCACCGGCCACGACAACGCGACCGCCGCGGTGGAATGGGCCCATCGCGCCGAGCCCGCACTGTTGATGCGGCTGGGCCTGCGCTTCGACCCCGTCACCGGCAAAGTACCGGTGCCCACCGAACGCACCGTCGCCGAACTCCTGGCCGACCTCGATCCCCACACCCTCGCGGCGGCCGGGGCCGCCCACGCCGAAGCGATCGTCGCCCCCACCGGCCCCGCCCCCGAGCAGAACAACGGGCACACCCCCGACGGGTGCCCGAACGCGAGCACCGCCGCCGACGCAGCCCTCCCGCGGCCCGGCCGCGCCAGGCGTGCCTGGCCGCCGACGGCAAGGCCATGCGCGGCTTGCGCCGGGGCCAGGGCACCCGCGCCGGGGCACCCGCGCCGGGGTGTTCCACCTGGCCCGCCACAGCGACGCGGTGGTCACCACCGCCCAGTCGATCGGGGCCAAGCACACCGAGACCGCGGCGTTCACCGCCGCCCTGGACCACCTGGCCGAGGAAGACCTTGCCGGGCGTGTGATCACGGCCGACGCGCTGCACACCGTGAAGGCCCACGCCTCCTACCTGCACCGGCGCGGAGCCCACTACCTCTTCTACGTCAAGACCAACCGGGCGGCGCTGCACGCGCACCGGGCGGGCCTGCCCTGGAAGCAGGTGGGCTGGGCCCACGACGAGGGGTGGCAGCGCAACCGCGACCGCTTCGAGCGGCGCCGGGTGAAGGTCCTGGCCGCCGACGGTCTGGGCATCGCCTTCCCCATGCCGCCCAGGTACTGCTCCTCGAGCGCCGCACCCGCCACATCGGCACGGCCCGCACCACGAAGACGACGGTCTTCGCGGTGACCGACCTGCCGGCCCACAAGGCGCGGCCCGCCGAGCTCGCGGACTGCTTGCGCCGGCATTGGTCCATCGAGGCCGTGCATCACATCCGGGACGTGACCTGGAGGGAAGATGCGCGCCGGGCCCGCATCGGGGCGTTGCCGGTGGTGCTGGGGTGCCTGGCCGATATCGCCCGCCAGGCCCTTGCTGCTGCGGGGTGGGCCAACCTCGCTTCCGGCCGCCGCGCACACACCGATCCGGACAAAGCTCTGCAACTACACCGGATACCGCAGATCAGTACATAACCGCCATAACGCGAGAACTTCGGGGCCGTGAGGGTGTGGAGTCCTCCAAGCGGTTGAGGCGACACCGGTGGCAGGTCGAGCGCACCATGTGGCCTGGCTGGACGGATGCCGCCGCCTCCACCGCCGCTACGAACGCCAAGCCGACCACTTCCTGGCCTTCGCCGGCATCGCCTGCACGCTGATTTGCTACCGAAGACTGGCCAAATGAGAGGAGTTCTAAATAAGCAAGTCCCATTCGAGAAGGCCGTGGGTGTCCAGGACCAAGGCTCTGAAATAGAACAGGTGACGCTGTCCAACTGGTGTTCGTTCGGACAGTTGCCCGCCCGGTTGCAGGTTTCCGATGCAACTTCGATGGAGAGGGCACCGGCGACGGAAATTCCGCTGGGGAAAGGGTTATACCTATGCCATAGCTATGTCAGCGCTGTCAGGTCGAAGGTGCCCGGAGGGCCCGAGAGGCTTGCCTTCGCTTCGGCTCCGAAGCGGTCAAGGATCTCGACCTCTCCTGCCTCGATTCCGTCCAGGGCTAGTCGAACGAGGTAGTCCGGTTCGATCATCGGATCCTCAGGGAGAGTAATTCCGGAAGCCTTCATGGCTTCTTTCAAGGTTTCGCTGGCCACGAGCCCGGGGACGAAAGCAGCCACTAGAGTTCCTTGGTCAGCCAACTCCACCCGCACCCCGTTAGTGAGCCCCCACTGTGCGGATTTGGCGGCGGCGAGGGCGGTGTTGCTCTCGACGGTAGTCCAAGCCACTGCTGACAGGACGTTGAGGATAGCGCCGCCACCATTACTGGCCAGCACGGGGGCAAACGCCCGGATCATGGAAAGTGTGCCGAAGTAGTGCGATTCCATCAGCTGCCGGACTACATTGAGGTCTCCACTGACGAGGCTACCGATGCCCATGTAGGCGCCGTTGTTGATCAGCAGGTCGACGTCGGTGGCGACCTCGGCGGCGGCTTCGATGGACGTCTGGTCGGTGATGTCGACATGGAGCACTTCGGCACCAGGGATATCGACAAGCTCCGGGCGGCGAGCCGTGGCATAGACCTTCACCCCGCGGCGCAGGAGTTCGATGGCGAAGTGGCGGCCCATCCCGCTATTGGTGCCGGTGACGAGGGCTGTGGATCCTTGTAGCTGCATGGGTTCCTTATCCGACCTGGACTTGCGGGCTGCCCTGCGAGGCAGATAATGACCGATCGGTCATCTCAAGCCGACAGTGGATCACAAGATGACCGACTGGTCAACTTGTTAGGATGGTGGTCATGACCCTGCCTGCCCGTTCGCTGCGCTCAGACGCGGCGCGAAACCGAGAACTGCTCCTCGCTGCCGCAGAGGAGGAGTTCAGCAAGCGGGGCATGGACGCCTCGATCGCGGATGTCGCTCGCCGTGCGGGTGTGGCGAAGGGGACCGTCTTTCGACACTTCGCCACGAAGGAGGAACTGGTCGCCGTGGTCGTAGGCGGTCATTTCGTCTCGCTCAGCGCCGTCGCGGGGAAGCTGCTGGAATCCGCTGATCCTACGGGTGCGCTGCTGGAGTTCCTGACTGTGGCGGCAAAACAGTTGCAGCACCAGGATCTTGTGTTCTTGCAGGCGGTCACGGAAGGAGATCCAACAGTGACCGAGTGCCGGAATCAGCTGCATGCGGGGACCAATGCGTTGGTCGACCGTGCCCAGGAAGCCGGTGGAATCCGATCTGACGTCACTGGGCCCGATATCCTTCTGATTCTCTGCGCTCTCGTTCACACCGTCGGGCTCCAGACGGAACAATCGCCAGATTCATTGCAGCGTCACCTCATCATCCTCTTCGACGGGCTGCGGCCCCAGGGTGCTTCTCCATTGCCGGGTCCAGTGCCGGAACGGCTCTGATGACCTGGTGGGGAGTACACCGTGCCCGAGCGCAACCCGGACGGGGAGCTGATCTGCGTGGCCACCACGGTCATGGACCCCCGGGCGGTGAGCAGGGCCCCTCTGTGTTTGTGTTACGTAGTTGATCTTCGGTGTTGTCCGAAGAGCAGGTCATATGCCCGATACGGGTTGGTGTGTTCCCGGCGGGCGTGGTCGGTGTTGGCGTAGCCAGCATGAGCGAATACGCCTTTGAGCAGGTTGTTCAGTGATGCCAGGGCGTGGGGGGCCGATCCGGCGGCGACCTTGCAGGCGTCTTCGCGGAAGGAGACGTCGCGAACGTGGTGGTTCTTGTTCTCCGCTGACCAGTGCCCGCGTGCGTGGGCGGCGAGCTCGGCCGCATCGGCCTGGTGGGGGTGCAGGTCGGTCAGTGCATAGACCGTCTCGCTGGAGTAGCCCTGATCCTCGGCGTTGCTTCGTTTGCGGGTGATGCGCAGTGCCTGGACGGCGCCCGGGAAGGCCGATCCGCGGGGGCAGGCGGCCTTGAGGGTGCGGATCTCACTGCGGCCGTGGGCGTGTTCGCGAAGGCGGTCGCCGGTGGGCACCTGCCTCCAGGGCAGGGCGGCGACCTCGTCGAGCAGGACGGGCCTGTTTCCTTTGACGATGGCGATGTAGTGGCCGCCGCGGGTGAGGACGGCCCGTGCCGCGGCGGCGGTGGTGTGCAGGGCGTCGAAGGTCACTACGGCCCCGGTGATGTCCAGGGTTGCCAGCAGCGGGGCGAAGGCGGTGGTCTCGCCCTTCTTGGTGGCGACCGGCTGCTGGGCGAGGCGCCGTCGCGGTGGTGCACGGCCTGCAGCAGGCGGGTGGGGGTCCGGTGGCGGCGTCTGCTGCCGCGCAGCGCTTTGCCGTCGACGGCGATGGCGCTATGGCGCAGCTCGGGGGCGGGTGTGCGGGGGCGGCGCTGCTCGCGTTCACTGGTCCCCACGGGCGTCGCCGGGCCGAGGGGCTGGGCGCGCCGGTTACTCAGGTGGGCGCAGACGGCTTCGTCCAGGCGGGCGGTATCGATGCCGGCCAGCACGGTGCGGATCACGGCCCCGAAGTTCTCGCGTTATGGCGGTTATGTACTGATCTGCGGTATCCGGTGTAGTTGCAGAGCTTTGTCCGGATCGGTGTGTGCGCGGCGGCCGGAAGCGAGGTTGGCCCACCCCGCAGCAGCAAGGGCCTGGCGGGCGATATCGGCCAGGCACCCCAGCACCACCGGCAACGCCCCGATGCGGGCCCGGCGCGCATCTTCCCTCCAGGTCACGTCCCGGATGTGATGCACGGCCTCGATGGACCAATGCCGGCGCAAGCAGTCCGCGAGCTCGGCGGGCCGCGCCTTGTGGGCCGGCAGGTCGGTCACCGCGAAGACCGTCGTCTTCGTGGTGCGGGCCGTGCCGATGTGGCGGGTGCGGCGCTCGAGGAGCAGTACCTGGGCGGCATGGGGAAGGCGATGCCCAGACCGTCGGCGGCCAGGACCTTCACCCGGCGCCGCTCGAAGCGGTCGCGGTTGCGCTGCCACCCCTCGTCGTGGGCCCAGCCCACCTGCTTCCAGGGCAGGCCCGCCCGGTGCGCGTGCAGCGCCGCCCGGTTGGTCTTGACGTAGAAGAGGTAGTGGGCTCCGCGCCGGTGCAGGTAGGAGGCGTGGGCCTTCACGGTGTGCAGCGCGTCGGCCGTGATCACACGCCCGGCAAGGTCTTCCTCGGCCAGGTGGTCCAGGGCGGCGGTGAACGCCGCGGTCTCGGTGTGCTTGGCCCCGATCGACTGGGCGGTGGTGACCACCGCGTCGCTGTGGCGGGCCAGGTGGAACACCCCGGCGCGGGTGCCCCGGCGCGGGTGCCCTGGCCCCGGCGCAAGCCGCGCATGGCCTTGCCGTCGGCGGCCAGGCACGCCTGGCGCGGCCGGGCCGCGGGAGGGCTGCGTCGGCGGCGGTGCTCGCGTTCGGGCACCCGTCGGGGGTGTGCCCGTTGTTCTGCTCGGGGGCGGGGCCGGTGGGGGCGACGATCGCTTCGGCGTGGGCGGCCCCGGCCGCCGCGAGGGTGTGGGGATCGAGGTCGGCCAGGAGTTCGGCGACGGTGCGTTCGGTGGGCACCGGTACTTTGCCGGTGACGGGGTCGAAGCGCAGGCCCAGCCGCATCAACAGTGCGGGCTCGGCGCGATGGGCCCATTCCACCGCGGCGGTCGCGTTGTCGTGGCCGGTGGCGCTCATCGCGCAGACGACCATGGCCAGGATGGCGGGGCAGCGGGTAGCGGATGCCTTGCGGGCGGCGGGGGTCGGGCACCGTGGAGAGGTGGTCGAGCAGGCCGGTGACGGGGTCTTCTGCGGTATCGGCCGCAGCGCGGGTGCGGGTGCGGGATGATGTGGGGGCGGGCATGGCGCTTTCATGGATCGTGTTGTCGTAGCAACTCCATGGTCCAAGGGCGTCATGCCCGTTTCCTCATGCCGCGATTCGCTCATCCCGGGGCACTCCGGTCGTTCCCTGGCGTGCGGGAACACTCCGGACCTATCGCGAGAACTTCGGGGCCGTGGTTCGGACCTGGGGCATTCCTCGTCGGTGACGAGATCCAGCCGGGCACCTACTACTCCGAAGGCGAGCTCGACGGCTGCTACTGGGAGCGTAGCGACAGCGCCGGCGAGATCATCGACAATGACTTCCTCACCAGCGGCCGCCGCGTTCAGGTCACCATCGCAGCCTCCGACTACAGCTTCAACAGCCGCAGTTGTGGCACTTGGCGCCCGGTCAGTTAAATTAAAGTTCGACCCATCGCGTCACACAAGGGCAGGCTAATGCAGCATGATGCAAACCAAAAAACTGGCCGGATTGGCCAGATCCAAGTGACTCTGGCTTTCACTAAGATCGGGTGGGGAGAACCAAAAGAGATCCCACAAGATATTGGTGACGACCTATTCACCTTTGCGCGCGACCAAAATGGCGAGGATCTCGGATTCCCCGTGATTATGCAGGTGAAAAGCAGTCAGGATAAGTATTCAGAGGCTAGTACTGACACCGCTACGCCGGGGTGGTGGTATTATGAATCCGATACCCGCCATTTCGATCACTGGGTCCGCTTCGGAATCCCGTGTCTGCTGGTGCTGCACGACATCCCCTCGGAAGTCACGTACTGGGCACATGTTTCCGGTGACGCGATCGTCTCCACAGGAAAGGGACGCAAGATATTCGTTCCGAAACAGCAGAAGGTCGACGTTGACAATCTCGACGCACTGATCGATGTCTCCGCGAGTCAGAGGGTCAACGAACTCGAAGGCAGCGTATGGCACGGGCATAAGGTCAAGACCCCGCCGAGCGCGCTCCTGCGTACCGCGCTCATCGCACCAAGGGTGATCGCTCCGAACCCGAATCGCCGTTCAGACGATGTGTGCTTCGAGGAAGCCGTGGCTATGCTGCTCCGCGGGCGCCGCCAAGAGCTTGGGCGCCTCGCGGACAAGGACATCATTCCCCGCTTGGATCGTATGCACGCGGAAAGAGACTGGGGATGGCGCTTCGCAGGCGCGTTGGACGCTCTTCTGAGTAAGGAGGATGCGTCTTCGTTCGGAGCGCTCGACTCATCGGCGCGGCACACCTTCGAACGAGTCGCATGTCGAGTCGTTAGGGCATGCGCCGCCTACCAGAAGCAAGATTTCACCACCGCCACCTCCGCACTCAAGATTCCCGATGACGCGGAGGCAGTGGATGCAAGCTGGATGCACGGACAGCTCGCCCATTTGCATTTGGAACGCGAAGAGAACGAACAAGCCACAGCCCACGCCGTACAGGCACTCGATAAACTCAGCTTTCGATACGGAGATCCGACGGCGGCAGCTATCCGAGGCGGCTGTACAGCGACCCTCTTTGCCCTAACACCCTTCGATCAAGAGGACATCGCAGGACTACTCCAAGCCCAGGACAACGCCGTGGCATGGTGGCGAGCGCTCCAGTTGAGCCAAGAACTGCGGACGGACCTCAAGACGCGATTCGATCACTGGACCGAGGCGGCCCCAGTGACCGCCTGGTCTCCATCAAGTCCTGGGCCACTGCTTTCCCTGGCACGCTGGAATGCAGCGCTCGCCGGCGACTGGGGAGGCTGGCGGGATTGTTCCCGTCTGCTCGCATTGCAGTTCCTCACCACAGACCCGGATGAACGCACAGCCGAGACGGCGATTCACCTTCTAAGGATAACGGGACACAAGAAGGAAATCGGACGCGCCTCCCGCAGGATATGGCGAGGCGGTCCCGTCACACCGCTAAAGAAAGTCGTCACCGAGCTCACACAGCAATCTTGGACTCGTAGGGCCGAAGGGGCCAACCTGCAGCTCTACAGTGAGGCGGGCGATCTTCTCACCGCAGAGGATGCTGCCGCTGCTGTTGCGCAGACCATTGCCCTTGTCGAGCAGCTTGGTGAGAACCGGGCCTTTGCGGGATCCTGGGCCAAGCGGTGGCCTGAGGTCGGCCGAGCCCTCCGCCGACTGCTCATGGCTGCCCCCTCAGAATCCCACGAGCAGGTGGCGAGGTTCGTCGTCGCCCGGCTCCCAGACGAGAATGAGCTTGCCGCAGAGGAACTCGTGGCAACCGCCACACAATTGAACATCAGCGAACTGCGGCCGGATTTGCGCGACGGGCTCTTTGAAGTCGCCTGTGTCCGCTCCGACAACATCCGGCTAGAAGTACTCGAGGTGCTAGCTCTCCACCACGTTCCGGCTGCCGAGCGGATCCGACAAATGGCCGACTCGGGAGACGCTAATGCCGCCCTCAGCGCGTTGGTCACCGACCAAGCTGGAGCCGATGACTGGGATGCCCTGGCAACGTCAGCCCAGGGACAGGTCCAGCATGCCCTTGAGAAGGCCGCTCGCCGTTCTTATGGCTTCGGCGGCAGAGATTCGCTACGCGACCTGGTACTTGCCAGCATGCATACCGGTAATACCGAGCATTGGACCACTATTGTGGAGGCGATCAGTGCGGGCACGATGTCGCTCGACCACATCCAGGACACTGTTTGGTTCCTTGCGCACCGCTTCGAAGAGCTGCCCGACTTCGTCCAGGACCGGATCCGCCACCTCTCCCCGGATCTCCGTGCCGCACCCACCTTCTCCGGCAGCACCGACACGAAGTGCCTCCGCTTCGCCCTGGAGGTGGTTTCTGGAAACCTCAACACCGAAGCGCAAGTCATTGCCCGGTACCAGGAGCTACGCCAGCAGGGCCACGGCAAGGACCTCTGCCATGCACTCGCGCTCTGGCGCAACGACCGGGCGGTGGCTCTACTCATCGCGTTGGGGGTCGATGCCTCGGCAGCTGTTCGTGCCACCGCCTGTTATGCCCTGGTTTCTCGGTTTGTGCGGGACCCGGACAACGTGTCCCTGATCGCCGCCGCAGTGAGCACCGCCGTGGAAAACGACCAAGGATGCCTCCTTCCTCTTCGCGTCGGCTTTGCGCTCGCTGAGCATCCGGATGTGCAACTACTGTCCGCGGTGCGCGACAGACTCGAGGACCACCCTTCAGCTTGGGTACGCGCTGTGGTCGCAGACCCGCGCGGCGACGGGACAACAGACGAGACCGGGGGCAAGCTCGACGGCAACAACTGACGCCTGCACGACACGGTGGCCTCCTTGGCCAGCCAATCCCCGAAGCATCATCGACAGCTGCGGGACTGACAGATCCCGACCATCGCGGGAGATGGCCGGTTACGAACGTGTCTAAGAACTCCTAACGAAATGATCTTCGAGGTGGTTGGATCACTCCAGGACTGATGATCCGGGGGTGCGGGGTGGCGCGGCCGAAACCGTGGGAAGTCGATGACGAGCTGTGGGCGGTGCTCGGGCCGCTGCTGCCCAAGGTGGAGCGTCGGCTTCGGCATCCGGGACGCAAGCGGCATCCGGACCGGCTGGTGTTCCAGGGCATCTTGTTCGTGCTGCACACCGGGATCGCCTGGGAACATCTGCCGCAGGAACTCGGCTTCGGCTCGGGTATGACCTGCTGGCGCCGCCTGGCCGAGTGGACCGGGGCCGGGGTGTGGCCCCGGTTCCACGAGGTCTTGCTGGCCGAGCTGCGCGGCGCGAATGCCCTGGACTTCTCCCGAGCGGCCGTCGACGGCTCGCACATCCGGGCGTTAAAGGGGGAGCCAAGACCGGACGAAGCCCCGTCGACCGGGGCAGAACCAGCAGCAAGCACCATTTGATCACCGACACCACCGGCATCCCGCTCGCCGCCACCCTGACCGGCGGCAACCGCAACGACGTCACCCAACTGATCCCACTCCTTCAAGCCGTGCCGCCGGTGCGGGGCAAGCGCGGCCGGCCCCGACGCCGCCCGGACGTGGTGCTGGCCGACCGCGGCTATGACCACGGCAAGTACCACCGTCTGGTCTGGGACCTCGGCGTGAAGCCGCTGATCGCCCGCCGCGGCACCGAGCACGGCTCCGGCCTCGGCACCCAACGCTGGGTCGTCGAGCGCGCGTTCGC
The DNA here is from genome assembly GCF_014203805.1 of Lipingzhangella halophila. Taxonomy (GTDB): domain Bacteria; phylum Actinomycetota; class Actinomycetes; order Streptosporangiales; family Streptosporangiaceae; genus Lipingzhangella; species Lipingzhangella halophila. Next base: position 1,579,425 of record NZ_JACHJT010000001.1, on the reverse strand, counting down.
CCACCTGCACTGGTTCCGCCGCCTGCGCATCCGCTGGGAGATACGCGACGACATCCACGAAGCCTTCCTCACCCTCGGATGCGCACTCATCTGCTGGCGACGTCTGAAGTCATTGCGGCAGTAGCCTTCACTCCACGTGAGAGCAGTCGGAATCAGGGTCCCGCGCGATGGCGATCACGTCGTCGAGCAGGTCGGTGATCCGCTGGTCGACGCGGACACGCTCGGCCGCCATCTGGTCCAGGAGTGCCGGGGGCGCTTTTTCTTCACCCGAGTCCACGCACGGCAGCACCTTGCGGACCACTCTGCTCGGGAGGCCCGCGGCATACAGCTGTTGGATCAGCCGGACTCGGCCGACGGCAGTGTCGGGGTAATGCCGCTGGCCGCCGGGGCTGCGGCCCGCCTGGAGCAGACCCTGTTCCTCGTAATAGCGCAGCGCCCGGACGCTCACTCCTGCCTTCTCGGCGACCTCACCGATGCGCACCGGTCCTCCTCTGTCGGGCGGCCCGCCCGACTTGCACCTGACGTCAACGTCAGGTTCTAGCGTAGCGGGCGTCGGCACTCGCCGAACATTCATCCCACTGATCTCACGAACGGCCGGTGCAGGCCGTGTTGGAAAGGCAGAACGTCATGCGCGCAGTCCGTTATCACGAGTACGGCGGTGTAGAGACTCTCATGGTCGAGCAGGTGCCGGAGCCGCGTCCCGGGGCCGGCGAGATCCGCATCCGCGTTGCGGCGGCCGGCGTCAATCCCGTCGACTGGAAGGTGCGTTCCGGTGCGGTGCACGAGGTGCTCCCCGTGGACCTGCCCGCGGTTCCTGGGCGTGATGCCGTCGGCGTGGTCGACGAGACCGGTGAGGGCGTGCAGGGCGTGAGCATCGGCGACCGTGTCTTCGGGCTGGGCGGCGTCACCGGCGCGACGGCGGAGCTGGCCGTGCTCTCGGCCTGGGCCCACGCGCCCGCCGCGTGGACCGACGAGGAGGCCGCCGGCGCCGGTCTGGGATCCGTGACCGCGATGGGCGGGCTGAAGGCGCTCGGTCCCCTGCGGGGGCGCACTCTGCTCATCGAGGGCGCCGCCGGAGGCGTGGGCAGTGCTGCGGTCGAGATCGCGGTGGCTCAGGGCGCCACCGTGATCGGGACGGCCAGCGAGCGCAATCACGAGTTCCTTACCTCTCTCGGAGCCGTTCCCACCACCTACGGCACCGGCCTCGCGGAACGCCTCGCCGCCCTGGCTCCGGACGGTGTCGACATCGCGCTCGACACTGCGGCCTCCGGATCCCTGGCCGATCTCATTGCGATCGTGGGCGACCCTGCCCGCGTGTCGACGATCGCCGACTACGCCAACGCGCAGCGCCTGGGTGTGCATCTGGCCAACGCGGAGAACGACTCCACGCTCCTCGCCGAAGCGGGCGAACTCGGCCGACAAGCCCGCTACACACCGCGCATCGAGCGGACCTACCCGCTCGAACGGATCGCGGAAGCGCACGCATACGCCGAGCGGGGACACACGCGGGGGAAGATCGTGGTCTGTATCTGAGCTTGTCCCACCGTTCAGAGCTGCCCGCGGCTTCGGCCGCGGGCAGCCCGCACCTCCGGATCACCGGTCCTGGAGCGATCCAACCACCTCGGAGATCATTTCGTTAGGAGTTCTTAGAGACCATCTCAATTGGCGCGTCGGCGATGCATCGAGCTGTGGAGAGCGCGCGGGAACCGTAGTTCCCTGCGCGCCCAAGGGCATGACGGCCGCGGGCTAGGCTCATCACCTGACGTGCTGATCATGGGAGTGCTGAGATGCCAGTTGCGGTTGCCGCCGACGGATACAAACTGTGGTACGACGTCGCCGGAGGCGAGAACGTGCCGACCATCGTCTTCCCCGCTCGATTCCGTGCAGAATTCGCAGCCCTGGGAGCTGCGTTGGCCGACCGGTATCGCATCATCCGGTACAAGCCCCGTCGGGTCGTGGGCGAGATGGAGGCCGAGGAGGAGGCGGGCGGCCCATGGGAGCCGTCCATGTGGGCCCATTACCCCCTGGAGATGGAGGTCGCCGACCTGCACACCGTGGCGGATGCCGCTGGAGTGCGTGACTTCGTGCTCGCCGGGTACTCGGGCATGGCCGCGCTGGCGGGCTTTCTGGCGCCGATCAGTGACCGTGCGCGGGGGCTTGTGGTTGGAGGGTTCCCGCTGCTCGCGAGCAGCGACTACTGGCTGGGGTTCGAGGAAGGGGCGCGCACGGCCCTCGTCCAAGCGGGGATGCAGGACAAGGCGGCGGACCATCATCTGGGCCGTCTGCTGTTCCGGGAGTGGGGAAGCCGGGATGACCGCGCCGCTCTGGCCGCCCTGCCGGGGCCGAAGGTTCTTTGGTACGGCAGCCGGGACTGCGAACCGGACTGCCGGATGTACGACTTCGTGGGTGGAGCGGCCATCGCCCGCCACATCCGTGCTCACGCCGACGAGTTGCGTACGGTCGGCTTCGAGCTGATCGAGGTCGACGGACAGGACCACATCGGCGCCCTGGCCACGACGGATGTGATCGCCCCTCAGTTGTCCGCCGTGCTGGACAAGACTGACTGGTAGGTCGGCCCGGTTTCCAGGATCCGGACAGTGGTCCGTGAATCCAGCGGGTTGTCACCTGGCCAGTCGCCGGTAGCAGATGAGGGTCGCGGCGATGCCGGCGAAGGCAAGGAAGTGATCAGCTTTGCGCTCGTAGCGGCGGTGCAGGCGACGGCAGCCGGACAGCCAGGCCATGGTGCGCTCGACCTGCCAGCGGTGTCGTCCCAACCGTTGGGAGGACTCCACGCCCTTGCGGGCCAGGCAATGGAAGATTCCGCGTTCGCGGAGCCATCGGCGCAGGTAGTTGTAGTCGTAACCCTTGTCGCCGTGGAGCTTGACTGGTTTGCGTCGCCTGCGGCCTCGCCTGGACCTGATGGGCGGTACCGCGCGAATCAGCGGTTGCAGGGCTTGGCTGTCGTGCAGGTTCGCACCCGAGATCGCCATGGAAATCGGAAGCCCGATCCGATCAGTGATCAAGTGGATCTTGACACCCTTCTTGCCCCGATCAACAGGATTCGGACCTGTCAGCTCCCCCCTTTGAGAGCACGCATGTTCACCGAGTCAACTGCACACCGCGACCAGTCCAGCTCACCACGGGAGCCGAGTTCGTCTAGGACCAGGCGGTGCAACTTCGCCCACACGCGGACCCGGCTCCACTCGGTGAAACGTCGGTGTGCGGTGGGCCCGGAGGGGCCAAAGACCGGTGGGAGCTGGGCCCAAGTACAGCCGGCGGTCGCCACGAAGATGATCGCGGCCAACACCTCGCGGTCCCCGTGTCTGCGCCGCCCACCACCTTGAGGCCGGGTGGGCGCTTTGGGCACCACCCGCTGAAACAGTTCCCACAGTCCGTCCGGCACCAACCGCTCAACCATCGACACTAGGCCAGGTTATCGAGAATCCAAATGAGATGAGCTCTTAGGGTGCTGGGCTAATCATGGGCCACTCGGCGCGTGATCCCCGGGCTGACGATCGACCACGTCCTCGCGGACGACCGCGTCGCCGTCGACGCCGCGAGCGTGCACCACCTCCCCGGCGCCCGACCACTGGGCTGTCCTCGCTGAGCTGACCCTGCCGCATAGCTCTCGCCGCGACGCGGCCAGTGGACGGGCGTCGAACCTCACGACCTTAAACTTCACGGAGTGTTGACTTTAGAGTCAGGTGACGGGTTGGATAGTTCCTGCCGGTTGGGAGCTCGCCAGGAAGGCCAAGGGCATGGAATGGTCGACCGTTGTCGGATACGGCATTGGTTACGGGTTGGTGCTGAGTGTTCTCTTCAGTGCGGCGGTCTTCACCGGAGCGGCCCTGAGCCGTGACTTCCTGCTGAACGACTATCCCCCCGCGATACAACGGCGCTACGGCAAGCCAAAGAGCGCACGCGGCCAACGGGTCGCGGTGGTGTTCGGTGTCGCCGTCTGGGGTGTATGTGGCGTGCCCCTGATGACCATCGCGATGATCACCCTTCACGCGGCGCTGAGCGACGGTCTCGGATTCCTCTCGGCGACCCTGTGCGCGGCCCTGGTGTTCGCCACCCTGACCCTCTTCGACCTGGTCGTACTCGACTGGATCATCCTTGCCGGACTGCGCCCCCGTCTTCTGGTCCTGCCCGGCACCGAAGGCATGAAAGAATACCGTGACCTGCGTTTTCACGCCCTGGCGGCGATCAGGGGCAGCCCTCTGATCGCCGTCGTCGGTCTCGCCACCGGAGGTATCGCCACACTGTTCGTCTGAGCACGGCACGGACGGACACGCTTGTGGCGGGCGAGGAGTGACCGTGTCGCCGGTCCATCTGGCTTCGGGCTGACCGTGAAAGCCGATAAGCACTACTGGAGTGGGTCTCGACGTGACAACCGAAGGCCACGAGCGACAGCCTCGCCGCCGACCGGCCACACGCAAGGGCCGACCCACACTGACCAGAGAGCTGATCGCCGAACGTGCGCTGGAACTCGCCGGAACCGAGGGGTTCCCCGCGGTAACGATGCGTCGCCTGGCCAGCGAACTCGGTGTCACAGTCCGCGCGCTGTACAACTACGTCGACGATCGCCAGGAAGTCATCGAACTCGCCACCCACGCCTTCACCAGTCGGTGGGAGGCGCCCGCTCTCACCGTCGACCGGTGGGAGACAGGACTGCGCGACTACTGCGGCAGACTCCGCGAACTCTACCGCCGCTACCCGCGCGTCCTGCTGGTCCCTCTCGACGAGAGCGTCGGCCCCGGCGGCGTCCACTCCGCTCGTCTGCGCAACCCCGACAAAGTCCTCGGCCTCCTGCACGACCTGGGTATCGACCCGCAGCGGGCCGCCCTCATCCACGCCGAACTCGGCCTCAAACTCTTCGCCTTCGCACTTCTGGTTGACTACCGCGCCGACCAGGCGACCGGGCCGGCCCGCACGAACGATGCGCTCTCGCTGCCGGAGTCATGGCTCGCCGCCCATGCCAGCCTCGACGTTCCCCACCTCACCGAAGCGCACGCAACCGGCCTTTCGCCGGATGCCATCTTCGCCCACATCATCGACACCCTCCTCGCCGCCATCCGCGCCGAGGTCTCCGTCGGCACAGAGCCCGGGCCCGCTCGGCCGCGGTCGTGACCGTCGGACCGGCAGGGTCACCGCCAGGACATCACATCTGGAGGTGGCACCGGACAGCATGACCGCGGTCGTGGGCCCCTCCGAAGCGGGAAAAAGCACGCTACTCGCGCTCGTGGCGCGCTTCTGGGACGTGGACAGCGGCACGGTACGCCTCGGCGGCGCCGACGTCCGCGATGGGGGCGCGGCGGTCGAGCGCGGCCGGCACGAGGAGCTGCTGGCCGCGAACGGCCGCTACGCCCAACTGCGGGCCGAGCGCGAGCGCGCCAGCAGATGGCACCTCGCCACCACTTCCGAGAGGTGCTGCCCCGAACCCTGTGCCGCCCCGACGCCCGAATGCACGCACTTCCCACTTGTGCAGGAAACCCCGCGCCCGAGGCGCGCCCGCTCATCGGCCGATGGTGGGCCGTCGGTTACCAAGCGACACGGAGGAGATCCCGTGTCCGGCGACTACGAAGAATTCACCGGGCTCATCGAGAGGACGACCTTCCGGACACGGCGCAGGCCTTCGCTCGCGACAGGTCGATGCCGTGGAGCCCGGCGCCACGCTAGGCCAGTGGCAGGGCCACGCGCCCCGTTTCGATGCCCATCCAGCGTCCACTCGCTGGCGGCAAGCCCGGCGAGGAAGTCCACCGCGGGGCCCAGGCCGTCCGGCCGGAACGTCTCCGCCGACGACTCGTCGTACCGCGCCGCGATCCGTTCACCGAGATAGTCGGCAAAGTCGCTCATCGCGGGACCGTACGCAGCGGGATCGGCGCCGCGCCAGCGAGTTTCCGGCTGCGGTCGGAACGCACCAACTCGAATGCGGGACCGCCGCAGCTCCGGACACTCCCGCGGCAGCGGGGTTTCCGCACCCACATATATTAGGTTAGGCTCACCTTGTCTTTTACACAGTTCGAATGGGTGCACCATGACGTCGATCCGTAGTGAGATCCGGCGGGTCAGCCAGCAGGGACAGCTGCTGAGCTGCCGGGTGACGGTCGAGTCGGTGACGGCCGTGTCGGAGGGTTACCTTCGGGTGGCCGTCACCAGCGACGAGCTCGTCGCCTACCGCGACGTGCGGCCCGCTGACGCGTTCAAGCTCCTGCTCCCGCCACAGGGTCAGGGAAGCGTCGACTTCCCCGAACGCGGCGAGGACGGGATCCCGTACTGGCCCGAGGGCACTCGCCAGCCGGTGCTGCGCGCGTTCACCGTGCGGCGCTTCGAACCCGCCCTGCTGCGGGTCGAGTTCGACGTGGCGCGCCACGACGGACTCACCCTTCGCTGGCTCGCGAACGCCGCCGCCGGAGACGTGATCGGCCTCGCGGGGATGCGCCGGGAGTTCCACGCGGGCACGGGCGTGGACCACCATGTGATCATCGGTGACTCCAGCGCGCTGCCCGCGGTGTCGGCGATCGTCGAGTCGCTGTCCCCTGATGTTCCGGCCAGCGTGTACCTCGCGGTCGACCATGACTCGGACCGGGCTCTGCTCCCCGATCGGCCCCATGTCACCACGTTCTGGGTAGCCGGCGGATCCCCGGTGGGTCACGACTCCGCCCTGGAGCGCACCGTCCGGCGGAACTGGCAGGGACGGGGGCGCACCCAGGTATGGCTGGCCGCGGAGGCGAGCGTGATGCGCTCGCTCCGGCGCCTCGTCCTCGACGAGCACGGGGTGTCCCGGGACGATCTGCACTCCGCGGCCTACTGGAAAACCGGGCTGGACAGTACCCAGCTGGACGACGTGCAGCTACGCCGCTACCAGGAGGAGCTCGCGACCGGCGCCGACGCCGCCGATCCCGACCTGCGCGACAGGGTCGAGCTGCGCACCTGACCCGAGCGGCGGCTCGGCTGGCGCGTGACCCGAGCCGCCGCTCGGGTCACGGGCGGGAGTCCGCGCTCGGCAGGGCGGAGTTCGCGAGTGCCGCGCCGGAGTTCTCGCCGTTGTGGTGGCGGCCGATGGGCACGACCATCGGTGTGCCCGAGATCGGGTCGGCCACGATCCGCGACGGCTGCCCGAACACGCGAGCGACGGTCTCCTCGGTGATGACGTCCTCGGGCACCCCCTCGGCGATCACCGCGCCGTCCTTGAGGGCGACCAGGCAGTGGGCGTACCGGCACGCGAGGTTGAGGTCGTGCAGCACCAGGACGATGGTGGTGCCCCGACCCTCGTTGAGGTCGGCGAGGAGATCCAGCACATCGATCTGGTGGCTGACATCGAGGAACGTCGTGGGCTCGTCGAGCAGTAGCAGGTCGGTCTCCTGCGCGAGCGCCATCGCGATCCACACGCGCTGCCGCTGGCCGCCGGACAGCTCGTCGACAGGGCGCGATGCCAGGTCCAGCGTGTCGGTGGCCGTCAGCGCACGCGCGACCGCGTCGTCGTCGGCCGCTGTCCAGGAGCGGATCCATCCCTGGTGCGGGTATCGTCCGCGCCCGACGAGGTCGGCCACGCGGATGCCTTCGGGGACGACCGGCGACTGCGGGAGCAGGCCGAGTCGGGCGGCGACCCGCTTCGCCGGCAGCGAGTGGATGTCCTTCCCGTCCAGGTACACCGCCCCCGAAGTGGGCGCGAGCAGCCGGGCGAGCCCGCGCAGCAGCGTCGACTTGCCGCAGGCGTTCGCGCCTACAATCGCCGTGACCGACCCGGGCCGAATCTCCACCGACAGGTCCTCAACGACCGCACGGGCGCCGTAGGACAGTGACAGCGCGCTCGCGCGCAGGCGGTGCTCGGTGCTCATGAACACGTTCCTCTTCTCATCCCCCGCGCCCGACCCGGTTGGTGGTCGCGAGCAGCCACAGCAGGTACGGGGCACCGATCATCGCGGTGACGACGCCCACGGGGAGCTGGACGGACTCCAGGGCGTGCTGGGCGACGAAGTCCGACGCCAGCACCACAACGGCGCCGACGAACGCGGCCGGCACCAGCGCTACTCCGTTGTTGCCGACCAGCTGGCGTGCGATCGGCCCGGAGAAGAAGGCCACGAACGCCACCGGGCCGGCCGCCGCTGTCGCGACGGCGGCGAGCGCGACCGCCGCGACGAGCAACCCGAGACGACACGCCTGCACGGAGGCCCCGAGAGCGCGTGCCGCGTCGTCCCCCAGCTGGAGCGCCCTGAGCCAGCGCCCGGCGAGCAGCGCGAGCGGGACCAGCACGGCCACAGTCGTGCCCAGAACCCGCACCGTCGGCCACGTGGTGGCGTTGAGGCTGCCGGTCAGCCAGACGAGGGCCTCATACGCGGCGTACACCTCAGCCCGGGTGAGGCTGTACGACACGACGCTGGTCATGACTGCCGCCATCGCGATGCCCACGAGCACTAGGCGGTACCCGGTCACTCCGTCGCGCCAGGCGAGCGTGTAGATCATCGCGGCGGTCGCGAGCGCGCCGGCGAACGCGGCCGCCGAGACCGCGTATCCGCCCAGATCGAGCCACAGGACCGCGACCACCGCGGCCGCGCTTGCGCCGGCGGAGATGCCGATGATGTCGGGGCTGGCCAGTGGGTTGCGCAGGAGGGTCTGGAAGATCGCGCCGGAGATCCCGAAGGCGGATCCGACCATGATCCCGACGAGCGCGCGCGGGAGCCGCAGCTGGTTGATGATGAAGCCGGATCCGCCGTTCCCTGTTCCCAGCAGTGTGCGCATGACATCGGGAAGGGGCACCACGACCTCGCCGAACGACAGCGTGAGGCAGAACAACGTGGCGCACACCCCGGCCAGACCGAGCGTCACCAGCACGACGCGGGCGGCGCGCCGGCGGCGGGCGCGGGCCACCACGGCGCGCGGTGACCGGTCGCCGCCCCGCGCGGGGCGGTCGAGCGTCCGGGGCGCCATCACAGCCTCGCCAACCGGTACCGGCGGATGAGCAGGATGAAGAACGGCGCCCCGATTAGGGAGGTCACGATGCCCACCTGGAGCTCACCGGGTCGGGCGACCACCCGGCCCAGGATGTCCGACACGAGGAGCAGAGTGGGGGCGATCAGCATCGAGTACGGCAGAATCCAGCGGTAGTCCGGGCCGGTGACCAGCCGGGCGAGGTGCGGGACGACCAGGCCGACGAACCAGATCGGCCCGGCCGTCGCTGTCGCGGCGCCGCATAGGACCACGGCGATCGCCCCGCAGGCCAGGCGGACGCGCCCGACCCGCTGGCCCAGGCCGCGGGCGGCGTCGTCGCCCAGCGCCAGTGCGTCCAGCAGCCGCCCGGTACACAGGGCGAGTACGGCGGCCACCGCGATGAACGGCGCGACCTGCGCCACCAGCTCCATACGCCGCCCGGTGAGGGAACCCACGGTCCAGAAGCGGTGCTGGTCGAACGTGGCCGCGTCCATCAGCAGGACAGCCGTGGTGACCGCGGTCAGCGCGGCGTTGACGGCCGCACCGGCGAGCGCGATCTTCACGGGGGTCGCACCCTCGCGGCCGAGCGCGGCGATCGCGTACACCACGACACCCACGGCGGCGGCCCCGGCGAACGCGAACCAGATGTACCCGGTGACCGCGGTGATGCTGAGGAAGCCGACCGCGCACACGACCGCGAACGCCGCACCAGCGTTGAACCCGAGCAGCCCGGGGTCGGCGAGCGGGTTGCGCGTGACCCCCTGCATCAGGGCTCCCGCTAGGCCCAGCGCCGCTCCAGCGAGGAGGCCGGCGGCCGTGCGCGGGATCCGCAGGTTCGCGACTACCTCGTGGTCACTGCTGGTGGGATCGAAGCGCAGGACGGCGTCGATGACGACCTCCGCCCCGATCCATCGCCCGCCCACGAGGACGCTGAGCGCCGACACCGCCGCCAGCGCGCCCGCCAGCCCGAGGAGGCCCAGGACGAGCCTCCTGCGCGGTGCCGGCACCTCGGAGGACGCACGGGCCGGCGGGCGCAGCGCGGTAGGGCTCATTCGACGCCCTCTCGCCGCCCGGTCACGGCTCCTCGCCCGCCGCGGTCTCCAGGTGCGGCCGCAGCTCGCCGAGCACGTACGGGATAGAGAGAGGAGACGGCGTGTTCAGCCCGGCGGTGACCGGGTACTCCTGGATGGCCACGGTGCCGGGAAGCTCCTCGAAGCCGGGTATGTCGGCGAGGTCGTTCTCGTCACCGCCGTTGACGTAGAAGACCAAGAAGTCCGCCTCCAGGAGGTCGGCACGTTCCGTGCTGACGTTGACCCTGGTCTCGCCCGACTCCTCCCCCTCGCTCACGACCTCGGGCAGCAGCGCCATGCCCAACTGCTGGAAGAAGAGGCTCGAACCGTCCTCCTCATCGGAGACGATGTACATCGAGTCGCCCACGACGTACTGGGCCAGCGCGAACGTCTGGTCCTGCAGGCCGGGCAGGTCGTCCGCAGCGGCCCTCACCTCGCCCTCGACTGACTCGGTGACCTCCTCTGCGGTGTCGGGGGCGTCGAGGAGATCACCCGCGATTCCCATGAGATCCTGCCACGGTGTGACCTCATGTCCGACAGGTGTCGCGATCGTCGGCGCCATCTCGGAGAGCAGCGTGTAGGTGTCCTCGTCGGTGATCGAGTACATGCCGAGGATGAGGTCGGGATCGAGCTCGGCGATCTTTTCCAGCGGCAGCCCGTCCTCGGCCGAGAGCTGCTCGGCATCGTCGGAGAGCTCCTGCCAGGGTGCGCCCGACTCCGGCATCAAGGGGTCGACCGTGTAGCCCACTGGCTCGACATCCATCGCGAGCATAACGTCGGTCCACTGCATGTCGACGGTGACGATCCGCTCCGGGACCGTGCTGACCTCGGTCTCGCCGAAGGCGTGTTCGACGGTGACCGGCGATTCGAGCGCGGCGCCTCCTCCGCTTCCGGACTCCTCGCCCGAGCCGCCGCAGGCGGCGGCTCCCAGGAGCGCGACGGTGGCCACGAGGGCGAGAGCAGGCGAGGTCCAGCACTTCCGAGTTTTCATGAGGGTAGGCTACCCTAATCGAAATTCTTCAGATGCCCACCCCACCCCCTCATCCCGACTTTGCACCAGCGATAACAGGGCCGCCACGGGCGGTGGCAGCATCCGGTGCACCACGAATCCCTGATCCCGGGATCCGGGCCGGCCGACAGTCAACGACGCCTGCACCAAACTCAGGGCGCAACATCCGCAGGATTCTTAGCCGGGTGCAGTCGTCGATCGCAGTGAACTGGTAGTAGGTGGCGCGCCGCTGTGACGTGGGCGTCGGCGCGCTGCCCGCAGGGGCGGGCGCGGGGGTGAGGGCGGCATCGTCGGCCGTGCCTATGGGGTGGAGGAGCTTGACGTCGATCTGGACTCGGTTGCCAGGCAGTTGCTTTTCGTAGCGTTGGTAGTGCTGTGAGGCCGACAGTCGGTTGATGCCCAGGCGTTTGAGGATGCGATAGATCGCCGAGGCAGCGATGTCGTGGTAGCGCACCAGGTACATGCGGATCTTCAGCGGATCGAAGTCGTAGTGCTGGCAGAGACCGACGATCTTGTTGACGATGTCGGTGTGGGTGGCGTTGGGGCTGTGGTGAGGGCGGCTGGAACGATCGCGCAGGCCGTCGATCCCTTCGTCTTGGCAGCGGCGCAGCCAGCGGTAGAAGCAGGTGCGGCTGATGCCGTAGTAGCGGCTGGTCTGGGCGACGTTCCCGGTGATCTCTTCGGCGTAGCGCAGGACCGCTAGACGGTGGCGCGCCTGCCTACCGAGCCGGAGCGGATCCTGGCGTGCCTGGCCGCACCGACGCCCCGGATCGTCGCCCTGCCCGTGGCGGAGAAGGGGGACGGAGCCAACCAGGGCGGCACCTCCCTCCGGGTGAGCGAGGAAATCCGCGCCGGCTGCGGACGGCCGCTCTGGAGCGGAATGCGCGGGTCCAGGTCAGGGATCCGGTGTCGGCGGCCGGACAGCCTGATCGATCCGGTGGGCGATCAACGCGTAGGTCCGGCGGGCCTTCTCGGTGTCGCGCATGTCGTAGGCGTGGTCGGCCCCTGCCACGTCGTGGTGCTGCACCAGCGCGCCGACCTGGCCGAGCCGCTGGGCGTAGCGCTCGCCGTCGGCGCGGAGCCGGTCGTATTCGCATGTCAGGAGCAGGGCTGGGGCGATTCCGGTGAGGTCGTCGGTGTCACCCGGGTGGGCGGGTGAGACCAGGCGGTCGGCGCGCACGGCCGGATCCGGCACGTAGGCGTTGTCGAAGATCTCGCCCATCCACGGCCGGAGCATTGGCCTGGCGATGGCCGCGCGCTTCTCTTTGGCCGGCGTCACCAGGTCCAGCGGCGCATAGTGCAGCACCTGCAGGGCGATTTCTGGTCCGCCCTGTTCCAGGGCTTGGCGTGCCACTGCCGCCGCGAGCCCGCCGCCCGCGCTCTGGCCGCCCACCGTCAGCCGGGCGCCGTCCCAGCCCTGTCGCGCGCCGTGCTCGGCGACCCATCGGATGACCTCGAAGGCCTGGCGGGGCGGTTCGGGGAACCGGTGCTGCGGCGCTACGGCGTAGTCGACGTTGACGACCACCACACCGGCCTCGGCGGCCATGTAGCGGCACAGCGGGTCGTCGAGGCCGATCCCGCGCATGACGTAGCCGCCGCCGTGGAAGTTGACGTGTACCGGCGGGGTCGGATCCGGGCCGCAGGGACGGTAGACGACCGCGCGTGCCGGAGCGATCGACGTCGGGACCGTGATTTCCCGCGTAGTCCCCGCGAACTTCGGGAACACCGGCCCCCTGCGCCGAGCGGCCACGCTCAAGGCGCCCGCCGCCAGAGCCTGCATCGTCCGCGCCGCGGCCGCCGCGACCCACGGAGTACCCAGAACCGACATGCCCATTCTCCCTCGACACCGTCGCCGCACCCGGACCGCCTCGATACCACGATGGGCCCCGCCGACGTGGTCCCTGCCCTAGGACGGCCGTGCTTCGATGATGCTGAACCCGGTGGACGGCGGCAACGGCACTGTCCGGGTGAGGGTGAAGCCGCTGTCGGCGCACAGGTGGCGAAACTCCTCGAGCGTGCGCTCGCGACCGCCGACGTTGACCAGCATGTTCAGATCGCTGAGGTAGAGGCCAGGCGAGCCATCCGCCGTGGTGATTTCGGCCAGGACCGGTTCGATGATCAACAGGCGTCCCCGATCCGGGATCGCGGCACGGATGTGCGAGAGGACCACGCCCGCGCGCTCGTCGTCCCAGTCATGGACAACGCTCTTGAGCAGGTAGTAGTCGGCTCCGGTAGCCACGCCCCGGAAGAAGTCGCCGGTGCTGAGGGCGCAGCGGTCGGCGACACCGGCCTCGTCGAGGCGGGCTGGCGCCTGCGCCAGCCCTTCGGCGGTGTCGAACAGGATCCCGCGCGTACCCGGGTTGGCGCACAGGATCGCGGCGATCAGCGTGCCGTCCCCGCCGCCGGGCACCAGCTGCACACCGTGGACTACCGGCGCCCAGAGGAGTTCGCCGATCGGCAGGTGTGGCCTGGGGGCCTGCGTGGTCATGGTCCTCGGTCCTCGTGGTGTGTGCGGCGGGCGGTCGTGGAGACGGTGTTATGCGCGGCCGGCTTCCCGGACAACCGGTCGGTCTGCGGCGTGTAGTGCAGGAACCGCAGCCAGGTGCGGCGCACGGTGTCCATCAAGTCGCCGACGGCGTCTGATGCCGGGCGGGCGGATCGCCACAGGACGTGACCGTCAGGGCGGACCGCGACAGCACCGCTGGTCCCCACGTCGAACAGGTCGATCAGACGTGGCTGCGTCTCAGCGGTGTGGGCGCGCAACGGGACGACGGCGGTGACCACGGCGTTTCCCGGTGTCGAGGCGAGCAGGGCCTGCCAAGCGTCGGCGTCGGGGGTGAATACGGTGAGTCCTGCCGGAGACAGCAGGTCGTGCACGTTCCGCTGCCGGTCGCCAACATCGAGCACCGCATGCGGGACACGGGCGCCGGGCCGGGTCGTGGGCCGGTAGTCGATGACGTCGCCGGTACGCGCCGGGAGGTCCGCGGGTGTCGCTGGGGGGTCGTCCGCGATCAGAGGACCGCCGTAGCGGTATCCGAATTCCAAGCCGGTCGAGACGAAATGCTCGAGCTGGCCCGGGATCGCCTCCGCCATGCGCGCGCGGGTCCGGGTCGCCCGGCGTCCGTTTCCGATCGCCGAGGCGGCTCGTGCGGTGCCGGCGCGGGTGAGCAGTTCTCCGACGCGGCCCAGCAGCCGGTTTGGCATCCATCGCAGCGGCGGGCGGTCGAACACGGCGGTCACGGCCTGCACAGACCGGTTGGTCACACCGATCGGGCGGGTGACGTCGTCGAGCCGGAAGTGGTTGGCCACGCTCTGGGCGGCGAAGCGTCCGACGACGGGGCGCCGCTCGGTCTCGTAGGTGTCGAGCAAGCACGCCCTGGCACGCCCGCTGACGAGCGCGGCCAGTTTCCAGGCGAGGTTGTGGGCGTCCTGGACGCCGCTGTTGAGGCCGTAGCCTCCGGTGTGGGGGAAGCAGTGGGCGGCGTCGCCGGCGAGCAACACGTTGCCTGCGCGGAAGGTACCGGCGGTCTGTGAGGTCATCGTCCAGGTGCCGGTGGAGCGGATGGTCCAGTCGACGTCGCGGCCCAGGACCTGGGGTAGCAGGCGGCGCCAGTAGCGGTCGCTGTCGCGGGCGATCTGCTGGCCGCGGTGCAGGTAGGCGGTCATGAGCACGTAGTGGTTCTCGGCGTGTGCGAGGAGGACGCCGCTGAATCGCGGCTGGTAGATCCAGGTCAGCAGCGGCCGGTCGTGGGGTGGGTGCAGTCCGGGAGCGTGGAAGAAGACACTGCCCATTTTGGCCAGGACCGGGCCGTGCATGGGGATGCCAAGCCCGTTGCGCACCGTGCTGTGGGCGCCGTCGGCCGCTACGAGGTGGCGCGTCGTGATCTGCTCGCCGGTGGTGAGCTGCAGGGTCGGAGTGCCGTGCGGATCGGCGATCGAGACGACGCCGCTGGCGGTGCGGAAGTCGACCAGCGGTTCGCGCTCCAGTGCGCGCCACAACAGGGGCATCAGCTGGTGCTGGCCGACGTGGGAGACGAGGTAGGGGCTGTGACTGCGCACGCGAGCGAGTTGGTCGGGGTCGGAGAGCAGGTCGATCTCGCCAAGTGGGGGGTCGGACAGGCGCGTGGACCAGCGGATTACGTTGACGGTGTCGACGGGTGGCACGATCGCGCTGAGGTCGTCCACCAACTGCGGCGACGCCTGTGCCCAGATCTCGAACGACCGTCCGTTGAGCACGTGTGCCGCCGGGTGGAGCAGGGGCTGCTCACGCCGTTCCAGCAGGACTGTCGCAATGTTGTGGCGGGCGAGCAGCAAGGCCAGCGTCGCGCCTGCGGCTCCGGCGCCCACGATCGCCACAGCCGGGTTCGGTCGGTTCTTCATCGCGCTAGAGGGTCCGGAAGGTGATGGCGCGTGTGTTGGCGCGTGGCCGGGTGCCTGGGCGGGTGCCCGCTCCTGGCGCGAGGAGGTCGCCCGCGGGTGCCCCGGAGCGCAGCCGTTCGAGTAGATAGCTGGGGTCGATGTCGGTGCCGATCGGGTTGTGCTCGAACTCGGGGCGGGCGAAGAAGTCGGCGGTTTCTGCTGGTGTGGGGAAGTTCTCGACCTGGAACTCCAGTCGCGTGCCGTCGGGATCCTCGTAGTACAGCGACGTGGTGGGGCCGTGATTGATCGCCCACACCGGTTGGATGCCCACGCGCCGCAGCCGTTCGTGGTTCAGTAGCAGCCGTTCGAGCGAGTCGTAGGTCAACGCCAGGTGATCGATTCCGTAGATCTTGCGGCGAAACCGGGCCAGCGGGAACAGCAACCGCAGGAGCCCCGGCACCTTCACCAGCGCGAGACGGTGACTTTCGTGGTCCCAGGTCAGGAATGCGATGCGGTTGTCCTCGTGCACCACGCGGGCACCGAAAACCTCGCCATACCAGTCGATCATCTCCTTCGGCCGCGCCGTCTTGATCACCCAGTGCGCCAGGGTGTCGGGCACAAGCGGCTCGCTCGTCGGTGGTGCCAGGGGGCTTCTTTCGTCGGCACCCATGGTGGGGATGCCTTCCTTGCTGGTGGGGCGGGCGGGATTATGCGCCGTGTGGCTCGGCGCCGAGAATGGTGATCGCGCCGGTGGAGCCCAGAGTGGGCAGTTGGCGGGCTGCGGTGCGGTACCGGCGAGTGGTTCGCCGGTGATCAGCACTGGCGCCGGGGTGGTTATGGGAGTACCCGCAGCGCTGCCACGGGGCACGAGGTGGCGGCCCCTCGCGCCGATTCCGCCTGCTCGGCGGGCACCTCGGTCCCCTCGAATCGGTAGTTGAGTTCGGCGTCGTGGTTCAGGCTGAACACGGCGGGGGCCTGCTCGGCGCACAGTCCGTGGCCTTCGCAACGGTCGTAGTCGCCAGAGATCTTCATTGAACCGTTCCTCTCAGGCCGGGAAGAGTTCGAGCGGCAGCCGCTCGAAGCGGTGAATGATGTTGTTGAGCGCGCGCTCCGGCGTGCCGGTGATTTCGATCCGGTCCACGCGCTCGACCAGGGTGCGCAGCATCGTCGACATTTCCAGCCGGGCGAGTCCCTGACCCGCGCAGCCGTGGGTGCCGTGCCCGAAGCCGAGCTGGCGGGCGGCACCACGGCGGATGTCGAAGGTGTCCGGCTCGTCCCACGCGCGTGGGTCACGGTTCGCGGAGGCGTAGAGGACCAGAAGGCGTGCGCCTTTCGGGATCGCCGTGCCGGCGACCTCGCTGTCGCGAGCCGCCGTGCGCGCGAAGGCTCGCAGGGGTGATGCGTAGCGGACAACCTCGTTGACCGCGTTCGGAATGAGGCCGGGGTCCTCTTTGAGTAGTCGCCACTGATCGGGATGCTGCGCGAACAAGTACAGGGCGTTGGATATCGCACTGATCGTGGTGTCCAGCGACGGCGCCAGGTAGTCGATCATCAAGGTCGCGCATTCGGTGGGCGGGATGGCGCCGTCCCCGGCGGCGCGGAGGATGTCATCACCCATGCTGCCCGCAATGACGGTCTGCTTGCGGACGACGCGATGAGCGAAACGCACCATGCCCAGGGCTGCGGGAAGCGTCTTCACCGATTGCCGGTTAATCGGGCCCAAGGCGTCGAACGCCGCACCGGCCCAGCGCAGCAGGTGCTCGCGTCCGTGTTCGGGCCAGCCGACGAGGTCGGGGACGACCGACATCGGCAGCGCCGTGGCCATCTCCACCCCGTCCACGGCCCGCCGCGGGAGGGCGGCGTCGACGACCTCGGCGGCCCGCCGTTCGACACTGTCGCTCATGGCACGCAGCGCCCGCGGAGTGAGCCGGTGCGCGACCTGCGCGCGGCGGCGTGCGTGATCGTCGCCGTCGCTGAAGAGCGTGGTGCCGCGGCCTGTCCGGTTGGCGATGCGGTTGAGCGCGACACCCTCACCAGAAATGAAAGTGGTGTCGTCCAGCAGGACGGCCTTGCACTCGGCGTAGCGCGGCAGAGCGTAAACCTTGTGCTTGCGCAGCCACACCACGGGACCGAGTTCGCGTAGCGCGGTGTAGCGCGGGTACGGGTCGCGGATCGCTGCAGCCGAGTACAGATCGGCGCGATACACCGGGACCTTCGCGAGAGTGGGCATCACGACTCCAGTGCCGAGCGGGGGAAGACCGGGATGGCGGCGCCGAGGGCGGACAGGTCGCGGCCGACGCGCGACACGGTGCCGTCAGGACGGACGAGTGCGGTGCGGGCATGTGCGTGGCGCAGCCAGCGGTGCAGTGCGGAACCGGCGCCGACCGTCACCAGCTGCACGCCGCGTTGCTCCAACTCGACACGCGTTTCCGTTGCCGGGTTGTCCAGGGTGACGACGGCGAAGCGTCCACCGGCGACGTCGTCGAACCTGCGGCCGTCCTCGAGCAGGGCGTTCGGGCAGAGCCGCCCGGCCAGACCGCGCCCCAGGGTCGGCGCCATGATGAGCTCGGATCGGCGCAGGGGTGGTGTCTCACTGCTGAGGATCCGGTTCTTGAGGCCTGGTACCAGGTGCAGCCGCGGCAGGAGTACCGCGCGCAGGAGGTTGGCGACCTCACCTCCATTGGTCATCGCGTTGCCGGTGAGCTTGGCCAACCGGATCAGCGACCGGGCATGCGGCTTGCGTTCGATCTCGTAGCTGTCGAGCACGGATGCGCGCAGGGTTCCGGCGAGCACCCCGGCCAGTTTCCAAGCGAGGTTGGCCGCGTCCCGCAGCCCGGCGCCCACTCCCTGCCCGATGAACGGAGGGGTGAGGTGCGCCGCATCGCCCAGCAGGAACACCCGGCGATCGCGCCAGCGATCGGCGATCTGGGCACGGAAGGTGTAGTCAGCCGCACGGACGATCTCCAGCTCCTGAACCGGGATATTCCTTGTCCAGGGAGCGACGAGGGCGTGCAACCGGTCGAGATCGCGATAGCCGGCGGCTGTCTCCCCTGGTTCCAGCCGGAACTCCCAGCGGTAGCGCCTCCGGCCGATCCGCATGTAGGTCGCGGCCCGCCGCGGGTCGCACACCTGGTGCACGCCCTCCCACTGCGCGAGATCGGCGTCGGTGGCCACATCGACCACCAGCCAACGCTGGTCGAACTTCAGGTCCCGCATCGAGGAGCCGATCGCGCTCCGCACCAGGCTGTTGGCCCCGTCGCATCCGAGCACGTAGTCGGCGAGGACAGTGTCCTGTGCCCCGGTGACACGGTCGGTCACCTCGATGCGCACACCGCCTGATCCGAGCTGGGACAGGCCGGTGACCTCGGTGTTGCCGCGGATGGTCGCGCGGCCTTGTCGATCGAGGCCGGTCCGCAGAATCGCCTCCAGGTCCGGCTGGTCGAACATGTTCGCCTCGGGGTAGCCGTGCCGGCCCTGTTCCGCACCACGCCGGAACTGCGCCAGGACACGCAGGTCCCGGTCGACCAACCGCAGCCCTCGGCAGGGCCAGGAGATCGCGGCGAACTCCTCGCCAAGGCCCAGGCGGGCCAGCAGCCGGTAGACCTCGTCGTCGAGGTGGACCGCGCGGGGCCGCGGATAGACCTGCTCCCATCGGTCGAGCACCAGGCACTCGACGCCGTACTGACCAAGCAGTGCCGCCGCCGTGAGGCCGGTGGGCCCCGCGCCGACGATGACCACCGGGATGGTCATGACGCCAACCAGAAAAGCGCCACGAGGTAGCCGGCGACGAGCACCGCGCACACCAACGCCGGCGAAAACTCGCGCGGCCCATGCTGATGGCGTAGGTGCGTGACCACGGCGCCGGCGAGCAGCAGGACAAGTCCAGCTCCCGCCAGGCCGCCCAGCAGCGGTACGACCGGGCCGAGGGCGACACCCACGGCGCCCGCTACCTCCAGGACCCCGATGCCTCGGTAGGCATTCGGCGTGAACCCGACCTTCGCGGCGAGTTCGCGCATCGATGCCAGGGCGAGGATCTTGGCCACCCCGAGCGCCGCGAAGATCGCGGCAATGACGCAGGCGAGAACAACTACTACGACCATGTGGGCAGTCCTCAGCGCTCAGTGGGTGACCTGCGGGCCGGCGACGACGCAGGTCCAGTGGACCGCGTACTGACCGAGCGCAGCCTTGACCAACGCCTGATCGGCGTCCGCCGCGACCCGCACGGTCGCCGTGACCGAGCCCTCCTCGATGCCGACGTCGATGCCCTCGACGCCGGCGATCCCGCTCAGCGCCTCAGTGAACTCACGGCCGGTGGCGTCTGCGCGTAGTTCGAGCTTGTACGGCTTGCCGACATCGGTGACCGGGAGCGCCTCGAGCACCGTCACCACCTTGGGGGCGGCGGCCTGCTCCGGCACGCGCTCCGCCGCCCAGGCCCGCAGCTCGTCCTGCGTAGCTTCGGCGCCCGGGGCCAGGGTCACGTACGCGACCGGCACCTCGCCGGCGTGCACGTCCGGACGGCCGACCGCACCCGCCGCGGTCACGTCCGGATGAGCCAGCAGAGCGTCTTCGATCACGCCGGGGTCGATGTTGTGCCCACCCCGGATGATGAGGTCTTTCGCGCGCCCGGCGAGGTGGACGAAGCCGTCCTCGTCGAGTCGGGCGAGGTCGCCGGTGTCGAGCCAGCCGTCCCGCAGCTTGCCCAGACCATCGAGTATCGGACCGTGTTCATCCCTGCCCGTGACATAGCCGGCGAACACGGCGGGCCCACTGATCGCGAGCACACCGGTCTCGCCGGCCGGCAGCTCCTCCCACGATTCCGGTTCGACGATCTTGACATGTTGGTAGGGCAATCGCTGCCCGACCGAGCCCGGGCGCGGGGCGTCGGGGAAACTCCGGACGCTCGCGCAGGTGGCTTCGGTGAGGCCGTACCCCTCGACCAACGTGATGCCCGTGTGCTCGTGGAACCGCTCGCGCACGGCGGCGGGCAGGGGCGAAGCCCCTACCAGCGCGAACCGCAAGCTGGAGATGTCCGCGTCGACCGGTACCTGCGCCAGCACGGCGTAGACGGTGGGCACCGCGCTCATGGCGGCGACCCGGTAGTGCTCGACGAGCTTCCAGAACTCTGGGTACAGCGCGGGTTCGCGGTAGCCGAGAGGGCCGGCCCACACGACCGGCTGGCCCCTGAACAGCGGGCCGAGCACGGTGACAACGAGGGCGTTGACGTGGAACAGGGGCAAGGCCGCGAAGATCACCGACTCCTCGTCCAGCAGCGAGTTCGCGGCGATCATCCACGCATCGGCGACCTCGTTGGCGTGGGTGTGCGCGGCCAGCTTCGGAGCGCCGGTAGTGCCTCCGGTGTGGAAGAAGGCCGCCAGATCGCCCGCATGGGGCGTGACGCCGTCGAAACAGGTTTCCTCACCGTCGCGGGCAAGCTCCGCCAAATAGGCTACGCGCACACCGTTCACTGTGGGCAGTGGCTCTGCTGAACCGGTCGCCCCGGTGGGGCGCAGAGCGAGGATCGCGTCCAGCAGCCCGCTGCCGGCCAGCGCCTGGGCCGTCTCCCAGGACTGGTCGTCTAGCTCTGGGCCTGCGACGATCAGGACCCGTGCCCCGGAACGGCGCAGAAGCTCGCCCAGGTGCTGGCGAGACAGGCCGCTGTTGAGCGGGGCCGCGATACCGGCCAGCTGCGCGGCCAGCGTGGCGGTGATCAGTTCAGCGCAGTTGGGCGCCATCAGGGCGACCGCGTCCCCACGCAGCACTCCCAGCCGATGGAGGGTGTTGGCGTAGCGGTGTACCTCGGCGAGGAGTTCGGCGAAGGTGCTCTCCTGTGGTTCGCGCCAGCGGGCTGCCTCGGGCACGACGGTGATCGCCGTTCGGTCCGGCCACAGCTGCGCTGCCCTGGCCAGCAACGCGTAGGTCGTTTCGGGCAGACCGCGTTCCTCGAGCGGGACGGTCTCGATGGCGGCGAGGTCGGCGGGGCCGGTGTAGTCCGGCCAGAGCAGAGTGTCGGTCATCGGGTCCACCTCACGGGCGTGCGTTGGATACCCAGGTCGATCGCGCCGCCGTCGGTGGCCACGGCCGCCTCGATGACGTCGCCGTCCTGGAGGTACTTCAGGTTCTTGGCCTGGCCGGAGAAGAAAATCTTCCACTTCAGTGCCGGCGGCAGGAGGGAGCCGAGGAATTGGACCGGTTTCGGCGGAGCACTCAGCGCGGTGCCGACCGGTGTCCCGGTCAGCAGCACATCACCGGGATCCAGCCGCTGGAAGCGGGCGAGCGCGCGCAGCGCCGCCAGGGGCGGGTAGATCATGTCAGCGGCGGTCCGGTCCTGCCGCAACTCACCGTTCACCCACAGGTTCAGGCGCAGGTCGGTGAAACGCTTCAGCTCGTCGACGTCCAGCAACACCAGCTCCGGCCCGACGGGGGTGAAGGTGGGATAGGACTTGGCCTCGTAGAACTGGGTCTGGGGCAGCTGGACATCGCGCGCGGACACGTCGTTGGTGACCACCAGCCCGGCCACGTAGTCGGCGAGGGCGTCGTCCGCGATGTCGGAATCTACACCGATCTGGCGGCCGATTACGAGACCGATCTCGACCTCGTAGTCCAGTAGCCGGACATGGGCCGGGCGGACCACCTGATCGTAGGGACCGCTGATCGAACCCGACGACTTGCGGAAGAACGTCAACGGCACCGTCTCCGGGTTTCCACCGGTGTCCTTGACGTGCGAGACGTAGTTGGTCAGCTGCGCCACCACCCGGCACGGCGCGGTGACCGGAGAGACCAGGGCGAGGCTCGCGATGGGGACAGTGTCCGTGGCGGCAGCCGCGTCAGCGATGGCGGAGCGCTCACGCAGCAGTTCGGCGGTGGTCGTGGCCGAGGTGTCCACGCGGGCGGCGCCCGATGACGTGCGGACCCACCACGCGTCGGCGGTGCGCAGTACGGACGTGCTCATGAGGCGGCTACTTTCAGCAGGCCGAGAAGGCGTTGGACGTCGAATTCGTTGTCCGCGCGCAGGGCGCTGAGGAGCGCGCGCAGCTCGCGGACGGACTCCCTGCCGGGCTTGATCCCGAGGAAGTCCTTGGTCGCTGGGGGTCCCCACTGCGCCAGGCCCGAGGCGGTCATCGGCGCCCAGCCGGGTTCGACCGTGTTGTCGAACAGGTCACCGTCGCTGAAATGCTCGACCATGAAGCCGTCCGGGTCGCGCCAGTAGTCGAAGATCTGGCTGCCCTGGATGTGCCGGCCGATCCCCCACGACCGCTGGTAGCCACGGTCCAGCAGATACTGGCCGCCGGCAGCGAGCGAGTCCAGATCGGGTACCTGGTAGGCCGAGTGCACGTAGCGGTTGGCCGGCCCGAGGACCATCGCGAGCGTGTGATGGTCGCTCGGTTCGCTGCCGCGGTCGCAGCGGACGAAGCTCATCACCGGTCCACGCTCGCGCTGGCCCGGGTAGTGCAGGAAGTCGCTGACGATCAGCCCGAGGTGGTCGAGGTACCAGTTCAGCGTTTCCAGGTACTTCGTTGTCTGCAGCACCACGTGCCCGAGTCGCTGTACCTTGACCGGCTCGCGCCGGGGCCGCTGGGTCACGTTGACGCGGGCGGTCTCGTGACCGAAATTCAAGGGATGGGGCGTCGGCGACGGCAGCTCTGGCAATTCGTGCGTCTCCGAGACCACGCGCACCCGCGCCCCGCTCGGGTCGAACAGATCGACCGTGACACCACCGAGCGTCTCGGGCAGGGCGGTGACCGAACGCCTGGTCGCGTCGGCCAGCCGCAGCACATCTGCTCCGTCGGCCGCCCGGAAGGCCGGTCCCACGAACTTGGACCGCGCGCCGCCTCGGATGAGCACACACGGCGGCCCCGGGTTGGTACCGCGCAAGTGCAGCTCGCTCGCCGTGCGCAACACGGTGGTGAATCCGAACGCGTGGGCGAACACCTCGGCCCGGCCCAGATCCGGCTTCTCGAACTCCAGCCAGGCCAGATCATGCACCTTCACCACAGGGTTGCGGGCTCGGCCAGGGTGCTCGCCCGACCGTCGGCCCTGCTCGCTGTGCAGGCCGGTGTGCGGGTCGTGCTGGTCGGCCATTGACTGCCCCCTTCATTTTCTGACGATATCCTCAGTGATGATCATGTCGGCAGTCAAGTGGGAGTGACGACATGCTCAGTACTGAGTGCGGCGCTACAGTGGCAGTGGAGCGCGACTCGCACGAAGGGGCACACATGGGAGCGGAGAGCAACGCCCAGAACCGGCTGGAACGGCGCAAGGCCAGGACCCGCGCCGCGCTGATCCAGGCCGCCCAAGCGTTCCTCGCCGCGGGCAACACCACCGCGCCGATCCTGGAGATCACCCAGGCGGCCGACGTCGGGATGGGCTCGTTCTACAACCACTTCGCCACCAAGGACGAACTGTTCGGCGCTGCCATCGCCGACGCGCTCGACTCCTATGGGGCAACCTTGGACCAGCTCACCGCCGGCATCGACGACCCGGCTCAGCTGTTCGCGCAGGGGTTCCGCCTCAGCGGCCGCCTGCATCGCCGCAACCCTCAGCTGAGCAGGGTGCTCCTGCACCACGGCCTGAACCTGGTCCGGTCGGACATCGGCCTGGCGCCGCGCGCGCTGCGCGATATCGAGGCCGCGATCCAGGCAGGCCGCTTCGCGGTGAGTGACCCCGAACTGGCGATGGTGACGGTGGCCGGCGCCGCACTGTGCCTCGGCCGACTCCTGCACGACCAGCCCGACCGCGATGACGCCACCGCCACCGACCAGGTCACCGAAGACCTCCTACGAATGCTGGGCGTACCGGCCGAAGAGGCCCACAAGATTTGCCAACTCCCTCTGCCGGATCTGAGCAACCTCACCCACCCCGGCACAGCCGCCTAGGCGGTTTCGTTTGGATCATCGGGCGGACCAGAGGAAGACGCCGGCGATGTGGAGTCCGGCCAGGTAGATGGTGGCGGTCTTCTCGTAGGGGGTGGCGATGCCTCGCCACTGCTTCAGGCGGTTGATACATCGTTCGACGGTGTTGCGCTGCTTATAGGTCTCGCGGTCGAAGGCCGGTGGCCTGCCGCCGCGGCTGCCCCGACGTAGCCGGTGTCCGCGCTGGTCGGCGCGGACGGGGATCACTGCCCGGATGCCGCACCCGCGCAGGTGCTCGCGGATCGCGCGGGAGGAGTACGCCTTATCCGCCAGAACAACATCCGGCCTGGTGCGCGGGCGACCACGCTTTCGGGGACATGCAGAAGGGCCATGACGTCGGTGAATGTGGGTGCGTCGCCAGCCTGTCCGGGAGTGAGAAAGAACGCGAGAGGGTGGCAGCCGGCATCGGCGGCGAGGTGGATCTTTGTGGTCCGTCCGCCGCGCGACCGGCCGATGGCGTGGTCATGTGGTTCGTCAGTTGGGGTCCCTTTTTTACGGGCCCCGGCCGCGTGCTGGTGGGCGCGCACGATGGTGGAGTCCACTGGAGACCGCCCAGCCGAGGTCATGGTCGGCGTCGGACCGCGCCATCAGTACGGTGGACACTCGCCGCCAGGTGCCGTCAATGGCCCACATCCGAAGTCGGTTGTAGACGCCTTTCCAATTGCCGTACTTCCGGGCAAATGGACTCATTGCGTCCCGGTCTGAAACTTGAACGCGATGGCGTCGATCACCTGCCGGTGATCTCTCCAGCGGCCGCCGCGCTTCGGTGTCCGGCTCGGGAGCAGTGGCTCGATCCGCGCCCACTGCGCATCAGTTAAGGGCGTGTCCAGATCAACGATCAAGCGATCGAGAAGAATCTTCAGGTGGCGAGGTGGGCTGCGAGCCGGTCAGCGGCGGTGCGGGGCTCGCGGCCGAGGAGTTCGGCCAGCAGCGGGTCGGCTTCGGCAAAGTAGCCGGCGCGGGCGGCCTGGTACCAGGTGAGCATGAGTCGGGCCATCTGCTCCGGGACGCCGATCGTGATCTGGTTGGCAACCCAATGTTCGTCGTCCAGGACGATGCGCTTGATGGTGCGACCGGTGAGGTCAGAGGCGATCTTGGTGAAATCGTCGAAGGTGACGGCGGTCGGCGCGGTGAGGGTGACGGGGCCGTCGAAGGAGCGGGTACCGGCGAGGATGACCGCAGTGGCCTCCGCTATGTCGACACGGTCGGTATACGGGACAGGGCCGTCTTCCGGCTGGGCGATCTCGCCGGTCCGCTGCCACGGGCCGAGAACCTGGTCGAGTGGGCCGTAGGCGGCGTTGCGCAGTGCGGTCCAGGCGACACCGGAGTCGCCGAGGATCGCCTCGGTGCGGATGTGGATGTCCGACGGCCGATACGGGTTGCCGGGGACGGCGCCCTGCTGGCTCGTGTAGAGGATCCGCCGGGTGCCGGCCTCGACGGCGGCTTCGATGGCAGAGCGGTGCAGGCTGACCATGTCGGCGGCCGGGTCGTTGCCGGACACCAGAAGGACCTGCTCGGCACCGGCGAATGAGTCGCGCAGCGCGGCCGGTTCCGCGTAGGAGCCCTGCCGCACGCGCACGCCGCGGTCGGCGAAGTGCTGCGCCTTGGCGGCGTCGCGGACACTGACGCCGATCTGGTCGGCGGGTATGCGCTTGAGGAGGTGCTCAACGGTGGCGCCGCCCAGCCCGCCGGTAGCGCCGGTTACAACGATCATGTTCTTGGCCTCTTCCTGCGTGCCCACAGTGTCCGTCTTGGTGGTGGGCGGAATCATAAGTTGACCGTTCCGGTCAGTTTCTCTTCCGTCGACGACCGTAGGTAACCTGACCGAGGGAGTCAAATTACGACGCTGGGCGACAGCGAGAGAGGGTGAGGGCCTTGGCCGGTGCGGTGCCTTCGGAATCCCGGATGCGCGCCGACGCCAGGCGCAGTTCCGAGCAGATCCGCGCCGCCGCGATCGGCGCATTCCAGGGGCGGGGCCTGACCGTCCCGCTGGAGGAGGTCGCCAAAGCGGCAGGGGTGAGCAAGGCCACGATCTTCAACCGATTCGGCGGGCGGATCGGCCTCATCGAGGCCGTCATCGAAGAGGTCGTCGCCACGGAACTGCTCGCCGTCATCGACCACACTCGGACCATTGACGACATCGGCGAGCGGATCACCTACTACCTCACCGCGATCCGGGACCTCCAGTACCGCCAGCCCGCCGTCAACGACGTCCTACTGCAGACATATCCGCACTCGCAGCAGCTCATGGACATCTGCCGGGTCGGAAGCGAGGCCAACGACGAACTCATCGCAGCGGCGCGGCCCTCCGGTGCGCTGCGGCCGGAGTTCACGGCGGGCGACCTCCACGCACTCGTCGTCGACAACGCCCTCGCCCTCAAGCACGGCAAGCGGCCTCCCCGGGACGACTACGACCGCCGCACCACTTACCTCCTGGACGGAATCCGCGGGCGCCCGTCCGCTCCTGGCGGACGATGACAGCGCCCTTGCCCTGAAGCCGCCCGTCGCCCAGCGGGCTCGTCTCGCTCCGGCGCAGCGCGCAATCCGTGCAGCCGGGTAACAGATGGATGATCCAGAAGAAACGCCCTAGGGCGGGCCGGGGAGGCGCTGGAGGCCATCACCGAAGCCACCACCACCTACCGAGAACTGGCCCAGCAGCGTCCCGACGCCCACCGCCCCAAACTCGCCCGGAGCCTCAACAACCAGGCCAACCAACTTGCCGCCCTCGGCCGGGCCCAGGGAGGCACTACAAACCATCACCGAAGCCGCCAGTATATATCAGAGCCTCTACACGTGTTCTCCAAACAGATATGCGGATGCATTGCAGGGAGTCCGTAGTCTCCGAGGCGAATTGGAGGCAGAGTAGAGGACGCTTGTACTGCAGTGGCATTGTCATGAATCGGTAGTTAGTCCACTGGTCTTCGCCGTCGCACAACTTCCCCTCGCCCGGAAGCTTCAAGCGAGAGTTTGGTGCTCCGTCGGTACTCGGCTGCCACGGACGCGAGCGGCACGCGGCGTCAAGGTTCGGTATTGGCGGCAAGGTGCAGTGGACAAAATGGCAGGCAGCGGTATTTTTCGGCCGTGGGCGGAAGCTATTCCGCGGACTTCTAATCCGATGCTCCGAAATCCCAGTTAGTGAGCATGCGTCATTTCGGTCCAAGCAAGCACTTCCTCCTCGCTGCACGACAAGCCGTACGGGAGTCATGCGACCCTCTGCCGGAACGCTCCTTGCTGTCCGCGCTGCTTGACCAGCCTGCCCCAGCGCTGCTTCCGGCCGAAGGCCGCAGCGATCTCGCCTCCGGTCGGCAGGGAACCGTCGTCGCGCCGATTGTCCAGCACCCAGTTCCAGGCCTCGACTTGGACGGGTGGCACGGATACTCCCCCAGGCTCAACAAGGCCAAGTCTCGGAGCCGCACCGTTTTCCTCCCCGACAACATGGAGCACTCCGCCTGTGCAGTCCTGCATACCTGCAGCGCTGGTATCCCCTTCCCGGTCTGAGGCGGAGCTGTCGCTCATTCCGAGTGGCTCATCGTCTGCGTGCGCGGCGCGTTCTCCGCGGGCCGCCACGCGGAAGTGACGCATGAGCAGCTCGTAGGCGCCCATTAGCGTGAAGCTCGGCCAGGCGTGGATTACCCGCGACCACACCGTCGGGTCGGCCACCGCGACGTTGGCGGCCAGCGATGCGGCGCTTCCGACGATCAGCAGGGTCCACGGCAGCACTCCCCCGCGTCTCCCCTGGCGGGCGTCGCTGAGCAACGCCATGGACGCGGTGACGATCATGCCGTCGACCGAGAGCGGGAACAGGCCGGCGCGCCAGGCGGGTTCGCCGTGGCGCAGGGCCAGTTCGAACATGTGGGCGTAGGAGACGACCGCGGCGATCGCGGCCAGCAGGCAGACGGTGGCGACGGTGGTCCAGCGCGATACCGAGGAGGTGTGCATGGCGGGTCACTCACTCTTTTCCCTGGTGGAAGGAACGGTGAGGAAGCCGCCCGCGGCCAAGCTACCGTGCGTGATAAGGGCCCGAACGCCGGAATCCAAGTGGGAGACAGCGCCTCAGGCCCGACGCGGTGGGAGACGAATGGGAGACGGGAACCGCGCCCACCCTCCCCCAACGGCCGCGAACGACTCCCAAGAGACCCACCTGACCTGCCCGGACACCGAGGCAGGCTGGTCACGAAGACGGCGTGACTACCTTGACACGGTAGAGGTCACCACCAGACCTCCGTCGGACTCGCCCGCCATCGCATCGGTGGTTGTCAGGAGCCCCTGTTCGCCCCTCTGTTTGACAAGTCGGCCCCACCTGGGTTTGCGGCCGAACTGAGCTGCCAACTCCTCACCTGTAGGAAGGGACCCGTCCTCGCGGCGATGAGCCAGCGCCCACGCCCAGGCATCGCACTGAATCTGAGGGCGAGTACGTCGGCGCGGGGAGCCTCGAGGCGGGCGATTGTGGCCGGCAACATGCGGTCAGTGTCGGAATTGGTCGTAGGCCGGTGCAATCGAGTCCTCACCCCCGCTAGATGATCTGCGGGGTGGCCAATGGCGTTGACGACGCTGTGGGCGATCTGCTGGACATGAACGTTCCACAGAGGGGCACAGCGCCGACCGTAGTCTTTGGGTTGAGTTCCTGTACGAGGACGGCAGGAGGTGGCCATGGGGCAGGGGTCGGAACGCCGATTGGAAGAGGTGCGTCGACTCGCCGAGTCGTCGCGATGGCGGGAGGCGTACGAGCTGCTCACTCTCGCGGACGTGTCGGCACTCGGCCCGGCAGATCTCGAGCTGTTCGCCGACTGTGCGTGGTGGCGGTGCCGGGTCGAGGAAGAGATCGACCTGCGCCAACGGGCGTTCGCCGGATTCGTCGCTGCACAGGAGCCCCGTCGCGCGGCGTACGCCGCCTGGCTGCTGTCGATTCGCTACGGCCTTCGGGGCGATTCGACCACCTCGTCGGGGTGGCTCCAGCGCGCCCACCGGCAGCTCGCCGACGAACCGGTCGGCGTCGAGCATGGTTACCTGGCGTGCAGCCAGACCGAGCAGGCACTGGGCCAGGGACAGGTAGAACAGGCCGCCCAGCACGCCAGGTGGGCGGTCGAACTCGGTCAGCGGTTCGCCGATCCGAACCTGACCGCCCTCGGGATGTCCTGGCAGGGCCTGTGCTGCCTGGCCCGCAACGACGTCGACGGCGGCGTCCTGCTGCTGGACGAGGTCATGACCTCGGTCGGCGCCGGTGAGCTCGACCCGCACTTCACGGGCTGGGTGTACTGCTTCGTCATCGGGATGTGTATGAGCGTCGCCGACCTTCAGCGTGCGGGCCAGTGGGCACAGGCGGCGTGGCGCTGGGCATCGTCGCTGCCCGAGGCCACCCCGTACCACGGACTGTGCCGGGTCCGGCAGGTCGAGGTGATGAGCCTGCGCGGCGAGCTCGACGCGGCCGAGGACCAGGCGCATCGCGCGTGCGCGGAGATGATGGAGTTCGAGCCGCGGCTCGCGGGCGAGGCCTACTACGTGACCGGGGAGGTCCTGCGCCGCAAGGGCAAGCTGGACGCGGCGGAAGCGGCCTTCGCCGAAGCCCGCGAGCTCGGCCACGACCCCCAGCCCGGCCTGGCGCGGATCCGGCTCGAGCAGGGGCGTGTCGACGAGGCTGCGTCGTCACTGCGGGCCGCGCTGGCCGTCCCCGGTCGCCCGCCGTTCCAGCAGATGACGCTGCTGGCCGCCCGCCTCGAGGTCGCCCTGGTCACCGAAGAACTGTACACCGCCCGCACCATGTGCGAGCAGATGGCCGCGGTCGCCGACGAGGTCCCCAGCGACGCGCTGGCCGCCGCCGCGGCGACCGCGCACGGACGGCTGCGGCTTGCGGAAGGCGACGCGGAGGCTGCGCTCGCGCAGCTACGACCGGCGGCCGCGTCCTGGCGGGCCCTCGAGCTGGCCTGCGAGGTCGCCGAGACCCGCTCGCTCATCGGTCTCGCGACGCGGGCGCTGGGCGATCGCGAGGGAGCCGAGCAGGAGCTGCGGGCCGCGCACCGGCAGCTGGAGCGCCTGGGCGCGACCGCGGACGCGACGCGGATAGCGGCGATGCTGGGCGACCGGGACGCACTCAGGGGCCTCACGGAGCGGGAGTGCGAGGTGCTGTCCCTGGTCGCCTCGGGGCGCACCAACCGGGAGATTGCCGCGGAGTTGGTCGTCAGCAAACACACGGTCGCACGACACCTGAGCAACATCTTCACCAAGCTCGGCGTCTCGTCACGGACCGCGGCCGCCACGTTCGCCATCGAGCACGACCTCGCCTGACGCGCACCACCGACCGTGCGCATGGTCCATCTTGACCATCGACGCTCGGCAGAAGATGGCCAAGATGCGCGACGAGGCCACCCAGCCTGCCCTCGTAGCGTCGGGGTTGTTCGAGGTCACCAGCACGCAGACCTACGTCGCGATCAGCGATAGGCGGGCGGTGGACCTACCCGAGCGTCAGCTCGTCTGACCAGGCTCGAAGGACAGCGGATGGACACCGAGCATGCTGCGAGGCGGTACGACGTCGTCGTGATCGGCGCGGGCTCGGCGGGGTGCGTGCTCGCGGCACGCCTCAGCCAGGATCCCTCGCGGGAGGTGCTGCTGCTCGAGGCCGGTCCCGACTACCCCACCCGCCGGCAGCTGCCGATCGACATCGCCGACGGCAGCCGGCTGCCCTCCGACCGCAGCCTCAGCCACGACTGGGGCTGGTCGAGCACCCCTCGGACCGACGGCGGCGTACCGACGACACCGCTGCCGCGCGGCTGGCTGGTCGGGGGCTCCTCCGCGGTCAACGGCACGTTCGCGCTGCGGGGCGTCGCCGAGGACTACGACGTCTGGGAGGCCGCAGGCAACCCCGGTTGGGGCTGGGCCGAGGCACTGGAAGGGTTCCGCAGGCTGGAGACCGACCTCGACTTCGGCGATCGCCCGTGGCACGGCGCGGAAGGGCCGGTGCCGGTGCGCCGTTACGCACCCGACGAGCAGAGTGAGCTCACACGCGCGTTCCTGGCAGCGGCGCACCGAGTCGGGCATGCCGTGGTGTCCGACCACAACGAGCCGGGGTCGGTGGGGGCGGGGCCCCTGCCGGTCAACACGCACGACCGGTTGCGGATGAGCGCGGCCCTGACCCACCTGGAGCCTGCCCGGACACGACCCAATCTCACCGTGCGCGGCCACGAGCCGGACCGGCTCGAGATCGCGGGCGGACGCGCCCAAGGCGTGCGTCTGGCCGACGGCGAGGTCATCGGAGCGGACCTGGTCGTGCTGGCCGCCGGGGCCTATGCCAGTCCTGGCGTGCTGCTGCGCTCGGGAATCGGCGCCGCGGGTGAGCTTCGCGTGCTCGGGATCGACCCGGTCGTGGATCTGCCGGGTGTGGGACACAACCTCGTCGACCACGTGCTGGTCACGGTCGACGTCCCGATTCACGCCGAGCCGGCGACGCGCCCCCACTACCAGGCCATGGTCACGTCACGCAGCGACGGCGCCACGGGTCCACCCGACCTTCACCTGTTCGCCGCCGGCCCCTTTGACGCCCGCCACGTCGGCGACGGCATGCAGCTCGCGCCCGTGGCCGTGGGCCTGCTCGACCCGGCCTCGCGGGGGCGGGTGTGGCTGACCTCGGCCGACCCGGCCACACCGGTTGCCATCGACCCGGGCTACCTCACCCATCCCCACGACCTGCAGCGCCTCATCGCCGGCGTGCATCAGACCCGCGAGATCCTCCAGACCGATCCGCTGAGCTCGCGGGTGGGTTCGGAGCTCCAGCCCGGCGCCGAGGGCGGTGACGATGCCGGGCTTCGGGCCGACCTGCTACGGCAGGCGCGGACCTACCACCACCCGGTCGGGACCTGCCGGATGGGGCCCGATCCCGGCGAGGGCGCCGTGGTTGATGCGGCGGGCCGCCTGCACGGCCTCGAGGGCCTGGTGCTCGCCGACGCCTCGATCATGCCGGCCATCCCTCGCGCCAACACCAATCTGCCCACGCTGATGCTCGCCGAACGCATCGCCGATGGGCTCAGCGACGACAGCCCCAGCGCCGGCCAACGGACCGCTGGGGCGAAAAACCACGAAGCGGGAGTATCGCTATGACCACCAAAGCCACCGATCACCGGACGGTGACCGACACCCAACGGAAGACGTGGAGTCGCGGCGACTTCCACGAGATCGCCCGGCACAACGTCGTGATGGCCGAGCGGCTGTGCCCGGCGGTCGGCCTCCATGCGGGCGAGCGGGTCCTGGACGTGGCTTGCGGCAGCGGCACCGCGGCGCTGGTCGCCGCTCGCCACTACGCCGAGGTCACCGGCATCGACTACGTCCCCGACCTACTCGAGCGTGCGAGGACGCGCGCGGCCGCCGAGGGGTACGAGCTGGACCTGCGAGTCGCCGACGCCCAGGACCTGCCCTTCGACGACGACAACTTCGACGTGGTGCTGTCGGTCTACGGCGTGCAGTTCGCACCCGACCAGGAGCGTGCCGCGAACGAGCTGCTTCGAGTCTGCCGGCCGGGTGGCCGGATCGGGCTGGCCAGCCCGATGCCCACCGGCTGGAGCGGTGACCTGTTCGCCACCCACGCGCGCCACGCCCCGCCACCGCCCGGCATCGAGTCGCCGCTGCGATGGGGCACCGAGGACGGGATGCGGCAACTGCTCGACCACGGCGTGTCCGCGCTGACGAGCGAACCGCAGCCGGCACTGCAGTACTACCGCTCGGTCGAGCACGCGGTCGAGGTGTTCTCCACCTGGTTCGGCCCCACGCTCAGCGCTCTCGAACGGGTCGGGCCCGACGGGCGGGACGGCCTGATCCGGGACCTGACCGAGATCTTCCACCGCTACAACCGCGCGACCGATGGCACCGCCGTAGTCGAGAACACCTACCTGCAGACCACGGCCCGCGTGGCTCCTGCCTGACCCGACGGAGGACGAAATGACGGCACAGACCACGGTCGCGGGGCTCGGCGAGCTCCTGCGCGGCCAGCTCATCGACCGCACCGACCCCGACTACGACGACGCCCGCCGCCTCTACAACGGCATGATCGACAAACGGCCCGCGATGATCGCGCGCTGCACCAACGTCGCCGACGTGATCGCCGCGGTCGACTACGCCCGCGACCACGACCTGCTCGTCGCCGTCCGGGGCGGTGGACACAACGGCGCAGGCCTCGGCAGCTGCGACGACGGCCTCGTGATCGACCTCTCGCCGATGAAGGGAGTGCGGGTCGACCCCGGCCGCCGCACCATCCGCGCGGAGGCCGGGTGCACGCAAGGCGACGTCGACCACGCCGCGCATCCCTTCGGGCTGGCCTACCCGGCCGGGATCTTCTCCACGACCGGGATCGCCGGACTCACCTTGGGCGGAGGCCACGGCTACCTCTCGCGCAGACACGGGCTGACGATCGACAACCTCATCGAAGTCGACATCGTGCTGGCCGACGGCAGTTTCGTCACCGCCAGCGAAACCCAGCACCCGGACCTGTTCTGGGCACTGCGCGGGGGCGGCGGCAACTTCGGGGTCGTCACCAGCTTCTCCTACCGGGCACACCCGGTCCGCGACGTCTACGCGGGACCTATCTTCTGGGACCTGGCCGACGCCCGTGAGGTGATGTCCTGGTACCGCGAGTTCCTGCCACAGGCTCCCGAGGCGCTCTCCCCCTTCCTGGGACTCAAGACCGTCCCGTCGACCGCACCGTTCCCCGCCGAGCTGTGGGGCCGGCGGATCTGTGCGCTGATCTCCTGCTACGACGGGCCGGCCGGCGAGGCGGAGGCGGCCATGGCGCCCATCCGCAACGAGCTGCCCCCGCCCATTCTCGACGGAGTGACGACCATGCCCTACCCGACGTTGCAGAGCATGTTCGACCCACTCCTGCCGTCCGGCATGCAGTGGTACTGGAAGGGCGACTTCGTCCGAGAACTCCCCGACGACGCGATCGACGCACACCTCGAGCACGCCGCCGCGTCACCGTCCGAGCTCTCATTGATGCACCTCTACCCGGTCGACGGCGCCGTCCACCGCGTCGGCGCCGGCGACACGGCGTTCCACTACCGCGACGCCACATGGTCCATGGTCATCGCCGGCATCGACCCCGACCCCGGGAAGGCAGCGACCGTCACCAGTTGGGCACGCTCGTACTGGGAGGCCCTGCGCTCCTACAGTATGGGCGGCGCCTACGTGAACTTCATGATGGACGAGGGCGGCGACCGCATCCGGGCCACCTACGGTGCCAACTACGACCGCCTCGCCGGGACGAAGGCCAGCTACGACCCGACGAACCTGTTCCGCGTGAACCAGAACATCCCAGCCGCGTAACCTGCACCTCTGTCACGGGTTAGCAATTGAGGCGCAGGCGTCCGCGCGCTCGGCGATGGTCGTCAAGCGCCACTGCCACGGTGCCTGGCCTGTGCATTCTCGCCTGGCAGACGCCGACCGGCTGGATGATGAACTCCGGGCCCTAAACGAGTACGAGGGTGTTCGGATTGTGCCACGCTAGTGTCCTGATTGATTAGTTCGTTTGGGGATTCGGTTGCAGTAGGCGGCCACGCTTTCCAGGATCTCGTCGGCGGTGTGAGCATTCCTCCCCTGGCGCCCCCTTAGTCGGAGACAACGGTGATGGCCCTGCGACTAGCCACACCTCAACGCGGTCTCCGTCAGCGAGCGGTGTCGCGTGCCAACTCCGCTGGTTGCGTACGCACGGGTCGGGTAGCCCGGGGGATTCTCACCCCCGGGCCCCCACAGATCCCGGCGTGACGGTCTCCCGTCACCGGGCTCTTGCCGTTGTGATCAGCGGAAACCGGTGACCCAGGCCCAGTGGGCGAACAGCCGGGGGTGCTGGGCGATGATGCGTCGCCAGCACGCCGTGGCTTTCCGGGACGACCGGTACCGTCGATACTTCTTGCGGATCCAGCGCACCAGGTAGGCGTTGATGCGCAGGAGAAGCCGATGCAGCGCGGTGCGGTAGAACGCGCCGTAGTACTGCATCCAGCCCCGCACGATCGGGTTGATCCTGCGGGCCAGTTCGACCAGTTCATGGCCGCTGCGCCGGTGGATGCGCCAGGAGCGCACCTGCCGGCTCAGCTTGGTCAGGGCGTCTTTGCTGATCGCGGGCAGGAACCCGGTGAAGCCGCGCCCGTGCTTGTCGCGTGCTTCCCGCGCCCGGAACGTGAACCCCAGGAACGTGAACGCCGTGTGGGCATGGTCGCCCTGGCGGCGTGCGTCCTTGCAGTAGACGATCCGGGTCTTGTCCGGGTGCAGCGTGAGGCCGACCTGTTGCATCCGCCTCGCCAGCGCCTGGCGCACCCGGTGCGCCTGGTGCTGGTTCGCGCAGTGCAGCACCGCATCGTCGGCGTAGCGCTCAAAGGGCACCGCGGGGAAGTTCTCCCGCATCCACCGGTCGAAGGCATAGTGCATGAACAGGTTGGCCAGCACGGGCGAGACCGGAGAGCCCTGGGGGGTTCCCCGGTCGCGCTCCGCCATGGTCCCGTCGGTCCGGCGCATGGGGGCCATGAGCCAGCGCCGCACATACAGCAGCACCCACCGCGCATCGGTGTGGGCCGCCACTGCGCGCAGCATCAGCTCGTGGTCCACGCTGTCGAAGAACGCCTGGATGTCGATATCGAGCACCCAGTCGTAGCTCCAGCAGCGCTTGCGGCAGGCCGCGACCGCCTCCAGCGCCGAGCGGCCGGGCCGGTAGCCATAGGAGTCCGGGTGGAAGATCGGCTCCACCCGCTGTTCCAGGTGCATGGCCACCACCGTTTGGGCCACCCGGTCGGCGATGGTGGGCACACCCAGCACCCGTGTCCCGGCCCCGTGGGCTTGGGAATGGCCACCGCCTGACCGCCGCGGGGAAATAGGAGCCCGAGGACATCCGATTCCAGATCTTGTAGAGGTTGTTCTTCAGATCGGCCTCGAAGTCCTCGATCGTGGCCCCGTCCACCCCGGGCGCGCCCTGATTGGCCTTCACGCGTCGATAGGCCTCCACCACTTCCCACTTGGAGATCTCGAACGGTTTTCCCGCCGACGTCAGTCCGTCCACGGCTCGTTCCTCCCAGGCATCCTGGTTGACAGGCGTGAACACACCACCAACAGCCCGGCCCCTTGGCTCGGCCCCCACCCGCCTAGCAGGAGCGTCACGGCTACTACGGGCCGGTCCGCCAGCGCGTCCCGCACCGGTACTCAGGGTCTTGCGGGTGCTGCCCGCTTGACCGGCTCCCGCGAGCCACCCCACTGGGCGGCTCTGTCGGGACGCGCCTTCTCACGTTCCATGCGAAAGCCGCAGACCAGGCTCACGCCGCCTCCATGCCGGACACCATCTGGCCAGTCAGCGGGCCCCCGCCAGACTCCTCCCAGGGCACACCCGCGGCCCCGGTTTCGATGCCACCTCGAACGCAGTAACGACACGTCAACAGCGACCCCCGGATCCTCCTCCAAGGGTTTGCGCGCGTCTTCCTGGTCCCCACCTGACGCCTCAACCGGGCGCCGTTTCCCACATCGCTCACCACGACAGTCGTCAGCTAACGCAGCAGTGGGCGGTTTGACGCCTCCCCCCGCAGGGCGACGCCGAAGGGCCAACCATCCTTCATCTTTCGCATAGCACCACATCCAAGAACTCGTGCCTACATACCAAGCTCCCTTCCGTGTTCGTGACACACCGTGTGCATTGCGTACGCAAGCGGCGCTCGCCCGGAACTGGCGCATCAACAGCTCGTAGCTCCCGATCAGCGCGAAACTCGGCCAGGCGTGGATGATGCGCGACCACACGGTGGGATCGGCCACGGCGATGTTGGCCGCGAGCGAGGCGAGGCTGCCCGCGATCAGCAGGCTCCACGGCAGCAGCCCGCCTCGGCGTCCCTGGCGGGCGTCGGACAACAACGTCATCGACGCCGCAACCACCGTTCCGTCCACCGACAGTGGGAACAGGGCGGTGCGCCAGGCGGGTTCGCCGTGGCGCAGTGCCAGATCGTACATGTGGGAGTAGGAGACGACGGCCGCGATCGTGGCCAGAAGAAGTACCGCGGCGATGGTTGTCCAGCGGGACCAGCGGGAAGAATCCATCACAGATCACCGCCCCGGCAGGGTCAGCGTGGTGGACAGCCGGACCCGCGCATTGGAGAAGTCCGGGCGGCGGGTCGAGGGGGTATAGGAAATTGGTTCAAGTCCCCCTCCGACACAAACCCCAGCGCTCCATCGGCACCTCCACCGCCAGCGTTGTGGCCGCCGCCGTCCTCACCCAGATGACGGTGCCGCTCGGAGAGACGATGGTGCCCACCCAGGACGGCTTCCGCACCATGATGGCGATCGGCGCCGCCGCGGCGGCCGCCGCTGACGATGGCGGCCTTCCTGCCGCGGCACAATCGCCCAGGCAGTGAACAGCCCCGCCAGCACGCCGCGGAGCCCGCCCCGACGGCACGGTGACCGTCCATCGCTCCGGCCCTTCGAGCCTCGATACCGCCTCCTTCCCTCCGAAACCCGCTGTGGGGGTGTCTGCCGTTACCCGGCTCAACAGACCCTCCCGCACGCGCGCAAACGCCTGGTTACGTGGTGGGTAGCCGCATGCGACAGGGGTAGCCGACGGCGGCTCTGTGTTCCTCTTCCAACGGGCGCCTCGGCGGAACGCAGCCAGCGAAAGCTGCTGCCCGATGTGCTGGGCAACAGGTTCGAGTCCGGACGGGCGTTCGACCACACCCGCGGACCAGCGAGCCCGCAGATGTTTGGGCCGCACCCACGGGGACCGCGGCCGGGCCGCGCACGCTTTCACGGCCAGGTTGCCGAGCAGTGAGCGGTCCGCACGAGTCGGCGCCCCCACTGTCCGGCACCCGCTTCGGGCGGCATCCACTCCGCATTCAATGAAGGGACGGCGATTGTGAAGCACATCAAACTGGGCGGTCTGGAGGTCTCGCGCATCGGCCTGGGCGCGATGGGGATGTCCCACGCCTACACCGGTGCGGGCACCGACGACGCGGAGTCAATCCGCACCATCCACCGGGCACTGGACCTGGGCGTCACCCTGATCGACACCGCCGAGATCTACGGGCCCTACACCAACGAGGAACTTCTCGGGCGAGCCCTCAAGGGCCGCCGCGACCAGGTGGTGCTGGCCACCAAATTCGGCCTGGTCTCCCACACCGGCGGCGGGGAATGGACGCTGGACAGCAGCCCCGCCAACATCCGCACCGCGGTCGAAGGATCCCTGCGGCGCCTGGGCACCGACCACATCGACCTGTACTACCAGCACCGCGTCGACCCGAACACACCCATCGAGGAGACCGTCGGCGCCCTGTCCGACCTCGTCTCCGAGGGCAAGATCGGCCACATCGGGCTGTCCGAGGCCGGGGTCGACACCATCCGCCGCGCCCACGCGGTCCATCCCGTCACGGCGCTGCAGTCGGAGTATTCCCTGTGGACGCGCGACCAGGAGCCGGAGGTGCTGCCGCTGCTGCGCGAGCTGGGCATCGGCTTTGTGGCCTACTCGCCGCTGGGGCACGGATTTTTGACCGGCAAGATCCGTTCCACCGCGGATTTCGGCGGCGACGACTTCCGCGCCACCAACCCGCGGTTCACCGGCGAGAACTTCCAGCGGAATCTTCGCTTGGCCGACGAGGTCGAGGCGATCGCGGCCGAAGTCGGCGCCACACCGGCGCAGGTAGCGATTGCCTGGCTGCTGGCCAAGGGCGACGACATCGCCCCCATTCCGGGGACCCGGCGCGTCTCCCGTGTCGAGGAGAACATCGCCGCCGACCAGGTCAACCTCAGCGCCGAGCAGCTCGCCAAGCTCGACAGCCTTCCGCCCGCCGCCGGCGAGCACCACAACGAGCAGCAGATGCGCATGATCGACCGGTGAGACGCAGGGGTGGCCGGAGGCGTCCGCGGATGCCTCGTGCTCGACTTCAGCTAAGCGCCGGGAAGCCTCCCCTTCCCGGCCGTTTGAGCCTCGGGCAGCGACGAGGGAGGTTCCGGCAGTACCTGGAAGATCGGAGACTCCCGCACGCGGGACTGCTCAGGTTTGCTGGTCAGTGGCCGACGTGGGGCGCCGTGCCGCTCGGAGGACACCGGACGAACATTCACATGCGATCGAAGGAAGCAACACATGCGTGCAACCGTGATGTACGGAGCCGGGGACGTACGGGTGGAGGACGTGCCCGACCCGGTTCTCCAGGAGCCCACCGACGCCCTGGTGCGGATCGTGCGCTCCTGTGTATGCGGCAGTGACCTGCACCCGTACCGGTCGATGCCCGCTTCGGTCGAGGGCACGCCCATGGGACACGAGTTCCTGGGCGTAGTAGAGGAGACCGGCTCCGACGTCTCCGGTTTCCGGGCCGGCGACCTGGTCGTGGCGCCGTTCGCCTTCGCCGACAACACCTGCGCCTTCTGCTGTGAAGGCCTGCACACCTCCTGCCCCCACGGCGGGTTCTTCAGCGCCGCCCAGGCCGAGGCGCTCCGTGTCCCCCAGGCCCAGGGCAGCCTGGTGAAGCTGCCGGTGGCCGAGGACTCCGCCCTGCTGCCGTCGCTTCTGACCCTGGCCGATGTCTTCGGCACCGGTCACCACGCCGCCGTCACCGCCGGAGTGAACCAGCGCACCACCGTCACCGTGGTCGGCGACGGCGCGGTCGGTCTGCTGGCCGTGCTGTCGGCCAAGCGGCTGGGCGCCGAGCGGATCGTCCTGATGGGCCGCCACAAGGACCGCACCGACCTCGGCCGCGACTTCGGCGCCACCGACGTCGTCGCCGAGCGCGGGCAGGAGGGTATCGAGCGGGTGCGGGAGCTGACCTCGGGCGACGGCGCCCACACGGTGCTGGAGGCGGTCGGCCACCTCGACGCCTACGAGGCCGCCCTGGGCGTGGTGCGTCCCGGCGGTGTGATCAGCCGCGTGGGTGTGCCCCAGTACGACCAGGGGCCGATCGGCTTCACGTCGCTTTTCGGCGGCAACCTCACCTTGACCGGCGGCCCGGCCCCGGTCCGCGCCTACATCGAGGAATTGCTGCCCGACGTTCTGGAGGGCCGGGTCGAACCCGGCCGGGTCTTCGACCGCACCGTCGGCCTGGAGCAGACGCCTGACGGGTACCGCGCGATGGACCAGCGCGAGGCCCTCAAGGTCCTGGTGCGGCCCTGAACCGAGTATCTCCGCCTGGCCGCGAGGCGGAGCTCACCGGCTGCTACCCGGTAGCCGGCCGAGGCTGGTACGTCCGCAACGACCGGCGCCCGCAGCCGGCCGCCGGCAATGAAGGGAACGGGTGCGGCCGACTGCCGGCCAATCCCACGAGGTCATCCCCGCCGCGGTTGACGGCCGCATCCGGCCGATCATGGACGGTGCAGTGCCGTTCGACCATGCTGCCGAGCCCGCGGAACGCCTACGGGGCCACCGCGATTGCGGCAGGATCGTCTTGACCGTGCCGTGATCCGATGCCCACCTATCGTCGAGGAGTCCGCGCCGTGACAGCTGCGCGCGGTGCGGCACGGTCGCGCCCTGTCACTCGCTGGGCGGAGCGCCCGCCCAGCGGGGTGACGGGGCGAAGCACGAGCCGGCGGTGTATCGCCGTCACCCTTGGTCGGTAGCCTGCGCCTCATCCGTCAGGCCCTGAGTGGCGGCCCAGCTAGCGAGCATCTTGAGGCCGTCGGCAGTGGGGCTGTCCACGGGCGCGGTGTAGACGTTGAGGACCAGGCCCGGTTCCGAGGGCA
The DNA here is from genome assembly GCF_014203805.1 of Lipingzhangella halophila. GTDB lineage: Bacteria > Actinomycetota > Actinomycetes > Streptosporangiales > Streptosporangiaceae > Lipingzhangella > Lipingzhangella halophila. The sequence goes on along the minus strand of NZ_JACHJT010000001.1, from coordinate 1,538,482 downwards.
ATTGCATCGACTCGAAGTTCAAATCCAACTGGCCTACGACCGGGTGGCGCAACCGCTTCTGGCCGCTGCGGTGGAACTGCACGTCGTGGGAGGCCCACCGTTGCCGGAAGATCTCGCTCTGCGTCGACAGTTCCCCGACGAGGTCGATCAGCGCCCGGTCGTGCGGATTGCGGCCCGCCTCCAGGCGCAGCATCGCTGCGGCGTCGTTGGCGATGCGCTCCCAGTCGACGAAGAACTCGCGGGCAGCCGGGTCGAGGTAGACGAACCGCGTCGTGTTCGCAGGTCGGCGCGGGTCGGCCAGGACCGGTGAGTAGAGGGCGCGGGCCAGGCGGTTCATGGCCACGATGTCGTGGCGGCCGTTGCGGACCCAGGCGGGTGCGTCAGTGATGGCATCGAGCACCTGCTGGACGGCCGGCCGCACGCTCGTCGGCGGCGACTTCCGCGGGCGCCGACGTTGCGGACCCGCTGCCCGGGCGAGGGCGAAGAGGTGGTCGCGCTCGGCCTCGTCCAGTTGTAGCGCGCTCACCAAAGAGTCCAGCACCTCTTCGGAGGCGCCGGAGAGGTTTCCGCGCTCCATGCGGACGTAGTAGTCGATGGAGACACCGGCCAGCATGGCGACCTCCTCGCGGCGCAGCCCTTTGACCCGGCGCTTGCCGCCGTAGGCCGGCAGCCCGGCCTGTGCGGGCGTAATGCGAGCCCGCCGCGAACTGAGGAACTCGCGGACCGCGGCGCGATGATCGACCTGCTCCATGCTCCCAGGCTAGGCGGCCGCTCAGGCATGAGGGAGGGAACGCCGGTACCCCGGTCGCCGGGCACACTCCCTGCTCGGAAGACACGGGATCCCCGGCGTCGTCTCCGATGCGGCCGGCCAGCCGGACCGCGACAGGGCCCCGACGAGAACACGGCTTCGGTTGCGAGCCGCGACCCGGACCAGCCCCGGCGGGAACGGCCGGGAGCCGTGAGGCGAGAGCGCGGGCGGCCCGTTGCCGCAGGATGGCGGCCTGTCAGGGGTTGGTGACACAGGGAACGCCAGTACCTCCCGCACCATCCGGTGGTGACCTAGCGTAGGCGCCATGACCGTTCCGAACATGACCCTGAACAACGGCGTCGAGATCCCGGCCATCGGCTTCGGCGTCTTCCAGACACCGCCCGAGCAGACCGTCGCCGCCGTCGAGTCGGCCCTGGCGACCGGCTACCGCCACATCGACACCGCGGCCGTCTACGGCAACGAGCGCGAAGTCGGCCGGGCGATCCGCAATTCCGGGCTCGACCGCTCGGAGCTCTTCGTCGAGACCAAGATCTGGATCAGCGACTTCGGCTACGACGACACGCTGCACGCCTTCGACAAGGGCGCGGGCAAGCTCGGGATCGAGCAGATCGACATGCTGATCCTCCACCAGGCCCTGCCCAGCGAGTTCGACCGCACCGTCACGGCCTACCAGGCGCTGGAGAAGCTGCTCGCCGACGGCAGGGTGCGGTCGATCGGAGTCAGCAACTTCATGCCCGACCACCTCCGGCGGCTCATGGCCGAGACCGAGGTCGTGCCCGCGGTGAACCAGATCGAGGTGCACCCCTACTTCCGCCAGTCCGACCTGCTCGCCTTCGACACCGAACACGGCATCCTCAACCAGGCCTGGTCGCCCATCGGCGGCATCACCTTCTACCGCGACGGCAGCCAGGGCTCCACACTGGAGGACCCGGTCATCGGCGAGATCGCCCAAGCGCACGGCAGGACCCCGGCCCAGGTGATGCTGCGCTGGCATCTTCAGCAGGGCCGGCAGGTGATCCCCAAATCCGTGACGCCCTCGCGCATCGCGGAGAACTTCGACGTCTTCGACTTCGAGCTCTCCGCCGACCAGCTCACCGCCATCGACCGGCTCGACACCGGCGTGCGCGGCGGGTCCGAGCCCGAGGACGTCACCCGCCAGAACTTCTGGGTCGACATCTCCGAAGCGTGAACCCGCGCGGCCCGCCCGACGAGAACCGGGTGGGCCGGCGGGCGACCAGCACGCCTGGGCCGTTGCGCACCACGTATCCGGCGCGCTGCAAGGCACCGGGACCGCCCCGCTCAGCTCCTACGCCTTCGCCGAAGCCGCCGCCAAGGCCGGCCTGCCCGCCGGCATCGTCAATCTGCTCACAGACACCGGTCCCGAGGTCAGGGAGGCCATCGTCCGCGATCCGCGCGTCGACATGGTCGCGCTGACGGAGTCCGTGCGCGCGAGTGTGCAGATCATGGAACTCGCGGCCGCCTCGGTCAAGCGGGGCGCGCTTGAGCCGGGTGGAAAGTCGGCCGACATCACCTGCGAGATGCCGACCCGGAACAGGCGATCTCGGTAAGGATGGAGGACTCCTTCCGCAACTCCGGCTGAGTCTGCGGAGGCATGTCACAGGCCCTCGTCCGCGCCTCACGGCTGGCCGAGGCCGAGGAGATCGCCCGCGCCAAGGCCGAGTCCTTCGTGCCGGATTCCCCCTACGACGCGAAGACGACGCTGGGCCCGCGACGCAGCGCTACCGCGTGCGGGGCTACATCAAAAGCGGGAATCCACAGGGAATTCCACCTTCGGGGCTCCACCCTGTATGCCGCGAGAGGTCCGCTCCGGATCAGCACGGCTCCGTCCGCAGGGAGGCACTGCCAGTACCCCGACCAACGCTGACTCCCACCCGGGCGCACAGTGCGGTGCGATGGTGCCAGACCAGCGGGACGAGGGGGAGCGCGTCGGTCCAGCCGTGGTCGCCGCCGTTGATGATGCCGTAGACGAGGGCGCCCATTGAGACCACATTCCTGGAAGGGGCGGTCGGGCCACCCCTACTCATCGGTCTCGGCCAGGGAATCGCCTTCGGACCGCTCACCGCGGCCTGGATCGCCGGTGCGGGGCCGGGCGACGTAGGGCGGCGGCGGACATGGTCAACACCGCCCACCAACTCGGCCCCACCCTCGGCGTGGCGATCGGAGCCGCCACCCTCGGCGCACGCGCCACCGACGCCTATGCGGGCGGCGCCATGCTCGGCATTGCGCTGGCCGCCGCACTCGCACTCGTCGTGCCGTTCGAGATCACCCGCAGCAAGGAGAGCTCATGACCGACTCGATACCCCGCAGAACGCTGTTGACCGCAGGTATCGGCGCTCTCGCCGCAGGCCTCGCCGCCTGCTCCCCCGGGCAGCGCCCGCAGGATCGCCCTTCCATCGGGGGCGGCACAGAGACGACGCCGAGTCCCGAAACGACGACCGGATCCGGCGCGGGGGTGCTGCTCGTCTTCTTCTCCCGCGCCGGCGAGAACTACTACTACGGTGACCGCCGGTACCTGGAGATCGGCAACACCGCAGTACTCGCCGGGATGATCACCGACCGCATCGCCTGCGACACCTACGAGATCGAACCCTCCGACCCGTATCCGGAGGCCTACGATCCGACCGTCGATCGAAATTCCCGAGAACAGGAGGACGACGCCCGGCCCGCGATCGCGAACCCGCTGCCGGACGTGAGCGCATACGACATCGTGCTCCTCGGCAGCCCCGTCTGGGGAAGTCGCGCACCGATGATCATGTCGACCTTCATCGATGGCGTCGACCTCGCCGGGAAGACGGTCCTGCCGTTCGTCACCTACGCCGTCAGCGGCATGAGCGGCATCGACGAGGACTATCGGCGAACCCTCCCCGACACCGAGGTCCGCGACGGGCTCGCCGTCCGGGGCGAGACCGTCTCCGAGGCAGGACCCGACCTCGACGAGTGGCTGACCACGAACGACCTCGCGTGAAGTGGGGCAAGAGCAACGCGCCGATCCGCGCCGACCGCCCCTGGACGCGCCACCCCGACACTCCCGCTCCCAACACCCACGAGACCCGCCAGACATACCCGGAAACCGAGATGGGCCGGTCACAAGAGCGGCCTGACTACCGCGACACCGGAAGTGCTACGGCACCCCCTGTTCAAGGACCCCTCCTGTCGGAGGGTCCTGTCAGGATGTGAACGTGGACAGCCAGAAGCAGGAGACCATCGCGGCCTACGAGGCCGCGGCCGTGGACTACGCCACCGAGACGGCTCAACTGCCGGACTCCATCCGCACAACGTGCGCGCGGTTCGCCCGGCTGCTCGCAGGGTCCGGACGGGTACTGGAGATCGGCAGCGGCGGCGGTCGCGACGCACGGGCGCTGGAGGAGTACGGCCTCAGCGTGCGGCGCACCGACATCACCCCCGGATTCGTCGAGGTCCTGCGAGGACAGGGCTTCGAGGCAGACCTGCTGGACCCCCTCACCGATGAACTGGACGATCCACACAACCCGGAGGGGCGATACGACGCCATCTGGGCCCAAGCCTGCCTGATGCACGTGGACCGCGACGATCTGCCCACGGTGCTCACCCGGCTCGCCGAAGTCACCAGGCCGGCCGGCCTGATCTTCCTCTCGGTTACCGAGGGCGACGGGGACACGCGGGATGCCGGCCGCACCGGAGCGCGGTACCACCGGACCGACTGGCGCGAAGCGCAGCTGTGCGCGACCGCCAACGGCTCGGGGTGGGTGGTCGACGAGGTCTGGTCGAGCCAAGGCAAGTTCTCACCGTTCCTCAACGTCCTCGGCCACCGGGCCGATGCCTCGTGACCATGCAACCGTCAACCCCCGTACCGCGGCCTGCGCCAGCGGGTTGAGCATGAGGGCAGGTCAAGCGCGGGAGCTGGACGCCGGCATGGCGCTCCAGGCGCGCTGGTGCAGCCGCGGTCGGCAGACCACCACCGCCAGGCCTATGCCGACCTGTAGCCCCTCACGGAGCGTCTCCTCCGCACGGTGATCGACGCCGGGGACATCACCCCCTGGAGACGAATCCGGGGATCGAGGCGACGGTGCTATTCGCGCTCGGCGACAGCCTGAGCACCCATGTGCTCCCACGGCCACGGCACGCGAGGGCAAGTCCTGAACATAGGCCACCGAGCGGGATGCGCTGCGGTTTCTACCTTCGGAGTTGCGTACGCATGCACACGTGATGCGTACGCAACCAGCGGGGTCACTTGGACAAGCGCGATCGGTCGTGTCTGTGCCCACACGATTCAGGGACGGAGTTGGGGAAGGTGGCACCGCCCACGTCGATCGCTGCCGGCTCTGATGTGCCTGTCACATGCGGCGGCCGGGAAGCAGCGTCCCCTGATCAGGCGGCCCTTCGTTCCAGAACTCCTTGCTGGCCTCGCTGTTTGACCAGCCGCCCCCAGCGCTGTTTCCGGCCGAAGGCCGCAGCGATCTCGCCGCCGGTCGGCAGGGAACCGTCGTCACGTTGGTGCTCCAACGCCCAACGCCAGGCTTCAAGCTGGATGGGCGGAACGTCCACTCCCCCAGGGCCGGTGGGACCGAGCGCCGTAGTCATATCGCTCTCCGGGGGGGGACCGCATGGAGCCCTCCCCCGGCACCGTCCTTAACGGCTTCAGTGCCGACATCCGCATCAGCGCTCTCACCCCCACTGTGACGTGCAGACCTCTCGTCTGCGTACGCAGAGCGCTCTCCGCGTACCGCCACTCGGAAGTGGCGCATGAGCAGCTCGTAGGCGCCCATCAGGGCGAAGCTCGGCCAGGCGTGGATCACCCGCGACCACACTGTCGGGGCAGCCACCGCGACGTTGGCGGCCAGCGACGCGGCGCTGCCGACGACCAGTAGCGTCCAGGGCAGCGCTCCCCCGCGCCTTCCCTGGCGGGCGTCGCTGAGTAAGGCCATCGAGGCGGTGACGATCATGCCGTCGACCGAGAGCGGGAACAGGCCGGCGCGCCAGGCGGGTTCGCCGTGGCGCAGGGCCAGCTCGAACATGTGGGCATAGGAGACCACGGCCGCGATGGCGGCCAGCAGCAGGACGGTGGCGGTGGTGATCCAGCGCGACCACACCGGGCTCGACATGGGCACTCGCTCCCTTTCGCAGGTCATCAGCCATACGCGGGATCCCGGCACCGGTGAGCACTACCGGGCACATGGACCTCGGCCGATCGTGGAGACGGCCGCGGCGCGCCGACGGCGTGGAGACGAAATGGAGACAGGAAGATGCCTCAACGGGGCTCAACGGCGCCGAACGGCTCCCAACGAGGTCCTCTGACCTGCAATTCCGCACATCGGTCCAGGTCGGCCGGAGCGCCGTACTACCTTGACACGGTAGAGGTCACTGGTTCGAGTCCAGTACCGCCCACCAGCATCACCGCAGGTCAGGATGGGTCTCTCAGATCTCTCCACGGAAGGCGGACACCGCCGTGGGAGATATCTGGGAGACCATCTTTTTTCGTAGGGCTCTTCGGCCCCGACGTTGGCCATGCCGGGCATCCGGTGGCCCAGGCGCGCGGCCCGCGGGCCACCTCCCGGTACCACCGCCCGCTGTCCTTACGGTGTCGTCGAAGGTCGCGCCATTCTCGCTGACCAACAGCCCCACATCGGGATAGTCACGCGCCAGGCGTCTGCCTGAAGCGCGACGCGCACCGGTTCGGTCCGAGCATCGGCGAGCCTGGAGCGCCCGCGACGTGAACCCCGGGAACGTGAACGCCCTGCGCGCATGGCTGGCGCCTCGTGGCCCGTCCTTCTCCAGCGCCGAGTGCCCGCGGGGTTCCGGTGGTCACCGCTGGATGCGGCGCCGGTAGTAGTCGATCGTGACGGCGACCAGCGGAGGTTTTCGGACAGTGGGTGTTGCGCGCCGATCACCGTCAGGCGCCACAGCGCGGAGGGCAGGACGCACAGCGGCACGGCCCACGCCGCCCATACGGCCCAGAGTGACGGGGGCGAAGCGGTGGTCCCGCAGGTGCTGACACTGGTCATCCGGACCGGACGCGGCGGAACCCGGGCACGCTGGGCGCAGCGCGGACATCGACGGGACCAGACGCGGGGGCTGGTGCCGCACCGTTGCACGGCGCGGCACCAGCGCCCCCAGGGGAACGCGCTCATCGCTGTCACCGCGCGTCCGGCCCCCGTCGTAGCCCCTCAACGCCCGCCGCGGCCGCGCCCACCCGGTTGCCGGTCGCGCCGGGTGGCCCAGTCACGGAGACGTGGCTTTCCCGCTCCTTTCGTCGAGGAGGGCGAGGACCCGTTGCTCGTCAGCCGGGTCGAGCCAGGTCGACGGCGGCGGCGTGTCCGGCAGCGGAGCCGGGTCGCCTTCGGCCTGGATCCAGTCCCAGGTGTCGGCGATCGTCTCGCGGATGGGACGGCACCGCAGCCCGGCGGCGTGGGCAGCCGAGACGTCGGCGTCGTGGATGCCGCTGGGCGCCGGCACGCCCGGGAAGCGCAGCCCGAGTTCCATGCCCAGGCCCACGCCGGTCTCCTCCAGCAACTCGGGCGGGGCCCAGACGAGTTCGGCGCCCGAGCCGGTCACGTCGACCGCGGCCTGCAGGAGCTCGCCCGTCGTCGTGTGTCCCGGCCAACTGCAGACGGTGAACGGCCCCGTAAGACCGCGTTCGGCCGCGTCGAGCATCCAGATGGCCATGTCGCGTGCGTCGATGAACTGCAGGGGCCGGTCGCTCGGTCCAGGCGCGAGAACGCGTCCGCCCCTTTCGACGCGGCGCAGCCACCACGGCATGCGGCCGACATCCTCATAGGGACCCAGTATCCCTCCCGCGCGGGCGAGGAGAGCACGGTCGGGGAACGACTCCAGAACAGCGAGCTCCCCGCCGCGCTTCGCCGCGGCGTAGTCGGTGTCGTCGTCGCTGGCCGGGTCACCGTCGACGAGCGGCGCGCTCTCGTCGGCGCCGGACGGCCAGGGCCACTGGTGGACACCGCGGCTGGAGACGTAGACGTAGTGGCCGGCCCGGTCGGCGAGCAGCCTGGCGGAGTCGCGGACGACGCGGGGCGCCTTCGCCCACGTGTCCACGACGACATCCCATTCACGACCGGCGAGCGCCGCGCGCACCGCGTCGGGGTCGGTCCGGTCAGCGACGAGCGCCTCCGTCCCGCGTTCCGGAGCCCTGCTCACCCCGCGGTTCAGAGTGGTGACCTGGTCACCGCGGCCCAGCCCCGCCTCGACGACGGCTCGGCCGACGTGATGCGTGCCGCCCAGCACGAGAAGCCTCATCGCACACCTCCAAAGAAACCAAAAAAACAATTTGTTTATATGGAAGTGTATGTCACTCCGTCGGAGGTGGCTTCCAACTCGTCGATGCGGTGCAGCCTTTGCCGTAGTTCGGCCACACGCCGGGGGCGAGCAGGCTCCCTCTACCCGCACTGTGACGGTGTGCTCGCGGCCGTTTCGATGCTCAGGTCGGCGTTGCGGGCGTTGCCGGCGTCACCCGCCGCGGTGGTCGACGGTCCGGCGGAGTTTGCCCACGGAACGCTCCAGGGTCTCCGGGTCGACCACCTCCACCTCGACACTGACCCCCACGCCGTCCTTGACCGCGCCGACGATCTCGCGGGCCGCGGCGTCCCTGCGCTCGCCCGGACAGTCCGGCCGGGACTCGACGCGCACCGTCAGGTGGTCCATGCGGCCCTCGCGGGTCAGATGCAGCTGGAAGTGCGGGGACATGCCGGGCACACGCAACACGATCTCCTCGATCTGAGTGGGAAAGACGTTGACACCTCGCAGGATGATCATGTCGTCGCTTCGGCCGGTGACCTTCTCCATCCGGCGCATGGTGCGCGCTGTTCCCGGCAGCAGCCGGGTCAGGTCGCGGGTGCGGTAACGGATGACGGGCAGGGCCTGCTTGGTCAGGGATGTGAAGACCAGCTCCCCGGTCTCGCCGTCGGCGAGAGCCTCACTGGTCAGCGGGTCGACGACCTCCGGGTAGAAGTGGTCCTCCCAGATGTGGTCGCCGTCCTTTGTCTCGACGCACTCACTTGCCACCCCCGGGCCCAACACCTCCGACAGGCCGTAGATGTCCACGGCGTCGATACCGAAGCCCTCCTCGATCTCGCGGCGCATCTCCTCGCTCCAGGGTTCGGCGCCGAAGATGCCGACGCGCAGCGACGTGGCGCGCGGGTCGAGGCCCTGGCGTTCGAACTCCTCCAGCAGGGTCAGCATGTAGGAGGGGGTGACCATGATGACGTCGGGGCGGAGGTCTCGGATGAGCCGCACCTGCCGCGCCGTCATGCCACCGGAGACGGGGATGACGGTGCAGCCTAGGCGCTCGGCACCGTAGTGGGCACCCAGCCCACCGGTGAACAGGCCGTAGCCGTAGGCGACGTGCACCCGGTCGCCGGGGCGCCCGCCGGCGGCCCGGATGGAGCGGGCCACCAGGTCGGACCAGACGTCGAGGTCGTCGGCGGTGTAGCCGACGACGGTGGGCAGCCCCGTGGTGCCGCTGGAGGCGTGCACCCGGCTCACCCGGTCCATGGGGACGGCCACCATGTCGAAGGGATAGTTCTCGCGCAGGTCGTCCTTGGTGGTGCAGGGGAACCGGGACAGGTCAGCCAGGGTGCGGCAGTCGTCGGGGCGCACCCCGGCCGCGTCGAAGGTGCGCCGGTAGAACGGCACGTTGTCGTAGGCGTGGTGCAGCGTCCATCGGAGCCGTTCCAGCTGCAACGCCTCCAGTCCCACGCGGGTCAGCCGCTCGCCCGCGTCCAGGAAGGGCCGCCGGTCGGGTGCGGTCGCCGGGCTCGGTTGCGACGGAACCGTGGTGCTGTGCTGGGTGTCCATGGGCGGCCTCCGGATGCTCTTCGTGCCAGCAGTGGATCCCCCTCGGGATGCGATACCCGCACGCCGCCCCCGCAACGCCGGGTACCGCCCCGAAGAGCGCCCGGCAGCGGTGGCACGACGCCGGCCGTGGCGGCGCCCGCGCCCCCACGTGCGGATGCGTTCGACCAGCCGGGCGCACGCCCCGTCCGCACCGGTCCCGTGGGCGTAGGCGCCAAGTTCGGCAAGCCCGAGAGGGAACCGGCATGACGGCGACAGCCGCTAAAAAGGGGCCACAGCCCGGCACGAAACGGACGGATACGAAGCGCTGGGACGCTCCCGCGGCGGGCTGACCACCACAATCCGCCTGCTGGCCGACCAACACCGCCGCCCACTGGCCGTGCTCACCAGCCCCGGACAGCGCGGCGACGCCCCGATGTTCGCCCCCCTCATGGGCGCGCTGCGGTTCCGCGCACCATCGGCCGGCCGCGCACCCGCCCCGCTCGCCTGCTGGGCGACAGGGCCTACTCCTCGGCCGCGATCCGCGCCCAGCTGTCCCAGCGCAAGATCACCGCCACGATCGCCCAACCCGCCGACCAGCAGGCCAACCGCAAACGCCGCGGCTCAGCCGGAGGAAGGCCACCGGCCTTCGACCGCCAGGCCTACCGCGGACGCAACACCGTAGAGGGGGCCGTCAACCTGCTCAAGCAGAACCGGGCGGTAGCGACCCGATACGGCAAGAGAGCCGGATCCAGCGGCCGGTTCTGCCACTCGGCCATGCGCTCCATGGCCGCATCGGTGATGGCCGAGACGGTCTGCTTGGAGACCTCGGCGCCGTAGACCTCACCCAGGTGGGCACAGATCTCGCCGTGGGTGAGGCCTTTGGCGCTCAGGGAGAGCACGATGCCGTTGACGCCGGACAGGCGCCGCTGGCGCTTCTTGACGATCTGCGGGTCGAAGGAGGCATCCCGATCCCGAGGCACCTCCAGCTCGACCGGGCCGGCCTCGGTGGTCACGGTCTTGGCGCGGGCGCCGTTGCGGGCGTTGGCGCCGCCCTGGTCGCTGCGCTCGTGCTTGGCATAGCCCAGGTGCTCGTCCATCTCGGCTTCGAGCACGTTCTCCAGGGTGGTCTTGGTCAGCCGGCTCAGCAGCCCGTTCTCGCCGACCATGTCCACGCCCTCGGCTTTGGCCTTGGCCATCAGCTCATTGACCAGATCCTCGTCCGACCTGCCAGTATCCTTCCAAACCTGCCCATTGTCACCCATGGTGAACTCCTACCCCCGTAGAGTTACACCAATTAACTTACAGTCCTCCGCCCTGGAGGATGACGACCTCGCGGTCGTGGGCCTGACCAACGGCAACATCTTCCGCGTCGTCGTGCCCGAGGACAGCGAGATCCACGAGCCAGAGGACCTGGCCGGCGCCACCATCGGGGCCTCGTCCCTCTCCACGGTCAGCGCCATGAACGCCGAGGGGCTCGTCGACGCGGCCGGTCTCGACGCCGATGCGGATGTGGAGTACCTGCCGGTGGGCTACGGAGCCCAGGCCGCCGAGGCGTTCGAGAACGGTGATATCGACGCATACTCCGGCTACGATGGTCCCAACGTCGTCATCGGTGACCTTCTCGGCACCGAGCTACGGGAAATCCCATCCCCGATCAACGACATCTCCGGGACCTCCGCGTTGATTGTGCGGGCCAGCGCGGTCGAGAACGAGGCCGAGCACGTCATCGGCCTGTCCAGGGCGTTCTTCAAATCCACGGTGTTCGCCGAGGAGAACCCGGAAGCGGCCATCTCCATGCACTGGGAGGAGTTTCCGCAGTCGCGTTCGGCCGAGATGGATGACGACGAGGCGATGGAACAGTCCGTGCGCATCCTGAACCAGCGCTTGGACGTCACCGGCGGGCGGGGAGACGACGGCACGTTCGGTGTCCAGGACGACAAGGAGCTCCAGCAGACACTCGACTTCTTCGCCGACGTCGGCATCATCTCCGAGGAGGTGAACGTTGAGGAGTCCGGACTCTTCGACTACTCACTCGCCGAGGAGTACAACAAGTTCGACGAGGAAGCCGTTCGACAGGAGGCCGCGTCCTGGGACCAGAAGTCAACTTGACTCGGCTTGCGGGGCCAGGCTTGGAGGTAGTGCCCAACTGGCTGCTGGGTGGGCTCCTCTGAAGTTGCTTCGGTTCGGTTGACGTCTTCGCGCTTGGGTTTAGGCGGCTTGAGACACCTGTGCCGGGTCTTGGCGATCCCGCGGGTTGTGACGACGTTCATACTCGTCCGGGCTGAGCTGGCCGTTGGCCGAGTGCCGCCGGTGGGGATCGCAGAACCCTCGATACACGCGCTCCACGCCGGTCTCCTTCCGGGTGCGGGGCTCAGGGGTGAGCCCCGCACCCTGCCTCTGGGGGTCAGACTCCACTGTTGACACAGGCGCTGGCGCACGTGCCGTTCGCCGCGGTTCGCTAGGTGTTGTCCTTGCCGGGCGCGGCACTGCCGGTGTACTCGATACCGGCCACCAACCCGGCGATATCGGGCTGCTCTTCGAACCGGCGCCGGTGCACCTCAGCGATCTTCGCCCCGATCTCGAGGTCGGGATCGTCGGTGATATCGAACGACGCGAACTTCTCCACCATCGGTAACCCGGTCCGGTCCCGCTCGAGATGAGCCGGGTCGTTCATCATCGCCGCGTAAGCCTCTATGTCCTTGATCCCGGAAACGGCGCCGTACTGGAACTCCCCACCGAAATCCGGACCGACCACCGAAAACTCGATGTTCGGGTTGGCCGCGCCTTGCTCACGCATGCTCGCCAAAGCGGCCGCGATGTCCTCTTCCGAGACCTCGGGCTTAACCTTGAACCGGGTGCAGTGATAGATCAACGCTTTTCCTTTCCATGGGTAATGTGCTTGCCCCGGCGACCGGCGGCGGGCGGGGAAGGCCCGGCGACCAGGCCGCTGCCATCGACCGGTGGTCGCGCGGGTCGTCACGCCGGGATGAACGCGGCGGCGTAGTCGTTGGCGAAGTCGGTGATGTCGCGTGCGGGGTGCCCGGTGAGGTCGGCGACCGACGTGTGCACTTCGGCGGCCTCCCCGCGGGCGTAGTGGGCGTAGTCCTCGACGAGACCGGCGAGCTGCCACGGCGGGAGCATGCCGTCCAGCGCGGCGGCGAACTGGTCGGCGGGTGCGTCCTGGAATGTGATGTCGCGGCCGGTGGCGGTGGACAGCGCCTGGGCGATCTGGTCGTGGGTCACGGCCCGGGGCCCGGTCAGTGTGTAGGTGCGGCCGGTGTGCCCCGAGCTGGTCAGCACCGCGGCGGCGGCCTCCGCGATGTCCCTGGTGTCGATGGCGCTGACGGCGGCACCGCCGGCGGGCGCGGCGAACCAGCCCTGGGCGATGGTGCCGGCGAAGGCGAGCAGCGCCTGCATGTAGAGGTTGGGGCGCAGCACGGTGTGGTCGAGGCCTAGCTGCCGCACGTGTGCTTCGACTTCGGCGTGCCAGCGCAGGAACCGCACCGGTGAGTCGGGGCGTGCCGCGTACTGCGAGAGCACCACGAGCCGGTGCACGCCGGCGTCGCGGGCCAGCCCGGCGAATCGGGTCTGCAGCGCGGCGGCGTCCTCTGCCGAAGGGCTGTTGAGGAAGGCCGCGTCGACGCCTTTCAGCGCGGCGGTGACCGACTCCGGGTTCTGCAGGTCGGCGACGACGTTCTCGACGCCGGGAACGGGGCGGTCGGGGTTGCGGATCATGGCGCGGACGCCGGCGCCGCGGGCTTGCAGGGCGGGGACCAGGGTTGACCCGATGGTTCCGGTCGCGCCGGTCACGAGCACAGTGGGGGCGTTCATCGTTGGGTGTTCCTTCCTTGGTGTCGCCGAGGCGTGTTCCTCGGCGGGGTCGGTTCCGGGGTCAGCGCGCTCCCGTGAGGTCGGGGGTCGGCCGTGTATGGGAGGTAGGGACGAGCGACAGGGCGATGGCGATGCAGATGAGCGCGGCCGCGCCGAGGAACGCGGTGGTGAACGAGATGTCCGCGCCCGCGTGTGTCCCCGCGGCGCCGATGGCGATCCCGGCGAGGGCGGCGAGCCCGACCGCGCCGCCCAGCTGCTGCGCGGCGTTGATCAGTCCGCTGATCAGACCTGATTCACCTTCGGTGCTGTCGCGCACCGCCATCGCGGTGGCGTTGACGGCGGCAAGCCCCAGGCCGCCACCGATCAGCAGGAACGCGCCCAGCAGACTGGCCGAGAATCCGCTGGTCGTGGGATCCACCACCAACCACAGCAGGCCAGCGAGCAGCACGGCCAAGGAGATCGGCTGCGCACGGGCCAGCCCGAGGCGCTTGGCCAGCGGTGGCGCGGCGACGCTGCCCACGATGATCATGCCGGCGAGGGGGAGTTGCGCCATTCCGGTCGCCAGCGGCCCCATCCCGAGTACGTCCTGCTGGTACAGGGGCAGGAAGTAGAACAGGCTCGTCAGCGTGCCGCCGACCAGCAGCATTACCGCGTTCGCCGTGACCACCGGCCCGCGGGTGAAGACGCCCAGCGGGACGAGGGGGTGTGCGGCGCGCCGCTCGACGACCACGAACGCGGCCAGGGCGGCGGTGCCGGCCACCAGGCCGGCGATGGTGCTGGGCGCGCCCCATCCGGCGTCGGCGGCGGAGACCATGCCCAGCGCGAGGGCGGAGATCCCGATGGTGATGGTGGCGGCGCCGAGCGCGTCGAACCGGCCGGGGCACCCCGGGATCGAGGGCACCGACCACCACACGACGGCCGCACCGACGACGCCGAACGGCACCGGGGCCAGGAACACGGCCTGCCAGCCCAGCATCTCGGTCAGCGTTCCGCCGAGGAAGACACCGACGACACTGCCGCCACCGGCGACGGCGCCCCAGATGCCCATCGCACGGGTGCGTTCCGCGCGAGACGAGTAGAGGGCGAGCACGAGCGAGAGCGCGGCCGGCATCACCAGCGCGGACCCGATTCCCTGCCCGATTCGCCCGGCGATCAGCGGCGCGCTGTCGGTGGCCATCGCGCACAGGACCGATGCCGCCAGGAAGACGGCCATTCCGACCAGGAAGATCCGCCGGCCCCCGAGCACGTCGGCGAGGCGGCCGCCGAGCAGCAGCAGACCGGCCAGTGCCACCAGGTAGCTGTCCACGACGATGGTGAGTTCGGAGGCGGTGAGCCCCAGGCCCTCGCGGATCGCCGGTCCGGCGAGGTTCACCATCGCGGAGTCGAGAATGACCAGGAACATGGCGGATGCCAAGCCGGCCATCGCCACACCGCGTGGTGCCCGCAGCCGGATGGGCGCCCCGGTGAGGGCGGTTTCGTTTCTCATCGGTTCGTCTTTCGTCAGGGGGTGGCTATTTCCGCGTTCCGACGGTGGCGAGGGCCGCGCCTGGGGGTGGGGCGAGCCCGGAACCGTGCCGCGGGCGAGGCGGTGAGCCGCCGTGCCGTGGGCTTCTTCCGTCATGCCATTACGGTCGCGCGGCCCCGCCCGCGTTCGCGTCGGTGACAATCACCTACTCCGCCGATGGCGCCACCGACCGCCCCGGCCAAAGGTGTGCGCCGCCGCGGCCCGAGACGCTGTCCGCGGTCCGCCCGCCGGCAAGGACTTCCCAGGCCGAGGGCTCGGCTTTGCGCCGCGGTGCCACGGTGCGTCGTTCGCTCCGTTCGCTCCGTTCGTGCCGTTCCACATAGAGTTGGCCCTATGCTCACGAGGCACCCCCGCTCGCTCATCGGAAGGCACGACGAGATCGAGCGCCTCCTTGCCCTCATCGGGACCGCGGAAAAAGGCGAGGGCGGCGTGCTCGTCCTCCGCGGCGAGGCGGGCATCGGCAAGAGCGCACTGCTGGACCACGTGGAGCACGCGACGCCGGAGAAGTTCCAGACCATCCGCGCGTCCGGGACGGAGTTCGAGGGTGAGTTGCCGTTCGCGACACTGCACCAGCTGTGCGTCCCGGTGCTGGGGCACCTCGACTCGGTGTCGGCTCCCTACCGCGACTCCCTCCTGGTCGCGTTCGGGCTGGCCGACGGCGCGCCGAACCCGTTCCGCGTCGGCCTCGCCGCACTCGAACTGCTGGCCGCCGCCGCGGCGGAGCGTCCACTGCTGTGCGTCGTGGACGACGCGCACTGGATGGACGCCGCCTCGACGAAGGCGTTGACGTTCCTGGCGAGGCGCATCGCGGCGGAGCCGATCGCGATGGTGTTCGCGGCCCGTGACCAAGGCACCGCCCCTGGGCTGGCCGAGCTGCCCGGGCTGGCGGTCAACGGCCTGAACGACACGCATGCGCGCGTCCTGCTGGCCGAGGAGAAGGCCGTGACGCTCGATGAGCGGGTGCGCGACCGCGTTCTCGCTGAGGCACGCGGAAACCCGCTGGCCCTGATCGAGTTGCCGAAGGCCGGCGGCTTCGTGCTGCCCACACCATCGCCGGTCGCCGGCCGGATCGAGCGGAGCTTCCAGGCCAGGATGGCGGAACTCCCGCTGGACGCGCGGCTGCTGCTGACCCTCGCGAGCGCCGATCCCACCGGCGACCCGGCGCTGCTGTGGGCGGCGGCTCAGCGGTCGGACATCGACGTGCCCGCCGCGAGCGCCGAGGCCGAAGCCTCCGGGCTGGCGCGGTTCGACACGCGCGCGCGGTTCTGCCACCCGCTGGCGCGCTCGGCCGTATACCGTGCGGCCGAGCCGGAGCGGCGCCGCGCGGCGCATCGGGCACTGGCCGATGCCACCGACCCGGCCGCGGCGTCGGACCGGCAGGCCTGGCACCGCGCTCAGGCCACCACCGGGCCGGACGAACAGGTCGCGGCGGAGCTGGAGTCGTCGGCGTCGCGGGCGCAGGCGCGCGGGGGTGTGGCGGCGGCCGCCGCCTTCCTGGAACGCGCGGCGGCGCTGTCACGCGACCCCGGTAAGCAGACCGAGCGCACGCTCGCGGCCGCGCGGGCCACGCTCGACGCGGGCACGGCCGACGCGGCGGCGGACCTGCTGGCCAGCATCGACACCGCGACGCTGGATGATCTCCAGCACGCGTCCGTCGACCTGCTGCGCGGGCAGATCGCGTTCGTCGGAGGCGCGGACGGAGCCGCCAGCGGGCCGAACCTCATCCTGCGGGCCGCGCAGCGGCTCGCCCCCAGTGATCCCGAACGGTCGCGCGAGTCCTTTGTGGCGGCGCTGGAGATGGGCCTCGTCGTCGGCAAGGCCGCCGGGGTGATGGACCGGGTGCTCGACGCGGCCCGCTCGGCGCCACCGGCGTCGCGACCGCCGGATCTCCTCGACGCGCTGGTGCTGTTGAGCACCGAGGGCCCCCAAGCCGGTGTGCCGGCGCTCCGCCGGGTTCTCACCGGCGACGACGCCGGATGGACCCGGGTGCCGGCGTTGGCCACGATGGTCGCGGGCGAACTGTGGGACCTCGACCTGCACACGGCGGTCATCGAGTGGCTGGTGCGGACCGGGCGGGACACGGGATCACCGCTCACCATCCGGCTCGGCCTGTCGCAGGTGGCGATGTCCGCGGTACTCACCGGTGACTTCGGGCGGGCGATGGCCGCGATCGCCGAGGAGGAGGCGATCGCGGACGCCCTCGGCGATGTGCCGCAGCTCTATTCGAGAGTGCACCTGGCGGCGGTGCGCGGCCGCCGCCAGGAGGCGCTCGACCTGTTCGCCGAGGCGACGAGCCGGGGCACCGGTCAGCTGGCCGCCAACACCAACGGGGCCGCGGCCGTGCTGTACAACGGCCTCGGCGACTACCCGGCCGCGCTGGACGCGGCCAGGAGCGCCGTGGCACGCGGCGACCTCTTCCTGGCCGGCTTCACACTGCCCGAACTGGTGGAGGCCGCGGTGCGGTGCGGCGAGAACACCGTCGCGGAGTCGGCGCTGGAGTCCCTGGTCGAGCGCACGGCGCCCTCGGGTACCGCCTATGGCCTCGGCGTCGCGGCGGGCGCGCGGGCTCTGGTCCGCGGCGCGGAGGACGACTACCGGGAGTCCATCGAGCGCCTGTCGGACAGCCCGCTGGCGCCGGACCTCGCGCGGGCGCACCTGCGGTACGGGGGGTGGCTGCGCCGTGCGGGCCGCCGCCGCGAGGCGCGCGAGCAACTGCGTACCGCCCATGAACAGCTGTCGGAGATCGGGATGGAGGCGTTCGCCCAGCGGGCGGCGGACGAGCTGCGCGCGACCGGGGAAGTGGCCCGCCGCCGCTCCGAGCACACCTACGACCGGCTGACCATGCAGGAGACGCACATCGCGCGCCAGGTGGCGGCGGGCGCGACGACGAAGGAGGTCGCCGCGCGCCTGTTCCTCAGCCCGCGCACGGTCGACGCCCACCTGCGCAGCATCTTCCGCAAACTCGACATCACGTCGCGCAGGCAGCTCAGGGACATGCCCGATCTCGGGTGACGCGGGCTGGTCCGGGGAAACGGGGCGCTCCTGCTCCGTGCCGCGCAAGGCCGCGGCGCGCGGGTTCGGCTAGGGCCGCCGCGCCGTTTCCGGGGCGAGCCCGGCATCCCCGCGGCGACGGCCGTCCCCGCCGCACGGTGGCCGAGTCGCTGGACACCGCCGCGAATATCCGCCAGGAACGCCGGCGGTAGGCCGAAGCCGCTCGCGCCGAGCAGGAGGCCCGCCGCGCACAAGAGCAGGCGCCGGCCCCATGAGCCGCGTCACCAACCTCCCCGAACAACGCGTCTAGAGCGGCTCCGCCTCGCCGCCTCGGGCGGGGCGGAGCCGCTCGTTGCGTTTCGCAAGCACGTCAGCGGCGGCCCGTGCGATGTCGCGGAGCAGGTGCCGGGCGCCGCCGGCCAGGACGAGGCCCGCCACGATGGAGGCAGACGGCGCGACCACGGCGATGGCGACCTGAGTACCCCACATCTGCTCGGCCAGGCCGGTGACTAGTGCGCCGCCGAGTCCGCCGACGAGCGCCAGGTACAGGCTGACCAGCGCGAACGCCGTTGCGCGGAACTCGGGAGGAGTCACCGAGGCGACGATGAGACTCAACGGGACGAGACCGGCGAAGAGCACGGCCTGGACGAGCGTTCCGATGACGACGAATGTGGCGACGTTGGGCGCGTAGACCTGGGTAGCGAAACCGATTCCGACCGTGGCAAGCGCTCCGCTGGCCAGATACAGGGATGCTGTGGGGCTGCGTCGGAACAAGCGGTCGCTGTAGACGCCGCCGAGTGCCGCGCCGGCCAGTCCGCCGACGGCGCTGAGGGCACCGAGCATGCCGCGAGCTGCGATGTCCTGCCCGAAATGGTCTTCGAGGATGAGGCTCAGGTAGATCGGTATCGTGGTCACGCACAGACCGAACGCGCCGAGCGCGACCATTACGAAGTAGAAGGTGCGGATCTTCTTCAGTCGCGCGAACGCAGCCAGCAGCGGCACGGGGCGAGAGTTCGGGTCCGGCGGCAGTTCACCCCCGAGCACCGCCTCCTGCTCGAAGCGTCCCCGGACCGGTTCGCGCAGTCGCAGGGTGGCCAAGCCGAGGATGAGGCCCGGCAGGGCGAGGAAGGCGAATGCCCACCTCCACGGCTCGTGACCGTCGGGAACGATTACCGCGAAGATCGCGGCCAAGATGGGACCGGCGAGGGTGCCCAGGGGTAGGGCGCTGCGGTGAATGCCGAGCACCCGGCCGCGACCGGCGGGCGGGTAGGCGTCGGTCAGGATCGAAACCTGGATGGGCTCTTCGTTGGCCTTGCCGATACCCGCGAGGATGCGGGCCATGACCACCTGCCAGAGGTTTTGGACCAGGCCGAGGAGTCCGGCTGCGACGATCCAGGCGAGGGTGCAGATGCCGGCGATGGTGGTGCGGCGGCGACGGTCTCCGAGCAAACCGAGTGGGAGCGCGCCAAGAGAGACCATGACACCGGCGAGCGCTCCGACGACGGCGATCGCCGCCGAACTGATGCCCAGCGACTCTCGGATCTCGGGCGCGAAGATGGTGAACATCGCGTTGTCGACGCTGTCGAGCAACGCGAGGCCGAAAAGCACGCCGAGCGTCATGCGCCCGCCGATGGACATGACCTCGTTGAATGTCATCTTTGGCTCGGGTGCGGCGTCGGGTGCGACCTCTGCTTCGCGCGGAGCAGCGTCTTCGCCTCCGAGGTCGTGCTGACCGTGGACTGTGTCCTTGTCCGGTACGGCGGACGCGGAGGCTCGAGGATCGCTGGTCGCGGCGCGATCTTCGTTGGTCATCGGCGCCCTTTCACGACGTTGCCAGGCGAGGGGTGGCGTTGCGTGGCCGTGTCCAACGTGTGCCGAGCGACACGTGCCGCTGGCCGGTGTTGGTGGGTGGTCGCTAGCGGTGAGTCGTTGTCACGGTGTTCCCGCGACAGGTCTGGGCTGGCGCGGGACGGCCAGATCCCCGGGAGTCCGGGCCCTCCCGGCCACCCGCGCTCGTCCTTGCGCATCTCACATCCTTTGGTGTACGGCCCTGCGACGCACAGCGTACTATGTTGGCCAGCATAGTAAAATCGTACTAGCATTGCCTATGTTAGCCAACATAGAAATGATCGGTACGTAGCTTCGCGACGGCGACCCCTCTGAGGGGCCATAGAGAAACGGCGGTCTTGTGCGGGAATGGAAAGGGTCGGTCGCCTTCATCACCGGAGGTGGCCAGGGAATCGGCCTGGGTATCGCGCGCGCGCTGGGCAAGCGCGGTGTGCGTCTCGCGTTGGCCGACATCGACGAGGCGGCGTTGACCCGCAGCGGAAATGAGCTGTCGCGCGTGACGGCCGTTGAGACCTTTCGGCTGGACGTGCGGGACCGTGGGGCGTTCGCCTCAGCCGCCGACGAGGTTGAGTCGAAGCTGGGTCACGTCAATCTGTTGTTCAACAACGCCGGCATCGTGCCGCACTCGCCGGTGTCGGAGCTGCGGTACGAACAGTGGGACCTGGCTCTCGGCGTCAACCTCACCGGGGTGGTCAACGGGCTTCAGACCCTGCTGCCTCGCATGATCGAGCGTGGCGAGGGCGGGTACGTCGTGAACACCTCGTCGGGTGCCGGTCTGGCGGCCGACCCGAACGTGCTGTACGCGACGGCCAAGTTCGCGGTGGTCGGGCTCTCAGAGTCGCTGCAGTTGGCGGTGAGCAAGTACGGCATCGACGTCAGCGTGCTGTGTCCCGGCCCCGTCGATACCAACATCATTCACAACACCCGGTCAGCGGAGGAAGGCGTTTCCCTGGGTGGGAGAGGCGGCGCCCTCAAGGACGCCGAGGCGTTCCTCAAGGGGGGCGCCAGCATCGACTCCGTCGGCGAGATGGTCATCGCCGGCATGGAGGCCCGGTCGCTGTGGATCCACACCGACGACGTGATGCGGCCCTATGTGGAGAAGCGGATGGCGGGCCTCCTCGAATCCATACCGGCTCCGGCCGCCGACGGGGCTTTCTGACCAGGAAGCGCTCGATCGGACCGTCCGGGCAAGCCACCGGGGATACAGCACATCGCGGACACGGACGCACGGCGCGGGGCCGACCTCGCGCCGTGCCTGTGTCTCGCCACCCTCCGCGGCGAAGACTCACCTATCCGGCGGAGGCCGGCGGGGTGGACCAGATGTCGGCGAGGTTCTTGTCGAACAGGGCCGCGACCGACTGCAGGGCCTCGTCGAGTTCGAAGCTGTCGGGGTCGATGTGCGCCTGGAGGTGGATCCCGAGGAGCGCTCCGTTGAGTGCTGCGGCGAAGGCGCGCTCCTGCTTCGACGCGGTCTCGGGATCCGCGTTTTCGGGGCGTCGTGCGCGCAGCAAGAGCTCAAGGCCGTCGCGCCGCCGGGCGAGGAACTCCTGGTACTGGGCGTGGACACCCCGCGTGCCGCTGATGGCTTCGGCCAAGATCATGAACAGCAGCGCCGAATTGTCGCCGCGCACCAATGCGGTGGAGTCGTCGAACACCTCGGCGAACGCCGGCACGGACTGGTAGCGCTCCGGGGGCATCACGCGGTCGATCGTGCGCTCGACAACGGCCATCACGAGACCTTCTTTGTTCTTGAAGTGCCACGGGATGGAGCCGCGGCTGATGCCCGAGCGCTCGGAGATGTCGACGAAGGACGTGCGGTCGAACCCGCGCTCGGCGAACAGCTCTTCGGCTGCGTCCAGAATGCGGCGGCGGCTCTCCTCGCTGATCTCGTCGATCCGGCGCCGCCCTTGGGAACTCATGGTGGTCATCTTAGGGCAGCGCCCCTCTTGCCGCCGCACATCCGGCCGCGTACCGGCTTCGGCAGACCGGTCGCGCGCGGGCGCACCGGAGTACTCCACGAGTGTGGCTCGTCCGCTCGCCGAGCTGGATACGCCTCGGTATTCTAGTGCTAGAATACCGATGTGGAACTGACCCGGGCTGAGCTGACCGTCCTCGGTTTGCTCATCGAACGCCCTCAACATGGCTACGACCTGGAACAGGTGATCGAGCGCCGCGGTATCCGGCAGTGGACAGACATCGGATTCTCGTCGATCTACTACTTGCTGACCAAGCTGGAGAAGCGCGGTCTGGTCCATGTGCCCGAGGCTCCCGCTGCCGCGAAGTCGCGCCGCGTCTTCCAGGCCACCCCAGCCGGACGAGAGGCCGCGAGGCTCAATGCGCTCGCTCTCATCGAGGAACCGCGCCCGGTCGCGCACCCGCTTCTGGTCGGCGTCGCCAACCTCCCGCTGCTCTCGGAGCGGGAGTACGTCCAGGCGCTGGGCACCAGGCTCGCCCGGGTCGAGGAGCGCATCGCCGCTGTCCAGGAAGCGCAACAGAAGCAAGCTCCCCTCCCGCTGCCGGCGCGCGAGGTGTTCTCGTACTCACTGAGCCTCCTGGAGGCGGAAAGGTCGTGGCTCGCCAGCCGAGTCCAGGTGCCCGATGACGGACAAGACTGACTTCAAGAAGAGCCTCGACGCCTACCAGGCGACACGAGGTCGGTTCCGGATCGTGGAGGTACCCGAGCTGCGGTACCTCATGATCGACGGCCACGGTGACCCGAACACCTCACCAGCGTTCACCGAAGCGATCGGAACGCTCTACCCGGTGGCCTATAAGCTGAAGTTCGCCAGCAAACGCGACCTCGGACGCGACTACGTCGTCATGCCTCTGGAGGGCCTGTGGTGGGCCGAGGACATGGACGCCTTCACGGCGGCGCGCGACAAGTCGCGGTGGGACTGGACACTGATGATCATGGTCCCGGACTGGATCGGCCAGGACATGTTCACCACCGCCCTCGAACGGGTCGGGACCAAGAACCGACCGAGGCGGCTGAACGACATCCGCCTGGAGACGCTGTCCGAGGAGCGTTGCGTGCAGACGCTGCACATCGGCTCCTACGACGACGAGGCGGACGTGCTCGCGCGGATGCACCGCGAGTTCATCCCGGACAACGGGCTGCGCATGACCGGCAAGCACCACGAGATCTACCTCAGCGACTCCCGCAAGGTCGCACCCGAGAAGCAGCGAACCATTCTCCGGCAGCCGATCGTTCCCGCGGCCGGCCCCGGAGACGGGAAGGCTCCGGATGACACTGCCGCGCCCGGTACGTGCCGCACCGCTCAAATTCCAGGTGGCTGAACCCCGCGTTCGGGGAATCGATGGCTTCGCTCCGCGCGCATAGGTCACGTCCACGGGAGCATGCTGGCCGATGTCCGAACCTGACGGCCGGTGGAACTGTTGGCACGCCTCCTCAATGTCCTCCCCCTGCGCCGGCATTCGTTGGGGGATGGTCAAGTTTTGTCGGGACCACGGTGTGTCACGTGCGGCCGCGCCGCCCCGCGTGGCATAGAGGGAACGTCACTGAGCAAACGTTTCGTCGGAGGCTTCCCGTGAACTATGGCTCCACGTCCGGACCGGGCGCCACTCTCGCAGCGACCGGATTCACGACCGGCTATTACTGGCTGGTGATCACCGGGCTGGTCCTCGTTGTTGCCGGCGCCCTGCTGATTCGGCTCACGTTCCGTCGCGGCGTCGGCCCGGTCGAGCGGTGAACGACTCCCACACCTCGCCTGCCCGCATGCAGCGGTCCTCGCTCCCGACCGCGGACTGCGCGCACCCGGGTGTGGCGATAATCTGCGGCACGCTGGCGCTGCTCGGTTTCGCCTGCTGGGGAGCGGCGCATCTCGTGAACGCGGCCACCGCGCACGCCGGGGGTTCGGTGAACCTGGGCATGGTGTGGCTCGTGTGCTTCCTGCTGCTGTGGTGGGTGCCGCTGGCCTGGTTCGACCGCCCCGCTCGTGTTAAGGCGACTGAGCGGGAGGCGCTGGATCGGTTGACGGTGACCGTGCAGGTCCCCGTCTACAACGAGGATCCGCGGATCCTGCGCATGTGCCTGCGCTCGGTGCTGGAGCAGAGCCGACCGGTGCAGCGGGTGCGGGTCGTGGACGACGGCTCGGCGGACCCCGCCACCGGCGAGCCCATGGACTACTCCCGGGTCCGCGACGAATTCCTGGCGCAGGCCGCCGAGTCGGGGGTGAAGGCCACGTGGGACCGCACGGCCAACCGCGGCAAGCGGTTCGCCCAGATGCACGTCCTGGCCGATGACCCGGCCGACGTCTTCGTCACGCTGGACAGCGACTCCATCATGGACCGCAACGCCGTACGCGAAGGACTGCACCCCTTCGCCGATCCCGCGGTGTGCTCGGTCGCGGGCCATGTGATCGTACTCAACAGTCGGGCCACACTCTTGACCCGCCTGACCTGCCTGTTGTACCTGCCGTTCACCCGAGGGCTCCGCAGCGCGCAATCGGTACTGCGCCGGGTGACGATCAATTCCGGCACGTTGGCGTTCTACCGCGGCGAAACCGTGCGCGCCGCGGCGGGCGCCTATGAGAACGAGCACTTCTGGGGTCGTCCGATGCAGATGAACGACGACTCCATGCTCACGTTCTATGCGCTGCTGCGCGGCGATACGGTGCATCAGCCCTCGTCGCTGGTGTTCACCCTGGTTCCCGAGCGGCTGGGCCACTACTTCGGTCAGCAGTTGCGCTGGATGCGTGGGACCACCGTCCGCCACCTGTGGTGGCTGCGGTACATGCCGCTGGCCGGGGTGGTGTTCTGGGGCACCGTGACGGAGTACCTGCACCTGCTGCTGGGCTTCGTGATCCCGGTCGTCATCCTCCTCGACCCGGCGCTGCGCGAGCAGTGGCGGGATATCGCCCTGGCGGGGCTGGTGATCGGCACCGCCATCAACTACATCATGGCCCTGCGCATCTTCACGGTACGGCGCAGCGACGAGTCCACCGCCTACCACGTCCTGCTGTACCTACTGGCCCCGGTGGCCGGGGCGTGGCGCCTGATCGTGCTGCGCCCGGTCTACCTCTACGCGATGCTGACCTGCCGCCGGATCGTGCAGTGGGGGACCCGGGAGAGCATCGACGTCTGCGTCGCACCGGACGCGCCGGCATCGGACCCCGCCGGCCCCTCTCGGGGGCGGGGCCGGCGGGGTCCGGAGGAGGACGAGGTCAGCCGGTCGCCAACCCGGTGAACTCGTTGGGAGCCTCGGGAAGCTCGGTCTCGCCGGTGACCTCACCGGAACCGGTGTCCACCGCGTAGAGCATGTTCTCTCCGGGGTCGGTCACGTAGGCGGTTCTGTCACGTACGAACAGCGTGGGCCGCGCGTCCTGCCACTCGATGGGCTCCGTCCAGTCGTCGATCACCGGGTAGGAGTCTGTGACCTCGGCGGACTCCATGTCGATCCGGTGCAGCGCGCCGTCGGTGCCCAGGACCAGCCCGTCCCCGTCGGGCCCCCGGCCAAGGGAGCGGAAGCTGTAGCTCGTGCCCAGGTCCACCAGTTCGAGGTCGCCGTTCTCGGTGTCGGTGACGGACACCCGCTCGGGGCGCTCCAGCTCCGCGTCGGGATCGGTCTTGTAGTCGCCGAGCACGTACGGCGACTCCTCGTCGCCGGCCTGGTTGCCGATGCGGCCGTAGTCATCGGGGCTGTCGACCTTGGTGATGTCGCCGTCCTGGTAGATGACGAGCCCGTCCTCGCATCCGACGATCACCGCCTCGTCCCGGGCGGTGGCCTCACCGTGCACACCCGGGCAGTCTTCGGTGCGGGTGACCTCCTCGCCGTCGGCGTCGAGCACCTGGATGCCGGGCCGTTCGTCCTCGTCGCCGAGGGTCACCAGCAGCTCGCCGTTCTCCAGCTCAACGGCGACACCGTGGTGGGGCTCCTCGGTGGTGTGCGTCTCGGTATCGGGCAGCCCGTCCCCGAGGTCGTTGGGGTCGATGATGGTGATCTCGCCGGTGCCGTCGGAGAAGAGCACCGTCCTGCCCGCGTGGTGCACGACGTGGCCGGGTTCGGGTGCCTCGAACTCGTCGTCGCTGAGCTCGGCACCCGCGGCGTCGAGGACCCGGAACCCCGAGGAGGTGGACACCAGCACGTGTGTACCGTCACCGGCCGGGTTGAGCCGGTTGAACCCGTCGAGGGGGATGTCCTCGACGACCTCCAACGTCGCACCGTCGATCACCAGGATCCCGCCGTCGTAGGTGGCCGCGAGGGCGTCGGTGACCTCCGGCGCGCCCCCTTCGTCAGCGGGCCCGGCCTGGTTGCCGCATGCGCTCATCGCGAGTCCCGCGGCGAGCAGCACCGGGACGGCGGTGCGGCCGCCGAGGGAGCGGTGCGTACTTCTCTGTGCCATTCTCGTACTCCTAACTCTCGCAGGGGTCGGTAACGCGCGAGCAGCGCGGCACCGACTGCTGCTGGGGGGTTCTCAGGGGCCCGCGAGGCTCTCGGCGATGGCGTCGGTGTTCGAGCGGGTCATCTCCAGGTAGGTGGCTCCTCCCCCGCCCTCCTCGGTGAGCGACTCGGAGAACAGGGGCACCACCTCGATGTCGACTCCGGCCTCGTCGGCCATGACCTCGGCGAGACGGTCGGGTTGCGAGGAGTCCGCGAAGACGGCGGGCACACCCGCCTCGTCGACGGCGTCGGCCAACGACTTGAGGTCCGCGCTGCTCGGCGAGGCCAGAGTGGTGCCGCTGGGCACGACCGCGCCGATGACGTCGAAGTCGTAGCGCTGGGCGAGGTAGCCGAACACGTGGTGGTTGGTGACCAGGCTCCGGTGCTCCGGCGGGATATCGGCGAAGCGTTCGGTGGTCTCCTCGTGCAGCTCCTCGACCCGGGACCGGTACTCCTCGGCGTTGGCGCGGACCTGTTCCTCGTTCACGCCGTCAACGCGCTCGGTGACCTCTCCGGCGATGCGGTCGGCGGCGTCGGCCATGCGCAGCGGGTCGGTCCAGAAGTGCGGGTCGGGCTCCCCGGCGGAGTCGCCGCCGGCGTAGTCGATCGGGTCGACGTTCGCCCCGACCTCCAGGGCGGGCGTGCCGGCCTCCTCGGCGGCGGAGACGTTGCGCAGTACCTCCTCTTCGAGGCCGAGCCCGTTGTAGACGATAAGCTCGGCCTCCTCCAACGAGGCGGCCTGCTCGGCGGAGATGCCGAACGAGTGCGGGTCGGCGTTGGGTTTCATCAGCACGGTGACCTCGGCCTCGTCCCCGACGATGGCGCGGGTGACGTCGCCGAGGATGTTGGTGGTGACGACGATGCCGGAACGGTCGCCCGAGAAGGCGGCGCATCCGGTCATCCCGACAAGCCCGGCGGTGCAGGCCGCCAGGAGCGCGAGGGAGGGGCGCCCGGCGGTACGAGTGGACGGACGCACGGTCACCACCCCGTCTCGACCATGAGGTCGGGGGTGATGTCGAACTCGAAGGTGCGCGCCACCCGGAGGTCGTCGTTGTAGTCGATCTCGTGGACCACCCGGCCCGCGGGATCGTTGACGTAGGCGCGGCTGGTGTCGATCCGGATCCGCGGCTCCGAGGCGCCACCGCTCGGCGCCTCCAGCAGGTCGGTCCCGGCGAGTTCCTCCCCCGACTCCGGGTCGTACGAGCGCAGCGCACCGTCGGCACCGAGAACGAGGACGGGCAGGTCCTCGCCCGCCGCGCTCGCGGCCAGGACGGGCTCCTCCGTGTCGATGGGAGTCCAGGCCTCCGCGGCGATGTCGAGAACCCGCACCGCTCCGTCGCCGGTCTCTCCCGCCAGAACGGGGGTGGTGGGACGGTGGTGGAAGGACCGCACCGGGTCGGCGCCGTCGGGGTAGGGGATCCGCTCCGCCGCGAGATCACCGCCGTCCTCCTCGGTCACCACGACGGCGCCGTCGGAGCACCCGAACACGGCTCCCCGCCTGGTCGAGGCCTGCGCCTCCGGATCAGGGCAGTCCTCGGTGACCTCCGATTCCGCGGGCTCACCGTCCCGCGCGAGTACCTGGAACGCGCCGGACTCGCCGGTGCCGGCGACCAGCAGCCGCTCGTTGAGGGAGAGGGCCGCCGCGCCATCGACGGTCGCGGCCTCGCTGACCTCGCCGTCCTCTTCCAGTGCGTTGCGGTCGAGCACGTGGCTGCCGTCGTCGGTGGTCAGTGCCGTGACCGCCTGGTCTCCGGCGGCGCGGAGCCCGTCGCCGGCCCCGGTCGTGCCGAGCATGTCCGGTTCGGTGCGGTAGTAGTGCACGTGGTCGCCGTGGTCGACCGTCCAGGCACCGCTGTCGAACACGGTGGCCTCGGCGCCGGTGCCGAGGTAGACGAACCGCCCGTCGGTAACGGCCTCGCGTACCCCGGGGACCTCCCCGGCCTCGGTGATCTCCTCGGTCGCCGGATCCAGCATGCGCAGCGCGCCACTCTCGGCGTCGGCCACGACCAGGCGCCACTGGGGTTCCGCGGTCTCCTCGGCACCCTCGACATAGCCGTGCGGCGTGCTCTCGTCGCTCTCGCCGGCTTCGCCGGCACCGCATCCCGCGAGCATCAGCGCTCCCGATGCGGCGGCGAGCACGACGCTGTTTCTGGCAGGCGGTCTCATCGCGTGTACACCAGATCCTTTCCGGGATGTCCGTCCGCGGCGACCGCGCGGGTCGCCGGGCGGTGTCCCCACACGTATGTCGCCCCCGCGGACAGGAAGAAGAGGACGACGGCGGTCGCGGTGATCGTGGCCCCAGCCGCGGTGCCCGTGTGCCACGAGACGAGCAACCCGGTGAACGTCGACAACGCGCCCAGGATCGCGGCGCCCAGCATGATCACCGGGATCCGCCGGGCCCACAGCACCATCGCCGCCGCGGGGGCGATCAGCAGGCCGAACACCAGCAGCGTGCCCACGACGTGGAACGACGCGACGATGGCCAGGGTCACCAGGCCGAGCATTCCGGCGTGCGCGAGGCGGGGACGCAACCCGAGGGTCACGGCCTTACGGGAGTCGAAGCACAGCGCCACGAACGCGCGATGGCCCACGAGCGAAAGAACCGCGGCTCCAGCGAGCGCGACCGCGAGGACGGCCAGGTCACGCGGGCGCACCGCGAGCACATCGCCGAACAGCAGGGCGGTCAGGTCCACGGCGAAGGACTGCGAGTGCGACACGATGATCACACCCAGCGACAGCATGCCAACGAAGAGCAGACCGATACTCGTGTCCTGGGACATCCGCGGCGACCGCGTCAGAGCGGTCACCCCGAGAGCCATGACCACGGCACTCAGCGCCGCCCCGAGGAACAGATTCCCTCCCAGCAACGACGCGAGGGCGACTCCGGGCAGCATCCCGTGCGCCATCGCGTCACCGAGAAACGCCATGCCGCGCAGCACCACCCACGCGCCGGCCAGGGCACAGATACCCGAGACCAGCACGCCGGCGACGAGTGCCCGCGCGACGAAGGAGACTTCGAATGGGGCGAACAACCAATCCACGCGGACCAACATACAATGAAAACCATTATCGTTATCAATGGAGGTCGCATGGTCTGCCCCACACCGGTTGCCGTCGGGCTCCGCGATGTCTCCGCGGTCTACGGCGCCACCACAGCGCTACGCCAGGTCAACGCGGACATCCCCGCCCACCGCGTCACCGCGCTCGTCGGGCCGAACGGGTCGGGGAAATCGACCCTCCTGGGCGTCATCGCCGGCGTCCACTCCCCCGCCTCCGGGACGGTGCGTCGCGCACACGATGAGCACCCCGCTCTCGTCGTCCAGCGCAGCGCCGCCCCGGACCGGCTTCCCGTCACCGTGCGCGACACGGTCGCCATGGGGCGCTGGGCGCACCTCGGCGCCTGGAGACGCCCCAAGGCCGCCGATCGGGCCCTCATCGACGCGTGTATGGAACGACTGGGGATCAGCGCGCTGGCCTCCCGCACCCTCGGCTCCCTTTCGGGTGGACAGCGCCAGCGCGCCCTCCTCGCCCAAGGGCTGGCGCAGCAATCCGACCTGCTCCTGCTGGACGAGCCCGCCGCGGGCCTCGACCCCGACGCGCAGACCGCGATCACGGACCTGCTCGCGGAGGTGAGCGCGGGCGGGGTGACAGTCATTCACGCGACGCACGACACCGACGCGGCGCTGCGCGCTGACCACCGAATCCTGATCGGGAACGGCAGGATCGTGGCCACCAACGCCGACGCGGATCCCGCCGCGGCCCCCCACCCCGTTCACTGATCGGCACCGCACGAATGGCGAGCACGGAGCTACCCGGATGCACCGGGACCAGGACGAACGGGAGCAACGGCGGAGCAGCCGGGGAGAACCCGTTCGGGACGACGGCCGAACGTGCCGCCGTACCGCTCCTGCGGAGCCTCCCCACCCGCCGGCCGGACGCACCGGGGCAGTTCGCGTTCGCGGAACTGGAGGTCTTCTTTACGGAACAGCAGCTAACGCCGGTGTGCCACCTCAGGCGGCGCTGCCATTATCCGGTATCGCCCGTGGCCGGCATGGTCTCCACGGCGACGGCCAAGGCGAACCGAGATCGGGGATCGTCCAGGCGCAGGTCGGCGTGCTCGCCCATGCGCTTCATGCGGTAACGCACGGTGTTGGCGTGGACGCCCAGGATCCGGGCAGCCTCCGCCGGGTCGCCGTGGGCCCGCAGCCAGGCCCGCAAGGTGGGCACGTAGTGGGTGCTATGAGCGGCGTCGTGGGAAGCCAAACTAGCAATGGGCCCCTCCGCTGGTCGGCGGCCGGAGCCAGAGGCCAGGCGGAGGCGGTGCAGTAGGACGGTGTCCCAGGACTCGTCGTAGGCAACGGGAGACGCGCCGGAGCCGAGCGTCGCGTGCAGATTGAGGCTTTCGTCGGCTTCGCGGCGGCTTTCGGGGAGGCCGGGGAGGTCGGCCGGTCCCCCGATTCCGGCGTGCACGATCACATGGGCGGGGAGGCCGGCGCAGGTGGTGCGCAGCCACTCCTGTGCCGCCGCGGCCCCGCTCCCGCAGGGCAGAATCGTGTAGACCGTGCTCCCGAAAATGGTGCTGCGTGCGGCCCGCGACCAGCCGAACCCGGTGGTGGCTCGTTCGAAGGCCAACAAGGCCGCCGCATGCCGCTCCTGCGGAGTATGCGCCTGCAGCGCGATGACACGGTGGCTCTGGGACGTCAGGCCGAGTCGGCTCCCGGCCTCGGTCGGATCCGTTCCACCTTCGAGAAGCCGGTTGACCAGGTCGGACTCGACCTGGCGTTCCAGGTCCGCGCTGACGCGCGTGCGCAGCAAGTGCAGCGCCACGGTACCCGCGCCGTCCTTCAGCAGCGCCGCCCGCTCGTCGTCGAGTGGACGCTCCGCCATGACCCAAACCGAACCCAGCATCTCGCGGCCCGCCCGGACCGCGACTGCCGTGCGGCCGTTGAAACCGTGTTCCGCGGACGCCGGCACGAAGATCGGCTCCGTCGACGCCGCCAGATGAGCGGCCACCCCCGCGTCGTCCAGGAAGCGCCGGAGGCCTGCGGGCACGCTCCTACTCAGAACCGTTTCGACACGTGCTCGATCCGCTGTCTGCTGGCCGTCGGAATGCGCGAGGACCCGGAAGCGCTCGTCCTCGATCGTCACGGGGGCACCCACCTGCGCGGCGATGGTGTCAGCAAGCGAGGGCAGGTCCGCGGGGCCGCGTCCCGACTCCGTCTCGCCGCCTTCCAGGACCAGGCCGTACACCACTCCCGCCAGCTGGCTCCACGACACGGCCGGGTCGACGGCCAAGAGCACGGTTCCGCGCTCGCGGGCCATCACGGCAGCCGGGGACCGCTCGTCGGCCTGGCTGCGTACGACAGCAGTGCCCGCGCCGGCCGCTCGCGCGAGACCGGTGGCCGCTGAGGCATCCTCCACGCCGACCGCCAGGAAGATGTCGCCCTGGTCGGGTTCGGACCGTGTGGGATCGTGCACCGCGACGCTGCGAATCAGCTCCCCCGGCGTCAGGCGGGCGCCGATCGACCGGGCCCCGTAACCGCCGAGGACCGTGAGCAGCCGCTCCAAGCGGATCATCACCGACCCTCTTCCACCGATTGTTCTGCAGTACCAAAACTGTAGCCTCTTTTCGTTTGCTCAGGACAATGCGGACTCGGCTGCGATGGCCGAGGCTGGATACCGCGACCAGATGACCGGGGGAGGAGAAGAGGGCAAATGGGGGGAACCGGAGATGCCCCGATTCCGGACACCGTCGTTGTCGTCGGCGCGGGAGTCGTCGGATTGTCGACAGCATGGTTTCTGCAGGAGTACGGAATCAGGGTGACGGTCGTCGACCGCGGCCGGGTCGGCTCGGGTGCGTCGTGGGGCAACGCCGGTTGGCTGTCGCCGGGCCTCGCCCTGCCGATCAACGAGCCGCGAATCCTGGCGTATGGCCCGCGTGCGCTGGCCGACCCGCGAGCACCGCTGTCGATTCCCGACCCCGCGGCCCCCGGGCTCACCCGGTTTCTGGCAGGCTTCGCCTGGAACAGCCGCCCTAGGGCGTGGCAGCACGCTCTGGAGGGGACGCTCCCTCTCAATCGCGGTTGCCTGGACGCCTACGACCTGCTGGGGGACTCCGGGGTGGATGTCGCGAGCACGGCGGCTCCCATCACCGCGTTGTTCTCCTCCCCTCGCTCGGCCGCACACCTGCTGGCGGAACTGCGGCAATCCACGCGCGCGGGGCTGCCGCTGGAGTTCGCGCCGCTGAGCAGCGCACAGGTCCATGAGGCGCTCCCCCAAGCGTCGGGGAGCGTACGCGCGGGAGTGCGCATCATGGGCCAGCGCTACCTCGATCCCGGCCTGTTCACCCAGGCCCTGGCGGAATCCGTTCGCCGTCGGGGCGGGGCCATCGTCGAGGAGTTCGAGGTCTCAGCGCTGGAGTCCGACAGTTCCGCACTCACCGTGCGCTCCCAGCATGGCGAGACGGAGTCGGCCGAGGCTGTAGTGGCCGCCACCGGCGCATGGATGCGTCGGCAGGCCCACTCGTGGGGCATCAGGGTCCCGCTGGCCGCTGGCCGGGGCTACAGTTTCCTGGCTCCGACGACGGACCCCGTTCCCACACCGGTGTACCTGCCCGAGGTGCGGGTGGCCTGCACGCCCTTCAGGGCCGGGCTGCGGGTTGCGGGCACCATGGAGTTCGACTCCCCCGACGCCTCGATGCGCAGCACTCGGCCCCGACGGATCGCCGAATCGGCGGGCCGATACCTGGAGATTGCCGGCCTGGAGGAACGCACCAACGAATGGGTGGGTCCGCGGCCGGTCACTGCCGACGGGCTGCCGCTTGTCGGGCGGACACGGATCCCGGGACTCTTCACCGCGGGCGGGCACGGCATGTGGGGGCTGACGCAGGGCCCGGTCACCGGACGACTCCTCGCTGAGGCAATCGGCACCGGGAAACCGCCCCCGGATCTCGCACCGCTCGACCCGCTGCGCTGACCGTCCGAGCGGGCCTTCTCCGCGGACAGCTGTCCCTGAATCCGGCGCCGAGGGCACAGCGCTGCGTTGGCGCACGTGTGCCCACCCCCCAACCCACCGCCAAGAACGCGTCCTATCGAGAGACAGGGCACCCCCTGTCACGCCCAAGCAGACATCACATTCGTCGCCTCCGCCTCCAGCGGGGCCGACGGCGCGAAAGAAGTAGGTTCCCATGGCACACACGACCTCCTGGCTGACGCCCGCCACCTACGCTCGGCTGCGTAGGGAGCTGGAGTTCCTCTCCGCAACACACGCCGATCCGGAGGCCGAGGCGGAGTTCGGCCCTCACCCCGGCGAAGACGTCCGCACCACGCGCGTCGCCCGGATCCAGGCGCTGCTGCGGAATGCCGTTGTGGGCGAGACGCCGCCCGACGACGGCGTCGCCGAACCCGGAATGGTGCTGACCGTCGACTACGGAGACGGGACCGAACCCGAGACCTTCCTGCTGGGAGTACGCGACCGCGCGGTCGAGGAGGAGACGGCGATCTACTCCCCGGAGTCACCCCTCGGCGCCGCCCTGCTCGGGGCGCGCCAAGGCGAACAGCGCTCCTACCAGACGCCGAACGGCAAGACCTTCACCGTCACTTTGCTGGACGCGAGGCCCTACAACCCGAGCACCGATACCTGAGCCGACGACTCGCCAAGCACCCGCCGCAGCAGGTACACAACGCTTCGGGTCACTCAGTCAAGTGCTGT
This sequence comes from Lipingzhangella halophila, assembly GCF_014203805.1. Classification (GTDB taxonomy): domain Bacteria; phylum Actinomycetota; class Actinomycetes; order Streptosporangiales; family Streptosporangiaceae; genus Lipingzhangella; species Lipingzhangella halophila. Next base: position 1,504,624 of record NZ_JACHJT010000001.1, on the reverse strand, counting down.
CGGTGCGGTCACCGGCGTCGACTCCCGCCCTTGGTTTCCAGGGTCTGTCGCAACTTGCTTCTTGGCGCTCCTGGTGAGCTCCTATTCCCTCGGAGCTGCACCGTTATCTTTACAGCCCCGGTGAAACGGCACGAAAGCCCGCCCTCTCGCAGGGCGTGCCGGAGACGGCGGCGGTCCCGGAACTTCCCCTCGATTGTCAGGAGGCCCCGGCTTCCAAGCCGTCGATAAGCGTGTCGAGGCACGCCGCGATGCGCTCCAGGTCGCTCTCGCCGGCCTGGAGCTGGTAGGTGACGAAGACCCCGGACAGCGGCGCGAGCAGGATGTCGGCCATCACGTGGTCGTCCAGATCGGGGCGGGCCGCCCGGAGCAGGCTGCTGACGTGGAGGTGGTGGACTCCGTAGGCGTCGGCCGTGAAACGCGCGTGCGGTTTGTTCATCTCCGCGGTGACGAGCAGTCCGCCTTGGCGCGCCACCGTGCGCAGCAGTGCGTGCAGGAAGGCGCGCAGGCGGGGGAAGGGATCGGCTCCGGGACCGAGGGGCGGCGGCCCGGCCAGCACCCCTTCCTGAAGCGCGTGTTCCTCCTCGTCGAGCAGTGCGTAGGCGAGGCCCGCCCGATCGCCGAAGCGGCGGTACAGGGTCCCTACGCCCACTCCCGCCTCTGCGGCCACCTCCTCCATGACCAGGCCTTCAGGACCAGTGGCGGCCAGAATCCGCGAAGCCGCCGCAAGGATCTTGCGCCGGTTCCGCGCCGCGTCCACGCGTTCGGTCACCGGTTGGTCGAGCAGCGGCAGGGCGGCGGGCCGTTCGGCCGGGTTCGTCTCCTCCTCCACAGCTCCTCCTTGCGGCGGTCGGCAGGCTCCACCGGGTGGCCGAGCAGGACGGCCCAGCATAGCGGAAGACCTTCCGCTTAGTCCTTGCCCGGACTCCGGGCATGCGCTAGCGTTATAAACGGAAGAAATTCCGATTATACCGGCCTTCTTTCGACGCGATGCGGGCGAGTTCCGGCGCAGCCGAACCGCCCGTGGTGTGACCGTGCGCGTCCAGCCGACCACCCCAAGAGCAGGACTCCCATGCCGGGCGCCGGAATCATCGGACGCGGCGTCGGGGGAATGCGCCTGAAGGGAGACGATCGTGAACACTGCCGACGCCAGAGCGGCGCCCGGTCTCCACAATGCGGTAGACCTGCGCCCGCGGGTGCGCGGAAGCGTACTCCTCCCCGGAGATGACGGCTACGCGGCCGGATCATCGGGGCACAACACCGCCCTCGTCCACCGCCCCGCGGTCGTCGTCACCGCGGACGGCGACGACGATGTGCGGGAGGCGGTGCGCTTCGCGGCCCGGCACGGCCTGCCCATCGCGGTCCACGCCACCGGCCACGGCCAGGCGGTGCCCACCGACGGTGCCGTGCTGGTCAACACGGCGCAGATGAACGAGGTCCGCGTCGACCCGGTTTCCCGGACAGCGCGGATCGGGGCCGGGGCCCGCTGGGAGCAGGTGATCGACGCGGCCTTCGGGTTCGGGCTGGCTCCGCCCAGCGGGTCGGCACCGCGGGTCGGGGCGGTGGGGTACACGCTGGGCGGCGGCCTGGGGCCGCTGGGGCGAAGCCGCGGCTACGCCGCGGACAACGTCCGCTCCTTCGAGGTGGTGACGGCCGACGGCGTCGCGCGCACCGCTTCCGCGGAGGAGCATCCGGACCTGTTCTGGGCGCTGCGCGGCGGGAAGGGCAACTTCGGCGTTGTCACGTCTATGGTGATCGGCCTGTTCCCGGTGCCGCGGCTCTACGGCGGCGGCCTGTTCTTCCCCGGGGAGAAGGCGGCCGACATCCTGCACGCCTACCGGAGGTGGACCGCGGCCCTCCCGGAGGAGATGACCTCCTCGGTCGCCCTGACCCGTTTCCCGCCCGTCCCCGAGGTACCCGGCGAGGTCCGGGGGCGGTTCGCGGTCCACCTCCGGGTCGCCTACTGCGGCCCGGAGGAGCAAGGGCGGCGCCTGCTCGAACCCATGCGCCTCGCCGGCCCACCGCTTCTGGACACCGTCCAGGACATGCCTTTCACCGACGTGGGAACCATCAACGGCGACCCCACGGAACCCGGCCCCTACTACGAACGGTCCACCGTGCTCGACGGCCTCGGCCCCGAGGTGGTCGACGTCCTCCTGGACCACGCGGGCCCCGGTACGGACTCCCCTCTGGCCGTGGTGGAACTGCGCCACCTCGGAGGGGCTCTGGCGCGTCCCCCGGAACCGGGAAACGCGGTCGGCAACCGGAACCGGGGTTTCACCGTCTTCACCGCGGGCGTTCCCGAGCCCGACGCCCGAGCCGTCCAGCGGCACCAGGAACGGCTGGTCGCCGCACTCGCGCCCTGGGGCTCCGGCGGCCCGTTCCTGTGCTTCCAATCCGCCGACGAATCCACTCCGGACCACGTGCGGGCCGCCTACGAGCCGGAGACGTTCGAGCGGCTGGTCCGCGTGAAGCGCGACTACGATCCGCGGGACGTGTTCCGGCTCACCCACCGCATCTCGGCCCGTTCCTGAGCCGGGTCCGCTGCGTAGGTAGGAGGGCGGGGCCCGCGCTCAACGGCCCCGCCCTCGCCGCCGGGCCCGCCTTGCGGCAGCAGGCAGGGCCCCACCCGGCCGCCGACGCGATCGTCGACCGCTGTGGTGGCCGGGTGGGGCCCTGGGGCCGCGGGCGGCGGGCGGCCCTCTGCGGGCGGTAACGCACGAGGGCCGCGGGGGGACCGGTCAGACCCGGCCGCGGACGAACCCGGCAGCGGTCTCGGCCACTCTGCGGCCCTGGTAGTTCGCTGCGGCGAGCTCTTCCTTGGTCGGGTTCTTCTCGCGGTGGGTGCTACTGGCTCCGTAGGGGTTGCCGCCCGCGGCGGAGACCGCCGCGTCGGTGTAGCCGAGCGGGACGATGATGGCGCCCCAGTGCATGAACACGTTGTACATGCTGGTGATGGTGGTCTCTTGGCCTCCGTGGGTCTCGTCGGCGCTGGTGAACCCGCTGACGATCTTGTCGGCGAGCCTGCCTTCGAACCAGAGTCCGCCCGTCGTGTCCAGGAACTGCTTGAGCTGGGAGGAGACGTTGCCGTACCGGGTGGGGGTGCCGAACACGTAGGCGTCGGCCCACACCAGATCCTCGAGCGAGGCCTGCGGGATGTCCTTGGTGGCCTGCTGGTTCGCGTACCAGTCGGGCTCCTCGTCGATAACGCTCTGCGGCGCGAGTTCTGCCGCCCGCCGCAGGCGGACCTCGGCGCCCGCGTCCTGCGCCCCGGCGTGCACCTCGCGGGCGAGCTGGTGGACGTGGCCGGTCGAGCTGTAGTAGATGACCGCGATTTTTGCCGTCATGGGGGTACTCCGTTTCCGTTTCGTGGTGAACTCTGTCCCGCGGCTCAGAGGAGGGCCCGGCGCAGGAGTTCTTCGTACACGCCGGGGTCGTCCCGTTCGACCACGGGGAATCCGACCCCTTCGGCGCCCTCCCACCGCACCCGGATGCCGGGGTTGTGCACCCGGCTCCCGTCGGGGAAGAACAACGTCGGGCTGCCCTGTACCGTCTCGCCCCGGCACAGCGGAACCTGTTGTTCGATGTAGGCACGCGTCCGCCCGGCGACCAGGCCGTCCCGGATCGCCTCCGCGTCGAGACCGCACTCCTCGGCCACGGCGAGGATCTCGTGGCGCATCGATATGTTCCGGCTCTGCCCGAACAGCGCCCTGCGCAGCGCCCGGTCGAACGCGGCGCCGGCCTCCAGTCCTTGTTCCTTGGCCACTTCGACCGCCTCCATCGCCGGAAGGGTCGTGACCGGGTAGTCGTGGGCGGGCGCCTGCCAAACCTGCCATCCCGCGCCGGGCTCCAGGCCGCCCACGACGGGCACCTCCGCGTCGAGGATCAACTTGGGCGTGGCCATGTCGTTGATCAGCTCCAGCGGGAAGGGCCGGACGTCGAACCGCACCTTCTCTTCCAGGCCGAGGCGGGAACGGGTGGTGACGAGGCGGTAATGCGCCATGTGGGCCCAGGGGCAGCCGATATCGGCGTAGAGAACGATGGTCCCCGCAGCCACCTCGATTGCTGTCATGCGCTCATTCCCCTCTCCCCCGCAGCAGGACACCGCACCGCGACGACGGGCCCGCCAGCGGTACAGCCGCCACGGACACCGCCGCCAATAATCGGAATTCTTTCCGTTTCAATAGTAAGCGGAAGGCGTTCCGGATGCAACAGGCGGGGATGCGGCAGAACGGCCGCTCGCCTCCGGAAAGCCGTCGGGGCTCTTGGGGCAGTGGTCCCGGGGGGGGTGACGAGGGGACTGGCACGGCTCGTGCTGGACGGATCGTCCGACCTGCCCGTCGGCTCGGCGCACGGGCGCGCGGAGTGCCTGCTGGCGCTGCCGGCCTGGCAGGCCGAGTGAGCTGAACGGCTACTGGACGAAACGGCGCGCCAGTGGCGAGACATGTCGACATTACGGCGAACGCCAACACGGCCGAGGTGTGCGAAGAATGGACCACCAACACAGAGGAGGCGGTATGCACACGTCAGCGACCGAATCCGGACCGACCCGGCTGTGGCACCCGTTCGCCAACATGGCCGAGGTGAAGCAGCGGCAGTTCCTGGTCGACCGAGCCGAAGGCGCCTGGATCTACGACCGGGAAGGCGGGCGGTACCTCGATGCCACGGCGGCGCTGTGGTACTGCAACGTCGGACACGGTCGGGCCGAGATCGCCGACGCGGTGGCCGCACAGCTGCGGCGGCTCGACGCGTACTTCGTGTTCAACGACTTCACCAACGAGCCTGCCGAGCGGCTCGCGCACCGGCTGTCCGAGCTCGCGCCGATGCCGGACGCCAGGATCTTCCTGACCTCCGGTGGCGGCGACTCGATCGACACGGCGGTCAAGCTCGCTCGGCGATACTGGATACGCCAGGGGTCCCCGGAGCGGGTGCACATCCTGAGCAGGCGGCACTCCTACCACGGGACGCACGGCCTGGGCACCAGCATCGGCGGTATCGACCCGAACCGTGAGGGGTACGGCCCGCTGATCGAGGGCACCAGCCGGGTCGCCCACGACGACATCGACGATCTGCGTACCACGATCGACCGGATCGGCGCCGACAAGATCGCCGCGTTCTTCTGCGAGCCGGTGATCGGCGCGGGCGGTGTGCGACCGCCGCAACCCGGCTACCTGGAGGCAGCCGCCGAGATCTGCGCTGAGCACGGCATCTTGTTCGTCGCCGATGCGGTGATCTGCGGTTTCGGCCGGCTCGGGGGATGGTTCGGCGTCGAGCGGTGGAACCTGACTCCCGACATGATCACCTTCGCCAAAGGGGTTACCAGCGGTTACGTCCCGCTTGGGGGTGTCGCCGTCGCCGGGTGGCTGGCGGAGCCGTTCTGGGAAGGCGACGGCGGTTCGTTGCCGCATGGCCAGACCTACTCGGGCCATCCCACGGCCGCGGCGTCGGCACTGGCCAATCTCGACATCCTGGAACGCGAGAACCTGCTGGCGCGGGCCGACGCGCTGGAGCGGCCGCTGTACGACGCGTTGCGTACGCTTCACGAGCACCCGGCGGTCGGTGACGTGCGCGGTGGTGTCGGCCTGCTCGGCGCGGTGGAACTCGCCCCTGAGGTGCTGGGCGCGGACACGACCGCGCCGGCCAGGGTGGCCCGAGCCGCGCGGGAGCGCGGAGTGATCGTGCGGCCGCTGGCCACCGCGCTGGCGGTCTCCCCACCGTTGACAGTGACGGAAGACGAGATCGCCCTGATCCCGAAGGCCGTGGCCGAGGCCCTCGACGCCGTCGTCGGGTAAATCGCGCCACGGAGCCCCCGTGCGGAGCCGTCACCGAACCCCATCGATGAGCTGGCGTTTCGTCCACCTCGGCGGGCGCCCTGACTTGGTACTGACCGGCAGCAGCGGCTGTATCAGCGCCCACTGCGCATCGGTTAAGTCACCACGTCCACTCACCGCTACTCTTGGCACGGGAGATCTCCGGATGATCGTCTTCTTGGTCGATGACCGATCTACCGGAGACCTCCCTATTCGATCACTGACACGGTCGGACGTCGGCAGGTCCGCTGGCGTCGCGACTAGCGGGTTGGGGGTCGGTGTTATTCGGAGTCGTTCCTCATCGCGGCCGGGGTGGATTACCGGCCGCTGGCCTTCCGGAGGGCGTCGCCGAACGCCTGGGTGCTGGTGACACCGACGAGCAGCTCGCCGTTCTCGAAGGCGAACCTCGGCACGGTGGTGACGCCCTCCCGCCGCGCTGCGGCGACTTGCTCAAGTACCTCGGCCTCCCCTTCCCCGGAGGCGAGGAAGTCCCGCACCCGGCGGCCAGCCAAGCCGACCCACTCGGCCAGCTCGGTGAGTCGCGTGTGGTCGGCGATGTTCACGCCGTCGCGGAAGTACGCGTCGAAAAGGGCGGTCGCCAGTGCTGCCTGCACCTCGGCACCGTGCTCGTGCAGGGCGAGCCACCGCAGTCGGTGCGCGGTCAAGGTGTTGACCGCAATCGCACGGTCGAATCTGTACTCGATCCCTTCGTTGGCGCCGACCCGTGTCATCTCCGTGACCATCGCCTCAGCTTGTTCCGGACCGAACATCTCGACCACCGTGTCCATCAGTGGCCGGGACTCCTCGGGCGCGTCGGGCATGAGCTGGTACGGCCGATGGACGAGCTCGACGTCCGGTTCCGCACCGGCCGCGGCCACGGCGCTGTGGAACTGGTGCGTGCCGAGGCGGCACCACGGGCACGCGATGTCGTCGTATACCTCTACCTTCATCCTGGGTCCTTCTCGTGGGGGGTAGCGGGTGGTGTCTGCGATGACCTCGGTGTGGAAAGGCGTCCACTTGAGATGCCGGTGCAGTCGAGCGCGTGGATCAGGTCGGCCCGGGCCGGGGACCGGCGCTCGCTGCGGGGGCCCGCAGCACTCGGAGGGCTCGGGACCATTCGAGGATCTCGTCCAGCATGGTGGTCAGGAGGGCTTCTTGGCGTTCGCCGGGGGCACAGACGCCGGCCTCGGCCTCGGTGAAGTCGAAGTCGACGTACGGGTTGATCGCGACTTGGGCGTGTACATCGGCGACTTTGATCTCGGCCAGGGTCTGCCGTAGTTGCTCGGCGGCGCGGGTGCCGCCGTAGAGCCCGAAGCTGACGATTCCGGCTGCCTTGTGGTTCCATTCCGCCCACAGGTAGTCGATGGCGTTCTTCAGCGCGGCGGGGATGGCGCTGTTGTACTCCGGGGTGACGAACACGAGCCCGTCGAACCTGTCGATCGTGGCCGCCCACCGCTTGGTGTGTGCTTTTTGGTAGATACCGGTGGCTGCGGGCGCGGGCTCATCCAGCAACGGCAGTTCGTGGTCGGCTATGTCGACGAGTTCGACGCTGGCCTCTCCGGCCTGGACGGCGGGGTGCCGGCCGGCGGCCTCGGCGACCCATTGGGCCACAGTGTCTACGCGGCGCCCGGGGCGGGTGCTGCCCAGAATGATCGCGATCTGGGTCATAGGACTCCTCCTCACGTTTCCTCTCGACCGAGGTCTGCGGCATGTACAATACACGTTGTACTGCAGTGCGTACAATGGTCGTTGTAACGAAGTGGAGGCCACGGATGACCTGGCACGAGGGCGCCCCGGCACAGGCCCACGGAGGACTACCAGACAAGCGCCGGGCGATCCTGGCCGGCGCCCGCACAGTGTTCGCCCACGGCGGCTACACCCGCGCGAGCGTCGAAACGATCGCCGCCGAGGCCGGGGTATCCACCCGCACGATCTACAACCACTTCCATGGCAAGCTGCCTCTGTTCCAGGCAGTCATCACGGAAAGCACCGCAGAAGTCGCCGACGCCCAAGTCGCGCTCATCGACACGCACCTGCGTGAGGTCACCGACCTCGAGGCTGACCTGATCGAGCTCGGACAAGCCCTGGCCACCCCGATGACCGGGCACGCCAAACACTTCGCCGAGCACTTCGCCCTGGTCCGGCACCTCCTCGCCGACACCGAGCACCTCCCCCAGGACACGATCGACGCGTGGCGAAAGGCCGGACCGGAACGCGTCATCGCCGCACTCGCCGGCCACCTCCAACGACTCGTCGACCGAGGGCTGCTGCACATCCCCGACCCCCACCAGGCAGCCGCCCAGTTCATCATGCTGCTCGTCCACGGCGTCGCCCCGTTCCACCACGGTCTGGGCATCACCCGTGAGGCCGACATCCACGAGATCGTCACCTCCGGTGTCCGCACCTTCCTCCACGGCTACCTCCCCGCGTGACGCGAGGGCTGATGGAGCTGGCCAGTGAAACGCCATCCGGCGTCATCAGCGGGCTCTCCTCGGCATCAGCGTCGACCGAGCAACTCACCGGACTCACGAGGCGGGCAACACTCAGCCGGACTACGCCGCCAAGATCTCAACAGCACCGAGCATCAACCACATTTGAGGCAGGCCCTAGTGCCCGCCTCCGGCCCGGTGCGGGCATTGCGTCCTGATTCTCGACACGTCGACAATGCCACCGTGCCCTCTCTTCCCCGCCCCCTCCTGGCATGCCGCCTCGTCGCCCTCGGCATCGACGGTGCCGTGATCGGCGGCTACGTCGCCGTCCTGTTCGCCACCACGATGGCGGTGTACTACACCACGTCGGGCGGAGTCCCCGACCTCTTTTCGGCCATCGGCGTGGCAGGAGCCCACGGCATCGCGTTCGCCACGCTGACGGCCCCGGTCGGTCTCTACCTCTTCGGGACCGAGGCGACACGCCAGGCGACTGTCGGCAAGCGCGTAGCGGGCCTGGTGGTCACCTCACGCACCGGGCGGCGCGCCGGCCCGGGCGCCCTGGCCGTGCGGACTATCGCGAAGCTCGCGCCCTGGGAGCTGGCTCACTGGGCGGTGTTCCGCACGATCTACTACGAGGAGTACCTCGGCCACTCGCCGCCCGGTATCGTCCTCGCGGCGCTCTACGCGGCCAACCTCCTGCTCGTCGGCTACGTGGCAGCGGTGCTGCTCACGCGGGGGCGGCGGGGACCACACGACTACCTCGCCCGAACCGCGGTGGCACGGGCCGCGAAGCCGTAAGCGCGCGGCAGGAGGCCATGCGGAAACCCGGTCCTGACGCGCCCCGGGTTCAACGGATTCGGGTTTCTTGGTTCCCATGCCGCGGTCGGGGTGTACATCCCGAAACCGCCGAGCGCGCCGTCTTGCGACCTGCCGCGGCGCGCTCGCCCCTGAGCGTCCACCGCCGCCGCGTTGGGCCGGCACCGGGGCAGCGGTCACGGGCTGCGCGTTCGCCCGTGGCCAGTGGCCTCCCTACTCCGCCTCGAACACGCACCGGCCGGCGAACCAGGTCTGGAGCACGCGGGTGTCGGCGAGTGTGTCGATGGGGGCGGCGAAGGGATCGCGGTCGAGCACAACGAAGTCCGCCGAGCGCCCGGGCGCCAGGGTTCCCGTCACGGCGCCGAGCCCCATCGCGGCGGCGGCGTTCGCTGTGAAGACCGCGATCGCCTCGGGCAGCGTGATCGCCTGCTCGGGCCACAGCGCCCCTGGCACGGTGCCGGTGGGATCGGCCCGCGTGACCAGGCCCTGGATGCCGAGCCACGGGTTCGGCGAGGCACTCACCGGCCAATCCGAGCCCCCGGCGACGAGGGCCCCGGAATCGATGAGCGACCGGTTCGGCTGCATCCGCCGGGCCCGTTCCGCGGGCAGGACGGAGGCGATCGCGTCCGGGATGACGCCCGGGTACCAGAGGAACGGTGAGATGTCCGCACTCACGCCCAGGTCGCCCAAGCGGGGGATATCGTCCTCGGCGACGAACTGGCCGTGTGCGATCTGGAACGGGGTGTCGGCGAACCCCTCGCGACGCAGACGAGCGACGGTGTCCAGGGCGAGCCGCACCGAGGCGTCCCCCGTGCAGTGCACCTTCGCTCCCAGGTTCCGTTCCGCCGCGTGGCTCAGCGCCGAGTACAGCTCCGCGGGGCCGAGTATCGTCTCGCCGCGGTGATGCGCACCGTGCACGGCGTCGGGCAGATACGGCTCCAGGAACGCACCGGTGCGGGCCGGGGGGACCCCATCGAGGAAGACCTTGACGAAGTCCGGGCGGTGGTGCCGCGTACGGAACTCCTCGCCGCGGGCGATCAGCTCGGCACCGACGGGAGAGGTACCGAAGGTCTCGTCGCTGACGGGCATCGACGCCACCACCCAGGCGTGCAGCTCGTCGCGTTCGTCCAGTGCGTGCAGCGCCTCCAGCGCTCGCAGGGAGGTCGCGGCGTCCTGGAAGGCGGTGATGCCGAAGCGGTTGAGCCGAGCGACACCGTGCGCTGAGCACGCCTCGTGCTGCGCGGCGGTGAGAGGGGCGGCACGTTCGTGCGCCGCCATGACCGCCAGGCCCGCCGATTCGAGCAGGACACCGGTCAGTGTGCCGTTGACCGGGTCGCGGAGGGCCGTGTCCGGTTGCTCGGAGTCGGATTCGAGGCCGGCGGCGGCCATCGCCGCCGAGTTCACCCACCGGTTGTGGTGGCTGTCGTCGGAGAGCGCGACCGGGCGACCGGCGGAGGCGGCATCCAGCCGCGCCAGCGTCTCGCTCCGGTTGAGCAGGTCCAGCAGGCCGCTTCCCCAGGAGCCGCCGGTGATCCACGCGTCGCCGGGAAGTTCCGCGGCGCGGGCGGAGACGGCCGCGAGGATCTCGTCGACCCCCGCCTCGGGGGGAAAGGTCAACTCGAACAGCTCGGCGCGTCCGGCGACGGCATGATGGTTGTGCACGTCGACGAATCCGGGCATCACGAAGGCGCCGTCCAGGTCGACACCGGCGCGGGTACGCGCGGTCTCCGGCTCCTCGCCGAGGTCGGTGAGGACGCCGTCCTCGACCGCCAGGGACCGCGCCCAGGGCCGCCGGGGATCTCCCGTGTAGACGCGGGCGCCGGTCAGAGCGAAGGAAGCGCCGCCGCTCATCGCGTGACCACCTTGGGAGCGGCGACCGCCTTCAGTCCTTCGGCGCCGAACTCCAGGCCGTACCCGGATGCCTTCACGCCTCCGAACGGGACTTCGGGGTTGAGCGTGCCGTGCTGGTTGATCCACACCGTGCCGGCCTGGAGGCGCTCCGCCACTCCCAAAGCCTCCTCGACATCGGCGGACCACACCGAGGCCCCGAGCCCTTGCTCGACCGCGTTCGCGCGCCGGATGGCGTCCGCCACGCTGCTGTACCTGATGACCGGGATGACCGGCCCGAACTGCTCCTCGTCGACGAGCGGCGCCCCCTCGGAGATGTCGGCGACCACGGTCGGCCGGTAGAACAGCGGCCCCAGCTCCTCCGCGGGCCCGCCGCCCGCGGCGATCCGGGCGCCGCGCGTGCGGGCGTCCTCCACCAACCGCGCGACGATGTCGAACTGCTTCTGGTTCTGCAGTGGCCCGAGGACGTTGCCGGGTTCGAGCCCGGGGCCGAGGGGAGTCGTCTTCGCCGCCTCGGCGAGCGTGGCGACCACTTCCTCGTAGAGCGACTCGTGCACGTAGAGGCGTTTGAGCGATGCGCACGTCTGCCCGGTGTTGATGAACACCCCCCAGAACAGTTGCTCGGCGACGCTCTTCACGTCCGTGCCCGGAAGGACGATCCCGGCGTCGTTGCCGCCGAGTTCGAGGGTGAGCCGGGCCAGGTTGCCCGCGGAGCCCGCCACGATCCGGCGGCCCGTCTCGGTCGAACCGGTGAACATGATCTTGTCGAAGCCGGGGTGCTCGGCGATCGCGGCGCCGACCTCACCCCCGCCGGAGAGCGCGGTGAGCGTTCCTTGGGGCAGGTGGCGCTGATAGATCTCGGCGAGCGCCAGCACGCTCAAGGGCGTGTACTCGGAGGGCTTGACGACGACCGTGTTGCCCATGCGCAGCGAGGGCGCGATCTGCCATACCGCGATCATGACCGGCCAGTTCCACGGACCGATCGCGCCGACGGTGCCGAGCGGGACGTAGTGCAGTTCGGATCGCGCGGAGCCGTCGTCGAGCACGACCTGCGGGTCCAGCGGCGTGTTCGCGGCGCTGCGCGTCCACGCGGCGGCCGCGCCCACCTCGAAGCGCGCGTTGGGGCCGTCCAGGGGTTTGCCCTGTTCACGCGAGAGGAGGACCGCGAGCTCCTCGGCGTTCTCCTCGATGTCGTCGGCGATCGCGTTCAGGGTCCGGGCGCGTGCGTCGTGCCCCAGCGCCGCCCAGGCGGGCTGCGCCGAGCGCGCGGCGGCCACGGCACGCTCCAGGTCGTCGACGGTGTGTACCGGTGCGTGTCCTACGGTCTCCCGGGTGGCCGCGTCCGGGATGGGGCGGCCCCGGTCGGCGGCGACGGTGACGGCGGCGAGCAGCGTGGAGCTGGTCACGGGCATCCTCCTCAGCAGGTCTTCGAGGGCATTGTGCGCACCAGCCCGTGCCGGGGGATTGTCACGTGGCGCAGAGGGGATGTCCGGGCGCGCACAGTCGCGCGGTGGTCGGCTCCCCCGGTGTGCCGCGCTACCGGGTGCGCGCGGAGATCCCCGATCATCGGCGGCCCGCCAGCACGCCGCGGGGATGGTGGAGGGCGACCGCCGCTGCCGCTGGTCCGACATCCGCGGAGCGGCGGTTCGGGTCAGGAGCTCGGGGGGCGCACACTGCTCGGCGGCACGCCGAAGCGCGCGCGGAACGTGCGGCTGAAGTGCGCGGCGTCGACGAAGCCGTGCGCCGCGGCGATGGCCGACACCGAGCGCCCCGCCTGCCGGGAGCTGACGAGGTCGTCGTAGCAGCGTTCGAGGCGCCGTGTGCGGATCACGGTCGAAACGGTCGCTCCCTGGACGCTGAAGAGTGCGTGCAGTTGGCGCACGGAGATGAAATGAGCGGAGGCGATCCGCGCGGGGTTCAACTCGGGCGAGGCCAGGTTGTCGTCGATGAAGTCGAGAATGCGGCGCATCAGCGTCGCGTGCGTTCCCTGGGCCGGTACCTGCACCAGATTTGCCTCGATGACCGTTCCGACCATGTCGACCGCGCTTCGCAGGAGGCGGCGGGCGACGTGTTCGTCGAGTTCGCTCGCCTGCTGCGCCAGACGGGCCAGGTACGGCCGCACCATGGCGCTCACGCTGCTGTTGGCATCCAGGCGCAGGGCGGTGAGGCGGCCGATGTCCGGGCAGGGGATCTCAAGCAGTTCCTTCGGGAACATCACGACCGACAGCCGGACCGAGTCGTCGAACAGCAGCGAGTAAGGACGGTCGGTGTCGTAGATCGCCATGTCGCCCGTTCGCAGCAGCGTCTCCCGGCCGTCCTGGACGACCATCCCCCCGCCCTGCTCGATCATGGTGAACTTGAGGTCGTGGTGGCTCCCACTGTGGAGATGCGCGGGAGTGCGGTGCACCGTGTGCTCGTCCGCCCGGATGTCGAAGACGCGGATGTCACCCGTGCCGCTCGCGGTGAGCCGGCCTTGGAACTCCTCGGGCCGCGCACTGTGCATGTCGAGCGCTGTGACCGCCTGTGATGCGGCCATCCGGTAGTCGTCGAAACCCAGAGAGCCCGTGGTCCCGCCGGGCCGCGTCGCGGCAGCGCCTTTGCGCATCGCTGTCACCTCCCTGCGAGATTCGAGCCATCGTATAAGCACTCCCGGCGTTCGAACCAGGTCAGAAAACGGGCGGTTGAGCCATGGGCGGCGGCGTCCGGCCGAGGCACGCCTGCGCGCCGCCCGGCAGCGCCCGGTTTGCCGCGGAACGCCGAGGCGATGACCGGACCGGTCGGGCATGGGCCGGTGGTCTGCTCCGCCCCCGGCACTGGATTTCCGAAGCCATGCCGAGAATGTCAAGGCCCCTGCCCGCAGAGACAACCGCGTGACGGGCGCGCTACCGATCATTGAGGAGTCTTGCCCATCCCCCGCCCCGAGGAGGTCCGGATGCCGTCATCCGATACCGCTTCCCCACCGCCGACACAGGTCCGGCGGCGACTCGGAGTTCTCGCCGTCGCGTTCCTGATCATCGCCGCCTCGGCCCCGCTCACCGTCATCGCGGGCGGAGCCACCAGCTCGTTCTCGGTGACCCGGGTCCTGGGTGTTCCGTTCGGATACATCGTTCTCGCGGCCGCGCTCGGGGTCTTCGCCATCGGCTACGCGGCGATGAGCCGGTCTGTCACGAGTGCTGGCGGATTCTACACCTACATCGCCCAAGGGATCGGACGCCCGGCGGGGATCGGCGCCGCGGTGATCGCCCTGATCGCCTACAACGCGATGCAGATCGGCATCTACGGCATGTTCGGCTTCCAGGTCTCCACCTTTGTCGCCGCGCGGACCGGTGTGGAGGTGCCGTGGTGGGTCCCGGTGGCCGGGTGCGTCGCGATCGTCGCGTGGATGGGCGTCAACCGGGTCGACCTGTCGGCGAAGGTCCTGGGCGCGGTGGTCGCGCTGGAGTTCCTGGCCGTGCTTGTCTTCGACATTGCCGCGTTCTCCGCACCGGCCGAGGGCCATACGATCGCGCCGCTCACACCGGACGCGTTGTTCGTGTCCGGTGTCGGCGCCGTGCTCGTCTTCGGCATCGCCGCCTTTATGGGCTTCGAGTCCGCGGCCATCTACGGTGAGGAAGCGAAGGACCCCCGCCGCACCATTCCCCGGGCGACCTTCCTCGCGCTCAGCGTGATCGGTATCTTCTACGCCGTGTCGTCGTGGGCTCTCGCCCTGGCGGTCGGCCCCGGCCGGATCACCGGCCCCGAGGGCATCGGCCCCGACGAGGCGGGACCGCCGCTGTTCTTCAACTTCGTGGAAGCGCGTCTGGGCGGGATGTGGGGCGACCTCATCTCGGTCCTGTTCATCACGAGCCTCTTCGCCGCGCTGATGAGCTTCCACAACGCCGTGGCTCGCTACACGTTCTCCCTCGGGCGCGAAAGGGTGCTGCCCCGCGCGTTGTCGTCGGTCCGGTCGGGCAGCGGGGTCCCGTGGGCGGGATCGGCGGCGCAGACCGTTCTGGCCGTCGCCGTGGTGGGGGCCTTCGTGGTGGGCGAGGCCGGCTGGGATCCGAACGCCGGCCCCTATCCCGTGCTGACCCTGTTCACCTGGTTGACCAACACGGGCGCGTTCGGCCTGGTCGTCCTGATGGCTCTCGCCTCCGCCGCGGTGATCGGCTACTTCGCCCGCGATGCCCGCGGCGTCGGCATCGGCACCCGCCTGGTGGCCCCGGCGGCGGCCTGCGTGGCACTGTCCACGATCGCCCTGCTCATCCTCGCCAATTTCGATGTACTGCTGGACCAGACCGAGCCGACGGTGACGACCTATCTGTTCCCGGCGCTCGTCATCGTCCCAAGTATCGCGGCGGGCCTGTGGGCGCTGCGGCTGCGCCGGACCAGGCCGGAGGTGTACCAGGGGGTCGGCCACGGCGGTGCGGATTCCCGGGCTCCGCACCTGGGCGCCGCCGCGCCGGACGCGTCCTGAACCCCGCGGTTCCGCCCGGAGGGGGCGAAGGCGCGGGGATCCGCCCGAGTTGTCGCAGCGCGCAGATCGCTTGACTCTCCGAGGCCGATCCGCACGGGCCACTGCGCGGCACCCCCGCGGCTGGGTAGCTTGGCCGCACCATGCGGCCGCCGCCCCACCACGGCGGTCCGCCGCGGCGAGCCGCCGTGGCCCAACGGCCCGTACCAGGCCGTGAGCCGCACCAGCGCGCTTTCCGCGGCCCGCACGACCACCCGACTGCAGGAGGAACCCTTGACGACGGACACCACCCCATCCGCCGCTCGGCCGTCGTCCTTCGGTGTGACCCATCCGCTCGACACGCTGACGGCCGCGGAGATCGCGAGGGCCCGGGAGATCCTCGTCCGCCACGGCAAGGTCGGGCCGACCACCCGCTTCCCACGGCTGCTGCCGGTCGAGCCGGATAAGCAGGCCGTCCGGGAGCACACACCGGGCGCGGACGATTTCGACCGCAGCGTGCTCGCCACCCTGCTGGACACCTCGACCGGACAGGTCAGCGAAGCCGTGGTGTCCGTCACCGCCGACACCCTCACCTCCTGGCGCGACCTGCCGACCGCGGAACCCCCCTACGGGCAGCCCCCGTACATGTTCGAGGAGTACGACCGCGCCTCCGAGATCGTCAAGGCGGACCCCCGCTGGCAGGCCGCCATGGCACGGCGGGGCGTCACCGACACGACCCACACCTTCGTCGCCCCGCTCGCCCCCGGCTTCTTCCCCCGGGAAGGTGAGACGGGTCGGCGCATGATCCGGTCACTGACCTTCCACCGCCGCTACGAGGGCGACAACCAGTGGGCGCACCCGGTCGAGGGCCTCGTCGCGCACGTCGACCTGACGGCGGGAAAGGTGGTCCGCCTTGAGGACGAGGGCGACGCTCCCCTCCCGCTGGACGACTGGCACTACACGCCCGAACACACCGGCCCGGCCCGCACCACCCTCAAACCGCTGGAGATCACTCAGCCCGAAGGCCCCTCCTACACCGTGGAGGGCACCCGGGTCCGCTGGGAGAACTGGACCCTCCGGATCGGCTTCAACGCCCAAGAAGGCCTGGTGCTGCACCAGATCTCCTTCCGCGACGGCGGCGAGGACCGCCCCGTCGTCTACCGGGCCTCCGTCCCCGAGATGGTGGTCCCCTACGGCGACCCGGCGAGCACGCGCTATTGGATCAGCTACTTCGACGCCGGAGAGTACTCCCTCGGCAAGAACGCCAACTCGCTCAAGCTCGGCTGCGACTGCCTCGGCGAGATCACCTACTTCGACGCCGTGGTGGCCGACGACGAGGGCCACCCCATGACCATCCCGCACGCCGTGTGCATGCACGAGGAGGACTACGGTGTGCTGTGGAAGCACACGGATCCGGGTGAACCGTCCCAGGTCCGGCGTTCCCGCCGCCTCGTGCTCTCCTACTTCGCCACCGTCGGCAACTACGACTACGGGTTCTTCTGGTACTTCTACCTCGACGGCTCGATCCAGATGGAGACCAAAGCCACCGGTGTCGTGTTCGTCGGCGCCGCGGAGCCCGGAACCGATAACCCGTACGCCCCCGAAATCGCCCCGGGCATCATCGCTCCCGTCCACCAGCACATCTTCTGCGCGCGCCTGGACATGTCCGTCGACGGGCCGGCGAACTCGGTCGAGGAGGAGAACCTCGTCGGTCTTCCCACCGGCCCGCGGAACCCGTACGGGAACGCCTTCACCTACCAGCGGGTCCGGCTGGCACGCGAGTCGGAAGCCGCGCGGGACGCCCACAGCGAATCCGGGCGCCGGTGGTACGTCACCAGTGCGAACCGGCGCAACGCCGTCGGAAAACCGACGGCCTTCCAGCTCCTTCCGATGCCGGGTCCCCGGCTCATGGCCCAACCGGGCTCCTCAGCCGCGGACCGCGCCGAGTTCGCCCGCCACCACCTGTGGGTGACCGCCTACGACCCGGCCGAACGCTTCCCGGCCGGCGACTACCCGAACCAGCACGCGGGAGGCGGCATCGCACACTGGACCCGGGCCGACCGCCCGCTCACCGACACCGACCTCGTCCTGTGGCACACCTTCGGCCCCACCCACATCCCCCGTCCCGAGGATTGGCCGGTGATGCCTGTCGACTACTCGGGGTTCTGGCTCAAACCGCACGGCTTCCTCGACGCGAACCCGGCTCTCGACCTGCCGGACCGGTCCGCGAGCGACCACCGCCCACAAGGCGCGGACCACCACGACTGCTGCGAGTAGTCCGGCCTCCCCGGGACCTCGTGCCCGGTCGTCAGGGGTCCACCCTCTCGGCCGAACCGCCCTCCAGGCTGGTCGCCGGATCAGCGGTTCGGCTACGCGAACGTGCCGTGAGAACGGCGAGCGTGGCCATCACCAGCAGCACCGCCAGGCTGACGGCGGCGATCGGGAGGTGCTCGTGGTAGTAGGCCGCGACGGCGCCGATGACCGCCAGCGCCGCGGCGGCGCCGAACCGCGAGCGGGCAACCCGTCCGAATCGGGACCGCAGGAACAGCAGGTTCCCCGCCAGGTAGACCAATGGGCCCCCGATGGTCACCAGGATGATCGGCAGGCTCAGGTGGTCGTGGGTGATCCGCAGTTCGATGGAGACGGCGACCACGATGGCACCGAGGACCATCAGGGCGTGCGCATAGGCGAACGCGGAACGCAGCGCACCCGTACCGCCTTCGCCGCCGGTGACCTCGTGGCCGGCCAGCGCGAAGTAGTTCCACCACAGCACGGTCAGTCCCGCGAAACCCAGCAGCAGACTGAGCACGGTGTTGGCGTTCAGTATCCCCTCATCGACCAGGGCGCCACCCATCAGCAGGATCGACTCGCCCAGGGCGATGATGAAGACCAACCGGTTGCGTTCGGCCAGGTGTTCGGCGTCGGTGTCCCACCGTTCCATCGGCGCGCTGACCAGACCGGGGATGCGGAAGTTGAGGAGCGGCGCCGCGTAGTCGATCACGACCGCCAGCAACCACACCCACAGCCGCACCTCCGGCGGCAGCAGCGCCCCGGCGATCCAGGCCACACCCGCGAGTGCCGACCAGCTCAGCAGGGCCGTGTAGTTCGACGCCAGCTGCCGCCCCCGGAAACCCACGATCATGAACACCGGGCGGAGCAGGCCCATGAAGACGAAACAGCCGGCGAACAGCAAGCCGGAGCCGCCAAAGGCGTCCGGGATGGCCGCGGCCATCCCGAGTGATGCCACCATGAGGACGGCGTTGAGTAACTGGACCCGGGTGTTGGCCGGGTTGAGCCAGTTCATCACCCACGCGGTGTAGTTCCACCCCCACCAGATCGCGGCGAAGATGATCGCCGTCTCGGCGAATCCCCGCCAGCTGAGGTGCTCGATGAGCACGTGGGACAGCTGGATGATGGCGAAGACGTAGACCAGGTCGAAGAAGAGCTCGACCGGGCCGACCTCGGAACGGCGGTGGCCGTCGTGCCGGGCGATGCCGCGCCACGGTTGGGTGGTGGGTTCAGTGGGAGTCATGGTCCAGATTCAGCCGTCGGTGTCGCGGTTTCCCGGTTCGAAGGTGATGTCGGGGAAGGCTCGCGGACCTCGGAGACCGAGTGCCGCGACCAAGCGGAACAGGGGCGTCGCTGCGCCGGGGCGGTACGCCCCGGGGGACTCCCGCCCCCTCCGGTGCTTTCGCGGGCCAAAGCTGCAGCCCTCTCGGCTGTACGAGCTTCTCACAGACCTCGGGGAACGGTGGAGCGCTCGTGGGCCTGTCGGGCATCCGGTGTCAGTCGGCGGCGGCCAGGTGCGGCAGGTACTGCCGGATCTCGGCATCGGTGAGGGTGCGCGGCACCAGCTCCTCTTCGTCGTCCAGCGCGACCACGACGAGGTTCTCGGGGGCAACCCGCTCGCGGCGGAGCGTCGCCGCGACGGTGCGGCAGGCGCGTACGACCACATCGATGTAGCGCTCGTGGACCGCCTCCCAACGCGCCTCGTCGCCCTCCATCAGGTTCTCGTCCCACGCCCCCTCGCCCGACGCGGCTTCGGTCAGGGTCTTGCTCCAGGCCCAGAAGGCGTCCTGGTCCCCCCAGTCCGCGTCGAAGTGCTGGTGGGGCCAGTCCGCGGGGTTCCAGCGCAGGTCCTCCCACGGACCCGGCGGGAATTCCCGCTGGCTCCGGTGCGCGGCCAGGCGCTCCTCGAACCATTCCTCCGTGGCGGCGGCGAACGAAGGCAGCATGATCCGGCCGCGGGTTTCGGCGTAGAACAGGTACACCGCCACCGCGTACGTGTGTCCTCCCCGAGCCACGCGGGTGCGGGCGAAACGCTCCAGCTCCGCGGTGAGCTCGGCCTCGAAGCGACCCCAGTCGACGTCCATGACCTCACCTCCGGCGACCGACTCTAGCCCGTGGCGCCCACCACCAGTGGGCCCGCGCCGGGTGGCGCTCCGGTAGCTCCTCGCGGCAGCGATCGGTCCAACCGGAGCCTGACCTGTTCGGGCCAACAGCACGCAGCTCGCCAGATGGGCCATGGGGACTTACCGACAACTGAAATTGTCTTGACAAAAAATCTTGTCAATGCCAAGCTCATGCCCATGTTGGATACTGCGGTCATAGACGAGCCGTCCACTGCTGCGGCGACGCTGGAACCGGTACGCGCGCGGCTGCTACACGAGCTCGCCGAACCCGCCTCGGCGTCGACGCTCGCCGCCAAGCTCGGCCTGAGCAGGCAGAAGGTCAACTACTACCTGCGTGGCCTGGAGGAACACGGCCTCATCGAACTGGTCGAGGAGCGACGCAAGGGCAACATGACCGAGCGTGTGATGCGCGCGATCGCCGAGGCCTACGTGATCTCGCCCTCGGCCTCCGGTCCGGTGGCGCCGGACCCGTCCCGCTCGCCAGACCGGCTCTCCGCCCGATGGCTGCTGGCCGTGGCTGCCCGCCTGGTGCAAGACGTCGGTGCCTTGATCGGCGCCGGAGCCAAGACAGGCAAACGAGTGGCCACATTAGCCATCGACGGGGAGATCCGCTTCGCGAGCGCGGCGGAACGGTCCGCGTTCGCCCAGGAGCTGTCCGATGCGGTCTCCGGGCTGGTGGCGAAGTACCACGACGAGAACGCCGCCGGGGGCCGCGGGCACCGGCTCGTAGTGGCGTTGCATCCCTCGATGGACCGGAATGAGGAGGGGCCGGATGGGGGGTGATTTCGAGCTGCCCAAGGAGATCGAGCTGCCCGCCTCGCCGGAGGAGGTCTGGCGGGCCATCGCCACCGGGCCCGGCCTGACGGCGTGGTTCATGCCGATGGAGATCGACCCGGAGAGCTCCGCGGTCACCGAGTGGGACCCGCCGCGCAAGCTGGCCATCCGCGTCCCGGAAGCCGAGGACGGATCCACACAGGCCTTCCAGTACCTGATCGAGGGCCGGGACGGCGGGACCTGCGTGCTCCGGTTCGTCCACAGCGGCTTCCTCGGCGACGACTGGAGCGACGAGTTCGAGGGCATGACCAGCAGTGGCTGGGACATGTACCTGTTCACACTCGCCCAGTACCTGCGGCACTTCCGCGGTCGTCCAGCGTCCTATGTGGAGGCGGAGGCGCCCGCGGTCGGCGGATGGGACCGGTTGCGCCTGCTGCTCGGAGCCCCCCGGCTCGGCGGACAGGTGCAGGTCGACCTGCCTGGCGGACCGCGGATCCTCGGTGAGGTGGACTACCTGACCGAGAAGTTCATCGGTTTCCGCACCCCCGATGAGCTCATCCGGTTCCACGAACGTTCCGCGATCGGTCTACCGATCGCGGTCAGTGACCACCACTACGGCGCACTCGCCGATCCGCAGCGGCGCGCCGAAGCCTGGCAGCAGTTGCTTGCTGCCACCGTCGACCAAGGAGAACAGGCATGACCGAGGGCAACCAGCAGAAACTGACCACGTTCCTGATGTTCCAGGGCAGGGCCGAGGAAGCGATGACGCTCTACACATCGCTGTTCGCCGACTCGGAGGTGTTGGACGTCACCCACTACGGCCCGAATGAGGCTGGCGCGGAAGGCAGCGTGCAGCACGCCACGTTCTTCCTAGCCGGTCAGCGGTTCATGTGCATCGACAGCAATGTCTCGCACTCGTTCAGCTTCACGCCCGCGACCTCGATCTACGTGCAGTGTGCCGACGACGCCGAGATCGGGCGGCTCTACGCCGAACTATCCAAGGACGGCACCGAACTGATGCCGCTGGACAACTACGGATTCAGCACCAGGTTCGCCTGGGTGAACGACCGGTTCGGCGTTTCCTGGCAGCTCAACCTGGCTTGATCCCCATCTTTCGGTCAGCTCGGTGTCCTTACCGTCGAGCCGGCCTCCCGGCTCGCGAATTTTACGGTCAGGCCGGGCAGTAGCGACCCGCGGCGGGACCGCGGCGGCGGGTTGGCCGGGGCGGCATCAGCGCAGGACTCCCTCGGGGGAGGCTGCCCGACGCCACCCCGGCTACCGAACCTGATCAATCGGTCTGCTGATCGCGATGTGGTCGGAGCAGGTCACAGTCGAGCTTTGGCACGTCCCGGAGTCAGGAGGGCCGCCCGGTGACGGGCACTGCCGTTTTCAGGGGTGCGCCGAACCACGTGGGCAGCTGGCCAAGCAGATCCCGCTGGTCTTCGCCGACCCACGCCACGTGGCCGTCCGGCCGCAGCAGCACCGCGGGCACGTCCAGTTCCTCGCTGACGTCGGCGGCATGGTCGACCCGATCCGCCCAGCCCGCCACCGAGAGCCGGCCGGTCGGGTCGAGCAGGAGCCCGCGGCCGCCGCGCATCAGCCCGTAGAGGCGGCCCCGCTTCAATCCGATGTCGCGCATCCGCGTGCCGAGCAGTTCGTGCCCCTCACCGAAGTCGTAGCGGACCCCGATCGCGGTGACCTTCTCAATCAGGTACCGGTTCACCTCCTCGAAGTCCATCAGTTCCGACACCACCCGGCGCACCGCCTGGGGACCGGGCTCGGTGGACAGCAGTTCGGCCTGCGCGCGGGTGTTGTCCAGCACGGCGGCGGCCACCGGGTGCCGTTCGGTGTGGTAGCTCTCCAGCAGCCCCTCCGGTGCCCACCCGTCGACCTCGGCGGCCAGTTTCCAGCCGAGGTTGAACGCGTCCTGGATGCCGAGGTTGAGGCCCTGCCCACCCAGCGGTGGGTGGACGTGCGCCGCGTCGCCGGCCAGCAGCACCCGGCCGCTCCGGAAGCGCTCGGCCAGCCGGGTGGCGTCGCCGAAGCGGGACAGCCAGCGCGGTGCGTGCACGCCGAAGTCGGTGCCGGCGAACACCCGCAGCCGCCGCTTGAACTCTTCGAGGGTCGGCGGGACCGCGCGGTCCTCGGCCACCCCTTCAGCGGGCACGACGGCGCGGTACAGTCCGTCCCCGGAGGGACCGACGCCGAAATCCTTGTTGGTCGTGCGGACTTCGGCCACCACGGCGGCCACCGTCTCCGGCGGCGCGGTCACCTCCATCTCGCCCAGCAGCCACTCGACCTTGGCGGGCTCACCGGGGAAGCCGACACCGAGCAGCTTGCGCACCGTACTGCGGCCGCCGTCGCAGCCGACGAGGTAGCGCGAGCGCAGCCGCGTGCCGTCGGCCAGCTCGGCGGTCACCCCGTCCGCGTCCTGGCTCAGCCCCACCAGCTCGCAGTCGCGCCGGATCTCGGCGCCGGCCTCGGCGGCGCGCTCGGACAGCAGGCGATCGGTGGTCGGCTGCGGGATGCCGAGGATGTAGGGGTGCGCGGTGTCCAACCCCGGCCACGGCTTGTGGATGCCGGCGAAGTTGTGCGGGTAACTGTCGAGCGCGTACTGCTGGCCGTGCGCCAGGAACCGCTCCAGCAGACCGCGCTGGTCCAGCACCTCGATGCTGCGCACGTGCAGGCCGAGCGACCGGACCTGCCTGGTCGGCTCCGCTTCCTTCTCCAGCACGAGTACGCGCACGCCGTGCAGCCGCAACTCGCCGGCCAGCATCATGCCGGTCGGCCCGCCGCCGGCAACGATCACGTCAATCATGGGATCCCCCGTTCAACAAGGTTGCATTTCGGCCAGCTGCTCCGCGCGGTCCGGCGGCGCGCACACCCGCGCCTCCGCGCCGAGCGCCCGCAATCGCACCGCGCGCCCCACCTGCGGTTCGACCCTCTGCGCGACCCACACGTCAACAAAAGCCCACGTATTTCGCGAACCCCTGATTTCCGCAGGTGCTGGCTCCGATCGGAGAGTCTGCGGCACGACCCGGGTCTTGCCGCAAGCCCCCGGGTGCGCTATACATTGAAAATGGCAGGGAGTTTTCTTTTCCATTTATCGATCTCCGACGATAAATAATCTCCCTACGAAGCGGCGCGCCGCGTACGGCGGCACCACCGGCTCAGGAGGTCTTCATTCGCCCGCTGCGGTCCACGCGGCACAAGCGGCTGACCTCACTCAGCCGTGCTTCTCCTTCGAGGTCATCCAGATTCTGTGCTCAGCACGAACCCATACGAGCTGCGACTTCGAACCAAGGCGCCTGGGACACTCGGTCGTTGGGCCCTGCGTTGGGCCCTGGGACCCAAGATCTTCGGGATCGTGCGATGTAACCTAGCTGCTCCCGGACCTATCCCCCTCACGGAACGAGACATGCTCCGTCATATCCGCAGTCCCGACCGTGGTACCAGCTTCACTGAGTATGCCGCGGTGATCCTGTTGGTTGCCGCCATCACCGCTGTTGTTCTCGCAGGTGGAATTCCCGGAACGATCAGGGACAACATCCAGGCCGCCATCGAAAGTATCGGAGACGGCGAAGGCTCGGATACCGACTCTGATCCGCAAGAGCCGAACGGGGACAACAGCCTCCCGGAGGAGCCCGATCTTCCCGAGTCCGAGGAAATCCAACCCGCCGACAGGGAACCGGAAGAGGACACGGCGTGGCCCTATACGGTGCAACCCGCCATCCATGAGGACTCTGATAGCGACGAGGACTCTGAAAGCGATTCAGAGGCCCCCAGTGGCGAGGTCGACCCGGAAGACAGCCCGGTGTACCAAGAGCCGGGAGAATATCCGCAAATGGACGACTACCACGAGTCCCAGGAGGACTTCGAGAGCATCGGCGACGGCGACCAACCATTGTGCGGATGGCCGCTGGAGGACCCCGACCTGATGAACGAGGGCACTGGGCGCCACGTCTGCGACACTCTCATGGATGTAGACACGATGATAAACGGTGCCCGAACTGGTTGCTGGGCTCACCCGATGTACTGGGGCAAGGACGAGGAGTGGGCCAACTGCCAGCCCAATGCGGCCGATATGCTGGAACACTACATGAGCGCGTCCGGTGAGGACATCGATCTCGACATGGACGAGTTCATATCTGACATTCCAGAATTCCAGGATGAGATTGAGGGTCAGCAGCAGGACATCATCGACAGTGCCCTCGAAGCTGCCGAGGGAAGTGATGAGCCTGTGACGTTCCCGGTCAGCACCGAGAAGATAGGTTGGGGTTATCCTCCGGGCGAAGAGAATGGGAGTGAATTCGTCTACGACAACCGCGACTGGCAGAGCTCGATCGGCAGTTTTCACTACTGGATCGAGGGAGATATCACCGTGCATCCTCCCGACGATCCCGACGGGGATCCCACGTACTCGCTAGACACAGATGTGAACATGGAGAAGTGGTACAGTTGGGAACGCGATAATGACGAACAACTCTTTCAAAGCTGGAAAGGAATGCTAGCGGGACAGGCCCATTCGGATATGGCTATGCTACACCAGTACGGTATCGCCCAGGAGTTCTGGATCCGAGGTGACACGAGCCTCCCAACGGTAGAGGGATGATGATCTTGAGGAGGGAAGTGGCGGTCGCCGCCCTCAGTGCCGCAATGGTGGTCAGCGGGTGCTCACCGCTCCAACCTGACGGGCAGGAGCCGTCGTCCCCACCTCCCCCATCCCCCATACCCGGGGACACCGCCGAGCTGCAGGACGGCTTCGAGGAGCTCAGCGGTCTCGTTCTCCCCTCCAACACCTCCGACCTGGAGATCGAGGGCAAGTACCTCAGCGACGACCGCCCCTACTATGAGCTGCGTTTCGAAACCACCCGTGGTGGCGCGGAAGTGATCTGTACCGCGGACAACTTCGGCACCTATGTTTCCTCAGGGCCTCCCGACGAGGAACAGCACGAGCTGTTCGATATCCAGGAGGACGACGGCACCATAGCCGAGACCGTTAAGTGTCAGGGGAGCAACCCGGACAACGGTCGTGTGCAGCGCCAGGTCGCCGTACTGTTTCCCGAGGACGGCCTACAGCAGGGGGAGGACGAGCCCGACGGGGAGGACACCGCTATCGTCTACGCCTACAGCGTCCTCTGGCCAGCACGTTGACACGCCGGTAGCCGGATCCGTGCCCGACCCGGGACTCCCCGCCCGAACCCCGCCGGCCCATCCCGGCACTCGTTACTGATGTACCCCCTTCGGGGCCCGCGCGGGTCCCCGCGACGAGCCTTTGCCCCAGGAGCCACCATGCCCCCCGCCACCGCGGCCCCGAAAGCGATCATCTGGATCCGGGGCCTACTGTGTGTCCTGTTCGTCGTCAGAGCGGCGCGGGGTGTGCACGCGTACTCCGTCCTGCCCGACGACATCTTCTTCACGACGCTGGCGTTCGTGTACGCGTTACCGGGGGTGCTCGCGCTGGTCCTCGCGATCCTGGCCGGCCGGGAGAGCCGGCCCGTCTTCGTGGCTCACCTATTGCTGACCGCGGGCTTTCTCCTGTGGATGGGGTACTCGTTGCTGAACAACCAGATCTTTTTCTACGACTGGGTGGTCCTCGCCCAGACCACGGTTCCCGTGGCGCTCCTGGTGCTGCTTCTGCTCCCGAAGACCCGCGCCTTCTACCGCGTCTCGTAGCCGGGCTGGCGCCGGCGAGGGCTGTCCGCCATGATCGGCGCCTCGCTGGTCGTCACGCTCGCTGTGCGCCACGGGCCCCATGGCCACGGGGCCCTGCACGGCATCACCGGGAGCTGGCCGTCGTCCCTGACAGCCGCCCTTCCTGCTAGGCGGCGGAAGACACGTCGCCCGCGACGCGCGGCGGGTGGGAGCGCGGGCCGCTGAGATCGGCCCGGCCACGAGGGCCGATTCCGGTGTCTCTGCTGTAGTCCTGCGCCGTGGCCTTCAGCCGCACCATGACGTGCTCGGCCTCGCGCACGGCGTCGAGGAGCTCGTCGTCGCCGTAGTGCTGGAGCTGGTCGCGGGTCAGAGCGATCGCCTCTCGGAAGTTACCGGAAGCGTTGATCACGCGGGCGATGGAGGTACTGGTGTGCCAGAACTGCCCGTAGGGACCGCCATAGTCGGGGTCCTCGACCAGGCGTTCCTCGGATACCAGCTCCAGCAGGCGCTCGTAGATCCATCCGCGCTGGGCGATGCTGTCGGCGTTGAGGCCGACGGGGCGGGCATGAAGTCCCCACAGTCCGTCGTGGAGCTCCTGCCAGATCTCGTCAGTGCTGATGAGGCGGTGTCCGCGATGGCGGCTCCGCTCGACGATGGCGTGGATGCGGTTGGTGTCGCGCTGGGGGTCGGGCAGGTAGCGGCTACCCGTTGAGGTGGCATCGAGCGTGAGTAGGAATTCGGCGATCCGGCGGCAAGCTCCCATCTCCTGGCTCGCTTTCTGCTATGGGGGGTGAGCTACCCAGAAACATTCCCCACTGACGCGTTAAATGCGTCTGTATCCGATTTTGCTTCTATTGATCCCGCAACGCGCCGCGTCAGACAGGCGGCGGTCCCCGGCGATGTGGTGAGCATCCTCCGAAGCGGGCGAACCGCCCCGGGCCGCGGCAACCGCGCCGCGCTACGCGGTCTGACCGCGCTCCTGCCCGCCTCGGTAGGACTCGCAACCGTCCCGACGCGAGCCGGTGGGTCTGCTAACACAAAAGTCGAGGAGCTCCGGGCAAGCGGAATTCAGCGGGTTTGGCCAAAACCACTCCGGATAGTTCCTCCAGCACAGCAGATCCCAGGCCGCGTGTTTCTTGTGCGAACAATGCCGTCGGTTGCGACAATTGGGCCACCAGTTCCAGAGCACAGGAGGGAGGTTCCTCGATGGCCTCGTTTCCCACCTCGATGCTCGTGGCGGACGACGGCGCCCCCGAATCGGACTGGGCGCTCAAAACGGCTGTGGAGTTGGCGCTCACGACCGAATCTTCGTTGTCGCTCGTGCACTCCAAGTCGTTGGCACCCAGTGTGGTCGGCACCACGGTCACAGCGACCCATATCGAACGCCTACGCACAGAGGGACAGGCGCTTGTTGATCGTCGGGTCCAGGAGGTCTCGGCCAAAGGCCTCCGCCTCGACCACGCTTGGGTCCGGCTGGGCCGGCGGGTCGAAGCGGCGGTAATCGCCGCCGCGGAGGAACTCGGCTCTGGACTGCTGGTTGTCGGCGCCCGCGGGAGAAGCCCTGGCCAGCGCGCCGCACTGGGCGACCTGTCCGTGTCACTCGTGCGCGAGGCGCCATGCTCGGTCCTGACCGTTCATGCGGAACGAGCCCGAACACAGCCAGGCACCACCGGTGCTCGGCGACAAGGCGACCACCGGTAGGAGCCAGGGATGCCGGATTTCGAACTCGGTCCGATCGATCTGCTTGTCATCGTGGTGTTCGTGACCGCGGTCGTGGGATTTGCGCTCTGGATCGGCCGAAAGCAGGAAGGCACCGAAAGCTACTTCCTCGCTGGGCGTACAATGGTATGGCCGGTCGTCGGATTCTCCCTCTTCGCGACCCAGTTCAGCGGAACGCAGTATCTGGGTCTGGCAGGGGCGGGATTCGAGACGGGGATCTCGGTGTGGAACTTCGAGTGGGTAGCCACACTCGTGCTGCTCGTATTCGCCCTGCTGATCCTGCCCTTCTATCTGCAGTCCAAAATCACCACTGTTCCGGAGTTCCTCGAACGGCGCTACGACCGGCGGGCCCGATACGCGTTCTCGGGTTTCACCGTCGTCACCGCCATGCTTCTGGACAGTGCCGGGGCGATGTTCGCCGGGTCACTGGTCCTGTCACTGCTCTTTCCCGAAGTCCCACTGGGCGTCCACATAGCGGTCATCGCGTTACTCGGCGGCGGATACGTTCTGGTCGGTGGGTTGAAATCCGTCATGATCACCGACACGATCCAAGGGATCGTGCTGTTCGCCGCCGGAGCCGCGATCTTCATCACCGTCTTCGCCGAGTTCGGCTACGAGTGGTCGACGCTGCCCGAACTGGCGCCAGAGGGCGGTTTCACGGTGGCGCCGCCCGCCGGCGACGACTTTCTCCCCTGGCCGGGAATCTTTACCGGTGCGATCTGGCTGTCGTTCTATGTATGGGTCACCAACCACATCGTGGTCCAGCGAGTACTCGCGGCCAAGAACATCGACCACGGGCGCTGGGGAGCGCTGTTCGCTGGTTCGCTGCAGCTACCCGTCCTGGTTCTCCTGATCTTCCCGGGTGTTCTCGGCCGCGGTATCTACGACCAGGACGAGATGCCCAACAGCGATTTGGTCTGGCCAGCGCTGGTATTCGACTACCTGCCCGTCGGTATACGCGGTGCGGTTGTCGCGGCCCTGGTGTTCGCGCTGATGTCCACCCTCGACTCGGTCCTCAACGGCGCCTCAAGCCTGGTCGTCAACGACTTCATCAAACAGGGAAAACGCGAATTCACCGAACGGCAGCTACTGGCTATCGGGCGAATACTCGTCGGGGTCTTCATGGTGGTCGCGGCCTTGTGGGCACCGGTGATCACCACCTTCAGCGGCATCGTGGCGTACTTCCAGTCGTTCCTGGGCTACGTGACCATGCCCCTGGTCGTGGTGCTGCTCGGCGGCATTTTCTGGCAGCGCGCCTCCACAGCGGCGGGCTTCTGGACCCTCGTCCTCGTCCCGTTCGGGTTGGCGGCGTTCTTCGCCGGCGAGGTCTTCGGACTTTTCGACATCCAGTTCCTCTACGCCACAGGGCTCATGTTCCTCATCAGCCTTGTCGTGTTCGTGGTCATCTCCTTGGCCACGGATCCGCCACCCGCGAGAACCGCCGAGATCACCTGGAGTCGGGAAACCTGGCACCGGGAGTCCGCCGAACTCTCCGGCACGCCCTGGTACAAGAACTACCGCGTGCTCGCGCTGGCTCTCGGTGTGGTCACCATCGGCTCCGTGGTTCCCTTCGTCTGAGTGGGCGGCGGCGTTGGATAAGCACCCCGTGCCGCGTCCGGCCGGCGGGTGCGAACATCGCTACCACCGCCCCACCTGCTGTCCCACGGGCCGCGCCCGGCCGGTTACGCACTCTTTTCCCTGCTGCGGGGTCAGGCTCGAAGCGCGCGCCGTACCCGGCGTCCCAGCGTCTCCACAGCGATACTGACCAGCAACGACGCCAACAGGACGCTGGCGACCACCGGGAAGTCGAAGGCCGCGAGACGCTCGTTCAGCAGCCGGCCCAGTCCCGCGGCGCCGACGACACCGACGATGGCGGTGTCGCGCACGCAGATCTCGAACCGGTAGAGCGTATAGGTGACCAGGTGGTTCGCGGACGGCGGCGTCATGGACACCACCGCCGCGGCCGCGCGCGGGACGCCGGCGTCGCGCAGGGACTCCCGTGGCTTGAGGTTCATGGTCTCCCAGGCTTCGGCGACCAGCCGGCCGAGGATCCCTCCGGTGTAGAGCCCCAGCGCCAGGGCACCGGGCAGGATGCCCGGGAAGAAACCCAGGAGCGCGATGATGGCCCACACCGTCGGCGGGATCGACCGCAGGACCAGCAGCACCGCGCGGGCCACCGCCCAGACGGCCTTTCGGCCCGAGGCCGCCGGCCCGTGCCGACCGGCGCGTGGGCGGCTGGCCCAGGGGCCCACGAGCAGGGTGATCGCGACCGCCAGGACCATGGCGAGGACGGCCATGGTCACTGTGTCCAGGGCGGCGCCGATCAGCACCGGCCAGCCGCCCTCCGGGAGTGCGGGCGGCCACAGGTCGCTGAGCAGCTGACCGCCGCGTTCCCGGGTGCCGGCCGAAGTGAGACCGGCCGGTGAGAGGCCGACCCACCACCAGGCGAGGGAGATCGCCGGCACCATCAGGGCCAGGGACAGGCGGGTCGAGCGGGTCAGGCCGCGCGGCGCCCGCCCCTCGTCGGGCCTCTCGCGTCCGACTGACCAGTCGGCGCAGGTCACCACCGCGACATCGGAGCGGACGCGGTTGCTCCACAGCTCGATCGCCCCGGCGAGCACCAGCAGTGCCGCGACGAGCGTCCAGACCTCGTCCCAGTTCCGCGACTGCAGGCTCACGGTGAGCTCGAATCCCAGGCCTCCCACGCCGGCGACCCCGAGTACGACCGCGGACCGCAACGCGCACTCGAACCGGTAGAAGGAGTAGGACAGCAGCAGCGGCGCTGTGGCGGGCAGGAGGGCATAGACCAGAGCGGAGAAGCGTTTGGCGCCGGCGGCACGCAGCGAACGCAGCGGAGCGTCGGGCACGGCGTCGAACGTCTCCCCGAAGACCTGGGCGCTCTGCGCGCCGAAGGGCAGGGTGAGCGCCAGGACGGCGACGAGCGGGTCGAGGCCGAGCACGGTCACGAGGAACAGCGCCCACACCAGCTCGTGGACCGAGCGGACGGCCACCAGCGCGCCGCGGAGGACGAGCCGCCCCATACGCACCGGCCACGGCGGCGCGTCACCCCACGCCACGTCGCTGAGGACCAGGCCGCCAACCAGCCCCACCACCAGCGCCCCCACTGACCCGAGCAGGGCCAGGGCCAGTGTCGTCGCCGCGGCCTCAAGCACCACGCTGAGGAAGTCGGCGTCGAGGGAGGGGCGGAGCGCGGTCGCCGCGAGGTCGCCGAACAGGGCCAGGCCGTCCTGGTTGACCAGCTCGCCCCCGGAGGGGAAGGCGCGGTGCACCGCCCAGGCCAGCATCGCGGCCACCGCGGTCAGGGACACGAGCTTGCGGAGCAGGACCTTGCGCCCGCTCACGTGCTCGCGGGTCGGCGCGGGTGCGGCCGGCGGTGACGGCGGGGCGTCGAGACGGAGTGTCATGCGAGAGCGTAGAGGTCGTCCAGGGCCGCACTGCTCACGTCGGCGGCCGGGCGGTCGAGGACGATCTGGCCCTGCCGCAGACCCACCACGCGCGTGCAGTGCTCGCGGGCCAGCGACGGCTGGTGCAGGCTGACCACGAGCGTTCCCGCGGTCGGCAGCGTGCCGAGGAGGTCGAGGACTCCCGCGGCGCGCACCGGGTCGAGGCTGGCGACGGGCTCGTCGGCCACGACCAGCTCCGGCGCCTGCACCAGGAGCCGGGCGATGGCGACACGCTGCCGCTCGCCGCCGGACAGGCGTTCGGTGCGTTCGTGCAGTGCCCACCCCAGACCGACACGGTCGAGCGCCTCTCGGACCTCCCCCAGCCCGTGGGGCCAGACCATCGAGGCCAGCGCGCGGGCGGTGCTCCACCGTGCGAGCCGGCCCGCGTTGACGTTGTGCAGCACCCGGACCTGCTCGATCAGGGCGAATTCCTGGCTGACCGAGCCGATGCGCCGTTGGAGTTGCCGCCTGCGTGCGGCGGACAGGCGCGCGGGGTTCTCGCCGAACACCTCCACGCTGCCCGCGGTCGGCTCCAACGACCCGTTGAGCAGGGCCAGGAGCGTGCTCTTCCCGGCTCCGCTCGTGCCGAGAACCGCCAGGCGCTGCCCAGCGTGGACGGTGAGGTCCAGATCGCGCAGCGCCTCGTGCGAGCCGAAGCGGTGCCCCACGGAGCGGAGCCGGATCACCGGTGCGGAGCCGCTCACTCCAACAGTCCCAGGTCGCGCGCCACGTCCTCGATCCGGTCGTAGTCGGAGTCCTTGGTCCGCACGAACGACTCGGCTCCGAAGAGATCGAGCAGTTCGGCGTCCGCGGAGTTCTCCTGGTCGAGTCCCAGGAGCAGGTCCAGCACCTTCTCGCGGGTGCCCTTGCCGAAGGCGTCGTCGATGTCGGGGCGCACCAGCCAGTGGTAGTCGGCGTAGCCGGGGGTGCGCCACAGCACCTCCACGTCGCTCAGGTCGACCTCGCCCGCCTCGACGGTGGCGTCCCAGACCTGCTCGTTGACGGCCCCGACCTCGAAGCTGCCGTTGGCGACGGCCTCGATGGTGGCGTCGTGGGAGCCGGAGAACCCCGGCTCCCCCCGCAGGTCGCTCTGCTTGAGTCCGGCCTCCCGCATGAAGTACTGGGGCATGAGCCGACCGGAGGTGGAGGTCTCGCTGCCGAAGGTGAGGGTGTGCCCCGCGAGACCGCTCAGCCCGGCTGTCCCGTCGAACGGCCGCGGCCCCGAGCCGGAGTTGGCGATGAAGAGGCTGTGGAAGTCGGCGTCGATGTCGCGCTGCGCGATAGCGGTGGCATCCGGTACGCGCTCACGCGCTTGGACTCCGGTCAGCCCGCCCATCCAGGCCAGGTGCACGTCGCCGATCTCGAAGGCGCGTACCACGGCGGTGTAGTCGGTGACGGGCTGGTAGGCCACATTGAGTCCGGTCTCGTCGGCGAACCGCTCGGCCAGGGCGGGATAGAGCCGGTTGAGCAGCTCGGGGTCCTGGTCGGGAATGGCGGAGATCCCGAGTTCTTTCGCATCCGCCCCCTCACCGCTGCCGCAGGCGCTCAGCGCGAGCATCGCTGTGGTGCCGGCAAGCAACGTGCGACGGGTTAACGGTGTGGCAGGCATGGACACTTCCCTGTTCGCGTTCGGGTGGTGGTCGAAGGGGTTCCGGGGGTCAGGCGCTCTGCCGTGCCCGGCGCGACGCGCCGGCGACTGTCCCGGCGACAAGCGCGACGGACAGGAGGAACGCCGCCGAGGTCGCGGTGCCGCCCAACAGCGGATCGGTGAAGCCAACCTGGGCGTACAGGGACAGCGCGGCCAGGAGACCGGCGCCGGCCGCCGCCCAGCCGGGCAGGGCGGTTCTGGTAGCGGCGGCCACCAGCACCAGGGCTCCGGCCAGCGCAAGCACCAGTCCGCCGGCGAGGTTGTACTCGCCGAGGCTGAGCGCCAGCTCGGTGGACACCAGACCGGTGCCTTTGGGGGCGAGGGGGTCTCCGGTCGAGTTGAGGGCGCTGAAGGCACCGGCGATGACCGCGGCCGCGCCCCACACCAAGCCGAGGCTCCGGGCGGAGCTCACGCGGTCCCGCACCGCGTCGACGGCGAGCACCCGCCCCGCCGGGGAGTAGAGGACGACCACGTGGGCGCCGATCATCAACCAGTAGGCCCAGGGCCACTCGTGCGGCGCGAACGCCACCGAGAAGGCGATCGCCAGGGACGTGCCCGCACCGAGAACCGCGGCGACCCGCACCCAGGCACCGGTCAGCAACAGCACCGCGACCGCGGTCTCGGCGACCAGCACGCCCCAGCCGAAGGGCACTATGTTGGGCAGGACGACCCGCTCCACGACCCAGCTGTACGGGGGGAACACCGGGTGGCTCACGGCGAAGGCGGTCCAGTGGTAAAGCCCCTCGGTTTCGCTCCCGAAGTCCGGGGGGCGCTTCCACACCACGTTGTAGAGCCACATCAGGCCGAGCAGGACGCGGAGGAAGCACGCGGCGGCGGCTGGTCCGCGCCGGACAGTGGCACGGTCGCCGTCCCGCACGCTGTCCCCGTCGGTCGCGGGCCCGAAAAGCCAGCGGGTGGCGGCCGCACCGGTGGTTATGACGCTCACCGAGCCTCCTTCGTCCGCCGTCCAACGGCCGTTGCGCCCATCGAGGACCGAGCGTCCGGCGGCGGCGCCGGTCGTGACGGGTCCGTGAACCCTCGCTCAGGCACAGCGGAAGACCTCACGTCCCGACTGGGCAGCGGCGTCCTGGACAGCGAGCGTGTCCCGCACCACGCCGAAGACCTCGGCCAGCGGCAGCGGGGCACCGGCGATCCGCAGGTGCGGGTTGGTGACCGCCACCGGATGCCACCAGGCTCCGTCCGCGGTGAGGGTCGGCTCCGGCTCCAGGTTCTCGAGGGAGACGTGCATTCCCGTGGTGGCGAAACCTTCCTGGGCCACGGGCCGGATCACCCGGTCCGACGCGGCGATCCCACTCTCGTCGAGGCGCCGGTGCAGCGCGTCGGCCTCTTCGGGGTCCTCGTCGTACAACGTGGCGGCGACCCGCACCCGGAAGCCGAGCGAGCGGGCCAGCTCGATACCGTCCAACGCCCGCGACCACGAACCCGCACCCCGCTGCCGGTCGTGCAGCTCGGGCGTGGCCGAGTCGAGGCTGATCTGGAGCACCACGTCCCGGTCCAGGTTCTCCAGTATCTCTCGGCGGGTGCCCTTGGCGAAGACCATCCCGTTGGTCAGGATGGTGCGGTCCAGGCCGGCCGCCGCCTCGACCAGAACACCGAGCTGGGGGTGCATGAAGGGCTCGCCGCCGGTGAAGAACACCTCGCGGCCTCCCTGGGATACGAACTCGTCGAGCACCGTGGTGGCGATGGCGGGGTCGAAGCGCCGGGCGGGAACCTTCGGGGAGGATTCGGCGCAGCAGTAGTCGCAGGCGAGATTGCAGTTGAAGTTGGTGTAGATCCAGATCCGGCGGCCCACCGGCGTCCGTTCGCCCTGGCTGAAGACGGTGGCCGCCCGGGCGGTCTGGTCCACCTTGCGCACGGCGAACCACCAGGGACCCTCGGCCGACTCGGCGGTCTCGGTGACGATCTCATGCCCCACCAGGTCGGCCCAGGCGGGCAGATCGGTGGCGACGCTGGGCTCCGCGCTGCGCACGCCGAGCACCTGGCCGGGCGTGAGCCGCCGCATCGCGCGGGTGATCAGGAGCAGCAGACCGCTGCCGCAGTCCATGTCGCCGCCGTCGACCAGGGTATGGACCTCGCCGAGGGGGTTCGGCTCCTGCTCGGGAGCTGTCAGTTCAACCATGGAGCCCACCGTAGGGACGGGCGGGCGCCGCAGGGCGCGGATCGGCCCTTACGAAACCATGACGGCGCCTTCCCGCGCTGCCGAAACCGCCCCGCCGGGTTTACCGTCGGGACCATGGCCAACGACGACATAGCGCGCCCGAACCAGCCGGCGGCCCGGACGGCGTTCTGGGAAGGGGTCCACAACGACAAGGACGTCGACGGGGTCTCTTGGTGGCAGTCGGTCCCGGGGCTCTCGCTGGGGCTGGTCGACAAGGCGGAGCTCGGGCTCGACGAGCCGATCATCGATGTGGGCGCCGGATGGTCGACGCTGATGGACCACCTCCTCGAACGCGGCTACCGCGACCTGTCGGCGGTCGACCTGTCCGTCACGGCCCTGAACACCGTCCGCGACCGTCTCGGTCCGGCTGGTGCGGACGTCACCCTCACCGTGGCCGACGTTCTCGACCTGCGTATGGGACGCGAGTACGCACTGTGGCACGACCGGGCCGTCTACCACTTCCTCACCGAGCCCGGGGAACGCGCCGACTACCTCGCCTCGTTGGAGCGCTCACTGCGGCCGGGCGGCTGGCTCGTCGTGGCGACCTTCGGCCCGGACGGCCCGACCACGTGCAGTGGCCTGCCGATCGTGCGCTACACCCACGCCGAACTCGCCGACCAGTTCCCCGGCTACCGCCTCGTCGACACCGCCGGCGAGGACCACCTCACGCCGTGGGGCACATCCCAGCAGTTCACCGCGCTTCTGCTGCAACGCCCCCTGAGCTGACGGCCAGCGCCCGACCCCAACCAGCAGGCCCTGGCCGACCCATCCGATGGTGCGGCCTGTCTCGGAGCGAGGCCACCGGAAGGGCGGGGAGTCCGACGGAGGGTCGGCCGGCCAGTGGCCCGTTCCGGCCGCCTTTCCCTCGATCCCGTGCACCCCCGCTCGCCCGTGTGCTTCCATGGCTCCCATCCCCCAGCCGTCCCGAAAAGGCAAGGATGCTTCGGCCGTGCCCCCTTACCTGGCCCGTCCCCCGAGCGTCCCGCACCACGGGCTCGCCGCCCGCCCTGACGGACCCGGGCGGGCGCGGTGAAGGCGCGCTGGGGCCCGTGGGTAAGCAGCGGCGCCCTCGCGCTCCTCACCGTGGTGGTCGGCGTCGCCACCAACCAGATCCAGCCCACCGCGCCCGATGCCACCACAGCGCTGTGGGCCGCCGGCGCTGTGGTGGCGGCCGCCGCCACCGGCCTGATCACCCACAAAACCGCCCGACCCGCCCAGCCCGAGCCGCACCTGTGGGAGGGCCTCACCGGCCCCCGCGGGCGTCCCCGCCTGCTCACCGAGGTCACGCCCCGTGCTCTGGGCGCCCACCCCTCCCGCTACGCCGACGAGGGCGAGGGGCCCTATCTTGCGCGGGCCGCCGATGCCGCCCTGGCCTCCGCGCTCGCCGATGAGACCCGCCGCACCGTCCTGGTCTGCGGGCCTCGCCTGGCCGGGACCACCCGCACCCTCGCCCAGGCCGCCCGCTCCGCGCTCGGCCAGTGGCGGGTGGCCGCCTTCGTCGACGACCCGTCGGTGCCCCTGGCCGACATGATCACCGCAGCGGCCGAGCACGTCGACCGGGATCACGGGGTGGTGCTGTGGCTGGAGCGCCTCACCCCGGAGCGTTTCGTCGAACTCGCCCAGGCCGTTGCCCGCGACCTGCCGACCGGAGTGCGGATCCTGGCCACCCTCGACAGCGCGGTACTGGAGGGGGCGCGGGTGCCCGAACCGGCGCGGATGCAGATCGAGGACCACGCCCATCGCATCGACGTGGGAGCGCTCACCGGCTCGGAACTCCGGGACGTGGCCGAGGCCGACCTGTATGCGGACCTGCGGCCGGTGCTGGAGGCCGAAGACGACGTGCTCCTGGGACGGCTGCTGGTGTCCTGGACTCAGATCCGCGACGCCTTGTCGGACCAAGGCGAACAGGCCACGAGCCGGATCGCGCTGGTGCGGGCCGTCACCGACTGGCAGCGCATCTCCCCGCCCCGGCGCCTCAACACGATCGTGCTCGACTACCTCTACCGCGCCTACCGCAACCACCTCGCCGGCCGGCCTCCCAACTCCCCGGTGTCGGCCTCTGATTTCCGCGCGGCGCTGAAATGGGCGCGGACTTCGGAGGCGGCGCACCGCCCCCGGCTGGTGGATGAGTACAAAGACGCCTCCGGGGCCTTCTACACCGCCCACCCCCTGCTGGCGGCGCTGGCCGAGGACGCCGAGGAGCCGGCCGCCTGGGCGGTGGCCGACCCGCTGTGGCGCTACGCCGACATGTACTTCGACGGCGACCAGCGCCGCGACCTGGGCTATACCGCCCTGCGGTTGGGGGCCTATCCGGCCGCGCGGCGCCTGCTGAACCATACCGACACCGAGATTGATCCGGCTGCGTTGACCCGAATCGCACAATGGCTGGCAACCGAAGGAAACGTCGAAGCGGCCCACATCTGGTTGCGCCGTGTTATCAGCACCGAACACCCCGACGAAGCGCCCCGTGCCATGGTCGGCCTCGGCGTCCTGGAATACGAGCAGGGCAACACCGAAACCGCCCGCACCTGGTTGCGCCGTGTTATCACCACCCAACACCCCGACGAAGCGCCCCGTGCCATGAGCAACCTCGGCATCCTGGAAGAGCAGCAGGGCAACACCGGGGCCGCCCGCACCTGGTACCACCACGCCATCACCACCCAACACCCCGACCACACACCCCGCGCCATGTACAACCTCGGCGTCCTGGAAAAGCAGCAGGGCAACACCGAAACCGCCCGCACCTGGTACCACCACGCCATCACCACCCAACACCCCGACCACACACCCCGCGCCATGTACAACCTCGGCGTCCTGGAAAAGCAGCAGGGCAACACCGAAACCGCCCGCACCTGGTACCACCACGCCATCACCACCGAACACCCCGAGGAAGCGCCCTCCGCCATGGTCGGCCTCGGCGTCCTGGAATACGAGCAAGGCAACACCGAAACCGCCCACACCTGGTTGCGCCGTGTTATCACCACCGAACACCCCGACGAAGCGCCCCGTGCCATGAGCAACCTCGGCATCCTGGAATACGAGCAAGGCAACACCGAAACCGCCCACACCTGGTACCACCACGCCATCACCACCCAACACCCCGACCACACACCCAGGGCAGAAAGCCTGCTGCGGGAACTGGAGGAGGGGGTGGCGGAGCGCCGGAGTGCCGAGCACTTCGCCCGCTACGGTTGGCAGGCCTATGCCGATCCCGCTCTGCTTCGCCG
The DNA here is from genome assembly GCF_014203805.1 of Lipingzhangella halophila. Classification (GTDB taxonomy): domain Bacteria; phylum Actinomycetota; class Actinomycetes; order Streptosporangiales; family Streptosporangiaceae; genus Lipingzhangella; species Lipingzhangella halophila. The sequence goes on along the minus strand of NZ_JACHJT010000001.1, from coordinate 1,466,214 downwards.
CCGCGAACCGGTGCGAGACAGCGGCGCCGACAGCGCCCAGGACGAGGACGAACCCGATACTTCCGGGTAGGGCTCCGAGGAAACCTCTGACGCCGCACGGCCGCCCATCGGTAGGCGGAGTGCCGTCCTTCCCGGAGCCGACCACGAAGCGTCCGGCCTACCAGCCGATAACCGCGAGGTGGCGTGTGCCCCATTGGTGCTCGGCAGGCGCGGACTCGGGCGGCACCGCACAGGCGCGGGCCCGGAACGCCGGACTCCGCGGCCGGAGCCGGTGCTCCGGGAACGCGCTTCACCCGGGGTCGGCCACCCCCTTCTCCGGCTCCGGCAGCACAGTGGTACCGCGCAAGGGTCGCCCGCGCGGAGCCCTCACACGTCGCGGACCCGGAACGCGGTGTGGCCGGCGATACCGGCGGCCGCGGTGGTCGCGGCGAGAATCCCGAATCCGAGCGCGGGGGCGACCATGTCGGCGGCGGGGACCACTGTGTAGGAGGCTTGGCCGGCGGTGATCGGCCAGTACCGGGCGAACCAGTCGCCGAGGACGCCGGGCAGACCCGGACCGGTGGCGGGCACGATCAGGAGGGCACCGACGAGCACGGCGAGACTGCTGGTGGCCGACCGCGTCAGCGTACCGACGGCCGCCCCGAGCAAGGCGATGAGGGCCAGGTAGAGCATTGCACCGACGAGCGCGCCCGCGACGCCGGGGTCGGCGATGCCGGCGGCGGGCAGGCCGGCGCCGTCGAACATAATCTGGACCGCCGTGAAGCTGACGAGCGTCGTCGCGAGTCCGGTGCCGAGTGCGATGGCCGCCGCAACGGCGAGCTTGGCCGTGAGCAGGCGGGACCGCGAGGGGACGGCCGCGAGGCTGGTGCCGATCATGCCGGTGTCGTACTCGGCCGTGACACTGAGAGCGCCGAGCATCCCGATGACCAACTGCGCGAAGATGAACCCCTGCAGGCTTGCCGCCGTCGGATCCCAGCCGCCGGGCAGCTCGGACGGAGGCGTGCCGAGCACGCCGGAGGCGCTGAGCAGACTCAGCGCGGCACCGGAGACGACGGTGCTCAGGGCCGCGATCCAGGTGCTGCGGACACTGCGGAGTTTGGTCCATTCGGAGCGGAGGATGTTCATGCTGCGTGGCTTTCGTACTCGGTGGCGTTGTGGGTGAGCCGGAGGAAGACGTCCTCCAGGGACTCGCGGACCCGCGTGAGCTCTTCGAGGGCGATCCCCTCGGTTGCGGCGATCTTGCCAACTGTCGAGGCGTCGGCTCCGGTGACGAGGAGGCTGGGACCGGCCGCCCGGTCGAAGGTGATGCCGGCCCGGCTCAGTGCGGACCCGAGTTCGTCGAATTCCGGCGACCGGACGGTGACCGTCTGCGTCGTGTGTTCCTGCACGAACTCCTCGAGTGTCGCCTCGGCGATGAGCCGGCCCTGGCCGATGACGACGAGGTTGTCGGCGGTCAGCTCCATCTCGGACATCAGGTGGCTGGAGAACAGGATGGTGCGGCCCTCTGCGGCGAGGTCGCGCATCAGGGTGCGCATCCAGCGGATGCCCTCGGGGTCCAGGCCGTTGAGCGGCTCGTCGAGCACCAGCACTCCCGGGTCGCCGAGCAGGGCCGTCGCGATGCCCAGGCGTTGGTGCATGCCCAAGGAGAACTCGCCGGTGCGGCGCTTCGCCGCGTCCGTCAGTCCTACGAGGTCCAGCACCTCGCCCACCCGCTTTTTGCCGAGGCCCGCGGTCTGGGCGAAGGCGAGCAGGTGGTCGGAGGCGATGCGTTGCGGGTGGACCGCACGGGCATCCAACAGGGCGCCGACCCTGCGTGCCGGGTCGCCGAACTCGCTGATGTGGCGGTCGCCGATCGTGATGGTGCCCCGGGTGGGCTTGGTCAGCCCCAGGAGCATGCGCAGCGCCGTGCTCTTGCCTGCTCCGTTGGGTCCGAGGAACCCGGTGATAACGCCGGGGTTCGCGGTGAAGGACAGGTCGTCCACCGCGGTGGTGTTGCCGTATCGCTTCGTCAGGCCCTGCGCTCGAATGTCGACCGCGGGCGCCGGGGCCAACGCGGACTCCGCAACTGGCACGTGTACTCCTCTTCCATCCGGGCGTGCTGCTCTTTTCAAAAATCACACTACACAGTGCAGTTTCATTTTTCGGTTGGAATAAGGTGAGAACATGGCGACGGCGAGAGCGACCATGCAGACCCCTGGTCGGCGGCAGCGGTCCGAGAGCAAGCAAGCGGCCATCCTTGATGCGGCCGAGGCGCTGTTCGCCTCCGAGGGGTACGAGCTCACCAGCGTCGACGCCATCGCAGTCCGGGCCAAGGTGTCCAAACGGACCATCTACGACCACTTCGGCGATAAGCAGACCCTTTTCCACAGCGTCCTCGTCCGCGTCGGCGACTCCTTGACGGCGACCGTGCGCCAGGTGATCGACGAGGAGCTCACCAAGGGACGCGACCTGCACGAAGCGCTGACGGCCTTCGCACTCCGGCTGGCGACAGAAGCGTTCCCGTCGTCGGACTACGTGACCTTCCGGCGGCTGACCTCGCGGTGGCAATCGGCGCCGCGGTTGCCCGAGGGCGCGGACGAGCATCCGGAACGGTTGCTGGAAGAGCGGTTCGCGGCGCTCGCCGCGGATGGCGAGATCCGGGTGGCCGACCCGCGCCGTGCCGTGCAGCACTTCAAGGCCTTGACCCTCCTCCTCGCCCTGGACGCGCTCGACGACGAGTCGGCGAGCTCAGCGGGGGACCCGGAGATTTCCGCGATCATCGCGGACGGGGTCGACGTGTTCCTCCGCGCCTACCGCTGAGCGGGCGTGGCCAGCCACCTGACCCCTGCTGGCCCGGGCCGCTCCCCCTCGGCGGACAGCCGCTGCGTGCCAGCAGAGAGGGATGCGTGCCGCACCGGCCCTCCCGCACACGATCAGAGAAAACGATAACGGTTGTCATATCAACGCATGCTTTGTCGACCGGAGCGGCGGGGCACGTCCACGTTTCGGGACTCGTGCCCGCCCAGAGGCGGTTCCACAACGCGAGTACTAGGCTGACCACGTGAGCAACGACACCGAGATGTCGTGGCCTGAGGCGACGATCTCCACAGCGACGGTCGGCATGATCGCTCAGATGCTCGGCACCGAATCCGTCCTGTCCAGCAGGGCGGATCGGATCACCCGGCGGCTGGAGCGGGCGATCGCCGTCGGCATTCTCGACCACGGCGATAAGCTCCCGACGGAAACCGTGCTGGCCGAGCAGTTGGGCGTGTCGTCGATCACACTGCGGCAGTCCCTCGCTGAGCTGCGGGCGAAGGGTTTCATCGAAACCAAGCGGGGACGCGGTGGCGGGAGCTACATCACGACGCATCCGCCGGTCAGCCAAGAGCAACTGATCGGCCGGCTCATGGACCGCACCACCGAGGAACTGCGCGAACTGGGTGATCTGGCGGCGACGATCGCGGAAGGGGTCGGCCGCCGCGCGGCTCTGCGCGCCGATTCCGAGGACATCCGGCGGGCGGAGCTCATCGCCGGAGAGTTCCACAGCGCGACGACTCCGGAGAACCTGCGCCGGACCGACAGCCGGTTCCACATTGCGGTCAGCGACGCCTCGCATTCCGAACGCCTCGCCAACTCAACGCTGCAGGTCCACGGCGAGCTGGCGGAACTCATGTGGCTGCGCGACGACTTCACCGAGTCCGCACGCACGGCGAACGACGAGCACCTCGCCATTCTCGACGCGATCTCCCGACACGATCCGGACTCCGCGGGGCGCCTCTGCGGTGCGCACCACGAGCGCGAGATACGGGACATCATCGAGCTTTTCCTCATGGTCACCGACGGCGGATGGAGCGATCATGGCCGATGACGATCCGCACCGCCGGGCGCGGGCGGCCTCCGAGGCCATCGGCGCACGCATCGACTCGGTCTTCGAGGAGCTGGCGGAGATCGGCGAGGTCACCACCGCTGCGCTGGCCTCCGGTCCGCTGAACCGCGCGGACCTGACCGACGTGGACGCGGCCCTGCAGCAGATGCTGGTCCGGAACCGCCGCGTGGTCGACGGGGCAGGTGTGGCCTTCGCCCCCGGCGTGCTGCTCGACGCGCACACCTGGCTTGAATGGTGGCGCGTGTCCGGCCACGAGGAACTGGAGTTCGCCCGCCACGTCTTCAACCCCTCCTCGGTCCGCTACTACGACTACACCGAGATGCAGTGGTTCGCGCTTCCGGTGGCCCGGCAACGGGCGGCGGCAGTGGGTCCGTACTTCGACAGCGGCGGAACGGACCGCAACATCGTGACCCTCTCGACTCCCTGCCCCACGGGGGGCGGAACGAGCGTTGCAGCGGCTGACCTGCGGCTGGACCAACTGGAGAGCGAGTTCCGGACAGCACTCGGCAGCGACGCGCCCGCGGTGGCCCTGGTCAATGACCGCGACCGCGTGATCGCCTCGACCAGCGCGTACGTGCTCGCCGGGACGCTGCTGCCCTCGGACACCGAGGAGCGCTACTCCTTCACCGATGTGGTGTCCCTGGACCCCGAGCGCCTGCCCTGGCGGGTTGCCGCGGTCTCCTGACTCCGCCCAGAGCCCACTGCGCCCCGGCGCACGCATGCCGCGAAACCTAGCGGCTGTATCGTTGTGACCTGGACAAACATCGGGGTCGGCCACGCTCGCCAGGCCCCCGAGATCGAATGGTGGCCTCCCCGTCATCGAACAAAAACATTATATGATTAAATTTTAAATCTATAATGTTTTCTAGGTGGCAGACGCCATGCGCAGCGTCGCGTCCAGGCGACTGCCCCAACTCGTAGGACGGAACCGCAGATGACCACCCAGTCGGTGCGAATCCTTCGCACGACCGGCGCCATCCAGGTCGAGATCCCTGCACCTCACCGCCCCTCATGGGGCTCGCTCCGGCCAACCACGTCCGACAGCGGCGTTCCGGGGAACCCCCGTGCTGAGCACTCCAGCCCTCGCACGGGAGCAGGGACGGCCGCCGCGCCGACACAGTGCCGGTGGGACACACCGCGGCGCTAGCCGGCGGTCCCACGTCACACGCGGCAGCCGCGCTGCAGTAACGCCCCGCCGAGTGCGGGCCTTCGGGCCATGGCCGGCCCGTGCCCGTCCTCCCGCGACCGACAACCGATCGGAGTCTTGTCATGCCTTCGGAGCCGACCAACCCCTCCCCAACCGGCCGCCCCAACCCTCTCGCCGGCATCGACCACAGCCTGCACCAGCAGTGGACCAACTGGTCCGGCAGCCAGTCGGCGACACCCGCCTACACCGTCCGTCCCCGCACGGAACAGGAGGCGATCGACACCGTCCGCTTCGCGATCCGCGAGGGCTACCCGGTCCGCGCGCTGGGCGCCGGCCATTCCTTCACTCCCGTCGTGCAGACCGGAGGCATCCTGCTCGACATGCAGCACGTATCGGCCGTGACCGGTACGGACGCTGAGAAGCGCCGCGTGCGCGCGCTGGGCGGTACCGCGATCCGCGAGTTCGGCCCGCCCCTGTGGGAGGCCGGCCTGTCCCTGGCCAACCAGGGCGACGTCGACCACCAGTCGATCGCCGGCGCCCTCTCCACCGGCACCCACGGCTCGGGCACCGAGTTCGGCAGTTTCTCCTCCACGTTGAAGGGCGCGCGAATCCTCAACGGGCACGGAGAGGTCGTCGAGATCACCGAGAAGGACGTCCGCGAACTGCGTGCCGCGCAGGTGGCGGTGGGCACGCTCGGCATCCTGCTGGAGGTCGAGCTGGAAGTCGTCCCCCGGTACCACCTGCAGGAGCAGATCACCTATCCGACCTGGGAGGAGTCCCGCGCCAGCTGGGACCGCGACATCGCGGACAACCGCCACTACTCCTTCCTGTGGTGCCCGCACGAAGGGTCCGCGGAGCTGTACGAGCTCCCCACCCCGGACGACCTGTCCATGGTCAACCGCAGCTACACCAAGCGCTACAACGAGGTGGAACTCGACGAGAGCACCGGCGTCTCCGCGGAGAAAGGCTCGCGCCGGGACCGCGCCTACCGGATCTACCCGGGCGGGTTCGGCATCCCGTTCCACGAACTGGAGTACTACGTCGACTCGCGCCACGCCCTGGAGGCGGTGGAGGCGATGCAGGACCTGATGCGCAACCGGCACCCCGAGCAGCAGTATCCGCTGGAAGTGCGCTGGGTCAAGCAGGACGAAGGCCTGATCTCGCCCTTCCAGGGCCGCGACACCACCGTGCTGTCCGTTTCCGGCGCGCCGGGAACCGACTACTGGCCCTACCTGCTCGACGTCGACGCGATGCTCCAGGGCTTCGACGCCCGCGCCCACTGGGGCAAGATCCACCTGCTCACCCGCGACCGCGTCGCCGAGCTGTACCCGGGTTACGAGGAGTTCGTCGCGGTGCGCCGCGAGTTCGATCCGAACGGTGTCTTCCTGAACGACCACACTCGTGCTCTCTTCGGCTGACCCCGCCCCCGTACCGGATCGGATTCACCATGGAAATTATCGGACAGGTCATCATCTACATCATGATGGCGTTCCTCTTGGTGGGCGCCGTCATGTCCTTGTTCAACGACACGAGCGGCATGGGCAAGGAGTTCAAAGAAGGCATCTACGCGATAGGCCCGATCTTTCTTCCCGTCGCCGGGATCATGTGCCTGATCCCGATTCTCAGCGACCTGATCACCACCTATCTGGGCCCGGTCTACGCGTGGATCCACAGTGACCCCTCGCTCGCGGCGACCACCCTCATCGCCGGCGACATGGGCGGCTACCAACTGGCCAGCGAGACCGCGGGAAGCCACAGCGCGTGGATCCTCGCGTTCGCGGTGAGCCTCACCGCGGGCTCCACGATCATCTTCACGATCCCGGTCGGGCTGGCGATGCTCAAGCAGCGCGACCACAAGTACATGGCGCTGGGGATCATGGCGGGTTTGCTGGCAATCCCGTTCGCCGTGTTCATCGTGGCGCTGCTGCTCCAGATGGCGGGCACCCCGCTTCGCGCGGAGGTGTCCACCTCGGCGGAGTCGACCCTGCCCTTCGATATGCCCGTCTCAGAGATCCTGCTCAACCTGGTGCCGATCGCGGTCTTCGTCGTGCTGCTCGCCTTGGGCTTGCGGTTCCTCACCGGGTTCATGGTCAAGGCGTTCATCGTCTTCGGCCGCTGCCTGGACGCCGCCATCAAGATCGCTCTCGCGCTGGCGGTCGTGCAGTACTTCACGGGGGTCTTCGACATCTTCGGCGAGTGGCCGCTCGCGCCGTTCATCGCCGACGAGGAAGACCAGTTCCGCGCCCTGGAGGTCGCCGGATACATCGGTGTCATGCTCGCGGGCGCGTTCCCGATGGTGTACGCGATCCAGACCTGGCTCGCCAAGCCGCTCTCGGTCGTCGGCGGCCGCCTCGGCTTCAGCCATCAGGGTGCGGCCGGGCTGCTGGCCGGAGCCGCGAACGTGCTGGCGCTGTTCCGCGTGGTCCAGGCGATGCCGCCGCGGGACAAGGTGCTCACGATCGCGTTCGCGGTCTGCGCCGCGTTCACCATCGGCGACCACCTCGCGTTCACCGCGAACTTCCAGCCCAACATGGTTGCTTCGCTCTTCCTCGGCAAACTCGCGGGCGGCGTCATCGGGATGCTGCTCGCGGTCTGGCTCGCGCTGCCCTACACCCGGGTCCTCCAGGCCCGGGACGCCGCTGAGGACGAGAAAGACGCCCTCGAAGCGGAGGCCGCCCAGGCCGCGGAGGAGGAGCCGGCGGGCCGGTGACGCCGCCCGGGGCGGGACCGGCCGACTCAGTGCCGGTCCCGCCCTCTCAGCCTCGCCACGCGTCAGCCGACGCGAGACCTGGAGCACATAATCCAGGTCACAACAAAGCGTTACCTCATGTATACAAGAAGCAACGGATCGGCAACGCCGTGCGGGCACCATGGGGAACATGGGTCTTTCGAAGCGACACGGCGGCACGGCACTGCCGAGCCAGGGCGGACTGCGGCGGGAAGTGCTGGAACTGGCGGCGGTTTTCTGCGCGGGTGGCGCCGCGCATCTTGTGGTCCTGACTCTGGGGCACCGGGAGTACGGCGGGCTCGTGCTGGTCGCGGTCGGAACCGCACTGATCGCCGGCCTGCTCGGGCACCGCTGGTGGCGGGACCGTCGGAGACCCGCGGTGAACCACGATCCCGAGCCCGGGGACACACTCTGGCGCGTTCGCGTGGGGGTTGCCGATGCCCCGGGAGGGCTGGCCGCGCTCACCGCGCGGCTCGCCCGGATCGGTGTGGACATTCGGGTGGTACACGTGCATCCGGGGGCCGGCGAGGCGGTCGACGAGTTCGTGGTGACCGGCCCACCCGGGATCACCCCGAACGACCTGCGCACCGAGATCTCCCGAGCGGGCGGACGCGATGCGGTGGTCGCGCCCGCCGATGTGCACCACCTCAGTGACACCACAACGCGGGCGCTGACCCTGGCTGAGGCGCTACTCACCGCCCGAATACCCCTGGAGGACGCGCTGACCAGCATGTCCGGGGCACACCGCACGACATGGCACCCGGAGCCAGCTACCGGGCTCGGCGGAGACGAACTCGCCGGGGCCTCAATGTTCCTTGCCGTCCACGGCGAAGGCGTCCTGGTGGTGGAGCGCGACGGTCTGCCGTTCACCCCAGCGGAGTTCTCCCGCTGCTGCGCGCTGGTCCGGTTGGCGAGAGCGGGGCAGCCGCAACCCGCGGGATAACGGGCGGGCCGGCGAGGCGGCGGAGGCTGACATGGGGGCGCTATCGGAAGGCCTCGGCGAGCCACCAGGAACCGCCGTCGCTGGCGATCTTGGCGTCCACCACGAGCGGGGCGGCCCGGTCCCCGGCGACCCATTCACGCACCGCGTCCAGGTCCTCCGGTCGGCGCACGGTGACCCCGGCGCATCCGAAGCCGCGAGCGATCGAGGCGATGTCGGTGTCGGGGAAGTACACCGTGTCCAGGTCGACGCCGCTGCCGAAGTGGTGCACCTCGGCACCGTAGGCCGCGTCGTTGTACACCACGATCACCATCGGCAGCCCCAGCCGCACCACGGTCTCCAGCTCCGCGAGCGCCATGTGGAAGCCGCCGTCGCCGAGCGCGGCCACCGGGATCCGGTCCGGCTGGGCCAGCGCCGTGCCGATCGCGGTCGCCAGGCCGAGTCCGATGGACTGAAACGCCTGCGTAAAGCAGAACCCGTACTGGTCCGGGACGGACAGGTACACGCTCGGATAGCCCATGAAGTTGCCGGAGTCCACCGAGACGGCACGCGCGGCGGGCAGCGCGTCGTCCAGCCCGATGCTCAGCGTGCGGGGGTCGATGTGGCCCTCCTCGGCGAGCTCGGCGTACGGCTCGTCCCGCCAGCGCACCCGCTCGGCGATGCGCTGCCGCACCTCCGGGGTCCGGTATCCGGTCGCCTTGTGGCCGCGCGCGGCCAGCTCCGTCTCCGCGTCGGCGGCGGTCAACGCCACGTCGCCCAGCACGCCCAGGTCGACCGGTTGGTGCGCGCCCAACGCGTCGGCCTCCACGTCGACCTGCACGGCCTTTGCGTCCGAGCCGATCAGCCTGCCGTGCCGCGTGGTCCACGTGTTCAGCGCGCAGCCCCAGCCGACGATGAGGTCGGCATCCGAGATCAGCTCGGCGGCCAGCGGCGAGGAGAACCCGCCGGAGATACCCAGCGACCACGTATCGCCCCGGAACAGGCCGTTGGCCACGGCCGAGGTGGCGAGGAGCGCACCGGCGGTTTCCGCGAGCGAGCGCAGCTCCGGGGCCGCACCGCGCGCGCCGCGCCCCGCCACGAACACCGGGCGCCGCGCGTTGGCGAGCAGATCGGTCAGCTCGGTCACCGCGGCGGGCTCGGGGCGCACCGGGCGCGGGGCCGCCACCCGGACCGGCCGGGGCTCCACCACCTGCGCCTGCACGTCCAGCGGCAGGTTCAGCACCACGGTGCGGCGTTCGTGCAGCGCGGTGCGGCAGGCGCGCACCGCGTCGTCGACCGCGCTGGCCGCGGAGTGCACCCGCTCCGACACCGCCCCCACCGCGCGCACCGCGGCGTCCTGGTCGATCCGGAAGTTGGACCGCACCGCGGAACCCGGTGTGTCGGCGGTGAGCACCAGCATCGGGGTACGGCTCTTCGCGGCCTCGCTGATCCCGGTGAGCGCGTTGGTCAGGCCGCAGCCCTGGTGGGTGGACACCACGGTGAGCCGGTCACTCATCCGCGCGTAGGCGTCGGCCATGGTGGCCGCGCCCATCTCGTGCCGGGCCGCCACGAACGGCACGCCGCGCGCCCGCAGCGCGTTCGTCACCGCGAGGTTCCCGCTGCCCACCACGCCGAAGGCCCGGGCGGCGCCGCACTCGGCCACCACGCGCCCGACGGCCTCCGCGACACTCGACCGCTCCGTCATCGGCCCGGTCACCCCTGCTCGACCAGCGCGAGAGCGCGGGCAGGACTGCCGGAACCACCCACGACGGGGAGCGGGGAGACCAGGAGGACCGCCCCGGTCGGCGGAAGCTTCGCGAGGTTCTGCAGCTGCGTCAGGCCGTACTTGCCGGCGCCGAGCAGCAGCTCGTGGCACGGGAACGGTGGTTCGAGCTCCGGGGCGAGCCCCGCGTCGGTGCCAACGGTCTCCACGCCGAGCCCGGCCAGCGGCGTCTCCTCGGCCAGCCAGCGCGCGCATTCCGCGGAGATGCCCGGTGTGTGCGAGCCCTGCTCGTCGGCGTTCAGGAAGTCCGCCTCGTCGCCGGAGTGGACGTCCCAACCGGTCCGGAACAGCAGCCAACCGCCCTCCGGCAGCGGGCCGTGCTCGTTCTCCCAGCGGCGCACATCGTCGATCCCCAGCAGGAAGTCCGGATCCTCGGCAACCCGGTCGGTCACGTCCAGCACCACGGCCGGGGCGATCAGCGAGCCGAGGGGGATCTGGGAGACGTCCAGACCGTCCTTGCCGGACACCCAGTGATTGGGCGCGTCCACATGGGTACCGGTGTGCTCACCGGTGTGAATGTTGTTCCAGTACCACCGCGGCCCCCGGTCGTCGTACCGGCTGATCTCCTCCAGCTGGAAGTTGATCGTGTTGGCGAACGGTTCGGGCAGGCGCAGCACCGGCGTCTTTCCCGTCAGCGGCGCGGTCAGATCGATGATCTCGACGCGCTTCGTGTTGATCGCGGTGAGCAGTTCGGATAGCAGCGACATGCCAACCTCCTGGAATCTCGGGCCTACCGGGGACCCGGCCGCGGCGGCCGGGTCCCCTTCGCCTCTAGCCGGCCGATGACCTCGGCGGCGAACTGCTCCAGCTCACCGACGTAGTCCACAACCGACAATGCCACACCGGACAGTCCGGCCTTAGCGTACTTCGCGGTCTCGCCGGCGACCTCTCCGGTGGACCGGTCAGCGGGCAGGTGCCGCGGCCGGTCGCGGACCGGGATCGGATGCTCGGCGGCGGGGCGGGGACTCCGCCGGGAAGAGGGCGGGCCGTCCTCTCCGCCTGGCTCCGGGGCCGCACCGCCGGGCGGTGCGGCCCCTCTGGCTATCCCTGCTCATCTACCGGCTGCGCCGTCTTCTCCGGCAGGACCGCGGCCCGGGAGCGGGGCACCGCGACGACGGCGAACGCGCCGATGACGGCCGGGATCACAAACGCGTAGAAGTTCACCTCGACGCCCAGTCCCGATCCCACGACCAGCCCGCCGTAGATCGGGCCGATGATCGCCCCGATCCGGCCCACCGCCAGCGCCCACCCCAGTCCGGTGGCACGCAGCGCGGCCGGGTAGAAGTTCCCCGTGAAGGAGTTCACCAGGATCGTGGTTCCGATCGTGCACGCCCCGGCCACCGCCACGCAGACGTACAGCAGCACCATGGGCGGCTGCATGCTCATGATCAGGATGCAGGCGGCCGCCGTCGCGAACATGGTGGTGACGACCCTCTTGGACCCGAAACGGTCGGCGAGCGCCCCGCCGGTCGGGGCACCCAGAATCGCGCCGAGGTTCAGCGCCATGAGGAATGTCAGCGAGGAGCCCAACGGGAAGCCGGCGGAGAACATGATCCCGGCCAGCCAGGTGTTCAGCCCGTAGACCAGCAGCAGGCCCATGCCGTTGGCGACCCAGAACAGCAGGGTGCCGGCGAGGAGGTCGCGGCCCACCAGCGCGCCGACGTTGGAGAGCGCCCCCTTCGAGCGGGCACGGTCACGCGGTGCCTCCGGGGACTCTTCGAGCGTGACCCCGTAGCGGTCGGCGAGCTTCCGGGCCTCCTCCTCGCGCCCCCGGGCACGCAGGTAGTTCGGCGACTCCGGCAGGGCGAAGTACGCCAGCGGCACGAGCACGAGCGCCGGCAGGGCCCCCAACCAGAACAACGTCTGCCACTCGAAGCGGGCCAGCACCGGGATGGCGACCAGGGCGGCGGCGATACCGCCGATGGCGTAACCGGAGAACATGATGGCGTTTGTCATGTTGCGCCGGTGCGGCTCCGCGTACTCCAGGGTGAGCGCGATCGCGGTGGGGATCACACCGCCGAGCCCCAGCCCCGTCACGAAACGCAGCAGGCCGAAAGCCTCGGGGGTGGGGGCGAACGCGGTCAGCAGCATGCCCGTGGAGAACCAGATGACACAGCCGATGACGATCCGCCGGCGGCCCACGAGATCGGTAAGGGTTCCGACGACGAGCGCCCCGATGAGCATGCCGATCAGGGCGTAGGAGCCGAGGGTGCCGGCCTCGGCCTCGCTGACGTCCCACTGCTGGTACTCCAGCAGGCTCGGCACAATGGCGCCGTACACCGTCAGGTCGTAGCCGTCCAGGATGATCGTGAACGCGCAGACCACGACCACGATGAGGCGCTTGTGCCGGCTGACCGGACGCGCCTGCTCGGGTTGTGTTGCCGGGGGGCCGGGCGACATGGGTTTCCTGCCTCTCGTGCGGGAGTGGGGGATTCGCGGCCTCAGGGCCGCTGCCGGGGCTGGCGCGAGGCCAACGGGTCTGGGACGCCGTCACGGGTACCCGTGTCCAGCCAGGTGCGCACACGGTTCCAGGCCGCGTGCGCCGGGTCGATGACAGCGAAGTGGTCGGCGCCGGGGATCTCGTAGTAGTCCACCGTGTCCGGACACGCGCGTGCGGCGGCCACATAGTCCCGGCTGTGCTCGACCGGAACGCGCTGGTCGGCGTCGCCGTGGACAAGGAGTTCCGGTATTCCCACGGGCAGCGCCGCAATGGGCGAGCTGGCGCGGTACAGCTCTGGTGCGGGGGCGGGCCCGAGGAACGGGGCTACCGCCCCCTCCCCGAGGCCTTCGCGCGCGCTGCGTTCCAGGTCGGTGACCGGGGCGAGTGCGACAACACAGGTGGCGAGGGGGGTGGTGCCCCTGGTGAGCATGGCCAGATGGCCGCCCGCGGAATGGCCGATGACCACGGCCCGGCCGCCCCATCGCGCGCCGGAGATTCCGAGGCCGGCCGCGGCCGAGTCGAGGTACCGCAGCGCCCTCGCCACGTCGTCGCGGGTCTGCGGCCATCCGCCGCCGTCGGTGCCCGTGCGGCGGTATTCCACGTTCCACACGGCCCAGCCGGCGGACACCAGGTCCTCGGCCAGGGGGTCCATCAGCTGGAGGCCGTGGCGGTCCCGCCACCAGCCGCCGTGCAGCAGCACCGCGACAGGCGCGGGGGTGGCGGCCGGGCTGTCCGGGAGCCAGAGGTGCGCGAACTGGCTCGGGTGGTTCCCGTAGCTCCTCGTCGATACCCGCATGCCGCCCTCCTCGCTTCCTCAGGGTCCCGCTGGTCATGGAGTGTGTTACGCGGTCACCCGCCGTCCGGCCGCCAGCGCTGGTGCGCCGTGCCCAGCGTCCCGGACCCCGACCTCAGCAGCTCCAGTCGGGGGCGCGGTCCGTCGGTGCGCCCGCTCGGCGGCTTGCGGCTGCCCGCCCGGAATGGGGCGGGCCACGTGGCGCCGGGACCGTTGTAGTCCTGTTCGGCCGCGGCGTGCAGCGTCCAGTGCGGGTCGTACAGGTGCGGCCGGCCGAGCGCGCACAGGTCGGCGCGGCCGGCCAGCACCGTGGAGTTCACGTCGTCGTAGGAGGAGATGGCGCCGACGGCGATGGTGGGCACACCGGCCTCGTTGCGGATCCGCTCGGCGAACGGGACCTGGTAGCTGCGCCCGTAGGCGGGCCGCTCCTCCGGTGTGACCTGCCCGGCGGACACGTCGATGGCATCGGCGCCCGCCGCGGCAAAGGCGCACGCGATCTCGACAGCGTCGTCGCCGGTGATGCCGCCCTCCACCCAGTCGGTCGCGGAGATCCGCACCGTCAGGGGCTTATGGGACGGCCACACCTCCCGCACCGCCGCGAACACCTCCAGCGGGTAGCGCAACCGGCCCGCCAGGTCGCCGCCGTAGTCGTCCTCGCGCTGGTTGGTGATCGGGGAGATGAAGCTGGACAGCAGGTACCCGTGGGCGCAGTGCAGTTCGAGCAGGTCGAAGCCGGCTTGGTCGGCGGACTCGGCGGCGGCCGCGAACTCCTCGCGGATGCGCGCCATGGTCGCGATGTCGAGCTCGCGGGGCACCTGGTTGACGCCGGCGCGGTACGGAATGGGCGACGGCGCCACGACCGGCCAGTTTCCCTCTTCCAAGGGCTGGTCGATGCCCTCCCACATCAGCCGCGTCGACCCCTTCCGGCCGGAGTGGCCGAGCTGCACGCCGATCTTGGCCTCGCTGTGCTCGTGCACAAAGCCGGTGATGCGGCGCCACGCGGCCTCGTGCTCGGGCCGGTAGAGCCCGGCGCAGCCGGGCGTGATGCGGCCGGTCTCGGAGACGCACACCATCTCGGTCATGACCAGACCAGCGCCGCCCAGGGCCTTGCCGCCCAGGTGCGTGAGGTGGAAGTCGCCGGGCTCCCCCTCGACCGCGGAGTACATGTCCATGGCGGAGACCACGACGCGGTTGCGCAACTCCATCCCGCGCAGCCGGAAGGGGTGGAACATGGGGGGCCGGTGCTCTTCCGGAACCGCGGCGGGAGTCCGGCTGCCGGACTCCTCACCAGCACGGCCGCCTCCAAGTTCGCGGGCGACGGCGCCGGTGAACCACGCGTCGACACCGTTGACGAACCCGGGGTCGCGGAGCCGGAGGTTGTCGTAGGTGACCCGGCGGCTGCGGGTGAGCAGGTTGAACGCGAACTGGGCCGGCTCCTGGCGGGTGTGCCGGTCGATGTCCTCGAACCACTCCATGCTGGCCTGGGCGGCACGCTGCACACTGGCCACCACGGACTGGCGCTCCGTCTCGTAGGCGCGTAGCGCGGCGGGCACGTCGGGGTGCTCATGCAGGCAGGCCGCGAGCGCGAGCGCGTCCTCCATGGCCAGCTTGGTGCCCGACCCGATGGAGAAGTGCGCCGTGTGCGCGGCGTCGCCGAGGAGCGCGATGTTGCCCCGGCACCAGGTGCGGTTGCGGACCGTGGGGAAGTTCTGCCACTTCGAGTTGTTGGGGATGAGGCTGTGGCCCCCCAGCACGTCGGAGAACAGCTCCTCGCACACGGCGATGCTCTCGGTGTCGCTGACGCCGGGCGGGAGCTCCTTCCCGGCGCAGATGTCGGCGAACCCTGCCTTGTGCCACACGTCCTCGCGCATCTCCACGATGAACGTGCTGGCGCCGGCGGAGTAGGGGTAGCCATGCAGCTGCATGATGCCGTGCGGCGTCTCCACGATGTGGAAGTTGAACGCGTCGAAGACAAGATCGGTGCCCAGCCACATGAACATGTTGCGGCCGCGCTCCAGGCTGGTGCCGAAGTCTTCGGCGTGCAGGGCGCGGGTCGTGCTGTTGCCGCCGTCCGCCGCCACGACGAGATCATACGTCTCGGCGAGCGTGGTGGCCGCGGGCGCCTCGACGCGGGTGCGGATCTCGACGCCGAGGTCGGCGCAGCGTTCCCGCAGGATCTGCAGGAGGCGGCGCCGGCCGATGGCGGCGAAGCCGTGTCCCCCGGATGTGACGACCGTGCCCCGGTGGTGGATGTCGATGTCGTCCCACTGCGCGAACTCGCTCGCCAGCGCCCGGTAGACCACGGGGTCCGCGTGCTCGATACCGCCCAGGGTCTCGTCGGAGAGCACCACGCCGAACCCGAAGGTGTCGTCGACCGCGTTGCGCTCGAACACGGTGACGTGGTGGTCGGCGTCGAGCTGCTTGACCAGAGCGGCGAGGTACAGCCCGCCCGGCCCTCCGCCGATACACGCAATGCGCATGGACTCCCTGTCCTTCCTGTGCTCTCACCGCCGCATGCCCAGGGCATCGGGACAGCGGCGCGTCAGTTCGACTCGCGCAGTTTGAACCGCTGGAGCTTTCCGGTGGCTGTGCGCGGCAGCGCCGCCAGGAACTCCACGGCGCGCGGTGTCTTGTACGGCGCGATGTGGGACTTCACGTGCTCCTTGAGCCCTTCGGCGCGTTCCGGGGAGCCGGTCGCGCCTTCCCGCAGCACCACGAACGCCTTGACGATCTCCCCCCGCTCGGCGTCGGGGACGCCGACCACGGCGGTCTCGGCCACCTCCGGCGAGGCCAGCAGCGCCTCCTCCACCTCGGCCGGGGCGATGTTGTACCCGGCCGAGATGATCATGTCGTCGCTGCGGGCCTGGTACCACAGGTATCCGTCGGCGTCGCGGACGTAGGTGTCTCCGGTGAGGTTCCACCCGTGCCGCACGTAGCGGCGCTGCCGCTCGTCCGCGAGGTAGCGGCAGCCGACCGGGCCGCGCACCGCCAGGCTGCCGGCCTCGCCGTCGGGGACGGGCCTGCCCGCGTCGTCGAGGATCGCTACGCGGAACCCGGGTACGGCGTGCCCGGTGGCGCCGGGACGGATGTCGTCGTCGGCCGCGGAGACGAAGATGTGCAGCATCTCGGTGGCGCCGATGCCGTCGATGATGCGGACGCCGGTCGCCTCGTGCCACGCCTGCCAGGTGGCCGCTGGCAGGTGCTCTCCCGCGGAGACGCACCGCCGCAGACTGGAGAGGTCGTGGCCGTCGATCCGGGCGAGGAGGGCCCGATAGGCCGTGGGCGCGGTGAACACCACGCTCGCACGGTGGTTGGTGACGGCGTCCAGCAGCTCATCAGGGCCGGCCCGCTCCAGCAGCAGCGACGCCGCGCCCGCCCGCAGGGGGAAGATCAGCAGGCCGCCCAGGCCGAACGTGAAGGCGAACGGGGGGCTGCCCACGAACAGGTCGTCCGGGAGGGGGCGCAGCACCCGCGCGGAGAAGGTGTCCGCGATGGCGAGCACGTCGCGGTGGAAGTGGACGCACCCCTTGGGCGCGCCCGTGGTGCCGGAGGTGTAGGCGATCATGCAGGCGTCATCGGCCGCCACCCGGACAGCGGAGAACTCGGCGGGGCGGGAGGCCGCACGCGCCTCCAGGCTGTCTTCCTCTCCCCCGCCGTAGCTGAGAACCCGGGTCCCCATCTCGGGGGCGCCGTCCAGGACCGCGGTGAGGTCGTCCAGGTAGCGGTGGTCGCAGAGCGCGTATCCGATAGCGGCGGAGCGCAGGATCGCCGCGAGCTCTCCCGAGCGCAGTGCCGGCAGCACCGTGACCACCACGCCGCCGACCTTCTGGACGGCGAGCCAGCACGCGGCCAGCCACGGTGAGTTGGGGCCGCGCAGCAGCACCCGGTTGCCGGGACGCACGCCGAGGTCGTCGGCGAGCACGTGCGCGATCTGGTCGACGTGCCGCCGCAGCTGGCCGTAGGTCCAGGACTCCCGCTGGCCCACGAGGCAGCGCCGCTCGCTTCCGAAACGCGCGATCGTGCGGTCCAGGAGCTCCTCAGCGCAGTTGAGAAGGTCGGGGTAGTGCAGCTCAGGCAGGTCGAAGTGCAGCTCAGGCCATTCTTCGGCCGGAGGGAGATGGTCTCGGGTAAAGGTGTCGGTGTGTCCGGTGGGTGACAGGGGCGGCAACATGGTGACCTCCAGGGCCGGAGCGGAGGGTTAGGTCAGCATCCCTCGGGCGATGATCTCCCGCTGCACCTCCGAGGCCCCCTCGTAGATGCGCGGCGCGCGCACCTCGCGGTACAGGTGCTCCAGCGGATGGCCCCGGCGCAGTGCCCGGGCGCCGTGCAGCTGGACGGCAGCGTCGACCACGTACTGCGCGGTTTCGGTGGCGAAGAGCTTCGCCATGGCGGCTCGCCATCCGGTTTCCGGGGAGCCGGCGTCGTAGACGGCCGCGGCGGCGTAGACGAGGAGGCGGGCTGCCTCGGTGCGGGTGGCCATTTCGGCGAGGGTGTGCCTGGTGGACTGCAGGTTGGTGAGTGGGCCACCGAAGGCGTGCCGCCCGGTGGCGTGGGTGGTCGCGGCATCCAGCGCGGCGCCGGCCATACCAACGGCGAACGCCCCGACGCTGGGCCGGAACAGATCGAGTGTCCGCATGGCGACCCGGAACCCGCGGTCGACCTCGCCGACCACGTCCTCGGGCGCGACCGGGACCGCGTCGAAGACCAGATGGCCCAGAGCGTGCGGGGCGAGCATGTGCAGCGGCTCGCCGGACAGCCCCGGTCGATCCGCGGGTACGAGGAACGCGGTGACACCGCGTGCCCCGGCGTCGGGAGTGGTGCGGGCGAACACGGTGTAGAAGTCCGCCTCCGGGGCGTTGGAGATCCAGGTCTTCTCCCCGTTCAGGCGCCACCCGTCGCCGGCGGGCTCGGCCTCCAGCGCCAGGGCGGCGGCGTCGGATCCGGCGTCCGGTTCTGTGAGCGCGAAGGCCGCAACGGCCTCACCGGCGGCGACGGCGGGGATCCAGCGTGCGCGCTGCTGCTGGGTCCCGGACTGCACCAGGGGATAGCTGCCCAGCCCCTGCAGGGCGAGCGCTGTCTCGGCGTGCGTGTCGACCCGGGAGAGGTGCTCCCGCAGCAGGCACAGCCGAACGGCCGACGCCTCCCGGCAATGGTCTCCCGCACTCGCTCCAGGGAAGACCGCCCCCAGGAGTCCGCGCTCGCCGAGGCTGAGCACGAGGTCGCGGTCGACCCCGCTGGCCTCCGACCGATGTGCGGTGTCCAGCTTCGCGGCCTGCTCTCGCACCCACTCGGCGAACGCGCGGTCCGCGTCGGTCAGGGAGTCGGCCAAGGGAAGCGCCATCGGCATCTCGTCTCTCGGTGTCACGGGATCTCAGGCACCGCACCTGCGATTAAGCGGGGGCAGTGACTCACGACACACTCAAATATACAGAAATTGTGACGACCGTCAATGGATCGATATCGACCCGCTTTTTCGGCAACCAGGTCCACGAACGAAGCGAGCAGCGCGATATCGTGTTCATGTGACGCTCAATCCTCAAACGACACCGGAGAGTACTGCCGTGGCCCTGGGGGATTCCGGGACCGAGAGCCCCAACCGCCGCCCGCGTTCGCTCATCGTGTCCTTCTTCGGCTCCTACGGGCGGGACATCGGCGGCTGGATCTCGGTGGCCGACCTCATCTCCGTGCTGGCCGAGCTCGGCGTGGACGCGCCGGCGACTCGCTCGGCGATCTCCCGGCTGAAGCGCCGCGGCCTGCTGGACGCGGAACGGAACGGCCGCGTGGCCGGGTACCGCCTCTCCGCTGAGGGAATGCGGATCCTCGCCGAGGGGGACCTCCGGATCTTCAACCGCCAGGTCGCCCACCTCTCCGAGGGCTGGGTCCTGGTGATCTTCTCGTTTCCGGAATCCGAGCGCCGCAAGCGCCACGTGCTGCGCTCCCAGCTGACCTGGCTTGGTTTCGGCACGACCACCGCCGGCGTGTGGATCGCCCCGGCGCACCTGAGCGAGCAGGCCCGCCAGGCCGTGCACAAGCTGGGCATGGACGGCTACGTGGAGCTTTTCCACGCTACCCACCTCGGGTTCAGCGACCTGGCGGAGGCCGTGGCGCGCTGGTGGGATCTTCCCGCGCTGCAGGAGATGTACGAGACGTTCCTGGAGGACCACGAGCCGGTGCTCAACTCCTGGCGAAGCCACGGGACCATCACCAGGGAGCACGAAGGTGCGGCGTTCGCCGACCACCTGCGTGCCGTGGATGCCTGGCGGCGGATGCCGTTCCTCGACCCGGGCCTGCCTCCGGAGCTGCTCCCGGCGTCCTGGGCGGGCCGCCGCGCCGCGCGGGTCTTCTTCGACCTGCACACCCTGCTGCACGAACCCAGCCTGGCGCACGTGCGGGCGGTGACCGGCACCGGTCCGCCCCATCACCGGCCGGCGCCGGCCTGAGCGCGCCGCCGGCCCGTCCCACTGCCCCGCGCCCGGGCTACGGGTCCGGCACGACCGCCGTTCCCACCAACTCCACGAGCGCCGCCGGGTCGAACAGTTCCGTCACGCCGAACAGCGCCATCGCGGGATAGTGCTTACCCAGATGGCGCCGGTAGATCCCGCCGAGCTCGGACAGCCGCGCCCGGTACGTGGCGATGTCGGTGGTGTAGACGGCCAGGCTCACCAGGTGCTCGGGAGATGCCTGAACCGCCCGCAGTGCCGTGACCACGTTCCCCAGCGCGACGTCGAACTGCTCGGGCAGCCCTTCGCTGACAATGCGGCCGTCCTCCCCCTGGGCCGTCTGCCCGCCCAGGTACGCCGTGCGTCCCGGCGCGGGCAGCACGGCGTGGGCAAAGCCGACGGCGGGCCCCAGCTCGACCGGGTTGACCAGCGCGTGCGGGCTCGGCGGGGTGTCACTTGGCTCCATCAGCGTCCTTTCCACTCTGGGGTGCGCTTACCGGTGAACGCGGCGTGGAACTCGGCGTAGTCGGCGCTTTTCATCAGCAGGGCCTGCGTCATGGCCTCCAGCTCGATCGCCCCGGACAGGTTCATGTCCAGCTCCCGGGAGAGCAGGGCCTTGGTCTGGGCATAGCCGAACGCCGGCCCTTGGGCCAGCCGGGTGGCCAGCGTGCTGACGGCATCGTCCAACTCGTCGTCCTCGACCAGCTCGCTGACCAACCCGTAGCGGTCGGCCTCCGGAGCCGGCACGGTGTCGCCGAGCATCAGCAGCTTCGTCGCATGGCCAAGGCCCACCACACGCGGCAGGAGGTAGGCGGCACCCATGTCCGCTCCGGACAACCCGACGCGTGTGAAGAGAAAGGCGAACCGCGCCGACCGCGCGACGACCCGGAAGTCCGACGCCAGAGCGAGTACGGACCCCGCCCCCGCGGCGATGCCGTGGACACGCGCGATGACCGGTACCGGGCACTCCCGCATCGCCTTGACGACCTCGCCGGTCATCCTGGTGAAGGCGAGCAGGTCGTCGGGGTCCATCTTGAGGGTCTCGGCGATGATCTCGTTGACGTCGCCGCCGGAGCAGAAGCCGCGGCCCTCCCCCTGGAGGACGAGCACCCGCGTGTCGTCCCGGTGCGGCAACTCCACGAGCAGGTCCCGCAGGTCCGCATAGGAGTCGAAGGTCAGGGCGTTCAGCTTCTCCGGACGGTTCAACGTCACCGTGGTCACCCCGTCGGTGCGGGCCACATCGAAGTGCTCCCAGTTCTCGGTGAGGGGAGCGGACGCGCGAAACGAGCTCACCTTTGGATTCCTCCTCCGTCGAGGTTCAGGGACTGGCCGTTCACGGCCGCGGACTCGGCGCTGGTGAGATAGGTGACCGCGGCGGCCACCTCCTCCGGTTCCACCAGCCGCCCCAGAGGGGCGCTGGACGCGAGGGCGGCCTCGGCCTGCCGACCGTCCCGGCCAGTGCGCTCGACGATCCTTGATACCGAGCGCTCGGTCATGGGGGTGCGCACAAACGCGGGACACACGGCGTTGCTGGTGACCCCGGTGCCCGCGACCTCGGCCGCCACCGCCCGAGCCAGGCCCAGCATGGCGTGCTTGGAGGCGGTATAAGCCGCGGTGTAGCGGCTCCCCTGGTGTGCCGCGGTCGAGGCGACGAAGACCACGCGGCCCGTATCGCGCTCGACCATGCCCGGCAGTACGGCCCGGGTCAGCAGGAACGCCGAGGTGGCGTTGGTGCGCAGCTGCCGCTCCCAGCTGTCCAGCCCGGTGTCGCGCAAGTGGGCGGTTTCCGCGGTTCCCGCGTTGTTGACCAGGACGTCCACCGCTCCGAGCTCGTCGACGACGGTGGTCACACGGTCCTCGTCGGTGACGTCGCAGACCCGGCCGGTGACGTCCAGGCCGGCCTGTCGCGCCTCTTCCTCCAGGGCACCGAGTCGCTCAGCACTGCGTCCGAGGGCGACGACGCTGTCGCCGGCGCGCGCGTGCGCGTACACAACAGCCTGTCCGATCCCTCCGCTCCCTCCGGATACCACTACACGGCGCGCGGGCTCTACCATGCCCGCACGCTATCATTGAAAGATCACTGTCGTCACGGATGCGACATAAACAGGGTGCCGCTCTGCGCGGGGGTTACCGAGCCCGCCACGGCCAGCGGTCCCCGGCGCGTAACCCGTGGACCGCGGTTCACAGGGAGTGTCCCGCGCGGTTCGCGCGGACGATCAGGTAGACGAGGTAGGGCGCGCCCAGCACACCGGTGACGACCCCGACCGGGTAGCGGGTCCCGAAGGCGAACTGCCCGCAGAAGTCGGCGACCAGCACGAGAAGCGCCCCGATCAGTGCCGAGGGCACGAGCAGCGAACCGTTCGGGCCGACGATGCGCGCGGCGATCGGTCCGGAGAGGAAGGAGACGAACGCGATCGGTCCCGCTGCGGCCGTCGCGAACGCGATAAGCCCCACCGCTCCGGTGATGGCGACAAGCCGGACGACGTTCACTCGGACCCCGAGGGCCGCTGCGGTCTCGTCGCCCAACTGGATCATGGACAGGCTCGCCGACTGGGAGAGCAGCACGGAGCCGATAACGAGCAGCGCGGCGCTGGCCAGGACGGACTCTTCCCAGGTGGCGCCGTTGAGACTGCCGGTCAGCCACCGCATCGCCTCCTGGAACTCCCAGGCGGCGGCTTGGTCGAGGACGTAGTAGGTGACGCTGTCGAGCATGGCCGCGATGCCGATTCCGATGAGGATCAGCCGAGTCCCGGAGACACCGTTCTTGTACGACAGCACGTACATGAGCACGGCCACCAGCAGGCCGGCGGCGACCGCGAAGACCGACACCCCGGTCTGACCCAGCGAGAGCAGCACGATCGCGAATGTGGCCGCCGCACTGGCCCCCGAGCTGATGCCGATGATGTCCGGGCTGGCGAGGGGGTTGCGGAGCAAGGTCTGGAACGTGATCCCGGCGAGCCCGAAGGACAGTCCGGCCACCACTGCGAGCGCGGCTCGCGGCAGCCGGAGCCGTCCCACGGTGAACGAAGCGCCCGGCACCTCCTGCCCGAGGATCACCCGCACCACGTCGCCGGGTGGATAGAAGGTCTGCCCGATCATCAGGGTCGCGGCGAAGGCGAGGACGACCAGGGCGATGAGAACACCGATCACGCCGCTCCGCCGGCGCGCGCGGAGCTCCCGACCGCGGGCGGTGGACTCGACGGTGCCGGCGCTCACAGCGAACGCACCTTTTGGCGGCGGACGATGTAGATAAAGAACGGGGCTCCGATCAACGCGGTCACGATCCCCACATCGATCTCTCCGGGTCGTGCGGCGATCCGGCCGACCACGTCCGCCGCCGTCAGAAGCGCGGCACCCCCGAGCGCCGAGAACGGAAGCAGCCATCGGTGGTCGACACCGACGAGCAGCCGGCACACGTGCGGCACGACGAGGCCGACGAAGCCGATCGGCCCGGTGACAGCGGTGGTCGCGCCGCACAACACGACGGCACCGAGGGAAGCCATCGCCCGCGCGGCCGCGACATGTGCTCCCAGCCCGGCGGCCAGGTCGTCGCCCAGGGCCAGCAGGTCGAGCCCGTGCGCCGACAGCAGGCAGAGGGCCGTTCCGACCGCGATGAACGGGAGCACCGGCGCGATGAGGTCGAACGTCCCGCCGCCGATACCGCCGATCTGCCAGGACTGGACCTCATCGGCGATGTCGGCGCGCGGAAGCACGACGGCCCTGACGAACGACGCCAGAGCGGCGGACGTCGCCGCTCCGGCGAGGGCGAGCTTGAGCGGTGCCGCGCCGCCCCGCCCCAGAGAGCCGATCGCGTAGACGAACACCGCGGTGGCGCCCGCGCCCAGGATCGCCACCCAGATCAACCCGGTCGCCAACTCCAGTCCGAAGTACGCGAGACCCGTGACGACGGCGAGCGAGGCCCCCATGTTCACGCCCAGGATGCCGGGATCGGCCAGCGGGTTGCGGGTCACCCCCTGCATGACCGCGCCGGATAACCCCAGGGCCGCGCCCGCGACGAGGCCGAGCAGCGTCCGGGGGATGCGCTTCGCCACCGCTGACTGGTCGAAGCCCTCGGCCGAGCCGCTCAACGCCGCCACGATGTCGGGCCACGACACCTCGCGGGAGCCGATGGTGATCGAGGCGAACATGAGTGCCACCAGTACGACGAGCGCGCCGAGCAGCCAGAAGGGCTTTCCGCGAGTCCGGGGCCGCGGATGGGCGGCGCCGGGAACCGGCGGTGCGTCGGTTGCCGCCACTACGCTTCGCTGGCGGCCGCGTCGAGGAGCGACAGGTAGTCGTCCAGGACCCAGGAGATTGACAGCGGGGTCGGGTTCGCGGCCGTACCAAGCGGGTCTTCCTCGGGGAGGTTGACGACCGACTCGTTCTCCACCGCCGGCATCTGCGACAGCAGCGGGTCGTCCTCCAGGCTGCTCACGAGTTCGTCGCCCCCGTAGGTGACGATGATGTCGACGTCGTCGAACGTGTCCGCCTGTTCGGTGCTCCGGGTAAGCGAGAACTTGTCGGTGTCGGCCGAGGCGGTGGCGATGCTCTCCGGGGTCTCCATTCCGAGGTCCTCGAAGAACTTGGCGCGCGTGTCATGCGTCGTGTAGAAGCTGACCTCGCTCAGGTCCGTAGCGTCCACATGCGTCAGGAACATCGCCGACCTGTCCTCGATCCGCGGGTGATCCGCGACCGCGGTGTCGATCTCCTCCTCCAGGTCCGCGACGAGCTCGGCCCCCTCGTCCGCCATGCCGAGAGCCTGGCTGTTCAGCTCGATCACCTCGCGCCACGGCGTCCCCCACGCGGTCTCGGGGTACGCGACAACGGGAGCGATCTCGCTCAGCGTGTCGTAGTCCTCCTGGGTCAACCCGGAGTACGCGGCGAGGATCACGTCGGGCCGGGTGTCCGCGACCGCCTCGAAGTCGATGCCATCCGCCTCATCGAACAGCACCGGTGTCTCGGCGTCCAACTCCTCAAGCTCCTCCTCGACCCAGGGAAGCACGCCGTCGCCGTCGTCATCGCCGAAGTTGGCCGCGGCCATACCGACCGGCACGACCCCCAGGGCCAGCGGGACCTCGTGATTGGCCCAATTGACGGTTGCGACCCGTTCGGGCTGCGACTCGATGGTCGTTGTGCCGAGCGCGTGCTCGATGGTGATGGGGCTCCAGTCTCCGGAGCCGCCGTCTTCGCCGGAAGAGGGCGATGAGCAGGCTGCGCCCCCGGAGGCGAGCAGTGCAGCCGAAGCGAGTGCGACCAGCCGTGAAACGCGGGGCATGGTTTCCTTCCGGTTGTGGGCCGGCTGTGCGGCCTCCGCCGTGACACTCCTCCCGCTTATTACACACAGCGTCGGAGCGCACACAGAAAGTACTTTCATCAGCCGAAATGCCTCAGTGCGGTGCACAGGCACTACAAACTGACGTTCGGTTAGGTTTGCCTAACCAAAGCTAGAAGAACATCCAGAGGGTGCGCAATACCGCATACATGACATGTTCTATAGCGAAAAGGACAATCTGCACCGGGGAGAGGCCCCACTCGGCCTCACTGCGCACGGAACCGCCCCGGGCTCACTCCGGTGACCCGCCGAAAGGCCGCGCCGAACGCACTCGCCGAGTGGTACCCGACGCATGCGGCGACCTCGTCGATCTCTTCCCCGCGCGCGAGCAGCACGATCGCGTGCCGCACGCGCGCGGCGGCCAGCCACTGGCTGAACCCGACTCCGGTCTCGGACCGGAACGCCCGGGTGATGGTGCGGGTGCTCACCCCGAGCCGGACCGCCCAAGCGGCCAGCGTCGTGGCATCGGCGGGGTTCTCGTGCACCGCGGCGACGATGGGGGCCAGCAACGGCGACTCGGGGATCTGCAGGATCGGCTCGTGCTGGGCGGGTACGAGAAGGTCGAGCACCATCGCCTCGGTCCGCGAGCGCGCGTCCGAGCCGAGGTTGTCGGCGTTGAGCCGGTCGAGCAGGAGCCGCAGCAGCGGGGTGGCCTCCACCGCGGCGGGCTCGTCGGAGACCGGCGGCGCCGCATGGATGCCGAACTGCGCGGCGCGGTGCAGCGTTCCCCCGGGCACCGATCCGGAATGCGGTGTGCCGGCCGGTATCCACAAGCCGGCAGCCGGCGTGATCATCCAGACCCGCCTGCCGATCGTCGCCCAGGACGCACCCCGATCGTTCCAGAGCAGTTCGTGCGTCGGGTGCGAGTGCTCCTCCCAGAACGTGTCACGGGAGATGTCCTCGGCGCGGGTCGCGATGACGAACGACACGTCCATCTCACCCGCGGCATAGCGGGGCAACCTGCGGCTTTCGGGACCGCGCCGTGACGTCCCGACAGCACTCGGTCCGGCCGCCGGCCTCGATCGGATGTCGCGCATGCCCACGTCATCCAGGATAGGCACCGGAGGCGGTCCGGGCGGGAGCGGTGGTGCGCCTGAGACGGCCGCCGGCCTTCGGCGGGCAGCCTGCTGGGAGAGCACGACGGTGCCGCGGATATTCGTACGGTTCCCGCCGAGGGCCGGCCCCGTTGGCAACCGGCCCGGACGGTCACGCAGCTAGTGTCGGGTGGTCTGGCCGGTCAAAGCGTCCCGCATGCGATCGATCATTCCCGCTCCCGGGTCGAGCAGGCGGTTCGCCGGCGGCGTGTCGGGAGCTTTCGGATGAGGGCGGGTGGGGGCGGTCTTCTTGGCGTTGGCGACCTTTCTCCCCAGCTCCATCAGCTCCTCCTGGGAGCACGCCCGCCGCAGCCGTGGCAGCAGTTCGCTCTCCTCGTCGGCCACATGGTGCCGGATGTCCGCCACAAGCGACCGCACGAGCTCGTCGTACCGCGAGTCGGTGGCGTCCATGCCCTCCAGTTCCTTCATCACGCTCTCGGCTTCCGCGTGTTCCTGGATCTCGTGCTCGGCGACCTGGTCCCCGTCCTCCAGCACCCGGCGAGCGACCGGGTACATATGCTGCTCCTCGGCCACGGAATGGCGCACCAGCTCGGTGATCGCGTGGTCAACAAGCTCCTTTCGGCGCTCGGGCGTCACCGCATCGTTCTCCAGCTCGACGAAGACCTCCTCCACATTGCGGTGGTCGGAGACGATCACATCGATCAGGTCTTGGTTCTGCTCGTTCCCGGCCATAATCCCCCCTTGAACGCTGATTGGGGCAGCGGCTACCCAAAAAGCAGCAGACAAACGCCGCTCAGACACCTCGCGCCGCAGTTCGCACACGCGGGATTCGAAACGCCTGGCCGCCACCGATCACCGCACCACCGGCATCTCGGGGCGAGCCGGCAGGACCGCGATCCAGGGTTGGGGTGCTAGGCGGTGATGTCGACCCTGACTCCGGAGGACTCGCAGCCCATGCCGCCCCAGCCGAGCAGGGCACCGTCGGATACAGGTTCAAGGGGACCGCAGTAGTCCGAGAGATCCCTGGTCGACGACCGGTAGGAGGTGCCCGCCTCCGCGTCCCACATGCTGAACTCACCAGGGGCGGTCGCGAGCAGTCCCAACCCCTCCGCGAAGTCCATTCGCCCCGCGTCGAGAGGGTGGGTCAGCAGGGAGACAGGAGGGCGGAAACCGGCGTGGCCGAGCTCGTCGACCAGTTCCGCGTGTCCCCCGTCGTCCACCTCGTATAGCCTCGCGTTCTCGCCACCCCGCACAGCCAGGAGGATCTCCCCGGCGGGGGAAACCGCCAGTCCGGCATAGGCGTCCAGCTCTTCGGTCTCCCCCTCCAGGCCGGAGATCTCCCGTACCGGCGCGCTTGTATCGCCCATACCGAACGCGGCTACGGCTATTCCCTGAGAGGTCCCGCCGACGGCCACCACCGCACCATCGAGAACCCGCATGTCGTACACGTCGAAGCCGGTACCCCCTCCGCCCGGGGCAACGGTGTCCCAGGTGTCCTCCGCCACCGAGTACACAAGGAACTCCTCCCCGTCCTGCTCGCTGTACCCGCCGCCGAAGACCACGTGCTCGCCCACGACCGCCGCCCGCGCCATGGACCTTCCCTCGGGTGCCGGCGCGATCGGCTCCCAGGAGTCCGACCGAATGTCGTAGAGGGCTCCGTCCCTGGCCAGATGCGCTTCGGTGCCGCCGGAGTGCGACGGGGTGAAGCCGCCCCACACCAGCATCCGGTCCTCGACCAGGACGGCGCTGTGGCGGGTCCTGGACTCCAGGTCAACCTCGGTCATCGTCCGCCAGGAACCGGTTTCGGGGGAGTAAGCGGCGCCGTCGGAGAAGGAGTCGTGCTGGTTCGCGCCGTGCCCGCCCCAGACGAGGAGCTCCGTACCGGACCAGAGGAGGCTGTGGTCCTGCCGGGAGTCGAGGGGGGCCGAAGGGAGCTCGCTCACGGAGACACTCACGTCCCACGATTCCTTCTCCGGGCCGCAGGAGACGGCCAGCAGGGAGAGGGCAAGCAGAGCGATCGTCGATCTGGAGGGGGGATTCACCAGAGCAGCATTCCACGTTCTCTGTCGCCGCGGCGAACGCTGTCCCCGACCGGCGCGCGGGTGGTGCGGGCATGCCATCGGCATGGCGTCGGTCACCGGCAGGGCCACCACGCCCGACCGACGTCAGCCATTGAGTTTTGTCGGTCCCGTATGTCTGTTCTCTCGGCACTTCAAAACCCAGATGTGGAAGGGCCGGCAGCCATGTCGATCCGTGGCGGAATGACGCGTTTGTACTGCGGCGTGCCCGTAACTGACCGAACTTCGGCGCTCGAATAGTTCGCGGCGTTCTTCGGGCGACCGGCTGGCGGGGTCATCGACGGTGGGGAAGGCTCTGGCAGGCCAGCGAAACCGCACGGGTCTTCGTCGACGAGCATGCCGGGTGAGCAGGCCATGCCCTGCTTACTCTCGGGGTGGAGGGTCTCGACGACAGCCTGGCTCGCCCCGCCGCGCACAGCATCGGTCCCGAGCCGGCAGAGACCTACGACAACGGCGTGCGACACGTCGTCATTCCGGACCCCGACGGAAACAGCCTTTCGCTCGCCGAGGCGCCCACCAAGTGAGCGCAAACATTTCTGCTGAAGACCAGGAAAACGTCGACGTTGGCGGGCATTATGGTCGCTGTCCCGATTACCCCCATCGTGTGAGGCGTGTAGTGACCGCTCGCAACTTCCAGGGCCAGATCTCGGAGATCGCGGCGTTCCTGCGTGAGCAGATCGACCTTGAGGAACACGAGGCGTGGGCTTTGCTGTCCACGCTCATGGACTCCACGTCGGTCTCGGAGGTTCTCGACCGGCGGATTGAATCCGACGATCAGGAGATCGGCGCCAGAGACCAGGACGAAGTCCTCACACAGGGCCTGCTGTGCGCCAAACCGAACCAGCGGAAAGCAGGCTGGGGCCGGCGAGAAGCCGCCATCGCGTTGGACCAGGCGCTGACGCTTCTGGAGCGGGCCCGCGGGGTTGTCGCCAAGTGCGAGCGGGACGGCGACGTGGCGAGGCTGCGCAGGCTCGCAGCCCCGTTTTCCGGCCGTCCTGGCTATCGGGAGGACTGGACTCTTTAGCACGAAAGGGGCGCCGGTCCCGAGGATGCTCCGCACCTCGGGGTCGGCGCCCGCCCCGCACCCTCGCCGCGGTCAACGAGACCCGCCCGGCAGGTGGGTGGCGGCCGTCGCGGCGTTGCGCCGCTCGTCCCGGAGTTCGCGCGGGTTGCCGCACACTGCCACCAGGGCTTTCGAGTACGCCGTTTATCGGGCGCTTCCGGCCGGGGCCACGCCGCCAATGGCCCGGACACTGCTGGGACCTACCAGCGGTGGTGCACCTGGGGGCGGATCAGGTCGTCGTAGATCCCGCGGACAGCGGTGTGGGTCTCTGGGGGCAGTGGGGCGAGCGACGCGGCCGAGGCGTTGCCGCGAGCCTGGTCGGCCCCGCGCGCACCGGGGATCACCGTGCTCACCCCCGGCTGGTCGAGGATCCAGCGCAGCGCGAACCGCACCATGGTCATGTCCTCGGGGAGCAACTCGCGGATGCGCTCGGTCGCCGCCAGACCGGTCTCGAAGTCGAGACCGGAGAACGTCTCGCCGACGTCGAACGCGGCGCCCGACCGGTTGAACGTGCGGTGGTCGTTGTCGGCGAATGTGGTCTGGGCGGTGTAGCGCCCCGAGAGCAGGCCGCTGGCCAGCGGAACCCGGGCGATTACCCCGACACCGGCCGCGCGCGCCTCGGGCAGCACCCGCTCCAAGGGCTTGTGGCGAAACGCGTTGAGGATGATCTGGACGGTGGCCACATTGGGGCGGGCGATCGCGGCGAGCGCCTCCTCGCAGGTCTCCACGCTCACCCCGTAGGCACGCATCCGGCCTTCCTCGACCATGGCGTCCAGGTCGTCAAAGACCGCGTCGGTGGAGTACACGGCCGGGGGCGGGCAGTGGAGCTGCACCAGGTCGACCGTGTCCACGCCGAGGTTGGCGCGGGAGCGGTCGTTCCATTCCCGGAAGTTGTCCGGGTTGTAGTTGGCGGGGTCCTGGGCCGCGCGCCGGCCCATCTTGGTCGCCACCGTCAGCCCGGGACGCTCCTTGAGGAGCTCGCCGACCAGGCGCTCGCTGCGACCGTCGCCGTAGACGTCGGCGGTGTCGATGAAAGTGACCCCCGAGTCCGCCGCGGCGCGCAGCGCCGACCTCCCCTCGTCCTCGTCGACGTGTCCCCACGACGCGCCGATCTGCCAGGCGCCGAACCCCACGACGCTGACGTCCTTGCCAGTCCTACCGAGCGTGCGTTCCTCCATGGGAGCTGATCCTACGCTGTAGCTGCGGTGGTCCCGGCGGGCTGCCCTGTGGGCGTGCGGAGAGCATTCCGGGATCGAGGGTCCGCAATGGTCTCCGTAGGAGTCCTCTCCGCGCTCGACACCGCAGAAGCCGCCTTACCAGGGGTGGCCATCCAGAACACGGCGGAAGCCACCAGTCGCGCCGGACAGGCTGCGGTGCGTTGGGAAATCCGATGGGCGTAGGGAACCCCAGGTGGAAACCTGGGCGAACACATGGCAGGGTTCTACGATGGCGTCTGTGGTTCAGAGAGGTCGCGCCGATGGCGGCCCGCAGGGAACTCCCTCGTGGCCTTCGATATGAGCGGTCTCAGCAGAGATGGCGTTCTTCCCCGACCGCGCGGGCGGCCACCCCGCGGTTAGTTCTCGGCACGTGCGCCGCGAATCGCCGCCACCTCCGCTCCACCGCCGCCACACAGTCCAGATTGATCGCAAACGTGAGGAGCGAAATGGCGGAAACCCTCTCCGTCGCGGTTCCGGAGATCGTCGCCGATGACGTCCGCGACATCGACGGGGTCAGCGTAATCGAAGGAGACCGGACCCTCGAAGTGGCTGTTGATGTGGTGGCTTCGGTGCGCCAGTCAAGCGGTATGGTGAGCGTGGATCTCGCCCCCGAGTCGATCGCTGAATTCACGGAAACGCTGGTCTCAGCTCTGAAGTATCGGCTGTTCACGGAGAACGAGAACGCGGAGCCGAGGATCGACACTTTCGAGTTGTCGGTGATCACGCTTCGTGCGGCGGAAAGGGTCACGCGGGACTACCAGTTCACCCGGAGCGCGGAGAATGGTGTGGCACCGGGCGAGACCGACGAACTGGCCGACCTGCTGCGAACAGCAGCCGAGCAGATCTAGCCGCTGGCCCCGCGGAATTCGTTCCCGCGGGCGCCGTGCTCCGCCGTGGAGGTCGCTACAAGGCGGGCGTTGCGGGCTCCGGGCTGAGACCGGGAGGCGGGGACGCTGGGGTCCAGGGGTCGCGCAAGCGCACGGCCACCGCGCGTCCCCCCGGCGCCCGGCACGGAGGCAACATGGACTTCACCGCTCTGGACGCGTTCCAGCGCTACCCCTACCCGCACTACGCGCGTGCCCGCGACGAACCGGGGCTGGTCTTCTCCCCCGAGCTGGACGCCTGGTTGGTCTCGCGGTACGCCGACGTGCGCGAGGCGCTGGCCCGGCACGAGGACCTGTCGTCGGTCGGGGCGCTGCGGCCGGACACCACCCTGCCGGAGAGCGTGCGCGCGGAGCTGGCCAAGGGGATCGGTGGCGGTGGTGTGGTCCTCTCCTCCGACGGCGAGGCGCACCGGCGCTATAGGCAACCGCACAACCGCGGGCTGTCGGCCTCTTCGGTGGCGGCGCTGCGGCCGTTCATCGCCGAACGCACGACACGCCTCGTGGACGAGTTCGCCGGGGACGGTGGCGCCGAACTGATGGGGGCGCTGGCGCGCCGGCTACCCGGCGAGGTCATCGGGCACCTCCTCGGGCTGGATCCCGCCGACGTTCCGGCGGTGGTGCGCGGCGGCTATCGCGCCACCGACCTCTTCTTCCGCCCCATGGGGCTCGACGACCAGATCGAGGCGGCGCGGGAGATCGCCAGAACGCAGCACCTGATGGACGGCTACGTCCGCGGTCGCCACGCCGAACCGCGCGCGGACCTGATCACCGGGTTCGTGCACGCGCTGGCCCCGGAATCAGGCGAACCCACCCGCGAGCAGCGCGCCGAGATCGTCTCCTCGCTGCAGAACCTGCTGCTCGCCGGGCACCTGACCACCACCGCGCTTATGGGCACGATGCTGTCGCACCTGTTGGGCCACCGCGAGCAGTGGGAGACGCTGTGCGCGCGTCCCGCGCTGATCCCCGACGCGGTGGAGGAATGCGCCCGCTTCGACGCACCCATCCAGGGGTTCCGCCGCCGCGCCACTCGCCCCGTTGTCCTGGGCGGCACACAGGTGGCGGCCGGCGACACGGTGTTCGTCTCCTTCGGCGCCGCCAATCGCGACCCCGCGCAGTTCGCGGACCCCGACCGCCTCGACATATTCCGCCGCCCCGAACGCCATCTCGGCTTCGGGCACGGCGTGCACGCCTGTCCCGGGGCGCGACTGGCCCGCGCCCAACTGGGCACGGTCCTGGACGAGCTGACGCGCCGCCTGCCCGGAGCGCGCCTGCGTCCGGATGCGCCCATCCGCATGCTGCCGACCCTGATCCACCGCTCACCCGAGCGCCTGGAGGTCCAGTGGTGATCCGGCGCCAGCGGCTCCGCGCGGGGCCGGTGGGCGATGCGACGCCCCTGTCAGGCCCGCTCCGTGCCACGTGGCGTGCCGCGCAGGCCCGGACGCGCGCGCCGGGCGCACCTGCGGGCCGTCTTCAGCCTTCCCGCCGCCAGGCGCGCCCACCGGATCCCGCGTTGCCGGCTGGGTTCCCCGCGGATGGCGATCCCCACGCATCCGACTGAGCACGCTGTTCGGCGGGCCCGGACCCCTCCCCCCAGGGGCGGCCTCCTGTAACGGCCCTTAGAGCCCACCGCGGGCAACAAGCTGGCGGGTGATGATGTCCCGCTGGATCTCGTTGGTGCCCTCGCCGATGATCATCAGTGGCGCGTCGCGGAAGTACCGCTCCACGTCGAACTCGGGCGAGTACCCGTAGCCGCCGTGTACCCGCATGGCATTGGTCGTGATCTCCATTGCGGCCTCGGAGGCGAACAGTTTCGCCATTCCGGCCTCCATGTCACTGCGCTGGCCGGAGTCGAACTTGCTCGCCGCGTACAGCACGATCTGCCGGGCCGCGGTGAGCTTCGTGGCCATGTCGGCGAGGTGGTTGCCGACGGCCTGGTGCTGGTATATGGGGCGCCCGAAGGACTCCCGCTCCTGGGCGTAGCGCAGCGCGTCCTCGAACGCGGCGCGGGCGACCCCCACCGCCCGTGCGGCCACCTGGATCCGGCCGACCTCCAGTCCGTGCATCATCTGGCCGAAGCCGCGCCCCTCCTCGGTGCCGAGGAGGGCGCCGGCCGGGACCCGGCAGTCGTCGAAGGTGAGCTCGCAGCTCTCCACCCCCTTGTACCCGAGCTTGCCGAGGTCCCGGGACACCGTGAACCCGGGGACCTTCTCCACCAGGAGGACGCTCACCCCGCGGTGGCCCGGATCGGCGTCGGGGTCGGTCTTGCAGAGCAGGGCCACCACGTCGGCGCGGCGGCCGTTGGTGATCCAGGTCTTGCCGCCGTTGATGACGTAGCTCTCGCCCTCCCTGCGCGCCGTGGTCCGCATGGCCTGCAGGTCGGATCCGCCGCCGGGCTCCGTCAACGCCATAGCGGCGCGCAGCTCGCCGGTGGCCAGTTTGGGCAGGTAGTGGTTCCGCTGCTCCTCGGTTCCGTAGTCGCCGATGAGCTTGCTAACCACGGTGTGCGAGCCGATGGCGCCGGCAAGGCTCATCCAGCCGCGCGACAGCTCCTCGGTGACCAGCGCGTAGCACTGGGTGGACACCTTTGTCTGGGCGTGGGGTTCGCCGACGGCGAGCCCGAACATGCCCATCGTCTTCATCTGCTCGATGATGTCCTCGGGGTAGGCGTTGGCGTGTTCGAGGTCGCGTGCGACCGGCCGGACCTCGGCGTCGACGAAGCGTTCCACCGCGGCGACGATGTCCTGCTCTTCGGTGCTGATCACGTGCATGTGCGGGCTTCCTTCTGCTCGGGACTCTCGGATACGCGTCTGGCGGGGCGAGAGAGGTCAGCGGGCGGAGAACAGGGCACCGCGGAGGGCCGCGGCCGGTTCGTCGCGCAACAGAGCGCCGGTCAGGCTCACGAGCGGACCACCGTGGCGGTGGCGTTGACCTCGGCCGGTGCGGTGCGCACGCTCAGCTCCACCTCGTTGTCGCCGGGCCCGCCGGTGACGGCGAACGGCTCCCCCGCGAACACGGGGCTGCGCAGCCGGTAGCGCATCGCTGTAGCCGGCTGGCCCGCCGCCTCCGCCCGCCCGGCCAGTAGCACCGCCAGCAGCGGGCCGTGGACCACCAGACCGGGGTAGCCCTCCACGGTCCGCGCGTAGGGGGCGTCGTAGTGGATGCGGTGCGCGTTCGCGGTGAGCGCGCTGAACCGGAACAGCAGCACGGGATCGGCCGCGGTCAGCGACCACCACGGCTCGGTGCCGCGGTCGGGCGGACCCGACTTGGGTTCGGCGGGCATGCGCCGCTGGCCGGACTCTCCCGACCGGTAGGCGAAGTCCTGCTCCTCGACCAGCCGCGGGCGCCCGCCCTGGTGGATCTCGTGGCGCACCGTGACGAACAGGGTCTCGCCGCTGCGCCCGTGCTTGACGGCGGCATCGGCCAGGGTGGAGACCCGCCGGGCCGTCCGCCCGATCTCCAGGGGCTCCTCGACCCGGACGCGCCCGCCGGCGAACATCCGGCGGCGGTCGGGAATGGGCGGCAGGAAGTGCCCCTCCAGCGGGTGCCCGTCCGGCCCGAGCTCCTCGTGCGCCGGCCAGTCGAGGAAGTACAGCCAGTGCCACAGCAGGGGCAGCACACTGACCGGCGGACCGTCGCCCCGCAGGTCGCGCTCCCCCAGGACACCCGCCAGTGCCCGCGCGGGCCCCGGGGCGATCGGGTCCTCGCTGGCGACCTCCCCCGGAGCCCACTCGGCTACGTGCTTCTCCAGGCTCATTCGGTCGTCTCCTGTTCTCCCGCGACGTACCGGTCGCGCAGGTCGGTGATGTGCTCCGCGGACAGCCCGAGCCAGTCCCGGAGCAGCTCCGCGGTGTGCTCACCCAGGCGAGGGGCCGGTGCGGGCGGTGGCTGGTGCCCGTCCAACGTGAGGGGCGACCCGGGTGACAGGCAGCGCCCGATCCCCGGCTGGTCCAGCTCGCCCATCATCGGGTTGTTGTGGAGCTCGCCGTCGGCCACGACCTCGGCGAAGTCCCGGTAGAACGACCAAAGGACAGGGGTGGCGCCGAGCGCGCGCTCCACCTCCGCCGCGTCGCGGGCGGCGAACCAGGGCCGCAGCAGGGCGCGGAGGAGG
The DNA here is from genome assembly GCF_014203805.1 of Lipingzhangella halophila. GTDB lineage: Bacteria > Actinomycetota > Actinomycetes > Streptosporangiales > Streptosporangiaceae > Lipingzhangella > Lipingzhangella halophila. The sequence continues at coordinate 1,430,362 of NZ_JACHJT010000001.1, read as the reverse complement.
TCGCGGTGCTCGTACCGGGCGGCGTCGGTGCCGAAGTCCACGCCCACGGACCGTTCCACCCCGGCCACCGCGTCCGAGCGGCCTGTCGTGTCGAGTAGCGCCCGCCAGTGCCGGTTGGTCAGCACCACCACCATGACCCGCCGGCCGTCCCGGGTGGCGAAGTCGTGCCCGAACCCGCCGTAGACGTGGTTGCCGATGCGCGGCCGGGGACTCCCGTGCAACGCGGCCTCGGCCAGGTAGCCGAGGTTGCCGGCGGTGGCCAGGGCGACGTCGTGCAGCGCGATCCGCACCTGCCCGCCGCGGCCGGTCAACCGCCGGCGCCGCTCGGCCGCCAGCAGCCCGACCGCGAGGTAGAGCCCGCATGCCATGTCCCACGCGGGCAACGCGTGGTTGACCGGCGCGGCGTGCCCCTCCGGGCCGGTGGCGGCGGGAAACCCAAGGGCGGCGTTGACGGTGTAGTCAACGGCGGTCCCGCCGTCGCGCCGGCCGAGGAGCTGGACGTGGATGAGGTCCGCCCGCCGGGAGCACAGCTCGGTGTAGCCCAGCGCGGGCTGGGCCAGGGAGTTGCTCAGGACGATGCCGCCCTGGGGGCCACTCGCGGCGACCAGATCGGCGACGAGCGCGGCGCCCTCTTCGGAGCGCAGGTCGGCGGTGACCGAACGCTTGCCCTTGTTCAGCTCCGCCCAGTACAGACTCTCGCCGGACGGGGCGAGGGGCCAGCGGGCGCGGTCGGGGCCGCCGCCAACGTGGTCGACCCGGATCACGTCGGCTCCGAGCTGCGCCAGCGTCATTCCTCCCAGCGGGGAGGCCACGAAGCTGGACAGCTCGATGACGCGCACCCCGGCCAGTGGAGCCGCCACGGGGGTGTCCTCCCCGGCCGGCAAGGGATCTGGCGCCCGGTTGCCGGGGCTCATGTGTCGAACTCGAGCACGGAACGCACCCCGAGTCCGGCCCGCATCCGCTCGAACGCGTCCGGGACTCCACCGCCTTCGACCTGGCGCGCGCCCAGAACCGCCGAGAGCCCGGCCCCGCCAAGCCCGGCCACCAGGACCGGCTCCCCGGCACGAACCCGTGCGCTGCTGCGCACCGGCCGGTCCACGTCCGAGGCACATCCGGCGGGCGCCGGGAAGATCGCCTCCTCCGCGGCTGGGTTCCCGAGTGGGATCGTGGCGTCGCCGGCGGCGTGCAGCCAGCCACCGCCAATGTGGCGGTCGTCGCGATTGAACACTGTTCCTCCAGGTCCGGGCCGAATACCGAAGCGTGATCGGGGCGGGTAATCCGCGATGCGATACTTCCACTATTCTATAGAATATGGGAGGCCAGACAAGGCGTCGCTCCCCGCATCACCGCAGAGGAACCGCCGATGACCCGATGAGGACCAGCATCTGAACGGCTGCTCTGACGCACCGAGCGGTCGTTCCACGAAAAGCGGACATCACCCACCCGGCTCCGACCGCGGCCGCGCCTACCGCGGGGCTACGCCGCACGAGTCCGCAGCCCGGCGGGCGGCAACACCGACACGCAGGGCCGCGGCGGGGACACCTGACGCGAACCCGGAAGCGGAAATCCCCGTAGAATATAGATATCAGCGCAGGAGGCCGAGGAGGCTGAGACCGAGTGGCGGCGGAGACACCCCGGAGCGGATCCGGGCGGAGGTCAGGCTCCGCTCTCGGTGATAAGCAGCAGCTGAGCGAGAAGGTGGCATCGTACGTCCGCGAGGCCATCATGGTCGGCGAGCTGAGCGCGGGCAGCCACATCCGCACCGAGCACCTGGCCGAGGAGCTGGGAGTCAGCGCCACCCCGGTCCGCGAGGCACTCATGATCCTGCACAGCGAGGGGTCGGTGCGCTGGGAGCCGCGCCGTGGTTACCGGGTGGTTCCCATGACCGCCCGCGACGTTGAGGACCTCTTCGAGGTCCAGGCGTTCATCGCCGGCGAGCTGGCCGCGCGGGCGGCCGAACTGTTGAGCGACGCCGAGATCGAGCGCATCACCAAGCTGCAGGAGGAGTTGGAGGTAGCCGCGCACGAAGGCGACGCCCGGCACGTCGACGAGCTCAACCACGAGATCCACCGCACCATCAACCGGGCCTCCGACTCGCACCGTATGACGACCCTGCTCAACCTCACCGTGCAGTACGTGCCGCTGAACTTCTTCGGCACCATCCGGGGATGGGCCGAAGCCTCGGCCCACGACCACTCCGCGATCTTCGACGCCCTACGAAACCGCGACGCCGCCGCGGCCCGCACCGCCATGGTGGACCACATCCGGCACATCGGCCGCCTACTCATCGACCACCTACGCACCCGCGGCGACGTACTGCAGTCCTGAGGCGCCCCGGCACCAGCGGCGGCCGATCTCGGGGCACACCGCCAGAGCACACCAACCCAAGCGGGACCGATCGCCCGTCTGCCGGTTCACCTCCACGTGCGTGGAGAGCACCCCGCCATGCCCAGCGCGTTCGGCGCCACGTACGGTTCACCTCCACGTGCGTGGAGAGCACGTCCGGGAGCACCCGGACGCGGTAGAGGCTGACGGTTCACCTCCACGTGCGTGGAGAGCACGTGCGCATCGGCCAGTACGCCATCCAACCCACCGGTTCACCTCCACCTGCGTGGAGAGCACCGGGCATCTCGGGAGCGTTTCCGGCCGGAGCCGGTTCACCTCCACGTGCGTGGAGAGCACAACACGATCGACACCATCCCGTCGGCGTATAACGGTTCACCTCCACGTGCGTGGAGAGCACACTTCCTGAGCTGCGCATTTAGGGAACTAGAATACCGTTCGGTCCATCGTCGGTTCTGGTTTCCATGCTCTCGCCGCGATAAGTGGCACCACGGCCATTGGTCCGGCTTGCTGGACTGGCGCTACGTTACCGCTCTCGGTTGAGCTCCGGATGCAGAGGACCAAATGGCACTCGCCCCGGTGCTGGTTGCCGGGCTCAGAAAACTACTGGAGGTTCGCCGTCCTTCGCTCTTACCTTTGGTGGTACGCGCCTCCCGGTGCGTAGTTGACGGCTACTTCTGGTAATCCATTCGGTTCGAGTCCGGGACGCCGTAAGGCGTTGGACCCCCGCTGTTGCGGGGGGAAGCCGTCGGCGCCTTGGTCTCGGGAGGGGCGTCGCTATGCTGCGCAACTGGCCCCCGCAATCGTGCGGTATCGACCCGTCGCGGTGAAGGGTCGGTACCGCACGATCGCTGGCCTGGGTTCTCAGGTGTCCCGGCGGCGTACCACGACCGCGGCGGCGCCAAGTGCGATGGCCGCGTAGGCCGCCATCAGGGCGAGCGCCGCCGGCGGGGCCAGGACGCCGTCGAAGTACACCATGGCGAAGTCATCCGTGCCGACCTGGTGGTGCAGGTTCGGCAGCATTACCGACGCCACCCGGTCGTCCCACGGCGCGGGGAGGTAGGTGGTGCTCATCGGCAGCACGTAGAGGAACAGCACCAGCAGCACGACCGCTGCGGCGGTGGAGCGCACGATGGCGCCCAGCCCAACGCAGACGATGGCGACCATCAGGACCGACAGTCCCGAGGCCAGTAGCAGCGGGAGCTGCTCGGCCAGCGGGTCGTTGTTCAGGAAGAAAGACCGGTCCCCCGCGACCCACCAGCTCGCCCCGACCGTCACCAGAACCCCCACGTAGCCGAGGAGCAGCGCGACCACACCGGTGACGGCGGTCTTGGCGGCCAGGACCGTGCCACGCCGGGGCACGGCGACGAAGGTGGAGCGGATCATCCCCGTGCGGTGCTCGGCGGTGAACGTCAACAGCCCCAGCACCCCCAGGCAGAGCTGCAGCGGCATGAGCACGACCTGATCGGGTGGGCTCATTACGACGTCGGAGCGCCGTTCCGGCGGCAGCCCTTCCCACATCACCACCACTGTCACTGTCAGGGAGGTGACAGCGAGCATCGTCAACACGACAGCGCCCGCGACGAACCAGGTCGCGCGGGCCGAATAGGTCTTCCGCCATTCCGCGGCGAGCGCGTCGCGCACCGGCCGGTGTTCCTGTTGCGGGGCGGGTGTCATTTGGGTTCCTCCGTGGATCGTTCCTGCGGGCAGGAAGCGGACTTCGGGTGGGCGCCGGCCCGTGCGTGCCTGGCTTTGCTCGCCCCGCAGAGCCGGGAACCGCGCTGTGGGGCGATCCCTCGGGCTTCACGGGTCGCTCCGGCTGATGGCTGCGGCGGCGGTGCCGAGCGCGGTGGCGGCGTAGCCGGCGAGCACGATCAGCGCCACCGGCGGGGACAGCACGGGGTCGGACGCCCCCGCGACCTGGGCGGAAAGCTGGGGCAGTTGCACGGCGCCGATCCGCTCGTTCCACGGATCGGGGAGGAAACCCGCGATGGTGGGGACCACGAAGACCAGCGCCGCGACCGTGACGAGCGCCCCCGCGGTGGAGCGCAGGATGAACCCCAGCCCTACCCCCACGAGGGCGACCACCGCGGCCGACAGCCCCATGGCGAGCAGCGGCCCGACCGACTCCGCCACCGGGTCCGCGTAGGGCTCAAAGGGCCGGTCGCCGATAATCCACCTCGCGGTGAGGTGCATGGCCGTCACCGCCGCCACTCCCGCGGCGAACGTGGCACCCCCCACGGCGCCGGCTTTGGCGGCCAGGACCGTGCCGCGCCGGGGCACGGCGACGAAGGTGGAGCGGATCATCCCCGTGCTGTACTCGGCGGTGACCGCCAGCACCCCCAGCGTCCCCAGGCAGAGCTGGGTGAACGGGAACGTTATCCGTTCCACTGGCCGCGCTGTCTCCCACCGGATCCGGCCCTCGGCGGTTGTCGCGCTCTCCCAGGAGGTCACCCCGTTCCACGCGGCCAGGGTGGTGACGAGCACGACCCCGCCGACCACGGCGATGATCACCCAGGTCGATCGGACCGAGCGAAGCTTGAGCCACTCTGCCGCCAGCGTCGCGGTCACTGCGCCGCTCCCTGCACCCCGGTACGCGCCGCATAGTCCACGCTCTCGGAGGTCAGCTCCATGTACGCGTCTTCCAGGGATGCGCCGCGCGGGACCGCCTCGTGGATCGGGAGCCCGTTCCGGGCGGCCAGGTCACCGATCTCGCTGGCGTCCTTGCCGGTCACCGTTAGGCCTCCGTCGGCCTCCCGGGTCACCGTGGCACCGGCACCGGTGAGCGCCGTGGCCAGCTCGTCAGCATGTGGCGAGCGCACCGTTACCCCCTGCTGGAACCGGGCGGCGAGGTCCTGCACCGTGGTGTCGGCGATGAGCCGGCCGCGTCCGATGATCACGAGGTGGTCGGCGGTCAGGGCCATCTCGCTCATCATGTGGCTGGACAGCAGGATGGTCCGCCCCTCGGCGGCAAGGGAGCGCATCAGTTCCCGGATCCACCGGACACCGTCGGGGTCCAGCCCGTTCACCGGCTCGTCGAAGAGGAGAACGGCGGGGTCGCCGAGTAGCGCCGCGGCGACCCCCAACCGCTGGCGCATTCCCAGCGAGAAGCCGCCCACCCGGGAGCGGGCCACCCCGGCGAGCCCGACCTGTTCCAGGACACTCGCCACCCGGCGGGCGCCTATGCCGTTCGTGCGCGCCAGCCACCGCAGGTGGTTCAGCGCACTGCGCCCGCCGTCCACCGCGCCGGCGTCCAGCAGGGCGCCCACGTGCAACAGCGGGCGGCGCAGTTCGGCGTAGCGGTGCCCGTCGATCAGCGCCGTACCCGAGGTGGGGCGGTCCAGCCCGAGCAGCACCCGCATCGTGGTCGACTTGCCCGCCCCGTTGGGTCCGAGGAACCCGGTCACCCGCCCGGGGTTGACGTTGAAGGTCAGTCCGTCGACCGCGACGGTACGCCCGTAGCGCTTGGTCAGTTCGTGTACTTCGATCATGTCCGCGACGCTCTCGCGCCGATCCGGTCCGACACATCGGGCCAGCGGCCCAACTCCGGGCTCCGTCCACGGGCGGGTGCCGGGCCGGTAGTGAGGCCGCTCTCATACCCCGGTATGAGGACCCCTGGCCGGAGGCCACGGGGCGGGCGCGCCCGCTACCGTCGACGCGTGGACATCGCGGAGACTGCGGACCCCCGCCCCTCGATCTTCCGGCGTCTGGGCCGGCGCGAGCTGCTTGCCCTCGACGGTCTGACGGCGCTCGGTTACCTCCTGGTGCTCGCCGCGGTAAGGGCTCCCCCGGACGCCCAGATGGGGGCGGTGTTGCTGGCCGCGGCCGTCACCGGCGCCTCGATCGCCGTGCGCCGGCTGTGGCCGGTGCCCGCCTTCGGGTTGGCCCTCACGGGGACGCTCCTCGCGACCGCCTGGGGCATGGGGCGGTGGGAGCTCGCCGCTGTGGTCCTCACGCTCTACCAGGTGGCGGTGGTCCTGCCCCGAAGGCGATGGGAGCCCACGCTCACCATCGGGACGCTCAGTGTGGGCGGTCTCGTCCTGGTCAGCGTCACCGGAACACCGGTATGCTGCGGCAGCCTTGCCAGCACGGCGCTGGTCGCGGTACCGGTCCTGGGCGGGACGTGGATGCTGGGACGCGTGATCCGGGAACGCCGGGCCGCCGCGGCGCGTTCGGCGACCCAGCTCGCCGACTGGGCAGTCGCCGAGGAACGGCTGCGGATCGCCCGCGAGCTGCACGACTCCGTGGCGCACAGCATGAGCCTGATCGCGGTGAAAGCGGGTATCGCCAACCACGTTGCCCACGAACGCCCGGAGGAGGCGCGGGACGCATTGCGCGTCATCGAGAGCACCAGCCGCGACACACTCGCCGAGATGCGCCGGATGCTGGGGGTGCTGCGTTCGGACGAGCAGGAGCCGCGAGCCGATCTGGAAGGGCTCGTGGAGCACGCGGCGATGGCGGGCGTTCGGGTCGACATGGTCGTGCACGGGATCGGGGAAGTGCCCGACGGGGTAGCGTCAGCGGTCCACCGGATCGTGCGGGAAGCGGTGACGAACGTGGTCAAACACGCCGCACCAGCGCGGTGCCGGGTGCGGGTCGCCGCCGGCGGCGGTACGGTGCGCGTCGAGGTGCGCGACGACGGCCCCGGCGCCCGGGTCCTTCCGGACACCGGCAACGGCACCGGTCACGGGCTGCTCGGGATGCGGGAGCGGGCCGCCATGCACGGCGGGGTGCTCACCGCCGAGGCTCTGCCCGAGGGCGGGTTCCGGGTTGCCGCCCGGATCCCCTACGAGCCCGCCTCGCGGGAGGCCACGTGAGCGAACCCATCCGCGTGCTTGTGGTCGACGACGAGGCACTGCTGCGCGGCAGCTTCCGGGTGCTGATCGAGAGCGCGCCCGACCTCACCGTTGTCGGTGAGGCGGGCGACGGGGAGTCCGCGGTGCGCACGGCACGGGAGGCCTCCGTTGACGTGGTGCTGATGGACGTCCGCATGCCCGGCGTCGGCGGGATCGAGGCCACCCGCCGGATCTGCGCCGCGCCGGAGTCCGGAAGCCGGGTGCTCATCCTCACCACCTTCGACCTCGACTCCTACGTCTACGCGGCATTGCGCGCGGGCGCCAGTGGCTTCCTGCTGAAGGACACCCCACCGGCCGACCTGCTCTCCGCCATCCGCGTGGTGGCCGACGGGGAAGCGCTCCTCTCCCCCAGGGTGACCCGGCGTCTCATCGCGGAGTTCGCCCGGATGCCCGAGCCGGCGAGCCCGCCTCTGGCGAATGGGCTGAAAGCGATCACCGATCGGGAGCGTGAGGTGCTCACGCTGGTGGCCCGCGGGCGGTCGAACACCGAGATCGCCGAGCACCTGCACCTCAGTATGGCCACGGTGAAGACGCACGTGGGACGGCTGCTGGACAAGCTGGCGGCGCGGGACCGCGCCCAACTGGTCATCGCCGCCTACGAGAGCAGACTGGTCTCGCCCCGGTGACCGCGGGCACGGGTTCCGCTCCGACCCCACCCCGCCGCTACTTCCAGCCGCCCTGCAAGAGCTGGCGGACGCCTTGCACGGCCAGGACCCCGACGCCGACACCTGGCTCGTCCCGGCCGAAGCGCTGTGGACGGCCCTGTACTACCCCAACGCCCTGGACAGCTACGACCTGGACGAGACCGACGCCGCCACCTACACCCACCCCCACCCTGCGCGCGGAGGACCGCGTGCAGCGCCAGCTCCTGGCTCAGGCGCCGCGCACCGACGCCGCCATGGAGGTCCTGGCCGCCATGTGCCCCGGGCCACGGGGCACATGAGCACTCTCCACTCAGCCGGCGTTGAACGCCTTCTCGACGGTCAGCGTGTCCTCGTACAGGTGCATGCGGACGATCCGGTTGTCCTCGACCATCAGGTGCATGGCCGCCGGTGTGGTGAACTCCTTCCCAGTGGCCACGACGGTGTGCGTCCAGACCGCCAGCAGTACAACGTCACCACCGTCGACGATGACGCGCTCCAGCACGACCTTGCTCCCGCCGTGCGCGAAGTGCGGCCACATCGTGGTGAAGTACGGCGCGACCTCCTCCCGGCGGGTACGGCGCCCGGTCCAGGGCAGCGCGTCACTGCCGGGGACGTGCCAGTCGATCTCCTCGGCGAACAGTTCCTGGATGCCGTCGGGGTCTTGCCTGCCGAGGCGCTCCACGAACTTCTCGGCCACGGTCCGCGAGGTCTGAGTGTCTGTTGCCATCGTCCTTGTCCTTTGTCTTTTCGTTCGCGTGAGGTGTGCCGGTCGGGCCGCAGCCCTGGCACAGGAAGTCCTTGCCGCTCTCGTCGTCACCGGCGAGGAAGACGACCTGGTCGCCCTCCTGGTGCCGGGGATCGGGCTGCCGCATCGTCCGCCCGGTAGTGGACCACGCTCTTCATGACTCACTCCTTGTTGTGTCGAAGCCGTTGCCCTGGCGACGGTCGCAAGTACGCGGCTCAGACGCCCTGGAGTGTCGAATGCGTCCCGCGTGGACGATTCGGCGCCTAGAGCTGTGTGGCGCCGCCGTCGACGAGCAGTTCCGCGCCGGTGGTGAAAGTGCTTTGGTCGCCGGCCAGGTAGAGGGCGGTGGCGGCGACCTCGTCGGGACGGCCGATCCGGCCGAGCGGGGTCAGCGGGGCGGGCTCGGCCGCGGTGGGCCGATCGCCGTGCGGGAAAGCGGCGCGGAGCTCGTCCCCGCCCGGGGTCTCGACATCGCCGGGGGTGAGGGCGTTGACGCGGATTCCGCGGCCGGCTAGCTCGGCGGCCCAGGTGCGGGCGAGGCCGCGGATCGCGGCCTTGGTGGCGGCATAGACGCCCAGGCCGGGGGTGGCCCGCAGGGCCGCGCTGGAGGAGAGCAGCATCACCGAGGCGCCGGGCGTCAGCAGCGGCAGCGCCTTCTGGACAGTGAAGACCGTGCCCTTGAGGTTGATCGAGGTAGTGCGGTCGTACTCCTCCTCGGTGATCGCGCCGAGCGGGCCGTAGTCCCCGACCCCGGCGTTGGCGACCACAATGTCCAGGCGGCCGCTGCGGTTCGCGATCTCGGCGAAGAGCCGGTCGAGGTCGCCGAGGTCGGAGGTATCGCCCTGGATGGCGATGCCGCGGGCGCCGACCTGCGCGACGGCGGCGTCCAGCGCGGCCTTGCGTCGGCCGGTGAGGTAGACGGTCGCGCCCTCGGCGGCGAAGCGGCGGGCGATCGCCAGGCCGATGCCGCTGGAGGCGCCGGTGACGAGGGCGGTCTTGTCGTCCAGCTGTCCCATGAGATTCTCCGATTCCTTGACGTAACTATTTTTGTTACATCGATGGGGTGAGTCTGACCTCCCTCGATCAGGGGAAGTCAACGGTCCGAGGTCAGGCGGCTTTCAAGACGTCCCGCAGCACGTCCTCCAGCGTGGTCTTGACCAGCTCCCTGCGGAGGGCGGCCTCCACCTCGTCGTACACAGCGGTCATCGCCGGCCCGATGCCGTGGCCCACGACGCACTCGGGGTCCGGTGTCGCGCGGTGCAGGGCGAAGACCGGCCCCGGTTCGATCGCCTGGTAGACGTCGAGCAGGGTGATCGCCGCCAGGTCCCGTGCGAGCATCCAGCCCGCCCCCGCCCCCCGCCGTGAATCGGCCAGGCCGGCCTTGCTCAGCTTGGCCAGCAGGCGGCGGATCACCACCGGGTTGGTGTTGACGCTCGTCGCGATCTGCTCGGAGGTGGCGACCTCGTGGCCGCGCCGCTGATACAGCCCGATCCATGTCAGGGCGTGCGCCGCGATGGTCAGTCTGCTGTTGGCACTCACGTCGGACTCCACCTCCCTCACCCCTCGGTTCTAGTCGTAACAATAGTTGTTACAACTGCATGCGGCAAGTCCTGCGGGGGCGGCCGTGGGGGCGTCGAATCGGAAGACGCCGAGCATGCGCACCATGCCCCACTGCAGGGCCCACCCCATGCGAGTGGGTGGGGTGCGCTTGGCCGAGGCCGCCTCCAGGGCGGCGCTATCTAGGCGGAAGAACTGCTCCAGGTCCGCGACCGACACTTCCCCGGGGAAGCCGGGCGTAGCGGGCGACCTGCTCATCGGAGAGGAACTCATGCGGCATGGGCCCGAACCTAGGGCCGCGTGCCGGCCCGGCTCGGCGCCGTCACCGAACTGGTGCCCAGGTAGCGGCTCTACCGCTAAATCCTGTACCGATCCTCCTCGACCCCCGCGTCGAACCTGACCGTGCGGACACCTCCAGCGCCCCAGAACGGCCCCGCCGCCACCCTCAATGCGCTCCACCGCGGGGAGCCGCGCCCGGACTCGATAAGGTGAACGAGCAAGCCGGTTCCGGCCGCCAGGGGGTGCGTGGTGCAGCAGGGCCCACCGGGGCCGTTGGTCCGGCCCGCGGCCGCCGCGCCGCCGGGTTCCGCGGCGCCCCGCTCCGGGCCGGTGGATTCCGCGCCTCCGGGGCCCGCCCCGCTGACCCAGTGCTGGCGCGACGTCGTCTTCCTGCACTGGCGAGTCGCCCCGGCTCTCGTCGCACCTCTGCTTCCGCCGGGAACGCGGCCCGATGAGCTGGCGGGCGCCAGCTATGTCGGGCTCGTCGCGTTTCGCGTCGCGTGGCCCCGCGCTCTTGGCGCCGTCCCAACCGGCGGGTTCAACGAAGTGAACGTGCGGCTCTACACGCGCGACGACCGCGGCCGCCGCGGGGTGGTCTTCCGGACCATGGACGCCGACGCGCTGGCGAGCGTCGTGGCGGCCCGCGCGCTGACCGGCGTGCCCTATATATGGTCCGACATCGCGCTGCGCACCACCGAAAGCGGGTCGGCCGGCACGGTCCGCCGCCGGATCCCCGGCGCGCCCGCCGCCGGACGGTGGCGGGTCGCCTTCGGCGACCGGATCACCGCCCCTTCCCCCATGGAGCAGTTCGTGACGGCGCGCTACGGGCTGCACACCCGCCACCTGGGCCGGACCCTCTGGATGCCGGCCGGGCACGCGCCGTGGCGGCTGTTCACCGCCGAGCTCCGGCACTACGAAGGCAACCTGCTCGCAGCCGCCGGCGTGCCCATTGGGGAGCGCCCGCCCGACTCGGTGCTGTGGTCCCCCGGCACCACGGCGGCCCTGCACTTCCCGCGCCACTGACACCGCGGGTTTGCCGGTCAAACGTACGGGTGGCGGGCATTGGTGCGGGCGCGCTCGCCGCCGTTGCGGAAACCGGCCCTTCACGTTGCGCTGAAAGGCCACGCACCCCAGGCCGGCGGCGAGCGCGGGGAAGACCGCGTCAGACTCGGCTGAAGCTCCGTGCCGCGCGGTACGCGGTGGGGCTCATCCCTTTCGTCCGTTTGAACGCGGAGCTGAACCCGAACCCGTCGGCGTAGCCGGTGCGCCGCGCCACGTCGCCGATGGCCATCGAGGTGTCCGCGAGCAGATCGGCCGCGAGCGTCATCCGCCATCCGGTCAGGTAGGTGAGCGGTGGCTCGCCCACCAGGTCGGTGAACCGCTTGGCGAGTGTGGCCCGGGAGACCCCCGCGGATCGGGCGAGCGCCGCGAGTGTCCACGGATGGTTCGGGGCGTCGTGCATCCGGCGCAGCGCGGTGCCGACCACCGGATCCCCCAGGGCGCGGTACCACGCGGGCGCGTTCCGCTCGGGATCGTCGAACCAGGCGCGCAGGGTGCACACGAGGAGCCAGTCCAGGAGGCGGTCGAGTACCACCTGATGGCCGGGGCGGGCGGTGGCCACCTCTTCGGCGAGATAGCGCACCGCTCCTTCGCAGTCGGGGTCCGCGGCGGCGAAGACGAGCGGCGGCAGGGCCGACAGGAGGCGTTTCCCGGTCTCTCCCCTGAGCGGGCACTCTCCCACCAGGAGGGTCGCCGGCGCTTCGGGGTCGACCGCGCAGGCGGAGCCCGGTTGGTCGGCGACGTCCGCGCACGCGACCTCGGTGATGAGGTCGGGCCGAAGGTCCGCGGGATCGTCGGTGAACACGAAAGGCTCAGGGCCGCGTACGACAACGCTGTCTCCCGCCCTGATCCGCATTCGCGTGCCGTCACCGGCGACGATCCATCCCTGCCCGTCCAGCAGTGTGCACAGGGTCAGCGGTGCTCCGCCGACGAAACGGAGCGCGCACGGCGACGGCAACGCGGACCGGCCCAGCACCGCACCCTCGGTGCGTAGCCCAGTGAGTAGGTCCGCGAACGCATCCATGGAGCCATGGTAGACGAATGGACATGGAGAGGAGACTCTGCCCCATGGTTCGTCCAAGCTCCATGCGGTTTGCTGAAGCCATGACACAGCAGACAACCCGCCCGATCCTCGTGCTCGGCGCGACCGGTAAGACCGGCCGCCGGGTGGTGTCCCGGCTGCGCGCGAACGGCACCCCCGTACGCGCCGCATCGCGGTCCAGCGACACCCGCTTCGACTGGCACGACCGCACGACCTGGGCAGCGGCCCTCGACGGGGTATCGGCGCTCTACCTGGTCCTGCCGCCACAGGAGGCACCCGCGGGGGACCTCGTCACCCGTGCCGTCGCCGCGGGGGTCAACCGCATCGTCCTGCTCTCCGGACGCGGTGCGCAGCACATCGAGTACGCCAGCTCCGTCGAACAGGCCGTCCGGGACTCCGGGGCGCAGTGGGCGATCATGCGGCCGAACAACTTCAACCAGAACTTCACCGAGGACGTCTTCTACCCCATGGTCCGATCAGGCGAGCTCGCGCTGCCGATCGGCCAGGTCCCGGAACCGTTCATCGACGCCGAGGACATCGCCGACGTCGCCGTGGCCCTGCTCACCGAGGACGGGTACCACGGCCACACCTACGAGATGACCGGACCCCGCGCGCTCACGTGGGCGGAGGCCGCCGAGACGATCGGCGCGGCCACGGGGCGGCCGGTGCGTTTCGTCGATGTCCCCGCTGAGGAGTTCGTGCCCGCGGCGCTGGCCGCCGGAGTCGCACCGGACGCCGCGGAAGAGCTGTCCGGGAATTTCGCCGTAATGCGTGAGGGGGTAATCGCCGAGGTCGACGACGGGGTTCAGCGGGTGCTGGGCCGCGAGCCACGCGACTTCACCGCCTACGTCAAGCAGGCGGCCGCCTCCGGCGCCTGGGACTGACCCGGTCGGCGCTGCTGGCCCCCAGGGGGCGCGCCGCGGATCCGAACGGGCCGGAGGCCCGGCCAGGTTCGCGTGCGCAGCCCCGCCGGAGGGCGAAGCCTGGAGGTGAACATCGCGGTGTACCGGAACAACATCGCTGTCGGCGCCGGGACCGCCACGGCGCCCGCGGCGGGCGAGAGCGGGCATGCCCGGCGTACTGGGTGACCGCGCCGGGCACATCGTCGGCGCGTGCCCGCGGTCGCCCCTTCCGGTGGCGCCGGGCTGGGGGTACGAGGGACGGCCCGCTCTCCGTCGAATGCCGGGCGTCTCCCCCACTACTCGGGGCGTGTTCTGGGTAGCCGTCGCTGGTGAGAGCGCCGACCGCGGTGGGACGCGGCGGCTCGTGCGCAGCGGCACTCGGTTGAAGGGGGCGGCCATGGAGCTGATAGAGGAGACCCCGTACCGTTTCCGGGTCGAGCGACACGGCGACATGCGGGTTCCGGGGATGGTGTTCGCGTCGCGGGCGCTGCTGTCGTCCGGCGAGGCCCAGAAGCCACTGGAGCAGGTGGCCAACGTCGCCACGTTGCCCGGCATAACCGAAGCCTCCTTCGCCATGCCCGACATGCACTGGGGATACGGGTTCCCCATAGGCGGGGTCGCGGCCACCGACGTGCGCCGCGGCGGTGTGGTGTCCCCGGGCGGGGTCGGGTTCGACATCTCCTGCGGCGTGCGGCTGCTCGCCTCCGACCTGGGCCGCGACGCGCTGCGGCCGATACTGGAACAGCTCATGGAGGGGCTCAACCGCTCGGTCCCGCACGGCGCGGGCCGCGGCGCGGTGTGGAAGCTCTCGGGCCCCAAGGAAATGGCGGCGCTCCTGGGCGAGGGGTCCCGGTACGCGGTCGAGCAGGGGTACGGAACCGACACCGACCTCGAACGCTGCGAGGACTACGGTGCGGTCGGCGACGCCGTGCCGGAGCAGGTCAGCGAGCGCGCCGTGCAACGCGGCCTGGAGCAGGTGGGCAGCCTGGGCTCCGGCAACCACTTCCTGGAGGTGCAGGTCGTCACCGATGTCTACGACAACGAGGCCGCCGAAGCGTTCGGCCTGCGCGAGGACCAGGTCTGCGTGATGATCCACTGCGGCTCGCGCGGGCTGGGCCACCAGACCTGCACCGACCACGTACGCACCATCGAGAAGCGCATGCCGCGCCACGGCCTGCGCGTTCCCGACCGCCAGCTCGCCTGCGCCCCGGTGGACTCCCCGGAGGGCCGCGCCTACCTCGGCGCGATGGCCGCGGCGGCCAACTACAGCCGGGCCAACCGGCAACTGCTGCAGGCGGCAGCGTCGCGGACGTTCCAGGAGACCACCGGGAGGTCTCTGGAGATGGTCTACGACATCTCGCACAACCTCGCGAAGGTCGAGACGCACGAGGTCGACGGCGAGCTGCGCGAACTCTGCGTGCACCGCAAGGGCGCCACGCGCGCCCTCCCGCCCGGCCACCTCGACCTGCCGGCCGGCCTCGCGAAGGTCGGCCAGCCGGTACTGGTCCCGGGGTCGATGGGGACGTCGTCCTATGTCCTCACCGGCGTGCCTGACGGTGCGGCCTTCCACTCGACCTGCCACGGGGCCGGGCGGCAGCAGAGCCGCCATCAGGCGGCCCGCGCCACGCGCGCCAACGAGCTCCGGGCGGACCTGCTCAAACAGGGCGTGGTCGTGCGGGGTGCCTCGGCGCGCGGCCTGGCCGAGGAGGCGCCCGCCGCCTACAAGGACGTGTCCGCTGTGGTGGAGGCCGCCGAGGGCGGGGGCCTGTGCCGGAGGGTGGCCCGGCTGGCGCCGGTGGGGGTGGTCAAGGGGTGACCACCGTGTCGGGCCACCGCGCCCTGCCACACACTTCGGACATCCGCATCGAAGCGTGGGCACCCACCCGCGAGGAGTGCATGGCCGAAGCGGTGCGCGGGCTGGTGGCGAGCTTCGCCGCCCCACCGCCGGCCGCGCCGTCCGACGCCTACTGGACCGTCCCGACGGGCGGCGAGACGGACGAGGACGCGCTCGTCGCCGTGCTGGACGAGGTCATCTACGTCCTCGAAACCGAAGGGGGCGTTCCGGCCCGTGTCGAGGCGGCACACGGCCGCGGCGGCCCGCTGCTCCTGTTCCGCCTCGCCCCGCTCCATGAGGCAACGCTGACCGGAGCCGCACCCAAAGCCGTGACCCTGCACGATCTCCGGTTCGGACCAACCGGAGACGGCTGGTCGTGCGAGGTCACCGTCGACGTGTGACTCCCTGTTCATCCTGTTCCCGCGCCCCGGTGGATGCGGGGTCGGGCTCAGCGCCCTGGAGGCCACGGACGCAGGACGCCCACTTCGCGCACGGCCGGTGGGGCTCCAGCGAGCGCCGCCAGCGCGGCGGCGAGCACACCCTCGGAGATCTCGGTGGTGGTCAGCCACCGCGCTGAACGTCCCGACCGCTGGTAGCCGAGCACCACGCGGTGGGTGGGGTGGTCGAGGACGGCGGGTGGCAGGGTGGCCAGGGGGTCCTGGGAGGCGCTGGACCACACCTCGATCACCGGCGCGTCCGGGGCGAGCAGGGGTTGCACGGCCTTGAGGACACCATCGCGGTGCGGCGTGTGCACCCAGGCGACGAGCAGGCCGAATGGCGCGGTTGCTTCCCGAGCCACCGCCGCGGCCAGCTCCGCTGGGAAGTCCCACTCGCCGCGCACCCACCGAACGTTCTCGCCATCTGTGGCGAACCGAGGGCGCCTGCGGCTGGGCACCACCAGATCCCAACCGCGTGCGCTGAACCCGCGCACCGTCCCTGCGAGCATTCCGGTTCCGCCGATCACCAGTCCCTGGGGCATACGCATGAGCGTGCATCCTCAACCGCGGTAGAGGTCAACCGGAGCGGTGCGTTCGGGCGCGCTGGCGGTATCGATGTCCTGGCACACCGGGAACCGCGGTGTCGCCGGCGCGGTGTCAGCAGGGCGCCCGTGGGAATGGAGAGACCAGGCGCCCAGTGTCAGCGAAGAAGAGGCAACCGCAGTGAACGAACCCAGCGATTCCCAGCCCGGCACGAGTCTCCCCAACGACATTGACACCAACGTTCCACATACCGCGCGGGTGTGGAACTACTGGCTGGGCGGTAAGGACTACTTCGCCGTCGACCGCGAGCTGGGCGAGCGGATCCGGGAGTTCCTGCCGCATGTCGTCGACATCGCCCGCGCCGACCGCGCTTTCCTCGTCCGCGCTGTCACACACCTGACGCGCGAGGCGGGGGTCCGCCAGTTCCTCGACGTCGGCACCGGCCTGCCCACGGCCAACAACACCCACGAGGTGGCCCAGGCGGTAGCGCCGGAGTCGCGCATTGTCTACGTCGACAACGACCCCCTGATCATGGCGCACGCCCGCGCGCTCCTCGTCGGCACGCCCGAAGGGTCCACCAACTACATCCACGCCGACCTGCACGACCCCGCCACGGTCCTGGAGTCCGCGCGGGCCAGCCTGGACTTCATCCAGCCGATCGCCCTGATCCTCCTCGGCGTCGTGGAGCACATCCCCGACTTCGACGACGCGCGCGCGATCGTGTCCCAACTGGTGGGTGCCCTTCCCTCCGGCAGCTACCTGGTGGTCGCGCACGACACCAACGTCGTACTCGGGGAGAAGTCCGACGAGGCCGTGCGGCAGTGGAACGAGAGCGCGACCCCCTCGATCACCTTGCGCAGCCCCGAGCAGATCGCCCGGTTCTTCGACGGCCTGGAGGTTCTGGAGCCCGGCGTGGTCTCGACGGCGCTCTGGCGGCCCGAGCCCGCCGAGGTGGGGACACCCGCCCCGGTGGACGCGTACTGCGCCGTCGGCCGCAAGCCGTAACCAGGCTCTTTCGGCCGCCGGCGGACGCGAGGCGCGGCCCGGTTACCGGGCCGCGCCCGTCGTCACACGGGCCCCAGAACCGCGGCCGCGTAGGCGGCCAGGCGGTCGCGCATCTCCTCGGGAGGCATACGCTCGTGGCTGGCGAGGTACTCGACGAGGTCGGCGCGGGTGGCGGCCAGTAGGGCGTGCGCGGTGAAACCGCTGTCGGCGACTCCGGGGAGCCGCCGCAGCGATTCCTGGAGTGTGCCGTGCCACCACGTGTAGTGGCCCGCCTCGTACGGGCTGGTGGTGCCGTCCTCTTCCAGCGCCAGTGACAGGTGGCGGTTGTCGAGCTTCAACCGCAGCACCGCGTCGAGCAGGGCCAGCACGCGTTCGCGCGGCGCGGTGGCGGGGCCCAGCGGTTCCGGGCCCGTCTCCACGGCCTGCCGCAGCGGTTCGATCCGCGCCTGGAACAGGGCGCGGACCAGGCCGGCGCGGTCGCCGAAGCGGCGGAAGAGAGTGCCCTTGCCGACGCCGGCCGCCGCCGCGATGTCGTCCATGGACACGCCGCGGGGACTCTCGCTGCGAGCGAAGAGGGCGTCGGCCGCGGCGAGGACGGCCTCGCGGTTGCGCAGCGCGTCCGCGCGCTCTTTGCGCTGGGGCATACTTCCTCCGATTGCGAAACGGACCACCAGTCCGTATAGTTAAACGGACTCGCAGTCCACATATTACCGGATGGAGCTTTGCGTTGACCGAAGCCATGCCCCCGGCCGATCTGTACCGCCACAGCCTGCGGCTGCTGCTGGACAAGGACATCGACGGCTGGGTAGCCCTGTGCGACGAGAACATCGTCTTCGAGTTCCCCTTCGCCCCGGAGGGGTTTCCCGCCAGGTTGGAAGGCCGGGCGGCGGTGGCCGACTACATGCGGGGCTACCCCGACCACATCGACCTTCGCGATATCCCCTCATTGCTGATCCACCAGACCACCGAGCGGAACACGATCGTGGCCGAGTTCCGCGGCACCGGGCGCATGGTGGCCACCGGGGCGCCTTTCGACATGACCTACGTCGCCGTGGTCACGGTCGCCAACGGCCGTATCGCCCATTACCGCGACTACTGGAACCCGTCGGCCATCCCCGGCTCGCCGGACGACGCGAAGTTCTTCGGCACCGAGCGGCAAGGGGAAACGGCATGACCGAGCACACCACCCTGGTCACCGGGGCCACCGGCACAACCGGCAGCCGCGTCGTCTCCGGGCTCAGCGCCCTGGGCCACCGCGTGACCGGGGCCAGCCGCCACCCCGCCGCGCCGGACAGTGCCGGCACCGGAGCCGTCCGCTTCGACTGGTACGACCCGGCGACCCACCCCGCCGCCCTGCGGGACGCCGACCGGATGTACCTCGTCCCGCCCGTCGGCGACACCGATCCGGCCGCGGTGATGCTGCCCTTCCTGCGGCAGGCCCGCGAGGCCGGCGTGCGACGCGCGGTCCTGCTCAGCTCCTCGGCCATTCCCGCGGGAGGCCCGGCAGTGGGCCGGGTTCACGCCGTGCTCGGCGACCTGTTCGACCAGTGGGCGGTGCTGCGGCCGTCGTGGTTCATGCAGAACTTCTCCGATCCCCACATGCACGCGGGCAGCATCCGCGAGGAGGGCGTCATCATGTCCGCGACCGGCACGGGCCGGGTCGGCTTCATCGATGCCAACGACATCGCGGCGGTCGCGGTGCGCGCCCTCACCGACGAGCACGCGCCCAACACCGACCTGGTCCTCACCGGCCCCGAGGCGCTGGGCTACGACGACGTCGCGGCCATCATCGCCGACGTCACCGGCACGCCCGTGACCCACCGGCCGCTCGGTCCCGAGCAGTTGCGCGACCGCCTGGCCGCCAGCATTCCCGAGCGGTTCGCGACCCTGCTGGCCGACCTCGACCGGGCCATCGCCGACGGAGCCGAGGACCGCACCACGGACACCGTCGAACGCGTGACCGGCCGCCGGGCCCGCGGTTTCCGCGCGTTCGCCGAGGAAGAGCTGCGCTGAGGCAGCGTTACTCGCGCGTCCCCGGTCCCGCGGTTCCCCGGAACGATGCCGGTTCACGACCGCGCCCCACCGGCCGGGTCGTGTTGGGCACGCCGCGGGCTCGTGCGGCCGTGCGGCACTCCTGGCACGCGGACGGTTTCCGGCCGCGATCCGTGTCAGGCTGAGGATATGGCCGAGACCCCCGCCCGCACGCTCCAGTTGCTGTCACTGCTGCAGAACCGCCGGGAGTGGCCCGGTCGCGAGCTGGCGGAGCGGCTGGAGGTGAGCCCTCGGACCCTGCGCCGGGACATCGAGCGGCTGCGGAGTCTCGGCTACCCGGTCCACGCGCTCCCCGGTGTCGGTGGCGGATACCGGATGGCGGCGGGGGCGAACCTCCCTCCCCTGCTGCTGGACGACGACGAGGCGGTGGCGATCGCGGTCGGGCTGCGCACCGCGGCCGGGGGCACGGTCGCCGGCATCGAGGAGACCTCGCTGCGCGCGCTGGCCAAACTGGACCAGGTACTGCCGAAGCGGCTGCGGGGCCGGGTCAGCGCGCTGCAGGACTACACACAGCCGATGTTCGGCGGCGGCCCCACCGCGAACCCCGACTACCTCGCCCGCATCGCGCAGGCCTGCCGGGACCAGCAGCGGCTCCGGATGGGCTACCGGGCGCGCGATGGCGAGCACGGCAGCCGCCTGGTGGAGCCGTACCGCCTGGTCCACGCCAGCCAGAAGTGGTACCTGCTGGCGTGGGACCTGGACCGCACGGACTGGCGCACGTTCCGGGTCGACCGCATGGCGTCCCCCGCGCTCACCGGGGCGCGCTTCCAACCGCGGGAGCTGCCCGCCGACGACGCCGCTGCCTACGTCGCCGAGTCGGTCATCTCCTCACTGGCGCGCTACCGGGCGCTGGTAACGCTGCACGCCCCGGTCGAGGTGGTCGCCGAGCGCCTGCGCCCGCGCGACGGCGTGCTCACCGCTGTCGACGGCGACTCGTGCCAGCTCCGCACGGCCGCCGACTCGCTGGAGTGGCTCGCCCTGACCATCGGCCTGTTCCGGATCGAGTTCACGGTCCACGAACCCGCCGAGCTCGTCGAGTACGTGGCGGAGCTGTCGGCGCGCCTGCGCCGGTCGGTCACCTGAGGCCCCGCGCTGGTTGGGCGGGCAGGGACTCGGCGAGGAACCGGCCGGTGCGGCTGTGCGGCGCACGCGCCAGATCCGCCGGGGCGCCCTCGAAGACCACCTCGCCGCCCGAGCTGCCGGCTCCCGGGCCCAGGTCGATCACCCAGTCGGCGTTCTTCACCACGTCCAGGTTGTGCTCGATCACGACAACGGTGTTCCCGCGGTCCACCAGGTCGTCCAGGACGCGCACCAGGCGGTCGATGTCGGACATGTGCAGCCCGGTGGTCGGCTCGTCCAGCACGTAGACGCCGCCCTTCGTGCCCAGCTCGGTGCCGAGCCTGACGCGCTGGCACTCCCCGCCGGACAGGGTGTTCAGCGGCTGGCCCAGCGGCAGGTACCCCAGCCCGACCTCGTCCAGCGGGCGGAGCGTGCGCTGGATTCCCGGCTCGGTGAAGAACCCGATCGCGTCCGCGACGCTCATCCGGAGGACCTCGTCGATGCTCCGACCGCGGAGCGTACGGCTGAGGACATCGTCGGTGAACCGCCGGCCCGCGCACATCTCGCAGGTGGTGATCATGGGGTCCATGAACGCGAGGTCGGTGTAGATGACCCCCAGGCCGTGGCAACTCGGGCAGGCTCCTTCCGAGTTAAAACTGAACAACGAGGGGCTGAGGCCGTTGGCCCTGGCGAACAGGCGCCGGATGTCGTCCATGACTCCCGTGTAGGTCGCGGGGTTGGAGCGCCGGTTCGTGCTCACCGCGGACTGGTCGATGGCCACCGCCGAGGGGTTCTGGGCCAGGAACACGTCGTGGACCAGGGTGCTCTTTCCCGAACCGGCGGGTCCGGTCACCACACTCAGCACGCCGGTGGGGATCCGCACACTGACGTCCTTGAGGTTGTTCCGGCGCGCGTTCGACACGTGCACATGGCCCATCGGGTGGCGCGGCTCCGGCTTGAGCGCCAGGCCCCGGTCGAGGAACCTTCCGGTGCGGGTGTCCGCCGTGCGCAGCCCGCTCACGTCGCCCTGGTAGACGATCTCGCCCCCGGCCGCGCCGGCGCCCGGACCGAGGTCGATCACGTGGTCGGCCGACTCGATGATGTCGCGGTCGTGCTCCACCACAAGGACCGTGTTTCCCTTCTCCACGAGCGTTCGCAGCAGCGTACTGAGCCGCCGCACATCGCTGGGGTGCAGGCCGATCGTGGGCTCGTCGAGGATGTAGAGCACGTCCACCAGCGAGCTGTTCAGGTGTCGGACCATCCGGATCCGCTGCGACTCGCCTCCGGAGAGGGTCGCGGTCTCCCGGTCGAGGCTGAGGTAGTCCAACCCCAGGGTGACCATGTGCTCCAGCCGTTCCAGGAGGTTCTCCACCAGCGTGGACACGGTGGGCTCGGTGATCCGCTGGACGGCCGCGACCAGGTCCGTGATCTCCATCGACGCGAGATCGGCGATGGTGTGGCCGTCCAGCAGACAACCCAGGGCCCGCTCGTTCAGCCGCCTGCCACCGCAGGTCCGGCACGTCGCGACGGACACGACACCTTCCAGTGCCCTCCGGTTCTTCGCGCTCATCGCGTCGGGTTCCTTGCGCAGGTAGAGGCGGTCGAATTTGGGCACCAGCCCCTCGTACCGGGAGTTGATCCGGCCGCCCTGCCAGTCCAGGGGCACCGACCCCTCCGTTCCGTAGAGCAGGGTTTGCCACTCGCTGTCCGGGTAGTCCCGGAGCTTCTTGTCGTTGTCGAAGAGCCCCGAGTTCACGTAGAGCTTCCAGAACCACCCGTTGACGGCGAACGCCGGATGCCGGATCGCGCCCTCGTTGAGCGACTTCGCGGTGTCCAGCAACCGCTCCAGGTCGAGCTGCGAGCGGCGGCCGAGCCCTTCGCAGTCCGGGCACATGCCGGCGGGGTCGTTGAACGAGAACGCGTTGGAGTATCCGATCCAGGGCGTGGCGGCCCGCGAGAACAGCAGCCTGAGCAGCGCGTAGAGGTCGGTGATGGTGCCGACGGTGGACCGGGAGTTCCCACCGATCCGCTTCTGGTCGATGATCACCGCGGTGGAGAGGTTGGCGATCACGTCCGCGTCGGGCTGGCCGTACTTGGGCAGGCGGTTGCGCACGAAGGCGGTGAAGGTCTCGTTCAACTGCCGCTGGGACTCCGCCGCGACGGTGTCGAACACCAGCGACGACTTCCCGGACCCCGACACTCCGGTGAACACCGTCACCGCGTGCTTGGGGATCTCCACACAGACATCGCGGAGGTTGTTCTCGCGCGCGCCGACGATCTGGATGTGCTTCTGCTGCATGACGTTCCCGTTGGGTGTCAGCCGGCCCTTGCGGGCCCGGCGGGATGACGAGGTAGTCCGTCACGCTAACGACGATCGCGGCCAGAACCTGGCCGCGATCGGTACCCGGGATGCTGACCGCGCCGGGTTCCGCGGGCGGCGGGAACGCTTCGGCGCCTGCCTACTTCTCGCCGGCCAGATAGCGCTGCAGGGTGGGGCCGAGCCAGCCGACGATCTCCTGGCGGTCCATGGCGGCCACGGGCGGCATCCGCAACACGTACCGGCACAGCGCCACGCCGAGCATCTGGGTGGCCACGAGTCCCGCCCGACCCCGGGCGGACTCGGTGTCCCCGGTCAGTGCGGCGATGGTCGGCACGAGTTGTTCGGCGAAGATCGCGCGCATCCGCTCGGCGACAGACTCCTCGGTGACGGCCGTCCGCAGCAGGATCCGCAACGACTCGTTGTCGTCCTCCCACCGCCGGAAGAAGTGGCCGGCCAGGGTCGTTCCGGCGTCCTCGCGCGGGACCCGCCCCAGGTCCGGCATATCCAGGTCGAACTCCGCGGCGGCCGCGAACAGCCCCTCCTTGCTGCCGAAGTAGCGCATCACCATGGACGGGTCGATGCTGGCGTCCGCCGCGATGGCCCGGATCGTCGCCCGGTCGTAGCCGTCGGTGGCGAACCGCTCGCGAGCGGCGGCCAGGATCTCCCGCTTGGTCTCTTCGGAGCTTCTCCGCATACCAACAATCGTAGGCCAATGCGCGTTGGCAGTGTCCGCCGAGCCAATGAGCAGTTCGCCGGGGGCGGTTTTCGACAATCGGGACCGGGACGGGCACCGTCAGTCGGGTGCGGGGGTCCCCTCCCCCGCCGGGGGCTCTGGTTTGGCCGCCGCGAGCACGCTCTCGGCTTCCCGGTCGAAGTGCATGCGTCCGAGCAGCACCAGCAATCCGGCCACCAGCAACGCCGGGAACAATGCGGCCATTCCCAGCATGAGGTTGCCGTTGTTGGCATCGGAGACCGCGCCGACGACGACCGGCCCCAGCGAACCGCCGATGACGAGGAAGTTGAGGACCGCGAAGCTCATCCCGCGGGAGCTCGCCTGCACGACGTCGGCCATGGAGGCGAAGAAGTTCGGAATCCCGATCGCGGTCAGGAAATTCGACATGCCGAGGAAGACGATGAACATGCCCAGGCCGTCCATGGACAGCGCGATCCCGAGCATGAGGGACCCGACGAGCAGACCGATCGCGCTGGCGAGGAGCCGCCCACCCCGCACCCTGCCGTGCAGCTTGCCGCCCAGCCAGCCACCGAACACCGCCCCGGCGCACACGCCCAGCAGGCCCACCATGGAGCTGAGCAGCGACGCCTCCGCCGGATCGAGGCCGAACTCGCGGTTGAGCAGGCTGGGGACCCAGTACAGGATGCCCTGCAGGCCGAGCGAGAGGCACATCAGACCGCCGCATACGTAGCGCAGCGTGCGGATCCGCCAGATGTAGCGGAGCTGCGTGCCGATCCGGGCGGGACGCTCGGACCCGACAGCCGTTCCGCGGCCGTCGGTCTCGGGAACCGGTACGGGCTTGTCGGAGTCGCGCGCCAGGACCTCGTCCAGGTAGCCCCGAACGGGCTCGCGGAGCCGCCAGCACAGGTAGGCGACGATCAGGCCGGGGATGACCATGCACGCGTAGGCCCACCGCCAGCCGAACGCCTGGCCGACCACGCCGCCGAAGATGGTGCCGATCGCCAACCCGGCGTACTGGGTGAGGCGCACCCAGCCGAAGACCTTGGCCCGGGTCTTGGGCGGGTAGTAGTCGGCCAGCAGGCTGCTCGACGCCGGGTTGTCGATCGTGTCGGCGGCCCCGAGGAGCACCCGGCTGAGGAAGAACAGCGCGAAGACCGGCGCAAGCGCCGACCCGAGCGTGATGAACGACCAGATCGCGACCACGAGCGCGATCAGCGCGGTCCGGTTGAACCGGTCGGCGAGGACGCCCGCGGGGATCGCCATGAGGGCGCCGACGATCAGCGGCGCCGTCGAGATCATCCCGCCCATGGTGTCGCTGAAGCCCCACTCGGCCTGCAGCAGCGGCAGCGCGCCCGATGTTATGGAGGTCTCGATCCGGTCGGTGATACCGACCAGAAAGAGCACGATGAGTGGGGCCCACCCGAAGGGGGCCGCTTCCTTGCCGGTGATGCCTTCGAGCGGAGCGACACCCATCGCGCGCCGCCGGCGCGCCACCGTTTTTGTCATGAGCTCGACCCCCGGTCGCCGGATTTACTTCGGGAGCCAATATATTCGGGTCCCGAAACATTTGTCGCTAGCTCTGCCCAGGCGTTTTTCACCCGAAGCCGTGACCTGGTCAGTCGCCCAGGCAGCCGACACCGCCCGGCTCGCCACCCACGGCCAGCGCACCGGGCCGCGGTTCGGGTGAGCGGGCGGCGCCGCCCCTGAGCGCAGCGCACCCGCGGGGTCCGGCGATGGGCGTCCGGGACCGCGTACCGCTCACCTCATGACTCGGAGACGCGGTCGTCTACCACGCGCCACCGGCCGTCTTCGGACAGACCCGCGACCGGGCCGGCGGGTTCGGGAAGGAGCGGCATAAGCGTCCCGGAAGGCACCACCGCGGTCACGCGGTCAGCCCCGACTGGTAGGCGAAGACGACGAGCTGGGCGCGGTCGCGCGCGGCGAGTTTGGTCATGGCGCGGCCGACGTGCGTGCGGGCGGTGGCGGGGCTGATATAGAGCCGGCTGCCGATCTCCTCGTTGCTCAACCCTTCGCCGACGAGGCCCACGATCTCGCGCTCCCGGTCGGTAAGCGTGCCGAGCCGGGGGTGCGGCTTGGCGGCGCGGGCGGGCCGGGTGGCGAACTCCCGGATGAGTGTCCGGGTGACCGTCGGGGACAGCAGCGCGCCGCCGTCGGCGACCAACCGGACGGCTTCGACGAGCCGGGCCGGTGAGGTGTCCTTGAGCAGGAACCCGCTCGCGCCGTACCGGACGGCGTCGAAGACGTACTCGTCGCGCTCGAACGTGGTCAGGACGATGATCCTGGTGCTGGCGAGGTCGGGATCGGCGCTGATCCGCCGGGTGGCCTCCAGGCCGTCGATCCCGGGCATCCGGATGTCCATCAGAACGATGTCGGGGTGGGTCTCGCGCACGCCGGAGACGGCGGCGGTCCCGTCCCCAGCCTCCCCGGCGAACTCCAGGCCGTCCTCGTTCTCGATCAGCGCGCGCAGCCCGAGCCGGACCAGCTCCTGGTCGTCCACGATCATGACTGTGATCATTCGCCACCGCCGGTCGGGATGGTGGCGCGGACCTCGAACCGGCCGTCGTCCGTGGGTCCCGCCGTCAGCGTGCCGCCCTGCGCGGTGACTCGTTCCCGCATGCCCGGGATACCGAACCCTTCTCGTTCGCTCGCGGCTTCGGGAGCCGGATTGGTGACCACGATCGACACCGCGTCCGGCGCGTAGTGCACCCGAACGGTGGCCGTTCCGGCATCGGCGTGCCGCAGCACGTTGGTCAGCGACTCCTGCACGACGCGGTAGGCCGCGAGGTCGGCGGCGGCCGGCAGCTCCCGCGGGGTTCCGGTGACGTCGAGCGCGATCTCTGCTCCGGACTCGGCCATGCGGTCGCGCAGTTCGGTGAGCTGGTGCAGGCCGGGCGCCGCCGACCGTTCGGGATCGGAGCCGGCGCCGCGGACCGTCTCCAGGGTCGCGCGGACCTCGTCGAGCGCCTCGGTACTGGTGCGGCTGATCACGGTCAGGGCCTGCTCCGCCTGCTCGGGTTTCTTGGCCAGCAGGTGCAGGGCGACATCTGCCTGCATCTTGATCGCCGCGAGTCCGTGCCCGACGACGTCGTGCACCTCCTGGGCGATACGCAGCCGCTCGTCGTACACCCGCCGCCGCACCTCGTCCGCCCGCTCCCGCCGGGCCGCCTGCCAGAGGGTGCGCGCCGTGACCCCGATCGAGAACGGTACGACCACCCATCCCGTCGCCGGCACCAGCCCGCGCAGGCCCGGGAGCGCGTCCGGGTGCGTGAACAGGTGCGGGAGCAGGGCGGCGAACGCGGCCAGCGAGGCCGGCACCGCCCACGCGAGCGGGCGGTGCCGGGCCACGGTGTAGACGGCGACGAAGAACGGGAAGAAGACCGGGCCGTAGGGATATCCGGCCAGCAGGAACCCCGAGACCGCCACGGCCGTCACCGCGAGCGTGGCCAGGGGCCACCGGCGCCGGACCACCAGTGAGAACGCGGCGCCCAGCACCACCCCGAGCGCCCAGAGGTCGACCGGCCGGTCGGCCGCGGCGGCCTGGTCCGTCGCGATGGTGCCCAGCACGCCGACCACCGCGAGCAGCAGGGCGATGGCCGCGTCGCCCAGCCACGGCTTCGGTGCTCCCACGTCCGCCGTCCCTTCTCAGGCGATGTCCCGGCGGTGCAGCAGCCAGCCGCCGACAGCGCAGAACGCCAGCAGGTAGGCCGCTACCACGAGTGTGGCGTGTCCGGGTTCGACGATGTCGGAGACACCCGGCGTGTCCCTGGCGCCCGCGGCGTAGGCCAGGGCGCCCGCGTTCGGGCCGGGCAGCCACTCCTGCGCGCTGGCGACCCAGTCGAGCAGCGGAGCGGCGATCGTGGCCAGCAGGTTCTGCACGGCCAGCAGCCACACCAGTCCGAGGCCGATCGGCAGCGCGACACCGCGGAGCGTGATGGCCAGAGCGGCGCCGAGCGAGGCCCACATGAGCGCCATGAGCCACCCGGCTCCAATCCCGAAGCCGAGGTCGAGCGGCCCCGGCCAGTCCAGCGGCTGGCTCTCCGCGGAGGCGATGACCGCACTGGCCGTGGCGGTGCAGGCGAACAGGGTGAGCACGCCGAGCATCGTGCCCAGGGCCAGGGTGGCCAGCTTGGCGGCGTAGACGGACATGCGGGCCGGCCGTTGCGCCAGCACCGCCTTCCACGTGTCCCACCCGTACTCGCTGCCCGCGACCAGGACCCCGAAGATGAGCGCGAGGGCGCCGGCGAAGATGGGCAGCCCGCCGACAGCGTTGCCCAGGAACATCTCCGGCAGCATCGCGGCGAGCCCACTGTCGGCGGCGGGCGTTCCGGAGGCCATTCCGGTGAGCCCGGCGTAGGGGATCAGGTAGCCGAACGCCAGGGTGAGCGCGGCGGCCACGGCCAGCAGGAGCCAGTTCGCGGGCCGACGGGCCTGCTTGACGAGCTCGGCGCGGACGTTAGTCAGCATCGGTGCCACCTCCGGTCAGCTTCAGGAAGGTCTCCTCAAGGTCGGGCTCGTGCCAGCGCAGCTCGCTGACGGACACGCCGGCGTCGACGAGTCCGTGATTGATCTCGGCCGCCCGGGCGGAGTCGACGCGCAGGTCGATCGCGGAGCCGGCGCCGTCCGCCCGCACCTGGCCGGCGCCGAGCTGCGACACGAGGTGGCTGCGCGCCCGCTCCACCGGCTCCGCGCGGACACGCAGGGTGCCCCCGGAACGGAGCTCGGCCACGGAGCTCTCGGTGACGAGCCGCCCCTCGTTGATGACGCCGACCCGGTCGCAGGTCTGCTCCACCTCGGCGAGCAGGTGGCTCGACAGCAGCACGGTGCAACCGTCCGCGGCGAGCTTGCGGATCGTGACCCGCATGTCGGCCATCCCCGCCGGGTCCAGCCCGTTGGTGGGCTCGTCCAGGATGAGCAGCTCGGGCTCCTTGAGCAGTGCCCCGGCCAACCCGAGCCGCTGCTTCATGCCCAGTGAGTACACCGAGTACCGGTCGCCGGCGCGGGCGGTCAGGTCCACGGTCGCCAGCACGGTGGGAACCCGTGAGCGGCTGACGCCGGCGTGGTCGGCGAGGACCCGGAGGTTGTCGCGGCCCGACAGGTAGGGGTAGAAGGAGGGCCCCTCGATCAGGGCGCCCACCCGGTCCAGGTGACGGGGCCCGGGCGCCAGACCGAGCAGCCGCAGGCGGCCCGAGGTCGGCTTGATCAGCCCCAGGAGCATGCGCAAGGTCGTGGTCTTCCCGGCTCCGTTGGGCCCCAGGAATCCGTAAACCTCGCCGGGGCGCACGGTGAGGTTCAGGTCCCGCACCGCCGCGATCGGACCATAGCGCTTGGTCAGTGCGGTGGTCTCAACTGGTGTGCTCATGCCCCCAGGTTCGGCCCCGGGGCTGGTTCCCGCGTCCGCTGGTGAGCGGGGTCTTTCCTGCGTCATCTGGCGTAGGCGGCGCTGGCGGAGTACGCGCCACCGCGCGGCGGTCCGGCACGGCCGGGACCGATCCCGGGATTGACACCCCCCAACGCGAGAAATAGCTTTGCTAACACATATATTTTGGTTCGCTAACCAAATCACCCCTCCCGGGAGAGAGTCCCGCGGGGAGGGGCCACCGTCAGAGGCTGGACACGCAGCCCGGATCAGTAAGGAATCGCCGTGACTGTTCTTGTCACCGGAGCCCGCGGCACCATCGGCGGCCGCGTCATCGCCAAACTCGCCGAGGCCGGACACAGTGTGCGCGGGTCCGCCCGGGACGTGGCGGACCTCGAACTACCGCCGGGTGCCGAGGGCGTTGAGTTGGACATCACCAGCCCGGACAACGCCAGTACGGCGTTCCGGGGCATCACAACGATGTTCCTCTACCCGGTCCTCGGTGACCCGAGCGCCTTCCTGGCCCGCGCCAGCGAAGCGGGCGTGCGCCACGTCGTGCTCCTGTCCTCGCCGGCGTCCTACGAGGCCGGCGAGTACACCAGCCCTCTCGGGGTCGCCCACCGGGCCATGGAACAAGCCCTGGAGGCCTCGGGGCTGGACCACACCGTGCTGTACCCCAGTTGGCTGGCCAGCAACGCGCGCCGCGACTGGGGGGAACCGGTCCGCGCCCGCGAGCCCGTCGGTATCGCCTACCCCGATGCGCGGGTCACGCCCATCCACATCGACGACATCGCCGACGTGGCCGTGGACCTGCTGACCCGGGACACGCATCGCGGCAGGATGCAGGTGGTGACCGGACCGGAGTCGCTGCGGGTGCGCGACGTGGTCACCAGTCTCGGCGACGTGCTCGGCGCGCCGATCACCATCGAGGAACTCACCCGCGAACAGGCCCTCGCCCAGCGCGCGCCCTGGATGCCCGAACCGGTCCTTGAGGCGCTGCTCGACTCCGCCGCCGCGGCCACCGGTACGCCCGCCCCCGTCACCAACGCCGTCGAGCGGATCACCGGCCACCCCGCGCGCACGTTCCGGGAATGGGCGCACGCCCACCGCGCCGCCTTCGAACCCGCACCCTGAGGTGGGCGGTCGTCTCCTGCCCACCCCAGGGTGCGGGTTCGGCCGGACTCAGCGAGACGCCGCACCGGCCACACGCTCGCGCGGCGCTCGCTCGGAGCGGCGGCGGATCCGGCCCCACGGCTTGAAGACCGCCAGCAGCGTCGCGATGAGCAGCAGGGTGGGCGCTACGAACACCGGGAAGAGCAACATGGTGGGTTCGGGAAGTGTCGGTGTCCCCGCCGCGAGCTGCCGGCCATAGTCCGCGGCCAGCTCGATGTCCGGGCGCAGCGCGAACACGATGAGCGCGGAGAACACCAGGTTGATCGCCAGCTTCGCCGCGACCCACCAGTACCGGAGCAGGCCGTACTTGGTCCCGAGCCCCAGGACCACCCCGGTGCCCAGGCAGGCGAGGCTCACCGTGAACATCGGTACAACAGCGAAGAACTGGAGCGCCTGGAAGCACGTCGCGGCGACGCCGGGATCAGCGGTCAGCAACCCGGTGATGACCAGAATCCCGAGCGTCGCGTCGATCCCGATCCAGGCTCCCGCGAAGACGATGTGCGCCGCCAGTACTCCCTTGCGCGCGCGGACGCCCAGCTTGAACAGCCGACCGGGTGCCGTGGCACTACCTGCCATGATCAGCCTCCCTCGCCGAACCAACGGCCGGTGGCGGGCGTCTCCGGGTGTGCGCCGGTTCGTCACCCCGCCCGATTACGCGTCCATCGTGGCCGCGCGGGAGTTCCGGGACGTCCGCTCAACCGCGGAACCTTCGCTACGTCGAGCGGCGTAGTTCCAGGCGCGGAGATCCGGAACAGTGCGCAGCTCGGGCCCGCGGCATGCGAGTGCCCGGCACGCCCTGACCACCCCGCGCGGGGTGGTCAGGGCGTGCCGGGGCCGCGGGAAACGGTCGGAGTGAACACGACCGGGAGGGAGGCCAGCCCGCGCATCCACACCGATGGCCGCCAGCGCAACTCGGAGTCGGATACCCCCAGCTCGATGTCGGGCAGCCGGTCCAGGAGCACCTCGATGGCCGTGCGGGCCATGATCTCGGCGAGCTCCGGCGCCGGGAACGGGCACCCGTGCTCGCCGTGCCCGAAGGACATGTGGGCGCGGTTGGCGCCGGACTCATGCGGCTCCGGCCGCACCTGCGGGTCGGTATTGGCCGCGGCCAGCCCCAGGACCAGCAGGTCTCCCTTGCGAACGCGGCGGCCGCCCAGGTCGCAGGACCGCGTGGCCCAGCGCCCGATGAAGTTCTGTGTGGGGGTGTTCTTCCACAGCACCTCGGTCAGCGCCTGGTCGGCGCTGCTGCGCCCGCCCTGCAGGGTCACCGCGAACTGGTCGTCGACCAGCATCAGCCGAAGGGTGTTGCCGATCCAGTTGCCCGTGGGCGCCTGGGCGGCCAGCATCACCAGCAGGTCGATGACGCTCTCGTCGTCGGTGAGCCCGGCCGGGTGCGCGAGCAGTAGCGAGGGGATGTCCTGGCGGGGCCGTGCTCTGCGGTCGGCGACCAGGTGCCGCATCCGTTCGTACAGCCGCTGGTACGCCTGGGCCGTCTCCTTCTCGAAGTCGAGCGAGTCGAAGATGTCCTGGACGAGCCCGGCGATGTCGGATTCGGGCAGCCCGAACAGCTTGGCGGTCACGCGCGCGGGGTTCGGGTGGGCGTACTGGGCGACCAGATCCGCCTCCCCGTCCCCGGCGAACGCGTCGACCAGCTCGTCGGCCACGTGCTCGCAGACCGACGTCAGCTCGGTCCGGTTCAGGGTGTCCAGCGCGTCACCGATCGCCGCGGCGCGCCGCTTGTGCTCCGGCCCCTCGGTGAACATCACCGAGGGGGTCCATGCGACGTAGGGCATCAGGGACCAGTCGTCGGGGACGAGGTCCCAGGCGTTCCAGCGCCGGGAGTCGCGCGCGAACCGCTGGGGGTTGCTGGCGACGTGGTTCAGCTCGCGGTACCCGAGCACGAACCATGCGGGAATGCCCCCGTCGAGCACGATCGGGGCGACCGGCCCGTACCGCTGCCGGACCTGGTGGTACAGGGCGGCCGGGTCTTCGGCGAGCTGCAGGCTGGAGAACCGCTCCGCCTCGACGTGGTCGGGATACTCCGCCCACACCGGCCGGTCGTCGCGCGAGGGCGCGGCGGACCCGGTTGGGCTGGTTGGATTCGTCACGGCGTGCTCTCCTGGGCGGGCGAACGGTCGTAGGTGTGCGTGAGGTGCCGGACGAGCGTAACCAGCACGTCCTTGCAGGACTGCCGCTCTCTCGCGTCGCAGTCGAGCAGAGGAACGTCGCCGGACAACGACAGTGCGTCGCGCACCTCGTCGAGGCCGGGCCCCGGGCCGAACCGGTTCACGGCGACAACGAACGGCATCGCGTGGTGCTCCAGCCGGTCAACGGAGTACCAGGAGTCCGCCATGCGGCGGGTGTCCACCAGCACCACCGCGCCGAGGCTCCCGGCGAACAACTGGTCCCACAGGAACCAGAACCGCTCTTGACCCGGGACCCCGAACAGGTACAGGACCTTCTGTTCGGTGAGCGTGATCCGGCCGAAGTCGAAGGCGGCGGTCGTGGTGCTCTTGTGCCGCACGCCGCTGGCGTCGTCGATCCCTACCCCGGCCTGGGTCATGATCTCTTCGGTGCTCAGCGGGCGGATCTCGCTGACCGAGCCGACCATCGTTGTCTTCCCCACGCCGAAGCCACCTACGATGACGAGCTTCAGGGCGTCGTTGGTGGTCGCGCGCAGCGATGCGGGGCCGGCGTGCGCCGTGCGTTCCGCGGCTGGAGTGGCTTCACAGGCTTTCGAGTGCACTGAGCACCTGTTCCAGGGTTTCCGGGGCGGGTCGGTCCGCCGGCGCGGTCGCCGACGAGGGGTGGCGGACGGTGATGCGGCCGGTGTCCAGGAGGTCGCACAACAGGATCTTCACGACGCTCACCGGGAGCGCGAGTTCGGCGGAGATCTCCACTACCGCCATCGGCCGCCGGCACATCGCCAGGACCCGTGCGTGCTCGGACTGCATCCCGGAGTCCGGCTCGCATTCGCTGACGATGAGCGTGACCGTGTCAAAAGCACTCGCATCGGCGCGGTTGCGCCCACCGGTGACGGTGTAGAGCCGGTCGGGCTCCTCGTGGTCAACAGGCCGCTGGTTCATGGCCGTGGTTCGCCGCTGCAAACGGGTTGGCGCGGCGCCGCGGTCAGGTAGTCCCCGATCTGCTCCACCAGCTCGTTCATGTTGTGCCCAACAAGGCCCACGTCGGCGTCCTCCTCGGCCAGCACGGCCAGGTGGGCGCCGGCAGACGCGGGCACGATCAGCAGCAGCCCGCCCCCGAACTCCAGCATGGCCTGCCCCGAACCCTTCCCGTCGCCGAATTCGGCAGAGGCGCTGAGAGACAGGCTCTGGACTCCGGCGGCGATGGCCGAGAGCTGGTCGGCCCCGTCCTCGCCCAACCCCGGGGTGAAGCACATCTTCAGGCCGTCCCGCGACAGCACCAGGACCTCGCGGGTTCCGGGGGTCTTGTCCAGGATGTTGTCCAGGAGCCAGTGGAGGCCGCGGCTCGTCGTCGTTATCGGGTTCGGATCGCTCATGGGAATCGTGGGGTGTGGTCCTGCCGTGCGCTGGAGCCCGACCCCTGCCTCCTGTTCCTCTCTAGGCCGTACGGCGGTGGACGCCGTTCGGCTTCCGGGTCGCTACGTGCTGGAGGGATGCGTGAACGTTTGCCGCGCTGACCGGGCGGGCGGAGCGGAGCACCACCGGGCTTGCCTCCGCTGGGCCGCGCGGGTGCGCCGCTGGTGGGCTCGGGCGACGCTCACTGCGACTCCTCGCGGTCGTCCGGCGCGGTACCGCCGCTCGCCTTGCGGAACGCCGCGAACCGTGCCGCCGGATCGCCGCGTTGTCGGGTGGTCGCCGTCGAGGGCGGGGGGTGTTCCGTACGCAGAGCCGCGGCGAGCGTCGCCCCGCGGCGCCGCTTCGGCAGTTTCTCCGACCCGTCACCGACGTCGGGCTGGGAGGGCATGTCCTGCGCGGCGGCCCGGTCCGCGGCCGCGGACCGGGCCGCACCGTCTCTCGCGGGCAGCGCGTGCGTCTGGCGGGGCTGCGTGATCAGGTGGCGCGGGATCAGCAGCACCACCCCGGTTCCCCCGTGGTCGGAGGGCCAGAAGTCGACGGTCAGCCCGTACTTCGCGCACAGCCGGCCCACCACCGCCAGTCCCAGCCGGGTACCGGTCAACGTGGTCAGGTCGAGTGTCTCGGCGACCAGCGCCTCGGCTCGCCGCTGCTCACGCGGGCGCATACCCAACCCGCTGTCCTCGATCGTGACCGCGACGCCGGAGTCCTCCTCCGCCACGTAGACGTGGACCTCGGTGTCGTGTGCGGAGAAGGTGGTGGCGTTGTCCATCAGCTCGGCCAGGGTGTGCATCACGCCTTCGGCCGCGTAACCGGCGACCGCGACGGTGCTGGTCGAGTGGGTCCGTATGCGCCGGAAGGCGCCGATACGCCCCATGGCCCCGCGCAGGAGGCGCTCCATGACGATCGGCTTCGTCCATCGCCGTCCGGAGCGTCCACCGCTGAGCACGGCGAAGCTGTCGGCCAGCCGGCCCATCTGTGCTGTCTGGTGGTCCAGTTCCAGCAGGTCAGCGAAGATGTCGTCCTGGTCCCCGTACTGGTCCTCCAGCTCTCGCAGCTTGGCGAGCATGGTGGTCACCCGGGCCTGGCCGCGGGCCGCGGCGCTCGCGCACGCCGCCATCGCCGCCGCGCCCGTGCGCTCGGACTTGCCGATGTGGCGCGCGGTCTCGCGGAGCAGGGGCCGCAGGCACTCCTCGCCGGGCTCCGCCAGCTCCGCGAGCACGGCCTCCGCGGATACCGTGCGGTCCGTGCGCAACCGCCTGACCAGCACGGGAAGTGTCTCGTCGGTGAGGTGAGCGGCGTCCTGGCGGATCGCCGCCAGCTCCGCTGCCGAGGCCGAGGCCCGCTGTTCGGAGTCGCTGAGCTGGCGGGCGGCCGCGCGGAGCAGGAGCCGCAGGCACTCCTCGTCGGGCTCCGCCAGCTCCGCGAGCACGGAATCGGCGGTCCGCCCGTCGCGCAGCTTGCCGCCGAGCGCGGGGAGCACCTCCTCGGCGAGCCACGTGACGTCTTGATCCAGACGTGCGGCGCGCGCATCGGCGAACGCGGACTGTTCGCGCGATCGGCGCGCCACCGCCGCGAAGTAGGCCGCGACAGCGACAGCGGCCGAGAGTAAGGCGCCCGCCACTCCGCCGGCGGTGGTCGCAAAGGGCACCGCGTCCGCGGGGGCGGCGCGTACCGCCCACAGCCACGCGCCGCCGGTGACGAGCACCGCGGCGACCAGAACGAGCAGCGCCAGACTCGCGGGAGGGAGCGGCTGGCGCCGGCCGGATGCCTGGGCCGACATCCCGTCAGCTCCCCGTGGGAAGGCGGCCGCGGGTGAAGGAGGGCCGCGCCGGCCCCGCAGAGGCGCGTGAGCGCGGCAGGGGTTCACCAGCGCGGCGGGCTGGCGCCCGAACCACCGGATAGACACTGACGACTAGTTCGCAAACACGCAGAGTATCCATACTGCTTCCTGCGATCGAGCATCATGAACCGCACCAACACCACCGCGGCCCATGATTCGTTGGGGAGCGAGGTGCATTCGAGGAGCGATGATGCCACCCCGTTACACGGTCGCGCAGGCGATTCCGGTAGTTGGCCAACATCGGCCCCTGGGCGACCGCGCGCCCCGCACGCGGCTCCTCGCGCCGCGGCGTCAGCCGCAGAAGCTCCGCAGCAGGACCGTCTTGGCGGCGAGTACGTGCGAGCGCATCACGGACTCGGCCCACATGGCGTCGCCGGCCCGCAACGCGGCGACCAGCTCGCGGTGGTGTGCCCCGCTGCGCATGAGGTCCTCAGGGCTGTAGCGGTGGAACGTGCGCACGACGAGCGGAAGTTGCACGACCGAGTTGAGCATGGTGACGAGCCGCTTGCTCGCCGCGGCCGAACGCGCCAGGCCGTGGAACTCGGCGTTCAGCTCGGTGACACGGTCGAGATCCTGGCGCGGGCCGGGGGCGGCGGCCTCCTCCATGAGGCCGCACAGCTCCTCCATGCGGTCCAGGTCCTTGGAGGTGATCCGGGTTGCGGCACGCGCCACGGCGAACCCTTCGAGCAGCATGCGCAGGTTGTAGATCTCATCGAGGTCCTCCGCGGCCCACTCGACCACGCGCGCGCCCCGGTGCGGCAGGACCTCTACCAGGCCCTCCATCTCCAGGCGGCGCAGCGCCTCGCGCACCGGCGTCCGGCTGGCCCCGATGCTCTCGGCGAGCTCGGTCTCGCCGAGGTGGACACCCGGCGCGTAACGGCCGTCCAGGATGCCTTCGCGCACCAGCGCGTAGACGCGGTCCACGGCGCGTACCACGATCCCCCCTTATGTCGCGCGTGCCAGCGTGAGCGGAGCCTCGAACACCGGTACTCCCGGCCTCAGAACCGGGCCGGACGCCGTGGTGCCCCGCCGAGCGACGCCCCTGGACGCCGGGTTGGCGGTGTCCCGGCGTCCGCGCCTCAGCATGGCCGACCCCGCGCCGCCCTGGCCAACCCGCGTTCAGTTGGGAAACGCGCCAGCACGCGGGAGCAGGCCCGGGGTCTCACGTCCGATCCGGTCACCGAGCCAGCGGGCGCTCTCCAGCAGCGGTTCCAACTCCACACCGGTGCGCACGCCCATCCTGGACAGTGTGTAGAGCAGGTCCTCGCTGGCGATGTTCCCGGTCGCGTTGGGCGCGAAGGGGCAGCCGCCAATCCCGCCCAGGCTGGCGTCCAGGGTGGAGACACCGTACCGCAGGGCGGCGACCGCATTGGCGTAGCCGGTGTTGCGCGTGTTGTGGAAGTGGCAGCGGGTGGGCACCCCTGGTGCGCGCTCGGCGAGGCCGCCCAGCAGAGTCTCGACCTGGTCGGGGGTACCCGCACCGATGGTGTCGGCGAGGGCGATCTCGTCGGGCCCGGACTCCAGCGTGCGCGCCGCGAGGTCCAGCACGGTAGCCGCGGACACCTCGCCCTCGAACGGGCAACCGAAGGCGGCGGCCAGGGTCACGGTGGTGCGCACCCCGGCGGCGCGCGCCTCTGCGGCGATCCCGGCCCAGTTGCGCACCGCCTCGTCGACCCCGCAGCCCTGGTTGCGCTGGCTCAGCGTCTCGGTCACCACGACGACGGCGTTGACCTCGTCGACGGCGGCCTCAAGCGCACGCCGCATCCCGCGCGGGTTGAGCACCAGGCCGGTGTAGGAGACTCCGGCGCCGCGCGGTACCGCCGCCATGACGTCCTCGGCGTCGGCCATCCGGGGAACCCGCTTGGGGTTGACGAAGCTGACGGCCTCGACTCGCCGTACGCCCGCGGCGATACTTCGCTCGATCAGCTCCACCTTGTCCCGCGTGGACAGTTCGGCGGGCTCATTCTGCAGGCCGTCGCGGGGAGCGACCTCCATGAGGGACACACTGCGCATTCATTGCCTCATTGTATACGACCTGTTAGCTTATTCTAGATTCTCCCAGTTCATACCCTGCGTCAATCAATAGTTCCAGCTATTTTGCATACAACTTTGCCCGGTCTTCGGTGACCGGCCCCCAGCCGAAAGCGAGGAACGAATCCATGCCCGGTAGCGACGAGCAGGTCCCCGGCCCCCTGGCCGGTCTGCGCGTGCTGGAGATGGGGCAGCTACTCGCCGGCCCGTTCTGCGGTCAGCTTCTCGGTGATCTCGGCGCCGAAGTGATCAAACTCGAGGCGCCGGGTTCGGGCGACCCCATGCGGCAGTGGGGCCGCGAGAAGCCGCACGGCAAGTCCCTGTGGTGGCCCGTGGTCGCGCGCAACAAGAAGTCGGTCACCTGTGACCTGCGGGTGCCCGCTGGACAGCGCCTGGCCCGCGAGCTGGCCGAGCGCGCCGACATCGTGGTCGAGAACTTCCGTCCCGGTGCGCTGGAACGCTGGGGACTGGACTACGAAACCCTGGCCGAGGCCAACCCGGGCCTGATCCTGGTACGGGTGACCGGCTACGGGCAGAACGGCCCCTACGCCCCCCGGGCAGGGTTCGGCTCCATCGGCGAGGCTATGGGCGGGCTGCGCTACGTGACCGGAGACCCCTCGAACCCGCCGTCGCGGACGGGCATCTCGATCGGAGACTCCCTGGCCGCGGTCTTCGGCACGATCGGCGCACTCGCCGCACTGCACGGCCGGGAGCGGACCGGGCGCGGCCAGGTGGTCGACTCGGCGATCTACGAGGCCGTGCTGGCGATGATGGAGTCGCTGCTGCCCGAGTGGGAGATCGGTGGCTACCAGCGGGAACGCACCGGGGCGGTACTACCGAACATCGCGCCCAGCAACGTCTATCCGGCGCGCGGCGACGAGCTGGTGCTGATCGCGGCGAACCAGAACTCCGTGTTCACGCGGCTGGCCGAGCTGATGGGACGGCCGGAACTCGCGGAGGACCCGCGTTACGCCACGCACTCCGCGCGCGGGGCGAACATGACCGAGCTGGACACGCTGATCGGCGAGTGGACCGCCCGCTTCGGCGCCGACGAGCTGCTTGAGCGGCTCCACGAGGGCGGCGTCCCGGCGGGCCGGATCTACACCGCCAGCGACATGTTCGCGGACCCGCACTTCACCGCGCGCGACGCGATCATCCGTCTCGCCCACCCCGAACTGGGCGAAGTACCGATGCAGAACGTGGTCCCCAAGCTCAGCCGGACCCCTGGGACGGTGCGCAGCACCGGACCGGAGCTCGGCGAGCACAACAACGAGATCTACCGCTCCGTTCTGGGCCTCGCCGAGTACGAGGTCACCGGACTGGCCGAGCGCGGAGTCATCTGAGTCCGGGCAAGGGCCGCCCGTCGTGATGTGGGTGCGTGGTTAGGCGTCCGGCGGGGGCGGCGGAGGCGTCTTTCGCGTTGAGGGTGGCCGTGGGGGCGTTCTCGGCGGCGGACATGTCCCCCGGCCGCCTCGATGCGCCCCACTATCGGCCCGAGGCCCGCGGCGCGCCCGGGTGGCGGAGTAGGGTGTTCCGCGGTACCTGGTAGCGCGGTTCCGGCGGGTGGCGCAGGAGGAGGACGCATGCGAGCGGAGATGTCCAAGGGGGCGGAGCGGCCCGATACCGGGACCGGCCCCGCGTTCCGTGTGGCGACCGAGGCCGACACGGAGGCGCTGGTCGAGCTGCTGAACTCCGCCTATCGCGGCGAGACCTCCCGTAAGGGCTGGACGACCGAGGCCCACTTGCTCGGCGGGCAGCGCGTCGACCCCGAGGGTGTCGCCGAAACCCTGACCGCGCCGGACACCCGCATCGTGCTGGCCGAGGTGGCGGACCGGCTGGTGGCCTGCTGCGAGCTGCAGCGCGGCGGCGACGGCGACGCGTACTTCGGCATGTTCGCGGTCCGGCCGGATGAGCAGGGCGGCGGGCTGGGCTCGCTGCTCCTCGCCGAGGCCGAGCGAATGGCGGGCGAGTGGGGATGCGAGCGTCTCCGGATGGTGGTGATCCGGCAGCGCGCCGACCTGATCGCGTGGTACGAGCGCCGCGGCTACCGCCGTACCGGGGTGGAAGCACCGTTCCCCTATGGCGACCCGCGGTACGGCCTACCCAAGCGCTCCGATCTCGTCTTCGATGAGCTGGTCAAGCCGATGGGAGCCGAGCGGCACGACGACCGCGCCCCGGCCTGAGAGAGCGCTGCTACCGGCGTACGGTGAGCGGGTCCCTCACCCCGCGAGCTTGGGTAGCTCGATGGCCGGGCAGCGGTCCATGACCATGTCGAGGCCGGCCTCGCGGGCGCGCTGGAAGGCCGCCTCGTCGACCACTCCGAGCTGGAACCAGACCGCGCGGGCACCGACCGCCACCGCCTGATCGGCGATGCCGCCGGCCACATTGGAGTTGACGAAGACGTCCACGACGTCCACCGGAAAGGGGACCTCGGCAAGGTTGGCGTATCCCGGCTCGCCCGCCACCTCCTCCGCTCGCGGATGCACCGGAACCACGCGTTTTCCGTGCTCGCGCAGCACCCGCGCGACCCCGTGCGCGACCCGCGCCGTGTTGTTGGACAGCCCCACAACTGCCCACGTGTCGCCGGACTCGGTGAGGATCCTGCGGATGGTCGCCGCATCGCCATAACTCGTCATACCTGTCTGCAACCGCGATCCGGGCGGCGGCATTTCCCCCTGGCGCCGCCCGGTTCGGCGGCCGGGACTGCCAATTGGGCATGCTCCGGCTCCTTGGGGATTCTCCTGCGCGCCAACGAAGAAGTACGTGCCGGTTCGTATGCTGGCCCTAGCGCTGTGGCCGCGCGCGATGGCCGGCACCGGGCCACCGCTTCCAGGAAGCCGGTCGTGGTTCCCGTGGTGGCGCGGGCCGGGTGCGCCCGGGTGACCGCCATCGGGTTCGGTTCCCTAACCGGTCGGGCCCAATTGTGTGGCGAACGCAATGGTCCCGCATCCGCCATAGCGGCTGATAAAAGTAAATCCTAGGATAAAATTCTAAGAAATCGTCGGTCACGCCACCCGGCCTGTCCTTCCCTTGAGGGCATCCCGAGCACCGAGACGTATGCTCCGAGGGGCGTGGCGACACGCGGGAGGTCAGATGGCACGGAAGGTCGCTCGCGAGCCTGGGAGCAATGCTTGGCAGTGGAGCCGCACAGCGGAAACCCGCCGGGTGATGCTGCAGGCGGCGCGCGAGGTCTTCACCGAGCGCGGGTTCAGCGAGTCCAGTATCGCCGATGTCGTGCAGCGCGCGAATTCCAGCGTTGGCAGTATCTACCACCATTTCGGCGGTAAGACCGAGCTGTTCCTCGCCCTGTGGGAGGACCACCAGAACAGCTACGAGGAGCACGCCACGGCCGCCGTCGCGCAGGCCCGCGCGAACGGTGAGGAGGATCCGCTGGAGCTCTTCATCGCCGGGGCCAAGGCCTTCTGCGAGGACACCTGGGAACGCCGCGACCTGCAACGGCTCTTCCTCGAAGGCGACGCCCCGCCCGGCTTCCACGTGATGCGCCGGGCCCGTGCCCGCGGGTGGGTGCGGCAGAACGCGGTCCTGTTCGGCGCCAGCACCGAGGCCGCCGACCGGCTGCAGGTCTCGGTGCTGACCGCGATCATCGGTGAGGCCGCGCGGGAGATCACCGCCTGTGAGGACGAGAGCGAGGTCTCCGCCATCACCGACGCCGTGGCCAGGATGCTGCGCCGGCTCAACCCCTTCCAGGAGGAGTGACCGCGAGGAGTGACCGCGCCGGGTAGGGAAGCTGACCAGCCCGTCTTCCGGTTCGGTTCGGCACGGCCGGAAATCGCCGGAGTTCTCCCGCGTTTTCCTGCGCGGGCTCGGCACCGGCCGATAGGTTCCCCATGTGCCGAACATCGAACACGAGTTCCCCCTTGACCTGGTGCGTCGTTCCCCGGACACCGCGGTGCAGCTGTTGCGGCTGGCGACCGAGACGCCGTTACCGAGCTATGAACGGGTGCGCTGCGAGGCGAGCGAGGCCACCGCCACCGCGGCGCCCGCGGAGATGGTCAGCGACTCCGTCGTCGTACTGGAACGCAGCGACCCCGCCTCGGGCAAGTCGCGCAATGTCCTCGCCGTGATCACCGAGCCCCAGAACGGACGGGACACGGACAAGCGGTTCAGCTGGCCGTGCTATGTCGCCAACGTCCGGCACCGCCTGCGATGCGAGGTGGTACTGCTGGTGCTCACCCCCGACGATTCCCTGGCCACGTGGGCGGCCGCCCCCATCGACCTGGGCCGTGGGCAGATGACACAGCGCCCGCTGGCGCTGCCGCTCACCGCGCTACCCCTGGTCCGCGATTCGGGACTCGCACGCAAGGCTCCGGAGCTGACAGTGCTGGGCGCGGGAGTGCACGCTCCCGCCGATGAGGACGCCGTGCTGGCCCTGTCACAGGCCCTGCAAACGCTCGATGCGTCGGCCACCAGTTTGTATTCTGACTACGTGTTGGCCGCACTGCCGGCCGTGGCCAAGCAGTATCTGGAGGAGCTCATGAGTGCGACGACCTACCGCTGGCGCAGCGACATCGGTCGCGCGTCCTACGCGGCCGGTGAGGAACACGGCAAGGCTGAAGGCAAGGCCGAGGGCAAGGCTGAAGGCAAGGCCGAGGGAGAAGCCGCCGCCATCCTCACGGTGCTGCACGCCCGCGGCATCACCCTGACCGACACACAGCGCGAGACGATCCAAACCTGCACGGACCTGGAACAACTTGGCACCTGGGCGGGACGCGCAGGAGTCGTGAACAGCGCCACCGAACTCTTCGGCTGACAGTTCCACCTCCACACCCCCATCGGCCCCCGCCCCGCGTACCTCCGGGTGCGCGGCGCGGGGGCCGAGGGCGAAGGGCTCCCGCGAGAGCGGTTGACGAGGCCACGGAGCCAACGCTGTGCGAGAGGGGCAGCCTTCTTACTCCCGCCAGACCACGAGAGCGTCGAGGGCCTCGACCTCGGTGCCGCTGACGCGCAAGGGGTTGATCTCCAGCGACTCCAGGCGCTCACCGAGCTGGTGCGCCAGCGCACCGACCCCGAGGACCACCTCGACCAGGCGGTCGAGATCGGCGGCGGGTTGGCCGCGGACGCCGCGCAGTAGTTCCGCGCCCCGCAGTTCGGCGAGCATGT
The DNA here is from genome assembly GCF_014203805.1 of Lipingzhangella halophila. Classification (GTDB taxonomy): domain Bacteria; phylum Actinomycetota; class Actinomycetes; order Streptosporangiales; family Streptosporangiaceae; genus Lipingzhangella; species Lipingzhangella halophila. Next base: position 1,387,889 of record NZ_JACHJT010000001.1, on the reverse strand, counting down.
CCCGCACGTCGGCCTGGGTGACGGGGAGCAGCCGCTGTGCGCTGTCGCCGAGCACCTCCACCCACACTCCGCCGAGCCCGACAGCGAGCACCGCCCCCCACAGGGGGTCGCGGACCACGCCGACGATGAGCTCCACTCCCCCCGGCGGGCGGTAGGGCTGCACCGTGGAGCCGAGCACCTCGCCGTGGGCGGCGCCGGCCGCCACGACCGCCTCGTGCGCGGCGCGGACCTCCTCAACGGTGCGCAGGCCGAGACGCACACCGCCGATGTCGCTCTTGTGCGCGAGACCGGGCGCGGCGACCTTGACCACCACGGGGAACCCGATCCGGCTGGCCGCCGCGGCCGCGGTTTCGGCGTCGCGGGCCAGCGAGGTCGGCGCCGTGGGGATCTCGGCCGCCGAGAGCAGCTCGATCGCCTGGTGTTCGGCCCACACGCCACCGGGCTGGCGGGGCAGGGCCGGCTCCGTGGCCCTGGCCCGCGGCACCACGGAATCCATCCGGCGGCGCGCACGCGACCAGCGGACCGCGTGGCCCACCGCGCTCACGCCCATCTCGATCCCGCCGCCGACGTGCGGCATGCCGCTCTGCTCGCGGACACCCTTCGCGTGCTCGGTGACGTCGGTCAGCACGTTGCCGAGCAGCACGACCGGGGTTCCGTGGCGATCGCGCACCTCCTCGATGGTTGACGTGATCGCTTTCGCCCGGTCGATCGCGACCTGCGGGGCGGCCGTGGGGTACCGGGGCGGTTCGGCGAATGCCAGGACGAGGTCCACCCCGGGATCGGGTGCGACCGCCCGCACCGCGTCGGACAGCAGGGTCGGGTTCACCAGGATGTAGCCGGTGACGTCGAGCGGATTGTGCGCCCGCGCGAACTCCGGCAGGATCTCGCGGAGCCGGGCGACGGTCTCCGGGTGGTATTCGGGGACTTCCAGCCCTTCGTCGGCGGCGCGGTCCGCCACGAGGTCGCATGCCCCGCCCGAAGGGCTCACCACACCGATGCGCGCCCCCGGAAGCTCCCCGGTGGCGGCGAGCAGCCCCGAGGTCACGACCAGTTCCTCCAGGGAACGCACCCGGATGACGCCCATCTGCCGGAACGCGGCATCGACCACGCTGTCGTCGCCGACGAGGGAGCCGGTGTGCGCCAGGGCCGCGCGGGCACCGGCCTGGCTGCGTCCCACCTTGATCGCGACAACCGGCTTGCCGGCGCGCAGTGCCCGCTGCGCCGCGGCGCGGAACGCGTCGGTGTCCCGGATGGACTCCACGAACAGTGCGATGACCTTGGTGGCGGGGTCGTCGACGAGGTAGTCGACCACATCGGAGAGCGAGAGCATGGCCTCGTTCCCCATGGCCACCATGAGGCTCAGCCCGACGTCGCGGGCATCGGCCAGGGACAGCAGGGAGGTGGTCAGGGCACCGCTCTGCAGAACGAACGCGATTCCGCCGGGCTTGATGGACTGCGGGAACGGCAGCCCGAACGGGGCCATTCCCGCTGCCGCGTTGATGTAGCCGTTGCCGTTCGGGCCGAGGATGAGCAGCCCGTTGCGGTGCGCGTAGTCGACGAGTTCCGCCTCCAGGGCGCGACCGCCGGTGCCGGTCTCGCCGAACCCGGCGGTGAGGATCACGAACGACCGGGTGCCGTGCTCGGCGGCTTCGGCGACGACGGGCAGGACGGCCTCGGTGGGCACCATCACGTAGGCGAGGTCCACGGGTTCGCCGATGGCGGCGACGCTGGGATGGGCGGGGGCACCGTGCACGGTGTCCGCGGTCGGGTTGACGAGGTGAACGGGGCCGCTGAACCCTCTCTCGCACATGTTGCGGTAGACGGTCCAGGACCACAGGGACTTGTCGGTCGCTCCGACGAGCGCTACGGACCGGGGGTTGAATAGCGCGCGGATCCGCTCCGCTGGCCCGGTGGGAGCGACGGTCGCCTCGCTGGTCAATGTGGAAGCTCCTCAGGTCGGCATGGAGGTGCCGGCCGCCGGGTGGCCCCGCCATCCGGCGGCGGCGAGCGAGCGGTCAGTCCCCGATGGAACCGAGCTGCACGTGTCCCTTGAAGAGGTTGCGGGCGATGGTGCGGCGCTGGATCTCGTCGGTGCCTTCGAAGATCCGCAGCAGCCGCAGCTCCCGGTACCAGCGCTCGATGGGCAGCTCCTTGGTGTAGCCCATCCCGCCGTGGATCTGCATTACGCGGTCGGCGACGCGGTTCGCGGTCTCCGCGCCGGACAGCTTTGCCAGCGAGGAGGCGTGGCGCGCGTCGATACCGTTCTCCGCCTGCCAGGCCGCGTAGAACGTGAGCCACTTCATCGACTCGGTCTCGACGTGGGAGTCGGCGATCTTCCACTGGATGGCCTGGTAGTTGGCGATCGGCTGGCCCATCGAGTGCCGGATCTGGGCGTAGTCGACGGCCATCCGGAGCAGGCGTTCGCAGGTGCCGATCGCGCGTGCGGGGATCATGTACCGCCCCTGCCCGATCCAGCGCATGGCCAGTTGGAAGCCCTGGCCCACCTCGCCCAGGACGTTGGAGCCGGGCACGCGCACGTTGTCGAAGTGCAGGGTGGCGGGTGCCCACTCCCCCATCGTCGGGATGGGCTGCGAGGTCCAGCCCATGTCGCGGTCCACCAGGAAGCAGGTGGCACCGGATCCGTCGCCCGCGGAGTCGTCAGTCAGCGCGAACACCATCACGAAGTCGGCCTGGTTGCCTCCGGTGATGAAGGTCTTCTCCCCGTTGATGATCCAGTCGTCGCCGTCCCGGTGTGCGCGGCTGCGGATGTTGCGGGCGTCGGAGCCCGCGCCCGGCTCGGTGATGGCGAAGCAGGAGACCCGCTCGCCGTTGATCGTGGGGATGAGGTAGCGCTCGCGCTGTTCGGAGTTGGCGGCGTAGAGGATGTTGTCGGCGCTGCCGCCGAACCGGAAGGGGACGAAGGTCCGGCCCAGCTCGGAGGCGATGATGGCGTTCATGACGGCGCCCAGCGCCGCCCCGCCGTACTCTTCCGGGGTGTTGATGCCCCACAGGCCGGCGGAGCGCGCCTTGTCCTGCAGGGCGCGCAGGTCCTCCGGGGCGATTCCGGGCCGGCCCTGCGCCTCGTTGCGCAGTACGTCCGACTCGAGGGGAATGAGCTCGCGTTCCACGAAGCTGCGGACGGTGTCGCGCACCATTCTCTGCTCGTCGCTCAGCGAGAAGTTCAGCATGTCTGCCCTTCCGGGTGGCGGTGGTCAGGGGCGCCGGTTGGCGAGGATCAGGGAGCCGGCGGACATGAACATGCCGCCCACGCCCTGCACGAAGCTCACGTTGACGTCGTCGGTCTGCGCGGCGGCCGTGCCTCGGAGCTGGCGGACCGCCTCCTGGATGGCGAACATCCCGTACATGCCGGTGTGGGTGTAGGAGAGGCCGCCGCCGTTGGTGTTCATGGGCAGCCTGCCGCCCGGCATGGTGTTGCCGTCGGCGACGAAGCCGCCGGCCTCCCCCGGCTTCACGAACCCGATGTCCTCCAGCGCGTAGAGCGGGACGTGGGCGAAGGCGTCGTAGGTCATGAGGTGGTCCACGTCGTCGGGGCCGAGGCGCGCCTGTTCGAACGCGCTGGCGGAGGCGTCGCGGAAACCCCGGAAACTGGTGGGGTCGGCCATCTGGGACACCAGCGGAGCCTCACTCGCCTCGCCCGACCCGAGCAGGTACACGGGCCGGCCCGGCAGGTCGGCGGCGCGGTCCGCCGCCGTCACCACGAGCGCGCCACCCCCGTCGGTGACCAGGCAGCACTCCAGGAGGTGGAAGGGGTAGGCGACCAGCGGCGACTCAAGGACGTCGGCCACAGTGATGCGCTCGCGCATCTTCGCCCGCGGCACCCGGCTGGACCACTCCCGTTGCGCCACGGCGACCATGGCGAGCTGTTCGTGACTGACACCGCGCTCGTGCATAAAGCGCAACGCCGGCACGGTGAACGCCGTGGGTGGGCCGGTGAGCCCGTAGGGAGCCTCGAACTGGCCGCGCGCGCTCTGCGGGTCGGGCGCGTAGCGGGGCTGGCCGACCCGCGACCGGCCCGACTCGCCGTGGGTGATCAGAACGGTGCGGGCCATCCCGGCCGCGATGGCCGCCGCGGCGTGCCGGACGTGCAGCAGGAACGAGCATCCGCCGACACTCGTGCTGTCGATCCAGGTGGGCCGGACGCCGATGTAGTGGGCCACGTCGATCGGGGGGACGCCAGCGCTGGCGACCCCGTCGATGTCGGCGGTGGTCAGCCCGCAGTCGGCGAGCGCTCCGCGGGCCGACTCGGCGTGCAGTTCAATGGCGGAGCGGTCGGGGAGCCGGCCGAGCTCCTCTGTTTCGGCCGCTCCCGCGATCGCGATGCTGCCGGGCTGCATCAACGCACCTCCTCGACGGGCGCGAAGACGGGCAGCGCCGTGTCACCGCGCCACTCGAACCGCACCTGGAGCGGCATGTCCAGGGCAAGAGCCTCAGGGCTGGGGTCGACGTCGACCAGGTTGGACAGCATCCGGGGGCCCTCGTCCAGTGTCACCAGCGCGATCACATAAGGCGGGGTGTAGCCGGGCGCCGGCCGGTGGCTGATGATGTAGGAGCACAGTTGCGCCCGCCCGCTCATCGGTTCCCAGCGCACGTCACTGGATCCGCAGTTCGGGCAGGTGGGGCGGGGGAAGAAGTAGGGGCGCTGGCACGGCCCGCAGCGTTGCAGGACCAGCTCGCCACGGCGGGCCCCGGCCCAGAACTCGCGCGTCTCCGGGGTCTCCCGCGGCACCATCCGCTCTGCGGTCGCCTCGGTCACGGGGCTCACCTCCTCTCCGCCGGCGCCTCGGGCGCGGGTGCCGGCGGCTCGTCCGGCACCCGCCCGTCCATTCCGGCGTTGCCCCGGGCGCGCGCGACGAGGCCCGGGATGAGATCGCTCAGCTCGGCGGGCTCCCAGCGCCCCTCCTTGTCGACAGCAGGACCGGCGCTCCACCCTTCGGCGACGCTGATGTGCCCGCCGCGGACGTTGAACACCCGGCCGGTGATGCTGTCCGCGCTCGTGCTGGCGAGCCAGACCACCAACGGGGCGATGTTGTCGGGGTGGCGCGGGTTGAACCCGTCGGGGGTGTCGGAGGCGGACCGGCCCAGGTCCTCGGTCATGCGGGTGAGGGCGCCGGGGGCGACGGCGTTGACGGTGACCCCGTAGCGGCGCAGCTCCTGGGCGGCGATGATGGTGAACGCCGCGATGCCCGCCTTGGCGGCTCCGTAGTTGGTCTGGCCCACGTTGCCGTAGATGCCGCTGGACGAGGACGTGTTGATGATCCGCGCCGCGGCCTTCTGCCCCGCCTTGGCGCGCTCCCGCCAGTAGGCCGCCGCGTGCCGGGTGACCGCGAACGTTCCGCGCAGGTGGACGGAGATGACAGCGTCCCACTCCTCCGGGGTCATGTTCACCAGCATCCGGTCGCGCAGGATGCCGGCGTTGTTGACGACGATGTCGAGTTGGCCGAACTCGCTGACCGCCGTGTCGACGAGGCGGTGCGCCCTGTCCCAGTCGCTGACGTCGTCATGGTTGGCGATGGCGCGCCCGCCGGCGTCGCGGATCTCCGCGGCGACCTCCTCGGCGGGGGTGGTGGAGGGCTTGCTGCCGTCGGTGGCGACTCCGAGGTCGTTCACCACGACGCTGGCGCCCTGGCGAGCGAGTTCGAGCGCCTCGCCGCGGCCGATTCCGCGGCCCGCGCCAGTGACGATGGCGACCCGGCCGGAGCACAGATCGGGGCTCTCACGCATCCGGTTGAAGCTCCCTTCGAAGCGGTGCGGTACTGGACGACCCGCCGGAAACGCCGGATCGCGCGGCGGGGCTGGTGGGCTGGTGCGGCGCTGGTCACGGGGGCACGGGAACACGGCCGCAGAATCCTGAACCTGAATACTAGAATTTGCCTCTAATTGAGAGAAACACCGTTAGCGGGCGATGTCAATAGCGACCGCGCCCACCGGTTGAGCGACGCACAGGGACGCGCGTCCAACGGCGGCAGCCGAAGGCGGCGGATGGCCAGCCCGCGGTAGTCGCTTCGGGTGCCCGGTGGTGATGCGTGCGACGAAAGCAGCGACGAAGGCGGTGAAGGGGCCGGCTCGCGGTGGTCGGTACGGGTACCCGGTGGTGGCGCGTGCGACGAGGGGCTGGCCCGTGGCGGGGCCCATCGGTCCTGGGGCCCGGGCGGGCGCGTTTGGGGGCCACCGCGCGCCGAAGGTGTCTGTGGGGACAGATTCGGCGCCCAGAATGTCCCCACAGACACTCTCGGCGCGGCCCAGCACCACGGGCCGGCCCCCCGGCACCTTCGCCGCCCCCGTTGGACAGCGTCACCATCGGGCACCAGAAGCGTTTACTGCGGGCTGGCCCACCCGCTGCCTTCGTTGCCGCCCCCGTCGCACGCGCGACCACCAGGTACCCGCACCGAGAAGCACCAAGCCAGGCGGCCGCGGCCCCACTCGCACCCCGGAAATCAGGAGGCCGGGAACCACGAAACCCGAGCAGCCCTCTTGACGAACTTCCTCAGCGCACTGATGCTCGAAGCGAGAGCTTCTAGAAGAGTATTTTAGAAAATCCTTCTAGCGTGGCCATCGGGTCACAGGAGCAAGGAGTACGACGCGTGCCTGCCGGGGACCCGGGGACAGCCACGGAGGGGGACGCTTCCCCCGCCAGCCACGAGCCACCGTTCTCCCGCACGGAGCTTCGCTACGCGTGGCGCGTGCTGTCGGTGACCGTGGTCGGGACGGTGCTGTTCGCGCTGAACACCATGACCCTGAACGTGGCGCTGCCGACCGTCGTGGCGCACTTCGACGCCGGCCCGTTCGCGGCGAGCTGGCTACTGATGTCATACATGCTGGTCAGCTCGGTCACCCTGGTGATCTTCGGCCGCCTCGCCGACGTGTTCGGGCGCCGCGAGTCCTACCTGTCGGGCATGGCGATCTTCGTCCTCGCGAGCCTGCTCCAAGGGCTCGCTCCCAACGTCTGGGTTGTCGTGGCGCTGCGCGCGATGCAGGCCATCGGCGGCGCGATGATCCTGGCCAACAGCACGGCCCTGATCACCCAGGTGTTCCCGAGGCCGATGCTCGGCCGGGCCCTCGGCATCTATATGGGCGCGATATCCACCGCGCAGATCCTCGGCCCCACCGTCGGCGGTCTCATCGCGGACCTGGCGGGCTGGCGGTGGGTCTTCTGGTTCAACGTCCCACTCGGGCTGTTCGGCCTGCTGTGGGCCGTGCTTTCGCTGCGCAAGTTCGAGCGCGGCTCGCGGGAACCCGTCGACGTGCCCGGCAGCCTGCTGTTGCTGTGCTGGCTGGGCGGCCTGCTGCTGGCATTGTCCGAGGCCGGCGCGCGCGGCTGGAGCAGCCCGGTCGTCATCGCCGGCAGCGTGGCAGCGCTGGTCACCCTGCCGCTGTTCGTCCTCGTGGAGTGGCGCACGAGGCACCCGGTGATCCAGCTCCGGATCTTCGGCGACCTCGGGTTCACGATCGCCAATCTCGCGGCGTTCCTGAACACGCTCGGCCGGTTCTCGCTACTACTCATCATGGCCCTGTTCTTCCAGACCACCCGCGGCCTCGACCCGGCCGCCGCGGGGCTGGCGATCCTTCCGATGCCGCTCGGCATGGCACTCGGCTCCCCACTGGCCGGATACATCGCCGGGGCGAAGCGGCACCGGCTTGTGGCCGTCCTGGGGTCAGCCCTGGCCGCGGTCGGAGTCCTGGTCCTGGCGCTGACCGTGGAATCGGCGCCCTACGGGTTGCTCGCCTGCGGGCTCGCGCTGACCGGGTTCGGCACGGGGGTGTTCCTCACCGCCAACACCACCGTGATCATGGCGACGGTCCCCGACAGTCGCCTCGGCGCGGTCAACGGGCTCCGGCTCACCCTGCAGAACATCGGCAACGTCCTGAGCGTGGCGATGTCCCTGACCCTGATCGCGACAGCCCTGGACACCGCGGACCGGCACCTGGTCTACGCGAGCCAGGAGGTCATGTCCCGAGCCGCGCCTCTCTCCGACCTGGTCGCCGGGTACCACCGGACACTACTGGTGCTCTTCGGGATCTCGGTCCTGGGCACGCTGGCGGCGCTCTTCAGCCGGGCCACGCAACGCAGCCGCCCCTGATCCGCGCGGCGCGCATGCGGAAAGAGTGAAAAAACCCACGTCGATTCCATATTGACTCTAGAATTCTATTCTAGGTTTTGGTTTCATGGACGATACGTCGCGGCCCATACCGGCAGGAAGGGGATCGACATGCCGGTCGGTTCCACCGTCCATCGAGTCAAGTTGAGTCCGGTCCGCCGAATCCGCGCCGGCCTCGCCGCCGTTCTGGTACTCCCACTCGTGGCCACCGCCTGCGCCGACCCCGAGTTCGAAATGCCTCCTCCGCCGCAGCAGGGCGGCCAACCCCAGCAGGGAGGCTCGCTGAGCATCGGGATGCCCTCCGACACCACCACGATCAACCCCTTCGAAGAGACGTCGTACAACACCCACGAACGGCTCGGCCTGGTCTACGGCCGGCTCCTGCGGTACAAGACCGGTCCCGACCAGGAGTACGGCGACCTGGAGATCGAGGGAGACCTCGCCGAGGACTGGGACATCTCCGACGACGGCCTCCGCTACACCTTCCACCTGCGCGAGGACGTCACCTGGCAGGACGTGCCACCGGTGAACGGCCGCGATTTCACGGCCGATGACGTGGTGGCCACACTGCGGAAGGCGCAGCAGGAGGGGTTCCAGGCAGCGCTGCTCGGCCCCGTGGAGAACATCGAGGCACCCGACGACAACACCGTCGTCCTGGAGCTGTCCGACCCGTTCGCTCCCCTGTTGAACAACATGGCCAACCACACGATGTGGATCGTGCCGCGCGAAGGAATCGAGGGCGAGTACGACCTCGGGACCACGGCGATCGGCACCGGGCCGTTCATCATGGAGCACTGGCGGCGCAACATCGAGACGAGCTACAGCCGCAATCCCGACTACTGGGAGGACGGCAAGCCCTACCTGGACGAGGTCACGATCCAGGTCATCCCGGACCAGGCGTCCCGCATCGCCGCGTTCCGCGCCGGTGAGACCCAGTTGATGTCGACGTACACGCCCGAGGAAGCGATGTCACTGGCGTCGGCCTCGCCCGACGTCCGGGCCATGCAGAACCCGGGACGCCAGGGGATCTACCTGAACCTCAACCACACCAAGGAACCCTTCGACGACATCCGGGTCCGCCGCGCGATGAGCATGGCCATCGATCGCGAGGGCATGGGCGAGTCGCTGTTCAACGGCGGCGACTACACCGGCCCCGTGCACATCACGCTCAAGGAGTTCGCCCTGAGTCAGGACGAGCTCGCCGAACTTCAGCCCCACGACCCGGAACGCGCGCGCGAACTGCTCGCGGAGGCCGGCTACCCCGACGGCTTCTCCGCCACCCTGAAGACCACTCCGGGCTACGGGCAGACCTACGTGCGCGCCACCGAGTGGGTCGTCGAGGACCTCGCCCGGGTGGGGATCGAGGTGGAAATGGAGATGGTCGAGTACGCGACCTACTTCACCAACACCTGGCCCACCGTCGACTACGAGATCTCGGCCGGCCCGCAGACCCCGTTCCTCGAGCCCGACGAGTGGCTGCGCGCCCAGCACCACAGTGAGGGCTACCGCAACTGGTACAACATCGACGATCCCGAGGTCGACCAGGCGGTCGCCGCGCAGGCGGGCATCCTCGACCCGGAGGTGCGCGCCGAGAACGTGCGGGACGCCCAGCGCTACCTGCTCGAAGAGGTGGTCAACCCCATCCAGATCTGGTCCCCTTCCAGTTTCTCGATGGCACACCCCACCATCCGCAACCTGAACCCGCAACCGGTGTACGGCTTCCCCTACATGCGCGAGCTGTGGTTGGCCGACGAAGGTTAGCGCCGAGACCGGGAGCCGCCCTCAGGAAGGACCCCGTCCATGCCCACACGTGCCGAATCGCCAGTGAAGCGGCCCGAGGCCGGCGACGACGCCCCCGTGCTGCAGATCGACTCCGTGAACACCACCTTCCAGACCCGGTTCGGTCCGGTCGAGGTCGTCAACGACGCGTCCCTGACCGTGCACGCCGGTGAGAGCGTCGCCGTGGTCGGCGAGTCCGGGTCCGGCAAGAGCGTGACCGCGCTGAGTGTGATGGGCCTGCTGGAGAACACCGGCGAGGTCACGCACGGCTCCATCCGGCTGCGCGGCCGCGAGCTGGTGGGCCTGCCCAAACGCGCCTACCGCGCGGTGCGCGGACGCAACGTGGGAATGATCTTCCAGGACCCCACGACCTGCCTCGATCCCGTCTACACCATCGGGTACCAGATCGTGCAGGCCATACGCGTGCACACCGACAGCGGCCGGCGCGCCGCGCGGGAGCGCGCCATTGAGCTGCTCACCATGGTGGGAATCCCCGACTCCGCCAGCCGGATGTCCGCCTACCCGCACGAGCTCTCCGGCGGGCAACGACAGCGGGTGATGATCGCCATCGCCCTGGCGTGCGGCCCGGACCTGCTGATCGCCGACGAGCCCACCACCGCCCTCGACGTCACGGTCCAGGCCCAGATCCTGGACCTGCTGCAGCAGACACGGCGCGAGCTCGGCACGGCGCTGCTGCTCATCACGCACGACCTCGCGGTGGTCTCGGAGGTCGCCGAGCGTGTCGTCGTAATGTACGCCGGCCAGGTGGTCGAGCAGGGACCCGTCGCCGACGTTCTCACCGCCCCCCAACACCCCTACACCGCCGCCCTGCTGCGCAGCGTGCCGCCGGCGGTGACCGACCGCTCGGCCAAGCTGCACGTGATCGAGGGCACCGTGCCGAGCCCGCACACCATGCCCAGCGGCTGCCGGTTCGCCCCGCGCTGCGCGCACGTCATGGACCACTGCGCGACCGACCAGCCGCCCCTGTTCGAGGTGCCGGGCGAGCGGGAGCAGCAGTCCCGCTGCTGGCTGGCCGACTCCGACCAGCACCCGGCCAGCTCCGCGCCCGAGGCGCATGCCGCAACGGAGGTGCCGCGATGATCCCCGAGACCGCCCCCGTGGAGTCGCCCCGCGCCGAAGAATCCCCCGCCACGAACCCGTTACTCCAGGTAACCGGACTCACCAAGCACTTCCCCCTCCGGGGCGGGCTGCGGCGCTCGACCGCCAAGGTGCGCGCCGTGGACGACATCTCCTTCGACGTGCGCGGCGGTGAGACCCTCGCGCTGGTGGGCGAGTCCGGATGCGGGAAATCCACCACCGGCCGGCTGACCCTCGGTCTGCTCCGGCCCACCTCGGGCACGGTGCACTACGCCGGGCGCGACGTCACCCGGATGCGCGGCGCGGAGCTGCGCGAGCACCGCCGCCGGATGCAGATCGTGTTCCAGGACCCGTTCAGCTCGCTCGACCCGCGCCTCAACGTGGGCGGCATCGTCGGCGAAGGGCTCCAGATCCACCGGATGGGTACTCCCGCCGAGCGGCGCGGCCGCGTCGCGGAGCTGCTCACCCTGGTCGGGTTGTCGCCCCAGGATGCCAGCCGGTTCCCGCACCAGTTCTCCGGCGGGCAACGCCAGCGGATCAGCATCGCCCGGGCGCTGGCCACCTCGCCCGAGTTCCTCGTCTGCGACGAGCCGGTGTCCGCGCTGGACGTCTCCATCCAGGCGCAAATCATCAACCTGCTTCGGGACCTGCAGCGCGAGCGCGGACTCGGGTACCTCTTCATCTCGCACGACCTCAACCTGGTCCGCTACATCGCCGATCGGGTGTGCGTCATGTACCTCGGCGAGATCGTCGAGTCGGCGCCGACCGAGGACCTGTTCCGCGATCCGCGGCACCCCTACACCCGTGCGCTGCTGGCCGCGGTGCCGCGGATCGACGCGCACGCGCACCCCCCGGAACGGGTCGAGCTCGCCGGCGAGCTGCCCAGCCCGGCCAACCCGCCCGAAGGCTGCCGTTTCCGCCCGCGCTGCCCGCGGGCCGTGCCGGAGAGCGCGACCGCGCGTCCCGCTCTCACCGAGGTGGCGCCCGGCCACTCCGTGGCCGCCTGCCCCTGCTTCAACTGATCACCGAGAGTGAGGTGCGGTTCGATGCCGCGGATGATCGCCAGGCGGGTGCTCTACGGTTTCCTCATCCTGAACGTGATGACGGTCGCCCTGTTCGTCATGGTGCGCATGGTCCCGGGCGACCCGGTGCGGGCGCAGCTCGCCGACGCCTCGGTCAGCGAGGAGCAGCTCGCCCAACTGACCGCCGAACTCGGCCTGGACGACCCCATAGCGGTGCAGCTCAGCCGCTGGTACGCGAACGCGGCGCGCGGCGACCTCGGCGAGTCGTACGCCCTGGGGCGACCTGTCACCGAGGTCGTCGCCGAGCGGGTGCCCGTGACCCTGGAGCTCACCACCATTGCCGTGCTCCTGGGTGTCGTGGTCGGGCTGGCCGCGGGGGCGGTCTCGGCCGCGCGCCGCGGGTCGTGGGTCGACAACATCGTGCGGGTGGGCGCGGCCCTGGGGCTGTCCATGCCCAACTTCTGGATCGGTCTGCTGCTGATCTCCTTCGTGTCGGTGGTACTGGGCTGGTTACCACCGCTGTCCTACCGGGGGCCCACCGAGGACCTCGGCACCAACCTGGCCCAGTTAGTGCTGCCCGCGATCGCGCTGGCCGTGGGGCTGAGCGCGAGCATCGCCCGAATGTCCCGATCGTCGATGCTGGATGTCCTCGGTTCCGACTTCGTGCGGACGCTGCGCGCGAAGGGCAGCTCCGAGTTCACCGTCTTCCGGCACGCGCTGCGCAACTCGCTCATCCCGGTCCTGACCCTGATCGGGGTGCAACTGGGCGCGCTGCTGGGCGGAACCGTCATCCTGGAGCAGATCTTCGCGCTTCCCGGGCTCGGGCGGACCGTGTTCGAGGCGGTCGGCAACCGCGACTACCCGCTGCTCCAGGTCTGCGTGCTGTTCTTCGGGTTCCTCTTCATCACGATCAACCTGCTGGTGGACATCAGCTACGGCGTGGTCAACCCGCGTATGAGGGCGTCGAGCCGATGAGCGCCCGCGCACACACGTCCGATCCGAGGCCAAGGAGGCGGCGATGACCGAGTGGTCGTCCAACGAGACCGACAGTGCCGCGCGGGCGGGGTCCACCCTGGCCGAGCCGTCCCCGCCGAACGCCGGCGAGATTCCCATCGAAACACGCGGCCAGGCCACACTGCGGTTCGCCCGCACCCAGAAGCTCGGCACCACCGCGGGTCTGTTCATCGTGCTGCTGATCCTGCTGGCGGCGTTCGCCGCAGTGGTGGCGCCGTTCGAGCCGACCGAGCAGAACCGGCACGCCTTCCTCGCCGCTCCCGGTGTAGGGAACTGGCTGGGGACCGACGACCTCGGCCGCGACCTGCTGAGCCGCATCATCCACGGTGCGCGGATCTCGCTGTACGTGGGCACCGTGACCGTGGCGGTGTCGCTCTTCCTGGGGGTCCTCATCGGCCTGGTCGCCGGCTACATCGGCGGCGCGGTCGACGGGGCGCTGCAGGCGCTCATCGATGCCATCCTGAGCATCCCGCCGATCGTGCTGGCCCTGTTCGTGGCGTCGCTGCTGGGACCGAGCATCTCCAACGTCATTATCGCGCTGGTCATCGTGACCACGCCGCGGTTCGCCCGCGTCGCGCGGGGCGAGATGCAGCGGGTCAAGAGTGAGGACTACATCGAGGCCGCGGTCGTTCTCGGGGCGAGCCGCGCCCGGGTGATGCTCCGCCACGGGCTGCCGAACATGGTTCCGGCGCTCACGGTCGTGGCGAGCCTGGGCTTCGGCAACATCATCATCGCCGAGGCCGCGCTGAGCTTCCTTGGGATCGGCACCCCGCCGCCGGAGCCCTCCTGGGGGCTGATGCTCAGCCAGGGAATGATGTACTTCGAGTTGGCACCGTGGATCGTGATCTTCCCCGGTGTGGCGATCAGCCTGGCCGTCCTGTCGTTCAACCTCTTCGGCGACGCGCTCCGGGACTTCCTCGACCCCAAGCTGATCCGGTAGCGCACCACGGTCGTCCGGCCCCGCGGGCTGCCCGCGGGGCCGGACTCCGGGTGAACCCTCCCCACATACCGCCTAGTAGCTCTCGATCTCTTCGAAGGGGTTCTCGGGTTCGTGGGGGTTCCCGGGTTCCTGATCCAACAGGGCTTCGGGGTCCTCGAACTGCTCGAACGACCTCTCCAGGAGAGTGACGGAATTCGTCACGCACTCCAGAGCCGACAAGTCCCCGCAAAACGTGTCTGAGCCGATCAGCGTGCTCATCGGTACGGTCGTTCCTACGAGGGTGACCAGCAGCAGGCTAATGACGAAGCCCCACAAGGGCATGCACCCGCACCCCGCCCCCCGCGTACTTCCGGCGTCGGCGCGGGACCTCCGGTGGCCACGGTGGCCGCCCCTGTCGGGCGGCGGGCCGCGGTGCGGGCTCCCAACGTCATGGGCACGCTTCCGCTCCAGCTCCGCGCGCGTCCCTTCCTCCAAGGTGCGAAACCGGCCGCCCGTGTGCGCACGCGTCTCGCTGCGCCGCTGCTCCGGCGTCCGTGACTCGCCCGCCGGCCACTGCTCCTTGCCCATAGCACCTCATCCTCGACGGCACCCCAGTGTCCCCCCGATCATTCTCGCCAGGTGCTCCCGGTTGTACGCTTCCCGCGATCCGGAAGTGGACCGTACCGCTCTCCTCCGGCCCTGCCGCATCCGCGGATTGCCACCGCCGCTCCCGTGCTGCCGTCGCTCCGTACTGGTACGACGGAGGAGAAGGCGCGCAGGTTCGCGCGGTGCCGGGAGCGGTGCCGGCCACTGGCGGGCACGGGGAGACGCCATCTCCCAAGGGTGGCAGCCTTCCTCGGCCCATCGGCTCGGCGTGCCGCGCGGGCACCCGCCGGGCTCCGGGGCCGGTGCGCAACGGCCACCCGCCGATCGGCAGGGGCTCTCGCGGCGCGGCCGGCGCCGGGTGCTAGGGTCGCGACCGCCCGATGAGGCTCCGCCGCGATACACCCGCCGGTGGTGTGCCGCCGCGTCCCGGCTCCGCAGCCGCCGGGACGGGGCCGTGTTCCCGCGGCGCCGATCGGGACGGCCCGCACCGCGCCGGTTCGCGCCGCGCGCTACCCGGCCTTTCTTCCTCGCCGCGGGCCAGCGGGCCACCCGTAGCGCTCCAGAGGAAATCCCGCACTCCGTTGGGGGCGTACCGAATATAGCGCGTACGTTCCGATAGCGGTTCACTGGCAGTCCGAGGACTGCACGATCACAAGCAAAGGGGCAGGGTCACCGTGGAACTCATTCACTCCGGAAAGGTCCGCGACGTCTACAGCGACGGGGACGACCTGATCCTCGTCGCCTCGGACCGGGTCAGCGTCTACGACGTCGTGCTCCCCACGCCAGTCCCGGACAAGGGGAAGATCCTCACCCAACTGTCGCTCTGGTGGTTCGAGCGACTCGCCGACGTGGTGCCCAACCACGTCGTCTCCGCCACTGACGTGCCGCCCGAGTGGATCGGACGCGCGATTCGCTGCCGGCGCCTGGAGATGCTCCCGGTGGAGTTCATCGCGCGCGGGTACCTGACCGGGCTCGGGCTCAAGGAGTACGAGAAGCACGGCGCCGTCGCCGGCGTGCCGTTGCCTCCAGGACTCCTGGAGGGCTCCAAGCTGCCAAAGCCGATCTTCACCCCGACCACCAAGGCCACCGAGGGCCACGATGAGTTCATGACCTTCGACGACCTCGTGGGCGAGATCGGGGGTGCGACCGCCGAACGGCTCCGGCGCGTCACGCTGGAGGTCTACGAGCGCGGTGCCGCTCTTGCCGCCGAGCGCGGGATCATCGTTGCCGACACGAAGCTGGAGTTCGGACGCGCTCCCGAGGGGACGCTCGTCCTCGCCGACGAGGTGCTGACATCGGACTCCTCGCGGTTCTGGCTCGCCGACGAATGGCAACCGGGCCGGCCGCAGCACGCTCTCGACAAGCAGGTCGTACGCGACTGGTCCAGCACCGTGACCGACTGGGACCGCACGCCCCCCGGCCCGCCGATCCCGGACGACGTGGTCGAGGCGACCCGGGCCCGCTACATCCAGCTCTACGAGCGGATCACCGGCACCACCTGGGAGTAGGGTGCCGCGCCCACGGAAAGGGGCGCCCCCAGAAGGGGCGCCCCCGGAAGCTGCGGCAATGGGGCGAAGTGAGCGCGGCGAGCGAGCCAGCTCGCCGCCGAGCAAAGGTGCACCGTGCGCTCGGCGGCAAGCTGGCGCTCCTCTCGCTTCGCGCACGGGGTGCCCCATTGCCGCAACCCCTCGTGCCGCACCCCGCTCCGGCCCGCCCCTGCCCGCGAACGGTTATTCCGCGCGGTGCGGGTCCGCACCCGCGACGGCCTCGGCGACAAGCTGCTCCTCGGTGGCGCCCTCGCGCCAGTAGCCGGTGAAGGTCACGGCGCGGCGATCGAACCCGCGCTCGTTCACCAAATGCCGCCGCAGTGCGCGCACGGTTCCGGCCTCACCCGCGATCCAGGCGTAGGGGGCGCCGGTGGGCAGTTCGGCCGCGCGCACCGCGTCCAGCAGGCGCCCGCCCCCGAAGTGGCTGGCGTCCCCCCGGAAGAGCCAGGTCACATCGGCGTCGGCCGGGGTGGCGATGTCCTGCTGGTCCTCGGGGTGCGGAACCTCGATCCAGACCCGGGCCCGGGTGGTGGCGGGCAGCCACTCCAGGATCCCGGCGACGGCGGGCAGCGCGGTCTCGTCGGCGAGGATCAGGGTCCACTCGGTGTCCTCGGGGGGCCGGAAGTCAACGCCCGCGTTGTCCGCGACCGCCGGGCCGAGGATGGTGACGCGGTCGCCGGGGCGAGCGTTGGCCGCCCAGCGGGAGGCCGGGCCCTGGTCGCCGTGCAGGGCGAAGTCGACGTCCATCTCGTCGGGGTCGCGGCGCTGCTCGCGCACCGTGTAGGTGCGCATGATGCCGCGAACGTCGGGGTCCATAGCCCGCCACTGGGTGAACCACTGCTCCCCCGCCTCGGTGGGCACGATCGGGGTGTCCTGGTGGGGGTGCGGCAGGAACAGCTTCAGCCGCTGGTCGCGCCCGCCGGAGGTGAGCTCCGCGAGCTGCTGCCCGCCGAAGGTGACCCGCAGCATTGTGGGGCCGAGCCGTTCGGCCCGCACCACGTGCAGCTCCGCGAATCGGTACGGCGTGGCGGTGGGGGTTTCGGTTGCGGTGCTGGCCATCGTGAGCTCCTGACTCGGGGGGTTGTTCGGATCCGGGCCGTCGGCCGGGGCGGGTGGGCCCGTGCGCGCCCGGCCCGGAGGCGGCCGTGTCGTGCACAGCGGGGTCAGCGGACCTTCTTCGCTTTGTTGATCGCCTCGGCGAGGTCCTCCAGCAGCGGAGCGCAGCCCGCGTAGGAGTAGCGGGGCTCACTCACCCAGGGGACCACCTGGTCGGCCCCGACGGCGGGCAGCTCGTCCCAGGTCGGCTTGGACGCCATGTCCTCGGGCTGCAGGGCCGAGGACCGGTTGTCGACGAACAGGATGTCGGCGTCGTACTTGTCTGCGTTCTCCCAGCTCAGGCTCTCGAAGAAGCCGCCGTCGTCGAGCTTCTCGGGGACCACGAAGTCGACCCCGAGCTCCTGGAAGTAGCGCAGGTCGGCCGACATCTCCGGGTTGGAGGCGTAGAACAGGTCGGGGTCGCCCGAGCACGCCAGGACCTTGATGTCACTGGACTCGGCGGCCTCCTGGAGCGTTTCCGCGGCAGCGTCGAAGCGTTCCTTGGCCTTGGTCGCCTGCTCGGAGTCGAGGTCGGCGCCCAGTGCCTCGGCGAGCTCGGCGTGGCGTTCCAGCGGTTCGGGCAGCGAGACGTTCGCGACGTTCAGCCCGATGCTGGGGGCGATCGCCAGGATCTCCTCCGCGCTCTCCTCGGGCACGTACCAGAGGGTGTCCTCCTCGAACATGGCGGAGATCAGCACGTCGGGTTCGAGGGCCGCGTAGTCCTCAACGCTGAACTCCCCCCAGGCGTTGCCGAGGACCTCCACCGAGTCGACGTCGATCTCCCCGGCCTGTACGTCGGGCTCGCCGCCCTCGGTGGTGGTGGGGCCGAACACCCCGACGCACTCGATTCCGTAGTCGTACAGCGCAGCGGCGGTTCCAACGAAAGCGACGATGTTGCTGGGCGCACCGTCCGTCTTCACGGTCTCACCGCGGTCGTCCTCGAACGTCCAGGACCCGGCGTTCGCGCCGCCCTCGTCGGAGGAGTCGCCGCACGCAGAAACCAGGCCGGCGAGACCGAGTGTGCCGCAGGCGGTGAACAATCCGCGGCGGGAGAGTGCATAGGAACGAGCGCGCGACATGGCACCGCTTCCTTTCGTCTCGGGGGGCAGCAACCACTGGCCGATGGGTAGCTTAGCCTAACCTGTGTTAGGTTAAACTAACCAAAATCGCCCTTGGCAACCGCCCCGCCCGAACCGGAGCCCCCTTGTCTGTGAGCGACCTTCCGCGGGCCGAAGTGGACGCACCGGCAGCGCAGCCGCCCCCAGTACGCCCCTCGTACGGACGGAACGCCACACGCACCATCGGGTTGCTGTGCGCGCTGCTGGTCCTGGTGCTGGTGCTCGCCGCCAGCATCGCCATCGGCGCCAGGCAACTGACGCTGATCGAGGTGTGGAACGGACTCGTCGACAGCGGATCGGCCGACTACTCGGTGGTGCACGAGATGCGGCTGCCCCGCACCCTCCTCGGGGCGGTGGCCGGCGCGGCGCTCGGGCTCGCCGGCGGGGTGATGCAGGCGCTGACCCGCAACCCCCTGGGCGACCCGGGAATCCTGGGCATCAACGCCGGCGCGTCCGCGGCCGTGGTCTCCGCGATCGCCTTCCTGGGTGTCTCCACGTTCCCCGGCTACGTGTGGTTCGCCTTCGCCGGCGCGGCTGTGCTCTCGGTACTCGTCTACATCGTCGGCGGAGGGCGCGGCGCCACACCCGCACGGCTGGCACTCGCGGGAACGGCGCTCAACGCCGCCCTCTACTCCTACCTGAACGCGGTGCAGTTGCTCGACACCGCGTCGTTGGACCGGATGCGGTTCTGGACCGTCGGCTCGCTGGCCAGCTCTGAGATGGGCACCGTCGCCCAGTTGGCGCCGTTCGTGGCCATCGGAACGCTGCTGGCGCTCGCGCTCGGCCGGCCGCTGAACGCGCTCGGGCTCGGAGACGACGCGGCGCGGGCGATCGGGGTGAACCCCGCCTGGGCCCGCGCTCTCGGCATGCTGGCGGTGGCCCTGCTGTGCGGAGCGGCCACGGCGGCGTGCGGGCCGATCGTTTTCGTCGGCCTGGCGGTGCCGCACCTGGTGCGCGCCGTGACAGGGCCGGACCTGCGCTGGGCACTCCCCTACTGCGCGGTACTGGCACCGGTGTTGTTCCTCGGCGCGGACATCCTGGGCCGGCTGCTCGCCCGGCCGGGCGAGATCCAGGTCGGGGTCATGACCGCGATCCTGGTGGGACCGTTCTTTGTGTACCTGGTGCGGCGGCGAAGGGTGGCACGGGCGTGAGCCAACCGAACATCAACGTCGTGCGTGTCGGGGAGTGGTCCGCGCGTTTCCGGCCGCGGGCACTGGCCGTCGTGGCGGGGTGCTCGCTGGTCGCCGTGGCCCTGGGGGTGCTCGCCATCGGCGCCGGCGCCTACCCGATGAGCCCGTCCGAGGTCGTGCGCGCCCTCGGCGGGGCCGGCTCCGCGGCCGACCTGGTCATCGTGCACGACGTCCGGCTGCCCAGAGTCGCCACTGCCCTGCTGGTGGGGAGCGCGTTGGCCCTCTCGGGGGCGGTGTTCCAGACCCTGACACGCAACCCCTTGGGCAGCCCGGACATCCTCGGATTCACGCAGGGGGCGACCACCGGGGCAATGACGGTGATCGTGGTCATCGGGGCCGGAACGGCCGCGTTGTCCGTCGGCGCGGTGGTCGGTGGCGTGCTGACCGGGGTGCTGATGTACGCGCTGCTGTGGCCCCGCGGGCTGCACGGCTACCGGCTCGTCCTGCTGGGGATCGGCGTCGCGGCGATCCTCACCGGCGTCAACGGTTACCTGCTGACACGGGCCGAGATCGTGGACGCGGCACGGGCCGTGCTGTGGCTGACCGGCAGCCTGGCCGGCCGCGGCTGGGACGACGCGGTGCCACTGCTCGTGGCGATGGTCGTGCTGGTTCCGGTGGTGCTCGGCTGCGAGCGCGCGCTGCGCATGATGGAGATGGGCGACGACGCCGCGCTCTCGCTCGGGGTACGCGTCGAGCGGGTGCGGCTGGCGCTGCTCACCTCGGCGGTGCTGCTCGCCTCGTTCGCGGCGGCCGCCGCGGGGCCGGTACTGTTCGTCGCGCTCACGGCACCGCACCTGGCACGCCGGTTGACCCGGGCACCGGGCCCGAACCTGGTGGCAACGCTGTGCATGGGGGCGGCGCTGCTGGTGACCGCCGACTGGCTCGCGCAGCGCGCCTTCCCCGGGCGCGAGCTGCCGGTCGGCGTGGTCACCGGGCTGCTGGGCGGCGGTTACCTGGTGTGGCTACTCATAGCGGAGCGCCGGGCGGGACGGATCTGAGCCGGTGACCGGCGGCGCGGCCGGGGCTCCCCGGAACACCGCCCCACCGTGGCCCAGCCGGTGTTCGACATGGGAGCCGGCGCCGCCAAGCTGGCCGACCAGGCCATCGACACCCCCGGGGGGCCGACACCGGGCACGTCCGGCACGGGACCCGGCGCGTGGTCCGCCAGCCGACAGCGCCCCCGCGCGCCAGCCGCACCCCGCGCGCGTGAAACCGCTACATGAGCCCGCGCGCACGGGGGTAGGGGCCCAACCAGGGCCGCGCGAACCCGACTCCACGAAGGGCTGGGATGGAGATGCGAGCCACGCTGGGGCTGGGACGCTGGTTCGGTATCCCGGTGGGCGCGAACATCGGCGTCCTGGTGATTATCCTGCTCATCGGGTCGGGCCTGGCGTTCGGGGTGCTGCCCTCGCGGTTCCCCGAGTGGTCGACCGCCAGCTACCTGCTGGTCGGCCTGGCCGCCGGGCTGCTGCTGGTGCTGTCGATCGTGCTGCACGAGCTCGCGCACGCCGTGGTCGCGCGGGCCAAGGGAGTCCGGATCGACGGGATCACACTCTGGCTGCTCGGCGGGGTCGCCCAGATGCGCGACGAGCCGTCGTCGCCCCGCGACGAGCTGCAGATCTCCGGCGTTGGCCCGCTCGCCAGCCTCGCGCTCGGTGTCCTCTTCGGCCTGCTCGCCGTCTTTTTCGGGTTCACCGGCCCGGCGGGCGTACCGGTCGCCGCCACGTTCGGGTTCGTGGCGTGGGCGAACGTTCTGCTCGCCGTCTTCAACCTGCTGCCCGCCGCGCCGCTGGACGGCGGCCGGGTGCTGCGCGCGGCGCTGTGGTGGCGCACCGGCGACCGGAACCGGGCGGCCACCATCGCTGCCCGGGCCGGACGCGGCCTCGGGTTGGTACTGATCGGGCTCGGGGTGGCCCAGGTACTCTTCCTCTCCGGTATCGGCGGGCTCTGGCTGGCGCTCATCGGCCTCTTCATGGTGCACGCGGCCGCCGCCGAGGGAAGCCAGGCGCGGCTGACAACCCGGCTCCACGGGGTACCGGTGCGCCAGGTGATGTCGACCGCGCTGGTAACCGCGCCGCCGCGGGCCACGGTCGCGGAGTTCATCGACCACGTGGTGCTCCACCGGCCGTTCTCCACCTACCCGCTGGTCGACGAGCACGGCCGGCTGACCGGCCTGGTGACGCTGAACCGGATCCGAGCCGTCTCCACGGAGCGGCGCGCGGACACCCTGCTGGAACAGATCGCCTGCGCCCCGGAGGAGGTGCCCACCGCGCACGCCGACGAGGCCGTCACCGAGCTGCTCCCGCGGATGCACGGGTGCGGCGACGGCCGGGCGGTCGTGCTCGACGAAGCCGGCCGGGTGGTCGCGGTGGTCTCGCCGGGCGACATCGCTCGCCTGGCCTCGGCCGCGGACCTGCGCTCCTGGGACCCCTACCCGCCGCGGGGCGCGGACCTCAACCGGGACACGTAACCGCACCTCTTGACACGCGTGGGGACCGGTATCGCGCTCACCCGCCGAGTGGCGACGGGGCCGCGTGCTCGACGCAGCGTTGCACCCCTTCCCGTGTGGCGCCAAGGACCTCCGATACCTGCCACGAGGCGCGCTTGACGTCGATGGACAGCGCCTCAAGGCGGGATCGGGGCATGCGCACCTCGGGCCCACTGATGCTCATGCATCCCACGACCCGGGAACCGCCGCCGAATACCGGAGCGGCGACCGTGTGGATACCGGGCGTGCGCTCGCAGAACGACATCGCGAATCCGTCGGCGCGCACGCGTTCGAGCTGGACGCGCAGCTCCTGCGGATCGGTGATTGTCGACGGCGTCGCCGGCTCTATTGGTTTCGCCAGTACCTCGTCACTCACGGCCCGCGGCACGAACGCCAGGATCGCCTTGCCCGGCGCCCCGTGGGGCAGTGGGATCGGCAGGCCCAGCTCGGTGTAGGTGCGGCGCAGGGCGTGGTGGCTCTCGGCCTGGTCGATGACGGCGCGCTGGTTCGTGGACAGCAGCTCGTGTAGGCCCACGGTCTCGTCCGTACGGTCCCGGAGCGCGCGCATGGTCTCGACCGCGGCGTCGCGCAGGGACGCGGGAAGCGCCCCGCTCCCGGCCAGTTGCACGAGGAGCGGTCCCAGCACGTAGCGCCGTTCGGCCGTCTGCCGTACCAGACCGTTGTGCTGCAGGGACGCCAGCAGTCGGTGCGCGGTACTGGTCGACAGGTCCGTGGCGCGCGCGATGTCGCTGATACCGAGCTCCGGGGCGCGCGATCCGAAGCACCGCAGGATCAGGACCGCCCGGTCGATCGACTGGACACCCGACCCGCCCTCGCGCCCGCTCTGCCTCGGCGGTTGTTCCGAATTCTTGGTCAATCTCACTCCACCCCATTGACGTATCCGCACGTTAATACATATCTTCCTGCTATACAAGATGCTATCCCATATTACGGGAAAGATCGGTGCACATGAAACCACTCAAGGGATTCCGGGTCCTGGACTTGACGCGGTTCCTTTCCGGCCCCTACTGCACGATGGTGCTTGCCGAACTGGGAGCCGACGTCATCAAGGTGGAGCCACCCGAGTCAGGCGACGACTCCCGCCGCCTGGGTCCGAAGGTGAACGGTGAGAGCTACCCCTTCGGGATGCCCAACCGCAGCAAGCGCAGCGTCGCACTGAACCTCAAGGAGGAGGAGGGCCTGCGCGCCTTCCTGCGCATGGCCGAACAGGCCGACCTGGTGATCGAGAACTTCCGGCCGGGCGTCGTGGACCGGCTGGGGATCTCCTACGACGATGTCCGCCGCGTCCGGCCCGACATCCTCTACTGCTCGATCAGCGGGTTCGGCCAGACCGGGCCGTACCGCGACCGGCCGGGCTTCGACATCATGGCCCAGGGCGCGAGCGGGTTCATGCGGATGACCGGGCACCCCGGTGGCCGCCCGACGAAGGTCGGAATCGCGGTCAACGACATCGCCGCCGGATCCACCGCGATCTACTCGATCCTCGCCGCCGAAATGGCCCGCCGTACCAGCGGGGAGGGCGAGTACATCGACATCTCGCTGCTCGAAGCGGGGCTGGCCTGGACCGTCTGGGAATCGGGCGCCTACTTCGGTAGCGGCGAGGTCCCCGCCGCGACCGGGACCCGGCACCGCCGGAGCACCCCTTACCAGGCCTACGCGACGTCCGATGGCTACGTCACCATCGGGGCGAACAACGACCGGCTGTGGACCCGCCTGGTGCAACACGTACTGGGCCGGCCCGAATGGCTGGAGGACGAGCGGTTCAGCACCCTGCAGGCCCGGATGGACCACATCGACGAACTGCAGGAGGAGATCGAGGCCATCACCACGACCAACGCGACCAGCGAGTGGATCAAGCTGCTGGACGAGGCGGGCGTGCCGGGCGGGCCCGTCCTGACCTATGACGAGACGCTCCAAGACCCGCACGTGCAGGCGCGGGAGATGATCTCGGAGATCGACCATCCGGTTATCGGTCCCATGCAGACGATCGCCCCGCCGACCAAGTTCCAGAACATCGATTTCGCCGTCGAGGGCCCCGCCCCCCTGCTGGGCCAGCACACGCGCACAGTGCTGCGGGAGACCGGGCTCGACACGGAGGAGATCGACGCGCTGTACGCCTCCGGTGTCGCCTACGAGGCGCACCCCGACCTGGCTCAAGGGGAGAGCAATGCCTGACGAACTGCTCATCGACCGCGAGGGCGCCGTCGCGACCCTGACCATCAACCGGCCGGACAGCCGCAACGCCATCAGCCTGGGCATGTACCAGGAGCTCCCCAAACTGGTGCAGTCGGTCGACAACGACCCCAACGTCAAGGTCCTGGTCGTGCGCGGAGCCGGCACCAAGGCGTTCGCGGCCGGCGCCGACATCCACGAGTTCGAGGAGGTGCGCGGCAACGCGGAAAGCGCGCGCAACTACAACGAGCACGTCGCGGCGGCCGAGCACGCGCTGGAGCGCATGACCAAGCCCAGTATCGCGATGGTGCACGGCTTCTGCATCGGCGGCGGGTGCGGCCTGGCGCTCGCGTGCGACCTCCGGTTCTCTGACCACAACGGGCGGTTCGGCATCACCCCGGCCAAGCTCGGCCTGGTCTACAGCCTGGAATCCACCAAGCGCCTGGTGGACCTGGTGGGCCCCGCCCAGGCGAAATGGATCCTGTACTCCGGCCTGCACGTCGACGCCGAACGGGCGCTGCGCATCGGCCTGGCGGACAGCCTGCACGCGCCCGAGGAGCTGGAGTCGGCCACCGCCGAGTTCGCCCAGGCCATTACCTCGCGCGCGCAGTACAGCGTGCGGGCGACCAAGGAGATCGTCCGGCGTATCAACGCCGGCCAGGCCGAGGACGACGAGGCCACTACCGAGCTGCGCAACTCGTCGTTCGACACCGACGACTACGCCGAAGGCGTCCGCGCGTTCCTGGAGAAGCGAAGCCCCGACTTCGCCTGAACCCCCCGGAGGTGGCGCCCGTGGACCGGGCCGCACTACTCGACCATGTCGACCAGGCCGCGCGGACCGCACGGCCCGAGTTCGGCTCCTTCTTCCTCGCGAAGCTACTCGATCTGGACATCTCCTACGACGAGCAGGAGCAGTCCTGCGCAGTACGGCTGCCGTACTCGCCCATGCTGCACAACCCGCAGGGCACGGTCCATGGGGGCATCCTCACCATGGTGCTGGACATCGCTATGGGCCACCTCTGCAATCGCTTCCTCTCGACCGCTGTCACTCTTGACATGAACACCCGGTTCTTTCGGCCGGTCACAGGTGACAGCCACAGCGAGGCGCGGATCCTGAAACAGGGACGCACGATCGTCCATCTGGAATCGCGCCTTCACGACGCCGAAGGGCGTCTCGCCGCTCACGCCACAGCCACGTGGCACCGTCTTACCGCCACCGGCCAGCAGAATCCGGCGGTTCCGCACGTTTCCGGTTAGCACCGGGAGTGAGGAGAAGGAAAGTGCGAAAGATCTCTGTCGCTTCTGTCATCGCGACGACCACACTGGTCCTCGCCACCAGCGCCTGCGGCGCCGGCTCGGAGAGCCAGGAGGACGCCGAGGACTACCCCAGCAAGGAGCTGGACTGGACCATCGCCTTCGGCCCCGGCGGAGGCAACGACATCATGTCCCGCACCATGGTGGAGATCCTCGAGGACGAGGAGCTGTACCCGAGCGACATCGTGGTCGAGAACCGCGAGGGGGGCAGCGGCTCGACCGGCTGGGGACACGTGCTCAGCCAGTCCGGTGACCCGTACACGATCTCCACCACCTCGGGCTCGTTCCTCACCACCCCTCTGGAGGCCGACACCGGCTGGACCTACGAGGACTTCACCGGGGTCGGGCTGTTCGCCACGGACGACGCGCTGTTCGTCACGCCCGGCGACAGTGACATCGAGAGCTGGGACGACTGGCTCGAGTTCGCCGACGAGGAAGGCACGGTCACCGTCGGCGGAATCGGCACGGTCAACATCGACTTCATCCTCCAGGCGGAACTCGCCGAGCAGGCCGGCTACGAGATCGACTACGTGCCGTTCGACGAGGAGGGCCAGATGCAGACGGCCCTGCTCTCCGGCAGCCTGGACGCCACGGTCTCCAACCCCGGCTCCATTCTCGGCCAGGTCGAGGCCGAGGAAGTGAACCCGCTGCTCTTCACCGGTCCGGAACCACTGAAGGCACTGCCCGACGTCCCGACCGCCACGGACTACGAGTACGAGAACATGGTCTCGATGCCGCGCGGCCTCATCCTGCCGCCGGACGCCCCCGACTACGCCCGCGAGTGGTGGATCGAGACCATGAAGGAGGTCGTCGAGACCGAGAAGTGGCAGCAGTACCTCGACGAGAACTACCTCGCCGAGGACGTGCGCTGGGGCGACGACTTCGACTCCTACCTTGAGGAAAACGCCACCGAACTTGAGGAGAACCTCGAGGAGCACGGAGCTATCTGATGAGCGAGACGCAATCGACGACTCCCGCCACCCAGCAGGTCGCCGACTCGCCACCGCAGGTTCCCAACCCAACGGACTCGCCCGAGGCAATCCCGGAACGGCGTAGTTACGGCCCTGTCGCCTTCTACGCCGTGATCGGGATCATCATGGGAATCTACACAATTCTGGCGTTCGACATGGAGTGGACCACACAGGCGGGACGAATCGGCCCGGGGTTCTTCCCCCGAATTATCGGATTCTGTGGTATCGCGCTGTCGCTGACCGGGGTACTCATGAGCCTCCGGCCGGCGGCGGCCGCCGCCGAGGGGGACGCCCAACCGGGCGCGAAGAAGCATCCCGCCCTGCTCGCTCTGATCGGGCTGGCGCTGGCGGGCTTCGTCACCGTCTTCATTCCCGTCGGCGCTCCCGTGACCGCGATCGCGTTCCTCCTCGTGATGTACTTCCTCATCGAGCGGAACCGAATGGCGCACAGAGCGGTCCTCAGCGTGGCATTCCCACTGTTTCTCTATGCTCTTTTCGAACTGTGGCTGGAAGCCGGACTCCCGGGTGGGATAACCGACTTTCTGTGACGGGGACCACCCCACCGACCCTTCGATTACCAGTACCCCTCGGAGTCCATTATGGACCTCTTCAGCAATTTGCTGCACGGCATAGCCAGTGTGCTTTCACCCACAACCGTCCTGCTGCTGCTTGTCGGCGTACTCGCCGGAATGGTCGTGGGCGTCATCCCCGGTCTGGGACCGTCTGCCGGTCTCGCGATCCTGCTACCGCTGACGTTCGGCCTGGATCCCGTCAACGCCATCGTCATGCTCGCCGCGGTCTACTACGGGGCGTTCTACGGCAGCACGATCACCTCGGTGCTCATCAACGCCCCGGGGGACGCCGCGAGTGTGCCAACGGCACTCGAGGGCTATCCCATGGCGTGCCGGGGCCGGGCCGCACCGGCGCTGATCCTGGGCGCGCTCGCGTCGTTCGCGGCGGGCACCGTGGCGGCCGTGCTGCTCGCCCTCACCGCGCCGGCCGCCGCGTCGGTCACGTCGAGCTTCGGACCGCCCGAACTGTTCCTGCTCGTCATGCTCGGCCTGCTCACGATGATCATTCTGGTGGGCAAGAACTGGGTGCGCGGCGCGCTGTCGGTCATCCTCGGTTTTGTGATCGGCACGGTCGGGGTCGACGTCGGCGGTGGCGAGCAGCGCTACACGTTCGGCTCCACCGAGCTGATCAACGGGATCCCGTTCATCCCGGTGGCCATCGGCCTGTTCGGGCTCGGCGAGATCCTGTGGACGCTGTACAACGGGGTGCACCAGAAGGGAAGCGCCCCGGTCGACGTCCGCGCGAAGTCGGCCTTCTGGCCGACCCGGGCCGAGTGGCGAGAGAGCGGGCCCGCCATCGCCCGCGGCGCACCGCTCGGATTCGGGATGGGGATCATCCCGGGCGCCGGTGCCACCGTCGCCTCCCTGATGTCCTACAGCGTCGAGAAGGGCATCTCGCGCAAGCCGGAGCGGTTCGGGAACACCGGCGCCCCGGCCGGCCTCGCCGGACCGGAAGCGGCGAACAACGCGGCCGCCACGGGGGCCATGGTTCCGCTGCTCACACTGGGCATCCCCGGCTCGGCGTCGACGGCGGTGCTGCTCGGCGGGTTCCTCATGTGGGGGCTGCAACCGGGCCCGCTGCTGATGGAGCAGAACCCGGAGTTCGCGTGGGGGCTCATCGGCAGCATGTTCCTGGGCAACGTGATGCTGATCGCGGTGAACATCTTCTGCATCCCGTTGTTCGCCTCCGTGACCCGGATCTCGCTGCCCACCCTCGCTCCGCTGATCATCGTGCTGTGCGCGTTCGGCGCCTTCACGGTGAACGGCAGCGTCATCGAGGTGGGCATCATGTTCGCCTGCGGGTTCATCGGCTTCTTCATGCGGCTGTACGGGCTCTCCCCCGCTGCACTGGTGATCGCGCTGGTTCTGGGACCGTCAGCGGAGCAGACGCTTCGCCAATCACTGATCATCTCCGACGGCAGCTTCGGGATCTTCGTGTCCCGGCAGCCGTCCCTGGTGCTGCTGTGCGTGGCCGCGGCGCTGCTGCTGATGCCCCTCATCGCGGTGCCGGTCAAACGGGCGGTCGGCCGCCGGATCGCCCGGCGGCAGGCGGACAGCTCCGAAAGCGCGCAACAGGACAACGCTCAGGAGGCGGAGCGCTCCTGAATCGGTGATGGGGTGCGTGGTACGGCGCCCAACGGAGGCGGCGGGGCGCATCGAGCTCATCGGCGATCGTGAGCATCCCGTTCCTTCAAGGCGCCGCGAAGGAACGGGATGCTCACGATCAACACAACAGGCGCGGAGCAGCGGCGCGCGGGGGGACCGTGATCACCCGTTGGGAGCGGCAGGGATCATGGGTGCGCACAGACCGACTGGACAAGAACGGGGAACCACAACTCGATGAGCGAATCCGTAGCTCCCCTGCCGCACGGCCTCTGGGGAGTCCTCGCCACACCGTTCCGCAACGGCGGCGCCGAGGTCGACGTCGACTCGCTGCGCGCGCAGGTGCGGCTCTACCTCGACCTGGGTGCCGCGGGCCTGGTCGCGCTCGGCGTCTTCGGTGAGGGCGCCGCGCTCGACAGCGCTGAGCAGCGCAGCGTTGCGCGGGCGGTGCGCGCCGAGGCCGGCGACACCCCGATCGTCGTGGGGCTTTCGGCCCTGACGACGGCGCCGGCGATCGAGCAGGCGCGCTCGATCCTGGCGGCGGAGGTCTCCCCCACCGCGTTCATGGTGCAGGCCAACTCCGCCGACCCGGCCACACTGCGGCGGCATTTCGACGCGGTCCACGAGGCGTCCCAGACACCGCTCGTGGTCCAGGACTACCCCGTTGCCTCGGGAGTCCGGATCACACCGGCGGCACTGCTGAGCGCGCTGCGGGAGATGCCGTACGTGGCGGCGGTCAAGTCGGAGGCCCCGCCCACCGCTGCCGTGATCGCCCAGCTCACCGCGGAGACACCGGTTTCCGTCTTCGGTGGGCTCGGCGGCGTCGGCCTGCTCGACGAGCTGGCCGCCGGTGCCGCGGGCGTCATGACCGGCTTCTCGCACCCCGAAGGGCTGCGCGCGACCCTGGACGCCTGGTACACCCACGGCGGCGACTCCGCCCGCGCGGCCTTCCAGCGGTGGCTGCCGCTGGTGAACTTCGAGGCCCAACCCGGGATCGGGCTGGCCATCCGCAAGGAGGTCCTGCACCGGCGCGGGCTGCTGCAGGACCCCGCGGTACGCCCGCCCGGCCCGCCGATGCCGGCCGCCCTGCGCCCATTGCTGACCGGCCACCTGAACGCCCTCGGCACCCAGTAGAGCAACACAGCCCAGCAAGGAGACCCATGGACACTGGCCTGAAGGGCAAGACCGCCCTCATCCCCGGATCCACCTCAGGCATCGGGCTCGCGATCGCGCGGGCGCTCGACGCCGAGGGCGCCAACGTTGTACTCAGCGGCCGGCGCGGCGACCGCGCTCGCGCGGAGGCCGACGCGCTGACCTCGGCGGCAGGCGTCGAGATCGACCTGGCCGAGGCCGGAGCGGCCGAGCGTCTCGTCGACCAGGCCACGGCGGAGTTCGGCGACATCGACATCCTGGTCCTGAACAGCGGTGGTCCGCCGCCCGGCAACGCGACCGAGTTCGACGACGAGAAGCTGCGCGCGGCCCTGGAACAGCTCCTCATCCAGCAGCGGCGCATGGTGGACCTGGTCCTGCCCCGGATGCGGGAACGGAACTGGGGGCGCATCGTCGGAGTCGGGTCCAGTGGTGTGCAGCAGCCCATTCCCGGGCTCGCCCTGTCCAACATCGCCCGCGCCGGGATCGCGGCCTACCTGAAGTCGCTGACCTCCGTGGTCGCCGCCGACGGTGTCACCGTCAACATGGTGCTGCCCGGTCGCATCGACACCGAGCGCGTGGCCCAGCTCGACAGCGCGGCGGCCCAACGGCAGGGCATCGAGGCCGCCGAGGCCCGGGCGCGTTCGGAGGCGACCATCCCGGCCGGGCGCTACGGCCGGCCCGACGAGTTCGCCGCCCTGGTGACCTTCCTCTGCGGCAACGGCGCCTCCTACGTCAACGGCGAGCAGATCCGCTGCGACGGAGGGCTCGTCGGCTCGTACTGACCAGCCACGCCGAGCTCCGGTGCGGGAACCCGCGTGGACACAAGTTGGAACACGAAGGAGGGTGCGGCGTTGAGCGCCACACTGAGCGGCATCACCGTCATCGACCTCAGCCGGGCCCTGGCGGGCCCGCACGCCGCGATGATGCTGGCGGACCAAGGCGCCCGGGTCATCAAGGTGGAGTCGCTGGGTACCGGCGACGACTCCCGTACGTGGGGGCCTCCGTTCGTCACCCCCGAGGGAGGCGGGGAGCCCGAGTCCACGTACTTCCAGTCGTGCAACCGGGGCAAGGAGTCGATCACCCTCGATCTCAAGTCCGACTCCGGCCGCGACACCCTGGCCTCGCTGATCGAGCGGGCCGACGTCCTGGTGGAGAACTTCCGGGCCGGTGTTCTGGACCGGCTGGGCTTCGACCCCGATCGGCTGTTCGCGCTCAACTCCGGGCTCGTGGTGCTCTCGATCACCGGGTTCGGACACGACGGCCCCGAGGGCGGGCGCGCCGGCTATGACCAGATCGCCCAGGGCGAGGCGGGTCTGATGTCGCTCACCGGGTCGGGCCCGGAGGACCCGCAGCGGGTGGGCGTGCCCATCGGGGACCTCCTCGCCGGGATCTACGGCGCGTTCGGTGTGGCCAGCGCGTTGCGGGAGCGCGAGCGGACCGGCCGCGGGCAGGTGGTCCGCACATCGCTGCTGGCCAGCATCGTCGGAGCGCACGCGTTCCAGGGGACGGCCTACACCGTCGCCGGGAAGGTCGGGCAGGCGGGAGGCAACCACCATCCGGCCATCGCGCCCTACGGGCTGTTCCGGTGCGCCGACGGCGCGGTGCAGATCGCCGTGGGCAGCCAGGCGCAATGGCGCGCGCTGTGCGGGATCACCGGTCGCGATCCAGACGAGCCCGGCCTGGCCAGCAACAGCGAGCGGGTCGCCAACCGGGAGCGCACCATCGAGTCGCTCGAATCGGCCTTCGCCGCGTGGAACCTCGAGGACCTGCTGCGCGAGCTGGCCGCGGTCGGAATCCCCGCGGGACGGGTACGGGGTATCGACGAGGTCTACGAGTGGCCGCAGACCCACTCACAGGGACTGCTGGTCGATGTCGAACACCCGACCTTGGGAACGACCTCGCTGCCGGGACCGCCGTTGCGGTTCTTCGCGCCCGATGGCAGCGAGACCACGAACCGCGAGTTCGCGGCACCCCCGCTGCTGGACGAGGACGGCCCGGCCATCCGGTCCTGGCTGGCGGGTGAGGACACCGGCTCCGGGGACTGACCAGTGGGCGGGCACATCCGTGCCCGCCCGCCCTCGGGCGCGCGCCACGTTTCCCGGAGGCCCGTGGCGCGTTGGAACCGGGACCGAACTTGGTAGTCGGCCCAGTGCGAACTATGGTCGACACCTATTCACCATATACCCCTTAGGGGTATATGGTGGTCGTGCGTCACCAACAAGGAGGACGAGCGATGGACCGGCACACCACCCCGAACGCCCGCGACGGCCAGGGCGCCACACACGCCCCCGGGCGGAAAAGTGGTGCGCCGCATTCAGCCCACGGCGACCAGGCAACCGGTGCTTCACACGACAGTACGGCCGAGTCCGACCACACGGGCGACGGCGGGCACGCGGGACACGGCGCCAACAGCGGTCACGACGAGCACTCCCACCACAGTCCGGCGATGTTCCGCGACCGGTTCTGGCTGTCCCTGGCCCTCTCGATCCCGGTCGTGGCCACCAGCCCCATGATCATGGAGTGGTTCGGCTACACGCTGCGCTTCCCCGGAATCTCCTGGGTCGCCCCCGTACTCGGCACGGTCATCGTCCTCTACGGCGGCTGGCCTTTCCTGGCCGGCGGGGCCGCCGAGGCGCGCGCTCGCCAGCCCGGGATGATGCTGCTGATCGGCATGGCCATTGCCGTGGCTTTCGTTGCGAGCATGGCCGCCAGTCTGGGCCTGTTCACCGTCGAGGTGTGGTGGGAACTGGCTCTGCTGATCGTGGTAATGCTGCTCGGCCACTGGATGGAGATGCGCGCAATCGGCCAGGCGCGGGGGGCGTTGCAGGCGCTCGCCGAACTGCTGCCGGACGAGGCCGAACGCGTCACCCCTGACGGCGGCACCGAGACCGTCACGATCGGCGACCTGCGGGTCGGCGACACCGTCCTGGTGCGTCCCGGTAGCCGGATTCCCGCTGACGGCACAATCGTGCACGGAGGCGCGGACGTCGACGAGTCGATGGTCACGGGCGAGTCCACCCCCGTGGCCCGCGGAGAGGGCGACCGGGTCATTGCGGCCAGCGTCGCCACCGACAGCTCCGTGCGGGTACGCGTCTCGGCCATCGGCGAGGACACCGCCCTGGCCGGGATCCAGCGGCTGGTGGCCGAGGCCCAGCAGTCCACCTCGCGTTCCCAGGTGCTGGCCGATCGGGCCGCCGCACTGCTCTTCTACGTCGCCGTGGCCGCGGCCGCCCTCACCGTGGCCGCCTGGGCGCTGCTCGGCCAGCCCGCCGCCGCGCTGACCCGCTCGGTGACCGTTCTGATCATCGCCTGCCCGCACGCGCTCGGCCTGGCGATCCCACTGGTGACCTCTATCTCGACCGCCAAGTCGGCCCGCAACGGCATCCTGGTCAAGGATCGGCTGGCGCTGGAGCGGACCCGCTCCGTCGACGCCGTCTTGTTCGACAAGACGGGAACGCTGACAAAAGGCGAGCACGCGGTCACCGGCGTCGCCGCCACCGACGGCGACCGGGACGCGCTGCTGGCGCTGGCCGCCGCCGTCGAGTCCGAGAGCGAGCACCCACTCGCCCGCGCCATCGTCGCCGCGGCCCGCGCGCACGGCGGCGAGACTCCCGCGGCCCACGACCACCGTTCGATGACCGGGCGCGGGGTCAAGGCGCGTGTTGGTGACTCCACCGTCGCCGTCGGCGGACCCGCGCTGCTGCGGGAACACGACCTGCGGGTACCGGACGCTCTCGCCGAGACGATCGACCAGTGGCGGCAACGCGGCGCCGCCGTGCTCTACGTACTGCGCGACGAGGAGATCGCGGGCGCGCTGACACTGGAGGACCAGGTGCGCGAGGAGTCCCGGGACGCCGTCGCCGCGCTGCACCACATGGGCGTCAAGGTCGCGATGATCACCGGCGACGCCCGGCAGGTCGCCGACGCGGTCGCCGCGGACCTGGGAATCGACGAGGTGTTCGCCGAGGTGTTGCCCGAGGACAAGGACACCGCGGTCACCGACCTGCGGGCGCGCGGCCACACGGTGGCCATGGTGGGCGACGGCATCAACGACGCCCCCGCTCTGGCCCGGGCCGACGTCGGTATCGCGATCGGCGCGGGCACCGACGTGGCGATCGAGTCCGCCGGAATCGTCCTGGCCTCCGATGACCCCCGCGCAGTGGTCGCGGTCAAGCGGCTCTCGGCGGCAAGCTACCGCAAGATGACACAGAACCTGTGGTGGGCCGCCGGTTACAACCTGGCCGCGATCCCGCTCGCCGCGGGCGTGCTGGCGTGGGCCGGGTTCGTACTTCCCATGGCCGTGGGCGCAGTGCTGATGAGCTTCTCCACAATCATCGTCGCCATCAACGCCCAGTTCCTGCGCCGGATCGACCTGCGTCCCCGGGCCATGCCGGAAACCTGACCAGAGCGCCCGCGCGACCGCCGGGATGCGACGATCGGCAACGAGCCCCGTTGCGCGACCGGGGCACTCCCAGCGAGGTTCGAGCACGGCCGCGCTCGACGAAACGAGGAGGCCAACCGGGTGACGTTCGCACATCCGCCCCGCACGCCCATCAAGCGCGCGATCTACCGCGCACCCATCTGGATCTATCGGATCGGCCTGGGCAGCCTGCTCGGCTCCCGCTTCGTGCTGCTCACACATATCGGGCGCAACAGTGGGCAGGCCCGGCAGGTCGTGCTGGAGGTCGTCGGCCGGCACGAGTGGGGCGGCGTACTCGTCGCCTCGGGCTACGGCGCGCGCTCCCAGTGGTTCAAGAACATCACCCGCAATCCGCGGGTGCGGTTCCAGGTTGGTCGGCGTTCCTACGAGGGGACGGCGGCCCCACTGCCACCGGCGGAGTCCGGACGCGTCCTGGCCGCGTACGCGCGGCAGCACCCGCGCACCGCCGCGTCCCTGCTGAAGGCCGTTGGCCACGACACCGAAGGCTCAGACGCCGGCTACGAGCGCGTGGGCGCCGACCGCGAGCGCGGAATCCCCATCGTCTGGCTCCGTCCCGCCAGCGCGGGCTCCCCCGACTGACCGTCGCGGACGAGGGCCGGCCAACAGCATTTCCAATGGCCGAACCCGGAAACGCCCAGGTGTCGCGATGCCTGCGGGATGTGTGGTATTTGCTGCGATGCGCAGGACGAACGCTGTGTCACGAGTACGATACGGATCGGTCGATGCCACGCAACAATCCCGATTATTCGGTCATCCGACTGCGAATCATCGTTGCTGGTGACTGCGAACACTCTTGGTTGATGTCATGATGATCGTCACCCAGCAGCCTCATCGGGCGATGTGGGCAACTACATTCCCGATTGCCGCGGTCACGCCCCCCTGATTGTTCGGCTTCATCGAAGGAGACCGGTCTTGGAGTACTCGGCCTGGCCAGAGCATCGAACAGGGCCCGGGGCGGGGCAGAGCGGAGACGGTGCCGCTCCCGGCGCCAGCGGCCCTCAACAACGACCGTCGTTCTGGAAGCGCCTTTTCCGCGGCCGGCGGCCGGCGGAGCAGCAGTGGCCTACCGCCAGGATGACCGCGCAGTGGCCCGGCTACCCCGCCGCACCGCCGCACACTGCCTCCGCTCCCGACTACCACGGGCCGGCCCACCCGCAGTACGGCTATCCCCCGCAGTACGGCTACGCCCCCTCCTACCAGTCCGCACCGCCGGCGGCCCCCACTCAGGGCGCTCCCGAGAGCCACGCGCCGGTCGCCACACCCCCGGCACCCGAACCGGCCAGTGACCCGCCGGCCGCCTCTGCATCGGCGCCACACCTGCGCACAGCGCACCGCGACCTGCTCCCCAAGGCACTGGCGAACCTGGCGATGCGGGACCTGACCCTGGTCGAGTCCCTACTGCTGCTCATCCAGCGGCTGGAGGAGCGCGAGGACGACGCCGACGTCCTGGAGATCCTCTACCAGGTCGACCACCTCGGTACGCGGATGCGCCGCAACTGCGAAAACCTGCTGGTCATGGCGGGAGAACCGATCAGCTCCACGCACCAGAACGCGATCCCGCTGCACGACGTGTCGCGGGCCGCGATGTCGGAGATCGACAAGTACACCCGGGTCCGCATCCAGGAACTGCCGCAGTTGCACATCCGCGACGTGGCCGCCGACGACCTCAGCCACCTGCTGGCCGAGCTGATGGAGAACGCTCTGGCGAACTCCTCAGACGATTCCGAGGTGATCGTGCGCGGCCGGTACCGCGACGACGGTGGACTCATCGTGGAGATCGCCGACGACGGGATCGGGATACCGCCGGCCAAACTCACCCGCATCAACGCCGAACTGCAAGAGTCCCCCATGCTCACCGACGAGACGCTGCGGCACATGGGACTCTTCGTCGTTGGCCTGCTCGCGCACCGCCATGGCATCGAGGTGCAGCTCCAGACCAGGCCCTTCAGCGGAACGTCGGGATTCGTCTACCTCCCGGCCGAACTTGTCCAGGAGAGCCAGACCCCCAGCGAACAGGGCGGGAGCGGACAGTCCATGCCGGAGTCGCACGACAGCCCCGCCTCCCCGGCACCCCCAGCGAGCGATGCCAGCGCCGGTGGCACCACCGCCAGAGCCGACGAACCCCTCCCCGAACTCCCCCGTCGCGAGCCGGGACGCGGCACCCCGGGGCTGCGGGTCGTCGACGGCGCCGCGCAGGCGCGGCCGGCTCCGGACCAGAGCGCACCGACGGACGCCTCGGGTGAACCCGATGAGCTTCCGGAACTGCCGCGCCGCCAACCCGCTTCGGAGCAGAGCGGGGACAACGGCTCATTACCCCAGAGGGTGCCTTCGGCTTCCGCGAACAGAACGGACCAGGCCGAGGACGCGGACGACGAGTTCGTCACCATCCGCGGCCAGCCGCCCGGAGGCGCCGCACCGGCCCAGGAACCCAAGGGCGACTCCTTGAGTCATGCCGAGCGCGTCCGTGCCGAGTTCGACGGCTACGTCAGCGGCCGGCGGGCCTACGAGGAGAACCCGGAACCGACCGTGGCCACTGATGGCACCGCGGAGGACGGTGACGACAACGGTGCCGGACAACACAATGAGGCCGGCGATGAGGACACGGATACGGCCGAAGGACACTCGGCAGTCTCAGGAAAGGCGGATCAGCAATGAGCGCCGACTCCTCCGTGCAGCAGTTCACCTGGCTGGTGGACAAGTTCGTCCGCGACGTGCCTGGTGTGCGCCATGCACTGGTCGTCTCCAGCGACGGGCTGCGGCTCGCGGCGTCCGAGGGACTCGGCTTCGACCTGGCCGAGAAGCTCGCCGCAGTGGCCAGCGGCGTGTTCAGCCTCGCCCAAGAGGCGTCCCGGCTCTTCGACCAGGGAGAGTGCGAGCGCACTGTGATCCGCATGGAGCAGGGCCGGCTGTTCATCGTCGCACTGAGCGACGGGAGCTGCTTCACCGTGCTCGCCAAAGACCAGAGCGACATGAAGGTGATCGCTTACCAGATGGCGATGCTGGCGGACAAAGCCGCGCACGTCCTCACCCCGCAACTGCGGTCCCAACTCCGGGAAGCGACCACCTCATGAACGGACCCGGTACAGCGGCAGGTCGGCCGCCGACAGGCCGAACGTGCGACCGGCCGTCATCCCGGATCGCGCTCAGCGGTCGCCGAACCAGCGCCAGGCAATGACGAGGAGAGACGATCGAATTGAATGGCATGCCCGGGAGGAGCAACCGGGTTCGCTCGTTCAGCCTCACAGGCGGGCGGACCAGGTCGCCATCTCCATTGTTGCTCGAAACGCTGGTCTCCGCGATCAGCATGAACGCCACCGGTTACGCGGAGCTCGCCCCCGAGCAGCGCGGAATCTACATCGCGTGCCGGGAGCCCATGTCCGTGACCGAGATCGCGACCAGACTCTCGATGCCCATTGGCGTCGCCCGGATCCTGATCAGTGACCTCGCTGATCACGGGCGGGTCGCGATCCATCCAACGGTCCGGCGTGACCAGCCCTCGAACCGCCATCTCCTGGAGAGGATCCTCCATGGGCTCGAATCCATCGCTCAGTGAACTCTCGCAGTCGCCGGGTCTGGCTCCCACCACGACCTCCGCGAAGATCGTGATCGCGGGCGGGTTCGGGACCGGCAAGACCACAATGGTCGGAGCGGTCTCGGAGATCCCGCCGGTGAACACCGAAGCGGTCATGACCCAGGCGAGTGTCGCGCACGACGACCTGACAGCGACCCCCGACAAGACCTCGACCACGGTCGCGATGGACTTCGGCCGGCTCAGCATCGACGAGGATCTGCGGCTTTACGTCTTCGGCACGCCGGGGCAGTCGCGGTTCTGGTTCATGTGGGAGGACCTGCTGCGCGGGGCCATCGGCGCGGTCGTACTCGCCGACACGCGGCGGCTCGACGACTCGTTCCACGTCATCGACTACTTCGAGAAGCACACCGACCTCCCGTTCATGGTGGTGCTCAACCGGTTCGAAGGGGTGCGCATGCACCCCGTCGAGAGCGTGCGCGAGGCAATGGCGCTCAGCCCCGAGGTACCGATCGTCCCCTGCGATGTCCGCAGCCGGTCCGAGACCGCCGGGGTGCTGGCCCAGTTGGTCCGCTACTCCATGACCTACGAGAGCGCTCCGGCGCTGGCTCCCTGAGACCGTCACGGGCCCCGGCGGCGGGACCCACGGCTCCGCGCAGCCGCTCCTGCGGACCCACGATGACTGTGGATGTGAAACCAGTGCGCAAGATTCTGATCGTCGGCGGTGGTCAGGCCGGGCTGCAGCTCGGCCTGACCCTGCTGCACCACGAGTACGACGTCACGCTCATGACCGCCCGCACCTCGGAGGAGATCCGCAACGGACGCGCCGTCTCGCTCCAGGTCCAGTTCCACAACGCGCTTCGGTTCGAGCACGAGTACGGGCTGCACCTCGACGAGGTGGCGCCCGACTCGGTCGGGACCTTCCGTTACGCCTTCGCCGGCGCGGACGACATACCCGCGTTCGACTGGACCGGACGGTTCAACGGTCCGGCGCAGTCGGTGGACGAGCGGCTGAAGATGTCCACCTGGCAGGAGATGTTCGAGGAACGCGGCGGCAAGGTCATCATCCACCCCGTCACCAGCTCCGACCTCGACGCCATGGCGCACATGTTCGACCTCGTGGTGGTCGCCGCCGGACACTCCGGGCTGGCCGAGATGTTCCCCGCGAACCACGCCCGCACGCTCCACCAGGAGACCACGTACGCCTCCGTCTTCGCCTACGCGCGCACCTCCATTGAGCAGCCGCACCGTATCGAAGTCCACATGCTTCCCGACCTCGGCTTCCTGGCCACCATCCCCACGACCTCGGTGACCGGGCCGTGCGAGCTTCTTCTCTTGTGCGGGCCCACGTCGGGTCCGCTGGGGTCCTGGCCGCAGCGGATCCGGCCGCGCGAGCACCTGGATCTCATGCTGAGCATGCTCAAGGAGCGAAGCACCGAGCAGTACGAGCGCTTCCACGACGCCGAGCTTGTCGACGCGCGCTCCGTCGCGGTCGACTACTCGCAACCGGTGGTCCGCCACCCCGTGGCCACCCTGCCCTCCGGCGGCAAGATCATGGGCCTGGGCGACACCGTGCTCGTCTGCCATCCGCACATGGCCCAGGACGCCGACAACGCCACCAAAAGCGCCGAAATCGCCCTCAAGAACATCCTCGAACAGGGCGACCGCCCCTTCGACGAGGACTTCATGCTGCGCACGTTCGACGGCTTCTGGGAGTACGCCCGGTTCATGGCCGGCCACGTGAACGACGCGCTGATGGCCCCGGCCCCGGCGCTCCTGGAGCTTCTCGTCGCCGCGAACACGCACCAGGAGATCGCCGACCGCTACGTCAACGGGTTCGACGACCCCTCCGACTTCGACGAGTGGGCGACCAGTGAGGAGAAGGCCCGCGACTACCTGGAGAAGGTGACCGGCAGCCGGACCCTGCAACCGGGATGAGCGCACGGGCGCGGCGCCCGTGCTGCGCGCGCTCGTTGCCGAGTTCCGCGACCACGGTCAGCCTTCGGCGTATTCGACCACGGATGCCCAAGTACCGGTGCCCAATCGACTCGATGGCCGCCACACGGAGGTACGAGACCACCCGATGCGCAAGATTCTGATCGTCGGCGGTGGGCAGGCCGGGCTGCAGCTCGGGCTGACCCTGCTGCACCACGAGTACGACGTGACCCTCATGACCGCCCGCACGGCCGACGAGGTCCGCAACGGACGCGCCGTCTCGATCCAGATCCAGTTCAACGGCACGCGGCAATTCGAGCGTGCGCACGGAGTGGACCTGAGCGACACGGAGTTCCGCCCAATCAAGACCTGCCGGTACAACTTCGCCGGCGGGGAGGGCGCCCCCGGGTTCGACTGGACCGGACGGTACAACGGTCCCGCGCAGTGTGTGGACGAGCGGCTGAAGATGTCCACCTGGCAGCGGATGTTCGAGGAACGCGGCGGCAAGGTCATCATCCACCCCGTCACCAGCTCCGACCTGAACGCCATGGCGCACATGTTCGACCTCGTGGTGGTCGCCGCCGGACACGCCGGGCTGGCCGACATGTTCGCCCCGAACCACGCCTACACACTGCCCGAGGTGACCGAGAACGCAGCCGTCATCGCCTACGTGCGCACCCCCACCGAAAGCCCGAACCCGAACGGCGCCGAGATCCACATGCTGCCCGATCTCGGGTTCCTGGTCACTGTCCCCGCAACGTCGGTGACCGGGCCATGCGAGCTGATCTACTACTGCGGCCCCACGAGCGGCGCGCTTGGGGCCTGGCCGCGGCGGGTCCGGCCGCGCGAGCACCTGGATCTCATGCTGAGCATGCTCAAGGAGCGAAGCACCGAGCAGTACGAGCGGTTCCGCGACGCCGAGTTGGCCGATGCCCGCTCCGTCGCGGTCGACTACTCGCAACCGGTGGTCCGCCACCCCGTAGCCACCCTGCCCTCCGGCGGCAAGATCATGGGCCTGGGCGACACCGTGCTTCTCTGCCAGCCACACATGGCCCAGGACGCCGACAACGCCGCCAAGAGCGCCGAAATCGCCCTCACGAACATCCTCAACCAGGGCGACCGTCCCTTCGACGAGGACTTCATGCTGCGCACGTTCGACGGCTTCTGGGAGTACGCCCGGTTCATGGCCGGCCACGTGACCGAAGCGTTGATGAGCCCGCAGTCGGCGCTCATGGAGGCGTACGTCGCCGCGAACACGCACCAGGAGATCGCCGACCGCTTCGTCAACGGCTTCGACGACCCCTCCGACTTCGACGAGTGGGTGACCAGTGAGAAGAAGACGCGCGACTATCTCGAACGGGTGACCGGCAGCCGGACCCTGCAGCCGGGGTGAGGGCGCGCGCTCGTTGCCGAGTTCCGCGACCGCGGTCAGCCTTCGACGGATTCGACCACGGATGCCCAAGTACCGGTGCCCAATCGACTCGATGGCCGCCACACGGAGGTACGAGACCACCCGATGCGCAAGATTCTGATCGTCGGCGGTGGGCAGGCCGGGCTGCAGCTCGGGCTGACCCTGCTGCACCACGAGTACGACGTGACCCTCATGACCGCCCGCACGGCCAACGAGGTCCACGAGGGGCGCGCCGTCTCGATCCAGATCCAGTACCACCACGCGCTGCGGTTCGAACGCGAGTACGGATTGGCCCTGAGTGACACGGAGCCCCGGCCATTCGAGACCTGCCGGTACACCTTCGCCGGCGGGGAGGGCGCCCCCGGGTTCGACTGGACCGGACAGTTCCACGGTCCCGCGCAGTCGGTGGACGAGCGGCTGAAGATGTCCACCTGGCAGCGGATGTTCGAGGAGCGCGGCGGCAAGGTCATCATCCACCCCGTCACCAGCTCCGACCTGGACGCCATGGCACGCATGTTCGACCTCGTGGTGGTCGCCGCCGGCCACTCCGGGCTCGCCGAGATGTTCGCCCCGAACCACGCCTACACGCTGCCCGAAGTGACCGAGAACGTCTCCGTGCTCGCCTACGTGCGCGCCCCCACCGAGCAGCCGTTGCCCACCCGCGGCGAGATCCACATGCTGCCCGACCTCGGCTACGTGGTCACCGTCCCCACCACCTCGGTGACCGGGACATGCGAGCTGATCTACTTCTGCGGACCCACTGCCGGGCCATTGGGGTCCTGGCCGCGGCGGGTCCGGCCCCGCGAGCACCTGGATCTCATGCTGAGCATGCTCAAGGACCGCAGCCCCGAACTGTACGAGCGGTTCCGCGACGCCGACCTGGCCGACGCCCGCTCCGTCGCGGTCGACTACTCGCAACCGGTGGTCCGCCACCCCGTAGCCACCCTGCCCTCCGGGGGCAAAATCATGGGCCTGGGCGACACCGTACTCGTCTGCCAGCCACAAGTGTCCCAGGACGCCGACAACGCCGCCAAGAGCGCCGAAATCGCCCTCAAGAACATTCTCAACCAGGGCGACCGCCCCTTCGACGAAGAGTTCATGCTGCGGTGCTTCGACGAGTTCTGGGAGTACGCCCGCCACATGGCCGGCCACGTAACCGAAGCGCTCATGAACCCGTCGCCGGCGCTCATGGAGGCACTCATCGCCGCGAACACACACCAGGAGATCGCCGACCGCTTCATCAACGGGCTCGACAACCCGGCCGACTACGCCGACTGGGTCACCAGCGAGGAGGAGACGCGCGACTACCTCGAACGGGTGACCGGCAGCCGGACCCTGCAACCGGGGTGAACCCGCACCGTCCGGACACACCGGCCGCGCCCCGGCGGCGGCACCGGGACATCGGGGCCCTGTCACAGCAGGTGCGCGTTGACCTCCCGGGCCAACGGCGCCAGCCGGGGCACCTCGACCACCGTCCGGCCCGCCGCGCGCAGCTGCTCCGCTCCGTCGCAGTCGACGAAGATGGCGGGCTCGTGCCAGGCGAACACGATCCGCGGGATCGGGGTTTCCAGGATCAGCTCACTGCACGAGCGCGGGCGTGCCGCGCGCACCGTGCACGGTTCCAGGGAGCTGTACAGGGTCGCGGTCCGCAGCCGGGGGTCGGCGGGGTCCACGGAACGCAGCGCCGACTCTTCGGCGTGGTCGTGCCACGTGTCCCGGCGCGAGTAACCGTCGGCGAGGACCTCCCCGTCGGCGTCCAACACGAGCGCCCCCACCGAGAACGCGGTCTCCGAGGGCGGGCAGCGGCGCGACAGCTCGATCGCGGAACGCAGCCGCTCGATGTCGGCGCCGGTCGCACCGTCGGGTACGGGGTCTCTGGTCCGGCCGGGAAACGGTTCGTTCACGGCGTGCCCGCCGGCAGGTAGCGCAGGACCGCCATGTCACCAACGGAACGAGCTTCGGCGAGCCGCATCGGCCGGTTCGGCCCGTTGTGGAACGCGCCGTTGTCGACAAAGCGGGGCGCCGCCGCGTCCCCGATCAGGAACGGTGCCACCGCGATGCGCAGCTCGTCGGCGAGCCCGGCGGTGAGGAAGAGGGTGTGCACCCGGCTCCCGCCTTCGACCAGCAGTCGGCGCACGCCGCGCTCCGCCAGGTCGGTGAGGACGACCGCGGGATCGAGCGGGCTGCCCGCGTCGACCACCGCGGCGTCCGGGATCCCGTGCAGGGCGCCCGCGGCGAGCGCGTGCCCGCCACTGTCGGCGTAGACGAGCTTCGCGGCATCCCCCGTGGTGAAGAACCGCGCGGTGGGGTCCAGCTTGCCGCTCGCCGTCAACACCACCTTGGTCGGGTGCTCGGTCGCGCCACCGGAAGCGCGGCGGCGCCGCCGTTCCGCGGATCGCACCAGCAGCCGCGGGTTGTCGGCGCGCAACGTTCCCGCTCCCACGAGGATGGCGTCGCTGGCCGCCCGTTCCTCGTCGATCTCGTCGAAGTCGTCGTCGTTGGAGAGCCGCAGGCGCTCCGGCCCAGCATCGTCGATGTGCCCGTCGAGAGACATTGCGCAGCTCAGAACAGTGTGGGGGCGGTCCATGGGAACAGACTAGCTTCTTCGCCGCTCGGTCATCGCAATTGGACGGGCCGAGTCGGGGTACATACGACTGTGCGGCACCGGGTGGTCCCCGCCGGTTCGCTGGCCGCGAGCGGGTAACCCGTACGACGATGTAGCCGGTGCGATTCCGCGGGAACACGTCCCTCCCTCGTCATTTCCGTGCTCCCGCCAGGCCACGCACGGACCGTAGGCTCAGCAAGCAGCCGCACCGCGGCCGAGCGCAAGGAGGTGAACGTTGGACGAAGACTACGACGATCCACACATACACCCGGCACCGCTGCGATCCGCGGACACGATCGCCCGCACGGCAAGGGATCCGGGCACGCCGTCAACCAGTGAGTGCCCGGATCCCGTCTGACCGGGAAGGGCCGCCTCAAGGCGCCCCGGACCGGATTATTCGTCGTCCACCTGGCACCCTTTTCCGTGAGACCGTAGTCGATCTGTGGTTGGACTCCTACCACCGCCACGCGATCCCCGTGTGCAGATTGTCGATCCGGGTGAAATCCCGGAAATAGAAACCGCTGGGATTGGCGGGGAAAATGCGTTCCGATTGTGCAGGCGCGGGCATCTCGGTTGCGAAGACGTCGCGCTCACTGAACCACCACACCTCTTGTGGAAGTACCGGCGGCGTGAACAGCACGCGCAGCGCGTAACGATCGTTGCCAG
Organism: Lipingzhangella halophila; assembly: GCF_014203805.1. Taxonomy (GTDB): domain Bacteria; phylum Actinomycetota; class Actinomycetes; order Streptosporangiales; family Streptosporangiaceae; genus Lipingzhangella; species Lipingzhangella halophila. The sequence goes on along the minus strand of NZ_JACHJT010000001.1, from coordinate 1,343,505 downwards.
CGCGAGCCTGGTACCGAAGCAGCGGCCGAGCAGGGACCGAGCTACTCACGTGGACCCGGTAGCTGAGCGAGTACGCATCGCCGTCGTCCGGGTTGAGCTCACGATCCAGCCGAAGCACCGCGTACAGGTACCCGAAACCGGTCTCGCGTAGCGCCGCCAGGCTACACCCGATGCCGGGCTCCAGGGAAAGCACTCCGACCTCTGCGTCATAGTGGTAGTTGTGCGCGACGGAGATGAGCGACACTCCGGGCTGGACCGCCCTTATCACCCGTATGACGTCGACCTCGGTGATCACACCCCGCTCGTCGACCCGGTAGTACGCTTCGCTCTCCCGTACCTTGTATCCCTCGCGGATCTCTGACGCGGGCGAGTCCGGTGTCACATGGAAGGCGCCCCAACGTTGCCCCTGGCTCCGTTGCACGAGGCGCTGGGTGCGCCTGCGCTCCTCCGAGGCGCGCCGCGCCCGGTCCAGCGCCTGGCGCGCCACATGCCCGTCGCAGCCGAACTCCTTGACGTAGTAGTAGACGAGCTCGGTCGAGGGCATGACGTGCCCGTTCTCCACATTGGAGATATGTCCCGAGCTGTACAACGCGACGTCCCTCGTGGTCGCCCCCGCCGAGGCCCGGGCATCGCGGAGCAGACGGCCGAGGTCACGGTGCTCGTCGCTGACCGGAACGCGCTCCGCCCGCGTCATCCACAGTCCCTTCGCCGGGCGCCGCGACCGTGCTTGCCGGTGGCGCTTGCTTGCTTGCCGGACGCTCTCGCGTATCGGCAAGCATTCCCCTCGTGTGCTCCCCTGATTCCGGGAGGTTCCCGACACATGGGACCCGGGAAGAAAGGGAGTGGTTCATGGCAGTCCTGCTGACCTCGGTGGCCTGCGTAATCAGCGGATTCGCCTCCGGGTGGGTCTTCGCCTCCTCGTACTCCGTCTGGTCCGTGAGAGGCGTAATCAACCGGCAGCAACGGGAGCTCATCCGGCTCCGGGAGGAGGTCGCTGCCCTGCAGCAGAGGCTGTACGAACCGCCGGACGCCACCGGCACACGACTTCAGGGAACCGCCAAGGGCTCGTCAACTTGACCCGGCCCTGAAGGACCGGGTTTGGAGGTAGCGCTCAGCTGGGTGCTGGGTGGGCTCCTCCGTCCAGACACCCCTATGGGGTGGCAGGGGCGCGTGACGCACGCCCCGCGTTCCACACGCTCTGGCCGCGGTGGGCGAGGACGTGGGAAGCATTGCGGTCTGCGTGGGCAACGACCCCGCATGACCGGCAGATAAAGCGGGCCTGATCGAGGCGGTTGTTCTTCGCGATGTGCTGGCACTGGGCGCATTCCTGGCTGGAATAGGCCGGATCGACGAACACCAGCGGGACGCCGGCGCGGCGTGCCTTGTAGGCAAGGAACCGCCCGAGCTGGGCGAAGGCCCAACAGTGCAGCGTGACCCGTTGGGGCCTGCGGAGCCGTACCCTCTGCCGGATACCGCCCAACTCTTCCAGGGCGATACCGGCCGAGGTGCGTTCAGCCTCGGTCACGATGCGTTTGGATATGACGTGGTTGACGTTTGCGGCGTGGCGCGCTTCCTTGCGCCGCCGGTTCTTCAGCCGGCGCTTGGCGGACTTGGTGGCCTTGGCCTGGAGCTTGGCCCGCAGGGCGAGTTGACGTTTACGGTGCCGGTTCAGGCCCCGCCCGGCGGCCCGGTAGCCGGTTGAGGTGGTGGCGATGGTGGCGATGCCCAGATCCACGCCGATGAAGGCGTCGGGCTCGTAGGGCTCGGCCTCGCCAACCTCGCACACGGCGACCAGGTAGAACACACCATCGCGCTGGATGAGGTCGGATTCGCCCTTGCGGTACTGCCGCAGCGTCGTCAGCGCGTCCGCCGAGCACGCGAAGCCCACGTTCTTCACCCGGCCCGCGACGGTCCAGATCGACACGGTCTGCGCGTCGTACTGCCAGGACAAACACCGATCGTCATAGGGCTGGGCCGCCTCGACCCGAAAGGCGATCGGCGTGGACCCGACTTTCCGGCGCCGCTTGCTTCCGGGAGTGCCGAGATTCCCGGCCCTGATGTTCGCCTGCAACGTCGTGTAGGCATCACGAACCTTCTTGATCGTGTGCTGGGCCGCCTGCGCCCCCAACCCACGGGCTTTCAGCTCGGCATAGGTGTGCCTGCGCAACTCGTACTCACGCGGCACACCATGGGCGAAGGCCACACCGGATACCCAGTTCGCGGCCTCGTTGACCGTGCGCAGGGTCGCCGACAGCGCGGCGGCCTGGTCAGCCTCCGGTATCAGCTTCACCCGCGTCACAATCTTCACGAGGGGTGATATTAGCATTGATCTGTGTCACCACACGGGGGAGCCAAACCCCACCACCCGCCGAGGACCCAACGGCCGTCTCCCCTTGCACACACATGGTCCTCGTACCGGAACGGGCCATTCACCAACGAGATCCCGCGCCGCGGACCCCTAGGAACCCACGGGCCAGAACAGCCCAGACAAGCGCTTCCTCCCGGCCCTGAAGGACCGGGGTTCCACGCTAGATCCCGCTGAAGTCCGCCTCGGCGGCGACCGCGACGTCGAGCACCAAGGGCTCCTCGCGCTCGCGCAGCGTTGGGACGACCGAGTCCAGGATCGCGACGAGGTCGTCAAGCGCCTCGACACGCTGGGAGGGGCAGCTCAGCTCCCGGGCCAGTCCGGACACGGCCAGCTCCGGGAACCCCGGCCACGCCGGCTTGCCCCCGTGGCGCTCGGCGAGCCGGTCCATGACGGCGTAGCGCCCATTGGACAGCACCACGAACAGCACCCCCGCCCCGTAACGCGCCGCGCTCCACAGTGCTTGCACCTGATACAGAGAGGAACCGTCGCCCACCACCGCGATGACCGGGCGGTCCGGCCGCGCCATCCGTACCCCGGTGGCCGCCGGAAGCGCGAAACCGAGTCCGCCCATGGCGGCGGAGAGGAAGCCGAGCGGGCGCCGGGCGGGCACCCGGCGATGCATCTCGGGGCGGCTCGACGGGGTCTCCTCGACAAAAACCGTGTCGGCGGGGACGCGTTCGGCCAGGGCCGCGAGCACGTGGGCGGGGAGCATCGGCTGCCCCGGCGCCGGCCGCTCCGGGGCTTCGATGGTGGTTGTGTCCTTGTGCGGCGCCGCGGTCCACTGGCGCGCCGCGGCGTGCCTGGCCAGCAGGCGTAGTGCGGCTGGGATCGGGGCGAGGACCGCCGTCTCGACGGGGCTGCGGTACGCCTCGGCAGGGTCGTCGGTGAGGAGCCCTACCCGGGTACCGGGCTCGACCAGCGGTCCCTCGGTGTAGGGGTACTGCCGGAACACCGGCGCGCCCACGGCGAGCACGGCGTCGCGGCCGGCGAGTGTGGCACGCAGCCCCGGCCGGTCGGCGGGCAGGAAACCGGCGAACAGCGGGTGGTCCTGCGGGAAACCCGCGCGGGCACCGAAGCTCTCCTGGAACACCGGGGCGCCGATACGTTCGGCCAGCGCGACCAGGCCAGCCCATCCCTCCTCGCTGTCGGTGCCGGCCCCGGTGACGAGCGCGGGCGCGTCCGCCTCGTTCAGCAGCGAGGCCAGGCTGGCGACCCCCGCGTCCTCGACGCCGTCGGCCCGGGTGACGTGCCTGGCCGCGGCCACGACCCGGTCGCTTTCCGCGGGCGCCGCCCAGTCATCCATGGGCACGATCACCAGGGCCGGGCCCCGCGCGTCCGCGGCGGCGTGCCGGCAGCGGGCGATGGCGCCGGGTACGTCCTGCGCGGTGGCGGGTTCCTCAACCCGGACGGGGTAGTCACCGGCCAGGTCGCGGAGCTTCCCGGCGAGGAAGGGCTCCAGCGCGAGGTGCCGGCGGTCTTGCTGGCCCACGAGCACGACCAGGGGGGCGCGGTTCACCCGGGCGGTGGCCAGCGCCCCGACCGCGTTGCCCAGCCCGGCCGTCGTGTGCAGCAGCACCAGGGCGGGCCGGTCGCGCGCGATCGCCCACCCCGTCGCCATTCCCACCACCGACCCCTCATGCAGGGCCAGCACGAAGCGCAGGTCCTCCGGCAGGTCGGTGAGGAAGCCGACCTCGGTCGACCCCGGGTTGGAGAAGATCGTCGTCAGGCCGTACTCGCGCAGCCCGTCCAGGGTCGCGTCGCGGACCGAGCGCGGCGGCGCCCCGGTCCCGTGCGGTTGTGCCATCTCGTGCCCGCCGCTCGTCAGGTCGTGGCCGGGGAGGGGGTGGCCTGCCCGTTCTTGACGTTCTGGATCTCGGTGCGGACCAGCGGGCGCAGGGCGGTGCGCCGGCGCCGCTTCGCCAAGCGACAGGCGGTCCCGAAACGGCCCGCCCGCGGGACCGCAGTGCGCGGCACGGGCTGAGGAGGCACCGCCGGGCCGGTGGGCCCGGCGGTGCCTCCGGTTCATCAGCCCCAGACCTCGTTGGCGGTCTCCACGATCAGCCGCAGCTTGGCGATCTGCTCGTCCCGGGTGAGGTTGTTCCCCTCCAGGGTGCTGGAGAACCCGCACTGCGGGGCCAGGCAGATCTGCTCCAGCGGTACGTACTTGCTTGCCTCGTCGATGCGGCGCTTGAGGTCGTCCTTGTTCTCCAGGTCCCCCTTCTTCGTGGTGACCAGGCCGAGGACGACGTACTTGCCCTCGGGGACGAAGCGCAGCGGCGCGAAGCCGCCGGAGCGGGCGTCGTCGAACTCCAGGAAGAAGCCGTCGACGTTGAGCGTGTTGAACAGCTCATCGGCGACGAAGTCGTAGCCGCCTTCGGCGACCCACGAGGAGCGGAAGTTGCCCCGGCACATGTGCGTGGTGATCCGCATTCCCTCGGGCCGGCCGGCCAGGGACGCGTTGAGCTGGCGGATGTAGCGGACGTGCAGGCCGCCGCCGTTCTCGCCACGCTCGTCGAGCATCTCGCGCTGCTTGGGGTCGTTCAGGTAGGCGAGGCTGGTGTCGTCGAGCTGCAGGTAGGTGCAGCCCAGGTCGGCGAGCCGGCGGATCTCCTCGGCGTAGGCGCGCGACAGGTCGGTCCAGAACTCGTCGATGTCGGGGTAGACCTCAGGGTTGATCGAGGCTCGCCCGCCCCGGTAGTGCACCATGCTCGGTGACGGGATCGTGAGCTTCGGCGTGGCCGTACTGACCGTGTCACGCAGGAACTCGAAGGCCTCGCCGAAGATGGTGTGCTGCAGCCCGATCTTGCCGTCGACGCGGTGTGCGGCCGGCGTGAACTCCAGGTCCCCTTCCTCGTTGTGGAAGGTCACCTTCATCTCGTCCTGGGTGCGGGTGATCCCGGCGAGCTGGTAGATGAAGTCCATGTGCCATGAGGAACGGCGGAACTCGCCGTCGGTGGCCGACTGCAGGCCGATGTCCTCCTGCATCCGCACGGCATCCCGGATGGCGTCGTCCTCGATCTGACGCAGCTCGTCGTCACTGACCCGGCCTTCGGTGTTCCCGGCCCGTGCCTCGAGCAGGTTCCGCGGCCGGAGCAGGCTTCCGACGTGGTCGGCACGGAAGGGGGGTGTCTGGCGGTGGCTGGTGTGCTCGGTCATGGTGGTCCAGCTTCTCCTAGGGTTCACGGACGAAAAAGGATTGCGGGGTCAGAAGGGGTAGCTGGCGACGTCGGCCTGCATGGTCACCCACTGGGTCTCGGTGAACGCTTCGAGGTTGGCGCGCGTTCCTCCGAACCGTGAGCCGGTTCCGGAGTCGCCAACCCCGCCAAAGGGCGCCACGGCTTCGTCGTCGACGGTCTGGTCGTTGATGTGCACGATGCCGCTCGGGATGCGGTCGGCGATCTGCATCCCGCGCATCGGGTTGGAGGTCAGGATGCCCAGCGACAGCCCGTACGGGCTCGCCTTCGCGATGTCGGCGAGGTCGTCCAGCGAGGAGAACCGCATCACCGGTGCCACCGGGCCGAACACCTCGTCGGCGAAGGCGGGGCTGTCCATGGACAGCCTGTCGAGCACCGTTGGGCGGTAGTAGAGCTGCTCGTAGGTGCCGCCCGCGGCCAGCGTCGCCCCGGCGTCCACGGTCGAGGCCACCATGGAGTGGATCTTGTCGCGCTGTCCGGCGTCGATGACCGGGCCCAGGGCGACCTCGCTCTGGTCCGGGTTGCCCACGGGCAGGGCATTGGCCTTCGCGGCGAGCCGCTCGACGTACTCGTCGGCGACCCGCTCGTGCACCAGGTGCCGCCCCGACGTCATGCAGATCTGGCCCTGGTGCAGGAAGGAGCCCCACGCCCCGGTGGCCACGGCGGCGTCCAGGTCGACGTCGTCCAGCACGACCAGTGGCGAGTTGCCGCCGAGCTCCAGGTGCGCACGCTTGAGGTGGCGGCCGGCGGCCTCGCCGACCTTGCGGCCGGCGGCAGTGGAGCCGGTGAAGGAGATCACCCGCACGTTGGGGTCGGCGACGAGCTGCTCGCCGGCTTCGAGGCCCCCGGGGAGTACCTGCAGCACCCCGTCGGGAACCCCTGCCTGGCGGAACACCTCGGCGAGGACGGCGCCACCGCTGATCGCCGTGCGCGGGTCGGGTTTGAGCAGCACCGAGTTCCCCACGGCCAGTGCGGGAGCCACCGACCGGATGCTGAGGATGAGCGGGACGTTGAACGGGGCGATGACGCCGACAACCCCCGCCGGCACCTGGCGGGCGAAGCTCAGCCGCGGCTTTCCGGTACGCAGCACCTCGCCATAGGGCTGCGACGCCAGCGCTGCCGCCTCGAAGCACTCCGCGGCGGCGACGTGCACCTGGAATCCGGCCATGCCCTGCGCGGCGCCGCTCTCGCTGCGCAGCCAGCCCATGATCTCCTCGGCGTTCTCCTCCAGCAGCGTGCCGGCCCGGCGCAGGATGGCGGCCCGTTCCTCGAATGAAGTGTTCGCCCAGTCACGCTGGACCGCGGCGGCGCGTTCGGCTGCGGCACTGACGTCCCGGGCGTTGGCGAAGCCGGCGCGGCCGAGCTCGGCTCCGGTGGCTGGGGAGACAACAGGCGCGTCGCCTCCCTCGGCGGGTGTCCATTCCCCGGTGAATATTGCGGCGGACCACGAGTCGGTCTGGAAAAGGCTCACAATTGCTCGCTCTCCGTGTGCTGTCAGCGGGCCCGCCGGGAGCACGGCCAACCGGGCGGGCTCGTCTGGTGGCTGTGGGGTGGCTACCGATACATCGCGTCCAGCATCTCCCCGACACGTCCGTCCTGGTGCGTCAGGCCGACCGTAGTCGGAGCCGGTTCGCGGTTCACCCCGACCGGCCAGGCGGCAGGCGGCTCTTGTCGGCAAGCCCGGTGTGCCTGTCGGGGATCCTTCGGACCTTGTCCCGGTTGTCCGTCGGGCGGGCCCGCGACCCGGCGACACTCCCCTTGTAGGGTTCGGTGGGTGGCCATGGTGAGTTCGAGCTGGTCATCGACGATATCCAAGACTACCCATCGGTAGCCTTCCCGCGGCACCAGTGTTCCGAACCGCTCAATCACCCATGCGGCGCCGCCGAGGAGAACGTGTCGGTGCATGATGGACTCCTCGGTTCGGTGATCGGCCAGGGGATCGGCGTCACCTCCGACCGCTCCTCCGCCGGCGCCGCCTATCCAGACATTTGTGCGTTCTACGAACTTTCGTTCCAAAAGCGAACTTATGTGAACCGGATCACCTAGTCAACCCTTCACCGGCAATCACTCCAATATTGGCAACGCTTCGTGGTTTAATCGAAACCCTGAGTGCGAGATCATCTCCGAGTTCGCGCTCTGGGGCACGACGGGTTCGTACGGCTGCGGGTAGGGTTGTTCGGTATAAGAACATCGCTGTGTGACCCCGGATCCGGATCCCGGCCACGCGGCACTCCAGGACGAGCACAGCGTGCGCAACAGAGCGCCACAGGCACGATTCGCACGCGACCGAATGCGCCGGAGGGCGCACCGATCCGAAGGTGGACGATGAGCACGGACCTGAACGGGACCGACGACCAGGTGCGCGGCGAGCACTTCGTGCAGTCGCTCGAACGCGGGCTCGCCGTTGTACGCGCGTTCACACCGCAGACGTCCACGATGACTCTGAGCGAGGTCGCCCGCGCCACTGGACTGACCCGCGCCGCGGCCCGCCGCTTCCTGCTCACCCTGGTCGACCTGGGCTACGTGCGCACCGACGGCCGGGCCTTCGCCCTCACCCCGCGCGTCCTGGAGCTCGGCTACGCCTACCTGTCCTCGGCCGGGTTGCCCGAGGTGGCGCAGCCGCACCTGGAGGAGCTTGCCGCTCAGGTCCGGGAGTCGTCCTCGGTCTCCGTGCTCGACGGCGACGACGTCGTCTACGTCGCACGCGTGCCCACCTCCCGGATCATGCGGGTGGCGATCAACGTCGGAACCCGCTTCCCCGCCTACGCGACTTCGATGGGGCGCGTACTGCTCGCCGGCCGCTTCGCCGCCGAGCTTGACGAGTACCTCGACCGGGTCGAGCTGCGGCGGCTCACCGCCTACACCCTGGCAACGCCAGCGCGCCTGCGCGCCGAGATCGAGCGCGTCCGCAACCAGGGCTGGGCAATCGTGGACCAGGAGCTGGAGGAAGGGCTCCGCTCAGTCGCTGCACCGATCCGGGACCGCGAGGGCAAGGTGGTCGCCGCCGCCAACGTCTCCGCGCACGTCAGCCGAACCTCGGTCGAGGACATCCGGCGCGACCTGCTGCCGCCCCTACTGGCGACGACGTCCCGCATCGAGGCCGACCTGGAGATCGCCACGCGCGGCCCCAACGTGCGGGCAGGCTGAGCACCGCACCCCTCGATGTCCGGATCATCCGGACATCGAGGCATCCGTTCTTGACCTCACTCCGAGGCGGGGTTAACCTCTCGCCATGAGCGTTCGCTTTAAGAACATTAATTCGCCATACGAACAGGGGCGCCCATGATCGTGCCGCTGGACGAGGGAATCCGCGAGTTCGTCCATGACGGCGACACGGTCGCGCTCGAGGGGTTCACCCACCTGATCCCGGTGGCGGCCGGCCACGAGATCATCCGCCAAGGGCTGGGCGATCTCACCCTGGTCCGGATGACCCCCGACGTCGTCTACGACCAGATGATCGGCGCTGGCTGTGCCCGCAAGCTGATCTTCTCCTGGGGCGGGAACCCCGGAGTCGGCTCACTGCACCGCTTCCGCGACGCCATCCAGAACGGGTGGCCCGTGCCGCTGGAGATCGAGGAGCACAGCCACGCGGGCATGGCCAACCGCTACGTCGCCGGCGCCTCCGGTGTCCCCTTCGCCATTCTCCGCGGGTACACGGGCACCGACCTGATCGCGCAGACATCCCAGATCGCCACTGTCACCTGCCCTTTCACCGGGGAGGAGCTGACCGCGGTCCCGGCGATCAACCCCGATGTGGCCATCGTGCACGCGCAACGCGCGGACCGCGCCGGAAACGTCCAGCTCTGGGGGATCACCGGGGTACAGAAGGAGGTCGTCCTGGCATCCCGGCGCACCCTCGTGACAGTCGAGGAGGTCGTCGACCACCTCGAACCGGTTCCCGGGCAGGTCCTGCTGCCCTCGCGGGTGGTCACCGCGGTGGCCGAGGCCCCCGGCGGTTCGCGCCCCTCCTACGCGCACGGCTACTACGCCCGCAGCAACCAGGCGTACCAGGACTGGGACACCATCAGCCGGGACCGCGAGGAGTTCCAGCGGTGGCTGCGGACCGAGGTGCACGGCACGACGCATACGGCGCGGGAGGGCTGAGGACAATGACGACCACCCTGGACTACACCGCCGACGAGATGATGACGGTCACCGCCGCGCGTTCCCTGACCACGGACATGGCGTGCTTCGTCGGCATCGGACTGCCGAGCACCGCTGCCAATGTCGCTGTGCGCACGCACGCACCGGGACTGTGGATGATCTACGAGTCGGGGACGCTCGGCACCAGGCCCGATTCGCTTCCCCTGTCCATCGGCGACGGCATCCTCGCCGAGACCGCCGACACCGTCGTCTCGGTTCCCGAGGTCTTCAACTACTGGCTGCAGCCGGGCCGAATCGACGTCGGTTTCCTCGGTGCCGCCCAGATCGACCGGTACGCCAACATCAACACCACCGTGATCGGCGACGACTACTCCGATCCGAAGGTGCGGCTGCCCGGCGCCGGCGGCGCCCCCGAGATCGCGGCCAACTGCAAAGAGGTCATCGTCATCGCGCGGCAGAGCACGCGGGCTTTCGTGGAGGCGGTCGACTTCGTTACCTCGGTCGGGCACGGGAAGGGGGCCGGCGACCGCGAGCGCCTCGGCCTGACCGGGCGCGGACCCACCCGGGTCATCACGAACCTCGGGGTTCTGGAGCCCGACCCGAGCACCCGCGAACTCACCCTGGTGAGCGTGCACCCCGGCGTCACCGTCGACGAGGTCCGCGCCGCGACGGGCTGGGACCTGCAGGTGGCGGCAGAACCGACAACGACCACCGAACCGGACACCAAGGAACTTTCGGTACTACGCTCGCTAACCAATAGCTAGCTCGCCTGAGACGTTGGATGGGACTCCCGCCATGGCTGAAGTATTCGTTCTGGACGCGGTGCGCACTCCCTTCGGGAAATACGGCGGCGCCCTCGCCGAGACCCGGCCCGACGACCTCGCCGCACACGTCATCAGCGGCCTTGTGGAACGCTCCCCCGAGCTCGACCGCATCGCCATCGACGACGTCTATTTCGGTGATGCCAATGGAGCCGGAGAAGACAACCGGAACGTGGCACGCATGGCGGGACTCCTCGCCGGCCTGCCCCCGTCTGTCCCCGGCGCGACCCTGAACCGGCTCTGCGGATCGGGCCTTGAGGCCGCGATCGCCGCCAACCGCGCGGTGGCAGTGGGCGACGCGTCCCTGATCGTCGCGGGCGGCGTGGAGTCGATGAGCCGCGCGCCGTGGGTGCTGCAGAAACCCGCCAAGGGTTTCCCCGCCGGCCACGAGACGCTGCACTCCACCACACTGGGGTGGCGGATGGTCAACCCGCAGATGCCGGACGAGTGGACGGTCTCGCTCGGCGAGTCGACCGAGCAGATCGCCGAGCTGTACGGGATCGACCGCGCCGAGCAGGACGAGTTCGCCCTGCGCAGTCACGCCAACGCGGCGGCCGCCTGGGGCAAGGGCATGTTCGGCGCCGAGATCGTCCCGGTCCCCGGCGTCGACCTGCCGCGCGACGAAAGCATCCGGGAGACCTCCCCGGAGAAGCTCGCGAAGCTGAAGCCGGCGTTCCGGGCGGACGGCACGATCACCGCCGGCAACTCCTCCCCCCTGAACGACGGCGCGGCCGCGCTGCTCATCGGAGACGAGCCCGCGGCCAAGGCGACCGGGCACGAGCCTCTGGCGCGCATCGTCAGCCGGGGCGTGGCCGCGGTGGAACCGCACCGGTTCGGGATCGGCCCCGTCGAGGCGGCCGAGACAGCGCTGCGCCGCGCGGGCATCACGTGGAGCGACCTGTCGGTCGTCGAGCTCAATGAGGCGTTCGCCGCCCAGTCGCTGGCCTGCCTGAAGCTCTGGCCGGAGCTGGACCCAGAGATCGTGAACCCGAATGGCGGCGCCATCGCCATCGGCCACCCGCTGGGAGCTTCGGGGGCCCGCGTCCTCGGTTCACTCGCCCACGAGCTACGCCGGCGCGGCGGCGGCTGGGGGCTCGCCGCCATCTGCATCGGCGTCGGCCAGGGCCTGGCCGTCGTGCTGCACGCCTGAGAGGACTTATGACCACCACACCGCAAGGCCACGAGGACCGTACCGGCACCGGCTACATCCGCGACCACGAGACCCACCCTCCCTTGGACTTCCCGGGGTACCGCAGCACCGCGCTGCGGCACCCCAAGCGCCCCCTGCAGTTGCTGCCGCATCTGCTGACCGAGGTCACCGGGCCGCTGCTCGGCGAGGGCCGGCTCGGAGAGCTCGACCACGACCTGACCCGGCAGCACGAAGGCGAGCCGCAGGGGCAGCGCATCATCGTGCACGGGCAGGTCCGCGACAGCGACGGCCAGCCGGTTCCGCACTCCCTCATCGAGATCTGGCAGGCCAACGCGGGAGGCCGGTACCGGCACACCGTCGACAACTGGCCGTGCCCGCTCGACCCCAACTTCAGCGGAGTGGGCCGCACCATCACCGACAGCGACGGCCGCTACCGGTTCGTCACCGTACGGCCCGGCGCCTACCCCTGGAAGAACCACGACAACGCGTGGCGTCCGGCCCACATCCATTTCTCCCTGTTCGGCCGGGCATTCACACAGCGGCTCGTCACCCAGATGTACTTCCCGGGCGACCCCCTGTTCTTCCAGGACCCGATGTGGAACTCGATCCCGGACGAGAAGGCGCGCGAGCGCATGCTGTGCCGGTTCGACTACGAGAACACCGAACCCGAATGGGCCCTGGCGTTCGAGTGGGACATCGTGCTGCGCGGGCGCGAGGCCACGCCCTTCGAATCCGAGGTGGACGACGACTGATGAGCGACACCACTCCCCCGACGACCCCGTCCCAGACCGTCGGCCCCTACCTGCACATCGGTCTGCACTGGCCGGACGGACCGTTCGCGGTGGCCGAAGGGACCCCTGAGGGGTTCTGGATCCGCGGGACCCTGACCGACGGAGCCGGGCAGCCGATCTCCGACGGGCTCATCGAGACCTGGCAGGCCGACCCGAACGGCCGGTTCGACCACCCGGACGACCCGAGGGGGCCGACCGGCTACCCGGGCTTTCGCGCGTTCGGGCGCTGCGACACCGACGAACACGGCGAGTACGGCATCTTCACGCTGGCGCCGGGGGCGGTCCCGGGGCCGGGCGACACCCTCCAGGCCCCGCACATCGACGTCTCGGTGTTCGCCCGCGGCATGTTGCACCGCACGGTTACCCGCATCTACTTCCCGGAGAACGTTAACGCCAACGCGGCCGACCCGGTGCTGAGCACCGTCGCCGACGAGACGGCCCGTTCCACGCTCGTCGCCGAACCCGCCACCGACGGCTACCGCTTCGACATCCGCCTCCAAGGGGAGAACGAGACCGTGTTTTTCGAGATCTAGATCGGTGATGGGGGTACGTGGTGCGGTGTCCAACGGGGCGGCGAAGGCCGGTAGTGGGCCAGCCCCCGGTAATCGCTCCTGGTGCCCGATGGTGGCGCGCCCAACGGGGGCCGCGAGGTCCCTGCGGCCCGTGGGAGTGACTCCCGGGGGCGTCAGTGTTCCCACGCGGCGAGGCGCGCCGAGAGTGTCCGTGGAGACATTCTCGGCGCTGAACATGTCCCCACAGCCACCTTCGATACCGACCTAGCCAACCGTCGATCACCGCAGGACCACCGGAAAGGCGACAAAGAATGACCGGGCTGTTCGGGGGCGTCTTCGCGCGCGGCGGCGTCGGGGCCGAGGTCAACGACGCGGCGTGGCTGCGTGCGCTCCTCGATGCCGAGGCCGCCCTGGCGCGCGCCCACGCGCGCGCCGGCCGGATCGATCCGGCGCATGCCGAGGCGATCGCGGCGGCCTGCGTCCCGGAGCACTTCGACACCGACGCCCTGGGCAGTGCCGCGCCTGGCGCGGGCAACCCGGTGGTCCCGCTGGTCAAGGAACTCACTCGGGTCGTCGGCCCAGAGGCCGCGCGTCACGTGCACGAGGGCGCGACCAGCCAGGACATCATGGACACCGCGGCGATGCTGGTGTGCCGCCGAGCGGGCGCGGTGATCCGCGCCGAGGCGGAAACCGCATGCGCGGGCCTGGCCGCGCTGGCCAGCGGACACCGCGCGACGATCATGGCCGGCCGGACCCTGCTGCAGCAGGCGCTGCCCACCACGTTCGGCGCTGTCACCGCCGGTTGGCTCGACGGTCTCGGCACCGCGACGCAGGCGCTGGGCGAGGTCGTCGAGTCCCGCACCCCGGCCCAGCTCGGCGGCGCCGCGGGAACCCTGGCGTCGCTCGGCGACGACGGCCCGGCGGTACTGGCGCACTACGCCGCCGAACTGGGGCTGCCCGAGCCCGTCCTGCCATGGCACACCGACCGCGGCCCGGTCGCCGAGCTGGCCGGGGCACTGGCCCGGGTGTGCGGCGCGGCCGGGAAGGCCGCCGGCGACATCGTGCTGCTCGCCCAGACCGAAACCGGCGAGGCCACCGAGGCTGGCGGGGCTGGTGTCGGCGGCTCGTCCACCCTGCCGCACAAGCGCAACCCGATCGCGGCGGTGTCGGCGGTGGCCTGTGCCGAACAAGCGCCGGGCCTGGCGTCCACCCTGTTCGCGTGCCAGGTCCAGGAGCACCAGCGCGCGGCCGGACGCTGGCACGCCGAGTGGCTCCCCCTTGCCGACCTGCTGCGCACCACCGGGTCGGCGGTGGCGTGGCTGGGTACCTCCCTCGAACGCCTCAGCGTGCACCCCGCCCGGATGCGCGCCAACCTCGACCTGACCGGCGGGTTCCCGCTCGCCGAGCGGGTCACCACGGACCTGGCTGGCGAGCTCGGCCGGCTGCCCGCCCACGAACTGGTGCAGGACGCCTGCCAGGACGCCGCCAACAGCGGGCGCGGGCTCGCCGCGGTGCTGGCCGAGCGCCTCCAGGGCCGCCGCACCGAAGCCCAGATCGCTTCCCTTCTCGACCCGGCCGGCTACGTCGGCAGCACCGGCACCTTCGTGGAGCGCGCGCTTGCGGCGCACGCGCGGCGCACGACCCGGAACGGCGGGCGAACCAGCGTGAACGAGGAACAGGAGTAGGACGTGAGCATTGACGTGCACTACGTCACCGACGGCCCCGCGGACGCCCCCGTCATCGTGCTTTCGGGGTCACTGGGCAGCACCCTGGACATGTGGTCTCCCCAGGTGGAAGCGCTGGCCTCCGAGTTTCGGCTGGTCCGCTACGACCTCCGCGGCCACGGGGAGTCGCCCGTCCCCGATGGGCCGTACTCGCTCGCCGAGCTCGGCGCGGACGCGCTGCGGCTCTTCGACCGGATCGGGGCCGAGCGGGTGTGCTTCGCCGGCTTGTCGCTCGGCGGAATGGTCGGGATGTGGCTGGGCGCCAACGCGCCCGAGCGGATCGACCGGCTGGCCGTCATGTGCACCTCGGCGCGGTTCGCACCGCCCGAGGCATGGGCGCAGCGCGCGGAGCTGGTTCGCGCGGAGGGCACCAGCGCCGTCGCCCCGGGTGTCGTACAACGCTGGTTCACGCCCGGATTCGCCGAGCAGCACCCCGAGGTGACCGACCGGATGCGCACCATGGTCGCCGGCACCCCCGCCGAGGGGTACGCGGGCTGTTGCAACGCCATCGAGCACGCGGATCTGCACCCCGACCTGCCCCGGATCGCCGCACCCACCCTGGTCGTGGCCGGCGCCGACGACCCCGCGTCCCCGCCCGACCACGTCGAGCGGATCGCGAGCGGAGTCAAAGGGGCGCGGTTGCAGGTGGTCGACTCCGCCGCGCACCTCGCGAGCTGGGAACGCGCCGACCGTGTCAACGAGCTGCTGCGGGAGCACTTCTCCGGCACCTCCTAGATCGGCGGGAGCGCGGCCGGCCACAACGGTGACGCGCCGGTGCCAGGAACAAGACACGAAGCGGACGGACTAGGCGATGGACACCGAGAACACCGACACCCCGCGGGACGAGACCGACCGGCACGCCGCTGGCATGCGGGTGCGGCGCGAGGTGCTCGGGGACGAGCACGTCGACCGCGCCGAGGCGCGCAAGACACCCTTCACCGAACCGTTCCAGGACCTCATCACGCGCTACGCCTGGGGTGACATCTGGACCCGGCCGGGACTCGACCGGCGGACGCGCAGTTGCATGGTGCTCACGGCGCTGGCCGCCATGGGCCACTGGGACGAGCTGAGCATGCACGTGCGCGCGGCCGTGCGCAACGGGCTGACGCCCGACGAGATCCAGGAGGTCTTCCTGCAGGCCGCGATCTACTGCGGGGTGCCAGCCGCGAACAAGGCGTTCGCGATCGCCCAGTCAGTGCTGTCCGAGCTGTCCGAGATCGACGGCTGAGCGCGATACCACCCAATCACACGAGCGAGGAAAGACCATGCGCACCAGCGTAGCCATCATCGGCGCGGGCCCTGCCGGCCTGCTCCTGTCCCACCTGCTGCACCAGCAGGGTATCGACTCGGTCGTCCTGGAGCGCCGCGACCGCGCCTACTGCGAGCAGCGGCAGCGTGCGGGCATGATCGAGCACGGTGTGGTCGAGCTGCTCCGCAATGCCGGTGTCAGCGACCGCATGGACCGCGAAGGCCTGCCGCACGACGGCATTGAGCTGCGTTTCGACGGGCGCAGCCACCGGCTGGACTTCCGCGAGCTGACGGGGCGCGGTGTCATGATCTACGCCCAGACCGAGATCGTGAAGGACCTGATCGGGCGCCGTCTCGCCGACGCCGGTCAGGTGCTGTTCGAGGCGCAGGCCACCGCGATCGAGGACATCGAGACCGACCACCCGCGGGTCCGCTTCACCCACGAGGGGACCGAGGACGTCCTGGAATGCGACGTCGTGGCGGCCTGCGACGGTTTCCACGGCATCGGCCGGGCCACCCTGCCCTCTGCGGTCGCGCGCACCTTCGAGAAGAGCTACCCGTTCGGCTGGCTCGGGATCCTCGCCAACGTCGCGCCCTCGTGCGAGGAGCTGATCTACGCGCACCACACCAACGGTTTCGCGCTGCACAGCATGCGTTCCGACGAGGTCAGCCGGCTCTACCTGCAGGTCCCCGCTGACACCGATCCCGCCGACTGGTCCGAAAAGCAGATCTGGGACGAGCTCGCCACCCGGTTCGAGCTGCACAACAGCGACTGGACATTGCAGCGCGGTCCCATCACCGACAAGGCGGTGACGCCGATGCGCAGCTTCGTCACCGAGCCGATGCGCCACGGGCAGCTCTTCCTGGCCGGGGACGCCGCCCACATCGTGCCGCCCACCGGGGCCAAGGGCCTGAACCTCGCCCTGCGCGACGTCTCGTTGCTCGCCGAGGCGCTGACCGCGCGGTACGGCAGCGGCGACACAACGCTCCTCGACGAGTACTCCGATACCGCGCTGCGCCGGGTCTGGCGTGCCGAGCACTTCTCGTACTGGATGACCTCGCTGCTGCACGCCCACCCCGAGAGTGACGAGTTCGACCGCCGGCTGCAGCTCTCCCATCTGAACCACATCGCCGACCGGCCAGCCGCGGCCACCCACCTGGCGGAGAACTACACCGGCCTGCCCCGAGTGTGACAACGCCGCCGGGACCGCTTGTCCATCTTGCGGGCATCGCGGCATCAACGTCCGATTCATCGACGAATGACACCGGTTAGCACTCGGATTACCTTCGAAGTGGCACGGCCTGCGGATATCGCGACCCATTTTCCGCATTAGAACGGGATTCGGTCGCGATTATTCGGGTTCGGCACCAGACGACTGGTTATCAGGAACCGAGACGGAGAATACAATCCCGGGGGACACCAGTCGGCCTGCGCACCCCAGGAGAGGACATCGATGTCTGGCTTGGGTTCCCCCTCGTTCCTCAAGAAACTGAGTGAACGGTACAAAGCGCCCGACGATATCGATATGTCCCAACCGAATGTCGCTCGGGTGTACTCGTACTACCTCGGAGGTAAGGACCATTTCGCGGTGGACCGGGACATGGCGAACTACGCGGAGGATGTCGTGCCCGGGGTCACCGACCTAGCGATGGCGAACCGGGCGTTCGTGCAGCGCGCCGTCCGGTACCTGGCAGAGCGCGGGATCCGCCAGTTCCTCGACATCGGATCCGGCCTGCCAACCGATGGCAATGTGCACCAGATCGCGCAGGAAACCATCCCCGGCGCCCGGGTCGTCTACGTCGACCACGACCCCATGGTGCTGACCCACTCTCGGGCGCTGCTCACCGACAACGCCACCAGCCTGGTGATCAAGGAGGACCTCACCTGCCCGCAGAAGATCCTCAACGCCGAGGGAAGCCGATACCTGCTCGACCTGAAGCAGCCCGTGGGCCTGATACTCGGTGGAATCCTGCACCATCTGCACGACTCCCAGGCCCCGCTGCGCCACACCCGCGAACTGTGTGACGCCCTCTCCCCCGGCAGTTACCTCGCGATCAGCCACTTCTGCCACCCCGACGCCGCTGAGAACCCCACCGACGCCGAACGCGCCGAACGGCTGCAGCAGGCCTTCCTGGAGAAGCTGAGCACCGGGCTGTGGCGCAGCCACGAGGAGATCCTCGCGTACTTCTGCGGCTGGGAGATGCTGGACCCCGGCCTGGTTCCATTGGACGAATGGCACCCGCTGCCAACCGGATCCAGCCTTGCCGGCTCCTACCGCATGCCACCGCGCAACCGGCAGATCATCCTCGGAGGCGTGGCGCGGAAACCCTGACATGGCGTGCGGGCACGGGACAAGCGCAGACGTCGGGTGATGTTGCTTCAGTCCGGTTGACGCCTGTCTGTAACCCGGCGTGGCAGCGCAGGGCGCTGGAGGCGCTGCTGGGCAAGCTCCCCGATGCCTCGGCGGCGGTAGCGCCGCGCGAGCTCAAGAGCCTGCCCACCCGAGCCAAGAAGATCAAGGTGCTTCGGTCGAGTGGGCTCGGAACACGGGCAGCACCTCTTCGAGGTCGGCAAGGGCCACGTGGGCGGCGGGGCCGTGAACGAAGCCGCGGACCCGGGCGTGCAGACTTCCGAAGCGCTCCGCCATCCGTGCCTCGACCCATGCGCGATCGAGCCGGTACTCCTCACCGTCCTGCCGCCGGGGCTGAGAAACGCTGAACAGCATCCCACCGCAGTCGACTCAGCGCCCTCGACCGGTGGAAGGCCGAAGGATGGCCGCAACGGTTTCGACACGAATCCGTCCCACCGCCTTCACGATCCAGCACGCGCTGGCATCCTCGCCGAGTGAAGTCCTACTCGCCCCCGTTTTTCACCAAACCGGCCGTGGAGGGTGTCCCGCTGCGCCTCCGACCTCGGCTCGCCAGTTGGGAACGCGGTGGCCACCCGGATCAAGTACGGCTTGAGGAGTATCTGGTTCACGTCCAGGACATCCTCCGGACGGGACTGGAGCAGACGCCCGACCCGCTCGCCCTCTGGCTGGATGTCGGCCTTCCGAGGTCGGTCGCTCTGCTGGAACATCACGACCTGGACAATTACCTCTTCCCTCTGGTGAGCCGACTCAGCAAACACAGCGGACGTCAATTCGCTTCGGTGTGGTGCACCAAGCGCCATGCGGAGTCCTCACGGATCTGCCTCAGCCAGGCACGTCCTGCGACTGACCGCCCACTCTCCGGCCGCATCCATGAGGTCGCCACCAACGCCTCATCGCAATCCGCCGCCTACAAACAGCAGATCGCCGAGCAGCTGGGCAACGCCCCGCGACTTCCGGACGGCGCGATCAGCCTCCAGCTCGGGTTCTGTGTCGGGCCCCGGCGCGGGTGGGCGAATCTCTGGAAGCCCACGATCGACGCCCTTGACGGGCTTTTGGGCCGCACTTCGCCGGCACGGCAGTGGCACCCGCGCGACGACCGTATCGTCGAACTCGGCCTGCATTGCCGTATCGACCAGTCGTTGGGCAACGAGGTGCTCATCCGGGTCGAGGCGACCTCGAAACGGTAGGGACAGCCACCCGACCGCCGCCACACAGGCCTTCGCCTGGCACAGCAAAAAGCCAGGCCCTCAGGGCCTGGCTCGGATGCTCCCCTGGCAACTCCTGTCTCTAACCCGGCGCGGCAGCGCAGGGCGCTGGAGGCCCTGCTGGCCAAGCTCCCCGATGTCTCGACACCGATTGCGCCGCGCGAGCGCACGAGCCTCTCCGCCCGCGCGAAGCAGATCAAGGGCGACCAGGCGCGGGAGATCGTCGCCGCCTATGAGGCGGGAGCCACGGTCTACGAACTGGGCCGGCGCTTCGGCATCGCCCGGCAGACGGTCAGCAAGATCCTCAAGCGCCACGGCGCGCAGATGCGCCGCACCGGCCTCTCCCCCGACCAGATCGACGAGGCGGCGCGGCTGTATGTGCTGGGGTGGTCGCTGGCACGAATCGGCCGGCGTATGGAGTTCAGCCCGGACACGGTGCGGCTGCGGCTGTTGGAACGAGGGGTGAGGATGCGGGGTCGGTACCAGCGGTAGACGGGTGTCGAACCTGTGCCTTGGACGACCTTTGCTAACCCCGGTCGGTTGGCGGACACCCTTGGGGCGCTGTGGCGCAAGCTGCCCAACCTGGAGTCGTTTCTCCCAACGAAGGAGCCGCAACAGGTGCCGCGGGCGATACAGCGTCCCACCGACAAGCACATTTCCGACATCGTGGCCGAATACCGAGAGGGCGCCACCATTCGCCAACTGGCCATCAAGCATCGGATCGGACGCGAAACCGTCAGCAAGATCCTGAAGCAGAGCGGGGTCACGATGCGCCGTACCGGCCTCACGCCCGAGCAAGTAGAGGAAGCCGTACGTCTCTACACAAAGGGATGGTCACTGGCGAAGATCGGTAACCGCTTCAGCGTGGACGGCAAGACCGTCTGGAGCCGCCTGACGGATCGGGGAGTCAGGATGCGCGAGCCGTATGAACGCACCTCGTAGCCAGCCTCGTCTCCTTATGAGGCAACGCAGACAAGTCCATTCCACCCTCGCCCCTGCCGAATAATGAGTAGACTCCAGTCCATGGACAAGGCACTCCAAGCGTTCGGGGAGAATTTCCTCAAGTACGTTCTCGCAACCACACAGCTTGATGCAGAGCCAACACCTCAACAGAGAGAGACCGTTTCCTTTCTTGAAGAAAATATCACAGCACTAGACCAAACCAACCCTGACGCATTAAACAGATACTCAACTCTCCAAAACTTCGCGGCGCAGATCCTCAATGGAGGACTATCACTCGCCAATGAAATGCGCCTCCACTGTGGAGGCACCCTCCCTGCCGTTGAAGATGAAGATCCCCTGGCGGCAAAACTGTTCAGGCTAGCTATAGATGTATATCCACTTCTCCTCATTCCTTCACCCAAAGACATCCTGGTCCCTGGCAAGATTTTCATGGCAGCCACTTTTAATCATACAGAAAGGCATGAATTTTACACAAGCGCCATGAGAGATGAATCACTACAAAAAATATTTACCCATTCACCAGAGAATGATGACAGCGAAGCAGCCGAAGAGAGTCACCTTGGAATACATTCAGACTTCCTCATTTTTTCAAATGGAAACGGTGGTGGCATTCAGCTAACTTCACTCCCTGACTCCATATTGGACTATGCATGGAAAATATGCATCGCGAAAGGTGGTGCCGAGATAGATGAATATCTGGATGAGGTGCGCACCACGCTTGGTGTAGTAAGAAGGGTCGCCGAGGGCAAACAAGCACAGGTGTATACCATTGTCGGACTTGGAGGAGTTAAGCTTGAAGATAATCAATCTATCGACCTCTCCTTCGGTCGACTCATAGCGGTACAGGACGCTGCGCTGGAAGTCATCGTCGGACACCGTGACCTACAACAGCGCACTCAGGCAATCCTACTTGTACCGACGCACTTAAAAATCATGGGGAATATCAGTGGTGATGCTGAAGTTGACCAGTTCTACGAACAAAATAGCGATGCCTTTGAGTCTCACAGAGGGGACCTTGAATATAATATCTTGCGTGCAAGGCTAGCACTGCTCCTCGCGTCGACAGATGAAAGACTTGTGGCTTCACCGGTCACCTTTCAAACCACGCTTGAACCACTCACGAGCAGCAGTGGCTACAGTTGGCTTCCCATCGAGTTCAGTGGTGCATCGGTGAATATTAGCGCTGAGACTGCATTGCGAGTTACAAACTGGTCTAGCATTCTCAAAGAGAGGCATCCGAAGAGCCTTAATATCGCCGCACGACGTCTACTTTCTGCTGTCTCAACACGATTCGACGCAACCGACGCACTCATCGATGCCGTCGTAGCCTGGGAGAATATGTTCGGCGATCCACAGGAGGCGACTCTACGGGTAACTGGTGCAATGGCGAAGATACTGGAACCAAACTCTTTCGACGATCGAAAGAAGCTTAAATCTCGCCTGAGTAGGATTTATTCGACACGAAGTGATCTCATCCATGGCAGCCATGGCAAGGAGCCCAAGAGGAGCGACATATACACCTACCGCCAGGAAGCAATAAGGTATGCGCTGGATGCGCTGCGTTGGCTCTACAATAACCCTAATCTGTTAAACAAAAACTCAGCCGACCGAAGCCTCAGTATCCTGCTCGACACCATCGAAGACACCGGCGATTCCGTCACACCATTGGCGCGTGGTCAGGACTGATAGATTACGATTCCTCACCATTCGACCCTGCTAGCGCATCCTTCACAGACTTTATATCGCGTTCAGCCGGTTCGTTCGAGGCAAGCACAACGACGAGCGCACACGCACGCAGCGCCAACGCGGCTGTCTTACGATCTACTTCGTCCATAAATCCATGAGCCACGAGGTTACGAACATTGTAACCATCCTTCAGCAGGAACACCCTCAGGAAGCAAGCCCAATCAGGATCGAAGTCACACTTCTCTTCCAATTTATCCAGCAAGGATCCTAGTCCAGGAAACTGGCCATCCGCATCACCAACTGCTGCCCGATACACAGGCTCGTTGAGCTCTAGCAATATGGACCGAGCCGATGCTTCAATCTTTGGAACCGCTAGATGCACACTAGCCGCAAATTCGTCTACCCAGTAGAGCTGAAGCGCTTTAGCGAGAGCCTTAGCCAAGAACGGGTGGGTTCCGGAATCGGAAATACATGCTTCAACATCCTCCAGAGAAAGGATTCCAAATCGTGCGCGTATCGTATCTAGTGCGCTAGCCAAGAGCAGACCACTAAGTTGAATGTTCGCACTCGCTGCACGAACGCGCTGACGCTGGAGAGAATCCTCTTCACCAGATACAACTCGCTTTGGGAAACCTTCTGGCCCAAATTTGACAGTCGTAGCTATCTGTTCGACAACTGAGACTTCTTTGAGGTTGCGTGCCGTCTCTTCGTTGTTCGGAACGCTACCGCTAGGAGAGTCACTCTGGAACCAGTACGCCAAAGCTTCCTGCCACGTCTGGGCACGCTCGTAGGGAATCAGGTAGTTGCGAAATATCTCAGATGGGATGCTGAACTCAGTTTGCAAGGTCTTCCACTCCACCTGTGGAGCAGACTGCAACCTCAAAACCGCCACTTCTTCAAGGTGCGAGACGCCGTACCGACGTGCGGTTGATGCTGCCTCATTCAGATAATAGACTTTAATAAGGGCTTCTCTCCCGTTATCGGCTTCCTTCAGCAGGGCATGAATTTGCGCCTCGCTAGCACGCTGTATGCGAGCATCATCGCCAGCGGCCCTTCGCCGAACAATATCGGCAACTTCTTTAACGACATGCGCTTCCGCGTAGGCCTGCAACGCCGTATCGAGAAGATCATCAACCTTTGGATTTATTGGCTGAGTCTTGTTCTTGCGCGGCGAAACCGCAATGGCATCCAGTAGCGGCACGGCTACGTAAGCAGGATTACTCTCGAGGAGAGCGCCTTCTGCCATATCCACCATGGCAGAGGCAACCTGCTGCTCCAGATCTGAGAGTCCTACTGAGCGAGCAAGAGTCAACGCCCTGAGTAGACCAAAGCCTTGCTCATGATCTTGAAGGCTTCCCCCCACTGTATCCAGGTAGGCTCTAATAGCTCGCTCAGCAGCATCACGGCGATTTTCTGTCAGCTTTAGCGTAAATAGAATATCTGCAAATCGAGCCCGAGCTACAGGATGCGTCACAGCCGATGCGAGATCGACCCACAACGCTCGCGTCTGATCATCGGCGTCATTCAGTGATCGCGGAAAATAAGAAGGTCCATCCAATGGAACGAGAGAAGCATCCGGCCTAGATGACCCGATTGGCGTCGACCGCAAAGAGTAGCCAAAAGTCATCACCAGTTCACGCTCAGCCGCAGAGGGAAGCGGAGGATTTAGGCTTGTCGCCAGCTGCCTCAAGTTAATACTCACTGCGCGGAAGGTATCAGCATCTTCGCAAGCTGAGTCAACAAGC
Organism: Lipingzhangella halophila; assembly: GCF_014203805.1. GTDB lineage: Bacteria > Actinomycetota > Actinomycetes > Streptosporangiales > Streptosporangiaceae > Lipingzhangella > Lipingzhangella halophila. Next base: position 1,319,622 of record NZ_JACHJT010000001.1, on the reverse strand, counting down.
TGCGCCAAAACTGACACAAGACCGGGATCATGTGTATAGGTCAGTGGCTCCTGAGTGGATTCCTCCGAAGACGGTTCTCCAGTCAAATCAGAATCTTCGTTGATGGGTTCAGCATCTTCCATGTCTAGCCCTCCACCCGACGACTCACGCAGTCTTGAGAAGTCAGTCAATCAAAAAAAGGTGTTGAAGACCTCGCATCGAACATCTTCTCAAGCACCGGAATTTCTGTCACCTTCTTTTTCGTCAAACTCTCCCACACAATCCCCCTCGGCCGTCGCCGCTCCTCGCACGGGATGACCTCATCCGGCGTCACGATCAGATCCACCCTGAAGTCGTGTTCGGCTTCGGGGATCTCCTCGTCTATGACCTGGAGTTGGTGCACCGGCGCCACGATAGTTGTCGCCTCTGACACCAACCCGGCCTCGATGAGCAGTGCCACTTCCAAGTCGGAGTAGCCGGCGCCCTTGCCGATGCGGGCTCCCGTGCGGTTGACGGCCACGCTCCCGCAGACCACGACGTCGATAGGACGCATCTCGTCCACACCGATACGTTGGGCGGTCATCTCGGCGCCCTTCTTCTCTGCGGCCTCTTCCAGCGGCAGGCTCAGCGCGGCGGGATCGAGCAGGTAGAAGGGCTTGAGGCTGGCCATGCGCGGCACGGCCATGTAGAGGAGCTTGCCGTCCTGGAGCGCCCGGGTGCGGACGGGGAGCTGCGCCCAGTCGGGGTTGGCCTTGATGGTGCGGGCGTCCTTCCAGACCTCCAGTTCGGCCAGGCGCTCGGCCGTCGCCTCGGCGCAGTGGAAGCCGGGGATGGTGCCGTAGGAGTCGTCGGGAACAACGCCTTGGGCGAGGAGATGGCGCCATACGCGGTCGCGCACGGCGGCTTTTGCCTGGTCGAGGTCGGTCATGCGCGCCTACTGTCGTTGCTACTAGATGGCTGCCATCAGGGCGAGGAGCCGGTCCTGGACGTCGTGGACCCACGACTCGTGGCGCCAGGGGCGGAGTTCCTGTCCGGCGGTGAATGCCAGGTTAAGCCCGCCACCGCCCCGCGTCAGCTCGACGGCGTCGATGGTGCGGTGCATGGTGGTCGCGGCTTCGTCGAGCTTGTGCTGCCGGATGAGGGCGAGGGTGAGGTTGCCGTAGGCGATGGCCTGGCTCTTCTTCCGCTCGGTGAGGGCATGGGCGGTGGTGCGCAGGAGGGGTTCGGCGCGTTCGGGCTGGCCGAGGAAGAGGTAACAGGAACCGGCCAGGCGGTGGAACTCGGTGCGGGTGTAGTACTCCGCGGCCACATCATCGGTGCTGGGGCGGTCGAACTGGGCCTCGGCCTTGGCGAGGGCGTGCTCGCAGGCGGCGTGATCGCCCAGCATGGCGCGGCCTTCGGCGACGTGTAGCAAGGACAGTCCGGTCAGAGCCGGGCTGACGGGGTTGGCGATCTCGGCGGCGCCGGCGGCCAGGATGGCGCCGTGCTCGGGAGACGTCTCGCCGTAGAGGGCGAGGTAGCTCTTGCGCAGGGTCGCATACGCCTCGGTGCTCGCATCGCGGGCCTGGCGGGCTGCCTCGATGGCCTCGTCCAGGTAGGCGAGCGGTGCGGCGTGGTCGCGGCGCTGGCTGACGTCCCAGACCAGTTGGCTCATGATGGTGGCCGACTCGGCTTCGACCTCGAGCAGGGCTTTGCGGACGCGCGGGTTGGCGGCGTTCTCGCGCAGGAACCTCACTTGGCCGTGGAGCTGGCCAGCGGAGCTGAGCAGCGCGGTGGAGGGCACCGTGTGGTACTGCTCGTCAACTTGGCGGATGTGCTCGTGCAGCGAGGCCACGGCCACGAGATCGACCTGCGAGGGGTGTTCCAGCACGTAGCGCATGCGTTCGCCAGGCTGGGCCTGAGGGACGGTCACGTCATCGAGGAGTGTCCGCAGCTCTTCGGGCGTGACTTTCAGGGCGCGGGCGAGCTTGGGGCGAATCCATGGCTGGGGGTCGGTTTCGGCCCGCTCCCACCGCACCACGGTGGAGCGTTCGACGCCGAGGAGTTCGGCCAGCTTCTCTTGGTTGTAGCCCGCCGATTTGCGATGCTGAGACAGCCCTACGCGCCTGGCCGCCATGGCTATTTCCTCCGGGGGTAATAGGGGCGGTCCCACCTTAGCCAGGCCAGGGCGTATATGCCCAGTCCAGGGCCACCTCTGCGCCATTTTTGCCTCAGCCCTGCACCCCTTGTGCTCTGGGTTTTTCCAGGTCAACCCGCTTGTCTGGCCATCAGGCCGGTCCACCGGCGCACGCCGGGGACCGCCGCTGAACCGGTTGGCCCACGACCTGGAGGAGCCCGAACGTGCAGCCCACAATGTACGGCTATATGCGCGTGGCAAACGACCATGCCACGAATGATGAATTACTCCGCATAAAGCACGAGTTGACCGAATACGCCACCCGTGAGGGATTCTGCCTCGGCGAAGTGTTCGCCGAAGGCACCACCTGTTCGGAGTCGGCGTTTCACACGCTGCTGGAGGCACTCAAGCGCCACCGCGTCAGAGACGTCCTGGTGCCCTCGCTGTGGCACTTCGCCCGACTGCCGGGGCTGCAAGACGCCATGCGCCAGCACATCGAGCACGAGACCGGAGCCCGTATCTGGGTGATGCAGGGGCAGTACCGATGAACCAGACCACTGCCCCCGCCGCACTCGAACGCCTCCGCCGCCACCTCTACGAGGCAGGCATCCATCCCGCCGTCGACCACGAGGCCGGAGCACCGGCCTTCCTGCACGCCGGCTGCGTCAGCATCTCTGCCACTCCGCAGCACTACCGAATCGAGCATCTCGACGATGAGGGCGAAACACGCCGCACCATCACCCTCGCCCACACCCGTACCGACGACGCCGTCCGCCTGTGCGGGCCTACCTCACCACGCAGCACCAGCACACGAGACCGAATCCGACACAACTTCCCCACGCGGGAGGGCGGTCGTGATGGCCCGGGGTTCTCCACTTCCACCGCCATCCATCCAGCACGCGGCGAGCGAACCGGTGCTGGCCATCGGGCTGGCGGTAGCTGTCAATCTCGGTGAGACGTTCTATGCTGCTGGTTCTCCCAGGTCGGGGCTGGCTTCCTCGCGTTCGCGTTGTGGCTCGGGCGGGTTGATGTGGACGACCTCCGGCAGCGGGGGCGGCAGGGGTACCGAGCGGAACCGGTGCGGGTTGGCGGCATAGGCCTCGCGCAGCACCCGGGCCCGCTGGGTCTGGACCCGGTGGGCGCTGTGGTCGTGCACCGAGGCCGGGGTGTGGAACCCGATGCCCGAATATGCCGGTGGTGCTGGTTGTAATAGTCGAAGAACGCCGTGCAGAACACGCGCGCGTCGGTCAGGCTCATGGCCACAGGTCGGCGTGTCCTCATCTCGCCCTGATTGTTCTAGTGAAGACGCATTCGTCCGTTATGTCTCACTTGAGTCTGACAGACAGGGTGCGCCGAGGGGCGATCCGGGCCTTGGGAGACGCAGGAATCATGCGGGCGGCCGCCACCTCGGTACCTCGTCACTCTCCTGCGGCTTTTCAGAGACGAACCATACGGGTTCGCCGGCCGCAACCGATTGAGGAGGTGGCTCGACATGAGCGAGCAGCCCACCGGAACCCACGAGGAGAAGAAGGCCACGGTCGCCATCAGGGTTTCGCCGGGGTCAAGCAGCAACTCGACTCGGTGGTCGCGCTGACGGGCAAAACGCTCAACAATGCCGGTGTCGAAGCCTCGGAGGACTACGTCGCCAAGGTGCTGTCCGACCCGGCTGTGCGTGACAAGGCGTTGGAGAGCCTCCAGGAGGAGGAGCGGGCCTTGCAGGAGCGGCGGCAGGCGCTTCAGAACATACTGGGTGAGGACAAGACCGCCGGCGGCACGCCCGACCCCGGTTCCACTCGATCCGCTACCCGCAAGTCCAAGTCGAGCGAGTAGCACGCTTCGCCCTGGAGCAGCAAGCTCGGGCGGAGCATATGGCGGGACCCTGCCTGGATGCATTGTGGGTGCGTCTAGGTGGGGCTCTCGCCGGTTTTCTTGCAATCAACCTTTTTCCAAATCCCCCGCCGCACATTCTTCTTTACGCACTCCTCGAACTGTATTGATTATCCGATGGCTAGCGCTTTCCTTCTAGTTCTTTCAGCCTCATCAACAGGCCATCGCCACCCTTTTTCACGCCCGAAAGGATCTCAGTTCCGCGCCCGTAGTTCGTAGTCATCTCCTCATTGTCCCTTGGCTTCGATTCGAGCATCCTGGAGACAAAATCAAGCTCAACAACGTCATGTTCCCCGAATCCGTGAACCTTATGCTCTCAATTGACAACCTTCAGCAGCCCCCCGTACCTTGTCGTTATTTCCCATAGGGTGAAGAGCTCACCGTCACTACCAAGACAATAGAATATGTCTGTTTCTTTGACTTGAACATTACCTCGAACATACTCGGACCCGAGGTCGCTTACTATCTCCTCATGGCGACGACCTAGCACCCAATGGTCTTGACAGACGCGCTTTTCTTCTAAGTACTCCACATCCTCAGTATAATACTCTGTCTTGGTGAATAGACCGAAAATCCCTCCCTTCACCTGACGCGATTTTGTCTCCGGCTTGCTCCGTTTACATGAACGAACTCCGCCAGCTGGAGGAGCCTGGATCCTTTCGGCAGACCTTCGTGCCTGTGCTCTTATTTCCTCCAGGTTGACGTCGGATTTAAGGCGGCTTCTATCATCTGCATTAGACATTTATCTCCCAGGACGGCAAATATGCGCAGAGAGTGATCGGGCATTCAAACCAATGGGTAGGCGAGTTTACCCTGCAGCATGAGTAGTCATTGGTGATGGCTTGGCGAGGATGGCTCTTTAGCCACCGCGGACGCCGCTTCAGGCCCAACCACACAGATCCTGGGACCGCTCGCAGCAACTGCAGGGCCATAGAGGCAGTGCTCCATAATTTGTTGGGGCGGGCGCTCTACTCTGATACCTTCCAGGCGCTACTATGGTTGCATTCCGACAGGGATTCTCCAGTACAGGACTTTAACCCTTTATACTCGAACGACAACACTGAGATCATCATTATATTTTTCCGAAATGGGGCCGATAAGAGATACGGCACATTTTGTTGACATGGGATCCGAAAATCATCCCCGCCATAATCAGAACCATTTGTCATAGCTGACGGATGTTCGTCAGCCATGACACAAAACATCTTTGGATTCTAAATTAATGCCCAGCATAGAGATAAATTACTTCTTGGGCGGCTTCACTTCTTTCTCATCATCCTCACGGCCGGAGTCCCCGTCTCTTCCTCCTTGGCCTCCACTGCCTTGGGTTCCACCACTTCCACTGCCATCAGAAAAAGCGATCACCCAAAATGGATCGTTCATCGTCACCCTTCCATTTCTATACGAATACAGAAACTACCATTGCCATGCTAGGCCATACGAACATCCAACTGCGAGATGATTCCAAGAGAACGTTGCAAATCCAGACTCATCGAGTGAAACCAAGTTGTCCTCGGCGTGGGTTCCTGGAGCCAACCATTCGGGTAGATCGTCAAAATGCCAAACGTACTTCGGCCTCTTCTGATTCGGAAATCTAACACCAATCACCGCACGTTCCGTCGGAACGTTCAAATTAAAGATCCCGCAGCAGTCTTCCCAGTCGTCACGCACGAGATCATCAAAACCGACGTGATGGCTCTTGACGAGCGAAAACTTGGCCCGTTCTCCCTTGTGAAGAGGCTGAGAAAATCTCACCTCGGAGACATAAATACGCCCCTGCTGGTTATTACGATGGATTTCAGAGTCATGAGCGATCGAAAGGGAGCCGGAGCCAAAAAGTCTCAACTCTGGCAAATCGTCAGTATTCTTACCCCACCAGTGGGTGCTCTGCCTCCAAGCGTCAAGTCCATCACGCAGGGAGGTAATCTCACGGGTTTGTAAAAACTCACGCCTTTGACCGGGGTATGCGGGAAAGTTGTACAGCGACTCGTAGAGATTCATTACGAAATCTCCACCCTCGATGAGACTCCTTGACCCCTTTGACGTCGTCGCCTCTTCGCGAATCGGACTCACCCTTTCTACTGCGCTTCCTTGCACATCGTCACCCTCACGATAAAGAGCGAGAAATACCATGTACAAGTCACGGCTCAAGGGCTCTTTCCTATAGTTACGATCCCACGTCCAGTGCTTGTCCCTTAGTCTCGCCACACTGCTACGTCTGTCCCGCGCCGGCACGCCAGCCCATTGGCCCAATCCAAAGAGCATCCTGACTGCCTCACGATCCTTATTGATTAGACGCTCATCAACAATCTTTTCCATGAGGTCAATCAACACTTGAGCCCGCACGCCTAAAGATGCCTCTCCCCCGGACTTATTTTCAACAGCCGGAAGCTCCAGGAGAGGAGAATCTTCCAAGGAGGCGGCGTAGATCCCCGGACTTATAAGCACCCGCAGCGCATCTATATGCACTTTGGCGTAATCTGGAACAGAAAATTTTCTCATAAATACACATCTTGTTCAATAATTACCCAATCTAAACATTGCACCTAAATCGCCCTGGGATCTATAGCTCCGACGATACTCGACATATATTCCCTAATCTCGACGCTTTCGGACGCCTTTACCCGCTTATCGCAAGGCATCTTGTTCTTGGGAGCGCGCTCCCTTCCGCTCACGCAGTAGAAGGGACTCCACAGTGACCGTCTTCGCTGTCTTCATCGCCATCACCGGCACCGCCTGCCTCGGAGCCGGACTCTTCATTGGCCGCATCCTGCCGCGCAGGAAGGGCCAAGACCCCATCGGCGTCGTCAACACCCAGCGCCGCATACAGGCCGAGGCCGACCTGCGCGACGTGCAGAAGGAGCACGACGGGACCACTCGTGCCCTCGAGCGCCAGCGCCAGATCTGCAACGCCTGCTCGCGCTGCACCAGCGGAGGTGCGTGATGTACCTCCCCGATCTCCGCCACCACCTCCCCATGCTCTACCTGGCCCTCGCAGATCACCTGCGGTTCGTGGAGGGCACCCAGGCCAACCGCTCGGCAGCACCAGCGCAAAGCCGCCCAGCAGCGCCTCCGCGCCGAGCTGGCCGCTATTGATCTGTTTCCGCTCACCAACCCTGCCGATCAGCGGTGGTGACCGTTCCCGGCCCGGGCGCTCCCTGCGTCCGGCCCGCTTCTCCCTCGTCCTTCGGCGCCCTGGTGCGCCATACACACCAAGGAGCATGCACCATGCCCGATCGCTCTACATTCCATTCCGGCCAAATGCCGCGTGCTGGCCTGTTCACGGCGCCCGAGATCAGGTCGGCGTCGCGCCGCCGCCCGCCCCGCCGTTCGCGCTTCACGGCCACCGCTGCCGCTGCCGCTGCCGCTGCGGTAACCATCGCCCTCTCCGCCTGCACCCTGCTGGAGGACGCCCCCGATTCCGCCGTCCTGGACGAGCACCGCGCCATGCTCGTCAACTGCGGCGATGTTCCCCCGGCCTCGCTGGTGCTGGTGGACGGTACGGGCAGTTCGGAGGCCGAAGTAATCGCCGGTAAGCGGCTGGCCGCCATTGAGTACATCGCCCGACAGAGGAAAGCCTGCTCGACCTCGCGGCTGACAGCACGGTGCCGCAGGGCAGGATCAAGACCCGGCTCCGGGAGATTGAGCGACTGCGGGTGCGCCTGCGCGAGCGGCTCACCAACACATCCGAGGATCTGAGCGAGGCGGCCCGACTGATCGAGGTGTGCCTGAAGCTGCTGGAGAGGGCCTATGCCCTGTACCTGCGCTGCTCCGAGGAACAGCGGCGGATGCTGAACCAGGCGATCTTCCACGGGCTGTATGTGGTGGAGGATCCACTTGACCCGGACGGCGGCAGCGTGACGGGGCACGCGCTGAAGGAGCCATTTGCGCGGCTGCATGCGGTGCAGAAGGCCGCGGAGCACACCGTGGGCGAGATGGGGGCGAGGCACTCGCATCCGAGGCGGCAGCGGGTGATACACCGCCCCACAACGCAGCAGGGTCCTTCCCCGTTCGGGGAAGGACCCTGCTGCGTTCGATGCCGTGGACGTACTGCTAGGCGGTAACCGTTTGGGCAACGGTTCTAGTAGTGCGTCTCTGGCTCCCGCGACTGGACTCGAACCAGTAACCTGTCGGTTAACAGCCGACCGCTCTGCCGATTGAGCTACGCGGGATCGGTTTCCCGGGGAGCGGATCCCCGTGGGCAACAGGTAATATCCTAGCGCACTCGGCGGGGTGCTGGTGACAGTTTCTTGGCGTTCTTGGCGAAGAGACTGCCGGGTGTCTCCCGTCTCACGGGCGTGTGCACCGGGTAACGTCGAATGCGTCAGCACCATCGACGTCGAGAGGTACCCATGCGCTACCGGATCACCTTCGCTGCTGGACTCGCCGTCGGTTACGTCCTCGGCGCCAAGGCGGGCAAGGCCCGCTACGAGCAGATCGCCCACGCTACCCGCCGCGTCGCCGAGAGCCCCGCCGTCCAGGAGACCGCCGGCCTCGTCGGTGCGCAGGTCAGCAACGCCGGCAAGGTCGTCTACGCCAAGGTCGGCGAGCGGATCCCGGTGACCTCGGTCCGGGACTTCCTCGCCCGTCCCACCGCGGAGGAGGAAGACGAGATTCATCGCGACCGGCTGAACGGTGCCCGGCCCGACGCGTCCGACCGCTGAGGCTGCCGCGTCTGCCGGGGACTTAGGGTGGAGGCATGCGATGGTTGCGCGATAAGCTCCTACCACGCGAGGTTCGCGAGCGGCTTGCGCTCGCACGCGGAGAGCGGATCCTCGCGCACGCACCGTCCGCCGAGGGCACTCTCGTGGCCACGACGCACGCACTTCACCTCGCCGACGGACACGCGGTCCCGTGGCAGCACATCGACCGCGCACGGTGGAGCGACAGCGGGCTGCACTTCACCGAGGAGGGCGCCGGCGAGTGGTTCGTCGCTGTCGAGGAGCCGGGCAAGCTGGCGGAGACCATCCACGAGCGGGTGACCGCCACCATCGTGGTGAGCCGGCACGTGCCCCTCGACGAACGAACCACCGCCGAGGAAACCACGCAGGACAGCGACGCCGACGAGCCCCGCGGGTTCCGGCTCGTCGCCCGCCGCCCTCCGGGCGGCAGCGACATCAGTTGGCAAATCCACATCGACGAGGGCGTCGACCCCGAGGACCCGCGCGTCGCCGAGAAGGCCCCCGTCGCCCTTGCGAATCTTCGCGAGCAGATGGGGGTCTAGACGTACTGGCCACGGAGGTCAGGTACAGCCCAGTGGCGCATGCGCGCAGCCGCGCCCACTCACCGCCGATCTTGAGCGTTTCGTTCCTTCCCGAGCGCTCGGGAAGGAACGAAACGCTCAAGATCGGCGCAACAGAGCCGCGGCCGGGTGGGCGCGGGTATCGTACCCACCCGACTCTTCCGCTGCTGGCCTAGCGGCCGTTCCGCTGGTCGAGCGCGCTCGCCAGCACCTCGGCGATGTGCTGGGCCGGGCGCCCGGCCTCCTGGGTGATCTGGGTGCGGCAGCTGAATCCGTCGGCCAGGACCAGGGTGTCGGGATCGGCCTCGCGGACGGCGGGCAGCAGGACCCGCTCCCCCACCGCCTTCGAGATGTCGTAGTGGCCGTCCTCGAACCCGAAGTTGCCGGCCAGCCCGCAACAGCCGGATTCCAGGACCTCGCCGTCGATCCCGGCGCGTTCCATGAGAGCCCGGTCGGCGTCGAAACCGATCACGGCGTGCTGGTGGCAGTGCACCTGGCTGAGGGCCCGCGCGTCGACCCGCGGCGGGCTCCAGTCGGGCGCGTGTGCGGCGAGGAACCCCGCCAGCGTGTACACCGACTCCGCCACCCGTTCGCTCGGTTCTCCCGGCAGCAGCTCAACGAGGTCGGTACGCAGCGCCGCGGTGCAGCTCGGCTCCAATCCGACAATAGGGATGCCTTCCGCCACGTACGGCGCGAGAGCCCGCAACGTGCGCCGCATGACGCGGCGGGCCACGCCGAGCTGGCCGGTCGACATCCAGGTGAGACCGCAGCACACCTGCCCCTTGGGCACAACGACCCGGAAGCCCGCGTCCTCCAGCACGCGCACGGCCGCGACCGGAACGCGCGGGGTGAGGTAGTTGTCGAACGTGTCGGGCCACAGCAGCACCGTCCCCCGCTCGCCCGCCGAGGGGCCGCGCCGCCGGAACCACCGTGTGAAGGTGGTGCGCGCGAACTCCGGGATGGTGCGCTCCTGCGCGATCCCGCCGGCCCGCTTCAACAGCGAGGCCAGGCCGCGCGCGCCCGAGACCCGGTTCACCTCGGCCGGAGCCAGCGTCGCCAGGCGGGCCCAGACGGGCAGCCACCCCATGGAGTAGTGCGCGGCGGGTCGCACCCGGCCCTCGTAGTGGTGGTGCAGGAACTCGGCCTTGTAGGCGGCCATGTCGACGTTGACCGGGCAGTCGCTGCGGCATCCCTTGCAGGACAGGCAGAGGTCGAGGCTGTCGCGGACTTCTTCGGAACGCCATCCGTCCGTGATGACCTCACCGTTGATCATCTCGAACAGCATCCGGGCCCGGCCGCGCGTGGAGTGCTTCTCGTCCTCGGTGACCATGTAGCTCGGGCACATCACGCCCGGCCCCTCGTGGCGGCGGCACTTGCCCACGCCCATGCATCGGCGCATGGCCCGGGCGAAGTCGCCCTGGTCCTCGGGGTAGGACAGCAGCGTCGGCGGGGCGCTGGTGACGGTCGCGACGCGCAGATCAGCGTCGATCGGCGCCGGGTCGACGATGACTCCCGGGTTCATCATGTTCCGCGGGTCCCAGATGGACTTGAAGGTGGAGAACGCCTTCAGCACGCCCTCGCTGTACATCCGGGGCAGCATCTCCGAGCGCGCCTGGCCGTCGCCGTGCTCGCCTGAGAGCGACCCTCCGTGCTCGGCGACGAGGTCGGAGGCCTCCTCCATGAACGCCCGGAAATCGCCCCGGCCCGCGCGGCTGGCGAGGTCGAAGTCGATGCGGATATGGATGCAGCCCTCGCCGAAGTGGCCGTAGGCCACGCCGTCGCGGCCGTGGCGCTCCATGAGCCGGTCGAAACCGCGCAGGTAGGAGCCGAGCTTCTCCGGTGGCACGGCGGCGTCCTCCCAGCCGGGCCACGCTTCGGTGCCGTCCGGAGCGCGGGTGGCGAGGCCGGCGCCCTCCTCCCGCACGCGCCACAGTGCCTGCTTATGCGCGGGATCGGTCACCACGACGGACTCCAGAGGGCGTGCTGCCCCGGTCAGATCGCGCACCATGGCGCGCCCGGCCTCGGCCGCCGCCGCCATGTCCTCGCCGCCGATCTCCACCAGCAGCCAGGCGCGGCCTTCGGGTAGCCGCACCCCGGAGCGCTGCCCCGGGCGGTCCAGACTGCCCAGCAGCCGCTCGTGCAGCCCTTCGACGGTCAGGGGCGAGTGGCCGAGCATCTCGGGCACGGCGTCGGCCGCGGCCGGTGGGTCCGGGTAACCGAGGACCACCAGGGCGCGGGCGGGCGGGGACTCGACCAGCCGCACCGTGGCGCCGAGAATGGTGACGCAGGTGCCCTCGGTCCCGGTGAGGGCCCGTGCGACGTTGCCGCCGTTCTCCGGCAACAGGTGGTCGAGCGCGTACCCCGACACCCGCCGGGAGAACTGCGGCATGCCGGTGCGCAGCTCGCCCATGTAGGCCTCGGTGAGGTCGCGCAGCGCCGCGTGGACGCGTCCCTCGATGGTCGGCTGGGCCGCCAGGCGTTCGCGCTCCTCGCGGGAGGTGGCGCCGACGGTCATCCGGGTCCCGTCGTGGGTCAGGATGTCGAGCGACTCCACGTTGTCGGCGGTGGTCCCCCACGCCACGGAGTGCGAACCGCAGGCGTTGTTCCCGATCATCCCGCCCAGCGTGCACCTGCTGTGTGTGGAGGGGTCCGGGCCGAACGTCAGGCCGTGCGGCTGGGCCGCGCGGCGCAGGTCGTCCAGGATGACGCCGGGCTGCACCCGCGCCACCCGGGCCGCGGGATCGATCTCCTCGATCGCTGTGAGGTGCCGCGAGGTGTCGATGACGAGCCCGGAGCCAATGGAGTTCCCGGCGATGCTGGTGCCGCCGCCGCGCGGCGTCAGTGGCACGCCGTGCGTGTTGCAGGCGGCGACAGCGGCGATGATGTCGTCGATCGTGCGGGGGACAACCACGCCGAGCGGGACGTGGCGGTAGTTGGAGGCGTCAGCGGTGTAAAGGGCGCGGGTCCCGGAGTCGAAAGACACCGATCCGGAAATCCCGGCGCGGAGGTCGCGCTGGAACCCTTCGATGTCGACATCGTCCGCTGCCTCGGGGTTGTGCAGGTCGGCCATGATCCAAGCCTGGCGTCTGAATCAAGTTGTTGACAACCTCGTCGCCCTCTCAGCACGGTGTTTTTCGCCATTCTCACGATCCTCGTTCGCAAACCCTGACAGGGGATGTCAGGCGAGCGTGCCAGGCTCGGTCCCATGACGATGAAGTGGCAAGAGTTCGCTGACGAGGCGCCCGAGCTGGCCGCGGGGATCCGCGCCCGGTTCGAGGCGGCCACGCACCATGTACTGGCCACCCTGCGGGCCAATGGTGCGCCCCGGGTGAGCGGAACCGAGGTCCAATACAAGGACCCTGACCTGTGGATCGGATCGATGCCTGGCGCGGTGAAGGCGCGCGACCTGCAGCGGGACGGCAGGTTCGCGCTGCACGCCCACCCGGGCGACCCGGATGGCGGGTCGATGGCGGAGGGCGACGCCAAGCTCTCCGGAGTCGCTGTCGAGGCGGATGAGGACGCCAAGCGCGCGGCCTTCCAGGAGGGGGACGTTCCCCACGCGTTCCGGCTGCTGCTCACCGGCGCCGTGCTCACCTCGGTCGAGACCGACCAGCTCGTCATCCGCTCCTGGCACGAGGGCAAGGGGGTCTCCGAGGTCCGGCGGTCCTGACGCGGAGCGCGGGTACGGCCGGGCACTGCCGGCCCTAGTCAGCCGCCAGGGACTTGTCCATGGCCTTGACGAGCTCTCCCTCGGGATCCATGTCCAGGTTCCACAGCATCAGCCCGCCGAGCCCTTCGTTGCGCACGTAGCGGCCCTTCTGCCGGACCGTCTCGGTGGTGTCGTAGCTCCACCACTCCTCGCCGTCGTAGAGCCAGTAGGCGCCGTTCAGCGGGTCGTGGAACCGCAGCCCGTCCCGCTGCTCAAGGTCAACGTAGGCGTCGGTCCCCGTGCCGTACCCGCCTTCGGCCGCTCCGCTCGCCGGGGCGAAGCGGCCGAAGTCCGTCTCCGGCACGCCCGTCCAGCCGCGGCCGTACCCGGGGAACCCGACGATCAGTTTCTCCGGGGGAAGCCCGTAGTCGAGGTACTGCTGGACGGCGCTGTGCACGCTGGCGTCGGTGGGCGCGCCGTCGGCGGCGTAGAGCTGGGAGTGGTGGTCGGTGACTTCGCTCCAGCTACCGGTGAAGTCGTAGCCCTGCACGGTGGCGAAGTCGACGAGGTTGAAGACCTCGGGCTCGTAGCTCGACTCCATGAGTTCCCGGGAGTTGCTCAGCGACACGCTCAGCGTGTAGCTCTCGCCGGTCTCGGCTTCCAGGTCGTTGAGCTGCTCGCGGAACTCCTGCACGACGAGGGTGAAGTTGCGCTTGTCCTCCGCGCGCTCGATGTTGCCTTCCTTGCCGTTGCCGCCGGGCCACTCCCAGTCGAGGTCGATGCCGTCGAAGATGCCCGCGGCGGCTCCCTCGCCGCCCTGGGGCTCGCCGTTCATCTTGGGCAGGTTGCCGCGCAGCCACAGGTCGACGCAGGAGGACACGAACTCCTCGCGGGCCTGTTCGGTCCGCACGGCGTCCGAGAAGTACGTCGACCAGTTCCAGCCGCCGAGCGAGATGCTGGCCCCGAGGTTCGGCCGGTCCTCCTGCGCCTTGCGAAGCTGGTTGAGGCTGCCCGCGAGCGGTTGGTCGTAGCTGTCGGCCGCACCGTCGACGCTCTCCTCGGCGTCGTAGCGCCGCTGGTAAATCTGCCAGGGCTGGTCGGCATCCTCGGGAATGTGACACTGGCCTTCCTGGCTGACGTGCCCAAACGCCCACTGCAGCCGCGTCAGCCGGTCGGCCGCGCCGCTCTCGACGAAGTCCTTGATCGAGTAGCCGCGGTTCGCCACGTTCCAGTCAGCGAAGTAGGCGACGCGCTCCCGCTCCCCGGGACCGTCGACACTGGTGTCGGTGAACGCGGTGAACGCACTGAAGAAGAGCGCCCCGAGAACCGCGGCCACGACGACCCCGAGCACCATGCTCTTTCTGCGGGCACCAGGTTGGGCGCCAAACTTCCGCTGCTGAGCTGCCATCACACTCGAAAGTCGCCTTACCCCCGCTGGCGGTGCACGTGACTGGGCGAAACGGCCACATCAGGTCGGTTCGCCCGGCGGGGAACTCTCGTGCGCCCCGGGACGTTGGTTCTCGCCGGACATGGAGCCGATCATTTCGTGGTGCGGCCCCGAACCATTCCTAACACTATTCCAGGAAATCCCGAAGCATTTTGGCACGTGAGGGGTGGCGCAGCTTGGACAGCGTCTTCGCCTCGATCTGCCGGATGCGCTCCCGGGTCACCCCGAACTCCCGGCCCACCTCCTCCAGCGTGCGCGGGTGCCCGTCGAGCAGGCCGAACCTGAGCTGAATGATCCGCTGCTCCCGTCGCGGCAGGTCGCCAAGCAGCGCCCCGAGCTGCTCCTGGAGCAGGATGAACGACGCCGCCTCGATCGGCATGACGGCGTCGGAGTCCTCGATGAAGTCGCCGAAGTCGGAGTCCTCTTCGCCGATGGGGGTCTGCAGGGAAACCGGCTCCTGGGCGAGCCGCTGGATCTCCTGGACACGTTCGTCCTTGAACCCCAGCACCTCGGATACCTCGTCGGAGGTCGGTTCCCGACCAAGATCCTGGTGGAGTTGGCGCTGGACCCGCATCAGCCGGTTGATGGTCTCGACCATGTGCACCGGAATGCGGATCGTACGCGCCTGGTCGGCGATGGCGCGGGTGATCGCCTGCCTGATCCACCAGGTGGCGTAGGTGGAGAACTTGAACCCCCGCGTGTAGTCGAACTTCTCCACGGCGCGGATCAGCCCCAGGTTGCCTTCCTGGATGAGGTCCAACAGCAACAGCCCGCGGCCGACGTAGCGTTTGGCGATGGAGACGACGAGCCGCAGGTTCGACTCGATCAGTCGCTGCTTCGCGCGCTCCCCCTCCTCGACCAGGACCTCCAGCTCGCCGCGGTGGTGCCAGGACATCTGCACCGGCACGACCGCGTTGCGGGCGTCGCGGAGCTTCTTGCCGGCGAACAAGCCGACCTCGATCGACTTGGCCAGGTCCACTTCCTCTTCCGCCGTGAGCAGCGGAACGCGGCCGATCTCGCGCAGGTAGGCACGGACGAGGTCGCTGGTCGCTGGTCTTCGTCCGGGCTCGGAGGTGGGCGCGGGCTCGCCGTCGGCGGCGGAATCGAACACCTCGATCCCCTGCTGGGCGAGGCCGAGAACCACCTGGCCCAAGGACTCGGGTGGGGCGTTCAGGCGGTCCAGGGCCGAGGCGACGTCGGCCACGGTCACCGTAGTCTCGGTACTTCCTTCGCCCGCGACCAGGTGCGCCACCTGACTAATCGGCGGCGGGTCGCCGGGCAGCAGCGATAGAGCCACTCTCACAGTGTGCCCTCTGCGGCCGCCGCGTACCGAGAGTCAATTTTGTCACCACGGTGTTACGTGCCCCCGCCCGCCGCATCACGGACGAATCGTTTTCGCTGCTCAACTGTCATTAGTTCAGCGAATACCCGCTGGTACTCCTCGGCGTCGGCGGATGGGTCGAGCCTTCCCAGGCGCGATTTGAGGTTTGACACCTGGCGGTTAATGGAATGGGACCTTACTGTGCCAAAAATTTCGCGGGCGAAATGCTCGTCGGGTTCTCCATAGATCTCCAGCTCCTCCACCGCCAGCTCGGTGACGAACGCGCTCTGGGTCTCGTTGGGCGCGGCCTCGCGCAGCTGGACCGCCCACTGCCCGGCGTCCCCGGCGGCGGCGACGCCCCCCACGTTACGGATGAGCTCGTGCACGGCACGGTGCTGCGGCACAGTGAACGCCTCGGCTTCGATCATGTCGAACTCGCCGGCCAGGTGCGGGTACTGCAGAGCCAGCTTCAGCGCCTGGCGCTCCCGCTGCAGCGAAGGGTCGCGCGGGTCGTAGGGGGCCGACTCGCCGGCACCGGCCGCCGGATCCTGGCCGGAGCCGCGCGGCGCCGCGGAGCGGGTCCGGGGTCCGCCGCGCATGTGCTGGGCCACGCGGCGCAGCACGAACTCCTCGTCCATGATCCCGAGCCAGTGGTCGAGTTTGACCCCGTACAGCTTGCGCACGCCTTCGTTGCGGATGCTCGCCACAATCTCGGCCGCGGCGTCCAGACCGGCCATGCGGCCCTCTGGGGTGTCGAGATCGTACTGCTCGATCACGTGCCGAATCATGAACTCGTACAGCGGCTTCTTGGCCGCGACGAGGTCGACCACCGCGCTGTCGCCGTGCCGCAGCCGGAGGTCGCAGGGGTCGAGACCGTCGGGCTGCACGGCGACGAAGGTCTCGGACGCGAACCCGTGCTCCTCGGCGAACGCGCGCACCGCCGCCTTCTGCCCGGCGGCGTCGCCGTCGAAGGTGAACACGACCTTGCCGCCCTGGTTGGACCGGCCCAAAAGCATCCTGCGCAGGATCTTCAGGTGCTCCTCACCGAAGGAGGTGCCGCACGTGGCCACCGCCGTGCGGACACCGGCCAGGTGGCAGGCCATGACGTCGGTGTACCCCTCGACGATGACCGCCTGGCGTTCGCGCGAGATGTCGCGCTTGGCGAGGTCGAGCCCGTAGAGCAGGTGCCCCTTCTTGAAGATGGGGGTCTCGGGGGTGTTCAGGTACTTGGGGCCGTCGTCGTCGGAGGCGAGCTTGCGCGCGCCGAACCCGACAACCTCGCCGGTGACCTCGCGCACCGGCCACAGCAGCCGGTTGCGGAACTTGTCGTAGGCGCCCCGGCGGCCCTGGCCCGCCAGCCCGGCGGTGATGATCTCCTTGTCGGTGAACCCCTTCTGCCGCAGGTGGGCGGTCAGGGACTCCCACCCGGGAGGGGCGAATCCGAGACCGAACTGCTCGGCGTCGACCCGGGTGAAGCCGCGCTCACTGAGGAACCGCCGCGCCGGCAGCGCACCGGGGGACAGCAATTGTTCGGCGTAGAACTCGGCGGCCTCCCGGTGCGCGTCAACGAGCCGCTGCCGCTGGCCCTGGTCGCCAGCGGAGGGAGCTCTGCCCTGCTCGTAGCGCAGGCGCACACCCGCGTGCTGGGCCAGGTGCTCGACGGACTCGGAGAAGCTCAGGTGCTCGATCCGCTGGATGAACGTGATGACGTCGCCACCCTCGCCGCAACCGAAGCAGTACCAGAGGTTCCGTGACGGGGTGACGTTGAACGATGGGGACTTCTCGTCGTGAAACGGGCAGATCCCCTTGTACGAGCCACCCCCGGCACCGCGGAGCTGCAGGTACTCACCGACGACGTCGGCGATGGGGGAACGTTCGCGCACGAGCGCGACATCTTCGTCTCTGATCCGGCCGGCCACGTAGATCAGGGTAGTGACCCCTGCCCGCCCTCCGGCAACGTGCGTCACCCGAGTGTGGATCCGGCGCCGCCAGGACAGCGCCGCCGGGGCTGGCCCACGGGCCGCGCACCTACCCGGACTCGGCACCATGACCAGCAGAGACGGGACACGCTCGCGTTGGTCGGCCGTTCAGGCGCGAACCTCGACCACGCCGCCGGTGCAGACGACCAGCGCTTCCTCGGCGGAGAACAGTGTCCAGTTGGCGTTGCCCTCGTCCGCCCGGACCGTGACATGCCGGCCGTCGCTGAGCACGATCCGCACGCTCCCCGTGTGGAACACGACCGCCGAGAGCACACGGGTGCCGGTCAGCGAGTCGCGTTCGTCGGTGGCGAGCTCGCCGAACCGGCGCGCGGTCACCCCGGGCGCGCCAGGACGGCCCTGGGAAAGCAGTGCGTCGCCGTCCAGCAGCAGCGAGTACCGGCCGATCCGGAGCCGAACCCGGGAACCGTCGCGCTCGACCGCGGTGACGGTGGCCCCGCGCAGGCCCAGGATCCAACGGTCGTCCGCAGTGTCGATCCGGATGGTCGCTCCAGGGGCTCAGTCAACGTAGACGTACTGGTCGATATCGATCGCCGCACCCGCGAGGGCGGCCCACGCGACCACGTCCTCGTCGATCGATATCCCTGACTGCCGCGGGTCGTCCGGCTCGTCGATCTTCTGGCACAGCGAGAGAACGACCCAGGCCTCGTACGGTCCCGCCGGCGCGCCCCCTGTCTGCGCGCGGACGATCCCAGCGATCACCCGCGCGACCCCTTCCCCAAGGACGGCCAGCCGCCGGAACAACTCGTCGGGCCGCTGCGCCTCGCCCAGGTCGATCCGCCACGACACACCTCTGCGGGTGTGCCTCTCGACCAGCAGAGAATCGTTTCCCGACTCCGCGAGCGCCGCCCGCAGGTCCCGGACATGACCCTCGTCCAGGGTCACACCGAGACCCACCGAAAGCCGAAACGGCGGCTCACTCATCAGGCGTGCGCTCCGGTTGCGAGCTGCACTTGACGCGCAGCGGAACGGACGGTCACTCTCCAACCTCACGATTCGGGATCGGTGTCCCCACGGTCCAGCTTTTCCGGATCGTCCAGTTGGGGCAGGACTCCCTGGGGTCCACCCTCGTCCAGAATTCCCCGGAAGGCCCGGACCATCGCGTCGAACCCGGGTTCCGGGATGATCACCAGGTCATGGACCTTGAAATATGCCCCGTTCAGACACTCCCCAGTCTCCCGCCACCGGCGCATAACCACGGAGATCGCGTCAAGGGTCATGAAGCTCGCGCTCCAGCACGTGCCGTCGGGAAGCCTCAACTGCGCATCGATGTTATCCTCCGCACCGTCCCGTTCCTCCTCCGAGATTATGAAGACGGCGGCGAATTCGGGCTCCGTAACAACGTGGAACAGGTCACGATCAGACACGTCCTCCAGATACATCATCATCCATAAATCCTCTTCAACCTGTTGATGACCTTTTGCTCATTACTCTTGTCGGACCCACCCACGAACTGTATCAACGAGGCACGCGTATCCAATGCGGACCGTGTCATTCGAAGCAATCTCGCCCTCAGCAACATCATCAGCGAACGCTATATAAAGGGCGTCAACTTCTTGGTCTTTTTGATACTGGGCAGCAAATATCCATATTCGTTATTCATCAATTTCGCCCAACCGAGACAGCTTCATCCTGGTTGTTGAGCACGACCGATTCCGCGACGGCATGGACGCCATCCCCGGCCGCAAGGGCCCCGCATCCAAATAATCCGGAAAAGGAATAATCATGGTGTGATCAACTCACCCCATGCTGACATTCCCGACGAGAATATGTAGTAGGACCGCGCAGTCGCCTCGTCAAAGAGGACCACCAGTGATTCAGGGTGGTACTCCAATTCCTCATCGACCTCCCCGAGCGCGATGACGAAACTCCCCTCGCCCTCGAACTCGATACGCATCGACCAGTATGTCGACGGACATCCGTCCTCGGTCACGTGGGAGGCGAGCCCGATTCGGCTGATTGCCCTTCCCAACAACGGTTTCCACTGGTCCATGGTGCTCACGTCGACAACCGTTCCCACGCGCCCCTCGAAGCCCTCGGAAAGCACCCGCTGCCCCAGGCCCTGAACGAGACCGTCCACGGCCCAGGACACCACGAACCGGATTCCGGAATCGACTGCGATCTCCACCCCCATGTCCACCTCATGGATTTCGTCATGGCGGTGCCCATGGGGCCAGAAGTCGCCCTCGGCAATCAGATAGCGAACTCTGTTTATTTTCTGACCAACAAGAGGAGAAACCAGCTGAATTGCTTGCGCGTGCCCTTCCTCACAGACCCAGGGATCGAATGTCAACATATCAGAAAAGTCCAAAATAGAGGAACTCGCCATTGGCATCGTACGTTATCCCGACATCCCTCTGCCCAGGTCGGGACATAATGAATCGAGTACCCCCCTTTCCTTGGCCCCCGGTCACGTTCTGGACACGGGTGTCCGGGCTCGTGAGGATATCGTCCACCAGTTCTTCCCCCGCATTCTTAAGCTCGGAGTTGGGAACATCCGGGAGCTCCCCCCGATCTCGGTGCTTCTGGTACGAGCGTCCGGCCTGGGTTTTCCCGGGTCCTTTCGCGGGTTTCCGTGCCGACTGCGAAAGCGAGTCGAGGTCCGGGCACGGGCCAGCGTTGTGCACCAGCGCATTCCCCGCCCCTTGACCCACGTAGTACGTATGGGTCGTGGCGACGGTGAGGTCATAGACATCTCGATGGGCCGCGAAACCGTTGAGACCGGAAACGACGGCAGTGGAACCTGCCGCGGTCCGGAGCCTGTCACCCGGACTCAGGTCTGCGGCGGGCATCCACGTGCCATCGACGCGGAACCTGTGTTCGCCGGTCGAGGTGACCCTCTCAGCGCCTTCTCCGGTCAGTATCCAGACATCAACGAGATCCTTCGGCCCCTCCCCGGAAATGGTGTTGGTCACAGCCCCGGCACGCGTCTCACCTGACGCAGGGTCGGTGGTCCTGACCAGGTCTCCGATACCAATCTCCTCGATCGGCCGGTATCCACCGTTGGCCAGGAGTACCGGGGTTCCCGCGACGAAGCTGTTGCGGCTCGTGCAGGCTTCGAGGGCTTCGTCGCGGTTGCCGCGGGCGGTGCTGGCGGCGTCCTCGGCGTCGTCCAGGCGGCCGCTTCGGCGGCGCCACTTGGTGACCAGTCGGGCGATGGCCGGGATCTTCTTGGCGACCTTGGCGGCCTTGCCCCAGGGGGCGAAGCCGACCACGGTCCAGATGCAGGCCACGATGTCGCCCTCGGTCAGGCAGTCCTCAGCGTCCTGGAGACCGATCAGCTCCTTGAGCAGCTGCAGCAGCTCGTCCTTGATCTCGTCGAAGTCCGACTGCGCGTCCTCCAACTCCTCCTCAGCATCCGCAAGCTCCCCTTCGGCTCCGATGAGCGCTTCGGTTAGCTCGGGGTCGATATCCGCGGCGTCGTCGCCCGACTCCTCGCCGCCGTCACCCTCGTCACCCGACTCCTCGCCGCCACCTGACTCGTCATCTTCGTCGCCGGACTCGTCATCTTCGCCGCCAGAGCCGTCGCCGGACTCGTCGCCTTCGCCGGCTGCCGGGTCCTCGCACTCCTGGTCGCCGGGGATCAGACACATGCTGCGTTCGAGTAGCGATCGGACATCGCCGGGCAGGCCGAATGCCATAACCGCGGCCGTAATTCCGGCCACGAGAAGAACCACGGCGCCGTATTCGATTTTCCCGGCCCCGGATTCAGCCCGCCATACCCACCTCATGAACGACCCCCGGGTCGTCAGAAAACCGCCAGAATGGGCATAGTACGGGAGAACCAGCGCAGCCGTATTGGGCCCGCGGGCCCAATACGGCACCGGCCGATCCGGGCTCCCAGGTCAGGGCGTGATTCTTGAAGAATGGCCGGAACGGGACAGCCCTCGCAGGACGGGAGGGCGCGTCCCTGCGCACCCTCCCGCTGTCAGGTTCGTGCCTGGCCGATGGGGACGGGTTTCGGCTCGCTCTCGCCGGATCCCGGCTCGTCCGCCGGGCCGGTGGTCTCCTGGCTGGCCTTGCTTGTTCCGCCCGCGGCGGCACGCTTCTTGTTGTAGATGTCGAAGGCCACCGCGAGCAGCAGCACGAGGCCCTTGATCAACTGCTGCCAGTCGACGCCCAGGCCGATGATCGACATCCCATTGTTCATCACCCCCATGACCAGCGCTCCGACAACAGCGCCGATCACGGTTCCCACGCCGCCCGAGGCGGAGGCGCCGCCGATGAACGCCGCGGCGATCGCGTCGAGCTCGAACATCGTTCCGGCTCCCGGCGTCGCCAGGTTCAGCCGGGCGGTGAACAGCACACCGGCCAGCGCGGACAGCATGCCCATGTTCACGAACACCCAGAACGTGGTGCGCCGCGTGTTCACCCCGGACAGCATCGCCGCGCGCTCGCTGCCGCCGACCGCGTAGATGTGCCGGCCCGCGGTGGTGGAGCTCATCAGGAACGCGTAGCCGACGATCAGCGCGACCAGCAGCAGGCCGACCACCGGAACACCGTTGTGCGCGGCCAGCATGAAGCAGAACCCCATGACCACCGCCGCGGTCAGGGCCGACTTCACCAACGTCAGTTGCGCGGACGCTGCCGGCAGGTCGTGCCGGATGTTGCGGGCCCGGCCGTTCCACTGGATCCACACCAGGGCAGCCGAGGCCGCCGCACCGAGGACGAAGGGCAGCAGGTACACCCCGCCGACCTCCGTATCCGGGACAAATCCGCCGGCCAGCCTGCGGACCGACGACGGCAGCGGCCCCACGGACTCCCCGCCGAGCACGAGCAGGGTGGCCCCGCGGAAGATCAGCATCCCGGCGAGGGTGACGATGAACGCCGGGATCCGCACGTAGCCGATCCAGAACCCGTGCCAGGCGCCGATGAGCGCGCCCAGCACCAGGGCGAGCGGAAGCACGATCGGCAGCGGAAGCCCTACGTCGGTCAGCATGATCGCGGACACGGCGCCGACGAAGGCGACAACGGAGCCGACCGACAGGTCGATGTGGCCGGTGATGATCACCAGCATCATCCCGATCGCGAGGACCAGGACATAGGAGTTCTGCATCACCACATTGGTGATGTTGAGCGGGCGCAGCAGCAGCCCGCCGGTGAGGATCTGGAACAGCACCACGATGGCGACCAGCGCGATAACCATGCCGTACTGCCGTGCGTTGTTCCGCACCATGTCGCGGATCGCATTCATTCCTGTGGACCACGCCTTCGCCATCGTCACGAACCTGTCGTCGTCATCAGCCGCATCAGGGACTCCTGGTCGGCTTCGTCGCGCGCGACGTCGCCGGTTATGCGGCCCTCGCACATGGCGTAGACGCGGTCGCACATCCCCAGCAGCTCCGGCAGCTCCGAGGAGATCATCAGTACCGACGCGCCTTCCTCGGCGAGGCGCTGGATGATCAGGTAGATCTCGTACTTCGCGCCGACGTCGATCCCGCGGGTGGGCTCGTCCAGGATGAGCAGCTCCGGCTCGGTGAACATCCACTTGCCCAGCACGACCTTCTGCTGGTTGCCGCCGCTGAGGTTGCCGGCGGCCTGGAAAATGTCGCGGCTCTTCACCCGGAGCTGGCCCCGCAGCCGCTCGGCGGCGACCGACTCCCGGGCGGGGTCGATCACGGTGCGCCGGCTCACCCGCCGCAGCCCCGCGAGTGTGAGGTTGCGGCGGATGTCGTCGTCCAGGATGAGCCCGAGCTCCTTGCGGTCCTCGGGCACGTAGGCGATGCCGCTGGCGACAGCGTCGGCGACGCTGCCGGTACGGATCTCCGTCCCGTCCTTGCGGACGGTCCCGCTGACATAGCGCCCGTAGGAACGGCCGAACACGCTCATGGCGAGCTCGGTCCTTCCCGCGCCCATCAGCCCGGCCAGCCCCACGATCTCTCCGCGGCGGATGGTCAGCCCGGCCCGGTCGATCAGGCGGCGGCCGAGCTGCGTGGGGTGATCGACGGTCCAATCGCGCACCTCGAACCGGACCTCGCCGATATCGGGGGTGCGTTCGGGGAAACGGTGCTCCAGGTCGCGTCCGACCATCGCGCTGATGATGCGGTCTTCGGTGACCGCACCGCCGCTGAGCGCCATTGTCTCGACGGTGCGGCCGTCGCGCAGCACGGTGATCGTGTCGGCGACCCGGGTGACCTCGCCGAGCTTATGCGAGATCAGGATCGAGGTGATGCCCTGCTCCTTGAGCTCGCCCAGCAGCGCGAGCAGGTTCTCGCTCTCGGTCTCGTTCAGCGCGGAGGTGGGCTCGTCCAGGATGAGCAGCCGCACGCGTTTCGAGAGGGCCTTCGCGATCTCCACGAGCTGCTGCTTGCCCACGCCGAGCGCCGAGACCGGGAGTGTGGGGTCCTCGTCCAGGCCCACCCGGCGCAGCAGCTCGCGGGCCTCGCTGCTGGTGCGGCCCCAGTCGATCCGGCCGGCGCCGCGCACTCGCTCGTTGCCGAGGAAAATGTTCTCGGCGATGGAGAGCTGCGGGACCAGGGCGAGCTCCTGGTGGATGATGGCGATTCCGGCGCGCTCACTGTCGCGGACGCCGGAGAACACCTGTTCCACCCCGTCGACCAGGATCTCCCCGGCGTAGTCGCCGTGCGGGTACACCCCGCCCAGCACCTTCATCAGGGTGGATTTCCCGGCACCGTTCTCGCCCACCAGAGCCCGGATCTCACCCCGGGTGACCCGCAGGTCGACGTCGGTGAGCGCCCGGACACCGGGAAACTCCTTCCCGATTCCGCGCATCTGCAGAATTAGGTCGCTCACTGCAGGTCCGACTCCTCGTAGTAGCCGCTTTCGAGCAGCTCCTCCTCGTAGTTGTCCTCGTCGACCGAGACCGGTTCGAGGAGGTAGGCCGGGACGACCTTCTCGCCGTTGTCGTAGCTCTCGGTGTCGTTGACCTCGGGCTCCTCGCCCTGGACGGCGGCGTCGGCCATCTCGGAGGCGACCTTGGCGAGATCGCGGGTGTCCTTGAAGACGGTCTGCGTCTGCTCCCCCGCGATGATCGACTTGACCGAGGCCACCTCAGCGTCCTGCCCGGTGATCACCGGCATGGGTTTGTCCTCGCTGCCGTAGCCGACCCCCTTGAGCGAGGAGATGACCCCGGTGCTGATCCCGTCGAAGGGGGACAGAACGGCGTCCAGGTCCTCATCGGAGTAGTGCGAGCTGAGCAGGTTGTCCATGCGCTCTTGGGCCTTGGCGCCGTCCCAGCGCATCGTGGCGATCTGCTCCATATCCGTCTGCCCGCTGACAACGTCCAGGACGCCGTCGTCGATGTAGGGCTGCAGCACCGACATCGCGCCGTCGTAGAAGAAGTAGGCGTTGTTGTCGTCCGGGGAGCCGCCGAACAGCTCGATGGTGAACGGCCCCTCCTCGTTCTCCAGGTCGAGGGTCTCCTCGATGTACCGCGCCTGCAGCACGCCTACCTCGAAGTTGTCGAAGGTGGCGTAGTAGTCGACGTTCTCCGTACCGCGGATCAGCCGGTCGTAGGCGATGACCTGGATGTCGTTCTCCGCGGCCGAGTCCACCACCTCGGTCAGCGACTCCCCGTCGACGGCGGCGATGACCAGGGCGTCGACGTCCTTGGTGATCATGTTCTCGATCTGGGCGACCTGGTCCTCGACCACGTCCTCGGCGTACTGCAGGTCGGTGCCGTAGCCGGCGTCCTCCAGCTCCTGAACCATGTTGTCGCCGTCCTGCACCCAGCGCTCCCAGGACTGGGTCGGCATCGAGATGCCGATCGTCCCGTTCTCGCCGGTGTCCTGGGCGGCGTCACCGACACCGCCGCACGACGCGAGGGGGAGGGTCAGCGACACTGCGAACAGCGCCGCACCGAGCGGTTTCGTCCTCATCTGGCACACCTCTTTCACTTGTTTGTTCTGCGTTCCGTGGACCCCGTCGGGTCAAGTCCGCGGGACGGACAGCGTGCTGGCCGTCCAGGACACCGGCGGCAGCACGATTCGGAGACGGCCGTTCTGCGGGCGGATTCCGGGCTGTCGCGCGGCACCACCCGGCCGGGGCTGCCGGGGGGTGTCGACTGCGTGGGGGCAGCGCCGCTGAGCGTGCGGCACTCGGTGACGCGCTCCACGCGCATCCCGAGCAGGCCGAAGGAGCGCCCGCCGGCCGTCGCGAGCCCGGCGGTGCGGAACCCGCGGCGGCCAGTCGCGGGCTCCCCGGTCGGGGCGTGTGCCTGTCTAGCGCGCATGGCAACTCTCCTGCCTGTCGTGCGCTGGCGCGACCCCCCAAGCCGCGTGCGTGTGCGGTGTGCGGAGCGGACGCCGTCCCCTGGGGAACGCCGCCGCCCGCGCGGATTCGGTTGTCGGTGGGTGGGCCGGAGCGGGACCGGCCCGCCCGCTCACACAGGGACGAACTCGATCCCGGTGAGCTCGCAGAACACTTTCCAGTCAGCGGCGACCGAGCCGAGGTTCATGACCATGTGGTGGGTGCCCCCGTTGCGCAGCCAGCCGTCCATGCAGTCCCGGATTCCGGAGTCCGGGCGGAACTGGCCGTACGGCATCTCCAGCGCCGGGAGCCGCTGGGAGTCCAGCACCTCGCCCTCGGCGACCACCATCCGGAAGCGCTCGCCGCCCAACGCGACCAGTGACGCCAATGTGGCGCGGCCGGGCCGGATCCGGAACAGCAGCGTGGGCGGGTCGTCGAGGTTCCCGATAGCCAGTGGCCGCTTGATCAGCCGCACCGGTTCGTCGTCGCGGGCGACCCGCCAGTTCCCCTCCCCCATGTGGCTCATGAGCAGGGAATCGGTCGGATAGTCCATGGCGTACATCTCGGTGAAGTGGCCGTCGCCGGCGAGCTGGTGCCCGGCGTGCACCATCGCGGCGGCGAGAACGTCGCCCTCCCCCGCGAAGCCGTACCCCTTGGCCATCAGGTTGGAGGCCGCCGCCATGGGGAGCCGGGCGAACCGGCCGTCCTCCCCGATGGCGTCGAAGTGCGTGGAGTACGCGCGGCAGTCGTGCTCGGTGAGCAGCCGCTCGATTCCGAGCTGCATGCGCGCGTGGTCCGCGCGCTCCTCCTTGGACAGCCGCTGGTCGATCTCGAACCGCTCGTCCTCCCACCGCATGAGCGCATCGACCTCGGTGTCGGGCAGCTCGCTCACCGTTCGGTGCAGCGCGCCCGGCGCGATCACCGCCACCTCCGGGCCGAGCGCGCGCATCAGCGCGGTCTCGTCGAAGCGGGCGTCCCCCATCCCGTTCATGGCGTAGCCGAACACGCCGACCTTCAGCCGCTTCCACGCGGTGGCGGCGCGGGCCGCACGCGCCCAGCGCCCGGCGCGCTCGCGGAAGGCGTCGCTCGGCCACTCCTCGGTGATCACGTCGAAGGGCACCCCCGCGCGCACCATCGCGTTGGCGGTGTCCTGGGCACCGTGGATGCCCTGGTTGTAGGTCATGTCGGCCATGTCCCACTCGGGGGTCACGGCCGGGTCGGGCTGGATGTTGGCCAGGCAGACCGGCAGCCGCAGCTCGCGGAACACGCGTGTCACGCGCAGCGAGGGGCCGTAGGTGAGCATGACCACCATGACCCCGTCGAGGTCGGCGTCCTCGAAGGCGCGCATAGCGCGTTCGGCGTCCTCGCGGCCGCGTACCGGGTCGCTGGTGACACAGTCGGCGACTCCGGCGAGGCTCTCGGCGATGCGGCGCGCGTACTGGGCCTGGTGCTCGGTGATGCCCGGGATCATGTCGTCGTACAGGGGCTGCATGACGCCCAGGAGCCCGATCCGCGGCAGGGTGTCCGTCATCTTCCTCACTTCTGGCCGTAGGCGTTCTGGTAGCGGTCGTAAAGCGCGTCGATGTGCTCCTGCGGCAGCCGCTCGACGGGACCCCGCTCGCACGCCAGGTGCACGGTGCGGGCGACGTCCTCGCACATCACGGCGGCTTTGACGGCAGCCTTCGGCGTGTCGCCAATGGTGAAGACGCCGTGGCTGCGCATCAGCACCGCCGGTGAACGGTGCCCGGTCAGCGTCGAGACGACGCCCTTGCCGATCTCGTCCCCGCCGATGAGGGCGAACGGGCCCACGGGGATGTCGGAGCCGAACTCGTCGGCCATCGCGGTCAGGGCGCACGGGATCGGTTCGTTGCGGGCCGCCCACGCGGTGGCGTACGGGCTGTGCGTGTGCACCACCCCGCCGACCTCGGGCATGGCCCGATAGACGTAGGCGTGCGCGCCGGTGTCGCTGGAGGGTGAGTGGCGCCCGTCGACGACGGTTCCGTCGAGGTCGCAGACGACCATGGACTCCGGTGTCAGGTCTTCGTAGGTGACACCGCTCGGTTTGATCACGATCAGGTCGGCATCGGGGACCCGGGCCGAGATGTTTCCACTGGTCCAGGTCACCAGGTTCCAGCGGAGCAGCTCGGTGTGCAGGGCGCAGACGTCTTCTCGGACGCGTTCGACGGCTTCGGAGGGGAGTGTCATGGTGTGCCTCAACTGGTGCGGTTCTCGTTGCGGATGCGGCGCAGGCGGTGCAGGGCCTCGGTGCCCCCGCGGCCGAAGTGGTCGTGCAGGTCGGCATAGATCGCGTAGAGGTCGTCGTAGCCGGCGGCCCGCACCGGGTCGGGCAGGACGGCATCGCGGGTGACGCTGCCCATGGCCTCGGAGGCGACGGGAACGTCGGGGTAGGCGCCGGCGGCGACGGCGGCGTGGATCGCCGCGCCCAGGGCCGGCCCCTGGTCGGAGTCGGCCACGTGCAACGGGCGGTTCAGCACGTCGGCGTAGATCCGCAGGACGAAGTCGTTGCGTTTCAGGCCGCCCGCGACGGTGAACCCGTCGACGGGCACGCCGGAGTCGCGGAACGCGTCGAGGATGGCCCGGGTTCCGAACGCGGTGGACTCGATGAGGGCGCGGTAGATCTCTTCGGGGCGGGTCGCCAGGGTCATGCCCGCGACCACGCCCGAGAGGCCGTGGTCGACCAGGACCGACCGGTTGCCGTTGTGCCAGTCGAGCGCCACCAGGCCGTGCGCGCCGACGGGCTGCTCCGCCGCCTTGCGGGAGAGCAGCTCGTGCACGGTGATCCCCAGTCCCGCGGCCTCGCTGGCGTACTCGGCAGAGGCGAAGCCGTCGGCGAACCAGGCGAAGATGTCCCCGACCCCGCTCTGCCCGGCCTCGAAACCCCATGACCCGGTCGCGATCCCGTCGCGCACCGCCCCGCACATTCCCGGGACCTCGGCGAACTCGGTGGCGTTGAGCACGTGGCAGGTGCTGGTGCCCATGATCGCGAGCATTTCGCCGGGCCGGACGGTCTGTGCGGCCGCCGCGGTGACGTGCGCGTCCACGTTGCCAACGGCGACCGCGATCCCTTCGGGCAGCCCGGTCACCGCCGCGGCGGCGCGGGTCAACCCGCCGGCGCGCTCGCCCAGCTGGGAGAGCGGGTGGGCGAGCTTATCCGCGACGAAGCCGGCGAACCGGGGGTCGAGCCCGGCCAGGTACTCGCGCGAGGGCCACGCGCCGTCCTGGTGGATCCCCTTGTAGCCGGCGACGCAGGCGCTGCGGTTCTCGCTGCCGCAGAGCTGCCAGATGATCCAGTCGGACGCCTCGATGAAACGCTCGGCGCGGTCGTAGACCTCCGGGTCCTCGCGCAGGACCTGCAGCGCTTTGGGGAACTCCCATTCGGCCGAGATCCTGCCGCCGTAGCGCGCCAGCCAGTGCTCGCCGCGTTCCTCGGCCAGGGCGTTGACGTCGTCGGCCTCGGGCTGGGCGGAGTGGTGCTTCCAGAGCTTGGGGTAGGCGTGCGGCCGGTCGGCGAACTCGGACAGCTCGCACAACGGGGTGCCGTCGGCGGTCGTGGGCAGGAACGTCGAGGCGGTGAAGTCGGTACCGATCCCGATGACGCGGTCCGCGGGTACCCCGCTCGCGGCGAGGGCCTTCGGGACGGCCTGGCGCAGGACGGCGCGGTAGTCGTCGGGGACCTGCAGTGCCGTGTCGGGCGCGAGGGCGACACCCGATTCCGGCAGCGCCTCGGTGACGGCGCCGTGCTCGAAGTCGTGGACGGCGCTGGCCAGCTCGGCGCCGTCGGCGACCCGGACTACTACGGCGCGTCCCGACAGGGTCCCGAAGTCGACGCCGATGACGACAGCCTCCGGATTGTTAGCGCTAACAATTGGGTTCATGGGTGGCTCCCGGGGGTGGTGGTGAGCTAACTGGCCGGCGGGTTCGCAGTGCTCTGGCGGGTGATCAGGCGGGCCGGCACGACATCGCGGATGGGTTGGGCACCCGGGCCGCCGGATGCCTCCAGCAGCGAGACGAGGAGCGCTATGCTGCGCTGCCCGACCTCGTTGAAGTCCTGGGCCACCGTCGTCAGTGGCGGCGCGAAGAACTCCGCCTCGGGAACGTCGTCGAACCCGACGACACTCACGTCGCCCGGCACCCGTACCCCCGCCTCACCGAGGGCGCGCAGCGCGCCGAGCGCCATTTGGTCGTTGGCCACGAAGATCGCGGTGGCCTCGTTTCCGTCGGCGAGCCGCCGGCCCAGCTCGTAGCCGGCCCGCGGGCGCCAGTCCCCCGACAGCGGTTCGTGCACCGGCGCTCCGGCCTCCTCCAGCGCAAGACGCCACCCGGCGACGCGCCCCTCGGCCTCCAGCCAGTCGCTCGGCCCAGTGATGTGGTGAACGGTGCGGTGGCCGAGGTCGAGCAGGTGGCGGGTCGCGAGGTAGGCCCCGCCGGGCTGGTCGACGCAGACCACCGGGAGATCCGGTGCCTCACCGCCCTCGACGGCGACCACCGGGCGGCCGTACGGCAGGTCCACCAGACCGTCGACCACCGTGCGCAGCGGGGCGACCACGATGTATCCCTCGACCGACTGCTGGGCCAGGTAGTCCATCGCCTCGCGCACCGCCTGCCGCGTGACCGTCTGCAGGGTGACAACACTGAGGAAGTACCCGGAGGCGCGGGCGGCGCGCTCGATCCCGCCCAGGGTGCTGGCCGGCCCGTACAGCGTCGGGTCGAACGCGACGACCCCGATAACACTGGTACGCCGGGTGACCAGGGCCCGCGCCGACGAGTTGCGGCGGTACCCCAGCTCGCCGATCGCCATCTCGACCCGCGTTCGCGTCTCGGCCTTGACGTTGGGATGCCCGTTGAGCACCCGCGAGACCGTCTGGTGCGAGACGCCCGCCAGCCGCGCGACATCCGCCATGACTGGGCTGCGCCCATTCGTCGCCGGCATGCGTCCCACATCCTTCGCAACGTCGGGGAAACGTCGACGTGACGTAGGCAACATTGTTAGCGCTAACAAAGCCAGCGTCAAGGGGTGGAGAAGGGGCGGGTGCGTCGGGCAGGTGGTGGAAGGTCCAACGGAGGCGGTTGAGGCTCCGGATTGACTGGGCGGACGACGATCGGGACGGTGAGCGTATGGCGGAGCGTCCAACGAAGGCGGCGAAGACGGTAGATGGCCCGGGTTGGTGGTTATCGGTGCTGGCCGCAAGTGGTTCCGCACGCGACGGGGGCGGCAACGGTAGGGGGTGGGCCAGCCCCTGGTGATCGGTACGGGTGCCCGGTGGTGGCGGCGTCCAACGGGGCAGCGACGGCGCCGGAGAAGTCGGGAGTGCTTCCTGGTGTCGCCCGGCGCGGGGCTCGGGATCTCCGCGGCCAGTTACGTCCGATTTTGGCGCTGATCTTGAGGATTGCGTTCCTTTACCGCGCGGTAAAGGAACGCAATCCTCAAGGTCAGCGCACAGTACTCCCATAATCCGGAAATAGCGGGCTCGCGCGGCATCGAATCTGACTGTGCGGACGTGTTCAGCGCCGAGAATGTCCCCACGGACACCCCCGCTGCGTCCCGCCACCGGTCTTCGCCGCCCCCGTTGGGTGCGTCACCATCGGGCACCAGCACCGATCACCGCGGGCTGGCCCATCCGCTGCCTTCGCTGCTCTCGTTGGGCGCGCCACCACCGGGCACCAGCACCGAACACCCCGGGGCCGGCCCACCCACTGCCCTCACCGCTCCCCGTCGCGCGCCTAACCATCCACGGCCAGCACCGGTGCCCGCAGCACCTGGTGGCCACCATCCCGGCACAACATGGCCATGTGGGCGAGACACTACCTCGGTCGCGGTCAGCCCCTACCCCACCAGCCGCGCGTGCCAGGTGGTCGCGGAGGTGTCGGTCAGCGCGGCGACCTGGTCGATCACCGCCCGCAGGGCGGCCTGGTCGCCGGTGGCGTGTTCGTAGTCGGCGCGGAAGGGTGGCTCCAGGGTCTGTGGCGCGCCCGACCGGACGGCCGCGACCAGTTCGGTGACCAGCGCGCGCTCCCGGGCCTGGTAGTCGCGCGCCTCCGCGCTGGTCATCACGTAGTGCGCGACGACCGCCTTGAGTAACGCGCATTCGAGCAGTTGGGCGCGCGGGACCACCAGGTTCGCGGCGTAGCGCGCGGCCCGCGCGGTGCCAGCGGCCTCGCGCGTGGCGTGTTCGGCCGCGCGGCAGAACCGGCCGATCAGCTCGCTGGTCAGGTTCTTCAGCGCCGCGAGCGAGCGCATCCCGCCGTCGAACTCGCGCGGCCAAAACGGCGCGTCCAGCAGCGCTGTGAACGCGTTCGCCAGTTCGTCGGGGTCGGCGTCGGTGTACTCGCGGGCGGCGAGCGCGCACACCTCCGCGCGACCGGCCCGACTGCGCAGCGCGTCGAGCCGGATCGTGCCCGCGTAGAGCCCGTCCTCCAGGTCGTGCACCGAGTAGGCGACATCGTCGGCCCAGTCCATGATCTGGCCCTCGACACAGGTCCGGTGCTCCTCGGCGCCGTCGCGGATCCAGTCGAAGACCTCGGTGTCGTCGGGATAGCAGTTGAACTTGCGGGTCGCGCCGGCATGCCCCCGCTGCCACGGGTACTTGAGCGTGGCGTCCAGGGTGGCCCGGGTGAGGTTGAGTCCCGCGCTTCGCCCGTCCGGGCCGAGCACTTTCGACTCCAGGCGGGTGAGCAGCCGCAGGCTCTGCGCGTTGCCCTCGAAGCCGCCGCACGGCGCCGCGGCGGTGTCGAGCGCCTTTTCACCGTTGTGGCCGAACGGCGGGTGCCCGAGGTCGTGGGCCAGACAGGCGGCCTCGACCAGATCGGGGTCGCTACCCAGGGCACCCCCCAGCTCCCGGCCGATCTGGGCGCACTCCAGGGTGTGGGTGAGCCGGGTGCGCGGGAAGTCGCTCGCTCCGGGCCGCACCACCTGGGTCTTGGCGGCCAGCCGGCGCAGGGCGAAGCTGTGCAGCACCCGGGCGCGGTCGCGCTCGAACGGACCGCGCTGCCGGCTCTTGGCCGGCTCGGGCGCCCAGCGCTCGCGGGCGTGGGGCCCGTAGCCGGGCGGTACTGACTCTCCGGATGAAGGCATGGTCGGCTACGAGCCTACGCGCGGGGGTCGGCGGGACGGCACAGCGCCATGGGCGTCGCGGTTCAGGCGGCGTGCACGACGATGTCGCTGCTGTCACCGAAAATCCAGTAGTACCAGAGCGACGCGGTCTCCCGGGTGATGTACCACAACTGGGTCTCGCGTTCCCGGACCGCGGGCCCCGAACGCGCCGGGGAGGTCTCGGCGTCGATTCCGAAGTCGCGGGCGATCTGCCGGGACCGCAGGCTGTGCCAGGGGTCCGAGACGATTACCGCGCTCTCCCAGCTCCGCTCGTTGAACACGCCCGCCACGGCCTCGATGCTGCGTAGCGTGTCACTGCCCTCGCCGATCGCGACGATCTGCTCGGTTGGCACACCCGTCTGGACGAGCCAGTCGCGGCCGGCGCCGCCCTCGGTGTAGTTGTCGCCGGGCTGGTTGCCGCCCACGGTGATGATCACGGGGGCCACCCCCTCCTGGTAGAGGTCGGCGGCGTGCTGCAGCCGGGCCTCGAAGATCGGGGACGGGTCACCGTTGTACTGGCTGGCCCCCAGCACGATGATGGCGTCGGAGCGCGGGCGTTCGTCCTGCCGCGCCGTGTTCCAGACCCACCCCCAGGTCGCGACTGGGGTCAGGGCCACGGCCAGCACGACCAGCACGACGATCCAGCGTTTGCGGAACCGCCTGCGCCGCGGGCGCGGCGGGGTGGCGGACCGGGGTGGCGCGGCGGGTGGCTCGTCACTGTCGTCGGCGGTCGCCTGGTAGTCCGCACGAGAGAACTGGCGGGTGCGGTCGGCGGACCCGGCATCGCTCGCGCCGTCGGCCCCGTTGGGGGTGTCGCCGGCGGACCGGGTGAACCGCTGGGTTCGCTGGAGGTCGGCGCTTTCGCGGGTGAGGGGGTGCGCGGTCTCCGCTGTAGTACCGGGCGCGTAGTCCTCAGGTAGACCTTCATCGCGGTTGTCCCCTCGGCCTTCCCCCGCTGTCCGCACCTCTCACCCCCTGCGCCAATAGTTGAATCCGACCGACGATAGCCGACCTCAAGGGACTGACGCCCCGGAATCGGGATGAGTTCCCTAGAGAGGTCGCCGGCGTACTTTCCGCGCGCACAGCGTACTGGACTACGCCCATCATGCACAGGTAACGCATGCATCACGAGAAAGACACGAAATTTTCGTGCGATGCTCCCAATGCAGCGCACAACCGTGGGGGCGGGCACCGGCGCACCGGTGCCCGCCCCGAGGAACGGCGAGTAGTTGCGGAATCACTCCTGGGCGGCGGCCCGCCCGGCCTCCAACCGGGCCACCGGGACCCGGAACGGCGAGCACGACACGTAGTCCAGCCCCGCGGAGTGGAAGAAGTGCACCGATGCCGGATCGCCGCCGTGCTCCCCGCAGATTCCCAGTTTGACGTCCGGGCGTGCGGCGCGCCCCTCCTCCACCGCGATCCGGACCAGCCGGCCGACGCCCTCGATGTCGAGAGTCTCGAACGGGGAGATACCGAAGACGCCCTTCTCAAGGTAGGCGGAGAAGAACGACGCCTCGACGTCGTCACGCGAGAAGCCCCACACGGTCTGGGTGAGATCGTTGGTGCCGAAGGAGAAGAACTCCGCGCTCTCCGCGATCTGCCCGGCGGTCAGGGCCGCGCGCGGCAGCTCGATCATCGTGCCGATCGGGAAGTCCAGCTCCACGCCGTACTCCTCGCCGACCTCGCGGAGCACCCGCATCGACTCCTCACGGATGATCTCCAGTTCCTGGACGGTCCCCACGAGCGGAATCATTATCTCCGGGCGCGGTGTGCCGCCCTGCTTCCTCCGCTCCGCCGCGGCCTGCGCGATCGCGCGTACCTGCATGGTGAACAGGCCGGGTACGACGAGCCCGAGGCGTACGCCGCGCAGCCCGAGCATCGGGTTCTGCTCGTGCAGCTTGTGCACGGCCTGCAGCAGCCGCAGGTCGTTCTCGTGCTTCTCTCCCCGGGCCTCGGCCACCGCCACGCGCA
Source organism: Lipingzhangella halophila (assembly GCF_014203805.1). Taxonomy (GTDB): domain Bacteria; phylum Actinomycetota; class Actinomycetes; order Streptosporangiales; family Streptosporangiaceae; genus Lipingzhangella; species Lipingzhangella halophila. The sequence goes on along the minus strand of NZ_JACHJT010000001.1, from coordinate 1,284,694 downwards.
CCGAGAGCTCGGTGACGTCGGGCAGGAACTCGTGCAACGGCGGATCGAGCAGCCGGACCGTCACCGGCAGGTCGTCCATCGAGTCGAAGATGCTCACGAAGTCGGCGCGCTGCAGCGGCAGCAGTGCCGCCAGGGCCTCCTCCTGCTCCTTGTCCGTGTCGGCGAGGATGAGCTGCTCGACCAGTTGGCGGCGGTCGCCCAGGAACATGTGCTCGGTACGGCACAACCCGACGCCCTGCGCGCCCATGCGGCGGGCCCGGGCGGCGTCCTCGGCGGTGTCGGCGTTGGCCCGGACGTCGAGCCGGCGCGCGGCGTCAACGAAGCGCATGATGCGGTGCACCGCGCGAACCAGGTCGTCGGCCTCGCTGGACGCCGGGTCGGTCACGCCCTCGAAGTAGCGGACCACCGGTGACGCGACCACCGGGACCTCGCCGAGGTAGACCTCACCGCTGGTGCCGTCGATGGAGACCACGTCCCCCTCGTTGACCACGTCGCCGCCCGGCGCGGCCATGCGGCGGTTCTTGGTGTCGATGTCGAGTTCCTCGGCGCCGCAGACACAGGTCTTGCCCATCCCCCGCGCGACTACGGCGGCGTGCGAGGTCTTGCCGCCCCGGCTGGTCAGGATGCCCTGGGCGGAGAGCATCCCCTCAAGGTCGTCGGGGTTGGTCTCGCGGCGGCACAGGATGACACTCTCCCCGCTCCGGGACCACTTGATGGCGGTGTAGGAGTCGAAGACCGCCCGGCCCACGGCCGCGCCCGGCGAGGCGTTCATCCCGCGGCCGATGCGATGGCGTTCGGCGGTCTCGTCGAAACGCGGGAACATGAGCTGGGCGAGCTGGTCGCCGGTGACCCGGGTGACCGCCTCGCTCAGCGTGATCATGCCCTGGTCCACGAGCTGGTCGGCGATCCGGAACGCCGCGGCGGCCGTGCGCTTGCCGACACGGGTCTGCAGCATCCACAGCTTGCCGCGCTCGACGGTGAACTCGATGTCACACAGGTCGCGGTAGTGGTTCTCCAGCTTCTCCATGATCGACATGAGCTCGTCGTAGCTGCCCTTGTCGATCCGCTCCAGGTCGCCCAGCGGCACCGTGTTGCGGACTCCCGCGACGACGTCCTCCCCCTGCGCGTTCTGCAGGTAGTCCCCGTAGACGCCCTGCTGCCCGGACGCGGGATCCCGGGTGAAGGCGACACCGGTGCCGGAGTCCATGCCCATGTTGCCGAACACCATCGAGCAGACATTGACCGCAGTGCCGGCCGTGGCCGGAATGCGCTCCTGGCGGCGGTAGAGAGCGGCGCGCGGGGCGTTCCACGACTCGAAGACGGCCCTGATCGCCAGGTCCATCTGCTCGCGCGGGTCGCCGGGGAAGCCGCGCCCGGTCTGCTCGGCCACGATGTCCTTGAAGCCCTGCACGAGCCGCTCGAAGTCGGCCGCGTCAAGGTCGAGGTCGTTCGTGATCCCCTTGGCCCGCTTGGCCTCCTCGATGGCGTCCTCGAAGAGGTCGCCATCGATGTCCAGCACCGTCTTACCGAACATCTGGATCAGGCGGCGGTAGGAGTCCCACGCGAAGCGCTCGTCTCCGGCCTGTGCCGCAAGCCCGTGCACCGAGTCATCGTTGAGTCCGATGTTGAGGACGGTCTCCATCATGCCGGGCATGGAGTAGCGCGCGCCGGAGCGCACGCTGACGAGCAGCGGATCGTTGGCGTCGCCGAGCTTCTTGTCCATGCGCGCCTCCAGGGCACGCAGTTTCTCCTCGATCTCGGTGTCCAGCCCGTCGGGCGTCTGACCGTGGTCCAGGTAGTGCCGGCAGGCGTCGGTGGTGATGGTGAACCCTGGCGGAACCGGGAGCCCCAGGTTGGTCATCTCCGCGAGGTTGGCTCCCTTACCACCGAGAAGATCCTTGAGATCCTTGTTGCCCTCGGCGAACTCGTACACGTACTTGGGCACCGGGCTCTCCTTTTCACGGCCGCTCGACCTCGAATGTGCGCGACTCTATCCAGCCTGCCCCGATCGAGCTCGTCACTACGCCGCTATATCGATGTTTTCGCAGGTTATTGGATAGATAGAGGCATAGACCAATGGTTCAGCCAACCGCGTCGGAGAGGTGGGTCACACGCGGCATCGGATCCCGGAAAGGGGGACAACAGGGCAGTTCAGCGGCGTTTGGCCGGATCACGCCGCATGTGGGCACACTCGTGGTCCACTGCACCCGGGCCGCGGTGTCATGCTGTGCGTAGAACCACAGAACTACCACCCAGTAACCTACGCATCCGTAGGTATTCTGGGGTACGTACCGACCCGACGCGACCAACAGCCATCCGAGCGCCGCTGTGACGGAGGAGCGCCCGTGCCCGCAGAGCGGTACGACGACACGCAACACGACAGTGGAACGCAGTCTGCGACCGAGCACACGGCAACCTTCGCGGAACGCGCCCACGACAGCGGCGCCCGAGCCCTGGCCGGCGAGTCCCTTGACCGCGCCGCCGACCTGCTGCAGGCGGTCAAGCCCCGGCTACGCGGCTGGCTGCACCTGGGCACCGCCCCCCTGGCGCTCGCGGCGGGGATCGTCCTCGTCAGCCTCGCACCCACCGGGTTCGCCCGGCTCGCCAGCGCGATCTACGCGGTCAGCGCCGTCCTGCTGTTCAGCACGTCGGCGATCTACCACGTGGGCCGATGGTCCCAGCGCGGCATGGCGATCCTGCGCCGGCTCGACCACGCGAACATCTACCTGATCATCGCCGGCACGTACACGCCATTCGTGCTGCTCGTACTGGACGGCACCGCCCGTGTCGCGATGATCTCGACTATCTGGAGCGCGGCGATCGCCGGCGTGCTGTTCAAGATGTTCTGGCTCAACGCGCCCCGCTGGCTGTCGACCGCGCTCTACCTGGCCCTCGGGTGGGTGGCGGTGCTGTTCGTCCCGGACATGGTGGCCGGAACCGCCCCGGCCACCTGGATCCTGCTGCTGGTGGGCGGTGTCCTCTACAGCGTCGGCGCGGTCGTCTACGGCACCAGGTGGCCCGACCCCGCGCCGCGCTGGTTCGGCTTCCACGAGATCTTCCACACGCTGACCATCGGGGCCTACGTGTGCCACTACATCGCCGTGTCCTTCATCGTCTACACGGCGGCATGACCCGGCGCGCGCGGTAATCGCACGTCCTCGCGACGCCCCAGGCAAGACTCTGGCACCGCGTAACCGCTTCCGCGGACGCCAATCACGATTCGCTTACAGGGCCGGACGATAGGGACGAAACCACTGCCCCTTCCGGAACTCCCCAGATAGTTTGTTAACCGGTTCTTCCGGGCGTTCCGGAGGAGTTCGGTGAGGCGGCCGGAAACCAAATCCCCCCGGGTCCGGCCGCCTCTTCCGTGCGCGCCAAGACGCGCACCCACCCGGGCGCTCAGCAGCCGGGAAGCCGCTCCAGCAGGTACATCTCCACCCGGTCGAGCCCGACGCGCTCCTGCGACATACTGTCGCGCTCGCGCACCGTAACGGCGTTGTCGTCCAGGGTGTCGAAGTCGATCGTGACACAGAACGGCGTACCGATCTCGTCCTGACGACGATAGCGCCGGCCGATGGCACCGGCGTCGTCGAACTCGACGTTCCACCGGCGGCGCAACGCGGCGGCGAGATCGCGGGCCTTCGGCGAGAGGTCGGTGTTCCGCGACAGCGGAAGCACCGCCACCTTCACCGGCGACAGCCGCGGGTCGAGCCGCATCACGGCGCGCTTCTCCATCTTGCCCTTGGCGTTGGGCGCCTCGTCCTCGCTGTAGGCGTCGAGCATGAACGTCAGCAACGCGCGGTCGACACCGGCCGCGGGCTCGATGACGTAGGGAATGTAGCGCTCGTCGTTCTCCTGGTCGAAGTACGAGAGGTCGGTCCCCGACGCCTCGGCGTGCGTCTTGAGGTCGAAGTCGGTGCGGTTGGCGATCCCCTCAAGCTCGCCCCATTCGGTTCCGGTGAAGTTGAACCGGTACTCGATGTCGACGGTGCGCTTCGCGTAGTGCGCGAGCTTGTCCTGCGGGTGCTCGTAGAGCCGCAGGTTGTCCTTGGAGATGCCCAGGTCGACGTACCACTGCAACCGGGTGTCGATCCAGTGCTGGTGCCACTCCTCGTCCTCGCCCGGCCGGACGAAGAACTCCATCTCCATCTGCTCGAACTCGCGGGTGCGGAAAATGAAGTTGCCGGGTGTGATCTCGTTCCGGAACGACTTGCCGATCTGCCCGATGCCGAACGGGATCTTGCGGCGCGCGCTCTGCTGCACGTTCAGGTAGTTGACGAAGATGCCCTGCGCGGTCTCGGGCCGCAGGTACGCCAGCCCGGACTCGTCTTCCTGTACCGCGCCGAGGTAAGTGTGCAGCAACCCGCTGAACATGCGCGGCTCGGTGAACGAGGACTTCGCGCCGCAGTTCGGGCACGCGAGGTCGGCCACGCCGCCCGCCGGCTGGCGACCGTGCTTGGCCTCGTACGCCTCGATCAGGTGGTCGGAGCGGAACCGCTTGTGGCAGGACTGGCACTCGGTGAGCGGGTCAACGAATGCCTTGACGTGCCCAGACGCCTCCCACACCTCACGGGCCAGGATCACGCTGGAGTCCAAGCCCACGATGTCGTCGCGTTCCTGGACAATGGCGCGCCACCAATGCCGCTTGATGTTGCTCTTCAGCTCCACGCCCAACGGGCCGTAGTCCCAAGAGGCGCGCAGTCCCCCGTAGATCTCGCTCGACGGGTAGACCAGACCTCGACGCTTGGCGAGGTTGACCAGGGTGTCCATAGCCTCCGACTTGACGGCCATTGTCTTTCGACTCTCCATCCGGCTGGCGGTCGGCGGATCGCGCAATCGCGATGCCCGGAAAAACGCTGGGGTTGTCCCACAGCCTAGGCGACCCGGAGGCCACCGCGCGCACCATTGACGATACGCGCCGAACCTCACGGGCTCGACCGGGTTTCCGGTGGTCACCCGGGTTCGTGTCCCGAGACCACCTCGAATGCGGTCGGCTCGTCATGGGCGAGCGAGAGCAGCGGCACGGCGGCCATACGGACCTCGAAGTCTGAGAGCGCACGGCGGTAGTAGCCCGGCCCGTCCCACTCGGTGACCACGGTCCACAGTGTTGGGTCGTCGGCGGCCCGTCCGATCCAGGAGTCGCGGAACCCCGGACGGCTCCCGAGCGCCTCGACGGCCCCCGCCGCGCGCGCCACGAAGTCGTCGGCGTCCTCCAGGGACACGGTGAAGCGGGCGATAACGATCACCAGCCAATCCTCTCACCGCTGCACCAGCGCCCGCAGCCGAGGCGCCGGCCCGGACGGCACCCCGAGCAGCAGGTCACCGCTCGCCGAAGACCCGGTCCACCACCCGGGCGGCCGCGTTGCCGTCGTCCAGCGGGCAGAACTGTTCGGTGAACGCCCGGTACTTCTCCCGGTAGGACTCGGCAACGCCGTCGATGTCGACGATCGAGCTGATCACGTCGTCGGAACCCAGCAGCAGCGGGCCGGGGGCCGTCTCCTCGAAGTCGAAGTAGAACCCGCGCAGGTTGTCGCGGTAGCTCTCGATGTCGTAGGTGAAGAACAGCATCGGCCGGCCGGTGTTGGCGAAGTCGAACATCATCGACGAGTAGTCGGTGACCAGGATGTCGGTGACCAGGAAGAGTTCCATGATCTCCGGGTACAGCGACACGTCGTAGACGAAGTTCGTACCCACGTTGGGAACGCTGTCGACCACCCGGGGGTGCCGCCGCACCAGCAGCACGTGGTCGTCGCCCAGCTTTTCGTACATCCGGCGCAGGTCGAGGTGCAGGTCGAGCTTGTGCTTGCCGCGCGTGTAGTACTTGTCGTCGCGCCAGGTGGGCGCGTAGAGAATGACCTTCTTGTCGTCGGGCAGCCCCAAGCGCCGCCGGGTACGGGCGGCGATCGCGTCGCGGTCGGCAGAGAAGAAGATGTCGTTGCGCGGGTACCCGGTCTCCAGAATCTCGCCGTCGAACCGGAACGCGCGCCGCAGGATCGGGGTCGCCCACGGGCTGGGCGAGACGAGATAGTCCCACTGCTGGGTCTCCCACGCGAGCTTCTCGTGGTAGTCCCGGGACTTGCCCCGGATGTTCTCGATGTCGAAGCCGATGCGCTTGAGCATCGAGCCGTGCCAGGTCTGGACCACGGTCTGGCCGGGCCGCCGGGTGAACCACGCGGGCTGGCGGGAGTTGGTGACCAGGTACCGGCACCGGGCCAGGGACTCGTAGAAGTCGGTGCCGTAGTGCCGGACCTGCGTGAGGTCCGGCGGCAGGTTCACCTGCCCGTCCGCGACGAGCCAGGACATCGGGTAGTCGGCCCACTCGCCGCCGCGCGAGCGCAGCTCGGCGTAGACGCTGTGCGGGCTGTCGGAGAACTGCCGCCCGGTGAAGCTGTCGAAGAGGATCTCCTCGCGCACACTCTCCGCACGCATCTCCGGGTAGCCGACCTCGCGCAACTGCCGCTGCGCGAACCTTCCCCGCTCCTCGGGCCGCAGGTCGGTGCCGACCTTGAGCACCGGCGTGTCGAACCCGGAGTCGGCGAACGTGAACTCGCGCCGCGGAGTGCTCATCTCCAGAGGCAGGGTGCGCACGAAGTCGGCGTCGAGCTCGGCACCGATATCGCTGCTGTCCCCGTCGGGCAGGTGCACGCGCGCCCAGAGCTGGTAGGTGCCCGCCGACAGTGGGACGGTGCCCGCCAGGGTCTCGATCTCGGCGGGGGCGAAGCGCGCCCGGAACCCGGTGCCTTCGCGCTCCACCGCCAGGCGGTGCTCCTCCTCGCGGCCGCGTGCCTTGAACAGCAGCTCGATCTCGGAGTTGGCAGCGTAGTACCCGCTCAGCACCAGCTCGCGTCCCGACCATTCGGCGGCGCGGACGACGGGGCGCCCCCAGCCCGCGCGCACCCGCAGGTGCCCGGTGCTGGTGCGCTGGACGGCGACCTCGTGGTGGCCATCGCCTGCGGGGTAGGCCGCGAGGTCCGCCTCATCGGGCAGGACCAGCGGGACAGAGGTGCCGTCGGCAGTGCACAGACTGGCCTCCCACTGTTCCTGGCGCAACTGGCCGCGCCCCTCGTCGACCACGTTGGTGAGTAGCTCCTGGAGTGAGACCCGGGCGGTGAAACGGCCGCCCTCGACCCGCAACGGGTATTCGAGCTCGGCCGTTCCGGGCATCCGGCGCAGCCGCAGCAGGTGGGACTCGGCCGCCGGAGGAGACACGAACTCCCCCGTGATCTCCAGCTCGGGGTTCCCGGAGCGGTCGATCCGGTGGTGGGTCACCCGCGCACGCTCCGGATCGACCGCGATGGTGAGCTCGCGGTGCGCGTTCCACGTTGGCCTGATCCAGACATCACCAGATACCCGGTGGTAGGGCGGGCGCTCCGGCGATCCGGCGACCGGGTTGCAGATCATCCGGCGGCGCATCAGGCCGCGGTTGATCACGACGAGCTCCAGCCGCCACTCGGCGACCCGCCACTGTCCGGAGACCCGCAGCCGGGACGGGTCGAGGACGATCTCGAACCCGCCGTAGTCATGCCGGGCGGCGTCAGCGACGTCCGGCAGCCGGTACTCGGCCGCGCGCCGCACCTTGACGGGCACGGGAATGCGCCGGCCCGTGCCGGTGTGCACGGCGAACGCCACGAGATGCTGATGCCAGCGCCGGCGCGCCCGCAGGTGCGTGATGCCCACACGCCCCCGGACGACCAGCTTGCCGTCGCGCCACTCGACACCCTCGGTCTTCTGCCGCACCTTGAGCTCGGAGTCGAGCCGGTAGATCTCGCGAGGCACCCCGGCCGAGGCGTCCTCGAAGAACGGGTAGTGGATGTAGTAGCGCAGTCCGCGCCGCACCACCTGCGCCTTCCTCAGCTCCACGCTCTTCTGGAACGTGATGGTCTCCAGCAGCCGCTCACCGTCGCGCCTGCGCACCAGGTAGTAGTTGAGCCGGTGCAGTGCGGAGAGCCCGACGAGCACACTCTTGCCCACACCGTCGAGGTAGGTGTTGGCGAGCTCGAAGAACCGTTCCCACGCGGCGTCGGACGCGTCGTCCAGCCGGAGCAGCACCGAGCGCACGTCGCTTCGGAGCGTGCCGGAGTCCCACAGGTCACGGTCGGCGCCGCGGAGCGCACCGGAGAGTGTGGTGATGGCGGTAAGGCGGCGCGTCATCGACGTGATCTCGCTCAGGTCCGTCCCGGTATCCCGGTCGCGGCGCAGCAGGACCGGTGCCTGGAGGACATCGACGGAGCGCGCCGCGAACAACGCAGCCACCACGGCCAGGTCGGTGTCGGGGTCGGTGAACCCGAGGTCGTCCAGCTCTTCCCAGAAGGAACGCCGCCACATCTTGTTGCCAAAGAGCCGGTCGCCGAGGAGCGAGGGAGTGGTGCGCGCGTCGGTCGCGGTGCGCGCGGTGGCGAAGATCCTGCGGTGCGACCGCGACTGCCGGGCGCCCAGCTCGTTGAACCGGTAGACGTTGCCGGCAGCCAGGTCGGCGCCGCTGGCGTCGAGGGACGCCGCGAGGTAGCCAAGGGCGTAGCCGGTGAGCGTGTCGGCCCCGTTGAGGAACACCACGTAGGAACCACTCGACGCCCGGGTCCCGACCGCGCGGGCCGCCGTGTGGCTGGCGGTGGGCTCGTCGAGCAGGATCAGCCCGGCGTCCAAGCCGGCAGCGGCCTCGCGGGCCGTGGCCAGTCCTTCGGAGCGCGCCGTTTCGGTGGACTCGCCGCCCTCGTCGTCGGTGGCGGCGTTCTGCGGGTCCTCCTCCGCGGCGAAGCCGGAGTCACCGTTCTCGGTGCCCTCGTAGCTCTCTCCGTTGTCGCAGTTCTCCGCGTTCGCACCGTTCTCGGTGTCAGGCACTCTGGCGCCGAAGGGGGTATCCCCGGATGACCGCTCGCTGCCGCTCGGCGTCTGGACGGGAACAAGAACGATCTCGGTGTCCTCGCCCCCACCCTGCCTGTACAGAGAGTCAAGGCACTGCTGCAGATGGGGCTCGGTGACGTCGAAAGTGACGATGACGCTGAGCTTCGGCACGGAAAAACTACTCTCCCCGGTATCTACTGTGGAGCGGGACACAGAGGGCCGGAACGGGGCCAGGAGCGCTACTCCCGGCGACTATCCACCCGTCGCTACTCTAAGTTACTAAAAATGAGCGCGAGGCCAGCCTACGCGGAACGGCGCGTTGCGGCCCGCGGCCAGCCGCTCCTACAAAATATCGGCATCGCCGGAGTACATGAGTGCGGACCTAAACTGCGATCTGGTAACCCTTCGCCGGGGCGGGCGCCCCGAAGCCGGGAACCTTCGGGCCCTACGGCGTGGTCGCTCGTTCCTCGCTCCCCCACCTCCGAACCCTCAGAACCCCGGCGGCGCCCGCCTGTGTTTTCTTGGCTCGCAGGCTCGCGGGCGCCCGATAGCCGGGAACCCTCGGGCCCTACAGCGTGGTCGCTCGTTCCTCGCTCCCCCACCCACGGACCCTCCAGAACCCCGGCGGCTAGGCACTCCAAAAAACTCCCCCCAGTTCGTAGTCTGGGCCCTGACAGTCCCGATTGGGGCCCGCACCTACCGAACAGGTCCACGGCCGGAGGAGCCGCGTGTCGTCCGAACGCGATGAGTCAGAGCAGAACCGATCGGCGCCGCGGAGCGGCGGCGACCCGCCGCACTCCCGGCGCCTGCCCAACGGCGACACCTTCTACACACCGGACGCCAATCAACTGCGGCGGGAGATCGAGCGACGCAGCGCGGTTCCGCTCGTCTGGCTGCACAACGCCCCCCGATGGCTGCTGCCCGCGACCATGGCGGCGGTGTTCGTGGGCGGGCTGCTGCTCTCCGGCGTCGCCGGCGCTGTGCTGCTGGCCGTCCTGGCGGCCTTCTTCGGTTGGTTGGCCTACCTTGCCTGGCCGAACCTGCGGCGGGGGGAGCGCACGATGCGGGTCATCGTCGTGGCCACACTTTTCGGATTAGGTCTGTTGCAAAGTGGCGTGTTTTGACAACCATTTTCGTTTTCGACAGACTTAAGAGGTGTCTGCTGAATTAACGCGACCTGCGCATTCAGGCTCCGAGCCCGGGGCCGGGCCACCGTCCCTGCCGCCCGCTTTCCGGGTGACCAATGCCGTGGTCAGTTACAACGGCTCACCCGCCGTGCGCGATGCCAGCTTCGATGTGCCCGTGGGCGACACCCTCGCGATCCTCGGCCCCAACGGCTCCGGCAAGTCCACGCTCATGCGCGCGATGCTGGGCGTGCTGCCACTCACCCGCGGCCAGGTCGAGGTGCACGGTGTCCCATTGCGCCGATTCCGCGACTGGGGGCGGATCGGTTACGTGCCGCAGCGGCTCTCCGCTGGCGGCGGCGTCCCGGCCACGGTGCGCGAAACCGTGGCGTCCGGCCAGGTCTCCCGGCGCAGACGGTACTACTGGGCAACCAAGGAGGACAACGCGGCCGTCGACGACGCCATGGCCGCCGTTGGCCTGGCGGACCGGGCCCGCGACTCCGCTCACGAACTGTCGGGGGGCCAGCAGCAGCGGGTCCTGATTGCCCGGGCCCTCGCCGGCCTGGCCGACACGTTCATCATGGACGAGCCCATGTCCGGGGTGGACAACGAGAACCAGCAGGCGCTCGCCGGCATCATCGGGCGGCTGAGCGAGAACGGTGCCACCGTCATCCTGGTGCTGCACGAGCTCGGCCCTTTGCGGCCACTGCTGCGGCGGGTGATCTCGCTGTCCGGCGGCCAGATCGCCTACGACGGCCCGCCCAACGGGTCCGCCGGAGACCACCACGACCACGTCCACCCGCACGCCGGGGCCGACCCCTCCATGCCCGCGGTTCCCGCCATCGAGGTGCCCCGCCGTGCTTGAGCTGCTGCAGTACGACTTCATGCTGCGCGCCCTTCCCGCGGCGGCACTGGTCGGGCTGGTGGCCCCGGTGATCGGCACGTTCCTGGTGCAACGGCGCCTCGCACTGCTGGGCGACGGCATCGGGCACGTCGCGCTGACGGGCGTGGCGCTGGGCTTCCTCACCAGCACGTCACCGGTCCTCGCTGCGCTGGCGGTATCGGTGGTCGGTGCGGTGCTGATCGAGCTCATCCGGGTGCGCGCCCGCGCAAGCGGCGACGTTGCCCTGGCCCTGCTTTTCTACGGCGGGATCGCGGGCGGTGTGCTGCTGATCGGACTGACCCCCGGCTCGAACAACGCGACGCTGACCTCGTTCCTGTTCGGCTCGGTCAGCAGCGTGGGCCCGGAGGACGTCTACGTAGTCACCGGACTGGCGGTCCTGGTGCTGCTCGTGATCGGCTACTTCGGCCGCGAACTGTTCGTGCTCTGCCAGGACGAGGAGGTCGCGCGCGCCCACGGGCTCCCGGTACGGCTACTCAGTCTGATTATCGCGGTCACCGCCGCCGTGACCGTGGTCATCGCCATGCGGGTTGTGGGTGTGCTGATGGTGAGCGCGCTCATGGTGGTACCAGTGGCGGCCGCGCAACAACTGACCCGCAGTTTCCGTGTCACCATGGGGGTGGCCATGGGGATCGGTGTCGCCGCGTCACTGGGTGGGCTGTCCACCGCCTTCTACGCCGACGTGGCACCGGGGGCGGCCATCGTGTTGCTCTCCCTCGCTGTGTTCATTGTGGCGGTCGGCGCCGGTTACCTCCTACGACATGGACGGAGCCGGATGGAAACCGCCCATTCAGGTGGCGAACCACCTAGTGTCGGTACGATGCCCCAGACCGAGCGGGGGAGCGCACCCATATGAGTACACGACGCGAGGCCGTACGGCAGGCCCTGAACGAGAGCAGCGGCTTCCGCAGCGCCCAGGACCTCTACGCGAACCTGCGCGCCGAGGGATCCAAGATCGGTCTGACTACGGTCTACCGTGCCCTGCAGGCACTGAGCGACTCCGGCGAGGTCGACGTCCTCCGCACCGACGAGGGCGAGGCCGTCTACCGCGCCTGTGTCACCGACACCCATCACCATCACCTGGTCTGCCGCGGGTGCGGTAAGGCCGTGGAGGTCGAGGGGCCAGCGGTGGAGGACTGGGCCGCGTCCGTCGGCAAGGCACACGGCTTCACCGACATCACGCACACGGTCGAGGTGTTTGGCACCTGTATGGAGTGCGCCGCCGCCGATCCGTAAGCGGCGGCGGGCGGGTTCCGGGGTCCCTGGTCGCTGACCGGGGGCCCCGCTGCTGTGCGTGCACGGCGCGCACAGCCCGGTTCACCGCAGCTTCTCCAGGTTGGGCCGCTTGGGTGGCACGCCGTCGCCCGACGAGCGTCCGGTCAGCCGGCGCCCGATCCACGGCACCAGGCACTCGCGCGCCCACAGCAGGTCGTCCTGCCGAGCGGCGCGCCACGGTTTGGGATCCTCGGAGGGCCAGGGGGTGTTCCAGTCGTCCTCGACCGGGATGTCCAGCACCTCGCAGACGCGCAGCGCGAGCCTGCGGTGCCCCTCGGACGACAGGTGGAGCCGGTCCCAGCTCCAGGCCCCGCGATTGCGCAGCGTCCGCATCCCCCACAGGTCCACGACACGGCACCCGTACTCGTCGGCCAGGGCGCGCAGGTGCATGTTGAAGGTGGCGCCCTTGCCGCGCAGATGCCGCATCACCGGTTGGAAGCCGGGGTCCATTCCGGTGAACAGCACGATCTCGGCCCCGGTGGCGCTGATCCGCCGCACTGCCCACTCAAGGACACCGGCGAGGAGGTCGGGGTCGCTGCCCGGCCGGAGGATGTCGTTGCCACCGGCACACAGGGTGACGAGGTCGGGGTGCAGTTCGACAGCGCGCGGGACCTGGTCCTCGACGATCTGCCGGGCGAGCTTGCCACGTACGGCGAGGTTGGCGTAACGCACCTCGCCCGCGTGGTCCGCGAGGTGTTCGGCCAGCCGGTCGGCCCAGCCGCGGTACCGGCCGTGCGGCGCGTCCCCACCGTCCGGATAGGGGTCGTCCAGGCCCTCTGTGAAGCTGTCTCCGAGAGCCACGTAGGAGACGATGTCCTGCCGGATGTCAAAGTCGCTCATACTGCACGATGATGCCGTGGGAATCCCTGGTTACGCGACAGTAGGCAGGTCTTTCGCGACCGGGTGTCGGGCATGTCACCGCCCACGGCGCGAGCCGGCGCGGCGCACCGCCAAAGGGGTGCTCACTCCGCGGCCGCTGGCGCGTTCGACGGCGCGGGCTCCACCGGGTTGGGAACGGCGCCGCCATAGCGCCGGTCGCGGCTCGCGTAGATCTCGCAGGCGTGCCAGAAGTGCCGGCGGTCGAAGTCGGGCCAGAGCGTGTCGAGGAAGACGAATTCGGCGTAGGCGGCCTGCCAGAGCAGGAAGTTGGAGAACCGCTGCTCCCCCGAGGAACGCAGGAACAGGTCGACGTCTCCGATCTCCGGCTCGTCGAGGTACTTCGCCAGCGTCGACTCGGTGATCCGGTTCGGATTGATCTTGCCTTCGGCCGCCGCCCGGGCCAGGGCGGACGCGGCCTGGGCGATCTCGGCACGGCCGCCGTAGTTCACACAGAACTGCAGTGTGAGGGCGGTGTTGTCCTTGGTCATCTCTTCGGCCTGCTCCAGCTCGGAGATGACGCTCTTCCACAGCCGGCCCCTGCGGCCGGCCCACCGGACCCGCACTCCCATCGCGTGCAGCTCGTCACGGCGGCGCCGGATCACGTCGCGGTTGAACCCCATGAGGAACCGGATCTCCTCGGGGGACCGCTTCCAGTTCTCGGTGGAGAACGCGTACGCCGACACGGTCTGCACGCCGAGCTCCAGCGCACCCTCGATGACGTCGAACAGGGAGCTCTCGCCCGCCTTGTGCCCTTCGGTGCGCGCCAGACCGCGTTCCTTGGCCCAGCGGCCGTTGCCGTCCATGACAATGGCGACATGCCCCGGAATCAGCTCCTTGGGCAGTTCTGGCGGGCGCGCGCCACTGGAGTGCGGCCGCGGCGGCCGGTAGCCGGCGGTACTTGTTGAATTGCGGTCGTGCAGACTCAAGTACGCTCCACTAGGCGCAGGGATCGGATTCCGTTCTCGAGGTGCCACTGCAGGTAGGCCGCGACGAGCCCGCTGCACTCGGTGCGGTGCCGCTCCTCGCTAGCGTCGGCCGCCTGCCAGTCACCGCGCAGCAGCGCCGACATCAGGCGCACTGTTTCGGGTGCCGGATTGGCCACTCCGTGCGGGCGGCACACCGAACACACCACACCGCCCGCGTGCACCGCGAACGACGGGTGCGCACCGCGGGCCCCGCAACGGGCACATTCTTCCAGGGCGGGAGCGTACCCGGCGACCGCGAGCGAGCGCACCAGGAAGGCGTCGAGCACCAGGCGGGGGTCGTGCGCGTTCTCCCCCAGCGTCCGCAGTGCCCCGATGATCAGCAGGAACTGCCGCAGCGATGGCTCCTTCTCCACCACCACGACCTTCTCCGCGGTCTCCAGCATCGCGGTGGCGGCGGTGTAACGCGGATAGTCGGCGACGATGGACTCGCCATAGGCGTGCAGCGTGACGGCCTGGGTGATCACGTCCAGCGTGCGGCCGGTGTGCAACTGCAGGTCGACGTGGCTGAACGGCTCCAGCCGGGCGCCGAAGCGCGACTTGGTGCGCCGCACCCCCTTGCCGACCGCGCGGACCAGCCCCGTGTTCCGGGTCAGCAGGGTCACGATGCGGTCGGCCTCCCCCAGTTTCTGGGTGCGGAGGACCACCCCCTCGTCGCGGTAAAGGCTCACTCCCCCATTGTCGCGGATTCGGTAGTGGGCGTGGACCCGCCGGGCCGCGCACCCGAGTGCCTATCGGTGGGAACGCCGTGTTCTGCGGCGGTTCTAGGGGATCTCCCCATTCTTTGCGTTTTGCCCTACTATGCCGCGCGAAGTGACTGAGGTTTCCTATGGAATGGGGAGAACCCCTTGGTACGTGGACGCCATACCAGCCGAAGACCCGGTGGACCGGGAAGCGCGGCGCCCCGGCGGCGGCCCGCACCCAGGCCCGCCCGGCGGCGGCGCTGGCGCGGGCCGCTCATCGGGGCGATGACTGCGGTGCCGATCGGTCTCGGCCTGGCCGCGGCACTGGTGCTGCTCTCCACCCCCTACAGCAGGGACGGCACCCCTGCGGGAACCGACGCCGGCGCCGAGGCCGGGCTCCCGGACAATTCCGCTTCCCCCAACGACGACTTCTTCGCCGCTCCCGACGACGCCGTCCCCACTGAGACCCCCTCCCCCACCACCAGCGAACACGGTGCCACCGCACGGGGCGACGACCAGGTCGAGATGCCCGCCTCCCCCGACGGGTCCGAGGACACCGACGGCGACTCCGACGGCTCGGAGGGCTCTGGGGGCGGCACTCAGGTCGACGCCGTCGTCGACCTGGTCAACGAGGAGCGCGCCGATGCCGGCTGCGACCCGGTAAGCACCAACGGCGCCCTCACCAGAGCTGCCGAGAAGCACAGCAAGGACATGGCCGCTCGGGACTACATGGCGCACGAGAGCCCCGACGGGACCACCCCCGCCGAGCGTGCCCAGAGCGAGGGCTACGACGCCTGGTCAGGCGAGAACGTGGCGGCGGGCTACGACTCCCCCGAGGCCGTCATGGAAGGCTGGATGAACAGCCCGGGACACCGCCGGAACATCCTGAACTGCGACAACACGGCCATCGGCGTCGGGGAGCACCAGAACCGGTGGACCCAGATGTTCGGTTCGCAGTGAGCCGGAGCCGCCCCCGCGGCGAGCGGCGGCGGCGGTGGTGGTGCCCCTGGGGCACCACCACCGCGGGTCCGCGGCTCCCGGGCTAGGTCAGGCCGACCGCACTGCACACGGCCTTCAGCGAGGCCGTCGTGATGTTGTGGTTGATGCCCACACCCCACACGGCCGTGCCGTTGACCTCGGCTTCGACGTAGGCCGCGGCCCGGGCGTCGGTTCCCTCACTGAGCGAGTGCTCGATGTAGTCCAGCACCCGGACCTTGATGTCGACGTCGGTCAGCGCGTCGCAGAACGCCGAGAGCGGGCCCTGCCCGGTGCCGACGATCTCGCGGATCTCGCCGTGCACGCGCACGTCCGCGCCGATCTGGTAGGTCCCGTCGTCGGTGTGCTGGGAGCGGTGGGCCAGCACGGCCACAGGGCCGTTCTCCGACAGGTAGGTCTCGCTGAAGATCTCCCAGATCCGCTCGGCCGAGAACTCGCCGCCCTCGGCGTCGGTGTGCTCCTGCACCTTGTGCGAGAAGTCGATCTGCAGCTTGCGCGGGAGGTCCAACGCGTGGTCCCGGTGCAGGATGTAGGACACCCCGCCCTTGCCGGACTGGCTGTTCACCCGGATGACGGCCTCGTAGTCGCGGCCGACCTCCTTGGGGTCGATCGGCAGGTACGGCACCTGCCACGGGTACTGCTCGACGGGGACCCCCGCTGCCGCGGCGTCCTCCTCCAGTGCGAGCAGGCCCTTCTTGATGGCGTCCTGGTGCGAACCGGAGAACGCCGTGTAGACCAGGTCGCCCGCGTAGGGGTGGCGCTCGGCCACCGGGAGCTGGGTGCAGTGCTCGACAGTACGCCGGATCTCGTCGATGTCACCGAAGTCGATCTGCGGGTCGATGCCCTGGCTGAACAGGTTCATGCCCAGGGTGACCAGGTCGACGTTTCCGGTGCGCTCACCGTGGCCGAACAGGCAGCCCTCGATGCGGTTGGCACCCGCCATAACGCCCAGCTCGGCCGCTGCCACCGCGGTGCCGCGGTCGTTGTGCGGGTGGACCGACAGGCAGACGTGCTCGCGCCGCGACAGGTTGCGGCTCATCCACTCGATCTGGTCCGCGTAGGTGTTGGGGGTGGCACGCTCGACCGTGGCGGGCAGGTTCAGGATGATCTCGCGCCCGGGACCGGGCTGCCAGACGTCCATGACCGCCTCGCAGACCTCCAGCGCGAAGTCGAGCTCGGTGTCGATGAAGATCTCCGGCGAGTACTGGTAGCCGAAGTACTCGGTGTCGGCCAGGTAGGTCTCGGCGAACCGCATCACGTGCCGGGTTCCGTCGACGGCGATGGCCTTGCACGCCTCGCGGTCCACCCCGAAGACCACGCGGCGGAACTCCGGCGCGGTGGCGTTGTACAGGTGCATCGTGGCGCGTTTCGCGCCGACGAGGCTCTGCACACTGCGCTCGATCAGGTCCTCGCGGGCCTGGGTCAGCACCGAGATCTGCACGTCATCAGGGATCCGGCCCTCCTCGATGAGGCCGCGGACGAAGTCGAAGTCGGTCTGGCTCGCGGCCGGGAATCCCACCTCGATCTCCTTGTAGCCCATGCGTACGAGCAGGTCGAAGATCTCGCGCTTGCGCTGCGGGTCCATCGGCTCGATCAGCGCCTGGTTACCGTCGCGCAGGTCGGTCGACAGCCAGCGCGGAGCCCGGGTGATCGCGGTGGCCGGCCACCTGCGGTCGGGCAGGTCGACGGCGGGGAAAGATTGGTAACGCTGGAAAGGCATCCCGCTGGGTTGCTGCTGGGGCACCATGAAGTTGCTCCTCGAAAAAATGCTCGCGGTGTCGTGGCCGACAAGAACACGTCAAAGCCCCGCGGCGAGGGAGCCGACCTTCTACCGACCCCCGCCGCGGCCGCTAAGGAGGAGCAGCACGCGCAGCATATTGGGGACAACGGTAGCAGACGTGCACAGCAGCGGTGCCCCACCCCGCCCATCGGCACGCCCACCAGCACCGCGAAGTGGCGCCGCGGCGGCCCGGCCAAGTGGCCACCGCGGCGCCCTGCCCCCTTGCGGGGACACCTTTTCCGTTGCCCTCCCCGGTGCGCCGCGATCCGCTGGCGCACCGAGTCCTAGATCGGTGGTGTGGGCGAGTGGTTGGGCGTCCGACGAGGGCAGCGAAGGCGCCGGATGGCCGGGGGTGGCGCGTATCGGGGGCGCGAGCGCGCGGAAACCGACCCTGACCGCGGGGACACCTCCAGCGCCGAGAACGACACCGCGGACACCCGCGACGCACCCCGCCGCACGCGCGACCACCGGCCACCAGAACCGACTACCGCCGACCCGGGCCATCCGCCGTCGTCGCCGCCTCCGTTGGACGCCGCGCCATACACCTCCATCACCGGTTTAGGGGCCCACGACTCCCGCCAGGCGGTCGGGAAGCTCGCCGACCTTGCGCACCGGGCGGGCGGCGAGCAGCGCCTCCGCGGCGTCGCCCGGCACTCCCAGGCCGTCAAGGACCGTGCGCGCCTGCGCTCGCGGGAGCGCGTTGAGCCACCGCAGCCAGAGCGCCCGGTGGCCCTCGTCGGTGAGGCGGCCGTGGGCGCGCACCCGGGCCAGGCCGCCATCGGGGAACACGTCCACGTGCAGACGCGTGGTCGGCCGCGGGTCGGGGACCACGAAGCGGTGCCGGGTGTCGGGCAGCAGGTCGGTCCGCTCCAGGACGCTGAACCACGACCCCTCGTCGGCGGGATCGGACACCGTCTCGTCGCATCCGCGCACGCGCGCCGCACCCGGGGCGTTGTACAGGAAGTAGCTGGTGTCGAGCTCCAGCAGCCGGACCTCGCCGCAGCCGGCCAGGCCCAGCTCCACCCAGTCGTTGCCGCCGTCGCGGCGGCGGGCGTTCTCCCAGCCCTCGCCCATGCTGCGCGGCAGGCCCGGGGAGATGATGTTGGTCGGCGCGGAGTAGAACTCGTTGCTGCAGCCCGTAATGCGCCCACCGTTCTCCAGCGCCGCAAGGTCGAGGCCGCCGGTAACCAGGAGGCGGGGGTCGGTGATCGCTTCGCCGTGCACCCGGAGGCGGGCCACCCCGCCGTCAGGGTGGATGCTCAGGCGCACGTGGGTGTAACGGTGGGTGTCGGCCACCGCGAAACGGTTGGCGGTGTCGCCGGCCACCGGCGAGCGCGGAACCAGGGTGGTCCACTCGGCCTCGGCGAGGTCAGCGGGCGAGGGATAGCCGTCGAGACCCGCGGCCTCCACCGATATCTCCGGCGGGTAGTTGCCGGTGAACCACGAGGTGTCGACGACCACGCCGTGCACCACGCCGGGCGCACCCAACCGGACGATCGCCCAGTCGTGACCCGGGCTCCGCCGCCGGCGCGTCTCCCAGCCGTCGTACACCTTGCCCTTGTGCCCGAACTCCGACTCGTCGAACTGGGGCGCCGCCGGCGTGATGAGGTTCTCCCGTTGGGCGAACGACTCGTCGTTGGCGTACACGACCGCCCCGCCGATGCCGCGGCTGGCGAGGTCAGGGAACCGCAGGAAATCCTGGTCACGCACTTCTGGCTCAACTCCTTACAGATATGGGTGCGGCCGGACGGGTCCGCGTCCGGCCGCCTCTGGCCACCGCCGGGTCAGGCGGGATCCGGGAGGGGCTCGAACTCCCGAACGGCGTCGATCGCCGGGCCGTGCGGGGTGTTGGCCTCTCGTTCGATCATCACCTCGACCAGGACCGGGCGTGAGGTGCGCTGCGCCTCCTTGCGCGCCCACTCCAACGCCCCCCGGATCTCGGCGGGGTCGAGGACCCGGCGTCCGGAGCACCCGTACGCCTCCATGATCTTGACGTTGTCCGACCCGTACGTGTCGTAGTGGATGTCGACCTGGTAGTTCATGTCGAACGGGATCTCCGCCTGGCGGATCAACCCCAGGTACTCATTGTTGAGCATGATCAGCACGTAGGGCACGTCGTACTGCGCCGCGACCGCGAGCTCCTCCACCATGTACTGGAAGCTGTAGTCGCCGACGATTCCCACGACCTCCGCGTCCGGGTCGGTCTCCTTCAGCGCCTTCTTCACCCCGATCGCCGCCGGGATCTCCCAGCCGAGCGGGCCCGCCTGGCCGCAGATCTGGTAGCGGCGCGGCTTGGCCGCTTTCTGGTGCTGGCCGCCCCAGATCTGGTAGAGGCCGATCGCGGTGACGAAGTAGGTGTCCGTGCTGAAGACCTCGTTGATCTCCTTGTACACCCGCGGCGCCTTGATCGGCGTGCTGTCGAAGTCCTCGCGCCGGGTCAGGGTGGAGCGCAGCTCCGCGACGCGGGAGACCCACGGGCCCGGCTGGCTGCCGGCGCCGCGTTTCTTGGCGGCGCCGAGCAGCGCGCGCAGGAACAGCCGGGTGTCGGCGACGATACCGAGGTCCGGCTGGAAGACCTTGCCGATCTGGGTGGGCTCGATGTCGACGTGGATGAACCGGCGGTCGCCCCGGTAGACGTCGAGTGTGCCGGTGTGCCGGTCGCCGAAGCGCGCGCCCAGCGCCAGCACCAGGTCCGACTCCAGGAAGGAGGCGTTACCGTAGCGCTGCGCCGTCTGCACACCGGTCATGCCGGAGTACAGCGGGTGGTCCTCGTCGATGCTGCCCTTGCCCATCAGGGTGACCTGCACCGGGATCTGCAGGTACTCGGCCAGCTCGACGAGTTCGCTGTGCGCCTCGCCGGTAATGACCCCGCCGCCGGCCAGCAGCAGCGGGCGCTCGGCGCCGAGCAGCATGTCCAACGCGCGCTCAACGCGCGGCGGGTGCGGCTCGACCCTGCTCACCGGCAAGGGGGCGTCGATCGTGCCGTCCCACTCGATGATCCCCTTCTGGACGTCCAGCGGCAGGTCGATGAGGACCGGGCCGGGCCGGCCGGACCGGGCGATCCGGAACGCCTCACGGAAGATCCATGGCGCCTGGGCGGGCTCCTTGACCTGGACCGCCCATTTGGCGACCGGAGCCGCGATGTCGACGATGTCGACCGCTTGGAACGCTTCCTGGTGCAGCTTGGAGCTGACCGCCTGGCCGGTGATGCACACGATCGGCACGGAGTCGGCGTGTGCGGTGTACAGGCCGGTGATCATGTTGGTCCCGGCCGGACCGGACGTGCCCACCGCCACACCGACGTTGCCGGTTGTGCGGGACCACCCGTCGGCCATGTGGGTCGCGCCCTCCTCGTGCCGCACGATCAGGTGCTCGATTCCGCTGTCCCGCAGCGCCGCGTAGAACGGCAGGATGGCGGCGCCGGGGCAGCCGAAGATCGTGTCGACACCCTCCGAACGCAGGACGCCGACAACGGCTTCCATCGCAGGTGTCTGTACCATTTGGTGTAAACCCTTCAGTGCTAGGGGGTTTTGGGCCCGTCAGTGGGACCTTGGGTGCGGCCAACACCCAGGCCACCGACCCTCGCGCGGAGTACACGTAAGACGCGGGACCGACTGGCCAGTCCCACTGGCGGCGCCCGGCTGTCCCGTTATTTCTTCTCCTCGGTGGACAGCTGCTCGACGATCTTGAGCAGCGCGGAGTGGTCCAGGCCGCCGTGCCCCTGGGCCTTGAGCGCACCCACGTACTGCGCGACCTGGGCGCCCAGCGGGATCGCGACACCGGCCTCGCGCGCCGCTGTCGTCACGATCTTCATGTCCTTGTCGTGCAGTGCGATGCGGAATCCGGGCTCGAACGCGCGGGCCCGCATGGCGGCGCCCTTGCGGGTCAGGACCGTGCTGCCGGCGAGACCGCCGTTCAGGACCTCCAGCCCGGCCTCGGTGTCGACGCCGTGTGCCTCCAGGAACATCAGGGCCTCGGCGACGAGCTGGATGTTGCCGGCCACGATGAGCTGGTTCGCGGCCTTGACCGTCTGGCCGGCTCCGGACGGTCCGACCAGTACCGGGGTCGTGCCCAGGACGTCGAACACCGGCCTGGCCTCCTCGAACGACGAGGCGTCGCCGCCGACCATGATGGAGAGCTTGGCCTCCACAGCGCCGGCCTCGCCACCGCTGACCGGGGCGTCGAGGACCCGCAGGCCGTGCTTGGCGCCTTCCTCGGCGACGAGCCGCGCAACATCGGGCCGGATGGTGCTCATGTCGACCACGAGCGCCCCGGCTTCCGCGTTGGCGAACACGCCGTCCGTGCCGAGCAGGGCAGCCTCGACGTCCGGGGAGTCGGGAACCATGGTGATGACGATGTCGGCCCCGCGGACCGCCTCGGCGGTGGAGGCTGCGGCCGTGCCGCCCTGGTCAGCGATGTGCTGGACGGCCGCCGGGTTGAGGTCATAGGCGGTGACCTGGTAGCCGGCCTTGACCAGGTTGGTGGCCATGGGCAGCCCCATGATGCCGAGGCCGATGAAGGCGATACTGGGATTCGTGGACATGGGAACCTCTCCTTCCGGCGGAGCCGGGAGTGTGCTAGGGGAACCGAGGAGTGCGGCTCTGCCGGTGCCAGTGGCAGAGCCGGTGCTGGTGCGAGTGTCGGTAGGAGCGTCAGCGCGCGAGCCAGCCGAAGCTGTCACCGCTTTGCACGGTCGGCTTGTACTCCAGGCCGACGTAGCCGCTGTACCCGCCGTTCTGCGCGGCGGTCAGCAGACGATCGAGCGGCAGTGTGCCGCTGCCGGGCTCGCCGCGGCCGGGGACGTCGGCGATCTGGATGTGCCCGAACTCGGCCGCGTGGTCGCGAACCACAGCGGTGACGTCGTCCCCGTTGACGGCTAGGTGGAAGAGGTCCGCGAGGAGCGCGACGTTGCCGGCTCCGGCGGCTCTGGCGTCGCCGACGGCCCGAAGGCCGTCGGCGGCGGTCTTGAGGGGGTAGTCGTCGGCACCGCTGATCGGCTCGATGAGGACGGTGCCGTCGACGGCCTCGACCGCCTTCGCCGCCGCGAGGATGCTCTCCATCGCGACCCGGTCCTGCTCGGCGGGGTCGACTCCGGGTTGGCGCAACCCGTAGAGGGCGTTGAACCCCCGGGTTCCGGTGCGCTCGGCGATCCCGACGACGACATCGAGGTTGTCGTGGAACTCGCGCGCGCGGGACGGTTGTGAGAGCACGCCACGGTCCGGACCGGGCAGCGCTCCCGCGAAGAAGTTCAACCCGGTGAGCTGGACTCCCGCGTCGGAGATCGCGGAGACGAACGCGTCGACCTCCGCGTCGTCGGGGACCGCGTGCTCGAACGGCCACCAGAACTCGACCGCGTCGAACCCGGCCGCACGCGCGGCGGCGGGGCGCTCGTTCAGGGGTAGCTCGGTGAACAGCAGTGAGCAGTTCACCGTGTAGCGAAGCGAGTGGCTCAAGGCTCGCCCCTTCCAAGGGAAACTTTCGTTATGTGGAAAGTACTTTTCACATAAAGGGATTATCTGAGTCTGCGCCGGCGAGACCGGCTTGTCAACCACTCCACAGCCCGGCCGCGGACTCTTGCCACGCCACATCGGGCACGGAATACGGAGATACGCACGAACACCAGGCATCAGAAGGGGTGGTCGTTTGCATCTTTCGACGAATCGGGCCGGATCCGCGATCTTGCCGTCCCGGATGTTGACATCGCCACACCTGGCTGGTTTATCGTCCGAGATACAGAATCATAATTCTGCAGAACGAAATCTGATCGCCTCGTTCGCGGAACCGCGCCGAAACACGGGCGACGCTCACCTCAGGTCTCGCGCGCCGTACGGGCGGACTCCCCCGGACACCGCGGGGCGACCAATCACGGAGATCGCCATGCCCGAAAGCGTCACTGACGCGGCTTCCGACCGCGGGTTGGAGCGCGTCAACGCGCTTCAACCCGATGAGTTCCGCACCGTTTTCGCCCAGTGCCTGGACGTCGACCGCTGGGTCGAGGCCCTGCTGGCCGAGCGCCCCTTCCCGTCCCAGTCCGCGCTACTCGCCTCCGCTGACGCGCACGCCCGCGTACTCACCGACGACGAGGTCGCCTCAGCCCTGGCCCGGCACCCCCGCCTCGGGGAACGCGCCACCGGGAACGGCACCGAGGCCGGCTGGTCGCGGGGCGAGCAGTCCGCGTTCAACCAGGGGGCCGCCAGTGCCCAGGAGGCGTTCACCGCCGCGCAGGCCCGTTACGAGGAACGCTTCGGACACATCTATCTGGTGTGCGCGAACGGCCGCTCCAGCGAGGAACTTCTCGTCGACCTGGAGAGCCGGATGAACAACGACCCGGCGACCGAGACACGCGTCGTCGCTAACGAACTGCGCGAGATCTGCCTGCTTCGCGTTGGGAAGGCGCTCGACACCCCATGAGCCACGTAACCACACACGTCCTCGACGCCGCGCTGGGCCGCCCGGCCGCGGCCGTCCCGGTTCGCCTCGAGGTGAGCGCCGACACGGCGCACACCTCATGGAAACCGTTGGCCAGCGGCGCCACCAACGACGACGGCCGCGTCCCCGATCTCGGCCCCGACCAGCTCAGTGCCGGTGTGTACCGGGTGGCCTTCGACACCGGAAGCTACTTCCGCGCCACGGGACAACGCGGCTTCTATCCGGAGGTCACGGTGGTGTTCGAACTGAGCGACGAGGACACCCACTACCATATTCCACTGCTGCTCAGCCCGTTCGCTTACTCCACCTACCGGGGAAGCTAGGGAAGGTTCCCGGCTACCGGGCGCCCGCGAGCCTGCGAGCCAAGAAAACACAGGCGGGCGCCGCCGGGGTTCTGGAGGGTCCGGAGGTGGGGGAGCGAGGAACGAGCGACCACACCGCAGGGCCCGAAGGTTCCCGGCTATCGGGCGCCCGCGAGCTCGAAAGACACTACTAGTACCGCCCTGCGGGCGGACGCCGGAAAGGGGACGGCCCAGGCCCACGAACCCGCGAACCACCTCCCAGATGTGCGTGATAGGTCCTTCCGCGCGACTGCGGTCCTCCCTCGGGCGCACCCCGCACCGCCCCCCGTCTTCGGGGGCGTGCCCGTCATCAAGATCTGTCCACAAAGCCGGAGGAGATGACCACCGTGGGCATTCGTCTCGGGGAGAACCAGTACGGCAAGGCCGAGGTGCACCTGGTCCACGTCAACCGCGACACCGCGGTTCACCGGATCAAGGACGTCAACGTCACCTCGCAACTTCGCGGCGAGTTCGACGCCGTGCACACCGCTGGCGACAACTCCAACTGCGTCGCCACCGACACGCAGCGGAACACCATCTACGCCCTGGCCAAGGAGAACGGCGGGGTCGGCGCCATCGAGGACTTCGCCCTCCTGCTGGCTCGGCACTTCGTCGACGGGTTCGACTGGGTCCACGGCGCTCGCCAGGAGATCCACGAGTACCTCTGGGACCGCATCGAAACACCCGAGGGACCGCACGACCACTCGTTCGTACAGCGCGGCGGCGAGACCCGCACCACGATCGTCACCAAGGACGGGGACAACGAGTGGTTCGTCTCCGGGTTCACGGGGTTGAGCGTCCTCAAGTCGACCGGGTCGGAGTTCCACGGGTACCCGAAAACCGCCTATACCACCCTGCGCGAGACCACCGACCGCATCATGGCGACCGACATCACCGCGCGCTGGCGGTACCGCGACACCGTCCTCGACTGGGACAAGAGCTACTGGTCGGTGCGGGCGACCGCGCTGGACGTGTTCGCGACCACGCACAGCCTCGCCCTCCAGCAGACGCTGTACGCCATGGGTGAGGCGGTGCTGCGGCAGCATCCGCAGATCGCCGAGATCCGGCTCTCCATGCCGAACAACCACCACTTCCTGGTGGACCTCTCCCCGTTCGGGCTGGACAATCCGAACGAGGTCTTCTACGCCGCTGACCGGCCCTACGGCAAGATCGAGGCCACTGTCGAGCGTGACGACGCCCCGGGCCCCGGACGAGCCTGGGACAGCGTCCCCGGCTTCGTCTAGGAGCCCGCGGACCAACCGGGCCCGCCCCACCACGGGTCCCACGCCGCTCCGGTGGCCCTTCCGCGCCGGGTGGCCCCAACCTGTTGGGCGGGCCCACGTGGCCGGGTGTCCGCGCGCCGCCATCTGGCGACCCCGCGCCAAACCCGGCATCGACCTACCCGCCGCCGATCCCCAAGGTTCGCCTACGCCGCTGACGTCACAACGCAAGGGGCTGAAACTGGCATGAGATTCAAAATTCCCGCACAACGCGGCAATGCCACAACGAACGCCGCCTCAAGCACTACCGGGGCCACGATCCCGGAGCGTCCGGAGGACGAGACACTCACTCCACCACTCCTGGTCACCTACGGACTGCAGCACATTCTCGCCATGTACGCGGGAGTGATCACACCGCCCCTGATCGTGGGGGCGGCGGTCGGACTCACCACCGCCGAGCTCGGGATTCTGGTGAGCGCCGCCCTCCTCGTCAGCGGCCTGGCCACACTGCTGCAGACGATCGGCGTCTGGCGCTTCGGCGCGCAGTTGCCCGTCGTCATCGGCATCTCGTTCGTCCCCGTTGGGACGATGACGACGATCGCCCAGGACAGTGGACTTCCCGTGGTCTTCGGCGCCGCCATAGCGTCGGGCGTCTTCGGGCTTGCCGTCGCGCCCTTCTTCGCGAGCCTAGTGCGGTTCTTCCCACCCGTGGTCACCGGCAGCGTCATCACGGTGATCGGGATCTCGCTGATCCCGGTCGCGGCCGGCTGGATCGTCAACGAGGCGGAGGACGGAGTCCCGGCGCCGGGCGACATGGGACTGGCCGCGGCCACGCTGCTCATCGTCCTGGTCCTGGCGCGGGTGCTACCCGGCGTGTGGAACCGCATGGCCATCCTCGGCGGCCTGGTGCTCGGCACCCTGGTCGCGGCGTCGCTTGGCCGGATCGACTTCGGCGAGGTCGCCGAGGGCCCGGTGTTCTCGTTCGGCCAGCCGCTCTACTTCGGGGCTCCGGAGTTCCAGTTCGCCGCCATTATCACCATGTGCATCGTCATGATGGTCATCCTCACCGAGGGGGTCGCCGACATTCTCGCGGTCGGCGAGATCGTGGGGACCCCGGTCAACGCCCGCCGGCTGGCCGACGGCCTGCGCGCCGATGCGAGCGCATCCCTCTTCGGCCCGCTGCTCAACTCCTTTCCCGCCAGCACGTTCTCGCAGAACGTCGGGCTGATCGCCCTCACGCGGGTCAAGAGCAGGTACGTGGTGGCTACGGGCGGGCTGATACTCATCGTCCTCGGACTGTTCCCGATCCTCGGGCGTGTCGTCGCCACCATCCCGATGCCGGTACTCGGCGGCGCCGGCCTGGTGTTGTTCGGGTCGGTGGCGGCCGCCGGCATCCGCACGCTGGGCAAGGTCAACTTCGACAGCAACCTGAACCTGGTGATCGTCGCCGTGTCGATCGGCTTCGGCGTCATCCCCATCGCGGCACCCGAGTTCTACGACAACTTCCCCAATTGGCTGGCGACCGTCCTGCACTCCGGAATTGTCGGCGCCGCGATCGTCGCGCTGCTGCTGAACCTGGTGTTCAACGTCCTCGTCCGCGGCAGCAGGACAGCGGCGGGAACTGGCAAACCGTCCCCGGACCCGGCTCACCACGACCCGGCCAACCCTGGGCAGGACCAGGCGCGGCCAGCCTCGGCCCCCAGTGGCGGAGCACCCGCCGCGGACTCACCCCCGCGACCCGCCCCCGACGGAACCACCGACCACGACTAACCGGCACAGGGCGCCCCGGCTCCGGCACCAGCCGGCCGGGGCGCCGCACGGCCGGCCCGCGGATGTCCGATCGGAGTGTGGGCACCTGCTCGCTGAACACTCGGGCCCGGCACGTGCCCTGCCTGCCGCACCCGCCACGATCGGGACATCAACGCGGCGAAGAACATCCTTGCGGCTGGTCGAGCCGTAGCCCGCGAACACGCGGGTGATACCTGTGGAGCTGATGTCAGGCGGCACGGGCCCCGTCCGCGGTCGGCCGCGAAGCAGGAAAACCACCCCGCGGAGGTCGGGCTCCCCTCCCCTGGGGTGCAAAGAGAAAGCCAAATCCGAGATGTACCCCGGCAGCGCCACGGAGGGCGGCTTCTACCCGCCCGGTGACGCCATCGAGGACGAGACCGCGCGCAACCGCGAGGCGGTCCTCGAATTCACCGGCTACGCCGGCTGCCCCTACCGGATCATCGGCAAGGAGGAGTACCGCGGAGGCGGCCCCACCCGAAGAGCCGGATGACCGACGGGGCCCGGGCGCGGCGTCCGGGCCCCGTCGCCGGCAGCGTCAGCCGCGGCGCAGCAGCCGCCCCTTCGGCTCACCGAGGTCGACCCGCTCGCCGCGCAGCCAGGTCTCACGGACCACACCCCGCAACTCCTCGCCGTCGTAGGCGCTCAGCGGGTGCCGGTGCTGCAGCTCCCGCGCGTCGACCCGGGCCGTCTGTCCGGGCGCCACCACGGCGAGGTCGGCGTCGCAGCCGGGCTCCAGACGCCCCTTGGCGCCCAGCCCGGTGATCTCGGCGGGCCGCCGGGACATCCACCGGACGACGTCGGCGAGCGTGTGGCCGCGGCGGGCGGCCTCGGTCCACACTGCGGAGAAGCCCACCTGCAGACCGGACACCCCACCCCAGGCGGTACCGAAGTCACCGGTGTCGAGGTGCTTCAGATCGGGTGTGCTCGGCGAGTGGTCGCTGACAACACAGTCGATCAGCCCGCTGCCCAGGGCCTGCCACAGGGCATCGCGGTTGGCTTCGCTCCGGATCGGCGGACAGCACTTGAACTCGGTCGCTCCCGCGGGCACCCGCTCAGCCGCGAGGGTCAGGTAGTGCGGGCAGGTCTCGACCGTGAGCGGCACACCGTCGGCCTTCGCGCGCTCGATCAGCGGCAGCGCCGAGGCCGTCGACAGGTGCAGGATGTGCGACCGGGTACCGGTGCTCCGCGCGGTCTCCACGACCAGCTCGATCGCGGCGTGCTCGGCCTCGTCGGGGCGCGACGCGAGGAACGACCCGTACTCGCGCCCGCGCGCCGGCGGCGCCGCCCCGAGGATGCCGGGATCTTCGGCGTGCACGATGATCTGCCCGCCGAACGCACCGATCTCGGTGACAGCAGCCCGGAACTCCGCGGGCGAGAGGTGCCCGAACTCCTCGACACCGGAGGGAGAGAGGAACGACTTGAAGCCGTAGACCCCTTCGCCGTGCAGGGCCCGCAGCTCTCCCGCGGCCCCGGGTGCGGTGTTCTCGGGCACGGCGCCGCCCCAGAAGCCCACGTCGACAGCGACGCGGCCGCGCGCCGCGGCGCGCTTGGTCGCCAGCGCCTCGACGGTGGTCGTGGGCGGCACGCTGTTCAGCGGCATGTCGACGATCGTGGTGACACCGCCGGCCGCGGCGGCGCGCGTCGCCGTGGCGAACCCCTCCCACTCGGTGCGTCCCGGCTCGTTGACGTGGACATGGCTGTCGACCAGTCCGGGCAGCAGCACCTCGTCGGCGGCGAGGTCCCGGCTGCGCGGCGCCGACATCGATGAGTCGCGGTCCCGTACCGCCTCGATCACGCCGTCGCGGATGCCGACCGCGACGGACCGCTCGCCGTCGGGGGTGATCGCCCGCTCCGCCCGGACAACCAGGTCAAAGGTGTGTTCTGGCATGCTCCTACAATCCCATTCGCGGCGCCCGTCCGGGCGCGGCAGTGTTATCTGGGCTCGCTTCGCTCGCTGGTCGGGCCCCCAGCCGCCAAGCGCTCCAAGAAACAAGCCCTCGGCCTCCTGGGAGCGGATCCCGGGTCAGCCCACGCGGCGGCCGGCGAGGGCGGTCAGGGCCGCGGTCTCCATCCCCGTCGCCGCTGTGACCTCCCCCTCGTCCAGCGCCCCGCACCGCAACCCGCGCACCAGGGCCGAGGCCAGCGCCTGTGCGGTGGCCGGCTCGTCGAGGACACCCCCGCCGCTCGCGTCGATGTAGGCTTTCAGGCGCTCCGCCGCCGGCGCGAACGCCTCGCGGAAGAACCCGAAGGTGGCGAGGTAGCGGGTGGGCAACTGGTGCGGGTGCATGTCCCACCCCTGGTAGTAGGCGTGCTCCAGCGACCTGCGAACCAGTCCGGCGTGCAGCTTCCAGGCCGCGTGCACCTGCTCGGCGGACCCTACCGGCAGCACGTTGGTGGCGCCGTCCGACAGCCATACCCCGGTCCCGGCCGCCGCGACCTGCATAACCGCCTTGGCGTGGTCGGCGGCGGGATGCGCCATGCTCTGGAACGCGGCGGTCACACCGCAGGCGGCGCTGTAGTCGTAGGTGCCGTAGTGCAGCGCGGTAACCCGGCCCGGCCCGCCATCGCGCCCCGCACCAGCGTGGATCATCCGCGCCACGGCGGCCGTGCCGTCGGGCGCCAGGATGGACTGCGGGGTCTCGATCTGCAGCTCGAACCCGAGCCGGCCCGCAGCCAGCCCAAGGCGCTTCTCCAGCTCCTCGGCCACCCAGACCATCGCCTCGACCTGGTGCACCGAGGTGATCTTGGGCAGTGTGACCCGCAGCCCTTCGGGAAGCTCCCCCGCGCCCTCAAGGAGCGTGTCCAGGAACATGGCCAGGGTGCGCATCCCGCGGCGCCGCCCCGCGGCCTCCATCCCCTTCATCCGGACACCGAAGTACGGCGGGGCCTGGCCAGAGCCGAGATCGGCACACAGGGCCCGAGCCGCGGCGACGACGTGTGCGTCCTCCTCGTCGTCGGGCCGGTTACCGTAGCCGTCCTCCAGGTCGACCCGCAGGTCCTCGATCGGCTCCGCACGCAGCTTGTTGTGCACCCGCGGGAGGCATTCGGCGACGGCCGCGGCGTCCAGGCCGGTCGCCGCGGCCAGGGAGGCCGCGTCGGGCGCGAAGTCGCGCAGGGCGCGCGCGGCCTGCTCGCCCCATTCACGGGCGAGGCCCGCGTGGACGCGGTCAGCGGGCACGTAGACCGTGTGCACCGGCTGGCGGCGTGTTGACTCGCCCGGGTACCGCTCCAGTAGCCGGGAGTCGGAATCGGCCAGGCGCGCGTCGAGCGCCTCGTAGAGCTTGTCGAGGTCGGCGGCGCTGGCGCCGTTCCCGTTGCCCGCGGACTGCCGCACACCCACAGTGATCGCCCCTTTCTGGTCATCCGTGCCGATCAACCAACCAGACTCTACACAATTTCTATATAGCGGATATACTTTTCTACAATTCGAAAGAAGCAGGTGCGGCGGATCTGCGGGCGCGCCCCAGCGAGGGGGTTACCGGCTACCTGTTCCGTATCGCAGAATGAGAACTCCGAAGAAAGTGGCCGCCAACCGGCCAGCCCGACTGGAGCGGCCACGTGATGGGAGCTGGAGAGCTTTGGCAACGTCACAAACAGCGACCGGTGACACCAGTGCGGGTAGCGCGGAGACCGAGCCCGACGCGCGAGCCCGCCCCAGCGCCGTGCAGTCCCTGGACCGCGCGTTCGCACTGCTGGAGATC
Source organism: Lipingzhangella halophila (assembly GCF_014203805.1). GTDB lineage: Bacteria > Actinomycetota > Actinomycetes > Streptosporangiales > Streptosporangiaceae > Lipingzhangella > Lipingzhangella halophila. Next base: position 1,253,753 of record NZ_JACHJT010000001.1, on the reverse strand, counting down.
ATGGCCGACGCCGGCGGGGAAATCTCGCTGAGCCAGCTCGCCGACTCCTCGGGGCTGCCGCTACCGACCATCCACCGGCTGATCCGCACCCTGGTGGACAACGGGTACGTCCGGCAACTGCCCTCGCGGCGGTACGCTCTGGGTCCGCGCCTGATCGGGCTCGGTGAGAGCGCCTCGCGCATGCTGGGCACCTGGGCCCGCCCGCACTTGGCGCACCTGGTCGAGGAGCTCGGCGAGACTGCGAACCTCGCCATGCTCGACGGCGACAAGGTCGTCTACGTCGCCCAGGTGCCGTCGCCGCACGCGATGCGGATGTTCACCGAGGTCGGACGGCGCGTGCTGCCGCACTCGGCCGGGGTGGGCAAGGCGCTGCTCGCCCAGCTTCCGGAGAACGAGGCCCTCTCGACGGTACGCCGCACCGGCATGCCCGCCTCCACCGACCGCACCATCACCACGCCCGAGGCGTTCGCCCACGAGATGACGCGCATCCGCGACGCCGGGTACGCCATCGACGACGGTGAGCAGGAGATCGGCGTGCGCTGCCTCGCCGTACCGGTGCAAGGAGGCCCAGCTATGATGGCCATCTCGATCTCCGGCCCCGAGGCCAGGGTGAGCTGGGACTTCGTTGAAACGGCGGCACCGATCGTGCGGGAGGCCGCGCTCAGCCTGGCCGGGGACCTGAACAACCAGAGCTGACCGCCGCCCGCTCGGGCGGCGCCCAGCCTCGGGACGCGGCCCCGCCCCGCAACGGGCGGTTCAGGTCTGCTGGTCGAAACCGAGCTTGCGCAGCTTCTTCGGGTCGCGTTGCCAGTCCTTGGCCACCCGCACCCGCAGGTCCAGGAAGATCCGGGTGCCCAGTAGCGCCTCGATCTGCGCGCGGGCGCGCGCGCCCACCTCGCGGAGCCGGGCGCCCTTGCCCCCGATAACGATGGCCTTCTGGCTCGGCCGCTCCACATAGACCGACGCGTAGATGTCGATGAGCTCGGAGCCTTCGCGCGGCTCCATCTCGTCCACGACAACAGCGATGGAATGCGGCAGCTCGTCCCGGACCCCCTCCAGCGACGCCTCACGGATCAGCTCGCCGATCAGCATCTCCTCGGGCTCGTCGGTGAGGTCCTCCCCCGGGTAGAGCGGGGGCCCTTCGGGCAGGTACGAGCACAGCACCTCGGTAGCGACGTCCAGCCGCTCCCCCGATGCCGCCGAGACCGGAACAATGTCGGCCCAGTCGCCCAGCTCGGAGACTGCCAGAAGCTGCTCGGCCACCTGGTCGGACCCGACGGTGTCGGTCTTGGTGACGAGCGCGACCACCGGGGTCTCGCGCTGCTCGGCCAGCTCGCGGGCGATGTAGGTGTCCCCGCGCCCGATCGGTTCGTCGGCCGGGACGCAGAACCCGATGACATCGACCTCGACCAGCGTCGAGCGCACCAGGCTGTCCAACCGCTCGCCGAGCAGGGTGCGCGGCTTGTGCAGGCCGGGCGTGTCCACGATGATCAGCTGTGCGTCCTGCCGGTGCACAATGCCGCGCACGGTGCGCCGCGTGGTCTGCGGGCGGCTGCTCGTAATGGCCACCTTCTGCCCCACGAGCGCGTTCATCAGCGTCGACTTGCCAACATTGGGCCGCCCGACGAAACAGGTGAACCCGCTGCGGAAGCCTTCGGGGTACGACGGCGCGGCGAGCGGAACCCGCAGTCGTTCAAGATCGAGGTCGCTCATCTCTCCAGTCTCACGTGTGGCCGAGGCGTTCGGAACCGCGCGGTTCCGCCGCTCAGGGCTTCCGGATGGTCGTGGGGGTGCCGTCGGGCGCCGCTAGGACCACGGTCGCCGTTTTCAGGTCGCCGGCGACCGCCGCATCGGCCTCGGTCAGCTCGCCGGCCTGGGTGACCACAGCGGCGGCCTCCAGCGACTCCGCCGCGCTGGAGACTGCGGCGGCCGCGGCCGCCTGCAGCGCCGAAAGCCGAAGGGAGGGCAACACGACCGTGGTGGCCACGTAGGTGCGTCCGGTCTCGTCGCGGACCGCGGCCCCCTCGTGCGCGCTGTTGCGGGCCCGTGAGGCACGGGCGAGTGTGACGAGCTTCTGGTCCTCCGGGTCAAGATCAGCGATATCGCTCACGGCTGAAGCTTCCCCTCGTATCGTGTTCGGGCACCGCTGGATGGCCCCGGTTCTCAGATGTCGTCCGTCCGGTCGCCGTTCTCGCCGTCAGGCTCGCGCACCTTCTCCACCAGGACCGTCGCGGTCTGGTTCCGGCTCGCCGCCCCGTCTTCGGCGGTCAGCCGCAATCCAGCGTAGACGGCCTGGGAACCGGTGGTGGGCACCCGGCCCAGCGCGTAGGCAAGCAGGCCGCCCACTGTCTCCACGTCGGGCGCGTCCAACTCCACCTCGAACACCTCGGCGAGCTCCCCCAGCGGCAACCGGGCGGTGACCCGCGCGCGGTCCTCCTCCAGCCGCTGGATCGGCGGGACCTCGTCGTCGTACTCATCGGTGATCTCCCCGACGATTTCCTCGACGATGTCCTCAATCGTGACGAGCCCCGCCGTGCCGCCGTACTCGTCGATCACCACGGCGACGTGCGAACGCAGCCGCTGCATCTCCCGCAGCAGCTCGTCGATCGGCTTGGAGTCGGGCACGTACGACGCGGTGCGCATGGCATCACGCGCTGTCAGCTCGCGGCTCCGCTCGCCGCCCGGCGTGTCGGACCACTGCGCGCGCAGATGGGAGACCAGATCCTTGAGGTAGACGATGCCGATGACGTCGTCCTCGTCCTCCCCGATCACCGGGATACGGGAGTAGCCGCTCTCCAGTGCGAGCGCGAGCGCGTCGTCCACCCGCACATCATGGCCGACGAAGACGATGTCGGTGCGCGGGACCATCACCTCGCGCGCCGAGGTGTCGTCGAGCTTGAACACGGATTGGATCATCTGCCGCTCGTCGGCGTCGATCACGTGCCCGCGCTCCGCGAGGTCCACCAGCCGGCGCAGTTCCTCCTCCCCGGTGAACGGCCCTTCGCGGTCGCCCTTGCCTCGTGGGGTGAACGCCCGGCCCACGCGCACCAGGCCCTGGGCCACCGGCCCGAGGACCACCGCGGCCGGGACGAACACCGCGGCGCTGCCCAGCGCGATCGAGTAGGAGAACTGCCGCCCCAGGATGCGCGGCGTGACCCCCATCAGCACGTAGTCGGCCAGGACCATCACGACCGCCGCCAGCACTAGGCTGGGCCAGCCCAGCCCCAGTAGGCCGATGAGGCCGGCGGCGACCGCCAGCAGCGCCAGGACCTCGCTGGCCACCCGCACCAGCAGGATCACGTTGAGGTGGCGGGTGACGTCGGCGGCGATGGCCTCCAGTTTCCGCTGCCCCGTGTCCTCGCCGTGCACCGGGCCCTGCGGCCCCATACGCGCGGTGCGGGTGACGGCCACCTCGGCGCTCACGAGATACGCCGCGAGCACGCCAAGCAGGATCGCGGCGGCGAAGGCGATCCCCGGAACGGTCATCGGGCGGTGTTCTCTCCCTGGCCGTCTCGGGCGGCCGATTCCGCGGCCTCGTTCTCGCGCCAGCCCGAGAGCAGCTCGCGTTGCAGGCCGAACATCTCCTTGTGCTCGTCGGGCTCGGCGTGGTCGTAGCCCAGCAGGTGCAGGATGCCGTGCGTGCACAGCAGGTCGATCTCGTCGCGTGTGCTGTGCCCGGCCTTCTTGGCCTGGCGCGCGGCCACCTGCGGGCAGAGGATCACGTCGCCGAGGACACCGGGCTCGGAGACCCGGTCCGGGCCCCCAGGGCGCAGCTCGTCCATGGGAAAGGACAGCACGTCGGTGGGTCCGGACTCGTCCATCCAGCGCACGTGCAGCTCGGCCATCGGTTCCTCGTCGACCAGGACGATCGACAGCTCCGCGAGCGGGTGGATCCGCATGCCATCGAGAACGAACCTGGCCAGTCTGGCCAGCCGCGTCTCGTCTTCCGCGACGCCGGACTCGTTCGCGACGTCAATACTCATTGCTCAACGCGCCCATCTGTATGTGAGGCCCGCGCGGGGCTCGGCACCCCGCGCGATTACTAACCGGCGTTCTCCGCGGCGCCGTTGGCACGGTCCGGCGACTGCCGGTCGCGCCCGGACACCGGCCGGTCGCGCCTCTCATTCTCGTACCGCCCGTAGGCATCGACGATTTCCGTCACGAGCTGGTGCCGGACGACGTCGGTGCTGGTGAGACGGCAGAACCCGATATCAGTGATGCCTTCGAGGATGTTCTCGATGGTCCGCAGTCCGCTGGTCTGCCCGCCCGGCAGGTCAACCTGGGTGACGTCGCCGGTAACCACGATCTTGGAACCGAACCCCAGCCTCGTGAGGAACATCTTCATCTGCTCCGCCGAGGTGTTCTGCGCCTCGTCGAGGATGATGAACGAGTCGTTCAGAGTCCGACCCCGCATATAGGCCAACGGCGCGACCTCGATCGTCCCCGACGCCATGAGCTTCGGAATCGAGTCGGGGTCGAGCATGTCGTGCAGGGCGTCGTACAGCGGGCGCAGGTACGGATCGATCTTCTCGTAGAGGCTGCCCGGCAGGTACCCCAGCCGCTCGCCGGCCTCGACCGCGGGCCGGGTCAGGATGATCCGGTTGACCTGCTTGTCCTGCAGCGCCTTGACCGCCTTCGCCATGGCCAGATACGTCTTTCCGGTACCGGCGGGACCGATACCGAACACGACCGTGTTCCGGTCGATGCTGTCGACGTAGCGTTTCTGGTTCAGCGTCTTGGGCCGGATGGTGCGCCCGCGCGCGGACAGGATGTTCGTGGTCAGTACCTGGGCCGGACGCTCCTCCTCCGTTGAGGTACGCAGCATGCCCAGCGTCTTGGTGACGGTGTCCGGAGTGACCTGGGCACCGTTCTTTACGAGCTCCAGAAGCTCCTCGATCAGCCGGACCGCTGTCGCCGACTCCTCAGGGCTGCCACTGATCGTGATCTCGTTGCCCCGAACGTGGATGTCGCAGTCGAACGAGCTCTCGATCGTCCGGAGCAGTTCGTCGCCGGACCCCAGCAGGTTGATCATGACGTGCTCTTCGGGCACCGTGATCTTGACCTGGGTACCGTCTTGTGTTGACTCGACCATGGTGTGGCCTTGCGGCCGTATCGCCCCTGCCTCTCGCGTCCGTGGCCGTTCTCGCCCTGGCCGGTTTCCGCTACTCACCGCGGGTCGCGATCACAGAGATCGCAGTGGCCCCAGAGAGTACTCGCCGTCACCGAAATCCTATCAACGGGGCCGCTCGCCCGGCCCGCTCTTTTCATCCGGGCGGCCACTCCATCCCACGCCCGCCCAGCACGTGTCCGTGTACGTGGTGCACGGTCTGCCCCGCTCCGCTACCGGTGTTGAACACCAGCCGGTAGCCGGTCGCCGCCACACCTTCGGCCGTGGCCACCTCATGGGCCTCGCAGGCCATCTCGTCCAGCAGGCCGGCGTCAGCCCGGCCCACCGAGACGGCGTCCGGGTAATGCTCCCGGGTGATGACCAGCACGTGGGTCGGAGCCTGCGGATTGATATCTCGAATCGAGATCGTGCGCTCCCCTTCCCGCACAATCTCCGCAGGTACCTTGCCCGCGACGATTTTGCAGAACATGCAGTCGGGCTCGGACATTGCGTCCCCTCTCGCTCGGTCGCGCATCCACTCGTTTCCCTATGATGCCGCAGCGGCCTTGTGAGAACATTGTTTCCTCCATGGCGGAGGATGCCGACAGCCACGCGACGTGTCCACAGACCAGGCGCGTCCGGCGTAGCGTAGAGGCGCCGGGCTACCCGCCGAATCGACGGCACCGAGCGTGTCCACGACGGTGCGTCCGGCCGCGGCCACACGCACCGCTCCGTCCCTGACAGGGGCTAGTCTGGTCGGTCACGTGACATTCGGCACATCGTCACGTTATTGGGGGGCCTATTGCTGCTTGAAAAGCCGTCATGGCGCGTGATGCCTGATTCGAGCCGGTCCCCCGGATCACGCACCGTGAACTATCGCACCGAATCCGCCACCCCGATGAGAAGAACTCCGTATGCCCTTTCGTAAACCCCGCGACAAGGGCGAGCGTCAAACCAACGTGACCGAAACTATGGTGGCGGACGCCTCCGCGGCGACAGTAGCGGTCGAATGGGACGCGGACCAGGCCGTGACGCAGTTGTACAGCGCGCACTACCGGCCTCTGGTGCGGCTCGCGACGCTACTGGTCCGCGACTTCGCGACCGCCGAGGAAGTAGTCCAGGATGCGTTCGTCGCCATGCATGGGGCATGGCGACGACTGCGAGACCCCAACAAAGCGCTGTCGTACCTCCGCCAATCGGTTGTCAACCGAGCCCGGTCCGTATTGCGACACCGGGCGGTCGTGGAGAAGCACATCCCTAAAGCGCTACCCGACGCACCGAGCGCGGAACACGGTGCGATGGGCGAGCTCGAACGCGCCTCTGTCATCGAGGCCCTCCGTTCACTTCCCACACGACAGCGGGAAGCTATAGTGCTCCGGTACTACGGCGATCTCTCCGAGGCCCAGATCGCCGAAACCATGGGAATCAGCCGTGGCGCGGTCAAGAGTCACACGGCGCGTGGCGTCGCCGCGCTCCGCTCGGTTCTGGAGCAATCGACATGAGCGAACCCTTTGACGACCGCAACGAGGAGCGGCTCCGGTCCATTTTGCGGGCCGAGGCCGACTCCGTTGATCCGTCTCCCGAAGCCCTGAACCTCATTCGGGCACGCACCGAGCGGAACCGGTTCGCTTTCTCCTGGCTGCGGCCCCTACTCGCGGTGGGCGCGGCCGCCGCGATCGCCGGCTCGGTGTTGATCGGCGCTCCCCAGGTTCGCGAACAGATGCTGCCCAACCTGTTCCCCGCCTCGGACACCGCGCAGCATACGGAGTCCGACCAGGACAACGACGGTGGCCAGGCCGCCAGCGACCCCGAATCCACCACGGGGACGACCGGCTCCGATGAGGCCGAGAACCCGACGCACGGGAACGCTCCCGCACCCGAGGACAGCGAGCGCCCGAACGACAGCGAGTCGCCGGGCGAGTCCGGCATGACGATGACCTGCTCGCAACCACCGGAGCAGCAGGACCCGACCCTCAGCAGCAAAGAGGAGAGCGAGGAGCAGGACGACAGCGAAGACAGCAACTGCACGCCCGGCGAGCAGGACGACTCCGGCGAGAACGACAGCGGCGAGGGGACCGGCGACTCCGGCGACCCCGACAGTGGCGGGGACGACGGCTCCGGCGACAACAGTGGCGGGGACGACGGCTCCGGCGACAACGAATCCGGCGACGATCCCAGCCCGGATTCCAACGAGTGACCGCGCCGCGGTCCCACGGCGTTCCGGTGCTACCGCGTTGTGCAGCCGCGGGCGGGTTACCAGCGCCCGCAGCGCGCCTGCAGCACGGCAAGCGCCGCGACCCCGGCCGTTGAGCTTCGCAGCACGGTCGGCCCGAGAAGCACCCTGGTGGCTCCCGCCTCGTCGAAGGCGTGCAGCTCCCTATCGGTGAGCCCGCCTTCGGGCCCCACGACGAGCACGACCCCGCCCGTCCCGTCCTCGGCGATCCCGGCGGGCAGCGGCAGCGTGGCCAGCCGCTCCGGCGCGTCTTCGTGCAGCACGATGCCCAGTGCGGCGCCAGACACCAGGGACGCGGCGCCGCGCGTGCTGGCGAGCTCACTGACCTCGGGGATCCGGCTTCGGCGCGCCTGCTTGCCGGCTTCGCGGGCGGCCGAGCGCCACTTGGCGAGCGCTTTCGCGGCCCGCTCGGGTTTCCAGCGGGTGACGCACCGCTCCGCGGCCCACGGCACGATCGTGTCGACCCCGGCCTCGGTCATCGCCTCGACCGCCAGTTCGGCACGGTCCCCCTTGGGGAGCGCCTGCACAACGGTGATCGGCGGCCGCGGCGCCGAGTCTCTCGCACGCTCCTCGACAACGCAGGTGACCGTGTCCTTGCCAACCCCGGTGACGACGCACCGCGCGCGGTTTCCCGCTCCGTCGGCGAGATCGACGACCTCGCCGACGGAGATCCGCCGCACCGTCGCGGCGTGCCTTCCCTCGGCCCCGCCGAGCACCACCCGGTCGTGGTCGAGCGCGCCCGGCTCCGTCAGGAACACCGGAGGCGTCACGCTGTTCCTGCCCTCGCGGCTGCTGGAGCGCCGTGCGCCCACGCTCTACCCAGCAGACGGACGGCCCTGGTCACCGCGTGCCGAAGGCGTCGCGCAGCCGGGTGAAGAAGTTGCCGTGTCCCGGGCTGAACTTGCCGGGCGGGTGGTCCTCACCACGCAGCTCGGCGAACTTGCGCAGCAGGGACTCCTGCTCCTCGTCGAGCTTGGCCGGTGTCTCGACGTTCACCTGGATCCGGAGGTCGCCGCGACCGCCGCCGTCGAGGTGCGTGCAGCCCAGGCCATCGAGTGTGATGACATGGCCGGAGTTCGTCCCGGGCCGGAGGTCGACATCCTCGTTGCCGTCGAGCGTCTCGATGGTGAGCGAGGCCCCGAGCGCCGCGGCCGTCATCGGGACGGTGACCGTGCAGTGCAGGTCGTCCCCGCGCCGTTCGAACACCGGATGCGGGCGCTGCACGATCTCCAGGAAGATGTCCCCGCGAGGCCCCCCGTTCGGGCCGACCTCGCCCTCGCCGGCAAGCTGGATCTGGGTTCCGTCCTCGACTCCCGCGGGAATCTGCACCTTGCGGGTGACCTGCTCGCGGACCCGGCCCCCTCCGGAGCAGTCGGGGCAGGGGTTGCTGATGGTGCTGCCCTCGCCGGAGCACTGCGGGCACGGACGCGTGGTCATGACCTGGCCGAGGAACGAGCGGGTGACCTGGGAGACCTCGCCACGACCCTGGCACATGTCGCAGGTGTGCCGCTGGCTGCCCTTGGCGGTCCCCTCGCCCTGGCAGGTGTCACACAGGATCGCGGTCGGGAAGGTGACGTCCTTGGTGACACCGAACGCGGTCTCGGAGAGGTCCAGCTCGACACGCACCTTGATGCTGCGGCCGCGGCGCACACGTTCGCCGGGACGGCGCCCGCCGCCCGCTCCACCGCCGAAGAACGCGTTCATGATGTCGTCGAACGGGAAGCCGGCCGCGCCGAAGCCGCCCGGCCCGCCGCCGCCACCACCACCCGATGGTGCGAAGGGATCGGCGCCCATGTCGAACATCTTGCGCTTGCTCTCGTCGGAGAGCACCTCGTAAGCCTGGGTTACCTCTTTGAACCGGTCCTGGGTTTCCGGGTCGGGGTTGACATCTGGGTGCAGTTCACGGGCGAGTCGTCGATACGCCTTCTTGATCTCCTCCTGAGTGGCGTCGCGACGCACTCCAAGGATCTGGTAATAGTCTCTGGCCACTTACTGCCCCGCTAGAATCGAACCGACGTACCGTGCAACCGCGCGTACCGCTCCCATCGTTCCCGGGTAGTCCATCCGGGTAGGGCCGACCACCCCAAGCTTGGCCAGTGACTGGTCACCGGCGCCGTAACCGGCGGAAACGATCGAGGTGGACTGGAACCCTTCGTGGGAGTTCTCCGCGCCAATACGTACCGTGAGCATGGACGGATTCCCCGCCTCACCCAGCAAACGGATGAGGACCACGTTCTCTTCCAATGCTTCGAGTACCTCCCGAAGGCTAGCCGAGAAATCCATCGCAGCGAGATTCGCCGTCCCACCGAGGAGGACCTTCTCCTCGTGCCGCTCCACGAGGCTCTCCAGCAAGACCGAAAGCACCGACATCGCGAGCTGCTGGTCGCCGGGCGGCACCTGCGAGGGCAGATCGGCCACCGCATCGGGAACCTCTGTCAGCCACTTGCCGTCGAGGGCCCGGTTGAGGAGCTGGCGCAGATCTTCAACCGCGTCCTCGGACGCCCCGTCGACACCGTCGATCACCCGCTGCTCAACCCGGCCGGTGTCGGTGATGAGCACCATCATCACCCGCTGCGGGCCCAGCGGAACGAGTTCCACGTGCTGCACCGACGAGCGGGTGAGAGAGGGGTACTGCACGATCGCTACCTGGCGGGTGAGTTGCGCCAGCAGCCGGACTGTGCGGGCCACGATCTCGTCAAGGTCGACAGCACCCCCGAGGAAGCTCTCGATGGCGCGCCGCTCCGCGGCCGAGAGCGGCTTGACCGTGGACAGCCGGTCCACGAACAGCCGGTACCCCTTGTCGGTGGGAACCCGGCCGGCGCTCGTGTGCGGCTGGGTGATGTAGCCGTCCTCTTCGAGAGCGACCATATCGTTACGGATCGTCGCTGGTGACACGCTCAGACTGTGCTTGCCTGCGAGGGTCTTAGATCCCACGGGCTCGTTCGTGGACACGTAGTCCTCGACGATGGCGCGCAACACCGCGAGCTTCCGGTCGTCGAGCACGCGCTCACCTCCTAGCACTCCGCAGTCTTAAGTGCTAATTCTATGCCGTAGCGCAAAGCCGCTGCTGACCGCCTCGTCCGCAGGGCCGCGTCACGGATTCTCGGCGCCGTTGCCCTCCCACCGGAACAGGTTCCCGGATTACCGGTCCGGTTCCCTTCTCCGCCGCACAATCGTCCGCCGCGCGCTGCGTTCCCGCAAGTAGGCGCGAACGCCGCTCACCCGCACGCGATCCGGGGACGGGCACTAGACTGCGGCGTCGTGCGCAAGAACACCAGCAAGCGCTACGCCGCGGATGTCCTCGCGGGAGACTGGCGGCGGCCGCGCAAGGGCCAGATCCCCGAGGTCCCGGTCGAGAACGGGTTGGTCGTCGAGTCCGCCGACGACGGGTTCTGCGGGGCGGTCATCGGGTGGGACAAGGGCACCGTCACCCTGGAGGACCGCAAGGGCCAGCGCAGAGTGTTCGCGCTGGAACCGGCGGCGTTCCTCCTCGACGGCGCCCCCGTGACACTGGTACGCCCCACTGAGGGCGAACGGCGCCCCGCACGCAGCGCCTCGGGCTCTGTCGCTGTCGAGGGCCTGCGGTCCCGCGTCGCCAAGGAGAGCCGGATCTACGTCGAGGGCGTGCACGACGCCGAGCTCGTCGAGCAGATCTGGGGACACGACCTGCGCGTGGAGGGTGTGGTCGTGGAGTACATGGAGGGGATCGACCACCTGCCCGAGATCGTCGAGGAGTTCGGGCCGGGGCCGCAACGCCGGCTCGGGGTCCTCGTGGACCACCTTGTCCCGGGGAGCAAGGAGAGCCGGATCGCCGAGTCCGTGTCATCCCCGCACGTTCTTGTCGTCGGACATCCGTTCGTGGACGTGTGGCAGGCCGTGAGACCATCCGTCCTCGGGATCGACGCATGGCCCGAGGTCGCGCGCGGAGTCCCGTGGAAGGAGGGCGTGCTGCGCGCGCTCGGCTGGTCGGAGGAGCCCGGTACGGCCTGGCGGCGCATCCTCGGGTCGGTACGCACCTACGCTGATCTGGAACCCGAGCTCCTGGGACGGGTCGAGGAGCTGATCGACTTCGTCACCGTCCCGCCTACCTCGGACAGCTAAGCTCTTCCGCGATGGCCGCGCGGCAAATGACGATGCGCGGTGTTCCGTTGACGGGACCGGACGACATCCAACGCAATCGGCACAGCCAAGGGACAACATGAGCGAGACCCCGCCATACCAGCCACCGCCCGAGGACCAGCCTTCCGGCGGCCAGCAGCCGCCCGACCCCGCGGGTGGCCAGCCCGGGTACGGGCCCCCGTCCGGTCCGCAGCCGGGCTACGCACAGCCATCCGGCGGGCAACAGCCCTACCCCCAGCAGCCCCAACCGGGTTACGGCCAACAGCCGCCAGGGGGACAGCAGCCGCAACCGGGTTACGCGCAACCGTCCGGCGGGCAACCCGCCTACGGCCAGCAGCCGCAACCGGGCTACGGGCAACCGGGCGGTGGCCAGCCCGGGTACGGGCCCCCGTCCGGTCCGCAACCGGGCTACGCGCAACCGTCCGGCGGGCAACAGCCCTACCCCCAGCAGCCCCAGCAGCCCCAACCGGGCTACGGCCAACAGCCGCCAGGGGGACAGCAGCCCCCGGGGCAACCCGTGTATGCGCAACCGGGCTACGGCCAGCAGCCGCAACCGGGCTACGGGCAACCCACCGGCGGGCAACCCGCCTACGGCCAGCCGTACCCTCCCCAGCCGGGGCAGGGCCCTCAGGGGTATCCCCAGCAACCGCAGCCGGGCTACCCGCAACCAATGCCGGGGCAGCCCATGCCCGGCCAGCAGCAGGCACCCACAGGCTCCGACGACTTCACATGGTCGATGGCCGCCCATCTTTCGGGCGTGATCCTGGCGTTCCTGGGGTGGCTGCCCGCGCTCATCGTCTACTCGGCCCGCAAGAACCGCTCCGCGTTCATCCGGCACCACGCGAGTGAGGCGCTCAACTTCCAGTTGACCCTGCTGATCCCGTACATCCTCATGATCGTGGGCTTCGTCGCGCTCGGGTTCTTCGCGCCCGACATCCCCTGGCTCGGTCCCGGGCTCATCGCGGCGGTCTGGGTGCTGTCCATCGTGTTCGGGATCCTGGGCGCCCTTGGAGCCGACAAGGGCACGTGGTACCGCTACCCTGTCGCCATCCGCATGGTGCGGTGAGCCCGGCCCGAACGGTTTTCCCAAGTGAGCCGGGAACCCCGGAGTCCGTGGCACCGTCCGACCCATAGTCCCGTCGGCTCCGCGTACCGCTCTGGTGCGCGATACCGTTAGGCGCACCAGCACAGACACCGCCAGCGACCTCAAGGAGAGCAGTGAGTACCCCCTACCCACCTCACGGCGGACAAGGCGGCCAGGGCTATCCCGGGGGCTACGGGCCTCCTCCCGGGGGCGACCCCGGCTACGGCGCGCCCTCAGGGCCGCAGCCCGGCCAGCCGTACCCCGGCCAGGGCGGCCAGATGCCCCAGGGCGCGCCACCGCCACCGCCCCAGCAGCCCTACCCGCAACAGCAGCAGCCCCAGCAGCCCTATCCGCAGCAGCAGCCCCAGCCGCCCGCCCCCTACCAGGGGCAGTACTACCCGCAGGGCAACTACCCGCAGGGCCAGTACGGCGGAGCGCCTTCGTCGGACGACCGCACGATGGGGCTGATCATCCACCTCGGCGGGTTCCTGCTCGGTTTCCTGCTGCCGCTGATCATGTACCTCATGAAGAAGGACGAGTCGCCGTGGGTGCGGCACCACGCCGCGCAGGCATTCAACTTCCAGGTGACGATGTGGATCGGCCACATCGTGGTGATCATTCTGGGCGCCCTCACCCTCGGTATCGGGTTCATCCTGTGGCCGATCGTCTGGATCGTCGACCTGATCTTCGCCATCCTGGCCGCCATGGCCGCCAACAAGGGCGAGTGGTACAAGTACTCGGTCGCCATCCCGATGCTGAAGTGACCACCGCGGGTTCGCAGAACCGCTCTGGGCTCAGGTCAGGTCCCGCACCACGGCGTCGGCCAGCAACCGGCCGCGCAGGGTGAGCACGGCCCGGCCGCGCGCGTGCGCCCGGGGGTCGAGCAGACCGTCGGCCACCGCGCGGACCGCGGCGGCCCGCCCGTCATCGTCCAGCAGCTCCAACGGGCACCCCTCCGCGATCCGCAGCTCCAGCAGGATGCGTTCGAACCGCTGATCGCTGGCGTCGAGCACCTCACGCGCCTGCCCCGGGCTCACACCGTCGGCGAGCCGGGCGGCGTACGCGGCCGGATGCTTGACGTTCCACCACCGCGTACCGCCCACATGGCTGTGTGCGCCGGGGCCGACCCCCCACCAGTCGCCGCCGGTCCAGTACAACCGGTTGTGCCTGCTGCGGGCGGCAGTGCCGCGGGCCCAGTTGGACACCTCGTAGCAGTGGAAGCCGGCCTCGGTCAGGGCGTGCTCGGCCGCGAGGTAGCGGTCGGCGAGGGTGTCCCCGTCGGTTTCGGACAGCTCGCCCCGCCGGACGCGGGCGGCCAGCCTGGTGCCTTCCTCCACGATCAACGAGTACGCGGAGACGTGGTCCGGGTCCGCGTCGATCGCGGCCCGCAGTGAGGCATGCCAGTCGTCATCGGTCTCGCCCGGTGTGCCGTAGATCAGGTCGAGGTTGACGTGGTCGAACCCCGCCTCGCGTGCCCAGGCGACGCACTGTTCCGGCCTTCCGGGGGTGTGCGTGCGGTCGAGTACCCGGAGCACGTGCTGCCGCGCGCTCTGCATACCGAACGAGACCCGGGTGTAGCCGTTCGCGCGGAGACGCCGCAGGTAGTCGGGGTCCACCGTTTCGGGGTTGGCCTCCGTGGTGACCTCCGCGTCGGGCTCCAGGCCGAACTCCTCGCCGATCGCCGCCAGGACGCGCCCGAGGTCCTCGGCGGGCAGCAGCGTTGGCGTGCCGCCGCCGATGAAGACCGTGCGCACCGGGACATCGACAGTCCCGAGGACCTGGCGGGCGAAGCGGATCTCGGCGATGGCGAGATCAGCGTAGGTCTCCCGGGACGCGGTGGCCTCGCCGTCCGCCGAGTGCAGCTCGCTCGCGGTGTAGGTGTTGAAGTCGCAGTAGCCGCACCGGGTGACGCAGAACGGAACATGCACGTACACGCCAAAGGGGCGCTGGCCCGCGCCCGCGACCGAGGTCTCCGGGAGCGTGCCGTCGCTGGGTACAGGGTCACCGTCAAGTACGACTGAGGGCATGTCTCCAGTGTGGCCCATTCCGGCCACCGGGTTCGCCCGGGCGCTCAGCCGCGGCTGGCCTGCCGCTCGACCCAGGCCAGGGCGTCGGCCCACTTGTCGGACCGGCCGGGGATCTCGACGATCCGGCGCAGTAGGCCGATGTCTCGGTCGTAGCTGGAGCGGAACGCGGCCATGACGGTGATGCCGTGGTCGGGGCGGTACTCGACGGTGATCCCGTCGCCCGCCGCGATCGTGCCCTCGGTCAGGACACGCAGATAGGCGCCGGTACGGGCTTCTTCGGTGAACCGCTTGACCCAGCCGGACTCCTGCAGCCACGCCTGGAACACCCCGCAGGGGGTGCGCGGCAGGGTGACCTCGAACACAGCGGATCCGATACGCCAGCGCTCACCGATGAGAGCCATGCTGACGTCGAGGCCGGCCGTGGTCAGGTTCTCCCCGAAGACCCCGTCGTCCAGCGAGCGGCCGAGCCGCTCCTGCCACATGTCCAGGTCCTCGCGCGCGTAGCTGTAGACGGCCTGGTCCCGGCCACCGTGGGCGGCGCGGTTCGCCTGGCTGTCGCCGGCGATCCCGTTCTCGCTGACGGGCGTCGGCTCGTTCACGGGGCGTTTGTCGATCGCGGTTCTGCCCACTTCCGCCACCCATGGCGCCTCGACGACGCCACCGACGTTCACCGACCGCAGAACAGCGTTACCGGAACTCGTTTTCGCCACGGAAGCAGACTAGCGGGCCTCCGCCGCGAACAGGAACGCTGGGGCGGGAAAGCCCGGCCCAGCTCGCCCGTCGCGGGCAATGGCGGCCGGCGTTCGCGCGCGGTATCCGCGGCGCGCCGGCCCCGGAACAGCGATGCCGAGCCGGCGGGGAGCGGCGGCTACTTGCGCTTCGGCTCCTTCTCGCCGCTGTCCTCGGTGGAGAGCGCCGAGATGAAGGCCTCCTGCGGCACCTCCACGCGGCCCACCACCTTCATCTTCTTCTTGCCTTCCTTCTGCCTCTCCAGCAGCTTGCGCTTGCGGCTGATGTCACCGCCGTAGCACTTGGACAGGACGTCCTTGCGGATGGCGCGGATGTTCTCGCGCGCGATCACCCGCGCGCCGATGGCGGCCTGCACCGGCACCTCGAACTGCTGGCGCGGGATGAGCTCGCGCAGCTTCTTGGTCATCTCGACCCCGTAGGCGTGGGACTTCTCGCGGTGCACGATCGCGGAGAACGCGTCGACCTTCTCGCCCTGCAGCAGGATGTCCACCTTGACCAGGTCGGACGCCTGTTCGCCGGACGGTTCGTAGTCGAGGGAGGCGTACCCCTTGGTCCGCGACTTGAGCTGGTCGAAGAAGTCGAACACGATCTCGGCCAGCGGCAGGATGTAGCGCATCTCGACCCGGTCCTCGGAGAGGTAGTCCATGCCCTGGAGGCTGCCGCGGCGCGCCTGGCACAGCTCCATGATCGGGCCGACGAACTCGGCCGGCGCCAGGAGCGTCCCCTTGACGATGGGCTCGTGGATCTCTTCGATCTTGCCCTCGGGGAACTCGCTGGGGTTGGTCACCGTGTGGTGCGCGCCGTCCTCCATGTACACCTCGTAGATGACGTTGGGCGCGGTGGAGATGAGGTCGAGGTCGTACTCGCGCTCCAGGCGTGCCCGGGTGATCTCCAGGTGCAGCAGGCCGAGGAAACCGCAGCGGAAGCCGAAGCCCAGCGCCGCCGACGTCTCGGGCTCGAAAGCCAGCGCGGCGTCGTTCAACTGCAGCTTCTCCAGCGCGTCGCGCAGCACGGGGTAGTCCGACCCGTCGATCGGGTACAGGCCGGAGAACACCATCGGCTTGGGCTCGCGGTAGCCCGGAAGCATCTCGCTGGCGCCTTTGGCCGCCGAAGTGATCGTGTCGCCGACCTTCGAATGCCGGACGTCCTTCACACCGGTGATGATGTAGCCGACCTCGCCGACGCCGAGACCGGAAACCTTGGTGGGCTCCGGCGAGATAACGCCGACCTCCAGAGTCTCGTGCGTGGCCTTGCTGGACATCATCTCGATGCGCTCGCGCGAGCTGAGCCGGCCGTCGACAACGCGGACGTAGGTGATCACGCCCCGGTAGGTGTCGTACACCGAGTCGAAGATCATGGCGCGGGCGGACGCGTCGGGGTCGCCCACGGGCGGCGGCACCTGCTGCACCATCTCGTTGAGCAGTTCCTCGACGCCATCGCCGGTCTTGGCGCTGACCTTGAGCACGTCCGAGGGCTCGCAGCCGATGATGCCGGCCAGTTCGGCGGCATACTTCTCGGGCTGCGCCGCCGGCAGGTCGATCTTGTTCAGAACGGGCAGAATCACCAGGTCGTGCTCAAGTGCCATGTACAGGTTCGCGAGCGTCTGCGCCTCGATCCCCTGGGCGGCGTCGACGAGCAGGATCGCGCCTTCGCAGGCGGCCAGCGACCGGGACACCTCGTAGGTGAAGTCGACGTGGCCCGGTGTGTCGATCAGGTTCAGCACGTAGGTGACGTCGTCCAACGCGGTGAAGGGCAGCCGCACTGCCTGCGACTTGATGGTGATACCGCGTTCGCGCTCGATGTCCATCCGGTCGAGGTACTGCTCGCGCATCCGGCGGTCCTCGACGACGCCGGTCAACTGGAGCATGCGGTCGGCCAGCGTCGACTTGCCATGATCGATGTGCGCGATGATGCAGAAGTTTCGGATCAGCGCGGGATCGGTCCGGTTTGGCTGTGGCACCGTGCTCCGTTCACGTTTCTCTTGGGCGGGATGGAATGAGATGCTGCGGCGAGCGCGGCTCGCAAAACGTGTGTGCCCCTCATGATCCTATGGCGCCCGTGAGGGCGCAGCAGTCCAGGGAATCAGGACACACCGGCAGACTCCAAGGCTATGCGAGGCACGGAAAAACGGGAGACATCTGGTGACGTGGCTGCTCAAACGGATCCTCGCGGGTCTCGCTGCCATCCTGGTGGTTGCCGTGGGAGCGGGTGTCCTGCTGGGGACGCAGTACTCCGGAACCCCGGCGCCGTGGGCGGCGTCCCAGGGCAGCAACGCGGCGTGGCTCAGTGGGGCGTGGGTCAACGGAGAGAAGGACGTTGACGACTTCACCGACCTGGTGCGGCGGGTAGAGCAGGGTGAGCTGACCGAGCTGTACGTGCACGTCGCCGACATCGACTCCGAGGGCGGCAGCGACTCCGCTGGTTACGATTCGGCCGGCACCTTCCTCGACTGGGCCGAGAACGAACTCCCCGATGTGACCGTGCTCGGCTGGATGGAGCACTCCACCGAGGGGTCGTCGCTGGCCGAGGGCCGCTTCGACGAGGACGCCCGCGCCGAGAT
Organism: Lipingzhangella halophila; assembly: GCF_014203805.1. Lineage (GTDB taxonomy): Bacteria > Actinomycetota > Actinomycetes > Streptosporangiales > Streptosporangiaceae > Lipingzhangella > Lipingzhangella halophila. The sequence goes on along the minus strand of NZ_JACHJT010000001.1, from coordinate 1,235,873 downwards.
CGCCGCGACCGCGGGAGAGGTGACAGACGCCGGGTTCGCCGGCGTGCACCTCGCGATCAGCCCGGTCACCACGAACGATTCGACCCTGCCCGAGTTGCTCGACCAGACGCGCGAGGAGATCGGGCCGGACGCGGTGCTCTCGGCGCAGGCCCAGAGCATCGAGCCGGTGGCCGGCGTCCGGCTCCCGATGTTCGCCTACTCGCGCGAGGAGCGGTACTGGTCGAAGGGGTACCTGCGGCGGGTGGCCGACCGGGTGGACTCGATCGTGATCCAGGGACACGGGACCGGAATGCCGATGGAGTCGCTGTACGGCGGGTTCATGGTGCGCCAGGTCGAGGAGTCGCTGTCGGCGCTCGAACCGCTTTCGGAGAACGGGGCGGAGGGCTCCGGCGGGGACGCGGCCGGGGGCTCGGAGGAGAGCCCTGGTGCGGACAGTGGGGACGGGCAGAGCAACGAGGACGGCGGCAGCGGCGAGGGCGGATCCGGCGCAGGTGGCCCCTCGGTCCGCTTCGGGATCCCGGCTTACGAAAGCGAGACCTGGGGCTCGACGTCCTCAGCCGAGAACGTGGACACCGCGACCGAAGCGGTGCGGCTCGGCCTCACCGAGCACGGCCAGCGCGACGATGTCGGGCTCGCTGTCTACGTCCTCGACGACACCAGCGGCGACGACTGGGCGGCCTACACTGACGGGTGGGTGCGCCCTGAGCGCTAAGGCCGGCACCGGGCAGGCGCCGTGCTGGAACACCCGCGCGTGGACACGCCCGCGGACAGCCGGCCGTGGCTCGACCAGTCCACGAGCCGATGCATAATGGAAGTCCGTGTCTTGGACGTTCCACGTTCAGTTCTGTGCCCTCAGAACACACAAGCCTGGCGACGGCACTCACTCGGACCTTCCCGCGGAACGGCTGCCCGCGGTACCGGTCCGGTGCAGGCCACGTCACGAGAAGAACCAACTGGAGCACGTTTTCGCATGGCCAACATCAAGTCGCAGAAGAAGCGCAACCTGCAGAACGAGAAGCGCCACATGCGCAACAAGGCGGTGAAGTCCTCGTTGAAGACCGCCGTCCGCAGGTTCCGCGAGGCGGCGGAAGCGGGCGACACCGAGCAGGCCACCGAGCGGCAGCGCCACGCCGCACGTCAGCTCGACAAGGCCGTGAGCAAGGGCGTCATTCACAAGAACCAGGCCGCCAACCGCAAGAGCAGGATGGCGAAGCGCCTGGAGAAGGTGCAGACCTCCGCCTGACGCGGACCAACGCGGCTTCGCCTCCACCGCCCAGCGGGCCGTTCCGGCCCGGGTCGCGGGCCCGTCGCGGTGGTGCGGCGCAACGTGGTTGACATGGCCACGAAAAGACACGACAGGCGCTCGGCCGGGTCTCCCAGCCGAGCGCCTCGCGTTTGCGGGCCCACCGAGGACGCCTCGCGGGTTGGCCGCGGCCAGCTGTTGGCGAGCGGGTCAGATGCCGGGCTCGGGCTCGTGGAGCATGGCGTCCCGGTTCCGCGGCGCCACCGTGGTCGCAACCCGCACGAACAGCGAAACCGCGCGTGATCGGGCGTCCTCGGGCCAGGCGAGAGCGAGGGTGATCGGAGCGGCGTCGACCACGGGGACACAGGCCACCCCGCCCCAGGCGTACTGGCGCACCGACTCCGGTCCCACGGCGACCAACCGCCCCACCGAGATGAGCTGCATGAGCCGGCCGGCCTCGCGGATCGCGGGCGAGTTCAGCTCTCCGGCGGCGTCGGGCCAGCGAGGCAGGGGGTCGACCGCGAGGTCGGACTCCCGGATCCGGGCGCGTCCGGCCAGCCGGTGATGCGGCGGGAGCAGAGCCACCTGCGACTCGACGAGTAGGTCCTCGCTGTCCAGACCGGTGAGGTCGGCGTTGGGCCGGTGCAGGAGCGCGATATCGGCGCGTCCGTCGCGGACGGCGGCCGCCTGTTCCCCCACGTCCACGCAGTCGATGTCCACCTCGGTGGCGTCAGGCTCGGCCGCGTGGGCGGCCAGAATCTCGGCGAGCAGGCCGCCGTCGCCTCCCGGTTTCATGGCCAGCACCAACGTGGACGGGGTCCGGCCGGCCCGTTGGGCGCGCCGGGTCGCCGCGGCCACCCCCTCCAGAGCCTTGCGCCCTTCATACAGCAGGACCGCCCCGGCTTCGGTCAGCTCCACCCCGCGGCCGCCCCTGTCCAGCAACCGCACCCCCATACGCCGTTCGAGTTTCTGGATGGTGCGCGTCAACGGAGGCTGGGCGATCCCCAGACGCGCGGCCGCGCGGCCGAAGTGCAGCTCCTCGGCGACCGCGACGAAGCAACGCAGCTCGCGAGTGTCCGCCTGGGTCATACCCCGAAGGTATCAACGGTGATCCGGACGGTACTGGCCGCGTGGAAGCGGGGGTGGTGAGGTCGGGGCATGAACGAGAACACTTCTGGTCCGCCCCCGACCGGCACCGACCTCCCGCCCGGTCCCACCAGACGCGTGGCCCTGGTAACGGGAGGCAACAGGGGAATCGGGGCGCAGATCGCCCACCAGCTCGCCACACACGGGATGACGGTACTGGTGGGTTCGCGTGATCCCGCGCACGGTGCGGGCGCGGTCGCCGACCTGCGCGCCGCCGGAGCCGACGCCCACCCCCTTGTCCTTGACGTCACCGACCCCGCCACGATCGACAACGCCGCAGCGGAGATCCGGGCTGGCTACGGCCGGCTCGACGTGCTGGTCAACAACGCCGGCATCGCCGGCCGCCTGGACAGCCAGGCACCCGGACTCGCCGACATGGACACCGTGCGCGCGACCTTCGAGACCAACGTGTTCGGCGTCATCGGCGTGACCGAGGCGATGCTCCCCCTGCTCCAGCGCTCCGCTGGGGCGCGCGTGGTCAACATCTCCAGCGACGTGGGGTCACTCGGCCAGACGACCGATCCCGACCACTACATGTCGAAGATCCCCGCCGGGCTGGCCTACGGGCCGTCCAAGACCGCCCTCAACGCGGTCACCGTGCAGTACGCAAAGGAGCTGGGGCCGGACGGAATCCTGGTCAACGCCGCCGCGCCCGGAGCCTGCGACACCGACTTCACGCGGGGGTCCGGACTCGCGGCGCCACGCACCGCCGCCCAGGGCGCGGCGGTCGCGGTACGCCTGGCGGACCTGCCCGCCGACGGAGCCACCGGCGGGTTCTTCGGCGAGGACGGCCCCGTACGCTGGTAACCCGCCGCTCAGGGCGGACCCGGAGGTCGGGCACCGCGGCCACGCGAGTGCGGATCCCCCAGCCGCCCGCGCCCCTGGCGGCGCGACCGGTCGCCGGAGTTGGACTGCGGGGTGGTGCCTCGCCCATGTGCACCGCCTCGCTGGTGCGCTCCGCCGCGTGTCGGGCACTGGTCCACAGCCCGGTAATCCGGACTGACCGCAGAGGTGGCGGCTCCCTACGTTGAGGCCATGTCACCTTCGCATCGGTCCCCGCACCCGTCCGATGGAGTCGCGCGCCAGCGCTTGGCCGCACTCGCGGAGCGCGTCACCCACCGGCCGCCCCCACCTCGCGACCCCGGCACCGCCCCGAAGCCGGACGCGGGCCCAGCGTCCGGCTCCGGGATCGTCGAGCCGATCCCCGCGCCGCCGTACGCACAAGAAGCGGCCGGCCCGCGGGCAGCGCACCCCGAACCCGGCTCCGCCGAGCTCGACACCTCGGTTGGCGTGCCGTCCCCGGCGGAGCCGGCCCCGCCCGGCCTACCGCCGCCGCGCACCGCGCGCCGGGACCCGTCGAGCGACGAGGACACCTCCGGCTCCGGCTCCGGCTCCGGGAATGAGGCCACCCGCCCCAGCACCAGTGCCGGTTCCGGCCTGCGGCCACCACCGGGATACGTCGAGGCCGGTGACGACCTCACCCGCCGCTCCTGGCTCTCCGCGCTGCGCGACCGCCTTCCGCCCGCGCTGACCGAACAGCCCCGCCTGAGCCGGTCCGGCCTGCACGCGCTCGTCGCCGTGTGTTCCGTGGCCGTCATCGCGGCGTCCTGGTTCTTCATCCAGGCGCGGCCGTCGCCCGAACCAGCGCCCGAGCCCGGCTCCGCGTCCGGGGCCCCGGACGCCGATCCCGCTTCCTCCGGCGCGGAACCGGCGTCCCAGGATGCCCCGTCCGCGCCGGCACAGCCCACCGGCGAAGTCCTGGTCCACGTCGACGGCGAAGTGGGCGATCCCGGCGTCTTCACTCTCCCGGCCGGGTCACGGGTGGCCGACGCTGTCGAGGCCGCCGGGGGCGTCGACTCCGGTACCGATACCGACTCCCTCAACCTCGCGCGTCCCTTGGTCGACGGCGAGCAGGTGCTCGTCGGTGTCACTCCGCCGCCCGGTTCCGCCGCCTCCGGCGCCCCGGCGCCCGGGAACGCTCCGGAGCAGCCGGAACCACTGGTCGACCTCAACACCGCCTCGCCCGAGCAGTTGGAGGAGTTGCCCGGTATCGGCCCGGTACTCGCCGAACGCATCATCGAGCACCGGACCTCCAATGGCGGCTTCACCTCGGTCGAACAGTTGAACGACGTCAGTGGAATCGGCGAGGTGCGCTACGCCGAGCTCAGTGAGCTGGTGCAGGTGAACGGCGCCGGTTGAGCGGCAATCTCTGCTGGTCTTGTCTGTGTGGTCACGCTCGGCGCCGAGCGTGACCACACAGACAAGACCAGCAGAGAAGGGACCGCGCCAGCCCGGCACCCCCGCACAAAACCAACGGAGGCCAACGGTGAACCCGCTCGGCATCGACGCCCCCGGCGCCGCCGCGCCGCCGGATCTCCGGCTGTTGGCGCCCGCGATCGGAACGTGGCTGTGCACCGCGGTTCTCCTCGGCGCGGGTTCCGCGACGGCGCTGACCACCGGCGTGGCACTTCTCGGGTGCGCCCTCGTGCTCAGTCCCGCGCTCCGGTTGCCGTCGAGCGAGGAGTGGGTGACCCCGGTCCTGGCGGTCCTGGTGTGTGCGGCGGCCGGCGCGCTGGCCGTGGGCGCCCGCCTGGCCGGTGTGGAGGCAAGCCCGGTGGCGGAGTTGGCCGAGAACGAGAGCGGAGCGACGATCGAGGTGGTGGCCAGCCTCGACCCCCGGTCACGCAGCGGGCCAGCGCTACCCGGACGTCCCGAACATGTCATCGAGGCCCGCACCGTTTGGGTCGACTCCGGCGGCGAGCGGCTACGCTCCCGGGTTCCGGTGGTTCTACTGGCTTCCGGCCCCGAGTGGAGCGACCTGGTTCCCGGCACCACGGTCGCACTGTCCGGGCGGGTCGTTCCGGCCGACGACTCCGGCCTGGTGCGCGGGCTGGTTCTGGTGCGGGGACCGCCCGAGGACGTGCGGCCCCCAGGGACGCCGCGGGTGCTGGCCGGTCTCGCGCGCGACCGGCTCCGCGACGCCGCCGCCACGCTGCCCGACCCCGCCAGCGCGCTGCTACCCGCGATGATCGTCGGGGACGTATCCGAGCTGGACGACACCACGACGGAGGACTTCCAAGCCAGCGGCATGACCCACCTGTTGACCGTCTCCGGCGCCAACCTGGCGGTGCTGACCGGTGTGGCGCTCGGGCTGGGGAGGTGGTTCGGTTGGCCTCCCTGGTTCACCGCGTCCGTGGGAGCCGGGATGATCGTGGTGTTCATCCTGGTAGCGAGGTCGGAGCCGAGCGTGCTGCGGTCAGCCGTCATGGGTGGCATCGCACTGCTCGCCCTGGCGCTGGGCCGGCAGCGAGCGGGGCTCACGGCGCTCACGGCGACCGTCGTGGGGCTGCTGCTGTTCGACCCGGCGCTGGCACGCTCCTATGGATTCGCCCTTTCGGTACTGGCCACGGCGGCAATCCTGGTCCTGGCGCCGGGCTGGCGCGACTCCTGGTCCGCTCGACTGCCCCGCTGGGTCGCCGAGACCATCGCCGTCGCGCTGGCCGCGCACGTGGGGTGCGTACCGGTACTGGTGCTGCTTTCGGCCGAGGTGAGCTGGGTCGCGGTACCCGCCAATGTGCTCGCCGGCCCGCTGGTGCCGTTCGCGACGGTGGGCGGGTTCGCGGTAATGGGGATCGCGCTCCTGTGGCCGGCCGCCGCCGCGGTCGTGGTGTGGCTGCCCGGAATCCTGGTGATGTGGGTCGGCGCGATCGCCACGCACGCCGCCCGGGTCCCGCAGGGCGCGTTCCCCTGGCGCGATGACCTCGCCGGAGCTGTGGCCGCCGCGGCTCTCATCCTCGTGTTCCTCGCCGCACGCGGGCGGCTGCGGCGCGCCCTGTGCGCACTCGGCGCCCTGGTGGTCGCGACTCCGGTAGTGCTGCACTGGCTGGCGCCGCCGTGGCCTCCGTCCGGGTGGGCGGTGGTGGCCTGCGACGTTGGGCAGGGAGACGCGATCGTACTGTCGGCGGGCGACCACCGGGCCGTTGTTGTCGACACTGGTGTGGAGCCAACGTTGGTCGACAACTGCCTGCGCGACCTCCGGGTCCGGTCGCTCCCCCTTCTGGTGCTGACACACGGGGACGCCGACCACGACGGCGGCATCGAGGGCGCGTTGTCGGGCCGTGCGGCGGGTGCGGCGCTGGTCCCGGGGAACTACGACTCCCCCGGCGCCGAGCGCGAACTGGACGAGGGCTCGGTTGCGGTGCGCACGGCCGAGGCAGGGCAGCGGTGGAACGCGGGACCATGGCGCCTGGACGTGCTGTGGCCACGCGGCGGTGCGGCCAGCGGCTCGAACGACGACAGCGTGGTCCTGCTGGCCCGCTGGGCCCCTCCCGGGGACTCGCGGGCGCCACCCATGACCGCGTTGCTGACCGGGGACATCGAGGAGCGTGCGCAGCGCGCGCTGCTCAGCGAGCACGCCATCCGAGGGGTGGACCTGCTCAAGACTCCGCACCATGGCGCGAAGACCCAGGACGAAAGCTTCCTGGCGGCCACCCGCCCGCGGGTGACCATCACATCGGCTGGCGCGGACAACCCGTACGGCCACCCGGATCCGGGAACGTGGGCACTCCTGACCTCGCTCACCCGGGCCAACTACCGCACCGACCGGCACGGCGACATCGCGGTCGTCCCCGGCCCGGACGGCCCCGCGGTCGCCGCCCGCGGAAGCACTGACCGGCCGTGACGGACGTCCTCCCGCGTCAGGGACCGCTGAGTCGTGGAGCGGGAGCTCGCTCCTTCACCCGCGCCGCCCCGCATCGAACCCGACCTTGGAGACATCTCCAGCGCCGAGAACGACCTCGCGGTCACTCCCGACGCGGCCCGCTGACTAGCTTCACGGTGATGGTGTTCTTTCAGCGCGCCATGCGCTCGCACCTCTCCCGGCCGCTGCGAAGCGGACCGCCCGCGTGGAGAGGCCGTGCCGACGATCCGGGCACCCGGGCCGCATGCGACATCCGATTGAGGGTTTCCGACGCATTGAAGGGAGGATTCGGCGCAGAGTCTCCACCGGAAGTTCAAGGATACGGTTCAGGGACATGGAACAGAACACGCACACCGTGTCCGGAGACTTCGACCTGACGATGGACGAGCTGCGCGTCGTGACGCGTTACGTGGTTCGGCACGCAGAGGCCGTCCTGTCAGTCTTTGAGCAGGCTGTTCCCGATGATCCGCGCCCCCGTGCAGCGGTCGGCGCGGCCTGGGCGTTCATCAACGGTGCCAACAGGACACAACTGCAGCGCGTCACTTCCCTCGACGCTCATCGAGCCGCCCGGTCCGCCCCCTCCGAAACCGCGCGGCTGGCAGCGCGATCCGCCGGTGACGCCGCATCGGCCGCATACCTGCACCCCATCGCCCAGGCCGGCCAGGTCGGCCACATCCTGCGAGCCTCCGCGAGCGCTGCGCACCTCGGGGAGATGGAGGCGGGCGGTGACCCCGCGATCGGGGATGCCCTGCTGGAACGATCGCGGCAGTATGCGGCACCGGCGCTCATCGATGTGCTCCGCCGCTACCCGCCCGCGCCAAGCGGCGGCACTCGTGTCGCCCGGCTGATGAGCACTCTGGACCATCGCCTGCGTCAGGCGGCTGACCGGTCGCCAGGGCACACCCCGGAGAGCCGCGCCGATGCGCGCGGAAGGGAACGCACGTCATGATCCTCCCGAAGGTCCGGGACCCCCGCTTCGTGACGATCCGCCGTGGTGGGACTCTCACTGACGCGGATCACCATCTCCTCGCTCTATGGGCCGCCACGTGCGCAGAGCACGTCCTTGGCCTTTTCGAGTCGGCTCAGCCTGGGGACCCGCGACCGCGCCAGGCGATCGAGCATGCCCGGGCCTGGGTGCGTGGCGAGGTCACGATGATGCGGGCTCGCGCGGCGGGCGGCCACGCGATGGGGGCGGCCAGAGACCTGCGGGGGCCAGCACGGCATGCCGCGTACGCCGCCGGCCAGGCCGGGGCCGTCGCCCACGTTGCCGCACACGAGCTCGGCGCGGCCGCCTACGCGATCAAGGCCGCACGCGCAGCGGCACCGGAAGGCATGAGCGAGACCGCAGGGCGACTCGAGTGCCAGTGGCAGCGCGACCAGCTCCCGGAGGCGATCCGCGAGCTCGTACTTGATGACCAGAGGTTGCGCAACGACATCTGCTGGTCGGTGTTCGACTGTTGAAGCCGAACCTCGCACGGCCCCAACCCCTCATCGCCGGCCCAATCGGTCAAACGTCCCCGCCCTGATTCCGGCGGTCTTCCGTACACCCCGAAAATTGCCACCACGCGAACCGACCGGAAGGCCGCGGCCGGTGCCCGAGCCCACGGCGTGCGGTGTCGCGCGCTGCCATCACGACTCGCCCTACTGCTCGCGGTGTGATCTGCCCCTCGGGCTCGGCGGCCCGCCCGCCACGGGTGGGGACCGCGGCGTCCTCGCGCGCAGTCACCACCGCCCGTGACGCGGCCCTGGTCGACGCGCCCTGCTTCCACCGGCCCGTTTCCGTGAGCTGCCCAACTGTTCGCTGTCAGCACCGATGATCACGACCCCGGAACTTAAGAAACCGGAAACCGCGAACAGCACCGGAACCGGGAAACTCAAGAAGCGCGCGCCGGAACAGAATCCTCGCTATCACCGAGGGAACACCCACCCAGAACACCGCCCCCTACGTTGACAACACCCCCGGAACACGTTTGGAGCCCACGTGGGTTCACTCGCCGCCTACACGAACTCGGCGTTTCTGTGGATCTGCGCCCTCGCCGCATTCGCGGTGATCGCCCTGCAGACCGTCATCTACATGCGCGCAGCACGGACCGCCGGCCCCGACCTCGGATTCACCCCTCAAGACTGGAAACGGTCCCTCCGCTCCGGAGCGATCGCGGCGATCGGACCATCCCTGGCGGTCGCCGTCGTGGCCGTAGCGCTGCTGGCACTCTTCGGCACCCCCGCGGTGCTCGTACGAATCGGACTCGTCGGCTCCGCCGCCACGGAGACCGCCTCGGCGGACCTGGCCGCCGGGACCATGGGCGCGGAGCTGGGCGGGGCTTCCTGGTCACCTGAGGTCTTCGCGACCGCTCTGTTCGCGATGTCGCTCTCTGGCGGAATGTGGCTGGTCACCACCCTCATCCTCACGCCACTGCTCAAGCGCGGCGACACCCGGCTGCGCCGGACCAACCCCACACTGATGGCGATCGTCCCCTCCGCGGCCCTGTTGGGGGCCTTCGCCTCCCTCAGCATCTCCGAACTGCCCAACGGCACCGTCAACGTCCTCATCGTGGCGGTCTCGGCCCTCGTGATGGCCGGCTGCCTACTACTGGCCCGCTGGTTGGGTCTCGCCTGGCTGCGTGAGTGGGCCCTTGGCATCTCGATCATCATCGGCCTCGTCGCGGCCTACTTCGCCCATTTCTCCGCCATCGGTCCCGCCTGAAGGAGTGAGCACCGTGCCAGACGACATGTCCCGGGCGGACGCCGCCTACAGCGCTTACGACCGCACCACTTCGCGGTGGGGCCGCATCACCATGCTCATGGTGCTGGTGATCGCCCTGGCAGCACCGCTGTACCTGGTGTTCTTCTCCGGCCTGCAGTTGGCCTTCGGCGAGCTCCTCACGGCCTTCCTCGCCGTCGCGGCGGTGTTCGGGTTGATCTGGGTAATCGAGCCCCTGACGTACTACCCCGTTCTCGGCCCCGCCGCCATGTACCAGGCGTTCATGATCGGCAACATCGCGAACAAGCTGGTGCCCTCGGCGATCGTGGCCCAACAGGCGATCGACGCCAAACCCGGCACCCGCCGCGCCGAACTCGCCGCGGTAATGGCGATCTGCGGTGCCGCCCTCGTGCACCTGGTCTCCCTACTGGTCCTCGTTGGTTTGCTGGGGACATGGCTGGTAAGCGCGCTTCCGGACTCGGTGGTCGAGGTGGCGCGGCTGTACATCTTCCCCGCCATCATCGGGGCCGTGGTCGTGCAGCTCGTGTCCTACGCGAAGCAGCCCCGGATCACGGTGATCGCGCTCGCCACCGCGGCCGTGGTGCAGTTGGGGCTGGTGCCGGTACTCGGCGAGCAGTTCGGCAACTTCGCCACCGCCGTCGTTGTCTTCGGCACCGTGGCCCTGGCCTGGGTGCTGCGGGACCGCCGGGCCGAGCGGGGTACGGCTACCAGTGTCAGTGCCAGCGCCGACCAGCCACCCCAGCAGTAGTCGACGTTGCCGACCCGCCACACGAGTGAGGAGCACAGCTTGAACGCGGCCACCAACGCGGCCCGGGTATCCGACGAGCTCCGGGACGACCTGCACTACCTCTACCAGCACCTGCACCGCAACCCCGAACTGTCCATGCGGGAGCACCGAACGGCCCAACTGATCACAGAGCGCATGGACGCGCTGGGATGCGAGACCTTCACGTGCGGGGGCACAGGGGTCGTCGCGGTCCTGCGGAACGGCGAGGGGCCGGTCGTCGCGTTCCGCGCCGACACCGACGCCCTGCCGGTCGCCGAGGAGACCGGCGTGGCCTACGCCTCCACGATCCGCGGGACACTGCGCGACGGCACCGAGGTGCCGGTCATGCACGCCTGCGGGCACGACATGCACGTCACCAGCGCGATCGGAACCGCGGCCCTGCTGGCCGGCGCCCGCGACGAGTGGGCCGGAACCGTGGTCTTCCTCTTCCAGCCGGGGGAAGAGACCGCCGAGGGCGCCCGCGCCATGCTCGACGACGGCCTGTGGGACCGGGCGCCACGACCGGAGGTCGTCTACGGCCAGCACGTGTGGCCGGGCCGGTCCGGCACCGTGGAAGTCAGTACCGGTCCGGCCATGGCCATGGCCGATTCCTGGAAGGTGACGGTGCGCGGCCGGGGCGGGCACGGGTCCCGACCGGAGACCACTATCGACCCGGTCGTTCTCGCCGCGCACATGGTCGTCCGGATCCAGAGCGTCGTCTCGCGCGAGGTGCCGGCGAGCGAGGCGGCGGTGGTCACCATAGGCAGCTTCCACGCCGGGCTGAAGGAGAACATCATCCCGTCGTCCGCGGAGTTCACCGTCAACGTGCGCAACCTCGACCCCGACACGCGAGACGCGACGCTGGCCGCGCTGCGCCGAGTGATCGCCGCCGAGGCCCAGGCGTCCGGGGCGCCCGAACCCGACATCGAGGAGCTGTACACGTTCCCGTTGCTGACGAACGACGCCGAGGAGACGGCCACGGTCACGGCCGCCCTGGAGAAGGCGCTGGGCCCGGAGCCGGTGACGGACCGGCCGGCGGTCATGGGAAGCGAGGACTTCGGCCACCTCCCCGACGCGATCGGTGTCCCGGGCGTCTACTGGTTCTTCGGCGGCATGGCCGACGAGGTCATCGACGGGGACGACCCCGTGCCCACCAACCACTCTCCGCACTTCGCCCCGGTCATCGAGCCGACCCTGACAACCGGAGTGACCGCCGCCTACTCCGTTCTCGTGGCCCGCCTCGGCAGCGGAAACGGGGCAGCCGCGACCGGTCGCTGACCAGCGCGGAAAACGCGATCGGTACCGCGTCCCGGCCCCGCCCTCATCGCTCGGGCGGGGCCGGGACGCGCGGCCGGCGGGCCGGGCGTCCGCGCCGTCAGCGCGGAGTGGGTACCGCGGTGGCCCGGGTGGGAGCCGTTTCGGGGAGGCGGGTGTGCGCGCGGTTGTCCTCCAGGGACTTGACCAGCTCGTCAACGGCGCGGCCCGCGGGAACGGTGATGCGGACCTCCCCGAGGTCGACCTCCAGACTCGTGCGGTCGGGTGAGGGGGAGACGTAGGCGTCGTCCGGGTCGATCCGGATCTCAAGCGGCTCCTCGGTGAGCGCCTCAAGCCCGGAACCGAGGTCGACCAGCGCCGTAAGGGTGTCGTTGAGCTCCCGGTCCAGCTTGCTAAGGACGTGGATGGCGGTGGAGACGGTGGCCTCGTTCTCGATGGTCGTGGCGTCTCCCAGATACCGCACGGTACCGACGGCCATGGCGAGGCGGGCAGCGTGCTCCTGCAGTCGGGAGATCGCCGGGTCGAGGTTGTGCATGGTGTCCTCCAGTGGTGTGTGGTGGTGGATACGGGGGGTTCTCCTGCGGGGTGGGGTGAGGACTCGCTAGGCTCGGTGCACCGCTTAGCCTTCTACTGAGCATGCCTATAATAGGCGCCTATAATAGACGGGCGCAATACAGTGTGTTTGCAACCGCACTCGATTTGTATCCACCAGGCAGGGAGACAACGAGATGGCCACTCCGACGATCCAACGGCGCCGACTGGGCATGGCCCTGCGCAGGGCTCGCGAGGAGGCAGGCAAGACCCGCGATGAAGCCGCAACTCTCCTGGACGCGGCTGCAACCAAGGTCAGCCGGCTGGAACTGGGGCAGAGCGGCATTCGCCTGACCGACCTGAAGCTCCTGCTGGACTTCTACGGAGTCTCGGGGGAGCACGCCGAGAGCCTGCACGCCCTGGCCCGAGCGGGTCGGCAACGTGGCCGGTGGAGCGGCTACCGCAACGTCGTGCCCGACTGGTTCCGCGCTTACGTGGACCTGGAGGCCGACGCCACCGAGATCCGCTGGTACCAGGCGGAGATCATTCCTGGCCTGTTGCAGACCGAGAGTTACATGCGCGCACTGAACACCACGGGTCTTCCACACGAAAGCGAAGAGGAACTTGACGACCATGTACGAGTGCGTATGGAGCGAACCGCCATCATCGACAGGCCAGACGCGCCAGCGCTCACGTTCATTCTCAGCGAGTCAGCGCTTCGCCGAAACATTGGGGACGCCGCGATCATGCGCAATCAACTCCAGCACCTGGCGAGTATCGCTGAACGCCCGGGAGTCGAGGTGCAGGTCTACCCGTTCAGCGCGCAATCGTACGAGGTGTCTACATTCGACTTCATTATTCTTAGGTTCGACAACGACCCGCACTCGGACGTGGTTTACCTGGAGAACTTTACCGACGCGGACTACCTCGATCGTCTCGACGCGGTGCGCGCGTATTCTGGGTTGTGGAACCGGCTACAGGCGGCTGCCCTGGGGCCGGTAGAGTCGCGGCGCCTGGTCCGGCGTATTGCCGACGAGCACCGCTAGCGAGCAAGCCGATGAGAGCTAAGCCATGAGCACCCCAGACATCTCCCGCAGGTCCCCCAGAGCCTGGCGCACCAGCACCTACAGCGATGCCAACGGTGGCCATTGCGTCGAGGTCGCCACCGAACCCCACGCCACCGCCATCCGCGACACCCAAAACCGCCACCACACCACCCTGACCATCCCCAACCACGAATGGCACGCCTTCCTCCACCACGCCAAACACGACGCCTTCTAACGACTCAGGAACGGTCGCGCTGCACTCGGCCCTCGTCCCAGACCGGCTCGGCTGCCTCGTAAACCTTTCCGCCAGAGCCGAAGACCAGGTACCGATCAAAGTCGCGGGCGAACCAGCGGTCGTGGGTCACGGCGAGGACCGTCCCGTCGAACGCGTCCAGGGCGGCCTCCAGGGCCTCGGCCGACTCCACGTCGAGATTGTCGGTGGGTTCGTCCAGCAGCAGCATGGTGGCCCCCGAAAGCTCCAGCAACAGGATCTGGAACCGGGCCTGCTGGCCGCCGGACAGCGTCTCGAAGCGTTGGTCGCGCTGACTCACCAACTCGTAACGGTCGAGCGCGGGCGCCGCCTTGTCCAGCGGCAGCGCGTGGTCGTAGGCGAGGATCCCGGCGAGTGTCCGACCGAGCCACTCCGGATGGTGGTGGGTCTGCGCGAAATGGCCGGGGACGACCCGGGCTCCCAGCTTGGCGTGCCCGGTGTGCGCGACGCCGTCCGGACTGGCGAGCAAGCGCAGGAAGTGCGACTTGCCCGACCCGTTCGAGCCCAGGACCGCAACACGTTCCCCGTAGAACACCTCCAGCGAGAACGGCAGCATCAGCCCGGTCAGCTCCAGGTCCGTGCAGGTAAGCGCGCGGACTCCGGTCCGCCCGCCGCGTAGCCGCATGGTGATGTCCTGCCCGCGCGGCGGCTCGGGTGGCGGGCCGGCCTCCTCGAACTTGCGGAGCCGGGTCTGCGCCGCCCGGTAGCGGCTCGCCATATCGTCGTTGGTGGACGCCTTCTGGCGCAGGGCCGCGACCACCTTGCGCAGCTGGGCGTGCCGCTCGTCCCAGCGGCGGCGCTGTTCGGCGAACCGCTCGTGCCGATCGCGCCGGGCGCGGTGGTAGCTCTCGAATCCCGCCCCGTGCACCCATGCCGAGTTCCCGGCGGCCATGCCGCCCTCAAGCGTGACGATGCGGGTGGCGGTGCGCGCGAGCAGCTCGCGGTCGTGGCTCACGAACAGCACGGTCTTCGGCGTCTCGCGAAGCCGCTCCTCCAGCCACCGTTTTCCCGGCACATCCAGGTAGTTGTCGGGCTCGTCCAGCAGCAGGACCTCTTCGGGGCCGCGCAACAGCGCCTCCAGCACGAGGCGTTTCTGTTCGCCGCCGGAGAGCGTGCCCAGTTCCCGGTGCTGGGCACGCGCGAAGGGGATGCCCAGGGCCGCGACGGTACAGGTATCCCAGAGCACCTCGGCGTCATAGCCGCCGGAGTCGGCCCAGTCGGCGATGGCCTGGGCGTAGCGCACCTGGGTGGCCTCGTCGTCGTGCTCCATCATGGCCAGTTCCGCGGCGTCCTGCGCCCGCGCGGCCGCGCGCAATGTCGATGGGGACACCGAAAGCAGCAGGTCGCGAACGGACGACCCGGCATCCAACGGGGCGGTGACGCCGTCTCCCCCGCCCGTGCCGTGCCCCCCGACGAACTGCCGCATGACACCGAGGCCGCCGCTGCGCGCCACCGTGCCCTGGTGCGGCTTCTCGTCCCCGGCGATGATGCGCAGCAGGGTGGTCTTTCCGCTGCCGTTGGCCCCCACCAGGGCGGCTTTCGTGCCGTCGCCGACCCGCAGCGACACCTCGTCCAGCAGCGTGCTCCCATCAGGCAACCGGAACCCGATACCTGACAGCTCGATATGGCCCATGGCCACGCATTTTTCCCAACCCCGTGCCGGGGGTTCCAATGGTTTTCCAGCGTAGTTCCGGGTGCCCAGCGAGGGGCACCCGCGCGCTGCCGACCTCCCAGAACACCATCGAATCCCCGGTGATCAGGGAATTTGAGCAAAAAGCACAAAACGGCGCATTCGTCACCTTAGTGGAAATCACGCCACATTCTCCGCATGGACACTTTGCGCTAGTAGCGTGATGTGACAATCTAGTGACACCTCTGGCGAGACCCCGCTCAATCGGCGGGATCGCCTCCACTACCGCGCCCCACACGGGATACGCGTCCGCCCGTGCCGCGCACACGCGGTGCGGATGCGTCGTCGCATCAGGAATCCCTAGACGAGGAAGGCGTGCCCTTACCTATGCCTCGCTGCTTCGATCCATCGTTGAACCCCCGATGGGATCGCATGGGACCGCGCCCATGATCCGGGCGATGCTGCGCCGCCGCCGGCGCGAGCGCGAAGACACCGCCGCCCGGGAACCGGCCGCACCGAGCACCACCGCCCAGCCGCAGCAGCCCGTTTCGCAGCGGTCACCCAACGCCGTTCCCACCGAGGCCGCACGGCCGCACGCGCCCATGGCCACGGTCGGCGACCGGTTCGCCATGCAGCTCCTGGGCCTTGCCGAGCAACAACGCCAGGCACTGGATCATCTGGAGCACGACGAGCAGGATCCGGACAGGCTCAACAAGCTGTACGAGATCGACCACGCCGTGGCCCTGATGCGCCGGGTCGCGCGTGAGCTGCGCGTCCTCTCGGAGAAAAACGAGACGGAGATGGGTGGGGCGGACACGTCGCTGCTCGACATCATCCGCATGGCGGCATCCGCGATCGAGTCCTACTCCCGTATCCAGGTCGGCCCCGTCGCCGAACTGGCGGTACTCGGTCACGCGGCCGACGACGTCGCCTCTCTCCTTTCCCCACTGCTGGACAACGCCACCCGCTACTCCCCGTCCGCGGTGACAGTCAGCGCACACCCCACCGAGACCGGTGGGGTCGTGATCCGCGTCGTGGACTCCGGCATCGGATTGCAGGAGGAGCAGGCGCGGGCGCTGAACGCCACAATGGCCTCCGCCGTGCCCCCCGTGGACGAGCACACCAGCAAGCACACCGGTTTCCCGGTGGTGCACCGGCTGGCGCGCCGGCTCGACGCCCAGGTGCGCTTCATCACCCGTTCCTCCGGGGCGCCGGGCGGCTCCGGAAGCGGGACCACCGCCGTGGTCTCCCTTCCCCCGCAGCTCATCTGCGAGGCCCCCGGGCAGCCGCCGGCCTTGGGCGACATCGGCGGCTCCGACACACCGGAATGGCCCGCAGCGCCAAACGGGCCGGCGGACGGTCCGGGGACGGGCGCGCCACCGCTGAGCCCGGTCCCCCAGCCCGCCCACCTGAAGCTCGCCCCGGGCCCGATCGGGCCCGACTCCGCGCCCCCGCCCGAGCCCTCGCCACCGGAGCGCCCGGCCACGGGAGGCTCTCTACCCCGCCGAGAGCGCGAGAGCCTGCGTAAGCAGGGCCGCAACGGCGATAACTCCCACCTGCCCAAGCGGCCCTTGGCGCGGGACTCCGGCCCTTCCGGTGGCGGCTCCGCCTCCGGCGGGTCGTTCGCCGAGGATCTCGACAGCTTCACCGCCGGCGGCAACTCCGACGCCAACGGCACCCCTGCCCCCACCTCGCAGAACACCGAAAACCGCCCTGAGAACTGACGAGGTCCTCCGATGAACAGCGCCACCCACCAGCCCCGTGACATCAATGATTTCAGTTGGCTGGTTTCCGACTTCGCGACCTCGACACCCGGCGTGGCCGACGCGCTGATCGTCTCCTCCGACGGTCTGCCGCTCACTACTTCGGGTTCCCTGCCCAATGACACCGTCGACTCACTGTCGGCGATGACCAGCGGACTGATCAGCCTCGGCCACAACATCGCCGGCCAGGTCGACGAGGAACGCTGCGACCAGATCATGCTGAAGTTCCCGGCGGGGCACTTCCTGTTCATGGGGATCGGCAGCCTCGCCGGCCTCGCCGTACTGGTCCGCGAGGGGGCCAACCTCGGTGTGGTCGCACATCGCATGACCCAACTCGTTGAGAGCGTCGGCCACGTACTCACCCCGCAGATGCGCGACGACCTACGCAGTCTCTCCGTCGGGCGGAGCATGACGTGAACCGCGTTCGGACCGAAACGGGAGTGCGAGCATGACGGTCAATCCCTGGGTACGGCCCTACGTGCTCACTGGGGGCAGGACACGGACGCGGCATCGGCTGTTCGTCCACACGCTGGTGTCGGTGCCGCGGTACGACGCCGGCTACGCCACGCGGTTGCCCCCCGAGGCCCGCCGCCTCTACGAGCGTGCCAATACCGCGGTCCAGTCGGTGGCGGAACTGTCCGCCCACTGCGGCGTCTCGCTGGGGGTGACACGGGTGCTCCTCGGCGACATGGCGGCCCGCGACCGGATGGTCATCAATCCGGGCAGCTACGAATCCCCCTACGACCCCCGCCTGCTGAAGAGAGTCATCGATGGGCTTTATGAGCTCGCCTAGCCCGGCCCCGCAGCTCACCTCCGCCAAGATCGTCATCGCGGGCGGTTTCGGAGTCGGTAAGACCACCCTGGTCAGTGCGGTCTCGGAGATCCCTCCGGTGAACACCGAGGCGTGGATGACCCAAACATCCAAGACGGTCGACCCGCTAACCGAGGACACCGAAAAGGTCACCACCACGGTCGCCATGGACTTCGGCCGGATCACACTGGCCGACGACCTCGTGCTGTACCTGTTCGGGACCCCGGGCCAGGCACGGTTCTGGCCCATGTGGGACGACCTGTGCCGTGGAGCGAGCGGGGCGGTGGTGCTGGTGGACACCAATCGCCTGGACGCGTCGTTCGCCGCGGTCAACTACTTCGAGAACGACTCCGATGTTCCGTTCATCGTCGCCGTCAACCTGTTCGACGGCGAGCAGACCCATGACCTCTCCGACGTGCGCGAAGCGCTCCAGCTCTCCCCCGACATCCCCCTGCTGAGCTGCGACGCGCGCGGCCGGGGTGCGGCGATCGAGACCCTGACCGCGTCGCTGTCGCACACGATGCGGCGAACCGCAGACGGACACGAAGCCCAAGCTGTGCGCTGACTCCCCCACTCCCCCAGGAAGCTCGACGACAAGCAAACCCACTCCACGAGCGACGGCCGCGCCGCTACGGGCGTTCGCTGACCCCCCATCCCCTGCCCATGGAAAGGCAGCAATGCGCAGGATTCTGATCGTCGGCTCCGGACAGGCCGGACTCCAGCTCGGCCTGGGCCTACAGGCTGCCGGCTATGACGTCACGATCATGTCGGCACGGACCCCCGAGGAGATCCGCGACGGGCGGATCATGTCGACCCAGTGCATGTTCTACCCGAACCTGCAGATCGAGCGCGATCTCGGGCTCAACCTGTGGGAGGACCAGGCACCGAAAATCGTCGCGCAGCGGCTGACCGTATCGGACCCCCCGGGTGAGATGGCGTTCGGTTTCGTGGGGCGCTGGGAGTCCTACGCGCAGTCGGTGGACCAGCGGGTCAAGATGGCCGGCTGGTTGGAGTTGTTCGAGTCGCGCGGTGGCGAGGTGGTCTATCACGGGGTCATGACCTCCGACCTGGAGTCACTGGCCGCCATGTACGACCTGACCATCATCGCCGCCGGGAAAGGCGACCTGGTCGAGCTGTTCGACCGCGACGCCAGCCGCTCCCCCTACGACCGCCCGCAACGCATGCTGTCGTGCATCTACGTGCACGGGATGACTCCCCGGCCCGACTACCCGGAGCCGCACGTGCGCATCAGCGCCCTCCCGGGGATCGGCGAGCAGTTCTTCATGCCCGGAGTCACCAACACCGGCCCGTGCGACATCCTGCTGTGGGAGGCGGTGCCGGGTGGCCCGTTCGACTGCTGGTCGGACCGGCCGAGCCCCGAGGCCCACCTGGAGCGCACCCTGGAGTTGATGCGGCGCTATGTGCCCTGGGAGTACGAGCGCTGTGTGGACGCCGAACCCACCGACTCCCGCTGCACACTCTTCGGCGGCTACGCCCCGGTGGTGCGGCACCCCGTGGCGCGCCTGTCGGCCACCGCGCACGTGCTCGGCATGGCCGACGTCGTGGTCGCCAACGACCCGGTTACCGGGCAGGGGGCGAACAACGCCGCCCGCTGCGCCGACGTCTACCTGCGAAAGATCCTGGAACGCGGGAAGGAGCCCTTCGACCCCGAGTGGATGCAGCAGACGTTCGACGCCTACTGGCAGTACGCGCGGCACGTGACCAACTACACGAACATGATGCTGGCCCCCTTGCCGGAGCACGTGCAGCAGGTCCTCGCCACCGCCGCGAGCAATCCCGCCGTGGCCCGCCGGTTCGCGCACGGCTACGCCAATCCGCACGACTTCGAGAACTGGCTCATGGACCCCGACAAGACTGAGGAGTACCTCGCCTCGGTCGCCGACCAGACCGAAAGCTGAGCCGACGGCGGCGGCACGCCGACCGGTGGGCACCGGTCGGCGTGCCGCGCCCGGTCCACCCGGGTTCGGCTCACCCGTGTTCGGTGGCGTCGAGCGCCTGCCGCATGTCCTCCCACAGGTCGTCGACGTCCTCGATCCCGACACTGACCCGGATCAGCCCCTCGCCGATCCCGGCCCGCGCGAGCTGTTCGGCGCTCAGCTTCCGGTGCGAGACGCTGGCCGCGTGCGTCACCAGGGTCTTGACGTCCCCCAGCGACGGCGCCAGTGAGGCGAGCCGCACGGCCTCGGCGAACGCCTTTCCCGCTGGCCGGCCGCCGGTCAGCTCGAAGGCCAGCACACCGCCATAGCCACCAGTGAGCAGCTTGCGCGCGGTCTCGTGGCCGGGATGGGCGGCCAGCCCGGGGTAGTACACCGCCGCGACCCGGGAATCGGCTGCCAGACGTTGGGCCAGCTCCTGCGCGTTGGCGCACTGCTGCGCCACCCGCACCCCCAGCGTCTGCATTCCGCGTGTCAGCAGCCAGGCGGCGAACGGGTCGAGCGCGGCGCCGAGCTCCACGCTGGCCCGCGACACCCGCTCGTGCATGGCGGCGTCGGCGAAGACCGCGACTCCCCCGAGCACGTCAGCGTGCCCGCCCAGGTACTTCGTCGCGGAATGCACGACGATGTCGGCGCCGTGCTCGATGGGGCGGCACAGCAACGGGGTGGCGAAGGTGTTGTCGACCACCGTGGTGACGCCGGCCTCGCGCGCGATGGCCGCGAGCCGCGGAATGTCGGCCACCGCGCCGGTGGGGTTGGCGATGGTCTCCAGGAACAGCACGCGGGTGTTCGGCCGGATCGCCGCCCGGACGCTGGCCGCGTCATCCGCGTCGACCGCCGTCACCTCGATGCCCCAGCGTTCGGCCAGGTCGTCCAGGTAGGACTGGGTGCCGCCGTAGAGGCAGTTCTGCGCCACCACATGGTCGCCGGAGCTCAGCAGGCTCCACAGGGTGGACGTGATCGTCCCCATGCCGGAGCCCGCGGCACGCGCCGCCGCGCCTCCCTCAAGGTCGGCCACGGCGGTCTCGAAGGAGTCGATGGTCGGGTTGCCGTACCGGCCGTAGATGTAGGGACTTCCGGAACTGTCCAGGGCCTGCGCCATGGTCTCCGTATCGGAGAAACCGAAGACGTGCGACTGGTACAGCGGAGGGCCGAGCGGCCTGCTGCCGTCCGTGGCGGGAACAGCCGGGTGCACGGTTCGGGAGGCCGGACGCAGATCCGCCCCGGGTGTTTGCGCGTCGTTCGAAGTCATCCCTCCACTTTTCCTCCCCGGCCCGCAGCCGTGAAGAGCCAATTCCAGCGGTGGTGGACCCCGCCCGCGCCCGGTCGCCGCCTACCGGGCGCGGGCAGCTCCGGACGGCCGGCGACGACGGCCCCGCGCTCGGCGCTCGCTCCATACGGCCGCCCCGCGAGGCTCACTCCTCGATCGGAACGTCACTGGCCCGACCGATGTCACTGGTAACGAGCGTCAGCGAGGCGACGTCCTCCGGAGGAGCTGTGAGGTACAGGTACAGGGGTTGTGTGGTGTCGGCCTCGCCAGCGGCCGGCCACGGCTCCGCCCGAAGCTGGTCGCGCTCGTTCTCCGCGTCCTCAACCCGCACCGGCAGATAGTAGGTTCCGCTGTGCGGATCGAACGCGGCTACGTTGACGTGTCCGGCATCGCCCGATACGTCCTCTCCCACGTTCGTGGTCTCCAGCCGCGCGACCAGGAAGGCGCCGTCACGGGAGAAGGGGTAGACGTCCACCGACCAGTCCGTGCCGTCCGACTCGCCCTCCAGGGTGGTGACCGCTTCCCCGTCGGTATGGGTGCTGAACGGGCCGGGCCCGCCGGCGTCGGCGGGATCGATCTCCTCGATGCGCTCCTCGAACTCGCCGTCGTCCTCGCTCTCGCGGGCGGTCTCCGCATCGAACGCGTAGGAGATCTCCACCCGGCGGTTCTGGGCGCGCGCTTCCGCGTCATCCTCCCCGCCCTCACTCGCCACCGGTTCGGCGGAACCCCGGCCCTCGGTCTCGTACTCGTAGTCCGCGCCGAGCTCGGCTTCCAGGACTTCCCGAACGGCCTCGGCGCGCTCCTCGGACAGGGCCCGGTTGTAGTCCTCGTCCCCGACTCCGTCCGTGTGCCCGGAAATGGTGATGAGCGGATCGTCGGAATCAACACGCTCCCGGGTGTCCTGGACCACCTCGTCCAGCACCTTGGCCGCGTCCTCACTGATGTCCGACTCGTCGAAGTCGAAGAGCACATCGGCGCGCAGCTGGACGGTCTCCCGGTCCTCCTCGACCGTGCGGTCCTGGATGACGCTGCCCACGGGGCTGTGCAGGTCGTGGGTCTCCCCGTCGTCGGGATCGGGGGCACTGTCGTCGACGGGAAGCGTGACCGTGTCCCCTTCCTCGGGAGCTTCGTCCGGCATCTCCGTGGGGTAGTCGCCCGCCTCACCGTCCACGACAGGGATTCCGGCGAACCCGCCGATGGCCCCGGGGAGCAGGACCGTCGCGGCCTCGGTGTCCCCGTCCAGCGGTGGAGTATAGAACACCAGCTCGTAGGTGACCCCGGGTTCGAACTGGGCGTCCCCCTCGGCCTGCGAACCGATATCGGGGTAGCTCCCGCTCACCTGCTGGTTCACCGGGTCGACGACGCGAACCCGATTGCCGCCTCTGGGGAGGTCGACCGCTTCCTCCTCCAGACTGGTGAGCTCGACCGTCACCCGGGTCCGGTCGTCGAGACGCGCGAGTTCGGCCACCTCCACGCGGGCGTGGACGGAGCCCCCGGAGGAGCCCACGTAGCCCTCCTGCGCGAATCCATCCCCGCCTTCCTCCCCGTTACCTCCCGGGGCGCCGCCGTCGCCATCCGATCCGTCCCCGAGCAGGCCGCACCCACTGATCAGCACGCTTCCCGAGAGCAACAGGGAGACCAGGGGGAGGTGAGGTTTCGAGGTCATGGGGGTCCCTCCACACGGTGTTGTCGTTCTCACGCGGTACGGCGCGGCCCGCACAGCCGGTGAGATGCGTCGAACACAGTGCCAGTTCGCGGCCTCCGACGGGCGACAGGGGGTGGCCGCGGACACCGCCCAGCGCGAGTGGACCGTATGGAGCGCCGATGTCGCGGACACCCGCGGTAGAACACCACGAGTGCCCGCGCCCGGCCTCGAAACCCTTGCGAATGGAGACGGCTCTAGGCCACGCCGCCGCCCGTCCCCGACGCCGGCTCGGTGCCGTGCGTTGGGCCCCAGGCCACACGGCCCGCTGACGATGCCCTGCGGCCCAGCTTCCCGTTGCGCACCTGGACGGCGAGGCTGTCCAGGATCACCCGGGAGCTGAGGAGCGCGGTCTGCTCGGCCCAGTCATAGGGCGGGGAGCACTCCACGACCTCGATGCCGGCCAGCCCCGGCTCGGAGACCATCCGGATCAGGTTGAGCGCCTCGCGGGGTAGCAGGCCGCCCGGTTCGGGCCAGCCGGTGCCCGGGACGAATCCGGAGTCGAGGACGTCGATGTCGAACGACAGGTACACCGCGACGGCGTCCTTCCATGCGACCTCGAGCGCCATCTCGGCGACCTTCTCCACACCGACCCGCTCGACGTCGCCGACCGTGATCACGGTGGACTTGCGCTCGCGCCCAACCTGCACCCCGGCCCGGGGCGCCTGCCAGCCGCCGATCCCGATCTGCACCAGGTTGGTGGCCGGCGCGTTCGGGATGTTGTTCGCGTGGAACCACGGCGTGGTGTGCATTCGCTCGTCGAGGTCGGTCTCCTGGGTGTCGACGTGCCGGTCGAAGTGGATGATGCCGATGTTGCCACCCAGGTACGGCGCCATGCCGCGGATGGTGGGGAACCCGATCGAGTGGTCGCCACCGATCACCACCGGCACCGTGCCCTGCTGCACGACGTGTGCCATGGCCTGGCTGATCTGGTCGAACGACTTCTCCAGGTTTCCCGGGATGGTGAACACGTCGCCGATGTCGACCATGTTGAGCTGCTCGCGCAGGTCGACACCGAGCTCGTAGTTGTAGGTGCCGAACAGGTTCGTGGACCGCCGGATGCCGCGCGGGCCGAAGCGGGTGCCCGGCCGGTAGGTGGCCCCGGCGTCCAGCGGGACACCGAAGATCGCCACCTCGGCGTCCCCGACGTCGTGCACGTCCTCGATGAACGGGGCCTTCAGGAAGGTCCCCCGTTCACCGGCGAAGTGCGGGACCTCACCGCGCGCGAACGTGGGGATGCTGCGGTCGTTGATGGTCGGGGCGCCCTGCAGGCCGTGGGCCAACGAGCGTTCGATCTCCTCGCGGTACCGGTGGTCCGGCAGGTGCGCCTCGGCCTGCTGGGCCCATGCGCCTTCACGATTCACCTCGGTCATGTCTCCATCCAACCGCGCCGTCTTTTCGCGATCCGGGTACGGCGCGCCTCGTCCGGGGAGCCCATGACCAGCTCCTGCGGACCTGTTCTACACACCCCGCGGCGCACCTGTCCACCACGAGACACGGAAACAACACGGGCCTGGTCCGCACGTAACACGCGTCGGTTTCCACACCGCAGCAGCCCGAACCCGTCGGCTCGCAGCTTCCCCGGTCTACCCAACGGGGCGCGAGCGCTCGCCGCACCGTTCGCGCACCCGTTCCGTCCTCGTTCTGTCGCTGGGACATGGCATGCTGCTGGTATGTCTTCCACGTCCGTCTCCGCACTCTCGGTCATCGTCGGCGACGAGGAACTGCTGGTCGACCGCGCCGTGGCCGGCATCGTGGCGGCGGTGCGCGCCGAGGACCCCGAGGCCGACGTGACCGACCTGGTCCCCGCCCAGGTGAGCGCCGGAACACTGGTCTCGGCCACCTCGCCGTCGCTGTTCGGCGAGCGCCGGGTGGTGGTCCTGCGCTCCGCCCAGGACCTCACCAAGGACCTCGCGGCCGAGGTCACGGCCTACCTGAAAGACCCCGCCGAGGATGTCGTGCTGGTCCTGACGCACGCCGGCGGCGCGAAGGGCAAGGCACTCCTCGACTCCGCCCTCAAGGCCGGAGCCACCCGGATCAACTGCGCGAAGCCCGCCAAACAGCAGGAACGCCTCGCGTTCGTGAAAGGCGAGTTCGAACGGGCCGGACGCCAGGTCACCCGCGACGCCGCCCAGGCGCTGCTCGACTCCGTCGGGACCGACCTGCGCGAGATCGCCGCCGCCTGTACCCAGCTGGTCGCCGACACCGAGGGCCGGATCGACGACAGCATGGTGGCGCGCTACTACCGGGGCAAGGCGGAGGTCACCGGGTTCGTGGTCGCCGACCGTGCCGTCGAGGGTCAGCTGCCCCAGGCGCTCGAACAGCTCCGGTGGGCGCTCGCGGTGGGAACCGCGCCGGTCCTGATCAACAGCGCGCTCGCCGGGGCCGTCCGCGGCCTGGCCGTGGTGGCGCAGCCCCAGCGGGGCGCCTCCGACGCCGATCTCGCCAAGCGGGCGAAGGTGCCGCCGTGGAAGCTGAAGACGCTGCGCCAGCAGGCGCGCGACTGGTCGCCGAACGGGGTGGCGCACGCGATGCAGGTGGTGGCCGAGACCGACGCGCTGATCAAGGGGGCCGGGCGCGACCCCGAATACGCCCTGGAACGCGCCGTTATCGAGATCGCGTCGGCGCGGAGCCGGCGCGGCTGAACCGGCGCGTGCAGGCCGAGGAGGTCAGCGGATGGTCTCACCGCCGCGCCAGACGCGCAGCGTCTTGAGCCCGTACGCCCAGGCGAACGCGCCCTCGTGGTCGGCGTCCCACTGGACGATGTCGGCGTAGCGGCCGGGCGCCAGCACCCCGCGCTCGGTCGCGCCGAGCGCGTAGGCACCGCCGACGGTGGCGGCGCGCAGTGCCTCCAGGACGCTCATGTTGAACATGGAGATCGCCATGGAGATGGAGAGCGGCAGCGAGGTCGATCCCGACTGTCCGGGGTTGTGGTCGGTACCGAGCCCGACGGGAACGCCGTGGTCGAGCAGCGCCCGCACCGGCGGGGTGTTGCGCTCGTGCAGCGACGTGGTCGGGCAGACGACCACGGGGGTGCTGGTCTTGGCGAGGGCCAGGATGTCGTCCTCGTCGGTCTCGTGCAGCAGGTCGACCGAGGTGCACTTGAGGTCGGCCGCCATGCGTACGGCGCCGTGCCGGGGCTTGGCGCAGGCGTGCATATGGGTCTGCAGCCCGGCCCCGCGCCCCGCGGTGAGCAGCCAGTTGGCGTCGTCGGGGGTGAACTGCTGGTTGTCGCAGTAGACGTCGACACCTTCGGCGCCGGCCTGCGCGGCATCGCCCAGCCACGAGCCGACGGCCTCGACGTAGTCGTGCGGGCGGCCGAAGTACTCGGGCGGCACGGCGTGCGCGGCGAAGAACGTCACGTGCAGGCGGGGCATGCCGGGCTCCTCCTCAAGGGAGCGCAGCAGCCGGACGTCGGCGAGCTCACCGTCGCGGGTGAGGTGGTAGCCGGTCTTGGCCTCGACGGTGGTGCAGCCCGACAGCACCCAGTGCCGCAACCGCTCGCGCACGGAGTTGCACAGTGTCCAGGGATCAGTGCCGCGGGTGACGGTCACGGTGGACGCGACGCCGCCACCAGCACCGTTGATCTCGACCTTGGACGCGCCGCTGGCGCGCATGGCAATCTCGGCGTAGCGGTTGCCCGCGTAGACCGGATGGCAGTGGGCGTCGATCAGACCGGGCGTGACCAGCCCGCCGCCGAGGTTGTCAACCTCGTCGACGTCGACGATGTCCTCGATGACTCCCGGCAGGCTCTGCGGAAGCTCCGATGCCTGGCCGACCCAGGCGACCCGGTCGTTGTTCAGCAGCATGGCCGCGTTGCTGAGGAGGTCAGTGCCCGTCCACAGCCGCCCGATGTTGGTCAGCAGCCGTACCGTCATCGTCTCATCACCCGCCCGACCTGGAGGTCACGGCCACGGCAGGGATGATGTCTCGTCACATCGCGGCTGGGCGTGCATAGGCGACCTCGTTCGTTGGGTGTGCCGGCGAAGACGGGGACGGCGGTTCCGGGGACCGGCGACTCACGTGATCCCAGAACCGTAGTTCATCCACCAATGCGGTGTACACATCTTCCCGCAATGTGCGAACGGCGCAACCCCCGCAGGGGTTCCCCGTTCGCACATTCGCCGGTTCCCCTGGCACGAGGGGCGCGGGCTGCCGGTCCGTCAGCGCACGGTGACGGCGTACTCGTCGAGCTTACCGGCGAGCATCTCGGGCACCCAGGCGTGCAGGGCCGTACCGCTGCCGGTGTGCTCCTCCTCGACCACACGCCCCTCGTCGTGGACACGCGAGACGAGGTCGCCCCGTTCGTAGGGCAGCATCACGCGGACCTCGCGGTCGAGGGAAGGCAGCGCGCCGGAGAGCGTCTCGATCAGCTCCTCGATCCCGGCGCCGGTGCGCGCCGAGACCTCGACAGCGCCCGGCTCCTTGGTACGGAGCTGCCTGAGCACCACCGGATCGGCGGCGTCGACCTTGTTGAGGACGACGATCTCGGGCACGTCCTGCGCCTCGATCTCCCCGAACACCTCGCGCACCGCGGCGAGCTGCTGCTCGGGGTCGGGGTGCGCGGCGTCGACCACGTGCAGGATCAGGTCGGAGTCGGTGACCTCCTCCAGCGTGGAGCGGAACGCCTCGACAAGCTGGTGCGGCAGGTGCCGCACGAACCCGACGGTGTCGCTGAACGTGAACGCCCGGCCATCGGGCGTGCGGGCCTGCCGGACCGTGGGGTCGAGCGTGGCGAACAGCTCGTCCTCCACCAGGACACCCGCGCCGGTGAGCCGGTTCAGCAGGCTCGACTTGCCAGCGTTGGTGTAGCCGGCGATCGCGACCGCGGGCACCTGCCGGACGCGCCGGGTATCGCGCTTGACGTCGCGGGCGGTGGCCATCTGCGCCAGTTCGCGGCGCAGCTTGGACATTCGGGTGTTGATCCTGCGGCGGTCGGTCTCGATCTTGGTCTCACCGGGGCCACGTAGCCCCACACCGCCGTTGCCGCCGCCGGCGCGCCCGCCGGCCTGCCGGGACAGCGTGTCACCCCAACCGCGCAGGCGGGGCAGCAGGTAGCTGAGCTGTGCCAGCTCCACCTGGGTGCGGCCTTCCCGGCTGCGCGCGTGCTGGGCGAAGATGTCCAGAATGAGGGCCGTGCGGTCGATGACCTTGACCTTCACCACATCCTCAAGCTGGCGCAACTGGCCGGGGGCCAGCTCGCCATCGCAGATGACGGTGTCGGCGCCGGTGGACTCGGCGATCTCGCGAAGCTCCCGTGCCTTGCCGCGGCCGACATAGGTGGCCGGGTCGGGCTTGTTCCGGCGCTGGGTCGCGCCTTCGAGTACCAGTGCGCCCGCGGTCTCGGCGAGCTGCTTCAGCTCGTGCAGCGAGTTGTCGGCATCGACCTGCGTGCCGCTGGTCCAGACACCGATCAGGACGACGTGCTCCAACCGGAGCGAGCGGACCTCGACCTCGTGGACATCGGTGAGCTCCGTGGACAACCCGGGAACGCGCCGCAGCGCGCGCCGCTCAGCGAGATCCATCTCCCCCTGGTCGGGTACGCCGTTGTGATCGGCGTAGCCAGCCGAGCCGGGAACCGCGGCGTTAGCGCCGGTGTCGAGCTCCTCGCGGGGCAGGTCATCTCCGGATCGGTCCGGACGATTGTCATGAGTAGTAGTCATATCCCTCCAGCAGGAGCAACACCATGATGCGGGCTGTTCTTCCCAGTGATGATGGCACGCCAACACCCAACCGGCAGCTCATTTTCCCACCAGGCCAGCGCGGGGGCCGCGGACGCCCTCACCGGGGCGGACAGCCGAGAACAAAGATCGCGCCAAGCTCCGCGGGAAATTAGGTGGATCTTTGATTTGGGCGGAAAGTTTCCCCTAGTGCGGGGGGCTCACAACGTTGACCACGCTTCGAACCGGCGAGTAGCGTCAGAGATTCCGCATACCAGAATCATATTCCGTCTTGCGAAAGGCTTACTCATGGGCGCCACAGGCGGGGTCGCGATCAGCGGTCCGATGAACCAACGCTTTGACCAGATCCTCACCGATGACGCGCTCGCGCTCATCGCCGACCTGCACCGGAGGTACGAACCCCGGCGGCGCGAGCTGCTGGCCGAACGCGGACGCCGCCAGGAGCGCATCTCCGCCGGAGCCGACCTCGACTTCCTTCCCGAGACCCGGAGCGTGCGCGAGGACCCGTCCTGGACGGTCTCACCGCCGGCCCCGGGCATCACCGACCGCCGGCTCGAAATCACCGGGCCCACCGACCCGAAGATGACGATCAACGCGCTCAACTCCGGCGCGAAGGTCTGGCTCGCCGACTTCGAGGACGCCAACACCCCGCACTGGGAGAACGTGATCGGCGGCCAACTGAACCTGCGCGACGCGCTCGACCGCACCATCGACTTCAGCACCCCCGAGGGCAAGAGCTA
Source organism: Lipingzhangella halophila (assembly GCF_014203805.1). Lineage (GTDB taxonomy): Bacteria > Actinomycetota > Actinomycetes > Streptosporangiales > Streptosporangiaceae > Lipingzhangella > Lipingzhangella halophila. The sequence goes on along the minus strand of NZ_JACHJT010000001.1, from coordinate 1,206,622 downwards.
CGCGCTGAAGGACGACTCCGAGCTCGCCACGATGATCGTCCGGCCGCGCGGCTGGCACCTCGACGAGAAGCACATCCTGGTCGACGGCGAACGCGTCGCCGGGGGCCTGGTCGACTTCGCGCTGTACTTCTTCCACTGCGCGCAGCGCCAGCTCGACAAGGGCAAGGGCCCCTACTTCTACCTGCCCAAGCTGGAGAGCCACCTGGAGGCCCGGCTGTGGAACGACATCTTCGTCACGGCGCAGGAGAAGCTCGGAATCCCGCGCGGCACCATCCGCGCGACGGTGCTGATCGAGACCATCACCGCCGCGTTCGAAATGGAGGAGATCCTCTACGAGCTGCGCGAGCACTCAGCCGGGCTGAACGCGGGCCGCTGGGACTACCTCTTCAGCATCATCAAGGTGCACCGCACCCGCGGCCGGCGCTTCCTGCTTCCCGAGCGCAACGCCGTCACCATGACGGCACCGTTCATGCGCGCCTACACCGAGCTGCTGGTCAGCACCTGCCACAAGCGGGGAGCGCACGCGATCGGCGGCATGGCCGCGTTCATCCCGAGCCGCCGCGACCCCGAGGTCAACGAACGCGCACTGGCCAAGGTGCGCGATGACAAGGGCCGAGAGTCCAATGACGGCTTCGACGGATCGTGGGTGGCCCACCCCGACCTCGTCCCGGTCGCCAAGGAGATCTTCGACGGCGTCCTCGGCGACCGGCCGAACCAGATCGACAAGCTCCGCGCGGACGTCTCCGTCAAGGCCGGCGACCTGCTCGCCGTGGACTCCGCCGAAGGCGGCATCACCGAGGCCGGGCTGCGCAACAACGTCAGTGTCGCCCTGCAGTACCTGGCCTCGTGGGTCGGCGGGAACGGTGCTGTCGGCATCTTCAACCTGATGGAGGACGCCGCCACCGCGGAGATCTCCCGCTCCCAGGTCTGGCAGTGGCTGCACAACGACATCACCCTGGATGACGGCCCGAAGGTCACGGCGGAGCTCGTGGACCGCGTCATCGAGGAGGAGCTCGCCAAGATCCGCGAGGCGAGCGGGGACGCGTTCGACGCCGAGCTGTACCAGAACGCCGTCGAGCTGTTCCGGGAGGTCGCGCTCGCCGACGAGTACGCTGACTTCCTCACCCTGCCGGCCTACGAGCGGATGCCCTGACACCCGGACAACAGGGGCGGCCAGGCCGTTACCGCCCGCCACCCGCGGGGATGCTGACATGTAGCGCATACGATCACAGACCGGACCTTCCGGCGGGCCTGCCGGAAGGCGAGACTCGGGGAAGGCCATCGCCATGCCGGAGACGCAAACACTGCGCGCCCTGATCCCGCGACTGCGCGCGATCTGCGGCGACGACGGCGTCATCACCGACTCCGCGCAGCGCCGCACCTACGAGAGCGACGGGCTCGCGTACCACGCCTCGGTCCCCGGAGTCGTAGTGCTGCCGACCAGTACCGAACAGGTCGCCGACGTTGTGCGGCTCTGCTCCGAGAACGGGATCCCGTTCGTCCCGCGGGGGGCGGGCACCGGGCTGTCCGCCGGCGCCCTCCCGCACACCAGTGGAGTGCTGATCGTGACCTCGCGGATGCGCCGCATCCGCGAGATCGACATCGAGAACGAGTGCGCGGTCGTCGAGCCCGGTGTCGCCAACCTCGAGGTCACCAGGGCGGCCGCGCCGCAGGGGTACTACTACGCGCCCGACCCTTCCAGCCAGCAGGTGTGCTCGGTGGGCGGGAACATCGCCGAGAACTCCGGCGGGGCGCACTGCCTGAAGTACGGGTTCACCGTCAACCACGTGCTCGGCCTGGAGATCGTCACCCCCAGCGGCGAGGTCGTGCGGCTGGGCGGCAAGGCCGCCCAGCCGCCCGGCTACGACCTGCTCGGGGCGTTCATCGGCTCGGAGGGCACGCTCGGCATCGCCACCGAGATCACAGTGCGGTTGATGCGTGCCCCGCAGCAGGTGACCACGGTCCTCGCCGCGTTCGAGTCGATGGACGCGGGCGGCTCCGCCGTCTCCGACATCATCGCCGGCGGAGTGCTCCCGGCGGCCGTGGAGATGATGGACGCGCTCTCGATCGAGGCCGCTGAGGCCGCGGTGGCCTGCGAGTACCCTCCTGGCGCCGGGGCCGTGCTGATCGTGGAGCTCGACGGCCCGGCCGCCGACGTCGACGCCCAGTTCGAGGCGGTCACCGAGCTGTGCCAGCGCAACGGGGCATTCGAAATCCGCACGGCCAGCGACGCGGCGGAACGCGCCCGGATCTGGAAGGGGCGCAAGTCCGCGTTCGCCGCGGTGGGCCGGATCAGCCCCGCCTACATCGTGCAGGACGGGGTCGTCCCGCGCACCGCGCTGGGCGAGGTGCTGCACCGGATCGCCGATCTCTCGGCGCGGTCGGGGATCCGGGTCGCCAACGTGTTCCACGCGGGCGACGGCAACCTGCACCCGCTGGTGCTCTTCGACGACTCCGAGCCAGGGGCGGGCGAACGCGCCGAGGAGGTCTCCGGGGCGATACTGGACCTGTGTATCGAGCACGGCGGCTCCATCACCGGCGAGCACGGGGTGGGCGTGGACAAGGTGTGCACCATGCCGCGGATGTTCGGGCCCGCTGACCTGGAGACCATGGACCGCTTCCGCGGCGCGTTCGATCCCGGAGGGATCGCCAACCCGGAGAAGCTGCTGCCCACGCCCCGGCTGTGCGGCGAGCGTCCCGGCGTGAAAAAAGGCGAGCACCCGCTGGTGACCGAGGGTGTCGCGGAGCTGTTCTAGCAACGATGTAGGGAGCGTTCAATGGCGCGGGTGCAGAGCGGGGATCGCGCGGTCGCGGCGGATCTCAGCGCGCACGGCACAGAGCTGCGCGAGGCGACCGACGCCGATGCCGTTGGCGGGGTCACCCCCGGCTATGTCGCGACACCGCCCGACACCGAGGCCGTGTCCGCACTGCTGGCCGCCGCCACCCGCCACGGCCTGGGCTGCGTGGCGCGCGGAGGCGGCACCAAGATCGACTGGGGCGCGCCGCCGCGCCGTTGCGACGTGCTCATTGATACCAGCGCGCTCACCGGCGTCGACCACGCCGCGGGCGACCTCGTGGCGCAGTGCGGGCCCGGTACCAGCATGGCCAGCTTCCAGGACACGCTGGCGGCCGCGGGCCAGCGGCTTTCGGCGGACTCCCCCGTTGCGGGGAGCACGGTCGGCGGCCTCATCGCCACCGGGCTGTCCGGGCCGCGCCGGATGCTGCACGGTCCCATCCGCGACCTCATCATCGGCATGACCACGGTGCGTGCCGACGGCGTCGCCGCGTCCTCCGGAGGCCGCGTGGTGAAGAACGTCGCCGGCTACGACCTAGGCAAGCTGCACACCGGCGCCTTGGGGACGCTCGGCGTCATCACCTCGGTGACATTCCGGCTGCACCCTGTTCCGCCCGCGCGGCGCGTCGTCACTGCCGAGCCCGGCGACCTCACCACCGCACGCGCGTACACCAGGGAGGTGCTGCGGTCGCACGTGGTGCCCGCCGCGATCGAAATCGACTGGCCGCACGACGGCCCGCTGGGGCTCCAGGTACTGGTGGAGGGCGCCGAAGGCGGCATCGAGGCGCGCACCGCGGAGGTCTGCGCGCTCCTGGGCGGCCGCGTCTCGGCGGAGCCGGACCAGGGGTGGGAGCTGCTCCCCGGCGCCGCAGGGGACACGGTCCTGCGGGTGGCCGTGCCACTCACGGCCACGGCGCACGCCGCCGGCACGCTGCGCGCGGCGGCGGACGCGGCGGGCGTGCCCGTCTCGGTCCGCGGTTCCATGGGCGCCGGGGTGCTGCACGCCGCGCTTCCCGCGGCCGCCGACCCGCGCGCGGTTTCCGGGATCATCCGCGACACCCGCACCGCGATCACCGGTGGGACACTCACGGTGCCGCACGCCGCCGCCACTCTGCGCGAGGAACTGTCCGAGCGCGGGCCGGGGCTCCTCTGGGGCGACGTGCCCGGGCTCGGCCTGATGCGCGCGATCAAGGACCGCCTCGACCCCGACCACCTACTGTCGCCGGGACGCTTCGTGGGCGGTATCTGATGCCCGAAACCAGCCACGCCACAAGGGCGAAGCCCGCCGCGGCCCCCGCCCACTCGGTGGGCCCTGTCCCCGTCCCGCCCGCGCGGGGGCGAGCCCGCGGCGGTCAGTTCGCCTCCCGCACCTGGCCGACAGCGTTTCCCCGGAGGTTCACATGAGCGACGGCACCGCGACCGGCGACGCTACGGGCGCCGATCCGCAACGGTCCTTCAACGAACTCCTCAGCGACTGCGTCCACTGCGGGTTCTGCCTGCCCACCTGCCCCACCTACGTGCTGTGGGGCGAGGAGATGGACTCTCCGCGCGGGCGGATCCACCTCATGGGCCAGGTCCACTCCGAGGACGTCCTGAACGAAGCCGCCGTGCAGGCGTTCGACAACTGCCTGGGCTGCCTCGCGTGCGTCTCCTCATGCCCCTCGGGGGTGGCCTACGACGCGCTCATCGAGACGACGCGCACCCGGGTGGAGCACGAGCACGAGCGCCGCCCCACCGAGCGCCTGCTGCGTACGGCGATCTTCTCGCTCTTCCCGTACCGCAGGCGGCTCGCCCTGATGCGCGGCCCGTTGCGCGCCTACCAGGCCAGCGGGCTCTCCCGGCTGGTCAAGCGCTCCGGCCTGCTGGAGAGGATCTCGCCGTCGCTGGCCACGATGGAGCGCGTGGCCCCACCAATGCGCTCGGCTCCGTCACTGCCCGAACGCGTCCCAGCGGTCGGCCGTCCAAGGGCGGTGGTGGGCATGCTCACCGGCTGCGTCCAGGGCGCGTTCTTCCCGCAGGTCAACACGGCGACCGCGCGGGTCCTGGCGAGCGAGGGGTGCGACGTTGTCGTCCCCCGCGGCCAGGGGTGCTGCGGCGCTCTGTCGGCCCATTCGGGGCGGAGCGAGGAGGCCGCCGGGTTCGCCCGCACCACCATCGAGACCTTCGAGCGCGCCGGCGTGGACACCATCGTGGTGAACTCCGCGGGGTGCGGCGCCACCATGAAGCACTACGCGCGGGTGCTCGCCGAGGACGGCGCCAGCGCGGACTGGTCGCAGCGGGCCGAGGCACTCTCCGCCAAGGTCATGGACCTCTCGGAGTTCCTGGACGACCTGGGGCCGCAGGCGGAACGCCACCCGCTGCCGGTCCGCACCGCCTATCACGACGCCTGCCACCTCTCCCACGGCCAGGGGGTCACCGGGGCGCCGCGCAGGCTGCTGGGCGGAATACCCGAAATCGACCTGGTGGACATCCCTAACCCGGACATCTGCTGCGGCTCGGCCGGCGTGTACAACCTGCTGCGGCCCGAGCCCGCCAGCGAGTTGGGCGAACGCAAGAGTTCCGACGTCCGCTCCACCGGGGCCGAGCTGCTGGTGGCGGGCAATCCCGGGTGCTCGCTGCAGATCGCATCCGCGGTGGGGCGTTCCGGCGGGTCGATCTCGGTGGCACACACCGCGCAGATCCTCGACGCGTCGATCCGCGGCCTGCCGGCCTCGGCGCTCACCGGCGACACCGCACGTGAGGATGGTTCCTGAGGCGCTCTCGCGGCAGCGCACTGGGGGTGTGCGCCGATACTCAAGAGCGGCGGTGCGTCAGTCGCTCGGGGTTTGGCGCGCTCTCCCCGTTGAAGCCGGGAGATTCCGGCCCGTACCGCGATCGTGTGGTACGACCGTGGCTTCCCGCTTCGTCGACCCGCGCCGACCGTGCGGCCGGTCTTACCTGGTCTCCAGCCCCTACTGCGAGGGCTTCGCCATGATCTCGCAGCGGTGCCCGGCTTTCGATCCTGACGACTCCGTTCCCGCCCGTCCGGCGGCACCCAACGCAACTGCACTACCACACACCGTTTCGACCTGCGGGCGAAACGGCGTCCCTTGCCCCGCTACGCGGGAAAGTAGCCGATGTCGGCGTAGTCCAGCGTGCCGAATCCCGGGGCGCCGATATTGGCGAGGTCGCTGCGCACCGCGACCAGCTCGGGGCGCTGGTAGAGCGGCAGGGTGTGCCCGGCCTCCCAGAGGAGGCGGTCGGCCTTGTTGATGTGCTCGCGCGCCTTGGCGCCGTCGTGCGCGGCCAGCGCGTCGTCCATGGCCTCGTCGATCTCGGGGGAGCTGATCCGGCCCACATTGGCGTTCCAGTCCGGTTCGCCGCCCTCGCCCGTCTCGGGCTCGCTCCACTGCTGCAGGGACTCCGAGACCGGGAAACCGCCGCCGGCGTTGACGATCCCCACCAGGTCGTAGTTTCCGGGCAGCACGTAGTCGCCGAACAGCTCGTCGCCGCCGACCGGCTCGATGCTGACCGCGATCCCGACATCGCCCAGCATGTCCTGCACCAGGCGCGCCTCGTTGCGGGCCGGCGGATGGTCGCGCGGGATGACGAAGCGCAGCTCCAGCGGTTCGCCGTCCTTAGTGCGCGGACCGTCCCCGGACGTGCGCCAGCCGGCCCCGTCGAGCAGCTCGCGCGCCCGCTCCGGGGCGTGCTCACCCCATTCACCGCTGTTGTCCTGGTAGCCGTCCTGGTTGACCATCAGGAAGCGGTTGCCGAGCACCGCGGCCGGCTGGTCGATCGCGGCGAAAGCGGCCTCGGCGACCTCCTCCCGGTCGATGCCGAGGAAGACCGCGTGCCGGACATCGGGATCCGAGAGCGCGTGGCTCTGCCCGTTGAGCGTCAGGTGCCGGTAGTCCGGCGCAAGGGCCGCCCGCACCTCGCCGTGGTCGGTCGCCGCGGCCCGGTCGTAGGAGCCCGGTGCGGTCGACGTGGCGTAGACGTCGATCTCGCCGTCCTGGAAGGCGCTGTCGAGCGCCTTGGGAGAGAGCGCGCGATAGGTGATCTCGTCCAGCAACGGCGGATCGCCCCACCAGGTATCCGAGCGCCGCGTGGTGAGTGTCCTGCTCGCGGCGTCGACCTCGTCGACCTCGAACGGCCCGGCGGTCACCGGGATGTCACCGCGGTAGCCGGCGTTGAACCGCCCCGCGTCGCGCGTGTACTCCGCGGGAAGCAGGGGAGTGAACAGGGCCCCGTACTCGGAGAACGGCTGGTCGAAGGTGATGACCACCTCGAACTCGCTGTCGCCGGGACGCACCGAGCTGATCCGGTCGTAGCCCACCTCGCCGAGGATCTGGAACCCCGCCCTTTCCCCCGCCAGCGTCGCGGCCATGCTCGCGAAGTCGCGCCAGGTGATCGCGGTACCGTCGGACCACCGTGCCCGCGGGTTCAGGCGCAGCGTGACAACCTGCGCCTCGGTCGCGCCGTCGCCCTCCTGGACCGCCTTGGCAACGGAGCCCCGCTGGACGTCCACCGACTCGACATAGTCGGGGTCGGGGCGCACCTCGCCGTCCGCGCCGACCCGGAACGGCGTGGGCAGCACCCCGCTCATTACGGTGTCGACCGTGGCGAGGTTGCCGTCGATGTGGTGCGGGTTCCACTGGCCCGGGAACTCGTTGATTCCCCAGTGCAGTGAGCCGCCCTCGACAAGGTCGGCGCGGTCGGCCGGGTTGGTGTCAGAGGCGGGCAGCCCCGCGTACTCGCCCGCCGAGTCGTCCATGCCGTGGCACGAGCTCAACATTACGATGCACACCAATGCCGGGACCCCGGCCCATCTGACCTTCGACACGCGCATCCCCCCACGCTTCGGCTTCCAAGCCAGGTGTGCTCCGGACAGGGCTCCCCTCCTGCCCCGCGGCGCGGGCCGCCTCTCGGTGCCCGCGGTACCTGGCGACCCTCATCGGGCCAAAGCAACGATCGGGAAATACTACTGTGCGTGCGTGTGACGTCGCAGCCGGCACATCATTCTCATCGCGTATCTATTCGGCACGTACTCGGGGATCGAGCACTACCCGGGTAATGTCGGCGAATACCGCGGCCGCGACGACGCACAGCGCGGCAAAGGCGCAGACCGCCGCGACCGTGTTCACGTCGCCACTGCCCACAGCGTCGATCAGCAGGTCCCCCACGCCGTGCCAGCCGAAAACCCGCTCGACGAAGGCGGCACCGGCGAACAGCCCCGCCGCCGAGTATCCGGCGAGATCGACAGCGGGAAGCAGCGACGTCCGCAGCGCGTGGACGCGGACCGCGGTGCGGCGCGGCACCCCCTTGGCGCGCGCTGTCCGCACGAAGTCGGCGGAGGCCGCCTCCGCGATGAACGCGCGCTGGTAGAGGCTGAGCATCGCCGCCTGCGGGAGCGCCAGCGCCAACGTCGGAAGCAGCAGGTGTCGGGCCCGGTCCGCCAGCGCGCCCGCAACCCCCGGCGCACCGCCCGGGGTTGACTCGCCGGTGGTACGCAGCAGGTCCATGCCGGTCGAGTTGTTCAGCCAGATCGCGCCGACCTGCAGCGAGACAGCGATGACCACGACCGGGGTCGAGATGACCACGATGGCCCCGGCCACGCAGAGCCGGCGCCCCCATCCCGGCCCGCGGGTACCGGCCCACGCTCCGAGAAGCACCCCCGCCACACTGCCGAGCAGCGCGCCGGGCGCGACCAGGCGCAGGGTGGCGCCAACGCGCTGGGCCATCTCCTCGTTGACGGAACGCCCGTCCCACGTGGCACCGAGGTCCCCCGAGACGACGCCGGAGACCCAGGTCAGATATCGCGCGCCGAGCGGACGGCCATCCAGGTTGCGCTCGGCCAGCGCCGCGTCCACGACTTCGGCCGGCGGGGACGGGCTCCGCTCCTCGTAGTTGCCCCGGGGGTCGAGGGCACAGGCCGCGAGCAGGTAGCCGCAACTGCTGACCACGAGCAGCAGCGCGGCATGGCCGGCCGCACTGCGGAGCAGGTAACGCACCGTCGCGCTCACCGCACACCTCCGGGGGTCCCTTGGCCCCGGCAACGAGAAATGTACCGCCCGGGCTAGTAGTACTTCGTAGGTTGTTGCGGACACCTCCGCCGCCGACCACCGGTGGGCACAGGGAAGTCAGCCCGCCCTACCGGAACACCCGCCAACCTGGGCCGCGGCAATGGGGCGCGGCGAGTCCTACGAGCGGAGCCAGCTTGCCGCACTCGGCCCAAGGCCCCATTGCCGCGGCCCACTGGTGCGGGGGCGGTCATCTCCGGGGTGGGAGTAGCCGGTTATGGGAGTGGGGCCCGGATCCGGGCGGGGCCGGCGGGCGGAGACGCGGAGCGCCGCCAGTGTCCAGGCGAGGCCCGCGCACCCGGCGCACAGCACCGCGCGCGACAACGGCAGGCGTCCACGTGGCACCGCCATCGCATCCACCGCCCGCGGCCACCGGTCACCGGGCCCGACCGGGGGTTGCGGCCCCTCGCGACGGGCCCGTGCCGCACCGCGGGGCTCGGTCACATCGTGCGGATCTCGCCCTCGGCCACGATCACCGCCGGTCCCCGCAGCCGGGCCCCCTCAGCGTCCAGGAAGACGGTGCACTCGCCGCCGGGAACCCGAACCCGCCAGGTCGCGCCCTCGCCGGCGGGCGTGGCCGCGGCCGCCACCGCGACGATTCCGGTACCGCAAGAGCGCGTCTCTCCCGAGCCGCGCTCGTGCACCCGCATCTCCAACGTGCCGGGCGCGACCTCGCGAAACACCTCGACGTTGACACCATCGGGGAACTGCCCGGGGTCGACGGCGGGTTGCTCCGACAGGTCGACGCCGGCGACCGGGGTGCCGACCGGGCAGGCGAGATGGGGATTGCCCACCGAGACCCGCTCACCGGACAGGTCCGCGCCGCCGAGCCGGACCCGGCCCGTACCGAGCTTCTGGGCCACACCCATGTCCACGGTCACCTGGCCGTCGGCCTCGACGGTCACGGGTCTCGCACCGGCCCGCGTGCCGACGTCGAACGTGCCGGCATCCTGCAGGCCGCTCTCCACGAGGTAGCGCGCGAACACCCGGATCCCGTTGCCGCACATCTCGGCGAGGCTGCCGTCGGCGTTGCGGTAGTCCATGAACCACTCGGTCCGCTCGGCGGAGCGCGCGGACTCGGTGAGCGCCTCCGTCTTCAGCAGTGCGGTGGTGCGGACCACCCGCAGGACACCGTCGCCGCCGATACCGGCCCGCCGGTCGCACAACGCGGCGACCGTCGCGGGGCCGAGCTCCAGCAGGCCGTCGGGGTCGGGAAGGATCACGAAGTCGTTCTCCGTGCCGTGGCCCTTGGCGAATCGCATGCTCATCATCCTAGGACGGCGCGGCCAACCGGACGGCACACTTCGGGCACACTGCCACACTAGAACCATGATCACCGACAGCGCGGAGCCCGCGGTGGTCGCGGTCGTCGGAGCGACCGCGTCGGGCAAATCGGACCTCGGCGTGCGACTGGCGCGCCGGCTCGGCGACGCGGGCGGCCGCGCCGAGATCATCAACGCCGACTCCATGCAGCTGTACCGCGGCATGGACATCGGCACCGCCAAGCTCACCGCCGCGGAGCGGAGCGGGGTCCCGCACCACCTCCTGGACATCTGGGACACCACCGAGACCGCCGACGTCGCGCGGTACCAGCACCTGGCGCGCGCGCTCATCGACCGGATGCGCTCCGCGGGGCGCACGCCCATCCTGGTGGGCGGCTCCGGGCTGTACGTGCGGGCGGCCCTGGACCACCTGGACTTCCCCGGCACCGACCCAACGGTGCGCGCCAGACTGGAGGCCGAGCTGGACCGGGTGGGTCCGGAACCGCTGCACGAACGGCTGGCCGGACGCGACCCCGCCGCCGCCGTGGCGATCCTGCCGAGCAACGGACGCCGCATCGTACGCGCACTGGAGGTCATCGAGATCACCGGCCGCCCCTTCACCGCGACGCTGCCGGGTCACGTCGCGCGCTACCCGTGCGTCCAGATCGGTCTCCACGTGCCCCGCGAAGAGCTGGACAACCGCATCCAGCTGCGGGTGGACCGCATGTGGCGGGCCGGGTTCGTCGACGAGGTCCGGGAACTGGAGGAGAAAGGGCTGCGCGAGGGCCGCACGGCCTCGCGGGCGCTGGGCTACGCCCAGGTGCTGCGTTTCCTCGCCGGGGAGTACGACGAGGAGACCGCGCGCGAGGAGACGGTCCGCGCCACGCGCCGGTTCGCGCGCCGCCAGGAGTCCTGGTTCCGACGCGACCCGCGCGTCCACTGGCTGCCCTACGACTCCCCCGACCTCGTCGAGCGCGCATTGCAGCTCGTGGGGGCAGAGGCGAACGACGGAGCATCGTGAGGGGTACGCACCGGCGCACTCAACGCCACAGCGCCACGAAGTAGCCCACGCCGTAGGGCGCCTCATGCGCCAGCAGCTCGCCGTGCGGCGCCGTGTTCCGCGCGGCACCCGCGAGTACCTGCCACACGGGCCGGCCCGCGGCCATGAGCTCGGTGGCGGTCCCGGCATCGAGCGCCGCCAGGGCGGCCGTGTCGGCCTTGGCGAGGGCCGTGGCCACCGAGTGGTCGAAGGACACGGCCCGCGGGTCGTAGTAGCCCGGGGCGTGCTCTGTTCGCCGGGCACTGCCGTCGCCCATGGCGAGAACGCCGAGCCGCTCCGGCCCCGACGCCATATCCGCACCGCGCACCAGGCACTCGTGGGGGCCGGCCTCCGGCGGCACCGCCACGTAGCCCGCCGGCACGGCCCCCGCTCGCTCCGCCAGCCACCGCCCCAGGGTCAGCGGCAGCGGGAGCGCGGCAGGGGGCGGACCGACCGGGATGTCCACGCCGAACCCGGCCAGGCCGCCGCCCGCCTCGGCGCCGTATGTCCATTCCCACTGCCCGGTACCGACGACGACAAGGTGGTCGGCGCCGGCGGCGAGCAGTCCGGCGACCGCCCGGTCACACGCGTGCCGCAGCCCGTCCAGCTCGTGCGCCGCACCGCCCGCCAGCTCCGGGACGAGCAGCGGCGGGTGCGGGCACACAGCGGCGGCGACGAACACACGGCGAGCGTACCGGCTCGCCCCACTCACCTGCGTCACCGCGGGCGATAAGCCGCCCAGGGCTCAGGTGTCGCAGCAGCCGCCCGCCGAAGCGGTCGCGGCGGCCGAAGCGCCGACCGCGGGCATGCCCAGCAGCACCCCCGACGCCCCCGACGGCTCCGGGGCCTGTCCGTTGCGGACCGCCCAGGCGTCACCCGCTGGGGTGCGGCGGAGAGCACGGACCCCGGAGTCGGCCACGAGGTGGTGCGGCGCGGCGTAGGTGATGCCCACCGTCGCCATGTCGCCCGGGCGCGGGTTGGCCGGTTCGCCGTCCTCGTACTCGGCGGCGAAGTGCACCAGCCGGTTGTCGGGCGCGCGGCCGGACAGCCGCCGGTGGGCGCCGTCCTTGCGGCCCTCGCCCTCGGCCACCAGGACCTCCACCTCGCGCCCGAGGAGCTTCTGGTTCTCCTCGGCGGAGATGCTGTCCTGCAGCGCGACCAGCCGCTCGTAACGCTCCTGGACCACCTCTTTGGGCAAGTGGCCGTCCATCTCGGCCGCCGGTGTACCCGGGCGCTTGGAGTACTGGAAGGTGAACGCCATCGAGAACCGGGCCTCGCGCACCACGGCGAGGGTCTCCTCGAAGTCCTCCTCGGTCTCCCCCGGGAAGCCGACGATGATGTCGGTGCTGATCGCGGCCTCGGGCATGGCCTCGCGGACATTGCGCACAATGTTGAGGAAGCGCTCCTGCCGGTACGAGCGGCGCATCGCCTTGAGCACCCGGCTCGACCCCGACTGCAGTGGCATGTGCAACTGCGGCATGACGTTGGGAGTCTCGGCCATGGCCTCGATCACGTCGTTCGTGAAGTCCTTCGGGTGCGGCGAGGTGAAGCGCACCCGCTCCAGCCCCTCGATCTCGCCGCAGGCCCGCAGCAGCTTGGAGAACGCCTGCTGGTCGCCGAACTCCGCCCCGTAGGCGTTCACGTTCTGGCCGAGCAGCGTGACCTCGGCGACACCCTCGTCGACCAGCGTCCGCACCTCGGCCAGCACATCGCCGGGACGGCGATCGCGCTCCTTGCCCCGCAGCGACGGCACGATACAGAAAGTACAGGTGTTGTTGCAGCCCACCGAGATCGCCACCCAGGCGGCGTAGGCGGACTCGCGGCGAGCGGGCAGGGTCGAGGGGAAAGTCTCCAGCGACTCCTCGATCTCGACCTGGGCCTCGCGTTGCACCCGGGCCCGTTCCAGCAGCGTGGGCAGCGACCCGATGTTGTGCGTGCCGAACACCACGTCCACCCACGGCGCCCGGCGCGTGATCTCCCCGCGGTCCTTCTGCGCCAGGCAGCCCCCCACGGCGATCTGCATGTCCGGGTTGGCGTCCTTGGCCGGACGCAGGTGCCCGAGATTGCCGTAGAGGCGGTTGTCGGCGTTCTCCCGGACCGCGCAGGTGTTGAATACGACGACATCGGCCGCGGCGTCCTCGGCTGCGCGCTCGTACCCAGCGTCCTCCAACAGCCCGGAAAGGCGCTCGGAGTCGTGGACGTTCATCTGGCAGCCGTAGGTCCGCACTTGGTAGGTACGACTCTGGCTCACCCCTCCAGGCTAGGTGCTCCCGCGGCCCCGCGGGTCCACCCGCGCACCCGGACTGCCCGCGCGGCCGGCGCCCGGGCCGTTCCTACTCGGTGCTCCCGGTGGGCACCGCCGCGGCCTCGCCGGTGCGGACGGCCCCGCCCCTGGTCGTCCACCACTGGTGGGCGAAAATCGCGGCCGTCACGGCGAGACCGGCCAGATCGCTCAGCCAGCCGTAGTACAGCAGCGCGATCCCCGCGGCGACGAGCAGCACCCGCCCGCTCCAGTGGACGCGGCGGCTGACGTAGCCGACCACGCCCATCCCGACCACGCAGGCGCCGACCGTCCCGGTGAGGGCCGCGAGGGTGCCCGATGCCCAGGTGACGTTCTGCATCAGCAGCTCCGGGGAGAGCACGAACATGTACGGCACCACGAACCCGGCCACGGCGATGCGTACCGCCTGCAGCCCAGTCCGGATCGGGCTGCCCCCGGAGATCCCGGAGGCGGCGTAGGCCGCGAGACATACCGGCGGGGTGATGTCGGCCATGACCCCGAAGTAGTACACGAACAGGTGCGCCATCAGCAGCATCGCCATCGTCGGCTCGTCGACGCCGCCCTGCAGCACCGTGATGATCGCCGGAGCGGCCAGCGTGGCGGTGATGACGTAGTTGGCGGTCGTGGGAAGCCCGATCCCCAACACCAGGCAGGCCAGCATGGACAGCAGCAGTGTCGGCAGCAGCATGCCCTGGCTCAGGCTCACCAACCCGCCGCTGAGCTTCAGTCCGATCCCGGTCAGGGTGATGACGCCGGCGATCATGCCGGCTGCGGCACAGGCCACGATGATCGGCAGGGCGATACGTGTGGCGCTGACCAGGCCATCGAGCATCGAGTTCAGAGTGAGCCGTTCGGAGTCGGAGTTCGTCCAGGACCGGAAGGCGTAGCCGATGAGCGCCGCGACGGCGGCGACCGCGAGCACGGTGGCCAGCACCTGCTCGGAGCGGCCCGCCTGCTCGGTGAGGGCGGCGACCCCGGTGGACACGAGCGCCGCGGCGACAGTGGCGATGATGACCGGCAGCGACAGCCGCACCGCCCCGTACAGCGCCTCGCGGGCCGGGCGCAGCTCCAACCGGCCGTCGACCCGGCGCACCGGCATCTCCAGCAGCTGCACGACCAGATTGACCGCGACCGCGATAACGATGGCGCCCATCGCCGCGTAGATGGGGGTGCGCCCGCTGGACAGCAGCACGAAGATGATGACGAGCGGCGCCAGCAGGTAGCCCCGGGTCAGCAGCAGGCGGCGCACACTGGGCAGCAGATACTTGGGAACTCCCCTGATCCCGAGCCGCTTGGACTCGTAGTGGATCACCACGAACTGCGACACGAAGAACAGCACCGCCGGGATAGCGGCGGCCTTGAGGATCTCGATGTAGGCGATCCCGGTGATCTCGATCATGATGAACGCGCCGGCGCCCATGATGGGGGGCGCGATCTGACCGCCGGTGGAGGAAGCGGCCTCCACCGCCCCGGCGAACTCCCGGTTGTAGCCGGACTTGCGCATCATCGGGATGGTGAACGCGCCGTTGCTTACCGTGTTCGCCACCGAGCTTCCGGTGATCGTCCCGGAGAACGCGCTGGTGACGACGCCGACCTTCGCCGTACCGCCGGTGGCCCACCCTGTGCTGCCCAACGCGAGTTCGGTGAAGAACCGCTCCATGCCGGTGCGCTGCAGCACCGCGGCGAACACCAGGAAGAGGAAGATGAAGGTGGACGAGATCGCGATCGGAGTACCGAACACCCCTTCGGTCCCCAGGAACGACGTCGTCACGATCCGGTCGAGGGAGTAGCCGCTGTGCTGCAGGAAACCGGCGAAATACTCCCCCCGGTAGGCGTAGACCAGCATGATGCTCGCCAGCACCACGAGCGCGGTGCCCAGCGTCCGCTGGGCCGCCAGGAGCACCAGCAGGATCCCGACCGTGCCGGCGGCGACGTGCACGGGGTCGATCAGTCCCGGAGAGTCGACGATGTCCTCGTAGAACACGAACACGTACAACCCGGAGCCCAGCCCCAGCAGCGAGAGGCCGATGTCGCCGATCGGCATGCCGAACGGCCCCCACGGCAGGTGGCGCGACAGTTGCACGGCGACCAGCACGCCCAGAGCGGGCAGCAGGACGTGCAGCCCGGCTTCCCCGGTGATCCCCAGGTAGGCCAGCACCGCCACCGCGATGGCGGTCAGCGCCCAGCCGAAACGCCGCTGGCGCTGGCTGTGCCACGGTTTGCCCGGGTAGAGAAGGAACACCAGCGCCAGGGCGACCGCGAGGTGGAAGGAGCGCTGCTGGAGTCCGGCGATCGTTCCGAACGCACCGGTGTAGAGATGGAACACCGCGAGCACCAGACCGGCACCGAAGATCAGCCGGCGCCACAGGGTGTGGGCGTCGGAGCGGGTGCCCTCCTGCGGGCTGTCGGTGAAGCTGTGCTGCTCCAGCTCGGCGACATCTCGTTCCCAGTCCCGCGGGGGCCCGGCCTCTCCCCCCGCCGCGGGCGCCGGATCGGTCGTCATGTGTGCGTCCTCCTCAGCCGGACTCCATCGCAGGGGACGTGATCCCTACTCTGACGTGGCGCGCGGCACGCCCCGGATGCCGAGCTCCACATTGGTTCCTCTCGGGGCGAGATCGAGCAGCCTGACCCGATCCCCGCCGGGGAGGGTCAGGACATGGTCGACCTTGGGGCCGCCCACACGCAGTGGCACCGTGCCGAGTGGGCGGCCGTGATGCAGCACCCGGTAGTATCCGGCGTCCTCGTGCCGGAACGTGGTCGTCACACCACCGATGGTCTGCGGACCGGCCGGCAGGTTGGCGCCGAACTCGTCGAAGCGGAGCTCCTCCATCGCGATCCCGCCCCGGCCGACCGAGAAAACCTCCTCGACGGGCCGCTTCGTCACCGAGTGGGTGTGTTCCAACAGCAACCGGTCCGCGGCCTCGACCTCCCGAACGAACAACACTCGTTGCCGGGTCTGGTCAACGATCTCCAGTCGGAGTCCCACCGCCTGGATGTCCCCCGGCAGGATGAGGACCACCAGCACAGCGGCGGCACCGGCCAGTACGTGACGGGCTCGCCGCCACCCCCGACCGGGCCGGGGACGACGGCGAGCCTGGAGCGGGGCGGTCAGTCGAGCACGCCCTCTTCCTCGTAGAAGCGCTCGGCGCCCGGGTGCAGATCGACCGGGCCCGGACTGTCGAGCGCGGTGTCCAGCTGGATGTTGGAACCGACGTCGTGCTCGATGTCGCCCGCACCCTCGTACATCTGCTTGGTGAGGTTGTAGGCGAGTTCCTCGTCCATGTCGGCCTTGACGTACATCGCCGCCCAGTTGGTCAGGGTCTCGGCCGGCTCGTCCACGCCCTCGTAGGTGCCGCCCTCGATCTCCAACGTTCCGTAGCTCTCGTTCTCCTCCATGAGCTGCTCGGCGGGCTCACCGGAGATGTCGACCAGCGTGATGTCAGTGCTGGTGGCCACTTCCTGGATGCTGGCGGCGGGTGAGGCCAGGATCGCGAAGGCCGCGTCGAGCTGGCCGTCGCTCAGCTTGTTCGCGGCGTCCCCGAAGTCGCTCTGGTCCTCCTCGATGTCCTCGATCCCGTAGGCGTCGAGAACCTCGCGCGCCGCGACCTCGGTACCGCTTCCCGAGGGGCCGACGTCCACCTTGTGCCCCGCGAGGTCCTCCACGCTCTCGATGCCGGACTCCTCGGTGGCGACGAGCTGCAGCACCTCGGGGTAGACGTTGCCCAGCAGCCGGACCTCCCCCGGCTCGTTCAACGGCTCGTCCTCGAAGTCCCCCGCGCTTTCGGAGGCACTGCCCGCCACCCCGTTGATGGCCATGACGACCTCGTTCTCGTCCTGGTCGAGAAGCTGCATGTTCTCCACCGAGGCGCCGCTGGCCTGGGTACTCACGTTCACGTCATCGATGTTGTCCGACCACACCTTGGCGATCTCGCCCCCAAGGGGGTAATACGTGCCCCCGGTGGACCCCGTGGCCAGGGTCAGGTTGGTTCCGCCACTCGTGTTGCAGCCGGCGAGCACCAGGGTTCCGGCCGCCGACACCGCGAAAGCGCACGCCAGGCGCTTCATGGTAGGTCCAGTGCTCATCCTGGGCATCCTCTCTAAGATGACGTGTGCGTCCCCGGGCCCGACCGGAGGGATAACCGGACGGATCTGCTGACAATGCCCCACTGCCCCCGAATGCTGGCCAGGACTATAGCCCCGCGGCCAATACACAGCCGTTCCGCTGGCGTCACGAATCGGGAACGATGGACGTAGCAGGACTAAGCTGACAGAGTAGGCCGCTGCCCCGTGACGTGGACCCGTACAGCAAAGTCCATCCCCGACGACCGCAACCGGTCTCGTGCGACCGCCCGATCGACCATTAGGGTCGTGGCCATCATCTCAATAACCCCAGTACCCCACGAGTGCGAAGTTTCGACATGAACGATCGCCTGACGACCCCATACGGCGCCTGGCCTTCGCCGATCGCCGCAAGCGATGTTGCCCGCGGAGAACGTCGGCTCGGCTTCCCCTCCGTGGCGGGCGAAGTGGTCTGGTGGGAGGAGTCCCGACCAGACGAAGGCGGCCGCAACACTGTTATGCGCCGCGCCTCCAACAGGACCGCCCCCACCGAACTCCTGGACGCGCCCTGGAACGCCCGTACCCGCGTCCACGAGTACGGCGGTCGTTCCTACCTGCCGGTCCCGCGCGGCGGCACCGAATCGGCCGCCCAGTACGGCATTGTCTTCGCCGAGTTCACCGACCAGCGCCTCTACCTGCTCGAACCGGACTCCGCGGCGCCCCAGCCGCTCACCCCCGAGCCCGACACCACCGCGGGACTGCGCTACGCCGACTTCGCGCTGGCAAGCGCCGGCGACCGCGTCCTCTGCGTTCAGGAACGCCACGACAACGAGGGAGGCGTGACCCGTTCCATCGTGTCCGTCCCGTTGTCGGGCGAGGCCGCCGAGGACCCCGCCGCGATCACCGAACTGGTCACCGGGGCCGACTTCTACGCCTCCCCCACACCCTCGCCCGACGGCCGGCACCTCGCGTGGATCTCCTGGTACCACCCGCGGATGCCGTGGGAAGGCACGGAACTGCGCGCCGGAACCTTCACCGAGGACGGCGAGATCACCGGCGCCTACACACTCAAAGGCGGCGTGACCGAGTCGGTCCTGGCCCCGCTCTGGCGCGACAACGACGTGCTGTACTTCATCACCGACTGGGCGGGCTGGTGGAACCTCTACGAGGTCGGGCTCACCGGACAGGCGATCGCCCTGTACCCCGCCGAGGAAGAGTTCACCGGCGGCGCCGGCGAGCTGGGCGCGCGGCCCTACTGCCAGCTCGACGACGGCCGCGTCATCGCCCTGCACGGCAACGCCGACCTGGGCATCTCGATCTACGACCCGAAGACCGCCGAGCTGGAACCGGTCGACACCCCGCTGTCCTCCTGGCAGGTCCTCGCGACCGACGGCGTCAGCGTCGTGGGGCTGGCCTCGTCCGCCACCACCCCGCAGAGCCTGGTCCGCCTCGCCCCGGACACCGGCCAGATCGAGACGCTGCGCCGCTCCCTCGACGAACTTCCCGACCCCGGGCTACTGCCGAGCCCCCGCCACGAGACACTCGACGGGCGGTACGGCGGGGCCATCCACGCCAGCGTGTACCCGCCCACGAACCACGATGCGACCGGCGAGGGCCCCGCGCCCTACGTCGTGTGGGTGCACGGCGGGCCCATCGCGCACGCCACCTCGCAGCTCGACCTCGCCAAGGCGTACTTCACCAGCCGCGGCATCGGCGTCCTCGTGGTGAACTACGGCGGGTCCACCGGCTACGGCCGCACATACCGCGAACGGCTGCACGGCCAGTGGGGAGTCCTCGACGTCGAGGACGTCGCATCGGCGGCGCGGGCCCTGGTCGAACAGGGAGTCGCCGACCCCGAGCGGCTCGCGGTACGCGGCTCCAGCGCGGGCGGGTTCACCACGCTGCTGGCCCTCACCGGCGACACGTTCGCCTGCGGGGTGTCCGCCTACGGTGTCACCGACCTGCTGCAGCTGGCCGCCGAGACGCACGACTTCGAGTCGCGCTTCCTCGACTCCCTGGTGGGGCCGCTTCCCGGGTACGCCGAAACCTACCGCGAACGCTCCCCGATCAACCGGGCGGCCGACGTCCGGTCGCCGGTACTCATCCTGCAGGGCTCGCGGGACAACGTGGTGCCGCCCGCGCAGGCCACCGAGTTCATCAAGGTCCTCGGGGAGAACGGCATCCGGCACGCCTACCTCGAATTCGAAGGCGAAGGCCACGGCTTCCGCGCGGCCGAGTCGCGGCAGCGCGCACTCGAAGCCGAACTCGCCTTCTACGGGGAGGTCTTCGGCTTCACCCCACCCGGCGTTCCGGAAATCGAGCTGGTGACCGAACGCCCGGAGCCGGCGGCTCCTCCCGAGGAGGAGTCCGCGGCCGCGGGGGAAGCGGCCAGCACCGACGCGCCACCCGAGGCCCCCAAGGAGCCAAGCGCGAACGAAACGGCGAAATCCACGGTGGAGAGCGCCTGACCCGGCACGCCCCGAAACCGCAGGGCCGCGTCCGGGACCGCGCCGCCTACGGTCCGCGGCCGACCCATACGGCGAGCTGGGTGCGGTCGCGCAGGTCGAGCTTGCGCAGGATGCTGGAGATGTGGTTCTTCACCGTCCCCTCGGTGATGAACAGGCGACGCGCGATGTCCCGGTTAGGGGCCCCCGACCCCACAAGCTGGGCCACCTCCCGCTCGCGTTCGGACAGCGGGCCGGATGGCGCCTGGCCCGCGTGGTCTTCCGCCGGCCGCGCGGCGGATCCCCCGCGCAGCGCGGCCACGACACGGTCGGCCGCCTGGGGACCGAGCACGGTCTCGCCCCGGGCCACCCGCCGGATGGCGGCGACGAGTTCCTCCGGCGGGGTGTCCTTCAACAAGTAGCCCCGCGCGCCGGCGCGCAGCCCACCGAAGATGTACTCGTCGTCGTCGAAGGTCGTCAGGATGAGCGCACCAACCCCCGGGTGCTCCGCGGCCAGCCGCTCCACCAGCTCGGGGCCGTCCATCCGGGGCATCCGCGCGTCGACGAGCACCACGTCGACCGCATCGGCGGAGACGAACTCCAGGGCCGCGGCGCCACTGGCGGCCTCCCCGGCAACCACCAGCCCTTCCTCGATCTCCAGCAGCTTGCGCAGCCCGCTACGCATCAGGATCTGGTCGTCGACAATCAGGACACGCACCGCGGCGGCGTCGTTCACCGTTCCGCCTCTGTCCGGACGGCCTCCGCCTGACCCACAGGGTCGGGCGGCCTGGGAACCGTCGCGCTGATCTCGAACCCTCCCGCCGTGGGGGAACGCACGGCGAACTCGCCCCCGGCCGCCTCCACCCGTTCGCGGAGCCCGCGCAACCCGAAACCGTCGTCCACCGCCGCCGCGTCGGCCCCCACACCGTTGTCGCGCACCGTCAGCACCACCGCCGCCTCCGCACCGGACAATTCGGCGTCAACCAGGGTGGCTCCGGAGTGCCGCAGCGCGTTCGTGCACCCCTCCTGCACCACCCGGTAGCAGAGCAACTCGGTGACCTCGTCCAACTCGGGGACTTCGCCCAGCACGCGCAGCCGCACCTCGATGCCTGTTCCGTCGAAAGAGCCCGCCAGGACCCGCAGGGCCTCGACGCCGGTGCACCCCTGCAGCCGCAGCGGCCGCATCGCGCGCACCCACCGGCGCGTGTCGGCCAGCGCCTCCTGGGCCAACTGCCGCGCGTGGTGGACCTCCTGCCACGCGTCGTCGGGCCGTGCGACACGGAACCGCTCGGCATTGGTCAGGTCCATATTGATCACCGTGAGGTAGTGGCCGACACTGTCGTGCATATCCCGCGCCATACGGGCCCGCTCCTCGGCCACCGTCAGGTCGCGCACCCGATCGGAGTAGCGTCGCAGCTCATCGTGCGCGGTACGCAGCTCCGCCAGCAACCCGCGGGTCTCCTCGGCCTTGCGGCGTGCCCGGTCCAGAGACCTGAACAGCACCACCATGACCGCGCAGACCAGCAGGATTCCCCCCGCCTCCAGCACGGCCCGTCCCGGATCCGGTTCCGGGGGCGCCAGGTGCAGGGTGAACGCGGTGAGACCGGTCGCCGCCGCGTAACCTGCCGCGGCCCTGCCCCCGAAGACGATCACGGCGTGACACACCGCGGTGGCGATAATGAACGTCGACATTATCGCGTTGCCGAATGCCAGCAGCACCAGGGTGGCGGCGAAGAAGAGCACACTGCGCAGGCGCGCCCCCCGCGGAGCCCCCCGGTGCCACGGCAGGGTCGGCCACAGCACCGCGGCGGCGGCCATGGCACCGAGCTGGAACAGGACGATCGGCCCTACCCCGAGACCGACCCCGCTCAGCGCGGAATACTCCATGCGCACCGCGTTGACGACAACAACCACGCCGTAGACAACGAGGACCCCCCAGAACACCTGGTTCAGCAGTGCCGGAGCGGTGCGGCCGTCGAAGGTGAGCAGGCGGTCCAGCTCCGCGCCGTCGTCCCGGGAGTCCATGCCGCGACGCTAACACCACCGTTGTGGGCACGCCGCTGCCGCGCGTCATGCCGTGGTCACATCGGCCACCCATGACCGCGGTCACGGTCAGGGGGGCCGCGGGAGGTTGCCCCGGCAACGCACTCGGCCGTGACCCCGTTGTTCCTCTGGGGCGATGCGGCGGCAGGGCCGCCGAATCTAGCGTCGGCCGGCATGACCAACACGACTTCCCCGGACAACCGCTTTCTCGCCGCCGGGACCCCCGGACGGCGCGCCACGCACCCGCTGCTGGTGATTGTGCTGTGCCAGGTGTTCTACACAGTCATCCTCATCGGCGTCCCCTTGGAGTCGCTGGCGCGGTGGGCGGCCGAGGGCGGAGGCACCGTCCTCGAAACGGCGCTCGGCCTCCTCGTCACCATCGTTATGCTGCTGCTGCCCTACGTTCCCGTCGTGCTGTGGCTGCGCTACTACGAAGGGCGTGCCGCGTTCGCCTCGACCGGTCTGCGCTTCAACCGCTCAGCCCTGACCGGGTTGTGCTCCGGCTTCGGTGTGGCGGCGGTGTTCGTCGCCGGCTGGATCGCTGTGGCACTGGCCGCGGGAACGCTGCGGTTCGCCGGGTTCCACGCGACCTCCGGCGGCGAGGTCGCCATGGTGGCCCTCATAGGCGTGTTCATGCTGGTGCAACGCATCCTGATGATCGGGATCGAGGAGCAGATGTACCGCGGCTGGCTGCTGCAGGCCGTCGGCGCCCGGTGGGGCGTGCCCGCCGGGATACTGGTCTCCTCCTTCTTCTTCGCCCTCATGCACTTCTACTTCATCGGCACGCTGCTCACCGGCGAAGGGCGCAGCCACGAGCCGCACTGGGTGCTGGCGCTGAACATCGTCCTGTGGGCGGTGTTCGCCGCGCTGTGGACCCTGCGGTCCAACAGCCTGTGGCCGGCGGTCGGCTTCCACGCCGCGGCGCTGATCCTGCCGGTCTTCCTGCCGACGGTGGCCACCGAGGAGACCGCCAAGGAGTATCCCGGTCTGATCCTGTTCATGATCGACGACCCGAGCCCCTACGCCGGCGGCGCGGGTTTCGCCGGCCCCTTCGAAGGGCTGCCCGCCACCGTGGTCCTGTTGCTCCTGGTCACCATCGCCGCGGTCGGCTACGGCGCACGCCGGTCGCGCGGCGAACGCACGCCGGCCGTGACCGGTGCGTCCGGCTCCGGGGCCGCGGACAACGACCGGACCTGACGTCCGCGAACGGGCCTTCAGTCAAGGTCCGGGTCGGGGAGCTCGACGCTGCTGCCTTCGGATTCGAGCTCCTCGCGGACCAACCGGTAGGCCAGCCCGGCCGGGTACCCCTTGCGCGCCAACATGCCCATGACACGGCGGGCCCGGGTGTCGGCGGGCTTACCGCGAGTGGAGCCAAGCTTGCGCCGCACCAGCCCCCGGGCCGTGGCCTCCTCCTGCTCGGGGTCGAGCTCGCCAACGGCCTCGTCGACGATGCCGTTGTCGACCCCGCGCTTGCGCAGTTCGACCGCCAGCCGCTCGCGGCCGAGGCCCTGCCCGGCGTGCCGGGAGTCGACCCACGCGCCGGCGAAGGCGGCGTCGTCGATCAGACCCGCCTCGCTCAACTGCCCCAGTACGGACTGGGCGACGTCGTCCTCGACACCACGCCGCTCCAGCGCGCTCGCGAGCTGCGCCCGGGTCCGCGGCTCCGTAGTCAGCATTCTGAGGCAGATGGCACGCGCCGCGGACTCGGGATCGTCGTTCCCGGCCGCGTCCGCACCGGCCGGAGCTGTCCGAGGGCGGTCGTCATGGTGGTTCGGCGGATGCGACATGGGTCAGGCTTCCGCCGGCGGGGCCGCCTTGCTCTTGGAGGCCCGCTTACCGGTCCCTCCGGCAGTGCCCCCGGTCGCGCTGGTGGTGCCGGTGGCTCCGGCCGCGCCGTTCTCCGCGGCCGCGGTGTCCGTACTGGCGGAGGCGGAGGCGGAGGACTCGGCGGCGTCGTCCCCTCCGGTGGGAACGCCCAGCTTCTCCTTGATCTTCTTCTCGATCTCGTTGGCCATGTCGGCGTTGTCCCGCAGGAAGTTACGGGAGTTCTCCTTGCCCTGGCCGAGCTGGGTGCCCTCGTAGGTGTACCAGGCGCCGGACTTGCGCACGACCCCGTGTTCCACGCCGAGGTCGATCAGCCCGCCCTCGCGGGAGATACCGACGCCGTAGAGGATGTCGAACTCGGCTTGTTTGAACGGAGGTGCCGTCTTGTTCTTCACGACCTTGACGCGTGTGCGGTTTCCAACGGCATCAGTTCCATCTTTCAGCGTTTCAATTCTACGCACGTCCAATCGGACCGAAGCATAGAATTTGAGCGCCCGACCACCAGTGGTGGTTTCAGGACTGTTGTGCACCATGACACCGTCGACGAAGTAATTATGGTTTCCCTCGACCTCAATGTCGAAGCGGTGCATTCCCCGGGTCTCGGGTTTGGTGTGGACGTCCAGGATCGGAGAAGCGACCAGGCGCTCCACGGGGTCGGTGAACTCCGGTCGCACAGCACACTGATCCCGGAACCCGGGGTCGAGCGTGTGGCTCATCGACTCATGAACGTAAGGGGCGACGAACTCCTGGAACTCGGCAGACGCCTCAGAGTCGAGCCGGACCACGTCCGTCTCTGTGCTGCCGCGCTCAACCAGTTCGGCCGCAAGGCCATGCGTGTCGCTCAGGTACTCGGCAAGCCGCTGGCGAGAACCCGGGCTCAGCGTCCCAACGTGGATCTCGATCGGGCTGCTCGGTCCGGTTTCTCCCGCGGCCGGTTCCGTGTCGTGCCCGGCAGGCGGGGTGCGGCGGCCGGCGTCCATGTGCCAGACAGCCAGGGCGAGCGGGGTGAGCGACTTCAGGAACTCCCACGTGAGGTGCTTCTTGCCGTCTCCGAAGCAGACCACCTCGCCCAGTTCGTCCAGCTCGGGCAACGGAGGGAGTTCGGCATGGGCCATTCCCTCGGCAGCTGCCGCACAACCGCGACCGAGGTCACCGAACAGGGAAAGCTTCCAGTCGAGATACCCGGCGCGCTCGGCTCCATGCCGCATCCGGAGACGCGTCCCAACACGCCCATCAACGGCGGAAGCGAGGTCGGCGTCGCCCATAACGGCACCATAGACGACCTGGCGCTGCTGTTCGCTGAGGTGATGCGTTTCAGCGGTGAGGACGCGGTCCCCCGGGACGAGCTCACCCGCCTCGCGCCAGCCACCTGGAGTCCGAACCAGGTGGTTGGGCGTCGCCGCGAACCGCGCCGGGCCGTCGCTGGACGCAGTACCGACAGTGAACTCCAGGAAGACCTCGGCC
This sequence comes from Lipingzhangella halophila, assembly GCF_014203805.1. Lineage (GTDB taxonomy): Bacteria > Actinomycetota > Actinomycetes > Streptosporangiales > Streptosporangiaceae > Lipingzhangella > Lipingzhangella halophila. Next base: position 1,181,350 of record NZ_JACHJT010000001.1, on the reverse strand, counting down.
TCGCCGTTGTCGAACCAGTCGACGACGCGCCGCGGAACGATCCGGTCCTGTTCTGGATCATAGGACTGGACCTCGACGTCCAGCCGCTGGTCCACGATGGTCCCGATCTTCTCGCGCGAACCATCGGCGAGGGCGACCTCAGTGTCGGGGGACATACACCCGAACATCACGCCGACTTTCTCCCGCAGCTGGTTGATGAAAACCGCGGTGGTGCCGGTCTGGTGCAATGCACCCGAGATCTTGCGCAGTGCCTGCGACATCAGCCGGGCCTGCAGGCCCACGTGGCTGTCGCCCATCTCGCCCTCGATCTCGGCGCGCGGGACGAGCGCGGCGACGGAGTCGATGACCAGGATCGACACCGCGCCGGAGCGGATCAGCATGTCGGCGATCTCCAGCGCCTGCTCGCCGGTGTCGGGCTGGGACAGCAGGAGGTCGTCGGTGTTCACCCCGATCTTCTTGGCGTACTCGGGGTCGAGCGCGTGCTCGGCGTCGATGAAGGCGGCGATACCGCCCTGCTTCTGGGAGCTGGCGACGGCGTGCAGCGCGACAGTGGTCTTTCCGCTGCTCTCGGGGCCGAAGATCTCGACGACCCGCCCGCGGGGGATCCCGCCGATCCCCAGTGCCACGTCGAGCCCGATCGAACCAGAGGGGATGGATTCGATCGGTGGGCGATCGTCGTCGCCGAGACGCATGACGGAGCCCTTGCCGAACTGGCGCTCGATCTGCGCGAGCGCGGTTTCGAGAGCTTTCTCTCGGTCAGCAGATGCCACGGGGAACCCCTGTTGGGTTGGTGTCTTTTTATTCATCTCGGAAGGGACGCTATGCGGTCGCTACGACAGATCAGGCCCGCATTCGCCACCCTGTGGACGACCGCGGAACGGCCGTCTCCGTCCGGGCCCGGCGAGCGCTCGCCCACGGCGCGCTCAAGGACGCCGGAACACGTGCGCCGCTCCCTGATCCCGGGAACACCACCAGGATACCCGAACTTCTGTTCGATAGTGGGCCATGCGCGCCGGCGTGTCCCAACGGATCATCGGGCCGCCGCGGGAAGGCCGAAGTCCTCGCAGACCGCGCGCCACACCTCCTTGGCGCCGGTCCCGTCGGCCAGCGCCTGGTCCACCGTGCGCGAGCCGAGGGTCTCGATCACGTAGTCCCGCGCCAAGCTCTCGGCGTAGGTCTCGCCGAACTGCTCGTACATGCGGTCCCAGAAGTACGAAAGTCTCATCCCCACCAGTATCGGCGCCCGAACGGGTCCCTGTCACCTCTCCCCGGCCCCGGTCCGGGTGCCGGTGGGGCGCGTGTCCTCGGGATCTGTCACTTCCGCGGTGCATCCTGGAAGCATGAGTTCCGCCCAGGACCCCACGGGGGCACGCGACGAACCGCGCCTCTTCTCCCCGGCGACGCGCGCCTGGTTCCGTGCGGCGTTTCCCGCCGGGGCGACCCCGGCGCAGACCGAGGCGTGGGACGCCATCAGCCGGGAGGAGAGCACCCTGGTCGTCGCTCCCACCGGATCGGGAAAGACGCTGGCGGCGTTCCTGTGGGGGCTGGACGACCTGGCGCGCAGGCCCGCTCCGGAGGACCGGGGGCGGCGCTGCCGGCTGCTCTACGTCTCCCCGTTGAAGGCGCTCGCCACCGACATCGAGAAGAACCTGCGCGCACCGCTGTCGGGTATCCGCCGCGCCGCACGGGAGCGCGGCGCGGCTGTTCCCGACATCACCGTTGGGGTGCGCACCGGAGACACTCCGGCCAGCCAGCGCCGCGCGCTGGCCGCGAAACCGCCCGACGTCCTCATCACCACGCCCGAGTCGCTGTTTCTGGTCCTGACGTCGCGGGCGCGTTCGAGCCTGGCCGGAGTCGAGACCGTGATCGTGGACGAGGTGCACTCGCTGGCCGGCACGAAGCGGGGCGCGCACCTGGCCCTCAGCCTGGAGCGCCTGGACGCGCTCCTTGACCGCTCGGCACAGCGCATCGGCCTGTCGGCCACGGTGCGTCCCGCCGAGGAGGTCGCCTACTTCCTGGGCGGTGCCTCGCCCGCCGAGGGCGACGACGAGGGCCGCCCGCGCCCGGTCACCGTGGTGGCCCCGCCGCACGCGCCGAACCTGGACCTGAGCATCGCGGTCCCGGTGGAGGACATGACGGAGCTGGACGCGGCTGTCTCCCCCTCGCGCGCCGACGACACCGCGGCCAAGGGCCGCACGTCGATCTGGCCGCACGTCGAGGAGCGGATTCACGAGCTGGTCATGGCGCACCGTTCGTCGATTGTGTTCTGCAATTCCCGCCGGGTGGCCGAACGGTTGTGCGCGCGGCTGAACGAGCTCGGTACCGGGCAGGGAGCCGCACGGCCAGCGGAGCCGCCCGCGGGTGAAGACCCGAGTGCGGAGGCGGCGCGGCCCGGTGAGGCGCCGAGCGCGGTCCCTGACACCAGCCGGACCAACACTGCTGCTCCGGAGGCGGTTCCGGCAGAGCTCATGGGGCAGGCGGGGCAGTCCGCCGGCGCCGCTCGGGTTGTGGCGCGGGCGCATCATGGTTCGGTCTCCAAGAGTGAGCGCGCCGTGATCGAGGCGGATCTCAAGGAGGGGCGCCTGCCCTGTGTCGTGGCGACCTCCAGCCTGGAACTGGGGATCGACATGGGCGCGGTCGACCTGGTCATCCAGGTGGAGTCGCCGCCGTCGGTGGCCAATGGGCTGCAGCGTGTCGGCCGCGCCGGGCACCAGGTCGACGAGGTCTCGCGGGGCGTCGTCTTCCCGAAGTACCGCGGTGACCTGCTGGCGACGGCGGTCGTCGCGGAACGGATGCGGGCGGGTGAGATCGAGGAGCTGCGCATGCCGCGCAACCCGCTCGACGTGCTGGCACAGCAGATCGTTGCCATGGCGGCCATGGACGAGTGGTCGGTGCCGGGAATCGGCGCGCTGGCCCGGCGGGCCGCGCCGTTCGCGGCACTGCCCGATTCGGCGCTGTCGGGGGTGCTGGACATGCTTTCCGGCCGGTACCCCTCGGACGAGTTCGCCGAGCTGCGTCCGCGGCTGGTGTGGGACCGGGAGGCCGGGCGGGTGCGGGGCCGGCCGGGGGCGCAGCAGGTCGCGGTGACCAGCGGCGGGACGATCCCGGACCGGGGCACCTACGCGGTGCACCTGGCGGGCGGTGCCAGCCGCGGGGCGCCCACCCGCGTGGGGGAGCTCGACGAGGAGATGGTGTACGAGTCCCGCGTGGGCGATGTGTTCGTCCTGGGCGCGAGCTCGTGGCGGATCGACGAGATCACGGCCGACCGCGTGCTGGTCTCGCCGGCCCCCGGCCGCCCGGGCCGCCTGCCGTTCTGGAAGGCCGACGCGCTTGGGCGCCCCATGGAGCTTGGCCGGGCGATCGGGGCGTGGACCCGGCAGCTCACCGGTTCGGAGGACGGGGCCGCGCGGGAGCGCGCGAGCGCGGCGGGCCTCGACGCGTGGGCCGCTTCGAACCTGATCGGCTACCTGGAGGAGCAGCGCGAGGCCACCGGCGTGGTCCCGGACGACAGCACGATCGTCGTCGAGCGGTTCCGCGACGAGCTGGGAGACTGGCGCGCCGTGGTGCACTCGCCGCTGGGTGCCCGGGTGCACGCCCCGTGGGCGCTGGCCATCGGCGCGCGGCTGCGGGAACGGTACGGCCTGGACGCGCAGGTGGTGCACGGCGATGACGGCATCGTGCTGCGGTTGCCCGACGTGGAGGACCCGGGCGCCTCGGGTGCTTCCCGGTCCGGCGTGCTGGCGGACCTGATCACGTTGCCCTCCGACGAGGTCGAGGAGGCGGTCACCTCCGAGATCGGCGGGTCGGCGCTGTTCGCCGCGCGGTTCCGCGAGTGCGCGGGGCGGGCGCTGCTGCTGCCGCGCAGGCGCCCCGGCCGCCGGATGCCCTTGTGGCAGCAGCGGCAGCGATCGGCGCAGCTCCTCGCGGTGGCCGGCCGGTACGGTTCGTTCCCGATCGTGCTGGAGGCGGTTCGGGAGTGCCTGCGCGATGTGTTCGACGTTCCGGGGCTGGCCGAGCTGATGTCGGACATCGGGGCCCGCAGGGTCCGGGTGGTCGAGGTGGAGACGCCGCGCGCCTCGCCGTTCGCGCAGTCGCTGCTCATCGGCTACACAGCGGCGTTCCTGTACGAGGGTGACGCGCCGCTGGCGGAGTTGAAGGCGCAGGCACTCACGCTCGACTCGGCGCTGCTCGCTGACCTGTTGGGCCAGGCCGACCTGCGGGAGCTTCTCGATCCCGGGGCGGTCGCCGAGCTCGACGCGTGGCTGCAGCGGCTCGCGCCAGAGCGCCGGGTCGGCACTGGCGACGGTGTGGAGGAGACCGCCGACCTGCTGCGTGAGCTGGGGCCGCTGAGCACCGCGGAGGCCCGGCAGCGGGGCGTGGATCCGGGGTGGCTCACGCGTCTGGAGGCCGAACGGCGGGCGATCCCGGTGCGGATCGCCGGGGACGACCGCTGGGCGGCGATCGAGGACGCGGCCCGGTTGCGCGATGGCCTGGGTGTCGCGCTGCCCGGGTGGCTGTCGCCGGCGGCGGGGGACGTGTCGGCCGGGGATGGCGCCAGCGGCGGCGGTCCGGGCGGAGAGGCGTTCGTGGGTGCCGCCGAGGCGTTCACCGCCCCGGTCGCCGACCCGCTGGGTGATCTCGTCTCGCGTTACGCCCGCACGCACGGCCCGTTCACCGCTGAGGACGTGGCGAACCGGTTCGGGGTGGACCGGGCGGTGGTGGTCGCGGTGCTGCGCGGGCTGGTCGACCGCGGCCGGGTGGTCGAGGGCGAGTTCCGGCCCGTGGACACAGTGCCGCCCGGCACGCCCGCCGATAGCGGGGCGGCGCCGAAGCCGGGAGGCACCGAATGGTGCGACGCCGATATTCTGCGCAGGCTGCGGCGCCGGTCGGCCAGCAAGCTGCGGCACGAGATCGAGCCCGCTCCGCAGTGGGGGCTGGCCAGGTTCGTGCCGGCCTGGCAGCACGTCAGCCCGCCCCACGTCGACGCGCGGGCCGGCGGTGGGCTCCGCGGGCCCGACGCGGTGTTCCGGGCGGTCGAGTCGCTGCGCGGCGCTCCGGTTCCGGCGTCAGCGCTGGAGTCGTTGGTGCTTCCGGCACGGGTGCCGGGCTACGCGCCGGCCCAACTGGACGAGTTGACCGTGACCGGAGAGGTTCTCTGGGCCGGCGCTGGTCCTCTGGCGGGCAACGACGGCTGGCTCTGCCTGGTCCCGGCGGACGAGGCGGAGCTGCTGCTGCCTGAGCGCTCCGAGGCCGACCGCTCCGCGGTGCACGAGGCGGTGCTCGACGCGCTCCGCGAGGGCGGCGCCCTGTTCTTCCGGGACATCGCCGACCGGGTGATCCGGCAGCGGGGCGCCGCGGCGGTTTCGGACGCCGACCTGGTGGCCGCGGTATGGGACCTGGTGTGGGCGGGGTGGATCGGCAACGACACGCTTGCCCCGCTGCGGGCGCTGCTCGGCGCTGGTGGCACCCGGCACCGCTCCTCGCGGCGGCCGGTGATGCCGAGCCGGACGGGGCCGCCAACAGTGGCGGGCCGCTGGTGGGTGCTGCCCGAGCGCGAGTCCGACCCGACCCTGCGGGCACACGCGCAGACCGCCGCTCTGCTGGACCGCTACGGGGTGGTGACGCGCGGCTCCGTGGTCGCGGAGCAGCGAGGCGACGAGCGAGCGAAGGCGCCGTTGCCCGGCCGCGGCTCCCCCACAGCGACGAGGGCGCGGCCGGGCGGGGAGCCAGGCGCGGTCCCCGGCACCGAGCAGCGCGGCGGCGGGCGTTCCCCAGGGGAGGAGTCGGGACCTCCGGTACGCGGGCGGGCGTCCGGCAGTGGCCGCGGGCCGTCCCGCTCCCCTGGGGGGTTCGCCGCGATCTATCCGGTGCTTCGCGCCTTCGAGGAGTCCGGGAAGGCGCGGCGCGGCTACTTCGTCGACGGGCTCGGCGCCGCGCAGTTCGCTCTACCGGGTGCGGTCGACCGGCTGCGCGCGCTGGGTGCGGAGGCGAGCGGCGCCGGAGAACGGGGGTCGCCCCTGGTGTTGGCCGCCACCGATCCCGCCAACGTCTACGGTGCCGCGCTCCCGTGGCCCAAGACCCCGGAGGCCGGGGCGCGTCCGGGCCGCAAGGCGGGTGCGCTGGTGGTGATCGATGACGGGGATCTTGTGCTCTACCTGGAACGCGGCGGCAGAACGGCGCTCACGTTCGCCTCTCCGCCGGAGGAGCTGGAACGTGCCGCCACCGCACTGGCCGGGATGCTGCGGGCGGGCCGTCTGGCCACGCTCACCGTGGAGCGTGCCGATGGGCGGGCGGTCTTCGACACCGAACTCGGCGGCGCTCTGACCAACGCTGGTTTCCACGCCACCCCGAAGGGGCTTCGGCTGCGTTCCTAGTGGTCGGCAGGTGCCCCGGGAGGTGGGAACCGGGCGATATAGCGCAGGGCCCGCTGCCACGGGTCGAACGCGAACCGGTGTCGGGGCCGGTGGTGGTGGCGGGCACAGAACGTGTCGAGGTCCGTGTGGATCGGTCGCGGGCGGAAGCCGGCCCCGGGTTCGGCGGCACGTGTGGCCGCCAGCAGCGTGGACTGCGGGGTCCACCCGTCGTGGTCGAACGCCCATGACCCGTCCGTGACGTAGACGTGGCCGGGGTCCTCCGCCCCGTACGGCCAGAGGCCGACGGGGTGGAACCCGGAATGCGGGTGGGTCGCCATGAACGCGAACGCCAGGATGTGGCACGCCCCGGCGGCGAAGAACGGCAGGTCGTCCCGGTTCCACGAGAGTAGTGGGTCGCGACGCTCCTCGGCGGTGCGCCTGAATCCGGAGGCGGGTCGGTACACGCCGGCCAGCTTAGGAGGCCGGCACCGGTGCCGGCGGCGGGCGCATCGAGGGTAACCGCGGGGTCATGCTCGGCGCCGAACATGTCCGCGCAGTCCGGGGCGGCGCCCATAGGTGCGGTGAGTGCGTGGTGACGCGCCCGACGAGAGCGGCGAAGGCGCCGGGTGGGCCAGCCCGCGGTGATCGGTACGGGTGCCCGGTGGTGACGTGTCCAACGAGAGCAGCACCAAAGGCAGCGGGTGGGCCAGCCCCAATGAGCGAGCGGTACGGGTGCCCGATGGTGAGGCGTGCGACGGCGGCCGCGCATCGGGAGTGACCGCGCGGGCGTTCTCAGCGCTGCTCAAGATCGGCGCACAGAGTGCCCACAATCCGGACATAGCGGACACGCGAGAACTCACGCCGCACCGAAACCGGCCGTGCGGACAGATTCGGCGCCGAGACCGGCCCCACAGACACTCTCGGCGCGGCCCCGCACCGAGAACCACACCGCAGACACCCCCACCGGACCCCACCACCAGCCTTCGTCGCCCCCGTTACACGCGCCACCATCGGGCACCCGCACCGATCACCGCGAGCTGGCCCACCCCCTGTACTCGCCGCGTCCGTTGTGCGCCGCACCATGCACCCACCGCGCCGACAAGCAACACACCCGGCCACCCGGTGCCTTCGCCGCGCGGCGCGGTTGGTTCAGGGGCTGCCGTTGTCGGGGCGTCTCCGCGGCCCTTCCGGGTCCGGGGGTGGCCAGGGCGGTGGGTTCTCCCGGGACGGCGGTTCCGGGTCCGGCGGTGGGGCGGGCCGCGCCCCGGTCGGCGGCTCCGGGGCCGGTGGCTCGACGCTCGTGGGCGAGGAGGAGGACGCCGGGGGATCGGCCCGGGTCGAGGGCTCCGGGGCCGATGATTCGGGCCGCTCCACCCGGGTCGGTCCGTCCGGTTTCTCTTCGGCCGGTGGCTCCACCCGGGTCGGCGGGGTGGGTGGCGCGGGCGGTTCCGCCCGAGTGGGCGGCGTGGGCGGCTCCGCGCGGGTGGGCGGGCCTACGCGGGTTGGTGGCTGCGGCCCCTGCGCGGGCTGCCCGGGGAACGTGTTCTGCGGGCCGCGGGGTGCCGCGCGGGGGTGGGGTGGCGGCGTGCCCGCTGCCGGGTACCCGGGTGGCGGGGTGCTTCCGGGCGGGACTGGGTGTCCGGGCCCGTAGTAGCCCGGCGGTGTCCCGTATGCGGGAGGCGGGTGTCCGGGGGCGGCGTGCGGCGCGTAGCCGGGCGGGGGCGTCGGTTGGCCGCTGGCGGGATGGGCGTAGCCGGGCGGGGGCGTCGGTTGGCCGCTGGCGGGATGGGCGTAGCCGGGCGGGGGCGTCGGCTGGCCACTGGCGGGATGCGCGTAGCCCGTGGGTGTGTGCGGGTAGGGGTACCCCACGTGCGGCGGCGGCGATGGCGCCCGGTGGGGCCTGCGGTACTGCAGCCGAACGCTGAGCCAGCAGCCGAGGACGTAGACACCGGGCAGGACGACGAGGAGCACCAGCCAGCCCGTCCGGCTCGGGTTGTCCAGCACTATCCCGCTCGTGAACTCCCCCGCCGCGGGGACGGGCAGCCCGCTCATACCTTCGAGCCGGTCCAGCACCAGCAGCAGCCCGAGGGCCGCCATCCAGAGCACGTGGGCACCGGTGCGCCCCCAGACCGCGTAGCCGAGGACTCCGACGAGGAGCGCCACCGGCAGCACGGCCGACGACAGCAGCGCGAACCCGTCGCGGAGCTCCGCCGCGTCCTCTGCCGAGGGGGTATCCGTCCCCAGCACGAACGTTGCGGTGACCACCATCAGTGACCCCACCGCCATCCACACGACCAGGGCGATCAGCAGCATGCCAACCGCCGCTCGCGCCACCGGGCCCTTCCGGGGCAGCAGTGGCGTGCTCGGCTGCCACACCTGGCGGGGCCCGACGAGGCTGAGGAAGGTCCAGAAGAACAGCACGGCACTGAGAATGAACGTGGCGAAGATAAGAAGCTCGGTACCGGAACCCATGGCGTCGAGGCCGTCGACCAGCGGCTGCCGGACGAACGCGGGAACGAGCACCGGCCCTTCGGTGCCGAGGGTGAACGGCGCGAAGTTGAGCAGGGTGACCAGGAAGGTCGCGAACACGCACGCGCCCAGCCGCATGCGCTCCGGTGCGGCGGCGAGGGCGAGGGCCAGGACGAGGTGTACCGGCCACAGCGTCATCAGGTGGGGCAGCGCCGCGGCCTGCGGGGTCGCCTCGGGGGCCAGCGGATGGCTGATGCTCTCCGCCGCGAACGCGTACACGCTGACCATCATGAACGCGGCAACGGTCCAGAACAGGAAGGACAGCACGATGATCCGCGGCGCGCCCGGCCGGAACCAGGTCCGGGGCGAGAGCAGCCTGCGCCAGGCCCCCGCAGCGGTGGAACGCGCCAACGGGGCGAGCAACTGGACGGCCACCAGCGCCGCCGCCGCGTCCTCCCGTTTTCCGCCGCGGCGTGTCCGGGCCGCGTCGAGGAGCAGTTCGCGCCACCACGGGAGCACCAGCGCCGGCACCGCCCGCAGGGCCACCTGGACAGTGGCGTTGGCCGCGTCACCGCCGTCGATGGTCTCGACGGCGATCGCCACCGCCCGGTCGCGTTCGCCGGGAGCGAGGCGGAACCCGGTCTTGCCCGCGGTGATCAGCGCGCTGTCGGTCACCTGCCGGGCTTGGTGGCCGATGCGTTCCAACCTGGCGCAGCGCGCCCCGCATTCGCTGTGCCCGCACCGGTGCCCCGCGGTGATCAGCGGGATCTCGTTGACGACGATCTCGGCGAGGAGCTGGCGCTCGTCCGCGCCACCCTGGGCGAGCTCGCGGAGCCCTTCGATGCTGGCGTCGCGCCCCCGGTAGGTGGGCCGTTCGTCGGCGGCCTCGGCGGCGATGAAGGCGGTGCTGGCGATGGCCGCGCGGTCACTGCTGTCGATCCCGGAGAGGTAGTCCCGGTCGAACGCGATGTCGCCGATGTCGTCGAGCCAATCGCGCAGCTTGGCCGCGCCGTCGGCGCGCAGCCAGCTCTCCGCCCGTGAGGGGTGCTGCGCGAGCAGCCGCGCCAGCTCGGTGGGGTCGTGCACCGCGCGTCCCGCGAAGGTGATCGGCCGGCGGGCGGTGGTGGCACGCAACGGCCCGGTGGGGAACCGCGCGCTCTCGTCGGTGACGGGGAGGCTCCACTCGGCGTCGATGAGCCGGGTCGCGGCGCGCGTCATGTGCGCCGCGCTGTCGGCCGCGTCGACGGCCTGGCCGGTGATGGCGGCGAACGCGTCGGCGGCCGTGGGGCGGTCATCGGGCGAGCGGTCCAGCGCACGCCGCACCACGTCGTGCAGTGCGGGGGGTAGTTCGGCCTCGGCGCTGTCGGGTTCCTCGTTGATGGTCCGGTACCGCAGCACCTCGATGGGGCCGACGCCGTAGGGCGGCCGGCCGCTGGCGGCGTAGGCGACGAGCTGGCCCCAGCAGAAAATGTCGGAGGCCGGGCCGGCACGGTGCCCGTCGTAGCGCTCCGGGCTGATCCAGCCCGGGGTGCCGACGACCATGTCGGTGTGCGTCATGGACACGTCGTCGAGCGCCTGGGCGATACCGAAGTCGAGGACCTTGGGGCCCTCTGGGGACAGGATCACGTTGTCGGGTTTGAGGTCGCGGTGCACGATGCCCTCGCGGTGGATGGCCGCCAGTGCCTCGGCGAGCCCCGCCGCGAAGGCGGTCAGGTCGTTGCCCTGCAGCGGCGCCTGTTCCGCGACATAGCTGCGCAGGGTGGGGCCGGCGGCGTAGGCCACCGCCAGCCACGGGCGTTCGGCGGCCGTATCCGCGGCGAGCAGCGGGGCGATACAGCGCCCCTGAACCCGTTGCGCGAGGCTGACCTCTCGCTCGAAGCGGGCCCGGTACCCGCGGTCGGCGGCGTACTCGGCGCGGACCATCTTGAGCGCCGCCGGGTGGTCCGCGGCGTCGCGGCCGAAGTACACGACGCCCATGCCGCCCGACCCGAGGCGGCCGATCAGGCGGAACGAGCCGATCTCGGCCGGGTCGTCGACGGTGAGCGGGGCCAAGGGGGTGTGGTCGGGACCTTTCACGAAAGGAGCTCCTGTGCGGGGTGACGTGAGGCAGTTACATACCGGTTATAGCGAACGCGGCGTGCGTGACCGAACCGCAGCGGACCCGCGCGCGCCGCGCTGTCGCCGGCCCTGGTCGCCGGGAGTGCCGCGCCCGGACAGTGTGGGCCGTCCAGGGCAGGGGGCCGCGGAGAGCCTCTCCGTGCGGCGGTAGCCCAGTGCCCCCGGCGGCGCGCCACGTAGCACGCGGATCCCGACCGCTCCCCCGCTCGCCTCGGACGCGGTGGGAACCGCCGCATACAGTGCCGCGGGCCGCCGTTGCCCGTTCCGGTTTCCGACGGCGGGGACGGGCCGCCGTTTCGCCGGGAGGAGCGGGTGCGCGGCGGTCACCGATGGCCCCGCCGCACCCGGCAGCCGACCGCACGACAGCGGTGACTCCAGCGCGGCACGCCCCTTCGGGTGCCGCGGCGGTCGCGGCGTTTCCGGTGGGTCGAGACATCGCCGTGCCACCACCGTCTCACTGTTCGCCTGGTCTGGATCGGCCCTGTGCCGGCGCGCTCCGGCAAGGTCGTTCGTTTCCTTGGGTCACGGGCCGCCTGGAACGGACCCGATTACCCGGGATATCCCAGCACATCTGCGCGGCGAGTACGAATCCCGCGGTACTGCCCGCACGCGGATCCCGCGTGCCCGGCCGACCCCATCAGGCGCCGTGGAGCCAGGGCGGTGCGGTGCCTGCTGCCAGGAGCGGCTCGCCGTGCGCCGGGCAGTGGCCCCGCCGGGTTGTCGGTAGGCTGGAGGCCGACCACGTGAGCGCGCTCCTGGTGTCTCAGGCCACAGGTGGCCAATGCGCGCACGGCGAATCGCGCCAGATGGTCCGGCGTCGAGCTCGTCTGGAAACCCCGGTAGGAGACGTGTTGCAGGCAAGCACCGCAGTCCCGGCACCGCCGCACCGGCGCCCCGTTGACCCGAGCTCGCCGCGGCTCACGGCATAATCGCAGCATGCGCCTTTCTGCCCGGGTCGATTACGCGCTTCGCGCCGCCGCTGAGCTCGCTGCCGCCAACGGTGGTCCCGTCACGGCCGAACAGCTCGCGCGTGCGCAGGCGATCCCCGGAAAATTCCTGGAGAACATCCTTACCCAGCTCCGTCGGGCGAGCCTGGTGCGCAGCCAGCGGGGGCCGGTCGGCGGGTACTGGCTGGCCCGGCCGGCAGCGGAGATTTCCCTGGCCGATGTCATCCGCGCCGTTGACGGACCGCTCGCCAACGTCCGAGGGGAGCGGCCGGAGCACATCGACTACGAGGGGGCCGCCAACAGCCTTCAGCAGGTCTGGATCGCCCTGCGTGCCAGCGAACGCTCCATCCTGGAGCGAGTCACGCTGGAGCACGTCGCGACCAATAAGCTTCCCGAGTCGATCCGGCACCTCGCCGAGGACCCCGAGGCGTGGGCGAGCTGAGGTCCCGGGGGGCACACACGAATGCGCGGGTGGTGGCCCAGGGCCACCACCCGCGCATCATGGTCACGGGCTCGCGCCTCCCGTGGAGCGGGACCGCGCTAGACACCCACCATGTCGACGACATCGGGAACGCGGTCCGGCACCGAGTCGATGCCGATCTGCTCGGCACCCTCGCTGAGTAGTGCGGTCTCCTGGAGTTCGACGAGAGCCAACTGGTCGGCGACATCGCGCAGCACCTGGGAGAGCTGAACTCCCAAGGCGGTGCAAATCGAGGAGAGCAGCTCCGAAGACGCCTCCTTCTGACCGCGTTCCACCTCGGACAAGTAGCCCAGCGACACCCGGGCATCGGCCGACACCTCGCGGAGGGTGCGGCCCTGCCGCTGCCGAAGCTGCCGTAGCACGTCACCAAGTAGGTGACGAAGCAGGACCATCATTCGCGCTCCCTCCTACCGGTAGCGACCTTCATAGAAACACCGTACCTGTCCCCAGCCTGATCGTCGCACCTCACGGCTTGCTGTTCGCTGGGGGGATAACGCATCGTTGGTGACGTTTTGTTCCCTCGAAGTGGCCGGTCGAACGGACGGGTATCGGCTAGTTCGGCGTGTTCTTGGCCACTACCTTACCGAGTAGGCGCAACGCCTCCTCAGTAGTCTGGCGGCGAACCCGGGCACGCTGCCCATCGAAGCGGAACTCCTCGATGCCGATCTCCTCGTCAGGCCCGGCGACCGCCACGAACACGGTTCCCACCCGCTTGCCGTCTTGCGGTTCCGGCCCGGCCACGCCAGTGACCGCGAGTCCGAATGTGGCCACAAGACGTTCGCGGACGCCGCGTGCCATAGCAGCGGCAACATCGGGGTGGACCGCCCCGTGCTCGTCGAGCAGGGCGCGCGGGACCCCCAGCAGCTCGGCCTTGAGAGCGGTGGAGTAGGCGATCACCCCGCCCTGGTACGTCGCCGATGCGCCCGCGACCTCCGTGAGCGCCGCACCGATCAGGCCACCGGTGAGGGACTCCGCGGTGGCGACGGTGCCGGCGCGCGCCTTCAGCGCGCGGTGCGCGGCGGACGCGGCGTCGACGGTCACGAGGGGGCCGCGCCCTTCCCCCGGGAGCCGCGCAGCCGCACCGCCTGAACGACATAGTCGCCGCCTGTCCACAGGGTGACGGCCAATGCGGCGGCCATGGCCACGTGCGCGACGATCTGCAACGGGTCGGGCAACGGGAAGAGATAGACGCTGATCGCGACCACCTGGAGTACCGTCTTGAGCTTGCCCCCGCGGCTGGCCGGGATCACGCCGTGCCGGATGACAGCGAACCGTAGCGCGGTGATCCCCAGCTCGCGGACCAGGATGGCGATGGTGACCCACCACCACAGTTCGCCGAGCATGGAGAGCACCACCAGCGCCGCCCCCGTGAGGGCCTTGTCGGCGATGGGGTCGGCCACCTTGCCGAAGTCGGTGACGAGGTTGCGGCGCCGGGCGAGCTCACCGTCGACCCGGTCGGTCACCGCGGCGAGCACGAACACCGAGAAGGCGGCGAACCGCCAGGCGGGGTGCTCCAGGAACATGCACACCACGAACAGCGGCACCATGACGAGCCGGGTGACCGTCAGGATGTTCGCGATGTTCCACACCGGAATGTGTTGCGGGGCCGGCATAGCGGCGGGGTCGTGCGGGCTCATCGCTGGCCCGGTTCTCGCGCTGGTACTTCGGCGACCAGGCTCTCGTCGGCGGCACTCAGCAGCGTATCGACGGGCTCCCGTTTAGCGGGCTCGATGAACCCGCGGGTGTTCACGGCGACGCCGGCCTTCTCGCCGTTCTCTGAGTTGACCAGCTCCCAACCGCCGGCCGCCAGACGACCGGCGCGCTCCTCGGAGTCAACCTCGTTACGCGCGCACCCCAGGGTGACGAGCGATACGGTACGGCGCGATGACATAGCTTCCAACGTTAGGCGTTCACGGGAATGTGACTGTGCACCACGCCTACTAGGATGCCATGCCTCGCGACCACCTCCCCCCGGCCTTCACCCCGATTGGATGGGGCGCGGTGGCGGCGCGCCCGGTCAGAAGGCCGTGTCAGCGCGAGGGCGGCCACATTCCCGCCGCCCGCCGTGCCCGGATTCCCGGCGGCGTCGTGCGCCGCTGACCCTATCCAACGGCGGGCGCAAGCGGAATGGCCGGCCGGCCGCAACCGCCCGCGCGCCCGGTGCGGCTCCTGCTGTGTGTGTCGCGAACCGGCGGAGTGGACGAGGCGCGCGGGCGCGCCCCGCCACTTCCCCGTCACCTGTTGCGCATGCCCTCGGAGTCGAAGACCAGGTTCGCGGCCTCCCCGTTCGGTCCGGGCTTGCCCAGGCGCTGACCGTTGAGTTCGACCTGGGCGGCTCCGGCGTCGCCGAGGTGCATCCGCAGCTCATCGGAGTGGCTCCAGTCCTTCTTCGAGCCGTCCGTGAGCACACCGGTGAAGACGTCGCCACCGTCGGCGTCGGTCACCCGAATCCACATCCGGTCGTGCGCGTGCAGCCGCACCCGCACCTCGTCGCGGGACTCCTGGGGACGTTGTGCCTCCTGGGGATCGCCAGCGGCGTCCTCGGCTTCCGCGGACTCCGGCTCGGGCCGCTCTTCGGGTGCGGGCGTCCCTGGTTCGGGGCCTCTGGTGTCCTTGGTTACCGGCAGCATGCCTTCGGGCCACTGGACACCGCCCTCGGGCCATGCCTGCACTCCCGCTATGACGGCGGCCATGACGATGGCCGCCGCGACCAGCAAGGGCCAGGCTCGGCGCCGGGCTTCGGAGGACTCCGGCGCGGCGTGCGAGCCGCCCCGCCCGCCGGCCCGGTCCGGGTCCTGACCCGGACCCTGGTCCGGGACCGGGTCAGGACCCGCGGGCCCGGCGTACTGGACGGCGGCCGCGGCCTCTTCGGGTTCGGCCGCGGCTGCCGCCATCTCCGGCTCGGCGGCCTCGGGGGCCGCCGTCTCGGGCTCCGGCCGCTGCGCCCCGGGATCGATCTTGGGTTCCGTGGGCAGGGGTGCCCCTTCGGCGTCGCGCTCATTGAACTTCGCGATCAGCGGCGCCGAATCGATGCCGAGCTCCCGGCACACGGCGCGGATATGCCCCCGGGCGTAGAAGTCCCCGCCGCAGGGCGCGAAGTCGTCGCGTTCCAACGCTGCGAGAACGGTCCGCCGGATACGGGTGCGGTCGCTGATCTCCGCGAGCGTGTATCCCGACTGTTCTCGGGCGGCGGCCAGGGTCTGACCGATCGTTGCCATACCCGTTTCCCCCTTTGCGGGGTGCGCACCCCGCGTAGCCATCGGGGTCGGGGCGCTGCGCGCGTCCCGCCTCTCGAAGCGGTCCGTAACGAACCGCTGAGCACGTCTGAATCCACTCTGCCGACCACAGTTCGCGACTGTGCGATGACACACCGGGGCAACGCGTTAAAACTCGGTCAACCAGGCAGTAATCCCCACACCGACCGGGACGTGTCGAGGTGACCGGCTACGGCCGCGTCAACCACCGCGGGCCTGACCGATCTCCCCTGGGCCAGTGCGGTCCAGGGGTGAGAGATGCGGTCCAGGGGGTTGAGAGACGGACCTCGCGGGGGGCAGAGCCCGGTTGGTCACCCTGATACCACGCCCGCGGTCGTCACGTCTGCTCGCCGCGCAGCTCGGCGAGCACACCCGGCAGGTCATCCGGCTTGACAAGGACGTCGCGCGCCTTGGACCCCTCGCTCGGTCCCACAACGCTGCGGCTCTCCATGAGGTCCATGAGGCGTCCCGCCTTGGCGAACCCGACACGCAGCTTGCGCTGCAGCATCGACGTGGAGCCGAACTGCGTGGTGACCACCAGTTCGATGGCCTGCGTGAGCAGGTCGAGATCGTCACCGATCTCCTCGTCGATCTCCTTCTTGCGCGCCTCGGCGGTTCCGATGTCCTCGCGGAAATTGGGCTCGGCCTGCTTCTTGCAGTGGTCGACGATCCCCCGGATCTCCTTCTCGGTGACCCAGGCGTTCTGCAGCCGGATGGGCTTTCCCGCTCCCATGGGCAGGAAGAGAGCGTCGCCCTTGCCCACAAGCTTCTCGGCGCCGGGCTGGTCCAGAATGACCCGGCTGTCGGAGAGGCTGGATGTCGCGAACGCGAGCCGCGACGGCACGTTCGCCTTGATCAGGCCGGTCACTACGTCGACGCTCGGCCGCTGGGTGGCCAGTACCAGGTGGATGCCCGCCGCCCGGGCGAGCTGGGTGATCCGGACAATGGCGTCCTCGACGTCGCGCGGCGCGACCATCATCAGGTCCGCCAGCTCGTCCACGATGACCACCATGTAGGGGTAGGGCTCGTACTCGCGCTCGCTGCCCGGCGGCGCCGTGAGCTCCCCCGTGCGTACGGCGGCGTTGAAGTCGTCGATGTGCCGGTACCCGGACGCGGCCAGGTCGTCGTACCGGCGGTCCATCTCACCCACCACCCACTGCATGGCGTCGGCGGCCTTCTTGGGGCTGGTGATGATCGGCGTGATCAGGTGCGGGATGCCCTCGTACATGTTCAGCTCGACCCGCTTGGGGTCGACCAGGATGAGGCGCACCTCGTCGGGGGTGGCGCGCGTCATGATCGAGGTGATGAAGCCGTTGATGCAGGTCGACTTGCCAGCACCGGTAGCGCCGGCGACCAGCACGTGCGGCATCTTGGCGAGGTTCGCCACCACCGTGGCGCCCTCGATGTCCTTGCCGAGACCGACGACCAGGGGATGGTCGTCGGAGGTGGCCGAGGTGGACCGCATGACGTCGCCGAGGCTGACGATGTCCTTGTCGGTGTTGGGGATCTCCACACCGATGGCCGACTTGCCCGGGATAGGCGACTGGATCCGGACGTCGGTGCTCTTCACCGCCAGCGAGATGTTCTTCGAGAGCGCGGTAACCTTCTCGACCTTGACCGCCGGGCCGATCTCGATCTCGTAGCGCGTGATGGTCGGCCCACGCGTGAAACCGGTAACCTCGGCGTCAATTTTGAACTGGTCCAGGACCCCGGTAAGCGCCTCGACTACGGCATCGTTGGCCTTGGTGCGCGCCTTGGGTTGACTGCCGGGCTTGAGCGTCTGCGGCGGCGGGAGCTCGTAGTCGCCTTCGACGACACGCGCGGGAAGCGAGAGCTGCTCCGCGCTCTCGGGCGCCGGGGTCGGCTCCGGAGCGGGCGCCGGCGGCCGGACCTTCTCCTCGGTCGCGGCGACGACCGGGGTGTCGTAGGGCCGCTCGGAGCTGCCGGCGACGGTCTCGCTCTCGCTGACCGGCTCGGCGCTCGCCTCGGCCTTCTTCCGCTTCGGCCGCGGCTCGCGGGAGCGCTTCTGCGGGGGGTCGCCGCCGTCGAGGATGTCGACACCGGAATTGGGGCCGTCGTCGCGCCGCATCAGCTCGCCGAAGAGCCGCTGCATGCGCTCCGGGATGCGGTAGACCGGTGTGGCCGTGACAACGAGCAGGCCGAACACCACAAGCATGCACAACAGCACCCCGGTGACCCACGGGGTGATGAGCAGGCTCAACGGCCCCGAGGCGGCGAACCCGATCACCCCACCGGCTCGCTGGATCTCCTCCTGCCCCTCGGCCGGCCACGGCACCCCGTGGCCGATGTGGATCAGCCCGAGCAGCCCGACCACCAGCGCCGAGGACCCGATGAGCAGCCGGCCGACATCGGTCTCGCTGTTGCCCGGGGTGCGCATAAGCCGCCAGGCGAACGGCACACAGACCAGCGGCAGCACCGGCGAGAACGTGCCGAACGCCCCCACGACAACGGTACGGGTGATCTCGGGCAGCGGGCCGCTGGTATCCCACCACACGGCCGCGGCGATGAGCACCCCCAGCGCGAGCATGACCAAACCCAGGCCGTCGCGCCGGAGATCGGGGTCGAGGTCGCGCGCGCTGCGCCCTACAGCGCGCGCGATACCGCCCACGGTGTGGGCGAGGAGCTTCCAGACCAGTAGCAGCGCCTGGGCGATCCCGGTGAACAGCATCGCGACAGGGCCCTCGGCGGGAGCCTTCTGCTGGGGGCCGCGGGCACGCGTCGCGGACGACGATCCCGACGGCTTGCGGGACGCCGAACTCTTCTTGCCCGAACCGCCGCTCTTGGACGCTCCGCCACCGGAACGCTGGGGGTTTTTGGGCGCACGGGTGGCCATGGAGCGCAGCCTACTACCGGTGCCACCAAGAACGGCGCCGGTCTTCCGGCGTGTCGGGGCGCCCCGGAGTCAGATCTCGACGATCACCGGGACGATCATGGGACGGCGCCGGTAGGTCTCGTTCACCCACCGGCCGGTCCTGCGCCGCACGAGCTGGCGCAGCTGCGCGGGATCGGTGATGCCGTCAGCCGCCGCCTGTTCCAGCGACTCCTGGACCTTGGGGATCACGTGGTCGTAGGCCTCGGCGTCGATACCGGAGCCCCGGGTGTGGATCTCGGGCTCCCCGATGATCTTTCCGGAGGTGGAGGACACCGCGACGACCACGGAGACGAAGCCCTCCTCGCCGAGGATCCGGCGGTCCTTGAGAGCCGACTCGGTGACATCGCCAACGGAGGCGCCGTCGACGTAGACGTAGCCCGCGTCGACCGCTCCGACAATCCGCGCCGTGCCCTCGTACAGGTCGACAACGACGCCGTCCTCGGCGATGACTACCCGCTCGTCGGGCACTCCGGTGCGCCGGGCCAGCTGCGCGTGCGCACGCATGTGCCGCCACTCGCCGTGCACGGGCAGCACGTTGCGCGGCTTGACCATGTTGAGCACGTACATCAGCTCGCCCGCTGGGGCGTGCCCCGAGACGTGCACCAGCGCGTTGCCCTTGTGCACGACTTTGGCGCCCCAGCGGGTGAGGCCGTTGATCACCCGGTTCACCGAGTTCTCGTTGCCCGGGATGAGCGAGGAAGCGAGCAGGACGGTGTCGCCGGCCTCGATACGGATCTGGTGGTCGCGATTGGCCATGCGGGTCAGCGCCGACATGGGCTCACCCTGCGACCCGGTGGAGATCAGGACGGCCTCACCGGGGTCGAGATCGTCGAGGTCCCGGACGTCGACCATCAGGTCAGCGGGGACGAACAGGTAGCCGAGGTCGCGCGCGATGTTCATGTTGCGGACCATGGAGCGCCCCACGAACGCGACCTTGCGGCCGTGCGCCTTGGCGGCGTCGAGCACCTGTTGCACGCGGTGGATGTGCGAGGCGAAGCAGGCGACGATGATGCGCTGGTCGGCCTGGCTGAAGACGTCGTCGATGACACCGGAGAGGTCGCGCTCACTGGTGACGAAGCCGGGCTCTTCGGCGTTGGTGGAGTCGCTCAGCAGCAGGTCGACGCCTTCGGCGCCGACACGGGCGAACCCCGCGAGGTCTGTCAGGCGGCCGTCGAGCGGAAGCTGGTCCATCTTGAAGTCGCCGGTGTGCAGCACCGTGCCGGCGGGGGTGCGCATGGCGATGGCGAGAGCATCGGGAATGGAGTGGTTGACCGAGAGGAACTCCAGGTCGAACGCGCCGAACGAGCGGCGTTCGCCTTCGGCGACCTGGATCGTCTCGGGCTTGATCCGGTGCTCCCCCAGCTTGGCGATCAGCAGCGCCAGCGTGAGCCGCGAGCCAACCAGCGGGATGTCGGGCCGCTCGCGCAGCAGGAACGGCACCGCGCCGATGTGGTCCTCGTGGCCGTGCGTGAGAACGAGGGCCTCGACGTCGTCGAGCCGGTCGCGGATGTAGTCGAAGTCGGGCAGGATCAGGTCAACGCCGGGCTGCTCCTCCTCGGGAAACAGCACACCGCAGTCGATCAGCAGCAGCTTGCCGTTGTACTCGAAGACGGTCATGTTCCGGCCGATCTCACCGAGACCGCCCAGGGCCACCACCCTCAGCGCGCCGGCACCGAGCGGGGGCGGCGGACCGAGTTCGGGGTGCGGGTGACTCATGCGGATCCTTCCGTAAGCCGTTCGACTCCCACTGCGCTGGCCGGCACCGCCTGGTGCGGGGCGAGCCCGATCGGGCCCTTGACGCCCGCCGCCGCGAGGTCCTCGCGCAGCAGCGCCTGCAGCTCGGAAGAGGCGTCAGCCAGCGGGGTCCGGACCGACCCTCCGGGTAGCCCGAACATGTTCAGCACCGCCTTGGTGGTGATCACGCCCTGGGTACGGAAGATCCCCGTGTAGACCGGGGTGAGGCGCCGGTGGATCGCAAGGGCGCGATCGACGTCACCGGAGGAGTAGGCGTCGATCATGTCGTGCAGGTCGCCGCCGACGATGTGGCCGACCACGCTGACGAACCCGACCGCCCCAACCGAGAGCAGCGGCAGGTTGAGGATGTCCTCACCACAGTAGTAGGCGAGGTCGGTGCGTTCCATCACCCACGAGCTGGCGCCGATGTCGTTCTTGGCGTCCTTGTTGGCGACGATGCGGGGGTGCTCGGCCAACCGGACCAGGGTCTCCGAGGCGATCGGCACGCCGGTGCGGCCGGGGATGTCGTAGAGCATCATCGGCAGGTCGGTGGCGTCGGCGATGGCCTGGAAGTGCCGGATGAGCCCCTCTTGGGGCGGCTTGTTGTAGTACGGCGTGACGGTCAGCACGCCGTGGGCGCCGGCCCGCTCTGCCGCCTCGGCGAGCTCGATGCTGTGGCGGGTGTCGTTGGTCCCCACGCCGGCGACAACGATCGCGCGGTCGCCCACGGCTTCCAGGACGGCGCGGAGCAACCGGTCCTTCTCGTCGTCGCTCGTCGTCGGGGACTCACCCGTGGTGCCGCTGATGATGAGCCCGTCATTGCGCTGGTCGTCCACCAGGTAGTTGGCGAGCCGGGCGGCGCCGTCGTAGTCGACCTCCCCGTTCTCCTGCATGGGCGTGACCATCGCGGTCAACATCTGGCCGAATGGCGCGTTCGGCGAAGTGCTGCCTACCATCGCGTTCTACAGGCAGTGCCGTCGGCGTGCGGTCGACGGGGGAGTCCTTCCCGTACTGCCTTTCCTCCTCTCAATGGACCCGGGTGAACGTCGCGTTTGCCTCGAAGCACCGGGCAGGGTCGTCCATCGCCCCCGCCTGAGGAGGCGTGACACTCCCTCCACGCAGGGCAGGTTGGGAGTCTCAGGGCAAACGTACCGCGCCAACGGCGCGCTGCACGCCAGTCCCAGCCGGCCGAAGCGCATTGTACGGACATATCGCCGTTGCGGGCTCCGCTGGGCGTGTTACCGCCCCCGGCCCGCGCCGGCCACCGGCCGGCGGCGCATCGCAGCGCCGAGCGCGGCCGGCCGTGAACGTGTGGCGCGGCTAATCGCGCTCGTCGCCGTCCGGCAGGAACATGCTGAGCAGCCAGCTCACCACCGCGATGACGATCGCGCCCCAGAAGGCCGGCCAGAAGCCTTCGATGGTGAAGCCGAGACCGAGCAGGTTCGCCGCCCATGCCGTGAGCAGGAGCAGCAGCGCGTTCACCACCAGGGCGATCAGGCCCAGGGTGAGGATGTAGAACGCGCATCCCACGGTCTTCACGATCGGTTTGATGATGGCGTTGACGAGGCCGAAGATGGCCCCGACGGCCAGATAGACGACGATCTGGTTCGCCGTCGACTGCGCCGTGACGTTGATTCCGTCGATCAGGAACACCGCAGCCCACAGGGCCACCGCGTTCACGATTACTCGGATGATGATGCTCACGGACCCGATGTTCCCATGGACGTGCGCGTGCGGAAACCGCAGAGCACGCGGATCGGGGAATCTCCGGGGTTTCCACCGAGGGGGTCGCACTGCGGCCGGGCACGGTCCCGCCCGCGGTTCGGCCGGCTTTTGCCAGCGCACGCAGAGGGGCACGGCTCTGGTACGGCGGGGACCGATGTTTGGCCGCGCCCGGCACGGCTGCGACGATGCGTAGCGACAGCGGTTACCCGCCACCCAGGACGAGAGAACAGAGACCACATCGTGTCTGCGTCAGCGTCAGAGCCACCGGCTGCCTCCGCATCCTCTCCGGACCCGGCGTCCGGCCAGCGGTTCGTCCGTTCCGCCCGGAGTTCCGACATTGACACCATTGTGGGGATTCAGGTCGCGGCGTGGCAGTCGATGTACGCCGACGTGCTGCCCCCTGCGGTGCTGGCGGAGCTGGCCGGCTCCGAGGCGGGCGAGCGGTTCCGCGAGGAGTGGCGCGGCTCCTTGGAGAGCCCGCCCACGTCGTGGCACCGGATCCTGGTGTCCACCGAGCGCCGTACGGTGGTCGGCTTCGCGGCGCTCGGTCCTGCCGGGGACCCCGACCGCTGGCCGGCGACCGACGCCGAGATCTACGCGCTGCACGTCGACCCGGACCACATCCGGCTCGGGCACGGCAGCCGGCTGCTCAACGCGGCCGTCGACCACCTCACCGATGACGGATTCCGCACAGTGCACGTGTGGACCCTGGAAGCGCCGAACCCGCTGCGCTCCTTCATCGAGGCCACCGGCTGGAGTCCCGACGGGGCCCGGCGCGAGCTGGACGTTGGCGAGAGCGTTGCCATGATCCGGTTCCACGCCGCGATCAGTGAACAGGACGCCTGAACGGTCGCCATCCGCGCGCGGCGCGCCAACGGAACCCGGGCGCGGCGGCCAACGCTCGCATAGGCGGCGCTACCGTTAAAGCGCACGCATGAGCACCGGTTCCGGCCCGAAGGCCGGTCCGGCGAGAAGGAGAGAAAGGGCCGACGCGTGGCCACGCTCACCCAGTGGAGCGCGGGAGCACGCCCGCGCACGCTGCCGAACTCGATTGTGCCGGTGGCGGTCGGCACCGGCGTCGCCGTCGGTGCTGGCACGGCGGTGTGGTGGAAGGCACTCCTCGCGATGGTCGTCGCACTGGCGCTGCAGGTCGGCGTGAACTACGCCAACGACTACAGCGACGGCATCCGGGGGACCGACACCGAGGAGCGTGTGGGCCCCACACGGCTCACCGCGACGCGCCTGGCCCTGCCGCGCCAGGTGCTCACCGCGGCCTGGGCGGGATTCGCTGTCGCCGCGGTCGCCGGGCTGGCCCTGGTGGCGACCTCGTCGTGGTGGCTGCTGCTGGTGGGCGCGGCGGCGATCGTGGCCGCCTGGTACTACACCGGCGGCAGCCGGCCTTACGGGTACCGGGGGCTCGGCGAGCTGTCGGTGTTCGCGTTCTTCGGCGTCGTCGCGGTGGTGGGAACGGTCTTCGTCCAGGCGGGTTCGGTGCCGTGGCACGGCTGGGTGGTGTCCGTGCCGGTCGGTCTGCTGTCGTGTGCGGTTCTGGTGGTCAACAACCTGCGCGACATCCACACGGACGCCGCGACCGGGAAGATCACCCTGGCCGTACTCATCGGTGAGGCCGGGACGCGGCGCCTGTATCTGGTCTGCCTGGTGGCCGCGTTCGCGGGCACGATGACCACCGCCGCCGCGAGCCCGTGGGCGCTCATCGTGGTGCTCGCCGCACCGTTGGCGGTGCGGCCCGCCCGCCGCGTCATTGGCGGGCAGGCCGGCAACGACCTCATCCTCGCCCTGGGCGAGACGGGAAAGCTACAACTGGCGTTCGGAGCGCTCCTCACCGCGGGGCTGGCGCTGGGTTGAGCCGCGCGGGGGGCGGGCCCCAAGGGTGGGATCCAGCACGGGCGTGTCATGTTCGGGCCGTGTCCGGCCACTGTTGTTCCCTCTCCGGAGGGTGCCGGCGGCGTGGGCACTCCGTACACTTTCCAACCATGAACTCCGCTACATCCCCACTACGCGCGGTGCTCGTGCTCACCTCCAGCGCGTTCCTACTGGCCGGGTGCGGCTTCTTCGGTGACGACGGCGGCTCTGATGACACTTCCGATCCGGTCAACGCTGGCCAGGTCGATCCCGGCGAGGAGGAGCCCCGGGAGACCCTGGCGAGCCAGGACGTCAACACGCTGGAGACCGACCTCCACATCGCCGTTCACGAGCTCGCCCGGGGTGCCGAGACCGTGGAACTGACCTTCTCGGTCACCAACATCGGCGACAACGAGAGCGAAATCGTCCACGGTTGGCTCGGCTCCGGTGGGGACGCGGACGTCTCCGGCGTCAAACTGGTCGACCCCACGAACGGCAAGGTCCATCTGGTCGCGCGGGACGCCAACGACGCCTGCGTCTGCTCCACCTACGGCGGCACCGACCGCTTCGCAACGGACGAGTCGATCCTGTACAGCGCGACCTTCGGCGCTCCCCCCGAGGACGTGGAGACGATGGACGTCCAGATTCCCACCGCTGGAACGTTCAATGATGTCGAGCTCAGCTAGTTCCCGCGCGCGGCTGGTGATCCCCTCGTTCACCCTGGCCGTCCTGGCCGTTCCGGCGGCAGCGGCCGCCGACGGCGAGGGCTCCCCGAACGAGTCCGTGGCGGAGGTGGAAGCGGGTGACGTGGCCGAGGCTCCCATCCATGACCTCGACGCGCCCGTCAACGGCATCGACGCTCCCGTGCAGGACCTGACCGCACGCGTCGAGGACCTCACCGTTGCCACCGAGAGCGAGGATGGTTCACTCACCGACGCCGAGAACGACGAGGAACGCACCGTGACCCTCGCCGCGGATGTGCTGTTCGAGTTCGACGAGGCCGAGCTGACCGACGACGCCAGCCAGACGCTGGAGGACGCCGCGCGCATCCTGGAGGAGGAGGCCGACGGCACGACCGTCAACATCGACGGCTACACCGACGCCAAGGGCGCGGACTCCCACAACCAGCCGCTGTCTCAGGACCGGGCCGAGGCGGTCGAGCGGGAACTGGACGAACTGGTCACCGGCGTCGACATCACCTATGAAGTCGAGGGGCACGGTTCGGCGGATCCGGTGGCGCCCAACGAGATCGACGGCGAGGACAACCCCGAGGGCCGGGAGAAGAACCGCCGCGTGGAGATCCGCTTCCCCAGGTGACGCGACCGCGCACAACCGCTCCGGCGGCGCGCCGCCCCTCCCCGCGGCTCGGGGTGCGTCCCGCCGCGCGCCGCCCCGCTTTGGCACGGCCACGGCTCGACCGGTTCGGGGATGCGGCATGCGAGGGCGGACCCGCGGTTCTCCGGTAATGACCGCCTGTGGCCAGGCCTGTGCAGCGCCAACGTGTGTGGGTAGCGCTCTCCGCCGTGTAGCGTGCTGCTCATGTCCCGCGGGAACGGCAGCGCGGACCCTCCGGCGGGGTCCGAGAGGAACCGCCGGGCGGCGGTCCGCCCTCCTCGCTGACACCGTCCCGCTGGGCGGCACCGGCGGCGTGCCCCCTCCCCGTACGCCGCCGGTGCTTTCCCGCTGGTCCCTTGGCCCTCCCGGCGTTGCGCATGTCACATGACGAGTAGAATCCGCATGTGACATTGTCGTACTAGGGAGTGATGAACCCAGATGCCTGGCCGGATCCAGTCGATCGAACGCGCCGCCGCAATCCTGCGGCTGATGGCCGGCGGCGCCCGCGGGCTGAGTCTCGCGGAGATCTCGCGGTCCCTTGACCTACCCAAAGGGACCGTGCTCGGGATCCTGCGCACCCTGCAGCACGTGGGCTTCGTGGAGCAGGACGACGCGACCGGCCAGTACCAGCTCGGCGGGGGTGTGCTGCGGCTGGGCACCCGCTACCTCGACGGCAACGAGCTTCGGACCCGCGCGCTGAACTGGGCCGACTCCCTGGCCGCGCGCAGCGGAGAGAGTGTGCGTATCGGCACGCTGCACGAGGAGCAGGTGCTGGTGGTGCACCACGTCTTCCGCCCCGACGACAGCCGGCAGACGCTCGAAGTCGGAACGCTGCTGCCACTGCACGCCTCGGCGCTGGGCAAGACGCTGATGGCGTTCGACCCGCTCGCGGTCCCCGAGGAACCCTCGGTGGAGACGGCGGTGGAGGCCGCGGAGCTGCCCGGCTACACGGCGCACACCATCACGTCCTTCACCGCGCTTATGGCCGAGCTGGAGAGCGTGCGCGCCAACGGGTGGGCGGCGGAGCTGGAGGAGCTCGTCGACGGCGAGGTCGCCATCGCCGCGCCCATCCGCGACCGCCGCGGCACCGCTGTGGGCGCTATCGGACTCTCCGGCGCGGTGGAGCGGCTCCGCGATGACCGGGGACTGCGCATGGACCAGGTCTCGTACGTGCGCGACGCCGCCCGCTCGATCTCCCGGGAACTCGGCGCGCACCCCTGGTAGCTCCCGGGCCCGTGTTGGGCGAACCGGGACCGGGTTCCGAACCTGATCGCCACTCGCTTCCCGCTTGACAGGAGCGGGAGAGCTGGATCACACTTTTCGCAACGCGTACTACATTGTCGTACAAAATGCGAAATTCCCGATGTAACCAGTACCAGGGCCGCCCAGAGGGCCGTTCCATCTTCTTCCGCCGGAGGCGACACTCGGATGACCACGCAGTACGTAGCCGCGATCGACCAGGGCACCACGTCCAGCCGGTGCATCATCTTCGACTACGACGGCCGGATCGTCTCGGTCGGCCAACGGGAACACCAGCAGATCTTCCCCCAGCCGGGCTGGGTCGAGCACGACGCCTCCGAGATCTGGGACAACGTCCAACTTGTCGTCGAGGAGGCCCTGGACCAGGGGTCGATCACCCGCGACCAGCTCGCCGCCGTCGGGATCACCAACCAGCGCGAGACCACGGTCGTCTGGGACCGCGAGACCGGCGAGCCGGTGCACAACGCGATCGTGTGGCAGGACACCCGGACCGACGACCTGATCCACGACCTGGCCGGAGTCGTCGGCCAGGAGAGGTTCCGCGAACGCTGCGGGTTGCCGCTGGCCACCTACTTCTCCGGCCCCAAGCTGCGCTGGCTGCTGGACAAGATCCCCGGGCTGCGGGAGCGCGCCGAGCGCGGTGAGCTGCTTTTCGGGACCATGGACACCTGGCTCATCTGGAAGCTCACCGGCCGGCACGTCACCGACGTGACCAACGCCAGCCGCACCATGCTGATGAACCTGCACACGCTGGACTGGGACTCCTCCATCCTGGAGGAGATGGGGATCCCGGCGGGATTGCTGCCCGAGATCGCCTCCTCCGCGGAGGTCTACGGCGAGGCCACCGGCTTCCTCTCGGGGGTGCCCGTGGCCTCGGCGCTCGGCGACCAGCACGCCGCTCTGGTCGGCCAGACCTGCTTCGACCCCGGCGAGGTCAAGGGCACCTACGGCACCGGGACGTTCCTCGTTCTCAACACCGGGACCACACCGGTGATGTCGTCGAACGGGCTGCTCACCACGCTCGGTTACAAGATCGGTGACCAGCCCGCGGTCTACGCGCTCGAAGGGTCGATCGCGGTCACCGGATCGCTGGTGCAGTGGATCCGGGACAACCTCGGGCTCATCTCCAGCGCGCCCGAGGTCGAGACGTTGGCGCGCACGGTCGAGGACAACGGCGGCTGCTACATCGTCCCGGCGTTCTCCGGGCTGTTCGCCCCGCACTGGCGCAGCGACGCGCGCGGCGTGATGACCGGGCTCACCGGTTACGTCACCAAGGGACACATCGCCCGTGCCGTGCTGGAGGCCACCGCGTGGCAGACCCGCGAGGTCGTCGACGCGATGGGCCAGGACTCCGGTGTCGACCTCGCGAGCCTCAAGGTCGACGGCGGGATGACCGCGGACAACCTGCTTATGCAGATCCTCGCCGACGTGCTGGGCATCGAGGTCGTGCGCCCGATGGTCGCCGAGACAACCTGCCTCGGCGCCGCCTACGCCGCCGGCCTCGCGGTGGGCTACTGGCCCGACATGGAGACGCTGCGCGCCAAGTGGCACAAGGCGGCGGAATGGTCCTCGGCGATGGACCCGGAGGTCCGCTCCCGCGAGTACCACAACTGGCAGAAGGCGGTGCAACGGACGCTCAACTGGATCGAGCGCGACAACGCCTGACAGCGCCGCACTCCCCCGATTCCCGACCCACCACCGCCGCATCCCGCCGCGCGCGCTCCCACCCGTGTCACGCCGGGTGGGAGCGCGGGGCCGGTGCGGCCCGGGGCTCGGCCGCCCCACCCCCCGCACCGCGCTTGGGTCCCCGGCGCGGTGACCGCCTTCCCTTATCCCCGGGCATCACCGCCCCGGTCCATCCGCGGAGGTCACCATGGTCTATCTGGCCGAATTCGTCGGAACGGCAATTCTCACCCTGCTCGGTTGCGGTGTCGTCGCCGGCGTGCTGCTCAACAAGTCCAAGGCGCAAAACGGCGGCTGGATCGTCATCACGTTCGGCTGGGGCCTGGGCGTCGCGATGGCGGTCTACGCCGTCGGCCGGATCAGCGGCGCGCACATCAACCCGGCCGTGACCCTCGGTCTGGCCTCGATCGGCGAGCACCCCCTACCGCAGGTTCCGGGCTACATCGCCGCGCAGCTCGCCGGGGCCTTCTTCGGGGCCGTCCTGGTGTACCTGGCCTACCTGCCCCATTGGAAGGTCACGGAGGACTCCGGCGCCAAGCTCGGCGTCTTCAGCACCGCGCCCGAGGTCCGCAACATCCCGGCCAACTTCACCACCGAGGTCATCGGGACCTTCATGCTGGTCTTCGGGATCCTGGGGATCAACGGCAACGCGGGAGAGATGGCCGACGGCGGGGTTGACCTGTCCTCGCTGTTCGCCACCGGTTTGGCACCGCTGCTCGTCGGTCTGCTCGTGCTGGCCATCGGCCTCTCGCTCGGCGGCCCGACCGGGTACGCGATCAACCCGGCACGTGACCTGGGCCCGCGCATCGCGCACGCGCTCCTGCCGATCCCCGGCAAGGGCGGCTCGGACTGGAGTTACGCGTGGGTTCCGGTGGTGGCTCCCGCCGTGGGCGGCATCCTGGGCGCCCAGGTGTTCCGCGCCCTGTTCGGGGTCTGAGCCATCCTGCGGCACAGTCAGTCAGCCCTAGCATGGGCCGGGGCTGACTGTCCCCTGTGGGACCGTGGCGGGCTCGGCGGCCAGCTCCACGTTGGCCGCCAGGGCCCGGCGCGCCCGCCTGCGGTAGAGGGCGGTCAGGGGGGCGGAAACGAACATGGACACGCCCAGCAGCACGCAGCACCCCCAGAAGAGGGCCTCGGCTGTCTCCTCGGCGCGCCACGCGAGCACGAATTGGCTGCCCCACATCAGGAGCATGAGGACAGCGACCAGTGCCTGCCACACCGGATTGCCCGCCCACGACAGCCAGCGTGGGGTGCGTTGTTGCCAGCGCAGCATCTGCCGCGCCTGCCAGACGACCAGACCCGCGGTCGTGGGGTCGTCGGCCGCCGCCCCCCTACGCAGCAGACGCCTGGACGCGCGAAGCCGCGCGCGGGACGCCGGGTGGGCCTCGGCGCTCTCCGGAGGAGGAAGGGCGACGTTACGCTGTGCGATCCAGATGAATATCCCCATCGCGGCCCCGAAGGGCACGCTGCCGAACAGCCCAAACACCAGCGCCAGCGGGACGCGCACGGATCCGAGCGCACCGGTACCCAGGTACAGGTAGCTGAAAATGCCCATTCCGAGCCCGAACAGCAGGCCGGCGACGAGGCCCGCCACCCACGCCACGAGTGTGGGGCGTTGGTGGAGAAAGCGCTGGTAGCGCAGAGCGAGGGGCTCCGTGGGGGGCATATTGGTCTCCTCCGTTACGGCGGACAGAGCTCAGGTCTCGCGGCGTCCCTATCATGTTTCGCGACCCGCATGGCCGCCGGTCTCCTGGCCCCTGGCCGCCTCGGCCAGCCGGGGATCCTCCAGCGCCACCCCCAGCGCACCGCCTGCCGTACCGCCTTTTCTCCCGGGCAGCGAGGCCAGGGGACCCACCATCGCGCCACGGGGCCATTCCGCACCCTCCCCTGGCTAGTAGTACTTCGTTAAGTGCCTGGGGTTCGTGGGGCTGGGCGTTGGTCGTGCGGATGTGGTTTCTTCGTAGCTCTCTGGGGTTTCGGTGGTGTGGGGTGGTGGGGAAGGGCGCCCGGTGTGGTTCGGTGCCCCTCACCTGGCGCGGCCCCCATTGCCGTGCCCCGTGTGGGTCGGGCGGGAAAGCCGCGAGACTCCACGCGCTCGTGCAGGAGCCGAATCCGCACGACCAACGCGATGAGCCCGGCATGGGGGCACTTAACGAAGCACTACTAGCCGTGGCCGCCCCATGCTTGCCAGACGGGAGCCAGCTCCGCGTCGGCCCGGTAGGTGCGCCGGGCGGCGGAGCGCCACAGCGCTCCCGGGCCGGCGAGGTCCAGGCGGTCCGCGCCCACCGGCAGGCCGGGAACGCGGCCGAACAGGCCCACCTGGCCGAGCACCCGGGCCGGGCCGATGATCCCGGGCAGCTCCCGCTCACCGACGTCGCGCAGGTCGAGATCCTCCACCAGCAGCTCCGCGCCCTCGTGCTCGACGCGGGTACGCGAACGCAGGGCACCGCCCTGCTCGCCCGCCCGGCCCAGCACCAGCGTCTCCCACCACAGCAGCTCGGCCCCGGGGGCGAGCACGACGTCGATCTCGCGCAGCACGTCGGCGCCGCTGGAGACAACGAACGACGGCTCGTACCAGGTCATCCGGCCGCCCTCAGCGACGGTGACCCGGGCGCACCAGGCGGCCCGGCCGCCGCGGGCGTTGTAGGCGAGAGTCCCGTTCGGGTCGCTCAGCTCCAGCTCGGCCCCGGGCCCCACGTCGACGCGGAGGTCCACCTCGTCGCCGGCGCACAGCGACGCCCGGACTCCGGTGAGCGCGACCCGTTGGGCGGTCCCGGGACGCCGCATCGCGCACGGCGCGAGAAACGTTCCGGTGCGCAGCGCCACGGGGCGGGTGCGGTCCCCGCTGCGCGCCACCGAGACCACGGTGGGGACGCTGGGCACCGGTTCGCCGCGCACCGGCCGCTCCGCCGTTACCGCCGCCATCAGTGGCTGTGCCCGGGTGCGTGGCCGTGGCCGCGGCCACGCTCGGATTCACTGTGGCTGTGCGGCGCCATCGGGCCGGGGTCGCGCGGGGTGTGCCGGCCGCCGCGGTGGTCGGCGAGGATGTCGCGCACCCAGGAGCACAACCGCTCCACGGAAGTGGCGTCGGAGCGCGACAGGGCCAGCACGGGCCGACCGTCCCGGGCCTTCTCCGCGTCGGCCACCATCCGTTCGACCTCCACCCCGACGAACGGGGCGAGGTCGGACTTGTTGACCACCAGCATGTCCGCACGGGCGATGCCGGGACCTCCCTTGCGGGCGACGTCCCCGCCGCCGGCGACGTCCAGGCAGAAGACCTGCGCGTCGACCAGCGCGGGGCTGAACGTCGCGGTGAGGTTGTCCCCGCCGCTCTCCACCAGCACCAGGTCCAGAGGGGCGAACTCCTCCTCCAGGTCCTCCACGGCGTCGAGGTTGGCGGTGATGTCGTCCCGGATCGCGGTGTGCGGGCAGGCGCCGGTCTGCACCGCGTGGATCCGCTCGTGGTCGAGGACACCGGCCGAGCGCAGGAAACGGGCGTCCTCGTCGGTGTAGATGTCGTTGGTGACGACGGCCATGGCCAGCTCGCCGGACAGCTCGCGGCACAGCGCGGCGATGAGCGAGCTCTTGCCGGTCCCAACCGGCCCGGCCACGCCGAGACGCAGCGCCCTCGTGGATGTCGGGTTCTCAGGCAACAAAAAGCCTCCTAGCAGCGTGAGCGTGCGCGCCGGCCCAACGGTCGAGCAGCGGCGCGGAGCGGGCGGGCAGCTCCCGGGGTCCGGTGGCGGCGACGGCGGCGCGCACCGAGTCCTCGATGTCGGGCGCGGCGTCGAGCACCCACCGGGTGGCGGCGATCGGGTCGCCGGGCCGGAGCTTGAGCGCGGCGGCGGCGACGCACTGCGCGTCGTCGTAGAGCGCGGCGCGCGCCACCTGGTCCGCACCCATACCGAGGGCGGAACCGAGGGCGCCGAGCGCGATCGGGCGCAGCACCCGCAGCCCGGGCGTACTGGCCGGCGCGGTGCCCAGCGCGGCCACGGCGTGGTGCTCAGGGGCCAGGCCGCGTGCCAGCCGGGCCAGCCCGCGGCCGAGCGACGCCGAGGCTTCGCGCAGCGCCCGGCTCGGGGTGCGGGCGGCCAGCGCGGCCTGGATCGGCGCGAAGTCGACCGGTGTCCCCAGCGCCGCGCGTACGGCGAGCACGGCCGCCGCGGCCTCTGTCCGGGCCACGCCGCCCAGCCGGGCCCGGATGTAGTCGGGGATCTCCTCGGCGCGCATGCCGGCCGCCAGTGCGCCCTCCAGGGTGCCCGAGTGCGCGTGCCCTCCGGTGGGCAGGCGCGCGTCAGCGAGCAGCAGCGGCCCCAGCGCCCCTGTTCCGTCCAGCATGCCCCTCCCCGGGTCGTCCACTACGGAATGCCTCCTTCGGATCAGCAGCCGGCCGCCCCTCGGGCCGACCAGCCTGTACGACCCCTCGCGCGAACCCGCGCGGGGAGCGTCGTCCTGCCGGCCGCGCACCCGGAACGGCGCACGGAGCCCTCTAGAAAAGGCAGTACCGCTGGGTCAGCGGAAGCTCGGCCACCGGCGGGTCTCCCTCGTCGGGGCGGACCTCGTAGCCGTCGATCGTGACGCGGAAGCTCTCCGGGTCCACGGCGATGTCCGGCAGAGCGGAGTTGTTCGGCATGGACTCCTTGGAGACGCCACGGGTGTCGGCCACCGGCCTCAAGGCGCGGCGCAGCCCCAATGTCTGCGCAACGCCGCCGCGCAACGCCGCCGGAGCGACGAAGCTCACGGCGAGATGCGGCGCGCTCGACGCGGTCGCGGCGAGGCCCGGCCGCATCAGCATGGGCTCGGCGGTGGGGATGGAGGCGTTGGGGTCGCCCTGCGGGGCGTAGACCACACCGCCGCCCTTGACGACGGCGGCCGGCCGGATCCCGAAGAACGCCGGGTCCCACAGCGCGAGATCGGCCATCTTGCCCGCCTCGACCGAGCCGACCTCGGCCGAGATGCCGTTCGCCACCGCGGGGCAGATGGTGTACTTGGCGACGTAGCGGCGGGCCCGCTCGTTGTCCGCGGGCAGCGTGGACGACACAGCGCGGCGCCCCTTCATCACGTGCGCGATCTGCCAGGTCCGGCAGATCACCTCGCCTATGCGGCCCATGGCCTGCGCATCGGAGGACGTGATCGACATCGCGCCCATGTCGTGCAGGATGTCCTCGGCCGCCATCGTGGTGTCGCGGATGCGCGAGTCGGCGAACTGGACGTCGGCTTCGACGTTGGGGTTCAGGTGGTGGCAGACCATGAGCATGTCCCGGTGCTCGGCCACCGTGTTGACGGTGAACGGCAGCGTGGGGTTCGTGGAGCCCGGGATGATGCTGGGCTGGCCCGCGAACACGATCACGTCCGGCGCGTGGCCGCCGCCGGCGCCCTCGGAGTGGAACGCGTGGATGCTCCGGCCGCCGATGGCGTCGATGGTGGTGCGCACGTAACCGGACTCGTTCAGGCTGTCGGAGTGCAGCGCGACCTGCAGGCCGAACTCCTCGGCGGCCTTGAGGGCGGCGTCGATGGCCGCCGGCGTGGCGCCCCAGTCCTCGTGGATCTTGTACCCGCCGGCGCCGGCCAGGGCCTGCTCCCGCAGTGCCTCGTGCCCGACCGTGTTGCCCTTGCCCAGCAGTAGCAGGTTGACCGGGATCTCGTCGTAGGCCCGGTGGGTGAGGGCGAGGTTCCACGGCCCCGGGGTGACCGTGGTGGCCTTGGTGCCCTCGGCCGGCCCGGTCCCGCCGCCGACGACCGTCGTGACACCGGTGGCCAGGGCCTCGTAGAGCATGTCGGCGTTGAGCATGTGGACGTGGCAGTCAACAGCGCCCGCGGTGAGGATGCGTCCCTCGCCGGACAGGACCTCGGTGCCCGGCCCGATCACCAGATCGGGGTGGCAGTTGTCCATGATGTCGGGGTTGCCGGCCTTGCCGATGGCGGTGATGCGGCCGTCGCGCACCCCGACGTCGGCACGCACGATCCCCCAGTGGTCGAGCACCACGGCGTTCGTGACCACCAGGTCGAGGGCTCCCTCGCTGCGGGGCACGGTGCTCTGCAGCATGGACTCGCGGATGGACTTGCCGCCGCCGAAGACGGCCTCGTCGCCGCCCGCGCAGTAGTCACGCTCCACCTCGATCCACAGGTCGGTGTCGCCCAGGCGGACCTGGTCGCCAACGGTCGGCCCGTACAGCGCCGCGTAGTCGGCGCGCGCGATCTCACTCACCGGAACCCTCCTTGACCTGCAGCCCGGCAACCTTCCGCGCGCCGGCCAGCTCCACTATGTCCAGCCGCTTCTCGTCCCCCGGCTGGAACCGGACCGAGGTGCCGGCCGCGATGTCGAGCCGGTAACCGTCAACGTGGGCCTCCGCGGGCTCGGTTCCGGCCTCGTCCTCGCTGGGCGCGAGGGACTCGTAGAACCGCAGTACCGGGTTGACGTCGCCGAGGTGGATGTGCGATCCGACCTGCACCGGGCGGTCGCCCTCGTTGCACGCGACCACGGTGCGCGACGCGCGCCCGGCGTTCAGCTCCACCGTTCCGGCTCTCGTCCGCACCTCGCCGGGGCGCGGGGCGGCGGGCTCCGGCTCGGCCCCGGGCCGCGGCCGAACGGGGTGGGTGAGGGTTACCAGCTTGCGGCCGTCGGGGAAGGTGGCCTCGACCTGGACGTGCTCCAGCATGTCGGGCACGCCGTCCATAACCTCATCGGTGCGCAGGACCTGGACGCCCTCCTCCATCAACCGCTGGACGGTCGCGCCCTCGCGGGCCCGTTCGAGCACCCAGCAGGACAGCAGGGCGACGGTCTCGGGATGGTTCAGTCGGATCCCGCGTTCGAGCCGGTCGCGGGCCACCATCCCGGCCACGCTCAGTAGCAGTTTCTCCGTATCGGACGGAGTCAGGAACATCGTGCCTCCGTAGGTCGTCCGGCGCGGTTGGTGCCGCGCCGTCCGGCAATGATGGCCGCGCGCGAATAATGAGCATTTCGCGCCGGTTACACGCGCATGAAGTTCATGCTCGAGGACCGGACAGCACCCGAACGGGCGGTGCGGGGTACAGCATCCGCATACGGACACAAATTACAACATGCTAATTACATAGAGTCACCAATACGGGCGCTCGTCGGCGATCCTGAGCATTCGGTTCCTTCAAGCCGCTACGAAGGAACCGAATGCTCAGGATCGCCGAAGCCCGGGCCCCGCCGTGGGGTCACTCCAGGTCGAGCAGTGCCTCCAGGCCGACCGTGAGCTGCTCCGGGAGTTCGGCGACGCGCCGGACACCCAGTAGCACTCCGGGCATGAACGACTCCCGGCTCATCGAGTCGTGCCGGATCTTCAGGGTCTCGCCGTGTGTGCCGAGGATGACCTCCTGGTGCGCGATGAGCCCGGCCAGGCGCAGCGCGTGCACCCGGACCCCGGAGACGTCGGCCCCGCGCGCCCCGGGAACCTCCGCGGTGGTGGCGTCGGGCATGGGCTCCGCCCCCTCGCGCGCCGCGGACACCAGCTCGGCGGTGCGGCTGGCGGTCCCGCTGGGGGCGTCGGCCTTGTTCGGGTGGTGCAGCTCCACGATCTCCACCGAGTCGAAATGGGGCGCGGCCTTCGCGGCGAAGTGCATCATCAGCACGGCCCCGATTCCGAAGTTCGGCGCGATCAGCACCTTGACACCCGGGTTCTCGGCCAGCACGTCGCGCAGCTCGGCGAGCCGCTCCTCGTCGAGGCCGGTGGTGCCGACGACAGCGTGGATCCCGTTGGCGACGAGCCACCGGAGGTTGCCCATGACCGCCTCGGGGTGCGTGAAGTCCACGACGACCTCGGCGCCGCGCACGTTCTCGCGCTCCTCGTTCTCGTCGACACCGGCCACCAGTTCGGTGTCGTCGGCCCCTTGGACCGCCCGGACAACTTCTGACCCCATGCGCCCCTTGGCGCCAAACACTCCTACCTTGATCACGGGGTTCACCATATCTCGCGGCGGAGGGCCGCCTCCCCGGGATCCGCACCGGGGCGCGGCCCGCTCTGGCGCACCATCGTGGTCCGCGCCCCGGTGCGTCACACCCGCGGGTGCGCCAGGAGCAGCGCGAAGTCCCCGTCGGGATCGGTCAGCCACTGGGTGAGCGCGAACCCGGCGCTGTCCAGTTCGGCCTCGGCGGTCGCGCGGCGGAACTTCGCCGAGATCTCGGTGCGCATCTCCTCCCCCTCGGCGAAGTCGACGGTGAGGTCGAGCCCGCCGACGCGCACCCGCTGCGGCGACGACGCGCGCAGCCGCATCTCGATCCACTCGGCCTCGGCGTCCCAGACGGCAACGTGCTCGAAGGCCTCCGGCGCGAAGTCGGCGTCAAGCTCGCGGTTGATGACGTGCAGGACGTTCCGGTTGAACTCGGCGGTCACCCCGCGCGCGTCGTCGTAGGCGGCGACGAGCCGGGCGGGGTCTTTGACCAGGTCGACACCGAGCAGGAGCGCGTCGCCCTCCCCCAGCGTGCTGCGCAGGTCGGCCAAGAAGGCGATGCGCCGGCGCGCCGGCTGGTTGCCGACCGTCGAGCCCAGGATCGCCACGAGTCTGCGCGGGTGCGCCGGCAGCAGGTGCAGGTGGCGCTCGAAGTCGCCGACAACGGCACTGACCCCAAGGTCGGGGTACTCGGCGGCGACACGTTCGGCGGCGCCCTGCAGGAAGTCCCCGCTGACGTCGACCGGGACGAAGCGCTCCAGCGTGCCCGCCGAGCGCAGTGCGTCCAGCAGCAACCGGGTCTTCTCCCCCGAACCCGACCCCAGCTCGACAAGGGTGCGGGCGGCGGTCGCCCGCCCGATGCTCGGGGCGTGCTGGTCCAGAATGGCGCGCTCGGCGCGGGTGGGGTAGTACTCCGGGAGGCGGGTGATCTCCTCGAACAGCGCACTGCCCCGTTCGTCGTAGAACCACTTGGGCGGCAGCGTCTTGGGGCGCGCGGTGAGCCCTTCCTGCACGTCGCGGCGCAGGGCCTTGTCGAGGTCATCTGGTGTGAGGTGGTGTTCGATCCGCAGCATGGGACTCCTCGTCGGACTAGGCGACCGCGGTGATCGCGGCGCCGTTGGGGCCGGCGACGACCAGCGATCCGTCCGGGACCCGCCGCCAGGCGGGATTGTCGTCAAAGGGTTCGGAGGCGAGGTACACGCCGCCGTCGTGGGTGGTGCGCGTGTAGAGGGTGTCGCCGGCGGCGGTACCGGCGAGCTGGCGACCGTCGGCGGCGAGCAGGTTGTAGCGGCCCGGTGCGCACGCCCGGGCCTCGCGGGTTACCGACGCCAGCGCCGCCCCCAGGTCCTCGCCTTTCCGCCACAGCCGTACGGCGTGCGCGAACAAGGGAGCGGAGTCGACCGGGGTGCGCGCGTCGAGCACTCCGGCGGGCGGGGGCTGGCCGAGGCGTTCGGTGAGGGCCGCGTCGTCCCCGGTGGCGCCGTTGTGGCTGAAGAGCCAGGTGTCACCGCGGAACGGTTGGGCACAGGACTCGTCCATCCCGAAGCCGGGTGTGGCGTCCCGGACGGCGGCGACCACGCAGGTCGCGCGGATCGCCCGGGCGGCGTCGGCGAACGACGCGTCGGCCCAGATCGGCATGGCCCGGCGGTAGCGCAGCGGGCCGGGACCGTTCGGGCGGCCGGTGTCCCCGCTGGCGGGTTCGGACTCGGAATACGGGTACCACCCCACACCGAACCCGTCGGCGTTCACCGTGCCGTGGCTCTGCTCACGCGGCGCGTACGACTGGGTGTGCAGCGAGTGGGGCGGGCCGTACAGCAGCTCGTACAGCGTGACCGGCGGCCCGAGGTAGGCCAGGTGCCGGCACATCAGACGGGCTCCGCGTCGCGGGCGCAGCGGAAGCCGCTGAAGATCTGCCGGCGTATGGGGTGATCCCAGTTGCGGAACGTGCACCGCACCGCGGTGGGGTGGGTGGCCCACGAGCCGCCGCGCAGCACCCGGTAACCCTGGCCGAAGAAGACCTCCGAGTACTCCGGGTAGGGGAACGCGCGGAACCCGGGATAGCCGGCGAACTCGGTCGAGGTCCACTCCCAGACGTCGCCGAGCATCTGCCGGACGCCCGTGGGCGCGCCTCCGGACGGGAACGCCCCCGCTGGCGCGGGCCTCAGCAGCCGCTGGTCGAGGTTGGCGTGCTCCGGGCCGGGTTCCCGGCCTCCCCAGGGGAACCGGTGCGAGACACCGGTTCGCGGGTCGTAGCGCGCGGCTTTCTCCCATTCGGCCTCGGTGGGCAGCCGCTTGCCGGCCCAGCGGGCGTGCGCCTCGGCCTCGTGGAAGCAGACGTGCTGCACCGGTTCCTCCGGGGGCACCGGCTCGACCCGGCCGAAACGGCGGCGCAGCCACCGCTCGCCGTCGCGGTGCCAGAACGCTGGCGCGCGCTTGCCCGAGCGGGTGCGCCACTCCCACCCCTCTTCGCTCCACCAGCGCGGGTCGTCGTAGCCACCGTCGGCGATGAAGTCCATGTGCGCCGCGTTCGTCACGGCATGGCTGTCGATCCAGTAGGCGGGCAGGTCGACCGTGTGGGCGGGCCGCTCGTTGTCGTAGGCCCAGGGGTCGGCGGTGGTACCCATCGTGAACGGCCCGGCCTCGATGCGGATCTCCGAGGGGTCCGGCGGCGATGTGCCGGCCGGCGGTTGGGCGGCGACGCCGGGAAGGGCCGGATCGCCGCGCCGGAGCTGGTGGGTGGCCAGCATCGTCTCGTCGTGCTGGTGCTCGTGCTGGATGACCATGTGGTAGACGAACCCGCCGTCGAGCAGGCCCGCTCCCCCTTCGTCCAGGGGTGCCCGCTCCAGCGAGTCGAGCACCCGGGAGCGGACCCGGGCGTTGTACTCCTGGGCCTCCGTGGGGGTCAGCAACGGCAGCTCGACGCGCGCGGAGCGGGGGTTCTCGAACGCGTCGTAGAGGATGTCGATGTCGGGGCGCAGGGCGTCCTGGCCGGCCGCGGCGCGTACCAGCCACTGCTCCTCGTAGTTGCCGACGTGCGCCAGGTCCCATACCAACGGGGACATCAGCGGCGAGTGCTGGGCGACGAGCTCGGACTCCTCCAGGCTTTCGACCGTGAGGCCGAGGCTCCGTTCCCGCACCCGCCCGAGCTCGGCGGCGATGCGCTCGCGCGCCTGCCCGACGTCCGCGGTCGCTGGCGGCGGCCCGTCCTCGCCACTGGCCGCGCTCGGGTTCCGCGGCTCCCTGGTTGGCTGCTCGCTCATTGCTCCCCTCCGGATGCCAGTTGGTCGTCAGCGGGGCAGCGGCCCCGGTCCACATAACGCTCGCGGTAGGCCTCGACCACCGGAACGAGGCTCGCTGCTCCCATGCCGGTCAGCGCCTCGCACGCCGCGGCGAAGCAGGCCCGGGCGCAGGCGGCGATCCCGCGGTCGGTCAGCGCGTCGCGGGCAGCGGCCAGCCAGATTCCCCGGCCGGGCCGGGCGCCGCCGCACAACCGCTCGGTCGCCGCCGACGCGACGCGGGCGGCGGCGGGATCGTCCACGAGGGCGGCCGCCACGGCAACGGGCACCGGCCACCACGGGTCGGGCAGCGCGTCGACCATCCGCAGCTCCAGCCACCCGCGCGGCCGAACGGGCGGAAACAGGGTGCTCAGGTGGTATTCAAGGTCGTCGGGCGTGGGGCGCGGGGTGCGTCCGCCGGCCAGCCACGCCCCGAACGCCAGTCCCGGGTCAACAAGCCACGGCCCCTCGGCGCGCGGCACCGCCATGGTCCGGGCGGCGAGCGCGTAGCCGGTCCATGCGGCGATCGGGTCGCCGCCCGCGGCGGGGCGGGTGCGGGAAGAGTCGATGGCGGCCCAGATCGCCCACCGCGTGGAGCGCCAACCGGTCGGCCGGCCCCGCC
Organism: Lipingzhangella halophila; assembly: GCF_014203805.1. GTDB lineage: Bacteria > Actinomycetota > Actinomycetes > Streptosporangiales > Streptosporangiaceae > Lipingzhangella > Lipingzhangella halophila. Next base: position 1,141,421 of record NZ_JACHJT010000001.1, on the reverse strand, counting down.
ACCGGGGCGAGTTGGCGAATGCCGCGAGCAGGACCGGTCCGAGCCGGTGCACGAGCTGCCAGCGACGTTGCAAGTCAGCGCGGTCCGCTCCGATGTCGAGGCAGATCTGCAGCGAGGCGGTGCTGCACATCATCGCCCGGCCGCTGGGGCCACCGCCCCCGTCGAAGTAGCGTTCCATCGCGACGTAGCGGGGCAGGGCGAGTTGCCGGCTCGGGCGGCGGTGCGGGTCGAGGCCACTGCCTTCGAGGCGGAGTCCGGCCTCGTTCAGTTGCTTCTCCACGTGGGCCAGGTCGGCGGCGAGCGCGGAGCAGGCGGTGGCGGGTCCCGAAAGGGGCGGCGAGCTGAGCTCAAGCTGCCCACCGGGTTCGAAGGTGATGGCGCTGCCGTTGGGAAGCGGTCCGGCTTCGTCGATGAGTGTGGCGAGCTGGTGCACCGGGACCGGGAGGTGCGGCTCCTGCTTGTCGGTTACGAGCCATTCGGCCTCGACTCCGACGCGTCCCGGTGGGCCGGTCTTGAAACAGATGCCGTTGACGTAGTTATGAACGTCCGATTCGGTGAGGTACGTCATCATCGCTCCCATGGCAGGCCCGTTCACTAACTCTGCCCGCAAGCGCACCCGCCGGAACTTCCGATTCCGCGAAGAGCGGGCGAACGCTGCGGCAACTCCCCGAAAGCCCGGTACAGCAGGGCTTTTCGCCCCTGGTGAGGCACGTCACACCAGGCGTGCCTCGTACCGTTCGAACCCCAGGGTCAGCCCGGACCGCCACAGGAAGGCGCGCTTCGCCGGGTCGGGCGCGTCAACGGGGACGAGCACGCGCTCGGCCCCCATGTCCCGCAGCCGTTGCCGGGCCCTGCCGAGCAGGGCGGTACCGGCCGCCCACCAGTCGTCGGGGGCGGCCACGGCGAAGTCGGTCACGTAGCCGACCGGTCCGGCGCCGCCGGATCCGGACGGCTCTGGCGGCGCCGGCAGGACCATCGAGAGGAGGTATCCGCACACCCGGTCGTCGCGCGTGGCGACAAGGGAGACCGCGGTGGCGTCGTCAACCATGCCCCGCACGTGCGAGTGCCGCCGTTCCTGAGTGTCCGCGGGGGAGGTTTCCGGTGTCATCGCGGCGCCCTTCTCCGCGAGGTCCACGATCGCCGCGACGTCGGAGGTACGCGTGTCCCGGATGTCGATCCGGTCATCGTCAGCCGTCATGTGTTCCCTTTCGCGTGCTGCGCTGCGTGCCGCTAACACCCGAGCGTTCCCAACGGGGCTCGTAGGGAGACCTGTTTGTCCGGGTCCTCCCCGCTTCGGGCGCGACCTGCCCGGCGCGCCGGCCGGATAGTGGTAGGAGAGGGGTGAGTCGCAGTCGTTTTGAGGGGGTAATGATGGCTGAACCTAGCATCCGGCCGAACGAGGCCGCGTTGCGCGAGTTGCTCGACGGGCCGTGGGCCCATGTCCGCCAGAAAGCCCGGGACCACCTGCGCGGAGAGCTGTTCGCCCCGGTCGCGGGGCTCGACGTGGAGCAGCACCGCGACCGCGTCATGGAGCAGCTCGCAGCGATCGCGGCGACCGAGATTCCCGGGTACGGGTTCTCCTCGGCGTATGGCGGCTCCGACGACGTGGGCGCCTCCGTCGTCGCGTTCGAGATGCTGGTGTGCGACCTCTCGCTCATGGTGAAGGTCGGCGTGCAGTGGGGCCTGTTCGGCGGCGCCATCCAGGCACTGGGCACCGAGGAACACCATGCCCGGTACCTGCCCCGGGTCATCTCGCTCCGGCTGCCGGGCTGCTTCGCGATGACCGAGACGGGACACGGATCGGACGTGCAGCGGCTGCGCACGACGGCGCGCTACGACCCCCGCACCGAGGAGTTCGTCGTGCACACCCCCGACGACGACGCGCGCAAGGACTACATCGGCAACGCGGCCCGCGACGGTATGGCGGCCGTGGTCTTCGCCCAGCTCATCACCGGTGATACGAACCACGGTGTGCACGCGCTGCTGGTGCCGGTCCGCGACGCCGACGGGCATCCCCTCCCCGGCGTGCGCATTGAGGACTGCGGTCTCAAGGCGGGGCTCAACGGTGTCGACAACGGCCGGCTCTGGTTCGACCACGTGCGGGTTCCCAGGACCGCACTGCTGAACCGGTACGGCGATGTCGCCCCCGACGGCAGCTACACCAGCCCGATCGACAACCCCGACCGCCGCTTCTTCACCATGCTCGGCACGCTCGTGCGCGGGCGGATCAGCGTCGCGGGCGGCGCCGGAACCGCGGCGAAGGCGGCACTGGCCATCGCCATCCGGTACGCGGACGCCCGCCGCCAGTTCGAACGGCCCGACGGCGGGGAGGTCGCGCTGCTGGACTACCGCGCGCACCAGCGCCGCCTGCTACCCGCTCTGGCCCGCAGCTACGCCCTGCACTTCGCCCAGGAGGAGCTGGTGCGGACACTGGACGACAAGTCCCGGGAGTCCTTCAGCGACCAGGACCAGCGGAAACTGGAGTCCCGCGCCGCGGGCATCAAGGCCGTCAGCACCTGGCACGCCACGCAGACGATCCAGACCTGCCGGGAGGCGTGCGGCGGCGCCGGCTACCTGGCGCAGAACCGGCTGCCGCAGCTCAAGGCGGACACCGACGTGTTCACCACGTTCGAGGGTGACAACACGGTGCTGCTGCAGCTCGTCGCCAAAGGGCTCCTCACCCACTACCGGGACTCTTTCGGCGCCCTCGACCCCAAGGAGATGGCCCGGTTCGTGGCCGGGCAGTTCCTCGGCGTCGTGATCGAGCGGACCGCCGCCCGGCCGCTGATCGAACGGCTGGTCGACGCCACCCGGCGGCGCGGCGAGTCCGACATCCGGGACCGCGGCTGGCAGCTCGATCTGCTGGAGGACCGCGAGAAGCACGTCGTCGAAGGGTTGGCGCGGCGGCTGCGCAGGACAGGCTCCGGCACCGCCGCGTTCGAGGCGTTCAACGACGCCCAGGACCACGTGCTCAAGGCCGGGCGGGCGCACGTCGACCGGGTCGTCCTGGAAGCCTTCGTCGCCGCGATCGACCGGTGCGCCGACCCCGAAACCAAAGAGGTGCTCGACAGGCTGTGCGACCTCTACGTGCTCTCCGTCGTGGAGGAGGACCGCGCCTGGTTCCTGGAGCACGGGCGGCTGACCGCACCGCGCGCGAAGGCGGTGACCGAGGCCGTGAACTCGCTGTGCGCGGAACTGCGCCCGCACGCGGTCACTCTCGCCAGCGCGTTCGGCCTGCCCGACGAGTGGCTGGCCGCACCGATCGCCCTGGGCGCCGAGGAGGCCCGCCAGGAGGAGCAACGGGTCGGGGGCTGACGGCCGGCGGTGGTCCGTGCCCGCGAGGGGAGAATGGGCGCTCACCCGTGGTGAGCGCCCATTCGTTCGCTCCGGTCGGGGCTTGTCCGCCGCTTCCGGCGCATCAGGGTTTTCACGGTTGTTCGTCCGGTCCCGTTACATTTCATTGACGCGGCGTACACACGCTCACTACGTTTGCCGCTCAGAAAGTGTTTTCCCTGACCGTCGAGGACATTCCCGGCGTGGTGCCCGAGAGGGCCGGCGCCGGCACCCTCGAGAAGACGGCCGGAGAGCGCTACCCAGACGCGCTCTCCGGCTCACCCTGCGGTACCGCTCCTTTCCAGGCCCGCATGCGGCGGTACCGCCGCGCCGGGTCCGGGCGCAGTGCATTCGCCGCCCCATCGGGGCCGCCCCGGACCCGGCGCTCACGCGTGCCGGGCCCGGCTCAGTGCGGTCGCAGCAGGGCTCGCACGTCGCGGGCGATCTCCAGTTCCTCGCGGGCCTCGACCACCAGGCTGCGCACCCGGGCTCCCGACGCTGTGATCTCGGTGTCGGGAGACGCCGCGTCGTTGGCCTCCGGGTCGATCCCGATCCCGAGGAAGCCCAGCCCGTCCGCGGCGCCCGCCCGCACAGCGGGCTGGTGCTCGCCCACCCCGCCGGTGAAGACGAGCGTGTCGACGCCGTCGAGCGCGGCGGCCATGGCGGCGATCTTGGCGCGCAGCCGGTGCAGGTAGACGGCGAGCCCCAGGGCGGCGTCGGGGTCGTCCCCGCCCGCCCGGGACACGACGTCGCGCATGTCCGCGCTCCCGGTCAGCCCGGCCAGGCCGGATCGCCACTCCAGCCCGTCTCCGACCTCATCGGGGTCCAGCCCCGCTTCGCGCAGCAACCACAGCACCAGCCCGGGATCGACGTCACCACTGCGTGTGCCCATGACCAGGCCCTCCAGTGGCGTGAAGCCCATGGTGGTGTCGACGGAGCGTCCGCCGCGCACCGCCGCCAGCGACGCCCCCGCTCCCAGGTGCGCGATGACCAGCCGACCGGGATCATCGCCGAGCATGTCACCGGCGCGGCGCGCGGCGTAGGCGTGCGAGATGCCGTGGAAACCGTAGCGGCGCGGCGCGTACTTCTCCCGCCACTCGCGCGGGATGGCGTAGGTGGCGGCCTCTGGCGGGAGGTCCGCGTGGAACATCGAGTCGAAGCAGGCCACCTGGGGCACGCCGGGCAGCACGCTCCGCATCGCGGCGATACCCGACACCGCCTTGGGCTGGTGCAGCGGCGCCAGCCCAGTGAGGTCGCGCAGCCGCGCCACGACCTCGTCGTCCAGGGCCGTTGGGCGCCGGAACGCACTACCGCCGTGCACGACGCGGTGGCCGACGGCGTCCACGCCGCTGAACCGCTCGACCTCGGTGGCCAGCCGCTCCGCGGAAACGGTCCCGTTGTCGAGCGGCGGATCGGCGCGGTCGGCGAGCGCGCCGTCCGGGTCGACCAGGCGGAGCTTCACGCTGCTCGACCCCGTGTTGACCACCAGCACCCGCATGTCGGCACCTCCCAACGGCCGCGTCGCTCATCCCCACGTCCAGTCGCGGATGTCGGGCGGGTCCTCGCCGTACACGCGGGTGTGGGCACGGCAGCGCATCCGCTCGTCCTGCATCCGCTGGCGCAGGTGAGCCGCCCGGACCCCGAGCCCGGGAAGGTGGTCGATCACGTCCATGACCAGGTGGAAGCGGTCGAGGTCGTTCAGCATGAGCATGTCGAACGGCGTGGTGGTGGTGCCCTCCTCCTTGTACCCGCGCACGTGCAGGTTCTCGTGGCCGTTGCGCCGGTAGGTGAGCCGGTGGATCAGCGAGGGGTAGCCGTGGAACGCGAAGATGACGGGCTTGTGCGCGGTGAACAGCGCGTCGAACTGGCGATCGGACATCCCGTGCGGGTGTGCCGCAGTGAGCCGCATCAGGTCGACCACGTTGACCACCCGCACCCGCAGTTCGGGCAGGTGCTCGCGGACGAGTGCCGCAGCGGCGAGGGTCTCCCGGGTCGGGGCGTCGCCCGCGCAGGCCAGAACGACGTCGGGTTCGGCCCCGTCGTCCGTGCTCGCCCATTCCCAGATGCCCGCTCCGCGCGCCAGGTGCGCCTGCGCCCGGTCCATCGAGAGGAAGCTGAGCGCGGGGTGCTTGCCGGCGACCACCACGTTGATCGTGTCCCGCATGCGCAGGCACTGGTCGGTGGTGACCAGGGCCGAGTTCGTGTCCGGCGGCAGGTACATCCGGATGATCTCGGGCACCTTGTTCAGCACGTGGTTCAGGAACCCGGGGTCCTGGTGGGTGAACCCGTTGTGGTCCTGCTGCCACACGTGCGAGCTGAGCAGGTAGTTCAGCGAGGAGATCGGGCGGCGCCACGGCAGGTCCCGGGTGACCTTGAGCCACTTGGCGTGCTGGTTGAACATCGAGTCCACGATGTGCACGAACGCTTCGTAACTGTTGAACAGCCCGTGCCTGCCGGTGAGCAGGTAGCCCTCAAGCCAGCCCTGGCAGAGGTGTTCGCTGAGCACCTCCATGACACGGCCGTCGGGGTCGAGGTACTCGTCGGTGGGCAGACGTTCCGCGGCCCAGGCGCGCCCACCTGCCTCGAAGGCGGTGTCGAGCTTATTGGAGGTCGTCTCGTCGGGACCCATCATGCGGAAGGTGCGCGGGTTGGCGCGGATGACGTCGCGGATGTACCCGCCGAGGACCCGGGTGGCCTGGTGGTGCTCCGTCCCGGGTTCGGGCACCTGCACCGCGTACTGCCGGATGTCGGGCAGCCGCAGGTCCTTCAGTAGCAGGCCGCCGTTGGCGTGCGGGCTGGCGCTGAGCCGGCGCTCGGGCGCCGGGAGCGGGGCGCAGACCTCCGGCAACGGCGCACCACTGGAGTCGAACAACTCCCCCGGCCGGTAGGAGTGCATCCACGACTCCAGCGCCCGCATTTGCTCCGGATCGTCGCGCACGGCCGCCAGCGGGATCTGGTGGGAGCGCCAGGTTCCCTCGACCGGAAGCCCGCCGACCTCGTGCGGACCGGTCCAGCCCTTCGGGCTGCGCAGTACCAGCATGGGCCACCGGGCGCCCGACACGCGTCCGCTTTCCCGTGCGTTGTGCTGGATGTCGGCGATCTCGTCGAGCGCGGAGCCGAGCGCGTCGGCCATCCGCGCGTGCGCTGTCTCGGGGTCGTCGGCGGAGACGACGTGCGGCCGGTAGCCGTTGCCCTCCAGGAGCGAGAGCAGTTCCTGCTCGGGGATGCGCGCCAGCAGCGACGGGTTGGCGATCTTGTACCCGTTGAGGTGCAGGATCGGGAGTACCGCACCGTCCCGGGCGGGGTTGCTGAACCGGTGCGACTGCCAGCTCGCGGCCAGCGGACCGGTCTCGGCCTCCCCATCGCCGATCACGGTGGCCACGACGAGGCCGGGGTTGTCGAACGCCGCGCCGTGGGCGTGCGCCAGTGAGTAGCCCAGCTCCCCGCCCTCGTGGATCGACCCCGGGACCTCCGGCGCATTGTGGCTCGGGACGCCGCCCGGGAACGAGAACTGGCGGAACAGCTTGCGCATCCCCTCGGCGTCCTGGGTGACATCAGGGTAGATGTCGGTGTAGGTACCGTCGAGCCAGGCGGTGGCCACCGTGGCCGGCCCGCCGTGCCCGGGCCCGACAATCCACATCATCTCGGTGCCACGCTTATTGGCCTGGTGCGAGAGGTGCGCGTAGAGGAAGTTCAGCCCCGGCACCGTCCCCCAGTGCCCGAGCAGCCGCGGCTTGATGTGCTCCGGCCGCAGCGGTTCGCGCAGCAACGGGTTGTCGACCAGGAAGATCTGGCCCACCGAAAGGTAGTTCGCCGCCCGCCAGTACCGGTCGATCCGATCGAGGTCCGCCGGATCCAACGCCTGTCTGGGTCGCGCTTCGGTCGCCGTCATCGTTTCCCCCCTTGGTCGCACGAAGTGAACCGCCCGGTCCCCTACCCGTGACGCTCCGGCGATATCGGGCGCGAGGACGCCTACAGCGGGGACTGCCCGAAGAGTGCCCAGTTGAGCGCCGGTGTAGCTGGACAGCCTGTGGGTAGCAGCCAGCTACTTGACTAGGACTTCACTACGTGGCAGGTAGGTTTGCCGCAATGAATACGAGCCCGAAGAGCAACGACAACCAGACAGCGGCGCCGGAGCGGGACGACGCACCGGTCCTGGAGGAGCCGGCCTCGCACGACTCTTCCGCCTCACCCGAGGAGACTGACGCGACGCAGGACGCCGACAGCGCGTACAGCGAGACCGAGGACGAGACCGAGGAGGAGTGGGGCGCCGACGTCGTGCCCGCGGGCACCTCGCAGCCGACCGGGATCTTCACCGCCGAGACCTTCGCGATCACCGGTCTCCTCGCGATCAGCACCGCCATCGTCGGCACCCGGATGACCGAGAGCCTGCCGACCCTGGTCGGGCAGAGCCAAGAGGGCATGTTCGCCGGCCTGGTTCTGGGCGACGGCGTGATCGGCCTGCTCGCAGTGATCTTCGCGGCCGTGAGCCTGCTCCTGGCGAACCGGTTCACCCACCCGTGGGCCCGCTGGGTCGCCACGGCCACCATCATCGTCGGCATCATCTTCATCGCCGCCTCCGTGATCACCTACATGCAGATACCCGAGCCCCAGCCGCAGCCGCCGATGATGCCCGCGGGCTGACGAACGGCGGCGGGACTCACCGCCTCAGGTGAGCCCCGTGGCGCCCCGGTGGTGCCGGGCGAGGCCCCACGGCTCCGGATGGAGAATGTCAGCCCTTGGCCGTGTTCGGCACACCGGTCACGTATCCGGTTCGCCGGTGTTTCGGGCCGTCACCAGGCCCGTCTCGTAGGCCAGCACCACCAGATGGGCGCGGTCCCGCGCTCCCGCTTTCACCATGGCGCGGCTGACATGGGTCTTGGCGGTGGCCGGGCTGATCACCATACGGCCGGCGATCTCGTCGTTGGAGAGCCCGCGCGCGACCAGACCGACCACTTCGCGTTCTCGTGTGGTCAGCTTCTCCAACGCGGCCGGGTAGGCGTGCTGGGCGGGGCCGGAGACGTACTCCCGGATGAGGCGGCGGGTGATCTCCGGGGACAGCAGCGCGTCGCCGCGGGCGGCGACGCGCACCCCCTGGAGCAGCTCGGCCGGTTCGATGTCCTTGACCAGAAAGCCCGCGGCCCCGGCGCGCAGTGCGTTGTACACGTACTCGTCCACCCCGTAGTTGGTCAGGATCACGACACGCATTCCGTCCAGACGTCCCTCCGCGGCGATGCGCCGGGTCGCCTCGATCCCGTCCAGCACCGGCATCTGCACGTCGACCAGCGCGACGTCGGGAACATGCTCGCGCGCCAGCTCCAACGCCTGCTGGCCATCGGCGGCCTCGGTGACCACAGTGATGTCGTCCTCGGCGTCCAACAGCGCACGGAACCCCGCCCGGATCAACGGCTGGTCGTCGGCCAGCAACACCCGGATCATGAGCTCGCCTCCGCCGACACGCTGCCCTGCTCCGCAGAACGCAGCGGCAGCTCAGCGTGGACGCGGAACCCGCCCTCAGGACGCGGCCCGACCGTGACGTCACCGCCGAGGGCCATGACGCGTTCACGCATGCCGAGCAAACCCGTACCGGGCACATGCGGTTCCTCGGCGGCGGCCCGCCCGTCGTCCTCGACACGCACCGAGAACCCATCGCGACCGTAGTCCAGACGGATGGTCGCGGAGGCGCCCGCGCCAGCGTGCCGGGTGACGTTGGTCAGCGCCTCCTGAATGATCCGGTAGGCGGTGCGGTCGACCGCTGTCGGTATCTTCGGCCGTTGGCCGTTGACGGTCGCCGAGACGGAGAGCCCGGTCAAGCGCGTCCTGGCCACCAGCGCATCCAGGTGCTCCAGGCTCGCGCGGTCACCGGCCGCCGGGTGCCCCTCCGGGGCCGGCTCGCGCAGCACCTCAAGGGTCGAGCGCAACTCGCGGTTGGCCTCGCCGCTGGCCTCCTGGATGGCGAGCAGCGCCTCGGGCACCTCGTCGCCGCGTTTGCGCGCCAGATGCACCGCCACACCGGCCTGCACCTTGATCACCGAGATCGCGGCCCGCGAGGCGGTGCGTGCCGCGCTCGCGCCGCACGAGGGGCCCGGCGGGATACGTCAACCCGGCACCGGGCTCGTGACGACCGCGACCCGCCCCTGATCGGGCGCGGTTCCCGACGCGCCACCCCCTCATCTCGTCTCCACGTGAACAAGGAGAGCAGCATGCGCACATTGATCCGCGGCGCCCGTGTCTTCGACGGTGCACGAACCCTCGCCGGCGCTGACATCCTCATCGACGACGACCGGATCGCCGAGCCCGACGGCCAGCGTGTGGACGTCGAGATCGACGGCACCGGACGGACCGTGTTGCCGGGCCTGATCGACGCCCACACCCACGTGTTCGACGGAACCCTCGCACAGGCGCTGTCCTACGGGGTGACCACCGAACTCGACATGAACTGCATGCCGCTCAACCTCGCCCGGCAACGCCGACTCGCCGCAGCACGCGACGACGTGGCCGACCTCCGTAGCTCCGGCATTGTCGCCACCGCCCTCAACGGGCACCCCACGCAGGTCTGGAACTGGCTCGACCCGGAGACGATCGCGCAGCTCGGCGACGCGGTCGGCGACTTCGACACGGTAGCCAGCGCCGACCAGGCCACGGAGTGGGTCCAGGCTCGGGTGGCCGAGGGGGTCGACTACGTCAACTTGACCCGGCCGTAAACGACCGGGCTTGGAGGTAGCGCCCAACTGGGTGCTGGGTGGACTCCTCCGTCCAGACACCCCGTTATGGGGTGGCAGGGACGCGTGACTCACGCCCCGCGATCCACGCAGCCTCGCCGCGGTGGGCGATGGTGCGGGACGCGTTGCGGTCGGCGTGGGCAACGACCCCGCATGACCGGCAGACAAAGCGGGCCTGGTTGAGGCGGTTGTTCTTCGCGATGTGATGGCACTGGGCGCATTCCTGGCTGGAATAGGCCGGATCGACGAACACCAGCGGGACGCCCGCCCGGCGTGCCTTGTAGGCCAGGAACTGGCCAAGCTGGGCGAAGGCCCAGGTGTGCAGTGTGACCCGTTGGGGCCTGCGGAGCCGTGCCCTCTGCCGGATGCCCTTCAGGTCTTCCAGGGCGATGCCGGACGAGGTGCGTTGCGCCTCGGTCACGATGCGTTTGGCGATGATGTGGTTGACGTTGGCGGCGTGGCGCGCTTCCTTACGCCGCCTATTCTTCAGCCGCCGCTTGGCGGACTTGGTGGCCTTGGCCTGGAGCTTACGGCGCAGAGCGCGTTGGCGCCTACGGTGCCGATTCAGGCCCCGCCCGGCGGCCCGGTAGCCGGTGGACGTGGTAGCGACGTTGGCGATGCCCAGATCCACGCCGATGAACCCCTCGGGCTCGTACTCAGTGGCTTCGGGGACCTCGCAGGTGGCGCTCAGGTAGAACACACCATCGCGTTCGATCAGGTCGGACTCGCCCTTACGGTACTGCTGCAGCATCTTGAGCGCGTCCGCCGAGCATGCGAACCGCACGCCCTTCACCCGACCTGCGGTGGTCCAGATCGACACGGTCTGCGCGTCGTACTGCCAGCTCAGACACCGATCGTCATAGGGCTGGGCCGCATCGACCCGAAAGGCGATCGGCCTGGACTCCGCCTTGCGACGCCGCGCCGACCCCGGCCTACCGAGGTTGCCCGCCCGCAGGTTCGCCCGCAGCGTGGTGTAGGCATCACGAACCCTCTTGATCACATGCTGGGCCGCCTGCGCCCCCAACCCACGAGACTTCAGCTCGGCGTAGGTGTGCCTGCGCAACGCGTACTCACGCGGCACACCCTGCTCGAAGGCCACCCCGGAGACCCAGTTCGCGGCCTCGTTGACCGTGCGCAGGGTGGACTCAAGCGCGGATGCCTGCACGGCATCCGGAACAAGTTTGACCTGCACGACGATCTTCACGAGGAGTGATATTAACATTGATCTGTGTCACCACACGGGGAGTCCACCCCCACCACCCGCCCAGGCCCAACGGTCGGGCACGCCCTGCACGCACACGTGGTCCTCCTACCGGAACGGCCGCCCGTTCACCAACGAGATCCCGCGAACGCGGACCCCTTAGGAACCCACGGGCCAGAACAGCCCAGACAAGCGATTCCTCCCGGCCCTGAAGGGACCGGGGTTCCTCGCTAGACCCCGCTGAAGATCGTGATCGACGACGGGGCGATGTACGACACCCGGCTGCCCGCCCTCGAGGCGGACGTGGTGTCGGCCCTCGTCGAGGCCGGTCACGCCGCCGGGCTCCAAGCCATCGCGCACGTGTCCAGCGCCGCGGAGGCCGGCCTCGCCTTGGACGCGGGCGTCGACGGCCTGGCGCACGTCTACTCCGACACCGGCCCGGACGGCCACGCGGGCGAGGAGCTGGCCGCCCGGGCGGCCGCGCGGGGCGTGTTCGTCGTCAGCACGCTGGTCTACATCGAGGCGCTCGCCGGTGCCGGCTCTGGGGCCGCGGTGCGGTCGGACCGGGTCGACAACGCCGCGCACGCGGCCCGGACGCTCCACCGGGCGGGCGTGCCGCTGCTGGCGGGGACGGACGCTACGGTCGGCGCTCCGGCGCACGGCGAGAGTCTGCACCGGGAACTGTCGCTGCTGTCCCGGGCCGGGCTCACACCCGAGGAGACGCTCGCCGCCGCCACGAGCATCCCGGCCGACCGGTTCGGGCTCACCGACCGCGGCCGGATCGCCCCCGGACTGCGGGCCGACCTGGTGCTTGTCGACGGTGACCCCACACGGGACATCGCCGCCACCCGCTCCATCGCCGATGTCTGGAAGCGCGGCGTGCGGCAGTCCCGGAACCAGCGGTCCTGATGGGCCCTACGCCCCAACCCGCTCGATGAGGAGGGGGAGGGCGTCCTCGGGGCCGTCGATGTCGTAGCCGCCCTCCAGCGCCTCGGCGGCGGACTCGAACCGTTCGGGCTCGTCGGTGTGCAGCGTGAGCAGTGGCCGGCCGGCGCGGACCTGGTCGCCCTGCCGGGCGTGCAGGGTGACGCCCGCGCCATGGGACACGGGGTCCTCCTTGCGGGCTCGTCCGGCGCCGAGCCGCCACGCGGCGAGCCCGACCGCGTAGGCGTCCAGGCGCGTGAGCCGGCCGGTGGCCGACGCGAGGATGCCCCGGTGCTCCCGCGCGGCGGGAAGCGGGGCGTCGGGGTCACCGCCCTGCGCCCGCACCATCCGGCGCCAGGCGTCCATGGCGGAGCCGTCGCGCAGGGCGTCGGCGGGGTCCTTGGCCCCGGACAGCCCGGCGGCACGCAGCATCTCGCGGGCCAGTGCCACGGTCAGCTCGACGAGGTCGTCCGGGCCGCCGCCCGACAGCACCCGGACCGCCTCGGCGACCTCCAGCGCGTTGCCGACCTCGTATCCCAGCGGGGTGTCCATGGCGGTGAGCAGCGCGGTCGTGCGGACACCGTGGTCGGCGCCGATGTCGACCATGGTGCGCGCCAACTCGCGGGCGGTTTCAGTGTCCTTCATGAACGCGCCCGAGCCCACCTTCACGTCCAGCACCAGCGACCCGGTGCCCTCCGCGAGCTTCTTGGACATGATGGAGCTCGCGATCAGCGGTATGGACTCCACGGTTCCGGTGACGTCGCGCAGCGCGTACAGCTTGCGGTCGGCCGGGGCCAGTCCGGAACCCGCCGCGCACACCACCCCGCCCACCTCGGTGAGGTGCCGGCGCATCTCGTCGGGGCGCAGGTCGGCCCGCCAGCCGGGGATCGACTCCAGCTTGTCCAGGGTGCCCCCGGTGTGGCCCAGCCCCCGGCCGGAGAGCTGCGGAACCGCGGCGCCGCACGCGGCGACAGTGGGGGTGAGCGGGAGCGTGATGGTGTCGCCGACCCCGCCCGTGGAGTGCTTATCCGTGGTCGGCCGGGGCAGGTCGGAAAAGTCCAACCGCTCACCGGAACGCAGCATCGCCTCGGTCCACCGGCTGACTTCGGCGCGTGTCATCCCGTGCCACAGGACCGCCATACACAGTGCCGCCATCTGCTCGTCGGCGACCCCGCCGGCCCCTCCCCTCGTGTAGGCGTCGACCACCCAGTCGATCTGGGCGGGCGAGAGCTCGCCACCGTCGCGCTTGGTGGTGATGACGTCGATGGCGTCCATGGCCCCTCCCGGGTCAGCGTGGCAGGTCGTCCGGGCCGAATGCCTGGGGCAGCAGCTCGGCCAGGGGAAGCGTGCCCCGCGGGGTGTCGATGAGCAACCCGGCGCCGCCGTGCTCGTAGAGCACCTGGCGGCACCTGCCGCACGGCAGAAGCCGCGCCCCTTCGCTATCGACGCAGCTCAGGGCCACGAGCGCGCCGCCACCCGACGCGTGCAGGGCACAGACCACGCCGCATTCGGCGCACAGGGTGAGCCCGTATGAGGCGTTCTCCACGTTGCATCCGGTCACCGTGCGGCCGTCACCGGCGATCCCGGCCGCCCCGACCCGCAGTTGGGAGTACGGGGCATAAGCGGTGCGGGCGGCGGCCAGCGCTGCCTCGCGCAACCGCGTCCAGTCCACCTCAGGCGCTCGCGTCATGGGCCCTCCTTCTCGCCCGCCTGGCCGCACCGGCCCCGGCGCGGCGTCGTTGCGCGCACTGTAAGCGCCCGCTGGCTCCGCCAATCCCGTGCGGCACCGCACCCCCGGTCGGGGGTCACCCGCGCCCGCTCGTGGCCGCCCCGCAGGCCGCCGGCTCATCGCTGGTGAGGAACTCCAGAACCGCGTCCTTGAACACGCTTGCCGGAACGGCCGTCCGGTGGTCCCGGCGCGCCACGCGCAGCACCCCGGCGTCGGAGCCGCGCGCGAGCCGCTCCACTCCGTCGGCCATCTCGTCGTTCTCTCCGGCGACGAACAGCAGCGGTGTGCGGCGCGGCGCGGGTTCCGGGGTGAACGGGCGGGCGGCCTGGCCCCGCGCGCACGCCGCCAGCGCCGCGGCGTCGTTGCCGGGGAGTCCCGCGACCGCGCGGAAGAGGGCACCGAACGGGCTGTCGTCGGTGCCCGGATCGGACAGGTCGGTGCCGCTGAACGGGTCGCGCGGCCCGAAACCGCCCATGACGACGCGCCGTACGCGCTCCGGCCGGATCAGCGCGAACTCCCAGGCCAGCCGGGACCCCATCGAGTAGCCGACGACGTCGACGCGTTCGACACCGAACTCGTCGAGCAGCAGCACCAGGTCGGCCACGAAGACCCCGGGAAGGTAGGCGTCGTCCTGGCGGGGCCGTCCGCTCCTGCCGTGCCCGCGCAGGTCCGGGCCGATCGTACGGAGCCCCTCAGCGGCCAGCCGGCTGGCCCATCCGGTGCGCTCCCAGTTCAGTTCGAAGCTGGAGCCGAAACCGTGCAGCAGTAGGACCGGTGGCCGGGCGGGGACGGCTCCGGGGTCGTCGTCGACGTAATGGAGACTGACATCGCCGCGCAGTATGGCGTGCATCCCTGGACTCTCCCTGTCCGCGGTCACGAGCCGCTACCGGCGCCGGCGGGCCCGGCACCGCGCCGTGCCACGCCCTTAACCGGCACTGATCACTGTCGGGCGCCCGCGGAACAGCGTCACCGGACCGCGCGGCCCGCGATACCGCGTACCCCACCAGTGCCCAGCCGAACCAGTTTCGGCGCGCACCGCTGGGCGCTCAGTCCGCGGGTGGCCGCAACCGGACGCGCCGCTCCGAGCGCTCTTCCTCGTCCGGGACCGTTCCCACGATCCCGGAGTCCTGTTCGAGGTCGAAGGTCACCAGGGCCGCGCCGACCCGGACAACCTCGCCCTCCTCGGCGTGCAGCTCGGCTATGACGCCGGCGTGCGGTGACGGGATCTCCACCGCCGACTTGGTGGTCTCGACCTCGACCAGTGGCTGGTTGCGCGCGACGCCGGCCCCGGGCCCGACCCGCCACTCCAGGATGGTCGCCTCGGTCAACCCCTCTCCGAGGTCGGGCAGCGTGAACGTCTGTTCGGCCATGTTCTCTAGTACTCCAGGGTCCGTTGCACCGCGAGCAGGACGCGGTCGTTCGTGGGCAGGTACTGCGGCTCCAGCGGACCCGCTGGGTAGGGGACGTCGTATCCGGTCACGCGCTGCACCGGGGCGGCGAGGTCGCGGAACGCCCGTTCGGTGACCAGGGCCGCGACCTCCGCTCCCAGGCCGGCGGTGAGCGGGGCCTCGTGCACCACGACCGCGCGCCGGGTGCGCCCGACGCTGGCGGCCAGGCCGTCGGCGTCGATCGGGCTGAGCCAGCGCAGGTCGACCACCTCCAGCTCCACCCCGTCCTCGGCGGCCAGCTCGGCGACCTGAAGGCAGCGCCGCACCATCGCGCCCCAGGCGAAGAGGGTCGCGTGCCGGCCGGTACGCACCACGCGGCTCGACCCGATGGGGTCGTCGGCGCGCTCGCCCTCGCCAGCCGGATCCAGGACCACCGGCCCGCGGTCCCAGTAGCGCGCCTTCGGTTCCATGAAGATGACCGGGTCGTCGGCGCGCACCGCCCGCAGCAGCAGGTGGTAGGCGTCGTGCGGATTCGAGGGCGCGACCACTTTCAGCCCGGGCACGTGCGCGAACAGCGCCTCAAGGCTCTCGCCGTGGTGCTCCGGCGCGCGGATGCCACCGAAGCTGGGCAGCCGCACCGTGACCGGCATCGGGGCGGCGCCGCGCGTGCGGTAGTGCATCCGCGCCAACTGGTTCACGATCTGGTCGACAGCCGGGTAGCCGAACCCGTCGAACTGGAGTTCCGGGATGGGGCGGAACCCGTTCATGGCCAGCCCGACAGCCGACCCGATAATCGCGGCCTCGCTGATGGGGGTGTCGAAGACCCGGTCCTGGCCGAACGCGCGCCACAGGCCGTCGGTCACCCGGAACACGCCGCCCAGGCGGCCCACGTCCTCGCCGAACACCAGGGTGGCCGGGTCCTCGCGCAGAGCGGTGTCGAGCGCGCGGTTGAGCGCGTCCCGCATGGACATTTCCACGGTGCCGCCGGACTCTTCCGGCGGCGCCGCGGAGCGGGCCCGTTCCACGGTCACTCCGGTCATGGCGCGACCTCCTCTCGCCAGGCGCGCCACTGCCGCGCCAGTTCCTCGGTGGGCTCTCGGTAGACATACCGGAACAGATCGTCGCCGGGCGGTTCCGGCTCCGCGCACACCCCGTCGCGGGCCCGCTCGGCACTCGCCCGGGCCGCACGCTCGGCGCGCGCGAAGAACTCGTCGTCGGCGTGGCCCGCTGCGCGCATCGTGTCGCGAAGCCGGGCGATGGGGTCGTGCTCCTCCCACGCGCGCTCCTCGGCCGGGTCGCGGTACCGGCCGGTGTCGTCCGACGTCGAGTGCGGACCCATCCGGTAGGTGCGCGCCTCGATCAGGCTGGGCCCCAGTCCGGAGCGGGCCCGCCGCACCGCCTCGCGCGTAGCTTGGTAGACCGCCGCGACGTCGTTGCCGTCGACCGCGGCACCCGGCATCCCGTAGCCGGCCGCCCGCGCGGCTATGGACCCGCCGGCGATCTGGCGCTCGTTCGGCACGGACAGCGCCCAGCGGTTGTTCTGGCAGAGGAACACAACGGGAGCACGCATGACACCGGCGAGGTTCATCGCCTCGTGCACGTCGCCCTCGGAGCTGGCCCCGTCGCCGAAGAAGCTGAGCGCGCAGCCGGTGCGGCCTGCCAGACGCTCGCCCATGGCCCAGCCGACCGCGTGCGGGACCGGGCCGCCCACCACTGCGTTGACCGCGCCGAAGCGGGAGGCCATGGGGTCGTAGCGGCCGCCGTGCCACAGCGCCCGGTGGCTCGCCAGGTAGCCCACCATGTCCACGCCGAGAGCAAGCGCCGCGGCCAGCTCGCGGTACGTCGGGAACACGAAGTCGCGCTCGACGTCGAGAGCGGCGACGCTGCCGACCTGGGCGGCCTCCTGCCCGCGCACCGGGACGTAGGCGGGCAGGACTCCCTGGCGCTGCAGCGCGATCGCCTCCTCGTCGAGGAGCCGGGCAGCGAGCATGTCGCGGTAGAACGCGCGTGCGCGGTCGGGCGGGAGCGGGTCCGGGGCGGGGAGTTCGGCGGCCGCGGCCGGCGGCTCTTCGGGGTGCATGGTGGGCGCCTCCGTCGTCACTCCGAGTCGCGGTCCCTGATTGGGAATCTGGACACAATTATCGCGGATGACTCGACAAAGTTGCCAGATGTAGCGCATAGTTCAATACAAATCGACAGCTATACCCGACTTTCATCCTCGATTGTCCAATATGTACCTAGCGGAGCGCTCTCGGATGACACACCGCGCCAACAGCGTTCGCGCACGCCCCGACCGCTGATCACCGGGGCGATCGCGACCAGCACCGAGTGTGACTCGTCTCGAAATGTGAAATATGTAGGACAACAAGGCGGTTTAGCTGGTAACCAGTTACTCACTGTCGCAACTGTGGGGAGGGGCCGATGGCCCACGTGGAAAACCGGAGGTCCGGCCGACTCCCGGACGCCACCGACCGGACGATCATCAGCGCGCTCGCTGAGGACGCCCGCACCGGTATCACCGAGGTCGCCGCCACCGCCAACGTCTCCCGTGCCACGGCCTACAACCGGATCAAGCGCCTCACTGACGAGGGGGTGATCCAGGGGTACTCCGTTGTGCCCGACCACGCCAAGCTGGGGCTGGGGGTCACCGCTCTGATCATGATCTCGGGGAGCCAGCCTGACTGGCGGGCCAACCGCGAGGTCCTCTCCTCCTACCCCGAGGTCGAGTACTGCTGGTACGTGGTCGGCTCGGCCGACATCGTCCTGCTCGTCCGGGTGGCCGACACGCACCAGTTGCGCGACCTGATCCTGACCCGGCTGCAGTCCCTGCCCGGGGTGACCTCCACCCAGACCCTCACCGTCATCGACGAGGTCGTGCACCGGCCCGTGGTCGAGCCACCCGAGGACTAGGACCTACGCGCCGCGGCCTGTGACCCGGCGCACCGGGTCACAGGCCGAACTCGCGGTCCACATCGTCCATCCGGCGCGGGGCGCGGGTGGACGAAGGAACCGAGGTGGCCTGTAGTCCGTCGAGGTAGATCGCGAGCAGTTGACGGGTGACCTCGTCATCGAGCTTGGGGTCCATGCCCGGCATGGGGCGGGAGAGTTTGACCAGGCCGAGCGCGATGTCGCCGAGGCCGATGTCGCGCCGCACCAGCTCCTGCCGTTGTGCCGCCGCGAGCAGGTCCTCCAGCCGCCGGACCACCTCACCGCGCCGTTCCCACAGCGTGCTGTGCGCACTGAGCTCCGCACGCAACTGGGGCAGCGCCATGGGTGCGAGCACTCCGACCCTGCAGGTGACCGCCGCGTGGAGGACCCGCGTCAGCGCCTGCCAGGGGTCGGACTCCTCGGCCTCAGCCAGTTCGGCCTCCTGCCCGATGACGGCCATGTTGTCCTCCGCCACCGCGCGGACCAGCGCGGCACGGTCGGGGAACCTGCGGTACAGCGTTGCGATGCCGACCCCGGCTCGGCGGGCGATCTCTTCCAGGGGCGCGTCGAGTCCGCGTTCGGCGATGGTCTCCCGGGCGGCGTCGAGAACCATCCTCCGGTTGCGCCGCGCGTCGGCGCGCAGGTGAAGAGAGTCCTTCGGTCCGTCCGTCACTCGACCTCCCAGTGAATCTGGATGATTTCCCTTCGGTTGTGCTAGCTTAGCGGGAAATACAAGTGGAGGTTTCTCCTTCGTTTATGGAGTTCATCATGACTGATTCCATGGCCCGTCCCGCAACCGACCAGTCGTCCCTTGAGCTCCCGCTCCGCCGCCAGTGCCCAATGGCCCCACCTCCGGAGTACGAGGACCTGCGCACCAATGGCCCCACCCGGGTGCGGACTCCCGATGGCACCTGGGTGTGGGCGGTGACCCGCTACCAGGACGTGAAGACGATGCTCAGCAGCCCGGACTTCAGCTCCGACGGCAGGACCCCCGGATTCCCCGCCATCAAGCCGGAGCTGCGTGCCTTGCTGGCCAACCCGCCGTTCGTCCGCACGGACCCGCCCGAGCACACGTCCGAACGCCGGCCCCTGATCCCGGAGTTCACGCTGCGCCGCGTCCAGGAGCTGCGGCCGGGTGTGGAACGCGCCACGTCGGAGCTCCTGGACGGGATGCAGCGGCAGGGACCGCCCGCGGACCTGGTGGAGATGCTGGCGTTGCCCCTGCCCTCGCTGGTGATCTGCCAGCTGCTCGGGGTGCCCTACAGCGACCACGAGTTCTTCCAGGCACGCGCCCGCGTGCTCATTTCCCAGAACAGCTCCCCGGGGGAGGCGACCACCGCCATTTCCGAGCTCTTCGGGTACATGGACCAGCTACTCACCAGCAAGCAGCGCAACCCCGCGGACGACCTGATGAGCCGCCTGGCCACCGAGCACATGGAACCCGCGGGCGAGCTGAACCGGGACCGGGTGCTGCGGATGTGCGCCCTGCTGCTCAACGCCGGCCACGAGACAACGGCGAACATGATCGCGTTGGGGACGGTGGTCCTGCTGCAGAATCCCGACCAGCAGGCGCTGCTTCGCGAGAGTCCCGACCGGCTGGTCGCCGAGCTGCTGCGCTACCTCAGCATCGCCGACCTCGTCCCCGCCCGGATCGCGGTGCGCGACACCGAGCTGGGCGGGGCCGCGATCCGCGCCGGTGAGGGCGCGATCGCCCTGCTCGCCGGTGCCAACTGGGATCCCGAAACGTTCGACGAGCCCGACCGGTTCCAGGTGCGCCCCGATGACCAGCGGCACCTGGCCTTCGGGTACGGGGTGCACCAGTGCCTGGGGGCCAACCTGGCCCGCATGGAGCTGGAGGTGGTGCTGCCCGCGCTGTTCGAACGACTGCCCACCTTGCGCCTGGACACCCCGGCCGCCAATCTGGACTACAAACACGACGGAGTCGTCTACGGACTGCACCGCCTGCCGGTCACCTGGGAGGACACGCGATGAAGGTCACCGCCGACCGCGAGGTCTGCATCGGTGCGGGGATGTGCGTGTTGACCGCGCCCGCGGTGTTAGACCAGGACGAGGACGACGGCCGGGTACGCGTACTCGACGCCGACCCCCCGGCCGAGGCGCACCCGGCCGTCCGCGAGGCCGAACGGCTGTGCCCCAGCCGCGCGATCTCGGTTGAGAGCTGAGCTTGTACGGGTGAGGGCGGAACCCCATAGCCGCACCCCTGGCGGCGGCGCGGCGACGGCGTCAGCCCTCGGCTCACTGCCGGGGGAACAGCTTCGCGACCGCCTCCTTGAGTACCGCGAGTTGCTCACCGGCGCGATCCCGCACGGGACCGAGATGGGCGGTGTCGGGGTGTACCGGGTGCACGACCTCCAGGTAGGCCTTCAGCTTCGGTTCGGTTCCCGACGGCCGCAGCGTCACCCGGGCCTCGGCGGGCCCCGACAGCCGGTACCGCAGCGCGTCGGTGCTCGGCAGGCTGCCTCTTCCGCCGAGGAAGTCCTCGACCTCGGTGACCTGCCACTGCGCCAGGTAGTCGGGCGGGTCCGCGCGTAGCGTGCGCATCGCCCGAGCCAGCAGCGAGGTGTCGTCAACGCGGAGCGCGAGCTGGGTGGTCAGGTGCAAGCCATAGCGCCGCGCCTGGTCGTCGATCAGGTCGAGCAGAGTACGGCCGGCACGCTTGGCCTCCGCCGCGATCGCGGCCACGACAAGGGCCGCGCTGATGCCGTCCTTGTCGGCGACCGGACGAGCGTCGTCGCCCGCTACGCAGTAGCCGAGCGCCTCCTCATAGCAGAAGACGTTGCGCTGTCCGGAGCTGCCCGCGCGGACCAGCCACTTGAATCCGGTGAGCGTCTCGGCGCAACTGGCCCCGTAGTCGGCCGCGATCTTGGGTAGTAGGCCGGCCGACACGATCGTGGTCGCCACGAGCCGGTCCGTGCCGGATGTGCGGCGCAGGATGTACTCCGCGAGCAGCCCGCCCACCTCGTCGCCGGTCAGCAGCCCGTGCCCGGGTACGGCCACGGCCAGCCGGTCGCCGTCGGGATCGTTGGCCAGGATGAGGTCGGCGCCGTGCTGGCGGCTGGTCGCCAGCGCGAGGTCCATGGCTCCGGGCTCTTCGGGGTTGGGGAAGGGCAGCGTGGGGAATACGGGGTCGGGGTCGGCCTGCTCCAGCACCACCCGCGGCGCGGGGAACCCGGTCCAGGCGAACGCCGTCCGCAGGGTTCGCGCGCCGACACCGTGCATGGGGGTGTAGGTGACGTGGATATCGCGGTCGTGCCCCAGCGGGAGGCCGGCGATGGCCGAAACGTAGTCCTCGACCACGTCATCGCCCAGCACTGTCCAGTCGTCGCCCAGTTCCAGCTCGCTGATCGCCGGAGCGGCGTCGATCGCCGCGGAGATCTCGGCGTCCGCCGGCGGCACGATCTGGCTGCCGGAGTCGGGGCCGGTACCGCCGGCGAGCACCTTGTACCCGTTGTCCTGCGGCGGGTTGTGGCTGGCCGTCACCATGATCCCGGCTCCGGCGCCCCGCGCGCGGACCGCGTACGCGAGCACCGGTGTGGGCAGCGGGCGCGGCAGCATCAGGGGCAGGCACCCCGCGCCCGCGAGTACGGCCGCGGTGTCGCGGGCGAAGTCCTCCGACCGGTGCCGGGCGTCGTACCCGACGACCACGGTCCGCCCCGGCCCGAGCCAGCGCGCCACCCCGGCCGCGGCGCGCATCACGGTCACCCGGTTCATCCGGTTCGGCCCGGCGCCCAGCTCCCCTCGCAGCCCGGCCGTGCCGAACTCCAACCGGGCTCCGAAACGGTCGGCCAGCGCAGCGTCCGCGCCCGCCTCAAGAAGCCCGCTCAGCTCCTCCCGTGTCCGCGGGTCCGGGTCCTGCTCCAGCCACTGCCAAGCCCGCTCCCGATAGCTCTCCCCCATACGGCGTTCCCCTTGCGATGGTTTGCGAAGCGGCGGCCTTGCGTGCGACTCACAACTTCGCCGAGATCCCCGCGAGCAGACTGCCCGCGCTGGCTGCGGCGTCCCGGCCGGTCTCCAGCACCTCGCGGTGGTCGAGAGGTTGCCCGGCCAGGCCCGCGGCGAAGTTGGTGACCAGCGAAATCCCCAGCACCGACGCGCCCTGCTCCCGGGCGGCGATGGCCTCCAGCGCCGTGGACATGCCGACCAGGTCGGCCCCCATCATCCGCAGCATCCGGATCTCCGCCGGCGTCTCGAACTGCGGGCCGCGCATCGCCGCGTAGACGCCTTCGGCCAGGCCGGGGTCGGCCTCCCGTGCTGCGGCGCGCAGCGAGGCACTGTACGTGTCGCTCATGTCCACGAACGACGGGCCCACCAGAGGGGACTCCCCGGTGAAGTTGATGTGGTCGGCGATGAGCACCGCACTACCGACGGGCAGCTCCGTGTTCAGCGACCCGGCCGCGTTGGTCAGCACGATCCGGGGCGCGCCGGCGGCCACCGCGGTGCGCACTCCGTGCACCACGGCGGAGGCTCCGTGCGCCTCGTAGAGATGCGTACGGCCGAGGAAGACCAGCAGATCACGGTCCCCGCTGCGCACGGAACGGATCCGGCCCGTGTGCCCGGTGACAGCGGGCGGCTGGAAACCCGGCAACGCGCTCGTCTCGACCTCGGCCACAACCTCACCGAGCGCGTCCGCGGCCGCCGCCCACCCTGATCCCATGACGAAGGCGGCGGCGTAGGAGTCCACTCCGGTGTGCCGGCGCAGCTCGTCGGCAGCCCGCTGGGCGGTCCGCAGGTCCTCAGTACTCAATGCCGCTGCCCTCCTGGTCATCACCTTCCGCGGGCCGGCCGGTCCGCCGCAGCGATCGTGCCGTGAGTGGCCCCGTCGGGGCAACGTCGAACCGCGCGCGAGCCCGTAACGAATCCAACCTAACCCGCCCGCGCCGTTGCTCGCCCCCTGACCACGGGGCCCATCCGCCGAGCAAGGCGTTCACCCGGGATCGAAAATCCTTACGATACGATAACCCGCCGCTGGGCGGCGCGCGGCGGCGTTTCCCCGAGCACCGAGGACAACGGGATGGCCCGCCCGGGCTGGCCTCCCCTGGGCCCGGCGGCGCGGAGGTCAGCGCCGCACCGGCCGGGACAGGATGAGCTGCGGCCCGGCGTCCCCGTCCAGGTAGCGGCGACCGGTGTCGACAAAACCGCTGGCCAGGTACGCGCGGATCGCCGCGGGATTGGCCTCGTTCACGGTGAGCAGGACCTCGGCGGCGCCGGGAGCGTCCGCCAGGATGAGCGGGTCGAGAGCGGCGCACGCGGCCCGACCCACGCCGTGGCCCTGCCATTCCGGAGCGATGTAGAACGCGCGGAGCAGAACGGCACTTCGGGGTGCGCTGGTGAGCTCGGCGAGGCTGCCGCCCCGGTCCAGAATGCCGAAGCCCACCGCTGCGCCGCGCACCACCACCGCGAACGGGGTGCGGTTGGGGTCGTCATCCGCCCGCGGCAGTGTGTGCGCGGCCGGCTTGACGAACCGGTGCTGCCCCGGAAGCAGTGGTATGCGCAGGACCGACTCGCGCAGCGCGGCGACACCGGGTGCCCCGGAGTCGAGCCGGACCAGCTCCACCCCGGCCCCGCCCTCCGCGGAGCCGGCATCCGCTGGCTGTACCGCCGGCGCGCGACCGGCCGCGGCGCGTTCCGCCGCACCGTCCTCGCTCATGGCTTCCTCGTTCCGCGAGTCCGCGGGTCGGGACACTGCTGGCGCTGGCCGTGTTCCCTCGGCGGACACCTCCGGTGCAGTGCTGGGGTCATTTTCGCAAAGTCCTGGTTTCCGGTGGTGGGGCAACGAGGTGGTGATTGAGGGCCTGGTCGCGCGCGCCACCAACTGCCGCCAGCACCGATGACCGATGACCGATGACCGGCCAACCGCCGCCTTCGCTGCCCTCGTCGGAGGTCCAACCACCCGCTCACGTCACCGGTCTAAACGCCGACCGGGTGCCAGACCGTCTTCAGCTCCAGGAACGGTGTTATCCGGGTCAGGCCGGGGTCGGCGGTCCAGTCGGTCCCGGCGGGGTCGGGGCGCAGCACACGTTTGAGCGTGGCCGCCGCGTCCTTCTCCAAGCCGGCGGCGAGGTCGCCCGCTCCGGCCAGGTCCAGGGCGTTCACGTCGGCGTGCGTGGCGAGGTGCGGGGCGATCTCGCTGAGGCGCCCGGTGAGGATGTTGGCGACGCCGCCCGGCAGGTCAGAGGTCGCCAGCACCTCCGCGAGCGTGACCGCCGGGAGCGGGGCGCGTTCGCTGGCCACGACCACCGCGGTGTTGCCCGTGGCGATTACGGGGGCAACCACCGACACCAGCCCGAACAACGGGGCCTGCGGCGGGGCGATGACCGCCACCACTCCGGTGGGCTCGGGCGAGCTCAGGTTGAGGTAGGGCCCGGAGACCGCGTTCGATCCCCCGATGACCTGGGAGAACTTGTCGGCCCAGCCGGCGTAGTAGACCCACCGGTCGATCGCGGCCGACACCAGGGCCGCGGCCTTGTTCCTGGCCACGCCATCGGCGTCGACGACCTCCGCGACGAACTGGGCGTGGCGGCCCTCCATCATCTCGGCGATCCGGTAGAGGATCTGGCCCCGGTTGTAGCCGGTTCGCCCGGACCACCCGCCGAACGCGGCGCGCGCGGCTACGACGGCGTCGCGCGCGTCCTTGCGGGATGCCGCCGCGGCGTTGGCGAGGTGCTGCCCCTTCGCTGACGTCACTGGATACGACCTGCCCGATTCCGAACGTGGGAACGCCCCGCCGACGTAGAGCTTGGCGGTCCGGCGAACCGCGAGCCGCGCGGCTCCCGCGTCGCGCGCCTCCTTCGCCCGCCCCCGCGGCTCCGCTTCAGCCAAGGTATGCCTCCAGTCCGTGTCGCCCGCCTTCCCGGCCGTACCCGGACTCCTTGTACCCGCCGAACGGGCTCGCCGGGTCGAGCTTATTGAAGGTGTTCGACCACACCACACCGGCCCGCAGCCGTTCGGCGGTCCACAGCATGCGCGCGCCCTTCTCGGTCCACACCCCGGCCGAGAGGCCGTAGGGGGTGTTGTTGGCCTTGGCCACGGCCTCGTCCGGGGTGCGGAAGGTCAGTACCGACAGCACAGGCCCGAATATCTCCTCGCGGGCGATCCGGTGCGCCTGGCTGACGCCGGTGAACACGGTGGGTGGGAACCAGTGGCCGCGTTCGGGCAGCTCGCAGGCGGGGGACCACGCTTCGGCTCCCTCGGCCGTTCCGGTGGCGGCGAGGTCGCGGATCCGGCCGAGCTGCGCTGCGGAGTTGATCGCCCCAACGTCGGTGTTCTTGTCTAGCGGGTCACCGAGCCGCAGCCGCTCGATCCGTTCGCGCAGCCTGGGCAGGAACTCCTCGGCCACACTCTCCTGCACGAGCAGCCGGGAGCCGGCGCAGCACACGTGCCCCTGGTTGCGGAAGACGCCGGCGACCACCCCCTCGACCGCCTGGTCGATGGCGGCGTCGTCGTACACGATGTTGGCGCCCTTGCCGCCGAGCTCCAGCGTCAGGCGCTTATGGGTGCCGGCCACAGTGGCGGCGATCTGCCGGCCGACCTCGGTGGATCCGGTGAACGCAACTTTGTCGACGCCCGCGTGCGACACCAGGGTGTGCCCGGTGGGCCCGGCGCCCGGGACGATGTTGACGACACCGGGCGGCAGCTCGGCCTCCTGGCAGATCTCGGCGAACACCATCGCGGTCAGCGGAGTCGTCTCGGCCGGTTTCAGCACCACCGTGTTTCCGGTGGCCAGCGCCGGTGCCACTTTCCAGGCCAGCATCAGCAGCGGGAAGTTCCACGGGATGACCTGCGCGGCCACCCCTATCGGGCGCGGGTCGGGGCCGAGCCCGGCGTGCGGCAGCTTATCGGCCCAGCCCGCGTGGTAGAAGAAGTGCGCGGCGGCCAGCGGCAGGTCGAGGTCGCGCGTCTCCCTGATGGGCTTGCCGTTGTCCAGGGTCTCCAGCACCGCCAGCTCGCGTGCGCGCTCCTGCAGGATGCGGGCGATCCGGAAGAGGTACTTGCCACGCTCCGCACCCGGCATCGCGGACCACGTGGTGTCGAAGGCACGCCGCGCGGCGGCCACGGCCCGGTCGACGTCCTCCTCGCCGGACACCGCGACCTCGGCGAGCGGCTCCTCGTCGGCCGGGTTGACCGAGGTCAGGGACTCCCCGCTCGTGGCCGGCACCAGCTCCCCGCCAATGTAGGGCTGGTAGGAGGGGCGCAGCGAGACGACGGAGCGCGACTCCGGCGCCGGCGCGTACTCGAAGATCTCGTCGGACACGGGATACGCCTCTCAGTCCAGCGTGAAGTAGTCGGGACCGGGGTAGGTGCCGCTGGCCAGCCTGGTGCGCTGCATCAGCAGGTCGTTGAGCAGGCTGGAGGCGCCTATACGGAAAAGGTCCGGGGTGAGCCACGCCGCGCCGGCTACCTCGTTGACCAGGACGAGGTACCGGACGGCGTCCTTGGTGCCGCGGATGCCTCCGGCGGCCTTGACACCGACGCGCGCGCCCGTGTTCGCGTGGTGGTCGCGGACCGCCTCCAGCATGACCAGCGTGCCGGGCAGCGTGGCCGCCGGTGCGACCTTTCCGGTGGAGGTCTTGACGAAGTCGGCCCCGGCGCGGATAGCGAGCCAGCAGGCACGGCGCACGTTGTCGAGAGTGCCCAGCTCGCCGGTCTCCAGAATGACCTTCAGGTGCGCCGACCCGCTGGCCTCCTTGACCGCGGCGATCTCCTCGACCACCTTGCGGTAGTCGCCGCTGAGGAAGGCCCCGCGGTCAATGACCATGTCGATCTCGGTGGCGCCGCTGGCGACCGCGTGGCGGGTCTCGGCGAGTTTCGCCTCCAACGGGGCGCGGCCAGCCGGGAACGCGGTGGCGACCGAGGCTGTGCCCACTCCGGTGCCGCGCAGCGCCGCAACAGCCACGGAGACCAAGTCCGGGTACACGCACACTGCCGCGGCCGCCGGCGCCGAGGGGTCGGCCGGGTCGGGGTGCGCTGCTTTGGCCGACATGGCGCGCACCTTGCCCGGGCTGTCGGCGCCCTCAAGCGTGGTCAGGTCGACCATCCGGATCGCGAGGTCGATCGCCCGCCCCTTGGCGGCCGACTTGATCGAGCGCGCGGCCAACTCCCCGGCGCGTTCCCGGGCGCCGACCTCGTCGACTCCCGGTAGCCCGCGCAGGTACGCCCGCAGCGACGCGTTGGAGGCCGCCGGTCCGGGCGGGGACGCGGTGTCGGGCATGGGGCCACCCTCCATCGGGCCGGTCGTCATGGCGGCCACCCTAACGCGTCGGCGCGGTCCGGACCGTGGCCCGGACCGCGCCGTGCCGCCGCCCGCGGCCAGTCCGCCGTAGGCTTGAGGGAAGCGCGCAGCACCGGCGAGGCGATCGGAGGGGTCATGGTGGAGTTCCGCATCTCCTGCGACGACAACGGTATCGACCTGCGGAAGACGGCCGCGGCGCTGATCGAGTCGCACGGCTGGCCGCGCGACCGGGTCAGCGTGTGGCGGAACCGCGGCGGGGACGTCGTCATTACGGTCGACGAGGACCTGCTGCGCACGCCCTCGCCCGATCCGCTGAACCAGCCCATGCACACGCGCAGCGATGTCCACAAGGCGTGCGAGCTCGTCCGGAACCGCGACGCCTCACTGCGCGGGGTGGACTTCACCGAACTGCGCGACGCCGCCGCGCGGTTCTTCTCCGCGGGGTGGTCGGTCGCCGACCTGCTGCACGCCCTGAGTCACCGGCCCGATGGCCTTCCCTGGCCGCGCGGTGAGGGCTACCAGGGTGTCGAATGGCTAGAGCACCGGCTACGCAACTGGAAGACCCCAACCGGCGATATCCGGCCCTCAGTGTCCCAGGAGGAGGCGCAGCTCCGGATCGTCGGCCGCGCCGGGCTTCCCGGCGGCATCGGGGTGCCCGAGGACGGCACGCCGCCACGGGAGCGCGGGGCGGCACGACCGGAGACCGCGCGCGCCGCGGCCGACGACGCACGCCGGCTGCTGCGCGCGCAGACACGCACCACCAGTGACGCGCTGGAGCACCGCGAACGCACCGCCTCGCACATCGGGCGCCGAAACCGCTGAGGCGGCTCCTCGGAGCGACCCGCCACGACTACCCGCACCGGCCCGCGCGGTGAGCCGGCGTAGCTCGGTTATGGGGGGCGTGGTGAGGCGCCCAACGGGGGCGGCGGGATCCCCGCGGTCCCGCGGGAGCGACCATCGGCGCGACAAGCGGCCGCGCCCAACGCCACCGGGTTGTCCGTAACCTCCCTTGGCAGTACAGCTAGATCGGAATCCCCGGCTTTGGCGGTGCGGAGGATGCCATCTGGGTTACATTCGTAAGCCAAACGATCGGCGGTAGTGCGGTGCGGTCCGCTGGACCCGCGTCTTTACGTCTTCGCACGTGGCTACCGGCGCTCGGCACGGTGCTCGTGGCAGGAGGGGCACATGGAGGGGGCTTCGCTTCGCCAACTACTCCCAACCGAGGCGATCGCGCTGGGCCTGCACGCGGCGGGCTGGCGCGAGGCGGTTCGGGCCGCGGGCGACCTGCTGGTCGCCACCGGGAGCAGCACCGTGGACTACATCCAGCAGATGCAGGACACCGTCGACGAGTACGGTCCCTACATCGTCATCGCTCCCGGCCTCGCGCTGGCGCATGCCCGCCCCTCCTCCGCTGTGCTGCGCACCGGGCTCTCCTGGGCCGCGCTGGCCGCCCCGGTGCAGTTCGGCCACCCGCGCAACGACCCGGTCGATCTGGTCGTCGGGCTCGCCGCCACCGACCACGACGGGCACTCGGCGGCACTGTCCCAGCTCGCCCGGATGCTCGCGTGCCCGGACACCCTTGCGCAACTGAGATCGGCGGACCGTGCCGCGCACGTCCACGCTCTCATCACCGAGTACGAGGATGGCGCTGGACGATGAGAATCCTCGCCGTGTGCGGTATGGGAGTCGGCACCAGCGTGCTCCTCAAGGTCAACACCGAACGGGCCATTCGGGAACTGGACCTGGACGCCTACGTCGAGGTCGCCGACATCGGCGCCGCGCGCGGCGCCGTCAAGGAGGCCGACATCGTGCTCACCTCGGCGGAACTGGCGGCGCAGCTCGGCGAGACAGGTGTCCCCGTGGTGGTGGTCGACAACTTCGTCGACAGCGACGAGATCCGTACGAAGCTCGGCGCCGCGGTCGAGGGCTGAGCCGCTCCTCTTCGCACTGGGCCGTAGCTCCCGCGGCGGCCGCGGTGCTCGTCTTCCGGTGCTCCGGCTACCACCCCGCTCGGGGCGCCGCGCTGGACGACCCCGGGGGGTGCGCCCCGGGGCCGCCGCCGTGCGGTTCACGCCGGGACGGTCGCGACCTCACGCTCCCAGACCCGGTGCCGGGCGAGGGCCTCGATAAAGGTCTGGTGCAGCGCCTCGCCGTTCGGCCCCCGGTGCGTGATAACGCCCTGGTCGACCTGGACGTCGTTGCCCGGTTTCGCCATCTGCAGGCCGGGCAGCGGGGCCTTCTCCAGCACGTCCACGCCGTCGTTCATCGCGGCGATCGGTTTGTTGTGCTTGAACGCCTCGGCGACGAAGTTCAGCGCGAGGCCGTCCGCGGAAAGCTTGGCCGCGTTGTCGGCCCCGCCGGGCACCACGACCGCGTCGTAGAGGACGGAGGCGACGGTGCTCATGGCCCGGTCCACCTCGAAGCTCGAACCGTCGTCAGCGCGCACGCTCCCGTCCCGGGGGCCCAGGACGTCGGTCAGGGCACCGCGTTCGGCCAGGGCGGACCGGAGCGACGTCACGTCCGCCGCGTGCACGCCGTCGGCGACCAGCACCGCGACCTGCCGGGAGTACACGGTCTCCGGGAAGCCGGCGGCCTGGCTGAGCGCGGGCGAGGAGCGTCCGTGGTTCGTGGTCACCTGCTCGGGCGACCGCACGCCGATTCCCGTGGCCACCTTGACCGCCAGGTCGTGGTCGACCTGGTTCAGGTGCTCCACCACGCCCTCGCGGACATGGTGGTGCCCCACCTTGCCCAGCTCGAACTGGAACGCCGCGGCCAGGTGCTCCTGCTCCCAGGGGGCGAGGCTGTTGTAGAACAGCGTGGCCTGCGTGTAGTGGTCCTGGAAGCTCTCGCTGCGGTGCCGGATCTTCGCCCCGTCGACGCGTTCCTGGTAGTGCTGGTAGGCCCTGTCCGCATCCGCCAGGTAGGGGCAGCCGCCGGCCAGCGAGTTCTTGAAGTAGCTGGTCTGCCCCCGGTGCACGTAGTGCTGGCCGTACCCGTCGCGCTGGTTGTCCTGCACCTCGGCCACCGGGCGGTTCACCGGCAGCTGCTGGAAGTTCGGCCCGCCCAGCCGGATGAGCTGGGTGTCGAGGTAGGAGAAGTTGCGCGCCTGCAGCAACGGGTCGTTCGTGAAGTCGATGCCCGGGACCACGTTCGCCGTGTGGAACGCGATCTGCTCGGTCTCGGCGAAGAAGTTGTCCGGGTTCCGGTTGAGCACCATCTTGCCGATCGGCGTAACCGGAACTTCCTCCTCCGGGATGACCTTGGTGGGGTCGAGCAGGTCGAAATCGAACCGGTGCTCGTCGGACTCGGGCACGATCTGCACCCCCAGCTCCCACTCGGGGTACTGGCCGCGTTCGATGGCGTCCCAGAGGTCGCGCCGGTTGTAGTCGGGGTCCTTCCCGCCGATCTTCTGGGTCTCGTCCCAGACCAGCGAGTGGGTCCCGAGCCTGGGCTTCCAGTGGAACTTCACGAACGTGCCCTCGCCGTCCGCGTTGACGAACCGGAAGGTGTGCACCCCGAAGCCCTGCATCATCCGGTAGCTGCGCGGCAGCGCGCGGTCCGACATCACCCACATCATCATGTGCATGGTCTCGGGCTGCAGCTGAACGAAGTCCCACAGCGTGTCGTGCGCCGACTGCGCCTGCGGGATCTCGTTGTGCGGCTCGGGCTTGACCGAGTGCACGAAGTCCGGGAACTTGATCCCGTCCTGGATGAAGAACACGGGTATGTTATTGCCGACCAGGTCGTAGTTGCCTTCGCGGGTGTAGAACTTGGTGGCGAACCCGCGTACGTCGCGCACGGTGTCGGCGGAGCCGCGGGATCCGGCGACCGTGGAGAAGCGCACGAACACCGGCGTGCGCAGCGACGGGTCGTTCAGGAAGTGCGCCCGAGTGTAGCGGCTCAACGACTCGTACACCTGGAAGTACCCGTAGGCTCCTGCGCCGCGCGCGTGGACGACCCGCTCCGGGATGCGCTCGTGGTCGAAGTGGGTCATCTTCTCGCGGAAGTGGAAGTCCTCCATCAGGGTCGGTCCCCGGCCACCGGCGCTCAGCGAGTTGTCGGTGTCGTCGACCCTGGTCCCAGTGCTCGTGGTCAGTTCCCCGGTGGCGTCGATCCGGTGTTGTGCGAGCTGCTGGTCCTTCTCGTCGTTCGTGCCGGGATCACGTTGTGTCTCGGACATGAGCTGCCTCAACTTCCCTGGTGGTACGGCGCGGCCGCCGAGCGAGCGCGGTAAGCCGGGTGCGCGCGATGGGCGTACGGGCGCACTCGCGCCGCAGGGAGTGCTTCTTGACGGCTTTCGACCGAAACAACGCAAGAAACACGACCCGGCCTGGCCCGGCGCCGGCCATGCTCCTCTGCTCTGTGGTCCCGCTGACCTGGGCGGGCCGACGCTAAACAGTCGACCTGGCCGCTCCCCGCTGGCCCAGAGGCGGCCGGGTCAGCCGCCCCGCCGGTGGTGCTCGGGGCCGAGGTAGTCGTCCTCGTTGTCCTGCGGCCCGGAGAGCCGAAGGGCGCTGTCGGCCAGCCACCCCATGCCCCGCTCCAGCGGCCCCCGGCCGAGCAGTACCCGCCAGATCGTGGCGAAGAGCAGCGCCCCAACGACGAACGCCTCCAGCCGGAACGGCGCGTCGTCCTGGGCGGAACTGCCGATCACCGCGATAACCACAATGTGGCCGGCGTAGATGGTCAGCGCCATGGACCCGGCCGCCGCCAGCGGCGTGCCGAGCACGCCGACCAGGCGCGCCAGTACCAGGCACCCCGCGAGCACCAGCAGGGAGGTGCCGACCGCGCCCGCGATCTCGAACGAGGTCCCGCTGTGCGGCGACGCCACCACCAGCCACCACGCGCTCTCGGCGGGAACCTCACCGTGCAGGTCACCGAACCGCTCGGCCATCCATTCGCGCATGGGCCCCCACATCGTGGGGTCGACCGTGGCGTTGGGGCCGTCGAGGGCCCGGACCTCGGCCAGGATCAGCCGGTCGAGGAAACCCAGCGGGTACAGCAGCAGCCACGACCCGCCGTAGCCCACCGCGGTGAGCGCCGCCCCAACGCAGGCCAGCCAGACGCGCACCCTCGCCGAGCTAAGATCGAGACGGCCCACGGCCATGCCCGCGATGACGAACGCCATGAACGTGGCGGCGGGGTAGTACCCGGTGGCCAAGAAGTCGGTGATGCCGCCGATGGACCCCTGCCGGGCGGTGGGTGCCTCCAGGAAGGTGGCCCTGGCGAGGTACGACAACTGGGGACCCAGCAGCCCGACGAGCACGGCGGCCGCCATGAGCCCGCCGGCCCGCAGCCGCAGCAGCGGGAGGGCGAGGATGAAGAACCCGCCGTAGTAGGTCAGGATCACCGCGACGGGAGCCCCGAGCATGTCGAGCAACCCGCCGAGCAGCGCGAGCACGATCGCCCGGACCAGGATGCGCCCGGTGGCGCGGCGCAGCGGCAGCCCGGACAACGGGACGCCGCGCCCGGTCATCAGGGAGAGCGAGACTCCCGCCAGGAAGGCGAAGAGCGCCGAGGAGTTCCCGCGGACCAGCGTGTGGAAGGTCTCGGCGGGGCCGCTATCGAGCAGGCCGATGGAGCCCATGCCCAGATGGACGGTGAACATCCCGAAGACCGCGAGCGCGCGAGCAACGTCGATCCCGGCGATACGCTCGTGGGGCGCGGTACCCGCCTGCTCCGTCCCGGTATTGGGCAGTTGGTGCGACACGCCGTTAAGGCTAGGGCCTCTCGTGCCCGCCTGTCCCTCCCTATCCGCAATCTGTTGAATGCCCGTTCAGAGCCCCGGGTTCCCCTCGCGCTCCGCCAACTCGCTGAACTGGTCAAGGGCGGTCGGGTTGGCCAGAGAGTCGCGGCTGGCGACGCGCTCGGCCGGTTCCCCGGCGAGGATTCGCTTGACCGGAACCTCCAGCACCTTGCCCGACAGCGTGCGCGGAACCTCGGCGATCGCGCGCACCGAGTCGGGCACGTGCCGCGGCGAGCAGTCCTCGCGGATCCGCTTGGCGATCGCCCTGACCAGATCGTCGGTGAGAGTGTTCCCCTCGCGCAGCACCACGAACAGCTCGATGCGGGAGGCGTCCGCGGAGCGCGGGACATCCACGACGAGCGCGTCGACGATCTCGCCGAGCGCGAGCACCGCCCGGTAGATCTCGCTGGTCCCCATTCGGATGCCACCGCGGTTGATGGTGGAGTCGGAACGGCCGTAGATGATCGCGGTGCCGCGCTCGGTGATCTCGATCCAGTCGCCGTGGCGCCACACCCCCGGATACACGGCGAAGTAGCTGTCCCGCAGCCGCTCCCCGTCGGGATCGCCCCAGAAGTAGATCGGCATCGACGGCGCGGGCTCGGTCACCACCAGCTCCCCGACCTCGCCGACCAGCTCATCGCCATCGGGATCCCAGGAGGCGACGGCCATGCCCAGCGCGGGCGCCTGGATCTCGCCCTCGTACACCGGAAGCGTGGGTACCCCGCCCACCAGCACGCTGCAGACGTCGGTACCGCCACTGGCCGAGAAGAGCCACAGGCGGTCGCCGAGCTCCCGGTAGCACCAGTCGAAGCCCTCCGGGCTGAGCGGCGATCCGGTGGAGCCCACCGCGTGCAGCGCTGAGAGGTCGCGCCCCTCGGCCGGGTGCACGCCCTCCTTCATGCACGTCGACAGGAAGCTCGCGCTGGTCCCGAAGATGGTGATGCCGGCACGCTCGGCCAGGTCCCACAGCGCACCGAGGTCGGGGTAGCCGGGGCTGCCGTCGTACAGCACGATGGACGCCCGGGTCAGCAACACACTGACCAGGAAGTTCCACATCATCCAGCCGGTGGTGGTGTACCAGAACACCCGGTCGCCGCTCTGCGCGTCCAGATGCAGGTTCAGGTACTTCAGTTGCTCCAGCAGGATCCCGCCGTGCCCGTGCACGATCGCCTTGGGCAGCCCGGTGGTCCCGGAGGAGTACAGCACCCACAGCGGGTGGTCGAACGGCAGCGGCTCGAAACGCAGCGGCGCGCCATCGCCCGCGTCCTCCAGCTCCTCCCAGGGGATCGTGCCCTCGACCGGCTGGCCGCGCAGGTAGGAGAGCACGACGGTGTGCTCCACCGTGGGGAGCTGCTCGCGCAGGGCCGCGAGGACGTCGACGCGGTCGAAGTCGCGCCCGCCGTACCGGTAGCCGTCGACGGCGAGCAGCACCTTCGGCTCGATCTGCGCGAAACGGTCGACGACGCTGCGCACTCCGAAGTCCGGGGAGCACGAGGACCACACCGCGCCGATGGACGCGCAGGCGTAGAACGCCGCGACGGTCTCGGCGATGTTGGGGAGGTAGCCGACGACGCGGTCGCCCGGCCCGACCCCGAGCTGGCGCAGCCCTGCGGCGATGGCCGCTGTGCGGCGCTTCAGCTCACCCCAGGTCCACTCCCCCATGACACGCAGCTCCGAGGCGTGCCGGATGGCCACCTCGTCGTCGTCGCGCCCTTCGAGGATGTGGCGCGCGTAGTTGAGCCGCGCGCCCGGGAACCACTCGGCACCCGGCATGACACGTTCGGTGAGAACTCGCTCGTAGGGGGTGTCGGCACGGACGCCGAAGTACGTCCAGACCGCGGACCAGAACCCCTCGATGTCGGTCACCGACCAGCGCCACAGCGAGTGGTAGTCGTCCACCGGGGCACCGCGGTTCTGCTCGACCCACCGCGCGAAGGCCGTGATGTTCGCGCGCTCCCGCCGTTCCTCGCTCGGCTCCCAGAGCACCGGCGGCTGCGTCCCCTGCGGCATACTCACGCCTCC
The DNA here is from genome assembly GCF_014203805.1 of Lipingzhangella halophila. Taxonomy (GTDB): domain Bacteria; phylum Actinomycetota; class Actinomycetes; order Streptosporangiales; family Streptosporangiaceae; genus Lipingzhangella; species Lipingzhangella halophila. The sequence continues at coordinate 1,106,178 of NZ_JACHJT010000001.1, read as the reverse complement.
CTCGACGAACGGCGCACGGCGGCCGCCACGCGGGCCGCCCCTCGCCAGCTACGGGTGTGTGCGACCCATGTCAGCTTCCCGGGGGTGAAGTCCCCGAGTGTGCAGCTACGGCCCCACTGGCTGTGAGGTTACATGCCGCGTCTTGGCCACCACTGCGCTGGCGGTGGCCGGGACGGGTGACTGCCGCCCCGCGTTCCACACAGTCTCGCCACGTTGGGCGATGGTGTGGGAAGCATTGCGGTCTGCGTGCGCAACGACGCCGCAGCCCCGGCAGATAAAAGAGCCCTGGTCCACCCGGTTCCTCTTGTCGATGTGGTGGCATTCGCAGCACATCTGCGATGTGTACGCGGAATCAACGAAGACCAGTGGCACACCGGTACGGCGTGCCTTGTAGACGATGAAGTCTGCGAGTTGGGCGAAGGCCCAGGAGTGCAGCGCGACCCGTTGGGGCTTGCGGAGCCGTACCCGGTCGCGGATTCCCTTGAGTTCTTCCAGGGAGATGCCGCGTCCGGTGCGTTCAGCCTCGGTCACGATCGTCTTGGAGATGCAGTGGTTGATGTCCTTCACGCGCCGGGATTCCCTGCGGGAACGTTTCTTGAGCAGGCGCTTGGCGGAGGTGGTTCGCTTCTTCTGGAGCTTCTTGCGCAAGGGCAGCTGCCGCTTGCGGTAGCGGTTGAGTTCACGTCCGGCGTGGCTGCTCCCATCACTAGTGGTGGCGATGTTCTCGATGCCAAGGTCCACGCCGATGAACCCGTCCGGTTCGTACTGCTCGGCCTCGGGAACCTCGCAGGTGGCGTACAGAAACCACACGCCGTCACGGAAGATCAGGTCGGCTTCGCCTTTGCGGTACCGCGCGAGGGTCGTGAGCTGTTCCGGGCCGCAGGCAAACGGTATCCCTTCATCCGTCCGGACATGGTGGTGATCGCCACGGTCTGGGCGCCGATGTCCCATCCCATGTTCCGATGGTCATAGGCCTGCGCGGCGTCCGCACGGAACGCGATGGGCTTGGACTCGGCCCTGCTCCGGCGCTTGGCCCCCGGCCTGCCGAAATTCCCGGCCCGGATGTTCGCCCGGAGCGTGGTGTAGGCGTCCACGGTCTTCTTGATGAGCCGCTGGGCGGCAGCGGACTTGATCCCGCGTTCGCGCAGCTCGGCATAGACCAGCTTGCGCAGCGCGTACTCACGCATGGTTCCGGTCTCGAACGCCACCGTGGAAACGTAGTTCGCGCCGTCGTTGCAGCCGGTGAGTTCAGCACGCAGCGCCGATGCCACCTCGGGCGGCGGCTGGAGCTTCACCGGGACAACGACCTGCACGGCGGTGACCCTACCATTACCCTATGTCACTTTAATGAGGGTCAGGCCCCGATATACGCAGGGATTCCACGGTCATCTCCCCCTACACCCGCACATGGTCCGCACGCCGAAGTATCGGTCGGAGGGTCGTCGATGACGCCATGCTTACCCGCTACGAAGAGACCACGCGGAAAGCCTGCGAGGGCTTCGGTGCGAAGCGATGCGGCGGCACTTCGCGCCTCCCCGTTAAGGATGCGATTCATCACCGGGGCTGAAGCCCTGGGGTTTCTCGCACGAGATCGCTAACAACAGTTTCGGCTCTTCGCGGGAAGCGGGGGCGGCACCCGGCCGGGTCGTGGGGCATGCCGGGGGGCCGCGACCGCCGTCAGACCACCAGTTGCAGCGGCGTCTCCTCGCAGGGGCCGTGCCGGGAGAGGTCGGACCACGCCCGCGCCAACCGGGACACCAACTCCTCCAGGGTCTCCTCGTCGTGCCCGAAGGGCAGCCGGAAGAAGCTGCTGAAATCCGCGTCGTGTTCGGGTGTCATGGCCGGTCCCGGAACGAGCTCCACGCCGTGGCGCAACGCGACCTGGGCGAAGACACTGGCGTCGGTGTCCGGCATCCGGATCCACAGCGACGAGCCACCGTCGGGGCGCCGCCACTCCCAGTCGGGCAGCGCGGCCCGCAGCCGCTCCTCCACGAACGCCATCCGGGCCGAGAGCAGATCCGACCTCTTGCGCGCCAACTCGTCGAGCTGCGACAGCAGCCGCACGGCGACCGCCTGGTCCAGCAACGGGGTGCCCAGGTCCGCCAGGACCTTGCGGCGCGCGAGCCGCTCGGCGATCTCCACCGGCGCCCGCAGCCACCCCACGCGCAGCCCCGCCCAGCTCGTCTTGCACAGCGAGCCGACGACCACGACCTCCGCGCCGCGCGGGGCGTAGGCGGCGATCGGCGGGTACTCCTCCGGCGCACGCAGCCCGGTATAGGCGAAGTCCTCCACGATCGGCACCCCGGAACGCGCCGCGATCTCGGCCACCTCCCGGCGCCGAGCGGGCGTCATCTGCGTCCCGGTCGGGTTGTGGTACTCGGGCATTACGTATATCAGGTGCGGGGTGCGCTCGCGCGCCGCCTCGCGCAGCCGCACGGTGTCGATGCCGTGCTGGTCCATGGGGATGCTGACGAACTCGGCTCCCTCGGCTCGCAGCACTTCCATGCATCCGCCGAAGCCGGGGGACTCGACGACCACCGGGGCCCCGTTGCGCACGTACAGGCTCGACACCAGGGCGATCGCCTGGTGGGCACCGGTGGTCACCACGATCTGGTCGGGCCGGGTGGACAGTCCTTCGGCGGTGTAGCGCTCCGCGATGGCGCGGCGCAGGGCCAACAAGCCGCGCGGATAGTATCCGTCATCGGCCATCAGGGCGGGCAGGTCCTCATTGGCCACGTCCCGGATGGCATCGGCCACCTCGGGCAGGCCCTCGCTGCGCATGCAGGCGAGCGAGATGACGTTGTCGGAGCCGTCGAGGATGCCCTGGAACAGCGCGTGGCCCCGGCCGCCCGGTACCCAGCCGTCTGGGCGCGCCGGCGCGAGCGCGGGGCTGACCCGGGTCCCGCTGCCGCGCACGCTGTCCAGGAGCCCTTCGGAGCGCAGGTCCCCGTAGGCGGTGACCACGGTGGTGCGGCTGACCGCGAGCGCCGCCGCCAGCGCACGCTCCGAGGGCAGTCGCTCCCCGACGGCCAACGTCCCGCCGTTGATGGTGCGCCGGAGCGCCTCGGTGAGCTTCACGTACAAGGGGCCGTCGCCGGTCGGCCAGTCGCCGAGCAGCGCGGCCAGCTCGCCGGCACTTCGGGAAGAAACCACTTCTCGCATGATTGGACCTACCGTTCGTGGACTGTTCCCGTCATATTGGCATGGAAATTGGTGCTCTACCAGAGGTAAATGGACACCTGACGCACCCGGAGCCCGAAAGAGGCCGCCATGTCACCGACCACCCTGCACCCGCCGCGGATCCTCAGAGCGCGAAGCCACTCCCTACCGAGCCCGGAGGGCGGGCGCGCGCACTCTCCTCTTTTGGCGCAGGTCCACAGCATCGCTGCCAGCGGCGATACCCGGATCCCTACCGTCGAACTACTGGCAACCCTGCGGGAACGCGCCGCGGAACACCCTGGCCATATTGGACTGATCCAATCAGACCACCTAGAGGACCACCAGTACATCACCCACGCGTCACTCTGGCGTTCGGGCTCCGACCTGCGCGACTTCGTGCACGCCGGCCACCCCGACATCGTGGCCTGGCAGCGCAGGACGGGCCTGCGCATCACCGCGCAGCGCGCCTTGTGGTGGGTGACCGCGCCGGAGCAGGCCACGCCCGAAGAGGCGCGGGAACGCCTGGACCACCTGCGGCGGCACGGCCCCACCCGGCACGCGTTCACCCTGCGCAGCCCGGTCCCGCCGCCCAGCCGGTGATCCCGCGAGAGCCGGTGGCGGCGGCCGGGGCGGCTCTCGTGGGCCTGGTGGCCGACGACAGCGCTTTCGACACCGTGATCGCCGGTGAGCTCAGACTGCTCGACCCTGAGGTGCGGCGCGACGCCGACGCGGTCCGCGCGCTGCTGCACGAGGACTTCCGCGAGTTCGGCGCCTCGGGCACCCGGTGGGACCGCCGCTCGGTGGTGCGCGCCACCCGCAGCGACACCGCGGAGCGCAGCACCGCCGAGGGCCTGCACCCGGTGCGGCTCGGCCCCGATGCCGTACTGCTGACCTACACAGCCAGGCGGGCGCGCTCAGCCTCACTGCGGACGTCGGTGTGGGTCCGGTCGGGCGGGCAATGGCGACTGCTCCACCACCAGGGGACGCCCCTACCCGGTCCCCCGCACTGACCGCCGCGGCGCCGGCGGGCCAATGTTGCCGGACGGCGCCCGCCTACCGGGGTACACCGAGCGCCGTGGCCAGGGAGGCCCGGGAGACCCGGGCGAACTCCTCCGGGACAAGACCGGCGGCTCCCTCCGGGAGGACGCCGACCAGCGGGGCACCCGCCACGCCGGGGAGCTCACCCAGGTTGCAGCGCTCAGCCAGCCCCGGATCAGCCGGCCAGGAGCCCACCAGCACACCCGCGCACCGCAGCCCGCGCGCGGTGAGCGCCTCCGCGCTCAGCGCGGTGTCGTTGAGGGTGCCCAGCCCGGCCCGGCAGACCAGCAGCACGGGGCAGGCCAGCGCCACCGCCACGTCGGCCAACGTGCCGCCCGCGCCGTTCAGCCGAACCAGCAGCCCGCCGGCACCCTCCACCAGGACCAGGTCGTGCGTACCGCGCAGCCGCTCCGAGACGTCCGCGACCGCCGCCACCGACAGCTCCTCGGCACCCGCTCGGCGCGCGGCGCTCGCCGGGGCGAGCGGGTCCGGATAGCGGGCAAGCTCCACCGGAGTCACGCCCGGCACCAGGCGCGCCACCTCGTCGGCATCCCCCGCCTCTCCCGGCGCCACACCGGTCTGCGCCGGCTTGAGCACCGCCACTCGCTGACCGCGGGCACTGGCCACGGCGGCGACCGCCGCGGTTGCCACGGTCTTGCCCACTTCGGTGCCCGTGCCCGTGACGACGAGCACGCGCCCGCCGGAGCGAGTGCCGGCCGGGACAGCGTTCACTCGGCCTCCAGGGACGCCCGGGTCGCCGCGACCATCCCGTCCGCGATCCGGGCGACGTCGGCGTCGTCGCATACGTAGGGCGGCATCGCGTACACCAGGTCGCGGAACGGCCGCAGCCACACGCCGGCGTCCAGGGCCGCCGCGGTCGCGACGCGGGTGTCCACCGGCCGGTCCAGCTCGACCACCCCGATGGCGCCGAGCGTGCGGACGTCGCGCACCCCCGGCATGCCGCGCAGCGGGTCGAGGCCACCGCGCAGGCCGGACTCGATCCGAGAGACGTCGGCGCGCCAGTCCCGGCCGCGCAGCAGCTCCACTGACGCCGACGCCGCGGCGCAGGCCAGTGGGTTGCCCATAAAGGTCGGTCCGTGCGCGAGCACCGGCACCTCGCCGCCGGCGATGCCCTCGGCGAGCTCGCTCGTACACACCGTCGCGGCCAGCGTCAGGTAGCCGCCCGTAAGCGCCTTGCCCAGGCACAGCACGTCGGGGGCGATACCAGCGTGCTCCGCGGCGAACATCTCGCCGGTACGGCCGAACCCCGTGGCGATCTCGTCGAACACCAGCAGCACACCGTGCCGGTCGGTGATCTCGCGCAGCGCCCGCAGGTACCCGGGGTCATGGAAGCGCATCCCCCCGGCGCCCTGCACCACGGGCTCCACGACCACCGCCGCCAGCTCGTCCGCGTACGCCCCGATGAGCGTGTCGAGGTGGGTGACATAGTCGGGGTCGGTACCGGCCGCGTATCCCGGTGGCGGCGCGTCGGCGAACACCTGCTGGGGCAGGACGTCCCCCCACAGCGCGTGCATGCCGCCGTCGGGGTCGCACACTGACATCGCGTGGAACGTGTCGCCGTGGTAGCCACCGCGCCAGGTCAGCATTCGGCGCTTGGCGGGCCGGCCCCGCGAGCGCCAGTACTGCAGGCACATCTTCAGCGCCACCTCCACCGAGACCGACCCGGAGTCGGCGAGGAACACCCGCTGCAGGGGTTCCGGGGTGAGGTCCACGAGTGCGGCGGCCAGGCGCGCGGCCGGCTCGTGGGTGAGCCCGCCGAACATGACGTGGCTGAACCGGTCGAGCTGGGAGCGGACAGCGTCGTCGATGACCGGGTGGCCGTAGCCGTGGATGGCCGACCACCAGGAGGACATCGCGTCGACGGCCTCGCGTTCCGCACCGCCGTCGCCGGCCAGCCGAAGCCGGGTGCCGCTGGCCCCAGTGACCACGTAGGGAGCGGCGGTCGGCGGGATCGCGGCGTAGGGATGCCACACGTGCTCCCGGTCGACCTCGCGCACCCAGGCCGCCCTCGCTGCCGGCCCGTGCCGGCGACCTGTCGTCGCCCGAATGTTCATGGCGCCTCATGGTGCCAACCCCCGGCGCCGCCTCCCCATGGCAGTTCCCCCAGAATCGGGCACCCGAACTTTGTGCCGTATCGCTCATGACGTCCGCGGGGAAGGTGTGTGAGAGTCGTCGGGATCCCCGCGAGAACACAGAGCACACGGTCCCGCTGGGCCGTGCTACCGCCGCGTCAATGGCGCCGTGGCGGCCAGGGGCGCTTCGGGGAGCGGTGTCCGGGGCGCCCCTTTCCCGCTTCCCGCGCGGGAGAGCGCATCGGGGTGGAGGATACGCATGGAGGTCTCGGACCCGTTCGACTGGTTGGAGCGTGCGGCACAGGAACGGGCCGAGGCCGGACTCACCCGCCGGGTACGGCCGCGCCCACCGGATGACGGGCTGCTCGACCTCGCGGGCAATGACTACCTCGGGTTGGCCCGGCACCCCGCGGTCGTGCGGGCCGCGGCGGACGCCGCGACGCGGTGGGGCGCCGGGGCCACCGGCTCCCGCCTGGTGACCGGGGACACGACGCTGCACGGCGAACTGGAGCGGGAGCTCGCTTCCTACTACGGCACCGAGTCGGCGCTGGTGTTCTCCTCCGGTTACGCCGCCAACCTCGGCATGGTCACGGGTCTGGCGGGCGGCGGGACGCACCTGGCCTGTGACCGGCACAACCACGCCTCACTGATCGATGCCACGCGGCTCGCCAAGGCCAACGGCGCGTCGGCCGCCCTGTTCGGGCACGCCGACCTCACGAGCGCTCAGGATGCGCTGGCCAGCAGTGGGGCGATGACCCGGCGGCTCGTTGTCAGCGACACGGTGTTCTCGGTGGACGGCGACCTCACCGATGTCGCCGGGCTCTCCCGGATCTCCCGGCGGCACCGAGCGGGCCTGCTGCTGGACGACGCGCACGGGCTGGGCGTCATCGGGCCCGGTGGCCAGGGCGCACTGACCGCGGCCGGGCTCCGCGGGGCCAGCGACATCGTGGTCTCGGTCACACTCTCCAAGGCGCTGGGCGCCCAGGGAGGCGCGGTGCTCGGGCCGCACCGGGTCATCCGGCACCTGGTCGATACGGCCCGGACGTTCATCTTCGACACCGGTCTGGCACCGGCGCCGGCCGCCGGGGCACTGGCCGCGCTGACGCTGCTGCGGGCGGAGCCGCAGCGGGCGGAACGGGTGCGCGGCATCGCGCACACGCTGGCGTCGGCACTCGGCGAACAGGGGTTGCGGGTAAGCGCCCCGCGGGCCGCCGTCGTATCGGTGCTGGCCCCCTCCCCCGACGACGCCGTGGCCTGGGCCGGCCGGTGCCGGCACGCCGGGGTCCGAGTGGGCTGCTTCCGGCCGCCCTCGGTTCCGGACGGCCGCCCGCGGCTGCGGCTGACCGCCCGCGCCGACCTCACCGACGCCGACGTCGACCGCGTTGTCGATGTGCTGGCGGGCACCCGGCCCGTTCCGGTCGGAACGCGCTGAGATGACGAACCGGGTTTTTCAGGACAGGCCGTGTTCCGCGCCCGCATGGGTACCCTGTCGGATGGACGGGCCGTCCCAGCGGAGAGCGAGACCGAGAGGCAGAGCGAGACGTGCGCAGACCGGATCTCAGCAGACGCACCCTGATCCTGGGTACCACCGCCGCCTCCCTCGTCATGATCTTGATCGTCGCCCTTGTCATTCCCACCACGCGCGGCGGCATGGTCGACGCCTGGTGCGGCCTGGGCCCATGCCCCACCCAGGAACCACAGGACGCCGAGCCCGACGGCACCGGCAGGCTGCTGCGCATGTCCCCCGAAGAGGCGGCCACGTGGGGAAACTACATCGCGTTGGGCGACTCCTACTCCTCCGGTGACGGAGCGGGCGACTACGCTCCCGGCACCGACGGGGACGGCGGCTGCTGGCGTTCGGCCAACGCCTACCCGGAGCACATCGCGGAGAACAACGAGTTCGCCGGCGAGCTGGGCTTCTTCGCGTGCAGCGGGCAACGGGGCGCCGCCATGCTCGAAGCGATCGGCTCCGACGAGTCCCAGCTCGACCGGCTCACCGAGCACACCTCCCTGGTCACGATCGGAATCGGCGGCAACGACCTCGGATTCACCTCGGTACTGCGGACCTGCATGATGCGGGTCCCGCTGCTGGAGAGCGGCAACTGCGTCGGCCAAGAGTCCGACATCGACAAGCGCATGGACAAGTTCGAGGACACCTTCCCGAACCTGCTCTCGGAGATCCGCGACCGCGCACCCGACGCCCGCGTGCTGATCCTGGGCTATCCGCGGCTGTTCCCCGCCAAGCCCAAGAGCATGTACTACACGCTGACCACCAGCGACCAGAACTGGCTGAACGAGGTCGGCCAGCGGCTCAACGAGGAACTCCAAGACACCGTGGAGGAGGCCGACTCCGACATCGTCGGCGGCGACAACACCGGCAGCGTCGAGTTCGTGAACGTCTCCAGCGCCTTGAAGGGCCACGAGGTCAGCGCCGAGGAGGCGTGGATCAACGGTGTGGTGTGGCGCGACATCACCGACGGCGTCACGATCGACCGCAGCACCTTCCACCCGAACGCCGACGGCCAGAACGCGCTCAGCAAACGGCTGCAGAAGCAGATCGAGGAAGGCCCCGAGCGGCCGCTGTACGCCACGCGCGCCACCGTGGACAACGCGGAACCCGACGTGCTGGCCTCGGAGTTCGATTAGCCCGGCCCCGAGAGGGCACGGCGCCCATCAGGCCTCTTCGGCACCTGAGCGGCCAACAGCCGCCGGGCGCCGCCGCGCGACCAGGTTCGCGGCGATGAGCAGCGCCGCGGGGACCAGTCCGAGCAGGAACCCGCTGGGGCCGATGAGCAGGACACACAGCAGGGCCCACGCTCCCAGGACCCAGCCGGTATAGCCCGGTAGCGCCTCGCCCCTGCGGCCGGCCCGAGCGACCAGGAGGCCGAGCACGACGAGCACGGGGACGAAACTGCCCGGCAGCGCCCAGAAGACGGCGACCGCCTCGGGGGCGCCCCCTCCTGCCCACAGGTCGCCGGACAGCCAGTCCGCCCAGTAGGGATGCGGGAGAAAGACCGCGGTGTGCACGACGCCGATGGCGACCATGGCCCACCCGGCCAATCGGTTCAGCGTTGTGGATCTCATGGGCCAATCCTCGCCGGGTGGAGCCGCCGCGGCCTCCCTCGAGAGAGGGATCCGCCCTCCCCTCACGGGGGATCGTCGGCGGCCCGCCACGGCGCACCGCCCGGTCCCGTGCCCCCCCGCACCCCACGGGGGCGCCTACGCCGATCCGGCGCTCGCTCGCAGATCGGTGAGCACGGCGGCGACCTGGTCGAGTCCCCAGTTGAGGTCCTCCTCGGAGACCACGAACGGCGGCGACAGGCGGATCGTGGACCCGTGCGCCTCTTTGGCCAGAACCCCACGCGCAGCGAGGCGCTCGCACAGCTCGCGCCCGCTCGCCAGGGAGGGATCGACGTCTATCCCCGCCCACGGCCCGATTGTGCGCGTGGCGAGCACGCCAGCGCCGCCGAACTCCTTGAGCCGGGTCCGCATGACCTCGCCCAAAGCGCGTGCGTCCGCCAGGTACGGCCCTTCGCGCAGCATCCGCACAACGGTGCTCCCAAGGGCACCCGCGAGCGGGTTCCCGCCGAAGGTGCTGCCGTGCTGGCCGGGACGCACCACGCCCAACACCTCCTCGTTGGCCACCATCGCCGAGACAGGGAGGACACCCCCGCCCAGCGCCTTGCCGAAGAGGTAGGCGTCGGGCTCGACCCCGGTGTGCTCGCAGGCCGCGATGGTGCCGGTCCGGCCCAGCCCCGACTGCACCTCGTCGGCGATGAGCAGTACGCGCTCACGGTCGCAGATCTCGCGAAGCCGCGGCAGGTAGTCCGGCGGCGGCACAAGCACGCCCGCCTCGCCCTGGACCGGCTCGACCAGGACCGCGGCGGTGGTTGGGCCGACCGCCGCCTCGACCGCGTCGGCGTCCCCGTACGGGACAGTGCGGAACCCTGGCGTGTACGGCCCGAACCCGGTGTAGGCCTCGGGATCCTCGGAGAAGGAGATGATCGTGGTCGTCCGGCCATGGAAGTTGCCGCCCGCGACGACGATGGTCGCCTCGCCGTCGGGCACACCCTTGACGTCGTAGGCCCACCTGCGCGCGACCTTGATCGCGGTCTCCACCGCCTCGGCTCCGGTGTTCATCGGCAGCACCTGGTCCTTGCCGACCATCCCGGAGAGCGCGGTAACGAACGGCGCGAACCGGTCGTTGTAGAAAGCCCGGCTGGTGAGCGTGACCCGGCCCAGTTGCCACTGGGCCGCGGCGAGCAGCTCGGGGTTCCGGTGGCCGAAGTTGAGTGCCGAGTATCCGGCCAGGAGGTCGAGGTAATGGCGCCCCTCAACGTCGGTGACCCAGGCCCCCTCGCCTTCGGCGATCACTACGGGCAGTGGGTCGTAGTTGTGTGCCGAGTGCGTCTCGGCGAGCCCGATGTGGTCGGTGGTTGAGATCGCGGGGTCGTCGTCCCCCACGCGCCGGTCCGGGCCGCGGTTGTCGCCCATCCAGTTGCCCTCCGATCACCGTTGACCGTTGTTCGAAGTGTGGATACCCGATTCGGATAGCGAGCAAAAGACGGTGCCGGCGACCCCCTCGACCGAGCGGCACAGCGGGGTCGCCGCCCTGTTGTGCTCATTATCAGCGCGGCGAGCTGGACAAACCCCTGTTCGCCGCGCGGGGTGCGCATGTCGCCGCAGTGTCGGCCCGCGGCCGGTGCCCGGCACGCCCGATCGGGTGAGATCGGCCACGACCCCAGGTCAGAGCGCGACGCGGCCCGCGAAACTTGAGCCGGTATGCGTACTCTGGGGACGATATGACCGCGAAGCCAGGCCCCGCGGCGCACTTCACCACGGCCGCGCCGCACGGATCCCCCGAGAGCGGGTTCGCGCTTGCCGACCTCTTCGCCGCCGTGGCCGAGGCGGTTCCCGATCGGATCGCCCTGCTGGCGGGCGAGCGGCGGTTGAGCTACCGCGAGCTCGACACCCGCGCGACCCTCGTGGCGCGCCACCTGCGGTCGGCCGGTATCGAGCGCCGCGAGCACGTCGCCATCCTCGCCTACAACCGGGCCGAATGGCTGGAGTCGGCACTCGGGGTGCTGCGCGCGGGAGCCGTCCCGGTGAATGTCAACTACCGCTACGTAGCGCGCGAGCTGCGCCACGTCCTCGCCGACGCCGGCGCCGTGGCGCTGATCGCCGAGCGGTCACTGACCAGCCGGGTCGCCGAGATCCGCGCCGAGCTGCCGAAGCTGCGCCACGTGCTGCTGCTCGACGACGGAAGCCCCGGCACCTCCTTGCCGGGCACCGACTTCGAGAACGCGCTCGCCCGAACCACCGGTGACCGCAGCGAACTGCCGCCCGCCAGCGGCGACGACCTCTACCTGCTCTACACCGGCGGCACCACCGGCGACCCGAAGGGGGTCATGTGGCGCCAGGCGGACATCTTCCGCGTCGCCCTGGAGAGCCGCCGCCCGGATGTGCCCCCCGCGTCCTCGCCGGCTGAGCTCGCTGAGCGGGCGCGAGCCCGCTCGCCGCGCCGGATGCTGGTCCTCGGACCGCTGATGCACGCCGCGGGCCAGTGGAACGCCCTGTACATGCTCCTCAGCGGCCGGACCGTGGTGCTGAACACGCGGCGCCCGTTCGACCCGGCGGACGTCGTCGGCGTCGCCGACCGCGAGGGCGTGCACGCGCTGCAGGTGGTCGGGGACACGATGGCGCGCCCGATCGCCCGGCAACTGCTGGCCGATCCGTCCCGGTGCGCCAACCTGACCACGGTCCTCTCCGGTGGGACCCCACTCACCTCGGTGGTTCGGGAGCTCTGGCGCGAGTGGCGGCCCGATATCGCGCTCAACGACAGCTACGGGGGCACCGAGACGGGGGTGTGCGGCGCGTCCGGTGCCGTCGACGGCACCGACGCCCCGAGCTTCACCATGGGGGCGAGCGTCGCGGTGCTGGACAGTGAGCTTCGCCCACTGCCGGCGGGGTCGGAGGAGGTCGGCCGCATCGCCCGCACCGGCCGTATCCCGCTCGGCTACTACAACGATCCGGAACGGACCGCGCGCACGTTCCCCCGCGACTCCGAAGGTCGCCGCTGGGCGATATCGGGCGACTACGGGACCATCGCCGCGGACGGCTCGGTGAGACTGCTGGGCCGGGGATCCGCGGTGATCAACACCGGCGGGGAGAAGGTGTACCCCGAAGAGGTCGAGTCGGTGCTCAAGGCACATCCCGACATCGATGACACCATCGTGGTGCCGGCGCCCGACGACCACCTCGGCCAGCAGGTCTGTGCCGTCATCGCCGCCGTACCCGGTCGCCGGCCCAGCGAGGAACAGCTTCGCGCCCACTGCCGCACCCGGCTCGCCGGCTTCAAGGTGCCGCGCGCGTTCCACCTCGTTGACCAGGTCCGCCGGACCGCGGTCGGCAAGCAGGACTACCGGTGGGCCATGGCGGTGGCACGCCGTTCCGCCTGAGCCGGCGGACAGCGGTACCCGGACGGCGCTTCCTCGGGGCCAGCGAAGGCGGCGCACCGGACGCGCTGCGTCGCCGGGGTGACCGCAAGCCCCGGCGCAGCCCCCTAGACTTGGGGCTCACCCACAGCGCTGGGCCGCCAGACCCGCCGCGCTAGGGAGTGTAAGGCTTTCGGATCAGCGAGCGGCCATCCAGGCAATCTCTCGCAAGCCGATTCGCGCGGCCCATCCTGGTTGGCTGGGCAAGCGGCATCGGCGCAGCGGGGTCCTGCCTGGCGGCCGCGAGCCCGAAACGGTTCGCCAAACACGACCCAACACCCCCACCCGACCTCCACTGACGGAACACGAGACATGGCGAAGACAGTCGGCACCCACCTCTTCAACGGATTCCGCGGCGCGCTCATCGGTACCGCGGAGGTGGTTCCCGGCGTCAGCGGCGGCACGGTCGCGCTGATCGTCGGCATCTACGAGCAGCTCATCACCTCGGCCGGGCACGTGGTCAGCGGCGTCCGCAAGGCCGCCTCCGACCTGCCGCGCGGGCGCGGCGGTGCCCGCGCCGCCGCGGAGTTCCGGCAGGCCGACTGGGCCGTCATCTTCGCGGTGCTCATCGGAATGGCGATCGCGGCGCTGACCGCCGCGAAGCTCCTCGCCCCCATCGTCGAGGAGGAGCAGCAGCGCGCCTATGCGTTCTTCTTCGGCCTGGTGCTGGCCTCGTTGTGGGTGCCCTACTCCGGGTCGGGGCGCCGCTGGAGTGGCGGGCACTACCTGCTCGCGCTCGCCGTGGCGGCGGTGGCGTTCGTCCTCACCGGGCTGCCGCCGGCACACGTCGATCCGCACCCGTTGGTCGTCATGGCCGCCGCCGCGGTCGCCATCTGCGCCCTGGTGCTTCCGGGGATGTCCGGCTCGTTCATCCTGCTCACCCTCGGCCTGTACACAGTGACGATCGAGGCGCTGAACACCGGCGAGCTCGGATACATCGCGACGTTCGGGGTAGGCGCCGCCATCGGGCTCTCGTGCTTCGTGAAGCTGCTGCAGTGGCTGCTGGAGCACTACCACCACGTGACGCTGGTCGTGCTCACCGGCCTCATGGCGGGGTCGCTGCGCGCGCTGTGGCCCTGGCAGGACGAAGAGCGCAATGTCTTCGCCCCGGCCGGCGACGTCCCCGTCACCATCGTGTGCGCGGTGGTGGGCTTCGCGCTCGTCGTGGCGGTGTTGCTGGTGGAACGGCGCGTCCGGGCACGCCGCGAGACCGGAGCGGCGCCCGACAACCCCGCGGCAGGTGTCACCCGGGGAACATGACACCAACGTGCCACCAACGTGCAATCCTGGTTGAAAGGCGCGGGGTGCCGGAAAGGAACCGGCTGAGAGCACACCCGTCGAACCTGACCTAGGTCGCACTAGCGAAGGAACGCCATTGACCCCCAACATTCTGACCATCGCCGGCAGCGATCCCAGCGGCGGAGCCGGGATCCAGGCCGATCTCAAGACCTTCTCCGCGCTGGGCGGCTACGGCATGAGCGTGCTCACCGCCCTCACCGCGCAGGCCACAACCGGGGTCACGGGGGTTTTTCCCGTACCGGCGGAGTTCGTGCGCGCCCAGCTCGACACGCTGCTGTCGGACGCGAAGGTGGACGCGGTGAAGATCGGCATGCTGGGCGACACCGATGTGATCAACGCGGTCGCCAGCGCCATCGACGACCACGGGCTGCACAACGTGGTCCTCGACCCGGTGATGGTCGCCAAGAGCGGCGACCGGCTCCTGGCGGTCGAGGCGATCGCCGCGGTCCGCGACCAGCTCGTGCCGCGCGCCGACCTCATCACCCCGAACCTTCCGGAGAGTGCCGAGCTGCTCGGCGAGGACGAGGTGCACGACCTGCCGGCGATGCGGGCACAGGCCGGCAGACTGCTCGACATTGGCGCGAAGCGGGTGCTGCTCAAGGGCGGCCATCTGGCCGGAGAGAGCAGCACCGACCTGCTCGCCGAACCGGGCTCCTCCCCGCAGGCGTTCTCCGCCGAGCGGCTGCCCACCAAGAACACGCATGGCACCGGCTGCACACTGTCGTCCGCCATCGCGGCTCTGCGCCCGCAGCGCCGCGACTTCTACGAAGCCGTGCGCGAGGCCAAGGATTATCTGACCGAGGCGCTGCGCTACGCCGATGACCTGAATGCCGGTCGTGGCAAGGGCCCGGTCCACCATTTCCACGCGTTGTGGCCCGCGGACGATCACTGACCGGCCAAAACGCGAACCGCGCCGCGGAGCCGGGTCTCCCGGAACCGGCGCAGCCAGGGCGGCAACCAGAAAGGGGCGCCCCGCTCTTCGAGCGGGGCGCCCCTTGTTTTTTGGGCTCGCTGCCGCTCGCCGGGTCAGGCGCCCCGAAGCCGGGAACCTTCGGGCACCTCCGGTGTGCCGCCCAATCGGCTTCGCCGGTCGCGGCCGCCCCACCTGCGGACCCTCCAGAACCCCGGCGGCGCCTGACCCTTGTGCGTGGCCGGCGCGCGTCAGCTCCGCACGTCGGGCACCTTGATATCCGGATCCTTCCAGTCGGGGTTGGCGAAGTACCGCTTGGTCTCGGAGACCACGATCGGCGCCAGCAGAATCAGCCCGACCAGGTTGGGCAGCGCCATGAGACCGTTCGCGATACCGCTGAAGGTCCAGACCAGATCCAGCTCGGCGGTCGCTCCCACGAACACCACCGCCACGAACAGCACCCGGTAGGGCACGACCCCGCGGTGGCCAACGAGGTAGTCGATGCAGCGGTCCCCGTAGTAGGACCAGCCGAGAAGGGTCGTGAAAGCGAAGATCATCACGGCGAGGGCCACGATGTAGCCGCCGAGCGACCCCAGCGCGGGCGAGACCGCGCCGAGCCCTTCCTCCAGCGCCCGCGAGGTGAGCAACGAGCCGTCCTCGGGCTCCTCCACCTGCCAGACCCCGGTGACGATGATGGTCAGGCAGGTCATCGTGACGACGATCAGAGTGTCGATGAAGGTCTGGGTCATCGACACCAGACCCTGCCGCACCGGCTGGTCCGTCTTGGCCGCCGCCGCGGCGATCGCCCCGGTACCCAGGCCCGACTCGTTGGAGAAGATGCCGCGCTCGACACCCTGCTGGATCACCACGAGCACGGTGGCGCCCGCGAATCCGCCGACCGCCGAGGATCCGGTGAACGCGCTGGTGAACACCAGGCCGAGCGCCGCGGGGATGTCACCGACGTGCACGAGGAGAATGAACAGCGTGATGGCGATGTAGATCAGGACCATCACCGGGACGACGCCGGCCGCGACCCGGCCGATGCTCTTGATGCCGCCGATGATGACGGCGGCCACCAGGATCACCAGCACGGCGCCGGTCACCATTGGGGGGATGGTCCAGACGTCCTCTAGCTGCTGGGCCACGGTGTTGGCCTGGGTGCCGTTGCCGATCCCGAACGCGGCGATGGCGCCGAACACGGCGAAGAGGAACCCGAGGGTCATCCCGAGACCGCCGGGCAGGCCGTGCCGCAGGTAGAACATCGGCCCGCCGCTCTGCTTGCCGACGCTGTCCTTGCGGCGGTACTTCACACCGAGGACGGCCTCGCTGTACTTGGTGGCCATACCGACCAGGCCGGTCATCCACATCCAGAACAGCGCGCCGGGGCCGCCGATGTTGATCGCGAGCGCCGCACCAGCGATATTGCCGACACCCACGGTCGCGGCGAGCGCCGTGCTGAGTGCCTGGTAGTGCGAGATATCGCCCTCGACATCGGGCCGGTCCTTGCGCCGGATGAGCGCGAGCCACAGTGCGTGGAGCAGCTTATGGAACTGCAGCAGCCGCAGCCGAATCGTCAGAAACAGCCCGGTCAGCAGGAGCAGCGGGACCAGGACAAACTGGCTCCAGATGATGTCATCGTTGATGAAGTCAAGCATCTCCTGGAGTTCTTGCATGGGCGAACTCCCTATATCGGTCGGATGGTGGGGGACATACGCGCCATACCCGGAAGCGCTTCTGGCGCCGCCGGGAACAGGTGACGACCCGGCCTGGAGTCATCGCTACGCCCGGGTAGGGTCGCATCGCCGCGTTACGTACACGTCACGTTTACCCCTCACGCTGATTGCGGGTGCGGTGCCTGCGCGCGGCGCACCGCCTCACCCCGCATCAGAGGGCGGCTCCGGCGCCTGCTCCAGGGCCAGTCGGCGCAGTTCGGCGGCCGCGTCAGCGGGGTCGGCACCGCGGCCCACGGCGATGCCGAGCAGGTAGGTCGTGAGGGGGGCGGCAGGCCGCGCCACCGAGTGCGCCGCGTCCTTGGCCAGGTCGAGGATTCGGTCGACATCGGCCTTGCCGATCTCCTCGGAGAGCTCGAGCTCGGCGCAGACCCGCTCCGCCCATTCGACAAGGGTCACCGGTTGGCTCCTCACTTCTCGCAGTGGTCCTGGACCGCGACCCTACAGCGGAATCGCGCCACACACGCGCCCCGACGCGGCTACCCGGACGTCGCGCCGCTGGCTCCAGAACTTCTTCGCGGCGTTCATCTCAGGTCCGAGCGGATTCACGCGGCCGGCCTAGCGTGCCAGAGGGAATCCCCCCGACGTTGGGAGAACGTCATGTCCCCCGTTTCCGCGTCTTCCCCGTCGTCCATCGCCGCCACGTCGCTGCGCGTGGCTATCGTGACAGAATCCTTCCTACCGCAGGTCAATGGAGTAACCAATTCGGTGTGCCGGGTCGCTGAGCACCTCGCCGCCCGTGGCCACCAGGCCATGATCCTCGCCCCGGGGAACGGACCGTCCTCGTACGCGGGTTTCCCGGTGGTGCGGCTGCCGAGTGTCCCACTTCCCGGTTACCGCGGCTTCGCGCTGGGGCTGCCCGCCCGGCGGCTCGTCGACACCGCGCTGCGGGCGTTCGCCCCCGACGTGGTCCACCTCGCCTCCCCCGCTCTGCTGGGACAGGCCGCCGTCGACGCGGCGCGCCGCTGGGCACTGCCCACCGTGGCCGTGTACCAGACCGACCTACCCGGGTTCGCCGGCCGCTACGGGGTCCCGTGCGGGGAAACGCTGTGGCCGTTGCTGCGCCGGCTGCACGCCGCCGTGGACCGGACCCTGGTGCCGTCGTCAGCCACCCTGCAGGTCCTCGCCGACCACGACCTGCCCCGGCTGAGCCTCTGGCAGCGGGGCGTGGACGCCCAACGGTTCCACCCGCGCCACCGCGACGAGCACCTGCGACGCAGTCTCGCCCCGAACGGCGAGGCCATCGTCGGGTTTGTCGGCCGGCTCGCCCGCGACAAGCGCGTCGACCTGCTCGCCCACGTGGCGCAGTTGCGCGGGGCGCGGGTGGTGATCGTGGGCGACGGCCCGGACCGCGGCCGGCTGCGCCGGCGGATCCCGGAGGCGGTCTTCCCGGGTCAGCTCACCGGTGCGGAGCTGTCCCGGATTTATGCGTCCCTGGACGTCTTCGTGCACACCGGCGCCGACGAGACGTTCTGCCAGGCGGTGCAGGAGGCGCTCGCCTCAGGAGTCCCGGTGGTGGCCCCCGCGGCGGGCGGCCCGTTGGATCTGGTGTCCTCCGAGCACAACGGGCTGCTCTACAGTCCTGACTCGGTGCGGGAGCTGCGCGTGGCGGCCGGCCGGCTGATCCACAACACGGCACTGCGCTCACGCATGGCATCCGCTGCGCGCACCAGCGTGCGGGGCCGGAGCTGGGAGGTTATCGGCGACCAGCTCATCGAGCACTACCGCTCGGTGGTCGCCCCGAGCGACACGTTGGTGCCCCACGCGCGACCACGCACCTAGCGCCCGCTAACGTGGCCTGCGGTAGGAGGGCGGGACGGACCCTTCCGCGTAGACCGTCCCGCCCTTCACCGGTGTTGGCCGGCCCGGGTCGGTGATGTGGGCGCGCGAGGGCTCACGTCGCACCGAAACCGGCCGTGCGGACAGATTCGGCGCCGAGACCGTCCCCACAGACACTCTCGGCGCGACCCAGCACCGAGAACCACACCACAGACACCCCCACTGGCCCCACCACCAACCTCGCCACCCCCGTCGCCCCCACAACCACCGGGCACCCGCACCGATCACCGGGAGCCGGCCCACCCGCTGCCTTCGGCGGCTGATCCGGAAGCCTTGAACTCCCTAGTTCAGCCGGGCGCGAGAGAGCAGGCTCGCCTGCCCGACGCCCGCGGTGACGCCGGCCAGGACCTCGCTGAGGCGGTCGAGGTGGGCGCGGATCCACGGCAGCGCGGTGGGGTCGTCCGCGGCGAGCGCGGCGTAGCGCTGCGCCTCGCTTTCGCCGTAGAGCAGGCTGGTCGCGACGCGCATCCGCAGCGCGTCGTCGCTCTCGCCGAACTCCGCGGCCGGCAGGACCCCCATGCCGTACTCCTCCAGCAGGAACGCGGTGAGCTCCGGACCGGTTGTGACGTCGTGGTCGGCGGCCAGCCGGCCCCGCCAGCCCTCGAAGTCCGGGTACAGGTAGAACGCCGCCTGCGGGGCCGCGACCATCGCGCCGGCGGCCACGAACCGGTCGGTCACGGCGCGGGCGACCAGCCCGTGCAGCCGCCTGCTGCGCGCGACGTGGTCGACCAGCTCGGCTGGCTCTTCGAAGGCATAGGCCGCCGCCTGCTGGATGGGCGCGGCGGGGCTGGACCAGATCTCGCTGACCACGCCGAGCAGGGAGTCGCGCAGCCGGTGCCCCAGATCGCTGTCGGGCAGCCGGGTCACGCCGAGGCGCCAGCCGCCGAGGGCCAGGCTCTTGCTGAGGCCGGTCGAGATCACGGTGCGTTCGGGGGCGAACTCCGCCGGGCTGGCCATAGGGGTCACGGGGTCGTGGACGAGGTCGCGGTAGATCTCGTCGGAGATGATCACCAGGTCGAGCTCGCGGGCCACCTCGGCCAGCCGGCGCATGGTGCAGGGGGAGGCGACAGTGCCGGTGGGATTGTCGGGAAGGGTCACGATCACGCTGCGGACGTCGCGCCCTTCGGCGCGGGCCGCGGAGACCGCGGCCGCGAGCAGGTCGGGCTGCGGCGCGCCGCCCTGCGCGGGTGCGGTGGGGATCAGCAGCGGGCGGTACCCGGCCAGCCTGGCCTGCGCCGCGTAGCTCACCCAGCTCGGCGCGGCGATGGCGACGTCGCCGCCGAGGCTCAGCAGCAGCCCGTAGAGCAGCGCTTTGCTGCCCGGTCCGGATACCACCAGGTCGGGATCTGTCGGCAAATCCCGTCGCTCCCAGTACCCGGCCGCCGCGGCGCGTAGCTCGTGCGAGCCGGCGACCGGCCCGTACGCGTTCCTGTCACCTCCCATCGCCAAGGCATCCCGCATACCGGGGTGCACGGGCAGTCCGGCCTCGCCGAATCCCAGGGGCAGAACTGGGAGCCCCCGGCGCTGCTTCTCCGCCAGCGCTTCGTTAACGGCGAGGGTTGCGGACACAGTGACAGACATGTGGTTTTCAACTCCGCATCGTCCGAGTCTCGGGTACGCCGGTGGACTTTGCCGACCGGTTACTTTCAGCCTGCCCAGGGACCTCCATCAGTACAAGCGGCTCTTTTCGATGGTGAGGTTAAGCTAGATTTATGCTTGACCTCCTGCGGCTGCAGATCCTCAAGGAATTCGGCGATCAGGGCACGATCGCGGCGACGGCTCAGTCGCTGGGCTACACACCGTCGGCAATCTCACAGCAGCTGTCCACCCTGGAACGCGAGGCCGGTACTCCACTGCTGGACCGCACCGCGCGCAGCGCCGAGCTGACTGATTCCGGCCAGCTCCTCGCCGAACACGCCGAGCAGATCCTCGCGATGGTGGAGGCCGCGGAGTCGGTGCTGGCCGCCCAGACCGGCGTTGCTATGGGCCGGGTTACGGTGACGGCTTTCCCCACCGCGGCGGTGGCGTTCGCGCCGCGGCTGGCGCAGAGCCTGCGCAGGCACGAGGGCATGCAACTGGTGCTGCGCCAGACGATGCGCAGCGCCGGCTCGCGCCAGGTCGCCACGGGAGAAGTCGACATCGCCCTGGTGGACCAGTGGTCCGGCGCCGCGCCCGACAGCAGCGCGGGCACGTTGCGGCATATCCACCTGCTGCACGACCCCATGGTGCTCGCGGTGCCCGAGGGCCACCGCCTGGCCGACCCGAGCCAGCCCGTGGAGCTGCGCGAGCTGCTCGGCGAGGCGTGGATCGCGGCCCCGCACGGAGAGCCTTCCCGCTTCGGGACCGACCAGTTGCTGGCCGACGTCGGTGGGGCGCCCGCGGCGGCGT
The DNA here is from genome assembly GCF_014203805.1 of Lipingzhangella halophila. Taxonomy (GTDB): domain Bacteria; phylum Actinomycetota; class Actinomycetes; order Streptosporangiales; family Streptosporangiaceae; genus Lipingzhangella; species Lipingzhangella halophila. The sequence continues at coordinate 1,085,228 of NZ_JACHJT010000001.1, read as the reverse complement.
GGGAGTTCGAAGGCCTCGGGACCATCCTGAGCCTCGTCGCGCGCGGTATCGGTGTCGCGGCCGTCCCCGCGCTCGCCCTCGCCGGCGGGACCACCGGGATAGCGTTCCGCCGGCTGCCCCGCGCCGCGCCCTTCCGGGACGTCTACGCCGTTGTCCGGGCCACGAGCGTCCGGCGCCCGGCGATCGAGGCGACCCTGCGCGCGCTCGAAACCGCGGCCGCCGATGTCCGGCGCTCGCTCGGTGCCGCGCTGGACTCCGCCACCAACCCCGGCCCCGCCGCTGAGGCTGACGCCGGCACTGGCACTGCCCCCGAAGACGGCGGTTGACGTTCTCGCCCTCGTGAACGGGGACGGTTCTCGGCGAGCGGCCCTTCCGGTTCCGCGGCACCACCTCCCGCTCCGGATCCACCGGAGCCGGGCTCAGCCGCCCGCGTAGCCCTCCAGGTACCGGAGCCGGCGCCGCGTCCGTTCGAGGCGGCGGCGCAACCGGCGGGCTATGTGCAGTGAGCGGTCGCGATCCTCCCGGGCGTTCCACCACCGGGCGTACGCCTCGATGCGCCGCTGGCGCAGCGCACTCAGCTCGGCTTCCAACCGCTCCACGCGCGTGTCGATATCGGCGTGGTCACGTTCGAAGACGGCCATGTCGGCTTCGTGCGCTCCGGCGTCGCATTCGGCACGGCGGAGCTGCGCGGCGAGCTCCTCGGCCTGCGCCGCCGCGCCGCCCATTCGGCCTATCCCTACGAACCACACACTTTGGGTCTATCCAACAGGAGGCACCTCTCACTGATCAACGTCGCAAAAAGTACGGAAACTCGCCCTGCGGGGATTCGGGCGGCTCCGCGCCCACCCGGCCGCAGGCCCCCGGGCCCATCGCGGCGGAGCCAGTACGCACCAGTAGGAGCGGGCACTATCGAACCGGTCAGCGGCCTCCGGTTGCCCGCACGCGGCCGTGTCACCTCGACTGCTGATGCTCTTCGTAGTCAAATTTATACATAGGGCAACACCCCGTGAGGCAACGGGTGACCGAAGTCGGACCGGAGGAGACCGGATGCGCTTCTACCTCGCACTCACCACCACGAGCTCCGGAAGACGCACCCCCGTACCGGGATACGTCATCGAGGCCGCACGCCAGATCGCCGCAACGGTCCTGCCCGTGCCCGCGGCCACCCTCCGCCACGAGACCTGGTTCGCCCCGGACCGCTATGTCGCCCTGCTGGCCTGGACCAACGAACCCCGCCACGAGTGGCTCCCCGACCCGTTGACCAGTGTCACGGTCGACGGGGAGACGGGGGTGCTCGGCACCACCGGGTACCTCACCGACCACGCCGACCTCGACCGGCTGTGCACAACGTCCGAGCTGGGACCGGCCCTGGATCGCGCCGGGGGCGCCTTCGGGCTGTTCCGCGCGCTACCGTCCGGGCTCGACGCCCTCACCTCGATCACCCGCACCGACCCCGTCTACCACTGCGAGAGCACCGGGGTGCACGTGGTGTCCAACCGGGCCTCCCTGGGACACCTGGTGGCCCGCGCCGCCGAGGAGGGGCCCGATGGCCACCTGCCGCCCACGCCCCGCTACGACATCGCCCCCATGCAGGCCCTGGTCCGGCACGGGTTCTACCTCACCGATGACACCCCCTTCGCCGGAGTGACCGCGCTTCCCGAGCTGTCCACCCTGCGCATCCGCGACGGCCGCGCCACGGTCCTGCGGCGCGAGCCACCCCGGCCGGCTCCGGCACCAGCCCCGCTGTCTCCCCTGCGCGGGCGGCGGATCGCCCAGTTGGCGGAGAGCCTGGTCGCATCGGTCGAGCCGCTGCGCAAGCACCCCGACGGTGTCTCGATGGCGCTGAGCGGCGGGCGCGACAGCCGGCTGATCGCCGCCACGCTGTACGCTGCGGGCATCCCGTTCCGCGCCACGACCACTGGTGTCGACGACCACCCCGACGTCGAGCTGGCCCGCGAGATCTGCCAGCGGCTGGGCGTGCGCGACCACCGCGTCAAGGCTCCCGATCGTGACGACTCCGGCTCGCTCCTGGTGGAGCACCCCCTACCGCGCACCCTGCGGCTGGTACGGATGACCGAGGGCATGAACTCCGCATTCGAAAACGTCATCAGCCCCAAGGCGTTCGCCGTGGAGGCACGGATCTCGGGCTCGGGCGGCGAGGTGCTGCGCGGCGGCTGGCTGCGGGACCAATCGGACCTGGCCAAGCCCGCGCTTCTCGGGCGGCTGCGCACGATCACCCAGGCCCAGGCGCCCTTGATGACCGACGAGGCCAACGCTGCGGCCCAGGCGCTGTTCGACGAGTTCAGCACTGCGCACGCGCACGACCTCGTCCGGGCTCTGGACGAGCTCTACCTGCGGTTCCGCACCGGGCGCTGGCTGGTGGGCTCGCGCACCGCCACCCTTTCGGGCTTCTGCATGTACCACCCGTTCCTGGACCACCGCGTGCACTGGCAGGCGATGCGTGTCTCGCCGGAATGGCGGCGGTCCGAAGAGGTGGTGTACAAGCTGATCAGGCGGCTCGCACCACCGATCGCCCGGATGCCCATCGCCAACCACCCGTGGCGCTTCGACGACCGGCGCGTCTACAACCCCCTGCACCGCCGCGCCCGCCGTTCCCGGCCGGTGCGGCGCGCCGGGTCGGCGGCGGGGGCGTTCCACTGGCGGCGCGACCTCAGTGGGGACTATGTGGCCGCGATGCGTGAGCGGATCCTGGACACCCCCGATGTGTTCCGGCTCACCGACCGGCGTGCCACCGAACGGATCCTGGACCAGGACCCCATCACCCGGCCGAACCAGATCTGGAGCCTGTACACGATCGCCGTGCTGCTCTCCGGCGAGTGGCTGTCGGCGGACCCCCGGGAGTCCGACGTGGAGCGCATCCGCGTCCCCATCCGATGACGTGCGCTCTCCCCGCACGGTCGCGCCCTGACCTGCACTCTCGCGTAGGGCGTGCCCGGGGAACACGTGGCGACAACCTCGTGAACACGCGCGCGGCGCCGCTGCCCATCCGAGCTGCCGTGGTGGGCTTTGGACGATCCTGACGCGCCCGTCGCGAGTGCGGGCCGGCGCGTTCATCCGGGAGACATCAGCGAGAGCACCGTGAACCACAGGAGAGCCGGATGCGTTTCTACATCGCTCTGACCTCGGCCGCGCCCGACACTCGGGCCCCCCTCTCGGCGCACGTGCTCAAGGCGGCACGCCGGCTCGCCGAGACCGTCCTGCCGGTGCCCGCCGCGTCGCTGCGGCACGACACGTGGATCGCGCCGAGCGGCAGTGTCGCGCTTCTCGCGTGGACCAACGAGCCCGTGCACCACTGGCTACCCGAGCCGCTGACCAGCATCGCCACGGCGGGCGGAACCGGTGTGCTGGGCTATACCGGCTACCTGGACGATCCGGCCGACATCGACCGCATCTGCACCGCGCCGGAGCTGGGTGCCACCGTCGACCGCACCGGTGGCGCGTTCGGGGTGTTCCGGGCACTGGAGAACGGCATCGACGCGGTCACCCCCATCACCCGGACCGACCCGGTCTTCTACTGCCAGAGCGCCGGATTGCACGTCGTGGGGAACCGGGCCGTGCTGACGCACCTTGTGGCGCGCGCGGCCGAGGAGGGCCCCGCAGGACGGTTCCCGCCCCCTCCCGCATACGACATAGCGCCCATGCAGGCGCTGGTGCGCCACGGGTTCTACATCTCCGACGAGACCCCCTTCGCGGGGCTGACCGCGTTGCCGGAGCTGAGCACCCTGCGCATCCGCGACGGGCGCGCCCGTGTTCTGCGGCGCGACCTCCCCGAGCCCCCCGCGGAGACGCCGCCACCGCTGCGGCGCCGCCCGCACATCCGGCGACTCGCAGACGCGCTGCTGGCCTCCGTGGAACCGGTCCGCAAGCACAACGAGTCCATCTCGCTCTCGCTGACGGGCGGACGCGACAGCCGGCTGGTCGCCGCGACACTGTACGCGGCGGGAATCCCCTTCCACGCGTCGACCCGCGGCTTCGCGGACCATCCCGACGTCGTCCTCGCCCGGGAGATCTGCACCAAGCTGGGCGTCACCGAGCACCGCGTGGAAACGCCGGAGCAGTACGACGACGAGTCGATCCTCGTCGAGCACCCCCTACCGCGTACCACCCGGCTGCTCCGCATGACCGAAGGCATGAACTCCGCCTTCGAGAACGTCATCGCCCCCAAGTCCTTCGCGCTGGAGGCACGGCTGTCCGGTTCCGGCGGCGAGGCGCTGCGCGGCGGCTGGCTCATCGACCGGCGCGACCTGACGACCGATGCCCTGCGGAGCAAGCTGCGCACGATCGCCCTGGCACAGTCATGGCTGATGACCCCGGAGGCCAACGCGATCGCGGAGCGGCTGCACGAGGAGTACCACCAGATGTGCGAGCCCGACTTCCGGCTCGGGCTGGACCGGATGTTCCTCAAGTTCCGCAGCGGCCGCTGGCTCCCCGCCTCGCGCCAGGCGACGCTGGTCGGCTACTGCATGTACCACCCGTTCCTGGACCATCGCGTGCGCTGGGAGGCCATGAGCCTGCCACCGGCGTGGCGCTGGTCAGAGGCCGTCATGTACCACCTGATCGCCCACCTGGCGCCTCCGCTCAAGTGGCTGCCGATCGCCGACCGCCCATGGCGCTTCGACCACCGGCGCGTGTACAACCCCGTGCACCGCCTGGCCCGGCGCTTCCGGCCGAGGCTGCGCGCCCGGACCGGTCTCGGCGGGTTCGACTGGCGCCGCACTCTGGGCCCGGACTACGTCGCGCCGATGCGCGACCGCATCCTGGCCACACCGGAACTCTTCCAGCTCGTTGACCGGCAGCGCACCGAGCAACTGCTGGCCGAGGACCCACCCAAGCGGGCCGGCCAGGTGTGGAACCTCTACACCCTGGCCGTGCTGCTCTCCAACGAGTGGCTGGCCCCCGATGCCGGAACCGCCGAGAGTCCCGGCAGGATCCGCGTGCCCATCCGCTGAGCGCCGCTGGCCGGCGTACGGGCCGCAGGTCGACGGTATAGGCGCGAGAGGGCACAGGGCGATCGCCCGGAAGGCGGTTCGCTTCCGGGCGATCGGCGCGCGAGCTGTTGGCGGCTACGGCAGCGACCGCGGGAGCCGCGAGGCGTCCTCGTCCTCGATGACCTCGCGGGCGATGTCGGGGTAGTCGGAGATGATTCCGTCGGCTCCCATACCGATCACCGAGCGCATGCTCTCGGCGTCGTTGAGGGTGTAGGGGAACACTTCCAGGCCCGCGTCGTGGACGGCATCGACGTAGTCGGCGTCCAGCCCGGTGTGGTTCGGGTTGATCTGGTCCGCCCAGGCGGCGTAGTCCGCGATCTCGTCCTCCGGGACCTCGCCGAGCAGGCCGTGCGGGATCTGGGGGAGCTCGTCGCTGGACCGCTCGACGGACTCCCAGTCGAAGCTCTGGATGACGAGGCGGTGCGCCTCGCCACCGCCGGGTGCGAGCCATTGGGGGTTGTCGCGGATCGTGTCGGCGATATCGGACTCGATGCCGGGATAGAGCGAGGGGGACTTGATCTCCAGGAGGAGATTGAGCCCGTTCTGGTCCATCCGGTCCAGGACTTCTTCGAGGGTGGGGATCGGCTCGTCGGCGTACTCGCCGTCGAACCAGGAACCGGCGTCGAGCTCCCTCAGCTCGCCGAGCGTGAAGTCGGCCACGTCGTAGGGGTCGCGGTCGGGGTAGACCTCCTCTACGTCGGTGGTGCGTTCCAGTGTTGTGTCGTGGATGACGACGAGAGCGCCGTCGCTGCTGCGCTGCACGTCGACCTCGGCGGTTGTCGCGTTGTGCTCATTGGCCTCGTCGATCGCCGCGAGCGTGTTCTCGGGCGCATAGCCCGACGCTCCCCGGTGGGCGACGTCGGTGACGATGCGCGGTCCCGCGCTGGCGCTTGGCGCGGTACCGGCTGTGGACTCGGTATCAGGGGCCGCTACGGCGGCACTGCCGCCTCCCACCACAGCGACGGCTGCGGTGGCCGCGACAATGCCCAGCCGCTGGAACATGCCATTCCCCCTTCCGGGGCGGATTCACTGACAGCCCCAGACTGACCCCGCAGAGTTGCCGGACAGTGTCAGCAAGGCGATCCGGGAGTGCAGCGCCCAGAAACTCCCCCGCACGTGTATTAGACCTTCCGGTGAATACCGCGGAGACGCGACACGCAGTCACGGACTGCACGTATTTCGTAACCTCATGTGCGACTTTTGGTATTGCCGATAGTCGCGGTACGTATCACTACTGCGACAACAGGTAACTAAACATGGGAGGTTCGAGCATGCGCAAGCCGAGCACGCGGTGGGTCGCGCTCGCCAGTGCCACTACGATCTCCGTTGCCGGCCTGGCCATCGCGTCCGGCACCGCGACCGCCGACGACGAACCGCGTCCGTGGCCCGTCGTGCAACACGACGCGTCCTCCTACACCCTGGACGGCTTCACCATCGAGTACCTTCCTTCGGGGTTGGAGAAGCACGGGCTGAACGCCAAGTCCGCGACGAACCGGGATGGCGGCCGGACCTCGGACATCACCTGGATGGCCGGGCCCGACAAGATCTACGGCAAGATCACGGTGCTCCGGGACGAGAGCATCACAACGCTCGACCAGATTCGGGAAGCCCAGTACGGCCACCTCGACGATGAGCAGCTCGCGAAGGTGGACAACAACGGCCGCGACACCTACCTCTCCGAAAGAACCGGTGACATGTTCTGGGTCGAGGAACCGGGCGTGGCGGTCACGACCTACCTGCAGCCCGACACCTGGGACTCTGACGAGCTCGCCCGAATGGCGGCCGGAATCGAGCAGCAGGAGCAGCAGGCGGCGGACCCGGAACGCGAGCGGGCCAGGACCACCGCCCAGGAGCCGGAGGACGCGCTTCCCGAGGTACCGGACGATCAGGTTCCCGCACCCGCGGAGGGCGGCCCGCGCGAGGACGCCACCGGCAGCGGGGGGTCCGCGGTGCCCGGGGAGGACAATGCGGCGGGAGCGGCATCCGAACAGGGGGCCGCCGAGGACACCGGAAACACTGGGGAGAATACGGACCTCCCCACGGACGTCTCCGTCCGCGAGGTCCGGGAGTGCCTCGCCGAGCAGTTGGCCGGCGCCCGCGTGGAGGATGGCGAGAATGCCGGGCCGGGGGCGGGCGCCGCCCCCGAGGACGACGACGCGCTCCGCGAAAGCTGGCACGCTGCCGACCAGGACACCCGGGAGGCCGCGCTCAAGGCGTGCGCCGAGCGGTTCGGGGTCGGCTCCACGGTGGTCGACGAGCTCATAACGACGATCATCGAGGAGCAGGAGCGAGCGAGCGGATCCTTGGAGCAGGCGGCCGCGAACGAGTCGGATCGCTCGGCCACCGCCAGGGACGCCCTGGCGTGGACTCTGCCCGCCGTCCCGCTGAACGGGTAGACCGGTGACGTGGGCGGGGGTGGACATCCGGCGAGGGCTGCTTCTGTGCTGATCTTGCGGATCTCGTTCCTTCGCCGCGCCGTGCAGAAACGAAATCCGCAAGAGCGCCGATGAACGTGCGCGATCGCGCGGAAACCGGCCCCGCACCGCGCGATTCCGCACCGGCCCTGACCGTGGGGACACGCCCAGCGCCGAGCATGTCCGCGCAGTCACCCTCGGTGGGCCCCGCCACGGGCGGAACGAGGCTGGCCGGCCGTCAGGGGGCCGGGTGCCGCGTGGGCTGCACCGTCCCGGTGACCTCTCCGAGGGAGATGGTGCCGCCGCCCATGCCGCGCGCGGAGCCGGCGATGCTGACAGTGTCGCCGTCCTCCAGGAACGTGCGGACCGAGCCGTCGGCCAACGTCAGCGGTTCCGCGCCGCCCCAGGTCAGCTCCAGCAGTGATCCTCGCTGGTCGGGCAGGGGGCCGGAGATGGTGCCGGACGCGTAGAGGTCACCAGTACGCAATGATGCTCCGTTGCTCGTCATGTGGGCGAGCATCTGCTCGGGGGTCCAGTACATCGACGCGTACCGCGGCCGCGCGAGGACCTCGCCGTTCAGTTGGATCTCCACCGCGATGTCCAGCCCCCAGTCCGCCACCCGCCGCAGGTGCGGCAGCGGCGCGGGCTGTTGCTCCGGCCCGGCGACGCGGGCGGCGCTAAGGGCCTCCAACGGCACCACCCATGGCGATACCGACGTCGCGAACGACTTGCCGAGGAACGGCCCCAGCGGCACGTACTCCCACCCCTGGATGTCCCGGGCGCTCCAGTCGTTGACCAGGACGACCCCGAACACGTGCTCCGCGAAGTCCTCCACCGGCACCGTGCGCCCCAGCGAGGTCGAGGTGCCCACGACGAAACCCAGTTCGGCCTCGATGTCCAGCCGGACGCTCGGTGCGAACACAGGGTCCGAGGCCTCGGGGGGCTTTCGCTGGCCCGCGGGTCGCACAATGTCGGTCCCTGAGGGAACCACCGTGCCCGCGCGTCCGTGGTAACCCACCGGAAGGTGCCGCCAGTTGGGCTTGAGGGGCTCCTCGTCCGGACGGAAGATCCTGCCGACGTTGCTGGCGTGGTCCAGCGAGCAGTAGAAGTCGACGTAGTCGGCAACGTCGAACGGGGCGTGCAGCCGCACCTCCGACAGAGGGGTCAGGTGGGGCTCGGCCACCGGTCGGCCGGCCTCCTTCGCCAACATTCCGGCGACCTTGGTCCGGGCAGCGTGCCAGGCGGTGGCGCCGCGCGCCATGAACGGGTTGAGCGAGCCAGCGGAGAACTCCGGTCCCCCCAGCACCTCGGCGAGGTCCAGGACGTAGTCGCCCACGCGCACTCCGACACGCGGCGCGCCACCGGGCGGCGAGAACACGCCGAACGGAAGGTTGTCGGCGCCGTACCCGGCCTCATCGGCTCCGGACACCCAGGTGGTTGTCACGTTCCTCCTCTGGTTGGGCTGTTGTGTCGTCGTGGACGGGAGCCGGACACGCCGCCCGGCTCGGCCGCCCCCGCGTGTCGCCGAGCCGCGCAACGCACCGCGGCCACGGGTCGGCCGCGGCGTATCAGCCGCCGCCCGACAATCCGAGGCGGTCAACGTCGGCGATCGGGTCGCTGGTGCTGCACGACCCGTAGGCGACGAGCAGAGCGCGGGTGTGTTCGGCGGTGGGCCGGCTGATTGCCCGGATCTCGGCCACCAGCGAGGCCGGATCATCCGCCCCGAGCGCGCCGGCCACGGCGTGCCGGTCACCGCCCTGCGCCGCTCGGGCCGTGGCCAGCAGCAGATTGAGGTAGCCGTGATGGGTGAACCCGGTGGCCCGGTCGGTGTGCCGGACGGCGTGGTGCAGTCCGGCGGTGGCCTTGAACGGCACCGCGTGCCGGGCGCAGGTGGCGATGAACGCGGCGAGTTCGGCGACGTCCGGGAACAGCTCGGCGCGCACGCCGCCGCAGCGCACCTTGGCTCCGAGCGGCGCGGCGCCGGCCAGCGCGGCAAGCGCGTCCAGCCCGTCCGGGCCGCGGTCCACCTCCAGGTAGACGGGGGTACGGGCGTGGTCGGGCCCGGCCTCGGCCAGGTAACGGGTCGCCGCGGCGATGTCGGCCGCGGGGACCCGCACCTCGTAGTGCGTGACGCGGATGCGGGGGTCGGGATCGGGGACCCTGCCCAGTAGTCCCGCGTCGGTGTCGACGACCACGCCGGCGTCCAGCATCACGGCGCCGCCGGTGCCGTCCTCGGGGAGAGCCGCCCGCAACTGCTCCCACCGGCTCAACGGGCACAGGAAGCGGTGCGTGAGCATCGCGTTACCGCTGGCGCGGTCGGCGAGGTGCCGCCGCACCGCATCGGCCACGCCCAGCTCGGTCGGCGGGAACAGCCCGGCGTCGTCGACCAGGGCGCGCAGCAGGACACCGGATCCGCCGTGCCCCGCAACCGCCGCCCGCGGCGGTGTCGCGCTTATCGCGGACCCGTCCTCGGGAGTCCGCTCGCTCCCGGCGCCGCCGTGCCCCGTCACCGCGCCCACGTCCACGCGTAGCCCGAGTCCTCGCACTCCCGGCCGGCGGGGCCGATATCGAGCGGCCGGAAGGTGTCGATCATGACCGCGGTCTCGGTGGTCCGTTCGGCGCCGAGCGCGGCCTCCACCGCCCCGGGTTGCGGGCCGTGCGTGAACCCGGCGGGGTGCAGCGAGATCGAGCCGATGTCGATACCGGATCCCTTGCGCGCGGCGTAGTTCCCCGCCACGTAGTACATGAACTCGTCGCTGTCGACATTGTGGTGGTTGTACGGGATGGGTACAGCGTCGTCGTGGAAGTCCAGTGGCCGCGGGCAGAACGAGCAGATGACGAAGTTGGGCCCCTCGAACGTCTGGTGCACGGGCGGCGGCGCGTGCGTCTTCTTCACGATCGGCTCGAAGTCGCCGATGTTGAAGGCGTACGGGTAGAGGTAGCCGTCCCAGCCGACGACGTCGAACGGGTGGTGCGCAAACGTCATACGGGTCAGGCCGCCCCGGGTACGCACCAGCACCGGGGTCGCGGCCTCGGCTTCGGGCCCGTCAATGACGAGCGGCCCGGTGGGGCCGCGCAGGTCGCGCTCGCAGTAGGGCGCGTGCTCCAGGAACTGGCCGTACTGCGACAGGTAGCGCTTGGGCGGTCGGATGTGCCCGGTCGCCTCGATCACCAGCGCCGTCACATGGCCGTCGGGGACCCAGCGGTGGATGGTGCCGGTGGGGACGTTCACGTAGTCGCCCTCGCCCGCCTGGATGACCCCGTAGGTCGACTCGAAGCGGACCGTGCCGGACTGCACGTAAACGGTCTCGTCACCGACGGAGTTGCGGTACAGCTCGCTGGGCCGGTCGGCGGCGGCGAAACTCAGGCGGACATCGTTGTTCGCTGCCAGCAGCCCGCGCCCCCCGACCAGGTCGCCGCCCGTCTTCAGCTCGGTGGTGCGGAAGTGGCGGGGCGCCAGCGGCAGGTTCGGCGTGAACTCGGCCTCGGTGAGCGGATCGATGGCCGGCTCGGACTTGACGATCGCGGTCGGCAGGAAGCGGTGGTACAGCAGCGACGAGTCGGACGAGAAACCCTCCTCCCCCATGAGCTCCTCGGCGTAGATCCCGCCTTCGGGACTCCGGAAGACGATGTGGCGCTTGCGGGGAAGCTCACCAACCGCACGGTAGAACGGCATCGCGAGTACTTCCTTTCTGGTTGTTGCGTCGGCGCCTCGGGTTGTCCACGTCGCGGGAAGCGGTGTGGTGGCGCCGGGGCTGCGGCGGGTTGACTTAGGAGTGGGGACACGTTCCTCCCCTGCCCCGGTCCGTGCCGCGACAACGGGCCGTTCGCAGTCCGGTGCCGCGGCCCCCGGTCCGGGCCGGCCTGACCGCGTTCACGGCGCCGCCTCGGATACGGCGGCCGGGTGGCCGCAGGCGCGGTGGACGGCAGCGCGCACCGCCTCGGTGTCGGTGGCGGGCAGCACCGCGCACAGGTGGGCGTCCGGCCGGACCACGTGGGCGGTCGCGGGCCCCGCGCGCAGCGCCTCGGCCAGGGAGCCGTCGGTATCGATCTCGTCCAGAGCGTGCACCGCCACCGGGAGCGGGCCCGACGCCGTCGCCTCGGCCAGCGCCCGGGCGTGGCGTGCGTCGGCGGTAAACACGGTGAAACCGGGCCCGAGGAGGTTGCGCAACCGCGCGGCCCCTGGCCGTCCCGACACCTCGCACCGCCCGTCAGGGCAGATCACTCCGGGGACGGGCGGGCGTGCCGCCCCGGGCTCGGCCGGTACGGGCTCGGCGACGGCGGGCGGGGTGCTCAGGGGAGAGTCGGGATACCAGTAGGGCTCGGCGAGCTTGCCGGAGTCGATCAGGGGACGCGCGTCGGGGTCGGTCACCGCCCGTTCCAGGGTCTCGCGACGGCGCCGCCGGTCCTCGTCGGTGTGCGGAACCAGGAACCGCATGGTTTCGCCGGTGACGCGGAGGTTCTCCTGCGCCGCGGCCCACCGCTCGCCGTGGTAGCTGTCGAGCAGCCGCCGCGCGGCCTCCGGGGTGCTGCCCGGGGCGCGAGCGCAGGCGAGCTTCCATCCGAGGTTCTCCGCGTCCTGCACGCCGCTGTTCAGCCCGCGCGCTCCGAAGGGCGCGTAGACGTGCGCGGCGTCGCCCGCGAGGAATACCCGGCCGACGCGGAACCGTTCGGCGCAGCGTTCGTGGAACCGGTACACCGATGACCAGACGACCTCGTAGGGCAGGTCGTTGACGATCATGCGGATACGGGCGTCCAGCGCGCCGCTGGCGCGTTCCGCGTCCAGGTCGTAGCTATCGGGCACCTGCCAGTCGATGCGCCAGGTGGAGTCGGGGCACTGGTGCACCAGGACCTGGCGGCCGGGGTTCCACTCCGGGTCGAAGAAGAAGCGCCGCTCGTTGGGGAACGGCAGATCGGCCCGGATGTCGCAGATCAGGAAACGGTCGGCGAAGGACTCGCCGGGGAAACCGATTCCGAGAAGCTTGCGTACAGCGCTGTGCGGGCCGTCGGCCCCGACGAGGTGCGAGCCGTGCACCACCCGGGGGCCGCGCGCACCTTCGGTCTCGACGGTGACGCCGCTGCCGTCCTGGCGTATGCCCGTCACGCGGTGCCCGTACCGGATCTCGACGAGCGGTTCGGCCCGGGCGCGGCGCAGGAGCTCCTGCTCGACGCGGGCCTGGGAGATGTTGATCCACGGCGGCAGCTCCGCCGCCGATGCGGTCCCCGACGCCCCAGCGGGGAACGTCACCGTCCGCACCTCGTGCTCGCGGTAGTAGGTGCGTGCCGTGGTCCAGGTGGTGCCCTTGGCGACCAGCGGGGCCGCGACGCCGAGCCGGTCGAAGACGTCGAGCACGTCGCGCTGGAAGCAGATCGCCTTGGAACCGGTCGTGTGGAAGTACTCGGTGCCGCGTTCCTCTTCGGCTTCCAGCACCAGGGTCGGCACCCCGAACCGGGCCAGGGTGAGCGCCACGCAGACGCCCACGGGACCGGCCCCGGCGACCAGCACGGGCGTGCCGGCCGGGGCATGGTCTCCGGGCGTGGCCGGGGGCGGGACTGTGGAGGACATCGCTGCTCCTGGTTCGGCTGACTCCGGCGTTGGGCCCGGGTGTCCTTGCCCGGTCCGCGGCCGCGCGGCACACGCACGCGCCGCTGGTGTTCATTCCCGTTCGCGGACGCGGCGGATCACCCCTGAAGCTGCGCCCACACCTCTTGGTCGCGCTCCGCTGTCCAGATGGTGGGCCGTTCGACGCCGTCGTACTCCTCCCAGAGCCGGGCCACGTCGAAGGGCAGGCAGTGTTCGAAGATCGGCCACTGCCCGAACTTGGGGGCGAGCGCGGTGTGCGCGGCCTCGAACGCCTCCTTGAGGCTCCCGCCGCGCGCGTGCACCGTGCCGACCTGCTCGCGCATGACGTCCAGGAAGCCGCGGGTCTGCGCGATCGCGGCGTCGCAGGCGTCGCGCCCTCGGGCCACCGCGCCCCGGCCGCCGACCAGGGCCTCGGCGCCGAACGCCGCGACGTTGTCGAGCGTGCTGCTCGCCCAGTCGTGGTGGAAGGCGTCGCCGGTGTAGAGGGCGGCTTCGGCCTCGACAAGGTCGCCGGTGAAGAGGATCCGGTGCTTGGGCAGCCAGGCGACGATGTCGCCCTCGGTGTGGCCCCGGCCGCAGTACTGCAGCACGAGGTCGCCGCGGTCGCCGCCGAGGTCGATCGTGAACCGGTCGGTGAAGGTGGCGGTGGGCCAGGTCAGGCCGGGGATGGAAGCGGGCTCCGCGAACAGCCGGGGCATCCGGCCGTATTCGCTGGCCCAGTCGGCCTCGCCGCGCTCGGCGACCAGGTCGCGGGTCCGCTCGTGCGTGAGGATGACGTCGGCGTCGAACGCGCTCGCCCCCAACACCCGGACCGCGTGGTAGTGCGACAGCACAAGGTAGCGGATGGGCTTGTCGGTGTACTCGCGGAGCCGGGCGAGCCACGAGCGGGCAGCGACCGGTGTGGCCAGCGCCTCGAAGCAGACGAGGAAGTCCTCCCCTTCGATCGCGCCGACGTTGGGGTCGCCCTCGGCGGTCAGCGCGTATACCCCGTCGGCGAGGACCTCCAGGGTCTGCTGCTTCTCGTCGAGGTCCGCGGAACTCGCGAACGGTTTGGCCATCCCCCGCACACTCCTTGATCTATTTTCGAACACCAGATTCTTATTTGGAATCATCGTACGTGTGACCCAGGCCACCGACAAGAGGGTGCGGGGCGCGTGCCGGGGAGACACCGCGGAGCGGTAGACGGGGCAGCGAGCCGAGCGGCCGAAGACAGATGGGCAGCGCGCGAGGTGTGCGATTATTGATCAGGGAACTCGTTTATCGTTGAACCTCAAGAGCCCCGGCTCGGCCCGGGCACACGATCCGCGAGGAGCGACCCGATGGGCCAGACCGCCAACCAGGCGACCCGCGCAAGCGGCCGAGCGGAATCCTCAGGGACGCGTTCCCAGACGCTTGACCGCGGTATCCGCGTGCTTGAGGCGCTGCGCGAGAACGCGGCGCCCATGAGCATCGCCGAGCTCGCGCGCTCCGTGGACGTGCACCGGTCCATCGTCTACCGGATCCTGCGGACACTGGAGGACCACCGGCTGGTCACCCGCACCCGCGACGGCTACTACGAGCTCGGGCTCGGCTTGCCGGTGCTGGCGCGCGGAGTCTCGCACGGGCTGCAGTCGGCGGCGCTGCCGGCCCTGTCGTCCCTCGCCGACGCGACGCGGATGACGGCGTTTCTGGTGGTTCCCAGCGGGGACGAGGCCATCACCCTGACCACGGTGGAGCCGCGGCATTCGGTCGCGCATCTGGCGTACGCACCCGGTGTGCGGCACCCGCTCGACCGCGGCGCCCCCGGAAAGGCACTCCTTGCCGCCCTGCCAGCCCGCGAGGGTGAGTCGCCGGATCTCCGCCACGTTCGCGAGCGCGGTTGGGCGCACTCGCGCAGCGAGGTCCTGCCGGGGTTGTCCTCCGTGGCCGCGCCGGTGGCCTCGGATACAGTTGTCGCGTCGGTGGCGGTGGTCTACCTGGACGCGCCGGCCGTGAGCGACGAGCACGCGCTGGGCGAACGCGTTCACTCGGCGGCCAAGGAGATCATGGCCGACTTGCCGTAGACTGCGGTCGACTGCGCTGTCGCGGCAATACGGTCGGCTTGGCCTTCTGCTCTTGCCAAATCGGCGGTGCCCTGCTTACCTAGATCCGAACGGTGGCAGTTTTCTACAACCGAAAACCGCGTTCCATATTCACAAGAAGGCCAGACGCAGGGCGATCTCCACTGACTCCCCCTCCCTCAGTGAACGCCCTGCTTCCCTCCTGGTCAGGCCGCCCTCCCCTCCCGGGTGGCCACGTACTCCAGGAGCGAAAGGGGCCGTGACTTACCGGCGCGGTGTGTCACGGCCCCTTTTGTCACCTCTCTGCCCGCCGTCCCAACGCCGCTCCGGGCCCATCGCGGGTCTCGGGTGGGCCGGCCCCGGCCACCGCTCCTGGTTCCCGATAGTGGTGTGTGTAACGAAGACGGCGACGGCAGCGGATGGGCCGACCCCTGGTAATCGGTACGGGTGCCCGATGGTGCCGCGCCCAACGGGGCACGAGGACGGCGGCCCTGCGGGACTCGCCCCTTGGAGGGCGCCAGTGTTCCTCTCCGGCGGCGGGGCGCGCGTCGAGGGGTCTGTGCGGTCATTCTCGGCGCTGGCCATGTCCCCGCGGTCACCTTCGGTGCGCAAATTGCGCGGTGCGGGGCCGGTTTCCGCCCATGCACCGTCGATCTCGGGAACGTGCACCTAGTACTCACGAGTACTACTAGGAAAGAGTGACCGATGCACAAGTACCGCTCGTCTACTGTCGCACGCTCCGCGGGCATCCTCGCTGTCCTGGTCGCGGTCACCACCGGATGCGACGGCGGCTCCGACGAGGGCGGGTCCGCGGCCGAGGAAACCCCCGCGCTGCGGACACTCGACCCCGACCGGCCCACTGCCGACCCGTCCCGCAGTGCCGAACCGGGTGCCGAGGAGACACGGAGCATCAGGCAGAGCACCCAGGGCCGCGTCTTCGAGCTCAATATAGGAGTCGCCTCCACCTCCGACGACGAGGCGAGCCTGAGCATCAGCTACGACTCCGACCCCGACGACGAGAAGACAGAGGGAGTCGAGGGCGCCGCCGGTGACTCCTTCGAGCTGGACAGCGGCTACACCATCACCATCGACGAGATCGACCACGAGCGCGACACCGCCGAACAGGCAGGCCAGGGAACCGGAACGGTGACGGTGACCGTCACCGCCCCCGAGTAACACCCGGCGCGCCGGGCTCCCCGGTTCCGCGCGCTACTCGGACCCGTGCACCCGGACCACGCCGGCCATGTTCTCCGTACGGACCTCCGTGACGCGGACATCCAGGCCGGTGCGCGGCGCCTCCAGCATCATGCCGTCGCCGAGGTAGATGGCGACGTGTGAGATGTAGTCGGGCGCGGTCGGGTCGTTGCGCCAGAAGACCAGGTCGCCGCGTTCGGCGTCGGAGTAGTCGACGTGCGTGCCCGCCCACCACTGGTCGTGCGTGACGCGCGGGACCGAGACCCCGGTCTGCGCGAACGCCCACTGCACCAGGCCCGAGCAGTCGAATCCCCCGTCCGGAGTCTCACCGCCCCAGACATAGGGCACGCCGACCTGCGACTCCGCGGCGGCGATCATCTCCTCGACCGTGGCTTCGCCGACCGGGGCGCCGGGCTCCGAGGGGGCCGCTTCGGGGTCCTCGGTGAGCAACTGCAACGACGCGTCCTCGCCCAGCGTGTCCGCCAGCTCCTCCCGGAGCTCGGTCAGGTCGGCGTCGGGGGCGGAGACCACCAGGGCGTTGCCGTCGGGGAACCCGAGCTCGTCGGTGACCTCGCGAGAGGCCAGGGCATCGATCCCGGCGACCCCGGAGGTCGCGTGCGCCCACACCTCGCGAGTGATACCGCCTTTGGCGCCCGCGATCTCGACGTCGCTGCCGACATCGAGCTCGCCCTGGCTGCCCGCGTCCTCGGACAACGCTATCCGCCCCTCGGCGATGCCCTGCCAGATGTCGTCGGACTCGGCGGAGGGCTTGGGAGCATAGTTGCGGAATCCCGAGGGATCGACCCCGAGCATCGCGGTGGGCTCGCCGTCGACCTCGACTTCGGCCGCGTCGACCACCTCGGCGGACTCCACGTCATCGAGCTCGCGGACGGCATCGACCTTCGCCTTCGGGATCGCCTCCGGGAGCACCGCGAAGTACTCGCGGGAGCGGGCCTCACCCAGCGGTTCGACCTCGGCGTCGCTGTTCAGGTCGGCCGAATCCCCAACCGGAGGGCGGTCGGGGTCGTCGCTCCCCTGACCAGAGGAGCGCGGCGCGGGTTCGGTGCCCGAGCCGCCGGCGCGTACATCCGGCGGCGGCCGGTCCTGCACGGTGGGTTCGGAATCGGCCCAGGCGGGAGCGCCGAAAGCAGTGAACGCGACGGCGAACGCGACTGTCGAGCCGGCACACGATCTCACCCTGCGACTCACCTGTGAACCTCGCCTTCCCAGACCCCGGAATCCGCCGCACCCAAGCATCGTTCGTGACGATGCCCATTGCAAGCAACGAAGGGGTGCATGGCGGCCATAACCGGCCATTGCCAACCGGGCGGTCTCAGGCGTCCGCGTAACTGGTGACGATCGAGACGTCGAGCGGGAAGCGGACCGCGGTGTCGCCGAACATCAGCGTCCGCGTTTCCTCCCCCGCGTCGCGCAGGACACTGACGACGCTCTCCGCGAGGGGCAGCGGGACATGCAGCACCAGCTCGTCGTGCTGGAACAGCACCAGTTGCGGAACACCGTGCACGGTGTCGAGCTCGGCGAGCCTGCGCCGCACCGCCGCCATGAGTACCAGGGCCCACTCCGCGGCGGTGGCCTGGATGACGAAGTTCCGGGTGAACCGCCCGCGGGCCGCGCGAGCGCCGGCGTCCTCCCCCGCAGTGCCCGTGTCCGGGGCCACGTCGTCATCGCCGGGGTCTCCGAACACGACGGCGCGCCACGTCCGCGCGGGCGGCGGGCAGGTGCGGCCGAGCCACGAACGGACCAGGCTGCCGTTCTCTCCCGCTTGCGCGGCCGCGTCGACGTAGTCCATGGCCTTCGGGAACATCCGGTGCATGGTGTCCCGCAGCCAGGTGGCATCGCCGCTCATCTGGCCGTACATCGCGGCCAGCATCGCGATCTTGGCGCGTTCCCGGTCGCCGCCGTCCCGGTCCGCCAGTGTCGCGTACAGGTCCGAGGTGCCCGCGGCCTCGGCCAGCGCGTCGTCGCCCGACACCGCGGCGAGGATGCGGGGTTCGAGCTGTCCGGCGTCGGCGCAGACGAAAGTCCAGTCGGGGTCCGCGCACACCGCACGGCGCACCGTTTTGGGAATCTGCAGCGCACCACCCCCGCGCGTCGCCCACCGGCCCGAAACGACCCCGCCAACGACATAGTCCGGCCGAAACCGTCCGTGCCGCACCCAGTTCTCCAGCCACGCCCAGCCGTGCGTGGAGTGCAGCCGGGAGAGCTCCTTGTAGCGCAGCAGCAGCGGGACCACGGGGTGGTCGACCTGGCGGAGCACCCACGAACGGGTCGAGGGAACGGGATGGCCGATGGCCGCGAACGCCTTCATGAGCTGGGTCGGCGAATCGGGGTTGACGGTCCGGCCGAAGGCCTCGGAGATCCGTGCGGCGAGGTCGGCCAGCACTGGTGGCCGCTCGCCGGGAATGGGGCGCTCGCCGAGGTATTCGGTCAACGTCGCGTCGTGGAGGTCGGCGCGCCACGGGACGCCGTCGTGCGCCATCTCCGCGGCGGCCAGCGCACCGGCCGATTCGACCGCGGCGAGCAACGAGAAGCGTTCGGGATGCGGCAGCTGGGCGATCCGGCGCTGCTGGTCCGCGTACACCTCCAGGAGCGCGTCGAGGCGGTCCACGCCCGCTGGCACGGTGCTGCGGTCGGGTTCGAAGAGCGCCGGGTGGGACGTGGCGCCCATGGAGGCCGGCTGGCCGATGTCAGACGGGACCGCGCGGCCGTGCAACCGCGCCCACGCCGCGCCCAGCGAGCTGGGCTCACCGAACCGGCCGTCGTAGCCGAGCAGCAAAGACTCCACGAGGCCGATGTCGTGGCAACGGGCCACACGCAACGAGTGCTCGATCAGTGCCGGGTACAGCTCGTCGGTCGCGGCCCAGATCCAGCGGGGCCGGGCCCCGGTGAACCGCTCCAGGTCGGCGATCGCCCCTGCGAGGTCGCTGACACGCCACAGGCTCCCCCGTCCAGCCTTGCCCCCCGGGGCTGGGTCGACCTCCCACAGCCGGCCCCCACCCTCGCCGTCCGCGGCCACCGCGATACGCATGCCTCCAGTGTTCCCCCGAGCGCCGGGTTGTGCATCCACTTCGCGAAGGCTGTTGGGATATCCCCACCGGCGGGCGGCCGCCTTCGGCCTCTGTCCCGGCCAGTGCCGCACACACCGATGGGCGAGGAGCTTCCCGAGAGCTGGTCAGGCGAGTCGGCGCGGCGAACGCCACCGAGGCGGGCACGCTCTTCGAAACGGCGCCCGGACAGCACGCCTAGCGCACGATGTTGCGCAATGGGGCTGCTTCGGCCCATCGCCGAAGCTGGGCGTCGACGAACCGGCGAGCGCGCGGGTAGAACGCCTGTGCCCCTCCCGCGACGTGCGGGGTGACGTACACGCCCGGCGCGTCCCAGAGTGGGTGGTCCCGGGGCAGCGGCTCGGGATCGGTGACGTCGAGAGCCGCGCGCACCCGTCCCTTCTCGGCCAGCAGCGCCGCGGTGTCGAGCAGCGGCCCGCGGCCGACGTTGACGACCAGCGCTCCGTCGGGGAGCTTCGCCAGCTCCTCCTCCCCGATCAGGCCTTCGGTCTCCGGGGTGTGCGGGGCGACGAGCACCACGATGTCGGCGCCGGGCAGCAACCCGTGCAGGTTGTCGATCCCGTGCACCCCGTCCTCGGGGCGGGCACGCCGCGCCACCCGCACGACCTCGGTCTCGAAGGGCAGCAGGCGTTCCTCGATGGCCTGGCCGATGCTGCCGTAGCCCACGATGAGCACCCGGGAATCGGCCAGCGAGCGCGTGTAATACGGGTCCCACCGGTGCGCGCGCTGGTCCACCGCCCAGCGTGGGAGGTCGCGCTGGGCGGCGAGCATCAGCCCAACGGTGTGCTCGGCGGTGCTCGCGTCGTGCAGCCCGCGCCCGTTGCACAGGGTGGTTCCCTCTGGCAGGACGCCGCGGACCTTCTCGTAGCCGGCGGTCAACACCTGTACGACGCTCAGCTCGGGCATCTGCGTGATCAGGTCAACGCGCTGGTTCCGCCCGTACGGGACGACGTAGAACCCGACATCGGAGAGGTCTCCCGGCGGGTCCCCCTCGCCGTCGAAGACGCTGACCCGCATTCCGGGTGGCGCGTTGTCCCGGTTCTGCCGCCACGGCACCAGCACCCGATCAGCCATTCTCCGTCTGTCCCCTCCGTGCGGGATCATCCCCTTGCCGATCCGTCCCGCCCGGCTCGGGCGGATCGCGATCGTGCTCGAATCTACCTTTCCCCTGGCGAGGGCTTCGGCCGTGGGTGGCCGAAGGGGCGCCTTTCGGGGCAGCGGCGTCCGGCCGACGCCAGGACGCCGTCGAACAGGCTCCGGTCACGCGCCTGGCGTGGACGGCGGCGCGGCCCGCGTTCAACCGCGCGTGCCGCGGGCCAGTTCGTAACAGGCGATCGCGCTGGCCGCGGTGACGTTCAACGAGTCCACGTCGCGGCCGGCCATGGCGATGCGCACGCCGCGGTCCGCCTGCCCGAGCCAGCGTGTGGACAGCCCGTCGCCTTCGGACCCGAGCAGCAGCGCGACACGCCGCCCGGGGCCCCCGTCCGCCAGCGCCTCGTCCAACGGCACCGCGTCGGCGTCGGGGGTCAGAGCGAGCAGGGTGAACCCGCGCTCGCGCAGCAGGCCCAGCCCACAACGCCAGTCGTCCAGGCGGCTGTAGGGCTGGGTGAACACCGCACCCATGGACACCTTGATCGAGCGCCGGTACAGCGGGTCGGCGCAACGGGGCGCGAGGAGGATGCTGTCGATCCCGAGGCCGGCGGCGCTGCGGAAGATCGCGCCGACGTTGGTGTGGTCGACGATGTCCTCCAGCACGACCACCGAGCGTGCCGCGTCGAGGACGTCCTCGGGCGCGGGCAGGGGTGCCCGGTGGAACGCCGCAAGCACCCCTCGGTGCAGGTCGAAGCCGACCAGCAGCTTGGCGACGTCCTCACTGACGATGTAGACCGCAACGTCATCGGCCCCCGAGGCCACGACGTCGGCGAGGGCGTTGCGGCGCCGTTCGGTGAGCAGCAGCGAGCGCGGCAGGAACCCGGCCCGCAGCGCCCGCCGGATCACTTTCTCCCCTTCGGCCATGAACAGTCCGTGCTCGGCCTCCAGGCTCTTGCGCAGGTTGACGTCGCGCAGCCGGAGATAATCGGCGAGGCGATCGTCGCGGGGATCGTTGACCTCGACGACGTGCATGGTCATCACGCTATTCCGAACGCGCGGGGCGTGCTCCGCCGCGGGGCAGCGAACGGCGTCCTGGCTGGGTAGCGGGCCCCGAAGCCACCCGAAACGGCCCGCCGAACACAACCTAATCCATGGGGTCGGTGAGCGGGCTCAGCCGCTGCCACCGGGCCTCCTCGCAGGAGTTCTCGCGGGAGACGGTGGTCTCGACCTCCGCGCCCTCCCAGGTGCCGGAGATAACGGCTTCCTGCGGGCCATAGGTCTTGTCGGTGCACACCGCGTCGGCGTCGACCGCGGAGAAGGGGTTGCCCGCGCCGTCCTCCGCGGCCTGTTCGATGTTCGCGGCGATCTCCTCGCACGCGGCGGGGTCGAGGTCACTGGCGCCGGTGCACGTCAGGTTCTGGATGTAGGCACGGTCGCGGTCGCTGACATGAACCTGCAGCCGGCCCACGGGCGCCTCGGAACCGTCCTCCTCGCTGGCCCCACTCACCGCCTCAACTTCGGCCCCGGCAGCCGACGCGGTGTCCGGCCACGAGGCCAGGGAGGACCCCACGGTCAGTGCGTAGGCGGCAGCCCCAGCACAGCACAGTGCCGCGAGTGCCGCGGTACCGATCGAACCGCGGGGGTCACGGTTGAGTTTCAGCTTGGACATCAGCGCCACTCTAGGAAGTCGGACATATACCAAGGGGCGAGCCAGAGAACTACCCACCCCACCTGCCTATCCCGCGACCCCCCGTCGTACACCGTTCACCACCGCGGACCGGCCGGTACCGCCTGGTGGCGGCGTCCAGCCCGACCCGGGTGGAACCCGGCGCACACGCAACGCAGAAATACCGGCGTGAGCCGGTTCCGCATCCTAGCGTCCCTTTGGCAACCCTTGCACCATTGGACACGGCCGCGACCCCCTGTCTGTTCTGACGGCACATAGGGGCTTAGAGTTCTCATTACCTCGCCTACCAGTGAGTAATTTCACGTCCCGAGCATCCGCAACACTCAGCCGGAGATCATGTGTCCACCGGTCGACACCGCATCGGCCCCCGCCGCTCCCGGATCCGGCGGGCCCTCACGTCGCCCCTGGGGATCGCCGCGATTGTGGTCGCGCTCACGACCGTGCTCAGCCTCGCTGTGCCGGCCGCGCTTCGTTACGCCGGGTGCGCCGAGACGCGGTACCTGCGGGTGTCCGCGACCTTGAGCATGGCCCCCGTACTGCAGCGGGCCGCCGACGAGTTCAACGAGGCCGAACGCCGCTACTCCGGCGCGTGCGTATTCGCCCAGGCGGACGAGGACCCGCCGCACCGGATCATGACCCACCTCGCGGGGGGCACCACTGCCGAGTCAACGATCACCCCCGACGTGTGGGTGCCGGAATCCTCCGCGTGGGTCGAGCTCACCCGCGTCTCCGACACCGGGGCGCGCAACGTCGAGACCACGCCCCGGTCCCTGGCCAGCTCGCCGGTCGTGCTCGCCGCGCCCAATGGCGCCGAAGGGGTACCCGGCCCGGACGATGTGAGCTGGGAACACGTTCTTCCCGGAGAGCGCTCACCCGAGCGCCCGGTCGTCATGGTCGACCCCAACCGCGGCGCGGACGGGATGACCACGATGTACCAGGTGCGCCAGGAGCTCGGCAGCGGGGACGACGCCGACGCCGAGATCACCGACTTCGTGCGTGACGTGCAGCCCGAAACAGCTTTCGACGCGATCGACCTGACCGGCACCTACCCGAACCCAATGGGTGTCGACCCGCTAGCCGTCGTTCCCGAGCAGGCCGTGGTGCACTACAACAACACGGCACCCGAGACCCTGGTCGAGGCGCTGTACCCGAATGAGGGCACGGTGAGTCTGGACTACCCGTTCGTCCCCGTCGGGGACGACCCGGCCATGCGGGCCGCCGCCGACGACCTCTACGAGATCCTGCGGTCCGACAGCTTTCTGGCCCAGCTCCGCGAGCTCGGCTTCCGGGAGCCCGACGGCACCGCCAGCGAGGAGTTGGCCGGCCGCGAGGGCATCGTCGCCGCGCCGCCCGACACCCACGAGGATCTCACCGGCGACGCCCTGCTGGCGTCCGTGGAGGACTGGAACCGGCTGTCCATGCCCTCGCGGGCACTGGTCCTCGCCGACGTGTCGGAGAACATGGCCGACGACCTCAACGGCGGCCCCACACGCCTTGAGGTCTCCCGGCAGGCCGCTCAGCTCGGGCTGTCCCTGTTCCCGGATGAGACCGACATGGGCCTGTGGCTGCTCTCCGAGGAGTTCGGCGAGAACGGGCGCGACGAGGCCGAGGACCTCTCCCGTCTGGGCAGCCCCGTCGGAAGCGAGGGGCGGACACGGCGCGACGAGCTGCAACAGATCGCGGAGGGCATCGACGTCGAGGGCGGCGAGTCGCGGCTCTACGACAACGTCCTGGCCGCCTACGACGAGGCGGAGAACGCCTACCAGGACGACAAGATCAACAGCGTCATCCTGCTCACCGCGGGCCAGGACGCCGGATCGAGCGACATCTCGCACGACGAACTGGTCGCCGAACTGCAGGACCGGTTCGACCCCGAGCGGCCGGTGACCATGTTCATCATCGCCTTCGGCCCCCAGCCCGAACGCGACGAGCTCGCCGATATCGCCTCGGCCACGAGCGGCACCCTCCACGTCACCGACGACCCCGCCGAGATCGGCGACATCTTCCTCAGCTCGGTCTCGCGCCGGCTCTGCGTACCCAACTGCGACGAGTGACGGTCACCTGAACACCGCAGCAGTTAAGTCACAATCAGATAACTAAATCCGGGCCCCGAAAGGGTTTCGCACTACGTCACAACCGGCCCAGTTCGCCGCACTTGACAGGCCATTCACAGCGCACCAGGGCGGGTACGAGCGGATCCCGCCCCCTCCCCGCAACTACCGGCGAGTAAGGATTCTCAGTAACGTTCCGTCTTGTACCCCCGCAAACCACGTGAGGAAGACTTTTGGGACGCCACCGAGATGTAGCCGGAAAGGACGAGGGTGGGGACCGCGACCTGCCGCTGGCGGTCGGGCACAGCCGGCGCCGCCGGGGCCGGGCCGGCGCGTTCGCGGCACTCGCGGGCGCGTTCGCAATCGTTCTCGGCCTCGGCATCACCGGCTGGTACGTAATCGGCAACCAGACCCGATGCGGCGGCAACGAGGTCGTGCTGGAGGTCGCCGTCAGCCCGGAGCTCGTTCCGGCCGTCAGCTCGCTCGCCGAGGGGTTCGACGACGAAGAGCACGAGGTGGACGGCCGGTGCGTGTCCACCGATGTGCGCGGTGAGGATCCGGACAACGTGGCCTACGGCATCACCAACACCGGTCCGACCACTGGCGACACCGACTCCGACGTCTGGATCCCCGACTCCTCGCTGTGGGCCAACATCGTGCAGCGGGACGCCGGCGAAGCCGTGATCACCGACACCGGCACACCGGTCGCCCACTCCCCGCTGATCCTGGCCCAACCCGCGGACGCCGGGGAGGAAGACGAGGCCGAGTCCATCGAGAACCTCGTGCCGACGACCGCGACCGAGGCCGGGGAGGGCCGCGACGTGCGCGTCATCGACCCGCTGCGCAGCTCCTCGGGACTGGCCACACTCGCGCTGGTCTCCGGAGCTATCAACGACGAGGAGGAGGGCCAGCCCGAGCTGACCGCGGCACTGCAGGCGCTGCAGCGCGGCGCGATGCCCAACGAGCAGACCGCGTTCGACACGCTTGGCTCCAACGATGACCCACCACCGCTGATGGTGCTGTCCGAGCAGGCCGCGTGGCGCTACAACACCAAGCACGGGGGAGACTCCGCCCACGTGAGCTACCCGGAGGGCGGCAGCTACACCCTGGACTACCCCTACCTGGTACGCGGCGAGGACCCCGTGGTCTCGCGAGCCGCGGAACTGTTCCGCGGCTGGCTGACCAAGGAGGACTCCCGTGCGGTCATCCAGCAGAACGGTTTCCGCTCCCCCGACGGCGCCGCCAACAGCGACGTGCTCACCACCGAGGCCGGATTCCAGGAGGACCCCCCGGAGAACCTTCCGACACCCTCCGATGACTCCATCGCCCGCCTCACCAAAGCCTGGAACCAGATGAAGCTGGACACCCGGTTGCTCACCATCATCGACGTCTCCGGCTCCATGGCCTCTGCCGTTCCGGGGACCGACATGAACCGGATGGAAGTGACCACCCAGGCCTCCATCGAAGGGCTCACCCTCTTCCCCGAGACCGCCGAACTCGGGCAATGGGTGTTCTCCACCGACCTCGAAGGCGACGTCGACCACCGAGAGACCCTCCCCGTCCGAGAGCTCGGGGAGAGCACCGACGGGCAGAACCACCGCGAAGCGATGACCGCGGCGCTGGAGGAGATGGAGCCCGAGCCCGACGGCGACACCGGGCTCTACAACACCTACCTCGCGGCCTACCGGGAAATGCTGCAGTCCTATAAGCCCGACCGCAGAAACGCGATCCTGATGCTGACCGACGGCGAGGACGATGCCGAGGACGGGATCTCGTTGGACGAGCTGCTGTCGACGCTGGAAGAGGAGTCGTCCGACGACAAACCGATCCCGATCATCTCGATCGCGTTCGGGCCGTCGATCGACCCCGAACCGCTGGAGAAGATCGCCGAGGCCACGGGGGGTGCCTCCTACACCACCGAGGACCCCAGGGAGATCGGTGAGATCCACCTGAAGGCGTTCTCCCTGCGGCTGCAGGAGCCGGAGGAAGACGGCGAGAACTAGGACAGCCAGCGGGGCGGTGTGGCCGGATCCGGCCACACCGCCTGTTCGCAGGGTTCCGGCATCGATACCCACGGCAACAATGCGGCGGCGCAGATACATCACTCTTGCCCAGGGCGTGACGCCTCTGGACTTACCGGGCATGTTCACGTACTCAAAAGGGGTGCGGCAGTTGTGTGGTCGGTGAGAGGGGGCAGCTGTGGTTAAGGCGTGGATGCCGGGCGCTGAGAGAGTCGAGGGCACCCCTCTCGGGGCCGCTCCCCAGGGCGGCGCACCGCGGACCGTCTGGCTGACTACCGAGTCCGATCCCGGCCTGCTGTCCGCACGGGCCGCGGCCCTGCGACTCCAGGAGCAAGGCCGCACCGCCCATCTTGTCTGGAACCCGGTGACCGGCGAGACCGCGCAGCTTCTACCGACGACCTCCGCCGCGAACGGAGCACTCACCGACCGGGGCGTCGACCACGCCGCGGAAGGCCGGGTCTGCATTCTCATCCTGGTGATCGGCCGCACGCTGGCGCCCTTCACCGATGGCCCCCTCACAGGGTTGGCCGACATCCTGACGTGGCTGGACTCCTGGGAGGTCGCCCGCCAGTGGCCAGCGGGAGCGCCGGCGGCGCCCTCCGAGCGTGCGCTATGGAGCTCCTCCCGGGAGCGGATCTGGGCACGCGGCGGGCACTTCGGCCACTGCCAGGTTCCGGGCGCGCACTCGGATTCCCCCGGAGCGATCTCCCCGGAGCGGATCCTGGGCGCTCCCCACGCGGTGGCGGCCCCAACGCCGCCGCGCCCGCCGGAGCCCCGGCGCGGCGGCGGGCACCCCCAGCGCGATGTGTGCGAGCACGACATCATGGACCCGCCCGGGGGTGTGGGCTCTTCGGGACTCGACACGCGCCCGCGCGTCGGGGCGCTTCCGTCGTGACCGGACAGCGCGCGGTATCGGGTGAATCCACCAATCCGGTCTTGAAGGGGACCGTCGGTCCTGCGACGCCCGCAAACCCCTTAGTCTGTCCGCCATGGGTGGATCGATCGAGCCAGGCTGGTACGCAGACCCCAGCGGGGGGCAGGACCGGCTCCGGTACTGGAATGGCGAAGAGTGGACGCAGCACGTCAGGTCGCTGAGCGAGTTGCAGAACGCTGCGCGGGGACAGCACTCCGCCGCGCCAGCCGATGACGACACCGAGGCGACGGCGGATCTGAGTGGCTCCTTTTCCCACGCCGGAAGCGACGCCGAGCAGACGGCACCCGACGTTTCGGGGGCCGCCCCGATCGCCGACGAGCCGAGCACCATGCGGTTCGACCCCTCAACCCCCCACGCCGGCGCCGCCCCCATGGCCGACGAGCCGAGCACCATGCGGCTCGACCCCTCAACCCCACCGGCCACCCCCAACACCCCGGCCGACGCCGACGAATCCACCGCCGACCTCACCGGCTCAGACGCCACCATGCGCGTCGACCCCGGCAGCCACACCGCCGCGGCCCCACCACCCGCCGCCCCCATGGCCGACGAACCAAGCACCATGCGGCTCGACCCCTCAACCCCACCGGCCACCCCCAACACCCCGGCCGACGCCGACGAATCCACCGCCGACCTCACCGGCTCAGACGCCACCATGCGCGTCGACCCCGGCAGCCACACCGCCGCGGCCCCACCACCCGCCGCCCCCATGGCCGACGAACCAAGCACCATGCGGCTCGACCCCTCAACCCCACCGGCCACCCCCAACACCCCGGCCGACGCCGACGAATCCACCGCCGACCTCACGGAACGCGGCGGAGGTGGCGACGCCCCCCGGACCGCCGCGTTCAATCCCGACGACCCAATGTTCTCCTCCGCGATGGGCGCCGGGGGCACTTCCGATACGCAGGTGCCCGAGCAGGATGAGGAGAAGAAGGGGTCCCGGTTCAACCGGTTCTTCAGTGATCTGAAGGAGGGCATCTCCGAGATCAGCGAGGAACGCAGGCAGCGCCAGGAGGAGCAACGCAAGAAGGCCGAGGAGGCCAAGAAGCAGGCGGAGGAGGAAGCGCGCAAGCGCGCCGAGGAGGAAGCGCAGCAGCGCGCGGCCGAAGCCGCCAAGTACCCGCAGGGGACTGCGGCGGCCGAAGGCGCACCGGCGTCTGGTGTGCCCGAGTCGCCCGGCGATTCCGGAACCCCCGACCCCGCGGCACCGCACACCTCGCCCTCGGGTCCGCAGCAGCCCGACCACGGGCACTCTGCGCCAGGTTCTCCGGGTGATTCCGGCTATCCCGGACACCAGAGTCCTGTTCCGGGGCCGCATCAAGAGGCAGCCGGACCAGAGCACGGTCAGCCCGGCCAGCCCGGGTACGGCCAGCAGCAACCGCCCTACCCTCCCCAAGACCCGCAACGAGGATTCCAGCAGCCGTCTGGGCCGCAGCAATCGTCAGGCCAGCAGCAACCGCCCTACCCTCCCCAGGATCCGCAACGGGGGTTCCAGCAGCAGCACGGGCCGCCGCCCAATTTCCCGCCGCAGGGCCCCCAGCAGGGGCCGCCACCGGGACCGCCGTCTCCCCCACCGCAGCAGCCGCCCCCTAGGCAGGGCCGTGGGGGCCCACCCAGCCAGCAGATGGCTCCGGGATATCCTCCCGGACCGCCAGGGCCGGGAGGTCCGGTCGGTCCAGGTGGGCCGGGCCACCCCGGTGGTCCGGGTGGTCCTGGAGGGCCCGGCGGTTATGGCGGCCCTGGCGGTCCTCCGCCGCAGGGCTATCCACCGCAGGGGCCGCCACCGCCGCACATGGCCGCCGGCGGGCAGCAGCCCCCTCCGGGGCAGTACGGCCAGCAGGGCCAGCCTCCCATGGGAGGACAGCAGGGCTGGGGCGGCGCACAGGGCCGGGGCCAGTCGCCCTATCCCCCGCCGCAGCAGCGTCCACCGCAGCCCCAGAAGCCCAAGAAGAAGGGCGGATGCGGCGGTTGCATGGGTTGCTTCCTGTGGTTCCTGCTGTTCCTGGTGGTGCTCGGGGTGCTCGGGTACGTCCAGCTCTGGGATATCTGGGACTGGATGGCCGACATCTTCGACGTCCACGGGATCCACTTCTAGCGCGCACAGCCCCGCGCCCCGCGCCGGCGCCCGGACCTCCGGGTGGGCGGCGCGGGCCGGCCTCTGCGGCGCGGACGGCACGATTCTCGCTCCTTGTGGTGGGGAAGCCGCCCGAGAAGTCCTAAGCTGGCCGGTATGAATGATTGCCTGGTGTGGATTGACTGTGAGATGACGGGGCTCGACCTCGAACGCGACGCGCTGATCGAGGTGGCCTGTCTCATCACAGACGGCGAGCTGAACCAGCTCGACGAGGGCATCGACCTGGTCATCAAGCCACCCCAGGCGGCGGTAGACCAGATGGGCGAGTACGTCACGCAGATGCACACCTCGTCCGGCCTGCTCGCGGCCCTGGACAGTGGGGTCACCCTGCAGGAGGCTGAGGATCTCGTCCTCGAACACGTGAAAAAGTACGCGCCCGAACCGAACAAGGTGCCCCTGTGCGGCAACTCCATCGCGACCGACCGGATGTTCCTCGCTCGTGACATGCCGCGCATCGACAAGCACCTGCACTACCGCATGGTGGACGTGTCCAGCATCAAGGAGCTGCTGCGCCGCTGGTACCCGCGCGTTTACTACGCGAGCCCGGAGAAGAGCGGGGGCCACCGCGCTCTGGCCGACATCACCGAAAGCATCCGCGAGCTGCGCTACTACCGTGCCGCCGCGTTCGTCGCGGCCCCCGGGCCGGACAGCGCGACCGCACGCGCCATCGCGGCCGACATCGTCTCGGGCGGCTCGGGCGACCTCGGCTCACCAGAGCAGACCGAGCCCCGGCAGAGCGAAAAGTGAGTGAAGCACTCTCCCGAGTCCGCTAGAATCATGGGGGGAAGCAGGGGGAACTACAGCCCCTGCCGCCATGGTGGGTGTAGCTCAGTTGGCAGAGCACTTGGTTGTGGTCCAAGAAGTCGGGGGTTCAAGTCCCCTCACTCACCCCAGCCAAGAGGCGCACCGGCAGTCGCCGGTGCGCCTCTTCGTGTCTCGGGTACGTGTCCCGCCACATCGGTGGGATCGGGATCCGCCGAGACACATTCTCCGCGGGCGACAGCGGATGTTCACACGCCATCCACAGCGCCTTCATTGAATGTCGAACTAGTTCCATCGCTGGGCTATAACAATGTCGGGCAGTTGTTCCGCGAGAATCCAGGGGAAGCTATCTTGAAGACTTACCCGCGATAGATACCGATGTCACCCTACAGATACACGAAAGTAACGAAAAAGACTCTTCCAACACGTTACCCGCATGACCACATTCGGCCAATAACTTCACATTTGACATAAGTTCTGTTTCTCTGTGCCGAAACTTGCGCCCCCCATGCCTGCGACGCCGCTTAACCCGCCGCATGTCGCACAGCGCGCGGCCCCCCTCGTCCACGCTGCACGCCGCGCCGCCAGCCTCATCCGCAGTCGCTACGATATGGCTGCAGGGATGGCATACTCTCCAATTCGGAGAGTGGTCGCCACCGAACAGAGCACCGATCCCCCCAGGGAGCACGCACTGTGTCCACCTCCCCTCCCCGGCCGGTAAGCGTCGTCGCACTTCTCGCCGACGTCCCGAGCACCGGGCTCCTCGGTGAGCATCAAGCGCACCGCTTTCCCTTGAGGGGAGGAGAGCTCGGAGAACGGTCGGCCGAGTTCGTCGATTTCGCGCGGCACCACATAAGCCAGGGCCACAGAGTGATCGCCCTCTATCCCAAATGGCACGCCGAGCGCGCCCAGCGCGCGGTCGCGTTCGCCCGCGGTTCGCTGCAGTCCGACCAGATCGGCCAGGTCAGCCTGGACATTTCGCCCCTGGCGCTGTCTCTCATCGCCGACCAAGTGGCCTATCTCGCACCGTATGTGCCGCCGGGGGTCGCCGCGGCGCTGGCCACCGAGCTGACCGGGAACGTCCTCGCCGGTGCCTGGCTCAAGCGCGTCAACAACCTCTCCACCATCCCGATCACGTTCAAGCAGCACGTCGGATCCTACGTGCCAAAGACCACCTTCCTCGCCTTCTCAGCGCCAGTGAACCGGGTCGGCCGCGTCAAGAAGCGCAACCCCGCGCGCAACATCGTCGGGCGTCCGATGGAACCCGTACAGATCCTTGTCGCCCGCCCCGAAGGGGCCGGCATCGACGAGTTCAACAACCAGTTCACACCCGCGCTGCGGCCGGTCTCGCTCAACGCCCTGCCTGAACAGCCCCTAGGGGCCACCTACTGGGGGATGCGCAAGTACGTCGAGTTCGTGGCGTTCAGCGGACACCCTGAGGCACTGTCGAACACGGTGCGCACCGTGCGCCCCACTCCGTGCGCCTGGTGCCGGGAGCTCGGGACCGCCATCATCTGCCCTTTCTGCGGGGCCGCCCGGCAACTGCAGGCCGGGCGGCCTCCGGCACGAAAGGCCGATGTCCCGCCGCCTCCGGCCAGGACGACCGGCGAGCACATCCGCCCCGCATGGGTGGAGCAGCCCAAGTCCGAGGCCGCGCCGTTCCCCTTGCATCCCGGCCCTGCCCTTCCCCAACGGCGCCGGCCTTCCGGTCAGCAGCAACCTCGCCAGCCTGGCGGCGAGCAACACCAGCATCCGGCTGGCGACCAGCAAGCCGAACAGACCGAACAGAAGTCGAAGGCCGCGCCGTTCCCCTTGCACCCCGGACCCGCGTTGCCGCCGAAACGGCGTCAGGCGCAATCCGGGCCCCAGCAGCCCCCGAGCGGCCCGCACCCCTCAATGGCCGTATCCGGGCCCAACGGGCAACCCTCCGGACCGCCATCTGGCACGGAGCCGTCCAGCGAGCAAGCGGAAACCGCGCGCTCCCCGCACCAACAGCCGCCCCCCGGGGCGGCTCCGGACTAGAGGAGGAGCAGAGTGCGACCGGCTTCGGCCGCGCGGGAACGAGACGCACTACATCCCCATCTAAACGGGTAGACCGAGTCTGCTCCTCGACCCCCCTGTACGACCCCGCTTAGAAACGGAAGCGTATGAACCCCCGACAGCGACGTGGCGTCCTGCTGATGATCGTCGCCGGGATTGGCGCCATCGCGGTCTTCTTCACCATCGTCTCCTACGTGGGCTCACTCAACCGCGAGTTGGGCGAGTACCGTACGGCCCTGAGGTTGACCGAGGACGTCACTCCCTACCAGCCAGTCACCGAAGACATGGTCGAGGAGTACCAGGTCCCCGCGAAGTTCTTCGACGAGGAGACCTTCGTCAGCAGCCTCGACGAGGTCCTCGACCAGCCCGACCGCCAGGCGGTGTCCTCCACCTACCTCGCCAAGGGTTCCGTGTTGCAGGCCAGCATGGTGATTCCAGCACCCGAGCTGGAGGCGGGAGAACGCGAGATCGCCATCATGGTCGACGCGGAGACCGGCGTCGCGGGCAAGGTCAGCCGGCAGTCCCGGGTCGACATCTACGGGACGTTCGCGGCGGGTACCGAGGACGCGGAGAGCTGCGCCACGCGCATCCTCACCGACGTCGAAGTACTCGAGGTCGGGCAGGTCGGGTCAGAGACCGACGAGAGCGGAACCCAGTCCGCGGTGGTGCCGGTGACGTTCCGCCTCAATCCGCAGGACACCCTGCAGCTCACCTACGCCGAAGCGTTCTCCAGCTCGCTGCGCCTGGGGCTGGTCAGCCCGCAAGGCTCCGGCGACCCGGGCGGCCTGCAGTTCTGCAGTAGCGACCAGACGGAGCTGGAAGCCCAGGACGACGAGGAAGACGACGAGGAACAGGCTCAGGACAACTGATGAGCTACAAAATCATGGTCGGTGTACCAACGTCCGACCTCGAAACCTCGCTCACCACGCGTTTCGACGAGCTGAGCGCGTCCGAAGTGGTCAGCGTCCACTACTCCTCAAGGGATGTCACCGAGACCCTGCGCCACCTGCCGACCGTCCACGTGCTCCTCGTACACGAGAACCTCGGGCCGCTGCCGGTCGTGGAGCTGATCCGGGACACCTCCCGCAACCATCCGCAACTCGCGGTGATCCTCCTCGTGGACGAGGTCGACCCGGACACCTTCACCCGGGCCATGGAGGCCGGGGCCCGCGGCGTGCTGGCCACCAACGCCACGATCGAGGAGCTCGACGCCCGCGTCACCAACGCCGCGGAGTGGTCGCAGACCCTGCGCCGCCACTTCGAAGCCGCCTCACTGGACGTCCCCATGTCGGGCCAACGGGGTTCGATCATCACGTTCAGCGGCGGCAAGGGCGGGATCGGCACCACGACCGTCGCCATCCAGATGGCGCTCACGGCGGCGCAGGTGGGGCGGTCGGTCTGCCTGGTTGACCTGGACCTGCAGATGGGCGACATCCCCGGCTACCTCGACCTCAAGCAGCGACGCAGCATCGTCGACCTGGTCGAGGCGGCCGACAACATCAGTGCCGCCATGCTCTCGGAGACCCTCTACGTGCACCCGCTCGGGGTGCACGTCCTCCTCGCGCCCCGGGACGGGGAGAGAGGAGAGGAGGTCACGGAGAGCGCCGCGCGGCAGATACTGGGAGCGCTGAGCTCCCGGTACGAGCTGCTCATCGTGGACTGCGGTGCGCACATGACCGAAGCCACCGCCATCGCGGTCGAGCTGTCCCAGACCACGGTCGTGACCCTCACGCCTGACTTGCCCGCACTACGCGGCGCGCAGCGGCTCATCTCGATGTGGGACCGGCTCCAGGTACGGAGCAAGAACGACGTCACGTCCATGCTGCTCCGGCACAACCGGAAGAACGAGATCCAGCCGGACTTCGCGGGCAAGCTCGTCGGCACGAAGATGCTGGGAACGCCGGTGCCCGCGATGTACCGGGCCTTGGAGGAAGCGTCCAACACGGGCGACCCCACGCGGATCACCGATGAGGCGCTACGCAAAGCGTTCAGCCGCATCGCGCAGGAGCTGGGGATCCTGCCTGCGGCGGGCGCTCCTTCGGCGAGGGACCCCGCGATCCTCGGGGAACCCGGGGAGACCGACACTTCTGCGCAGCCTCGCGGTGGCGGGGGGATCCGGAAGAGGACCAAGGAAAAGAAGGCCAAGAAGAAGGCCGCCGATCGCGGCGCGCAGTTCGTCGAGTTCGGCGCCGTGGTTCCCTTGCTGGGCCTGGCGTTCCTCCTGGTCTGGCAGACCGTGCTGTTCGGTCTGACCAGTATGTACGCCGGACACGCCGCCAACGAGGGCGCTCGGCAGGCCGCTGTGACACCGGACGATCGCGGGAAGATCGTCGGCGAGGCCGCCAAACGGATCCGAGAGCCGTGGAACTCCAGCGGAACGTTCCAGCTCGAGATCGAGGACCGAAACGACGGTTCCTACGTCCGGACAACCCTGGCGATGCCAGCCGTGTTACCCAGCGTCGCATCGCCATGGCATGTGTCAGGGGAGTCGAGGATCGTTTACGAGTGACGGTCACCCCAGCAATGTTGGGCGATTCTTATAAGCGAGGACCCATGACCGAGTTCCAGTCACCCAAGAGACGCCCCCGAGGCACAACCTTGGAGCGCCTCCGCCCGGTCCACCGCGGCATCAGCCGTAACTGGAAACGCGACCGCGGTTCGCAGTTCGTCGAGTTCGGCGTGTACCTTCCACTGCTGATACTCGTGTTCGCCTTGGCCATGGAGACCTTCGCTACTTTCCTCGCGTTGGAACGAATGGAGAACGCGGCCCGGACCGGAGCACGGGTGGCCGCGGACGAGGGAACCGCGATGGGCCAGCAAGCCGCTCGTGAGTCCCTGCCCTCATGGCTTGGTGACGCGACGGTCACCGTGGGAACGAACTCCAGGAACGGCCTCTACACCGAGGTCCAGGCGGAACTCCCATTCATCTTCTCCGTCGAGTCGACGAACCTGAACCTCCCCCTGAGCCAACGGGTAGACATGCCGAACCTCTGACCCTCCCCGATGCGTGCCCGGAGTGATCCTTAATGGGCCTTAGAAGCCGCCTGGACGAAGAACACCTGATTGCTCAGACCTCCGACCAGGGAAGTGTCGCGCACTGGCGCCAGCGGTTGCTCGACGAGATCAACCTGGACGACCTCGCCGCATTGAGCCTGCAACAGCGCAGGATCCGGTTGGAGAAGGTAGTCGGCCACATCCTCTCGCGTGAGGGCCCCGTGCTCTCCGACCGGGAACGAAGCGGGCTGATTCGCCGCGTAGTCGACGAGGCGCTCGGTCTTGGCGTGCTTGAGCCGCTGCTCGCTGACGACAGCGTCACCGAGATCATGGTGAATGGTCCCGAGCACATTTACGTCGAGCGCCGCGGCCAGGTGGAGCGCCTCGAAACCAGCTTCGCCAGCGAGAACCAGTTGATGCAGACCATCGACCGGATCGTCTCCCAGGTGAACCGGCGCGTGGACGAGTCCAGCCCGATGGTCGACGCCCGGCTACCCACGGGCGAGCGGGTGAACGTCATCATCCCACCGCTCTCGCTGACCGGCCCCATCATCACGATCCGCCGGTTTCCCGAACCGTTCACGATCACCGAGCTCGCCGCGAAAGGGAGTCTTGACGAGCACACCGGTATGCTGCTCGCCGCTCTGGTCCGTGCCCGGTTCAACGTGATCATCTCGGGCGGCACCGGTAGCGGGAAGACGACGTTCCTCAACGCACTCTCGGCGTTCGTACCGAACGGCGAGCGCATCGTCACCATCGAGGACTCCGCTGAACTGCAACTGCAGCAGGAACATGTGATCCGGCTGGAGTCCCGCCCGCCCAACATGGAGGGTTCCGGCCAGGTCACCATTCGCGATCTGGTGCGCAACTCCCTGCGGATGCGTCCCGACCGGATCATCGTCGGTGAGGTCCGCGGCGCCGAGACACTCGACATGCTGCAGGCGATGAACACCGGCCACGACGGTTCGCTGGCCACCGTGCACGCCAACTCCTCCGACGACGCCGTGTACCGCCTCCTCACCCTGGCCTCGATGAGTGAGGTGAAGATCCCGTTCGAGGCGATCAAAGACCAGATCAACGCGGCGATCCACGTCATCGTCCACCTGTCCCGCTTCGCGGACGGTTCCCGCCGGGTGAGCGAGGTCGGCGTGGTGACCTCAACCCGCCGCGAGGAGTTCCGGCTGGACCCGGTGCTGCGCTTCGAGGCACATCCCATGGACTCCCGCGGCAAGGTCCCGGGTACGTCGCACCGCTACCCACTACCCCCCCACATCGCCGATCGCATCATCACAGCCGGCGAGAGCATTCCAGCGGTGTTCTCCTCTGGTGCGTCGGCGGACGACCAACTGGGAGCCATGCTGTGAGTCTCGACATCATTGCCCTGCTACTCACCGTCCTGTCGTTGGGCATCGCGCTACTTGGGCTTCGGGAGTACGCAGAAGGAGCGTTCCAACGCCGCCGACTCGCCTCGCGAAGCGCTCTTGAGGACGTCGAACGGCGTGGAAACAGACCCCTGGCGCAGCTCGACACGCTGGTACGACGTACGGATCTCGGCAAGAAGCTCGAAGGCCGGCTGGAAACCTCCGGCGTGCGGATCAGGCCATCCGTGTTCGTCGTGCTGATGGCTGTTGCCGCCGTCGTGGCGATCGTCTTCGTCTGGTACGCACTCGCCCCGGTTCTGAGTGTCGCCGCGGCGGCAGGGGTGGTCGCCGCGTTCCTCGCCTATCTCAACCGGCAGGAAGAGCGCCGCAAGGAAGCGTTCACCGCGCAGCTTCCGGAACTCGCCCGGGTCCTCTCCAACGCCACTCAGGCGGGCCTGGCGCTGCCCACCGCGGTCGACATGGCCGCCGACGAGCTCGACGACCCCGCGGGCGCCGAGCTCCGCACCGCCGCGCGTTCCATGCATCTGGGTCAGTCCTTCGAGAGCGCGGTCAGCGACCTCCGGGAACGGATGCCTTCACGCGAGATCGGGGTGCTCATCAGCACGCTGCTGGTCTCCTCCCGCTCCGGTGGCGCCCTCGTGACCGCCCTGCGCAGTATCTCCCAGACCCTGGAGAGCCGGAAGGAAACCAGGCGCGAGATGCTGACGATCCTGGGAGAGACCACCGCCACATCGTGGGCGCTCCTGGTCATGGGCGTCGGCTCACTCTTCATGCTCAACTTCATGCAACCGGGGACCGTACGGACGATGACGGAAAGCGGCTGGGGGATCCTCGTTCTCGGGATCGGCCTGGCTCTCTTCGTTATCGGATTCTTCGCGGTGCGCCGCATGTCCAAGATCGAATTCTGACTCAGCCCCCGGAGCTCCACTGATGTCCCTGTCCTTCCCCATCCTCCTTCTTCTCGCCCTCGCCGGGGCAATGTGTGTGGGCCTGCTCGCATGGGGGTTCCTCCTCATGCGTTCCGAGACCAATGTCGCCGTGGACATGACGGACTCCCCGAAGGCCATCACGAAGGACGACGACGAGACCTTCATTCTCCACCGGATCACCGAGGGCATCGGGCGGCCGTTCCTTCCGACTGTCCAGGCGTATGTCGACGAGCAACGGGTCCAGAACATCCAGCGCAGGATCAACCTCGCGGGCCAGCCGGACAACCTCACTGTCGAGCGCTACCTGAGCCGCAAGGCTGGCGAGGTCCTGCTTTACGGCATTCTGGCCCTGTTCTGCCTGTTCAGCGACCAGATTATGTTCGCCCTGCTCGCGCTTGGGTTCATCGCGTTGACGGACATCTCCCTCCACACGGAGGCGAACAAGCGGCAGGACGAGATCCAGCGCCAGCTTCCCGATTTCCTCGACGTACTGGCGGTCACTGTCGGGTCGGGCCTGTCGTTCCGGCAAGCCCTCTCCCGAGTGGCCGACTCCATGCCGGGCGTACTCGCCAGTGAGTTCCGTATCGCGCTGCGCCAAATGGACCTGGGGACCAGCCGCCGTGAGGCCTTCCAGGCACTGCGGTCCCGGAACAACAACGAGTCCCTGGGGCGTTTCGTCACAGCGTTGCAGCAGGCCGAGGAACTCGGGTCTCCTCTCGCCGACACGCTGATGACGATCGGCCAGGATATGCGCCGCGAGGACGCCCAGTACCTCCGCCGTAAGGCGCAGAAGCTCAACCCCAAGATCACCGGTATTACCGCGGCCACCATGCTTCCCGGTCTCCTTCTGCTGGTCGGCGGCGGTCTACTCCTCGGCGGGACCATTGACTTGGGCGGGGTTTTCAGTGGCGAGTAGACCGGTCGAGTCCGACACGGGCACAGCCACGCTGCCCCGCCTCACGGCACTGGCGCGGCTGTTGCTTCAGCTACGCCTGGCACTGGCCGCGCTCGCGCTGTTGCTCATTCCCGCGGAACGGCTGACACCCGCCACCATCTCGGCCATCCTCGCCTTCACGTTGCTCTCGGGAATGGTCGCGTTCTACTGGGAGCGGTTCGTCCCCTACCTTCTCGTTCACCCGTTGCTGGTAGCTCTCGACGTCGTTGTGGCCAGCGGCATCCTGGCGATCGACGGCCCCTCCGGCGCGCTTTTCCTGACAACCGTGCTTACCGGCACGATCTCCGGAGTGTTGTTCGGCGGTTGGGGGGTGGCCGCCGTCGCCACGCTCCAGATTTTCTGCTACTTCGCGGCCATTCTCACCTACATGACGACGAACACCACACCTCCCGTCGAGATCACGAACTTCCAGGTCCTGGTAGTTCACCCGCTCCTTTACCCCATCGCGGGCTACGTCGGGCGGCGGGTTCGCTCCATCCTCACCGAGCTCGCGGCCGAACAGCAGATTCGGCAGCAGGCCGAACGCGCGGCCGCCGCCGCGGAGGAACGGAACCGGCTCGCCCGCGACATACACGACTCGGTCGCGAAAACGCTCCGAGGAGCGTCCATGGCTGCCCAGTCCCTACCGGTGTGGGTGTCCAAGGACCCGGAACGCGCGGCGGCGACCGCGATCCAGGTCGCCGCCGCCGCCGAGACCGCGGCCGCCGAGGCGCGGGCGCTGCTGACCGACCTGCGCGACGGCGCGTCCGCCAAGCGGTTCGGCGATGTGGTGTCCGAGATCGTTTCCGACTGGAGCGAGGAGACCGGCATCGACGTCCATGTCGACACGCCGCGTGCTGAGGTCAGTCTGCTCGTGACACCACGCCACGAGGCTCTTGCGATTCTCAAAGAGGCTTTGGCCAACGTCGAACGCCACTCCGCGGCCGGCTCGGTGTGGGTAACGGTCGAATCCGGGACCGACCACTGCACCGTGACCGTACGCGACGACGGTGTTGGTTTCAGTGCGCCGCCGGACACCGTGTTCGAAGCCGAGCGGAACGGCAGCGGCCACTTCGGCCTGCTCGGCATGGCGGAACGCGCCGAGCGTGCGGGCGGCAGCCTCGACGTCGACTCCACATCGGGGCAAGGAACCCTGCTTCGGCTCACGGTCCCCATGGCCGCTCCAATCTCGCCGGCCGGACAGGAGGCCGTCTCATGAGTCTCATCGACCGGCCCGTCCCTGCTCCCGCCGTCGTAGCAGCACCCCCAACTCGGGACGCACCCGTCCCGCGTCCCACCACAGGAGGTCACCCCATGTCGTCCGCATCTCCGATCACGGTGCTTGCCGTGGACGACAACGTGGTTGTCCGTGCCGGCCTCGTCTCTCTCCTGGAGGTCTCCGATGACCTCAAGGTCGTGGCAGAGGCCGGCGACGGCCTGCAAGCGCTGGACGAGACGCGCAAGCACCGTCCCGACGTCGTACTGCTCGATGTACGGATGCCGGTTCAGGACGGCATCAGCACCGTCGCGGAGCTCGCCAAGCTCACCAAGGTCATCATGCTCACGCACACCGAGGATGCGGAGGTCATCCGGACAGCTTTACAACGAGGCGCGTCCGGCTATCTGGTGCACGGCCACTTCTCGGCGGAGGAGCTCGGTCGCGCCCTGCACGACGTCATGCACGGGACCGGGGCGCCCCTCTCTCCGGTGGCCGCCTCGGTCACGCTCCAGGACATGCGCTCCTCCCCAGACCCGGGGGACACCAGGACCGATCGGCGCGAGCTCGACCTGACCGACCGCGAGGAGGAGATCATGGCCGTTGTCGCACGCGGGCTCGGCAACAGGGCGGTAGCGGCCGAACTCTTTCTCACCGAAAAGACGGTGAAGAACCATATCAACCGCATCTTCCGAAAGTTGGGGGTCAGTAGCCGGGCAGCCGCGATCGCGCGGTGGAACGGTGTGGACATCGCTGACATACCTGATGAGGGCCGGTGAAAGGCTACGGCATCATCTCGCCGGGCCCAGGCCCGGAGCGGTGAAAATTGGGCCCCTGGGCCCTAGGCGCCCAAGACCGCCACTCAATAGATTAGTTCGCGTCGCAAGGAAATACAGTAGAGCCCTCCAGGAGGAGAACATGTTCACCCCCCTCGCCTCCCTGCGTGAGAAGGTCGCCGGAGCTATCGCCAAGCGTCGCTCCCTCAGCACCCGCGCCAAGGACCTTGGTGCGAGTTTCGTCGAGTACGGCGCCCTCATTCTCCTGATCGCGGCGATCGCTGGCCTGGTCATCACCCAGACGGGCGGCATTCCCAAGGCGGTCAAGAACATTATTGAGGACGCTATCACCGAGGTCTCGAACGCGGGCGATGAGGAAGCCCCTGAGCCCTCGGCAAGCCCCACCGCTTAATAGTGTCCGCCCAGAAACGAGACGTTAGGAATAGAGGGTTGCGTTCGGGGAGGTACAGCGTAGAGTTACACACTGCGCTTCTCCCCTTCCCCCCACAAACCACGAATGTTTCACTATGAAACTGAGACTGACGTCGCGTCAAGCCGACGAGCAGGGACAAGCGAGCTTGTTCCTGCTCGTCGGCTTGACGCTTTCCTTGCTTTCCCTAACACTTCTCTTCATCCGACTGGGCGACGTGAACGAGATGCGCACGACCGCGCAGTCGGCCGCCGACTCCGCGGCGCTTGCCGCTGTCGGTGATATCCAGCACCGCACCGCGCAGACCATCGCCGGGGGAAGCCTTCCCTGGGGGGTCGGCTGGCAGCAGTCAAGCGGCAAGCCAGCCGCCGAAAACTATGCCGAGGACAACAACGCGACGCTCACCGACATCCGCGCCAGCGACAACCAGCAGGGGCAGGTCGGCAATATCGTCCGCGTCGAGGTCGAGGGCACCGGCTGCCAACGGGAGCTGAAGGACGACAGCAGTGTGCATTGGAACAACCGGGAATGTCCGGACAAGGAAGAGCTGGAGGAAGCCAAGGAGAACGGCGAGGAGATCCCGGTAGCGACCGGCAACGCCGCTGCCATCGCTGAAGTGCGAATACCCGATTGTGAGCAGCGGCAGATCTTCGACGTCTTCGACGTCGTCATTGGCAGCTACATCGCCTGCCGCCCCGAGGGAAGCGGCCAGCCGCACACCCGGGTCTGGACGTACGGCCAAGCCAAGGACATGACCGAGGTCCGCCTCGTCGACCGCGAGGGCCAGTGGAAGTACTCCGAGCTGAGCGCGGGCCCGGGAAGCGGCCGGTACCCGTGCGAAGCTGTGGGCGACCAGAACATCACAAAGAAGATGTGCGCGACCCACGAGGCGATCATGGACGAGTGGGGGGCCGTCTTCGAGACCTATGGTGTCGGCTGCTACCGCGCGGGGACTAAAGGCGAGCACCCCAAGGGCCGTGCCTGCGACTACATGGTCTCCGACCCCAACTCGGGAAACCCCCTACCGGACGCGAAGCACCAGAGGGGCGCCGACGCCGCCGCCCAGTGGATGATCGATAACCACAAGGAACTTGACATTTACTACATCATATGGGAGCAACACATCTGGAACCCCCATAATGGAGAAAAGGTAGGCGAGTGGGATGAAGTCAAACGGCCCATGGAAGACCGGGGGGGAAGTACCGTGAACCACTACGACCATATCCACGTCTCCGTCCTCCCCTGACTCCCCCGAGCGAGCCTCTTGAAGGAACCACGCTCGTGG
Source organism: Lipingzhangella halophila (assembly GCF_014203805.1). Lineage (GTDB taxonomy): Bacteria > Actinomycetota > Actinomycetes > Streptosporangiales > Streptosporangiaceae > Lipingzhangella > Lipingzhangella halophila. Next base: position 1,043,235 of record NZ_JACHJT010000001.1, on the reverse strand, counting down.
ACGAAAACACCATGGGCTATCCTGTGCGACGGTCTGAACACGTGACGGAAAGGTGAGAATCACCGTGAACGTCCCAACCGGACGCTACCCAGGGTGGCGTTCGTTCTTGCCGATCGTGGCCGTCCTCCTCCTCTTGACCTCGTGTGTGTCCGGTGGTGGCGACGATGGGTCCGGGGAAGATAAGGCAGGTGGCTCGGATGGTTCCCAAGAAGACGGCTCCCAGGAGAATGCGAACGGCGATCCCCTCGCCACCTCACTCACCACGGATACGGACTGGGGGGCCGACCTGCAGTTCGAGATCAACGCGCTCGATCGGCTGGGAGAGGACAGGCTCCGCCTCGACCTAACGGCGTCGAACAACGGAGATGAGACAGCAAAGCTTTTGCATGTCCTGACGGCACCGACAGGCGTCTCCTCAACGCCGGATGGTGTGAACCTGATAGACACCCAGAATGGGAACCGCCATTTACCGCTGATGAAGACAGGCGAAGAGGAGTGTCTCTGCGCAACCTGGCAGGGAGAGGATTCGATCCAGGCGGGAGAGGAAAAGGATATCTGGGTCGCCTTCCCGGCTCCTCCAGAGGACGTCACCGCCATGACCGTTTCGACACCGGTAACCCCGGACCTTCTTGACATCCCTCTCAGCGAAGGCGATGGCGACAGCGACATCAGCGATGCTCCGGTGGAGGACCCCGAGATCCGTCCGCTCACCGGCATCCAGGACGACATTGACGGAGACAGTTCCCGGGATGACACCGGTGACGAGACCAGCATCATGCTCGCCTCCGACGTCCTGTTCGACACCGACGAATCCGAGTTGACCTCGGATGCCGACGAAACGTTGGAGCAGGTCGCCCAGGAGATCGATGACAGCTCCGCCAGCACCGTCGAGATCGATGGACACACCGACAACACGGGAAACGACTCCATTAACGGCCCTCTCTCCGAGGAGCGGGCGGAAGCCGTCAAGGAGAAACTCGAAGAGCTCGTTACCCGCGACGGCGTTGATTATGAGACCGCCGGCCATGGTTCTAGCGACCCGGTAGGGAACAACGACACCGAAGAAGGGCGCCAGAAGAACCGCCGGGTAACGATCACATTCGAGAAGTAGAGGGACCAGCGATGGTGAAGAGGGTTACTTCCTGGAGCACGGCTTCCCTTGTCGTCGCGCTTGTGGCTGTCACCGCCGTCCCCGCGTCACACGCGCAAGACGAGCTTCCAGTGATCGAATCGGCCGACGCGTCACATTCCGACTGGGGAGACTCCACTGTCGACATCAACCAGGTCGAAATGTCCGAAGAAGGCGGATACGTGACGGTAGCGTGGACCGTGAACAATGAAGGAGAAACAAAGTTCGGTGTCACCGACTTCGGACATGATACGTACCTCTATACGGACGACGGAACCGCCGGCGTCGCTCTCGTCGACGAAGAGAACGGACTCCGCTATAACGCCGTTAATGACTCCGCTGACTATTGTTTGTGCGCCGGCATCTCCCAGGCTCCGGACGTGAAATTCAGGATAAGTCCGGGCGACTCGGTTACCTACTGGACATCGTACTTCATCTCCGAGGAGACGAACGAGGTCGCGGTCGAGGTTCCCGGATTCGAGCCGGTCTCCGGAATCCCCATCGAATAGTCCGAGAAATTCCCTCTAGCAAACAAAAGGGAGGTGTAAAAATTGGATACTCCGCCAGGCCGGATAAGACCCGAGCGGCCCGAAGATGGCGGCGCCTCGTTCGTCGAGGTCGGCATGGTCACCACGCTGGCGGCGACCATTATCTTAGCGATCGCCCAGTCCGAGATCAGTGAGACGATCAATGATTCCATGCGCGAGGTCGTCTGTCTCGTCGAGGGCCCGGAGTGCGGCGAGTCGTGGACCGAGCACGACCGGCCGGACGAACCAGAGGAATACAACTTCGCCGCCGGCACGGGCGGTCGTGCCGGCGACAACGAGGAGAACAAGAAGACCGGGAAGAAGATAGCCGCAGAACGCGGTTTCACGGGGCGGGAGTGGGACTGCCTGGAAACCCTATGGAGCCACGAGAGCAACTGGGACCACAACGCCACCAACCCGAGTAGCGGCGCGCACGGGATCCCGCAGTCGCTGCCCGGAAACAAAATGTCCAGTCATGGTTCCGACTGGCGCACCAACCCCGTGACCCAGATCGAATGGGGCCTCGACTACATCGAGGACCGGTACAACACTCCCTGCGAGGCGTGGGCCTTCTGGCAGAACCCGAATGGCGGCCCGCCCGGCGCCAGCGCCAACTGGTACTAGAAGCGTGCGCGGAGCGAGCGAAAGCACCCGATCCTGAACCCCTCCTTCGCGTTCTTCCTCTCTCCCTCTCTCACCACCGATCCTCCCGCTTCCCGACCGTCCCCTAGGACCTTGTCGCGGCCATGTGGGCCCTGGCCGCGGTGCTGCTGCTTACTGGCAGGGCGGCACCGCTCATAGCCGGTCCCCTCCTTCTTCGCCGGGAACGTCCTCCGCAACGATGTCGGCTCGGACTCCGCTTTCGTGTCGTTCTCCCTCTCCGGAGTCCCACAGGCTCTCGTCGCAGTCGGCACGGTGCTGGTCATCGCCATGGAACCCGGTATGGTCATCGCCTTGTGGGCGCCGCTACTGCGCCCCTACGCGATCATCAGCGGAATCCTCATCCACCTGAGCTTCATTCCGACGATGCAACCCTTGCCTTGCTCGATCCAGTGGTCTGCTGAGTGTCGCGCCCTATCCCCTGTTCGCCTCCTGGCGCCCAGCGACTAACCACACGGGACGTTGCTGAAATCGAACAGCGGGACGTCGTGCCACCCGTCGCCCTCGACGTAGCACAGCCGTCCGGGTACGTAGTCCTGGGGCGCCTGGACCTCGTGGCCCCACAGTTCCTCGGGGGTCTCGTACTGCACGTAGCGGCCGGTGGTTCCGTTATCGTGCCGCTGGGCGTCGTCCTCGGGTGGGACGTCGGCGACGGTGACGGCGAAATCCTGCTCGGGTTCCGCGGAGGTGAGCGTGACCAGCTTCCCGCCCTGGTCGGAGAGGTACTCCTCGTACTGTTCGTCGAACCCCGCAGCCTCCTTGGCTGACTCCCCGTTGGGGACCAGAACGGTGAAGTCCTTGGCGTGCAGCGTGTAGGCGCCGTCGTCAAGCAGGTACGAGGCACGGCCGTGGAAGGTGACGTCGTCGCCCTCGCGCTCCGCGGCGGTGAAGGTGAGCGAGAGGCGGGGCTCCCAGTCGACCTGCGCCGACATGTTGTCCCCATCCTGGTCCGCGGTGACCTCCCGGGTGAAGAGCTCCACCGTGTCACCGGCCGTGGCCTCCGTCTTGACCCCACCGATCTCCAGGACCGGCTCGCCGTCCGCCTCGGCGTCCTCGGGGCCCCCACGTTCGCCCCGCTCTGCGACCCCTCCCCCCGCACCGGGATCCGCCTGCTCCGCCGCAGGGGAGCCTTCGGGATCGGAACCGGTGCCAGTGTCCCCTCCCGAGGACTCCACGCACCCGCTCAGCAGGAACGGAATCGACAGCGACGCTGCGACCCGCAATGTTGTCCGCATCGTCGAGTTCACCGGCCTTCGGTTTCTAGGGTTGGCCTGGGGTCGCCCGGTGCCGGACGATCGCGAATTTTCCCAGACGCGTTGGTTCCCGCGACATTCGGTTGGCATCGTGCCCGTCCGTATTCGGCCACACCCACGCCGTGGAATGCGGGCTCCGCACTCCACGATCCGGCGGCGACTCGCTAGGCTTGGCGCATTATGCTTCGCCCCCTCTCTTACACTTCTCTGGGCCTCGCTGCAACACTGCTGCTTACGGCCTGCCAGGATGACGAACCCGCCCAGGAGGAGGCGTCTCCCTCCCCGATACCCGCATCCGAGCTGGAGACCACCTCGCTCCCCGAGTCCCCCGCGGACCTTGCCGATCTTGTCGGCGACCGGATGCGGGAGGCGCTGTCCGTGGAGGTGGGCATCACCGTCGAGCCCGAAGAGCCCGAAGAGGAAGGGGACGACGCCCCGATCGAGGACGTGAGCATGACGATGCTGCTCACTGACCCGCCGAGCGCGCAGATGACGGTCGTCGACCATGACGAGGACCGGCCGAGCACCGCCCACATCGTCGTCGAGGAAGAGACCATGTACGTCAAGCTCGAGGAGGAACCGATCCTCGAGGAGAAGGACTGGATGCGGATCTCCCAGAAGGAGATCGACTCCGCCGAGGACGACATCGGGCCGTTCGCGGAGATCTTCCAGGTCATGCTCACCGAGACGAACAGTTCACTGGACCAGGCCTCCGGCGACTCCAGCCTCGATGTGGTCGAGCTGGGTGAGCTGGACGACGGCCCCGAGACCGAGGAGACCGACGACGGCGAGATCACCCGGTACACGGGAACGACATCCACCCACGACCTCGTCGACGCTGGGAACGAGGACTTCGAGCAGGCGGTGGACGCGGGTCTCGATGAGGTCGGTTGGGAGATCGCCGTAACGGAGAAAGGGCTGCCCAGCGAGTACACCGTGCAGCTCGTGACCCCCGGAGGCGAGGAGGCCGAAAGCACGGTCCACTACAGCAACTGGGGCGCCGAAGTGGAGATCTCCCGCCCGCCCAAGGACAACACCGGAACGCTGAAGGAGAGTCTCGGCTACTGACGTCGGGGCTCGGGTCCGCGGCGCGGGACCGGGGCGACGGCCGCCCAGCCGAAGGAGCAGTGGGAGAACCGCGAACGCAAGGGCCGGCGGGCGATGGCCGCCGGTCTTCGACCGGGAGGCCTACCGCGGCCGCAACACCGTGGAGCGGTGCGTCAACCCGCTCAACCAGAACCGGGCGGTGGGGCCCGCTACAACAAGCAAGCCGCGGTTTTCGGAGGCACCCGCTGGTCCCGGCGAGGTGGTTCCCAGATGTGTCGTCCCCCGAGAGCGCCCAGACCCGGGAGGGCCGCGTGCTCACCGGTGCGTGGCGCGCCTCCAGACGGAAACGCGGTTCTCGCGTTCGCGCGTGGTACCGCTCCCCGCACCGGTGCAATGCGGGCCGCGATCCCAGTCACCGTTCGTGACCGGGATAATTGCGCGGTTAGCGACACCGAAACTCCGCGGCGCTATCCGGCACTGTCGGGGAATCTTCTCCGCCGCATCGAACTCATTGGGCCCAACGCAATAATTTGGGCCCTAGGGCCCAAATTTGGACCCCAATCGCAAAGCGCAGCAGGACAAGATCATCTTGACCGCGTATTATTTCCCGCGATACCGCAAAAGTACGATTCGCAATGTCGAGGAGACCTGCGCGTGTCGCCCCCGCTACCCCGCTACGGACCGCAGGCAGATGAGGATCCCTCAGACGGAGCCTCGAATCATCCGCTCAACGCCGGTCCGGACCACCGATTCACCACTGACTTGCCCCCCTTCAGCGACGGCGCGCGAAAACCCGGAGCGGCTCACGACGCTTTCGCTCAGGATTTTCCGTCTGACCTCAGCGCCGACTCGCTGATCCACCGTGCGCGGCCGTCGCCCCGGCGAGGCTGGCGGCGCACGCTTTTCACGCTGAGCCGGGGCCGCGTCAACCCCGGTTACTCCAAGGCCGAAGTCCGGCTCCAGGAGCTGGAGGCCGCGATCCGCGGGGGCGCCGTGTCCGGTTCCCGGCGCTCCATCGCGGTTCTCGGCGCGCAGAGAGGTGTTGGAACCTCCACGACCGTCCTGGGGCTCGGCGCGCTGCTCGCGGGCAAGCGCGGCGACCGGGTCGTCGCCGTGGATGCCGATCCCGAGAGAAGCCCGCTGAGCAACCGCGGCCAGGTGCGGGAGCAACCGCAGAGGCCCATGGGCGACCTGCTGTACGACACTGGTGCTGTGCTGCGCTACTCGCAGATCAGCAACTTCGTGGCACAGGACGCCTCCGGGTTGGATGTGCTGCCTTCCAGCCGCGACGACACCGGCGGTGCGCTCCTGAGCGGCCCCGCCTACCGCAGGATCGCCGACGCGGTGGAGCGGTTCTACTCCCTGCTCGTCGTCGACGCCGGCAGCGGGGTCGACCGCCCGGCGGTGCCGGCGATCCTGGAGCGGGCCGACCAGCTCGTGCTCGTCGCCCATCCTTCCTTCGAGGGCGCGAACCGTGCCGCCACGGCGCTGGACGACATCGCCGACCTCGGAGGCCCGGAACTGGCGTCCTCAGCGATAATCGTCCTGGCGCGCTCGCCACGGGGCCATCGCTCCAAGCTCGACGACCTGGAGCGGCAGCTGGCGCGGCGGTGCCAGCAGACCGTTCGGGTGAGCCGCGACGGCACTCTGCGATCGCGCAACGTGGTCGATCCGAGTCGGATGGGCCCGAAGGCCCTGTTCGGCTACCTGGAGCTGGCCGCCGGGATTGTCCGCGCGTTCAACCGCCGGGGATAGGCCGCTCCCACGCCCTGTCGAGCGCATGTGGCCGACACCCCGGATCGGATACCGCCGCCCGGCCGCGGCCCCCGACCGGGCGGCGCGCCGCACGCGGAATGCGGTGCGGCCAATGGCGGCCCTACTCCTCGGTGTAGCCAATGTCCGGGTAGACGATCGAGGCCAGGCCGAATGCGCCGAAGTTGGCGAGATCCTCCGGGACCGCCCAGGTGCCGGTGCGCTGGAACAACGGGATGGACTGGCCGTTCTGCCACAGCAGCGCGTCGATCTCGTTGGCGGTGGCGTCGTACTGCTCGGGATCGGTCTCCGCGGCGAGCTCCTCGAACTTCTGGTTGACCTCTTCGGTCGAGGTGCGCGCGAGGTTGTTCCCCCAGTCCTCGCCGTCCTCGTCGAACGGCCCGCCGAAGTTCTCGAACTGCTCGCCGACATAGGGGGTGCTGCGTGTCATCACAAAGGTGCTGAGCTCGAAGTCACCCGCGTAGATGTGGTCGTTGAAGTACTCGTCGGTCTCCCGTGTCTCGACGCGCACATCGATCCCGACCTCGGCCAGGTGCTCCTGGACGATGGTGGCCTCATTGGTACACGTCTGCACCCCCGCCGGGCAGAAGAAACGCAGGCTGAGCTGGTCGCCCTCGGAGTTGGTGCGCACATTCTGGTCGCCGAGCGCCCATCCGGCCTCCTCAAGCAGTTGGTTGGCCCGATCGACGTCCTGCTCGCCGAGGTCGCCGGAGTTCTCCTGGAATCCCTCCGCGCTCGAACTCAGTAGCCGGTTCGTGGTGGGGTCCTCGGGCCAGTCGATGGCCTCCAGAGACGCGGCGGCCATCTCGCCGCGGTCGATCGCAAGAGTGATCGCGTTCCGCACGTCGACGTCGGACAGCTCCTCGGTGTCCGCGTTCATCTCCAGGAAGCGGAACCCGTTGTCGACGGCCTGGGTGACGCGGCCGTCGTGCCGGTCCTGGACGCGGTTGAACTCCGCGGCCTCATAGCCCACGTAGAAGGTGTCCAGCTCATCGTTGACGAATGCGCCGGCCTGCGCCTCGGGCTTACCCGGTTGGAAGATGATCTCGTCGAGCTTGGCCGGATCGCCCCACCAGTCGTCGTTGCGGACCACGGTCACAGTGCCGCTTCCGGGGTCCAAGCTCTCGAAGTCGAACGGTCCGGCCGTGATCGGGATGTCCTCCAGGTAGCCCTCATTGAACCGGTCGGGGTCGGCCATGACCTCCTTGGGGTACAGGTGCTCGAAAAGCAGCCCGGTCTCCCCGAACGGCTCGGAGAAGTGCACGGTGAGCTCGTACTGGTCGTCGCCCCGCTCGATCGAGTCGATCCGGTCATAGCCGTGCATCTGCCCCGGCGCGGCGAAGTCCCCCTCCTCCTGGCCGCCGAGCGTCATGGCCTGCTGTTCGTAGTCCTTCCAGGTGATGGGTTCCCCGGTGGACCAGTGGGCCTCTGGGTTGAGTTCCATGCGCAGTTGGCGACCATCGTCGCTCATCTCGTAGTCGCGCAGGTAGGCCTCGCGGTTGTAGATCTCACCGTTCTCGTCGAACGCGAAGGGGCTGGGCATCAGCGCCCCCATGATGTGGTGGGCGTCTCCCAGGTTTCCGTCGGTGTGGTGCATCATGTACTGCGAGATCGGCGTGGTGGTCCCCCACCTCAGGGTGCCGCCGTCGCGCACGTCCGCGCGGTCCTGCGGGTTGATGTCCCACGCCGGGATCTCCGCGAGGGATTCGGCGGTGTCACCACCACCGCACGCCGTCGCGGTCAGGACCAGGGCCATGACCGGAGCGGCAAGGGCCGCTGTCCGTCGGGTTCGCATCCTTGCTCGTCCTCCTTGGGTGTGCCGGCCGGCGGCCGGTCGGGGGTCAGACCACGTTTCGCTGCTCCGCGTAGTGGCACGCCGCGGCATGGTCGTTTGCTGCCACCGGGTCGAGTTCCGGTTCGGTGTTCCGACACGCTTGCTGTTCGGTTGCGGTGAGGGTGCGGTACTTCGGGCATCGAGGGCGGAACCGGCAGCCCGACGGCGGGTTGACCGGACTGGGCAGGTCGCCGTCCAGCACGATCGGGGTCCGGGAGCGCTCCCGCTGGGGGTCGGGAACCGGGATCGCCGACAGCAGCGCCTGGGTGTAGGGGTGTGCCGGTGCGGAGAAGAGTGCGCCGGCGGCGCCGACCTCGACGATCCGGCCCAGGTACATGACCGCCACGCGGTCGGCGATATGCCGGATCACCGCCAGGTCGTGCGCGACGAACAGGTAGGACAGGCCGAGGTCGGTCTTGAGCCGGTCGAGCAGGTTGAGCACGCCCGCCTGGATGGAGACGTCGAGCGCGGACACCGGCTCGTCCAGGACCAGCAACCGGGGTTCGAGGGCGAGTGCGCGGGCGATCCCGATGCGCTGGCGCTGGCCGCCGGAGAACTCCTGTGGGAACCGTCCGGCGTGCGCGGGGTCAAGGCCGACAAGGGTGAGCAGCTCGGTGACCCTGGCCCGCACGTCGGGCCGCGGGTATCCGTGGGTGCGCAGCGGCTCGGCAACGATGTCGAACACCTGCATGCGCGGGTCAAGCGAGGACATCGGGTCCTGGAAGACCACCTGGACGTCGCGGCGGATCGCGAACCGCTCCCGCCGGGTGGTGTGCGCGGATTCCCTGCCCAGGACCACGACGGTTCCGCTCTGGGGAGCGCGCAGCCGCAGGATCTCCATCAAGGTGCTGGACTTGCCGCACCCCGACTCCCCGACCAGGCCCAGGGTCTCGCCTTCAGCGATGTCGAAGCTGACCCCGTCGACCGCGTACACAGTGCCCACGCGCCGCCGGAACACCGCACCCTTCATCAGCGGGTGGTGTTTCACCAACCCGTCCACGCGCAGCACTGTTTCCCGGTGCTCCCGGGCGAGCGGCGCGTGGGGGGCAGCGGGGCGGTCGGGCGCCGGGTAGACATCGGCGGCCGACCACCCGTGCTCCCGGATCTCCGCGGTGCGAACGCAGGCGGCGGTGTGCCCCTCGGCACCAGCCGGCCGCGGCTCGGGCTCGGCGGCGCGGCACGCGTCGGTCACGAGCGGGCAGCGAGGGCTGAAGGAGCAGCCCTCTGGGAGGTCGGTGAGGGAGGGCGGGTTCCCGGCTATCGGGATCAGCGGAGCCGGCTCCGCGTCGTCGAGCCGCGGTACCGACCCGAGCAGCCCCATCGTGTAGGGCATCCGGGGGTCCCGGTACACCTGGTCCACGCTGCCGGTCTCGACCGGCCGGCCGGCATACATGACCAGCATCCGGTCGACCAGCCCGGCGACGACGCCGAGGTCGTGCGTGATCAGCACGATGGCGGCCCCGGTCTCGCGCTGGGCGGTCCGGAGCACCTCCAGCACCTGCGCCTGGATAGTGACGTCGAGCGCCGTGGTCGGCTCGTCGCAGATGAGCACATCGGGGTTGTTGGCGATGGCGATGGCGACCAGTACGCGCTGCCGCATGCCGCCGGAGAACTCGTGCGGGAAGGCCCGGTACCGGTTCGCGGGATTGGGGATGCCGACCAGGTCAAGAAGCTCGACGGCTCGCCGGGCTGCCTTGTCCCGGCCCGTCGCGGGATCGTGGGCCCGGATGGCTTCGGCGACCTGGTCGCCGATGGTGTAGACGGGAGTGAGCGCGGACATCGGGTCCTGAAAGACCATGGAGATGGCTTTGCCGCGCTTGGCCGACATGGCGTGGTCGTCCAGGCCGAGCAGTTCCTCGCCGCGCAGCAGGACCGACCCGCTGACCCGCGCGTGCTCGGGCAGCAGGCCCATGACCGCCAGCGAGGACACGGACTTGCCCGATCCCGACTCACCGACGAGCCCCAGGATCTCGCCTCGCTCCAGGTGGTAGTCGAGGCCACGCACCGCCTTGACGTCGGCGCCGCCCCCTTGCCCCGGGAAGGTGACCCGCAGGTCGCGCACCCGCAGGACGGGGGCGCTGGCGACCCCCCGCTCCCCCGCCGCGTCCGCCTGTGCCTCGGTGCCGGTCATTGCTGCCCCCTGTCTAGAACCTGTGCCTGGACTGCGGGTCGAGCGCGTCGCGCAGGCCGTCGCCGATCAGGTTGACCGCGAGCACCAGCACAACGAGCGATCCGGTGCAGAACGCGAACAACCACGGGTGGGTGGTGGCGGCCCCCGACCCGTCCGCGATCAGCGATCCGAGGGAGACGTCCGGGCTCTGCACCCCGAAGCCGAAGTAGGAGAGGCTGGTCTCGGTGATGATGGCGGCGCTCACGTTGACGGTGGCGTCCACCACCAGCAGCGACGACATGTTCGGGATGATGTGGCCGAAGATGATCCGCCACGCGGGAGCTCCCATGTAGTGGGCCGCCAGCACGTACTCGCGTTCCTTGAGCGACATGGTCATCCCGCGCACCATCTTCGAGGTGACCATCCACATGAAGGCGGCGAGCAGGAGCACGAAGACCAACCAGCCACGGTCGCGCAGCGCCGGCGAGAGGATCGCCAGAATCAGGAAGCTGGGCAGCACCAGGGCGAGGTCGGTGATCCACATGAGGATCCGGTCGGTAGCGCCGAGGAAGTACCCCGCGAACGCGCCGACGACCGCGGCGATGAACGTGGAGAGGACCGCGACCAGCAGCCCGATGACGAGCGACTTCCGCAGGCCCACCATCGTGTTGACGAAGATGTCCCCGCCGACCTCGTCGGTGCCCCACCAGTGTTCCGGCGACGGCGGACGCAGGAACGCGGAGTTGTCGCGTTCGCCGAGTTCCCATGGACTGAGCAACGGGCCGATCCAGGCCATGGCGACCAGGAGCGCGATGCAGCAGAGCCCGATCACGACCTGCCGGGTGCGGAGCATCCGCCGCAGCACGGTCGCCCATCGGCCGGGCACGCGCACCTCGCTCGCGCTTCGACCGGGCCCCGCGCCGCGCGCCGCGTACTCGGTGGACATGCTCATCGTCCGCCCCTAAGCGGGACTAGGGTCTCATAATGGTTGGCCGATGGGGGCCGGGTCGGGCGCCGCCGGCTGCTGCCGCGGCCCGGTGGATGGCCAAACGAGCCCATCACCCCACCCGCGCCCGCGGATCGAGCCACACGTAGAGGACGTCGGAGAGCAGCGACGCCGCCATGAGGCACACCGCCATGAAGCAGGAGGCCGCGGCCACCGCGTGCACGTCGTTGTTCCTGATCGACTCGACCACCCACGATCCCATCCCGTTCCAGTTGTAGATCCTCTCAATGAAGGTGGTTCCGGCCATCAGCACGCCGAAGGTGAAGGTGAAGTAGGTGACCGTCGGGATCATGGCGGTTCGCAGGGCGTGTTTCAGAAGGGCGGTGCGCCGCCTGAGCCCTTTGGCCCGAGCGGTGCGCACGAAGTCGGAACCCAGGACGTCGAGCATCATATTGCGCTGGTAGCGGCTGAACGCGGCGAATTGCGCCAGCGCCAGGACCAGTGTCGGCAGGAGCATGTGCCGGGCGCGGTCCCACAGCGTTCCCCAGAACCCCGCTTCGAGCCCGAGGGTTCCCTGCCCGTGGAAGACGAATATCTGCGTTCCGGCCGCCTGGTTGAACGTCGTTGCGAAAGCCTGCAGGGAGATCGCGACGACCACGGACGGAATCGCGAGGACGAAGAATGCCGCGACCGTCGAGATCCGGTCGAACATCCGGTACTGCCGCACCGCGGCGTACGCACCCGCGCCCACACCGATCGTGCTTCCCAGGACGGTACCGACAACAATCAGCTGGAGTGAGACCCATGCGCGCCGTTCGACCTCCTCATTCACCGAGGTTCCGGTGACGGTCGGCCCGAAGTCCCCTTTCACGACGCCGCTCGCCCATACGTACCACCGCTCGGCGAGCGGTGTCTTGTCGTTCAGATTGAGCTCATCGAGGCGCTGGTCGATCTGTTCCTCGCTCGGCCGGTCGCTGCGCTCCTCGTAATTGACGCGCGGGTTCAGCGTCGACGCGGCGAGAAGGTAGGCGAAGGACGTAGCCAGGACCACCAGCACGACATAGCCCGCCAGCCTCCTGACCAGGAACTTCCCCAACTGGGCCTCCCCACCTTACTGACCGGGCGCTGCAGGTCCGGCTACTGCGCCCAACGGCGGGAATTTGACCTGCCGGGATGTTGTCGCTCGCGTACGCCCACGTGTGTACGGGAAGTCCCGAGCCACCGGTGAGGGCCACCTCCCGACGACTGTCGAATCGTGTGCGAATCCGGACCACGAGACGCACTCCAAATTCTCCCGATTTTCCGGGACTTCGGGACACTTGCCGGTCACCGACACATCAAGAAACCGCATCGAGGAAGGCAAGATGGTCCGCAACAACGAAATTCGTCGCCATACTGACGCAACGTACAAAACGGGCGGCACAGGGTTCGCATAATCTCGAACACCGATTTGCGGAATTTCCCGGAAAAGGCGGCGCGGCGGCACAGTCGGCCTATGTGTACCGCAATGACCGCCGCCCGCCGAACCGGAACGGCGGACCCGGCCGGTGCCGGACCCGCCGTGGAACCGGGATACGCGCCGCACCGTCCGGTACTCAGCTCAGTGCTCGCTGGAGCGCCGCCAGATGTTCACCCCGAGGTCCTCGGCATACCGGTCGATCTCGGCGAGCTCCTCCCCGGTGAACCGCGGGCCGCGTACCGCGGCGATACTGTCCTCAAGCTGGGCGACACTGCTCGCGCCGATGAGCGCCGAGGTCACCCGGCTGTCGCGCAGCACCCAGGAGAGCGCGAGCTGGGCCAGGCTCTGGCCACGCCGGCTGGCGATCGCGTCGAGCGCGCGCACCCGGGACAGGTTCTCCTCGGTCAGCCAGTCCCGCGAGAACGCCTTTCCGGTCTTGGCCCGGGAGTCCTCCGGGACGTCGTTCAGGTATTTCCCGGTCAGCAGCCCCTGGGCCAGCGGCGAGAACGCGATGCACCCGACGCCCTCGTGCTGCAGCGTTGCCAGCAGTTCCTGGTCCTCGATCCACCGGTTCACCATGGAGTACGAGGGCTGGTGGATCAGCAGCGGGGTTCCCATCTGCCGCAGGATCGCCGCTGCCTCGGCCGTACGCTCCGCCGAGTAGGAGGAGATACCGGCGTAGAGCGCCCGGCCCGACCGCACCGCCGTGTCGAGCGCCGACATCGTCTCCTCGAGGGGCGTATCCGGGTCGAACCGGTGACTGTAGAAGATGTCCACGTAGTCCAGGCCCATGCGGGCGAGCGACTGGTCCAGGCTGCTGAGCAGGTACTTGCGCGACCCACCGACACCGTAAGGACCGGGCCACATGTCGTATCCGGCCTTGGTGGAGATGACCAGCTCATCGCGGTACGGCCGGAAGTCCTCCCGCAGGATCCGGCCGAAGTTCAGCTCGGCGGACCCGGCGGGCGGGCCGTAGTTGTTGGCCAGGTCGAAATGGGTGACTCCCAGGTCGAAGGCCCGCCGCAGGATGGCCCTTTGCGTTTCGAGCGGCCGGTTGTCGCCGAAGTTCTGCCAAAGCCCCAAGGAGATCTCGGGCAGATCCAGGCCACTGCGCCCGCTTCGGCGGTAGGGCACCCTCCCGTCGTAGCGCGACGGGTCGGCAACGTGCACTCCAGCGCTTCGGGTGTCCAGTCGTGGGATGTCGGCTTCTCGCACCATGGGCCCCATGATCCCAGGCGGGTCCCGGGCTGGCGCAGAAGCACCCCGGTTGATGCGGGACCACTGTCCGGGGCAATGACCGCTCCACCTCGGGTACCGTCAAGCGGGTGGCCGCATTCGGCCAGGCCTGCGCAGAAAACGCGGTCGACGCGCAGCTCAGGTAGGAAGGTACCCGGGCTGTGAACGGGTGGTGCTCATGGCTCGGACCACGGCCCACCCCCGCCTGCTTTACCGGAAGTCAACCCGCGTATTCTTAGCGTGGACATGGCCGTCGAGGCCAAGCGAGCCTACTACAACCATGGCCGTACAACTGCACAAGGCACCCACTACCCCACGAGTGGCTCCCGGCCATCCCCCGCAATGCGCCGTGACCTCGCGCAGGAGGCATCGGACGCCCCGAGGGGGCCACGTGAAGCACGTCACCATGGTCCGAACGTGCCGCCGATGCACTGCCCCGGGGAGTGATCAGCACATGTCCGACACCCCAACCGCGCGTTGGTGGGACCTCGGAGAAACCCAGGTCCCCACCCCGCGTCCGGACAGCTCCCGACCTGAACTCCAACGTCCGGCGAGATCAATGGAAGAGCGCCGCACCGTACCCGCCGAGCTTCCGGACCAGCCTGTCCGGCGCCGGTTTCCGGGTCTGCCCAACCAGATCAAGTATGCCCGTCGCTTCGTTGAACGGCAGCTCGCCGGCTCACCGGTACTCACGAACGCGACCCTGCTCACCAGCGAACTGTCGACCAACGCCGTGACCCACAGTGCGTCCGGCTCCACCGGCGGCAAGTTCGAGGTGAGCGTGTATCTCGCCACGGGATGGGCCCGCGTCGAGGTGCGCGACCTCGGCAGTCCGGAACAGCCCCGCGCCCAGCACCGCGACCCCTACGACACCAGCGAGCACGGCCGAGGGCTGGACCTTGTCGAGGCCATGGCCACGAAATGGGGCACCGAGCCCCGTTCCGACGGCCTCGGCCGGCTGGTCTGGTTCGAGCTGCTCTGGGATGCCGAGTCCTCGCTCAGCGACTGACAGCTAAGGCCGCGACGCGCCGGCGTTCCGCGGCCACCCGGACATGACGAAGGGTCCCCCCGCACGGGGAGACCCCGATCGTTCTGTCGTCACTGTGCGACCGCTGGGCGAGAGCCCATGCACTAGGTTTCCTCCCCGGGGGTTGTCTCCTCCGACGACGTGGTGGGCAGCCGATATTTCTCGTACAGCTCTCGCGCGTAGTCCTTGGCTTCCTGTGATGGCTCGTCGCCGAGCTCCTCACGCACGAGTTCGTCGAGTTCGTTCTTCTTGCTTTCCATTGCGTCTCCTAGCGAGGGGCCCTGGCCCGAAGGACAGTTCGCTTACCTGTGCTGATTTCCCCCGGTGCGCACTTGTTTGCCGCGCTCCACCTGTGTCCAAGCCCCCGGCCTGTACTTGTTCGCTGCCTACCTCACGCAAGAGAAGCGGGCAGCCCCCATCATGCAGACGAGGGGGAGGAGTCACAAGCTGCAGCTTGCCCGCCATGAGGGTCAAAAAACAAATCGCGACGCCAGTGGTCCGCATTCGCACCCCGCCACAACGCTGTGTCCTCCTGGGAAGTGGTTGGGCGGGCCGGGACGGGGTGGCGCGCCACCGCCTGTACGATGGCACGCCACCCCGGGCGCAAGCCCTGCCGGCTACGCCTTGCCGGGCTCGTCTCCCGACTCGTCCTGCTCCTGCTCTGCGGTGCCGGACTCCACGCCGTCCTCCGCCGCGGTGCCGCCACCGTTGGCCGAGCGGGCCGCGGCCAGCTTGGCCTCGCGCTTGGCCGCGCGGCGCTGCACACGGCGCTCCTTGCGCGCCTCGTACATGGTGTAGAGCACCGGAACCAGAACCAGGGTCAGCAGCGTGGACGTGAACAGGCCGCCGATGACCACGATCGCCAGAGGTGCCGCGATGAAGGCGCCGCCGCCGGTGAACCCGAGCGCCATCGGGGTCAGGGCGAACATGGTGGCCAGTGCGGTCATCAGGATAGGCCGCAGCCGGTGCCGCGCTCCCTCGACCACCGCCTCGCCCAGTTCCATGCCGTTGTTGCGGTTCTGGTTGATCAGGTCGATCAGCACAATCGCGTTGGTGACCACGATCCCGATCAGCATCAGCATGCCAATCAGGGAGGGCAGCCCCACCGGTACGCCGCTGACCAGCAACAGCCCCAGTGAGCCGGTCGCCGCGAACGGGATCGACACCAGCAGGATCAGCGGCTGGACGAGGCTCTTGAAGGTCGCCACCATGATCAGGAAGACGAGTGCGATCGCCGCCAGCATCGCCAGACCCAGCTGGGCGAACGCCTCGTTCTGCTCGGTGCTGACACCACCCAGACTGGCGGTGGCGCTCTCGGGCAGGTCGAGCGACTCCAGCTCCTGGTTCACCTCAGTGCTGACCGCGGTCAGGTCGTCGGCCGTCGGCGTCGCCGAGACGGTCGCGGTGCGCGCACCGTCCTCCCGGGTCAGCTCGGGCGGCTGGTTGACCTCCTCGACACTGGCGACCTCGGAGAGCTCGACCTCGTCGCCCTCGGGCGTCGCGATCTCCAGCTCCTCCAGGTCAGCCACACTCGCGGGCTCCTCGTACATTCGCACGACCATGTCGCGCTCGACGCCACCGATGGTCGCGGTGCCCACCTCGGCGCCCTGGAACGCCTCGGTGACGGCCTGCCCGATCTGCATCTCGGTCAGCCCTTCGTCGGCGGCGTCTTCTCCGTCGACCTGGACATCGAGCTGGGACTGCGTGGCGGCGATGCTGTTCTCGACGTCCTCCAACCCGTCGATGTCACCGAGGGTGTCCTCGACCGCTCCCGTTGCCTCTTCCAGGGTCTCGGGACCATCGGCCTGGACCTGGACCTCCAGATCGGAGCCCGCGCCCCCGGAATCGTCGAGACGGATATCGGTGTCGGTGTCGACGTCCTCCAGCGCGGTGCGCAGTTTCTCCTGCACCATCTCCTGGTCGGCGTCGGGATCGGCGGTGATCGTGTACTGGGTGGTGTCGGCACCGCCGCCACCCATCATCTCCGCCGCGGGGTCGCCACCGCTGCCGATCGACACCTGGTAGGAGTCCATCCAGGACATCCCGTCGAGCTTCTCCTCGACCTTCTGGGCTTCCTCGTTGGCCTCCTCCAGCGACGTTCCAACCTCGAGCTCCTGGGTCACCAGGTAGGTGTTCTGCCCCTGCTGACCCAGGAAGTCCTTCTTGACGGAAGGCCACATCGCGAACGTGCCCCCGAAAAGCACAACGGTCACCAGCAACGTGATGACCCGGTGCCGGGTGGTCCACCGGATGATCGGCAGGTAGGCCCGCTGCAAAGGACTGCGCAGCTCGCGCCGCTGCTCCTCGTCCTTGATCCGCTCCACGTCCTCGGGCGGAACGACCCGGGTACTGCTGAACCAGTAGGCGAGCACCGGGACGATGGTCAGCGCGACCAGCAGCGATGCCGCCAGTGCGAGGCTCACGGTCACCGCGAAGGGCCGGAACAGCTCGCCGGTCTGGCCACCCACGAAGGCCACCGGCAGGAACACCGCGATGGTGGTCAGGGTGGAGGCGGTGACAGCGGTAGCCACCTCGCGCACCCCGGTCAACACGGCGGTCAGTTTCTCCTCGCCGTACCGGAGATGCCGCTTGATGTTCTCCAGTACCACGATGGAGTCGTCGACGACCCGGCCGACGGACACCGTGAGCGCGCCCAACGTGAGCATGTTCAGCGAATAGCCGAACACCTGCATGCCGATCATCGCCACCAGCAGCGACGTCGGGATGGACACCGCCGCGACGAACGTGGAGCGGAGGGAGAGCAGGAACAGCGCGATGACCAGGATTGCGAACCCCAGCCCGAACCCGCCTTCCTGGGCCATCGCCGTGATGGACTCCTCGATGAAGGGCGCCTGGTCGAAGACGGCGGTGATCTCGGCGTCCCCGCCCAGCATCGGTGCGATCTCCTCGGCCGTCTCCTGGGCGGTCTCGGAGATCTCGACCGTGTTGCCCTCGGGCGTCTTGGTGATCATGATGCCAAGGCTGGGGTTGCCGTTGGTCCGGGTGATCGAGGTCTCCTCGTCGGCCTTGAGCTCGACCTCGGCCACGTCCTTCAGTTGCGCCGCGTCGGCCTGCGCCGAGTCCGCTCCGGGCATGCCGGCGGCGGCTCCCGGATCGGCCGCGCCTCCGCCGCCCCCGCCGGGAGTGACCCAGATGTCCTCGACCTGCTCGATCGACTCCAACCGCTCACCGGTGGTGACGGTAAGAGTGCGCCCGTCCTCGGTGATCTCACCGCCGGGAGCCAACGCGCCGCTGGATTCCAGCGCACTGGTGACGTCGGCCGAGGTGAGCCCGTCGTCCTCGAGGTCGTCCTCGTCGGGCGTGATCGTGACGGTGGACTCGCGGACACCGGTGAGCTGTGCCGCGCGCACTCCGTCGATGGACTCCAGCTCCGGGATGAGCTGCTCCTCGATCGGTTCGGCCAGCTCCTGCTCATCACCGTCCCCGGCCCCGGCGGCCAGCATGACCACGGGCATGTCATCGGTGCCGAACGACATCACCGACGGTTCGACCCCGTCCGGCAGCATCGGCTCGACCTGGTCGACCGCCTGCTGAGTGGACCGCACCACGTCCTCGGTCTCGTCCTCGTAGTCGAACTCCGCGGTGATCGAGGAACTGCCGTTGCTGGACGTGGAGGTGTACGTGGTGACGCCGGAGACGCCCTTGAGGGCCTGTTCCAGGGGCTCGGTGACCTCGTTCTCGACCACCTCGGGTGAGGCGCCCTCGTATTGGGCGTTCACCATCACCATGGGTAGGTCCATCTCGGGCATCAGCTCGCGCTTGGCCGACGTCGTCGCGAGCAGCCCGAAGACGAGCGCCGCCAGCGTGATGAGCAGGATCAGTGCCCGGTTCGCGAGGGAGAGTTGCGCTAGCCGGTTCATGAGTCCCACCCACCGTCTCGCGCGCCCGTTAACGGGGAAGCCTGGGTGGGGTCGCCAAGGCTGTTCTTGGCCAGTATGGACATGAGTGTTCGCGCTCCTGTGAGATGTCTGTTCGTGCGGAGGGCACCGCTGCGGTGAGCGGTCTACGCCGGTCCATGCGGTTAGATTGACGGGGTCGCACGGGATTTTCCGGGCACGCGACGTCCACAATACTTCGCGTCATATCTGAAGTCAGCGCGAGCAGCGCCACATCGGGGGGATGTCAGGGGTATGTCAGCGACGCATCAGGGCTACCCCTAGTGGAGCACCAGGTAAGGGGCTGCACGGCGCCCCGGACGGTGACCTATTCCGGTCACCACACGGGGCGCGTCAGTGCGTCCTTAACGCCTTCCACAGGCGCGCGCCCGCGCTTGGCGTGCCACCCGCAGCCGGGCATCCTGGGAATAAGACAGGACGGAACGCAGCTAGTTAACCGGAATCGGCGTGGTCTCACCGGGCGGTACGTGCTCGTCAGCCACTCCCCAGACGACACGCAGCAGGTCCTCGAGCGCATGCGCCAGCGAGGCGTCGACCAGTTCGTAGCTCACCTGTCTTCCGAGCGCTGTCGTACGCACCAGCCCACATTCGCGCAGGCAGGCAAGGTGGTTGGAGACATTCTGCCTGGTCAGTCCCAGATCGTCGGCCAGCTTGGCCGGGTAGCCGGGACCATCGAGCAGGGCCAGCAACAGCCGGCATCGCGTGGGGTCGGCGAGGGCGCGACCGAGTCGCTGGATCGCGGAGAGCCGCTGGTCGGAGGTCAACATGAAAATCATTGTACACCGTTTGCTGTATTGACAGCCTAGACTGTATAAACAGTGGCGGCTGAACAATGCCTCGGACGAAACAGGGGGAGCACATGGGTGCCGGACACGGGCACGGGCACGGGCACGTGACCGCGGGTTCCGCCAATCGCGGACGCCTCACCGTGGTGCTGCTCATGATGCTGAGCGTCGCCGGCGTCCAGGTCGTCGGGGCGGCGACCACCGGCAGCCTGGCGCTGCTCGCCGACGCCGGGCACACCGTCACCGACTCCATCGGCGTGCTGCTCGCCCTGGCGGCGGTGTGGATCGCCAGCCGTCCAGCGTGCACGAAGCGTACGTTCGGCTACCAGCGGGCCGAGATCCTGGCCGCCGCGGTGAACGCTCTTGTGCTGTTCGTACTGTGTGCGTTCATCGTGCTGGAGGCGATCGACCGGCTGCGCGACCCCAGCCCGGTGGCCGGGCCGGGAATGGTCGCGGTGGCCGCGTTCGGGCTGATCATGAACATCGCAGCGATGCTCGTCCTGCGCAGGGGGCAGCGCGAGAGCCTCAACGTCCGCGGCGCCTACCTGGAGGTCATGGGCGACGCGCTGTCCTCGCTCGGTGTGATCGTCGGGGGTGTCCTCATCTGGCTCACCGCCTGGGAGCGGACCGACTCCATCATCTCGCTGGTCATCGCCGCCATCGTCGTACCGCGCGCCTGGAGCCTGCTGCGCGAGGCGGTGCACGTTCTTCTTGAGGCCACACCGCGCGACATGGACCTGAACGAGGTCCGTGCGCACCTGCTGCGCCAGCCGGGGGTCGTCGACGTGCACGACCTGCACGCGTGGACCATCACCTCCGGGGTCCCGGTCATGTCGGCGCACGTCGTGGTCGACGACGACTATCTCACCGAGGCCGGCCGAATGCTCGACGAGCTCCACACCTGTCTCGCCGGCCATTTCGACGTGGAGCACTCCACCCTGCAGATCGAACCTGTCGGGCACGTCAACCACGAGGGCGCGCGCCACTACTGACCCTGAGCGCGTTCCTCGCTGCGTAACCACGCCGGGGGCACCCGGAAGCCGGGCCCCCGCTGACGCGGCCAAGGGCGGCCTGTGCCGCGCCTCCGCCCCCGCATATGGGAACATCGCTCTCGACCTGCGATGTGCTGGGAGTGGAGGTGCGAGTGAACTTCCGGGGCTTAATCGGACGCCTCCTGCGTCCGCAGCGCCGGTACGGACAAGGCGCCACACTCGTCCAGGAGATCCCCCGGTTCCCTTGGCTGCGGCCGGCACGGATGTTCGTCATCCTGTTCGCCATCGTCGACCTCGCGGGAGCGGGGCTCCTGCTGCTACCCGCCGCGACCACGGGCGACGAACAGCTCACCGTCGTCGAGGCGCTGTTCACCGCGACGACGTCCCTTGCCGTCTGCGGCCTGACCATCATCGCGATCGGCGCCGACTTGTCCGTGTTCGGGCACGTCGTCGTCATTGTGCTGATCCAGGCGGGTGGTATCGGCATCATGGCCCTGGCGTCGGTCCTGGGAGCCGTGGTGATCCGCCGCTTCGGGTTGCGGATGCAGCTCAGCGCGCAGGCCGAGACGCGCAACCTCGCCGTTGGCGAGGTCCGCGGTGTGGTGATGCGCATCGGCGTGGTGAGCCTCATCTGCGAGGGCGTGATCGCGTTGATCATCATCCCCCGGATGTGGCTGGGGCACGACCTCTCGCTGGGCGCCGCCCTCTACAGTGGTGTCTTCCACGCGGTCTCGGCGTTCAACAACGCAGGGCTGTCGCTCTACGCCGACAGCCTCACGCGTTTCTCCGGTGACCCGATCATCCTGCTGACCGTGGCGTTCGCGACCATCGTGGGCGGCCTGGGCTTTCCGATCCTGCTGGAGCTGCGCCGGCACCTGTGGCGCCCGTCCCACTGGACACTGCACGCCAAGCTCACGGTGTACACCACGCTGCTGCTCTACCTCGGCGGCTCGCTGGTCGTGATCGTGCTGGAGTGGTCCAACCCCGCCACGCTCGGCTCGCTGAGCTGGCCGGCGCGGCTGGTCGACGGCATCTTCCACGGGGTGATGCCGCGCAGCGGCGGGTTCAACGTCCTCGACGTGGGCACGATGGACGACTCCTCGCTGCTCGTGACCATCATGCTGATGTTCGTCGGTAACGGGAGCGCGGGCACGGCGGGCGGCATCAAGGTCGCGACCCTCGCTGTGATCTTCCTGGTGGTGTGGTCGGAGATCCGCGGCCACGCCGGCGTGCACGTCTTCGGGCGGCGGCTGTCCTCCAACGCCATCCGGGAAGCACTGAGCCTGATGTTCCTGTTGATGACGGTAGTGGTCGTGTCGACGGTCGTCCTGCTCGCGACCACCCCGTTCAAGTTCACCCAGGTGCTCTTCGAGGTAGTGTCCGCGGCTGGAGTCGTCGGGCTGTCCACCGGCATCACCCCGGATCTGCCGCCGGCCGCTCAGGTACTGCTGATCGTGCTGATGGTGGCGGGCCGGATCGGGCCGATCACCTTCGCCTCAGCGCTGGCACTGCGCGAACGGCGCCGTCGATACGATCTAGCCGAGTCCCGGCCGATCATCGGCTGACGGAACATAGGGAGAGAACAGTGCAGCGCACTAGGCCCCACGACAAGCGGGTACTCGTCATCGGGCTGGGCAGGTTCGGCAGTTCCCTCGCCCTGGAGCTCGTGAAGCACGGGTGGGAGGTATTGGGCATGGACTCCACCCCGCGGCTGGTCCAGGCTTATGCCGACGCGCTCACCCATACCGTGGTCGCCGACGCCACTGACGACGAGGCGCTTCGCCAGGTCGGCGCCGAGGAGTTCAAGCGGGCCGTGGTCGCCATCGGAACCCACCTGGAGGAGAGCATCCTGGCCACCTCCCTGCTGGTGGACATGGGCGTCCCCGACATCTGGGCCAAGGCGACCAGCCGGCGGCACGGCCGGATCCTGCAGCAGATCGGCACCCACCACGTGATCCTTCCCGAGCACGACATGGGCGAGCGCGTCGCCCACCTGGTGTCGGGCCGGATGCTCGACTACGTCGAGTTGGAGGAGAACTTCGCGCTCGGCAAGACCCGCGCCCCGCGCGAACTGATCGGCCGCAAGCTCGGCGAGACCGGAGTCCGCTCCAAGCGCGGCATCACCGTTGTCTGCATCAAACGGCACGGTGAGGCGTTCACCTACGCAACCGCCGAGACGGTCCCGCAGAAGGGCGACATCATCGTCGTCGCCGGGAAGACCAACGACGTCGAGCGGTTCGCCGAGATCAGCTGACGCCCGGCGGTCGGCCTGTGCCTCCGCGCGCCAGTCTTCGAATCCGGTTCGCCCCAAACCGACCTAAATTGACAATCATTTTCATTTTCGGCGAAGATTGATCCATGCGATCTTCGATGTCGGTAAGGATGACAGCGGCGTGCGCCGCCAGCGTGCTGGCCGTGACCGCGAGCGGCTGCGGTGAGGAGACGAGCGAGGGTGGCGGCGCGGGAGCCAGTGTCGTCACCGGCGTCTACCCGCTCGAATGGTTGGCCACGCAAGTCGGCGGCGAGCACGCCGACGTGGACAACCTGACCGAGCCAGGAGTCGACCCACACGCCCTCGAACTGTCCCCCCGCCAGGTCGGCCAGGTGAGCGAGGCCGATGTCGCGTTCTACGTCTCAGGGCTGCAGCCGGCGGTCGACGACGCCATCGACCAGGAGGGCGGCGAGAACGCGCTGGATGTCGCCGACCTCGTCGAGCTCCGCCCCGCCGGCGAGGAGGAGGACGGCCACGGCGAAGACGGCGAGCACGAGGAGCACGGCGAGGAGCACGGCGAGGAGGACGGCCACGGCGAAGACGGCGAGCATGACGAGCACGGCGAGGAGGATCCGCACATGTGGCTCGACCTCGACCGGATGTCCCAGGCCACCGAAGGGCTGGCCGAGCAGCTTGCCGAGGTCGACCCGGACAACGCCGCCGACTACCGGGCCAATGCCGAAACGACCATCGACACGTTGACCGGGATCGACCAGGAGTACGCCGACACCCTGGACGCGTGCGAGAGCCGCGACATAGTGGTGAACCACGCCGCGTTCGGCTACCTCGCCGAGAGCTACGACCTGAACCAGATCAGCATCAGCGGGCTGGAGTCCGACTCCGAGCCGTCGCCGGCCCGGATCGCCGAGGTGGCCGACCTCGTGGAGGAGCACGACGTCACGACGGTCTTCACCGAGACGTTGACCCCGACCGACACCGCCGAGACGATCGCCGAGGAGACGGGCGCCGAGACCGCCGTGCTCGACCCGCTCGGCGGGATCACCGACGAGTCTCCCGGTGACGACTACCCCTCCGGCATGCGCGCCAACCTCGATGCGTTGGACTCCGCCCTGCGCTGTTCCTGACCCACTCCTTCGCCACGGACGACCAAGGGCCCCGCCGCCACGGCGGGGCCCTTGATGCATTCCCACCTGGGGGATTTCCGGAGATCACACGACGATACCCACCTGAGAAAGTCGGGGACATCCAAATGCACGTGCGCTATCCTGTTCAAAGTACGGTGCGGATGCACGTGCATAAGGATGTGCATCCAGCGCCGTACGTGAAACCCGCACACTCCAGTTGGACGTAAGGAGCATCCCGTGACCGTTCACAACGGCATCGCTGCATCTGACCTGCAGGGCGTTACCTGGCAGAAGAGTCAGCGCAGCAATTCCCGCGGCGCGTGCGTGGAGATGGCCCGGCTCACCGATGGCTCGATCGCCATGCGCAACTCCCGCTTCCCCGACGGCCCCGCCCTGGTCTACACCCAGGCTGAGGTCGACGCGCTGATCATGGGTGCCAAGGACGGCGACTTCGACAACCTGGTGAGCTAATCCCCTCAGCCCACCCGGGCGCGCGAACCACAAAGGGAGGAGTCCCCGAAAACGATCACCGGAGGGTGATCAGAGGGAGGGTGGGGCTCCTCCCGCTCAGGCGGGGAACACTGCGGCGCTCAGAGATCGTCGATCATGTTCTTCAGGATTCCGCGGGTCTCGACCGGCGGTTCCGCCACGACGCTCAACCGTTCCATCGCCATCGTGTAGGTGTCGATCTCACTGCGTTTGTCCAGACAGAGCGAACCCGTGAGCTGTTCCAGGTAGACGATGTCGGAAAGATCGAAATCGGGATAGCGCAGGATCGTGAAGGAACCGGCCTCGGCCGCGTGCGCTCCGATGCTGAACGGAATAACCTGCAACGTAATGTTGGGGTAATCGCACAGCTCGATCAGCCGTTGTAACTGCCGGGCCATGATGCCGACCCCACCCACGGGCCGGCGCAGAGCGGTCTCGTCCAGGATGGCCCACAGCTTGACGCCGGCCTCCTCCTCGAGACGGCTTTGCCGGCGCATCCGCACCGCCACGCGGTCCTCCACGCTGGGATCGGGACCGGGCGATCCTCCGGTGATAACCGCGCGGGCGTACTCCTCGGTCTGCAGCAGGCCGGGAATGAACTGCGCCTCGTACAGCCGGATCCGGGTGGCCGCCTCCTCCAGGCCCACGTAGACCTGGAACCAGTCGGGAAGCGCCTCACCGTACTGCTGCCACCAACCGGGCTTATTGGTGTCCTTCGCGAGCTGCACCAGTGTGGTGATCAGCTCCTCGTCGTCGACCCCGTAGAACTTCAGCAGGTCCTCGACATCGCGCGGCTTGAACCCGACGCGGCCCAGTTCCATTCGGCTGATCTTGGACTCGGACCCGCGGATCTCGTGGCCGGCGTCGCTTCGGCTTATCCCCTTGGCCTCGCGGTACTTGCGCAGTTCTGAACCGAGGAGCATGCGGCGGACCGTGGGACCGCTGCCCTCTTTGAGTCGGGCAAAGTCCACAGCCACTGTGACCCCACCCTTCACTGCTTCACCGTTGCCTGCCCGAGGAGCCCGACCACCGCACCGCGGTGTCTGTCCACGTTTACACGATAACGCCCATGAGAACTTCCGGTTAGTTGACGGGGCGCCATGACCGCGAATTCATTCGGCAGTGGAGTCCCTCACATCCCCTGGCATGCACCGTAATGGATGTTCGGGCTAGCGAAACAGTGCCCACACGAACTTGCCTACGGGCACGGTCGGCACCGCGCCCCAGCTTGCGGCGAAGCAGGACACCAGGCGCAGCCCCCGCCCGGTCTCCAGCATGAAGTCGGGCTCGCGCCGCACCGGGATCCGGTCGTTGGCGTCGCGCACGGCGCAGACGAGCTCTCCGCCCCGGCGCATCATCGTGAGCTGCAGGAGGCAGTCGCCCCCGCTGGCCCCCGGATCGGGCCCGTGCCGCAGCGCGTTGGTGACCAACTCGGAAACAACGAGCTCGACGTCAGCGGCGAAGCGGGTCATGCCCCACTCGCGCAGAATGCCGCGTGCGATCTCGCGCGCCACAGCAGGCGCCGTGGGATCGGCGTCGAGCCTCCAGGAAAGCCTTTCGTGGCTGGCTGTGCCCCGGGGAGGTGTCCGCGCCGAGGACCCGTGGCTCAGCGCGGGAAGCCACCATGTGCGGGGAGGGCCAGACTCAAGGGCTGGCGAACATTCACCCTCCAACGTCCTGCCCACCGAAAACTGGGCTGGCTGTCCGGTCACCGCGATCCCCTTTGCAGTCCGCACGCGTCACGATCGCTTTGCGGCACCGGCTGGGTCGTACCGGCACCCCACGGGAAGGAGGTTCGTGCACGACCCGAATGCACGTGCATCTTCCCCATGCAGGCAATCCTAGGCCACGGAGCACACACGGTTCAGCAAAAACTCAGACTTCCTCGCAATGTAATTTGGCGAAGTTCGCGAGAGCGCCCGCAAACTACACGGAAAGGCATGAATGGGAACACGAGGGCAGGAACTCCAACCGGGCGGGGAGTTGTCCCTGGCAGGGAACGGACCGCTACGTGTCCGCGGCGTCGATCCCGTAGAACACGCGCGCGTTCGCCGCGAGGACGTCCTCGGCAACCTCGGCACCGAGAGCCCGCACGACCAGGTCGCGGTCGGCGGGCTGGAACGGCCGCGCCGCCCGGGTCGAGGGGAGGTCGGTGCCGAACATCAGCGCCCCCCGGTCGACCGCCGCGATTGAGCGCAGCGCGCTGGCAACATCCATGTCGACCCGGCCGAAGCCGGTGGCCTTGACCCGCGCGCCCGCGGCGACCAGGTCCAGCAGAGCCGGCAGACCTTCGGCCGACAGTCCGAGATGGTCCACGCTGACCCTGGGTAGCGCGGCGATTCGCGGCGCGAGCGCGGGCAGCTCCCGGGCGTCGACGTAGAACTCGGCGGGCCAGCCGAGCAGCCGTGCGGCGCGCTCCCCCAGCTCGACTAGGCCGTCGATATCCGCGGCAGTATCGGTGTCCCCGCTGCCCACTCGGCGCCGCAGATTGAACCGCAGTGCGCGGACTCCGGCAGTGTGCAGTTCGTACAGCCGGGCGTCCGGGACGTCCGGGGGCACCTGCGCCACGCCCACGAACCCCTCCCCGAGCTCGCGGAGCGCGGTCACCAGGTAGTCGGTGGCGTACCCCTGGTAGGAGCCCGCCACCACGGCCCCGCCGGTCACCCCGAGACCCGCCACCCGGGCCCGGTAGTCGGCCACCGTGAACGGTTCGGGGCGATACCCCTGGTTCGCCACGAGCGGGAAGCGCGGGT
Organism: Lipingzhangella halophila; assembly: GCF_014203805.1. Lineage (GTDB taxonomy): Bacteria > Actinomycetota > Actinomycetes > Streptosporangiales > Streptosporangiaceae > Lipingzhangella > Lipingzhangella halophila. Next base: position 1,015,941 of record NZ_JACHJT010000001.1, on the reverse strand, counting down.
CGATGATGTGCAAATGCGCGTCGAACACTGTGGGCCCATTCTCCCGCGGTCCGCAACGGAGGCACGGCGCGCCCCGCGCCATTGTCTCCGAACGCCGGGGGCGGCGGCGCCCCTCCCCACCATTGGGAGCCAGCCGGTGCCCGCGCCACCGGACTGGACCCGGCCTGGTATCCGGCCGCGCGGTGCCGCCGAGGAGGACAGCCCTACACTAGGGAGCTCCTGAGCCGCCGCCCCGCATACCACCTAGTCGGTATGGACTGGATAGGATCGCTTCCGTGCGTCCCGGACAACCCATCTGGAGGTAGAGCATGTCCCAGACCCCACGTGTCGCGATCGTGACCGGTGCGGCCCGCGGAATCGGAGCGGCAACCGCGCGGCGGCTGGCGGCCGAAGGCCACTCGGTCGGTGTCGTCGACCTCAAGGAGGACGACGCGAAGGGCACGGTCCAGGAGATCGTCAACGACGGCGGCACAGCGACCGCGGTCGGCGCCGATGTCAGCGACGCCGACCAGGTGAGCGCCGCGGTGAACACGGTGGCCGAGCAGCTCGGCCCGCCCACGATCCTGGTGAACAACGCCGGCGTGCTGCGCGACAACCTGCTCTTCAAGATGTCGGAGGACGACTGGGACACCGTCCTGGGGGTCCACCTGCGCGGTTCCTTCCTGATGAGCCGGGCCGTCCAGGAGCACATGGTCAACGCGGGGTGGGGACGCATCGTCAGCCTGTCCAGCTCCTCCGCGCAGGGCAACCGGGGCCAGGTGAACTACTCGTCGGCCAAGGCGGGCCTGCAGGGCTTCGCCAAGACGCTGGCGGTCGAGCTCGGCAAGTTCGGGGTGACGTCGAACGCGGTGGCACCCGGCTTCATCGTCACCGAGATGACCAAGGCGACCGCCGCCCGGGTCGGCATGGAGTTCGAGGACTTCAAGCAGGCCGCGGCCGACCGGATCCCGGTCCGCCGCTCCGGCAAGCCCGAGGACATCGCCGCCACCATCGCGTTCCTCACCAGCGAGGAGGCTGGCTTCGTCTCGGGCCAGGTCATCTACGTCGCCGGCGGGCCGCTCGACTGACAGGAAGGTGGGAGGGCTACCGGCCCTCCCACACCCCGCTCGTTCCCCGGATGCATCAGGCGGCGCGCGGCTCGAACCAGGAAGGCCCTCACACCTGTGCGGCCGCCTTGGTGATCCGCGTGATGGCGTCTTCGGTGTCGGAGTCGGTGATCTCCAGATGCAGCACGATCCGGATGGTCTCCCGGTCGAAGGGGATACACCGCACGCCGTGCGCGGCGAACGCGTCAGCGTAGTCGGCGGCCCGTCCCTCTGGTGCGGTCACCCAGACCATGTTGGTGTGGGCGCTCGCCTCCAGGCCCGGGATCCCCGAGATCCGCTCTGCGAGGTGGGTGGCGCGGCGGTGGTCGTCGGCGAGCCGGTCGCGGTGCTCGCGCAGCGCGTGGAGCGCGCCCGCGGCGATGATCCCGGCCTGGCGCATGCCACCGCCGAGCAGCTTGCGCACGCGGCGGGCCCGGTTGATGGTTTCGGCGTCCGCGGCGACGGCCGAACCGACGGGCGCGCCGAGCCCTTTGGAGAAGCACACCGACACGGTGTCGGATTCCGCCGCGACCTCGGCGGGCGGCACCCCCAGCTCGACCGCCGCGTTCCACAGCCGCGCGCCGTCCAGGTGCAGCCGCATGCCGTGCGCGTGGGCGAAGCTGGCGACCCGTCGTTGCTCGGCCAGCGGGATCACTCGGCCGGAGAAGGTGTTCTCCAGGCACACGAGCGCGGGACGGGCCCGGTGGACGTCGTCGATGCCCTCGGCCCAGCGCTCCAGTAGGTCCTGCGGCGGGTACCCCTCGTCCGCGTCGTACGCACGGGGCAGTGCCCGCGCCAGGAACGCCGTTGCGCCCTGCTCGTCGGTCAGGACGTGCGCGCCTTGGTGCGCCCAGACCTCCTCTCCGCTTCCCACCGCGACGTTGAGGGCGACCTGGTTGGCCATGTGGCCGGACGCCACGTACAGCGCCGCCTCCTTGCCGAGGAGTGCGGCGGTCTCCTGCTCAAGCCGCAAAACGGTGGGGTCCTCACCGAACACGTCGTCGCCGACCTCGGCCTCGGCCATGGCCTGCCGCATCTGAGGAGTCGGCCGGGTGACGGTGTCGGAACGGAGATCAAGCACGGTTCGCTCCCGCAACCAGAAGGCAGTGTCAGTCGGCCTCAGCCTAGCCGCCCCCGGTCAGGCGGCACCGCCGTCAGGCCAGCTCTTCGTCGAGCACCTCTGTGACCTCGCGGACGACGTACTCCACGCACTCGATCCCCGAGGAGTAGTCCAGATGGCGGTCGGAGAGGACGACGATCAGGTACTCACTGCTGTCGGAGGTGACATGGCCCGCGCTGTTGATGACCCAGCGGCCGCCGTGGTCGTCGATGGGCACCCACCCGTTCTTGAGCTCGGCGGTCCCGCCGTCGCCCGCGGCGACCGAGACGCCCCATGCCTGCTCGGCCACCACATCACCGAGCAGCTCGGCCGCGATCTCCCGGCTCTGCTCCGACAACGGACCGGTGTCGGTGAAGACGGCGCGCAACAGGCGCCGCTGGTCGGCGGCGGTGGTGGTGGTCGCTCCCCACACGTTGGCCGGGCTGGGCTCGGTCGCGCGCAGCCCGAAGCGCTCGTTGCCCTCCAGGAGGCCGGGCCCGTAGCCGATGTCCGCGAAGAGGTTGTCGGTGATCGTGTTGTCGCTGTAGCGGATCATCTCCTCGGCGAGCTCGCGCTCGCGCTGGGTGAGGTCGCGGTCCTCGTCGTCGGCCCGGAGCAGCATCAGGGTCAGGATGTCCAGCTTGACCAGGCTCCCGGTGAGGAACTCGCGGTCAGCCTGGTACTCGTAGGTCGCCCCGGTGGTCAGCTCCTCCACCGCGACCGCGATACGGCCCGCGCGGTCGGCCATGTAGTCGTCCAGGACACCCGAGATGCGCTCCGCGTCCTCGGGGGCGAGCCGGACCGGCTCGTCGTCATCCGTTCCGATCGCGGCGTCCGGGCCCAGGGGCGGGGTCGGGGGTGCCTCCTGCCGCGCCGGGCCGCCGGTTTCGAGTACGCGCGGCACGACGACGACCGGCAGCGCGATCGAGACGGCGAGCAGCGCCGCGGCGCCGGCCAACCGCGGCCATCCCGGGAACCGCGGATTCCGGGCACGCGGGGGACCCGTCCAGCTCTGTCGCATTCCGGCACCTTCACGCGCTGGGCAAGCGAAAAATGACCGTAAAACGGAGAAGACTGCTTCCGGTACGTTAACAGGGTTTCGCGGCGCCATCGGGCTAACGCACCGGTACCGGAGGATTTACGGTTGGTGGCGTTAGTCGAGGCCGCGCGCGGTCATGGCGTCCCCCATGGCCTCGGCCGAACGCACCAGGCCCACGATCACCGGCACCACCATGAGGTGCGGGCGTCCCCGCAGCCCGCGGGCGAGGTAGGCCTCGCGTGACGCGTGCCACGCCGCGGCGACCATCGGAAGCGCGCGGATGGTGAGGGCCAGCACCAGGGCCAGCCGGTCCGGGCGCACCCCGGCGAACCGCAATGGGCGGGCCACGCGCTCGAACAGGGCCAGCATCGTGCTGACCCGGGTGGTGAACGTGACCAGACCCGACAGCAGCACGGCGAGAACAAGCTGCGCACAGGTGCGCACCGCGACCAGGGCGTCCCCGCCAAGCATCTGGAACAGCACGATGAGCACAAGGAACGGCAGCAGCGGCCGCAGGATCCGCCACGCGTGCCCCGCCCGCAGCCCGCACAGCGGGTAGAGCAGAGCGCACCCGACGGCGGCGCCAACCGCGATCCACGGGTCACCGAGGACCACGACGGCGGTCACCGCACCGAGCAGAGCGAGGAGCTTCACCCCGGCCGGGGTGCGGTGGAGGACCGAGTCGCCGGGGAGATAGAGGCCGAGCACGCTCACGGGACTGGTTCGTCTCCATCGGGGTGCCCCCCGAGCGGTTCCTCGGCCGCCCCCGCGGCGGCCCGCTCCATGCGGTCGGTGTAGTGCGCCACCGCAGCGGTTGGCGCGCCATCGAAGACGATCCGCCCCTCGTCCATGACCAGCACCCGGTCGAAGCCGGCCAGCGCGTCCAGGTGGTGCGTGAGCAGGATGACCTGCTGCGGGAGCGCGCGCAGGGTTCGTTCGATCACCTTGACGTTGCGCAGGTCGAGCAGGGTCGTCGGCTCGTCGCACACCAGGACCTCAGGGGAGGTGACCAGGACGGAGGCCAGTGCCAGCATCTGCTTCTGCCCGCCGGAGAGCAGGTGCGCCGGGTGGTCGTGGTGGTCGGCGAGCCCGTGCCGGCGCAGGATCCGCTGGACGCGGCCGTCGATCTCGGCGCGGTCGAGCCCACTGCCCCGCAGCCCGATCGCCACGTCCTCGCCGACCGTGGGCATGATGATCTGGGTCCCGGGGTCGGGGAAGACGAACCCGACCCGCCGCCGGATCTCGCGCGCGTGCTTGCGGGTGTCGCGCCCGTCGAGCAGGACGCGCCCGTGATCGGGAACGATCAGCCCGTTGAGCATCCGGGCGAGCGTCGACTTGCCGGAGCCGTTCGCGCCGATGATCCCGATGCGGTGCTCGACCAGCTCAGCGGTGACGTCGCTGAGTACGGTACGCCCCTCGTAGGCGTGGCGCACGTTCTCCAACTGCAGCATGGGGCGGGTGTGGTTCTGGTCGGTACCGGGACAAGGGGGGCACACTCAGCCTACGTCACCGCCGCCCTGGTCAACGGGCCGTCCAGCGGGCGGGATGGGATAGGCGCGGAACACGGCCGTCGCGATCGCCGCGGCCAGTACCGCCTTCGCGAGGTCACCGGGCAGGAACAGTCCGGCGGCGACAATGGTGGCGAGCAGCCCGTCCTGCGCCACGTAGGCACTCCACGGGACCCCGATGAGATAGATCAGCACGATCCCACCGAGGATGTTGGCCCCGAGGCCGCCCCAGAAGCGGTAGCGGGGCATCATCCGCTGCGCGAGCAGGCCGATCGCCAGCGCGCCGAGCACCCAGCCGATCATGTAGCCGCCCGTGAGTCCGACGAACGGCATAACCCCGCCGCGGCCGCCGGGCAGCAGCGGCAGCCCGGCCGCGACAAGCGCGAGGAAGGTCAGTACCGCGAGCGTCCCGCGCTTGGCCCCCAGCAGGCTCGGGGCGAGCATCACCCCAAGCGTCTGCAGGGTGATCGGGACCGGCCCGACGGGGATGACGAACGACATACTCAGCACCGCGATCAGGGCCGCGAACACCGCGATGAGCGCGGCGTCGCGGGCCGTGAGCCCTCGGCGCCGCACGCGGTTCGTGGCTGTCTCTGGCATGGGTCTCCCGTCCCGTCAGCGCTCCGTACGGCACCAATTGTCGATCATGCCGGTAGTGGCGCGACTGGCAGGGTGCTGCCCGTGCGCTGATCGTGCGGACCGCGTTCCCGCGAAGGCGCGTGGAGTGTCGTGGGTTCCCGCGCCCCACCCGCGTGGGCGGGGCTCACCACGCAAGGGGCGGGGATCGATGCGCACGCGAAACATCACAGTGCCCCCGGGAAGAATCGGGTTCCCGGGGGCACCTATATCGTGACGGCCCCAGCAGGGGCTAGCTGTCGCTCGACGCTGGCGGTTCCGCGAGTCACCCGACCAGTTCGCCGGACTTGGGACGCGAGAGCGTGTACTCCAGCAGGCAGGTCAGCACGCCCCCCGCGGAACGGCGGTCGCGCGCGTCGAAGTCGACGATCGGCACGTCGGGGGCGATCTCCAGCGCCTCGCGGATCTGCTCGATCGAGTACTCGAGCGTGCCGTCGAACTTGTTCAGGGCCACGACGTAGGGAATCGACTGCTGCTTCTCGAAGTAGTCGACCGCGTCGAAACTGTCGGCCAGGCGGCGGCTGTCCACCACGATGACCGCCCCGACCGCGCCCCGAACGATGTCGTCCCACATGAACCAGAAGCGGGCCTGCCCCGGAGTGCCGAACATGTACATGATCAGTTCTTGGTCCAGGGTGAGCCGGCCGAAGTCCATGGCGACGGTCGTGGTCACCTTGTGCGGCGTGACTGTGGTGTCGTCGTGTTCGCGGCTGGCCTCGGTCATGACCGCCTCGGTCGACACCGGAGGGATCTCCGATACCGAACTGACGAGAGTGGTCTTGCCCGCGCCGAAACCGCCGGCGACGACGATCTTGGTGGAGACCAGTGACGCGGGGTCTGAGGAATTATTGGAAGAGACGTTCGAGTCCACGGAGCGCCCTCTCCAGAACTTGGTTTTCTGACGGACTGTGGCCGGTGATGGTGGGGTGAATGTAGACGTGGCCCTGATCGGCCAGGTCACTCAGTAGCACCTGGGTGACGCCCATCGGGATCTTCAACTCGGCGGAGATCTCCGCGACCGAACGGGTCTCGCGGCACATCAGGTAGATGTTTTCCGACTCCGGAAGGAGGTTCGCCGGGGGCGCCGAGCCGGCGTCCGCGACCGAGACCAAGGTCTGCACCATCAGCGGATGGCGGGAACGAGTCCTACCCCCCGTGAAGGTGTACGGGCGGATCCGTGCGCCCCTTCTCCTGCGTTTACTCATAGCGCTGGCAACCTCTTCGTGCTCCAATGCGCGCCCCGATGTGCAGGGGCGGTACAGGGATGAGTATCCATCACGGGGCCATAACTTCGCGCAACTGCGAACGAAGCTGCGGTGTCAGGGCGTGACCCGCGCTCTCGACGAGGAGCGTCATCTGGTAAGCAACGATCTTCATGTCGGCGTCACCCGAGGTCAACACCGCAAGTGAGGACCCATCGCTGATGGACATCACAAACAGGTAGCCGCGCTGCATCCGCAGGATCAGTTGCTCGGTGTCGCCCTTGGCGAACATCTTCGAGGTTCCCTCGGCCAGGCTCTGCAGACCGCTCGCGATCGCCGCGAGCTGCTCCGCGTGCTGCTCGGCAAAGTCGCGCGAAGAAGTGAGCAGCAAGCCGTCGGAGGAGACGACGATCGCGTGCTCCACCCCGGGGACCTCGGAGACGAAGTTGGAGATGAGCCAAGTGAAGTTCTCTGCGCTCTCACTCAAGCGATTGTCCATTTCCGTCCAGATTCTCGTACTGCGCTTACAGATACACGTGGGCCACGGGATGTGGGGCTAGTCATCGGGTTTGGCCGCCTCTTCCTGCCCCTCGACGAACCCCTCGAGGTCGGCGCGGATGCGCTCGGCTCTACTGACGCCCGTGTCAGTGTCCTCCTCGGTAGCCGAATCGCCGTTAGGCGTGCTGCCCTGCGTCGACTCCGCATCTTCCGGAGGGACCATCGGAACTGGGGTGGTGTTCCTGTGGGCACTGCGACGGGGCAGGCCGGCCGAGGTCACCGGCGACTCCGACGAGTCCATGGCGCTGCTGTTCTCCTGCGGTCTCGGGGAAGGAGCCGGCTTTTCCGGACCGGAAACCTGCTCACGCGGAGCGGTCGCGGACCGCTGGGCTGGCTGGGCCGGCCGCCCGTTCGACGCGGCACCCGACGCGGGTACCGAGCGCTCGGAGGTTTTGGCAGCCGGGCTGGGGCCAGTCTTATCGTAGTGCGCGGCCGGCACCGCCACGTGCGCGCTCACACCGCGGAAGGCGCGCCTTTCGAGCTGGACCTCGAAGCCGTACCTGTGGGCGATCCGGCTGACCACGTAGAGGCCCATGTGCCGCATGACGTCCTCGTCCAGGATGGGTTCACCGCGGAGCCGGCTGTTGAAGTCGCTCAGTTGCTCTGGCGGGATCCCGATTCCCTCGTCCTCGACGGTGATCAGCAGGCGTTCGTCGGGCAGGGACTGCGCACTGATGACGACCTGCGCGTGGTCCGGCGACTTTTCCGTCGCGTTGTCCATGAGCTCGGCCAGCAGGTGGCTGAGGTCGTCGGCGCTGGTTCCCGTGATGAACAGCTCCGGCAGCTTGCCGAGCTGGACCCGCTGGTAGTCGCTGATCTCGGAGATCGCGGCGCGGGCGACGTCGAGAAGCGGGACGGGTTCGGTGGAGGGGTCCCCGGAGTCCTGCCCGGCCAGAACGAGAAGGTTCTCGCCGTTGCGCCGCATCCGGGTGGCGAGGTTGTCGATCTTGAACAGTTTGTCCAGGATCTCCGGATCCTCACTGGTGTCCTCGAGATCCTCCACGATGTCGATCATGGACTCGACCAGGGTGAGGTCGCGCATGGCCAGTCCGGCCAGCGTGGCCGTGACAAGCTCCTGTTTCGCGGATCCGGGCCCGGACTCCGGTCTCGCCTCGGGTTCCGCCGATTCCGCCGGGGTCTCGGTGGCGGGCTGCGCTGGCTCCGGCGCGGCGGGCTGCGGAGGCGCGGTGGGTTGCGGAGGTGCGGCGGGCTGCGGAGGCGCGGCGGGTTGTGCCGCGTGCAGCGCTCCCGCCTGCTGGGGGGTGAGCGACTGCTGCCACCCGGTCTGCTGGGGCGCGAACTGCGCCGCACCCGGGTAGCCGAACGCCTGGGGATGTCCCGGCCATTGCGGCACACCCTGGGCTTGGGCCTGCTGTTGGACCTGCTGTAGGTACTGCCGCTGGGCCGCTTCCATGTCCCACTGCTGAGCGCCGTACGGAGGGTACGCCCCGGGGGGCGGCGGGACTTGCTGCGGGGCGACCGGTGGCTGAGCGGCTGCGTGCTGCCTTGGGGCGCGCTTCCTACCGATCCCGATCTTGTTCAGGAACCGGCGCCACCGTCCACCCCCAGGTGCGGCCGGGGGGCTGCTCTCCACTTGCATCATGGGGCCCAGGGGGTGATCCCCGTGATTAGCGGATGACGGTGCATGTGCCACAGCACATCTCCTCGATACAAGGGGTTGGCCAGTGACGGTTACCCGACGGAGGGTCGACCCGTGCTCAACGACGGTCCGGCGGATGTGGGGACCATGTTCCGCTCTCGCGGGCGCCTGGAGATCCGCGTCCTTCCGGGCACCCGTACATGAACCGCATTACCCAATCCGCCAAGTAACAGCCGAATCGGCGGTCACGCTAGCACAGAAGGCCCGGCGCAGTAGGCCATTCCAACCCACTTACGGATCAATTGCGCTGTTCTTCCAAGTCGGGGCACTCAGTTGCCAAGATCATGCACTACAGAGGGCATTTGTGCGATAACTGTGATCTGCACCACATTGGAATCCGGGTGACCAGATTGCGAGACCGTACACTGCGGACCTGCACTCACTCAGCCCGAACCGCCTCAATCGCCCGGAGTATGCGCTTATCCGAAACCGGGTGCGCAGTGCCGATCTCCTGCGCGAAGTAACTGACGCGGAGCTCCTCGACCATCCACCGGACCTCGGCGACGTCGGCCTCCGCGGCGCGATCGGGGCCCACCGCGGCGGCGAGGCGCTGCCACGCCTGCCGCATCTGCTCGACGCTGGCCATGCTGACCTGGTCGCGCCGCGGGTTCTCGGCCAGCTTGGCGACCCGGCGCTCGGCCGCGCGCAGGTACCGGTGCAGGTCGGCAAGCCTGTCCCGGCCCGTCTCGGTAACAAAGCCCTTGTGGATCAGCCCGGCCAACTGACTCTGCACGTCGTTCAACGACGGCAGGACCGCCAGGCTGGTGCTGCCCTTCAGCGAGCGTTCGACCTCGTGTGCCTTGGCGAGGACCCGGGCGACCCGGGTGACCACATCGGCGAACGTATCGGCGAGCTCGGCGCGGACGTGCTCCCGCAGCTTGTCGAACGCCTCGGCATCCCACACCGGGGCACCGGCCTCGGCCATGAGCGCGTCAGTGCTGCACAGCAAGCAGTCCTCCATGAGTGCCGGCATGCTGCCGTGCGGGTTGTGCCCCAGCGCGAGCTTGGTCTGGTTGTCGAGGCCGCGCCGCACCGCTGCCTCGGGTGAGGGGATCTGCAGCAGGAGCAGCCGCCGCACGCCGGCCCACATCGACCGCCGTTGCTCGGCCTCGCTGTCGAGGATCCGGATCGCGACACTGTCGCCCTCGTCGACCAGGGCCGGGTACCCCTTGACCGCCGGCCCGGCCGCCGAACGCTCGAAGGTCTGTTCCAGCGGACCGAAATCCCATTCGGTCAGCCCGCTGCGCTCCAGCCCCGAAGCCCGCTCCGACAGCTCCGCCCGCAACTGCGGCCGGAGCCGCGCGCGCAGCTCGTCGAGGCTTGTGGCTTCGGCCAACCGCTGGCCGGCGGAGTCGGTGGCCCGAAATGTCATGCGCAGGTGGTCGGGCACCTGATCCGGGCTCCAGGCGTCGCGGGGGATGCGCTCACCGGTCATCTGGGTCAGCTCCCGGGTCAGCGCGTCCAGGAGCGGTTCCGAGTACGGCGTGAGGCGTTCGAGGACGGCTTTCGCGTGGTCCGGCACCGGCACCAGCATGCGCCGGACGGGTTTGGGCAGGGTGCGGATCAGCGCCGTGACAAGCTCCGCGCGCAGCCCGGGGATCTGCCAGTCGAAACCGTCGTCGTCGATCTGGTTCAGCGCGGTGACCGGGACGTGCACGGTGACGCCGTCGGCCTCGGTTCCGGGCTCGAACTGGTAGGTCAGCGGAAACGTGAACCCGCCGGTGTGCCACTCGTCGGGGTAGTCCTGCTCGCTGATCTCCGCGGCGCTCTCGTTGACCAGCATCGACCTCTCGAACGAGAGCAGGTCGGGATCCGTGCGGCGGGCCTTCTTCCACCACGTGTCGAAGTGCGCGGCCGAGACCGCCTCGGCGCCGACGCGCGCGTCGTAGAACTGGAAGAGCGTCTCGTCGTCGACCTTGATGTCGCGGCGGCGCGCCCGGTGTTCGAGGTCCTCGACCTCATCCAGCAACTGCCGGTTCTCGTGGAAGAACGCGTGGTTGGTGTCCCAGTCGCCCTCCACCAGGGCGTTTCGGATGAACAGCTCGCGCGAGGTCTCGGGGTCGATCCGGCCGTAGTTCACCTTCCGACCGGCGACGATCGGAACCCCGTAGAGGGTGACGCGCTCGTAGGCCATCACCGCGCCGCGCCGTTTCTCCCAGTGCGGCTCGCTGTGGCTGCGCTTCACGAGGTGCTGCGCGAGCGACTCCGCCCATTCGGGCTCGATGCGGGCGCATACGCGCCCCCACAGCCGCGAGGTCTCCACCAGCTCGGCGGCCATCACGTACCGCGGCTGCTTCTTGAACAGCGACGACCCGGGGAAGATCGCGAACCGGGCGCCCCGCCCGCCGAGGTACTCGTGCTTATCGGGATCCTTCAGCCCGATGTGCGAGAGCAGGCCGGCCAGCAGGGATATGTGCACGTTGCGCGGGTCAGGGGGCGCGTCGTTGAGCGAGACGCCCATGCCCTTGATGACCTGCCGCAACTGGCTGTGGATGTCCTGCCATTCGCGTACGCGCAGGTAGTTGAGGAACTCGGCGCGGCAGAGCTTGCGGAACTGGTTGCCGGAGAGGGTCCGCTGCTGTTCGCGCAGGTACTCCCAGAGGTTGAGGTAGGCGAGGAAGTCCGAGGTGGGATCGGCGAACCGCGCGTGTTTCTCGGCGGCCGCCTGCTGCGCCTCCGCCGGACGCTCCCGCGGGTCCTGGATGGACAACGCTGCCGCGATGACCATGACCTCGCGGACACAGCCGTTGCGCTCGGCCTCCAGCACCATGCGGGCCAGTCGCGGGTCGATCGGCAGTTGCGCCAGCTTGCGGCCGAGGTCCGTGAGGCGGCCGCCGGGATCGTTGCTGCTGGGATCGAGTGCCCCCAGCTCCTGCAGCAGGTGGACGCCGTCCTTGATCTGGCGGTGGTCCGGGCCGTCGACGAAGGGGAACCGGGCGATGTCGCCGAGTCCCAGCGACGCCATGCGCAGGATGACGGACGCGAGGTTGGTGCGCAGGATCTCGGGGTCGGTGAACTCGGGCCGGGAGAGGAAATCCTCCTCAGAGTACAACCGGACGCAGATCCCCTCGGCGACCCGCCCGCACCGGCCCTTGCGCTGGTTGGCCGATGCCTGCGAGATAGCCTCGATCGGCAGTCGCTGCACCTTGGTGCGGTGGCTGTAGCGCGATATGCGCGCCGTTCCCGGATCGATCACGTACCTGATGCCGGGGACGGTCAGCGAGGTCTCGGCGACGTTGGTGGCCAGCACGATCCGCCGCTTGCCCCGCGGGGAGAACACCCGTTGCTGCTCGGCCGCGGAGAGGCGGGCGTAGAGCGGGAGGATCTCGGTGTCGCGAAACCGCTTCCGCTCCAGCGTGTCGGCCGTGTCGCGGATCTCCCGCTCCCCGCTGAGAAACACCAGGATGTCGCCGGGCCCGTCGCCGCGCAGCTCGTCGACCGCGTCGCAGATCGCCTGGAGCTGGTCGCGTTCGGGATTGTCGTCCCCGTCATCGTCGGCGCCGGCCTCGGCGATCGGCCGGTAGCGGACCTCAACGGGGTAGGTGCGCCCGGAGACCTCCACGATCGGGGCGTCGCCGAAGTGCCGGGAGAAGCGGTCGGAGTCGATGGTGGCCGAGGTGATGATGATCTTCAGGTCGGGCCGGCGCGCCAGCAGCCGCTTGACGTAGCCGAGCAGGAAGTCGATGTTCAGGCTGCGCTCGTGCGCCTCGTCGATGATCAGCGTGTCGTAGCCGTACAGGGACGGATCATTCTGTATTTCCGCCAGCAGGATGCCGTCGGTCATCAGCTTGACCAGGGTGTGGTCGCTCGACTGGTCGGTGAAGCGGACCTTGTACCCCACGGTCTCGCCCAGCGGCGAGGACAGCTCCTCGGCGATGCGCTCGGCGACGGTACGCGCGGCCAGCCGGCGCGGCTGGGTATGGCCGATGCGCCCGAGGACACCCCGCCCCAGCTCCATGCAGATCTTGGGAAGCTGGGTGGTCTTGCCGGACCCGGTCTCCCCGGCGACGATCACGACCTGGTGGTCGCGGATGGCCTCGGCTATGTCGTCCTTGCGCTGGCTGACCGGTAGCTCTTCGGGATACCGCGGCGCGTCCGGTGCCGCCGAACGCCGTCGCTGGACCCGCTGCTCGGCCTTGGCTATGTCGCTGGCGATCTCGGTGCTCACGGCCGCCCGCTTGCGCTCGCCGCGCACCTTCCGCAGCCCTTCGATACGACGACGCAGCCGATGCCGGTCAGCGTGCATCAGCTCGGGCAGCCGTTCGCGGAGTTCGGAGAGCGGGGGTGTCACGGGCGAAGATTCCATACAGAGCACAAGGATAGAAGCGCGGGCAACCGGATTTCCGGTCGGGCCGCCGCCTGACACGGCCCACGAGGAGAGAGCGACCGCGGCGCCGCGGAAATTCCAGTCGCCCGGGAAGCCGGCGCCACGCTCCAGGCAATCTCTGCGCGCTCTTCGGAATCTCCGGCCGTGCGCCCATGGGGGCGCTGTGCGCGGCGCCTCCAGGGGCGCGCTGGCCCCGGGAGCAACAGTGCCGGGCCGGGCACCCGCGAGCGGGTGCCCGGCCCGGGCTCACGGGTGCGGTCGACCCCGCGCGCCGTGCGTACTGGATCCGTCAGGAGACGCGGTCCGGCGGGCCGCTCTTGATCGACTCGACGAACTGGGTCACCTTCTGCTCGGGCAGGTTCTTGGCGAGGTCAGCCTCGCTGATCATGCCGACCAACTGGCGGTCCCTGATCACCGGCATCCGCTTGACCCGGTGCTCCATCATCTGCTGCAGGACGGTGTCGATGTCGGCGTCCGCGTCGACGTAGAACGGCTTGCCGGACGCCATTTCGGACGCGTTGCAGTTGGCCGGGTTCATGTCCTCAGCGAGGCATTTGATCACGATGTCGCGATCGGTAAGGATCCCCTTCAGCCGGCGATCGGTGCCGCAGATCGGGAGGGCCCCCACACCGAGGTCGCGCATCTTGCGCGCGGCCGCGTTCACCGTCTCGGTCTCGTCGACGCACTCGGCGCCCTCGTGCATGATCTCCGACGCAGTGGTCATGGATCTGTTCCCCCCTTTGTGTGTCGTCTCTGTCCCGCCGTTGGCACGCAACCCCCGTTGCGGCAGGACACGATGGTGGTCTCCTACCCATCAGCGCCCGGCAACACATCCGTTCCCACCCGCGCGAGGTCGTGCGGGTGGGAACGGCTACGAAGCGAGGCCGGGGCAGCCCGGATGAGAACCCCGCGAACTCCGGAAGGCCCGAAACCAGCACTGGCCCGGAAAGCGGATCACGGCCGGCGAGTGCGCTCCCAGAGCCACTCGGACTACTTCCGCCGGATCGCGGTGGCCCTCTCCCGCTCGGGCGCGTGGGCGCCCGACAGCCAGTCGTCGACGGTCCGGGCCGCCGAATCGGCGTGCTCCTCCAGCATCGTGAGGTGGTCCCCCGGCACGGTGAGCTCGGTGTGCGGGAGCTCCCAGTTGAGCTTCCACCCCGTGCCGCCGATGGGTGCCCCCGAGGCGTCGCGCATGGGCTCCTCGGGGCGCACCAGCACCGTGGGGGTCTCGACGGGTTCGAGGGCCCACTCCGAGAACAGTCGAAGGTACCCGCCCATGGCGGTCAGCCGGGCGTGGTCCATGAGTCCGAACTCGGGTTCGCGCTCGATGACCCCTGTCTCGATGATCGGGAGCGCGGCCTCGTCTCCTGGCATGGGCGTGTCCAGCAGCAGGAGAGCGCGAGGGGAGAAGCCGAGACTTTCCAGGCGGGCGGTCACGGCGTGCGCGATCCATCCTCCAGAAGACCGGCCGACGACGACGAAAGGAGCGTCCCCGGCGCACTTCCGCACGGCCTCGGTTTGCAGGTCGACAGCGGCGCTGACGGTGGCGGGGAGGGGCCCGCCCTCGGCGAACCCCGGCTGCGGCAGCACCATGACATCCCGCCGTTCGCGCATAGCAGCGCCGAACCGCGCGAACTCCTGGGTTCCGGAGACCATCACCAGCGATGGGAAGCACACCAGACTCGGCGGTTGCCCCCCGTGGGCGAGCTGGACCGGAGCCGGCGGAGCGCCGTGGTCCCTGACTGTGCTGAAGGTGGGGCGTACCTGAGCGGCCGCCTGGATCATCCGGATCCCCTCGTCGATCTTGCCCATCTGGCAGGCCGTGCGGAACACGGCAACGATCCCGCCCTCGCCGTCCGCGTCTCCCGGCGCGGCGTGCGCGGACAGCGCACCATCGGGGCTGGACGCCTGACCGGGTGACGCGTCCCGGGGTGCTTCGCCCTCATGGGCGGCGGACAGCTCCGTGCGGATATGCGCGGCCAGGGCGGCCGGTGTTGGGTGGTTGAAGACCACCGCGGAGGGAAGCCGAATTCCGGTCGAGGCGTTGAGCGTGTTGCGGAGCTCTATCGCGGTGAGTGAGTCGAAGCCGAGTTCGAGGAAGTTCTCCTCCGCGCCGATCTCCTCGGCCGCGTCGAGTCCGAGGACGTCTACCGCCCGCTCGCGCACCAGGTCGGCGAGGACCTGCTCGGCTTCGGCCACCGGGAGCCCCGAGAGCCGACGCCGCAGCGCCTCACCGCCGCCGTTGCCAGCGCCGTCGCCGGACGCGTTTCGGCGGGGCACCCGCACGAGCCGGGTGAACAAGGGTGGGACGGCCCCGCTGGTGGCGGCGCGCCCGCGTAGCGTCGCGAGGTCCAGCGGCAGGGGCAGTACGTGCGGCCGGCCAAGCCCCAGGGCCGCGTCGAACAGGGCGAGACCTTTCTCCTCGCTCAGCGCCCCGGCCACGCCCACGCGGTTCATCCGTTGCAGGTCCGTGTCGTCGAGGTCAGCGCCCATGCCGCGGCGCTGCGCCCACAGTCCCCAGGAGAGCGAGATCGCGGGAAGGCCGCGGGCGCGCCGGTGGTGGGCGAGCGCGTCCAGGAACGCGTTCGCCGCGGCGTAGTTGCTCTGGCCGGGACCGCCCAAGACACCCGCTGCGGAGGAGAAGAGCACGAAGAGCGACAGGTCGTCGTCGCGGGTCAGGTCGTGCAGGTTCCACGCGGCGTCGACCTTGGGGCGCATCGCGCGGTCGAACCGTTCGGGGGTGAGCGAGGTTAGGACACCGTCGTCCAGGACACCGGCGGTGTGCACCACCGCTGACAGCGGCCGGTTCGGCGGGATGGTCGCAAGCGCGCGGGAGAGGGACTCGCTATCGGCGACGTCGCATGCCGCGAAGGTGACCGTGGCCCCCAACCCGGTCAGCTCGGATTCCAGGTCGGCGGCGCCTTCGCTGTCCCGACCACTGCGGCTGACCAGCATCAGATGCCGGGCTCCATAGTCGGTGACCAGGTGGCGGGCCACGAGTCGACCGAGGGTCCCGGTTGCGCCGGTGACCAGGGCGGTTCCGGTGTCGGGCAGGGGTTCGGGATGTTGTTCGTCCGGGTCGGCCCCCTCCTGTGGCGTCGCTCGCCCGAGGCGCGGTGCGTACAACCGCCCATCGCGGATCGCGACCTGCGGCTCTCCCGTGGCAATGGCCCCCGGAACGTGCCTGATGGCGGTCCCGGTGTCGTCGACGTCGACGAGGGTGAACCGGTCGGGATTCTCCGACTGGACGGCCCGGATCATCCCCCACAGCGGGGCGTGGGCGAGATCGGGCACGGAGTCACCGGGGACCGCCGCCACAGCCCCGCGCGTAAGGATCGCCACCTTCGTGCCTGCCAGCGCGTCGTCGGCCAGGTGGGCCTGAAGGGTCGCCAGCATCGCGCGGGTGCTGGACCGCGCGCCGGCCACCACCGCTTCACTGTCCGGCAGGCACGGTAGGACCACCAGGTCCGGGGGCGGGTCCCCGCGCGTCACCGCCGCGTTGAGAGACGCGAGGTCCGGGTGAACATTCGCGACCGCCGGGGCGAACGCGGCCCCCAGGCCGTGGTTGTCCTCCCCGATGACCGCCAGCCCTGCCATGGCGGTCGCTTCGGCGCTGACACTGGCGCCGACCGTGCCCCACTCCAGGGCGAACATGTCGTCCGAGCCCGCGTCGGTTCCGGCGGTAAGCTGCTGCCGGGTCACCGGACGCGTGGTCAGCGCGGCCACGGTGGCCACCGGTGCGCCGGTGGGATCGGTGACGCTCATCGACAGGTCGTTCGCGCCGGCCGGCGACAACCGAACGCGCACCATGGTGGCGTTCGTTGCCCACAGGGTGGCCCCGTTCCACGAGAACGGGAGTCGTAGCTGGCCATCTTCCCCGGATTCGGCATCGCTGAGGGCCGCGACTCCGAGCGCGTGCAGCGCGGAGTCGAGTAGCGCGGGGTGGATGCAGAACTCCGCGGCGTCGGCGTGCTGCGCCTCGGGTAGACATACCTCGGCATAGATGTCCTCGCCGACCCGCCAGGCGGCCTGGAGCCCCTGGAACGCGGGCCCGTACCCATACCCCTGCTCGGCCAGCCGGCCGTAGGCGCCGTCCACGGGCAGGGGGGTTGCTCCCTCGGGGGGCCAGGTTCCAGCGGGGCGGGTGGGTGGCGCCGTGGCCCCGGTCTCCGGCCCGAGAACGCCCTCGGCGTGCCGGGTCCACGGCCCGTCGTCATGCGCGGCGCCGTCCCCGGCCCGTTGGAGACGCGAGCGGATCTCCACGGACCGCCTGCCGGTGTCGTCGGGGTGGCCAACGGCGACCTGAAGCTGCACCGCGCCCTCGTCGGGGATCAACAATGGAGTTCCCAGGGTGAGCTCCTCCACAGTGGGGCAGCCTGTTTGCTCACCGGCGTAAAAAGCAAGGTCAACGAACGCCGTTCCGGGCAACAGGGCCCGGTCGAGCGCCGCGTGGTCGGCCAGCCACGGGTCGCGGCGCGCCGAGAGCTGGCCGGTGAGAAGCACGTCGTCGGTGCCGGCCACCGGCACCACGGCACGAAGCAGACGGTGGTGGGTGGGAGCCAGACCCGCGGTACTGACGTCACCATCAGGGGTCGAGGGCTCCAGCCAGTAGCGGCGCCGCTGGAACGGGTACGTGGGCAGATCGACCACGGCGGCGCCGGATCCATAGAAGACCCGTTCCCAGCCCACGTGCACGCCACGCACATGCGCCTCGGCCATCGAGGTCAGGAACCGCTGCCACCCCTCCTCATCTCGCCGCAGCGTCCCCACCACGACCGGGTCGGCCACCCCGGCGTCCTCCATGGTCTCGGCCACCGCCATCGTCAGCACCGGGTGCGGGCTCACCTCAACGAACGCATGGTGCCCCCGCGCGGACAGCTCACGCACCGTGGGGTCAAGCTGGACCGGGTGACGCATGTTCTCGTACCAGTACCGAGCGCCCAGTTCGCTCCCGTCGATTCGCTGGGTCCGCACAGTCGAGTAGAAGGGAACCTCGCCCGGCATCGGCGTGATGTCGGCGAACACACGCAGTATCTCGTCCCGGATGCCTTCGGCGTGCGCCGAATGGGTCGGCACACTGGCCGGCACCTCCCGCGCCCGAATCCCGCGCTCCTCACTCATGGCGACCAGCTCCGCCACGGCCTCCGCGTCGCCGGCGACCACCGTCGATGACGGCCCGTTAATCCCGCCGACAACCAGCCGGCCCTGCCACGGCTCGATCAGCACCTCAGTCTCGGCTGCCCCCACACCCAGCGACACGAGTCCACCCGCGTCACGCAGCTCCAGCAGCAACCGGCTCCGCAGCGCCACGATCCGCGCCGCGTCCGGCAGCGACAACGCACCCGCGACATAGGCCGCCGCGACCTCCCCCTGCGAATGCCCCACCACCGCGGCCGGCTCCACACCGCAGGAACGCCACATGCGCGCCAGCGACACCATCACCGCGAACAACGCCGGCTGCACCACATCGAGCCGGTCAAGCCCCGGCGCCCCCTCGGCCGAACGCAGCACATCCAGCAGCGACCACTCCACGTACGGATCCAGCGCCCGCGCACACTCGGCGACACTGTCCCGAAAGACGTCCGAGGACTCCAGAAGGTCGGCTGCCATTCCCACCCACTGCGCCCCCTGACCGGGGAACATGAAGACGACCCCGCCCGGTTTGCCCACCGAGCCACGCACCACACCGTCGGCGGGTGTTCCCCCGGCCAGCGCCGCCAATCCCTGGGACAGCTTCTCGGGCCGGTGGCCGAGCACGACGGCACGCTCCTCGAAGTGCGTGCGCGCCATGGCGAGCGAGTACCCCACGTCGGCCGCGTTCACGTCCGGCTGCGCACCGACACGCTCACGCAGCCGCAGCGCCTGCGCCCGCAGCGCCGCCTCGGTGCGCCCGGACAGCAGCCACGGAACCGTGGATCCGCCGGCGAGGGCCGCCGTGCCCGCCGCCTGGACGGGTTCGTCTCGGCCATTGGCCGCGTCAGCGTCGTCAGTGTCGCCGCCGTCCGGCGCCTGCTCCACGATGACGTGGGCGTTCGTCCCGCTCATCCCGAACGAGGAGACCCCGGATCGGCGTGGCCGGGACGTCGCCGGCCACGGCCTCACCTCGGTGAGCAGCTCCACGGAACCGGCGGACCAGTCGACCTTCGGGGTGGGGTCGTCGATGTGCAGACTCCGCGGCAGCATCCCGTGGCGCATGGCCATGACCATCTTGATCACCCCGCCGACTCCGGCGGCGGCGGCGCTGTGCCCGATATTGGACTTGAGTGAGCCCAGTTGCAGCGGCTGTCCAGCGGGGCGCTCGCGGCCATAGACCTCTTGGAGCGCGTTGGCCTCGATGGGGTCGCCCAGCGGCGTGCCGGTACCGTGCGCCTCCACGGCGTCGACCTGGTCAGGGGTCAGCCGGGCGTCGGCCAGAGCCCGGCGGATCACCTTCTGCTGTGCGGGGCCGTTGGGTGCGGTGAGCCCACTGCTCGCGCCGTCCTGGTTGACCGCGCTGCCGTCCATCAGCCCGAGCACTCGGTGCCCGTTGCGGCGGGCCTCGGAGAGACGTTCGAGGAGAAGCATTCCGGCGCCTTCGGCCCAGGCGGTGCCATCGGCGGAGGCGGCGAACGCCTTGCAGCGGCTTTCAGGCGACAGCGCACGCTGCCGGCTGAACGCGACAAAGTGGCCCGGGTCGGGCAGGACCGTGGCTCCCCCGGCGAGCGCGAACGAGCACTCGTCGTTTCGCAGGGCCTGACACGCCAGGTGCACGGCGACCAATGAAGACGAACAGGCGGTGTCAACTGCCAGCGTGGGTCCTTCGAGGCCGAGGGTGTAGGCCACCCGCCCGGCGGTGACGCTGGCCGCGTTGCCGGTCACCAGGTGGCCTTCCATCCCATCCGCCGCGGTGGACAGCCGCGGCCCGTAGTCCTGGGCGACCACCCCGGCGTAGACGCCGGTGGTGGTTCCCCGAAGGGCGTCAGGGACGATGCCGGCGCGTTCGATCGCCTCCCACGAGGTTTCCAGGAGCAGGCGCTGTTGCGGGTCCATGGCCAGCGCCTCGCGGGGGCTGATCCCGAAGAAGCCGGCGTCGAAACCGGGGGCGTCGTCGATGAACCCGCCTTCGCGGGCATAGCTCGTTCCGGGCCGGTCGGGGTCGGTATCGAACAACCCGTCCAGGTCCCATCCCCGGTCCTCGGGGAACTCCGAGATCGCGTCCGTCCCGGACGCGACCAGCTCCCACAGTGCCTCCGGTGAGTCGACTCCTCCCGGGTAACGGCATCCCATGCCCACGATGGCGATCGGCTCATGCTGCTTCTCGTGAAGCTCCTGGACTTGCCGCCGAGCGTCGCGGAGATCGACCGTCATCCGCTTGAGCATGTCGCGGAACTTGCCCTCGTTCGACACTGGACTCCTCTCCTCGGGAGGTAGCGCGCGACTTGGTAAAGGTGGGCGTGCTCAGGAGATCCCGAACTCCTTGTTGAGGAGCTCGAGGAGCTCGTCGTCGGTCGCTTGGTCGAGGTTCTGGTCGCTCGCGTCCGCCCGGTCGTCGGGCCCCGGCTCGTCGAGTCCGGCCAGCAGCTCGCGCAGGTCGTCGGCCACCCGCTTGCGGGTGGCGCGGTCTATCGCCTCGTCCGACGCGAGCGCCGAGCGCAGGCGGTCCAGCTCGGCCAGGACGGGCGGAGTTTCCGGTTCCTGCCCATCGAGCTGGCTCGTGAGATAGCGCGCGAGTGCCTCGGGCGTGGGATGATCGAAAACCGCGGTGGTCGGCAACCGGACATCCGTGGCTCGGACAAGGCGGTCGCGGATCCGGACCGCAGCTAGCGAGTCGACCCCCGCGTCGGTGAACCCGCGGCCCATTTCGACGGCGTCACCAGACTCGTGGCCGAGTACGGCCGCCGTCTGCGCACACACCAGGTCCAGAACGGCGTGTTCCCGCTCGGCTCCGGAGAGGCCGGCGATGGCCTGGCGCACATCGGACCCGTCGGGAGCGTCATCGGGCTCAGTCGTGTCCATGACGACCGGGGCCGGCTCCGCCGCCGCGCTGCCCGGGACAGGAAGCCAGTAGCGACGACGCTGGAACGGATAGGTCGGGAGGTCGATGTGCCCGGCCCCGCCGAACAGGGGGGCGAGGTCAACGGGAACACCGTGCACGTATGCCTCGGCGAGCGCGCTGACCAGGCAGCGCGGCTCCGATCGGTCGTTGTGCAGAACGGGGGTGGCCAGTACGTTGTCGGTTCCGTCACCGGCATGCGCGCCCCTCTCGCTGAGGCACTGGAGCGCCATCGGGGCGAGTACGCCCTGCGGGCCGAGTTCGACGAAGGTCGCGACGCCGTTGTCACCGAGCCGGTGGACACCGTCGCTGAACCGCACCGCGGCGCTGAGCTGCCGCCCCCAGTAACCAGGGTCACCGAGCTCCTCCATGGTCAGCGGTTCACCGGTGACATTGGAGATGATCGGGACGCGCGGAGGGTGGATCCGGACCCTTTCGGCCACGCGCCGGATGTCGTCGAGTACCGGTTCCATGCGCGGGGAATGGAAGGCGAGCCCTGTGGGCAGTCGCCGCGTCTTGACCCCGCGCGCCTCCCACAACTGTGCGATCCCAGTCACGGCGCCGTCGTCGCCGGAGACGACGGTCGCGGCGAGGCCGTTTACCGCGGCGACCACGGCACGGCCCTCCTGATCGGCCAATGACGCGCTGACCTGCTCCTCGGACGCCTGCACGGCGATCATCGCGCCGTCGGCCGGCAGCGCCTGCATGAGCCGGCCCCGGGCCGTCACGAGCGCGCAGGCGTCGGGCAGCGTGAGTGCTCCCGCTACGTGCGCGGCAGCCAGCTCGCCGACAGAGTGGCCGAGCACGAAGTCCGGGACGACACCGAGGTCTTCCAGGAAGCGCGCGAGCGCGACCTCAAGAGCGAACAGGGCGGGCTGGGTGTACGCCGTCTGGTCGAGCGATTCCGCTTCCTTGGATCCGGGCGAGGCGAACATCACGTCGCGTATGGGGTGATCGAGGTGCGCGGCGAGATGGGTGCAGACCTCGTCAAGGGCTTCGGCGAAACCGGGAAAGCTCTCGTAGAGCTCCCGCCCCATGCCCGGCCGCTGGCTGCCCTGCCCGGTGAACAGGAAGGCCGTCGCCCCGGGGTCGCGGAAGCCGCGTCCCCGGATCGTGGCCGGCCCGGTGCCCGCTTCGGCGAGCGTGCGCAGCTCACGGAGGAACTCGGCACGTCCATCGGCGATGATCGCGGCCCGGTGCTCGAAGTGCGAGCGCGTTGTGGCCAGAGAGAGGCCGACGTCCGCCGGTGCGACAGCCTCATCACTCTCCACTCGGTCGCACAACTGGCGGGCACCGGCCGCCAGGGCGGTCGGGGTTCGGGCCGACAGGACCCACGGCAGCGACGGGGTGGTCACTGCCGCGCCGACGCCGCTCGCCTCCTTCTCCGGGGCGGGCGGTTCCGGGGCCTCCTCCACGATCACGTGCGTGTTCGTGCCGCTGATCCCGAAGGACGAGACACCCGCGCGGCGCGGCCGCCTCGTCTCCGGCCACGGCGTCGCCGTGCGGAGGAGCTGCACGGACCCACCAGACCAGTCGACGTGCGGGGTCGGCTCCTCGATGTGCAGGCTCCGCGGCAGCATCCCGTGGCGCATGGCCATGACCATCTTGATCACCCCGCCGACTCCGGCGGCGGCCACACTGTGACCGATGTTGGATTTCAGCGACCCCAACCACAGCGGATGCTCCCGCGCGCGGGCCCGCCCGTAGGTCGCCAGGATCGCCTGGGCCTCGATCGGGTCACCGAGCGCGGTGCCGGTGCCGTGCGCCTCCACGGCGTCGATGTCGTCCGCGGCCAGCCGCGCGTTGGCCAGCGCCTCGCGGATAACCCGTTGCTGCGCCGGACCGTTCGGTGCGGTCAACCCGTTGGACGCGCCGTCCTGGTTGGCCGCGCTGCCGCGGACGACACCAAGAATCCTCCGGCCGTTGCGCTGCGCTTCCGAGAGGCGCTCGAGCACCAGCACCCCGGCCCCTTCCGCCCATCCGGTGCCGTCCGCCGTAGCCGCGAACGACTTGGACCGGCCATCACGGGCCAGCCCTTGTTGCCGGCTGAACTCGGTGAACACGCCGGGGTGCGAGATGACGGTGACGCCGCCCGCCAGCGCGAGCGAGCACTCACCCGACCGCAGCGACTGGCAGGCGAGGTGCAGGGCGACCAGCGAGGAGGAGCACGCGGTGTCGATGGTCATCGCAGGCCCTTCCAGGCCCAGCGTGTAGGACACTCGGCCCGACACGACGCCGCCGATGCCACCGGTGAGGATCAGGCCGTCGAGGTCCTCGGCGGCTTCACCGGGTCTGGGGCCGTACTCCTGCGCGACCGCGCCGATGACGACGCCCGTCCGGGTCCCACGCAAAGACGCGGGGGCGATGCGCGCGTGTTCGATGGCCTTCCAGGCGACCTCGAGCACGACCCTCTGGTGCGGGTCCATGGCCAGTGCCTCGTTCGGGCTGATTCCGAAGAAGTCGGCGTCGAAACCGGGGGCATCGTCGATGAACCCGCCCTCACGCACATAGCTCGTACCGGGCCGGGTGGTGTCCGGGTCGAACAGCCGTTCCAGGTCCCACCCGCGGTCGGTGGGGAAATCCGAAATGGCATCCGTCCCCGTCTCCACGAGGTCCCACAGGTCGTCCGGGGAGCTCACTCCCCCCGGATAGCGGCACCCCATCCCGACGATTGCGATGGGCTCCGACGCCTCGTCCTCCAGCCGAGAGTTCTGCTCGCGGAGGCGTTCGTTCTCTTTCAGCGCGGACCGAAGCGCCTCAACGACCTTCTCGTGATCTGTAGCCAACTCAGCCTCCGAAGTCAGGGTCCGAGGGACCGCTCTCATTCAGTGCCATCTGCACGAGGTCATCGACTTCCATAGCGTCGATCCGGGCGTGCCCGTTGTCGTTGGCTGGGGGCTCCTCCTCCGGAGAGCGCGCCAGTTCGAGCAGCGCGTCCAGCACCCCGGCGTCGCGGAGACGATCCAGCGGGACCGACTCGAGAGCCCGCCGCGCATCGTCCTTGCCCGGGCCGGTGCCCGGGTCCGGTTCGTCCTCCGGTAGCAGCTCCTCCCGAAGAAGCCCGATCAGGGCGGCCGGTGTCGGGTGGTCGAAGAGCACGGTCGGGGGGAGCCGGAGTCCCGTGGCCCGGTTGAGCCGGTTCCGAAGTTCGACGGCGGTGAGCGAGTCGAACCCGAGCTCGGCGAACGGCCGAGTGGCCTGGACGGCGTCCGATGAGTCCTTGCCGAGGACAACGACCACCTCTGTGTGGACAAGATCGCCCAGGGCGCGCTCGCGCTCCCCCAACGGAAGGGCGGACAGCCGGTCGGCGAGTGTCGCTCCGCCGTCGGACTCGCTCGCGGTCACGCGCCGCCGCGCCGCGCCGGGAACCAGATCACGCAGGACGGCCGGGGGATCGGCGTTCGTGCGCGGCGTCGTTGTGTCCAAACGCGCCGACACCAGGTTCGGCCGGCCGGCGGAAAGGGCAGCGTCGAACATGGCTAGCCCTTGCTCGGCCGACATGGCGGCGATGCCACTGCGAGCCATGCGGGCGCGGTCGGCGTCGTGCAGCCGGCCGGTCACGCCGCTGGCGTCGTCCCACAGTCCCCAGGCGAGCGAGGTCGCGGGAAGCCCTTCGGAGTGGCGGTGTAGCGCGAGGGCGTCCACGAAGGTGGCGGAGGCCGCGTAGTTTCCCTGACCTGCTCCGCCGATGACACCAGAGACCGAGGAGAACAGCACGAGCCTGACGGCCGGTAGGTCGGCTGTCAGCTCGTGCAGGTTCATCGCCGCTTCGGACTTCGGCCCCCACACGTCGTCCAGCTGCTTCGCGGAGAGGGAAGTGATCGTGGCGTCGGCAAGGACCCCGGACGCGTGGACAACCGCCGTCAGTGGCCGGTCACCGGGGATGGACGCGAGAAGGCCCGCCAGGGCGTCGCGGTCGGCGCAGTCGCACTCGACCACCTCAACAGTGGCGCCGAGCTGGGCAAGCTCCGTGCGCAGGTCCTCGGCGCCGTCGTCCTCGGCGCCGGCCAGCAGCAGACGGCGCGCACCGTGCCGGGTGACCAGTCTCCGGGCGACCAGCCTGCCCAGTGGCGCGGTCCCGCCGGTGATGAGCACGGTGCCCGCTGGGTCCAGTGGACAGTGCGGCGAGCCATCGGTGGGCGGCGGCTCGGCCCCGTGAGCGACCCGGGTCAGGAGCGGCAGGTAGACGTGCCCATCGCGCACAGCCATCTGCGGTTCGCCGGAGGCTACGGCCGCCATCGGGAGGGTGGGGTCATCGCTGTCGTCGAGATCGAGCAGCGTGAACCGGTCGGGGTACTCGGACTGGGCGGAGCGCACCAGACCCCACACCGGGGCCTCCGACAGGCGGGGCGCCCTCTCGCCCGTACCGGTGACGACGGCGCGCCGCGTCAGCACGACCAGCCGCGAATCCGCGAACCGGGAGTCGTCGAGCCATTCCTGCAGCAGTTCGAGAACGTACAGTGTGGCCGTGCGCGCGGCCGCTACGCTGTCGGCACGGGGTTCGTCCGGACACGGGGCGATGACCACGCGCGGAACGGTGGCTCCGCCATCGACGGCGGCACGCAGCGAGGCCAGGTCCGGGTGGACCTCAGTGCCCGCGTCGGCCCCGGCCCCGTTAGTTCCGATCACAGCCCAGGGGCCGGGCGGCGTTTCCTGCGGAATGGGCACGCCCGTCCAGCGCAGCTCGAACAATGCGTCATCATCGGGGGCACGACGGGCGGAATCCAGCCAGTCGGGCGTGACCGGCCCCATGCGCAGGCCCTCGGCGGACAGGACCGGCGCGCCCGCCGTATCGGCCGCCAGCAGCGACACATGGTCGCCGTCCAGCGAGAGCCGCACGCGTAACGCGGTCGCGCCGACCGCGTGCAGCCGGACACCGTCCCAGGTGAACGGGAGTCGTATCGTGTCGTCGCCGCCGGTCCTGCCAAGCGGCAACGCGTGCAGCGCCGCCTCAAGCAGCGCCGGATGCACCCCAAAGGACGGCGCGTCGGCGCGCAGATCGGGCACCAGTTCCACCTCGGCGAAGATGTCGGAGTCCCGCCGCCAGGCGCCCCGCAGGCCGCGGAAGGCCGCGCCATAGTCGTATCCCCGACCCGCCAGTCGGTCGTAGGCGTCGCTGGTGTCGATCGGCACGGCGTCACGTGGCGGCCACACGCTCAGGTCAAAGCCCGGTTCCCGTTCGTTCTCGGTGTCGCTGAGCATCCCTTCGGCGTGCAGTAGCCAGGGCTCACCGCGCGCTTCGTCCGGCCGCGAGTGCACGGTGAAGCGCCGGCGGTTCGACTCGTCGGCGCTCGCGAGGAGGATCTGCAGGTGCACGCCGCCCTGTTCGGGGAGACCCAGCGGGGCCCGTATGACGAGCTCGTCGAGCCGGCCGCAGCCCGCCTCGTCGCCGGCACCGATGACGAGGTCGGCGAGCGCGGCGCCCGGCACTAGGGCGGTACCGGACAGGGCGTGGTCGGCCAGCCACGGATGGCTGTGCCGGGACAGCCATCCGGTTAGCAACGTGCCTTCGCCGTCCGCCAAATCGGTGACGCTTCCCAGCAGCGGGTGGTCGGTGGGGGTTAGTCCCAGCTTTCGCGCGCCTTTGCCACCACTGGCCGGTTCCAGCCAGTGCCGGCGCCGTTGGAACGGGTAAGTCGGCAAATCGACACGGTGAGCGGGCCGACCATCGAACGCGAAGCTCCAATCGACACACACACCGCTCACCCACGCCTCAGCGGCCGATGCCAACACCCGGTCCCAACCGCCCTCGTCACGACGCAACGTGCCCAGCGCCGTACCAGTAACACCGGTCTCCTCAAGCGTCTGCTCGATCGCACCCGTAAGCACAGGGTGCGGCCCAGCCTCGATGAACACCCGATGCCCGGCATCAACAAGCGCACGCACCGCGTGCTCGAAACGAACGGTATGCCGCAGGTTCCGATACCAGTACCCCGCGTCCAACACCTCACCGTCCAGCAACGCACCAGTCACCGTGGAGCAGAAAGGCACCTCGGGCTCCACCGGAGTGACACCAGCAAGCCGCTCCAGCACCCGATCACGAATCCCCTCGACATAGGAGCTATGCGACGCATAGTCCACGTCGATCTCCCGCGCCCGAACACCATCGGCCTCGCAGCCGGCCACCACCTCCCCAAGCGCCTCAGGATCTCCCGCGACCACAGTCGAACCAGGCCCGTTGACAGCGGCGACCTGCACACGCTCACCAAAACCCGCCAGGCGCTCCCGCACACGCCCCACCGGCAACGAGACCGAAGCCATCCCCCCCGTTCCGGACAGAGCCGCAATCGCCTGGGAACGCAACGCCGCCACCCTCGCCCCGTCCTCCAACGACAGCGCCCCCGCCACACACGCCGCCGCGACCTCACCCTGCGAGTGCCCCACAACAGCGGCCGGCCGCACCCCCATCGAACGCCACACCTCAGCCAGCGACACCATCACCGCCCACAACACGGGCTGCACAACATCCACCCGCTCCAGCGACGGCGCCCCCCGCTCCCCCCGAACAACACCAAACAGCGACCAGTCCACAAACGGCGCAAGCGCATCACCACACGCTTCCATCCGCTCCGCGAACACCACCGACTCCCCCAGAAGCCCCCGCGCCATCCCCAACCACTGCGCCCCCTGCCCCGGAAAAACCAGAACTGGGTCCTCTGCCCGCGCGGGTCCGCCCTGCACCACCCCCCGGGGCGACGGCGCGCTTTGGGCCACAGCGTCCAGACCCGCCAGGTAGCCGTCCCGATCCCGGGCCACGACGACCGCGCGGTGGTCGAACGCCGAGCGTGACTCGGTGAGTGACCACCCGACATCCATTGGCCGCATAACCGGGTCAGCCGCGACGGCATCGCGTAGCCGACCGGCGTACGCGTGGAGCGCCGGGGCCGACTTCGCGGAGACGACCCATGGGAACGGTTCGTCGCCGGGGGGTGCTTCCTCGGCAGGCACCGGCTCGACGTCGGAAGGGGCGTCCGGGGGTTCCTCGACGATGAGGTGCGCGTTGGTGCCGCTGATCCCGAACGAGGAGACACCGGCGCGGCGCGGGTTGTCGCCCCGGGGCCACAGGACCGGCTCGGTCAGCAGCGCGAGTTCCCCGCCGGACCAGTCCACGTGCGGGGACGGCTCGTCGACGTGCAGGGTGGGCGGGAGCACCTCCCGCCGCATCGCCTCGACCATCTTGATCACGCCCCCCACTCCGGCGGCCGCCTGGGCATGCCCGATGTTGGACTTCAGCGAGCCCAACCACAGTGGCTGGTCGGGGCCCCTCCCCTGGCCGTACGTGGCGAGGAGGGCCTGGGCCTCGATCGGGTCACCCAGGCGCGTACCGGTGCCATGGGCCTCCACCGCCGCGATGTCATCCGCCGACAGCCGGGCGTTCGCGAGGGCCTCACGGATGACCTGTTCCTGCGCCGGCCCGCTGGGAGCGGTCAGGCCGTTCGAGGCACCGTCCTGGTTGACCGCGCTTCCCCGAATCACCGCGTGGACGCGGTGCCCATTGCGTTGGGCGTCGGAGAGGCGCTCAAGGACCAGAACGCCGACGCCTTCGGCCCAGGCGGTGCCGTCGGCGGTGGACGCGAAGGACTTGCAGCGGCCATCCGGGGCCAACCCGCGCTGCCGGCTGAACTCGGTGAAGATCCCCGGACTGGACATGACGGTGGCACCGCCGGCCAGTGCCAGAGAGCACCCCCCGGTGCGCAGCTCACGCGCGGCCATGTGCAGCGCCACCAGTGACGACGAGCACGCGGTGTCGACGGTGACCGCGGGTCCTTCCAACCCCAGGGAGAACGCCACCCGTCCGGACATGACGCTGGATGTGCCGCCGGTGAGGAGGAACCCCGCCGCATCCTGCGGCGCTTCGTGGAGACGCGGCCCGTACTCTGCCGACATAGCGCCGACGAAGACCCCGGAACGGCTGCCACGCAACGAGGCGGGGTCGATGCCGGCGCGTTCTACCGCTTCCCAGCAGGATTCGAGAACCAGTCGCTGCTGCGGGTCCATCGCGGCCGCCTCGCGCTGGCTGATGCCGAAGAACTCCGCGTCGAACCCGCTGACGTCGTTGAGGAACCCGCCTTCGGTCACGTAGCTCCGGCCGGCGACCTCCGGGTCGCCGTCATACAGCTCCGATAGGTTCCAGCCCCGGTCTTCGGGGAACGGCGTAATAGCGTCGGTTCCTTCAGCGACGAGCCGCCAAAGCTCCTCGGGAGTCTCGATGCCTCCCGGGTATCGGCAGGCCATCCCGACGATCGCGATCGGCTCGTCATCGGGTGTCCGGGCCGGTTCGGAACCGGCCGCGCCGGACTGGACTCCGCGGGTTGTGTCCAGTAGGTGCCGTGCCAGTTCCTCCGGCGTGGGGTGTTCGAAGAGCAGAGGGGCCGGAAGGCGCAGTCCGGTGGAGACCTGCAGCGAGTTGCGGACCTCCACCGCCATGAGCGAGTCGAAGCCGAGCTCCTTGAAGCTCCGCCCAGTGTCGACGGCGGCCGCGTCCCCGTGCCCCAGGGCCACCGCCACCTCAGCGCACACCAGGCCCAGGACGCGGCGTCGCGCTTCCGGCTCCGTGAGGCTGGCCAGACGCTGGGCCAGTGGCGCGTCCGTCGGATCGGCCAGAGCCGCTGTCTCGTCGGTCTCGTTGGGCCGTTCGGCTGATGTCTCCTGCGGGTGGTCGGTGGGGGTTAGTCCCAGCTTTCGCGCGCCTTTGCCACCACTGGCCGGTTCCAGCCAGTGCCGGCGCCGTTGGAACGGGTAAGTCGGCAAATCGACACGGTGAGCGGGCCGACCATCGAACGCGAAGCTCCAATCGACACACACACCGCTCACCCACGCCTCAGCGGCCGATGCCAACACCCGGTCCCAACCGCCCTCGTCACGACGCAACGTGCCCAGCGCCGTACCAGTAACACCGGTCTCCTCAAGCGTCTGCTCGATCGCACCCGTAAGCACAGGGTGCGGCCCAGCCTCGATGAACACCCGATGCCCGGCATCAACAAGCGCACGCACCGCGTGCTCGAAACGAACGGTATGCCGCAGGTTCCGATACCAGTACCCCGCGTCCAACACCTCACCGTCCAGCAACGCACCAGTCACCGTGGAGCAGAAAGGCACCTCGGGCTCCACCGGAGTGACACCAGCAAGCCGCTCCAGCACCCGATCACGAATCCCCTCGACATAGGAGCTATGCGACGCATAGTCCACGTCGATCTCCCGCGCCCGAACACCATCGGCCTCGCAGCCGGCCACCACCTCCCCAAGCGCCTCAGGATCTCCCGCGACCACAGTCGAACCAGGCCCGTTGACAGCGGCGACCTGCACACGCTCACCAAAACCCGCCAGGCGCTCCCGCACACGCCCCACCGGCAACGAGACCGAAGCCATCCCCCCCGTTCCGGACAGAGCCGCAATCGCCTGGGAACGCAACGCCGCCACCCTCGCCCCGTCCTCCAACGACAGCGCCCCCGCCACACACGCCGCCGCGACCTCACCCTGCGAGTGCCCCACAACAGCGGCCGGCCGCACCCCCATCGAACGCCACACCTCAGCCAGCGACACCATCACCGCCCACAACACGGGCTGCACAACATCCACCCGCTCCAGCGACGGCGCCCCCCGCTCCCCCCGAACAACACCAAACAGCGACCAGTCCACAAACGGCGCAAGCGCATCACCACACGCTTCCATCCGCTCCGCGAACACCACCGACTCCCCCAGAAGCCCCCGCGCCATCCCCAACCACTGCGCCCCCTGCCCCGGAAAAACCAGAACTGCCCCGTTGGCGTCTCCTGCGGCCGGCCCCCGCTGCCGTGCGACGTTCGAGGCCGGCTCACCACGAGCCACCGCGTCCAGCCCCGCCACGAGCCGCGCACGGTCCTCGGCCATGACGACCGCGCGGTGGTCGAACGCCGAGCGTGTGGTGATCAGGGAATGCGCCACATCGCCGAGGTCGAGTTCCGGATGCGCCTCCAGATGCGACCGCAAGCGCGTCGCCTGGTCACGAAGCGCCTCGGCGGATCTCCCCGAC
This sequence comes from Lipingzhangella halophila, assembly GCF_014203805.1. GTDB lineage: Bacteria > Actinomycetota > Actinomycetes > Streptosporangiales > Streptosporangiaceae > Lipingzhangella > Lipingzhangella halophila. The sequence continues at coordinate 984,783 of NZ_JACHJT010000001.1, read as the reverse complement.
ACGGCATAGGGCAGCACGCCCAGATCCCGCTTGGGAGGGGCCGAGCTGGTGGCACGCTGTTGGGCGCCGTGGTCCGGCGCCTCCGACAGCAGGACGTGCGCGTTCGTTCCGCCCATACCGAACGAGCTCACTCCGGCGACCAGTGGCCGGCTCGCCGGTGGCCACGGGCCCGGTGCGGTCTGCACCCGCAGGTTCAGCTCGTCCAGGGGTATCCGGGGGTTGGCTGACTCGAAGTTCAGGCTGGCGGGAATCTCCCGGTGCTTGATGCTCAGCGCGGTCTTGATCAATCCGGCTAGGCCAGCCGCTCCTTCCAGGTGACCGATATTAGTCTTGACGGACCCCACCGGCAGCGGATCGGCGCGCGGCCTCGCGGCACCGAAGACCGATCCCAAGGCGGCCGCCTCGATGGGGTCGCCGACCGGTGTACCGGTGCCGTGCAGCTCCACGTACCCGAGGTGCGCGGGGTCCACCCCGGCGTGCCGGCAAGCCCGTCTGAGCACCTTCTCCTGGGCGGAAGCACTGGGCACGGTGAGGCTGTCGGAGGCGCCACCGTGGTTGACGGCACTGCCGCGAACCACACAGTAGACGGGGTCACCGTCGTGGACAGCCTGGCTCAGTTGCTTGAGCACGAGGGCTCCCCCGCCCTCGCCCCGCACAATGCCATTGGCGCGGGCGTCGAACGTGTAACAGTGGCCATCCGGTGACAGCACACCGAGCCTCGAAAGGTCGACGAAGCCGTCTGGCGCGAGCATCAGGCTGACCGCACCGACGATGGCGAGGTCGGACTCTCCACGGCGCAGGCTCTCGCACGCGGTGTGCACAGCGACGAGAGCGGAGGCCTGTCCACTGTCGATGGTCATACTGGGCCCGTGCACGCCCAGTACGTAGGAGATCCGGTTCGCGATCACCCCCCGGTTCAGCCCGGTCGCCGTGTGCGGGGTGATCGCCTCGGTACCGGCTCTGCGTAGCAATGCCGCGTACTCGTCCGCGCTGGCGGCCACGAAGACACCGGCATCGCTGCGTCTGAGGCGCCCGGGAACGATGCCGGAATCCTCCAGGGCCTCCCAGCTCAGTTCCAGCATCAGGCGCTGCTGCGGGTCCATCGCGGCCGCCTCGCGCGGGGAGATCCCGAAGAAATCCGCGTCGAAACCACTTACCTCGTCAATGAATCCGCCCCACCGGGCCGACGGCGTTTCCGGGGCGTCCTCCAGTTCCCGTCCCCACCGCTCCGGCGGCACCTCGCCTATGGCGCTGACGCCGTTCTTGAGCAGCCGCCAGAAGTCACCTGGCTGGTCGGCCTCGGGGAACCGGCAGGCGACGCCGACAACGGCAATCGCATCAGCGGAGTCTGCAATCGGTTCGTGAACGTCATTATGCGAATGGCCCGGCACCACGCCACCCCTCCACCATCACTGCCCGCAGATACGGGAGCCCTGCACGGGAATCTAGAATAAATTCGCCGAGCGCAATCCTAATACGCGAACCCCAAAAAGACCGAACGCATAATTTCACTCGCCCCTGGAAAGAAATTACCGAAACCGGTTCCGTTTCTCTTGATCGCGCTTTTCCCGATTATCAGTCGCCCATTAGCAGGTTCTGGAGGGTATTGAAGCGCAGCACGATAAGGCGCGTGACGCCGGGGGACATTGCGCTGTCCTCAGGCGAGCATCACGGACTGAACGGGGACCGCGGGCGCGGACGGCCTCCTGCATCATGGCGCGCCCTCAGGATCCTGGGTACAAACGTACTGGACACAAGGCTGAGAAATAGTGTGGTAAGAGGCATGAGCCCCAAAGTCCCACATGTCTCTCTTAAGCAACGGCATCACAATGAGAGTAGCGTTCGCGCATATTCAGGGCAATACGCATGACTGTTTCGGACGTCACAAAAGATCACATAAGCGACTTGCGGTGTGACCAGTGTTGCTCCTGTTACGCACGTGAATAAGGCCCGGTATCCCAGGGCAGGGATACCGGGCCATGACACGAGGTGGGCGGAATTCGGCTATGCGCCTTACGAGTTATGGATAGCCTTAACCTCGTCAAGGAACTTCCGCGCGCCCTCGGGGTCGTAGAGCCAATCACGGAAGCTCGGTGGGTTGTCCCACCCCTGGATCCAGCGGTCGGCGACCTCCGGATACACCGTCGCGGCCTCATGAACCTCTTGGAAGTGCGCGGGCGGCGTGACCTCCCAGAACGAAGAGACAGCTTCGGACCAGAGCTCGGCGTCGTGCCCGTAGAGCCAGAACCTCTCGAACATGTCCTTGAGGAACTCATCGTCAAAGGGCCGATCGCCACGTTCCACGATGCTCTCCAGGTAACTCTTCGCGCATTGGGTGGAGTTGTTCCAGCCCTGCATGGCGAAGGGGTCCGACGTGATGACGACATCGGCGATCCCCAGGACACGCCCGCCCGACGGAAGCGTCGCGACCGGCTTGCGAATCTGCGGCGTGAGTTCCTGGATCAGAGTGCTCTTGCCGTCGATCAGCTCAGCGTCCCGGACCCGCTCATAGTACTCCGGCATGCTTCGCTGCAGCAGGTCCTTCATCCGGCGCCACTGCTCCGCGGGGCCTGGCTGGTCCGACCAGTTTCCCTTCGCGCCGTCGCGCTTATTGGCCACGAACAACGAGTGGCAGGGCCCGTGCGAAGTCAGGACCGGGAAGAGACAGACGTTGCCCACCTCGGCCGACGTCCCGATCCAGCCGATCGACTCCGGCTCGCCCGGGTCGTCCGCAACGTTGTAGACGGTCGCCTGCGCGAGTTCCCGGGGACGCGCACCACTGAAACGATCCGGGTCGGGCTCGAACAGCGCGCCCAGCTCACCGAACCCTACGGCCACGATCACCAGATCGAACATTCGGGAGAAATAGTCAAGATCGCTGAGGGTGACACCGTGGATGACGACCTTGCCGCCGCGGTCCTCGAAGTACTCCAGCCAGTCGGCCATCTTGACCCGGCGATCAACCGAAACCGCGTACCCGCCATTCGCGAAGTTGCCCGCGATCTTGTGGGACGCGGGCCCACTGACCGGGTGAATGTGGAGCTTGGCCCTTCCGACCTGCGGTGCCTGGGAAGCCCAGAAGTCGAGGTGCAGCGCGCGTTCGTATTCCAGCACCGTCGGATAGGTGAGCTGCGTGATGGCGGGACGACCGTTACGGATCTCCTCGCTGGTCTGACTGGTGATGACTGTGACGTCGTACCCGTGGTCCAGCAGGCCGTGGGCGAGATTGAGACCCGACTGGCCAGCACCGACTATAAGGACCTTGCGCATCTGACGTTTTCCTTCTCAGGGGGAGAGCAGGGAGCAGCGTGCCCGAATCAGGAGGAGACATCGGATGAGGGTGCCCAGACCGCCGGTTAGCTGAGGGGGTTGGCGACCTCGCTGCCCTCCAGGGCACTGCCAAGCGTGTCGTGAGCACCATACCTGTTGCCGGACTACTGCTGACATCAGATCCGATAACGCCGCTGCACATATCGGCCCTATGTCTGTCGCGCGTGCGCGGGCCCGCATGCCGGGGCACGCGTGGGGCGTCCCGCGCGTCCCCGCGCGCGCCCGCGCACGCGCGGGAGATAGCGGGGGATAGCCGGCTAACTGGTGACCCCGGGTGAGCCTACTGGTCCGGCCCGCCCGTGAATGTTGCAGGGACGAACACGACTCCGCCTGCGCATTCGATAGCTCATCGTTACGCGAACCCCACTAGGCGGCAGTTCGAGTCCGGGCCGCGCTCACCTTCCGATCGCTTCGCGCAGCTGGGTACGCACCTGCGGCGTGAGCACGTGCCCGGCGTCCTCGACGAGCCGCGTCATCTGGTAGCCCACGATCTTCATATCGGCCTCGGATGAGCTGAGCACCGCGAGGCAGGAACCGTCGCTGATCGCCATCACGAAGAGGTGGCCGCCTTTCATACGGATGATGAGCTGGTCGGACAAGCCCTTATCGAACAGCTTGGCGCTCCCATCCACGAGACTGTTCAGCCCACTGACGATCGCCGCGAGCTGCTCCGCGTGCTCGCGCGGAAAGTCCTCGGACGCGGCGAGCGGCAATCCGTCGGAGGACACCACGATCGCGTGCTCAACCCCGCTCACCTCGGAGACGAAGTTGGAGACAAGCCAGGTAAAGTTCTCAGCGCTCTCACTCAAAGACAAGACATCGCACCCTTACGATCGACGGATAATAGATATGGCCTCCAGAACGCACTGCCTTCCTGGGCAAACACCATGGCCAGGCGAACCTTCGCAGCACAACCAGCATTTTTTCGGCGAATCCGGGAATGATCCACTGAATCGGGCGCCAGCCTAGCAAATCCTGTGCCGGACAACAGGGGCCGAGATACCAGGAAGCCGGCCAGCGGATTCGCTGCGGGCACTCCCGGGTATGCGGCAAGTTTTCCCTGAATACACAGCCCTTCAAGGAAGCGGATACAAAACCGCGCCGGACTTCTACCCCCATTCCTCGATACTCGCAAACCACCCATAAGGCACACTCCGCCATAGGCGACTATAATCCGTCGAATCCCGATATACGGCGATCACAGGACTATCACCAGCCCCGGACGCTGCCACGGTCCGCTGACCGCACAGCCGGGGCGAGGCGCTCGCGCTGGGCACGAAGCGTGGACGTTTTCCCGCGCGCCGGTGTGGACAGGTGGGTTGACATAGGCGGAGGAAAGGCCGACCAGTACGAGAGCGGGCCATTCTCCCGCAAGGCGAACGCCCCGAGCTCGTCAAAGGAACGCGAAGCGGCCGGGGAAGGAGCCGGTGATGTCATTCATCGACCGCGCCGAGGCCGGACGGAGCCTCGCCGCGGAGCTACGACACATGGGGGGCGGAAGCGAGGACCTCGTCGTTCTCGCGCTCCCGCGCGGCGGGGTTCCCGTGGGATTCGAGATCGCCACGGCACTCGAAGCCCCACTGGACCTGATCGTCGTGCGCAAACTGGGCGTCCCCCATCAACCGGAGCTGGCAATGGGCGCCATCGGTGAGGGCGGGGCGCGGGTGATCAACGACCGCGTGGTCAGCCTGGCCCAGGTCAGTCCGGAGCAGATCGACCGGGTTGAGGCTGACGAGCGCGCCGAGCTGGACAACCGGGTGCGAACGCTGCGCGGCGACCGCCCGGCGACCGCCGTGCGCGGCCGGACCGCGATCGTTGTGGACGACGGCATCGCCACCGGATCGACGGCCCAGGCGGCCTGCCAGGTGGCGCGGGTCCAGGGCGCGGCGCGCGTGGTCCTCGCGGTGCCCGTCGGGTCGCCCGACTCGATCGCGCGGCTGCGCGAGGACACTGGCACCGCCATTGACGAGGTCGTCTGCCTGGAGACCCCGCCGCACTTCTCGGCGATCAGCCAGTTCTACCGGGACTTCGCGCAGACCTCCAACGAGGAGGTCGCCGCCCTGCTGGACGAGGCCGCGAGTACGGCGCCGCGGGGCGGCGCGCACGAGTGACCGGACCGCGGCAACAGCGGAGCGTTCCCGTGTTCCGGGGCGCGGCGGGTGAGTCATGTTTCACCGTCCGAGCGCTTGGGCAGCGAGGAAGGCAGTCATCGATGGGGGGAACCATGGCCGCCTGTGAAGTATGCGGTAACGACTACGACCGGGCATTCGAGGTACGGATGGGCGGACAGAGCCACATCTTCGACAGCTTCGAATGCGCGATCCACCGCCTCGCACCCAATTGCGAGCATTGCGGGTGCCGGGTGGTCGGCCACGGGGTCGAGGCCGGCAACCAGGTCTTCTGCTGCGCTCATTGTGCCGTGGCCCAGGGGCAGACCGGGTTGCGCGACCACATACCGGCGTAAACGGCTGGCGCGGGCCGCTGCGCCCAGCGCGGCGGTCCGCGTACCGGAGACGGCGCGAGATGCGAGTCAATGACGAGGTCGCCACCCTGCTGCGGGAGTACGCCGACCTGATCGCCATCACCGGCGGCGACGCGTACAAGGTCCGGGTGTACGAGAAAGCCGCCCGCTCTGTGGAGGGCTGTTCCACGGACATCGCCCGGCTCGACGCGGCCGGGCTGCGCGCGATACCGAATGTCGGCACGTCCATCGCGGACAAGATCGAAACGTACCTGCGGACCGGGGAGATTCCGCAGGTCGAGCGGTTGCGCGCGCGGATTCCCGCGGGCGTCCGGGAGCTTACGCGCATACCGGGGCTCGGCCCGCGGATGGCCATGACGCTCTACCAGGAGGTGGGGGTCTCCTCCGTCGAGGATCTCGAACAGGCGGTCCGGTCCGGGCGGGTGCAGGGGCTGCGCGGCTTCGGCGCCAAGACCGAGAAAAACCTGCTGGACGGCATAGTGCAGCTCAGGGAGGCGGGAGCGGGGCAGCGTGTCTCGCTCCGCGAGGCACTTGAGGTCGCCGAACGCATCGTCGCCGAGCTGTCCGAGGTCGAGGGGTGCCAACGGTGCGGCTACGCGGGGTCGCTGCGCCGGATGAAGGACACCATCGGCGACATCGACATCCTGGCGGCCGCCGAGAACAGCACCGCGCTCATGGCCGCGTTCCGCCAGCTCCCGCTGGTGGAACAGGTCATCGCGAGCGGCGGGACCAAGACGTCGGTCCGCACATCGAGCGGCTCGCAGGTCGACCTGCGGGTGGTCCCGCTCGATGCCTGGGGCGCCGCCATGCAGTACTTCACCGGATCCAAGGCGCACAATGTCCGCACCCGCGAGATCGCCGTGCACCGCGGCCTCAAACTGTCGGAGTACGGCATCTTCGACGCCGGGACCGAGCGGCGGCTCGCCGCCGAGACCGAGGAGGAGGTCTACTCCCGGTTGGGGCTGCCCTGGATCCCGCCGCAGCTGCGCGAGGACACCGGCGAGATCGAGGCGGCGACGCGCGGGGAATTGCCGGAGCTGGTCTCCGACCGGGACATCCGGGGCGACCTGCACACCCACACCAACCTCACGGACGGCTTGGCGCCGCTGGAGGACATGCTCTCCGCGGCCGCGAACCGCGGCTACTCCTACTACGCGGTCACCGACCACGCGCCCGACCTGCCCATGCATCGCATGTCGGACGAGAAGATGCTGGAGCAGCGCGAGCGGATCCGCGAGCTGGGCGGTACGCACCGCGGTATGCGGGTGCTGCACGGCACCGAACTGAACATCCGCCCCGATGGTGACGTTGACTGGCCCGCGGACTTCCTCGCGGGGTTCGACATCTGCGTGGCGTCGGTGCACACGCACTTCGACCAGGAACGCGAACAGATGACCCGCCGCCTGATCCGGGCGTGCGAGAACCCGCACGTCACGGTCATCGGTCACCCCACCACCCGGATCATCGGCCGGCGGCCCCCGATCGACGCCGACCTCGCTGAGGTGTTCCGGGCGTGCGCCCGAACCGGCACCGCGCTGGAGGTCGACGGCTCGCCTGACCGGCTCGACCTCGCGGCCGACAACATCCGGCTCGCCAGGGAGTTCGGGGTCGTCTTCGCCGTGGACAGCGACGCGCACGCCACCACACACCTGGACTTCATGCGCTACGGCGTCGGCACCGCGCAACGCGGTTGGCTCCGCGCCGACGAAGTCATCAACACTTGGCCCTGGGAGCGGCTCGCGGAGTTCCTGCGGGCCGAGTGAGCGGATCTCCGGCCACTGGTCACCCTTTTCTGCCGGTGAGGGTCGGGACACGGCCGAGCGCGGCCCGCGAGCCCCGTCGAATACTGGTATTCGGCCCCCACACTCCGGGCGGCGAACGGTAAATTGCGGTACATGCCTACCCCCCAAAAACAACGCTTCGGTCGACGCACAGCACACACAGCGGCGCTTGCCGCGGCGGTCACGGTCGGGCTCGGCATCGCGGCACACCCCGCGGCCGCCTCGGCCGCTCCCCCCGCGACGGCGCACACGCTCTCCGGTAACGCCGCTCCGACCACCGCCAACTCCGACCTCCTGCGCGAGGGCGACTCCGGTACGGAGGTCACGGAACTCCAGGAGCGCCTCGCGGAGCTGGACTACTGGCACGGCGGCGCCGACGGCGAGTTCGACGGCCTCACAACGCAGGCCGTCCTCGCGCTGCAGAAGGCCGCCGGGATCGCTCGCGACGGCGTGGTCGGCCCCGACACGCGCGAGGCCCTCGACGACGAGGTGCGTCCCGAGGCCACCACCTCCTACGACAACGCGGTCGAGATCGACCTGGAACGCCAGCTCCTGCTCGTGGTCTCCGGCGGCGAGGTCGAGCAGGTGTTCGCCACCTCCACCGGCTCGGGCGAAACCTACGTGTCCCAGGGTGAGGAGCGTGTCGCCACGACCCCCGAAGGCGAGTTCTCGGTGTTCCGCGAGGTGGACGGCTGGGACCACGCCCCGCTGGGCTCGCTGTACCGACCCAAGTACTTCAACGGTGGTATCGCCATCCACGGCTACGAATCCGTGCCGCCCACCCCCGCCTCGCACGGGTGTGCCCGGGTGAGCATCGAGGCCATGGACTGGCTGTGGGAGAACGGCGCACTCGACCAGGGCGCCCCGGTCATCGTCCGCTGACCTGACGAACCAGGTGACACCGGCACCGAGCCACCGTGGGCCCCTCCGCTCGGCGGGGCCCACCGGGTGTCCCAGGACCGGAACCCGCCCGGTAAGGAGCGAAGATGCCCGGTTGGCGAAGCAGGACATTCGGTACCGCGGCGGCCCTGCTCGCCCTCCTCCCCGCCGGAAGCTGGGTGAACCCGGCGTTGGCCTGCGCGTGCGGCGCGATGGTCGCTGACGACGACATCTCGGTGTCGCGGGAGTCCTCGCTGGTGCGCTGGGACGGTACGACCCAGCGCATCCTCATGGGCCTGGACGTCGAGACCTTCGAGGAGGAGGCCGCGCTGCTGCTGCCCACTCCGGCTCCGGCGGATGTGGAACTGGGCGACCGCGAACTGTTCGGCGAGCTGTCCGCCATGTCGCGGCCCGATGGGGAGTACCACGACGACTGGTGGCCCGGCCACCTTCTCGCCCCGGATCTCCGGGGCGAGGCGGGCGGCCAGGACGGCTCCAGCGACGTGGAGGTGCTCGGCGAATCCGAGGTCGGCCCCTTCGACGTGACCACCCTCTCCGCCGACGACCCCGACGCGCTGCGCACCTGGCTGGACGGGAACGACTACGAGGTCAGTTCCGACCTGGCGGACGCGCTGGACACCTACGTCGAGGAAGGCTGGTACTACGCCGCGGTCAAACTCGGCACCGCCGACGGCGAGGAGCTGAGCGGCGGGCTCGACCCACTGAGCGTGACCTTCGAGTCCGACGAGCTGGTGTACCCCATGCGGCTCTCCCAGCAGGCCGAGACCGCCCAGGATGTCCGGTTGTACCTGCTCGCCGACCACCGCATGGAGCGGACCGACAACGACGCCGATCAGGTGCCCGGTGAGCTCGCCTACGCGGGATGGCTCGATCCCGACTCCGACACCGTCTCCGACGAGCTCGCCGACCTCATCGGCGCCGAGCCGATGTTCCTGACCACCATGGACCACGACATCGCCGACCCGGCGGCCATCACGTCGGACTTCGTCTTCGAACCGGCCGCCGAGGACACCGAGTACCAGCGGGTCGAGCAGTACGACCCGCCCGTGTACATCCTCGGGATCGCGGGCGGGCCGTTCCTGGTGGCGGTCGGCACGCTGGCGGGTGTGCTGCTTATCGCCGCGGGCGTGCTGTTCCCGCGGTGGCGGCGTAGGCGCGCCAGGGAACGGGGCTGATACCCCACCGCCCGGCCAGGCCGGGCGCGTACGCGCTATCGGCCAGCGACGCGCACCCATGGGTGCCGGGCGCCGACCCGGTCACCTCCGGTGGTGGGCGCCGGGCGGTACCGCCCGGGTGGCGGGTCTGGTTGGATACCCGCTGTGGCTCCTCCCGCGACTGACACCGCGGGATTCTCCCCTCGTCGTTCAGGCGGCGGGAAGGACCAGCCCGGCCCTGGTACCAATGTCACAGGTATGCCAGACGCGGGCTGGGGCGAACGCCGTATCGCCCAGCGGCAATCCGGCTTTCCCCGCCCCACTACGCGGGCACCCTGATTCCCCCGCCGGCGCAAGCCGGTGGTCCCCTCAGGAGGATCTGATGGCGAACGCCGCTGCTCCCTCTCCCCTCCCCCGCGACCCGAACGCAGAATGGCTTGACCTGGCGCCGGGGCAGCGCCGCACCCTTCCCCTGTCGCTGGCGTACGCCATCGGCGTGCACGCGCTCAGCATCGGTGTACTCGCCGCTCTCCTCCTCACCGTCCGATCCGCGGGCGGTACGACGGTGCTGTCGGTACTCCTCGGCCTCGCGGTCATCTTCACCCTGGCGACGGCCACCGTGCTGGGCATGCTGGGCGTGCTGGTGCCGCGGCTCCTCACCCGCCAGGGTGTCGCCGCCGACGCGTCCGCGCTGACTCTGGTCCAGGACGCCAAGTGGTGGTTCGCCGGCCGCCGGCTGCGCCTGCCGTGGCCGGACGTACAGTCCGCCACCTCGACTGGGACGCACCGCTCCCGCCGCGTCCCCCGTACTCCCAATGTCGTCCTGCGCCTGAGCGCCATCCCGCCACAGGCGAGAGTCCCGCACTGGGCGATCCTGGTGCGGGCGCACGCCGCCCCGCCCAGCGGTGGGACGAAGAGCTCGGTGCCGCGCCTGTTCCTCACCCTCCCCTGGGACGACCACGACGCGTTCCTGCGCCTGGCCAACGAGGCTCGCCCCGCACCGGATCGGCCCGGTCCGACGCCCCGCACTGGGGCCGGGTCACACCCCGAACCGCGAGACTGGCTCCCCTTGCGGACCACGCGCCTCACCCAGTGGGGCGCCTACTGCGTCCTCGCGGTGGGCGGGCCTCTTGTCATGCCGGTCATCGATCTCGTGCAGCGCCTCAGGGGCGGCGAAGGGCTACCGGCGCCGGTGGTCCTGCCCATGACCGCCGCGGCACTGTGCGGCCTGCTGCTCATGGTGGCGCTGGCGCCGCGGTTCTGGACGCGGCAGGGGCTCGACCGCACCGAGGAGCACCTCCGCATCGCGCAGCGCCCGATGTGGTGGCACCGCGGCCGCAGCGCGGACATCCCATGGCGCGATATCCGCCGCATTGTGCCGGGCGAGCACCCGGTCCGGGAGAGCCCGGTCCTGGAGATCTTCCTGTCCCGGGTGGAGCGCGACCTGCGTATGCCCCGCTGGGCCCGGCTGGTGCTCCCGGGAGAGGAGTTGTGGGGGCGGGCCGCGTCCCAGCCCAGGGTGGTGCTCGACCTCACAGATACCGCCGCCCATAACACCGTCGAGTCGATGCTGCGCCACGTCCGGCCCGACCTGTTCGAACATCCGGCGCCCGCCCGGCCCGGCTCCCCCGCCGCCTCCGCGCCCGCCGGTTCGGCCACTCCAGCCGGGCAGGCCGGCGCGCACTGGGTGAACGTCCGGGGGCGGCGCATCTTCGGCTGGTCGATGGGCATGCTGACGCTCTGTGTGAGCAGTGCCGTCCTCGTGAGCGCCGAGATGTCAACGGCGCGCGGTGGCGCCGATCCGATGGCGGTCAGCGTGCTGTGGGAGTCGGTCGGGGTGGTGGCCTGCACCGTCCTCCTGGGGGTGTGGCTGGTCTGCGTCGCGATGCCGCGGCTGTTCGCCCACCAGGGTGTGGCGATCGGGGACGAGGGCCTCACCCTCGTCCAGGAACCGCTGCTGTGGTTCGCCGGACGGACGACGCACATTCCCTGGTCCCAGCTTCACGAGGTGCGTCCGGGGAGGGCCATGACCCTCGACAGCCTCTTCCGCACCCGCGACCTGTCGCCGGACAGTGTCGTGGACCTGGTCCCGCACGATCCGGACGCCATCACCCGGGCGCCGTCGTGGGTGCGGATCCACCCCCGCGAACCCCGGTTCGCGCTCCCCTGGCGCCCGCGTCGGGACCGGGTCCGGCTCTGCCCGGGGCACCACAGGGCATCGCAGGTCATGCAGGCCATCCGCGCCGTGCGCCCGGACCTGCTCCGTGCGGCGCGGGGGCGCACAAGGTCGGGCCGGCGGGCGTCCGGCGCCGGGCGGCGGAGCGCCGCGCCGTAACCCGCCGCCAACAACACCGCGGCTCACCGGCGATGCCCCGTGCCCGGGGACGGCGAACCCGGCCAACCGCGGGTGTCCGGCCCCGGCGCCTACCACTCCCGGAGCCGGACACCGGCGGTCAGGCGGCGTTTGGCGCGTCAGCGCCGGCCTCCGCGTCTTCGTCCGCGGCGACGGCCGTGGCTCGCCGCAGGAAGGCGAAGGCGACCACCGCCGCCACGGCGAAGACGGCCGAGGAGACCCCGAGGGCCACCACCAGCCCTTGCGTGAACGCCTCACGGGCCGCGGCGAGCAGGTCGGCGCCCACGGCACCCGGAACCCGGTCGGCCGCCGCGAGCGCGCCGGAGACGCTCTCCCGGCTGGCTTCCGCGGCGCTCTCGGGGGCACTCGCGGGGATCGTGTCGGCCACCGTCCAGCGGTAGACGGCCATGCCGAGACTGCCGACGAACGCCGTTCCGAGCGCCTGGCCGAGTTCGCCGCTGACCTCCTGCATCGCCGCGGCCGACCCCACGCGCCGCATCGGCGCGCTTGCGATGATCAGGTCACTGCCCAGCGTCACCGCAACGCCCTGGCCGAGTGCGGCGACACAGAGGCCGGTCATCAGGACCGCCGGGCCGCTGCTCGCCCCCACGGTCGCGGCGAACGCGAGGCCAGCGCTACCGACGGCCAGGCCGGCACCCATCGCGTAGGCGTGCCGGGTCCATCGCACCAGGGTGGGCGCGAGTACGGCCCCGACGAGGTTGACGACAGCGAACGGCACCGTCCACAGCCCCGCATGGAGCGGGGACAGGCCCACCACCCACTGCAGGTACTGGGTGAGGAGGTAGAACGACCCGCCGAGGGCGAGGATCATGAGCAGGATGACGCCGAGCGAGGCACTGAAACCCCGGTTGGCGAAGAGACCCAGGTCAAGCAGCGGGTCGGGCAGTCGCAACTGGCGCCGCACGAACACGACCGCGACCACCGCCGCCACCATGGTCACCGCCAGGTACGGCACCCGGAATCCCTGTGTGGCGATCTCCTGGAGGCCGTAGACCAGCCCCAGCATGGCCACCAGCGACAGGCCCACACTGACCGGGTCCAGGCGGCCGGCTCCCGGGGCCCGGTACTCGGGCAGCAGCAGCGGTCCGACGGCCAGCAGGAGCACCAGGGCGGGAACGTTCACCAGGAACGCCGAACCCCACCAGAAGAACTCCAGCAGCGCCCCACCCATCACCGGGCCGATCGCGCCGCCCGTGATGAACGCGCCCATCTGGATGGAGACGGCCACCCGGCGCTGTCCATCGTCGTGAAACATGGTGCGCAGCAGGGAGAAGGCCGCCGGCATCAGGCTCGCCCCGGCGACACCCAGCAGCGCGCGGACCGCGATGAGCATCCCGGCGCTGGTGGAGTAGGCCGCCACCACCGCCAGGACGGTGAACACGGCCGCTCCGGTCAGCAGCACCCGCCGCCGGCCGAGCCGGTCGCTCAACCTCCCCATGGTGATCAGGAACCCGCCGACCAGGAACCCGTAGACGTGCAGTACCCACAGCATCTGGGATGTGCCGGGCCGCAGGTCCGCCGCGATCGACGGCATCGCGAGGAAGAGCACGGTCAGGTCGGTGGCCAGCACCAGCACCGGCAGCGTGAGGACCGCCAGCCCCAGCCACTCCCGCCATCCGGCCCGTTGGGGGGACGCGGGCTCCTCCGCGTCCGCGTGAACAGGATCAGTCATAGCAGCACCTCCGGTGACGGTGTTGGTCACCCTTGAGGCGCGCGTCCGCGTCTCGCATCGCTAGATCGGTGATGTGAGCGGGTGGTTGGGCCTCCGACGAGGGCGGCGAAGGCAGCGGGTGGCCAGCCCCCAGTAACCGCTACCGGTGCCCGGTGGTGGGGCACGTAACGGGGGCGGCGAAGGCGCCGGATGGGCCGGCCCGTGAAGATCGGTCCTGGTGCCCGGTGGTGCCGCGGCCAACGGGACGGCGAAGACGCCGATGGCCGGGTGTGGCGCTTGCCGGTGCGTCCGTTGGGCGGCAGGGCGCATCGAGAGTGTCCGCAGAGTCATTCTCGGCGCCGAACGTGTCCATACGGTCACCTTCGGTGCGCAATGGCGCGGTGCGGGACCAGGCAGCACCCCCGACCCATCCGGCGCCCTCGCTGCCCGTCGGGCGCGCCACCACCGGGCACCAGTCGCGCTCACCGCCGACCCCGCCGGCCAGCCATCGTCGCCGCCTCCGTTGGACGCCGTACCACGTACCCACTTCACCGACCCAGGTCCCGCGGGATCCGCGAAGAGCCGGCCCCCATCCAGTAGCGTGGTGGCAATCCGGGACGGCGCGGGACCATGCCGGACACCGCGTGACCCACGTCACCGGATACGCCCACCGACCGAGGGACAGCCGCGCAGTGACAGCACCAACGCTGATCGGCCGCGACCACGCCGCTGCGGTGTTGCGGGCCGAGGTCAACCGGACGCTCACCAGCCACGGTGGCCTGGTGCTCGTCACCGGTGAGGCGGGCATCGGCAAGACCACCCTTGTCGCCAGCGTCGCCGACGAGGCCAGGAACCGCGAGGCGCTGGTCGTCAGCGGCACAGCGTGGGACCGCGACAGCGTTCCCGGTTACTGGCCGTGGATGCAGGTGATCCGGAACCTCGAACGCACCGCGACAGCCGAGGAGTGGGCGACGGCCAGCGCGTCGGCGGGCGAAGCCCTGTCGTTCCTCCTCGGGGAGGGGCGCCACCCCGCCAGCCCCGAGATCACCGACGACGCCACCTTCCGGCTGCACGACGCCGTGACCACGCTGCTGGTGACCGCCTCGCGCAGCCGCCCGGTCGTCGTGGTGCTCGACGACCTGCACTGGGCCGACGCCGCGTCGATCAGACTGCTCGCGTTCCTCACCCAGCACACCTGGTTCGAGCAGGTGCTGGTGGTGGGCACCTACCGCGACGTGGAGGTCGACGAGCCCGACCACCCCCTGGGGGCCCTCATAGGGGCCCTCACCACCAGGGCCACCGAGGTCCCGCTGGCCGGGCTCGACACCGGCGAGGTCAAAGAGCTGATGGCGTGTACGGCCGGCCGCGAGCCCGACGAGGACCTCGCCGCCCAGGTGCGGCGCCGGACCGGCGGGAACCCGTTCTTCGTGGAACAGACCGCCCGGTTGTGGCAGGTCGGCAGCCCCATCGACGCGGTCACACCGGGAATCCGCGCGACCCTGGAGACCCGGCTTTCGTATCTCCCGACCAACGTGGTGGAGCTGCTGACCACCGCGGCTGTCGCCGGCCGCGAGTTCGAGCGGGGGGTGGTCGCGGCGGCATCCGGCGTGCGCGGCCCCGAGCTCGACTCGCTGCTGAAGCGCGCGGTCGCCGCCCGGCTCGTTACCCGGCTGGCGGATGGGCGGTTCGGGTTCGTCCACGACCTGGTGCGCGACGTGCTCACGACGCGCCTGGACGAGGCCGCGCTGCGCGCGCGGCACGCCGCCGTAGTGCGCGGCCTCCGACAGGCCGCGCGCGCCGACCCGGGCACCCTCGCGCACCACGCCTACCTCGCGGTGCCCGATGTGGACTCCTCCTATGCGCTCGACCTCGTCCTCGCCGCCGCGCGCAACGCGTGCTGCCGGCTGGCGGTCGAGGAGGTGGCCGGGCACTTCGGCCGAGCCCTCGAACTGGTCGGCGACGAGCGGACAGAGCGGCGGTCCAACATCGCGCTCGACCTCGGTTCCTTCCAGCACTCCGCCGGCCTCCTCGCTGAGGCGCGGGCGACCTTCGAGGACGTGGTCGCCTCCAGCGACGACCTGGACGACCCGCGGCTGCTGGCGCGCGCTGCGCTCGGGCTGCACGCGCTCGGCGTCCCCGACCCCGACAACGAAGGCCGTCGCGAGATCGATCTCCTGGACCGGGCGCACGCGGGGCTCATCGAGCACGGGGCGGCGCCCGACGACCCGCTCACGGTGCGCACGCTCGCCGCGGCGGGCCGCGCCCGGTCGCACCTGGTACCGGGGGACGACCGGTCCCGGGACCTCAGCGCCCGCGCCGTCACGCTCGCACGCGGGTGCGGTGACGACGAGGCGTTGGGCTTCAGCCTCCTCGCCCGGCACGACGCGATCTGGGAGCCCGGCAGCGCACCGGAGCGAGTGACGCTCGCCGACGAGATGACCGTCGTTGCGCGCCGCAGCCACGACACCGAGCTTGAGCTGCAGGCGTCCCTGTTGCGCATGGTCGGCCTCGTCGAGTTGGGCGACCCGCGCGGCCTCGACGAGTACTCCTCCTTCGTCGCTCTGGCGGAACGGTCCCGCCTGCCGCGCTTCCGGTACCTGTCCCTGTCACGCCAGGCGGCGATCGCCACACTCACCGGTGACCTCGACGCGGCCCACGCGACGGTCGACGAGGCGTTCGCGCTGGGTGCACGGCTGGACGAGCCCGACCGGGTCCGCCTGTGGTGGGAGCAGCGTTGGGCTCTCGCGCTGACGCGGGAGGGACCCGAGGAGGCGGGCCGGTGGCTCGCCGAGTACCCCGGCGACGGCAGCAGCACGTTCGCCGCGGTACCCGAGGCCATCACGGCTGTCGAGAAAGGCGACGGCCCGCTCTCTCCCCGGCTCACCACCGAGATCATGACTGCCGCGGACGCGTTCCCGGGGGCGTTCAAGCCGATCTTCCTGCGGGCGCACGCGCAGGTCGCCGCCGCGACGGGCGACCCCCGGCTCTGCGAGGAGGCGCGCACGGCGCTGGCACCGCTCGCGGACCTGTGGGCGGTCGTGGCCGGCGGAGGCGCGATCTACGGCCCCTATGCCCACTGGCTGGCCATGGTCGACGCGGCCCAGCAGCGCTGGGACGCCGCCGTCGACGGGTTCACAGCGGCCTGGCGCTCCGCCGACCAGTTGGGGGCGCGCCCTTGGTCCATCGAGGCTCGCCGCCACCTCGCACGGGCGTTGCTCGCCCGCGGAGCGTCCGGCGACACCAGTGCCGCCGCGGACCTGCTGGACGAGGTGGAACGCGAGGCGGCCGAGATCGGCATGGGGCACGCGGCCGAACGCGCCCGCCAGATGCGCGGCACGGCCCCGCCGGCGGGCGGGGCCGGAGGCGGCTCGGCAGCACGCGGCCGTCCGACCACAGAACGGGCGAGCGAGCCGCTGGAGCCGCGTTCGGGCAACGAGTTCCACTTCGACGGCCGGGTGTGGACCCTGTCCTTCGCCGGCCGGACCGTTCCCATGCCCGACGCCAAAGGGTTGCGTGACCTGCATGTCCTGCTCGGAAAACCGGGCACGGAGGTACCCGCGGCGGACCTGCTCAGCCCTGAGGGCGGTGAGGTGGTGCGCGTCTCGCAGCGGTTCGGCGGTGACCCGGTGCTCGACGAGCAGGCCAAGGCGACCTACCAGCGCCGGCTCACCCAGCTCGACGAGGAGATCGAACGCGCCGCCACGCGGCTCGACGACGACCGCGCCGCCGAGCTCGACCACGAGCGCGAGGCGCTGCTTGCTGAGCTGCGCAACGCCGCCGGCCTCGCGGGCCGGCCCCGGCGGCTCGGCGACGCCGCCGAGCGGGCCCGCAAGACCGTGTCCGCGCGCATCCGCGACACCCTGCGCCGGCTCGACGAGCGCCACCCGGAACTCGCCGAGCACCTCAGGGCGTCGGTGTCCACCGGCATCACCTGCCGCTACCAGCCGGGCCGCGAGGTGGCCTGGGAGCTTTGACACCGGCAACGCCCGCCCGCCCCAGTGCGGGACGCCCGGTGACCGATGCCGCTCCCGCCTGGCGGCCTGGTCCGGCGTCGGTGCGTGTGTGCTTCGCCCGGCGGCGCCGGGGCGGAGAGCGCTCCCGAGCTGAGTGGGCCGCGCGAACGCGGGCGAACAGGCAACCGGTGGGACGGTCCCGGGTCCCGCCGCGCCGATCTCGCGACGCCAGACCAGAACTCGCGCCCCTCGGGTGCAAGCACGCGGCAACCGAGGAGGCGCACGATGTCCACAGCCCGCAACACAGCCAATGACGGCGCTCCCCTTCGCGTCGCCGTCATCATCGGCAGCACCCGCGAAGGGCGGGCCGGCGCGGCGATCGCCGAATGGTTCGCCGACCAGATCCGGCGGCGCGACGACTACGAGCTGGACCTCGTCGACCTCGCCGAGGAACCCCTGCCGGTCGTGCTGCCCGATTCCGACACCGTTCCCGAGCCCGTGGCCAGCCTGGGCCGCCGGCTGGCCGCAGCCGACGCGTTCGTCATCGTCACGCCGGAGTACAACCACGGGTACCCGGCGTCGCTGAAGAACGCGATCGACTGGTTCTACGACGAGTGGAGCGCCAAACCGGTCGCCTTCGTCTCCTACGCGGGCCGGAGCCAGGGCCTCCGGTCGGTCGAGCAGTTGCGGCAGGTGTTCGTCGAGGTACACGCCATGACCACCCGCGACGGGGTGAGCATCGACCTCGGACGCGTCGACGAGCACGGCCGGCCCACCGAGGCCGGCATCGACGGCGCCGCCAAGCTGACTCTCGACGGGCTCGCCTGGTGGGGCCGCGCCCTGCGCGAGGCCCGTACCGCCCACCCCTACACCGCCTGAGGAGAGGAATCACCATGGAACCCGCACTCCCGCCGCATGGCGCGAACACACCGGTCGCGGTGCTCGGGCTCGGCCCGATGGGCGCGGCACTGGCCCGGGCGCTGCTCGACAGCGGCCACCCCACCACCGTCTGGAACCGGACCGCCGGCAAGGATGACGATCTCGTCGCCCGGGGAGCCACCCGGGCGGACACCGCCGCCCAGGCCGCGGCCAGCTCCCCCGTCGTGGTCGTCTGCGTCACCAACCATGACGCGGTCCGCGGCATCCACCACCGGATCGGCGACTCCCTGTCCGGGAGGGTGCTGATCAACCTGACCACCACGACCCCGGCGCAGGCGAGCGAGGCCGCCACCTGGACCGCCGAGCGCGGCGCCAGCTTCCTGGACGGGGCGGTCCAGGCCGGCGCCGGGGCCGTCGGGACAGCTGAGGCCCTGCTGCTCGTCAGCGGCCCGCGGGAGGTGTTCGACACCCACGCGGACACGCTTCGGGCGCTGGGCACGGTCACCCACGTCGGCTCCGGCGCCGGGCTCGCGTCCCTGAACGACCTCGCCCTGCTCGGCGTCTGGTACGAGGCGTCGGCCGGTTATCTGCACGCGCTGGCGCTGATGGCGGCGGCGGGCGCCGACACCAGCGTGCTGACCACGCACGCGGCGGGCATGCTCACCGCGGTCGCCGACTCCGCCGCCGATACGGCGCAGGAGGTGCGCGAACGCGTCTATCCGGAGGGGACCGCACCGCTCAGCAAGCACCGCACGGTGGTCGGCCACCTCGTCGAGACGTCGCGGGACTACGGCGTCGACGCCCGGCGGCTGCTCCCCGTCAAGGAGCTTCTCGACCGGAGGGTGGCCGAGGGCAACGGCGGGGACGGCTTCACCGGCCTCGTCGAGGAGCTGGTGACTCCGACGGGCAGCGACCCGGCACCCAGCGACGAGCCCGGGGAAAGCGCCCGCAGCGACGGCGGCCCGGGCCGCGACACGGGACACGGGTGGGAGCCGGCACCGCTGGATCTGGACGCCTACCTGCGCCGGATCGGCTACGACGGCCCGCTCGACCCCACCCTGGAGACACTGCGGGCCCTGCAGTGGGCGCACGCCGCCGCCATCCCGTTCGCGAACGCGACCGTCCAGCTCGAAGGGTTGCCCGCGCTCGACCTGGCCAGCCTGCAGGAGAGGCTCGTCCACGGCAGCCGGGGTGGCTACTGCTACGAACAGAACATCCTGTTCGGCACGGTGCTGGACCGCCTCGGGTTCCGCGTGACCGGGCTGCGCGCCCGGATCCTCATGGGCGCGGACGCGGACACCATGCGCGCCGACGGGCACGCGGTGCTGCGCGTCGACGTGGCCGGCAGGTCGTGGCTGGTGGATGTCGGCGTCGGCGGGGTGGGGCCGCTGGAGCCGGTCGAGCTCACCGAAGGCACCGAGGTGACGAGCGGGGGCTGGACCTACCGGATGGACCGCACCGCCGACGGGATGTGGCTGCTGCGCCATCTGGCCGCGGACGGGTGGGAGAACGTGTACAAGTTCACCCTCGCCCCCGCCTACCGCGTCGACTACGAGGACGACAACTACATCGCGGCGTACCACCCCCGGTCGCCTTTCTCGCGAGGGCTCATCGCGCAACGCAACGGCCCCCGCGTCCGGTACGGGATCAACGGCCTGGAGTTCTCCGTGACGCGTCCCGGTGAACAGCGCGAGACACGTGAACTGGACCCCGGAGAGCTTCCGGGCGTGCTCCGCGACACCTTCGGCCTCGAACTCACCGAGGAGCAGCACCAGGAGCTGGTGCGAATCGCCGGCTCCGGTTCCGAGGCCGGACGAGGCGCGTCCCTCCAGGGTTAGGAGCCGGGACAGGGCCGTCCCCCTCGAAGGCCCTACCGACGCCGTCTCTCCCGGCCGGCCTGACCGGGTAAAAACAATCACACTCCGGCCGGGTTCCGCTCGGACCGGGCGCGCCGCAATCCCCGCCGCTGGGCCGTTCCCGTTGCCTATGTCCCTCCTGCCGCCTGGGGAGACGCGTGTTGCTCCGGTGGACGCGGTCGCCCGATAATGCGAACATAGTTTCGAATCCGCTGGTCTTCCCCCTGGTGGATGAAGGTGCTGTCATGTGGACCGCAGTGGAGGGGGACCGTGCCGGGTTCGGGGCACGCACCGCGGCGCGCGCGCCTGCGGGCGCTGGAGGATGCGGCGGAAGAGGTGCGCGGTCACCTCGAACCGGCCGGGCGGGCGGACGCCCCGGTGTTGCCCGCCCTGCGTCCGGTGGTGCCGGAACTGCCCGCGGGCGCGCTGGTGTCGGTGTCGGGCACCGGAGCGGCGTCGCTGGGCACCGCGCTGCTCGCCGGCGTCTGCCAGGAGCAGGGCTGGGCCGCGGTGGTGGGGATTCCAGAGTTCGGGGTACGCGCCGCCGCCGGCATGGGCGCCGACATCGGGCGCCTGCTGTTGGCCGACTCCCCTGGTCGGCACTGGGCGGAGGCGGTCGCGGCGCTCTGTGAAGGGGTCGGCCTGGTGCTGACCCGCTCCCCCGGCCAGGTTAGCCCGGCGCTGGCGCGGCGGTTGACGGCGCTGGCGCGGCGGCACGGGTGCGTCCTGGTCGTCGCCGGCCAGGCCTGGGAGGGAACGTGGCTGCGGTTGGCGGTCACTGAGTCGGAGTGGGACGGGCTGTCCCAGGGGCACGGGCACCTGCGGGGACGCCGGGCCCGGGTGGTGGCCCGCGGGCGCGGCGCGGGCGAGGGCCGGCAGGCGGCGATGTGGCTTCCCGGCCCCGATGGCGCCGTCCGCCCGCTGCAGGAGGCCGAACCGGCACGCCCGGCGCGGCCGCTGCGCGAAGCGGGTCGTGCCGGCCGGACGGGGGTGGCATGAGCACCGCCGCCCGCACCCTGGCTGTGTGGTGCCCGGACTGGCCGGTTACCGCCGCCGGGTTCGAGGCGGCCACGCCCAGCGCGGTGGTGGCCAAGGGCCGGGTCGTGGCCTGCTCGCGGGCGGCGCGTACGCAGGGGGTGCGCCGGGGGCAGCGAAAACGCGACGCCCAGCGCCTGTGCGCCGACCTGCTGGTCCAGGAACGCGATACCGAGCACGAGGGGCGGCTGTTCGAGCCGGTCGTTCGCGCGGTCACCGGGATCACGCCGTGGGTGGAGGTGGTGCGCCCGGGGGTGTGCGTGTTCTCCGTCCACGGTCCCGTGCGCTATTTCGGCGGGGAGCACGCGCTGCGAGAGGCGGTGGTCGCGTCGGTGGCCCAGGCGGGCTACTGGTGCGGAGCGGGGATCGCCGACGGGGTGTTCGCCGCTGTCCTGGCCGCCCGTGCCCGCGACGGCGGCGTCGTGGTGCACCCCGGCCGCACCTCGGACTTCCTCGCCCCCTACCCGGTGCGCACTCTGGAGCGGCCCGCGCTCGCCAGCCTGCTCGAACGGCTGGGCGTGCGCCGCCTGGGAGAGCTCGCCGCGTTGCCTGCCGACCTCGTCGCGGAGCGCTTCGGCGACGAGGGGAGGGCGGCGCACCGGCTGGCCACCGGCTTGGAGGCCCGTCCGGCCCATCCCGCTCCACCGCGCGAGGACCTCTCCGTTTGCTCCGAGTTCGACCCGCCCGCCGACCGGGCCGAGACGGTGGTGTTCGAGGCCAAGGCGCTCGCGGCACGGCTGCATTCCGCCCTGGCGGCGAAAGGGCTGCTCAGCGTCCGGGTCGTCGCCGAGGTGACCTGGGCTGACGGGCGGATACTGAGCCGGCTGTGGCGCCACGACGGCGCCCTGTCGGAACTGGCCCTCGCCGAGCGGGTGCTGTGGCAGCTCAGCGGCGGCCCGCCGGGAGGCAGAGGGGGCGGCGCGGCCGCACCCGGCACCGGAGCGGCAGAGGGAACGGGAGGTGTGATCGGCCTGCGGTTCGTCCCGGACCACCTGGTTCCGGCCACCGGTCGGCAGGTACCGCTGTGGGGGCAGGCCGAGGTCGCAGGAAGCCTCGAACGTGCCGTGGCCCGGGTGCAGGGGCTGCTCGGCCACCAGGCCCTGGTCCGCCCAGCACTCCACGGGGGCCGCGGACCCGGGGAGGGCGTCGTTCGGGTCCCCGTAGGCGACGTCGCGCCCGATCCGCCGCGGCAGGGCCCCTGGCCCGGGCGCATCCCCGCCCCGGACCCCACGGTGGTGCCGTCCCGGCCGCCGCCCGCGCTCGTGCTCGACGCGAACGGGGAGCCGGTCACAGTCAGCGGGCGCGCGGCCATCTCCGCGCCACCGGCGCGGATCGGCATCGCCGGGGGCGACCCCGTGGACGTGGATGCGTGGGCGGGACCCTGGCCCGCCGTCGAACGGTGGTGGGACCCCGAACGCGGCCGCCGCCGCGCCCGCCTGCAAGTGGCCGCCAATCAGCGGGCCTACCTGCTCGCCGTCGAGGCGGGCCAATGGCACGTGGAGGCCGTCTACGACTGAGCGCCCCGGGACCAGGCCGGAACAGCGCCCGGAGCAAGCCGGGGCCCAACGTGAGCCAGAAGGAGCGCCCCGAAAGGAGAAGGAGTACGTGTTTCGTGGTTGTTCTTGTGCCACCGGTTCCGCATGCGTTCGGTCGCGCGTCCGACCAGGGGGCGAGGACACCTCAGCGCCGATCTTGAGGATTTCGTTCCTTTGTGGCGCCAGAAAGGAACGGAATCCTCAAGATCGGCGCACAACATGCCCGCAATCCGGACATAGCGGGCGCACGCGCGGTACCGCTACGAGGTCCGGCCCCACGCACGCCCCGACACAGGCCACCCCCCGAAACCCCGCGCCGCCCTCGTTACACGCGTCACCACCGGGCACCCGCACCGACCACCGCAAGCCGGGCAATCCGCCACCTTCGCTGCCCTCATCGGTTGTGCAACCACCCACCGCACCGAGGAGTGTCCGCCCCGGCCACCCACCGTCAGCACTCCTGGCGCGACGCCGCACACCACCGGAAACCACGAAAGACCAAGTAAGAGGGACAGGAGAGAAAGGAGGGAAGCCGTGGAGTGGGGGAACCCGCCGGTCTCCTGGACCGAGCTGGAAAGACGCATCTCCTGGGGCAAGAGCGGCACGGTAGCGCAGCGGCCCCCCGAGCCCACCGGGCAGCTCACCGCGGTGCGCCCGCTGCGCTCCACGGGCGCCGCGTGGGCCGAGTTGCACGTCCACTCCTCGTTCAGCTTCCTCGACGGGGCGAGCGCCCCCGAGGAGCTGGTCGACGAGGCCGCCCGGCTCGGGGTGGAGACCCTGGCGATCACCGACCACGACGGAATGTACGGCGTGGTGCGGTTCGCCTCGGCGGCGAGAGCCGCCGGGCTGGCGACCGTGTTCGGCGCCGAACTCAGTCTGGACGTGGACGCGCCGCGGACCGGGCGGCCCGACCCGGGCGGCAGCCACCTGCTGGTGCTGGCCCGCGACGCCGAAGGCTACCGGCGGCTGTGCCAGGTGATCAGCGACGCGCAGCTCGCGGGCGGCGCCAAAGGGCGGCCCGCCCACGACCTGGACATCCTGACCGAGGCGCACGGCGGGCACTGGGCCGTCCTCACCGGCTGCCGCAAGGGTGCCGTGCCCGCGGCTCTGGCGGAGCAGGGCACCGAGGCCGCGGCGAACCGGCTGCATGAGCTGCGGGAGCGCTTCGGCGCCGACAACGTCTACGTCGAGCTCGCCGACCACAACCAGCCGCTGGACAGCGCGCGCAATGACGCCCTCGCCGAGCTCGCCGCCCGCACCGGAGCGGGCCTTGTCGCCTCCAACAACGTCCACCACGCCGCGCCACGCGACGCGCGGCTCGCCCAGGCGCTCGCGGCGCTCCGGGCGCGCGGCGACCTGGACACGATGGAGTCGTGGCTGCCCGCCGCCGGCGGCGCGCACCTGCGGGCGAGGGTGGAGATGGCCGCCCGCCTGGAACGCTTCCCCGGTGTGCTGGAGGCCACCGCGGAGCTGGGCCGCGCATGCGCCTTCGACCTGACCCTGATCCGCCCGCAACTGCCGCACTCGCCGGTACCCGAAGGCCGCACCGAGGCCACCTGGCTGCGGGAGCTGGCCCACCGCGGGGCGCGCACGCGTTACGGGGAGCCGGGGCCCGCGACCCGGGCCGCCTACACCCAGATCGACCACGAGCTCGACGTGATCGCGGAGCGCGGCTTTCCCGGGTACTTCCTGATCGTGCACGACATCGTGGAGTTCTGCCGCGAAAACGGCATCCTGTGCCAGGGCCGGGGCTCGGCGGCGAACTCCGCCGTGTGCTACGCGATCGGCGTCACCAGCACCGACCCGCTCTACTACGGGCTGCTGTTCGAGCGGTTCCTGTCGATGGAGCGCGACGGGCCGCCCGACATCGACCTGGACATCGAGCACCGCCGCCGCGAGGATGTGATCCAGTACGTCTACCAGCGCTACGGCCGCGACCGGGCCGCCCAGGTGGCCAACGTCATCAGCTACCGCCCCAAGATGGCGGTGCGTGATGCCGCCCGCGCCCTGGGGTACTCCCCCGGCCAGCAGGATGCCTGGTCGCGCGAGGCCGACTCACGCGAGTGGAGCGGCGAGGACCTGCCCCGCCCGGTGGCCGAGCTCGCCCAGCGGATGCTGCGCCTCCCCCGCCACCTGGGCATCCATTCCGGTGGCACGGTCATCTGCGACCGGCCGGTGGGCCAGGTGTGCCCGGTGGAGTGGGCCAGCATGCCCGGCCGCACCGTGCTGCAGTGGGACAAGGACGACTGCGCCGCGGCCGGCCTGGTCAAGTTCGACCTGCTCGGGCTCGGCATGCTCTCGTGCCTGCACGACGCGTTCGACCTGATCGCCGAGTACCACGGCGTCCGCTACGAGCTGGCGAGCGTCCCCGCCGAGGACCCGGCGGTCTACGCGATGCTGTGCGACGCCGACTCCGCCGGGGTGTTCCAGGTCGAGAGCCGCGCCCAGATGTCCACCCTTCCCCGGTTGCGTCCCACCAGGTTCTACGACCTGGTGGTCGCGGTGGCGCTGATCCGCCCGGGCCCCATCCAGGGCGGCGCCGTGCACCCCTACCTGCGTCGCCACAGCGGAGCCGAGCCCGCCAGTTGCCCGCATCCCTCCATGGAGAGCGCCCTGGCGCGCACCCTGGGTGTTCCGCTGTTCCAGGAGCAGATGATGCAGTTGTCCATCGACTGCGCCGGGTTCACCCCCGACGAGTCCGATGAGCTGCGCCAGGCCATGAGCGCCAAACGCGCCCCCGAGCGCCTGGAGCGGCTCCGCGGCCGGCTGCTGGAAGGGATGGCGCGCAAGGGACTCCCGCCCGATCTCGCCGAGGACGTCTACACCAAGATCGTGGCGTTCTCCAGCTACGGGTTCCCGGAGTCCCACGCCATCAGTTTCGCGCACCTGGCCTACACGAGCGCGTGGGTTAAGCGCCACTACCCCGCCGCCTTCACCGCCGCGTTGCTGCGCAACCAGCCCATGGGGTTCTACCACCCGCAAACCCTGCTGGGCGACGCCCGGCGGCACGGTGTCCGCGTGCTCCGGGTAGACCTCAACGCCAGCGACACCCGGGCCACCCTCGAATGGCCCTCCGCTGCGGAGACCGCGGAGGCGGTCTCAGGGTCGGCGGAACCGCGTCCTCGCCACCCGCACGCACCCGAAACGCCGCAGCCCGCGATCCGGATGGGGTTGGGCAGCGTGCGCGACCTCGGTGACGATACCGCTGCCCGGATCGCCGCCGCGCGCCCCTTCACCGGCCTGGCCGACTTCGCCGAGCGCACCGAGGTGCCCGAGAAGGCGCTGGAGGCGCTGGCCACCGCGGGCGCCTTCGGCTGTTTCGGTCTCGGCCGCCGCGAGGCGCTCTGGGCCGCGGGCGCGCTGGCCCGCACCCGCCCCGGCCAGATCCCCGGCATCGTCCCCGGCACCGGCGCGCCGGAGCTGCCCGCCATGCCCCCGGCCGAGGAGACCCTCGCCGACCTGTGGGCCACCGGCACCTCCGGCACCCACCCCATCGCCCACCTGCGCCCCTGGCTCGACGGGGATGGGGTGGTGCCCGCCGGGGCCCTGGCCCGGGTGCGCGACGGCGCGCACATCACGGTCGCCGGTCAGGTCACCCACCGCCAGCGGCCCGAGACCGCGCATGGGGTCGTCTTCCTCGGCCTGGAGGACGAGACCGGGATGGCCAACGTCATCTGTCCGCCCCACGTGTGGCGGCGCCACCGCACGAGCGGGCTCCGCAGCGCCGCTCTGCTGGTCCACGGCCGACTGGAGCACGGCCGCGGCGCCGTCAACCTCGTGGCCACCGGCCTCGACCCGCTGCCCGCCCCCACCGTCGAGCACAGCCGCGACTTCCAGTGACCGGTGTCCGGCCGGCGTCCATTCCCGTGTTCTGGCCATGACCCGTGCTCGGGTTCGCCGTCAGGACGCGGGCCGCGCCCGCGGCATCGGCGGGACCTCGGTGAACCTCCGGCTGCTGTGCCCCACAGGGCGCGGCTCGCGGCCGTCGGCAACGCATTGGAGGAGCTCCCTCCCTGCGATCCCTCCCGCCTGGTGGAAGCCGCTCTCCGCGGCGTGGGCCTCGCTCCAGACGCTGTCCCGCAGCACGATACGGGCCGCGTAGACCGGCCGGCCGCCGCCGTGGAACTCCAACGCCTCGCGGACACCCGCACCGAACGCGGCGACGAACTCGGCGGGAAGGGGGCCGCGGTCGCCTGGCCCACCGGCCGGCGGCTGGCCGTCGACCAGTTCGAGGGCGTCGGCCGCATCATCGGCGAGCGGATCGGCATCGGCCCACACCACGGCGAACGAGGCAAAACCGGCCGTCTGCTTGAGGTGGTGCACGAAGATGCCCGTGACCCTGCGCGGCAGCGCGGGTGGGCGTTCGCGGCGGTCGTCACGCATGGGTGGGCCTCCGTGCCCCGTTGGGCTGTCTGGACGGGCTGACCGGTCCGCGCCGAACGTGGGTCCCGCGGCCGGCCGCTGGCACAGCGGCCGACAACGTCGGCACGGTCCCAGCACGTCCGCCGCCGGCGGGTGGCGCCGTCGCCGGTCGGTCCGGCGCCGAGATTAGCCCGCGCGCGTTCCGGCACCAAGCGGTTTTCCGCCCGCTCGCGGCCTCCAGTGGCCGCTACCGGGTCAGGACGGGGCCGGACCGGCCGGGGCGTCGAGCATCCGCAGGATCTGCTCGGCGACGGTGTCCGGCGCGTCCTCGGGCAGGAAGTGGCCGGCGCCGGGCACGATGACCGGGGCGGTGCTGCCGGGAATGGCGCGGTGCAGCCGCTCGGCGTACGACGCGGGCTGCCAGGAGTCCGCGCCGCCCCACACAATGCGCACGGGCATGGTCAGTTGGCCGAGGTGCGGCACGATCCGCTGGGTGTGCGTGGAGTCGTAGTGCCGCACCTGGTGCTCGAAGAACGACACGCGCCCGACGGCCGAGCGGTGTGGTGCCAGATAGGCGTCGAGCACCGCTCCGCTCATGTCCCCCTCGCCGGTGACGGTCATCGCGAGCTGGCCCGCGAGCAGCGCCTCGAAGTCGTCGGCGGTCATGCCGGCGGGGTTGCCCAGGTGGTCGGCGATGATCTGTCGCCAGGTGGCGGATGGCCAGGAGTCGAAACTGACCGTGTCGACGAGCATCATCCGCCGCACCCGATCCGGGGTGCGGGTGGCCAGGATCTGCCCGATCGCCCCGCCCAGGTCGTGGCCGACCAGGGTGACGCCGCCGACCCCCAGGGCCGCCAGCAGCCGCTCCAGGAGTTCCGCCTGGGCCGTCACGGAGGTGTCCCGGTCCACCGGCCGTTCGGAGCGGCCGTAACCGAGCAGGTCGTAGGCGATCACCCGGTGTCCGGCCGCCGCGACCCGCGGCAGCACGTCGCGCCAGATCACCGAGTGCGAGGGGGTGCCGTGCAGCAGCACCACCGGCTCGCCCGCGCCGCGGTCGCAGTAGGCCAGCCGCACACCGTCAACAACGATGTCGCGGTCGAGCGGGGACTGTGCCTGTGTCATCGCGGATCACTCTCCTTACCGGTGCCCGGAAGCACCACGAGCTTGCCGAAGAAGTCCTTGCGCACGAAGTCGGCCTGGGCCCGGGGAAGGTCCCGCAACGGGTAGGTGCCGGCCAGTAGCGGCTCGACGGAACCGGAGCCCACCGCCTGGACGACGTCGGCGAAGTCCTGGTGGGTGCCGAACGAGGAGCCGATGAGCTGGATCTGCTTGAGGTAGACCGTACGCAGGTCCGTCTCGACGGTCGGGCCGGCCATGGCGCCCGCCACCACGTAGCGCCCCAGCGGCCCGAGCGCGGCGAGCAGGGCGGCGAACAACGGCCCGCCGACCACGTCGGCGACCACGTCGACCGGGCCGGCGGCCCGCGCCGCATCGCCCGCCAGGTCCCGGGAATCGCGGGACACGGTCGCCACCGCGCCGAGCGTGCGCGCCCGCTCCTCCTTGCCAGTCCCGGCCACCGCGACGACGCGGGCACCACGCGCCGCGCCGAGCTGGACCAGTGCCGACCCGACACCGCCCGAGGCACCCGTAACCAGCAACGTCTCGCCAGCGCTCACCGCGGCCCGGTTCAGCATGCGCTGGGCGGTCGTGTAGGCCGTGGGGAACGTCGCCAGCTCCGCGTCCGCCAGCGGCGAGTCGATGGGGTGGGCGTTGCCCTCTGGAACGGTGGCCAGCTCGGCGAACCCGCCGTCGCGCTCGCTGCCGAGATAGTCGGTGGTCACCAGCTCGCGCTCGCCGCCCGAGTACAGCATGGGGTCCACGATCACGCGCTGCCCGACCCGGGATTCCGCGACCCCCGGGCCGACCCGGTCGACCCGCCCGACGACGTCGGCACCCTGGATGCGCGGGAACTTCAGCGGCTCCCTGCGCCAGCCCGTCTGCGCCTGCCCGTCGGTCTCGGCCCCGTAGGCACCCTCCCGGGTCCAGATGTCGGTGTTGTTCAGCGCCGCCGCGGCGACGCTGATTCGCACCTCGCCCGGGCCGGGTACGGGGTCGGGCACTTCGCTGCGGTACTCCAGCTTCTCTGGACCGCCGAATCCGGTGAGTACATAGGCACGCATGGCAGTCCTTCCCGACAAGGAATATTTATACCCACCGGTATAGTTACTCAAGAGGGCGCCAGAAGTCAACTGACCGGTTGGTATACTTCTGCTTACCGGATGACCAAGGGGTGTATATGAACCAGAGCGCGGAGTCCACCTACCAGCCGCGGCTGACCCCCGCGGGCCGGCGCGTGCTGGACGCCGCCTCGGAGCTGTTCTACCGCGAGGGCCTACACGCGGTCGGAGTGGAGAGCATCGCGCAGGCCGCGGGAGTGACGAAGAAGACGCTCTACGACTGCTTCGGGTCCAAGGACGAACTGATCGCCACGTATCTGCGCCGCCGCGACGGGAACTGGCGCGCGTGGCTGGTCGACTTCGTCGACCGGAACGCCGACACGCCAGCGGACAAACTACTGGCGGTCTTCGACGGGATCGCCTACTGGCAGCAGACGAAGAACGCGCGCGGCTGCGCGTTCATCAACGCACTCGCCGAGTTACCGGAGGACTCCGGCCCCGCCCGCACCGCCATCCACGACCAGAAGCGGTGGATGATCGAGTACCTGACCGGCCTCGTCGCACAAGCGGGCCACCCCGGGCCCGAGACGCTGGGCCGGCAGCTCTTCCTACTCCAGGAGGCCGCGTTCGTGGCGGACGGTACGGGCATTCCCGACAACGCGATCCAGCTGGCCAAGGACACCGCCGCCGCGCTCATCGCTTCCTCGCGCGCCGATCCCGGATAGACCGCACCTGTGCTTATTCGGGCATACGCGGGTCCAATACAGCACACGCTCCAAAAGACACGAAGGCCATCCCGGGTGGGATTGAAGCGTTTCACGCGGTTCCGGACGACTCGCGGCAGCGCAATCCGCCCGTTCAGGAACGGCGCGCTCTCAACCGGGCCGCGGTAAACACGCACCGGGCGCGAGAGATCAGCGCTCCCCCCTCACGGACGAGGAGCCGCAATTCGTCTGGGCCGCGCTGCGCGTCATAGCCCGGGGAACACTCCGGGCGTCAGGGCCATCCCGGCAACGATCAGTACGATTCCCCAAAGCATTCGCCGACCAGCAGAGCGAAGACACCGGCGATAACGAGGATGATTCCGATAATGAGGAATACGATACCAATAATGGCCGTACTGAGCTGAACCAACATCAATTAACGCCGGCTGTGCGCCGTTCCCGCAACGCGTCGAATCGCAGTGCGGTATAGCTGGCAGAGACCGGGGGCCTGGCTACGTTGTACTTCCAGGCGCACCCCAGGGCTATCAGGAACCGTGCGATATTCGCGGCGTGAGGCGCCCCGAGGTTCCCGGACATCTACTCAGTAAGACGAGCTTGCCAGGAAACGAGGGGATACTGGCCAGGGTAATCAACTACTCCCCGGAATTCCGCGAGGAAGCAGTCACACACGTCTTCGGGACGCGGCGTTCGGCCAACCAGGTCGCACGCGACCGGGAACCGGTTCTGAGGCCCTGCGGAACCCGGTTTGGAAGTACAAACGAGCGCAACCCGATCAAGTTTCCGTCCGGTGGCTGCGCGAACAGGTCCGCTACGCGGACGCCGGGGGACGCGGTCGCCGGCACGGTAGCTGCGGACGCCCGGTCACAGCGCCCCCAACGACCGCGGGACCGCGTGCCCCCACCGCTTACCCGGGCCGCGAAGGTCCCTTGCCTGCGTTCGGCCTCAGCACCACGGCGGCCCGATCGTCACTCCACGCCGAGGGCGTCGACGAGTTCACCGGCGGTCGGGTTGGGCAGGGCCCGTGCGGCATCAGCCATCGCGACAATTCCCACCAGGCGTTCACCATCGATCACCGGGAGCCGCTTCACCCCGTGCTGGACCATGGTGCTGAGGAGATCTTCGACCGGGTCGTCAGCGCCGATGGTTACCGCTTCGGCCTGGGTCAGCTGGCCGGTGACTGTGTCGAGGGGCTTGCCGTCGCCCACACCGCGCACCACTATGTCACGGTCGGTGAGCATACCCTTCAGCTTCCCGTCCTTACCGCAGATCGGGAGCGCACCGACACCGTTGCTCCGCATCGTCTCCGCGGCCTTCTGCAAGGTTTCCTCGGTGCCGATGCACACGGGGTCGGGCGTCATGAACTCACGCACGGACGGCATAACATCATCTCCCACCAGTCGTTTCCGTTCGCGCATCCGCTACCCACAGCCACCCTGAGTATGAGAACGCGAGACGGTATTTCAGAACCGGGGGGCGCGGAGACGGGGCTCGTTGGCGGGTGTGGTTGGGCTGTCGCCGGTGCCGGTGGGTAGGCCGGTCAGGCCCATGGCCACCGGTTGGGGGTGCCCCTGTCTCGCCCTTCATGCCTAGTGAGTACCTATTAGTCCGCTATGGCGCACTTGAGACTGCCAGGCAGGGCCTGCCCTGGGCCACACCTACACCGCTGATCGGGCGAGTGATCGGTTCCCGCGGCACGCAGCTCGCTGGTGGCGTGCCATCGGTGGGGGTACCAGGTGACCGGGCACGACCGCGCATAGCCGCCCCACCGCCACGCTACGCCTCAGTCACCAACGCCCCACGCTTCGCGGTATCCGTCGCGGTTTCGGTATCCGGTGGCGAGATAACGAAGAATACACTCCAGCGTCACTATCCGTGCTCGCCCTGTCTCGGACTCTTGGCCCCCAGTGCCAGCGTCGCGGGTGTGCTGCGCGAGCGCGGTCTCGTACTCCTGAAGGATGCGCCGTTCGGCCTCGATACGGGCCAGGGTTTCCTCGGCTTCACGAGCGGTCTTCGCGCTCGCGCCAGAGTCGGCCTGGCTACCTTGCGTTACTGATTCTTCCAGGGTCGCCTGTGCCCATTGCTCGTCGGTGTCCCACTGGTGGCGCAGCCACGCGGTCAGCTCATCCATCGCGTCAGTCCGCCTCCGAGTCCCACTACCGTCGCCACCCAGCGGCACAGGACCACATGGTCTCCGTGCTCCTTGGTGGCGGTGTCCATCATCGGACCACGTTAGCCGCCCAGGCCGCTCCCGATATCCGTGGTGGGCCAGAGACGGCTTGAAGCGGTCCAAGCAGTTCGCCAAGACGCGCAGGTTGCCTAGTGGGGGTGGCGTGGCGCGGCCGGCAGCTCCTGAGCCCTACCGTGCGCCTGCCATGGCGCGAGTGAACTGACGTTTCCCCGTTCTCCGGATTGCTGACTACGGCTGGGCGCTGCACAACCGCAGCGCCCAGCCGTCCGGCGCTGCCCGCGGGTACCCGGTTCATCTAGGATGCCGGCTATGGTTCTCCGCCCGACACTGCGCTCGGCGGTGGTGGCGCTCTGCGTGGCCGCCGCCATCGCCGGGTGCCTCCCTGTGCGGCAGTCAGACCCTTCTCCGGCTCCCGAGCCCGTCGAGCTGGAGTCCCCTCCCCCACCCGGAATGTCGTCCGAGGGGTCGCAGTACTTCGGGTACGCGATGCCCGAGGACTGGGAGAGCCGCTCGGTGGGGGCCGGCGGCACTGGCTCCGTCTGGGAGGACCCCCAGGGAACCGTGCAGGCATGGATGGCGACCACCACGGCGCTCAGTGCGCCCGAGGCGCCCAACGACGACGTTCCCGAACTGTGGTCCACGCAGCCCCGCTACCTCGACCGCGACCTCACCCTTACGGACACCGCCCACCTCGACGTCCCCCACGCGGACGCGGCGTTCCGCTACGACGCGACCGACCCGGACGGCCGGGAGCACGTCCTCTTCGAGGTGTACGCCATCGACCCCGGCAAGAAACTCTCGATGTGGATCATCGACACCACCAGCGAGGAAGCCAACGAGATCGGCGCCACACTGGTCGCGGTGTCCGGCGAGGACGACTCCGACAACTGACCGGCAACCGAGCGGCGCGCCCGGCCACGACCCGCTCGTGCGCTCTCCGGCGCGCAAAGGCCCCACGGAGAGGTCCCGGAAAACACCTGTGGTGCGCCATCAGGGACTCGAACCCCGAACCACTGATCAAGAGAGCGCAGGGCACCCGGAGAGTTTTTCGCAGGTCGCATGGGTTTCGCGATCTCTGGGTTTCGTTCTTTCACCACGTACCGGTGGCCGACCGCCAGGTCCGGTGCTTGCCTCGAGGGCAGCATGCGAGCCATGGCCGGAGCCCAGCGGCAGAAGGTGCCAGTCGCGCTGCTGAGCCTCGGCGCGGTGACGACAGGGCCGAGGGGGCGGGTTCGACCGCGCGCTATCAACCCTCCTGCCGGGCACGCCAACCGCGCTCGCCATCGCCGCACCTCTCCCCCTCCCCACCAGCCCCGTTACCAACCTCCCCGAACTCACACCTAGTGTTCCGGCGGGGATTCGACGTCGATCTCCCAGACATGTCCGTCCGGGTCGGCACACAAGGCGGTGTATCCCCAGGGCTTGTGCTCTGGTCCGGCGAGTACCTTTCCTCCGGAGCTGCGGATCCGCTCAACCAGGTCGGTGACCTCCTGTTTGGTGGCCACTTCCAGGCCCATGAGGCACTCGCTGGTCCCGGCGGGAGCGAGCTCACGAGTGTCACCAAGGACCCAACCGAGACCGTCGGCGGGGATGAGAGCTAGCAACGTGCGCTGGTCGATGCGGAACATCAGAGGTTCAGGCACGCCATCCTCGGTGGGTTCGCCGACGAGCTCGAAGCCGAAGGCGTCGCGGTAGAACAGCATCGAGCTCATACGGTGGGCGATCGGCAGGCTGATGTGGAGGCCACGAGCCTTGGTGGGCATGACCACTCCGTTCGGTTCGGGTACACGACATGGTCAGTCGTATCGACCGCTGGCGACGGCGGAACTCATCGCGAGTACCGGTTAGAACCGATCTTGAGAATCCGGGTCCTACGCGAGCGAGGGACGGACCCGAATCGCTCAAGTTAGTCGGGTGGGGTTTGGGAGTGGTTCTGGGTGGTGGGGCCTGTTTGGGAACGGGGCGTTAACGCGTGGGCCGGTGGGCTGGTTCGTGGCTGGGCTCGCTGGTTCTGGGTCAACACGATGCGTTGACGTGGGTGCGGGGCCTGGATGACCTGGGGGTTGAATGTGGGGCCGTAGACCTGGTCCATGGTCTTGCGGAGCCGATTGTCGTCGCCCTTGCGCCGCAGCGGGCTCGCGTCGTCGTTGATGGCGGCCACCATGGCGCCGTCCTTCGTGGCGTGGGGGCGATACGGCACCCGGGGTGTTTTCCGGCGGCGTGGCGACCGACCGCACACACGTCGGCCCTCAGGCCTCCATGGCGAGCACACGGCGAGTTCACCTCTGCCCACGTGGAAGCGCTGGCCAACGCCGCCGCGCAACTGCACACGAAACGCGGCCACCCAACGGCAGCGGCAAAATGCAACCGCGCCCTGATCCTGCTGCTCGCCTACACGGGCCTGCGCTGGGGCGAAGCGGCCGGCCTCCGAGTCGGACGGGTCGACCTCGACACCCGCCGCATCCGCGTCTCGGTCGCCCTGTCCGAGGTCAACGGCGAAATCCTGGAACAGCTCCCCAAAACCGGCGAGCGGCGGACCATCCCCATCCCCGCCTCCCTCGTCGCCGAACTGAAGCCGCTCGTCGACGGCCGAGACAGCGACGCCTACGTGTTCACCACCCAACAGGGCACACCGCTGCGGCTCCGCAACTGGCGCAACCGCGAGTTCAACACGGCACGGGCCAACGCGGGCCTCGAAGGCACCGGGCTCACCCCGCATAAGCTGCGCCACACAGCCGCCTCGCTGGCGATCGCGGCCGGAGCTGACGTGAAGGTCGTACAGCAGATGCTCGGCCACGCGACCGCGACCATGACCCTCGACACCTACGGCCACCTGTTCCCGGACCGCCTCAACGAGGTCGCCGACGCTATCGACGCCGGACGGGCCCAAGCCCTGGCAGGGTGAAGGATGCCGGACAAACAGAACGGCCGCCCCGGGGCGTGTGCAAGGAATGTGCAACGCGGGTGGGACGGCCGCCTCACTGCCTTCCGGACAACCCGGCGTGACCTGGGGTCTCGCTGGCTGTCTGGTGCGCCATCAGGGACTCGAACCCCGAACCCACTGATTAAGAGTCAGTTGCTCTGCCGCTTGAGCTAATGGCGCTTACCCAAAACTCCGCCGGTGGGGGCTTTGCTGCCCTGCCTTTCCGACGGCGTTAACTTTATCAGCACCTGGGAGTGCTCGCGAACGGGTTTCTGCCCGGCATACCCCCACTCCCGAGTTCGGGAGTGGGGGCTACGCGGCAGGCTCCGGATTCAGGACCATGTCATGACCACGACGACCACGATGCCGATCGCCACGACAACACCGACGGCGGCGAGGATGTACGGGGTGATCGGCGGCTTGGGCGGGGCCGCGGGGGGCTCGTCGTTGGTGTCGACGAACTTCCGGAACATCATGGTCGAGCTGGCAGGGTCGTTCTGCTCCTCATTGTGCTGTGACATGAACTAGACACTAGCGACTCAACACGCCCGCGTGGACCCTCCGAACCCACGAATCCGTTCCGTACTCACCCGGTCACACAAGTCTCCCGTTCGCCCTGCCGTCACGTCGCGGGCGGAAGCCCGGCACGTAGCAGGGTGGAACGCGCGGCCAGGGAGGATCCGGCCCAGCGCAGCGCGAGAGCGGCCGCCCCCAGCGCGCCCTCGCTCGCTCTCAGCGGGACCGCACCGTGCCGGGCACGTATCCCCGCCCGTACCGCATCGGCCACCGGCCCCTCCGACAGCAGCGACCCCGCGAGCACGACGGGGTCGGCGCCGAACCGCTCCCCGGCCGCCACTGTCAGGCTGGCCAGCAGCGCGTCGGCGGCGCCGGCGACGATCTCCCGCGCTACGGCGTCCCCTTCGCCGGCCACCGCCGTCACCTCCGGGGCGAGCAGGCCGAGTTCGGCGGGATGGCGGGGGTAGACGGCCTCGATGATGCGTTCCCGTTCGCCCGGTGGAACCTCCAGTGCGGCGGCCAGCCGCTCGCGTAGTGCTGTCGGCCGACCGCGGCCGTCGAGGGCGGCGAGCACGGCGCGCAGCCCGCGCAGCGCGATCCACACCGCCGAGCCCTCGTCGCCCAGCAGCCAACCGTCGCCGTCGCAGCGCCACGCGACCGCGCCGTCGCGCACGTACGCGGCGACGGCCCCGGTCCCCGCTATGAGTACGGTTCCCTGGTCCGCAACGCTGCCGGCGGCGAACGCCGCGCAGATGTCGTCGGTGACGTAGGGTTCGCCGGGCATCTCCAGCGCGTTCCACGCCCGCGTCGCTGTTTCGGTGGCCCGTGCGTGCCCGGCCTCCGACGCCCCCGCCATGCCGAACACGGAGCCCACGACCCGGACCCCGCCCGCCGCGGTCAATGCCTCGTCAAGCGCGGCGCGTAACGAGGCGGCCGGGTCGGGACTGGAGTACTGGTTGGCACCACCGGCACGCCCGCACCCGAGCACTGTCCCGTCGAGCGCGGCGACAACGCAGCGCGTCGAGGTTCCTCCGGCGTCGACTCCGACAATCGCGTGTTCGGCCATGCCAGCAGCCTAGATCTCCTTCCCGCGGGCCGTCGCCGGGGCAGGTGGGACGGCACCGCGAATGTTCCCCGGTCGAACGGGACGCGCGGCCGGATTGGTGATCCGTTCGTGACCTGCGCTTCCGGTGAAAGTGAAACGCCAGTGCGCTGAAAGCCCGGCCCGACACCATAGGTCGCGTAGGCGATTCCGGCCGGAACTTCCCCGCGGCCGTGAATGCGTCATGGCACGGTCTGGCTCACGGCGGCCCAATCTCCTCCCGGGCTGGAGGACGGCCAGCCCGTGAGGACGAGGATGTTCTGTTCCCAGAGCATCCGTGCCTGGCGGGATCCGTACGGGGGACGGCTTCCCGCCAGGCGTCCCCGCCCCTCGTCCGGTGGTGCCCGTGCTGCGAGCCCTCACCGGACGAGGGGCACTGCCCATGCCCCCTCGGCCCCGGCATCCCTGCGAGGCGCCCACTCAGATCCACCTCTGCGGGCCCGCGGGGGCGCCCCGCCAGGCACGGGCTTGGGTCCAACGCCGCGCACTGCCCTCGACAGCCTCAGCAGCGCTGGTCTAACCTCACGCGGGATAGGAGCGGATCTCGGGGCACACTGGTGTCATAGCAGGTATTCGATTGGACCACCGTCCAGTCATTGACTCGCTCACGACACCGAAGGAAACTTTCCAACATGGCGAGAACGGCGCAACCATCCGACGAACCGCCCTCGTCGAACGCCCACGACGATGCGTCCGCGCCCACCACCGTGCTGCGCGTCCGCTCGCTGCTGCCCTCCCTCGCTCCGGCCGAGCAGCGCGTCGCCCAGCGCATCATCGACGACCCGGAACGAGTGGCGGCCTCTTCCATCACCCAGCTCGCCAAGGACTGCAACACCTCCGAGGCGACGGTCATCCGGTTCTGCCGCACGATCGACTTCTCCGGGTACCGCGAGCTGCGGCTCACCCTGGCCACCGAGGCCGGGCAGGCCCGGGGCTCGCGTGTCGGGGCACGCGAGGTCACCAGCGACATCAACCCCGACGACACACTGGTCACAGTGGTCGAGAAGATCGCGTTCACCGACGCCCGCGCGGTCGAGGAGACCGGCGCGCAACTCGACGTCGAGGAGCTGCGGACGGTGATCGAGGCGGTTTCGGGGGCACGCCGCATCGACATCTACGGCGTCGGCGCGAGCGCCTTCGTCGCCGCGGACCTCCAGCAGAAGCTGCACCGGATCGGGCTCACCTCCTTCAGCTGGTCGGACGCCCACATCATGATGACCAGCGCCGCCCTGCTCACGACCGAGGACGTCGCGATCGCCATCAGCCACAGCGGAGGCACCCCCGACGTCGTCGACACCCTGGCCAAAGCGCGGCAGCGGCAGGCGACCACGGTCGCCATCACCAACTTCCCGCGCTCCCCCCTCGGAACCGCTGCGGACCGCGTCCTGACCACCGCGGCCCGCGAGACCACCTTCCGCTCGGGAGCAACAGCCAGCCGCCTCGCCCAACTCACAGTCATCGACTGCCTGTTCGTCGGTGTCGCGCAGTCCCGGTACGCGGACAGCCGCGCGGCACTGGAATCCACCTACGACGCCGTGCGCGGGCTGCGTGCCGACGATCAGGGGCGCCGCACACGCGACCGGGACGAGTAGCGGACCCACCCGTGTTGACCACCTGACAGGGCACCAAGAGCGCCGACAAACGGCAGGAAGGAACGGCATGCAGCCGGATCGGGAGACCACCGCAGATCGCAATGCCAACGGCGCATCGGGCGCCTCGGTGGAGATCGTCCGGTCGCCCACCGAGGGGCGCAACTCCGGCACCTACGACATCGACGTCCTGCCGACCATCGACGTGCTGCGCGAGATCAACGCCGAGGACGCGACAGCGCCCAGCGCCGTCGCCAAAGTGCTGCCGGACCTGGCACACGCGGTCGACCTGGGAGTCGACACGCTGCGGGACGGCGGCCGCATCCACTACTTCGGGGCGGGGACATCCGGCCGGATCAGCACGATGGACGCCGCCGAGCTCCCGCCCACGTTCGGAATCGTGCCGGGCCGCGTGGTCTCGCACCACGCGGGGGGCGAGACGGCGCTGGGGCACGCGGTCGAAGGAATCGAAGACGACCTCGACCTCGGCCGGACGGACGCCGCCGAGCTCACCTCCGCTGACCTGGCTGTCTGCCTCGCCGCCAGCGGCCGCACCCCCTACGTCGCCGGTGCCCTGCGCCGCGCTCACGAGGTGGGTGCCCGCACCGTTCTGATCAGCGCCAACCCCGCCGCGCCACTCGCGGGCGAGGCAGACGTGCACGTGGGCATGGACACGGGGGCCGAAGTCATCGCCGGATCCACCCGCATGAAGGCGGGAACCGCGCAGAAGCTCGCCATCAACGCGTTCTCCACCGCGGTCATGGTGCGGCTGGGCTACACCTACTCCAACCTCATGGTCGGGATGAACGCCACGAACGCGAAGCTGCGCGGCCGCATGGTCACCATCCTTATGGAAGCCACCGGCTGTTCGGAGGACGTCTGCGCCGATGCTCTCGCGGATGCCGACGGCGACACCCGTGTGGCGCTGGTCTCACTGCTGGGCGACGTAGACAGCGCGCGGGCCGGGCAGGAGCTCGCCGCATCCGGCGGGCACGTCCGTGGTGCGCTGCGCCGACTCGGGACCGCCGAGCCTTCTTAGGCAGTGTTTTTTGGGCTCGCTGGCGCTCGCCGGGTCGGGTGCCTGGAGGCCGGGAACCTTCGGGCACCTCCGGTGTGCCAGCAACGAGGGCTCGTTCCTCGCCCACAGAGCCGCCCCACCTGCGGACCCTCCAGAACCCCGGCGGCCCCCGACCTGCTTTTTGGGCTCACTGCCGCACGCCTGGTCGGGTGCCCCGGAAGCCGGGAACCTTCGGGCACCTCCGGTGTGCCAGCAACGAGGGCTCGTTCCTCGCCCACAGAGCCGCCCCACCTGCGGACCCTCCAGAACCCCGGCGGCCCCCGACCTGCTTTTTGGGCTCACTGCCGCACGCCTGGTCGGGTGCCCCGGAAGCCGGGAACCTTCGGGCACCTCCGGTGTGCCAGCAACGAGGGCTCGTTCCTCGCCCACAGAGCCGCCCCACCTGCGGACCCTCCAGAACCCCGGCGGCCCCCGACCTGTCCGGACCCGGCAGATTCCCCCGCGTGTTCGGCCACTGGGAACACCGGCACCGCACTGCGCGTCCTTCAGGATGTGACAACAGTGAGATG
Source organism: Lipingzhangella halophila (assembly GCF_014203805.1). Taxonomy (GTDB): domain Bacteria; phylum Actinomycetota; class Actinomycetes; order Streptosporangiales; family Streptosporangiaceae; genus Lipingzhangella; species Lipingzhangella halophila. The sequence continues at coordinate 944,684 of NZ_JACHJT010000001.1, read as the reverse complement.
GAGCAGGCGGCGGGTGTGGTTCCTGGCTACGGCACTTGGCGCGCTGCTGGTGTTACCCGTGCCGTTCGCCTGGTTGACGTTCACCACGAGCGAGCACCGCTCCTCCGTTGGCGACGCGCCGGAGCGCCCCGTGGCCATCGTGCTCGGGGCCGGGCTCGCCGAGGACGGCAGCCCGGCGACCCTGTTGTCCCGGCGCCTGGACATCGCGGCCGAGCTGTACGACCGCGGCACGGTCCAGGCGGTGCTGGTGAGCGGCGACAACAGCCGCGAGGGCTACAACGAGCCCGACGCCATGCACGACCACCTGGTCGCGGCGGGCGTGCCGGCCGCCCATGTGGTGGGCGACTACGCCGGGTTCAGCACCTGGGACTCCTGCGCCCGAGCGAACCGGGTCTTCGGAGTGGACTCCGCCATCGTCGTCACGCAGGAGTTCCACCTGCCGCGCGCGGTCCGGCTGTGCCAGGCGGCCGGCGTCGACACAGCGGGCGTCGGCGACGCGAGTGGCGAGGTGCGCACCATCGCGACGGTCTACGGCTACGTCCGCGAGCTCCCGGCGGCGTTCAAGGCGGCGCTCGACACCGTACTCACCCCGGAGCCGACGTTCCTGGGACCGCCCGAAGCGGGGATCGACGACGCCCTGGCCGCTCCGGCGGACTGAGACCGCGGCCGGCCAGCGGAACCGCCGAGCCCCGGTCCGGGGCGGCCGGCGAGCGGGGCTCAGCCCCCGAAGAGCCGGCGCAGCAGGCCGCCGCCCCCGGCCTGGCCGCCGGTGTCCGCGGACGGGGTGCCCTGCCCCGGCGCCTGGGCTTCGGGCTCGGACTCGGTGCTCTCATCGTCATCGACGCCGGCGAACGCGCGGAAGGCGTCCCGCTCGGTGGGCAGCCCCCACGCTTCGAGCGCGCTGAGGACGCCGGGCGACTCCCAGGCGGCCTCCGGAAGCTCGGCGATGGCCCACAGTACTTTCAGGGTGTCCTGGTCGAAGTCGGCGGACTCGTAGTCGTCCGGGTCGTGGTGGGGGTCGTTGCGCGGGCCGAGGACCATCTCCAGGGCGGTTCCCACGACGATCGAACGAGAGTCGCCCTCGGCACCCGCCAGCACCTCCGGCAGCATGTCGACCCGCGCGCCGCGGGTCGCCGTACCGCAGCGGCCCAGGGCGAGGAAACCGAGCTGCTCCGGGCTCCGTTGCCCGCAATGCGGCCACGAGTCGCCGAACAGGCCCTTGTAGCCGATCTTGCTCCGCCCGCTGCGGATGATGCGGCGCAGGCACTCCTGCGGCACGCGCTCCCCGTGGATCACGGCCAGGGCGACCGCGGCGGTGAACCCGTTGTACAGGTGCCCGCCGGCCATCTGGTGGGCCAGCGCCACCGTCACCGCGGCGTGCTCCGGCCTGGCCAGCATCCCCAGCGCGAACAGCTCGGCGGATAGCGGATCGTCGCCCCCGGTGCTTCCGCTCCGCAGATCCCCGGGAATGAGCAGCGACGACTCCTGGGTGAGCGCCGGCAGCACACTCTCGGCCTCGTCGGGGAAGAACGCCAGGACGTAGCAGGCCCACTCGGCGGCGCCGTCGATACTGCGCCGGTTCTCCGAGCCCTTGAGTAGGCCCGCCAGGTCGGCGACCCGCTCGCGCGCGGCGTCGTGGGTCGCCAGCGCGGCCTCCAGGAGGGCGGGTCCGTCGTCCCGCGAGAGGACCGCCAGGCGGCTGGCCATCCGCCGGTACTCCTGCTCGTCGGAGGCCTCGTCGAGCCAGGTCTGGTACTGCGCGCGCACCTCGTCGACGGGAGTGGCACTCACCCAGGCCACCTCGTCGCGCCAGAGCGCGATGTCGCGGCCGTGGGGCAGCCAGGCCGCCGCGTCGGGCACGACGAGCTCCAGCAGCAGGCTGAGGGGGCGCCACCGGCCCGCCGGAGCCGTGGCGGGATCGCACGCGATCGCGGCGAGGAACTCCACCGCCGTGGGAGCGGCGAGGTACCCGGGCTCCGGGTAGTGGATGATGTCGTAAAGGGTGGACAGGCTTTCGACGGGGTCGTTGCCGCTCGCCGCGCCGTCGTCGGCCAGGTCGCGGAGCAGAGTGGGAATCTCCTTGCCGCGGTCGGGGGCGAGTACGCCCCAGTCGACTCTGTCGAGCCGGTCGCTCCACAGCTCGCGGCTCTCGCCGCCGGGCGTGTCCTTGGCGGGCGTACCTGCTGCGCTCATGGCGCTTCCGCCTCCGTCACCATCGATACCATCCATGGTCGCCCATTATCCCCGGTTCACGGAGCTGTCCGGAACTTCGAGCGGCGCGGCGCTACGGCTGTGCCAAGCGCGACCGCTCGCCGGGCGGGCCGGTCCGCGCGGGTGCGGGCCGCAGCACCGCATCGCGCAGCGCCTTGGCGTTGGCGCCCACCTCGCGGACATAGCCGTAGGCGGTCGACCGCGACCGCCGGACGAGGCTGGGATCGCCCACGCCGACAGTGTCGACCCCCACGGCCCGGCACAGCGCCACTGTTCTGGGCAGGTGGAACGCCTGGGTGACGACAATCGCCCGGTCGATGCCGAAGACCTCGCGCGCCCGCACACAGGTGTCCCAGGTGCGGTATCCGTGCGGATCGGCCACGATCACCCGTTCGGGCAGCCCGAGCTCCACCAGGAACCGGGTCATGGTGGTGGTCTCCTGGCCCGCCTCGGGGCGGTCGTCACCGGAGACAAGGACCGCCCCCACCCGGCCCGAATGCCACAGCCGCGCGGCCATCCGCAGCCGGCGCGCCAGGAGCGGCGACGGCCCGGAGGGCCAGACAGCGGCGCCCAGGACGATCGCGACCGGCCGGGGCGGGACGGACTCGACGCCGAACCGGCATCCCGCGCTCGCGAGGTAGACCCACACGGTCGGTGCCAGGGCCAGTACGCCCCCCACACCGGCAGCGGCCGCGGCCCAGGCTCCCGGTTGCACCCGTCCCCTCCGCCCCTGATCGTGTTTGCGCGTCCAACCCTATATCGGTGATGGGGGCGGCTGGTTAGACGTCCGGCGAGGGCGGCGAAGGCCCCAGACGGCCAGGGTCGGCGCGTGTCGGTGCGGGTGCCCGGCGGTGACCCCCTCAACGAAAGCACCGAGGACAGCGGGTCGGTCGGGAGTGCTTCCTGGTTCCGCCGGCGCGGGACTCGGGACCTCCGCTGCCCGTCCGCGTGGGTCCGCTACGTCCGATTTTCGCGCTGATCTTGCGGATTGCGTTCCTTTACCGCGCGGTAAAGGAACGCAATCCGCAAGATCAGCGCCCAGACCGCTCACAATCCAGACATAGCGGGCGCGCGAGAGCTCACGCCGCACCGAAACCGACCGTGCGGACAGATTCGGCGCCGAGACCGTCCCCACAGACACTCTCGGCGCGACCCCGCACCGAGAACCACACCACAGACACCCCCACTGGCCCCCACCACCAACCTCGCCACCCCCGTCGCGTGCGCGACCACCGGCCACCAGAAGCGATCACCACCAGCCCAGCCCACCCATTACCTTCTAGAGCGGTCCCGCAATGGGGCTCCAGGCCCTCGGCCCGGCATGACTCGCCCACCCACTCATCGATGATCCGCGGTGTGGTGTCACCGGGCCCGAGGGCACCGCACGACCGCTGATAGAGGCACACCGCCCTCGCCGCTGTCGTTGGGGCGTCACCATCGGGCGCCCGCACCGATTGCCGCGGGCTGGCCCCACCGCCCTCGCCGCCCCGCTGGACGCCGCACACCCCGCCCGCAGCGCCGATCCAGGACATGACGGGCGCTTGCCGCCGCACTGCGCGACCGTGCGCCGGGCAGCGGGCGTTCCCGCACGCCCTCCGGGTCAACTGATCGGCCAGTACTCGGCGACCGTGGCGTGATCCTGCGCGTTCCCGGACAGCATGCGGCGCAGCTCGGTCGCCTCCTCGGCGAGGTGCCGCATTCCGTGCCGCCAGGCCAGGCGTTCGGCGGTGCGCAAGGGCACGTCGACTTCCTCCACTGCCCTAGCCTCCGCGCGCATGATCCGAGCCAGCAGCATCTGCGCGCGGATCTGGCCGGAGCGGTCGGGAATCTCGGCGTAGGCGGCAATGGCGCGCTGCGCGTGGTCATAGGCCGTCGTGATCGGCTTGCGGAAAGTCGGCGCCCCTACTCCGATCGCCTTGCGCGCCATGGAGCCCTCGACGGCGCGGGCATCCGGCATGGCGGCGGTGAGCAACCGCTCGGCGATGATCCGGTGGGACCTCGCGCGCCACAGTTTGTCGGTCAACGTGGCGAACCCTTCGGTAGCCAGCTTCAGTTGATGGTCGCCCTCCTTGAAAAACCCATCCCTGATCTGGGTGAGACCCATCGTCAACCGGGTCCAGTGCATGCCCCAATGGTCACCCATGCGATCCAACAGCTCGATCGACTCGTGGAACATCGCCATCCTGCTCCGGTACGACCAGGACCGCCGGCGGACGCGCTCCTTGTGCCACGTGGCCGCCCCGGGCACGTGGGGGCCAGCGTCCTTCGGCTGTTCCCCCTGCTTGGCCAGGTCGGTGTACTGGTTTTCCAGGGTGCGGTGGTTCAGCGCTCCCAAGGCGCGCAGGCACCGGGCGACATAGCCGTCCTTGCCCTCCGCGCGGGCACTCTTGCGTACCTCCTGCAGCAGATTCCACGCCTCCAGGTCGCATCCCAGCCGGGTCAGCACCTCGGCGAGCAGAATCCGGGTGTGCTGGCCCTGGTCGCTGTCCCCCTCAGCGTCGAAGGCGTCGCGCGCCTGCTTCAGCAGGTGCTGCGCATCGTCGTAGGTTCCGACGTGTGTGTCGACCTCGGCGAGGTTGCACCGCGTTCGGGCCTGCCACCAGGTCTCCCCGTGCGCGGCGAAGATGTTCTCGGCGCGCTCCAGGGCGACGCGCGCGGCGTCGACGTCGCCCCGGCGCCGCTGGTTGCCGCCCAGGGCGCGCAGGGCCCGCGCCCGCCACCGCGGGTGCGCCCCCTGTTCCTCGAACGCGTCCCGGGCGGCCTCGGCCAGTGTGACCCCGAGGTCGTAGTCGCCGCGGCTGCCGGCGAACTCGGACTCGTCCAGCATCGCCATGGCGAGCGCGTGCGGGTCGCCCCCGACCTCGGCCAGCTGGCGCTGCGCGCGCACCGCCTCGCCCCATTCGTCCCAGTGGGTGCGCACCGTCTGGCACATGGCCGCGAACGCTCGGGCCAGCCTGCGCCCCAGATCCGGGCGGCCATCGGCACCCGCCACCCAGACGCACCCCAGCAGGAACTCGCGGTCCCGTTCCAGCCACGCCTGCGGATACTGGGGCGCGGTCAACCCCAGCCGTTCGATGAGCTCCGGCGGGGCCGCCGGGACCGCGCCGAACTGGTCGCCCGTGTGGCTCAGGGCCTCGGCGGCCTGCTCGGCCAGCCAGGTGTAGGCGTAAACCAGGCGTTCACGGGCGGCCAGGCTGGACTCCATGGACCAGGCGAGCGCCTCGTCAGAGGGCAGCTCGAAGTCCTCCGGATCGCGGACGCGCAGCATGTCGGCGGCCAACTGGTGCAACTGGTACCGGATGCGGCCGTCGTCGGCCTTGCCGAGCTGCTCGACCAGGAACCGCGTCTCCAGATCGTCGATGACCTCCTGAGCCTCGTGGCAGGGCAGGTCCAGCAGGGCAGCGGCCGAGAAGTCCGCGATCTGGTACACCCCGGTTACGGCCATGCGCCGCAGCAGCAGCCGGCCGAGCGGAGTGCACTGCTGGAACGCGGCCGTGAAGGAGGCACGGAAACCCAGCGGGGCCTGGACCAGCGGGCTCTGGTCGACGCGCCGCAGGGTGGTGAGCAGTTCGCGAGCGCCGTCGCCCGTGGGGGCGGCGAGCCGCTTCCCGCACATGCCCAGAGCGATGGGCAGCCCGTGGCAAAGCGCGGCGATCCGCCGGCGCAGCTCCCGTTCCGCCTCGACCTCGTCGGGAGTTCCGGCGACCGGCGCGAGCTGGTCCAGCAGCTCGACCCCGACCTCGTTCTCGCTGAAGCCGAAGAGCTCCACCGTCTCCCAGCCGAAGTCGGCGTCGGCGAAGGACCGCGGGCTGACGAACGACCGCCGGCTGGTGACGATAACCGCGCTCAGCGCGCTGTTCGGAATCAGCGCTCGGATCTGCTCCGGGTCCGCGGCGTTCTCCAGCACCAGCAGCAACCGACGGCCATCGGTCTGCCGCCGCCAGGTCTGCTCCAGGTGCCGGCGCGGCCCGCTGGGCGGGTCGCCGATGGCGTCGAGCGCCTCTTCGAGCAGGCTGTACGTGTTTCGAGGGGCGTGGCGCCCAAGGGGTGCCGCGGGACCGCTGGACAGCTCCGGGTCCGCGGTGGTGCCATCGGTGGACCCGGAGCCCGATCCGGAGCCGCCCCCGATCCATGAGATGGGGTTCCAGAGTCGGCGGCCGCCCTGCTCGGCGCCGCCGGTGCCAGTGTCGTCCTCGCTCTCCCCCTCCTCCAGGTCGAGGTGGGTCTCGTCGAAGTCCGCCCGGTCGCCCAGCAGGTCGATCCGGCGGACACCGTCGGGGAACCGGTCGAGGTACTTGCGGGCGATGCGGTTGGCGAGCTGGCTCTTGCCGGTGCCCGGCGGCCCGGTGATCACCACGACCAGCGCCGGGTGCATGTTGTCGTCGTCCCGCCACGACGCGGCGTGCAGCAGCCGCTTCCAGCCGGGCCGGGGGAACCGCGCGAACAGCCGGTCGATCCGGGCGCGTTCGTCCTCGTAGCCAACGAAGTGTTCCAGGGGCGGAGGGAGGTCGTTGCCCGGCTGCGGTTGCTCGATGAGCTTCTGGGGACGGTTGAACCGCCTGGCCAGCTCGGGGTACACGATCGCCGCGATCGCCTGGCCGAACGCGCCGAGCGCGGTCAGCCAGAGCAGGAGCACGCGCGGCAGGTCGTCCCCGAACAGATCCGGGGTTGCCTGCAGCCAGACGCAGATGGAGGTGAGCAGCATCGCCCCGCCCCACAACACCGTTGGGACTCGGCCCCTTCGGGAGGACCCTCGTCCCCTGCCGTTCGGCGCTGCGCCGTCCGGCCGCTCCGGTGTCATCCGGCACTCACTCCCTGCTGTTGTCAATCCCCGCACACGCTCTCGCGGAGGCGCACTGGCCTGCCTTGGCAAGCGGCGAGCGCGGACTCGCGCCTCCAGCCGCGTCCGCGGGCCGGCCGCCCATCGCGGGTGCCCGGCCGCCCCGGTCAGGCCCGCTGGGCACCATCGCCCTCCGTACCGGTGTCCCACTGGCCGTATGGCGACCGGTGGCACGGCAGGCCGGCGACGGGTGACAGCGCAACGGTGGTCCCCGAAGAACCACCGCCGCCTCCGCCGGGCCGGTGCTCGTCTTGAGTCGCCGATCGCCGCACGATCCCACCTGTCACCCCACTGGCGGCCCCCTCCTACATGATCCCGCCGCCGGCGCGCCTTTGCCGCATCTTTACCCGCTCAACACCAATGATTGTCACCCGAACATCGAAATCGGCGATCCCGCAAGCGCCGCACCAGAAAAGCCCGGCGGAGCGCGGTCCGCCGGGCCAACGAGGCGCGTTCCTCAGACCTCGATAACGATCTTGCCGCGAGTGTGCCCCTCAGCACTGCGGCGTTGCGCGTCGGCCGCTTTCTCCAGCGGGTAGGACTCGGCCACCTCCACCGTCAGCCGGCCCGTCTCGACCAGGTCGACCAGCGCTGCGAGGTCCGTGGGGTCGGGCCGGACGAACACGTAGCTTCCGCCGAGCCCGGTGACACTGTGGTCGGCGATCGAGACGATCCGTTCTCCCGGCATGCCCAGCTCCCGGGTAGCCTCCAGCGCCTCACCGCCAACGGTGTCGATAACCCCTGTCACGGTTCCCAGTTCCCGTACTCGCTCGGCGAGGCCCGCGCCGTAATTGACCGGTTCGGCACCCAGCGATCGCAGGAAGGCGTGGTTGCGCTCGGAGGCGGTGCCGATGACCCGCGCACCGACGTCGCGCGCGAGCTGCACCGCGAACGAGCCCACGCCGCCCGCGGCCGCGTGGACCAGGACAGTGTCCCCGGCGGTGATACCCAGGGTGCGCAACGACTGGTAAGCGGTAAGCCCAGCGAGCGGCAGTCCGGCCGCCTGGGCCCAGGTGAGGTTGGCCGGCTTGCGGGCGAGCGCCCGGATGGGAGCCGCCACCTTCTCCGCATAGGTGCCGTCGCGCACGACGTCCTTGCGGGCGTACCCGATGACCTCGTCCCCCGCGGTGAACTCGGGCACCGAGACCCCGGTGCTCTCGACCACCCCCGCGACGTCCCAGCCCGGGGTCGCCGGGAAGATCGTGTCGAGCACGGGGTCCAGGTATCCTTCACGCAGCTTCCAGTCAACCGGGTTGACAGCGGCGGCGCGCACCGCGACCAGCACGGAGTCGGGGCCCACCTTCGGCTCCGGCACCTCCGCGAGCTCCAACGTCTCGGGCCCGCCATACTTTCGGTACACAATCGCCCTCACGGTGCCTCACTCCTAATCGGCTCTACTCGTGCGCCCACGAATATCGGATGAGCGGACCGGATTCCTTCCGGCGCTCCGGGAGAGGGCTACCCGACGGCGCGGCTCCAGCACAGCCGTATCCGCGGCAGTGAGATGTGAATAACCAGAAATTGGCCGATTCCGGTCGTATTGACGTCACCATCTGTTACAACATCAGGGAAAGGCTGCAAGGAGATGTGCACGAGCGGCCGCTGATCGTCACGCGAGCGCGACACGAAGGAGGCTCATGCCCCAGTTGGCCATCGACGCGACGTGTCTGCCGCAGTACGAGAAGCTCGACCAGCCGACTCGCGAACGCCTGAAGGCCGCCACCCGCAAGTTCCGCGAGCTCTCCCTCGACGCCCTCCTCGCCCATCCGGACCTGCAGATCCAGGCACTGCCGGCGGGCCAGGACCCGCGCGTCCGCACCTTCCGGATCAGCGACACCTGGACCGGGGTAATGCTGGCGCCGGAATCGGGCGAGACCTACCTGCTGGTGCACCTGCTCCCGCGCGAACGCGCCGAGGAGTGGGCCAGCGACCAGCGCCACGACGTCAACTCGGTCATGGGCACCCTGGAGCGCCGCGACGCCACCGCTCTGGAGAAGGTCGAGAACGTCGACGCGGACGCCGCCCCTGTCCCCGGGACCACGGGCCGGGACGAACCAGAGGAGTCCGGCGGCACCGGTGTCGGGGCTCCCGAAGAGCGCGGTGAGGCGGTCCGGGACCGCGGGCTCTTCGACCACGTGAGCGAGCACGAGTTGGGGCGCCTGGGGGTCGACCCGGAGATCCGGGACTTCTGCCGGTCGCTGAGCGACGTGCGCGAGCTGCGCGACTGGGAGCCGGCCCTGCCGCAGGACCAGTACGAGGTCCTCTCCGCGCTCGCCGAGGGCCATTCGGTGGAGCGCGTCCTCGCGGAGATCGTCGCACCCCGCCGCCCCGTTGTGGGCACCGTCGCCCACGACGACTACGACGCCGCCATCCGGCACACGCGCGAGCGCGTCATCGTGGTCAACGACGACCGCGAGATCGAGGACGTCCTGGCCGGGGAGTTCAACGCCTGGCGCATCTACCTGCACCCCAAGCAGCGCGACCTCGCCTACCGGCCGCGCTTCAACGGGCCCGCCAAGGTGTCGGGCGGCCCCGGCACCGGCAAGACCGTCGTCGCCCTGCACCGGGTCAAGCACCTGGCCGAGAATCTGCCGCTGGGCGGCCGGATCCTGCTCACCAGCTTCACGAACGCGCTGGTGGAGTCGCTCCGGCGGAACCTCTCGCTCCTGCTGCCCGCCGAGCTGGTCGAGGATGTTGACGTGGTGACCGCCGACAAGCTCGCCCTGGACCTGGTCAAGGAGGAACGCCCCGACGTCCGGCTGCGCCTGGACACCCGCGGTCTCTTCGCCAATTTCAGCCGCCGCCACGAGCTGCCGTGGCCCCCCGATTTCCTGTTCTCCGAGTACCGGCACGTGGTCATGGCGCAGGGCATCGGCACCCTGGACGGCTACCTCGACCCTGACGCCCGCCGAGGTCGCAGTACACCGCTGACCGTCGAGCAGCGCCGCGCGGTCTGGCACGCGATCAGCGACGCCCGCGCCATGATGCGCCAGAGCAAGCAGCTTCCGGCCGAGGAGGCCCACGTCGAGGCCGCCCGGATCCTCAGCGAGCGCGCCGAGAAGCCCTACACGAACGTGGTCGTGGACGAGGCCCAGGACCTGCACCCGGCGCAGTGGCGCACCCTGCGGGCGGCCGTGACCCCCGGGCCCAACGACATGTTCATCGCGGGGGACAACCGGCAGCGGATCTACGACAGCAGGGTCTCCTTCCGGCAGCTCGGGATCGGGGTGGTCGGACGCTCGTTCCCGCTGCGGGTCAACTACCGCACCACGAAGGAGATCCTGGGCTGGGCCGACGGGATCATGGACGGGCAGCGGATCGAGGAGCTCGGCGAGTCCGAGCCGGAGCCCGAGGGCTCCCTGCGTTCCGTGCTCAGCGGTCCGCCCCCGGAGCTGAGGGGAGCCGCGGACGAGCCCGCCGAACTCGACGCCCTGGCCGAGCGGGTCCGCGGCTGGCTCGCCGAGGACATCGCCCCGGGCGACATCTGCGTCACGACCCGCACCAACCGGCTCCGCGACGCCGTGGCCGCGCACCTGCGCGCCCGCTCCCTGCCCGCCTCGACCTTCAACCCGCGCGAGCACTCCGTGAACGACACCGCCCACGGCGTTCGCGTCACGACGATGCACGGCGTCAAGGGCCTGGAGTTCCGCGCCGTGGCCGTGTTCGGCGCCACGGCCGAGGCCCTCCCCCAGCTCGACCACGTGACCAGCGCCGAGCTCGACGAGCACCAGCACCAGGCCGACATCGACGCCCAGCGGTCGCTGCTCTACGTCGCCTGCACCCGGGCACGGGAGTCCCTCTACGTGAGCTGGCACGGCGAGCCGAGCCCGTTCCTGCCGGTCTGAGCCCCGCGCCGGCCTCACGGCCCCGGACACGGCACAGCAGAGAGTGCCGCGCTCGCTTGTGGGCCCGGGCATCCGCGGATTGGGCCTGAATTGGGTCCACGGACTCACGCCGCCTCTGGCGTCGATCCCTAGGTTTGTCGCACAACGACAGCTACCCCGGGTCGTTCTTCCCCTGATAGACGGTGTGGCATCCGATGACGTGTTCTCCCGTGCTGCGTGCTCCTTCCCCCCCATCCCCCGGAATCGGCATCGGACACCGGTGACCGACCGTCCCTCGGGGACCGCGGGGCCGGGTACGCGGAGTACGCGGCGGGCCTCGCGCTGGTCGCCGGAATCACCGCGGCGGTGCTCACCACCGGGGTCAACACCGAGGTCCGGGACCTCATCGACGGCGCCCTCTGCCAGGTAGCAGAGAACGAGTCCTGCGACGATGCCCCCGCCGCCAACTCCGATGACCACACGGGGCCGGGCCCCGGCCAGAACGGCGAAGACAGCGAGGGTGACAACACATCGCGGCCCAGCGACGAGCAGCTCGAAGCCGTTGAGGACGAGGTCCAGGAGATCCGCGACTACCTGAACTCGGGCCTTTTCGACTGGTGGTGGGGCCCCGACCATCCCAGCGACATCATGGACGACATGTCACCGGCCGAGCTCCGCGCGTTGTACTGGAGTCTGAGCGATGACGAGATCCGGGAGCTCCTCTCGGAGGACGACGTCCGTGATCTCACGCTGCGCAGGGCCGATCTCGACACCCTGCGCCGGCTCCAGGACATCGCCCCCGCTCAGGTCGGACCCGACTTCGACGACGTCAACCAGGCCGAGGACGCCAAGAAGGACGAGGACGTCGACTACGACCCCACATGGGGCGAGGTCGAGGGCGGCCAGCTCTACGGCGACGACGGCGAGATCAGCTCCGACGACCTCGACCAGGGCAGCCTGGGCAATTGCTGGTGGCTGGCGGGCACCGGAGCCATCGCCGACCAGAACCCCGAGATGATCAAGGACATGATCCAGGAGAACTCCAACGGCACCTACACCGTCACGTTCGGCGACGGCGAGTCGGTCACCGTCACGCCGGACATTGTCGTCGACGCCGACAGCGGCGGCGCGGTGTTCTCCGACCCGGGACACGAAGGCGTCATGTGGCCCGCCATCCTGGAGAAGGCGCACGCTCAGCGCGAGGGTAGCTACGGCGAGACCGAGGGGGGCAACGCGGCCGACTCCCTGGAGATGGTCACCGGAAACGACGCCGAGGAGATCGACGCCGGGGACGTGACGGAGGCCGACCTCAACTCCTGGCTGGAGGGTGACGACCCGCACGCGGTTACCGTCGCCTCACTGAGGGAGGGCGACGGCAAGGATCCCTACAAGAACGGCGACCTGGCCGAGCGCCACGTCTACGTCGTGGAGGAGGTCAACGACGGCAAGGTGGAGCTCACCAACCCCTGGGGGCACAGCCATGCCACGTTGACCATCGACGAGTTCAACGAGTTCATGCGGGAAGTCGACGTCGCCCCGACCGGCTGAACGGAAAAGAACCAGATGCCCAACAGCTCCACATCACGCCCATGGCGCACAGCGTTCCTCTGCGCCGTCCTGCTCGCCCCGACCGCCGCGTGCGGCGGCCAGGGCGACGAGCCGGACGGCCCGCCCGCCATGGAGTCCGTGGACACCGACCGTCCCACCTACGACCCCTCACCCGAACCGGACTCCATGGGCGAGACCGCCATCATCGGCCAGACCCAGCAGGCCACCGTCAACGGCCTGCGCATCGGGGTGGTCTCCACCCGCGATGGCGAGGCCGATGTCTCGATCGGCAGCGGGCCCGGCATCGACGAGGACAATCCCGAGAAGGTCAGCGGCGAGGCGGACGACAGCGTCACGCTGGACAACGGGTACACCATCACGTTCGAGGAGATCGAGAACTCCGACCCGGACGCCGGTGGGGACGACGAGGCAGGCGGTACCGGCTCGGTGCGGCTGACGGTCACCCCGCCCGAGGAGTGACCGGCGCCCCGTGATGGGCGGCACCCGCCCGGACCGACCGCGACTGTCACGGAACCAGTGTCACCGGCGTGACCCCGTAGGTGGAGTTCAGTTCGACCTCGGTGAGGCTCTCCCCCGACGGGATCGCAAAAATGGCGTCGGTCTCTACTGACTCACCGGGATTGAGAGTCTCGCTCGGGAAGTAGTCGTCGGCGGCCGCGAACTCCGCGTCGGTGTCGTTGGCGTAGGTGTCCCCGCTGGCGCCGGTGGCGAGATGGTCGAAGCCGTCCCACGCGGCGGGCTCAGCGGAGATGTTGGTGATGTGCAGGTTGAACACGGCGTAGTCCATGCCTTCGGGGGCCGTTTCGGAGAACCCGGCACCGTCGGTGACCGTACCGTCATCGTCGATGTAGGCATCGTTGACACGCACCTCGAACACCTCGTCGGCGCCCGACAGCCCGCCGAAGTCGGCGATGTCGACATCGGCCGCCCCGGGCCCGGCGGGCTCCGCCGGATCCTCACCCGGCTCCGCGGGCTGCGCCGACGGTGGCGGTTCCTCCGATTCTCCCGGCGAGGATTCGGACTCCGATGCGGGCTCGCCCGCTGCCTGCAACACCGGCACGGCGTATAGTGCCGTGGCTACGGCCAGCACTCCCGAGATGAGCAGCGTGAACAGCGCCCCACCTGCCGCGACGAGCGCGATCTGCCAGTTTTTCATTGTTCCGCCCTGCCTGGGTTGTGGCCGGGGTCGTGTCTGATACTCCCCTGTGCGCCTCGCGGCGGCCCGGGGATCGCGGCACGGCGGCGGCGAGCGTATAACCATCCTCACACTGGGTGGTTCTTCCAGGACAGAGCACTCGGACCCAAATCAGGGTAACTTTCGGGCACGTACCGGCGGCGCGTCGCATCGTCCGCAGGACGCTGATCCGCCTGGTCCGGGGCGGGGGAGGAATACCCTCCCCCGCAAGCGCTTGCATGACGCTTGGAGCGCTAGCGACGCCCCGGACAGCGCGGCTACGCGGTGCCGCGGTCAGCGGGCCGGTACGTGCAGATTTGCACGCCGGTCGATGTGGTGGTCGCCGAGATGAGCTTGAGAGGGCGCGCCTCTCCGTCGTTGGGGAAGAGCCGCTTGCCTCCGCCGAGCAGGACGGGCTCGATCATCAGCCGGTACTCGTCGACGAGGTCGTGGCGGACCAGGGTCTCGGCGAGCTTGGCGCTGCCCATGACCTGGAGGTCGCCGCCCTTCTTGTTCCGTAGCCCGGTGACGGCTCCGACAACGTCGCCGGGCGGGAGCAGAACGGAGTTGGCCCATTGCCGCAGGTCCGACTCGGCGAGGGTGCTCGACGCGACGTACTTGGTGAACGCGTTCATGCGGTCGGCGAACGGGTCGCCGGCGCGGCCGGGCCACGCGGCGGCCATGACCTGCCACGTGCGCCGCCCGAACAGCAGCGCCTCCGTGGCCGACATCGCCTCGTCCAGGGCCGGCCCCATGGCCTCGGGGTCGAAGAACGGCATGGACCAGCCTCCGTGGGCGAAGCCCCCGTCGGTGTCCTCCTTCTCATGGCCCGGAGCCTGTACTACGCCGTCCAGGCTCATGAAGTCACTCAACACGATGCGCATTCCGCTCTCCCAACCGTCACGGTCAATAGGTCTCGCAATATAGACCCGGCGCCCACCGGAAACTCATCGGAACACACCGGGTCCGCGTTTCACTGGCGTTCTCCACAGGAGGCGGATCAGCCTGGTGCGGACGGGGCGTGCCTCCGCAGGATGAGTTCGCGGCTTCTGGCCGGATGCCGCGAACTCATCCGACTCAGCGGAGGTGTGCATGCGGACCCTACGTCGGGTACTCCTGGTTGTCGTGTTCGTAGTGTCCGGGTCCTTGCCGATCATGGGCGGGACAGCCGGCCCGGGAGGAGGCAGCGTGGACGGGTTCTCCGTCGGGTACGTGCCCAACGGGGTCGGCGGGCTCGTCTCGGACTACTCCACCGAGTGGGAGGGGGTCGCCTTCGAGTCGCGGGTGTGGGAGCACCGCACCAGCGAGGGCGGCTACCGGGTCGATCTCAAACTGAACGTGCTCCGGGGCGAGCGGCTGACCAGTGTCGAGGCGCTGCGCGCTTTCATCACCGAGTACGAGGAGCAGGATCCCGACGAGTGGGATCTCCGCCCGTTCCAGAACGGGCAGTGGCCCGGCTACCGCACCGAAGGGCTGGCGTTCTGGCTGGTCGACAGCGGTGTCGGGGTCTCGGTGCGGCTCGACCCGCGCCGGTTCGAGGACCACGAACTCACCCTGACCGCCCGCGGGGTCCGGCCGGAGGGCCGAACCCACCACTGACCTTGCGGATTGCCCAGGAGCGAAAGCCGCACGACCAGTACGTGGCTAGGGAGTGTTCGGCGAACCGTTTCGGGCTCGCGGCCGATAAGCAGGGCCCCGCTGTGCAAAGCTGCGGAGCGTGCGGAGTAGTGCACAGTAGGGGCATCTCGCAAGCCGATTTCGCTTGCCCAGCCAACCAGGATGTGCTGCGCGAACCGTCGTGCGAGAGATTTCCTGGACTCCCGCTCGCTGATCCGGAAGCCTTACCCCTAGTAGTCGCAGCTCCAGTCGAACCAGTCTTCGATGCGCATCTTGTACCGCACCTTCAACGCGCCGCCCTTGACCTTGCCGACGACCCGGAAGTGCGGCGCGGGCGGTGCGGGAATCTCCGGGACACGGCTGTCGACACTGCCGAACCAGGACGTGTCGACGCTGATCTCGGCGGTGGCGCCCTCAGGCAGAACGAGCTTGGCGTCACCCCATGAGGCCACGACATCGACCTCAACGAGGTCGCTCAGCAGAGTGGCGTGCCGGAAGTCCAGTCGGGTGTCGCCATAGGGGTTGCTGACCTCGATCCGGCTGGGCACCCGCCACTTGCCGCGGCGCGTGATAGTCCCGGCCTTGGCTTTGAGGTGCAACGGATGCCCGGCACCAGGCCGACTCACTGATGCGGGCACGGTGGGCGATAACGATGACGCGGCCGACCGCTGTACCGGGAGGTCCGCGGTGAGCGGCTCAAGGTCGGCGTAGGTGCGCGCACGGTAGCCAAGTTCCAGCCGTTCCTCAAGCTCGTCGAGCGTAAGGCGCCCTTCGCCCGCAGCCTCGCGTAGGATGCTGGCCACCCGGTCGCGGTCGGCGTCCGAAATCCGCATCCGGCGGCTCGCCTCGTCTCGGCTCACAACTCTCCCGTTCTCAGTACGCTCCCTACATCGTAGTTCGGGCGGGCTCCACTGGCATCCTGCATGTCACGGATCCGACAGCTTGTCGGTACCCGTTGCTAGGGTCGCCAATCGTTGGCGCACGTGAGCACAATCCCCCGCAGCTCAGCGGAAATTCCATCTCTACAGGGGAATTCGGTGCTGCGGAGCGCGGGTACCGCAACCCGAGACCAACACCGAGGACGCTCGTACCGCCCGGGACACGAGGGCGGCTGAGGACCTTGCCGGGGTAGGACGGGCCCCGGCAGGGTCCTGAGCCGCCAGCTTCGCGTGGGCGGGGTTCACCCCCGCGTTGGCGCCGTTCCGCGCTGCCGCGCGCCACCCGCGTTGGCATTCCCACCGCGGTTCGCCGGATCGATGCGCCCGGTGCGCGTCGCCCAGCGCTCGAAGACAACGGTGGTCAACGGCGGGACGCTGGCGACCAGCGCGAGCACGGTGGTCCACCCGCCCCAGCCGAGCACCCGCCACGCCACGAGGGCCAGCACCACGTATCCGATGAAGGCGGCGCCGTGCAGAGGGCCGAAAATCTGCACCCCGGTCTCGTTGTGCACGACCACGTACTTGACGAACATCCCGACCAGCAGCCCGGCCCAGGTGACGGCCTCGACCGCGGCGATGACCCGGAACGTTCGGAGCACATAGGTGGGCACAGGATCTCCTTCTTCGAAGGGTGGGGATAAGGCGGTGGCGTGGCACCGCTCCCAGTCTCCGACAATGCTGCCGGGACCCCGCACCGGGGTGGGGCGTCACCGCCACAGTTCGGGCGCATCCGTTGGCGGTGACGCCGGCGTGCCGGCTCGTTCACGCGCGACGGGAGCACGGGTCCGCCACGTGCGGGGCGTGCTCGGTACTGCGCGCGTCGCGGACCATGGCGACGATCTCGCGAGGGTGCTGCAGGTCGCTCCAGGTGAAGCGGAGCAGCACCAGCCGCTCCCGCCCACTGACGATGGTGTTCTGGCGATGGCGGTCGGTATAGAGCGCGGTGGGCAGCGCGTGGGGGCCGGCGCCGTCGGCTTCGGCGACGACGCCCCAGCTCGGCCACGCGAGGTCGGCCCGGCCGGCAACGGCGCCATTGCTGTCGTAGACCGGGTACTGCAGGGTCTCGGGCGGGATTCCGGCGTCGCGGCAGATAAGCCGGATGCGGGTCTCGAACGTGCTCTGCGCGCGGCCATCGGCGAGTTCCCACCAGGTCCGGGTTTGGCGCGCGCCCACGCGCCCAGCGTTGGCGGCGGCCAGGCAGGGCAGGTCACCGGCGGTCACCAGCCCGTTCTGCAGCGCGGAGTCGACGACGCTGACCGCGCTGTAGCGGTCGGTCAGCAGTACGGTGTCGCGCAGCGTGCGGGCCGGGGTGCTCAGCCGGATACCCCCGCACAGCGTGACCTCCTCGGGGGTGACGGTCCACCCGTGGAACCGGATCCCCGTGGACCGCCGGCCGGGGCGGTTGGAGATGGACAGGTGGACGGTCTCGTGCCCCGGGCCGTACAGCAGCCCCTGCAGCCGCCACAGCCGGGCAGCCGTGGGACCGACGGCGACAGCGCGCGGGCCGTAGACCAGTTGGGCGGCCATGACTCGCGCCGCGAGCGCCGGGACGGACGCGCCATCCGCCAGATACACACCGGGGCGCAGCGGCCGCCAGGTGCGGGCGCGGACCAGACGATCGACCTGCCGCGTAGCTACTCCGCACTCGGCGGCCTGGTCGCGGGTGATGACCCCGTGCTGCGATCTGGCGAGCGCGTGCGCGCTGGAGAGGTCCGGCATGTCTTCCAGGGTCCAGCGCACGCGCACCCGGAACAACGGAAGACCTGCCGCTGTGGACAGTGCGGCCCTCGCCCGCGCCGCGCACTACTCCACGCGCTGGTCGAGCCCGTCGATGACCACCTCGTTGGCTTGGGCGAGGGGCTGCTTTGCCTCCAGGTCGGTGACGTACATGACGGGCAGCAGCAACGGGGGCGGGAAGTCGGGCGTGAAGGTGAGCGGGATCCCGAGGATCCGGACGTGCATCTCGGTCACGTGGATGACGACATCGCCGGTGAACGTCATTCCTGGCAGCGCCAGCGTGGTCCTGGAGTCACCGAGCTCGTACCACTGCTCGGCGCCGGTGAACTCGGTGGAGTCCATGGAGAGCTTGAGGTAGCGCTCCGTGCCCTCGGCGGTCGGATAGTCGACCACGCCCTCGAACTTGGCGCCGTACATGGTCTGCTCGTCCGAGGTCAGTCCCATGGGCACGGTCGCCGCGTTGAAGTCGCCCTCGGCTTCGGTCGAGTCGACCTCCGGAAGCTCGTCGTCCTCCTGTGCGTCCTGGCAGGCCTGCACCGCCTCCAGGAACTCCTCCTCGCTGCTGGCGACCGACTCGTCGCCCACACCGAACTCGCACTCGCTGTCGCTGTCGTCCTCCTCCTCGTCCTCCTCGTCCTCGTCCTGGTCCTCGCTGTCGCTGTCAGCGTCCTCGTCGTTGTCGCCGTCCGCACCACCGGTCTCGCTCGGTGCGGGAGACGGCACCTCTGGGAGCTCCGAAGAGGGGTCGGGAGAAGGCTCCTCCGGCTCCTCCGACTCCTCCTCGTCATCGGGGAACCAGTCCCATGGCCAGCCGGGCCCCTCGTCGGCGGGCACCATCGCCGGGGAGACCAGGGCCAGTGCCATGGGCAGCGCGACGATGGAGCGCAGCATCCCGCCGTTTCCTATCCGGGGAGGCTCCTGCCCGTCATCG
Organism: Lipingzhangella halophila; assembly: GCF_014203805.1. GTDB lineage: Bacteria > Actinomycetota > Actinomycetes > Streptosporangiales > Streptosporangiaceae > Lipingzhangella > Lipingzhangella halophila. Next base: position 925,843 of record NZ_JACHJT010000001.1, on the reverse strand, counting down.
CCGTCGCGGCTCTGGTCCGCCTTCCGGTCGTCCTTCCGGTCGTGGTCCTCGGGCGGCTCCACGGCCGTGTCCGGCGCGGTCGCGCCGTCAACGGCGTCGGACGGTCCGCCGGCTGGCTCCGGCACGGCGTCCTCGGGCCCCTGGGTGGATGCGGGCGCGCGCCGGTCGGGCACCCATGCGAAGACGAGCGCACCGCCGACCAGGCCGAGCAGCATCCCGATCACGAAGCCGCCGAAGTTGGACGTGACGAAGGAGGCGAGCGACAGCAGGATCGCCACGATGCCGAAGAAGCTGCGCTGCATCGGCTGGAACCAGGCCAGCAGGCCGAGCGCGATGAGGAGCAGCCCGACGATATAGCCGGAGATCCCGGCGATGCCCTGCTGGATGAGAAGCGGAAGAGGGGCGAGCGGAGCCAGGACGATGATGGCGCCGCCGAGCGTCACCAGGAGCCCGCCCCAGAACGGCCGGCTCCTCCGCCAGTTGCGGAAGACCACCCTCGCCCGGGCGCCGCGCCCCGGCCGCTGTCCGTGTCTACTCATCGATCAGTAGCACTCGTGGTTGCCGGGCTTCACGTTCAGGTGCAGCCCGCTGAGCTTGAACGTCCCGGCGTTCACCGCCCACGCGGTCTGCTTCAGCCCGGAGATCTCCACGGTGTCCGCCTGCTGCCCGAAGGCGCCGACCTCCCCGGTCTCGCCGCTCTCGTTCTCCAGAGTGCTGGCGTCGCGGCCGATCTCCATGTTGGTGAACTCGGCGTCGCCGGAGAGCTGCTCCACGTCGATGACCATGCTCTCCGCTGTGACCGGGGTGTCGCCCTGGCCCGCTTCCACCAGCAGGGTCACTTCGCCCACAGCGGTGTCCATGAGGACCGACTGGCAGAGGTTGGTCAGCTCGGCATCGTCGATGACCGACATCGCCACGGGGTGCTGCGTGTCATCGGCCGACGTGGCGACGTCGCTGTACTGCGCGAAGCCGGTTCCGGAGAGCTGGTCGGCGGACACTTTGAAGTTCTGGCCGGAGACCGCGAACGAGGCCGCGATGCTGCCCTGCGCGGTGAGCGCGACAAGAACACCCGCGGCGCCAAGCGCGGGAAGGAGGGCGAGGCCGAAACGCTTCCAGCGCGTACCGCCGGAGGCCGCTTCGGCCGCCGAGACCTCAGACATTCATCCTCCTTAAGGGGGCACCTGACTGCGGGTCGTGTCCGACCCAGAGGGGAGGGCGAAGGGCTGCCCTCGTCGCAGGTATCTCGTGAACCGCCGTAGTTACTCGGCAGTAGTGTGGAACATTACAATATCTAATGTCACATTTCCAAGCGTCGTACATCACACCAAACCAGTAACGGATCGGTCCCATCCCCCTATAGCCGAAACGCCTGGAGGAACCCCCGTGGCCAGTGAGAACCCGCAATCGGACCCCCAATCCACCACCTCCGCGGAGCGTGCGGCCGACGGCGCGGGCCCGCGCAACGGTGCGGACGACTTCGACTACGACGTCCTAGTGATCGGTTCGGGCTTCGGCGGGTCAGTGAGCGCCCTCCGCCTCACCGAAAAGGGCTACCGGGTGGGGATCCTGGAGGCCGGACGCCGCTTCACGCCCGAGACACTGCCGAAGAACTCCTGGGATCTGCGCAACTTCCTGTGGGCCCCGGGGCTTGGCATGTACGGGATCCAACGCATCCACCTGCTCCGCGACGTGATGATCCTGGCCGGCGCGGGAGTCGGCGGCGGCTCGCTGAACTACGCCAACACGCTCTACGAGCCGCTGGACGACTTCTTCGAGGACCCGCAGTGGCGCGGCATCACCGACTGGCGCTCCGAACTGGCCCCCTACTACGACCAGGCACGCCGCATGCTGGGGGTGCGCGTCAACCCCACCATGACCCCCTCCGACGTCCACCTCAAGAAGGTCGCCGAGGACACGGGGGTGGGCGACACCTTCCATCTGGCCCCCGTCGGCGTCTTCTTCGGGGACGGCAACGACGGCACGGGCGACTGCCGCGGCGAGCCCGGCCAGGAACTGGGCGACCCCTACTTCGGCGGGGCCGGACCGCAGCGGCGCGCCTGCATCGAGTGCGGCTCGTGCATGACCGGGTGCCGGCACGGAGCGAAGAACACCCTCAACGAGAACTACCTGTACTTCGCCGAGCGCGACGGCGCTGAGATCCACCCGCTGACCAGCGTGGAGCGGCTGCGCCCGCGCCCGGACGACGCGGGCGGCGGTTACGCGGTGGACACCGTGGCCACGAACGCCCCCCGCCGCAGGGGCAACGCGCGCACGTTCACCGCGCGCGAGGTGGTGGTGGCCGCCGGGGCCTGGGGGACACAGCACCTGCTGCACGCGATGCGCGACCAAGGCCTGCTCACCGGAATCTCCGACCGGCTCGGCACTCTCACCCGCACCAACTCGGAGTCGCTGGCCGGCGCGATGACCAAGCGGGTCGACCCGCCGGAGGACTTCTCGCAGGGGGTGGCGATCACGTCGTCCATGCACCCCGACTCGCGCACCCACGTCGAGCCGGTCCGCTACGGCAAGGGGTCGAACTCGATGGGGCTGCTCGCCACCAAGCAGGTTCCCGGCGGCGGGCGCGTTCCCCGGTGGCTGAAGTTCCTGGGCTTGGCCGCGCGGCACCCCTACGTCTTCGCGCGCAGCCTCTCGGTCCGCCGGTTCTCCCAACGCACCATCATCGGCCTGGTGATGCAGTCGCTGGACAACTCGTTGACCACCTACACCAAGCGCGGCCCGCTCGGCGGGCGCAAGCTGACCTCGCGGCAGGGCCACGGCGAGCCCAACCCCACCTACATCCCGCAGGGCGAGGAGGTCATGCGGCGGCTGGCGGACGAGATCGACGGCTTCGCGGGAAGTACAGTGGGCGAGGTCTTCAACATCCCATTGACGGCGCACTTCCTCGGCGGCTGCCCGATCGGCCGGAACGCTGCGGAAGGGGTGATCGACCCGTACCACCGGCTGTTCGGGCACCCCGGAGTGCACGTCGTCGACGGGGCCGCGGTCACCGCCAACCTCGGGGTCAACCCCTCATTGACGATCACGGCGCAGGCCGAGCGGGCCATGTCGTTCTGGCCGAACAAGGGCGATCCGGATCCCCGCCCGGCCCCGGGCGCCGACTACCAGCGCGTCGCGCCGGCCTTCCCGAACTCCCCGGCCGTGCCCGCGGGCGCGTTCGGCGAGCTGCGTTTCACCCGGAGCCTGCCGCTGGACGTCGTCTCCCCGGAGAAAAAACCTCCACACCCGAACGCCACGTGAGGACGCCCCGATGACCCCCTTGCGCTCCGCCACCGACCGGATCAGCACCGTCCGCGCCGGCGACGGCGCCGAACTGCGGGTCCTCACCCGGGGGCCCGACAGTGCCCCGCTGACTGTCGTGCTCGCGCACGGGTGGCTGCTCTCCTCCGACATCTGGAGCCCGCAGGCGTCGCACCTGGCGTCGGTTCCAGACGTTCCTCTTCGGATCATCCGCTTCGACCACAGAGGGCACGGCGGTTCCACGCGGGGGACGCGGCCGTTCGACGTCGGCCTGCTCGGCGAGGATCTCTCGCGCGTCCTCGACGCGCACGCGCCCTCGGGCCCGCTGGTGCTGGGCGGGCACTGCCTGGGCGGGATGGCGATCATGGCGCTGGCCGGCGCGCGGCCGGAGCTGTTCGCGGAGCGGGTCGCGGGCACACTGCTCGCCGCGACGTCGGCGGGCGGCCCCGACCCGGGCCGCCCGGAGGTCCCGCTACCCGACCGCGCCGCCGCGCGCGGCCGGCACGCGGCGATGCGCCTGCTGTCGCACCTACCCGCGGGTGTGGACCTGATGCGCGTCCTGGTGCCGCCGCACCTGAGGGCCGTGCGGGCCGCGGTCAGGAGCGCCGCTTTCGGGTCGGGCGCCGATCCGCGGCGCGTGCGCGAGTGCGCGAACCTGGTCCACGGGACACCAGCGGAGAGCCTCACGGGCCTCTACGCGCCGTTGACGCGTCTCGACCTGACGGAACGGCTCGGCCCGCTGCGGGACGTGCCGGTGACCATCCTCGCCGGCGGCCGCGACCGGCTCATCCCGCCCCGGCACGGACGGGCCCTCTCGCGCGCGCTGCCCGAGGCGCGGGTGCGGTTCCTGCCCCACAACGGGCATCTGGTGCCCTTGGAGGCACCCGATGTAGTGTCCGGACATCTGGCCGAGCTGTGCGGGGCCGGCGTCGCCGAGTCGGGTGCCGGGGCAGCTTAGGTCGGTGATACGGGTACGTGGTGCGGCGCCCAACGGGAGCGGCGACGATGGCGGATGGCGCGGGTTGGCGGTAATCGGTTCTGGTGCCCGGTGGTGGGGCACGCGACGGCGGGCCGCAGCGAGAGTGACCGTGCGGACATTTTCGGCGCTGAACATGTCCGCACGGTCACTCTCGCTGCGGAACCCGCACCTACACCTGATCGTTCTGCCGTGTTTCGCCCGAAGTCTGGTGCCACGGCCACGACCGATGGGCCCCAGCCACAGGCCAGGCCCCAGTCGTCGGGCGCGCCACCACCGGGCACCAGAACCGACCACAGCGGGCTGACCCCCCACCGTTCTCGCCGCCCTCGTCGGACGCGCCACCACGCACCCACCGCAGCGATGGGCACCAAACCGAGCGCTCTCTCACCCCACCACCCCACAACGCCGAAACTCGACGCGCCATGAAGGAACAAAATCCTCAAGATAGGCAATGAGTGGCCGCGCCCACCCGGTCAGGCGGGCAGGCCCTCCCGGTCGGTTCCGGTGCTGGGGTCGTGCGCGTCGGCGCCGGCATCTCCCTGCTCAGTGTTCTCGGCCTCGTGGCGCAGGTGCTCCAGGACCTCGGCGAAGTGCTCACCCAGGGCCTGGTGCAGGTACCGCGACATGGACTGGACCAGCATCGCGTCCACGGCGGTCTGGGCGAGTGGGCGCAGCCGCCGGGTCAGGGCGGCCACTTCGGCGATCTCCTCGCCCTTGAGCATGCCGTCGGGCGCGTGGGTGGAGACGATGTGCTCGGAGACCGTGCCGACCAGGTCCCGGGCAGCGGTGTCGATGCGCTCCTGGAGCTGCTCGGAGATGTCGAGAACCGTCGTCAGCGGGATCCCGGCACGCACGAGCTCGGCACCGGCGTGCAGCAGCCGCGGGCTGGGCACCCGGAACCGGTTGCCCTCGCGCTCGATCAGGCCGGCCTGCAGTGCGCGGGCCAGGGCCACCGGGGTCACCTGGCCCGGGAAGGTCTCGCGGAGCTCGGCCATGGTGATGTGGCCGGCGATCTCGTCGGTCCAGGGGTCGCCCACCGCCGACTCCAGCCCGAGAACGTCGGTGAGGTTTCCGCCGCGTTCCCAGACCGAGACCAGCTCACCGATGTTGGCGAAGGTGTAGCCGCGCTTGAGTAGCTGGCCGATGAGCCGCAGCCGTGCCAGGTGGGCCTCGGTGTAGATCCCGACCCGCCCCTCGCGGCGCGGCGGGGAGAGCAGCCCGCGGTCCTGGTAGACCCGCACGTTGCGCACGGTGGTATCGGCGAGCCGTGCGAGCTCATCGATCCGGTATTCGGCCATGCCCCCACCCTACGGATCCCGGGGTCGGTAGTCGCTGCCGCGATCCGGATCGGTTTCCGCGAAGCGCCGTACCCACCTGGTCCGGACACTGGAAAAAATTCAGCATTGCATTGTGACAATATCTGTTGTTAACGTTTTTCCATCCGCATGAAGGAGATCACATATGGCCTTGGGCACCCTGGAGAACCTGTCCGGACGCGCGGTCATCGTCACCGGTGCCTCAGGCGCGTTCGGCAGTGGCACCCTCTCCGTGCTGCGCCATCTGGGCGCCAACGCCATCGGAATCGACCGCAAACCGGACGACGGTGTCCTGGGCTGCGACGTCACCGACGGCGAGCAGGTCCGCGAGGTCGTACCCGAGGCCATCGACCGCCTCGGCGGCCGACTCGACCGGCTCATCCACTTCGCCGGTGTGGGCCCCGCGGTCGACCTGGGCGCCGAGCCCGATGCGAACGTCTACGACGCGTTGGAGGTCAACCTCCTCGGTACCTGGCGGGTGACGGCGGCGGCACTGCCCGCCCTGGTCCGCGACCGCGGCCGGGTGCTCGTGGTCGCGTCGCTGCTCGCCGGCCTGCCCGTGCCGTTCGCCGGCGCCTACGTGGTCTCCAAACGCGCCCTCACCGCCTACGCCGACAGCCTGCGCGCCGAGTACGGCATGCGTATCGGTGTCACCACCGTCTACCCGGGCTACGTCGACACCCCGATCCACGACCGATCTCGCGACGCCGGTGTCGCGCTGGACGGCCTGGTGCCCGCCGAGAAGGAGCGCGACACCGTTATGACCGTGCTCCGTGCCGCTGCCGCCACCCGCCCGAAACGCGATGTCGCCTCAACCCGCCTCGGCCAAAGCGCGCTGCGGTTCACCCGGCACGCCCCGCGGATCGTCGACTGGGCCGTCACCAACCAGCTCAGCGGCCTCGTGCGTGCCGGGCACTTCAGCGACGCCGAGATCGCCCGGGGGTTCCGGGAGCGCCTCGGCGTTCCCGGCCACCCGGAGACCACCTGACACAGGCACTGCCGCGTCCCGCCCCTCCGAGGAGGACCACCATGACCACCGCGCAACGATCCCCGGGTACCACCGACCGCGAGCAAATCGCCGGTCGCCTGCTGAAATCGTCCGCGAAGGCGTCCTACGACCCGCTGGTGGAGATCGACTGGGAGTCCCCCGTCGACCCGGACCGGTACGCGCTCCGGCCCGAGCGCATCTCGATCTACGGCACCGAGCTGTGGGACCAGCTCACCGAGGAGCAGCGCAAGGAGCTGAGCCGGCAGGAGGTGGCCAGCATCGCCTCGATCGGCATCTGGTTCGAGACGATCCTGATGCAGATGCTGGTGCGGCACGCCTACGACCGCGACCCCACCTCCAACCACGTGAAGTACGCCTACACCGAGATCGCCGACGAGTGCCGGCACTCGGTGATGTTCGCCAAGATGATCGGCAAGCTGGACGCGCCGTACTACCACCTCGACCCGGCCGCCCATCTGCTTGGCAAGCTGTTCAAGGCGATCTCGAACGGGCCACTCACGTTCAGCGGGGCGCTCTTCGTCGAGGAGATCCTGGACCAGATCCAGCGTGAGGCCATGGTCGACGAGGCGCTGGAACCCCTGGTACGCGCGGTCTCGCAGATCCACGTGGTCGAGGAGGCGCGCCACATGCGCTACGCGCGCGAGGAGCTGGCGCGCGACTGGAAGCAGCGCGGTCCGCTGGTGAAGGCCTACAGCCGGCTGGTCCTCGGGGGCGTGGTGTACTACTCGGCGACCCGGCTGATCAACCCGAAGGTCTATGCGAAGGTCGGGTTGGACCCCCGCAAGGCGCGCAAGGTGGCGCGCCGCAACCCGCACCACATCGACACCAAGACGTGGGCTGCCCGCAAGGTGGTGGCGACCATGAACGAAGCGGGCATGATCTCGGGCCCGGGCAAGTTCCTGTGGCGCGCGGCCGGCCTGCTCGGGCGCTGAGGCGCCACCCCGGCCGGCATCCGAGACCCTCGCACGCAGAAGAGGAACCTGACACATGACCGAACGTGAGTCGACGCCACAGCACTACCGCGTGGCCATCATCGGCACCGGTTTCGCGGGGCTCGGGATGGCGGCCAGGCTCAAGCGGGACGGGTTGTCCGACCTCGTACTGCTGGAACGCGCCAACGACGTGGGCGGGACGTGGCGCGACAACACCTACCCCGGAGCCGCGTGCGACGTCCCCTCGCACCTGTACTCGTTGTCGTTCAAGCGCAATCCCGGGTGGAGCCGCAGCTTCTCCGGGCAGCGGGAGATCTGGGAGTACCTGCGCCGGATCGCCGTGGACGAGGACATCATGCCCCACGTCCGGTTCGGCTGCGAGGTGGGCTCCTGCCGCTGGGACAGTGCGGGCAACCGCTGGTGGATCGACACCTCGCGCGGCACCATCACCGCCCAGTTCCTGGTGAGTGGCGCCGGAGCGCTGTGCGAGCCGTCGCTGCCCGACATCGCCGGGCTGGACGGCTTCCAGGGGACGATCTTCCATTCGTCCCGGTGGAACCACGACCACGACCTGACCGGGCGCAATGTCGCGGTGATCGGCACGGGGGCGTCGTCGATCCAGTTCGTCCCGCAGATCCAGCCCGAGGTGGGCCACCTGCACCTGTTCCAGCGCACCCCGCCGTGGATCATCCCGCGGCACGACCGCGACATCACCCGGCCCGAGCAGTGGATCTACCGGAACCTGCCGTTCGCCCAGACGCTCGCCCGCCGGAGCATCTACTGGGCCCGGGAGAACTACATCTTCGGATTCGTCAAGAACCCGAACCTGATGAAGGGCGTCGAGGCGATCTGCCGGACGCACATGAAACGGCAGGTGAAGGACCCGGACCTGCGAGCCAAGCTGACGCCGGACTACCGCGCCGGCTGCAAACGCATCCTGCTGTCCAACGACTACTACCCCTCGCTCACCCGGCCCAACGTCTCGGTGGTCACCGACGGGATCTCCGAGGTCCGGGAGAAGTCCGTGGTCACCCGCGACGGCACCGAACGCGAGGTCGACACCATCATCCTCGGCACCGGGTTCCACGTAAGCGACCTGCCCATCGCCAACCACATCCACGACGCCGAGAGCGTGGCCCTCAGCCAGCGGTGGGGCGACGACCCGCAGGCGCTGCGCGGCACCACCGTGGCCGGCTACCCCAACCTGTTCATCCTGGCCGGGCCGAACACGGGCCCCGGCCACACCTCGCACGTGTTCTTCATCGAGTCGCAGATCAACTACACGATGGCCGCCCTGCGGTACGCCTGCCGCAACCGGCTCGACCGGCTGGTTCCGCGCCCCGAGGCCCAGGACGCCTACGTGGAGCGGGTGCAGCGCAAGACCCAGGGGACGGTATGGGTAACCGGCGGCTGCGACAGTTGGTACCTGAACTCCAAGGGCAACAACGTGGCCCTGTGGCCCGGGTTCAGTTGGGAGTTCGCGCTGCAGACGCGCCGGTTCGACCCGCACAACTACCACCTCCGCAAGGAAGCGCCGATCAGGCGAGCACCGGCGAGGCTCGCGGCATGAGTGATCCGGAGGACGACGAGGAGGGCTACAGCGGGCCGCTGACCCTGGTGGCCGGGGACTCCTCGGTCACCGTCGAGGCCCACGTGGCCGGGCACTTCGACCCGCTGACCGGGACGTACCGGTGGGTGTGCCGGCTCGCCCCGGATGATGCCGTGACCCGGGTGTTCGAGAGCGGCGAGACATCGGTGGAGCTGCGCGCCCCGGGTGGCCACGCGGGCACCGGCACGCTCGGCGCGCCGAACCTGTGGGGCGGGCACACCGTCTCGGGCACGGGCCCGCCCCCGTTCGCGCTTCCCGAGGTGTCCCCCGAGGAGTGAGCGGCGGCGCGGCCGGACCATGAGGCGCGGGCCGCCTCGCGGCAACACAGTCTGGGGTGTGCCGGGCGGTAACCAAAGGGGACCGTTCGCGCCCGGCACGCCCCACACCCCCTCACCGCTCCCGGCCAGCGGGGACACCAACAAAGCTGGACTGGGCGCGGCAGGTGGCCACGGACCACCCCGCGAACTCGGCGCGCTCCGCGAGCACGCGCCGCACGGTGAGACGGAGCGCGGTCTCGGCGGAGTGCGCCGACGGGGCCTCGACCGCTGCTTTGATGGACAACCCGCGCTGGTCGGCCTGGCAGCGGATCTCGCGCGGCGTGACGACCACGCCGTCGGGACCGTGGACGCGCAACACGGTGTCGAGCTCCGCCAGAACCAGGTGGACCGCGCCGTGCGCGCTCAGCCCGTCGAGGTCGGCACTGTGGTCGGGGAGCCGGGTCCGGATGTGAACGGCGAAGAGCATGGCACGCCTTCCGTCGGCCAATGGGAACCCCGACCGTAGGCGCGATGGCCCTCCGGACGTCGCGGCCGTCCACAGGGCGCCAGCTCCCCCGTCCCAACGCACATCGAACCTGGCAGTGGGGACACGTTCATCAGCGATCTTGAGCGTCCGGTTCCTTCATCGCGCTCTGGGTTTCGGTGTTGTGGGGTGGTGGGGGTGAGAGGGCGCCCGGTTTGGTGCCCATCGCCGCGGTGAGCACGTGGTTCGGCGTCCGACGAGGGCGGCGAAAACGGTACATGGCCCGGGCCAGCGGTCATCGGTGCGGGTGCCCGATGGTGGCGCACGCGACGGGCCAGTGCGGGCATAGACTCCCCACGATCCGGACATAACGGGTGCGTGAGGGCTTGCGCGGCACCGAAATTGACCATGCGGACATATTCGGCGCCAAGAATGTCCCCATAGTCACCCTCGATACGCCCCAGCACCGCAAACGACGCCACGGACACCCCCACTGGGCTCCACCACCGGCCTTCGCCGCCCCCGTTGGCCGCGCCACCATCGGGCACCCGTAGCGACCACCGCAGGCGGGCCCACCCGCTGTCCTCGCCGCCCTCGTTGCGCGCCCAACCACCACCGCTAGCACCGGATGCTCGCGACCCCAGCCGAGGGCACTCGGCTCGACCTCCTACCTGGACCAACCGGCGTTCGGCCCGGCCGCCGGTACCACGTGCTCGGAGACCTCGGAGTGCACCTGATGCAGCCGCGCCTGAGCGGCGCGGCGCAGCTTGCCCAGGCACTCCAGCGCGGTCGTCTCGTCGCCGATGAGCCCTCCCTTGCTCGCGACGGGGGTCCCGTCGAGGGAGCCGCCGCTCAGCGACCCGTAGATCGCCATCGGAATGACCTCTCCCCCGACGTCGAACGCGTGCACCCCCAGCTCGTCCAGCATGGCGGAAGCGACGTCGCCCCCGGTCAGGTACAGGCCGCTCGGCAGGGCGTGGGCCCCCTCTGTCGTTTCGACTTCGCCGAGGACGTCGGCCACCAGCTCCGCGATGTGTTCCGGCAGGTGCCGCCGGGCGTTCGGGGACAGCTTCTCCAGGTCGGCGGCCGGAGTCACGGTGCGCAGGATGACGACCTCCGGGAACGACGCCGTGGCCAGGTGGCCGGTCAGCTCACGCGCGACCGCGTTGGCGTGGTCGTCGGCGGCGTCGGTGAACCGGAGCGTGTCGATGTCGACGTAGCGGGCCGGCCCGGTCCGGGCGACGGCGTCGAGCTGGCGCCGGGTCAGGCCGGTGTGGCTGCCCGCGACCGCGAGGAGCGGGCCACGGGCGCCTGCCTCGCCACGCAGGTTCAGCGCCGAAGCGAGCAGCGCGCCGGCCGGCCCCGGGTCCACCGATACCCAGACCGTTCCGTCCTTGCGGTGCGCCTCGGCCGCCGCTCCCGCGATGTCCTCCAGGTGGCGCTCGTCCAGTGCGTCGCAGAGCACCACCGGTTCGTCACCGGTCATCAGCTCGGCGGAGAGCATGGTCTGGGTAACCTGCCGGATCGGCACGTGCCGCAGCTCGGTAGCGCTCTGCCCGGCCACGATGTCGGCGACCAGGCCGGTGGCCATGGGCCAAATAGGGTCGAAGGCCAGGTCGGTCCGGTCCAGCGGCACCCCGTCGAGCAGCTGCACCCCGTCGACGGTCACCCGGCCCGACGAGGGGAACGCCGGGACCAGCAGCGCACGGGTCCGGGTGCCGGCCGGTACCCGCTCGCGCACCGCCCGAAGGGTCGCGTCCAGTTCCGCGCCAACGTTGCCGCGCAGGGTGCTGTCCACCCGCTTGACGACCAGGCTCACCGGCCACACAGCCTCGACGACGTCGGTGACGAGGTCCGCCGCCTGCTGCGGCGGCACGTTCCGGCTGTCCAGGTTGGCAACGACGACGTCGTAGTCGTCGGCCACCACCGCGACGTGCTCCGGGGTCACGGTCGCCACCCGCATCCCGGTGCGGGCGAACCGCGCGCCGGTGGCATTGGCACCGGTGAGGTCGTCAGCGACAACGAGGACCTGGGCCACGGCACGACTCCTATCCGCGTCTCGCAGGGGTGCGGCGCGCCACGCGCCTACTGCCCAAGATAGGGCGTCGCGCCCTCGTTCACGTGGAAGCGGCCGTACCGCGCTTGTTGAGCTTGTGCTCCGGCGGGCGGCGGACCCGCAGTCCCAGCCCGGCCAGCGCCGCCACCGCGCACAGGAGCACGACGTAGCCCGACAGCGCGGTCCAGCCGAAATGATCGTAGACCACGCCACCGAGCCACCCCAAGACACTCGACCCGCCGTAGTACGCGAGGGTGTACAGCGCGGCCGCCTGCGCACGGGTGTCGGCGGCCCGATGTCCGATCCACGCCGATGCCGTGGTGTGTGCCGCGAAGAAGGAGAACGTGAACGCCAGCAACGCCAGTGCCACCACGACGAGCGAGGGGACCAGCAGTGCCGCGACACTGAGGACCATCCCGGCGACGCTCGCCAGCAGGACCGGATGGCGGCCCGCGCGTTCGATCACCCGGCCGACGGTGGTCGAGGCCACGATGCCGGCGAGATAGGCGGCGAACAGGAACGCCACGACGGTCTGGGAGAGGCCGAACGGTTCCCCCGTCATCCGGAACCCCAGGTAGTTGTACACCGTCACGAACGCGCCCATCAGGAACAGTGCCTGGCAGTAGAGCGCGACGAGCCCGGGATCGGCGAAGCTGCGCACGACACGCCGGGCCAGACCGGGGCCGCCTTCGCGGCGCCGCTTGGGCACGAACCCCTGGGGGCGCGGGACCGCGGCGAGGAAGACGAGCAGTGCCACGAGCGCCAGGAGGGAGTCGGCGCCGACACCCCAGCGCCATCCCCCGATGTCGGCCACGAGGCCGGCGACCAGCCGTCCGCTCATCCCGCCGACGGCGTTCCCGGCGATGTAGACCCCGGCCACGCGCGCGAGGTGGCCGGAGTCGATCTCCTCGGCCAGGTAGGCCATGGCGACCGCGGGCACGCCACCGAGCGTGGCTCCCTGGGCCGCGCGCACCACGAGCAGCACCCACATGTCGGGGGAGAACGGGGCGGCCAGGCCGAGGGCCGTCGAGATGGTCAACGCGGTGGCCATCACCGTCACCCGGCCGAAGCGGTCGGCCACGCCGCTCCACACGAGGGTGAACGCCGCCAGGCCACCGGTGGCGAACGAGACACTCAGCGCCGCGAACGCGGCGGATGAGTCGAAGGTGTCCGCGAGGCCGGGGAGCACCGCCTGGACCGCGTAGAGCTGGGCGAAGGTTCCGATGCCGGCGGCGGTCATCGCGACCATGACCCGCCAGTAGCCCCGGCTGCCAAGGCTGTGGCCGGTCCCGCCGTGCTCCCGGGTCAGCGAATGATCCACTCATCCGACGTTAGCGACCCGCCACGGTACGGCAGCAACACGGGGGCGGCACAGTGCGCTGCGAGCGGGCCGGCGGCCACCGGCCCGCTCCGGAGCCGGGGTCAGTCCCGCTCGACGCTGGCGACCTGGCCCGTCGCCGCCCCCCGGCGGGCTGCCTCGATGACCTCCAGCCCGTGCACCACCTCGTGGAGGTCGACGGGGGCCGGCTCGCCCTCGGCCACGGCGTCGCGCACTCCGGAGTAGAACGCCGGGTAGTCGCCGCGCGCGCTGGGGACGGCGCGCGCGTCGTCACCGGCGCGTACGTGGCCCCACGCTGTTTCCGGTTCCACTCCCCAGTCTCCGGCGTCGGGACGCTCACCGTCCGCCAGGCGCGCCTGCTGGCCGTCCAGACCGTCGACGGTGTACGCGCCGCGGTCGCCGAGCACCCGGAAACGCGGCCCGGGATGCCCGGCCAGCGCGCTCATCCACAGGTGGGAGCGCGCCCCGGACTCGTGGGTGAGGGCGAGGAACACGTCGTCGGTGGCGGAGCCCTCGCGCCGGGTGTCGATCTCGGGATAGACCGACGCGACCGGCCCGAGAACGGTGATCGCCTGGTCGATGAGGTGCGGACCGAGGTCGTAGAGGATGCCCGCGCCCGCGGCCTCGCTCCCCCACTCGCGCCAGATGTCCTTGACGGCGGGGCGCCACCGCTCGAACCGGGACTCGAAGCGGTGTACCCGGCCCAGCGCACCCTCGTCGACCAGCTTCCAGAGGGTGAGAAAGTCGGAGTCCCAGCGGCGGTTGTGGAAGGCGGTCAGTACCTGGTCGCGCTGCTCGGCCTCCCCGGCCAGCTCCCGCGCCTGCGCGGGCGACAGTGCGAACGGCTTGTCCACGACGACGGCCATCCCGGCCTTCATCGCCGCGCTGGCGAACGGGGCGTGCAGGTCGTTGGGGGTGGCGATCACGGCGACCTCGAAGTCACCGGGTCGTCGCCACACCTCGTCGGCGGAGCCGAGCACCTCGACGTGCGGGTACCGCTTGCGTGCGGCCGCCGCCCGCTCGGCATTGCCCGTCACAACGGCCGAAAGCCGCATCCCCGGCGTGGCGTCGATCAGCGGAGCGTGGAAAACCTCGCCGCCCATGCCGTACCCGAGCAGGGCGACGTGCAGTTCCCGTTCACCTTCGTTCGCAGAGCTCATGGCGACAACCCTATTGGGACGCCCGCACCGGGCCCGCCGACCGGGGCTGGTGGGCCGTCATCCGGTGTCCGACACCGGGAAGGTCAGCAGACCGCGTCTGGCGCGTTGACGGGCACCAGGCCGCCGGGAACTCCCTCGTGATCGAAGACCTCCTGAATGCCCTCACGCACGTCGGCCTTGGCGTCTTCAGGGGTGTCGCCGTACCCGTACACGAAATCCTTGTCGCCAAGGACCGCGCGGGCGTTCCACGCCCCGTCTTCGTCCCGCTCGACCGTGATCGGTACAAGAACCGTGCTCACGCGCCCCGCCTCTCTTCCAACCGTTTCCGCAGGCATATCCGTCGCTCTCGAACCTCTTCGGGCACACAGGCCCGCGAGGAGCTTCTGCTTGATCAACTGATACCACCGTGGAACCCACCCCGCGCCCGAACAGCTCTGGGAATGGGCCCACATTCGGTAAATGCCAGACACTCCGCGTGCTGGCCGGCTAGAGTCGCGCCGACCAAGCAAACCTCTGGGATGAAGGCCGCAGACGAATGTCCGTACTTACCGAAAGACAATGCCACGGCTACCGTGGAGACATGGACAAGCACCTGGGTTTCGGCAGTGTCTCCGCAACCGACGGCACGCTAGTCGTCCCTCCCGAGGTACGGCGGGAACTCGGCTTGGACAAGCCCGATGCGGTGGTGGAGTTCGTCGTGCGTGAGGGGGAGGTCGTCCTCCTGCCGAGGGTGGCCGTCCACCCGAACGATGTGTGGTTCTGGGAGGAAGGACAGCAGCAGGCCGAGCAGGAAGCGGATGAGGAACTCGCCGCGGGAGAGATCAACGCTCCTATGACCGGCGAGGAGTTTCTCTCCCACTTGGAAGAAGTGACTGGTGAGAAGACGAGCGAGGAGCCGTGAAGTTCACCAGCCTCAAAGTCTTCGATCGGGAGCTCCGGCAGCTACCCAAGGAGCATCAACGGTTGTTCCTGGCTGCCGTCCATAAGGATTTCCTTCCCGCCATCGCCGCTGGAGCATTCTCCGGCACACCGCCATGGCCGACACGCCTTCGGATCCACAAGCTCGGCGGACACGAGGTCTATTCGTTGACGTGGAGTTTCGCTTCACCAGACGGGCGGGCCACATTCCACATTCAGAAGGACGAGGCTGGAGACCCTCTCCTGGTGTGGCGTCGCATCGGTGACCACTCCATCTACAAGGACCCCTGACACACGCACGGGGCCGCCGGCTCCCCCATTCCGACGGCCCCATGCTCCTGGATGGTCTTCTTCCCGCGGCCTCCTCAGGCGGCCACTGGCTGGGCGTCCGCGACGGTGCCCGCGGACTCCAGGGACAGCTCCAGCACCTCGCGAACGTCGTTGACCAGGTGGATGTTCAACTGCTCCCGGACGTCCTCGGGCACGTCGTCCAGGTCGGGCTCGTTGCGGGCCGGGATGATCACATCCGTGATCCCGGCACGCAGGCCCGCGAGGAGCTTCTGCTTCACCCCGCCGATGGGCAGCACCCGGCCGGTCAGGGACACCTCACCGGTCATCGCGACGCCGGAGCGCACAGGGCGCCCCGAGAGCAGCGACGCCAGAGCGGCCGTCATGGTGATGCCGGCGCTGGGGCCGTCCTTCGGTGTGGCGCCCGCGGGGACGTGCAGGTGCACCCCGCGGTCCTTCAGGTCGCCCACCGGCAGCTCCAGTTCCGCGCCGCGCGAGCGCAGGTACGAGAGCGCGATCTCGGCGGACTCCTTCATGACGTCCCCGAGCTGGCCGGTCAGGGTCAGCCCTCCGGCGCCGGACTCCGGGTCGGACAGGGACGCCTCGACGAAGAGGACGTCGCCGCCGGCCCCCGTGACCGCCAGGCCCGTCGCGACCCCCGGCACCACGGTGCGCGCGGCCGACTCCGGGGTGTGCTTGGGACGGCCGATGTGGCCGCGGAGGTCCTCGGCGCCGACCCGCGCCGGAAGTTCCCCCTCGCCGAGCGCGACACCCGCCGCGATCTTGCGGAGCACGCGGGCGACCGTGCGCTCCAGGTCCCGCACGCCCGCCTCGCGGGTGTACTCGCCGGCGATGGTGCGCAGCGCGTCGTCGGCGAACTCCACCTCGGCGGGCTCCAGGCCGGCCCGTTCCAGCTGGCGCGGCAGCAGGTGGTCGCGTGCGATGGTGACCTTCTCGTCCTCGGTGTAGCCGTCCAGCTGGACCAGCTCCATGCGGTCCAGCAGGGGGGCCGGGATGTTCTCCAGCGCGTTCGCGGTGGCCAGGAACACCACGTCGGAGAGGTCCAGGTCGACCTCCAGGTAGTGGTCCCGGAAGGTGTGGTTCTGCGCGGGGTCGAGCACCTCCAGCAGGGCCGCCGTGGGGTCGCCGCGGAAGTCGCTGCCGACCTTGTCGACCTCGTCCAGCAGCACGACCGGGTTCATCGAGCCGGACTCCTTGATGGCCCGCACGACACGCCCCGGTAGGGCGCCCACGTAGGTGCGGCGGTGGCCCCGGATCTCCGCCTCGTCACGCACCCCGCCCAGGGCGACACGGGCGAAGGTGCGGCCCATGGAGCGGGCCACCGACTCGCCCAGCGAGGTCTTGCCGACGCCGGGTGGGCCGACGAGGGCGAGCACGGCGCCGCTGCGGCGCCCGCCGACGACACCGAGGCCGCGTTCCTCGCGGCGCTTGCGCACCGCCAGGTACTCGACGATCCGCTCCTTGACGTCGTCCAGCCCCGCGTGGTCGGCGTCCAGGACCGCCCGGGAGCCGGAGATGTCGTAGGCGTCCTCGGTGCGCTCGTTCCACGGCATGGCGAGGATGGTGTCGAGCCAGGTGCGGATCCAGCCGGACTCCGGTGAGGAGTCACCGGCCCGCTCCAGCTTCTCCACCTCGGTCAGCGCGGCCTCGCGCACGTGCTCCGGAAGGTCCGCGGCCTCGACGCGCTCGCGGTAGTCCGCCTCCTCGCTGGCGGGCTTTCCGTCGAGCTCGTTGAGCTCCTTGCGGATCGCCTCCATCTGGCGGCGGAGCAGGAACTCGCGCTGCTGCTTCTCGACTCCGTCCTGGACGTCCTTGTCGATGGTCTCGGTGACGTCCAGCTCGGCCAGGTACTCCCGGGTCCACTCGCTGAGCAGGTTCAGCCGTTCGGCGACGTCATCGGACTCCAGGAGCCGCAGCTTCTGTTCGATCTTGAGGAACGGGGAGTACCCGCCGCGGTCCGCGAGCGCGCCCGGGTCGTCCAACTGCTGCAGGCCGTCCAGGACCTGCCAGGCGCCCCGCTTCTGCAGGTAGGTGGTGAGCAGTGTCTTGTACTCGCGGGCCAGCTCCTGCACCTTGCCGGGGTAGCCGCCTTCGGGTGCCTCCTCGCTGCGCACCTCGGCCGAGACCCACAACGCGGCACCGGGGCCGGTGGTCCCGCTTCCGACGCGTGCCCGCGCCACTCCGCGGAGCACAGCGGCGGGCTCCCCGTTGGAGGTGCGGCCCACCTGGTCGATGACGGCGACGGTGCCCACTCCGGCGTAGGAGCCGTCGACGCGCGGCACGATCAGCACCCGGGGGCGGTTCGCCTTGGCGGGGGTGGACCGGATGCCCGGGGGCTTCGTCGCATCCTCGTCACTCGCCCGCGCGGCCTCGACCGCGGAGCGGACCTCGGCCTCGGAGATATCCACCGGCACGACCATGCCCGGCAGCACAACGTCATCGTCAAGGGGAAGAACGGGCAATGTCACGCTTGACTGCGCTTCGGTCATTGGACCCTCCTTGTTGAGTCACTAACACTCAATAAAAAAGAGCCCGGTTTTCTTCCCGTCGTGGCGTTCGCTGTGAGCGATGCGCCAACCGGCGCTCCCTTGCCGCCGGCGCCCAACCGCCACACAGCCTCTCGACGCGGCGCGCCAACGGCTCTGGCCGGGGACGGTCCTCCGCGGGATCGCGCTCTTGCTGTTCGGGCCAGCACTGGTGCCGCCGGTGATATTCCGGTTCCGCTGGGCGCGGAACGCCCCGCTGCGACGCTCCTTCGCGCTGCCCGCTCGCGGGCAGCGCGAAAAGCTGACCGGTCCCCGCTGGCCGCGGCCGGCTAACGCACCAGCCCCGCCCGGTAGGCGGCCACCACCAACTGGGCGCGGTCCCGCGCCCCCAGCTTCACCATCGACCTGCTGACGTGGGTGCGCGCGGTCGCCGGGCTGATCACCAGCCGCTCGGCGATCTCGTCGTTCGACAACCCCTCCCCAACCAGCGCGAGGATCTCCAGCTCGCGTTCGGTGAGGGGCTTCAGCTCCAGGCGCGGCCCTTCGGGGGCCCGCGAGACGAAGGTGGAGATGACCCGGCGGGTCACCGACGGCGACAGCAGCGACTCGCCCACCGCGGCGAGCCGGATCGCCCGCAGCAGCTCCGCGGGCTCGCTGTCCTTGATCAGAAAGCCCGATGCTCCCGCGCGCAGCGCCTCGAACACGTACTCGTCCAGCTCGAACGTGGTGAGCACGACAACGCGGGTGCCCTCCAACCGGGGGTCGGCCACGATCTCGCGCAGCGCTGCGATGCCGTCCAGGACCGGCATCCGGATGTCCATCAGGACGACGTCGGGCCGTTCGCGGCGGGCCAGTTCGACCGCCTCCCGGCCGTCGGCCGCCTCGCCCGCCGGTTCGAGGTCGTCCTCGGCGTCGATCAGCACCCGCAGGCCGACCCGGACCAGGGCCTGGTCGTCGGCCACCGCAACGCGGACCGCCATCAGGCGCCCACCGTCGGCGGGTTCAGGGGGAACTCCGCGCGCACCGTGAAACCGCCCTCGGGCCGAGGGCCGGCGCGCAGCCGCCCGCCCACAGCGCGGGCGCGCTCGCGCATTCCCGCGATCCCGCTTCCCTCGGCCGGAGCGGCGTCCGACCGCGCCGGACCGGCATCGCTGATCTCCACGGCGACCTCCGAAGTCCAGTAACCGATCCGCACAGTAGCGCCGGCGCCGCCGGTATGCCGAACGATGTTGGTGAGCGCCTCCTGGATGATCCGGTACGCGGCGTTGTCCACGGAGGCGGGCAGGGTGGCGGGCTCGCCCTCGACAGTGAGGTCCACGGAGCGGCCGTCCGCGTCGACCGCGGAGACGAGGTCGCCGACATCGTCGAGCCCGGGCAGTGGGGCGCGCTCCCCGGCCGGCGCGCTCTCGGGGGCGCGGAAGACCGCGAGCGTGCCGCGCAGCTCCTCCAGGGCGTCCTTGCTGGTCTGCCGGATGGCCTCCAGGGACGGCTGCGCCTGCTCGGGCTGCTTGTCCAGTACGTGCAGCGCCACCCCGGCCTGCATGCTGATGACCGAGAGGCTGTGCCCGACGACGTCGTGCACCTCGCGGGCGATCCGCAGCCGCTCCTCGTAGACGGACCGGCGCAGCTCCTCCTCACGTTCGCGGCGCGCCCCTTCCCGGCGCGCCCTGGCCAGCGTGCCAAGCGCTAGGGGAACGAGCGCCAGCGCCACGATGGGCAGCAGCGCGGCCAACTCCGCGTCCGGTCGCCCGATCGGGCGGTCGCCGAACGGCACCGCCGCGAGCACCGGGACGAGGAACGCCGTCCAGGGCGCCCAGGATCGGGGCGGGAGCGCCGCCGTCAGCGCGTACGTCGTCAGCAGTAGCCCGACCACCAGCGGCGGGCTACCGGCACCGGCCGCGAGGGCCGCCGCCGCGCCAAGCGCCGATACGGCGAACGCCCCGCGGGGCCAGAGCCGACGCAGCATGACGCCGCCCGCGACAGCCGCGATCGCCGGGTAGGCGAGCAGGGCGACGTCTGCGGCCTCCACGTTGGGCAGGCCCTCCCCGGGCGGCCACCGGGGGCCGCCCGGGCCCGCCGGGACGAAGTGCGATGCCGCGATGGCGAGAACCCCGACAGCCAGCCCCAGAGGCACGTCAACGGCGAGCGTGCGTCCGACCCGCGGCCGGTGTGCCGCCGAATGCCCTTCCCGATTCACGGTTTCGACCCTAGACGGAACGCACGTGACCGTCGTCGTCCACACGACGTAGCCGGTGTAGTGCCAGGAGCGCACCGGAAAAGCCGCGCACCGGCGCATGACGGGCGTAGGACGCGCGGGCGAGGCTTGGTGCCATGAACATCGCGTCGATCGCCACGGCCAGCGAGTTGGCCGGGACCGCGGCCCGGAATGGGCCGCCCTGGGGCGCCGGCCCACCACCATTCGCTCCGCTGTTGGGAGTTGCCATGTTTCTGCTGTTCATCCTGTTGACCGCCCTGGCCGTCTACCTGGCCGCGCGTGCGGGGCGCGGCGGCCCGCCGTGGGCCCCGCGTCCGGCCGCGCCACCCGAGCACGAGGCCCGCAAGGTACTGGCCGACCGGTTCGCCCGCGGCGACATCAGCGTTGACGAGTTCCTGGAACGCGCCAGCGTCCTGAACTGGACTCCGGGATCCGAGGCGAAGGGCCGCAAGTGAGCACTCGCCGCTTCCGCCGGCCCGCGGGGAGGGCCCTTCTGCCGCGGGCCACCCTTGGCACTTCCCCGCCGCTCGGAAGAACCGCGGCGGTGCGGTCCGGGGACGCGCGGCTGGGTCCGCCCCCGGCGGAGCCACGCGCACTGTGGGCTCCCCTCGCACGAGGTACTCCCGTTGCAGCGCCGCGGTGATACGCAGGTCTCAGCACGCGGCGCGCGTCACCCGTCGGTCTCGGAGTCGCGGAGGCTGTTCAGGATCGTCTCGATCGTGTCGGAGTCGAGCGAGTTGTCGTAGCCGGTGTCGGCGATGATCGAGAACGCGCGGACCTCGTCGGCCTCGTCGCGGTTGGGCACCACCACCGTGTGGACCACACCCCCCTCGGGTGCGCACTCGTCCTCGACAGCGGCGGGGTCGGCCTCGGCGATGCCGTAGTGTCCCTCCAGGCCGTTCGCGGAGAACTCTTCGACAGAGCGCAACGCGACCTCGGGCTGGCCGCCCTTCTCGGTCTCGTAGTACAGCTCCGCCCACTTCATCGAGACGCCCTCGGCCATTTCCTCGGTGTCCTCGGTCTCGGTGATCCCCTGCGCTCCGGCGACAGCCAGCGACTCGTCGGCCTCGCACGGGGAGGTCTCGTAGTAGGAGACCCCGCTCATCGCGACCTCGGGCATGTCCTCCTCATCGGAGCCCACCCCGAAGAACGCGGCGGGCCCCTGGAACACCCAGCCCTCGGACTCCGGCACTTCGTAGACGAAGCCCCACTTGGAGGACTTCGCCCGCTCCCAGCCCGGGTTGAGCAGGTCCTCGTCCTCCTCCGAGGAGGGCTCCTCGGATGGCTCCTCGGGCTCCTGGGACGAAGACGGCTCCGGGGATCCGGACTGGTCGGGGGCGGGACCGGCCGAGTCGTCGTCCTCGCGGAACGCGTTGGCAACGACGGCGCCCGCGATGATCACCACAACGACGAACACCAGCGCCAGGGTCGCCACCATGGCAGGGCCCATGCCGCCCGGCGGCCGCGCGGGCGGCTGGGGCGCGGGCCCGTACTGCGGCGCTCCCTGCCAACCGGGCCCCTGATTGTTACCTGGCCACGTCACGCGCCTGACTTTAGAGGATCCGGGCCCGGCGTATCACCGCCCGGGCCTGTCCAGGATCGGCCGATTCCCGCAAGCGGCCGTCCCCTGGCACGCGTCGTCACACCCGCAGCGCGGCCCGGGCCGCATCCATGGTCGTGGTGCGGTAGGCGGCGCCGAACAGGGACACGTGCACCAGCAGCGGGTGGAGCTGGTGCAGCGCGATCCGCTGGCGCCAGCCGGCCGCCAGCGGGGCCACCTCGTTGTAGGAGTCGCGCACCCGGTCGAGGTGCGGAAGCCCGAACAGGGCGAGCATGGCGAGGTCGGTCTCGCGGTGGCCGCCGTGCGCGGCGGGGTCAACGAGAACGGCGTCGCCCTCCTGCCACAGCACGTTGCCACTCCACAGGTCGCCGTGGATCCGCGCCGCCGGCTCAGGCTCGCCGGCCAGGTCCTCGACGGAGTCGATCACCTTCTCCACCACGCGCGCGTCAACGGGGGTCAGCGCGCCACGATCGGTCGCACGCCGCAGGTAGGGCGCCAGCCTCCGCTCGGCGTAGAACCGCGGCCAGTCCGCCGTGGGGGTGTTGTCGAGCGGCAACGGGCCAATGAAGCCGTCGCGCTCCGCACCGAAAAAACCCGCCCCGGCCGTGTGCATGTCCGCCAACCGCCGGCCCAGGATCTCTGCCGCCCGCGGAGTGGGCGGACGCTCCTCGACCCAGGACAGCACAAGCGTATGCGAGTCCCAGGCCACGACATCGGGCACCAGGGACTCAGCCGGGCGCCCCAGCCAGTCCAAGCCCAGCGCTTCGGTCTGGAACAGACCGCTGAAACCGTCCTCCCGCGCCTCGGGAAGCGCCTTGACGAAGAGTGGTGTTCCGTCGGCGAGCTCAACGCGGAACGCCGTCCAGGCGTGGCTGCCGCCCAGCGCTGTCGCTCGGGTTGCCTCCCTACCGGTCAGCTTGGTGACGCGGTCGGCGACCGTGTGTCCGTGCACCCTTGCGTCCCCCTAGAGAGCCGAACCGTACCGGGCGGCCAGTTCCGCGGTGAGGCCCTTGGCGGCGGCATGCACCATGTCCAGCACCGTGGTGAATCCGTGTTCGCCGCCGTAATACGGGTCCGGCACCTCTGGGCTCGGGCCGGCGTCCGGCGCGAACGTACGGAACAACCGCAGCCGGTCGCCGATGTCGGCACGCTCGCGTGCGAGACGGCGCAGGTCGTCGAGATTGGCGTGGTCCATCGCCAGAATCAGATCGTGCTCGGCGAGGTGCGCGGGGTCGAACCGGCGCGCCGCATGGTCGGTGGGGTAGCCGTGCGCACGCAGGAGCGCGGCAGCCCGGGAGTCCATGCCGGAGCCGATGTGCCAGCCGCCCGTGCCCGAGCTCGCCACCTCGACCGCGCCAGAGAGCCCGGCGCGGTCGAGCTCGCCCGTGAGGACCTTCTCGGCCATAGGCGAGCGGCAGATGTTGCCCAGGCAGACAACGCTGATGCGGTACGGCCCGGAGGGGTCGCGAGGTTCCGGCAAGCTCATAACCCATACCGTAGTCCAGGTGCACCCCGCATCAGGGCCGTTCCTGACCGGAAGGTCGGGGCGAGTTGGCCGGCTCAGTTGTTGGGCAGCCGGACCACGCTCACGAAGAAGTCGTCAATCTGCCGCACGACCTGGATGAACTGTTCGAAATCGACGGGCTTGGCCACGTAGGCGTTGGCGTGCAGCCGGTAGCTGCGGATGATGTCCTCCTCGGCCTCGGACGTGGTCAGGACCACAACCGGGATGTGGGAGAGCGACTCGTCCTTCTTGACCTCTTCGAGCACCTCGCGCCCGTCTTTGCGGGGAAGGTTGAGATCGAGCAGGACCAGGTGCGGCTGCGGAGCCTCGGCGTACTCGCCTTCGCGACGCAGGAAACGCAGCGCCTCGACACCGTCGGAGACCACGTGCAGCCGGTTTCCGACCTTGTGCTCCTCGAACGCTTCCTTGGTCATGAGGACATCGCCGGGGTCATCCTCCACCAGCAGCACCTCTATGGCTTGCACCAAAGTGACCTCGCTCAATGTCTCAGACCTTTCCTGGACCGTCCCCGGTCGCGTTAGGGGAGTCCTCGTCGCCGACCGAGGCGGATTCCGAACCCGCGGAAATGCTCTCCGCGTCCTCTTCGGCCGTCTCGTCCTTGGCCTCGACATCGGCGGGCAGGGACCAGCATATCCGGGTGCCCGTTGGTTCCGGTTTGTCACCCAGCCAAATGCGGCCCCCGTGGAACTCGATGATCTTCTTGCACATGGCCAGGCCGATTCCGGTTCCGCCGTACTTGTCGCGGGTGTGCAGCCGCTGGAAGATGACGAAGACGCGCTCCGCGTACTGCGGCTCGATACCGATCCCGTTGTCGGTACAGCAGAAGACCCATTCGTCATTCTGACGTTCCACGCTGACGTGCACCCGCGCCGGCCGGTCGCCGCGGAACTTCACGGCATTGCCGACGAGGTTGAAGAACACCTGGGTGAGCAGCGTGTGGTCGCCCTGGATAGCGGGCATCTCGTCGCCGGTGACGACCGCCTCGGCCTCGTCCAGCCTGGTCTCCAGGTTGCTCAGGGCGTCCTGCAGGGCCTCGTTCAGGTCCACCAGGGAGAAGTTCCTGGTCCGGCCGACCCGGGAGAACGCCAGCAGGTCGTTGATCAGGGTCTGCATGCGCTTGGCGCCCTCGACCGCGAAGTCGATGTAGGAGTCGGCGCGGTCGTCGAGCTGGCCGTGATAGCGGCGCTGCAGCAACTGGCAGAAGCTCGCGACCTTGCGCAGCGGCTCCTGCAGGTCGTGCGAGGCGACGTAGGCGAACTGTTCCAGCTCCAGGTTGGAACGGCGCAGCTCCTCGGTCTGGCGTTCCAGCAGCTCCGACTGCTCCTGCAGCGTGCGGCGGGCCGCGCCCACCTCGTGCAGGTCGTTGACGATGCGTTCGCGCATCGCGTCGACGTCGCGGCCGACGCGTTCGATCTCGGGCGGCCCCTGCAGCTCGATGCGGTGCGCGTAGTAGCCCTCGGAGACCTGCCGTAAGTGGCTGACCAGTTCGTCCAGGGGGCGAAGCACCCAGTGCTGCAGCATCACCCAGAGGAAAACGGACATGATCGCGACCACGATCCCCACCAGGATGAGCAGCGCCACCACCTGCTGGGTCGCGACGGTCAGGCCATCGCGGGCTTCCCTGAGCTCCTCGTCGATCTGCGTCTCGGCCTTGGTGGCCGCGGACCGCAGCTCGTTGAAGCGCTCCCGGCCGAGCTGGAAGTCCTCGGCGCTGACCTCCTCGCCGGCGTGCACCTTGGCCAGGGTGGGCTCGGCGAAATCCTCCCGCCACGCGTCGCCGGCGTCGAGCAGCCGCTCGATGTCGGGGTCGGTCTCCCCGTCCTCGTCGACCACTTCCTCAAGAATCGGCCGGTTGTCCCGAAGGGTCCGGCTGCCCTCCTGGTAAGGCGTGAGGAACTCGATATCGGAGGTCAGGGCGTAGCCCCGGATGCCGTTGTCCTGGTTCAGGTAGGCCGCGGCGGTCTGCTGGACGGCGGTCTGCGCCGGGGTGAGCTGGTCGACCTGCCGCTCCAGGTGCTCCTGGGCCGACAGGGCGGAGACCGTGATCACCCCTACCGTCGCCACCAGCACAACGGTCACCATGGTCAGCAGAACCGTCACCCGCCGCCGCAGTGGCCACGGGGCGCGGGTGGTGGCTTCGGGAACCACCTTCGAAGTGCCCCATGGGTACCGATTCACATCGGCTCCCCGTGCGTCACGAGCAGCATGGCGACGTCGTCCTGCAGCGGACCGCCGTTGCGGCGTTCGGCCTCGTCCACCACCTGGCCGGGCAGGTCGGTCAACACGCACCCGCTGTCCAGGACCTCGGTGAGGATCCGGCGCAGCCCCTGCACCTCAAGCCGGTCGGGCGGGCCGCCGTCGAAGGCGTCCACCAGGCCGTCGGTGTAGAACAGCAGCGTGGAGCCCCGGGGGAACGCGACGCTCTCGACGTCGATGGCGTCGTCGGGGAGCACACCCAGGGGCGGGCGCGGCACCGCGGGGATCTCCTTGACCTCTCCGCCGGAGACGAGCAGCGGCGGCGGATGCCCGAACAGCCTGATGCGCGCCTGCTCGCGGTCGACGTCGATACTGGCCTGGCACAGAGTTGCGTACATCTCATCCTGCGCGCGCTCGCTTACCAGGATCTCTTCGAGCGCGGGCAGCAGGTTCTCCTCGACCACCCCGCCCATGACCAGTGCCCGCCATGCGATACGCAGGCTCACCCCGAGCGCGGCCTCGTCGGGCCCGTGTCCGCTGACGTCACCGATGATGACGTGGGTGGTGCCGGCCTTCTGCACGGCGTCGAAGAAGTCCCCGCCAACCAGCGCCCGTTTGCGTCCGGGCCGGTAGAACGAACGGTGGCTCAGCGGTGTGCCGTCGAGCAGCACCTGCGGAAGCAGGCCGCGTTCCAGCCGCATGTTCTCCCGCGCGTGGATCTCGGCCTCGCGAAGCTGACGGGCGTTCTCGTCGGCGCGCTGGCGTTCGACCGAGTAGCGCAGGCTGCGCGCCAGCAGCGAACCGTCGACCTGCCCCTTGACGAGGTAGTCCTGCGCGCCGGCGGCGACGGCGGCGATGCCCTCGTGCTCGTCGTGCAGCCCGGTCAGGACGACAACCGCGGCCGACTCGACCGTGGCCAGCACCTCACGCAGCAACGCGATCCCGGAGGCATCAGGGAGGTTGAGGTCGAGCAGCACGCAACCGCGGAACCCCGCAAGGTACTCTCGGGCGTCACCGAGCGTGGCGACCCAGGTGATGTGCGGGTCCAGTGGGGTGTCGGCGAGCAGCTCCTCGACCAGGAATGCGTCTTGAGCGTCGTCCTCAATCAGGAGGATCTCGGCCAACTCGCGGGGGGCGGTAGTCCCGTTCGCGCGGTCGGCACGACCCGTCCCGGCGTTATCGGGCCCTTTCGCGGTCACGGGATCGCGTCCTGTTCTCCTAGTATCCACACATCGCCTCTACGTCGACCGGTACTCCGGTGCCGCCGGCGCCTTAGGCACCGCCAGCGCCCGTGCGGCCGCTCCGCCTGTGCGCCCGGCTCCGGACGATCCCCGGTTTGCGGACTCACCAGTGAGAATGACCGCCCGCTTCGCGAGGCACCGGAGCACAGATCTCGCAAACAATAGTCGTCCGGTCAACGCCCCTCGCAAGCGGGACTGCACGAGAGACATCCGAATTGTGACCGGTCACCCTCCCCCTGGGGGGACGCTGCCCGCGGCCACCCGGCCCTCAGAGTACCCGCCGTGTCAGCCGGTACGGCGTGGATCGCGACGGAAACAACCGAAACGCGCAGATTGCGGCTTGCACTGGATTATTCGGGTGCCGCCGCCATGCCAACCTTGGCACTAACGACGATCGTGCTGACATCATGTCAGGAAAATCCCCGAGCTGCGGCTCAACCGCCGAAACAGCGGGCGGGCGGTGCGCAGCCGCACCACCCGCGCCGGCGGCTCGTCCGCGAGGCGCGGCCCGCCTACCAGACCAACATCACGCTTCCCACCGATCCCGGTATCCGGTACCGGCCCCGAAGCGGCCCGGTCCGCGCGTCGCGCGGGCGCCGCTGGCCAGGCCCGCGAGAACAGGCCGTTCCGCGCCGCACCGTGCCACCATAGGAGTATGCCCAAGATCTCGGCTCCGACGGTGGCCGCCCACCGGGCGCAGACGCGCGAGCGCATCCTGGAAGCGGTGGCGAGTCTCACGCGCTCCCAGGGCATCGACCGGATCTCCCTGACGGACGTGGCCTCCGAGGCCGGGATCACCCGCACCGCGCTGTACAACTACTTTCCGGACAAGGCGTCGTTGCTGCTCGCTTTCACCGAGCACGTCACAACGAGGTTCGTCGAACGCTACCGGCGCGAACTGCCCAGCGACGCCTCGGCGGCCGAACGGCTGTCGGCGTTCGTCCGGTTCCAGCTCCACGGCCTCGTGGAGCACCCGCACCCCGCGGCCGCCGAGCTTGGCGCGAGCCTTGGCCCCGACGCCTACCAGGCGCTCGCCGACCACGTGGCCCCCATGCAGCACCTGCTCGCCGAGATCGTGCGGCAGGGCGCGGCCAACGGCGAGTTCGACGCGGTTCCGCCCGAGGCCACCGCTAAGCTCACCCTCGCGATGATCGGGGCGCAGCGCGTGCCGCTCCTGCGCGGTGAGACGGGCACCGACGAGGCGCACTCGCTGGTGACCCTGTTCACCCTCCGGGCACTCGGCGTGGGCTCCGAGACCGCGGAACGCGCCGCGCTCCGCCTCCCAAGCGCATAGCTCAGGGTCAGCAATAATCACAGTGAGTCATAGAGGAGCGACCATAACCGGCCGCGTCCCGATATTTCGTGGTTACGGGGTTTTCCGTCGGGCAGAATCGAGCACCGTTGATGTCCGCTCTCCCGGAAAGGACCGCCGCACCGTGTCGCTCGTGTTCATCCTGGCCGGTGCGGTCCTGGTGGTGATCGCTCTGTTCAACCGCGTTCCGCAGCTCGGCTCGGAACCGGCACAGCGGTCCCCGGCGCGGGCCGCCGCTCCGGGCCGGCTCCGGCTGCGGCTGGTGCACGCCCGGCTCACCGAGACCGGGCGCGCGACACTGACCACTGTGGGCGGCAGCGTCCTGATCATCGCGTTCTTCCTGGCGCTCGCCGGAATCTAGCGATGCGTGGCCCACGGCTCCGCGGCCCACGCGCGCGGCCCGAAGCGCTCAGCCGAACCGGTGGGCGAGCGCGCGCGCCGCGCCGGTGGCAGCCAGCGCACTCGTGACCGCCGCGCCCACGGCCAGCGCCCGCCTTCCCTGACTGCGCCGTTCCGCATCGCGCACCGCCGCGGCGCGGTCGTCGGGGCCGAACGCGCCCGCGCACAACGCGGGGTCGAGCTCCAGGGGGCGCCAGCGGTGCGGCCACACGGCCAGCGGCCCGGCGACGCTTTCCCGGGCCGCCGAGGCCGGCAGCGACCCCCGCGGAGACGTGCGCGCCTTCAACCGGAACGAGCCGCCGAGCGCCGCGCTGTTCCGGCCGGCGGCTCCCGGACGCGCCGGGCGCGCCGGCTGGGGCCCCACGTAGCGGAACTCGCCCGGGGCGTTCTGCAGTAGTTCGGCCAGCAGCCGGGCAACTGCGCGCGCCTCGCCGAGGGCGGAGTGCCGGGCAGTGGGCCACCGCCCGTTGAGGGCGTAACTGGCGCGGGCCAGCGAGTAGCCGTCGAGGTCGACCTGGGAGCGCAGCGTCCGAAGCGTGCACAGCCCCGGCAGCCCGCGGGGCAGGTGTGCCGGCAGAAAGTCGGTGTCCAGGAAGCGCGCCGTCATCGCGAGGCCGTGTCCGGCCACGACCGCGCCGGCGAACAGCTCCGCGAGGTCCGGCACAATCTCGGCCGCCTTCGGAGCACCGATGACATCGCTGGGCCCGATCCCGTTCATCCCGCGCCAGGCGACCGATACCGACGGCTCGACCAGGGTGCTGAACTCGCGCGCCACCACTCCGTCGGCACGCATCCGCAGCACCGCGATCTCGCAGACCCCCACGTCCGGGGCGGGTTCCGGGCCGGTTGCCCGCACCCCGATGACCGCGTAGTCGAGGTCGCGCGCGCGGCGGCCGTGCGGGCGCCGGGTGAGCGCCCCCAAGCTGAGCGCCCGGCGGCCCGGGTGCCCGTCGTTCAGCAGCACGTCGCTCCCTGTCTGGTCGGGTGCGGCCGGTCGGCCCGGCTCCGGGGCCCGACCCTATCCAGTGGTGGGGCGCCGCACGCCGAACCCGCCCGGGATAGCAAGTGGTGTCCGGGACGTTCCACACAGCATGGCCCCAATAAGGTCATTCGCGTACATCAGGCGACCAACTCCGCGATTCACGGTTCCGGGAGGCACGATGCGAGAGAGCCCGCTGCCCGAGTACGTCTCCCTCGTCGAGGTGGTTCGTGGCGGCTTCCGCGAAGGGGTGCACTACGGCGCCGCTGTCGGGCTCACGGCATCAGGCGAGATCGGCTACTCCCGGGGCTCGGTCTCTACCCCGATGCTGCCCCGCTCCGCCGCCAAACCGTTCCAGGCCGCGGCGGCGCTGCGGGCCGGCGCCGGCCTCGGGGACCGCGAGCTCGCCGTCGCGGCGGGCAGCCACAGCGGGCAGGGCATCCATGTTGCCGCCGTCGAGAAGATGCTGGCCGACATCGGCCTCAGCCCTGACGCGCTGGGCTGCCCGGCCGCCTGGCCAATGGACCGCCGGTCGTACCGGGCGCTGCTGCGCGCCGGCGGCAGCCCGAGCAAGCTGCAGATGAACTGCTCCGGCAAGCACGCCGCGATGCTGGCGGCGTGCGTCGGGAGAGGCTGGAGCGTCGCGGACTACCTCAGCCCCGGCCATCCGCTGCAGGTCCTGGTGCGCGAGACCATCGAGGAGCTGTGCGGCGAGCCCGTGACGCACACGGTCACCGACGGGTGCGGCGCGCCGCAGATGGCGGTAAGCCTGTCCGGCCTGGCCCGCGGGCTGCGGGCGATGGCGCACGCTGTCGAGGGCTCCCCCGAGGCGGCCGTGCTGCGGACCATGCGGGACTTCCCCGAGTACGTGGCCGGCGAGGACCGCTCCGACACCCGGCTCATGCGCGGGTTGCCCGGGCTGGTCGCCAAGATCGGCGCCGAAGGCGTGCTCGTTCTGCTCGCTCCGGCGGGCGAGACCGTCGCGGTGAAGATCAGCGACGGGGACCCGCAGTCGCGCGCCCGCACGATGGCCGGGCTGACTGGGCTGCGGGCCCTCGGGGTCGACATCGCCCCAGTGTCGGGCATGCTGAACGTGGACGTCCTGGGCGGGGGCGAGCCGGTCGGCAATGTCCGGCCGATCAGCTCGACGTGAGCAAGAGAAGGAGAACGGGATGCGTGAGGTCGTCGTCGCCGGTGCGGGTCTGGCCGGGCTGAGCACCGCGGAGGCGCTGCGTGCGGCGGGATTCGACGGCCGGATCACCCTGGTGGGCGAGGAACACCACCGGCCCTACTCCCGCCCGCCGCTGTCGAAGGAGATCCTCACGGGCGTGGGTTCGGAGCGGAGCCTGCCGTTGCGCGCCGACGCCGACCTCGACGCGCTCCAGCTCGACCTGCGCCTGGGGCGGCGCGCCACGCGGCTGCGCCCGGCAGATCGCGCGGTGGAGCTCGACGACGGCACAACGCTCGGCTACGACGGCCTCGTGATCGCCACCGGCGCCCGGGCCCGCCGCCCGGACACCGGCCTGGCCGGGGTGCACGTGCTACGCACCGTCGAGGACGCCGAGGCGGTCCGCGCGGCGTTCGACCACCACCAGAGCATGGTCGTGGTCGGCGCCGGGTTCATCGGCGCGGAGGTCGCCGCGAGCGCGCGCACCGCCGGGCTCGACGTCACTCTGATCGAGGCGGCGCCCACCCCGCTCACCCGCGTTGTCGACCCGCGCGTGGGCGACGTGCTGACCGAGCTGCACCGCGATCACGGCGTCGACCTGCGGCTCGGCACGGGAGTCAGCGGCTTCGAGGGCGCGGGGCACGTCGAGCGGGTGCGGTTGGCCGACGGCAGCGCCATCGAGGCCTCCCTGGTCGTCGCCGGCCTCGGCGTCGAGCTGAACACAGAGTGGCTGCACGGCTCCGGTGTCGACCTCGCCAACGGGATCGGCGGCGTGCGGTGTGACGCGTTCTGCGAGACGTCGGTGCCGGGGGTCTACGCGGTCGGTGACCTCGCGAACTGGCCGCACCCGCGCTACGGCGGCCGGCTTCGGCTGGAGCACTGGACGAACGCCGGGGAGCAGGCCGACGTTGTGGCGCGCAACCTGCTGGCCGGCGGTGGCCCCAGGACGGCCTACACCCCGGTCCCCTACTTCTGGTCCGATCAGTACGGCCGGAAGATCCAGTTGCTCGGGCAGGCCGCGCCGGCCGACACCGTGGAGTTCGTGCACGGCTCACCCGAAGACCGCAAGTTCGTGGCGTTCCTCGGCCGCGGCGGCGTACTGGTGGGCGTGCTGGGCCTGCGCTCCACTCCCAAGGTGATGCGCTACCGCCCCCTCCTGGCCGAGACCACGACGTGGGAGGGGGCGCTGTCGGCCGCCGGGCTCACCCCTCGATCGTGATGGCCTGCATCGGGCACATCCGCGCGGCCTGCTCGACCGTGGGGCGCAGGTTCTCCGGCGGTTCCTCCTGCAGCACGTCGAGGAAGTCGTCCTCGTCCACCTCGAACACCGATGGCTCGATACCCATGCACACCGCGTTGCTTTCGCAGAGGTCGAAGTTGACGTTCACCCGCATCTGAGGCTCCTCACTCGTTGGCTGGGGCGGCTTTTGCCCTATTGTCGCGGCCGTGGCCGCGGTAGTCAGGTATCCACCGGCCAGCGGCGCGCGAACCCGTCGGTGGCCTCAATGAGGTGGTGCAGGATGCCGGGCTCGCTGAAGGCGTGGCCGGCGTCGTGGACCAGGTGGAAGTCCGCCTCGGGCCACGCGCGGTGCAGCTCGAACGCCGTCATAGCGGGCGTGCAGACGTCGTAGCGCCCCTGCACGATGACGCCGGGGATGTCGCGGAGCTTCCCGGCGTTCTCGATCAGCTGGCTGGGGGCCAGGAAGCCGCCGTGCGCGAAGAAGTGGTTCTCGATCCGCGCGAAAGCCAGCGCGTACCGGGACTCGGCGTGGTGCGCGCGGAGGTCCTCGTTGGGCAGCAGGGTGATCGTGGACCCCTCCCAGACGCTCCACGCCCGTGCCGCCTCCAGGCGCACCCGCTCATCGGGAGAGTTCAGCCGCTTGGCGTAGGCGCCGATGAGGTCGTCGCGCTCCCCCTCAGGGATCGGCTCCAGGTAGGACTCCCAGAGGTCGGGGAACATGAAGCTGGCGCCACTCTGGTAGAACCAGCGCAGCTCCTCGTTGCGCAGTGTGAAGATACCGCGCAGCACCAGCTCACTCACGCGTTCGGGGTGCTCCTGGGCGTAGGCCAGCGCAAGGCAGCTCCCCCAGGAACCGCCGAACACCTGCCAGGAGTCGACACCGATCATGGTGCGCAGCAGCTCCATGTCCTCGACCAGGGTCCAGGTGGTGTTCGTGGACAGATCGACGTCCATGCCGCTGGCATGCGGGGTACTGCGACCGCAGTTGCGCTGGTCGAACAGCAGGATCCGGTAGCGCTCGGGGTTGAAGAGCCGCCGGTGGTCCGGCGAGCACCCGGCTCCCGGCCCCCCGTGCAGGAACACCACGGGCTTGCCGTTGGGGTTGCCGCAGAGCTCCCAGTAGATCCGGTGCCCCTGGCCGACATCGAGCGTCCCGGAGTCGTACGGCTCGATGGCCGGGTACAGCGTGCGCATGGAACAGACTGCCCTTCTTCGGTTACGTGGCCGGTGGTGTTCGAAGGAAAGCGGACGGTGCGCGGGGCGCGGTCAGAGCCGGTCGAGCAGCTCCGTCTTCTTGGTGCTGAACTCCTCGTCGGTGAGCAGCCCCTCCTTGTGCAGCCGGCCCAGCTCCCGGATCCGGTCGTAGATGAGCTGGGTGCCGTCGTCGGAGTCGGCGGCGGTGACCGCTGGTGCCGCGGCCTCGTCCCGAGGCCGTAAGTGGGCGGTTATGGCCGCGGCCATAACGAGGGTCTGCGCCTGCCCCTTGCTGCCGTGCGTGCAAAGACACGTGAAGTCCTGCTCGGGGTCGGCCATGGCCGTGGTGACTGCCCCGTGGGGGACGACCCGCAGGAACCCGACCTCCATGGCCTGTTGGCGCTCCCACTCGACCTTGGCGATGTCCGCGACCGCGAACTCCCGTGTTCGCTCGTTCCCCTTGCTGGTGCTGGCCAGCCACCCGTTCCACCGGAATCGCACGGTTTGGCCGTCGAAGAAGCCGTCACCTTCGGCGGTGAGTGCCCGCAACGGGAGGGACGGAACGAGACCACGGGCCACCTGCGCCGCGTCGGGAGCACTGCCCAGCTCGACCTCGCTGGCAACAGCGCGCTCAAGCTGGTCGGCGAAATACTCGGCCAGCAGCTCGGAGTCGGAGTCCCCCTTCAGCAGGAGCGGGTCGCTGTCGTCCTCGGGGGACGGGTTGACCGCGGAGTAGGGGTTCGCATCCTCGATGAGGCGCAGTCGCAACCTCCAACCGGCCTTCTGGAAGCCGGGCTGGAACTCCACGGACCGCACGGCGGCGATCGGCACCCGGCACTCCCCCAGGGCGCGGAGAAGGGCGGGCGTGCGGCGGTGCGTGCGGTAGCGGAGCCGCACCGTCTCGCCGTCGAACCGCCACGTGCCCTGGTTCCCCTGCAGCTCGTCCATCGTGGCTAATCCTAGGCATGGAGGGCGGTACGGGGCATCCGCGCGGCGGGCGGTACCGGAGACCGCGATGATATCGGCGAATCATGGGTAGGTGACCCGCGTTACAGCTTCAACGCGGAGGTATCCACCCATGTCGAGCACGGCCACTCGGGCTTTCCGCTCCGCCCGTGACCTACTCCTGGACCGCCGCGAGGACCAGCCGCTCGCGCGCGGCGAGTTCGCCTGGCCCCGGCCCGAGCACTTCAACTGGGCCCTCGACCACTTCGACGTCGCCGCCACCGAGCACCCCGACCGCCTGGCGCTGTGGATCATCGACGAGGACGGCACCGAGACAAGGCTGACCTACCGGGAGCTCGCCGAGCGCTCCGACCAGCTCGCCAACTGGCTGCACTCCCAGGGGGTGCACCGCCATGACCGCATTCTGGTCATGCTGAGCAACCAGGCCGAGCTGTGGGAGACCACGCTGGCCGCGATCAAGCTCGGCGCGGTGCTCATCCCGGCGACCACCCTGCTGACCCCGGCCGACATCACCGACCGGATCGAGCGCGGCAATGTCGCGCACGTCATCGCCAACGCGGCGGACACCCCGAAGTTCGACGGTGTGCCCGGGCACTGGACCCGGATCGCGGTGGGCTACATGGAGGGCTGGCTCAGCTACTCCGACTTCGTGCACGCCGGGCTGGACTTCGCTCCCGAGGGGCCCACACGCGGCGACGACCCCCTGCTGCTGTACTTCACCTCGGGCACCACCGCCCAGCCCAAGCTGGTGGAGCACACCCACCTGTCCTACCCGGTGGGCCACCTCTCGACGATGTACTGGGTGGGCCTGCGGCCGGGCGACGTGCACCTCAACATCTCCTCGCCCGGCTGGGCCAAGCACGCCTACAGCAGCGTCTTCGCCCCGTTGAACGCCCAGGCCACGGTGCTCGTCGTGAACCAGAGCGGCTTCGACGCCGCGCACCTGATCGAGCGGATCGTGCGCTGCGGCGTCGACACGTTCTGCGCCCCACCCACCGTGTGGCGGATGCTGATCCAGGCCGATCTGGGCCGGTGGAACGTACCCATCCGCGAGGCCGTAGCCGCGGGCGAGCCGCTCAACCCCGAGGTCATCGAGCAGGTGCGGCGCGCCTGGGGGATCACGGTGCGCGACGGGTTCGGCCAGACCGAGACCACCATCCAGGTCGGCAACGGTCCCGGCCAGGAACTCCGGGTGGGCTCGATGGGCCGGGAGATGCCGGGTTACACCGTGGTGCTGGAGGACCCGGTCACCGGTGACCCCGGCGAGCAGGGTGAGATCTGCCTCGATCTGGCGGAGTCTCCGGTCGGCCTGATGACCGGGTACCGCGACAGCGACGAGCGCACCAAGCACGTCATGCGCAACGGCCGCTACCACACCGGGGACGTCGCCTCGCGCGACGCCGACGGCTACATCACCTACATCGGGCGCACCGACGACGTGTTCAAGGCGTCCGACTACCGCATCTCCCCGTTCGAGCTGGAGAGCGTTCTCATCGAGCACGAGTCCGTGGCGGAGGCCGCCGTCGTGCCCTCCCCCGACCCCACCCGGCTCAACGTGCCCAAGGCCTACGTCACCCTGTCCGAAGGTGTTCCCCCGGGCCCCGAGGCCGCGCACGACATCCTGGCTTACGCGCGGGAGAACCTCGCGCCGTACAAGCGGGTGCGCCGCCTGCAGTTCGCGGCCCTGCCCAAGACGATCTCCGGCAAGATCCGCCGCGTCGAGCTGCGCGCCAGCGAGGAGGAGCGCGGCGTAGTGGCCGAGGGCGCCCGCAACCCGGACGAGTACTGGGAGGAGGACTTCCCCAACCTGAAGTCCTGACCGCGCAACCGGGCGGCCCCGGCCCGAGCCCGCGGGCCGGGGCCGATCATGCTGCGTATGCTGTTCCTGTTCACACGGTGGTGGCGCGTTCCCGGCGCGGCGGCTCCGGGGAAGGTCCACTACACGTGATCCCTTAGTGTTCAACTGGATGCACGTGGGAGAGGAAACAGGGACGGAAATGCCGAGTACCAACGACACCCGGGTCGACAGCTACAAGCCGCTGGTCGCACCGCAGGACATTCTCGCCGAACTGCCCATGGGGCCCGAACGCGGAGCGCTCGTCGAGGATGCCCGTACCGAGGTCAAGCGGGTACTCGACGGCGACGACGACCGGTTGCTGGTCGTTGTCGGGCCCTGCTCCGTGCACGATCCCGAGTCCGCGATCGAGTACGCCGAGCGGCTGCGGGACCTCATGCCCTCTGTCAGCGCCGACCTGCGCATCGTCATGCGCGTGTACTTCGAGAAGCCCCGCACCACGCTCGGCTGGAAGGGTCTGATCAACGACCCCGCCCTCGACGACAGTTTCGACGTGCACCGCGGCCTGCGCACCGCGCGCAAGCTGCTGCTCGACATCGACTCGCTCGGCATCCCGGCCGGCACCGAGTTCCTCGACCCGATCACGCCGCAGTACATCGCCGACGCCGTCGCGTGGGGCGCCATCGGTGCCCGCACCACGGAGAGCCAGGTGCACCGCCAGCTCAGCAGCGGCCTGAGCATGCCGGTGGGCTTCAAGAACGGCACCGACGGCGATGTCCAGGTGGCGGTGGACGCGTGCGGGGCGGGCGCCGCCTCGCACACCTTCTTCGGGGTCGACCCGGCCGGCGCGGGCTCGGTCGTGGTCACGAAGGGCAACCCCGACTGCCACGTGATCCTGCGCGGCGGCCGCCCCGGGCCGAACTACGACGCCGCGAGTGTGAACGCCGCGCTGGACACCATCGAGGGCGCCGGCCTGCCGCGCCGGGTGATGATCGACGCCAGCCACGCCAACAGCGGCAAGGACCACACACGCCAGCCCGGCGTGGCCGAGACCATCGCGGCCCAGATCGCCGAGGGCCAGCGGAGCATCGTCGGGGTCATGCTGGAGAGCTACCTGGCCGAGGGCGCGCAGAAACTCACCGACCCGGTTCAGCTCACCTACGGGCAGAGCATCACCGACAAGTGCATGAGCTGGGAAACCACCGAGGAAGTCCTGGCCGGCCTGGCCGAGTCCGTCCGCGAGCGCCGCAAGACGAGCTGACCAGGTTCGTGCGCGGGCTCCCGTGGTAGCCTCGGAGCGCTTCGCAGCTCCGGTCGCTAGCACGCAGGTGGTGCGGACACATTCGAGCCATAATGTGGCGCGTCCGGCAAGGTCGCACCCTGGGAGTGCCAGTTGAACGTTGAGACCTCCGGCCAGCCCGGCGGATGGGGACCGCACCAGGCTCCGCCGCGGCGCCGCTCCAACACCGCGCTTGTGGTGACCCTCATCAGCGTCGGCGTGGTCCTCGTGCTCGGTCTCGTGGCCGCGGGCGTCATCATGTTCTTCGTGCTGAACGGGAGCGACGACGCCGCCGAGCGCGGCGGGCCCGGGGGTGTGACGCACGACGACGCCGCCGAGCACGGTGGGCCTGAGGGTGTGACGCACATCGAGGGCGTGCAGTACTTCGAGGTCGAGGCCACCCACACCGAGGACCCGGTCGACTACGCGCAGACCCCGCCGGCCGGGGGCGAGCACCATCCCCAATGGCTCAACTGCGGTGTCTACACCGACCCGGTTCCGGCCGAGCACGCCGTCCACGCCCAGGAGCACGGCGCGGTATGGATCACCTACCAGCCCGACCTGCCGCCGGATGAGGTGGAGCGGCTCACCTCGCTGCACCGGAACGGGTCCTACCTGGTCATCAGCCCTTACCCCGACCTGCCCGAGCCCGTTGTGCTCTCGGCGTGGAGCAGCCAGCTCGCCGTTGACTCCGCCGAGGACGACCGGATCACCGACTTCCTTGAGGTTTACGAGCAGGCCGAGTTCGCCCCCGAACCCGGCGCGCCGTGCAGCGGCGGAGTCGACCCGTAACGGAGCGGAACCCAGAGGTCCTGGAACGTGGGGAAAAACCGGACGCAGCAAGCCTACGACCGCTCTCCTTCGGACACGCGTTGCTCGTCAGCGATGCGTGTCCGTGGCCGTGGCGCCACTAGAGTCCTGATCGGCCGCGACGCCCGTAGGCCCGCAACCCCGCCGATCCTGCGGAGAACAGCCCTTCAACAGCGAAAATAGGGCCACTTTCGGCAATCCCAGCGGGAAATTCGCGTAATACGACGCCGCCGATGCAGCCACCCCGACTCTGGTTCGCTTTTGACCGGACTCGGCCCCTCACTTGAGGCAGTCGTTTAGCCACGTTACGTTCTAAACAGCTATTAGTCACTCACCCCGCTATTTGCATGACCTTTCAACCACCATCGCCATGGTCAGGAAAACGAGTCCATCTTTGTAGGATGCTCCCTCGTACACGCATTTTTCTGGTGCGGCCGCTCCTGACCATCGCGCACCCCAGTCCGCATCCCCAACTCTCCCCCTGCTCTCATTGACTGAAAAAGGAAACACCGTGGACCGTGGCGCGTCGCTGACCGAATATGCTGCGGTAATCCTCCTGGTGGCAGCGATCAGCACGACGGTAATCACCTCAGACATCGGCACCAGCGTCACCGACCTGATCCGCGGCGCCCTATGTTCCGTCAAGGGTGAACAGGAGTGTTCCGATCCCACCACCGCGAGCGAGGAACCCGACCCGGCCACCGATCCTGATCCGCAGACGCACCATCCCCCCGAGCAGCCGGATCTGCCGGAGCAGCCAGAGCAGCCGTCCCAACCGGACCTGCCTCAGGATGTTCAGGCCCAACCCCAAGTAGGGGACGGGGTGCTGGACAATGCGACCTATGCGAACGTGGTGCCCGCGGCCCACGGCGGCAACGCCGATGAGTCGCAGGAATGCGAACCCGGCGGTCCCGGCACCGATCACGACCGTCAGGATACTGGTAGAGACGCCGCCAGCAGGGGAGATGCTTCGGAGGGACCCGGTCTGGAGAGCTGTGGCACGCCCGCGCCTTCGGAAGAGGGGCTTGGCGACCCTGAATCCGGAGAATCCGTCGATGTGCCCGAGCCACCACCCTTTGAGCCTGTGGACGAGGGTTCCGGCGAGTGGGGATCGGAGAACAGTAAGACGAACGTGGCCCGGCAGACCCACGTCCGGTTGGCCGCCGAGGCCGGGGCCCACGCAGTGTCCGGTTCGATGCCGAACGCCTCGCGTAATCTCCTACACTACCTCGGCAACAGCGGCGAACCCCTGGAACAGGATGTCGAGCAGATTTTCGAGGACGTTCCAGATTTCGCGAGCACGGTGGACGAAAGAAATGAGCGCGTCATCACCGACGCAGTCAACGAGGCTCAGGACGCCGAGATAGACGAGCCGACGACCTATCCGATCAGCACTCCGTGGTCAGGTTATTCTATCGGAGACGGCAAGAGCTCGGACTGGTACCGAGCCCTGGGTGGGATCATGTACAACATCACCGGGCAGGTGACCGTCTATCCGCCCGACGACCCCGACGGCGAGTACCGATACGAGATGGAAACCACGACGAACATCCGAGACACCTACAACTGGGACGCCGATAAAGCTGCAAATGTCGGCCCCTTCAAAATCGAGGACGATACCCTCGGGGCCCTGCACCGTGCGGGGCTTGCCCGGGAATACCTGTTGCACGGGAGCTCCGATACGGAGACACGAGAGGGGACGGTCGAATGAACCGGAAAACACCCCTAACCCTGGGAGCTCTCGCAGCGATCGCACTCCTTTTCGGATGCAGTCCGGCGAGCGATAGGAACGAAGAAGAGGAAAAGGAACCCCTTCCCGAGGAGACCCCAGAGGCGTTCACGGAATTCAGCGACATACAGCTTCCCGAAAATCCCGAGAAGCTGGAGATCAGCGTCGACCGAAATGAGTTCGACAAACCGCGCTACCGGATTCACATGACCGGGACCCTGGACGACGTCGACGAGGTGTGCGGGCAGGTGGGGAACTACCTGCCACACGTCAACGAGGAGACTGTCGACGCGGAAGCCGAGGAACTCGATGTCCCGAGCGACGAGATCGAGGACGTGGACCTGGACTACGTCTACGGCTGTGATGCGGTGATCCAGTCCAGCGGGGCCGATGTCAATGCACTGGTGCTCAAGCCCGGCGAGGACGACAACGGCACCGCCACTCTGTATCTGCACGCCGAACCCTTCCAGACATGATGAGACGCACCCTCCTCGCAGGAATCACAGCCCTTCCCCTGGTCGTGTCCTGCTCGCCCGATGTTCCGCAGGTGAGCGGCGAGTTCGGCGACCCCCCGACCATCGAGGCGCCGTCAACCACCCCGGA
Organism: Lipingzhangella halophila; assembly: GCF_014203805.1. GTDB lineage: Bacteria > Actinomycetota > Actinomycetes > Streptosporangiales > Streptosporangiaceae > Lipingzhangella > Lipingzhangella halophila. Next base: position 885,519 of record NZ_JACHJT010000001.1, on the reverse strand, counting down.
CGAAGCCGCGCACGAGGTCGCCATCGACGGCGACGGCCCCAAAATAGACGAGGGGTCGCTGATCGCCGTCCAACTGCTGACTCACCCCGTCGCTGAGTCCGGTGAGCTGGAAGACCCCATCGCTTCCTCCTTCGAGCAGGACAGCGAAACCCTGCTCACACACTCCGAGTTCACGGAACTCTTCCCGGAGGACGACGGCCCGGACGGACTCCGTGTCGGCAGCCGGGTCGTCAACGTCCTGCCCGCCGGGGAAACGGACGGCCGTGGCGGGGACGGAACGTCCAACTCCGCCCTGATCTCCGTCATGGACATCGTGGACGCCTACCCCAGCGACGCCGAGGTCTCCGGGACTCCCGACGAAGACCTGGCGCTCGACAACGGCGTCGACCTCAGCGATCCCAGCAGCCCGGCACCGCAGGACGGCGCCCAACCTCCCGAGCAGACCCGCGCCCTGCCACTGGTCAAGGGAGATGGACCGGAAATACCGGAGCAGGGCCAGCTCGTAGTGCAGTTCAGAGGACTCACCTGGGAGGACGGAACGGTCTTCGACACCACATGGCAGGGCGGGCAACCACCGATCGCCCTGCCACTGGGGCAGGACGCCATGATCGATGCCTGGGATACCGCGCTTCCCGGTCACACCGTTGGCAGCCGGCTGCTGCTCCTGGTGCCTCCCGAGGAGGGCTACGGACCCGAGGGCAACCCCGATGTCGGGATCTCCCCCAACGAATCACTGATCTACGTGATCGACATTCTCGGTGTCCACTGAGCGGTTCCCACCCCCTACCGATCTTGTGTGCGAGAACAGCCCTTCCACAGCGAAAACAGGACCGCTTTCCGCGAGACCAGCGGGAGAATCGCGGAGTACGACACCGCCGACGCAGCCGCTCCGCCGTGCGAGGCTGTCCGGGAATACCTGGCGCACAGGCGCTCCGGGCCCCAGGCTACGAGAGGACGGCTGAATGACCCGGAAAGCACCCCTGGCCTTGGGGGCTCTCGCGGTGACCGCGCTCCTTTTCGGATGCAGTCCGGAGGTAGACAGGGTCGGAGAAGAGGAAAAGGAACCCCTTCCCGAGGAGACCCCAGAGGCGTTCACTGAGTTCAGCGACATACAGCTTCCCGAAAATCCCGAGGAGCTGGAGATCAGCGTCGACCGCAACCGGTTCGACAAACCGCGCTACCGGATTCACATGACCGGGACTGTGGATGACGTCGACGAGGTGTGCGGCCAGGTGGGGAACTACCTTCGACGTTCCAAAGAGGACTGGCTCGAATCGGAGGCCGAGGAACTCGACGTTCCGACCGACGAGATCGAGGACGTGGACCTGGAGAACGTCTACGGCTGCGGTGCGGTGATCCAGTCCAGCGGGGCCGACATCGATGCACTGGTGCTCAAGCCCGCCGAAGACGACGGCGGCACCGCCACCCTGTATCTGCACGCCGCACCCTTCCAGACATGAGTGGGGCTCCCGACCCCCATACGGCAGTACTCGGCCCGACCCACCCAAAACAGTCACTCAAGCGCACCGTGAAAGACCGGTTCCCCCTGTGCCCGCGCGACCCGAAAACCCGGTGCCCGCGAACTCCGACGCACGCTAGGATCGCGCCAGCGTCGGCCGGTGCGCAGGCGCCGGATACTTCTGGTAGGACCGCCAAGGCGGGCCGGGGCTGGCCTCCGGCCCGCCGAACGGTCCTAACCACCCGCCGGCTCCGACTCGATCTCGGCCGACGCCTGTGGCATCGCGGCCGCACCGGTGCGCAGCCCCCGGATACTTCGCCACTATGTTCAGGGAGTGCCGCTGGGCGAGCGGCGCCCGGCTACGTCCGGGAATCCCGCTCCGGAGGCGACTCGATCTCGGTGCGGCCGCGATGCCGCGCGCTCCCGGCCCCGCCGGGCCTGTCCGCGGGCAACCGCGCAACCGGGGGCGCGAACCCGGACCATCATCCGGCGCCGGAACCCCTCCCCCGCCGCGAAAAAACCGGTTGGACCGGGTATCCATTTCCGATAACTTACTCACGACGCACTTCCCGGTGCGAAGACGACGGATACTTCTGGTGAAATCACGGGGCCCTAATGGCCCAGAACTCGCCTTTTCTGGCGGGGAAGGCCGTCGTCGTTCATGACCTCGGGAGGGGTGTCGTGACAACGTGGTTGTGGGCGCCCGGTGCGCAGGCAACGGATACTTCTTGTATCGAGCGGTCGCGGGTTCGAATCCCGTCTCCCGCCTTCGTGGCGGGTGTAGCTCAGGCCGGTAGAGCACTCGGCTTTCCGTCCGTCGCCGACCCGAGACCTCGGGCGTCCCTTCCACGCTGGCCGCGCGCCCGCTCCCGGTGCCCATTCCCGGACCACAGCGCAGAGGCGCGCCATGGCCAAGTTCAACCGTGTCACCCCGATCCCGCAGGGCCGCACCTACGAGGGCGCGCCCGGCTACCAGCGCGACACCCGCACGGAGCTGTTCCTGCTCGCCGTGTCCACGATGGTCGGCGAGCACACGTTCTACGAGGCCGCCGACGAGCGCGACGAGCGGTTCCGCACGCTGGTCGCACGGCTCGCGGTGGACGACATCGAGTGGCTGGCCCAGCTGCTGGCCTGGCTGCGCCAGGAGGGCAACCTGCGCTCGGCGCCGCTGGTCGGGGCGCTGGAGGCGGCCAAGGCGCGGCTCGACGCGGGCGCGCACGGCCACAGCCGGCAGCTCGTCGCCTCGGTGCTGCGGCGCGCCGACGAGCCCGGGGAGGCCCTGGCCTACTGGACCGGCCGTTTCGGCCGGTCGGTTCCCAAGCCGGTGAAGCGCGGCATCGCCGACGCGGTGACGCGGCTGTACTCGGAGCGTTCGCTGCTGAAGTACGACACCGACAGCCACGCCTTCCGGTTCGGCGACGTGTGCGACCTGACGCACCCGGCGGCGCGCGACACGCGCCAGGGGGCGCTGTTCGCGCACGCCCTGGACCGGCGGCACAACCGGGAGAACGCCATCCCCGCCGAGCTGGGAACACTGCGGGCCCGGGAGGAGCTGATGGCGCTGCCGGTGGCCGAGCGCCGTGCGGTGCTGGACCGGCCGGACGCCGCCGAGGTGCTGGCGCGGGCCGGCGTGACCTGGGAGGCGCTGGCCGGGTGGTTGCAGGGCCCGATGGACGCGGGCGCGTGGGAGACCGTGCTGCCGTCCATGGGTTACATGGCGCGGCTGCGCAACCTGCGCAACTTCGACCAGGCCGGTGTCAGTGACGAGGCCGCCGAGCGGGTGGCGGCGCGGCTCGCCGACCCGGACGAGGTCGCGCGGTCCCGGCAGCTCCCCATGCGGTTCCTCGCCGCCTACCGGGCCGCCCCCAGTCTCCGCTGGGGCGCGGCGCTGGAGCGGGCCCTGGGCCACGCGCTGGGCAACGTGCCGGAGCTGGCGGGGCGCACCCTGGTCCTGGTCGACCAGTCCGGTTCGATGCGGGGTCGCATGTCGGCGCGCTCGGAGCTGACCAACGCCCAGGTCGCGCAGATCTTCGGCGCGGCCCTGGCGCTGCGCTGCGAGCACGCTGACCTAGTGCAGTTCGACAACGTCAGCGAGGCGGTGGAGATCGGCCGCGGCGACGCGCTGCTGCGGGTGCTCGACCGGTTCTGGGGCGGGCGCGGCGGCACGAACACCGCGGCGGCGGTGCGGGAGCACTTCCGCGACCACGACCGCGTCGTGCTGGTCAGCGACGAGCAGGCCTGGGGCGGCCGGCAGGGCGAGGAGCCCACCCGCGCGGTCCCGGACCGTGTTCCGGTCTACACCTGGAACCTCGCCGGGTACCGCTACGGGCACGGCCCCGTCGGCACCGGTAACCGGCACGTGTTCGGCGGCCTGTCCGACGCCGCGTTCCGGATGATTCCCTTGATCGAGGACGGTGAGCGGAACCGCTGGCCGTGGGAGACCGAGGCCGTCGCGGCGTAGGGCCGCGGCAGCCAGTTGCCGTGCTGATCCTGTCCGCGCGGTCACTCTCGGCGCCGAGAGTGACCGCGCGGACAGGTTCGGTTCCGGGAACCCGGGCTAGGCGGGGGCGGCTCTGGGGCCCGCCGCTGACCGCCCGCGACCGAACCACGCCAGGAAGGCACCGATGACCAGCAGCGGCCCGGCGATCAGCCACGCAAACGAGACCGCGATGAACCCGCCCACACCGGCGAGTAGGAGCAGCAGCGCGGACGTCCTGGGCGCGCCGTGCGCCAGTGCCCCGCCAACAATCCCGAGCACCCCAACGAACACAGCGGCGAACCCGAGCCCGACGATGCTCCCGGCTCCCTCTGCGGCGAACGCGGCACCCACACCGCCGATGAGCATCGCGATGATCGCGCTGATGATGCCGAACACGCCGCCGATGATGCCCAGCACCAACGCTGTGGTGAGCTTCCCTGATGATCCCGTTGTTGCGGACATGATGGTCCCCTCTTCCCGCCCGCGTTGACACCTCCGGAGCGGCCCCAGGTTTCCGGGAGTTCCCGCTGCGCTACGGGCCTGGCGTCCGGGCGAGGGATTACCTCGTGCGAGCCTCGTTCCCACTCCTGAGCAGCGAAAACGGGACCACCGGCCCAGCGTTACCAAAAGAGTCGGTGTTGGTCCCCGTGACCTGGTGGCGGACACGCCGACAAGCGGGCCTGGGTGGTCCGGCACAGCCAGTCGCCGTGCTGAACTTGTCGCCACGGTCACTCTCGGCGCCGAGAGTGACCGTGGCGACAGGTTCGGTTCCGAGCGTCAGCGGAAAGGCGCGTCTCCGGTCGGGAACTCGGCCCACACGGCGGTTCCCAAGTCGGTGCAGAAAGGGAACGGCACGACCGGGAAGGTGCCCCAGGAGGCGGCGATGGACTCGACCAGCAGCAGGCCGCGGCCCCGCTCGGCGTCCCGCCATTGCTCGTCGGTGCGCTGGTGCGGGACCTCGGGTGCGGTGTCGACCGCGCCGTCGTCGACGATCACCAGCCGCAGCGTGCCCGGGGCGGCGACGTAGAGGGCACGCAGCACCCGCCCGCCGGGCTCGCCGGAGCCGGTGTGCTCGACGGCGTTGGCGAACGCCTCGCTGGCGCACAGCGTGGCCGTCTCCACCAGGTCATCGCCGAATCCGGCGAGGTCCGCGCGCAGGTCGGCGCGGACCCGGGACGTCTGGGCGAGGTCACCGGAGTAGAGGCGGGACGCCCACCGGCGCCCGGAGCGGACGGATGCGCTGGGGGTGTGCGGCACAATGGACATGTCGGCAACTCCGTTCTGTGCGAAGTGGGGTGGTTGCTGGCCGTGCTCTGGGGGTGTGGACGCACCCGCCAGAGCTTTCGTGTGTACGGCCCCGTGCGGGCGGGGTTCAGTCGGCGGCCGCGCGGGCCGCGGTGTCGAAGGCGTAAGGGGCGGCGGCATCGGCCGTGGTAGCCGTGTTCCCGGTGGTGATGGCCGGGCGTGTCTGGGCCGTCTGGTCGATGGTTCGGTCCAGCAGGCGCAGAGAGGCGTCGGCGGGTAGGGCGGCGCCCTGCAGGGTGGCGAACAGGTCCACGTAGCCCTTGATGTGGGTGGCGTCGGTGACCAGGTGGCCGGGGCCTCGGGGGTGCGGGGTGTAGGCCAGGGCGTGGCGGGGCGAGAACGACAGCGTCCAGAACGCGCCGCGCAGACCCGGGTGGTGCGGGGTGCCGCTCGGGATGACATGCACCGTGATGTAGGAGGCTCGCGCGAGCCGGCGCAGGTGGGCGAGCTGGTCGCGGGTGGTCTCGGCGGACTCGACGGTGCGGTGCAGCGCCGCCTCGTCCAGGACGAGGCAGTGGAACGGCGGCCCCGAGCCGCCGGCCATCAGCCGGGGCAGGCGCGGGCGGTCGCGGACCAGGTAGTTCGGCTCCAGGGGGCGCTCGGCGCGGTCGAGAGCGCGGGTGTAGGACTCGGTCTGGAAGTGCTCGGGGATGACGAGCGGCGCGAAGGCCCGGATCTGGCCGGCTTCGCGGTGGAGCTGGTCGACGCGGGAGCCGGCGCGCACGTGGTGGCTGATGTAGACCTGCGCCCAGGCGTCGACCAGGACGCCTTCCGCGCCGAACTCGCTGTCCAGGATCTCGATGACACGGAGGCCGGGGTCCTCCTCGCCGGCCTCGACCTGGCGGAGGGTGAACTCGCCGACGTGGGCGCGGGAGACGAGGTCAGCGAGAGGGATAGCGAGCTTCTCGCGGGCCGTGCGGATGCGCGAACCGAGACGGGGCCAGTCGGGGCGAGTGGTTGGGGGATGTGTCCCTTCCCCTGCGTGTATCTGCTGTGTCCTGGCCATCAGATCCCTCCCAGGAAGACGCTGCACCGGGTGTGAGTTGGTGAATTCGGATAGCTACCATGGTGCACCAGGAGTAATTACTCTGGCAATTACTTTCAGATAATTACTCGAAGCATTGGGGATGCATCGGGAGGACCGACATACTTGCGGTGCGGAGACAGAGAGCACGGAGCAGGGAGCATGACGGATGAGCCAAGATCCGCAGGAGCAGCACAGCCCGATCGCCAGTCGGCTGTGGCTGGGCACGATGCTCCGGGACCTCCGGGAAGAGGCAGGACTGACCGGCGCCCAGGTCGCACGGGAGCTGGGAGTGCACCCTCCACGGGTCTCGAATATCGAGAAGGGGAAGTCGATCCCCAGCAAGATCGAGCTGGCCAAGTTGGCGGAGCTGTTCTCGGTCCCGGAGGACCTCACAGACGGGCTTCGGGAACTCGCCTCGAACGCTCGCCGGAAGAGCTGGACCACGACCTACGAGGATGTGCTCCCGGAGAAGTACGAGAAGTATGTGGGCCTGGAGGAAGTGGCGGTCAGCCTGAAGGACTGGCACACGCACATGATCTGCGGCCTACTCCAGACAGCTGAGCATGCCCATGCCCTGTTCGCCGAGCTGAACCCCCATGCTGCGGAGCATGACCGAGAGCGCCTGGTCGAGCTTCGACTCCGACGCCAGCAGGTGTTGGATCGCACACCTGAACCGCTACAGCTCTGGTCGATCATGGAGGAGCACGTCCTCCGTCGGCCTGTAGGTGGCCACGAGGTCCACCATGCGCAGTTGCAGCATCTTCTCGACATGCAGAAGCGGCCCCACGTGACGATTCAGATCATCCCTACGTCCTTCGGCGCTCATACAGGGCTGGACGGCCCGTTCTCGCTGCTAGAGATCGGCCCGAGTTATCCACCCATCGTCTACATCGAGACGCGGGGCGGAAACCTTTACAAAGAGGGGATAAGGGAGATATCGCTCCACAAATCCACGTACGACCAGCTTCAAGGGGCAGCGCTGCCGCCAGTAGAGTCAACGAAGCTCATTGAGACGATCATGAAGGAGGCCGCATGAAGCGCTCCGACTTCGACCAAGAGGCAGCGGTCTGGTTCAAGTCGAGCTTCAGCACCGGATCCGCGAACTGCGTCGAGGTAGCCCACGTCCCAGCATCGTTTTGGAAATCCTCCTACAGCGCAACTGAAAGTCACTGCATCGAGGTAGCCGACTGGAACACCGGCGGCGCCATCCGCGACACCAAGCACCGGGACCTGGGGGCATTGGCCTTCCCATCAGCCGAGTGGCGCGCCTTCCTCTCCGCCGTCAAGGACGGCGGCCTCTGACCGCTCGGGCCGGAGCCAGCGCGCCACCCCTCCCCCGTCAGGTCACGCGCCTCCCGCTCTGAGTACGACGCCCACCAACCGGTCGGCGGCGTCGGGCTTTCCGTGCTCCCGGGCGTTCTCGGCGACGGCGGCGCGCCGCTCGGAGTCGGCCAGCAGCGGCTCCAGCTTCTCCCGCAGGCGTTCCGGCGACACCTCGTCCAGCAGTGCGCGTGCGGCGCCCGCCTCCTGCAAGTGGCGGGCGTTGTGCCGCTGCTCGTCGCCGGCCGACGAGGCCAGCGGGATGAACACCGCCGCCTTGCCGAGCGCGGTCAGCTCGGCGATCGTCCCGGCGCCGCTGCGGGAGATCACCACGTCGGCCAGCGCCAGCACATCGGGCAGTTCCGGGCCGACGAACGCGGTCACGTGGTGGCGGACCGCCAGCGCGGGGTCGAGGTCCCGCGTCGCCTCGCGCAGGTCGTCGACGTTGGCCTCCCCGCACTGGTGCACGACGTTGGCGCGCTCCAGCAGCCACGGCAGGAGCTCGCGGACCGTGGTGTTGATCTGCACCGACCCCTGCGCACCGCCGGTGACGTAGACCGTGGGCAGCTCGGGGTCGTGGCCCTCGAAGCCGAGCCCTTCGGCGCCCCGGTCGGCCTTGCCCTCCAGCACTTCCGGACGCACCGGATTCCCGGTCACTACCGCGCTCGCGCGGGCCGAGCCGGGCAGCAGCTCCAGCGTGGACTCGGAGGTGACCGCCATGCGGGCGCCCGCACGCGCCAGCACCTTGTTGGCCAGCCCCAGCAGCACCGTCTGCTCGTGCACCACCAGCGGCCGCCCGCGCAGCCGGGCGGCCAGGCCCACCGGCACGGCGACGTAGCCGCCGGTGGCCAGCACGGCGTCGGGCCGGAAGCCGGACACGACCCGGAGCGACTGGAAGACTCCGCGCAACGCGCTTCCCATGTCCCGGATGTTCTCCGGCGACACGAGCTTGAGCGGATTCTTCGACCGGCGCACCTTGCCCGTGGCGACCGCCCGGAACGGGATGTCGTTCGCGGTGGCCACCCGGCCCTCCAGACTGTCCTCGGCGCCCACCCACAGCACCTCAAGCCCGCGCCCCTGGGCCTCCAGCCGCGACCGCAGCGCGTTGACGGCGGTCAGCGCGGGATAGGTGTGGCCTCCCGTCCCCCCGCCGGTGACGATCAGTCGCATATCGCGCGCGGAATCGGTGTCGTTCACTCTCGTCCTCTCTCAGTGGCAGCGGCGTTCCCTAAGACGCCGCGCGAAGGGGATTGGTGCCCCAGATGGCGGGGAGAGCCGCATCACTCACTCGGTGGCGCCCTTCCCTTACAGGTAAGGCAGCCGTATCCGGGGCCGCCGTGTAACGATCTGGGTACCGGGCACGTCAGTAGATCCGAATAGCCCCATAACGAGGAGCCCTCATGGAGCGCCCTTGGGACGTCAACCCTTCCGCCCGATTCAAACGACGGCTCGGCAAGACCGCGGCTGAACTTGGCGACAGTCGAGTCGGCAAGGACTGCCCCGAGTTCTGGGAATTGGACAACGGCGACGTAGCCGTCATTGGCCGCGACGCTACCGCGCTGCTAGCCGATCGCATCCCCGACGATGTCGGCATGGCACCGGACGAACGGATCGTCGTCATGCCGGGCGATCAGTTCCGCTCCACCATCCCGGACGTTATCGATGACTGACAGCATCTTCGATCAAATCCGCGCGGCCGAGGGCATCGTGCTCGACCGCTCGACCTATCACGCCGACAGCGACCGGGAGCAGGAGAAGCTCGACGACGGCGTGATCTGGAAGCTCGAACGCGCCCAGTTCTTCAACGAGGTGGGCGACTCCGCATGGGACGCTTTCGTAGCTGGCGACTGGGCGCGGGTCATGGAGATCTTCGAGAGCGAGCGCGAGGCGATCCGGAAGGATGTACGCGACAACGCCGCACAAGGGCTGGAGTTCCGGCGGGTACGAATCGTCGAGGACCCACCTACGCCGTATCTTCGGTGGGAGTCCCAGAGCCACCGGATCTTCGTGGAATGCGGCCATGCGATCCGAGCGCTCGACGCTGCGGAAGTGGCACCTCTTGAAACCACGGCACAGCTTCCGGAGCTGATGGTCTACGGGCAGCGCGTCCTCTATCAAGTTCGCTACGACGACCAATGGACACCGATCGGGGCCAAGCGGGTCAACGACGCGAGCCTGGTGGACGGAGCGGCGACGGCAATCGCTGAGCTGTGGGAGCGGAGTGAACCGTTCCTCGACTACTTCGAGCGGGCGATTTCAGGGCTCTCCGTCCCCCGGATCACGCGGAGCGACTGACTAGAGTAGGCGGGTGCGCAATCGAGACGAGCGAGCGGCGACCAGCACGCGATATCTGACCGTCATCCTGCTCATAGTGGTGGTGAGTGTCGTGCTCGTCGCCGCATCACCGCTGGCACTGGGACTGTTCGGCGGCGCGAGCAACGAGTGGGAGCGGCTCAGCTTCATCGGCCAGACCTATGGCGCGGTCTCGGCGCTCATCGCGGCGTTCGCGCTCGTCGGGATCATTCTGACGCTGGTTTACCAGGCGCGCGACACCCGGCGCGCGATCGAGGAGACACGGCGCCAGGCCATGAGTGACCTGCTGCGGATGGCCATGGAAGATCCCGATCTCGATGCCTGCTGGGGACCGGTCCCGGCCGATGAGGACCCGAGAGTCCGTAAGCAGCAGCTCTACACGAACATGATCATCTCGCAGTGGTCGAGTGCTTTCGAGACCGGCGCCCTCCCGGAGTCGCGGCTGCGCGCGGTCGCCGCCGAGATGTTCCAGGGGGAAGTCGGCTACTCCTACTGGACTCAGGCACGCGAAGCCCCGTCCATGACCGAGGGGACCCGGCGGGAACAGCGCTTCGTGGAAATCCTCGACGAGGTCTACCAGCAGACGCCCGCGCCCCGAGCGCAGGTGTCGCAGGCTGAGGCGCCGCCTCAGCCTGCGACACCGCAGCGACGGAGCTGGCGGACCCACGCGCTCACAGCAGCCGCGGGCGCGGCAGCCGGCGCCCTGGCGGCCGGCGCGGCGGCCGCCAGGCGGAAACGGCCGAGTGCGCGCCCGAAGCGCGGACCGATGCGGTGGTTCACCTATCGCTAAGCGCGGCGTTGACGCGCTCTCGCACCTCCGTGGCGCGCGGGTCGGGAAACGGGGCCAGTAGGGCGCTCGCCTCTTCCCAGTGCCTCCGGGCGTCCGTTGGCCTTTCCGTATCGGTGAGGGCTGCGGCCAGGTGGTCGAGCGCGACAGCGAGGTGCCACCGATCCCCGAGCTCGCGGTGGGTCTTGGCGGCTTGCAGGTGGAACTTGGCCGCTTCTTCCGGCTGGCCCAGCTCCCGGTACGTCTCGCCGGTGCAGTCGAGAGCCATCGCCTCCCGGCTCTGGTCGCCAAGCGTCCGTTGGATCACCGCGGCGCGGTGGAGCGGCTCCAACGCCTCGGGCTCGCGGCCGAGGGAGCGGAGCACCCGCGCATACGCCACGAACCAGTGGGCGAGCCAGACCGAGTTCCGCTCACCATGGGCGATGTCCAGCGCGGATTCGATCGAGTGGAGCGCCTGTGCGGTGTGTCCGAGTTCGCGTTGCGCCATGCTCAGGAAGAACAGCGAGTTCCCTTCCTGCGCCCGATCGCCGATCTCGCGCTGGAGGGCGAGTGCTCGGGCGAGATGCTCCACCGCCTCGCCGAGGTGCCCGAACTCGTACAGCGTCTCGCCGAGATTGCTGGACAGTAGCGCTTCCCAGCGGGGGATGCCGAGCGCACGGAACATCGCCAGACTCTGCCTGAAGTAGGCGAGGGAATCGTCGAGACGCCGGTGCCGCAGCCCCAGCAGGCCGAGGGCGTTCGTCGACACGGCCTCGCCGAACCGGTTACCGGTCTCGCGCCGTATCTGCAGCGCGGCGAGGTGGCACTCCTCCGCTTCGGCCAGGCGGCGCGCCTGAAAGTGGGCCTTGCCGAGGCTCTCCAGCGCCTCTGATTCGCCGTACCGGTTGTGCGCCGCGCGGGCCGCGGCGAGGCCGGCCCGGGCGGTGGCGAGCCAGTCCTCGAACGCGTTCTGGTGCATGAGGACACTGCGGAGCACGGCCGCCAGTTGCCAGGCTGTCTGGTGCAGCCCGTTCTGGCCCGCGGCCTTCGTGGCCGCCACCAGGTTCTCGCGCTCGGTCTCGAACCACGCGCTCGCGGCCGTCTCGGTCGGGAACCGCAGAGGCGCGGACTCGATGGGCTCGGTGATGGCCACCGTCCGGTTGAACGGCATGAATGTCGCCAGCGCGGAGTCGGCTGTGTGCAGGTACCAGTTGAGGAGCCGGCGCAGCGCCGCGTTCCGGTCGTCCTCGGCTTCGAGCTGGCGGACCTGGTCGGTCGCGTAGGCGCGAAGCAGGTCGTGCAGTTGGTACCGGTCGGGACCGGACTGTTCCAGGAGGTTCGCACCCACCAGCGCGTCGAGCAGTTGCCGGATGCGGTCGGAGGTGCCCAGGAGAGCGCCGGCCGCCGAGGAGTCGAAGTCGGAGCCGGGGTGCAGCCCCAGCAGACGGAACAGCCGGGCGGCGTCGTCGGTCAGCGCACGGTAGGACCAGGCGAACACGGTGCGCACCGCGTCCGCTTCCTCGTCGTCTCCGGCGGTCAGGGCGTCCCAGAGCGCCGACTCGTCGCGCAGGTCCTGGATGAGCTCGACCAGCGGCATGAACGGCCGGCTCGCGGCACGCTCAGCGGCGATGCGTAACGCGAGTGGGAGACGGGCGCACAACGACGCCAGCTCCCGCAACTGCTCGGGCGTGTCCCCGTCGCGGTACTCGACCGTGACGCGCCGCAGCAGCGCCACCGCATCCGAGTCCGGCAGGATACCCAGGTTGAGGCGCCGGCCCCCGTCCCTGGCGACGAGCCCGGAGAGCCTGTTGCGGCTCGTGACGAGCACCAGGCAGCTCGCGGTCCCCGGGAGGAGCGGCCGGACCTGGGTACTGGTCGCCGCGTTGTCCAGGACGAGCAGCACGCGTCGGTCGGCAAGGTGGGAGCGGAACAGTGCAGCGCGTTCCTCGGCATCGGAAGGGACCGCGGCGGGACTGACGCCGAGGGCGCGCAGGAACCGGTCGAGGGCCTGCTCGGGTGTCATCGGTGTGCCGGGGTCGTGGCCCTTGAGGTTGATGTACAACTGGCCGTCGGGGAAGCGCCCTCGGACCCGGTGCGCCCAGCGCAGCGCGAGCGAGGTCTTGCCGACCCCGGCCGTTCCGGTGATCACCACAAGGGACTCGCCCGTATCGCCGGAGAGGACGCCGTCGAGGTAGTCCAACTCGGTCCGGCGATCGATGAAATGCCGGACGTCGGCCGGCAACTGCCGCAGCGGTCGCCCTTCGGAAGGATTCGCGCCGTGGAAGTGCACGCCTCCATGCACATCCCTGGCCTGCACGATGTCAGCCGAGTCGGCCGGTTCGGACCTGTTGACGTGGTGCGGCCGGTCATCGTCTTCGCTGCGCTCCATGGCCGTTCCTGAGCCTTACTGTCCGACCGGAGACTCCAGGGGCGCGACCTCCCGGGCGAAGAACTCGTCCAGCGGCTCGCCGACGGTGTAGAGGCGTTCGATGAACCGCTGGCACTCGATGATCAACGCCCGGTCCGTGAAACGGTTGGCGGCCTCCAGCACCCCGTCCTGGTCGTAGACCGCTTCGTACATCACTTCGGTGCCCAACGTGTAGATCTCCGGCAGAGGGCCCCGCTCCTCCAGAGCGGCGATCTGCGGTTCCTCGACGACCCTGGTCAGTCCGCCGTACTCGTGCCGCAGCACCAGGACGTTCAACTCCCATTGGAGATAGGGCGTGATGGGTTTACCGACGATGCGCACCCGGCGGTTGATGAAACCGGAATCCGCGACGCGCTGGAAGTACGCACTGAGCTCGTCTCGTTTCTCCTGGATCAGGCGAACACACTCGTCCCAGTCGCCCGCCGCGAAGGCGCGCCAACTGGGCTCGTTGGGCTCCTTGAAGGTCTGCTGCCGCTCCAGTTTCCAGAACCCCGGTTCTTTGGTCTCCCAGAAGCGCCTGGTGAAGTCGGGCCAGTAATCAGCGAGGGCCAGCCGTTCTCCTGAGTTCTTCAGCTCGTCAAACATCCGGTATGTCAGCTTTCGCCGCGAGGATCGCGGACCGGGGAATTATGACCATGCTCTCGCCCGGGTCGATTGATACGCCCCGCGGAAGACGACCTTGGTAGCTCGTGGTGAGATCAGCACCGATCACCGCTATGTCGCCGTTGTCGAGTTCCCAGATATCGGGGCAGCTTCCGTCCCCGGAGGTATCCCCGCGGTCATGGGGAGACTTACCCCAGCGACACAGGAGTTCCGCCTCAGGGTTTGCTTCCCATTTCGCTCCGGACATCGAAAATCCTCCCGTCCCGCTGAACGCCGAAAATCGAAGAGTAGCACCGGAGAACCCGCTCGTACATCGCGCATATCAGCGATCTTGTTGTCAGCAGTGTCCCACCTGGGATTCTGGCCCCACTAATATCAAGACGAGACTGGTTTCCCCGCCGAAGGCGATGCGGGCAACAAAATACAACCGAATTCATGCTGGCACGAATCAGCCACGGTTTGTCATCTCCAGAAACGTCTGTCCGGTCCGCGCGTATCCCCCCGGGATCGCGGCCGCCGAGCAGCGGCGCTACTGCGCCGCGTTCCGCGGCCCGGTGGAGGCCGGGCAACGAGCCCGCGAACCGGCCCGGGCCGCGCGGGTCGCGGAGCTGGCCGGGGCCGGGCTCGCCACGGGCGCGCTGGCCCCCGACACGAGCGAAGCCCCGCCGAGGGTTGACACCGGCGACGAGCGAGCACCTTTTCCGGCGCTATCCCGGGCGCGGCCTGCACGGATCAAACCTTGCGCGAACACCATCTGTGCCGGTCGGGCGTGCGCTGCTAGGCTGAAAGGCAGTCGTCGACCCCGTACGGGAGAGTGTCCGCACAGCCAGTGCGGGCCGCCGAAGGAGCAATTCCTCCCCAGTGAACCTCTCAGGCGCCGTGGACCGTACGGGCGAGACCACTCTGGAAAGCAGGGGCGTGCGCGCCCCTCGCCGAAGGTGCAAGCACCGCGCCGCGCGGGGCGAAGCTCTCAGGCACAGATGACAGAGGGGGAGGATGGCAGAAGTGGTACAACGTCCATCCTCTCGGGAGTCTCCAATGACCGCGCTTGGCAACGAGTCCGCCTCGGCGCCGCGCACGACCCCGCTCTACGAGGTCCATCAGGACCTTGGTGCGAACCTCGTTGACTTCGCCGGGTGGCTGATGCCGCTGCGGTATGGCAGCGAGACCGCTGAGCACCGGGCCGTGCGCGAGGCCGCCGGGCTGTTCGACCTCTCCCACATGGGCGAGATCCATGTCACCGGCCCGCAGGCGGCCGCGTTCCTCGACTACGCACTGGTGGGGCACCTTTCCAGGGTCGCCGTTGGCCGCGCCCGCTACACCATGATCACCGCTGGGGACGGCGGGGTCCTCGACGACCTGATCGTCTACCGGCTCGGCGACGACGAGTACCTCGTGGTCGCCAACGCCGCCAACCACGACACCGTCGTCGCCGCCCTGACCGAGCGCGTCCCCGGCTTCGACGCCCGGGTCGACGACCGCTCCGCCGGCTACGCGCTCATCGCGATCCAGGGCCCCGAAGCCGCCCGCATCCTGGCGCCGCTCACCGACGCCGACCTGACCCAGATCCGGTACTACACCGGCTACCGGCTCACGGTGGCGGGCGTCTCTGTGCTCCTCGCCCGCACCGGCTACACCGGCGAAGACGGCTTCGAGATCTTCATCGAGCCCGGAACGGACGCCCCCCGCGTCTGGCAGGAGCTGACCAAGGCCGGCGAGCAGTACGGTCTGAAGCCCGCCGGGCTCTCGGCGCGCGACACGTTGCGCCTGGAGGCCGGCATGCCGCTCTACGGCAACGAGCTCAGCGCCGACATCACGCCCTTCGACGCCGGCCTCGGCCGCGTTGTCAAGTTCGAGAAGGAGGGCGACTTCGTCGGCCGCGCCGCGCTCGCCCACGCCGCCGAGAACTCCCGCCCCCGCCGGCTGGTCGGCCTTATCGGGCACGGTCGCCGTGTGCTGCGCTCGGGACACGAGGTTCTGTGCGATGGTCGGACCGTGGGCAGCGTCACCAGTGGCGCGCCTTCGCCTACCCTGGGCGTCCCCATCGCGATGGCCTACGTCGACGGCGGGCTCGACATCACGGCCGGCAAGTTCACCGTGGATGTGCGCGGCCGGGCCGAGGATGTGGACGTCGTCGAACTCCCCTTCTACAAGCGAGACCGCTAGGCCCTGGGTCCGGCCCCGCGAGGACCTTTGCACGAGCCGCAGGTGCGGGCCTCACCGGGCGCCCGGCAGAATTCACGGGTGACGTGATCCGCACGCGGTGCGGCGAAGAGGCCGCGCATGACAATGGGGCGTGTCGGACAAGGAAGATCTCTGGAGAGTTGAATTGAGCGTTCCCGCGGAGCTGAACTACACGAGCGAGCACGAGTGGGTGGCCATTACCGATGGTGTCGCCACCATCGGCATCACGGCCTACGCCGCCGAGGCGCTGGGGGACATCGTCTACGTGGAGCCTCCCGAGGTCGACACCACCGTTCAAGCTGGTGACACGTGCGGTGAGGTCGAATCGACCAAGTCCGTCAGTGACATCTACTCCCCGGTAAACGGGGAGGTGGTCGATGTGAACCGAACCGTGATCGACGAGCCCGAACTCATCGGCACCGACCCGTACGGCCAGGGCTGGCTCTTCAAGGTGGAGCTCTCCCAGGACCCGTCCGACCTGCTCAGTCCGGAACAGTACACACAGCTGACCGAAGGTGAAGGTTAACCAGATGCCCTCTGAGAGCAACCTGCTCGACCAGACACTGGACAAGCTCGATCCCGAGGTGGCCGCGGCCGTCGGCGCCGAGCTGGCGCGCCAGCGCGACACCCTGGAGATGATCGCCTCCGAGAACTTCGCCCCGCAGGCGGTTCTGGAGGCGCAGGGAACTGTCCTCACCAACAAGTACGCCGAAGGCTACCCCGGCCGCCGCTACTACGGCGGCTGCGAGCATGTCGATGTTGTCGAGCAGCTCGCGATCGACCGGGCGAAGGCGCTGTTCGGCGCCGAGCACGCCAACGTGCAGCCCCACTCTGGCGCCCAGGCCAACACCGCTGTCTACTTCGCCCTGCTCAAGCCGGGCGACACCATCCTCGGGCTGGATCTGGCGCACGGTGGCCACCTCACGCACGGCATGAAGCTCAACTACTCGGGCAAGATCCTCAACGCCGTGGCGTACCACGTCCGCGAGGAGGACGGCACGGTCGACTACGACGAGGTGGAGAAGCTCGCCCGCGAGCACCAGCCGAAGATGCTCGTCGCCGGCTGGTCGGCGTATCCCCGCCAGCTCGACTTCGCCCGGTTCCGCCAGATCGCCGACGAGGTCGGGGCGCTGCTCCTGGTGGACATGGCGCACTTCGCCGGGCTGGTGGCCGCCGGCCTGCACCCGAACCCGGTGCCCTACGCCGACGTCGTCACCACCACCACGCACAAGACGCTCGGCGGCCCCCGCGGCGGGCTCATCCTCGCCAAGGAGGAGTACGGCAAGAAGATCAACTCCGCCGTGTTCCCCGGCATGCAGGGCGGACCGCTGGAGCATGTCATCGCGGGCAAGGCGGTGGCGCTGAAGATGGCGGCGGGCGAGGAGTTCGCCGACCGCCAGCGGCGCACCGTCGCCGGCGCCCGGATCCTCGCCGACCGGCTCACCCGGCCCGACTGCACCCAGACGGGCGTGAACGTGCTCTCCGGGGGGACCGACGTCCACCTGGTCCTGGTGGACCTGGTGAACTCGCAGCTCAACGGCCAGGAGGCCGAGGACCGGCTGCATGAGATCGGCATCACGGTGAACCGCAACGCGGTGCCCAACGACCCGCGCCCGCCCATGGTCACCTCCGGGCTGCGCGTCGGCACCCCGGCGCTGGCCACCCGCGGCTTCGACGAGGCCGACTTCACCGAGGTCGCCGACATCATCGCCGAGGCGCTCAAGCCCGAGTACGACGCCGCGGCGCTGGGCGAACGCGTCCAGGCCCTGGTCCGCAAGCACCCGCTGTACCCCGGGATCTAGGGAAACCAAGACCCCGAGGAATGTAGCCGGGTTGTGCGTCGCGCTCACGCATGGTCCGGCTACACCTGTATCCGGCGGCATCGCACCGAAGCCGCCCCGCACTGGGAGAGGAGGGCAGGAGCCATGGCCATCAGCGTGTTCGACCTGTTTAAGATCGGTATCGGCCCGTCCAGCTCACACACCGTCGGGCCGATGAAGGCGGCCCGCACATTCGTCCTCGGCCTGCGTGATTCCGGGCTCCTGCCCGATGTCGCCAGCGTGCGGGCCGAGCTGTACGGGTCGCTGGCCCTGACCGGCAAGGGGCACGGCAGCGACACCGCCGTCATCCTAGGGCTCCTCGGTGAGCTGCCCGAGGAGGTCGACGTCGACGCCGTCCCGCTGTTACTGCGGCAGGTGCGCGACGGCGGGCGGCTCGCGCTGGGCGGGGAGCACGAGGTCGCGTTCGACCCGGCCGAGCAGGTCGAGTTCCGCCGCAAGGAGAGCCTGCCGGGCCACCCAAACGGGCTGCGGTTCGCGGCCTTCGACGCCGCCGGTACCGAGCTCCGCGCGCGCGTCTACTACTCGGTGGGCGGCGGGTTCGTCGTGGACGAGGAGGCCGCCGGGGCCGACCGGATCAAGCCCGACGACACCGTCCTGCCGTACCCGTTCAGCACCGCTGCGGAGCTGCTGGAGATCTGCTCCGACACCGGCATGTCCATCAGCGCGGTCATGCTCGCCAACGAGCAGGCGTTCGGCCGCACGGCGGCCGAGGTGCACGCCGGGCTGCTGCGGATCTGGCAGACCATGCGCCAGTGCGTGCGGCGCGGCGTGACCAGCGAGGGCACACTCCCGGGCGGGCTGAAGGTGCCCAGGCGGGCACACCGCCTCTACCGGCAGCTCGGTGGTGGCTGCGACGAGTCGGGGCTGGTCCGGCCGGAGGTGGTGGAGCGCGACCCCGACCCGATGCGCGGGAGTGACTGGATCTCGCTCTACGCGCTCGCGGTGAACGAGGAGAACGCCGCCGGCGGGCGCGTCGTCACCGCCCCGACCAACGGGGCCGCCGGCATCGTCCCGGCCGTGCTGCACTACTACCTGCACTTCAGCCCGGGGGCCGACGACGACGGGATCGTGCGTTTCCTGCTGACCGCCGGTGCGGTCGGCATCCTGTTCAAGGAGAACGCCTCGATCTCCGGCGCCGAGGTGGGCTGCCAGGGCGAGGTGGGGTCCGCCTCCTCCATGGCCGCCGGCGGCCTCGCCGAAGCGCTCGGCGGCACCCCGGCCCAGGTGGAGAACGCCGCCGAGATCGCGATGGAGCACAACCTGGGCCTCACCTGCGATCCGATCGGCGGCCTGGTGCAGGTGCCCTGCATCGAACGCAACGCCCTGGCCTCGGTGAAGGCGATCAGCGGCACCAGGATGGCGCTGCGCGGCGACGGCAGCCACTTCGTGTCCCTGGACAAGGTCATCACGACCATGCGCAACACCGGCGCGGACATGATGGACAAGTACAAGGAGACCAGCAGGGGCGGCCTGGCCGTGAACGTCATCGAGTGCTGAGAGCCTCAGCCGATGGAAAGTGAGCTGGGGACATGGCACTGACGAGGATTGAGGTGGAGGCGGATCCGGAGGATCTCGCCCTCATCACGGAGGCGGCCGGGCGCCGCGGCGTTTCCGCGGCGGCAATCGTCCGGGAGGGTATCCACCTGGCCGCCATGGCGAACCGGGTCTGGGATGCGTCCCTCGAATGGCCCACCTTCGAGGGCAGCGGCCAGAGCGTGTCCGACGACGAGGTCACCGCGGTAGTCGCCGAAGGCGCCGCCGACCAGTAATCATGCGCTCCCGGAGCCGGGGCGGGAAGTAGGTGGCGGCGCCGGACGCGCCCCTCCCGCACCCGGCACCGCCGCGGCGGCGTCACCTTTTCGGGCGCCGCACCTTTGTG
The DNA here is from genome assembly GCF_014203805.1 of Lipingzhangella halophila. Lineage (GTDB taxonomy): Bacteria > Actinomycetota > Actinomycetes > Streptosporangiales > Streptosporangiaceae > Lipingzhangella > Lipingzhangella halophila. Next base: position 865,915 of record NZ_JACHJT010000001.1, on the reverse strand, counting down.
GAGACCGCGAGCGCGCGGAACGGCCCCAGATCGGCCAGCCGGTGTTCGGCCGCCGCCGCCACGTCCGCCCGCAGCGATGCCGCGCTCCACGACTCTGCCCGCACCCGGACCCGTACTCCGCGCCGGCCCACGGATACCCGGGCGCTGCGCACCCCGTTGACGTTGCGGGCCGCCGCGGCCACGGTGTCCCGGAGCGCGGACCGCTCCATGCCCACCAGCAGTCCCTGGTCGTCGGTGCGGACTACCGTCCACCGTGCCCGCCCGGGGAGCAGCGCCAGGCCGATCAGCGCCAGGCCGATGACCGCGAGCAGGACGGACGCACCCTGCACCGGCGGCTCGGTCCACTGGGCCTCGGTCGCGGATCCGGTCGCGTGCTCGAACGGCAGGAGGTGCAACGGGTCCCCGGCGAGGCCCGATATGACCTCGACCGCGGCGATGACCGCGAGGGCGGCCAGGATCAGCGCTCCGGCGAACACGACCGGCCAGAGCCTGCGCGGCTGGAGAGCGCGAACCGCCACGCGGCGTCCGCACCGGACCGCGACCGGTTCCGGTCGGCTCAGTGCGTCTTCGACGGTCGTCATGCCTTGGTCTCCCCTCCGTCTCCCGGACCGGTCCTCCCGACATGCTCGTGTGCCCCGTATTGGTCGCGGCCGGTTCCCACCGCAACGGCGCGTCACCCGCACCCTATAGCTACATAAAGTAATTAACAATGGTCGCACAGTAACTCAGCGCTCTGGAATACAGAAATCCCGCTCCAACATGGCTGACCGGGAACAACGGGTTAGCCGTAAGAAAGGCCCGCTGACGCCCCGGAGGCGCTAACGCCCCCGTCGCCTCGCGTTCCGGACGACCGAGAACACGGCGACCACCCCATCGCGCCATACATGAAAAATTCTCATGAAATGTGCGATGCTCGGCACATGACACGCGCGCAGGAGCAGTACGAGGCAGCGACCAAGGACATCGAGCCACCGTTCGCCATAGTCGACCTCGCGGCGTTCCGGGCCAACGCCGCCGATCTCACCCGCCGCGCCAACGGGACCCCGATCCGGGTCGCCAGCAAATCCGTCCGCTGCCGGCACCTGCTTCGCGAGGTCCTCGCCCTGCCCGGGTTCGCCGGGGTCATGGCCTACACCCTGCCGGAGGCCCTCTGGCTGGCGGGCGGTGCGGGCGACGATCCCCTCAGCGAGGACATCCTGGTCGCCTACCCCACCAGCGACACGCAGGCGCTGGCCCGGCTCGGCGCCGACCCCCGCGCCGCCCGGGCCGTCACCGTCATGGTCGACGACACCCGCCAGCTCGATCTGATCACCCGCGCGGCGCCGGACCCGGTGCACCCGATCAAGGTCTGCATCGACATCGACGCGAGCTGGCAACCCCTCGGCCCCCGATCGCGTATCGGCGCCCTGCGCTCGCCCATCCGCACGCCTGCCCAGGCCGCCGCGCTCGCGCGGGCCATCACCCGCCGGCCGCAGCTCAGTCTCGACGGCATCATGGCCTACGAGGCGCAGATCGCCGGTGTCGGCGACGCCCCACCCGGCCGCCCCCTCTACGGTCAGGTACTACGCCGGATACAGCGGCGTTCCCGCATGGAGCTGGCGCGCCGCCGCGCCGCCATCGTCCGCGCCGTTAGCGGGGTCGCCGATCTCCGCTTCGTCAACGGCGGCGGCACCGGAAGCGTGCACCTCACCGCCCGCGAACGCGCCGTCACCGAGGTCACCGCGGGGTCGGGCCTCTACCAGCCCCGCCTCTTCGACCACTACCGCGGCTTCTCCGGGAGTCCGGCGGCGCTCTTCGCCCTGCCCGTCGTGCGCCGGCCCAGCTCCGACTCCGCCACCGTGCTCGGCGGCGGCTACCTGGCCTCCGGAACCGCCGACAGCCAGCGGCTCCCCCAGCCGTACCTGCCCGGCGGCCTGGCCCTCACCGGAACGGAGGGCGCGGGCGAGGTCCAGACCCCGCTCATCGGCCCTGATGCTGGAACACTCGATGTCGGCGACCGCGTCTGGATGCGGCACGCCAAAGCCGGGGAGCTCTGCGAACACTTCACCGAGCTGCACCTGCTCGGGGACACGCCGCCGCGCGTGGTCGAGACCGTTGCCACCTACCGCGGCGAAGGGCAGGTGTTCCTCTAGCCCGGCCCCGGCCCGCGGGAACACACGTGGGGGCGAGCCCTGTGCGGCCCCGCCCCCACGCGCCCGGTATACGGCGCTACCTCAGCGCTGCTTCCTGTGCCGCCGCCACATGGCCACCAGCCCGATCGTGACAACGAGGCCGGCGCCCGCGCCGAGCAGCACCGCCTCGGTCGGCAGGGATCTGGGCGCCGCGTAGGTCGACACGACCTCGCCATCGCCCTTGATCATGACTGTGCCCTCGGGAGGCTCCACAACATGGCTCTCAAGGCGGACCGCGTCGCCGGTGACCAGGGCCCGGGCACCCCCGAACAGCCGAGTGCCGCTGTCGCGCACCCGGCCCCAGCTTCGCTGCGCCACGTTCCTGGGACTCGTCCGATCAACGATCTCGTCGACCGCCCATGCGAGCCGCCGCTGCGCCCGTTCGATCTCCGCCTGCACACCGGCTGGATCCCGGCGGGCTTCCGAGGGGTCGCGTCCCTCCATGCAGCCGCTCCCTTTCGCAGTTTCCTAACCCAGAGTCGCCTGAGGACCGCTCGTGGCCGGCGCACCCTGCCCGGCCGCGTCGTCGTCAGACGGCCGCCTGAAACCCAACGCGCCTTCGATTCCGTCGACCACACGGAAGAAGTCACGTGTAGACAACCACAGTTTATAGACGATGGCGATCTCGAATCCGAGGAGCACAACGCCCACCGCGCCAGTAACCCACCCGATCGCCGCCGGCACCACCAGAACACCGACAACCGGCGCGAGGACGAACACCGCCATCTGGAACTCGATCCCGCTGACCAGGTGCGTGCGGATCCCCCGGGCGTGCAGGAAGTTCCAGAACCGTTCGTACCAGGGGAACCTGGTCCGGAACTCCTGGTGCAGGTCGATCTTGGGCAGCGTGACATCGGGCTGCTTGCCGGAGTCGCGGTCGGAGTGGCTCTCGGTCTGGGTACGCAGGATCTGCTCCAGCACCGCGATCCCGTGCCGCAACACCGCCTGCTCGCCCTGGTCGCTCATGGGACGCCCGTCCGCGGACGCGGAGTCGTCCTCGGGCTCCAGCATCGACAGCGTGGCCCGCGCCCGCTCCAGCGCGCCGGCGATGTGCGAGCGCATCTCCCGACGCACCTTGTACACCTGCAGGGCGTTCAGGTAGCGCAGCATGTCGCCGAACACCACGACCAGCGCCAGCCACACGAAGGCGACACTGCCCGTCATCACGTACTGCCCGCCCATCAGCGCGATCGCGCACACGAGCACCCGGAACCGGTCGAAGACGTAGTCCATCCACGACCCGAACAGCGTCTCCTGGTCGGTCAGCCGCGCCAGCTTGCCGTCCATGCAGTCGAGCAGGAAGCACAGGTAGTACAGAACGGCGCCGGCGATGAGGAACGGCCACAACCCGAACGCGAAGCACGCCGCCGCACCGAGGCCGCAGAACAGCGCCGCGATGGTGAGCTGGTTCGGGGTGATCCGGGTCCGGTTCGCGGTCGCCCGGACCAGCCGCACCGCCAGCGGATCGACCAGCCCCACGGTCCACCAGGAGTCGCGCGCCCGACATGAACGCTCCCTGACGTCGTTCAGAGTGAAACCAGCCATTATTGCCTGAACTCCCAAAGGCGAAGCGGACATGCTCCGGTCCAGCGACGTTGACTTCAAGCGCCGGACTTGGGGGGTGACGCCAGAGTCTACGCGCAAGGGGGCGACCCATGGGGACGAGGCCGCGTGCACGGATCTGCTCAACGATAAGTGATGAGCCCGCTTAACATCAGCGCTCGAAAGCAACCGAGTACAGATCGAAACCAAAGGGCGACCGAGCGGCCCGCCGGCCACGCGGTCATCCCGGGCCCCCCGCACCGCTCCAGCCCCGGGTCCGCAAGGCCATAACCTGGTGCGGAAGCCACCCGAAACCGGACCATTCACGACAGACGCGAGGAGCACAGCGCTGTGAGCGAGAGCACCGTACGCCTGGAGCCCGGCGAGACCGCACCCGACTTCACTCTCGACGACGCCGACGGTAACCCCGTCAACCTGTACGAGACGCTGAAGGCGGCGGGCAAGCGGGCCGTGCTGTACTTCTACCCGGCCGCGATGACCCCCGGCTGCACCACCGAGGCCTGCGACTTCCGCGACAACCTGCGCGACTTCGAGGCCGCCGGGTTCACCGTGCTCGGGATCTCCCCGGACAGCACCGAGAAGCTCGCCAAGTTCCGCGACAAGGAAGGTCTCACGTTCCCGCTCCTCGGCGACCCCGGCAGGTCGGTCCTGCGCTCCTACGGCGCCTTCGGGGAGAAGAAGAACTACGGCAAGGTTGTCGAGGGCGTCATCCGCTCCACCTTCGTCATCGACACCGACGGCACCGTGCGCAACGCGTTCTACAACGTCAAAGCCACGGGACACGTCGACCGCGTCAAGCGCGAGCTCGGTATGTAGCCCGGGCGCCCTGGGCCGGACGGGCCGGCCCCGCTGGGGCGGTGCCGCGCACGGGCCCTACGTGTGACGAGCGTCGCTCCGGCCGGGGTTAACAACTTGCGGCTGCCGCCCCCACCTGCCATTCTCTTCAGCGATGCGTGCTCTTAGCACCCAGGTCGCCACCCGGGTGAGGAGCGCCCCGGAGCAGAGGCTGGGGGCCGTAGCCCAATAGGCCGAGGCACACGGTTTAGGTCCGTGACAGTGCGGGTTCGAGTCCCGCCGGCCCCACACGTTCCCACCTGCGCCGCCACCCCTCCTGACCGGCGGGTACCGGCCCCGCTGGAGGGTGCGGCGTCGGTGGCTTTTCCCGGGGGCGGCCGGGGTCACCTCTGCTGTCGAGCAGGTCACCGGCCGCCCGCCGCGCCCCTTCGCCCAGTGGGCCGCCGAGCACGCCGACACCCTCCGAGGGGCCACTCCAACAGCAACCTGGACCACGTTCGCCTGCCGCCCTGCTGGGGCCGCCACGAGGAGCGCTGGGCGGAATCCGCCACTGAGGCATCACTTCTGGTGCCAGTGTTCCTGTTGCTGCTCCCAGCGGTCGAGGAGCGCGGGGAACTCGCGGGCCATGAACGAGTACATGTCGGCCATCCGCTGCAGGCGCCGCCGGGAGGCCGGATCGTCACTGACCACACGCAGGCCCTGCTTCGCCAGCGCCTGGAACTCGTCGAGCTCTGCCATCTTCGCGCGGAACGCGCGAGCGAAGACGTCCTCGGCCAGCCGGTAGTGGTCCCGACGCTGCCGGGCAGGACGGTACCGCTCGACCAGCCCGGTCTGGTCGAGCTGGCGTAGCGCCACGCTCATACTGCTCTTGGCCACGGTGAGTTCGCCACAGAGTTCGTGGGCGTCGGCGGTACCCTCCGGGCTGGTGAGCAACCAGCCCATCACCCGGCCTGCCGTCCTGTTCAGGCCGAGCCGCTCGAAGAACATGGCGGCGTTCTCGATGAACTCTTGCCGTGGCGTGTCGTTCATGGCTCCCAATTGTCGTGTCACCACGCCCACCGCGGGTTGCCTGTGGCCTCCTGGCTGACCTCCCAGAGGCGGGCACGGGCCGCATCGTCGTAGGCGAAGGCCGGGGCGGGCACCGGAAGCGCGTTCTCGTCGACGTAGATTCCGCGGAAGCGGTCGCGCCGGCCGTCGGGGTGGTTGGCGTGGGCGGCCCCAGGGCGGTCCCGGGTGGCGACGCGAGCGTAGGTCTCGGCCAGTGTGCCGGGCGAGGTGGCGAGGCGGTTCTTCGGTGCGTACAGAGTGCGCAGCCACCAGGGCAACGCGGCGACCCGGTCGGCGTCCAGCCGCACCGCGGGGACACGGACGCAGGCCACGTCGAGCATGTCCTCGGTGCGCAGCGCAAGCTGGAAGGTCGTCATGATCTGGGCGAGCTTGGCGTGGTAATACGCCTTGGTCGGACTGTACCAGGACGGGTCGTCAAGCTCCTCGAAGCGGATCCGGATCCGGGGCATGGTCACCAGTCCCTTGCTCGCAACGTTGATCACCCGCGGGTCTGCCGCGGCCGCGAGGAGGTCACTAAGCGCCGCCGTCAACAGGTGCGGGCCCAGGTGGTTGGTGGCCCAGAAGAACTCGTGCCCAGCGCTGGTGAATTGGGGGGTGTGCATCGTCTGGTCGAACACCGCGGCATTGTTGATCAGGACGTCCAGCTGGTCGAGCTCGTCATGGAGGCGTTGTGCGGCCGCCTCGATCGAGGCGGGCTCGGCGAGGTCGGCGAGCACCAGCCGGGCGGGCACCGCGGCGGCGGCGTTGATGCGCTCCAGCGCCGCCGCGCCGCGCTCCTGGCTGCGGCAGATCGCGAGGACGGTGTGGCCGTCGGCGGCGAGCCGCTCGGCCGCCCGCAAGCCGATCCCGCTGTTGGCCCCGGTGATGGCGATGACGAGTGGTCGGATGGGCATGGCTTCTCCGCAATGATCGTGTTGTTCGGATTTATCCGAACAACACGATCATAATGCAGCCGGCCGCCAATCGCTCCCCCGAACCCTGGCGCCGGGTGCGCGGCCCGAAGCAGCCCTCCCGGCGAACCTTGGCGTGCGCGGGGAGGAGTTCGATGTGTGGCCCTTCGCTTACGAGCTGGAGGTTCGCATGCTGCCTTGTTGGGTCCACTCCTACCTCGGTTGCCCTAAGGCGACGAACGCACGAGCAGACCCCAGAGCAGAACCGCGTATCGGCGGCTCTGTCCCGGCCGAGCTCCCACCGCGGCAGCAATGCCGAGTCCGCGGGCTCCTGGGAGAGAGACCGGGGCGTCGCCTGATGCCGCGGCGAACGCCCCGGTCCCCTCACTTCGTCCCGATGCCGATGGTGATGTCGTTGTGCAGGACCGCGCCCGGGTCGCCGCCGGAACGCTCACGCAGCATCCCGTCCAGCACCCGCAGCACACTGTCCCGCTGCTCCGCGGTCAGGCCAGAGATGAGCTGTACCGCGATGGGGTTGCTGGACGTGACCGTGTCCCAGTAGTGGCTGGCCGACCGGAACCGGCCCTCCCACGTCGCTGTCTCGGTGCGCACCGCCGTCAGGCCGGCCTGGACAAGCTTGCTGCGGAGCTTCTCGGGATCAGAAACCTGGAACGGCAGTGGTGGCGGATCCAGCGGCGGGGTGACCCCGGAGACAGCGGTCTTAATCGCCGACATGAAGAACGCGACGAACTCGGTCCGCTGTATCGCCCCGAACGCCACGACCGCGACACGGCCGCCCGGCTTGGTCACCCGGACCAGCTCGGCCAGACCTCCGTCGAGGTCCGGGAACAGGGACACGCCGTTGAGCGAGACGGACACGTCAAAGGTGTTGTCCGGGAACTCCAGGGCAGTCCCGTCCATGACCCGGCCCCGCAGGTTCGACAACCCTTCGGCCTCGGCGCGCGCCGCGAGCCGCTCGATCATGGTCGGGGCGATGTCGACGGCCACCGTTGGCGCGCCGCGGCGCGCCGCCGGAATGGCCAACGCTCCGGAGCCCGCCGCCACGTCCAGCACCCGCGTCCCGGGGCCGACGTCGAGACGGTCGATGATGTCCTCCCCCAACCGGAGTGTGTACGGCGAGACGTTGGCGTCGAAGCCCGGGGCGAGAGCGTCCCAGGCGGCGCGGATCTGCTCCGCGGTGGGTGCATCGGTAGTCATTTCCCCTTCCCCCTCCTCGCCGGTTCGCCCGGCCATGCCGCGGCCGAGCGGTCCGCGCCGCGGGGACGTCGACGCGATCGTCCGGGCGGATGGCCCCGCCCCGCTCGCGGACAGCTACCACAAGGATCCGGCGAACCAGGCGTGTGCCGCTTCGGGCGAACTACCCAATCGCGGTGGGCCGCCCCAATGGGTAATTCGGCGCAGGACGCCCGCTACACCAGTTTGTGCTGGTAGGCGAAGGCGGTGGCCGCCGCCCGCGAGGAGACACCGAGCTTGGGAAACATGTTGTCGAGGTGGCGGGCGACGGTCTTCTCGCTGATAACGAGGCGGTCGGCGATCTCCCGGTTGGTCGCGCCGGTAACCACCAGCTTGAGCACCTCCACCTCGCGCGGCGTCAGCCCGGCCGGGGCTTCCCGTCGCGCCGGCATGCCGGACAGCTCCGCGACCCGCGCGAGCGCCGGAGCGGCCCCGAGCTGTTCGAAGACATGCCGAACCGCGTCGAGCTCCATCTCCGCCGTGTCGTGGTCCTCCAGCTCGCGGCAGGCCCGAGCCATCAGCACGCGCACCCGGGCCGCCTCGTACGGGGCCTCCAGCTGGTGCCAGCTTGTCCAGGCACGACGCAGGGCCACGCACGAGCCGCGCGGGTGACCGTCGGCGAGCAGCACCGCGCCCCGCGCGGTGGCGGCCACGGCCCACAGGTAGGGCGCGTCGAAGTCCGCGGCGAGCACCTCAAGTTCGTCGGTTCCGGCCCGTGCCGCCTCGACGTCCCCGGCGGCGAGCATGATCTCCGCGTAGGCCGCCAACGCGCGGGAACGCGCCACCCGGTCGGACTCGGCCTCGTCCAGCACCCGGCGGACCGCCGCGGCCGCGTCCCCGACCCGCCCCTGGGCCAGGCGCAGCAGGGCCAGACCGGGCTGGATCGGGTGTCCGCACTCGCTGGCCTCGCGGTAGGCCTGCTCGGCCCGCGCGAACTCGCCGCGCAGCCGCAACAGCTCGCCCTGTTGGTACAGGGCCATCCCCAACACCGGGTCACCCGGGGGCTCGTTCAGGTGCGCGCAGGCCCGCCGAACCTCCTCCATGGCCTCCGGCCACTCCCCCCGGAGCTGCATGATCTCCGAGCGGTGTACCAGGCACTGGCCCCGGTAGGGTTTGAGATCCGGCTGCGCGGCGCACCAGCGGCTCAGCGCCGCCGTCCACTCCTGCGCCCGCCGAAGGTCGAAGATCTGGCGGCAGGCGAGAATCAGCGCGCAGTAGACGAGCCCGGCGGCAATCGGCGACACGTCCCCGGTTGTCACCGCGAGCATCGCCTCGTCGAGCATGGCCACCCCAGCGCCCGCCTCGCCCATGGCGACAAGCGCCTGCCCCCGACCGAGCCGGCTCAGCGCGACGAGATCCGGATCGCCGAAACGGTCAGCGATCTCGATGGCCTCGCCGAACACCGCGTACGCCGCCGACGGGTCACCACCCTCCAGGGACCGCAGGGCGCCCGGGAGGAGCAGGTATCCCCGCTCCACGCAGTCCAGCGGCTCTTCCGCCAGCAGCCGCTGGGCCCGGGCCAGCCAGCCCCCCGCCTGGGCGTGGTGCCCTCGCTGCACCAGAACGATCCCGAGCCAGAAGCCGCACCGCACCGCACGAGCGACCTCGCCCTGGTCAACGAGGGCGTGATGGGCACGCTGGAACGTCTCGACGGCGGCGGCGTCCGCACCGGTCAGGTACGCGGCCACAGCGAGCCGGTACAGGTCCGCGCCCGGCAGCGGCGTCTCCCCCTGTGCCGCCGACAGCTCCTCGTAGGCGGCTTTCCAGGCCCAACGCGCATAGGACTCGCGGCCCTGTGTCAGCACATCGGTGTGCATGGCGGCTCCCGGGCCAGGGCCATCGCTGACCACCAGCACCCAGCGTGCGCTGGGTATCTCTACCAGCATGCTACTGCGCGCGCCGTCCCGCCGTCCTGGTCCTGCCCGGCGCCCGAGCGGTCGCGCGCCGGAGCGGAGCCGGTAGGGCCGCTCCGGGGCTTCGGTCCCGCACGATCGAGGCAGCCCGCACGCGCCGGTTCCCGCGTCGCCGGGCTACGGGATGATCACTGCCCGGCCGTGGATCCTGCCGGCCTTCATCCGTTCGTAGACCTCGGGTGCCTGGTCCAGGCCGTAGCGTTCCACGTGGACGCGCACCGCGTCCTGCCGGGCCAGATCCACCAGTTCCATCAGCTCCGCCCGGGCGCCCCAGTAGGTGGTGCCCACAACCGCGCCGAAAGGCGGTGAGCCGAAGGAGACGGGCAGCGTACCCCCGCCGATCCCGACCAGGGTGATGGCGGCGTCCATCCCGACAACGTTCGCGGCCAGGTCGACCGTGGCCTGCGCCCCCACGAAGTCGAAGACCGCACTGGCGCCGGCACCGCCGCTCAGCTCCCGGATCGCGGACACCGCTTCCCCGTCCGAGGGAAGCGCGTGGTGGGCGCCGCTGCGCAGCGCGAGCTCCCGGCTCTCCTCGCGCACGTCCAGGGCCACAACTGTGGTCGCCGACATCGCACGCAGCAACTGGATCGCGACATGGCCGAGGCCGCCCACCCCGATCACCACCGTTGTGCTTCCGGCGTACAGCCGGGACTGAGAGCGCTTGATCGCGTGGTACGGGGTCAGACCGGCGTCGGTGAGCGGCACGGTGGTGACCGGGTCCAGGTCGCCGATCGGCACAACGTGGCGTTCGGAGTCCACCAGCACGTACTCCGCCAGCGCCCCTGGACTGCCCAGCCCCGGCGGCCGGATTCCCAGCTCCGCGGCGCGCGGGCAGTAGTTCTCCCGGCCCGTGGAGCACACCCGGCACACCCCGCAGCCCCACGGGCCGTAGACCACGACCGAATCGCCCACCCCAACCCGGCTGACCCCGCCTCCCAGCGCCACAACCCGGCCGGCGGCCTCGTGCCCCAGGGTGAGCGGCAGCGTGTAGGGGAAGGACTCGGCGGGCCAGCTCATCACCTCCAGGTCGGAGTGGCAGACGCCTGCCGCGGTGACCTGCAGCAGCACTTGTCCCGGCCCGGGTTCGGGCACCTCAACGCCGACAACCCGAGGTGGCTCGCCGACCTCCCGGTACTGCACGGCACGCATTCGCGGCCTCCTCCTGTGACGTGGCGCGCGGACGCCTCTCGATCCTCGTGTCAGCCTAGGTTTCGGCCCGAGCGCGGCCGAGGACCGTCCCGGGGCCGGTGTGTCGCCGTCCGCGGTGTCGACGGCGGGCCGTTGCGCCGCACCCGGCAGGGGCGGGTGCGGCGCTCTCGGGGTAACAGGCCCGGAGCCGGATCGGCGGGAAGCCGCCGTTAGCGGGTGCGGGCCTGTCGAGCCCGGCCCGGCGCGAAGGATCGCTCCCGGTGGCCGGGTGGCGGTACCGCCGGCGTGTTGCGCGGGCGGGTCAGGTCACCGTCCCGAAGGCATCGAGCCGCCGTAGCTCGTCGCCGGACAGGCGCACGTCGGCCGCGGCCACGTTGGCGCGCAGGTGGCTGACCCTGGTCGTCCCCGGAAGCGGGATGACCGCTACACCGTGGGCGGACTCCCGGTGGTGCACCCAGGCCAGTGCGATCTGTCCGGCTGTGGCGCCGTGCGCGTTGGCGATCTCGTCCAGGGCGGCGCGTACGCGGCTCGTGTCCGCACCGTCGGCGGTACCGGGCACCTCGTGGAGGACTCCGTGATCGGTCGGGGAATGGGCGACAACGGCCACCCCGAGATCGGCCACGGCGGGCAGCAACTCCCGTTCCATGCCGCGCTGGAGCACTGACCACCGTTCCTGCAGCGCCGCGACCGGATGGACGGCGTGCGCGCGCCGGAGGTCCTCCGCGGTCACGTTGGACAGCCCGATGGCGCGGATCTTTCCCTGCTCGATCAGTTCCACCAGGGTTGCGACGGTCTCTTCGATCGGCGTCCGCTCGCTGCGGTGGTGCAGGTAGTACAGGTCGATCACGTCGACGCCGAGGCGCCGCAAGCTCGCCTCACACGCCTGGCGGACATAGGCCGGATCGGCCCGGAACTCGTGGGACCCCCCGACGTCGTCGTGCCACACCAGACCGAACTTGCTGGCCAGCAGCACCTCGTCGCGCCGCGCTCGGATCGCCCGGCCGACGAGCTCCTCATTCCGGTAGGCGTCGGCGGTGTCCACCATGGTGACGCCCGCGTCGAGTGCGGCGCCGACAACGGCTGCCGGGTCGCGATCGCCCTCATCGGCGGTCTCTTCGCTCAACCGCATCGCGCCGAAGCCCTGGCGGCCGAAAGCACTCGGCGCCATTGCCTGCTGTGTTCCTGTCTGGGTAGTTGGCATGTCCGAACTCTAGGGTCACAACCGCGGTTAGGGTCCAGCTCTGGCCCTCGAATCACGAGCTTTTCCGCGCGTGCTCGGCTCCGCCCTCGGCGACGTCAGCGCAGCTTCCGCGAAGGACGCGCGCACGCCGGGAACCGGCATCCCGCCGTCATCGCGGAGCGCGCCCCGCAAGGGCGCCTTGCAGGGACGCTCTGGGAAACGACAGCGCCCATGCCCGGACAGTGCGGGGCCAGACTGGGTGGAAGCCGCACGTCAGGACCAAGGAGCCGCCGATGGCCAGGTAGCCGGCGAGCAGGGCCGGGGTCGGCTCGAACCCGGTGACCGTCAGGGTGAGCAGTCCGCAGCCCGCCAACAGGGCCGCCACACAGATTCGCACAACGCCCTGCGGTGCGTAGGGCAGGTTCGGCGGCTGCTCGAAGCGCTCCGCGAGCCGTACGAGGGGCCACAGCGCCAACGCCATGACGGCCACCCCGGTCCCGCTCCAGAGCAGCCATTCGGCGGTGAACGGCCGGGGGGTAGCCAGGTCGGCCCAGACCACCAGCACGGCGCTGAGAGCGGCCATCGGCAGCATGTGCCACAGGTAGACCGTCATCATCCGGGACTGTGCCCACGCCACCAACCGCGCCGCGCCCGGCCGGCGCCCCCAGGCGTTGATGTGCTCCCGCGCCAGGACCGCGAGCCCGACCTGCCCGGCTCCCAGAGCGGTCAGGGCCAGGGTGGGCGGATTGATGTTCGAGACCGCGGTGTCGAACACGCCGGTCATGTTCGGCGAGTAGAGGCCGGCCAGGACCACGCCCAGCGCGGTGGACCAGCCGCCCACGACCAGTACGGTTGCCGCGCGCCGGTTGAGCGCCCCGCTGGCGTAGCGCATGCCGAGCTGGTGCACGCCCACCCAGACCAGGGCGACGTTGAGGTAGCCGATCTCGGTCACCCCGGTGGCCAGACGCGCCAGGTCAACGGCGACCACCCCGGCCAGCAGACCGGCGCAGACCCACCATCCGGCGCGCTCCTCCCAGCGCAGCAGGGTCGGCGCCAGCACCACCACCATCAGATAGGCGGCCAGGAACCACAGCACCATGCCCGCGGCCCGCGCGCCACTGTGCACCGCCTCCTCCGGAACGCCCGCGGCGACCAGCAGGTACGCCAGGGGGACCCACAGCATGGCCAGAGGGACCACGGGCCAGACAAGCCGCCGCAGCCTGCGGGCGAGCCAGTCCGGTGCGTTCTGGGCGCGCTGGCGTGCCGAGCGCAGGCTGATCGCGTTCGCGGCACCACCGACAAAGAAGATCAGCGGCATAACCTGCACCACCCAGGTGAGCGCCCACGCCCCGGGCACATCCAGAACACTGCCGACGGTCACCCCGCCCCGGGTGGAGTCCAGCACGGGCATCGTCCAGTGCTGCAACACGACCAGCGCGATCACCAGCAGGCGCAGGGCGTCCAGGAAACAGTCGCGGACGGGTGCCCGTACGGCCGGGGTGCTTGGCGCACTGTGCGGGGCGGCCAGGGTCATGGCCATGGGGGGCCTCTCCCGTTCGGTGGAGGGTTGGACATACCCAAACCTAAGAACAGGGGCAGGCTAGTGGACATGAGGCTGACCCCCCACTTCCGACTGGTCAGCGCTCCCCCCTAGGTAGGGGTGGCCCTACCCGGAACAGGCACGTGTGCGGGGATGTCGGTGCCCTGGCGGCTCTCTAGTCTGGTGGTCATGTCAGCACTACTACGGCGGGCCGGCGCCGATCTCGTTTACCTTCTCTCCTCCTTCCCGATCGCCCTGATCGGGTTCGTCCTGCTCGTCCCCACCTTCGCGGCCGGCGTGGGCACGCTGCCCATCGGGATCGGGATTGCGGTACTGGCACTCAGCCTGCTCATCGCCCGCGGGTTCGCCGAGGTCGAGCGCCGCTCCCTACCCGCTGTGCTGGGCCACCCGGTGGCTCGGCCGCACTACCCCCGCACTCCGCAGGACGCGGGGGTCCTCCGCAGGCTGACGACCCCGTTGCGCGCCGGACAGAGCTGGCTGGACCTGCTCTACGGGGTGCTGATCCTTCCGGTATCGGTCATCACCTTCGCGGTGTCGGTGGCGTTCTCGGGGGCGGCCCTCCTCGCGATCACCCGCCCGCTGTACGGCTGGATTATCCGCCGTGCCGTGGGCGAGGACTACACCGACCTGCCCCGCCTACTCGGCCTGCCCAACACCAATCTGGCGGACTCGCTGTTCTACCTCGCCATCGGCCTGGTACTGGCGTTGCTCCTGCCGTTCGTGCTGCGCGGCTGTGCCCTGCTCCGCGCCCAGCTCGGCCGGGTCCTGCTCACTTCGGTCGGCGAGATGCAGGAGCGCATCGCCGACCTCTCGGAGAGCCGCGCGGCGGCCGTTTCGGCGGAGGCCGGTGCGCTGCGGCGGTTGGAACGTGACATCCATGACGGCCCCCAGCAGCGGCTGGTGCACCTGGCTATGGAGCTTTCCCGGGTCAAGCGCCAGATGGAGCGCGACCCCGACGCGGCGCGCGACACGCTCACCAGCGCGATCGGCGACACCCGGGAGACGCTGGACGAGCTGCGCGCGCTGTCGCGGGGCATCGCCCCGCCCGTGCTCACCGACCGTGGACTGGCTCCCGCCCTGGCCGCCCTGGCCGCACGCTGTCCGGTTCCGGTCACCGTGGACACCCAGGTGGAGGAGCGTTTTCCCGCCGCGGTGGAGAGCACGATCTACTTCGTCGCCGCGGAGTGCCTGACGAACATGGCCAAGCACAGCACGGCGAGCGCGGCGAAGGTGGTACTGTCCCGGACCAGGAACGGCCTGCTGCTGACCCTGGGTGACAACGGGGTGGGCGGCGCCCACCTGGCCAAGGGCCATGGGCTCGCGGGCCTGGCCGATCGGGTCAAGGCAGTCGAAGGCGAGCTGGTTGTTGACTCCCCCGAGGGAGGTCCGACAGTGGTCGCGGTGGAGGTGCCGTGCGCGTAGTGGTGGCTGACGACGCCGCGCTGATCCGTTCGGGCATCGTGGGGTTGCTGAAGGAGTTCGACTGCCAGGTGGTGGCCGAGGTCGGCGACGGCGACTCCCTGGTCCAGGCGATCGTGCAGCACCAGCCGGATGTGTCGGTGGTGGACGTGCGCATGCCGCCGTCCTTCACCGACGAGGGGCTGCGGGCCGCGGTGGCCGCCCGCCAGCAGGTACCGGGGAGCCCCGTGCTGGTCCTTTCCCAGTACGTGGAGGTCTCCTACGCTGACGACCTGCTGGCCGACGCGCGGGGGGCGGTCGGTTACCTGCTCAAGGACCGTGTGGTGGATGTCGACGAGTTCTTGGAGGGCCTCCGGCGAGTGGCCGCCGGGGGCACGGTGTTCGACCCGCAGGTGGTATCCCAGCTAATGGTGAGCCGGCGCGACGACCCGCTGGCGCCGCTGAGCCAGCGGGAGCGGGAGGTGCTCGCGCTGATGGCAGAGGGGCGCTCCAACCAGGCCATGGCCCGCTCCCTGGTGGTCAGCGACGGCGCGGTGGAAAAGCACATCCGCAGCATCTTCACCAAACTGGACCTGTACGCCGAGGACACCGACCACCACCGGCGGGTGCGCGCGGTGCTCACCTACCTCCGCTCCTAGCGTGGGACCGCGGGAGGAACACGGGGCTCAGGCACTCAGATCGGCCACCGGGGTGTGGAACTTGCCGATCAGCCCGTTGCGCAGCAGGCGGCTCGTTCCCGGTAGCCGCAGGGCTTTCATCACCCCGTAGCGCAGCCGCAGTCGCAGCGGGGACGAGGGCAGGAAGACGTTGGCGCCACGGCGGCGGACCACGGCCTGCCGGTCGTCGACCAGCGAGCGCACGCGGCGTTCGAAGTCATCCAGCGCCTCCGGCACCGAGTCGGCGGCGGCCAGGCGTTCAGCGAGCACGTAGGCGCCTGTGACACCCAGGGACGCGCCCTGGCCGGCGATGAGCGAAACGGCGTAGGCGGCGTCCCCCAGCAGCACGGTGTGCCCGTTCGACCAGCGGGGCAGCTCGATCTGCGCGACCTGGTCGTAGTAGAGCTCGTCGGACGGCGGGCAGTGGGCCAGCGCGCGCCGCGCCAGCCCGCCGAGGTGCTGGAAACGCTGCTGGAGCACCTCGCGGGGGTCCGCGGGCAGCGCCATGTCCGGCGAGCGGTGCACGGCGAAAACCGCGACCCTGTCGTCGCGGGTGGTGTAGAGCCCCAGTTGGGCGTCGACGTCGTCGAGCATCACGAACTTGCGGTCGACCCGGCGGGCCGTCTCCGGGTCGTCGAAGACGAAGGCGGCGGTGTGCATGCCGAGGTAGTACAGGTAGTCCTGCTCAGGGCCGAAGACGAGCGATCGGACGTGGGAGTGGATCCCGTCGGCCCCCACGACCATGTCGGCGTCGTGGATGGAGCCGTCGGACAGCGTGACCGTGGCACCGCCGGGGGTGTCGTCGATGTGGTCGATGGTGGTGGCGTAGCGCAGGTCGACCTTGTCCCCAACCGTCTCGCGGAGCAGGAGTTCCAGGTCGGGACGCAGGAGGGAGACGATTTCGCCCTTGGCGGCCTTCTCGAACGCGGCGTAGTCGACCCGCGCGCGCACTCGTTCCTCGCTGTCGATGTACTCGATGCCGTCGACGCGCCGGCCCAGCTCGTGCAGGCGCGACCGCAGGCCCATCAGGCCCAGGGTCTCGTAGCCGGGGCCGAAGAAGTCGATCATGTACCCCTGCGGGCGCGGCCCCGGGGCCTTCTCCACGACGCACACCTCCCAGCCGTGGTGGTGCAGCCGGGCGGCGGCGGCCAGTCCCGCGATTCCGGCCCCGCAGATGACGGCTCTCATGGTGTCTCGCCTACCTCTCGGTGTTGCGGTTGTTGTTCCGGCCCGCCAGCGCTCTCGTCCCCGATCGCGGTTATGCGGCGCACGGACGGTGTGATCGTGGCCGCGGTGATCGCCGGGTTCAGCGCCTTGTGCAGCACGAACCCGTCGAGGAGCGCCATGACGGCGGTGGCGGCGCTCTCGGGCGAGCCGTGCCCGGATCGGGCGAGCCGATCGGTGAGGTCCCGGCGGAACCGGTCGATGGCCTCGCCCAGTTCGGCGCGGAGCTGTTCGTCGCGCGTGGCGGTCATGAACGCCTCGCTCATGAGCAGCGTGAGCGGGTCCGGGCCGCCGTACTTCTCCAGGACGGACAGCAGTTCCTCGATGCCGGCTGTCGCGCTGGGCGCGGCGTCGAGCACCTCGGTGGTCGAGTCGAGGAACCGGCGGATCGTCCGCATGGCCGCCTCGCGCAGCAGGTCCGGCAGGGAGGCGAAGTGGTAGTGCACCAGCCCGGGCCGCACCCCGGCCCGCTGCGCGAGGATCCGGGTGCTCACCGAGTTCCAGCCGAGTTCCGCGATCAGCTCACCGGCGGTGGCCAGCAGCGTCTCGCGCACCTCTCGGCCCCGTTCGGCAGCGGTCGGGGGAACCATGCGCCCCTCCTTGGTCATATGCCTTGTTCGTTCGCCTTGGTCAATTGACCAATACGCTAGCACATCCCCGCCAGGGGGCAACAACGGTGTCCACCGTGCTGTTGGCCGCACCCGCGACCGCTCGGCAGGAGACCGCGGCGACCGTTGACGGCCACGTGGCGGACACCGTTGCCGAGATCCCCGTTCTCACCGATCCCGCGCGTGCGCCACCGCCACCGGGCAGCCGGAACGAACGGATCGGGAACCACGGGCGAACTCTCCCGGAACGCGCAATCCCCCGAAGAGCCCCATACGTCCCCTGGTGGCCAGCAATCACCATGTGCGCACACAACGGAGGCATATCGTGTTCCCGAAGCGTGGACTCACCCTCGCGGCCACCAGCGTCGCCGGCATCGCGCTCGCCCTGGGCGCGGCGCCACCCGCCCTCGCCGACGGGCCGGACACTCCCCCACACGTCATCGCGGCCATCCAGCAGGATCCGTGGGTGGAGCTCACGGAGGGCGACAGCGACTACCGGGTCGTCGCCGTCGGCTACTTCCTCCAGGAGTTCGGTGTGTACCTCGGCGAGGAGCCGCACCTGGAGTTCACCTCGAACATGACGTTCGCCGTCAACCAGTACCAGCTCAACAACGAGCTCATCCCCACTACCGGCAACCTCGACGAGGACACCTGGGGCAAACTCCGCGACGACACCGGACTGGTGCAAAGGGGGGACGACAGCATGCTGGTCGCCGGCCTGCGGCACTCCCTGACCTACCTGGGGCACGACAGCAATGACACGACCATGAACGAGTTCGGCCCGGAGATGGAGCAGGCGGTCAAGGACTTCCAGGAGAGCAAGGGCATCGACGCCGACGGGATCATCGGACCCATCACGTTCCGGGCGATGTACGCCGAGAGCGCCGAGGACGAGTAGTCCGTGGCCATCCCGGGGAGGCCATGGTCTCCCCGGGACTCTCGCGGTGGGCACACCGCGGTGGAGGCGTTGAGGGGCCCACCCGTGGCCGCGCTCGCGCCGGCCGGGCCCAGTCGCACGGCCGACTGCGGACAGGGTTCTCGACGGTGGTCCGCCGCGTGGTCATTATGGTCGGAGGGTCATATCGCAGGGACACAGACAATAAGGAAGCCCCGTGGAAGCGAACCCGCCCCTTCCTCCGGAGCTGCGCCCCACGCAGCCCGATGACCCGCAGTCCATCGGCCGCTTCCGGATTGTCGGCCGGTTGGGCGCCGGCGGCATGGGTGTGGTCTTCGGCGGACTGGACGAGTCGGCCCGCTGCGTGGCCGTCAAGACCATCCACGAACGCTACGCCGCCCAGTCACGGTTCCGCGAGATCTTCAGCCGCGAGGTGGAGCTGCTCACGCGGGTGGACGGGGTGTGCGTGCCGCGGGTGCGTGCCTCCGACGTGCGGGCCGCCACCCCGTGGATGGCCACGGGTTTCGTGCCGGGACGCACCCTGCGCCAGCACGTCACCGATATCGGGGTGCTCGACGGCGCGATGCTGCGGGCTTTCGCCGCCGGTACCGCGGAGGCCCTGGCGGCGATCCACGCGGCCGGGGTGGTGCACCGCGACATCAAGCCCGGCAACGTGATCCTGTCGCCGGACGGGCCGTACGTGGTGGACTTCGGCATCGCCACCGATGCCGAAGCGGGCGGGGATCCGGACGCGGCGTCGTCCTACGGCACGCCCGGCTGGGTGTCCCCGGAACGGTATCGCGGCGAACCCGGCACCGCCGCGACCGACGTCTTCGCGTGGGGCGGCCTGCTGGTGCTGGCCGCCACCGGCCGCGCCCCCTTCGGCGAAGGTACTCCGGACGAGCTGAAGGAAAGGGTGCTGCACGGCGACCCCGACCTGGACGGTGTCCCCGATGAGCTGCGGGACCTGGCCAGCCGGGCGCTTGCCAAGGACCCCGAGGCGCGTCCCGCCGCCGAGAGTGCCCTGCGCGACCTGCTGGTTGCCGCCGGCGCGGAGCCGTCCCCCGAGGAGTCGCTCCCGTCCCTCGGCGGCCAGCTGCGGACCCTGCTCACCGAAGTGTGGCGCGGGATCGACGCCGCGGGCCACCATTCGGCCACCTGGGCGGCGCTGGGGGCCGCGGCTGGTGCCGCCGCGGCCCCCGCGGTGACGGTCGGTGCGGCTGCCGTAACGGCGGGGGCCGCGGCGCCGGCCGGAAGCAGTGCGGGCAGCGGCGCGGGTGCGGGTGGCGTGCTCGCGTGGCTCACCGGCGGAACCGGGGTCAAGGCGGCGGCCATCACGGCCGGCGCCGTCGTGGCCACAGGGGCCATAGCCACCGGTGGCTACTTCGCCGTCGAGGAGTTCGCGGGCCCCTCCCCCCAGGAACGGGTGGCGGCCGCGGCGCAGCTCGTGGAGGACGGGGAAGGCTTCACCGCCGAGATGACGGTGCAGTACACCCCCGACTACGCGGCGGAGCAGGCGGACGCCGACGCCGACGCCGAGACCGTGCTGAACGAGAGCCGGGAGGTACACACCCTGCGCTACACCAACGGCGACCCCGAGATCTTCGCGAGCGAGACGGTCTCCGGGAACCAGGGCGGCACCGAGTTCCCGGTGACCGTCGTGAACCACGGCGGCGACATCTATATCTACCGGACCCTGCAGTACGGGGTGACCAACCGCGGCGTCTACGCATCGGGGGAGGAGGCCCCCCGCAGTTACGGCCCCGTGGCCGTGGCCGACCCGCTGCGGTCCCTCGCCGCGGCCGAGGAGATTACCGAGGAGTCCACCGGTGACGGCACGACCGAGCTGTCCGGCCCACTGACCGGACACGTGTTCACCGAGACCATAGAGCAACCCGAGGGGGTCAACTCCGCGCAGGTATCCGTCGCCGGGCAGGTCGACGAGGAACCGGGGACGGGAAACCTCACTCTGGACGACGACGACCGGCCGCTGCTCCTGGAGTACGAGACCGACCGCTGGGAGGTGGAGATCGACTTCACCGCCGTGGACGAGCCGGTCGCGGTCGAGGAGCCCGACACCCGCACCCCCGCCAACACCCTGATCCCGGAGGAGGGGCCGGAGTCCGGCTTCGAGCCCGGCGATCCCTACGGTCCGGTGCTCGTGTCCGCGCCCGAGTGCGGCGAGTTCGACGACCCGGAGGGCGTCACCTGGCGGGTGCGCGCCGACTCCTGGGATGTGGCGTGCGAGGAAGCGGACCGTGTGGTCGAACAGTACTTCGCGCTGGAGGGCGAGGACTATTTCGCCGTCACCAACGAGATCGGCCCTGACGTCCTCGCCTACATAATCGAGGACGACTGGCTGTGCACCGGAACGTGGGTGGTCGAGTTCAACCCGACCGGATGCCACCCCGGCGGCTACACCGGCGGCGACCCCCCGTACGAGTACGACGAGACCTCGACCGCGATCTCGTTCCAGGTACCCGGCTCGGTATTCGACGACTGAACGGCCGGGGAACCCGGGAGGTTCCCCGGCTTCGCGGCTACAGGTTGATCATGTGTCCCGCGATGCCGTGGATCGCCTCCTGGATGGCCTCGGACAGTGTCGGGTGCGCGTGGATGTTGCGCGCGACCTCGTCGGCGGTGAGGTCCCACTTCTGCGCCAGGGTGAGCTCGGGGAGCAGCTCGGTGACATCAGGGCCGATCATGTGGGCGCCGAGCAGCTCGTTGTACCTGGCATCGGCGATGATCTTGACGAAGCCCGCGGTCTCCCCCAGCCCGTGCGCCTTACCGTTGGCCATGAACGGGAACTTGGCGATCTTGACGTCGTAGTTCAGCTCCCGGGCCTGCTCCTCGGTGTAGCCGAAACTGGCGATCTGCGGCTGGCAGTAGGTCGCCCGCGGCACCATGACGTAGTCGATCGGGAAGGTCTCGGCCCCGGCGATGGTCTCCGCGGCGACGATCCCCTGCGCCTCGGCGGTGTGGGCCAGCAGCAGCTTGCCGGTGGCGTCGCCGATCGCGTGGATGTTGGGCGCCGACGTGCGCATGTAGTCGTCGATGTCGATGGCGCCGTGCCCGGTCAGCCGGACACCGGCCCGGTCCAGGCCGTATCCCTCGACGCACGGGGCGAAGCCGATGGCCTGCAGCACCTTGTCTGCCTGCAGCACCTCACTCTGGTCGCCCTTGGTCACGGTGACCGTGACCTTGTCGCCGCTGTCGTCGATGGCGTCGACCCGGGTGGACGTGCGGACCTTGATTCCGAGCTTCTTGAACTGGCGGTTGAGCTCCTTGGCGACCTCGGCGTCCTCCAGCGGCACCATGCGGTCCAGGAACTCGACGATGGTGACGTCCACGCCGTAGTTGGCCATGATGTAGCCGAACTCGACGCCGATGGCTCCGGCCCCGGCGATGATGACGCTGTCCGGCAGCTCGCTGCGCATGATCTGTTCCTCGTAGCTGACCACGCGCTCGCTGAGCTGGGTCCCGGGCAGCAGCTTGGTGGTGGCGCCCGTGGCGACGATGCAGTGGTCGAACGTGAGGGTTTCGGTGCCGCCGCTGTTGAGTGCGACGTCGAGGGAGGTGGCGGAGGTGAACGTGCCCCAGCCGTCGTACTCGGTGATGTTGTTCTTCTTCATCAGGAAGTGCACACCGTTGACCCGGCCATCGGCGGCCTCGCGGCTGCGCGTGTAGGCCGTGCCGTAGTCGAGGTGCACGTCACCGTCGAAGCTGATCCCGAACCTGGCGGCATCGTGCGTCACGAGCCGCGCGAGCTCGGCGTTGTGCAGCAGCGCCTTGCTCGGGATGCACCCGACGTTGAGACAGACCCCGCCCCAGTACTTGGCCTCCACAACAGCTACCGACTTGCCCAGTTGCGCCGCGCGAATGGCGGCGACGTACCCGCCGGGCCCGGCTCCGAGAACGACGACATCGAAGTGTGCACTCATGGCCGCCAGCTTACGGGAGCGCTCCAAGATTGCGCTGGCCGGGCACAACCGCGTGGTCCGCAGGATTCGGCGCGCAGGACGCGCCCGTACGCGGCCAACGTGGCAGGTTCACCCGGGCGGCCGTGCCCGGGCCGGGGAACCGAAGCGCTTGGCCGGCCGTGTCCCCGGCCGCCCAGGGGCCTGGCGGATCATCGACGGGACGGAGCGCCACCCGGCCGCGTCCACCAGTTCGGCGGACGCCATTCCTCCTGACCTGAATCGGGGAATACGGCCAAGGCACATTCCATTCCCGGGTGCGGTTCGCGCCGCCCTCGGTGGCGCCGCGGCCTCCTCGAGCGCACCTCGCATTGGCGACGATCCGGATACAACGGACAAGAATTCCTGGTTTTCTCCCACTGGCCGCCCCGCTCAGATCCCGCACGCCTCGCACGAATTACGTGGTACGCCCTTCCTGGTTTATTCCGAACCACCCCGATGTGCGCAGATATTCGGCCCGCCGATAATGCGGCAGACTTCTGCCACTCGAAGACAACAGCACCCCGAACCTGCTCCACAGGCACCCGGAATAATGTGACCGGAAAACCACGGACAACGGTTTCTCCTGTGCGAATCTCGGGGACCTGACCGGTGCCGATACGCAGAAGGCGCTCGGCGTGCACGGAACACCCAAAAACACCGAGGAAGGACGTGATGGCATGACCGGAGACACACTCGTCTACGAGCCGCCGGTTCTGGTCGAGGTCGGCGACTTCACCGGCCTCACCCTCGGTTACGGACCACTCCCCCTCTACGACGGGGTCACCTTCGGCCTCCTTCCCTAGCCCCTGGGAAGCGTTTGGTGAACGTGTGCCGCGTTCACGCACACTTCGCCACACACCCCGCTGGCCAACAATCCCGGCGTGCGGCCACGTCGCCCACCTCCGGAGTCGACCGACCGGCCGCACGAACCGGCGCGGGCCCTGACCCCGCCCGCACGGCCCGGCCGCCGCCTCGCGGCGGCCGGGCCCCTCCCCTGCGAATCCACCAGGAAGGATCCGAGTGCTTGACGACTCCCCCTGGTTCGTGGTTCTCCCCGACACCGGCGCCGGCGCTGCCGCCGCGCGCTCGCTGGGAGCCGCCGCTGACCACGTAATCCCCCATGACTCCGGGCGCCCATGGCTCATGGGTCGCTGGAGCGCCGGCGAGGTGACGACGGCCCACGCCGGCCCGGCGCGCATCGCCCTGTTCGGACATTCCACGGCCACCGCCACCGACCTGTCCCGAATGGTCGGCGGCGCCGACATCTCCGCGATCGAGGAACGCACCCGCGACCTCCCCGGATGCTTCCACCTCGCGGCGACGATCCACGGCCGCGTCTGGGCGCGCGGAACCGCCTCCGGTGTGCGACGGCTGTTCTACCGCGAGGTCGGCGGTGCGACCGTTCTCGCCGACCGCGCCGGTGTCATCACCGGACGCGGGGCCGACCTTGACAAACGCGCCCTCGTGCTCCGCCTCCTCATCCCGGCACTCACCGAGGACCTGGAGGACCGTTGCCCGTGGCGCGGAACCCGCCCGGTCCCGGCCGGCAACGCGGCCATCCTGGAACGCGACGGCACCCTGCGCACGTCGGTGTGGTGGCGCGCCGCCGAGCCCGACCGCTCCCCCGCCGACGGTGCCGCCGGAATCGCCGAAGCGCTCTCCGACGCGGTGGCCGCCCGCGCCTCCCGCCACGCCACCCTCAGCGCCGACCTCTCCGGCGGCTGGGACTCCACCAGCCTGTGCTTCCTCGCGTCGCGCACCAATTCCCGCCTGGTGACCTACCGGTGGGACTCCACCGACGACGGCAACGACGATGGCGCGTGGGCCGCCCGTGCCCGCGAGGCGCTTCCCGACGCCGAGCACCACGTCGTAGCCTCCGACGACCTTCCCCTCTGGTTCGCCGACCTCGACTCCCCCGGCCCCGTTCTGGACGAACCGCTCCGGTGGGCGCGCGTGCGCGCCAGCACAATGGAGAACGCCCGCAGGATCGCCGCGACGGGGTCGCGCCTGCACCTCAACGGCCAGGGCGGCGACGAGTTGTTCGCGGGAAACTCGCTGTACCTGCACGACCTGTTCGGTCGGCGCCCCCTGGCCGCGTGGCGCCGCGCCAAGGGCTACCGCGCACTGCTGCGCTGGCCCGCCAAGGAGACACTCCGGCAACTGGTCGACCGGAGGGGATACGCGAGCGCGCTGCACCGCACGGCCACATCGCTCGACGCCCCGCTCATCACGCCCAGTACGCCCCACCTGGGGTGGGTCAACCCCGTCCGACTGCCCCCGTGGGTGACGCCGGACGCGCGCGGCGTCGCCGCGGCGGCGATCCGCGCCAGCGCCGCGCGCGCCGAACCGCTGGCGCCACAGCGCGGCCCGCACGCCAAGTACCAGGCCGTGCGCACATCGGGCCTGGGTATGCGCGTGTTCGGGCAGCTGTACCGGAGCGCGGGCGTGGAGCTGACCAGCCCGTACCTGGACGACGCGGTCGTGTCCGCGGTCATGCGCGTGGACGGCGCCGAACTGTGCGACCCGTACCGGTTCAAGCCGCTCCTCGCCGACGCCATGCGCGACATCGTGCCCGGCGAGATCCTGGCCCGGCGCACCAAGGGCGAGTTCAGCGCCGACGCGTTCACCGGGCTGAAGCGCCACAAGGCGGCGCTGCTGGCACTGACCGAGGACATGCACCTGGCCCGCTTGGGGGTCGTCGACCCCGGCGGGCTGCGCGCCGCCATCATCGGGTCGCACACCGACTCGGCCCTCTTCGCACACATCGAATGCACGCTCGGCATCGAGACCTGGCTGCGCCACGCCCACCGCGGCGACCCGGCCGGCGCACCCACTGACCGGAACCGGACCCCCGGGGAGACCACATGCCCCTGACTCTGCGACCCGACGTCTCCACCGTCCCCACCGACGACGGCATGGTGCTGCTCGACGAACGCGCCGGCCGCTACTACCAGCTCAGACGCCCAGAGTCACGCCTAGATCGGTGATGTGGGCGGGTGGTTGGACATCCGACGAGGGCAGCGAAGGCGGTGTGGGTGGGCCAGCCCGCGATGATCGGTGCGGGTGCCCGTTCCGTGGTGACCGCGGCGACCGCCGGTTACGGCGTTGGGGCACGTGTACTGGTGCGCGATACTCCCGTCCACGGACGCGCTCCCGAATCGGGTAGCGCCCGGAAAACGCCCCTGGCCCACCCCGGAACACTCACCCAGCAGTTTTCTGCGCCTCCGTAGGAAGAAAGTGCGGGGGCGCCGCAGGGCCCTCCCTGTCCGGATACGGTCAGCCGCGCAACTAAGTGGGTGCGGGGAGCGTCAGAGGGGAGCGTCACATGGCCGACGCCCCCGAGGCCCTTTCCATAGGAGAGCCATGCACCCCCCGAACCCGCCGCGCCCCACGCCCTCCCCGGAGATGCCGGGTACATTGCGCGCGCTGCGCGTACTTCTCTACATCAACGCGGCACTCAGCGTGGTCGCCTTACTGGGACTGTGGGCGGCACAGAGCCTGGTGTCAGACGCGGTCGACTCAAGTTCCGTCAGAGAGACCGCGGAGTTCAACCGCCAGTTCGAGAGCGATACCGGAGGGCTCACCTACGAGCAGTTCCAGCCTCTTATGACCTGGGGCATCATCGAGGGCTTGGTGCTGGGGGTCGCCTACCTGGTCTTCGCGGCCAAGCTCCGCGACGGCACCCGAAAGCTCCAGACCGGCCTGCTGTGCATGTTCGGCTATGCGGTGATCAGCGAGGTGGTGGTGCTGGTGATGTGGCCGAGCCTGGCTTTCCAGGGCTTGGGCCAGATAATCGGGCACATAGTGCTCGTCGTGATGGTCGTACTGACGCTGAGCCCGACCTCGCGGGAGTACTTCGCGGCGAACACCCCCGGAGCCCGGTAGCCGCGCCGGGCCAGGCACAGCCGAGGGCCGCCCCTACTCGGATGCGGCACCGTCCGCGCGCGGTGGGCGGGCTCCCCTCCACAGCAGCGCCACGGCCGCGAGCCGGATGTTCTCGCGCTGGGCCTCATGGTCCATGGTGCGCTGGCGCAGGTAGGCGACGAACAGGCCGATCACCGCACCGAGCCCGGACGCGCACCCGAAGAGGATGCGCAGCAGGTCGAACAGGGTGTCCGCGTCGAGCGTCCGCTCCGGTTGGCTCCTCTGAGGCCCCGGCAGTCGGACCAGGCCGAGCGTGCTCACCAGGCAGAGGGACCTACGAGGGCGGCTGCCAGAAAGAGCGTGGGCAGGAAGGGCCACGGCCCCAGGCCGCCGGTCACGAGTCCGCGGGAAGCTCTTCAAGCGCGTGCGCCATGATGCGACACTGATTCAGGTTCGGCCGCGCGAGATGGAGAGAAAATCATGTCGTTCGATCCCCCACCATCCGCGATGACCCCCCTTGAGGATCAGGACCCGACATCCATCCCGCCGTTTCGGGTGAAGGGCCGGCTGGGCGCGGGAGGTATGGGGGTCGTCTACGGCGCCGTATCCCCGGATGGGGACTGGGTCGCCATCAAGGTGATCCGCGACGAGTACGCCAAGGACGCCGGATTCCGGGCCCGCTTCGCACGCGAGACCGACCTGGTGCAGCGCGTGCGAGCCCCGTGCATCGCACCCGTGCTGGCGGCCGAGACGGATGGCCCGCGCCCGTGGTACGCCACGCCGTACGTCCCCGGGCCGACACTGTCCCAGCACATCAGCGCCGCTGGAGCACTCCCGGCCAGCCGGGTGCGCGTGCTGGCGCTGGGGATGGCTGACGCCATCGCGGCCATCCATGACGCCGGGGTCGTCCACCGCGACCTGAAACCAACGAACGTGATCCTGGCGCCTGACGGGCCGAAAGTACTGGACTTCGGCATCGCGCGCGCGGTCGACGAGACCGCCATCACCAGTACGGGACAGCTCGTGGGGTCGCCCGGCTGGGTCAGCCCCGAGCGGTTCCGCGGTGACAGCGGCCCTCCGGCCGACGTGTTCTGCTGGGGCGCGCTCGTCGCCTACGCGGCCACCGGGCGCCCTCCGTTCGGGTCCGGCAGCGCCGAGACTCTCATGTACCGGGTGCTGCACGCGGAACCCGATCTCGTGGGCATTCCCGAGGGACTGGCCGAGCCTGTCGCCCTCGCGTTGAGCAAGGACCCGCACCAGCGTCCCGCTTCCGCGGAGCTCGCCCGGCGGTGCTCTGGTGCGGACCACCCGGCCACTACGGAGGTCACGACGCTCGTCGAGAGCGCTATCGTTCGTCATTGGCCACGGGACTCCGCTGCCGCTTCCCCGCCTGGTGGGCAGGGCACCGACGACGGCAACGCGTCCCAGCCCGCTCCAGCGGGTCGCCGGTTCACGCGTCTCTCGGTCGTTCTCGGGGCGGCCACGGCGCTCGCACTGAGCGCCGCGATAGGAACCTGGGTCTCGGTGTGGGACGGCGAACCCGAACAACCCAACGGGGCCTCCGACCAAGGCACTCCGGCCGCTTCCAGCCCCGCGGCGCCCGAGCACTCCCCGAACACGGAAGCCGAGCCATTGCGGTTCGCCGCGCTTCTTCCCGAGAGCGGGCCGCTCGACTTCATCGAGCCGCCCGCGAAGGCCGGTATCGACCTCGCCGTTGCGGATATCAACGAGGCCGGCGGGGTCCGCGGAACGGAACTCCCCGACGCGGAAGGCTTCGACGAAGGCCAAGAGCCCGGCGACGTGATCCGCGCCTCGGACGACATCCTCCACGAGGGTGTCGACGCCGTGATCGGCCCAACGACGTCGAGCTCTGTTCTCTCGGTCATTGACCGCTTCGCCAGCGCCGACGTGGTGATGTGCTCGGGGTCCGCGGAAGCGCCCGAGCTGACCGAGACCACCGAGGCCCTCTTCTTCCGCACGGTTCCCGCGGCGGAGGAGAACGACTCGGCTGAGACGGAGCTGTCGCAGTACGATCCCCCGGCTGGTTTCAAGGAGCGGCTGGTGGAGTTCACCGACGATCTCGAGGAGTTCCACTTCTCGGCGCACTACTACGACTGCGTGGTCACCGTCGCGTTGGCGTCCGAAGCGGCGGGGAGTTCCGAGGCGTCGGAGATCGCGCAGAGCATGGCGCGCGTGACCCAGGACGGTGAGTCCTGCTCTTCGTTCGGTGAGTGCCGTGACCTGCTAGAGGATAGTCGGGAGATCGACTACCAGGGGGCCAGCGGACCGATCGCTTTCGACGACAATGGCGATGTGACCGAAGGCTCCTGAGGGCAGGCGGTGCCAGCCAAGCACCGTGCCGTGGGTGGCGAGCCTCGGGAGCCCCACGGGCCCCTCCCCGGGGCTCGACGGCGCATGGCGGCCATCGACACCGGCGACCTTCGCGTCCGCACACCTCGTGGAGCCGCGGCGTGCATGGCGCCCCCGGCCCCCGCTTCCCTACGGCGCCGAAACGCTGGCCGCGCGCGGTGGGCGGGCTCCCCTCCACAGCAGCGCCACGGCCGCGAGCAGGAACCACAAAGAGGTAACGAGGGCCGTGGGGACCCACAGCGCACTGGTGAACACGCTGGGCTGGAAGATCCCCACCGCCGCGCCGGCTGCCGGCCACAGGCCGATCGCCACGCCCGATAGTCCCAGGCCGAGGCGCCAGACCGGACCGAGGTCGCGGTCGGCCAGCACCGCCGCGGCCAGGCCCGCGATCCCCGCGCCGATGAGCAGCCAGCTCACCAGGCCGAGCCGGCCCACGATCTCCTGGGAGAACCGGAACGCCGCCATCGCCTCCGGGGTGAAATCCCCAGCGGCGGCGGACTCCGCCTGCAGTGGCGCCACGAACCCGTCGACCACGAAGACGACCGACCACGCCACCGCGCCCATGGCCAGGGCCACCAGGCCCGACTGCGCGAACCCGGCCCCCGTGGCGGGTCGCGCCCGCGCGTGCGCGGCGAAACCAACGGAACCCAGTGCCCAAAGCAACGGGCCCGCGAGCAGCCCGGCGTGCGTGCTGCGCCAGTCCTCGGTCCGCGCGACGTGCTCAGCGAAGGTCCGGAAGTAGTCCTCGCTGCCGACCACTCCCATCGAGGTGTCGGTTGGCGGATGCTGGCTGCCGCCCCACATGAACAGGGCCACCCCTGCCGCCATGAGCGCCGCGCTCACCAGCCCGTGGACCCGGTGAGCGGCGCCGCCGGGTTCCGCACGACCGGCGGCGCTGTCCGGTGTGCGGTGGTGACTCGATGTCTGCTGCACTGGTCTCCCTCGCTTCACTGGCGGCGGACACCCAGAAATGACTTTACGCACGTTAAGTTAACTAGCGTTCAGCTAGGATGTCAATCATGAGCACGAAGCCCACCCGCAAGCGCAACCCCAAGGGGGCCGGCACTTTGCTGCGCGCCGACCTCATCGCCGCGGCGACGGCCGCGCTGGCCGAGACCGGTGACGAGCGCGCCCTTTCGATCCGTGAGGTCGCCCGGAGGGCCGGTGTCAGCCCTCCGGCGGTCTACCTGCATTTCGAGGACAAGCCCGCACTGGTGCGAGCCGCGCTCGAAGCACAGTTCGCCGAGCTTGTCGAGCACGTGGGCCAGGCCCTGGAAGGCGCCGGCGACCCGGTCGCCGCGCTGCGTGCCGGCTGCCGCGCCTATCTCCGGTTCGCCCGCGACCACCCGGGCTCCTACCGGATGCTGTTCGGCGCCCAGCAGCCCGCGGACATTGGCCGGGGCGACCTCGGCAGCATTCCCGGCCGAGCGGCGTTCGGGCAGCTCGTCGCCGGAATCAGGGCGTGCCAGGATGCCGGCCGCACCCCAGCGGGCGTCCCGGAGCGTGACGCCACGCTGGTCTGGGTCGGCCTGCACGGCCTCGCGTCGCTGCACGAGGCGCGACCCGACTTTCCGTGGCCCCCGGCTGAGGAGCTGCTTGACGACCTGCTGCACCGGATCGTGGGACTCCCCCCGAACGGGACCGATGCCCCGGCCCCCAGGTAGCCGGCCAGCCGCAGGACGGCGACACTCCCCAAAAGGCCTGAACCGGTCCGCTCCGGTTCGTCAGCGGGCACCATGGGCGCGGCTGGGCCGCGCGAGAGCTACCGGAAGAGCAGGCCCCAGGTGACGATCGCCAGCAACACCAGGACCCCCGCGACCACACCGATAGCCATAGGAAGCTGACTGCTACTCCGATGCCGCCCCGAGGCGGTAAGCCCGAGCGTGTCGGTGGATTCCCGAATGGAGGTGAGCAGCGAGCTGACCTCCGGGCGGTGCTGCTGCAGCTTGTCGTGCAAGTGCGACACCGATTCCGACATCGACTCCTGCAACGAGCTGCGCAGGACATGCGCCCCTTGGCGGAAGTGTTCCCGCGCGGTCTCCTGGCCCTGCTCCTCGCTATCGCCCTCCTCGCCCAACTGGGACTCGGCGCCGGTGCTGTCGGGCTGCGCCGGCACTGTGGGGCGCTCGCCCGTCTCGGCAGCGGTCTTCGCCGCGGTCTCGGGACTGGTCTCGGGCGCCCACGGGGCGAGCGCAGCGATCCGCAGCATCTTGGTGGCGTTGTCCGCGGTGAGCCGGTCGTCCGGGCGGACGTGCAGCAGCCCCGCGAGCACCGGCGCGAGCGGGCCCGCGTTCTCCGCGACCGGCGGCTCGTCAAGATCCTCGCCACGCAGGATCTGGATGTAGCCCTTGCGGTCGTACGGCGGGTGCCCCTCGACCGCCGCGTACAGCGCGGCGCCCAGCGA
Organism: Lipingzhangella halophila; assembly: GCF_014203805.1. Taxonomy (GTDB): domain Bacteria; phylum Actinomycetota; class Actinomycetes; order Streptosporangiales; family Streptosporangiaceae; genus Lipingzhangella; species Lipingzhangella halophila. The sequence goes on along the minus strand of NZ_JACHJT010000001.1, from coordinate 834,969 downwards.
CCACAGGTCGGACTCGGGACCGACCGGGCCGGCCTTGGCACGCTCGGGCGGGATGTAGGAGGGTGAGCCGATGATCCGCCCGGAGCTCGTCAGCGCGGATTCGCCCGTCCACGCCGCCAGCCCGAAGTCGGTCAGGACCACCCGGCCGCCCTCGCTGATCATGACGTTGTCGGGCTTGACGTCGCGGTGCACGATGCCCTCGTCGTGGGCGACCTTCAGGGCGTCGATCAGCTGCAGACCGATCTCGGCCACGCGCTGGTACGGCAGGGGTCCCGCCAACTGGATGATCTCGTCGAGCGTGCTCGACACGACGAGCTCCATGACGATCCACGGGCGGGCGTCCTCGTCGACCACGTCGAGCACGGTGACCAGACCCGGGTGGGTCAGGCGCGCGGCCACCCGCGCCTCGCGCGTGGTCCGCTGCAGCAACGACTCGCGCTCGGACTCGCTCAGGTCCGTGGGCAGCCGCAGCTCCTTGACCGCGACCTCGCGGTCAAGGACGAGGTCGGTAGCCCGCCACACGGTGCCGACACCGCCCCTGGCGATCTCGTCAAGGAGCTGGTAGCGCCCCTTGAGCACGCGCTCGCCATGACCGGTTTCGAGCGCACCTTGACGCGGGGTGTTCAGCGGCGATCCAGGCCGCTCTGCGTGGGGCTTCTCGATGGAGGACACGGCTAGTCAGCGAGTCAGATCACGGGCCACTGTGGCCTCCTGCGGGGCAGTTACGTTCGAGGTGGCGTCGGTGCCGGTCAGATCATTCGTTATATCAGGTGCGCACGGCGTTCACGCTGGCGGCTGCCAGATCAGGACCGCAAAGGTTCGAATTCGTTATTTCCAACGAAAGCTTCCTTAACCAGTGATGATCCTCTCCTGGTGGTTTCCCGGACCAGCGGACGCACCACCCGGCTCCCGCGGATCAGCTCCAGAGGGACTCCGGGTCGCGAACGCTGACCGGGCCGAACCCGGTCTCGCGCAACGGCTCCTCGATCTGCGCGGCGTCGCCCGCCACAATAACGACGGATTCGCGCGGGTGCAGAAGGTTTCGCGCGGCCATACCGAGATCCTCGGCCGTGAGCCCCTCGAACCCGGCGCGTAGCCGGTCGACGTGGTCCTCGGGAAGATCGTGCACCACCATCTCGACCAGCGCGCTGGCGAGGCTGCGTGCCGTGGAGTACGTCACGGGAAGGCCGACCGTGTTGGACTCCCGCACGGCCTCAAGTTCCTCCTCGGTGACACCGTCGGCCTGCAGCCGGTCGATCTCGGCGAGTGTCACGGTGACCGAATGGGCGGTGGCCGCCGCGTCGACCTGCGTTCTGAGAATAAACACGCCGCTGTCGCGGCGGAGGTCGAACTGGCAACCCACCCCATAGGTGTAGCCGAGCCGCTCGCGCAGCTCCATGTTCAGCCGCGACGTGAACATCCCGCCAAGGACGTCGCTCATGCCGTCGGCCTTGGGCAGGTCGGTCTCGGGGCGTGACGGCGCGTGGTGCGCCAGGACCACCGCGGACTGCACCGAGCCCGGCCGGTCGAGAAGCATGATGCGCGGCCGTTCCCCAGAGGCGTGCTCGGGCGGCGTGATCGGCGCGGTCGGGGTGGGCGCGGCATCAGCGAAGACGGTCTTGCCGAGCTCCTCCAGGTCGACGCCGCTGAGGTCGCCGACGACCACCAGGGTACCGGCGACACTGGCGATGGAGCGGGCGTGGAAGTCGGCGACGACCTCGGGGGTGAGGTCGCGCAGCTTGACCGGACCTCCGTTGAGCGGGGTGCCGTAGCGGCCGGTGAACAACTGGCCCCCGACAGCCCGCATGGCGAGCGTGGACGGCACCGAGGAGTCCAGCCAGAACCGCTCGATGAGCTGGTCGCGGCGGCGGACGACGTCCTCGGGGCGCAGGGCGGGCGCGCGGACCGCCTCGGCGAACAGCGCCACGGCGTCGCTGATCCGGGTGATCGGGGCGTCGACCCCGGTGACGAAGCTGTCCCAGGTGACCCGGCACACCCACTCGGCTCCGTACTGCTCCAGGGCCGGGGCCAGGGAGCTGTTGCCGCGCACCCCGTCCTCCAGCACCTCGCCGGTGAGGTAGGCGACGCCCATGCGGTCGAGCGGTTCGTTGGCCGCGCCGGCGGGCTGCACGAGCCGAACCGCGGCGTACTGCTGCCCAGGCACGTCGATGGCGATCACGTGCCCGCTGCCAACACTCAGGCGCCGGGGCTTGGGAAAGGTGTAGGGCTGGGGCGGACCAAGCTCGGGGCGGGGCTGCAGCATGCTCAACTCGACTCTTTCTTCGGCGGGTGCACGGGACGGCGGGACAGGAAACCAATCAGGCGGATGCGGGGTCGGGCTCCGCGGCGCCGTCGCCCGTCTCCTCCGGATCGAACCGGACGACCAGCAGGTTCTCATCGACCAGAAGCCGTTTCACGCAGGCCACGATGTCGTCCGTACTGATGGCCGCCCAGCGCTGCGGCCAGGTGCTGGCGAGCTCTGGCTCGCCGAAGAACTGCGTGCAGCTTCCGATGGTGTCGGCCAGGCCGCTCGGTGTGGAGATCGTCTGCAGGTGGTCGCGTTCCAGGATCGCCCGTGCCCGCTCGAGCTCCTCCTCGGCGACGCCGTCGGCGAGACCGGCGACCTCCTCGCGGATGGCGGCTTCGAGCTCGTCGCCGGAGACCCCCTCGCGGGCGATCATGGTTACCAGCAGCAGGCTCGGCGTGTAGCGGAACGACAGGACGTCGGACGCCATGCCGCCGTCGTCGTTGGCGATTCCGCGCTCGACCACCAGCCGCTGGTAGAGGCGGCTGCCCTGGCCGTAGCCGAGGATGGCCGAGGCGAGGTGCATGACGTCGAACTCGCGCTCGCCGTAGGCGGGCACGCGGTACCCCAGGAACACCCTGGGGGCGGGCACCTGCTCGACGGCGGTGTCGCGCACCGGCCCGCCGATGAGGCCCTCAAGTTCGGCGTTGGGAGCCTCGGCCACGGTCTCGCGGGGCGGAACGCCGCCGAGGTACTTGTTGACCCGGTCGTGGACGTCGTCGGGGTCCAGATTGCTCACCACGGTAAGGACGAGGTTGTCGGGCCCGTAGTGCTTCTTGTGGAAGGACAGGACGTAGTCGAGGTCGGCATCGTCGAGGTCCTGCATGGACCCGATCGTGGAGTGGTGGTACGGGTGCCCCTCGGGGTAGCCCAGGCGCAGGATCCGCTCGAACGCCGTGCCGTAGGGAACGTTGTCGTAGCGCTGCCGGCGCTCGTTCTTCACGACGTCGCGCTGGTTGTCCAGGACCTCCTGGGTCATGCCGTCGCGCAGCGTGGCCAGGCGGTCGGCTTCGAGCCACAGTGCGAGGTCGAGCGCGTGCTCGGGAACGGTCTCGAAGTAGTTGGTGCGGTCGGTCGAGGTGGAGGCGTTGATCTCGCCGCCCAGGCGCTCCACCGCGTCGAAGTGCTCGCCCTTGGCGACCCCGCCGCTGCCCTGGAACATCAGGTGCTCGAAGAGGTGCGCGAACCCCGTTCGGCCGGGAACCTCGAATCTGGACCCGACGCCGTACCAGAGGTTGACCGCCACGAGCTGCCCTGTGGCAGCCGGCGCGGTCACCAGACGGAGCCCGTTGTCCAGCGTGTACTGGCTGATCCGTCCGATCGCTCCGTTCGTCACCACTCCATGCACCCCTTGTCCACCGCTCTCGAAGGATCTCCCCATGCGCCTCCGAGCCTATGCGCTCGAAACGGTTCTCGCTCCCACATGCCAGGTCCTGTGGACGCGTGCGCCCGGCGATTCCGGCTGGTGCCGCATCCGGCGGGCGGCCGCTGCAAGCGCCTCAGGCGCGGCGTTCCAGCACCCGCAACGAGCCGGCCGCCCGGATCTCGGTGAACTCCCCGGAGTCGAGGGCGCGGCGGTAGATGTTGTACGGGGGGCGCCCGCCATCTCGCGGGTCGGGGAAGACGTCGTGGATCGCCAGCGCGCCGCCCGGGCACACGTGCGGGCTCCAGCCCGCGTAGTCGTCCTGGGCCGCCTGCTCGGTGTGGCCGCCGTCGATGAACAGCATGCCCAACGGGGTGTTCCACAGCCGTGCCGCGTTGGCGGAGCGGCCGACGACCGCGACCACCTCGTCGTCCAGCCCCGCGGCCGCCATGGTCTCCCGGAACGTCCCGAGCGTGTCGAGCCGCCCGGTGGCCGCGTTCACCATCGCCGGGTCGTGGTACTCCCAGCCCGCCTGGTGCTCCTCGGAGCCGTGGTGGTGATCCACGGTGACGACGGTCCCCCCGGCCCGCCGGGCCGCCGCGCCCAGGAAGACGGTGGACTTGCCGCAGTAGGTGCCGATCTCCAGCACCGGTCCGAGACCGGCGTAGGCCAGCGCCGCCTCGTAGAGGGCGATCCCCTCGTTCGACGGCATGAAGCCCTTCGCGTCCTCGGCGACGCGCAGCAGGTCGGCGGGCATCGGCGCGGGAACCGGGTGCACTGGCGTTCTCTTTCGGTCGCGGGGCGGGCGGCACGCCCGGGATGACGGTCCGGGGGTCGCGGTGAGCGGCGGTGCGGCGCCGCGCGCCGCTCACCCGTTGGCGTAGCGGGTGAGCCGGATAACGGCGTCGTCGAGCACCTCGTCGCGTTTGCAGAAGGCGAAGCGGACCAGGTGCCGCCCTTCGGCAACGTTGTCGTAGAGCACCTGCGCCGGCACGGCGGCCACCCCGGCCCTGCCCGGCAGGGCCCGCGCGAGCTCGATGCCGTCGCTGTAGCCCAGCGGCCGGATGTCGGTCATGACGAAGTAGGTGCCCTGGGGGCGCATCACCCCGAAACCGGCCTCACGCAGCCCGGCCGCGAGCCGGTCGCGCTTGCGCTGCAACGCGTCGCGCTGGGCGGCCACCCACTCGGTCTCGTCGCGGATGGCGTCGGCGATCGCGAGCTGCAGCGCCCCGTTGGCGGTGAACGTGAGGAACTGGTTGACCGTGCGCGCCGCCCGGACGAGCGGCTCGGGGCCCATGACCCACCCGGTCTTCCACGCTGTCACCGAGAACGTCTTGCCGGCGGACGAGACCGCGACGGTGCGGTCGCGCATCCCGGCACGCGTGGCCAGCGGAACGTGCGCAGCGTCGTCGAACGTGAGGTGCTCGTAGACCTCGTCGGTGAGCGCGATGAGATCGTGCTCCCGGCACAGCTCGGCGATGACGTCGAGCTCGTCCGGGGTGAACACGGTCCCGGTCGGGTTGTGCGGCGAGTTGACGATGATCATCCTGGTCCGCGGCCCGATCGCCGCCCGCAGCTCATCGGCGTCGAAGCGGAAGCGGCCGCCCTGGTCCGGGTCGGGCCGCAGGGCGACCGGGCGCCGCACCCCGCCGGCCAGCGCGATGACACCGGCGTAGGAGTCGTACATGGGCTCGAAGAGCACCACCTCGTCGCCCGGCTCAACGAGGCCGAGGACGCTCGCGGCGATCCCCGCCGTGGCGCCGACGGTGATGTAGACCTCGGTGTCCGGGTCGTACTCCAGGCCGTAGCGCCGCGCCCGGTCGGCGGCCACAGCCCCGCGCAGCTCCACCCGTCCGGGCCCCGGCGGGTACTGGTTGACGCCCTGCTCGATACGGCGAGCGGCGCCCTGCAGCAGTGAACGCGGGCCGTCGGTGTCGGGGAAGCCCTGCCCGAGGTTGATCGATCCGGTCTCGGCGGCGAGCCGGCTCATCTCCGCGAAGATGGTCTCGCCGAACTGCCGCATGCGTGCCACAAGAGGTTCGTCCACAGCAGGCCAGCATAGCCTGGGACCAGCGCTATGACGCGATGCCGCGGCGTTCCCGGATCTCGTCCAGCACCTCGTGGAGCCGCGCCATCTCCTCGTCGCTGAAGCTCTCGATGAACCGGTGCATCGTGGTGCCAGGGTCCCCGCAACCGCTGAGAACCTCGTTCATCATCCGGGCGCTGTGCTCCTCGCGGGACTCCCGCGGCCAGTAGCGCCAGGCCCGCCCCGCTTTCTCCCGCTTGAGCAGCCCTTTGTGGTACAGGATATTGGTCACGGTCATGACGGTCGTGTACGCGACGTCCCGGTCGTAGTCCATCGTCTCGCGCACCTCACGGACGACCAGCGGGCGCCCGGCCTCCCATAGTGCGTCCATGATGGCGGCTTCGAGTTCCCCGAACTCTTTCACCCTCCCCCACCTCCAATTACGCAATCGTAGGAGCGGGAGTGCACGTGCACCGGCGAATCAGATGCGGCGGACGGATCCGTGCGCCGTTCCGCACACATGGCTGCGATTCGTCGGCGGATTGACGATGAGGACTTTGGGACGCGCCAGGCGGCGACGCCGTTTCGACGGCAGAGCACTCGGGAGAGACCCCGTGCACGGCGCCCCGGGAACGGTTCAGGGCGGCCCTTCGAGAAGGTCCCGGGTCTGCTCGGCGCGGCTGCGGGGGATGTCGTAGGGACGCTCGGCGTTGATGTCGGGCCAGCGGTCGCGCACGTCCTCGACGGTGGCGTCGCCCAGGTCGGCTCCCGGCCCCTCCGCGACGAACACCCGCGCGACACGCCCACCGCCGGCGGCGTAGATCTCCCCCGAGGTCTCGCAGTGCTCGTGGGCCAGCCATACGACGGTGGGCACGACCCGCTCCGGCGCGAGCCGCGCCGCGTCCTCGGCCGACAGCGTCTCGCTGCTCATCCGGGTGTACGCGAGCGGCGCGACCGCGTTGGCCGTGATGTCGTACCTGTCGCCTTCGATGGCCAGGGTCTTGGTGAGTCCGACGATTCCCATCTTGGCCGCGGCGTAGTTGCTCTGGCCGAAGTTGCCGAAGAGGCCGGTCGGCGACGTTGTGTTGACGATCCGGCCGTACCCGTGCTCGCGCAGGTGGCCAAAGGCGGCGCGCGAGACAAGAAAGGTGCCGCGCAGGTGGACGTCGAGCACGGCGTCCCACTCGGCGACGGTCATGTTCGCGAACGCCCGGTCGCGCAGGAACCCGGCGTTGTTCACGACGACGTCCACCCGGTCGAAGGTGTCGAGCGCGGCCTCGACCAGCGCGCCCGCGCCTTCCTCGGTGGAGATGTCGGCGTGCGCGGCGAGCGCCGTGCCCCCGCGGGCACGGATCTCGGCGGCGACAACGTCGGCCGAGGCCGTCGCGGCCGCGCCGCCCGTATCCGTGACCGTTCTCACATCGGGCTCGATCCGGGCTTCGCCGGAGGTATCCGCCAGGTCCGCGCGATCGTTGACCACGACCTTGGCGCCACGCGCCGCGAGTTCGAGGGCGTAGCACCGGCCGAGTCCGTGGCCGGCTCCGGTCACGATGGCCACTCGCCCGTCGAACCGCAGATCCGCCATGATGCCTCCGTCTTTGTGGTTCCCGCGTACGCCCACGTGGGGGTCACGGCAACCCTAGGACGAAAGACAGCCTGGTGCGCGCGGGTACGACCGGGCCTGGACCCCCGCCGACGGAGCCCCCGTGGTCCGCCGAGCGCGGGCCCAGCCGTCCTGCCCGGCCGCTCATGTCCCGTACGACGCCGAAAGCTGCGCTGCGGTTCCGGGCGATCCCGGGGCCCGGGGCCAGCGGTGCGCGTGATACACCGCTTCCGCCCGCACCGCACCCCTTCTCAGCAGCGAACACCCCGGACCGTGACTGGGAAGTTACCACCAAAGACGAACAATTTTGTGAATGATTGTTAGGTATCTCCCAGTTCTACTGTGCGGTGGACTCCCCAAGGACACGGCTGTACAAGTAGCCTATAAACCGAGATTGCTGGCCGGGCGCGTGCCCGGGTGCCGATGCGCGGCCACCGGACACCAAGCCGGACCTGCTTAGCGGCCATCTCTGACCTACACATTCACAAGCGAGCTGCGGAAGAGGGCGATCTCCGCCGTGTCGTCTGAGGCGTCTCAACCCCTAACAGGCTTCGGCCCCAACGAGTGGCTGGTCGAGGAGCTCTATCAGAAGTACCTGCACGACCCGAACTCGGTTGACAAGGCCTGGTGGAACTTCTTCGCCGACTACAAGTCGGGCACCGTACAGGCCAATGGCGCGACCGGCGGAGCACCGGCCGCCAGCAAAACTGCCGCGAAGACCACGGCCACGGATGCGAAGCCGGCCAAGCCGGAGTCGGCTCCCAAGGAGCAGAAGCTCGCGTCAGAGTCCAGCGAGCAGGAAGACGACTCCCTGAAGGTGCACGAGGAGCGGCTGCGGGGCGCCCACGCGCGCACCGCCTCCAACATGGAGTCCAGCCTCTCCCTGCCCACCGCCACCAGCGTGCGCGCCGTTCCGGTGAAGCTGCTCTTCGACAACCGGATCGTGATCAACAACCACCTGCGGCGCGCCCGCGGCGGCAAGGTCTCGTTCACGCACCTCATCGGCTACGCCATGGTGAAGGCGCTGCAGTCGATGCCGGACATGAACTACTCCTACGTGGAGGTCGACGGCAAGCCCGGCGTCGCCAAGCCCGAACATGTCAACTTCGGGCTCGCGATCGACCTGGAGAAGGCCGACGGCACCCGGCAGCTCGTCGTACCCAGCATCAAGTCCGCCGAGACCATGGACTTCAAGGAGTTCTGGACGGCCTACGAGGACCTGGTCCGCAAGGCGCGCAACAATAAGCTGGGCGTGCCCGACTTCCAGGGCACAACGATCAGCCTGACCAACCCGGGCGGGATAGGCACCGTCCACTCCGTGCCGCGGCTGATGCCCGGCCAGGGCACCATTGTGGGTGTCGGGGCCATGGAGTACCCGGCCGAGTTCCAGGGCGCCTCCGACGAGACCCTGAACCGGCTGGCCGTCAGCAAGGTCATGACGCTGACGTCCACCTACGACCACCGCATCATCCAGGGCGCCCAGTCGGGCGAGTTCCTGCGCCGGATCCACCGGTTGCTGCTGGGCGAGGACGGCTTCTACGACGAGCTCTTCAAGTCGCTGCGCATCCCCTACGAGCCCGTCCGGTGGACCCAGGACCTCACCACCGAGCGCAACCAGCTCGACAAGGCCAGCCGGGTTCAGGAGCTGATCCACGCCTACCGGGTGCGCGGCCACCTCATGGCCGACACCGACCCGCTGGAGTACAAGCAGCGCCGGCACCCCGACCTCGACGTCCTGGAACACGGGCTCACACTGTGGGACCTGGAGCGCGAGTTCCCCACCGGGGGCTTCGGCGGCAAGCAGGTCATGAAGCTCCGCGATGTCCTGGGCGTGCTGCGCGACACCTACTGCCGCACGGTGGGTGTCGAGTACATGCACATCCAGAGCCCCGAGGAGCGCGAGTGGATCCAGGGCCACATCGAGCGCGAGCACGAGAAGGTCAGCCGGGACGAGCAACTGCACATCCTGAAGCGGCTGAACAGCGCCGAGGCGTTCGAGACCTTCCTGCAGACGAAGTACGTCGGCCAGAAGCGGTTCTCCCTGGAGGGCGGTGAGTCCCTCATCCCCCTCCTCGACGCCGTGCTCACCAAGGCGGCCCAGGCCGAGCTGGACGAGGTCGTCATGGGCATGGCGCACCGGGGCCGGCTGAACGTGCTCGCCAACATCTGCGGCAAGTCCTACGGCCAGATCTTCGGCGAGTTCGAGGGCAACCTCGACCCGCGCAGCGCCCACGGCTCCGGCGACGTCAAGTACCACCTGGGCACCGAGGGCACGTTCGAGACCCCCGACGGCGAGAAGATCACCATCTCGCTGGCGGCCAACCCCTCCCACCTCGAAGCGGTCAACCCGATCGCCGAGGGCATCGTCCGCGCCAAGCAGGACATCCTGAACAAGGGCCCGCACGGCTTCACGGTGCTGCCGCTGCTGATCCACGGCGACGCCGCGTTCGCCGGGCAGGGCGTGGTGGCCGAGACCCTGAACCTGTCGCAGCTTCGCGGGTACCGCACCGGTGGGACCGTGCACGTCATCGTGAACAACCAGGTCGGGTTCACCACCTCGCCGGCCGACAGCCGGTCCAGTGTCTACGCGACCGACGTCGCGCGGATGGTGCAGGCGCCGATCTTCCACGTGAACGGCGACGACCCCGAGGCGGTCGTCCGGGTGTCCCAGCTCGCCTTCGCCTACCGGCAGGCGTTCAACAAGGACGTCGTGGTCGACCTGGTGTGCTACCGCCGCCGCGGGCACAACGAGGGTGACAACCCCTCGTTCACCCAGCCGCTGATGTACGACGTCATCGACGCCAAGCGGTCCACCCGCAAGCTCTACACCGAGGCGCTGATCGGACGCGGCGACATCTCGGTCGAGGAGGCCGAGCAGGCGCTGCGCGACTACCAGTCGCAACTGGAGCACGCGTTCACCGAGACCCGCGAGGCCGGCAAGAAGCCGGTGGAACCGGGCGCGGTGATCAAGCCCGAGGTGTTCGACGAGGGCCGCATCGACCACAAGGCCATCGACACCTCGATCTCCAGCGAGACCGTGAAGCGGATCGTGGAGTCCCAGGTCAGTTTGCCCGACGGCTTCACGCCGCACCCGCGGGTGCAGCCGCAACTGCAGCGCCGCGCGCAGATGGTCGAGGAGGACACGATCGACTGGGCCATGGGCGAGGCCATGGCGTTCGGCTCGCTGCTGATCGAGGAGCACCCTGTCCGGCTGGTCGGCCAGGACACCCGGCGGGGCACCTTCGGCCAGCGGCACGCCGCCCTTGTCGACCGGCACTCCGGCGAGGTGCACACCCCGCTCAAGCAGTTCGACCAGGGCACCTCGCGGTTCTACACGCACGACTCGCTGCTCAGCGAGTACGCCGCGCTGGGCTTCGAGTACGGCTACTCCACCGTGCGCCCCGACGCCCTGGTGTGCTGGGAGGCGCAGTTCGGCGACTTCGTCAACGGCGCGCAGGCCGTCATTGACGAGTACATCACCGCCGGCGAGCAGAAGTGGGGGCAGCGCTCCAGCGTGACCCTGCTGCTGCCGCACGGCTACGAGGGCCAGGGTCCCGACCACTCCTCGGCGCGCATCGAGCGCTTCCTGCAGCAGTGCGCCCAGGAGAACATGACCGTGGCCATGCCCACCACCCCGGCGAACTACTTCCACCTGCTGCGGTGGCAGGTGAAGTCGCCGTACCGGCGCCCGGCCGTGGTGTTCACGCCGAAGTCGATGCTGCGGCTGAAGACCGCCACGTCGACCGCGTCGGAGTTCACCTCGGGGTCGTTCCAGCCGATCATCCCCGACCCCTCGGACATCAAGCCCGAGGACGTCCGGCGGTTGGTGCTGTGCTCCGGGAAGGTCTACTACGACCTGCAGGCGGCGCGCGAGCGCAACGGCGACAAGCACACCGCCATCATCCGGGTGGAGCGGCTGTACCCGCTGCCGATCGAGGAGATCCGGCAGCAGCTGTCCTCCTTCCCGAACGCCGGCGAGGTGCTGTGGGTGCAGGAGGAGCCGGCGAACATGGGCCCGTGGCCGTTCGTCGCGCTGGTCTTCTCCGAGCAGCTCGACCGGCCGTTCACCCGGGTCTCGCGCCCCGCGGGCTCCGCTCCGGCGGCCGGCTCGGGCAAGCGGCACGAGGCCGAGCAGCAGGCGCTCATCAACACGGTCTTCCCGCCCGCGGAGTAGGCCGTGTACGACACTGATCGCGGGATCGAGGAACTGGAGCAGCGCCGGGGAGACGAGGAAGTCTCCCTGGCGTGGCTCTCCGGTCAACTGCGCACGTTCACCGACCTGTACCCGGAGTTCGAGACCGCCGTCGACCGGCTGGCGACCTGGCTGGCCCGGTCCGACGATGACGACGATTAGCGGCGGGCGGTGCTAGATCGGCGCTGTAGGTGCATGGCGCGGCGTCCAACGAGGGCAGCGACGATGGCACCCTGGGCGCTGATCTTGAGGATTCCGTTCCTTTGTAGCGCGATGAGGGAACGGAATCCTCAAGATCAGCGCAGAAACCGCACGTATCGGACACGCGAGGGCGAATAACGGAGCTCCCGCGCCCCGCGCCGGGCGAAACCAGGGAGCCCTTCGGAACCCTGCACCGTCCTCGCTGCCCCCGTTGGGCGCTCCACCACCGAGCACCAGGCGCGATTACCGGGGGCTGGCCCGTCCGCCGCCACCTCCCCGGTCAGCTCACCCGCACTGCACGACGTGCGGACGAGCTGACCGCAACGGCAACACGCCTCGGTTTCTTCACGACATATCTTGAGATTCACATCGTCGCGACATATCGTGTGCTCCATAGGCAACCAAGACGAAAGGGCCCGCGATGGCGCGATGGACCATCGACCAGCCGATGACGCGCACACTCGATGGAATCGTGGCGTTGCGCATTCGTATCATCGGTGGTCACGTCAACATCCTTCCCACCGACGACCCGGTCACCTTCGACGTCTCCGACATCGTCGGCGAGCCGGTGCTTATCACCCAGGACGCCGGGATCCTCACCGTCACCTACGACGATCTCACCGGAAGTGGCCTGCTCGAACGGCTGCGCCCCGTGCAGCTCTCCGGATACCGGGACATGGGGCGCCGCTCCGCGACCATCAGCCTGCGTGTCCCGCGCGACTGCCCAGTGGAGGTCACCACGCTCTCCGCTCCCATCGTGGCCGCGGGCCTGAGCGCCAAAACGCAGCTCCGCACCGCCTCGGGGGACGTCACGCTGGACGACATGACCGGCGAGGTCGACGTCAACACCGTCTCCGGGAACCTGGACGTCCGTGATCTCGACGGCAGCCTGCACTTCAACAGTGTCAGCGGCGAGATCGCGGTGGCCGGGGGGCGCCTGGCGGACTTCGCCGCGAAGACCGGGTCGGGCCAGCTCCTCGCCGACATCGATCTTGCCCCGTCGTCCCGCGTCAAGCTGGCGTCGGTCTCCGGCGGTGTCGCACTGCGCATCCCGGCCGGCACCTCGGCCGGTGTCGAGATGCGCTCGGCCACCGGCGCGCTCGACACAGCGTTCGGCCTGGACCGGCGCGACCAGCGCGGCCGGCGCAGCCTCAGCGGCAAGATCGGCGACGGTGTGGATCCGGCGAGCATCACCACGACGACGGTCTCGGGATCGGCGTCGCTGCTCCGGCGCGATCCCGACTCCCCAGCCGCGATCCCGAGGGGGACCCAATGAGCACGATCTTCGGCCACGGCCGGCTCCGCCTGTACCTGCTGAAACTGCTGGATGAGAGCCCGCGGCACGGCTACGAGATCATCAGCTTGCTACGCGACCGGTTCCTTGGCGTGTACTCGCCCTCACCCGGCACGATCTACCCGCGCCTGGCCCGCCTGGAGGAAGAGGGCCTGGTGACCCACGAGGAGGTCAACGGACGCAAGGTCTACCGCCTCACCGACAAGGGCCGCGAGGAGCTGCAGAACCGCGCCTCCGACCTGGACGACCTGGAGCGGGAGATCACCGACTCGGTACGTGACGTCGCCCGCGCGGTGAAGGAGGACGTCCGGGACACCATCAGCTCGCTGCGTGAGGAGCTGAAATTCGCCTCCGGCGAAGGCCGCCGCTCAGCCAGGCGCGAGGAGGGGGCGGCCTCTGACAGCGAGGAGAGCACCGGCGAGGACAGCGAGGAGCAGCGGCGCGAGGACGCGCGCGGCTCCTGGTGGGAGCGCGACTGGGAGAAGCTGGCCCAGGGCCTCGGCGGCGCGTGGGGCGGTGCGTGGAGCCGGCGCGAGCGCGGCGCTGAGCGCCCGGAGTTCGAACAGGCCCTGCGCGACTTCTCCGAGCGTGTCCGCGGTGTCGTCCGTGAGGCCGGGAATGTCGGCGAGTCCGCCACGCACGACCTGCGCCGTGTTCTCGACGACACCCTTGAGGTGATCCGCCGCGACCTCGCCAAGTGGGGCCCGCCCGAGCGCACCGCGCAGGACGAGGAGGAGCGGGAGGACAAGACGGGCGGCGCCGCTCGGTCCTCCGGAGCTGGGGCCGCCAGCGGCACGGAGGGCGAGGATACGACGGCGAAGTCGGGCACCGCTGAGGGGCCCTCGGCCGATCCCGGCGCTCCCACCGCTGAGGGGGGCGGCGCTCCCGAGACCGGCGACCCGTGGAGCACCGCGATCCAGGAGGAGCAGGGCAAGGAGACCGGTGACGGCACGGGCTCCGACGGCTCCGGCTCCGGCTCCGGAGAACAGCGGTAGTCCCGCACTTACCCGCGGGGGATGCGGCCTGCGGGCCGCGTCCCCCTCTGCCTGTCCCGGACTCCCGCCGGGGCAGGCGCGCATCGCTTTGGTCAGACCGTGAAGACGACCTTGCCGAACAGCTCGCCCTGTTCCATCGCGGCGAAGCCTTCCTTGGCGTGGGCCAGCGGCAGCACGCGGTCGATCTCAGGACGCACCCCGGACCGGGCGCAGTACTCGGCGAGCTGCTGGAGCTGGGCGCGGCTGCCCATGGTCGAGCCCAGGACGCTGAGCTGCAGGAAGAACACCCGGTTCAGTTCGGCTGGCGGGGCCTGGCCGCTGGTGGCGCCGCAGGTGACGATACGGCCACCGGGACGCAGGCACCGCAGCGAGTGTGCCCAGGTGGCCTCGCCCACGGTGTCGAAGACGACGCTGACCCGCTCCGGGAGCCGCTCGCCGGGGGAGAACGCCGCGTAGGCGCCGAGTCGTTTCGCGCCCTCGCGCTTGGTCTCGCTGCGGCCGGTCACATAGACGCGGTAGCCGGCCGCGCTCGCCATCCGGATCAGGGCACTGTTCACGCCTCCCCCGGCGCCCTGCACCAGTAGCGCCTCGCCGGGTTGCAGGCCGGCCCGCTCGAAGAGCATCCGGTAGGCGGTGAGCCATGCTGTGGGCAGGCAGGCGGCCTCTTCGAAGGACAGCTCCGGCGGCTTGGGCACCAGGTTGCGCTGGGGCACGGCGACCTTCTCGGCGAGCGTGCCGTTGTGGACCTCGGACAGTAGGGAGCGCTTCGGGTCGTAGGACTCGTCCACTCCGGCGTTCGGGTCGCCGATAACAGAGTGCACGATGACCTCGCGCCCCTCCTCGTCGACGCCCGCGGCGTCGCTGCCCAGCACCATGGGGAGCTGTTCCTGGCTCAGCCCCACCCCCCGCAGGCTCCAGATGTCGTGGTGGTTGAGGGCGGCGGCGCGGACGTGCACGGTGGTCCAGCCCTCGCCGGGCGCCGGATCAGGACGGTCGCCCACCTCAAGCCCGGCCGATGGGGTGTCCTTGTCGATGCGCGCAGCGGTGATAGCAAGCATGGCACGACCCTAACCACCGGGCCTTTCGGCGCGCACAGCGCCTTCCGCGTTCCCCCCGGCCGAGCGGGACGCTCGCCCGGATTGTGGTTCGGTATGCCCGAACACCCGTATTCAGCGCGGACAACTACTGTGCATTCGCAGCAGTAACTACCGAAATGAACTTTCCGGGGTGTGCGTGCAGTAACCTGCTCTGCGATTTACGAAGTAGCCTCTCCCTTGCAAATGAAGGAGGCTTCAGATGTCCGCAGGGAACAATCCGACGGCTCGCCGCCGCCGCCTTGGCGTGGAATTGCGGCGTTTACGGGAAAACGCCGGAATGACTGGCGAGGAAGCCGCGGAGAGGATGTCGTGGTCCGGCAGCAAGCTCTCGCGTATCGAACGGGGGCAGGTCGCCAGCAACTCCGACGATATCCGCGACCTGCTGGAACTCTACGGAGTAGACGAACCCGGGCTGCGCAGGACACTGGTGACGCTGGCTCGCGAGTCGCGGCGGCGCGGCTGGTGGCACGTCTACGGCGACGTGCTGCCGGAGCGGTTCGAGGTCTACCTCGGCCTGGAACCTGAGGCGAGCACCCTTCGTTTCTACCAGTCGGCGACCGTTCCCGGCCTGATGCAGACCGAGTCCTACACGCGCGCCCTGATCCGGGCGCACCCCGGCCCGGTCGAAGCCGACGAGGCCGAACGGCGGGTGGAGCTGCGCCTGCGCCGCCAGGAACTGCTCCTGCGCGACCATCCTCCCGAGACGTGGGTGGTGCTGGACGAGGCGGTACTGCACCGCCCGGTCGGAGGCGCCGCTGTCCTGGCGGAACAGCTTGAGCATTTGCTGAATATAGCGGCGGAACAGCACGTCAACGTGCAAGTATTGCCCTATGACGCGGGGGCTCATGCGGGTCTCAACGGGTCATTCGACATCCTCGAGTTCCCCGAATCAGACGTCCAGGCACCGCGCCTTGTCCATTTGGAGAATCTGACGAACAGTCTCTACATAGAAAAGGTGAAAGAAGTTCAGAATTATGCGATCGCCTTCGACCATCTGTGCGCTGCCGCGCTGCACCCGGACGAGACCCGGGACACCATTGCCGAGGCCGCGAAACGCGCACGGAGGGCCGAGGGCTTCTGACGGAAGGGGCGCGACATGGCCGAACCGGAAGCGATCCGTCCACGGTGGCGGAAGAGTTCCTACAGCGGCACATCCGGGGGACAGTGCGTCGAGGTAGCCGAGGTGCCCGGCGCCATCTGGGTACGCGACTCCACGGCGCCCAGCGGCGTGGTCCTGCGCTTTCCCCCGGCATCGTGGGCCGCCTTCGTCACGGCCGCCACCCGCACGCCCCTCTGAGACCGCGACGCTCCCCGCTCTCTCGGAGCAGAGGCGCTCCGGGCTGACCGAGACACAAAACGGTCCGGAGCGGCAGCCCGCTCCGGACCGCTGAGGTCCTACACGCTCCCCTGGTTACTTCCGGGCCACACCGTCCGCGCGAGCCTGCTGGGCAACAGCGGCCGCGAGCGCCGGAACGACCCGGTCGTCGAACGTACTCGGGATGATGTAGTCGGTGGCGAGATCCGCACCGACCAGGTCCGCGATCGCGTTGGCCGCCGCCAGCTTCATCCCCTCGGTGATGTCCGTGGCACCGGCGTCGAGCGCACCCCGGAACACACCGGGGAAGGCGAGAACGTTGTTGATCTGGTTCGGGAAGTCGCTGCGCCCGGTCGCCACGACGCTCGCGTGGCGGTGCGCGACCTCCGGGTGGACCTCCGGATTCGGGTTGGCCATCGCGAAGATGATGGAGTCGTCCGCCATCGTGGCGACCACCGACTCCGGCACTTCGCCCGCCGACAGGCCGATGAACACGTCGGCTCCGGCCAGGGCCGCCTCGATCGAGCCGCGCAGTCCCGCCTTGTTGCTGACCTGCGCGATCTCCTCCTTGACCGGGGTAAGGCCCTCACGCCCCGCGTAGATCAACCCCTTGCTGTCTGCCACCGCGATATCACCAATGCCGCTCTCGACCAGCATCTTGGTGACCGCGATGCCGGCGGCACCGGCGCCGGAGACGACGGCGCGCAGCTCGCCGAACCCGCGACCGGTCAGCCGCACGGCGTTGCGCAGCGCCGCGACGGTCACGATCGCCGTGCCGTGCTGGTCGTCGTGGAACACCGGGATGTCGAGCCGCTCGCGAAGCTGCCGTTCGATCTCGAAGCAGCGGGGCGCGGCGATGTCCTCAAGGTTGATCCCCCCGAAGGAGGGAGCCATCCGCTCGACGGTCTCGACGATCTCGTCCACCTCGTTGCAGGAGAGCGCGATCGGAACCGAGTTGATGCCGGCGAACTGGTTGAACAGCAGCGCCTTGCCTTCCATCACGGGAAGGGACGCCTCTGGGCCGATGTCGCCCAGGCCGAGAACCGCGGAGCCGTCGGTGACAACGGCGACGAGGTTGCTCCTCCAGGTGTAGGTGTCGACGAGCTCGGCATTCTCGGCGATCCCGCTGCACACCCGGGCGACGCCCGGAGTGTAGGCGAGAGACAGTCCTTCGTGGTCATTGACGTCGACGGACGACCGGACACTCAGCTTTCCGCCCTCGTGCAGGACAAACGCCGGATCATCCGTCAATTGGGAATGCGATTCGATGGTCACTCAAAACCCCTCGGTCTTCACGCTCGTCCGTGACGGCCATGGCACGGACGGCCTTCAATCAGATAAGGCAGCGCGCGGAGAGATGGGGTGCTAGGGGAAACTCCACCACATCGAGCCTGTGACCTGGTTCGGAGGGAGTGCGCTCTCCGCCGGGCTCCTATACGAGCTCAGCGCTGCCGTGTTTACGGGGTTGACCCGTTACCCAATCCTCTCACAACAGTGACCGCAGCCCGCGCGGGGATTCGCAACGATGGATGAACCAGGTCAAAAGCTATGATTACATCCGACCGCGTCCGTGACCCTGCCGTACACAATGCGGCTCGGGAGTGTTTGGTGAAGGCTTTCGGGTCAGCGAGCGGCCGTCCAGGCAATCTCTCGCAAGCCGATTCGCGCAGCGCATCCTGGTTGGCTGTGCAAGCGACATCGGCGCAGCGAGAGGCAGCCTGGTGGCCGCGAGCCCGAAATGGTTCGCCAAACACGACCTGGGTCACCCCCACAGCTAGGAGGCCGCACATGGCCATGCCCAGACAAGCGAAAGCCCCGCTCGGAAACACCCTCGTTGGCGGACTCGCCCTCACCCTGGCCCTGACCGGTTGCGGCAGCGGCGACGATGAGGACGGCGGCGGTATCCAGTCGGAGCTGGACGTCCCCCCGCCGCCCGAGGTCGAGGCCGATCCCGATCTCGCCGATATGGTTCCCGAGGATTACCGCGAACAGGGCACCCTCACGGTCGGGGCGGACTCCAGCTACGCGCCAGGCGAGTTCCTGGACGCCGATGGCGAGACCGTCATCGGCTACAACGTCGAGCTGTTCGACGCGGTCGCCGCGAAGCTCGACCTTGATACCGAATGGCAGGAGTCCACGTTCGGCACGATCATCGAGGGTGTCGACTCGGGCAAGTACGACGTCGGCTCCTCCTCGTTCACCATCAACGAGGACCGCATGGAGCAGGTGACCATGGTGAGCTACTACGTCGTGGGCACCCAGTGGTTCACCGCCGCCGGGAACCCGGAGAACGTCGACCCCGACAACGCGTGCGGCATGAGCATCGCCGTGCAACGCGACACCATCCAGGTCCCCGACCTCGAAACGCGCAGCGAGCAGTGCGAGGACGACGGCGACCCGGCGATCGACATCCAGCAGTACGAGCGGCAGGACCAGGCCACCGAAGCGATCATGTCGGGCAAGAACGATGCCGGGCTCGCTGACATGCCGGTCGCCCTCTACGCTGTCGAGCGCACCGACGGCCAGCTCGAAACACTGGGCGAGCAGTACGAGGCAGCGCCCTACGGCGTGCTCGTCAACCCGGAGGAGACCGAACTCGCCGAGGCGATCGCCGCCGGATACCAGTCGATCATGGACGACGGCACCTACGAGGAGATCCTCGGCAACTGGGAGCTCAGCGACCAGGGGACCCTCGACACGTCCGAGGTCAACCCGGACGTGTCGGAGTTCGAGGACGCCGAAACCGACGAATGACAGACAAGGGATCAAGGGACGTGAGCTCGGCTCCCGAACCCGGCCAACCCGCGGAACCATCGGTACCGGAACCGATCAGAGCGGTTCCGGTCCGGTATCCCGGCAGGTGGATCGTTGCCGCGGGCATGCTGGTCCTCGTGGCGATGCTGGTCAACATGCTGGTCACGAACCCCGCATTCGACTGGCCGTTCCTGTTCACCCACTTATTCAGCGACCCCGTGCTTGTCGGGGTGCGCACGACGCTCCTCCTGACCGCGCTGTGCATGGTCACCGGCGTCCTGCTCGGGATCCTCGCCGCCGTGATGCGGCTGTCGGGCAACCCGATCCTGGTCCTCGTGGCCTGGCTCTACACCTGGTTCTTCCGGGCCGTGCCGCGCCTGGTGCTGTGCGTGGTGTTCGGCAACCTCGGCATCCTCTACACCAGGCTGGAATTCGGCCTGCCCTTCGACAACTACTGGACGCCGTTGCTCGGCCTCGACGGGGACGCGCGCTTCTTCTCCGTCCCAATGAACGACCTGCTCACCCCGTTCATGGCGGCCTTCTTGGCGCTCGCCCTCTCCGAGGGGGCCTACATGGCCGAGATCGTGCGCGCGGGTCTGGTATCGGTGGACAAGGGCCAGACCGAGGCGGCCCAGGCTCTGGGGATGGGCCGGGGGAAGGTCCTGCGGCGCATCACGTTGCCGCAGGCCCTGCGGGTGATCGTGCCACCCTCCGGGAACGAGATGACCGCGCTGCTCAAGGACACCTCACTGGTGTCGGCCATCCCGCTCACCACGGAGCTGTTCTTCCAGCTCCAGTCGGTGGGGAACCGCACGTTCAACCTGTTCCCGATGCTGGTCGCGGCCTGCCTGTGGTATCTCGCGATCACCAGCGTGCTGATGCTCGGCCAGTACTTCCTGGAACGGTCGTTCACCAAGGGCGACCGACAGGCGCAGGCAGGGCTGACGATGCTGAACAAACAGTAGGGCCGACGCATGAGGAAAGAGGGCACGTCCATGACTTCGGCCGGCGCCGAGACCGGTATCACCGGCGGCCCCACCGACGACCGCATGGTGGTGGCCGAGAACGTGCACAAGAGCTTCGGCCGGTTGCCGGTACTGCGCGGCATCGACCTGGAGGTGCGGCGCAACGAGGTGATGTGCGTGGTCGGGCCGTCGGGCTCCGGGAAATCCACGTTCCTGCGCTGCGTGAACCACCTGGAG
The DNA here is from genome assembly GCF_014203805.1 of Lipingzhangella halophila. GTDB lineage: Bacteria > Actinomycetota > Actinomycetes > Streptosporangiales > Streptosporangiaceae > Lipingzhangella > Lipingzhangella halophila. The sequence goes on along the minus strand of NZ_JACHJT010000001.1, from coordinate 814,622 downwards.
AAGCTCACCGCTGGGCGGCTGTGGGTCGGCGGCGAGCTGATGGGTTACCGGCAGAAGGGCGACAAACTCTACGAACTGCGTGAGAACCAGGTGGCCGCGCAGCGCAGCGTTATCGGCATGGTGTTCCAGAACTTCAACCTGTTCCCGCACATGTCGGTGCTGGGCAACGTGATCGAGGCACCCATCCAGGTGCAGCGGGAACGCCGGCAGGAGGCGCGGACCCGGGCTTTGGAGCTGCTCGACCGGGTAGGGCTGGCCGACAAGGCCGAGTCCTACCCGCGCCAGCTCTCCGGTGGCCAGCAGCAGCGTGTGGCGATCGCCCGCGCGCTGGCCATGCGCCCGGAGCTCATGCTGTTCGACGAGCCGACGAGCTCACTCGACCCGGAGCTTGTCGGCGACGTTCTCGACGTCATGCGGGACCTCGCCAGGGAGGGCATGACCATGATCGTGGTGACCCACGAGATGGGGTTCGCCCGCGAGGTCAGCGACTCGCTCGTCTTCATGGACGAGGGTGTCGTCGTGGAGTCCGGCCAGCCGCGCACGGTCCTCTCCGCGCCGCAGCACGAACGGACCCGAGAGTTCCTTTCAAAAGTCTTCTGATCCGGGTTTTCGGATAGCGTTGGTCCCGAGCTCCCAATAACCCACGCCGAGGATGACCGTGATCCGCCCTGCCCGTCCCGACGACGTCCCCGTGATCCACCGGCTCGTCTGCGACCTCGCCGAGTACGAGCGCGAGCCCGAGGCGGTCGTGGCATCCGAGGCCGACTTCAAGGAAGCGCTGTTCGGCGCGCACCCCGCGGCGTTCGCGCACGTCGCCGTGCACTCGGAGGACACGGGCGGGGACACCGTCGCCGGGTTCGCCCTGTGGTTCCGCAACTTCTCCACCTGGACCGGGCGGCACGGAATCTACCTGGAGGATCTCTACGTTCGCCCGGAGCTGCGGGGGCGCGGGTACGGCCGGGCACTGCTCACCGAACTGGCCGCGGTCTGCGTCGAACGGGGCTACACGCGGCTGGAGTGGTCGGTGCTCGACTGGAACAAGCCATCGATCGAGTTCTACCGGTCCCTTGGGGCGAACCCCATGGAGGAGTGGACCGTGTACCGGCTCGACGGTGCCGAACTCGCCACGTTAGGCCACCGTTGACAGCCCTTGGGGCGCTACACCGCCCCCGCTTCCGCTGCTCCGCCGGCGCCCGCTGGCGGCCGGGACACGACGTACTCCGGAGTGCACCGGAGAGCGGGGGAAACAAGATAGATTGCTCTCAAGCGGAAATCTCGCTTCCCTAAGGAGGGACGTGACCGAAGAAACCGCTGCGCCAATGGCAGGTGCGATGGGAGTGCGGGATGCGGTGACCGTCCGCATGCCGGCCGACAGCGCGTACCTCTCCGTTCTGCGCACGGCTACGGCAGGGCTTGCGGCCCGGCTCGATTTCACCCTGGACGAGATCGAGGACCTGCGCATCGGGGTCGACGAGGCCTGCGCGATGCTGCTCTCCCAGGCACTGCCCGGAACGGACCTGACGACCGAGTTCGAACTCAACGGCGATGGCATGCGCGTCGCCGTCTCGGTGCTGACCGCCGATGGCCGGCTGCCGGCCCGAGACACCTTCGCCTGGACCGTTCTGTCGGCTCTGGCCGGCGACGTCAACGCGCACGCCGGACCCGACGACCGCGTGACCATCGTCCTGCACAAGCACCGCGACGGGGTGGAGTCGGCGTGAGCGAGAGGGGGCCCGCTCTGACAGCGAAAACGGAGTACTCTGTGCCTGACCGGGCCCGTGCACGAGAGCTGTTCGAGCGCTTGGGCAAGCTGCCGGCCGACGCGCCGGAACGGCAACGGATCCGCGACGAACTTGTGGAGCTGCACCTTCCGCTGGTGGAGTACCTCGCGCGTCGCTTCCGCAACCGCGGCGAATGGCTCGACGACCTCACACAGGTCGCCACGATCGGCCTGATCAAGTCGATCGACCGGTTCGACCTCGACCGCGGCGTGGAGTTCTCCACGTACGCGACGCCCACCATCGTGGGTGAGATCAAGCGGCACTTCCGGGACAAGGGCTGGGCGGTCCGCGTCCCCCGCCGGCTGCAGGAGCTCAAGCTCTCGCTGACCAAGGCCGTCAGCGACCTCTCGCAGCGCGAGGGGCGTGCTCCCACCGTGCACGAGCTCGCCGAACACCTGCAGATGACCGAGGAGGAGGTGCTTGAGGGCCTGGAGTCAGCGAACGCCTACTCCACGGTGTCGCTCGACGCGCCCGACAGCGGGGACGAGGACGCCCCGGCGGTCGCCGACTCGCTCGGCATCGTGGACGACTCGCTCGAAGGCGTCGAGTACCGCGAGTCGCTCAAGCCACTGCTGGAACAGCTTCCACCGCGGGAGAAACGGATCCTGCTACTCCGGTTCTTCGGCAACATGACGCAGTCGCAGATCGCCCAGGAGCTGGGGATCTCGCAAATGCATGTCTCGCGGCTGCTCGCCCGAACGCTGGCACAACTGCGCCAGGCACTCACCACCGACGAGTAGCGCCGAACAGGGACGCCCACGACCAGTAGAGCGGGCCGGAGAACTCACGGGTTCGACCGGCCCCGGCTCCCGGGTTCGTCGGGAAACAGGGTGGCGCTCGTCGACGGCGCCAGCACGCACGCGGCGCCGGCCACCGCGGCCACCGCGAGCGCCGCGGCGATGGCGTACTGCTCGCTGGTCCCCATGTAGTAGGCGATGACCAGCACGAAGATCTGGGTCAACAGCACGGGTGTGCGCGCCCATTCCCGCAGCGCGAAGAGTCCCCACGCGACGTAGCCCGCGGCGCCCGCCGCGCCGAACGCCAGGACCGCCAGCGGGATCGCGGCGGAGGCGTCGGCGGCGTTGCCCAGCAACGTGTTGGACAGGACGTAGAGCCCTCCGGCGACGAGGGCCAGAGCGACCACGGCTTCCACCGCGGCCGCCAGAACGATGGTGATTGGGCGCGTGGACACATCTTGAGCGTATCGTCGGCGTGTACTCGCCGTTTCCGCGGGCCACCCACGTAGAACCATCATTACAATGGCGCGAGTGCGAGCCCTCTTCATCGTCAACCCCCAAGCGACCAGTACCACGCCCCGGGCGCGGCACGTGATCACGGGGGCCATCGCGCGCAATGTTGAGTTGGACGTCGCACACACCGAGTACCGCTGCCACGCGCTCGAACTGGCCGCTGACGCTGCCTCAGCGGGGTACGAGCTGGTCATCAGCCTTGGCGGCGACGGCACGGTGAACGAGGTGGTCAACGGACTGCTCGCCACCCCGGCCGGGTTGTCCCGGCCCGCCTTCGCGGCACTTCCGGGCGGGAGCGCGAACGTCTTCATCCGAGCGCTCGGACTGCCCGGTGACCCTGTCGAGGCCGCGGGCGCCGTGCTGGAGGCGCTCCGCGAAGGCCGGCAGCGCACGATCGGGCTCGGCCGGATCAGCAGCGACCAGGATGACCGGTACTTCACGTTCTGCGCGGGCTTCGGCTGGGACGCCGCTGTGGTCCACGAGGTGGAGCGGGTCCGCCAGAACGGCCGCCGCGCCTCGCCCACCCTGTACGCGGCCATGGCGGCGAAACTGTTCCTGCGGGGCGATGTCCGCGATTCCTCACTACGTGTCGAGGTGCCCGGGCACTCGCCGGTGCGCGACCTGTATCTGGCGCTGGTCACCAACACCACGCCGTGGACCTACGCCGGGTCGGTTCCGGTCCAGCCGACCCCGCGCTCCGACTTCCGGCTCGGCCTCGACGGGTTCGCTCTGACCCAGCTCCGGCCGACCACAACAGCACGGCTGGTGCTGCGGATGCTCTCCCCACGCGGGATCCCGCCGCGCGGCCGCGGGTACGTGAGCTGGCACGATCAGGAATCCATGACGATCCACTCGGACCATCCGCGCGCGTTTCAGATCGACGGCGAATACCTCGGACATCGAGAACGAGTCAATTTCCACTCGATTCCGAAAGCATTACGAATTATCGGCTAAGTCAGGACAAATGCCCAGCTCAGGCGGCATGTGATGCACACGACACCACTGCGCAGCAGATAGGCAACCCTCACCCTTGCGCCCGTCGAGCGATCCTGCCACAGTCAAAAGTGTCGCCGCACGTTACGGACGGGTAAAACGGATGAGTCCGACGATCGACGGACAGATCCCGGCGCTGAAGACCTAGCGCCAGCAGACCCGGATCTCAACCGGCACCGCAGCACCCGGCCGGCGGCGCGGAACGGGGACTACAATGCCGTTGCCCTGGACCATCGTCAACTTCGTGAATTCGTTCACAAGGGCACGCCCCTGAACACCTCACGTGAGGAGTGGACCGCATGGACTGGCGCTACCACGCCGCCTGCCGTGACGAAGACCCCGAGCTGTTCTTCCCCATCGGGAACTCCGGCCCGGCGCTGATCCAGATCGAAGAAGCTAAAGACGTCTGCCGGAGTTGTCCCGTGACCAACTCCTGCCTGCAGTGGGCGCTTGAGTCCGGCCAGGACAGCGGAGTGTGGGGCGGCATGAGCGAGGACGAGCGCCGCGCGCTCAAGCGGCGCCGTGTCGCTCGCCCGATGCTGCGGACCGCCGTCTGACACCTCTGCCCCGTTTCACCGTCGTCTACTGTCTTCCAGCGGCCGTGTCCGGGCGCCCGCCTCGCGCGATGGCGCCCGGGCCGCGGGAAGCCCGCTGCCGTCTCTCACCCGATGGTCTCGACCCCGCGGTCGACCGGTAGTTCGATCGAGACCTTGGTTCCACCGGTCTCCTGTGGCGTGATCTCCAGCTTCCCGGCGAGTTCCCCGACGATCAACGTACGGACAATCTGCAGCCCCAGGCTCGTTGTGCCGTCGATGTCGAACTCCGCCGGCAATCCGCCACCATTATCGCTCACCTCGATCCACAGCCGGCCTTCGACCCCCTCTTCGCCGGAGTGGTCGTCCTCGCGCTGGACACGCACCTCGATCCGCCCCGGCCCGTAGCCGAGGCCGTGCTCGATCGCGTTCTGCACCAGCTCCGCCAGCACCATCGACAGCGGCGTCGCGACCAGCGCCGACAGCAGTCCGAACTGGCCCACGCGCCGCGGCTCGACCGGCGCGCCGGTCGAGGAGACCTCGGCGGCCATCTCGATCACCCGGTCGGCGATGTCGTCGAAGTCCACGACCTCGTCGGGGGTGTGCGAGAGCATCTCGTGCACGATCGCGATCGATCCGACCCGGCGCACCGCCTCCTCCAGCGCCGTCCTGCCCTCGGGGTTCTGTAGCCGCCTCGACTGCAGGCGCAGCAGCGCCGCGACCGTCTGCAGGTTGTTCTTGACCCGGTGGTGGATCTCGCGGATCGTCGCGTCCTTGGTCATCAGCTCGCGCTCGCGCCGGCGCAGCTCGGTAACATCGCGCACCATGACCAGCGCGCCGATCCGCACCCCCTCGTTGACCAGTGGAATCGAGCGGAGCTGCACAGTGGATCCGCGCGCCTCGACCTCGGACTCCTGCGGGGCCCGGCCGCCGGCGGTCCAGGTGAGCGACTCGTCGCGGGCGTCTCCCGCGGCCGCCAGATGCAGCGTGGTCCGGTCCAGCCGGGTTCCCACCAGGTCCGCCGTCAGGCCAAGGCGGCGGTATGCCGAGAGCGCGTTGGGGCTGGCATAGACCACCTCGCCGTCCTGGTCGAGACGGAGCAGACCATCACCCACGCGTGGGGAGCGCACCATCAGCGGACCCTGGTCATTGAACGGGAACTCGCCCTCGGCGATCATCTGCGCCAGGTCGCTGGCGCTCTGCAGGTAGGTCAGCTCCAACCGGCTGGGCGTGCGCGCCGCGCTGAGATTGGTGCTCCGCTGGATCACACCGATTAACCGATCCTCACGCCGTACCGGGATCGTCTCCTCGCGTACCGGCACTCCCCCGGACCAGTCGGGGTCGCCCTCGCGGCAGATCCGGCCCTCGCTCCACGCACGGTCGATCAGCACGCGCTTCTCGCGCGCGCGTGCCGTGCTCTCGGCGTCCGCCGCATTACCGGGCCCGTCTCGCAGAATGCTCTCGACCAGGTCGTCCTGGAACGCGGTGGGGCCGGTGGTCGGGCGCATTTGCGAAACCGCGACCCATCCGCTGTCGTCGCGCAACCGGACCCAGAGCACGAGGTCGGCGAAGGACAGGTCGGCGAGTAACTGCCAGTCGGAGACCAGCGAGTGGAACCATTCGAGGTCACCGGTCCTGAGCGCCGTGTACCGCCGGATCAGATCGCTGAGGTGAGGCACTCACAGATCATCCCATGAGTAGGGGCATACTCAAGAGACGGGCTCGACCAGTGGTCCACACCAATAGCGGCCGGTGCGGATCTTTGGTTGCCGGGCCCGGCCGGACCCGGCGAGACCGCGACGGGCGCCGAACGGGGTGGAATGTGGTGGAGGAAGCCGACGTGACGAGCCAGCAAGCGATCGAGGAATCCCCTCGGGTCCCCAAGTACTACCAGGTCAAAAAGCAGCTTCTGGACCTGATCGAGGCCATGCCCGCGGGCAGCCCGGTGCCCCCGGAACGGGCGCTCGCGGCCGAGTTCGGTACCTCGCGGACGACCGTCCGCCAGGCTCTCACCGAGATGGTCGTCGAGGGCCGGCTGCTCCGCATCCAGGGCAAGGGCACCTTCGTCGCCAAGCCGAAGGTCGCGCAGGTCCTGCAACTCACCAGCTACACCCAGGAGATGCGGTCGCACGGGCTGCACCCGGCGACCCGGATCCTGGACGTGAGCTACATCAACGCCGACGACCAGCTCGCCGAGTTGCTGGCGATCCGGTCGGGCGGCCGGGTGCTGCGCATCGAGCGGCTGCGGCTGGCCAACGGCGAGGCGATGGCGGTCGAGACCGCCCATCTGGCGGCGCGCAGGTTCCCGGGGCTGCGCCGCCAGCTTGAACGGTACGCGTCCCTGTACGAGGCGCTCGCCCGGGCCTACGACGTGCGGCTGGCCGAGGCCGAGGCGTCGATCGAGACCGTGCTGGCCACCCCGAACGAGGCCCGGCTGCTCGCGGTGGACGTCGGCCTGCCGCTGGTGCTGCACTGCCAGCACAGCTTCGACGCCGAGGGACATCCGGTCGAGTGGGTGCGCTCGCTCTACCGCGGCGACCGGTACAAGTTCGTAACCCGGCTGCGCCCTCCGGCCGAGGAGTGAGGCGGTCCGGCCGCCGGACCCGAGCGAAGGCCCGTACGCGGCGGGGCGCGTCCCGTGCTTCGTTTCGTTGTCCCCTGGACCCGAGGGGCTGGGTGTGGAGTGGATCACCCATGAAATTACTCACTGGTAAGTTATGGGAGTCCGGAAGGCGCGCAAGAAGGAGAGTGCTATGGCCCCGTCCTCGTCCCGGCTCACCGGCCAGATCACCGGCCACGGCGGCTCGCACGCGGTCGCGGCGGCCCGGCAGCACGGCGTCGACACCATGTTCACCCTGAGCGGGGGGCATGTGTTCCCGCTCTACGACGCCGCGGTACAGCCCGGCGCGGACATGCGGCTGCTCGACGTCCGGCACGAGCAGACCGCCGTGTTCGGCGCCGAGGCGATGGGCAAGCTCACCCGGCGCGCGGGCCTGGCCGTGGTCACCGCCGGCCCCGGTGTGACCAACGCCGTCAGTGGGGTCGCCACGGCACATTTCAACGGCTCCCCCATGCTCCTCATCGGCGGCCGCGCCCCGGACGGCCGCTGGGGCCAGGGACTGCTCCAGGAGCTCGACCAGCCGCCGCTGCTGGACACGATCACCAAGCGCGCCCAGACCGTGCACGGCACCGGTGAGATCAGCGCGTCCCTGGACGATGCCTTCGCCCTGGCCAACACCGCGCACCGCGGCCCCGTCTTCGTGGACGTGCCGATGGACCGGCTCTACGACCAGGCCGAGGCCGACCTCCCCGGAGACGGGGGCACCGCCGACCCGGACCGGGCCGCCGACCCGGACCGGGTCGGCGAAATCGCCAAGCTGATCAGCGAAGCGGAGCGCCCCGTCCTCGTCTACGGCTCCGATGTCTGGCTCGACAACGCCGAACACACCGCCCGCGAGACGGCCGAGGAGCTCGGCATCCCCGTCATCACCAACGGGCAGGGGCGCGGCGTACTGCCGGCGCGCCACCCGCTGCTGGCCACCCGCGCGCGGGGAGTGGCGCTCGGCCAGGCCGACCTGGTCGTGGTGGTCGGCGCACCGCTGGACTTCCGCCTGGGACACGGCCTCTTCGGCGGCAAGGACGGCGCCCCGCTCGCGAAGGTGGCGCACGTCGCCGACTCCCCCGGGCAGATCGCCGAGCACCTGACGCTGGCCGGCTCAGCATCGGGCGACCTCTCGGCGATCCTGCGGGCGATCGGCGACGCGGCCCGGCCCGGCAACCGGCTCCCGGAGTGGCGCGACCGCCTCGCCGCGGCCTCCGCAGAGGCGAGCGAGGCCGACTCCGACGCGCTGGTCAGCGATGCCTCCCCGATCCATCCCGCCCGCATCTACGGCGAGCTCAACCGGGTGCTGGACGATGACGCGGTGGTGATCGGCGACGGCGGCGACTTCGTCTCCTACGCCGGAAAGTACGTCGAGCCGCGCCAACCCGGTACCTGGCTCGACCCGGGCCCGTTCGGATGCCTGGGAACGGGCATGGGCTACTCCATCGCTGCGCGGCTGGCACGCCCTTCAGCGCAGGTGGTGACGCTGATGGGCGACGGCGCCGCCGGGTTCTCCCTCATGGACGTCGACACCCTGGTCCGGCACGAGCTGCCCGTGGTCATGGTGTGCGGGAACAACGGCATCTGGGGCCTGGAGAAGGCGCCGATGCAGATGATCTACGGCTACGACGTCGCCGCCGAGCTCGCCCCGCAGACCCGCTACGACGAGGTCGTCCGGGCGCTCGGCGGGGGCGGCGAGCTGGTCACCGACCCCGCGGAGATCGGACCCGCCCTGCGCCGCGCGTTCAACTCGGGTGTGCCGTACCTGGTGAACGTGGCCACCGACCCGGAGAACGTCTACCCCCGAAAGACAATGGGCGTCTGAGCCGCGGCGGATAAGCACCGATGCGGTAGACGCATGGTGCGGCGTCCAACGAGGCCGGCGAAGGAACCGGATCGCCCGGGCGGGGCTCTCGTTGCGTGCGGCTCCACCGGGCACCGACAGCGATCGTCGGGGCGGCCCACCCGCTGCCTTCGCTGCCCTCGTTGGACGCTCCACCACCCGCCCACAGCACCGGTTGTTGCCCACCCGGCCGATCCGAGGCGCCCGAAGGAACGGAATCCTCAAGAAGCCTCAGCGCCCGGGCTCCAAGAACCGGAATCCGAGCGCGACGCGAAGGCCCGATCTCCGCAGCCTCGGCGAGCGGGTCACTCCACGGTTGCGAGGAGGTCGCCCTCCTGCACGACGTCGCCTTCGGCGACGTCGACGCTGACGACCGTGCCGGGGTCCTCCAGCACCACCGGGATCTCCATCTTCGCGAACTCCAGGATCACCACGGGGTCGCCCTCGTCGAGCTCGTCGCCAGGGGCCACCGTCACCTTGAAGACGTTCGCGGCATTCTCCGCGCGGATCTCCGCCATCTCGCCCCCTTTCTCCCTGCTCAACCAGATCAGCGCCGGGACACCGCCGCTCCTATGGCACCTTCCCGCTGAACCGCCCGGGGTCACCACCGGGCGGCCGGCCGGTCGAGGACCCGGGCCATCGCGTCGACGACGGTGGGGTCGTACTCGTGGCCGGTGTCCATGCGCAGGCGCTGCAGTACCGCCTCGATCCGGTCCGGGTTGGTGGACGCGCCTACGAGGTCGTCAAAGGCGTTGGCCACCTTGATGATCCGGCTGCCGAGGGGCGGGCGGCCGTCGTCGCCGTCGCCTTGCCACGACTCGCACTGGCGTCGGACCAGTTCGGCGACGGAGTCCAGCACCCCGGTCTCCCGGATGACCGCCGAGCCGAGCTCGGCGATCCGGCGCTGCTCGCGCGGCGAGGCGAGCACCGTCGCGCCGCTGGCGATCGGCGAGCGCAGCGAGAGTTGCCCAATGTCGTGCATCAGCGAGGCGTACTCCAGAGCGAGCAGCTCCGACTCGCGCATGCCCATCTCACACCCGACCGCCTGGGCCAAATGGCTCACCCGCCGGGAGTGGCCCGTCTCGACGTATCCGCCGACCTCGGTGACCCGCGAAAGCGACCGCACAGTCTGCAGGTAGGTGAGCCGGATCTCGGCGTACCGGCGGAAGGCGACCTGGGTGACCAGCAGCGGCGCGGTGAACACCAGCAGCCCGGCGAGTCCGGTCACGGTGCTGGCCAGGGCGATCAGGATGCCCGAGGAACCGATGGCCATGCCGAGCGCGAACTGGGCCCGCGACTCGTCGCGGATCGCCACGCTCAGCCGGGTGCGGAGCCGCTCGGCGCGGATCGCGGCGGCGAGCACCGAGTCGACCAGCCATGCCAGCATGACCAGGCTGGCCATCACGCACAACCCGATCCACCAGTGCTGGGAGTCGGGGGACACCCGTGCCGCGACGGGCCGGAAGGCCAGCGCGACCAGCACGATGACCAGGCCGCGGCGCGCGAGGTCGCTCCAGCGGGGACCGCGCCCCACGGCGATGTGCGGCAGCTCGCCCAGGGCGATACCGACCGCGACCACGGCTATGACCTGCCAGGCGGAATGGTGCACCGGTTCGCCGCCGACATCGAGCAGGAACGTGTACCCGATGGCGCCGGCCGACGCGATCGGCGCGACCTCGCGGTTGCCCGGCAGGGTGATACGGGCGAGCTCGCCCACGGCGATGAGCACGCCGAACGCGAGCGCGGCGTCCGGTTCCACGAACCCGGTGAACAGCGTCCACAGCAGTGAGCCACCGCCGCACGTCACCGCGGCGACGATCACGAACGACCGCGCCGGGTCGATGCGGCTCTTCGCCTGCGCGGGCCGCTTCGGATCCTCCTTGAGAGGGCTCCCCAGTGTCGTAATCACCGTTCACCCTCCCCCGCCAGACGCAGCGGGACACTGGGGTCGTCGTGGTCCTGCTGGGCGACTTCGGCGACATCGTCGTCGGGCGGCTCAACGACGCCCGGGGTGTCCCAGCCGTGCCGTTCGATCGCGCTGATCAGAGCATCCACCATGACCGGGTCGAACTGGGTCCCGGCACAGCGGCGCAGCTCGGCGATGGCCTCCGCGACGGACCGGGCCTGGCGGTAGGAGCGTGTGGACGTCATGCAGTCGAAGGCGTCCGCCACCGAGATGATGCGGGCGAACTCCGGGATGTCCTTGCCGACGAGACCCATGGGGTAACCGCCGCCGTCCATACGCTCATGGTGGTGCATGATCCCGGCGAGCGCCTCGTCAAGGAAGCCGATCTCGCGGACGATCTCGTAGCCGCGCATGGGGTGTAACTGGATCGCCGCGAACTCCTCCTCGGTGAGGCGGCCGGACTTCTGCAGCACCTTGGTCGGAACTCCGAGCTTGCCGACATCGTGCAGCATGCCCGCGTACCGGATGGTGTGTACCCGCTCGGCGTGCATGCCCAACTCCTCCGCGATGAGCGCGGACGCCTTGGAGACCCGCGTGCAGTGGCCGCGGGTGTAGTAGTCCTTCGTCTCGACCGCCTGGCAGAGCGTGGCCAGGGTCGCCTCGTGCGCGCGCTGCTCGGCGACGTACTGGTCGAAGGTCCAGCGCGCGATGAACAGCGGGAGCAGCACCAGGAACACGGCGAACGGTCCGACGACCCCCCAGATCGCGGCGATGAACAGGCCCAGCATCCCGTAGCCGACCGAGGAGAGCTCCAGGGTGGCCAGCGGACGCCACCGGATCCGGTGCGGTCGCTGGATGCGCACCACGCCCAGGAACCACATGAGCCCGGCGACGAGTGCGCCGTTGACGATCGTGTGCGCCAGGATCGCCGCGGTGAACGGCAGCACGACCCACGGGAAGTCACCGCGTTCGGGGATCCCGATTCCGCCGCCCAGCACCTGGAACACCCGGCCAGCGGCGTAGCCGGCGAGGGCGAACTGGGCGGCGTTGAACACGCGCTTGATGATGCTCTGGCGCCGGAGGATCAGGCACGACGCGAAACCGACCACGGCCGCGCCGACCGGCCCGACCAGCACGACAGCCGCCAGGGAGGCCGACGAGCTCGGCGAGATACCGGCTCTTCCGCTGTCGACCATCGTGCTGATGGATTCGGCGATCACGAACAGGATCGCAACAAGGATCAGCGTCGCGAGATCGATCCCGTCGTAGCGGCCGAGCACGACGACCGTGATCGCCGTCGACGCGACGAGGCCGACATACAAACGGGCTGCCAGAGGAAGCGAACGCAATTCCCGGTACCTCCCGCCGCATTGCCGACCGAGCTGTCATGGTTTCACCTGTTCCGTTCTACCACCATGACCACCCGCCGACCGTCGTCACGAGCCATGCGGATTCGATTGCCAGGTACGCGAGTTTCACCAGCAGCGTGCTCATGGCATTCCGCCCCCTCTCCCGCTCGTGCGCCGACGCCCGTGCAGCCCCGAGCCAGCGCGAATTGCCCCCTGAGGTGGGATTGGTGGCCAGTTTAACGGCGCGCGTGAGCCGACCGATTCATTCGCCCCGAACCGTGAGACAAACGTAAGAAAGCAATCTTCGTAGCACTTTCAGACTACGGAAATACGAATCCAATTCGAAGTTCGGAGCGTAACTCTATGCAGCCAATACGAAAACGTTTACGCTCGCCATAGACCCTCTGCAGCGGAAAACCCCGGGAAGAATCCGAGTAGGACAGGCGCACTAAAGTCACGCTAAGTAATCATCATTAACGGCAGCGAGATATATCGGGTCCACTCGCCCCGCCGCGGCGCGACCCCGAATCGATATGTTCGCACCGGCGTGTCGCACCCCGGCAGCGGGACCGCCCGCGCCCCCTCTGTCCAAAAACCAGAGAAGGACAAAGACAAATTGCCGACAAAATCCGAACTACGCCCGGATACAATAATGGTGGTGGTCGATGTCTCGACCACCACCATTGTCCATTCTGTCCGAATAGCTCCGTTGTAGGGTGTTCGCTACTCGGTGTTCGCCTCGCGTACCTGCATATCGGATCTGGCCGCGTCGATCCGGCTCAACACCTTACTGCGCAGGCCGCCGGGAACCGTGTCGCGTCCGCAGTGCTTGGCCACGAGCTTCTTGATGACCTCTTCGAGGCCATACTCCTCCAGGCACGGCGCACACTCGTCGAGATGCTGCCGGATCTCCTCGCAGTTGGCCTCTTCGAGCTCGCCATCGATGTAGGTGTAGACCTTCGCAAGTACCTCGCTACAGGGCGTAGCGTGCGGTCCTCCACAGCTCATCGCTGGTCCCTCCGACTCGCCCCACTCTGAGATGCTGCCACGGAGTCGCGCTCGGTCTCCTGCAGGATTCCGCGATCGACCGCGTACTCCTCTAGCAACGAGCGCAGTTGGCGTCTGCCGCGGTGCAACCGCGACATCACGGTCCCGATCGGAGTGTCCATGATCTCGGCGACTTCCTTGTAGGCGAAGCCTTCGACATCGGCGAGATAGACGGCGATCCGGAAGTCCTCGGGCAACTCCTGGAGGGCCCGCTTGACATCGGTGTCGGGCAGGTGTTCGAGCGCCTCGGCCTCGGCGGACTTCAACCCGGTGGACGAGTGCGCCGCCGCCTGAGCGAGCTGCCAGTCCTCAACGTCCTCGGTGCCCGCCTGCTTCGGCTCCCGCTGCTTCTTGCGGTAGGAGTTGATGAACGTGTTCGTGAGAATCCGGTAGAGCCACGCCTTGAGGTTGGTCCCCTCCTTGAACTGGTGGAACGAGCCGAACGCCTTCGCGAACGTCTCCTGGACGAGATCCTCGGCGTCGGACGCGTTCCGCGTCATACGCAGAGCCGCCGAGTAGAGCTGGTCCAAGTACGGCAAAACGTCCCGTTCGAACCGAGCCCCGCGCTCGTCGACTGTCTCCTGGCGCTGATCCAAGCCCTCCGGCCTCCTTGTACTGGTTGGAGCAACCGTAGACTCACGATACGTTGTGGACGGCGTAAGCCGCACCTCCACGCCGGGGGAGCGCGCATCCGGGCGCGCTTCTTCCATACAGTTCGTGGCAGCCGCCATAGATCCCGCCTTAACCTCCCTTGCCATGCGCCCTGAACAGCCCCGTCCATGTCGCTGATGTCACCAAACGGTCCGGGACTCCGCGGCACGCGGCTGATGGGCCGTGATGCTTCGTCTCAACAACGACCCGGCGCCGCTGATTCCGGGGCACAGGCCGGCATACCTACCGAACTCGCGTTTCGGGCCGAACACGCGGGTGAGGCATGCAAGAGTACGGGTAGGACTCTGTCGAAAAGGCGTGGAGAGGAGCGAGTGTGCGACCGTCCTCCGACTCCGCGGCCCACACGCCAGCACCCGCGGCATCTCCGGAAACAGGTGTGCCCTCGCGACCCGATCGTTCACCCGCAGCCCACTTCGCCACCACTGACTCGCTGTCGGCGTACTGGCGGTTCTACTGGGCTGTCGCCGGGGCTCAGCTCGCCCGCTGGCTCCCTCGGGCCCCGGGACGCATCCTGGACCTTTCGGGCCCGGACTTCCGGGGAGCCCAGCAAGCGACGGCCGCCGGCCATGACGTCGTCATGCTGCTGCCGTCGCCGGAGGTGGCGCGCCGGCGCCCGCTCACGTTGATCAACCAGAACGCGCAGCCGCCGCGCCAGTCGACGCCAGGGCGGCTCCGGCAGGTGGTCGGCGAGCCCATGCTGCTGCCGAACTTCGCCTCCGGGGTTTTCGACGGCGTCATCGCCGACAACCGTGTGCTGTCCCGGCATCTCGCGACCGAGGCGTCGCTGACCGAGATCACCCGCGTGCTGCGGCCGGGCGGGCGCGCGCTGCTGTGCGTCGACTCCGTCGTCCTGGGCATGGCGTTGCTCGCGGAGCAGGACTGCTGGCCCGAGCTGAGCCACGCCCGCAGCGCCGACGTGCTGCTGGTCCCGTGGCCCGACGGCTCCATCACACGCTGCTTCACCGGCGACCAGCTGACCGAACTGCTGAGCGAGGTCGGCCTGGAGACCGAGTGGACCAAGCCCCGGACCGTGCTGTCAGCGTCCACGGTGGAGACCATGATGGCCCACGGCGACCAACGGGCGCTGAACCGGCTCGTCGAGATGGAGCTCAAGGCCGCCGACTCCGACGACTACGTGGGAGTGCACCTCCTCGCGAGCGCCCGCAAGCCCAACGCGTGACAGTGCTGGCTGTGCTGGTGGTCCCGGCGGCCGGCCGCCGGGACCACCACAGCAACCCGGGGTGCTACTCCGCTACCGGCAGGTAGACCCGCTTGCCGTGCTCCGCGAACTCCTCGGACTTGTCCTGCATACCCTTCTCGATCGCCGCGACCGTCGAGAGGCCATGCTCCTCGGCGTACTTGCGGACGTCCTGCGTGATCTTCATCGAGCAGAACTTGGGCCCGCACATCGAGCAGAAGTGCGCCGTCTTGGCCGGCTCGGCCGGAAGCGTCTCGTCGTGGAACGCCTGGGCCGTCTCCGGATCCAGCGCCAGGTGGAACTGGTCCTGCCAGCGGAAGTCGAACCGCGCCTGGGAGAGGGTGTCGTCCCACTCCTGGGCCCGCGGGTGCCCCTTGGCGAGGTCGGCGGAGTGCGCGGCGATCTTGTAGGTAATGACGCCGGTCTTGACGTCATTGCGGTTGGGCAGTCCCAGATGCTCCTTCGGAGTCACGTAGCACAGCATCGCGGTACCGTGCCAGCCGATCTGCGCCGCCCCGATGGCGGAGGTGATGTGGTCGTAGCCGGGCGCGACGTCGGTCGCCAGCGGCCCCAGGGTGTAGAACGGGGCCTCCCCGCACAGCTCCTCCTCCAACCGGACGTTCTCGGCGATCTTGTGCATCGGCACGTGTCCGGGTCCCTCGATCATCACCTGGACGTCGCGGGACCGTGCGATGTGCGTCAGTTCGCCGAGAGTGCGCAGCTCGGCGAACTGCGCCTCGTCGTTGGCGTCGGCGATGGACCCCGGCCGTAGCCCGTCCCCCAGCGAGAACGTGATGTCGTACGCGCGCAGGATCTCGCAGAGCTCCTCGAAGTGCGTGTAGAGGAAGCTCTCCGTGTGGTGGGCCAGGCACCAGGCCGCCATGATCGAGCCCCCGCGCGAGACGATGCCGGTGACGCGCTGCGCGGTGAGCGGGACATAGCGGAGCAGCACACCTGCGTGCACCGTCATGTAGTCAACGCCCTGCTCCGCCTGCTCGATTACGGTGTCGCGGTAGATCTCCCAGGTCAGCTCGGCGGGGTCGCCGTCGACCTTCTCCAGCGCCTGGTAGATCGGGACAGTTCCCACCGGCACCGGCGAGTTCCGCATGATCCACTCGCGGGTCTCGTGGATGCGCTTGCCGGTGGAGAGGTCCATGAGCGTGTCGGCACCCCACCGGCTTGCCCACACCATCTTCTCCACCTCCTCCTCGACCGAGGAGGTGACCGCGGAGTTGCCGATGTTGGCGTTCACCTTCACCAGGAAGTTCTTGCCGATGATCATCGGTTCGGACTCGGGATGTTGCCGGTTGACCGGGATGACCGCCCGGCCGATGGCGACCTCGGAGCGCACGAACTCGGGGTCCATGCCCTCGCGGGCGGCGATGAACCGCATCTCGGGGGTGATGACGCCGGCCTTGGCATAGGCCAGTTGGGTGACCGCGCCCTTGATGGGCTCGCGGCCGTTGATCCAGTCCTCCCGCGAGCGCGACAGCCCCGCGTGCACGTCAATGGGCACGGAGGAGTCGGTGTACGGGCCAGAGGTGTCGTACAGGTCGATGTGGCTGCCATTGCTGAGCCCAACCCGCCGGTGCGGGATGCGGAGCGTATCTCCGGACCCCGGGTCCTCGATCTCGTGGTAGACCTTCTCCGAGCCCACGATGGGGCCGGAGGTCACGGTGGGTTGGACACTACGGTCGTCAAGCGCCGTCAAGGCATGCCTCCCTACGCCGGAATTACCCGAACAGGTTCTGCGGTCGGTGACGCCGGTCCTCGTGGGGACAGCCACCCTCTCAGCCCGCCATGGCGCGAGCTCCCGCGGATTTTCACGTGTGTCCACGCCGTCGTCACGGCGTGTGGCGCCCGTCATGTGGACGCCGGCGACCATATGATCGGGGCCACTTTACCCGCGCGGGTCCGGAACGATCCAGCCCGTCCCGGCTTAGAAAAGCGCACCACTGCCCGGGTCCGGCGCGTCGTCAACCGGCTCCAGCAGCTCGGGACCGTTGTTGCGAGTGCGGCTGACCGCGTCGCTGACCTGGTGCACCGCGAAGTCGTGCACCGGCGTGGCGGCCATGACCTCCCGCAGTACGGACAGTTCGGCGGTGGGGTCGAGCCAGGTGTCCCACCCCTGGCGCGGGACGGCGATCGGCATCCGGTCGTGGATGTGGCTCAGTTCCGGCGCGGCCTCCGTAGTGACAACGGCACAGGTCCACAGCCAGGCGGCGGGGTCCTCCTCGGGAAGCTCGGGGTCGCGCCACCGTTCGAAGAGGCCCGCGAGAGCGAGCGGGGAGCCGTCGGCGTAACGGATCGCGAAGGGGCGCTTGCGCGCCCGGGACTTGCGGCGCTTATGCCCCGGATCCGTGGTGGGCGAGGTTCCGGGCTCGGCCGTCCCCGGTGCGTCCTCGGGCAGGAGCTGCCACTC
Source organism: Lipingzhangella halophila (assembly GCF_014203805.1). Taxonomy (GTDB): domain Bacteria; phylum Actinomycetota; class Actinomycetes; order Streptosporangiales; family Streptosporangiaceae; genus Lipingzhangella; species Lipingzhangella halophila. Next base: position 797,026 of record NZ_JACHJT010000001.1, on the reverse strand, counting down.
GTAGTAGGCGTCGGCCGGAAGCAGGCAGCGGCGCCGGGCGAACGCCTTGCGGAAGGCCGGTTTCTCGGCGACGGTCTCGCTTCGCGCGTTGATCATCTTGTAGCCGATGTTGCGTTCCTTGGCCCAGAAGGGCACCAGCCCCCAGCGCAGGGTGCGCAGGGACTGCGGCCCGGCCGGACGCCCGCCCTGCTCCGCCTCGCCGGGCGGCGTGCCGAGCACGGCGTAGACCGACTTCCCCGGGGCGACGTTGTAGTCGGGCGCCAACTCCTCCAGCGGAGGCCACGTCCGAGGGTCGCCCCCGTCCGACTCGCCGGTCTCCGGGAAGTCGAACGCCAACTGCAGATCATGCCGGCTGCGCGCCTGCGCGTAACGACCACACATTGCCCCATTATCCCACCGCAGCAAACCACCGGCCGCCAAAGAGGGCCCGGCGGGCACCGGCCGCGTCCTGCCCGCGGGGCGACCAGCGCAGACGCTGGTCCAGAGTGCGCCGTACGGCGCTGAGCTCACGTGCGCCCGGCGAGCAGGGTGAGCAGCCGCGCCGTACGGTCCCGGCGTCCCCAGGCGATGAGGGCGAACAGAACCAGCAGGATGACCGGGGTGAACCAGAACTCGCCCTCGAACACGGTCACCTGGTAAACGAACGCGCCGACCATGAGGCCGCTGAGGGCGGTAGCGGCTATTCCGGACAGCAACGGGACCAGCAGCCCGATGGCACCGGCGAGCTCCAGGACGCCGATGAGGTACATGAACCAGTCCCCGTAGCCGATCCGGTCAAAAGTTTCGGTCGCCGACGGGTGCGCGATGAGCTTGGGCAGCGCACTGGCGAAGGCGAGGAAAAGCGCGAGCACCGCCTGCAGCACCCACAGCGCGACCGCCATCCCGCGCCCGGGAGCGTTGGCCGCGGCCTGGTTGCGCACTGCCTGTTCGGACCCCTGTTCCGGTGCCATAGTTCCTCCATGTGTAGCGGCCCCGAGTCCAGTCGTCGGTGTAGACCCCGAAGCACGGAGGAACTCATCGGTGGCGGCGCGGCTTTTCCCGGGGCCTGATCCCCCGCCGCTGGTCAGTCGCTGTCCGCGACCGTGATCGTTGGCTCGTGGCGGACCGGGAAGTTCACCGAGCGGGCGATGAAGCACTTCTCGTTGGCCTTCTTGTGCAGCTCCGCTGCGGCACCGGCCATCGCCTCCTCGGCCACTGTCACGTGCGGCCGCAGGACGACCTCGGTGAACTCGCCCGAGGCGGTGGCGTGCGTCACCATGCTCCCGCTCGCCGTGTCGGTATAGCCCAGCACGTTGACACCGGCCGCCGGGGCGAGCGCCAGGTACGACAGCATGTGGCACTCGCTGAGCGCGGCGACCAGGAACAGTTCGGGGTTCCAGCGGCCGGGGTCGCCGCGGAAGGCGGAGTCGGCCGAGCCCTGCAGCGCGGGCCTTCCGTCGGCCTCGATGTCGTGCGCGCGCTCGAACCCGCGGTACGTCGCCGTGCCCGCCCCGGTTTCACCAGTCCAGCGGGTGCGCACCTCGTAGTGGTGGGTCTTGTCAGTCACAACGCCCCGTTTCGTCCCCGGTTTCTGCCCGCCAGCGTTGCCGACGGGGCTTCCAGCCTCGCGCATCGCGCCTGCTTCCGGCAAAGCTGACCGCGCGCTTCCCGATAGCCTTTGGAGTATGCCCGATTCCGCACCGGCCTGGCCCGCGCCACTCGCACAGGGGCCCGTGGACGCCACGGTGAGCCTGCCCGGCTCCAAGTCCATGACCAACCGCGCCCTGATCCTCGCGGCGCTTTCGGAGACACCTGCTGTTGTCCGGCGTCCGCTTCGCAGCCGCGACACCGAGCTCATGGCGGGCGCTCTGCGCTCCCTCGGCATCGGAGTCGCCGACGAGGGCCGCGACTGGTCGGTCGCCCCCTCGGCGCCAACGGGGCCGGCAACGCTGGAGGTGGGCAACGCGGGCACCGTGATGCGGTTCGTCCCACCGCTCGCCGCCACAGCCGACGGTGCCGTACGGTTCGACGGCGACCCGCGGGCACGGGAACGCCCCATCGGGACACTCATCTCGGCTCTGCGCGCCTTGGGCGCCAGCATCGACGATGGCGGGCGCGGCGCGCTCCCCCTCATCATCCACGGAACCGGCTCCCTGCCGGGCGGCACCGTGGACCTCGACGCCTCCGGCTCATCCCAGTTCGTCTCCGCACTACTGCTCAACGGGCCCCGGTTCGACCAGGGTGTGCACATCCGGCACAGCGGTCCCCCGGTCCCGTCACAGCCGCACCTGGACATGACGGTGGCGATGCTGCGCGACGTCGGGGTGCGGGTCGACGTGTCGGCACCCGGGACGTGGCTGGTCGAGCCGGAAACGATCAAGGCCACCGAGATCGGCGTGGAGCCCGACCTCTCCAACGCGGCTCCGTTCCTGGCGGCGGCGCTCGTCACGGACGGCCGGGTGACCATCCGCGACTGGCCGGAACACACGACCCAGCCCGGCGACGCCCTACGCGACCTCTTCACCCGCATGGGCGGCAAGGTATCCACCGGACCGGAAGGGCTGACGATGGCCGGCACCGGCGACATCACGGGGATCACCGCCGACCTGCGCGACGTTGGCGAGCTCACCCCGACGATCGCCGCCGTGGCCGCCCTGGCGAGCACACCGTCGCGCCTCACCGGGATCGGCCACCTGCGGCGGCACGAGACCGACCGCATCGCCGCGCTGGTCCACGAGATCAACCGTCTGGGCGGCGACGCCGAGGAGCTCCCCGACGGCCTGCTGATCCGGCCGCGCCTCCTGCACGGCGACGTGTTCCACAGCTACGACGACCACCGCATGGCGACCTCCGGCGCCGTGATCGGGCTCGCGGTTCCCGGCGTGCAGGTGGAGAACATCGCCACCACCAGCAAGACCCTGCCCGATTTCCCCGATATGTGGGCCGAGGTCGCGGCGTGAGTACGGGCCGCCGGTACCTCGACGAGGACGACGTCCCGGTCCGTGCGCGGGGCGGGTCGCGGCCACGCACCCGCAAGCGCCCCAAGCACGAGGACGCCAAACCGGGGTTCGTCACCGCGGTGGACCGCGGACGCTACACCTGCCTGGTCGAGGACCGCACGGTGGTCGCCATGAAGGCACGCGAGCTCGGGCGGGGCAGCATCACCGTGGGCGACCGGGTGCGCCTGGTCGGCGACCTTTCGGGGCGCCCCGATTCGCTCGCCCGGGTGGTGCGCGTAGAGGAGCGCCGGTCGGTGCTCCGCCGGACCGCCGACGACACCGATCCCGTGGAGCGGGTCATCGTCGCCAACGCCGACCAGTTGGTGATCGTCAGCTCGCTGGCCGACCCTCCCCCGCAGCCGCGTTTCATCGACCGCTGCCTGGTGGCGGCGTACGACGCCGGCCTGCGGCCGCTCCTCTGCCTGACCAAGGTCGACCTCGCCGCACCCGACGACGTGCTGGAGACCTATTCCGCCCTCGACCTTCCGTCCGTCGTGACGAGCCGGGACGGCGACCTTGACCCGCTGCGGGAGCAACTGGCGGGTCGCGTGAGCGTACTTGTGGGGTCCTCGGGTGTCGGCAAGTCCACGCTGGTCAACCTCCTCATCCCGGAGGCCGGGCGCGCCGTGGGCGACGTCAACCCGGTGACCGGACGCGGCCGGCACACCTCCGCGTCCGCGGTCGCGCTGACCCTGCCGGACGGCTGGATCATCGACACTCCCGGGGTGCGCAGCTTCGGCCTGGCCCATATCAGCCCGGACGACGTCGTCGCGGGGTTCCCCGATCTCGACGAGGCCGTGGCGGAGTGCCCGCCAGGCTGCGCGCACACCGCGGACGTCCCCGGTTGTGCCCTGGACTCCGGGACCGCCGCGGGCCGCCTCGACGCAGATCGCGTGTCCTCGCTGCGCCGACTGCTCGCCAGCCGCGAAGGCGCGGACGACAGTAGGGCACAGCAGTAGCGGGTGCGGCGGAGTCACCACCCGCGTGGGTCAGCGCTCCGTTAGCGCGGATACCAGCGCGGTGCTGAAGCCCCGCCAGTGGCGGCGTTGGTGCGCACGTTCCGCGGCGTCGGCCAGGCGTTTCCGGCTGTGCCGCCGCCAACGAGAACGGTTACCCGCCTCACTGTTCGGATTCACCCAGGAGGAATCCACGTGCGCTCGCGGTGGTGCTGGCAAGTGGGACGACAGGGGCTCGCCCCGGCTGGTGTCCGGCGATGGCGGCCACCACCGGTCGCGGCGGTTTTGTGTGACGCGTGCGCGCGTATGCTGTCGGACGCGGGAGAGGTTCATCCTTGTCCCGCCACGGTTGGCGTTTCCTTCACGACGAGGACCGCGTGTGAACACTCAGCGGCCGCCCCTGTTTGCTCTGACCGATAGTGACCCCACCCGTATCGGCTCCTTTGACATCCACGGGCGGTTGGGCGCGGGCGGTATGGGGGTGGTCTACGGCGGCACCGATGGCCACGGGCGCTGGGTGGCGCTGAAACTGATCCGCGGCGAGTTCGCCGACGACCCGGAGTTCCGCGACCGGTTCGCCCGCGAGGTGGAACTGATGCGCCGGGTCGGCTCGCGCTGCATCGCCCCGGTCATCGCCGCCGACACCACCCGCCAGGGCCAGCCGTGGTACGCCAGCCCTTACGTGGCCGGCCCCACCCTGCACCACCGTGTCAAACACAACGGTGCGCTGGAACCCGGCCTAACACAGGGGATGGCGGTGGGCCTGGCCGAGGCCATCGCCGCGATCCACGCCGCCGGGGTCGTCCACCGCGACCTCAAACCCGCCAACGTGATCCTGGCCGCCGACGGCCCCAAAGTGCTCGACTTCGGCATCGCCCGGGCGGTGGACGAGTCCGCGATCACCCGCACCGGGGGCGTGGTGGGCTCGCCGGGATGGATGAGCCCGGAACGGTTCCGCGGCCACACCGGCCCCGAAGCCGATGTCTTCGCCTGGGGCGCCCTGGTGGCCTACGCCGCCACCGGCCGGGCCCCCTTCGGCACCGGCACCGCCGAAACACTGATGTACCGGGTCCTCAACGAACACCCCGACCTTACCGGGCTCCCCACCGAGCTGGCCGAGTCCGTCACCCGCGCCCTCGCCAAAGACCCCGCCGCCCGGCCCGGCTCCACCACCCTGGTACCCATGGTCGCCACCAGCTACGGCCACACCCCCGACAGCGAAGCCGCCGACACAGCCGCGACCATCATCAACCACAACTGGGCCATGGTGCCGCCGCCTAGCGACCCGCCCGACACCGCCCCCGCACCGGCTCCGGCCCCGCCACAGCCACCACCGCCCCACGAGCCTGCCAGCCCCGCAGCGTCCCGCTTCCGCGTCCCGGGCACGCCCGCGCCGCCGGAACGGGGCAGCCCCGCCCCTACCCCGCAGCCGGACCCAGCCCCGAACACTTCGCGCCCACGCGCTCCGTCGATAGCCATCACCGCCGCGATCGGCGCGCTCGTCCTGGTCGCCGGCGTGGGCGCGGTGGTCGCACGCACGTTCTCCAACGCCCCGCAGCCGGACAACAACGCCCCTCAGCCGGATTCGGGTACCGCACAGCCCATCACTATCGGCTCCGTTCCATGGGACGAGAACATCGCCGTCACCAACGTGTGGCAGACCATCCTGGAGGAGAAGGGCTACGACGTCGAGATCCAGGACGTCGACGTCGCACCGATGTTCCAGGGTGTGGCCCAGGGCGACATCGACGTGTTCATGACCGCTTACCTTCCTGGCACGCACGGGGAGTACTGGGACGAGTACGGCGACCAGATCGAGGACGTCGGAACCTGGTACGACGGCGCGACCCTGCACCTGACCGTGCCCGACTACGTCGACGAGGTCGACTCCATCGAAGACCTCCCCGACAACGCCGACCTCTTCGGCGGCGAGATCGTCGGGATCGAGGCCGGCTCGGGCCTCGTGCAGCGGACCCAGAACGACGTCATTCCCGACTACGGGCTGGAGAACGACTACGAGCTCGTCGAGTCCTCCACCCCGGCGATGCTGTCCGAGCTGGAGAGCGCGATCGCCGAGGAGGAACCGGTCCTCGTCACGCTGTGGCATCCGCACATCGCCTACGTCAACCACGACCTCAAGGACCTCGAAGACCCCGAGGGCTCGTTCGGCGAGGGCGAGGAGATCCACACGGTGGCCCGCGAGGGCTTCGCGGACGACTACTCCGAGCTCAACGGGTGGCTGGAGAACTTCAACCTGTCCGCGGAGGAGCTTGAGCCACTCGAAGAGGTGATCATCAACGAGTACTCCGACGACCAGGCGGAAGGCGCCCGCACCTGGCTGAACGACAATCCGGAGTTCGTGGAGCGGACCCTCGACGAGGACGCCGAAGGGCTGGACTTCTCCTCGTAACCGCGCCCGCGACCCAGCGAGCCACCGCGAGGCGAGCTGGGTGGGTCGCGCTACCCGAACCGTGCGCGGGGCCGCGTGCCCGGGAAAAGCACCGACAGGCCATACTGGCGGCAGGAACGGTTAACACTCCGATCACGCAGGGGCGCCGGCTCCCGGCCGCCGGCCTCCGGGAGGGTAGCGTTACGCGCCATGGCGTCCTTCGACGATGATCTCCGTCTCGCTCACGTACTCGCTGACGCGGCGGATGACATCTCCCTCAAACACTTCCGGTCTCTCGACCTGAAGGTCGACACGAAACCGGATCTCACTCCCGTCACCGAAGCCGACCGGTCGGTGGAGGAGACGCTCAGGGGCGTGCTCGCTCGTGCGCGGCCCCGCGACGCCGTTGTCGGTGAGGAGTACGGCCGGACCGGTTCGAGCCATCGTGTCTGGGTGCTCGACCCCATCGACGGCACCCGCAACTACGTACGCGGTGTACCGGTCTGGGCGACCATGATCGCCCTCACCGAGGGCGACCAACCGGTCATGGGCGTAGTGTCCGCGCCCGCGCTGTCGCGCCGCTGGTGGGCCTCCCGAGGCGGCGGCACCTGGAACGGACGCAGCCTGACCAAGGCCACGCGGTGCACGGTCTCGGGGGTCTCCGAACTCTCGGACGCCTCGTTGTCCTTCTCCGACCTCTCCGAATGGGAGCAGCAGAACCGGCTCGACTCCTTCCTCGGTCTGACCCGATCGGTGTGGCGGACCCGCGCCTACGGCGACTTCTGGTCGCACGTCATGGTCGCCGAGGGAGCGGTGGACATCGCCGCCGAACCGGAGCTGTCCATCTGGGACGCTGCCCCGATGCCTGTGCTGCTGGAGGAGGCCGGGGGACGCGCCACTGACCTGCGCAGTCAGCGATTCACCGACGGGGGTGCCCTGGTGTGCACCAATGGGTTGCTGCACGACCAGGTGCTCACCTGGCTCAACGGCGGACCGACTCCGATCCGGATCACCTGAGGGCGCTCCCGGGATTCGTACGCGGTGCGGGACTGTCCGTAGTAGTCTGCCGCTCGTGTCCGAATTCCCAGCTCCACCCCGTTCCCTCTGGCGGGTCGCGCTTCCCGCCGCCGTAATCGGCGCTCTGGCCCTCTCGGGGTGCGGCGGCGACCCCGGGCCATCCAAGGAAGAGCTCGAGTCGATGGTCGCGCCCGACGACACCTCCGGGAACGGAGCGAACGATCCCGAGCTCGCCGAACTGCGGTTCGATCCCGAGACCGTCACCTGCGAGCCGAGTGCGAACAGCACCGTCCCTGGTGCGTGGCAGACGTCCGCGCCCAGAAAGAAGGTCGCCGACGACGCCCAGGCGGAACTCGGAGTACGCGACACCGAGAAGACCGAGGACCGCGACGTCGTCGTCCAGGTCCTCACCCCCGCGGAAGAGCGGGTTGAGGCCGAGACCGCGCTCAGCGGCGACGAGTGGGCCACCCTCGCCTACCCCGAGGACTTCCCGGACGCCCCGGGGTCCCTGGCCGAGGGCACCTACACCGTCATCTGGTCGGCAAGCGCCGGGGACGACGCCGATGAGGACAGCGGCACGTTCATCTCCTGCGACGGCTTCCGGGTCGGTTAACCCACCGCCGCGGAGGTGTCCGGGGCGGGCCGGTAGCGCAGGAGGACAACACCGGACCGGAACGGCCGGCACTCGACCAGCCGCAAGTGCCCTACCTCCGTCGCGTCGGCGAACAGCCGCGCACCGCGTCCGAGCACGACGGGGTACACGAACAGCCGGTACTCGTCAACGAGTCCGGTCCCGACAAGCGCCCGGACCAGCGTGATGCTGCCCGTGGTGACGATATCCTTACCCGGCGCGTTCTTCAGCGCCGCGATCTCGTCGCGGAGTCCTCCGCGGAGTACGGTCGTGTTCTCCCATTCCGGGTCGCCGAGCGTGCTGGAGAAGACGTACTTCGACACGGTGTTGAGGTAGTCGCTGACCCCCGTGGTGTCGTCGGTCTGCTTCGGCCAGTAGCCGCGCATGGCCTCGAAGGTCACCCGCCCGAAGACGACGGCGTCAGCCGCCGCGCTCTGTTCGCTGAGGGCCTTGTTGATATCGGACTGGTCGGCCTCGGTGTCGTTGGCCACGCTGAACCATCCGCCCTCGGCGTCAATGACACCGTCGAACGTGATGTTCTCGGTGACGATCAGGTCTCGCATCCCTGAACCCCCGTGACTAGAGCTCGTGTCACGAAGAATGACCAGCGCCATCCACAGGAATCATCGCGGCACACCGGCTTCCGCTCCAGAGCGCACCTGGGGGCTCCGGGGGTCGCCCCCGGACCAAACGCGAAGAGCCCGCCTGGGAAGAAGCTTTACTTCTGACCAGACAGGCCCACGGACTCACCCCCACCTGGGGGCTCCGGGGGTCACCCCCGGACCAAACGCGAAGAGCCCGCCTGGGAAGAAGCTTTACTTCTGACCAGACAGGCCCACGGACTCACCCCCACCTGGGGGCTCCGGGGGTCACCCCCGGACCAAACGCGAAGAGCCCGCCTGGGAAGAAGCTTTACTTCTGACCAGACAGGCCCACGGACTCACCCCCACCTGGGGGCTCCGGGGGTCACCCCCGGACCAAACGCGAAGAGCCCGCCTGGGAAGAAGCTTTACTTCTGACCAGACGGGCCCACGGAGTCACCCCCACCTGGGGGCTCCGGGGGTCACCCCCGGACCAAACGCGAAGAGCCCGCCTGGGAAGAAGCTTTGCTTCTGACCAGACGGGCCCTCGGGCTCGTAGCGGGGACAGGATTTGAACCTGCGACCTCTGGGTTATGAGCCCAGCGAGCTACCGAACTGCTCCACCCCGCGTCGATGTGTTTACAACACTAGAGGTCACGGGAGCAGTGTGCAAATCGGTTTCCTCCGCTACACGGGCGATCCCGGCCGCCCATCACCACGTCCGGATTCCGCCAGACGAGGGTGGTCCGACGCGGCAGGCTGAGAGCCATGGATCTGAACCTGAACAACAAGAGCGTCGTCATCACCGGCGGAAGCAAGGGCATCGGGCTGGCGACCGCATCGGCCCTGGCGGCCGAGGGGGCCGGTGTGGTGGTGGGTTCGCGGACCATCACCGACGGCCTGAAGGCTCTGTTGGCCGAGTACGACGTGTTGGCCATCGAGACCGACCTCACCCGCCCTGACGGGCCCCAGGAGCTTGTGCAGGCCGCGGTCGACCGGCATGGCGGGATCGACGTCCTGGTCAACAATCTCGGGGTCAGTGAGCCGGCGCCGTCCAGCACCGAGTTCACCGACGAGCAGTGGCAGCGGATCTTCGACGCGACGCTGTTCACCACGGTCCGCATGGTCCGAAGCGCGCTTCCGGCGATGCGTGGGCGCGATTGGGCGAGCATCGTCAATATCAGTTCGGCGAACGCCAGGTTCCCTGTGGGGATGATCGCCCCGTACAGCGCGGCGAAAGCGGCCCTGACCAATCTCGGCAAGGCCCTGGCTGAGGAGCTCACCCCGCAGGGCATCCGGGTCAACACGGTGTCGCCGGGGCCGGTCCGCACACCGCTGTGGACCGCCCCGGACGGCTTCGCCCAGCACATGGCGGAGCAGTTCGGCACGACGCCCGACGACTTCATGGACCGCGCGCTGCCGGAGTCGATGTCGATGACAACGGGGCGGGTGGCCGAACCCCACGAGGTCGCCGAGCTGGTGGCGTTCCTGGCGTCCTCGCGGGCGGGCAGCATCACCGGCAGCGACTACGTGATCGACGGCGGCCTGCTCAAGAGCGTCCCGTAGCCCTTCGGCGCGCCGGGCCGGCATCGCTTCCGGGCACCAGGGAGGCGGTAGAGGAGTGATTCGGCGGCGGCCGGTTGCCGAAACGAAAAGGACCCGGTCACTCGAATGAGTGCCCGGGTCCTTGTTCCTTCGCAGTAGCGGGGACAGGATTTGAACCTGCGACCTCTGGGTTATGAGCCCAGCGAGCTACCGAACTGCTCCACCCCGCGTCGATGTGTTTACAACACTAGAGGTCACGGGAGCAGTGTGCAAATCGGTTTCCAGGTGGAACCAGTGACCGGAGACAACTTCCGGCGCCGGAGGACGCCGTTGCCGGACACGCGGCAGGAGAGCCCCACACGCCCGTGTGCTGCCCTGTGCCGCACCAGGAGCCGCGAGTGCGCCCACTTACCCCGCTTGGCGCACGTGGGCCTGGATTCGGCTCCTGGGCAGCGCCGCAGCAGAGGGAAGGGGCGGTGGACCGCGCCGATCCAGCGGAACGCGTCCCTTCATCGCACAGCCCTGAAATTAGCCTCATCATGTCCTCGTGCTCCAGGTTGTGGCAGTGGAAGACGTACTTTCCGGCATAGCCCTCGAAGGGCACCAGGATGGCCGCGTCCAGGGCCCTGCCGCCGAGCGCGGTTGAGCGACCCGCGGGAGCCGGCCGGGTCGGGGGCCAGCGCAACGGTGCGGTGACGCACGAGGGCCTCCTGAGGGGCGGTGCGGATGTTGCGATCCGCACCGGCCTCAGAAGGCCCTCTGCTCGTTCAGGCACCGCTCAGGGCGTGCCGCCCGTTAGGGAGACGTCCCGGGTTGGCCGGGCCGCACCTAGCTGGCCTCCTCCGCGCGTTCCAGGGCGTCCTGGAGCCGGTCGTTGGCCTCGTCATAGGCGGTGAAGTCGCCTTCCTCAAGCGCCTCCTGGCCCTCCTGGTAGGCCTCATTGGCGTCGTTCAGCGCCTCGGTGAGCTCGCTGGGGTCGGTGCCACCGTCACCACCGTCACCACCGTCGCCTTCAGCGTCGGCATCCTCGGCGGCCTCCTCGCCGCCGCCTTGACCGTCGTCCAGCGGTCCCTCGCCGCCCTCGAACAGGTTGTTCAGGGCTTCCTCCAGGTTGCTGCCGATGGCGACCTCGTCACCGAACCCGACCATCACCTGCTGGAGCAGCGGGAAGGAGGCTTCGCCGCCACCACCCGCCTGCACGTAGAGCGGCTCGACGTAGAGGAGTCCTCCGGCGAACGGCAGCGTTAGCAGGTTGCCGTTGGTCACCTCGGCCTCGCTCTGCTCCAGCGGCAGCAGCACCTCGCGGATGTCCGCGTCGGAGTCGAACGCGTTCTGCACCTGGCCGGGGCCGAGGATCACCGTGCTGCGTGGCAGTTCCAGTAGGCGCAGCTTGCCGTAGTCCTCGGAGCTGGGGTCGCTGTTGACGGCCATGTACGCGGACAGGTTCTCCCTGCCTCGTGGCACGAACGTCGACGTCAGCGCGAAGCTCGCCTGGTCGTCCCCTGGGAAGTGCACCGTCTGCCGGTACGCCGGCTCGGGCGTATCCCCATCCTCGGTGGGATCGGCCGGCACGTCCCAGAAGTCCTGGCCGCCGTAGAAGGCGTCGGGGTCGGTGATGTGGTAGCGCTTCATGATCTCCCGCTGCACCTTGTAGATGTCATCGGGGTAGCGCATGTGCTGCTCTAGCTCGTCCTCCATCTCACCGCGTTCGGTCATGACCTCGGGGAACGCCTTGGACCAGGTCTGCAGGACCGGGTCGTCCTCCTCCCAGCCGTACAGCGTGACCGTGCCGTCGTAGGCGTCGACCGTGGCCTTGACGGAGTTGCGGATGTAGTTGATCTGGTTGCCCGGCAGGGCCTGCACCGTGTCGGTGCCCTCGGTGAAGGTGTCCTCCGTGGCGTTGGACAGGTCGATCGGCGACGAGTACGGGTAGCCGTCGGACGTCGTGTAGGCGTCGACCACCCACTGCACGCGGCCGTCAACAACGGTCGGGTACGACTTGCCGTCGGCCGTGAGGAACGGGGCCACCTTCTCGACGCGGTCGGCGGGGTCGCGCTCGTAGAGGATCTGCGACTCGTCATTGATCGCGTCGTTCAGCAGGATGTCCGCGTCCTGGTACTTGATCGCGTACAGGATCCGGTCGAAGAAGTTACTGAGGAGAACGCCGCCGTCGCCCCCGTACTGGTTGGTGGCCTGGCTGTCGCCCCCGGTGCCGCCTTCTTGGCCGCCGTTTCCGCCTTCGCCGCCGTTTCCGCCTTCGCCGCCGTTTCCTTCGCCGCCGCCCTGCTCACCGTCGCCGCCCTGCTCACCGTCGCCGCCCTGTTCACCGTCGGCGCGCTGCGTCGCGGGAGGGGCCTGGCCGGGCGCCCGGGCGTTGTCGGCCTCGGCGTCGGGGTCGGCTCCGCCCTGCGTGGGATCGGCGTCCTCGGTGGTGGGCACGTCCTCGGCACCGGAGTCGAGCGGGTAGTCGTACTCGGGCTCGGCGTTGACGATGACGTAATCGGCGCCCTCGCGGCCGAAGTAGATCCGCGGCTCGTACTCGCCGACCACGTCGGAAAGTTCGCCGGTGGGCGGGATGTTGTACTCGGTGAAGGCGGGGCGGCCCTCGCCGTCGACCTGGTTGCCCGCCGCCGCGACGATGCCGAACCCGTGCGTGTAGACCATGTGCCGGGTCAGCCAGTTGTCCTGGCCTTCCGGCGGCCCGGACAGTTCGCGCGCGGCGATGATGGTGTCGACCGAGTTGCCCTCGGCGTCGTCGTACCGGTCGACCGACAGCACCTCGGGGAACTCGTAGAAACCGCGCACCTGCTGCATCTGCTGGAAGGTCTGCGAGACCACCGCGGGGTCGACGAGGCGCACGCTCGGGATCTTCTCGGTCTCCTCGGACAGCTCCTCGGTCCCCAGTTCGGTCTGCGCGTCGTAGGTCTCGACCTCCGAGTTGGCGATGCCGTAAGCGTCGCGGGTGGCCTGGATGTTGCGCTCGATGTAGGGCCGCTCCAGCCGCTGCTCGTTCGGATTCACCTCGAACTGCTGGATGATCGCCGGGTAGACCCCGCCGACGAGGACGGCCGAGAGCACGAGCAGGCCGAGGCTGACCGTCGGCACCATCGCGTTCTTGAAGTAGATGTTCGCGAAGAACAGCGCCGTGCAGATGAGCGCGATGACGAAGAGGATCATCTTCGCGTAGAGCACTGCCGTGACGTCGGTGTAGGACGCGCCGTAGGCGTAGCCGCCGTCCGAGAAGACCAGCCCGTAGCGGTCGAGCCAGTACGCCGCCGCTTTCAGCAGTACGAAGACGCCGAGCAGCACCGACATGTGCACCCGCGCAGCGGGAGTGGCGCGCTGTCCCTCCGCCTGCAGCCGGACACCGCCGTACAGGTAGTGCACGATGACCGCCGCGATGAACGCGACCACAACCGCGAAGAACAGGTAGCCGAGGATCACCCGCAGGAAGGGGTAGGTGAACGCGAAGAACGAGATGTCGATGCCGAACTGGGGGTCGGTCTCCTCGAACGAGGTGGAGTTGGCGAACTGCAGGTAGGTGCCCCACTCACCGCTCGCCGAGGCTCCCGCGATCAGCCCGAGTCCACCGATGACCAGCCAGAAGATCAGCTTGCGGTGCGGGTCGACCGACATCCGGTACCGGTCGAGGCCCTGCTGCTCGATGCTCATTGGCCGCGCGAGCGGGCGCATGCGGTATGCGAAGTAGATGCTGGCCCCGACGATGAGCGCCATTACCAATCCGCCACCGGCGAACAGCATGACCCGTGTCCACAGCTCGGTCGTGAAGACCGACGTGTAGCCAACAGAGTTGAACCACTTGTAGTCGGTCCAGAAGTTCGCGGCCAGCATCAATGCCGCGATGATGACGACCACGGCTGCGGCGACAGGCGCGAGCAGCCGCGGTCGACGAGGCATACGCGCAGTCGGTGCGCCGGGCGATCGGAAGCTCACGCCTCCCCCTCGTTACGGTGATCTCGTAGTAGGCGGGACGTCGTCGTCCCTCGTGCTCGTAAAAACTCACTAAGCTAACTCGTCACGGCCGGGCCAGGTTCCCGGAATCACGCGTCACACCGATGACAACACGACATCAGTCCGAATTCGAACCCGCATCGACGCGGAGTCCTCACAGGTTACTTGGAGCCTACTCCGCGGAGCGGGAGCATCCACCCGCGTCATCGGCCACCATGGAAGGGTGTCATTCAATATTCGCGAAGCCGTGCTGGAGCTGGAGCGCCACGCGTCCGAGAAGGGCTGGGACCAGCCCATCCGGGTCTACGCTCTGGTGGCTACCACTGACCTGATCGAGCGTGAGCCGGCGCTCGCCGAAATGCTCGGCCTGGGCGAGGACGTCGACGCCGACGACCTGACTCCGGTCGAGCAGGAGCCGCTCCCCGAAGGGATGCCCATCGAGGAGGCACTCGGCCGGATGGCCTGGCCCGAGGCCGTCACCGGCTGCGCGCTGGTCATGGAGCGCCTGGTGATGAAGGGGTCCGATGAGACCTTGGCGCCTCCCGAGGACGCCGACCCCGGCCAGTGGGCCAAGGACCAACCCGACGCCGAGGAGGTGCGCATGGTCGCGGGCGTCCTGCGCGATGGCGCGCGCCACTCAGCCATGCGCATGCGGCAGTACGACAGCGACGACCAGGTGCTCAACGGAGAGGACCTGATGCCGGCGCTCACTTCGGCCCTGGCCCTGACCCTGAGCGACGACGAGGAGTGACACCGCGGCAAGCGTGACGACCAGCCCCTTCGTACGCTTGTGAAGGGGCGGTCTTCTCGGCCCGGCGGCTAGCAGCTCGGCAGGTCAGCGGGGTCAGCGCCATCCCGGATGTCCTCCAGCGCGTCTACCGCATCCCCGAGCTCGCCGACCTTGACCACGTCCACCTCGTCGCTCGCGGCCGAGCTCATTGCCTGGCCACAGCTATCCTCGGCGACGAGGAAGTAGTCCGCGCCCTCTTCGGCGGCGCTGACCACCTTCTGCTCGACCCCGCTCACACCGCCCACGGTGCCGTCCGGCTCGATCGTCCCGGACCCCGCGATCGTCTCCCCGCCGGTGAGCCCCTCGGGGGTCAGGCGGTCCATGATCCCCAGGGCGAACATCATCCCGGCGCTGGGTCCGCCGACCTCGCCGACAGTGATCTCGACGTCGAACGGGAACTCCATGTCGTTGCCGACCATGATCCCGATGAGCGCGGTGCCGTCGTCGTCGGTGGTGGTCAGCTCGAACTTCTCGGTCTCGCCGTCGCGGAGCACGGTCAGCTCGACGGGATCGCCCGGTTCGCGGTCCGAGACCTGTTCGACCGTCTCGTCCTTGCCGGCCACCGGCTCACCGTCGACCTCGGTGATCACATCGCCCTTCGCGAGCTCCCCACTCGCGGGCATGTCCTCGCCGACGCCCATGACCACGGACCGGATGTCGTAGTCGATGTCCAGCTCGTTGAGCGCCGCCGCGGTCGCCGCGGTCTGGGAGTCGTCCATTTGCAGGTCCTGGCTCTCGTTGATCTCCTCCAGGCTCTGGTCCGGCGGGAAGAGCGCCTCCTCGGGGAGGACGGCCTGGTTCGGCGACAGCCACGCGCTCAGGACCGTGAACATGTCCATGTGGGCGCCGGGGCCACCGGAGTACTGCACGGTGACCATGGCGAGCTCACCGTCGTGTTCGTAGCTCTCCTCGCCCTCCACGTGAATCACCTGCTCACCCTCGACCTCTCCGATGGTGTTCAGGGCGAGCCCCGGTGAGGCGACGAGGTACGGGACCGGCAGGTACATCGCCCCAACGGCGAGGCCGACCAGGAGTACAACCGCGACGAGCAGGGTCATGGAACGACGGAACATGACGGACAGCCTAAACGCCGCTCAGAACCGGGAAACTCATCGGCCCGGGAAACCGGCCCGCGCAGGTCCTAGCAGGCGCCGACCCATTCCGAGCTCCCGTCGGTGAAGTCCTGGTGCTTCCAGATCGGGACTTCTGCCTTGATGTCGTCGATCAGCCGGCGGCAGGCGTCGAACGCCTCGTCGCGGTGCGCGGCGGAAGCGGCGACGACGACCGCGATGTCGCCGATATCCAACTCCCCCACCCGGTGCAGCGCCGCGACCCGCCATACGGGGCGGCCGGCGACGGTGGTGTCGGCGACCACCTTCTCCATGACACGCCGCATCTCCGCTTCGGCGGACGGATGCGCCGAGTACGAAAGCGTCTGCACGCCGCGCCCGTGGTCATGGTCGCGAACCGTGCCCACGAAGAACGCCGTCCCGCCGGCCTTGGGCTCGGCCACTGACGCGGTGACCTCGTCGATAGAGAGCGGGGTCTCGCGTAGTCCTACCAGGCTGATCAGTTCCACAATGCCGACGTTACCAAGGCTGTGCCCTCGGCGCCGGGTTCTTTGGCCAACTCGGAGCGGCCAGGAGCCACCGCGAGGCGCCGGGACACCTCGCGCCCATGGTCATCCCTTACGCCGCTTGCGGAGGTAGCGGATGGCCGCCGTGGTGCCCACCGCGGCGACGGCCGCACCCGCCGCGCTGGCCGCGGTGATGGTCGCCTCTTTGCGGCCGAGGTTCCGGCCGACCAGAGCGGGCTTGCCGGTGCGGGCCTCCAGGAGCGCGCGCAGCGACGTCTCGTTGTCGTACGCGGGCCGCCACCCCGCCTCGCGCAGTGTGCGGCAGTCGACGACGCACGGGTAGACCAGGAACTTCATCTCGCTGCTGGTCGCCGGCGTGATCCCCACCCGGTGCAGCCGCTGGGTGGCGCTGAAGGCCACGTTCGCGGGGACGTCGAAACCGCGCAGCCCGGCGATCTCCTCGGTCTCAGCTTGGCTGAGCGCGCCGTCGCAGCCGACCGCCAGCGCCCCGTCCTTGCCGTCGATATCGTGCACGACGACGAACTCCAGCGCGCTGACCAGGTCATCGACGTGGCAGAACTGCCACGCTTGCTCCTGGCCTTTCACGGTCAGCAGCCGGGGGGCGGCGAAATGCCGGGTCAGCAGCGTGTCGATGCCCGGCCCGACCAGCGGGGCCGGGCGCACCACCGTCACCGAAAGCCCGGGATGCGCCCGGCGGGCGACGCGGGCCAGGTCCTCGACCTCGGCGAAGTCCCCGATCGTCCCGGCGCCGAGCTCGGCGGAGACCGGGCTGTCCTCGGACATCGGAATCGGGTTGGCCGGGTCCGCGCCGTAGACCATGGTGCTGGTGAGCAAGATGACACGGGAGACACGTTGGGCGGCGGCCGCGGTGAGGATGGTCTGCGCCGCGCGAACATTGTGCGCGCGGCGGTCTGCGGGCGACGACTCCAGGGACCGGTCGTCGGCGGTGTGCACGAGCACGTCCACCCCGGAGATCCGCGGGGCGAAGCTGGGGTTGCAGATGTCCGTGACCTCCCAGGTCACCCCATCGAAATCGTCGCTGTGGTCGTCGATGGCGACGATCCTGCCGACAGCGCCGGGGTCCGCGATGGCTCGGAGCCGCTCCACGAGCGCACGGCCCACACCCGTGGCGGCACCGGTGACCGCGACCACCGGTCCGGTGGGCTCTGGGCTGTGCTGTGGGCGAACCTTGCTGGTTTGGGTACTCACTCGGGGCGGCTCCCAGCTAACGTGACAGTAGTGGAGACATTCCTATCCTGCCCTGAGGTCTAATCGTGAGCGACCTACCCTTTGGTTTCAACATGCCGAACGACCCCGATGACGAGTCCGGGCGGGGGTCGGGCGACTCCGGCTCGGGGCGCGGCAAGGGCGGTCCCGGTGGGGACGACCCGAACGCGCCGGGCGGCGGATTCCCGTTCGGCGACCCGCAGCAGATGGCGCAGATGCTTCGCCAGTTCGCCGACATGATGGCGGCGCAGTCGTCACCCGAGAAGGAGCAGGGCACCGGCTCCACCGTCAACTGGGACGTGGCCAAGAACATCGCCCGGCACACCGTCTCCCAGCACGGCGACAGCAGCGTCAGCCCCGCTGAGTACGCGCAGGTCCAGGAGTCGCTACGGCTGGCCGACCTGTGGTTGAACGAGGCCACCACGCTGCCGTCGGGTGTGCACACCATGGAGGCGTGGAGCCGAGCGGAATGGGTCGAGCGGACCATGCCGACCTGGTCGCGGCTGTGCGAGCCGCTGACCTCCCGCATCGTCGAGTCTATGGGGCAGAACCTGCCGGACGAGATGCAGTCCATGGCTGGCCCGTTGATGGGCATGGTGCAGCAGATGGGCGGCATGCTTGTCGGCCAGCAGGCCGGCCAGGCCATTGGTGAGCTGGCCCGCGAGGTCGTCGGGTCCACCGATGTCGGGCTGCCGCTGGGCGAGAACGGCCGCGCGGCGCTCCTGCCGGCCGGCGTCCAGAAGTTCGGTGAGGGACTGGAGATCCCCGGCGACGAAGTACGGCTGTACCTCGCGGCCCGCGAGGCGGCGCTGCACCGTCTTTTCGGGCACGTGCCGTGGCTGCGCTCCCACCTGTTCAACCTGGTCGAGGAGTACGCGCTGGGCATGTCGTTCGACATGAGCGGGCTCGAGGAGAAGCTCGGCCAGATCGACATCTCCAACCCCGAGGCGCTGCAGGAGGCGCTGTCCGGCACCGAGAGCGGGGGCCTGTTCCAACCGCAGGACACGCCCCAGCAGAAGGCATCACTCGCGCGCCTGGAGACCATGCTCGCCCTGATCGAGGGGTGGGTGTCGGTAGTGGTCTCCTCGGCTGTCGCGGAACGGCTCCCGAACACGGCCTCGCTGGCTGAGGCCAGCCGGCGGCGGCGGGCCACTGGCGGACCGGCGGAGCACACGTTCGCCACCCTCGTGGGACTCGAACTGCGGCCGCGCCGGCTGCGCGAGGCCGCCGCACTCTGGAGCGCGCTTGAGGACGCCCACGGTGTACAGGGACGCGACGCCATCTGGGAGCACCCCGACCTGATGCCCTCCAGCTCCGACCTCGACTCCCCCGAGGCGTTCGTCCACGGCCAGACCGGTGACGGCTCCCCCGAGATCGACATCACACAGTTCACCGGCGAGACCGGCAAGGAGGACGGGGGTACCGGTAACGAGGACGGCTCGAAGGGCACGGACGGCACCGAGGGCGACAGGTGAGGCTGCACAAAGACGCCCAAGCGGTCCTCTCCCCCTGGGCCGCCCCCGATCCCGCTCAGGACGCCCTGCGCCGCGAGTATCTGGCGCACCTGGCGCGTCACCCCGACGGCATGCGGCGCGAGTGCCGTGCGGGGCACGTCACGGCGAGCGCCGCGATCGTGGACCCGGCGGGCGAGCGGACCGTCCTCACCCTGCACCGAGGGCTGCGCATGTGGCTGCAGACCGGCGGACACTGCGAACCCGACGACCCCTCGCTGGCCGCCGCCGCGTTGCGCGAGGCCACCGAGGAGTCCGGGATCAGCGAGCTGCGGCTGCTGCCCGCCCCAGTCCGACTCGACAGGCACTGGGTTCCGTGCGGCGGTGGCACGTGGCACTTCGACGTCCAGTACGCGGCGGTTGCGCGGAACGACGCCGAGCTCACCCGTGCCGACGCTGAATCCGTTGATCTCGGCTGGTTCCCCGCGGACAACCTCCCGGAACCCACCGATGAGTCGTGCCGCGCCCTGGTTCGGGCGGCCGCACAGGCGGCCCGCACCGGCGACGGAATCTGCACTGGCTAAGGGTGTTTTTTGGCTCGCAAGCTCGCCGGGTCGGGCACCCGAGCCCTGCTTTCGCGGGAAGCCCTCGCCTGAAGGCGGGGGCAGCCGCGGAGGAACTCTGGTGACCGCTTCGTGGGATTCCACGGCAGCTGGGGTACTGGAGCTGCCCTCGGGCCGGCTCGTCCGGGGCCGGGCCCTCAGGTACCCGCTGCCTGAGGGCCCGACACCGGCTTTCGCGCTGTACCTGCTCGGCTCCGCGCCTCCACCGGCCCCGTGGGAGGCGCGATGGGTGCGTTGGCGGGACTTCTGGTTGCCGGCCGACCGCACCGCCACCCGGGAGGCACTGCGCGAGGCGTGGGAACGCGCCGCGACCGAGCGTGTCGAGATCGCCTGCAAGGGCGGGCGAGGGCGGACTGGCACGGCGCTGGCCTGTCTCGCCATTCTCGACGGAGTACCCAACCACGAGGCGGTCGGCTACGTCCGGCGGTACTACACGGCACGCGCCGTGGAGACACCCTGGCAGCGACGCTTCGTGGCCCGGTTCCAGTAGCGGCGGTACGGCACGGGCCAGCACCTTCGGAGGAAACCCGTCCCCGCACGCCCGCGAGTACACCATCGCCGGCCAGGACACCGCCGGTGCCGGGTCATGTGCGCCCGGGGACCTTTGCACACAGCCAGTTCGGCCCACCCTGGTCGTCGACCACGACCATGGCACGCCCGTTGGTGACGGAGCTCTCTTCCAGTGACTACGCGTGCATGCGCCGATCCATCCCACCTCGGACTTGACTAGTGTTGATTACTATATTACAAATTCCCATATGGAAACTCTCACTTTGAGTCGTGCGGAACGCGATCTCGCGTCCCTCACCGTGCTCGCCCTACTGCGAGCCGGCCCCCGCCACACCTATGAGATCCACCGGATGATGGTCATTACGCACAAGGACTTCGTCACCGGGCTCCCCCGGAGCCTGTACTACGCGGTGGACCGGCTGAGCCGAGACGGCCTCATCTCGGCTCAGAAGACCGAACGTCAGGGATCGCGCCCAGAGCGGACCTTGTACGAGCTCACCGACGCCGGCGCGGCAACCCTGGAGAAGAGGCTCCGTCTTCTTCTGGCGACACCGCAGCGGGACACCGCCCTTTTCGTGGCGGCGCTCTCCTTCGCCTCGTCCCTGCCCGCGGACGCCGTCGCCCAGGAGCTGGAGCTTCGTGCCCAACGGCTCGCTGAGGCCGCGGAGTCGGCCTCAGCGCCCGAGTATCTGCCGCAGATTCTGCAGATCGAAGGGGAGTTCGAGCGTCACCGGTTACTCAACGAACGTGACTGGGTCAACACCTTGGTCGACGACATCCGTTCGGGAGCCATCGAATGGCACGACGTGGACACGCTGGCGGCCCTCATCCCCCCTGAAGACGACGCCGAGAACGGCAACCACTGAGAATCCTGGCCCACCGAAGACGATTCCAACGGAGCGCACCCGTGCCTTTCACTTCCTCCCACGCCTCCGCCAGCGACACAACACGACAGCCACGTCGCAGACGATGGGTTCTCTGGAGCGGGCTCGGCGCCGTCGGCGCCATCAGCGTGGCCGCGGTCAGCGGGTACTTGTGGCTGACGGCTACCTCGGACGTCCAGGTGACCGGTGAGACCGACTGCGAGGAAGCCCCGATCACCGGGGTCCCCGACGGCATGGACGCCGAAGAGGCACAGCAGGGGATCTGCCACAGTATCGAAGCGCTGAGTGAGGCGTGGGCCGTCGGCGACGCCGACGCCTACGGGACCTCATTCACCGAAGACGCCACCTACACGGCATTCGCCGGAACCTACTACGACGGGCGCACCGACATCGTAGAGGGCCATCGTGCCCTGTTCGACGGAGTCCTTTCCGGCACCAAGCTCAGTGACTCCTTCCTCGGTATTCGGCTCCTCGGCCCGGACACCGCTATCGTCACCACGCGCGGCGACACCTACGAAGACGAGCCGCCGGACACCCCCTCCAAGGTGCAGACCTACACCCTGCAGCGGCAGCCCGACGACGGGTGGCTTATCGCGAGCTTCCAGAACACGCAGCGCAAACCGCTCATGGAACGTGTCCAGTACCTCGTCAATCCCGACTCACGGCCAGCCGCCGAACGCTGACGGTGCCCAGCGCCCGATACGCACGGTCTGGGAGCGCGCGACGCCGCGCCTCCCCTTCTTCAGTCCTCGTCATCGTCGATGCTGTCCTCGACGGCGAGGTCGGCCCCGGCGTCGAGGCGCGGCGCGGCGCTGACTCCTTCGAGGTAGCCGCGGGCGCGCTCCGCCTTGGGGTAGCGCCGCACCATGTCCCAGAACTCGGGGCCGTGGTGCGGAATGATCAGGTGCACCAGTTCGTGCACGAGCACGTAGTCGACCACCCAGGACGGCATCCCCGACAACCGCCGCGAGAGGCGGATGGCGCCGTCCTCTGGGGTGCACGATCCCCACCGGGCCTGCTGGTTGTCGACCCAGCGCACAGACTCGGGCTGGGCGAGCCCGGCGAGATAGCGTTCGGTGAGGTCGAGCGCTCGCGTGTGGAGGGCGTCGTCGTCGGGGCGGCGGCGCTCCTCGCGTGCCTCCAGTCGTTCCAGCATCCGATCCACCCAGCGCTTCTCTTCCGCGTGGGAGAACGTTGCGGGAACGAGGACGACCGTCTTGTTCCCGTCGCGGTAGGCCGACACGGTCCGCCGGCGGCGGGAACTACGGCGTACCTCGACTTTTGTGTTCGGAGGCACAAACTCACGGTAGCTCAGAGGCGACCAACCACACAGGGGGCAAATGTTGCATCCGGCGCACGGCCGCGCGCCTCCTTGCGGCGCGGTCGCCCGCAACAATGCGGGTCGTCTCCCTCTCTCGGCCGTTCCGCGCCAGGGGAAACCGGCCAATCCCTGACCGAAGGTGGCCAGGCACCGCGCAGACCGGAGGGGCCGGTGCCCGCGGGCACCGGCCCCTCGCTCCGCCACCGGGTTGTCGAACCCGGGTCAGCTCCGGCGCGCATCCCTTCGCTCGCGGGCCGAGCGCTCGATGCGCTCGCGCTCGCGCAGCTCGGCCCTGCGGCGGCGCGCCTGGAGCAGGTCGCGCTGGCGGTCGCGCTTCCTGGCGGTGTTCTCGTGTCGCTCGAACTCGTGGAGCAACATTCCTGTGGTGTCCCTTCCGGCAGAACGGTGAGTGTCTCGGAGTCAGCGGCTCGCCCGGCCGGCGAGGGCGCAAGTTGGCTCAGGCCGCGGCGACCTCGGGGTTCTTGCGGGGCCGGCCACGCGGCCGCTTGCGCGGCACGATCTTGCCGGAGACCAGCAGCTCGCCACCCCACACACCCCAGGGCTCGCGCCGCTCCAGCGCGTCCGCCAGGCACTGCTCCCGGACGGGGCAGGTCTGGCAGACGGCCTTGGCGGCCTCGACGTCGGCCGGGGCCTCAGCGAAGAAGAGGTCCGGGTCCCAACGACAAGGGACCTCCACTTCCCCGAGCCACGGAGCTTCCAGGACCGACGCAAGCATCGGTGTCCTCCCTGATCATTCGTCTTCATCGTGGTTGGCGGCTACGACGGCCGGAGTGCCTTCCGGCTTCGGGGCTATGACCTGCCACGTGTCCGCGCACGGCGGTCCCGTTTGGTTGGGAGCACCATCGGCGACGAACGAAGAAGGCCGCGGCCCCGATGTGGGGTCCGCGGCCACGGGAGAGACACCCGGCCTTAGCTGGCTAGGTGAATACGCTCCGTGGACACCACCCCACGACGCCCTTGAGGCGCGGGGTTCCTTCGGCGGGCTTAAGCTCGGTCACGCTGTGTTGCCAGACCCGCGCCATCATTCCGGCGAGATCGGCTCGCATCCTGCTGACCGCACGCTCCTCGGCCCGCTCCACACGCATGGCGCCATAGGCCACGCGCGGCTGAGCGGGCTTGCTGCCACCGCACAGGGCGCCCGTGAAACGAACGGCCGGGATCGAGCCGGAATGGCGGATCTGTGCGCTCATCAGACGGGACACCTCCTTCACGGGTCCACCGGGCGGGTTCCCCCGCCGGTGCGCGCTGGCGACAACAGGAACAACCTTAGAGGGGCCGGATTGCACCGGCAACCCATTTTTTACCTGCGAATTTGACCGGGTCCGGCCGAAACTGCTCCGGAGGTCGCGGCATCAAAGGGGCCGGCTCTACCGGCCCTACTCCGCCTCGCCGTCCATCACCCGGATGAGCCCTTCCTGGACAACGGAGCACGCGAGCTCGCCACTGCGCGTGTACACCAGGCCGCGGGCCAGCCCGCGCGCGCCGGACGCGCTCGGGGTCTCCTGGGCGTAGAGCAGCCACTCGTCGGCACGGAAGGGGCGGTGGAACCACATGGCGTGGTCAAGACTGGCCAGCGAGATCCCGGCCAGGGTGCGCCCGTGCCCCAGCAGGACGGTGTCGAGCAGCGTCAGGTCCGAGGCGTAGGTCATCAGGCAGACGTGCAGCATCGGGTCGTCGGGAAGCGTGCCGTCGACCTTGAGCCACACGAGGTTCCGTGTGGTGCGCAGGCTGGGGTCGCGTTCGACCTCGAAGGACAGCGGACCCACGGGCCGCAGCTCGATCGGGTGCCAGCGGGCGAACCGCGGCACCTTGCCGAAGGCCTGGAAGAGCCGCTCGCGGTTGGTGGGCAGCTCCTCGGGCGCGGGAACATCGGGCATGTCGACCTGGTGTTCCAACCCCGACTCGGCCTTGTGGAACGACGCCGAGAGGGTGAAGATCGCCTTGCCGTGCTGGATCGCTGAGACGCGGCGGGTGGTGAACGAGCGGCCGTCGCGCACCCGGTCGACGTCATAGACGATCGGGACGGACGGGTCGCCCGGATGGATGAAGTAGGCGTGCAGTGAGTGGACGTGGCGGTCGGTGGGCACCGTGCGCCCCGCGGCGACCAGCGCCTGCCCGGCCACCTGGCCGCCGAAGACCCGCTGCGGACCGCCGTCGGGACTGCGGCCGCGGAAGATGTTCACCTCGATCTGTTCGAGGTCGAGGATCTTCAACAGGCCATCGATGGTCTGCGCCGACTCCGCGGTCCCGGCCGCGCCGCCCTCCCCGCGTCCGCCGCCCGCCTCACTCATCGTGTTCCTCTCCCGTACCGGCTCCGGAGATGTTCTCCGCGCACAACGCAAGTACCGCCTCACCGTAGCGTTCGAGTTTCACCGCCCCGACACCGGATATCCGCGAGAGCTGCCCGATGCTGGTGGGGACGTGTTCGGCGACCGCACGCAGGGTCGCGTCGGTGAAGATGACGAACGCCGGCACGTTCTGCTCCCGCGCGGTCTCCGACCGCCACGCCTTAAGGCGCTCCAGCAGCTCCTCATCGTAGTCGGCGGGACAGTCGAGGCACCGGGTGAGCTTGCGTTCGGCGGCCTCGGTAAGGGAGTTCCCGCAGATACGGCAGCGCACCACCTTTCCCTGGCGGCGGCGTTCGGAACGGTCGCTCGCCAGCGCGGGCGAGGCCGGACGCAGGCCGTCGAGAAACCGCGACGGCTTGCGGCTCTTGCGTCCACCGGGCGAACGCGCCAGCGCCCAGGACAGCGCCAGGTACTCGCGGGCCCGGGTGACGCCGACGTAGAACAGCCGCCGTTCCTCCTCGACCTGTTCGTCGGACTCGGCGTAGATGATCGGCAGCATGCCCTCGGTGAGGCCGACGAGGAAGACGGCGTCCCATTCGAGTCCCTTGGCCGCGTGCAGCGAGGCCAGGGTGACCCCCTCGAACTCGGGGGCGTGCTCGGTGGCGACCCGGGCGTCGAGCTCGGCGGCGAAGTCCCCCATGGTGGCGCCGGGGCGTTCGGCCGCCACGTCCTCGGCGAGCTGCGCCAGCGCGGCCAGAGACTCCCACCGCTCCCGGGCCTCTCGGCCTTCGGGCGCGGCCTCGGTGAGCCCCAACGGGGTGAGGATGTGCCGCACCAGGGTGGCCAACGGCTCATTCTCGTTCCCGTGCCGCGCGCCGCGCAGGGTGTGCACGGCCTGCTTGATCTCGGGACGCTCGAAGAACCGGGTGGCGCCGCGGACTGTGAAGGGGACGCCGTTGTCCGCGAGCGCCTGCTCGTAGGCCGCCGACTGCGAGTTGGTGCGGAACAGCACCGCGATCTCGCGGGCCGAGGTGCCGGAGTCGATCAGCGCGGCGATCTTGCGCGCGACCGAGGTGGCCTCGGCGGGCTCGTCCTCGTACTCCGAGAAGCTGGGATCGGGTCCGTCGGGACGCTGGGCCGTCAGCTCGATCCGGTGCTCCGCCGCCGGGCCGCGGGCGTGCCGCAGCGCACCGTTGGCCACCCGGACCACCTGCGGCGTGGACCGGTAGTCGCGCACCAGCCGCACCACGGTGGCGTGCGGATACCCGGCGGAGAACCGGGTGAGGAAGCTCGGGGTGGCGCCGGCGAACGAGTAGATGGTCTGGCTGGGATCGCCGACCACGCACACGTCGTCGCGGTCGCCGAGCCAGGCGTCGAGCAGCAGCTTCTGCAGTGGGTTGACGTCCTGGAACTCGTCGACAACGAAGTAGCGGTACTGGTCGCGGACGCGCTGCGCGACCGCCGGGTGCTCGGTGATCATCGCGGCGGTCAGCTCCAGGAGCGACTCGAAGTCGAGCAGGTTGCGGTCGCGCCGCATCTCCTCGTAGGCCTCGTAGACGCGGGCGACTTCGTGCGCGGCCATGGGGGCGGTCCGGCCGGCCTTGACCACCGCCTTCTCGTAGTCGGAGGGCCGGACCTGGGTGACCTTGGCCCACTCGATCTCGCTCGCGAGGTCGCGCAGCCCGGTGCGGTCGAGCTGGATAGCGCACGAGTGCGCCGCTCGGCCAACCACCTGGAGCTTGCTGTCGATCAGCGTGGGCTCGGGACCACCCACCACCTGCGGCCAGAAGTAGCTGAGCTGGCGGAGCGCCGCCGCGTGGAAGGTGCGCGCCTGCACCCGGGGAGCCCCGAGGTCACGCAGCCGACCACGCATCTCCCCCGCGGCCCGGGTGGTGAACGTCACCGCCAGCACCTGGTGCTCGGTGACCACCCCGCTGGCGACCGCGTAGGCGATGCGGTGCGTGATCGCCCGGGTTTTCCCGGTTCCCGCGCCAGCGAGGATGCACACCGGACCGCGCACGGAGCGCGCGGCATCGCGCTGTTCGGGGTCGAGCCCTTCCAGCACGCGGTCAGGATCCATCCGGCCTCTCCAATCCGCCTGTGTCGCAGGTGTCACATAGGCTCACCGCACTCGCGTCGGCCGTTTCGCGCCACTGGGAGCCCGGCCGCCCGAGCCAGTCTCTCAAGTTTCAGCGCGGGCGCGGGGAGACCGGCACTCGGACGCACCGAATGTGGACGGGAAACGTAACGGAACCGGTACCGGACGGGGCGCGTCCGAACCGCTGACAGCGGCAGGCCAGGGAAGCTACGGACCGCCCCGGACGTTGCAAGTAGCCAGTGTCCGGCGCCCCGACCGGACGGTTCTCGTTAGGAGATGGCCAGATGACCACCCCTACCTCCTCGACCACCGAGCAGGTCACGATGTACTCCACCCCTTGGTGCGGGTTCTGCAAGCGGCTCAAGAGCCAGCTCGCGCGGGATGGCATCGCGATCCAGGAGGTCGACATCGAACGCGACCCCTCTGCTGCTGAGTACGTGATGGGGGTCAACGGTGGCAACCAGACGGTTCCGACCCTGGTGTTCGCCGATGGCACGGCCATGACGAACCCGTCACTGGCCCAGGTCAAGGAGAAGCTCACGGAGCAGTAGGAGCGCGGCCGCCACCGCGCGCCGGGCGGCGGCCGCGGCAAGGCAGCCGATATGGGGGATGATGTGACGCCGTACAGCACAGCGCAGGAGGACGCCGGGCGAAACGCCGACTTAGGCGTTATCCGGCGCACGCCGGACGGATGGCGCGTGCACAACGGGCAGGAGCTGCCCGACCTGTTGAGCGCCATGGTGCTGGCCGACCTGCTCGCCACGGAGGAGCGCCGGGTGGACACCCCGTCCACCAGTCCGCCGAAGGCGCCCGACGATGCCACGGAGATCGAACAGCTCCGGGTGACCGTCAGCCAACTGGAGCACGCGCTGCACACCCGGGTGGTTGTCGAGCAGGCCATCGGAGTGCTGTCCGAGCGGCACGCCCTGAAGCCTCGCGAGGCGTTCCAGCGGCTTCGCTCCGCCGCCCGATCGCGCGGCCGAAAGGTCGCCGACCTGGCACGGGAGGTCATCACGAGCTCCACTGCCCCTTCGACCCCGCTTCCCGGCGATCTCGCGGCCGAAAGCTCGACGTCGCCGTCCTAGTGCCCGCTGCCGCGCACGATGCGGCAACGGACGCGTGCGCTGCCGGGCAGGGTGCGCTGCCGCGGCATCGGCATCGCTGGCTACCATTCGCCGGGTAGCTCGCCGCCGTACCAGTGCTCGATCAGCTTGCGGGCGATCGAGACCGATCCGGGCAGCAGCACCTCGCCGGCATGCGCCGCCTCGTACAGCTGCGGGCGGCTGAACCAGCGCACGTCGGCGATCTCCTCGGCGTCGGTGCGCTCGGTCTCGCCGACCGCCCGCGCCAGGTAGCCCAGCATCAGGCTGCGCGGGAACGGCCACGGCTGCGATGCCAGGTACCGCGGCTCGGCCACGAGCACGCCGACCTCTTCGGCGACCTCGCGCACCACGGCCTGCTCCAGTGACTCCCCGGGCTCCACGAACCCGGCGAGCACCGAGTACCGGTTGCTCGGCCAGCGGGGGTTGTTGCCGAGTAGGCACTGCTCGACCCCGTCGGCTTCGCGGTGGACCAGCATGATCACAGCCGGGTCCATCCGTGGGAAGTGCTCGGTGCCCTCCTGCTCGCAGACGCGCACGTGCCCGGCCGCGGTCATGCTCAGCGGGGCGCCGCACATCGGGCAGAAGCGGTGTGTGGCGTTCCAGTTGGCGACCGCGACGGCGTGGGTGAGCAGCCCGGAGTCGCGGTCGTCGAGCAGCGCGCCCACCTCGCGCAGCGACGCGGACTCGGTGCCCTCGCGCTCGGGCAGGTCACGGTCCGCGGCGGCGCGAACGGCGAAGATGGCCCGTCCCTCGCTGTCGGCCCCGAGCAGGTAGCGCTCCCCCTCGGGAGCCTCGGCCGGCGAGTGGAAAACCAACCGCGGCCGCCCCGGTCCGGTGGTGACCAGGGCGCGCGACTGGCGCGCCAGCAGCGCCCGCCAGCCGTAGGTGCTGGGGTCGCCGCTCTGCAGGACCAGCACCCGGGTGTTGGGGTCGGCCCAGGCCTTCTCCAGCCACCCGTCGTCGCGTCGCCGGTGCCCGACAGTGTCGATGTCACCGCGGGAGAGTGCCGGTGTCAGGTCATGGTTCGTCATGAGTGGTGATGCTGCCTTCGCGCGGTTCGGGTGCGGGGAGCCGGTGCAGGGCCCTGGTCAGGGACGCGCCGCCAGTCCTTCCCACAGGTACGCGGCGCTCTCGGCGCCCTTTCAACAACAGCGGTACCTCCACACTTTCATGGAGCATCCTCCCAACGGTGCGAGCACGGAGCATCTCCCCGGGGTTGCGGCAATGGGGCACCTCCGAGCGCAGCGAGGAGATGCCAGCTTGCCGCCGAGCACACGGTGCACCTTCGCTCGGCGGCAAGCTGGCTCGCTCGCAGGACTCGCTCCGCCCCAATGCCGCAACCCGTCCCACGCAACCTAGCGTGCCCTGGCCTCAGCCGGGTTCGGGGAGGTCGCGGATGAGGGCGGCGAGCCCTTCGGCGTCGAGGAGGTCGGCGGGGCGGACCGTCCGGTCGGCGCGGACGTAGTGGAACGCCGCGCTGACCTCCTCCAGCGGCACCCCGACCAGCTCCGCCCAGGCGAGGCGGTACGCGGCGAGCTGGACGGCGATGGCTGCACGCTCGCGCTCGTCCTCGGGTGGGCGGCCGGTCTTCCAGTCGACGACGTCGTAGCGCCCGGTGGCGCTGTCGTGGAACACGGCGTCCATCCGCCCGCGGACCAGGCGGTCGCCGATGGTGGTCTCGAACGGCACCTCCACGTCCAGCGGGATCCGCTCGCCCCATTCCGAGGCCTCGAACCGGCGCTGCAGCTCCTCAAGGTCCTCGTCGCCGCCGGCGGTGTCGTCGGCGGCGCCCGGGAGCTCGCCGGGCACCAGGAGTGTCTGCTGGCCGAAGCGCTGCTCCAGCCACGCGTGGAAGGCGGTGCCGCGCCGGGTGTGCGGTGCGGGCGGGCGCGGCAGCGGGCGGCGGATCCACCGGGCGAGACCTTCGGGGTCCCGTGCCAGCGCGACCAGCGACGACACGGACAGGTGGCCGGGCAGCTCCACCGGGATGGTGCCGTCGGCGGTGTCCGGCGTGTCCCGGTGGGCGAGTAGCAGGTCGGTGTCGCGGCTCCAGCCGTCGAGACGGCGCCGCATGTGCGCGGGCATCTCGGCGCGCTCCAGCAGATCCAGCCACCGGTGCCCCTCTCCGTCGCGGGCCTGCCGCACCAGGTCGGCGCCGTCGGCGATCTCGCGGAACCGCTCGCCGGCGGCGCCGTCGTCGGACTCGGGCGCCCGCGGCCACTCGACCGGCTCGATCTCGCTGGTCTGGGGATTGCGCTCGCCCTCCTCGGGGGGCGGAGCCCAGCGCGCGACCCGTCCGGCGCCGCTCTCGCAGGCGTCCCTGATCTCTTCCAGGAACGGCGACGGGCCGCGTTTGCTCGCGTTGGCGTGCCCCCACCAGTGGCCGGTGCACAGCAGCGCGAACGAGGCGCGGGTCACGGCGACGTAGGCGAGCCGCCGTTCCTCCAGGCGGTGCCGGGCCTTGTCGGCGTCCTTGAAGCTCGCCAGGCTGTCCTTGTCGACGTCGTCGAGCTTCGGCAGTCCCGCCGCGTCGCCGCGCAGGGGGAACGGGATCTGGTGCTCCTGGCGGACCCAGCCCCCGGTATCGCGCGGGTTGGTGGGGAACACCGGGTACCGGCCGCCCGAGAGCCCGGGAACCACCACCAGTGGCCACTGCAGCCCCTTGGCGCCGTGCACGGTCATGAGCTTCACGGTGTCGCTGCCGCTGACACGCTCGCCGGGTTCCAGGCCCTTCTCGGCGTCCTCGGCCGAGCGCAGGTAGTTCAGGAAGGCGCCGAGCGTGGGGTCGTCGCTGTTGCCAGTGAAGCGCACCGCTGCGTCGACGAAGGCGTCGAGGTCGGCGCGCGCGGCCACCGGGTCGCGGCCGGTGCGCGCCCCGACCTCGATGTCCAGGCCGAGGACGCGTTCGATCTCGGTGATGAGCTCGGGCAGCGGCTGGCCGGTGAGCTTGCGCAGCCCGCGCAGCTCGTCGGCGAGGGCGTTCAGCCGCTCGTAGCCGGTCTCGGAGTAGTGCTCCGCGGGGCCGAGGTCGTCAAGAGCGTCAGCGAGGCTGCCGGACTCGGCGGTCAGGTCCAGGACGGTGCGGCGCAGCAGGTCGTCGCCGTCCGGCTGGTCGCCGTCAGCCGGCTCCGGGCCGCGCAGGTCGCGCCGGGTCTCCTTGGCCAGCTCGGAGGCACGCGAGCCGAGCGCCACCAGGTCTCTCGGCCCCATACGCCACCGGGGGCCGGTGAGCAGCCGGGCGAGCTCGTTGCCGGCCGAGGCGTCCTGGATGACGCGCAATGTGGCCACGATGTCGCGGACCTCGGGCACGGTCAGCAACCCGCCGAGCCCCACGACCTCCACGGGGATCCCCTGGCCCTCCAGGGCTTCGCGCAGCACCGGGAACTGGGACCGCTTGCGGCACAGGATCGCCACGTCGCCCGGGGAGATGGGCGCGCCGCCCTCGCCAGCGGGCCATTCGAGACTGTCGGGCGCGAGGTGGCCGGGCTGGGACATGACGGTGTTGACCGTCTCGGCGATCCACGCCGCCTCCTCGGTCTCGGTGTGGAAGAGGCCGCACGCCACGGTGCCGCGGCCGCGCCGCGCCGGCCCCGGGTACAGCACGGGCACGTGGCCGGCCTCCTCGCGCAGCGGCTCGGACAACCGCCGGGCGGCGCTCAGCACGCGCTCACCGTTGCGGAAGCTCGTGGCGAGGCGGCGCACCGGGGCGGGCTGGCCGGGCTTCTCGGGGAAGTCCGTGGGAAAGCCGGTGAGGTTGCCGGCGCTCGCGCCGCGCCAGCCGTAGATGGACTGGCACGGGTCACCGACGGCGGTGACCGGGTGCCCGCCGCCGAAGAGCGCTCGCAGCAGCAGGAGCTGGGCATGGCTGGTGTCCTGGTACTCGTCGAGCAGGACCACGCGGTAGCGGCTGCGCTCGATCATCCCGACATCGGCATGGCGCGTCGCGATCCGCGCGGCCAGCGCCACCTGGTCGCTGTAGTCCATGACCTCGCGCGCCGCCTTGGCACGGGCGTAGCGCTCGACGAGCGGCAGCAACTGCTCCCGCTTGCGCTGGGTGGACACCAGCTCCTTCGTGTCCTTGGTGACCTTGCCGGTCGCCGACACCGCGGCGACGCGCTCGTCGATCCAGTGGCCGATGTCGCGCACATCGTCGGGGGTGCGCAGGTGGTCGGCGAGCTCACCGGCGAGGTCGAGCATCCGCCGGACGACGGTGGCCGGCTTGACCGTGATCTCGTCCATGGGGCCGTCGTAGCTGCCCACGATGCGCGCCGCGAGCTGCCAGGACTGCCCTTGGCTGATGAGCCGGGTGGCGGGCTCGATGGCCTCGCGCAGCGCGTGGTCGGCGACCAGCCGCGCGGCGTAGGAGTTGTAGGTGGACACCACCGGGTCGCCGTCGAGGATCTCCGCGGGCACCTGCTCGGTGCCGCGCAACTGGTCGAGCCTCCTGCGTACACGCTCGGCCAGCTCCGCGGCGGCCTTCCGGGTGAAGGTGAGTCCCAGGACGTGCTCCGGCCGCACGTATCCGTTGGCCACCAGCCACACGACCCGGCCGGCCATGGTCTCGCTCTTGCCGGATCCCGCTCCGGCGATGACCACGCCCGGACCGAGCGGTGCCGAGACAACGTCGGCCTGCTCGGCGGTGGGTTCCGGCTGCCCCAACAGCCGGGCCAGCTCAGCGGGGGTGATGGCCCGCGCCTCATGCTCGTGCGCCACCTCGGTCACACCCGTTTTCCTTCGTCGTGGGCGGGGCAGCTCGACCGTACCGCGCAGGAGTCGCAGAACGTGTTGCGCGTGGCCGCGAAGCTCGCCCCGGCCATGCCGTCCGCGACGCCCCGCACCAGCCTCTGCGGCCACGCGGGATCGGAGTCGTCGGACAGCGCTGGCTGCGGCTGCTCCTTCGGGTTGACGCGGGTCCCGCCGACCTGCACGAGCGAGGCCCCGCCCGGCCCGGCCAGCCCGAACCGCGCGAAGGCGTCCTTGAGCACCGCCAACTGGTACACGCCGAGCTGCGGGTGGCGCCCGATCTCCTCGTCCTTGGGAACCGAGCTGCCGGTCTTGATGTCCACGACGAAGGCGCGCCCCGCGGCGTCGCGCTCCAGCCGGTCGACCCGCCCGATGATCTCGATGCCCCCGATGTCGACCTGGAAGCCTTCCTCGGTCACCACGAGTTCCCGCTCGTTGCCCTCGTGCCAGGAGATGAGCTTGCGCACCATTTCGTCGGCACGTTCACGCTCCTTTATCGCGAACCAGGGGCCGCCGAAGTCCAGCTCGGACCAGATACCGTCCATCCGCCGCTGGATCTCGGCCATGCTCTCGCCTTCGGCGACGAGAACGGCGATCGCGTGCACGATGCTGCCGAGCGCCGATGTCATGTCGGCTCCCGTCGCGCCGGCGGCGTTCTCCAAGAGCCAGCGGAGCCGACACGTGGTGAAGCTCTCCACCTGCGAGGGCGAAACCCGGATGGTCTCGTCCTCGTCCGCGAGCGGCCGGTCGTCGGAGAGCGGGGTGAGCGCGTACCACTCGGCGGGGTCCGCGCCCCGCACCCCCTCGTCGGCGAGGCGGGCCAGGTGGGCCGCGGCCGCCCGGCGCAGGGGATCAGGACGGCTGGAGTCGGTGACGACGGAACGCAGGTCGGCCACGAGCGCGGGAAGCGAGAGCCAGCGGCGGCCGGTGCTGACGCGCTCCGGCTCCCCCACGCCGAGCTCGGCGAGGAACCGCGACGGCCGTTCCTCGGTGTCGTCCCCGCCCACAGCGGTGACGAGCAGCGTGTGCCGGGCGCGGGTGGTCGCGACGTAGAACAGCCGGCGCTCCTCGTCGAGCAGCTTGGACGCCACCGCGGCGCCCGAGTTGTCCGAGATGCCCGCGACAGTGTCGACGAGCTGCTCCACCCCCAGCAGTGAGCCACGCAGCCGCAGGTCGGGCCAGTCGCCCTCCTGTACCCCGGCGACCACTGTGAGATCCCATTCGAGCCCTTTGGACCGGTGGGCGGTGAGGATGCGTACGGCATCACCCTCGGGCGCCCGCTCCGCGAGCGAGTCGCCCGGGATCTCCTGGGCCTCCAAGTCGTCCAGGAACCCTTCGGGCAGGCCGGGCGGGAGGCGGTCGCAGTAGCGCGCGGCGCTCTCGAACAACGCGACAACGGCGTCAAGGTCGCGGTCTGCCGCCGCACCCCGGCGGCCCCCGGCCTGTGCGGCGTTGGCCAGCTTCTCCGACAGGCCACTGGCGCGCCACAGCTCCCACAGCACCTCTTCGGCCGACCCGCCCGCGTCGGCGCGTTTCCGGACCAGGCGCAGCAGGTCGGCCACGCGCTGGGCCGGCGCGGCGACCGCGGGTTCGACCATGGTCAGCCCGCGCGGGTCGCGCAGCGTGTCGGTGAGCAGCACCGCTGCCGTGCGGTGGCCCCCGGTCTCCAGCTCCAGGCTGCGCAGCGCCCGGCCGAGGCGGCGCAGCCCAATGGTGTCCGCGCCCCCGAAAGGGCTCGTCAGCAGCGTGTGCGCTGCGTCGTCGTCCAGCGTCTCGGGCCGCAGCGCGCACCGGACCAACAACAGCATCGAACGGAGCAGCGGCTCGGAGGCCAGCGGTAGTTCGTCGCCCCCTACAACAACCGGGACGCCCGCCGCTGCCAGTGCCCGGCGCAGCACCGGGAGCTGCTGGGTAGCGGAGCGGACCAGCACCGCCATGCGCGACCACGGAACGCCGTCGATGAGATGCGCCCGGCGCAGCGTGTCGGCGATGACCGCGGCCTCCTGCGTGGCGCTCTCGGCCAGCAGCACGCGGACCTCCCCTTCGGGGGATCCGGGGGCCGGCTCCAGCGCGCGGTGCGCGTTGGCCGGGCCGTGCCCGGCGGCCGGCGCGGCGGGCAGCCTCTGGGCGGCCCCGCGGGACGCGGCGAGCAGCGCGCGGCCGCTGCGGCGGCAGGTGCGCAACGCCACGACCGGCGCCTCGCTGCGGTCGACCGCGCGGAAGCGCTGCGGGAACTCCAGGATCCCGCGGACGTCCGCGCCGCGGAAACCGTAGATCGACTGGTCGGGGTCGCCCACGGCGACCAGGTCCCGCCCGTCTCCGGCCAGCGCGCGCAGCAGCTCCTCCTGGGCGGGATCGGTGTCCTGGTACTCGTCGACGAACACCACCTCGTGGGCCGCTCGCTCGCGGGCCTGGATCCCGGGGTCGGACAGCAGGTTCGCCGCTACCCGCACCAGTTCTGCGTAGTTGCAGGTGGGAACCGGGGCTATGTCGAACCGGCCGGTGTAGCGGTCAAGGAAGTCGCCCGCGGCCACCCAGTCGTCGCGGCCGTGCTCGCGCCCGAGACGGTCCAGGTCGGGAGAGTCGAGCCCTCTTTCCTGGGCCCGCATGAGGAAGTCGCGCAGCTCCTCGGCGAAGCCGCGGGCGCGCAGTGCCGGACGCAGCCGCTCGGGCCACATCTCGGCGCCGTCGGCGATCTCGCCGGAAAGGATCTCGCGCATCTCCATGAGCTGTTCGGGCCCCGACAGCAGCCGCGGCGGGTGGTCGCCGGCGCGCCGGAACTCGCGGTGGATCAGCGCGTAGGCGTAACTGTGGAAGGTGAGTGCCAGCGGTTCGCGCGTGGTGCGCCGCAGCCGTGCCGTGATCCGCTCACGTAGCTCCTGAGCGGCCTTGCGGCTGAACGTGAGCACCAGCACCCGCGAGGGGTCGACGCCGCGGTTCTCTATCCGGTCGACAACCGCCTCGACGATGGTCGTGGTCTTGCCGGTGCCGGGCCCGGCCAGCACCAGCAGCGGCCCGCCCTTGTGGTCGACCACACGCCGCTGGTTGTCGTCCAGCCTCGGGGCGTCCGGGGGCGGGTGCGGGCTGCGCACCAGGCGGTACGGGTTGGCGGTCACAGTGCCCTCCGCGAGACGCGATGGCGGTGGCAGTGGCGCTGCCAGCCCGGGGTGCGGCGGGTTCCGCGCGACCAGACGACGCGCGCGGGGGCCTGCGCGGCTCGTGGCCATCCAGCCCTCGGCCGGCTCGACAGCCTTGGCGAGCCCCGCGTGACGGAGGCGCGAGGCGGCATGGGACCAGTCCTTGGTTACGGGGGTGGGGGTACCGCGGAGCCCGCAGGGCAAGAGGGTGCTCTGCGAACCCGGCGGAACGGGAGTGGTCAAAAGATGCTCAGGACAATGTACGAGCACCCAGTGCCGTTCCGCGGCCCGACCATCGAATTTGCGCCTCCGGTCCCATCACGGGCACCCTGAGTCCCGGTGTTCCGAGTTCCAGGGCCACATTAGAGCCCGTCTCAAAAGCCCTGCGAGTTCGTCCAATCCCGGACATGATCACGTGCCGTGAGCGATACGTTGCCCGATGGGCTGTGGGAGTTCGTCCAACAGCTTCCGCCCCCTCCGCCGAAGCCCGGCCGGCCTCGCATGGACCAGCGTGCGGTGCTAACCACCGTGCTGTTCGTCCAGGTCTCGGGCTGCTCCTGGGAGACGACCGACGGCCTGTTCGGCATCAGAGGGCGTTTCGTGGGTTGACGCCCGCTGTGTCCTATTGTGATGAGGTGAATTTGTAGCGTTACCACTGCCTGGTCAGCTTGGACGTGCTGGGATAGCCGGGTGACGGAACGCAAGCCCTACCCCAGCGACTTATCCGACGAGCGGTGGGCCCTGATCGAACCGGTGATCACGGCCTGGAAGGCCGCCCACCCCTCGGTCAGCGGCCACCAGGGCGCCTACGACATGCGCGAGATCGTCAACGCGATCCTCTACCAGGGCCGCACTGGCTGCCAGTGGGCCTTCCTGCCTCACGACCTGCCGCCCTCCAGCGCCGTCTACTACTACTTCGCCGCCTGGCGCGAGGAGGGCACCGACCAGACCATCCACGAGCTGCTGCGCTGGCAGACACGGGAGAAACAAGGTCGATTATCCGACCCGAGCCTGGTGGTTCTGGACACCCAGAGCATCCGCGCCGCGGCCGCCGTCCCCTCCGACACCACCGGCAACGACGCGGGAAAACGCGTCACCGGGCGCAAGCGTGGCCTGGCCGTGGACGTACTGGGCCTGGTCGTGGCGGTGGTGGTCCTGGCCGCATCCGCCCACGACAACACCGCCGGCACCGCCCTGCTGGACCGTGTCACCGCCCGGACCGACACCGTACAAACCGCCCTGGTCGACCAGGGCTTCAAAAGCGCCGTCGTGGACCACGGAGCCGCGCTGGGCATCGGCGTGGACATCGTGGCGCGCAACCCGGCCGACCGCGGGTTCGTTCCCCAGCCCAAACGGTGGGTGGTGGAGCAGACCTACGGCACCCTGGCCCTGCATCGGCGCCTGGTCCGCGACTACGAGCACCGCCCCGCCAGTTCCGAGTCGCGCGTGTACTGGGCGATGAGCGATGTGATGGCCCGTCGGCTGACCGGCACCTCCGGCTCCCCCTGGCGCGGCGCATGAGCGGCCGCGAGGCGAGCGAACCGCTGCTGGAGGCCGTCGCGGAGCGGGAGCAGGCCTTGGCCCGCGAGGCCGAGCAGACCCGGGCCCGCATCGACGAGCTCACCGCGACGCTGAGCGAACTCGACGAGGCGATCGCGCATCTGCAGATCACCCGCACGACCCTTCTCTCCCTGGTCGGCGAGGACGACGCCGAGCCGGCCGCACCGCCTCCCGCGCTGCCCGACCACCCCGCCTACCAGCAGATCATGGACGCTTTCGTCGACCTCGGCCGACCGCTGCGCGCCCGCGACCTGTGCCAGACCCTGGACCTGCCCATCGTGTCCAAGAACGTCGAGAACACCCGCTCCAAGCTCAAACGCCTGGTCAGCCGCGGCATCCTCACCGAGACCGAGCCGGGCTTGTTCACCCGGCCGCGCCCATAGCCCACCAGAGGCCTCCTGACCAGTCCGCCTCATCCAAACCCAGCAACGAAAGGGACATCAACCCACGAAACGCCCTCTCACCCGAGCCACCGCCCACCGCTGGTTCCAGACCTGGACCGAGACGGGCCTGCGGTCCCGCATCCACCCGGCCGTGCTGGACGAGCCGGGCCCACGCGCGCTGCTGGACTGGTCCCGAGCCAAAAGAGAGGGAGAAGACCGGGCCGGACCCCACTGATCGCGGCAAACCCGGCTCCACGCTCCACCTGCTGTGCGACACCCATGGACTCCCGCTGACCCGCGCGATCTCCTCGGCGGGGCGCGGACAGCGACACGGATCCGTGCCCCACCAGGTGAACGGTGCCCGCGCGTCCCCGGCGCAGGCACCGCTCAGGTACAGCCGCCGGAGGGGATGACGGCCGCAGGGGCAGGCTGAAGTTAGGCGGTGGCCATGGAGGCACCGAGGCCGACATGGCGGGCCAGGACCACCCGCAGCGAGGCGGGGTGGTTCATCATCAGGCTGGGAGCCGGTCCTGGGCGCTGGCCCCACAGATGCATGTCGCGGAGCCGCTCGAACACGGCGGGCAGGGCGATTTCCAGTTCCAGGCGGGCCAAGGGCTCGCCCAGGCAGCGGTGCACCCCGTGGCCAAAGGCCAGGTGGGGTGCAGGTTCGCGGGTGATGTCGAAGTCATTGGCGCGCTCGAACACCTGGGGGTCGCGGTTGGCCGCCATGTAGGCCAGCAGCAGCGGCTCGCCCTTCGGCAGCGGGATGCCACCGACCTCGACCTCGCGGGCGGTGAACATCATCGGAATCAGCGCCGCGCTGGACTGCCAGCGCAGGATCTCCTCGATGGCCTGCGCCCACTCGACCTGCCCGGTGCGGATTAGTTCCATCTGGCCGGGGTGTTCCAGCAGCGCCTGCACCCCGCTCGTGATCACGCCCATGGTGGTTTCGTAGCCGGCGGTGTAGAACAGCAGGACGTTGTCACGCAGCTCCTTGGGGCTGAGTCGGGCGTCGTCGCTGTCGCGCACCGCGATCATCTGGCTAATCAAGCCCTCGTCCGGGTGGCCGCGCTTGTATTCGATGGTGGCGTCGATGAATGCGCACAGCTCATCTACCGCCCCTTCATGCAGCCCGGACAGGGTGCGAGTGGTCAGGTCGTGTGCTCTGGCCTGGTCCTCGGCCGGGATTCCCAGCAGTTCGGAGATCACACGGATGGGCAGCGGCACCGCGAACTCTTCCTTGAGGTCGACGACGCGCTCGCTCCCGGCGGTCTCCACCTCATCCAGCAGCTCGGCGACCACCGCCGCGACCCGGGGCTGGAGCTTTTGGATGCCGCGGCGGGTGAAGGCTTTCTGCACCAGTTGACGCACCCGTTTGTGGTCGGGGTCGTCGGTTTGCAGCATCGAGTCCACGCCGTTGAACATCGCGACGATGGGGTGGGCCGGGTCGATTTCGCCGTCATTGAGGGCGCGCCAATAGGCCGCGTTGCGCACGAAGTCGTCGGGCTGGGTGTTCAATGCCTCTTTGAGTGCGTCGTGGTGGGTGATGGCCCACAGCTTCACCCCTCCGGGAAGAACCACTTGAGCAATCGGGCCATGGGCGAAGAGGTCCGGTGCGAGGTCGGCGTGGCTGATGCCGGGTGCGAGGACGACGGGCGGGCGGTGTTCTGCCATGTCTCTTCCTTGATGGTGGGGGGTGTGAATCGGATCGGGAGGTACTCAAGGCGGTTGATGCTCAGCGAGCCATGGCGCACCAGCGCCGTGGAGTCCACCGCCAACTGCATCTCCGGCAGGCGGGCCGGTGTGGACATAGAGCAGCGCGGGGTCGGTAGACATGGGGGCACCAGTAGGTCACAGACCGAGAGGCTGGATTAGGGTTCGTTGGCTTCGGGGCGTAGCAGCTCCTCGAAGCTGACCACGGTGCCGGGGAGAGCACCAGGGGGTGGTTCCTCGTCGGGTCCGATGGCCATGGACCCAGCGGCGATCTGGGCGTCCTGGGGACCAGGCGCCCGTTCAACTCGCGCGTGCTGGAAGCAATCACGGTTGCCAGCAGCCCCAAGCCGGCGCGCTCGGGGACTGGCGACGAACCGGCGACCGCGGATAGTCCCAATGCAGACGGGACACGGCTTCGGCGGCGTGGGCGCCGCTCACGGCTCACCTGCCAGGTTGACCAGGGCGGCGGCTACACGGGCGTGCGCCTGCCCCAGATCGTCGATGGGCCCGATCGTCGGACCCCACTCCCAGAGAAAGGCGTCGCCGGTGACCGTGACGCCGGCGCGCATATCGGTGTCCGAGGTGGTCACCACCAGTCGCTGTGCGAATTCGGCGACCGTGAATCCGGAATCACGCAGTTGTACCACCAACGCTGTAAGCGGCTTGTATTCGGGCTAAATGGGCTCAACCATCATGATCCGGGATCTTATCGAAGATCGCGGCCCCAAATAATAACAACTGTTATACCCCAGGAAACTCGTAATCCGCGGACTAGTGCGGTACCCCCCATGCGTGCGGCCATGGCACGCAGGCGCTGTCCTCCCGCGTCCCGAGGGGCCTGGGTAAGCAACACCGACACGATTTCGCGGACCCGCATGGAGTTGCGCACGTGCTGCGGGGCGCGCAGCTCGGCGCCGTCGAACCACTCGAGGGCGCCAGCCGGGATTCGGCGTTCGCGGGCCAGGCCGCGCCCTACATCCAGCATCAGGGTGACACGCCGGCTGTGGCGGACGCGGAATTCGGACTGGTCGATTTTCAGCGCACGGTCGCGTATGGCCATGGCGGGCTCGTGCAGTTCTGTGCCGATCGCGACCCGCCAGACCTGCACATTCTCCGCCGCGAATCCGCCCCAGTTGCGGTCGGGAACACTCGACCCCGCCATCGGTCGGGCGCGGCTGTCCTACCGGCACTCCGCCGAACTCTTCGAGTAGGGCTCGGGGTCAGGCACCGTCCCAGCGTGCGCGGCGCATGTCAACGCGGCCAGCGTTCGGACGCAGCGGTGTGGCCTCGGCGGCGTAGTTCCGCAACGCCTCGACCTCCAGACCGGGCGGCGGGCGGCCGTCCGCGCGGATCACCCGCCACCAGGGCACGGCGCCGCCCCACATGGACATGACCCGGCCCACCTGCCGCGGCCCGGCCTCTTCCAGGTACTCCGCCACGTCGCCGTAGGACATCACCCGGCCCGGCGGGATGCGCTCCACGACGTCGAGCACGCGTTCGGCGAAGTCACCCGGTCCGGCGGCCGCGTCGCCGCCGGTACCAGCGGCAGCCGCAGCGCCAGTGTTGGTGTTGGTGTTGGTGTCCGCCTCCGGAACGTGCGCGCCCGGCCGATCCGCTGCGGCGCGGTCCCGGCCGCCGCCCGCGCCAACCGTTCCGGAGGCCACCGAAGCGATCGCTAAGAGGTGGGAGAGCAGCACGCCCTGACCCTAGCGACAGGATGACCGGACCGCACAGGTGCGGGCGTGCCGATCAGTTGTCCGGCCATGAGTCGGGCCGGCCCGTGGGCCGGCCCGCGTCCGGTCGTGTTCGGCGGCACGCTCCAGGGGCGGGTGGTCCGGCCTGGCCGGGCCACCCGAGAACTAGCGTGTAGCTGCCTTGCGATGGGCGGTATTCGCGAGCGGCAGGCTCACGATGCCCATCACCGCGATCACCGCACCGGCGATCCACGCCGTCCATGCCGCCGCCATGGTTCCGGCGAAC
The DNA here is from genome assembly GCF_014203805.1 of Lipingzhangella halophila. Lineage (GTDB taxonomy): Bacteria > Actinomycetota > Actinomycetes > Streptosporangiales > Streptosporangiaceae > Lipingzhangella > Lipingzhangella halophila. The sequence goes on along the minus strand of NZ_JACHJT010000001.1, from coordinate 755,528 downwards.
GCCAGGAGCCACGGCGAGAGGAACATCAGTACCCCGAGTGCGAGCGTGACCACTTCGGTGGCGATCAGGCCGGGGCGGGTGATCGAGATCACCGCCGCGAGGACGGTGAGGACGCCCAGGATGAGCATGGCTGCCATCCCGATCCCAAGCATCCCGTGCCAGACCCAGCTAACGGCCGCCGCGACGCCAGCGACGACGGCGACCCAGTCCTCCCAACGTCCTTTCATGGGTTACCTCCCCGTTCCCGCCCGGAATCTCGGGCCGTTACCGGGGTTCCTACCCACGGCACGCTGCCGCAGAACGCGAGTCGAAAGGCGCCGCGCGGTATAGCCCCGGGCCGCCTTGGTGGCCCGGGGCGTGGGACCGGGAGCGGAGCCTCAGTAGGACGGCAGGCTGGGGTCGACCTGGTTGACCCAGGCCAGCACGCCGCCACCCACGTGCACGGCGTCGCTGAACCCGGCTCCCTTGAGCGCGGACAGCGCCTCGGCCGAGCGCGCGCCCGACTTGCAGTGCAGCACGATCTGCTTGTCCTGCGGCAGCTTGCCGAACGCCGCGCCGTTGAGGAACTCGTCCTTGGGGATCAGGATGGAGCCCGGGATGTTGACGATCTCGTACTCGTTCTTCTCCCGGACATCGACGAGCTGGAAGTCCTCGCCGTTGTCCATCTTCTCCTTGAGCTCCCGCGCGGTGATGGTGGAGCCCGCGGCGGCGTCCTGCGCCTCGTTGGAGACCGTGCCGCAGAACTCCTCGTAGTCGATCAGCTCGGTGATCGGCTCACCCTCGGGATCCTTGCGGACCTTCACGGTCTTCCAGGTCATCTCCAGAGCGTCGAAGATCATCAGCCGGCCGACGAGGGGGTCCCCAATGCCGGCGATCAGCTTGATGGCCTCGTTGACCATCACCGATCCGATGGAGGCGCAGAGCACACCCAGCACGCCGCCCTCGGCGCAGGACGGCACCATGCCGGGCGGCGGGGGCTCGGGGTACAGGTCGCGGTAGTTCGGCCCGTGCTCGTTCCAGAAGACACTGACCTGACCGTCGAACCGGAAGATCGACCCCCACACGTAGGGGATGTTCAGCAGCACGCAGGCATCGTTGACCAGGTACCGGGTGGCAAAGTTGTCCGTACCGTCGAGAACGAGGTCGTAGCCGTCGAAAATCTCCAGCGCGTTGGAGGAGTCGAGCCGCTCCTTGTGCAGTACGACCGAGGTGTGCGGGTTGACCTCCTCGATGCTCTCGCGCGCGGACTCCGCCTTCGGCTTGCCGACGTCGCTCTGCCCGTGGATAACCTGACGCTGCAGGTTGGACTCGTCCACTTCGTCGAAGTCGATGATGCCAAGCGTGCCCACGCCAGCGGCGGCAAGGTACAGCAGGGCGGGCGAGCCGAGCCCGCCGGCCCCCACGACCATGACCTTGGCGTTCTTCAGGCGCTTCTGGCCGTCCATCCCGACATCGGGGATGATCAGATGACGAGAGTAGCGGCGCACCTCGTCGACGGTCAGCTCGTCAGCCGGTTCGACCAGCGGCGGCAGCGACACAGCAACTCCTCAACTTCCCTTGATGGCGTCACGTCCCCTTGAAGGGAGGCGCCTGCAACGCCGGCGCGTTCGGGTCCGTGACGAGCTTCCATTGGTACCCAACCTACGAGGTGGGGTTTGACATTCCCACCCTCAGGTGCCAATCCGTGCCCGGCGCTGGCGGGGCACCACCTGATCCGCCGTCCCCTCCTGGCCGGGGCACGTTAGTGGGGCGCTTCCGCCCGCAGGAACGACCGCAGTTCGCGCGCCACACGCTCCGGGCTCTCCATCATGGGAAGGTGCCCGGCCTCCGGCAGCAGCACCAGGCGGTTGCGGGGGAAGGTCCGCGCGGCCCGACGGGCCAGACGCGGGTTCACGAACTTGTCGTGGCCGGAGTAGATGAGCAGGGTGGGGCACTGGACCTCGGCGGCCTGCCGCCACAACGAGCGGCGGCCGAACCTCAGGTACTCGGCGACAAGTCCGCGCAGCGACTCGAGCACCGCCGTGTGCCAGTGCTCCTGCTGCTCGCGTTCGCGCTCGGCCTCCAGGGCGTCGAGCACCCGCTCGGCCGGGGCGGAAGCGGGGTCGTAGAAGGTGGCGTCGAGCATTCCCTGGACCCGGACCTCGGCCGGCCGGCTCTGGATCCGGGCGTAGACCGCGGGCCCGACAACGGGGATCAGCGCGCCGGTCATCTGGTAGGGGATGCGCCGCGGCCACAGGTCCGGCAGCGCGGGCGAGATGAGGGTGAGGGTACGTACCAGTTCCGGGTAGTCGGCCACCACGCGCACGGCCGTGGCCGCGCCCATGGAGTTGCCAACGAGGTGGACCGGCGACGCGCCGTCACGGATCAGGTCGGCGACGGTCGCGGCGTACGCGTCGAGGCTGTAGTCGCCGTCGGAGGGCGGTGGGGACTTGCCGAAACCGGGAAGGTCGGGCGCTTCGCCAGCCAGCTCGGGCGACAGCGCGCCCATCAGATCGGTCCAGTTGCCGGCGGAGCCGGCAAGCCCGTGTATGTAGAGGGTACGCGCATTGGCCGCGGCCGCGCCGGAGCCGTCCTGGCGGACGAAGACCCGCCGGCCGCCGGGTCCGCGGAACTCGCCTGGCCACAACGAGATCGGTTCCCCCATCGGCCCTCCGTCCGGTTCGTGTTGTCGTGCACTCTATTCCGTCTACCGGGGAGTATGCGCCCCAACCCGCGGCATGACCGTCCCGCCCACAGCCGAGTAGCGTGGAAGGGAAGCCCAGCGACATTGCAGGAGGCTCTCGTGACGTCCCATCAGCAACCCGGCGAATCTACCGAGGAAGAGAACGGGGAGCCCGCGCTGGAGTCCGCGGAGGCCGACTCCGCCGAGCAGCGCGCGGACATAGCCGAGACGCCCCCGGACTGGATGCGCAGCGGATACCCCGGTGCCGGGACCGAGGCTTCCGAGGCGGACACGGTGGAGCAGCTCCAGGAAGTGGAGCTGGACGAGGACGACTACCGCTAGCGCCGTGTGCCGCACCGGCCCGTTAGCCGGCGGTGTGCTGGGACCAGCACGGCGCGCCTGGTCACCGAACCGTCCCCGGCTTCATGGGGATCATGGCGGCGGGTAACCTACGTCCGAGTAAGATGGTGGGGTACTGCACCGGGACGCGGAATGCGCACGTCTGCCCGGTGGCACGTTGCAGAGCACACGTCATCGAGCGTGGCGCCCGTACGCGCCGCGATGAGTTCGGAGGGTGTGGGTGTGACAGCTCCTTCAGACGCCCGCCCGCGCGGGACCCGGTTGCCCCGGCTCGCACGACGGCGCCAACTGCTGGCCGCGGCACAGGAGGTCTTCGTCGCCCACGGCTACCACGCCGCGGCGATGGACGAGATCGCCGAGCGCGCGGGCGTCAGCAAGCCGGTGCTCTACCAGCACTTCCCGGGCAAACTGGAACTTTACCTCGCTCTGCTGGAGCAGCATTCCGAGGCTCTGGTCGAGAAGCAGCGCGAGGCGCTTGAGAGCACGACCGACAACCGGCAGCGGGTCACGGCCAGCTTCCAGGCGTACTTCGACTTCGTGGCGGGCGAGGGTGAGGCGTTCCGGCTCGTTTTCGAGTCGGACCTGCGCAACCTGCCCGCTGTGCGGGAGAAGACCGAGGAGACCCAGCAGCGCTGCGCCGAACTCATCGGTGAGGTCATTCGCCAGGACACCAGCATCTCCGACCGCGAGGCGCAGCTACTGAGCGTCGCGCTCGTCGGCATGGCGGAGACCAGCGCACGCCATTGGCTCAGCACACAGGGGGCGATCCCCAAGGAGGCGGCCGAGCTCCTCGTCGCACGCCTGGCGTGGCGGGGAATCAGCGGCTGGGACCTCACCCGGAGCTAGCTCACCCGCAGCCGGGATGCGCGCCGCGACACGCGGTGGCGCGCGTCCCGGCTGTTAACTATCCGTAGCCAGACGCTACTTCCCGAGATTCAGGCTGTCCGAAAACGGGTAATCGCCGGGGTGAGAACAACCGCTCGGTTTCGCCGGAGGACATGGGAGCCCGAGCCGGCGGCGGAGCACCTTCGGGGGGAAGGAAGCGTCCATGAATATCGAGCAAGGACTGACGGAGGCGTGGACCGCCGTAGTGTCCTTCGTCCCGCGCCTCGCGGCGTTTCTGGCCATCCTTATCGTGGGCTGGTTGATCGCCAAACTCATTGGCAGGCTGGTTTCCAAGGGCCTCGCTCGCGTGGGGCTCGACCGCGCTCTTAACAACAGCGGTGTCGGCGAGTACTTCCAGCGCAGCAAGTACAGCGCGAGCATGCTCTCCGGGAAGATCATCTACTACGCCGGTGTGCTGATCGTGTTGCAGCTCGCGTTCAGCGTGTTCGGACCGAACAACCCGATCACCCAACTCATCGACGGCGTCGTCGCGTGGATTCCGCACGCGATCGTGGCGCTTGTCATCATCGTTGTGGCCGGCGTGATCGCGAAGGCGGCGCGCGACCTCGTCTCCGGAGCGCTCGGCGGCCTCAGCTACGGCGGCTTCCTGGCGAACGTGACCGGGATCTTCATCATGGCGCTCGGTGTGATCGCCGCCCTGAACCAGATCGGCGTGGCCACCACCGTGACCCAACCGGTGCTCATCGCGGCTCTCGCCACCATCGGCGGGATTCTGGTCGTCGGTATCGGCGGCGGCATGGTGCGTCCGATGCAGCAGCGCTGGGCTCGCTGGCTCGACATGGCCGAGCGCGACACCAGCGCGTTGCGCGAGGACGAGAGCTACCAGGCCGGGCGCGCCGACGCGACTCGGGGAGCCCCGGCTCGCCCCGAGGAACGTGCCCAGCAGGAGGAACACGCCCAGCAGGAATGACCAGCAGCACAGGCCGCGAAACGGGCGGGGTCGCCCGGCTCCGCCCCTCCGCGCAGGACGGCGGTGCGGCAGGCGCGGGCTGCCGGGTACGCGCTAGAGAAGGTCGGCGTCGCGGACGATCTCGTCGCGCGCGAGCCGGCCGATGCGACGCACCATGAGGACCGGGCCCAGCAGGACCGGAACGGCCGCGAGCCAGAAAGCCGGCGTCGTCCACTCGCTCAGCGCCATGGCTCCCGCGGCGACCGCAACGATCAGACCGAGCAGGAGAAAGTCCACGCGCTCCTTGTGGATCAGAACGCCGATCGGTGGGCGTGCCGCCCCATGCCGGCCGCTCCTCATGCGCTTTTCCTTTCTCGCGGCATCGGCCGCATCCTCGGTCACGGGGACTGTTCCCCGGTCACGGGTCACGGGGCTCCGGACCGCTTGGCCGTGGTTTCCTGACCAGGAAGTCTCGACCCGCCCGCGCTGCGTGACACGGGGACGAGTGTCGACCCTGGATGGACATCAGCGTAATCCCGGCGGGATCCCGCCGGGCAAGTTCAAGGACGGCCGTGTGCGCCCCGGTCCTGTGGACCACGCGGGGATGTGACCAATCTAGCGGACGAAACCGTACTCCTTTGCCATCCGGCAGATGGCCAGTACGCGCAGGGTCTCCCAGTCGTACTCGACCGAGCTCGAGTCCCAGCCCCGCTCGCGGCAGCCGTCCATGAACCCTTGCAGATAGTGCGTGAGGCTGCGACGCGTCACGGCCACGCGGTCGGCCAGTATCGAGTCTCGGACCGCGGCGGCGTGCTGGTCGAGCTGGGCCGTCAGCGCGGGATCCGCCGAGGTGCTCTCCGACCCGAAGAAGTCGAAGTCACGGGAGAGCCGCGTCAGCGGACAGTCAGCGAAGAACCCATTGCGCATGGTGGACACACATACCTCGAACAGGGAAGGAGATCAGGACGAAGCACACTATATACAGACAAACAACAAATGCATCAAATATGTACCAAGACCCCGTAACGCGGAGCGGCGCGGGGAGCGCGCTTCCCCGGGAAGACGCACTTACCCGCAGGTAAGTTCCGGCCGCGCCAACGCCGCGGGGCCATGGAGCGGGTCACCACGCAGTCAGCCGTTCAACCCCATCGCCTCCAGCCGGGCGTTATGCGCATCGGTCAGCTTCGCGAACATCCGGCTTACCGCGGCGAGGTCTCCCGATCCCGACTCGGACTCGGGCTCGGCCTCTCCCGCACCGGACACCAGCAGCGCCGCGAGCTCCACCCGGGTCGTCGCGACGATCTGGGCCTGGCTCAGCGCCTCACCCACAAGCCGCCGGGCCCACAGCGAGAGCCGGCCGGCCAGTGACGGGTCGCGCTCGACCGCCTCGCGGACCTGGGAAGCGATGAAGTCGCCGCGCCCACTCTCGGAGAGCACGGACTGGGCCAGTGCGCGGGTCTCCTCATCGGCGCTCTCGGCGACCTCCCGATAGAAATCCCCGGCGATCCCGTCCCCGACATACGCCTTGACCAGGCTCTCCAGCCACGTCTGCGGTTTGGTGCGGTCGTGCCAGGCATCCAGCGGCTCGGTGAACGGAGCCATGACCTCCTCGGGGTCCGCGCCGAGTTCCGCGAGGCGGTCGCGCACCCGCTTGTAGTGCGTGTACTCGGCGGCCGCCAATCCCGCCAGCTCTCCCTTCGCCACGAGGGTCGGGGCGAGCTCGGCGTTGTCGGACAGCCGGAAGAACGCTACGAGTTCCGCGTAGGCCAGCAGGCCGAGCAGGTCGATCACCGCGGTGGAAGGGCCGTCCGAGGGGCCCGCGGAGCCGGGTGCGGAGTCAGCGGAGCCGTACGTCATGGTGCAAGGTTAGCGCTCGCGAGCCGCACCGAGGACGAGTGGACTAATCGGGACCCGGCCCGCGTTGTACGCGCAAGGACAGCGCGAACGGCGAAGTCGGAACGATCTGTGGTACGGACGCCGTATCCAGCCGCGGAACCACAGGATAGACTCTCCCAGTGGCCGGCGTTTGGCCGGCCGTTCGCGCGAAAGCCCCCTTCGCGCGTCGGATTCGAGGATCAACGGGGCAAAAGTCCCGGTCCCGCCACACACGCGGGTCCATACCAGTACACGAGCCAGCGCATCGGGGGCCGCGCGAGGATCCCCACGCGCCTGGCCAGGAGACGCGGGCACACCCGGTGGGTGAGCCGCCCTGGCGGGCTTGACAAGAGAATTCACCGGCGCGCATCCCACCGAACGAAGACGGTCACCGCCGGTGCCGCACTCAAGAGAATTTCGCCACCGGCGGCGCAGGGAGCGAGGAACGTGAGCGCGCGGGTAACCGCTGACACCGACGCGAGTACGGGTCCGCCTACGGCGCGAGCGCGCGGGTCTCGGCCAGCGGCCCAGTGCCCTGGCCCCGAGTCCGGAGCCGACATCGCTGACGAAGCGAGCCGCGCCGTGGCCCGGAACGCGCCGGCCCACGGGCCGCACTCGACACGTTCCCGCCGGTACGAGCGAGATGGGCGGGCAACCGCTCCGCGACGGGCCACGCGCCCGGCGCGGCGGGGACCCACCCGCGACAGGACTTCCGGCCGCGGCGTTGAACGCGGCCCATCCAGATGGAGGCAGCAGCCCTGACAAGCACAGACACGACCAACGAAACCCGACAGACCTTCCGCGACCTCGGCGTGAACTCCGAGATCGCGGACGCTCTCGAAGCGGAAGGGATCGTCGAACCCTTCCCCATCCAGTCCCTGGCCTTGCCGCTCGCCCTGAGCGGCACCGACATCATCGGCCAGGCGCGCACCGGAACCGGCAAGACCTTCGCCTTCGGCCTCCCCCTGCTGCAGCGCGCGCAGGCGAGCCCCGGCGAGTCCAAGCGCCCCCGCGCCCTTGTCGTGGTGCCCACCCGGGAGCTTGCCATCCAGGTGGCGGCCGACCTCACGACGGCCGGCAAGCGCACCGGTGGGCGGATCCTTACCGTGTACGGCGGTCGGGCCTACGAGCCGCAGATCGAAGGCCTGCAGAAGGGGGTCGACATCGTCGTCGGCACCCCCGGTCGCCTGCTCGACCTGCAGAAGCAGCGGCACCTCAACCTGTCCGGCGTGAGCGCCGTGGTGCTCGACGAGGCCGACAAGATGCTCGACCTCGGCTTCTTGCCCGACATCGAGCGCATCCTGACCACGATCCCCGACGAACGCCAGGTCATGCTCTTCTCGGCCACCATGCCGAGCGAGATCGTGTCGCTGTCGCGCAACTACCTGCGCCAGCCCACCCACGTTACGGCGGGCGACGACGATGACATCGACCCGAGCCGGACCAGTCACATCTACCAGCACGTGTTCCGGACCCACGCTCTGGACCGCCAAGAGATGCTGGCGCGGCTGCTGCAGGCCGAAGGCCGCGGGCTGACCATGGTGTTCTGCCAGACCAAGCGGAACTGCGACCAGGTGGCCACGGCGCTCAAGGGCCGCGGGTTCGCCGCCGCGGCGGTCCACGGCGACCTCGGGCAGAGCCAGCGCGAACGCGCGCTGCGCGCCTTCCGGAACGGCAAGATCGACGTCCTGGTGGCCACGGATGTCGCCGCACGCGGACTCGACGTCGACGACGTCACGCACGTTGTCAACTACGAGTGCCCCGAGGACGAGAAGACCTACACGCACCGCACCGGGCGCACCGGGCGCGCCGGACGCTCCGGCACCGCCGTCACCTTCGTCGACTGGCAGGAGATGGCGCGCTGGAAGCTCATCAACGCGGCGCTCGACCTGCCCTACCCCGAGCCCGAGGAGACGTACTCGACCTCCGCGCACTTCTTCGAGGCGCTGGGGATCCCTCCCGGCACCAAGGGGACACTGGCCAAGGGGAGCCGGGACCGCGCCGGGCTGGAGGCCGAGGAGGTCGAGGACATCGGCGAAACCGGCCAGCAGCACAAGGAACGCGCCGCAGAGCCCGCTCGCGGCAACCGCCGCGGCAACCGCCGCCGCACCCGCGGTGGCCGGAGCTCCGACGCCGCCAGCACGGAACAGCCCAGCGAGTCCGCCAACTCCACGCGTGGCGAGGGCGGCGAGAAGCCCGCTCGCCGGCGCCGCCGCCGCACGCGCAACGGCGCCGAGATCCGCAAGGACCAGGACTAGCAACCAGGAACAGAGTGCGACCGGCGGCAGGGACACCCGGCACAAAGGGTCCCGCCGCCAGCGAGTGGCCGGTGCTGTACCGCCCCGGCCCCTTGCCGCCTCGCGATCGTACTCCGGGACGCCGCGGCGTCCCGGTCCACCGGGACCGGCCCGGTTCCTATCGGGCCGGTAGCGCCAAACACACCGGTTTCGGGCGGGGACAGCCGCGTGATCGCCAATCCCCTGTCCGCCCCCGACCCCCATCGCTCGCGCGATCGTCTATGGTGAACCGTCGTGAGCACACCTCGGTTTCTTGAACTCCCGCCCGGAGTACGGCGGGCCGACGTCGCGACATCGAGCGGGACACTCGCCACGTTGCAGGCCATGCCGACCTCCGGCAGTTGCGAGCTGCACGCGGCGCTCCTGGTACCGGGTTACACCGGCAGCAAAGAGGACTTCATCGGGGTGCTGCAGACACTGGCGCAGGCCGGCCGGCTCGTGATCGCGCTCGACCTTCCCGGCCAGTACCAGTCGCCCGGCCAGGACCACCCCGATGACTACAGCCTCGCGGCGCTCGGCGAATCCATCGGCGAGCTGGTGAAGGCGCTCGGCCACGGGCCGGTCCACCTGCTGGGCCACTCGTTCGGTGGGTTGCTGGCACGCGAGACGGTCCTCGCGAGCACCGCGCCGCTGCTCTCGCTGACCCTGATGAGCTCGGGCCCGTCCGCGATCGAGGGACCGCGTGCCACCAGCGCCCGCCGGCTCGTCGCCGCGCTTGGCGCCGCTCCGACCCGCGACCGCGTGCACCGGGTCTGGGCCGAACACCTCGACGGCCCCGCACGTACGAGCGGAGTGCCCGAGGAGATCCACGCCTTCCTACGCGCCCGTATGCTCGCCAACGACCCGGGCGGCCTGGTGCGCATGGCTGAGGAGCTGCTCGGCGCGCCCGACCGCACCGCGGAGCTCGCGGCGGTCACCGCCCTGCCGAAGCTGGTGCTCTACGGCGAGAACGACGACGCCTGGCTGCCGGAGACGCAGGCCGGAATGGCCAAGCAACTGCGCGCCGAACGCGTGGTGATCCCGGGTGCGGCCCACTCCCCCAACGTCGAGGCCCCCGAGACAACCGCGCGGGCGCTGACCGAGTTCTGGACCGACGCGGAGACGCCCGACCGCACGGGATCGTGAGCCGCGGCGCCGCGTCCCACCGCTCCGCTGGACGGCACGCGCTCGTCCCCCGCGGTGCGCGCGGATCGCAGAGCCGCCCCCACACGCCTGCGCGGCGGGCGGCTCGCACGCTCAGCTCGTGGCCACCCACGCGTCGAAGTTCTTGGACTCCCGCTCGACGGTGGTCTCCGGACCGCTGTCGGGCAGTACCCGGGTGTCGGGCGGCAGCGACAGCAGCACCTCGCCAACGGAGTGCAACTGGCGCGTGTAGTCGATGTAGCCGTCCCCGACCGTGCCGAGCTCGCCCTTGCGCAGGGTGTCGCCGCTGAACACCACTCCGCGCTCGGAGATGTAGAGGCCCACGCTGCCGTTCGAGGTGCCCGGGATGGCCAGCACGTCGATTTCCAGGTCGCCGGCCTCCAGCGTTCCTCCGCCCTCGATCTCGAGGTCGGGCCGGCGCTCGGCGCCGTGCACCTTGCGCCAGGAGCGCAGCTCCCGGGGGTGCAGGGCGATTGGCGCTTCGTCGCGCTCAGCGACGTCGATGGCGGCGGAGATGTGCGTGTTGTAGCCGTTCGTGCACGCCACCAGGTAGATCTCGCGCTCGCCGACCGCGTCGAGGATGGCCTGGGCGTCGTGCGCCGGGTCGATCACGATGACGCCGTCGTCGTCGGCATCGATGATCCAGGTGTTGCTGACAACCTCGAACTCGTCGTCGTCGACATTGAGCGCTCCCGAGGTCCGGACGCGCTGGACACCTTCGCTGTCGGGCTCCGTAGTGCCGGGAACCTCGGGCTCGGCGTCCTCGGCGGCCTCCTCCGCGGCGCTATCGGTGGCTTCCCCGGCGCCGTCCTCGCTCTCCTCGGCGTCGTCGGCGCCGTCAGTCTCGTCGGTACTGGCAGTCACGTCGTCAGCGGCGGCCTCAGCGGCGGGTTCGCTTTCCTTCGTGCCGCCGGACTCCGCGGCGAGGGTGTCCGCGTCCGCGGTGTCGGCGGTGCCCGTATCAGTGGCCGCCTCGTTGTCCGTGGTGCCGCTGTCCTCGGCGGCCTCGGGCTCCGATTCCTCAGCGGACTCGTCCCCGGTCTTCGTCGTCACCGCCGAGGACTCCGACTCCGCACTCCCGGGCTCCTCGCCGTCCTTCTTCTTGCCTTTCCACTTCCAGAACACGGTGCCGACCCTTCGATTCACATCCGGATTCGAGTAACTGTACGCGGGACTGACGCGCCGTTCCCGCGCTGTGGATTCACCTGCCGCTGTCGCGCGACCCGGGGATAGTCTCATGCCAACGCTATGGCGACGATAAACGCGGCCGCCTCACCCGTGCCCCGTGAGCCCGGTTGCCTGGTCAGGCCGCATACCGCCCGTAATGGGCGTGGCTCCGGTCGCCGGCGCCACCAACGTGGCGAACGCTTCGGGAGCCGTGGTGCGGCACCCCAGGCGGTGCCCCGTCAGCGCGCCGTGGTCGTCGCTGGAGCCGGTGACGACCACCCCGAGATCGGCGGCGCGGGCGCGCCAGTACTCGCGCTCCGTGTCGTCGTGGCTGGGATGGTCCGCCTCAATGCCGCCCAACCCGGCTCCCACCATTCGCTCGACCAGCGGATCGGGTACGGGACCGGTCGCGGAGCCCTCGCCGCGCGCCGGATGGGCGAGCGCGCAGACACCACCCGCTGCGCGGACCAGGCGCACGGCGCGCACCGGGTCGGGCGCGTAGCGCGCGACGTACGCGGGACGTCCCGAGCCGATCCACCGGTCGAAGGCGTCCTGGACATCGTGGGCCCCACCCGCCTCGACGATCGCGCGCGCGATATGGGGCCGGCCCACGACATCGTCATCGTCGCCGCCATCGGACGCGTTCCCGGAGCCACGGGTGCCGTGCGCGATCTCGCTGACCCGCTCCCACGTGACCCCGATACCCGCGTCCCGCAGGCACCGCACCATCCGCTCCGCCCGGGTGACGCGGTCGGCGCGGATCCATCGCAGTTCCTCGGCGAGCCCGGCATGGCCGGCGTCGAACAGGTAGGCGAGCAGGTGCACGCTCGTTCCCTCGTACGCGCACGACAGCTCCATCCCGGGCACGAGGACGAACCCGGCGGGAGCGTGCGCGGCGGCCGCCGCCACCCCGCCGACGGTGTCGTGGTCGGTCAGGGCCAGGGTGTCGAGCCCGGCGGCGACCGCGTTGTCGATGACCCGCTCCGGGGTCTCGGTGCCATCCGAGACGGAGCTGTGGGCGTGCAGGTCGATGCGCATTACCGGACGATTCTACGGCCGTTCCGGACAGGCCGGACCGCTCATTCGCCGTGCGGCCGCAGCGCGGTGCTCAGGAACGGCGAGAGCGCGCCGAAGGGCGGATCGAGGGTCGAGCCGCCGTTGTGCCGGTCGCGGAGGTCGCGCATACCGTTCAGCTCGGCCATCAGCACACCAGTGTCGGCGGGGCTGAGGATGAACCATATCCAGTGCGCGAGCGCCTCGCCGGCATAGACCGCACGTTCAGCGCCGCCCTGGACGCTCCACATGGCGATATCGTGCCCGTCGTAGCGGAACTTGCTGTGCACGGCGCCGGAGTCGAAGCCCTGACCGGGGTCGGGACCTTCGAGGCCGGCGATGCGCGCGCCGAGGCCTACGCCCGGATCCTCGGCGACCGTCACCATCTCACCGACACCGCCCAGCGGGGCGGGACCGGACAGGGCGACCGCGACCGCCACCGCTCCGCTGCGTTCGTCGCCGGCGTCGGCGAACCCGGTGACAACCCACCCCGCGGGCAGCGGCCACGGCACCCAGACCGGTACCTGCGCGACACCGATCACCAGCTCCAGGGAGGTGAGGTTGGGACTGCGCACCGGGTTGAGCGGGGCCACCGCTCCGTGCGCGTCGCACTGCCACGCGCTCGACCACAGGCTCGGCGCGTGGACGACACGCCCACAACGGGGACACATGGGGTCCGACTTCATGATTGCCCGTTGTGGTACCCCCATGACCTGCGGGGAAACCACCCATCAGCGTGGAGGATACTGTGACCCGTTCCGCGGCGGTCGCACCCACTCTCCCGGTGCGGGGTACCCCCCGTCGTACCGCTGGCGCGGGTCCTGCTCGTAGGAGGCCTGCCCGTAGAGCCGTGGATCCCGTCCGGGCGCCCCATGGGGCTCCTGCGCGGTGGGGCCGGCCCAGGGAGGCGTCTCCCGCGGGGACGCCATTGCTCCCGGTGCGGGTTCCTCGTGGTCGGCCGCCTCTTCGGGGACGGTCCGCCGGAGTCCTGTGCGCCGGGCCAGCCAGGCCACGAACGCGGCGTACAGAGCCACCTCGACAATCCTGCCGACCAGGCCGTGCCAGGACCCGCCACCCGAGGCGGCGCCCTCCAGGGTTCCCTCCAGTGTGGAGATGGAGAACGCGACGAGGTTGTGCAGCACGTGCAGCCCGATCGCCGCCTCGAGCCCGCCGGTGTACCACGAGAGCCAGGCCATCGCCATGCCGAAGACCGCGGTGTCGACCATCGCCCAGCCGGTGTAGTCGTGCAGCAGCGCGAACACGCTACCGCTGACGATGATGGCGGGTACGGGGGTACGCAGCACGCGCGCGACCAACCCGCTTCCGCGCCGCTCCCAGGGATGGGCGCCGTACGAGCCGACCGCCTGCATCACGAACCCGCGCAGCGCGATCTCCTCGGCCGAGGACTGCAGCGGAACGAAAAGCAGGAGCAGTACTACGGCGAGCGCGAACCCCTGCTCCCCGCCGGCGCTTCCGCCGGTGCTCGTGGCTGCCGGCGCGTCGGTGGCGAGCCGCAGCACGTAGAGGACGACGAACGAGAGCACCAGCGACACGATTCCGACCGCGGCACAGGCGAACATCCACCCCCAGCGCAGCCGCCCCTCGACCGACAGCAGAGAGCCCACCCGGCGCCGCTGGACGAACCGCGTGGCGACCATGACCAGCGGGGTCAGGGTGCTGAGCACGATAACGCTGAACGCCAGATCGGGGACGGGCGCACCGAAGATGGAGCCGTTTTCCAGGTCCGGGGAGAAGCCGGCTATCAGCGACACGAGAAGCGCGGCGATCTCCAGCACCAGGTTGACCAGGAGGAAAAGCGCCGCGGCACAGACCACTGCCAGCAGCGGCACCCACCACCGGTGCCGCCACGAGCGCGCAGCACGGTGGAACGAGACGCCCGGCCGCGGCCGGGCAACCGCGGAGCCCGGCGGGCGGGGCCGGGCCGGTGGCGGCCAGACCCAGGCCGGGGCGGGTTGGTTCGCGGCCTCGGGCATCCAGGACGTGGGCCTGGCCCATGCCTGATCCCGGGAACCCGGTGTCGGCTCCGGGCCTCCTGCCCCCTGTGACTCCGGAGGCCAGGGCGAACCAGGCGGTGGCGGCGCATTTCCCATCGTGTGTCGAGATTACTAGTCGCCCATGTAGTGACTGTGTTAAGAACGCGCTGTGACCAGCGCATCACTGTCGCGTCACCAGCCGCGGCGGCTGTCGCGCCGCCCCGGTTCCAGGCGCCGCAGCTTGTCGGGGTTGCGCACGATATGCACGTCGGTGACCTGATTCCCGGTGATCTCCAGGGTGGCGGCCGCGCTCAGGGAACCGTCCGCTGTCCAGACGAGTACACCGGGAACCCCGTTGATGCCGTGGTGCTCGATCCGGGCGTCTGCGAGCCCGGGACCGAGGCCGCACAGCAGCCGGGCGGCCCGCTCCGCGCCGTACACCGGGCGGAGCGCGGCCCTCGCCTTGCCGCCGCCGTCGGTAAGCACCACGACGCCCTCGGCGAGCATCGCCTTCAGCCCGTCGAGATCCCCCTCCAGGAGAGCGCCCAGGAACCGTTCGGTCAGCCTGCGCCGCACCACGGGGTCGGGGGCGAACCGCGGGCGGCGCGCGTGCACGTGCTCTCGCGCCCGGTGGGCGAGCTGCCGCACACTCTGCTCCGATCGCCCGAGCGCCTCGGCGACCTCCGCGTGGGGCATGCCGAACACCTCGCGAAGCACGAAGACGGCGCGTTCCACCGGCCCCAGGGTCTCCAGCACGACGAGCACCGCATAGGAGACGGAGTCGGCGTCCGCCACCTCGTCGGCGACGTCGGGGGCGGTCAGCATCGGTTCGGGCAACCAGGGGCCGACGTAGGTCTCGCGCCGGTTCCGGAGCACGCGGAGCCGATTCAATGTGACATTAGTCACAATCCGCACCAGGTAGCTCCGGGGGTTCGCGACGTCGGAACGGTCCTCGCGCGCCCACCGGAGCCACGCTTCCTGGAGGCAGTCCTCGGCGTCGGCGACGCTGCCCAGCATGTCGTAGGACACACTGAACAGCAGCCGCCGGTGCCGCTCGAACACGTCCGTGCTCTCGGCCATCCGGCCGTCCGCGCTCCCAGCCGAGTCCGCTGGACTCATTCCGCGGCCGCCTCCGTCCCGGTGGCGGGAACGGCGCAGTGGTCGCCGAAGCCCTGGCTGGTCAGCCCGAGCGAGCTGTTGAAACGGGACCGCTGGTTCTCCAGCGCGACGATGGCCGCCAACTCGACCATCGCCGGCTCGCCCAGCTCGGCGCGCAGCAGGTCCACCATGTCGTCGGTCACCTCGACCGGGTCGGCCGTCGCCGCCTCGGAGAACTCCAGCACACGGCGTTCCAGCGGGCTGAAGACGTCGCTGGTCCGCCAGGACGGCACCGCTCGCAGCTTCGCCGGGTCGATCCCGGCATGCGTGTGCTCCCAGTACCCGAAGTCCATGCACCAGGAACAGTTGATCCGGGCCGCCGACGCTGTCACGGCGAGCGCTTTCAGGGTGGGATCCAGGCGGTTCCAGCGGGCCGTGCCCGCCTCCTGGAGCAGATACGTCAGCAGGACCCGCCAGTTGTGCGCCATGGCCTTACCGGGGTCGGGCACCATTCCGGCGTACTTGCGGCGCGCGTAACGCTCGGCCACGCGGTACAGCAGAGTACGGGGCGGGTCCAGGGAGATGCGGGCCATTGCCGGCTCCAATCGATCGGTCCGTGCCGTGTGCTCATACGACACACTGGGCCCTCGCCGATGTGACACCGCGCCCGACGGCGGTCACGTGCCCATCTGTTACGTACCATGGGTATATGGCCTCCACACCCACCACTGAGCAGGTGAACGCGGCCCTGGAGACAGTCCAGGACCCCGAAATCCACCGCCCCATCACCGATCTCGACATGGTCAAGAGCATCGACATCGCCGACGGCGGTGTCGTGAACGTCGGTATCTATCTCACGGTGGCCGGCTGCCCCATGAAGGGACGCATCGAGTCGGACGTCACCTCCGCTGTCTCCAAGGTGGGCGGCGTGACCAAGGTGACCGTCGAACTCGACGTCATGAGCGAGGAGCAGCGCAAGGCGCTGCAGAGCAAGCTCCGCGGCAACCAGGCGGAGAAGGAGATCCCCTTCGCCAAGCCCACGTCACTGACCCGGGTCTTCGCGGTCGCTTCCGGCAAGGGCGGCGTCGGCAAGTCCTCGGTCACGGTGAACCTCGCCGCGGCCATGGCCGAGCGCGGCCACAAGGTCGGCGTGGTCGACGCCGACATCTACGGCCACTCCGTGCCGCGCATGCTGGGGGTCTCCGCGTCCCCCACCAAGGTCGAAGACATGATCATGCCCCCAACCGCGCACGACCTCAAGGTCATCTCCGTGGGCATGTTCACCCAGGGCAACCAGCCCGTCGTGTGGCGGGGCCCCATGCTGCACCGGGCCCTGCAGCAGTTCCTGGCCGACGTCTTCTGGGGGGACCTCGACATCCTGCTGATGGACCTCCCTCCGGGCACCGGCGACATCGCGATCTCTGTCGCGCAGCTGGTACCGAACGCCGAGATCCTGGTGGTCACGACCCCGCAGCAGGCTGCCGCCGAGGTCGCCGAGCGCGCGGGCGCGATCTCCGCGCAGACCCACCAGCGCGTGGCCGGCGTCATCGAGAACATGTCGTACTACATCGCCCCCGGCTCCGACGAACGCACCTACCTCTTCGGCGAGGGCGGCGGGCAGCTCGTCGCCGACGGCCTGACCAAGGCACTCGGCGCCGAGGTGCCGCTGCTGGGCCAAGTGCCCATCGACATCCGACTGCGTGAGGCCAGCGACGAGGGCACACCCTTCGTGCTGGGCGACCCCGAGGCCGCGGCGAGCCAGACGCTGCGCCAGGTGGCCGACTCCCTCGTGGGCAAGCCCCGCGGGCTCTCCGGCATGCAGCTCGGCGTCACGCCGGTCAGCCACTGACCCACCGCCAACCCGAACCACAGCGCCCCGGCGCCGGCCCCTGCAGGGGCCGGCGCCGGGGCGCTACTCAGTTCTAGGCCGAGCCGAGCGTCAACGTGGTGGAGAGATCTCCCTCGCCGTCGCGCTCGTAGTCGACGCTCACCTCGTCACCCGGTCGCTTCTCGCTGATGAGCGCCAAGAGTTCCGGAGAGTCGCTGACCGCCGTCCCGTCGAACTCCACCACCAGGTCCCCCGGCTCCAGGCCCGCCTCGTCCGCGGGTCCGCCGGACTCCACCGCCCCGCGGCCGTCGTCGATCAGCGCACCCTCCTGGCGGTGCTGCATCACCAGTTCGGCACCGATTTCGGCCTGTGGATCCTCGCCGTTCTCGATCAGGTAGTTCACGACGGTCTCGGCGTCGTCCGAGGGGATCGCGAACCCCAGCCCGATGCTGCCGCTCTGCCCTCCCGGATTCGCGCCCAGGGTGGCGATGGCGGTGTTCACCCCGATGACCCGCCCTTGCTCGTCCACCAGCGGACCGCCCGAGTTTCCTGGGTTGACGGCGGCGTCGGTCTGCAGCGCCTCGATGTAGGTCTCGCCCTCCTCGTCGCTGGCGACCGGCCGGTCCACCGCGCTGATGATGCCGGTCGTGACAGTGCCCGCGAGGCCGAGCGGGGCGCCGATCGCGATGACGGTGTCTCCCACCGTGACGTCCTCGGAGTTGCCGAACTCCAGCGCCTGCACGTTGTTCGGGTTGTCCAGCTCCAGCACGGCCAGGTCGGAGCTGTCCGCCTGGCCGGCGACCGTGGCCGCGGTGGTGTGCCCGTCGCTGTACGCGACCTCGATGTGGTTGCCTTCGAGCGCGTTGACGACGTGGGCGTTCGTGACCACCCGGTTGTTCTCGATGACAAAACCGGAGCCGTTGCCGCTGGCCCCGCCATCGGCACCGTGAATGGCGACGACGCTGGGGCTGACCCGCTGCGCGACGCCGGCGATGGTGTCGGGCTCCCGGCTCGGTGTGCCGCTGGGCACGTCGTTGTTCAGTTCGGGACCGTTCTCGCTGGCCGCGGCGTCGCTGTCGCCGCTCGCGAAGCCGCCGGCGAGCCCGCCCACACCAGCCGAGACCACCGCGACCAGCAGCACGGTGAGCAGGACCGCCCACAACGGCATGGTGCGGCGCCGCTTCGGCGCGGCCGGGACACCCGGAACCGGCGCCCCGACGGGGCCTCCCGGCCCCCACGGAGGCCCGGGAGGCCCTGGCATTCCGGGGCCTCCCGGGCCTGGGGGGCCTGAGGGGCCCGCGGGGCCTGAGGGAGCGCCGTGGCCGCCCGGAGATCCGGGACCGGGGGGAACACCGGGGCCCGCGGGGCCCGCGGGAGCGCCGGGCCGGGTGGGGCCGCCCGCCGCCGGCCGCTGGCCGATTCCGGACATCGTGCTGCCCGCGGGAGCCTGGTGCGTGCCCGTGCTCGTCGCGTTTCCCGGAGGCGCCGAGGGTGCGCCCGGCCCGGGGCGCTGCGCCCCCGAAGGGGCCCCCGTTCCGGCGGGACGAGGCGTTCCGCCGCCGGGCGAGCCGGCCGGCGGCGCGCCGTCCGCGCCCTCCGCACCGCCGCGCGCAGCATCACCCCCGCCGGGTGGTCCGGCCGCGCTGGGTCGCCTGTCCCCATCATCCGGGAAACCCGCTCCGGGATCGTCGGTCATGAGTTCTCCGTGTCCCCTCATCGCCGTGCACGTCGCAGAACGACCACCGTGTGCCACGCCCAGCGACGCAGCCTACGGCCACACCCTGGAGCCCGCCGTTCAGGGTCCCGGCTACGGCCACGACAGGCGCGGTACGCTACCGCCCCGCCACGTCCCCGATGTGCGAACCAAGCCGCTCGAATCCGCGCCACACGCGCGCCCAGAATCCGGAACCGTCGGGACCGGGCAACGCCTCGACCACGGTTCCCGTGATCGTGGGGGGAGCGTCGGTCAGCACGGTGTATACGAAACCGCCAGATTCCCACATCCGCCGCGATTCTCCCGAATCATCGACATAGATCGTCCCGCCGTTCTCTATGACTGGCCTCATCCCCGAGGTAGTTCCCACCGATTTGGGGGAGAGACGCCCACGTTGCACGAACACCGAGACGACGGAGAGTCCGTCGGAGTAGGCCAGATGCACCACGGGCCCGTCCGGGCCGTGCGAGGACCGCGCATCGACGAGCGGGAGGTTCCAGGACAACTGCTCGGGCAGCGTCCAGCCCTGCTCCGTCAGCCGCGTGCGCTCACGCGGGGTCAGGGCGCTGCCCCACAGACCGCTCTCGCCCGAGACCGGCGGGAGCGGTTCCGCACCGGTCCCCACGGCCAGGTCGACGAACCGGATCGAGTGCGTGACCTCGCCCGCCGCACCGTAGATCTCGCGACGCAGCGGCAGCGAGGTCCGCTCGTCGATCCAGAACCGGCCGGCGACAGCGCCGTCACGGCGCCGCGCCTCGACGACCTTGGCGGTGCGGTCCGCGGCGGTGCCCGAGCCGGAGCGGGTCACGTGGTAGTTGCGCTCCAGTGCATCGAGGATGCGGCCATCCGGCCTGAGCGACGGCGCCGAGGCGTTGACAACCAGGCCCCCGGCCTTCACCGTGCTCCTGCCCGCGATCTCGGCGTAACCGGTCCCCTCGCCCGGTCGGTGCACCACCTCAGCGTGCTCGGTGACCAGCGCGCCGCCGGACCGCGCCGAGACCGCCTGCACACCGCCGAACGCCGTCACCCGGCTCGCAGCCGACGCGCTACGCAGCAGGTCCATGCCGTCGTCCGTGCCCGTGGCCGGGCGTCCGAAATCGGCGTGCGGCGCCGATGTTGCCAGCACCAGCAGGAGCAGCAGCGCCGAGAACAGTAGCGCGGGAGCTGGGCGGCGCCGGTTGTGAGCCGCGCCACCCGCGCTCACCAGGGCGTGGGCGTTTCGTCCGGCGCCGGGTCATCCAGCGCACGCTGCACGCCCGGGGCGTCCCGCGTGTGGAGATCGGGAGCCTGCCCGCTGACGACGGCGTGCTCGACTTCGTAGTCCTCGATGTCCGGGCGCACCACTGGCGCCTCCTGCGGCTCGTCGCCGGCGAAGAAGGCGGTGCCCAGCGTCAGTGCCACCATCGAGACCCCGGCGACGGCGTAGCGTGTGCGGCCCCACCGCGGACGCAGCAGCGACAGCGGAGCCACGCTCCTGCGGTCCGGTTCGGACGCCGGTTCCGGCTTCGGTTCCGCGGGGGCCGGGTCGGGAGCGGCCAGGTGGCCGCCGCCTCCCGAGGTGCCGGGGACCCCTCCACCGAGCGGGCGGCTGGATCCCAACGGCGGCCGCGTTCCGAAGGCACCGTGGTCACTGGGCGGCGGGCCCAGCGGAGGTTCCCCCGACGGCGGCTCCTCCAGCGCGGAAAGGCGGCCCATGAAGTCCGTGGACGGCTCTGGGCCGTCGAGCCCGTGAAGGCGCCGCTTGAGCCGCCGCAGCATCTCGGCCTCGAACCGGCAGTTCTCACACGAAGCCAGGTGCCGCAGCGCGCGGTCGCGATCCGCGTGGCCGAGCTCGCCATCGACCAGAGCGGACAGCCGTTCCCCCAAGTGGTCCATGCTCACTCCACCTCCCCCTGCTGGGCCTGCCGGGCCTGCTGGGCAGCCACTCGTCGCCGGTGGTCCAGAGCCTTGCGCAACTGCGCGCGTCCCCGGTGGATCCTGCTGCGCACCGTCCCCAGCTTCACGCCGAGGGTGGCCGCGATCTCCTCGTAGGACAGCCCTTCGATGTCGCACAGGACGACGGGCGCGCGGAACTCCGCGGGCAACGCGTCCAGCGCTACCTGGATGTCGGAGTCGAAATGGCGTTCGTCATAGGACTGGGCGGGCGTGGGCTCGCGGCCTTCGAGACGTTCGTCGGCGTTCTCCCCGAAGCCCTCGAACCTGATCCGGGACTTGCGGCGCGCCGTGTCCAAAAAGAGGTTGGTGGTGATCCTGTGCAGCCACCCCTCGAACGTCCCCGGCGTGTAGTTCGCGAGTGAGCGGAACACCCGGATAAACACTTCCTGGGTGAGATCCTCGGCGTCGTGCTGGTTGCCGGTGAGGCGGTATGCCAGGCGGTAAACGCGCGCCGAGTGGTTCCGCACAACCTCGTCCCAGCTGGGCGGCTCCCACTGCTCGAAATCCACGGCAGTGCCGGAATCGACCACCGGTGCTCCCTTCGTCGACGTACCGCCGCGGGCACGGCGGCGCGTCCCCAGTTTGTGCCCTCGCCGCCCCGGCCCCTGGGGATGCACCCGGAAAACGAGACAACGAGCGCTCGCAAATTCCAACGCCACGATGGCGCGAATAAGTTCCGACGCCGCCGGAACCCCACCTGGCAGGCTACTCTTTTCTTGGGACCTGGTCCGGACGTGGCCGCGATGGGACATCGGGTGATGGCGGCGGCGGCACGGCCACGGTCCTTCTCGACCGCACGGGGGCGGGTCAGCGGCTGTGGCTGTGTTCGCGACCCGGACCCATTTACGGTCCCCGCGCCGCGGGGACGGTCGCAGTCACGTTCGTTAACAGCGCGGGAGGCCGTCATCGCCAGCCGAGACGACACACTGGCCCACATCGAGCAGTACGTCGCCGAGGACGCCACCCTGACGTCCGCCCGGCGAGCCGGCCAGCAGGCCGAGATCGGGCCTATCAGCGCGGCCAGCGGCGCCGCGCTGCGCTTCCTCGCGGCCGCCATCGGAGCGCGAGCGGTCGTTGAGGTCGGTACGGGCTGCGGAAGCTCGGGGATCTGGCTGCTTCGGGGTATGCGCCACGACGGCATCCTGACCAGTGTCGATGTGGAGCCCGAATACCAGGAGTCCGCACGCGAGGCGTACCGGAACGCCGGTTTCCCGGCCAACCGGGCCCGGCTGATCCAGGGCAGCGCCCTCGAAGTGTTGCCGCGCCTCACCGACTCCGCCTACGACCTGGTGTTCGTCGACGCCATGCGGGCCGAGTACCCGCGGTTCCTCACCGAGGCGATGCGGTTGCTGCGCACCGGCGGAGTCGTCGTGTTCAACCACGCGCTCGACGCCACCCCGCTGAGCGACGGCCCCCTGAGCGCCTCCGACCCCGCGACCGCAGCGGTCCGCGAGGTCGGGCAGCTCATCCGGGACGACGACACCCTCATGCCGCTCCTGCTCCCGGTGGGCGAGGGCCTGCTCGCGGCGATCGTCTCGCCGACCACGGCCGGCTGAGTACCGATCAGCACGCCCCCGCCATCCCGCGGCCCAGGAGGGCTCAGCCCGCGAGCCAGCGCAGCAGCGACCGGGTGGCGAAACCGGTGCCACCCTTGGTCAGCAGCCCCTCGTCGCTCGTTGACCGGCCCGGCCCCGCGATATCCAGGTGCGCCCACGGCAGGCCCGCGGTGAACTCGCGTAGGAACATCGCGGCGTCGGTGGCGCCGGGACTCCCGTAGTCCTTGGACCGGGTGCCGATGTTGGCCAGATCGGCCACCGTGGAATCCAGCGTGTCGCGGTACTCCTCGACCAGCGGCATCCGCCAGAGCGGCTCCCCGGACGCCTCCGCCGCCTCGGTCAACGCGGCCGCCAGAGCGTCATCGGTGCTGAACAGGGCGCCGGTGCCGGTCCCCAGAGCCACCTTCGCGGCGCCGGTGAGCGTCGCGACGTCGACCAGGGCGTCAGGCTTCAGCTCCGCTGCGGCGTAGTCCATGGCGTCCGCCAGAACCAGCCGCCCCTCGGCGTCGGTGTTGAGCACCTCGACGGTCCGCCCGCCGTAGGTGGTGACGACGTCACTGGGGCGCTGGGCACTGCCCGAGAACGCGTTCTCCGCGAGCGCGAGCAGGCCCGTGACCCGCGTGCGCGTTCCAAGAGCGCCAAGCGCCGAAAGCACGCCCAGGACCACTGCGGAACCGCTCATGTCGGTCTTCATGAGCTTCATGTTGTCGTTCGGCTTCAGCGACAACCCGCCAGTGTCGAAGGTGATGCCCTTGCCGATCAGGACCACGTGTCCGGACTCGGGCCCTTCGGGGGTGTAGTCGAGCCGCACGAGCCGGGGCGGCCGGACCGACCCGCCCCCCACGCCCAGGATCGCGCCGAAGCCGTCGCGTTCCAGCTCACGCTCGTTCCACACGGAGATGTCGAGGCCCGCCTCCCCGGCGATCGCACCGGCGCGGGAGACGAGCCACTCAGGGTCTTTTCGGGAGGAGGGGGTGTTGGTCAGATCGCGGGCCAGCGCGGTGGCATTGGCCAGAGCCGTGCCGCGCTGGACCGGCATCCGTTCGGGGTGCTCCGCCACGAGCTCGATCGCCGGTACGGGTTCGGGCGGCTTGGCGGAGCTGCGCATCGTGAACTGGTACCCGCCAAGAAGCGCCCCCTCGATGAACGCGGTCAGGCCGTCCTCGGCCCGCCCGTCGTCGAGGAACCCGACGGTCGTGGCGGCGCGGGTGCGTCCCTTGGCCAGGCGGGCGAAAGAGGCGCCCGCCTTACGCAGGTCGGCCGGAGTGCCCGACCCGACACCGAGGAACGAAAGCTGGACCAGTCCACGCCCGAGGTCGGCCGGGAAATCGGCCTTCTCCCCCGGTTTGCCCTTGAGTCCGTAGTGCGCGACCAGTTCGGCCAGCGGCGCCGGCAGCCGCGCGTCGAGGGCGTCGGCTTCCGGCCCCGTCCCCGCGGTCACCACCACCGGGCCGTCCTCGGTGGAACGAACGGGCAGCGCCAGGAGATCGGCGCTGGAGTCGACGAGCGGCCCTGGGATGGCGTGAATCTCAGTAGCGATTGGCACGAACGCTCACAATCTTGCAGGTTCCGGAGTCGCCGCCCGCCACAGGTGGCTGGGTTCCGATGCCCGTCGGGGCCAGGCAACGGGCCGGGCGAGAGAGCGGACGCCCAGCAGCGATACGTAGATGAAGATCCGGGAACGACCGGCCCGTCCGCTAGCCGACGACACCGTTCAGGGCCTCCGCGAGCTCGTTCGCCTCGTCCGGCGTGAGCTCGACTACAAGGCGCCCGCCGCCCTCAAGCGGGACTCGCATGATGATGCCGCGGCCCTCCTTGGTGACCTCCATCGGACCATCACCGGTCCTCGGCTTCATCGCCGCCATGCCGTATCCCCTTTCATCGGAAACTGTCGCGGATGCACGGGCCGACCTGACTTGGGTGGGCCCCCTGTTTCGGTGAGCCGGCCACGCGGAGGGGCCGCCGCGCATCAGTCGCGCGCCGACGTGCCTTACTCGCTCCGCCGTCGATGCTCGCACGGGCCTTGGGCCTGTCAGCATTGACGACTCCGCTCGTTGGATCGCGTCCGCGTCGCGCGGTGACTCCGGGAACGAATCACTGTTCTGCCATTATCTCGGTTTCGAGACCCGATTGGGAACGATCGAACGGTCCCGAGCCATCAGGCTCGAAGATTTCGAACAGTAAGGTTAGACCCGGACCGCGGGAAAACTGATACCCAAACCGTACCGGCCGATCGACCCCAGGGAGTTTCGCGTGCCCGAGTCAGACAGTGTCGCCTATGAGCTTTCCGACGGCGTCGCCACGATTACGCTCAACCGGCCCGACTCATTGAACTCGTTGACGTTCGAGGCGAAGGAAGCCCTGCTCTCCGCTGTCGAACGGGCGAAAAGCGACTCCGGTGCCCGCGCGGTCCTGCTCACCGGGAACGGAAAGGCGTTCTGCGCCGGACAGGACCTGCGCGAGCACGCCGGCAAGCTGGGGGAAGGGCAGGGGCTCGAAGGAACGGTCCGCTCGCACTACAACCCGATCGTGCTCGGCCTGACCCGAATGCCCAAACCAGTGGTTGCCGCCGTGAACGGGGTCGCGGCGGGCGCCGGAGCAGGCCTCGCCTTCGCCTGCGACCTGCGCGTCGCCTCGGAGAACGCGTCGTTCCTGATGGCGTTCACCAAGGTCGGACTCGGCGCCGACACCGGGGCGTCCTGGACCCTGCCCAGGCTGATCGGGCACGCCAGGGCGATGGAGATGCTCATGCTCGCCGAGCCCGTTGGCGCGCAGCGCGCGCTGGAGATCGGGCTGGTGAACCAGGTCGTCTCCGCCGACGAGCTGGCCGACTCAGGGCGTGCGCTGGCGGAACGCCTGGCCAACGGCCCCACGGTCGGTTACGCGGCGGTCAAGGCCAGCCTGACCTTCGGATCCGGGCTGGACCTCGGCAACGCCCTGGAGATGGAGGCCGACCTCCAGGAACAGTGCGTGGACACCGTGGATCACCGCAAGGCGACGCTGGCCTTCCTGAACAAGGAGACCGCCACCTTCGAGGGACGGTAGTCCGGGCCCGGCGGAGCGGCGGCGGTCACCGCAGGGTTCCAGTGGAGATCATCGGGGTGTCGCCCTCCGAGGTCGCGTTCCACTTCGCCGCGATCTCCCCCTCGCTGCCACCGGGCCGCAGCGTCAGCTCCGCCTCGTCGACGCAGTGGTCCTCGGGGTCGTAGGTCTCCACGTAGTCGAAGACCAACCGGTCCCCGTCGCGCTCGGCCAGGGTGAGGCTGCCCCGGCAGTCCAGCGTGTACCACTCGGAACTGCCCCGTTCCACGCCCCCTTCGAGCTTGATCCTGGTGTCCCAGTCGATGACGTGATCGCCGTCAGCTTCCTCCTGGACCATGCGCCCACTCCAGGTTCCAGCGAACGAGTCGGGCACGCTGGCCCCCTCGACCGGCCGCTCCTCGGCGCTGTCGTTCAGCGCCCAGGCAGCCGCGGCACCGCCCCCCACTATGAGGGCCACGCCCAGCGAAATCACCAGCGGTCCCCTGCGGCGCCGCCGGTCGCTGTGCCGGGTGGTGCGGCGTGGCGGCCGGAGGGACATCTGCCGTATCGGTGATCTCGTTTCGGAAGCGCTGCTGTCCTCGGGCACCGAAGCAGGGGGCGCGGTGTCGCTCACCGGACGGCTCCGGCGACGGGGACAGGGAATCGGCGGGTACCGCTCGAATAGCTCATCGTCGTGTTCCTCCCAGGCGAACCGCACACGGAATCGTTGGCGGTTCAGCGATTGAGGATAGGCCACTGGGGCAACAACAAGGCGTCACGTGTGGTGCGCGCCACACGCGCCCGCCAGCGCGGCCCGCGGGCGCACGCACCGTCGAACGCGCTGGTCAGGCGGCCACGCGGAAGCAGTCGACGAGGTGGTCGTCAACCACACCGGTCGCCTGAATCGCAGCGTAGGCGGTTGTGGGGCCAACGAACCGGAACCCGCGCCGCTTCAGCGCCTTTGCCAGGGCGGCGCTCTCGGGTGTCGTGGCCGGCACCTCAGAGACCGTGCGCGGCCGCGAGGGCCGTGGTTCGGGTGTGTAATCCCACACCATGCGGGCGAGTCCTCCGGGGAGGTCCAGCGCAGCGCGGGCATTCGTGACGACCGCCTCGATCTTGGGCCGGCTGCGGATCAGCCGGGAGTCGCCCATCAGGCGCTCGACGTCGCCGGGGCCGAACCGGGCCACCGCCACCGGATCGAAGCCGTGGAACACCTCGCGCAGCGCCGGGCGCTTGCGCAGCACGGTCAGCCAGGACAGTCCCGCTTGGAACCCCTCAAGCGCGATCCGCTCGAACATCGCCTGGTCGTCGCGGACGGCCACCCCCCACTCGGTGTCGTGGTAGTGCAGCTCGTCGACCGTAGCGAGCGCCCAGTGGCAGCGCCGGAGCCCATCGGACCCGGGCTGGGCCGTGCCGTCGTCGCTCATATCCTCGTCTCCCGGTGTGCGGTGGCGGTGCGGCGCAGACCCTAGTTCTGTGGGGGCTGAGGCGAGGTGCCGTGGTCGTTCATGGGGGACGCGGTGCGTACCGGGCCTTCGTGCGCGTGCTGGGGATACCCGCCGGTGATGCCGCCGGGATCGTGGGCGTGTTCGTTCCGGCTGTTTCCGGGCGGTCGGTCATACGGCGTCGTCTGGCCCACTGTCTGCGCACTCGCACGCGCTTCCGGCTCGGCCGGGCGCCCCTCCAGCTCGGCGATTCGGTCGTCGCGCTCCTGGAGCTCCGCTGCCAGCTTGGCCAACGCCTCATCCACCGCGCGGACGTGGTAACCCCACAGGGCCAGCGGGAGCCGGACACGGTTGAGGTCGTCCGCTGTCACCGGCCGGCCCGTAGGAAGATCCAATGGCGGGTGGTCGGCCTGGAAACTCGTGAGCTGTGGGCGCCTGTCCATGACCACAAACGCCACGCCCGCCAGGACAGCCACGGCGGCGACGGTGATCAGGACCAGGATGGATGGAGTCACCTTTCGATCGTGCCATACTCGCGCGGCCCCACGGACGCGATGGGAGCGCTTCGGGCCCCGCACGGCCGCCCGCCACCCACCGGCCTCGGCGTGCGAAAATCACAGGCGTGCATGAGGACACCCAGTTCCGCGTGGTGATGCCCGACGCCATGATCGCGGACGCCGTCGATGCCGGGTACCGCCCGCCCGTTCCGCGGGTGCGCGCCCTGGCGGCCGGCGGCCGCCCGGTCCTCGTCCGTTGCGTTCCGCCCGCTCCGGACGGCACTGGGCACGGTCCGGGCGCGCGCCGGAACGAGGAGCTCGCCGAGACCCTCGCTCTGGTCTCGGTGTACGCGTGGGCCGGTGCCAGGCTGTTCGCGACCAGCCACCCGCATGCCGCACGCCAGGCGCTCGACATGGTCAGCTCGATCCGGGGCACCCGGCCGCCGGCGGTCGCGCGGCGCGGCCTGGCCTAGATCGGTGATGTGGGCGGGTGGTGCGAGACGGAGCCCACCTGAGGGGTTGCGGCAATGGGGCGAAGTGAGCGAAGCGAGACGACGCCAGCTTGCCGCCCAGCGAAGGTGCACCGTGCGCTCCGCGGCAATGGGGCACCCCTCTCGCCGCGCTCGCGGGGTGCCCCATTGCCGCAACCCGCGCGGGCCGGGCGGGAAACCCACGAAACTCCAGGCGCCATGAAGAAACCCAATCCACAAGATCGGCGCAAAGCACCGGCCTCAGCTCTCCGACGCTTGCTCGGCAGCCTCGATGTCCTCGGCGGTCGAGGCGACACGGCGATCCTCGAACTCCCGCCGCGCCAGGTCGACGTGGGCCTTGCGGATGATGTCGACAACTTCGTCCGGATCGTCGGTCACGCGGATCAGCTCGGGGTCCTCGGGTGAGATGACGCCCTCCTCGCGCAGCGTCGCGTGGATCCAGTCGACCAGTCCGCTCCAGAACTCCGAGCCGACCAGCACGACCGGGAACCGGGTCACCTTGCCCGTCTGCACCAGCGTTATCGCCTCGAACAGCTCGTCCATGGTGCCGAACCCGCCCGGGAGCACCACGAACGCCTGCGAGTACTTCACGAACATGGTCTTGCGCACGAAGAAGTACCGGAACGTGACACCGACGTCGATGTAGTCGTTCAGCGTCTGTTCGAAGGGCAGCTCGATGCCGAGGCCGATTGAGGTGCCCCCGGCGAACTGCGCCCCCTTGTTCGCGGCCTCCATCACACCGGGGCCGCCCCCGGTGATCACCGTGTAGCCGGCCTCGGCGAGCCGTGTGCCGATGGTCTCGCCAAGAACGTACTTCGGGCTCTCGGGTTTCACCCGCGCCGACCCGAACACGCTGACCGAATTGCCGACCTCCGACAGCAGGCCGAATCCTTCCACGAACTCCGACTGGATGCGCAGGACCCGCCACGGGTCGGTGTGCACCCAGTCCGCGGGGCCTCGGCGGTCGAGGAGCCGCTGGTCGGTTGTGGTCTCGGGGATAGCCCCTCCCCGGTACGTGAGCGGGCCAGCCCGCCTTATGTCTGTTGAATCCATCATGGGCCCAAGGTATCCGCCACACCCGGACCTCCGTTGAACCCGAGGACACAGGCGCGCGGCTAGCTCTGGTCGATCAGCCGCCGGTGGTTCCGGACAGCCATTCGAGCATCCGGCGCTCGGCCTCGACGATGAGGGCGAGTTCGACGTGCTCGTCGCGGGTGTGCGCCAGGGTGGGATCGCCCGGACCGTAGTTGACGGCCGGGACGCCCAGCTCCGACATGCGGGCGACGTCGGTCCAACCCAGCTTGGCGCGGGCGGCGCCGGCGCCAACGGAGTCCACGAAGGCCGCGGCCGCCGGGTGGTCCAGGCCGGGGCGGGCCGGCGGGGCGGCGTCGGTGACCCGCACTTCGAAGCCGTCGAACAGCTCGCGCAGGTACCGCTCGGCCTCGTCCAGGGTGAGGTCGGGCGCGAAGCGGTAGTTGACGGTGACGGAGCATTCGTCGGGGATGACGTTTCCCGCCACTCCGCCCGAGACGAACACGGCGTTGAGCCCTTCGTGGAAGGTCAGCCCTTCGACCTCGGGGCGCCGCGGTGTGTACGCGCGCAGCACGTCGAGGATGCGGCCGGCGTCATGGATAGCGTTGCGCCCCATCCACGCGCGGGCGCTGTGCGCTCGCTCGCCGCGGGCGGTCACCTCAACGCGCATGGTGCCCTGGCAGCCGCCCTCGATCGCGCCGCCGGTGGGTTCCATGAGAACGGCGAAGTCGCCGGCCAGCCACTCGGGGTGGGTGCGGGCCAACCTGCGCAGGCCGTTGCGCTCGGCGTCGACCTCCTCGCAGTCGTAGAAGACGAAGCTGACGTCGTGCGCCGGCGTGGGCACCGTGGACGCCAGCTTGAGCTGGACCGCCACCCCGCTCTTCATGTCGGAGGTGCCGCAGCCGTAGAGGCGGTCGCCGTCGCGGTGCGACGGAACGTTTCCGGCGATGGGAACGGTGTCGATGTGCCCCGCGATCACCACCCGCTGGTCCCGACCGAGGTCCGTCCGCGCCACGATCGCGTCGCCGTCGCGCCGCACGGTCAGGTGGCCCAGACCGCCCAGTTGCTCCTCGATCGAGTCGGCGAGCGGGCGTTCCCCGCCGCTCACCGACTCGATGTCGACGAGCTGGGCGGTCAGGCTCCGAACGTCCGCGGTCAGGTCCAGCATGGGGTCCGCACTTTCCGTGGTTGCAGCACCGCGCTCCGGAATCCGGGAGTCCCGTGCGCGCCGTGCGGTGTCAGGCGTTGACGCCGTGCTCGCGCAGCATCTCGTTGAGCGCCAGCTTGTCGTGCTCCTGGCCTTTCTCCAGGCGCTTGAGCACCAGCAGGCACGGCAGGCCGAAGTCGCCACCGGGGAAGCTCTTCACCCGGTTCGCGGTCACGCACACCGACCACGCCGGAGCCTCGCCGCTGGGAAGCTCGTCGCCGCTCTCGGCGTCGAAGACGCGGGTGGAGGAGGTCAGGATGGTCCCGGCTCCGAGCTTGGCACCCCGGCGGACCCGGGCCCCCTCCACGACCATCGAGCGCGAGCCGAGGAACGCCTCGTCCTCGATGACGACCGGCGACGCCTGCGGCGGCTCAAGGACGCCCCCGACCCCGACGCCACCGGAAAGGTGGACGTTCTCGCCCACCTGGGCGCAGGAACCCACCGTGGCCCAGGTGTCGACCATGGTGCCGGAGCCGACCCAGGCACCGAAGTTGGTGAACGATGGCATCAGCACGACGCCCGGGGCCAGGTGGGCGCCCCATCGGGCGATGGCTCCCGGGACGACGCGAACGCCGTCGAGGCGGGTCTTCAGCGGGATGCGGTCGTGGTAGTGGAACTCTCCGACCTGGGACTCCTCCATGGCGAGCACCCGGAAGCTGAGCAGGATGGAACGCTTCGCCCGCTCGTCGACGACGACCTCGTCCGTCGCGGGGTCCACGAAGGCGACGCGGGCCTTTCCGGCGTCGAGTTCGTCGACCGCTCCCACGATGGTCTCGCGGGCCTCGGTATGGTCGGGCGTCAGTTCGGAGCGGCGCTCCCACAGCTCATCGATCTCAGCGGGGAGCGGACTGGTGAACGAGGTGGTCATGAGTGCTGAGCCTACTGGTTTCGGTGGGGCGAGATCGAACCAGACGCCCCGGTCCGCAGCCGGTACCGCGGCCGCGCTCCGGACCGCCAACCGGGGCATCGTGCCCCGGTGGCACGCGACGCTGGACGGTACGCCCTACTATTCGGGTACGTGCACCCGTCCCCCCGGATCTGGCGAGGCCCCCCTCGTCCGACTTCCCCGCACTCCGGGATTGTCCGTATCGGCTGAGGTCACGCGCTGGCTTCCCGGCGCGCGGCCACCTGACCACATGAGCTGAAAGTGCCACGAGAGCCGCGAAGAGTATCCGCCTTCTTCAAGATCCTCATCCTGCTGACCGCCGCGTGCGGCATCCTGGTCGGCGGCGGTTACGCTCTCATGACCTCGATCGAGCCGATCGAGGTCGAGGAGGAGGAGCCGACCGAGGAGTGCGTTGCCGCCATCGGGGAGAACACCCGCAGTCTGGCCCCGGAGCAGGCCGCCAACGCCGCCACGATCAACGGGGTGGCCTTCCGCCGGAACCTGCCCCAGCAGTCGGTGGTGATCGCCTACGCCACTGTGTGGCAGGAGTCCAAGTTCTACAACATCGACTACGGCGACCGTGACTCCCTTGGGCTCTTCCAGCAGCGTCCGTCGCAGGATTGGGGCGATCCCGAGGACCTCCTGGACCCCGTCTACACCAGCGACGCCTTCTACCAGAAGCTCGAAGAGGTCTCCGGCTACGAGGACATGCCGGTCTACGAGGCGGCCCAGGTCGTGCAGCGCAGCGCCGACGGGTTCGCCTACGACCAGCACGAGGAGGTATCCCGGAACATGGCCCAAGCCTTCGGCGGGACCAATGGCGCCGCGGTGACGTGCCGGTTCACGGAAGGGGTCGGCGAGCGCAGCCCGGACATCGACGGCGCGCAGGAGGAGATGCGGCGCGTCTTCGGTCTCGGCGTCAACGACCTTCCGGTCGCCGAGGAACCGCAGACCGGCGACCTGGGGTGGGCCATGGCCCAGTGGGCGGTGGCCCAGGCGCCGGAGTACGGGCTGAACTCGGTGACGTACGGGGACCAGCGCTGGAGCGCCGACTCCGACAAGGAGGGGTGGACCTCCGTCGACAACCCCGCCCCCGAGGGCCGGATCGTGCTCGACTAGCGAACGCCCGGCATCC
The DNA here is from genome assembly GCF_014203805.1 of Lipingzhangella halophila. Taxonomy (GTDB): domain Bacteria; phylum Actinomycetota; class Actinomycetes; order Streptosporangiales; family Streptosporangiaceae; genus Lipingzhangella; species Lipingzhangella halophila. The sequence goes on along the minus strand of NZ_JACHJT010000001.1, from coordinate 723,337 downwards.
GCTCCGACACTGCGTTGGAAAGGACCGGAGCCCTCAGGAACGGTTGGTCAGCCGCTTGGCCGCCGCGGCGACCCGCTCGTCGGTGGCGGTGAAGGCCACCCGCACGTGCCGGGCGCCCGCGGGGCCGTAGAAGTCGCCGGGCGCGACCAGGATGCCCTGGTCGGCGAGCGCCGCCACGGACTCCCAGGCGTCGTGGTCGGGGTGCTCGGCCCACAGGTAAAGCCCGGCCTCGGAGTGCGTGGTAGCCCAACCGGCGCTCTCGAACGCGGCGCGCAGCCGCTCCCGGCGGGCGGCATAGCGCTCCTTCTGCTCGGCGGCGTGGGCGTCGTCGTCGAACGCCGCGCGCATGGCCGCCTGGACCGGGGCCGGCATGATCATCCCGGCGTGCTTGCGCACCTGGAGCAGTTCCTGGATCAGGTCGGGATCGCCGGTCACGGAGGCCGCGCGGTACCCGGCCAGGTTGGAGCGTTTCGACAACGAGTGCAGGGCAAGCAGCCCTTTGTGCGAACCGCCGCAGACATCGGGGTGCAGCACCGAGGTGGGGCGCACACCGTCCCACCCGAGGTCGATGTAGCACTCGTCGGACGCGACGATGCAGCCCCGTTCGCGCGCCCAGGCCACGATCTTGCGCAGATGGTCAACGGGCAGCACCCGGCCCGTGGGATTGGCCGGGGAGTTGATCCACAGCAGCGGCACCCGGGCGGGCCCGAGCGAGGTCAGTCCGTCGCTGGCCACCGGTGTCGCACCGGCGAGCCGGATACCGATGTCGTAGGTGGGGTAGGCGAGCTCCGGGTAGCCGACGGTGTCGCCCGGCCCCACGCCCAACAGCGTGGGCAGCCAGGCAACCAGCTCCTTCGAGCCGGACGTCGGCAAGGTGGCCGCCGGGTCAACCTCGACGCCGTGGCAGCGGGCCAACCACCCGGCGATCGCCGCACGCAAGGCGGGCGTGCCGTAGGTCGCGGGGTACCCCGGGGAGTTGGCGCCGTCGGCAAGCGCTGTGCGCAGAGGTTCCGGGACCGGGTCGACCGGTGTTCCGACCGAGAGGTCCACGATCCCGTCGGGATGCGCGGCCGCAACCTCCTTGTGCGGCGTCAGCTTGTCCCAGGGGAACTCCGGAAGCCGGTCTCGTGCACCGTGTCGCCCGGTCATGTGGTCAGCTCCCGTTCATCGCACCATCGCAGTCGCCGCCGCGACGGGCCGTGCCCGGACTCCGGGACACGGAACGCGACGTGCCTTCCGGCGGCCGCGCACCACCGCACGGCCGCCACGCTAGTCCGTTTCGCTACTCGTCGCCCTGCTGCGGCGGGAGTTCGGCGACCACGGGGTGGTCCTTATCGATTTGTCCCACTTTGGAGGCGCCGCCGGGCGAGCCGATGTCGTCGAAGAACTCGACGTTCGCTTTGTAGTAGCTCGACCACTGGTCCGGGAGGTCGTCCTCGTAGTAGATGGCCTCCACAGGGCACACCGGTTCGCAGGCGCCGCAGTCGACGCACTCGTCCGGGTGGATGTAGAGCATGCGCTTGCCCTCGTAGATGCAGTCGACAGGGCATTCCTCGATGCACGCTTTGTCGAGCAGATCGACGCAGGGCTGCGCGATGACGTAGGTCACGCCGTACTCTCCTCTTCGGTCTTCGCCACGTGGATCGCGTGTAACTGCCTGGGCTGTCACATAGCCTGGACAATGCCAGGGTCCGGCTCGCGGGCTCGCCGGACATCCGACACGCGATTCGCTCTTTCCAGTATTACGCCGCCTGGGCGATCGTGCGTAATTGGGGGTCGATCCAGTGGGGTACGTAGCGCGTCTCAGCACCGAGGTAACCCCCGACCATGTCGGCCGACGCGCCACCTTACGCGTCCAACTGCCCGACGGCCGTTTCCGGGATATCGTCGGTGTGCTGGAATCTTGGCGCGATGGTGTCATTACAGTGCGGAAACGTGACAACAGTGTGGCAGACGTCACCGCCAATGATGTGGTTGCGAGTAGGATCGTTCCGCAGCACCCACCACGTCGTCGCACGCGGGAGTGACGCGGCACGGCGAGTCGGACGGACGGACGACGGTAACTCCAGCGAACGGCGCCTGATCACCGGACGGACAAGGGGAGGTGGCAAAGCCAAACTATGCAGGAGGCCATCGCGTCCGCCCTAGCCCAGCTGGCACGCCTAGACGTCAAGGCCGCCCAAGTGGCGGAGAACGCCCTGACGACCCTGACCGCGGGCGGCGGTCTGGAGTCACTCTCCCAGTACCGCGTGCAGGAGTTCTGCTGGTACGTGCTGCCGGTCCGGTTCACCGCCGACTCCGGCGACCGCGACTTCGCGGCACGGTCCCTTGGACACGTGTTCACCCTGCTGAACCTCGAACGCTACGCCGATCTCTGCACGTCGCACGCGACCGAGCGGGTCCTGCACGCCTACTCCATCAGCCACGAGACCGGGCTGTGCGCCTACCGCCGCGCCATGCGGGCCTCCGGCGTCGAGCCGCCCGACCTCACCGAGCTCACCTGGGGCACGGCGCTGGGCACCGCCGAGATCGACGCCTACCAGGCCACGTCGGCGGCGCTGGAGCTGGCCATCGCCCTGGAGGACGTCCGCCCCGGTGCCCGCGGCTGGCGCACGGCACAGGCGCAGCACGCCCACGCGTTCCTCACCCAGCCCGACCAGCAAGGGCGCAGCCACCTCGACCGCGTCCGCGAGGAACGGGTCCGCAACTGGCTGGGCTCGCCCTCGCACCCGCACCGCCAGCAGTTGTGGCCGCTCCTCGGCCAGATCATCGCGGGCGCCGAACCCCCGCCCAACGCCGCCGGCGCGCTAGCCCCGGTACGCCGACTGCTCGACTACGCCGACGAGGGCATCGGCCTCACCCAGATCGGCTACATCTCCCCCACTGCGGTCCGCGAGCTGTGCGCGGAGTTCGACTGGTCCAGCTCCCCCTCACCCGCTCGCAGTGAGACCGACGTCATGCAGCTCATCGCGCTGCACAAGCTGCTGCGCACGATGCGGGCGGTCCGACGCTCCGGCCGGCGGCTGGTGCTGACCCGGCGCGGGCGGCGGCTGCACGGCGACACCGACGCGCTGTGGCGCGCGGTGGCCGAGGGTGTGCTCGACACCGACGGGTTCGAGCAGGCCGCCGCCGAGACCCTGCTCGGGCTGCTGCTCGTGCGCTTGCCCCGGCCTACGGGCAACCATGCCCGCGATGACGACGCCGACATCACCAGCGACGCCCGGCTCATCCTGGCCGACGCCGGCTGGGCCGGTGCGGATTCCGACGACGGTCCCGAGACCCAGCAGTTGCAGTCGGTCCTGATCAACGCCACCTGGCTGCTCGAAACCCTGGGCTTCATCGCCGGCCGGGACCAAGCGGGCGAGGGCGGGCCGCAGTACCTGACCAAGGCCGGCCGCGCGTTCGCGCTCACCGCGACCCACCTCTCCGCGACAGCGCCCGCCACCTCGATCTAGTAGTACTTCGTCCGGTGCCTGAGGTTCGTGGGGCTGGGCGTTGGCCGTGCGGATCCGGTTCCTTCACGAGCCCGTGGCGTTCCGCGGCTTTCCCGCCCGGCCCGCGCCGGAGCGGCAATGGGACCACGCCGGGGTGGGGTGCGGCAATGGGGCACCCCGTGAGCGAAGCGAGAGGGGTGCCAGCTTGCCGCGGAGCGCACGGTGTAGCGTCCGCTCGGCGGCAAGCTGGCTCACTCGCTGCGCTCACTCCGCCCCATTGCCGCAACACCCGGGGGAGCTCCGCCCCCTCACCACACCCCGCGCCAGGTCACCGGCGCGGCCCCATAGCCTGGGATGCACAACCCCGGGCGCCCGGCGCCCGGTCGCTACCACACCCGTCGAACAGCCGCAGGAGCAGCATGCCCACGCCTGAGCCGGTGGAGGCGGACCCGAGCGCCGACTCCAACGCCGACCGGAACGGCGCCCTGGACCCCACGGAGTCCGAGAGCCGCACCACACCCGCGCCGGGAGTGGGCGCGCCGGACTCCACCGGCGGGACAGCCGGGGAAGCCCTCCAGGACGGCACGGACACCCCCGCGGACCCGCCGGACTCGGGCGACGCGCCAGAGGCCGCCGCCACCGCCGCGGAACCCGGCAGCGACGCGCCGTCCCGGACGGACCTGCTGCCCAGCCCGCTCATCGTGCTGCTGCTCGGCATCACGGGGCTCGCCGGCTGGCTCTCCTGGACCCGGGCCGAGCTGGACTGGGGCAGCGACGGCAGCACCGTGTACCTGCCCTTCGTGTTCGTACTGAGCGGCTGGATCGTCTCGGTCGCGCTGCACGAGTTCGCGCACGCGGCGCTCGCGTACCGCTTCGGGGACCGCGCCCTGCGCGGCTCCGGCTACCTCCGGCTCAACCCGTTCCGGTTCCGCGAGCTGTTCGCCAACCTCGTGCTGCCGGTGGCTTTCCCCATTCTGGGCGCGATCGGGCTGACCGGCCCGGCAAGCTACCTCGACCACACGGCGGTTCCCGGCCGGGGCAGGCGCACGCTGGTCGCGCTGGCCGGACCGGCGACCAGCCTGCTGCTCGCGGCGATCCTCGCGGGCGTCGTCAGCACACTGATCGAGCCCGAGGCGCGCACCAACAACTGGGCGCTGGCCGGCCTGATGTACCTGTGCTACCTGAACCTCACCACGGCGCTGGTCTCCCTGCTGCCGGTTCCGGGCCTCGACGGTTTCGACGCCGTCGCGCCGTACCTCCCGGAGCGCGCTGTCCGGCGCGGCCGCGCCGTTGCCCTGTTCGGCGTGATCGCGGTCTTCGGCGTGCTCTGGTTCCCCCAGGTGAACACGGCTTTCATCGGCCTGATGCTGCACGTGCTCGCGCTGGCCGGGTTCCCCCAGATCGACGTCAACCTGGGCATGGTGGTCTTCCAGTTCTGGGGGCTCTGACAGCTACCGGGCCGTGCCGGTGCGGCCGCCCGCGGCAGACCCTGACTGGTCCGGAGGAGGGTCACTCAGCAATGTGGCGAACGTCACCGCCACGATCGCGCCGATGTGGAAGACCCCGTTGAAGATGGTCCCCACGAGCTCAATGTCGCCGTAGAAGGTGAAGGTGAGCCCGGCCGCCACCCAACCCAGGGCGGGCAGCCCGGCGCCCAGGCGCGAGCCCATCGCCCAGGCGGCTGCCCGGCATCCCGCGAACAACAACGCGAGGAAGACGACCAGCCCCAGCCCGGCGAGCAGCATGCCGAGCGTTCCGGCCCCCCAGAGCCACGAGAGCCAGCCGCCCGCCAGACCGCACACGACCCCCGCGACGAACCCGAGGAGAAACAGGGCCACGTACCCGGCCCACGTGATACTGGTGTCCACCAGTGAGTGCGCTCGCCGGCCGTCCGGGCCGGACGACCCCGACGGGTCGCGCGGCGCGGATCCGGACGCGGACGAGGACGATACGGACGCGTTCACATTCGCAGCCTACTTCTCTCGCGGCTCGCTGCCGCGGCCTCCCCGCCGAGCGGCGCCGGTCGGGGCCCACCGGTTGGGGTCAACCGAACAGGTCCGTCTCGACACCGTCGGCGCCGGGCCGCAATGAGGGACCGCGCAGCAGGGTGAAGTACTCGACGGCGTCGATCTCCTGGGCGATGCCGTTGGACAGGGCGAACCGCTCGCCCTCGACGGTGATCTGGGTGGCGTGCGCGCGCATGGCCAGCGCCTTGGCCGGCCAGTGGACGCCGGCGTCGATACGGGTGGTGACGAGGTGGTCGGGCGTTCCCGGCGCGATGTCCTGGACGGACGCGGGCGGCGTGAACGAGCCCGAGGCGTATCGCAGCCGCTCGACCCGTTCCTGGAGCACCGACGTGGGCTGGACGACCGCGTAGAGCTTGCGGGTCTGCCAGGGTGTGCCCGGCAGGGAGCGCTCGGCGGCCTTGCCGAAGGCCCGGACGGCGACACGGTGCGCCTGGATGTGGTCCGGGTGCCCGTAGCCGCCGTTGCTGTCGTAGCTGACCATGGCGTCCGGCTGCACCTCGCGCACGATTACCGCGAGCCGGCGCGCCGCCTCCTCGACATCGGCGCGCCAGAAGGCCCGGTCGTCGTCGTTGGACGGCGCGCCCATCATCCCGGAGTCGCGGTAGTGCCCGGGCCCGCCCAGGAAACGGTGGTCGCGCACCCCCAGGTTCCGGCACGCCTTGGCCAGCTCACCGATCCGGTGCTTGCCCAGCGCGTCCCCCGACAGGTGCGCCAGCTCGGGCGGGATGATCTCGCCCTCTTCACCGAGCGTGCACGTGACGAGGGTGACCCCGGCGCCCTCGGCCGCGTACTTGGCCATGGTCGCTCCCGTGACGATGCTTTCGTCGTCCGGGTGGGCGTGCACCAGGAGCAACCGCCGATCCGTCATGGGGTTGACGATACCCGGATCGGTGCCCGGGTTCCTCCCTCTTTGCGGCAAGTCGTGCGACACATCTCCGCGGCCGGGCGGCCGAATGCGCCACAATCGACGTATGAGCTTTCCTCGGCAGCAGGCCCGCACCCGGCGGTTCACCCTTGGCGTTCCCCGCGCGTTCCGGATCTCCCCGGACGGCCGGCGAGTGGCCTTCCTCAGAGGCCGGCACGGCACCGACCCCGCCGCCTGCCTGTGGACCCTGGACCTCGGCAGCGAGCACGAGCGGGTGGTCGCGGACCCCCGCTCGATCAGCGCGGACGACGAGGACCTGCCCGCCGAAGAGCGCGCCCGCCGCGAGCGGCTGCGCGAGAGTGGCAGCGGAATCGTCTCCTACACGGTCGACCACTCCCTCACCCGCGCGTCGTTCACCCTGTCCGGGCGGTTGTACTGCGTCGACCTCGACGGCACCGACGAAGACAGCGCGCCCCGTGAGCTGCCCGCGGCCCACCCGGTCGTCGACCCGGTGATCTGCCCGCTCGGCAGGACCGTCGCCTACGTCAGCGGCGGGGCACTGCACACGATCGACGTCGAGAGCGGGCGCGACCGGGTGCTCGCCGAACCCGACGGGGAGAACGTCACCTGGGGGTTGGCCGAGTTCATCGCCGCCGAGGAGATGAGCCGGTTCCGCGGCATGTGGTGGGCGCCCGACGGCTCCGCGCTGCTCGCCACCCGGGTGGACGACAGCGCCGTGACGCGCTGGACCATCAGCGACCCGGGTACGCCGGAGGCCGCGCCCCGGACCATGGCCTATCCCGCGGCGGGGACCGCCAACGCCGACGTCCGCCTCGCGGTGTTCCCGGTCCCGCCCGCCGGAGAGCCGCACGACCCGGTCGAGCCCCGGTGGGTCGAGTGGGACCGGGCGACGCTGCCGTACCTGGCGCGCGCCGGATGGACCAATCACGGCAGCCCCACCATCGTGTTCAGCGCGCAGAGCCGCGACCAGCGCACCCTGACCGTGTTCCGGGCGGACCCCGCCACGGGGCGCAGCACCGAGTTGCGCACCGACACCGACGAGGTGTGGGTGGAGATCATGTCCGGCGTCCCGGCGTTCACCGCCCGCGGCGAGCTCGTGTGGATCGGCCCCGACGAGACGGGAGCGGCACGTGAGCGCCGCCTGTTCGTGGGCGACCGCGAGGTGGCCCCGCGCGACCACTACATCCGGTCGGTGGTCGACGTCGACGGCGAGTACATCCTCTACTCCGCCTCGCCCGACGGAGCGCCGGCGACGGTCGCGCTGTGGCTGCTGGATCTGAAGGCCGGCTCCAGCACGCCAGTAGGGCTTCCCGGGATGACCGGTGAGGGCGTGCACTCCGGACGCATGCGTGGCGGCACCGTTGTCGTGCAACGCCGCGACCTGGCATCGACCGCCGTCCGCACAGCCGCCCTCCGCGACGTGACCACCGCGGAACAGCCCCCCGCCACCGGGATCGCGAGCCTGGCCGAGAAGCCGGAACTTCCCGCGCCCCGGGTGCGGATGTGGCACGCGGGCGAGCGCGGCATCCCCACGGCGCTGGTGCTGCCGTCCTGGTACAAGCCGAGCTCGGAGCCGCTGCCAGTGCTGGTCGACCCGTACGGCGGTCCGCACGCCCAGCGCGTGCTCGCCGCCGGCTCCGGCTACCTCACGTCGCAGTGGTTCGCCGAACAGGGGTTCGCCGTCCTGATCGCCGACGGACGGGGCACACCGGGAGTCGGGCTGCGGTGGGAGCACGCCGTCAACGGCGACCTTGCGACACCCGTCCTGGACGACCAGGTCAGCGCGCTCCACGATGCCGCTGAGCGCTTCGGCGGCCTCGACCTGACGCGGGTGGGAATCCGCGGCTGGTCCTTCGGCGGCTACCTGGCGGCCCTCGCGGTCCTGCGCCGACCCGACGTCTTCCACGCGGCGGTCGCGGGAGCCCCGGTTACCGACTGGCGCCTCTACGACACCCACTACACGGAGCGCTACCTCGGGTTGCCGGACACCGGAGACAGCTACGAACGGAGCTCCCTGCTGGCGGACGCGCCGGAGCTGTGCCGGCCGCTGATGCTCATCCACGGGCTGGCCGACGACAACGTCGTGTTCGCGCACTCGCAGCGCCTGTCGACGGCCCTGCTCGCCGCTGGCAGGCCGCACACGGTGCTGCCGCTGTCCGGAATCACGCACATGCCGTCGGAGGAGACCACCGCCGAGAACCTGCTGCTCCTCCAGATCGAGTTCCTGCGCGACTCGCTTCGGCGCGACTCCGATGTCAGGGAGCCGGGGCACCCGGAGTAAGCGGGCAGTCACCGCGGCGGCGTTGGCCGCGGATCACCCGGATCGACACTGGGACGCCTCTCGGCGTCCACCGCTCGACACGGCGACACACCCATGCGCCGTGGCCGCGATGTGTGTCTAACGGGATCACCCAAAAACCCGACATAATTCGCATAACACTCATAATTTCGTGGGATCGCACAAGTAGACCGAGTCCCCACCACCTGACCGGATCCGGACGCTTTACTCCCCTTGCGGCATTCGTGTTCGGATGTATGCGCTCATCCGGTCGAATCGGCGGAACTCCCGATCACTTCGGCTTTCGCTCCACGCGGTATCGCCCGCGCCGCACCCCCCGCGAACGCCGCTCCGGTCGATCGCGGCGTCTGCCGTTATCCACCCCCAAAGATCGGTCTGTTCCCGGCAATGGGCAATGACTTAGGGTTTCGAATCGTTTACTGAAAGATTGGTAGACACCGGCCGCAGACCGGTCCCAAAAGGGCCGTCTGCGTCCCGGGGCCCGCGTTGAGTCCCCGCTCATCAACGCGGATCCCGCCCTTGCTCACCCCCAAGGAAAGGGCAGGAAATTGCGAACACCCCCCGTCTCATTCCGATCGATCGCAAGCGGTCTCCTCGCGTTCGGCCTGGCGGCCACCGGAGTCGTCGGCGTGACGTCGAGCACCGCGTCCGCCGCCGAACCCTCCACCGCCCAGGGGACGGCCCAGGAGCTTGCCAGTGCCATGGAGCGCGATCTGGGACTGACCTCCGCTGAGGCCCAAGAGCGTCTCGACCACGAGTCCGAGGCCCGCTCGATCAACAGCGAGCTCCGATCCGAGCTGGGCGACTCCTGGGCGGGCAGCTTCTTCGACGGCGACAGCGGCGAGCTCACGGTCGCGGTCACCGACGACGCCGCCACCGACACCATCGCCTCCGCCGGGGCCAACCCCGAGGTCGTCTCGTACAGCGAAGACGAGCTCAACGCCATCGTCGCCGACCTCGACGCGCAGGGCTCCCAGACCGGCGACGGCATCGCCGGCTGGTACCCCGACTCCGAGGCCAACGCCGTGGTGGTCGAGGTCCTGGAGGGCCAAGAGGCGGCGGCCGAGGACCTGGTCGCCGAGGCCGGGGTCGATCCCGGCGCCGTCGAGGTGGCGCAGACCAGCGAGCAACCGCGGCTCTACGCCGACATCGTCGGCGGCAACCCCTACGAGATCGCTGGCACCGGTCTCTGCTCCGTCGGCTTCGCCGTCGAGGGCGGTTTCGTAACCGCCGGCCACTGCGGATCAGCCGGCACCAACGTCGCCAGCCAGGACGGCAGCGGCACCGGCACGGTGGCCAACTCGCAGTTCCCCGGCGCCGATATGGGACACGTCGCGGCCGACTCCAACTGGGTCCCGACCCCCGCCGTGAACGACTACGAGGGCGGCACGATCAGCGTCGCCGGAAGCCAGGAATCCCCCGTGGGCGCGTCAGTCTGCCGCTCCGGTACCACCACCGGGTTCCACTGCGGCGAGATCCGGGCCAAGGGCCAGACCGTGCAGTACGCCGAGGGTCAGGTACAGAACCTCACCCGGACCAACGTCTGCGCGGAGCCCGGTGACTCCGGCGGCTCCTGGCTCACCGACAACCAGGCCCAGGGCGTCACCTCCGGCGGCTCGGGCAACTGCACCATCGGTGGGATCACGTTCTTCCAGCCCATCGGGCCGATCCTGGACGAGTTCGGGCTCACCCTCGTCACAAGCTAACGCCACCGACACCCAGAAAGCCGTCCCCGGCGCCTGCCACGCGGGCTGCCGGGGACTTCGCGTGTGCGACCGGGCAGCAGATGGTCCGGGGTAGCGCCCATCGCGGCGGTGGGCTCATGGTGGCGCTTCCAGCGAGGGCAGCGAGGACGGCGGATGGGCCATCCCCCCAGTAATCGCTCCTGGTGCCCGATGGTGACGCAACCAACGGGGGGCGGCGAGGACGGGGGCAGCGGGAGTGTCCGTGGCGTCATTCTCGGCGCTGAACATGTCCGCACAGTCAGTTTCGGTGCGGTGGCCGGCCCCGCACGCCCGCTATTTCCGGATTGTGGGCACCCTTCGCGCCCCCGCCGCCTGTTGGGGGCGCCACCATCGGGCACCCGTACCGACCACCCGCGGGCTGGCCCCTCCGTTGCCTTCGCTGCCCCGTCGCGTGCGCCACCATCAGCGGCCAGCGCCGGACGAACGTGGCCCCATCCCAGGGCACTCGCCCTCACACCGAAAACACCGAAACTCGACCGCGCGATGAAGGAACGGACTCCGCAAGATCGGCGCTGAGCCTGCGCTATCGGGAGCACTGTGGACGGGACGCGATGCCTCCGATCACACCCGCTAACCTGGCACTATGCGCCCATCCCTGACTCCCGCGGCCGCCGCGTTGGACCTCCTTTGCGTTCTGGCCTTCGTCGCCGTCGGGCGGGCGGAGCACCACGGGAGCAACATCCTGTCCGGCCTCGCCGCCACGGCGTGGCCGTTCGCGGCCGCCCTGCTCGCGGGGTGGCTCATCGCCCGGGCCTGGCGGGCTCCCGTCTGGATCGTGCCAACGGGGATCGTCGTATGGGGGGTCACCGTGGTCGGGGGCATGCTGCTGCGCGTCCTCGGTGGCGGCGGCACGCAGCTCTCCTTCGTCGTCGTCACCGCCCTGTTCCTCGGCGCCACCATGCTGGGCTGGCGCGCGGCCGCCCTGCTGGTCGGACGACGGCGCAGAACCCGGCGCCCCGGCTCCCGCCAGGCCACATGACCGGATTCGGACTGGCGGCCGCGCGGGGGGCTGCGGCACTATGGAGGCTGTCCGTCCGCGAACCCGGGAGCCCCCATGGTCGACGACGTAACGATCGCGATCGCCACCGCCGTCGCCGGTAAGATCGCCGAATCCGTGACCAGGGGCGGCATCGACGGCGTGAAGGCCCTGCGCCGCCTCCTCCGCGACCGCTTCAGCGACCGCCCCAAGGCCCGGGAAGCGCTCGACGCCGCCCGCGACGACGACGGCGAGGACGCCGACGTGGTACGGACGCTGGCCGAGCACATCGACGCCGTGCGGGCCCAGGACCCCGAGATCGAACGGCTCTTCGAGACGCTGCGACCGGAGTTCACCAGCGGCCGGGGCGACGTGCACAACACGATCGTCGGCGACGTCTCGGGCACGGCCATCCAGGCCCGCGACATCGAGGGCGGGCTGAACATCGGTCGGTGAGCCGCGCCCGGTGACCTAGGCTTGACGACGTGAGTGAGCAGGTCACCCCCGCAACCGGAGCCGACCCCGGCAACGGCCAGCCGATCGGCGTCGGGCCGTGGCAGGGCCCATGGCCGGAGGCGGACCACTACGACCCCGAACTACTCGCCCAGGGCGACCGGCGCAACGTCGTCGACCAGTACCGGTACTGGCGGCACGAGGCGATCGTCGCCGACCTCGACAGCCGGCGCCACCCGTTCCATGTGGCCATCGAGAACTGGGAGCACGACTTCAACATCGGCTCGGTCGTGCGCACCGCCAACGCGTTCGGCACGCGTGCGGTGCACATCGTGGGGCGCCGCAGGTGGAACCGGCGCGGCGCCATGGTCACCGACCGCTACCAGCACGTGTACCACCACCCCGAAACCACCGCGCTCCTCGACTGGGCCGGCGAACGCGAGCTGCCGGTAGTGGGCATCGACAACCTGCCCGGTGCGCGTCCGCTGGAGACCTACCCCCTGCCGCGCGCCTGTGTGCTGCTGTTCGGCCAGGAGGGCCCAGGGCTCTCGCCGGAGGCCCGCGAGGCGTGCGAGGCGGTGCTCTCCATCGCCCAGTTCGGCTCCACCCGGTCGATCAACGCCGGTGCCGCGGCCGCCATCGCGATGCACGCGTGGGTGCGCGCCCACGTGTTCGGCCAGCAAATGTAAGCCGCCCGCGCCCGAGGGATTCCCCGGCCGGGCGCGGGCGGCCGCTCGTGTCCCTACTCGGCCGACCCGGTAGCCAGCGATCCCAGCAGGTCGCGGTTCAACTGGGAGATCGTGTCGAGTGGGATTCCCTTGGGGCACACCGCGGCGCACTCGCCAATGTTGGTGCAGCCGCCGAACTCTTCCTCGTCGTGCTGGTTCAGCATCTGCACCACGCGGGCCTCCCGTTCGGGCTGGCCCTGCGGCACCGCGCCCAGGTGGGTCACCTTGGCCGCGGTGAACAGCATTCCGGAGGCGTTCGGGCAGGCGGCGACGCAGGCGCCGCAGCCGATGCAGGTGGCCGCGTCGAACGCCCGATCGGCGTCGCCCTTGGGTACCGGCATCGCGTGGGCGTCGGGCGCGGACCCCGTGGGCGCGCTGATGTACCCGCCGGCCTGGATGATGCGGTCGAACGCCCCCCGGTCCACGACCAGGTCCTTGACCACGGGGAACGCCTTTGCGCGCCACGGTTCGACGGTGATGGTGTCGCCGTCGTTGAAGCTGCGCATGTGCAACTGGCAGGTTGTCGTGGTCTCCGGACCGTGCGCGACACCGTCGATCACGACACCGCAGGCTCCGCAGATACCCTCGCGGCAGTCATGGTCGAAGGCCACCGGCTCCTCGCCCGCCAGCGTGAGCTTCTCGTTGAGGACGTCGAGCATCTCCAGGAACGACATGTCGGCAGACACGTCCTCGACCTGGTAGGTGACCATCCGGCCCTCGTCACCGGAGCTCCGCTGACGCCAAACGCGCAGAGTGATGTTCACTTGTAACTCCGCTGCTTCATCTCGACGTACTCGTAGGTCAGGTCTTCCTTGCGCAGTACCGGCGGCCGGCCCGTTCCGCTGAACTGCCAGGCGGCGACGTAGCCGAAGTTCCCGTCGTCGCGCAGTGCCTCGCCGTCCTCGGTCTGGCTCTCCGCGCGGAAGTGCCCACCGCACGACTCGCGGCGGTGCAGCGCGTCGATGCACATCAGCTCGGCCAGCTCGAAGAAGTCGGCCACCCGGCCGGCCTTCTCCAGCGCCTGGTTCAGCTCGTCGTTGGAGCCGAGGACCCGGACGTTGCGCCAGAACTCGGTGCGCAGCTCGCGGATGCGTTCGAGGGCCTTGCGCAGGCCCTCCTCGCTGCGCTCCATGCCGCAGTAGTCCCACATGAGCTGGCCGAGCTCCTTGTGGAAGGAGTCCACAGTGCGCTCACCGTTGATGGACAGCAGGGTGTCGATGCGCTCCCGCACCGCCTCGGCCGCCTCCTTGGCCTCCGGGGTGTTCTCGTCGAGCTTCTCGAACGGCCCGTCGGCGAGGTAGTCGTTGATGGTGTTGGGAAGCACAAAATAGCCGTCGGCCAGGCCCTGCATGAGCGCGCTCGCCCCCAGCCGGTTGGCGCCGTGGTCGGAGAAGTTGGCCTCACCGGTCACGAACAGGCCCGGAATGGAGCTCTGCAGGTCGTAGTCCACCCACACCCCGCCCATGGTGTAGTGCACCGCGGGGTAGATGCGCATCGGGACCTCGTAGGGGTTCTCGCCGGTGATGCGCTGGTACATGTCGAAGAGGTTGCCGTACTTCGCCTCGACGGCCGGGCGGCCCATCCGCTTGATGGCGTCGGCGAAGTCCAGGTAGACGCCCAGCCCGCCGGGGCCGACACCGCGGCCCTCGTCGCAGACGTTCTTCGCGGCGCGCGAGGCGATGTCGCGCGGGACCAGGTTGCCGAAGGCGGGGTAACGGCGCTCCAAGTAGTAGTCGCGCTCGTCGTCGGGGATCTCGCGCGGGTCGCGCGCGTCCCCGCCCTCCTTGGGGACCCAGATCCGGCCGTCGTTCCGCAGCGACTCGCTCATCAGCGTGAGCTTGGACTGGTAGTCGCCGCTGACCGGGATGCACGTGGGGTGGATCTGGGTGTAGCACGGGTTCGCGAAGAGCGCGCCCTTGCGGTGCGCCCGCCACGACGCCGTGACGTTGCACCCCATGGCGTTGGTGGAGAGGTAGAAGACGTTGCCGTACCCGCCGGAGGAGAGCACCACAGCGTCGGCGAAGTGCGTCTCGATCTCACCGGTGACCATGTCGCGGGCGATGATCCCGCGGGCGCGGCCGTCGACGACGATGAGTTCCAGCATCTCGTGCCGGGTGTTCATCTCCACCGTTCCGGCCGCGACCTGCCGCTCCAGGGCCTGGTAGGCGCCGATCAGCAGTTGCTGGCCTGTCTGGCCCCGCGCGTAGAAGGTGCGGGACACCTGGACACCGCCGAAGGAGCGGTTGTCGAGCAGCCCGCCGTACTCGCGCGCGAACGGCACGCCCTGCGCCACGCACTGGTCGATGATCTCAACGCTGACCTGGGACAGCCGGTACACGTTGGACTCGCGCGAGCGGAAGTCGCCGCCCTTGACGGTGTCGTAGAACAGCCGGTGCACGCTGTCGCCGTCGTTGCGGTAGTTCTTCGCGGCGTTGATCCCGCCCTGCGCGGCGATGCTGTGCGCCCGCCGCGGGCTGTCCTGGTAGCAGAACGACTTCACCTCGTACCCGGCCTCGCCGAGCGTGGCGGCGGCGGAGGCTCCGGCCAGCCCGGTGCCGACGATGATGACCGACAGCTTGCGCCGGTTCGCCGGGTTGACCAGCTTCGCGGAGAAGCGGCGGTTGTCCCAGCGCTCCTGGATCGGACCCGCGGGCGCCTTCTCGTCGCGGATGGGGTCGCCTTCGATGTACAGCTCGGCCATTTAGCTCACCAGCCCGAGGAGAATGGAGAACGGCGGGATCAGGAACCCGACCGTGATGATCGTCGCGATCGCGGCCGCGGTGGTGCGCAGTGCCCGTTCCCGGCCGGCCCGGTTGGCGCCGAGAGTTGCCAGCGCGCTCCAGATCCCGTGCCAGAGGTGGTACCCAACCGCGAGCACCGCGACCACGTAACTGAGCACCACCCACCAGATCGAGAAGCCGTTCACCACCCGCTCGTAGGGGCTGGCGGACGCTCCGCCCGGAGCGATGTCATTGGTGGTCAGGTGCAGCAGGTGGTAGACGACGAAGAGGACGATGATGACGCCGCCCCACCGCATCGTCTGGGTCGCGTAACGGCGCACGGGCGACTGGGCGCTCTTGCGTACCGCGTAGCGCTGCCCGGCCGGGCGGGCGCGGGCGGCGCGCGCCCACAACACGACCGCGGCATAGGCGTGCACCAGCACACTCGCGAGCAGGACCACGCGGATGATCCAGAGCGCGCCGCCGTGCGGGAGCATCGGCTCGCCCAGCTCGCGGAGGTGGTGCGAGTAGTCGTCGAACGCCTGCTGGCCACCGAAGATCAGCAGGTTGCCGTACATGTGCGCGACCAGGAACAGCACCAGGACCGCACCGGTGACCGCCATCGCGGACTTGAGGGCCACCGAGGACCGGAACGCCGCTGATCGCTGCTTGGTCAGGGGAATGTTCGCCACAAGTTGTCACTTTAAGTTCGCCTTATCCAGGCGTCTAAGTCATCGTGGCGCTCGTCTTGATAGCCGTAGGCTATGAAGCATGCAGTTCCACCAGCTCGTGTACTTCCTCGCGGTGGCCGAAACGCTCCACTTCACCCGCGCCGCAGAGGTTTCCGGCGTTGCCCAGCCGAGCCTCAGCAAGCAGATCCGCAACCTCGAAGAAGAGCTGGGCGCTCCGTTGTTCAGCCGGGCGAGGGGAAATATCACACTCACCCCGGCCGGCGACGTCCTGCTGCCCCTGGCCCAACGCATCGTCACCGACATGCGCACCGCACGGCGCGAGATCGAGGAGCTGGCGGGCATGCGGCGCGGGCGGGTGCGGCTCGGGGCGACGCCGTCACTGTGCGCCGGGTTGCTGGCCGATGCCCTGGCGGGGTTCCACGCCGGCTACCCCGGTGTCGAGCTGCGCATCGACGAGGGCGGATCGCGTGACCTGATCCGCGCGCTGGGCAGGGGCGAGCTCGATCTCGCGCTGATCATCCTGCCGCTGCACAGCAGCGACCCCGCGTTCGTGACGACGCCGGTCCTGCGCGAGAGCCTCGTTGTGGTCAGTTCGATGGACGCGCCGCCGCCGACGGACCGCGGCTCCATGCGCGTGACCGAGTTGCGCGACAAGCCGCTGGTTATGTTCCGGCCCGGATACGACCTGCGCGAGTCCACTCTGCAGGCGTGCCGGGCCGCGGGGTTCGAGCCCCGGATGGCGGTCGAGGGCGGCGAGATGGATGCCGTGCTGCGCTTCGTGGAGGCCGGGCTGGGGCTGGCCGTGGTGCCGAGCATGGTGCTGAAGAACCGTCCCGGCCTGCGGGGGACCCCGCTTGTGCTGCCCCGGTTGCTGCGCACCATCGCCATGGCGCACCGCAAGGACGTCGAGCCCGCGCAGGCCGCCAGGGCCTTCCGGCACTATCTGATGCGCCACCTGACCGGGCTCACCCGGGAAGGACTCGGCGAGGACCTGGAGGTCATCGCCGCACCGAACGAGTATCCCGCTGAATGAACGCCGCACCGCGCGGCCAGTCGCGCGCGTGGTCCACGGCACGAATGTCGCAACGGCCGCGCCGCACGACGGACGATAGATTTACCCCCAGCTCACGCGTTCTCAGACGCGACATTCGCGACATACTTCACTTAAACCCCAAAATCCACAATCAGTGGCAAAAGTATTATTAACCTACAAAAAACTCATAAGCCGCGATAATAGCGCCATCTTCGTCGAGAGTGGCGTTTTTCACATCCGTTTCACTGGAATTTCCTGGTGAATTCGTAATCGCAGCGGCCTAACGTGGCTTCCCACACGCATCCGCATGCCTGCTCACACGGCGGAGGGCGGCCGGACCACGCACAGCGCCGGCACGCCCGCCGCCCTGGATGGAGACGCCGCGACATGACATCGACACTTCCCCCGTCGGATCGCGCCCACGCGCGCATTCCAGAACGGACGCTCCGCAAGGATCGATGGTGGATCGGCCCGCTGTTCACAACGCTGGGGCTGGCCGCTTTCGTGGCCTACGCCACCGCGCGGGTGTTCCAGCAGGACCACTACTGGGTGGAGGAGTACCACTACCTCACCCCGTTCTACTCCCCCTGCCTTTCCGCCGGCTGCGCTCCCGGATCCGCCGCCTTCGGTTCGACGCCGTGGGAGTTCCCCTGGTTCATCCCCTACGCGGCGATCAGCCTGCCGCTCCTGCTCCTTTTCCGCGTCACCTGCTACTACTACCGGAAGGCGTACTACCGCTCGATCTGGCAGGCGCCCACCGCCTGTGCCGTCCGCGAGCCGCACGCCAGCTACACCGGTGAGACCCGGCCCCTGATGCTCGGCCAGAACCTGCACCGCTACTTCTTCTACGCCGCGGCGATCATCACCGTGATCAACGCCTACGACGCGACTCTCGCGATGTTCCACGGCGCCGAGGGCGGGTTCGGCATCGGCGTGGGCAACCTCGTCCTGTGGGGCAACGTGGTCCTGCTGGCGGCGTACACGTTCGGCTGCCACTCCTGCCGGCACGCCATGGGCGGCCGGCTGGCGAGCTTCTCCGCCCACCCGGTCCGCTACTGGCTGTGGACGAAGGTGTCGTGGCTGAACGCCCGCCACATGTTGTTCGCCTGGATCACACTGGGCACGCTGGCACTAACCGATCTCTACGTCGCGTTGGTCGCCAGCGGAGTACTCACCGACCTGCGGATCTTCAACTAGCGGCCCCTCACCGGCGTCCGGGAGACCGGCCGCCGCCCCGCCCTCGCGCGGGAGGAGCATCCCGCCGGGGCATCGACGCAACAGAAAGTCATCTCGAAAATGTCGGAGATAACACGACTGCCATACGACGTGGTGGTGATCGGCGCCGGAGGCGCCGGTCTGCGCGCCGCGATCGAGGCTCGTCAGCAGGGCAAGAAGACCGCGATCATCTCCAAGTCGCTGTTCGGCAAGGCGCACACCGTCATGGCCGAAGGCGGTGCCGCCGCGGCGCTGGGCAACGTCAGCCAGCAGGACCGCTGGCAGGTGCACTTCCGCGACACCATCCGCGGCGGCAAGTTCCTCAACGACCCCCGCATGGCAGAACTGCACGCCAAGGAGGCCGGTGAGCGCGTCCTGGAACTGGAGTACTGGGGCGCGCTGTTCGACCGGACCTCCGACGGCAAGATCAGCCAGCGGAACTTCGGTGGGCACGAGTACCCGCGGCTCGCGCACGTCGGCGACCGCACCGGGCTGGAGCTGATCCGCACGCTCCAGCAACGCGTGGTGCAGCTGCAGCAGGCCGACGCCGTCGAGCTGGGCGACCCCGACGCCATGCTGAAGGTCTTCGCCGAGACCACGGTGACCGAACTGGTCAAGGACGGCGAGCGCATCGCCGGTGCCTTCGCCTACATCCGCGAGAGCGGCGAGTTCGTGCTGTTCGAGGCGCCGGCCGTCATCCTGGCGACCGGCGGTGTCGGCAAGTCCTTCAAGGTCACGTCGAACTCCTGGGAGTACACCGGCGACGGCCACGCGCTCGCGCTGCGCGCCGGGGCCACCCTGCTGAACATGGAGTTCGTCCAGTTCCACCCCACCGGCATGGTCTGGCCGCCCTCGGTGAAGGGCATCCTCGTCACCGAGTCCGTCCGCGGCGACGGCGGCGTGCTGCGCAACTCCAACGGTGAGCGGTTCATGTTCGGCTACGTGCCCGATGTCTTCCGCTCGCACTACGCCGAGAGCGAGGAGGAGGCCGACGGCTGGTACACCGACCCGGAGAACAACCGCCGCCCGCCCGAACTGCTCCCGCGCGACGAGGTGGCGCGCGCGATCAACACCGAGGTCAAGGAGGGCCGCGGCTCTCCGCACGGCGGTGTCTACCTGGACGTCTCCACCCGGATGCCGGCCAGTGAGATCACCCGCCGGCTTCCGTCGATGCACCACCAGTTCAGGGAGCTGGCCGACGTCGACATCACCGCCGAGCCCATGGAGGTCGGCCCCACCTGCCACTACGTAATGGGCGGGGTCGAGGTCGACGCCGACACCGGTGCCGCCGTGGTCCCCGGCCTGTTCGCCGCCGGGGAGGTCGCCGGCGGCATGCACGGCTCCAACCGGCTAGGCGGGAACTCGCTGTCCGACCTGCTGGTGTTCGGCTGCCGCAGCGGGCTAGGCGCGGCGTCCTATCTCGACGGGCTGGGTAGCGAGCGCCCCACCGTCGCCGAGGAGGACCTTCAGGCCGCGGTCGCAGCGGCGCAGGCTCCGCTGCAGCGCGAGGCCGGCGAGAACCCCTACGCCGTGCACCAGGAGCTCCAGGAGACGATGAACGACCTGGTCGGCATCATCCGGCGCGGCTCCGAGATCGAGGAGGCCCTGGAGAACCTGGCCAAGATCCGCGAACGCGTCGCCAACGTGCGGTCCGAAGGCGGGACGATCTACAACCCCGGCTGGCACCTCGCGCTGGACCTGTGGAACATGCTGCTCGTCTCGGAGAGCATCGCCCGGGCCGCCCTCGAACGCGAGGAGTCCCGCGGCGGCCACACCCGCGACGACTTCCCCGAGATGTCCCCGGAGTGGCGCAAGGTCAACCTGCTCGTCTCGCTGCGCGACGGCAAGGTCCGGTTGCGCCAGCGTCCCGTCGACCCTCTGCGCCCCGACCTGCTGGAGCTTTTCGAGCGAGAAGAGCTTGCCAAGTACCTCACCGACGCGGAGCTGCCCGCGGAGGAGACCGCCAAGGAGGACAAGTAATGGCCACGGAGCGGACGTTCCACGTTTGGCGCGGGGACGCCGACGGCGAGCACACCGAGTACACGGTGGAGGTGAACGAGGGCGAGGTGGTCCTCGACATTCTGCACCGCCTGCAGGCGACCCAGACCCCCGATCTGGCGGTGCGCTGGAACTGCAAGGCCGGCAAGTGCGGGTCGTGCTCGATGGAGATCAACGGGCGGCCGCGGCTGTCCTGCATGGCCCGGATGTCGACGTTCGAGCCCGACGAGACGATCACCGTCACCCCGCTTCAGACCTTCCCGGTCATCCGGGACCTCGTCTGCGACGTCTCGTACAACTACCAGAAGGCCCGGGAGATCCCCTCCTTCACGCCGGACCCGGAGACCAAACCCGGCGACTTCCGGATGCAGCAGGCCGACGTCGAACGCCCGCAGGAGTTCCGCAAGTGCATCGAGTGCTTCCTGTGCCAGAACGTCTGCCACGTCATCCGGGACCACGAGGAGAACAAGGAGAACTTCTCCGGACCGCGCTACCTGATGCGGGTCGCTGAGCTGGAGATGCACCCCGAGGACACCGCCGACCGGCGGAAGGTCGCCCAGGAGGACTTCGGCCTCGGGTACTGCAACATCACCAAGTGCTGCACCGAGGTCTGCCCGGAGCACATCAAGATCACCGACAACTCGCTCATCCCGCTCAAGGAGAAGGCGGCCGACCGCAAGTACGACCCGGTGGTGTGGCTCGGCTCCAAGATCGGGCTGCGTAAGGACACCGACACCCAGATGGTGCCCAACACCCGGCCCGGGCGCGAGTCCGAGCAGTAGGGCCGCCGGCGAACCCCATGCCGCCCCGCACGCGCCTGACGCGTGCGGGGCTCACCTCTTCCGGATGCCACGGGCCTCCCCCAGTGAGGGGGGCTCCCAGTCGACGACCGGGCTGAGCTGGCGGGCGACCACGTCGAACGGCAGCCGTCCCAGCAGTGCGGCCGCGGTCCAGCGCGCCCGCACCACGACCTCCGACTCACGGTGCAGCAGCCTGCCCGAGCGGGCCGAGCGCCGGATCATCGCCGCTGTTCGCTCCAGCCGCGCGGCGGTGTATCCGTGCACCATGGACGGGACGTCCGCCCCGTCGTGGACCACGTACGCCAGCACCACCGCGTCCTCGATCGCCTGGCACCCGCCTTGGCCCAGGCTCGGGGTCATGGGGTGTGCGGCATCGCCCAGCAGCACCACCCGCCCTCGATGCAGCACCGGCAGCGGCTGGGCCAGGTGAAAGATGTCGTCCCGCAGCAGCGTCTCGGGCGTCCCAGCGGCGAGCAGCTCGGGAATCGGGGCGTGCCAGTCACCGAACCGCCGCAGGGCCTCGGCGCGCTCGTCGTGGAAGAGCGCCCCCGCCGGCACCACCCCACTGGCGTAGCAGTGGACCGCGCCGTCTCCCAGGGGCAGCACACCGACCACCCCGCCCTGCCCCCAGGTCTCGGCGGCGTGCACCTCCCCTTCGGGGCCGGGCACCACCGCCCGCCACACCGTGAACCCCGCGTGCACGGGCCCCTGGTGGCCGGGAAAGAGCTGGGACCGCACCGCTGAACGCAGCCCGTCCGCGGCGACCACCAGATCGGCGGCCAGCTCCCCCCGCGATGTGCTGACCCGGGCGGGCCGGCCCCGGTCGCCCACCTGGACGTCGTAGACCCTCGTCGCGAGGCGCACCGAGTCGGGTGGCAACCGGTCCGCCAGGATGTGCACCAGGTTGGCCCGCTCCATCACGATGAACGGGGCGCCGAAACGCCGCCAGAGCCGCGCGGCGTCCCGGTGCAGCAGCCACCGGCCGTCCGGGTGCCGGACTCCCATGCCGTCGATGTCGGCTGACCAGGCGCGCACCTCGTTGGCGACACCGAGCTCACGCAATGCCCGGACCGCGTTCGGGGCCAGAGCGATACCCGAGCCGACCGGTGCCAGCGACACGGCCCGCTCCGCGACGGTGACCGTCCATCCCTGCCGGTGCAGCGCCAGGGCAGCGGCCAGCCCTCCGATCCCGCCGCCCACGACGAGCGCGTGCCGGATTCGCATGCTGCCATCATCCTGCACCGGAACACCCGTGGCCCAGCGGAACACGCACGCCCGGGCGGCACGCGGGGCGACGAGGGCGGTGGGACCGCTCTAGAAGGTAATGGTGGGCCAACCCGCGCCCATCGGTTCTGGTGCCCGATGGTGGCGCGCCCGACGAAAGCAGCAGCGAAGGCGGCGGGTGGGCCAGCCCCCGGGGGTCGGTTCTGGTGCCCGATGGTGGCGCGCCCGACGAGGCGGCGGCCGGTGGCGGGACGCGGCGAGAGTGTCCGTGGCGTCATTCTCGGCGCTGGGTCGTATCGAGGGTGACTGTGGGGACGTTCTCGGCGCCGAATCTGTCCGCATGGTCGGTTTCGGTGCGGCGGTAGCCTCCGCGCGTCCGCTATATCTGGATTGTGGGTGGTCTGGGTGCTGATCTTGAGGAAATCGTTCCTTTACCGCACGATAGGGAAACGATTTCCTCAAGATCGGCGCGAAAATCGGGCATAGCGGACGCGAGGGGGTGGGTAGCGCAGGTCCTGAACCCCGCGCCGGGCGGAACCAGGCAGTGGCCCTAGGGTGCGCCGTTGTCGCTGCTCTGTGGGGCGCGTCACCGCCGGGCACCCGCACCGATTACCGCGGGCCCGGCCACCCACTCTCGTCGCGTGGGCCACCATCGGGCACCCGTATCGATTTTCGGGGGCTGGCCCACCCACTGCCCTCGCCGCCCCGTGGGGTGCGCCACCACCGGGCACCAGAAACGACGACCGCGGGCTGGCCCGTCCGGTGCCTTCGCCGCCTCGTTGGTGCCGCCACCGCGCACCACCGAACCGACAAGCGGCACGCCTGGCTACCCACCGTCCTCGCCGCCCCGCTGCGGCGGTTCCCCGCCAGCCACAACCCCGCATCACGAGACGGACCACCTAACCCGCGCCGGGCGGGTGCCAGTCGTCGATCGGTCGGACATAGTGCGCCAGCAGGCCAGGGGCGAGCCGTCCCGCGACGGTCGCGGCGGTGTCGCGCAACCCGATGAGCACCGCGGAGTCGCTCTGCATCGCCTCGGCGAGCTGCGCTGACCGCTGCACCAGGGCCGCCGTGCGCGGCAACCGGGTGTCGGTGTAGGACTGCAGGGCGGTTGGCACGTAGGCAAGGGAGCCGTCGACGTGGTGCGCCAGCACCACCGCGTCCTCGATCGCCTGCCCGACCCCCTGCCCCATGGTGGGCGCCATCGCGTGGGCGGCGTCGCCCAGCACCGCCACGCGTCCCTTGTGGTAGGCGGGCAACGGGGTGTCCACATGCCATACGTCGCTGCGCGCCACCGTCTCCGGTGGCGCCGCGGCGAAGAGATCGGGGATCGGGCCGTGCCAGCCATCGAGCCGCCGCGCCAGCTCCGCCCTCTCGTCCTTGGCCGCGGCACCTGCCGGGGCGTTTCCGGTGGCGTAGCAGTACACCTCGTTGCCGGGCAGCGGAAGCACTCCAGCGACACCGCCCGGGCCCCAGCTCTCCGCGAACTCCACAGGGTGGTCGTCCGGACGCTGCACGATGGCGTGCCAGCACGTGAACCCGGTGTAGGCCATCCCCGGGTGCTCCAGGAACAGCATGGGCCGGATGGTCGAACGGACGCCGTCGGCCACCACCACCAGGTCCGCGCTCAGCTCCCCGGAGTCGGTGCGCACCCGGGCGAGCTGCCGGGTATCGCCGGGCTCGACGCTGCTGACGGTGGTGGCTGTGCGCAGCGCGCCCTCGGGGAGCCGCCGCAGCAGCAGACTGTGCAGCTCGGCGCGCCGGAGCACGCGCATCGGGTCGCCGAACCGGTTCTCGGCCTCGGCGGCTCCGGTGCGCACGATCCACCGGCCGTCCTTGCGCCGGATCGCCGCGACACCGTGCCGCGCGGAACGCGCGCGGACATCGGCGCCGGCGTCGAGCGCGTCGAGGCCGCGCAGCGCGTTGGGTGCGACGGCCAGCCCGAGGTCGTCCGGCTCGGCGACGGGAGCCCGCTCGCAGACGGTGAGCCCCCAGCCTCTGCGGTGGAGGGCGAGTGCGGCGGCCAACCCGCCGATCCCGCCTCCGACCACTACGGCGTGCGGCTCTGCCATCGAACGTGCGCGGAGCGTTGGGCCGGACTCGCCGAGACCGTCTCCGCGCTCCCTCCCCTCCTGGTGATCCCCGGTACACCATCCGCCGACCACCGGTTAAGGAAGCGCCAGCCCCGCACCACCCCGGGGAAGCGATCGGCGCGACCAGGGACTCGGGCGGAGGCCGCGGCACGCCGGTCGATCGTTGGACTCCTTCAGCCTAGAGTCGCGCGCCCGGGTGCGTCACGGATTCCACGGCCGTCGCGGCCGGCCGCATCGGGCCTCCCCGCCAATGCGGCCGGGCACGCGTTACCCGCGCTTCTTCTGCGCGGCGAGGCGGCCCCGCTCCTTGTGGTCCAGAATGAGCTTGCGGATCCGCACCGCTTCGGGGGTCACCTCGACGCACTCGTCCTCCCGGCAGAACTCCAGGGCCTGCTCCAGGGAGAGCCTGCGCGGCGGCACCAGGCGCTCCAGCTCATCGCCGGTGGCGGAGCGCACGTTGGTGAGCTTCTTCTCCTTGGTGATGTTGACGTCCATGTCGTCGGCGCGCGAGTTCTCCCCGACGATCATTCCCTCGTACACCTCGGTTCCCGGCTCGACGAACATCGTGCCCCGCTCCTGGAGGTTGAACATCGAGAACGTCGTGGCCTGCCCACTGCGGTCGGCCACCATCGACCCGCTGGGCCGGGTGCGCAGATCGCCGAACCACGGTTCGAAGTCCTCGAACACGTGGTGGGCGATCCCGGTGCCGCGTGTCTCGGTGAGGAACTCGGTGCGGAAGCCGATGAGGCTGCGCGACGGGATCAGCCAGTCCATCCGCACCCAGCCGGATCCGTGGTTGGTCATATGCTCCATGCGCCCCTTGCGGACGCTGAGCAACTGGGTGATGGCGCCCATGTAATCCTCGGGGGCGTCGACGGTGAGGCGCTCGACGGGCTCGTGCACCTTGCCGGCCACCTCGCGCGTCACGACCTGCGGCTTGCCGACCGTCAGCTCGTAGCCCTCGCGCCGCATCTGTTCCACCAGAATCGCCAGCGCGAGCTCGCCGCGTCCCTGCACCTCCCAGGTGTCCGGACGCTCGGTGGGCAGCACGCGCAGGCTGACGTTGCCCACGAGCTCCCGGTCGAGCCGTTCCTTCACCAGTCGCGCCGTGACCTTGGAACCCTTGGCCCGGCCAACGAGCGGCGAAGTGTTGGTGCCGATCGTCATCGAGATCGCGGGCTCGTCGACGGTGATACGCGGCAACGGGCGCGGGTCCTCCGGATCGGCGAGGGTGTCGCCGATCATGATGTCGGGAATCCCGGCGATCGCGATGATGTCCCCCGGGCCGGCGCGCTCGGCGGGCTTGCGCTCAAGTGCCTCCGTCATCAGCAGTTCGGTGATCTTCACGTGCGGCGTGCTGCCGTCACCGCGGAGCCACGCCACCTGCTGGCCCTTGCGGATCTCGCCCTGGCGGACCCGGCACAGCGCGAGCCGGCCGAGGAACGGAGACGCGTCGAGGTTGGTGACGTGCGCCTGCAGAGAGGCGCCCGGGGTGTACTCCGGTGCCGGGATGGTCTCCAGTAGCGTCCGGAAGAACGGGGTGAGGTCGTCACTGTCGGGCACACCGCCGTTGGCGGGCCGCTCCAATGACGCCTTGCCGTCGCGCGCGCAGGTGTACACGATCGGGAAGTCGATCTGCGACTCGTCGGCGTCGAGGTCCATGAACAGTTCGTAGGTGTCGTCGACCACTTCGGCGATCCGGGCGTCGGGCCGGTCGACCTTGTTGATGGCGAGGATCACCGGAAGTTTCGCGGCGAGGGCCTTACGGAGCACGAACCGGGTCTGCGGCAGGGGGCCCTCACTCGCGTCGACCAGCAGCACCACGCCGTCCACCATCGACAGGCCGCGCTCCACCTCTCCACCGAAGTCGGCGTGGCCCGGGGTGTCGATGATGTTGATGACGACGTCTTCGCTCTCAGGCGTCGTGTAGTGCACCGCCGTGTTCTTCGCGAGAATGGTGATGCCCTTCTCGCGCTCCAGGTCGTTGGAGTCCATGACCCGCTCGTCGACGTCCTGGTTGACGCGGAACACCCCGGACTGCCACAGCATGGCGTCCACGAGCGTGGTCTTGCCATGATCGACGTGCGCGACGATGGCGACATTTCGGAGGTCAGTCCGACGGGCGGAGCCCGATTCAGGCGTTTCGCTGGACATGCGAAGGTCTCGATCTCACTTGGTGGGAAGAGCCGCGATTCCCGCGGCTACTTCCAGTTTATGTGGTCGCGGACCAACTCCTGAGAGAGACGCAGGTCATGGGAACCTCGTTACCGGCGACGGTGCCAGCGGTCCAGCGCCTGCCGTCAACCCCGCAGGTGCGCGCGCACGTCCTCGACGAACGGGAGGTCGGCCGGCAGCCAGTCGACCCCGCTGAGCGCGTCGGCCTTCAGCCAGCGGAGCGTGAGGTGTTCCAGGGCCACCGGCTCGCCGTCGAGAAGTTCGGCGGTCCACACCCGCAGCACGGCGGGGGGCGAGCCCGCGCGGGGCGGGTAATGGCCCTCGCCCCCGATCTGCCACAACGGACGGACCAGCACGCCCAGTTCCTCCTGGCACTCGCGGATAAGCGCGTCGGTGTCGGTCTCGCCGGGGTCGACCTTGCCCCCGGGGAACTCCCAGCGGCCACGCATGGAGGCGGGTGCGGCGCGCTGCGCCGCGAGAACGGCGCGCTCGCGGATGATGGCCGCGCCGACAACGATCTGGAGTCCTGTCACGAGGAACAACCGTAGCGGTCCCGGCCGCCGCGCGCGGGCCGCAATCCCACTCTCCGCGGCGGTGCGCAGCGTCGGGCGCTCACCTCCCATACGGACGTCCGCAACCGGCCACGGCGGTCGGGTCGGTAGGAGCGGGCCGCGGGGCAACGCCTGCCGGATCCGGCCGGTTCGGCGTTGCCACCCAACGCGGTAGCCGCCACGTATCCGCACGTCAAGGGCGGCACGCCTATCCCGCTGGCCCGCATCGTCGCGACCTGCCCCGATCCCGCCTGGGCGATGAGGCGAGTCGATACGGTGTCGTCAGGGAAGTTCGGGGCACTGGCACAGCGTGGGTCAGCGGTGCCAGCACATTGCGGGGGGCAGACGCATGCCGGGTCTTGACGGCCTGAGAGGGGCTTCGCTAAAGGGAATCTGGGTGGACGCCGCCGCGCACCACGTCACCATCACGCTGCGCACCAAGGCCGCCGGTGGCACCGTCGACTACAACCTCGTCCTGGAAGGAGTCACGGACTTCAGCTTCTTCGACGAGGATCCCGCTCCCAGGCCGGGCGCCGAGGTGAGCGATATCCGGTCCCAGAACGACCCCGACACGCTGCACCTGGACTTCACGTTCGGCCACGACGCCGCCGGGCTCACGGTCACCTGCGCCAAACTTGTCATGCACCGGGTCAGGCCCAGCTAGCTGTTCTGTCCCGGGAGGCTGTTGGCGTGTCTGCTCGCGGCGATAGCCGGCTGATTCTCGATGGCCCAGGTGGCGAGTGCGGACAGAGGGGTCAGGAGGGTGTTGCCCAGCGGCGTGAGGCTGTACTCCACGCTGGGCGGCACCGTCGCGAACACCTCTCGGTGCACGAGTCCGTCTTCTTGTAGTCCACGCAGGGTGCGCGTCAGCATCCGCTGGCTGATCGCTTCGATGCCCTGATGCAGCTCGTTGAACCGATGCGGTCGCTGCCCGAGCAACACGATCACCAACACGGTCCACTTGTCGCCAATACGCCGCAGGATGTCGGTCACGGGGCAGTGCTCGTGCTCCTCGCTCGGCACCGGGCTCGGCAACGTTGTGTCCAGCGGGGCGGGAACACCAGTGTTCGTTGCTGACATCAAACTGCCTTCTTCCGAAACGCAGTCCAGTTACTGATGATGGGGGTACTTACCAACAGTAACTAAGGAGCTTCAATGGTCAACCGGCACTCCACCAATGCGGACGCCGACAGGACCGCCCGGACGGTTGTGATCACCGGTGGTAGCGACGGCATGGGACGCGCCCTCGCGCTTGAGCGGGCGGATCGAGGTGACCGTGTCGTCGCCGTCGGAAGCAGTCAGGCGAAAGGGGATCTGCTGATCGGCGATGCCGCGGCGTTGGGCCTGGATGACCGAGTCGAGTTCGTGGCGGCTGACCTGAGCACGGTCGGGAGTAATCAGGCGGTGATCGAACACGTAACCGCTCGATACGGAGTCATCGATGCGCTGGTGCTGGCTGCGAACCGCCAGTCACCGACGCGGGTGGAAACACCCGACGGCATCGAGTCGACTTTCGCCCTGTACTACCTCAGCCGGTACATCCTGAGCTACGGGTTCATGGCTGCTCTGGCCCGGAGCCCCACCCCAGTGGTCGTCAATGTCGCGGGAGTCGGACTGACCGCAGGAAAGATCCATTGGGATGACCTTCAGCTGCGCCGCCGCTACCGCATGGTCACGGCGCAGCTCCAGGCCGGGCGGGCCAACGATCTGCTCGGGGTCGCTGTGGCGGAACAACACGGCGCTCAGGTTCCCTATGTTCTCTACCACCCCGGGTTCACCCGAAGCGGTGGCTCCGCGCTGGATCAGGTCAACCTGCTAACGCGTTCCCTCATCAAAGGCCTCGCCGCCGTCGCGGCCCGGCCCGTGGAGCGATCGATCGCACCGGTTCATGACTTCATCGACTCGCCTCCAGCCGCGCCACTGACGGCGGTGGACCGGGGCCGGCCGGTGCCGCTCGGCCTGAGGACACTGAACCCCGGCACAGCCCAGCACCTCACCCGGGCCACGAGCCAGATGCTCGCGGCCGATCCGACGCCGGACCCGCGGGAAGGCGACCCGAGGTGACCGGTGCGACTCACGCCAACACCCCACCACTCCGGCAAGGAGGACGACGGCTGAGTGAAGGCGTCCGACCAGCCGCGATCGCGGTCCGGAACCTCCACTACAACGAGCACCGGCCACACAGCAGCGGCATTGGTGAACCGCCCGCCTCACGACTGCGCCAGAATGCCGCCAGCGTCCGGCCCTCCTGCGTCTAGCGACCCGGAATACGGGTAACCGAATCCGGCCACCCATCTTCGGGACGGCCACCGGAAACCGGTAAAACGCCCGAGCGTGGAAGTCCTTGGGCGCCGGTGTGGCTACACCGGCGCCCAAGGGGCCGACACTCTTCGGGGGGAGTGGAAAGAGCGTCAGCGTCCAGAGAAGTCGGCTGGGTCGCCGCCGT
The DNA here is from genome assembly GCF_014203805.1 of Lipingzhangella halophila. Classification (GTDB taxonomy): domain Bacteria; phylum Actinomycetota; class Actinomycetes; order Streptosporangiales; family Streptosporangiaceae; genus Lipingzhangella; species Lipingzhangella halophila. Next base: position 693,842 of record NZ_JACHJT010000001.1, on the reverse strand, counting down.
TCTCGGCACCGGCACGGACCCCGGCGGACCGGTCCCGACGAACCGCCACAGGGAGGCCGCTCCGGAGCAGTCGGCGGCCCTGCCCACTGCGCTGATTCCGTCCCGCGCTCCGCGCCATGAGGCGAGCCTATTGTCATAGGGACAGCCCTGGGGCGGAAATTGCGAAAAACTGCGCGGTGGCAATGCGCCGGGAACCGCCTTCACCCATTTCAGCGGTGCCCTGGGGGGCGTTAGGGCGCCAGTATGAGGAGGCGGTTCCCGGCCTGGTCCTCTCCGCGCCCGGGGGAGAGGCGCCTCGGAGATCGGACCACGCGGCCGCGTTGGATCGGGAGGGGGCACGATCCCACGCGGCCGGTACGCCCACCGTAGAGGAGTTCGGAGAAGAATTCATTCGTGCGTCAATACGAAGCCGCCCGGGAAAATCGGCACCTCAAGTACGACGCCCGGCCTTCATGGCCGGTTATGACCGAAAACACGAAGAGGTTGAATATGCAATAAACGCATAGCGCCTTTCCCTGGGCCGGGATTTCCCGCGCCGCACCCGTTCGGATCCCGGATCAGGAGACGAGCAGCCGGTGCGTAAGAGCGGTGTGCCGCCGCCCCGCGGTGGCGTTGCGCACCGCCTGCGCGATGGCTTTGCGCGCGCCGACCAGCACCACCAGGCGCTTCGCCCGGGTGATCGCGGTGTAGAGCAGGTTGCGCTGCAGCATCATCCACGCGCTGGTGGTCACCGGGATCACGACGGCGGGATACTCGCTGCCCTGGGACCGGTGCACGGTCATGGCGTAGGCGTGCACCAGCTCGTCGAGCTCGGCGAAGTCGTAGGGAATGTCCTCGTCCTCGTCAGTACGGACCGAGACCTGCTGATCGTCGTGGTCGATCCCGGTGATGACCCCGAGGGTGCCGTTGAAGACCCCGTTGGCCCCCTTCTCGTAGTTGTTCCGGATCTGGGTGACCTTGTCGCCCACCCGGAAGACCCGGCCGCCGAACCGCCGTTCCGGTAGGCCCTCGCGCGACGGCGTGAGCGCGCCCTGCAGCAGGGTGTTCAGGTTTCCGGCGCCCGCCGGGCTGCGGTGCATCGGGGTGAGGACCTGGATATCGCGGCGCGGGTCGAGGCCGAACTTGCGCGGGATGCGGTTGGCGACGACATCCACCGTGATCTCCGCGGCCCTTTCGGCCTCGTCGCACGGGAACAGGAAGAAGTCGCTCATGTCGTCCAACAGCGGCGGCTTCCCGGCGTTGACCCGGTGCGCGTTGCTGACGACGCCGGACTGCTGCGCCTGGCGGAAAACGCGCGTGAGCCGGACATTGGGGATTGGGGCGTCCTCGCGGCCGTCATCGGTGGCGAGCAGGTCGCGCAGCACCTGGCCCGCACCCACGGAGGGAAGCTGGTCCACGTCGCCGACGAGCAGCAGGTGCGCCCCGGGCGGCACGGCCTTGGCCAGCTTATTGGCCAGCAGCAGGTCGAGCATGGACGCCTCGTCGACCACAAGAAGGTCGCAGTCGAGCGGCCGGTCCCTGTCGTACGAGGCGTCGCCCCCGGGCTTGAGCTCCAGCAGCCGGTGCACCGTGGACGCCTCGTGCCCGGTGAGCTCGGTGAGCCGCTTGGCCGCCCGACCGGTGGGCGCGGCGAGGATGATCTTCGCCCTCTTGGCGGCGGCGAGCGTGATGATCGAGGCCACGGTGAACGACTTGCCGCAGCCGGGACCACCGGTGAGGACCGCGACCTTGCTGGTGAGCGCGAGCGTGACCGCCGCCTGCTGCTCCTCGGCGAGATCGGTGCCGGTACGGCTCCGCAGCCACCCGAGGGCCTTGTCCCAGTCGACGCCGGCGAACGCCGACATCCGGTCGGTGTCGCAGGTGAGCAGGGTGCGAAGCTGCGCGGCGAGCGCGGTCTCGGCCCGTTGGAACGGCACGAGGTACACCGCGGTCCGCGGCTCGCCGTCGGGGCCCGGCACCTTCTCGGTCAGCACCCCTTCCTCCGCGACGAGCTCGGCCAGGCAGTCGATCACCAGGCCGGAGTCGACCTGCAGGATCTTCACCGCCTCGCTGATCAGCTTCTCCTCGGGCAGGTAGCAGTGGCCGTCGGAGGTGGACTCCGACAGGGTGAACTGGATCCCCGCCTTGACCCGCTGCGGGCTGTCGTGCGGGATGCCGACCGACTGCGCGATGGTGTCGGCGGTCTTGAAGCCGATCCCCCAGACGTCGGTGGCGAGCTTATACGGCTCGTTGCGCACCGTGCTGATGGAGGCGTCGCCGTACTTCTTGTAGATGCGCACCGCGAGCGAGGTAGAGACCTCGATGCCCTGCAGGAAGACCATGACCTCCTTGATGGCCTTCTGTTCCTCCCATGCCTCCGCGATCAGCTTGGTGCGTTTCGGGCCGAGGTTGGGCACCTCGATCAGGCGTTCCGGAGTCTGCTCGATGACGTCGAGCGCGCCGGCCCCGAAGTACGCCACGATGCGCTCCGCGAGCCGCGGGCCGATGCCTTTGACCAGCCCCGAACCGAGGTAGCGCCGCACGCCCTGGACCGTGGCGGGCAGCACCGTCGTGTAGTTCTCCACCGTGAACTGCCGCCCGTACTGCGGATGCGAACCCCAGCGGCCCTCCATCCGCAGCGACTCGCCGGGGTGCGCCCCGAGAAGCGCCCCCACGGCCGTGGTGAGCTCACCGCTGCGGCCGTCGTCGATCCGGGCGACGGTGTAGCCGGTCTCCTCGTTGGCGTAGGTGATCCGCTCCAGCACCCCTTCGAGTACCGCCGGCCGGGGGCCGTGCCCCGCCGGACCCGCCTGCCCGGTCCGCCCAGTTGCCACGCTGCTCCCTCCAGTCGCACCGACATCCCCCATAATGCCGGGCACCGGTGACCCCCGCGGGCCGCTCGATACACTTCGTCCGCGATGACCGACTCCACGCCCGGCACGGCCCCTTCCCCTGGTGATCGCGACGCCGACGAACGGGTCAGCGCGCTGGATCCGGACTGGACGACCGTAAACGCCTCACTGCGCGTTCTGGGCGTCATTCACAATGTGGCTTCGGCAACCCGACTGGTGGACGTGCTGGCCGCCCTGGAATCCGATCCGCGGGTGCAGGTGTTCGTCACATGGACGCGGTCGTCCATTTTCAGCGGCGGGGTCGCCGATTTCTTATCCGATCTCGGGTTCCCGGATATCTCCTGGACAAAGGCCCGGAAAACCGAGTTCGACCTCGCGGTCACCACCAGTCTCGGCGGGGACCTTCACGAACTTCGCGCGCCGATCCTCCGGTTACCGCACGGGATGGGATATAATAAATACTTGGCGCGGAAACCGGAAACCGGAAACCGGAAACCGGAAACCGGAAACCGGAAACCGGAAACCGGAAACGCGAAGCCGGTATTCGGCCTTTCCCCCGAGTGGCTCATGCACGAGGGCCGGCTCATTCCTTCGGCGATCGTGCTCTCGCACACCGAACAGCGCGAACGGCTCGCTCGGGACTGCCCCGAAGCGCTGCCCGCCGCCCTCGTGGCCGGCGACCCCTGCTACGACCGCCTGGTCGCCAGCGTCGTGCAGCGGCGGCGCTACCGGCGGGCATTCGGTGTGCGCGGCGACCAGAGCCTGCTGGTCGTCAGCTCGACCTGGGGCGAGAAGGCGCTTTTCGGCCGGCACCCGCGCCTGGTGAGCCAGCTTCTGGGCGAACTTGCCGCCGACGAGTACCGCGTGGCACTCGTGCTGCACCCCAACGTCTGGCACGACGCCGGTCCCGGCCAGGTCGAGGCCTGGACGGCGAGCGCGCGACGGTCCGGGCTGATCCTGGTCCCGCCGCGGGAGGGGTGGCGTGCCGCGCTCGTGGCGGCTGACGCGGTGATCGGCGACCACGGATCCACCTCCTACTACGCGGCCGCCCTGGGGCGCCCCGTACTGCTCGACGACGGCGGGCGGGACGCGGTCGCCCCCGACTCCCCCATTGCCGCGCTGCTGCGCACCGCGGCCACGCTCGACCCGCGGCGCCGCGCGGCGCCGCAGCTCGCAACGGCGCACGCGGTGTCCGCCGAGACCACCAAGATCGCGTCCCAGTGGGTGACCTCGGAACCCGGCCGCTCGCTCACCCTGCTCCGGCGCGCCATGTACGACCTGATGAGGGCCCCCGAGCCGGATTTCCCCCCGGTTCTTGCGACGGTCCCGGTCCCGCCCGCCACCGAGCCGGAGCCAACCGCCCTGTGGACCATCGTCGAGTGGGGCGGCGCTGCGAGGGAGGTCTCGGTACGCCGCTTCCCCGCTGCCGTGTTGGAGCGGCCCTCGCCGGACGACCAAACCGGCATGCTCGTCGTGCGCGACGACGAGCGCGATGCCCGCATGGCTGCCCTGGCCGACGTCGTCTGCTGTCCGAGCAGCGACCTCCCGTGCCCCGAGGACGAGTGGGCGGCGGAGGTGCTGCGCGACCACCCCGGTGCCCAGGTCGCGCTGGCCTACGCCGCGGACCGGGTGAGGCTGGTCAGCCGCTGGCGGGAACGTGCGGAGATCACCGTGCGCAGCGCACCGCACGACCTCGATCCGTCGCTGCTCGCCAGCGTCCTCGCCGAACGCGTCCTCACCGGCACTGCCCCAGAACGGCTCGCTGACCTCAGCCCGCTTACCATCACTGCGGGGAGCACAGCGCGGGTCGCCTTCACCTCGGCGGCGACGTAGACGAGTGGGGGCAGCGAGTGGTCGGTGGGTACCTATCCGGACTGGCGTTGGGGTTCGCGCTGATCGGGCCGGTCGGCCCGCAGAACCTGTACGTGATCCGCGCCGGGATCGGGCTGTCGGTACTTCGGGTGCTCGTGGTGGTGCTGGCCGCGACCCTGTGCGACGCACTGCTGATCAGCCTGGGCGCCGCTGGTGCCGGGGCGGTCGTCACCCGGGTTCCGGGAGTGCACGCGACGCTCCTGGCGGGCGGCTGCGTCTTCCTCGTCTACCTCGGCCGGCAGTCCCTGCGGGCCCCCAAGCCGGAGCTCGACCTGCCGTCCTCGGAGGCGGGCGGTATGGCCACGATGACGATGACGCGCCAGACGGTCGGGGTGTCGCTGCTGAACCCGCACGCGATCCTGGACACCACGGTGGTGATCGGCGCGGCGGCGGCCGCTCATGCCGCGGGCGACCGGGTCGCGTTCGCTGTGGGAGCCGTGAGCGCGTCACTTCTGTGGTTCGTGCTGATCGGATACGGCGCGAACGCTTTCCGGCGCTGGGTAACCCCCGCTGTGGCGCAGTGGATCGAGCGGGGCTCCGGCATCGTGCTGCTGGTGTTCGCCGGCAAGCTCGCGATCGACTTCGTCCACCACGTCACTGGCGGCTAGCCGTACTTGGTCAGTAGGTTTGATGACACCCGGCTGATCGGGGGCTGGCCGGCGCGTTCACGCTTGCGGCGCGCCCGCCCCGGTACGCGAACAGCGGGCCCAGGAGACATTGACGGGGGCAAACGATGCTGGAGGCCGAGGACCGGCCGTCGGACTCGCCGTACGTGGACCGCGTGTGGCGCGGCCACACCTCCCGTGCCGGGCACATGACGTCAGTAGCGACATCCAACTGGGAGCTCGCCGTGTGGACGCATCGCGGGCGGGTCCACGTCGCGGCGCGGGGGCCGGAGACCGCGGCGAGCGTGGCCGACGTGCCCGACGACTCGGACTCGTTCGGGATCAGCTTCTCGCACGGCACGTCAATGCCGCACCTGCCGCTGTCGGGTCTCGTGGACACCCAGCTGGACTCCCCGCACGTAACCGCGAGGACATTCGCGCTGCGGGGCGAGGAATGGCCACTTCCCCGCTACGACAACGCCGAGCAGTTCGTGGCCCGGCTCGTCCGCGCGGGCGTGCTTGTCCACGATCCGCTCGTGGCGAAGGCCGTCGCGGGCGGGACACCAGAGGTTGGCGCACGCTCGGTGCAGCGGCGCGTCGCCGCGGCGACCGGCCTCACCCAGGGCACGATCCGGCAGATCGAGCGCGCCCGGCGGGCGGCGATCCTGCTCGGCGAGGGGATCGCGCCCCTGGACGTGACACATCGGCTCGGATACTTCGACCAGCCGCACCTGGCCAGATCTCTGACGCGCTTCATCGGCCGGACGGCGACGCAGTTGCGGCGCGGGGATGCCGCCGAACCCCTGTCGCTTCTGTACAAGACCGGCCCCTGACAACCTCCCTAAGTTGGCGTTGCGCGGCTCGGACGAGGGTTCCGCGCGCGGCGCGCGACCCTGCGGGCCGACAGGTCGCACGCCGGAGACATCCAGGAGGGAGCAGGGCATCATGGGCAGGATCAACGCGAACTTCTTCATCTCGCTCGACGGGGTGGTCGAATCGCCGGACGAATGGCACTTCCCGTACTTCAACGACGAGATGGGCGCCGTGGTCGGCGCCGGCCTCGAAACGAACGTGGCGTTGTTGATGGGGCGCGCACTCTACGACGAGTGGGCCGCTTACTGGCCCGACAGCACGGACGAACCGTTCGCCACCCACTTCAACGACATACCGAAGTACGTGGTCTCGGATTCGCTCGCGCACCCGGCGTGGAACAACACGACCGTGCTGCCCGGGGACGCCGACGCGGTCCGCCGGCTCAAGGAGAGCACCGACGGCGACATCGGCATGTCGGGCAGTGCGACGACCGTGCGCTGGCTCCTTGCCAACGGACTCCTCGACGAGCTCCGCCTGCTCGTGCACCCGATCGTCGTCGGCCACGGCCAGCGGCTGTTCGAGGACACCCACACCCATAAGCTGGCCCTCACCAGCAGCTCCACCCTGTCGACCGGGGTACTCAACCTCACCTACGCGCCCGCGTCCTGACACGCGCGCCGCGCGTACAGGCTCGGTGAGCGGCAGCGAGGGGCGCGGCTGCCCAGCCGGCCCGAGGCCCTGCCAACCCGCGCGCTCTGGCGCCGAACCGGTTCCCGGGTCGGCCCGGTCACGCCGTCCGGGCAGCGACGAAGCACCGGCCGCGGCCAACGCGGAACCGACCGCGCAATGCGCGGAGCCACGAGTCCGGCCGTGCTACGAAGTGCCCACAGGTTGCCGGAAGCGGCGCGCACGGGCAGGGCGGGCCCTGGGCAGGTTGGGGCCGGAGCGTGCCACACCCACGGTCGCGGCATGCCGGCCGGGGCGGCCCTGTCAGCCGTCCTCCTGGTCGTCCAGCTCCGCGAGCTTTTCGTCCACCCGCTCGACCGCCTTCGCGAACTGGTTGCCCGCGAAATGCTCGCGCGCCGCACGGAGCCGCCGCGCCCTCTCGCGCGGGTCCGCCTCGGTGCCGGCGCGGGCTTCGAGGGCCTGGCCCTCCTCCAATGGGCGGCCGAGCGAGCGGAACACGCGCCGCGCCCGCTCGGCCGCGTCCGCGGCTTCGCCGCGGCGGCCCGCCAGGATCAGCGCGGCGCTCACCCGCAGCAGCACCTTTGCCTCGTTGACCTGGTCGCGCCGGCCTTCGGCGGCCAGGCGCAGGAACGCCGCGCGCGAGCGCTCCAGGAACGCCAGTGCTTCGTCCGGGTGGCCGAGGTCGGTGCGCACCGCCCCCTGGTGCATCAGGCTCAGCCCGAGCGAGCGCGCCCGGTCGAGCCGCACGAAGTACTCGTACGAGCGGCGCAGCGAGGCCAGCGCGTCCGCGGGCCGCCCGAGACGCCACGTGGCGAGCCCGACACCCTCGAGCGCGGCGCCCATGGGATACCAGGTGTCCGCGTCGCGGTCGTCCAGCTCCAGCGCCCATTCCAGCGCCTGCTCGAACTTCGCGAGAGCGTTCGCGTGCTCCTCGTGGTCGTAGTACGCCAAGCCCCATTGCAGGTTCAGGTACGCCACGGCGCCCGCGTCACCGCACGCGCGCGCGTCGTGCACCCCCAGTTCCACCAGCTCGAAGCGCTCGGTCGTGTGCCCGTGGGCGCGGAAGAACCAGTCAGTCGCCATGGCCACCCGGTACACCCAGCCATGCGGCCCCGCAGCCGTGCCGGCGTTCTCCACCGCCTGCCGCGCGAGGCCGATGACCGCGGGGAGGGTGTCGCGCACCCACCGCGCGGGCGGCGGGTCGTCGGGGGCTTTCAGCTCGGCGTCCCGGAGCCCGTAGCCGGCGTCACACAGCGTGCCGGTGAAGTCGGGCAGCGCGATGCCGTCCAGGCCCGGCGGGAGGTCCCCGTAGCGCGCCCTGAGGTTGAGGCGCTCACCGGCCGCGTGCGCTCCCGCGAGGTAGTAGCGGGCGAACCAGTCCCGGGCGGCGGACCGTTCGGCGGCGGAGGCGTCGTCGTGCGCCATGTCCGCCGCATGCTTATGGAAGTGGAAGGGTTCGCGCAGTCGGTAGCGGTGGCCCGGGAGGTTTACCATCAGGCCGACTCGGACCAGGTTGGCCAGCGGTCGCTCCGCCGACTTGAGGTCGGTGCCGAGCAGTCCAGCCACCAGCCAGACGTCGGCCTCGGGCACGGGGTGCGTCCCCATGGCCCGGTAGATCCGCGCCTCCTCGCCGGTCAGGTTCGCATAGCTCGCGTCCAGAAACGGCCGCAGGGACGGGAGCTCCTCATCCTTGTGCGGTTCGAGCGCCCGCGAGGCGCCGTGCTCGCGCACCTCCTCCACCAGTGCCGCGACGGACTTCCCGGCGTCCGCGGCCAGCCGGTCAGCGGAGAGCACCGCCAGCAGGGGAAGACCGCCACACAGCCGCACCAGCGCGTCCATCGCCCGCGGCTCGGCGGCGGGACGCGGGTCGTCGCCGCCGACGCGCGACACCAGCACCTCCCGGATGTGCGCGTCGTCCATCGGGGAGACCTCGATCATCTCCGCGTCCCTGCGCAGTCCGGACAACCGCGCGGCGCTGGTGCTGGTCGCCACGACCATCGCGTCCGGACTGTTCGGTACCAGTGTCCAGACCTGGCTGGCACTCACGACATCCTCAAGGAAAAACAGGATGCGCCGGTTCGCGGTAAGCGACCGGAAACGTTTGTGTTTGGCCTTCTCGTCGTGCTTGATCTCGGAAAGGTCGACATTCATCTCGTGCAGGAAGTCATCGATGACGGCGCCCGGGTCCGTGGCGTTCCCCGGCCCGATTCCGCCGAACTCGGCGTAGACCTGGCCGTGGTCGAAACGGCCCACGAATTCGTTTATCCGGTCGAGCGCGAGCGTGGTCCGCCCCGATCCATAGCTTCCGTGCACCACGAGGAGGACCGGGCGCCCGGTGGTGCCGACCCTGGCGACGACGGCGCCGATCTCGGCACGCTGCCGGTCCCGGTCGACGATCCCCTCGGAAAGCGGGGGCAGTTGGCGCGGCACGTGCGAAGGCTGGTGGTTATGAACGTGCATCTCCCGAATGTCACGCGCATTGACCTGGGTGCCGTGAACGTCGCCAGCCGGGGAGTTGTGGGTGTCGCTCACGGAAAACCATGGTGTCTGAGTCACCGGGCCGTTGCCAGGGCCTCTCGGGACCCGAAATGCGTTTCTCGGACGGTCACGCCGGCCCTCCGATACTCACGCAGCGCACAGCAGTATGTGCTTTCCGGTCTCCGTATCCGGGTCACTGGCCGGACACGGCCACCGCGCGGTCCCGCGCCGCCGGGGCACAGGACGGCGGAACAACCGCTGGCTCGCACACTCGTGCGGGAGCGTGCGGCTCTCGTAGACTCCCTCCAACACGAGCACCCTCCGGCACACTCGGGACGGTCCTGTGGTGACAGCTTCGCGGTGGCACGCCCGCCCGGCGACGCGGCCGGTCATCCCGCCCGCACCGCGCGGGGAGTCCCGGTGAAAGCCCGCGGCAAGCGGCGGCTGGACGCGCTACTTCCCAGTGACCCCCGTACCGTGGGTGGCTATCCGCTCGTGGGCCGGGTTGGCTCCGGCGCGATGGGCACGGTCTACGCGGCCACCCGGCGCCAGGGCGCCGGGTATGTCGCGGTGAAGGTCATCCACCCCGACCACGCCGCCAAGCCCGATGTCCGCGAACGGTTCGCACACGAGGCGCGGCTGTTGGCGCGCGTGAACAGCCCGTGTGTGGCCCGCTTCGTGCAGGCCGACGTCGAGGCGGAACTCCCCTGGATGGTCACCGAGTACGTGCCCGGCCCGACCGTCCGGCACCACGTGGAGCGGCACGGTCCGCTTCGCGATGCGATGCTGCGCGCCCTGGCGGTCGGCGCGGCCGAGGCGCTGCGCGGAATCCACGACGCCGGGATCGTGCACCGCGACCTCAAGCCGAGCAACGTCGTCATGGCGCCCACCGGGCCGAAGCTCCTGGACTTCGGCATCGCCCACCCCACGACCGTCGAGGACGCGACCCGCTGGATGCGGGTGCGGCGGCTCCGCCGCCGGCTGCGCACACTGCACCTGCCCTCGTCCCCCGCCCTGACGGACACCGACGACACGCCCGGGGCTCCCGCCGACCGCATGGGAACCCCCGGATGGTCCAGCCCCGAGCAGTACCGCGGCCACCCCGCCACCAGCAGCTCCGACATCTTCCTCTGGGGAGCGCTGGTCGCGTTCGCGGCGGCCGCGCATGACCCGTTCGGCCACGGGCACCCCAAGGAGCTCGCCCGGCGTGTCCTGCGCGAAGAACCCGACCTCGACCGGCTGCCACCCGATCTCGAAACCCTGGTGCTCGCCGCGATGGCAAAAGACCCGGCAGACCGCCCGGACGCCACCGAGTTGCTGCGCCGCACGCTCGCGCTCGGGCAGGCCCCGAACGAGACCAGCGCGGGCGAACGGCGCCGCGCTGTTCAGCGCGCTCTGGAACGCGACTGGACCGGGGTGGCGGTCCGGCTGCCGCAGCCACCCCGGGAGCACCGCTGGTTCCGCTCCGCCTGACCGGCTCCCCGAGCCGGAACCGCGCGCGGACCGCGGGTGCGCGGCCGCGGTCCCGAAGGGCCGCGGCACCGCGCAGTGGTCACCGCCGCCAGTAGAACGCGCGGGATGCCGGAAGCAGCAGCAGGACGATGATCGCTGCCGTGAACAGCAGTGGCAAAACAGTCCCCACGGCTCCGTACATCAAGCTGGACAGCGGCAGGAACAGCATAAGCACCTGGAAGATGAGCGCTATCCAGAAGACAACGAGGGAACGCCTGCCCATCAGGCTCGCCAGGACCAGCGAGACCAGGCCGTACACGCCGACCACGAATGCGACCATGCCGAACAACAGCGGCAGGTCCTGCGCGCGGAGGCCCGGCATGGTCGCGCCCTCTTCCATCCCCCGCGTCACTTCGGGGATAGCCGCGGCGGCGCCGAACAGCAGAGCAAACAGCAGCCCGATCGCGGCGCCGATGAACATCAGCACCCGCGCAGCGATCACGGTGCCCGGCTGGCCCGGGCTCGCCTGCGCGTACGGCTGACCGTAGGGCGGGTAGCCGGAGGATCCCCACTGCTGGCCGTAAGGCTCGCCACCCGGCGGGCCGGGCGCCGCGCCGGGCGGCGGCTGCGCAAACCCCGGCGACTCAGCTCCCGTGCCGCCCTGCCCGGGCTGCGGCTGACTTGGCTGCCCAGGCTGACCCGGCTCCCCTGGCTGGCCGGGCTGGCCGAACCAACTCTGCTGGCCCGGTCCCGGTGGCCCCGGTTGCCCCTGCGCACCGTATGACTCACCGCTCTGCGCACCAGGCGGCGGCTGCGCGTACCCCGGCGACTCAGCCCCGGTGCCGCCCTGCCCGGGCGGTGGCCACGGCTCCCCCGACAGCGGCGACTGACTTGGCTGACCGGGCTCTCCCGGCTGCCCTGGCCCCGGTGGCCCCTGCGCTCGCTGCGCACCGTACGACTCACCGCTCCGCGCACCAGGCGGCGGCTGCGCGTAGCCGGGTTGACCCGGTGGTGGTTGCCCTCCTGGCGGTCCCTGCGCGCGCGGCTGCTCTTCCGGCCCACCGGGGCGCTGCCCCGGATACCCCGGCGACCAGGGCGGTGGACCGGCCTGACCCGGCTGCGGCCCCGACTCCCCCGACATCCCGGGCTGGCCTGGCTGCCCGGGCTGGCTGGGGGTCTGCCCAGGCGCACCACGCCCAGCCGACCGCCACGACTGGCCCGGCTGGGCAGGTGAGCCCTGCTCTCCTGGTGGTCCCTGCGCGCGCGGCCGGTCTTCCGGCCCACCGGGCCGCTGCCCCGGATACCCCGGCGACCAGGAGGGCGGACCGGCCTGACCCGGCTGCGGCCCCTGGCCGGGCTGCCCGGATACCGCCGACTGGTCGGCCTCGCCCACTTCGCCGGTTTCGGCCGTCTCCCTCAGCTCATCTGGCTCGCCGGCCTCTCCGGCCTCGCTGGCTTCTCCGGGCTCCGGCGGCTCCCCCGCGGGCCGCTGTTCGTCGTACGGTTCGTTGGGCGGCTCTTGATCAGGACGCGGATACATGACTGTGCACCTCCGCCTTTTCACTCCTCTCGGACTCGGCCGCCTGCGCGGGCCGGAAACCCGGGCTCCCGCGCTTGCCCTCGCCCTGTCCGCCGCGTGCGGTGGGTTGCGGACTGCGCGTTCCCTCCGTGACGCGACCTCGCCCGCTTATCCGCGCGACGCTTCGCGCACCGCGCGCCCTCGCAGTTGCCGCTTACCCATCGGCCCTTTTGGGAAACGCGCCGGCGGGGCGCGGGCCCCTGCCACGCCCCGGATCCCGAAATTTCGCCTGCCGCCCTCTCGCGCGGTGTCCCCGCCCCCTATGGCGGAGACCGCGTCGCGGGGCGACGGGACCGCCGCGGGTGGCATAAGCCGCTGGCGCACAGCGGAGTCGAGCATGCGGGCGAAGGCCGCTCTGTCGGTGTCCCGCGCCAGGTCGTCAAGGGTCCGGCGTACGCTGGTCAGCAGGAACGGTGGGCGGCGGGCCAGCTCCGCATCGGAGACTCGCAGCACATGGACCCGCACGCCGGCGGCCGGGGAGTCGGCGCGCGAAGTTGGCGGGAACCAGGCCGGGGCCGGCACCCCCACATGCACGATGTCCGCTCGGCCCTGCGGCGCGCCGTCGAGGCGCCACAGCCACGCAGCGGTCTCGCGGCACGCGAACGCGCCCGACGCCACCGCAAGGATGGCCGCCAGAACTGCCCGCCGCGGGCACCAGGCGGAAGCGCCGAAACCAACCACCTGGAACACGCCGCGGTGCGCAGTGGGCAGCCACGCTCCACCGCGCAACCGCGCGTCGACGGCGGTCCGTCCCAGTCCGGACCGCCGCGCCTGCGCATCGCTGACGAGACCGAACTGGTAGGCGGCGAAGAGCGCGACGGCGTCGTCGCCGGTGCAGGGAAGCCGGGTGGCACGACCGAGAAACATGCGTCCAGCGTGCTCCGCGCACCCGCACCGCATCCAGCCCGACCGGACAGGCTGTGGATACCTGGCCCCCGGTACGGGCGGTACCGCCCACCGGTGCACGCCGGACGCGGGGCCATCCCGCCGATCACCCGGACCCCGCTTCCTCCCCAGGCGCCGGCAGCACCGAACCAGACCTTCGAGGGGAACGCGCCTCCAGCACCACCAGCCGCGAAGCTCCCTCGTCCAGGTGCCGTCCGGGGCAACCGTGGCCAACGTCGCTTTGCGCTCCGGAGGCCCCTGCCTACATGCTCGACCCATGGAGATCAGGGAAGCCACAGCGCAGGACTGGAACGGCATATGGCCGTTCCTGCGGCGCATCGTCGCCGCCGGAGAGACCTACACCTGGGACCGCGGCATCACCGAGGAGCGCGCACGCTCCCTGTGGTTCAAGGGGGAGCCATGGCGGGTGTTCGTCGCCACTGACGACGACGGCACGGTCACCGGGTCGGCCATCACGGGCCCGAACCAGATGGGACCGGGGGCACACGTCGCCACGGCGAGCTTCATGGTCCACCCGGAGCACGGCGGCCGCGGGCTCGGAAAAGCCCTGGGCGAGCACGTCCTTGAGTCCGCACGCTCCGACGGCTACCGCGCGATGCAGTTCAACGCCGTTGTCGAGACCAACACCGGGGCGATCAACCTGTGGCGGTCACTCGGGTTCGCGGTGATCGGCACCGTGCCCGAGGCCTTCCGCCATCCAGCCAAGGGCTACGTCGGACTGCACATCATGCACCGCCACCTCTGAGCGGGCACGCCCCAGCGGCAACACGGCGCCCATCCGGCCGTCCCCCTCCAAGTGCCCAACTGACGACGTCCGGGCGCCGGCCAAGCGGCACCCGGACGGTCGCGGCGCGGGTCCGCGGACCGGCTTCCCGCGAGCGTTCAGCAGGAGCTGTCATCGGGCTTGGGGTTGGCCAGGCCGAACAGCGGCCGGGCCCGCAGACCCGCCCACGTTCCAACCAGCGCGGCGACCGCCCACAGCCAGCCGTGCAGGCTGCCCGAGGCGATGCCCGCCAGGTAGGCGCCGATGTTGCAGCCGCCGGCGAGACGCGCACCGATCCCCATCAGGATTCCGCCGAGGAGCGCCGCCAGCACGACCCGCCAGCGCAGGCCGGTGTGCAGTTTCCACGCTCCGGCGGAGGCGGCGGCGACCGCCGCGCCGAGAATGATGCCGATGTCGGTGAGGCTGGTCTTGTCGGTGAGAACGGGGGAGTTGAGCTGTGCCGCCATGTTGGGCTGCTGCCAGAAGGCCCAGGTCTCCGGGTGCAAGCCGATCAGTTGCAGGAACTTCGCTCCCCACAGGTTGAACGCGGCGGTGATCCCCCACGCGCCCCCGGAGACGAGCATCACCCCGCCGCCCAGGGCCGCGAGCACCACCGCGCCGACCAGCATCGGCCAACTTCCGCGCACGAGCCGGAGAATCCCCGACGTGCTGGGCACCGAGCCGACCGGCGGCGGGGTACGGCGGTTCTGCACCATCCGGGTACCGGCCACCACCGCCGCGAGGACCACCACGGTGACCCCCCATGCGCCCGCCCAGCCGACATGGTCGGCGAGCAGGAATGGCGGCAGTTCGGGCAGGTCGTTCACTGCCGGCCAGATCGCGCTGTAGATGACGGAGCCGACGATGAAACCGCCGAGCGTCACGACGATGGCCGACTGCCCGGAGCCGACCGCGAACAGGGTCCCGGACGCGCACGCGCCGCCGAGCTGCATGCCGAGTCCGAACAGGAACGCGCCCACGAACAGGCCGACGCCGATCGGTCCGGCCGACGGCTGGGGGTCGTTGCCGAACAGACCCGTGCCGGTGCCGATGATGAGCGCGAACAGGGTGGCGGTCGTCCCGAGCAGCAGGGCGTGCGCGCGCAGGCCCGTGCCGTTGCCGACGGAGATGAGCTGACGCCAGGCGGAGGTGAACCCGAAGCGGGAGTGGAACAGTGCGAGACCGAGGCCGGTGCCGAGTAGCAGCAGGAGGGCCGGCCGCGCACCGTGCTCCCACGCCGTGTACCCGGTCAGTGCGGCGATCAGGGCGAGGGCGATCCCCAGAGGGAGCCAGCGGGCCGGCTCCAGCGGAGGCGGGACCGGCGGCGGTACGGAGACGGAGTTGCGGAGGAGCAGCCGCGAACGGGAGTCGGGCGGCGCGGGGTGAGCGGGTGCTGTGACGGATGCCGTCATGTCGGAAGGCTCCATGCCGTTACGGGCGGCCGTGCGACCGAACGAACCGGATCAGAAAGGGGATTGCCCGGGTGGCTGGTCGGTCGGACCGCGATACAGGTCGGACGGGTCTGGCTTCCGCTGTCCCGAGAAGGACAGGGCCAGGGTGGCCAGGGGCGCTGAGGGCGCGGCTCAGGCCGCGCGGCGGCACCGGCGGCGACACAGGCCGTCATCGGTGCTCGTGAGTGACATGGCGATCAGCGCCGTGCACAGAAAAGTCGTCAGACCAGACATATAGCCTCATTCTACGCACTCCACCCCTGGTGGGTTAAAGGTGAGGCCGCTCACCAGGCACGCGCTCGGCCTCGCTGGTCTTGCGGGGTGGTCCCTCCGCGCGCGGAGGGACCACCCCGCAAGACCAGCGCTCAGCCTTTATTCGCCCTTGCCGCCCTTCTTCGGCTTCCCGCCGCCGGGCCTCTTCCCGCTGGCCTTCTTCGCCAGCCCCTTGAACGGCTTTTCCGCGGACTCCCCAGGTCAGACGCGGGGCTCGGCGCCAGGACCAATAATTCCGGAAAAGCTACCGCACACCCGCCTACCCGCGGCGATCCGTCCACCGGTCCGGGCGGCGATGACCCGCCCCGGCCAGTCGGCCCGCCCTGTTATCGCTCTCGGTACACCGCCGGTCACACGTTCCACCGAAAGCCCTAGAGTGGCGGTCGTGACAGCGGATCCGAGAGGTGGGCAGCGCGACGACGGGATCGCCGCCACACGCGAGCTGTGGCGGGAGCTCGGGCTGCCCGGCATCATCGACGTCCACACCCACTTCATGCCCGACAACGTGCTGCGCAAGGTGTGGTCCTACTTCGACGACCTCGGTGAGGGCGTATGGCCGATCAACTACCGGGGCAACGAAGCGGAACGGGTCGAACTGCTCCGTGCCTTCGGGGTGCTGCGCTTCACCGCCCTGACCTACCCGCACCGGCCGGCGATGGCCGAGTGGCTGAACGCCTGGACCGCCGACTTCGCCGCCGGCCACCCCGACTGCCTCCACAGCGCGACCTTCTACCCCGAGAAGGGCGCCGCCAGGTACGTCGCCGGCGCGATCAACTCCGGGGCGCGCGTGTTCAAGGCCCATCTGCAGGTAGGCGGCTACGACCCGCGCGATCCCCTCCTCAGCGATGTCTGGGGCGCGCTGGCCGACTCCGGGACCCCCGTGGTGGTGCACTGCGGCTCGGGCCCGCACGGCGGGGCCTTCACCGGCCCCGATCCGTTCGCCGGGGTGTTGAAGGAACACCCCGACCTCACGGCGATCATCGCGCACTTCGGCTCACCCGAGTACAGCGAGTTCATGGACCTCGCGAAACGCTACGAGCGCGTGCACCTGGACACCACCATGGTGTTCACCCGCTTCACCGAACGGTCGGCCCCGTTCCCCACCGCGGAGCTGCCGCGCCTGAAACATCTTCAGGACCGGATCCTGCTCGGCACCGACTTCCCGAACATCCCCTACCCCTACGTCGAGCAGCTCCGGGCGCTGCGCGACGTCGCCCCGGACGACGACTGGCTGCGCGCGGTGCTGCACGGGAACGCGGAGCGGCTCTTCAACGCCTGAACGTCCAGCGGGGCGGCACCGCCTGGGCATGGCTGCCAGCGCTCAGCCGCTTGTCAGAGCGGTGGTGATCTCAGCGAGGCGGCGCCGGGCCTCGGGGGCGTATGCCTGGTGGTGGGCGGGTTGGTCGGCGAACCGGTCGAAGTAGCGGCCCGTGGTTCCGGCGAGCGCGGGGTCGCAGACGAGCCGCATGGTGGGCGCCACGCCGTCAGCCAGGCGCGTCTCGGGGGTGAATCCGCTCTGCCGCACCATCTGGGTGGGCATCAGGTGCGCCGGGTGCAGCGCGTTGGCCGTGACCCCGCTCCCGCGGAGCTCCTCGGCGAGGTCGAACGTGCCCATGATCAGCGCGAGCTTGCTGCGGCAGTATGCGTGCACCCCCTCATACCGGCGTTGCAACTGCACATCGTCGAGGTCGATCGCCTCCTGGCCCAGTGAGGCGACGTTGACCACCCGCGCGGGGGCGGAGGATCCCAGCAGCTCGCGTAGGCCGCGGGTAAGCGTGGTGGGGGCCAGGTGGTTCACGGCGAGGCGCAGCTCGTGCCCCTGCGGGCTGACTTCGCGGCGCGCGGTGTCCGTTCCACCGCCGACTGCGGCGTTGTTCACCAGAACGTCCAGTCGCGGTTCCGCGGCGCGGACGCGCGCGGCGAGGTCGCGGACCTGGTCCAGATCGGCGAGATCAGCGGTGTAGGTGCGCACAGTGCAGGCGGGGGCCGCACCACGGATCTCCTTCGCGGTGGCGTCCAGCCGGGCGGGGTCCCGGCCGTGCAGCAGCAGGGTGGCGCCTGTCCCGGCGAGCGCAGCGGCGAGGTGGTAGCCGAGCCCTTGTGTGGCCCCGGTGATGAGCACTGCCGTTCCGGATGAGTCAGCCGTCGTGTAATCCATACCCAGATATCTATCAATGGGTTGATAAAGGTGCAACTCTTGATCATTATCCGCGGCTGTAACCTTGAGTGCATGACGCTGCCCGCACAGGACCGGCTCGGCCTGGACATCAAACGCACCGAGCAGGCCCTCATGTCCGCGAAAGCGGCGGCGCTGAAAGACGTGTCGCTGACCGTGGCGCAGTACGCGGCGCTGCTCGCGCTGGCCGACAACCCCGGAATCTCCTCGGCCGCGCTGGCACGCGCCTGCCTGGTGAGCCCGCAGGCGATGACAGCCGTCCTACGCAACCTCGACGAGCGGGGCCTGATCGAACGCACCCCGCACCCCTGGCACCAGAACGCCCTGGAGGTCCGGGTCACGGATACCGGCGCCGAACTGCTGCGGCGGGCGGACGAGCGGGCGGGCCGGATCGAACAGCGGATCCTGGCGGAACTGGCCCCTGAGGAACAGGAGACCCTACGCGGCCTGCTGGCCCGCTGCGTGACCGCGATCCAGGCCGAGCCCGGCTCCGAAACCGGCTAGGGCACCGGTCGGCAGGGAGCCGGCCGGTACTCGGTCCCGGCACACCGGACCCGTCCTCCGACCCTGGGCAGGAACCATGGAGCCGGTGTCGCCGGGGGACACTAGGATCCCGGCATGAACGAGCATGCTTTCCCCCCGGCATTGGCGGACCTGGCGAAGTACGGGAGTAGTTCTCATCCCGAGTTCCAGATGTACGAGGAGTTCGAAGCCCCCGAGGAAACCGCGTGGTGGTTCCGGCTGTGGACCGGAAACGACGAGGTCGACGGACGGGAGTTCCGCTTCTTCTGCATGGAGGGGGCCGGCGGGTACACCGGGCTGTGGCTAACCCGGGAAGGGCGCCCCCTGGAGGCGCAGCCCGTGGTCTACCTCGGATCGGAGGGCGAGATCGCGGTAATGGCCAGCGACGTGGGCTCTTTCCTATGGCTGCTGGCCCAAGGGTGGGGTCCGCACGAGGTCACCGAGGAACGCGAACCGGGGCCCGTCGATCCCGATCTGGTCCGGATCGCCGAGCGGAACGCCCCTGGCGGCCGCCGGGAGCCGGCGGCGATCGTCCGACAGGCCCGCGAGGAGTTCCCGCACTTCACAGAGGTAATCGGCGCGATGTGCCGGTGAATGGTCCGCCCTAGTCCGGAATCATTCTCCCGAAGTCGGAGCCAACGGGATCGACAATATCCCGCACGGCGAGCTTGATCTCGTTCATCTGCTCCACAGGGCCGCCCTCCTCCAGAGGACCATCGGACCCGTCGGCTTTATCGGCTTCGACCTCAACCACGAACGCGGCACTCTGCTGCATCCCTACGAACGAGTACCGGAGTACGCCGGCGCTGGGCTCGGTGAACACCGCATAGGACTTGTCCAACGAACCCGAACCCTCTGGGGACGTAAAAACCTCAAGAACCTCCTCCGACTCCACCCGGGCATCCAACTTCTTTTCCCGGAAAAGCTCTTCCGCCGCCGCCTCTTTCGACTCACCCGCGGAGCCGCCCAGGAAAGCGGTGTACTCAAGAGCGACGGCCCCGAACCTCTCGTCCTGCCTGTGGACGGCCCACTCGCATCTGTCCTCTACCGTGCGGGGCTGCGCACCGGGACTGGCGGTGGCGGAGTCAACCGCGGAGTCTTCCGGGGGCACCCGCTGCGTCCGGGGTCCGGAAAACAGCTCGGCTTCCTCGTCGAGACGACCGCATACCTCAGCGATCCCGTCCACAAGTTCGGGGGCCACCGAAGGCGCGCTCACCTCCCGTTCACCGTTCGGCGGAGACGCGCTCTCCCCTGATCCGGAATCCGGGATACCCAACCGGACAACCCCCACTATCGAACCTATGGTCACGAGGGTAATGAGCGAGCCGAGGCCATATCCCGCGGAGAACGCGCGTCTCCCCGGGATCTCCCGCTTCTTCGGTGTGGAATCTTTGTCGGACATAAGCGAATCCTTGATGGGGGTTGATCGGAACCGGACCGCACGACGCCTTCCGGGAACCGTTCGAGAAGCCCGCTGATGGCCTGGCGGTCGACCTCGTAGCTGTCCTTGCTGCCCAGGTGCAGGCCGTAGCTGCGGGCCGGAGAGGGGGCGTCGGTGGCGGTGTCGGGCGGGGAAGAGGCCGCGCCGGAACCGGACACGGCCTTCCGCGTGAACTCGTCGGCTTCCGGCATACTCGCAACTCCAGGGGGCTACCGCGCACGGCGATCGGACACCCCGGGAAGTCTAGGAGGCCTTTCCGCGACCCCACCACCTTCAGGGGGGCCGGAGCCGGCGCGGGCCGCGCTCAGTGCCGCTCCAGCTCCACCTTCGGCAGCGTCCGGGCCAGCGGCGCCGGCAGCCACACCCGTAGTCCGGCGTCTTGGTGGCGTTCAGGAGGACAGCCGATGTACGACTTGCCGCCGCGGGTGGCGGAGATGACCAGAGGAGGCGAACAGAAAGGGCCTGACTCGACGGGCCGCTCGACGGCTTCATCGCCGAAGCCGGTCTTCGCCCCCATAGAGCCGCGGAGTTCGACCTGTCGACGGCAATGGCAGGGGGACGGGTTCAGGACCACGAGATGTCCTTCCCGGCGAGGCAGGAAAACTCTGGGTCGAGGTCCTGCGGTTCTTCGTCGTCTTCTGGGGCGAGGGACGCCGAGTACGCCTCCCAGTCTTCCCGGTCTTCGTCTTCGTCTTCGTTTTCGTCGAATCCCAGGTACACCGTTGTCCCGTCGGGGTGCACGAGGGTCCAGTCGGCGAGCCGTGACTCGGCGTCGGCCGGGACGCGCTGCTCCAGTTCGAAGGTGCCCTGGTCCGGGTCGATGGTCGCGTGGGCTATCTCCCCATAGCTGTCCAGGATTTCCTGGAAATCGGAAGAGTAGCCAGACGACGTCCCCATAAGGAACTCGGTGGGTGAGAGCTGGTGGATGGCCGAATAGCCGACCGGGGCCCCGAACAGGTTGTTGGTACCGGGGAACTCGATGAGGGGACCCGAGTCCTGGTCGGGATTCACGATCTCTCCGGCGTCGTTCACCCAGTACTCGAACTCCATAACCGCACCGTCGACCTCAACACTTTCCGTCTCAACATTCTCGCTCTCTGTGAGAACGGTTCCGGAATCGTCTACGGTCCACGGCTCGTCGAAGGCCAGCAGCGAGCCGCCATCCTGGGCGCCGTAGACGGATGTGTGGTCCTCGTAGGGGATGTGGCCCAGTGAGTTCTCGTCGCTGGAGGAGACTCCGAACCAGAGCGTCTCGCCATCTGGCGCGAACTTTGGGTGGTGGTAGAACTTCGATGCCCCTTCGTGGCTGCCTTCGTCCGCTCCGAGTGTGTACCTCTCGGTGTAGGCCATGGCTGTTTTGTCGAGTTCCCAGACACGTATCGTGCCTTCTTCCGACCCGCTCGCCACATGTCGCCAGTCCGGGGAGAACGCGTCTTGCCACTCCGGATTGAAAATGGAGGCCAGGGACTCGGGTAGCTGGTCCGGGAAGGCGATCTCAGCCAGAGGCGTGCCGCAGGGTTCTCCCTCGTCCGCGACGACCAGGACCCCCCTCGTCCGCATCGAGCCAGATGGGGCCGCTGAAATCGATCTCAGCGGCCCCATCTGGCTCGCTGTCCTCATCTTGCGAGGGCGAGGACGAACTGCACGCCACGAGTAGCGTTAGTAGGGTTCCAGCGCTGGCCAGACGCACTGTGGTGGCGAGAGGTTCGGACACAGGCACCTCGCTGTCCGCCTGTTATGCAACTCGCGCATGAGAGAAGCGAAGTAAGGCGAGCGTAACGAACGGCGCGGAGGTCGGATACGTACCGTGTTTGGCCAAGTTCGGCCAGAACGAGCGCCGCGGGGACTGGGCGGGCCGGGCGCCCCCGGGGGAAGAGCGAGTCTGGTGCTACACGCTCGGGAGATCCGGAGACGAGATCGCTGCCCCGAGTTTCCGGTCATTCGTCGCCGACCGAATCGCGGTTCCGGCACGTATCTGGAAAACGTTCCGCGAACGGGAAGAGAGACGGAGATCGTGAGGTGTGTGCGGTTAGCTCGCCACCACCATTGGTAGGAGTGCAGCGCGAGAAATCCAAGACAAGATCGGGGAAAAGCGCCAACCTCGCAAGCTGGTTCGTGGGCAGAGCGGTTCCAAAGTCGGGGTAGGTGATGACAGCGCTGGTCACAGCTCCGTAGCGATCCAGGAGGAGTCCGCACGCACAGCAACGGAGCCCTCAGCGGCTAGCCGAAGAAGCCGTAGATCTTGCTGATTCGGCCTTGCTCGATCACCACGACGTCCCCGCCCGTCGCTGCTGGTGGTCCGCCGGGTGGGCCGAAGCTCCAGCCGAAGTGCGCGACATCGTGGTGGCTGCTCACCTCACCGAGGACGAAGACGAAGCCGGGGAACTGTTCCTGCCAGCCTGCGACATAGGTGTCGATCGCTGACCTGCCCTGGGTCGAGGTGTTGGGGTCGACGTAGTACGCGTCCGAGGTGAAGACCCCGGCACCGATCGTCTGTCTCGTTCGCGGGTTCCGCTCGTTCCACACCGAGATGTACGCCGCCAGCAGATCGGTGACGCGATCCCCCGTGTCATCCGTGTTGCCTGTCATGAGGTCCTCGACTCCTGGTTGAACTGCTCGACCAGAGCGGGGTAGCTCTTTCCTGCTTGGCCGGCAGTGATCGCCCGGTCCACCAGCGACTTGAACAGCCTCGGGAGCTCCGCGTTGACGCCCAGCCTTTCGCTCTCCTCAACGAGGTGGGCCATTCCACCCGCGTGGGTGGCGAGCGTCGCGTCGTCGGGCGGGTAGGTGCCACTGTCGACCTGGTCGGCATAACCTTCCAGCCACCCGGCCGTTCCCTGCGCCATCTGCACCGCGAACGGCGTATAGGTGGACGCGTCGATGCCGGCGGTTGCAAGCAGGGCAACGCCCTGGAGCCAGGCGTTCAGGACGCCCCACATCATGCTCAGGCCGGCGACGTCGTACAGGGCAGACAGGCCGTGGTCCGCACCGAGATGGGTGGCGGTTCCGAGCGCGTCGAGGACGGACCGCTGACTGTCGAAGGCGGTCTTGGAGCCGCTCAGCAGGATCACTGCGTCGGCGGTGCCGATGGTCGGCGGGACCGCCATGATCGCACCGTCGAGATAGTGGGCGCCTCGTTGCTCGGTCCATCGGGCCATATCGCGGGCCTGCGCTGAGTCGCCCGACGTTAGGTTGACCAGGAGTCGACCATCGAGCTCATCGGAGACTGGGGCGAACGCTTGTTGTAGTGACGGGTAGTCAGCGACACACGTGATGGTCACCGGGCTGGCGGTGACCGCACTGTTGGCCGAGTCGGCAAGCAGTGCCCCCTGAGCCAGCAGTTCCTCTGCCTTGGCGGCCGTGCGGTTCCACACGGTGACCTGGTGTCCCGCCTTGAGCAGCGCGCCCGCCAGCGCCCTACCCATGAGCCCCAGGCCGATGATTGTCACGTCAGGATTCGTTTGGGAAGCCATAGCGACATGGTGAACGTTGATACCGGTGTGAAGGTCAAGGAGGAACGTTGCACATCGGAGAGTTGAGCCGTCGGACTGAGGTCAACGCCCATCAGTTGCGGTACTACGAAGCACAAGGACTGCTGGAGCCGGACCGCACCACGGCCGGATACCGGGTGTACGACCAGGCGGATGTCGTCAAGGTGAAGCAGATCCGGCACCTCCTCAACGCCGGACTGTCAACCGAGGACATCGCTTA
This sequence comes from Lipingzhangella halophila, assembly GCF_014203805.1. Lineage (GTDB taxonomy): Bacteria > Actinomycetota > Actinomycetes > Streptosporangiales > Streptosporangiaceae > Lipingzhangella > Lipingzhangella halophila. The sequence goes on along the minus strand of NZ_JACHJT010000001.1, from coordinate 670,282 downwards.
CCTGCTGCCATGCGCGACCGGAGAAACCCCCGAACTCGCCGGTTGCCCCGAGCTCCTGGCAGCCATGCGGACCCGGCTGCGCCGCTTGGACGACCAGGTAGACACGCTGACCCGCTCCCGAGAGGCACTAGCCCACTACATCGACGAAGCCGCACGAGTCGGCGGCGAGACCTACGGCCCCTTCGGCGCGACCGCGCCGGAGCCAACCCCCGCCTGAGCAGGCCAACAGACCCGACCATCGAGATCCGACGTCATCAACGTCCCGCCCCGCAACAACCGTCGTACGACGCCGCGTTCCGCACACCAAGGCTCTGATGAACGAAGCCCTGTGTAGTAGTTTTCCCTGACGCCTGCTGTCCTCCGATCAGCACAGCGTGCGGCCGCTCTGCGGGCTCTCGTTCGGGTCGACCTGGCGGAGTGAGGCGCCGGAGTCGCCTTCGAGTTACTGTCTGCTTTTCTCGTTCGCTCAACCTCTCCATCATTCGGGTTCACCCGGGAGCTGGCGGAGCAACGAAGAGTAGTCACGAATTTCTTCTGACGTTCCTCGGAACTCGTTCCGTAGATATCACGGAGAACGCCGTGGCATTGGCCCCACTTCTCTTCGTAGAGCGCTATCTTCTCGGGCTCTGCCTCTTTACAGAGGGAGGTAGCGAGCCGCGGCGCACTTGACATAGTCCTCAGTCGCTTCGCGTTCCTCGCGCTGTTCATGGGTTTCCGGAACGAACGCTTTTCCGGCCAGAGCCTCCGTAATATGCTTGCGCGGCTCGTTCTCTTCAGACACACCACCCTCCGATCACTCCGCTAAGCACCCGACACCGCTGATACATAACGGGACGCCGATACCGCCTGTCAACCCGCGCTTGAGTGCTGGTCTTGAGCATTTCGAGCCTCAACCGCTCGCGAAGTCCCGAAATGCTCAGGACCAGCGCGAATCTGGATCAGTCGATGCCGGGTGCCTGGCCGATAAGCATTGCGACGCTGATGGCGGCGACGTAGGGGATGCTTTCCCACGCGGCGAAGAACGCCCAAGTCTGGCCGGCGGTCTCGGCGAGTGTCCGGCGCTTGCGGAGTTCGTAGCGGGTGAGCGGCCGACCCCCGACCTCTCGCACGAAGGCGCAGGGGGTGGGCGGACCGCCGGGAAGGTGGGTGGCCGACATTGGGACTCCTGGGTCGGTGCGCGGGGTACCGGGGGTGGTTGGCTCCCGCCCTGGTAGGCAGCGGGGCGGATTCGGGCATTTGCAAGGGCTTTCACTGGGGTGGCGGCCGCGAAGCCAGGACGCGGCCGCTTATTCGTGCCCTGGCTTCGTTCACTCGGTGCTGTCGAGGATGAGAATGTTGCGGCCCCTGCGCGCCACTTCCTCGACGCGCTCGACGGGAAGCAGACACGTCACCTCGGGCTCCGCCGCCTCACGCTCAAACCGCTCCCCCGGCCACAGCAGCCACCACCACGGGTGCGCCGTCACCGCGTCGGGACGCAGGATCACCCGCTGGTGCGCCGCGGAAGCGACACCAGGACCACCAGGGGAATAGGCGTCGACAACGGACACCGAGAAGTCGACGGACGCCTCCAAGCCCCGAGCCTCCAACTCCTTCGCGAGAAGGGTGAGGGGGTGAAGAGGAGAGCTGAGGACGGGATGGGGGTTGGACCGGTTGTCTGGCATGAGGGTTCACCACCTGGACTACCTGGTCGACCACTCCTGTGTGCTCGACCACTTACACTAAGTATATATAGCGTCCGCTAAGTTTCAATTGAATCATCAAGACGTCCGCTAATTTGTGGATCGACGGAAGGCTCTAGGATCACTAGGGCATCAACCGCCCCAGGAGGAGTTCATGGCGAAGAGTCACGGTTACACCGCACGGCACCGCCGCCTCTCAGCCGAACTCAAGCGCATGCGCGAGGAAGCAGGCCTCTCCTCTACCTACGTCGCTGAGCGGATGGGGTGGAACCAAACGAAGGTGAACCGCCTAGAACGCGGCGAGTGGAAGCGACTGAAGGAAGACGACCTGCGCAGCCTCGCGGCGCTCTACCAAGTGACTGCCCCCGAGAGGCAGGATGCGCTGGTCGCAATGGCCAAGCAGGCCAGCACGAAGGGGTGGTGGGCCCACTACACTGACGTCCTCGGCACGGGTGCCTACGTAGCGCTCGAAACAACCGCGACTGGGCTCCGGTTCTACAGCGGCATGCTTGTACCTGGACTGCTTCAGACTCCGAACTACGCGAAGGCTGTCATCCGTGGGTTCGGCGTCACCAACGAGGCCGAGGTCCAACGCCGGCTGGAAGCACGACTACGACGCCAAGATCTCCTCGAACGCGAGAGCCCCACCGTCGAAGCGGTGATCGATGAAGCTGCGCTGCGAAAGAACGTTGGCGGACCACTGACGATGTCCGAGCAGATAATCCACTTGTGCCTGCTCAATCAGCAGGGCAAAGCGACCATCCGCGTACTTCCCGACTCGGTGGGCGCCCACAGAGGACTCGGCGGCCACTTCGTCATCCTCGACTTCGCCAACGAGCAGGACGATCCCGTGGTCTTCATCGACGACGGACACAAAGGCTTCTTCCGGGAAGAGCCAGAGGAAATCGAGAGCTATAGGATGACCTATGACAGTGTCTACGAATCAGCGCTCAGCAGCACAGAGTCGGACACGTACATGAGGAAGCTCATCGATGAACTCATGGAGTAAGGCACATGCTTGACCCCCGCCCCCTCAGATGGAAGAAGAGCAGCTACAGCACTGGGACTGGGCAGGAGTGCGTCGAGGTAACCCACTTCGACAGCTTCAAAAATATCGCAATTCGCGATTCAGAAAAATCAGATTCCAATCAAATAATAATCCCCAATAAAGAATGGGTGAGATTCATTAGATCTCAATTAATTAATCCAATTATTTAAACGCCAATCCAAATCTTTGTCCATGGAATAAACGACGGAATCGAAAGGCTCTGGGTCAATGCTATTTATATCGCCACCCAGATTCCCGCCAGACATGCTGATCTTGTAAAAGCTGCTATTTGTTTTTACTGCAAGTGAATATAGAATTTCTTGGGGGTCTTCACCTGAAGACCCATTCAGATAATAGGCTTCGTCGCCAACCTCCCCCGTCTCTGTTTGCAAACCAACCTCAGAGAAATCACTTTCTAAACCGTTCTGCACTTCCTTAAATCTCTCATCGGCGATATCTTCCTTCGGCTTTCCAGAAGAGTCAGCGATTGCCGTATAGGATAAGGTAAGGTCCCACTCGACGCGCTCAGACTCAGACTCGCTTCGATCCTCGATTTTCCATTGACATTCATCTTCTACCGTCCTGACGTCGGCAGATGGGTCACTTTCTGCGCTATCGTCCGGCTCTCCTGTATCCACGCGCTCAATTAAATGATCGCCCTCCAAGGACGATTCAGCTTGTTCGCAAAGATCTAACTGGCCAGGAGGTAACGACTCTCTAGGTTCAGCTCCAGCTTGCTGCCCTCCTCCAGATACAAGCGATGAGAAGAAAAATCTAAAGATGCCAACAGCAGCACCGAAAACTAGCAGCGCCGCAATCGTCCCCGAAAGAAATACAACAAAAAATGCTCGCCATCCATGCAGACCTTCTTTCTCTCGCTTAGCCATGGTGAATCCTTATCTGGGAGCGGCACTCAAGGCGCGATGATAGCTGTCCTTAGCTCTCCAGTTGCGCCTTAACATCAGGGTGCTCCAGGGGGCGGGTGAACCCCAAGATGTCAGCTCGGCTTGGATCGTCGTACTCTCGGGTAGCAATTGGGCCGCAGTCGGTGCACCATGCTTCCACCATCAGGCCGTCACCGATCACCATGCCGACATGTCCAGGTCCCCCCGGTTCACCTGCACGCTGGACGTCGAAAAAGACCAGGTCACCTGGTTGTTCCTCACCCTGGGAAACTTCCGGGCCGAATCCCCACTGGTCCTGCGAGACCCGCGGAATCGTGACACCGATACTCTCGTAGGCCCGCATCGTCAGCCCTGAGCAGTCGAACGCATTCGGCCCCGTTCCGCCCCAGAGATACGGTTTTCCTCGCTGATCCATCGCCCAGTCAACCACTTGCTGCGTCAGTTCGTCGGGAGCCTGCGCGATCGGGTCGCCGTCCTCGTTGACCTCACAATTGACCGCGGTCTCGACATCGGAACTCGTTTCGAAGTCGCCATCGGCGTACCGGTCGGCCCAGTCAGTGACATCGTCCACGTACCACCAGGCGTGGTTGTAACCGAAGATCGCCTGACGCATGTCCTCTTCGGCGCCATGCTCGATCAGGTAGTCCGCGGCAGCCGGAATGGCGTCGGCGGGATCATAGACACTGACGACACCGTCATCGTTGCCGTCCTGGCCGTACCCCTCTTCCGGACGCTCGTCGGCATCCATTACCGGCTCGCCGCCCCAACTGTTGCCCGCCGCTGAACCATCGAGCGCACCGAACTGCATCGGTCCCGCGGCGCCCCAGTCATTGTGTCCTTCTGTGATGCCGGGGCCGTCCCACCGACCGTGCTTACTCTCCACCTGGCCGACGCCGGCGAGGATGTTCCACGGGATCCCCTTGTCCTCTCCTGTCTCCCGGTAGATCTCCAGGTAGTTCTCGGGGATCGAATCCTCGGCGTAACTACTGCTTTCGGCCTGCTCCGCGGTCTCGTCAGTAGTGCATTGCAGCCCACCCGCGATGTTGAGCACGCCAGGGTTCATGATGGCGGTCGGGATCACGATGATGGCGAGTACGACGATGCCCGCCAGAAACACGCCAACAGCGATCGCGAGCCGAGTGGCGCACGATCCCTGATCGGATGGAGTGGGGGTAACGAAGCGGGAGAGCATTCAGCCACCTGCCGCGTTGGGGGGTGTGGTGTTACGCGGGTGGACGTACTCCGATTTCAGCACACCCGACTTCCGTTCTCGCACTTGACGACGCGGGGAGAGCATCAGCCTTCACCGAGGTTGCCCACATCGGCCGGCTGGAAGTCATACACTCCCCACTCTCCGCCTGACTTCACCACAGTGATGGCGAAATCCCCGAGATCTTCCGTATCTCCGTTGTCGCCTTCGGGGACCGACTGGCTCTTGACGACGAAGATGATCGACTCGTCATCGAAACTCCGGACCGACTCCACATTTGCGCGTCCCTCAGTAACGATCTCCTCTTCGGCCCGCTCCTGCCACAGCGCACCAGCACCCGAACTCTCCTCGACGGACTCCGCGAAGTCGTCGGTCGCGAGTTCCTCCATCGGCTTGTAGTACTCCTCGGGGGACTTCGTGTAGTCGATGGTGCCGTACGCCTCGGCGTAACCTTGAGCCGTTGCCGCGGCCGCCTTGAACTCGTCCTCGCTGAACGGAAACCATTCCAGGACTTCCATATCCTTGGTATCCGTCGTTTCGATGGGGCTGGGAGCAGCCGTGGCCGGATCGCCACTGTCCTGCCCGTTTCTGGGGGACCCCTCGTCGGCTTGCTGTCCCTCGCCCCCGCTACCGCCTCCGAACCCGCCCAAGCTCAGGTATATGCCGAAGGCGACGAGCACGACGACGAGACCGCCGAAGACAAGCCGCTGTGCACCTTCCGGGAGAGTCTTGGGCATTTCGGGGGTTTCCTAGCTGGTGTCGTGAACTGGCAGGGGTTGGTTAGGGGACAGTGACGGACATGTGCCTTGTCGGAAGGTGTGAGCTGGCCGAACAGGTCAGAGCTGTACCCGGCCGCCGCACGGTCGGGCCGGATAAACGCCACCAGGTACGCATCAGTCTTCGTCCCTCAGCCAGAACGGGACATCGCGGCGATGCTTGTCACTGCGCTGCGACGAGGAACCGGTCCAGAACGGACTCGTGGGTGCGTCCTTGTTGGACCTGTTGGACGAGCCGGTGATCCAGTTTCCACCTTCGCCTCGGTTCGACGACGCGGCCGGGCGCGGAGCTCTGGGGGGCGGCGGAGGCTTCTGCTGTTTGGGCCGGGGGCCGCCCCAGCGGGACCCGCCACCGGGATTGCCACGCGGAGGTGTCTCCGTACGGCCTCGGAAGATCCCTCGGCCGTTGCTCACATCCGCCTGATCGCGAGTCGCGCCGGCAGCGCCCCCGCCGTCACCGCTACTGGATGGTGGCCGCTGCCCGGAGCCGGAACCGGTCCCAAAGACCGATGCCCAACCAGTATCTCCAGTCCCGGTGTATCCGCCCGCCGGACGTGGAGGAATCGGACCACGGCTGCCACCTCCGCTCGACGACGCTGAGGGGCCACCCATCCCGCCCGACGCCGCTTCGCTGAGCCGGGGAGCCTCGGACGAACTGCGTTGCGTAGAGACATCCGGCTTCTGACGCGGGGAATCGCTCTTCCCGCCGCTTTGCGCAACGTTCAACGGCGGGGGGCCTGACTGCCCGCGCACGCGGCCGTAACCAGCGGCCCCCCGCGCACGTGTGTTGTTGTCACCCCGCGTCGCGGGACTGTTGTTATCAGCGCCCTCACTCGCGCTCGTGGCCGGCGTCGTGCCACGCGCTGCGTCACCTGGATCACCTGCGCCGGCTCCTCCACCGGCCGGAACTGCTGACGCTGCCGCGGCGAGCTGTGGTGAGTTCTTAAGCCCCCACTTCTGTGCTCGCATGTACGCGACCGGAGGGAGCACGTTCGCGCTTCGGCTTAGCGCTTGACTCGTCACAGCATCGTTGACCATACGCGAGGTGAAGGTGTTCGCATTGACCGAAGCGAAGAGGTGAGCGAATGGTTTTCGGTATACAAAAAGCGCAAGAGTGAAGAGAGCAAGAAGAATCATCTGCAATCCCCACCCAAGGTTAGTCGCCATGACCAACCCGTAGCACATAACAAGTATAGAAATTAACAAAACGATAAATATCTGCTTCAAGAGCAATCCGAGCATCATCTCGATCCATCTCAGCAGGACCGTTCGACCGTAGCCCGGATGAACTCCAATAAGAAGAAACAATGGAGCCAACAACAGCAAGAGCAAGAACCCAATTTTAAGAACTATCAGCGCAACCGAACCCGCGAGAATCAATCCGCCGGCAAAAATCGAAGCAAAAAGCGCTAGCGTTGCAACACCAAGCCTCGCCCCTTGCTGATTGCCTTCAAATATTGGGTAGACTTCCGGATAATCCGCTTGAACGCTAGCAGCCACATCCTGGTATTCGCTTTGCTTTTGTTCTATGAGCTCTTCAGCACCTACATCACCGCTTTGAATTTCCTCTTGCTCAGTCTGGCTTATCCCTTGAGCATTGATAAGCGCTACACCATACTCCTCTGCGGCAGCATCAGCTGCAGGACCGCTGCCGAACTCACCCGCCAGCCAGGGCTGGCAGACTAAACCAGACCAAAGCATGTGTGAGTTTTGCCGTACGGCAAAATCGCTACCATCCTCCCAGGATGCACGCTCGACAGCCGGCGCTTCAGGCGGACACTCGTTCGATGGCCCATCGATAGAAACTCTTGAGATTGCCGAATTGACCATCTGGCCACCCGAGTTAACAACATTGCTCGCCAAGGAGAGAATCTGACCGGGGTTCACCAGCACCCAAATCCCCAATGCTGTGGCCAGCACCATCCAGATCGCGCTCTCTACAGTGAGCGTCACTCGCTTCCGAATCAGGCCATACCAGCCAAGCCAAACAGCACCAAGAATGATAACCGTCGGAAGAAGCGGACGCCAGATACCTTCGCGCAACTCTGAAACGAGGTCTTCGACCAGGGAATTAAAATTATTCAAGAGCCCGTCTGAAGTCGCTGCCCCATAGACAGTCAAAGTTGATTGGTTGATTGTCTTCGACAGATCCCACGCACTGTTGCTCAGTGTGGCTACCGCACTCGAACTCAACTTGTCCACACACGATTCACGGATCGTGTGCCATTGCTGTCCAGCAGTACCATATTCGCCGTAGAGGCTTGAGTCAGGAGGAAGTCCGTCTGTTCCTTCAGCAAGCGACGGCCGTGAATCTGGCGGCTTGAGCAACCCATCGGCGCCACTTCCCGCAGCCTCCGGCTGCGGGGCCGGGTCGCCTTCGCACATTTGTTGCGCCTGGGCACTCGTGCTCCCCAGCGGGACCAGCAGGAAGCCCAGCATCAGCAGACCCATCAGCGCCATTCGGCGCAGGCTTCTGGGCCTTGCGGTGTCCCCCGGTCGGGCGCCTCTCTGCTCCTCGGGCCCTCCCGGCCTTCCCTGTGCGCCTCGGTTTCTCAGGGTGCCGACCCGTCGACCCATTGTCACCGCTCCCGCTCGGTGTCCCCGGTGCCCACCAGGGTTACGTTTCCGCCGTTTCCGCCGTTCCCGCTGTTGCTGCCGTTCCCGCTCGCGCGCTCAGCTCTGCCGCCGCCGGGTGCGTCTGGTCGTTGCCTCGTTGGGTTGGTGTCGAGCCACGCCTGCAGCTCCTCCGACACCAGGTCGACGGCGATGCGCCCGGCGCGCCCGTCCAGGTCGCGGTAGATGCACTCGCCATTACCGAGGTTGCGGAGCATGGCCATGTGGTCTTCGGATGGCTCCACGCCCAGCAGGGCCATGACGGCCTCCACCTCCACACGTTCGCTGGAGCGGAAGCTGAACGCGCTCGACAGGCAGTTGGTGACCTGCTCGTTGAGCAGGTCACCCGCGTTCTGGCTGACCAGGATGAGCGCGGTGTTGCGGGAGCGCCCCATCCGCGACACCTCGGGCACCAGCTTGGCGCCCTCGGGGGTGGAGGTGACCGCCCATGCCTCGTCCAGGAAGATCGCTTTGGGAAGTCGCCGGTCAATGCCGTTCATCAGCCGGCGGGCGAACTGGCTCACCAGGTACAGCAGCGCAACGCTCAACCGCTGCTCATACGAGTAGTCGTCGCGCTGGATGGCGGAGTCGGGCAGGGTCAGCCCGCCGAGGGTGAACACGGTGGTCCACCCCTCGGTGTCGATCTGGGTCTCGCCCTGCGGGTCGAAGCACAGGCTGGCCAGCCGCATCTCGGACATGGAGCGCAGCACCGCGCCCAGGTTGCGGGACGCGGGGTCGTCGGACTCCTCCAGGTGCTGCACGACCTTCGCCAGGCTCGGCCGGGGCTGGTTTGCCACGGCCGCCACCGCCTGGATCATCGCGGATTCGCGTTCCTCGCTCATCCGGGGCAGCAGCAGCCGCAGTGTCTCCGTGGCCATGGTCTTCTTCATTGGCAGGTCGTCGCCGAACCCGAACGGGTCGAGCAGCCCTGGCTCGGCCGAGCTCAGCGACATGATGCGGGCCTTGCGCCCCCGGCTCTGCAGCAGCCGCACCAGCGACTCCGCGTCGCCCTTGGGGTCGATGGCCGCAACGGTGACCCCGCGCAGCGCCAACTGGTGGATCAGCAGCAGGGCCAGCGTGGTCTTGCCGCCGCCCGGCTCGCCGGTGATCGCGATGGCGGTGGGCCGGTTGCGGGCCGCGGCCACCATCGGGTCGAAGTGCACGATGTTGCGGGCCCGCCCCAGCGTCTCGCCGATGTAGGGGCCGGTCCAGCCACCGCCCCCGGAGGTGGGGTCGCGGCGGTCGCCCACGTCGACCGTGGCGGTGGGCATCGCACCGGCGATGGTGCGCAGCGGCTGGCGCTGCGTGTAGGCGTTCACCCGGATGCGATCGCCCGGCAACGATTCGTTGAACAGCGCGAACTGGTCGCCGGTGGAGTTCACCACGTCGATCCCGATATCGCGGTAGTGCTCGATCACCGCCTCCACCCGCTGCCCCAGCAACTGCTCGGCGGGCGCCGACACCATCAGGCGGTGCCAGCCGTACACGAACGGCAGGCGCTCCTTGGTGATGCCGTGCTCCAGCATCCGCGCCGCGTCGATCTGCTCGACGAGCGCGATGGGCGCCTCACTCCCCGCCTCGCGGATGTGGGCGTCCATGTCGCGCGCGTGGGCGAGCTTATGGCTAACGTCCTTGCTGGCCTTAGACGGCGGGACGAGCTTCATCCGCAGCGACGCCTCCACCGGGAACGGCAGCCCGTCCGCGTAGTGCAGCCACGGCTCCCCGTCGGGGAACGGCATCAGGTCCGGGAACCGGGAGAACGAGAGGTAGGCGACGAAGGTCGAGCCGGCGGGCTGCTCCAGGCGCAGCATCGAACGCCCGTTGTGGATGACGCCCTCGGTCAACTGCTCGATCTCGCCCCGCCCCCAGGTGCGCCGCCCGACGGCCGAAGCCTGCGGGTCCTCAAGCGTCCCCGAGACAGCGTGCCGGATCAGCCAGGCGATCTCGTCGGAGTACGCGTGCCGCGCATGCAGCGAGCTGGCGGCCAGTGCCCGGCCCAGCCGCTCGGCCTGCTCGGTCCAGCGGGCGATCTCCTTGTCGTCGATGGCCTCGTCCTGGAGGCCCAGCACCTGCTCCGTGCGCTGGTACACCCCGAACATCTGGGAGAACAGCCCGAGCTGGGTACCGACCCCGCCCCGCTGGCCGAGCCGGACACCCAGGTAGACCTCCTTGGTCCAGAAGTCCTTGGCCCAGACGTGCCGGTACATCTCGTCCAGGTAGTCGAACCAGCCGGGCCCGGAGTCGGAGGTGTCGTCCAGAGCGGTGGCCCAGTCGGCCGCCGGGTAAGTGCGGTGCGCGATGCGCAGGTGCACCTCGGCGTCGTTCATCCGGATCGCGGCCAGCGCGATGGTGATGTTGGTGGCCAGCGCCTCGCGTTCCTCAGGGGTGGTGAACTCGTAGGACACCGTCGGCAGCCGGAAGTACGCCCAGGCTTCGGACTCGTTGAGCAGGATGCGGTCGTCGAAGTACCGGACCGCGAGGCGGCTCGCGCCTCGGGTGCCGTTCAGGCCGATCATCGGTGCCCTCCATGGTCAGGGGTGGTGCTGCCGAGCGTTCGCGTGCCCTGGTGCCGCGGACGGCTCAAGGTACTCGGGGTACTCGGGGCGTTGCGGGCGCGGACGTCGTCCGTTGCGTGGTCGGCGGTCGGTGGGGGGAAGGCTGGCGTTCGGGTCAACGCGGCACCTCCCGCGTACTGCGCGACCCCGGTGCCGGGCTCGCAGCGTCGCTGCTGTCGTTCTCGCTGGCCGCGGCGCCGGCACCGTTCGGCCGGAAGCCGCGTACCAGCACCCCGGCCAGGGCCCCGTGCGCGCGGCGCGTCGTGGAGCGCAGCGCCTTGACGTCGACATCCCCGCGGGGCGCCGTCAGGTGGTCGTCCCACGGGATACGGACGATCGCGCGGCACCGACCGCGCGCGACCTGCTCCGCGGCGTCCACATCGGCCAGGCTGCGCTTGCTCACCCCGTTGATCACGACGATCGCGCGGGACCGCAGGCGCGTGTACCCGTGCCCGTCGAGCCACTCGAAGGTCATGGCCATGGCGCGGGCGGCGTCGGTGCTCGCCGGCGCCACGAGCACCAGGCCGTCGACGATGGGCAGGGCGCGCGCCACCCCGGTGGCCGCCGGGTCGAGCAGGGTGAGCCCGTAGTACTCGCCGAGCAGCCCGGTCAGGCCCGTGAAGTCGCGGTCGTCCAGGGTTTGGACGTAGGGGTCGTCAAGGGTGGACACGACCTCCAACCCGCTGCGCGACTGCGTGGAGGTGTAGTTGCGCATCGCCATGTAGCCGCTGATCGCGTCAGCGTTCGCGAGCAGCGACGTCACCGTTTCGGTCGTCTCGGTGCGGATGCGCCGCGACAGGCCGCCCGGACCGGGGTTGACATCCACCGCGACCACCCGCTCGTCGCGGTAGGCGGCCAGTGTGTGGCCCAGCATCAACGTGGTGAGCGACTGCCCGGCGCCGCCCGTGCAGCCCAGCACGACGACGCGGCGCGGACCCTCTATCGGGGTGCGCACGCGTTCGATGTCGCTCTCGGGCAGATCGAAGGTGGGCGCGGCCGTTCCCCCCGTCACCACGCTCGCGAGGCGGCGCCAGCCACGTGTCGACCGGTTCGAACCCGACGTGTTGTCGTTGCGCGCACCGCTGCCTTGCCCGGGTTTGCCGCGGCCGGGCTCGCGGCGCTCGGCGGGCTTGCCGTTGTCGGGCGCCTCGGTGAGGGGGCGCTGCTCGCCGGTCCCGTGGTCCAGTTGGAGGCGGGGCTTCTCCTGCCCGGAATCCCTGCCGCCGGGCGCTGGCGTCGAGGGCGCGGCAGAGGCCGACGACCGTTCCTGCGGGCTCTGGGGCGGCTCCCCCGGCGCGGGCTGCCCGAAGAGGTGGCTGATCCGGCGCGCGTTCTGCGCGACCCGGTTGAACACCCCGTCGTCGTCGGGACGGGACGTCACCATCCCGGAGCCGGACCGCTTATCCGGTTTGGGAGCGTGGGTGGAACGCTGCGGCCCGGACTCCTCAGAGGGAGCGTCGTCGTCCGCCTCCGATCGCGCCGCCGCCCGGCTAGTGGCACCGCGCCGTTCGCGCGACTCGCCCGCGCTTGGCTGCGCCGACTTGGGAACGCGGGTGGGACGCTCCGCCCCGGAGGACTCAGAGGAAACGTCCTCGTCCGCCTCAGACCGTGCCGCCTCCCCCCGGCTATCGGCACCGGCCCACCCATGCGACTCGCCCGCCGCTGGCTGCGGAAGTTCCGCCGCCCCATCCGCGGCGGGCTCCGCAGGATCGGCAGAGGCAGCCGCGGCGGGCTTCGCGGACTTCGGCCCGACCGGGTCCGAGGGTTCCGGTGCCGCTGTCGCGGTTTCCCGCGCGGCCGGTTCCGCGGGGCGTCCGTCGACCTCGCTGACCGTGTCGCCGGTGCCGCCCGGGGTGTCCCGACGGCTCACGCTCTCGTGGGCGTCATCCGCGTCCCGCGCCGTGCGGGAACGCGCCGGTGGCGACTCTTGGGCGGGCTCGGCCGTGGAGGGCGTCCCGCTGGCCTTCCGCCGCCGGTTGGCCCGAATGCTCCGCGAGAGGCGCTGGGAACGCCGCGCCAGCTCTGACCTGGCCGCGGGCTCGGCAGTGCTGGTTTCCTCCCGCGTACCCGGCCTGGCAGCCTCCTTGGTCCTCTCCCGCCGGTCCGTCCCAGCCCCGGACTCATGGCTTCCGAGGGACTCGCCAGACGCGGCCGAGCGAGCACCCGCCGCGCTCGGCTCCGCACTACCGGCGCCAGCCTCCTCCAGTCCGGACCTGGTCGACGACCCCGACACGTCGGAGGGAGCATCGGACGCCGCGTCCCCCACCGCTGTGCCGGCCTCCGCGCCGGTACTGGTTTCCTGTTCCAGCTCAGCCCCGCCGGCTTCGTGCCGAGCGCTCGACTCAGCCAAGGGCTCAGCGACACCGACGGGCTCCCGCGGCGCCGACCCCGTCCCCGGTTCGACGCTCTCCAGCTCCTCACCAGAGACCGCCGGCTCAACCTCCGCAGCTCCTCCGGACTCTTCGCTGGGCCGCCGCGTCTCGGTGTCCTCGGTATCCGGCTCGGCAGCACCAACCGTCGCGCCCGGCTCCGGCCGCTCCCCCGCCGAAGGCACGCCCGAGTCCGACCGCACCGCCGAAACCGGCGTGCCGGAATCCGCGCTGCCGGCACCAGCCTCAACCCCGTGTTCCGGCCCGACCCCGGTCTGGCGGTCCGGCGCCTCGGCAGAGCCAACCGACTGGTCACTCGCCCCGCTCATCCCGACCGCGGGTGTGTCGCCAGGCGCCTCGCGCCGACTGGACCTGGTCGCGGACTCGCCGCCGTCGGAGGCATCGCCAGAGGCAGCCAACCGGCCACCCTGTTCCGCGGGTTCGCTGCCCGCCACGGTGGAGTGCGACCGCTCGCCCACCGAAAGCGAGTCCGATCCGCCGCCACCGGCGCCCGGCTCCCGCCGGCCCGCCGCCGCTGCGGACTCACGGCCATCACGGGCGCCGCCAGAGCCGGCCGACCGGTCATCCGGCTTGGCCGCCTCCGACCGTGCCGCCGCCGCTGGCTCGCCAGGCTCCGCACTACCCGCACCAACCCGCGGGGACGACCCCGCACTGTTCGGCTCCTCGGGCCTCTCCGCCGCGCTTCGCGTGTTTTCGGTCCCACGGCCGGACTCGGCACGCCCAACGCGGGCTTCCGTGGACCCCGCTCCGGACCGCGCGGGCGTGCCGGCTGCGGGCTTCGCGGGCTCGCCGGAACCGGTGTGCTGGCTCTTCCGTGCGGGCTGGTCCTCGGGCTGGCCGTGGTCGCGCGGGGCATCCTCGCCCGGCTCCTCCGTACCGCTGGTACCCGACTCGGGAAGTTCGGTGTCCTCGGTCGACTGCCCCTTCTCGGCGCGTCGGGCCGCCCATCGCTGGCGGGCGCGGAACGCGGCGGCCTCGGCGGCTTCCAGGTCCGCTGCTGTGGAGCGCCGCGGCGGGTTCTGCACGGTGGAGAAGCGTTCGTGCTCGCCCGTTCCGTGGTCCAGCTCAAGCGAGGGCTTGTCCGTGGTCGCCTGGGAGTCACCCTGCGAGGCCGCGGGCATGTTCTCCGGCGGGCGGTCGCCCTCGTGCTGGTCGGCGCCGCTGTCCGGCTCCGCAGCGGGGGTCGGCGAGCGCTGGTCCATCGGCGCGGCGGGCGCCGGCGACGCCCGGTCCTGTCGTGCGGCGGACTCCGGCGCGGGACGGTCCTTTCGCGCGGCGCCGCCGTCCGCTGGAGTGCCGCCCTGCTGGTGGCTGTGCTGCTGGTCGCGCTGCGCGGCGCCCGAGCGGCGGAGATCGCGCCCCTGGTCGCGGCTCTCGCGCCCATCTGGCCGGGCCGGGTGGGGATGGTCCGCGGCGTCAGGGGCGCCGGACCCGGGTATCTCGGGTGCCCGCGGCTGCCCGCTCTGGCCCGGCCGGGGTGCCTTCTTCGCCGGCTTGTCCTTCGAGGGCCGGGCAGCGTTCGTGCCCGCGTCGGCGGACGGCTCCGCCGCATCGTTCTCGTTGAACCAGCCCGAGAGCTTGCGCGGCATGGCCGGCTCGCCGCCCTCGCCGGCCTGGGCGAACCGCGGTCGCGGGGGCGGAGGGGTGTCGCTCTTGTTCAGGTGCTGGTCGAGCACGGCCATCCGGTCGCCGCGCGGCTCCGGTTCGGTGCGGTCCGGCTCTTCGACCGTCGCGGGCTCCCGATCCTCGGTGGGCTGATCCTGCGCCTCGCCGCGGGTGCGCGTGTCCTCGCCGCTGTCGCCGCGCGCGGGCTCGCCCCTGGTCTCGCGGGGTCCGCCGCCGAGGAGGTGGGACAGGCTCCGGTGCTCGTCGGTGCCGTGGTCCAGTTGCAGCTCGGGTTTGCTGCTCCCGGACGCCTGGGCAGCGTCCGCGGCCGGCGCCGGGGCAGGCGGCTCCTCCGGGCCGTGCTCCTCGGGGGTCTCCGGGCCGCCCTCTTCCCGCGCCTCCGGGCCGTCCTGGTCCTGGCGCAGGCCGGGCAGGTTCCACGGTTCCGCGTGCGGCCTGCCGCGCGGCCGGCTGGTGTCCCGCTCGCGGGCCTCCTGCGGGGCGGCCGGGTCCCCAAGGCCGCGTGCCTGCGTGCGCTCGGCAGGAGGCGGGGCCACCGCCCGCTCCCGCGTGCCGGCTCCGGGCTCGGCCCCGGTGGCCCGCGTCTCGGCCTCCGGCTCGGCGTTGGCGGCGGGGGCGGGCCGCTCCTGCTGGCGGCGCTGGCCGGTTTCGCCATCAGTGGCCGGTCGGGCGCCGGTGCGCTCCGGGGACTCCGGTCGTGCGCCGGCAGCCGGCGCGGGCCGCTTGCTGCCCTCGGCGGCCTCGGCGGACTGCGGTTGTGCGCCGGCGGACTCCGCGGGCCGCTCGCGCTCGCGGCGCCGGCTGATCTCCATACTCTGGCTGCGGCCCCGAAGCCGCCGCTGCGGCGACAGCCCCTGACCGCGCGCGGAAGCGCTGTCGCCCGCACGAGCGTTGCCGGTGCGCCGCGGTTCCGCCGAGCCTGCCTGCTCGGCTTCGGCCGGCGGTTCCGCGCGGGTTCCGGTGACGGCCTCGGCCTTGGGGGGTTCGGGGGCGGCCATCATCTCTTCGGCGTGCCGGCGCGCCATGGTGGCGCGGTCCTCGGCGCTTTCGCCGGTGCCCTCGGTGTTGTCGGAATCCGGCGCGGCCATAGGGCCGGTGTCGGCGGCCTCGTAGGCGGCTTTGGACGACAGCGGCCACGGGGTGTGTCCCGAGGAGGCGCGCAGGCTGCCGAACCACTCCGTTTCCTTGCGCTGGACGTGGGGCGCCTCGGGCTCCTCCGGTACCGGGAACTCTTCCGGGATCGGCTCACGGATCGGGTTTCGCGTCCGCGCGTTGGCACGTCCGGAGCGGGCGCTGCCCCCCTTCTTCCCTTTCTTCCCCGCTTCCGGCTGCCCGGGCATCCTGTGCAGGGCGAAACCGAAGTAGTTGAGGATCTTGACCCCAATGCCCCGGGTGTCGGCGTGCTCGCGGTCAGGCTCCGGCTCGCTGTCGTGCCCGGCCGGGCTCTCCTCGCCGGTGCGTGCGGCGGGCGGCGCGGCCGGTTGCGGTGGCGCCGGCCCGGACCTCGTGGCCGCCGCGGGCGCGGCCGGCTCCTCGCGCGGGCTCTCCGTGCCGCTGGCGGCGGGCGGGACGATCGTGGGCGTTGCGGGCCCGCGCGTCTCCTGTGCCGGCTCCGGCTCCGGTGCCGCATCCGGCTCGCGCCGCTCGTAGTCCTCCGGGCGCTCGTGCCGCGTGCCGTTGGCTTCCGTGTGCTCCCGCCGATCGAGCGGGGGTGGCCCGAAGTACGGTTCGCTCTCGTTCTCCTCGGGCTCCGGGGCGTGTGTCAGGGGCGGCGCGGGCGCGGCGCTCGCCACTGGCGTGCCGCGCGCGGCGGCGTTGCGCGCGGCCTCGGCCCGCCGGCCTTCGCGGACCCGTTCGAGCTCCCGCGGCCCGCTGGTGGGGGCGGCGTCCAGGGCCGGTGCGGGCTCGGCGGGCGGCCCGGAGAGCTCGGTGGCGCCCTTCTTCGCTCCCTTCTTGGCGCGCTTCTTGACGGCCTTCGTGCGCACCGCGGGCAGCGGACCGGCGGCGGGGTGGCGGTGCCAGACGCGGACGGTGACGGTGACCTGACCGGCCTCTCCCTCGGGGGCGAGGCGGGTGTAGACCCGCGCCTCGGTCACGAACCGCCCGTACGACAGCAGCAGCTCGGTGAGGCGCTTGCCCTCGATGACCGGGCGGGTGGCGGCCCACGTGATGAGAAAGGGCGGGACCAGCCAGACAACCTGCCACGGCGACTCGAGCGGAGACGGGATCCGGAGCAGGCCCATCAGGGCGAACCAGGTAATGCAGACGCCCAGGTACACACCAAGGGTGACGACCGGAAGCGGCGTGGGCAGCCGGAAATCGTAGAGCTTATAGAGCCGCTTCTCGATGCGCCAGATATTGGTGTACGTGGGCAGATCCACGTCCCTGGCCTCCTAGTCCTCCGTCGATACGCCCATTGCGCCAGCGATGGCCTCCGCGGTGACCTCGATGATCCCTGGGACGTAGAAGACGATTCCAATGAAAATCGCGAGGATGATGAACTGCGCGAACCTGGTGATCTCCCTCGTGAACAGGAAGAAGATCGCCACGATCGAGACGATCACCAGGAAGAGGGGGCCGAAGAAGCCCCGCAGGAAGTCGGCCAGCCCTTCGGTGTCCGGGGCGTCGTCGGTGGCCTCCGCGAGCACGGTTACGGTGTCGGCGCCGAACGCACCACTCCCGACGTCCGAAATCAGGGGGATGACACTGGAAAACAGGGGGTCCATCTAGCGCCCGCCCTCCCGTGTCGCATTTCTGAGCTGCATGGTCGTTCGTGTCTCCTTGGCTTCTGCCCCGCCGCGGGTCAGTCGTTGAATGACTGGGGGGCTCCTTGAATGTCGCGGACGTACCAGTTTCCGCCGTCCTTGACGACCGTCAACTGGTACGTCTGGCGGATGTTGGTGGGGGTGGTCTCCTCGTCGGCGCCCGGAAGCTGCCACACCACTGTGGCCGTGGCCTCCCGCACGTCCTCGCCATTACCGGAGCCCACCGGAACGACGACGTCGTCGACCTCCTGGAAGCTCACGGTGTCCGCGGGGAGCTCGGTGACGCTCGCTCCCGGCTCAACGTAACGGGTGAGATGGTCGGGGGTTTCGGCGTAGGCCTCGAAAAATCCTTCGAGGTTCGCCTGGAGTTCATCACGGACGGCGGTGTCGTTCTCGATGGCGTCACCGCCGGGAAGCTCCGCTGTTGAGGGGGCCGCGAGCAGCGCCGGCGGCCCGGAGACGACCAGGGCCGCGTTCTCGTCCGCGTAGACCGGGACGTCGAGGCTCATGGGCTCGCCGTTGACGTCGGCGCTGAGCGTGACGACGGCGTTCTCATCGTCCTGGACATCGATGGTGGCGACTTCGATGTTCTCTCCGGTGAGCTCACCACTGACATTGTCGAAGGCGGAGGCCTCCCCCTCGGGGACGAACTCGGCGAGCACCTCGGCGCGCTCGCGCTCCCCGTTCGCACCGGCGGTCTCCTCGCCGTTCAGGTAGGCATTCGCGAAGCGCACGGCGAACGCTGAGGCGGCGGTGGTGGGGAAGTCCGGCCCGGAGTCGTCGGCCGTCTCCTCCTCCGACGGCTGGGCAAGACCGCCGCGGAACGGCAACCAGATGCCGTTGAAGATGACAACAATGATGAACGCCCATAGCACCGCCCGGCCCAGCCACACCCACCAGCGGCCACCGGAACCGGCCCGGGGGCGCCGGCCCCGCCGGGTGGGTTGGGGCGCGTAGCCGGCGTCGTAGTCATCGAAGTCGGCCGCCACGGCTTCCTCCTGCGAGGTGGCGCCGCGTCGCGCGGTCGACCTGCCAAACATTCACGCCTCTCCCATCCGTGCGCAGACGCCCGGCCACCGGGCGCGCGCATCACCGACCCTTGTCTACCCCATACCTATGGTGCGGCATTGTCCCGGAACATGGTCGCCAATACGGGGCCGTGTTTTATCTCCGGCGCACGTTCTACCCCCGCAGTCAACACACCAATAGTCCACAACCAGGGCGATACGTCACCAAGCGTCGCGAAAAGGCGAGGTCAGACGACGTTTCTGGGTTGACCGGAAAGGGACACGTCACTGTTCCGGCAGGTAGAGGTATCCCTGGTGGTCCGGGGGTCTGCGCGCCTTTGCGAGGGCAACAGTATCGCTCATCGGACCGGGCTGATAAGCACGGGGAGAGACGATCGGGATCACACGGTAGTGCGGGCCGTGACCTACGAGGGAGCCAGTCCCCGCTCGGTCGCGGTCGATCGGGACAACGCGGGTATCGCCGCGAACACGAGCAGCGCGACACCGGCGAGCACGGCGCCGGCCGAGGGCGCCCATTGCACGCCCGCGCCAGCGTGCACCACCGCGGCGACGACCGCCACCAGCATCAGCAGTGCTCCCAGCTCCGCGTACCGCCCGATCCCGAACACCCGTGCCGGCAGGAAGTGCGCCCCGACGACGAACACCACCCACAGCACGACGAGCTGCGGACGGTCCAGAACCTGGGTGAGGACGGCCGCCCCCGCCGGAATGGCGACGACCTCCGCGCCGACGGCGACCCAGTAGACCCAAGGCGATCCCGACCATGACTGGGGGTTGTTCGAGCCGCGGATGATCCCGAACCAGGCGGCCGCGGCCGTCAGGGCCACCCCGGCCACGCGAACGGCCACGTCCCACGGGGCGGGCAGCCCACCGGCATTGACCAGCACAAATACCGCGCCGAAAAGCACGCCGACAAGCGCGAAAAGCCGCCCCAGGTTCACTGTTTTCCTCCACCGGAATTTCCCCGCCGGCCTTGCGCTGTTGCCGTTTCCTCTTGCGCATACCTTGGCACGGAATCCGCACGCGTGCGCACCCGATGTGTGGCGGGGACCTGGCCGCCCGCCGCGTAGTAGGAGGGCAGATGCCGCCGTGGCGCCGCGGTCACACGTTGAAGCGGAACTCCACCACGTCGCCGTCGGCCATGACGTACTCCTTGCCCTCCATGCGGACCTTGCCAGCGGCACGCGCGGCCTGCATGGTGCCGGCCGCGACGAGGGCATCGTAGGAGACCACCTCGGCCTTGATGAACCCGCGCTGGAAGTCGGAGTGGATGGCCCCCGCGGCCTCGGGGGCGGTGGCGTCCTTCCGGATGGTCCAGGCCCGCGCTTCCTTGGGCCCCGCGGTGAGGTAGGTCTGCAACCCGAGTGTGGCGAACCCGACACGGGCGAGCTGGGCGAGCCCGGATTCGTTCTGGCCCAGGGACTCCAGGAGCTCGGCCGCCTCGTCGTCCTCCAGCTCGGCCAGCTCGGCCTCGATCTTGGCGTCGAGGAAGATCGCCTCGGCCGGCGCGACCAGGTCCTGCAGCTTGCCGCGCAGCGCCTCGTCGGCCAGCTCGTCGTTTTCGAGGTTGAAGACGTAGATGAACGGCTTCACCGTGAGCAGGTTCAGCTCGCGGATCAGGGAGAGGTCGATGCCGCGGTCCGCGGCGCCCGTGGACAGGGCGCGCCCCTCGTCGAGGACCTCGGCCGCCGCGCGGGCGGCGGCGAGCGTCTCCTGGACGGTCTTGTCCTTGGCGTTGCGCTTGGCGTCCTTCTCCAGCCGCGGCAGCGCCTTCTCCAGCGTCTGCAGGTCGGCCAGGATCAGCTCGGTGTTGATGGTCTCGATGTCGCGGGACGGCTCGATCTCGCCGTCGACGTGGGTCACGTCGGCGTTCTCGAAAGCCCGGATGACCTGGCACACGGCATCGCACTCGCGGATGTTGGCGAGGAACTGGTTGCCCAGCCCTTCGCCCTCGGAGGCGCCGCGGACGATGCCGGCGATATCGACGAAGTCCACCGTGGCCGGAATGACTTTCGCCGAGTCGAACATCCCGGCGAGCACGCCGAGCCGGGGGTCGGGCACCCCCACGACACCGACATTGGGCTCGATGGTCGCGAACGGGTAGTTCACGGCCAGAGCGTCGTTCTTGGTCAGGGCATTGAACAGCGTGGACTTGCCGACGTTGGGCAGGCCGACGATACCGATAGACAGGCTCACGCCTACCGAGTCTAGGTGGTTCGCGACCTCTGGACTCCCGGTCGCCGCGTCACCGGTCCGGCGTGGGCGAATATCGGTCGCGGCACACCTGGACGTTCCGGTAACACGCTGCTGATCTTTGGATGAAATGGCCTGCGGTCGCAGCGGCCGCGGAGTACGTTCGATACTGCCGCCCGGTGCCCAGGCATTCGCTGACCCCCGCTCCCGGGCGTCCCGCCCGTCCTTGAGAGCACGACACGTCGACCGCGGGCTGAACGCGGCGCGGAGATCGCGGCCGTCCCCGCGAAGATACTCCATCCACGCCAGATTTGAGGGATGCCCTGTGGTTCCGGACCAGGTGCGAGCCTTTGTTCGACGCCACCCGATGGTGCGCCGGGCCACCCAGCGGATCCGCGTCCACCTCCCGCGACGCCTCGGAGGAATCGACAGAGCCCATGTGCCCCCGCGGGTGCGCAGCTTCGAGCTGTCCCTTCCCCGCCGAGAGGGCGCCGTGGGGATCGGACCCGCGGCGCTGGAGTTCACCACCTCCGGCGAGTTCAGTGTGCCCAAGCAGCTCCAAGAGGCGGGGCTGGCCGGCTACGAGCCCGAGACGGTCGCCTGCTTCCTCGCTGTCCTGGAGCACGCCCGCGCGGGAGCGGTGCTCGACATCGGGGCGAACGTGGGGCTATACGGGCTGCTCGCCGCCGCGCGCAGCCACCGGCCCGTGTTCTCCTTCGAGCCCACACCCGACCTCGCGGAGACCGCGCGAAACCTGGCCGCGTCGAACGACCTCACCATGGAGGTGGTCCAGCTCGCGGTGAGCAACCACAGCGGGTCCGCGCCCCTGAAGCTCTCCGCCAACTCGGACGCCTCGAACTCGCTCGCCGCGGGCTTCCGCCCGGAGTTCGGCCGGGTCCAGGTGGAGGTCGACACGCTTTCCCACTGGCGCGAGCGCGCCGGGGCCATCCCGGCGGTCCTCAAGATCGACACCGAGACCACCGAACCCGACGTCATCGCGGGTGGGCTCGAAGTGCTGCGCCGGTTCCGCCCGTGGGTGTTCTGCGAGGTGCTGCCCGACCGGGGGGTCGAGGAGCGCCTCATGGCACTGCTGGAGCCGCTCGACTACAGCTGGCACCACCTGGGCGACGATCCGCCCTGCCCGAGGCGCAACGTCATCGACGGCCGGGGGGCCGGTTCCCACGAGCGCATGTGGCTCTTCGCGCCAACCCCACCGCGGGACGAGCTGTGGGAACTGACCTGTGGCTGGCGGCGCGCCCTCAAAGCCTGCGAGGCATAGCGGCCCCGGAGCGGTGGACTGGCTTGTTTCGGAACGCGTAATTTTTGGCCGAAGCTGAGACCGAAAACAGGATTCCCCGGTGGTGGCCGCCCGCACGGAGTGCCCGTTCTGATGGTGTTCGTGGCGCTTCCCGCGCGTGGCGGGAACGCCCCAGTCGCCGGACGTTGAGAGCATGGGCCGCTATGGACGGCCTTTACTTGATCTTGGTGCTGCTGATCGGGATCGCGATCGGCGTGCTCGTGGGATGGCTACTCGCCCGCGGCCGCACCGCGGAGTCCCGGGCGCGGGCACAGGCCTCCGAGGAGCGCGCGGCCTACATCGAGAAGCAGCTCGGCGACCGCTTCCGGGCGCTCTCCGCCGAGGTCCTGGACACCACCAACCAGCGGTTCCTGGAGATGGCCGAAGGGCGGCTGCGCGCGGTGGGCACGGAGGCCGGCCACGACATGGAGCGGCGCCGCCAGGCCGTCGAACAGCTCGTCGAACCGCTCAAGGAAACGCTGTCCCGTGTTGAGACCCAGCTCCGCGAGGTCGACGCCGGGCGCCGTGCGGCGCACGCCGAGCTCGCCAAGCAGGTCGACTACGTGCGCGAGGGGTCGGAGCGGCTGCGCGATCAGACCCAGTCCCTCGTCAGCGCGCTGCGCCGGCCCGAGGCTCGCGGCCGATGGGGAGAGCTGCAGTTGCGGCGCGTGGCCGAGCTGGCGGGCATGGCGGCCTACTGCGACTTCGAGGAGCAGCCGAGCGCGCGCACCACCGAGGGGACGCAGCGGCCCGACATGGTCGTGCGGCTGGCGGGCGGCAAGAACATCATCGTGGACTCCAAGGTCTCGCTGGCCGCGTACCTGGAGTCCGTGGAGAGCGGCGACAGCGACACCCGGGAGAGCAAGCTGGACGCGCACGCCAAGCACCTGCGCACGCACGTCGACCAGTTGGCCGCGAAGTCGTACTGGGCCGCGTTCAGCCCGACTCCGGAGTTCGTGGTGCTGTTCATTCCGGGCGAGGCGTTCCTGGCACCGGCCCTGGACCGCGACCCGGGACTGCTGGAGTACGCGATGGAGCGCCGGGTGCACATCGCCACCCCGACAACGCTGATCTCCCTGCTGCGCACCGCGCAGTACGCGTGGCAGCAGGAGGCGCTGAGCGAGAACGCGCGTACCGTCTTCGAGTTGGGGAAACAACTCCACAGCAGGCTCGCGACCCTCGGCGGGCACATGGATGGCCTCGGCAAGGCGCTCACGCGCACCGTCACCGCCTACAACCAGACGGTCGGCTCCCTGGAGAGCCGGGTCCTGGTGACCGCCCGCCGGTTCAGTGATCTGGGGCTCGTGGAGACGGAGCTGGACCGGCCCAAGGGGGTGGACGAGCAGGCCCGGCCGCTCAGCTCGGCGGAGATGACCGCCTCGGAGGCCGGTGACGGCGCGGACGGCGCCGCACCGGAACCGCCGGGAGACCGTATCGCGGTCAACGGCGCGCCGTTCGGCGACGCGCCGCGGGCCGACATGGCCCCCTGGAACGAGGCCGAGTCTTCGCCAAGAGTGACATAATGAGTACTATGGGTAGTGCAAGGGGGCGCGCGGAGATGGTGACGCGGAAGGGCAGCGGCTCGGCCGGTTCCCAGGCGCCCTTCTTCGTCGGGCGATCGCGGAGTCGCGCGTCCGCCGCGTCCTCGTCGGCTCCGGCGCCTCGCCAGCCCAAACCGGGCACGACGGTCCGTCTCACGGGCCGGGGCGGGATTGTCGTGATCGTACTGGTCACTTTCGTCGCCGGGCTGCTGGCCCACCTCACCGGGGTACGGGCGATCTCCGGCGGCGCCTTCACAACGGTGTGCGTCCTGGCAGCACTGCTCGTACGCCCGGCCGAGCTGCTCTCGCTCTCGGTCAGCCCGCCGCTGGCGTACTTCGCGGGGGCGCTCCTCACCGAGGTCCTGCTGGCGCTCGGCAGCGAGGGGTTCGTGCGCAGTGTGGCGATCAGCATGGGCAGCCAGCTCGCCCATGTCGCGCCCTGGCTGTTCCTCGGAACGGCACTCGTGCTCATCATCACCTGTTTCCGCGGCCTGCCGCGAAACATCCGCACCCTCAACGACGAGCTCAACGGGCGCCCTCAACGCCGCCGCTCGTGAGGGGTCCACTCACCGGTGACGCACGCGCATGGACACGCGAGCGACGGGGGCAGCGACGGCGCTGGGTGGCCGGGGTGCGTGCGTACCGGTGCGGTGGGCACGTGGTGGCGCACGCAACGAGGGCAGCGAGGGCCGCGGGTGGGCCGGGCCGGCGGTAGTCGGTGCGGGTGCCCGATGGTGGCGCACCCGACGGAAGCAGCGAGGACGGCGTAGGGCTCTGGGGGTGCTTCCTGGTGCCGCCCGCCACGAGGCTCGGGACCTCCACTGCCTGGATTTTTGTGCCGATCTTGAGGATTGCGTTCCTTTGCGGCGCGGTAAAGGAACGCAATCCGCAAGATCGACGCCCAGACCGTTCACAATCCGGACATAGCGGGCGCACGGAGGCTCACGCCGCACCGAAACCGACCGTGCGGACAGATTCGGCGCCGAGAACGTCCCCACAGACACTCTCGGCGCGCCCCAGCACCGAGAACCACACCACAGACACCCCCACTGGCCCCCACCACCAGCCGCCGCCCCCGTTACACGCCCCACCACCGGGCACCCGCACCGATCACTGGGGGCCGGCCCATCCGGCGCCTTCGCTGCTCTCGGCCGATACGCCAACGCCGGATACCCGCACCGACCACCGCATGCCCGGCCATCCGCGCTAGAACGGGGTCCCGGACTCCTCGCTGCTGGTCTCGCCGTTCGGCCCGTTCTCCCCGTCGGCCTCCTGCATGGCCACGGCGAGCCGGGCGCGGGCGCCCTCCAGCCACTGTTCGCAGGTCTTGGCCAGCGCCTCGCCCCGCTCCCACAGCGCCAGGGACTCCTTGAGGGTGAGCCCACCCGACTCCAACTGGCGCACGACCGCGTTCAGCTCGTCGCGCGCCTCCTCGTAGCTCAGCTCGGGTTCGGCCGCCGCGGCGCCGTTCGTGTCGTCGCCGGCCGCGGTGCTGCTCTCGCTCATGCGCTCTCTTCCTGTTCCTCTGTGGCCTCGATCTCGCCCGCGGTGGCGGTCATGCTGTCGTCGGCGAACCGCAGCCGCAGCGTCTCGCCCGGCGTGACCTCGGTGGCCGACCGCACGACGGCGCCGTCGGCGCGCTGCACGATCGCGTAGCCGCGCGCGAGGGTCGTCGCCGGCGAGAGCACCAGCAACCGGGCGCGGGTGTGGTGCAGGTCGTCGGCGGCGCGGTCCAGGCTGGCGGACACGCAGCGGCGGGCGCGGTCGCGCAGCCCGGTGACCTGCTCCGTGAGGCGGTCGATCTCGCGAAGCGGGCTGGCCAGCACCGGACGCGAGCGGATCCCCGCCAACCACGCCTCCTCGCGCGCGAGTCCGCCCTCGACGACCCGCCGGCCGCGGTCGCGCAACTGCCGGATGAGCTGCAGCTGCTCGCCGACGTCGGGGATCGACCGCTTCGCGGCATCGGTGGGAGTGGAGGCGCGGACGTCGGCGACCAGGTCGAGCAACGGGGTGTCCTGCTCGTGCCCGATCGCGCTGACCACGGGCGTGCGTGTGGCCGAGACGCCGCGCACCAGGGCCTCGTCGGAGAACGGGAGCAGGTCCTCAAGCGACCCGCCGCCCCGCGCGATGATGATGACGTCGACCTCGGGGACGGCGTCGAGCTCCTTGAGAGCGTTCAGCACCTCACCCACCGCGCGGTCGCCCTGCACCGCGACCTCGCGCACCTCGAACCGCACGGCCGGCCACCGGCGTTTCCCGTTCTCCAGGACATCGCGCTCGGCCGCGGACCCGCGCCCGCAGACGAGCCCCACAGTGTTCGGCAGGAACGGCAGCGCCCGCTTGCGGTGCTCGGCGAAGACCCCCTCGGCGGCCAGGGTCTTGCGCAACTGCTCCAGGCGGGCGAGCAGCTCGCCCAGCCCGACGTGCCGGATCTCCTGGGCCAGCAGTGAGAACGTGCCCCGGGCGACGTAGAAGTCGGGCTTGGCGTGCACCACCACACGGGCCCCGGCCTCAGGTGGCGGGTTGGCCGCCTCCAGCACCCGCACCGGACACACCACGCGCACCGACACGTTGGCGACCGGGTCGCGCAGCGTGATGAACACGGTGCCGCCGCGCCGGTTCAGCTCGGCGACCTGGCCCTCGACCCAGATACGGCCGAGCCGGCCGATCCAGCCGGAGACCGCCTGCAGGACCACGCGGACCGGCTGCGGCGATTCGGCGGAGCTCTCCATCCCCATAGGACCCCAAGCCTAGAGGAGAGCGACGACAGAACCGCCGCACAGAGCTGGTGCGCCTCAGTTCCCCCACACCTGCGCCACCGTGCTCCGTTCCGCGGCCGCCTGTGCCCGACCGGCCTCGGCGGACGGGGCGCGCCGGGCGGGGTCGAGCCGGTTCCGCCCGATCGCGGCGACAGCGTCCTCGCCGGGCGTGACGACGATGCTCTCGGGGGCGCTGGGCAGTTGCGCAAGCTCATCGGCTGGCGAGCGCATCGGGCCCAGTCCCCTGCCGATGGGGGCGAGGACAACAACGCGGTCGTACCCCTCGGCCAGGTCGGCGTTGGCCGGCGAGTACATCCCGCCGTCGATGTAGAGGTGGCCGCCGATCGGCACCGGTGGCCAGACACCCGGCACGGCACAGCTCGCGTTGACGGCGTCGACCAGGGAGGCGGGCCCGCCGCGGCGGAACACCTCACGGCGGCCCGTTCGCGCGTTCACGGCCGTGATGCGCAGGTCGGCATCCGGCCAGGAGTGCGAGGTCAGCCGCTGCCGCATGACCTCTCGGCGCTCGGTGAGCGACGAGCGCGCCGAGGAGTGGGCGACCCGGCCGATCCGGGCCCGTCCCCGGTCGGGGTCGCGCTCGGTGAACATCGCCAACCCGATCCGGGCGATCGCCGACATCGGCAGCCGCATCGCGACCTCGCCGTCCACCGGACGCAACTGCCGGGCGAACAGGTCCGCGAGTGGGGTCCCGGAGGTGAGCTGCGCGCCGACCACCGACCCGGCCGACGTGCCCACGATCAGGTCGGCACCGGTGAGATCGGTCCCGGCCTCCTGGAGGCCGGTGAGGATGCCGAGCTGCCAGGCGATCCCGGTGATACCACCGCCGCCCAGGACCAGCGCCCTACCTGTCACGATCGTCCCCTTTCCTGTGGCGTGCCGGCTCAGGATAGCCGCACGGAGGCCGCGGCGGTGGCGGGTACCGGCCTTGCGGCGCCCTACCCCTGGGCGACGCGCGGCGCCGGCTGCCTGGTCCCCAGATCGACACCGCGATCCACCAGGTAGGTGGGGACCACGTAGTTCGTCAGCGGCGGAGTGCTCGTGCGGATGCGCTGGAAGGTGAGCTCGGCGGCGAGGCGGCCGAGCGCCCGGGTGTCGTACCCGACGACCGTGACCGGGTACGGGAGCAGGTGCGCGAACTCGAAATCGTCGAAGCCGGCGAGGCGGACCCGGGACCGGCGAGCCACCAGCTCCTCAAGCGCGCCGGTCAGGATCCGGTTGTTGCCGCAGAAGACGGCGCTCGGCGGGTCGGGCGCGTCGAGCATCCTGCCGACCGCGTCGGCGGCGGTCTCGGGCTTGTCCGAGTAGACCTCGGTGAAGTGCGCCTGCTCGGCGATGCCGGCCGCCGCCAGCTCCTCGCTCACCCCGGCCACGCGCTCGCCCATGGTGTAGCTGTTCAGCGAGTCGGTGATGACGCCGATGCCGCGGTGCCCCTCGTTGATGAGCCGGCGCACCAGCTCGCGTGCGCCGTTGCGGTTGTCGATGAGCACGGTGTCCCCGTCGAGGCCGGCGGGCGGGCGGTCGATGAAAACGACGGGGGTGCCGCGGTCGATCTCGGCGCGCAGGTAGGACTGGTCGTCGCCGGTCGGCACGATGATCAGGGCGTCGACGCGCCGCTCGCACAGGTCCAGCACCAGCTCGCGCTCGCGGTCGGGGTTCCAGCCCGAGCTCGCCGTGATCAGCTGGGTGTTGTGGCGCTGGGTCACCTCCGCGGCCGCTGCGGCGATCGTGGAGTAGAACGGGTTGGCGAGGTCCAGGATGATCAGCCCGATGGTGGAGGTCTCCTGGCCGCGGCGCAGGTTCGCGGCCGCGTTGTTGCGCTGGAAGCCCAGGTCGCGCATTGCCCGCAGGACGCGTTCGGCGAGCTCGGGACGCACTGTCGCAACGTTGTTGGCGACCCGCGACACGGTCTTCAGGCTCACCCCGGCGGCCTTTGCGACGTCGACCATGGTGGGCCGGCGCGTGGCGGGCGGCTCTGGGGCGGGGTCGGTCATCGGTCAGGCTCCCTTGGCTCCGATGGTGGCGCGGGCGTGCGCACCGGCGGGCGCGGTCGCGTGGCCTGGGCCGGCTCGGCGGCCACGTGACCGGCTCGCGTGCGGCAGCACCCGCCAGACAGGCCCCGACCGGCGCTAGGACAGCGGATCCGGCGGAACGGCCGCCGGGTTCCGGGGCCCGGCGGCCGGGCACGCTGTGTCACTCGCCGGACTCGTTGCTGCGTAACGTACGCCATACGAACTGTCGAGGCAACGTTGTCTCGATCCTGACCGCCTACCCACTCCTCCGGACAGCCACACCCGCGCCACACTCGGAAATTCGCTGGTCATTGAGTACCGAGCAGCTCACACCCCTTGACACTTACTAGTGAACTGGATCACTCTGCTTTGGACAACGTTGTCTCAATAGCAGGGAGGTGGGCGGGTGCGCCCCGTGCACATGCCGGTCGAGGTGATGGAGCACTTCTACCGCGGCGGACACGCCATCCGTGCTCTGCGCGGCGGGCCGCAGCGATGTGAACGCTCACCCGAGGAGTGGCTGGCTTCGGTGACGGCGCGGTTCGGTGCGGAGCCCGCTGGGCTGAGCCGGCTGCCGGACGGGGCGTTCCTGCGCGACGCGATCGCCGCCGACCCGCAGGGATGGCTGGGTGCGGACCACCATGCGCGCTTCGGCGCGCGCACCGGGGTGCTCGCGAAGCTGCTGGACGCGGGCGAGCGCCTTCCGGTGCACCTGCACCCCGATCGCGACTTCGCGCGCCAGCACCTGTCATGCGGCCACGGCAAGACCGAGGCGTGGATCGTGCTCGCGGCGGAGCCCGGCGCCACCGCCCACCTCGGTTTCTCGGTGCCCGTGGACCGCGCCGAGCTCACCGGTCTGGTTCAGCGCCAGGACCCCGCAGAGCTGCTCTCGCGGATGCACGAGGTCCCACTGCACGCCGGCGACACGGTTCTCGTGCCCGCGGGGCTGCCCCACGCGCTCGGCGCCGGCGCGTTCGTGCTGGAGGTACAGGAGCCCACCGACTTCTCGATCCTGCTCGACTGGCGCGGTTTCGCGCTGGACGGCCCGGCCGAGGGGCACCTGGGGTTGGGCTTCGACCTGGCACTGGAGGCGGTGCGGCGCGATCCGCTGAGGCGCGGCGAGGTCGAGGCGCTGCGCCTCAGCGGAGCAGCGAACGCCGGCGCCGCCGACCACCTCCGAAGGCTGCTCGCCGAGGAGGCGGAACCCTACTTCCGCGCCGATCTGGTGCGGCCCGCGACCTCCGCGGCCGTCCCCGCCGGCTTCGCGGTACTGGTCGTGCTGCACGGCAGCGGAGAGCTGCGCACACGTGCGGGCGAACACGTCGGCCTGGCGCGCGGCGACGTGCTCGCGGTTCCGCACGCCGCCGGCCCGCTGTCGGTGCGCGGCGACGTCACCGCGGTGCTGTGCCGCCCGCCCGAGCCCACTGGCCCGCGCCCCGCCGCGGCCGGAACCCCGGATACGAAGACCTGACCCATGGGCGCGCCGCCCTGTCGGCGCGCCCCAACTCCGAGGAGGCGGCTCCGCCTCCTTCACGGCGGCAAAGGAAGGGATCCCCATGAACGACCACCGGACCGTGAAACTCACCGTGTCAGCCCTGGCGGCGGGAAGCCTGCTGCTCACGAGCTGCAGTGAGGAGAGCCCGCTCAGCGAATCCGAAGAGGGCGGGGAGGTGGAGACGGTCGGCCTGATGGTCCAGGACCTCAGCAACCCCTTCTTCAGCGCCATGCAGGAGGGGGTCGAGGAGGCCGCCGAGGAGATGGGCGCCACCGTCGTCACCGAGGATGGCCGGCAGGACCTGGGCGCGCAGAACGAGCACATCGACGCCTTCATCCAGCAGGACATCGACGTGCTCCTGATCAACCCGGTCGACTCCGAGGGGATCGGGGCGGCCGTGGACCGGGCGGTGGAGGCGGGGATCACGGTCGTGGCGGTCGACGTCGCTGCCGAGGGCGCCGAAGCCACGATCACCTCGGACAACGTCCAGGCCGGCGAGCTGGCCTGCCAGCACCTCTTCGACGAGATCGGCGGCGAGGGCGAGATCCTCATCATCGACGGGACCCCGATCTCCTCGGTGCAGGACCGGGTCGAGGGCTGCGAGACCGTCATGGAGGACTACCCCGACATCGAGGTGGCCAGCCACCAGCACGGTGACAACAACCGCGACGAGGCCCTCACCGTGGCCACCGACATGCTCACCGCCAACCCCGACGTGGACGGCATCTTCGCCATCAACGACCCCACGGGGTTGGGCGCGGCGCTGGCTGCCGAGCAGGCCGGCATCTCCGACCTGGAGATCGTCGGGGTCGACGGTTCCCCCGAGGCCGAGGAGGAGCTGGCCAAGGAGGACTCGATGTTCGTCGCGACGGCCGCGCAGGACCCCAAGCTGCTCGGCGTCACCGGGCTGGAGATGGCCTCGGAGCTGCGTGCTGACGAGGAGCTGGAGGAGGACACCCGGCTGGTCGAGACCGAGCTGATCACCCCGGACAACCTGGACGAGTACGAGGGCTGGCAGTGAGCGGCGCTCCCCTGCTGCGGATGGCCGGCGTCAGCAAGAGCTTCCCGGGCGTGCGCGCCCTCACCGAGGTCAGCTTCGAGCTGCACCCCGGTGAGGTGCACGCCCTGATGGGCGAGAACGGCGCCGGCAAGTCCACCCTGATCAAGATGCTCGCCGGGGTGCACTCCCCCGACTCCGGCGGCATCGAGATCGACGGGCGGGCCGTCAGCATCGACAGCCCGCAGCGCGCGGCCAGCCTGGGCATAGCAGTGATCCACCAGGAGCTGAACCTCGCTCCCAACCTGACGGTCGCGCAGAACCTCGCTCTGGGCCAGGAGCCGCGCACCCGGTGGGGGCTGGTCGACCGGGCGCGCATCCGCGGCGACGCGGTGCGCAAGCTGGAGCGTGTCGGCGCCTACGTCGACCCCGACACCCCCGTGGGGCAGCTCAGCGTCGGCATACAGCAGGTCGTGGAGATCGCGCGGGCCGTCGCGCAGGACGCCCGCGTGCTTGTCCTGGACGAGCCCACGGCGGCACTGTCCGAGTCCGAGGCGCAGCGGCTGTTCGAGCTGGTCGGGGAGATGCGGCGGAACGGGATGGGACTGATCTACATCAGCCACCGGATGGAGGAGGTCTACCAGATCGCCGACCGGGTCACCGTCTTCCGGGACGGGGAGTGGGTCGACACCTCCCCGCGCGGCGATGTCACCCCGGAGCAGGTCGTCTCCCGCATGGTGGGCCGCGAGCTCACCGACCTGTACGCGCGCACCCGGCACGTGCCGGGTGAGGTCGCGCTGGAGGCGCGCGGGGTCAGTGACGGTGCGGGCGTGGGCCCGGTCGACCTGCACCTGCGTGCCGGCGAGGTCGTCGGGCTGGCCGGGCTCATCGGGGCGGGGCGCACCGAAGTGGCGCGCCTGCTGTTCGGCGCCGAGCGCGCCAAGACCGGCGAGATCCGGCTCGCCGGCCAACCGGTCCGGCTGCGCAGCCCGCGCGACGGAATCAGCAACGGCATCGGGCTGGTCCCGGAGAGCCGCAAGGAACAGGCGCTGTTCCTGGACATGACGGTCCGCGACAACGTCGTCGTCACCGGGCTCGGCGAGGTCAGCGACTTCGGTGTGCTGCGGCGGACCCGCATCGCCCACCGCGTCAACGAGCAGGTCGAGGCGCTTCGGGTGCGCTGCTCCTCGGCACTGCAGCGCGTGCGGCACCTTTCCGGCGGCAACCAGCAGAAGGTGGTGCTGGGCCGGTGGCTGGCGATCAGGCCCCGGGTGCTGCTGCTGGACGAGCCGACACGCGGCGTCGACGTCGGCGCGAAGCACGAGATCTACAAGATCATCGACGGCCTGGCCCATGAGGGGGTTGCCGTGCTGGTCGTCTCCTCCGACCTGCCCGAGGTCCTCGGTGTCAGCGACCGGATCATCGTCATGCGCAATGGGGTCATCGCCGGTGAGCTCGGCCGCGACGAGGCGACCGAGGAGTCGGTCATGCTCCACGCGACCGGCGTGGCCAGCGGGACCCATTAGGGCGGCCGTGATGGATTCGTCCGCAGCGAGCGCCGCTGGCGCACGAGGCGCCGCGCTCAGGACCGCTGCCGCTCGCGCGCGGCCGCAGGGGGAGCCGGGGCGGCTTCCCCTGCGGCCGGCCAGAACGCGGCGAGAGCGGCGCTGGGGCGCCGCGCAGCGGGACAGCGCCCCATCGCCTGCCCCAACCGGGATCCCCCCAGAACGCGGCCTCCACCGACCAACGAAGGACCCCCAATGACCGAGAACAGTCGTGCCAGCACAACGGCGACCGCGCCCGCGGCCGCCGGCGCCGGCCAGCCGCAGGCGGGCCGGCCCGGCTTCGCCCACCTGTGGGACCGCTACGGCATCCTCGGCGTGCTCACGCTGATGATCGTGCTCATGGCGGTGCTCGCGCCGAACTTCCTCACCATCGACAACGCGTTCAACATCGCCCGGGCGACCTCGATCAACGCGATTCTGGCCGCGGGCATGACCCTGGTCATCCTCACCCGCGGCATCGACCTTTCGGTCGGCTCCAACGTGGCGGTGTGCGGCATCGTCTCGGTGCTGCTGTGGACCAGCGGAATGCCCGCCGCGGTGTGCGTACTCGGCGGCATTCTTGTCGGAGCGCTGTTCGGGCTGCTGAACGGTGCCCTGGTCGCCTATCTCGCGCTGCCGGCGTTCATCGTCACACTCGGCGGCCTGACCTACCTGCGGGGCACCGCCTACCTCCTCACCGACGGCCAGCCGCTGGTCGCGGACGACCTGGGCTTCCGGCTGATGGGAGACGGCTTCTTCGCCGGCGTCCCGGTGCCGGTGATCCTGATGCTGCTGGTCTGCGCCACTCTGTGGTTCGTGCTGCGCTACACCCGGTTCGGCACCGAGGTCTACGCCATCGGCGGGAACCCCGAGGCTGCCCGGTTGGCCGGGATCAAGGTGCGGTGGACGCTGGTGCGGGTCTACGTCATCGGCGGCGCGTGCGCCGGCCTGGCCGGCGTGATCTTCTCCGCGCGGGTCATGTCCGGCCAGCCCACCGCCGGTGAGACCTACGAGCTCGACGCGATCGCCGCCGTGGTGCTGGGCGGCACCAGCCTGATGGGCGGGGTCGGGACGGTGCAGCGGACCCTGATCGGCGCGATGATCATCGGGGTGCTGAGCAACGGTCTGCTGCTGATGAACGTCCCGTTCTTCTACCAACTCATCATCAAGGGGTCCGTCATCGTCCTGGCGGTCGCGATCGACAGCCTCAAGAACTGGAAACGGACCTGAGCGCACTAGAGCGCCGCCGACGCGCCGAAGCGGGTCGGCGGCGCCGGTGCACCGGGTACGAGCCAGTGTGCGGCGGTTTTCGATGCCCGGTTGGCGGGCGCGCGTGGTGGCGGACCGGCGGCCGCGCGCCGGTGCGCCCCGGTGCGCGGCCGATGTGCGCTACCGGGCGAGCGGAGAACCCTACTGGTCTTCGCTCTGCAGCTTGGCGATCCGGTTGTCATACATCCGGATGAACTCCTGGCGCCCCTGGTTGGCGACCTCGTACGCGCGAAGCTCGCGGACCTGCTCCATGGTGAGCTTGCGCAGCCGCGCGCGAATGGAGGGAAGGGTCAGGTCGTCGTAGCCGGGAACGGCCAGGTCCTCGGCGCTCGGGGCCGTGCTCTGGCGGACCTGGTCGAACACCTCGTCGCTGGCCACCTGGGTGTTGGCCTCGGCCACCGCCAGTTCCTCGGCGATGGTGGACTTCTCCTCGGTGTCGAGCGAATCGGTGCTCTCGGCGGAGTCCGCGGCACCATCGGATTCGGCCTCGCCGGTGGTCGCGTCGGCGGGCTTCTCCGTGGTCGTGGCTGCCTTCGCCTCCTCCGGCTGCTGCTCCGCCTCGGTGGGGGTGTCCTCGGCCGTTGCGGATGCCGACGATGTGACGGTGGCGGGCTTCTTGGGCCCGATGACGCCCTTGACCAGGGTCATCAGTTTGCTGGCGATGGACGGATTCGACATTGGACTGGAGGCTCCTGATGATGTTGGCGGGGGTGCCTGGCGGTGTGCGCCCCCGGGACACCCTTCCCTAAGGGAGGGTGGACAGTCTGACGTACACGTGCCGCGCTGACGCTATTCGGTTACGCAGTTCAACCAGAATAGGGGAGCACGGCTTGACTGCCGTGCGGTTAATGTGAACGATTTCGCGACGCTGCGGTCAAGGCGCCGGCCGAACCCGCCCACCTGGACACACCGACCATCCGAGTCCGGTGCGCACCCCGCATGGGTTGCGGCCACGCGCACGGGCAACCGGCCAGCCGCACACGGCCCGTAGGATGGGGGTATGACTGCGACGAATCGCCGCCGTGTCCTGCTCGCCAAGCCCCGTGGCTACTGCGCCGGGGTGGACCGCGCTGTCATCACGGTCGAGAAGGCACTAGAGCAGTATGGCGCCCCAATCTACGTCCGCAAGCAGATCGTGCACAACACGCACGTCGTGCGGCGCATGGAGGAGCGCGGCGCCATCTTCGTCGAGGAGACCACCGAGGTGCCCGAGGGCGCCATTGTTGTCTTCTCCGCACACGGCGTCTCCCCGATGGTCCACGAGGAGGCCAGTCGCCGCCAGCTCAAGACGATCGACGCCACCTGCCCCCTCGTCACCAAGGTGCACAAAGAAGCCAAGCGCTTCGCCGACCAGGACCGCGACATCATCCTGATCGGCCACACCGGCCACGAGGAGGTCGAGGGGACCAGCGGCGAGGCTCCGGAGCACATCCAGGTGGTCGAGAGCCCCGACGAGGTCGACAAGGTCGAGGTGCGCAATCCCGACAACGTCTCCTGGCTCTCCCAGACCACCCTGTCCGTCGACGAGACCAACCAGACGGTCGACGCCCTGCGCGAGCGGTTCCCGAACCTGCTCGACCCGCCGAGCGACGACATCTGCTACGCCACCTCCAACCGCCAGGACGCGGTCAAGGAGATGTCCGCGCAGTGCGACCTCGTACTGGTGGTCGGCTCGGACAACTCCTCCAACTCGGTGCGGCTGGTCGAGGTCGCCCTGGACGCCGGCGCGACCGCCGCGCACCTGATCGACGACGCTTCCCTGATGGAGGAGTCCTGGCTGGCGGGCGTCGAGACGGTTGGCGTCACCAGCGGGGCCTCGGTTCCCGACCTGCTCGTGCAGGAACTGCTGGACCGGCTCGCCGAGCACGGGTTCGGCGACGTCGAGGATGTCGAGACGGCCGAGGAGAACCTGACGTTCTCGCTGCCCAAGGAGCTCCGCAAGGACCTCCGGATCGAACCGGTCAACCACTGAGCGCACTACGGCGGGCGGCCCGTTGGGCCGCCCGTACGTGTACGCACGCGTGTCACTCGCGCGGCCGCAGCGACCCGGCGAGGGTCTCCAGCTCCTTGTAGTCCGCGCTGCCGGTGACGACTACCGTGGCGCCGCCCTCGTCCGCCCGGACCAGTGAGCGCTGCTCTTCCCCCTCGTTCAGGTAACGCTCCCAAGTCGCGTCGCCGATCTCGGACTCGCCGTCGGGATCGCCGTGCTCCGTGGTCCGCGCGACGAACCGCTCGGGCTCAGCGTCACTCATGCTCACCCGGGCGTGCATATCCTCCGGGGTGGCGAAACCCAGGGTCCAGGCGGCGGGCGCGGCGCCACCGCTCTCCTGACCGTCCTCGGCGTCGAGCCGACTGCTGGTGGGAACCCACCCCTCCGGCAGGTCCTCGGGCACGAGGACGGTGTACTCCGCGGTCCGGGAGAGCTCCTGCGCGTCGGAGCCGTAGTCGACGCGGGGGATGTGCTCTTCGTTTCGGGCCGAGACCACGAACGCCATTACAAGAAGGACGGCGACGAGGAGGCCAAGAGCGGCGGCGTAGGCACCAAACGTGGCATCGGCGCGGCTGTAGTTGCTCATGATGGTTCCAGCTTGCCGCAGTCTCGCCGGTCATCGCTCCCGGGGTGGCTCCGCGGCGCCGTGGCGGCCGTGGCGGGGCTGCAACTGCCCCAGCAGTGCCGTGATGTCGTCGGCCAACTGCCGGGCGTCGTCGATGTCGCGCCGCACTACTTCGGTCACGGCGAGCAGCATCGAGCCACTCACCACCATCAGCAGAGCCTCGTCGACGGGCTCGTCGGCCTTGCGGAACAGGGCGACGTTGCGGTTGGTCCACTCGCGCAACCGGGCCCGCAGTTGGGAGTCGAAGCCGGGCGGACCATCGCCGCCGAAGAACAGCCGGGTGGTATCGCGCTCCTCGATGCACCCGTCGAGGTAGGCCCGTGCGGCCACGTTCATCAACCTGGTCGGGTCGCTCTCGCCGCCGGCGCGGGCGTCGGCAACCGCCGTATGGGTGCGGTCCTGCTGGCGCTGCTGGAACTCCTCGTACAACGCCAGGTACAGGTCGGCCTTTCCGGTGAAGTGGTGGTAGAGGCTACCGACGCTGGCACCCGCCTCAGCGACGACCTCGCTGACGCCGGCTCTGGCGAACCCGACCGTGCGGAACACGTGCGCCGCCGCGCTGAGGAGCGCACTGCGCGTGGCCGCCCCGCGGTGCGAGATCCGCGCCGGTTTCTGCACCTTCTCCACTGTCACCTCAGCATCCGTCCCTCCACGTGGCATGCCGCCGGGCTGCCTAGGTCGAGGCTACGTCAGGCGATTACCCTAGGAGCCACACCACCGCCCATGCCCGGCGGACCGGGCCCAGGGATCGGCGTGTCCTTTCGACCAGGTACGAAGCCATCTTGGAGATGCCTTTCATGACCACGTCAAGCGTCCCTGCCGCAGAGCATTCCTTCGAGGCCCCCGACCGCAACCTGGCTCTGGAGCTGGTCCGGGTGACCGAGGCCGCTGCGCTCGCGGCGGGCCGCTGGGTCGGCAAAGGCGACAAGAACCGGGCCGACGCCGCCGCTGTGCGCGGCATGCGGCACCTCATCAGCACCGTGACGATGACCGGAACCGTGGTCATCGGTGAGGGCGAGAAGGACGACGCCCCGATGCTCTACAACGGCGAGCGGGTCGGCGACGGCGGCGGCTCGCACTGGGACGTGGCCGTCGACCCCATCGACGGCACCCGGCTGACCGCCAAGGGGATGCCGAACGCGATCTCGGTCATCGCCATGAGCCCGCGCGGTTCCATGTTCGACCCCTCCGCGGTGTTCTACATGGACAAGCTGGCCGCGGGGGCCGCCGCGGCGGACGTGGTGGATATCACCGCCCCGATCGCGGACAACATCAACGCGGTGGCGCGCGCCAAGGGCGGCACCGCGCAGGACGTCACGGTGGTGATCCTGGACCGGCCGCGCCACGAGCACATCGTGCACGAGGTGCGCCAGGCCGGCGCGCGGATCAAGTTCATCACCGATGGCGACGTCGCCGGGGCGATCATGGCGGCCCGCCCCGGCACCGGTGTTGACCTGCTGCTGGGGATCGGTGGGACCCCTGAGGGCATCATCAGCGCCTGCGCCATGAGATGCCTGGGCGGGGTGATCCAGGGCCGGTTGTGGCCAACCGACGACGAGGAGCGGCGCAAGGCGGCGGAGGCCGGCTACGACGTCGACCAGGTACTGACCACAACGGACCTGGTGTCGTCGGACGACGTGTTCTTCGCCGCCACGGGAATCACCGACGGCGAACTGCTTGGCGGTGTTCGCTACGAGGAAGGCCGGGCTATGACGGATTCGCTGGTCATGCGGGGCCGTAGCGGCACGGTCCGAATGATGCACAGCGAGCACCGGCTGACCAAGCTCGCGACCTACAGCGGGATCGACTTCGAGGCGGCGCGCTGAGCCCATTCCGGCGTACCGGAAAAGTAACAGAATACCGCAACCGGAGGCACAGGTCCGGTCACGCTTATTCGGACCTGCGAAATCAGGGATGTGCGGCTTGGTACCTTCGGACCGGTACACGTGTTCCCCCGGAGGTCCGATGTCCTACCCCGATCCCCCGAACCAGCCACCCTGGATGCCCCCGGGCCAGCAGCCCGGCGGGCCGCCACCGCAGGGGATGGCCTACGCGCAGCCGCAGTACGGCGCGCCGCGCAAGCGCCGGACCTGGCTGATCCCAGTCGCCGGTGTGGTAGGCGTCGCGCTCATGGCGTCGACGGTCTGGGCCGCCAACTACGCCATGGACGACCTGTTCGGTGGGCCCCAGCCCGAGACGGCCATGCCGGCTTCGTCGGTGATGTTCGCCAAGCTGGACCTGAAGCCCTCGGGCGGGCAGCTCGCCAACTACGCGCAGTTCGTCAATAAGCTTCCGGACGAGCTGAAGGACGAGGTCGACCCCGAGGCTGACCCGGCCGAGCCGATCTTCGACGACGGTTTCCTCGAGGACACCGGCCTCAACTACGAGGACGACATCGAACCGTGGTTCGGCCAGCGGTTCGGGGCCGCCGCGTGGCCCGCCGAGGACGAGGAGGCGGCGGCCGACGAGTCCGGCATGGCGTTCGCGGTCACGCTGGCCGTGGAGGACGAGGAGGCCGCCGACGCCGCCCTCAGCGACCTCTCAAGCGAGTTCGAGGAGTTCCATTACGACTTCTACGAGGACTTCGCCGTCCTCTCCAACACCAGTGCGGCGCTCGACGAGCACGCCGCGCTGCTGGAGGACGGCTCGCTGGCCGACGAGGACACCTTCACCAGCGACATGGACTCGGTGGGCAGCGACAGCCTCGCCGCTGCGTGGCTCGACCTCGACGGCTTCTCCGATCTGGCCGAAGACGAAAGCGGAAGCAGCCCTCCCAGCACCGATCCCTTCGACGACCCGTACAGCGACCCGAGCGACCCGTTCAGCGATCCCGGCGACCCCTACAGCGACCCGAGCGACCCGTTCGGGGGCCCCTCGCTCACCCCCGGCACCGGGTTCGAGGAGGCCAGCGGCCGCATGGCCATGGCCCTGAAGATCGAGTCCGACTACGTCGAGCTGCGCGGCGACATGTTCGAGGTCACGGTCGACGGCGTGTCCATGTCCGACTACGAGGTGGACGACCCCGGGATCGGCGTCCTCGGTGAACTGCCCGACGACACCGTAATGGCCGCGGGTGGCAACAACCTCGAGCAGTGGGTGACGCAGGCCTACGAGGCCGACCCCGAGGCGTTCGACGAGGGCGGCCTCACCGACGGGATGGAGGAGCTCGGGGCCGCGCCGCCCGAGGGCTTCGCCGACCTGCTCGGGACTCAGACCGCGTTCGGGATCACCGACTTCGACGGGATGCTCGGCGGCGAGTCCTTCAGCGCGGACCCGTCATACCAATACCGGGCCACCGGCGCCGACGAGGCCATCCTGGAGGACCTGGTCACGCAGATGAGCGAGGGCAGCTACGGCTCGTCCCCGGGCGTCGACAGCGACGGCGACACCGCTGTCGTCTCCTACGGCAGCACCGGAACCGGAAAGCTCGCCGACGACGAGGTGTACCAGCAGACCATGCAGGACATGGAGGGCGCCACTGTGGGCTTCTACCTCGACGCTCGTGCGATCGCCGAGGACTCGGGCACGGAAGGCGCCGACCAGTACGGCGGAGTCGGCGGCTCGATGAGCCTCGACGGCGACAACGCGTCCCTCCAGGCCCGCTGGGCTCCCACCGGCGGCTAGCGTCCGGCGGATACCCGCATCCTTGCGGGCGGCAATGAGGGCCCGCAAGGATGCGGCAATGGGGCGAAGCGAGCACTGCGAGCGAGCCAGCTTGCCGCCGCAGCTATGCTCAGCGGCAAGCTGGCACCTCTCGCTGCGCTCGGAGGGGCCCCATTGCCGCACCTCTCGGGTAGGCCCCACCGCCCGTGGGCCCCGTCGCCCCGCTTGTCAGTTGATCAGCCGGCGCCGCATCTGCAGGACGGCCAGGCACCACACGATGGCGACGAACGCCAGGATCGCGGCGAAGTGCCCGATTCCGGCCAGCGGGTCGAGGCCGAACGCGGTGCCGCGGACCAGCTCGACGCAGTGGTAGAGCGGATTGATCTTCGCCGCCACCTGGGCCCACGCCGGGAGCGTGTCGACCGGGAAGAACGTTCCGGCGATCAGGAACAGCGGTGTGATGACCCCGGAGATGATGTAGTCCATCGTCTTGATCGACGGCACCACCGCCGACATCCAGATGCCCGTCAGCGCGAAGCCGAATCCCGTGGTGAACGCCACAATCGGCACGAGCAGCATCGCCGGTTGCGGCGGCAGCCCGAAGCCGATCGCCACGACCAGCGGCGCGCAGCCGTAGACGCCGGCCTTGACGGCGATCCAGCTCGCCTCGCCGGTGACCAGCTCCCGAACGTCGACCGGAGCGGCCAGCATGCCTTCGTAGGTGTGCTGGAAGACCCGGCGGACGTAGGTGTCGATGAGCCCCGGGAACATCGAGGTGAACAGCACCGACATGGCCACGATGCCGGTGCCGAGGAAATGAATGTAGTCGTGCCCGCCGATGGCGCCCACCAGGGACCCAAGGCCGACGCCGAACGCGAGCAGCATGATCACGGGCTCGGCGACCGCCGCGAACGTGGTGGGTTTCCAGCTCCGGCGATACAGCGCCCATTCGCGGGCGAGGACCCCGGCCACCGGGGCGAACTCGAACCGCCCGGGCGGCGACTGCGTGGCGCGGGCGGTGGTCTGCGTGGTCATTCGACTCTCTCCCCGGTGAGGGTCACGAAGACGTCCTCAAGGTTGCTGGGGCGGACGTTGCCGTGGCCCAAGGTCTCGCGTAGGTCGCCGGGCAGCTCCTCGGCGCGCAGCACGGCCAGGCTCGCGCCGGTGCGGCGGGTGACCATCCCGGCCGCCTGCGCAACGCGCTCGACCTCTGCTGGCCCGCCGGGGCCAATAGGGAACTCCTCGACGGTCTTGCCGGCGTAATCGGCGATGAGGTCGCCGGGCGCTCCGGTGGTCACGACCCTGCCGTTGGCCATGAGCGCGGCAACGTCGGCGAGGCGTTCGGCCTCCTCGATGTAGTGCGTGGACATCAGCACCGTGACGCCGTGGTCGCGCAGGTCGGTGACGAGGCTCCACAGCTCCTGGCGGACCTGGGGGTCGAGCCCCACGGTGGGCTCGTCCAGCAGCACCATCCGGGGCTGGTGCACCAGGGCCCGCGCGATGAGCAGCCGGCGGCGCATCCCACCGGACAGCTTGTCGGCCCGGGTGGTGCGCCGGTCCTCCAGGTGGGCGATGCGTAGGCCGCGGTTGACCGCCTCGGCGCGCTCGCGCCGGGGAACCCGGTAGAGGTGGCAGAACACCTCCAGGTTCTCGGCGACGGTGAGCTCCTCATCGAGGTTGTCGTGCTGCGGGACGACTCCCATCGCGGCGCGGGCGCGTTTGGACTCGCGCGGCACACGATGGCCAAGCACCGTGATCTGGCCGGAGTCGGCGCGGGTCTGCGCGGTGAGCATCCGCATCATGGTGGACTTGCCCGCGCCGTTCGGGCCGAGCAAGCCGAGCACGATCCCGGACGGGACATCGAGATCGAGCCCGTCGACCGCCGCTATGGACCCGAAACGCTTCACCACCGACCGCAGCACGATCGCCGGGGGATCTCCCTCGGCCACGTCGTCACTGCTCTCTTCGATCCGGGACGAGGTCATGCGTTCACGCTATGGGGGTCCCGGGCGTTTCTCCACCAAATTTTCTCCGGCACAGGGCCGGGCGCGGCGCGCGCCAGGGCGACCGCCGCGTCGTGCCCGGTCCCGTGCCCGTCGGGTCGGAAAGTGCCTGGAACACCGATAACGTGGCCCCGTGAACGAGGGTGTCTCGCCGGCCCGGTTCCGGGCCGGCAACGTTGATCGGGAACGCGTCATCGACGCGCTGCGGTCCGCGGTCGAGGACGGCCGGTTGGACCTCGCCGAGTTCGAGGAGCGCGCGAACCGCGTCTACAGCGCCCGCACACTGGGCGAACTGCCCCCCGTCACCGAGGACCTGCTGCCCGCGGCCGCCCAGCCGATCCAGTTGCGCAGGGAGCCGGTGACGGCGTTGTTCAGCAACGACGCCCGCGGCGGCCGGTGGGTGGTGCCCGACGCGCTACCGGTGATCGCCGCCTTCGGCACCGCCGAACTCGACCTGCGCACCGCCCTGCTGGTCCGCGAGCACACCACCGTGTACGCCTCCGCTGTGTTCGGACGGATCAACGTCGAGGTCCCCGAAGGCGTGGAGGTCCGGGTACGCGGCTGGTCGTTCCTCGGCGGGCGCCGCGCGACGGTGCGCCGTCCCCAACGGGAGAACGCGCCGGTCCTGGAGTTCCGGGGGTTCTCGCTGTTCGGCTCGCTTCGTGTACGGGCCCCCAAGCGGCGGCGCGCCTGGCTGCCGTGGCGCCGCCAGCGGAAGGAACTCGGCTAGCCGAGCGGCATGGCCGCGTGCGCTCCCCGATCAGGGGTCTGGCAGGCTTGGTCCCACATTTTGCTGGAGGTGTCTTTCTTCGATGAGTGAATTCCGCGTCGAGCACGACTCGATGGGTGAGGTGCGGGTACCCGCCGACGCCAAATGGCGGGCGCAGACACAGCGCGCCGTGGAGAATTTCCCGATCTCGGGCCAGGGCCTGGAGGACGCGCACGTCGCCGCTCTCGGGCACATCAAGGCCGCTGCCGCGAAGGTCAACGGCGAGCTGGGAGTGATCCCGGACAACCTCGCCACCGCCGTTCGCGAAGCGGCCGCGGAGGTCGCCGAGGGCCGGTGGAACGCCGAGTTCCCGATCGACGTCTTCCAGACCGGTTCGGGCACGTCGAGCAACATGAACGCCAATGAGGTCGTCGCGACCCTGGCCACCGAGCGCTCCGGCGCGGACGTGCACCCCAACGACCACGTCAACGCTTCGCAGTC
The DNA here is from genome assembly GCF_014203805.1 of Lipingzhangella halophila. Lineage (GTDB taxonomy): Bacteria > Actinomycetota > Actinomycetes > Streptosporangiales > Streptosporangiaceae > Lipingzhangella > Lipingzhangella halophila. The sequence goes on along the minus strand of NZ_JACHJT010000001.1, from coordinate 627,131 downwards.
GTCCAACGACGTCTTCCCGTCCTCGATCCACATCGCCGCGACCTCGGCGGTCGTGAACGACCTGGTCCCGGCGCTGCGGCATCTTGAGGAGCAGCTCACCCGCAAGTCGGAGGAGTTCGCGACCGTCGTCAAGAGCGGGCGCACCCACCTGATGGACGCCACCCCGGTCACACTGGGCCAGGAGTTCGCGGGCTACGCGGCCCAGGTGCGCCACGGCGTGGAACGGGTGGAGTCGGCACTGCCGCGCGTCGCCGAGCTGCCGCTGGGCGGGACCGCCGTCGGTACCGGCATCAACACGCCCGAGGGCTTCGCCGCGCGGGTCATCGCCGAGATCGCGCGGGCCACCGGACTTCCGCTGACCGAGGCGCGCGACCACTTCGAGGCGCAGGGCGCACGCGACGGCCTGGTCGAGCTGTCGGGCCAGCTGCGGACCATCGCGGTCGGGTTCGCCAAGATCGCCAACGACATCCGGTGGATGGGGTCCGGACCGCGCACCGGCCTGACCGAGATCATGCTGCCCGACCTGCAGCCCGGCTCCTCGATCATGCCCGGCAAGGTGAACCCGGTGCTGTGCGAGACCATGCTTCAGGTGTCCTCCCAGGTGGTGGGGAACGACGCGGCGGTCGCCTTCGGCGGTGCGTCGGGCAATTTCGAGCTCAACGTGCAGCTCCCGATGATCGCCCGCAACACACTGGAGTCGATCCGGCTGCTCAGCAATGTCGCGCGGGTCTTCGCCGACCGGTGCGTCGCCGGTATCGAGGCCAACGAGGAGCGCTGCACGGAGTACGCGGAGGGCTCGCCGTCCATCGTTACGCCACTGAATCGTTACATTGGCTACGAGGAAGCCGCCAAGGTCGCCAAGCAGGCCCTGGCCGAGCGCCGGACCATCCGCCAGGTCGTCCTGGACCGGGGCTACGTCTCCACCGGCAAGCTCACCGAAGCCCAGCTCGACGAGGCTCTGGACGTCCTGCGGATGACCAACTCGCAGTAGGCGGGAACGCGCGGGACGTGGCCGGCACCCACCGGGTGCCGGCCACGACGTGTTGGGTCCCTGTCCGGGCCCGGCCACTACCGCTTTCCTCTCCCGGTCACGATAGTTAGTAACCTTCTGACGACTCTCGTAGGCTCACTGTGGTGAGGTCGCCGCAGATGTCGGTGGCGCCCGCCCTACCCCCACCGTGAAAGGCAACGCGCAATGACCTCCGGATCGGACACCCGGGTCGTGGCCGGCCGCTACCAGATCCAGCGTCAGCTCGGTCGCGGCGGAATGGGCGTCGTGTGGCAGGCGTGGGACCCCGAGCTGGAACGCGAGGTCGCGATCAAGGAGGTCCTCCTCCCGGAGGAGCTCACCCCCGACGAGCGCAGGGAGATGCACTTCCGCACCCGGCGCGAGGCGCGGTCCGCGGCCAAGCTCAGCCACCCGTCGATCATCACCATCCACGACGTCCTCGACTTCGAGGACCACCCGTGGATCGTGATGGAGCTGGTCGACGGCAAGCCGCTGGACAAGATGCTGAAGGAGTCCGGTCCGTTGCCGCCCGAGCGGGTCGCCACCATCGCGAAGGCCCTGCTCGACTCGCTGCTGCTGGCGCACTCCAAGGGGGTCATCCACCGCGACATCAAGCCCGGCAACGTCATGCTCACCGACAACGAGCGGGTGATCCTGACCGACTTCGGCATCGCCACCATCGACGGCGAGACCACCATCACCCGCACCGGCGCACTCATCGGCTCCCCGGAGTACATGGCCCCGGAGCGGTTGCAGCAGGAGAGCTCGGACGCACCCTCCGACATATGGAGCCTGGGTGTGACGCTCTTCGCCGCAACCGAGGGCCAATCGCCGTTCAAGCGCGAGACCGTGACGGCGTCGATCTCGGCCGTCCTGTCGGCGCCCATCCCGCCGCCGCAGCGCGCCGGCCCTCTCACACCGCTCCTCATGGGCATGCTCGATCGCGACCCCGCGCGCCGGCTCGCGGCGCCGCAGGCCGCGCAACTACTCACAGCGTCAATGCCGACCCAGGCCATGGGCCCGCCCTCGGGGACGAACCCCTCCCTTGCCCCCACAGCCGGGATGCCCCCGCCCACGCAGTACCCGCCCGGACACCAACCACCGCCCCAGCAGTACCCGCCCGGACAACAACCGCCACCCCAGCAGTACCCGCCGCACGCCGGGCAACCCGGGCCGAACGGGCCAGTCGACCCCAATGGGCCGCCGTCCGGCTCCGCGGCGGCGGGCGGGAACAATAAGCGCAAGGTCTACATGGTGGCGGGGGCCATCGCTGCCGCGCTGGTGCTGGGCGTGGCCTCAGCGGCGTGGGCGGCCACCCGGCCGGAGACCAGCGAGTACCAGTTGTACGGCTCCGGTGACTACAGCTTCGAGTACCCGGTGGACTGGGACGTCAGCGAGGACGACGACGGGCGCGCCACCGCCTCGCATCCCGATTCCCGCGAGGAGATCTCGTTCGTCGTCGACAGTTACGAACCCGAACGGACCAATCCCAGGACTGAGATCGAGGAGAAGTCCGAGGGCGAATGGGAGACCACCGACTGGGACGGCTACGAGATGGAGGACCTGCAACGGACCCAGCAGGACTACCTTCCCGACCGTTGGAAGGCGGCGACCTGGGTGTTCCGCTACACGAACGATGATCGGGACCACCCGAACCGGTACTCCGTGCGGCACCAGGTCCACGTCGAGAGCGACTGGGACGATACGGCGGTCTGGCTGCGGTGGGACCTGCCCGAGGGCCAGGAAACCGAGTACCAGGACGTCATCGAGCACGTGAACCGCTCACTGCGCCCGTAGCACGGCTGTGGGAGCGGGTGGCGCGCCCCCGGCGTGCGGGACGAACCCGGACATGCGATGAACGGGGCGGGTCCGCGGTCGCGGACCCGCCCCGTTCCGGACGGTCTGGGAGGAGTCAGTACCAGCCGTTGGCCTGCGAGTGGCTCCATGCCTCGCAGGGAGAGCCGTACCGGTCCTCGATGTAGCCCAGCCCCCACTTGATCTGGGTGGTGGGGTTGGTCTGCCAGTCAGAGCCCTCAGTGGCCATCTTGCTTCCGGGTAGCGCCTGCGGGATCCCGTAGGCCCCGGAGCTGGGGTTCTCGGCTGAGGGGTCCCACCCGCTCTCCTTCTCCCAGAGCGGTTCGAGGCAGTCGAACTCGCCGCTCCACCCGTAGTCCCCAAGCAGCGCCTGGGCGGTGGCCTTGGGATCCCCCGTGGGGATGTCGGATCCGTCGCCCGAGCTCTCCTCTTCCTCCTCCTCTTCCTCTTCTTCCTCCTCGGTCGTGCTCTGCGCAGCGGATCCGGCCGCGGCGTTGGCCTGGTCGCGCTGCTCGCGAAGCTCCTTGAGCTCGTCCTTGGTAAGAGTCTCGGCCTCGGCGAAGAAGTCCTCGTCGGACTCGGCCTCGTTGCCGGGCGTCGCTGCCGACGCCGCTTGCTCGGGGTCCATGCCGCTGTCGGCGAAGGCGGACACGGCGAACGTCGCACCGGCGACCATCGCCGCCGAACCGACCGCTGTGGCGACCCGCAGCGAGATCCGGTTGAGTAGCAAACAAACGCCCTTTCGTCAGTCGCGCGCCAAATGGCACACGAGCGACCTGAGCCCCGGGTTCACGGGTGATTTCTCGGGATTGAGCGACGAATCTGGCAGGGAGCGGCAGAGTCCGCTCTCGTCGCTGGAGAGTCACGCGTGCGGGATAACGGGAGTCAGGGGTCGATATCCACCGCACGCGCCCCGGGGGCTCCTTCTGGAACGGTCCCACACTGCCGCACCATCACAAGCCAGTAACACCATTTCGTTCGTGACGTGAGTCACATCACGCTTGGCACTCAGGTTACTTGTACTTGACCTGCTGGTCTGTACGCAATGTCACCAAAAAAAGAACGTGTGGCGAACGTAATGTACCCGGGGATTCCCCGTCGCAACGGACACTGTGGGCTTTTCCGGGATATCCAGGTCGGGCGCCGCCGGGGTTCTGAGGGTCCGGAGGTGGGGCGTCCGCGAGTGGCGAAGCCGACCGGGGCGCCACACCGGAGGTGCCCGAAGGTTCCCGGCTTCCAGGCGCCCGAGAACCAAACAGCACTACCTACTCTCGGCCTTCCGGGGTCAGCGTGCGCGACCACAGTGAGTCGCCGTTGGCGTCGCGCAGGTGGACGGTGAGCTCCTTGCTCCGCCGGTCGATCTCGACCTCGCCGAAGTGCTGGAAGCCGTCGAGCGGCGACGTGTTGGCTTCAGGCGGGCTGTTCTCGAAGACCACCTCGGGCCCGAAGGTGGGGTCGAGCTCGTTCGGGCCGAACGCGCCCGCGTGCAGAGGGCCGGAGACGAACTCCCAGAACGGGGTGAACTCGCGACTGCTCGCGCGCTCCGGGGAGTAGCGGTGCGCGGCGGTGTAGTGCACATCGGCCGTCACCCAGACGACGTCGCGCGCGCCGCGCCGGTGCAGGTCGTGCAGGACCCCGTCGATCTCTGCCTCGCGGCTGAGCGGCTCGCCCGGCTCTCCGTTGGCGACCGCCTCGATGTTGTCGTCGGCGTCGGAGACCACCAGCCCCAGCGGCATGTCGGAGGCGATCACCTTCCAGGTCGCGCTGGACGCCGACACCTGGTTCACCAGCCAGCGCGCCTGGGTCTCGCCGAGGACACGCTCGAAGGGGGCGTCGCCGGGCGAGTTGGGATCCCGGTAGGGCCGCATGTCGATGACGAAGATGTCCAGGTCGGGGCCGTAGGAGAGCTTGCGGTAGATCCGGCCGTCGACGGCCTCGGCGGGGACAATGGGCGTCCACTCGTGGAACGCCCGGTGCGCCCGCTTGGCGAGGACATCGATGTCGGTCTCGGTGTAGCGGTCATCGTCCAGGACCTGGCCCGGGTACCAGTTGTTGACCACCTCGTGGTCGTCCCACTGCACGATCTGCGGCACCCGGGCGGCGAACCCGCGCAGCGCGTCGTCCAGCAGGTTGTAGGCGAACTGCCCGCGGAACTCCCCCAGCGTCTGGGCGACCGCCGCCTTCTCGTCCGTCAGCACGTTCTTCCACACCCGGCCATCGGGCAGTGTGACGTTCTCCTCCAACGGGACGTCCGAGTAGCAGACGTCGCCGCTGTGCACGAAGAAGTCGGGCTCGCGGTCGGCCATCGCGTTGAAGACCGGCATCCCGCCGATCTCGGGGTTGATCCCCCAGCCCTGGCCGGCGACGTCGCCGGAGAACACGAACCGGATCGTGTCATCGTCCGGTCCGCCGGCCGTGCGGAAGCCGCCTTCGAGGACCTCGCTGGTGTGCTTGCCGCGTTCGGCGTGCACCCGCAGGTGCACCTCCTGGCCCGGGTCGAGCCCGGTGACGCGGACCCGGCCCGTGCCGTCGTTGTTCGGCGTGAGCTGCGGGCCGCGGACCGTGCGCGAGTCGCGGAAGTCCGGGCGGTCACTGACCTCGACGATCATCCGCGAGGCCCGGTCGGCCCGCGTCCAGACCACGGCCCCGTCGGTGCGGGGATCGCCAAGCTGGATGCCGTGTGTGAGAACCGGGCGGTTTCTGCCCTGGGCCAGAGCGGGCCCGGACCCGCCGGCGCCCAGAATGGTGGCCCCGGCGCCCGCGGCGCCCAGGCGGAACAGGGAACGGCGCGACAGACCGTCGCGGGGTGAAGGGGGCACTCGCATGGGGGTCTTCTCCTCGTCCGGAGGGGGATGCTCGCCCAGGGCTTTCTATCGTGCGCCCACATCCCTCTTTCGAACTCGGGACAACGCCGGTGTGAACACCCCCACCGCCGGTCGCGGCCATCGTGCTCCCTGGTGCGCTCGGGAGGGAACGCGCTTCGCACGACCGGCGGGAGGGGGTGCCGGATCAGCCTTCGAGCATCTCGGTGACGAGTGCCGCGACGGGTGAGCGCTCCGATCGGGTGAGCGTGACGTGCGAGAAGAGCGGGTGTCCCTTGAGCTTCTCGATCACGGCCGCCACTCCGTCGTGCCGGCCGACGCGGAGGTTGTCGCGCTGGGCGACGTCGTGCGTGAGCACCACGCGCGAGTTCGTGCCCAGGCGCGACAGCACTGTGAGCAGCACGCCGCGCTCCAGAGACTGGGCCTCGTCGACGATCACGAACGCGTCGTGCAGCGACCGTCCGCGGATGTGGGTGAGCGGGAGGACCTCCAGCATCCCCCGGTCAACGACCTCGTCAATGACGTCCTTGCTGGTCAGCGCGGAGAGCGTGTCGTGCACGGCCTGGGACCACGGCGACATCTTCTCGTTCTCGCTGCCGGGGAGGTACCCGAGGTCCTGGCCGCCGACCGCGTACAGCGGACGGAAGACCATGACCTTGCGGTGGTGGCCGCGCTCCAGGACCGCTTCGAGTCCGGCGCACAGGGCGAGCGCCGATTTGCCGGTGCCCGCGCGGCCCCCCATGGACACGATGCCGACGTCGGGGTCGGTGAGCAGGTCCAGGGCGATGCGCTGCTCGGCGCTGCGGCCGTGCAGCCCGAAGACATCGCGGTCGCCCTTGACGACCTTCACCGATTTGTCGGGCTGTACCCGCCCCAACGCCTTCCCGCGCTCGGACACCAGCACCAGTCCGGTGTGGCAGGGGAGATCCCGTGCTGCCTCGATGTCGGTCGAGCCGTGCTCGAACAGCTCGGAAATCTCGTGCGCGGGGACGTCGAGCTCGGCCATACCCGTCCACCCGTGCTCGATCGCGAGCTCGGCACGGTACTCGTCAGAGGCCAGGCCGATGGAGGACGCCTTGATCCGCATCGGCAGGTCCTTGCTGACCAGCACGACTTCCCCCGTTTCCACATCCTCCCCCTCGGGAGCGTTGTCGCGCGCCGCCTGCAGCGTGCGCGCGACCGTGAGGATCCGGGTGTCGTTGTCACCGTGCCGGAAACCCGCGGGCAGAATCGACGGATCGCTGTGGTTCAGCTCCACCCGCAGCATTCCACCCTGCTCGTTGACCGGGACGTCGGCGTCGAGGCTGCCGTTGGCGACCCGGAGATCGTCCAACCTGCGCAGTGCCTCGCGTGCGAAGTAGCCGAGGTCGGGGTGGTACCGCTTGCTCTCGAGCTCGGTGATGACGACGATGGGTAGGACCACCTCGTGCTCGGCGAACCGGGTGATCGCCGCTGGGTCGGCCAGCAGGACGCTGGTGTCGAGCACGTAGGTTCGCCGCTCACCCGAGCCCGTCGAGACGACGGGCGGTGTGAGGTCGCGGCGGTAGGTCGAGGAACTAGGCACTCGTTCTCCCCTTGGGCACCCTGGGGGCGCCCTAGACTCACGGGAATACCAAGGACCGGGTCCAGCCCCAGAGGGCCGGGACCGGCCCTCGTATCGCTGAGTTCCTTAACTGACCAGGACCTCAATGAGTCGGGGCCTCCCGGGTGGAGGAGTACGCACCATCCACCGGTAACGACGGTACCCGGCTGCCCCAAAAGAGCAAGGCCCACGACCCGCTCATCGGGTGAACTCCCGGTTACCGCGCGCGCCCCTGCCGGGGACGGCGAGGGGTCGGGCGCGGTAGGGGGTGTGGGCTCAGGTGCCGAACCGTCGGTTGCGTGCGCCGTAGGCGCGGAGCGCGCGCAGGAAGTCCACCCTGCGGAACGCAGGCCAGAAGACCTCGCAGAAGTAGAACTCCGAGTGCGCGCTCTGCCAGAGCAGGAAGCCCGAGAGCCGCTGCTCCCCCGAGGTTCGGATGAGCAGATCCGGGTCGGGCTGACCACGCGTGTAGAGATGCTCTGCGATGTGCTCCGAGTCGAGGCACTCGGCGAGCTCCTCGATACCGGTGCCCTTCGCGGCCTCCGCATAGAGCAGGGCCCGCACCGCATCGGCGATCTCACGCCTACCGCCGTACCCGACAGCAACGTTCACAATCAGCCCGGAACCCTCGGATGTGGCCGCGCCGGCCTCCTTCATCAGCCGGGCGGTGGAGTCGGGCAGCAGGTCGAGGGCGCCCATGGGGTTGACGGTCCATCCCTCGTTGCGGAGCCGGGTCACCGTCTCCTCGATGATCCGCAGCAGGGGTTCGAGTTCCTCCCGGGGGCGCGTGAGGTTGTCGGTCGACAGCAGCCACAGGGTGACCACCTGCACACCGATCTCGTTGCACCAGCCCAGGAGCTCGAAGATCTTCTCGGCTCCCGCCTGGTGCCCCAGCTTGACGTTGGTGAAACCGCTGGTCTTGGCCCAGCGGCGGTTCCCATCGAGAATGACGCCCACGTGACGCGGAATGTCGAAGCTGCCGAGCTGGCGCTCCAGCCGACGCTCGTACAACCAGTAAAGGGGGTCACGCAGCCCCATGAAACGCTACCTTTCGCCGCCGTAGAGGGAGAAGAGCCGCTCTGAGTGTCCCCGCTGAGGACAGACCCCGGCCCGACCGCGGCGTGCCTGCATCGAAGCTGAAGACGCACCCAGCTTAGGGCGCCCACGCGCGTTACGTCACGGCAAGCGACTTGCGTACGTGCTTGCGCCCCTGATGAATCCGGGACTTTACGGTGCCCAGAGCAAGATCAAGTTCCGCGGCGATCTCACCGTAGTCCATTTGGCACAGATCACGAAGTACCACGGGTGCCACCAGGTTGGGATACTCCTGCTCAAGCCGGTCCAGTGCCTCAAGCAAGTCGATCCGGGACCCGGCGATGACGCTGGTGGTGCGCGGGTCGCGCTGGTTCGGGATCCGCTCGGACTCGGTCGGGTACTCCGCGGAGCGCCGCTTCATGGACCGGTAGGTCTGCCGCGCCGAGTTCGACACCACCGTGTACAGCCAGGTGGAGAACCGCGAGTCGCCCTTGAAGCTGCCGATCTTGCGGGCGACGCGCAGCAGCGCGTCCTGGCAGGCCTCCTCCGCGTCCTGTCGGTAGGGCAGGAAGCGGCTGCACCGCCGGAGCACGTCGGGCTGGATCCGCCGCAGCAACTCCTCAAGGGCCGCACTGTCGCCGTCGCGGGCTTGGCGGGCCAGCTCCTCAAGATTCTCGTCGACGTTCGAGGCCGCTTTCCGGACGCCCTGACCCTCCTCGGGTGTGCCCATACCTTTCGTCCCTCCCCGCTTCATGCGGTCCTACCATTTGTTGTTACACGCTTAGCCCTGGCTACGAGGTTCACATACGATTCTGACGCGTAGGGAACTGCCCGCAATCCCGGGAATCACTCGGGACGCAGCCGAATGTTTGCCCGGCTCGGTAATGGTTAGGCACCACCTGTGACACAACCGGAGACCTTTGGTCGATACCGCGTCGTTCGCCACCTGGGCTCCGGATCGTTCGCGACTGTCTGGCTCGCCCACGACGACCGGCTGGACACCCCCGTGGCGGTCAAGGTCCTCGCCGAAAACTGGACGCACCAGCTCGACGTGCAGGAACGCTTCCTGGAGGAGGCGCGAATCCTGCGGCAGGCCGATTCCACCTGGCTTGTCCGGGTTCATGACCTCGACGTGCTCTCCGACGAGCGACCTTACATGGTCATGACGTACGCCGACCAAGGAAGTGTCGCCGATCTGGTGGCCAAGGGGCCGCTGCCGCTCGACGAAGCACTCCGGTTGTTGACCGAAATCGGCCAAGGTGTCACGGTTCTGCATCGGCACGGAACGATTCACCGCGACATCAAGCCGTCCAACGTGCTGCTGCAGTCCTCCCCGGTGGGGCAGCGCGTCCTCGTAGCGGACCTCGGGTTCGCCAAGAGTATCGACCAGGCGTCGGGCTTCACCGCCGCCGCCGGCACCCCGGGCTACATGTCACCGGAGCAGAGCGCGGTGGGGGGCGACATCGACATCCGCGCCGACGTCTACTCGCTCGGCGCCGTCGCCTACGAGCTGGTCACCGGGCGCCGTCCGCCGTCACCGCCGATCCGCGTCCGCCCGCGGCAGCTCCGACCGGGCATCCCGCCGGCACTCGACGAGCTGATCATGTCCTCGCTCGCTGAGGACCGCGACGAGCGCCCGCGTGACGCCACCATCTTCACCCAGCGGGTCCGCGCCATCCGGATGGCTCCCGACCTCGTCTCGGCGGTCCCCTGGTGGCTGCGCCACCAGCCCGCGTGGGCGCGCGCCTGCATCGGCATCGTGGCCGCGCTCCTGCTCCTGGCCGGGTTCGCGCCCTCGGCCGCGCAGCCGAACATGTCCTTCACCCGGGTGCCCGACGCCACCGGTGAGATCAGCGTGAACGTGCCCCAGGCGTGGGCGCGGCAGGTGCAGGCCAGCGGATGGTCACCGCGCGAGCTGGGACAGACCGGCGGCCAGCAGCCGGGACTGCTGGTCACCACGGACGTCGAGCGCTGGCGCGACGCCGATTCCCCGCCCTCCGGCATCTTCGCCGGGCTGCTGCGCGGCCCTTCAAGCGCCCAGATAGACCAGATCATTGACGGGGCGCCGTGCGCTTCCCCATCGGTGGCGCGCCAGATCTCCTCGGAGCGCTGGTCCGGACAGATGCGGCAGTGGAACGACTGCCCCGGATCGTTCACCGCGGCGGTGCTGCGCCCGACCGATGGCAGCTACACGCTGTACCTGGAGATCCGCCAGCACGACTACCAGCCGCACATCATCGAGCAGATCATCGACGGCGCGCGCTTCGAGGGAGCAGCCTAGTGGGTGACGGAGTCCCCTCGAGGGCTGGCGTCAGTTCACATAGCCCGAGAGGTCCAGGGAACGCACGACCTGGTCGTACTCGTCCGCCGACACGTCATCGACCATGGCTGCGACACCGAACTCCAGGTCAGCCTCGGGTATGTACCAGATCCGGCTGCCGAAACGGGCACCGTCGGCACAGGTGAGGCTCCACTCGCCAACCTCGACACGTTCCCCGCTCACAACGGTGAACGACCCGCGGTCGGTGGACTGCGCCAGGATCGGTTGGGTTTCCGGCCCGTCGCTCGACGGGCACTTGGTCTCGGGCCGCCACCAGCCATCGGCGGCGTCGAGCTGCTCGCCCTCGCTGTCGATGTAGCCGTTCGCCGCGGCGCCGATCCGGATCCGGAGTGCGGCCGTGGGGCAACTGGGCCCCTGCGGGGCGCTCGTCTCGGAAACCTTGACTCCCGGAGGTGTGAGGCAGTCCCCGGAGACCCGCGCCTGCCAACCACTCGGCAACACGACGTTGATGCCGTTGAAGTCGTGGAGCGTGTCGCCGTCTTCGAGGCGGTACCCGTCGCTGGCGGACGCGGCGGGGTGCGCGATGCCCGGCATGACGTCAGTCTGCCCGGAGCACGCCGCCAACAGGGCCAGGCTGAGCACGAGCGGCCCGCAGAAAACCCGGACGCTCATGCCCACCTCCTCGCTCGCCCCGCAAGTATCCCCTATCAGGTCGGGCTGTTCGGAATCGTTTCTGGTTCGCGACCTCTAAGACGGCGGTTTCCGCGCCAACCGGAACACGCGCCGCGAAGTGTTGCGGCAACCGCCGGCCCCCACCGGGGCGCACCCGTCAGGTGGCTCCAGCAGGAGTGCCGGCCGCTCGCCAGCCCAGAGCGGGAATTCCTAGCCGCGTACGCCGGCGAGGCGCTCGCGCAGTGCGTCGGGCGTGGTCACCGGGAGGTCGCAGGTGAACCCCTGGCACACGTAGGCGGCCGGTGCCCCCTCGACGAGGGGGCGCTCCTCCAACAGCGGGATGCCCTCTTGGCCGGTTCCGTCTCCCAGGGTGAGCGCGGTCCCCGCGGGAGCGGACAGCAACGCGGTGCGGTGCAGCTCCGCCGTTCCCGGCGCTCCCTCGGGACCCACGATCGCGACCTCCAGCGGCCCCGTGAGCAGGGTTTCGGCGACGGTCAAGCCCCACCCGGCGAACCTGGGCGCCTTGCGCGCCAGCGTGGTCGCGGGCGCCAGTGCCGCCTCGGCGGCCTCGCGGTGCCGCGGCGAACCGGTCAACCCGCCGTAGGTGAGCAGCGCGCCGGCCGCGGCGAACTGGCCGGACGGGGTCACGTTGTCCGTGGGGTCCTGGGGGCGGCTGAACAGCTCCTCCGCGTCGTCAGCGGTGTCGTAGAACCCGCCCTTGCCGTCGGGGAAGCGCTCCAGCACCACATCCAGCAGCCGGCCGGCCACCGGCACCCACTCCGGTTCGCCGGTGACCGCGTGCAGCGCGAGCAGTCCCTCGGCGACATCGGCGTAGTCCTCCAGAACGCCGGCGCTCTCGCCCACTCTCCCGTCGCGCGAGGTGCGGCGCATCCGGCCGTCGACCTCGTGCACCTCGACCAGCAGCCGGGCCGCCGCACGGGCATGCTCGACCAGATCGGGCCGGTCGAACAGGGCGCCCGCCTCGGCCAGGCCGGCGATCGCGAGGCCGTTCCAGGCGGCCACCACCTTGTCGTCGCGCTCGGGTGGGACGCGCTCGTCGCGGGCGGCCAGCAACGCCGTGCGCACCCGCTCGTAGCGCTCCCTGTCGTCGGGGTCAGCGCGAAGCTGCAGCACCGAGGTGCCTCCCTCGAAGCTGCCGGACTCGGTGACCCCGAACAGCCGCGCGGCCCACGCTCCGTCGTCCGCGCCGAGGACCTCGCTCAACTGGGCCGGGGTCCAGACGTAGTAGCGCCCCTCCTCGCCTTCGCTGTCGGCGTCGAGGGCGGACGCGAAGCCGCCCTCGGGGGTGCGGAGTCCGCGGACCATCCAGTCGGCGGTCTCCAGCGCCACCCGGCGGGCGAGGTCGTCGCCGGTGGCCCGCCACAACCGGGTGTAGGCCCGGACGAGTTGGGCGTTGTCGTAGAGCATCTTCTCGAAGTGCGGCACGACCCACTCGGCGTCCACGGAGTAGCGGGCGAAGCCCCCGCCGATCTGGTCGTACATGCCACCGCGGGCCATGGCCCCGGCCGTGCCGCTGGCCATGTCGAGCGCGTCGCGGTCCTCGGCGGCCTGCCCGCTGCCGCCCCCTTGGCGCTCGCTCCGTGCGTGCTGGCTGACCAGGAAGGACAGCACCATGGACGGCGGGAACTTGGGCGCGCCGCCGAATCCGCCGTTCACCGCGTCGTACTCGCGGCCCAGCTCACGCACGGCCGCGTCGAGCTCATCCGCGCCGGGCGGGCCGTCGCCGGCCAGCGACCGCGGCGCGCTGAGCGCCTCGACAACGCGGCCGCCCTGCTCCAGGACGCCGTCGCGTTCCTGCTCCCAGGCGCGGCCCACGCCCTGCAGCAGGCGCTGGAACTGCGCGCGGGGGAAGTACGTGCCGCAGTAGAAAGGCGCGCCGCCAGGGGTGAGGAACACCGTCATGGGCCACCCCCCTTGGCCGGTCATGGCCTGGGTGGCTTCCATGTACACGGCGTCGACATCGGGGCGTTCCTCGCGGTCGACCTTGATGTTCACGAACCCCGTGTTCATCATCCGCGCGGTCGCCTCGTCCTCGAAGGACTCGTGCGCCATCACGTGGCACCAGTGGCAGGCCGAGTAGCCGACCGACAGCAGGACGGGGACGTCCCGCCGCCGCGCCTCGTCGAACGCGGCCTCGCACCACGGGTACCAGTCGACCGGGTTCTCGGCGTGCTGCAGCAGGTAGGGACTGGTGGCGTCGGCGAGACGGTTGCTCATGCCCCCACTCTGCCCGAGCGTGGCGGCGCGACACACATCGGCGGCCTCAGGAGCTGCCGTTGCTCTCGCGTTCCTCCGTGGTCACGCCGGGGTCCGGGGGACCGGCGGACTCCCCGGGCTCCGCGCCCGCCGCCTTGTCCTCGCCGAACTCCTTGCCGCGCACCGTTTGAAGCTTGCCGAGCATGCTCTTCATCAGGAAGTACAGGACAAACCCGATCAGCGCCACGACGATGAAGCCGAGCACACCCGGTGTGACGGTCTCGGGGGGGATCTGGCTGTCGGCGAGGACCAGCGTGGGGCTCATACCCCTCATACTCCCACCGTCTCGCGCACGCCCGCGAAGAGGTCACGCTCGGGAAGCTCGGTGTCGACCAGGGAACGGGCGAGGTGGTAGTCCTCGTACGGCCATGCCTCGCTCTGCGCCTCCAACGGCGTGGCGAACCAGAAACCGTTGGGGTCGATCTGGGTGGCGTGCGCGATCAGCGCGCGGTCGCGCGTCTCGAAGTAGTCGTCGCACTTCACCTGGGTGGTGATCTCCCACTGCGGCCAGTTGCGTTCCTTCATCCGTTCCATCCACCCGGCGAAGGGGTTCTCCAGCCCCCGCTTTTCCATGGCCTCGGCGATGGCCTGGAAGCGGGCGGGCGGGAACGAGACGTGGTAGTAGAGCTTGAACGGTTGCCAGGGTGTACCCGAGTCGGGGTAGCGCGCGGGGTCGGCCGCGGCGTCGAAAGCCTCGATGGAGACCTTGTTCGTCATGATGTGGTCGGGATGCGGGTAGCCGCCGTTGTCGTCGTAGGTGGTCACGACATGCGGACGGAACGACCGCATGGACCGGACCAGGGGTTCGGCGGCGACGTCGAGGGGCTGCTGGGCGAAGCAGCCCTCGGGTAGCGGCGGCAGCGGGTCGCCCTCAGGCAGGCCGGAGTCGACGAACCCGCTGAACTCCTGGTGCACGCCCAGGATCTGGCGGGCCTCCGCCATCTCCTTGCGGCGCACCTCGGCGATGTTCTCCCGGATCTCCGGCCGGTCCATCGCCGGGTTCAGGATGGAGCCGCGCTCACCACCGGTGAGCGTGACGACGAGCACTTCCGCGCCCTCGTTGACGTAGCGCGCCATGGTGGCCGCGCCCTTACTGGACTCATCATCGGGATGGGCATGGACGGCCATCAGCCGCAAGCGCTCAGACAATGGAGTAGTCCCCTTGGGTAGTCATGAAAGCCGACATCAACCAGCTCCAGCGTGACCTGCGCACGTTCCTTGGTGGGGGCGTTGCGTAGGGGCGGAGCGAGGGCGCCTCGGAACAGGGCTATCTTAGACAACGTAGTTCCGTCGTTCGGAGATTCCCGCATGCCCGCACCACCGCCCGACACCACACCTGAGCCCTCTGCCAAGGGCGGGCGCCGTTACGGGAACACGCCGGTCATATTCGTCATCGGCCTCCTGGTCGCGGCCGTCTTCACCGTGGGCTGGGGGTACGCGCTGATGAACTACAGTGGAAACAGCGGGCTGCAGTACCAGACGATCGCGTGGCGGGTCGTCTCCGAGAATGAGGCGACGGTCACGTTCGAGGTCAGCGGAAACGAACCCGCGCAGTGCGTGGTCCTCGCGAAGGACGATCGCCATGTCGAAGTCGGCCAGACGAACGTCAAGGTCGCGCCTGGTAACAGGAACCTCACCACATCGGTCGAGACGGTTCGTGAGGCTTCGACGGTAGAAGTGGCCTCTTGCAGGGAACAAGGTTCTGCAAAGTAGGACCACCGACCCGTTGAGAGGCTGGACAACCGGCGTCCACCGAACCGAGATCCCGACCAACCGGGTGGGCCCCGACCGACCCCCTGTCCACACCCCGAGCCAAACCTCCGGGTGTCTATGCTGCAGAGCGGGGTTTCGCGGCCCTGTCGCCCGTGTGGCTCGGTGATAATCTCGTAAGTTCAACTGCGGCCGGTGTATGGCCCGTAGTCGCTCGATAGACCAAGGGAGTTCCCGTGACCGAGACCCGCGATGACAACGTCACCTGGCTCACCCAGGAGGCGTATGACCGGCTCCAGGCAGAGCTGGAGCACCTGTCGGGGCCTGGTCGCATCGAGATCGCCGACAAGATCGAAGCCGCCCGCGACGAGGGTGACCTCAAGGAGAACGGCGGGTACCACGCCGCCAAGGAGGAGCAGGGCAAGATCGAGGCCCGGATTACCCAGCTCCAGAACATCCTCCAGAACGCGCGCGTGGGCGATGCTCCCCGCGCGGCAGGAACCGTCGGCCCCGGTATGACCGTGACCATCAAGTTCGAGGGCGACGACGAGGAGATCACCTTCCTGCTCGCCTCCCGCGAGGAGAGCGGCGCGCCGATCGATGTCTACTCTCCCAAGTCACCACTTGGCAGCGCGATCAGCGGGAAGAAGATCGGCGAGACGACCAGTTATACCCTGCCGAACGGGAAGAGCCTGTCCGTCGAGATCATCGACGCCGTTCCCTACGGCGGGGCGTAACCCGCCCCAAGGTCCGTCGAATGGGGTGGCCGGCGGCCACCCCATTCGACGTTGGGGGCGGGTGGCCGCGATCACTCGGGCGCCGCGGGAAGTCCGGTGCGCGTCCGGACGGCATCATGCGGCAGAATGCCGTTCGGCTCCCCGCGTATCCCTGACCCCGAGGATGGTGCCCATGTACCCGCCTGGCCAGCCCTACCCCCAGCAACCCGGGTATCCGGTCCAGGGGCCCAGCCCCTACGCCGGGCAGGCCCCCTACGGTCCGCCAATGGCGCACGGCGGGTACCAGGGGTACCAGTACGCTCCACCGGGCTATGCCGGCGGCTACGCCGTCCCGGAGCTCGCGAGCTGGGGGCGGCGGTTCGGTGGCTACCTGATCGACTACCTGGTGCAGATGGTGATCGCCGCGGCCGTCTTCGGGGCCGGGATTGCGCTCGCGTTCGGCGCCTGGGAGCTGGTGGACCCGAACGGTGCCGGCGGCCAGGACCCCCCGGCGATATTCTTCATCCTGTTCGTGCTCAGCTACCTGGCCGTTGGCGTGGCCACGTTCTGCTACCGGTGGCTGCCGCATGCCAATTCGGGAAAGACGCTGGGCAAGCGCGCCGTCGGAATCCGGCTCATCAAGGAGACCACCGGCCAGTCCGTGGGCAAGGGCGCCTCGGCCGGCCGCGAGCTGGTCCTCATCGCGCTCAGCTCCGCGACCTGCGGAGTCGGCATTCTCCTCGACGGCCTGTGGCCGCTGTGGGACGACAAGAACCAGACCCTGCACGACAAGGCGGTCAGCGGCATCGTCATCCGGGAGTGACCACTGGCCAAGCGCCCCGCGGATACTGCGTTGGGGCGGCGGTGAACCACGGCTCCCGCCGCGGGATCGTACGGCACGATCGCCAATCAGATCCGCGACCCGCTATGCGACCCGAGGACGACGCCCATGTACCCGCCCGGCCAGCCCTACCCCCAGTACCCCGGTTACCCGGCGCAGGCCCCGTACCCCTACCCCAGCCAGGGCGGATACCCCTGGCCAGTAGCGCACGACGGGTACCCGTACGGCGCGTACCAGGGCTACTACGGCTACGTCCCCTACACCGGCCCGGAGCTCGCGGGCTATGGCCGGCGCGCGGTGAGCTACCTGGTCGACCTCGTGATCACGGTGGTGCTCGGAACACTCTGCGTGACTGCCTGGGTCGCGGTCATGACGCAGGTCGAGGCCGCGTACAGCGGGGAACCCCCTGTGTGGACCATCCTGCTGATGCTCCTCGTATACCCGTTGTCGTTCGCCGTGGTCTTCCTGTACCGGTGGCTGCCGCACGCCGGATCCGGCAAGACACTGGGCAAGCGGCTCGCGGGCATCCGGCTCGTCAAGGAGACCACCGGCCAGTCCGTGGGCAAGGGCGCCTCGGCCGGCCGTGAGCTGATCTACTTCGCGGTCGCCTACATGACGTGTATCGGTATCTTCATCGACCTGCTGTGGCCGCTGTGGGACGACAAGAACCAGACCCTGCACGACAAGGCGATCAGTGGAATCGTCATCCGCGACTGACCGCCGGCCGGGACGGGCCCCTCACTCCTGGAACGCGAGCAGGCACGCGGTGAAGCTGTGCAGGTGGTTGCGCCCGGCCACCGGCCCGATCTCGCCGGCGGCGAAGAAGCCCGACACGGTGTTGATCCCGAGGGACTGCCGGACGGCGCGCACGTCGTGGTCGGCGGTCGAGAACATTGACGCGCCGCGCCCGTTGCAGGAGAACAGCAGGGCCGCCGAGGCGCGGCCCGAGGTGTCCTCGCCGAACATCCGCAGCCGTTCGAGCAGGTCGGTGTCGGCGGACTCGTGGTCGCGCACCTGGAACCGCACGGTCTGGCCGACCTCGATCATCTCGCTGATGGTCAGCGCCCCCAGCTCGGGCTCGGCCCCCACAACGGAGCGCACCAGGAAGTCGCCGCGCTCGTGCCGGTCGGCGTACTCGTCCATGGCGATGCCGATGTGCAGCCCCTCCCCCGCGAGCTCCTGCTCCTCGGGCGGGAGCGCGTTGACGAGCCCTTCGAGCTTCTCGTAGGCGGACGCCCCGGCGAGCTCCAGGATCACGTTCCCCTCGGCCTTGGTGACGGCCATGGACGGCCCGACCGGCCGGCAACCCTGGCTCACCACGGTTCCCAGAACGCTGTCGCCGCCCAGCAGCAGCCCCACGGCGCCGCTGTCGCTGACGCCGCCGTCGAGGAACAGCCGCACCGAGTCCTGCCCCCGCATGCCGTCGGCGAGGCCCCCGACGACCGGCAGCCCGCCGAGCGCCGCGGTCGAGCGCTCCACGAACGACTGCGCCGGGAACTCGTACGGGTTCACCAGCAGCAGCGCGGCCCGGTCGTCGGGACCGGGCTCCTGCATGCCCACGACCGCCAGATGGTCGCCCTCGGGAATCACGTCGAGCTGGAACGGGGTGATCGTGACCTCGGGCAGCTCGGCAGCCCAAACGCTGACGCCGCCCTGCTGCTCGACACCGCGGGCGCCCCCGATGACCCCTGTTGAGCTGCAGCCAACCGCCACCGCCCCGTCGGACAGCGCCATGACGCGATCGCCTGCGAGGGTCACCTCCTCGGGATCGGCTCCGCAGACGAAGAAGCACACGAGGTCGGCCGGGCCGTCCAGCGGCTCCAGCGCCTGCAGGGCCGCCCGCTCGGCCGCACTCACGAGGTCGGCGCCCGTCGCCAGAGCTTCGCCGAACCTGGCCACTCGTTGCCCCCTCACATCACGGGTCGGACTGCTCCTACCGGGACCATACTCCCAACTCCCAGAGGTGAAACCTTCCCGGATCCCGGCGTATTTCACCCACGGACGCCGCATAGACTCGTCTGCGTGTCCGCTGATACGCCAGCCAACACCAACGCCGCGGACCTCCCGGCGACATTGGGGGTACTGCGTGCCTCAGGGCACGTGCACCGCCCCGTCAAAGCTGAGGTCCGCGAGAACCTGCTGACGCGCATGCGCGCCGGCGAGGACCGGTTCCCCGGCGTCGTCGGTTTCGACGGCACCGTACTGCCGCGCCTGGAGCGTGCGCTCCTGGCGGGCCACGACCTGATCCTGCTGGGCGAGCGCGGGCAGGGAAAGACCCGGCTCATCCGCACCATCGCCTCCCTGCTGGACGAATGGACCCCGGTCCTCGCGGGCTGCCCGATCAACGACCACCCGTACGCGCCCGTATGCGCCGCCTGCCGCCGCGCCGCCGCCAGGGACGGCGAGGACCTCCGTGTCGCATGGCTGCACCGCGACGACCGGTACGGGGAGAAGCTGTCCACGCCGGACACCGCCGTCGGGGACCTCATCGGCGACATCGACCCCGTCAAGCTCGCAGAGGGGCACAGCCTCGGCGACCCGGAGTCGGTGCACTACGGCCTCCTCCCGCGCACCAACCGGGGCGTCTTCTGCCTGAACGAGCTCCCCGACCTCGCGGCGCGGATCCAGGTCGCCCTGTTCAACGTGCTGGAGGAACGCGACATCCAGATCCGCGGCTACGCGCTGCGGCTGCCGCTGGACATCCTGCTGGTGGCCAGCGCCAACCCGGAGGACTACACGAACCGCGGGCGCATCATCACCCCGCTCAAGGACCGGTTCGGCGCGGAGATCCGCACCCACTACCCGCCCGGCCTGAGCGAGGAGACGGCGCTGATCCGGCAGGAGGCGGCCATGGACGGCGGCCCCGCCGTACCGACCCACCTCGTTGAGGTGCTCGCCCGGTTCACCCGGCTGGTGCGCGAATCGTCCTCGGTCGACGACCGGTCCGGGATCTCCGCGCGGTTCGCGATCGCCGGCATCGAGACCGCGGCGGCGTCGGCCGCGCGCCGGGCCGCGCTGACCGGGGAGGAGCACCCGGTGGCGCGCGTCTGCGACCTGCCGTCGATCGTCGAGACGCTGCAGGGCAAGGTGGAGTTCGAGGTCGGCGAGGAGGGGCGGGAGACCGAGGTGCTGGCCCACCTGCTGCGCCGCGCCACGGCCGACACGTTCCGCAGCACCCTGGGCGGCGCCGACTTGGGGGCCCTCAGTGAACGGTTCGCCGAGGGCGCGACCGTGGAGTCGGGGGAGCTGGTCGGCAGCGAGGAGCTGCTGCGCAGTGTCGGGCCGCTGCCCGGCCTGTCCGACCTGATCGCGCGGGTGGCCTCGAACGGGGAGGCCGACCCGCCCAATCCCGGGTACGCGGCCGCCGCGGTGGAGTTCGCGCTCGAAGGCCTGTACCTGAACCGCCGGATCTCCAAGGACATCATCGACGACCGGTCCATCTATCGGACCTAGCGGGATTGTCCGCCGATCTTGCGGATTCCGTTCCTTTGTAGCGCTTGAAAGGAACGGAATCCGCAAGATCGGCGCCAACCCCAGGGAGGGCAGCCGTGGAACGGTTCCGATACGGCCCGTACCAATGGGGACCCGACCCCCTGGCGCCACCGTACGAAGTGCGGGGCGCCGTGGACGACCTGGGGCGCGATGTCATGGACGGCGCCCGGCCCTCGGATGCGCTGCGCAACCTGCTTCGGCGCGGCACCGGAGACACCCCCGGCCTCGATGACCTGCTACGCCAGGTGCGGCGGCGCCGCGAGGAGGCCCAAGGGCGCGGGCGGCTCGACGGCACCCTGGACCGGGTGCGTTCCCTGCTTGACCGGGCCATCGGCGAGGAGCGCGCCGCGCTCGGCGAGGACCCCTCCGACACCGCCCGCATGCGCGAGACCGAGCTCGACACCCTGCCGTCTGACACCTCCGCCGCGGTGCGCGAGCTGGCCGGCTACGAATGGCGCTCCGACACCGCCCGGCAGACCTTCGAGGAGCTGCGCGACCTGCTGCGCAGGGAGGTGCTCGACAGCCGGTTCCGCGGGATGAAGGAGGCACTGCGCGGCGGCACCGAGCAGGATCACGAGCGGGTCCGGTCGATGGTCGACGCGCTGAACGCCATGCTCGACGCTGACGCACGGGGCGAGCACACCCAGGCCGACTTCGAGGAGTTCATGGCCGAGTACGGCGACTTCTTCCCGGACTCGCCGCGCAACCTCGACGAGCTCGTCGACTCGCTGGCCCGCCGCGCCGCGGCCGCGCGGCGGCTCATGGGCTCCCTCACCCCGGAGCAGCGCGAGGAGCTGCGCGGGCTGATCGAGCAGACCACCGCCGAGGCAGGGCTGCGCGAATCCCTGGACCGGCTCTCGGGGGAGCTGCGGGCGCGCCGGCCGGACCTGGACTGGTCCGGCGAGTCGGCAGCCCCCATGGACGGTTCCGAAGGACTCGGGATGGGCGACGCGACCACGGCGTTGCAGGACCTGGCCGACCTCGCCGACCTGGAGACCGCTCTGCAGCAGGGCTACCCGGGGGCCGGGCTGGACGATATCGACGAGGAGGCGGTGCGCCGGCTGCTCGGCCGGCCGGCGGTCGACGACCTCGCACGGTTGCGGGCGATCGAACGCGAGCTGCGCGACCAGGGCTACCTGCGGGGTTCGGCGAACCGGCCGCAGTTGACGCCGAAGGCGGTGCGCCGCCTGGGCGAGACCGCGTTGCGCGAGCTCGGCGGTGACCTCACGAGCCCGGGCCGTCCCGGCGGGCACACCGCGGCCGGCGCGGGCGCCTCGGGCGAGCCAACCGGGGCAACGGACACCTGGACCTACGGCGACGAGCGCCCCATCGACGCGGTCCGCACCCTGAGCAACGCTGTCGCGCGGGGCGCGCGCGACTCCGGCGGGCGTGTCCGGATCCGGCCAGACGACTTCGAGGTCGCCGAGACCGAGCGGCACGACGCCGCCGCCGTCTGCCTGCTCGTGGACGTGTCGTACTCGATGACGACGCGCGACCTGTGGGGCGGCGCCAAGCAGACCGCCATGGCGCTGCACTCCCTGGTCACAACGCGGTTCCCGCGCGACGCCGTGCAGGTCGTCGGGTTCAACGACTACGCCCGCGAGCTGTCCGCCGACACGCTGACCAGCCTGCAGCCGGAGCACGTCCAGGGCACCAACCTGCAACACGCGCTGCTGCTGGCCGGCCGGCACCTGGACCGCCACCCGGACTTCGTGCCGATCGTGCTGGTCGTCACCGACGGTGAACCAACGGCGCACCTGGAGCGCGACGGCACCACGAGCTTCTCCTGGCCACCCTCACCCCAAACAGCGGAGGCCACACTGGTCGAGGTGGACCGGATGACGGCCCGCGGCGCGGCCCTCAGCGTCTTCATGCTCGCCAACGACCCGCGGCTGGAGGAGTTCGTCAACCACGTGGCCGAACGCAACGGAGGCCGCGTCCTCCGCCCGGACCCCACCCGCCCGGGAGCCCACGTCATCCGCGACTACCTCACAAGAAGGCGCAGAGTCGCGAGCTGAGCGCACCGATCTTGAGCAGCGCCCAAGCCATCCACCGCCTTCGCTGCCCTCGCCGGGCGCGCCGCAATGCGGTGCCAGGACCGCTAGACGGCACCCCAGCGCATCGCATGAGCCCTCTTGGCGGCCTCCACATACGCACGCTTCTCCCCTGGTCACGAGCGTTTTTACCGGAATTGGCGGGTCAGGTGGAACCAAACCCGCACGCCCTGCATCTCAGTAGGTGAGAAAGAAGGACAGCCGAGACGACAACAAAAGAGTGTTCGACGGTGACATGTCCGTCCCATGTCTCCTCGGGCTCGCCCAAAAGGCGAAACCGACCAAATGAGGTGAACGGACCGTGACAATCCTTGTGATCACCACTGGATCTGCACTACTGGTCACCGCCCTGGGGTTCCTGGTCGCAGTCTCGATCAGGATCAAGCTCGATGACCGGCGCAGGGCCTACCGGTCCCTGCGCTATGAGGACCGTGGCGGCAAGCTTTCCAACTCGGGGCGCCGACTTTCCGGTCTGAGTTTCCCCCACCAGCCCGCTGTCCCCGCCGCCCGCGAGCCGCGGGACAACGACGGCGAAGGCGAAGACGGGACCGTCAGGCAGGACCGGACAGATGCCTGACGGACTTCGGCGCCGGTCCGGTGCCCTCGGGCACCGGAGACTGGCGTCGACACACTCACTCTTCCAACGCCTGAACCAGGTCGGCGACGAGATCGTCGGCCGACTCGATGCCCACTGAGATCCGGACCAGATCGGCCGGTACCTCAAGGGGCGACCCAGCGGCCGAGGCGTGCGTCATCCGCCCCGGATGCTCGATCAGCGACTCCACCCCGCCCAGCGACTCGCCGAGCGTGAACACCCGCGTCCGGCCGCAGACCCGCAACGCGGCCTCCTCGCCGCCGTGCGGGCGGAACGCGACCATGCCGCCGAACGCCCGCATCTGGCGCTCGGCCACCTTGTGCTGCGGGTGGTCGGGCAGGCCCGGGTAGTACACCTGGCCCACCCCGGGATGGCGCACCAGCTCCGCCGCGAGCCGCTCGGCGTTCTGGCAGTGCCGATCCATCCGCACCCCGAGCGTCCGGACGCCGCGCAACGTGAGCCAGGCGTCGAACGGCCCGGCGATGGCGCCCATGGTGTTCTGGTGGAACGCGATCCGCTCCCCCAGTTCGGCGTCGGCCACCACGACCGCGCCGCCCACCACGTCGGAGTGGCCGCCGATGTACTTGGTGGTCGAGTGCACCACGACATCGGCGCCCAAGTGGATGGGTTGCTGCAGGTACGGCGACGCGAACGTGTTGTCGACGACGAGCAGCGCGCCGCCGTCGTGGGCCACACCGGCCAGCGCCTCGATGTCGGTGACGTTCAGCAGCGGGTTCGTGGGGCTTTCCGCCCACACCGCGACGGTCTCCGGCCGCATGGCCGCACGCACCGCATCGGGGTCGGTCTGCGGCACGGCGTCCCACCTCACCCCCCAGGGCTCCAGGACCTGGGAGAACAGCCGGAAAGTGCCGCCGTAGGCGTCGCCGGGGATGATCACATGGTCGCCGGGTTTGGCGATGGTGCGCAGCAGAGTGTCCTCGGCCGCCATGCCGGAGGCGAACGCGAGCCCGCGCGTCCCGGACTCCAGCGCGGCCAGGCACTCCTCCAGCGCCTTGCGGGTGGGGTTGGCTGTGCGGGAGTACTCGTACCCGGCGCGCAGCGCACCAACGCCGTCCTGGGCGTAGGTGCTTGTCGCGTATATCGGAACCACCACTGCGCCCGTTTCGGCGTCGGCCTCCTGACCAGCGTGGATGGCCAGTGTCTGAAACCCCTCGAACGTCATGGGGCCCACACTAGTGGCCGAGGGCCCACCAGCACCGCCAGCACCACGAAACCCGGCCGTACCCGCGTCAGCGGGACGCGCTCACACCTGGGGGCACCGGTGGTCGGGCTGCCCGCCGGCACCGCGCAGCGGCGGTGTCCATCCGGTCTCGGGGTCGTAGCGGCGGACGACCCGGCCGGGCACACCGGCGATGACGCTGTGGTCCGGGTAGCTCCCCGGCCGCACGACCGACCCCGCCGCCACAACGCAGTTCCGGCCGAGCCGCACTCCCGGCAGGATCACGGCGTTGGCACCGATCCAGGAGCCGGCCGCGACGCACACCGGGGCGTCGGCGGGCCACTGGCGGCCGACAGGAACTTCGACGTCGCTGTACACGTGGTTCTGGTCGGTGATGTAGACGTAGGGGCCGGCGAAGACGTCGTCGCCGATCTCGATGGAGCGGTGCGCGACGATGTGCGAGCCGCGCCCGATGGTGCACCCGTCGCCGATCCGGATGTAGGGCGTTGAGCCCAGGTCGAGGCCGGGCATCATGCCCGCGGTCAGGGTGATGTCGGCGCCGAGGATCGTGTGTGCCCCGAGCTCTATCCACGGCTCGCCGAAGACGGTCGCGACCGGGAACGCGATCGAGGTTCCCGGACCGTAGCGGGCGAACCGCCGGGCCGCCCGCGTTCCCGGGCGGATGTCGGCGTGCCGTCGCGCCCACGACCACACCGCGCGCACCAGCCAGGACAACAGCCGCGACACTGATCCGATCCCCACATCCGCTGGTGAAAACTACCGTGGACACGGTATAAGCCCGCGCGGGGGTAAAGACGCGCGCCCCCTACTCGCGAGTACAAGCCGATTGTGCGCTCTGGTTCCGCGTGCGGGACCAGAGCGCACAATCGGCGCGCTACTACCCCGCGAGGTGGGCCAGCAAGTCCTGGCGGGTGAGCACCCCCGTGGGTTTGCCTTCGCCCAGGACCACGAGCGCGCCGTGTCCCTCCAGGAGTTGGACGCACCGGCTCACCGGCTCGCCCGATCCCACGACGGGCAGCGGCTTGCCCATGTGCGGCTCCACCGGATCGGTGAGCTGCACGCGGCCGTTGAACAGGGCGTCGAGCATGTCGCGCTCGGCGATCGAGCCGACCACCTCGGCGGCCATGACCGGGGGCTCCTCCTTGATGACCGGAAGCTGGGACACCCCGTACTCCCGCATGATCGCGACCACTGTCCCGACCGTCTCGTGCGGGTGGGTGTGCACCAGGTCCGGCATCTCCCCCTCCTTGGCCGCGAGCACCTGGCCGGCGGTGGCCTCCTCGGTCTCGGTGGTCAGGAAGCCGTAGTCGGCCATCCACTCGTCGTTGAAGATCTTGGTGAGGTATCCGCGCCCGCCGTCGGGCAGCAGCACCACGATCACGTCGGACTCGGAGGCGGTGGCGGCGACCCGCAGCGCGGCGACCACGGCGAGCCCGCAGGAGCCGCCGACCAGGAGGGACTCGTCCTTGGCGAGCTGGCGGGTCATCAAGAACGAGTCCTTGTCGCTGACCGCGATGACCTCGTCGCAGACCGAGGGGTCGTAGGTCTGCGGCCAGATGTCCTCGCCCACACCCTCGACGAGGTAGGGGCGCCCAGAGCCGCCCGAGAACACCGACCCCTCGGCGTCGGCGCCGATGACCCGCACCCGGCCCCCCGAGACCTCCTTGAGGTAGCGGCCCGCGCCGGTAATGGTGCCGCCCGTGCCGATCCCGGTCACGAAGTGCGTGACCCGGCCTTCGGTCTGCTCCCAGATCTCCGGCCCGGTGGTGTGGTAGTGCGACTCGGGGTTGTTCCGGTTCGCGTACTGGTCGGGCTTCCAGGCTCCCGGGGTCGTCTCGGCCAGCCGGTTCGACACCGAATAGTAGGACTCGGGGTGGTCGGGGGCCACGGTGGTGGGGCACACCACAACCTCGGCGCCGTAGGCCCGCAGAACGGAGAGCTTATCCGAGCCCACCTTGTCGGGGCAGACGAACACGCAGCGGTACCCCTTCTCGCGTGCCACCATCGCCAGGCCGACACCGGTGTTGCCAGACGTCGGTTCCACGATCGTGCCGCCGGGCTTGAGCAGGCCCTCCTCCTCGGCGGACTCGATCATCCGCAGCGCAATGCGGTCCTTGACCGAGCCTCCCGGGTTGAAGTACTCGACCTTGGCAAGCACCGACGGGGCCAACCCGCCCGTCACCGTGCCCAGTCGAACCATCGGGGTGTCGCCGACAAGTTCGAACAGTGAGTTGTGCACCCGCATCAGCGGTACCCCCCAGTTTCGCCTCAGGGCGGGCGCGGTTGGCACGGCCCGCCGCGCCGTCCGATCAGGGCCGGGCCTCGCCGCGAACGAAGGCCAGGACCGCCTGCCACGACCCTAGCGCGACTGGCGCCGCGGCCACACGAACAACGGGCGGAAACGCCCGAACCGCTGGTCACATCGCGCTTGGAAACACGGTATGCCGGGCACGTGTTGACTTAGAGTGACCGCTGGGTAGGCGGTCCCGCGTCAGTTGAGCACCGGCCGGGTTGGGAGGCTCCAGATGTTTCGCGCCGCGCGGGCTCGGCGAATCACCACGGCCACGGCCTTCGGAGGCGGTGGCCTCACACTGCTGGGGGCGGGCACTATCGGCCTGCTGTACCTCCAGGTCCGGCTCGCGCATCGCGCCATTCAGCGCACAAACTGGGCGGAACCACAGGTCAACGGCGTATATGGGAGCGGCGACGGTGCGCCGCTCTCACTGGTGATGATGGGCGACTCCACGGCGGCCGGATTCGCCCTCACCGACGGCCTGCAGACCCCGGGCAGCCTGCTGGCCACTGGGATCTCGGCGATCGCCGAGCGGCCGGTGCGCATGCACAACGTGGCCGTCGTCGGCGCGACGTCGGCGGATCTGGCCAAGCAGGTGGAGCGGGTCCGCGGCACCCGGGCGGACGTCGCCGTGCTTTTCATCGGTGCCAACGACGTGATCCAACGGTTACGGCCCGCCGACTCCGCTCGGCACCTGAGCGCGGCCGCGCGCGAGCTGACCACCATGGGCACCGCCGTCGTCGTGGGCACCTGTCCCGATCTCGGCACGGTCGAGCACATCGGCTGGCCGCTGCGCTACATCGCCCGCCGCGCCTCCCGGCAGCTCGCCGCCGTCCAGACCATCGCCACGGTCGAGGGCGGCGGGCGCACGGTATCCCTGGGCGCCCTGCTGGCCGACGAGTTTCAGGCCAATCCTGATGACATGTTCGGGCCGGACCGATTCCACCCGTCGGCGCGTGGGTACGCCCACGCCGCGTCCGCGGTACTGCCGTCGGCCTGCGTGGCACTGGGGATGCTGCCCGAGCTGGAGTCCGTGCCCGATCCGAGCCGCGGCGAGGAGGTGCTGCCGATCGACCGCGCCGCGGTGGAGGCGGCCGAGGAGCCCGGCATGGAGGTCAGCGGTGCCCGCGTCGCCGGGCACGAGAGCGGCCCGCGGGGCCGTTGGGCCACCCTCATCCGGCGCCGGAGCAGGGCGGTCCCGGGCGGGAGAGGCGCCAAGGTCACACCGGGCGATCCGGCATCGGGGTCGACGGGATCGACACCTTCGAAATAATAGAATGAAATTCGACCCCGAACGGGTCCGGCGAAACGCGACACGTTAACGTGCGAGTAACGACCCGCCTGGCGCCCGTGTATACGAGAGAAGGTTCGCGAGCATGCCTGAAGCCGTCATCGTCGCGACCGCGCGTTCCCCCATCGGACGCGCGTTCAAGGGATCCCTGAAGGACCTCCGCCCCGACGACATCACCGCGCAGATCATCACCGCGGCCCTGGCCAAGGTCCCAAAGCTGGACCCGAAGTCCATTGACGACCTGATGCTGGGATGCGGCCTGCCCGGAGGGGAGCAGGGCTACAACATGGCCCGGGTGGTGGCCGTGCAGCTCGGTCTCGACTCGGTGCCCGGTACGACGATCACCCGCTACTGCTCGTCGTCACTGCAGACGACACGGATGGCCTACCACGCCATCAAGGCCGGCGAGGGCGACATCTTCGTCTCCGCGGGCGTGGAGATGGTCAGCCGCTCCGTCAAGGGAAACAGCGACACCCTGCCCGACACCAGGAACCCGAAGTTCGACGACGCGCTGGCCCGCACCGCCAAGCGTGGCGAAGGCAGCGCGCCCACCTGGGTCGACCCGCGCGAGAAGGACGAACTTCCGGACGTCTACATCGCCATGGGCCAGACCGCCGAGAACGTGGTGCAGATCCGCGACCTCTCGCGGGAGCGGCAGGACGAGTTCGGGGTGCGCTCACAGAACCTCGCCGAGAAGTCCATCGACAACGGCTTCTGGGACCGCGAGATCGCGCCGGTCACGCTGCCGGACGGCACCGTGGTCAGCTCGGACGACGGCCCCCGCCGGGGCACGACCTACGAGAAGATCTCCCAGCTGCAGCCGGTGTTCCGCCCCGACGGCACGGTGACCGCGGGCAACGCCTGCCCGCTGAACGACGGTGCCGCCGCCGTGGTGATCATGAGCGACACCAAGGCCGCCGAGCTCGGGCTCACTCCTCTGGCCCGGATCGTCTCCACCGGCGTCAGCGCGCTCTCTCCGGAGATCATGGGGCTGGGGCCCGTTGGCGCCTCGCGCCAGGCGCTCTCCCGCGCCAACATGTCCATCAGTGACATCGACCTGGTGGAACTCAATGAGGCGTTCGCCGCCCAGGTGCTGCCGTCCGCCGACGACCTCGGTATCGATATCGAGAACAAGCTCAACGTCAACGGCGGCGCGATCGCGGTCGGGCACCCGTTCGGCATGACCGGCGCCCGCATCACCACCACACTCCTCAACGGCCTGCAGTTCCACGACAAGACGTACGGCCTGGAGACCATGTGCGTCGGTGGCGGCCAGGGAATGGCGGCGGTCTTCGAGCGGCTGAGCTGAGACCGGCCGAAGCACTGTTACCCCTCGACGGGCCGCACTGGCGTGCGGCCCGTCGAGCTTTCGTGCGGGGCGGCGCGGGTGCGCGGAGAGCGGCGGATGGAACGGCAGGTAACGGGTTCCACACGAAGCGCTCAATGGAAAGTAGCGTAAAAGGTCTCCCGAAGGGCTTGTCCAAACTGTGATCCTGATGCAAGGTCGCAGGTAAGTACCGTTCACGTACGGAGGTGCACATGTCGGTAACCCACTCGCCGGAGACCCACGCGCTGCTACTCGCCCGCATTCCGTCCGTCACAGGCCGCGACCTCCACGAGTGGTTCGACCACCTTGAAAAGGGCCCGGGGCTGACCCGCTGCTCGGAACGCACCAACTGGCTGGCCGACGAACACGGCATCAGCCACGGATACGCCCAGGCCATCGTCCAGGAGTACGACCGCCGTCGCCGCAACCGTTCGGCCGCGATCCCGCGTCAGCGCCGCTGAGAACACCTCGCGGCACGCACGCGCCATCCCGCCGGCGCCCATAAGAGTTCGCCTCGCCCGGGGCGACCCGGGCGAGGCGAATACGAGTGCGGGGATTCGCGGTTACTCACCGCCGAAGATCGCCTGGAGCATCCAGAGCAGCCGCAGGATCTCGACGTAGAGCCAGACCAGCGAGACGGTCAGGCCGAAGGCGAACTGCCAGGCCATCTTGTTGGGCACGCCCATCGCGATGCCGTCCTCGATGCCCTTGAACTCGATCGCCAGCGTGGCGCAGGCGATCACGATCAGCACCAGGGTGACGCCGACGCCCAGCAACGAGGGCTCGCGCAGGCCGAAGCCGACACCGCCGTTGAACATGCCCACCACGAAGTTGGCCAGGAGCAGCACGAGAGCCGCCACCAGGGCACCCGAGACCACCTTGACGAAGGTGTTGGTCACCCGGATGACCCGCGTCTTGTACAGCCCGAGCATCGTGGCGAAGGCGAACACCGTGCCGAATACGGCCGGAGTGACCAGCCCGCCGGCCTCCGTTCCCGCCAGGCCCTCGAACAGCCGGCTGATTCCGCCGACGAACAACCCTTCGAGCGCGGCGTAGGTCAGGATCAGCGCGGCGTTGGTCGACTGGGTGAACGCGATGATCAACCCGAGGACGAGGCCGGCGATCGCGCCACCGAAGGTGAGCATCATCGCCAGGCCGGGGTTCGCCGCGAACACGAAGAAGTTCAGCACCGCGGTCGCGATGACCATGCCGATGGTCATCCCGCTGCGCATCACAACGTCGTCGATCGTCATGGGCCGCGACGCTTCGTCCGCACCGCCGCCGGGATAGCCGGGCTGGGCCTGCCCCGGGTATCCCTGCTGGGCATACTGGCCGTAGCCCGGCTGAGGGGGTTGACCGTAGCCCTGTTGGGAGTATCCGGGTTGGGCATACGGCTGCTGGTACGGCTGGCCGTACCCGGCCGGCCTCGACCGCAACGCCCGCTTCATCGCGGGGTTCGAACTCGTCATCCGCATGTCTTCGAACGCCTTTCGGGGGTGAACTAGCTGCCCTCAACGTAACGCACTATACGCCCGCCGGGTTCCCGAGGTATGGCCACAACGCGTCACACGCGTGTCGGGCTCTCGCGTTCCGTGTCGTGCGGCCGGAGCGGATCAGCCGCGTGTCAGCAGGGACCGGGCGAAGAAGGCGACGTTCGCCGGACGCTCGGCGAGCCGCCGCATGAAGTATCCGTACCACTGCTCGCCGTAGGGCACGTAGACGCGCATCCGGTTGCCCTTGGCGGCGAGCCGGACCTGCTCGGCGTCGCGGATGCCGTAGAGCATCTGGAACTCGTAGCTGTCGGCCGGGCGGCCGTTGTCCGCGGCGATTCGCCCGGCGATGGTGACCATGCTGGGATCGTGCGAGGCGATCATCGGGTATCCCGCACCGGCCATCAGGGTTCTCATGCAGCGCACGTAGGAGCGGTCCACCTTGGTTCTGTCGCGGTAGGCGACCGAGGCCGGTTCATCGTAGGCCCCCTTGCAGAGCCGGACTCGTGACCCCTCGTAGCGGAGATCGCGGCAGTCGGCCTCGGTCCGGTGCAGGTACGCCTGCAGCACGGCACCCGCCGACGGGTAGTCCACGCGCAGCTCGCGCAGGATGGACAGGGTGGAGTCGGTGGTGGTGTGGTCCTCCATGTCCAGGGTCACCGTGGTGCCGACCCGGGCCGCCGCCTCGCAGATGTGCCGGGCGTTCTCCAGCGCGATCTTCTCCCCGTCGAACGGCAGGAACTGGCCGACAGCGGAGAGCTTCACCGAGACCTCGGCACGCGCGCCCAGCCCGGCACGGCCCAGTTCCTCCAGCAGCCGGGTGTAGGCGGTGACGGTCGCCCCGGCCTGCTCAGCGTCGGTGACATCCTCGCCGAGGTGGTCCAGGGTGACGTAACGGTCCCGGGTGAGCTCCTCTACCGCGGGGAGCGCCTGTTCCAGGGTCGAGCCCGCGACGAACCGGGACACGAGGTTCCGGGTCACGGGGGCGCGCTCGACGATGGTCCGGCAGGCGGTGGAGCGCGCCGCGATCAGAAGTGGGGTACGGAGCATGCTGCACCTCGCTCTAGGTCGTCCACCATCCCGCGGCCCCGGACCGTGCTTGCCCGGGGCCGCGGGATGGTTCCTGCTCGCCGGCTCATCCCTGGTGGGGATACGACGATGCCTTTGGGGGGACGAAGGTCTCCTTGATCGCGCGCGGGCTCGCCCAGCGGGCCAGGTTCTGCGCGCTGCCGGCCTTGTCGTTGGTGCCCGAGCCCCGGGCACCGCCGAAGGGCTGTTGGCCGACCACGGACCCGGTCGGCTTGTCGTTGACGTAGAAGTTGCCGGCGGTGAAGCGCAGCGCCTCGTGCGCCTTGGTGACGGCGGCGCGGTCGTCCGCGATGACCGCGCCCGTGAGGGCGTAGCCCGATCCCTCGTCAACGACCCGGAGAATCCGCTCGTAGTCGGCGTCCTCGTAGACGTGCACCGCGATCACCGGGCCGAAGTACTCGGTGCGGAAGACGTCGTTGTCCGGGTCCTGGCCCAGCACGACAGTGGGGCGCACGAAGTAGCCGACCGAGTCGTCGGCGGTGCCGCCGGCCAGGATCCGCAGGGAGTCGTCCGAGCGCACCCGCTCCAGGAGACCCGCCAGCCGATTGAAGGAACGCCGGTCGATGACGGCGCCCATGAAGTTCGCCAGATCGGTGACATCGCCCATGCTCAGCGACTCAACCTCGGCGACGAGGTCGTCCCGCATGCGCTCCCACACCGAACGCGCGACGAACGCCCGCGAGGCGGCCGAACACTTCTGCCCCTGGAACTCGAACGCGCCGCGGACGATGGCGGTGCGCACGACGTCGGGGTCGGCGGAGGAGTGGGCGACAACGAAGTCCTTGCCTCCGGTCTCGCCGACGATACGCGGGTAGGAGCGGTAGCCCTCGATGTTCTCCCCCACCGACCTCCACAGGCGCTGGAAGGTGGCGGTCGAGCCCGTGAAGTGCACGCCGGCCAGCTCCGGGTCCTGCAACGCCACATCGGAGACGGCGGCGCCGTCACCGGTCACCATGTTGATGACACCCGGCGGCAGACCGGCCTCCTCAAGGAGCCGCATGGTCAGATGGGCGGCGAGCTGCTGCGTGGGCGCGGGTTTCCACACCACGACGTTGCCCATAAGAGCCGGTGCGGTGGGCAGGTTGCCCGCGATCGCGGTGAAGTTGAACGGCGTGACCGCGTAGACGAACCCTTCGAGTGGCCGCTGTTCGAGGCGGTTCCACTGGCCCGCCGGGCTGTGGGGCTGCTCCTGCATCAGGCGTCGCGCGTAGGCGACGTTGAACCGCCAGAAGTCGATCAGCTCGCAGGCGGCGTCGATCTCGGCCTGGATGGCGGTCTTGGACTGGCCGAGCATGGTCGCCGCGTTCATCGTCTGGCGCCACGGCCCGGCTAGCAGGTCCGCGGCACGCAGCAGGATCGCGGCGCGCTCGTCGAACGGCATCGCGCGCCAGGCGGGGGCCGCGTTCTTCGCGGCGGCAACGGCCTCGCGGGCGTCGCCGTGGGTGGCGTTGCCCAGGGTGCCGAGAACCGAGGCGTGGTTGTGCGGCTGTACAACATCGATGCGTTCCCCGCCACCCATCCGGCGGTCACCGCCGATGGTCATGGTGAGCTCGGCCGGCTCCTTGGCGAGCGCTTCGAGCCGCTCCGCCAGCTCCGCCCGTTCGGGG
Organism: Lipingzhangella halophila; assembly: GCF_014203805.1. Classification (GTDB taxonomy): domain Bacteria; phylum Actinomycetota; class Actinomycetes; order Streptosporangiales; family Streptosporangiaceae; genus Lipingzhangella; species Lipingzhangella halophila. The sequence continues at coordinate 593,932 of NZ_JACHJT010000001.1, read as the reverse complement.
CTACCGGGCGCGTATCCGAGAACGGGCTCGTTCACCGGCGTGGGAACGCTGGTCACGGCATCCATGGGCACCTCCTTCGCGAATCGTTGCTGACCTGGAAAAAGGCTAGAGTGGCCGTATCGGCGATGCTTTGTGGCCGCGGCTACTCTTCGACCCCGCCGGTTGGCCGATGGAACAAAATGGGTGAGGGATGAACACCGAGCTCGATACATCCGAGGACACCGCCGCTTCCGGCGGCGTGCTGCTGCGCCAGCTACTGCTCACGGTGGGCGCCCCTCTCGTCGACGTGCTCGCCGCCCCCGCGGGCCTGGACCTCCGCGTCGGCAACGTTGTGATCCTCGACCCCGATGACGAGAGCGAGGCGTTCGCCGGGGACCTGGTACTCCTCATAGGAGCACGCGGGGGTGCGGCGCGGCACCTGATCAGCTCGGCGGCCCGGCGCGGGGCGGCGGCTGTCGCGGTAAAAGTGAGTTCCCGGTCGTCGAGTAGTGGCGAGGTCGAGCAGCTACGCGCGGCCGCGAGCGAGTCCGGGGTCGCGCTCCTCGCCGTCCGCCCGGACGTGCGCTGGGATCAGCTGCAGTCACTGTGCCGCAACGTGGTCGAGGACGCCCGGCTGACCACCGAAACGGAGCTGGGTGACTCCGCGGGCGACCTGTTCTCGCTGGCACAGTCGATCTCCACGCTGACCGGCGGGCTGGTGACGATCGAGGACGCGGCCAGCCGGGTGCTCGCCTATTCCAGCGGGGAGGAGGGCGATGAGCTGCGCCGGCTGTCGATCCTGGGGCGCCAGGGGCCGGAGCAGTACCTGGGGCTGCTCCGCGAGTGGGGGGTCTTCACCCGGCTGCGCTCCAGCGACGAGGTCGTGCACATCGACGAGCGCCCGGAGCTGGGCATCCGGCGGCGCCTCGCGGTGGGCGTGCGTGCCGGTTCGCAGCCGCTGGGGACGATCTGGGTGCAGGAGCGGTCCCAGCCGCTGGCAGAGGGGGCGGAAGAAGCACTGGTGGGCGCCGCCCGCGTGACCTCCCTGCAAATGGTGCGGCACCGCACCGAAGTGACCGCGGGGCTGCGGCTGCGCGAGGACCTGCTGGCCGGGCTGCTGGAAGGCCGGGTCGAGGCCGCTGCCCTCTCCGACACCATCAAGGTGTCCCCTGACCGGGCCGCGCTGGTCATGGCGCTGACACTGGACACGCCGGGCGCGGCCTACCCCGATGGCCACGAGCGCCGGCCGGATGCCGCTCACGGGGGCGACCGCTCCGGACAGGAGATGAGGCGGCGCCGGATGGTCGACCTCGTCTCGGTGCACGCCGCCGCCTACCGGCACGCCGCCCTGGTGACAGCGCTGGGCCACCGCGTCTACGTCCTCCTGCCCGATATCACGCACCGGTCGGAGTCGTCCGCGCTCGCGCTGACACGCAAGACCGTTCGGGCGGCGCGCGGGATGTTCGGCGCCTCGGTGCAGGGCGCGGTCGGGTCACTGGTCGACTCGCTGTCCGACGTCCCCTGGTCCCGGGGCGAGGCGGACCGGATCCTCGACGCGATGGGCCGCGACCTGGACACGGACGTCGCCACGATCTCCGAGGTACGAGCGCGGGTGCTGGTCAGCGAAACGCTGGCGCACGTGCGGAAGAACCCCTCTCTCCGCGACCCCCGGGTCGACCGGCTGATCGCACACGACGCCGAGTCCGGGGGCAAGCTCGTTGCCTCGCTACTGGCCTACCTCGCGGACTTCGGTGATGTGCGCAGGGCAGCGGGGCGGCTGCACATCCACCCGAACACACTGCGCTACCGGCTTCGCCGGGCCGAGTCCGTGAGCGGGCTCGACCTGTCCGACTCCAACGAACGGCTCTTTACGCACCTGCAACTGCTGATGCAACACCACCGGTAGCCCGAGGGCGCCCGGCGACGGCCTTCGCCGGGCGAGCACACGCCGGCCAACCACGCCCCGGACGTCCGCGACCGCACATGCTGGGCAGACCGCGAAGGGCCCGCGGACCCGGCGGGGTCCGCGGGCCCCGGGCTCGGGCGCGCCATCGGTACTCAGCCGACGGGTGTGAGGTCCTTGTACTCCCCGTCGACTCGGTCGAAGTCCTGCTCCATCTGCTGGCTGGCCCGCCCCAGCGGGTTGCACACCATGATGGCCAGGAAGCTGGCGGCCACCGCCGGCACCATCGCGTACAGCTCGGTGCCCAGCACCTGCTCGTCGAGCACGTCCCAGGCGATGGCCGCGACCCCGCCGGTGACCATGCCCGCCAGCGCGCCGGCGCGGTTCATCCGCCGCCAGTACAGCGAGAGAAGGATGACCGGGCCGAAGCCGGCGCCGAAGCCGGCCCAGGCGTATCCCACCAGGTCCATGATGGTGTTGTTGCCCGACAGGGCGATGCCGGCGGCTACGGCGGCCACCAGCACCACCGCGCCGCGGCTGATCCACACCAGCGACAGCGCCGAGGCGCCACGGTTGAGGAAGGCGCGGTAGCCGTCCTCGGTCAGCGCCGCGGAGGCCACCAGCAGCTGGGAGTCGGCGGTGCTCATGACCGCGGCCAGGATGGCGGCCAGCAGGAACCCGGCCACCCAGGGGTTCATCAACGCCTGGATCAGCTGCGGAAACACCTGCTCCGCCATGTCCTCGTCGAGCGGCTGGTCGAAGAACGCCACACCGGTGAAGCCGACGACGAGCGCCATTGCCATGGCGGTGACAGCCCAGCCGACGCTGATGGCCCCCGCCGCAGGAACGTCGCGCCTGGAGCGGATCCCCATGAACCGGGCCAGGATGTGCGGCTGGCCGAGGTAACCGAATCCCCAGGCCAGCCCGGAGATGACGACCACGGGCACCAGGGCGTCGGCGGGTGTCCAGGAGCCGTCCAGCCCGGAGACACCGCCGAAGACCGATCCCGCGCCGCCGTTCAGGCTCCGGTCAGGGTCGGTGGAGATGGCGACGATGGCCACGAGCGGCACGACGAGCAGCGCGCACCACATCATCACGGCCTGGATGACGTCGGTGAAGCTCACCGCGAGGAAGCCGCCGAGGAAGGTGTAGAGCACCACGATCGACACGCCGATGACGATGGCGGTGTTCGCCGACATGCCGAAGACCTGCTCGAACAGGCCGCCCATGGCGACCAGCCCGGAGGCCACGTAGAAGAGGTAGAAGACCAGGATCAGGATGGCCGAGACGGCACGGAGCGTCCCGCTGCGGTCGCCGAACCGGTTCTCCAGGTAGGAGGACAAGGTGAGGGAGTTGGACTCGCCGCCGCTGCGGGCGTCCGTGGCGCGCTCGGTGAACACACGCAGCCGGCCCGCGAGAAGGTACCAACTGGCGGCGAAACCGATAGCCAGGCCCACGGCGATCCACGCCTCACCGAGTCCGGACAGGTAGATCGCGCCGGGAAGTCCCAACAGCAGCCAGGCGCTGAAGTCACTGGCGTTCGCGCTCAGCCCGGCCACCCAACTGTTCAGCTGCCGCCCCCCGAGCACGAAGTCGGACAGGGACGCGGTTCGCCTGAACACCCAGAGGCCGATCACGACCATCACCACGAAATACACGGCGAACGTGGCGATCGATGCCAATGTGGAGCTGGTCATGGGCTCCCCCATTTCTCTCGCCCCGCTCGCGGCATCTGGGGCAATGGGCGAACGGGAATGCTGATGATTCCGCAATCCTGCCGGTGTCGGGCGCGTTCACGGGTTGTCGCCCCGACCAGCATCTCCGGCCCTTCTTTGTCGGGTCGGACAAATACCGCCCTTCACACCGGCCGGGAATGACCAGGGATCATGAGATCCGATCATGGGATTACTACTGCTGGGGAGTTCCATCCGGCCGCGTCGGCTCGCGCTCCAGGGTTAACCGGACCGGGACCGGGAGACCACCAGGTCCTCCAGCCCATCCAGGATGCGGGCCAGGCCGAACTCGAACTCGCGGCGCGGATCGCTGTGCGGCGCGCCGATCGCCTCCCCCACGCGCGCGGTCAGCGGTAGGTAGCGGCCCGCGAGGTAGCTGGTGAACAGGGGCTCGACCGCGTACCACCACTGGTCGTCGCTGACGCCACTGCGCTCGGCGTCACGGGCGATCTCCATGGTGTGCCGGGCGGCGCTGCCGGTGTGGTTGCGCACCAGTTCCAGCACGGAGTTCATCTCCAGCTCGTCCAGGCCGATGCCGTCGACTATCTCGAACTCGGCCTCCTGGCGGTCCACGGTGTTCGGCCCGGGCAGCGGCCGGCTCACCGGGACCTCCAGCATCCACGGATGCCGGTGGAACAGGTCCCAGTAGCCGTGGGCGAGCGACTCCAGGCGGGCACGCCACCCCTTCTCCGGGGCCGCGATCTGGGCGAGCTCGCCGTACATCGAGTCCAGCATCACCGGGACCAGCTCGGCCTTGCTGGACACGTAGGTGTACAGGGACATCGTCCCGACCCCGAGCCGCTCGGCGATACGGCGCATCGACACCCCGCCCAGGCCGGATTCGTCCGCCAGCTCCACGGCCGCGTCGACGATCCCGCCCACGGTCAGCCCGGACCGGGGTGAAGGGTCGTCCGCGGCACGCCACAGCAGCGCGAAGACGCGACGGTGGTCGGGGTAGTCGCGTTCGGGCATCGGTCCTCCATCCGTACTCATGCGCGCAGACCAGCATACGGTTGGCTAGAACGTACGTTGTACGGTACGTTGCACTATCCACGACGAGAGGAGTACCGGTGATCCACACCCGCGCCCTCACCAAGACCTTCACGGTCAAGAAACAGCCGGTGGAGGCCGTTCGCGGCGTCGACCTGGATGTGGCCAAGGGTGAGCTGGTCGCCTTTCTCGGCCCCAACGGGGCGGGGAAATCCACGACGCTGCGCATGCTGACCGGGCTGGTCGAGCCCACCTCGGGCACGGCCACCGTGGCCGGGCACGACGTGCGCCGCGACTCCGCTGGGGTGCGGCGCAACATCGGCTACATCGGCCAGGGCAACGCCGCCGGCCACTACCACTACGTACGCGACGAGATGGTCACCCAGGGGTGCGCCTACGGGCTGACCCGCCCCGCTGCCCGCGAGCGCGCCGACGAGCTGCTGGAGACCTTGGAACTGGCCGGCATGGGCCGCCGGCAGTCCTCCACCCTGTCCGGCGGGCAACGCCGCCGCCTGGACGTCGCGCTCGGCCTGATGCACCAGCCGCCGCTGCTGTTCCTCGACGAGCCCTCCACCGGCCTGGACCCGCAGAACCGGGCCAACCTGTGGGCTCATGTCCTGGCGGTCCGGGAACGGTTCGACACCACCCTGTTCCTGACCACCCACTACCTCGAAGAGGCCGACGAGATGGCCGAACGGGTGGTGGTCATCGACCACGGCAGGATCATCGCCGACGACACCCCTGGGCAACTGAAGTCCACGCTCGCCGGCGACCGGATCACGGTCGGCCTGCCCGACGCCGACGCGGCGGCCGCGGCCGCGCGAGTCGCCGAGCGGGGCACCGGCGCAACCGAGCTCGACGCCACCGGACCGAGCGTGACCTTCCGGGTCCCGGACAGCGAGGCGGTACTTCCCGAGTACCTGCGCGCGCTCGGCGAGGCCGGTCTCACCGTGCGTACCGCGCGGATGGCCCCCTCCACCCTGGACGATGTCTTCCTCTCCCTGACCGGCCGCAGCCTGCGCGAGGAGACCGAGGCCCCGCAGGACGAGAAGCACGAGCACGAGGAGGTTGCCGCATGACCCCGGTACGCGACGCCACTACGATCTTCGTCCGCGAGTCGCTGCCGAGCTGGCGCTCGCCACTGGGGCTGCTCTTCTCCATGCTGCAGCCGCTGGTGTTCCTCGCTCTGTTCGGCCCCTTGCTGGCGGGGATCGGCGGCCTGCCGGGCGGTTCGAGCTGGCAGTGGTTCGTCCCGGCGATCCTGCTGATGCTGGCCCTGTTCGGCACCACCGGCACCGGCTACAACCTGCTGACCGAGATGCAGACCGGCTCGCATGAGCGGCTGATGGTCACCCCCATGAGCCGGTCGGCGATCCTGGCCGGGCGCAGCCTGAAGGACGTGGTCGAGCTGCTGGTGCAGGCGGTGCTGATCATCGCCATCACCATCCCTCTCGGGTTCACGTTGCACCCGGTCGGGGCACTGCTGGGCCTGGGGCTGCTCGCGCTGGTGGGCCTTGGGGTTGGCGCGCTCTCGCACGCGCTGGCGATCGCGTGCCGCCGCCAGCAGGAGATGTTCTACATGGTCCAGCAGACCCTGCTGTTCCCGCTGCTGTTGCTCTCCGGGCTGCTGCTGCCCCTGGAGATGGGGCCGGCGTGGATGTCGACGGTCGGCGCCCTCAACCCCTTCACCTACGTGGTCGAGGCGCTACGGACCCTGTTCTCCGGCACGGTCGCCGATCTCGCGGTGCTCCACGGGTGGGCGGCCGCGGCGGCCCTGGCGGTGCTCGGCCTGGCGCTGGGCGACCGCGGAATGAGCAGGGCGGAGAGCTGAGCACCGACAGGAACGCCGCATCCGCAACCGAACCGCGACGCGGAACCGCAAGCGCAGGAGGGCGACCATGACAGTGCTGGTGACCGGCGCCACCGGGAATGTGGGCCGGCTCGTGACCGACCGGCTTTTGGCCGCGGGCGTGCGCGTGCGGGCGATGACCCGCACTCCCGCAGCCGCTCGGCTACCCGGCGGTGTCGAGGTGGTCCGGGGCGACCTGACCGCGCCCGACACCCTGCCTCCGGCGCTCGACGGGGTCGAGCGCGTGTTCCTGTTCCCCGAACCCAGTACCGCCGACGCGGTGGTCGACCGCGCGGCGGCGTCCGGGGTTCGCCGCATCGTGACGCTGTCATCCGGAGCGGTGACCAGCGGCGACGACACCGGATTCCACGTACCGGTGGAACAGGCGGTGCAGCAATCCGGCCTGGAGTGGACCCACGTGCGTCCCGGCGAGTTCATGTTGAACAAGCTGTGGTTGTGGGGCCCCTCCATCCGCGCCGAACGGGTCGTCTACGACCCCTACCCCGAGGCGGCCTGGTACCCGGTGCACGAGTCCGACATCGCCGACGTCGCCGCGGCCGCCCTGCTGAACGACGGGCACAGCGGTAACGCCTACACCCTCAACGGTCCCGAACTCGTCAGCCACCGCGACCAGGTGGCGGCGATCGCCGGCGCACTGGGCGAGGAAGTCCGCTTCGAGCGGGTCACACCGGAGCAGGCCCGCGAGCGGTACCTGGCCCAGGGAGGCTTCGCCGCGGCGATGGCCGACTTCCTCGTCGGCTTCGAGGACTACTCCGGAGAGGCCGCCGACCCCCATGCCAGCGCACCGGAACCGGACATCGCAGGGGTGGAGAAGCTCACCACGGCCGACGCCATCGGCACGCCCGCGCGGCCGTTCGCCCAGTGGGCCCGCGACCATTCCGCCGACTTCCGCTGACCGCCCGGACCTCGGCCTGCTCCGTGCGGCCCGCTCCGTACGGCTCAGGCCAGCACAGCCAGGAGTATCCCCGTCCCGACGAAGGCACAGCCGAAGAGCAGGGCCAGCACCGGGGCGACCAGCACACGCCGTGGCGGGCCCACCGTGAACGACTTGGGGTTCTCGGGCTGGTAGGCCACCCGCACCTGCTGCCCGGCCCGGTTGCGGTCGGAGTTGGGGGTGTGGGGGGGCGCGCCGGTGCACGTGCCGGCCGTCGGGTAGGGCGAACTGGACCGAGTACGGGTAGACGGTTTTGCTCGACGGGCCGTCGTCATCAGACGAGCGCCGGACTTCGCTCCACGTGTGGGTGATGGTTCCGGTCGTCACCATGGCACGCCGCCGCTTGCGCCTCGCGGTGGTGAGTACGTCGGCACTGGTACCGGCCATCGCCAGGCCGGCGGCGCAGAAGAGCACCCCGCCGCCGAGCATGAAGCGCTCCCCCGCCGCTGCGGGGCCGCCGGCGATCGCGGCCCAGTACAGGACGGCCGCCCAGCCCAGGAGCCCCGCGGTCGCCGCGGCCAGCGCCCCGAGCAGCCACCGGCGCGCCACCGGGGAGGGCGACGTCTCGGCCCCGGAGACGCCGTGGCAGTACGGGTTCTCGGTGATCTCGATGTTGTCCGGGTCATCGGGTTCGAAGAGCACCTCGACCCGCCAGCCCTCGACCGGGACGAGGCCCTCGAACCCGCTCGTGAACCGGATGGTGTGCTCGCGGCCGTCGGGGTCGGCGAAGCGCAGCCAGAACGGCTGGTCGAAGCGCCCCCTCTCCGGCGGCACCATGGGCTCCACGGACGCAACGGTCGCCCCCGTCCGGACCCCGTGCTCGTCGCGCCGCTGCCGCCGGCGCCGATCGCGGATTCCGAGCACCGTGAAGAGCACGATGAAGAACCCGAAGATGACCGCGATAAACGTCACGATGAGCACGGCGGTGGTCGGCATGGCCCTCCCAGCGTTCGGGCGAAACTGCGCCGCCGGGTAACGCTACCGTCGCACGCTCGCGGGGCCGCAAACCGGTTGCGCCGCCACAGACCGGTCCTGCAGGATCCGGGGCGGCGGGAGCGGACCCGCCCGCCCGACACGGGGAACGGAGCGACCACCATGCGGCACGCGAGCGAGGAGCACGCCCGGATCGCCGAGCAGGGCACCATCCTGCGTTGCCAGGTGGGTTCGGGGGTGCACGGGATCACGGTCGGCGACCAGGACGACCGCGACGAGATGGGAATCTGCGTCGAGCCCGCCGACTATGTGGTCGGGTTGCGCTCCTTCGAGCAGTACATCTACCGCTCCCAGCCAGAAGGGGTGCGTTCCGGTCCCGGCGATCTCGACCTGACCGTCTACTCGCTGCGCAAGTGGCTGCGCCTGGCCCTGGACGGCAACCCCACCGTGCTGCTGCCGCTGTTCGTGCCGGACCACGAGATCGTACGGGCCACCGGCCTCGGCCGGGAGCTGCGCGCCGCCTCGGAGCGGATCGTATCCCGGCGGGCCGGACGCCGTTTCCTGGGTTACCTGAACGCCCAGCGGGAACGGCTGCTCGGCCAGCGCGGCGGGCGGCACACCAACCGGCCGGAACTCATCGAGCGGTACGGCTTCGACACCAAGTACGCCTACCACATGGTCCGGCTCGGCGTGCAGGGACTGGAACTGCTGGAGACCGGGCGGATCACCCTGCCGGTTCCCGAGCCGTGGGCGCCGTGGCTGCGCGCGCTTCGCCAAGGAGGCCACACCCGGCAGGAGGCCCTGGACGCGGCCGCCTCCCTGCAGGAACAACTGGAGACCATGCTCGACCGCTCGCCGCTGCCGGAACAGCCGGACACCGCGTGGGCCGACGCGTGGCTGGTCTCGGCCCACCAGCGGATGTGGCGGGAATGGGAGGAGCCCGGCGAACCGGACTTCCAGGCCGCGACCGTGCCCTGAAGCGGCGGGCTCGTGCGCGGGCGCGGGTCCCGCATCGAGGGTGCCTGCGAGGTCGTTCTCGCCGCTGGACATGTCCCCGCGGTCCGGTTCGATCAGACCCCGTCGCCGCGGCCCCGCCCGCCGACCAGCACAGGCCGGCTCGTGCCCCCGGTCGGACTCGAACCGACACTTGTGACCCTTTTAGGGGGCCTGCCTCTTCCATTGGGCTACGAGGGCGGCCCCATCCTACCGGCCGGTGACGATTTCGCCGATTTAGCAACGGTTCGAACCGGCGTGGCGCGCGTGCGCAGCGAACACGCTGCGGCACGCCGCGCCGGTCCGTTGCTGAATGGTCAACTCACCCGGCGCAGCCGGCCGTCTCGGACGGTCACCGCGTTCGCTTCCTCGAAGGCCTGGCGCGGTTCCTCCATCTCCGGAAGTGCGGCCAGGTCACGGCGCAGGAAGAGCCCGAGCGTCCAGTCGGCCAGCACGCGCATCTTCCGGTTGAACGTGGGCACCGCGAACAGGTGGTAGGCGCGGTGCGCGTACCAGGCGAGCCGGCCGGTCAGCTTGATCTTGCCGAACATCTGGGCCGCGCCCTTGTGTAGGCCGAGTCCGGCCACCGCGCCGAGGTTGCGGTGCTGGTAGGCCACCATGTCGCCGCCCCGCAGCGCCGCGATGACATTGTGCGCGAGCACGGGCGCCTGGCGCACCGCGTTTTGGGCGTTCGGCGGGTAGAAGCCGCCGTGGCCATCGGGCACCTGCGCGTTGTCGCCGCCCGCGAAGACGTTCTCGACCTCGTTGACGGTCAGGTACTCGCTGGTGTCGACGTGGCCCTTCGGGCCCAGAGGCAGGTCGCTGGCCGCCACGACCGGGTTCGGCTTGACACCGGCGGTCCACACCAGGGTTCCGGCGTCGAACTCTGTGCCGTCGCTGAGCCGCACACGCTGGTCGGTGGCTGACTCCAGGAACGTCGAGAGGCGGACGTCGATGCCCCGCTGCCGGAGCTGATTCAGTGCCTTGGCGCCGACTTCCTCGCCGACCTCGGGCAGGATCTTGTCCGCCGCCTCGATCAGGTAGAAACGCAGGTCGTCGATGCCGATCGAGGAGTAGATCCGGGTGGCGTCGCGCGCCAGGTCCTCCAGCTCCGCGACCGCCTCGGCGCCGGCGAACCCGCCGCCCACGAACACGAAGTTCAGCGCCTTACGGCGGACCTCGGGGTCGCTGGTGGAGTCGGCGATGTTGAGTTGTTCCAGCACGTGGTTGCGCAGGAACGCGGCCTCTTCCACGGTCTTGATGCCGATGCCCCACTCGGCGAGTCCCGGGATGGGCAGCGTGCGCGAGACGGCGCCGGCCGCCATGACGAGGTAGTCGTAGTTGATCTCGCGCGGTTCGCCGACCGCCGGCTCGAAGCCGACGGTGCGTGCGGCGTGGTCGATCCGCACGACCCGGCCGGTGAGGACGCGTGCGCGCCGGAACACCTTGCGCAGCGGGACCACGACGTTGCGCGGGTTGATGCTGCCGGCCGCGGCCTCCGGGAGGAACGGCTGGTAGGTCATGTAGGAGTTCGGGTCGATGACGGTGATGCGGGCCTCGCCCGGCCCCAGTTTCCGCTCCAACTGCTTGGCCGTGTACATCCCGAGGTACCCACCGCCGACAACGAGGACGTGCGGGATCTCACGCTCGTCCCCACCGCCGTGAACCAGTCGGTAGTTCCTGCTCTCGGTCATCGCAATTCCGCCCTAGGTCCCCGTTCCGTGCCTCCCGTGTGGAGGCGAGATGAATCGGTGGTCGTCGCTGGCTGGCCGGAGCCGCCGGCGTCTCATGGGAAGCTGGCTGGCTCTCCCCGGAGGGGCGGGCCACCCTTTCCCACTTGCTTGTGCAGCCTTTCACAAGCTCCCCCTGTCCAGGAAGCAACAAGAACGAAAGGTTTAGACCGCCCCACAACCGGAAGTCCAGACATTATCCCAGGTCAGAGACGTTGTGAAAGCTTTCACGAGCGTTCCGCGAGGTGATGCGTCTCACCTGTAGCGGCACCACGCCACACCTTCTCACCTGGGAAAACGCTCCACAGGTTTAGCCCGGCAGCGCATCCCCCAGGCACAGGCTCCACGCGAGCCCGTCGAGGATGTCGTGCTCGCTCGCCACGAACTCCGCCGCGCCGGTGCGGACCAGCACCCGCTCCAGCACCAGGGCTCCCGCTCCGATAACGTCCACCCGGCCCGGGTGCATGACCCCGATCTCCGCGCGCTGCTCGTGCGACATCTCCAGAAGCGCCTTGGTGATCTCGCGTACCCGCCCGGCGGACACCCGTGTGTGGTGGATCCGCTCGGCGTCGTACTCGGGGAGGTCCAGATCGATGCCGGCCACGGTGGTCGCGGTTCCCGCCACGCAGACCACGGTCGCGGCCTCGGCCAGCGGGACCGTGGCGCAGACCTCGTCCAGCGCGGCGTCGACGTCGGCCGTCGCGGCGGCCACCTGCTCCGGAGTCGGCGGGTCCGCGGTGAAGTGCCGCTCGGTCAGCCGGACGCACCCGATATCCACCGAACGCGCCGCGCGCACCGCGCCGGCCTCGTCCTCTCCGGTGTAACCCAGGACGAACTCGGTGGATCCGCCGCCAATGTCCACGACGAGATAGGGGCGCCGGAAACCATCATCACCGGCGCCCTCCAGCTCGGCGGTGGCACCGACAAACGACAGCTCCGCCTCCTCGTCGCCGGTGATGACCTCGGGCTCCGCACCGATAATCGAGCGCACACCCTCGACGAACTCATCGCGGTTGGCGACGTCGCGGGTGGCGCTGGTGGCCACCATCCGGACGGAGGCCGGCCCCATCTCGACACCGTGCGAGGCCATCAGCTCCGCGTACTCCTCCAGGGCGGTGAACGTACGGTCGAGTGCCTCGGGGGTGAACGAGCCCGTGCGGTCGACCCCCTGGCCGAGCCGCACCACCTCCATCCGCCGCTCGACGTCGACCAGTTCGACCTCGTCCTCGTCCAGCGCGACCACGCTGGAGATGAGCAACCGCAGGGAGTTCGTGCCGCAGTCAACGGCAGCGACGGTGGTCACGTGACATCCTCGTCATTCGTAGGGTCAGTCGGTTCCGGCGGCTGGACACACGGCCCGCTCCGCCACCATTCGGGCAGCGCGTCGAGCGCCTCGCGGCCCAGCGGGTTGCATCCGGGCCGGGCGAGCTCGTGCGCCACCAGGGCGTGCAGGCACTTCACCCGGGTGGGCATGCCGCCCGCGCTCTGCACCCCCTCGGGCAACGGCGCGACGCCGTCAGCCCGCGCCTGTTCGCCGCGGTCGGCCAGATAGGAGTCGTGCGCCTGCTCGTAGGCCGACCGCAGCTCCGGGTCGGAGTCGAGCCGTGCGGTCATCTCCCGCATCAGCCCGCTGGCTTCGAGCGTTCCGATGGCGGAGGCGGCGCGCGGGCACGTGAGGTAGTACAGCGTGGGGAACGGCGTACCGTCGGCGAGCCGCGGCGCGGTTCGCACGACGTCCGGCAGCCCGCACGGGCACCGGTGCGCGACCGTCACCGGCCCGCGCGGCGCACGGCCGAGCTGGCGCTGGATCACGGAGGCGTCCTCGGCGGCGAGCCGCTCGCCGGCATGCTCTGCGGATGTCATGTCGGCTCCAGAATACCGGGCTGGAGACCCCGGCTTTACTGGCCGGGCGGCTGGGCCTCGGGAATCTCTTCCTCCTGCTCGCCGGCCTGGTCGGCCTCCTGAACGGACTTCCAGAGCCGAGTGAACCAGGGTTCGCGGGACTCGGCGGATTCCTCTTCCGCCTCCTCCCCGCCATCATCCGCGATGATGACGTAGGCGCGTTCGTCCGGGTACTGGTAGTGCAGCCGTTCGCGCGCCTCCCGCTCGATGTGGTCGGGGTCCTGCAGTTCCTCGTGGCGTTGTTCGAGCTCGCTGACGCTCTGTTCGGTGCGCTCGCGCTCCTCCTGGAGCTTGGCGATTTCGGCGCGCTGCAGGACGTACTCGCGCAAGGGATAGGCCAGGCTGAGCGCGATCGCGCAGACCACCAGCGCGAGGATGGCCGCGCGGCTGGTGAACGCGGGCCGCGTCCGACCCGGGCCCCCGGGCGGGCTCCCCTTGCCGCCACCTTGCGCGGCGGTCCGCGGCGCCTTCCCTGAGGGGCCGGCGCCACTGGCGGCTCTGGCCTCCGGGGGGCTCGCCTTCGCGTTCCTGCCCGAAGTGCTAGCGGACTTGCCGGCCGGTTTCCCGGAAGATGCCCCAGCGGACTTCCCGGCCGGTTTCCCGGAGGACACACCCGTGGACTTGCCGGCCGGTTTCCCGGAGGACACACCCGTGGACTTGCCGGCCGGTTTCCCGGAAGATGCACCCGTGGACTTGCCGGCCGGTTTCCCCGCGGACTTCCCGGCCGGTTTTCCGGAGGATGCACCCGTGGACTTGCCGGCTTTGCCGGACTTCCCGGCGTCTTTGGCAGTGTCCGGATCCCGGTCCTTCTTGACCGCGTCCGCGTCCTTGCCGGAAGGGTTGCGGGAGCGCGCCTTACGCCCCGACGTTCCGGAGACCGAGGGCCCCGCCTTCCCCGGGCGGGGCCCTTTCGGCTCTGGCGCCGGCCCATTCCCGCCTGAGCGGGACTCTGGCACCTTGGACACGGGCGCTCAGCCTAGTCCTGTGCCCGGAAACGCGGAAAGGCCGACACGCCCGCGTAGATCGCGCCGTCCTCCAGTTCCTCCTCGATCCGGAGCAACTGGTTGTACTTGGCGACCCGCTCACTGCGGGCCGGCGCGCCGGTCTTGATCTGGCCGGCGTTGGTCGCCACAGCAATGTCGGCGATCGTGGTGTCCTCGGTCTCCCCGGAACGGTGGCTGATCATCGCGGTGTAGCCGCTGCGCTGGGCGAGCGCCACGGCATCCAGGGTCTCGGTGAGCGTGCCGATCTGGTTGACCTTGACCAGCAGCGAGTTGGCGATACCGCTGCTGGTACCACGCCGCAGCCGCTCCATGTTGGTGACAAAGAGGTCGTCCCCGACGAGCTGCACTCGCGTGCCGATGGTCCTGGTCAGTTCCTTCCAGCCGTCCCAGTCGTCCTCGTCGAGCGGGTCCTCGATCGAGACGAGCGGGTAACTGTCGAGGAGCTCACCGTAGTAGGCGGCCATCTGCTCGGCGGTGCGGGTCCGCCCCTCGAACCGGTAGGACCCGTCCTCGTGGAACTCGCTGGCCGCGACGTCCAGGGCGAGCGCGATGTCGCGGCCCGGCGCGAAGCCGGCCTTGGTGATCGCCTCGATGATGAGGTCGAGGGCGGCGCGGTTGCTGTCGAGGTTCGGCGCGAATCCCCCCTCGTCGCCGACCCCGGTTCCCAGACCGTGTGCCTTCAGCACGGACTTGAGGGCCTGGTAGACCTCGGCGCCCCAGCGGACGGCCTCCCGGAAGCCGGCCGCACCGATCGGGGCGATCATGAACTCCTGGATGTCGACGTTGGTGTCGGCGTGCGCGCCGCCGTTCAGGATGTTCATCATCGGTACCGGCAGCACGTGGGCGTTCGGCCCGCCCATGTACCGGAACAGCGGGAGGTCGGCGGCGTCGGCCGCGGCGCGGGCGACCGCGAGCGACGACCCCAGGATGGCGTTGGCGCCGATCCGCGACTTGTCGGGCGTGCCATCCAGATCGATGAGGGCGCGGTCGATGAGGCGCTGCTCCTCGGGCGCGAAGCCCAGGAGCTCGTCGGCGATCTCATCGTTGACCGCGGTGACCGCCTTTTCGACGCCTTTGCCCCCGTAGCGGTCGCCGCCGTCGCGCAGCTCCACCGCCTCGAACTGGCCGGTTGAGGCCCCGCTGGGGACCGCCGCGCGGGCGCTCGTCCCGTCGTCGAGCAGGACCTCGACTTCGACCGTCGGGTTACCGCGGGAGTCGAGGATCTCCCTCGCCTGCACTGCCTCGATCGACGACAACGTTGTACTCCAATTCTCGCGTCTGCGTCCCGGCGCGCGGGCGCGGCCGGGTCCTGTTCGGCGAAGGCGTAGCGCCGCGCCGCGGCACGGGCCAGCACGGACATCGTGGAACTCGCAACCCGAGCCTAGCGACACCAGGCGCGCGCGGCTGCCGGAACTCCCCCCGAACCGCCGCCACCCGGACGCCCCCTTTGGGAATGACCGCCCTTGGATCGTGTCCGAGCAGTCTGCCCGCACCTGGCGTGCCCGCGCCAGACCCTGTCGCGCTCTGGCCGGGGCCGCCCTCCGCACGCGGCCGGTTGTACGACTCCCCCGAATCACCTACTATTCCCACTGAATAGATGGGCAAAGACGGGAAGGTGCCCGTTCGATGCAAGCTCTGGTCATACTCGGCATCGTTGGGTTCCTCGCCCAGCTCATCAATGGCGCGCTCGGCATGGGCTACGGCGTCACTTCCACCACGTTCCTGCTCCTCATCGGAACCAGTCCGGCTCTGGCGTCGGCCACCGTCAACCTCTCACAGGTGGGATCGCAGCTCGCCTCCGGTGTGGCGCACTGGGGGTTCGGCAACGTTGACTGGCGCGTGGTCCCGCGGATCGCGGTGCCCGGTGCCGCGGGCGCCTTCGTCGGGGCACTCCTGCTGAGCGTGCTCTCCACGGAACGCGCCGCTCCACTGATGTCGACCATCCTGGTGGCGCTTGGCGTGTACCTGCTTCTGCGGTTCACGGTCCGGGGCGCGCCCCGCGGCAACCTGGGCAAACCCCTGCGCAGCACCTTTCTCACCCCCCTCGGTCTGGTCGCCGGGTTCATGAACTCCACCGGCGGTGGTGGCTGGGGCCCGGTGGGGACCACCGCACTGCTGGCCAGTGGGCGGCTGGAGCCGCGCAAGGTCATCGGGTCGATCAGCGTGGGTGAGTTCGCGGTGGTCGTGGCCGGCAGCGCAGGCTTCGCCGTGGGCCTGGGCTTCTCCGGGATCAACTTCGGGTGGGTAGCGGTGATGCTGCTCGGCGGCGTGCTGGCCGCCCCCGCCGCGGCGTGGCTGGCCCGGATCGTGCCGCCACGCATGCTGGGCGCCCTGGTGGGCGGTCTGATCATCCTGACCAACGTGCGGGTGCTGATCAGCAGTGACCTGCTCCCGATCGGCTCCGGCCCGGCCGCGGTGCTCTACGGGGGCGTCGCCCTCGCGTGGGTCCTCGCCATCGGGTTCTCCTGGCGCGCCCATCGCATCGACCGTGCGGCCGAGCACGCCGCCGAACGCGCTGAGCACCCGGAGCCCGCGGACCACGCGGCGGAGCCGTCCCGCGTCGAGGCCCGCGACTAGCGTCCCGGGACCCGCACCACTCCCGGCCCTCGGCCCGGCACCGTGGACGTCACTGTGTGCCGGCAGTGTCGACCCCCAGAGCGCGGCAGGCGGCGTCGAGCGCGGCCTCGCGGTACTCCTCGGCGGCAGAGGGCCCCTCAACCGTGATCGCGCAGTCCTGCACCCCCCCGACCGCCAGGGTGCACGCGGCGATCTCGGCCGGGCGGGGGGCCGGCCCGACGAGGAGCCGCTGGAGCCGGTCGCGCCATTGGAAGATCCGCGTGACGACGTCGAGCTCGATAAGCGTGCCCAGGTCGTAGAGCAGAGCGAGGAACAACGCGCGGTGCCGCGCCGTGACATCGAAGTAGCGGCCCAGCAGCACGCGCGGCGCGAGGTCGCCCGTTCTCTCCGCGTCGTCGAGGAGTGTCTCGACGTCGTCGAACAGCGGCTGGATCAGCTCGGTCAACAGGTCTTTCTTGGACGGGAAGTGGTAGTACAGCGCGGCCTTGGTGATGTCGAGGCGCTCGGCGATCTCCCGCAGACTCGTCTTGTCGACCCCTTGGCTGGCGAAGAGCTCGAGAGCGGTCTCGCGGATTCGGCTCCTGGTGTCGTTCTCTCGCCTCGGCACGTGGCGCTCGCATCCTTCCCGTAGCCCATTCGCGCGGCTCATGCCCATCGCACACCGCGGTAAGGAGTCTATCGGAGTCTTACCTGCCGGCTAGTTAATTACTTGACGCACGGTAAGCAAACTGCCTACTGTTCCCGGTAGCGGCACGCCGCCGCACACCCCGCGAGACCGACCGCGGGTCGACGAATGGAGCACACCGTGAGCACGAACACCGTTCTCATCTCCGGCGCGAGCATCGCCGGCCCGGCACTGGCGTACTGGCTGCGCCGGTACGGCTTCACCCCGACCGTCGTCGAGCGCGCACCAGCCCTGCGCGAGGGCGGGCACCCGATCGACGTGCGCGGCGCGGCCGTCGAGGTCGTCGACCGGATGGGCCTACTCGACCGGATCAGCGCGGCGCACATCGAGACGCGCGGGCTCTCGACCGTGGACGGCTCCGGCCGCACCCGCGCCGAGGCCGCCATGGCGGACTTCACCGGCGAGGGCTCCGAGAACGACATCGAGCTGATGCGCGGCCACCTGAGCGCGGTGCTGTACCAGGCGACGGAGGGCGACGTCGAGTACGTCTTCGGCGACTCCATCGCCTCGATGCGCGAGGACGGCGACGGCGTGCACGTCACCTTCGAACACGCCACCCCGCGCACGTTCGACCTGGTGGTCGGCGCCGACGGGCTGCACTCCACCACCCGGGCGCTCGCCTTCGGCGAGGAGAGCCGCTACTGCCGCTATATCGGCACCTACTTCGCGAGCTTCAGCGTGCCCAACCACCTCGGCCTGAACCGCTGGGTCGCGTTGCACAACACACCGGGGCGAGGCGCGGCCATCTACGGGACCCCGCCGCACACCGCGCGGTCGGAGCCTCCGCACCCCGGCGACGTGCACGACCCCGGCCCGAGCCCCAAGGCCAAGGCGCTCTTCACCTTCTCCACCCGCCACCAGCTTCCGCTGGGGCACCGCGACACCCGGGCCCAGTACCGGGTCGTGGAACGGGCCTTCGAGAACACGGGGTGGGAGGTCCCGACGCTGCTCGCCGAGATGCGCGACGCGCCCGACTTCTACTTCGACTCGCTCAGCCAGGTCCACATGGACCGCTGGTCCCGGGGCCGTGTGGCGCTGGTCGGCGACGCCGGCTACTGCCCTTCCCCCATGGCCGGCCAGGGCAGCAGCATGGCACTCGTCGGGGCCTACGTGCTGGCCAGCGAGCTGGCGGCGGCCAACGGCGAGCACCGGGCGGCATTCGAGGGCTACGAGTCACGGATGCGGGACTTCGTCACCCAGAACCAGTCCATCGCCGGGAGCGGCGCCGGGTTGCTCGTCCCCAAGTCGTGGCCCGGGATCTGGTTCCGCGACCAGGCCATGCGGATCGCACCCAAACTTCCGTCCGTAGACCTGTTCGGTGGCAGGATGCGGCGCGCCGCGAACGCCGTCGACCTTGAGAACTACGTGCCCGCCTGATCCGTGCGGGTGGGCTGCGGGTCGTTGTGCCGCCGGCGGTCACCCGGTGGTGGCGCTGGCCACCAGAAGCCCCGAGCAGCACAACGGCGCCACCCAGGCGAAGAGATGGTGCACCGCCCGGGTTCCGCACCAGAGGAAGAGCGCGGTGCAGCCGGCCAGGACCAGCGCCAGGATCAGCCCGAACAGGACGCCCAGGACGTAGACCATGGGTTGGGCGCCGAAAGGATCGGGAGCGAGCCCCAGCACGAACAGGATGCCGCACAGGAGACCCGGCACACCGCTGCCGAGCACTAGCCCCTCGGGCTTCCCCCCCCCCCCCCCCCCCCCCGTACAGGTACCCGAATGCCATCATCGGCACGAAGAACACCAGGTGGCCCAGGCTGACCCCGTACAGCAGCACGCAGGCCGGCGAGGCTCCCTCCGATGGAGCCTCGCCGGCGTAGAACGCGAACAGAACGAAGGCCGAGAACACGCCGCCGGCGACGGCCAGAAGCGGCAGGACCGCGGCCGCCGGCGACGGTTTGGGGGCGGATTCCACGTCAGCGGCTCCTACGAAGAGGCGGTCCCGCAGCTCGGAAAGCCCTATCCCGGCTCGCGCTCGCGCGCAGCCCTCTCAGGCCCTCACACCCAGTACTGCCGCCACTGGTCGGGGGTGAGGGAGCGCGGATCGTTGCCGTCGGCGCGGGCCTTGGCCTCGGCCTCGCGCACTCGGTGGTCGAAGCGGCGCGCCGCGGCGCGCAGGTCCAGCTCGGGGTCGGCGGCGCGGCGGCGCTCGGCGTCGATCGCCGCGAACAGTTCCCCGCCGGCCGCGCCGTCGTCGGCGATGAGGTCCTCGGGCACCCCGTTGCTGACCGCGCGCTTCTGCAGCTCGAAGCTGAGCAGCGCCGCGGGCTGGCCGAACGGGACACCATGGAGCACCGAGGAGTCGTGCTCGCCCTTCTCGGCCCGTTCGGCGGCCTTGATGGTCTCCCAGTTGGCGCGGACGTCCTCGCTGCCCTCGACCGCGGCGTCCGAGAAGACGTGCGGGTGCCGGCGGATGAGCTTGTCCACGATGGCGCCGGCGACATCGTCGATCGTGAACCCTTCCGCGCCCCGCTCCTCGGCCACCCGGGCGTGGAACACCACCTGGAGCAGCACGTCACCCAGTTCCTCAGGGAGGGCCTGGTGGTCGCCCTCCTCGATTACCTCCAGCGCCTCGTAGGCCTCCTGCAGCAGGTAGCCCGCCAGGGACTCGTGCGTCTGCTTGGC
This sequence comes from Lipingzhangella halophila, assembly GCF_014203805.1. Classification (GTDB taxonomy): domain Bacteria; phylum Actinomycetota; class Actinomycetes; order Streptosporangiales; family Streptosporangiaceae; genus Lipingzhangella; species Lipingzhangella halophila. The sequence continues at coordinate 574,074 of NZ_JACHJT010000001.1, read as the reverse complement.
GTCCCAAGGGCACTCGCGCCGCAGCACGTCCATCACCTCGACGAGCTCCAGGAGGCGGTGCCCGGCGGCGGGGCGGTCGTCACTCATCGGTTTTTCGGCGTGGATATCCCGGCCTTCAGGCCGGGAAGGAAACGCCGTCCTCCTTCCTGGTGGTGTAGGCGTAGCCGTCTGATCGCTGGAGCAGGCGGACATAGCGATGGTTGATGCCCTGGACAGGGCCCTCGGCGGTGGTGATGTTGAAGCTGCCGGTGGTGCGCACGGCGACCCGCCCGGTGTAGGTCCCGTTTTTCTTCCCGGTGGGCACCACGGCCCGTACGAGGTCGCCGGTGTGGAACCCGTGGACCTGTTTGGTTCGGGGCAGCCGTAACCGGGGGAACCCGTGGCGGTCAGCACGAGTGCGGGCGTGCGAGCCCCGCCCGGTGCAGCCGGCCGTCAAGACGGTGGACACGGTTTGGGTGATGGTGTCGAGCTTGCCCACCGCCAGGGCATCCACGGTGTGCGACTTGGCCAGGTGGTTACGGGTGCGGTTGTACTTCGTGCGGCCCCCACTGGCCACGTGGACGGGAAAGCGCTGGTCGAGTTCACGCCACAAGGCCCACCGGGTGGACTGGGCTGCGGCAGCATCCCGCAGGGGTGCTTTGGCTTGAGCCAGGACCGTCTTCAGCCGGGCGGGTTTGTTCTTTAGGAACTCCCCGACAGGGTGGTTGTTCTTGGTTTCGTTGCAGCCGATGCAGGCCAGGGCCAGGTTGGATACCCGGTTGGATCCGCCTGCCGAGCGAGGGTGTATGTGGTCGATGTTCAAGGCGGTGTTGGTGGCGCCGCGGTAGGCACAGGCATGGTTCCACTTGGCCAGCAGGTATTCCCGCACCTCGTAGCCGTGCAGGGTGCCGTGCTGGTACTCCACCCCCTCCAAGGGACGCCCAGCGGTCAGGGCGTGGACATCGAAGGCCACTCGCTCCAGATGGATCGCCCGAACTGGGCTCCACCGGGCCAGCCGGTCCACCCACGATGTGGTGGTCACCACCCGGTGGTACAGCGACGGCGGCAACCATCCCGGCGTGCGGGTGCGGTTGTTGAACCTCGGCGCGCGGTAGCGCAGGTCCCGTGACCGGCGACCACGCCGGTAGGTGGCACGCTGGCCCATCCTTTTGCGGATCTGGCCGCCCCGGTGGGTGAGCTGGACACTGAACCGGCCCCGGCGCTGTCCACCCTGGTGGGTGAACACGGCCAGGCCGGTGTGTTGGGACCCAGGGTCGATACCGACCTCGACCCCCGCAACCTCGGACTTCTTTCTGGTGCGGTCTTTCAGGCGGATCACGAAGGGGGTGTGGCGGTGCACGACGGCCCGCCCCTTCGCCAGGAGCGTGCGGGCGCGTGCCGGGTGGCACGGCTGCAATGGTGTGTGGTGCTGGTCGAGCACGAACACAACCGGGCGCACCTCACGGTGCTGCTCCCCGACCCCGCAGGGCTCGGGGGTGACGCCGCGACCGCTAGGTGAAACGGGCGCGGTCCCACCTCGACCATGTCCCGCGCCGGGTACCACATCATGGTGTTCGCGCCCCGTTTCGTTCCCGATCCGGGGGGTGTCTGCTGACGCGAATTCCAGAGCAGTCTGCTGGTGGGGCACAGGCTGGTGGGTCTGCTGTCCTACGCGGAACGTAGCCAACTGGTTCACCTCCCTTAGGTGTTGGCTTGGTCTGGTAACGGCGGCCCTCACACGCATGGGGTGAAGGCCCCCGCCTTCAGGCGGAGGATCCCGTTACGGTGGCCTTCCACGGGTTGGGCGTATGTTACGGGTGCGCGGCAGCTCAATGTCGCTCCGAGCCCAGCCAGCCGCCGGCCCGGAGCGCGGCGAGCACCTCGGCGACGGACTCCTCCTCGGCGCTGCCGTCGGTGTTCAGCTCAAGGTCGGCGTCCGCGGGCACCTCATAGGGGTCGGAGACGCCCGTGAACTCCGGGATCTCCCCGGCGCGGGCCTTGGCGTAGAGTCCCTTGCGGTCGCGCGCCTCGCACACCTCCAGCGGCGTTGCCACATGCACCAGGAAGAAGTCACCGGCCTCCTCGACCATCTCCCGCACCTGGGCGCGGGTGGCGGCGTATGGGGCGATCGGCGCGCAGATCGCGACACCGCCGTGCCGGGTGATCTCGGCGGCGACATAGCCGATACGCCGGATGTTCAGGTCCCGGTCCTCCTTGGAGAACGTGAGCCCGGCGGACAGCAACCGCCGCACGACGTCCCCGTCGAGGAGGGTGACGGAGCGGCCGGAACGGCGGATGCCCTCGGCCACTCCCCGCGCCACTGTGGACTTGCCCGATCCGGACAGCCCGGTGAGGAACACCGTGACCCCTCGTTGGGTGCGCGGCGGGCGCAGCTTGGCCAGCTCGGCCGCCACCCGCGGCGGGGTGAACCAGGCCGGCAGCTCGCGGCCGAGCGCGAGCAGCTCCTCGACCTCGGTGTCGCCGGGCTCGGGTTCGGCCCGTTCGGGGTCCACCTGGTCGGCCGGGCGCCACAGGTTCTCCCTGGCGTCGTAGCGCCACTGCGACGGCCGGACGACGGGGATGGGGGCGCCGTCCACCTCGGGGTCGGATTGGCCGGCGGGGCGCGGGACGAACACGTGTGTCGCGGAGTACGCCCGCGCCACGTGCGCGGCGAGCAGGTCGTCGCGTCCGGGCGGCAGGGCGGAGTCGCCCGCCGCGTTCTTGGGCAGGGTGACCGCCACGAACCGGGTGCGCGAGGGCAGCAGCGACTCTGCGGCCAGGATCGCCGGGGCCATCCCCTCGCCGTCCAGCGGGACGTCCATGAGCACGAGCACCTCGGCCCGGCGGGAGTCGCCGACATCCTCGGCGGCCGTGCGGATCTGGTGCAGGACGCTGTGGTGCAGGGGGCGCCCGGTGACGACCACCAGCAGCGGCCGGTCGGCGTACCCCCCGATCTCACGCTGGCCGCGCACGTCGGACGGGGCCAGCCGCATGCGCCGCAGCGCCCCGTGCATCGGTGGGCGGCAGATATGGATCTCCCCGGCCAGGCGGAGCCCGTCGCCCGCGTCCTGCCGGCCCGCCGGATCCGACCACCAGCGTTCGCTGACGCTCAGTTCGGCCAACGGCGCGCCTTCGGGGTCAGTGAGGATCACGCGCTCGGCACCGGCCAGCTCGTCAGGGACCGGCAACGTGACCGGGATCGGCCACGGGGTGCCGTCGGGCAGTTGGCCGTGCTTGACTACCGACGCCGACTCCTCGGAGGTCATGAAACCGGCGAGAGGGTACGCGCCGTTGAGGATGAGTTCCAGGTGGGCCAGCGCGGTGGGGTCGGGCGTGAACTCCGGAGCCGGAGGCGTCGCCCCTGAGCTGGAGTTCCCCTCCGGTCTGTTGCTGTCGCTGCTGGCGCTCAATCCGGCCTCCGTGTCGCCGACTTTCATCGTCGATGACCAGCGTATGCCCGCGGGGAGTGCGCGGTGCCGCGGTGGTGCGCCCCTCCCGCCCCCGAAGGCGGTCCCACCTCCGGGAACAGTCCGCGCCCACCAGGTGTTGGTCCGGGTGGACCGGTCTCGCACGGGGCGGACGGTGTTTGCCACGGCCCGTGCGACCGCGAGCCGCAACCGGCGTAGGCTGGACTCAAGGGAACCCGCCGATTGAACGATTCGGTCCTGCACGTTCGGAGTTCACCTCTTTGTCGGTACCACCGTCACACGCCCCTGTGCTCGGTTTTCCAGCGGCGCATACCCCTGACTTCAGCTACGGGGGCTGGCCGCTCCCTGGATTCGGTTTCGAACGCACACTCGTTAAAGTGGGAGAGTCGTGAGAACCAAGCGACACGCGCCGCAGGGCATGCGGTGCCAGCCGGGCCCCCGCTGCGCGATAGTTGGCGAAGCCGCGCGGCAGGGATGGAAGACCTCGGGGGTGCCCGGTCCGCGAAGCAGGAACCAGCGGCCGCGCGAGGGATACCGCTCCGGCCAGCGCTACCGCTGGTGGGAATCCCCCGGCATCGGCCGTGGGGAGGAAACCGCATGAGCCTCTCTGGACTTCTCGGCGTCGTCGCCGACGACCCCGCACTCAACAACGCGATCCTGACCGCCCAGAGCGGTCAGGACCCCCATCTCGACCTTGTCGCGCCGCCGGCGCTGCGTCCCGTGCTGGTCGCGGCGCTGGCCGCCGACGCGCCCGCGGGCGCCGGGCGTCCGGTTCTGGCTCTGACCGCCACCGAGCGCGAGGCCGCCGACCTCTGCGACTCCCTTGGGTCGTTGCTCCCGCAGGACTCGGTCGCGCAGTTCCCCGCGTGGGAGACCCTGCCCCACGAACGGCTGTCCCCCCGGTCCGACACCGTCGGACAGCGGCTGGCGGTGCTGCGCCGCCTGGCTCACCCCGACCCGGACGACCCGCTCACCGCGCCGCTGCGCGTTGTCGTGGCACCGGTGCGCAGCGTGCTGCAGCCGATCGTTGCCGGCCTGGGCGACCTCACTCCGGTGCGCGTCCGACCGGGCGACGAGGTCGGCCTCGAAGAGGTCGTGCAGGCCCTGGTCGATGCCGGATACGCACGGGTCGACCTGGTGGAGAAGCGGGGCGAGCTCGCGGTGCGCGGGGGCATTCTGGACGTCTTCCCGCCCACCGAGGAACACCCGCTGCGCCTGGAGTTCTGGGGTGACCAGGTCGAGGAGATCCGGTACTTCCAGGTGGCCGACCAGCGCTCGATCCAGCCGGCGGAGTGGGCCGGCACCGACCGGCAGGCGGGGGAGGCCGGCGCGGGGCTGTTCGCCCCGCCGTGCCGCGAGCTGCTGCTGACCGAGAGCGTGCGCGAACGCGCGCGGGATCTCGCCGAGCAGCACCCCTCGCTGTCCGACATCCTGGGCAAACTCGCCGAGGGAATCCCGGTCGAGGGCATGGAGGCGTTCGCGCCGGTCCTCGCCGACCGCATGGAGTCCTTTCTCGGCTACCTTCCCGAGGGCGCGCACATCGTTGGCTGCGACCCGGAGCGCATCCGGACCCGCGCGGTCGAGCTGCAGGCGACCAGCCAGGAATTCCTGGAGGCGTCCTGGATCAGCGCGGCCTCCGGCGGCGAGGCCCCCATCGACCTCGGCGCCTCGGCCTACCGCTCCATCGCCGAGGTCCGCTCCGACGCCCGGGAGCTGGACCTGCCGTGGTGGACGATCACCCCGTTCGGCACCGGGATGGCCGAGGAGGACAACTCCGTCCAGATCGGTGCGGCGGCCGCCGACACCTACCGGGGCGACACCGAGCGCGCGTTGACCGACATCAAGGGGTGGCTGCACGACGAGTGGAGCGTCGTCCTGCTCACCCAGGGCCACGGGCCGGCCGAACGGCTGGTGTCGATGTTGCGCGACGCCGGGCTCGGTGCCCAGTTGCGCGACGACCTGACCGAACCGCCCGACCGCGCCGTAGCGACCGTGACCACCTCAATGCTCGACCACGGGTTCGTGTGGCGGTCGGTGCGCACGGCCGTGCTCACCGAGACCGACCTCGCCGGGCAGAAGTCCTCCACCCGCGACATGCGCCGGATGCCGAGCCGGCGGCGCGGCACCGTCGACCCGCTCCAGCTCAAGCCGGGCGACTACGTGGTGCACGAGCAGCACGGTGTCGGGCGCTACGTCGAGATGGTGAGCCGCACCATCCAGGGCGCCACCCGCGAGTACCTGGTCCTCGAGTACGCGCCGAGCAAGCGCGGCCAGCCCGGCGACCGCCTGTTCGTACCCACCGACCAGCTCGACGAGGTCACCCGGTACGTGGGTGGTGAGGCGCCCACCCTGTCCAAGATGGGCGGGGCCGACTGGACGAAGACGAAGAGCCGGGCCCGCAAGGCCGTCCGCGAGATCGCGGGCGATCTGATCCGGCTGTACTCCGCCCGGCAAGCCTCTCCCGGCTACGCGTTCGGGCCGGACACCCCGTGGCAGGGCGAGCTGGAGGACGCCTTCCCCTATATGGAGACGCCCGACCAGCTCGCCGCGATCGAGGAGGTCAAGAACGACATGCGGCAGTCGGTCCCCATGGACCGGCTGATCTGCGGCGATGTCGGCTACGGCAAGACCGAGGTCGCGGTGCGCGCGGCCTTCAAGGCGGTGCAGGACGGCAAGCAGGTGGCCCTGCTGGTGCCCACCACGCTGCTGGTGCAGCAGCACCTGTCCACGTTCAGCGAGCGCTACGCCTCGTTCCCGGTCACGGTCAAGCCGCTGTCGCGGTTCCAAACCGACTCCGAGGTGGCGGCGACCCGCGAGGGGATGCGCACGGGCGCGATCGACATCGTGATCGGCACCCACCGGCTGCTCTCCAGCGACACCACGTTCAAGAACCTGGGCCTGGTGATCATCGACGAGGAGCAGCGGTTCGGCGTCGAGCACAAGGAGGCGCTGAAGCGGCTTCGCACCCAGGTCGACGTGCTGGCGATGTCGGCGACCCCGATCCCGCGGACCCTGGAGATGGGAATCACCGGCATCCGCGAGATGACCACGATCCTCACCCCTCCCGAGGAGCGCCACCCGGTACTGACCTTCGTGGGCCCCTACGACGACAAGCAGATCACCGCGGCCATCCGGCGTGAGCTGCTGCGCGAGGGCCAGGTGTTCTTCGTGCACAACCGGGTCGCGTCGATCGAGAAGGTCGCGGCGACGGTGAGCGAGCTCGTTCCGGAGGCGCGGGTCGCCTACGCGCACGGGCAGATGAACGAGCACCAGCTCGAACGCGTCATGGTGGACTTCTGGGAGAAGAACTTCGACGTGCTGGTGTGCACCACAATCGTGGAGTCCGGGCTGGACGTCCCGAACGCCAACACGCTCATCGTGGACCGCGCCGACACCTACGGGCTCTCGCAACTGCACCAGTTGCGCGGCCGGGTGGGCCGGGGGCGCGAACGCGCCTACGCCTACTTCCTGTACCCGCCGGAGAAGCCGCTGACCGAGACAGCCCACGAGCGGCTGTCCACGGTCGCCCAGCACACAGAGACCGGCGCGGGCATGTACGTGGCCATGAAGGACCTGGAGATCCGCGGCGCGGGCAACATCCTGGGTGCGGAGCAGTCCGGCAGCATCGCCGGGGTCGGGTTCGACCTGTACGTGCGGATGGTCGGCGAGGCCGTCCGCGAGCTCCAGGGCTCTCCCGAAGCCGCCGAGGAGACCGAGACCAAGGTCGAGCTGCCCATCGACGCGCACATCCCGCACAACTATGTTCCGGGCGAGCGCCTGCGGCTGCAGTCCTATAAGCGGATCGCGAGCGTCACGAGCGACGAGGAGGTCACGGCGGCCTACGAGGAGCTCCACGACCGGTTCGGCCCGCCGCCGCAGCCCGTGGACAACCTGCTCGCGGTGGCGCGGTTCCGGGTGCTGGCGAAGGCGGCCGGGCTGACCGACGTCGTGCTGCAGGGCAGCCAGATCCGGTTCTCCCCCGTCGAGCTGCGCGAGTCGCAGCAGCTCCGGCTGCGGCGGCTCTACCCCAAGGCCGTCTACAAGGAGGCGCAGCACACCCTGCTGGTGCCGGTCCCGAAGGCCGGCGGGCTGGGCGGACGGCAGCTTCGCGACCTTGAGCTGCTGAAGTGGTGCACCGACCTTGTCGAGGCGGTGTTGGCGGTCGATCCGGCCAAGGCACCCAGCGGCGCCTGACGGCCCACACCGGCGGGCGGCCCGGACCCGACGAACGAGTGCCTCGCCATGGCGGGGCGGTGCGGCCGCATCCGGGAGCGCACCGCCCTTCGTGCTTTACAGAAACGCGGGAAACGCCTGTCAGGCTCCCCCTTTGGCAGCATGATTACCATTACTCTTGGTAGTTGAAGCATTACTAGTTGTGTTAATCACGGAAAGGATCATTGCCCGTGGACCCCGCCGCCGCTCCCAAACCGGGGGGAGGGGGTGTTCGGCGGTGAACAGCGAGACCGCCTACTTGACCGACCTCGCTGAGGTGCTGTGGCCGTGCGGCGGTCTACTGGGGCGGGGCGGCGAGCACGCCCTCCCCCGCGATCCGGCTCGCGCACACGACGGCGGCCGGGACCGGGTGCGCGAATACCTTCCGGTCCCCTCGGCGCACAACCCGCGGGTGATCCTGCCGATCACCAACCGCTACGTCGCGGCACGCGGGATCACGGCGTTCGCGCACCGCCACACCTTCCGCGACCGGCTTCGCACGAGCGTTCTGACGACAGCGTTCACCAGTGGCCTGGCGCCCTTGCTGCTACGCGACCGGTTGCACGTGGGTTCGGGGTGGACGATCGAGCACGCGCTGGCCGCAGCGCTGGACCGCGAGGTACTGATCGCGATCCACATCGGCCCGCCGCGCGCCGCCCGCAAGCCCGTCCTCCTCCTGCTGACCCCGGCCGGCCGCGCTGTCGGTTACGCCAAGATCGGAATCAACGACCTGACATCGCGGCTGGTCCAGGCGGAGACGCAGGCGCTTCGGCGGCTCGCCGACTCGCGCCTTCCGGGTATCACCGCGCCCCGGCTGCTGCACGTCGGCGAGTGGAACGGGCGCCCGCTGCTGGTCCAGGAGGCGCTGCCCGTCGGCCACCAGACCGACCGCCCGACGCGCCGCCAACTGCTGCGCTGCGTGCTGCGGATCGCCCACCTGGACCGCGTCGCCGAGCGCGCCCTCTCGCGCAGCCCCTACCTCGAGACGCTGAACACCCGGCTCGACGCGCTCTCCGCCCGCCCGGAGGCGGCGGCGCTGCGCGCCGCACTCTACCGGCTGCCCGACATCCGGGTGCCGTTCGGCGCCTGGCACGGCGACCTCACCCGGTGGAACATCGCGGCGACAGCACGCCGCGCCTTCGTGTGGGACTGGGAGCGCCTGAGGTTCGGCGTTCCGCTGGGCTTCGACGCCCTGCACTACGAGCTGAACGAGTGCGTGCAGGCGGGGGTCCGCCCGGGGGTGCGGCGATGGCTGGACAACGGCGCACTGCTGCTCCGGGATCCGCTGCTGGCCGACGCGGGGTTACCGAGCAGCGCGGTATCGACGGTCATGGCTCTCTACCTGATCGACCTGGCGACGCGGTACCTGCACGACCAAGTCGAGGGCGGCGGGCGGCTGGCCGCGGTCGACGACTGGCTGCTTCCGGCGCTCAACGGGCTGCGCGAACGGGCGGCACGCGAAACCGCGCGGGCCCACTGGCCCAACTCCGGATCGTCGCACGCGGGATGACCGTGCCGGCGGGAATCGGGTCCTCATTACCGATCTTGAGGATTCCGTTCCCTCTAAGCGCTACAAAGGAACGGAATCCTCAAGATCGGCGCCCAGAGTCCCCGCGCTCACTCGGCGCCGACGACCATCCCCGCGCCGACCGTCTGGTTGGTGCCCTCGTCGATCAGGATGAACCCGCCGGTCAGCCGGTTCTTCTTGTACTCGTCGACGAACAGCGGATGGGCCGTGCGGAGCGTGACCCGGCCGATCTCGTTCAGCTCCAGGTGCTCGGCGTCCTCGTCACGGTGCAGTGAGTTGACGTCCAGCCGGTACAGGATGTCGCGCACCAGTACCTTCGCGGTGCGGGTGGTGTGCTTGACGAGCAGCTTCGATCCTGGCGTCAGTGCCTTGGCCTCGGCCATCCAGCTCACCATGGCATCGATGTCGCGCGCGACCGCCGGCTTGTTGTGCGGCCGGCAGATGAGGTCGCCGCGGGAGATGTCGAGGTCGTCTTCGAGCAGCAGGGTGACCGCCATTGGCGGGAAGGCCTCGGCCACCTCGCCGTCAGCCGTGACGATCTTGGCGATCCGGCTGGTCAGACCGGACGGCAGGTGCATGACGTCGTCGCCGGCCTTGAGGACGCCTCCGGCGACCTGGCCGGCGTAGCCGCGGTAGTCGTGCAGCTCGGGGTCGGCCGACTTCTGCGGCCGGACCACGTACTGCACCGGGAAGCGCACGTCGACCAGATTGCGGTCGGAAGCGATGTGCACGTTCTCCAGGTGGTGCAGCAGAGACGGGCCCTCGTACCACGCCATGTTCATCGACGTGTCCACGACGTTGTCACCGTTCAGCGCCGAGATGGGGATGAACGTCAGGTCGCCCACGTCGAGCTTGGAGGCGAAGTCGGTGAACTCCTCCTTGATCTCCTCGAACCGCTCCTGGGAGTAGTCGACCAGGTCCATCTTGTTGATGGCCAGCACCAAGTGGCGCACCTGCAGCAGCGTGGTGAGGAACGCGTGCCGCCGGCTCTGCTCCTGCAGCCCCTTGCGCGCGTCGACCAGGATGACCGCGAGGTCGGATGTCGAGGCACCGGTCACCATGTTGCGCGTGTACTGCACATGGCCGGGGGTGTCGGCGATGATGAAGGTCCGGCGGGGCGTGGCGAAGTAGCGGTAGGCCACGTCGATGGTGATGCCCTGCTCGCGCTCGGCGCGCAGGCCGTCGGTGAGCAGCGCGAGGTTGGTCTGCTCCTCGCCGCGGTCCTGGCTGGAACGCTCAACCGCGTCGAGCTGGTCTTCGAGGATGGACTTGGAGTCGTAGAGCAGCCGGCCGATCAGGGTGCTCTTGCCGTCGTCGACGGAGCCGGCCGTGGCGAGCCGCAGGATGTCTGATCTCATGTGCAGGTGATCCAGTAGGTCTGGGGGACGGGCGGGCTGGTCAGCCGCGAAGGGTTAGAAGTATCCCTCGCGCTTGCGGTCTTCCATGGCCGCTTCGCTGGAGCGGTCGTCGGCACGGGTCTGGCCACGCTCGGTGATCCGGGTGGCCGCGATCTCGGCGATGATGTCGTCGAGCTCGGTGGCGGTGGAGCGGACCGCACCCGTACAGGTCATGTCGCCCACGGTGCGGTAGCGCACCGTGGTCTCGAAGACCTCCTCATCCGGCCCCCGGGTGACGTAGGGGTTGTCGGCGAGCAGGATCCCGTCGCGCTCGAACACCCGCCGCTCGTGGGAGAGGTAGATGTTGGGCAGCTCAAGCTGCTCGCGCGCGATGTAGCCCCAGATGTCGAGCTCGGTCCAGTTCGACAGCGGGAACACCCGGATGTGCTCGCCACGCTCGGTCCGGGTGTTGTACACGTTCCACAGCTCGGGACGCTGCACCTTGGGGTCCCACTGGCCGAACTCGTCGCGGAACGAGAAGATGCGCTCCTTGGCCCGCGCCTTCTCCTCGTCGCGCCGCGCCCCACCGAACGCCGCGTCGAAGCCGTGCTCCTCGATGGCCTCCAGCAGCGCCGCGGTCTGCAACCGGTTGCGGCTCGCCCAGCGGCCGGTGGGCTCGGTGACCTTGCCCGCGTCGATCTGCTCCTGCACCGACGCCACGATCAACCGCACCCCCGCCTCGCCGAGGCGGCGGTCCCGGAACTCCATGACCTCCGGGAAGTTGTGCCCGGTGTCGACATGCATCACCGGGAAGGGGACCGCCCCCGGCCAGAACGCCTTCTCCGCGAGGCGGAGCATGACGATGGAGTCCTTGCCGCCGGAGAAAAGCAACACCGGACGATCGAACTCCGCGGCGACCTCGCGCATGATGAAGATTGCCTCGGCTTCGAGGAAATCGAGCTGGGAAAGCTGGTACCGCCCCAGCGCCGGCTGATCGACCTGACTCATGAACCCCGCCTCACGCTCTTACCACGCACACTGGCGGGGCCGGTGGTCAACCCGCCGTGTGTGGACCCGTGCTGTCCCGATCCGCGACGTCGCGGATGCTTGCCAACAAGGTACTCGACAATTCCGGTCGGCATACCAGGATATCCGGAAGTGACGGATCTGCCCTGTTGTATGCCAGTTTCGTCCCATCGACCCTGGACGCATGGAGCCCGGCGGCCTGCGCGACCACTACCGGCGCTGCGCTGTCCCACTCGTACTGCCCCCCTGCGTGAACGTAAATGTCGGCCATTCCCAGCAGCACCGCGCAGATCTTGGCGCCCGCTGACCCCATGGGGATCACCTCGGCGCCCAACTGCGTGGCCATCCGTTGCACGAACTCCGGCGGCCGGGTCCGGCTGGAGGTGATGCGCAACCGCTGACCCGACGGGCGCTCCTCGGGCAGCCACGGCGGATCGACGGTCGAGAGCACACTCCCCTGGGCCGGAAGGGCCACCGCGCCGGCGACGAGCTCCTCGCGCTCCCACAGCGCTACGTGCACCGCCCAGTCGGTACGGCCGGACTCGGAGTACTCGCGGGTGCCGTCGAGCGGGTCGATGATCCACACCCGCTCGGCACTGAGGCGCGCACTGTCGTCGGCGCCCTCCTCGGACAGCACCGCGTCGCTCGGGCGAAGCCGGCCCAGCGCTGAGAAGAGGAACTCGTGCGACGTGCGGTCGCCGAGCGTGCGGAGGACCTCGGGTTCCTCGAAGCCGTGCCGGGCACGCAGGCGCAGCAACTGCTGGCCCGCCTCGGTCGCGAGGTCGCGTGCCACTTCATGATCGTTTCGGATACTGCTCACCGGATTCAGCTCGCTCCTGCCCACGGATCACCAGACCACACCGTCCCCAATATCCGGACGTCCACGGCCAGCGACCAGTTTTCCACGTAACACGGCTCGGTACGGACGGATTCCGGCACCAAGGGCCCATACACCGACACACCCGGCGCGGCTCCCGCGCGGCCGGTCCCGGCCAGCGCACACCGTGGAGCAACATTGCCACACGTGTGCTCCCTCGACGGCGCGGGGTCAGGACCGCAGCGAACCAGCGGGGTCCGGCGCCACGACGAGCGGCGGCGGAACGCGGTCATCGCACCTCACCTCCGACCCGTCCCCACAGCGGCGGCACGCTACTGTGCGGTGTGGTACACGTTCTGTGCCTTCTCCAGGCCGTCGGTCAGAACGGTCCGCGCGGCGTCAGCCGCGCGCTCGATGTTCAGCTCAAGCTCCTTGCGCTCCACCGCGGAGAAGTCCTTCAGCACATAGGTCGCGGCGTCCATACGGCCCGGCGGACGGCCCACACCGAACCGCACCCGGATGTAGTCGGGGCCCTGCATCGACGCGTTGATGGAGCGCAGGCCATTGTGCCCGCCGGCTCCGCCGCCGCGTTTCAGCTTCAGCGCGCCGAACTCGATGTCGAGGTCGTCGTGGATGACCACGATCCGTTCCAGCGGCACCTTGTAGTAGGAGCTCAGCCCGGCGACCGGCCCGCCGGAGCGGTTCATGTACGACCGGGGTTTGGCCAGCACCGCGGGGACACCCTCGACGCGGGTCTCGCTCACCTCGGCATGCGCCTTGTGCGCCTTCCACCGCGCGCCGGAGCGCTCGGCCAGGAGGTCGGCGACCATGAATCCGACGTTGTGCCGGTTCCCGGCGTACGTGGGTCCCGGGTTGCCCAAGCCGACGACCAGCCAGCGCTCCACGCTCGCATCTCCCTCGCCGCTCTCCGGGCCCGCCCCGGACACAGGCGCGCGGCCTCCTCGCAGGCGCCGCAGGAGACCGCGCATCGGTGCTCGAACCCTTCCGAATGGACCGTCGGACTACTCGCTGGACTCGGCGGCTCCGCCCGCCTCCTCCGCGGCGGGCACCGCGGCCCCCTCGCCGGGCTCGGCGATCTCGGCCTCGACCTCTTCTTCGGTCCGCTCGGCCGAGATCGTCAGGACCAGCGTCTCGGGGTCGCTCGCCAGCGTGGTGCCGGCGGGCATCCGCAGGTCGGCGGCACTGATCTGGGTACCAACCTCCAGACCCTCGACGTCGAGCTCCACACCCTCGGGGATGTGGGTGGCCTCGGCCTCGACCTCGACCTGGGTCAGCTCCTGGTTGAGCACCCCGCCCGCGGCGATCTCACCGGTGAGGGTCACCGGGATCTCCACGGTGACCTTCTCGCCCTTCTTGACCACCAGCAGGTCAACATGCTCCAGGAAGCCCTTGATGGGGTCGCGCTGCACGGCCTTGGGCAGGCAGAGGTTGTCGACACCCTTCAGGCCGTCGACGCGCAGCAGGACGTTCGGCGTCTTCAGCGCCAACATCAGGGCGTGGTTGTCGATGGTGATGTGACGAGGGTCGGTGCCGTGGCCGTAGAGGACGGCCGGCACCCTACCCGCGCGGCGGGCGCGCCGGGAGGCGCCCTTGCCGAATTCGGTGCGCGACTCGGCGGCGATGCGTACCTCGGACACGACAAAACTCCTCGGGATCATCCCCGCCTGAGCGAGGAACACGACGGATCATCCTCGCCTGAGCGAGGCTTGCGCTCTACAGGGCCTCGGAAGGCGCCCCGCGTCCACGGGGGAGACAACCGAGACCAGCCCCTGCCCGGGAAGCGGGCACAACCGTGCCACAGCCCAACCACGCCCGGCGAATCGTCTCCGGACGGAACCGGCTCGCGGACATCCACCAGGTGACAACTGGTCGCCGCCGCTGTGCGGCGAGGGCTCCGTGGCAGCACACGCAACCCCGCGGACAGGGGATACCCGGCTAGTCTAATGGGTTCCGCGCGGCCTTGAGTACACGGCCGTCTCGCGGGGCCGGGGTTACTTCGGCTCGAACAGGCTCGTCACCGAGCCGTCACTGAAGACTTCGCTTATCGCGCGGGCCAGCAGCGGCGCGATCGAGAGCTGGGTCAGTTTCTCGAAGTCGCGTTCCTTGGGGACCGGCAGCGAGTCGGTGATGACGACCTCGGAGATCCGGGAGTCCTGCAGCCGCTCCGGTGCCGGGCCGGACAGCACGCCGTGCGTCGCCGCGGCGATGACGTTGCTCGCCCCCTGCTCGATCAGGGCGTCGGCGGCCTTCACGATGGTGCCCGCGGTGTCGATCATGTCGTCGACCACGATGCAGGTGCGCCCTTCGACCTCGCCGACGACCTCGTGCACCTTGACCTGGTTGGCGACCTCGGGGTCGCGCCGCTTGTGGATGATCGCCAGCGGCAGGCCGAGCCGGTCGGCCCAGCGGTCGGCGGTACGGACCCGGCCGGCGTCCGGCGAGACGACCGTGGCTCCGGTCCCGCTCACCCGGGTCTGGATGTAGTCGGCCAGCAGCGGCAGCGCGAACAGGTGGTCGACCGGGCCGTCGAAGTAGCCCTGGATCTGGTCGGTGTGCAGGTCGATAGACATCAGCCGGTTGGCGCCGGCCGTCCGGAACAGGTCGGTCATGAGCCGCGCGGAGATCGGCTCGCGGCCCATGTGCTTCTTGTCCTGGCGCGCGTAGGCGAGGAACGGTGTCACCACGGTGATCCGCTTGGCCGAGGCGCGCTTCAGCGCGTCGACCATGATGAGCTGCTCCATCACCGACTGGTTGATCGGGTCGGAGTGGGTCTGCAGCACGAACGCGTCGCTCCCGCGCACCGACTCCTGGTAGCGCACGTAGATCTCGCCGTTCGCGAAGTCCTGGAACTTCGCCGGCGCGACCTCGATCCCGAGCTGTTCGGCGACCTGCTCCGCCAACTCGGGGTGCGTACGCCCCGAGAACAGCATCAGCTTCTTCTGGCCCGCGGCCTTCATACCCGTCACTCTAGGTTCCCCCAGGCTCACTTATCGTCCGCCTTGCTCGCGCTGCCCGCGTCCCCTCCGTCGAGTGCCCGCTGAGCGGCGTCGGCAGCGGGCGTCCCGGGACGTTTCCGTGGCACCCAGCCCTCGATGTTGCGCTGCTCACCCGTGGTGATCGCGAGCGCGCCGGGCGGCACGTCCGCACGCACGACGGCCCCGGCACCCGTGTAGGCGCCGTCGCCGACGTTGACCGGCGCCACGAACATGGTGTCGCTGCCGGTCCGCGCGTGGTTCCCGATGGTCGTACGGTGCTTCTCGACACCGTCGTAGTTCACGAACACCGAGGACGCGCCGATATTCACACCCTGCCCGATATCGGCGTCGCCGACGTAGGTCAGGTGCGGAACCTTGGATCCCTCGCCGACGGTGGAGTTCTTCACCTCAACGAAGGTGCCGATCTTGGACGCTTGTTCCAGCACCGCACCCGGACGCAGGTAGGCATAGGGTCCCACATTCACACCCGGGCCGATCTCCGCCCCCTCGGCAACGACGTGCTGGACAACGGCGTCGTCGCCGACCGTGGTGTCGGACAGCCGGGAGCCCGGCCCCACCTGCGCGCCCGCACCGACGGCGGTCTGCCCCATGAGCTGCGTCTGCGGTTCGATGACGGTGTCGCGCCCGATCCGCACCCCAACGTCGACCCAGGTCGACGCGGGGTCGATGACCGTGACCCCCTCGCGCATGTGCGCGGTGAGCAGGCGGTCGGTGAGCAGCCGGCGCGCCTCGGCGAGCTGGACCCGGTCGTTGACGCCCTGGATCTGCACCCACTCGCGGGCCGCGGCGGCGTCCACGCGGTGCCCTTCGCCTCGCAGGATGCCCGCGGCGTCGGTGATGTACTCCTCACCCTTGGCGTTGTCCGTTGGCAGCCTGGTGACCACGTCGGTGAGGAGCGCGCCGTCGAAGGCGTACATCCCGGAGTTGATCTCGTCGAGGGCCTTCTGCTCGCCGGTGGCGTCCGCGTCCTCGACGATCTCGGTGAACGCGCCCGAAGCGTCGCGGACGACCCGGCCGTAACCGGCCGGGTCGGGAACCCTGGCCGAGAGCACCGTGACGGCGTTGGCAGCGGTTTCGTGCGCGCTCACCAGGTCGGTGAGGGTCTCGCCGCGCAGCAGCGGGGTGTCGCCGTAGACGAGGACGACGGTGCCGGAGAGCGTGACTCCCTGCTCGCGCAGTTCCTCGATGGCCATGCGGACCGCGTGCCCGGTGCCCTTCTGCTCGTCCTGCACGGCAGTGCGCACCCAGGGCGCGGTGTCCTTGAGATGCTGGCGCACCTGGTCGCGCCCATGGCCCACGACCACGACGGTCCGTTCGGGCCGCGGCTCCTCGGCCGCGGCCAGGACATGCCCCAGCATGCTCCGACCGCAGATCTCGTGGAGGACCTTGGGAAGCCTGGACTTCATTCGGGTGCCCTCGCCCGCCGCAAGGACGATGACGGCAGCCGGGCGGCTCGCGCTCACTGGCGGAGACTCCTCATGTCGCTGGCGATTCGTACGAAAAGGTCTCGATTAGTCGGCGCGCGCGGCACCGCTCCCCGCGGATGCGACGTCGGTCGACGTGACGTGTCGGCGAGGTGGACCAGGCTGCCCGAACGGCCGAACAGCCGACCAAGGGGCCGACATGGGCAGCATACACGCGGGGCATGGAGACGACGCGACACTGCCGGGCGGGTGGCACGGACACACGAGAGGGCGGGCCGATGGCCCGCCCTTGGCGTGTCTGGCTCCCGGACAGTGCTGTGCACTGGCCAGACGGCGCTCCCGGGCCAGGGCTCGAACCTGAACCAACGGATTCAAAGTCCGCTATGCTGCCGATTACACCACCCGGGAATAATACGGACATTCCACCCGCCCTCGCTGTAGCCGTGCGGTGGAACCGCCGTCGTTCCGGGCCCCAACATTAGCGCCTATGGCCTCCGGTGGTCATCTCGGAATAGCGCGACCCGCGGGCGGGCGGAGTAGCACCGCCGCCCGGCGGGTTCCTCCCCCTACTACCCACCCCCGCACCACAGGCCGACCGCGGCCCCTCAGGCCCCTTCCCCGGAGCACGCCCCCAGAAAAAACCGGGTGCGCCTCGCCCTACCTACGAAGCCGTAAGTTACGGTAACGTAGGTAGTGCAAGATCAATGCTCACGCCGGGCGGTCGGTGGCGGCAGTGGTACTCCGCGCGTCACATGCCAACCAGTCGCACGGCCGTCCTGACCAAGGTGGGAAGATGACCGCTACACCCGAGATCGCAACCGATCCCGCGCCGAAACGAGCGCCGGAGCCGGAAGTGGACCCTGAGGGCCGGGGGAAGGCCGAGCGCTACACCGTTTTCGCGTTCGTCTTCATCCCGCTGCTCGCTCTTGCCGCCGCCGTCCCCTTCGCATGGGGGTGGGGCCTCACCGGCATCGACATCGCGATCGGCGCGTTCTTCTACCTCGTCAGCGGACTCGGCATCACGGTCGGCTATCACCGCCACTTCACCCACGGCTCCTTCAAGGCGAACCGCGGGTTGCGCATCGCGCTGGCCGTGGCCGGCAGCCTCGCGATCCAGGGATCCGTCATCAAGTGGGTCGCCGACCATCGCAGGCACCACAAGTACGCCGACGCCGAGGGCGACCCGCACTCTCCCTGGCGCTTCGGCGACGACTGGCGCTCCGTCGCCAAGGGGCTCTACTACGCGCACATGGCCTGGCTCTACCTCGACGAGGAGAAGACGTCGCCGAAGCGGTTCACCCCGGACCTGCTCAAGGACCGCGACATCGTCAAGGTCGACCGGATGTTCATTCCGCTCGTGGCGGTGTCACTGGGAGCCCCGGCCCTGATGGGCGGCCTGCTCACAATGTCGTGGTGGGGCGCGCTCACCGCGTTCTTCTGGGCAGGGCTCGTCCGGGTCGCGCTGCTGCACCACGTCACCTGGTCGATCAACTCCATCTGCCACACCATCGGCGAGGAGAACTTCGAGGTCCGCGACCGTTCGCGCAACGTCTGGTGGCTGGCCATCCCCTCCTTCGGGGAGTCCTGGCACAACCTGCACCACGCCGACCCCACCTGCGCGCGCCACGGCGTACTCAAGGGCCAGATCGACATCAGCGCCCGCGTCATCGCAGTGTTCGAGAAGCTGGGCTGGGCCACCAAGGTGCGCTGGCCCAACAAGGAACGACTGGCAGCCAAGCGCGTCAGTATCTAGAGTGGGTGGCCACTATGGCAGCCGTGAGCGAACAGAAACCCCGGTCCAGTCGGAAGCGCATGACCGGCAAGGAGCGCCGGGAACAGCTTCTCGACATCGGTCGTGAGCTGTTCGCCGAACGCGGCTTCGACGGCACCTCCATCGAGGAGATCGCGGCCCGCGCCAACGTCTCCAAACCCGTGGTCTACGAGCACTTCGGCGGCAAGGAAGGCATCTACGCCGTTGTGGTCGACCGCGAGATGCACACGTTGCTCAGCATGGTCGGCGAGTCCCTGACCGCTGACCATGCCCGCGGCAAGATCGAGCAGGCGGCGCTCGCGCTGCTGCAGTACGTCGAGGAGTACAGCCAGGGATTCCGCATCCTGGCCCGCGACTCGCACGCCGCCTCGGGCACCGGTAGCTTCGCCAGCCTGATCAGCGACATCGCCTCGCAGGTGGAGCACATCCTGGCCGAGGAGTTCCGAGAGCGCGGCTACGACCCCAAGCTGGCTCCCATGTACGCGCAGTCACTCGTGGGAATGGTGGCTCTTACCGGCCAGTGGTGGCTTGAGGTCCGCAAACCCAAACGGGAGGTGGTCGCCGCCCATCTGGTGAACCTGGCCTGGAACGGCCTGTCCAGCCTCGAAACGAAACCACGCCTGGAAAGCGCGCCGCGCAAACGCCGATCCGACTAGGCCGTGTTTGGCGCGACACTTTCCCGATCACCCCGTTTCTCTTGATATCAAGAGATATGCTGCGGTTATGCGGGATGAGGTAGATGGACTTGTCGAGGCGTGGCGAGCGGAACGCCCCGACCTCGACGTCGAGCCGTTACAGGTACTCAGCCGGGTCTCGCGGTTGGCGCGCCACCTGGACCGTGCGCGCCGCACGGTGTTCACCGAGCACGGGCTCGAGCCGTGGGAGTTCGACGTCCTCGCCGAACTGCGCCGCTCGGGCCCGCCATACGAGATGAGCCCGGGCAAGCTGCTGCGCGCCACCCTGGTGACATCGGGGACGATGACCAACCGGATCGACCGCCTCGCCGCCGCGGGCCTGGTGCACCGCCGCCCCGATCCCGCCGACAAGCGCGGTGTCCTGGTGCGCCTCTCCCCCGAAGGCCAGGAACGGGTGGACACAGCGTTGTCCGCGCTCCTGGAGTACGAGGAGTCGCTGCTGCGCGGGATGCCGCCGACCGAACGCGATCAGCTCGCGTCGCTGCTGAGGTCGCTGCTGTCCCCCCTCGACGAACCCGCGCCCGACGCCGGGGTGTAGCACGGGTTTTGTTGAGCGTGCGGATTCGGTTCCTTCGTGGCGCCTGTGGAGTTTCGTGGATTCGCCAGCCGCATGGGTGCGCTACCGGGCGGCGAAGGCGCCGGATGGGCCAGCCCTCGGGAATCGCTCCGGGTGCCCGATGGTGACGCAACCAACGAGAGCACCGAAGACCAGTGGTGGGCCAGGGTGGCGTGTGTCGCATGCGTCCAGTCTGGGCGTCGATCTTGAGGGTTTCGTTCCTTTATCGCGCGGTGAAGGGACGAAATCCTCAAGATCGACGGCTTGGGGCGGGATTCAGTCGCCGAGCCGCTCGGCCGCGTCGAGCCACTCCTGCTCCAGGGTGTCCTTCTCCGCCTGGAGGGTCTTGAGTTCGCCGTCAAGCTCGGCGAGGCGGGTGTAGTCGTCGGCCGCGGCGGCCATCTGGTCGTGGAGCTCGCCCGCGCGGGCTTCGATCCGGTCGATGCGGCGCTCCAGACGCTGCATCTCCTTGCGCAGGGTCCGCTGTTCCGCCGCCGAGAGGCCCGCTGGGGCCAGACGCTCCGCGCCACCAGCCGCCTGCCCGCCGTCGGACACCGGCACTTCCCCGATGTCCTCGGAGCGGGCCCGCCGGGCGAGGTACTCTTCGACGCCGCCGGGCAGCAGGGACAGCGAGCCGTCGCCCATGAGCGCCATCACGCGGTCGGTGACACGCTCCAGGAAGTAGCGGTCGTGTGTGACCAGCACCAGGGATCCGGGCCACCCGTCGAGCAGGTCCTCCAGCTCGGTCAGGGTCTCGATGTCCAGGTCGTTGGTGGGCTCGTCGAGCAGGATCACGTTCGGCTCCGTCATGAGGAGCCGCAGGATCTGCAGCCGGCGCCGCTCTCCACCGGAAAGATCGCCGATCGGGGTCCACTGGCGCTCGCCGCGGAACCCGAAGCGCTCCAGCATCTGGCTGGCGGAGAACTCCCGGTTGCCGATGGTGACGTAGCCGCGGACCTCCTCGACCGCCTCCAGGGGCCGCTGCCGGGGGTCCAGCTCTTCCAGTCCCTGCGAGAGGTGCACCATGTGCACCGTCCTGCCGTGCCGGACAGTGCCGGCGTCCGGCGCGCGTTCCTTGGCGAGCGCGCGCAGCAGGGTCGACTTCCCGGAGCCGTTAACGCCGACCAGGCCCACCCGGTCGCCCGGCCCGAGCTTCCAGGTGAGGTCCTCGAGCAGCACCTGCTCGCCGGCCTTGAGCCACACGTTCTCGAGGTCGACCACCGTCTTGCCCAACCGGGTACTCGCGAAGCGGACCAGTTCGACGGTGTCGCGGGGCGGCGGCTCGTTGGCGATCAGTGCGTTGGCCGCCTCGACCCGGAACTTGGGCTTGGAGGTGCGCGCGGGCGGTCCGCGGTGCAACCAGGCGAGCTCCTTGCGCATGAGGTTCTGCCGCCGCTCCTCGGCCGCCGCGGCGAGCCGCTCCCGCTCGGCCTTCGCCAGCACGTACGCGGCGTACCCGCCCTCGTAGCGCTCGACGCGGCCGTCGACGACCTCCCAGGTGCGGTTGGTCACGGCGTCCAGGAACCACCGGTCGTGTGTCACCACCACGAGCGCCTCCTTGCGGCGGCCAAGGTGCCCCGCCAGCCAGGTGATGCCCTCGATGTCCAGGTGGTTGGTCGGTTCGTCCAGGACGACCAGGTCGTGCGTCTCGATGAGCAGGCGCGCCAGCGCCGCGCGGCGCCGCTCGCCCCCGGAGAGACTGGCCATCGACGTGGCGAGGTCCCACCCGCTGAGTAGGCCGCGCAGGACGTCGCGCACGCGGGCGTCACCGGCCCACTCGTGCTCGGCGCGCCCGCCGAGGACGAAGTCGGCGACGCTCCCCTCGGGATAGTTGTCGCCCTGCTGCAGGAACCCCACCCGCAGGCCCCTGGTATGGATCACCCGCCCGGAGTCGGGGTCGGTGCGCGCGGCGAGCACCGACACGAGCGTGGACTTGCCGCCGCCGTTGCGGCCGACCACCCCGATCCGGTCGCCCTCATCCACCCCGAGAGAGACGTCGCGCAACAGTACGAGTGGGCCGTAGGCCAGTGAGACACCTGCGATATTGACCAAATTCATCGTGCTTCCCATTGTGGTGGCTCCGCGGGGTCCGCGGGTCCACCGCGGACGCACCCCGCGTGCGCCCCTGAGGGACCAGGGCGATCCGGGAAGAAAAACGAGGTGCCCGCCCGGGAGCCCATTGCTAGTGTTACGGCCATGAGTAGCTGTATGGGCGCCGTGGGCATCTGCCCGGCCGCCTTCTACGTCCGGCCCCGCCCCGCCTAGCGCGGCGGGCTGCCACATCTGAGGGGATCCGCGTGACGATCAAGAACGCCTAGCGCGGCGACCCCTTTCTCATTAGCTCCGCCGCACGCCGGAGACATCGCCGGTGCGGCTTTTCGTGCTGCCCGGCTCCGAACGAGCTATCGCGGAGCACCCATGTCATCCCGTCATCCCAGAGGCGGACCCCACGAGCTTGGCCAGAACTTCCTCGTCGACCGCGCGGTCATCAGCGCTATCGAAGAACTCGTCGCGCGGACCACAGGCCCAATCGTGGAGATCGGCGCCGGTAGCGGCACCGTGACCATGCCACTGAGCCGGCTGGGCCGGCCGGTCACCGCCGTCGAGGTCGACCCCCGAAGCGCGCGCCACCTCAACCGGCGCGTGCCCGACAACGTCACCGTCCTCAATGAGGACATCCTGCGGGTCCGGCTCCCACGCCACCCGCACGTCATCGTCGGCAATCTGCCGTTCCACCTCACGACCTCGATCCTGCGCCGGATTCTCGCCGCGCCGCACTGGCACACCGCGGTGCTCCTGGCGCAGTGGGAGGTGGCCCGGCGGCGCGCGGGCGTGGGCGGGGCGACCATGCTGACCGCGCGCTCCTGGCCATGGTACGAGTTCGCGCTGCACTCGCGCGTGCCCGCCCGCTCTTTCCGCCCCGCGCCCTCGGTCGACGGCGGGCTGTTCACCGTGACCCGGCGGGTGACGCCCCTCGTCTCCGACCAGCGGGGCTACCAGCGCTTCGTGGAGCACGTCTTCACGGGGCCGGGACGCGGCCTGCGGGAGATCCTGACCCGAACGGGCCTGATTGATCGGGGAGCGCTGAACGCCTGGCTGCGGTCCACCGGACTGCGACCGGACGTTCTTCCCAAGGATCTCACCGCGAACCAGTGGGCTTCGCTGTGGGAGCGCACAGGTACACGCGTGAACGGCGCCGGCGGGAGTCCGGCCGGAACTCCCCCGCGCACGGCGCGCCGGCGCCGCGCGCGCTGAGCGCTGCCCCCGGAGCGAGGCGTCCCGCCCGGGCCGGCCGCGGGCTCCCGCGGCCGGCCCGGGCGCCGCCGCGGACACGCGCGGCGCCCCCGCGCCCTCGCGTGCCCGTACGGCCTCCTCAGGTCAGGAAGAAGTCCCGCGCGGCCTTGGCGATGCCTTCCGTGTCGAGGCCATGGGCACGGTCGTGGTCGGCGGCACTCCCGTAGCCGCGCACTTCGGCGACCCGGGAGACACCGAGGGACCGCTGCCGGTGCCTGCGGTCCCCGAGCGCGACAGCGGCCTCGTGCGCGGACGTCCCCTCCAGGTAGGGCTCGACCAGCAGGACGTCGGCCTGGCCCGCCGCCGCGACGATCCGGTTCAGGCCCGCGCGGTCGAACGGGCGGACCGTTGGCGTGTAGGCGACCGTGACGTCGAGCCCGTCGGTGGCGGCGAGCGCGCGGTCCAGCATCGGACCCACGGCCACAACGACACCAGCGGAACGGGCGGATCCCGAGCGCACCACGACCAGGCCGCCCTCGGCCGGGCGTGCCGCCGCGTTCCCGCGCTCCGAGAGCCGCAGGTAGACGCGGTCGTCCCCCGCCAACGAGGTTCGGAGAAGCCGCGTGACCTCGTCTGCGTGCCCGGGCACGTGCACGGTCCAGCCCGGGAGGGTGTCGAAGAGGGCGACGTCCCCGGGCGCCATGTGTGTGCGGCCGCCGGCGGCGTAGTCGTAGGAGGCGCCGACGCTGACCAGCACCGCGCCCGTGTCCTGATGGCCGAGGTCCAGCTTGAGCTGCTCGAACGGGCGCTCCACGAGGAACGGGGCGATGGTGTGCACCACGGGCCGCATTCCGGCCAGCGCCATTCCCCCGGCCACGCCCGCCATGAGCTGCTCGCGGATACCGACGTTGATGACGCGCTCGGGGTACCGGGCCGCGGCGGCAGCGAAGCGGTCCGCGGAGATGTCGGCGAGCACAACGGCGATCCGCGGGTCGGCGTCGAGTGCGGCGCTGGCGGTGCTGACAAACGCGTCGCGCATCCGGGTGGGGGTTACGTTGTCGGCGGTATCCGCACCCGGGGGTCCGTTCGGCGGCATTGGTGTTCTCCTCCCTGCTCAGTACTGGACTCGGGCGGTCACGGCCAGCGGGCGCCCCGGGTGGGCGTCAGTGAGTGCCGCGTAGAGGGCCTCGTGGTCGCGCGCGTCAGCGGAGCGGGTGGTCCACCCCTCGACCGCGAAACGTTCGCCGATGCCGCCCGGCCAGCCCAGCGATGCGGACTGGTTGTCGATGGCGACCACGGTGAGGCCGTCGATCCCGAAGCGGCCGGCGGCGGCGATCGCCTCGTGGTTGCTCCCCTCGTCGAGCTCGGCGTCGCCGACGAGGGCCACCACGCGCGCTCCGGTCCGGCCCTGGGCCCGCAGTGCGAGGGCCGTGCCCAGCGCCAGACCGAGCCCGTGTCCGAGCGAGCCGCTGCCGATCTCGACACCGGGCACCAGGACCCGGTCCGGGTGGTGGCCGAGCGGCGAGTCGAACGTGCCCCAGGTGCGCAGAGCACTGACCCCGAGGAAGCCCTTCGCGGCGAGGACCGCGTAGTACGCGGCCGGGCCGTGCCCTTTGGAGAGCAGGAAGCGGTCGCGGTCCGGTGTGTCGGCGGTCTCGGGCGTCACGTTGAGGATGCGGTCATAGAGCACCCACAGCACGTCGAGGGTGGACTCGGCTGCGGCCTGGTGTTTCTCGTCCCCGGTCAGCAGACCGACGAGAGCGGGAAGGTCGGCGTATCGGCTGAAGGCTGTCCCAGACATGCCCCCAGCATGTGACCTCAAGTTCAGTTGAGGTCAATAGGAGCGGCCGTCGGATTCGCAGCGGTGCCCTACCGCGTGCGCCCTCCCGGCCGTCATTCCTGGCAGACGACTGTGGCGCCCGGTACGTCGCCGTGCGCGACGAGGGCCCGCTCGCAATGTCCGGACTCTCGTAGCGCGGCAGCGATGTGCGCGGCGGCCGCCCGGTCCTCCGCGAGGAACGCACACGTCGGGCCGGATCCGGACACGATCACCCCGAGCGCGTCCGCGTCCCGGCCGGCGTCGAGAGTCGAGCGCAGCTCCGGCCGCAGCGACAGCGCCGCGGGCTCCAGGTCGTTGCGCAGGGCCGCGCCCAGCGCGCGGGCGTTCCCCGAGGCGAGTGCCGACATGAGCGCGGTGTCCTCGCGAGGCTCGGGCGCGTCGGGGCGCAGCCGATCGTACTCCCCGAAGACAGCGCCGGTCGACAGGCCCGTACCGGAGAGCGCGAAGACCCAGTGGTAGCGGCCGGTGCTCGGCACTGGAGTGAGGAGCTCGCCGCGGCCGGTCCCCACGGCCGTCCCGCCGACGAGCGGGAAGGCGACGTCGCTGCCGAGATCGGCCGCAAGGGCCAGGAGGCGGTCATGGCCGAGTTCCGCACCCCAGAGAGTGGCGCACGCCACAAGCGCGCCCGCGGCGTCGGCACTGCCGCCCGCCATTCCCCCGGCCACCGGGATGCGCTTGGTGAGCTGGATGTCCACGGGTGCGCCGGCATCAGTCTCAGCAGCCAGGCGGTGCACCGCGCGGGCGGCGAGATTGGTCGCGTCGAGCGGAACTCCAGCGGTGTTCCCATGCGTCTCACCCTCGGCGGTAAGTCTCACAAGGCCCCGCTCTGCACACGGCTGTGCCGCGATGACGGTAACCTCGTCGAACAGCGAGACAGCGTGGAAGACATTGACCAGATCGTGGTATCCATCTTCGCGCGCCGGCCCTACCGCTAGCTGAAGGTTCACCTTTGCGGGTACCCGTACGGTTACGGCGGTCATAGCGGTCACGAGTCCTAGATCGTAAAGGAAGCCCACCCCCGTGAGCCCACGTACCCGCACAGGGACCCTCCCCCGGTCCCCGCGCGCGTGTCAGAAGGCCCCGGTACCCATGGGTGGCCCCCCGCACGGACACGCAGCAGTCAGTGTCCGGTTCCGGGCTCCACGCCCTACGCGGGTGGGTATCAGGACACAATCCCCGCTACCTTGGGGCCGGACGCACTTTGGACACCGTCGGGGAGGGCCGCTTGCCGTCGGATGGGCTCCCAAAGAACTTGGAACCGCTGGCCGCCGGAGATCCGGCCACCATCGGTCCGTACGTGCTGTCCGGGCGCCTGGGCAGTGGCGGGATGGGAACGGTCTACCTCGGCCGCACCCCTGAGAAAGGATCCCAGGTCGCGATCAAGGTGATCCGGCCGGAGCTCGCGTTCGACGAGGCCACCCGCGCGCGCTTCCGCGACGAGATGGAGAACGCCCGCCGCGTCGCCTCCTTCTGCACCGCGAAGGTCCTCGACCACGGGACGTTCGAGAACCGGCCGTACATGGTCACCGAGTACATCTCGGGCACACCGCTGGCCGAGCAGATCGCCGAACACGGCTCCCTCGACTCCAGCACGCTGCACGGCTTCGCGCTGGGCGTGGCGGCTGCGCTGGCGGCCATCCACAGCACCGGCCTGGTCCACCGCGACCTCAAACCGGCGAACGTGCTGCTGTCGATCTCAGGGCCGCGTGTCATCGACTTCGGCATCGCCCGGGCGATGAACACCATGACCAACCACACCAAGACCGGCATCGTCATGGGCAGCCCGGGCTGGATGGCCCCCGAACAGTTGCTGGAGGAGAAGGTCACCACCTCCGCCGACATCTTCGCGTGGGGCTGTCTGGTGGCGTTCGCCGGGAACGGCGTCCATCCCTTCGGCAACGGCGACGCCATGACGCTCGGCAAGCGGGTGCTGTTCGCCGAACCGCAGATCGGCAACCTCGACAGCCCTCTCGACCGGCTGGTCCCCCAGGCACTGGCCAAGGAGCCCGACCGCCGCCCCAAAGCCCAGGACCTGCTGCTGGAGCTCGCCGGCGGTGAGGACGAGACCGCGAACGCCAACGACATGGTCAGCCACGCGCTGCACCAGTCGTGGCGGCCCAACCTTCCTCCGATGCCGCCGGGCGCCGGGCCCATGGGGCCGAACGGCCCTCAGGCCCCTCACGGGCCACCAGGTCCCCCGGCACCGCAGGGGCCTCCACCGCCCCACCCGGCGGGTGGGGGCATGCACCCACCCGGACCGCCGCACGGGGGCCCCGCTCCCCGGCCCGCTGGCCCCGGAGCCGGGCAGCCGCCGCAGCAGGCCCCGATCCCGGCCGGGCAGCAGGCCTACCAGGGCCAGCAGATGCAGCATCCGGGGCCCGGTTCCGCGCAGCAGCCTCCGGTGCACCACAGTGGCCAGTTCCCGGTGGTCTCGCCACACCAGACGGGGCCGATCCCGCAGGTGGGGCCGCAACAACCGGACGGCCCGGGCACCGGGGCCTCCCGCCCGCAGGCCCAGCCCTACGTCCCCCCCGCGGCTCCCCCGCCGCACCACCCCATGCAGCCCGCGCGCAAACGCACCCGTTGGGTAATCCTGACGGCGATCGTCGCCGCGGTGCTGGTCGCCCTGTTCGCCCTGCTCACCGTCCTGTTCTTCGGCGACGAGGACGAGCCCGACAACTCGCAGAACGCGGCGCAGGAGGAGGACCAGGACGCCGACGGCACCGACCGCGATTCGGGGCCCAGCGGCTCCGCCCTCGACGGCGCCACTGACGGCCGCATGGTGTTCCAGGTCAACGAGTACACCTGCGGGGCCGAGATCCCGGGGCGGTCCAGCCCAAGCGAATCCGGCATGTACTGCACATTCGACCTGCGTGTGGAGAACACCTCGGGCAGCACGATCACGCTGGACCACGGGTGGCAGCGGCTGCAGACCGCCAGCGGCGACTTCCACCGGCCCGCGAAGCCCTCGATCGAGGAGCAGGACGAGTCCCTGTGGGAGGAGATCCCGACCGGAGACGAGGCACGCGGCTCCCTGGTCTTCCTGGTCCCCGACGACGCCGAGCCCGAGGAGCTCATGCTGCACAGCCAGGACGGCGGGGACAGCGCCCGGGTCGACCTCAGCGACATCCCCCGGCGGAACTGAGACAGACCGCGTTTCTATGGCTCGCTGGCGCTCGCGGGTCGGGTGCCCTGGAGCCGGGAACCTTCGGGCCCTGCGGTGGGGTCGCTCGTTCCTCGCTCCCCCACCTCCGGACCCTCAGAACCCCGGCGGCACCCGACCTGTTCTCTGGGCTCGCTGGCGCTCGCCGGCCGGTGCGGTCACGCCGGGTGCTCCGCCGGCCCCTGCTCGGCGATCCGCGCGAACGCGTCGATGTCCAGCGACTCCCCGCGCGCTGACGGGTCGACACCCGCGGCGCGCAGCGCCGCCTCCGCCGCCGCGGCGGACCCCGCCCACGGAGCCAGCGCCGCGCGCAGCGTCTTGCGCCGCTGGGCGAAGGCCGCGTCGACGACCGCGAACACCCGCTCTCGGGACACGGTGCTGACCGGGGCCGGGCGGCGGGTCAACCGTACGAGCCCGGAGTCGACATTGGGCGCGGGCCAGAAGACG
The DNA here is from genome assembly GCF_014203805.1 of Lipingzhangella halophila. Lineage (GTDB taxonomy): Bacteria > Actinomycetota > Actinomycetes > Streptosporangiales > Streptosporangiaceae > Lipingzhangella > Lipingzhangella halophila. Next base: position 545,600 of record NZ_JACHJT010000001.1, on the reverse strand, counting down.
GTGCGGCCGACAGAGCCCGCGCGGCGCACCTCGGCGTACCACGCGGTCTTGGCCGACGGGGCGCCGTAGGTGCGGCTGCCCGGTGCGGCGGCGAGCCTGTCAGCCACCTCGGCCTGCACCAGGACCAGGACCCGGCGCACCGACGGCAGCAGCTCCAGCAGCCGGAGCAGGACCGGAACGGCGACGTTGTAGGGCAGATTGGCCACCATCGCGGTCGGTGCGGGCCCCGGAACCTCGGTGACGCGCATCGCGTCAGCGGCGCAGACCTCCAGGCGCCCGGCGAGGCCCGGGGCGAACTCCCGCACGGTACCGGGCAGCGCAGCGGCGAGGTCCGGATCGATCTCGATGGCGGTCACGTGCCGCACGTGCGGCAGCAGCGCCAGCGTCAGAGACCCGAGCCCGGGCCCGACCTCCAGAACGGAGTCGTCCGCGCCCACCTCCGCGAGGGTGACGATCCGGCGTACCGTGCCGTGGTCGATGACGAAGTTCTGACCCCGGGACTTGGTGGGCCTGATTCCGAGGCGGCTGGCGAGCCCGCGGACGTCAGCAGGGGTGAGTAAGCGCGCGGTTTCGGGTGTCTCGGAATCGGCCACCCAACCATCCTGCCAGGTCGGCGGGGCGGGAAAGCACCCCCGCGCCCCGCACTCAGCAGTTGCCAGAGGTTGGTGGGGGCCGCTGCACAACCCCGGGGCGGGCGCGAGTGGGGGTGTGCTCATGCGTCATCGGCACCCCGCTGGATCGACGCTCAGTTGGCAACCATCTCGAAACTGTGTAAAGTTTAAACAATAGAGTATGTATTATAAACAGTTTTGCTGCCGCTCCTGAGCACGCCGGAAGGACCCCATGACCCAGTCGGCGACCGGCGCCCCCGGACCTTCCCAGTCACCCGCCCAGAGCCCGCGCCATCAGACCCCGGCACCGCGCCCCTGGTGGCGCCGCCCGTGGGTGGCGCCCTTGGCCGTACTGTCCGTGGCCTTCATCGCCTTCTCCGCTCCCCCCTACCTCTCCTTCGACCCCTCGGCGTCCCGATTGGACCTGCAGCCGGGCAGCGCACTGCACTACCCGATGCTGGCCGTCCACGTCGCCTTCGGTTCGGTCGCGCTGCTCACCTGCTGCCTGCAACTGTGGCCGTGGCTGCGCCGGACCTACCCGGCCGTGCACCGCACCAGCGGGCGGATCTACGTCTTCGCCGGTGTACTGCCGGCGGGCCTCTCCGGCTTCGTCGTGGCCTACCTGAGCACCTCCGGCATGCCCATGCAGGCGGCCACCTTCACGATGGGCGCCCTCTGGCTGATCTTCACCTTCGTGGGCTACCGCATGGCCCGCCAGCGGCGCTTCGCCGAGCACCGCGAGTGGATGATCCGCAGTTTCGCGTTGTGTCTGGCCATACCCGTTGACCGGCTGTGGGTGGGGGTCTTCATGGCCATCGCCATGCCGAGGCTGGACACGGTCTACGGCGGGGACCACGACGCGATGATGGTCGCCGTGGCCGGCTCGGCGTTCTGGATGAGCTGGGTAATCAACCTGCTCATCGCCGAGTGGTGGCTGCGCTACCGCCGCCCCGCCGGCGCCGTACAGTCCCGTACGCCCTCGGCCATGGGTTAGATCGGTGATGGGGGTTCGTGGTGCGGCGCCCGAGGGGGCGGCGAGGACGGTGGTGGGCCGACCCCCGCGTGATCGGTTCTGGTGCCCGGGGGTGTGGCGCCCGACGACCGGGGTCCTGGCCCGTGGCTGGGCCCGTCGGTCGTGGCTGTGGGGCCAGACTTCGGGGGAAACACGGCGAAACGGGCGGGTGTGGGTGCGGGGTCCGCGGCGAGGGTGTCCGTGGGGACATGTTCAGCGACGAGAATGTCCTCGCGGTCACTCTCGCCGCGGCCCATCGCCGAGAACGTCCGCACAGTCACCCTCGACGCGCGCCCCGCCGCCGGACGGCAGCACTGGCGCCCGCAAAGGCACGGTTCCCACAGGGCCCGCCGCCCTCGCCGCGCGCGCGACCACCCACCCACGTCACCGATTTAGTAGCGTTTCTCGGAGTGCTTGGCAGGTCGGGCACCACCGAGGCCCTGAGGGCCCGGAGGCGGGGGAAGCGAGCAACGAACGACCACACCGCAGGGCCCGAAGGTTCCCGGCCACCGGGCGCCCGACCCGCGAGAACAGCTCATCGCCCCTTCGGCCCGAACAGCCGGGCCCATCCTGGCTGCAACGGGCGCCACGGCCACCGCCGATCGTTTGGTGCTACACACCTCGCGATCCCAGCGGTGGCCGTCCCACGTGCGCCCTTCAACCAGACCGAGAGCTCCAACGGCGGCTGCGGTACTAGTTCAGCAGGTTGCTGCCGCACTCGGGCCACTGGCTCTGCCAGTTGCCGTCGACCATGTTGTAGAGCTTCTTCGCGCGCATGGTCTGCTCGGAGGAGCTGGCCTCGGCGGGCGAGCCGCTGCCGCCGGCGGACTCCCATGTCTCCATGGAGAACTGGTAGAGGCCGTAGTACCCGCCCGCGGAGTTCACCGCCGTGGGGTCGCCGCCCGACTCGCACTCGGCGAGCGCCGCCCAGTTCAGGTCGTCGGCCTCGCCGCCAACCTCGGTTTCGGGCTCCTTGGTCCCCACCTCGATGACGCCGTCGACCGGCTCCTCCAGGACCTCCTCCTCAAGGACGTGCTCGGTCTCCTCGCCCTCTTCCATGACCGTGGCGACGGTGACCTCCTTGACGCCGTCCTCGGGCTCCTTGACGACCTCTTCCTCGCCCTTTTCCAGCTCGTCGGTCTCGCGTTTCTCGGTCTCCGCCTCGATCGGCTTCTCCTCCGTCGTGGGTTCGCCGAGAATCTTCAGGACGTCGATGACCATGCCGTCGGTGGGTTCGGTGTCGAGCGCCGGCTCCACTTCGTCGTGCTCGCCCAGCTCGACGCCGTTGTCCTGCAGCACCTCTTCGACCGTGTCCGCGGTGGTGGCGACCTCTGTGCGCGCCCGGTCGTCCAGGATCGCCACCTGCCGGGCCCCGGTGGCCTCGACCTCGATGCCGGATTCCGGTACCGGTTCGCTGGGCTCCACCGAGAGTTCGAGGGTGTCGTCGCCCATCCCGATCTGGTCGAGTGCCTCCCCCACGGTGAGCGCGGTGACCCAGTGCGTCTCCTCCTCCCCGTCCAGCTCCAGGGTGAGCTCGCGGCCGGTGCGCACCAGGACGCTGTCGCCGGCGCTCAGCTCGGTGTCGGGCTTGGGGGCAACGGCGTCATGTTCACCCAGCTCGATGCCCTCGGAGTCGAGCACTTCCTGGACGTCGGCGTCGAACGCGCGCACGGTCCGCTCCTCGCCGTCGATGTCCAGCGTGACCTGCTGCTCCATGGCGAACGCGGTCCCACCGCCGATCAGGGCCAGGGCTAGGACGGCGGCGGCGCCGATCACCACCGGGCGCGAGCGTAGCCGCCGGGGCAGGGCAACGGACGGTAGGAAGCGCCGACGCGCCGGCGTCTCGGGCTGCTCATCCGTGCTGGGCGTACGGCTGGAGCCGCGATGCGTTCCACTTGAACGTGACAACCGGTTAGGCACGATTCATCTGACCTTTACGAGCAAGGGGGTGACAGGGGGTGGCGGGGGACGGCGGGGCGGTTCCCCGGCCGTTACTGCGTGGCTGCGGCGGGTGGCGGGTCCGGGTCTCGGGACCCTCGTCCACGGCGGCGACCCTCAGCCCTCGGGAAATTATCACAGCGTCCGCAACCGTGCTTTAGCTTCGACCGAATCCCGGCGAGCGAATCGCCGATCCACAGCCCTACACGCGGCGGAAGAGCCGACACGTAACATGACACCGCCGGTCCCCCGAGAACAAGGGGATCGGGCCCTGGTTCGCCAAGTGAGCGCGGGAGGTTTCGCGAGTTGGGACCACTCAACGGGATCCGTGTCGTGGAGTTCACCGGGATCGGCCCGGCGCCGATGGCCGGGATGCTCCTCGCCGATCTCGGTGCAAGCGTGATCCGGTTGGACCGCCCGCAGGCAGCCGAGAGCGCCCAGGCGGGCAACGGCCCGCAACTGAGCGCGGGGCGCCCGGTGCTGGGGGTGGACCTGAAGTCCGTCGAGGGACTGCGCACCGCCCGCGAACTGGTCGGTGCCGCCGACGTCCTACTGGAGGGATTCCGGCCCGGTGTGCTGGAACGGTTGGGGCTGGGCCCGAAGGAGTGCCTCGAACTCAATCCCAAGCTGGTGTTCACACGGGTGACCGGCTGGGGCCAGGACGGACCTCTCGCCCACCGCTCCGGGCACGACATGAACTACATCTCGCTCAACGGAGCACTGCACGGGTTCGGGCGCAGGGGCCAGGCTCCCGTCCCTCCGGTCAACATCGTCGGTGACTTCGCCGGCGGGACGATGTTCGCGGTGACCGGAATCCTCAGTGCCCTGGTGGAACGCCAGAGCTCGGGGCGCGGGCAGGTCGTCGACGCCGCGATGCTCGACGGAAGCGCTTTTCTGATGTCGATGATGTACGAGGACCGGGCGCGCGGGGCGTGGAGCGACGAGCGCGGCACCAACTACATAGACACCGGCGCACCCTGGTACGACGTCTACGAGTGCGCGGACGGCCGGTACGTCTCGGTCGCCTGCATCGAGCCCCAGTTCTACGCGGCGTTCCTGGAGGGGATCGGGCTCGACGCGGCCGACCTCCCCGACCAGTGGGACCGGACACGCTGGCCGGAGCTGCGCGAGCGGATCGCGGCGGTCCTGCGGAACAGAACCCGCGACGAGTGGGCCGATCTTCTTGGTGACACCGAAGCCTGCGTGCAGCCCGTCCTGTCCATGGCCGAGGCCCCAGAGCACCCGCACGTGCGGGCCCGCGGCTCGGTGCTGCGCGACGGCGACAACCCGTACCCCGGTCCCGCCCCGCGTTTCGAGCGCACTCCCGGCCGCAACACCCGCGATCCGGAGCACGCCGCGGAGCCGGTGGAGGAGGCCCTCCGAGAGTGGGGCCTGTGACCCTCCCGAGTGACGGTCCGGAATCACGGGGACTCCGCACATCGCCGGTCGTCCCCCGCGGCTCGCAGCCACCGCGGAGGGGCAACCGGGCGGAAGGCTGGTGGACGCCGGCCAATGGCGGCCACCGTGCGGGCAGGCGATGGAGGTTCGGAGCGCCGGAATGCTAAGCTCCCGCGGCTTTGTTCCCGACGTCAGAGAGCCGCCACGATGACCGATCCCGGTACCCCAGTGCAACAGGCGCGGGCCAAGAAGAAGCTCGGATTCATCCTGCTTGCGATTATCGTCCCGGTGGACTTCCTGCTGGCGCTGGCCGCGTTCCTAGTGCCGGATATCTTCCCGCCGCAGGTCGCTGTCATGCTCCTCGTCCTCACGGCGCTGCAGGTGGTCGCCGGTGTTTGGTTGATAATGGCCGGCCGCGAGGGAGACGCCCCTTCGGTGAGACAGCCCGAGTCCCGGCCCCACCAGTAGGGAGGGGAGTAGTCGCCCGGGACCCGGCCAGGTGGCGAACACCCCGGAGCGTCCCGTGGCCGACCGCGCATCCGGCCGCTGGCCCCGCGTGGTGCCGCAGCCTCCGGCTTTGGGAAGTGCGATGACTCCTCCGGCCGGCCCGCACCGCCAGCCGATCTCTCCGACGCGAACCTTCGGGATCGTCGCGGCGGCCTTCGGTGGACTTTCGCTGTTCCTCAGAACCCGAAGACCCGCCGCGCGTTGTCGGCGACCGCGGTCGCCAGCTCCTCCTCGGTCATCCGCTTGACCTCGGCCAGCGCGCGCAGCGTGTGCGGGATCAGGTAGGGGGCGTTCGGCCGGCCCCGGTAGGGCTTGGGGGTGAGAAACGGGGCATCCGTCTCGACCAGCACGAGATCGGAGGGTGCGACCTCCGCGGCCTCGCGAAGCTGGTGGGCGGTGCCGAAGGTGACGTTGCCGGCGAAGCTCATGTGGTAGCCGCGGTCGGCGCACACCTTGGCCATGTCCGCGTCGCCGGAGAAGCAGTGGAGGACGACCCTCTCCGGGGCGCCCTCCTCCTCCAGGATGCGCAGGACGTCGTCGTGGGCGTCCCGGTCGTGGATCATCAGGGCCTTACCGTGCCGCTTGGCGATCCCGATGTGCCGGCGGAAGGACTCCTGCTGGGCGTGCGTCCCCTCGGCGCCGGTCCGGTAGTAGTCCAGACCGGTCTCGCCGACCGCGCACACCCGCGGATGCGCGGCGAGCCGGTCGATCTCCGCGACGGCGGCGTCGAGCCCCGCGATCCCCTCCGCTTCGCGCACCTTCCCCGCCCAGTCGGAGTCGTCGACCTCGACTCCGGCAGCACCGTCGCCGTGCACGACCCGCGGCGCCTCGTTGGGGTGCAGCGCCACGGCGGCCCACACTGTGTTGGTGTCCTGCTCCGTGGCAATGTCGGCCGCCCACTGGGAGGAACGGACGTCGATGCCCACCTGCACCAGCGGGCTGACGCCGACGGCGGCCGCCTCGGCGACGATCCGCGCGACATCGGGAACCTGCATGTCCATGTGCGTGTGGCTGTCCGGCACCGCGACACTGAGCGGCTCCGGCGCCGGCGGGGGCGTCTCGGCGTTCCGGTTGCGCACCGCCGAGCCACTTCGCTTACCCATGATCACTTCCCTTACGGCCTCGTGTCTCGCGCACGTCCCACGCAGGTACGGCGGACCGTTCCACTAGAACAGTCCGCCGCTCGCGGTATTCCCGGCCCGCCGGCGCGGGCGGGCGCGGTTACCCGCCCGCCTTCTCCTCCAGGCGGGCCAGCTCCTCGTCCGCGATGCTCGGGTCGAGCTTGGTGAACAGCGGCTCAGGCCGGGCCAGCGGGGTGCCGGGCCGGATGGGCACGGACTCCCAGCGCGCCTCGTTGTCCGCGTAGTCGCCGGTGATGACCGGGTACACCGAGGCGCCCTCCTCGCCACCGATCGAGTCGGTGGCCTCCTCCAGCCGCGGCATTCCGGTCCACACACCCGTCCCGCCGAGCATCGCGTAGACCCGGTTGCACGAGGCCGGCAGGAACGGAGTGAGGAACGTGTTGGCGTCGCTCACCAGTTGCAGCGCGACGTGCAGCACCGTCTCCATCCGCTGCGGGTCGGTCTTGCGCAGCACCCACGGCGCCTGCTCCGAGAAGTACTTGTTGGCCTCGGAGACGGTACGCATGGCCTCCTGCAGGGCGGCCTTGAACCGCGACCGCTCCAGATGGGCCCCCACGGTGTCGAACGCGGCCGCCGACGCGGCGAGCACGCGGCGGTCGTCGTCGGTGAGCTCACCCGCCTCCGGGATGGCGCCGACGTTCTTCGCCGCCATCGAGATGGACCGGTTGACCAGGTTGCCCCAGGTGGCCACGAGCTCGTCGTTGTTCCGGCGGACGAACTCGGCCCAGGTGAAGTCGGTGTCCTGGGTCTCGGGACCCGCCGCCACCAGGTAGTAGCGCAGGGCGTCGGGCGAGTAGCGCTCCAGGAAGTCGTTGACGTAGATGGCCACCCGCCGCGACGACGAGAACTTGCGCCCCTCCATCGTGAGGAACTCGCTGGAGACCACCTCGGAAGGCACGTTCAGCGCGCCAAGCTGCCCCGGTACCCCGCCGCGGTCACCCTTGCCGCTGTAGCCGAGCAGCATGGCCGGCCAGATCTCGGCGTGGAAGACGATGTTGTCCTTGCCCATGAAGTAGAACGACTCGGCCTCGCCGTTCTGCCACCACGCGCGCCACGCCTCGGGGTCGCCGGTGCGCTTGGCCCACTCGATCGACGCCGACAGGTAGCCGATGACGGCGTCGAACCAGACGTAGATGCGCTTGTTGGGCTCCTCGCGCCAGCTCTCGAGCGGGATGGGCACCCCCCAGTCGAGGTCGCGGGTGATCGCGCGCGGCTGGAGGTCGTTCAACAGGTTGAGCGAGAACTTCAGGACGTTGGGCCGCCACTCCCCGCTCTTGGAGTCCAGGTACTCACCGAGGACGTTGGCGAACGCGGGCAGATCGAGCATGAAGTGCTCGGTGTCGATGAACTCCGGGGCCTCGCCGTTGATCTTGGACCGGGGATCGATCAGGTCGATCGGGTCGAGCTGGTTCCCGCAGTTGTCGCACTGGTCACCGCGCGCTCCGTCGTACGCGCAGATGGGGCAGGTGCCCTCGACGTAACGGTCGGGAAGCGTACGCCCCGTGGACGGCGACACCGCGCCCTTGGTTGTGTGCGTGAAGATGTAGTCGTTCTCGTAGAGCCCGGTGAACAGCTCCTGCACCACGGCGTAGTGGTTTCCGGTGCTGGAGCGGGTGAACAGGTCGTAGGAGAGCCCAAGCGCCACCAGGTCCTCGGCGATGACCCGGTTGTAGCGGTCGGCCACCTCGCGCGGGCTCACGCCCTCCTGGTCGCCGAGCACCTGCACGGGCGTGCCGTGCTCGTCGGTGCCGCTGACCATGAGCACATGGTTTCCGGACATTCGCTGGAAACGCGCGAAGACGTCGGAGGGGACCCCGAATCCGGATACGTGCCCAATATGGCGTGGCCCGTTGGCGTAAGGCCAGGCCACCGCGGTCAGGATGTGGCGTTTCGACGACATGCCCCAAGCCTAAACGCGCCCGCGCCCGGGCGCGCACGAATATCGGCCAAGGGAGGCCGCGGGTGTGCGTGAGACGCCGGTCGCGGGTGTGCGTGAGACGCCGGTCGCGGGTGTGCACAAGACGCCGGTCGCGAGCGTGCATGAGACGACACCGGCGTTACCCCATCGGTAGTGTGTGTACCTAGGCTCGAGTGTGCACTTAGGCTCGTAGGTTGCACACGTTCCCATTCGTCCCGCGCCTTTGCGCGGGACAGCCGGTTTCTCGGCGTTCAGCAAAGGCGGTGGTCACGACGATCCCGCGTGTCCTGGCCTCCCTGGCGGTGGCGGCGGTAATCATGCTCGGGGTGCCTATGCCCCCGTTCGCCGCCGTGCTGACCAGTTCCAGCACGCAGGACGTCCCCGGGGTTGCCGACGGCGGCAGCGACGAGCACGCTCTGGCGAGCGCCAAGCGCACCCCGACCACCGTCGCCCTCGCGCTGCCGGCCACAAGCAACGGTGACCTCCGGCAAGCCGTGCGCGACCTTCCCGACGAGTACACTCCCGCGCACACCGCCCTGCCCGAGATCGGAGGCCCCTGGGGCTACACCCCGCTGCCCGAATCGGTGGCGGAACCGGATCTCGCGGAGCCGTTCGCGCTGCCACTCGGACGCGCACCCCCTCTCACAGCGGGCGCGTGAGCCGCACACAGTCGGACACCGCCCGGATCTGTCCCGACCACCGTTCGACCCCCCTTCGTGAGAGGTTCCTCAATTGTCCAGTCAGGTGGGGGCTGGTGCGCGCTGGACGCGTGGCATCATCTCCCTGTTGATCGTGGCTGTCGCGTTCGGCGCCGCGTGGTTCATACCGCCGAAGCTGGGGCTCGACCTCAGCGGAGGTACACAGATCGTCCTGCAGGTCACCGACGGCGAGGACGGCACCGAGGCCAACCGCGAGAACACCGAGAAGGTCATCGAGGTGCTCCGGCAGCGCATCGACCGGCTCGGGGTCTCCGAGGCCACCATGTCGCGGTCCGGTGAGGACCGGATCATCGTGGAGCTGCCCGGGGTGCAGGACCCCACTGAGGCGGCCGAGATCGTCGGCCAGACCGCGCAGCTCACCTTCCACCCGGTCCTTGGCGTGGCCCCCTCCGAGGGCACTGGTGTCCAAGCGCCCGGAGCCGGAGGAGCCCCTGTTCCGCAGGGTGGCGGCGGAGGGGCCCCCGCGCCCCAGGGCGGGGAGAACGCCAATCCGCCCGACAACGCACGCGCTCCCTCCGACGACCAGGAAGGCGGCGGCTCCGGCGGAGGTGACTCCGGCGGCGAAGGCGGCGGCTCCGGGGAGATGTCCGAAGAGGAGATGCAACAGCTCCAGGAGATGATGCAGGGCGGCGGCCAGGGTGGCGCGGCTCCTGGCGGCGGCGAGCCGGCCGAGAACCCCGAGGACGTCGACAAGACGCTGCCCGACGACCAGGGCACCAACCTGCAGCTCGGCGAGCCCCAGCTGCAGGGTGACCAGGTCGCCAGCGCCGAAGCCACACTGGACAAGTACCAGACGAACTGGCAGGTCAACGTCAACTTCGAGGGCGAGGGCAGCGACGCCTGGCGGAAGCTCACCGCCGACGCCGCGTGCTTCGACCAGGGCGACCCGAAGCGCCGCGTCGCGATCGTGCTCGACGACCAGATCATCTCCGCTCCCGAGGTCAACCAGGACATCGCCTGCGACTCCGGCATGGGGGGTGGCTCGACCACCATCACCAGCCAGACGTTCGACCAGGAGAGCGCGAACGAGCTCGCGGTGCTGATCGAGGGCGGCTCGCTCCCACTGCCGGTGCAGGAGATCCAGCGCCAGACCGTCGGCCCCACCCTTGGTGAGGACGCGATCAAGGCCAGCTTCCTCGCGGGCGGGATCGGTCTGCTGCTGACCGCGCTCTACATCTGCGCGTCGTACCGCCTTGTCGGTCTCCTCGCCTCGGCCGCGCTGGCCTGCTACACGCTGATTGCCTACGCGGCCCTCGTGGGACTGGGCGCGACCCTGACCCTGCCCGGGCTGGCCGGTTTCGTGTTGGCCATCGGCATGGCGATCGACGCCAACGTGCTGATCTTCGAGCGAGCGCGCGAGGAGTACCAGCAACAGAAGAAGATCTACGACGCCAACAAGTCCAAGGGGATGGTCGACGCCTCCGAAGCCGAGACCGAGCAGGCCGAATCCGGCGTGCTCTCCCGGCGGCGCAAGCGCGCGATCCCACCGAACCTGCAGAAGTCCTTCGTCCAGGGGACGCAGAAGGCGTGGAGCGCCGTCCTCGACACGAACATCACGACGCTCATCGCGGCAGCGCTGCTGATCTTCCTGGCCTCCGGGCAGGTCCAGGGCTTCGGTGTGACACTGGGCCTCGGCACGCTGGCGTCAATGGTCTCCGCGCTGGTCATCGCCCGCGTGTTCGTCGAGTGGGCGGTCCGCCGCAGCATCATCCGCAAGCGGCCGCACATCTCCGGTATCTCCGATATCAGCAGGGTCCGCGCCTGGCTGGTGGAACACAACCCGAACCTGATGCGGCGCAGCGCGACCTTCCTGGGAATCTCGGGTCTGATCGTCGTGGTCGCGATCCTCGGGATCGTCATCCGCCCGCCGAACTTCGGCGTGGAGTTCACCGGCGGCCGCGTCATGGAGTTCACCACCGAGGAAACCGTGAGCGTGGCCGATGCCCGCCAGACGGTCTCCGACACCGGACACCCCAACGCGGTGGTCCAGGAGGCCGGCGACGGCGACCTCACGGTGCGCACCGGTCAGCTCAGCGACGCGGAGGCCGCCGAGATCGAGGAGGCGATCGCCGCCGAGGCGGGTGAGACCGAGCGGATCAGCGACGACATCATCGGCCCGAGTCTGGGCCAGGAGTTGCGCAACAAGGCGCTCATCGCGCTCGGGGCGGCACTGGTGCTGCAGATGGCCTACCTGGCCTGGCGGTTCCGGTGGTCGTTCGGGGTGTCCACAATGATCTCGCTGGCCGCGAACCTCACGCTGGTCATCGGGTTGTTCTGTTGGCTCGGCAAGCCGATAGACGGTGTCTTCCTGGCCGCGATGCTGAGTGTCATCGGCTTCACGGTCAACGATGCGGTGGTGGTATTCGACAGGGTCCGCGACGAATGGGCGCGCGACACCACGTCGAAGTTCTCCGACGTCGCCAACACGGCGATCCTGAACACGCTGCCGCGAACGGTGAACACCACCATCGGTGGGGTCTTCATCCTCGCCACCCTCGCGATGTTCGGGGGGTCGTCACTGCGCGACTTCTCCATCGCGATGCTGGTGGGGTTGTGCACCGGCGTCCTGGCCACGATGTTCCTGGCGGTACCGCTGGCGAAGTGGCTGCAGCAATGGGACAAGACCGCCGCGCCGCACGTGATCCGGGAGCGCAAGACCAAGCAGCGCAAGGAGCTGCGCGCCGCCCGGGACGAGAGCGACGGCGCCGTCGTCTGATCGGGGCCGCCGGGCGGGCCACCCGCCCGGCGGCTTCCCCGGCCCAGGGCATGCGCTCCACCGCGGCACCGGACCGGGCCCCTGAACCGGGCCCGCAGCTCAGCGATCCAGGTGTCGGGGTGGGGCTGCCAACGTCAACGATGCACAGCGTCGTAGACCTCGCGTTTGGGAATGCCGAGCTCCCTGGCCAGTTCCTGGATGGCCTGCTTGCGCGGCACTCCGGTGGCTTCGCGCTCGGCGACGGTCGAGGCCAGCTCGGCCGTGCTCGGGCGGGCGGCCCCGCGCTCGGCGCCGGCCACTACGAGGGTGACCTCACCGCGCACGCCCTCCCGCGCCCATTCGGCGAGGTCGGCGAGCGGCGCACGGCGGACCTCCTCATAGGTCTTGGTGAGCTCGCGGCAGGCCGCGGCCCGGCGCTGCGCGCCAAACGCCTCGGCCATGGCCTCCAGCGTCGCGGCAAGCCGGCGCGGGCTCTCGAAAAACACCATCGTGCGGCGTTCGCCCGCCAGTTCGCGGAACCGGCCGGCCTGACCCTTGCGCGGGGGGAACCCTTCGAAGCAGAAGCGGTCGGTTGGCAGGCCGGAAAGCACCAGGGCGGTGGTGACCGCCGAGGGGCCCGGGATGGCTGTGACCGGCACGCCCGCCTCGACACACGCGGTCACCAGCCGGTAGCCGGGATCCGACACGCCCGGCATCCCGGCGTCGGTCACCATCAGGACGTCGCGCCCGGCCCGCAGGTCTGCCATAAGCTCCTCGGTGCGCCTGCTCTCGTTGGCGTCGTAGTACGAGACGACCCGCGCACCGCCCTCCCCGCCGAGCCGGATGCCCAATCGCGACGCGAACTGGCGTACTCTGCGGGTATCCTCCGCCGCGATGATTCCGGTGGCCTGCAGAGCGGCCACCAGGCGGGGCGGCGTGTCGTCACGGTGCCCAATCGGCAGCCCGGCCAGCGTCAGCGTCCCGGGGTCCGCAGCGCCTGCAACAGTCACGTTCCACCCATCCAAAACCCAATACGGTTGGCCCTACTCCCCCAGCGCGGGTCCCGAGCAACGTTGACGCTGCGCGAACCCACTACCTCCGAACCAATCTACGAGCCCACATGACCACCACCGCACCACCCGCCGGCCCCGAATCCGCCTCGCCCCGCGACAGCTCCAGCCCATCGCGGCTCGTGCCGCCGATGCCCACACCGGTCTGGGCCGGATGGCTGGGTGCCGTTGTGCTGGCGCTGTTCGCCGGCGCGCTCCGGTTCATCCGGCTCGGCCACCCGGGCGAGATCTACTTCGACGAGACCTACTACGCCAAGGATGCCTACTCGCTGTGGCGTTTCGGATACGAACGCGAGTACCTGGAGAACTCCGACGAGCTGCTCGTGCAGGGCGTACGGGATATCTGGACCAGCGACCCCGCGTTCGTCGTGCACCCGCCGCTGGGCAAGTGGCTGATCGCGGCGGGCGACTGGCTCTGGGGGCTGCTGCCCTACCAGGACTCGATGTCGCCCGAGGGCTGGCGAGCGGCCGCGGCCCTGTTCGGCGCGCTCTCGGTGCTCCTGCTGGTGCGCATCGCGCTGCGGATGACCCGCTCATGGCTGCTCGGCTGCACGGCAGGGCTGATCATGGCGCTCGACGGGCTGCACTTCACCATGAGCCGGATCGCCATGGTGGACATCTTCCTGACCTTCTGGATCCTGGCCGGCTTCGGTTGCCTGGTGATCGACCGCGACCGGGCCCGAGAACGGCTCGCCGGGCTGGCCGCCACCCTCCCCGCCGGCGCGGCGGTCGGCTGGCTCGGGTTCAGGTGGTGGCGGATCGGCGCGGGCGTGTGCCTGGGCCTGGCATGCGGAACCAAGTGGTCGGCCGTGTTCTTCGTGGCCGCGTTCGGGCTGCTCACGGTGGCGTGGGACTACGGTGCCCGGCGCAGGTTCGCCCAGCGGTGGGGACGCTGGCTGACCATCGATGCGGTGCCGGCGTTCTTCCAGGTGGTGGGGGTTGCGGCCGTCACCTACGTGGTCACGTGGAGCGGCTGGCTTCTGACGTCGGACGGCTTCGGCCGGCAATGGGGTGCGGAGCACTCCGGCCAGGTGGTCTCGGCGCTGCCCGGCGTACTCCAGGCGCCGGTGAACGCGCTCCGCAGCCTGCTCTACTACCACTCGGAGATCCTGAGCTTCCACAACGATCTCGACACGCCTCATGACTACGCGTCGGGGCCGGCGCAGTGGCTCATCATGCGCACGCCGGTGGCGTTCTACTACGAGGGGGAGGAGACCGCCTGCGACGCCACGGAGTGCTCCAGCACGATCCTGAGCATCGGCACTCCCGCTGTCTGGTGGCTGGGCATCATCGCTGTTCTGGTGATGCTGGGCTGGTGGGTCACCTATCGCGACTGGCGTGCGGGCGCGGTGCTGCTCGGGCTGACGGCCGGCTGGCTGCCGTGGTTCGCCTTCCCGGACCGCACGATGTTCGTGTTCTACGCGCTGCCCGCGCTGCCGTTCGTGGTGCTGGCGATCGTGCTGATGCTGGGTCTGGTCATCGGGCGTGAAAGAGAAGGGGAACGCCCTCTGTACTGGTCCCGCGGCTGGGTGGTGGCCGGCGCGCTGCAGGGCCTGGTGCTGCTGGTCGTCGCCGCCAATATATTCCTGCTCAGCGAGATAGGCTCACTTCCCGCATGGTTCTGGTTGCTCGCTGCGGTCCCGCAGGCCGCGGTTCTGCTGGTGGCCGTTCCGCTGCTGCTCAACACGCCCTTGGGGCGGGTCACCGGCGGCGTGGTGTACGGCGTTGTGCTGCTGCTCATCATCGCCAACTTCGGGTACCTGTACCCCGTGTTGAGCGCGGAGATCATCCCGCACGAAGCATGGGAGGAGCGCATGTGGTTCCGGAGCTGGATCTAGATGTGGTGCTGACGCTTCTTGAGCGTTCCGTTCCTTCATCGCGCTGCGAAGGAACGGAATGCTCAAGACCGGCTCCGGTGCGACACGCCGTTGCGGAGTGTGGGAACGCGCGTGCCCTCCGCTGACAGGTGGCACGGCGGTACGGCGGATCCGGGCACACCCCGCCGATTTCGCGCGGTCGAGATCTCGCAAGCTCGGTAGGCGCCTGGTAGTGTCATCAACTGGTTGCGGTTGTAGTTTCCACGGATGCCCCAGGCGCCTCGCGGAACTTCACGTGGGCGCTGGTCGGTTGGGATTCTCCCGGGGCGGGCGCTCGGCAACCCGGGGCCAGCAGGGTGCGGTCCCGCCAGTTAGTCCCCAAAGGGAGAGCAGATGGCTCAGGGCACCGTGAAGTGGTTCAACTCTGAGAAGGGTTTCGGGTTTATCGCCGTTGAGGGTGGTGGCCCGGACGTGTTCGTGCACTACTCGGCGATCGCGGGTACCGGCTTCCGGAACCTGGAAGAGGACCAGTCGGTCGAGTTCGAGATCACTCAGGGCCCCAAGGGCCCGCAGGCGTCAAACGTGCGTTCGCTCTAAGCGGCGCCTGATTCGTTTCTCGGCCCTTCGCTCGGTCAACGAGCGAAGGGCTGTTTCTTTCGCACCCCCGCGCCGACTCGCCTCAGTGCGCGGGCCCTCGCTCCTCGTTGCCGTTCGCGCCCTGGAGCTCCCGCACCTGCTCGGTAAGCCGCTCCACCTGGGCGGTGAGCGCCCCCAGGTTCGATATCACCTCGTTGTGCTGCTCCAGCTCCAGTTCCTGGTCGTCCGCCCAGCGCTGCTGGTTCACCTCCTGCTCCATTGCGGTCACGATGATGCCGATGACCAGGTTGAGCGCGATGAACGCGGTCACCACCATGTAGACCACGAAGAAGATCCACGCCCTGGGCTCCTCGGCCGTCACGGCGTCGGAGACCTCTGGCCAGTCCTCCGTGGTCAACACCATGAACAGGGTGTACAGCGTGGTTCCCAGGTCGCCGAAGTACTGGGGGGCGATGTCCTCGAAAAGCTTTTCGGCCATGATGGCCGCGGTGTAGATGATGATCAGCAGCAGGCTGATCACCGTGCCCATACCCGGAAGCGATCGGAAGAGCGCGCCCACCACCTGGCGCATGCTCGGTAGGACGCTGATGAGGCGCAGGATACGCAGGGTCCGCAGCAGGCGCAGCACCGAGTACTCCGCCGAGGTCGGCACCAGGGTGATGCTCACCACGAGCAGGTCGAACCAGTTCCAGGGGCTCCGGAAGAACGCCGCGCCGCGCGCGTAGAACTTGAGCCCGAGTTCGATGACGAAGAAGGTGACGAACACGTGCTCGGCGGCCAGCAACCGCCCCCGAAGATCGGAGAGCTCGTCCTGGTAGGACTCCAGGCCCAGCGAGACCGCGTTGAGCAGGATCACAGCGACGACCGTGTACTGGAACCACTGGCTGTCCACGACCCGGGTGACCCGGGCACGCAACATGCTCTGCGTCACTGAACCACACTCCCCCGCCTTGGACCACAGCGCCTGGAACCTCGCCAACCCTAGGGCATTCTTCGGACTCTCCAGAGCGCGCCACCTGGCCCTATACGAAACGGCCCGCGGCCGGCGGGCACCGCGTTGGCTCGGCCCTTTGCACGCACGGCGCCGACCACCTCCCGGCTGACACCGGCTAACCTGCTACCAGGCCGATTCGACACAACCGCGGGGGCCACATGTTCAACATCGGGGTGTTCGAGGTCGTCGTCCTCGGTGTCCTTGCGCTACTCATTTTCGGACCGGACCAGCTCCCCAAGGCGGCGGGACAGGCCGGACGGATGCTGCGGCAGCTCAGACGGATGGCGGACACCGCCAAGGACGACCTCCGGCAAGGGTTGGGGCCGGAGTTCAAGGATCTCGATGTGCAGGACCTCCACCCCAGGCGCTTCGTGCAGAAGCACTTCTGGGATGACGAGGAGGACCAGGGCAAGCCGAAGCGCCGCGCCTCCGTGCTGAACGGCAAGCGCCCTCCGTTCGACGACGAGGCGACTTGAGGGCGGCGCCCCCGCCACCCCGCCCGCCACGTTCCGCCGCGACGCCGGTCACTCCACCAGGACGAGCACGAACAGGCCCAGGCCGAGCACGATCAGCGACCCGGTGATGACCGCCACCGACCCGACGTTCAGCGCGAGGACCTCCGCCACCACCGACCCCGCCACGGCCGCTGTGGGCCACGGCCAGCGCGCGGCACTCTGCCACTCGTTGCGCCGCTCACGGTGGACACTGGCGAGCGCGCCCAGCCCGACCAGTGACCAGAACACCACGTGGCCGGGCAGCCGGCCCAGCAGCTCCGTGTAGTCGCCCACAGACCCGACAACCATGACGAACAGCACGGTGCCGGTGGCCAGCCCCCAGTAACCGCGCTTGGGGAGGTCGGGGATGGGTCTCGTCCGGGCACGGGTCGACCGGCGGAATCGCTCCGCGGCCGGCTCGGCGCCATCGTCCGTGCCGGAGCCGGCGGGCGGCGGGGCTTCGTAGCGTGTGGCATCGTCGGCGGGCTGGCGCGGTGCTTCGCGTTCCCATGCCCGGCGCGCCTCGGGTGTCTCGGGGTAGTGGAACCCGCCGGTTTCCGGCTTACCGGCCGGTGGCAGGCCCTCTTCGGGAGGTTCCGGTACCCGACCCGCCATTGCTCGACCCCCTCTTGAGGACACTCGCGCGGCAACCGGCGGAGGAGCCGGTCCGCTGCCCACACCGTTCCCCGGGTGTCACCGGCGTAAAGGAGTGCCGGCCGCATTCTGTGTTGCCACCAGGGAAATCTGACGCACGGGTGAGGGTCTCCCGCGCTTGGACCGCGGCCCAAGCGCGGGAGACCGACAGAGGACGTCGAGGACTACCGCGCCCAGCTCCAGCCGGCGCTGGACGTGGTGGTGGCTTCGGCCTCCGCTGCAGTCGCCGCTGGGACACTGCTGCCCAGCACCATCGCCGCGGAGATGGCCACAATCGCACAGATCTTCTTGAGCACAACACACCTTTCTTCAGACCTCGGGTCCCGCCCCCGCCCCATAAGATGACCTATCCGGCACATCAGGCACAAGCCCCGAAACGGAATTTAAGCGCCGACAAATCGCATATCTTCCTGTTATATAAAAACTCACCGCGGGACGAGAATTGCGTAGGGCCGAACACGTGTCGTCAACTGACCAACCAGCAGCGATGACAAGGGAGCACCGGACGCGAAGCAATCGGGCACCGCGGGTGACCCCCTCCGCACTTCGAGAAGTGCCGGCCAACCGCGAACGCAACCGCACCACGAATCACCGCGCACCGGTATTCCCCTGGCCACCAGGGAGGATGACGGAATTACACTCTAGGCAGGCGAATTACCCGCAATCCGAACCTATCGCACTGCGGGCGTCCCGGCCGAGCGGACTCAGCAAGGCTTGACTGATTCGACGCCCTCCAGCCGCTATGCGGACACTTTCGTCACCGTCCCAGGTCCGTACGGGTATGGTGGCCCGCGCAGGTGGCCACCGCCCCAGGGAGCGTGGAGTCCGCCATGAGGGTGCTGCTCGTCGAGGACGATGTTCGGCTCGCCGATGCGCTGGTCAACGCGTTGCGCGGGCACGGCTACGAGGTTTCCCACGTGACCACGGGCGCGGCTGCGCTTGAAGCGGGGCGTGCCGACCTGATCCTGCTCGATCTCGGGCTGCCCGACCGCGACGGTGTCGAGCTGTGCCGGACACTGCGCGAACGCGACGACGTCGCGATCATCGCGGTGACGGCCCGGGGAACCGAGCGCGACCGCGTCAACGGGTTGCGCTCGGGCGCCGACGACTACGTCGTCAAACCGTTCTCGTTCGCCGAGCTGGCGGCGCGAATGGAGGCGGTGCTGCGCCGGGCGCGCACCAGCCGCTCGCGACCGGTGCGAATCGGCCCGCTGCACCTGGATATGGACGCCCACCAGGTGACCCGCGACGGTGTGCCCATCCCGCTCACCCGCAAGGAGTTCAGTCTGCTCGCGGCCCTGGCCAGGGAGCCGGGTTCGGTGGTGCCCAAGCAGCGGCTGCTGATCGAGGTGTGGAACACCGACTGGCGGGGCACGCACCGCACGCTTGAGGTGCACATCGGTACCCTGCGCGCCAAGCTCGGCGATCCCAGCCTGGTGCAGACCGTGCGCGGGGTCGGCTACCGGCTCGTCGCGCCCGACCCGGGCGAGCTCGACAGGGAAGCCGGGATCGACGGTCCCCCGCACCGCCTCGCCGGGGACTAGAGTCGTGTTTTTTGGGCTCGCTGCCGCTCGCCTGGGTCGGGCGCCCCGAAGCCGGGAACCTTCGGGCACCTCCGGTGTGCCGCCCAATCGGCTCCGCCACCCACGGACGCCCCACCTACGGACCCTCCAGAACCCCGGCGGCGCCCGACACCACCGACCAGCTACTACGAGAAACAGGCCCTGATCCATGCGCCGGCGGCTCGCTGTCGTGTACGTCTCGCTGCTCGTGGTCGCCTGCCTCGGGTTGGCACTTCCGCTGTGCGGTGCCATCGCGGCCGGCAACACCGCCGACATGATCATGGACCGCTCGAACGACACGGTGCGGTTCGCGAGCATGGCCGGCCCCGCGCTAGAGAGCGGGGAGACCGAAGCGCTCCGCTCCGAGCTGGACGCCTACGACTCCCTTTACGAGATCCGCGCCGCGGTCGTCGACCAGAACGGCGACATTGTGGTCTCGTCGCGCCCGGACTTCGCCACCGACAACCCCGAGACGGCGGAGCTGGTCCGGGCCGGCCTGGCGGGCAACCGCGCCGGCGCCGACGACGTCCGGTGGCCCTGGGACGAGCGCCCCCTCATCGTGGTCGAGCCCATCGCGCGGTCGGGCGAGGTGATCGGCGCGGTCGTCACCGTCTCCCCCACCGGCGCGCTGCGCCAGGCCACCATCGGGCAGTGGGGCATCATCAGCGGCGGAGTCCTGGTCATCCTGGCCTCCGGGATCGCAGCAGCGGGGCCGCTGACGCGCTGGGTGCTGCGTCCCGTCCGCGACCTCGACCAGGCGACGCGCTCGATCAGCGAGGGCGACCTGACAACCAGGGTCCGGGTCGAGAGCGGACCTCCTGAGCTGCGCGATCTCGGGGAGTCCTTCAACCGCATGGCCGAGACCATCACCACGCTGCTGCAACGCCAGCGCGCCTTCGTGTCCTACGCCGGACACCAGGTGCGCAACCCCTTGGCGGCGCTCCGGCTCCGGGTCGACGGCCTCGCCGCGCACCTGGACGACTCCGGCGCGGACGACCACCGGCTGGCACTGGACGAGGCCGACCGGCTGACCCGGATCTGCGACACCCTGCTGTCGCTGGCCGGTTCCGGCTCGGCCCCGCAACCACCGGTTCCGGTGGACGTCCGGGCCATCGCCGAGCTGCGGGTGGCAGCGTGGGCCCCGGTCGCCGGGCGGGCGGGGGCCACGCTGGCGTGCTGCGGCACCTCCAGCGCGGCGGCCTACTGCCCGGACGGCACCCTCGACCAGGTGCTCGACGTGCTGATCGACAACGCGCTGAAGTTCGGCGGCGCCGGCGTGCGAATCGCGGTGCACGTGCGCCCGCCCGCCGACGGCCGCGTCGTCGTGCACGTGGTCGATGACGGACCGGGCCTGACCGAGGAGCAGCTCGCCGACGCGGCGCAGCCGTTCTGGCGGTCCACCGACAGCAGCGGGGCCGACGGCCAAGGGCTGGGGCTGTCGATCGTGTCCACGCTGCTCCAGGCGCACGGCGGCGACCTGCGGCTGACCCGCGCCGACCCGCACGGCATCGACGCGCGGGTCCGCGTCCCCGCAGCGGAGGGAGCTGGCGAGCCGCACACGTCCGACGATCAGTCGTCGGCGTAGGCTTCCTTCTGCGAGCGGTAGTAGCGGGCCGCGCCCGGGTGCAGCGGTACCGAGTGCGTCGCGATGGCCACGCGCGGGTTGAGGTGCAGGGCGACCGGGTGCGCCTCGACCAGCTCCTCTCGGGCGGCGAACAGCGAGCGGGTGAACTCTTCGGCCACCTCGTCGGGCATGTCGTCGGCAACCACGAGCAGGTTCGGCACACCGATCGTGCGCACGGGCGGCACGTCCGGGTAGGTCCCAGCGGGGATCGACTGCTCGGTGAAGAAGTCGCCGTGCTCCCGCCGCAGCGGCTCGACGTAGTCGGCGAGGTCCACAAGCCGTACCGAGGCCGACTCCGCCAGCTCGGTGACGGCCTCCGTGGGAAGGCCGCCGGACCAGAACACCGCGTCCAGTCGGCCCGCTCCCAGGGCCCGCGTCGACTCCCCGATCGACTGGTTCTCGCGAGCGATGTCCTCGTGTGAGTCGAGGCCCGCCAACTCCAGGACACGGTCGGCGATCAGCTCGGTTCCCGACCCCACGTCCCCGACCCCGACCCGGTAGCCCTCCAGCCCGGAGACCTCCTTCACCGGCAGGTCGGAGCGCACGAGCAGGTGTGTCCGGTTGTCGTACACCCGCGCCAGCGCGGCGAGGGAGACGGGCTCCTCGAACGGCGGCCGCCCCTCGACCGCGAGCGCCGCGACATCGGTGAGGGCGAACCCGACATCGGCGGCGCCGCTGTCGACGAGCTGAACGTTCTCCACGCTCGCGCCAGTGGATACCGCGGTGCCGCTGTCCGGAAGCACGACGTCGGCGAGTCCGGCGCCATAGACGTGGTAGACGCCGCCGGGGCCGCCGGTGACGATCGTCAGCGGCGGCAGCGGCTCGGGAGATCGGGCCCAACCGGTCCAGAGAGCCGCTCCCAGCGCCACCGCGAGCGTGCCCGCCGCGAACGCCCACGTGCCCCGGACGATACGTGGTCGCTGCATCCCGGGACGATACTGCGCCCACCGCACCTCGGGCCAGGCCATCCGCACCTCAGGACTTCCTCAAATACCCCTTCGTCCCCCTATGGGTGGACCGTCCGTTACACCTACATTTCTCACCAGTGAAGCACCTCACAATCCCCCGTGGCCGCGGGGGCCGTACCGAACGCGCCCTGGCGGCCGAGAAGAGGAGTTCGACAGTGCTACGGAACCGAAAAGGACTGGCGGCGCTCTCCCTGCCACTCAGTCTGGGCCTCCTGGCCTCGTGCAGCCAACCCGCCGAGCAGACGGACGCTGAGAACCTGTCCATCGCCACCGGCACCACCGCGGGGGTCTTCCACCCGATCGGCGGCGCGATGGCGGAGGTCATCGACAGCGAGGTGGACGGGGCCAGCGCCACCGCGGAGACGACCGCCGCCTCCGCGGAGAACATGCGGCTCGTGAGCGACGGCACCAGCGACATCGGGATCGCCCAGGGTGACGCCGCCTACCAGGCGGTCAACGGCGAGGGCGAGTTCGAGGACGACGCGCAGGAGGCGCAGGTCCTGACCGTGCTGTACCCGAACGTGTACCACGCTGTCACCCTGCAGTCGATCCACGAGGAGCTGGAGCTGGACTGCTTCTCCGACATCGCGGGGCACCGGTTCTCCGTCGGCGCACCGGGCAGCGGCAACGAGATCGCCACTGACCTGGTATTCGACGGGTTGGACATGTCCTTCGACGACGTGGACGTGCAGCGCTACGCCTACGCCGAAACCGCGAACGCGCTGCGCGACGACCAACTCGACGCCGGCTCCTGGGTCGTCGGGGAGAGCCACGCCAGCCTGCTCGAGCTGGAGGAGACCGACCCGATCCACCTCATCCCCATGTGCGACGAGGAGCAGGACGCGGTCACCGAGTCCCACGACTTCTACACCCCGCACACCATCGAGGGCGGGACCTACTCCACTGTCGAGGACGACGTCGAGACACTGGCGCTGTGGAACGTCGTGGTGGTCAGCCCCGACTTCCCCGAGGAGCTGGCCTACGACCTGCTTGAGGCGACCTACGACAACATCGACGACATCAGCCAGGTCTACGAGCCCGGCGCCGAGTACCTCGTTCCGGAGACGATGGCCAACAGCCCGGTGGAGCTGCACCCCGCCGCGGTGAGCTACGCCGACGACAACGACATCGAGATCCCCGACGAGCTGCGTCCCTGATCCGCTGATGGAGGCGCAAGCCATGTGGGTCCGGGTTGCGCGTGCGTGGCGGTCGCGGACCCGTGCCACGCGGGTGCGCATCGTGGCGGTGGCGGCGACCGGGCTCGCCGCCACCGCTCTGCTCTGGCCGGTTTGGCCCGCTGTGTCGGTCGAGGGGGACGACGCCGAGCTCGGCGTCGTCCCCCTCGACCCGGGCGAGAGCTTCACCCTCTCCTTCGTCCACTCGCTCGACAAGCTGCCGGTCGAGGACGTCTACGAGATCCGCGACGGCCGGATCGTGCAGGAGGCCACCAGGGTCCGGGAGTTCGGCGCCGGAATGGGGCACATCCCGGGCCGGGGCGAGGGACACGCCGAGGGTGAGTGGTGGGTGGTGTCCGGTATCGACGAACCCATCGACGACTTCCGGGTGCTCGTCGGGTCGCCCGGTACGGACCACCGCCTGGTCTATCCCGGCGGGGAGGTGTCGCTCACCCGTTGCTGGGCCGGGGAGCGCGTCACCCTGCGGGCGGTACGCCAGTCCACCCTCGCGCGGGTACTCCCCGGCGCCGGCCCGCCCTCGTGTACGCAAGGCGAGCAGGAACCACCAGGAAACGAGACATGATGAGTGAGAACCGGGAATCCCCCACCCCCCAGCCCGACGCGCCCGTGCTCCCCGAGTCCACCGACAGGGACGGGCCACCCATGTGGCGAGAACTGGCAACCGCCCGCTGGGGCGGGGGCCGGGCCGGTTCCGTACTGGGGCTCGTGGTGCTCGGAATCGCGGTCGCGTTCAGCGGCTACCAGGCCTACACGGCGCTGTCCCTGAGCCTGGACAGTTACCTGCATCGGGTCATTCACCTGATGTTCGTCCTGGTCCTGGTGTTCCTGGTGCGGCCGGCGGCCAAGGGAGCCTGGGCGCGCCGGCCCCCCATGGCGGTCGTCGACCTGCTGCTGATGTGCACCGCCCTGGTGGTCAGCCTGTACCCGGTGGTGTTCTTCGGCGACATCGTCACGCGTATCGGGGCCCCGACGACGCTCGACCTGACCATGGGCGCGATCGCGATCGTGCTGCTGCTCGAGGCGTGCCGGCGCACCATCGGCCTGTTCATGTCGGTACTGGTGGCAGCGTTCATGGTGTACGCCTGGGTGGGGCCGTTGCTCCCGGACACGTTCGCGCACCGCGGCTACACCTTCCAGCGCATCGTGTACCACACCTACCTGTTCCAGGAAGGGATCTACGGGCTGCCGCTCGGCGTCGCCGCCACGTTCGTGTTCGTGTTCATCCTGTTCGGGGCGCTACTGCAGAAGACCGGGGGCGGCAACTTCTTCGTCGGCCTGGCCTACTGCTTCACCGGGCGCTACACGGGCGGTCCGGCGAAGGGCGCTGTCGTGGGCAGCGCGTTCATGGGCTCGGTCTCGGGCAGCGCGATCGCCAACACGGTCACCAGCGGCGCGTTCACCATTCCGCTGATGAAGCGCGTGGGCTATAAGCCGCACGAGGCGGGTGGTGTCGAGGCCGCCGCCTCAACGGGGGGCCAGGTACTGCCGCCGATCATGGGCGCGGGCGCGTTCATCATGGCCGAGCGGCTGGGGGTGCCCTACGTCGACATCGTCAAAGTGGCGATCATCCCTGCGTTGATGTACTTCGCCGTGGTGTTCGTGTTCGTCGACATCCTCGCGCGCAAGCGCGGGATCGGCGGGCTTCCTCCGGAGCAGCTTCCGCGGCTTCGCACCACGTTGGCCGCCGGTTACCACTTCCTGGCGCCGTTCATCCTGCTCATCACGCTGCTGTTGATGTATGTCACCCCGCTGCGGGCGGGGCTCTACGCGATCGCGCTGCTGTTCATCGTGGCCATGCTCCGTGCTGCCAGCCGGCTGGACTGGCGCGACATCGGCGAGGTCTTCGTGCTCGCGGCGCGGAACACCCTCGGCGTCTCGGTCGCCACCGCCGTCGCGGGCATCATCGTCGGGATGGTCGGGCTGACCGGGCTCGGTCTCGCCCTGTCGAGCGTCATGCTCAGCGTCGCGGGCGGCAGCCTGCTGGCGACACTGGCGATGATCGCCCTGGCGTCGCTCGTCCTGGGGCTCGGGCTCCCGGTGACGGCCGCCTACATCGTGCTGATCGTGCTGGCCGGGCCGGCGCTGGAAGATCTCGGCGTCGCGCTGATCGTGGCGCACATGATCGTCTACTGGTTCAGCCAGGACTCCAACGTCACACCACCGGTGGCGTTGGCAGCGTTCTCCGCTTCCGGTATCGCCGGCTCCGATCCGATGCGGACCGGCGTCAGCGCATGGAAATTCGCCAAGGGCCTCTACCTGATCCCGCTGCTCATGGCGTACTCGCCGCTGCTGCTGAACGGAACGCCCGCTGAGGTCGCCTGGGCAGCGGCCAGCGGGATGGTCGCGCTGGTGGCGGCCGCGGTGGCGTTGGAGGGGTTCATGCGGCGGCGCACCCTGCTGGTGGAACGGATCGGCTTCACCATCGCGGCCGTGCTGGTGTTCCACCCCGATTTCTGGACCGACGCCGCGGGTGTGGCGCTGGCCGCGGTCCTGTTCGCCGTCCAGTTCCTGGGGGAGAAGACCGCGATCGAGGCGCCGTTCGAACCGGACTCCACCGCGGTGCGCAGCCCGGCCTGAGCACCCCCGGGGCCGGGCCGGTGGGCCCGGCTCGCCGCGGAGGCTACAGCGGCGAGCCGGGCCCTGCCGTGCGTGATACCGCCAGCTCTACTCGTAGCTGTCCGCGATGGAACCGGTGAGGGCGGTACCGGGCTCGTAGGCAACACAGATCACCTCGTAGTCACCGGCCTCCCAGCCTTCCTCCAGGGGGGTGTACTCCCGAGTCTCGTAGATGGACTCGATCCACGGGACACCGATGTAGTCCTCGAACGCGGCACCGGTGCAGATGTCGCTGGCCTCCGTTCCCACGACGCTGTCGCCCGGGTACGGGCGGTCGCCATCGAGCTCCTCGACCGCGATCACCTCGGAGTCGTGCGGCTCCGCGCAGTCCACGGTGGGCATCTCCGTGACCTCATCGGACATGGAGTCGTCGTTGACGCAGTCCCCCACACTGACTCCCAAGATGTCGTCGGACTCCCCGCCCGCAGGATCTCCTCCTCCGCCGTCGCTGTCCGTCTGCTCGGAGCCGGAACCGGAGGGCGGGGGCGCCCCTCCTCTCTCCGCCGCGTCGGCCAGCCGCTGGGCGATACCGCAGGAGGAAAGAACCAGCACCGCGCTGAGCGCGACGGCCCCAGTAGCGGCGGAGCGCAGAAAGGGGCGCAACGATTCGGCAAGCAACAACCGCTCCAGGTCGACATATCGGGGAAAGCCCACAGACCCTACAGACCTCCGGCCCCGAAGGGCCCATTGCGCTCTGTCTTGTGGGCTGGCCGGGGGGTTTGATGGCCGTACTCACCCTACGGTTCCATTCGTCCCGATAAATCACTCGACGTAGCGATATACGGAGTTCTGGCTACGCACCGCCGCCAACCGACCACGAACTTGTCGTCTCGACCGGTGCCCGAGGGTGGCGCGTGTAACAGGGGCGGCGAGGACGGTATGTAGGCCGGCCCGCGAAGATCGTTTCTGGTGCCCGGTGGTGGCGCGCCCGAGGAGAGCAGCGACGACAGCGGATGGGCCGGCCTGCGGGGGTCGCCCTTGGTGCCCTGGTGCGGCCTCTAACGGGGGCGGCGAGGACGGCGGATGGTCCGGGCGTGACGTTCACCGCTGCGGTGGGTACGTGGTGCGGCCTCCGGCGGGCGGCGAGGACGGCGGGTGGCCGGGGTGGGTGCGTGTCGGTGCTGGGGATACGTGGTGCGGCGCCCAACGGGGGCGGCGAGGACGGTGGGTGGGTCGGCCTGCGGGGGTGTCTGTGGTGTCGTTCTCGGTGCTGAGCCGCGCCGAGACTGTCTGTGGGGACGTTCTCGGCGCCGAACATGTCCCCACGGTCACCTTCGGTGCGGGGCGCACCCCCACACGCGCCCGCTATGTCCGGATTGCGAGTCTTCTGGAGGTGAGCGTCGCCGAGAACGCCCGCACCACCCCCGTCGTGTGCGCAACCACCGGGCACCCGCACCGTCACCCGGGGGCTGGCCCGTCCACCACCTTCGCTGCCTCGTCGGGCGCGGCACCACCGGGCACCAGGTGCGGTTACTGGGGGCCGCCCACCCAGGCCATCCGGCATGGAAACTGCCTGGGCACGGACATACAGAGGCCGGTTCCCGGAACGGGAACCGGCCTCTGACCTCGGGTGGAGCTGAGGGGATTTGAACCCCTGACCCTCTCGATGCGAACGAGATGCGCTACCGGACTGCGCCACAGCCCCTTGAGGACGTTCCCTAGGTTAGCAGTTCGTGCCGGGTGTTCCGAACGGATTCCCGCGGGGGCAGGGGCCGTGGCATCAGTCACCCGCCGCGCGGAGCTGGGCGTCGGTGTACTGGTCGTAGACCTGGTTGCGGCGCGACATCAGCTCGATGACCTCGGCCTCGCGGGCTGCCTCGGCGGTCCGCTGGGCGTGGGCCTCGGCGCGCAGACGCTGCCGGTGGCGCGCATCGGCGACGCGGCGTTCCGCGTCGGCCTTGGCGGCCTCGCGCAGCAACGCGAGGTGGCCCAACATGAGCAGGGCCGGTGGGGCCAGCACCCACCACGGCCCGAGCCCCAGGGCCACCGCGGCCCCGGTGACCGCCAACAGCAGCACCAGGCCTGAGGTCCGGCGCCGGCGGCGCGCGATGATGCGCGCCCGGCCGACGCGCGGGCGCCTTGGCGCCGGGCCGGGCTCGGAGTGGGTGAACGCGACCGTTTCGGACTCGGCGCCGGGCCGGGCGCCGGGCCGGGCGCCGGGCCGCGGGGCCGGGTTTCCCCGTGACTCCGCGGCACCCTCAGCCGCGGTGGCGGTGGTGGCGGCGCTGTTGCGCGGAGGCCGCGTCCGTTGCGGGCCAGCATCCGTGTCGAGCGCGTCGTCGTGCTCGTCGTAGTCGTCCCCGCCGTGCTCGCTGTCCTCGCGCTCCTCATCGAGGTCATCGTCGGGTGCCGCACCGTCGTCCTCCACCGAACCGCCCTGCCTGGTCCGGCGCCCCGGGCCGGGGCCCGAGTCGGCGGCGTCGCGGCGCAGCAGCATCGGCACCAACACGATCAGCCAGACGACAACGATGGCCAGGTACAGAGGAGAGCTACTCATCACCCCTCCTCGTACCGCCGCTGACCATTGGGCACTTCGCAACGCTCCCGCGACACCGCGGTCCGGACACGGTGCCTGTCAAGGCCCATCCCGCGTACCCGTCGCCCCAAGGTCACGGCCGGACGTCTACGCCTTCCGAAGCACCGCCCGCCATCCGACGCCCCCCACGCCTCATATGCGGGTAATGCCGGCATCATCGATGCGTCTATGTTCCGCACCGTACGACGCTGTGTCCGGAATTGGGCAGTATTCGGGCCGGAGTGTCGCGAGATTGCAGTCTTTCCTCTTCTTCCTGAGCCAGCGCCTCCACGGTGTGAATGGCGGCCGGCCCAGATCAACGTCCATGCGGAAGCGCGGTGCACCAGGGGTGCACCGGAGCGGAGCTCGTTCCGGCTGCCGTTAGGCGATTATCCCGCGAACGGGGCCGTACTGGGCACGTGTTTTTCCAAGGCACTCGCCGCCCGCCGCGGCGGGCGTTTCTCCGCGGCCCTCAGGACCACCCGGGTTGCGAACCGGACGAACCGGGGGTGCCTCCGGACGCGGAAGTGCCACCGGGCGGAAGGTCGCGCCCTTCGCTGTGCGCCCGTCGCCAGCGTGCGAGCAATCCCTCGGGAAGGTCCTCAACGGTGAGGGCGTAACCGATGTGGTCGCGCCAGGCACCGTCGATATGCAGTTGGCGTTTCCGAACGCCCTCTTCGCGGAAGCCCAGCTTTTCGGCGACTCTTCTGCTCGCCTGGTTCTCCGGCCGGATATTGGCCTCGATTCGGTGCAGCCCGACGGTGAAGAAGCAGTAGTCGACCGCCATCGCGACCGCCGTCGGGGTGATTCCGCGCCCCGCGTAGGCGCTGTCGATCCAGTAGCCCACCTGGGCGGAACGAGCCGATCCCCAGACGATCGCACCCACCGTCAACTGGCCGGCGAACGCCCCTTCGTAGGTGACCGTCCACGGCATCGCGATCCCCTGCCGGGCTTCCCTGCGGACGGCCTGGATCATCGCGATGTAGGGCGCGATACTCGACGAGCTCAGGGGCATCTCGGGATGCGTCGGTTCCCAGGGACGCAGCCACTCCGCGTTGCGGACCCGCGCTGCCCGAAGGGGTCCCGCATCGCGGAGCCGCAGCGGGCGCAGGCCGACCGGCCCTTCGTTCAGGGTGACCGGCCAGCCAATTCTCCGACTCACTGCCTGTCCCTCCGACACCTCCGGGACCATCGGAGACCCGGGAGTCACAACGTATGTCGACGGGGCGCATGGTGGCGATGCCTCCCCTGTGGTCCCACTGCCCAGTATTCCACCACCCGCGGCGCACAGCCGCCGCGCCGGTTCAGATCGGCGGCGCCGAGTGGTCGCCGCCGCGCATCTGGTCAACGGCGTGGGCCAGAATCGGTCCCAGCACCTCCATGCCGTCGCGGACGCCGCCACTGGAACCGGGCAGGTTGACGACGAGCATGCGGCGGCCCGCGTTCTCGGCGACACCCACGAGCCCGCGGGACAGCACCGCCGATGGAATGCCCTTCTCCCGGCCTGCGGCGCGGAGCGCCTCGGCGATCCCCGGGATCTCGTACCGCAGTATCGGCCGGGTGACCTCGGGGGTCTCGTCGTTGGGGTTGATGCCCGTGCCCCCGTTGGTGATGGCGGCGTCGTAGCCCTCGTCCAGCGCTCGGCGCAGCGCGTCGGCGACGGGCGGACCGTCGGGCACCACCCAGGGGCCGACGGTACGGTAGCCGGCCTCGCGCAGCAGCTCCGCCAGCACCGGCCCGGAACGGTCCGGGTAGACGCCGGCAGAGGCCCGGTTGGACACGGTGATCACGGCGGCGGTGTGTCCCTGTTCACCCTCAGCGGGCGTGTGTGCCGCGCTCACCGGGACCGCCGCCAGTCGCCGCTCTTGCCGCCGGTCTTCTCCTCGACCCGCACGTCGCTGACCACCGCCTCAGGGTCGATGGCCTTGACCATGTCGACCAGGCCGAGCGCCGCCGTCATGACGCAGGTGAGCGCCTCCATCTCCACCCCGGTGCGGTCGGCCGTGCGCACGGTCGCGCTGATCAGCACCTCGCCGTCCCCGACTTCCAGCGCCACATCGGCGCCGTGCACGGCGATGGGGTGGCACAGCGGGACGAGATCGGGAGTGCGCTTGGCCCCCTGGATACCCGCGATCCGGGCAACGGCGAGCGCGTCCCCCTTGGGGACGGCGTCCTCCCGCAGCGCGGTGATGACCTCCGGGGAGACCAGGACGCGGCCGGTTGCGGTTGCGGTGCGGGCGCTGACGTCCTTCGCCGTGACGTCGACCATGCGGGCCGCGCCGGAGGAGTCGAGATGGGTCAACCCGGTCGGGTCAGAGTCGGGCATCGTCCGTGCTTTCTTCAACGGGGCAGAAAAGGCGGGTAACGCGAGCAGTTCCGACGTTACGCGGACCACGGGCCGCTCAGCACCCCGGTGCGCGGGCAGCGCGGGCGTGCCGGCGGCACGGGCGTTCTCAGGATGCGCCGGGCAACCGCAGCACGTCCACGACACTGCCCTCGGCCAGCTCCGTGGCCGGCTCGGGGACGACCACCAGGGCGTTGGCCCCGGCCAGTGCGGACAACTGGTGCGAGCCCTGCCGTGTGGCGGGCAGCACCGTGTAGCCGCCGTCCTCGACGGTGCTGTCGTAGGCCAGCGCCGCCCGCAGGAACGACCGCTTCCCCGACGGGGAGGACGCTACGGGTGCCGACAGGCGGGCGCGCACCATGGGTGGCGGGGCGGGCGAAAGCCCGCGCATGCGGTCCAGGAGCGGGCGCACGAAAAGGTGGAACGACACGAACGAGCTGACCGGGTTGCCGGGCAGCGTCAGGATCGGTGTCGCAGGGGTGCCCTCGGCGCCGCCGAGGACGCCGAACCCCTGCGGCATGCCCGGCTGCATGGCGACCTTCTCGAAGTGGACCGTCCCCCGTTTCGAGAGGACTTCCTTGACCGCGTCGTAGGCGCCCATGCTCACCCCGCCCGTCGTCAGCACAAGATCGGCTCGGTCGAGCACGCTCTCAAGCGTGCTCGCGATCGTGTCCGGCTCGTCCCCGATGAAGCCGTACCGGTCGGCCGCGCAGCCGGCGTCCAGGACGGCGGCGGTGAGCATGAAGCTGTTGGACTCGTGGATCTGTCCGGCGCCGAGCGGTCGGCCCGGCTCCACCAGCTCCTCGCCGGTCGACAACACGACGACGCGCGGCCGGGGGTGCACCCGGACCGTGCCGCACCCGGTGGCGGCGAGCACGGCCAGCTCGGCGGCTCCGAGGCGCACGCCCGCGCGCAGCACCTCGGTGCCCGCGTCGACGTCCTCCCCCGCTCTGCGAACGGCGTTGCCGTCGCGCGCCGCGCGGGTGACGGCCACCTCCCCCGTAGCGCCGTCGGTCCACTCCACTGGAACAACGGCGGTGGCGCCGCTGGGGAGGGGCGCCCCGGTCATGATCCGAGCGCACTGCCCGGGGCCGATCTCGTGCGCGGCGGTGTCACCGGCGGGAATGTCGGCCACGACCGGCAGCCGCGCCGGGTGCTCCGGTGCCGCGCCCGCGACGTCGGAGGCCACCACCGCGTACCCGTCCATCGAAGAGTTGTCGAACGGGGGTAGCGCCGCCGGCGAGGTGGCAGGGTCCGCAAGCACCGAACCGTGCGCCCGCAGCAGGTCCGTCTCGACCGGATCGAGAGGCTTCGCGAGTTCCAAGACGTCACGGACATGCTGTTCGACGCTCTTCATCGTTGATCCCTCACCCGTTGTCGGCGGCGCGCCCCGTTCCGGGGCCGGCGTCGCGCTTCGCCACGAAGTCCCGCAGCCACGGCAGCAGCTCCGCCGCGAGGTCGGGACGCTCACAGGCGAATTCCACCACAGTGCGAAGATAATCGGCCTTGTTTCCGGTGTCGTAACGCCGCCCCCGGAACCGGACGCCGTACACCGGGCCTCCGTCATCGGGCTTACGGCGGGCCAGCTCGCGCAGCGCGTCCGTGAGCTGGATCTCTCCGCCGCGACCGGGGGGAGTCTCGCGCAGCACCGCGAAGACAGCCGGGTCGCAGATGTAGCGCCCGATGATCGCCCAGCGGCTCGGGGCCTCGTCTCGCGGCGGTTTCTCCACGAGGTCGTTGACCAGGACGACGTCCTCCTCGGCGGTCTCCTCGATGCCCGCGCATCCGTAGAGCGAGACCTGCTCCGGCTCGACCTCCATGAGCGCGACGACGCTCCCGCCGTAGGCCTCGCGCACCTCGATCATCCGCTTGAGCAGGGCCGCGTGCTCGCTGATGATGTCGTCGCCGAGGAGGACCGCGAACGGCGCATCGCCGACATGGGCGTCGGCGCACAACACGGCGTGCCCGAGTCCGCGCGGCTCTCCCTGGCGGACGTAGTGCAGCTGGGCGAGCTCGCTGGATTCGCGGACCGCGTTCAGCCGCTGGAAGTCGTCCTTCGCGCGCAGCGCCTCCTCCAGCTCGTACGCGCGGTCGAAATGGTCCTCGATGGACCGTTTACTGCGCCCCGTGACCATCAGAACGTCGTCGAGGCCCGCCGCGACCGCCTCCTCCACGACGTACTGGATCGCGGGCTTGTCCACGATGGGCAGCATCTCCTTGGGCGTGGCCTTGGTCGCGGGCAGGAACCGGGTCCCGAGGCCGGCCGCGGGCACCACCGCCTTGCTCACGCGGGGCAGTGCGCTCTGTGAAAGACTCATGACGGCACTTTAGGTCACATTCCTATCGGGACCTGTCCGGGACTTCCCAGCTGACCTGCACGTCCACGCTCCGCACCCGGTCAGCGCGGTGCGCGCCGCGAGACGTTCATTCCCGGTTTGGTTCGTCCTCACCTCGGTTCGGCCACCTGAGAGACTCTGCGGCATGGACATCGACACGGGTGCAGAGTCGAAGCAGGACATGCGTCGGAGGATCAGAGCGGCGCGGCGGGAGATGAGCGAGGAGCAGCGGGAGCAGGCCGGCTCGGTGTTCCGCGACACGCTTAGCGCGCTCCCCCAGCTCACGATGGGCGGGACCGTCGCTGTGTACTACTCCGTTGGCACCGAGCCCGACACGCATAAGCTGATCGCGACCCTGTGGAAGCAGGGGACCTACGTGCTCCTGCCGGTGTTCCTGCCCAACCGGGATCTCGACTGGGCGGCCTACGACGGCCCGGACAGCCTGGAGTCCACGGACCAGGGACTCCTGGAACCAACAGGGCGCCGCTACGGGGTGGACGCCGTGCGGCGCTGCGCCGCGGTCGTGTGCCCGGCGCTCGCGGTCGACCAGCGCGGCCTGCGGCTGGGCAAGGGGGCCGGGTGCTACGACCGGACGCTTAGCCGCATCGGGCCGAACACCCGCACCATCGCCGTGATTTACGACACAGAGCTGGTGGACGCCGTTCCCGCGGAGGCCCACGACCGTCCGGTGCACGGGGTGGTCACCCCCCAACGAGGCGTCCACTGGTTTTGAAGGGCGCGTGTCACCAGGGCAGCGGGCGGAACAGCGGAGCCGTGTCCGGCGTTACCGGCGTCGGACAGTGTCAGCGAGCATCAGCGCTGGTTGCAGCTCCTACCCCCAAAGTCGCGGACGCGTACCGCGAGCGCGTAACATTTAGCAGTCGACGGGTGAGAGTGCCAGCCGAGGAGGAGCACGTGCCTACCTATCAGTACGCCTGCACCGAGTGCAACGGCCAGTTGGAGATCGTGCAGAGCTTCAGCGAGGACTCACTGACGGTCTGTCCCGAGTGCCAGGGCCGGCTCCGCAAGGTGTACTCGGCCGTGGGGATCGTGTTCAAGGGCTCCGGCTTCTACAAGACCGACAACAACGGCTCCAAGAGCGCCTCGTCGTCCAACGGCAGCGCGGAGAGCAACAGCGAGAGCAAGGAGTCGGGCTCCGCGGACTCCGGCTCGGCCGACAGCTCCAGCTCCAGCTCCGCGGCCTCCTCCGAGTCGTCCGCCGGATCGTCGTCCGACAGCGGTTCCGGCTCCAACGGCTCGTCGAGCACTTCCTCCAGCGCCGCGACGCCCGCTTCCACCTAACCGGCGCGGACCGCAGGCGACCGGCCGCGCCAGGACCGGGCGGGCCTGTGGATGACGCCGCCACCACCCGTTTCCGGCCGCCTACCGTACGGGCATGGAGCTCACCACTCGTACGGTCGCGACATGACCCCCCGCCGGCTCATGCTCGGCAGGTTCCTCGCTCGGCACCGGCGCGGTCTCGGCACGTTCTGCGCCGTGCTGGCTCTCGCCGGCGCGGTCCTGATCGTCCGCCCGCCCCCGGAACCCACCGTGGACGTGCTCGTCGCCTCCCGCGACCTCACGGCCGTGTCTCCGGTGCGGACCGGAGACACCGCGGTGCGTTCGCTGCCCGGACACGCGGTCCCCCGCGGCGCCCTGCGCCCCGGCGCCGACCCCGCCGGCGAGAGCCTCACGGGACCGGTGCTGCGCGGTGAGGTGCTGACCACCGCACGCCTCGCCGATCCACCGGCCGAGGCGTACGGCGCCGAGCTGGTGGCTTCCCCGGTCCGGATCACCGATCCGGGGGCCGTGGCGCTCCTCGGCCCCGGCAGCAGGGTGGACATCCTCGCCGCCGGCGGCGGCCCGTTCGCCGGCGACGCCAGCGAACCCGCGGCGGGCCCCGCCACGGCCGTGGTCACCGACCGTCCGGTGATCGCCGTACCTGAAAGCGACTTCGGGACCCACGACTCCGGCGCGCTCATCCTGGTCGCCGTCCGCCCCGAGGAGGCCCGCGCCCTGGCCGGGCACGCGGCGGCCGGCCAACTGTCCGTGAGCATCACCGGCTGACCGCGCCGCGCGGTTGTTTCCGGGGCGTCCGGGGCCGGGCTACTGCTGGGCGTCCTTGTACTCCCAGTGCCAGGGCTCGAACGGACTCGACTTCGCCCAGTCGGGGTGGTGCCAGCCGTACTCCCCGCCGTTGGCCTCCAGCCAGTTGAACTGCTCCGAGCGGAAGTTCTCGACACCGCCGCACAGGTCTATCGCCAGGCCGTATCCGTGGTTACTGGTACCGGGCACGGCGGCGTTTCCGGGCGGCTGCTCGGCGTAGACGCGGTGCTGGTTGGGCAGGTCCCGGTAGGAGCTGGTGACACACATCTGGGTGCCGAAATGATCGGCATAGGCCTCGTTCAGTTTCAGGAAGTCCACTGCCGCGTCGGCCCGCAGCAGCTCGCCTCCCTCGTGCAGCTCGCACAGTGATTCCTTGGGCAGCAACCCGTTGGGGGCACCAGTGCCCGCCTCGGCCGCGCTGGGGTCGCACTCCACACCGGCCATGTAGGCGTCGATGTCCATGCCGCGGTCCTCGAGCTCCTTGGTGAGCTCGTCCGTGCTCTCCTTGGACTGGTCACGCAGGTCAGCCAGGTCGTCCTCAAGCTCGACCTTCTCCAGTTGCGTCTCCGCCTGCAGGTCCTGGGCCTCGCTGGTGAGGTCGGTCTGCTTCTCCCGCAGCTCGGCGGCCTCCTCGAGAAGGGCCTCCTTGTCGTCGGAGAGCTTGACCACGTGCGACTCGACCTGGAGGTCCTGGTCGAGTGTGCCCGATGTCATCAGCGCCAGGGTGCCGCCGTCGGGCTGCTGGTACAGCGTGCTGGCGAGCTGGGACAGTGGCTCGCGCATCTCCGTGAGCTCCAGTTCGGTCTCCTGCAGCTCGTGCAGCGTGTCCACCAGCTCGTCCTGCGCGTCCTCCAGCTTCTCCTCGCGCTTGGTGTACTCGTCGGTGGCTTCCTCCAGGTCGTCCTTTGCCTTCTCGGCCTTGTCCTTGAGGGTCTCGAGGTCCTCATCCGCGGCGGCGGGCGCGGGCATAATCACCTGCGCGCCGGGCACGGTGAAAAGCGCGGTCAGTACCATTACGACAACGGTCTGTACGAATCGCGCTCTGACCCAGGGTCGGACAGCGAGGACGGACAGGATCCCGCTCCTCGGTACGCGGGATGATCGCCGCGTCGAGTCGGGAGAGAACGGCACGAGGATCCTCCGGCAGCCTGTTTCGGTCGTTCACGTGGCCAAATCGCAACGTACCCCATGTCCACAACCGGACATACCAGGACAAAAGTCTCGGGGGTACAGTTCAGCACAACGCGAAACGCTACGCGGGGGCCTGCGACCCTCGCGCTTCACGGTCTCCTGAGAGTGAGACGTCACCACCTTGCCGGATCCACGCCACCACGGCACCTCGACACCGCCGCGCGAGAAGGCAACCCGCGTATGACGAAGGTCACGCAAAGGTCATGACAACTTCTCCGCGAGTAAGGGTACTCAACCAAAACAGCTAGCCAACCCCGCAACTCGCATTCGTTCTGACACAGAGGCCCAACCTCCGCTACCCTTGTCCCGCGAGCGAGGCCTCATAGCTCAGGGGACAGAGCACCACTCTCCTAAAGTGGGTGTCGCAGGTTCGAATCCTGCTGGGGCCGCCCGGCGAACGTAGTCAGCCTCAGGGCGTCAGCAGCAGTGCCACGTTCAGCCCGGTGAGGACGAGCAGCACAATGGGCGCTCCTGCGCTGGCGCGGTGCTGTCGGTGGGTGTAGTCGCCGGCTCGGACGTGGCCCCCACGGCGCCGATCAGCAACAGGGGGAGACCGGTCGCGGCTGCTAGCGCGATAGGTGTGAACCAGATACCGGCCACGAGCCCGAGCGCGCCGGCGATCTCCAGGGTGCCGATCAGGCGGGTCAGCGGAGCGCCGGCACCGAGTCGCCGCATGGGCACGGTCACCGCGCGGCGCAGCAGGATCTTCTGGGTGCCGGCGAGCAGGAAGACGAGCGCGACGAGCACGCTCAGTGTGGCAAGGGACACGGCACGACTCTCCGGACAGAATGTGAGAACGAACGTTCTTTCGAATCGCGGACCCTCGGCGTTGGTCAAGAGCGAATACTCGTTCTACATTGATGTCATGGTCCGTGTGTCCAAGGAACACCTCGACGCGCGCCGCCGGCAGATTCTGGACGCTGCCCGGCGCTGTTTCGTCCGCAACGGCTTCCACGCCACGTCCATGCAGGACGTGCTGGCTGAAGCGGGGCTGTCAGCAGGCGCGGTCTATCGCTACTTCAAAGGCAAGGACGAGATCATCGCGGCAATCGTCTCGGAGGCCCTCACCGAGGTCGCCGCGGCGTTCGACACCCACGACGCCGCACAGCCGCCGGAGCTGGACAGCATCGTCGATCTCGTACTACAGGCCGAACAGCCTCCGCTGGCCAGGTCGCAGGAGTCGGCCCGCCTGCTGATCCAGGTCTGGTCGGAGGCGCTGCGCTCACCCGCGCTGGGCGCGGAGCTGCGCGAGGTCATGGACACGACCCGACAGGTGGTCGGCGGCCTCGTTGCCCAGCACCAGAAGCGCGGGCTGCTTCGCGCCGACGTGCCGGCCGAGCAGGTGGCCAGCGTTCTGATGGCCTTGGTCGACGGATTCATGGTGCAGTGGGCGATTGACGGCCATTCCGACGCCGCGGCGTTCCGCGACGGGCTGCGGGCCCTCATGTCAGCGCCCCCGCGAGACACCGAGCAGTAGAACGATCATTCGTTCTTGACACGGAGTCGAGGCCGTGCTGTTATTCGTAGAACGATCGTTCGTTCTAAAATTCTGCTGTGGACACAAGCTCAGACGTACTCATCGTGGACGCGGGGCCGACCGGTCTGGTGCTGGCCATCGATCTCGCGCGGCGCGGGGTCGCTGCCCCGGGTTATCGACGCCTCCCCTTCTGACCACCGGGAGAGCCGTGCGGTGTCCACCACCTCCAACGCAAGCAGCCCCTGAACAGAAAGAGACGGAGCATCCCCATGGCATCTCAACCAGATCTCCCCGAACAGCTCACCGGAGTGGGTGCGACCGCTCTTGGGGTGGCTCTCCTGCGCGCCCAGGAGAGCCGCCGCGCAGATCGGCTGTTCGACGACCCCTACGCACAGCACTTCCTCGACGCCGTCGACCCGGCCGCCTCACCCTGGGCCGCCGCATCGGCGTCGACCGAGCAGGGCTTTCTGCACCTGGTGGCCGAGCAGGTCGCCGTCCGCACCCGATTCCTCGACCAGACACTGCTGGAGGCGGCCCAGGCCGGATGCGGGCAGGTCGTGGTGCTGGCGTGCGGCGTGGACACCCGCAGCTACCGGCTCGACTGGCCCGCCGGAACCCAGATCTTCGACGTCGACTTCGCCGACGTACTGGCGTTCAGGAACGCCGTGCTCGCCCAGCGCGGTGCCGCCGTGCCGGGCAACCGTATCTCGGTCGCCACCGACCTGCGCGAGGACTGGCCACATGCGGTGACCGAAGCCGGCCTCGACCCGCGGCAGCCGACTGCCTGGCTGGCCGAAGGGCTCCTGTACGCCCTGCCTCCCGCGGCCGCGGATCTCCTCCTCGACCGCATCACCGCCACCTCCGCACCCGGCAGCATCCTGGCTCTGGACCACGCCGAGGACTCCGAGCTGCTCCGCGCGGCCCGCGGGGAGCTCTCCGCCGAGCTCGTCGACCTGTGGCAGGGCGGACCCACCGACGACCTCACCACCTGGCTCACCCGGTACGGATGGCGTCCCACCGTCCGGGACATCGCCGAGGTCGCGGCCCGTTACCAGCGCCCCACACCAGCAGCGTTCGACCCGGAACGCGACGGCACCGGCCGCGGCTGGCTGGCCACCGCCCACCTCCCACAACAGCTCTAGTGTTCCGCCCCTGAAATCCGTTGTAGATATCGGGCGGGGGAGTGGAGGATCTCCTCGGCGGTCTTGCGCCAGACGAACAGGCGGGAGTGGGTGCTCCACTACTCGATCCAGGCGCGTCCGTCCTTCTCCAGCGCGGCCGCGCTTTTGTGCACGCCGCGGCGGGTGACCTGGTACTCGGTAAGCAGGCTGGGATGGCCACCTTCGGCCCGTCGCCCACCAGGGCCTGATACGGCGGTGTATCCGGGCTAGAGTGCGATTTCGAACTTCCCCCTCTTCGAAGGACAACTCGCATGCGGTGGGTGCGGCGGGCTGAGGCCGGAGCCGGAAAGGTCGAGTACGGCACCGTGCTCCTCTTGGTGGCCGCGGTCACAGCGGCGGTCATCGGGTTCGGTCTGCCCGGTGACGTCCGCGCGCTACTCGACCGCAGCATGTGCCTCGTTCCCGGCGACCAGGAGTGCGAGGAGGCCGCGGCCGGCGACCCCGATGAGGACTCCGGCGGTGGTGACGACGAGTCCGGGGACGGAGAGGAGTCCGGCGACGAGGAAGCGTCCGAGGAGGACATCCTGGCCGCCGAGGGATACGGGTCGGAGGAGTCCTACGACCCGGAGCTCGCTGAGGACCTCGAGGAGGCCGAGAGCGACCTGGAGGAGGCCGAGGAGGAGCTGGAGGAAGCGCAGTCGGAGTTCGATGACCTCAAGGACGAACTGCTGCAGCTGCTCAAGGAACTGATCGGTCTCGAAGACGCCGAGAAGTGCATCACCGAGGGCGACATCGTGGCCTGCATCTGGACGGTGGTCGGCTTCGCCCCCTGGGGCAAGGCCGCCAAGGTCGCCAAGAAGATCCCGACCATCGCCCGGTTGATCACCAAGTGGCGCCGGCGCAGCGGCCGCCTTGACGACGCAGAGGAGGCCGCCGACAACGCCCGCGGCAGGCGCGACGACGCCCTCGAAGCCTGCGACATCAGTCCCGGCGGCCGCAACAGTTTCCCCGCCGGCACCTCCGTGCTCCTCGCGGGTGGCGGTTCGGAGGCCATAGAGGACATCGAGGTCCACGACCGGGTCCTCGCGACCGACCCCTCCACGGGGCAGACCCGCCCGCGGTCGGTGACCGACACCATCACAACGACTGGCAGCAAGACCCTGACCCGGGTGACGGTGCAGACTCCCCGGGGCGGTGCGCAGTTCACGGCGACCGACCACCACCGCTTCTGGGTTGAGAGCCACCAGGAGTGGACAGAGGCCGGTGCCCTCGCGCCCGGCGACGAGCTTCGCACGCCCGACGGCGGCACGGTAACGGTCTTCGGAAGCGGAGACTTCACCCAGCGACAGACCGTCCACAACCTCACCGTCGCTGAGACGCACTCGTACTATGTCGGTGCCGACGACGGTGGCGGTTACGTCCTCGTCCACAACCAGAACCAGAACCCGGGAGGTTGCGGCGGCGAGAAGAGCCCGGAGCGGCTGGAGCAGGAGCGGCGCAACCCGGACGGTAACCCCGAGAAACCGCAGAAGGGCAAAGAGCACGACGACTGGGCGCCGAACGAGCAGGCCGCGCTCGACCGCGCCGAGCAACGGGTCAACCTCGCCGGTGAGGAGACCATCGAGCACACCCAGAAGATCGGGCCGTGGGAAGGCTTCACGAGCGGCCGGCAGACCGCCGACGGTAAGCGCGGCTGGCGGCTCGACTTCGATCCGAACAACCCGGACAAGGGGTACCACATCAACTGGTGGGACCGTACGGACGGCAAGAAGCGCAAGGACTGGGAGTACGGGTCCATCCACGTGCAGGACGGCGACGAGGACGCCTTCATCCGCGCCCTTGAGGAGCTGAACTGATGACTGATCCCGAGTTCACCGGGTCCTCCGACGCCGCCGAGTGGTTGTCGGAGGGCCGGGCGAGAAAGACCGACACCGCGACGGCACGCGCTTTCGCCAGCTACCTCAACTCCCTGCCGTGGGCGGGAACCGTGCTCGACTGGCCGCGGATCCCGCACCGGGAGCTGGACCTTGCCGAGCACGGGGAGGACGAGGTCGCCGCCGCTCTGGCGGGCACCCGGATCGGTGCCTACAGCGAGTGTCTCTTCCTCTTCGCACCAGACGCGCCGGCGCTGGTCTTCGCCGCTGGTGACGTGTTCACCAACTTCGACGAGATCACCGGGGCGCGCCCCGGCCACGGCTACTTCTGCGGTGTACGCGGCAGCGGCACCGGGACGGTGCCCGCGTACGAGGCGTTCTTCGAGTACGACGGGGCCGACCACGTGCGCGCTGCGGTCTAGACACGAAAGCCCTCCCATTCGGGGGTGGGTTCACACTCGCGGGGCGGTAGTCCCGCCCGCAGTGCATAGCGGAGCAGCCGGGCCGTGGAGTACTCGGGATGCGCCTGGTCAACCTCATCCAGGGCGGTTTCGGCGAGCGCGCGGGCGCCGCAGCCCCACGTGGACACTGTCCGCCGCGCCGGTTCGGACGCCGCCGGTTCCTCCGCTCCGCCGGGCTTAGCCTCCGCCAGCGACCGGCGGCGCTCACGGGAAAGCCGGTCACCGCGGCGCCCAGGGCCGTGTCCGCCAGCCGGGTAGTCCCTGGTCGAGCCATTCCTCGACGGCCTGGCGCCATGGGTCCTCCGGGGCGGCGTCTCCGACGTAGTACTCCCAGGTCCACTCGGCCGACTCTTCGTCGATGAACAGGGTGTCGAGATAGTCGTGGAAGCCATCGGCCAGCACGCCGCAGCCGGTGGCGCGGGGCGTCCCCGTCCACGCGGGCAGCCCGAAGACGAAGGCCAGAATGCGGCCACCACCGCCGGGTGACAGGTCGAGGAAGAGCTGGTTGTCCCCACCATCGCAGGCGATCGGCAGCAGCGAGTCGGCAGCGATGCCCTGGGCGGAGAACGCCTCGGCGAACACGGTGCCGGGAAGGCTCCGGTACGCACCGAGCAGGGTCGCGCGTCCGTACACACCCTTGGCGTTTCGGCCGAGACGGTACAGCGTTGAGAACACCAAGATGTCGCCATCGGCCCCGGGAGGGATGCGCACCGCGTAGTTCAGGAGGCCGCCGTTGGCCACACGGAGGAACGCGAGGTAGTCGGGAGGCAGTGGCCTGCCGATCTCGTCCTCGACCGCACGCACCTCCTCGGGGTGGGCCTCGGCGAAAGGACCGAAGACGGTCCGGTCCCGGTAACGCCGTGACGTCTCTTCAGACATGGCGAGACCTTATGCCAGCCGGTGTCTGTCCCGGTGCGGCATTGCCGCGGAGACCGCAGCGGTACATGCTCGGTGTGTGCCGCGCCTTCCCAACCGCCAGGCGACGAGCACTGTGCACATCGGGCCTTTCCTGTCTCGCATGCCTCCGATGCCGCCATGCCTCGTCCAGCTGGCACCATCCAGGGTGTCGGACTCCGCCTCTGGTCTTCTCACGGCTTACGGGCGGTATCCCCGCCTGCCTCTGCCAGAACCCGTACAAAAGGGAACCCCATGGAAGAGAACCCGACCGTCTCCGCCTTCCCTACCGAGCGGGAACAGACCGGCCCGGGAGACTGGGCAGCGAACCACCCGGTGGACGGAGCGCCCGCGTCCGTCGAGCGCTGGCGGAGCTACCTGGCCGAGTTCAGCGCCGACATGCTGCGTGCAATGGACGAGGACGAACTCGACATCACCGACGAGCAGCGCGCCGCCTCCTGGCTGGGCTACGACGGTGCCACTGAGGAACAGATCACAGCCCTGGAGGAGCGACTGGGTACGCAACTGCCGCCCAGCTACCGCTCCTTCCTCGCTACCTCCAACGGGTGGGGGCCTCTGGGCAGCTTCCTGGACAGCATGCGCTCCACCGGCGCCGTCTGTTGGGTGGACGACCTCGAAGGCGAAAGCGGGCCGCTCACCGAGGCGGACCTAGTCAACGACGGGCTCGCGGGGCGAGTACTGCTGATCTCGCTTGAGGGCGACGCCCTGTACTGGTTGCTCGACGCGGGAGACATCTCCCCCGACGGCGAGTGGGCCGCCTACATTTGGGCCAGTTGGTACCCGGGACTGGGCGAACGGTTCCGGTCCTTCGCCGACCTCGTCGCCGACGAACGCGGCGCGTTCGAGGAGCTGAGCGGAGC
Source organism: Lipingzhangella halophila (assembly GCF_014203805.1). Classification (GTDB taxonomy): domain Bacteria; phylum Actinomycetota; class Actinomycetes; order Streptosporangiales; family Streptosporangiaceae; genus Lipingzhangella; species Lipingzhangella halophila. The sequence continues at coordinate 502,868 of NZ_JACHJT010000001.1, read as the reverse complement.
GGAGGGAAATCCCGTACACCCCGATGGCGCTGAGGAGCTCTTGGCCGAGGGGCGCCGGTCGGCGTTGCGCGGCGAGGTGGAGGAGGCGCTGGACACCTTCCAACGTGCCGCGGACAAGGGGTCCGGCGCCGCCGCCTACCTGAGAGTGGTCCTCTCGGCCTTCCTCGACCTCCGCCGGATCTTCCATGACCTGCGCGGCGTGCTGCACCATCCCCACGTGGCCTCCGGGATCGGCATCGAGCAGCTCAGCTCCGAGGCTGTCCCACTCTTCATGCGCAGCGCCGAACACGACGGAATCGACCCGAGGGGCGAAGCGGCCCGCGTCCTGGCCGGCATCGTGCCCGGCCTGCCGACCGGGTCAGCGCTCCAGCAGGAATGGGACACCTGGCTGGCCGACCACCCCTTGCCGGAACCCCCGGCCTTCGAGCAGGCCCTCGAGACCGCTCGCGAGCTGGCGGCCCGCGGCGCCACCGATGAGGCATGGACCGTCATTGCGAGGGCCCTGCCCGAGTGGTACCCGATGTCGCCAAACCGGATCGCCCCCGTGGTGCTGCTCACCGACCCCACTCTGCGCCCGGTGATCGACCATCGCCGGGCGCGCGAGGTGGTGTTCACCCCGCGTTGCGAGCGCGCACCCATCTGACGGCCGAAGTCTCCAGCGCGCTTCCGCGGATGCCGGCGGGAGTTCGGGCGCCTCCCGTCATGTTTCCTCGTCGAAGTGCGCGCGTGCGCGCTGGACGCGGGGCATGTTGGCGGTGGTCCACCGCAGGAGTGCGTCGATGAGCTCCTGAAGTGTCGTTCCCAGCGGCGTGATGCGGTACTCGACAGCGATGGGGCGCGTGCGCACGATGACGCGCTCGACCATCCCGTTGCGCTCCAAGCGGCGCAGCGTCGCCGTCAGCGACTTCTGCGTCACGGCGGGGATCGCTCGGCGCAGTTCGTTGAAGCGTGATGTCCGCTCGCACAGTGTGTCGAGCACCTGGAGCGACCACTTGTCGAGCACTTCGTCGAGCAGTTCCCTGTGTTCCGCGGTGAGCTGGGGTGGGTCGGCTACGGAGCGGGAGGTTTCCGGCATGGTACCTGGTTTCGTTGAAGTTCCCTTTTCCTACCAAGTAGACATTGGATACCTAATGTTTGGCAAGCGAAAGGACTTCCAGTGACCGTGCAGCTGAACACCCCCGAAGGCATGTTCCAGCCCGTGCCCTACCACCATGTTTCGATCGGTACGGGTACCCGCCAGGTACACGTGGCCGGCCAGATCGCGCGCGACGCCGAGGCGAACCACATCGCGACGGGCGACCTCACCGGCCAGGTCGCGCAGGCCCTGCGCAACACCGCGCGCGGGCTGGCCGGCGCCGGAGCGGGCTTCTCCGATGTCGTGCGCCTCAGGTTCTTCGCCGTGCGGTGGAGCCCGGAGAAGATGGAGGACTTTATGGCGGGCATCGAACGTGTCGTCGACGAGCTCGGGATTCCGCAACCGCTGCCGCCGCTGTCTCTCATCGGCATCGACTACCTGTTCGAGCCCGACGTACTTGTCGAGGTCGAAGCGATCGCTGTCCTGGACTGACTGAGGCGCGCCACGGCTCCGCGTTGCGGCGAACGCGGGGCCGTAACGGACCGGCCGCCCGGGCGAACCGAACGGCCGCCCTCGCGACGTATCAGTCGTTGAGCAGCCGCCACGTGGTCAGGGCGAGCCTGGCCCGGGTCAGGCCGGTGGGGTCGGTGAGGTCCAGGCCCAGTGACTTTCCGATCTGTTCGAGCCTGCGAGCGACGCTGCTGTGGTGCAGGTGGAGGAGTTCGGCGGCCCGGCGGACCGAGCCCGCGGAGCAGTAGACGTCCAGGGTCTCCAGGTCCTCCGGGGCTGCTGCCATGTGCTCGATCGCGGCCACGTCGGCGTTGTCCCGCGCGGCGTCCCGGGGCACCTCGGCGAGCAGGGCGAACACGCCCAGGTCGTCGTGGTGCACGACGGGCACGCGCGGGGTGGTGAACCGGAGGGCGGTGTGCGCCTGCCGCCAGGACCGGTCGGGGCTCTCGGCGCCGCCGAGGCCCGCGCGAACACCCGCCGGAAACCCGGCCGGGTCGACGGTGGCGGCCAGGATGACGCCCACGCCCGCGACCGATGCCGCCTTCACCGGGCGGGTCGGGCAGACCCGGCAGCCGACCTGGTCGAGCGGAAGCGGCGACCGGACAGCGGCGACGCGGACCGGCACATCGGCGGCGAAACCGAGCAGGCGCAGCGCCCGGGCTCTGGCGGCCTGGTCGCTGCCGGGGCTGATCACCAGTTCGATGAGCGCGGGGTCGGCCATGGTGGTCGGGGCCGGCCCGTGCTTCTCGACGGCCGCCGCTGCGGCGATGGCGAGCCGGTCCAGCAGCATGTCGTCGAGCGCACAGGGCGGACCGGCGCGTTCCAGCCACACGGTGCCGATCTCCTCCTCGTCGAGGGTGATCGGCATGGCGGTGGAGGCGGGCATGGGCGGATCGGCGGCGTCTCTGCCGTCGGGCCCGACGCGGATCCCCCGCCTCGTGCCGTGGAGCCGGACCCCGGCCACGCACTCGGCGAGCCCCGCCGAGGCCCGGAGCAGCGCCGGAAGATCCACCCGTCGACGCATCAGCGTGTCGTAGAACGACACGACGCGCAGTGCACCCGCGGCTTCAGTATCCAGTTGCGACAATCGGACCACCAAGGCATCCATGGCCGGAGGATACGCGCGATTGTCGCGCAAGGAACGGAGAATGCGCGACGCTCGGCGGATGCCCTCGGCGGCGGCAGGCCGGAGGATGACCGTCATGGATTCCGAACTCGAACCGTACCTGCCCCTACTCCCCGCGTCCGATCTGAGCGACCCGCCCACCTCGCGGAAACAGCTCGCCGAGTTGATCGCCACTCTGCCCGCACCGGACACGGCGGACCTGGAGATCGAGGACCGCACGGTCCCCACCGAGCCCGAGGTGCCGGTGCGCATCTACCGGCCGCCCCGGGCCCAGGGCGCCATCGTCTGGCTGCACGGCGGCGGATTCATCATGGGCGAGCTGGACACCGAGCACCCGTGGGCCGCGCTGCTCGCCAACAACTCCGGCGCGACCGTGATCTCGGTGGCCTACCGCCTCTCCCCCGAGCAGCGGTTCCCCGCCGCGCTCGACGACGCCTACGCGGTGCTGGCCTGGACCGCCGAGCACGCGGCCGAGCTGGGGATCGACCCGGCGCGGATCGCGGTCGGCGGCCACAGCGCTGGTGCGGGGATCGCGGCCTCGGTGGCGCTGCGCGCCCGGGACCAGCAGGGGCCGTCGATCCGCTTCCAGCTGCTCAACCAGGCCGCCCTCGATGACCGGCAGCAGACCTGGTCGGCGCGGAACTTCACCGATACCCCCTTCGCGACCAGGAACACGGTCGCCCAGGCGTGGAGCCACTACCTGGGCTCCGCGCCCGCCACGCCGTATGCCGCCCCGACACGGGCTACGGATCTGTCCGGCCTGCCGCCCGCCTACATCACCGCCGCGGAGTTCTGCCCGAACCGCGACGAGGACATCGACTACGCGGTGCGCCTGCTCCAGGCGGGCGTGTCGGTCGAACTGCACCAGTGGGCCGGCACGTTCCACGGGTCGCACCAGATCCAGTCCGCCGAGGTGTCCCAGCTCCAGTTCACCGAGCTCGGCACCGCGCTGCGCCGCGCCCTGGCGGAGTGAGCCATGGCCGTCCGGTCCGGCGGGGGGCCATGGCCCCCCGCCGATCGACTCAGGCGGTTCGCCGCCCCGAGGCACACGACCGCCGGCTCTGCCAACGGCACGGCCGCGGCGGGATCAAGGAAAGCGGGAATGCGATGACCACCACTGACCTCGCCCAAGAGGAGGAGCCGAGCACTCCGCCGACACAGCCCGGCTCCGCGCCGGAACCGGGCTCGGCACGGCTGCTGCGTCCCTTCCTCGGGGGTTTCGCGACGGTCGTCATCCTGCAGATGATCGGCGCCGTCGCCGGGCTGGCGCCGCTGCTGGCGGTCGCGGAACTGGGCCGCGCCCTGCTGGCACCCGGCCCGACCGATGACGGCCGGGTGTGGGCCATCGTGGCCTTCGGCGCGGTCGGCCTGTTCGTCCGGCTGGTGTTCACAGCCGCCTCGGCCGGAACCGCGCACGTCCTCGACGGCCGGGTGCAGCTGTCGCTCCGGCGGTCCCTGGCCGCGGGGCTGGGGCGCGCACCGCTCGGCCGCCTGTCCCAGCGCCGCACCGGTGAGCTGGCGAAGGTGGTGGGAGAGGACGTCAGCGCGGTGCACCCCTTCATCGCCCACACGCCCGGCGAGCTCGTCTCGGCGTTCGTCGTTCCGGCGGTGTCGCTGGTCTACCTGTTCACCGTCGACTGGCGGCTCACGCTGATCACGCTGATACCGGTGGCACTGGCGGTGGCACTGGTCCCGTTGATGGCGACCCCGGAGCGGCGGCGCGAACAAGAGGAGTTCGATGCGGCGATGGGGCGGATCGCGAACTCCGTCGTCGAGTTCGTCCAAGGCCTGTCGGTGGTCAAGGTGTTCGGCGGCTCCGGGCGCGCCCACAACGCGTTCCGCACAGCCGTGGACGGTTTCGTCGACTCCTTCTACCGGATGGTCCGCAGGCTCGCCAAGGTCGCCGCCGGAACGCAGTTGGCGCTGTCGTCGCCGTTCGTACTGCTGGTCGTGCTGGTCGGCGGTGCGGCCCTGATCATGTCCGGCGGCCTGGCCCCAGCGGACCTGCTCCCCTTCCTGCTGCTCGGCCTGGGCCTGACCGCCCCAGTGGCCGCGCTCGGCCACGGGTTCGACGACATGCAGGCCGCCCGGCGCGCGGTCGGGCGGATCCGGGAAGTGCTCGGGGTGCGGCCGCTGCCGGAGCCCGCGCATCCGGTCGCCCCACGGGGGCACCGGGTGGAGCTGCGAGGCGTCCGGTTCGCATACGTTGCCGATCACGAGGTGCTGCGGGGAATCGACCTGGTGCTTGAGCCGGGGACGGTCACCGCGGTCGTGGGGCCGTCAGGAAGCGGCAAATCCACGCTGGTTCAGCTGCTGCCGCGGTTCTTCGACCCGACGCACGGCTCGGTCACCCTCGGCGGCGTGGACCTGCGCGAGATCGGCACCGGGGACCTCTACTCCGCGCTCTCCTTCGTCTTCCAGGACGTACGGCTGCTGCGCGCCTCGGTGGCGGACAACATCGCACTGGCGGTGCCCCTGGCCGGCCGCGACTCCGTGGTCCGCGCCGCCCGGCTGGCGAACATCCACGACCGCGTCCGGGAACTGCCGCACGGATACGACACGGTGATCGGCGACGAGGCCCGGCTGTCGGGCGGCGAGGCGCAGCGGATCGCGATCGCGCGCGCCCTGCTCGCCGACACGCCCGTGCTGGTGCTCGACGAGGCGACCGCCTTCGCCGACCCGCAGACCGAACGGGCGGTGCGCCGGGCCCTGTCGACACTGGGCGGGGAACGGACGATCCTGGTCATCGCTCATCGCCTGGAGACGGTCGCCGACGCCGACACCGTCGTGATGCTGGAGGACGGGGCGATCATCGAGCGCGGAACGCCGGCCGGGCTGCTGGCGCAGGACGGGCGGTTCGCGGAGTTCTGGCGATCCCACCGATCGGCGGAGGCCAATGGGGCCGAGGCCCGCGGCGGCGTACGGCAAGGAGGCGAGACCCGATGATCCCGACGCTGCTGCGCGTGCTGGGAAGTGAGTACTCCCGGCCGGTGCGCCGCACCGTGGCCCTGATGGCGGCGGCCGCGATCCTCGAAGGCCTGTCCTACGCGCTGCTGGTCCCCGTGCTGCGGGCCCTGCTGGGGGACACTCCGGCGGACGCGGTGCCCTGGCTGGTCGCGTTCGGGGCCGCGGTCGCGGTCTACGCGGTGCTGCGCTACCTCGGCGACCTGTCCGGTTTCCTCGCCGGGACCACGCTGCTGCGCGGCATGTACCACCGACTCGGCGACCATCTGGCCCGGCTGCCCGTCGGCTGGTACAGCGCGGGCCGCGTCGGGGAGGTGTCCGTCCTGGCGAGCCAGGGCGTGCTGCGGGCGATGGGCGTGATCGCGCACCTGCTGGCACCGTTGGTCTCCGCCGCCGTGACCCCCCTGGCGATCGTCGCCGTGCTGCTCGCCTTCGACTGGCGGCTGGGTCTGGCCGCACTGGTCGCCGTCCCGCTCGTGGCGGCGGTCCAGGCCCGGACGGGGCGCTCGATGGCCGCCGCCGACGCGGAGCGCGCCGAACGCGACCAGGAGGCCACCGGTCGGGTCATCGAATATCTCCAGGTCCAGCCGGTACTGCGCGTCGGCGGCCGGGCCGCGGAACGCTTCCGGTTGCTCGACGACTCACTGCGTGGACTGCAGCGCGCGTCCCGCCGTTCCGCGCTGTCGGCACTGCCGGGTGTGCTGGGCCTGGCGCTCACCGTGCAGGCGGTGTTCACCGTGCTGCTGGTCCTGGGTACCTACCTCGCCCTCGGCGGAGGCATCGGTGCGGCGGAGCTCCTGGCGATCCTGGTACTGGCCGCCCGCTGCGCGGATCCGCTGCTGTCGCTGTCGGACCTCGGCGGTCAGCTGCGGGCCGCGCGCACCGAACTGGAGAGGCTCGAAAAGATCCTGAACACCGAGCCACTGCCGGAGGCGGCCGAACCGGTCCGGCCGGAGCGCCATGACCTTAGCTTCGACTCCATCACCTTCCGGCAGAGCGACCGCACGGTGCTCGACGGGGTTTCGCTGTCGGTGCCGGAGGGACGACGACTCGCCGTCGTCGGCCCGTCGGGGGCCGGGAAGACCAGCCTGCTGCAGGTGCTCGCGCGGTTCTTTGACGTGGACGCGGGCGCGGTGCGCGTGGGCGGTGTGGACGTGCGCGCGATCGGCACCGAGGTGCTGATGGCGCGGATCGCCATCGTCTTCCAGGATGTCTACCTCTTCGACGGCACCATCGAGGAGAACGTACGGCTCGGCCGCTACGGCGCCGACGACGCACAGGTCCGTGCGGCAGCGGCCGCGGCGCGGTTGGACGAGGTGGTCGAGCGGTTGCCCGACGGCTGGAAGACGAACGTCGGCGAGGGCGGCGCACTGCTCTCGGGCGGTGAGCGCCAGCGGGTGTCGATCGCGCGGGCGCTACTTAAGGACGCGCCGATCGTGCTGCTGGACGAGGTGACCTCCGCGCTGGATCCGGTGAACGAGGCGGCCGTCCACGCGGGAATCGAGCGCTTGATGGCGGGCAGGACGGTGGTGATGGTCGCCCATCGGTTGCGGACCGTCCAACGCGCCGACCGAGTCCTCTTCCTGGAGCAGGGCCGGATCGTGGCGGAAGGAAGCCACGACGACCTGCTGCGCCGCGGCGGCCCCTACGCCGGTTTCTGGCAGGTGTCCATGACATCGGTGGCGGGCGAATGAGCCGGTAGAAACGGTGGAGTGGTTATCCGCCCGGCTGGCCGTCCGCGTGCCCCGGGTCGAGCACATCGGCCGGGATGCCCTCGGTGGACCACAGGTCGGGCAGGTTGACCACGATGCCTTCCTGGGTGCTGCGCCCGATGACCACCACCGCCTCCTCATCGGGAGAGGGGTTCTCCTCGCGGTGGGGGACGTAGGGCGGGACGAAGATGAAGTCACCGGGCGCGGTGTCGATGCGCGTTTCCTCGCCGCCCTCGGCGAACACGAACGAGGGGTGCCCCGAGACCACGTAGATGGCGGTCTCGGCCTCGCCGTGGTGGTGGTCGCCGGAGTTGGTCTCCGGCGCGACGTGGGTCTGGCCCATCCAGATCCTGTGGGACCCCACGGTCGTGCCGGAGATCGCCTCCAGCCTGCTCATGCCGGACGTCTGCTGGGTTTGGCCGCTTAGCGACCGGGCCGGGACGTGTTCGAGCCGCCCGTGCCAGACGCGGTCGCCGGGTACGTGTGAGGTCACCACACAACTCTCCGGCCCGGCGGCCAAGGCGTCAAGCACGAGCGGCTCCGTCTCGCCTACATCACGTCGGTTGTCGACCCGGCGCTGATCGTGGCCGGGGCGCGGTCACCGCCGCGCCGCGGCCGGTCCGGTGGTTGGAGCTTTGGCAGCGGAGCGGGCTCGACACGAAGCAAGCGCGCCGCCCACCCGGGCAGCCACCAGTTCCACCGCCCCATCATCGCCACCGTGGCCGGCACCAGCACGCCGCGGACCAGGGTGGCGTCGATCAGGATTCCCAGTCCCATGCCGGTGGCGAACACCGCGACATCCAGCTCGCCGCCGGAAGCCATCGCCGCGAACGAGAAGAACAGGATCAGCGCGGCGCTCGTCACCAGGCGCCCGGTCCGGGCCACGCCGTCGATGACGGCGCGTTCGGTGCTGGCGCCGCGATCGCGGCTCTCCCGCATCCGGGCGAGGATGAACACCTCGTAGTCCATGGACAGCCCGTACAGGAACGCGAAGATGGTGATCGGCACGAACTGGCCAACGGTGCCGGTCGCTTCGAGGCCCAAGAGCGCCTCGGTGCCGATCCCCCACTGCCACACCACGACCATCGCGCCAAGAACCGCGCCCAGCGACAGCAGATTGCACAGGATCGCCTTGATTGCCAGGACCAGTGAGCGGAACGCCCGGGCCAGGAGGACGAACGTGACCAGGGCGGTCATCAGCAGCACCCAAGGGAACGCGCCGTAGGTTTGCGCGACAAGCTCCGCGTTCTGCGCCGCGTACCCGCCGACCATCACTTCATCCGGTACCAGGTTCACCAGCCGGTCGATGGTAGCCACACCCTCGGTGGTGCCGGTCTCGGCGGTAGGGACCGCCTCCAGCATGCGGGAGCCGTCGGCGGCTGGGGGCCCGGTGAGGGCCGTGGCCACACCCGGGTCCGCCGCGACGTCGGCCGCGACCCGGTCGGCGTCCGTGCCCGCGGGCACGAGCACCTGGACCGGGGTCAGCACGCCGCGCCCGATGCCGGCTTCGTCGAGGGCCACCACTCCCGCGTGGGCCGGCCCGGAGCCGGCGAGGTCGCGGCTGTCGGGAACTCCCATGTCGATGTCGAGGGCGAGCACGCAGAGAGCGGCAAGAGCACCCCCGGTGACCAGGGCCGCCGGGTACCGCCAGCGCACCACCGCCTTCCCCCAGGCGGCCCAGCCGCGGTCGGCACGCGGCACGGCGGCGGTCGTTCCGCCGGAGCGACCGAGCCGCGCCAGCAGCACGGGCAGCAGCGTCAGGGTCACGAGCGCGCTCGCACCGGCGATCAGCAGGCCCGCGGCGCCCAGGCTGCGGAGGAACATCACCGGAAGGAACAGCATCACGGCGAGGCCGATCGCGACCGTTCCCGCGCTGAACAGGACGGAACGGCCGGCTGTCGCCATGGAGCGGTGTACCGCCTCATCGCCGGCGTAGCCCCGGGCCAGCTCTTCCCGCCAGCGGGTGGTGAGCACCAGCGCGTAGTCGATGGCCAACCCCAGCCCCAGGAGCGGGAGCAGCGTCATCGCCTGGGTGTGCACGTCACCCACCAGGGTGAACAACAGCAGCCCCGTGAAGGACAGCGGAATGGCCACGAGGGCGATGAGGAACGGCAGGAACGCCAGGCCGGAACGGAACACGAGGGCCAGCACGACGATGGCGGCGAGCGAGGTGACCGCGATCTTGACCGGAACGTTCAGACCGCCGGCGTCCTCGCCGGGAGCCAGCGCGTCCAGGCCGGTCGCGTGGACCGCGCTCCCGGCGGGCAGCTCAGCGAGCAGGGTCTCCTCGATGGCTGGGGAGCGGTCGGGGACCTCGCCGAGGCCGCCGCCCGGAGGGCTGCCGTCCTCGGCGGCCCCGAAGTAGACCAGGCCAGCTGTGGTCCGCCCATCGTCCCCGAGAAGGGCCGGGTCTTCGGTGTCGGCGTAGGAGTGGGTGCGTGCGTCCTCGGTGTCGGCGAGCGCGGCGAAGGCCTTCCCCACGGTGCGGGCCGTGTCCGGGTCCGCCGCGTTGCTTCCGGAGGGCAGGACGATCACCGCGACACTGGGCCGCTCCTCCCCGCCGGCACTGTGGGACTCGACGATGGCCTGGTTGGCCTCCCACGCATCCACACCGGAATGCGGGAAGTCACTGGTCAGTTTGGGCGCGACCAGCGCCGCCGACGCTAACCCGACCAGCACGGCGGCCAGTGAGAACACGACGACGAGCACGCGGTGCCCGAGCACAAGACGCGACAAGGTTTCCATGCCGCCCAGACGACCAAGCCGATCTTCCGGGGCTCTGTGCGGGTTCTTAGAGAGTTCTGTGGAAATGCGGCGGCCCCTGGGAACCGCACCGCTGGTTCGGTCAAACTGGGCGCGTGACCACATCCACCGCGCCACGGGTCCTCGTTGTCGACGACGAGGACTACCTCGCCGATCTCGTAGCCACAGCGTTGCGTTACGAGGGCTTCACCACGGTCACCGCGGGAACCGCCGCCGCGGCGGCGAGCGAGTACGCCCGCTTCCGTCCCGATCTCATCGTGCTCGACGTGATGCTTCCCGACGGCTCCGGAGTGGACCTGTGCCGGCGCCTGCGCGCCGGGGCACGCGACGTGCCCGTCGTCTTCCTCACCGCGCGCGACAGCACGGCCGACCGGGTGGCGGGACTCACGGCAGGCGGGGATGACTACGTCCCGAAACCGTTCAGCCTGGAGGAACTCGTCGCCCGCGTGCGCGCCGTGCTCCGCCGGACCGGCAACGGCACCCGCACCAGTGTGCTCACCGTCGCGGACCTGGAGATCGACGAGGACACGCGCTCCGTCCGCAGGGGCGGGCACCCGATCGACCTCACACCCACCGAGTACAAGCTCCTGCGGTACCTGGTGGTCAACGCGGGACGGGTGCTGTCCCAGAGCCAGATCCTCGACCACGTGTGGGAGTACGACTTCGGAGGGAGCGGCGGAGTGGTCCAGACCTACATCAGCTATCTCCGGCGCAAGGTCGACCGCGGGAGCACACCACTGATCCGCACCCTCCCACGGGTCGGCTACATGGTGCGCACCCAGCCCGCGGACGAAACGGCCCCGGAGCGGTGACGCGGTCACACCGCACCGCCGATGGGAGGCGCGGCCCGTGACCGCGCGTTCCAGCGAACCGCAGCGGCGGCTGTCGCTTCGAGGGCGGTTGGTGCTGCTCCTCGCGGCACTACTCGTGCTCGGCATCTCTGTTCCCACCGGCGCGATGTTCGGCGCCGTTCAGGACTGGGCGGGCGACACCCGGCACGCCGTGCTCCGCGACACCGGGCAGGCGCTGGCCGCCGACCTCCCCGCTGGGGACCCCACCCTGCCTCCGGCATCGCCGTTCGCGCCGGCTGAGGGGCAGGTCCCGTCGTTCTTCCAGCTCCGGGATGACCACGGAGCCGTGCTGGAGACCGTGTCCAACGGGGGCGCGCCCGCTCTGGCCGACCCCTTGCCCGCCGACGCCATCCCTGCTGGCTCCGGCACCGAGACGTTCACGCGGGCCCCGGCCCGTGGTGGTGGCGACGATGACGCCGGCTGGCTGGTACGGACCGCCCGGCTACCGGATGGCGGAATGTTGGTGGTAGCTATGCCCGACACCGCGACCGAACAGCTCGTGGGCCGGGTGGGCCGCATCGCCCTGGCCTGCTCGATCGCGTCGTTGGTGGTGGTGGTCGCGCTGTCCTGGCCTATGGTCGGGCGGGCGATGCGCCCGTTGCGCCGCGTCGCGGACACCGCGGACGGGATCGCGGCGGGCGACCTCTCCCGGCGCGCTCCGACCGCCGGCCAGAACACCGAGGTCGGGCGCCTCGCCACCGCGTTCAACGCGATGCTCAACCAGGTGCAGGAGGCCATCGAGGCGCGGGACGCGTCCGAACGGCGGCTGAGGCGGTTCGTCTCCGACGCCGCACACGAGTTGCGCACGCCCGTGGCGACGGTGCGCGGCTACGCGGAGCTGTTTCGGCGCGGAGCCGCTGATCGGCCCGAGGACCTCGCCAAGGCGATGGACCGGATCGAGTCCGAGTCCCGGCGGATGGGCGCGCTCGTGGAGGAGATGCTGCTGCTCGCGCGGCTCGACGAGGAGCCCGCCGAACTCCGGCGGGACCCCGTTGACATCAGGGCGCTCGCCGCGGACGCGGTAGCCGACGCCGGTGCGGCGGATCCGCGACGGCGGTTCGACCTCCGTGCTGGAGGGCCGGTGTGGGTGTCCGGGGAGGACGAGCGGCTGCGGCGCCTGCTCGGGAACCTACTGGTCAACGTTACCCGGCACACGCCCGAAGGAACCCGCGCGGACGTGCGGCTCCGCGCGGAGGAAACGTCGGCGATCATCGAGGTGGCCGACAACGGGCCAGGGCTCGGGGAGACCGAACCGGAGCGGGTGTTCGAACGCTTCTTCCGGTCCGGAGGGCACCGCGCCCATGCGGACAGTGGGGCAGGGTTGGGCCTGGCCATCGTCGCCGCTCTCGCCGCGGCGCACGGCGGTACGGCCCAGGCGGAGAACGCCCCCGGTGGCGGGGCCCGGTTCCGCGTCACCCTCCCCGCGGCCGAGCCGCCGGCGCCCTGAAGTCACTCGGCGACGGATGCGCTCCACGAGAGGTACAGCCAGCGCACATGAGAGGCACCCGCATGCACAGTACGGATCTCGAGCTCACGAAGATCGCGGAAGCCCCGAGTCTGATTGACCCGGTGTTCCGCAACACGCCGCAGTTCGTCGACGAGCAGCTCTGCGCCGCGCTTGGCAGGCGTGTGGTGGTCAAGGTCGAAACCCTGAACCCGCTGCGCAGCTTCAAGGGCAGGGGCGTCGACCTGCTCGCCCGCGAGTTCGAGCCGGGCACCCGGCTGGTGTGCACGTCGACCGGGAACTTCGGGCAGGCCATCGGCTATGCGGCAGCCAGGCACGGCCTAAGCGCTGAGGTGTTCGTTCCCGCCGGAGTCAGCCCGGTCAAGCTGACCAGGATGACCTCCCTCGGCGCGCGCGTGCACGAGGTCAGCGAGGGCCGCACCGAGGAGGCCGCTCGTGACTACGCCGCCGCACACGAGGACAGCGTCTTTGTCAAGGACGGCCAGCACCCGCGCATCGCGGAGGGCGCGGGCACCATCGGCGTCGAGCTTCTCACCGCTGGCAGGGTCGACACGGTGGCGCTGCCGGTTGGTGACGGCGCGCTGATCACCGGTGTCGCCCGGTGGATCAAGGAGTACGCTCCGCACACGCGGATCGTCGGGGTGTGCGCCACGGGCGCGGCGAGCATGGTGGAGAGCTGGCGGGCCGGCCGAGCGTGTCCAACCGAACGCGCGGACACCTTCGCGGAGGGCATCGCGATCAGTTCACCGATCCCGGAGTCGGTGAGCCGCATGCGCTTGCTGGTGGACGACATGGTGGTCGTGGACGACGCGGACATGCTCGCCGCGATGCGCACCGCTCTGGCGACTCTCGGGGTGTTGCCGGAACCCGCGGGGGCGGCTGGTCTCGCCGCCATCGCGAAGCACGATCTGCCGGGCGATGTGCTGGCGACCGTGGTCACAGGCGCGAACGCCTCCCCCTCGCTGTTCGGCGATGTCCTGGCTGCTGGCCAAGATCGGTGACGTGGGTACGTGGTGCGGCACCTAACGGGGCGCATCTCGGGTGTCCGCGGGGTCGTTCCCGGCGCTGAACATGGCCCCGCGGTCAGGACCGGTACACAACAGCGCGGAGCCCGTCGCGCGCCACCGTTGGCAGCCAGCACCGATGGGCACCGCCCTGGCCACCCGCCGCCTTCGCCGGATGCCCGCCCACACCACCGGACTAGGTGCCGCGCCCGGTGGGTTCGGGACGCAGGGCCGCGGCGACGTCGGAAGCGAGAGAGGGGGCCACGGCGGGGTCGAGTGACGCGGTGGTGATCCGGATCCCCGGCTGGCTGGCGAGGCGGAACCGGGCACCGGGGGCCACAGCCCAACCGCGCTCCTGCAACCGGCTCACCACCCCGGTCTCCTCGGATACGGGCACCCACACGTTCAGCCCGCTGCGGCCGTATGCCGGCACCGCATACCCGGTGAGGGCGTCGAGCAGGGTCTGCCGGCGCCCGTCGTAGCTGGCCGCGACCTGCCGCGACCACTCCCCCGCTTCCCGCCACAGCCGTGCCGCGGCACGCTGCAGCACATGCGGGACCCAGCCGTGGGTGACCCGCTGCCGGGTGCGCACCCCGGCCACGGTCTCAGAATCCCCGACCAGCGCCGCGATGCGTAGGTCGGGGCCAAGGGACTTCGAAGCCGAACGCACCAGCATCCAGTCCCGGGCTGCCGGGGCCAGGCTGTGGAACGGCGCCGAGGTGAACGCGAAACCGTGGTCGTCCTCGACCAGCAGCACCTCGGGGTGGGCCGCCAACACGCCGCGCAGCGCCTCGGCCCGTTGGCCACCCAGCGCGGATCCGAACGGGTTCTGCGCCCGCGACGTCACCACCGCGGCCCGCGCTCCGGCGCCCAGGGCACCCGCGAGCTCGTCGGGCAGCGGCCCCTCGTCGTCTACGGATACGCCGTGCGGCTCCAGCCCGAGCAGCCCGAGCAGGTCGAGCAGGGCGTGCCAGCCGGGGTCCTCCACGGCGACCCGGTCTCCCGGGCGCAGCCGGGTCAGCAGCGCCTTCTCCACCGCGTCCAGCGTCCCTCCGGCGACGGCCACCGTCCCGTCGGGCACCCCGTCAACGCGGAACGACTCGGTGGCCACCCGGTGCAGCTCGCCGTCGTCGGCGGGCTGCCCGTAGAGCACTGGCTCGGCACCCCGGACCGCGTCGCCGAGCGGTCCGCCAAGCGCGGGCAGCAGCTTGGGGTCGGGGTTCCCGCTGGACAGGTCGCGCGCGCTCTCGGGAACGGCGACCGCGATGTCCTCGCGCAGCGCCGAGCCGAGGCGGGGGCGGACCCGCGTGCCGCGGCGGCCCGCCGTCTCCACCACGCCCCGGCGGCGCAGCGTCTGGTAGGCGGCGGAGACCGTGTTCGGGTTCACCCCGAGCTCGCCCGCGAAGGCCCGGATCGGGGGCAGGGCGCGGCCGGCGGTGAGCACGCCGGCGTTCACCGCGCGCTCCACCCCCGCGGCAATCCCCGTGGCGCTGCGGCGGTCGGTTATGTAGGCTGCCCACCAAGATTCATCTAGCACAAATATTATTATGTACTAGTTCAAATTGGAGTGCAATGACCGCCAGCCCAGCCGATTACTCCCCGACCCCCCGCACCACACCCACCCGCAACAGCGATCGGGCCGGCTACGACCGCACCCTGGTGCACGAGATCCTGGACGCGGAGTACCTGTGCCACGTGGGCTTCGTCGCCGACACGGCGCCGGTGGTGCTGCCCACGCTGTTCGCACGGGTGGACGACCGCCTTTACCTGCACGGCTCCAGCGGCAGCCGGCTGATGCTGCTGGCCCGGGAGGGCGTTCCGGTGTGCGTGACGGTCACCTGCCTGGACGGCCTGGTGTTGGCTCGTTCGGCTATGCACCACTCGGTGAACTACCGCTCGGTGGTCGCCCATGGGACGGCCTACCGCGTCACCGACGAGCGGGAGTCCCGGCTCGCGTTGGACCGCATCGTCGACCATGTGGTGCCGGGTCGGGCCGCGGACATCCGGCCTCCTTCCGCCAAGGAGCTCGCCGCGACCGGGGTGCTGCGCCTCGACCTCGCCGAAGTGTCCGCGAAGGTCCGCAGCGGCGGAGTGGACGACGACCCGGAGGACGTGCACCTGCCGCACTGGGCCGGGGTTCTTCCGGTGCGGCGCGCGGTCGGCGCCCCCGAGCCCGATCCGCGGATGCCCGACGAGGCCGTGCTGCCCGCCTACCTGGAGCAATACAGCACGAGGTAACCGGACCTTCGGAGACCCAGCAACGGGCACCTGTCCACCGAACCAGAGCACAACCGGCACGAGCCCCGATCACGGGCTGAAGGCGCGCATGCCGCCGGCTTGGCGCCGCGAGCTGACCCGCGGTGCACCGGCGACCGCTGCCGCCTTCCGCGCCGGTGAGTTCCGCGTTTCCCCGCGGTCCATACCTTCGAGGCAATCACGGCTGTGGAGGTAACAATGCGCAACCCGAGTCTGGACACGCTGGATGTCCTCGTCGGCCGATGGACGTTGACGCTGTCGGACGCCTGGTTCCTCGAACCGCCAGGTACCGAGCTGCACGGCTGGGCGACCTTCGAGTGGCTCGGCGACGCGTTCATCGTCCTGCGCTCCGAGATCGGCGGGCATCCGGGATACGACCTCGCGATCGGGCACAGCGACGCCCGCGATGCGTACGCGGCTCTTTACCACGACGAGCGCGGGGTGTCCCGGCTGTTCCAGATGACATTCGACCACGCGAGCTGGACGCTGACCCGCGAGGACCCCGACTTCCACCAGCGCTTCCTCGCCGACGTGCAGGAGGATGCCATCAAGGGGCGCTGGGAGGCTTCGGAGGACGAGGGGCGCACGTGGCGCAAGGACTACGACCTCACCTTCGTGCGCGCCGCCACGCAGCCCTGACGAGCACCACCGGCACTGGCTAGACCAGGGCGGACAGGTAGAGCAGCGCGAACGTGGCCAGCGGGAGTGTGGCGAGCAAGGCGAGCGCCCCGGCAATGCAACCGGCCAGTACACCCAGGACGGTCCCGAGAGCACCGCACCGAAACGACCGCCGCACCCCCATCGCGGCGGCTCCGGCCACGAAGCCGCTCACCGCGCCCGCGAGCGGCGCTCCCACGAGCGTCACGAACACGGTTGGGAGCGACACGAGACCCGTCGCGGTGCCCACCGCCGCCCCCGTGAGCAGGTCTCCGTAGCGGTCGCGGCGCGTGAAGAGGACCTTCCCCCACGCGATGAGCAACGCCGAGAGCGACAGCCCCGCGGCGGTGGACAGGACCGACTGCATGTTCACACCAATGCCGCGGTCGAACATGGCGAGGGTCCAGCCGATCGCCAACGCCGACGCGCTGAGCACGAAGAACCTCCGCGCGGGCGCACCCGTTGCGGTCCCCTGGCCCAGCGCCGCGTGCAGCACGCAGACGACCACACCGGAGAGCGCGCCAGCCGCAAAGCAGACCAGTAGACCTGCCTCGTAACTCATGTCCCAGCTCGTCCCCGCCGCCGCGTTCCCTACCCCAACCCCAACAGACACCAGCACACGCTCCGATGCCGGGGTGGCGCGGTGGGCGGGTGGTGCGCGCCGCCGAACACGCCTACCCGAGTAGCACGCGCTGACGGAAGCGGTCGCCGCCGGGTTCTACCTCCGCCTGGGCACGCCCCTCGCCGAGCGGCTGGGACCAGTCCTCGGCTGTGTCCGGAGCACCCCCACCGGCACAGGGCGCCCTATGGGCCGTACGGCGCGCGGCCCGTCAGTCCCCGGCGCGTCCATCCTCGCCATTGGCCGGCTTCCCGCTCGATCCGAAGGGGTGGGATGAATCTGCCCCCGCCTCGGGAGGGTGAGGCGAGGGCGGCCATGCGGCGCGGTGTTAGCTCAGCTCGACACTAACCGGCTCGTCCAGCGACAGGAAGTCGCTCAGCTCGACGGAGGCCGGCTCAGCGTCGGCCGGGATGTCGTAGATCAGTTCGCCCTCAACGCTGTTGCCGGGGTTGACCTCGTTCAGGAAACTCTCGGCTCCTCCGGTGATCTCGGCCGCAGTGTCAGTCGAGTGCTCCCTGTCCTCGCCGTCGATGAGCGTCTGGCTGCCGCTCTCGAACGTGCCGGACTCATCGCCGATGTTCTCGACCGTCACGGACACGATGACGTACTGGCCGTCCGGGGTTTCGGTCAGGTATCCGGACTCGTCGGCCACCTCGTTCACGCCGGTCTCGACGTCGGTCACGGTGAACGCGAACACGCCGGTCTCGACGGTGTCGCCGATCCCGGTAGCCTCCTCGCCGCCTTCCTCGCCGCCGCTGTCGGATCCGGAGTCCGAGCCGGAGCCGCCGCCATCACCGTCATCGCCGGACAGCATCGCCGCGCACCCCGCGAACAGGGCCAGGATCAGAACCACTACGAGGCACCCGCCACAGCCGACGCCGATCTTGGCGCCGGTGGACATGCCCGCCTTCGGCGGCTGATCGTGCATGGGATCTCCTTATGTCGATCTCGGTAGGGGGATTCCGCACAGAACGGGGGCGAGGGGATGAGTGCGGTGTACAGCGAGACAGCGGAGCCGCCCCGGGCGAGATCCCCTCTCACTCCCGGAGCGGCCGGTCTAGCACCCGCACAGCCTCGTTACTAGACGACGCCCGTGGCCACGCGGGGGTTTACAGTCAGGCGACTGACTTTTTGCACGTCCGCTGTTTATAGCACTGAGACACGCGTTGGTTACCGCTTGCGCCCCACTCCGCCGAGGAAGACGTGGTCCATCGGAATCAAGGGCTGCGTCCGGGGCCCGTCCGGCCACCACTCGTGCAGCTCCACCAGCCCCGGTTCGACCAGTTCCAGCCCGTCGAAGTAGGAGGTGATCTCCGCGCGGGTGCGGAACCGCCCGGACGCCATGGAGCTGGTGCTGAACCTGTGTTCGACCTCCCTGGCGAACTCGCTGAGCTCCGGGTCCTCGTCGGCCGGGTCCCAGAAGTGGCACAGCGCCACGTAGGACCCTGAGGGAAGCGCGTCGATGTAGGTCCGCATGAGCTCGTGGGGGCGCTGCTCGTCCATGAGGTGGTGCAGCGTGTTGCACTGCATCAGGACGAAGGGGCGGTCCAGCTCCAGGGTGCCGGTGACGGTCGGGTGCCGCAGCAGCTCCTGCGGCCTGGTCAGGTCCCCCTCGACGAAGTTCGCGTTCGGGTTGGCCCCAAGGAGGGTGTCACTGTGCGCGGAGACAAGGGGGTCGTTGTCGACGTAGACCACCCGCGCCCGCGGGTTGTTCCGTTGCGCGACCTCGTGGGTGTTCTCCGCGGTGGGCAACCCCGATCCCACGTCCAGGAACTGGTCCATGCCGGCCGGACCGGAGAGCCAGCGCACCACGCGAACGAGCCACTGCCGGATCGCCTGGGCGGTGCGCCGCGCGTCCGGCGAGACCTCGAAGATCGACTGCGCGACTTCCTGGTCCACCTCGTAGTTGTGCTCGCCGCCCAGGATCGCGTCATAAACCCGCGCGACACTGGCCGTGCTGGCGTCGATCCCAGCCGGCGTGGCACTGTTACCGGCTGTGCGCGCTGACTGGTCGCTGGACATTCGCAAACCTACCTCTGCTCGACAAACGAAACCTCCGACACAGTAGGACTTTCCCGACCCTTCGAACGAAGACGCCCCGGAGCCGCCGCAGCCACCTTTCGTGTCCGCATTCCGAACAGGGCACGCCGTCCACGGACCGCGCCGATGCGGGGCTGGCACCTGCCGGTCCTTGTTGGTGGGCCGGCTTCCGCCGCGTTCGGCTGTCCTGGTAATGCGGTACTCCCGGGGCGTCGCAGCCCTTTCGGGAGCTGCCGACCTGACCGCGCTCGTCCAAACCTCCGGAGGAGGACCGCCATGGCCACGGCCTACTGGGAGGGCCCCGGTGCCGCCAAGGACTTCACTCACCCGGTCCCCACCGAGCTGGTCGCCGAGCGCCTCGACCCCCGGGCGCGCATCCTCGACTTCGGGTGCGGATACGGGCGCGCCATGCGCGAGCTGGCCCGCGCCGGGTACCGCAACTGTGTGGGTGTCGACCCGTCGGCGGCCCTGATCGCGCGCGGCCGCCGAGAGGCGCCCGGCCTGCGGCTGGAGCACACCCCGCACCTTCCGCTGGACTACCCTGCCGGCGCCTTTGCCGCGGTCCTGCTCATCTCGGTGCTTGCCGTCATCCCCGAGAACGACGCGCAGCGCCGGGTGGCCGCCGAGGTCGAGCGGGTGTGCGCCCCCGGCGGGCTGGTGTTCCTGTGCGACTACCCCCTGCAGGAGGGAGAGCGGTACCGCACGGCCTACGCCGCCTCGGCCCATCCGCTCCACGGTGTCTTCGAGACCCCCGACGGCGGCGTGTTCCGCCACCACGACCCCGACCACCTGGCATCCCTCTTCCCGCGCCTGGACCTTGTCCAGGCGCGGGAGACCGAGTCGACGAGCCTGAGCGGTCATCCCATGCGCGTCCTGCAGTGGACGCTGCGCAGGGGAGGCTCCGAACCACCCTGGTGGCCACACCAGTGAGACAGTCGGCGGCCAGCACTAAGACCTGGGACAATGGGGTGATGCCGCCAACCGTGCAATGGCTGTTTCACCACAGTGACCTGCGCCTGCGCCCGCTGGTTGCGGCTGGCTCCACGCGCCCGATCCGCTGGGTGCACACCAGTGAGCTGAAGGACCCGACCGAGTTCCTCTCCGGTGGGGAGCTGCTGCTGACGACGGGCCTGCACAGCGAGGACAGCCCCGCGTACTGGGACGACTACGTGAAACGCCTGGTCGCGCGGGATGTCGCCGGCCTGGGGTTCGGTGCCGGGTTCAGCCACGCGGAGGTACCGGACGCGCTGGTCGCCGCGGCCCGGCAGCAAGGGTTCCCCCTGGCCGGGGTGCCACGCGAGGTACCGTTCGTCGCGATCAGCGAGGCGGTGGGAGAGACGATCGCGCGCGAGCGGGCGGAAGGGCTCTCCGCCGCGCTCGACGCGCAGCGCGACCTCGTCACGGCGGGGCTGTCCCCGGGAGGCCCGCAGACGGTGGTCGGTCGGCTCGCCCAGGCGCTCGACTGCCGGGTGCTGGCCCTGGACGAGCACGGCGGGGTGCGCTACGCGGCGCCCACCTCCGCGCGGCGGTACGCCGCCCAGGTCCGGATGGACCTCGACGTGCTGTCCCTGGACACACCAATGAGCGCCGCGTCCCTGTCCGTGGCGGGCGACCAGGTGTCCGTGTGGCCGATCGGGCACGGCCGGGAGGTCGGCGGCTACCTCGCTGTGGGGCGCGCGACCCCCCTCAGCTCGGTCGAACGCGCCGTTGCCGGCAGCGCCGTGGGCCTGCTCGCCCTGGACCTTTCCGGGGAGCGTGCCGCGCGCGAGGCACTCCGGCGCGAACGGCTCGCCGTGCTGCACCTGGCGCTCTCCGGAAACGCCGAACTGGCCGGGTCGACCGCGGACGTGCTCGGCGTCCCGCTGCCAGAGGCGCCCATGCGGGTGGTGCTGCTGGGGGCACCCCGGGAGCGGGTGGACCAACTGCTCCGCGCCGCCGAGGACCAGCACAAGCTGAACCAGGCGGGTGCGCTCGTCGCCCGCTACGAGACCCGGATCGTCGCGGTCCTGCTGGCGCGTGCCGAAGGCGACCTGCAGGCCGTGGAGGAGGTGCTGCACCTCGTCCCGGGTGCGCGGGCGGTCGCGAGCGAGGCGGTTCCGTTCTCCGACATCCCCGACGCGATGCGCCGGGTGCGCTCGCTCTACGTGGGCTCCCCCGACACCGCGGAACGGCTCCTGCTCGCCCGGGACGTCGCCACCGCGGGGCTGCTCGGCCACCTCGACACCGCCGGGGCACGCGGCTGGGCCGAGGCGCAGCTCGAACCGCTCAAGCAGCACGCGCGACGGTCCCAGGTCGACCTGGTCTCGACACTGCACACCTTTCTCCAGTACAACGGGCACATAGACGCCTCGTCGACGGCCCTGGGCATCCACCGGCACACAATGCGCTACCGGTTGGGCCGGATCGCCGCGCTCCTCGACACCTCGCTCGACGACCCCACGGTGCGGGCCGAGCTGTGGCTGGCGCTGCGCGTCCGGGAACTCTCGTGACGGACCGGAAAGGAGAACCGGTGACCGCGACCGGGCTTATCGACGTCACCGGCCCTTCCGGCGGTTGGCCGGCCATCACCTACCGGCAGGCCGGGGACCGGCACGTGATGGTCGAGTACGGGGAGCACGTCCTCGACCTGCGGCTGAACTTCCTGGTCGTCTCGGTACTCGAAAGCCTCACGCGGGACCCTCCGGAAGGGCTCGTCGAGGCCGCCCCCGGACTGCGGTCCATCCTGGTCGGCTTCGACCCCGCCCGGACGAGCCGGTCAGCCCTGCTCGACCACCTGCGCTCGGTGCACGAGGGCCAGCCGCACCTCTCGTCCCTGGTGCTCCCCAGCCGCGTCATCACCCTGCCCATCGCGTTCGACGACTCCGCCTGCCGCGAGGCCGTGCGCCGCTACACCACCACGGTCCGCGGCGACGCCGCGTACACCGCTGGGGACAGCAACGTCGGCTACGTCGTGGAGCAGACCGGGTTCGCCGACGCCGAAGAGTTCTACGCGGCGATCACCGCCACCGAGCTGTGGACGGCTTTCACCGGCTTCGCGCCCGGCCTGCCGTTCCTGCTCCCCCTCGACCCGCGGCTGTCCCTCTCGGTGCCCAAGTACAACCCCACCCGCGTGTGGACAGCGGAGGGATCGGTGGGGATGGGCGGCCCGTGCGTGGCGGTCTACCCGGTCGACTCGCCCGGCAGCTACCAGCTGTTCGGCCGGACCGTCCCGATCTACGACGCGCTCGGCCGCAACAGCGCTTTCGCCGGTTCCCCGTTCCTCATCCGCCCGGCCGACCGGGTGCGCTTCGTCCGGGTGAGCGAGGCGGAGCTGCTGGAGACGCGAAGGCTTGCCCTAGACGACTGCTACGAGTACCGGATCGAGGACGCCCCCTTCTCGCTGGCGGGCCACCTCGGTAAGCACTCCGCCGCTTCTGTGGACCTGGTGTGAGCACCGGAGCCAACGGGGACGCGGGAGGTCCCATCGCCCTTGAGGTCGTCGACCCGGGGGTGCAGACCACGGTCCAGGAGTATCCCGGACGGACCGGTCTGCAACGCTGGGGGCTCTTCCCCGCGGGGCCGGTTGACCACCTCGCCTTTCGGCTGGCCAACGTGCTCACCGGGAACCCTGAGGGCGCCGCGGCCCTGGAGATCCCCGCGGGACGGTTCACCGCGCGGGTCAGCCGTCCCGGACTGGTCGCGCTGTGCGGCGCCGAGGGCGCGGCACCGACGCTCAACGGGGAAGCGCTACCGATGTGGGAGGCCGTCCCGGTGGCGCCGGGCGACCTGCTGGCGACCCGAACGGCACGCGGTCCCGGCTTCCGGCTCTACCTGGCGGTGTCGGGCGGCATCGAGGTTCCCCCGATGCTCGGATCCCGCGCCACCCACACCGTCGGACACATCGGCGGGCTCGCGGGGCGGCCACTGGTCCGCGGCGACCTGCTCGAAGGCGCGGGCGCGCCGGGTACCGCCCCGGCCCCGCTCCGCGTGCCGCAGTCCCTGCGGCCGGCGTACCCGCGCCACTGGGAGATCGAGGTCATGCGCGGCCCGCACAGCACGCCCGAGCTCTTCACCGCCGACGCCTGGGCGGAGCTCGTCTCGTCGACGCTGCGGGTCAGCCTGAACTCCGACCGGTTGGCCACCCAGCTCAACCCGCACCGCTTCGACTGGCCCCGCGCGGACGGCGGTGTCGCGGGGAGCCACCCCTCCAACATTCTCGACGCCAGTTTCCCGTTGGGCGGGATTGTCATCAACGGTGACGTGCCCATGATCGTCGGCCCCGACGGCCCCACTTCCGGCGGGTTCACCGTCGTGGCGACCGTGGCGCACGCGGCTCTCTGGCGGGTTGGCCAGTTGCGCCCCGGCCACGACACCGTGCGGTTCCGCGAGATCGACCTGGAGGAGGCCATCGCCCTCTCCGCGCACGTGGAGTACCCGCTCGACCCCGGACACCTGGAGCGGGTGGGCTGAGCCGGGCCGCCGGGTCAGCCCTGGCGGCGCGCGGCGAGGACGTCGCGCAGCGGTGCCACGGTGGCCCCCTCGGCGGCGATCCGGGCGCGCACCGCCCGCGCCACGTCGACGGCGTTCGGCCGGTCGCCGTGCACGCAGATGGTGTCGGCCTCGATCCCGACCGTCCCGCCGCTGACCGTGCGCACGCGCCCGCTCAGGATCGCGGCCGCCTGGTCCGCGCACGCCCGCGGGTCCTTGGCAGCGGGGTTCGGCTCGATGATGATGTGCCCGTTGTCGTCGTAGTCGAGGTCGGCGAACGCCTCCCGCGCCACCGGTACCCCGCGCCCCGCGACCGCGTCCGCCGTCGGGCCGGCGAGCAGCACGGTGACGACCTCACCGTCGACCGTGCCCACGGCGTCGACGACCGCGGCGGCAATGCTGTGGTCCCGGATGGCCAGGCCGTAGAAGGCGCCGTGCGGCTTGACGTGGGTGATGGGCACCCCGTGCGCGTCGGCGAAGGCCCGCAGCGCGCCATACTGGTAGAGGCAGGCGTCGGCGGCCTCCCGCGGAGTCAGCGCCAGCGCACGCCGGCCGAACCCCGCCAGGTCGGGCAGTCCCGGGTGCGCGCCGAGACCCACCCCATTCTCCGCGGCCAGCTCGACCGAGGCGCGCATCGTCGCGGGGTCGCCGGCATGCCACCCGCACGCGACGTTGACCGACGTGACATGGGGCAACAGCCTGGCGTCGTCCCCCAGGCTCCAGCGCCCGAAGCTCTCTCCCGCATCGGCGTTCAGATCGACCAGATTCCGCATGCGTTCACCTCCCTGCTGTGGAGGCACCACCCTGCGCCCTCTCCCGACCGAGGACAACTCATCGATACGTACAACAGGCCGCAGCGATTTGTACGAGTGGGCCACTGGATGTCCGGGCCGGTGTTGCCCAGGGTGGTGCCCCCGAACACGCGAGCAGAGGCGCGCCCCGGCGACACGGCAGACAGGAGGGCGATGTGGTCCCGACAGAGGTGACACTCCCGCAGGCACGGTACGAGTTCGGTGCCGACGAGTACGTCTTCGTGGAGATCGACCAGGCCATGAGCCTGGAGGCGAACTTCAAGGCGATGGCGATCACGTCCGCGCTGCGAGAGAAGAAGATCGACGGGGTGGTGGACATATGCCCGTCCAACGCGTCGTACATGATCCGGGTGGACCCCGACCGCCTCCACCCGATGGACCTGGTCAACGAGCTGCGGGCGATCGAGGAGGCCGGGACCGGGCTGAGCGCCGACCAGGCCCTGGCGACCCGGGTGGTGGACGTTCCCGTGCTCTACAACGATCCGTGGACCCGGGAGACCCTGCTGCGGTTCCGCGACCGGCACCAGGACCCGGACGCGACCGACCTGGAGTACGCGGCGCGGATCAACGGGTTCGACGGCGTCGAGCCGCTGATCACGGCGCTCTCGGGGGCGCCATACATCGTCACGATGATCGGGTTCGTTCCCGGCCTGCCGTTCAGCTACCAGATGGTGCCGCGCGACCGGCAGATCGAGGTGCCCAAGTACGTGCGCCCACGAACCGACACCCCGGAGCGCTCCTTCGGCTACGGTGGCGCGTTCGCGGTGGTCTACCCGGTCCGCGGCGCGGGCGGGTACCAGTTGTTCGGTATCGCGCCGGCTCCGGTCTTCGATCTTTCCCAGCGTCTGCCCGACTTCGCCTCGGGCATCGTCTTCCCCCGCCCGGGCGACATCCTGCGGTACCGGGCGATCGACATGACCGAGTACGAGGAGCTGCGGGCGGAGGTCGAGGCGGGAACGTTCGAGTACCGCACGCGGGACGTGGAGTTCCGGCCCTCCGAGTTCCTGAATGACCCCGACGCCGTCAACCGCGACCTGCTGGAGGTGCTCTACCAGTGAAAGAGCTGATCGTACACACGGGCGGACTGTCCACAACGGTGCAGGACGCGGGCCGCGACGGGCACTACGCCCTCGGTATCCCGCCGTCGGGGGCGATGGACCAGTACTCGCTGCGGGTCGCGAACCTCCTCGTTGGCAATGACGAGCGGGCCGCCGCACTGGAGGCGACCTACATCGGGCCGCGGGTGGAGTTCACCGACGACCGGGTGTGCGCGGTCACCGGCGCTGACGTCCCGGTCAGCCTGAACGGCGACCCCGTGGAAAGCTGGCGGGCGCTGCCCGTGCGCGCCGGCGACGTGCTCTCCATCTTCTCTCCTGTGACGGGCGGGGCCCGCCCCTACTTGGCGGTCAGTGGCGGCATCGGCGTCCCCGAGTACCTCGGTTCGCGCTCCACCTACACGCTCACCGGAATTGGCGGCTTCGAGGGACGAAAGCTCGCCGACGGCGACCGCCTGCCGCTCGGTGACGCGGCGGGAGCGCGGGCCGCCGGCCGGGAGGTCCCGGAGGAGCTGCACCCCGCACTCCCGGAGATGCCCGAGATCCGCACGGTGATCGGGCTCTGCTCGTACCGGCTGACCTCGGCCGCGCTCGACTCGTTCCTGGGGACGCCGTGGCGCGTCACCAAGGACGCCGACCGGATCGGGTACCGCATCCGCGGCGGGTCGCTCGACTTCGTCGAGCGCGAGCAGCCGCACGGCGCGGGCAGCGACCCCGCCAACGTGGTCGACCTCGGCTACCCCGTCGGCTCCATCCAGGTCCCCGGGGGCGACGAACCGATCGTGCTGCTCAACGACGCGGTCACCGGCGGCGGCTACGCCACGGTCGGCACGGTGATCTCGGTGGACCGGGACCGGATGGCCCAGACGAAGACGGGCGACCACATCCAGTTCGTGCGCACCGACCTCGAAGGCGCGCTCGCGGCGCGGCGGGAGCGGAGCGAGCGGCTGCAGCGGGTGCGCGAGCTGCTCGGCGCGTGACAGACACAGCAGGCGAGTAAGGAGAACCAGATGGCAACGATCAAGTCCACGATGCCCGGGGTGTGCTACCGCCGGCCGGCGCCTGACGCCGACCCCTACGTCGAGGTGGGCGACACGGTGGCCAGCGGCCAGACGGTCGCCCTCATCGAGGTGATGAAGAACTTCAGCGAGCTGCGTTCGGAGCAGGAGGGGACGATCACCAAGTTCCTCGTCGAGGACGGGGAAGAGGTGTCCATCGGCCAGGACATCGCCGAGGTCGGCGCCTGATGGCTGGGATCCGCCGAGTTCTAGTGGCCAACCGCGGCGAGATCGCGTTGCGCGTGGTTCGGGCGTGCCACAACGCGGGCCTTGAGGCCGTCGCGGTGTACTCCGACGCCGACCGCGACTCCAGGTGGGTGCGGCTGGCCGACGATGCGGTCCACATTGGGGCGTCCGCGGCCACCAAGTCGTACCTGAACGCCGATGCGCTGCTGGACGCCGCCCGGACCAGTGGCGCCGACGCCGTCCACCCCGGGTACGGCTTTCTCTCCGAGAACGGCGAGTTCGCGAGAAGGGTCGCCGATGCCGGCCTGCGGTTCGTGGGCCCGCCCGCCTCGGTCATCGAGACGATGGGGGACAAGGCCGCCGCGCGCGCCTCGGCGCAGGAGGCGGACGTTCCGGTGGTCCCCGGTACCGGCCCCATGGCCGACGAGGCGGCGGCTGCCAGCGCCGCGGACGGCATCGGGTTCCCGTTGCTCGTCAAGGCGGCCGCCGGCGGCGGTGGCCGGGGCATCCGCCCGGTCGGCTCCCCCGACGAGCTGGCCGCGGTCCTCAAGACAGCGCGGGCCGAGGCGCGCGCGGCGTTCGGCGACGACACGGTGTACCTGGAACGCGCCGTTCCCGGCGCCCGGCACATCGAGGTGCAGGTGCTGGCCGACGAGCACGGCAACGTGGTGCACGCCTACGAGCGGGACTGCTCGGTCCAGCGCCGGCGGCAGAAGCTCATCGAGGAGGCGCCCGCGCCCGACCTGGCCCCCGGGCTGCGCGCCGAGATCACCGCCGCCGCCACCCGGCTGGCCGCCCATGTCGGCTACCGGGGAGCCGGCACGGTGGAGTTCCTGCTGTCGCGGGACGGCGACTTCCACTTTCTTGAGATGAACACCCGGATCCAGGTGGAGCACCCCATAACCGAGTGCGTGACCGGGCTTGACCTCGTGGCCGAGCAACTGCGCATCGCGGCGGGCGAGCCGTTGTCGGTGCGGCAGGAGGACATCGTACTCGAAGGGGCCGCGGTCGAGCTGCGCATCAACGCCGAGGACCCGGACCAGGGCTTCATGCCCGCGCCGGGCGAGCTGTCGCGGTTCGATCTTCCCGGCGGGCCGGGGGTGCGGGTCGATACGGGGCTCGTCGCGGGCGACCGGATCAGCCCGTTCTACGACTCGATGATCGCCAAGCTGGTGTGCTCGGGGGCGGATCGGGACCAGGCGCTTGGGCGGGCGGAGCAGGCTGTCCGGGAGCTCGCCATCGAAGGGGTCGCCACCACCCGGTCGCTGCACGGTGCCCTGCTCGCCGCACCGGAGGTACGCGCGGGCGGGGTGCACACCGCGTGGCTGGAGGACTGGCTGGCCGAGGCGAGATAATCGCCGATCGGCGCCCAGCCCCACGACGGGAAGCTGCGGTGTTTCCTGCCTGAGTCAACGCGGATGATCCGGTGCGTGCGCACACGCTCCGGCCCATTCGCGGGTCCGGGAGCGTGTGCGCGGTCGGCGTGCCTCTCACTCGGCGTCGACGCCGTAGATCTCCTCCAGGTCGTCGAGGATGCCTTCGGCGCCCTGCAGGCTCACCGAGGAGAACCAGACCTTGTCGCTCACGTCGTGCTGCTCGCCTTCCAACTGCTCCCACAGCGGGTTGCTGCGGAAGTCCTCGGCCGCTTCCTCGCTCTCGCCGTTGCCGTCGTCCCAGATGCCGGTGACGATGTGGTCGGCCTCGGCGTCGAGGATCTCCTCCTCGCTCAGGTCGACCATGATCTCGTCACCGGTGTCCGGCGCGTCCTCGGGGCGGGGCACCCCGACATCCTGCTGCACGATGCCCGGGAAGGACGCGGTGGAGTAGAGGCGCACCGACGGTTCGCCCACGAACCGGGTGATGGACAGTGTCGGCGCCTCGCCGCCGTTCTCCTCGGCGATCGTCTCGCCGAGTGCCGCGGCCCGGTCCTCGTAGCCGCCGATCTTCTCCTCTGCCAGGTCCTGCTTACCCGCGGCCTCGGCCAGCAGCTGGATGTTCTCCTTCCAGCTCGCGCCGGTGGTCTCGGAGAAGACGGTCGGGGCGATCTCGCTGAGCTGGTCGTAGATCTCCTGGTGGCGGACGTCGGCGGAGACGATCAGGTCCGGTTCCAGCTCGGCGACCGCGGCGAGGTCCGGCTCCTCCAGCAGTCCCACGATCTCGGCGTCGCCGGCGTAGGTCTGGCCCTCCTCACCGAGGTACTCCGGCAGCTCCTCGCCTCCCTCGGACGCCACCCGCCCGACGACGTCCAGTTCCAGGGAGACGGCGGCGTCGACGTAGCTGCTGTCCAGCGCGACGACCGTCTCGGGCGGGGACTCGATCTCCGTGGTACCACGGAAGTGCTCCACGGTGCGGGGAAAGTCGCCCGAGCCGCTGCCGGCGGACTCTTCGGCGTCCCCGGAACCGCAGGCGGAGACGAGGCCCAGCGTGCCGGCCGCTCCCGCGGCGAGCAGGGACCGGACGAGCGGACGGGGATGGGTGGCGCGCAGCATAGAAAGACCCCTTCGACCAATTTAGGTTAGACAAGCCTAATATTGCTATCATGACCGCGGCCAGGAGGTTCAAGGCGGACCTGGTGATTTGTCCACCGCCATAGCAGCGCGCGAGCAAAGGGGAACAGGAGTGACCGAAGCCGGGCCCAGTTCGCTCCGGCGCCCCGAGGGCCTGGCATCGGAGGCGGGTGCACGCCGCCGCGCGGTGGGGCTGCTGGTCCTGCTCGCGCTGCTGCTGGTCGCCGTGTCCACCAGCATCTCGGTCGGCGCCCGGGCAATCCCGCCATTGGAGGTGTGGCGGGTGCTGTTCTCCCCCGACGGCGGGGAGGCGAGCGCGATCGTGGGTGAGCTGCGCGGGCCCCGCACCCTCCTCGGCGCGCTGGTGGGCCTC
This sequence comes from Lipingzhangella halophila, assembly GCF_014203805.1. Taxonomy (GTDB): domain Bacteria; phylum Actinomycetota; class Actinomycetes; order Streptosporangiales; family Streptosporangiaceae; genus Lipingzhangella; species Lipingzhangella halophila. The sequence goes on along the minus strand of NZ_JACHJT010000001.1, from coordinate 473,368 downwards.
GCGCTCGGCGTGGCCGGCGTGCTCATGCAGAGCCACACCCGCAACCCCATCGCCGACCCCTCACTGCTCGGCGTATCCCATGGGGCGGCATGCGCCGTGGTGGTGAGCGTTTTCGCGCTGGGCGTCACCTCCCTGTCCGGCTACGTCTGGTTCGCCATCGCCGGTGCGCTGCTGTCCAGCCTCGTCGTGTTCGCGGTGGCCTCCGGCGGCGCCCGGGGCCCGACCCCGTTGACCCTGATCCTCGCCGGCGCGGCCATGACCGCGTTAATGGGCGGCATCACCTCGGCGATCGTGCTGCTGGACCAGCGCAGCCTTGAGGTCTTCCGGTTCTGGCGGATCGGATCGCTGGCCGGGCGCCCCGACGATGTGCTCTGGCAGGTGCTGCCCTTCCTCGTCGCCGGCCTGGTGCTGGCCGTGGCCAACACCCCGGGGATGAACATCCTGGCCTTGGGGGACGACGTGGCGACCGCGCTCGGCCAGCGGGTCCGCCTCGTTCGGGCCACCGGAGTGCTGGCCATCGCCCTGCTCACCGGCGCGTCCGTGGCGGCGGTCGGTCCCATCGGCTTCGTCGGCCTGATGACCCCGCACCTCGCCCGGTCCGTGGTCGGGCCCGACCACCGGTGGCTCGTCCCCTATGCCGCGCTGCTGGGGGCGGCCATCGTGCTGTTCGCCGACGTGGTCGGGCGGGTGGTCGCCGGCACCGGCGAAGTGGAGGTCGGGGTGGTCCTCGCCATGGTCGGGGCGCCGGTATTCGTCGTGCTCATCCGAAGCCGGAGGCTGGTCGCGCTGTGATTCCCGCACCCACCCGGCCGCGCACGCCCGCGCCGGACCCGCGCCGCACCCTGCGTCTGGGTCCGGTGAGCCTGCAGTGGCGGACCCGCCCACTGCTGGTCGCGCTCGGCGTCCTCGCCGTCCTGCTCGCCGCGTTCGTCCGCGCCCTGCTCAGCTTCGACGACTACCCGATGAGCGTCGCCGACGTGCTGCGCACCCTCACGGGAGGAGGCGACGGCGGCGAGACCTTCGTGCTGTTCACCCTGCGCATGCCGCGTGCGCTGACCGCCGCCCTGGTGGGTGCCGCGCTCGGGCTGGCCGGGGCGATCATGCAGTCCCTCACCCGCAACCCGCTGGCCAGCCCGGACACGCTCGGCGTCATGTGGGGGGCGTCGGTGGGCGCGATCGCCGTCATCGTCTTCGGAGGCAGCACCGGGCAGGTGAGCGGACTGGTCTCCCAGGTCGGGGTCCCGGTGGGGGCACTCGTCGGCGGGCTGGTCACATCGGCGGTGGTGTTCGGCCTGGCGTGGAGCTCGGGACTGGAGCCGACCCGCCTCCTTCTCATGGGCGTCGCCGCCTCCCTCTTCTGCGCCAACCTCGTGTACTGGGCCATGTCCTGGACCGAGGTGCAGGACGCCACCCGGGCCCAGACCTGGCTGACCGGCAGCATGCACGCCGCCGACTGGGACCGCGTCGGCCCGGCGGCCCTCGCCCTGGCGGTGCTGCTGCCGCTGTGCCTGGCCGCGGCGCACGCCCTCGGCGCGCTGGTCCTGGGGGACGACACCGCCCGCGGGCTGGGGGTCCGGGTGGAACGTGCCCGCCTCCTGCTCCTGCTCATCGCCACTCTGCTGGCCTGCGTGGCGGTGTCGGCCGCCGGGCCGATCACCTTCGTGGCGCTGGCCGCCCCGCAGATCGCGCTGCGGCTGTGCAAGCTCGCCTACCCGCCGCTGGCGACCTCGATGCTGCTGGGATCGGCGCTGACCCTCATCGCCGACCAGATCGCGGCCGGGCTGTTCCCGGTGGCGCTGCCGGTCGGAGTGTTCACCGCCGTGCTGGGCGCGCCCTATCTGATGTACCTGATCGTCCGCCGACACCGGGAGCAGCACCTTTGACCGAGAGCGACCGCCCCGCCCGGCTACTCGCCGAGGACGTGACCCTGGGCTACGGTGACACGGTCGTCTGCCGCGACCTGGACTTCGCCGTGGACGACCGCGCCGTGACCGCGATCATCGGCCCCAACGGGTGCGGCAAGTCCACCCTGCTGCGCGCACTGGGCAGGCTGCTGCGGCCCAGCGCGGGGCAGGTGCGGCTGGACGGCCACCGGATCACCGGCATGCCGCCGCGCAAGGTGGCCCGCACAGTGGCGGTCCTCCCGCAGTCCCCGCAGGCGCCGCCCGGGCTGACCGTCGCCGACCTGGTCGGCCGCGGCCGGCACCCGTACCAGAGCTGGTACCGGCAGTGGTCCGCCACGGACGCCGAGCACGTGACCGGCGTACTGGAGCTGACCGGCCTGCTGGAGCAGGCCGATCGGCCGCTGGACCGGCTCTCCGGCGGGCAGCGGCAGCGCGCCTGGATCGCGATGGCGCTCGCCCAGGAGACCGATCTGCTGCTGCTGGACGAACCGACGACGTTCCTCGACCTCACCCACCAGATCGAGGTCCTGGACCTGATCCGCGACCTGAACCGCGACCACGGCCGCACCGTGGTGATGGTGCTGCACGACCTCAACCTGGCGGCCCGCTACGCCCACCGGCTCGTGGCGATGCGCGACGGGGACGTGCTCGTCTCGGGCGATCCGGCCGCGGTGCTGACGCCGGAGTCGCTGGCCGCGGTCTTCGGGCTGGAGTGCACGGTCATCGCGGACCCGGTTTCGGGCACGCCGCTGGTGGTGCCCATAGGCGCGAGCGACCGCGCCCCGGCGGGCTAACCCATTGGGGCGCGGCCGCGTTCACCGACGGACAGGTTCCAGAATGGCCCTTCCCCCGGGGAGTCGCCCGTTGTCCAGGTCGTTCAGGGCGTCGAGCGCGTCGTCGAGCGGGTACGTCGCCGTCTTCAGCCGCACCTTGTCCTGCGCGGCCAGGACCATGAGCTCGTCCAGGTCGTTGTAGGACCCCACGAGGTTGCCGACCACGTTGATCTCGCGGGAGATGATGTCGATGGTGGGGATCTCGACGCTGCCGCCGTAGCCGATAACGAAGTAGCTTCCCGCGTCGCGGGTCATGGCCACGCCGTCGCTCTCGGTTCCGTTCTCCCCGACGAAGTCGAGCACCACGTGCGCGCCCTTGCCGCCGGTGACGTCGCGAACGGCGTCCACCTGCGTGCCGTCGGCGCGCACCGTGTGGTGGGCACCCAGGTCGCTGGCGAGCCGCAGCGCTTCCTCGGACCGCTCCACCACTGTGATCTCGGCCGGAGTAAGCGCGACGAGTGTCTGCAGGCCGATGTGTCCGAGGCCGCCGGCGCCGATGACCACCACATGCGTGCCCGGGTACAGCAGCGGGCGGGCCTTGCGCACAGCGTGGTAGGCGGTGAGCCCGGCGTCGGCCAGTGCCGCCACCTGTGCCGGGGCGAGGCCCTCGGCCAGCCGCACGCACGCGCGGGCATTGGTGCGCAGGTACTGGGCCATCCCGCCGTCGGCGTTGACACCGGGAAAGCTGGAGTTCTCGCAGTGCACATCGTCACCGCCGCGGCAGGCCCGGCACAGCCCGCAGGTGACCAGCGGGTGCAGGATCACGGTGTCGCCGGCCTGGACGTTGGTCACGGCGGGCCCGGCCTCCAGCACGGTTCCGGCGTTCTCGTGGCCGATGGTGTAGGGCAGCTCCACCCCCGTCTTCGGCGCCCATTGGCCCTCGATGATGTGCAGGTCGGTACGGCACACCCCGGCCGCGTTCACCTCGACCAGGACGTCCAGCGGTCCGCTCACCTTCGGGTCGGGCACCTCGTCGATCGACGGCGGCCGGTTGTACTCGTGCACCCGTACGGCACGCATCTGACCTCCCAGGCATAGCGTCGGGTCCGGTGGCTCCCGGTCTCAACACTGCCCAGTACCACCCGCGCGAAGCATGGCCGCGCTGGTCTCGCGCGGATCGGGGCGGGGCGCGGGGGAGTGGCCGGCCAGCGGGCGCGAGGCGGGCCCGGTACCGCCCGGAGACCGGCGCGGGGCGGCGGGCGTCCCGGTCCACCACTGCGCGTGCTCACCACGGCCGTCCCCCGGCGCGCGACCGGGCTCTCAGCCCGACAGGTCGTAGATCTGCACGATGCCGCGGGCCTGGGTGACCGCGAGCATCGAACCGTCGGAGTTGCTGGTCGTGTCGGAGACGGCGAACCCGCGCTCCTCGGCCTCGGCGTCGTCGGTCTCCAGGGCGACCATCTGCTCCATCTCCGCGAGGTTCCACACCCATGCCTGGCCGCTGGCGTCCAGCGCCTGCTCGACGGCGATGAGCGCCCCGCCGTCCGGGGTGAACGCCACACTGATGACCCGATCCTCGTGCCCTTCCAGGATGCCCAGCGACTCACCGTTGCCCGGATCCCACAGCCGGGCGGTGGTGTCGTCGCCCGCCGTGGCCAGTACGCTGCCGTCCGGGGAGTACTCCAGCTCGGAGAGGATGCCCTGTTCGGCGTCGAAGCGCTGCGCCGCCTCGCCCTGCGCCAGATCGTAGACAACGACCTCCGACAGGTCGCCGACGGCGATGCGCTCACCGCCGGGGTGCCACGTGGGTCCCGACCCGGCCCCTCCCCCGCCGAGCTCATCGGGGCCCAGTTCCTCTTCCAGCTCTCCCGTGGCCGCGTCCCAGAGGCGCAGCATCTTGTCCCCGCCGACCGACGCCAGCATGCGGCTGTCCGGAGAGTACTCCAGGTACACGTCCTCGAATCCGGTGCCCTGGTGGTGCTCGTCCATGGTCTCGACGGGCTGGAGCTCCCCGCCGGAGCCTTCCGCGTCGAACAGGTGCACCCGGCCTTCGTTGTCTCCCACGGCGAGCTGACCGCCCTCGGCGGCCCAGTCGCACGAGGTCACCTGCAGGAGCGGGTTGTCGGGGTCGAGGGGTTCCAACAGGTCGAGCTCGGAGGCCGGGGACAGCTCTCCCCTGTCGCTGACATTGTGGATCTCGGCACGCCGTTTCACCTCCAGATCCGAGCCCGCGAGCAGCACGCGTTCCCCGGAAGGATCCGAGCAAATGGAGGAGAGCCCCCTCAGCTCCTCGCCCGTGACCTCCGCGGGGTCCTCGAAGTCCGCGGCGGTGAGTGAGGTCTCCGGCCATTCGTGCGGGTCGGGTTCGTCGCGCCCCTCGGCGGCGCCGCTGCTGGACGTGGGGTCCGGCGAGCCGGGCAGCACCTCGGCCGGGCCGCCGGCAACAGCGACGGCGACCGCGGTGGCGGCCCCGCCGAGCAGCACCGCCGCCCCCGCGGCCGCAGCGACGAGCGGCCAGCGCCGCTGCCGACGTTGCGGCGCCGGCGCTGGGCGGGGCGGCAGCGCGAGCAGCTCGCGGACCTCGTCCTGCTGTTGCCGCAGCAGCTCCTGGGCCTGCTCCGGCAACCAGGACGCGGTGCCGCCCGCGACCGGGCCGAGCCGCTCCAGTACGCCCTCCGGGGAGAGCCGCTGCTCCGGGTGTTTGGCCATGCAGCCGCGCAGGACCGGCTCCAGCCAGTCGGGCGCGCCCGCGGTATCGGGGTCCTCGGTGACGATCCGGTGCAGCCTCTTTGGAGCGGGAACATCGGTACCGCCGAACGGTTCGCGTCCCGTCGCCGCGTAGCACAGCACCGACCCGAGGCTGAACATGTCGGAAGCCGGGGTCACCTCGTGGCCGTACGCCTGCTCGGGCGACATGAATCCCGGAGTGCCGACGATCCGGCCGTCCTGGGTCACCAGGCTCGCCTCCGCGGAGCGGGCGATACCGAAGTCGATGACCCGCGGGCCGTCCTCGACCGCGATGATGTTGCCGGGTTTGAGGTCGTAGTGCACCAGCCCGGCGGCGTGGATCGCCCGGAGCGCCTCGGCCAGACCAAGAGCGAGCACCCGCAGCGACTCCGCGGGCAGCACCCCGCACGCCCGGACGGCCTGGCGCAGCGTCGGTCCGCCCACAAAGCTGGTGACCAGCCAGGGACGCGGCCCGTTGGGGTCCGCCTCGATGACGTCGGCGCTGAACGCGCCACTGACCCGCTGGGCGAGGGTGACCTCGCGGTTGAACCGCCTGCGGTAGTCGGGTTCCTCGGCGAACTCGGGACGGATCACCTTGATCGCGACCAGCCGCCCGCCCTGCGACACCCCGAGGTAGACGTCCCCCATGCCACCGGCCCCGAGGCGCCCGGCCAGCCGGTAGCCACCGATCTCGTGCGGGTCGCCGGGCTCGGGTGGGCGCATGGTTACTCCTCCGGACGTTGTGGGGGCGGTGGCGCCGATCAGCCGGGCAGGTGCCAGACGCTGATCGCGCCGTCGTTGTGGCCGAGCGCCAAACGGGTGCCATCAGCGGAGAAGTCGAGCGCGCCCCGCGAAGGCCGGGTCTGGATCAGGCCGATCTCCTCGCCCGATCCCACGTCCCACAGCCGGACCTCGCTGTCGCCCTGGGGCTCCTGCCGGGCGACCGTTGCCACGACGGTCCCGTCCGGGGTGCTGGCCACGCCGTCCACCGGCTCGCCGTGACCGCGCATCGTGGCCACCTGCTCGCCGGTGTCCGCATCGATGACCTCGGCGAACTCACTAACCCCCGCCAGGATGAGGTGCTCGCCGTCCGCGGTGTACTCCAGGTCGCCGGACGCGCTGGCCTCCGGGTCGAACCGGTCGATCTCCTCGCCGGTGCCCGAGTCCAACAGCACGATCTCCTGGTCGTGTTCGACAGCGAAGACGTCCTCCGTCGGGTGCGCGGCCGCCGGACCCGCGAGCAGGTCGCGTTCCGTCTCGTGTGCCGCGATCTCGCTGCCGTCGGACGCGTCGAGTACGTGCGCCTGCCCCGCGCCGAACGCCGCCACCACGGTCTGCCCGTCCCGGGAGAAGGCCAGCCCGGTGACGACGTCCTCCAGCTTGGGGAGGTCCTCGCTGGTCTCCTCCGGGGTTTCCGCGGCTTCGGACAGCGCGCCGTTGGCGAGCTCCCTCCCCCAGTCGGCGTCCTCGGCACCCGGCTCTCCGGCATAGACCGTGTTGCTGTTCGTCCCGGCGGCCAGCGCCTCCCCGTCCGGGGACACCGCCAGCACGTTGGAGTCGAAGTCCACCATGGGCGCGGACGGCATCCGTTGCTCTCCGGTGGAAAGGTCCCAGTCCTCGGAGTACTCCAGGCCGATGTCGTAGAGAACGTCCGGATCCTCGAGATGGAACTCCAGGTCGGTGACCGTACCGCCGCGCTGTGGAACGAACAGGGTCTCGACGAGGTCGTCGACGGTTGCCTCCGGGTGGAATTCCGCGCCGCTCTCCGGCGCCGCGGCGACGTCGCCTTCGATGGTGTCGCGACTGGTGACGGGGCTGGGTGCCGGGCTCTCCCCGGCCTCCGCGTCGCCCCCCGTTCCCGGGAGCAGGCCGGCCCGCACGGCCGCGATCCCGCTGGCCGCCAGCACCAGGGCCAGCACGGCCGATCCCGCCCCGGCGAGTACCCGGCGCCGGGTGCGGGCGGCCCGCTCCCCGGTCACGAAGGCATCCGCCTCACGGGCGCGGGCGTCGATGAGGGCGGCGATGTCCGCTGGGGGCCACGCTTTCCCCGAGCCCGCGGGCAACCCGCTCAGGATCCGCTCGGGCGCCGGGCGGCGGTTCGGGTCCTTGTTCAGGCACGCCTCGACGAGGGGGACGAGGGCCTCGGGTACCTCGCGCAGGTCCGGCGGGAGCTGGGCCGCGCGGAACTGCACCGCCGCGGCCGAGTCGTCGCCGAACGGGGCACGACCGGTTGTCGCGTAGCAGAGAACGGCCCCCAGAGCGTACACATCCGAGGCGGCACTCGCGGGCCCGCCCATGCTCTGCTCCGGAGCCATGAAGGCCGTGGTGCCCGCCGCACCCTGCGCGGCGGACCACTCCGGACCCCCCGGCCACTCCGCGAACCGGGCGATACCGAAGTCGATGACCCGCGGGCCGGCGTGGTCGAGCAGGATGTTGGCCGGTTTGATGTCGCGGTGCACCACCCCGGCCCCGTGGACCGCGCGCAGCGCCTCCGCCAGGCCGCCCGCCAGGGCCAGAGCGTCACCGGCCGCCAGTGGGCCGTTCTCGGCCACGGCGGCGTGCAGGGTGGGTCCGGCGATGAACGCCGTGGCCAACCATGGGGTGCTCGCCTCGGGTGCGGCCTCGGCGACCGGGGCACTGTAGGCACCACTGACCCGCTGCGCCACCGCGATCTCGGTACCGAAGCGCTGCCGAACCACGGGGTCGCGAGCGAGGTCGGGACGGATGGCCTTGATCGCGAGCAGCCGCCCCGAACGCGCGCGTCCCAGGTAGACCCGCCCCATGCTGCCGTCCCCGATGACCGCGAGCAGGTCGTTGTGGCCGATGCGCCGCGGATCGGACCCGGCGAGCCGCCGCATATGTCTCCTGTACTTCCGTCACGAGTCTCTGGCGCGCCGGAGCCGCAAGAGCTCGGGCCACCTCCCGGAGCCTAGCGGCTCCCTCAGGGACGCCCCGCACGGGAGGCTGGCCGATCCCGGTCGACCGGCCGTGCCAACCGAAGGGCCGCCTCCAACGTGGGGACGCAGTCCCGCGTTTCCGCCCGGCCGACGGCCCCGGGGCGGCCCCTGCGGAGTCATGGGCCCACAGCGGAGCGGCTTCTCGGCCGGAAGGAGCTTCGGAGTGAGGCAGCCCTCAGCTCAGCAGCTCACGGGCCAGGGTTTCGCCCCACCAGTGTTCGACCCGGCCGGGTTCCCAGGCGCGTTCGACGGTGAGCGTGGTGTAGACGTCGATGTTGCACAGGGCTGCGTAGATGTCGACGGCCACCGGCACCTCCAGGCCCGACCGGAGCGTGCCGCGCGGCCAGGAGGAGAACACCTGAACCCGGGTCTGGTCGCCCTGCCTCCGGCCCTCGCGGTAGAGCTCCGCGAGCTCGGGCTCGGTGCGGCCCGCCTCGCGCACCAGCATGATCAGGTCGCCCGCCCGCTCGAAAAGCCGGCGGTCGTAGGCGGCCATCGCGGCCAGTTGTGCCCGCGGGTCTGATCCGGCCTCCAGTTCGTCGAGCATCCGCGACACGTCGGCCGACAGGTCCGCCGCGTCCGCCAGCGCCCAGACAAGCCCCGTCTTGTTCCGGTACGCCGCGTAGACGGTGGGCACGGACACCCCTGCCTCGCGTGCCACGTCGCGCACGGTGGTCGGCGCCCACCCCTGGGCGACGAACAGCCGGCGTGCGGCGTCGGCGATCTCGGCGCGGGTCTCGCGCGCCTGCGCATCCCGGCGCAGCGAGGTGTAGCGGCGCCGATCTGGCTGGTCCTCCATGACTGCCCCTTGGGATTCTTCGTCCTATATTAATTATAGTAAGCGTTAATCCAAATTCGGGTGCGAGCGTCGCGGTGCTCCCCCGGTGTGGCGGCGAAAGGGGCGCTCGCATGAGTCTCACCAGCGTGGCAGGCCTGGGGGGCATCGGATTCGTACTGCTGGCGGTCGCCATCAACGTCATCTATGTCCGGGCGCGGCTCCCGCTACCGGGCGCGACCAAGAGCCTCGGCACGGCCGCGGACGAGTTCGCTGCCGCCGGCGACGCGTTGAAGCGGCCTTCGGTGCTCGTTCCGGCCACGTGGCTGGGCCTCACACTGTTCGCCGCTGGACTGGTCGCGGTGCTGTGGAACGGCGGGTCGGGGGCCGGGGCATGGGCCCTGGTGGGCCTCGGCGGGGTCCTCATGCAGAACGCCACGTTCGCGTGCGTGGAGGCGCTCCGGTTCGGGCTGGCCGCGGCCGCCGCCCACCACCGCGGGTCGGTGGCGGGGCTGTGGGGCCTGAGCAACGTGCTGTTCGGGTTCAACCAGCTCTTCCTGGCCACCGCCCTGCTGGGGTTCACCGTCGCCGGGGCGGGCGCCGGGCTCATCCCCGGCTGGCACGCGATACTCGGCTACCTCAGCGCCGCGTTGCTCTTCGTCTCGTCATGCGCCAGCCCCTACAACGTTGACGGCACCAACCGGATCGCGCTGGCCGGCCTCATCGGCTGGCTCGGGTGGATCACCTGGATCGTCGGCTACAGCGTCATCCTGCTGGGCCTTTGACGCCCTTGCCAGCGCGCCGGGCCCGCGGTCGCGCGGCCGCGGGCCCGGCGCGCTGGCGACGCCGAACGGCGCGGACGGGTCCTCAGCGCAGCGCCAGGACCCGGGTGGGGCCGCCGGAGCCCTCCTGGTGGCGGGGCGCGCCGACGATGGCGGTGGCGCCGCGGTCCGGGGCCTGGCCGAGGTTGTTCAGGTTCTCGATGCCGTAGACACCGGCACCCAGCAGGGCTGCGTGGGCCCCGAAGTCCTCCGACTCCCCGGGGTCCAGGCTGACGGTGTCCACTCCGGCACCAGCGATGCCGCGTTCGTTGACCAGGAACTCGGCGGCCTCCGCGGAGAACCCCGGGAAGTTCAGGTTGTCGTCGCCGTCCAGCCCCAGATACGCATCGGGGTCGTCCACCAGCGCGCTCCAGCCGGAATCCATCGCGACCACGGCGCCGCGGGGGATGCGGCCGTTGCGGCGCTCGTGCGCGCGCAGGTCGTCGACGGTGACCGCGGCGTTGGGCGTCTCACTGGCGCGGTCGGGGATGCGGACCACCCGCAGCGGCGCCACCAGGCGTTCGGCGGAGATAGCGTCGACGGTCTCGCCGCCGGCGACGATGTGCGCGGGCGCGTCCAGGTGGGTTCCGCTGTGCTCCTCCATGGTCATCCGGTAGTTCAGGAAGTCGTCCTCCTCCACGGTCGCGGTCGGCTCGAAGGTCGGGGCCTGGTACCCGGGGAAGAGCGGGAAGTCCGTGGTCAGGATGTGCGTGAGATCGGTGACGCGCTTCCCGCGCTCCGGCCGCGACTCCGCCGCGGCACTGCGCGCGGGCAGCAGGGCGGCCAGGGCGGCGGCACCCGCCCCGGACAGGCCGAGGAGACCGCGGCGCGATGTCCCTCGGCGGGAGGGTGCGCGGTCCCGCGCGACGGCGGTGTCCCCGGTGCGGGAGTCGGGCAGGCTACCGCGTACCTGGCGCATGACCTCTGGACTGCACACGCTGGCTCCTTCTCCTTGGCGGCGCTCGAACGCCCCGAGTCAACACAACGACACGGGCGGTGCGCAAGCCCTCGCGCGTTCCCGCACGTCGGTCGTGCCGCGGTGGACGCGTGCGGCGGTGCCCCGCCGGAGCGGGGCACCGCCGGGCCCGTCAGCCGCGCCGGCTCATGACCCACTGGGTGGCGGCGAGGCCGGCGACGCACCAGGCACCGAGAACCGCGAACGGGAGGCCGGGCACCCCATCGTCCGGGACGGTGAGCGTGTCCCGGATGGCCTGCGCCATGTAGGTCAGCGGGAGCACGTCGTTCAGGGAGGCGAGCCAGTCCGGGAGCCGCTCCTCGGGGAAGTTGATCGGCGAGAACATCAACGAGAAGAAGAGCACCAGGTTGGTGGTCATCTGCGCGACCATCGGGGGAACGAGGTAGGCGATGGCGTAGCCGATGGAGATGCAGGTCAGCGCGACGAGCAGCACGGCGGGCAGCGCCAGGGGACTTACCCGGAACTCCAGGTCGAAGCGCAGCGTGGCGGCGAGCAGCCCGGCCGCGAGCCCTGGCAGCGCGACGAGCACCCACGTCGTGGCGTCGGCAACGAGCATGGCACTGCGCGGCACGGGCAGCGAGCGCTGGAAGTCGAAGATCCCCTGCAGCTTCTGCTGCGACACCATGCTCGGCGCGAACGCCATGCACACCGCGATCAGCGCGATGGCCATGGCACCGGTGGACAGGTACCGCGCCGCGACCGGGTCGTCGTCGACACCGGGGATGAGGAACGCGAACCCCACCACGATCCCGACCGAGAGCACGATCTGGATCAGCACCATGAGTGGGGCTACGAACCGCAGCCGCAGCAGCGCCCACCGGAACAGCAGCACGTAGCTACGCAGCCACTGCGCTGCTCCCCCTCGGGTCGTTGGACCCGTCGTTCCCGTTGGCGTTTCCGATGAGACCGACATAGACGTCCTCCAGGCTGGTCGGGGTGATCGAGAACTCGTCGATGGTTCCGGCGTCGCGCAACCGCCGCGCCCATGCGAGGGCGTCGGGGGCGGTGGCCATGGTGATCGGCATCAGGTGCCGGCGGCCCGTACGCCGCGTGGGCCCCGCCGCGGGGATCTCCGGCTCGATCGGGGCCGTGCCGGAGGCGAGCAGCTCCAGCCGGAGCTCTCCCGCGGCCCGCTCGCGCAGCTCGGCCGGTGTCCCCTTGGCCACGATCCGGCCCTGGTCCAGGATGGTGAGCCGGTCGACGCTGCGCTCGGCCTCGGCCACGTTGTGGGTCACCAGGAGAACGGCGTAGCCGGCCTCGGCCAGGGCCCGCACCTGCCCCCAGAGCAGCCGCCGGCGCACCGGGTCGACATCGTTGGTGGGCTCGTCGAGCATCACCACGCGGCCGGGCCAGACAGCGGCCATCGCGAACGCGGCCAGCCGGCGCACCCCTCCTGACAGGCGCTCCCCGATCGTGTCGGCCCACTCCTCGATGTCCAGCTCGGCGAGGAGCTCCGCGGTGCGTTCGCGCGCTTCGGCGCGCCGGGCGCCGCGGATCCGCCCGATGGTCTCCACTGCCTGCCGGGGCGAGACCCCGTCCAGCGGAGCATGCGCCTGGGGCATGAGGGCGCAGAACCGGCGGGCGAAGGCCGGGTCGGCGACAAGGTCGTGCCCGTCCAGCGTGATCTCGCCCGCTGTGGGCCGCAGCAGACCGACGACCTGGTTGATCAGGGTTGTCTTTCCCGCTCCGTTATGCCCGAGGAGCCCCAGGACCTCTCCCGGCCCCACCTGCAGCGAAATCCCGTCGTTCGCGGGCTCACCGGGTTTGTACTCCTTGCGGAGCTGGTGGATCCGCAGCACGCAGGCCTCCGAATACTAGTTGGTATCTGAATACCGCCTAGTATTCAGATACTCTGGAGGATGTCAAACGGACGGAGGTCGCCGTGGCGGAACGGCTCACACGGGAACAGCAGCGCTGGCGCAACCGGATGAAGCTTCTTGCGGCCGCCGAGCGGTTGTTCGCGGATCGCGGCATCACGGGTGCGTCCATGGACGACGTCGCGGCCGAGGCCGGCCTGACCAAGGGAGCTGTCTACTCCAACTTCGCCAACAAGGAGGAGCTGGTCATGCAGGTCCTGTGGCAGCAGGCCGGCACGCCAGAGAACGCGGAGGCGCAGAAGCTCTTCTCCTCGGGCCGGTCCCCCGAGGAGATCGTGGACGACTACGGCACCCTGTGGGCGGCAACCGTGCGCAGCGAGGAGCGTGCGGACTACAGCAAGGTCGCCCTGGAGTACATCGCCCACGCGCTGCGCGAGCCGCGGTTGCGCGCCGAGCTCGCGGCGTTCATCTTCCCGCCGAAGGAGCACGGCGCCGGCCACGCGTTCCAGCGGCCGGGCACCGAGTTCGCCAAACTGGATTCCGACCGGGTGCAGACGCTCGTCACGGCGCTGAGCATCGGGTTCGGGGCGCTCACCCTCATCGACCAGGAGCGCTGCCCCCCGGAGCTGTTCGGGACCGCGCTGCGCCTGATGGCCGGCATGCCCGTGGATCCCACACAGCTCCCCCCGCCGTCTGCCGAGACGTCAGGCGAGGGGGGCGACGCGGCCAGGGACCCTTCCTAGGGCCGGCCTCCCCCACAACGCGCCGCGCCGCTGCTCCCGTGCCACGCCCCGCACTTCTGGCGCAACGGACCCGGCCATGCGGTCAGTGACCGTGTCGCCTACCCCGCCACCGGCGGCGGATTGAGCCGGGCGAAGCCCTCCTGGTGCTGGTAGGGGTAGTAGGGGTAGGACGCCGTCTGGAAGCTCACGGCGTCGAGGGTGGCGAGCTGTTCCGCGGTCAGGCTCCAGCCGACCGCGCCGAGGTTCTCGCGGAGCTGGTCCTCGTCACGCGCGCCTACGATGACCGAGGCGACCGTGGGCCGGTGCAGCAGCCAGTTGATGGCGATCTGCGGGATGGTCCTTCCGGTTTCCTGTGCGAGCTGGTCGAGGACGTCGACCACCCGGTAGAGCCGCTCCTCGTTCACGGGAGGGGCGGAGTCAGCGGTCCGATGCAGCCGGCTGCGCTCCGGCAACGGTTGATCGCGGCGCACCTTGCCGGTGAGCCTGCCCCAGCCGAGCGGGCTCCACACCAGCGCCCCAACGCCCTGGTCGATCCCCAGGGGCATCAGCTCCCACTCATACTCCCGCCCGACAAGCGAGTAGTAGACCTGGTGCGCGACGTAGCGAGGGCGGCCGTAGCGCTCAGCGGCCGCGAGGGACTTCATGAGCTGCCAGCCGGCGAAGTTGGAGACGCCGCAGTAGCGGATCTTCCCGGCGCGCACGAGGTCGTCGAGGGTCGACAGCACCTCCTCGACGGGGGTGGCGGAGTCGAAGGCGTGCAACTGGAACAGGTCGAGATGGTCGGTACCGAGGCGGCGCAGCGCGTCCTCGCACGCGGCGATGAGGCGCGGACGCGAGGAGCCGGCGTCATTGGGCCCGTCGCCGACGGGCAGGCTGGCCTTGGTCGAGAGGATGACCTGGTCGCGACGCCCCTTGAGCGCCGCGCCGAGGACCTCTTCCGACGCCCCATCGGAGTAGACGTCGGCCGTGTCGAACATCGTGACACCGGCATCGAGGCAGATGTCCACCAGGCGGCGAGCCGCGCTCGCGTCCGTGTCTCCCCAGGCGCCGAACAGCGGCCCGCGTCCGCCGAAGGTGCCCGCGCCGAAGCTCAGCGCGGGCACCTTGATCCCGGACCGCCCCAGATTTCTGTACTCCATCATCGTGCCCTCCCACTCATTTAATGGGACTGTAGTTCCATTAGTGTCCGCCTAAACTAGCAGGAAATCCGACCTAACGAAACTGGAGTACCGTTATGGCTACCGTGAGGACACCACCAGGCTCGATGCGCCCCGGCGGGCGTACCGCACGGGTGCGTGCCGCCGTGCTGCGCGCGGCCGGCGACGCGTTGGTCGAGAACGGTGTCCACGGTCTCGACCTCGCCGATGTCGCCTCCCGCGCGCAGGTGGGCAAGACGACCGTCTACCGCCGCTGGGGCAGCGTGCCCGGTCTCGTCGCCGACCTGCTGGACGACATGGCCGAGCAGTCCCTTCCGCGGAGTGACACCGGCTCGCTGCTCGGCGACCTGACCGCCAACGCGCGCCTGGTCCAGCGCACTCTGGCCGACCCGCGCCAAGGCGTCCTGTTCAAGGCCGTTATCGCCGCCGCCACCTGCGACGCGCGCACGGCCGAGGCCCTGAACCGCTTCTACGCCACCCGCATCGAGGAATGGGCACCCTGTGTGGAAGCGGCCGCCCGCCGCGGCGAGGTCCCGCCGGACACCGACCCCCGCGAAGTGATCCGCGCCGTTTCCGCCCCGCTCTACTACCGGCTGCTGGCCAGCGGCGACCCGCTCGACGAGGACATCGCTGAGCGCGCCGCCGCGGCGGCCGCCACCGCCGCACGGGCGGGGATCTACGCATCAGGCACGGGGTGACCCGCGGCCACCCGCTTGTCCGGTGCGCCCGCTCGGTCAGGAATGTGCCGCACCCCCTGGTGCCGGCACCGCGTGCTCGGCCGCCCGGCTCACCTGCTCCCACCGCGCCCAGGTATCCATACGCTTGCGGGAGACGTCAAAGGCGAGGTCGTAGACCATGCTGCCGAGCAGCAACCGCGACGGCGGATCGTCGCTGTCGACCAGCCGCAGCACGGCTTCGGCGGCCAGGTGCGGTTCGCTGTCGACCGACTCCGCTTCGGGGCCCGACCACTGGCGCTCCAGCTCGGCGCGCATGGGCGCATAGGCCTCCAGCGGCGGGGCCGTACGCATCCGGTCGTACAGTTCCGTCCAGTACCCGCCAGGTTGCACGATGCTCACGCGCACCCCGAACGAAGCGGCCTCCATCGCCAGCGCCTCACTCATGCCTTCGAGGGCGAACTTGCTTGCGCTGTACATGCCGCAGGAGGCGTATCCCGCCAGGGCGCCAATGCTGGAGACCTGGACGATGTGGCCCTCTCCCCGCATGCGCAGCCGCCTGACGGCGGCCTGGCTCACCCACAGCGCCCCGAAGAAGTTGACTTCCATCTGGTGGCGGGCCTCGTCCTCGGTGAACTCCTCGACCGCGCCCATCGACAGCGTTCCGGCATTGTTCACCACGACGTCGAGGCGGCCGAAGTGGTCGACCGCGCGGTCCATCGCGGCGTTGACCGCGTCGCGGTCGGTGACATCAAGCGGGAGGTCGAGCACCCGCCCGGCGTGAGGCGCGGCGACCTCCCGAAGGGCGTCGGCGTCGCGGGCGGCGATCGCCACCCGGTCCCCCGCCCCAAGAGCGGCCTCGGCGAACGCGCGCCCAAGGCCCCGGCTGGCGCCGGTGATGAACCAGACCCGGTCACCGCGAGCAGTTGTGGTCATGCGGACTCAACTCCCTTCTTGACGAGACGAACCGTATCGACTCGCCATAAGAATGGCCGCATTCCCTATTTCTGTCAAGACGGACCGTCTCGTCTCTTTTCTGGGTACACTCGTTCCGTGAGCACGCAGCGAGAGTCCGCCCCCAACACCGCCCGCCGCAACGAAGCGTCGCGCCGGGCCATCCTCATGGCAGCGTTCGACCTGGTCGGTGAGGTGGGGTACGCCAAGCTGAGCATCGAGGGCATCGCCGCCCGCGCCGGGGTCGGCAAACAGACGATCTACCGGTGGTGGCCGTCCAAGGGAGCCGTCCTCTTCGACGCGTTCCTGGCGCTGGCCGAGGGCTCGGATGACTCGTCGGCCCTGCCCGACACCGGCGACCTCCAGGCCGATCTCACCACGGTGCTGCGCGCCACGGTCGAGGAGTTCGGCGACCCGCGCTTCGACACGCCAATGCGGGCTCTGAGCACGGAGATCGCCCACGATCCCGCCCTCGCCGAGATGTACGCCGAGCGGCTGGACCGGCCAATGCGCGAGTTGAAGAAGGAGCGGCTGCGCAGCGCGCAGCGCACCGGCGAGCTCCCCGCCGACCTCGATCTCGACGTCGCCATCGACCTGGTGTGGGGGCCGCTGCACAACCGCTGGCTGCACCGCAGCGGACCTCTCACCCCGGAGTACGCCGAGGCGCTGGTGGCCACGGCCCTGAACGGGCTGCGCCACGCGTCCGCGAGCGAGTAGCTCCGCGGGCTGCGCCCACCCGCGCTCCGGCCAACCGGCGGGTCCGCGGAGCCGCCAACCAGGCTCGGAACGGCTGGCGGCGGCTCTGAGGTCGAAAGCCGCCGCCAGCCGGGTTCGCGGGTGTCAGGCCAGTTCGCGGGCGAACAGCCCCTGGGGAGCCTTGGGGTGGAACCAGGTCGACTTCGGCGGCATCACGCTGTTCGCGTCCGAGACCGCCATGACCTGCGCGACGCTGGGTGGATACGGCAGGAAACCAATCGTCTCCCGTGCGGCGCACCAGCCGGCCAGCGAGGCGCTGTCGTGCGCCCCCGGCGAGGCCGCCCACGCGCCCTGGCCGAAGAGCGGCGTGATAACGCGCTCGTCCAGCCGTACACAGGCCAGTGAGGCACGCACCCCGCCGTGCGCCTCGCGGAGCCGCAGCCGGTACCACCGTCCGTCCACGAACACGGCCGCCGTGTCCGGAACGGGATGCGACGCCTCCGTGGGCGTGCACTCCTCGATCCCCGCGGCACCGGGCGCCGTGGCCAGGGCCGTGACGAGCTTCTCGGTCGACCAGCCGGCAGGCCACGAGACACAACGCGGATAGCCGAAGATGCGCATCTCGTCGCTCGGAAACAGCACCCCGAGCGTGAACGCGGCCGGATCATCCGGGTCGAGCCCGTTGTGGCGCGCGGCGTAGCGGTCCGCTGACGCCATCCGGTGATGCCCATCCGCGATGTAGACCGTGCTGAGCGACTCCAGCTCCTCCCACACGGCGCGCAGGAGCACGTCGTCCTCGCTCACCCAGACACGGTGGGTGTGGACGTCGTCCGGAAGGTCCACATCGGGGGCGGTTGCCGTCACCGCGGCGAGCATGTCGCGCAGCCCGTCCCGCGGCGCGTGGGTCAGCATCACCGGACTGTGTTCGAGCCGCGCCGTCTCGGTGTACTCGACCAGCTTCCGTACCCGTTCGGGGTCGGTGGCCTCGTGGGGGCGGACGCGACCGGACCGGTAGTCGGCGACGGGGACCTCAGCCACCACCCCGGTCTGCTGGTGCTCGCCCGAGCGCACCTGGTACACCACCACGGACCCCGGCCGCGGCCGGCGCAGCACACCCTCGCTCAGCAACCGGCGTGCGTCGTCCGCGTCGAACGAGCCCTCCGTGTGCTGCCGGTCCGCCATGAGCAGGCGCGGCGGCCGCGCGGTGATTCCCGCGCGGAGCACGTGTTCGGTCCGCGCGCTCGCCGTGCTCATGAGACTCCGCCCGGGTGCAGCTCCGTCACCTCGCCAGAGGGGTGGCTGACACAGTTCAGCACCGTGCCCGCGTCGAACGCGTCGACGATCTCCACCACACCGTCGGCCACCGCCTGCTGGGCCTGCTCGGTGGAGGCGCCGATGTGGTGCGTGCCGTACACGTTCGGGTGCCGGGTCAGCGTGCTGTCGAAGGTGCCGGCGCCGGTGGCCGGCTCTCCGCTGAACACGTCCAGTCCGGCGCGCACGTCCTTGGTGTCCATCGCGTCGAGGAGCGCGTCCTCATCGAGGACGTCCCCGCGCGCGGTGTTGAGCACGATCGCGCCCGGCTGCAGGGCGTCGAGCAGACTCCGGCCCACCAGGCCGCGCGTGCCAGCGTTCGCGGGCACGTGGACCGAAAGGACATCGCAGGTGGCCGCCAGCGTTTCCGGGCTGTCGACGAACGTGATCCCGATTCTGCGGGTGCGCTCCAGGGTCCGCTCGTCGCGGCCCTCCTTGGCGACGGCGTACACCTCGGCGCCGAACGCGGCGACGCGCTCGGCGAAGGCGAGGCCGATCTGGCCCAGCCCCAGGATGCCGACCTTGCGCCCCAGGATCCCGCGTGCCCGGCTGTAGTCCGACTTGTTCCATCGGCCCTGCCGCAGGTCCGCGACGTTGTCCGGAATCCGGCGGTCGATCGCGAGGAGCAGCCCGAGCGTCAGCTCGGCCACCGCGGCGGCATTGCGGCCCGGCACGTTGCACACGTAGACGCCGTGCAGATTGGCGGCATGGCAGTCGATGGTGTTCGTTCCACTACCCGCGCGAATCACCAGTCGCAGCGAATCCGCTGCCTCGAACGCTTCAGCGGTGACCTTGGTGCTGCGCACGATCACCGCGTCGAAGCCGGTGAGCGCGCTGGGAAGCTGGTCGGACGTCGTCGCTGGCTCATAGTGGCACTCATGGCCGCGCCGGATGAGTCCTTCTCGGGACTCCTGTGGAAACGTGTCGGCGACGAGGATTCTCATCGGGTCGCTCCCTTGACGAGGGCGTACTCGCGGCGGTTTGGCACATCCGTCACACCCAGTGTGCAATAACGTTTCGCATTACACATCGTGTTGTGTATTACGCAATCCTGGCAACGACGTGGGCCACCACGCAACCCCTTAGGGACCCCAGATTCGACACGGCCGCACCACAACCGCACTGGCGGCCCACCCCGAAGCCGCCGGACCTGTTCACCGCCACGACCCCCGCGTACCGACGGCCGTGGCCAGGCCCCCTCCACGCCGCTACCCGGCACCCCGAGTAGCAACGCTGGTTCGCCAGGTGATTCGCGGGGCGGACGATCCGTGCGCCGCCATCGCCGCGTTCCCGGCGGCGGACCCTACGGTGCAGACCGCTCCGAGCAGCGCACCGGCAACCGGGGACCAGCTCCACCGGGCCAGCGCAGCGAACAGCGCACCAATCAGCGGAAAGAAAACCTCCGAGCGGGAACCGGAATCCGTGTTCCCGCCACCAGGCGGGAGCGCGACCGGGGATTCGGCCCCCAATCCCGGAGTGCGGCGATTCCCGGGACGCGGAGCACCGGTCCGCCACACGCGATCCGTCGAGTGCCGATCCGGAAACCCCGATCCTTCCCCTCAACCGTGGGGACCGCGGTGGAGCACCCCGCGCCGCGCGTCGTCCGCCGGCGTGCGCGTCCGGGGGTGCGGAACTCTCCGTAGAAAGGGGCGGGCCCGACGGCGCCGCGCGTTCCGTTGCTTGGCCGCGGCCAGCCGGGGCCACCACGAGCGCGGTACGCCGTAGCCGGTCATGACCCACACTTGCCAACAACCGTTGACTCATGAGATACCGATGAGTAGGGTAACCATCAACAGTTGTTGGCTAACGGTTGTTGGCAAGGCTCCCCGCCCCGCGACCCGCACACTGGAAGGACCTTGGAATGCCCTACCTACTGGTCAAGCAGAGGTTCAGCGACTACACGCAATGGCGCACCGCGTTCGACTCCCTGGACGGGCAACGCACGGCACTCGGCCTGGACCTGGTTACCGTCACCCGCAACATGGCCGACCCCGCCGAGGCCGTGGTGCTCTTCCGGTTCGATGACATGGACCAGGTCCGGCGGCACTTTCCGTCGCCGGAGCTCGAAGAGGCACACCGCCGCGGCGGTGTCATCGAGGGAAGCACTCAGGTCACGTTCCTCCGCGAAGCCGAGGCCGCCTAGAGTCGTGCCGCGGGGGACAGCCGCGGCGCGGCACGCGTTCCGGGGCGGCCCGCGTGCGGCCCGGCGAGTCCGTCCAGCCCGCTGGAATGCCAACGAACGTTGGCCTACCCTCGTTGGCATGAAGAGGTCATCGGAGGAATCCAAGGAGACGATCCTGGCCGCCGCCCGGGAGAGGTTCGCCACTGAGGGCTACGACCGGGCCACTATCCGGGCGATCGCGGCCGAAGCGAACATCGATCCGGCCATGGTCATGCGCTACTTCGGCAACAAGGAGCAACTGTTCGCCGCCGCGGCCGAATTCGACCTGCGGCTTCCCGACCTGGCTGACGTCGAGCGCGAGCGGGTCGGCGCTGTTCTCGCCGCGCATTTCCTCGACCGCTGGGAGGGCGACGAAGCGCTCATGATCCTGCTGCGAGGCGGGGTAACCAAGGAAGACGTCGCCGAACGGATGCGGGGGATCTTCGCGAACCAGCTCGCCCCGATCGTGAACCGGCTCTCCAGCGACCCCTCCGAGGCACCCACCCGGGCAGCCCTCGTCTCGACCCAGATCCTCGGCCTCGCGCTGTGCCGGTACGTGCTCCGCGTCCCGCCAGTGGTCGCGATGAGCCGGGAGGAGGTCATCGCCTGGTTCGGCCCCACTCTGCAGTACTACCTCACCGGGGAGGCTCCGGTGAGATAGGGCGGGCGCCCCGGTACCGCGGCGGCACCGCGCGGCGCGCACGCGGGTGCCCTACCGCCATCCGGCAGATCCACCGCCGCGGCGGAGCCCGTTCCGGCGCGGCCGCACGGCATCGGGCCGGCCCGCTTCCGGGACGGACCGAACTCCACCCCGGGGTGATGCGCGTCCGGGTTCCGGGGCCAGGCGCGCCCAGGCGGCCCGTTCCCCTCTCAGCGGCCGCCGAGGTCGAGGCGCACCAGGTCGGTACGGCTGGAGACCCCCAGCTTGGGATACGCCTTGTAGAGGTGGTACCCGACAGTCCTGGGACTCAGCGACATCTGCCCGGCGATGTCGCGGTTACTCAGCCCGGTCGCGGCGAGCCGGACCACCTGGAGCTCCTGGGGGGTCAGCCGCGCCAGGAGGTCGCCCGCCTCGTGCGTCACCGGCAGCAGCTCCCCGGCGGCGCGCAGCTCGGTGCGGGTGCGCTCCGCCCATGGAGGCGCGCCGAGCCCCTCGAAGATGTCCAGCGCGCGGCGCAGGTGCACCCGGGCCCGGGTGCGGTGGAGCTCCCGGCGCAGCCATTCGCCGTACAGCAGTTCGGTGCGGGCGCGCTCGAATGGGCGTCCGCCGAGGCCGTGCTCCTCGATGGCGAGCGCGAAGTGCCGCTCAGCGGTCTCGCCGCCGTCGAGGAGCGCCCGGCACCGGGACGCGACCGCACGCGCCCACGGCTGCTCCGCGTACCTGGCGAACTCCTCGAACCGGGTGAACGCGGCGCGGGCGAGGCCGGCCTGTCCCGTTCCGGCCGCGGACTCCACGAAGTCGGGAATGCTGAACGTCGCGATCGTGGAATGCCGCGCCGGTCCGGTCATGACGTCGGCCAGCCGGGTGTGCGCGGCCTCTGGGCGCAGCTCGCCCAGGTCGAGCAGGGCAAGCGCGGAGGCGGACCAGGCGGCGGCCGCCACGCTGCCGCTGGCAACGTCGGCGCTGGCCAGTTCGCGGCAGGTGTGCGCATCGCCTTCGGTCGCGGCCAGGCGGGCCAGCACGAGCCGCAGTCGGCGGGCAAGGACGCCCTGACCGGTATCGTGCGCCAGCTGGAGCGCCTCGGCGCCGGCGGCATGTGCGTCGGCGTGCAGCCCGAGGAACAGCCGCGCCTTGATGAGCATGTGGGCGACGTGCGGCAGCAGCCCGATCAGACCCTGCGTGCGGCACTCCGTCACGAGCAGCACCGAGAGGTCGTGGGTGGCTTCGTCGTCGCCGGCGAGGAACGCCCACCGGGCGGCACCGCGCCGCAGGGCGATCGGGAGCTGGTCGCCGCGCGCCGTGCGCACCGCCCGCCGCAGTTCCGGGAGCCCGCCGGCGAGATCGCCGCCGAGGACCCGGGAGATCCCGTACGCCGCCGTCGCCAGAGTCGCGAAGGGAGCCGGCATGGCGAGGTCGGCCAGGTGCCGCGCGGCGAGCTCGGCGGTCTCCCAGTCTGCGTCGAAGTAGGCGCGGCCGGCCGCTTCGGCGAGCATCTCAGCGGCCGTGTCCGGCGCCTCGGACGCGACATGGACAGCCCCCCGCACCAGGAGCCGCCCCGACGAGCCGGGCGCCCCCTGCCCGAGCTCGATCGCGGCGCGCACCTGGTCGAGCCGCGCCAATATCATCGGGGCCTCCGCAAGGGGCGCGGCCCGGTCGGCAAGGAGCCCGGCCCATTTCAGATGCCCGACCTGGCGGGCCGCGCCCGCGGCCGCCATCAGGCGGCGGGCGCGGACGGCCCCGTCCGAGGCCAGCTCGGCGGAACGTTCGTAGGCGGCCGCGGCCGCGGCGTGGCCGCCCCGCTCCTCGGCGCGCTTGGCCACACCGGCAAGCCGCTCGGCGACCTCGTCCTGCGGTGCCGTGGCGGCGGCCGCCAGGTGCCATGCGCGCCGGTCGTCGTCCCCTTGGCCACCCAGAACGTCGGCGATGGCGCGGTGCGCGGCGAACCGCAGGGAGACGGGCGCGTGCTGGTAGGCGGCCGTGCGGATCAGCGGGTGCCGGAAGGCGACACTGTCGTGGTCCATCTCGATCAGCCGCGCCCGCTCCGCCACCTCAAGCGCGCCAAGGCGGGCTCCCATGCTCTCCGCGGCCCGCAGTACGACGCTGAGGTCGCCGGAGTCGTCGGCCGCGGCCACCAGAACGGCGGTCCGTGCCGACCGCGGCAGCCCGGCGATCCTGGTCCGAAAGCCCTGCTCGACCTGGCTGGTGGCTGACCGGGCGCCGAAGTTCGGCAGAGCGGGTGGGAGCTCGCCGGCTCGCTGCGCCGCGCTCAGGCTGGCCGGCAGCTCGATCAGCGCAAGCGGGTTCCCGCGGCCTTCGGCGACGATGCGGTCGCGCATCGCCGGGGCGAGGTCGCTGGCGTACTCGGCCAGCAGGTCGGCCGCGGCCTGGCGGTCCAGGGGCGCCAACGGTAGCTCGGGCATACTCCAGGCCGGTCCCGCCTCGCCGTCCTCCTCCGCCGCGAGGACGAAGGCGACGCCCTCGGCGTGCAACCGCCGCCCGGCGAACGCCAGGGCATCGCGGGACGCCTGGTCGAGCCATTGCGCGTCGTCGACCAGACACAGCACCGGTCCGTCCTCGGCGATCGCGGACAGCAGCGTGAGGATGCCCAGCCCGGCGAGGAACGGGTCCGGGGTGACGGGCTCGGCAAGACCGAAGGCTCCGCGCAGCGCCACCGCCTGAGGAGCGGGCAGCTCGTCGATCCGGTCGGTGTAGGAGCGCAGCATCAGGTGGAGCGCGGCGAAGGGCAACTCCGCCTCGGACTCGATCCCGGTACAGCGCAGCACCCGGATATCGGTGACCGTAGCGGCGATGTGGTCGAGAAGCGCGGTCTTGCCGGCACCGGGCTCGCCGCGCAGCACCAGGGCGCCGCTACCGCCGCCACGCGCCTTCTGGACCAGGTTCGCGACCGTCTCCAGCTCCATCTCGCGCCCGTGCAGCACCATTCGGCCCCCCAGCCATAGGCGGGGAAAGGCAATCCCCGCGCTTCGCGAACGCCCCGGCCATCGCGGTGATGGCGCTCATCCGGGGCGGCCGCGGGGGCCGGCTCGCCGTATGGACCCCCGAGAATCCGCGTGCCGGCGCGGGCAGCGACCGAAAGAATGCCGTGCGGGGCGGGACGACGGTTGTGCGCCCGAACGTGCGGGCGAGCCGGCCGCGTCCTCCGGCCGCCATCACACGGATCATCGCCAGGCCCTCTCGGTCCACGGTTGCCGAATGCGCTCGCACCTCTTGGTCCGAACGATACAGGCGGCGGCGTTTCTCCGGTTTGTCCGGAGCTGGCCGCGCATGCGGCGGCCCCGGCCGGGCCAAGTACCGTCACGCGACGGATTCGCCCCTGCCCCGCCGCGCTCTAGCGTCGATGTACTCCGACGCTCACCAGGAAAGGGAGGGGCCCGATGAATCGCACGGTCAATGTCTCGGTCATCTACTACAGCTCCACGGGCAACGTGCACGCGCTGGCCGAGGGGGCCGTTGAGGGGGCGGAGAAGGCCGGCGCCGAGGTGCGGCTGCGCCGCGCCGCGGAACTGGTACCGGACGACGTGATCGCGGGCCAGCCCGCATGGGCGGCGCACGCCGAGGCCACCCGGAACATCCCCGAGGCCAGCCACGACGATCTGACCTGGGCTGATGTGGTGCTCTTCGGCACGCCGACGCGTTACGGCGCCATGGCCAGCCAGCTCAAGCAGTTCATCGACACCACCAGCGGGATCTGGTCGCAGGGCCTGCTCGCCGACAAGGTCTACTCCGCGTTCACCTCGACGTACAACAACCACGGTGGCCAGGAGAGCACCCTGCTCTCGCTGTACAACGTCGTCTACCACTGGGGCGGCGTCATCGTGCCTCCCGGCTACACCGACCCCATCCAGTTCGAGCTGGGCAACCCGTACGGCACCTCGCATATCGGCAGCGCCGGGGCCCCCTCCGAAGTGCACCTGAACATCATTCGCTACCAGGCCACCCGCGCCACCGCCACCGCTCGGGCGCTCAAGCAGGGTCGCGGCTGACACGTCGCCCGTGACCGTTGGCGGCAGCTACTGAGACGAGGTTTGCGATGACCGACACGTCCACGACCGAATCCGTTCCCCGTGCCGGACAGCGGGAGTGGCTGGGGCTGGCGGTCCTTGCGCTGCCCACCCTGCTGCTTTCGGTGGACATGAGCGTGCTCTACCTGGCGGTGCCGCACCTGGCCGCCGATCTCGCGCCGAGCAGCAGCCAACTGCTGTGGATCATGGACATCTACGCGTTCATGATCGCCGGGTTCCTGATCACCATGGGGACCCTCGGCGACCGGATCGGCCGCCGGCGGCTGCTGCTGATCGGCGCGGCGGCGTTCGGGGTAGCGTCGGTCCTCGCCGCCTTCTCCACCGGCGCCGGAATGCTGATCGCGGCGCGTACCGCGCTGGGACTCGCCGGCGCGACCCTGATGCCCTCCACGCTGGCACTGATCAGCACCATGTTCGCCCACCCCAAGCAGCGAGCGGTGGCGATCGCGGTGTGGATGAGCTGCTTCACGGGCGGCGCTGCGGTCGGCCCGGTCGTCGGCGGGCTGCTGCTGCAGTGGTTCTGGTGGGGGTCGGTGTTCCTACTCGGCGTGCCGGTAATGGCGCTGCTGCTCGTGGCCGCGCCGCTGCTGCTTCCGGAGTACCGCAACCCGAACGCGGGGCGTCTCGACCTGTTCAGTGTGGCGCTGTCGCTGGCAACGATCCTGCCGATCGTGTACGGCCTCAAGGAGCTGGCCAAGGGCGACCCGGCCGCCGCGCCGTTCGTGGCGATCGTGCTCGGTGCCGCTGCCGGCGCGGGTTTCGTGCGCCGGCAGCTCAGGCTGACCGATCCCCTTCTGGACCTGCGCCTGTTCCGCAACCGCGCCTTCAGCACGGCGCTGGGGGTCATGATGGTCTCGACCCTGGCCATGGGCGGCATGTTCATGCTCATCTCGCAGTACCTGCAACTCGTCAACGGGCTGTCTCCACTGGAGGCCGGGCTGTGGCTGGTTCCCCCATCGGTCGCGATGATCACCGTCACACTGCTCGCTCCCGCGATCGCGCAGCGCATCGGGCGCGGAACCGTGATCGGGAGCGGCATGGTGATCGCGGCCGCCGGATTCGGGCTGCTGACACAGGCGAGCCCGGACGGCGGGCCGGTGGTCGCGGTGGTCGGGCAGACCATCGTCGCGGCGGGTCTGGGCCCCGGCGCGGCGCTGCTCGCCGGCGTCATCGTCGGGTCAGCCCCCAAGGAGAAGGCCGGCTCGGCCGCGGCGGTGTCGGAGACCAGCGGGGAACTCGGCATGGCGCTGGGGGTGGCGCTGCTGGGCAGCATCACCACCGCGGTCTACCGCGGTGCCATCTCCCTGCCCGGCGGCATCCCCGCCGACGCGGAAACCGCAGCTCGCGACACCCTGGCCGGGGCGTCCGCCGCTGCCGAAGGACTTCCGGCCAGCATGGCCGCCCAGCTTCTCGAACCGGCACGCGAGGCCTTCACCCAGGGCATGGGGGCGGCCGCCGGCCTGGGTGCGGGCGCCGCAGCGGTGTTCGGCGTACTCGCGATCGTGCTCCTGCGGCAGAGCGGAGCCAGCGACGACCCGCGGCCCGACGACACGGCCGAGCCGGCCGAGCAGCCGGCCGGGTAGGGCGGAACCCCGGCCCCACGCCCCTCGAAGAGAGCCATGGCCCGCACCGGCGGTGCCCGCGCAACGGCGCGGACCGTGGCTCCCCGCACCCCAGCGGCGCCGTTCCGGTTCACCGCGTTCCACGGCGTGGCGGACGCCAGCGGGCAGCGACCAGCATTTGTTGGCCAACACCTGTTGGCAAACGCGCTCCGGCGGCGTACCGTTAAGTCAACAAATGTTGGTATAAGTTCGCTGGCAGGAGAAGACGATGCTCCCCACCACCACAGAGGTGCTGATCGTTGGCGCGGGCCCGATCGGGCTCAGCACCGCGGTCGCACTCACCCAGCAAGGCCGCGACGTCACCGTCATCGACAACCAGGCGGCGGGCGCCAACACCTCCCGGGCGGCCGTGGTGCACGCGCACACCCTCGAGATACTCGATCCCTACGGCGTCTCCGCGCCAATGGTCGCGCGCGGTGTCCACACGTCGCGGTTCACCATCCGCGACCGCGACCGGATACTGATCCCCGTCGAGTTCTCCGAGCTGCCGACCAAGTACCCCTACACACTGATGATCTCCCAGGCCGACACCGAGGCGATCCTGCTGGACCGGCTCAAGGAGCTCGGCGGTACGGTGCTGCGTCCCTACACGCTCACCACGCTCGAACAAGACGGAGACGGCGTCACCGCCACGGTCGAGGGCGGTGAACGCGTCCGCGCCAGCTACGTGGTCGGGGCCGACGGCATGCACAGCACCGTGCGGGAGCAAACGGGGATCGGCTTCGAGGGTGGCACCTACGCCGAGTCCTTCACCCTTGCCGACGTGCGTCTCTCCGGCGGTGTCCCGCAGAACGAGGTCATCCTGTACTTCTCCCCCGCCGGACTCGTCGTCGTCGCCCCGTTGCCCGACGGCCGGCACCGCATCGTGGCCACGGTCGACGAGGCGCCCCAACACCCCGATGCCGCGTTCGCCCAGGGTCTGCTGGACGCACGAGGCCCCGAGGCCGCCCCGGCGGTCGTCGACGAGGTGGTCTGGGGCTCGCGTTTCCGGGTGCACCATCGCATCGCCGACACGTTCCGCTCGGGACGCGTCCTGCTGGCCGGGGACGCCGCGCACGTCCACTCCCCGGCCGGCGGCCAGGGCATGAACCTCGGCATCGAGGACGCCGTCTCGATGTCCCAGACACTCGGCCGGGTCCTGGACGGCGGTTCGCCCGACCTCCTCGACACCTGGGCCGCCTCCCGCAGGCCGGTCGCCCAGGAGGTCGTCGCGCTCGCCAGCCGGCTCACCCGGATCGCCACCCTCGGCCGCGCGCGCCGTCCGTTGCGCAACACCGTCCTCGGGCTGCTCGGCAGGGTCCCCGGAGTCCGGAACCGCCTGGCCTGGCGCCTCGCCGGCCTCACCCGCCGCTGGACCGAGAACGCGGACGGAGGTCGGTAGAAGCACCGAGGTCCGGGCCCCACCGAATGGCGGCCGGACTGGTCAGCGGTTGACGAGGCGGCTCCCCCGGTGCCACCGCCCGAACTCGGCAACCCAACGAAGTACTACTAGGCCTCTCACTGGTCGGGCAGGGCGCCCAGGGCGTCCCCGATGGCCCGGTGGAAGGTCGGGTAGGCGAACATCATGCCGCGCAGCCGGGCCAGCGGCACCTCGGCGTGGATGGCCACCGCGAGGGCTCCGAGCACCTCGCCTCCCGATGGGGCGACAACCGTCGCGCCGACGAGGATGCCGCGGTCGGTGTCGGCCACAAGCGTGATCAACCCGTCATTGCCGGCCTTGTGGATCCAGCCGCGCGCCGACGACGGGACCGCGGCGCTCCCCGTCTGGACCGCCAACCCCCGTTCCCGTGCCCGGGCCTCGGTGAGGCCGCACTCGGCGACCTCGGGGTCGGTGAAGGTCACCGCCGGCTCGGCGCGGTAGTCGGCGGTGCCGCCGTCCTCACCAAGGATGTCGGCCGCGGCGATGGCCGCCTGGTACACCGAGGTGTGGGTGAACGCGCCCTTCCCGGTGACGTCGCCGATGGCCCACACCCCGTCAGTGGCGCGCATACGCTCGTCCACGTCGATACTGCGGGCGGTTTCGTCGAGCCCGACGGTGCCCACCCCGAGCGCGGCGAGGTCGCTGCGCCGCCCCGTGGCCACGAGCAGGTGCTCCGCCGACAGCGTCGCGCCCGAGCTGAGCTCCAGGGAGAACTGGCCGTCCTGGTACCGGACGCGGCGGGCGGTAGTGCCGGTGTGCACGGCGATTCCCTCGTTCTTGAACACCTCGCCGATGCACTCGGAGGCGGCGGGCTCACTGTGCTGCAGCAGCCGCGGCGCTGCCTCCACCAGTGCGGTGTCGGCGCCGAAACGCGCGAACACCTGGGCGAACTCAAGCCCGACCGGCCCTCCGCCGAGCACGATCAGCGAGCGAGGGACCGTACGCGCCTTGACGGCGGTCCGGTTGGTCCAGAAGGGGGTCCCCGCCAGCCCTTCGATCGGGGGGATGGCGGGCTCGGTGCCGGGGTTGAGCACGATCCCGCGGCGCGCCCGGTAGACGTGGTAGCCCTCATCGTGCGGCGGCGACGCGGACACAGCGACGGCCACCTCGCCGGGGCCGGTGATGCGGCCGAACCCCCGGACGAAGCGCCCACCGGAGTCCTCGAACCGCTGGACCGCGATCTGGTCGTCCCAGTCGGTGGTGGCCTCGTCGCGGATCCGGTCCGCGACCGGCGTCCAGTCGGGGCGCACCTCGGTCGTCCCCGCGAGCCGCGGGACCCGCCGGGCCTCGGCGAGCGCGTCGGCGCCGCGGACCATCATCTTGGTCGGGATGCACGCGTAGTAGGGGCACTCGCCCCCGACCAGGCGTCCCTCGACACCCAGCACGCTCAATCCGGCCTCGGCGAGGCGGGACCCGGCTGCCTCGCCCCCGGGTCCCATCCCGACCACCACGACATCGACTTCGTCGGACGGCATCTCAGCCCTCCCGCCTCGTTGGAGTTCGACCGCACGAGGACCACACCACCGCCGCCGGGTCCACGTGCGGCGAAGTGTCAGTGCCCGGACAGCCCCTACCCCTTGCCAGGGGCTCTGATGCTACGCACCGTGCCGGCCGCGCCCGAGTCCCCAAGGGCGTGTCGCGCGCCGACCCGGATGGCCGCTCCGCCGGCCGCGGCGATGTGCCAGCCAGCGGACACACCCTCGCGCCGCCCCCGGCACCGGGCAGACAATGAGGGGAACTGGCAGAGAGGGCAAGGAGGTACGGCGTGAGCGAGGAACCGGCCGACAGCGTGATCTTCTACTGGCGCCCGGGCTGCCCGTTCTGCTTCGCGTTGCGCAGGAACCTCCGAAAAGAGCGGGTGCCGTTTCACCAGGTCAACATCTGGAGCGACGAATCCGCCGCGGCCCGGGTCCGCGTCGCCACCGGTGGCGACGAGACCGTTCCGACCGTGGTCGTGGGCTCGCAGACGATGGTGAACCCGAGCGTCGCCGCGGTTCTCGACGCCGCGCGCACCCACGCTCCGCACCTCCTGGAACAGCGTGAACGGGAGGGGCCGGCCGCCGCGCCCGCCCGCGGCCTCCGCGGCTGGCTCGCCCGGCTGCGCGCCGGCCGGTGACCGCCGGCCTCCTGGTCAGCGGGCGCGCGGCGCACGCCCACGCCCGCGCCCGCTGACGTCTGACCGCTACCGCCGGTGGTCGCGGGTGCGGGGACAACCGGGATACGCCGGAGTGGGGCGCCTCCAGTCGCACGGATGCGGCCGGGCGCGTCCCCGCGTCAGTCCCGCGCCCGTGCGGTCATCGTGACGATGTTGGTGCCGCTGCGGTGGCGGAACGGAGCGAAACCCACGTCGAAGCCCTTGCGGTGGCCGACCTGCGCGAGCAGCGGCCCGTTCACCCAGTTCACCACCGATCCGTCGTACTTGCCCGGCCCCCGGAAGCTCGTCCGGTACTCCTGCACGTCGGTCACGAACAGGTCGTGGCAGACCAGCGTGCCGAAGGGGTGCAGTAGGCCGAGGGTGTCGGTGAAGCTGGCCAGCGCATCGTTGCTCACGTGCATCCGGACATCCGCCCCCGGCTCCAGCAGGGGCCGCAGCGCGTCGCCGCTGACCGAGGGCGCGAGCGGGTAGCGGCCGAGTCCGCCGAGCGGAACGTAGCGCTCTTTGAGCCGCACCAGGGACCAGGTCCGCCGCCAGAACTCCACCGCGGCCCAGGTATCGGCGAAATGCGCCGGCGCGGCTTCCGACAGGAGGGACGGGCCGAGCCGCAGCAGCTCGCGCACCAGGCCGGGCAGCTCCTCCGGGCTCGCCGCCACCGACTCGGCGAGGTCCGCGGCCTCCGCCGTCGGGAGGTAGGCGCGGGTCTCCACCCGGTAGGTACGGCCGCCGATGTGCGCGATCTCGTCGGTGGGCAGGTTGTCGTAGACGTTGGAGAGGTAGACCAGGAACGCCTTGTCCCGCAGGAAGCCCAGCGAGGCGCTGGGCCGGGTGGCCTCCATCGCGAACACGCTTACCCGTGCGGCGTGGTCGGCGACGTTTTCCCTGGCTGTGTCGAGCACGTTCCGCGAGTAGTCGCACATGAGGTAGCGCAGCCGCCGGTAGTAGTCGCGGCCTCGCTCCCGGTCGATCTCGCGGAAGACGTCGAGGAACACCCGGGCCTGGTTGCCGTTGCCCACCCCGAGCTCCACCACGTACAGCTCCTCGGGCAAACCGCCGGAGGCGGCCAGCCCGTCCCACACCGTGAACAGCTCGCGAATGAGATCCGCGGCCGCGTCGCGGTTCCGGGCGTCGCTCTCCCCACCGGGTAGCGCCTGCTCGTACCCGCGGCCGGAGGCCGCCTCCCAGCTCCGCAGAGCGGACCAGTACAGCGCGTTGAACTCCCAGACGCAGCTCTCCCGCCCGGGGCACCAGTCCTCCAGGAACACGAGGTGCCCGGCGTCCTCCCGCAGCCGGCCGGCGGTGACCTCGCGCAGCGGCAGGCCCGAGCTGCGCCGGAGGTCCACGGCGATCTCCACCTGGTCGTCGTGGTTCTCACGGGCGGTGCCGGGGGCGGGTACCGGATCGCGGGCGGTGGCGTGCCGGCGGGACAGGATGGGCCGGAGCTCCACCACGTCGCGGAAGTTCTCGCGGTACTGGACCCAGTCGCAGACCAGCCGCAGCCGGTCCAGGTCGGCGGCGTCCTCGGTGAGCGCCTGCACTACGGGTGCCACCGAGCTCGTGAGGTCGATCGGGGTCTCGCCCACCAGGCGGGTGTGCGGCCGAAAGTCAACGATCATGGTGGTTGCCTCCCTCGGGGGTGGTGCTGGCGGCCTTGGTGCGGGTCGCGGGTCCCACGCCGGCCCGCTGGAGGATCTCGGGCACCCGGCGCTCCTGGCCGAATGCCATTACGTGCACGCCCGCGACACCGGGGATCGCGGTGAGGCGCTGGATCGTCTCGACACACAGGTCGATGCCCGTGTCGGCCACGCGGTCAGCGGGCACCGCGCGCAGCCGCCGCTCGACGTGGCCGGGGATGACGACCCCCGGTACGCCACTGCGCATGAACTCCAGCGCGCGCAGCGAGCGGATCGGGCCGACGCCGGCGATGACGGCGCAGTGTTCTGTGACCCCGAGCTCGCGCAGACCGGCCATCCACCGCTCGAACGCCTCGATGTCGAACACGAACTGGGTCTGGGCGAAATCCGCCCCCGCGGCGACCTTCTTGGCGAGCCGCCGGGCCCGGAAGCCGGCGGGAGGCGCGAACGGGTTCTCCACTGTGCCGATGGACCACGCGGGCGGGGTGGCGATCTTCCCGCCGGACATGAGAGCGCCGTCGTCCCGCAGGGTGCGCGCCGCCCAGACGAGCTGCACTCCGTCGAGGTCGAACACCGGTTTGCCCTCGGGGTGGTCGCCGAACCGCGGGTGGTCACCGGTCAGCATCAGCACGTTGGGAACGCCCAGCGCCCCGGCCCCCAGCAGGTCGGACTGCAGGGCGAGGCGGTTGCGGTCGCGGCAGCTGAGCTGCATCACCGGTTCGAGGCCGGCGCGCAGCGCCAGCAGGCTCGCGGCCAGGCTCGACATGCGGACCCGAGAACCCTGGTTGTCGGTGATGTTGACCGCGTCGACCCAGTCCCGCAGCAGTGCGGCGCTGCGCCCTATGGCCTCGGGGTCGCAATCGCGCGGCGGCTCGACCTCCGCGGTGACCGCGAAGTGCCCCGCGGCCAGGGTCCCCCGCAGCCCGGCCGCACCGCCGTCTGGAAGGCTCACCACTGCGCCGGCCCAGACACGGGGCTCAGCGAGGGGTGCGGGTTGTCGCCGGTGGCCCCCGTCCACAGGTTTTCGTCGCGCCCCTGCCAGTAGTTCACCCATGAGCTGCGGCCCCACTCCCGGTTGTCGAGCGGGCGCTGCAGCAGGTCGAGGTCGCCGCTGTGGCCGGTTCGCTCGGCGCGGTCGAACGCGGTCACCCACACGCAGGACATTTCGGGGTACACCTCGCATCGCCCCGCTGGCGACACGCCGCCGCACGGCCCGTTGCGAAGCTGTTTCGGGCAGGTCATCGGGCATGTGTAGGCGGTGGCCGGCAGCGCGCATTGGCCGCACATGCGGCAGCCGAACAGCGCTTCCTTGCCGGCCCGCTCGCCCGCGGTGAACCAGCGGTACAGCGTCGGGCGGCGTTCGAGGTAGCTGGCGAGGCGGCGGTAGACCGCGTTCGCCGCGAGGAGGGTGTGCAGCGCGTAGGCCGCGCGGGCGGGGAGCCGCGGGCGCGACGGCCTGGGCCACGGGCTGCCCGGCTGAGCTGTGCTGGTCACGATCGTTCTCCCGGTCTCCTGGTGAGCCGGACTACTCGGTGCCCGCCTCTAGCGAATTCGGTCGGCAATTCTCGGCTCGCTCACAAAATTCGAACAAAGCGTTGGGGGCCATTCCGTCCATTTGTCTCCTGCTCGCGAACCGCCGAACACTCGAAGTATCGCAGCGGAGAAACGGCAATGTCTTCGGCTTTCACGGCAACGTGTACGCTGGTTTTTTGTGGCCGCGCACAACGATACATCAACCCTCCTTACGCGCAGTGATCGCCGTAACTCGGGGGTTTGGGTCAGCCACCGCGACTCCGGACACCCATTCCTGGGAGCGAGAACAAGAAAAATGGCACTCATTTTGTGTTCTGCCACAAAATAAACAATCCCGTTTCACGGACACCGGTGCGGCCATTGCTCGCACGGGATCCGCGGCTCTAGGGTTCGGGCATGAGCACGGCTCCCGAGCCAGCGACGGACGCGGCCGGGTACCCCCCGCGCACGCCCGGCCGAGAGCTCCCCCGGAAAGGCGACCCCGCCGACGAGGCCCTGTTCCTGCGGCGGATCGTCGCCATGTGCGGCCAGCTTTCCGCGATGGCATCCCAGGACACCAACCTCGCGATGGTCGTGCGGTTCCTCTCCGAGGGCGTGGAGGCGCAGGTCGCCCTGCTCGACCGCACACTTGAGGTGCTTGCCTACGCCGGAATCGACGATCCGGCCACCGTCCTCGGCAAGCTGCGGGAGCACGCCGGCGGCTCCGGGCCGCACACCGTGCTCGCCGCGGCGGCCCGCAACCGCCGGCCACTCACGGTCCCGGTGCTGACCGACGACGAGGCGTCGGTGATCGTCGCCCCGGTCTCGGTGGGGGAGGACGTCGCCGGCTACCTGCTCGCGGTGGGCGGCCGCGAGCACGGCTCTACCGAGGACATGCGGCTACTCGTCACCGAGCACGCCGCCATGGTCTGCGGGGTGATGCTCGGCCGGGACGTGGTCGTGGCCGCGGCGGCCGGGCGGGCCCGGCAGGAGCTCTTCGAAGGCCTGCTGCACGCCCGCGATCGCGAGGACGGCGAGGTCGACCGGTGGGCGCGGCACCTCGGCTACGACCCGACCCGCGCGTACTACGTGCTGGCCGTCGCCCTGGCCCGCGCTGACTCGGGGGCCGGGATCGCCGGCGTCGAGCCGCTCGTCTCCCGTCTCGCTCCGAGCGCCATCGTGGCCAGCCGGCCGGGGGAGGTCGTGGCCATAGTGCCAGCGGACGACCGGAACGGCGACGGCCTGGCCGAGATCCGTACGCTGGCCAAGTCGTGCGTCGACGCGATCGGGCGCCGC
Organism: Lipingzhangella halophila; assembly: GCF_014203805.1. Lineage (GTDB taxonomy): Bacteria > Actinomycetota > Actinomycetes > Streptosporangiales > Streptosporangiaceae > Lipingzhangella > Lipingzhangella halophila. Next base: position 438,579 of record NZ_JACHJT010000001.1, on the reverse strand, counting down.
ATCGGCGCGGCCGCGGTCGGGGTGGGCAGCCCGTGCCGCACCGCGGCCGACATCGCCCGCTCCTACGCCGAGGCCAGCCGCGCCCTCGCCGCCACGTTGCGGATGGGCGACTCGGGCGGTGTCACCGCTTTCGCCGAACTCGGCATCCACCGGCTCCTGCTGCGCGTTCCCGACGTCGCCGACCTGCGCGCGTTCGCCGACGAGGTGATCGGCAGCCTGACCAGGGAGCAGCAGGCCACCGGTGTCGAGTACCTGGACACGCTGTCGGTCTACTTCAATGAGGGCAGCAGCCCGCGCCGCACAGCCGAGCGGTTACACGTGCACCCCAACACGGTGAGCTACCGGATCCGACGCGTCGAGGAGATCACCGGGCTCTCCTTCAACGTGCACCGTGATCGGCTGATGGCCGAGGTCGCCGTGGAGATCCTCACCGGACTCGGGAGTCGTTGATGAACCTTGGCCAGACCCTGCAAAACGGGATCCTCGTCTGCGACGGCGCGATGGGCACGATGCTGCACGCCGCCGGCAACTCGCTGGACCAGGCGCTCCCGGCGCTCAACCTGACCAACGCCGCACTGGTGGGCACCATCCACAACAGTTACGTCGACGCCGGGGTCGACGTCATCCAGACGAACACCTTCGGGGCGAGCCGGCTCCGGCTGTCCGCGTACGGGTACGGCGACCAGGTCGAGGAGATCAACCGCGCCGGCGTGCGTCTGGCCCGGGAGGCCGCACAGGCCGGCCGGTCAGTGCTGGTCGCCGGATCGGTGGCGCCGGCCGTGAACGTGCACCAGCGGCGCCGGACCAGCGCCGCACAGCGCCGCGACGCACTGCGTGAGCAGGCCACCGCGCTGGCCGGGGCCGGCGTGGACCTCGTCCTGCTGGAGACCTTCGGCTACCTTGACGAGCTGGTCGAGGCGGTCGAGATCGCGACGGAGCAGGCCGCCGTGCCGGTCGTCGCGCAGGCCACCTTCGGCAGCGACACCCGCACGCTCAGCGGGCACACCCCGCGCGACGTCGTCACCGCACTCGCCGGCGCCCCGATCGAGGCGCTGGGGTTCAACTGCACGCTCGGCCCGCAGGGCTCGCTCGCCGTGCTGCGCGCGCTCCGCGAGCACACCGACCGCCCGCTGACCGTGCAACCCAACGCGGGACTGCCCCGCAGGGTCGCCCCGGCGCGCTTCGAGTACGACATCGACTCGGAGTACTTCCTCCGTTATGTCCGGGAGCTGCTCGACTCCGGCGCGCGGCTGGTCGGTGGCTGCTGCGGCACCACGCCGACCCAGTTGGCCGCCATCGTGCAGGCCGCCGAGGAGTACCGGCGGCGGAGCGGCCCGGAGCTGGTGGCGACCCCGCGCGCGAGCGCGCGGCCCTCGACCGCCGCGGACGGCCCGGCTCCTATCACCGGGCCCGACGAGTTCATGGTCGAGCTGGCCCCCTCGCCAGCGGGCGGGGTCGAGGAGTCGCTGGACATCGCACGCCAACTGCGGGACGCCGGGATCGGGCAGGTGTCGGTGGTTGGTTCCCGCAACGCCCGAGCGCAGGTGAACCCGGTCAACCTCGCTCTGCACCTGCACCAGAGGCTCGGCATCGAGACTCTGGCCAGTGTCACCACCTGGGACCGGACCATCATGGCGCTGCAGGCCGACCTGCTGGGCGCGCACACGCTCGGCCTGCGCCGGATCATCTGCGAGACCGGAAACCCGCCGCTGCTCGGCGACTACCCGCACGTCGACGGCATCTGGGACGTCGACTCCTACGGCCTCATCGAGCTGCTCGCCGGCCTGAACAACGGCGAGGACTACTCCGGATTCCAACTGCCCGCGAAGACCGAGTTCGAGATCGGTGCCCGGATCAACCCGGGCAGCCGCGAGCCCACCCGGGAGGCGGCCAGGGCCACCTGGAAGATCGATGCCGGCGCCCGCTTCCTCGTCACCCGCCCCGTGTTCGACCCGGCCGACCTGGAGCGCCTCCTTGAGCTCATCTCCACCGACAACGTGTCGGTGCTGGCCGCCGTGCAGCCGCTGACCTCCTTCGCGGAGGCCGAACTGCTCGCACACGAGGTCCCCGACGTCCGGATCCCGCGCCGCACGCTCGACGCGCTCTACAACGCCGGGGACCACGCGCACGGGGTGGGCCTGGAGCTGACTCTCGACCTGGTGTCCCGGATCCGCGGTCTGGTCAACGGTGTGGTGCTGGCGCCCACGGCCAACCCGGTCGCGACGGTGCGCGCCATCGTGGCCGGTTCCTGACGCCGCCGGCGTTACGCGTCGGCGTGCGAACGCGCCTGCGGGAGCTCCTGGGAGAAGCCTTCAGGGATGAACGTCCCGGAGGGCACCGGACGCGGGGGCCGTGCGGCCGGCGGGCGCGACGCACGCAACTGGGCGACCGTGGCCCGCAGCTCGGTGACCTCCTTGCGCAGCGCCTCGATGGTCGCCCGATCCCGCTCGGCACGTTCGGACTCCACGGCACCGGTGATGCGGGACAGTTCGTGCATCACCGGAGAGAGCGGACCCGCCTCCTGATGGTTGGCTGATGACATCACGCCTCCAGGTCGCCGATGGTCAGGCGTCGAAGGGGCACGCCTGTTCACCGAGCGTATGCACCCCGCCCCGGCTGCCGAAATGTGCGCGACGTCAGCGTTGCCCAGCCCTTCGTTGGGGGTGAGCACAACAGGCCCGGAGGGCGGAAACGGCCGCCGGGACGGGGCGTGGCGCGGGGCCCGAGATTGGCCGTGTTCAACGCGCGGATCCGGCTGCGCGCCGCCACGTCGAAGGACTGCGGCCGCGGACGCGTTTGAACGCCACGCTGAAGGCGAAGGCGTCCTCGTAGCCGACCTGGCGGGCCACGGTGGCGACGGTTGCCTCGGTGTCCCGAAGCAGGTCAGCGGCCATCTGGTGAGGTAGGTGAGCGGAGGTTCCCCGACGACGTTGGTGAAGCGTACGGCGAAGGCGGCGCGGGACATCCCGACCTTGGCGGCCAGCGCTGCGATGGTCCACCGGTGGGCAGGGTCGTTGTGCATGAGGTACAGTGCGTCGCCAATCACGGGATCGGCCAGCGCCCGGCACCAGGCGGGCAGCGTCTCCTCTTGCCTGGCGCACCAGGCCCGCAAGGCCAGCACCAGCACGAAGTCCAACAGCCGGTGCAGGGCGGCGTCCTGGCCGGGTTCGTCGTGGGCGGCCTCGGTGCCGAGCAGATCCAGTGCCGCCCGGGTCCGCGGCCCAGCGGACCGCACTCGACCCGCTCGGGGCGATCACCGTCACGACCGGACTGGGGCTGTTCATCTTCGCGGTCGTGCGCACCGAGAACGTGGGGTGGGGTGCGCCCGTCACCCTGGCCTGCCTAGCGGGGGCGGCCGCGCTACTCACCCTCTTCGTCATCATCGAGGCGCGCCACCGGGCGCCGCTCCTACCGCTCGCCGTGTTTCGCCTGCGCAACGTGAACGGCGGTGTGCTCTGCGGGATTCTGCTGTCCAGCGCGATGCTCTCCTTGTTCTTCTTCCTCACGATGTACATGCAGCGGGTTCTCGTCTACAGCGCGTTCGAGACCGGCCTGGCCTACGTACCGATGGGCCTCACGGTGCTCCTGGTCGCGGTAGGCCTGGCCTCTCGCCTGGTCAGCCGGTTCGGGCCCAGCCGCTGCTGGTCCTGGGATTCACCCTGGTCGCTGGGGCGCTGGTGTGGTTCGCGCAGGTCGATGTCCGCAGCAGCTACTTTCCCGACCTGCTCTGGTTGGCCCTGATCGCCGGGGCGGGGCTCGGGACGACCTTGGTCAGCGTTGTCAGCACAATCATGCACGCCCTCAGCGGGGAGGGCGAGTCGGGGCTCGCCTCCGGCCTGGTCAGCACTACCCAGCAGATGGGGGGTGCGCTCGGCATCGCGGTGCTCTCCACCCTCGCCTTCGCCCGGGTCGACGTCGCCCACGACCGTGCTCCCGGCGCGCCTTCTTCCGAAAGCGCGGCGGCCCTCACCGAGGGATTCCAGCTCGCGTTCTACAGCGCGGCGGGGCTCGCGCTCGGCGGAATCGTCCTCTCTCTGGTTGTCATTACCTCGGGCAGCCCACGGCGGGAGTAGCCACCGTCGGGCGCCGCGGCCGGTTGGGCGCCGGCGGCCCAACCGTGCCCGCCTCTCACTCCGGTTCTGCTCTCGGCAGGCGGATGCGGAACACCGAGCCCTCGCCCGGGGTACTGGTGGCGTCGACGGTGCCGCCGTGCGCCTCGACCAGGTGCTTGGTGATGGCCAGGCCGAGCCCGCTTCCGCCGGTGCTGCGGCTGCGCGAGGGGTCGGCGCGGTAGAACCGGTCGAAGACGTGCGGCAGGTGTTCCGGGTCGATGCCCGGGCCGGAGTCGGTGACGGTGAGCGTGGCCCACTCGTCGGTGTGGCATACCGCGACCTCCACGGACCCGCCGGGCGGCGTGTGCGTCACCGCGTTGGACACCAGGTTGCCCAGAGCCTGGCGCAGCCGTGCGGGGTCGGCGTGCACCGGCGCGGTCTCGGGGACGTCGAGGCGCAGGTCCACCTCGGCGGTCTCGGCCCGCGTGCGGTGCGCGGCCACCGCCTGGCCGGCCAGGTCGGCGGCGTCTCGCTCCTCCGGGTTGACGCGCAGCATCCCCGCGTCAGCGAGGGCGAGATCCTGCAGGTCGCAGACGAGCCGTTCCAGGAGTGTGGACTCCTCCAACAGCGACTGGACCAGCGCGGTGTCGAGTGGCAGCACACCGACCTCCGCCGCCTCCAGGGAGCCGCGGACGTTCGCCAGCGGCGTGCGCAGCTCGTGGGCCACATCACTGACCAGGGCCTTCTTTTGCCGGTCGCTGTTCTCGATCGACTCGGCCATGGCGTTGAACGCCTCCGCGAGCCGGGCCACCTCATCGTTGCCGCTTGCCACGGGCACGCGGGCCTCGCGGTCACCGGACTCCATACGCTGGGCGGCGGCGGTGAGCGCGAGAATCGGCCGCAGCAGCCGCCGCCCGGCCAGCACTGTGACGGCGGCCGCGACGAGCAGGATCACCGCGGTGGTCACCGCGGTGCGCGACCAGCCCTCCGGGGACAGTGGCGCGAACCGCTCGCTCGACCCCAGGTACAGGTCGGCCGCCGGGGCGACGTACGGCTCCATCGCCGTGGCCCGCGCCGTGTCCTCGCAGCGCTTCCACACACGCGAGGGCTCGTCCTGGCCGTTGCCGTCCGCGGGAGGCCGCACCACACTCATGCCGTGGGAGTCCCGCGAGACCTCGTGGGCCAGTCCCTCGTCATCGAGGCACGCGGTGGTCAGTTCCACGGTGCGCTCGTTGAGGTCGCGGGCGGCGACGCTGGGCGCGTTCAGGTCCTCGGGAACGCAGGACTCAACGGAGGGTGACTCGGGGTCGGGCAGCCCGGCACCGTTTCCCCCGGTGCTGGAGGTGCTCAACAGCAGTTGGCTCCCGCCGCGCACGTCGATCGTGGCGTCGATCCCCTCGCGTTCGAGGCATTCGACCGCCTCGTCCGCGAGAGCCTGCCGTTCGGCCTTCTCCTGCTCGGTCATCTGCCAGCTATAGGAGCCCAGGGCTGTGTTCGCCGAAATCCCCGACGTCGATCCCGAGCGCTGCGTGGCGACGGTCAGCTCGCCCGTGCCCTTCTGCGCGGCCGCGTCGATGCGGGCGGCCGGGTTCGCCGGCCGGTCGCCGGCCGCCTGGCCGAGCAGCTCGGCCGAGTCGATGATCGGCTCGCCATCGGGCGTGGTGAGGGTGATCCGGCGCCCGGTCTCCTCGGCCAGGTCGCGAACCAGGGGTCCGGCACCGTCCCACCCGTCGTTCTCCAGTGCGTAGCGGAGGAGGGTGCTGCGGATTCCGCTGTCGGTCTCCAGCAGCGAGGGGGTGCTCTCCAACTCATCACGCAACTGGGAACCCGTGCTGTAGGTGGCGAGCAACGCGGTGGCGACAATCCCGAAGGAGGCCACGGCCAGGGAGAGCCCCAACAGCCGGAGCAGCAGGCTACGCCGCATCGCCCGCCTCGTCCCCGTCCGCGGCCGCGTCCTCGGCGGGCTCGGACATCTTGTAGCCAACGCCGTACACGGTGAGGAGGTACCGGGGGCGGGTGGGAACCGGCTCGATCTTCCGGCGCAGGTTCATCACGTGGTAGTCGATCGTGCGCGCGGTGGCGTCCCGGCCGAGGCCGGACGCGTGCTCCAGCAGCAACTGGCGGGGGAACGCGCGACCCGGCGCCGCCGCCAGGCACGAGAGGAGATTGAACTCCGCCGGGGTGGTCTCCACCCGCGTACCGTCGACGCGGGCCTCGTGGCGCGCGAGGTCGACGCTGAGCCCGCCGACCTGGTACTGCTCCTGGTCGGCGGAGGTGGCGCGGGTGGCGCGCCGCAGCACGGTCCGGACCCGGGCGACCAGCTCCCGCGGGCTGAAGGGCTTGGTGAGGTAGTCATCGGCCCCCAGAGCGAGCCCCAGCAACAGGTCGTCCTCGCTGCTGCGGGCGGTGAGCATGATGACCGGGATGTCCTGTTCGGAGCGGACGACGCGGCACACGTCCAGGCCGTCCAACCGGGGCAGCATCAGGTCGAGCACCAGAAGGTCGACCCGCTGCCGCCGTACCTCCTCGACCGCGGACCGGCCGTCGTGGCTGATCGTCGTCGTGTACCCCTCGCGTTCGAGGAACCCCCGGATGAGACCGGCCTGCTTGCGGTCGTCTTCGGCAATCAGGATGCGTGCGGGCATGCCCCCGAGTCTGGCCCACCCCGCGCGGGCCCGCCATAAATGAAGCGGGATCTGACCACATTCCAACAGGTTTCTGACAATGCCTGCCGCATGCTGACTGCCGATCGACCGAGAGTCACGACGCGGTGTCGTGGCCGAACCGACCGAGGAGGCGATCTCATGCGCGGTCCACTGCTGGCCGCCCCTGCTCTGTTCCTGGTGCTGGGGCTGGCCGCCTGCGGGGGGAGCGGCGACAGCGGAGGAGGCGGTGGTGACCCGGTCGCCGCCGCTGAGGGCGGCGGGGCCGAAGAGGGGCCCGCCGCCATGGACGAGGAGCAGCGACTGGAGTTCTCCGAGTGCATGCGGGACAACGGGGTTGACATGCCGGACTCGCAGTCGAATTCCGGGGGCGGGGCGCCGGGCGGGGTCCCCGAGGGCCCCAACACCGAGGCGGCGATTGAGGAGTGCGAGGAACACCTGCCCAACGGTGGCGAGCCGCCCGAGGTGAGCGAGGAGGACCTGGAGAACCTGCAGGCGTTCACGGAGTGCATGCGGGACAACGACATCGACATGCCGGACCCGGGGGCGGACGGGACTCTCAACCTGCCCGAGGACGTCGACCCCAGCTCCAGCGAGTTCCAGGACGCGGGCGAGCAGTGCCGCGACGAGACCGGCGGTGCGCCCGTCCACGTCCAGAAGGGGAACCCGTGAACGGCCGCGCCAAGAGGCGGGGTTCGGAGGTGGCACGATGACGGAGACGACGCCCGAGCGGGAGAACGGGCGGCAGAACGAACCGCAGGGCGAACAGCGGAACGGGCCCACGGCCATCCGGCCCCGCCGCTGGCGCACGGTCGCGCTGTGCTCCGCGGGGAGTGTCGCCGTCGCGATGGCCGTCGCCGCCGGGTACTGGATCCCGCTGGGCGGCTCGGACGCCGAGGCGGCCGGCGAACCGGCGGCCCCACCGGAGACCGCTGAGATCACGCGCGGGACGATCGCGGAGACCGAAACATGGTCGGGCACGCTGGGCCGCGGTGACCCGTTCACGGCGAAGGCACCGCGGCAAGGCACCATCACCCGGATGGCCGAGCAGGACTCCGATGTCGGACGGGGCGACGAGCTGTACCGGATCGACGAGAATCCGGTGATCTCCCTGGTAGGGGAGATCCCGATGTACCGGGACCTCGCTCCAGGCGTCTCCGGGCGCGACGTCAAGCAGCTGGAGCGCAACCTCGCCGAGCTCGGCTACGACGGCTTCACCGTCGACCGGCACTACACCGGGTTGACCGCGAACGCGGTGCGGGAGTGGCAGGCCGACGCCGACCTCGACGAAACCGGCACCGTGGCGCGGTCGGACGCCGTGTTCGTGCCCGAGAGCGGAACCGTCGACGCCACGCACGCCGATGTCGGCGGCCAGGTCAGCCCCGGCGCGGAGGTGGTCGACGTCACCGGCTCCGACCCGGTGGCCACCATGGAGATGGAGGCCACCGACCGCGATCTGGTCGCGACCGACACCGAGGTCACTGTCCAGCTTCCCGGGGACGACGAGGTCACCGGAACCGTGGTCTCGGCGAGCGCCGTCCAGGACCAGGGCGGCGGGGGTGGGGACGAGCCCGAAGCCGACGACGCCACCGTCGAGGTCGAAGTCGCCCTGTCCGAGAAGGTGGACGGATCCCTGCTGGGCTCCCCGGTCGACATCGTCGTCGAGGTGGACCGAAGTGAGGACGTCCTGGTCGCACCGGTCACCGCACTGCTGGCGCTGAGCGAGGGCGGCCACGGCCTGGAGGTCGTGGCCGGCGACGGCACCACGTCGGTCGTGCCCGTCGAGACCGGACTGTCCGAAGGGGAAAAGGTCGAGGTCTCCGGTGACGGAATCGGCGAGGGAACGGTCGTGGGGGTGGCGGAACGGTGACGGCGCACCTCACGGACGCACCACCCGGGGAGTACCCGGTCGTCCAGCTCGCGGACGTCAGCCGGGTGTACCCGGGCAGTCCCCCGGTACGAGCGCTCGACAGGGTGAGCCTGCGCATCACCTCCGGCGACATGGTGGGCATCGTCGGGCCGTCCGGCTCGGGCAAGTCGACCATGCTCAACATCCTGGGCACGCTCGACCGGGCCGACTCCGGGCTGGTGCGAATCGACGGCCACGACGTCAACGAGCTGACCGACCGCCAGCTCTCGGCACTGCGCGGCCGCCGGATCGGTTTCGTCTTCCAGCAGTTCTTCCTGCCACCGGGGGTACCCGCGCTGGACAGCGTGGCCGATGGCCTGCTCTACAGCGGGGCACCGCTCGGGCGGCGGCGCGAACTGGCCCGGCGGACGCTCGACAGGGTCGGCCTCGCCGACCGGGCACACCACCGGCCCAACGAGCTCTCCGGTGGCCAGCAGCAGCGCGTGGCGGTGGCACGGGCGCTCGTGGGTGAGCCGTCCCTGCTGCTCGCCGACGAGCCGACCGGCGCGCTCGACTCCACGTCCAGCGCCGCCGTCATCGAGCTGCTGCGCGAGCTGCACGGCGCCGGAACGACGATCGGGGTCATCACGCACGACCACAACGTCGCCAACCAACTGCCGCGCCAGGTACGCCTCCTCGACGGCCGGATCTCCTCCGACGAACGGGTGGGGCAGCCATGAACAGGGCGAACCCGACACCTTCACGGCTGGGTCCCCGGGATACCGTGCGCGTCGCGGCAGCAGGGCTGCGGGCGCGCCCCTTGCGGGCCGTGCTGTCGGCCCTGGGGATCGCCATCGGTATCGCCGCGATGGTGGCGGTTGTGGGCATCTCCGCGAGCAGCCGCGCCGAGGTCAACGAACAACTTCGGGCCCTGGGAACCAACCTGCTCACGGTCACGCCGGGCGATTCGTTCGACGGCGAGGAGGTCACACTGCCCGAGGAGAGCGTCGACATGGTCTCCCGGATCGAGCCGGTGACCAACGTCAGCGCGGTCGGCGCGGTCGAGGACACGGCGGTCTACCGCAACGACAGGATCAACGAGAAGGAGACGAACGCGCTGGCGGTGAACGCCGCCCGGCTCGACCTGCTCGACACCGTCGGCGGCACGGTCGGCTCGGGGCGCTGGCTGGACGACGCGCTCGCGTCGTACCCCACCGTGGTGCTCGGGTCCACCGCCGCGGAGCGCCTCGGCATCACGCACACCGACGGCAGCGTCCAGGTATGGCTCGGTGGCGAGTGGTTCACGGTCGTGGGCATCCTCGATCCGATCCCACTCGCGCCCGAGCTGGACTCCTCGGCCATGGTCGGCTGGCAGGCCGCCTCGGACCGGCTGGGTTTCGACGGCACGCCGACGACCATCTACGAGCGGTCCAACGAGGAGGCCGTGGACAAGGTGCGCTCCCTTCTGCCGGCGACGGTCAACCCGTCGGACCCGCAAGAGGTCAAGGTCAGCCGACCGTCGGATGCCCTCGCCGCGCAGGCGGCGGCCGACGAGACGCTCACGTCGCTCCTGCTGGCACTCGGCGGCGTCGCGCTGCTGGTGGGTGGGATCGGGGTGGCGAACACGATGGTCATCGCCGTGCTCGAACGCCGCTCCGAGATCGGCCTGCGACGGGCCCTGGGCGCGACCCGGGCGCACGTCCGCCGGCAGTTCCTCGGGGAAGCGGTGCTGCTCGCCGGCCTCGGCGGGATCGGCGGCGCTGTTCTGGGCGGTGTCGTGACCGCGGTCTTCGCGGCCGCCAGTGGTTGGTCGTTCGCGTTGCCCGTGTGGGTGCTCGCGGCGGCGGCCGGCGCGACCGTCGTCGTGGGAGTGGTCGCGGGCGCCTACCCGGCGGGCCGGGCGGCCCGGATGCCGCCCAGCGAGGCGCTGTCGACCGTGTAGGTCGGGCCGCTTCCGACGAGGAGCGGCGCAACCGCAACAGCACAGCAGCACCGGGCCGGGTACGCGTTCGCGTGCCCGGCCCGGTCGCGTCCGGCGCACACCGCGCGCAGCACCGGCACCGAACACGCAAAGACTTCCTGGGCCGCCGGGGAGCCGCCCACCCACCGGCCGCTCCCCACGGCGCGGCCCGCACCTCGTCTGCGACCCGCCCGCGTCCGGCGCATGTCGGGACACTCCCGCGTCACCCGGCGCCGCCCTGTGGCAGGGCCAGCAGCCCGCGCGCTACCTCGGCGAGGTCGCTTCCTTCGACGTCAGCGGGGGTAAAGATGTCGGCGTAGCGCCCTTCGCGCCGGCTGGCCCAGCCGGTGGTGAGGCCGGCCCGCTTGGCGCCGTGGCAGTCGAACGCGTGCACCGCGACCAGGGCGACGGCGCCGGCGGACTGTCCGAGCTGGTCGAGCGCGTGGTCGTAGACGCGGACGGGCGGTTTCCAGCTCCGCACGTCGGCCACGCTGATGACCCGGTCGAGGAACCCGTCGAGACCGTTGCGCTCCAGGAAGGCCGTGGTGGTCTCGGCGGCGCCGTTGGTCAGGCAAACCATCGCGACCCCGCCCTCGGCCAGCGCCCGCATTGCGGGCGCGGCATCGGGATGCGCATCGAGCGTCCCGAACCCGGCCAGCACATGCGCCACCGCGTCATCGTCGGTGTCGCCGCCGGCGACCGCGCGCAACGCCGCCCCGGCCACCCGGGGAAAAGGCTCGTAGTCGCCGGCGAGGGTCAGGGCCATGCCGTCGCGGAGCATCCGGTCGTACCAGTGCTCCAGCACGCCGGGGTCGAGGCCGGCCTCGGCGAGGCGCGGACGCAGGTTCTCCAGCGACATCAGCGTCTCGACCACGTCGAAGACCACGGTTCGCGGGCGGGTGGGCATGGCGCCTCCATTGGCGGATCCGGTTGGTCGCGTAGGGCATTCCCCTGTGACCACACGTTCACGCGGCGGCCGGGCCCGGGTGCCATGATGGGACTATGGCGATGTCCCGGTTGCCCTCCGAAGCCCTGCGCCAGGCGATGCGCCTGCTGGGGCCGGGCGATGCCAACGAGCTCACCATCCGGCAGGCCGCCTGGGTGGCCCGCTGCGTGGGACGCGGCGAGGCGGCTCCACCGACCTCCGACGACCTCACGGCGCTGGCCAAGTACCTGCACACGAGCGACCTCGCCCGCGGGGAGCTGGTCTTCAGGAGCGGTTCCGCGCCTCCGGGCGTCTGGATCGTGCGGCGGGGGCGTGTGGAACTGTCGGTGGGCTCGGGCCGGCGGCGATCGGTGGTGCACGTGCTGCAGCCGGGCGACGTCGACGGCGATATCCAGCACCTGCTGGACATGCCCCTCCCGTACACCGCGCACGCTCTGGACGACGCCACCCTGCTGTTCCTCAGCGCCGCCGACTTCGAGCAGTTGCTCAGCGAGCGGCTGACGATCGCACGGCGGTGGCTGTCCAGCGTCGCCCAGCGCCTGGCGGCCAGTCAGCAGCGCGTCATCGGGCTCCTCGGCCGGTCACTGACCGAGCAGGTGGTGCAGTTGCTGCTGGAGGAGGCGGTCGACGACCAGGTGCCGCTCCCGCAGCGGACACTGGCCGCCATGACCGGGGTGCAGCGCCCGTCGTTGAACAAGGTCCTCAAGGACCTCGAACGCAAGGGGCTGATCGGCGTGCGCTACGCCGCGATCGACCTCCGCGGCCCCGACGGGCTGAGCCGCATCCTCGGCTCCCGCTGACCCCGACGCTTCCTACGGACTGTGTTCGCTCCCTGACACATCACCCGCGGACCTCCCCTCCGCCGCGCAGACTCGGTACCTACTGCGGTTCTGTCCGCGATGGTCACGGACCGCCGGTCCGTGTCGAGAGTTCGGAGGAAACCATGTCAACGACGACCTACTTCCCCACCTCCAATGTGGTCGCGCACGCCTGGAAGGGTGTGGTGGCCGGCGTCGGCGGCGGCATCGTGTTCGGGGTGCTCATGGCGATGATGGGCATGCTGACAATGGTCGCCGGGCTGGTCGGCAGCTCCAGCGCCGGTGTGGGGGCGCTGGTGCACCTGGTGATCTCGGCCGGCATCGGCCTGGTCCTCGGGGTGCTCGCGGGGTCCTTCGCCGACCGGATCGGACCGGTACTCGGCGCCGGCCTGGTCTACGGGATGATCTGGTGGGTGCTGGGGCCGCTGGTCCTCATGCCCGCGATGCTGGGAATGCCGCTGTTCGCGGTGGACCAGGCCGCGATGATGAGCCTGGTGGGCCACACCATCTACGGCGTTGTCACCGCGGCCGTGCTCTACGCCCTCAGCCGGTGCCCCGCGTGACTACGTGCGTGGCGGGGACGGGGAGGGCTCCGCCCCTTCCCGCCGGGCACGCCGCAGAGCGGCCGCCGCGGCCCCGGTGAGCAGGACCGCGAGCGCCGCGGCGACCCAGCCGGGCCCGAGCTCCTGCAGCGAGCGGGCGAGCTCGGCCTGTATGCCGGTCGCGGCGCCGACCAGCGGGTCGTTGGGCGCCCCACCGGAGAACACCCGCAGCTCGAACCACCCGTAGTAGGCGACGTATGCGCCGGCGAGGACGAGCAGCGCCCCGCTGGCCCGGGTCACGTACGGCAGCGCGCGGCGCAGCCGCGCGGCCACGGAGTCGTGCGCCAGCGCCGTGGCCACCGAGACCGCCGCGACCACCAGCCCCATCCCGGCCGCGTAGGCAAGGAACATCGCGACCGCGCCAGCCGCGCTCGTGGAGCTCAGCGCGCTGGTGACCAGCGCCAGGAACGGACCGATGGTGCACGACAGCGACGCGACAGCGTAGCTGAGGCCGTAGACGGCGGCCCAACGCAGCGAGCGCACCGGCCGGCCCGCGCTGGGCTTGGGCAGTACCAGGGAGATATCGCGGCCGCTGAGCAGCCACCCGCCCAGGGCCACCAGGGCAAGGCCGGCGACGACCGTCACCCAGGGGAGATGGGGCTCCACTGTGAGCGCTAGTGGGGTGACGACCAACCCGAAACCCGCGAAGACCACCACGAATCCGCTGGTCATGGCAACGGTGCTGCTCAGGGCCCGCCGCAGGGAGCGCCAGCGGGCGCCCGGTGCGGGGGTGCCCTGGTCCTCGCCGGAGGCCACCAACAGCGCTATGTAGCCCGGCAGCAGGGCGAAGCCGCACGGGTTGAGCACAGCGAGCATGCCGGCGATGACGGCGATCGCGTAGGGCAGCTCGTTCACGACGCGTCCTGGCCGGCGTCCAGCAGCTCGTCGGCGATGTAGCCGTCGATCTCCTCCTCCGCGAGGGTGCCCGACACCGTCAGGTGGGTACCGTGCGGGCGGACGAACGAGAACGAGGGTTGCCCGGTGACGTCGAACCCGGACCAGATACCGCCGTCCTCGTCGACAATGTGCGTCATCTGCTCCATGCCGGTGTCGGAGACGAACTCCCGCATCGCGTCGACCTCGCCGCGCCCCGCGACACCGTAGAACTCCACCTCGCCCTCGTAGCGCGCGGCGACGTTGGCCACGTCCTCGGCCTCGCCGCGGCACACTGTGCACCAGGGCGCCCAGAACCACAGCACGGCGGGCTCGCCCTGCAGCGAAGCGCCTTCGAAGTCGTCGCCGTCAACGGTTCTGGTCTCGAAGTCGAGCCCTGTTCCGGTGCTCTCGCTGTCGCCCGAGTCCCCGTCGGCGGCCGGGGGCTCGGCGGCCTCCTCGGAGCCTCCGCCGTCACCGCCACACGCGGACAGCGCCAGGAGGACCGCCGCCGCGGCGGCGAGAGCCGGCACTGCCGAGCGAAGCTTTTCTCCCATGTGCACCTCCCCATCTCGGTCTCGGGTGTGCGTGCCACCCATGCGAACCAGAACCTGTCGACGTGTGGTCGGCGGATGGCGGCTCCTCCCGGATAGCGCCGTCTCCGTCCACCACTGGCCGCCTCCCGCGAGCCGCGACCCCGGGGAGGCTCCCCTAGTGTGGCCTCCGGAGCCGCGGGGCACACCCGACGCGCCACTTACCGAACCATTACGGCCGGCCGGCTCGGGACAGGTACACGCACACCTGCCAATCCCCCCGCCGGCCGAATCCGGCATACTCCGCGAATCCGGGTAAAATCCGAGCTCCGGGAAAATCATCAGGCTTTCCAGCCATCGGCGCCCCTGACCTCTTGGCGCCCGCGTCCCCCGGCTCAGTCTTCACTCTTCACGTCATTGGGGTACCGGTATGCCAACGGTTACGCGGCGCGAGCGACTGCGTTACTGGTTCGACGGCACGATGGCGAAGGGCACGCCCGCTCTGGTCGGCTGGCTCGCGGTCGTCCTGGTCACGATGGTCCTGTTCTTCGGGCTCGGCACCTGGGCGCTCGTGCCCCGGACCGGAGAGCTCGCGGACGCGGGGTTCTTCAAGACGCTGTGGCTGACCTTCGTCCGGATCATGGACCCGGGTGCGATCGGCAGCGACGACACCTCCAACGTGGCTTTCGTCGGGATGATGCTGCTGGCCACGCTGGGCGGCATCCTCGTCTTCAGCGCCCTGGTGGGCGTGATCGCCACGGGCCTCGACAATAAGCTCGTCGAGCTGCGCAAGGGCCGGTCCCGGGTCATCGAGCGCGACCACACGATCCTGCTGGGCTGGTCGGAACAGGTGTTCATCATGCTCAGCGAGCTCATCGAGGCCAACGAGAGCGAGAAGCGGGCGGCCGTCGCCATCCTGGCCGACAAGGACAAGGTCGAGATGGAGGACGAGATCCGCGAGCGGATCAGCGACACCAAGAGCACCAAGGTGATCTGCCGGACCGGGAACCTGCTCAACCCGTACGACCTGGAGATCGCCAACCCCGACGAGGCGCGGTCGATCATCGTCGTCCCGGCCAACGGCGAGGAGTCCGACAACGAGGTCATCAAGACCCTGCTGGCCCTCTCCCACCGCTCCGAGCGCCGCGGCCAGTCCTACAACGTCGTGGCGACCGTGAACGACTCGCTCAGTATGGGCGCCGCACGGCTCGCCGGCGGCAGCGGGACCTACATCGTCGACGCCGACGATGTCACCTCCCGGTTGGTCGTGCAGACCGCCCTGCAGTCGGGCCTGTCGGCCATCTACACCGACCTGTTCGACTTCGGCGGCGACGAGATGTACCTGACCGAGGAGCCCCGCCTCGTCGGCGCCTCCTTCGGCCAGTCGCTGTTCGCCTACGAGACCTCAAGTGTCCTGGGGATGCGGCTCGCCAACGGACGAACCGTGCTCAACCCGCCCCCGGACACCCGGATCGCCGAAGGCGACCAGCTCATCGTCATCGCCGAGGACGACAGCGCCATCCGCCTGGGCAGCCGTCCGCCCGGCATCAACGAGGAGGCGATCCTGCGGCCCCAGCCCCGCACTCCAACGCCGATCAGGGTCCTGGTCATGGGATGGAACGAGCGTGCCGCACTGATCGTCGAGCAGCTCGACTCCTACCTCGCACCCGAGTCGGCCATCCACATCGCGGCGCGCCAGCCGACCGCCCAGGACGAGCTCGACAAGGTCAAGCCGAACCTGAAGAACACGTCCGTGATGCTCGCCGACGCCGACATCACGGAGCGCGGCTTCCTGGAGCGCGTGGACTTCTCCATGTACGAGCACGTCATCGTGCTGACGTACAACCACATCGAGCTGCAGGCCGCCGACTCCCAGACCCTGGTCACACTGCTGCACCTGCGGGACCTGGCCAGGCGCCGCGGCGAGGACTACTCGGTCGTCAGCGAGATGCGCGACGACCACAACCGGGAGCTCGCCCAGGCCACCCAGGCCGACGACTTCATCGTCAGCGGCAAGCTCATCAGCCTGCTGATGACGCAGCTCTCGGAGAACCCGCACCTGAACCCGGTGTTCACGAACCTGCTGGACCCCGAAGGCTCCGAGATCTACCTCAAGCCGGTCGTGGACTACGTTCGGCCGGATATGCGGACCGACTTCTACACCGTGGTCGAGTCCGCCCGAAGGCAGGGGCAGATCGCCATCGGCTACCGGATCCAGGCGCGGTCCACGGAACCGGACGCCGGTATCGTCCTCAACCCGGATAAGCGCGAGCACGTGCGGTTCACCCCGGACGACAAGGTGATCGTGCTCGCCGAGGACTGAACACGCCGTGCGCCCACCCCGCGCGCGCGGGCGCCGGAGCCGGCGCCACCCGGCGTGACCGGGTCCGGCCGCGAGCCGTCGCCGCTGTCCCCCGCCGGGCGTGGCGCGGGCCCGAAACGGGCCCGTACGAGCAGGGACGACGCCCGTCTGGAGCCCCAATACCGGGCGTGCCGCGGGACGGTTCCTCCCCGCCACGGCCGCGCGGGAGACGCGGCGCTCGGCGCATAATCTGAGTCGGTGGACGGCGGTGCCGCCATTCGCGAACCCCCGGCAGAAGGCGCTGCGCCACACGCGGGGCGGAACAAAGTCCGCCCTTCTCCCCCACTGGCAAGGAGACCACGAATGACCGGCGAAAGCGCTTCCCCGCAGCCTGACGTCCCCACCGACCGTCCCACCGCGGCCCGTATCTACGACTACGGGCTCGGCGGCAAGGACAACTACGCGATGGACCGTGAGCTCGCGAAGGGAACCCTTGAGGTGTTCCCGGAGATGCTCGATGTCGCGCGGCAGAACCGGCTGTACCTGTACCGGGCGGTACGCTACCTGGCCGCCGAGGCCGGAATCTCCCAGTTCCTGGACCTCGGTAGCGGGCTGCCCACCGACAACAACGTCCACCAGGTCGCCCAGGAGTTCGCCCCCGAGTCACGGGTCGTCTACGTCGACATCGACCCCATCGTGCTGGTGCACGGCCACGCCCTGCTCGCCGACAACCCCAACACCACGGTCATCACCGCCGACATGACCCAACCCGAGCACATCCTGGGCCACCCCGACACCCAGCGGCTGATCGACTTCAACCAGCCGGTAGGAGTGCTGATGTTCTCCATCCCGCACTGCATCCCCGACGACGAGGGCGCCAGACGCGCCATCCAGGGGCCGATGGAACACGCGGCCTCCGGCAGCTACCTGGCGATCTCCCACGTGGTCTCCGAGGATCCCGTCGCCGCCGCGGAAATGAGCGCGGCAGTCGTCGAGCAAGGAGTGCCCTGGAAAACCCGCACCCCCGATGTTCTCGACGGGTGGTTGCGGGAGCTGGAACCGGTCGAACCGGGCCTGGGCGATATCGTCAACTGGCGCCCCGACCCCACCCAGCCACCGCTCCCACCCGCTCCGGGCGAACTCAACCGCTACGTGGGCGCCTCTGCCGGGGGCAAGGACATGTTCGAGTACGGCGGGGTACTGCGCAAGCCCTGAGCACCCGCCCCACCTATCGCCAGGGAGATGACCATGCGATCCCAGCCTGTGGGTGCCGCGCGGCGGTACCTCGCCACTCCACCGAAGTGGCGCATGACGACCGGGCGCGCCCTCATGTGGTGCGCGTGTGCCAGCGCGGTCGCCGCCGCGGCCACGGGCCTACCGGGGGTTACCGCGTCGGGGCCCGGCAGCCTCATGGCCGAGACCTGGCGGCTGTACGGCTTCCTTGTCTTCGCGGCGCTCTTCGCGCTGCTGGCCTACCGCCCACTGGGTTATCGCTGGGTGTGGGAGATCGTCATCGTCAATAAGCTACTCCTCGCGGTAACGGCCGGCGGGTTCGCGCTCGGCGTCCTCGGGCCCGGCGAGGAGGTAAGCGGGGCCGTCGACGCCGCCGTGGCGGACGGCCTACTGGTGGTCGTCGCCGTCCTCGCCTACGTGCTGTGCCGGGGATGGCGAGCGGGCCCCCGCGCGAGCACGCCAGAGTGACCGGCTCCGGTCGCGGCGCCTCGTCGACGGCCGCATCCGGCATGGCCCCACCCGCGCTCTGAAGTCCTGAAGTGCGGTGGAACAGGCACGATACCGACGGGGTGCCGCGGACGCCGTCCGGAGAGCTGACGGGTCTGGAACCGGTCGAGCCGGGCCCGGGCGGCATCGCCAACTGGCGCCCCGGCCACACCCAACCGCCACCGCCGCCCGCTCCGGGCGAACTCAACCGCTACGTGAGTGCGTCTGCCGGGGGCAAGGACATGTTCGAGTACGGCGGCGTGCTCCGCAAACCGTGAGCCGCGCCCGTTCCACCCCGGCTCCAGGCCCCCGCGCCCCGCTAGCGGGGCGCCATCCGGGCTGAGCGACCGACATGTCAGCCGCCGCCTCCTCCGCCACCACCTCCCCCGCCGCCGGCGCCACCGCCACCGCCGCCACCGGCGCCACCGGCGCCACCGCCCGCGGAGGACCCGCTCCCGGTCCCCCCGCCCGCGGAGCCGTACTTGCGCTCGGCGCGCCAGGCGAGCACGCTCATGACCACAAAGAAGACGACAATGATGCTCCCCACCAAAAGCCCCGTCTTCACCGAGCCGCTCTCCGAACCGGTCTCTCCCTCGCCGTCCCGGTCCGGCGCGGCGGAGACCACGTTCGGTTCGGCCAGCAGGATCCGCACGCTCAACGCCTGGCCCGGCTCAAGCGGGCCGTGGCCATAGGTCAGGGGCAGGTCGTCGGCGAGTAGGGCGCCCTCGTCGGCGGAACCGCAGTTGTCTCGCGATCCGACCTCACCCGCATAGCACTCCGCGGTGACCGCGTACTCGCGGTCGGGGTCGAACGCCTCCTCCGGAAGGTCCACGCGCACCCGGGTTCGCTCGATGGGCACCTCCCACTCCGAGCCGATGATGTCGGCGTAGTACCGCGATCCCCCCTCGCCCTCGGTGACCAGCCGGTCGTAGGTGTAGGAGATCTCGAACTGGTGCTCACCGGTGAGCGCCGGCTCCCCGTCGAAGTCGCCGACGCGTACCCGGGTCTCGTCCCCGTCGGGTTCGATCTCGACTGGCAGGTCGCCCGCGCCCGACGCCGTGACGTCGGTGAGCCCCAGATCGCGCCACCCGTAGCCGTCGATCTCTTCCTCGGACGGCAGCGTCCGGGTAAGGCCGTGGCCCGGCTCGGAGCCGAAGTCGTAGCTGATCGTCTCGGTCATCCGGACCGCGCCGGAGGTGCCGATACTCACGCGCGCGTCGAACATCGCGACGCTCCGGTCCTCCTGTGGCAGGGGCCCGATGTAGTAGAAGACGAAGGACATGGCGACGATCACGAACAGCACCCAGAAGTTCGCGAGAAACCGGACGAACTTCACGATCATCTTCCTCCGCTCGGTCGCCGGACAGTACCCGGCCCGCCAGCGGCGGCCCCGCCACACCCCACACACCGGCGGTCTCGCGAGAGAGGCCGGGGCACTAGCTCTCGTGATCCTCTCCGAGCGGCAACCGGACGTCCAGGCCCGCGGAGCGCGGCCCTTGCGCGCGACGGGTACGCCGGCGGCGTTGAACCGCGGACTGCGCGGCGCAAACGCGGGCCGGTCAGGGCCGATGCGCTATTCCGCGGGTGTCCGGATGCGGTCACGGCTTCGCACCGGTGGCCCGCCCGCGGAAACCGGCCCAGCCGAGCCCCGCCCGGTCCGGCACGGCCCGCGCCGCGACACGTCAGACACCGCCCGTGCCCGCGCGCATGTGCCAGATCCACATACGGCACGGGCAAGTGTGTGCACGCTTCCATTGTTGAGGGTGGCGCAGGTCACTAGCGTCGTTGCGCGTGAGAGCGCGAACAACGAGTGACCTCCCGCCCCGCGGGCGGACCCCCGGCATCCTGCACCGACGTCCCGCCGCCGACCCGACCCCACTCTCGCCGGGCGCTCGGCGACCGCCCCGCACTGCCCGACCCGCCGCCGCGCCCCCACTTGGCCGGCGCCGCCACGGTTGCCGCGGCTCCTCGCCCCGGCCGGCCCCGTCTCCCGCCGCGGGAACCCCACTGGAGCGCCGGCGCTCCGGATCCGGCGCCGGGGCCGTTGCCCGCACACAGGGCGTCACTCCTCGCGCGGACACCCACCCCTGACCGCGGGGCACCTCCCGCGGCGCCCCAACGAGAGGCCCCGTATGCGACAACGACCATCCGACCTGCTGATATACGCGCTCCTACTGCTTGTCACGCTCGCGGTTCTCGGGATGCTGCTCGCTGACTGGCGGCTGGTCCTGTACCCGACGCTCCTCTCCGCGGGCGTGCTGATCGCACTGTCCCGACCGGGCCGGAGCCACCGGTTGGCGGTCGCCCTCCCAGCGGGCGTCACCGTCCTGCTGCTGGCCGGCTACGGCGCGCTTGACGCGCTGTCGGTCAGCGACCCGCAGGTCTCGGGCCTGGTGTTCGGCTTCGCACCGACCACCGCGCTGTACCTGTTCGGGATCGCCCCGGTGCTCCTGCTCGTGGGGCTGGCGTACGCCTGCACGTTCACCACGGACGACACCGAAGGGACGGTGGAGTAGCGATGCTGGACACCAATCCCACGATCGTCATCGTGGTGGCGCTCTACCTGCTCGCGACCATCGGCATCGGGGTGTGGGCCACCCGGCGGACCAAGACCACGTCGGACTTCCTGGTCGCGGGCCGCAACCTCGGCATGTTCGTGATGTCGATAGCCGTCTTCGCGTCCATCCAGAGCGGGTTCGGTGTCCTCGGCGGCACCGGGATGGCCTTCACCGACGGCCTCGTCTTCGTCAGCGGGATCGGGCTCGCCGCGGTTCTCGGCTTCGGCCTGGCGTGGTTTCTGGTCGGCAAGCGGCTCTGGCGCATGGGCAGCGAGGGAGAGGTGTACACCCTCGGCGACGTCGTTGAGCGGCGCTACCGCAGCCCTGCCGTCCGCGGGTGGATCGCGGTCGCCGTCGCCCTCGGCGTGATCGGCTACCTCGGCACCCAGGTGCAGGCGATGGGCGTCGTCATGGCCAGCATCTTCGGGATCTCCCCCACCAGTGGGGCGCTGATCGGCCTGGGCATCCTCGCGGTGTACGCCATCGGCGGCGGGACCATCGCCGCCGTGTACACCGACGTGTTCCAGGGCGTGCTGCTCGTCGTCGTCTCGGTGGTCACGTTCTTCGTCGCGGTGAACGCTGTCGGCGGGACGGCCGACATCACCACCACCCTGCAGGGCGAGGACCCGGCACTGGCCTCCGCGTTCGGCGCGCTCCCCGCCGTCACCATCGCATGCTGGATCTTCCTCTTCGCGGTCGGCGCCGCCGCCCAACCGCAACTTCTCACCAAGTTCCTGATGATCCGGGACACCGCCCAACTGAAGTGGGGTGCGCTGACAGCCGGGATCGCCTACGTGTGCACCATGTTCCTCGTGGTCGGGGTGGGGCTCAGCGCCCTGGCGCTGTCCATCCGGGGCGAGTTCCCGGCGGTGGACACCCCCGACCAGGCGCTCATCGTCTTCATGACGGACTACACCCCGCCAGTCCTCGCCGGCCTGGCGCTGGCCGCGATCCTGGCCGCGATCATGTCCACCGGCGACGCCTTCGCGACGCTGGGCGCGGCGAGCCTGGTCCGCGACCTTCCTCGGGCGTTCGGCATGCGGGTGCGCAACGAGCTGCTGTGGAGCCGCGTGGCGGTCGCCGTGCTGCTCGTGGCCTCCGTACTGTTCTCCCTCTACCTCGACACGCTGGTCGCGCTGCTGGGCGTGTTCGGCTGGGGCACGTTCGCCGCGGCCATCTTCCCGGCGGTGGTGCTGGGCCTGGTGTGGTCGCGGGCGACCAAGGCGGCGGCGATCACCAGCATCGTACTCAGCCTGGTCATCAACTTCGTCCTGGAGGTCGGACAGCTCTACGGCTTCGCTCCACTGCCGGAGGGCGTGGTCAACGGAGCGTTCGCCCTGGCCGCCTCGACCCTCATCTTCATCCTCGTCTCGCTGCTCACCCGACCGCGGCCGGCCGAGGGAGGCGACGAGCCGGCCGGTGAGGCGGCCCAGCCCCGCTCACCGTGATCACGCGTCGGCCCCCGATGGGGCCACCTGCCCGGGGCGCGGTGCTCTCCGCGCCCCGGGTTCCGGGCTCCGGACGGCGCCCCGGCACTACCCGCGGGCGCCCGCGCCCCCGCCGCCGTCGAGGTCCACCCCGCCGTCCAGCAGGCGGTGCAGCCGCAGCGCGAGCTGCAGCTCCAGGGCCCGCTCCGGGTCCTGCCAGTCGGCCCCGATGAGCTGGCCGATCCGCTCCAGGCGCTGGGCGACCGTGTTCACGTGGACGCGCAGCTCCCGCTTCGTACGCGAAAGGTTGGCGCCGCACGCGAAGTAGGCGCGCAACGTCGCCACCAGCGCGGTACCGCGCTGTTCGTCGTACTCCAGCAGCGGCCCCAGTGTGGCGGCGACGAACTCGGGGGCCTGGCGGTTCGTGCTCAGCAGCAGCCCGAGGAATCCCAGCTCGTCCGGGCTGGCCACCTCGCCATCGCGGTCCAGGGAGCGCAGCGCGCGCACACAGCGCAGCGCCTCGCCGTAGCGGCCGGGAATGGTGTCCAACCCCGTGGTCGGCCCCGCGACGCCCGCGGTCACCGGGGCGTTCGCGGCGGCGCGCAGCTCGGCGGCCGCGTACCGGCCGACCCCGACCGGATCCGTCCCCGGGAGCACCAGCACGGTGCGGCCGTGGCGGACCCCGGCGAGCCCGTGCTTGGTCTCGGCCAGGTGGGTGGCGGCCGAGCGGAGCCGCGCGGCGTTCGCCGATGCCGCCTCGGCCACGACGACCACGTGGGCGGCGTCCAGGTCGGTGGCCAGTCGGCCGGCGCGCTCCTGCAGCAGGTCCGGGTCGCGGTCGGGCGAGTCCAGCACCTCCTCCAGGAGGTCGCCGCGCAGCCGGTGCTCCGCCTCGTTGACCGAGCGGCGCAGGAGCAGCAGCAGCGCGATCACCATCGCCGCGCGCTCCAGGATGCGCTGGTCCGCGTCGGCGAGGTCGACTCCGCGCAGGGTCAGGGTGCCCAGCAGCTCGGTTCCGGCCGCGGCGGCCGCCACCCACGCGTCGCCGGCGCGCGCGACCCGGCCGCTGCCGAGCGACTCCTCCACCGCCGCGGCCAGGTCCGGTTGGGCATCCTCGCCGTCCCACACGGCCGCGGCGTCGTGGATCCGCACTTCGCCGCCGAGGACCTCGCGGATGGTGGCGGCTACCTCGTCGACACCGCCGCCACGCAGCACGAGCTCGGCGAGCCGGTCGTGGGCGTCGGCCGCGCGCTCCACGGCCGTGTTGTGCTCCTGCAGCTGCTCGTTGACGGCATTGAGCTCGTTCAGCGCGGCATGGGTGCCATCGATGAGGTTCGCCGTGTCGATGGCGATCGCGGCGTGCGCCGCGAGCGACCCCAGCAGCGCGATCTCCGAGTGCACAAAGGGGCGCTCGCGCCGGTTCGCGGCGAACAGTACCCCGATGACCTGCCCGTTGAGCAGCAGGGGAACGCCGAGGATCGCGACGAGCCCTTCCTCGGCCACGCCCGAGTCGATCGTCTCGGTGTGCCGGAACCGGTCGTCCTCGGGGTAGTTGGCGGTCACGTAGGGAAGCGCCGTCTGCGCGACCAGCCCGCCCAGCCCTTCGCCCGGCCCGAGCCGCAGCCGCTGGAACCGCGCCGACACCGAGCCCGAGGTGACCCGCATGGCGGTGTCCCCGACCACCTGGTCGGTCAGGGTGAGGTAGGAGGTGTCGGTGCCCAGCAGCGCCCGGGCCCGGTCGACGATAGCGCGCAGCACCTGGTCGAGGTTGCGCATCCCGGCCAGGTCGTTCGCGGTTTCGAACAGCGCGGCCAATTCCGACTCGCGGCGCTGGCTCTCCGACAGCACCGCGCGCACTCGCAGCGCGAGCAGCTTCGCCCGTTCCAGCTCCGCCAACCGCCCCGGATCGGCCCTGTTCGCGCGGGCGCGTACCAGCGGGCGCTCGTACTCCACCGCGGGGGCGTCGCGCAGCAGCAGGTCGAGAAACGCGGTCTCACCGTGCTCGGTCCGCTCCGCGGCCGCGGGCTCGTTCAGGTAGCCGTCCATGCTCCGTCGATGGTAACCGCGGCGCCGTTGACCAATGATGCCGACGGAGCGCACAGGTAGGCGACCAGCTCGGCGACCTCCTCGGGCTCGACCAGCCGTCCGGCCGGGCTGCGGGCCAGCAGCACCTGGTCCACCACCCGGTCGGGATCGATGCCGTGCTCCTGGGCCTGTTTGGCGATCTGCCGCTCGACCAGCGGTGTGCGCACGTATCCCGGGTTCACGCAGTTCGAAGTTACCCCGTTCGGCGCGCCCTCCACCGCCGTCACCTTGGACAACCCTTCCAGGGCGTGCTTGGCCGTGACGTAGGCCGCCTTGTACGCCGAGGCGCGCAGGCCGTGCACGGAGGAGATGTTGACGACGCGTCCCCAGCCCTGCTCGTACATGCCGGGCAGCGCAGCGCGCACGATCCGGAATGGCGCCTCCACCATGAGGCGCAGCATGCGCGAGAACTCCTCGGGCGGGAACTCCTCGATCGGGCTGATCGTCTGCACGCCCGCGTTGTTGACGACGATATCGGCGCCGCGCGCCAACTCAGCCGCGGCGTCCAGGTCGGTCAGGTCCTGGACGTGGGCCCGGCCGTAACCCGCCTCGGCCAGGGCCCGCACACCGGGGCCGTCAGCGTCGACGAGACGCACCGAAGCGCCTGCCGCGGCCAGCCGGATCGCGCAGGCCCGGCCAATGCCGCTGGCCGCCCCGGTCACAAGCGCCTGCGTGGACGTGAGGTCCGGCGCGCCCCCGCGCGCGACGGTCGGGTCCCAGGACAGCTCCGCCGGTCCGGGAATGGAGGGGTCTGGCATCGTCATGCGGGCCACGATAGGAAGGCGGCGGCCATGACGCGGATGGTTCCGCGGACCACACTCCGACACGGGGATATGTGGCGGACGGCCATAGCGCGTGCGGCCGCCGGGGAAGCGGCGGTACCTCGCCCCGCGACGCGGCCGGTCCGCCGGCCGCGTCATAGGGCGCCGTTCCTGCTCAGCTCTGGTGACCGAGTTTGAATCCGGTACCGGGGCCGCCGTCAGAGGCCACCTCGCCAAAGCCGTCCGCGCCGATGGTGACGCTGGCCTCGCGCTGCTCCGTTGGAGCGGTCAGTGGGCGGGGCCGGCCGTTGAGGTCGAGGACGGTGGACCCCTCCGAGTACCAGGAGGGGACGACCTCGTGCCCCCAGAAGGACCGTCGCCGGTTGTCGTGGACGTCCCAGCGCACCGTCGGGTTGTCGGGGTCGCCGGTGTAGTAGTCGCTGGTGTAGATCTCAATGCGGTGCCCGTCGGGGTCGCGCAGGTAGAGGTAGAAGGCGTTGGACACGCCGTGGCGCCCGGGGCCGCGCTCGATGTGCTGCTCCGCGCGCAGCGAGCCGAGCACGTCGCAGGTGTGCAGGATCTGGTGCCGCTCGTTGGCCGCGAAGGCCACATGGTGCAGCCGCGGCCCATCGCCCCCGGTCAGCGCGATGTCGTGCACGGTCGGCTTGCGGTACAGCCACGCGGCGTAGAGGTGCTCCTCGTCGTCCTCGATCTTCTCGGAGACGCCGAACCCCAGGTCGCGGTAGTAGGCGGTGGCAGCCCGGACGTCGGGCACCAGCACGTTGAAGTGGTCGATCCGCGCGATGGCGTTGGCACCGTGCAGGTGGTAGGCCTGGGTGAACCGGTCCACGTGCGTGGCGCCGTAGAAGAACTCCACGGTGAACCCCAGCGGGTCCTCGACCCGCACGGCCTCGCCGATGCCGCGGGTGGCCCCCGCGGCGACTCGCTCGGTGCGCGCGCCGAGGGCGCGGAAATACGTCTCGGCGACCGCGACCTGTTCGGGGGCGCGCACCCGGTAGCCCAGCCGGACCAGCGCGGGGCTCTCCCCCGCGCGCAGGACCAGGCTGTGGTGCAGGTACTCCTCGAAAGCCCGCAGGTAGAGGGCCCCGGGTTCCTCGGCCGTGACCACGAGGCCGAGAACGTCGACGTAGAACCAGCGCGCCGCCGCGAGGTCGGTGACGGTCAGCTCGGCGTAGGCGGCGCGGATGATGTCCGGCGGCGCGGGCGTTCCGCTCATACCCGCGCCTCCTCGGTCCGCACCCCGAACCGAGTCACGTGCACGTCGCCCGTCGCGACGTGCACGATGTGCTCGTTGGTGTAGAAGTCGATGCTGCGGGTGCCGCCCTCGTGCCCGACACCGCTGTTCTTCACCCCGCCGAACGGGGTGCGCAGGTCGCGGATGTTGTGCGAGTTGAGCCAGACCATCCCGGCCTCGATCGACTGCCCGACACGGTGGCCGCGGCGCAGGTCCGACGTCCATACGTAGCCGGCGAGCCCGTAGTCGACGTCGTTGGCCAGCTCGATGGCCTCTTCCTCGGTGTCGAAGGGAGTCAGCGCCACAACGGGGCCGAAGATCTCCTCCTGGAAGATCCGGGCGTCGCGGGGCACGTCGGCGAAGACGGTCGGGGCGAGGTAGTTGCCCTCGCTCAGGTGCTCCGGCCGGCCACCGCCGGCCAGCAGCCGCCCCTCGCGCTTGCCCGTTTCGACGTAGTCGAGCACCCGCTCGTAGTGGTCGGGGTGCACGAGCGCTCCCACCTCGGTCGCGGGGTCCTGCGGCGGCCCGACGGCGACGTTGCGCGCGCGCTCGGCGTAGCGCTGGGCGAACTCCTCGTAGACCGAGCGCTCGACGAGAATCCGGGAGCCCGCGGTGCACCGCTCCCCGTTCAGCGAGAACACCCCGAACAGCGCGGAGTCGAGACAGGCGTCCAGGTCGGCGTCGGCGAAGACAATGACCGGTGACTTGCCGCCCAGCTCCATCGACAGCCCTTTGAGGTGCGGGGCCGCGTCGCGCATGATGGTCCGGCCGGTGGTGGTCTCGCCGGTGAAGCTGATGAGCGGCACGTCGCGGTGTGCGACGAGCGCCGCGCCCGCCTCCTCACCGATTCCGTTGACCAGGTTGAACACGCCGTCGGGAACACCGGCGTCGGCGAGGATGCCCGGCCACAGGCTGGCCGAGAGCGGGGTGAACTCGGCGGGCTTGAGCACAATGGTGCATCCGGCCGCCAGGGCGGGGGCGAGCTTCCAGCTTTCCAGCATGAACGGGGTGTTCCAGGGGGTGATGAGCCCGGCGACCCCGACCGGTTTGCGCACCACGTAGTTCAGTTGGGTGCCGGGAACCCGGTAGGCGTCCTCGTTCATGCCGACGATGAGGTCGCCGAAGAAGCGGAAGTTCTCGGCGGCCCGCGCGGCCTGGCCGCGCGCCTGGGTGATGGGCAGACCGGTGTCGAAGGACTCCAGGTGGGCCAGGTCCGCACCACGTTCCTGCACCGCGTCGGCGATCCGGTACAGCACGCGGGCCCGCTCGCGCGCCGGCATCTCGGGCCACGGCCCTTCGGTGAACGCCGTCCGGGCGGCGGCCACGGCGTTGTCGATGTCGTCGGGTCCGCCGGCCGCCGCCGAGGCGTAGGGGCGGTTCGTCACCGGGTCGATGACCTCGAACGTCGCCCCGGAGACGCTGTCAACGGGGGCGCCGGCGATGTGGTGTCTGATGCGCGTGGGGACTCCGTCGGGGCGGGTGTCGGTCATCTTCTGCTCCCCTGCGGAACAGGGCTAAGGAGGTCCTCGCCCTGGTCGAGTAGCTCGCGGATCCGGCCGAGGCCGTTCTCGGTCGGGGTGGTCAGCGGCAGCCGGACGTGCGCGGACGAGATCAGCCCGCGCTGCTGCAGCACCCACTTCAGGGGCGCCGGGTTGCTCTCGACGAACAGCAGGTCGACGAGCGGGTGCAGGCCGTAGTGGAGCTCGCGGGCGCGGTCGAGGTCGCCCTCCTGCCACGCCTGGTACATCCGCGCGACGGCGGTGGGCGCGAGGTTGGCCACCGCCGAGACGAACCCGGCCCCACCGAGGCTCAGCAGGGGCAGGCAGAGCAGCTCGATACCGGACCAGACGATGAGATCGGGGCCGGCGGCGCGCAGGACGCGGGAGAAGTGCTCGAAGTCCTTGGTGGTCTCCTTGATCCCGACGATGTTGCCGAAGTCAGCGTTGAGCCGGGCCACCGTCTCGGGGGCGATGTCCACGCAGGTGCGCGAGGGAACGTTGTAGATCACCAGCGGCAGGTCCGGGAACTCCCGCGCGACCGTGGCGTACCAGGTGTACAGGGCCTCCTGGGTGGGGCGGGCGTAGTAGGGGGTGATGATCAGCGCCGCGTCGGCCCCGGCGTCGCGGGCGGCGGACGTCAGCTCCAGGGTCTCGTCCAGCTTGGTGGAGCCGGTCCCGGGTACGAACGGCACGGTGTCGCCGATCTCCGCGGCGGCGGCGCGGATCGCCTCAGCGCGCTCGGACACGGTCTGCGCGCTGGGCTCGCCGGTGGAACCGCCCAGGGAGATCCCGTGCGAACCGGAGTCGAGCTGCCAGCGCACCAGGGTGCGCAGGCTCGGCAGGTCGACCTCGCCGGTGTCGGTGAAGGGGGTGACGACGGGGGCGATGGAACCCGTGATCCGCTGGGGATCGCCGCGGAACCTCATAGGGTGTCCTTTCCTTGCCGGGCGAGGAACGCGTTCAGGGTGGCGAGGCGGTGCGCGCGGGCGCGGCGCTCAACGGTCTCGGCGTCGGCCCTCGACTCCATGAGGCCGAGGAGCTCCTCGTGCTCGGCAACGGAGTTGGCGGCGCGTCCCGGAACGAGGCTGAACGTCGAGCTGCGGATGGTCGCCATGCGCGACCACTGGCGCCGGACCAGGTCGATCATCTCCGGGTTGGGGCAGCACAGGTAGAGCGTCTCGTGGAACTCCTTGTTCAGTTGGGTGAACTCGACCGGGGTGAAGTCGCGGAGGCTGTCCCGCATGCGCTCGTTCAGCTCGCGGGCGCGGTCGAGCTCACCGGCGCCGATGTGCGGTGCCGCCAGCGCGGTGGCCGCGCCCTCGACGATGGCCATGGTCTGCATGGTGTGCTGGTACTCGGTGGGATCGATCGCACTCACCCGCGCGCCAACGTTGCGCTCGAAGCTGACCAACCCTTCGGCTTCCAACAGCCGGATGGCCTCGCGCACCGGAACCTGGCTCACGTCCAGCTCGCGCGCGAGCTGGCCGAGGACGAGCCGGTAGCCGGGACCGTAGGTGCCTTCGGTGATGCGTTCCTTGATGACCGCGTACGCGCGTTGTGACTTGGAAAGGCCGGTGAGGTCGGAGGAGCCGGGTGCCATGGCGCGCTACTCCTTCCACTCCCGATAGGCCTCCAGCCAGGCCCCGCTCAGCGGGTACAGTCCCTCGATGCCGTGGCCGGCGCGGACCTGCTCGGTGATGAACTCCTCCTGGCGCTCCTGCTCGACGGCGTCGGCGACGACCTCCTCCAGCAGGTGCGGTGGGATCACGACGAGGCCGTCGTCGTCGCCCACGATGACGTCGCCGGGCTGGACGGTGGTCCCCCCGCAGGCGATCGTGACGTCGGACTCCCAGGGCACATGGCGGCGCCCGAGCACAGCCGGATGCTCCGCCGCGGCGTAGACCGGCAGGCCCAGACTGGCCACCGCGGCGCTGTCGCGCACGCCGCCGTCGGTGACGATGCCGGCCGCCCCGTTCATCTGGGCACGCAGCGCGAGGATGTCGCCGATCGTGCCCGCGGTGCGCTCGCCGCGCGCCTCCATGACGAGCACCTCGCCGGGGCCGACCGCTTCGATAGCGCGCTTCTGGGCGTTCAGCCCCCCGCCGTGGGCGGCGAAGAGGTCCTCGCGCAGCGGCAGGTAGCGCAGTGTGCGCGCCACCCCGACCACACGGGTGCCGGAGGCGAGCGGGCGCACACCGTCGACGCTGACGTTGTCGAGCCCGCGCTTGCGAAGCTGCGCGCTGAGGGTCGCGATCGCCAGGGTGTCCAGCGCGGCCCGGGTCTCTCCGCTCAGCACGCGGTTGTCGGCGCGGTCAGCGGCCTCGGCGCTGCCCCATGCCTCGGCGCGCTGCTGGTCGTCGACACGGGGGAGGGCCCCGTAGTCGGCGAGCGGAACCGTTGCCTCGATCACGGGTGTGACGAGCCGGCCCGTGCTCGGCGCGCCTTCGGCGTCCGGCGCGTCGACCTCGACCTCGACGATGTCGCCCGGCTGGGTGACGGACGCCCCGGCGGGGGTGCCGGTCAGGATGGTGTCGCCGGGTTCGAGGGTGAGGAGCTGCGACAGGTCCGCGACGAGTTGGCCGAACGAGAAGAACAGCTCCCCGGTGTCGCCTTCTTGCACGAGGTCGCCGTTCAGCCAGGTGCGCACGCGCAGGGCGGCGGGATCGACCGCCTCGGCGGGGATCAGTGCCGGCCCGAGCGGGGTGAAACCGTCGCCCCCCTTCGAGCGCAGGTTCGACCCCTTGTCGGCGTACCGCAGGTCGTAGACGCCGAAGTCGTTGGCGGCCGTCACGGCCCGGACGTGGGACCAGCCGTCACCGGGGCTCACACAGCGGGCCTCGTGGCCGATGATGAGCGCGATCTCGCCCTCGAAGGCGAGCAGTTCGGTGCCGAGGGGGCGTTCAACAGGGCTCCCCGAGTGCCCGACCGACGTGGACGGCTTGAGGAAGTACGAGGGATGTTCCGGGGTCCGCCCCCGCTGCTCAGCGCGGGACCGGTAATTGATGTGCACAGCGATGATCTTGCCGGGGCGCTGAGACGCGGTGAGCTCAGAGTTCACGGCCGCACCAGCCTGGGTTTCCGCACTTTGGACAACCGAACATATTCTAAATCCTATACGATCTGCAATGCGCGGACAATCCCAATGCTCCAGCGCACCCGCCTGGGCCGCGGGAATCCCGAGCTCCGGCACCCGGCGGGACGGGGTGTCGCCACCCCGCCCCCGGTTACCGCGTGCGCCGCGGAACACCGCCGCCGGGCGTCACGCCTCCTGGTCCTTCCAGTACTCGAAGGCCCGGGTGTGGTCCACGTTGCCCAGCTCGTCCAGAGCGTCGTCGAGCGCGCCCGACACGGCCTCGCACACCGGCGCCGGGTGCGCGATGGCCTGTGTCAGGGACCGCGCGATCCGTACGTCCTTGGCGTAGAGGGCGAGCCCGAACCCGGAGGCGAACCTGCCGTTGACGACATGCTCGCCCAGGACGTTCGACGTGACGAAGCTCTGTCCGGTCGACGCGTTCAGGATCTGCACCATCGTCTCCGGCGCGAGCCCGAAACGCTCCCCCGCGATCAGCGCCTCGCAGGCGGCCGTGGTGGAGGCCCCCGCGACGAAGTTGTTCAGCGCCTTCATCGCGTGCCCGGTGCCCAGCTTGCCCGTGCGGAAGACCACGGCGCTCATGGTCCGCACTATCGGGGTCGCCCGCTCGGCGGCCGCTTCGCTGTCGGCGCCCATCATGATCGACAGTGTCGCGTCGGTCGCCTTGGCCACCGCGCCGGACACCGGGGCGTCCACGAGGTCCACCCCGTGCTCCCGCAGCCGCTCGCCGAGGCGCACCGTCTGGGTGGGGTCCGAGGAGCTCATGTCGATGACGACACTGCCGGCCGGCAGGTGGCGGGCGATGCCGCCATCCCAGTCGAACAGCGCCTCCGCGACCGCGTCGCTGGTGGGGAGCATGGTGACGACGGCCTCGGCCCCGGCGAAGTCGGACGCCGCGCGCGCCGGTGCCGCGCCGGTCTCAGCCGCGAGATCGCGCACGCACGCGGCGTCCAGGTCGAACACGATGGTGCCGGCCCCCGACCCGGCCAGGTTCCGCAGCATGGGGGCTCCCATGGTCCCGAGCCCGATGAAACCAACCTGACTCACTGTGCCTCCCTTGACGCCGTCGCGCGCGTACCGGGGACCCGCCGGCCCCGTTGCCGTGTCCCGCGCCGGGACCGGGTCTCACTCGTCCTCGGCCCGATCGATGCACTGCACCACCGGGTCCTCGATGAGCTCCGCGTCCTCGGACTCCTCAAGCGCGCTCGTGTACATGTCGAGGTATCCGGACGCGTCCTCAAGCCCGGCGTCCTCGGCGTCGCTGGTCCACTGTTCGCTGAGGTCGTCGCCGACCGCGTCCTCCCATTCCTGGGTGGCCTCCTCACTCCAGCGGTCGACACCCTCGATCTCCTCGCCCTCAAGGAGTGTGTCGCACTGTCCCGCGGCGCCCTCGGCGAACTGCTCGACGCCGTCGCCGGTGTTCAGGTCCTCGGCGGCGTTGTCCACCACCTCCTGCATGTCCTCGGGGAGGCCATCGTAGGTGGACTGGTTCATCCACATCCCGAAGGTGGAGTAGTGGCCGGTGCCCGGATCGGTCCAGTACGGGAGCAGCTCCATCAGCTTGTAGTCGATGGCGCCGTCGATCGCGAACCCGACCGCGTCGGCCACCCCGCGCTCGATTCCCTCGTAGGTCTCCGGCGCTGTCAGCGCAACGTTGCTTCCGCCGGTCTCCTCCACGGCGCTCTGCAGGTAAGGCCCGGAGACGCGCCACCGCTGCCCCTGCATGTCGGCCATGCTGTCGACCTCCTCGGGGCTGCCCAACATCAGCCGGCCCACCGGCCAGTGGGACACGGGGACCAGGCCGTTCTGCTCCCAGACCTGCTGGGCCCCTTCGTGCTCCGTGTTCGCCTTGTCCAGCGCCTGCGTCACCGCATGAGCGTTGTCCGCGGTGAAGGGGATGCTGACCACAGTGTCGGTGGGGAACATCTGCGGCGTGTAGTCGGGGATCGAGACCCCGACATCGGCACGTCCGTCCTGGGTGCACTCCGCGACCTCGTCGGCCTCGCACAGCGAGTCGGGCGGCAGCACGTCGAAGGTCAACTGCCCGTTGGAGCGCTCCTCGACCTGATTGAAGTACCACTGCATGACCTGGTTGCTCGGGGTGTCCGGCTGCGCCGCGGTGGCCACGGTGAGCTCCGTGGAGCCGTCATCGTCCGCGCCGCCCCCGCACGCCGCTGACATAACCACCGCCGCCAGTCCCACGGGGAGTGCCACCGACCGCGCGTATGCGCTCTTCCTCGTCACTGCCTTCATCGTGATTGCCTTGTCTGTGCCGTGTTGTCACCTGTTCGGGTCCCGCGCTCCTTAGGCGGGAAACTCCTGCCCGGCGTCGCGCTGCGCCAAGATCTCGTCCAGCGTCCGAATCCCCTCGACCGCGGCGGGAATCCCGCAGTAGAGATAGGAGTGCAGCATGATCTCGCGGAGCTCAACGACGCTCACCCCGTTGGCCAGGGCTCCGTTGATGTGGATCCGCAGCTCGTGGGACCGGCCGAGCGCGAGGAGCATGGCGACCGTGATCAGGCTCCGGGTGCGCACCTCCAGACCGTCCCGCTGCCAGATGTCGCCAAAGCAGTTGCGGGTAACGATCTCCTGCAGCTTGTCGTTCAGGTCGGTCGTGTGTTCGACCTGATCCTCCGCGCCTGCCTTACCGAACATCGCGCGGCGCTGACGCAGGCCGGCGTCGTACAGTTCGTCCTCGATCATCGGATGGAACTCCTTGGGCGTCCGGGGCGAGCGTGTGATCCAGGCGACACCGCTCAGCACCAGTCTCCGTGGCAATGGGACACGGCGCTTGTCTGCCAGTGCAGCGCCACTTGCCCTGGAGGGAAGAAGGCAGGTCGGTGGCCTCTGCCTCCGCGAAGGAGCTCGCCCAGCGGGGCGCTGCGCGACCGAAGCGGATCGCGCCCCGGCTACGTCCGGCGGGGTGCGCGGGGTGCCACCGGAACGCGCGGCACTCCGCTAACGGACGGGACGCGGGGATCTTCCGGACGTTACCCAACAGATCGTGCTTGGAATCACATTTTGCTTGACAGGCTTCACCGGGAACCAGCAGAGTCATCCGGGAACGTATATGACATCGTGAATGATGTCGGGAGGCCCTCGTTGGACAGCGCCCCGGCGACCATCGCTGCTGGACACAGCGCCGCACCCCGCGCTCCGGACACTGCGGTCCCGGCGACCGGTTCCCGTTTCA
Organism: Lipingzhangella halophila; assembly: GCF_014203805.1. GTDB lineage: Bacteria > Actinomycetota > Actinomycetes > Streptosporangiales > Streptosporangiaceae > Lipingzhangella > Lipingzhangella halophila. The sequence goes on along the minus strand of NZ_JACHJT010000001.1, from coordinate 404,393 downwards.
CGCGCGGCGCCGGCCGGACAGCGCCGTGAGATCCCGCACGGCGCCGGATCCTTTGCTCCACCACCCCATGGCGGCGTCTCGCGAGGCTACGCGGTGGTCGCGCCGGCCTGCCCATCCGGGCGAACCCGGACCAGCAGAAAGGGCGTGAGATGGACAGGATCGCACGGGCGATCGCGGCTCCCCTCGGCATCCTCGCATCAATCAGCACGATCGTAATGATGCTCGGGATCAGCGCGGACGTCGCCTACCGCAACATCGCGGGTGAGTCGATCGCCGGCGTTCTGGAGCTCACCGAGTCAGCACTGGTGGCCACGGTCTTCTTCGGCCTGGCCTATGCCGGGACGAGCGGCACGCACATCGCCGTGGACCTGCTCACCTCCCGGCTCCCGGAGAAAGCCGCGCGCGGTCTCATGCTGCTGGCCTGGGTACTCGGCTGCGTGATCCTGGGCTGGCTCGTCTACGCCTCCTTCGGGCAGGCCGTCGACTCCTTCGAGCGGAACGAGCTCCGCATGGGCCTGGTGAGCTGGCCGCTGTGGCCGGCCCGATGGTTCGTCGTTGTCGGCTTCGCCGCACTGCTGCTCGTGGCCATGGTCAATGTCGCGCGCCTGCTCACCGGACGGCCCCTGATGGGCGACCCGAACGGCGAGGCCGGCTCCGGCGACGCGCCGACGGAAAGCTGAACTGATGGACCCCAACACGATCGTCCTGCTGGTCGTCGTCCTGCTGGTCGCACTGCTGGCCATCCGGATGCCGGTGGCCCTGGCTCTGGCACTGGCCGGCGCGACCGGGCTGGCGCTGCTCCAGGGCACGGACTTCGCCACGAACATGCTGGCCACGGAACCGTTCGCGCAGACGAACGAGTTCACCCTCACGATCATCCCGATGTTCATCCTCATGGGGGTGTTCGCGGTCCGGGCCCGGATCGCCGAGCAGGTGTACGCCGTCGCCTCCCACCTGCTGCGCCGGCTCCCCGGCGGGCTGGGCGTGGCAACCGTCATGGCCTGCGCCGGTTTCGCGGCCGTCTCCGGCTCCTCGATCGGCACCGCCGCGACCATGTCCCGGCTCTCGATCACCGAGATGCGCCGGGCGGGCTACCCGGAGTCGATCGCCGGGGCGCTCGTCGCTGTGGCCGGGACACTGGGGGTGCTCATCCCGCCCAGCGTGTTCCTGGTCCTCTACGCGATTATGACCGGCGAGTCCGTCGCCGCGATGCTCGCGGCGGGCATCGTTCCCGGCATCATCTCGGCACTCGCCTACGCCACGTTCATCATGGCGGTGGCACCGAAGCTGGTCGCCAAGCCCGGCTCGGCAGACGCCCCGAACCTCGACAGCGCCGTCGAGGCGGCCGCCGGCGGGACCGGCTCCGAGAGCACCCGGGTCACCGCGACCGCCACCCCTACCAAGCTGCGCGACCTGGAAATGCGCGGCCTGGTGCGGGTCGCGCTGCTGTTCTTCATCGTCCTCGGCGGCATCTACTCCGGCTTCTTCACCCCCACCGAGTCCGCCGCCATGGGCGCCCTGGTCGCCGCCGTAATGCTGATCCTGGAGTTCCGCCGGCAGGGCTTCGCCACCCTGTACGAGAAGTTCACCGGTGCGCTCAAGGAGACGGCCGGGACCACCAGCATGGTCTTCGCCATCGTGGTGGGGTCGGCGATCCTGTCGAAGTTCTTCGTGACGGCCCGGCTGCCGCAGACCGCCACCTCCTCGATCTCCGCACTGGACTTCAGCCCGCACCTGACGATCGCGCTGCTGCTGCTCATGCTGGTGCCGCTGGGGATGGCGCTGGAGTCGATCTCGATCCTGGTCATCTCGGTGCCGCTGCTCTACCCGATCGCCACGAGCATGGGCTTCGACGGTGTGTGGCTCGGCATCCTGATCGTCAAGCTCATCGAGATCGGCATGGTGACGCCGCCCGTCGGGATCAACTGCTACGTGGTGGCCGGCACCTCGGGCGTCAACGTGGAACGGATCTTCCGCGGCGTGGCACCGTTCGTCGCCATCGAGCTCGCCGTTGTCGCCGTACTGTTCGCTTTCCCGGAGCTGATCCTGTGGCTCCCATCCCTCGTCCGGTGACCGCGCGGGCCTCCCGGTGTGCCGCGCCGGCGCCGAGGAGAGCGGCCCACTCCGGCAGCAACGCGCGGCGCACGCAAGGAGGAACCCCCATGCTCCCGACACTGCCGGAACGCGCCACCCAACCGGTCACGTCATTCGTCGCGCACACCTTCGACGACTGGCAACGACGGATGTCCGCCCGGTTCGTGCGGCTGCGCCTGTCCACCGACCGGCCGGAAGGCTTCCACGGCCGGGTGCTCGGCCGCGACTTCAACGGGATCTCGCTCGCGCGGATCAGCGCGCGAGCGCACGAGGTGGCGCGCCTGCCCAGCCTGATCTCTGCTGAGGAACGGCGCTACGTCAAATTCAGCCTGCAGCTTCGCGGATCGTCCCTGGTCGCCCAGGACGGCCGCGAGGCGGTGCTCGGCGCGGGCGACATGGCGGTCTACGACACCGGCCGGCCCTACCGAGTGGTGTGCGGGGACGATGCCGAAAACCTTGTCGTGGTCTTCCCGGCCGAGACGCTCACCCTCCCGGCCACGGCGCTGAGCACAGTGACGGCGGCACGCATAACGGGCAGCCGCGGGGTGGGATCCGTGGTCGGGTCGCTCTTCCGGCAGTTGGGCGACAGCCTCCATACACTGCCCGACTCCACCGGAACCCGCCTGGTACACCAGGCGGTCGACCTGGTCGACACCCTGCTGCGTACCGAGCTTGAGCCGCGGGCGGGCCGGGGCGAACCGGCGTACGGGGTGTTGGCGCAGGTCAAGCAGTACATCGAGGAAAACCTCGGCGATCCCACGCTGGGGCCCGCGAACATCGCGCGGGCGCATTCCATCTCCGTGCGCTACCTGCACAGCCTCTTCGAGTCCGAGGGTGCCACGGTGTCGACGAGCATCAAGCGGCGGCGCTTGGAGCGGTGCCGGCGGGACCTGCTCGATCCCGCGAACCGCGAGGCGACGGTCACCGCGATCGCCTCCCGATGGGGTTTCGTCGAGTCCGCGCACTTCAGCAGGGTTTTCAAGCAACGGTTCGGCGTTCCGCCGAGCGCCTACCGCAGCAGGTACGCCGGCTGAGGTGGACGCCGTGGTTGGCGAACCGAAGCCGCCCGGGCGCCGATCTTGCGGATTTCGTTCCTTTCAAGCGCGGCTTGGGTTTCGTGGTTTCTGGCGCCATTGGTTCGGGGTCCTCGGGTGCCGGCCCGCGCGAAGGGTGCCCGGGTGCCCGAGTGTCTGCCCGGGTGCCGGGTGTGGCTGCCCGCGCGAAGGGTGTTCCCGTGCGCTCGGCGGCCCCCTTTCCGCGGGCCGCAGCTCGCTCCCCCACACCACGAAACCAACCACATCGGAAACCAAGGCAACACACTCGGACAAACCCGAAACTCGTGAGCACGGTGGAGTTTCGGGTTTTTCGGTGTGAGGGGGCGGGTGTCCTGGGCTGGGGGCACTCTGTGCGGCGATCTCGGGAAAGTGCACCTAATACTCGCGTGCACTTTCCCGAGATCGGCGCCGGCGACACCCGGTGCGGTGACCGGGGCTGGCCCACCCTCTGTTGTCGCTGCCCTCGTCGGGCGCGTCGAGGGCGACTCGGGGGTCAGTCCCGGCGATGAGGGGGTCTTCGGGGTCATCCTCGACGCGGAAATGCGCACGTTCACCCCTGGCCGGCGCGTACCAGGCCGGAGTCGTAGGCGGCGATGACAGCCTGGGTCCGGTCGCGGGCCCGCAGTTTGGCGAGGACGTTGGAGACGTGCGTCTTCACCGTCTCGACGCTCACGAACAGCTCCGCGGCGATCTCGGCGTTCGACAGCCCCCGCGCCATGAGGGTCAGCGTGTTCGCCTCGCGCTCGGTCAGCGAGCCGACCGCCCGCGCCGCGGGAGTGTCCAGCCGGGGGTTGGCCGCGGCGAGCGACCGGATCGCCGCGGGGAAGAGCAGCGAGTCGCCGGAGTGCACCAGGCGGATCGCGGCGAGGATGTCCTCGGGGCGGCTGCGCTTGAGTAGGAACCCCGAAGCTCCGGCACGGAGCGCGCCGTAGACGTAGTCGTCGTTCTCGAACGTGGTGACGACGATGGTCTTGGGTGCCTGGTCCAGCGCGCGGCTGAGGGCGGAGGTCGCCTGGATCCCGTCCATGCCGGGCATGCGCACGTCCATCAGGACGATGTCGGGCCGGGTGCGCCGTACCAGGTCGAGGACGCCGATGCCGTCGTCGGCCTCGCCGGCCACCCGCATGTCCTCCTCGGCGGCCACCAGCGCGCTGAGGCCGGCCCGGATCAGGGCCTCGTCGTCGACGAGCGCAACGGCGATCATCCGTCCCCCTTCCAGGGGATCGTGACGGTCAGGCACCATTCGCCATCGCGCATCCCCGCCTCCATCGCACCACCGAGCAAGCGTACGCGCTCGTCCATGCTGCGCACTCCCCTGCCGCCGCCGGGACGCGCGGGGCGGCGCACCGGAACGGGGTTGCGCACGCTCAGTCGCACCCGTGCCTGCTCAACGTGCAGCTCCATGGTGATCGTGGTGTCCGCGCCACCGTGCCGCAGCGCGTTCGTGATGGCCTCCTGGCACAGGCGGTACAGCTCGCGCGACAGCACGCCCGGAACCGACCCGAGCGCTCCGGTCTGGTCGAATCGCAGGTCGGCCCCTGCGAACCGGGCGGCGTCGACCAGGCTGGCGAGATCGTCCAGGGTGCGCTGCGGAGCGGCGGCCGCCGGCTCCTCGCGCAGTGCGCCCAGCACGTGGTCCAGCTCGGCGGTGGCGGTGCGCGCCTGCTCGGCGATCGCCTCCAGCGCGGTGCGGGCGAAGTCCGGATCCCGGTCGATAACCCGGGTGGCGGTTCCGGCCTGCAGCGCGACTACGGAGAGTACGTGGCCGATGGAGTCGTGCAGCTCGGCGGCCAGGCGGTTGCGTTCGGTGAGGTGGTCGGCGCGCGCTTGGGCGGCGGCGAGCCGGTCGGCCGCGGACGGCCCGAGGAACAACGGCGCCAGCCTCGCGGCACCGCCACCGACAGCAGCGACGGTGTAGACCAGCGCCACCAGCAGCCCCGCCCCGGCGAGGGGGCCGAGCCAGCGCCGCCAACCCGAGAACAGCACGTCACCGAGCAGCATCGTTCCGCTGGCTCCGCCCGTGATCGGAGTCATCGCGAGTATGGCCGACTCCGTCAGGCCGATCATGGTCAGCAGGCTGGTTCCGAAGCCGACAACGAAGTGCAGCGCCAGCCAGCAGCCGGCGCGGGTCCGGGAACTCCCGGCGGCCGACCGGGTGTCCGGCTCGGCGGCCAATCTGCCCCCCAGCAGGGAGCGCGAGAGCTGCGCCTGCTGGGTCCGCACCCCGGGGATCCCGACGGTCGCGGCGCCGAGGACCGCGGCCACGGCCAGAGCCGCGGCGCCGGGCGGGCCGTACACCGCCTCGGAGTTGGCGTCCTGGTCGACCAGCAGCGAGGCCACCACCAGCGCGGCGAGCAGGAACGGCACCAGCAGGACCCCGCCCAGGACGAGGTAGACCCAGCGCAGGTAGGTGTCTGCGCTGCGCAGCGGGGCGAGGAGAAGCATGATGATCCGCACACCAGGATCGTGGCACGGCGCGGGGGATACCCGCCTCCCTCCCGCGGGGGATCCGGCTCCCCGCGCCGGGCGATGTGCCGCACCCGCCCGGCGACGAGCGTGGAGGGGAACAGCACCGGCCCCTCGCGAAGGAGAGCACCATGACACACACCGGCCACGCCGAACGGGCGGCGCACGCTCCGGGTCAGGCCGGGCCCTGGTGGGCCCGGTGGAGCGTCCCTATGGCGCTCACCTGGTCCGCCCTCGCTGTCGCGGTCGCGCTGGGATGGGCGGGCGGTCTGCTGCCCACCCCGTTCACGAATCCCGGCCTTGTGGTGATCGGGGACCTGCTGAGCGCCTTCGACCCGATGGTCGGCACCGCGTTCACCCTGGTGCTCGGGATGCTCGGGGCCGGTTGGGCGGTCGTGGCGCCGCGCCTGCGCGGAGTGCCCGCCCGGCAGGCCGCGCTGGTGGTCGGCTGGCTGCTGGCGGCGGTCACCGGGCTCGGGATGCTCAGTGGGCACCTGCTCGCCATGCTCGGATACACACCGGTGACACTCGTGCTGGGCTGGTTCGTCCCCGAGATGTGGCCGGGCTACCTGGCCGCGCTGGCGACCCCGGACACCCTCTTCCAGGTGCTTACCCTGGCCGGCGCGCTGATCTGGGGGGTGACCCTGCTCAACTACGGCCGGTCGGTGCGCGGCGCGTGCGCCGGCTGCGGCCGCCACGAGGGCTGGTCACCCGAAGGGGAGGAGCGGACGCGCTTTCGGGCGCTGCGCACCGGCCGGGTGGCCGTGGCGATCGCGGTGTCCTGCGCCCTGGTGTACCCGGCGATGCGCCTGCCCTGGCTGTTCGGAATCCCCGTGGGGATGGACGACGCGGCCTGGGCAGAGATCCAGGCATCGCCGGACACGCTCGCGACCGGTATCGGGCTGGGGTCCGCCGGCCTGGTGGGGGCCGTCCTCGTGCTGGGTCTGGTCCGCAACTGGGGAGTGCGGTTCCCGCGGTGGATGGTGGGGCTCTCCGGACGCCGGGTCCCCGTGGCGCTGGCCGTGGTACCGGCCTCGATCGTGGCGCTCACGTTCCTCGCGATCGGCCGGGGGTTCGTTGTCGCCATCGTGACCGACCAGCTCAACACGCCCATCGGGACCGCGTGGGAGCACGTGGCCGCGTTCGTGCTGATGCTGCCCTACGGCATCGCGTTGCTGGTCGCGGCGGCGGCCTACGCTGTCCGCCGCCGCGCCGCCTGCGGAATCTGCGCTCAGGGCCTGCCCGAGACCCTGCCGCGCTGACGGGACGGGACGGCGGCGGTCAGCAGCCCCCACCCCCGCCGCCGTCGCCTCCTCCCCCTGCGGCCGCGGCCGCCGCTCCCGAGGTGCCCGCCTGGATGGACCGTATGACCGAGGCGACCGCGCGGCCGATCTGGTCGTTCTGGGCCGCCTGTTTCACCAGTTTCCGGCGCTCTCTACCGGTGAGATCGGGGAACAGCTTGGAGCCGGCCCCCACCGCGTCGCAGAGTGCCAGCAGCGCGACCGCGCGGTGGTCGCCGTGGCCACCCTGCCACCCCAGGGCGGCGGCCATCCGCTGCCGCAGGTCCTCACGTTGCTGGGGGTCGGTCGGGTAGTAGTCGTTCGCGGGAAAGATCCCCAGGAGGCGCCACTGCTCGTGGCGCAGCAGGCCCGCGCCGACCGCCGAACGCAGCGCCTCGTTGCGCAGCCCGCCGGACTGGGTCTTCTGCACCCACCACTTCACCGGGCGGGGGCGTTTCTCGGTGGCGATACGGCCGAGGAGCGCGTCGAGGGAGGGGTCGCCCGTGGCCGCCGCACCCTGGGGAGCGGTGATGCGGTCGTCCTCGATCGAGATACGCCCGCCCAACGCGAGCTCGGTGACCATCGCTCCCGCCACGCCGCAGGCCATGCGGGTGCCGTCGACAAGTGGCCGGCCGGCGAGGGGCCCGTGGCAGAGCAGAAGCAACTCCTGGGTGATGGTCGGCTGGTGCATGGGGATTCTTTCCGTGCTGTGTCGCGGCCGGTTCGGTAGGGCGCCGGCGGGGGGACCGCGGGCTGCCAACGAGATGCCCGGCACACCGGGCGCCAACAGTACGGCGCGTGACCTCATCCGGTCACGCGCGGCGCCCGGAGCGGGTCCCGCAGAGCCGCCTCGGCGGCAGGCCGGCCCACCGGCGGTCCCACCGGGCCTTCTTGCTTCGGCACCACCGATGACTTAGTCTTTTGACCAAATGAGTTCATTTGGTCAAAAAATCAAAACCGCCGGACAGGAGAGGCATGATGGCGCGTGAGGAGACCGGGCGCTCGCGGCAGGTGCGGCGGGCACACTCCGTTCTGGACGCCACCGCCGAATGGGTCGCGAAGGTGGGGATCGACAAGACCACCCTGGAGGACGTCGCGCGGACAGCGGGCATCTCGAAGAGCACGCTCTACCTGCACTGGAACACGCGCGAAGGGCTGATGACGGCGCTGTTGCGGCGCGAGCGCGTCACGCTGGTCTCCGACATTCGCGACCGTGTGGCCGCCGAGGGCGCCGGGGCCGCTTCACCGGCCTCGCTGTACCGGAACTTCATGCTGGCGGTGGTCGACCGCCCTCTGCTGTACCCCGATGCCCTGAACCCGTCGTCGGAGGTCGTGCGCGGGCTGGTCAGCCACAAGCGCAACCGTCCCCCCGCTGACGACACCCTGCAGGCCGAGGCCGTGCGCTACCTGGCGGACATGCGCGACCGGGGCCTGGTACGCACCGACCACTCGGTCCGGGAACTCGGCAACACGGTGTACTCCGTCGTCGCGGGGTTCCTGAGCCTGCGCCCGCACGTCCCCGAGCCGCTGACGCTGCCCGACGAGCACCGCGCCGACCTGCTGGCCGACACCATCGACCGTGTCCTGGACCCCGGGCGGGAGCTGTCCGACGGGGAGGTCGCGGAACGGTCCCGGCTCACCCACCAGTACCTGGAGCGCATGCAGCACGCCGCGCGGCACAAGTTCGACCTCTCGCTGGGCACTGAGACCCCCGGCACCCCGGATGACGAGGAGCCCACCGCATGACACCCACCCCGCCCCTGGTGCTCGCTCTGCACGACCCGGCCGCCGAACTCGCGCTGGTGGGCGGCAAGGGGGCCTCCCTCGCGCGGCTGGCGGCGGCCGGCGTCACCGTCCCCGACGGCTTCCACGTGACAACGGAGGCGTATGCGCGCTTCGTCGAGCACGCGGGCCTGGACGCGGCGATCCGGGCCGCCGTCAACGACGCCGTCCCCGACCGGCCCGAGACGTTGCGCCGGGCCGAGGAACGGATCCGCGAGCTGTTCGACGGCACCGGGATCCCCGAGAAGATCGGCGGCGAGATCCGCGAGGCCTACTCCGGGCTCGGCCCCGAGCCGGAGCCGGTCGCGGTGCGTTCCTCGGCCACCGCCGAGGACCTGCCCGAGTTCTCCTTCGCCGGCCAGCAGGACACCTTCCTGAACGTCCGCGGCGAGCACAACCTGCTGGAGGCGGTGCGGAACTGCTGGGCGTCGCTGTGGACGGCGCGCGCGATCGGCTACCGCGCCCGCAACGGCATCGGGCACGGCGACGTGCGCCTGGCGGTGGTGGTGCAGCGGCTGGTCCCGGCCGACGCCGCGGGCGTCCTCTTCACCGCGGACCCCGTCACCGGGGCGCGCGACCGCATCGTCATCAACGCCGGCTGGGGGCTGGGCGAGGCCGTGGTCGGCGGCCAGGTCAGCCCGGACACGGTCGTCGTGGACCGCGGCAGCGGCACGGTCGTCGAGGAACAGATCGCCGAGAAGACCGTGCTGACCACGCGCGACGCCAACGGCACGCACGAGGAGCCCGTGCCGGCCGAGCTGCGCGGCCGGGCGGTCCTCGGCCCCGGTGAGGCCGAGCGGCTCGCCCGTGCCGGAAGCCGGATCGAGGAGCTCTACGGCCACCCCGTGGACCTCGAATGGGCCCGTGACCAGGCAGAATTCCACATCCTGCAGGCCCGTCCGATCACCACCGCCCCGCCGGAGGAGCCGCCGGAACGCGAGGTGTGGAACGACAGCCTCACCGGCGACTACCTCTGGACCCGCACCAACGTCGGCGAGGCGATGCCCGACGTGATGACCCCGATCACGTGGTCACTGGCCCAACTGTGGCTGCGCAACACCTGGCCGCCCGCGGCGCTCCCGGAACCCAAGCTGGTCGGCAACATCTGCGGGCGCTGGTACATCAACATCAGCACCATGACCGCATTCGGCGGCGGCAACGGGACCGTCGGGAGCGCCTCCGCGCAGACGTACGGCACCCTCCCCGACGACGTCCAGATCCCACCGGTGCCGTCCCGGAAACGCACGATAGCCCGCTTCCTGCCCATCGCCGGGCGGGCGCTTCCCCGGCTCCTGCCCCACCTCAGGCGGACCGACGAGAAACTGGCTGCCTGCCCCGACCTGTGCGAGCGCACACGCGCACGGATCCGGGCCACCGAGACCCCGGAGGAACTGGCGGCCCTGTGGGACTCCGACATCGCCCCGCTGATCGACTTCATCGGCGGCGTGTTCTGGGCCGCCGGCCGCCGCGGCGGGCTGGGCATCGTGACGCTGCGCCCCTGGCTGGCCAAGCTCGGTGTCCCCGAATCCGACATCAACACGCTGGTCACCGGGGCGGAGGACACCGAGACAGCCGGCCCAATGGCCAGCCTCGGTCCCATCATCGGTCTTTCCCAGCTCGCCAAGGGCGAGATCGACCGCGAGACGTTCGCGCGGCAGTGGGGCCACCGTGCTCCCGACGAGTTCGAGGTCTCCGCGCCGCGCCCTGCTGAGGACCCCGACTGGATCGACCGCCAGGCACGCGGTATGCACGAGGCGCTCACCGAGGTCGGCACGCTGCTCGAACGCAGGAAGAAGGAACGCGACGCCGCGCTCGCCCGGTTCGCCGAGCGCCACCCGGACAAGGTCGACACGCTGCGGCGCAGGATGCGCGGGGCGGCGGCCGGCTTCCGCGGCCGCGAGGCCGGCCGGTCGGAGTGGGCCCGCGGGATCTGGGTGACGCGCGAGTTCGTCCTGCGTGCCGGCGCGCTCACCGGACACGGCGACGACCTGTTCCACCTGGAGACCAACGAGATCCTGGCCGTGCTGCGCGGCGACGAGGCGCCGCTCGCCCGGGTGCCGGCCCGCCGCGCGGCCTACGAGCACTACCGCTCGCTGCCGCCTCCCCCCGCGCTGATCCGCGGCCGGTTCGATCCGGAGCGTTGGGCGGCCGACCCCAACCGGCGCTCCGACCTCTACGACGAGCACCGGGAGCACACCCCGATGTCCGAGTCGGTGACCGGCACGCCCGGAGCGGCCGGAACCGTCGAGGGCACCGCGCGGGTGGTGACCACCGCGGCCGAGGGCGAGGAGACGCTGCGCCCCGGCGAGATCCTGGTGACCACGGTGACCAACGTCGGTTGGACTCCCCTGTTCCCGCGGGCCGCCGCGGTGGTCACCGACATCGGAGCCCCGTTGTCCCACGCGGCGATCGTCGCCCGCGAACTGGGCATTCCGGCCGTGGTCGGGTGCGGCAACGCGACCACCCGGCTGGCGACCGGCGACCGCGTTCGCGTCGACGGCGGAAAGGGCACCGTTGAGACCGTCACGGCCACCGACGCCGGCGCTGCGGCCCGGGAGCCCAGCGCGCGCTGACTCCGGTCGCCGCCACACGGGATCGGCCACATCCGCGCCGCCGCCCTTGAGCTTCCGGGCCTCGGCCTTGAGCGGCGGCGCGGATCAGGTCAACGCTCGTAGATCCCGACGACACGGTTCTGCTCGATGATCGCGTCGCCGTAGCTGTCCAGGAACTGCCGCAGCGACGGCGTGCCGTCGACGGCACGGCTGAGCGCGTAGACCCAGAAGTAGTAGCGGTGCGGCCCGTGCCCTTCCGGTGGCCGCGGCCCTCCGTAGCCCTCCTTGCCGAAGCCGTTGCTGCCAGCGCGGTAGCGGCTGTCGGCATCCGGGCCGATCTCCGTGACGTCCGCCGGGACCCCGTAGAGCGTCCAGTGCGTGAATCCCCACGGAACCGGGGCGTCCGGGTCGTGGCAGACGATCGCCAGCTCGGCCGTCCCCTCGGGCACACCGCTGATGCGCAGGGTCGGTGGCTGGTTGTCCTGCTCCAGAGCGTGGCGGTCCCCCAGCCGGCCGTCCGCTCCGATGTCGGGGCTGGTGATCCGCAGGTCCTTGATGTTCATCGCCGCGTTTCCTCCCTTCTTCCTCGCCCACCCAACGTAGTGCAGACCCCCCGGCGCGGACCGAGAGGCGCGTCCGCCACGTCGCCGGCCGGGGTGCGCCCGGCTGTGCGACCTCAGTTGCTCAGCAGCAGCACCACCCCGAAAGCGGTGAGGGTGGTGCCGGTGGCCGCGTCAACGCCCCGGCGCACCCGGCGCCGCCGCAGGACCCGGGAAACCCGCTCTATCGCCAGCACGTAGCCCAACCACCAGGTCACGGCGAGGGCGACGACGATCCCGCCGAGCAGCAGGGTCTGCGGCCCGGCCGGCACACCGGGCGTGACGAACTGCGGGAGGAAGGTCAGGAAGAAGACCAGGGCCTTGGGGTTGAGGCCGTTGGTCAGCACCCCCTGGAGGAATGGGGTGCCACTGGGCACGCTCCCCCCGCCGTGGTCGTGCGGGCCCGGTTCGTCCCGAGCGCGCCACAGCGCGACGAGCGCGCTGGCCCCGAGCCACACGAGGTAGGCCGCACCCGCGCCGCGCAGTATGGTCAGCGCGGTGTCACTGGCGGCGATGACGACGGTCACCCCGAGCGCCGCCAGGGCGGTGTAGCCCGCCAGGCCGGCCACGATGCCCGCGGCCGCCGCAAAGCCGGCGCGTCTCCCGCGCAACATGGCCACCCGGGTCACCAGAACGAAGTCCGGCCCCGGGACGACCAGCACGAGCGCGGTGGTCAGCACGAACAGCGCCAGGTGGTGCGGCATGGTTCCCCCTCGCGAACCCCGTAACCGGGATGCCAGCCCCCATCCTGAACGTTGAACGGCGATTTTCAACCGATTCCGGGTACTATTCGGAAGATGATGGAAAATCTCCGCATGGATCCGGTTGATCTCGAAATTCTGCGGGTGTTGCAGAACGACGCACGGATCACCAACCGGGACCTCGCCGCGGCAGTGGGCATCGCCCCCTCGACCTGCCTGGACCGCGTGGCGCGGTTGCGGTCGGCCGGCGTCATCCAGGGCCAGGTCCTACGGGTCTCACCGGAGGCGATGGGGCGGCCCGTGCAGGCGTTCCTGGCCATACGGGTACAGCCGCACCGCCGCCCACTGGTCGAGCCCCTGGTCGAGCACATCCGCTCGCAACCGGAGAGCCGCGCCCTCTACCACCTCACCGGACCGGACGACTTTCTCATCCTGGTCGCGGCCGCCAGCGTCGCCGACCTGCAGCGCCTCGTCCTCGACGAGTTCACCGCCCGCCCCGAGGTCACCCGGGTGCAGACCATGCTGATCTTCGAGGAATGGGACGCCGGCCCCCTTCTCCCACCGGGAGCCTGACCGCCACGGGCCCTTCGGTACTCTCATCCTCGGAACAGCGGAGCTTTCGTGGACACGGACCGCGACTCCACCGCCCCGCTGGGGCGGGCCGCAACGCGCCCTGGGGGCCCGAGAGACGGAGGCAGATTGACCGGCTTCTACCACGTGTGCTTCGCGGTGCCCGACATCCAGGCCGCCATGCGCGACCTGCGGCTGGCCTCGGGAGTCGAGTGGTCGCCGCCCAAGAGCGACCGGATCGCCGGCTGGGACTTCCAGATCGCCTTCACCACGGGCGGCCCGCCGTTCATCGAACTCATCGAAGCGCCCGCTGGCAGCCCGTGGGACTCCGCAGCGGGCGCGCGGTTCGACCACCTCGGCTTCTGGTCCACCTCCGTTCTGGCTGGCTCCCGGCGGCTCGACGCCGCGGGCCTGCCCGAGGACTTCTCCGGCTGCCCCTACGGGCGCCCCTTCGTTTACCACCAGGTGGACAGCATCGGCGCCCGGGTCGAGCTCGTGGACACCGACCGGCAGCCGGCGTTCCTGAGTACGTGGCACCCCGGCGGGGCGCCCATGCCCGCCATCGAGGAGCCGCACGAGGAGTGAGGCGGTCCGCCGCGAACCGCCGGGGTGCCACGCGCGCAGACCGTCAGGCGCGCCGCTCCGGCGCGGCCTCCTCGATCGGAGGGCCGTCGACGGCGCAGTGGTGCTTGCGCGGCATCTCTCGCGCCGGGCAGGCCGGGGCGGCCTCGTCCATCCGGTTGGTGACCAGAACCGCGGCGAGCAGGCCGCCGGCGGCCGTGATTCCGGCGCAGATCAGCATCGCGACGCGGAACCCGTCGGCGAACAGCTCGGGGTCGCGGTAACTCGCGCCGGACAGTCCCGCGGCCACCGGTAGCACCGCCACGGCCAGCAGGCCCGCTCCGCGCGACAGCGCGTTGTTGATCGCCGAGGCGAGGCCGCTGTGCCGTTGCGGCACGCCGGCGAGTGCGGTCGCTGTCAGGGGTGCGACAGTGAGCGAGAGTCCGGCGCCGAAGATGACCACCGCGGGCAGCACCGTCGCCCAGTAGCTGGCCGCGACGCCGGTGCGGAGCAGCAGCAGCATCCCGGCCGCCATCACCAGCGGCCCGGCGGTCATCGGCCAGCGCGGCCCGATGCGCTCCGCGAGCTGCCCGGCACGAGCGGAGAACAGCAGCATGAGCGCGGTCACCGGGAGCAGGGCGGCGCCGGCCTGCAGCGCCGAGTACCCACCGACCTGCTGCAAGTAGATGACCAGCAAGAACATCATCCCGGACAGGGCCGCGTAGACCGCGAGCGTGACCACGTTCGCAGCGGTGAACTGGCGGTTGCGGAACAACGAGAGCGGCATCATCGGGTACCGGCCGCGCGCCTGCACGACCACGAACGCCGCGAGCGCGAGCAGCCCCGCGCCCGCGAGGCTGAGCTGCGGGGCACCGAAGCCCGCCTCCCCCGCGCTGATCAGCGACCACGAAAGGCTGCCGAGCCCGGCGGCCACCAGTACGGCGCCCGGCACGTCGAAGTGGCGCGGTGCCTCCGTGTCCCGGCTCTCCGGCACGTGCCAGGCGGTGACCAGCAGCACCACGACGACGAGCGGCAGGTTGGTGAAGAAGATCCAGCGCCAGGAGAGCGCGTCGATCAGCCAACCTCCGACGACGGGACCGAGCGCGGCCGCGATCCCCGACAGCCCGGACCACGCGCCGATCGCCCGCGCCCGGTCCGACCGGACGAACGTGGCCTGCAGGATCGCCAGGCTTCCCGGGGTGAGCAGGGCGCCGCCCACCCCCTGCAGGCCGCGGGCCAGGGCGAGGAAGTCCGCGGTGGGTGCCAGCCCGCAGAGCAGGGAGGCCAGACCGAACCAGGTCACCCCGACCTGGAAGAGGCGCCGCCGGCCGAACCTGTCGGCAAGGGAGCCGCCCATCGGGATGAGCGCGGCCAGCGCCAGGGTGTAGGCGTTCAGCACCCATTGCAGCCCCGCGACACCGGTGTCCAGGTCACTCCCGATGGCCGGGAGCGCAACGTTGACCGTGGACGCGTCGAGAAACGCCAGCCCCGAACCGACCACGGTGGCCAGCAGCACCCAGCGCGCTCGGGCCGTGCCCCACACGATGCCTTCGCCTGCCGGTTCGGTGCTCATCGCGACGACCTCTCACCCAGGGGGCGCTCACCCTCGGCCGGGCTGCCGGAACGGTCGGCGACCCACCCGTGTATCGCCCCCACCCGTTCAGGACGCGAACGATCTCGACCCGTCCAGTCCTACCGTGCGTGTCCACCCGTCGTGCCGATCGACACGGCGGGCCGGACACGGGTCCCGCATCGGATCCGGCCGTGGGGGCGTATCCATCGTCCTGGAGTTCGCGGTGTCCCGGGCCGAATGCCCCGGAGGGGTCGCGATCACCCGGTACTGGCGGCCGGTGGTGGGATGCGCGACGAACGCGGCGAAGACTGCGGATGGACCGGGACAGTGCCCATCGACGCGGTGAGTGTGCGGTGGTGCGTGCGACGGGGCGTGCGACGGGGCGGCGACAACAGCGGGGGGGCCGCCCGCGGTGGTCGTTTCTGGTGCCCGATGGTGACGCAGACGACGAGGGCAGCGACGGCGGTGGGTGGCCCAGACGACGAAGGCAGCGACGGCGGTGGGTGGAGCTCAGCGGGGGTGTCTGTGGTGTCGTTCTCGGTGCTGGACCGTATCGAGGGTGACTGTGAGGACATTCTCGGCGCTGAATATGTCCGCACGGTCAGTTTCGGTACGGTGGCGGCCCCGCGCACGCCCGCTATATCCGGATTGTCGGCTCTCTGGGCGACGACCGTGCAGTTTTAACGACTTTCCGGGCTTAAATTAGCCAAAACCGCACGAGCGGCGAGGAGCACCGCCCACCCCACCCCAGGCCATGTACCGCGCCTTCGCCGCCCTCGTCGCACGCGCCACCATCGGGCACCCGCACCGATGGGCACGAACCCGGGTGCCCGGCCGCCCTCTCACCCCCACCACCCCACACACCGAAACTCCAGGATGAACCCCGGGTTGACGCGACCGATCCGCCAGGTATACCACTGGTACACGTTCGTGAACCGGAGGTATGGATGAACGTGGCGGAGACGCGCGAGGCGCTCTCGGAACTCGTCGGCGGCATCCAGCCGGGCGATCCGCTCCCCCCGGAGCGCGACCTCGCGGCCCGTCTTTCGGTTTCGCGCACCACGCTGCGCAAGGCGATCGCGGAGCTGGTCAGTATCGGCCGGCTGGTACGCCGGCACGGGGTGGGCACGTTCATCGCCGGCCCGAAGCTGGCCCAGGCGCTCTCCGCCACCTCCTTCACCGAGGACATGCTGGCCCGCGGGTTCGAGCCGGGCGCGCGCACGCTGTCGGCGCGTACCCGGTCGGCCGGTGCCGTCCTGGGGAGACGCCTCGAGGTCTCGCCCGAATCGGAGGTGCTGCGGGTGTACCGGTTGCGGCTGGCCGACCGCGACCCCATGGCGATCGAGGAGCTGCACGTCCCGTCCGCCCTGGTCCCCGGGCTCTCCGGGGACGACCTCGCCAGCCATTCCTTCTACGCGCTGCTGGAGCAGTGCTACGGGGTGCGGATCGCCACGGGGGTCCAGGCGCTGGAGCCCACTGTCACCACGCCCGAGGAGTCGGAGCTGCTCCGTGTGCCGGTGCACTCGCCCGCGTTCCTGTTCGAGCGCACCTCACGCACCGAGGACGGCCAGGTCGTGGAGTTCGTACGGTCGGTCTACCGGGGGGACCGCTACCGGATCGTGGCCGAGATCGCGCCGCGGGGCACGTCCGCCCCGCCAAGCGACACCGCGGAGTCAGGGCGGGCACCGTGACCGCCGGGCCCGCCGCACCATCCGCCCGCGCCACGCGACTGTACGCTCCCGCGCCGCTGAGAACCAGGAAAGGCGCCTCATGATCGTCCTCGGGCTGTCCTCCGGCACCTCCACCGACGGGATCGACGTCGCGGCGGCGCGGTTCGCCCTCGACGGGGACCTGGTGCGTCTGGCCCCGTTGGGCCACCTCTCGGTCGCCTACTCCGCGGAGCTGCGGCGCGCCATCCGCGCCGCCCTGCCGCCGGCCGCGACGACGATGCACGAGGTGTGCGAGATCGACACCCGCATCGGCCAGGAGTTCGCCGCCGCGGCACAACGCGGAGTCCGCGAGCTCGCGGGCGAGCGGGCCGATCTGATCTCCTCGCACGGCCAGACCGTGTACCACTGGGTCAGCGACGCAACGGTGCACGGCACCCTGCAGCTCGGCCAACCCGCGTGGATTGCCGAGGCCACGGGCCTGCCGGTGGTGTCCGACCTCCGGGCCTCCGACGTGGCCGCCGGCGGACAGGGCGCTCCGCTGGCCAGCCTGCTGGACGTGCTGCTCCTCAGCGGGCGCGCCGAGCGGGCGGCCGCGCTGAACCTCGGCGGGATCGCCAACGTCACGGTCGTGCGCGACGACGCCCCGCCGGTCGCGTTCGACACCGGCCCGGCCAACGCCCTGCTCGACGCCGCGGCGCGCCGGGTGAGCGGCGGGCGCGCGCAGCGGGACGACGATGGCGCGATCGCACGCTCCGGCCGGGTCGACCCCACGCTGCTGGACCAGCTTCTCGCCGAGCCCTACTACCGGCTCCCGCCGCCGAAGACCACCGGGTTGGAACTGTTCGGCGCGGACTACCTCGACGCGGCGCTCGCCCGCGGAGCGCCACCCGAGGGCGACCTGCTCGCCACCCTGGTCGAGCTGACCGCGGTCACGGTCGCCGACGCACTCCGCCCGTACGAGGTCACCGAGGTACTCGCCTCCGGCGGCGGCACCCGCAATCCGGCGCTGATGGACCGGCTCGCCCACCGGTTGCACCCGGCCCGGATCAGCGCACCCGACGACCTCGGCCTCGACAGCGACGCCAAGGAGGCCTACCTCTTCGCCCTGCTCGGGTTCCTCACCTGGCACGGCGTGGCAGGTTCGGTGCCCGCCTGCACCGGCGCCCGCCGGGCGGCGGTGGCCGGCCGCATCACCCCCGGCCCGGCACCACTCCGGCTCCCCGAGCCGGCGACCACCGTCCCCAACCGACTGCGCGTCGACGCGCCCGTCCGCTGAACACGTACCCCCACCTTCGGAGGACCGCAGTGCAGCCACTCGACCTCATCGTCATCGCGGTGTACCTGCTGTGCTCGGCATGGCTCGGCCTGAAACTCTCGGGCAGGCAGCGCACCACCAAGGACTACTTCATTGGCAGCCGGCAAATGCCGTGGTGGGCCGTGTGCCTGTCGGTGGTGGCCACCGAGACCAGCGCCCTGACCGTGATCAGCGTCCCCGGTGTGGCCTACCTGGACAACGTCACGTTCCTGCAGGTGGCGATCGGCTACCTGATCGGGCGCGTCATCGTGGCGTTCGTGCTGCTCCCGCGCTACTACCGGGGCGAAATGACCACGGCGTACGCCTACCTCGGCGAGCGCTTCGGCCGCGGCATGCAGAGCACCGCCTCGGTCACGTTCCTCTTCACCCGGTTGCTCGCCGACGGCGTCCGGCTGTTCGCGGCGGCGATCCCCATGAAGCTCATCCTGAACTCCTACGGGGTGGAGCTGTCCTACTTCTGGATCGTCGCGCTGCTCGGGGTGGTCACGATCCTCTACACGCTCATCGGCGGTATCCGGGCGGTGGTCTGGGTCGACGTGCTGCAGATGGGGCTGTACCTCGCCGGCGGGATCATCGCGCTTGGCGTGATCATCAACCAGCTCGACATCAACTTCCTCTCGTACGCGGCCGACGCCGGCAAGACCCAGTTCCTCGACTTCACGTCCAACCCGATCTCGGCGCCGTACGCGACGGTCACCGCGGTGGTCGGCGGCGCTCTGCTGTCCACCGCCTCGCATGGCGCCGACCAGATCATCGTGCAGCGGCTGCTCGGCTGCCGGACGCTGCGCGACGCGCAGAAGGCCGTGATCGGCAGCGCCGTCCTGGTGTTCTTCCAGTTCGCCATGTTCCTCACCGTCGGTCTCGCGCTGTTCGCGTACTTCGAAGGCGCCTCGCTCGACCAGCTCGGGTTGGCCAACGGTGACGCGCTCTTCCCGCACTTCATCCTCGAAGGGCTGCCCGCCGGCATCTCGGGGCTGCTGCTCGCCGGGATCATGGCCTCCGCGATGAGCACCCTGTCGTCGTCGCTGTCGGCGCTGTCCTCCTCCACGATGGCGGACCTGTACCAGCGGTTCACCCGGCGCACTCTCCCCGACGCCCAGGCGCTCAAGATCGGCCGCCTCTTCACTCTGGGCTGGGGGCTGGTGTTCATCGGAGCGGCGGCGATGTTCACCGGAACCGACGATCCCGTTGTTGAGCTGGGACTGTCGGTCGCCAGCCTGACCTACGGCGGCCTGCTCGGCGCGTTCTTCCTCGGCCTGTGGGTCCGCAGGGCGCGCCAGCTCGACGCCATCATCGCGTTCTGCGTCGCCGTGCTGACCATGGTGTGGCTGTTCCTGTTCCAGCCGGACCTCGTCGGTTTCACCTGGTACACGGGCATCGGCCTGGCCATCGTGGTCGGGTTGGGCTTCCTGCTCTCGCGCAGGCACCGCACCGACGCTCCCGGTTTCGACGCCAGCAACGCGCCGGCCCCGGCCGGCGAGGAGGAACGGACGTAGGGCCGACCTCTACGGCGGCCCGTCCGGCCCCGCTGAGCGGGGCCGGACGGGCCGCCGTTGTTGGTGTATGAGACATTTAACTCGCTGGTAAACAGTTAACCAGTGCGCCGCAGCTCGCTCGCGCGCCAGGTGCGCTCCCGCGTCCCAGAGGCGGGACACCCGCACTCACGCGGCGAGCTGACCTCTTGAAACCGGCGCAAGATATGCGATAGTTCCATAGGACGGAGTACTGGATACCGTATCCCGGAAAAATCTGTCCTTGTGGTAAGGAGTTCCTGACCGTCCACTGACCAGCCCACTCCGACGGATTCCCGAGAACGGATCCAGCCCCACCATCCATCCCCCCCGATACCGAGTCGCCAGGCACGTCCGCCGAAGCAGCCACGGCCGGCAGGCCACCAGGTACCGAGACGTTGGTGACCCCGCTGGCGCCGGCGGCGAACGCGCCAAGAAAGGGGTCGCGTGTCCACGCTGACCAGAATTGAACGCGCACGTTCTGTAGCACCCTGGGGCTACAACCGGTGGCTCATCCCACCAGCGGCGCTCGCTGTGCACCTCTCCATCGGCCAGGTGTACGCAACCAGCGTCTACAAGAACTCACTCGTCGAGCATTTCGGCACCAGCCAGACGCAAATCGGTGTGGTCTTCTCGATCGCCATCGTCATGCTCGGGCTGTCCGCCGCGCTCGGCGGCACCTGGGTCGAGCGCAACGGACCGCGCAAGGCGATGCTGACCTCCGCCATCTTCTGGGGCAGCGGCTTCCTCGTAGGCGCGCTTGGCATCGCCACCGAGCAGTTGTGGCTCCTCTATCTCGGTTACGGTGTGATCGGCGGTATCGGGCTCGGTATCGGCTACATCTCCCCGGTGTCCACGCTGATCAAGTGGTTCCCCGACCGGCCCGGGCTCGCCACCGGCCTGGCGATCATGGGATTCGGCGGCGGTGCCCTCATCGCCACACCGGTCTCCGGCGGGCTCATGGCGTTCTACGACCCGAGCTACGACGCGACCGTGGCCGGTTCCGTCGCCTCCGGTGGTGCGCTGGTCGGGCTGTTCGTCACGCTCGGTCTCGGATACCTGGCGGTCATGATGTTCGGCGTGCTGCTGGTCCGCGTGCCACCCCAGGGCTGGCGCCCCGCCGGCTTCGACCCCGAACAGCAGCGCAAGTCCGCGATGGTGACGACCGGGCACGTCTCGGCGAACAACGCGCTCCGGACCCCGCAGTTCTGGCTGCTGTGGATCGTGCTCTTCACCAACGTGACGGCCGGGATCGGCATCCTGGAGCACGCCAGCCCGATGATCCAGGACTTCTTCCGCGATGGTGGGACCAGCACTGTCGCCGCTGCTGCCGCCGGCGGCTTCGTGGGCCTGCTGTCCATGTTCAACATGGCGGGACGGTTTGTCTGGTCGTCGACGTCCGACGTCATCGGCCGCAAGCCGACCTACATGATGTACCTCGGCGTCGGCGCGCTGCTCTACATCATGCTCGCGACGATCGGTGGGACCAGTGTCGCCCTGTTCGTCCTGATGGCGTGCGTCATCCTGTCGTTCTACGGCGGCGGGTTCGCCACGGTCCCGGCGTACCTGCGCGACATGTTCGGTACCTTCCAGGTGGGCGCGATCCACGGTCGGCTGCTCACCGCGTGGTCGGCGGCCGGGATCGCCGGCCCGCTGATCATCAACAGCTTCCTGGACGCTCAGGGCGAGCCGGGGACGCTGACCCAGGATGCCTACCAGGCTCCCCTGTTCACGATGGTCGGGCTGCTCGTGGTCGGTTTCGTCGCCAACATGCTGGTGCGCCCGGTGGCGGAACGGTTCCACGAGCCCGCCGGCCCCGTCGAGGCCGGCGGGAACGGAGCCAGTGAGCGGTCCGAAGGCGCCGCGGGGGCGGACGCACCCCAGCAGACGCACGACGTCGCCTTCGGCGGGCACCGGGTGTGGCTCACCGTCGCCTGGATCCTGGTGACCGTGCTGCTCGGTTACGGAGTCGTGCACATCACCTCGGCAGCACTCCCTCTGTTCACCGGCTAGCGCGGCCCGTCCCAGGCCGCGCTGTGCCGCACTTTGGCGGCGCGGAGCGACAACGGTGCCCCGCGGGAGACCCGCGGGGCACCGTTCGTTTACTGGCCGCGGTTCCTGATGGCGGAGATCACTCCGCTGGCCAGCGCACTACCGATGACCGCGCCGCCCGCGACAGCGGAGATGAGGTAGGCGGAGTACTGCGGTTCCTCGTAGTCCTGGATGTAGCCGATGTTGAGCAGCGAGACCACGAGCACGGGGACGGCGACGGCGGCCACCGCCACGGTGATGGGCCGCAACGCGGTCCGCTGCGCGATCCGGACGTTCAGGTACGCGGCGCCGAGCGCCACGAGCGCCACAGCGACGAAGGTGACGGTGTTGAACCAGGTCGTGAACTCGTCGGTTCCGGTGGCGTCGTTCGTCGTGGACCGGATGTAGGTCACTCCCAGGAACCCGACCAGAAGGTAGCCGCCGAAGACGACGACGCCATTGCTGAGGGCACCGATCAGGAGTCGCACCATCGCTGGCGTCCTTTCTGCGATCTCTCGCGCATCCCGGTGGGCCGGATCCTCGTCCAGGGCGGTGGTCGCACGGTCGGTCATCGTCTCACGCGAGCCCCACATGCGAGTACGTGCGCGGCTTACAGGGTCCGCACCCGCCAGTTTCGGCGATCAGTACCCCATGTGGCGAGGGCCCGTGGACCCAACCCGCCGCTTGGGCCCACCCCTCCCCGCGCGCACACGCGGCAGCAACTCACTCATACTCCAGACCACCCCATGCGGCGAGCAGGACACTACGCACGGCAACCTCCACAGGTTTCCGCGCATTCCCCAAAAATCCCCATGAATTTCAAAAACAACATAAGAGCCCACCAATGGTGGATTTACCCCAATCCCTCCAATTGCCACCGGGCGCTTAACCAAAAGAAAACCAACGGCCGGGCCCCGCGAACCCGGAGGATTCTCTATGCGTCTCACCTAGTGACACCAGCTGCAAGACGAAAAGAGAGTTCCTCATTGTTTACCAAGCGCCGGGTTGCCGCCCTGGGTTCCGCCACCACCGCCGCGGTGGCGTTCGCTATCGGCGGGGCGGCGTTCCCCGCGCCCGCTCTCGCCGACGGGCCGGAGACCCCCGCACACGTCGCCAGCGCGATCGAGGAACAGTCCTGGGTCGAGCTGACCGAGGGCGACTCCGGCTACCGGGTCATCGCGGTCGGGTACTTCCTGAAGGAGAGCGGCCACTTCGGCGGTGAGGTGGGGCTCGACTACACCCCGGAGCTCACCGAGGCGGTCACCGGCTACCAGGAGGACCGCGGCATCGATGCCAGCGGCAACGTCGACGCCGCGACCTGGGAGCAGCTCTCCGACGACATCGGGCTCGTCCAGCAGGGCGATCCGCGCGCCGACCTGGTCACAGGCCTGCAGTCGTCGCTGTACGACCTCGGCTACGACCTCACCTTCGACGGTCGGTTCGGCCCGGCCACCGAGAACGCGGTCGCCAGCTTCCAGGAGGAAAAGGAGGTCGACGCGGACGGGATCGTCGGCCCGCTGACCTTCAGAGCCATGTACGGCGAGGGCGCCCAGAGCTAACGCCGCGCCCCACCGGCCGATCATCGGCGCGGCGTTCCCGCGGAACGGATATCCGGTACGCATTCGCGGGAACGCCGACGGCAACGCCTATGAGGGCCGGGGCTGGCTCGTCATCGGCGCGCTTGACGCCCCTGCGGTCACCTGGCCGGGCAGACGGTGGTCACGAGAGGGCCGAGATAGCCGGCCGCTGTGCGCAACGGCTTGTCGTCGGCGGTGATCCGGCTCAGGATCTCGGCGCCCTCAAGCGTGCTGAGCACCGTGCACGCGGTGTCGTCGGCGACCTCCGCCGGCACGTCGCAGGCACGCAGCCGGGCCGCGATCTGCTCCTGCCAGGTGGCCAGCGACTCTTTCCAGGCCGCCTGGATGGTCGGCGAGCGGCCAACGTTCTCCAGCGCGGCGGCGGCGACCAGGCAGCCGTCACGCCAGTCGGACTCCCGGAGCCGGTCGGCGAGTAGCAGCGCGCACGCCGCGACCGCCTCCGCCGGGTCGTCGCTGCTACTCAGAGCGACCCGCAGCAGTTCGGTGTAGTGCTCCGAGTCGCGCCGCAGCGCCGCGACCGCCAACTGCTCCTTGCCCTCAGGGAAAAAGTGGTACACCGAGCCGAGGGTGGCATCGGCCTCGCGGGCGATCTGCTTCACTCCGGTCCCGTCGTACCCCCGCCGCCGGAGCAGA
Organism: Lipingzhangella halophila; assembly: GCF_014203805.1. GTDB lineage: Bacteria > Actinomycetota > Actinomycetes > Streptosporangiales > Streptosporangiaceae > Lipingzhangella > Lipingzhangella halophila. Next base: position 380,402 of record NZ_JACHJT010000001.1, on the reverse strand, counting down.
GCGGCGGTGGCGTCCACGATCCGCCCGCGTGTCGCGGATCCGGCTCGCTCCGTCCTGTCGCCCATACCCCCGACTTTACTAGATAGAGCGGTCGTTCTAGTCTCTGCTCTAGAACGACCGCTCTAGTCGTATTGGAGACCGGACCCACCGTGACGGAACGCACCCCACCCCGGGCCACGACGCGAGAATGGCTGGGACTCGCGGTCCTCACCCTGCCCACCCTGCTCATCGCGATCAACACGACGGTGCTCGTGCTGGCCGCTCCCAAGGTGACAGCGGACCTGGGGGCCAGCGCCGCCCAGCAACTCTGGATCACCGACATCTACGCGTTCCTGATCGCCGGTTTCCTGATCACCATGGGGCGGCTGGGCGACCGGATCGGGCGGCGCAGGTTGCTGCTCCTCGGCGCCGCCGCGTTCATCCTCGCCTCGGTGCTCGCCGCGTACTCCACCACCTCCGAGATGCTGATCGCCACCCGCGCCCTCATGGGCATCGCCGGTGCCACCCTGATGCCCTCGACTCTCGCGCTGCTGCGCGTGATGTTCCCCGACCCGCGCCAACGCACCGCGGCCATCGCCGTGTGGATGACCAGCATCTCCGCTGGCACCGCTCTCGGCCCCCTGCTCGGCGGGGTGCTGCTGCGGTACTTCTGGTGGGGCTCGACGCTTCTGATGGGCGTGCCGGTACTGGCCCTGCTCCTGCTGGTGGGGCCCTTCCTGCTGCCCGAGTACCGCGACCCGCGCGCCGGCCCCCTGGACCTCCGCAGCGTGGCGTTGTCGCTGGTTTCGATGCTCGCGGTGATCTACGGCTTCAAGCACACCGCCGAGCACGGTCCCACCGCGACCGCCACCATCGTCATGCTGGCCGGCCTGGCGGTCGGGGCCGTGTTCCTGCGCCGCCAGCGCAGGCTGCCCGAGCCACTGCTCGACCTGCGGATGTTCGGCAACCGCGCGTTCAGCGTCGCGCTGGTCGTGGTCACTCTGCTGCTGGTGGTCTTCGCGGGGAACCAGTTCCTGTTCTCGCTGTACCTGCAGCACGTCGTGGGCCTGTCGCCGCTGTGGGCGGGGGTCTGGATGGTCCCCTCGGCGACCGCGTTGCTCGTCGGGTCGATGCTCGCCCCGTTGATCGTGCGGTGGGTGCGCCCGGCGTTCGTGGTCGGGGTCGGACTGCTGGTCGGCGCCGCCGGCTTCGCGCTGTTGACCCAGGTCGCCGGCCCGGCCTCCGGAATCGGGTCCGCACCGTTCCTCCTCGCCCAGTTCGGGCTCGCCCTCGCGTTCTTCGGTCTGGGCCCACCCAGTGTCCTAGGCGCCGACCTGGTCGTGGGCGCCGCTCCACCGGAGAAGGCGGGGTCGGCGTCGGCGACCGAGGAGACGGCCGCCGAGCTCGGGATCGCGCTGGGCATCGCGATTCTCGGCAGCATCGGCGCCGCCGTGTACCGGGCCCGGATGGGCGGTGCCACCGATTCCGGGATGCCCCCGGAGGTGGCCGGCCCCGTGCGCGACAGCATCGACGGTGCGATGTCGGTGGCCGACAGGCTGGACCCCGCGACGCTGGATGCCGCGCGCGCGGCGTTCGCGGACGGGTTCGCGCTGTCCGGCGGCATCAGCGCGCTCGCCATGGCCGTACTCGGCGTGGCCGGGATGGTCCTGCTCCGGCACGTCCGCGGTGCTTCCGAGCACGAACTGCCCGAGGAGCCGCCCGAGCCGGGCCTGGACGACGCACCGGTCGGGGTGCGCTGAGCGGCGCGATCCGCCCCGCACACGAGTGGTGACCCGCGCCGGACTCGCGGGTCACCACTCGTGTTGTCCGCGCGTCGCGCCCGCGCGGCCTACTCCAGACGCTGGAGCAGGGCGTTGTACTCGTCCCAGAGCTCGGCGGGCAGTTGGTCCCCGAAGGTCTTGAAGAACTCGGGCATCAGCGCGGCCTCCTCCTGCCAGGTGTCGCGGTCGACGGAGAGCAGGAAGTCCATGTCCGCCTCGTCGATCGTGAGCCCCTCGGTGTCCAGGGTGCCCTTGGCCGGCAGGTTGCCGATCGGGGTCGGCTCCGCCGCGGCCTTGCCGTTCAGCCGCTCCACGATCCACTTCAGGACGCGGCTGTTCTCGCCGAAACCGGGCCAGACGATGCGGCCGGTCTCGTCCTTGCGGAACCAGTTCACGTAGAAGATCTTGGGCAGTTTGGCCTCGTCGGTCGCCTTGCCGATTTCGAGCCAGTGGCTGAAGTAGTCCCCCATGTTGTAGCCGCAGAACGGCAGCATCGCGAAGGGGTCGCGACGCAGCTCACCGACCGTGCCCTCGGCCGCCGCGGTCTTCTCCGAGGCGACGTTGGCGCCCAGGAACACGCCGTGCTGCCAGTCGAACGACTCTGTGACCAGCGGAACCGCGCTCGCGCGCCGGCCGCCGAAGAGGATCGCGGAGATCGGCACGCCCTCGGGGTCCTCCCACTCGGGCGCCATGGTGGGCGCCTGGCCGGCCGGGGTGGTGAACCGGGCGTTGGGGTGGGCGGCCGGTTCGGCGGAGTCGGGTGTCCAGGGGCGGCCCTTCCAGTCGGTCAGCCGCGCCGGCGGCTCGTCCGTCAGGCCCTCCCACCAGACGTCGCCGTCCTCGGTGAGGGCAACGTTGGTGAAGATGCTGTTGCCCCACAGGGTCTCGATGGCGTTGGCGTTGGTCGAAACGCCGGTGCCGGGGGCGACCCCGAAGAAGCCTGCCTCGGGGTTGATGGCGCGCAGCCGGCCGTCCTCGCCGAAGCGCATCCACGCGATGTCGTCGCCGACCGTCTCGACCTTCCATCCGGGGATGGTGGGCGAGAGCATGGCGAGGTTCGTCTTGCCGCACGCGCTCGGGAACGCGGCCGCGACGTAGCGGGGCTCACCCTCGGGCGGCGTCACCTTGAGGATGAGCATGTGCTCGGCCATCCAGCCCTCGTCGCGCGCCATGACGGAGGCGATGCGCAGCGCGTAGCACTTCTTGCCGAGAAGCGCGTTGCCGCCGTAGCCGGAGCCGTAGGACCAGATCTCCCGGGTCTCCGGGAAGTGCGAGATGTACTTGGTGCTGTTGCACGGCCACGGCACGTCGGCCTGGCCGGGGCTCAGGGGAGCACCGACAGAGTGCACGGCCTTCACGAACGATCCGCGCTCCTCGATCAGCCGCAGGGCCGGCTCGCCCATTCGGGCCATGATCCGCATCGAGACCACCACGTACGGGGAGTCGGTGATCTCCACCCCGAGCTGGGAGATGTTCCCACCCAGGGGACCCATGCAGAACGGGACCACGTACATGGTGCGGCCCCGCATGCAGCCGTGGAACAGCTCGCCGAACGTCGCGCGCATCTCGGCGGGGTCGATCCAGTTGTTGGTGGGGCCCGCGTCCCGCTCACGCTCGGAGCAGATGAACGTCCGGTCCTCGACCCGGGCCACGTCATCCGGGTCGGACCTGCAGTGGAAGCTGTTCGGACGGATATCGGGGTTGAGTCGCGTGAAGGTGCCCTGTTCCACGAGAAGACTGGTCAGGCGCTCCCATTCGGCCTCGGTACCGTCGCACCAGACAACCTCGTCGGGCAGGGTCAAGTCCGCGATCCCGCGCACCCAGTCGATCAGGGGTTGGTGGCTAGTAGGGGCGATACCTTTATCCGGTACCAGGTCAGACACAGCGGCTCCTCCCAGACTGACGATGTCCCGCATCATGGACGACAATCCCCGACAAAAGCCAGTTGGTCTGGACAGGTGGTTTAGACCAATGGTCTATTGGGGCGTGTCCACTGCGTTGATCTCGACAGTACCGGCCAGCCCGCCAGGCGGAAGAGGGGGACCCGACCCTCGGGCGTTTCCCCGGACGGCCGCGCGGGCGCCCTCCCTCCCATGCGCCGCGATCTGCCGCGTTCCGCGCAATTGACGGGTGACCTCCTGCAAAACGGAGATCTGACCGGTGTTTCCGCCGGGGCGTCCCATGGTTCGTTCGCGCCGTCGCGGTGCTACGTGATATCCCCCACAATCGGACAGTAAGGAATGAATCAGTCACCGGTGCCACACGGCGTTTCACCCTGCGCCAGGCGCGCGACGAGTGTTGTGCTGATCTTGAGCGTTCCGTTCCTTCATGGCGCTGCGGAGGAACGGAACGCTCAAGACCGCCGAGGAACCGGAATCAGCCCTGCGGGCTCGCCGCGCTGCGGATCTTGGACCACGCACGGCGCATGCCCCCGATCCAGCGGTCGCGGTCCTCCGCCCTGCGCAGCTCGTACGTGGCCACCTCGGGGTGCGGCAGGACCAGGAAACGCCCCTCGCCCAGGGCCTCGACAACCGAGTCCGCGACGTCCTCCGGCTCCAGATAGGCCCCGCCGAGGCGGGTCCCCGACGCCTTGCCGTCCCCCGCTGTCATCGCCGTGTTCACGCCTTGGGGGCACAGGCAGGAGACCCCGATCCCCTCGTCACCGTGCCGGATCGCCAGCCACTCGGCGAGCGCGACTGTGCCGTGCTTGGTCACCGAGTAGGGCGCGCTGCTGAGGTTGCTGAGCAGGCCAGCGGCTGAGGAGGTGAGCAGGATGTGGCCACGCCCGCGCTCGGCCATCCGAGGGGCCAGCGCCCGGGCGGCGTAGACGTGCGCGAGGACGTGCACCCGCCACGAGACGTCCCAGGAGTCGTCGTCGCCCAAGTCGGCGCCCGCGCCGACCCCGGCGTTGGAGCACCACAGATCGATGGGGCCGTGCTCCTCCTCGACCCGGGCGACCGCCGCGGCGACGGCGGCCTCGTCCGTGACGTCCAGGGCCATCGGGTGCGCGCGCTCACCCAGCTCGTCGGCCGCGCTCTGGGCCTGGTCCGCGTCGCGGTCAGCGACCACGACCCGGGCCGCGCCGCCGCGCAGGAACCGGTCGGCCATCGCGCGCCCGATTCCCCGGGCCCCGCCGGTGACGACGATGGTCGTGTCGGGAGTGGAGAACGGTTGGGCCATGTGCGACTCCTTCGGGGTGTCGTCGGGTGGGGGAGGAACCGGAGGGATCAGGAGGCGGGCGCGTACACCAGACGGCCTACCGTCGCTCCGTCGGCGAGGCGCTGGACGCCGTCCGCCAGCCCGTCGGGCCCGACCCGCTCGCTCACCAGCGGCTTGACGAGCCCCTGGTCGGCGAGCTCGACCAGTCGGGTGTGCGCCTGCCCGATGACCTCGGGCGCACGCTGCCGGTACAGCCCCCAGTGCAGGCCCACCAGTGAGTAGTTCTTGATCAGCGCGTGGTTCAGGGCCGGTTCGGGGATGGTGCCGCTCGCGAAGCCGATGATGACGATGCGCCCTTCGAAGGCGACGCACTTGGTGGAACGCTTGAAGGAGTCACCGCCGACCGGGTCGAACACCACGTCAGCGCCGCGGCCATCGGTCAGCTCCTTGGTCACCGCGACGAAGTCCTCAGTGTTGCGGTCCACGACCACATCCGCGCCAAGCTCGGTGGCCGCCTTCGCCTTCTCCGGGCCACCGACGACGCCGATGACTCGGGCCCCGGCGGCCTTGGCGAGCTGGATCGCGGCACTGCCAACCCCACCAGCCGCGGCGTGCACCAGGACAGTCTCACCGGGCTGCAGAGAGGCCCGCCGATGCAGCGCGAACCAGCCGGTCTGGTAGCCGATGAACAGTGAGGCCGCCTCGTCATCGCTGAGCGAGGCCGGCGCGGGGAACGCGGCGCCCTCGTTCATCAGCGCGTACTCCGCGAACCCGCCCGTGGGCAGCTCCGTGCTCCCGAGCACGCGGTCGCCGACCGCGTGACCGGCGACGCCCTCGCCGGTCCCGACCACCTCCGCGCACAGCTCAAGGCCGGGGGTGAACGGCAGCGGCGGCTTGGCCTGATACGTGCCCCGGCACAGCAGAGCGTCGGGGAAGTTCACCGCGGCGGCGCGGACCTGCACCAGCACCTGGCCAGGCCCCGGCTCCGGAGGCTCCACCGTCTCGTACCGCAGCACCTCGCCTGGCTCGCCCATTTCGTGGACCCGGAACGCGCGCACTTTCGCCTCCGTAACTGGGATACCAACCGGTCGGTAGATCGTAACACCCCGGCCCGCGCGCAGTGAGGGGGTCGCTCCGCCCGGAATCGCTCCCGGCGGGTGGCCGCGGTCAGCGCACCACGGCCACCGGCCCGTGCGCACCGTGCAGTACGGACTGGCTGACCGAACCGAGCAGTAGTCCGGCGAACCCGCCCCGGCCCCGGGTTCCCACCACGACCAGGTCCGCCGGGGTGCTCTCCTCCAGCAGCGCCACGACCGGATGCGCCCGGACCACGCGGCGCTCCACCAGCACTTCAGGGTGCCCGCTCTGCAGTTCGACCAGCTCGGAGTCGAGCAGCCGCCGCGTCGCCTCCTCCACGGCCTCGTCGTCGAACACCTCGGGCGGGACCGGCCCGATGGACGAGCCGAACGTCGCCATGGGTTGCCAGGCGCATACCGCGACCACCTCGGTGCCCTGCTTGGCCGCCTGGGAGAACGCGAACTCGGCGGCACGGCGTCCGGGATCGGAACCGTCGATGCCGGCGACGATCCGCCCCTTGACCCCCTCGGCCGCCTCGTGCGTCTTCGGCAGCACCACAACGGGGACCGGGGAGTGCGCGGCCAGCTCGACTCCCACCGACCCGACGAACGCCGCCGCCAGACCCCCCAGGCCGCGCGAGCCGACAACAACGGCCGCGGTGTCGGGCCGCGACGCTTCCGAGAGCAGCGCCTCGGCCGCGCGTTGCTCCGCGAGCTGGGTCTCGACCACAAGATCGGGGAAGATCCGGCGGAGCCAGTCGCGCGCGTACTCCAGCAGCGCCCGCGCCTCGGCCTCGCTCGGCCCCGGCACACTCGCGCTGGACCGCACGAGACCGCTGAACGGGCCGTGCGACTCAGCGGGTAGCACCGCGGTGACGATCCGAACACCCAGGTCGCGAAGAAAGGCCTGGTGAGCGGACCACTCAAGGGCGTACCGGCTTGAGTCGGAGCCATCCACGCCGACGACCACCCAGCGTCGATCGGACGCGCTGTCCATCTCGGTTTCGCTCCCCTTCGTTGGCCACTGGTGCGCATTCGGCTCAGGGCGGCTGCCCGGCCCGCGCCATGGTCGCGTGCCTGCGGGCGGCCGGAACTCGCGGGGCCGCAGCTCGCTCCCAATGCCGATCGTTCCCCAGTGCTCCGGCCTAAGTCGCACGTGCCGCGTTCACTTGGTCACCGCCGGCGGCGGCTGGCCGCGGCGGCGCGCCCGGCACGGAACTCGGCAATGCGGTTCAAAGCGCGCATCCTAGGTGGTAATCGCCAGCGGCACAATCACCGCCGGGCGTTTTTCGCGCACCCGAGGATACCCTCGCGAAATCCCGGGAAACGCCTGGGCAGCCCATTTCCTCCCAGCGATCGGCCACAAATCGCAAACCGCGTGGAACGCCCTGCCGGTATCATAAAAGGCTTCCAAAGCGGGTAAGCGATCCCTACTTCACACGCGTGAACGGAGGACCTGGTGACACCGGCGTCGATCTTCGTGGGCGAGTTCTTCGGAACGATGCTCCTGCTGCTGTTCGGGTGTGGCTGCGTGGCCTCTCACCTGCTGGACAAGAGCAAGGCGCAGGGGTCCGGCTGGGTCCTCATATCGTTCGGTTGGGGTTTCGGCGTTATGGCCGGAGCCTATTTCTGCCTCCCCCTCTCGGGTGGGCATATCAACCCTGCCGTAACATTCGGCCTGGCCGCTTCGAGCGGCGACTGGTCGAACGTACACATCTATTTCGCCGCGCAACTGCTCGGCGCGATGGCTGGATCCGGGTTGGCCTGGCTGGCGTTCCTGGGACAGTTCCGTGCCTCGCAGGGGCCATTCCTGGGAATTTTCTCCACCGAGCCCGAGGTGCGCAATCCATGGATGAGCGCCGCCACCGAGATCATCGCTACCGCTGCCCTGCTCTTCATGGTGGTGGCGACTGGCCAGAACGAGGCGCTGGCGCTGTCCGGGATGGGCGTGCTGATCGTGGCGCTGACGGTCACCGGTATCGGCCTCTCGCTCGGTGGCCCCACCGGCTACGCGATCAACCCCGCCCGTGACCTGGGCCCCCGCATCATGCACCAGTTGCTGCCGATCAAGGGCAAGGGCTCCTCGGATTGGGGGTACGCCTGGATCCCCATCGTCGCCCCGCTGATCGGTGGAGCCATCGGCGGTGTACTCGGCACGCTCGTCCAGGACATGGCTTAGGCAGTGTTTTTTGGGCCCGCTGCCGCTCGCCGGGTCGGGCGCCTGGAAGCCGGGAACCTTCGGGCGCCTCCGGTGTGCCGCCCCGGTCGGCTCCGCCGGTCGCGGACGCCCCACCTACGGACCCTCCAGAACCCCGGCGGCGCCCGACCCAGACGGCCACTTGGTTCGAAAAACAGGGCCTAGCCCGTCTCGCCGACGCCGCGGAAACCGGCCTTGCACGGTGCGCGATCCCCGGGCCATGCGCACCGCCGGGGCCGGATTTCCCCCGGCCCACGGCTGTACTACATTACGTAGTGAAAAGCGGTCCATCAGGCGCGCCGGGCGCCCGATCAGGTGGTGCGCGTGGTCCAGACTCAGGGCGGAGGTTCTCGTGGTCGAGGGATTGACCGCCACCATCCAGTACGCCTCGCTGGCCATGGCGGCGTGGTGCCTGGTCTCGGTGTTCCGGAACCAGCCCATGGTCGTCCCGCACCTCATTGGTATCGGGGTCCTCTGGCTGCTGCTCCTCGGGCAGGGCGTGGTCTCGACCGTGCAGCTGGTCAATGGTGCGCGGCCCGCTGAGACCGTAGTGTTCGTCGCCTACCTGGCCACCGTCATCCTGGTCCCACCCGCATGCGCGGTGTGGGGGTTCGTGGAACGCAGCCGCTGGGGTCCCGCGGTGATCGCGTTCGCCTGTCTCATCCTGCCGGTCCTGATGGTCCGGCTCGAACAGACCTGGAACCCGACACTTGGCTGAGCTGCCCGCCACTCGCAGCGGCCCGGGCCGGGTCCTGGTCGCGGTCTACGCCGTCTTCGCGCTGGCCGCCACCGCCCGCGCCACCGTGCAGATCGCCACCCGTTTCGAGGAGGCACCGCTCGCCTACCTCCTCTCGGCGCTGGCCGGCGTCATCTACATCGTCGCCACGGTGGGCATCGCCCGCAGCGACCGCACCTCGCACCGCGTAGCCGTGGTCTCGTGCACCGTGGAGCTGATCGGGGTGCTGCTCGTGGGCGGGTTCAGCATCGCGGATCCGGCAGCCTTCCCCGACGACACCGTGTGGTCCCGATTCGGCAGCGGCTACCTGTACATCCCGTTGTTCCTACCGGTGGTGGGCCTGTTGTGGCTGCGGCACGTCAAGCGGCCGCACCGCAACGCGGAAACCGGCACGGTCTGAGCCGAAACTTCCTGACCGGCCAGGTGCCGCTGGGATAGCCTGACGGACATGGCAAAGCACGAGCCCTCCGCCCCGCTACCGGTGGCCGTGACCGCCGAATGGCTGAACGAGCACCAGGACCTCGGGGCCTCCGTGGTACTGGCCGACGTTCGCTGGTACCTCGACGGCCGCTCCGGGCACGCCGCCTACGTCGCGGGCCACCTGCCCGACGCGGTGTTCGTCGACATGGACACCGACCTCGCGGGCCCCGGGACTGCCAGCGGCGGGCGCCACCCGTTGCCCGATCCGGAGGAGTTCGCCACCGCACTCGGCGATCTCGGGATCGGCGACGACACCACCGTCATCGCCTACGACGACTCCGGAGGCTCAACGGCGGCGCGGCTGGTCTGGATGCTGCGCGTGCTCGGCTCGCCCGCGGCTCTGCTCGACGGCGGCCTCCAGGCGTGGACTGGCCCATTGGAGACCGGCCAGGTGATCCTGCGGCCCCGCAAGCGGACCCCGATCCCCTGGCCCAGCGACCGCATCGCGGACTCCGACACCGTGCGGGCGGGGCTCGGCGACCCCGCCCATGTGCTGCTCGACGCGCGGGCGCGCGAGCGCTACACGGGCGAGTCCCCCGCTCCCGTCGACCCCCAACCCGGGCACATCCCCGGCGCGCGCAGTGCCCCGTGGCAGCGCAACCTCACCGACGCGGGCCACCTCGCGGCGCCCGATGTGCTGCGTCAGCACTACACCGCGCTCGGCGCCGACACCGCGCGCTCCGTCACGGCCTACTGCGGCTCCGGTGTCACCTCCTGCCTCGACCTGCTCGCCCTGGAGCGCGCCGGGTTCACCGGCACCCGCCTCTACCCCGGCTCGTGGGGAGCGTGGGCCGCCACACCGGATCTTCCCGTCGAGACCGGTCAGGCGGAGTCGGAGAGCACCGGGCCAGGGACCACCTGACAGCGGCCACCGGCCCACTCGAACGGGAACCTGCCGGGAACCCGGCCCGCCGCTGCCTCCTCGGCCGCGTGCGGCCTCGCTACGCGTTCCCCGGTGACCGGTATCGGCCCGGGTGTCCCGCACGCGGGGAGTTGTCGGTAGTGTCGAAACGCCGACACGGGTTGTCGTGGATCCGCGGGATCGCGCGGTTGAGCCATCGCGAAGTGAGGCGTGCCAGTGGAACTGCTGTTGCTGCTGGTCATTGGGGGCCTGATTGCCCTCGTGATCTACCTCTGGCGTTCGAACCGCCCATCCGCCCCCACCAAGACCCCGCCGCCGCCCACCCCGCAGGACCCGTTCGCCCAGGCACACGAAACGCAGGGCGACCCCCGCACCCTCAAGGCCGGTGACATGCTGGACTTCGGCACCGAGCGCACCTGGATCCGCGGCACGCTCCGGCTGTCCGAGGGCGGGTACGTGTGGGCCGAGCACTTCCTGGAGCTCGGCGACGGCAAGCGCTGGCTCTCCGTCGAGGCCGACCCCGACATCCAGATGGCGCTCTGGAGCGGCCGCCCAGAGCTCGACCTCACTCCGCACAGCGACACCATCGAGTTCGAGGGAGCGCGGTACCGGCTCGCCGAGCGCGGCTCCGCCTCGTACCGCTCCGAGGGAACCACCGGGCTGCAGGCCCAGGGCGGGATGGACTACGTCGACTACGAAGGGCCCGCCGGAACCCATCTGACGTTCGAACGGTTCGACCACGGCCGTTGGGAGGTCGCCACGGGAACCACGGTGCCCAACGGCAGCTTCACGATCTATCCGGGAGGCTGACCAATGCGCGCCGGCCTCCGCGCGCCGTTCGTCGACACCCGTGCCGCCGATCTCACCTGGACACTCGACCACCCGCCGATTGAGCCGCTCGCGACGCGGACCGTGCGCGTCGGCGCCGCCCGCGTCGAGCTGCGCGTGCTCGGCGCCTCCCACCAGGTGCGGGCGGAAACACACGGCGGCGGGCCGGGCCGCCTGCTGGAGACCGTGGCCTGCCTGCCCGGCGAGGAGGGGGCCCTGCCGCGGCGGACCGCCGCCCAGGTTCCCGCGGCCGCCGAGTACCTGTTCACGTCCACCGTCGAGGTGCTCACCCCCGGCGAGCTCGGTGCGCGGGTGTCCCACCTGACCCGCGAGGTCGACGAACACCCGAACGGCCTGCTCGCCACGTTCCCGGGGGATCCCCTCGCCGTGACCGCCATGGCGGTCACGGCCCCGGGACGGCGCGCGCCGCTTGGCTGGCGCACCTGGCACTCCTACCCGCAGAGCGGCGAACTGGTCACCACCACGACCTCGGTGGCGCTCCGGCAGACCCACTCCGCAACCCGAGGACGAGCCCATGGATAAGAAAATGACCGAGGACCAGCGGCGGATGATCACGGGCGTGGTCATCGTCGTGGTGTTCTTCCTGGTGATCGCGAGCTGTTCCAGCAGCGCCGCCGACGAGAACGACGGCAGTGGAGGCGGGGGCGGGCTCTTCTTCTTCCTGGGCGGTGGCGGCACGAGTGGCAGCACCGACTCCGGTGTCGGAAGCGACAACCGGGGCGGCGGCCCCGGTTTCGGCAAGTAACCCTCGGTCGCGCGGGTAGCCGGAGGCGGCGGCATCCCCTGGTCTGTCCGGCGCCGGCCGCGGAGCCCGCCACCCGGCGAGGCTGTCCTCTCCACACCCGGTCGCCGACGTTGTGGCGCCGCGGCCGGCATCATGGGCGGGCCTTCCCCTGACAACCGAATCCCCCTTCCCCCGCACCAACGAACAAGCGAGAAGACGAGAACATGGACATCCTGCTGAACTCCGGCGCGGCGCTCGCCTACGGCATCGCTGGCATGCTGGTCATGGTCCTGGGCTACCTGCTGGTGGACCTCATCACCCCGGGCCGGCTGCACCGGCTCATCTGGGAGGAGCAGAACCGCAACGCCAGCCTCATCGTCTCGGCCAACACCCTCGGCGTGGCGATCGTCGTTGTCACGGCGATCTTCGCGAGCGAGGAGGGCCTGGCCATGGGGCTGGTGACCACCGTGGCCTACGGGGTGGTCGGCGTGCTCATGATGACCGCGTCGTTCCTGCTCATCGATCTGCTGACCCCCGCAAAGCTGGGCATCGTCCTCAGCGGTACCCAACTGCACCCCGCCGCCTGGGTGAACGCGTCCGCGCACATCGCGGTGGCGCTGGTCATCGCAGCGGCGATCTCCTGATGTCCGAACCGGTCGCCGCCCCCGATGAGGCGCGCCGGGCGGGCCGGGCCGGACCGCGCCTCCCCGTCCCGCCGCGGCTGGCCCGCGTCCTCGTGCTGATCGCGGTCTTCATCTGCGCCGCGTGCGGTCTCGTCTACGAGCTGGCGCTGGTCGCGATCGGCAGCTACCTGCTCGGCAACACCATCACCCAGGCCTCGGTCGTGCTGAGTGTCATGGTGTTCGCGATGGGCGTCGGCTCCCTGGCGTCCAAGCGGCTGCAGGCACGGCCGGCGCTGGCGTTCGCGGTGATCGAGGGGCTGCTGTCGCTCATCGGCGGCCTGTCGGTGCTGTTGCTGTACGCGGCGTTCGCGTGGTTCTCGCTGTACGTACCGGCGCTGGTGCTCCTGGCGTTCACGATAGGTGCGCTTATCGGAGCGGAGATCCCGCTGCTGATGACCCTGATCCAGCGCATCCGCAGGCAGGACGCGTCCAGCGCGGTCGCCGACCTGTTCGCCGCCGACTATGTGGGCGGCCTCATCGGCGGGCTGGCGTTCCCGTTCCTGCTGCTGCCGCTGTTCGGGCTGCCGAAGGGCGCCCTCATGGTGGGCGCGCTCAACGCCGTCGTGGGTGTCGCGGTTGTGCTGTGGCTGTTCCGCACGGACCTGGCCTCCTGGACGCGGCTACTGCTGAGCGGCGGTCTGACCGTGATCCTCGTACTGCTCGCGCTGACCCTGTTCGCCTCTGACCGGTTCGAGCTGAGCGCGCGCCAGGCGCTCTACCGCGACCCGGTCGTGCACGCGGAACGCACGGACTACCAGGAGATCGTGGTCACCGAGTCGCTCGACGGCCAGGATGTGCGCCTCTTCCTGAACGGCGACCTCCAGTTCTCCTCCCGCGACGAGTACCGCTACCACGAGTCGCTGGTACACCCGGCCATGACCGGCGAGCACGCGAACGTGCTGCTGCTCGGCGGGGGCGACGGCCTGGCGCTCCGGGAAATCCTGCGCTACGACGACGTTTCCAGCGTCACGCTCGTGGACCTGGACCCCGAAGTCGTCAAGCTCGCCCGGACCGACCCGACCATGCGGGACCTGAACGACGACGCGCTGCGCGACCCCCGGGTCGACGTGGTCAACGCCGACGCGTTCAACTGGCTGCGCGAGAACGGGCAACGGTTCGACGTCGTCATCGGCGACCTCCCCGACGGCCAGGACGTCGCCACCGCCAAGCTGTACACCGTGGAGTTCTACACGCTGCTGCGTGCGGCCCTGGCCCCCGGCGGGCGCACCGCCATCCAGGGCGGCTCACCGTACTTCGCCCCGGAGGCCTACTGGAGTGTGGGCAACACGCTCGAGGAGGCGGGCCTGGCCAACACTCCCTACAACGTGGACGTACCGAGCTTCGGCAACTGGGGGTTCTTCCTCGCCTCCGCCGACGGCGCCCCCGAGCTCACGCTGGCCGAGGACCGTCCGAACCTCCGGTTCCTCGACCGCGGGGTGCTGCGCGCCGCGGAGGTCTTCCCCAAGGACCGCCGTCCCGAAGACGCCCCTCAGGCCTCCAGCCTGTTGCATCCGCACATCATCAGCTACCACCAGCGAGGCTGGCAGGGGTACTGACCAGCGCCCCCCACCTGCCACCGGCGGGTGCTCAGCGCTTGACGGCGACCCCGGAGGTCTCCCAGATCAGGGTTTCGGGGTCAGCGGGACGGGGCTCGGGGGGTTTGTCCCCGTTGCGCCAGGTGGAGCACTCCACCGGAACCGCGGGAAACGAGCCGTCGGAACTGGGCGATACCAGCTCCACCGCTTCGAAGACCCTCGCGGCCTCCTCGGGGGTGCGCACCCGCCCCCAGGTGACTCCCATCGAGTGCACGCGCTCGGTGAACGCGCGTGCCGCGCCCTCGTCGTCGGAGACGAAAGCCGAGAAAACCAGCCAGGAGCCCGGCGCCAGGCGGTCGACGTAGGCCCGCATCGCCCCGAAGGGGTCCTGCTCATCGGGGATACAGTGCAGCAGGCCGACCAGCATCAGGCACACCGGCTCGGAGAGGTCGATCAGGCGCTGGGTGTCCTCCGATTCGAGCACTTTCTCGACATCGGTGAGGTCGGCGGTGGTCACGGACGTGGTCTTGTTGTCGGCCAGGATCGCCCGGCCGTGGGCCAGCACGATGGGGTCGTGGTCGACGTAGACCACACGGGCGTCCGGATGCGTGCGCTGGGCGATCTCGTGGGTGTTCTCAGCGGTCGGCAACCCCGAACCCAGGTCGAGAAACTGGCGCACCCCGGCCTGGGCCACATGGTTCACGCCCCGGGCGAGGAAAGCCCGGTTGATCTGCGCCTGGCTGAGAATTCCCGGGTTGGATTCTTCCAGTTGCAGCGCGGCCTGCCGGTCAACCTCGAAGTTGTCCTTGCCGCCGAGCGCGGCGTCGTATATCCGCGCGGCCGTGGGAACGCTCATGTCGAGCTCGGGTGGGAAGGGCGCCGGGTTGTTGCCGCTGCGCTCAACGGAATCGCGATCCGACACGCGGCCCCCAAAGCTCGAAATGCGCACATCCCCTGTGCCGCAAGGCCTCCACAACTTTACGTTTTGCACTATAACCGCTGTTGAGACACCCGTGAACCAGCTTTGCGACCAATTGAGTGTTCTGGGTGGGTGATAGTGCGTCTGTGCGAATCGGCGCCAATGCGCGCACTGGCGGCACCGGCAGGCCCACCCCCTCGGCGGGCCTGCGTGGAAGAGCGCCGCGTGGCCGACGGCTTTCGGGTTGGTGGGCGGCCACGCGGCGGACCAGGCGAGGAGGGGTGGAAGGACACACGCCAATGGTCCTCTGAGATTGCTCCACCCACGCGGACGACGCGCCGATAGCGCTCGCGGCGGACCAAAACGTCCCGGTGGGGACAGCGGGCCACGCAGTGCCCGAGTAGCCTTGAAACCCCACCTATCCGGTGTCTCACCACGTTCTTACTCGCGGCGCGCATCATGGGTAGCCAGATACTAGAAGAAGCGCACAGCGGGTGACGATTCCGGAGGACCACATGAGCGCGACCGACCACACCGGCGGTGGCCGCGAGGAAGGGCAGCCCGACGCTGCTGCCTCCCCCGCAACAGGTCCGCAGCCCCAGTGGGCCGCGGCCGACAGCGGCACACAGGTGTTCAGCGCGACCCCGGGAGCCCCGCAGCCGCCCGAAGGGGGGCAGCACATCCCCGGCGGGCCCGGCGGTGGCGGCTACGCCGGTGGCGAGTACGGAGCTGGCGGCTACGCCCCAGGCGGGCCGCCGGGCGGGTTCGGCCCCCCACCGCAGGCCCCCAACGCGGCGGCACCGGTCCCGCCACCCGGGAACCACAACCGCGGGGGACGCGGCAAGGTGCTGCTCATCGCGGCCGTCACGGCGCTGGTCACCAGCCTGATCGTGGGGCCGGTCGCAACCGTGCTGACCATGCAGTTGACGGGCTCCGGGCAGCCGCTCAGCTCCCTTGGGGGCCAGACGAGCTCCAGGTCCACCGGTGATGTCAGCGAGGTCGCCGATGCGGCACTGCCCAGCGTGGTCTCCATCCAGGCCGGGCAGAGCGGTGGCAGCGGCGTCATCATCAGCTCCGACGGCCAGATCCTGACCAACGCGCACGTCGTCTCCCAGGCGGCGGAGGAGGACGCGGTACGGGTCCAGTTCAACGACGGGGAGGAAGCCTCAGCGGAGCTCCTCGGCGCCGACCCCGTCTCGGACCTCGCGGTGCTGCAGGCCGAAGGGCAGAGCGGCCGCACCCCGGCGGTGTTCGGCGACTCCGACAAGGTCGAGGTGGGCGCGGACGTCGTCGCCATCGGCTCGCCCCTGGGGCTGTCGGGAACCGTGACCTCCGGCGTGGTCAGCGCGCTCGACCGGCCAGTGAACACCGGCGTCGTGGAACAGCAGGAGCCGGGCCAGGAAGGCGGGGAGGAGGAGCAGCCGATCCCGGGCTTCCCGTTCGAGGAACCGGACGAGCAGGAGTCGGAACCGCAGGCCCGGACGTCAACGGTCATCAACGCCATCCAGGCCGACGCGCCGATCAACCCCGGCAACTCCGGCGGCCCGTTGATGAACATGAACGGTGAGGTCATCGCGATCAACACCGCCATCGCCGGCACCGGGGACCAGATGGGCGGCGGTTCCGGCTCGATCGGCCTCGGGTTCTCCATCCCGATCAACCAGGCGCAGCCAATCGCCGAGCAGTTGGTCGAGGACGGACAGGCCGACTACGCCGCCATCGAGGCCACCATCACCGGCACGCAAGACGGCAGTGGCGCGGAGGTCGTCGAGGTCTCCGAGGACGGCGCGGCGGCACAGGCCGGCATTGAGGAGGGCGACGTCATCACCGGGATCGACGGTGAGGAGATCAGCGACCCGGACAAGCTGATCGCGATGGTGCGCTCCTACCAGCCCGGCGACAAGATCACCGTCAGCTACGAACGCGGGGGCGACACCGAGGAGGCCACGCTGACCCTGTCCGCGCAGTCGGCCGAGAGCATCGGCGAGTAACGCCGAGACCGCCGCGAGGGCGCCCGTCCTCGTCCTCGCAGCGGTGCCGTGCCCGCCTCGTCTCGGGGGATGCGAGGCGGGCACGGTGGTGTCGGGTACCTGCTCAGCCACCCCCGTCCGGTGCTGGCCGCGGATGGTTGCACGGCCAACGGGGGCGGCGAGGACGGTTGAGGGGCCAGGCCCCGAGGCCGCACCTGGTGCCCGATGGTGGCGCACGCAACGAGGGCAGCGAGGACGGCGGATGGCCCGGGGTGGCGGTCATCGGTGCGGTGGGCGGGAGGTGGCGTGTCCAACGGGGGCGGCGAGGTTCCTCCGGTCCCGCAGGAGCGGCCCCGGGGGTGTGTCAGTACTCCCGCTCGGTGGCGGGGCGCATCGAGGGTGTCCGAGGAGTCATTCTCGGCGCTGAACATGTCCGCACGGTCAGGCTCGATGCGGAACCCGTACCGGTCGTGACCGTTTCGCCGGGTTTCGTTCGGAATCTGACGCCACGGCCCCGATCGAGGGGCCCGTCTCGGACGAACGCCCTGCCGTTGGGCGCGTCACCACCGGGGGCCGGCCCACCCACCGTCCTCGCCGCTCTCGTCGGACGCCGCACCACGTGCCCAGCGCAACGATGGGCACCAAATCGGGCGCCCGCTCATCCCAGCACCCCCGAAGCTCCACTGTGGTAGGAATCCCCGGGACCCGGGGAACGGATGTCAATCCGGCGGTGTGGCTCAGTACTGCCCTGGCGTGTCCCCATCATGGGACGATGAGGGCGGCAGCGCGAACCCCACGACGGCGCCGCCGTCCGCGCGGTTGTAGGCGAAGACGTCGCCCCCGTGCTCCCGAGCGATGTCCTGCACCATGGACAGCCCAAGCCCGGAACCGGGCAGGCTGCGCGCCGAGGTCGCGCGGTAGAACCGCTCGAACACGTGCCCCAGCTCAGCGGGGTCGATCCCCGGGCCGCGGTCGCGAACCTCGACCCGCCCCTCGCGGATGGCGATCTCGATCGGTGTGCTGCCCTCGGGATCGAACTTCACCGCGTTCTCCACCGGATTGGTCATCGCGCGCTCCAGCTCCTGCGGCCGGCCGTAGACGACGGTGTCGTCGGCGTCGACCACAACGTCGCGACCGGTGCGCCGGTGCGCGCGCTCCGCGGCGTGCTCGGCGACCTTCCGCAGTGCCACATGCTGCCAGGGCTCGTTCGCGCGCCGCTCGGTGGCCAGCTCCACCAGCTCGTTGACCAACTCGGTCAGCTCGCGTGTCTCCCCCTGCAGGTCCTCCACCAGGCGCTCGCGGGCTTCGGGCGAGAGCCGGTCGAAGCGCCGCATGACGCTGACGTTCGTGCGCAGGCTGGTGAGGGGGGTCCGCAGTTCGTGTGAGGCGTTCTGCACCAGGCGGTGCTGCTCCTCCCTGGCGGCGGCGAGGCGCCCCAGCATGGCGTCGAACGCCTTACCGAGCCGGCCGACCTCGTCCTTGCCGCCGCTGCCATCGTCCCGCGCGACCAGGTCAAGGCGCCCGGTCGAACTGACGTACTCCGCGGTCTCGGTGAGCCGCACCAACCGCCCGGTGACCCGCCGGCCCACGAGCCACCCGGCGAGCCCGGCGCCGGCCAGCACTACCAGGGCGACCCAGGACACCTGCAGGGCGAGCCGGTCGAGCAACTGCTCGACCGGGGACAACCGCTGGCCGACCTGGATCGCGCCGGCTCCGTCCCCGATCGACACGGTCGCGATCCGGTACTCCTCGTCGTTGGTGGCGGTGGCCTCGCGGGTGTGCACGACTCCGGACCGGGGCTCGGCCGCCACTTCGCGGTCCTCGGCCTCGACCGGGAGCACCTCCGGGTCGTTCTTTCCGGTGACCGGAACCGCGATCTCGCCGTCGGGCTTGAGCCCTTGGAACGCGAACGTGTCCGAGTGCACAAAACTGAGCGCGCCGCTGTCGCCGGGGCCACCGTAGTGCTGGTTGCGCAGGTCACTGGAGAGGCTCTCTACCGTGGTGTCGAACTCCTCCTGCGCGTCAGCACGCACCAGGAACGCCGCGGTGTTGTAGGCGAGCGATCCCACCAGGGCGACGACAGCGGCGGCCACGAGCGCGAACGACACCGCGAACTTGGTGCCCAGCCGCAGCTCGGACCAGGACGTCGCCAGGTTCGGGAACCACGTCCTGCGCCCGGTAGCGTTCCGCGTCCGCCCCGTCATCTCGATCGCCACACAACGGTACTCACTGGGTCGACTGCGGCCGCAGGGTGTAACCGACCCCGCGCACCGTCTGGATCAGCGTGGGCGTGCCCTCGGGTTCGAGTTTGCGGCGCAGGTAGCTGATGTAGACCGCGAGGTTCTTGGACTCTGGTCCGAAGTCGTAGCCCCAGATGCGGTCGTAGATCGTCGTGTGGTCGAGCACGATCCCCGCGTTCCGGGCCAGCAGTTCGAGCAGGTCGAACTCGGTCTTGGAGAGCTCGACCTCGTTGCCGCCGCGCCACACGCGGCGCGCGCCGGGATCCAGCCGCAGGTCGCCTACCTGGAGCGGAGGCTCGGGGCGGCCGTCCTCGGTGACCGGCGTGGCACGGCGCAGCAGTGCCCGCAGTCGAGCGAACAGCTCGTCAAGCTCGAACGGTTTGGGCAGGTAGTCGTCGGCCCCGGCGTCGAGCCCGGCGACCCGGTCGGACGTCTCGACGCGGGCGGTGAGCATCAGGATGGGGGTGCGGTTGCCTTCCGCGCGCAGCACCTGGCACACCCCGAGCCCGTCAACGCTGGGCATCATGACGTCGAGGACGAGCAGGTCCACCGGTTCGGCGTGCACGGCCGCCAGCGTCTCCACACCGTCGTGGGCCGTCAGTACCTCGTAACCTTCGAGCTCCAGGGCTCGTTCGAGGGAGTCGCGGATGGCCCGGTCATCATCGGCGACGAGCACGCGGCACGCTGAGCTGGTCATAACAACCATCCTGGCCTACGCGGGTTAGCCGACGGTAAGAGGAAACAAGTACCACCGTAAGACACGCGAACCCGTGTCCTGCTCCTTTACCCCGCCACCACCTTGGCGGGCCGCCCTGGCGGGTCAGGCCGTCCGGCGTGCTCCGGCGCCGTTCGCGTCCGCCGCGCTCTCGGCCGGCAGGGCACGGCGCGCGCCGCTACCCCGGCGGTCGGCGGGCACAACGAGGGGTGTGTGCGACTCCGGATCCGTGATGACCTGGACGGGCAGCCCGAAGACCTCCTGGACCAGCTCGGCGGTGACAATCTCCGACGGCGCGCCCTCAGCGGCGACCTGGCCGTCCTTCATCGCGATCAGGTGGGTGGCGTACCGGCAGGCGTGGTTCAGGTCGTGCAGCACCGCCACCAGGGTGTACTCGCGCTCGACGTGCAACTGGGCGCACAGGTCGAGCACGTCCATCTGGTGGGCGATGTCGAGGTAGGTGGTCGGCTCGTCGAGGAGCAGCAGCGGGGTCTGCTGGGCCAGCACCATGGCGAGCCACACCCGTTGCCGCTGGCCGCCGGAGAGCTCGTCGACGACCCGGTCGGCCAGATCGCGCACCCCGGTGGCCTCCATGGCCTCGTCGATCATGCGCTCGTCGGTGCGCGACCACTGCTTCAGGAACTTCTGGTGCGGGTAGCGCCCGCGGGCCACCAGGTCGGCGACGGTGATGCCGTCCGGTGCCACCGAGGACTGCGGGAGAAGCCCGAGCCGGCGCGCGACCTCCTTGGACGGATAGGACCCGATGATCCGGCCGTCGAGGTGGACGGCGCCCGCCGCGGGTTTCATCATCCGCGACAACGCACGCAGCAAGGTCGACTTGCCGCACGCGTTGGGACCGACGATCACGGTGAACGAGTTGTCCGGGATGCTGATCCCGAGATTCCGGGAGATGACGCTCTGGTCGTACGCGAGCGTCAGGTTCTCCCCCCGCAGCCGCGACAGTTCGGACATGTGTGCTCCCTCGGCGATCCTCGTGGTCGGGGCCCGGCCGAGTGCCGTTCCCCCGGTAGAGGCTACTGCCGAGGCCCATGGGCCGGAAGACCGGGGATCGCGGTCGGGTTCCGCAGGGGCGGCGGATGGGCCGGCCCCAGTAATCGCTCCTGGTATGCCCGAATTGTTGGCAGTCTGGGCGTTGGTCTTGAGGGTCGCGTTCCTTCATCGCGCGATGAAGGAACGCGACCCTCAAGATCTATTGAGGTGATCTCAGCGAGTATCACGTGAGTCAGAGCGCCTCGGCGGACATCGCTCGGAACAGCTGTCCGCCTATGAAAATCCCTCCCATGATCGGCTGAAGCACGACGAGCGCGAGGGCGAGCGCGGGCAGCACGATGGTGTGGAGCCGATGCCCGCCCGTACCGTGGATGCCCTGCCCGAAGGCCCGGCCTGTCACTTCGAGCAATACCGCCTTCAACGGCACTGCCGTCACAGAGCGATGCACACCAATAGTCACCGGCCAACTCGCCGGACGGCTCCACGGAGCGACGCGGCCGCCCCAGAAACCGATCCGGGAGCCGACTTCGGGTACCGCCCATGTTCGGACACGCAGCGCCCTGCCTGCGTTCGCCCCCGCCGCGGCGGGCTCTCAGTCCGGCGGGCCGGTGCCCCGCATCTCCTCGTTGATCCGCCGGGCCTCCTCCAGCTGGTCCTGCAGGATCACGATCTTGCACGCCGCCTCGATCGGCGTCCCCTCATCGACCAGTTCCCGGGCCCGGACCGCGATACGCAACTGGTAGCGGGAGAAGCGCCGGTGCCCGCCCGCCGAGCGCAGCGGCTCGATCAACCCGGCCTCGCCCAGAGCGCGAAGGAACGCCGGCGTCGTGCCGACCAGCTCCGCGGCCCGGCCCATGGTGTAGGCGGGAAAGTCGTCGTCATCAAGCCGATCATCGGCGTCGGAACCGGTCACAGCACCTCGTCAACGTCTCCGTGAGCACGTCGAGGGCCCCGGCGCCATTGCGGCGCCGGGGCCCGAGAGTTCAACACCATCTACCTACCGGCCCCAGCAGGGCCGATCTGCCGATTCCCGTAGAACCTACTGCGCCGGGAATGCGGGGATCGCGGTTGTCTGACCGTGCATCACCTTCTTCCGAACCAGGGTCCTGCGGTACCCGCGCGGCGACGTTCCTCGCGCGGGCGATCCTGATGGCATCTGCTCCTCTCGTCCTCACAACCTGCAACTGCCTCTACTTCGCTACTGCCGGACCGCCATGACCTGCGGTCCTGTGTACTACCGGCCCCCGGCGCCTTACCGCACGTGCGCGCCGGTCGAGCCGACCTGCTCTTACTGCTGCGGCCTCCCCCGCGAGGGCGGAACGCCGGTGGTGCACTTGCGCTTCTTCGTTCCACCTGCGGTGGTCCTGCCAGGCGGCCTCCGGACGCGTTCTCGATACCTCATCCAGCGCCGGAACGCCCTTGTGTACTGCTGCTCCCCCCGTGGCGGCGGGAAGCCTCCTGCGGTTCTGCGACTGCGTGTACTGCGTACTGCTGTACTACCGGCCCCCGGTGCTCTTACGCCCGCACCGGTCGGGCCGACCTGCTCCGCCGGTGCCTACCGGCGGTCACCTGCAGCCCGTCTGCTCGGCTGCGACAGAAAAATTAGCAGCAACTGCCACGCATGTCTACTCCGGCCACTACAGTTTTTCGCGTGTCCCGCAGCCATGAATCCTCCCCTCCCCAGGCCGGCGGCCCAGCCTGCCCGAATCAGTCCCCAGGGCGGAGTAAGTCCTCCTCCACGTCCGCGCTGTCCGCGCCGGTGAACGCGTAGTGCCGCAGGAAGCCGATGCGGTGGCAGCCGATGAGCGAGAGCGGCCGCAGGGAAGCTTTCGGCACGCAGCCGCCCCGAAGGGGCGCCTCGGGGCGTCGCGCCTGTCCGCTCGGTTCTGGCGAGGCCGGTGAGCACACGCGCGGAATCCGCATCTGTTCCTCGCCCGCCCACCCCGATGCCGGGGAAACGGCGGAGGCTCCAGTCGAGAGCCGAGACCGGGGCCGCGGATCCGCCTGTCCTGCTGTTGCCGTGCGCGGCAGTCTCGCCCGGGCTCACCCATCGGGTCGGGAGCGGGCGATCTGGGCGTTCAGTTCGGCCCCGAGCAACACCGCCAGCGCGGTCACATACAGGAACAGCAGGGCCGCGGCAGGCGCCGCCAGTACGCCATAAGCGGCGTTGCCCGCGATCACCAGCGACATGAACAACCGCAGCGTCATGCTGCCACCCAGCCACAGCAGCATCGCGAGCACCGCACCGGGCACCTCGCGCCGCCAGCGGCCGCGTACCGGGGTCGCCGCACGATAGAGGACGACCAGCAGCCCTGTGCAGAGCACGATGAGAACGGGCCAGTAGCCCACGCTGACCAGCGGCCCGACGACCGGGCGGGCGTCTGCGGGTGTGGCGGCGAGGATCCAGTCGGGAGTCGCGACCAGCAGCGGCAGCACGAGGGCTCCGGAGCCCAGCGCTCCCAGGTAGAGGGCGAAGGCCAGCGCCCGGGCTCGAAGCGCCGGGCGAAGATCGTGCATCCCATAGGCGATGGTGATGGCGTTGACATAGGTGTTCATCGCCGCCGAACCGCTCCACAACGCGAGCAGGAAGCCGGCCGAAACGATCTCGCCGCGTCCGTGGCGCAGCACATCGGCCAGGACCGGGTCGATGACCTCCTCAACGGCGGAAGGCGCCAGGACATGCCCGGCCACCGTCAGGATCCAGGTTTCGACCTCGCTCACCGTACCCGCGCCGAACAGCGAGGGCAGGTACCCGATGGCGGCCACCAGGACCAGCAGCAAGGGGGTCAGGGACAGCAGCGCCCAGAATCCGGCCTCGGCCGCCAGCCCGAGAACCCGGTCCGCCCAGGCTCGGCGGAGGGTCCTGGCAGCCAGCCGCCGCACCCGACGCGCCCCCTCGCCGAACAGGCGAGCGAGTCCGTGGCCGGAGCGCTTTCCGGCGGCCGCCGCACGTGGTGCGGTGCCCGGATCCTCCACCGGTGATGTGGCGGGTCGAGGGGGCCGCCGGGCCCGGAGGGGCCCAGTGCGCCGTGCGTCCAGGAATCCTCGGAGGCGGGTTGTCACGGCCGGGCCGCGGGAGGTCATTGCCTGCGGCGAACGCGGTGCCGGAGGCGGGTGAGGTGGGTGGCGGCCAGGATCAGCGTGATCACGATTCCGGCGACCATCGCGATAAGCAGCGCGATCGCCAGGGGCAGTTCGCCGCGGAGGCCCAGGAAGGAGACTTCGACCTGAGCGGTGTTGCTGAGGAGGAACACGATGAGGACGACGGCGAGCAGCACGACGGCCACCATCGCGGCCCACACCCCGCCGGCGCGTGTCGCAGCAGCGGGCTCCTGGCGCGGCTCCGGTGCCCCTGCCGTATCCGGATCCGGTCGCGCATGGGAAGACGGCCGGGACGTGGCCGTGGCGGGTCTGTCGCTGTCACCTTGGCGGTGGTGGGCGAACCAATGTCGGTTCGGCATGTCGCATACCCCCTGACGGAAGCCGGCGTGGCGGGGGCACCTCGGGGCGGGGATGTCGCCGATACCGGGTACCTCCGATTCTACGCCGTGGCGACCGCCCCAGCATGACCGCGATCCACAGCGCCCCTCCTGGCCGGAAGGGCGGTCAGCCGGGTGCGTCAGCCGCACGGCCGACGCACCGTGGACGCCCGAAGGAGAGACGGCCCCGGGATTCGGGACGCGTCATCGGGTACAGGCGGTCGTAGATGCGCCCGCGCTGCGTACCGGCGCGTTACGCGCGCGGCGCCTGTCCTGCCCCTTCTGCGTCAGGCCGCCAAACAAGGGCTGATCGTCCTGGCCGACCTGGGCTATGAGGGCGCCGGCGCCGGCGTTCGTGTTCCCGTCAAACGCCCCGGCTCCATCAATCCCGAACGCCTCAGCGCTGACAACAAGACCGCCAACCTGCTACTTCGCGGCATACGCGCCATCGGTGAACGCGCCATGGCCCTGCTCGTCGGACGCTGGCGGCTCCTGAGACACACCACCAAGAGCCCTTCCCGGATCGGCGACCTCGTCAAAGCCGCCCTGGTACTGCACCACCTCGAAAAGCAAACTCGCTGAGATCACGTCATTGGTGCATGGTGGGGGTGCTGGGGTTGCTTCGACGGGAGTGGCTCTGGTGGGGCCGTGGGGTGACTCATTCAAGATCTGCCCACGTGTGTGTGGCTTGTCGCCGACCTGTCCACCGCGGCCCGAGCGCGGGGCTCAGGCGGTGACGAACGCGCTGGGGCGCCGGCCGTCCAGGCTGGCCCGGCCGTCGCGGTGCAGCCAGGCGAAACGGTCCGCGGGGCCGGGGTCCTTGTACTCCAGCCCGACCGTGCCCTGGTAACCGAGGTCGTGCAGGGCATCGAGGACCCGCGCATGGGCGATCTCCCCCGTCCCCGGCGCGCCGCGGCCCGGCGAGTCGGCGACCTGGACATGAGCGAGGTCGCCGGCGTGCCGCCGCATCGTGTCGATGAGATTCCCCTCCATCCGCTGCATGTGGTACGCGTCATAGAGCAGGCCCGGGCGCTCGCCGCTCGCCTCCTGCACGCGGTCGAGGACTCCCAGCGCGTGCTCGGTGCGCACCAGCGGGTAGCGCGGGCTCTCGAAGGAGTTCAGCGGCTCCACGACCACGGTCGCGACCCCCCGCGCCTCGGCCGCCGCGTACGCGAGGTTGTCCGCGGCGCACTCGTCCTGCTTCTCCGGGGAGACGCCGTCCTGCCGGTTGCCGTACAGGGCGTTGAGCACCCCGCAGCCGGTTCGGCGGGCGATCTCCACCGCCACGGGAACGTTCGCCCGGAAACGGGCGGTCCGATCGGGCTGGGAGACGAACCCTCGCTCGCCGTCGGGCAGCGAGCCGGCGTCGAAGTTCAGCCCGGTGAGCGCCACGCCGGCGTCGTCGAGAGCGGCGACGAACGCGTCCACGTCGGTGTCACCGGGCTCGGGGACACCGAACGGCCACCAACACTCCACCGCCTCGAAGCCGGCGGCGCGCGCCGCGGCGGGCCGCTCCAGCATCGCAACGGTGGTGAACAGCATCGACAGGTTGACGGCGAACCTCACGGCTCCTCCATGTATCTCGGTACCCGCGCGCCGCCCGGGCCCCCGGGCGGCGCGTCCCCGTGGGGGTCAGGGCAGCGGCATGCTGAACGCGTGCGGGATGGCGACGCCGGTCAGCAGGGTGGCGACCACGGTCGTCGCCGCGATCGTGACCCAGCCGCCCGCGCGCACGAAGACGAAGCAGACGAGCAGGAACACACCGGTCACCACGGCGAACTGGATGACGCCGACCAACAGCCCGTACCCGGTTATCAGCGCGAACAGCACCACGACCCGCCGCGACTCCTCGCTGTGCCACATCTCGGCGAGGCGCGGCCCCACGCCCTTGAGCGCGCCGCGCAGCAGTGCACGCACGACCAGAATGGCGCACAGCACGCCGATGGTCAGGCAGGCGAGGAACGGTGTGAATCCCGGGCTGGTGAGCAGGCCGAGCTGGCCGCGACGGGGCATCCCGAGCGACTCCCAGCCCGCCCACACGCACACGGCGATGATGACCAGGCCGACCGCGAGATCACCCGCGGCGCGGGCCGGCGCCTGTGCGCCGGCCCGCTCGTCCGCGGTCCGCTCCGTCACTGCAGTCCCTCAGGCCACTCAGCGGCCTCCTCGGCACGCTGGTGCGGCGGCCACTCGTACTCCTCGATCGTCGGAATGTCGAGCTCCGCCGGGTCCCTTTCGGTCATGCCCAGCCCGTCCAGCGCCCACGCGCGGCTGGACTCGACGCGCGCCATGACGTCGTCGGAGTCCTGGCCCGCCGTGAAGTCGACCACGCCGCCCAGCTCGCCCTCGTACATCTCCACGAAACGGTCCTGCTCGGTGGCGTACTGCACGGACTCCGAGAGGCGCTCGACCACCTCCGGCGGGGTGTCGCGCGGCACATAGACGCCGAACCAGGGGTTGATCGCCGTCTGCTCGGCCAGCTCCGGGTAACTGTCGGTGATCGGCGGGATCTCGGTCCCGGCCACTTCGACCGGCTCCTCGTACAGGTTGACCAGCGGGCGCGCGTCGTCGGACTCAACGAGGTTCAGGATGTCGCCGAGGGTGACGGAGACGAAGTCCACCTCGCCGGAGACGAGGTACTGGCCCGCTTCGCTGCCGCCGTCGTAGGGCACGTGCTCCGCCTCGGTGCCGGTCTCCTCGGTGAGCAGCTCACCGAAGATGTGGCCGTTGCTGCCGGGGCCGGGCGTGCCGTAGCGCATCGAGGAGTCGTCCTCCATGGCCTCGACCAGGTCCTCCACGGTCTCGTACTCGCTGTCGGCCGGCACGTAGATCGTCGTGGGGGACGGCCCGGCCAGCAGCGCGTAGAACGACTCCCACGACGCGTCGGACTGCTCCATCACCTGCCACATGCCGGCGACACTGGCCCCACCGAAGACGGAGTAGCCGTCGGCGTCCTTATTCGACACCTGGGAGGCGCCGACACCGCCGGTGGCGCCCTCGACGTTGGTGATCTGCACCGCAACGCCCAGGTCCTCCTCCATCTCCTTGGCGAGGCCGCGGGTGGTGAGGTCGGAGCTTCCGCCGGCCGACCAGCCCACCGTCAGCTCGATCGGGCGGCTGGGGAACGCGTCGGCCGCGTCGCCGCCGTTGGCGCAGCCCGCCAGCGGCAGCAGGAGCGCCGTGGCGCCCGCGGTGGCGGTACGGATCGGTCGGATGGCGCGCACAGGGGGATGGCTGTTGTTCGTCATTCTCGCTCCAGGGGGTGTCACGGTTGGGTGGCGTCCCGCATGATCTGGACGTTGTTGCTCGCCTGGTCGACGAGCATGTTGATCTCGCTGCTCACGGAGCACATGTCGATCCCGTCCTGCATCAGCTCGACCGCCATATGGGGGTCGAAAACGTGGATGGCGGCGACCCGGTTGGTCCGCTTGGCCGCGGCGATAACCGTGCGGTACGCCTCGCGCATCTCCTCGTGGTCGAGCGCACCGGGGATACCCAGGTCCACGGACAGGTCGAAGGGACCGATGAAGAACCCGCCGAGCCCCTCGACCTCGGCGAGCCGGTCGACGTTCTCCAGCCCGCGCCTGGTCTCGATCTGGACCAGGACGAGCGTCTCGCGGTCGGCCTCGGCCATGTACTGCACGGCGGGCCGCTTCGCGAAGGCGCTGTGCGCCCGGCGCAGCGCCACACCGCGGCGCCCCCGGTCCGGGTACATGGCGTGCGATACCACCTCCTCGACCTGTTCGACCTCCTCCACTTGGGGAACCACCAGGCCCGCGGCGCCGGCGTCGAGCGGCTTGAGCACGGTCTCCCGGCGGATCTCGGGAATGCGCACCACGGGTGCCACGTTCCAGCCGCGCGCGGCCGTGACGAGCCCGGCCATCTCGGAGTAGTCGAGCGTGCCGTGTTCCATGTCGATGACAAAGAAGTCGAGCCCCGCGGTCGCCAGCATCATGGCGGCGTTCGGGTTGGCGATCTCGGAGAGCATGATCCCGAAGACCTTCTCGCCCCGCGTGAGCCGTTGGTGGAACGACATGTCACTCCTCATCTCGGTTGTCTGCGGCCCGTTCAGGCCGGGGTCACCGACTGCGCCACACCTTCGGGGACACGGCCCGCGAGCACGGTGACGATTCCTTCGGCGGCGTGCACGGACATGCGGCGCAGTGACTCGCCGGTGTGCGCCGCACAGTGGGGGGTCAGGACGGCGTTCCCGACGCCGAGCAGCGGGCTGTCGTGCGGAGGTTCCGCGGTGAAGACGTCGATTCCCGCGCCACTGAGCCGCCCACTGGTGAGGCGGTCCGCCAGGGCGGCCTCGTCGACGATCCCGCCCCTGGCCGTGTTGACGAGCACCGCGCCCGGCGCGAGCAGGTCGAGCTCCGCGCCGCCGATCAGGCCCCGGGTATCGGGGGTAAGAGGCACGTGCGTGGTGCAGGCGTGCGCCCCCTCCAGCAGCCCGGCCAGGGTGGACGTGCGCTCGACACCGGGAGGCATCTCCGCGCCGTCGGGCAGGAACGGGTCGTACGCGCGCACGCGCATCTCAAGTGCCGCGGCGACGGAGGCGACCCGGCGACCGATCCGGCCAAGCCCCAGTACGCCCAGCGTCCGCCCGGCGAGTTCGGTCCCCACGAGATGGTCGCGTTCGTGGAACGTCCCGCCGCGCACCGCCGCCTGGCATTCGGGAAAGCGCCGCGCCGCGGCGATGAGCAGGCCGATCGTGTGCTCGGCGACCGACACCGCGTTCGCCTCGGGGGTGATGAGGACCCGGACTCCCCGCCGCGCCGCGGCGGCGACGTCGATGGAGTCGGTGCCCACACCGTGGCGCGCGATGACGCGCAGCCGCGGCGCGGACTCGATCATGGCGGCGTTGATGGTTCCGGTGCGGACCAGCACCCCCGCAACACGGTCGCGGACCGCGTCGAAGGTGGTGGCCTCGGGGCCGAACCCGACCGCGAGCGGGCCGCGGGTCCGGATCAGGTCGAGGGCATCGGGGTGCACCGGTTCGGCAACGTAGACCAGCCCCGCGCTTTCGGCGGTCATCGGCCGGCCTCCGCGGTAGGGGCCGCCGGTTCGAGAGGCGGCGGGAGCGGCACCCGCGCGGCCTCGGCCAGCGGTTCGAGGGCGGCGAAGATGTCCGCCGGGTAGCCGATACCGTTCTCGTCGCGCTCGCGCGCCGTCTCGGCCTCGCGCTCGCCCGGCAGCAGGATGCGGTCGGCGCCGCGGGCGAGCTGGGTGGAGCGGACCGCCGCCACGAGCGCGTCGACCCGGGCGTCGAAGCCTTCCCGGTCCGTGAAGGCTTCGATGTCGAGCGCGACAAAGGTGTGGCTGGCGCCCACCGGGCCGTCCTGGTCCAGCCGCCGGACGTCGACACCCGGTGTGCCGTCGCTGAGGACCGCGGTCAGCAGGTCGACCATCAGGGCGAGCCCGTAGCCCTTGTGGTCGCCCAGAGGGCGGAGCAGCCCGCCGTTCGTCAGCACCGCCTCGGGGTCCGCGGTCGGTTGGCCTTCGGAGTCGAGCCCCCATTGCTCGGGGATGGCCTCCCCGCGCCGCGCGGCCAGCATGATGCTCCCGGCGGCGATCGCGCTCATCGCGATGTCCAACACGATCGGGAACTCCCGGAAGGGCACGGCGATCGCCACCGGGTTGTTGCCGAGCCGCCGCTCCTTGCCGCCGGTGGGTGCCATGAGTGGGGCGGCGTTGGTCATCGCGATCCCGACCGCCCCGGCGCTGGCGGCCATTTCCGCGTAGCTGCCCGCCGCGCCGAAGTGCCCGCTGTTGCGCACGGTGGCCGCGGCGACCCCGTTCTTCTTGCACGCTCCGAGCGCGGAGGCCATAGCGAGGTCGGCGGCCGGGTGACCCAAGCCGTCCCCACCGTCGACAGTGAACGTCGCCCCGTTGCCGGGCTCCACCAGCGGTCGGGCGTGCGGGTCCAGGGCCCCGCCGCGGATCTTCTCGATGTAGGCGGGCAGCCGCACCAGCCCATGGGTCTCGGTCCCTCTGCGGTCGGCCCACAGCATGTGCCGCGAGGCGGCACGGGCCGTCGCCGGCCCGGCACCGAACGCGGTGAGAACCTCGGTACTGAAGTCGTGCATCGCGGTGACTGATCTCGGGGGTACTCGTTCGGGCACCGAACCTCCTGTGTTCCGGGCGGGAATCATCAACGCTGGTCGGTCTCGGGTGGGTCGTCGTCGGAGCCCGGCGTCCGGCCGGTCCTCGCCGAGGAGGGGGCGGGCTCGCCACCGGGCGCGGGCTCGTCGGCATCGGCGGGGTCGTCGTCCGCGGCGTCCTCCAGGGCGGTGTCGTCCTCCGCGCCGCCGCGGTCGCCGCGCCACAGCTTCCACAGGGTCCAGGCGAGCCACGCGAGCAGGAACCCGGCGAGCACCAGGGCGATCGGCCGGGTGAACATCGCACCGAAGTCGCCCTCGTAGGTGAGGATCGCCCGGCGCAGGGACTGGTCGGCGACCGGGCCGATCAGGATGCCGAGCACGAGTGGCGCGAGCGGGAAGCCGCGGCTGCGCAGCACGTAGCCGATCAGACCGCAGACCAGGACCACCTGGATGTCGAAGACGGTGAACCCGACTCCCCACGCGCCGACGAAGCCCAGCGTGACCGCGATCGGCAGGATGATCGTTCGCGGAATCGACAGCAGCCGGATGAAGTATGTAGACGCCAGGTAGGCCAGGACACGCATCACCACAGCGGAGATGAGGAACAGCGCGATCGTCGTCGCGATGAACCCCGGCTCCTCCACGATCAGGCTCGGTCCGGGACGCACGCCGTACATGAACAGCGCGGCGATCAGAATGGCGGTGGGGCCGCTGCCGGGGATGCCCAGGGTCAGTGAGGGGATGAGCGCGCCACCCGAGGTCGCGTTATTGGACGTCTCGGCGGCGATCAGCCCCTCATGCGAACCCTTTCCGAAGTCCTGGGGCCGCCTGGACCGCCGGCGGGCGAGGTCGTAGGCGATCCAGGGCGCAGCCGACTCGCCCGAGCCCGGCACGATCCCCATGAGGACCCCGATCAGCCCCGACCGGGCGATGTTGACCACGCTGGCCGGCTTGCGCAGGATGTCCCATCGGGTGATCGCCCGCCCCGGCTTGCCGGCGAGGCGGTAGGGCTGTTTCGACCGGAGCACGAACAGGATCTCCGCGACGCCGAACACCCCGATCAGCACCGGGACGAAGTCGACCCCGCGCATCAGCTCCGGGGTGAACCCGAAGCGGGGCGTCCCGTAGATCGGGTCGGTGCCCACCATGCTGATCGTGATTCCGATGAACGCCGCGATCCAGCCCTTCAGCGGGCTCCTGCCGGCCAGGCCGCCCGCGAGCAGGATCCCGATGAGCGCGACGAGGAACAGTTCCCAGTCGCCCAGCATCAGGGCGAGCGCCGCGACGAACGGCAGCAGGATGAACCCGACGATCTCGCCGATCCACTCGCCGAAGAAGCTGGCCCAGGTGGTCGTGCCGACCGCCTCGCGCGCCTTGCCCTGTTTCGCCAGCGGGAAGCCGTCCAGGGTGGTCACCGCCGCGGCCGGCGTTCCCGGGATGTTCAGCAGGACCGCGGTGATGCTGCCGGAGTAGATGGCCCCGGTGTAGACCCCGATGAGCAGCCCCAGCCCGGCTTCGACCGGCAGGTTCAGCATGAAGCCAAGCAGCAGCGACATGGCCATGACCGCCGTCAGGCCCGGCATGAGGCCCACCGCGATACCGATCACGCCGCCGATGAGCAGGGCGAGGACCACGACTGGTGAGGTCAGGATGTCCACGATCGCGCCCGGGAGGAGGGCCCATTCCTGCGTGACCAGTCCCCAGTCCATGTGTTCACCTCTCGATCAGGCCGACGATGCGGACGCGGTGTCAGCAGCGGAGATCGGTTTGATCCACATCACACTTTGTTGTGACTCAGGTCTCTGAGATTTCGTATACCATACACCGTACATAACGCCAATTTCCTGTCAATCCCCCGAAAAGGAATTTGGCAATTGCCGGAATGGCACCACGAAAACGCGGACATAACGGCCCGCCCGATGCCGCCGCAACGGCATCGGTGGCGAACCGGTCACGCTCCGCACCTTCCGGCTGGTTCACCGCGGGCGGGAACGTGATCCGTCAGTGGATCTCAGGTTCGGCGACGGCTCCGGGACGCGCCAGGAAGTCGAGGTCGCACCCCTCGTCAGCCTGGGTGACGTGCTCGTGAAACAAAGCGCCGTACCCGCGGTGCACCCGCGGCGGGGGCGGGGACCAGTCGTGCCGGCGGCGCTCCAGCTCCTCCTCATCGACCAGCAGGTCCAGGCGTCGGGCCGGCACGTCCAGGCGCACCGGGTCGCCGTCGCGGACCAGGGCCAGCGGCCCGCCCGCGGCCGACTCGGGCGCGACGTGCAGCACGCAGGTGCCGTAGCTGGTGCCGCTCATCCGCGCGTCGGAGATCCGCACCATGTCGCGCACGCCCTGCTCCAGGAGGCGCTTCGGGATGGGGAGCATGCCCCATTCGGGCATACCCGGCCCGCCGCGCGGCCCGGCGTTGCGCAGCACGAGCACCGAGTCCGCGTCGACGTCCAGGTCCGGGCTGTCGACGCGCGCGGCCAGGTCGTTGTAGTCGGCGAAGACCACAGCGGGGCCGGTGTGCCGCAGCAGCTCCGGGTCGGCCGCGCTGTGCTTGATCACGCACCCGCGGGGTGCCAGGTTGCCGCGCAGCACCGCCAATCCGCCTTCGGCACTGAGCGGGTTGTCGCGGTCGCGGATGACGTCATCGTCGTACACCCGCGCCCCGGCGATCCCGTCGGCCAGTGTGCCGCCCGAGATCGTGCGGCACGAGACGTCGAGCAGCTCGCTCACCCGGCTCAGCAGCCCCGGGAGGCCGCCCGCGTTGGCGAAATCCTCCATCAGGAAGCGGCCCGCGGGCCGGATGTCGGCCAGGACCGGGACCTGCCGGCTGAGCTCGTCGAAGTCGTCCAGCGACAGCGGGATGCCGAACCGATTGGCCATCGCGACGAGATGGATGACGGCGTTCGTCGAGCCGCCCAGAGCTAGCACCGCGACGACAGCGTTGCGAAACGACGCGGCGGTCAGCAGGTGGGACGGCCGCTGGTCCCGCTCGACCAGCTCCACGGCTGTCCGGCCGCTCGCGGCTGCCATCCGGGAGTGCGCGGAGTCCACGGCCGGGATGGACGCCGACCCGCTCAGTGCGAGCCCCAGCGTCTCGACCGCGGACGTCATGGTCGAGGCCGTCCCCATCGTCATGCAGTGGCCATTGGAGCGGGCGATGCCGCCCTCGATCTCGCGCCACTCGCAGTCGCTGATCACCCCGGCGCGCCGGTCCGCCCAGTAGCGCCACGAGTCGGTCCCGCTGCCGAGCTCGCCGCCGCGCCACCTCCCGCGCAGCATCGGCCCGGCGGGCAGGAAGACGCACGGCAGGTCGACGGAGGCGGCGCCCATGACGAGGCCGGGCGTCGTCTTGTCGCACCCGCCCATGAGCACGGCGCCGTCGACCGGGTAGGAGCGCAGCAGCTCCTCGGTCTCCATGGCCAGGAGGTTGCGGTAGAGCATCGTCGACGGCTTCTGGAACGGCTCCGCGAGCGACAGAGCGGGCATCTCCAGAGGAAAGCCGCCCGCCTGCAGGACACCGCGCCTGACCTCGTCGGCGCGGGCACGGAAGTGCCCGTGGCACGGATTGACATCGCTCCACGTGTTCAGGATGGCGATGACAGGACGGTCGGCGAAGTCGGCCTCGTCGTAGCCGAGCTGTTTGAGGCGCGAGCGATGGCCGAAGCTGCGTAGGTCATCGGGGGCGAACCAGCGGGCGCTGCGCAGGTTTCCAGGGGCGGTTTCCAGTGACATCCGTGCCTCCGTCAGACGTCGAAACGAGTCAGGGATGGGGTATCCGGACACTCCTTCCGCACGGGTCGGGGGTAGTGGGATGCGCCGGCGGCGCGGCGGGGCGCAGGCGGCGGCGGGGGCTACGCGGCGGCGGGCGAAGGGCTGGTGGGTCAGCCCGCGCTCAGGTGGGTGGAGAGGTTCTTGCCCGGCGCGATCAGGTCCGGGTCGGTGACGATGTCCAGAACGGTGACGGCCGGCGACCCGGCGTCGAGTTCCGCGAGCGCGGCGTCGAGCCGCTCCTCGCTGTCGATGGTCACGGCGTTCGCGCCGAGGCCCCGGGCGATCGCGGCGATGTCGACCGCCCCGATGTCCACGCCCGCCAGCGAGCCGTAGGTCTGGGCCTGGTGCATGGCGATGGTGCCGTACAGCCCGTTGCGGAACACGGCGACGGTGAGGGAGAGCCCCAGGCGTACGGCGGTCTCGATCTCGGCTCCGGTCATCAGGAATCCGCCGTCGCCCACGGTGGCCAGCACCCGGCGGTGCGGCTCGGCGAGCGACGCGGCCACACCGGCGGGCACCGCGTAGCCCATTGCCCCGTTGACCGGTCCGAGCTGGCTGCGCGGTGCGGTGAAGCACCACTGGCGGTGCAGGAACGCGGCGAAGTTGCCCGCGTCGTTGGTGACGATGGTGTCCGCGGGCAGGTGCCGCCGCAGCGCGGCGACGGCGCGCGCCGGGTCGAGCCCGGATGGTGTGTCGGTCCCGGCCGGCACCCGGGTTCCGGCCACGTACCGCTCCCGTGCCGCCTCCCAGTCGCGGGCGGGCGGGTGCGCGGGCGCGCGTTCGGCCAGGGCCGCGAGCGCGCCCGGTACATCGGCGGTTAGGCGCTGGACGGGGCGGGCACCGGTCCCGAGTGGACCGGGCTCGATGTCGATCTGCACCACGTCGGTGCTCGCGGCGGGCAGGGTGTAGCCCTGGCTGGTGACCTCGTCCAGCCGGCTGCCCACCAGGACGGCGAGGTCGGCGTCGCGCAGTGCCTCCACCACGGGCCCGCCGCCCAGCCCCAGGTGTCCCAGGTAGTGGGGGTGATCGTTGGGGAACGTGTCCTGGCGGCGGAAGCCGGTGTAGACGCCGCAGCCGAACCCTTCGGCCACCGCTGTCAGCGTCCCCGCCGCGCCGCGCGCCCCGCTCCCGGCGACCAGGACGGGGCCGCGCGCGGCGAGCAGGCGTCCGGCCAGCTCGTCGAGGTCGGCCGGGGCGGCCGCGGGCCGTCCGTCCGGACCGCCGGCCGCGGCGAACACGGGCGGGGCGGGGGCCACCCGCTCGGACAGCAGGTCGGCGGGCAGCGCCAGGACCACCGGGCCGGGGCGTCCCGACACGGCGATCTCGTACGCCCGGCCGAGCAGGTCGCAGATCCGGTCGGCGCGGTGCGCGGTGACCGCCCACTTCGCCACGGAGCCGAGGAAGGCCGCCAGGTCGACCTCCTGGAACGCCCCCTTGTACAGGTGGTCCGACTCCACCTGGCCGAGGAGCACGATCATCGGGGTCGAGTCCTGGTAGGCGGTGTGCACGCCGATCGCCAGGTTGGCGGCGCCAACGCCGCGGGTCCCCATGGCCACCGCGGGACGGCCGGTGAGCTTGGCGTCGGCCTCGGCCATGAACGCCGCCCCCGACTCGTGGCGGGTCGAGACCAGGGTGAGCCGCGGGTCCTCCTCGACGGCGGCGAGCACCGGCAGGAAGCTCTCGCCGGGAACGGTGTAGAAGTGCCGCACCCCGGCGTCCGCCAGGAGGTCCACGGCCGCGGCTCCGGCCTCCCGATCCCCCGCTGTCAACTGGCGCCCCGTTCGCCGGCATCCCCCGAGAGGCGCTCGACCACCCGCGCGAGCGCGGAATGGTCGGCGTCGCCGTCACCCGAAGCGATGAGCGAGCCGAGGAACTGGCGGACCAGCGCCGTGGTCGACAGCGCCACTCCCGCCTCGGTGCCGGCCTCCAGCGCGATCCCGAGGTCCTTGTGGTGCAGCTTGGCCTTGAAACCGGGATCGAAGCTGGCGTCGAGCATGCGCTGGCCGTGCACCTCCAGGATCTTGCTGCCGGCCAGCCCGCCGAGCAGTGCCTCGCGCACCTGCGCGGGGTCGACGCCGCTGCGCTCCGCCAGGGTCAGCGCCTCGGCCACCGCCTGGATGGTGCCGGCCACAACGATCTGGTTGGCCGCCTTGGCGACCTGGCCCGCTCCGCTCTCCCCGATCAGGGTGATCCTGGTGCCCAGCGCCGCGAAGATCGGCTGGGCACGCGCGAAGTCGGCCTCGTCCCCGCCCACCATGATGGTCAGCGCGGCGTCGACGGCTCCCTTCTGGCCACCGCTGACCGGTGCGTCGAGCATCCGAACGCCCTGCTGGGCGAGGGTCTCGGCCAGCTCCCGGGTGGCGCCCGCCGAGATCGTGCTCATATCGATGAGCATCCCGCCCTCGCGCAGGGTGCTGGCCACCCCGTTCTCGCCCAGAACCACCGCGCGAACGTCGGGGGCGTCGGGAAGCATCACGATCACGGCGTCGGCGTCGGCGGCCGCGGCGGCCGGGCCGCTCGCGGGCTTGGCGCCCGCGGCGACGAGCCGGTCGACCGCCTCCCGGCTCCGGTTGTGCACGGTCACGCTGTATCCGGCCGCCACCAGGTTGCGCGCCATGGGCTCGCCCATGATGCCCAGACCGACGAAACCGATCCGCGCCTCCCCCGGGAGGTACTCGCCTGCGCTCACTTGCGTGTCCCCTTTCGTTCGTGCGTCGTCATGAGCGGTGCTCCGAGGCCGCCACGTGCTCGGCGTACTCGGCGCGGGTGCGCTCGTCGGGCGGGTACGTGCCGCGCAGCGGGCGACCCTCCTCGACCTTGGCGAGGATGAACCGCTCCTGTTGCTCCTGCGCGGCCGCGGGACCCGCGATCTCCGCGGCCAGGTACCGCGGGACGCACACCACGCCCTCGGCGTCGGCGCACAGCACGTCGCCCGGGTAGATCGGAACACCGGCGCACCCAATGGGCGTCTGCAGGTCGACCGCGTGGTGTTCGACGAGGTTGGTCGCCGCCGACACCCCCGCCGCGAACACCGGGAAGGGCCGGCGCGCGATGTCGGGTGAGTCCCGCAGCGAGCCGTCGGTGACGATCCCCGCCGCCCCGCGCCGCATCAGTCGCGCGACCAGGATCTCACCCGCTGATGCGGCCCGGCCCTGGCCCCGGCAGTCCATGACCAGGACCTGTCCCTCGGGCACGGACTCGATGGCGCGGCGCTGCGGGTGGTCGTAGTCCTGGAATACCTCGATGCGGTCGATGTCCTCGCGGGCCGGGATGTAGCGCAGGGTGAACGCCTCGGCCACGAACCCGCACGCGTCGGGGTTCAGCGGACGCAGGCCGTGCAGGAAGACGTTGCGTAGTCCCCTCTGGAACAACTGGGTGGCGAGTGTGGCGGTGCTGGCCTGGCGCAGGAGCGCGAACGTGTCCACCGGAAGCGGCGCTGGATCCTCCATGTTCTCCCCTCTTAGGAGTCGAGGTTCTCCATCATCTGGTCGACGAACCGGGTTATGTGGGACCGCGCCTCTCGCTCGGCCGCCTCGGGGTCGCGGTCCGCGACGGCGGAGAGGATGCGGCGGTGCTCCTCGTACTCGCCCTCCCATGTCTTCTTCTGGGTCCAGCCCGCGATCGAGATCAGCGCGACCAGGTCCTGCAGGCCGTCGAGGTAGCGGCACAGCAGTGGGTTGCCGCAGCCGAGATAGAGGCTGCGGTGGAAGCTGCGGTTGAGCAACTGCAGCTCGACCCGTTCGCCCCGTGCCCCGCGTTCGGCGGCCTCACCGAGAAGCTGTTCGGCCTCCGCGATTTCGGCGTCGGAGATATTGCGGGCCGCCATGGCGATCGCGGCCGGCTCCAGGAGGTCCCGCGTCTCGTACACGTGGCGCACCAGGTCGGCCGAGACACTCTGCACGGTCATGCCCCGGTACTGGTTCTGGTCGACCAGCCCCGACCCGACGAGCCCGATTAGCGCCTCGCGTACCGGGGTCTTGGAGACCCCGAAGAGTTCGGAGAGCTCGCGTTCCACGAGCTGCTGGCCGGGTTCCAGCTGCCCGGAGAGGATCGCCTTGCGGATCGCGTCCGCGACCACCTGGGCGCGCGACCCCTGAAAGGTCAGCGCGGGCAAGGCCCCCGCACGGCTGGTTCCCTTCGCCTGTTCCATCTGCTCGAAGCCTGTCGTCATCGGTACTGGTACCTCTCACTAGCGTCTGGCACGCCAGTATGGCCCGGAGCGGGCCGCATTGCGGTGCACGCGCCGACCCCCACCCTGGTGGAGGGCATACCCGCGCCAGTGTGACCTGCGTCATGACCCGCATGCGATATATGGTATATGAGACACTAGTTTCTGGGAAGGCTCACCGCTGTTTCCGCCAGAAGAGCGAACGGCCGGGCCGGAAGTCCGGCCCGGCCGTTCGCTCCCAGCGGCGCGGCGCGGTTACTCGCGCCCCAGACCCCGGAGCACGGCCCGCTCCACCGGAGAGTACGGGACGAACGGCGGCCGCTTCAGGCGCAGTTCGTCCGCGGGGTCGAGCGGTGGCTGGGCCATGAACTTGGGGGTGCTCCCCCGGTGCGGCTGCGCCGCGTGCGCCAGGAACGGATGGCAGAGGTAGACGTCGCCGGCCCGGCCGGTCGCCAGCGCCACCGGGCGGTGCGCGGTCGGCGCGTCCACGTCGATGTTGATCCCCTTCTCGCCGAACGGCTCCAGCAGCGGTGGGAGGTCGAGGTGCGAGCCCACCCGGACGCGGGTGGGAGCGTCGTCCTCGCCGACGTCGGAGAACAGGAACAGCATGAGCAGCGCTCGGTTCCGGGAGTAGATGTTGGTCCGGTAGCCCGCGATGTCGAGCGCGGCGTAGTCGAGGGGCCCGTCGCTCTCGTCCTCCGCGATATGGAACCCGGCGTCGACGTGCCAGCCGGTGTCGCCCGGGTCGTCGGGGTGCGGGAAGCGGATGGGGAAGGTGCCCAACCCGTTGGGCTCGACCCAGCGCCCGCGCCCGACCAACTGGTCGTAGGCGCAGTGCAGCCGGTCCGTGTTCGCGGCGAGGTAGAACGGCCGGTGGCCGAAGCCACCCAGCCGGACAACGGGGGCGGTCCAGGTGGTGGGATCGTCGGGGTCCTTGCCGGTGGCTTTCCACAGCATCGCGCGCCCCTCGTCGGCGAGCTCCCGCGGGAAGGCGCCCGCCAGCTTCACGAAACCGTCGGCGACGAACCGCTCGACCTCTTCGCCACTCAGCGCCGCAAGCGCCATAACGTGCCCCCATCTCGCGTGCCGGAAAAGGGTCTACCGGAAGGCTCGCAGCGCGCTGGCCGGGGGTCCACTGAATTTCGGGCCCCGGGACGCGTCACTGGCCTGCCGGCCCGGGCCCAGGCGCACCCTCGGCACGCAGCGACTCCAGCAGCCGCGTCAGCGCGGCGACCGTATCGCTGAGGTCCTTGGGATCTCCCGACCGCGCGAGCCACAGCGCGGCCTCGTTCATCGCACCCGACAGCAGGTGGACAAGGGGGCGCACCGGCTGGTGCGCGATCGTGCCGTCCTCGACCAGTTCGGTGAGGGCCTCGGTCAGGTGCCGCTCGGACGCGGCCTCGTCCATGGCGCGCCACTCGCTCCACCCCAGCACCGCCGGGCCGTCGACGAGCATGATCTGCTGCACCTCGCGGTCCGAGCTCGCGGCGAGGAACGCCGCACACCCGGAGGTCAGCCGCGTCCACGGGTCCGGCGTCGCCTCCGCCGCGGCCGCGACCCGCGCCCCGACGTCGTACTGCACCTCGGCGACCACGGCGCGGAACAGGCCCATCTTGCTTCCGAAGTGGTGGTAGAGCGCGCCCTTGGTCACTCCGGCGCGCTGGGTGAGCTCCGCGAGGCTCACCGCACCGAACCCGTTGCGTGCGAACAGCTCCCTGCCCGCGGCGATCAGCTCCCGCATAGTCGCCTCGCGCTGCTGCGCCTTCGTGCGGGGTGCCGGGTCCGCCGCGTCCGCGCCGGCTGAGTGGTCCGCCGTCATCGAGGTAGCCCGCCCTCCTGTTGACATACCAATGGTACGTGTTTAACGTAAAATACATACCGATGGTACGCGTTAATCCGAATGGGGTCCTCATGAGCCTGACCAGCTTCTACCCGGTCATCTGCACCCGCCAGGTGGCTGAGACCAGGGATTTCTACGGCCAGCACTTCGGCTTCGAGACGGTATTCGAGGCCGACTGGTACGTGAGCCTGCGCCGGCCCGGACCGCCGCCGTACGAGCTGGCGATCCTGGACCACACCCACGAGACGCTCCCCGAGCCGTACCGGACACCCGTGGCAGGGCTGCTACTGAACTTCGAGGTGGCCGACGCCGACGCCGAGTACCAGCGGCTTGTGACCGAAGGCGGCCTGGCCCCGGAACTGCCGC
Organism: Lipingzhangella halophila; assembly: GCF_014203805.1. Taxonomy (GTDB): domain Bacteria; phylum Actinomycetota; class Actinomycetes; order Streptosporangiales; family Streptosporangiaceae; genus Lipingzhangella; species Lipingzhangella halophila. Next base: position 339,761 of record NZ_JACHJT010000001.1, on the reverse strand, counting down.
TGCGCAGTGAGGACTTCGGGCAGCGGCACTTCATCGTCGCCGACCCGAACGGTGTCCTGATCGATGTGATCATGCCCATCGCGCCCACGGCCGAGTTCGCTGAGCAGTACGTCTCCTAGCGCGGTGTTCCGCCCGGCTCGCCGGCCACCGGGGCCTGCCCGCCGGTGCTGCCGGGCGCGAGCCGCGGCGGTTCGAAGGCGCGGACCGGGGGCGGGGCGCCCTCGTAGGCCTCGACCTCGACCCGGACGTGCTGGCCGGTGCACCCCTGGCTGAGGCGCGAGGTTCCGATGTCCTCGGTCAGCACGTTCGGGTTGCCGTGGGCGCAGCTCACATCGGGCGCCGAGGGGTCGTACCAGGCCCCGGTGGACAGCTGCGCGACCCCCTGGCGGAGCGCGTCGCTGATCTCCGCACCGGCCAGGCAGGAGCCGCGGGCGTTGGACACCCGCACGATGTCGCCCGGCGCGAGCCCGCGAGCGGCGGCGTCATCGGGGTGCAGCCGGATCGGGGCGCGCTCGCCGATCTTGCCCGCGCGGCTGTACGCGCCCATGTCCTGCTGGCTGTGCAGCTTGGTGCCGGGCTGGTTGGCGATGAGCAGCAGCGGCGACGTGCCTGATTCCAGCGACCGGAGCCGCTCCCCCTCTTCGGGCAGCCACACCGGGTGACCGGGGCACTCGGCGTAGCCGAACCCGGCGATCGTCTCGGAGTACAGCTCGATCCGGCCGCTCGGGGTCCCCAGCGGAACGGAGTCGGGATCGCGCCGGAACTCGGCGAGGACCGCGCTCGGGTGGACCCTGCCCGGGAGGTCCACCGTCCCAGCCGCCCAGAACTCGCCGAACCCCGGCAACGGCGCCCTTTGCCCGCCGCGCCACGTCTCGTACATGTGCCGCAGCCACTCCCCCGATGTGCGCCCCTCGGTGAAGGCGTGGCGCACGCCGAGCCGCCGGGCCAGGTCGGCGTAGACGTCGTACTCGTCCCGCGCCTGACCGTGCGGGGACACGGCGCGGGGCGCCGCGCGCAGCCGCAGGTCGCCCCGGCTGGCGACGATGTCGTCGCGTTCCAGCGCGGTCGTGGACGGCAGCACGATGTCGGCGTGCCGCGCGGTCGCGGTCCAGTGGGTCTCGACCACGAGCACGGTCTCGGGCCGGGCGAAGGCGCAGGACAGCCGCTCCAGGTCCTGGTGGTGGTGGAACGGGTTCCCGCCCGACCAGGCCACCAGCCGGATGTCGGGGTAGCGGCGGAGCTCGCCGTTGTACTCGTACACACCGCCGGGCCCGGGGTGCAGCAGCATGTCGGCGACCCGCGCGACGGGGATGAACTCGTCAACGGGGTTGCTCCCCTGGGGCAGGCGCGGCAGCCCGCCGGGGGTGGCGCCGCCCCCGTAGCGGCCGGTCGACCCGTAGCCGGCGGCGAAGCCCCCGCCGGGCAGGCCGATCTGGCCGAGGAAGGCCGCGAGCGCGATCCCTGCCCACAACGGCTGCTCACCGTGCCGGGTGCGCTGCACCGACCATCCGACGTTGAGCAGTGTGCGGCCGGCCGCCATCCGCCGGGCGAGCTCGCGCAGCGTCGCGGCGGGCAGGCCGCTCAGCTCGGCGGCCCACTCGGGGTCCTTGGGGGTGCCGTCGGTCTCGCCCAGCACGTAGCGCCGCAGGTGGTCCGCGCCCACGGTGTAGCGGTCCAGGAACGCGGTGTCGGCGAGCCCTTCGGTGAGGAGCACGTGCGCCAGGGCGAACATGATGGCGGTGTCGGTGCCCGGGGCCGCGGGCAGCCACTCGGCGTCGACGCCGTCGGGGGTGTCGTCGCGCAGCGGACTGACCGAGACGAAGCGCACCCCGTTCCGGGCGGCGGTGCGCATGGCGGGCTCCGCGGTCTGCGCGGCCCGGCCGCCCGCGGAGTTCCAGGTGTTGGAGACCCGCAGCCCGCCGAAGGACACCACCAGGTCGGTGTGCTCGGCGATCACCTCCCAGGCGGGTGGATTTTCCAGCAGCTCGGCCAACCCCGCGCGGCCGAGGACGTGCGGCACCAGGACCTCGATGGCGGCGTGGCTGTAGGTGTCCCGGCTGGCGGTGTAGCCGCCGATCGTGTTCAGCAGCCGGTGCAGTTGGCTCTGCGAGTGGTGGAAGCGCCCGGCGCTCGCCCACCCGTAGGAGCCGCCGTAGACGGCGGTGTTGCCGTGCTCGCGGCGTACCCGGTCGAACTCGCCGGCGAGCAGGTCCAGGGCGGTCTCCCAGTCCACGGCCAGGTACTCGTCGTCGGGGGCGCCGCGCCGGTCGTCGGGGCCCGGCCCGTTGTCCAGCCAGCGCCGGCGGACCGCGGGGGTGGCGACGCGCGTGGGGTGGTGCTGCGCGTCGGGCGCGTTCTCCAGGAGCGGGGCCGGTGCGGGGTCGTCCGGGTCGGGACGCGCGCCGACGACCCGGTCACCGGCGACGAGCACCTGGTAGTCGCCCCAATGGGCGCTGGCCCGCCGGTATGTGGCGGCCCCTTCCGGGTCCGACCCGTCCATGCCGGCTCGCCCCCTTCCGTCGCACCGGTCAGCGCTGCCGTGACCTGCACCTTACTCGGGCCGCCCAGCGGGAAGAGCAGGTGGGCCCCTACCGGTAGGGGCCGCGCCGCCACCGTTTGGCAGGATGGTCGCCGCGGTATCGGACGAACGTGGGGGGCAGGATGAGTGCGGTAGCGGCGAGATCACGCCGGTCGGTCCTGGCGGTGCCCGGGTCGAACCCGCGGTTCATCGACAAGGCGCGCGGCCTGCCGGTCGACGCCTTCTTTCTGGACCTGGAGGACGCCGTCGCCTCCGCGGAGAAGGAGAACGCCCGCGAGGCCGCGGTGGCCGCGCTCAACGAAGGCGGCTGGGAGGGCCGGATCCGCACGGTCCGGGTGAACGACCTGACCACGGCGTGGACCTACCGCGACGTGATCACGGTGGTGGAGGGCGCGGGGGCGAACCTGGACTGCCTCGTCCTGCCGAAGGTCACCAGCGCGAGCCAGGTGCGCTGGTTGGACATCCTGCTCACCCAGATCGAACGCGCCGTTGGCCTGGAGCCCGGCCGGATCGGCATCGAGGCGCAGATCGAGGACGCCCGCGGGCTGATCGACGTCGACGACATCGCGGCGGCCTCGCCCCGCCTGGAGAGCCTCGTCTACGGCCCGGCCGACTTCATGGCCTCGATCAACATGAAGACACTGGTGGTCGGCGAACAACCGCAGGGCTACGACACCGGGGACGCCTACCACTACATCCTCATGCGCATCCTGATGGCGGCCCGCGCCAACGGCCTGCAGGCCATCGACGGCCCCTACCTGCAGGTCCGCGACGTGGACGCGTTCCGCCGCTCGGCCGGGCGCACGGCGGCCCTGGGGTTCGACGGCAAGTGGGTCCTGCACCCCGCTCAGGTCGACGCGGCCAACGAGATCTACGCGCCCGGCCAGGACGACTACGACCACGCCGAGCTGATCCTGGACGCCTACGACCACGCCACGCGCGTGCAGCGGCGGGGCGCGGTGATGCTGGGCGACGAGATGCTCGACGAGGCGTCCCGCAAGATGGCCCTGGTGGTCGCGGCCAAGGGACGCGCGGCGGGAATGCGGCGGGAGAAGTCGTTCACTCCTGAGGAGGAGTGAAGGGCGGATTCCGGATGAGCCCGAGCTCGCAGGCGTCTACCGAACCGCGGCGACGCCAGGACGGCCCTGCGGCTGTCCCCAGGTCCGGCGACCTGAGCGGCCGGTTCCGCTCAGAATCCCATTTCCCTCAGCCACGCGAGGAGGTCGTCCTCGCGTTGCGTCGCCTGCTCTCTGCTCCACGTCCCCAGATCACGGCAGTCGACCAGTAGGCCGTCCCGGAGGTAGATCACGCGGTCGGCCCGAGCGGCGCAGGCAGGGTCGTGCGTCACCATGACGAGGGTCGTTCCCTCGCTGTGCACGTCCATGAGCGCATCCATGACCTCGATCGTCATACTGCTGTTCAATGAGCCGGTCGGCTCGTCCGCGAAAAGGATGGACGGTTCGCCGGCCAGCGCCCGGCAGATAGAGGCCCGCTGCAGCTGGCCTCCTGAGACCTGGGTGATGCCGTGCTGCCCCACATGCGCGATCCCGAACCGCTCCATGAGCGTGTCGACGCGGGCGATCGCGGTTTCCTTTTCCTTGGGCGCCCCTTTGAGGGCGGGCAGGAGAATATTATCCCGGATCGTCAGGTTGTTCAGAAAATACGCCTGCTGGAAAATGAACCCCATCTCCGCCAACCGGACGCGACTCATTTCTTTTTCACTCAGAGAGGTCAGATCCCGCCCTTCCAGGAAAACGTTCCCATTCGTTGGGCGGTCCATTCCGCTGATATTGTAGAGCAGTGTCGACTTCCCGGAACCGGAGGCGCCCATCACGACGAGGAACTCGCCCTTCCTGACGGCCAGACCGATTCCGTCGATGACCTTGGTCGGCGGATCAGTGGAGTAGTACGTTTTGGCCAGGTCCCGGGATTCCAGCGTGACGTGGTCATCGTGCGGCATGAGCGCTCCTATCATCCTTTAAGCCACCAGCTCTTGTCGGCAGAGCGAAGCCGTGCGGTGAGAACCACGGCGCCGAGGTATCCGGCAGTGATCAGAACCAGCGGGTAGACCACATAGACGAGCAACGGGTTCGGCAGGAACGCGAGATTCGAGATCCCCAATCCCGCCAATGAGATGACGAGACCGACGAGGGACTCTCCGGCCGTCGCCGCGAAAACAAGACCGAGCAATGTTCCGACGAGCACCGCAAGGAGGGTCTTGCCCCGCACCTGAGCGATGATCTCGCCTGTCGAAAATCCGAGGGCTGACAGGACTCCCATCTTTCTTCGTTCTCTCGTCAGACGCAGCTTGAGGAACAGGCTCGTGATGAGCACCGCGACACCGATCCCGAAGATGAAGGACAGGATGGCAGCGGACCGGAAGGCGTCGGTCACGTACGACAGCGTCTGCTGGACGTACTCCCGCATCGGGGTCACGGTGGCCGCCGGAAAGCGCTCGCTGTAATCAGTCGCAACAACCGCGGGGTCTGCCCCATCGGCCGTGTTCGCGTAGATCACGTAGCCGGCCGCGCCGGTCGTCGCCGCACCCTGCATCTTGGCGGTGTACCCGCCCCTGGTGACGTCCTGATAGACGCCGCTGACGACAACCGTGGTCGTCTCGCCACCGGTGCGAATGGTCAGCTCGTCCCCGGTCGAGAGCTGGTACTTGTCCGCGTTCAAGACGGAGAGTGCGATCTGCCCGGGTTCGGGGCGCTCGCCCTGCAGGAACTCGACCGTGTCACCCGAATAGTCACCCACCTCGACGCGCAGGGTCTCCCACCCTTCCCCCTGGTCCCCCTCGGCCTCGTACAGCACGTTGGCGAAGGCGCGCACATCCCTCAGCCGGTCATCGCCCTGCATTCTGGAGAGCACGTCCTCGCGTACGGCGTCGACATCGTCCGAGAACTGCAGATCAGCGCGCAGGTCGCTCTCCGGAGCCCCCATGTACGTGACGAAGCGCGGGCTCTCGAACGTGCTGAGCAGATTCAGCGGAAGCGTCATGAGGATGGTGGCGAGGAAGAAGACGATGGAGATCAGGACCCATTGCCCGCCCTCGGCCCGGAGGTCCAAAAGGGCCAGGCGCCTGTTGACGCTCCCGCCGCGATACGAGGCGAGGCTGGTCTGCCGGACTCGTCTGGCCTGCCGCCTGGCGCGGCGCGCGGTCTGCCGCTCATCAAGCGTGCTGCCGTGGACCAGGGCGTTCACGACCGAGATCTTCTTGACCCCTCTGAGGACACCGCGGCAGATGGCGACGACGAACAGATAGACGAGCACCAGCGCGAGCACGGGCACCAGGACCGTCGTGACACTGGGCGGCGCCTCGGCGTAATTCACCTGGATACTACGCGTCAGCAGATTCGTTGCGATGACGGCGAGGACGCCACCGACGACGCACGCGAGGAAGGTCATGACGCGGTACTTCGCCAGATACAGGCGGGCGATCGCGTTGTGGGGGAGGCCGATGGCTTTCATCGCGCCGATCTCGCGGACTTCGTCCTCCAGTGTCCCGCGGATCACGAAGCGCAGGCTGAGGAGGGCGATCGCGATGAGGAGGAGGCTCACGAACACCAGCGCCACCGCAACCAGGCCATCACTGAACGCGTTGATGATGCGGATCATCTGGAACGTGACCGCCTGACCGTTCTTCGGTAGGGCCTCATCGGACTCGTAGGCGCGCTGGAGTTCCGATATCGAGGACGGATCGGTCAGCCGATACTCGACGATGACCTCCGGCGCGCCGCCGCCTCCTTGCTCCAGTTCCCGGAAGTCCGCGTCGGAGACCAGGAACCGCGTGGCGGAGGACAGGGATGACGCCATCTGCGAATCGCGCACGAACCCTTCGATGCGCAAGTCCCGGATCCCGGTGTCCGTCCTGACCGCGAGCTCGTCGCCGGCCCGGAGATCGAATCTCTGCTGGTACGCCACCGGGACATAGACCTCGCCTTGGGAAGGCCGCGGAATCGCCCCGGTCTCGTCGATCAGGAAATCAAACTCCTCGTTCTGCGTCACGAAGAGGTTGTCGATCAAGCTGTCGGAAAGATCGCCGGACTCACCCGTCTCCGGACGCTGCCAGGCGATGGCGGCACCGTCGAAGCCGAGCATCTCTTCGACAAGCCACGCGTCGACCTCCGGCTGCTCCGAGGCAAAACGGGCCAGCGCATCCGGATCGTAATCACCCTTGTGCATCTGCAGAAAGTGCGGCGGCTTCGCCTCATCGAAGAGCTGATCGACGGATCCGACCAAACGCTCCATCACCATGGATCCGGTGGCCATCAAGAACGCACTGAGGATCAGAACCACCACGAGCGCCACGTTGACGCCCTTGTTCTTGATCAAGTCATTGTACGCGGATCGGAAATACAGGGAGTCCTTCATTTTGCGTTACCTCCCTGATTTCCCGGCTCGCTGACCCAAGTGAGCCTCGGTCATTTGTACGCTTCTTGCCCGCGAGCCCAACTATAGAAAGCCCCGGTGGAACCGTCACTGCCGCACGGGACAATCCAGGGGGAGGCCAGGGCGAACCCTGACGACGGGTTCGGGGCGATCCCGAGGACGGCGCCTATCGGGCGGTGCGCACTCCCCCGGAAGTGCTCTCACCAGGTATGCGGCCGGGTTCGCCGGCTAGCGAACGCAAAAAGACGGTCTACGCTCGCCCATCAAAAAAGTCCCTTGCTTCGACCAAGGCGAAGATCAGATTCTTGACGGGCCGGGAGACACATCGCACGCGCGCAGATCAGCGGCATTGCGACGACCCTTTGAGCCCAAGAAGTAGCCCTCAGTCACCTCCGCACCCCATTCCATCTGGGCGTTTTCGGGGCATTTGTCGGTTTTCGTGCCGATTGTCACATACTCCGGAGAATGTGTTGTGCCGTTGTGACCACGGAGGCGCACGGGACCTGATAGAACATAGGCCTTCCCGGACGCGCGCCGCTCCCGCTCCGCAGCGCGTCCGCTTTTCCGTGTTTTCATCCCCCAAGGGAGCCTTTTTGTATCCGAATCAGTGGCACACCCGTGCATCGCGCCTGCTCGGCGGAGCCGTGCTGCTCGCCGCACCGCTGGCGATCGCCGGAACCGGCGTCGCGTCGGCCGCTGGTCCTGACGGGAACAACGGCACAGTGAAGGTCCACAACGTCGATACCCCCGCGGACGACATGCGCAACGAGCCCAAGGGCTGCGAGTTCTACTTCGTGGGCTCCAAGTTCGACGGTGCGCAGCAGGTCACGTGGGAGGTGCGCGACAAGAAGGCCGAGGACCGCCCGGTCGTGCTGGACGGCGAACTGACGCTCGACGAGGACGGCCACGGCCGTACCGATGACCTCACCCTGCCCACCGGCCACTACAAGCTCTACTGGTACTTCGACGGCAACGGCGACAGCGAGAAGGGGGCAGACGACAAGGGCAAGAAGCACAAGGTCTTCAAGGTCGAGTGCGAGAACGGCGGTGACGACGAGGGTGACGACGGCGATAAGCCGGAGCCCACACCGCCGCCCGAGGACGGCGATGAGGGCGAGGAGAAGCCGCCCGCCGAGGACGACGGCAAGGACGAGGACGAGGGCGACCAGGACGGCACCGCGCCGCCCGAGGAGCCCGAGGAGGGTTCGGAGTCCGATGAGGAGAGCCCGGACACCGAGCCGGCCGGCAACTCCGATGACTCCGACGACAGCGAGGCCGACGAGGCCGCCAGCGGCGGGCTCCCGGTCACCGGCGCCGCGCTCGGTGGGCTGGTCGCCGCTGCCGCGGCCGCGCTCGGTGGCGGCGGCGCCGTGATGTACGCCGCCCGCAAGCGCAAGGCTGGCCAGGACGACAGCCCGGTGTCGACCGAGGAGTCCTGACCCGGAGCAGTAGCTGAGTCCACGGCCCGCACGGCCGTGAAAGGGGGCGGGCGCCCGCCGGGCGCCCGCCCCCTTTGTGCTGTCTCCACGGGCCTCTCGCCCGGTAGCCGCGCGGGCCAGTAGGGACTCGGCCTCCGGGCCGCGGATACGGGGACGGTCGGGTGCGGCGGCGTAGGCCGCCGTATCCGCTGGGCCGCCCATCCCCTTCTGCGCGGTCGCGACGTCCTCCATGGTTCCGACCTTGCCGATCGTGACAGGGCTGAGGGTTTTTCCGGCCTTATGGAGGATGGCATCGCTGGTGTCGCCGCACAGGCACGTCTTGTTCGTCGCGGAGGCAGGGCTTGTGCAGCACGCGCCCTCCGGGGTCGAGCCACGCGGCCCCGGAGAACATACCGACCCGCGCTCGCATCCCAGTCCTCGCTCTGGTGTTGTGCGGCAGCAAGGAGTAAATTGATTGACGAAGTCAATAAATTGGTTGAGGGAATCATGGAAAACACCACCCTGCCGGACGACAACACCCTGAACTCGGAGGTCGCGGCGGTCCGCTCGTTCAACCGGTTCTTCACCCGCAAGCTCGGCGTGCTCCGCACCGGCCACCTGGACTCCCCGTGGTCGCTGACCGAGGTGCGGATCCTCTACGAGCTGCTGCACCGCGAGCGCACTCGGGCGCCGGAACTGCGTCGCGCGCTCGACATGGACCCCGGTCAGCTCAGCCGGGTGCTGTCCAAGCTGGAAGGCGACGGGCTACTCACCCGCTCTCCCTCGCCTGACGACGCGCGCAGCCAGGAGGTCGTGCTGACCACCGCGGGCTCCCGCGCTGCCGCCACGCTGGACGGCCGCTCCAACGCCCAGATCCGCGAGCTGATCGGGCACCTGTCCGTGGACGGTCGCCGCCGGCTCGTCTCGGCGATGACGGCGGTCCGGCAGTTGCTGGAGGAACCGGAGGAGCGGCAGGCACCGACCGTTGTGCTGCGCCCCCTGCGCTCGGGAGACGCGGGGTGGGTGATCGAGCGGCACGGCGCGCTGTACTTCGAGGAGTACGGCTGGGACGAGACCTTCGAGGCCCTGGTCGCCGAGATCGCGGCCGACTACCTCCGCTCGCGCGACCCCCGCACCGAGTACGCGTGGATCGCGGAGGTCGATGGCGAACGCGCGGGCTGCGTCTTCTGCGCGCGCAAGGACGAGACGACCGCCAAGCTGCGGCTGCTGCTCGTCGAGCCCACCGCGCGCGGCCTCGGGATCGGCGGGCGCCTGGTCGAGGAGTGCCTCTCGTTCGCCCGTTCCGCCGGCTACGCGCGCATGACGCTGTGGACCAACGACTGCCTCACGGCCGCCCGACGCATCTACCAGCGGGCCGGCTTCCAACTGGTACACGCCGAGAAGCACCGCAGTTTCGGCCACGAGCTGGTAGGCCAGACCTGGGAGCGCGACCTCTGACCGGGGCCTGCCGTACCTCGCCGCCGTTCGGCGGGCGGGATGTCCGGCCCGTCAGGGGGTGGCCACTCCGTTGCGGTAGGCCCAGACGACGGTCTGCAGCCGGTCACGGACCCCGATCTTGGTCATCACCCGCCCCAGGTGTGACTTGACGGTGCTCGCCTCGATGACGAGCCTCTCGGCGATCTCGACGTTGGACAACCCCTGGGCGAGCAGCCGCACGATGTCGGTCTCGCGTTCGGTGAGCAGGCCGCCCGAGCGGGCGTCGCTCCGGCGCGCGGGCTTGCGCTTGGCGAACTCCGTGATGACCCGGCGGGTCACGGCCTGGTCCACCAGGGCGTAGCCATGAGCGAGCCGGCGCACGGCCGAGACCAGGTCGTCGGGTGCGGTGTCCTTGAGGATGAACCCGCTGGCGCCGACCTCAAGCGCCCCGAATACGTACTCGTCGAGGTCGAAGGTGGTCGCCACGAGCACCGCCGGCGGTGTTCCGGAGGCCCGCTCCAGAATCTCGCGAGTGGCCGTCAGGCCGTCGCCGCCGGGCATGCGCACATCCATGCAGACGACGTCGGGCTGCACGCGCTCGACGAGCTTCACGGCTGCCGGACCGTCACCACACTCCCCGACCACCTCAATGTCGTCAGCAACGTCAAGCATCACCCGGAAACCCGCCCGGACGACGAACTGGTCATCAACCAGGGCCACCCTGATCATGTGGAGCATCCTTCGCTGTGGCGCGGTCGGCCCCGTTGGCCGAGATCCTTCGCGTGAACGGCAGTGTAAGCCGAATGTGCCACCCGCCCGAATCCGTCGGTCCTGTCTCCAGCACCGCGCCGATGAGATATGCCCTCTCCCGCATCCCGACCAGACCCATCCCGCGCGAGTCCGCCGGCGACTCCGCGCGCTCGACGCCGGGCTCGTTCTCCACCTGGAGCACGACCTCGGACTCCCGATAGTCCAACTCCACCCGCACCCGCGCCCCCCACGCGTGGTCCCGCGCATTGGCCAACGCCTCCTGAGCCACCCGGTAGAACGTGACATCAGCGACCGGCGGCAGATCATAGGCACCCCCGGTGCGCTCCAGAGTGACCTCGCTTCCCAGCGCCCGTTCCCCCGCCACCAGACGGTCGAGCACAGCGATCCCGGGAACGGGCGCCCCCTCCGCCTCACCCTCGTCGGCCTCGGACGTCCCGGGCGGGTGCTCCCCGGGCTCCCGCAGCGTGCCGACCACCATCCGCAGGCTGTCCAGGGTCTCCTTGCCCTGGGACCGGACCCAGGCGGTCATCTCCGCGGCGGCCCGATCATCCCGGCCGATCAACTGCTCGGCCGCACCCGCCTGCACCACCATCCCGGAAAGATGATGCGCCGCGATGTCATGCAACTCCCGCGCCATCCGCGTCCGCTCCGCCCGGATCGCACTGTTCGTCCGCTCCCGCTGCGCCTCGGCCTCCCTGAGCCGCTCCAGCCGCGCGAAGCGCCGCCGCGTGGCCACGTCACTGCCGATGAAGCCCACCACGCCATAGCTGAACACCGCGGAGAGCGCCTGTGCCGCCGCGATGCCCAGGAAGTCGTGCGCCAACAAGGGCGTCCCCGACGCAAGCGGGAACGACGCGAACGCGAGCCCTCCAGCGGTGTGGACCACCGTGGCAGCCAGGAGAACCCAGACCAGCCGCCGCGGGGCGAGGATCGTGGCGCAGGTATAGGCCGCGATGAACGGCGCCACGCCCTGGAAGGCGACATCGGCCGGCAGCAGGGCGAGGACCGCGACCTGCGTCAGCACCACAATCGACAGGCACAACAGGGGACTGCGCCTGCGCACGCACAACACCAGCGACTGCGCGCACGTCAGGACGGTAAGAGCGGTCATGGTCGCCGGCGCGAACTCCGCTCCCTCCGCGCGCGCGACCAGGTTCAGCACCACGAGCGTGCTCACCGAGACCAGGGTCGCGAGCACTGCCAGGAGGATGTCGCGGCTCACCGGCCCGCTCAGCCCCAGACGGGTGAGCCCGGCGGTGAGCAGTGCTACAGGACAGGCAGTGGGAGCTCTGGACGGCTCGTGCGCTCGTCCGGTCTCGGAGTCCTCGGCACCCACCGTGTCGTCGAAGGTCATTCATCCGCCTGGTTCATGCGTGGGGAGGTCATGGGGATAACTCGGCCCGAGGCACCACCTGTCCGTGGCTGGACATGCCTCGGGCCGCAAGGGGCCGGTGGGGGCCGCTCCGGCCCCCACCGGGGGGCGCTCAGTACGAGACACTTCCTGCGACCATCGCGAAGTTGGCGGCGAACCAGCCGCTGCCCAGCAGCGCCAGCAGGACGAGCGCACTGCCGACGTAGCGCTTCCAGCCCGCCCCGCGCCGGATGTTGTCGTAGAGGACCACACCCGCCGGGATGACCCCGAACAGGCCCAGAGTCTGGATGCCCTGGATGACCTCAAGCACCGCGAAGGGAGTGTCCTGCCCTCCCATGGCCAACATGCCGACCGAGACCCACGCGGCGTACGCGAGCACGGTGGCGGTCACAGCGGCCCGTGTCAGGACGCGGGCCCACCGCCGGGCCGCCGGGTCGCGCTTGGGCAGGGACCGCACCTTGCGGACGATGGCGCCGATGGGCCACGAGACGATGGTGAGCAGGAGCACCACCAGGGAGGCGCCCATGATCGGCAGGGACACTGAAGACTGGGTCACAGGGTCGGCAGGCATGAGGGTGCTCGCCGTGGTCCCGATCGCCTCGACCTCGCCGTCGACCACGCGCGCCGCCATCGTGCTGCCCCCGTCGACCTCGCGCCACACCCAGGGCTCGACCTCCTCGAAGACCGCCGGTTTGCCGGTCGTAGGGCTCGGCTCCAGGAGGATCGTCCCGTCCTCCTGGGCCGTGATCTGGTGCTCATTGACGAGGTAGAGGGCCGACAGGAAGTTGCTGTGGATCGACCGCGAGTTCGCGTAGGTTCCCTCCAGCATCGCGGCGTGCTCCGATGCCGTGGACTCGACCTCCCCTTCGCCGGACTCCGCACCGGGGAAGTAGCGGTCGGCGAACTCCTCCATCAGGGCGGTGCGCAGCGTGACGTTGGCGGACCCCGGGTTCCCGGAGCTGTTCATGGTGAAGAAGATCCCCGTTTCCTGGTCGGGGAAGATCTGCATGTGGCTGTGGAACCAGTTGGTGTCGCCGCCGTGGCCGTAGATCCGGTTACCGTTGCGGTGCTCCTCGAAGAACCCGGGAGTCATGCGATGGCCGTCGGCGAGGCCGCCGAGGCTCTCGCTGCCCAGAGCGGGCTCGTGCATGGTCGAGAGCGTCTCGGGCGCCAGTACGGGAGATGGCCCCTGGGTGTCCCCCATCTGCGCGAGCATGAAGCGCCCCATGTCCGTCGCGGACGCCGTGAGTGCGCCCGCCGGAATGTCCGCGATATTCTCGAAGTCCTCCGGCGGTTCGCCTTCGGCGGCGTAGCCCTCCGAGAGCCGGGACTCCAGCTCCTTGGGCAGTGGCTGCTCGAAGCTCGACGAGTCCATCCCGGCCGGCTCCAGCACGTTCTGCTCGGCGTACTCCTCGAAGGACATCCCGCTGACGTTCTCGACGATGTAGCCGACGAGGTCGTAGCCGTAGTTGGAGTAGGCGGGCGTTGTCCCCGGCTCGTAGACCTGCTCCGGCGGGTCCTCAGAGACCACCTCACGCAGGTCCACCTCGGTGCCTGGCGCCTGGAACATCCCCGCGACCTTTTCCTCGAACCCGGCCGTGTGCGACAGCAGGTGGCGCACGGTGACGTCCTCGTCGAACGACTTCTCCAGCTCGAAGTCGAGGTACTCGTTCACGTCGGTGTCCAGGTCGATCTCTCCCGCTTCGACCATGTGCATCACCGCGGTCGCGGTGACGGTCTTGGACACCGACCCCGGGCGGAACAGCGTCTCGTCGGGGTCGACCGGCTCCTCCTTGGCCACGTCGGAGTGGCCATACCCGCGGGCGGTGAGGATCTCGCCGTCGTGGACGACGCTCACGGCTCCCCCGATGATCCCGGCCTCCTCGAGGGCCGCCGGCATGTTCTCGTCAAGCCAGGCGTTGACATCCTTCTCGGTGAGGTCGGCGGTGTCCTCCGGGGTGGAGGCCGGCGACTCGAAGGTGGGTTCGAACTCAGCGCCGCCACAACCGGTCGCGAGTACGGCGAGGGCTCCCGCGACGGCGAGTGCCGCGAGCGGGCGGTGGCGCCCACCGTGCCGTGGATGGGGGGATTGACGTGTTCGGTCGCGGGTAATCACGAAGTACTCCTGGGATCGAAGACATCGGGGGTTGGACTGTTGACGTCTCCCGATGCGATTGACCCCAGAATCTCCAAGTCAGCCGGGCCGGGTCTTCTGACCGGGGGAGGCACTTGGTTTACGACCCATGGGGGAGCCGCACTCACCAAAACGTTGGTACGCCGCCGGCCATGGCCCCGCGAGCAGCGAAGAACGGTCGGGCTCAGCGGAACTCCCGCCGGGCCCGAGCATCAGGTGACGGACAGTGTGAGCCGGACGCGCCACCCGCCCGAATCCGTCAACCCCGCCTCCAGGACCGCGCCGATCAGTTCGGCTCGCTCCTTCATCCCGGCCAGGCCCATCCCGCGCGAGTCCGCCGGCGACTCCGCGCGCTCGACGCCGGGCTCGTTCTCCACCTGGAGCACGACCTCGGACTCCCGATAGTCCAACTCCACCCGCACCCGCGCCCCCCACGCGTGGTCCCGCGCATTGGCCAACGCCTCCTGAGCCACCCGGTAGAACGTGACATCAGCGACCGGCGGCAGATCATAGGCACCCCCGGTGCGCTCCAGAGTGACCTCGCTTCCCAGCGCCCGTTCCCCCGCCACCAGACGGTCGAGCACAGCGATCCCGGGAACGGGCGCCCCCTCCGCCTCACCCTCGTCGGCCTCGGACGTCCCGGGCGGGTGCTCCCCGGGCTCCCGCAGCGTGCCGACCACCATCCGCAGGCTGTCCAGGGTCTCCTTGCCCTGGGACCGGACCCAGGCGGTCATCTCCGCGGCGGCCCGATCATCCCGGCCGATCAACTGCTCGGCCGCACCCGCCTGCACCACCATCCCGGAAAGATGATGCGCCGCGATGTCATGCAACTCCCGCGCCATCCGCGTCCGCTCCGCCCGGATCGCACTGTTCGTCCGCTCCCGCTGCGCCTCGGCCTCCCTGAGCCGCTCCAGCCGCGCGAAGCGCCGCCGCGTGGCCACGTCACTGCCGATGAAGCCCACCACGCCATAGCTGAACACCGCGGAGAGCGCCCGCCCGATTCCCGCTATCAGCGGATCACCCACCTCAACGGGGGGCGAGAGCGCAGTGAACGGCGGCAACGCGAACACGACCCCGCAGACGCCCAGGAGGGCCACAACCGCCGCCATAACCCAGAGCAACCGGCGCAACGAGAGGACGGCACCGCAGGTGTAGGCCGCGAAGAACGACGCCAACCCCTGGAAAGCGACATCGGCCGGCAGCAGGGCGAGGATCCCGACCTGGGCCGCCACCACGGCGGACAGGCACAGGAGGGGGCGGCTCCGGCGCACGCACAACACCAGCGACTGCGCGCACGTCAGGACAGCGAGGACCGCCAGGGAAGTCGGCGCGAACTCCATTCCCACCGACCACGCGACGGTCTGGAGCGACACGAGTATCCCGAGCGAGACCAGCGCGACGAACACGCCCAGGGCGAGATCGCGGCGGAACGGCCCGCGAATCCCCAGACGGGTGAGGCCGGTGTCGAGCGGTAACAGCAGGCGGGTGCTCGGCCCACCGGAGGACTCGTGCCCCCATCCGGCGTTGGCGTCCTCGGGCCCCGCGGAGTCCGCACGCGTCATCGATCCCACCTGGGTTGTGTGGCAGAGGGGACGAGAATAGCGCAACCCGGGGCACATCAGGCCTCCAGAGGCCTGATGTGCCCCGGGTTGGGGGCGCCCGGCGAGGGGCCGTTCCGGCCCCCGCCGGCGGGTGGTCAGTACGACACGGTGTCCGCGACCAGGTTCAGGACGACGGCGCACCAGGCGATGCCCAGCAACGCCAGCAGGACGAGCGCGCTACCGACATACCGTTTCCATCCCGTGCGGTGGCGGATGTCGTTGAAGAGGGCCACCGCCGCAGGGATCACCCCGAGGATGCCCACGACCTGGAGCGCCTGGATCATCCGGAGCAGCACCGTGGGGACATCCGTGAGCCCGGAGATCATGAGTATGGCGCTGGTCCACCCGGCGAGGGCGAGCACGGCGGAACCCACGCCCACTCGCGTCAGGACACGGGCCCACCGCCCCTCGGGGGCACGTTTCGGCAGGGACAACGTCCGGCGGACGATGGGACCGACCAGCCACGAGATGAGCGTGACTATAAGCACAACCAGCGAGCTGACAAAGATCGGCAGGACGACCGAGGAGTGGCGTTCCGGCTCGACGGGAAGCATGGTGAACGCCGAGGCGTAGCCGATCGCCTCGACCTCGCCGTCGACCACGCGCATCGTCAGCATGCGGTGCCCGTCCACCTCACGCCACACCCAGGGCGCGATCTCCTCATATTCCGTCGGGTGGAAGGTCTCCGGCCCCGGATTCGCGACGATGGTTCCGTCCTCGCGGGCCGTGATCTGCATCTCGCTATCGAGGGGCTCCGAGGCACTCATGAAGGTGCTCCCCGGCCTGCGCGCCGACACGTAGGTACCTTCGGCTACCGCGGCGTGCTCCGCCGCCGTGGGCTCGACTTCGGTGTCCTTCTCACCCGAGGCCGGGAAGTAGCGGGAGGTGAACCCCTCCATCAGGCTGCTACGCAGGTTGAGGCTGTCCGTGGCCTGGTGTCCGCTGCTGTTGAGCGAGATGAAGAACCCCGTGTCCTGCTCGGGGAGGAGGTTCATCTGGCTGTGGAAGACCATGGTGTCGCCCCCGTGGCCCACCATCCCGAGATCGCTGCGGCCCTCCTGGAAGAACCCGAGAGTCATCTGCGGCCCTTCGGCGAGGGTGCCGAGGGTGTCGCTGCTCGTGGCGGGCTCCTTCATGAGCGAGAGCGTGTCGGGCTGCAGCAGCTCGGAGTTCTGCGTGTGGCCCAGGTGGGCCAGCATGTAGCGCCCCATGTCGGTAGCGGAGGACGTCACCGCCCCCGCCGGGAAGTCGTTGACGGTCTCGAAGGGACTCGGCGCTTGGTCGGCGGTGGCGTAGCCCTTCGAGAGCCGGGACTCCAGCTCCTCAGGCAACGGCTGCTCGAAGGTGGAGGAGTCCATCCCGGCCGGCTCGAACACGTTCTGGGCGACGTACTCCTCGAAGGACATCCCGCTGACGTTCTCGACGATGTAGCCGGCGAGCGCGTAGCCGTGGTTGGAGTACGAGGGCGTCGTCCCCGGCTCGTACACCTGCTCCGGCGGATCCTCCGTGGCGACAACGTCCCGCAGTTCCACATCGGTGTCAGGGGGGAGGATCACGTTTCTGTACTCCTCCTCGAACCCGGCCGTGTGCGTCAGCAGATGGCGCATCGTAACGGGCTCGTCGAACGAGGTCTCCATCGGGAAGTCGAGGTACTCGTTCACGTCGGTGTCCAGGTCGATCTGGCCTTCCTCGACCAGCTTCATCACCGCGGTCGCGGTGAACGTCTTGGATATCGACGCCATGCGGAAGAGCGTCTCGTCGGGGTCGACCTTCTCCCTTTCCTCGACATCGGAGTAGCCGTATCCGCGGGAGGTGAGGATCTCGCCGTCGTGGACGACGCTCACGGACGCACCCGCGATACCGGCGTCCTCCAGGGCCGCGGGGATCTGGCCGTCGAGCCAGGCGTTGACGTCCTCCTCGGTGAGGGGCTCGCCGGGTTCCGGGTGCGGGATCGGTGGTCCGGGGGCGGGAGCGGGGCCCGACTCCGACTCCGACGCCGACGCCGACGCGGGGCCGGCGCCGCTGATCACGAGTAGGGCGATGGCCCCCATTGTGGCGAGTACAGCGCGGGGGCCGCGTTCGCGTCCTGAGCGCCGTGGCTGGGGGGGTTGACGTGTTGGATCGCGGGTAATCACGAAGTACTCCTGGGATTTGGCGACATCGGGGGTTCGGGCTGTTGACGTCTCCCGATGCGGTTAGTCCCAGACTCTCCAAGTCAGCCGTTCCGGGTCTTCTCACGTGCGTAGGTACTTGTCCTACGACCTGAGGGGGACCCTCGCTCGGCCAAACGGCGGGACGTGCCGCCGCCGCGGGTCGAGCACTTTCGGTGTCCGCGCGTGTCGGAGGCGCTACATAACCCGCCGCTGAACGCGCCGCCCATGCAGCGCACAAAGGTCCGGCCCGGCGGGAGTTCCCGCCGGGCCGGACCTTTGTGCGGCGCGCTCTGGCTCGCTAGCCGCGGTAGTGCAGGATGCCCCACGCCAGGTCACCGGATTTGCCACCGTTGACCCAGTTGCGCAGGCCTTCCTTCATCCGGTCCCGGTACTCCTTGCTGACCTTGCCTTCGAGCTCGTCCTCCCGGCTCTGCAGCTCAGCCAGCACCCGCCCGTAGTGCGCGGGGAGCTGCGGGCTCAGATCGTCGAACTCCACCTTGGTCAGACCGAGCCGGCTCGCCTCGCGGTCGTAGAAGCCCGGTGTTCCCATGGTCTCCAGGTGCAGCCGCCGCAAGATGGGCGCCAGCGCCTCGGGGGAGGCGTTGTCCGTGGCCATGGGGTCGGTGAAGACGAAGTGGCCGCCGGTGCGCATGACACGCAGGACCTCCTCGATCACCCGGCCGCGGTCCCCGCTGTGCAGCAGGGCGTCTTGGGACCACACCACGTCGAACCCGTTGTCCTGAGCGGGGATGTCTTCGAAGGACCCGTCCACGACGGTGATGAGGTGGTCCAGGCCGGCCTCGCGGTTCATCTCCCGGTTGCGCTCGTTCTCGACCTCACTGAGGTTGAGACAGGTGACCTTGCAACCGAAAGTGCGGGCGAGGTACCGGGCGGAGCCACCGTAGCCCGCGCCAACGTCGATGACGTCGGTATCGGGCGTCAGCGTGACCTTCTCGGCCATGCGCTCGACGGTCCGCCGGCTGGCCTCAGCGATGTCGTCCTTGTCCGAGTTGTACAGCCCGACGTGGATGTCGGTGCCGCCCCAGATCGTGTAGTAGAAGTTGTCCGCATCGCTGGAGTTGTAGTACTCCCGCGCGGTCTGGACCGCCGAGGAGTACGACTCGGAGAGCTCGTCGTCCGTGTGGTAGGCCTTCTCCGCAATGTGGATGTAGAAGTCGGGCTCGTCGCCCTGGTAGGTCTCCTGGAAGTCACCGTAGGTGTCAACCCGCTGGAAACCGACTTCCCGAAGCAGCCGCCGCGTGTAGTCCTTGCGCAGCGGGAACATGTTGAGGTGGTACATCGACTGGTCCGAGAAGCGGTACACGAACCGCGCCAGACCCTCGTCGACGTGCTCCGGCTCCGCGGAGACATCCTCGCCACAGTAGTAGTAGGTGTGCGAGTTTCCGTACTTGCCGTCGAGCAGCGCGTCGTAGTTGCGCTGATCGATGATCAACACCCCGTTGTGGTTGAGCATGGCGTAGAACTCGGCCAGAGCCTTACGCCGGTCTCGCTCGGAAAACAGGTGGGTGAAGGAGTTGCCCAGACAGATGATGGCGTCGTACGTACCGTGTACGTCCCGGTTGAGCCACCTCCAGTCCGCGTGGACCACGCGGAGGATGTGGCCACCGTAGCTCACGCCGTTGGCGAAGGCCTTAGCCAGCATCTCCGGACTGCCGTCGGCGCTGACGGTGTCGAACCCTTCCTCAAGTAGCCGCACCGAGTGGAAGCCCGTACCGGTGGCGACATCGAGCACCTTCCGAACGCCCCGCGCCTTCAACTGCTCGACGAAGAAGCGGCCCTCGCTGAGGTACCGGCGCTTCCAGTCAATCAGCTCGTCCCACTTGTCGACGAAGCCGGTAACGTATTCTTCCTTGTAGTGGTCGGTGTCGCGTACGGCGAGCGGGTCATCCCCGAATCGCTGCTGATCCTGCCCTTTAATAGGTCGACTCCTCACACTCGAAACACCCTCTCTCGTAGACAGCACACGACGCCGAGGGTGAAACTTCGCGTATGTCCATTGAAAAGCATGTACCCCACCCAATTTCAAGTGCGCACAGCCGTATGCACGGTGTTTTCGCAGGTCAGGGCGCGAAAAATTCGCTGGGTGATCCTCTGATACCCCTTGTATGTTCTGCCAACAGGAAGAGCTGAACCACCCTCCAGGGAGATTTTGCTCACCCTATTTGAAGCGCATAGCGCAACGCATTGCGAATTACGCACCAGAAGAAATCCGCCGCCCGGCCAATACCGCGCATTCCACAATCCGGTACGGCTGCCCGGCTCAGGGACCCGCAACACGTGCTGGATCCGCGCAACAGCAGCGGTTCCAGCGCTCTGCCGGACGCGGTAGGCGGTGTTCTTTGGGCTCGCTTCGCTCGCCGGGTCGGGCGCCTGGAGGCCGGGAACCTTCGGGCCCTGCGGTGTGGTCGCTCGTTCCTCGCTCCCCCACCTCCGGACCCTCCAGAACCCCGGCGGCACCCGACCTGTTTTTGGGCTCGCCGCCACTCACCGAGTCGAACGCCTGGCAGGCCGGGAACCTTCGGGCCCTGCGGTGTGGTCGCTCGTCCCTCGCTCCCCCACCTCCGAACCCTCAGAACCCCGGCGGCACCCGACCCGAGTTCTTCGGGCCCGCCGCCACTCACCGAGTCGGCCGCCGTGAGGTTACCGACAGCTAGGTCCGGGTATGTCGGCATCGACCGTGTTCGGCGCCGTATCGGGGGGAACGGCATGAACGAATATGGTGGTGGACGGCAGTTGAACATCGCCCGGTTGTGGTCCGGGGGGTTGGCGACCGCCGTCGTGGCGGGGCTCGTTATCCTGGTCGGCGCGCTCGTCGTCCGGGGCATCCTGGGCATACCAGTGCTCGCGCCCGAGGAGGCGGGATACTTCGGCGACGCCGGAACCGGTGTCTACGCGGTGCTGGCCGCGCTCGCGGCTCTGGCCGCCACGGGGCTACTCCATCTGCTCCTGATCAGCGCACCGCGGCCGCGCACCTTCTTCGGGTGGATCGTGGGACTCGGGACCACCGTCGCGGTGGTGAGTCCGTTCGCCCAGGTGGCCTCGGTACCAAGCCAGATCGCGACCGCACTCATCAACCTGGTCGCCGGCATCGCCATCGCCACGCTACTCAACAGCGTGGCAGCGGGCGCGCTCGCCCGCCGGGCACGGCGCCCGGCCGACACCAGCGACGCACGCGACGATGAGAACCCGCGCGGCACCGGATACCACAGCGGGTACCGCGACGCCCTGAACGGATACCCGACACGACACTACGGCGGGCGGCACCGCAGCTACGACCCCAACGCACAGACGCGTATCGACTGGAACTGACCCGACCACCGCCGCACCCGGCCGACACGCCCTTCCGCGCGGCAGCGCACCCCGCGGGCGCGCGCCACCACGCTCACGCGTCATAGTCCACAACGACCTCGGAGGTCACCGGGCGGGACTGGCAGGTGAGCACGTAGCCGGCCGCGATCTCCTCGGCTTCGAGCGCGAAGTTGCGCGCCAGGTCGACCTCGCCACCGAGCACCCGGGCCCGACACGTGCCGCACACCCCGCCACGGCAGGCGAAGGGCGCGTCGCCGCGCTCCCGCAGGACGGCGCCGAGGACGGTCTCGTCCGCGCTGGTGTCCACATCGACACTGCTGGTCACACCACCAAGGGTGAACACGGCCCGGCTGGCACCGCCCGCTTCGCCCTGGTGCGCGCGGCGGCGCGGCGCGGGCTCGTCGCCCTCCCCGGTGTGGAACAGCTCGAAGTGCACGCGGTCCTCGGCCACCCCGCGCTCCGCCAGAGCCGCGCGCACCAGCCGCACGAGCGCGAACGGCCCGCACAGGTACCACTGGTCGACGCCGCCCGGCGGGACGAGGGAGGAGAACAGCAGGTCGAGCTTGGCGGCGTCGATCCGCCCGTTGCAGATCGGGGCGTCGGTGTGTTCCCGGCTGAAGACATTGAGCAACTGGAACCGCCGCGGGTACCGGTCCTTGGCGTCGCGCAGCTCGTCGAGGAACATCACGTCGCCCGCTGTCCGGTTCGCGTAGACCAGAGTGCACGTGGAACGGGGTTCGGTGGCCAACGTCGTCAGGAGCAGGGACAGGACCGGAGTGATCCCGCTGCCCGCCGCGACCGCCACGTGCGTCCGTGCCCGCTCCGGTTCCAGCGGGACGTGGAACCCCCCGAGAGGCGGCATGACGTCGAGGACGTCGCCCGGCCGCAGTTCCTCGTTGGCGAACGCGGAGAACGATCCGCCCTCCAGCCGCTTGACGGCGATGCGCAGTGGGCCGTCGGGGGCCGCCGAGCAGATGGAGTAGTTCCGCCGGATCTCCTCGCCGGAGGCGTGCCAGCGGATCGTCAGGTGCTGGCCCTGGACGAACCGGAAGTCCTCCGCGATCTCCTCGGGGACGTCGAACGTCACCGCCACGGCGTCATCGGTGAGGCGCTGCACTGAGGCCACCGTCAACGGGTGGAACCGGTGGGCGCCCCGGCGCGGCACTGTGGCCGGCCGATCCTGGGCCTGCGCGCGCATGGCGTGGCTCCCTACCTCTGCCCGGTGCTTCGTGTTCTCGGCATTACAGCGGCTTGACGCGGTCGAACGGCTCACCGCACGCGGCGCAGACGTGGATCGCCCGGCACGCGGTGGCCCCGAACCGGCTCAGCTCCCGGGTCTCCACGGACCCGCAGTTCGGGCACCGCACGGAAAGCGGAACGAACGTGCCCCCGCCGGCACCGGGCCCGGGCGCCCGCTCCGGCGGCGGGGCGATGCCGTGCGCGGCCAGCTTGCGCCGCCCCTCGGCACTGATCCAGTCCGTCGACCACGGCGGTGACAGCGCCGTCCGCACCTCAACGGCGGTCTCGTCGCACGCGGCGAGCCGCGCGCGGATGTCGTCGCCGATGGCGTCGAGCGCCGGGCACCCCGAGTACGTGGGCGTGATGGTCACCACGACCGCCCCCGTCGCGCCGCGCCGCACGTCGCGGAGGATTCCCAGGTCCTCCAGGGTCACCATGGGCATCTCCGGGTCGGGCACGGCGGCGACCAGCTCCCGGATCTCCGCGACCGTCAGAGCCCGCTCCTGCCGCGTCACCACGACGCCCCCGGGTGCGAACGGTGCAGGTGCTGCATTTCGGCAACCAGGAAGCCGAACGCCTCACTATGCACGCCGTCGCGGCCGCTCTTGCCCGCGAGCCCCGTGATCGGCGGCACCTCGGGGCGCTCCAGCCCCGCTGGTTCGAGGACCCCGTCCACGAACGCGTCCCACGCCGGACGCAGCCGCGCCGGGTCGGCCCCGACCCCGGCCCCGGCCACCGTCCGGGTCACGTCATCAGCGGCGAACAGCTCGTCCACATAGGGCCAGGCCGCCTCCAGGGCCGCCGCCATCCGCCGCGCGCTCTCGTCGGTGCCGTCTCCCAGTTGGATCGTCCACCGTGCCGCGTGGTCGCGGTGGTAGGACAGCTCCTTCACCGCCTTGCCCGCGATGCCGGCGATCGTCTCGTCGGTCGAGTGGGTCAGCGCCGAGTAGAGCTCGAACGCGTAGCCCGAGAACAGCAGCTGGCGCGCGGTGGTGTGGGCGAAATCGGTGTTGGGCAGCTCCACGAGGCGGCAGTTGACGAACTGGTTCTCGGCGCGCAGGTAGGCGAGGTCGTCCTCGGTCCGCAGTACCCCGGTGAGCTGCTCCTCCGTGCGGCCGGCGTAGCCCAGCAGCGCGCGTGCCTGCCCCAGCAGGTCCAGGGAGATATTGGCCAGCGCGACGTCCTCCTCAAGCTGCGGCGCGCGGGCCACCAGCTCGGCCAGCCGGTGACTGGCGATGAGGGCGTCATCGCCGAGCCGCAGCACATACGCCGTAACCGCGGTGTCCACCACCGCGGCCTGCGCACCCGACTCCTCGGGCATCTCCGCGCCACCCCCTTTTCCCGGGCTTCCCCTTCTCCTACAGGTGCTGGACTCCCTCCGGGACGCTGTAGAAGGTCGGGTGGCGGTACACCTTGTCGTCCGCCGGATCGAAGAAGGCTTCCTTGTCGTCCGGGGCCGACGCGGTGATCATCGCGGCCGGGACGACCCACACGCTCACGCCCTCGCGCCGCCTGGTGTAGAGATCCCGCGCGTTGTGCAGGGCGTGCTCGGCGTCGGCGGCGTGCAGGCTGCCCACGTGTACGTGCGACAGGCCGCGGCGAGCGCGCACGAACACCTCCCACAACGGCCAGTCGTTCATCGGCCGCTCGCTCATGCCGCGCCTCCCTCGCTCGCCCGGTGCTCGCGTTCCGCGCGGCGCGCCCGCTTCGCCGCGTGCGCCTGGGCGGCCTCGCGCACCCACGCGCCCGCGGCGTGTGCCTCCCGGCGGTGCGCCAGCCGCTGCCGGTTGCACGGCCCGTTGCCCTTGAGCACCTGCTTGAACTCCGCCCAGTCGACCGGGCCGAAGTCGTAGTGGCCGCGCTCGTCGTTCCACCGCAGCTCGGGGTCGGGAAGCGTGAGCCCGAGCGCGTCGGCCTGGGGCACGATCATGTCCACGAACCGCTGCCGGAGCTCGTCGTTGGAGAACCGCTTGATCCCGTAGGCCATGGACTGCTCGGAGTGCGCCGACTCCGCGTCGGGCGGACCGAACATCATCAGCGAGGGCCAGTACCAGCGGTTCACGGACTCCTGCGCCATCGCGTGCTGCTCCGGTGTGCCGTGCGCGAGGACGTGCAGGATCTCGAAGCCCTGGCGCTGGTGAAAGCTCTCCTCCTTGCAGATGCGCACCATCGCACGCGCGTAGGGACCGTAGGAGCAGCGGCACAGCGGCACCTGGTTGGTGATGGCGGCCCCGTCGACCAGCCAGCCGATGGTTCCGACGTCGGCCCAGCTCAATGTGGGGTAGTTGAAGATGGAGGAGTACTTCTGCCGCCCTTCGTGCAGCAGGTCCAGCAGCTCCGCCCGCCCCACGCCGAGGGTCTCCGCCGCGCTGTACAGGTAGAGCCCGTGCCCGGCCTCGTCCTGCACCTTGGCGATCAGGACGGCCTTGCGCTTGAGGCTGGGCGCCCGGGTGATCCAGTTGGCTTCGGGCTGCATCCCGATGATCTCGGAGTGCGCGTGCTGCGCGATCTGGCGCACCAGCGTCGCGCGGTAGTCATCGGGCATCCAGTCGCGCGGCTCGACCCGCTCACCCGCGGCGATTACCGCGTCAAAGCGCTCCCGCGCACCCTCCGGTGCCGCCCGCGGCGGAGTCTCGGTGCTGGTCATCTCCACGCCATTCCCGACAGCGAAACCAAACAAAACCAACCGATCGTTCAGTTATCACGCTACGCCGGGGCCGGCGGCCGGTCAACGGCCGCGGCTCCCGCGCTGGCCGCGCCGATCCGGAGGGAATCGTCCCTTCGAGGCGCTGTGCCATGCCGGGGATCCAGATCCGCATCATCGGCGAGACAGGCACGGGCGGCCGGCGGAGATCGCAACAGTAGCTCAACGACAGAGCAATGTGGCACGCTTTTCCGCAGCAAAACGGAGAGTTCGGGCAACAGCCCACTGTCCGGTGCCGATCGTCGCGCAACTCGCGGGTCGCTTCCCGGGACTCGACTGCGGAGGAGAGCATGCCCTACGCGCGCCAAAGCACCATCGCCGGCCGCGGCTTGGGTGCGGAGTTGCGATCGTTGCGTGAAATGCGACGCCTCAGCCTCCGCCATGTCGCGGCACAGCTCGGCTGGCAGCCCTCCCGGTTGTCGCGGATCGAAACCGGCAACCAGGGCATCACCACCGAGGACGTGGCCTCCCTGCTGGTCATCTACGGCGTTACCGGCGACGAACGCGAGCGCCTGCTGACCAAGACCGAACGGGTCGACGAGCCGAACCTGTGGGAGGTCCAGGGGCCGTTGTCCCAGGAGTCGCGGACCCTCATCCAGATCGAGCCCGTCGCGACCAGCATCTTCAATTTCCAGCCGCTACTCGTCCCCGGCCTGTTGCAGACACCGGACTACACGCGTGTGCTCATGAGGGCGGGCGGTATCTCGGAGGAGGATGCCGAGATCCGGGTGGCCGCCCGGATGAGCCGGCAGGCGATCCTCAGCCGCGAGGAGCCGCCGGCCTTCGAGGTCATCCTGGACGAGTGCGCCCTGCGGCGGGTCATCGGCAGCCCGAAGACCATGGCACGCCAACTTCGGCACCTCATCGAGGCCACCGAGCGTCCCAACGTGAGCCTGCGGGTGTTGCGCTACTCCGTTGGCGCGCACACCGGTCTGGACGGTGCCTTCGCGCTGTTCGATTTCGCCAAGGAGGGGCCCGTGGTCTACCTGGACCACAAGATCTCCGGGCTGTTCCTCGACAAATCGGAACAAATCGCCTTCTTCCGGGCCGAAGCCGATAGGCTGAAGTCAGTCGCGCTCACGCGGCACGAGTCCGTGGATGCTGTTGCGGCCATCGCCAAGGAACTCGATCAGGAATGAGGGCGTCCCTCATGAGCACGCGGCACCCAGCCAAAACCTGGCGTAAGAGCTCCCACAGCGGAACCAACGCGGACTGCGTCGAATGCTCCAGCGCCACCTGGCACGCGCCCGCCTACAGCGGTTCCACCTCCGATTCCGCCGCGTACGCCCAGCTCCCGCCCTCCGTCGCCGTACGCGACTCCAAGCGCCCCAACGCGGACCGGCTGTCCTTTCCCGGCCCCGAGTGGTCGGCCTTCCTCACCGCCGTAAAAGGCGCCTCCCTCTAACGGCCCCTCTGAGCGGTCGCGGATCGCGAACTTCCGGGCGGTGGATGGTTCCGGGGAGGTAGATTCGACGACCGTGCGAGAGCTGTCCGAATCCGATCCCACCGCGGGCGCGGGCCGGCGGCGTGCTGGGCGGCCGGGGCATGACGCGGAGTCCGTGCTGGGAGTGGCCGTGCGGGTGTTCAACGAGCGCGGCTATGACGGCACCAGCATGGAGGACCTCGCGCGGGCGCTCGGTGTGACCAAGTCCGCTATCTACCACCACTACAGCGGGAAGTCGGAGCTACTGCGCCTGTCGCTCGACCGCGCGCTGGACGGGCTGTTCGCCGTCACCCGCGAGCCGGAAGCCACCAGCGGCCCGGTGGCCGACCGCCTTGAGCACGTGCTGCGCCGTGCGGTGGGCGTGCTGGTCGAGCGGCTTCCGCACGTGACGCTGCTGCTGCGAGTGCGGGGGAACACCGATGTCGAGCAACGTGCCCTGGAGCGGCGGCGCGAGTTCGACCACTTCGTCAGCGACCTGGTCCGCGAGGGCATGGCGGCCGGCGACATCCGCCCCGATATCGACCCCGCCGTTGCCAGCCGATTGCTGTTCGGTATGGTCAATTCGATCACCGAATGGTATCGGCCCGGACACGGGCTCGGTGCTATCGAGCTCGGTGACATCGTGGCCGCCATGGCCTTCGACGGGCTGCGCGCGTAGTACGGCGCGGCCCCGCACACCGGCGAACCCGACCAACAACGGGGCACACCGCCGGCCGGCGCGCCCGCGCTGCTGCCCCACAAGGGCTGGCGGGTGCCCGAACATGGCGGTCTCGCGCGCACCAGTCCGCACGGCGCGGTGGCCGCGAGTGGCCATCGTGACAATTGTATACCGCGTCCGCACTCCGCGTAACACCAAAGAGAAAACCGAACCGGGCAAGGAATGCCCTCATGAGGGCGCTCGCCCTGCGTACAGCTATCCAGGCACGGCACTTCGACATTGGCGAAAATCCTGGGACGACGACGGCGCACGCCGGGTGTCCCCGCATTGCGCACAACGAACCCGCTTCACTGAAGTCACGAATAGGCTACGGTTGTGTGGTACTCTCCTGCGGACGCCAGATATAACGTGTCCTAGCACCAGGCAGGCACCCCGCCTGCCCCGGCAGGGCGCGGCCGGCCGACGTGAGCCGAGATCCCGGTCGGACGAATCCGAGTCAACGTCGAAGCCCCAGGCGCACGACAACCACCGTTGAAGATGCCCGACTCGTCTGCGATGTCGGCATGAGGGGTAGCAGCCATCATGAACCAGCACTTCCGCCCTACAGGCGCGGTCGCAAACGCTCCGGCGAGCGTGTCTGGCGCCCGTCCCCGGCCCGGAGGCGAGCGGAACACTGTGCTGCCAGATGGGGCTTTGCGATCGCCGACCCACCCCGGAGCGAATATGCCCGCATTGCAGATCACCACCCGCGAGGACGACGACGGCGTGGTCCTGGTTCTCGATGGCGAGATCGACATGGCGTCCGAAGAGCAGTTCCACAGGGTGGTGCGGGACACACTGGACAGTGTCTCGACCCGACGTGTCGTTCTGGACTGCACCCGGCTGCGTTTCGTCGACTCCAGTGGGTTGCGGGTGCTGATCCAGTCGCACCGAAGCGCCCGAGAGCGGGGCGTCGCGCTCTTCATCGCCTCGGTCACCGAACGGCTCACGCAGATCCTGCGCGTCACGGGTATCGACACCCGCATCACGATCTTCCCCACCGTCGAGGCCGCGCTCGCCGCCCCGCTGGAGACCCCCAGCGCCAACTGACGTGCCGCCTGCGTACCCCGAGTGCGCGTGGGACGGCCCAGCACCGCGCCACCGGATCAGGTACCCGCCAGGAGGGCGCGGAG
Source organism: Lipingzhangella halophila (assembly GCF_014203805.1). Taxonomy (GTDB): domain Bacteria; phylum Actinomycetota; class Actinomycetes; order Streptosporangiales; family Streptosporangiaceae; genus Lipingzhangella; species Lipingzhangella halophila. The sequence continues at coordinate 311,397 of NZ_JACHJT010000001.1, read as the reverse complement.
CGCCCTCAGTGGCGCATCAGAACAGCAGCAGCCACCCGCCGAGCACCAGCACGGACGCGTTCAGCAGGAAGAAGATCATCACCCAGGCCGTACCGGGCATCCCCGTCAGCCGGTCGAGCTGGTCGGCGTCGGACTGCGGCGAGGGCTGCTGCCTGCGCTGCGACTGCAGCTCGATAACCGGGCGCATTCCGGCGAACAGCATGAACCAGGTGAACAGGTAGGCGAATCCGGCCTGCACCGCGGCCGGGGTGAACCAGGAGACCAGGAAGATCACCGTTCCGGTCCCCACCACGGACACCACCCCGTAGACGTTGCGGATCAACAGCAGCATCGTGGCCAGCACCAGGATGCTGATCCACAGCATTGCGGTGATCCGGTCGCCCAGGAGCAGCAGGATTCCGGCCAACCCCACGAGCGACGGCGTAACGTAGCCGGCGAAAACGGTGAGGATCATCCCGATCCCGGTGGGCTTACCCCGCGAGACCGTCACCCCGGAGGTGTCGGAGTGCAGCCGGATCCCCGTGAGCTGCCTGCCGCTGAGCAGGGCGACCACAGCGTGCCCGCCCTCGTGGGCGATCGTCACCACGTTCCGGGCGATGCGCCACGGATCGCGGGTGAGCACCACGAGCAGGGCGCAGATCCCCGTTCCTACGACGAGCCAGGTCGGGGGCTCCGGCTGGACGCTGATTACGTCCTGCCACACCTCCTCGAAGGTGGTTCCTTCCATCAGGTCCTCCTGGGGGGCCACCGGCTGAAGCCGGTGGGGGAATCAGGCTGCCCGCGTAGTGGGACAGGGAAAGCCGGGTTGCCGCTGGGCGATACAGCGTTCACCACAGCCTGCATCTGGTACACCTATGACATTGATATCAGGGCCGGGCTGGTCCTTCCTGCCGCCCGAACGACGACAGGAGAAGCCCGCGATGTCAGTCGCGGGAGGAGTCACGACACCGCTCCCGGTTGAAGATCGCAACGCTAGGCGCAGCGTAGGCGATGCCGGACCGCACTCGGCACGGCCCCGGGGGCGTCCCGGGGCCGTGCCGAGTGCGGGCTGCCGGCGGAGGCGGCAGCCTCAGCCGCCGCCCCGCTATCGGCGTCAGCCGCGCGGAGTGATCTCGATGCTGCCGCTGGAGGTCTTCGCGTCGATCTCCGCCTCGGCGTTGTCGTTCTTGGTCACGTCGATGTCGCGGCTGCCACTGCTGGAGTCCGCCGTCACCGCGTACTCGGTGTCGGGCACCCGCATGGCGAGCGATCCCGAGGACGCCTCCGCTGTGATCCGCTGGAACGGCTCGGCGGCGTCGATGTCCACGGAGCCCGAGCTGGCGTTGGTGTCCAGGGTCGCGAAGCTGCCGTGCACGTTTATCGAGCCCGAGGACGCGCTCGCCTCAACGTCCGTGGCGTCGTCCGGCATCAGTTGGATGCTGCCGGAGGTGGCGTCGACCTGGATGCTGCCGCCGGATCCGCTTGCCCAGATCGAACCGGACGTGGCTTCCAGGTCCATGTCCCCGTCGATCTCCTCGAGCCGCATGCCACCCGACGTGGTGTCGACCGTGAGGTCCCCTTCCACCCGGTTGGCCCGCACCTCGCCGGAGCTGGTGGACACCGCCACCTCGCCGGTCACGGCGTTGACCCGCACCTCACCGGAGTGAGCGTCGGCCTGGACGGCTGTGCCCTCGGGGACACCGATCCGGTAGTCGACCTGGCAGCCGCCGAAGAACGCTATCCCGTCGCAGCCCGCGTCGACGTTCACGGTGCTGGCGCCGTCCATCCCGACCTGCTCATGGGCAGAGGACATCAGGGTGTCGCGCACGGTGCGCTCGACGGTGACCGCGTCGCCGCTGGTTCCGGTCACCCGGACATCTCCCGATGTCCGGTTGTCCACGACCACCTCGTCGGCGTCGCCGAACGATTCCTCCTGGGCGGTCTGACTGGTGGAGATCCCGCCCACAGCGCTCAGCCCGCCGACGACCAACGCCGCGACAGCGACGAAGGCCCCGATGAGCAGCCACCCCAAGTGCCGCCGACCCGGCTCCTTGCTCGAGGCGGCGAAGAGTCCTCTCCCGGTGAACGTCATGTCCTTTCCTTCCTGGGGCGCGTGCGCGTCCCGCCGTCGTGCGTCAGTCCGTGTCAGGTGGTGGCCGCCTGCGGCCCGGTGCCGCGCAGGTACTCCAGGACGGCCAGCACCCGGCGGTGGTCGTACTCGTGGTGGCCCAGATCGAGCTTGTCGAAGATCATGCGGATGTGTTTCTCGACCGCGCGTTCGGTGATGACCAGGCGCTCCGCGATGCCAACGTTGTTCAGTCCCTCCGCCATCACGCCGAGGACCTCGTTCTCGCGCGGGCTGAGGCGGTCGAGCGCGCTGTCCTGCTTGCGGCTCAGCAGCTGCGAGACCACCTCGGGGTCGATGGCCGCGCCACCAGCCGCGACCCGGCGCAGTGTCCCGACGAACTCGTCCACATCGGCGACGCGGTCCTTGAGCAGGTAGCCGACCTTCGTGGACCCGCCGCCCAGGAGCTCCGCGGCGTACCTGCTGACGACGTGCTGCGACAACAGCAGCACGGCGACGTCCGGGTACTCGCGGCGGATGCGGATCGCGGCGTGCATCCCCTCCTCGGAGTAGCCGGGCGGCATGCGGATGTCCACGATGCACAGGTCGACGCCGGGGTGTGCGGCGACGGCCGCGAGCAGCTCGTCGGCGTCGCCCGCGTGCGCGACGACCTCCAGACCCTCGTCCTCCAGCAGCTTGGCCATGCCGCTGCGCAACAGCACAGAGTCCTCGGCGATGATGATCCGCACGTTATGCCTCCCAGGGGATGTCGGCGGTGAGCACAGTCCCCCCGCCCGCGGGACTGTGTAGACGCAGTTCGCCGTCCACTGCGTTGACCCGGTCCCACAGCCCGTACAGGCCTGTTCCCGTGTCGGGGTCGGCACCGCCCGTTCCGTCGTCGGTCACGGTGAGCCGCAGCAGGTCCCCCGAGGAGTCCGGTACCCGCCTGGCCCGGACCGTGGCGTTCTCCGCGCCGGCGTGCTTGGCCACATTGTTCAGCGCCTCGCATGTCACGTAGTAGGCGACTCCCTCCGCGCGGGGCGAGGGGCGTTCGGGCATGTCCACGTCGAGCCGGATCGGCAGCGGAGACCGGCCCGCGGCAACGGGTAGCGCGGCCTCCAGTCCGTGGTCGGTGAGAACCCGCGGGTGCAGTCCCCGCGCGATGTCGCGCAGCTCGGCCATGACCGATCGGGCTTCGGACTGCGCCTCCTCCAGGAGGGCCCGGGCCGCGTCCGGGTCGCGGTCGAACTTGCCGTGTGCCCTGCTCAGCGTCATGGTCACCGAGAGGAGGCGCTGCTGGGCGCCGTCGTGCAGGTCACGCTCGATCCGGCGGCGTTCCGCCTCGGCCGCGTCAACCATCCGCGAGCGGCTGTCGCGCAGATGGAGCAACTGCCGCCGCACCCGGACCTCGGGCGCGTCGAACAACAGCTTGCGGGTCACCACCACTTCCACCTTGAGCAGTAGGGGGACCAGTGAGATCCCCAGGATGGCGGCCGGCGGGCCGAGGATGACCCAGGCGGCCGGCAGGGCGCTGTTTCCCAGGGCCTGGGAGAGCGACCCTTCGACCGTGAGGTAGCCGAGCCCGACCAGGGCACCGACGGACCCGCCGATCCCGAACCCGACCAGCCCCAGCACCACCGCGCCAGAGGCGATCCCGAGGACCGCGGCCACAGTGCTGTAGACGAGCGCGGTCCAGGCGTCCCGCCCGAAGACAAAACTGAGCAGCCGGGCCGGGCCGGCACTCGGCGCGGTGGGATCGGGGGTGCGGGTCTCGACGATGCCGTAGACGTTCTCCAGCCTGCTGCGCTGGATCGCGCAGGCCAGCCGGGCGAGCAGCGTCGCGGCCGCCGGCACCAGCACCAGGAACAGCACGGCACCGCTGACCAGCAGGGAGACCGGCGGGAGCGCCAGGACTTCGCTCGCCGTGCCCACGACGACCATCCCGAGCCACACCGCGGAACCAACCAGCAGCGCGACCGGGACCAGGTACCCCAGCGAGAGCGCGAACGAGGTGAGCAGGTGCAGCAGCGCCACCAGCCGCTCGCGCCACGGGCGCTCGGCGGCGATCTCGGCGCCCAGCGAAGCCACCCGTGCTCTGGCCCTGGCGCTCAGGGTGTACGCCATGACGCCCTACCCCCTCTCTTCCCCCTAAACCTAGGCACCGGGGAACGCCTCCGCCATGACGACAGCACATCAGCCGGAGGTAGTGCTGTCCCCACCCCACCGACGCCCCTGGCACGTCCGAGGCGCGGTTCCAGATAGTGATTCGTATATGCGAGGGAATTTCCGCTTTCTCTTAGCTTTTGCGGAGAGTATCGTGGTTCACGTGTCGCATTTTCGAATGAGCGAGGTCGCCGCCCTCGTGGGGGTCAGTGGGGACACGGTACGGCGCTGGGTCGACTCCGGCCGGCTCGCCGCCGCCCGAGACAGCCAGGGTCACCGGCTGGTCAACGGCGCCGACCTGGCGGCCTTCATGCGCGCAGGGGCCGGCGACGACCCGGCGCGCCACTGGTCATCGGCGCGCAACCGCTTCCGCGGGCTGGTCACCGACGTCGCCCGGGGCGACGTCATGGCGCGCGTGGAGCTGCAGGCCGGCCCGCACCGCCTGGTATCGCTGATGAGCCGGGAGGCCGCGGACGAGCTGGGTTTGGAGGTCGGCTCACTGGCCACCGCGATCGTGAAGTCCACCAGCGTGATCGTCGAGAGCGGGACCGCGCGGGGCGGCCCGCATGCCTGACCACTTCCCCAAGACGGCGCTGCTGGCCGGCCTCACCGCCGCGAGTGTCCTCGCCAGCGGGTGCGGCTCGGAGGCCGCGGGCAGCGAGGGCGAGGTCCGGGTCGCAGTGGCGTCGAACCTCAAGTTCGCAATGGCGGATATCGTCGCGGAGTTCGAGGACGCGCACCCGGGCACCACTGTGGCGGCGTCGTACGGCTCGTCGGGGGCCTTCGTCCAGCAGATCAGCAACGGCGCGCCATTCGACGTCTTCCTGTCGGCCGACACCGGATACCCCGAGGATCTGGTGCAGGACGGGCTGGCCGATACCGGCGACGTGTTCGGCTACGCGGCCGGCCGGCTCGTGGTGTGGGCGGCCGCGGACTCCCCGGCCGATCCCTCCGGGGGCCTGCCGGCACTGGCCGACGACGCCGTGGGCACGGTGGCCATCGCCAACCCGGAGCACGCGCCCTACGGCACCGCCGCCCAGGCCGCTCTGGAGTCCGCCGGCGTCGCCGACGACATCGAGGACAAGCTGGTCTTGGGGGAGAACATCGCCCAGACGGCGGAGTTCGCCCAGTCGGGCAACGCCGATGCCGCCGTGGTCGCGCTCTCGCTGGCGCTGTCGCCGAGCATGAGCGCGAGCGGCGAACACAGCGAGGTTCCGCCGGGCAGCTACCCCCGACTGGACCAGTCGGGCGTGGTCCTGCCCGATTCGGCCAATCCCGGCGGCGCCCGCGACCTGGCCGGTTTCCTGCGCTCCGAGGACGGCCAGGCCATCCTGGAGGAGCACGGCTTCGCCCCACCCGAGCCCGGTGAGGAGGGCTGAGGCCGGCCCATGGACTGGCAGGCGATCGCGCTCAGCGTCCGACTGGCGCTGGCCACCACCGCCATCCTGCTCGTGGTGGGGGTGCCGCTGGCCGCTTGGCTCGCGTTCTCCCGGCGCCGCTGGACCGTCGTGGTCGAGGCGATCGTGGCCCTCCCCCTGGTGCTGCCGCCCACCGTGCTGGGTTTCTACCTGCTCGTGGCGCTGGGCGACCGCTCTCCCGTCGGGCGGTGGTGGAGCGAGCTGACCGGGTCGCCGCTGGCGTTCACCTTCAACGGTCTGCTGCTCGCATCGGTGGTGTACAGCCTGCCGTTCGCCGTCCAGCCCCTCATGACCTCCTTCGCCGGTGTCGACCGCCGCCTGCTGGAGGCGTCCGCCGTTCTGGGGCGCACCACAGCGGGCACCGTGCTCCGGGTGGTACTCCCGCTCTCCCGGCCCGGGGTGGCCACCGCGGCGGTGCTGACCTTCGCGCACACGATCGGCGAGTTCGGCGTCGTGCTGATGGTGGGCGGCAACATCCCCGGCGAGACCCGCACTGTCGCCATCGCGATCTACGACAGCGTCCAGGCGTTCGAGTACGCCGCCGCCGGGCGGACCAGCCTGGTCCTGCTGCTGTTCTCCCTCGTTGTCCTGGTGTCCACCTACGCCCTGCAACGCAAGGGAGGCCCGGCATGGCCGCGGCCCTGAACGCCCGGGTGCGTCGCCGCGTTCTCGACGCCGATCTGCGCGTGCCGCTCACCCCGGAATCACCGGTCACCGTTCTGTTCGGACCTTCCGGCAGCGGGAAGACCACCCTGCTCCGCTGCGTGGCCGGGCTCGACCGGCCAGATAGCGGCAGCCGCGTCGAGTTCGACGGGAGCCCGTGGACCGCACCCGGCACGCACCTCCCGACGCGCCGGCGGAAGGTCGGTTACCTGTTCCAGGACCACGCATTGTTCCCGCACCTGAGCGTCGCCGGCAATGTCGGCTACGGCCTGCACGGGCTCGCGCGGCGCGAGCGCGCGGACCGCGTTGCGGAGGCGCTCAGCTCCGCCGGGGCCGCGCACCTGCGCGACACGCCGACCCGCCGGCTCTCCGGCGGGGAGGCGCAACGCGTGGCCCTGGCCCGTGCGCTGGCGCCGCGTCCGCGACTGCTGCTGCTCGACGAGCCGCTGTCGGCGCTCGACTCCCCCACCCGCGCCAAGCTGCGAACCGAGCTGCGCGCGATCCTGCTGCGTCTGGGAATTCCCACCGTTGTCGTCACCCACGACCGGGTCGAGGCGCTGGCCCTGGGCGACCGGATCGTGGTGCTCGTCGGCGGCCGCGTCCACCAGATGGACTCCGTCGAGCACGTCTTCTCCCGCCCCGCGACCGCGCAGGCCGCGGCGGCCGTCGACGTCGAGAACGTCATCCCCGGCCACGTACGCGAGCTGAGCGAGGGGTTGGCCCGTGTACTCCTCGGCCGGCACCTGGTCACCGCCGTTGGCGGCCACGGCCTCACGCCCGGCGATCCGGTGCTGGCCTGTATCCGCGCCGAGGACATCGCGCTGGAGACCGGCCCGGCGGGGGGACACGCCGCGAGCCCGCGCAACCACCTGCCCGCCACGGTCAGCGCGGTAGCGCCGGACGGCCCGTTGCAGCGCGTCGACCTGGACGCGGGGGTCCCACTGGTCGCCTTCGTCACTCGGCACGCCCGGGACGACCTCGAACTCGTCCCGGGCCGGCAGGTGACCGCCGCCATCAAGGCGCCAGCGGTGCATCTCATCCCCCGCCCGTGAGGCCCTCGCGTTCAGGATGCGGCGCGGGGATGAAGCCCACGCAAGGGGGTGTGGTGCGGGGGGTGACGCTCACCCTGGAGGTTGCGGCAATGGGGCGAAGTGAGCGCGGCGAGCGAGCCAGCTTGCCGCCCAGCGTTGGTGCACCGTGCGCTGCGCGGCAGTGGGGCACCCCTCTCGCTTCGCTCGCGGGGTGCCCCACTGCCGCAACCCACCCCCCCGGCGCGGGCCCGTTGCCGCAACAGGGCGGAAGATGCCACGAAACTCCACCTGCGCGAAAACCCAGCCGAACCCGCCGCGTGATGCTCGCGGCCAGCTCGGCGCAGCAAAATTCCCGGAAACGCCAGAGCGGCGAGCGCGCCCGGTACAATCACCACTAGTAGCTAGATGGATGCGCTAAGGCAGCGCCGTTTCCGCTCAACGCGTCGATGTCCATCACGCTGCCCGCCGCGGTGACCAGCCACGGGAAACCCTGGTCCGGCTCACCGCACGGCCGGCACATGCCCGGGCCGTTCGCACGTAGGAGGGGGACGTGCGGACGGCTCAGGCGTGTGGCCGCCCCCGCCCCTCGGCGAGTGTCTTGAGCCGCACGAGCGTCTGCTCGATACTGCGGGCGTTGCGGGCCGGCCACCCGGCCAACTGGTACAGGAACGAGAACGCGTAGGAGTAGTCGAAGGTCTCGGTAACCCGAGTGCCGCCGGCCACGGGCTCCAGCTCCCACCGCCACCGGTGTGTGCCCCAGTGCCGCCACGTGAGAAGCCGGTTCTCCTGGAACTCCACCACACGGTTGGTGATGCGGTACGGCAGGCCCGCCCGCATCTGCATCCCGAACCGCTCCCCGGGCCCCAGGCGCTGCGGGCCCTCGATCTGCTCGCGCACCGTTGCGGAACCGTCGAACTCGGGGTGCTGGTGGGGCGCCGCGAGGATATCGAAGATGTCAGCCGCGGGCGCGTCGATCACGACACTTCGCGAGACCTTGTATGTTGCCATACTCGGATCGTCCCACCCCGTGCCACCGCCGCCGCTCCGCCCCCGCTATCCGCGCACCGAGTGGCGCTCGACGGCCGCGAGCGCGCGCTCGGCGGCCGAGACGTGCAGCACCCAGAAGGTGCCCTTCCGCAGCGCCAACTGCTGGGACACCGGCGCGCCAAGCTGTTCGAGCGCGCCCCGCATCAGGTCGGACACCAGTTCACCGTGGGTGCACACAATGGTGGGGCTGCCCTCGTCCAGCAGCCTGCCGAACACGGCCCGCGCGCCCGCGTGGTCGAACACGCTCTCGGGATTGCCCGCCGGCGGCGCGGTGAGCGCGCGGTCGGTCCGGACCCTGGTGTCGTGCTCGACTGCGAACGGCAGCACGCTCTCGGTACAACGGGCCGCCGCGGAGGACACCACGCGCAGCGCTCCGTAGCTGGACAGGACCCGGGCAGCCGCCAGCGCGTCGGTGCGGCCCGCGTCGTTGAGCGGGCGGAGCAGGTCGTTTCCCTCCCAGGTGCGCTTCTCGCGCGCGGAGGCGTGCCGGAACAGCACCAGCGGAAACGTCTCGGCCGGGCCGCGGGCGAAGCTGTCCAGGACCTCGACGTCGTGCGGGTAGCTGAGCCGGGCGCGCGCCGTGGCCAGGGGCAGCCACTCCACGGCGTCGACCTCGTCGTTGGGGGTGAACGACGATTCCCCGCACGCGGTGGCGGCCCACCACTCCACCTGCTTGGGCCAGCCGTTGCGGAGGTAACGCTGCGGTGGCAGGCGGCGCCCCAGTACCGGCCTGTGCCCGGTCTCCTCGGTGACCTCGCGCGCCGCTGTGGTGAGCAGGTGCTCACCACGCTTCACCTTTCCCTTGGGCAGGGTCCAGTCCCCGCGGTGCGGGCGGTGGATGAGCGCCACCTCGTGCTGCGGGGCGGTGCCGCGCCAGAGCACGGCCCCCGCCGACCGGATGGGTTCCACGTAGCCGCCCGGTAGGACGGCCTGGGAGGGGGCGACGTCGGCGACCGCGGACTCCGTGCGCTCAGCCATCCACAGCTCGGAGGTGGCGGTCCCCGCGCAGCGTGTTCTGCACATCCAGCAAAGCCTCTCCTCCGGCGTCGTGCGTTGCGCGCGTCCACGTTCCCGACGGGCCGAGCCGCCATGAGGCTGTGGTGTCGGCCATGGCCAGGTCCATCAGCTCCACCAGTCGCCTTGTCTGGTCGGGGTCGGCCACCCGGACCAGCGCCTCAACCCGCCGGTCCAGGTTACGCGGCATGAGGTCCGCGCTGCCCAACCACACCCGGGGGTCCCCACTGTTCTCGAAGACCACGATGCGGGAGTGCTCCAGGAACCGGCCGAGGATGCTCCGCACCTGGATGGTCTCGGAGAGCCCGGGGATCCCGGGACGGAGCGCGCAGGCGCCGCGTACCCACAGGTCGATCGGTACGCCGACACGCGACGCCTCGTAGAGCGCGTCGATGATGTCCTCGTCGACCAGGGAGTTCACCTTGATCCGGATGCGCGCCGGCTCGGAGCGCGCCGCGTTGTCCATCTCCTGGTGGATCTGCGCCATGAGGTCCGAGCGCAGCCCGCCCGGCGCGACCGACAGCCGGCGGTAGTGGCTCTTCCGAGAGAAGCCCGTGAGGTGGTTGAACAGGTCGCTGAGGTCCTCGCCAACCTCGGGATCCGCGCTGAAAAGGCCGAAGTCCTCGTAAACCCGGGCAGTGGAGGAGTTGTAGTTCCCGGTGCCGATGTGGCCGTACCGGAGCAGCGTTCCGTCGCCCTCGCGGCGCACCACCAGGGCGAGCTTGCAGTGTGTCTTCAGCCCGACCACGCCGTAGACGACGTGGCAGCCGGCGTCCTCCAGCGTGCGCGCCCACTGGATGTTCTGCTGCTCGTCGAAGCGCGCCTTGAGCTCGACGAGCACCACGACTTCCTTGCCCGCTCGGGCCGCCTCGATCAGGGACCGCACGATCGGGGAGTCGCCGCTGGTGCGGTAGAGGGTCTGCTTGATCGCCACCACCCGGGGGTCGGCCGCCGCGAGCGCGAGGAACCGCTCCGTAGTCGCCACGAACGACTCGTAGGGGTGATGCACCAGCAGCTCGCGCTCGCGGATCAGCTCAAAGAGATCCTCGGTGCGCCCCTGCAGGTCTCGCGGCTCAACGGGCACCATGGGCGGGTACTTCAGCTCGGCCCGGTCCAGGTCGGCGATCTGGTCGAGCCCTGCGAGGCTCAGCGGCCCGGGGACCCGGAAGATCTCCCGCTCTTCCGCGCCCAGCTCGTGGCGCAGGATCCGCAGCACCGCATCGGAGATCGTCTCCTCCACTTCGAGCCGGACGAGCGGGCCGAAGCGGCGCCGCAGCAGCTCGTTCTCCAACGACTGGACGAGGTCGTCGGTCTCGTCCTCGTCCACCTCCAGATCGGCGTTGCGGGTGACCCGGAACGCGTGGTGTTCCAGCACCTCCATGCCCTCGAAGAGCTGCGCGAGGTGCGCCGCGATGACGTCCTCGACCGGTACGAAACGCTCGCCGCCCAGCTCGATGAACCGCGACAGCATCGGCGGCACCTTGACCCGGGCGAAGGTGTGCGGGCCGGCCTCGGGGTCGCTGACCGTGACCCCGAGGTTGAGTGAACGCCCCGAGATGTGCGGGAACGGGTGCGCCGGGTCCACGGCGAACGGCGTGAGGATCGGATAGATAGCGCACCGGAAGAACCGGCGCATGCGATGGCGCTCGGTGTCGTCGAGCTCGTCCCAGCGCACGATCCGGATTCCGGCCTCGGCCAGCGCCGGGGCCACCGAGTGGGCGAAGCACTCGGCGTGCCGCAGCATCAGCTCGTGCGTCACCTCGGCGACGCGCTCGAGCAGATCGCGGGGGTGATGCCCGCTCTGGGTGGCCACGGCCAGTCCGGTGGCCAGGCGGCGCTTCAGTCCGGCCACCCGGACCATGAAGAACTCGTCGAGGTTGCTGGCGAAGATCGCGAGGAACCGGACTCGCTCCAGCAGGGGGATTCCGGTGTCCTCGGCGAGCTCCAGTACCCGCTGGTTGAACCGCAGCCAGCCCTCCTCGCGGTCGAGGAAGCGGTCGGGGGGCATGTTGATGGCGCTCTCGGGGCGGTCAGGGTCGGCCCCTTGCCCTATGCGCACCGGTTCCACACTCACAGGCGCAGAATCCCTCATCCGTATGAACCAGTTGGGACCACGAGGCAACCGTGGTCTTACGGCCGTGTTGATCCCGTTTTGCGCTATTCATGGGGGATGGGGTGGCGGTACCCGCTCGCGGCGTACCCAAGACGGCTGCTCGACGCGATGGCCGGCGGGACCGGCACCGCGGGACGCGGTCAGGCAGCCGCCTCGGCCACCGGAAGCACGATAAAGGTGACGATTCCCATCTGCAACAGGACGTTGAGCCAGATGTTCCGGTAGCGCGACCACAGGTAGCCGTACAGCAGCGCGGCGGCCCCCTGCACGGCGATCGCGCCCGCCACCGCGCTCACGATCCCGTTGGGCATACTGCCGCCCACGAGACTCGCGAGCGCGTAGACCAGTGCCATCAGCACGATTCCGGGCCACCGCCCGAAGAGGATCTCCAACCGGGTCAGCAGGAATCCCTGGAAGAAGACCACCTCCAGCAACGCCGTCACGGTGTAGCCGATCGCCAGGGTCGCCACCAGGTCGTACTGCTCGGGAACCGACCCCAGCTCGGGCGGCTGCGCGGCCAGCGGGAACGGGACGACCAGCAGGTAGCCGGCCACCGGGACCAGCCCGGCCCACCGCCACCTCTCGGTGACCCGCGTGGCCAACCGGGGCAGGTCGGAGCCGCACGAGTCGGCCATGACCCCCGAGGAGCCGATCAGCATCAGCGGAATGAAGAGCAGGAACAGGACCTTCGCGGTGTGGTAGGAGAGAGGAGCGAGCGAGGGGTCGACCGCACCGAACATCGGGGTGAGTATGGTCTCGCCGGCGAGGAAGCCGAGTACGCAGGCCGTGAGGACCAGCGTCTCCCGCCCCACCGAGCGCCCGGCCATGGTGGCGCCCACTCGGTTGGCCAGCTCCTGCTCCGGCGGACGCGGCGGTACCCAGCGGATGAGCAGCAAACCCAGGACCACGGGCACCCAGAACCGCCAGATCTGGCTCGTCGCGTACCCCCCGGCGGCGGGGATCCGGGGCTCGTCGATGACGAACAGTAGTGCCACGGCGGCGGCGAAGACCGCGCCCCCCGCGCTGAGCACCCTACGGCGAACCGCCGTGCCTACCATGGCCCCCCTTCCCGGCGCAGGCACATGCGCCCGGCCCCTGGCGCGGTCGCTCCGGCACTGGAGGGAATGCCGTGACCGTATGAGCCGCAGGAGCCTTTCATGTCACTTTACCCACAAGAGGGAACTACCTGACCTTTTGCACAACTCAGTCCATGATGCGCACAGAGGGGGCGACGACCAGGGTGAGCATCGCCCCGCGCAGCAGGATGACCAGCCAGATGCTGCCGTACTGCGACCACACGTAACCCAGGAGCACACCGAGCGGCCCGTAGGTCAGGACCGCGGCTCCCAGCAGGTGCGGCGATCCCGTCGGGGCCAGGTCGACAATCTCGTTGTAGGGATCCATGAGCACGTGGACCAGGACGAACAGCAGCGAGGTCGCGGCGATCCCGCTCCAGCGGCCCGCCAGGAGCTCCAGCCGGGCCTGCAGCATGCCGCGGAAGAAGACCTCCTCGGGCACGCTGATGGCCACCACTGTGACCAGTGTCGCGAGCGCGAACGCGCCGGGCGCGGGCATGTGGGCGTCACGCACACCCACCGCCACCAACCCGACGCACACCGCGACGGGCAGCAGCCCGAGCCAGCGCCACGGTTCGTTCACCCGCAGCGCGAGCGCGGGCAAGGGCGCGGACGCTCCGACGCGGGTGATCCCCGCCCGGTCAATGAACAGGATCGGCAACACAAAAAGGAAGAGAACCCGCACCACCGGTACCGCCGTCACGTACGCCTGGGGCGGAAACGCCGCGTCCAGCAGGCGCGAGAGCACGACCGCCCCGGCAACGAAGCACAGCAGGAACAACAGCAGCCAGCACGTCTCCGCGCCGATCGGATGGTCCTCCAGGGCGGTCCTGACCCGGTTCGCCAACTCCTGCCGCTGCCGGCGTGTCACGATCACCCACGAAAGGGCGATCCCGGCGGCCGTGGGCAACCACACCGTCCACAGCGGATCCGCTCCGTGCCAGGTCGCCCGCACCAGCAGTGCCGGATCAGCGATAAGCGCGGCCGCCAGCGCCAGCGCGAAGGCGGCCAGGCTCGCCCAAAGCACCCATCGGAACGTGGTCGTCACCGGACTCTCCCCGAGATCGGAATCTCCAGTCTGACCGGGGAGTTACTTATTGCGTTCCAATGACCACGGTATGTCGCTAGCTTTTACTTGCTCGCTCCTCGGCCCGCTCAAGCGCGGCGAGCGCGGTCACCGCTCCCAGCTCCCAGCACGCCTCGCCCTCGGCGCGGCCGATCTCGCCGACCGCCGTGACGGGAGGACGGTGCCGGTTCCAGCCCATGCCCTTGGCGATGCCCTCAACAGCGCGCACGGCCCCGGCAGTGTCGCTGTTCCCATGCACGTACAGGGCGTACGGCAGGCCGGCGGTGTCGGTCAGGCACGGGTAGTACACGGTGTCGAAGAAGTGCTTCAGCGCACCGGACATGTATCCGATGTTCGCGGGTGTGCCGAGGATAACGGCATCCGCGGCGAGCAGGTCGGGCACCGTCGCCGCCAGTGCCGGGCTGGTGACGACCTCGACGTCCTCGATCTCGTCGTTGCGGGCCCCTTCCAGGACCGACTCAAGCATCGACTGGGTGGTCGGCGACGGGGTGTGGTGAACGATCAGCAGGCGTGCCATGGCTTCAGGGTGGCATGCCAGCCCGCGCCGGGAGTGCGGCAACGGGGCCGGGCCGGGGCGGGCCGTGGCAGTGGGGCCCCGAGCGCGGCGAGAGGGGTGCCAGCTTGCCGCCGAACGCACGGTGCACCATGCGCTCAGCGGCAAGCTGGCTCGCTCGCCGCGCTCGCTTCGCCCTATCGCCGCGACCCCCTCGGTGGGGGCGCTGGAACAGCCTTTCCGCGACCCGCGCCGGCGGGCAGGGCACGACCGCGCTCAGCCGGATTCCAGCACCGCGTGTAGGAACGACTTGGTGCGCTCCTCGCTCGGCTCGTCGAAGATCCGGGCGGGCGGACCGTCCTCCAGAATCTGCCCCTCGTCGAACATGAGCACGCGGTGCGACACGTCCTTGGCGAAGCCCATCTCGTGGGTCACCGCCAGCATGGTGATGTCGGTGGTCCGCGCGATCTCCCGCAGGACGTCGAGCACCTCCGCGACCAGCTCCGGGTCGAGCGCGGACGTCACCTCGTCCAACAGCAGGATCTCCGGGCGCATGGCCAGCGCGCGAGCGATCGCCACACGCTGCTGCTGACCGCCGGACAGCCTGGTCGGGTGCTCGTCGATCCGGTCTTTCAGCCCGACCATGTCCAGCAGCTCGGCGGCGCGCTCGTCGGCCTCCTCGCGCGACATGCCCAACGCGTGGACGGGGGCCTCGGTGATGTTCCGCCGCACGGTCATGTTGGGGAACAGGTTGAGCTGCTGGAAGACCATTCCGATTTTCTTGCGGATGGCCCGCTGGTGTTTCTGGTCGGCCGGCACCAGCTCGCCGTCCTTGTACATGTGACTCAACGGGTCGCCGTTGACCCAGATGACGCCGCCGTCGATCTGCTCCAGGGTCATCAGCAGCCGCAGGATCGTTGTCTTGCCCGACCCGCTGGGCCCGATGAGCGTCACGCGCTGACCGGGCAGCACGGTGAAGTCGAGCTCGCGCAGCACGACGTTGTCGCCGTAGCGCTTGACAACCTTGTCGAAGGAGATCAGGGGATGCTCCTCCGCGGGGCGTGCCTGGGGCACCTCGGCGGCGGGGTTCTGGTCATCAGACTGCGGCATAGCGTCGCTCCAGGAATCGGATACCGACCGCGGAGAGCGCACTCACGGCGATGAAGAGCACGCCGACCGCGGAGATTGTCTCTAGGTACTTGAAGTTCTCGCCGCCGAGCCGGTTGGCCTGGAACAGCAGCTCCGGCACGGTGATGGCGAACAGCAGGGGCGTGTCCTTGAACATCGCGATGAGGTAGTTGCCCAGGGCGGGGATGACCCGGCGGATCGCCTGCGGCAGGATCACCGCCGCCCAGGTGCGGCGGCTCGGCAGGTTCAACGCCCGGGCGGCCTCCCACTGGCCCTTCGGCACGCCGTCGAGCCCGGAGCGGTACACCTCCGCCGTGTAGGCGGCGTAGTGCACGCCGAGGGCGATGACGCCCGCCGTCAGCGGGCTGAGCGAGATGCCGATCGTCGGCAGCACGTAGAACACGAAGAAGAGCTGCACCAGCAGCGGTGTGCTCCGGATGAACTCCATGACCCAGAAGACCGTCGTGGCGAGCACCCGCGGCGCGTCCCTGCGGATCATGGCGACCAGCAGCCCGAGCACCAGCGCGAGCACGTAGCCCAACGCGGTCGCCAGGACCGTGTACTGCAGTCCGGTCAGCAGGTCCGGCATGGCCTGACCGACGAATCCCCAGTCGAACATCACGCCTCACCGCCCCTCGCCGAGCCGGCCGCCGCGGAAGCCGCCTTCTTGCGCACCGGCTTGTCCGGCACGCGGCCGAGGCGCCGGTTGGCACGGCGCTCCGCCAGGCGCATGAGGAACTGGAACACCTGGGCGAGGATGAAGTACATGACAAGCGCGCCGAGGAAGGCCAGCACCGTTTGACCGGTGAAGGTGCGCATCTGCTGGGCCACGAAGGTCAGGTCCGACACCGAGATCAGCGAGACAACGGCGCTGCCCTTCATCAGCTCGATGATCAGGTTGCCGAACGTCGGGAGCATCTGCGCCCACGCCTGGGGCAGGATCACCAGGCGCATGCGCTGCACCGGCTCGAAGTTGAGCGCGATCGTGGCCTCGTACTGCCCCCGCGGGACCGCCTTGATCGCGCCGCGCACGTTCTCGGCGCCGTACGCGCCGACGTTCAGACCCAGCGCCAGGATGGCCGCGAGCACCGGCTCCATCCGGTACCCGATCAACAGCGGCATCGCGTAGAACAACCAGAACATCAGGACCAGTGCCGCGACCCCGCGGAACACCTCCACGTAGACCGTGGCGACCACCCGGGCGAGCGCACTGCGCATCGAACCGATGATGCCGACGACCATCGAGAGCACGAACGCGAGCGCGCAGCCGCCGACCGTGATCATCAGCGTGTACCAGGCGCCGTTGAGATAGATCGGTAGTGAATCGGTGAAGAATGCCATCGACGCTCCCAGGGCTCAGCCTTCGCACAGTTCCGCGGCCGTCAGGTCACCGGGGAGTTCACCGGCGGAAAAGCCGAACGGCTTGAGGATCTCCAGGAGCCGACCGCTGTCCTTGAACTCCTCCAGCTTCTCGTTGAAGGCTTCGCGCAGTTCGTCGTCCTCCTGCCGGATGGCGTACCCGCCACCGCTGATCTCCTCCTCCCCGTCGATGACGGGGAAGAAGGGCTCGGTCACCTGGTAGGGGCCCCCACGCACGTCGAGCATCCACCGCAACGAGATCGCGGTGAGCGCCACCGCGTCGATGCGACCGGTCTCCAGCAGCTCGAAGGCGCTCGACGTGTCGGGCGCGGTCTGCACCTGGCTCCCGGGGATCCCGATCGTCTCGGCCGTGTTCTGCTCGATGGTGGCGTTCATGACGCCAAGGGTGAGATCGGGGTTGTCGACGAAAGCGTGGAACTGCTCGATCCCCTCGGGGTTGCCTTCGGGAACGAGGAAGGCCGTGCGACTCAGGTACTCCGGGTTGGTGAAGTCGACCTCCGCGCAGCGCTCCGGAGTGATGGCCATGCCGGCGGAGACCATGTCGAACTGGCCGCCGACCAGCCCCGGGATCAGCCCGTCGAACTGGACCGGAACGCCCCGGAGGTCATCGATGCCGAACTCGGCGAAGATCGCCCTGGCCAGCTCGGGGGACTCACCGGTGAGCTCACCGGTTTCCAGGTCGATGTAGCCGTAGGGGGCCTCGTTGGCGAACCCGACGTTGACATAGCCCTGGCTCTGGATGCGGTCCATGGTGTTGCCGGTACCGACCCGGGAACACCCGCCCAACAGCGCGGGCCCCGCCACCGCGGCGAGCCCGGCACCGCCCATCCCTGCCAGGAAACGGCGCCGGTCGACACCGCTCCCTCTGATTTTCCTCATGGGTACTCCTCGAGGAACCAGCACGGCGCTCCCTCCGAAGCGGAGGGAGCGCCGCGGGTGAAGTGCGGGGTTCAGTTGTGCCCACAGTGGTACCCCAGGTCAGGCCCCTTTTATGCGCGCCGTTCCCGGCCGCGCTGAGGTGCTGCGGCACCCCTGGTGCACACACCATGTCCGGTGCGTGCCCCGGATGCCGCCGCGCCAAATCCGGCGGCAAAGGGCGTTACCCATTGGTTACTCTCGCGGTCCGCCCATGGCGATCGGGGCACGCACCGGCGCCGGCCCGCCGGAGGCCCGGTGTCAGCGCACCGGCGTGAAGTCCCGCGCGGCGATGAACGCCGGGCGGCGGCCGGGAGCGGCGTAGGGTTTCGTACAGGCGTTGTGCACGCTGTTGAACACAACGAAGATGTTCGACCGCGGGAACGGCGTGATGTTGCCTCCCGAGCCGTGCATGCAGTTGGAGTCGAACATCGTGGCGCCGCCGGCGGCTCCGGTCAGCACGTCGATACCGTGCTTCTCCGCGAGGATGGACAGGCTGCTCTGGTCGGGCGTCCCGATCTCCTGCTTGCGCAGCGACTCGCGGTAGTGGTCCTCGGGCGTCTGGCCCGTGCAGGACACGAACGTCCGGTGCGATCCCGGCATGATCATCAGGGCACCGTTGTGCACGTAGTTGTCGGTGAGCGCGATGGAGATGCTCACGGCACGCATCCGGGGCATACCGTCCTCGGCGTGCCAGGTCTCGAAGTCCGAGTGCCAGAAGAAGTCCCCGCCGCCGAAGCCGGGCTTGTAGTTGACCCGGCTCTGGTGCACGTAGACGTCGGAGCCCAGGATCTGGCGTGCCCGGCCGACCACGCGCGGATCGCGCACCAGGTCGGCGAAGACATCGCTGATCTTGTGCACCTCGAAGACGGAGCGGACCTCATCGAGGGACGGCTCGACGACGACCCGCTCGTCGGACCTCAGTTGCGGCTCCTCGCTGAGGCGCCGCAGCTCATCGCGGTATACCTGCACCTCGTCCGCGCTGATAAGGGACTCGAACTGCAGATAACCGGCGTCGTCGTACCGGTCCAGGCTCTTCTGGTCGATGGGGCCGTCGTCTCTCTCGCCCCAGACCACTGGGTCCCGGCGGTAGAGCAGTGCCGGGGTGCTGTCCTTTCGGGTCGGGTAGTCGTCCATGGTCGGCTGCTCGAAATCAGTCGTCAACGTACTCATGGCTATACCCCGTGGGGATTCGCTCCTTTCCGCTCTCGACATCCCCCGCGGCGCCTCGCCTGGCTCACCTGGTCCGGAGGACCAGGGGCCGCTACCCTGACGAAACGGGCGGGACACGGCGTACCGTGCCCCGCCCGCGAAAAACTAGCTGGACGCCGCGGCCTCCACGTCGTCTTCGGAGAGCAGCGGATACACGCCGTTCTCGTCGTGCACCTCGCGCCCGGTCACCGGCGGGTTGAAGACGCACAGCACACGGAAGTCCGTCTTCGGCCGGACAATGTGATGCTCGTGCCCATCAAGGAGGTACAGCGTGCCCGGCGTGATCACGTGGGTCTCGCCGGTCTCCTCGTTGACCACCTCGGCCTCACCCTCGATGCAGTGCACCAACTCGATGTGGTTGGCGTACCACATGCGCGTCTCGGTTCCGGCGTACAGCACGGTCTCGTGGAACGAGAAGCCGACGCCTTCCTTGGCCAGAACAATCCGGCGGCTGCGCCAGGTGGGGGTCTGGATGTCACGCTCGGTGCCGTCGATCTCATCCAGGCTGCGAACGATCACGGGTGCTCCTCTGCTACTCGGTCATAACACTGCGGAACGACGGGTTCCGTGGAGGTCTGAACCCGCACCACCGTTCCTAATAGTGCAAACACCCCCTGTTTATCAGGCCGGTTGAGCCACCTTGACCGCCGCGCGGGTCGCCTCGGCGATGATGTCGAGCCCCTGCTCCAGTTCCTGCTCGGTCGCGGTGAGCGGCGGGAGCAGCTTGACAACTTCGTCCTCCGGGCCGGAGGTCTCCAGCAGCAGCCCGCGCTCGAAAGCTTCCCTGCTCACCTCGTTGGCGAGGTCTTCCCGCTCGAAGGCGAGCCCGCGGGCCATACCCCGGCCCCGGACCTGCGCACCGGCGTCGGCGTGCTCCTCGGCGATGGCGCTCAGCCGCGCCTCGATGAGTTCGCCCTTGGCGACGGTGGCCTTCTGCAGCTCGTCGTCGCGCCAGAACGTGTTGAGCGCGGCGGTGCCGGTGACAAAAGCAGGGTTGGGGCCGCGGAAGGTTCCGTTGTGCTCACCGGGTTCCCAGACGTCCAGCTCCCGCTTGAACAGGGTCAGCGCCATCGGGTTCCCGTAACCGCTGATCGACTTCGAGAGGGTGACGATGTCCGGCTTGATGCCGGCCTCCTCGAAGCTGAAGAACGGTCCGGTACGGCCGCAGCCCATCTGGATGTCATCCACGATCAGCAACAGCTCGTACTCCTCGCAGAGCTCGGCGAGGCCACGCAGCCATTCGGCGCTGGCCACGTTGATTCCGCCCTCGCCCTGCACGGTCTCCACGATGACCGCGGCCGGCCGGTCCAACCCGCTTCCGCTGTCCTCCAGGAGACTGCGCAGCCACAGGAAGTCCGGGGTCTGGCCGTCCATGTAGTTGTCGAACGGCATGGTCGCCGCGTGGCTCAGCGGCACTCCGGCGCCGCCGCGCTTCATCGAGTTTCCGGTTACGGCGAGCGCGCCCAGCGTCATGCCGTGGAAACCCTTGGTGAAGCTGACGATGGTCTCGCGGCCGGTGTACTTACGGGCGAGCTTCAGCGCGGCCTCGACCGCGTTGTTTCCGGCGGGGCCGGGGAACTGGACCTTGTAGTCCAGGCCACGCGGCTCCAGGATGGTCTCGCTGAACGTCTGCAGGAAGTCCCGTTTCGCGGTGCTGTAGGCGTCCAGGCTGTGCACGATCGAGTCGCTCATGAGGTACTCGATCAGTTTGGATTTCAGCTCCGGGTGGTTGTGTCCGTAGTTGAGTGAGCCGGCACCCGCGAAGAAGTCGAGGTAAGGACGTCCCGACTCGTCGTAGATGTAGCTGCCCCGCGCCTCGTTGAAGACGACCGGCCAGCTACGGCAATAGCTGCGGACTTCGGACTCGAGGCGGTCGAAGATCTCCATCGTGTGTTCCTTGGTTCCTTTCCCCAGGTTCGTGGGCTCTTGGCTTTGACGACGGGGTGGTCAGGATCGGATATGCGTTCGAACGCCGCGGGTCAGCGCAGCGGTCCGATCCGCACGAGCTCCTCGGGCTCGTGGCCATCGGTTCCTTCGTGCGGGAAATGGTCGTGTTCGAACAGGGGTTCCCACTCCAGGGGCGCGTCGCGGTCTCGTGCGAACGAGGCGAACAGCGCGCGGGAAGCGGCGTTGTCCGGGGTGACCGTGGCCTCCAGATGGGTGACGCCGTTCGCGACAATGCGGTCCCCGATGTGGTCCAGCATCCGGCGGGCCAGCCGCCTTCCCTGGAAGTCCGGGTCGACCGCGACCTGCCAGAGGAAGTACGTGCCCGGACTGTCCGGCCGCAGAAACCCGGTGACGAATCCGCGTAGCTCACCCCGGGAGTCGTGGGCGGCGACGGATGTCTGGGCGAAGTCCCTGCACCACAGCAAGTAGGCGTACGGAGAGTTCAGGTCAAGCCCCGCGGCGCCGGCGAGCCGCCACAAGTGCCGGCCGTCGTCCAACGACGGCGGCGCCAGGCGCACGTCGCCGGCTCCCACGCCGTCCGTGACTACTGTCGGGTGATCCCCGGCTGCGGGTCGGTCGCGGGTCTTGGGGTTCGTATGTTCATGGGGCACGTCGATCGAACATAGCGAACGTTCTTGAGCAGCGCGTTCGGCGCGAACACCGCGAATGTTTCACATAGGTTTCGCGGGGTAGGACTTGTTCATTTAGCACCGGACGTCACCTACAGTGTCGACGGCACCGGGCCGGGTCAGTGCTCGCGCGACCGCCATACACGCCTTACTCACCAGCGTTTTCGGGACGGTTCCCGGGGACTCGTGCGGGCGCCGGCGGGACGCCGCGCGGGGGCCGCGCCACTCTTCCTCGAACCAAACATAGAGGGGTTCGCGGCGAATTTTAATCGTGCGTTAAGTCACACGAATTCGGGTGAATCCTCGCGACAGACCGCTACGGGTGAAGGACCCGCACCGCGAGGCCACGCCCCGGACCTCGGCCCCTCTCTCGGCAGAGCCCGGCCGGCGCCGCTCGCACCGCCTCTCCGGACTCCCCCGGATCGCCCCGAAAGCGCCGTTCACCTCTTGAAATGCCACCCATAATCTTGCAGACTTTGTGTAGTACGACATCCGGTAGTACTACAATCGGTCGCATCGCGGCGAAGCTCCTGCACCCGCACCGACAGCCTTCGCGCGAGGTCCCATAGACCGGCGAGCCGCGCCGGTGGGACAAGGGACACGAGCCAGGGAACGGGAGGCGCCTGGTGAACCGCCTGTATCACGAGAGCGAAGACTGGGTCGAGCAGGGCGCGTGCCGCCAGTACGACCCGGAGCTGTTCTTCCCGGTGAGCACCACCGGCCCGGGCCGGCACGACGCCGAGCTCGCCAAAGCCATATGTCAGACGTGCACCGTGCGCCAAGAGTGCCTGCGGTGGGCCCTGCGCGCCGGTGAGCCCCATGGGGTTTGGGGTGGGACCACCCCCGAGGAACGCCGCTACATGCGCCGGGACCTCGTCCCCGCCGGCTGAGGCGCAAACCGCGGGGCGGGCCGAGGCCACCGGCCCCCGCTTGTTCGTCCGGTGCGCGGTGCGTGCGCGCGGCGCATCACGGCCCCGGGTGGGCGCCGCTACCGGCCCCCGCACGGCAGTGTCGCGCCCGTCGTCCCGCCGGCCGCGCTGACGCCTTCCGCGTACCGGCCAGCGCCAGCGGGCACAGGCCGCGATCGGCCACGGGCACCCTGGGGGGACATCCGTACACGGACGTGCGAGCGTCAGAGAATCGTAGGGACACGTCCGAGCCGAAAGGGCAGCTATGCAGACCCCACCCGCGGTACGCCGCTCCGTCGTCCTGATTCCCGCCACCACCGCCGCGCTGCTGCTGGGACTCGCCGCGGCGCCCGCGGCTCTCGCGCACAACACCCTCATCAGTTCCTCCCCCGAGGATGGCGAGACCCTCGACAGTGCCCCCGAGGAGGTCACGCTCACGTTCAGTGATGAGGTCCAGAGCGGAGACGGCACCGCCGGGGGGACACAGGACGACGGCGCCGCCTCCGAGGGGTCGGAGGGTTCCGCCAACGCCATCGTCGTCACGGGCCCCGGTGGGGAGACCTACGAGGAGGGCGAAGTCCGGGTCGACGGCGACACAGCCTCGATCGGCCTGGGTCCGCTCGAAGCCGCGGGGGAGCACACCATCGCCTACCGCGTCGTCTCCGCCGACGGCCACCCGGTCGAGGACGAGCTCACGTTCACCCTCAGCCAGGACGGTGCCGCCGTACAGTCCGGGGCCGGTGCGGGCGACGAGGCAGACGGCAATGGCGGCGGTGAGGACGCGGGCGACGCCGCCGCGGACGATTCGGACGCGGATCAGGACGGGAGCGCCGCGCCGGCCAACCTGATGTCCACCTACGGCCCGATAGGCGGCGTGGTCGTGGCCATCGCGCTCGTGGCGATGATCATCATCCTGATCGTGCGGATGCGCAACCGCCCGGAGCAGGGAGGATATGACACGTAGGGCAGGTTGGCCGCAGGGCCGGAGGCCCCGCTGCCACCGGCCCGTGGTCCCCGAGTGAGCCCCGGGTCCACGGGCTGCCCCGTCTGGAGCGCCCTGGGGGCACGTGGCCGGCGGCTCAGACCCGACGGGCGATGATGATGCTGATGTTGTCGCGGCCGCCGCCCTCCATGGCCGCCTGCCAGAGCGCGTGCACCGCGGCCTCGTCGCTGCCGGCCTCGGCGATGATGCGCTCCATCTCCTCGGTGGACACCAGGTCCGAGAGGCCGTCGCTGCACATGATCCAGGCCGACGGATCCGGTTCGGTGTCCTTGCCAACGTGCGGCG
The DNA here is from genome assembly GCF_014203805.1 of Lipingzhangella halophila. Taxonomy (GTDB): domain Bacteria; phylum Actinomycetota; class Actinomycetes; order Streptosporangiales; family Streptosporangiaceae; genus Lipingzhangella; species Lipingzhangella halophila. Next base: position 287,841 of record NZ_JACHJT010000001.1, on the reverse strand, counting down.
CCATTGCGGTGCTGCCGCTGCCCCCGAGCGACTGGGTGATGAAGTTCGTCGTGACCGGCTTGCCGTCGTCCGACGGCGGGAGGGGCGGTGAGTCGTCCTCGGAAAGCTGGCGAAGCTGACTGCCCTCGATACGGTACGTGCGGGAGTCACCGACGTTGAACCAGTAGTTCGCGTCGGGCACGAGCAGCATCCCCGCCACGGTCGTTCCCATACCGGAGAACTCCGCGTGCTGGGTCGCGTGGTCCTTGATCTCCTCGTCGACATTCTTCAGCAGAATGTCGACGTCGTCGGGACTGGCGAGCCGCGAACTCATCTCGGCCATGCGGTGCACGGCATGCTCGGAGGCGATCTCACCTGCGGCGTGCCCACCGAGCCCGTCGGCGACCGCGATGATCACCGGCTCGCTCAGCGGCAGAACGGAGCGCACCGGCATCGTCATATTTGCGCTGGCGACGGTAAGCGCTCCCATGACCACGGCGTCCTCGTTGGCTGGACGTACAGCACCCCGGTGCGTGAGGGCCGTGACCGTGACTTCCCCACCAGCGACACCCATACGCCCTACCTCCTGTCTTGTCGGCATGCCTGCCGCGCGGTCCCCAACCACGCCTCTTTTGGACGTTAGCCGAGGCGCGGTGATCATGTAACCGTATCGGGGGACAGCTGATCGTGGTCAAAATCCGCGTACATAATGACGGAAAACGCACTGGTACGCAGTTCTGCGCGGTCGACCACCAACGGATCGTCCGTTTCCGGCCGCGTACTGAGAGTGTGTTCCGGTCAACCGCCTACGAGGCGGGTCGTCAGACACGTACCCGCTCGGCACTGGCGAGGCTAACGTACTCCGCCGCGACAGCCGCGGCGTCGGCATGCTCCGCAGCGACACCGCCGACCCGGATACGGCGCTCCCGGAGCGCCGCGGCGAGGGGCGCGGGCAGGGGCGCCGCGCCGGCCGTGGCTGCCGCGGGACCGGGGCCGGGCGACCCGGCTCGGGGCTCCGGCGCGGGCACGATCACCGATGCGCCCGCGACCATGAACACCCGGGCCGCCTGAACCAGCCAGGCCGTGCTGTCCACCGGCCCGTCCCGCTCGGCCGCGGCGTTCGCGCAGACGACCAGAGTGTCGATGGCACCGAACTCCAGAGCCGTGTGCGCGACCGCCTCGCGGCACCCGCCCTCGGTGTCGAGGTCGCAATGGATGGCGAGGGTGCGGGCGCCGATCGCCCCCAGAAGCCGCGTCGTGGCGAGCAGGGCGTCTTGCTGGCCCTGGTGGTCGAGCGGCCACGCGCCGGGAAGACCCGCACGCCCCGTGCGGTCGGCGACAGCGACAGCGGCACCCTCCTTGGCGAGCGCGACCGCGGCGATCCGGCCGGAACCGGCACCGTCCATGACTCCGCCGACGACCAGGGCGCGCTGCCCGTTCAGCCGGCCGCTGCCCGCGTAACCGGGAACCGGGTCCCCGACCACGAACACACCGCTGTCCGCGTCGGGTGAACGCCGGAGCTGACGGCCGCCCGCGGCCGAGCTCCACCCGAGGTCTCCCCACCTCTTCTCAGTCATCTTTGCCGACCGTGCCCCGAGCGCGGTGCGCCAAACCCACGAGGAACTCCGGCTACACGGCGCCTCTCGCGTTGACGCACGCGACAGCGGCCGTTGTCGGCCCTATCAGGGGTCTGGCAGAATTGGCAGCTGATGGGTGTCTAAGACGCAGACACACCTGCCTTCGCGCGCTCGCGCCCGGCGGCTCTCCCGCCCGGATCTGCGACGCGAGCGCCGCATGTGCCTCGTACTCGAACGGCCAAAGGTGTGGTCCTGTTGCGTCTGCGCACGCCCCGCTTCCCATCCCCCATCCCCCATCCCCCATCCCCCCTCTCATGGTTTCGCCGAACCCGCCCGCCGAGGCTGTATCAGGCATGCCCGCCCTTGCCTGATCCCGCGGCGGGCGCACACGTTCCGTGCCCTTTCGGGCCGCCGTCCCACCTTGAGGAGTCCTACGTGAAGATTGCCCTGGTCGCCGAGCACGCCAGCCCCCTAGCAGCACACAAAGGTGAGCCGACCTGCGGTGCGAGCCTGCACACCACGCAGCTGTCGCGGCACCTGGCCACACTCGGACACCGCGTTACCGTGTACTCGCGCGGCAACGCTCCAGGGTTGGAGAAACGCTGCCGCATCGGGCGGGGCGTCACCGTCGAACATCTCGCCGCCGGACCGGAACGCGCGCTGCACGAGCACGAGGCCGCCGAGCACACGGGGGCCTTCGCGCACGGGCTGGCGGCGCGCCTCGAGGAGGACACCCCCGATGTCATCAACGGGTTCGGGTGGACGAGTGGCCTCGCTGCGCTGTCCGCGGTCCGCACCGCCAAACGGTTGGGTACCAGGCCGCCGATCGTGCACACGTTCCACTCGCTGAACGCCTCCGAGCAGCGTGCCGCGCTGCCCGAACGTCCCGACCGGGCACGTATGGAGGCCGCGATCGCCGGACGGGTCGGGCGCATTGTGGTTACCTCCGCGGACCAGCGGTTCGAGCTCGCGCGGCTGGGCATCCCGCGGCAGCGCGTCAGCGTTGTGCCCTACGGCGTTGACCCCGACCACTTCACCGTCGAGGGCGGTACGGCCACCGAACCGTGGCTGCCCCGAAAGGAGGGCCGGCACCGGGTCATCGCGGTGACCGGGCTCGGCTCGGAAGGCTGCGCCGATGTGCTGATCGACGTGGCGACCAGGCTGCCCGAGATCGAGCTGCTGATCGTGGCGGGCCCCGCCGCGGTGGAGCTCCCGCTCGACGACGACGCGCGGCGCCTGGAGCTGCTGGCCAAGGAGGCCGGGGTAGACGACCGGGTCACCCTGGCTGGCCCCACCGACCGCAAGGAGCTGCCGCGGCTCCTGCGGTCGGCCGACACCTACGTCTCCGCCGCCAGCTACGACCCCTACGGCGGCGCCGTCCTGGAGGCGATGGCGTGCGGACTGCCGGTGGTGGCCACGGCCACCGGCGGGCTCACCGACGCGGTGCTCGACGGCACCACCGGTGTACTACTGCGCACCGGCCGGCCTGGGGCGATCGCCCGTGCCCTGCGCGGCCTGATCCTGGAACCCACCATGCGCCACGCGCACGGCATCGCCGGCGCTGACCGCGCCCGGTCCAGGTTCACCTGGCACAGGGTGGCCAACGAGACCGCACAGGTGTACCAGCGTGCCCTGTCCAACGTGACCGAGATCCCCATTACGGCAGACGATGGTGCACACTGGTCCGGATAGGTGCGCCGACCGCGTCACGAACCCGCTGAATTTCAGTCCTGGCCGGCAGGACGCCCGGGGTGATGTCATGACGTCATGTGCGAAGCCCGACGACACCGGTTCCGAGGGGTTCGAGCATTACGGCGTATTCTTCGATTCTCCCCATGAGCTGCGCGAGCTGGTCGTACCGCGGGTTCGTGCCGCTCTCACCGATGGTGGCCACGTCACGGTCGCGGTGCGCCCCCTGCACGAGGAGACGATCCGCTCCGCGCTCGGCGGCCAGAGCGCGGAGCTCGACTTCACCAGCCGCGCGGACCTCTACGACGCGCCCGGCCGCACCCTGGCCGCACTGCACCGTCTGGCCCTCGCGCACCCCACGCGGCGCGTCACTGTTGTGGCGGAGCCGGTACTGCCCACGGACGCGCCGGTGGGACTGCGCGAGTGGCACCGCCTCGACTCGGTCCTCGACTCGGCTCTCGCGGGCAGCCGGATGAGCCTGCTGTGCCTGCACGACAGCCGGCACCTTCCGGCGCGGGCCCGCGGGATCGCGCGCAGCACACATCCGCTGCTGGTGGCGCCCAACGGGGTGCGAACCAGCCCGGACTACCTGGACCCGGCCACGTTCAGCGCGCCGGACGTCGCGCGCACCCTGCCCGCGCCCACCGGAACGGTGCGCACACTCGACGTCCATCCAGACCTTCCCGTACTGCGTGACGAAGTCACGGCGCTGGCCGACACCACGGGTATCCCCGAGGAGCGTGCCGGCGACCTGGTACTCGCGGTGAACGAGCTCGCCGCCAACGTCCTGGAGCACGGCGCGGGCAAGGGGACGATCTCACTGTGGCGCTCCGCCGGGTGGATCGTCTGCGACGTCTTCGACGAAAGGGGCAGCCTCACCGACCCGCTCAGCGGGTACCGCCCCACGGACCCCCGCGACACCCGCGGCTACGGCCTGTGGATCAGCCGCCAGATGTGCGACTTCATGGAGATCAGCGGTGGAAACCACGGTTCACTGATCCGGATGCACTTCCGCCCGGACTAGAGACCGCCGGGGGCGCGAGCACTGGTGCTGGCGGGTGGCGGTTCCGCGTCCAACGAGAGCAGCAAGGGCGGTGCATGGTCCGGGCGGGCGGTGATCGGTGCGGGTGCCCGGTGGTGGCGCGCCCAACGAGAGCAGCGACGACAGCGGATGGGCCAGCCCGCAGTGGTCGGTGCGGGTGCCCGATAGTGACGCACCCAACGAGAGCAGCGACAACGACACATAGCCCGGGGGCGCTGCCTGGGTGTCGCCCGGCACGGGCCCCGTCCGATTCTTGTGCCGATCTTGAGGATTCCGTTCCTTCATCGCGCTACCAAGGAACGGAATCCTCAAGATCGGCGCCCAGATCGCCCACAATCCGGACATAGCGGGCACGTGGGGGCTCATGCGGCACCGAACCTGACCGTGCGGACATGGTCAGCGCCGAGAACGACTCCACGGACACCCTCGCGACGCGCCCCGCCGGACGGGAACGCTGACGCCCGCAAAGAGACGGTTCCCGCAGAGCCGTCGGACCTTCGCCGCCCCCGTTACGTGCCGCACCACCGGGCACGCGCCACCGGACCGTACCTAACCTCCATGGTCAGGACACCTGGACCGCCGGTCTTGCGCGCGTCACGCCACCACGGCCTCCACAGCGTGCCCTGTGTCGTCGTCGATGGTGATCACCTGGTCGATCCCGGCGATCACGAACAGGCGGTGCACCGTACGCTGCGGGGCGGAGACGGCCAGGCCGATGCCGAGATCGCGGGCCTGCCGGTACGCGGCGACGAGTACCCCGATGCAGCGGGAGTCGCAGAAGGTGACCCCCGAGAAGTCGATCACCACCCCGCGCCAGGGGCGGTCGGGCGTCAGGACCCGGTCGAGCGCGGCGGCGAGGTCGGGAGACGTGATCGCATCCAGTTCGCCCGCGGGGACGACCACGATCACATCGCCTTCAGTCCGGATCGGAATATCGGACGTCACGCTCACGCTCCTCGTTGCCTACGCCTCCGATGACGCCGAGCCCTGCTCGCCCATGCGCTCGCGTTCCACGCCGCTACCCTAGCGCCAACGGCCGGAGCTCAAACAGGTTCCGTGCGAACCCGTCACCACACCGATACCGCGCGTGTCCGCGCACTGCGCCGCGCAGTGTGCCCGGAGGCCGGAGTCACCGCCTGGTTGGGGCCGTACTCGCGGCGTGCTCCTCGACGAGCCTGCGAGCAACCTCCGCCACCTTCACCCGGTTCCGCTGGGCTACCTGGCGCAACTGCTCGAACGCCTGCACGGCGTCGCAGCCGCGGGCGTGCATGATGATCCCCTTCGCCTGGTCGATGATGGCCCGGGCGTTCATGGCGCGGCGCATGTGCGCGGCCTCGCGCGCCACGTCGGTGTAGCGCCCAGCGCTGTGCAGCGCCATTGCGGCGTGCTCGGCCAGCAGGGCGACCACCGGGCTCAGGGCGGTGGCGTCGAACGCGTCGGCCCGCCCGGCGTGCACGCCGAACGTCAGGACCGCCCCGTCGAGCTCGCACGGGAACGTCACCGAGGACCGGTCGCCGCTCTGCACCCCCATGCTGGTGTACCGGGGCCAGCGGTCCTCGCGCAGCACATCACCGACGGTCACCGGGGCCATCTCGCGGACCGCCTGCACTGTCGGCCCCTCGTCGGTCGTGTACTGGTGCTCGAAGGCGGTGGCCAGGTCGGAGTGCGAGGCGCCGTAGTCGACCACGACCTGCCGGCCGGCGACCTCGGCGGTGTGCACGTCACCGGGAACGACATCGCGCCAGATCACCACCAGGGCCGCGGAGCAGCCGGGGACGCCACGAGCGGCGGCAATGCTCATCTGGTCCAGAGCGCGCTCAGGGGAGCCGCCCTCGGCCTGCCCGTGCGCGCCGATCTCGCGGGCGAGGCGTTCGACCCACATAGACGCGCCTCCCTGTCCTGCCCCACACTCCCGCCGCAGTCGTGCGCGCCCACGCGGATGGCGGCACCGCGGCCTGGCTCCACGGTAGCCTTCGTCTGCGATCACCACGCCATGGGCTAGCGTCGATACCAGGGCGGACGCCGAGACGTCTGGAGTCACAAAGGGTGCCGGAGAACGTACCCGACCTGCCGCGCGAGGTCGCCGAACTGAGCGACCGGATCGCGGCGCTGCGAAGCACGCACGCGATGTACCCGAACGACGCCGCGGGAACGGCCGAGGCCGCGCTCGCCGAACTCGGCTTCGCCGAGCAGCTCCTACGCGACCGCGAGCAGCGGCTCACCGCCCCGGAAACAAGCGCGCCGCGGCGCTCCGGGAACGACGACGAGCGAGCGATCCTCCGCGCGGTCTTCACCGAGCTGAGCGTGCCGGTTGTGCTTCTCGACAACGCGGGCTATATCCGCCGGATCAACACCATGGGGGCCGAGCGGCTGGGCAGCGCGAGCGGGTACCTCACCGGCAAGCCGTTCTCCAACTTCGTCGACCTGCGCCGGCGTGCGGCGATGCGGTCGTGGCTGGCCTCCGTCCTGCGGAGCGGCGAGCCCGCGTCCTTCGAGTCACGGCTGGCCCAGCGCGGGTGGGCCGAGGACGTCCACCTGACGCTGACCAAGCTGGAGGTGCCGACCGAGGCCGAGCCGATGGTGCTGATCGCGATGTCGCCACCGCTGCACAGCGACGCCGACGAGGGACCCGCCCCGTTGGAACCCGAGGTGGAGGACCAGGTCGTCGTTCTTGCGGCGCGCCGGCTCGACGTCCTGACACGGATGACCCGGCTGCTGCTGCGCAGCGCCGGCCCCGGCGGCGCCGGACAGCCGCTCGCGCTGGACGAGGCGGCCGGGCTGCTCGCCGACTCCTACGCTGACTGGGTGCTCCTGGACGTCTGCGACCTGCCAAGTGACGCCGAGCGCGCGCGGCGCGCGGTAGTCGCCGGCCCCCGGCACGGCACGCTGCTGGAGTCGCTGGATCCGCAACGTTCCGAAGTTCCACGCGACGTCCTGGCCACCGGAAAGTCGGTGCTGCACCAGCTCATCGAGGACGAGAGCATCCTTGGCCGGGCCCAGGACGGTGCGCCGCTGCTCAGCGCGCTCGGCGCGGGCTCGCTGCTGTGTGTCCCGCTGCGCGGCAGCCGCGGGGTGCGCGGCGCACTGACGCTGATCCGGCGGAGCAACCGGGGCACGTTCCGGCTCGCCGACCTCGGGCTGATCGAGGAGATCGGTGAACACATCGGCCTGGCCCTGCCACCCCGGCACACGGGCTGCTGACGGCGCTCAGCCGCGCGGCGGCCCGTGTGGGCCGTACGGACCATACGGGCCGTACTGGCCATATGGGCCCGAGCCTCCATAGGAGCCGGGCGGCTGGCCCGGGTAGGGCGGCGCCGGGTGGGATTGCGGGTACGGGTAGGGCTGCTGGACAGGTGGCCACGGCGGCGGGTTCGGGCCTTGTGCGTACAGCGGCCCGTGGCCGGGGGGCGGCCCACTCGCCGGCGCGGCCGGGCGACGCGCCCGCAGCAGCTCCACCAGGTTGTACCCGGCGATAACAAGAAGTACGGCCAGCGTCACCCAGAACCCGTAGCGCGTGCCGCCCGCGATCTCGTTTCCGGCCCAACCGGCCTGCTCCTCGATCCGGTCGTCCAGCCCGATGAGCACGACGACCTCGTTGACCGCGAACAGCGCCGCGGCACCGCAGGAAGCGCTGAGTCCGGCCAGCGCACGGGCGCGCACGGACTGCAGGATGGTGCAGAGTACCAGCCCGGTGAGGAGGGTCAGGATTCCGATGAGCATCAGGATGTGGGCGCCGACGCGTTCGTCCTCCGACCAGCCGGAGGAGCCCGCCAGGTCGCGCAGCGTGTCCGAGGACGCCGCCGAGCCGCTGACCGAGGGCTGCCCGTTCACTGCCAGGTCCCAGCCGCTGGCCTGAACCCGCAGCGTCCCCAGCCCGGTCTCGCACGACACCCCGACGAACGGCAGGAACAGGCAGAGCAGCACCAGGAGCAGTCCGGACGGGCTGATCAGCTTCCGGGCCCAGGAGACCTCGGGCGGCTGCGGATCCGTCGTCATCTCAGCGCTCCTCCTGCGCGCGAGGGAGCCGCGGCCCACCACCGGGGTGGACGCCGCGCCCCCTACACCGGGCCATGGATGGCCTCAACGAGCGTGGTCAGTTGCGCCACCGAACGGTCGAGGTCGCGGACCGCCTCGACGGTCTCGCTGTCGCTGTCGCGGCTGTCGGTGACCACCCGCTCGCGGAGCATCGCGAGGTTGGCGTTGATCTCCGCGGTGCGCTGCGAAAGCTGCCCGGCCACCGACACCGTCGGGGCGCCCGAGGTCGCACCGAGGTCGCGCCGCAGCATGCGCTACTGGTCCCGCAACTGCTGCTTGGTGTGGTACAGGTCAACGAAGACCTCGACCTTCGACCGCAGCACCCAGGGATCGAACGGCTTTGTCAGGTAGTCGATCGCCCGGGACGCGTACCCCCGGAACACCTGGTGGCGATCGATCCCGGCGCCCGTCAGGAAGATGATCGGGACGTCCTTGGTCTTCTCGCGCTGCTTGATGTGGGCAGCGGTCTCGAACCCGTCCATTCCCGGCATGACGACGTCGAGGAGGATCACCGCGAAGTCCCCTTCGAGGAGGGCCTTGAGTGCTGCCTCGCCCGAGTTGGCCCGCACCAGATTCTGATCAAGGGAGGTGAGGATCGCCTCCAGGGCCGTGAGATTCTCGTCGCGGTCGTCCACGAGGAGGATGTTCGCCTTGTGGGGCACGGTCATTGCTCCTGCTGGTTGTCCATGTCTGCGCCGGTCGGTTCCTGCTCCAGCCACGTACGTATCACGTCCAGGAGATGGTCCAGGTCCACCGGCTTGGTGACGTAGTCCGATGCCCCGGCTTCCAGGCTCCGTTCGCGGTCGCCCTGCATCGCCTTCGCGGTGAGCGAGATGATCGGCATGCCGGCGAACTGCGGCATCTCACGAATGGCGCGCGTCGTCGCGTCACCATCGAGTTCCGGCATCATGATGTCCATCAATACCAGGGCAATGTCCTCGTTGGCCTCGAGTTTCTCGATTCCTGCGTGCCCGTTGTCGGCGTAGAGGACCTCCAGGCCGTGCGCCTCCAGCGCGCTGGTCAGCGCGAAGACGTTGCGGACGTCGTCGTCGACGATCAGAACCCGTTTCCCGCTCAACGCGGCCTCACGTTCGGGATCGTCGCGCGTTTCCGGCTCGGCCTGGTCGACGCCCTCGACCGACTCGTCGGCGGCCTTGAGCACCGGAACCGGTGGGGCGTCCTCCGGCTCCTCGCCGACGATGCCCTCCTGCACGTCCGGCGGCGAGATCTCGGCCGGGCTGTCGGGAATCTCCGTATCACCCTCGGTGAGCGGCTCCGGGCGCGACTCGTTCAGCCCCGCGACGGGCTCCAGCGGGTCCTCCATACGGTCGGTGGTTCCCTCGGGCAGCCGCACCGGCAGCAGCAGGGTGAACGTGCTGCCCTCGCCGTGGACACTCTGCACCCGGATCTCGCCGCCGAGCAGCTGGGCGAAGTTCCGGCTGATGGACAGGCCCAGACCGGTGCCGCCGAAGCGCCGGCTGGCGCCGCCGTCGCCCTGGTGGAACGCCTCGAAGATGACCTGCAGCTTGTCGTCGGGGATCCCGATTCCGGTGTCGGTGACCGAGAACGCGATGACTTCCTCGTTCTCGCCGAACATGTCGAGGTCCGCCTCATCGAGCGCCCACGCGGGCTCGATGAGCATCCGCACCTCGCCGGAGGTGGTGAACTTCACCGCGTTCGACAGCAGGTTGCGCAGGATCTGCTGCAGCCGCTGCTCGTCGGTCAGCAGGTAGTTCGGGATGTCCGGAGACACCTCGACGGCGAACGCCAGCCCGCGTTCGCTGGTCATGGGCCTGAACGACGCCTCGACGTAGTCCACCAGCCGCCCGATCGACACATCGGTGGGCTGAACCTCCGCGCGGCCCGCCTCGACCTTGGACAGGTCCAGGATCTCGTCGATGAGCTGCAGCAGGTCGCTGCCCGCCTTGTGGATCGTCTGGGCGAACTCCACCTGCTTGGACGTCAGGTTCTGTTCGGAGTTGTCGGCCAGCAGCCGCGCCAGGATCAGCAGGCTGTTGAGCGGAGTACGCAGTTCGTGCGACATGTTCGCCAGGAACTCCGACTTGTACTTCGAGGACACCTGCAGTTGGTGCGCCCGGTCCTCCAGCGAGCGCCGCGCCCGTTCGATCTGGCGGTTCTGCAGCTCGATCGCGCGGTTCTGGCTTGCCAACTGGCCGGCCTTGCTGTGCAGCTCGGCGTTCTTGCGCCGCAGCTCCTCCTGCTGGCGCTGCAGCTCGTTGGAGCGCTCCTGCAGCGCGGTCGTGAGCTGCTGGGACTGCACCAGCAGGTACTCGGTCCGGGTGTTCGCCAGGATCGTGTTGATGGTGGTGCCGATCAGCGTCACGAGCTGGCGCAAGAAGTTCAGGTGCACTTCGCGGAACTCGCTGTAGGACGCCAGCTCGATGACACCGAGCGCGCGGCCCTCCGAGATGATCGGCAGGATGGCCAGGGTCAGCGGCGGCGCCTCGCCCAGCCCCGACTCGATCCGCACGTAGTCGGAGGGCACGTTGGTGATGATCATTTCCTTCTTCTGCGCGATGACCTCGCCGGCCAGTCCGGTGCCGGCCCGCACGCGGCGCCGCGGCTCGTTGGGCTGGAAACCGAAGCCGGCGTAGAGCCGGAACGACTCCTCCTCGCCCTTCTCCTCGGGCAGGTAGCAGGCTCCGTGCTGCGCCTCGACCAGCGGAGTCACCTCGGTCATGATCAAGCGGGCCAGCTCGTTGAGGTCGCGGTGGCCCTGGATGAGCCCGGAGATCCGGGCGAGGTTGCTCTTCAGCCAGTCCTCGTCGCGCTGCGCCGCCGTGGTCTCGCGCAGGTTGCTCACCATCAGGTTGATGTTGTCCTTGAGCTGCTGCATCTCCCCGCGGGCGTCGACCTGGATGTTCTGCGTCAGGTCGCCCCGGGTGACCGCGCTGGCCACCTCGGCGATGGCGCGGACCTGGGTTGTGAGGTTCCCGGCCAGCTCGTTCACGCTGTCGGTGAGCTGCTTCCAGGTGCCGGAGACGCCGTCGACCTTGGCCTGCCCGCCGAGTTGGCCCTCGCTGCCGACCTCGTGGGCGACCCTGGTCACCTGGATGGCGAACGCCGAAAGCTGGTCGACCATCGTGTTGACGGTGTCCTTGAGCTCCAGCATCTCACCCTGGACGTCAACGGTGATCTTCTTGGTCAGGTCACCATTGGCCACGGCGGTGGTGACCTGGGAGATGTTGCGCACCTGGCTGGTGAGGTTGTGCGACATCGAGTTGACGTTCTCGGTGAGGTCCTTCCAGATGCCCGAGACGCCCTTGACGTTGGCGCGGCCGCCCAGCTCGCCCTCGGTACCCACTTCCCTGGCCACCCGCGTGACCTCGTCAGCGAAGGCGGAGAGCTGGTCGACCATCACGTTGATGGTGTCCTTCAGTTCCAGGATCTCGCCCTTGGCGTTGACCGTCACCTTCTTGGTGAGGTCGCCGCGCGCCACGGCGCGGGTGACGATGGAGATCTGCCGCACCTGGTGCGTGAGGTTGTTGGCCATGGAGTTGACGTTGTCCGTGAGGTCCTTCCACACTCCGGAGACGTCACGGACGTGTGCCTGGCCGCCGAGTTTGCCTTCGGTGCCCACCTCGCGCGCCATCCGGGTGACCTCGTCGGCGAACGACTCCAACTGGTCCACCATCGTGTTGACGGTGTCCTTGAGCTGGAGCATCTCCCCCTGCGCGTCGACCGTGATCTTCTTGGTGAGGTCGCCCTTGGCGACGGCGGTGGTGACCTGGGAGATGTTGCGTACCTGGTAGGTCAGGCTGTTGGCCATGGAGTTGACGTTGTCGGTCAGGTCCTTCCAGATGCCCGACACGCCTTTGACGTTGGCGCGGCCGCCCAGCTTGCCCTCGGAGCCGACCTCGCGGGCCACCCGCGTGACCTCGTCAGCGAACGAGTCGAGCTGATCGACCATGGTGTTCACGGTTTCCTTCAACTGCAGCATCTCGCCCTGCACGTCCACCGTCACCTTGCGCCCCAGGTCACCCCGGGCGACGGCGGTGGTGACCTGGGAAATGTCACGCACCTGGTTGGTGAGGTTGTCCGCCATGGAGTTGACGTTGTCCGTGAGGTCCTTCCAGATGCCCGAGACGCCCTTGACATTGGCGCGGCCGCCCAGCTTGCCCTCGGTGCCCACCTCGCGGGCCACCCGCGTGACCTCGTCAGCGAATGTCGAGAGCTGGTCCACCATGGTGTTCACGGTTTCCTTCAGCTCCAGCATCTCGCCCTGCACGTCCACCGTCACCTTGCGCCCCAGGTCACCCCGGGACACTCCGAAGGTGACCTCCGAGATGTCGCGCACCTGCGCGGTGAGCCGGGACGCCATCTGGTTGACCGACTCGGTGACGTCGCGCCAGGCGCCGGAGACACCCTCGACCCGGGCGCTGCCGCCCAGCTTGCCCTCGGTGCCCACCTCGCGGGCCACCCGGGTGACCTCGTTGGTGAACCCGTGCATCTGGTCCGCCATCCGGTTCACCGAGGTGGCCAGCCTCAGTAGGTCGCCCTGGAGCTCGCCGTGCCGGCTGCTGAGGTCGACCCGTTGGGACAGGTCGCCGCCGGCGACGGAGTCGAGGATCTGCGCGACCTCGGTCACTGGCTCGTTGACCTCGTCGAGCAACTGGTTCAGCGCCTGCACGCTCGTGCTCCACGCGCCCCGGGCGGGGCTGATGGAGATCCGCTCGTCGAGCCTGCCCTGGCTGCTCACCACGCCGCCCACGCGCTGCAGCTCGCTACTGAGCTGGTCGCAGTGGTCCAGGACCTCGTTGAACACAGTGGCGATCTCGTCGTGCGCTCCGCCGTCCGGCGTGCTCAACCGTACGCTGAAGTCGCCATCGCGCATTCTGTACAGGGCATCGAGAAGCTCGTCCATCCGTGCTTCCGACGCCGACTCTCGGGTCGCTTCGGGCATGGGTCCCCTCCTCCGCATCTCGAACGCCGGTAACCCCGTCCACCGGGATCAGGGGATATACCGCTCCGCTGGGGTGCGGGGTATCTCACCTCGGCTTGGTCTCCACCGCGGCCACCTTGACCGTACTGTGTCGCTCGGTGGCCGCGCCGGACAGACCGCGGTGCATTGGATCAATCGGCTGGCTGCTCAACTACACGGACGTTCTGACATCATGACTGCGTTGTCCCCGCTGTGCATATGGGATGCGACCGTTACTTCACCGCCGGGCCAGCACACGACGACCTGACAGGGGTATGGGCCAATCGTAGTAACGACACAGTGCCCATCCGCCCTATTCGAGCCGAAGGAATCCGTACGGCTGCACAATGCCAGATGACACGATGAAGGTCTCCCACCGGGAATTCTCGCCCGCTCCCGAGACCGCGGGCGAGGCGCGTGTGTTCGTCCGGGAGAAGCTGCAGGACTGGGGGATCGAGCACTCCTCGGACGACATCATCCTGCTCGTCAGCGAGCTGGTTACGAACGCGGTGGTCCACGCGGAGAGCACGCTCGAGCTCACGGTACGGCGGCTACCGGACGCCGTCGAGGTGGTCGTCGCCGACCGGACCCCGGAGCGCGCTGTGCCGCGGGTCGGGCCGCTGACGGTGGACGCGTCCACGCAGGGCGAAAACGGGCGCGACGGCGGCCTCGGCCTCGCGCTGGCGGCGGCGATCGCCTCTAGTTGGGGTGTCAGCTACAGCAAGGAGGACAAGGCTGTCTGGTTCCGGGTCGAGGACGAGAAGCCCGAGAACGGCGACACCACACGGACCGCCCTCTCCCCGCCGGACCCCGTTCGTCCACACCGCCGCCGCCCGGCGCGCCCCAACCCCTGGGCGTCGCTCGACGCCGCGCTCAGTGCCCGGCTCCCGCTTCCCGAGCTGCTCGACCGCACCGTCGAGTACGCGCGCTCCGCGTTGGGCGGGGACGCCGCCTACATCGCGCTGGCCACTACCGACGAGACCGAATGGGAGGTGCGGACGGCCACCGGGTTGTCGAGCGGCCCGTGGCGGCCGTTTCGGAGCCGCACCGAGGAGACCTTCCCGTCGGCGGCTCCCGAACCGGGTCCGGTGATCAACGACGACCTGATGATCGCCCGGGCGCACCGTGGCCGCCTCGCCAAGGCCGGCATGCGCTCGCTGGTGACGGCGCCGCTCATCGTGGAGGGGCGGATCACCGGTCTGATCGGCGTCGCCTCGCGCCGCATCCGGCACTTCGGGAACACCGCGGCGCGGCGGCTCCAGGAGGGCGCCGACCGCATGGCCCTGCCCATGGAGCGCGCCCGGCTGGCCGAGGTGGAGCTGGCGCGCCGCGCGTCGCTGAGCTTCCTCGCCGAGGCCAGCGACCTGCTCACCGGAACACTCGACGAGCAGATGACCGCGGCGCTGGCCGCGCAGCTCGCGACGTCGCGCCTCGGTAGTTGGTGCGCTGTGCACACCACCACGGAGCTGGGCGTCTCCAAGCTGACCCACACGATGCACCGCAACGAGAACTACAACGACATCCTGCAGACCCTGCTGGCAGCGCTGCCACCGCCCGAGCAGCGCGAACCGCGCCCGCTGTGGTCCCGGGGCCAGCTCATCACCGCCGGACTCAACGACGAGCTGCCGCTGGAGCTGGCCGAGGGGCCGGCCATCAGCATTCCGCTGGTCGCGCACGGCCAGACCCTCGGCCGGCTCTCCCTGGGCAAGGACCCCGACGACGAGTTCACCCGCGAGGACGTGGACGTCGCCGACGACCTCGCGCACCGCGTTTCCTCAGCGATGGAGAACGCCCGCCTGTACGCGGGCCAGACATCGATGAGCGAGGCGCTGCAGCGGAGCCTGCTCCCGGCGAAGGAGAAGGAGCCGAACATCCCGGGCGTGGACCACGCGGTGTTCTACCGCTCGGCCGACGAGCGCACCGTGGTCGGCGGCGATTTCTACGATGTGTTCGCCACCGACGGCCGCTGGTGCTTCGCGATCGGCGACGTCTGCGGCACCGGGCCCGCGGCGGCCGCCGTCACCGGCCTGGCGCGGCACACGCTGCGGGCACTCGCCCGGGAGGGCTTCTCACCAGCGCACATCATGGACCGGCTGAACCTGGCGATCCTCGACGAGAACACCTCGACGCGGTTCCTGACGATGCTGTACGGGGAGATGAGCCCGATCGGCAAACCCGGCGAGGGAATGCGCATCCGGCTGGTGTCGGCCGGACACCCGCTGCCGCTCCGGCTGAACCGGGTCGGCGAGGTGACCACGGTGGGCACCTCCCAGCCGCTGCTTGGCGCGTTCGAGGACGTCGGGTTCTACACCGAGACCGTGGAGGCCACGCCCGGCGACGTCCTTCTCGCGGTCACTGACGGGGTGACCGAACGCCGCTCCGGTGACGACATGCTCGGTGACGAGGGTCTGCAGCGCATCTTCTCCGGCTGCTCCGGCCTGACCGCGCAGGCCGTCATCAGCCGCATCGACCGCGACCTGGAGGAGTTCGCGCCGGGCGGGCACACCGACGACACGGCGATGCTGGTGCTGCGGCTGCTGTGACCCGCCTGCGCGGTCAGCCGACGCGGCGCGAGCGGGACAGGGTCCGCCTACCGAGCGCCACGGCGATCAGCCCCACCACCACGGCCACGACGCCCCCGCCCAGCCCGTTGCCGGTGCCGAGGCCGCCCTCGGCGGTGAGGATGACCAGCCCGCCGAGTGCCACGGCGATCAGCCCCATCACCTGGGCCACCAGGGCCCCGCGCCGCCCGTCGCCGGTGCCGATACGACCGGCGGAGCGGGCCAGCGCCAGCCCGCCGATGACCACACCGACCAACCCCGCCAGAGCGGCCACGATGGCCCCGATCCGCCCGGCGCTCATGGCGTAAACACTGGCGGCCGCCGGCTGGACCGAGGCGTGCGCGGCCTCCGGCGCGGCGAACCCGAAACCTCCGATCAGGACGGCTCCGGCCGCGGCAAGCATGAATCGGACTGACATGAGGTGCTCCTTCTCCTACGACTGGATGTCGCCCGATCATCTCCGCCGGACCCGGCGCCGGTCGTCCAGCGGATGCGGGCAATGCGTACTGCCGCCGATGCCGCAGAGGCCGCGAAGGTACTGCGTGCGCGGTAGTCGGCCGATCATCCGCGCGCGGGAGTCGCCCGCGCGCACATCCGGCTAAGGTGCACACATGAGTACGGGACGGCCCGGTGTCCGGGCCGGTGCCAGAGACTGGGCGATCGCCGGCTGCGTGGCGGCGATATTGCTGGTCACCGGACTGTCAGGGGAGCACTCCGCCGCGAACCTCGACCTGCTCGGCTACGCGCTGCTGACGGCTAGCGGCCTGGCGCTGATCGCGCGCCGCCGCGCGCCGGTTCCCGTCCTGGCCGTCACCGGGCTGTGCGCGGTGGGCTACCAGGCGGCCGGTTTCGACATGCCTGCCGTCGCGTTTCTGTTCGCGGTGTACGCCGCCGTGCGGGCGGGGCACCGCATCGTCACGGTGGCGGCGAGCGTGACCCTGCTGGCCGCCCTCCCGCTCGCCGCCATGGCCTCGGGCCTGCACGACACGGGCGAGGCGTTCGCGCAGGCCCGAGGCGCCCTCGAAGTGGCCTGGCTGATCGCCGCCGGCGCCGCGGGGGAAGCGCTGCGGCAGGCCGAGCAGCGGGCGGACGAAGCGGAGCGCACCCGGGAGGAAGCCGCGCGGCACCGCGCCAATGAGGAGCGGCTGCACATCGCGCGGGAGCTGCACGATTCGCTCACCCACCAGATCTCCGTCATCAAGGTGCAGGCCGAAGTCACCGTCCACGTGGCCCGCAAGCGGGGCGAACAGGTTCCGGAGGCCCTGCTGGCGATCCGGGAGGCCGGTCGTGAGGCGGCCCGGGAACTGCGGGCGACCCTGGAGGCGCTGCGCGACGACGGAACGAACCCGCCGTATGGGCTCGACCACGTCCCGACCCTGGTGGAACGGGCTCAGACGACCGGCCTGGACGCGAAGCTGACAATCGGGGGACAACGACATGCCGTGCCGGCCGCGGTGGACCGCACCGCCTACCGGATCGTTCAGGAGTCGCTGACCAACATCGCCCGCCACGCCGCCGCCGCGACCGCGTCGGTCTGGATCGACTACCGTCCCGACGCCCTGGTAATACGGGTCGATGACGACGGCGGGGCCGCGCCGGACACCGACCCGGTGCCCGGCGTCGGGCTGCTTGGGATGCGCGAACGAGTCACCGCCCTCGGCGGTCGCCTGCGGGCGGCACCGCGCAGCGAGGGTGGCTTCTCCGTACACGCCGAACTTCCCGTGGACCGAACGCCATGATCCGTGTCCTGCTGGTCGACGACCAGCCGCTCATTCGCAGCGGGTTCCGCGCGCTCCTTGACACCGAGGACGGCATCGAAGTGGTGGCCGAGGCCGCCGACGGGGACGAAGGCCTGGCACTGGCCAGGGAACACCTGCCCGATATCGCGCTCATCGACATTCAGATGCCGGTCATCGACGGCATCGAGGCAACACGGCGCATCGCCGCGGACCCGGCACTGGCCGGGGTGCACGTCGTCATCCTGACCAACTACGGCTTGGACGAATACGTCTTCAACGCGCTGCGCGCCGGCGCGGCCGGATTCCTCGTCAAGGACGTCCAGCCGGAGGACTTCCTCCACTCCGTACGCGTCGCCGCGCGCGGCGACGCCCTGCTGGCACCGTCGATCACCCGCCGGCTGATCGACCGGTACGTAACCCAGCCGCTCAACACCGGCACCGGCACGGGGTTGGAAGAACTGACCACCCGCGAGCGCGAGGCCGTCGCCCTGGTCGCGCAGGGCCTGTCCAACGACCAGGTCGCCGACCACATGGTGATCAGCCCGCTGACCGCGAAAACCCACATCAACCGGGCCATGACCAAGCTGCACGCCCGCGACCGCGCCCAACTCGTGGTCCTCGCCTACGAATCCGGCCTGGTGACCCCGCCCAGCTCCTGAGAATCCCCAGCGAGAAGCTCAGCGCCCGCTTCCGTGTCCGCCCCGCGGTTCGGGGCCGCGCTCACGGCCGTCCGCGAGATCAGGGCCCACGCACCGCCACGTCACCCTCGCCGCCCAAGGGGTGCACGGGGTCTCGCCGCGCGGTGCGGCCCCGCGATCCTCAACCGCCGCGCCTGGAGCGCTCGGACAGCTCGTCGAACCGGGTGACCTGCGCCAGCGGCACCCCTGTTCGATACGCGGCCCGGGCGAGCGCGTAACTTCCCACCGCGGCGGTGATGAACTGCAGTGCTATGGCCACGACCGTCTTGACAGCCGCCGCCACATCGGGCATCAGCAGCACGGTCCCCACCAGTGTGCAGGCGACCCCGAGGCTCGCGGCCTTGGAGACAGCGTTCATCCGGTTGTAGGCGTCGGGCAGCCGCAGCAGCCCGATCCCGGCGAGCAGAGTGAGCGCCACCCCGATCGCGATCAGTACGCCACCCGCGATCCCCCACATGTCAGCTTCCTTCCGCGCCGCCCACGAGCCGCGCCAGCCAGACCGTGGAGATGAAGGCCGTGAGCGTGCCCGCGAGCACGACGTCGAACACCCATGTGCTGCCGACCCGCAGGCCGACCAGGGCCGCGGCACCAATGAAGACGAAGAAGCACAGGTCGGCCGCGATGGCTCTGTCGGCCGCGGTCGGACCGCGGACGAGCCGGATGACTCCCATGATGAACACCGCGCCGAGTACGGCCAGCGCCAGGTCGACCAGCGTCATGGGGCGCCTCCCTCCTCTCTGGTGTTCGGGTTGCGCGCCGGGGTGGACCGCCAGGCCGGCGGCTCGTCCGGCCGTCCTTCGAAGCGCAGCACGTCGAGGATCCGGCACTCCAGCTCGTCGAGCGTCTCCCGGAAGGAGTCCGGGTCGCCGGCGTGCGAGGCGTGCACGTAGAGCGTGGGCGGGTCCCGCCTGATCGCCAGGGTCAGGGTTCCCGGTGTGAGGGTGATCAGGTTGGACATCGTGACGATCTCCAGGTCAGTGCGGCAGCGCAGCGGCACCTCGGTGATGCCCGGCGCCAGCGCGGAGCCCGGCGTGGCGACCTCCCAGGCCACCGTCGCGTTCGCGAGGACCAGCTCCCATCCGAAGTAGAGCGCGAACCCGGCGAGCCGGCCCAGCCAACGCACCGAGCCGGTCAGCAGTGGCAGCACACCGCTCATTGGCCGGCCACCTCCTCCACATACGTCGCGGTGTCGACCAGTCCCTGCGCTGCCTGCTCGGTCATGGCCAGCACGGGTTCGGCACCAGGGCCCATTCCCAGCGAGATCAGCGTCAGCAGCAGCGCGGGCACGATGAGCACGGGCCGCACCCGCGGCATCTCGGCGAGCGACATCGACCGGTGCCGCTGTGCGCCCTCCTTGGGCATCCGCCCCCAGAACACCCAGTGCCAGATCTTCAGCACCGACACGAGCGCCACGAACCCCACCACGAGCGCCGTCGCCGCGGCGACGTACTGCCCCTCGGCCACCGCGGCCCGAATGACGGCGAACTTCGCCACGAACCCGGAGAACGGCGGCACACCGGCCAGCGAGAACGCCGCGCCGAGGAACGCCGCGGCCAACAGGGGCTCGCGCCGGGCCACCCCGCCGAGTTCTTCGAGGTACTGGCTGCCGTAGGTCACCAGTACGGCTCCGGTCGACAACAGCAGGGAGGCCATTACCACCATGTGGTGCACCAGGTAGAACATCCCCGCGGTGATCCCCATCGGGCCGAACAGCGCCACCCCGAGGAGGACGTAGCCGATGCCGCTGACCATGTTGAAGATCAGGATCGTGCCCGTTGTGGACTCGCCGACCGCACCGAGTACCCCGACGGCCATGGTGATGGTGGCGATGGTCACCAGCACGACGAGGTAGCGCGGGTCGCCGTCGTAGACAACAGCGTAGATCCGGTAGACGGCGTAGACGGCGACCTTGGTGTGCAGGCCCGAGAACAGCGCCGCGACGGCCGGAGAGGTGTTCGGGTAGGTGTTCGGCAGCCAGCCGTACACCGGGAAGGCCGCGGCCTTCACAAGAAAGGCGATCAGCACGACGCCGGCGGCCACCGCCATGGCTGGACTCTCCCGGCCCGATCCGGCGAGGTCACCGAGGTTCACCGTCCCCGCCAGTCCGTATACCGCGGCGATCCCGATGAGCAGCACGGTGGACCCCAGCAGGTTGACCACGGCGTACAGCCGCCCCGCCGCGATCCGCGAGCTGCGCCCGAACACACTGATCAGCACGTACGACGGCGCCAGCATCACCTCGACGAACACGAACAGGTTGAACAGGTCGGCGGTGAGCAACGCACCGCAGACACCCCCGTACAGCACGAGGACCAGCGGGCCGAAGAACCGGTTCCGCCCGACATCGGTGGCCGCCGCGAACGCGACACAGACCAGGGTCACCAACGCCGTCGCGGTCAGCATGAGTGCGCTGAACAGGTCGACCGCGAACGAGATCGCGATTCCGCCCGGCCACGACCCGACGTCGTGCGCGAGCACCCGCCCGTCGCGTACCACTCCGGCCAAGCTCGCGTTGCCGGCCAGGAGCGCGATCAGCACCGCGACGAGCATGGCGCGCCGCGGGAACCGGGTACCTCGGACCATGGCGAGCACCGCCGCGGCCAGCAGCGGGACCGCGACAGTCAGCGGGAGCAGGGCGCCGGTCACCGCGACCGCTCAGTGTCGTCGTCGCTGCCGTGCTCCGACCCGGCGAGGGCAAGCAGGTACACGGTGACGCCGAACGTGATGACGATCGCCGTCAGCACGAACGCCTGCGGAAGCGGGTCGGCCATCCGTTCCGGGTCGGCGGTCCCGACGATCGCCGCCTCCCGGAGCCACGTCCCCCCGGAGGACAGCAGCAGCAGGTTCGCGGCGTGCCCGAGGAGCACGAATCCGAAGATGACACGCACGAGCCCGCGTTGCAGAAGCAGGTAGACACCCCCGGTGACGAGGATGCCGATGCCAAGGGCCACGGTCATTGGGTTCCTCCGTTCCGGTTCGCCTCTTCGCTGGCGCGCCCCGCGTCCTCGTACCCGGCGTCCCCGTACTCCGGCACCCCCGGCCCGGCGGAGTTCCCGCTTTCCTCCCCGTAGGGCGTGCTCGGGCCGCCGCGCGCCAGGTCGGCCGAGAGACCATGCCCCAGGCGGCGCAGCGCCGTAACGACCAGCCCCACGACGATGAGGTACACCCCGACGTCGAAGATCAGCGACGTACTGCCCTTGAGGGTCACGCCCAGCACCTCCACCTCGCCGTGGAAGGGGTGCAGGAAGGAGCCGCCGGCGAGCCCCAGAGCGCCGTCGGCCACCGCGATCGCCAGGCCCGCACCGACGAGGCCGACCGAGGGCCAGTTGCGCGACGCGTGGTCCGGATGCGGCGCGGAAACGTAGGCCAGGGCGAGGCCGGCCCCGGCGACGAGAGCCGCGATGAACCCGCCGCCCGGCGCGTTGTGCCCCCGGAACAGGAGATAGAGGGAGAGCACGACGATCACGGGAGCGAGTATCCGCCCGAAGATCGTGAGGACGATGGCGTTGTCGGCCCGGTTCTCGATCGGGCTGGACCGCGGCAGCTTGGTGGACCGCAGCCGGCCCGGAAGCAGGGGCGTGCTCTGCGCGAGGGCCGCGATCCCGATCGCGACGGCCACGAGGACGGTGACCTCGCCCAGCGTGTCGAGCGCGCGGAAGTCGACGAGGATGGTGTTGACAACATTCGTGCCGCCGGTTTCCTCCTTCGACGCGCCCAGGTAGTAGTCGCGGATCTCCGACGGTCCGCGCCGGCCGGTGAACGCCAGGGCGAGCGCGGTGGCGGCCGCTCCCGCCGCGAGAGCGACGCCCGCGGACACCCCGGCCCGCAGCCACCCGCTCGGGTGGAACCGCGCGGGGAGCCGGCTCAACGCGAGGACCGCCACCGCTACGGTGAGGAACTCGATCAGCATCTGGGTCATCGCGAGATCGGGCGCACCGAGCATCAGGAACCACACCGCCACGACGAACCCGATGACACCGAGCAGACCGATCGCGCCGACACGGGACGAGGTGACCGCGATCGCCAGCACAGCCGCCGCCAGGACGGCGACGACGGTCCAGTCCTCGGGCTGGGAGGAACCCGGCAGGCGCTGCGCGAGCGGGACACCCCACCACAGGCCGGCCGCGCCCAGGACGAGCAGGCTCAGCAGGATCGGCGGCACCTGGACGATCGGAGAGAGGCCGCGGCTGGGCGCGCCCACACCGCTTCCGATCCGCACCAGCGCCCCGTGGCACCACTCGAAGACGCTCACCCCGCTGAACGGCAACCGGCGCCGCTGCAGCCACCGGTCCACCGGACCGCGGGCCCAGAACAGCGACAGCCCGATCGCGATGGTCAGCGCCGACATCAACAGTTCGGGCGAGAGACCCGGCCACAGCTCCAGGTGGGGGTCGCCCTGGACGAGCCGGGTGTCCAGGACCACCTGCTCGACCAGCGGGGTGAGGGTCGAGACGGCGATCCCCAGGGCGATGCCGAGCAGGGCGGTGATCGCGGCCGGGATCCGGAACGGCCAGGACGGCTCGGTGAGCCGGCGCTGCACGGTAGGTCCGCCGAACGCGCCGTACAGCAGGCGCACCCCGTAGGCGAAGGTGAGGACGGCGGCGCCGACCGCCAGCCCGGCCAGGGCCCAGCCCACCCACTCGGGTCCGTGGAAACCGATGAAGGCGGCGTATATCTTCTCCTTGCTGACGAACCCGAGCGCCGGCGGGATACCGGCGAGCGACATCGCCGCCAGACCCATCAGGGTGGCCGTGACCGGCATGACCCGCCACATCCCGCCCAGCTTGCGCACGTCCCGGCTGCCGGCCTCGCGGTCGATGATGCCGACAAGCATGAACAACGTCGCCTTGAAGAGCGCGTGCGCGATCGTGTGCAAAGCGGCGGCGCCGAGAGCCTCCGGGGTGCCGATGCCGACCAGCGCGGTGAGGAAGCCGAGCTGGCTGACCGTGGAGTAGGCCAGCAGCGCCTTGAGGTCGTGCTGCTTGAGAGCGAGGAACGCGCCGACGATGGCGGTCAGCAGCCCGACCCCGACGAGCGGGACTGTCCACACCAGCTCGCCCGCGAAGGCCGGGGAGAAGCGCATGAAGAGGTAGACCCCGGCCTTCACCATCGTCGCGGCGTGCAGGTAGGCACTCACCGGGGTGCTGGCCGCCATGGCGTCGGGCAGCCAGAAGTGGAACGGGACCTGCGCCGACTTGGTGAAGCCGGCGACCACGAGCAGCAGCGCCACCAGCGCCGTGAAGCCGGGGTTTCCGGCCCAGTCGATCTCCCGCAGGATCACGCTGATCTGGGAGGTTCCGGCGGTGACGGCGACCAGGACAACCACCGCGAGCAGCCCGAGCCCGCCCAGCACGGTGACCAGCAAGGCCCGTCGTGCGGGGGCCGCGGCCGCCAGACCGGCGTTCCCGATGAGGAAGAACGAGCAGACCGACGTGAGCTCCCAGAACAGGAACAGCAGCACCAGGTCGTCGGCGAGGACCAGGCCCAGCATCGACGCGGCGAACAGGGTCAGCAGCAGATAGACCCCCGCGTGCGCGCCGTGGCCGAAGTACCGCGTGCAGTACGCCATGATCAGGGCGCCCACACCCAGGATCAGCAGCGCGAACAGTAGCGAGAGGCCGTCGAGGCGGAGCGCGAAGACGGCGTCGAGGCTTGGAAGCCACGACCACTGCACGATGACCGGCCGGTGGTGCACCACCCCTGACCCGGCCGCCGCCACGAAACCCGCCAGGACCAGGAACACCGCCGCGAGCGGCCATCCGGCGTCCCGCCCTAGCCAGCGTTCGAGGAACGGGGCCAGCGCCGCGGTGACAACCAGCGCGGCCAGCACGAGGACCAGAATCACCCGACGTCCCCCTAAGCCTCTCGACGCACCACTCGCGTGCGGCTGTGCCCTCCTTTCGCATCGGTACCGGCCCGCGCGTCCCGGGCCCGTTGGGCCTTAGGGGGTGGGGGGTGGTCGCGCCGCGCGGGCGCCGGCCTAGAGCCGGCGCGTTCGCGGGGGGTCACCGCAGAGGAACACCTCTCGGCGGTGCGGGGGTGGCTCTACCGACGGTGGCCGCCTCGGGAGCCATGAGACGGAAACAGTTGTGCGGGACACACCAATAACCACGGCAAGCGATCCCCCCAACGTCTCCCGGCCGTGCGCCGATCCCCCGTATGGAGACGTAGGGACGTGCTACCCCGCGATCCCCAGGAGCCAAACAACCAGCGCCCAGTGTGCGCCGACCTTGAGCATTCGGTTCCTTGAACAGCGGGTGGGCCAGCCCGCGGAGATCGTTTCGGGTGCCCGGTGGTGGCGCATCCGACGAGGGCGGCGACAACGACGCAGGGTTCCGGGGAGCTGCCTGGTTTCGCCCGGCACGGGGTTCGGGACCTCTGCTACCCGCCCTCACATGTCCGCTACGTCCGGTTTCTGCGTCGATCTTGAGGATTCCGTTCCTTCATAGCGGCTTGAAGGCACGGAATCCTCAAGATCGACGCACAGATTTTCCACAGACCAGACATAGCGGGCGCGCGGAACACCCCCCGGATACCACCGCCGTCGCTGCCCTCGTTGGGCGCGCAACCATCGGGCACCCGCACCGACTATCGCGGGCTGGCCCACCCACCGTCCTCGCTGCCCTCGTCGGAGGCGGCACCACGTACCCAGCGCAGCGATGTGCGCCTTCCGGACCATCCGCCCCGGTCCCCGCGGCACCCTCGCCGCTCTGCCAGGCGCGCGCACGGTGGGCGAGCGGCACGGGACGAAGTACTACTGGCAGACCGGTCAGAGCCACCCCATGTCCCGGGCGGTGTGGATGGCGGCCAACCGGTTGCCGGTGCCGGTCTTGGCCATCGCGCCGGACAGGTAGTTGCGGACCGTGCCCTCGGTCAGATGCAGGGTCCGGGCGATCGCGCCGACATCCAGGCCGTCCGCGGCGGCGCGCAGCACATCGGCCTCGCGGCCGGTCAGAGGGCTCTCCCCGGCGGCCATGGCGGCCGCCGCCAGGTCCGTGTCGATGTAGCGGCCCCCCTCGTGCACCTTGCGGATCGCGCCGGCGAGCTGGTCCACAGGAGCGTCCTTGGCCAGGAAGCCGCGGGCGCCGGCCGCGATGGCACGGCGCAGGTACCCGGGGCGGCCGAAGCTCGTCAGGATGAGCACGCCGCACCCCGGCGCGGCGTCCCGCAGCCGGCCCGCCACCTCCAGACCGCCGGCGCCGGGCATCTCGATGTCCAGCACGGCGATGTCCGCGGAGTTCGCGCGCACCGCGTCCACCACCGCGTCGCCCCGGCCTATCTCGGCGATCACCCGCAGGTCGCTTTCGAGGCCGAGCAGGGCCGCGATCGCACCCCGCACGAGGTGCTCGTCGTCGGCCAGCACCACGCGGATCACCGGACCACCTCCGCACCGCTCGGGTTCGCGGCCCATTCGCTGCCGGAGGGAGGCGCGTCGCTGCTGTCCGCGCCATCCTGGACGGGCAGGACCGCCCGCACCAGAAACCCGTTGGCGCCGCTCGCGCTCGCCGTGAGGGTGCCGCCGGCGGCCGCCGCGCGCTCGGCCAGTCCGGTCAGGCCGTTGCCGAAGCGCACCGGGCTCTGACCGGCACCGCGTACGCCGTCGTTGTACACCTCCGCCACCAGAGTCCGCTCCTCGCGCCGCAGGGTGACCGCGCAGCGTGTCGCCGAGCTGTGCCGCAGCACGTTGGTCGCGGCCTCACGCACCAGCCAGGCGGCCAGGGTGCGCTGTTCGGCGGGTACGGGGGCGCTTCTGGTCTCGGCGGTCACCGCGCACCGCACGCCGGCGGCGGAGAGCACGGCGCGCACGCTGGCGATCTCGGCGTCGAGGTCCACGTCGCGGTAGCCGCTGACGGCGTTGCGAACCTCGCGCAGCGCGTCCCTGGCGAGCTGCTGCACCGTGGCCATCTCCCGCGCGGCCCGTTGCGGGTCGGGCTCGGCCAGTCGGGACGCCAGCTCACTGCGCACCGCCATCCCAGAGAGGCTGTGCCCGAGCAGGTCGTGCATGTCGCGGGCGAACCGCAGGCGCTCCTCACTGACGGCGAGCCGGGCCTGGGCCTCCCGGGCGGCCGTAGCCTCGGTGACGATGTCCCACAGCACGATGACCGAGGCGTAGCCGGACCACATCAGCCCGCATGTCACGAGGACGATTACGGACATGACGCCGGCGAAGAGGAGCACCCTGGGCGCTCCACCGTCGGGCGTGTGCAGCAGCACGGGAGCGGGGACCGTCGCGAGCAGCAAGACCAGCAGATACCCGGCCTTACGCCACCGGGACCCGGTCACACACACAGGGGCCGCCCACGCGATCGCGACCACTATGGTCCAGTTGTTCCCACCGAGGGGAGCCACCGTGCCGCCGAGCACGACAATGGACAGCGCGACATCGCGGTTGAGTGTCGTCTCGGGCCGGTCGATCCGGGAGCGCACGATACGCAGCAGCAGGAACGCCAGCACGACACTGCTCAGCACGCCCACGGCGGCGAGCACGACGTCGAACGGGTACGGTGCCCGGCTCGCGACCGGGGGGAGGTCGGACTCCAGCCACCACACTTGCGCCGCGGCCCCCAGCGCCGCGAGAACGCATCCGGGCTGCGCCAGGGCGACCGACGCGAGAACCACCCTGCGGGCGAGGACCAGACGCCTGCCGAACCGGTCCGCCGGGTTCGCACCATCGGACGGCGCGGGCGCGAAGACAGCCACCATGCGCTCCTTCTCATCGTCTCGGAGCAAAGCCTAGCCAGGTGCGGGCGGGCCGGCCCCGTCCGACCGGCCCGCCCCCTGCCCGCCGCCGCGGTCGCGTGCCCCCTTGACCACGACGGCGGAGCCTGGAGCGCCGGGCGGCTCAGCTCACCTGGCGCGGGTCCCAGCGGAAGTAGCGGAGCGTATAGACCGAAACCGCCAGCCACACCAGCAACAGGCCGAGAGAGGGCGCCGCCGCGACCCACAGCTCCAGCCCGGTCGCCGCGCTCGCCTCATCCAGGCCACCGGTGAGGTCGTAACCCAGGTACCCGGACTGGACCAGCTCCACGGCGGGGGCCATCGGCAGCAGGCGCAGGGCGTCGGCGACCCGGTCCGGCATCGATTCCAGCGGCACCATCAGCCCGCTGGCGGCGTAGAGGGACATGAACGGCAGCATCGCCATGAGCTGGGCGCTCTCGGCGTTGCGGGTGAACCGGGTGAACGCGGCGCCCACGAGTCCCATCATCACGGTGAGCAGCACGAGCGGCAGCACCACCAGGACCGGATCCGCCGGCCACACGCCGTAGCGCCCCGCCAGCAGCGCGCCGATGACCACGGTGAGCAGCCCCACCACGGCTAGGACGGCCAGGGTCGACGCGCCGAACAGCGCGAACGGCGTCACCCCGCTGGCGCGGAAACGTTTCAGGACTAGCTGCTCGCGCCGCGCGGCGTAGACGTTGGAGACATGCAGGATGCCCACGATCATGGCGACGAGCGCGAGGGTGCCGGCGATGTAGTGCACAGCGGTGTCGACGTCCGGCAGGACGTCCGTACCCTCCATCATGACGCCGATGAAGGCGAACAACAGCGGGAAGATGGCGATGTACAGCGCCATCCGATACCGGTAGAAGAGCGTGAGCTCGGTGCGGGTCAACCGCAGCAACTGCCGGACCGGGTTGATCGGGGTGCGGCCGGCCTGCTGGTGCGGCGCGGCCGTTTCAGAGAGCGTGCTGACCATTGGGGGCTCCTGTCGCTGCGGCGAGGGGTCGTCGGTGCGCGGGGCGCGCTGGGTGGTCAGGCGGTGGCGAGCTCGGCCACGCCGTCCTGCGCGGCCACGGAGAGGAACACGTCCTCAAGGGAGGCGGTGCGCAGCTCGAGCCGCTGCAGTGTCACGTCGTTGTGCCGCGCCCAGTCGAGCAGCTCGGCCATGGCCCGGTGGCCGCGCCCGGCAGTGTCGTCGCCGGTGACCACGTAGCTCACCCAGGGCTCGTTCTCACGGATGTCGGCCTCGGCCGCGGCCCCGGACAGGTCGGGCAGGTCGTCGAGGCGCAACCCGTCGGGGATCCGGAACCCGATGCGGTCGCCCCACCCGGTCAGCACCTCGTGGATCCGGCCGCTCACCCGGACCTCACCGGCGTGCATGATCGCGATCCGGTCGGCGAGCCGTTCCGCCTCCTCCAGGTAGTGGGTGGTCAGCAGCACGGCGACGCCACCGGCGACCAGGTCCTCGATCACCCGCCAGGTCGCGCGTCGGGCTTCCGGGTCCATTCCCGCGGTGGGCTCGTCCAGGAACAGCACCTCGGGCTGGGACAGCAGCGCCAATCCCAGGTCCAGGCGCCGCTTCTGGCCTCCCGAGAGCTGCCGTACGGCGACCCGCGCGCGGTCGGCCAGGCCGATGGTGCGCAGAACGGTGTCGCGGTCGAGCGGGTTGGCGGCGAGGTCGCGGGACAGGTCCACGGTCTCGGAGACGGTGAGCTCCCCGAAGACCCCGCTGTGCTGCAGCACGGCGTCGACGCGTTCGCGCAGGCTGGCGGGTTGCCCGAACGGGTCGGTGCCGAACACCCGCACCTCCCCCGATGTGGGGCGGCGGAACCCTTCGAGGGTCTCGATGGTGGTGGTCTTGCCGGCGCCGTTGGTTCCCAGCAGCGCGAACAGCTCACCGCGGCCGACCCCGAAGGAGACGCCCCGGACCGCCTCGAAGTCGCCGTAGCTCTGCCGCAGGTCGCGGACGCTGATGGCCGGGGCGGTGATACCGGTGCCCGTTCTGGCGGGGGAGATCTGCTGTGCCGAAGTCATGACCGAAGTCTCGCGTCCCGGCCGGTCCCGGGCGTAGACCCCGGTGTCACCGCCCATCCGTGGATTCCGCGGCCACCCACCCATGACAGGTGTCATGGGTGCGCGGCCGCGCGGGAGCGTACCGGCGTCACCCCACTTGGTACGCGAGTGTCACCACCAGGGTCGCGATTGCCAGGACAAGCACTCCGGCAGGCGGGCCGATCCGGAAGTCGCCGATCCTCAGGTGCGCGATGGTCGCGCAGACAAAGAAGAGCACGAGTCCTGTGGCGGCGGCGATGCCGAGCGGCGGTATGACGAAGCCGGCGAGCAGGCCGACCGTGGCGGCGAGGAACACCCAGCCGATGGGGCGTACCCAGGATGCGGACACACGCACCTGCTCGGCCGCGCGGAGGGGGATCGGATGGCGGATGAGGTCGAGGACCGCCAACATGGCCGTCGTCGCGGCGGCGATCAGGGTCAGTACGACGTAAGCGGTGAACAATGCGAGCCTGCCTTCCGGGTGGTCTGCGTGGGTTCGAGGACCGCGCCGGTCATGGCGGCGTACCGGCCGGTGAGATGCGAGTCCCCCGGGGGGGCTCCTGGCTCGCCGGACTGTTCGGGGATACTGGCGTGGAAGGCGCCGACCTCCGGTAGGAGGACGATCCCTACGTTCATGGTTGAGCCTCCCGCGTGCACGTGTTCGTCGTTGCGACCGTCCTGACGTTCCGTGCGCACGAAAGGTGACCTCGACGTGGAACTGATCGACGAGTTCGAGGCGGCGAGGCCTCGGCTGCTCTCACTCGCCCACCGGATGCTGGGCTCGGTCCATGACGCCGAGGACGTCGTCCAGGCCGCCTGGCTGCGCACGCGAGCCGCCAAGCGGACAGAGGTGCAGAACCCGGACGGGTGGTTCACCACGGTGACCGCGCGCCTGTGCCTCGACCAGTTGCGAGCCCGGGAACGCCGTGGCGAGCTCCCGTTGCTCGCCGACGCCATTCCCAGCGGCCAGATCGCCGCCGACGAGGATTTCCTCCACCGCGAGGACGTCTCCCGAGCGTTGCTGGTGCTGCTCGACCAGCTCACGCCCGCGCAACGGGTGGCCTATGTGTTGCACGACCTGTTCAGCGCGCCGTTCGAGCAGGTCGCCACTGTGCTGGGCACCTCACCGACCAACGCGAAGAAGCAGGCCAGTCGCGCGCGGCTCCGAATTCGGGAGCACAATCCGGACGTGGAGGTCGGGCCGATCGAGACGGCCGAGCACGCACGGATCGTCGAAGCCTTCCTCGCCGCCGCGCGAGGGGGCGACATCGACACACTCATCACGCTGATGGCGCCGGACGTGGTCCGCACGGTCGCCCCGGACGTGCTGCCCGGAGGGGCGGCCGCCGAGGTCAGAGGGGCACGGAACGTCGCCCAGGAGACCAGGAACTTCATCGATCGCATCCACGCGAGCGTTCCGATGCTCGTCAACGGCCGCGCCGGGGCGGTCATCGCTCCTGGCGGCCACCCGCTGGCACTCATCCGGTTCGAGATCGCGGGCGACCGGATCACCACGATCACAATCGCCCGACCGCGACAAGGCCCCGAAGTCCGATACCGGCGCCCTTAGGACCGGTCCGGCACCCGGTGGCCCAAACGGCGTCCAGATCACCAAACCACCGAACTGACGATCGGACGAAAATGCCAAACCAGTCGATCGAAAGAATATTCGATTGGGTGCAGAGAAGCAAGGTCGAAGACATTCTGATGCCTGGCTATGTCGATCGGTGGACAAACGGGTATTTCAATCTTTGGAATACCGCTGTCTACCTCGCTGCCCAGGAAGGGATGCTGCGGATCGCTAGCGCCGATGACCGTGGGCAGGTACAGCTAAGCTTGGCCGGATCCCTCTCGGCCGAAGAGGACCAATTGCGGGGGTTCCTTGACGGTGACGCGGGAGAGATATTCGCTGCTGCCAGTCTGGAAAGCCAGTTCCTCGCCGATGGGCGGGATTCCAATACCTGCACTAGGATCCGCTATGTCCTCGGCCCACGCTCCTGCCCGGACGAGGCTATTCTGGAATGTGTCGAGTTCACGTTCGACGAGTCATGCTGTTTCTTCGTCACCCCTGAGTGGGACGGCCTTGTCACCGGAAGCCACGGTTCCTACGAACACTGGGTCGACTACCTCCGCAGTGACACCATGGACCAGCGCCAAGAAAAGGTATGGCGACCATAGCTGGAACCGGTATCCCAGCGATTGCTGGGACGTCCGGATCGGTGGGCGAGCGTCCTCAACCAGGCCGTACGCCACTCCCAGAAATCGGATAACGCGGCGGTCGATCTCACCGGTTTCGGCTCCGCAAACCAAAACAAGATCATCGTGATCCAGGACAACAATGTTCTAAACTGACCGTCTATGAGCAAGACGACAACGATCGCCTTCGGCGACCGGTGGTTCTGGTCGTATGATCTGGCTCGCTCCGTCCTTCTCGTCGAGGTCATCAAGGTCGCCCGAAGCACGGCCGGGCCAGGAGACGATCGCTGGGCGGACGAGGTGCTCGACGACCTGCGACTCTACGCGGAGATCAGTGACTTTGACTTCGTCATTGACCCAGTATGGGGCCAGCGGCGGCTGGACGCGTTCGTCGAATGGCTGGAGGAGGCGAATACCAGCCTGGGAACACGCGAGGCGGTCGGACCGGAAGAGACCGCCGACTGGCCGCTAGAACAATTCGAATGGCGGGGGACGACCCCAATTTCAACCGAGGCCGTCATTTCTCTGGGCACCGCGGTCATTCAGCTGATTAGAGGGGCCCTCCCGACGGAGCCGCTGGATAAAATCTGGTGCTACGGATTCACCCCCGAACCCATCCTCATATCCACTACTTTCGATTCCTGACTATTTGAAAACCATAGTTGAACCATGATCCACGATCCCAAACCGTACTCAGAAACACCCCTGGGAGTTCGTTGAATCCGTGAATGAGGCTGAACGGCGAACCACTCAAATGCAATGCCTTGGCGCGGGCCGGGACCGCCCGCGCCAAGGCGATCGGGCGTCCTTCAGGACCGGTCCGGTACCCGGTGGCCCAGGTGGTCGAACTGGGTCTGCTCGGACAGGGGCGTCCCGACGCGGTAGGCCGCCCGGCCGACCGCGTAGCTGCCCACCGGCGAGCTCAGCAGCTGCAGCACGATGGCCAGCACCACCTTCCACGCCGTGTCCCAACTCGGCATCAGCAGGAACGAACGTCCCCGTCGAGGACAGCAGGCCGCCACAGCTCACGCAGGCGGGGGACCGCAGCAGCCGCCACAGGGCGGAGGAGTCAACGAGGCAGCCGATCACTCTCCCGGGTTCTCCTTGCCGCTGCGGTGCTCGGTTCCGGCATCACCGGACGTGTCACCGGCATGGTCGAGGACGCCATCACCTCCGTGGGCACACCGGGAAACGGCTCGGGCCCCCAGGCCGGAGGTGAGCACGGCGACGAACAGCAACACGACACTCCGGGTGGGGACCAGCAACCAGCCACCCCGCAGGCCGACCCCGACAACGACAACGACGACGAAGGCGAGGGCGGGGGCGGGGGCGGTCCGCTGGGCTCCATGCCCACCCTCGACACCGACCTGGGTCCCGGCAGCGGCAGCGGCGAATCGTTCGCGCCACTGGGCGTGGACAACCTCCTCGCCGGGCCCCCAAGCGCCGGGCTCACCCCCACCTACTCCACCGGAGACCTGCGCGACGACATCGCCGACCTGGCCGATGACGCCGCCGAGTCCCAGGCCCGCGCCACCCGCGAGGGCCTGGAAATGGCCGAGGAAACCATCCGCGGTCCCATCGACCTCGCACAGGACCTGCGCGAGGACGCCCCGGGAACCCTCCGCCGCGGCGCGGAGAACGCCATCGCCGGCGCCACCGAGCTACACAACGAGTACGCCGCAACCGTGCGCGACAGCGCCGAACTGATCCGGCAAGGCTTCGACGACGGCGAGTACCTGAGCGGACTGTGGGACGGAGCCAGCCACCTCGCCACCTGGAACCTCAGCCAAAGCGCACAGTTGGCCATCAGCGAAGAAGGCTACGAACACTTCGCCAACGGCGAGTTCGAACAAGGACTCGTCCGCTCCACCGCCAACGCCGCCAGCTGGCTCATCGGCGGCCCCGCCCTCAAAGGACTCACCAAACTCCCCAACGGCACCGGCCGCAACCCCGACCCCGACCCAGACCCAGAACCCGACTCCCACCACCTCGCCGACGGCGAGACCGACAGCCAGGGCCAGAACCGCGACGAGGACGACACCGACGAACCCAACGGCAACTGCCGCACCAACAGCTTCACCCCCGGCACACCCGTGCTCATGGCCGACGGCTCCACCACCCCCATCCAAGACATCCAGACCGGCGACGAAATCCTCGCCTTCGACCCCGCCACCGGTGAAGAAGGCCCACGCGAGGTCACCGACACCATCACCGGCGACGGTCAGAAGACCCTCGTCGACATCACGGTTACCGACACCGACGGCACCACCAGCACCCTCACCGCCACCGACGAACACCCCTTCTGGGCCCCCAAGGCCGGCCAATGGGTCGACGCCACCGACCTCACCCCCGGCACCTGGCTCCGCACGTCGGCCGGCACCTGGACCCAAACCACCGCCGTCGACACCAACACCGTCGACGACCAACAGTTCCACAACCTCACCATCGACGACCTACAGACCTACTACGTCGAGGTGGGCGGTTCGACCGCGTTGGTGCACAACCAGACGTCGGGATACCAGTGCCAACCGAACGAGAATGAGGACGAAGCGCTTCAACGCCTCGAATGGGAGTATGAAACTGAGGTATCCCAGGGGGTCGGACACATGTTCGACGAGCTGGATGCCGGTAAGGCGGACCACAAGCTGGCCGGGATCGACACCGTCGATGACCTTGCCGCCTTCCTCGACAGAAACCGGGGCGCGGGAACCCACACCGACGCCTCCAGCAACCGCAGTGTCAGCTACCACCCCAACATGCGAGACGACAAGGGGAGGGGCGTCATCGTCGTCGAGGGCCCCGTCCAGATACACGCCTACCATATGAGCCAGGACACCTGGAACGAACGGGTGCGAGACGACGACTACCTAGAGCAGGGTAACGGCCACGGTAACGACGCTTCCGGCGCCGACAGTGGTGAGGGCGAGAACTGATGGCTGACGACGAGCTGCACGAGTGCGAACGCGTATCGCTGTTCCTGCGCGAGAACATCCCCGACGAGGCCACCTGGTCCGACATCCTCACGCGCACCCGCGATGCGGTCGCTGTCAACGACGTGTGGGCGGCCTTGGTGCCTCCCTGGGTGGCCGAGACCGCCACGCTGGGACCGTTCACCCGTGTTGAGGTCGCGGTCACGCCCGGATGCGACTTCATCCGGTGTCTGATGATCCGCCGGCCGACTAGCGCTGCCCTGTACATGCCCTCGCTACGGATCGAGCTGCACGACCGAGCGCCGCGGAGCGACGACTCCTCGGTGGTCGCGCGACTCAGGGGCCGGTTGGAATGGTCCGGGACCGGCCGGGTGGCGGTGCGCGAGCACATCCACGCGGTCTATCCCACCCCGGAAGCATGGATGCGGGCGCGGCGGACCGGCGCGGTGGCAACCACCGACCGGGACTTGCTGGCCTCGCTGGGATTCGTGCACACGCTGGTGGAGGAGCGACGGGGGCAAGAAGAACGGTTGCTGACCGTCGGTGACGACGGCACCCTGCGACGCCAGTCTCCTGTTGGCCGCACTGGGGGCGGGGCTCCGGTGTGGGCCGACCGCGAGCACGTCTTCCGGTTCATGCGGGCGCACCGCGAGGAGTTCGCCGCTGTGGCAGCCGAGTTCGCGACGGCGGCCCCTGAACGCGACCTCGGTTAGCGCCTGTTCTGAGTTTGGTTCTTCGTCGGATGAGGTCTGGCCTTCGACCCCGCCACCGGCGAGGAAGGCCCACGCGAAGTCACCGACCTGATCAGCAGTACGGGCAAGAAGACCCTCGTCGACATCACCACCACCGACACCGACGGTGATACCGCCACCCTCACCGCCACCGACGAACACCCCTTCTGGGCACCCAAACCCGCCCAATGGGTCAACGCCACCGACCTGCACCCCGGAACCTGGCTCCGCACCTCCACCGGCACCTGGACCCAAATCACCGCCGTCGACACCAACACCGTCGACGACCAACAGGTCCACAACCTCACCATCGACGACCTCAGCACGTACTACGCGGTCTCAGGCGACACACCGATCCTTGTCCATAATGAGGACCCGTGCGACGTCACCGACGAGGAGGGCCTCGCTGCGGCGAATGAGGCACGCAGCGGCTTCAAATACCCGGGCAATATGTCTGGCGCGCTCTACTTAGAGGGTAACGACGACCCGATCGGGATGAGTTCGGGGAGTGGGAATCTTCCGGAGGACTATGAGCGTCCACCAGGGTCCAGCAGTTCCAATTTTCATCACCTGGCATCCCAGGCCGCAGCTGAGATGAGGAGGAGCGGAATTCAGTACGGGCGCCTCTACATCAGTGGTGACTATATTTGCGGGGCGTGCGGAGACCGGCTTGAGCGGATGCTTCCGGATGGCGCGGATTTGGAAGTCACCTTCCGGAATCGGGATGGCCAAATTGAGACACAGACGTTCACAGGAAAACCCGATTAATTGTAGTCATTGAGCATGTGAACTCTGCCTGTGACTCGCTGCGTGTCAACGCTGGAGGTTGGCCTGGCCGGATCTGAACCAATTGATTCCTCGAATTTGATCGAAATATGCAGTCAGCATCGGGTTGTTGGAACCGATCTGCACTTCAAAATGACCTGCTCTGCCTTCCCAGGGTTCCTGGTCTTCTATCGCAGGCCCCACGTCAGCCACAAGCTCTTTGCTCATGAAGACTCGGTGCCCTGGGCGGGGCCACCGCCATCCGCCGAATCCAACCTCTTCCATGGGAGCCAAGATCTCTTCCAGCTGGTTCTCCTCGACGTCGTCGCACGAGATCCTTGAAATTGCATTGTAGGCCGCCTCGTTCAATGCGTTATGAACCAAGAACTCCGGGAAAAGCTCCGCGACCTGTTCCCATTCACCATAAATTTGCCCCTCGTAGACGTCCAGCGTACTGTCCGGATCAAAGGCCCAGACCTCGTCGCCGGAGCCTGTCATGAAGATGGCCTTTCCACACTCTACTGCAATCTCCTCCGGCGCATGCATCCTTTTCATTGTCATTATCGGTGCAGTCCATTGGGACGAGAGTTCGTACCATTCCTTTAGCGCCTCAGGCAGCCAGGAATAATTACCCGACAGCGGCTTCGGCGGCGCATCCGAAAGCCCATACCAGCTCGCAAGAAATCGTGGCAGGTCGATGGACATTGGGTTAATCATGGTGCGATTATGACACAGGACCACTCCGCATCAAACCCGCCAAATACCTTATCCGTTGCACCCGAACTTCCAAGGTCAACCGATAAGGGAGGGTATGACGCACGGAACTCCACGAGAGCGGATTCGTTCCGCAGGACTACAGAGCGGACCGTCTGCGCGGACCTACTTCGCGTCTCTCGGATGAGCGAAGGTGACCAGGGAGTTCGGCGTCCTCAGGAGCGGTCCGGTACCCGGTGGCCCAGGTGGTCGAACTCGGTCTGCTCGGACAGGGGCGTCCCGACGCGGTAGGCCGCCCGGCCGACCGCGTAGCTGCCCACGGGCGAGCTCAGCAACTGCAGCACGATGGCCAACACCACCTTCCACGCCGTGTCCCAACTCGGCATCAACAGGAACGAACCGAGCAGAGTAAGAATCACACCCAGGGTGGAGGCCTTGGTGATGGCGTTCATCCGGGAGTAGACATCGTCAAGCCGCAGCATGCCGATCCCGGCCACCACAATGAAGAACACGCCGAGCGCGATCGCGGCGCCCCCGAGCACGGAAAGCACGTCGACTCCGGCGATCGCCAGAACGCCGTTCGCTGCGGCCAGGTCAGGCATTTGTGCTCCCCTTAACTCGGCTGATCAACCTGGCCATCCAGAGGGTCCCAACGAACCCGGTCAGGGTGGCGATCAGGATCACGTCGAACACCCCCGGCAGGTCCATCCGGACGCCGAAGAGGGCGGCCAGCGCAATGAAGCAGAAGAACCCCAGGTCAGCGGCTGCCGCCCGGTCCGCCCGGGAAGGGCCGATGAACATGCGGACGGCAACCATGACAATGACCGCGCCGAGCGCGACGATCGGGATATCGATCAGCGTCACCGGTCACCCCCGTCCGGCACCGTGTGCCCGGTCGCCTCAACAGAGTCTGGAACCACACCGTCGATCCTCGTGGCCCCGAGCAGCACCGACTCGAACTTTCGCAGGCTCTCCAGGGCCCTCTCCCGGTCGCGCGCGTACATGCAGTGGATGTAGAGCGTCGGTGGTGTCGACTCGACGGCGAGGGTGAGCGTCCCCGGGGTCAGAGTGATCACGTTGCTCATCATGGTGATCTCGAACTCCGTCCGGCAACGAAGCGGGAACTTGAGGATTCCCGCGCAGAACCGGCTGCGTCTCACGAGGATGACGTCCCGCGCGACGTCGAAGCAGGACACCGCCAGCTCCATACCGAAGTACACATGGAAGTAGCAGATCCGCGCGATCCAGGACACGTACCGCCAGACCAGGGAGTTCATTCCCGCATCACCGCCTCCACGTAGCTGGACGTATCGATCAGGCCGGCCGCGGCCTGCTGTGTGAGGGTCAACAGGCCCTCGGCTCCCAGGCCGATTGCCAGCGAGACAAGGGTGAGGACCACGGCCGGCGCGGCGAGCGCCGGGCTGACATGTGTGAGCGGGCTGGCCGCCTTGGCGTGCGCCCTGCGGCGGGACACCACCCCCACCGCGCCGTTGCTGGCGGGCGCACCACCGGCCCCGTCATCGGAGGCACCGTCGACGATGGCGCCCGGCGCGGCAGTGTCCGTGTCCGTTTCCGTGACCGCGTCCGCGGGCTCGCGCTGCACCGGCCCCCAGAACACACCGTTCCAGAGCCGGTTCATGGACAGCAGCGTGAGCAGGCTCGCGGCGAGTATGACGAACGAGGCGAGGTAGGCATGCTCGGCGACGCTGGCCTGCAGGAGCGCGAACTTCCCGGCGAACCCGGAGAACGGGGGCATGCCGATCAGGGACAGCGCGGCGCCCACGAAGGCGAACGCGAGCAGCGGCTCCTTGCGTGCCAGCCCGCCGAGCTGGTCGAGCCGCTGAGTGCCGTACCTGACCTCGACCGCGCCCGCGGACAGGAAGAGCGAGGTCTTCACGACCATGTGGTGCAGCAGGTAGAAGATGCCCGCCGCCAGGCCCAGCGGGCCGAACAGGGCGACCCCCAGCAGGATGTAGCCGACACCGCTGACCATGTTGAAGGCGAGCACCGCGCGGATCGTGCGCTCGCCGACCGCGCTCAACGCGCCGAAGACCATCGTGACGCACACGAACAGCACGGCGAAGCCGAGGAACCGCTCGTCCCCGTCGAAGACCAGGGAGTAGACGCGGTAGATCGCGTAGATGCCCACCTTGGTGTGCAGCCCGGAGAAGATCGCCGCGACCGTCGGCGAGGTCTCGGGGTAGGTGCGTGGCAACCACCCGTGCACCGGCACCACACCGGACTTCATGGCCAGCGCGACGAGCACCACACCGATGGCCACCGCGACCGCGGTGGACTCCTTCGCGGTCCCGGCCAGCTCGGCGAAGTTCACCGTCCCGAGCACGCCGTACACGAACGCGACCCCGAACAGGAAGACCGCTGAGGCCAGCAGGTTGTAAGTGATGTAGATCCGCCCCGCGCGCAGCCGGTTCTCCCCGCCGAACATGCTGATCAGCACGTACGACGGGAGCAGCATCACCTCGATACAGACGAACAGGTTGAACAGGTCGGCCGTCAGCATCGCCCCGGCGACACCGCCGTACAGGGCCAGCACGAACGGCGCGAAGTAGTGCTGCTCGTCCTCGCCGGCCACGATGCCGAACACGACGCAGACGAGGGTCAGCAGCGCGGTGGCCGTCACCATCAGCGCGCTGAACATGTCGGCGGCGAACGGGATCGCGATCCCCCCGGGCCACAGCCCGATGTCGGCGACCAGTACTGTCCCGCCGTACGTGGCCGCCACCAGGGTGATGCCGTAGGCCAGGGCGGCGCCGAGGGTGCCGAGGAGCACGGCCCGGCGCCCCCAGACCGGGCGGCGCAGGACCATCAGGACCGCGGCCGCCACGAGCGGTCCGGCGAGGACGAGGGGCAGGGCGTCGGCGATCACGTGCTCTCCTCGGTGTCATCTCCGGAACCGGACCCGGCCAGGGCCACGAGATAGACCGTCACCCCGAACGTGATGACGATCGCGGTCAGGACGAACGCCTGCGGAAGCGGGTCGGCCGCCGCTTGTACGGCGGTGATCTGCTCGATGACGGAAGCCTCACGGCGGTAGAGCCCGCCCGAGGCCAGAAGCACCACGTTCGCGGCGTGGCCGAGCAGGATCAGGCCCAGGGCCATGCGGATCAGGCCCCGTTGCAGGATGAGGTAGACCCCCCCGGCAACGAGAACCCCGGCGAGGATGGCGGCGCTCACAGCTCACCTTCTTCGGCGTCGCGGCCACCGCTTGTCGCGGCGACCATGGGGGACTCGGTCTCTTCGTCGTCGGCTGGCCGTTCCGCTTTCGGGTTGTGCGCCACGGTGTCCCGCTCCAGCAGGGGCGCTATGGACATCCGGTGCAGCGCGGCGATCACGGCGCCGACCACGATGAG
Source organism: Lipingzhangella halophila (assembly GCF_014203805.1). GTDB lineage: Bacteria > Actinomycetota > Actinomycetes > Streptosporangiales > Streptosporangiaceae > Lipingzhangella > Lipingzhangella halophila. The sequence continues at coordinate 248,099 of NZ_JACHJT010000001.1, read as the reverse complement.
ATACACGCCCACGTCGAACACAACGGCGCTGGAAAGGTGCAGGGAGCCGATATCGAGGTGGAGGGGCCTCAGGAAACCACCGTCGATGTACCCGAGCAGACCGGTGGCGAGGGCCAACATGAGGCCGCCGGCGATGATCGGGACGTAGGGCAGCGCGCGTATGGGCGACCTCCTGGGGTTGGCCGCCGCGACGTGCGCCAGAGCCAGTCCGGCACCGGCGACGAGGGCGCCGATGAACCCGCCCCCGTGATCGTTGTGCCCGCGGAACAGCATGTACAGCGACAGCAGCACGATCGCCGGGGCCATGATGCGGCCCACCGTGCGGGCCACGATCGCGTTGTCCTCGACGTTCTCCTCGGGACCGGTCCCCAGGGGGAACTCGGAGGGCGGAGCGCCCGTCAGACGGGTGGTGTCCAGCAGCGCGACGATGCCCAGGGCGGCGAGGCCGACAACGGTGACCTCCCCCAGGGTGTCCAGGGCACGGAAGTCGACCAGGATCGTGTTGACCACGTTGATCCCGCCCGTCTCCTCGTAGGAGTTGGCCATCAGCCACGCGCTGACCTCGGAGAGCTCCCGGCGGTTCGTCAGGGCGAGGGTGCCGGCGGCGACCAGCACCCCGGCCCCGATCGCCAACGCCGCTGCCAGGCCGCGCCGCGCCGCGCCAGTGCGGTGGAACCGCAACGGGAGCCGGCGCAGCACGAGGACCATGACGACGACGGTCAGTACCTCGACCACCAGTTGGGTCAGCGCGACATCGACCGCGCCGAGGAGCAGGAACCAGATCCCCATGAGTGCGCCGACCACGCCGAGGAGGACAACGGCGGCGATCCGGGAGCTGACGGCGGCGGCCGCGACCACACCCACGGCGACGCACGCCACCACGAGCCAGTCGGTCGGGCGGGTGACCCCGTCCTGCGATGGGCCGACCGGCATCCCCCACCAGAACGTCGCGCCCCCGAGCACGCCCAGCAGGACGATCGCCGCCGGCAGGTGCGCCGCGGGGCTGAACGTGCGAGTGAGGTCGCCGGCCCCGTGGCCGGCACGGACAGTGCCGTCCAGGAGCCGGTCGAAGACGCCGTCTCCGGTGAACGGGGCGCGCACGCGGTCGAGCAGCGCGTACACGCGGGCCCGGCCCAGGTGCAGCGCGACACCGAGGGCTATCGCCACGATCGACATGCCCAGGTCGACGGTGAGGCCGGGGACCAGGTGGATCTCGACCGGGTGGCCGGGGAACCCGGTGTCGGCCACGACCTGGCTGGCGTAGGGCGCCAGCGTGACCACGCCGAGCCCGAGCACCGCCCCGGCGGCTCCCGTGATCGCGGGTGAGAGCAGGAAAGCGGCGGACGCTTCGCGCACGTCGGTGCGCTTCGACAGCGGTCCGCCGAAGACCCCGAACCAGAACCGGGCGCTGTAGCCGAAGGTGAGCACGGCCGCGACGACCGCGAGCACACCGAACACCGGCCCGGCCCACACCGGGCCTCCGGAGTCGACGAACCCCGCGAAGATCTTCTCCTTGCTGTAGAAGCCCAGGAGCGGCGGGACGCCCGCGGTGGACAGCGCTGCGACGCCGGTCACCACGGCGCTCACGGGCATGGCGGAGCGCAGCCCGCCAAGGTCGCGGAGGTCGCGGGTGCCGGCCTGGTGGTCGATGACGCCGACCATCATGAACAGCGTTGCCTTGAACAGCGCGTGAGCGAGGGTGTGGAGCGCGGCCGCGCCCAGCGCGTAGTAGGTGCCAACGCCGATGATGGCGACCAGGTAGCCGAGCTGGCTCACCGTGGAGTAGGCGGCGAGGGTCTTCAGGTCGTTCTGCCGGAACGCGAGCAGCGCGCCGTAGATAGCGGTCGCCAGTCCGGCCGTGACGAGGAGGGCGTTCCACAGCGCCAGGTCGTGGAAGGCGGGCGTGAAGCGCATCAGCAGGTAGATGCCGGCCTTCACCATGGCCGCGGCGTGCAGGTAGGCACTCACCGGGGTGCTGGCGGCCATGGCCCCGGGCAGCCAGAAGTGGAACGGAACCTGGGCGGACTTCGTGATCGCGGCGATGATCACGAGTACCGCGACGGTGGGGCCGACCCAACTGCCCTGGGCCCAGGCGAGGTCCGAGAGGATCACACTGAGCTGTGTCGTCCCCGCATGCACCGACACCAGCGCGACCGCGGCGAGCAGGGCGAGGCCGCCGCCCGCGGTGAGGACCAGGGCCCGCATGGCGGGCCGCACCGCCTTGTCACCCGCGCCCCCGATGAGGAAGAACGAGCAGATGCTGGTGAGCTCCCAGAAGACGAACAGCAGCAGCAGGTCGTCCGCGAGCACCAGGCCGAGCATGGCGACCGCGAAGATTCCCATCAGGGTGTAGAACCTGCTCTGCGAGCTCTCCGGAGCGAAGTAGCGCCCGCAGTAGGCCATGATGAGTGCCCCGATGCCGAGCACCAGCATCGTGAACAGCAACCCGAGGCCGTCGAGGCGGAGCCGGAACACGGCGTCGACGGAGGGGATCCAGGCCCACGCGAACTCGGCCGGCCGCCCGGCGAGGATGTCCGGCGCCTGGCTCGCCGCGATAGCGGTGAGCACCGCGAACGCGCCGGCCAAGGGCCACCCGGCTGCCCGACCGAGCCAGCTTGCGAGCAGGGGCGCGGCCGCGGCGGTCGCGGCCAGCCCAATGAACACGGTCACGAGGACCAACCGTCGACCACCTTTCGGATCGGCTTGTACACGGCGGTTGCGTTCACGTCGAGAGTTTCCCCACGGCGGTCCTTCCTGCGATAGGCTTCGGGGCGGCATCCGGTCGACGGTCGCCGATCTCGGCGCGCCCGGCTATCCGCCCGGGTTGTTGTCCACGTGTCCGGCACGCCAGCCCAGCTCCCCGGCTGCGTTCTTGCTGCCCGCCGGCAGCGGTGGCCAGCCGCGTCCGCATCCTTGGGTGGGAAACGTCGCGCGGCGGGAGAGGGAACGCACCCGAACATCTCGCCTCACACCGCAGGGCGGGCTCCTGGTTGCGGAGGAGTCACGCCCCGCGCGCCATGCTGGTCCGGGGCGCGCGCGTGCGAGTGGCGCGCGGCCCCGCGGATAAACGGCGCGTCGGCTGGCGCGGCACAAGGGACACCCGGAGGCCGGGAAGGCCGGAACGGAAACGAAAGGGCGGCTGCTGTGCCTGTGTCCGCGCGGCTCTGGCTCGCGCAGCGGTGTCGTGCAGAGCGACGGCCTTGCGCCTACGCGCCCCGTAGAACCCGGTAACGCTGCTCACCTCGTCCTCCGTCGTTCTCGCCCGCGGGCGATTCGAATGGCGGAGTGGCGGGAGCGCCACTCGTCTGCAAACCGTGCAAGCCGGCCGCAGGCAGAATACCGTATGCGTTAAACAATCTCCGGTGGGGGTGCCATCGCGGCACTTCCACCACACTACGCGTTCCCGGCCGGAAAGCCGATCCCCGGCCGGGACTTCGTTGCCGCTGCTTATCGCTTTTTTCCAACCTCTTCATGATATGTCCGGATGGGACTGGCCCAGCACCCTCCAGGAACCCGCCCTCGCGGGCCGGGCCCTCACTCCCACTCGATGGTGCCGGGCGGCTTGCTGGTGACGTCGAGCGTGACCCGGTTGATCTCGCGCACCTCGTTGGTGATGCGGTTGGAGATCGTGGCCAGCACCTCGTAGGGCACCCGCGACCAGTCGGCCGTCATGGCGTCCTCGCTGCTCACCGGGCGCAGCACCACCGGATGGCCGTATGTGCGGCCGTCGCCCTGCACCCCGACCGAGCGGACGTCGGCGAGGAGCACCACCGGGCACTGCCAGATGTCGCGGTCGAGCCCGGCCCGGGAGAGCTCCTCACGGGCGATGCCGTCGGCCGCGCGCAGGATCTCCAGCCGCTCCCGGGTGACGTCGCCGATGATCCGGATGGCCAGGCCGGGGCCGGGAAACGGCTGGCGCCACACCATGTCAACGGGCAGGCCCAGCTCCTCGCCCACCTTGCGGACCTCGTCCTTGAACAGCTCGCGGAGCGGTTCGACCAGGGTGAACCGAAGGTCCTCGGGAAGCCCGCCGACGTTGTGATGCGACTTGATGTTCGCGGCGCCGCTGCCGCCGCCCGACTCGACCACGTCCGGGTAGAGCGTGCCCTGGACCAGGTAGCGCACCTCCTCGCCCCCGCTGCCGCTCTCGGCGACCACCTCGCGGGCGGCCTGCTCGAAGACCCGGATGAACTCCCTGCCGATGATGGCGCGCTTCTCCTCGGGGTCGTGCACCCCGGCGAGCGCGCCGAGAAAACGGTCCTGGGCGTCGACGATCTTCAGCACCGCACCCGTGGCCGCCACGAAGTCCTTCTCGACCTGTTCGGCCTCGCCCTTCCGGAGTAGCCCGTGGTCGACGAAGACGCAGGTCAGTTGCTCACCGACGGCCCGCTGCACCAGGGCGCCCGCGACCGCGGAGTCGACCCCGCCGCTCAGCGCGCAGATGACGCGCTTATCGCCCACCTGGGCGCGGACCCGCTCGACCTGCTCCTCAACGATGTTCAGCATCGTCCAGGTGGGCCGGCAACCGGCGACCTCGTAGAGGAACCGCCGCATGACGGCCTGGCCGTGCTCGGTGTGCAGCACCTCGGGGTGGAACTGCACGCCGAAGAGCGCGCGGTCGGGGTCCTCGACCGCGGCGACCGGTGCCCCGGCGGTACTCCCGATGGGGCGGAAGCCGTCGGGGGCCTCGGTGACCGAGTCGCCGTGCGACATCCACACCGACTGGGTGGCCGGCAGCCCGGCAAACAGCACGCTGTCGGTGCCGAGCTCCGCCGACGTCCGGCCGAACTCGCTGAGACCGGTCCGGGCGACCGTGCCCCCCAGATCCTGCACCATCGCCTGGAACCCGTAGCAGATCCCGAACGTGGGCAGCCCGGTCTGGAACAGCCCGCGCGGTGCCTGCGGCGCGCCCTCGGTGTAGACCGACGCGGGGCCGCCGGACAGGATGATGGCCTTGGGCTCTTTGGCGAGCATCTCCTCAACAGGCATCGTCGAGGGGACGATCTCGCTGTAGACGTGGCATTCGCGCACCCTTCGCGCGATCAGTTGCGCGTACTGTGCGCCGAAGTCCACGACGAGAACGGTGTCGAACGTGCTGTCTGCAGCACCAGCAAGGGACACGTGGCGGCCTTCCCGCGGTGACGACTGGATTCGTCCCAGTCTAGATGTGATGTGGGTACATGGTGCGGCGCCCAACGCGGCAGCGAAGGCGGCGGATAGCCCGGGCTGGGCGCGTGCCGGTGCGGCGGGCGCGTGGTGACGGGCCCGCCGGGGCGGCGAGGTCCCGCCAGCCCCACGAGAGTCACCCTCGGGGTGCGTCAGTGCTCCCACCCGGCAGAGGGAGCATCGAGAGTGTCCGTGCGGACATTCTCGGCGACGAATATGTCCCCACAGTCAGGCTCGATGCGCGTGAGCACCCGCACACGCCTGGTAAGTCCGGATTGTGGGGAGTCTGTGCGGCGATCTTGCGGATTTCGTTCCTTCGTCGCGCCTTACGAGTTTCGGGGTTATGTCGGAGTGTGTCGCCCTGGTGCCCGATGTGGCTGGTTTCGTGGTGTGGGGGAGCGAGCCGCGGCCCGCGAAAAGGGGACCGCGTGCGCTCAGCGGCAAGCTGGCGTCGTCTCGCTAGCGCTCGCCCATGGCCCCATTGCCGCAACCGCTGTGGCTGGGGCCCTGGTACTCGGTGTTGGGGTCCTGGTCGCCCACCCCTTGGGCCGCAAGCCAATGGGAGGTCCGCAGACACCCACCGCTCACTGGAACGGGTTCTCGATACGGACACCGTCATAGTCGGCGCCGTGCGCCAGATCCTCGGTCAACAACCGAAGGCGCTACCGCTCATACAGCTCGTACCGGCCCCATGTACGGCCTTCGGCCCCGCTCGACGCCTTACTGCGCTCGGCTATCGCCAGGATCTCCTCGACTGCCCGGGTGTCCTTGCTGGCCGCGAACCTCTCCAGGTACTGGTGCATGATCGCGTTCACCGTCGTGCGCTGCTCCAGCGCTCGAATGCGGGCTCGACGGAGCACGTCGTCATCGATACTGAGTGTCACGTTGGCCATCTTCCGTCCTTCCACGGATTCAGTCGAACACTGATCTCGTGTACTACCTCCACTGGCGGATGACCCGCTCCACGATTACCGGATCCGGAAGCGCTTCATCAGCCGGCCGCCGAGCGTGAGCGCCCGCGCGAGGGTCTCCCCGCTCATTCCCGGGGTGCCGCCGAGGCCCACGTAGTGCTGGCTCGCGATGGTCTGCGCCTCGGTGTAGCGCAGCAGGCCCTCGGGGCCGTGCCTGCGCTCGAGCCCGGACCGCTTGGTGCCGCCCATGGGCGCCCCGTAGCTCGCCCACGCGGACCCGTACCCCTCGTTGATGTTGACGGTGCCGGCGTCGATGCGCTCGGCGATCCGGCGGCCGCGGGCGAGGTCGCGGGTCCAGACGCTGGCGTTGAGACCGTAGTCGGTGTCGTTGCAGCGTTCGATGACCTCGTCCTCGTCGGTGTACCGGTAGACCGACACGACCGGACCGAACGTCTCCTCGGCGCAGGCGGCCATGGTGGGGGCCACGTCGCTCAGAACGGTCGGCTCGTGGAACATCGGCCCCAGGTCCGGGCGGGCCTGGCCGCCCGCCAGTATCGTCGCCCCCTTGTCCCGGGCGTCCTCGACGTGCTTGACCACCCGGTCGAGCTGCCGCTGGTAGGTCAGCGAGCCCATGTCGGCGGAGAAGTCGAAACGCGCGTTGAGCGTCATGTCGCGCACCGCGGCGGCGAACTTCGGCACGAACTCGTCGTAGATCCGGTCGTGCACGTAGAGCCGTTCCATGGCGATGCAGAGCTGGCCCGCGTTGCTGAAGCAGGCGCGGATCGCGCCCTCGACCGTCCAGTCCACGGCGGCGTCCGCGCAGACAACCATCGGGTTCTTGCCGCCGAGCTCGGCGGAGCACCCGGTGAGCTGCTCCGACGCACGCCGGGCGATCGCGGCCCCGGACGCGGAGGACCCGGTGAACGCGACGTAGTCGGCACCGTCGACTAGGGCGTCCCCGACGTCCGCGGGCTCGCCAACGACCGGGATCCACAGGTCTTCGGGCAGGCCCGCCTCGACGGCCAGATCGATGGCCCACAGGGCACTGAGGGCGGTCTGGGTGTCGGGCTTCGCGACCACGGCGTTGCCCGCGACCAGCGCCGGAATGGCATCGCCCACCGGCAGCGCAAGGGGATAGTTCCACGGTGTGATCACGCTGACAGCGCCCTTGGGCCTCCGGCGTACGTAGGCGCGCGTGGCCATGGGCATGGCGCCCGGGGTACGCGCGCTGCGCAGCAGGCGCGCCGCGTGCCGGGCGTAGTACAGCGTGCCCGCCGCCGCGTCGTAGACCTCCTCGAACGCGTGCCGCCGGGCCTTGCCCGTCTCCCACTGGATGATGTCCAGGATCTCGCTCTGCCGGTCGAGAACCAGGTCGTGGAAGCGCAGGAACGGGGCCGCGCGCTCGCGCGCGGGTTTGGCGGCCCACGCCCGCTGCGCCTTGCGCGCACGGGCGAACGCCGCCTCGACGTCGGCGGAGGTGCACGCGGGGAACTCGGCGAGGGGGGCACCGGTGAAGGGGGCGGTGGTCGGCACCGTGCGACCACTGGCCGAGCCGGCCACACGCCGCGTGAGCCGATCGATCAGAGCGGGGTCAAGCGCGGGGGCCTCCGCGCCAATGGTGACGTCGGTCATAGGCCGACCATAGATCGCCGACCCGACAGTTGGCTACCCGCAAGTAACTAAATTCCGTCCCTCGCGACCGAGGCCGGAGGCCGCCGTGCTCACCCGGAACGGAATCCGTTGGGGTTGTCGGACTGCCAGCGCCACGCGTCCGCGCACGCCTGAGCCACACTCCTGGTGGCCTTCCAGCCGAGGTCGCGTTGGGCCGCCGAGGGGTCGGCGTAGCAGGTCGCGATGTCACCCGGGCGGCGGTCAACCACCTCGTAGCCAATAGGCCGCCCGGACGCCGCCTCGAACGCGCGGATCGCCTGGAGTACCGAGGTCCCCTCGCCGGTGCCGAGGTTGTAGGCGCGGTGGCCGGGCATGTCGGCGAGGTGCTCAATGGCGGCGACATGCCCCTGAGCGAGGTCGACGACGTGCAGGTAGTCGCGTACCCCGGTGCCGTCGGGCGTGGGATAGTCGGCGCCGAACACCCGCAGTCGCGACCGCCGGCCGGCCGCCACCTGGGAGATGTAGGGGAACAGGTTGTTCGGCGGCCCGTTCGGGTCCTCACCGATGAGCCCACTGGGATGGGCGCCTATCGGGTTGAAGTACCGCAGCGAGATGACCCGCCACGCCGGGTCGGACGCGGCCAGGTCCATGAGGATCTGCTCGGCGAAAAGCTTGGTGGCCCCGTAGGGATTGACCACCGACAGCGGCATGTCCTCGGTGATGGGGACGGTGGCGGGATCGCCGTAAACGGTCGCCGAGGAGCTGAACACCAGTTGCCGCACGCCATGGGCGTCCATGGCCTCGCACAGCGCCAGCATGGCGTCGAGGTTGTTGCGGTAGTAGCGCAGCGGTTGCTCGATGGACTCCCCGACCGCCTTGAGCCCCGCGCAGTGCACCACCGCGTCGATGGCGCGCTCGCCGAGAATCCGGTCGACCGCCGCCGGGTCGGCACAATCACCGGGGTACAGCGGCACGGTCCGGCCGGTGATGCGCTCGACGCGCCGGACGGCCTCGCTGTGGCTGTTGCCCAGGTCATCCAGCAGCACCACATCATGGCCCGCCTCGAGGAGCTCCACAGCGGTGTGGGTGCCGATATATCCGGCACCGCCGGTCAGCAGTACGTTCATGCCGCGCATCCTGGGTCCGGGTATGCCACCCGCGGGCACGGGCGCACCTGTGAGAATACGCCTGGCGCGTGGTGTCGCGCCCTGCTCCGCGTCCCACCGAAGGGGGCCTGTTACCCGGAGCTCCCCGCAGCGGGGGCCGGGCCCGCGCGCCGTCCGTCGCGCGGTTGCACCGCCCAGCGGGCGGTCACGCGGCGTTCCGAAGGATCCAGATGCCGCACCAGAATGTGACCCGCGACACAAATTCCGCACTCGGCGGAAAGAAAGCACGGGCACGGGACTCCCGCGGCGAAAAGCGCCGCGCACAATGCACTCCGCCGCTTCACGGCCCTCTGGAACGAGGGCCAGAAGTGAGCGGAATCACGCTACCTTATTGACAACCTCACGGTACTCGGCCGGCTGCCCCGGAATCATCACGATCTCACCATTGCGGATCTCCGCACGCCAGCCCGCAGGGACATCCAGTTGCTCCCAGGCGCGCAACAGCTTCTCCCGATCATCCCCGGTCAGAACTCTGTCGGCCACAGCCAACTCCTTTGCGATACCGTCTTGCGATTCGAATTCTCCGTGTATTCGAGAATACGATCCGAACGGTCCCGCCTCATACTGCGCGCACTCAATTATTGGGCTTGTCACCGCCGAACGGGACCCACCTCACTCCCGCGGGCCCAGCCCGCCCGCGTGCGGCCGCGGCCGCGACACCCGCACGGCATCGCGGGCCGCGGTGCGCGGCTCACTCGATGCCGGTCCGGGCCTCCGGGACGATGTCGGGAGCGCCGTGCTGCACCGCGTCGGCCTCGTAGTCGGTGTCCTGCTCCTGGGCCGCGCGTTCGGCCTCTATACGCTTGCGGTAGTACTCCACCTCATGCTTGACCTGGTCCTCGTTCCACTCCAACCACTCGGCCATGAGCTCGGCGGTCTCTTGGGAGACGGCGATACCGCGGTCCCACGTCTCGATCGAGACGCGGGTGCGCCGCGACAGCACGTCGTCCAGGTGGCGCGCCCCCTCGTAGCGGACCGCGTAAACCACTTCGGCCCGCAGGTAGTCGTCGGCACCGGTCAGGGGTTCCTTGAGGTCGGGGCGCTCGGCCATCAACGCGGTCACGTCATGGATCAGCGAGCCGTACCGCTTGAGGAGGTGCGCGACACGCGACACGTGCAGCCCGGTGCGCCGCGCGATCGCGCGGCGCTGGTTCCACAGGGCCGCGAACCCGTCGGCGCCCACCAGCGCGATCCGGTCGCTGACCGACTCGGGGAGCGCCCCGCCGAGCCCGTGCGCCACCGCATCGACGGCGTCCTTGGCCATGATCCGGTAGGTGGTGTACTTGCCTCCGGCGATCAGCACCAGCCCCGGAACCGGGTGCGCGACCGTGTGCTCCCGCGACAGCTTCGACGTCTCGTCGGACTCCCCCGACAGCAGCGGCCGCAGGCCCGCGTACACCCCCTCGACGTCGTCGCGGCCGAGCGGTACCCGCAGCACCTGGTTCAGGCTGTCGAGCACGTAGTCGATGTCGGCACGGCTCGCGGCGGGGTGGCTCTTGTCGAGGTTCCACGCGGTGTCGGTGGTGCCGATGATCCAGTGCCGCCCCCACGGGATCACGAACAGCACGCTCTTCTCGGTGCGCAGGATCATGCCGGACGAGGCCTGGATCCGGTCGCGCGGAACGACGAGGTGGATCCCCTTGGACGCGTTGACTCTGATCTGGCCGCGGCCGCCCACCATCTCCTGGATGTCGTCGGTCCACACCCCGGCGGCGTTCACCACCTGTTTCGCGCGCACCTCGAACGTGGAACCGGCCTCCAGGTCCTGGACGCGGGCCCCGGTCACATGCTCGCCCTCGCGCAGGAAGCCGACGGCCTGCGCGCGGGAGGCGAGGTGCGCCCCGTACGTGGCGGCGGTGCGCAGCACCATGACGACGTAGCGCGCGTCGTCGACCTGGGCGTCCCAGTACTGCACCGCACCGGCCAACGCGTCGCGGCGCAGCGCGGGGAAGATGCGCAGCGCACCGGACCGGGTGAGGTGCCGGTGGCCGGGCAACCCGCGGCTGTTGCTCATCGAGGAGGCGAGGATGTCGTACAGCGTGACCCCGGCGCCGATGTAGCCCCGTTCCCAGTGCTTCTGGAACGGGAACACGAAGGGGACGGGGCGGACCAGGTGCGGCGCGATCCGCCCGAGCAGCAGCCCGCGTTCGGTCAGCGCCTCGCGCACCAGGCCGAAGTCCAGTTGCTCCAGGTAGCGCAGCCCGCCATGGATCAGCTTGCTGGACCTGCTCGACGTGCCCGAGGCGAAGTCCCTAGCCTCGATCAGCCCAACGGACAGCCCGCGCGACACCGCGTCCAGCGCCACTCCGGCACCGACAATGCCGCCACCCACGACCAGGACGTCCAACTCCTCGCTGGCCATGCGCTCCATGGCTTCGGCTCGCTCGTCGGGACCAATGCGCGCTGCCGTCATGTCACGCCTTTCTGGGACGGGTTCCTACCCGGCGACTACCCGTTGCGCCCCGAGATCACCAGGCTAACCCGACACTTACGTCGGTGGCCGGTTGCGGCCGCGGCGCGTCCCCGCCGTGCGCTCGGCACCAGCCCGACCCCCACGGATCCCGGTCGCGGTCCTCAGCCCGCGTCGGCGACGTACCGGTTGGCGATGCCGAGGACCTCGCGGGTGTAGCTCTGCGACTCGTTGTAGGCCATGATCGCCGACCACCAGTCGCGGGCAACGGTCAGGTCGCGGCCGCCGGAGCACAGGTAGCGCGCCGCGCTGAGGGCGGCGTCGTCGATGTGCTGCGGGTCGGGCTCCCGCTCGTCGGCGGCGCTGGAGCCCCACCGCTGCCAGGTGCTCGGAATGAACTGCATGGGTCCAACGGCACGGTCCCACTGGGGGTCGCCGTCCAGCTCCCCGCCGTCGGTGTCGGCGATCACCTCGGTTCCATCGGCCCCGTTGAGCGGGACACCGATGACGTCGATGCTGGCACGCCCATCGGGCTCGATCTCGCCGCCGGTGAGAGTGCCGTGGTGGGACTCCACCGCCCCGATGGCGGCCAGGGTCGGCCAGGCGATCTGGCACTCCGGCTGCTCCTCCGTGAGGCGGAGCTGCGCCGCTGCGTAGCCGTGCAGCGCGCGGGACGGTATCCCGGTGCCGCTGGCGACCCGGGTCACCCACTCCGGACTGGGCACCGGGGAGACGCTGGCCAGCAGGTCGGCGCGCGCCTCGTTCCGGCCGGAGGCGGCCGCACCGCGAGCCTCGGAAGGCACGGTCTCCACCGACCCGGCGTCCTCGCCCGCTCCGGGCGGAAGCGACGGTGGTGTCGGATCGTACAAAGCCGCCACGGCGCCCGCGATACCGCCGGCCAGACCAACGCTGATGAGCACCGCCAGGAGCGCCGACACAGCCGCCCCGCGCCCCGAGGGCGGCCGGCCCCCGGCCGGCAGGTCTGGCCCGGCACGAGGAGCGCTCACGGACACCTCATTCGCGGAACGGCGTGCGGCCCGGCCACCAAAACTACTGACCACACCCGTTCCGCGACAGTACCGGCACGGCTTCGGCGAACACTCCCCCGCACAGCCGCACCCGCGGCGCCCTCATCAGCGGTGCGGATTCACCACGACCTCGACACGCTGGAACTCCTTGAGGTCGGAGTAGCCGGCGGTGGCCATGGTGCGGCGCAGCGCACCCATCAGGTTCATCGTCCCGTCGCTGGTGAACGCCGGGCCGTGCAGGATCGACCGCAGGCCGCCGTTGGTCCCCACGTGCACCCGCTCGCCACGCGGGAGCTCGTGGTGATGTGCCTCGCTGCCCCAGTGGAAGCCGCCCCCAGGAGCCTCGGTCGCCCGCGCGAGCGGCGAGCCGACCATCACGGCGTCGGAACCGCACGCCAGCGCCTTCGCGATGTCGCCACTGCCACGCATCCCGCCATCGGCGATGACGTGCACGTAGCGGCCCCCCGACTCGTCAAGATAGTCGCGCCGCGCCGCGGCGACATCGCCGATCGCGCTCGCCATAGGAACGGCCACACCCAGCACGGAACGGGTCGTATGCCCGGATCCGCCCCCGAACCCGACCAGGACACCGGCGGCGCCGGTGCGCATCAGGTGCAGCGCGGCGGTGTAGGTGGCACAACCACCGACGACGACCGGCACGTCCAGCTCGTAGATGAACTGCTTCAAGTTGAGCGGTTCGGCACGGCCCGAGACGTGCTCAGCCGAGACCGTGGTCCCCCGGATGACGAAGATGTCCACGCCGGCGTCGATCACGGCCTTGTGGTACTGCGCGGTGCGCTGCGGGGAGAGCGCGGCGGCGGTGACGACGCCCGCCTTGCGGATCTCCTCGATGCGCTGGCCGATCAGCTCCTCCCGGATTGGGGCGGAGTAGATGTCCTGCAACCGCTTCGTCGCCGCCTCGTCTTCAAGCTCGTTGATTTCCGCGAGCAGCGGCTCGGGGTCCTCGTAGCGGGTCCACAACCCTTCCAGGTCGAGCACACCCAGGCCGCCCTGCTCGCCCACCGCGACCACGGCCTTCGGCGAGGCCACACTGTCCATGGGGCTGACGACGAGCGGCGTCTCGAACCGGTAGGCGTCGATCTGCCACGCGATCGACACCTCCTCGGGATCCCGGGTGCGCCGGGCCGGAACGATCCCGATCTCGTCGAGCTCGTAGGCGCGGCGCCCACTCTTGCCCAGCCCGATCTCCACCTGAGCCAACGCTTGTAGTCCCCTCTTCCGTCCTCTGGCGGCACGGTCACCGGCTGCTGCCGCCGCGCCGAGTTTACCGCCGCCCCGCGTAGGCAGTGTCTTTTGGGCTCGCTGCCGCTCGCCTGGTCGGGCGCCTGGAGGCCGGGAACCTTCGGGCACCTCCGGTGTGCCGGCAACACGGGCTCGTTCCTCGCCCACACGGCCGCCCCACCTACGGGCCCTCCAGAACCCCGGCGGCACCCGACCTGTCTTTTGGGCTCACTCCCGCTCACCAGGTCGGGCGCCCCGGAAGCCGGGAACCTTCGGGCACCTCCGGTGTGCCGCCCAATCAGCTCCGCCACTCGCGGCCGCCCCACCTACGGGCCCTCCAGAACCCCGGCGGCACCCGACCTGTCTTTTGGGCTCACTCCCGCTCACCAGGTCGGGCGCCCCGGAAGCCGGGAACCTTCGGGCACCTCCGGTGTGCCGGCAACACGGGCTCGTTCCTCGCCCACACGGCCGCCCCACCTACGGGCCCTCCAGAACCCCGGCGGCACCCGACCTGTCTTTTGGGCTCACTCCCGCTCACCAGGTCGGGCGCCCCGGAAGCCGGGAACCTTCGGGCACCTCCGGTGTGCCGCCCAATCAGCTCCGCCACTCGCGGCCGCCCCACCTACGGGCCCTCCAGAACCCCGGCGGCACCCGACCAGCCCCACCCAGTCGCCTGGCCTTTAGGCAGCGGCGACGCCGGCGCGGGGCGTGCGGGCCCGGCGTCAGCGCCGGCCGTGGTAGTTGGGCGCCTCGACCGTCATCTGGATGTCGTGCGGATGGCTCTCCTTGAGCCCCGCCGTGGTGATCCGGGCGAGCTGGCCGCGTTCGCGCAGGTCATCGATGGTCCGGGTGCCGGCGTACCACATGGACTGCCGCAGCCCTCCGGTGAGCTGGTGGGCTACCGCCCGCAGCGGGCCGCGGTACGGGACCTGGCCTTCGACCCCTTCGGGGATGAGCTTCTCCTCGGTGGTGACCTCGGCCTGCGAGTACCGGTCCTTGGAGAACGACCGGCCACGCATCGCGCCCAGGGAGCCCATGCCCCGGTAGGTCTTGTACTGCTTGCCGTTGATGAAAACCAGGTCTCCCGGGCTCTCCTCGACCCCCGCGAGCAGGCTGCCCACCATCACCGATGAGGCGCCGGCGACGATGGCCTTGCCGATGTCGCCGGAGTACTGCAGCCCGCCGTCGGCGATGAGGGGGACGTTGGCCGGACCCGCCGCCTTGCTCGCCTCCAGGATCGCGGTGACCTGGGGCGACCCCACGCCGGCGACCACCCGGGTGGTGCAGATCGAACCCGGCCCGATCCCGACCTTGACGGCGTCGGCGCCCGCGTCGATGAGCAGTTGCGCTCCCGCCGCGGTGGCGATGTTCCCGGCGACGACGTCGGCGCGGGAGTTGGCTTTGAGCTTGGCGACCATCTCCGCGACACCGGAGGAGTGCCCGTGCGCGGTGTCGACAACAATGAAGTCGGCTCCGGCCTCGACCAGCGCCTTGGCCCTCTGCTCGGAGTCACCGCCCACCCCGACCGCGGCGCCGACCACAAGACGGCCGTCGGCGTCCTTGGTGGCGTCGGGGTACTGCTCGCTCTTGATGAAGTCCTTGACGGTGATCAGCCCGCGCAGCCGGTTGTCGCCGTCGACCAGCGGCAGCTTCTCCACCTTGTGCTCGCGCAGCAGCCTGAACGCCTCCTCGTGGTCCGCCCCCACCGGGGCGGTCACCAACGGCATGGGCGTCATGACCTCGCTGACCCGCCGCTGGCGGTCGAGCTCGAACCGCATGTCGCGGTTGGTGACCATCCCGGCCAACCGCCCCTCGGCGTCGACCACCGGCGCCCCTGAGATGCGGTAGTGGGCGCTCAGCTCCTCGACATCGGCGAGGGTGTCGTCGAGGCTGCAGGTGACCGGGTCCGTGATCATGCCTGCCTCGGACCGTTTCACCAGGTCGACCTGGGCCGCCTGCTCGTCGATGGCGAGGTTGCGGTGCAGCACCCCGGCACCGCCCTCGCGGGCCATGGAGACGGCCATCCGGGACTCGGTGACCGTGTCCATGGCCGCGGAGAGCAGCGGCATGCGCAGGGCAATGGTGCGTGAGAGCCGTGTGGTGGTGTCGGCGTCACCGGGCTGCAGGTCCGAGTACCCCGGTACCAGCAGGACGTCATCGTAGGTGAGACCTGGCGGCAGGACCTTGTTGTAGTCCCGCTCGTGTTCCTGCGTCATTGCGACCTTCCAACCACTCGCGCGTATGGTCTCATCCTAGGAGGCTGACCGGCGATGATGCCCGTCCGTCAGCGACTTCGCTGGTCGGGGCGGGGAGCCGTGGGGCAGGTCACATCCGCCGCCGCGCGCCCCTGCCGCGCGGGGCGGGGCGGCTCACCGCGGAAGACAGCAGTAATGCTGGTACGCGACCCACCGCGAGCAGCCGTGGCCGGGGGCACCGGGACCGCGAGAGGGGTGCCGCGGCCGCCTAGAAGAGGCGGTTCGCCACGGCCACCTCCCGAAGCCGAGCGAGAGCTCGGTGCTGGGCAACCCGAACCGCTCCCGCGGACATTCCCAGAACATTTCCCGTCTCATCAGCAGTAAGACCCGCAATCACACGCATCACGAGCAGCCTCCGCTGCTGCTCGGGGAGTTCACTCAGCAACGCCCGCGCCCGCTCCGCCTCGACGGTGCGGACCGCGGCCTCCTCAGGCCCCGGGCCGTCGTCGGGACAGTCCGGCACGGAGTCGGTCGGCAGGTCGGTGCGGGTCGAGCCGCGCAGCGCATCGGCCACCTTGTGGGCCGCGATCCCGAACACGAAGGCGGCGAACGGCCGCCCCATGTCGCGGTAGCGCGGGAGCGCGGCCAGCAAGGCGATACAGACCTCCTGCGCGACGTCGTCGGAGTAGTGCACGTACCCGGACACGCGGGCCAGGCGCGCCCGGCAGTACCGGACGACCATCGGCCGGATCTCGCGTATGAGCGAGTCGACCGCCCCATGATCGCCCTGGAGTGCCAGCGAGGTCAGGTGGTTCAGTTCTGTGTCGTCCGCTCTGCGTCGGGCACTTGGTCGCTGCGCGAGCGTGCCCCCCGCGACGCGTAGATCCGTCACGTAACGAATGATGCCCCCATACGCAGACCTGCACGTCACGAAATCCGGCTACAGAACGATCACATTCTATGGAAAAGCCAGACAAAAGCATGCGCGCCCCGGGCGGAACCCGGGGCACGCATGATAGTGCAAATCCGGCCCACACATGCGTATGGCGGCCGTGTCCGTTGACTCAGTGGCCGTGACCGTGGCCGTGGCCCGAGGAGTCCTCCTCGTCCTCTTCGGGCTTGTCCACGATGAGAACCTCGGTGGTGAGGAGCATCCCAGCGATGGACGCGGCGTTCTCCACAGCAGAGCGGGTGACCTTGACCGGGTCGATGATGCCCTGCGCCATCAGGTCGCCGTACTCGCCGGTGTTGGCGTTGTAGCCGTGCCCCGGCCCCAGCTCACCGATGCGGTACGTGACGACGTAGCCCTGGATGCCGGTGTTCTCGGCGATCCAGCGGGCCGGCTCGGGCAGCGCGCGGCGCAGGATCGCCGCACCCGTGGCCTCGTCGCCCGTCAGCGAGAGCGAGTCGATCGCCGTGGCCGCATGCACCAGTGAGGCGCCGCCACCGGCGATGATTCCCTCCTCGATCGCGGCGCGGGTGGCCGAGATCGCGTCCTCGAGGCGGTGCTTCTTCTCCTTGAGCTCCACCTCGGTGGCCGCGCCGACACGCAGCACGGAGACGCCGCCGGCGAGCTTCGCCAGGCGCTCCTGCAGCTTCTCGCGGTCCCAGTCGGAGTCGCTGGCCTCGATCTCCTTGCGGATCTGGTTGATCCGGTCGTCGACGTCGGACTGCGCGCCGTTGCCGTCGACGATCGTGGTCTCGTCCTTGGTGACCGTGATGCGCCGGGCGGTGCCCAGAACGTCGAGGTCGGCGTTCTCCAGGGTGAGGCCGACTTCCTCAGCGATGACCTGGCCACCGGTGAGGACCGCGATGTCCTGCAGCATCGCCTTGCGGCGCTCGCCGAAGCCGGGCGCCTTGACGGCGGCGACGTTCAGCGCGCCGCGCATCTTGTTCAGCACCAGCGCGCCCAGGGCGTCGCCCTCGACCTCCTCGGCGATGATGAGGAGGGGCTTCTTGGTCTCGACAATCTTCTCCAGCAGCGGAAGCAGCTCGTTGAGGCTGGAGATCTTGCCCTGGTGGATCAGGATGTGGGCGTTCTCCAGCACCGCTTCCTGGCGCTCGTTGTCGGTCACGAAGTAGGGCGAGACATAGCCCTTGTCGAACTGCATACCCTCGGTGAAGTCGAGGGTGAGCCCGAAGGTCGGCGCCTCCTCGACGGTGATGACACCGTCCTTGCCGACCTTGTCGAACGCCTCGGCGATCATGTCGCCGATCTGGGAGTCCTGCGCGGAGTTGGTGGCGACGTAGGCGATGTCCCCGCGCTCCTCGATCTCGCGGGCGCTCTTCTGCAGCACCTCGGAGACCTTCAGCGCGGCGGCGTCGATGCCGCTCTTCAGCGCCATCGGCGAGGCGCCCGCGGCGACACTGCGCAGCCCCTCGTGCACCAGCGCCTGCGCCAGGACGGTGGCCGTGGTGGTACCGTCGCCGGCGGCATCGTTGGTCTTGGTGGCGACCTCCTTGACGAGCTGCGCCCCAAGGTCCTCGTAGGGGTCGTCGAGCTCGATCTCACGCGCGACGGTCACACCGTCGTTGGTGATCGTGGGGGCGCCGAACTTCTTGTCGATGACGACATTGCGACCGCGCGGGCCGAGCGTCACCTTCACTGCGTTGGCGAGGCGGTCGACGCCCCGCTCAAGGGCGCGCCGGGCGTCGTCCTCGAATTCCAGGATCTTCGGCATTGTTGGTCCTCAATCCGTGCAAGTACACGTGCGAGTACGTCGGAGAACGAAAACCGCCCCACCCGGCGTCGCGCCGGCCGGGGCGGAATGTCATGTCGATGACGTCGGAGTGCCGGGACCTTACTTCTCGACGACCGCGAGCAGGTCGCGGGACGAGAGCACGAGGTACTCCTCGTTGTCGTACTTGACCTCGGTTCCGCCGTACTTGCTGTACAGGACGACGTCGCCGACCTTTACATCGAGGGCGACACGCTTTCCGCTGTCGTCCAGGCGGCCCGGGCCCACGGCGAGAACCTCGCCCTCCTGGGGCTTCTCCTTCGCAGTGTCCGGGATGACCAGGCCGGACGCCGTGGTCTGCTCGGCTTCGAGAGTCTTGACAACAACGCGGTCGTCAAGCGGCTTAAGCACGGTCTTGGTGGCGGTCGACACGGTTGTGACCTCCCCCTTCAGGTTCGAATTTTCGAAGCGGCATGCGTATAAAGGGGCGACCACGGCGGCCTGCCGTCGCGGGTGCCAGACCGACCTCGTCGCGATTAGCACTCTACCTTGGAGAGTGCCAGTACGGAACATTAGCCCCGGCTATGCGGCTCGTCAAACAACAGGTCACGAGGGAGAACGGTGCCGAACAGCGAGCACACGGCGGCCTTTCGCGCGCTACTGACACCGCCGGGTCAGGCACTGCTCGACACGGTCGACCCGGCCGAGGTCGCGGCCGACCCGCTCAAGGCCGCCTCCCGGCTCCGCCGCACCCCCGAGGCCAGCGACGGCACGTTCGACGTTTTCGGTGCCGCCGGCTCCGAGGTCGTGCAGGCCGCCCTGACCCAGGCGCGACTACGCGGGCGGGGGCGGGAGAAGTTCGGCGGCGCCGCCGCCCGGATGTACTTCACCTCCGCGGGGCTGGAGCAGGCCACGCGCCGCTCCGTCGCCGAGTACCGCGCCGGCAGGTTGGCAGCGGCCCTGGGGGAGGGGGCGCGCGTCGCCGACCTGTGCTGCGGGATCGGGGCGGACCTGCTGAGCATGGCCGCGGCGGGGCTGGTGGTCGACGGCGTGGACGCCGACCCCCTCACGGTCGCCGTCGCCGCCGCCAACATCGACGCCCGCGGACTCGCCGCGCGGGCACGGGCCCACCAGGCCGACGCCGCGGAGTTCGCCGGCCGCGGTGGTCTCGGCGACTACGACGCGGTGTTCTGCGACCCAGCGCGGCGCGGCGCCCGGGGGCGGGTGTTCGACCCGCACGCCTACTCGCCGCCGTGGGGCACGGTCGCGGACCTCGCCCGGACGGCGCCCGCCGCGTGCGTGAAGGCCGCGCCCGGGATCCCGCACGAGCTCGTCCCGGAGGGCGCCGGCGCGGAGTGGATCTCGGTCGACGGTGACGTGAAGGAGGCCGCGCTGTGGTTCGGCGCGCTGGGTACCGGGGACCGCCGGGCCACGCTGCTCCGCGAGAGCGGCGGCGCGCCGGCCACGCTGGCCGCCGAACCCGGACTGGCGCCGCCCGCCACCGCGCCGCCGCGCCACTACCTCTACGAGCCCGACGGGGCGGTGATCCGGGCGCACCTGGTGGCCGAGGCCGCGGCGCTGCTCGATGGCGCGCTGCTCGACCCGCACATCGCCTACATCACCTCCGACCACCTGGTCGAGACGCCCTTCTGCCGAGCGTACGAGGTGGAGGAGGTGCTGCCGTTCTCGCTCAAGCGCCTGCGCGCGGCACTGCGCGCGCGAGACGCCGGGACCGTAACGATTAAGAAACGCGGATCGGCGGTGGATGTCGAAAAGCTGCGCCGCGACCTGAAACCCGCGGGCCCCGAAACCGCCGTCGTGGTACTCACCCGAATCGGCGAACGCCCCGTCAGCCTGGTGTGTTCCGAGGTCACGGGGCCACTGGCGCGAAACGCCGGCCAACCGTGAGAACCACGCGCCGCGCTGTCCGGCCGTACGCGACAAAGCGGCCATAGGCGCTGTGTCGTGCCATAAGTTTCGTAACCATGCATTTTTCGGACTTTCATGGGGTGATTGAGGATCGGGTCGTTAAACTGAGCACGCTGGATCCATACCCCGCCCGTTGGATTCGTCCGGCGGCCCCCGGTGACGAGCAGGGTTTCGCCCGTAACCCCCACGCTTACGGCGCGTAGGCGCAGCGTTGCCACTGGTGTTCGCTGGCTCCCGATCGTTTCGCCACAAGCCCGCCGGACCCTGTCAGGACCATCACCCCCGTCCACCCCGAACTGGATGGGCGCGCAGCCACAGCTATAAGGAGCACCTCGGTGGAACAGACCAACCACAACTTCCTCAACGGAGGAGGTCAGACCGGGATCTCCGACCGAATGCGGGACCTCCTGTCAAAGGCCGCACAGGATCAGGTGTCCGAGCAGAAGTCGCAGGGTGCGGTCACCGAGGAGATGCGCCAGCGCCTCGAAGGCATGGAGTGGCTTCTACGCGAGTTCCGCGAGCGGGAGTTCGCGGCGCTGACCGAGTCGGTCTCCTCCGTCCAGACGCGCGTCGACGACCTCGCTTCCCGCCCGCCCGAATGGGCCGAGACCCTCGCCGAGCACATCGAACTGGTCGGCGAACGCGTTAAGCCGCTACTGGAGATGCCGGCGCTGCGCACGGACATCCGCGGAATAGCGAGCACCCTCGAAACCGTCACGAGCCGGCTCGATTCCGTGTCCGAGACGAGTTCCCGCACCGCCAGCCAGCTCGACGCGGTTACCGAGCGCCTGGAGCGGCTCGCGTCCAGCGTCGAGGAGCGGTTCGGCCGGCTCGATACTGCGGTGGAGACGTTCCAGCAGCGTGCCGAAGCCCTGGAGACCACGCTTGGCACCATCACCGAGCGGCTGGACCAGCAGCACGAGACCGCCATGGGCGCGGCGGCCGAGCGGCACGAAGGGCTCACGGTCACGATCGCCGAGGGCCGCGAGGCCCTGGAGCGCGCTGTCTCCGATGGCCGCGAGGCCCTGGAGCAGGCGTACGGCGAGCGCCACGAGGAGCTGCGCACCGCCATTCGTGAGCAGCACGAGGCGGTCACCAGCAAGCTGGACACCACCGCCGACGAGATGCGCGCCAAGGCCGAGGAGCGGCACGCCGCGATGGCGGCCAAGCTCGACGAGGGCCTGCAGTCCGTCAACGGCCGGACCGATGAGCTGCACGAGACCCTCACCACCAAGCTCGACGAGGGCCTGCAGTCCGTCAACGGCCGAGCCGACGAGCTGCACGAGACCCTCACCACCAAGCTCACCGAGACCAGCACGCACCTCAGCACCCAGGCCGAGGAGAACCACGCCGAGGCCACCGCCGCCGTGGCCGACGCGAACAACGCCGTCGTCAAGCTCTCCGAGTCCACCGACGAGAAGCTCGGCGACCTCCGCTCGCACCTGCGCCAGCGGATGGGCGAGCTGCACGAGCAGCTTGAGCTGCAGCGCGCGGAGCTTCGGGAGCGCGACGAGGCCGACAACGAGCACCTCGACACCAAGCTCCGCGAGACCGCCGAGACCCTGCGCGCCAAGGCTGACGAGGACCGCGCGAAGGCCGACACCGCCCTGGAGGAGCTGCGGACCTCCCTTGAGGAGAACGTCAGCGCGCTGCGCGCCAAGGGCGACGAGCACCACGACACCCTGGCCGCCCTGGTCGAGGAGTACCGGTCGGCCATGGACGAGCGCCTGGGGCAGCAGCACACCGAGCTCACCGGCAAGGTCGACCAGCACCTCAGCACCATGACCAGCAAGTTCGAGCACAACCTCGGCCGGTTGTCCGACCGGTTCGACACCTTCGAAGGACACTTCGAGGGCAGCTTCGAAGGCGTCGAGGGCAAGATCGACGGCGTCAACGGGCGGCTCGACGGCATCGAGGGCCGCGTCAACGGCGTTGAGGGCCAGTTCGAAGGGGTCAACGGACACTTCGAAGGGGTCGACGGTCGGCTTGAGGCCATCGACGACCGGATGGAGGCGATCAACCAGCGCCTCGGCCAGCTCCCCGCGTCCATGGAGGTCAGCGAGGTCCACCGGCGGCTGACCGAGCTCGTGGAGCGCCCGGTGGTCGACCACTCCGACAAGCTCGACACGATCGACCAGCACCTCGCCGACTCCCTGGAGCCCCTGATGCGCGAGCTGAAGACGCGGCCCGACCGGCACGAGTTCGAGGAGACGATCAGCGAGGCGGTGGACTCCTCGCACGACGACGTCACCAAGCGGCTCGCCTCCCTTGAGGAGACCATGCTCGCCCTCGCCGAGGCCCTCCTGCGTCCCGGGAAGGACGGCAAGAAGAAGCGCCGCTTCGAGGACGACGACGAGGACGACGAGTAACCGGACCGCACATCCCGGAACTCATCCAGCGGGGCCGGCCCACGGGCCGGCCCTTTCGTGTTCGACACTGCGCGCGCGGGGGCGGCGACACCTACCATGGGCTGCAGGCGGGGGAAGGAGAACGCATGTCGATCAATCTTCCGGACCGGAGCGTCGAGGCCGGTTCCCTGCGTCGCCAGGTCGAGGAGGCACCCGACCCCAAGGGGTTCCGGGTCGAGATCATCAGGGGAAAAGTCGTGATGTCGCCAACGCCGTCGTTCAAGCACGGCGGCATCGTCCGGCGAATCGAGCAGCAGTTGCTCGCCCAACTCGACGAGGGCCGGATCGCGCAACAGATGTACTCCATCGCCTCGCCCATCGACGCCGATGACTACTGCTCACCGGACCTCGTGGTCGTCCCCGCCGAGGTCGAGGACGAGGACGGGTGGCTGCTCGACGCCGACGCCGTTGACCTGACGGTCGAGGTCGCCTCACCAGGAAACGCCTCCTGCGACCTCACGGACAAGCTGGGCGAGTACGCGGCCTGGCAGATCCCGGTCTACCTACTGGCGGACCCCCGCAAGGGGGACATCCTCGTCCACTCCGATCCCCTCGACGGTAAGTACCGCACCACCCACGAGGCACGGTTCGGCGATGTCGTGGACCTGCCGGCACCCCTCCAGGGCCTGCGCGTCGACACCTCCGGGTTCCGGCGTTACAGCTGAGCACGGTGGTGGGCGGCCGGTACCCCGGAGGTCAGACCAGCCGCCAGCACTCGGTGCGGGTGCCCGATGGTGACGCGCGCAACGGGGCCGGCCTGCGGAGGTCGCTTCTGGTGCCCGATAGTGCGGCATCCAACGAGAGCAAGCGAAGGCCAGTGGTGGGCCAGCCCTCAGGGAATCGGTCCTGGTGCCCGATGGTGGCGCGCGCAACAGGGGCGGCGGCCGGTGGTGGGGTCCAGCGGGGGTGTCCGTGGTGTCGTTCTCGGTGCTGGATCGTATCGAGGGTGACTGTGGGGACGTTCTCGGCGCTGAGTATGTCCGTACGGTCAGTTTCGGTGCCGCGTGAGCCCTTGCGCATCCGCTATGTCCGGATTGTAAGCGGCCTGGGCGCCCAGAACGCCCGCACGAACACCTTCGCGGCACCCCACCGCACCAAGGGGCGCCACCCAGGCCCACCCAGCACCTTCGCTGCTCCTGTCGGGCGCGCCACCATCGGGCAGCCGCACCGACTATCGCCGGCCCGGCCACCCGCCGTCCTCGCTGCCCCCGTTGGACCCGCCACCACGCGCTCACCGCAGCGATGGGCACCACTGCGAACCACTCGCTGCCCTCGCTGCTCTGCCGGGCGCGGCCACGAGTCCCCCGTAACCGGTGAGGACCAACGCCTACGCCAACGGACTCTCCACCGGCAGGGAGGTGTCGACCGCCAGGTCGAGAGGGGACGGCGGTAGGCCGGCCGCGACGACCTCGGATCCCAGGGCCGCGATCATCGCTCCGTTGTCGGTGCACAGGCGGGGCGAGGGTACGCGCAGCTCGACGCCGGCCTCGGCGCAACGTTGGCCGGCCAGCTCGCGCAGCCGCGAGTTCGCCGCCACTCCCCCGCTGATCACGAGGTGTCCCACACCGTGCTGGACGCATGCGTCCACGGCCTTGCGGGTCAGCACGTCAACAACGGACTCCTGGAACGCCGCGGCGATGTCGGGCACCGCCGGCGCGCGGCCGTCGCGCTCACCGTCCTCCACCCATCGGGCCACCGCGGTCTTCAGGCCGGAGAACGAGAAGTCGAGGCTGCCGTCGCCCAACTTGCCGCGCGGGAAGTGGATGGTCGCCGGATCGCCTTCGCGCGCCGCGCGGTCGATCGGCGGTCCGCCCGGATACGGGAGCCCGAGGAGCCTGGCGACCTTGTCGTAGGCCTCCCCCGCGGCGTCGTCCACGGTGTCGCCGAGCAGGCGGACATCGGTGGCGAGGTCGCCCACGTACAGCAGGGACGTGTGGCCCCCCGACACCAGCAGCGCAATGCACGGCTTGGGCAGCGGACCGTGTTCAAGCTGGTCCACCGCCACGTGCCCGACCAGGTGGTTCACTCCGTAGAGCGGCACGTCCAGCGCCAACGCGTACGCCTTGGCCGCGGAGATGCCCACCAGGAGCGCCCCAGCCAGGCCCGGACCCGCTGTTACCGCGATCGCGTCGACATCGCGGAGCCGCTTGGCGAGACCGTCGGGCACCCGCGCCGGGGCGTCCACCGCCCGCCGCACGGTCGGGGTCATGGCTTCCAAGTGCGCTCTGCTGGCCACCTCGGGCACCACCCCGCCGAATCGGGCGTGCTCGCCGACGCTGGAGGCCACCTCGTCGCTGAGCAGGGTGCAGCCACGCACCAGGCCGACCCCGGTCTCGTCGCACGAGGTCTCGATTCCCAGGATCAGGGGGTGTTCGTCGCTACTCATCGTGTCTTCTCCTCGCCGGCCCGCCCGCTGGCGGGGCCGCACTCTCGCGCGCTCACGCGCCCTGGTCGTACGCGCCCGCATCGCTGTCGCTGCGGCGCATCACGACCGCGTCGGCGCCGCGATAGTACTGCCGCCGCACGCCGATCTCGGTGAACCCGAACCTGCGGTACAGATCCCGGGCGCGCGGGTTGTCGGAGCGCACCTCAAGGAACACGTCGGTGACGCCCCGGTCGTGTGCCGTGCTGAGCAGGTGCCTCAGCAGGGCCGTCCCGATCCCGTACCCCCACTGCGTCTCGGCGACCGCGATGGTCTGCACATCACCTTCGGGCGGGACCGCGCGCAGGCCGGCGTACCCGCGGATCCGGGGGCCGTCCGCGGCCTCCTGTGCCTCGGCGACGACGTAATGGCGCGAGTCCCCGGCCATCTCGCCGCGCAGCATCGACTCGCTCCACGCGTCCTCGGAAAACAGGGCGCGCTCCAGCTCCATGACGGCGCCAACGTCGCCTTCGGTCATGGGCCGTACCGTGACTCCCGGGCTCATTCCTGCCATTGCCGCACCTTCTTCGGGGCACTCGGCGTCGCGGCGTCAGGGCGACGCAGATAGAGGGGACGCGCCTCGGCAAGCTCCCGGCCCTCGGTGAGCCGCCGCAGGGCGACCTCGCCAAGCGCGGCCCCCGACGGGTACAGCGGCTCGGCGGACTCGGCGGACTGGCCGAAGGTGTCGCTGTACATCCCGGCCCCATGACCGATCACCGGCAGCCCGGACGTCACCACGTCGGCGGGCCGGTCGACGGCGATCTCCCCGGTGCGGGTCCGCGCGTCCTCGTAGCGGGCCCAGAACACCTCCTTGCGGCGCGCGTCGCTGGCCGCGATGAAGGGCGAGCGCCGCTGCGAGACGAACGCGAGGGCGTCCAGGGTGGCGACCCCGTGGCACTCGATCCCGAGGGCCTCGGCGAGGGCGTGCCCGGTGGCCAGGCCAACGCGCAGCCCAGTGTAGGGACCGGGGCCGATACCGACAGCGATGTGGGTCAACTCCGAGAGGGTCACCCCGGCCTGTCGCGTGACCTCGCGGATGCCGGGGGTCAGCAGCTCGCCGTGGCGGCGGGCGTCGACCGAGGACGCCTCGGCGCGCACACGCACGTCGTCCCCCTCGGACTCGCAGACCGCGATGGTGACGGCCGGAGTAGCGGTGTCGAAAGCCAGAAGCAGCACGGTACACCAGCCTATTGCGGGTCGAGCAGCACGTGAGCCCAACGGGTGCCGACTCCGGTCAGGTGGATGCCCCGGGTGTCGTCGGGCCGCCGCTCGATGGCGACCTCCAGCCGGTCGTCGGAGAGTTCCTCGGCGACGCCCTCGCCCCACTCCACGACCGTGACGGAGTCGCCGAGCGTGGCGTCCAGGTCGATGTCGTCCACCTCGACCGCGCTGCCCAGCCGGTAAGCGTCGACGTGCACCAGGGCGGGCCCCCCGTCCAGCGAGGGGTGGATCCGCGAGATCACGAAAGTCGGTGAGGTGATGGGGCCGCGCACGTTCAGCCCTTCGCCGATCCCCTTCACCAACGTGGTCTTTCCGGCACCAAGCGGGCCGGAAAGGATCACCAGGTCACCGGGGCGCAACAGGCCGGCGACCCGCCGGCCCGCCGCGCGCGTGCACGCGTCGGTGTCCGCGTTGAGCAGGACGGTGTTCACGCCGATGAGGGCAGTTGTGTCGGTCATGGGCTCACAGGGTCGTATCGGTCCAGAGGAGGGCGCGGCGCCCACATCTCCAGGGTAGGCACAACAGGCCGGGCGCGAGACGTTCCCGGGCGACTCGACCGGCTCGGGCACGACCGCGCACCGCTGCCCGGACGGCGGTGGCGCGGTCGCGCCAGGCGTTGATCTTGAGGATCTGGTTCCTTCGATCGCTGGTGGGGTTTCGTGGCTTTCCCGCCCGACCCCCGAGCGAGGCGCGGCAATGGGGCCACACCGGGGGGTAGGCATGGGGCCGCGCCGGGATGGGCTTCACCACCCCGAACACCGAAACCCGAGACGCTGTTCTAGAAACCCGATCCTCGAAACCGGCGCGATAAGCCTGGCATGGGCGGGCACTCAACGAAGCACTACCAGTCCCCGACATAGACGCGCGGCACCCGCGGGCTGATCCGGGTGACGATCTCATAGGGGATCGTGTCCAGCACCGAAGCCCAGTCCTGGGCGGTGGGCTCGCCTCCTTCACCGGCCCCGAAGAGGACAGCGTAGTCACCCGCCTCGGCAGTGTCGGCATCTGCGTCGTCTCCCAGGTCGAGGACGAACTGGTCCATGCACACGGTGCCGGCGATCGTCCTGCGCCGGCCGGCCGCGAACACGGGGGCCCTGTTGGTGGCCGCGCGCGGCACACCGTCGCCGTAGCCGAGCGGGACCAGGGCGAGCGTCGTGGACCGGTCGGTGACGTAGCGGTGCCCATAGGAGACACCGCCCCCTTCTGGAACCCGCTTGACCAGCGCGATCGCGGAACGCAGCGTCATCGCCGGGCGCAGCCCAGTGCCGGCGAGGTCGGGGATGGGGCTCAGCCCGTAGCCCGCGATACCGGGCCGCACCAGGTCGAAGTGGCTCTCGGGCAGGGTGAGCGTGGCGGCGGAGTTCGCGAGGTGCCGCACCTCCGGGCGCAAGCCGGCACGTTCCGCGACCTCCAGCGCATCGTGGAACGCACTCAACTGCGCCTTGATGGAGGAGTGGCCGGGTTCGTCGGAGCAGGCGAAGTGTGAGAACACCCCGGCGACCCGGAGCAGCCCGGCGGCTTCGGCGCGCGCCGCTGCCTCAACCACCGCCGGCCACTGGTCGCCGACCACACCGCCGCGGTTGAGCCCAGTGTCGACCTTGAGATGCACGCGGGCAGGGCGCCCGGTTTCTCGGGCGGCGGCGGTGATGCTCTCGACCAGCCAGAGCGCGCTGACCCCGAGATCAATGCCGGCGTCGATGGCCTCGGTCAGGGGAGCTCCCGGCGGGAGGATCCACGCCACCGTGCGAGTGTCGATGCCCGCACGGCGCAGCTCCATCGCCTCCTCGATGAACGCCGTTCCCAGCCACGTCGCGCCGCCAGCCAGCATCGCGCGGGCGGCGGGCAGCATCCCGTGCCCGTAACCGTCGGCCTTCACGACCCCCATGACCTGGGAGGCGGGTGCGTGGCGCCGCAGCACGGCGATGTTCTCACTGATCGCGCCCAAGTCGACGCGGGCTTCGGCGAACGGCGGCATGATCTCAGTGTGGCACGTACCGCGCCCGCGGTCGCGCCTCCTCCCACACCGCCGGCTCCGCACCACTGGCCCCTGGCGTGCGGGCACGGCTTCGTTCGGAAAACGGCGCAGCCCCGGTCGCCCGCCGGCGCTGCGCCGGCGGGCGACCGGGAGCTCGCGTGTCGCTAGCGGAGGAGCCGGGACGTGGTGCGCGGTAGGACCAGACCGAACAGACCGGTGGCCGCGTAGGGAACCTGGCCTGGCGCGAAGGCGCCCAGGATCAGGCTGATGTTGGCGCCCGGGGCCCGCAGGAAGTTCCGCATCCCGGGGTACGCGTGCGGCACCCGCCATCCGGTGATGAGCAGGCTGACCAGTGCCACGCCAGCGGCCCACACCCAGAGCCGGTGGCCCTGGGGGGCCGAGCCGAGCCACGCGCCCGCGTCGCGCAGTGCCGTCGCGGCATAGGCGGCCCCGCCCGCGGTACCGGAAGTCTCCGTGGCCGCGATGGTGGCACCGAAGGCCACGACGAGCACCGCGGCCGCGCCCAACGCAGCGGGGGCGACCGGCGCAAGGTCGAGACGGGTGGCGAGGTCGCGCTCGGTCGCGGTCAGATCCTCCCGGCTCGGGAAACGGCGCCAGGCGCGATCGCCCGCACGTGCCGCGCCCATCGCGAACGCCCGGCGTCGCCGCAGGAACCGCCAGCTGTCGCCGAGCGCCGCCGGGCCGCGGCTCGCGGCGATGACCGACAACGCGAGCTCGTGCAGGATCGAGGACAACGTGGTGGCCAGTACCGCTGGCAACCGTGCCCAGAGGAGCGCGGTCCTGCGGAATATCGGGGCGAAATCTCCGGGGACGCGCGCACCCGTCCGCACCGTGTACCCGCGTGCCCAGCTCCGCAACGACGCGAGCGGGGGCTCCCCTGGGAGCGGAGGGGTGGACTCGGCGGCCGGGCGCGCCAGCCGGTAGTCCATGATGACCCCGACCACCAGCAGGAGGAGCAGGATCCACCGAGTCAGCACGCCGCCACCGCTGAGCGTGTACACGACGCTGGTGACAGCGGTCGGCTCGACCCCGACCTGCGCCGCGTTGAACGTCATGTGCTCCACCGCCGCCACCCCCACGGCCAGCGGCGGCAGCACCCACATCCACAGCCCGTAGTGCCGGTAGCCGACAATCGCCAGGCCGAACGCGGCACCGATGAGGCCGGTGGTCACGGCGTGCCCGGAGAAGTGCACCCCCACATCCGGCATGCTGGACCAGCCCGGAAGCAGGGTGAACAGCCCGTACTCCGGCCCGGCGACCGCGAGGGCGGGCTCGGCTGTGAGGGACCGCAGGCCGTGCTCGGCCAGGTGGAAACCGGCCCCCGACGCCGCCGCGAGCAGCAGGTAGTCGACCGAGGCGAAGCGCTTGAAACGGCGCCGCGCGAACAGCCAGCACAGCACCACGGGAACGAGCTTGCCGACCTCCTCGGTGGGTACGGCGATGTAGGTGTGCCCGGCCCACCCATCGAGAGCGACCCCGGTCGTTCCCGCCACGGTCTGTTGGGCCAGCGCGATCGGCGCCAGGGCCAGGGCCCCGAGGGCGAGCACCGTAGTCAGCGTGGCAAAGCTGACCGTGCGCGAACGCGCCGGCCACGCGAGCTGGAAGAGCAGCCACACCATGGCGAGCGCGATCCCGAGTACGGCGGACACCTGCGGGACGAACACCCCGGCGAGCAGGAACACCGCGACCATGGCCCATCCCCACACCCCGCGCAGGACACGCAGCCCGCTGATCGTGCCCGGGCCGTTCTCCCGCAACGACTCGGCGCGCCGGGTCAGCCGCTCCACGAGATCCGGTCCCGGCCCGCGCGCACCGCGCGCGTGGCGGCCCCCGAACTCCAGGCACCCGTACTGCTGCGCGGCGCGCAGCAGGTCGGGGTCGCGCCCGGTCCGCGCCTCCTCCCCGAAGTCCGCCCGTGCCTGGGCCATGTCGGCACCCACGAGCGGCCGCACAAAATCGTCGGGCCCGGCCGCGACCGTCAAGGGAGAAGCGGTCACCAGCACCGCGGCGGAGAAGTCCTCAACGGCGACGATGAAGTCGGTGGGCTCGTCGCCCCAGCTCCGGATGAGGGCAACGATGGCGTCGGTGCGGCCGGGGACCTCGGTCACCGGTTCGTAGGCGTGTTCGGCCCGGGTCCGGCAGACCAGCAGGCGGTCGACGCCCATGGCGGTGCCCGCCGCGACGATCGCCTGGATCAGCTTGGTGTCACGGGTAGCGGTGAACGGAACGACGATCTTGCGGTCGGTCCGGAGCCACTCCTGGGCGAACTCTGTCGCGTTCGCACAGAGGCGCAGGACAAGGTCGCGCGTGAGCATGGCCTGTTCGTCCATGAGCTCCCTTACCGTGCCCGTTTGAGACAAGTTTGCCGCCTGGATATTTCGGGGCGGCCACGAACGACGGCGGACACTGCGGCCAGAACCCCAAAGGCGCGCCTACGTTACCGCGACGGAACACTGTCGGTTCAAGCCGTGCTGATCGGAGCGCCGGCGCCCGATCGCGGTGCGTCCTTACCCACCAACGACGGCGTGGAGCCGACCGCGAAAGTCGTTGCCGATCCCCGCACCCTCCTCGCCGTGTGGCCGTCGGCATCGCGGTGCAACCGCGCAGAATCGGCCGCCGGAGACGCCGGGCCGGCGGCTGGTCGGGAGTCCGGCGAGAGCGGCGAAGGCGCCGGGGTTGGTCGCGAGCTGTACGGGTTCGGTATCGAAGTTGACCGCGGGAACCCTTCCGGCGCCGGGAATTTCCCGGCGGACACCCTCGATGCGCCCCGCCACCGAGCGGGAACGCGGCGCCGGCCGGTGTGTCGAGGGGCCAGCCCGAGTCCCGCGGCACCGCCGGGGGAACCGCCGCCCAACAGCGCCCGCGCGGGACTACCGCGTCCGGGATGTACGCCGGCGCGCACGCGGCGCCCGCGCGCTCATTCCGCCCGCAGTGCCCGGATCGCGGCCGGCAGCGCGTCAATGAGGTCGGACGCGCCGATCGGCCCGCCGTCATGCGCCAGCCGGGCGGCCAGCCCGTGCAGGTAGGCCCCGCACATCGCGGCCTCGCGTGGCGCCAGCCCGCCGGAGAGCAGACTCCCGACCAGCCCCGACAGCACATCGCCGGTTCCGGCCGTGGCCAGCAGGGATGTCCCGGTCGGGTCGGCCGCAGCAGGGCGTCCCGGCTCGGCGATGACCGTGGTTGACCCCTTCAGCAGCACCACACAGCGGTACTCCTCGGCGGCGCGGGTCGCGTGCTCCAGCCGCCGGGCCTCGACCTCGCGGGGGCTGGTGTCCGGAAGCAGCCGGGCCAGCTCACCCGCGTGCGGGGTGAGCAGAGTGGGCGCCGCGCGGTCGCGGACGAGCCGCGGACGCTGGCCCAGCAAGGTCACCGCGTCGGCGTCGAGCAGCACCGGAGCAGAGGTCGCCAGGATGCTCTCAAGCTCCGCCGCGGCGGCGCCGTCGACCCCGCGCCCCGGCCCCACGACCCACGCGTTCACCCCTTCCGGCAGGCCGGCCAGCGGGTCGCCGGGATCGAGCACCGACACCACGACCTCCGGCCACCGGCGCACCACCTCGGTCGCCACCGCCTCCCGGCCCGCGTAGCGAACCATCCCGACGCCGCCGCGCAGCGCGCCGCCCGCCGCCAGCACAGCGGCACCCCGGAAGCGGTCCGACCCCACCGCCATCCCGAGCACCCCGCGGCGGTACTTGGTGGACTCGGGCTCCGGACGCGGCAACAGCGCGTCGATGTCGCCGGCCTGCGGGCACTCCAGGCGTGCTGTCGGCAGCTCGCCCGCCAGCCCGATGTCCACGAACTCCACGACCCCGGCGTGCGCGGCCCCGGGGTTCACGAAGAGCCCCGGCTTGTGCGTCCCGAATGTCGCGGTGACATCGGCGCGCACGGCCGTCCCCTCGACGGCCCCGGTGTCGACGTCGATCCCGCTGGGCAGGTCCACCGCCACTACCGGCGCCTCAGCGGCGCCGGCGAGAATGGCCAGGGACGCGTGCGGTCCTCGAAGCCCGCCGCTGCCACCGATCCCGACGAGGCCGTCGACGATCAGGTCCGCCGCGGCGACCTCCATGGAGGCGGCGGATCCCGCCGGGATCTCCGCGGAGCGCGGCACGTCCACCGCCCGGCCGCCCGCCGCCCGCAACGCGGCGAGCCCGGCCTCGTGGACACGTGACCCGACGAGCAGCGCCCGCACCGCGGCACCGCGCCTGGCGAGCTGGCTGCCCGCGTAGAGAGCGTCTCCCCCGTTGTCTCCGCTGCCAATAAGCAGCACGACGCGGGAACCGTAGACGCGCGGGAGCACCCGCGCGCACACTCCAGCCAGCCCGGTGGCCGCCCGCTGCATGAGCGCGCCGTCGGGCAGCCGCGCCATCAGCTCCCCCTCGGCCTTGCGCACCGTCTCCACCGCGTGTGCGTAGCGCACGCCGCCTCCCCGTAGCGTCGATGATCCCGGTCTCTGCCCTCGTCCCCGAGCATGCCCCAGACCGTCCCGGGAAGCACGCCTACCGGTGGCGCGCACCGCGCGCGGCGAATTACGGTCGTAAGATCCAGACCCGCCCGCCGTCGTGCACGGGTGCGCGCCGGCCACTGATTTACTGGTGGAGCCAGATTCCAGGCACCAAGAGCAGCACGGGACACACCGCATGACCTCAACCGACGACCGCATCGCGACGGAGGACGGACTGTCCGAACGCGTCGCCCACCTGCAGAACGCCATGCACCGGCTCGGCGCGGACGTCATCCGGCTGCAGACCCAACTCAGCGATCTCGCGTCCGCGGCGCCGCAGGAGGCGGATAGTCCGGCGGCCGAGGCGCCCCCGTTCATCTTCAACCTGTCGCGCGACGCCTACAAGAACGAGCTCAGCTCCCTGGTGACATGGGTGAACGAGTTCCTGGTTCCGGTGTACGTCGGTGAGGGGATCCCCTGGTGCCCGGTTTGGTGGGAGCACCACGAGGCGGTCGGCCGGCTGCACGCGCTGCGCCTGGCCTACCGGGAGCTCACCGACACCGAGGTGTCCGGGGCGACCGGCCCCGGAATCTGGCACCGCGACCACCTCGGCCCGGCACTGGACCGGCTCTGCGCCGAGACCGGCCCGTTCGCGTCGTGCCTCACCGGCAAGGGACACGTGGAGCGCCGCCGGTCGCAGGCCGCGGCGCAGTCCGCGTAGGGGCTGAGGGCACTCGGCTCACATCCGGTGCATCTCGGTCAGGTCGATGTCGATCTCGAACGGGCTGCTGACCTTGAGCCGGTCCTCGTGGATACCCCTGGCCACGTAGGTCCGAGTGGCCGGGTCCAGCTCGTAGACGTAGACCTTGGGTTCACCGCCGTCATTCTCGACGCGCCAGAAATGCGGGATCCCGGCCTGCGCGTAGATCTGCGGCTTGCGTTCGCGGTCGCGCACCATGGAGTCCGGAGAGACGACCTCAACCGCGAGTAGTACGGCATCGGGAGGGTAGGTCCCCACGTCCTCCGATTCTTCGGATTCGGCCCGGACTACCAGGACATCGGGTTCGGGCCGCTGCTTGGGCCCAATGGTCACGGTCATCTCCCCGCGCACCAGGAGATGCTCCGGCAAGTTCTCTGCCAAGCGCCGCTCGAGGAGACGTATCACTCGCCAGTGAAAAAGCTTCTGTGGAGTCACGAAAACGAGACTCCCGTCGATGAGCTCGGTGTGCGAGGGGAGATCCGGAATCCGGTCGAGATCATCGGCGCTGAAGCCTTCGGGGGGCGGTACCGGCCAGTTGACCTTCGGCGAGGATGCGACCTGGGGTTCGGTCGCGGGGGGAGCGCTCATGTCGCTGCCTCCGGTGGTCGGATCGGTGTCATCGCCCAGAGTAGCCATTGGTGCCGTCCCGTAACGGTGATTTCCACAGATTGTCCCACTCGGGGAGCGCACTCACCCGGGTTCCTACCCGCGCGCCGCCCACCGCACCAACACGGCTCGCAACTCAGGTCTTGCGCAGCCGTACCCGGCGGATCAGGTGGTCCCCGCCCTTGTACAGCACGAGCGTGGCCCGGCCGCGCGTGGGCAGGATGTTCTCGACCAGGTTCACCTCGTTGATGCTGTGCCAGACGTCCGAGGCGAACTCCAGCGCCTTCTCCTCGCTGGCCGTGGTGGCGATGGAGTGGAAGTAGGAGCGCGGGTCGGCGAACGCGGTGCGCCGCAGCTCGCGGAACCGGTCCAGGTACCAGGACCGGATGTGCTCCACCCGGGCGTCGACGTAGATCGAGAAGTCGAAGAAGTCCGCCACCGCCAGCCGGCCCGGCTGCGGCGGCTGCAGGACGTTGATGCCCTCGACGATGAGGATGTCGGGCCGGTAGACGGTCTGCACGCCACCGGGGACGATGTCGTAGGCCAGGTGCGAGTAGACCGGCAGCTCCGCCCGTGCCGCTCCGGCCTTCATCTCCGACACGAACCGCACCAGCGCGCGCCGGTCGTAGCTCTCGGGGAAGCCCTTGCGGTTCATGATCCCGCGCTGCTGCAGCACGGAGTTCGGGTAGAGGAAGTTGTCCGTGCTCACCAGCTCGACGCTGGGGTGGTCGGGCCACTGGGCGAGCAGGGTGCGCAGCAGCCGGGCCGTGGTCGACTTGCCAACGGCCACGCTGCCGGCCACACCGATGACGAAGGGGGCCGGGCGGTCGTCCTCGCCGAGGAAGCCGCGCACCGCCGCGTGGCGCTCCCGCGTGGCTTTGACGTACAGGTTGAGCAGCCGCGACAAAGGCAGATAGATGTCGCGGACCTCGTCCATTGACGTGGGGTCGGTTGTTCCGCGCAGAACTTCGAGCTCCGCCTCGGTCAGGGCGAGCGGAGTCGAGTCGCGCAATGCCGCCCATGCCGCCCGGTCGAGTTCGACGTACGGCGAGAGGACGCCATTTTTGGTCGCGTGAGACACGGTTGCCCACCTTAGATGAAAGCGGTTCTGGTTCCCCGCACCGCCCCTGCCCCAGCGGGCGGCACGTTTCCCGCTCGACGCGCCACTGGCGGCGCCGCGAACCTGGCCGGAACCGGCCCGGGAGTGCGCAATGTCTCGATCAGGGGCCGCCGGGCCCCGGACCCCCGCCCGCGCAGCGGGACCCCCTGCCCTGACGTGCGTCAGAACCGCGCCGCACCCTAGTGGTCTATACCGCTACCTGCGAAAATAGCGAATGGTTTGGCGTGTTCCGGAGTCAGAGGACCCGGTTCGGTTGGCTACGCTTGCGCCCATGTGCGGAATCGTTGGCTACGTCGGGCCGCAACCGGCGCTTGAGGTCGTTGTGGATGGCCTCGCACGGCTTGAGTATCGCGGGTACGACTCCGCGGGTATCGCCGTCCTCAGTGATGGCAGGCTCCAGACCGAGAAGCGGGCCGGCAAGCTCGCCAACCTGCGAGCGGTTCTGGATCACGACGCGCCCCCCGCCGACGGCATCGGGATCGGTCACACCCGCTGGGCCACGCACGGCCCCCCCACCGATATCAACGCCCACCCCCACGTCGACAACGACAACCGGGTGGCCGTGATCCACAACGGGATCATCGAGAACTTCGCGCCGCTGCGCCTGGAACTTGAGGAGCGCGGGTGCAAGTTCACCTCCGAGACCGACACCGAGGTCACCGCGCACCTGCTCGCTGAGGAGCTGAAGGAGCGCGGCGACCGCGACCTCGCTGGCGCCATGCGATCGGTCTGCCGGCGGCTCGAAGGGGCCTTCACGCTCGTGGCCATGTTCGCCGACGCCCCCGAACTGGTGGTGGCCGCGCGGCGCAACTCCCCCCTGGTCGTCGGCCGGGGCGAGGGGGAGAACTTCCTCGCCAGCGACGTCGCCGCGTTCATCGCGCACACCCGCGATGCCGTCGAACTGGGTCAGGACCAGGTCGTGGAGCTGCGGGCCGACTCCGTGACCGTCACCGACTACGACGGCCGCCCCGCCGATGTCCGCGAGTACCACGTCGACTGGGACGCGTCCGCCGCCGAGAAGGGCGGCTACGAGTACTTCATGCTCAAGGAGATCGTCGAGCAGCCGCGCGCCGTCGCCGACACCCTCCTGGGCCGCGTCGCCGTCGACGGCACGCTCACGCTCGACGAGATGCGGCTCGCCCCCTCCGAGCTGCGCGACATCGAGAAGATCGTGATCATCGCGTGCGGCACCTCCTACCACGCGGGCCTGATCGCCAAGTACGCGATCGAGCACTGGTGCCGTGTGCCGTGCGAGGTGGAGGTCGCCAGCGAGTTCCGCTACCGCGACCCCATCCTGAACCGGCAGACGCTGGTGATCGCGATCTCCCAGTCCGGCGAGAGCATGGACACCCTGATGGCGGTGCGGTACGCGCGCGAGCAGCGCGCCCGTGTGCTGGCCATCTGCAACGTGAACGGGTCCACGATCCCGCGCGAGTCCGACGGGGTTCTCTACACCCACGCCGGGCCCGAGGTCGGGGTCGCCGCGACCAAGACGTTCCTCACCCAGCTCGTGGCGTGCTACCTCGTCGGGCTGTACCTGGCCCAGGTCCGCACCGTGAAGTTCGGCGACGAGATCAACGCGGTCATCGAGCAACTCGCGAACATGCCCGAGCAGGTCGAGAGCGTCCTGACGACGATCGACCCGGTGCGCCAGCTCGCGCGCTCGCTCAGCAGCGCCGACACCGTGCTGTTCCTCGGCCGGCACGTGGGCTACCCGGTGGCCCTCGAAGGCGCCCTCAAGCTCAAGGAGCTTGCCTACATGCACGCCGAGGCGTTCGCCGCCGGGGAGCTCAAGCACGGGCCGATCGCGCTGATCGAGGAGGGGCTGCCGGTGGTCGTCGTCGTGCCCTCCCGCGAGGGCCGCGGCGTGCTCCATGACAAGATCGTGTCCAACATCCAGGAGATCCGCGCCCGAGGGGCGCGCACCATCGTGATCGCCGAGCAGGGCGACACCACGGTGCGCCCGTTCGCCGACGAGCTGATCGAGATCCCGCCCGTACCCACGCTGCTGCAACCGATCATCAGCACGGTCCCGATGCAGGTGTTCGCCTGTGAACTGGCCCTGGCCAAGGGCAACGACGTCGACCAGCCACGCAACCTCGCCAAGAGCGTCACGGTCGAGTAGCCGGCGGACTCCCCCGAAGGCGCACACCGCCGAACGGGGACGCGAAACGCGAACGGTGCGGGTGCTCCGCGGAGCACCCGCACCGTTGTACGTGTGAGCCGTATTTCCCGGCTTTCCCAGCAGCGAAGCGGCCGGATCCCGGCGCCGTGCGCCGGACCCGGACCGTACAGCCGTCAGTTTCCCAGGGCGGACCGCACCACTCCGGCCAAGCGCTCGGCGACCTCCTGGGCCCGCGTTTCCGCGGCGGCCTCCACCATGACGCGGACCTTCGGCTCGGTGCCGCTTGGCCGGATCAGCACCCGGCCGGTGTCGCCGAGCTCGGTCTCGGCTCGGGCGACGGCCTCGGCGAGCTCACTGCTGCTTGTGGCCCGGCTCCGGTCGACGTTGGGCACGTTGATGAGAACCTGCGGCAGCTTGGTCATGACCTTGGCCAGCTCGTCGAGGGGCCGGCGCCGATGGCTCACCGCCCCGAGCAGGTGCAGGCCCGTGAGCAGACCGTCGCCGGTGGTCGCGTGGTCGAGCAGCACAACGTGGCCGGACTGCTCGCCTCCCAGCGAGTAGCTGCCGGCCTTCATCTCCTCAAGGACGTAGCGGTCCCCGACGGGGGTCTCCACCACCGTGATGCCGGCCTCCTTCATGGCCAGTTTCAGGCCCAGGTTCGACATCACCGTGATGACGAGGGTGTCCTCGGCGAGCCGGCCCGACTCCTGCAGCTCCAGAGCGAGGATCCCGAGGATCTGGTCCCCGTCGATCACCGTTCCGTCGGCCGCCACAGCCAGGCAGCGGTCCGCGTCGCCGTCGTGGGCGATACCGGCGTCGGCCCCGTGCTCGCGCACGGCAGTGCGCAGCGCACCGAGCTGGGTCGACCCGCACCCCTCATTGATGTTCAGGCCGTCGGGCCGGTCGCCGATGGTGATGACCTCGGCGCCGGCACGCCGCAACGCCTCGGGCGCCACAGTGGTTGCCGCGCCGTTCGCGCAGTCCACCACCACGCGCAGCCCGTCGAGCCGGTGCGGCAACGAGCCGAGGAGGTGCTGGATGTAGCGTTCGGCGCCGTCGGAGGTGTCACTCACCCGGCCGATGGCGGCGCCCTCCACAGGCTCGGCAGTGCCGCCCAGGCCGGCCTCGATCGCGTCCTCGACCTCATCGGGCAGTTTCTGGCCGCCCCGCGCGAAGAACTTGATGCCATTGTCGGGCGCGGCATTGTGGCTGGCCGACAGCATCACACCGAAGTCGGCGTCGAGCGCGTCGGTGAGGTACGCGACAGCCGGGGTGGGCAGCACGCCCAAGCGGACGACGTCCACACCGGAACTCGCCAGCCCCGCGACGACCGCCGCCTCCAGGAACTCACCGGACGCCCGCGGATCACGCCCGACCACCGCGCGAGGGCGATGGTCCCCCACGGCCAGGACCTGCGCGGCGGCGATGGAGAGCTCCAGCGCCAGCGATGCGGTGAGGTCGCGCCCGGCGACCCCCCGGACTCCGTCGGTACCAAAAAGCCGAGCCACGGACCATTCGCCCCTTCTACGTGGAGAGCAGCACTGACCTGTCACGGTGCATGAGACGGGAACCTCACGGTAACCGTTCCCCTCGGGAGCGCCGTGGCATTTCCACGCCGAGAAACAGCTATGGCCCGCTCTGGCCCCATCGAGGGGCCGGCGGGCCGTAGCGTGCCGCGCCGCGCGTGGTCCGGCGCGAGGGTCGTCCGCGGTGCGTTACCGCTTGGAGTACTGCGGAGCCTTGCGGGCCTTCTTCAGACCGGCCTTCTTCCGCTCCACCTCGCGGGCGTCGCGGGTGAGGAAGCCGGCCTTCTTCAGCGCCGGCCGGTTGTTCTCCGCGTCGAGCCCGGCGAGCGCGCGGGCGAGGCCGTGGCGCAGGGCGCCGGCCTGGCCGCTGGGCCCGCCGCCGTTCAGCCGCGCGAACACGTCATAGCCGCCGTCGACACCAAGCGTGACCAGTGGTTCCTTGATGGTCTGCTGGTGGACCTTGTCGGGGAAGTACTCCTCGAGCGACTTGCCGTTGACCTTCCACTCGCCCGTACCGGGCTTGATGCGGACGCGGGCGACGGCCTTCTTCCGGCGACCGGTACCCGCGCTCGGGCCGGACGCGGTCGGAACGTACCCCCCTCCAGGGGCCTCGGGAGTCTCGCTGGTGTACTCAGCGGGGAACTCCTCGGGGTTGTCCTCGAAGTCCTGGGCGACGTCTTCGATGCCGGTGGGCTCGACCACGGTTCTCCTCGTACTTCCTTAACGTCTCGCGAGCGCCTACGCGGGCTGCTGGATCTTGGTGATTTCGTAAGGCACAGGCTTCTGCGCCTGGTGCGGGTGATCAGGGCCGGCGTAGACCTTGAGCTTCTTGCCCATCTGGCGGCCCAGAGAGCCCTTCGGCAGCATTCCCCTGACCGCCTTCTCGATGGCGCGGTCGGGGTGCTTGGCCATCAGCTCGCTGTAGGCGACGGAGCGCAGACCACCGGGGTAACCGGAGTGCCGGTACGCCCGCTTCTGCTCCAGCTTATTACCTGTCAGCGCCACCTTGTCGGCGTTCACGATGATCACGTAGTCACCGGTGTCGATGTGGGGCGCGTAGTACGTCTTGTGCTTGCCTCGGAGCAGTGGGGCGACGTGGCTAGCCAGCCGCCCGAGCACGACATCAGTGGCGTCGATGACGTGCCACTGACGCTGGACATCGCTGGGCTTGGGGCTGTAGGTGCGCACGATCGTAAGCCTTCGTCTCAGTCGGCGGGCGGCCATCTCCGCGCACGGAGATGGGGAACTCGTAATTACTGGACCGGAGTCCCGTAGGCGGGACCAACCGGCGATCGAGTGTGCGGACGGTGCTGCGTTATTGGCGCCCGAAGATATACCGGGGCCCCGGCAAGTCAACACACAACGACATAGCAGCCTAGCGGGTCTGCGTGCCACCAGTCAAAACGGGGGCGGAACCCCACCCGGACGGCCACACACCTGCTGCGGCTCGCATGCGTTGATCAGCGGTGGCACCGCGATCCGCGATTGCTCCCTTATTCATTATGCCGCCTGTCCCGAGTGCTTTCGCCATAACAGAGAAGCGGGCGGTGCGGCCACTTCGATGCGCGAACGCGCGAACCGCTTCGGTAACAGACGCCCGAAGCCCGGCCCCGAATCGCCCCAGACTGTCTGATACGAGCTATCCTCTCCCGGGACGGCCGATGGTTTCGATGCAGCAGATACCGGGCGCGGCAGCCCCGAACGGCCACCGGCCGCCCAACCCTGCCACCGAATACCGTCGCCACTGGCCTTCCCGGACGGCCCCGGCCGGGTCCCCACGGCTATCACGTGAGGCCGCCGGACCCGGAGAACGACGATAGAGAACAGGGCAGCACTCCGCTGCTCTCCCTCGGGGAACGGCCACCGAGGTCCTCGGTACGGCCCGCTCCGTGTCGATATCGATCCAGTTCCGCCACCCCCAGGACAGTCTCCGGAGTACTCTCATCGAACCGCATCCGAACGAGCCGAACCGTGGCCACCCCGGCCAAGGCGGCCAAGGCGAGCAACCTCCTTCCGCGGATCCCGCCTCGGAGGAGGAGAGCGGCGAACGCGCGCGTCCTGCGACCGGGGCGCCCATGAGCCCCAGCCGACCCGCACCGCCCGGTTCCCCGCAGCAGGGCCCGCCGACCGGGCAGGGGCCAGGGCAGGGTGTCCCACCGGGAGGGCCGCCTCCCGGGCCGCCCGGCGGCGCCGGGCCGCCCCACCCCGCGACCGGGCCGCAGCAGCCGCACAGCCAGAGCGGCGGCCAGCCCCCGCCCATGGCGGGCCGGCCCGCACCCGGACCAGCGGGCCCACAGGGCGGCGGACCGGGTGCCCCGCCGCAGCACGGGCAGGGCCAGCCGCCGGCGGGTCCCCCACAGCGTCCGCAAGGACAACAGGGACAGCAGGGACCCGAATCGCAGGGACCGCCGCCAGGACCACAGGGCGCCCCTCCGGGTTCGCCTGGCAGCCCCGGGGCGCCCTCGTCGGGCCCCAGCCTGCCGGCCCGCAGATCCGGACCACCCCAGGGGCAACCACCCCAGGGCACGCCGCCGCACGCCCCCTCTGGCCCGCAACAGCCACCCCAGGGGGCGCCCGGCCCGCAGCGCCCTCCGGGACCTCCGCCCCAGGGCGCCAGCGGCCCGCAGCAGCCGCCTCAGGGCGCCAACGGGCCACCACGGCCGCCCCAAGGGGCACCCGGGCCGCCGCCGAACGGGCCTCCCGGCCCGCAGCGCCCTCCGGGCCCCCCGCCCCCGGGCGCCAGCGGTGCCCAACAGCCGCCCCAGGGCACACCGCCACCGGGCTCACCGGCCGCACCCGCGGGCGGGCCTGGTCCACGGCCCGGTGCCGGGCCGCCCCCTGGACCTCCCCCGCACACGGGTCCCCAGGCACCGCCGCACGGCTCCCCCGGAGGGCCACCCGGCCCCGCCGGTGCGCCCAACGCCCCTCCCCCAGGGTCGCCGTTCCCGCCTGGACCCCCCGGCCCTCCGCCGGTCGGCGGGCCGACCGGCGGGCAGCAACCGCTACAGGGACGCGTCATGCCCCCCGGAACCGACGATCCGGGGGCCGAGAGCGCGGTCGAGGCCGAGCCCGTGTTCCCGCCCGAAGCCGCCGAGTCCACCCAGAACATGAACGCGGTGGCCGGCGACGCCACCCAGGCGGTACCACCGGTCAACGACGCGTTCGGCGGCCGGCCGATGTTCCGCGACGAGACCCCGGGATCGGCCAACGAGCGCACCACCACGGCCGAGATCGACCTGTCCGAGCTGTCCGAGCCCGACAGCAGCGGACCGTCCAAGCGGACCAAGATGCTGCTCCTCGCGGGCGGGTTCCTCGCCCTGCTGCTCATCGCCGGCGGGGGTGCGTTCCTGCTCGCCGCCAACGGTTCCGACGAGGGCGGGGACGTGGCGGGATCGGGCGCGCTCGAACCCGGCGATGTCTTCCCCGAGTCCGCCGAGATCGCGGGCGAGACCTACGAGCTGGCCATCACCGACGACACCGAGAAGTGCGGGACCGCCGCGCACGGCGACTACGGCGATGCTCTCGACGACAACAACTGCGAGCAGATCATCCGGGCCTCCTATGTCAACGAGGACAAGACGCGCGCCGTGACCGTCGGCGTGGCGGCCATGGACTCGGCCGAGGATGCCAAGAAGGCGCAGGAGGCCCAGGACCTGGAGAACGCCGAGTGGTTCGCCGGGCTCAGCGGCAAGGAAGGCAGCGGTACGGAACGCATGGAGATCGCCGGGGGGCACGGCTCTGGCGCGCAGTGGGAGCGCTACCTCGTCTTCGCTCTCGCCTCCAACACCGACGGCCGCACCGCCGAGGGGAATATGGACGAGCTCACCGAGATCGGCGACGAGTTCGCCGAGGTGCCCTACGAGCCCCTGGGCGTCTCCTGACCAAGGCCGGTTGGTGGGGCGGCCCGCGGTGATCGGTCCTGGTGCCCGATGGTGGCGCATCCGACGGGCGCAGCGAGGACAGTGGATGGCCGGCCCCGGGAATCGCTACGGGTGCCCGATAGTGGCGCGCCCGACGAGGGCGGCGAAGGCCGGCAGTGGGCCCGCCCCCGGGGGTCGTTCCTGGTGCCCGATGGTCGCCCGTGCGACGGGGGCGGCGGCGACTGGTGGTGGAGCCAGTGGGGTGTCTGTGGTGTGGTTCTCGGTGCGGGGCCGCGCCGAGACTGTCTGTGGGGCCGGTCTCGGCGCCGAATCTGTCCGCACGGCCGGTTTCGGTGCGGCGTGAGGGCGGGCAGCGGAGATCCCAAGCCCCGTGCCGGGCGAAAGCAGGCAGCCCCCGGAACCCTGCGCCGTCCTCGCCGCCCCGTTGCGTGCGCCACCACCGGGCACCAGAAGCGGCCCCCGCAGGCCTGGCCACCCACCGTCCCCACTGCTCTCGTCGGACGCGCAACCGCCCGCGGCCCGTACCGGTGACTACCACCCCGACCATCCGGCTCTGTCGTCGCTGATATCGCTGGGAGCGCCACCAGCGGGCGCCCGCACCGACCACCGCAGGCTGGCCCACCACCGGCATTCGCTGCCCCGTCGCGTGCGCCGCTAGCAGGGGCCAGCACCGACACGTGTCCACCCCAGCCATCCGGTCCCTCGCCCCCGTTGCCAACCGCAGGCGTGCGGTTGGCAAAGCCACGAAATCCGAGAGTGCTACGAAGGAACCGAATCCGCACGATCGGCGCGCACGCCGTGATGCGGCCTCACGATCCCCGGAAAGGTGTCCGGACCCTGCGGGTGGTGGCCGCGCGTTCGGCGAGGGCGTGGTCGTCGGGGTAGCGGACCTCCTCGAGTGTCAGGCCGTGCGCCTGCACCACGTGTACCCCGGAGTCGCGCACACCGGCGTCCAGGACGCGGCGCGGCCACCCGGGGTCCTGGCGGCCGTCCCCAACCGCCAGCAGCGCGCCCACCAAGGCCCGGACCATGTTGTGGCAGAACGCGTCGGCCTGGACGGTGCCCGCGTACAGGTGCGCGCTCTCCCGGGTCCATTCCAGGCGCAGCAGCTCCCGGATGGTGGTCGCGCCCTCGCGCCTGCGGCAGTAGGCCGCGAAGTCGTGCTCGCCCACCAGGTCGGCCGCCGCCTCGCTCATCCGGTCCGGATCGAGCGGGTGCCGGTGCCACAACACGTCGTGTCGCCGCAGCGGGTCGACCCCTCCTGGGGCGTCACTGACCCGGTAGACATACCGGCGGAACAACGCTGAGAAGCGCGCGTCGAACCCCGGCGGGGCCTCGGATACCGCGTGCACCCGCACGTCCGGCGGGAGCACTCCGGCCAGACGGCGCAGCAGACGGTCCCCGTCGACGGCCCAGATCTCGCGGGGGACGTCCAGGTGCGCCACCTGCCCGCGGGCGTGCACACCGGCGTCGGTGCGTCCCGCGACGGTCAATCGGGCGCTGTCGACCCGCAGCACCCGCCGCAGCGCCACCTGCAGCTCCCCCTGGACCGTGCGGCGGTCCGGCTGCTCCGCCCAGCCCGAGAAACCCGCACCGTCATAGGCGATGTCCAGGCGGACCCGGACGGTGTCCGGGTCCGTGGCGGTGCCGGTTCCTGTCTCAGCGTCAACATCGGCCGCCATCAAAGCTCTCCACACGAAAGACGAGCGCCCGATCCCCAACGGGGACCGGGCGCCGTGTACTCAGCGGAACGCGGGTTCCTACTTCTCGCTGTCCGAGGACTCGCCCTCGGCCCGCTCCGTCGCCTGCGCCTCGGCGGCCGGCTCGGAGGTGGACTCCTCCGCGGCCTGGTCATCCGCCTCGGGCGCGGCGGCACTCTCCTGCGCCGGCTGCGCGGCACGGGAGGACGCGGGCCGCGCCGGGGCGGCCTCGACCAGCTCGATCACCGCCATCGGAGCGTTGTCGCCCTTGCGCGAACCGACCTTGGTGATGCGGGTGTACCCACCGTCGCGGTTCTCGTAGCGCGGACCGATCTCGGTGAAGAGCTCATGCACCACCGACTTGTCGG
The DNA here is from genome assembly GCF_014203805.1 of Lipingzhangella halophila. Taxonomy (GTDB): domain Bacteria; phylum Actinomycetota; class Actinomycetes; order Streptosporangiales; family Streptosporangiaceae; genus Lipingzhangella; species Lipingzhangella halophila. The sequence goes on along the minus strand of NZ_JACHJT010000001.1, from coordinate 203,192 downwards.
TGACCTTGCGCAGCGCGAGACGCCGGGCGTGCAGGTCGCCCCGCTTGCCCAGGGTGATGAGCTTCTCCGCGTACGGACGCAGGCGCTTCGCCTTGGCCTCCGTCGTCTTGATGCGACCGTGCTGGAACAGCGCGCTCGCGAGGTTCGCCAGCATGAGCTGCTCGTGAGACGGGCCGGAACCCAGACGAGGCCCCTTCGTTGGCGTGGGCATGGTGTGGTTCTCCTAGTGGTGCGGCCCTGGCCGGGCAGCCGACCGCGGGCCGTTGGCGACGTCTTCTAGTACTGCTCGGTCTCGACGAAGGACTCCTCGTCGTCTTCCGAACCGTAGGAGTCGGCCGCAGTGGTGGGGTCGAATCCGGGCGGGGAGTCCTTCAGGGAAAGGCCCATGTCGATGAGCTTCTGCTTGACCTCCTCGATGGACTTCGCACCGAAGTTCCGGATGTCGAGAAGGTCCTGCTCGGAGCGTGCGACAAGCTCGCCAACGCTGTGGATGCCCTCACGCTTGAGGCAGTTGTAGGAACGGACCGTCAGGTTGAGGTCCTCGATCGGCAGCGCCAGGTCGGCAGCCAGAGCGGCGTCGGTCGGCGACGGGCCCATGTCGATGCCTTCGGCGTCGACGTTGAGCTCGCGTGCCAGGCCGAACAGCTCGACCAGGGTCTTGCCCGCACTCGCGACAGCGTCCCGGGGCCGGATGGACGGCTTGGTCTCGATGTCCACGATCAGCCGGTCGAAGTCGGTGCGCTGCTCCACACGGGTGGCCTCGACCTTGTAGGTGACCCGCAGGACGGGCGAGTAGATCGAGTCGATCGGAATGCGCCCGATCTCCTGGCCGACCTGCTTGTTCTGGGTGGCCGAGACGTAGCCGCGGCCGCGCTCGACCGTGAGCTCCATCTCAAGCTTGCCCTTGCTGTTCAATGTCGCGATGTGCAGGTCCGGGTTGTGCACCTCGACCCCGGCCGGCGGGGCGACATCGGCCGCCGTGACGACACCGGGCCCCTGCTTGCGCAGGTACATCAGGACCGGCTCGTCGTGCTCGGAGCTGATCACCAGGCCCTTGAGATTCAGGATGATCTCGGTGACGTCCTCCTTCACACCGGGCACGGTGGTGAACTCGTGCTCGACGCCCTCGATGCGGATGCTGGTGACAGCAGCACCGGGGATGGAGGACAGCAGGGTCCGGCGCAGCGAGTTTCCGATCGTGTACCCGAAACCCGGCTCAAGTGGTTCAACAACGAACTTCGAGCGAAGGTCCGAGATCGTTTCCTCGGAGAGCGATGGACGCTGTGCGATCAACATGGTCGCTGTTTCCTTTCCCACGGCCGCCCGCTATTTGACGGCCACTGGTCGGCTCCGCGGCCGCGGAGCCGGTGCAACACGGCCTCCCGGTGCCCTACGAGCCCGCGAGGCCACACACCGCGCGGGTCAGACCCGCCGGCGCTTCGGCGGCCGGCACCCGTTGTGCGGGACCGGCGTTACGTCCTGGATCGAACCCACCTCAAGGCCGGTGGCCTGCAGCGAGCGAATCGCGGTCTCGCGGCCGGAGCCGGGGCCCTTCACGAAGACGTCCACCTTGCGCGTCCCGTGCTCCTGGGCGCGGCGCGCGGCGGCCTCGGCGGCCATCTGCGCGGCGTAGGGGGTCGACTTGCGCGAGCCCTTGAACCCGACCTGCCCGGAACTCGCCCACGAGATCACCGAGCCACTGGGGTCGGTGATGCTCACGATCGTGTTGTTGAACGTGCTCTTGATGTGAGCATGGCCGTGGACAATATTCTTCTTTTCCTTGCGGCGCACCTTGCGCGCGGCGCCCTGCTGCTGACGGCCCTTAGGCGGCATACCAGTGAACTCCCAAGATCATCGGTCCGTTGGTTGGTACCGGACGTTTGTCGCGACGTCCGGGCGGACTACTTCTTGCCGGACTTCTTCTTTCCGGCCACAGTCTTCTTCTTACCCTTGCGCGTACGCGCGTTGGTCTGCGTGCGCTGACCCTTGACCGGGAGGCCACGGCGGTGCCGGATTCCCTGGTACGAGCCGATCTCCATCTTGCGGCGGATGTCGGCCTGGACCTCTCGCCGGAGGTCACCTTCCACCTGGTAGTTCGCGCCGATCCAGTCACGGAGCTGGACCAGCTCGTCCTCGGTGAGCTCGTGAACGCGGGTCGCCGCGCTGACGCCCGTGTTCTTCAGGGTCTCGGCGGCGCGGGTGCGGCCGATTCCGTAGACGTAGGTGAGCGCGATCTCCACTCGCTTGTCGCGAGGAAGGTCAACGCCTTCGAGACGTGCCATCTGGGCGATCTCCCTTGGAACTCTGCGGAGGTCTTTCCCGTCCCTGCCCTCTCATCGCCCAACCGACGAGGCCCCGGCCTCCGACCGGGGGTGTCCCCCTGCGCGGGGGATCGGAACGAGATCTATTGACTTCTGGCGGATCCGCGACGCGGGACGCGCGCCCGCGTTTCGTGCGGGAAGCGGGTTGCTAGCCCTGCCGCTGCTTATGCCGCGGATCCGAGCAAATGACCATGATCGTGCCGTGCCGGCGAATCACGCGGCACTTCGAACAGATCTTCTTGACGCTCGGCTTGACCTTCATTGTCTCTCCGGACTCGTCCCATCGGCGCTGTCCGACAGCGCGCGGTGGCTACTTGTAGCGGTAAACGATGCGCCCGCGCGTAAGGTCGTACGGGCTCAGCTCCACGACGACGCGGTCGTCGGGAAGAATGCGGATGTAGTGCATCCGCATCTTGCCGCTGATGTGGGCAAGGACCTTGTGCCCGTTGTCGAGCTCCACTCGGAACATAGCGTTGGGTAGGGACTCGATAACGGAGCCCTCGATCTCGATGGCGCCGTCTTTCTTGGCCATGTCCTCCACGCTTCGTTCATCGACTAAGTTGACTGGACTACCCCGACGCGCTTCCAGCCGCCCGGCGGTCGAGGACCGAGGGCGTGTGTGGAAAGGGAGCCACTCGCCGATCCACCCCGCGAGAAGCGCACGCTGGAAGATCAGGTCAACTGCAGTAGCATACGCCAGCGCAACGAACGAATGCGAATGTAGGCAGACTGACCCAACAGCCCGCGTATGGGCATGCCCAGTCTATCGCGTTCCGACCAGTGCTCTCGACGGTCGTCGCACCCCGCCGGCATCCGCCCGGAACTACGCCGCTATCTCGCGTTTCCCGGCCTGTCCCGCCGCATCGAGGCGGCCCCGATGGTGCTGGCCAGCAGCACCACACCCCATGGCCCCGCCACCCACAAGAACCACGGGTAGGTCGCGCCGGCGGTAACGGCGGTGATCAGCCAGATGGTGAAGCACAGTGCGTTCACGCCGGCCCACACGCCCCACGCGGCCTTCACCGCGGCGGCCGAGCCGTTGCGGGAGGCGACCGACCGCGGGGCTTCGGTGGGAAGGTCCGCGAGGTCGCGCTCGGGCAGGTCCTCGGTAAGCGGCACGAGGTCGGCCCTGGTTCTTGCGTTGTAGGCGTTCTCCAACCGGCTGGTGAACTCGTCGTCCTCCAGGCGGCCCTGTGCGAAGTGCTCCCGCAGCATCGCGGCCACGCGCTCGCGGTCGGCGTCCGATACCCGCATCTGCGGAGTGTTCTCCGACATCGCGCGCCCTCTCGTCGAACTGCGGGCCACCCTGGCCGAACGGCCGCCCTTGCCAGGGTAGTCGAACGCCCGCGGCACGGCCACGCTGCGTTGGCTGGCCCGCGATCAGCGGCGCCAGGCCGGGCTCAGTTGTCGGGGTCCGGAAAACCCAGCTCGGCGAGCTTCTCCCGGTTCTCGTCGCGCGCCGTGAGAACCAGCGGGCCCTCAGCGGTGACGGCCACCGAGTGCTCGAAGTGTGCCGAGCGGGAGCTGTCGCGCGTGACCACGGTCCACTGGTCGTCCAGCGTAACCACGTGCCGGGTGCCCAGGTTCGTCATGGGCTCGATCGCCAGGCACATACCTTCGGCGATCCCCATTCCCTTGCGCGGCTTGCCGTAGTTCAGCACGTGCGGATCCATATGCATCTCGGTACCGATGCCGTGTCCACCGTACTCCTGGACGTTGCCGTAGCCACCGCTCTGGCGGACAAAGCTGTCGATGGCGTGCCCGATGTCGCCGAGGTGCCGTCCGGGACGGAGCTGAGCGATCCCCCGCCACATCGATTCCTCGCAGACCCGCAGCAATGCGGCGTCGTCCACGCTGACCTCACCGATCGGGAAGGTGATCGCGGAGTCGCCGTGCCAGCCGTCGAGGATCGCACCGCAGTCGATGGAGATGATGTCGCCGTACCGCAGTATCTTGCTCTCGCGCGGGATCCCGTGTACGACCTCCTCGTTCACCGAGGTGCAGATGGAGCCCGGGAATCCCCAGTACCCCTTGAAGGACGGCACCGCCCCGGCGTCCCGGATGCTCCGCTCAGCGATGGCGTCGAGGTCCAGCGTGCTCATCCCCGGCTCGGCCGAGGCCCTGAGCAGGTCCAGGGTGCTGGCCACCACCCGCCCAGCCGCGCGCATCTTCGCGATCTGGGCGGGCGTCTTCAACTGGACCGCCGGTTCGGCCTTACGGAACATGTCAGGCCTGACTACGCAGGGCGTCCAGCGCCCGTGCGGCGATGTCTTCGACGGCACCGGTGGCGTCGATTGTCTGCAGGATGCCTTCGTTCCGGTAGAACGCGACCAGCGGCGCGGTCTGCTCGTCGTAGACCTCCAGCCGGCGCCGGATGGTCTCCTCGCGATCGTCCTCGCGCTGGAACAGCTCGCCGCCGCAGTTGTCGCAGACCCCGTCGACCTGCGGCGGGTCGTACTCGAGGTGCTGCACGTGACCGCAGCTCCGGCAGGAGCGGCGCCCCGCGAGCCGCCGGACAACCTCCTCCTGATCGACCGCGAGCTCGAGCACGACATCAAGCCGCTCGCCGAGGTCGTTCAGGATCTTGTTCAGGGTCTCGGCCTGCGCGACGTTGCGCGGAAAGCCATCGAGGAGGAAGCCCGCTTGGGCGTCCTCCTGGGCCAACCGGTCGCGGACCATCTCGTTGGTGACCTCGTCGGGGACGAGCTCACCGCGGTCCATGTACGTTTTGGCCTGTTTTCCAAGGTCAGTGCCACCACTGACGTTGGTGCGGAAGATGTCCCCAGTGGACACCTTCGGTATCGACAACTCGGACGCCAAGATCTGGGCCTGGGTACCCTTGCCGGCCCCAGGAGGCCCCACCAATACGGCACGCACTATCGCAGAAAACCTTCGTAGTTCCTCTGCTGGAGGTGACTCTCGATCTGCTTCACCGTGTCCAGCCCGACACCAACCATGATCAGGATGCTCGTACCACCGAAGGGAAAGCCTTGTCCGGCACCAGCCTGGCCAAGGGCGATCATCGGCAGCAGAGCGATCAGACCCAGGTACAGCGAGCCGGGGGTCGTCAGCCGAGTCAGCACGTAGTCGAGATATTCGGCGGTCGGACGCCCCGGACGGATACCCGGGATGAACCCACCGTACTTCTTCATGTTGTCGGCTACTTCAGCGGGGTTGAAGGTAATGGCCACGTAGAAGAACGCGAAGCCCACGATCAGGAAGAAGAACGTGGCCATGTACACCGGATGCGTGCCGCCGACGAAGTACTCCTGCAGGAAGCGCACCACGGGGTTCTGGGAGTCCTCGCCCATGAGGCCGATGGCGAGCTGCGGCAGGTACAGCAGGGAGGACGCGAAGATGACCGGGATGATGCCGGCCTGGTTGACCTTCAGCGGGATGTAGGTGGAGCTTCCGCCGTACATCCGCCGGCCGACCATCCGCTTCGCGTACTGGACGGGGATCCGCCGCTGCGCCTGCTCCATGAAGACCACACCGGTGATGAGCACCAGACCGGCGACACAGATCAGCGCGAACAGCCAGGTGTCCTGCTCCTCCCAGAGGCCCGCGATGGAGGACGGGAAGACGGCGATCACCTGCGTGAAGATGAGCAGCGACATCCCGTTGCCGACCCCGCGCTCGGTGATCAGCTCACCGAACCACATGATGATCCCGGTGCCGGCCGTCATCACGAACACCATGGTCACCAGGGTCATGATGCTCTGGTCGGGCATATAGGTGTGGGCCTGGATCTGCCCCTGGAAGAGCTGCCCGGTACGCGCCATGGCGACGATGCTGGTAGCTTGCAGGACCGCCAGAGCCAGGGTCAGATACCGCGTGTACTGGGTAATCTTGCCCTGGCCAGCCTGGCCTTCCTTCTTCAGCGACTCCAGCCGCGGAATGACCACCGTGAGCAGGTTGATGATGATGCTCGCGGTGATGTAGGGCATGATGCCCAGGGCGAAAACGGCCAGTTGCAGTAGCGCGCCACCACTGAACAGGTTGACCAGCGCGTAGATTCCCGCGGTGTCGTTGGCCTGCACCGTCTCCATCTGGTCCCGGATCGCCGCCGAGTTGATCCCCGGAGCGGGAATCACCGAGCCCAGCCGGAAGATCGTCAGGATAAACAGTGTGAACAGCAGCTTGTTTCGCAGGTCCGGCGTGCGGAACGCACGGACGAACGCACCTAGCACGTCTCCTCCTGCGAGGCTCCGGCGGCGGAACCGATTCGAGACATCGCGGTCGATCCTGAATCGTCGGGTGAGTGTTCAGCACCGAGCGGGAGCCCGGGGCCTGAGAAGTCAAACAGATGGCACTGTAACAGCCAATCGCCGCAACCGAAGGATCTTCGAGGTCACAGCCGGTATCCGACCGCTTCCAGAAGGTTTCTGCCCGCTCCGGCGAATCGCGTGGGGGCGCCCGATGGCCCCAATGTAATGGGTCGTGCCAAACGGGCGCCCCAGGAGCGCGAACCTGCTGTTCGCTCCTTAGCGCTCAGTGGTGGTGCCACCGGCCGCAGCGATCTTCTCCTTGGCCGAGGTGGAGAACGCGTCGGCGCTCACCTGGACAGCCACCGAGATCTCGCCGGTGCCCAGCACCTTGACGGGCCTGTTCTTGCGAGCCGCTCCCTTGGCGACCAGCCCCTCGACCGTGACCTCGCCGCCCTGCGGGTACAGCTCGCTCAGCTTGTCCAGGTTGACGACCTGGTAGGTCGTCTTGAACCGGGCGTTGCTGAACCCCTTGAGCTTGGGTATCCGGCGGATGAGCGGCATCTGGCCGCCCTCGAAGCCGGCGGGGACGGTCGACCGAGCCTTCGTTCCCTTGGTACCGCGACCGGCCGTCTTCCCCTTCGACGCCTCGCCGCGACCCTTGCGGATCTTGGCCTTGTTGGCGCCGGAAGCCGGGCGGAGGTGGTGGAGCTTGAGCGGCTCGTCGGGGGTGTACTCATTGCTCATGAGCTGACCTCCTCGACGGTGACGAGGTGCGCGACCACATTGACCTGGCCGCGAACCCCGGGATGGTCGTCACGCAGCACAGATTTTCCGATCCGGCCAAGACCCAGCGAACGAAGGTTGTCGCGCTGCTTCTGGTTACCGCCGATCTTCGACCGGACCTGCGTGATCTTCAACTTCGCCATTGTCAGGCACCCGCTTTCGTCTCCGCCCGGGCGCGCAGCATCGCGGCCGGTGCGACGTCCTCAAGCGGCATGCCACGGCGCGCGGCGATCTCCTCGGGCTGCTTCAACTGCTTCAGCCCGGCGACGGTCGCGTGCACGATGTTCAGCGGGTTGGCCGACCCCAGCGACTTGCTGAGGACGTCGTGGACCCCCGCGCACTCCAGAACCGCACGAACCGGACCACCGGCGATAACACCGGTACCAGGAGCGGCCGGGCGCAGCAGGACGACGCCTGCGGCGTCCTCGCCCTGCACCTTGTGCGTGATCGTGCCCTGGATTCGCGGCACTCGGAAGAAGTTCTTCTTGGCCTCGTCGACACCCTTGGCGATCGCCGAGGGCACCTCCTTGGCCTTGCCGTATCCCACTCCGACCATGCCGTTGCCGTCGCCTACGACCACCAGAGCGGTGAAGCTGAAGCGCCGCCCGCCCTTGACGACCTTGGCGACCCGGTTGATGGTCACGACTTTCTCGATATAGGAGACACCCTTGTCTGCGGCGCCGCCGCGGCGATCGTCACGGCGGTCTCGCCGCTCGCCACCGGCGCCGCGCCGCGGAGCTGCAGCCATCAGTGGTTCCTCTTCTCGTGGTAGTTACTGCGTTGGGTGGAGCTCATCCGATCAGAACTCCAGCCCGCCGGCGCGCGCGCTGTCGGCCAGCGCGGCGATGCGGCCGTGGTACTGGAAGCCACCGCGGTCGAAGACAACCGCGCTGATCCCCGCGTCCTTGGCCCGCTGCGCCAACAGCGCACCGACCTCGCGCGACCGCTCGGTCTTGGTCTTCTCTCCACCCCGGACAGTCGTGTCCATGCTCGACGCCGACACCAGGGTGTGTCCCCGGGTGTCGTCGATGACCTGGGCAACGATGTGCTTGGAGGAGCGGGTCACGACCAGACGCGGCCGCTCGGGCGTACCCGAGATCTTCTTGCGAACGCGCAGGTGCCGCCGCGCACGTTGCGCCGTGCGCGTAGCCGTCCCCTTGCGAGCCCGCACCATGCTCTTCGTCATGCTCACTTACCCGCCTTTCCGGACTTGCGGCGGATCTGCTCACCCTGGTACCGCACGCCCTTGGCCTTGTACGGGTCGGGCTTGCGCAGGCTGCGGATGTTCGCGGCGACCTGCCCGACAAGCTGCTTGTCGATGCCCTCGACGTGCAGCAGGGTCGGCCGCTCAACGCGGAAGGTCACGCCCTCCGGCGGCTCCACCACAACGGGGTGGCTGTAGCCCAGCGAGAACTCCAGGTTGTCTCCACGGGCCTGGACCCGGTAACCCACACCGTGGATCTCCAGGGTCTTGGTGAAGCCCTTGGAGACACCCTCGACCAGATTCGCGAGCAGGGCACGCGTGAGCCCGTGCAGCGAGCGGTTGTCGGGGTGGTCGTCGGGACGCTCGACCGTGATTGTGCTGTCCTCGTGGGACACGGTGATCGGCTCAGCCACGGAGTGGCTCAGTTCGCCCTTCGGCCCCTTGACTTTGACGTCTTGCCCGTCAATCGTGACTTCGACGCCCTTGGGGACCGAGATCGGCAGTCGACCGATACGCGACATGCTGATTCTCTCCCTCTACCAGACGTAGGCGAGGACTTCGCCGCCCACGCCTCGCTTCTTGGCCTGCTTGTCGGTCATCAGGCCGCCGGACGTCGAAATGATGGCCACACCAAGGCCTCCCAGGACCCGCGGAAGGTTGTCCTTCTTCGCGTAGACCCGCAGGCCCGGCTTTGACACCCGGCGGACGCCAGCGATCGAACGCTCCCGCGTGGGCCCGTACTTCAGCTCCACCAGGAGGTCCTGACCAACCGCGGCTTCCTCGGTGCGCCAGTCCTGAACGTAGCCTTCCTGCTTGAGGATCTCGGCGATGTGTGCCTTGATCTTCGAATACGGCATTCGCACGATCTCGTGATATGCCGAATTCGCGTTGCGCAGACGCGTAAGCATGTCTGCGATCGGGTCGGTCATCGTCATGGCCGATTGGCCCTTCCTCGCCGCGGTTTCCCCAAGGACAGGACTTTCCCTCTAGCCTGTTCCGCGCGCCCCGTGGGCGCACGTGGTTCCTCTAGGACCTACGGCGTGGTCATGGGCAGCCGCCGGCGTAGCCGGCCACTGCCCGGTCGGTTGTCTGTCACTCGATCGTTGGTGCGGCGGAATCGCTCCCTGCCGCATCCCGTACGCTGCCGCGGACAGCAGCGATCCAGGCCGGCCCGTGCGTCGGACCGGCCCGGAAGGGACTTACCAACTAGCCTTGGTGATACCCGGAAGCTCGCCGCGGTGCGCCATCTCGCGGAAGCAGATGCGGCAGAGGCCGAACTTCCGGTAGACGGCACGCGAACGCCCGCACCGCGAACACCGAGTATATCCGCGAACCGCGAACTTCGGCTTCCGGTTCGCCTTGGCGATCAACGCTTTCTTAGCCATCTGTTGTCACCCTTCAGGCTTCCTTGAACGGGAAGCCGAGCTGCTTGAGCAGGCTCCGCCCTTGCTCGTTGGTGGTCGCCGAGGTAACGACCGTGATGTCCATCCCACGAGGGCGGTCGATCCGGTCCGGATCGATCTCGTGGAACATCACCTGCTCGGTCAGGCCGAACGTGTAGTTGCCGTGCCCGTCGAACTGCTTGGGAGACAACCCGCGGAAGTCGCGGATCCGCGGCAGCGCCAGCGAGAGCAAGCGGTCGAGGAACTCCCACATCCGGTCGCCGCGAAGCGTCGCGCTGACCCCGATGGGCATTCCCTCGCGCACCTTGAACTGCGCGATCGACTTCCGCGCCCGGTTCACCTTCGGCTTCTGCCCGGTGATCGCCGACAGATCGGCGACCGCACCCTGGATGAGCTTCGCGTCGCGGGCGGCCTCGCCGATCCCCATGTTGACCGCGATCTTGGTCAGCCCGGGGATCTGCATGACGTTGCCCAGCCCGAACTCCTCCTGGAGCGCCGGGGCGATCTCGGAGCGGTACTTCTGCTTGAGCCGGGGCATCTCCCGGGCGACGGTGGCAGTGTCGGTGCCTGTGTCGGTGTCGTTAGTGACCGTCATCAGATGTCCTTACCGGTACGGCGGGAGATCCGAACTTTCGTTCCGTCCTCCTCGAAGCGGTAACCGACACGGACGGGATTGCCGTCCTCCACGATCGCAACATTGCTCACGTGGATCGGCGCCTCCTTCGTGACGACCTCGCCCTGCTGACCGCCCGCCGGGTTGGCCTTCTTGTGTTTCTTGATGAGGTTCACGCCCTCGACAACGACACGCTCCTCCTTGGGAATGGCCCGGATGACCTTCCCAGTGGCACCCTTGTCCTTGCCGGCGATGACGATGACCTCGTCGTTCTTTTTAATCTTCATCGCCTAGAGCACCTCCGGCGCTAGCGAGATGATGCGCATGAACTTCTTCTCCCGCAGCTCGCGCCCGACCGGGCCGAAGATGCGAGTGCCCCGCGGATCCCCGCCGTCCTTGATGAGCACAGCGGCGTTCTCATCGAAACGGATGTAGGAGCCGTCGGGCCGGCGGCGCTCCTTCCGGGTGCGCACGATCACGGCCTTGACGACATCGCCCTTCTTCACGCCAGCGGCGGGAAGGGCGTCCTTCACCGTCGCCACGATGGTGTCGCCGGTGCTCGCGTACCGCCGACCCGAGCCGCCAAGGACACGGATGGTCAGAATCTCCTTGGCCCCCGTGTTGTCGGCGACCTTGAGTCGCGACTCCTGCTGAATCACGTCTGCTCCTGATAACTGCGCCCGGGCTTACGCCCGCGCATGCTAGGTGGTCTCACCCCTTGGGCGGCCGATCACCACAAACCGACCGCCAAGGCAGGGGTTTACTTAGCCTTCTCCAGGATCTCCACGACGCGCCAGCGCTTGGTCGCGGACAGCGGCCGGGTTTCCATCATGCGCACCCGGTCGCCGACACCGCAGGTCTCCGCTTCGTCGTGGGCCTTGTACTTCGTGGTGCGGCGGATGACCTTGCCGTAAAGCGAGTGCTTCACGCGGTCTTCCACCTCGACAACGACGGTCTTGGCCATCTTGTCGCTGACGACATAGCCCTCGCGCACCTTGCGGTAGTTACGCGTGGCGGTCTTGTTGTTGGTCTCGCTCATTCGGCCGCTTCCTTCGCCTTCTCAGCCGACTCACCAGCAAGCGGCATGATGCCGAGCTCGTGCTCCCGCATGACCGTGTAGATCCGCGCGATCTCGCGCTTCACGGTGCGCAGCCGACTATGGTTGTCAAGCTGCCCGGTGGCGGCCTGGAAGCGGAGGTTGAACAGCTCTTCCTTCGCCTCCTTGAGCTTGGAGACCAGATCCTCCTGGGAGTGGTCCCGAAGCTCCTGGGCGGTCAGGGACTTCGCCATCACGCCTCCACTTCGCGCTTGCTACTTGCCTTGTCAACGCCCGACGACGGGAGCCCGCGCATCGCACGCACCATTACTCCCACACCTCGCGCTTCACGTACTTGCACTTCATGGGCAACTTGTGCATCGCCCGGCGCAGGGCTTCCTTGGCCACCGGCTCCGCCACACCCGAGAGCTCGAACATCACACGCCCGGGCTTGACCGGCGCGACCCACCACTCGGGAGAGCCCTTGCCGGAACCCATGCGGGTCTCCGCGGGCTTCTTGGTCATGGGCCGGTCCGGGAAGATGTTGATCCACACCTTCCCGCCGCGGCGGATGTGCCGCGTCATGGCGATACGGGCGGCCTCGATCTGCCGGTTGGTGACGTAGGCGGGTTCGATCGCCTGGATCCCGTACTCACCAAAGTTCAGCCGCGTTCCACCCTTGGCGCGACCGCTGAGGTCCGGGTGGTGCTGCTTGCGGTACTTCACCTTGCGGGGAATGAGCATTGGTCAGCTCCCCTCTTTCCCGGACTTCTCGGTGCCCTGTCCCGCCTCGGCGGTCGCACCGGACTTCGCCTCGGACTGGGCGTTCTGCCCGCCCTGCTGGCCGCCGCCGCGGCGCCGGCGCTGCGAAGAACGCTCGCGGCGCTGCTGGCCGCCGGCGCCTCCGCCACCGCCGCCACCCGGGGCGCGCTGTGCGGCCTGCGCGGCCTCGCGCTCGGCCCGGGTCTGCGGGGCGTCGCCCTTGTAGATCCAGACCTTCACGCCGATGCGGCCGAACGTCGTACGGGCCTCGAAGAAGCCGTAGTCGATGTCGGCGCGCAGCGTGTGCAGCGGCACCCGGCCTTCGCGGTAGAACTCCGAACGCGACATCTCTGCGCCACCCAGGCGTCCGCCACATTGGATGCGGATGCCCTTGGCGCCGCTCTTCATCGCGCTCTGCATTGCCTTGCGCATGGCCCGTCGGAACGCGACCCGGCTCGAAAGCTGCTCCGCGACACCCTGGGCGACGAGCTGTGCATCGATCTCAGGCGTCTTGACCTCGAAGACGTTCAGCAGTACCTGCTTCTTCGTCAGCTTTTCGAGGTCGGCGCGGATGCGGTCCGCTTCGGAGCCCCGGCGACCGATGACAATGCCCGGCCGGGCGGTGTGCACGTCGACCCGGACACGGTCACGGGTGCGCTCGATGTCCACCTTGGAGATTCCGGCGCGCTCCATGCCGCGGTTCAGCATCCGGCGGATGGCCACGTCTTCCTTGACGTAGTCCTTATACAGCTTGTCGGCGTACCACCGGCTCTTGAAATCGGTGGAGATGCCGAGCCGGAACCCGTGCGGGTTGACTTTCTGCCCCACTATCGGGTCCTTTCCTTCGTCTTCGCCGCCGAGCCGCCAGCGGTTTCCTTCGGCTCGACGACAACAGTGATGTGGCTCGTCCGCTTGGTCACCCGGAACGCACGGCCGAAGCCTCGCGGCCGAATCCGCTTCAGGGTCGGACCCTCGTCCACCCAGGTGCGGCTGACCACCAGCGTCTCGCGGTCCAGCTTGTCGTTGTGCTCGGCGTTGGCAATGGCGCTCGCGAGCACCTTGCCAACCGGTTCGCTCGCCGACTGCGGGGCGAACCGGAGTACCGCCTGTGCCTCGTCAGCGGGCAACCCGCGAATAAGGTCCACCACCCGGCGGGCCTTTCGGGGCGTAACACGGATATACCGTGCCCGGGCCCTGGTTCCCATCGCTTTTCCCTCGCTCACGGAAAATCACCCCCACGCACCGTGGGGAAACGGCTCTTCTACGCTCCTGCAACCGCTAACGGCGGCTACGGCGGTCCTCTTTGACGTGGCTGCGGAAAGTGCGCGTGGGAGCGAACTCGCCGAGCTTATGGCCCACCATCGATTCGGAGATGAACACCGGGACGTGCTTACGGCCATCGTGGACGGCGATCGTGTGTCCGATCATCTCCGGAATGATCATGGAGCGCCGCGACCAAGTCTTGATGACGTTCTTGGTGCCCTTCTCGTTCTGCGCGTCCACCTTCTTGATCAGATGGTCGTCGACGAAAGGCCCCTTCTTCAGGCTACGTGGCATCTGACGTGCTCCTTACCGCTTCTTCTTGCTACGCCGACGCACGATGAGCCGGTCGCTGTCCTTGTTCGGCCTGCGGGTGCGCCCTTCGGGCTTGCCCCAGGGGCTGACCGGATGGCGACCACCCGAGCTCTTGCCCTCGCCACCGCCAAGGGGGTGGTCAACCGGGTTCATGACGACACCGCGGACGGTCGGGCGCCTGCCCTTCCACCGCATGCGGCCGGCCTTGCCCCAGTTGATGTTGGACTGCTCGGCGTTCCCGACCTGACCGACCGTGGCGCGGCAGGTGATCTCGACCTGGCGCATCTCACCGGAGGGCATACGCAGCGTGGCGTACTTGCCTTCCTTGGCGAGCAACTGGATCTGCGTTCCCGCGGAACGGCCCAGCTTCGCGCCACCGCCCGGCTTCAGCTCGACCGCGTGCACGAACGTACCCGTCGGGATGTTCCGCAGCGGGAGGCAGTTGCCCGGCTTGATGTCGGACTTGGGCCCGTTCTCCACCTTGTTGCCCTGCTTGAGACCGGCCGGGGCGAGAATGTAGCGCTTCTCCCCGTCGGCGTAGTGCAGCAGCGCGATCCGCGCGGTGCGGTTCGGGTCGTACTCGATGTGCGCGACCTTCGCGGGGACGCCGTCCTTGTCGTGCCGGCGGAAGTCGATCACCCGGTAGGCCCGCTTGTGTCCACCGCCCTGGTGGCGCGTGGTGATCCGGCCGTGGCCGTTCCGCCCGCCTTTGGAGTGGAGCGGACGCACCAGGGACTTCTCGGGCGTCGAGCGCGTGATCTCGACGAAGTCGCTCGCGCTCGACCCGCGACGACCCGGTGTCGTCGGCTTGTGCTTACGAATGCCCATCTTCTTCGCGCATTCCTTAACGTGGTAATCGGTTCGAAGCGGTCAGGCGAACACGAGTCAGGCGCCGAAAATGTCGATCCGGTCACCGTCGCGCAGGCTGACAATGGCGCGCTTGGTGTCGGGCCGTTTCCCGTAGCCGAAACGCGTACGCTTGCGCTTGCCCGGACGGTTGATCGTGTTCACGCTCGTGACCTTCACGTCGAAGATCTTCTCGACCGCGATCTTGATCTGTGTCTTGTTGGCGTCGGGCCGGACGATGAACGTGTACTTGTTCTCGTCCAGCAGCCCGTAACTCTTCTCGGAGATCACCGGTTCGACGATGATGTCCCGAGGGTCAGGGATCCTCACTGGTCGTCCTCCTGAGACATCCCGGTCGTCGAGGCGCCGGCCGCGTGGGCCAGGAACTCCTCGTAGCCGTGCTCGGTGAAGACGATGTCGTCCGACTTCAGGACGTCGTAGGTGTTCACCTGGCCGGCGTCGAGGACGTGCACCTCGCTCAGGTTGCGCAGCGCGAGACGGTTGTTCGTGTCCTCGTGACCCAGGACCACCAGCACCTTGCTGGATTCGGTGACCTGGCGCAGCGCCTTCATAGCGGTCTGGGTTCGCTTGCTGGTGACGTCCTCGGCGACGAACTCGCTGATGACGTGCACCCGGCCGTGGCGCGCCCGGTCGGACAGGGCCCCGCGCAGAGCGGCGGCCTTCATCTTCTTGGGCGTGCGCTGGCTGTAGTCGCGGGGCTTGGGCCCGTGCACAATGCCGCCGCCGGTGAACTGCGGGGCGCGGATGGAGCCCTGCCGCGCGCGGCCGGTCCCCTTCTGGCGGTACGGCTTCTTCCCGCCGCCGCGGACCTCGCCGCGGGTCTTCGTCGAGTGCGTCCCCTGCCGGCCCGCCGCCTGCTGGGCGATAACGACCTGGTGCATCAGGGGGATGTTCACCTTCTGGTCGAAGATCGACCCGGGCAGCTCGACGCTCCGGCCCGACGCACCGTCGGGGTTCTTGACCTCGATCGTCGCCATGACTTAGCTGACCTCCTTCACGGCGGTGCGAACCAGCACCAGCCCACCGTTGGGCCCGGGAACCGCGCCCTTGACGAGCACGAGGCCCTTCTCGGCGTCAACCTGGTGCACGACGAGGCTCTGGATGGTCGTGCGCTTGTTCCCCGAGCGTCCGGCCATCTTGGTCCCCTTGAACACGCGCCCGGGCGTGGCGGCGCCGCCGATGGCTCCGGGTGAGCGGTGCTTGCGCTGGGTACCGTGCGAGGCGCCGAGGCCGCGGAAGCCGTGGCGCTTCATCACACCGGTGAAGCCCTTGCCCTTGCTCTTGCCCGTGACGTCGACCTTCTGGCCGGCTTCGAAGTCCTCGGCGGTGATCTCCTGGCCGAGCTGGTACTCGGAGGCCTCGCTCGTGCGCACCTCGACGTAGTGCCTGCGCGGGGTCAGACCGTGCCTGCGCAGGTAGTCGCCGAGTGGCTTGTTCACCTTGCGCGGGTTGATCTGCCCGTACCCGAGTTGGATGGCGGAGTAGCCATCGGTGTCGGGAGTCCGGACGCGGGTCACGACGCACGGACCGGCCTTCAGGACCGTGACGGGCACGACCTTGCCCTGGTCGTCGAAGACTTGGGTCATGCCGAGCTTCTCGCCCAGTACTCCCTTGATCTGCTTGGTGGCCATGTCAGTGCGTCCCTTAAAGCTTGATCTCGATGTCGACGCCGGCCGGAAGGTCGAGCCGCATAAGCGAGTCGACGGTCTTCGGCGTCGGGTCGATAATGTCGATCAGCCGCTTGTGCGTGCGCATCTCGAAATGCTCACGCGAGTCCTTGTACTTGTGCGGCGAACGGATGACACAGTAAACGTTCTTTTCCGTCGGCAACGGCACCGGGCCAGCGACCTGCGCGCCAGTCCGCGTCACGGTCTCGACAATTTTGCGAGCCGAGCTGTCGATGACCTCGTGGTCATAGGCCTTGAGCCGAATGCGGATCTTCTGTCCCGCCATGGTGGCCTTTTCGTCCTTCGCTTATGTGTCCGTAGTGGCACGGTGCCAGTTGAGGCCCCATGCACTGCAGAGGCTGCCCTTGTCGTTCGTGAGGCCCTATTCACCTGAGAAACTGCTACAGGGCTATCCCCTGAGGTGCATCACCGCTACAGAGCCCGATGACGTCGTTCCTTGTGGCGGCCCGGCCGGCGCTCGCTGCCCGACCGCCTTGGGGGCGGCGCCCCTTTGGCGGCACCGCCCCCGCGGTTGGTCCTACTTGATGATCTTGGTAACCCGGCCGGCGCCGACGGTCCGGCCACCCTCGCGGATGGCGAACTTGAGGCCCTCCTCCATGGCTACCGGCTGGATCAGCTGGACCGACATCTCGGTGTTGTCGCCCGGCATAACCATCTCGGTGCCCTCGGGCAGCGTGACGACGCCGGTGACGTCCGTGGTGCGGAAGTAGAACTGCGGCCGGTAGTTGTTGAAGAAGGGCGTGTGCCGTCCGCCCTCGTCCTTGGACAGGATGACGACCTGCGCCTCGAACTCGGTGTGCGGGGTGGTCGTGCCCGGCTTGATGACAACCTGGCCGCGCTCGACGTCCTCACGCTTGATGCCGCGCAGCAGCAGACCGACGTTGTCGCCGGCCTGGCCCTGGTCGAGCAGCTTGCGGAACATCTCCACGCCGGTGACGGTCGTGGTCTGCTTCTCGTCCTTGATGCCGACGATGTCGACGGTCTCGCTGGTCTTGATGACACCGCGCTCGACGCGGCCGGTGACAACGGTGCCGCGACCGGTGATCGAGAAGACGTCCTCGATCGGCATCAGGAAGGGCTTGTCGACGTCGCGCTCCGGGTTCGGAATGTTCTCGTCGACGGCCTTCATGAGCTCCATGACCTGCTCGCCGGCGGCCTCGTCGCCCTCCATCGCCTTGAGCGCGGAGACCTTGACCACCGGGACCTCGTCACCGGGGAACTCGTACTCGTTGAGGAGCTCGCGGACCTCCAGGTCCACCAGGTCGAAGATCTCGTCGTCGTCGACCATGTCGGCCTTGTTCAGCGCGACAACGATGTAGGGAACGCCAACCTGGCGAGCCAGCAGGACGTGCTCCTTGGTCTGCGGCATCGGGCCGTCAGTGGCCGCCACGACCAGGATCGCACCGTCCATCTGCGCGGCACCGGTGATCATGTTCTTCACGTAGTCGGCGTGGCCGGGGCAGTCCACGTGGGCGTAGTGGCGCTGCTCCGTCTCGTACTCGACGTGCGCGACGGAGATCGTGATGCCGCGCTCCTTCTCCTCAGGAGCGTTGTCGATGTCCTCGAACGGAGTGAACGGGTTCAGCTCCGGCAGTTGGTTGTGGAGGACCTTGGTGATCGCGGCGGTAAGCGTGGTCTTACCGTGGTCGATGTGACCGATGGTGCCGATGTTTACGTGCGGCTTGGTCCGCTCGAACTTGGCCTTCGCCACTGGACTTCTCCTAGACGTACGGTTTGCTAGCTAACTGGTTACGTGTCGCGGTTACTCGCCGCGCGCCTTCGCCACAATCTCTTCGGCGACACTGGACGGGACCTCCGCGTAGGTGTCGAACACCATCGTGTACTGCGCTCGACCCTGCGTACGGCTGCGCAGGTCACCCACGTAGCCGAACATCTCCGAAAGAGGCACCTGGGCCTTGACGATCCGCGAACCAGCACGTTCCTCCATCGACTGGATCTGCCCGCGCCGGCTGTTCAGGTCGCCGATCACATCGCCCATGTAGTCCTCGGGGGTCGTGACCTCGACGGCCATGACCGGTTCCAGCAGGACCGGCTTGGCCTTGCGAGCCGCGTCCTTGAACGCCATGGATCCGGCGACCTTGAACGCGAGCTCGGAGGAGTCCACGTCGTGGTACTGGCCGTCCTGCAGGGTCACCTTGATCCCCACGATCGGGTACCCGGCGAGGACACCGAACTCCGCGGCCTCCTGGCAACCGGCGTCCACCGACGGGATGTACTCCCGCGGGATACGTCCACCGGTGATGTTGTTGACGAACTCGTAACCGGCGCTGTCGCCTTCACCGTCGGCCACGAGCGGTTCGAGGTCGATGATGACGCGGCCGAACTGGCCGGAGCCACCCGTCTGCTTCTTGTGGGTGTACTCGACGCTCTCGACCTTCTTGCGAATGGTCTCGCGGTAGGCCACCTGCGGCTTACCGATGTTCGCCTCGACCTTGAACTCGTCACGCATGCGGTTGACGAGGACCTCCAGGTGCAGCTCGCCCATGCCGGCGATGACTGTCTGGCCGGTCTCCTCGTCCGTGGAGACCTGGAACGACGGGTCCTCGTCGGCGAGCCGCTGAATAGCGACGGACAGCTTCTCCTGGTCGCTCTTCGTCTTCGGCTCGATGGCCACCTGGATGACCGTCGCCGGGAAGGACATCGACTCCAGCACGATCGGCTGCGCGGGGTCGCACAGCGTCTCGCCCGTCGTGGTGTCCTTCAGCCCCATCACGGCGACGATGTCGCCCGCACCGACGCGCTCGATCTCCTCGCGCTTATTGGAGTGCATCCGGTAGATCTTGCCGATGCGCTCCTTGCGCCCCTTCACGGCGTTCATCACCTGCGTACCGGTCTGGATGACGCCCGAGTAGACCCGCAGGTAGGTCAGCTTGCCCAGATGTGGGTCGCTCATGATCTTGAAGACCAGAGCGGACATCGGCTCGTCCTCGCTCGGCTTGCGAGAGAGGCTGGTCTCCTGCTTCTCGTCCTTGGCGTCGTACCCGCTGATCGCGCTGACGTCCAGCGGTGAGGGCAGGTACGTGGTGATCGCGTCGAGCAACGGCTGCACGCCCTTGTTCTTGAACGCGGTGCCGCACAGGACCGGGATGGCGGTGCCGGCGATCGTGGCACGCCGAATGGCCGGAACGATCTGCTCCACCGTGGGCTCCTCGCCCTCGAGGTAGAGCTCCATGATCTCGTCGTCGGCCTCGGCCAGCGTCTCGACCAGCTTGTCGTGCCCTTCACGCGCGGCCTCGACGTGCGACTCCGGGATGTCGATCGTGTCGTACATCTCGCCCTTGGCGGCCTCGTCGTTCCAGACGTAGGCCTTCATGTGGACGAGGTCGATGACACCCTTGAAGTCGGACTCGGCCCCGATCGGCAGTTGGATCGGCATCGGCGTGGTGCCGAGGCGGTCGGACATCATGTCGACACAGCGCTGGAACTCCGCCCCGATCTTGTCCATCTTGTTGATGAAGCAGATCCGGGGGACGCCATAGCGGTCGGCCTGCCGCCACACCTGCTCGGACTGGGGCTCGACACCTTCCTTGGCGTCGAAGACCGCGACCGCGCCGTCGAGCACACGCAGCGCACGCTCGACCTCAACCGTGAAGTCCACGTGGCCGGGCGTGTCGATGATGTTGATCGTGTGGTCGTTCCAGTGGGTGGTGGTCGCCGCGGACGTGATCGTGATCCCGCGCGACTGCTCCTCCTTCATCCAGTCCATGGTGGCCGCGCCGTCATGGACCTCACCGAGCTTGTAGTTCACGCCGGTGTAGAAGAGGATCCGCTCAGTCGTCGTGGTCTTGCCCGCGTCGATGTGCGCCATGATCCCGATGTTGCGGACCGTGGCCAGGTCAAGAGCAGTGGTAGCCATTTGGCTCGTCTTCTCTCGGTCTCAGGTATCGAATAAGCCGCGGGGACTACCAGCGGTAGTGAGCGAAAGCCTTGTTGGAGTCCGCCATCTTGTGGGTGTCCTCGCGGCGCTTGACACTGGCGCCCAGACCGTTGCTGGCGTCGACCAGCTCATTCATGAGGCGCTCGGTCATTGACTTCTCGCGGCGCTTGCGTGAGTAGGTGACAAGCCACCGGAGCGCGAGTGTGGTGCTCCTGGAGGCGCGGACCTCGACCGGCACCTGGTAGGTGGCGCCACCAACACGGCGGCTGCGCACCTCAAGCGCGGGCTTCACGTTGTCCAGCGCACGCTTCAGAACCACCAGCGGGTCCTGGCCGGTCTTCTCCTTAGCCCCTTCGAGCGCGTCGTAGACGATGCTCTGGGCAATGGAGCGCTTGCCGTCCAGCAGCACCTTGTTGATCAGTGCCGTCACCAGAGGCGACCCGTAGACCGGGTCGGTGATTAGCTGGCGCTTTGGCGCCGGGCCCTTGCGCGGCATGCTTACTTCTCCTTCTTAGCGCCGTAACGGCTGCGCGCCTGCTTTCGGTTACGGACGCCCTGGGTGTCGAGGGATCCGCGGACGACCTTGTACCGGACACCCGGAAGGTCCTTCACCCGGCCGCCACGGACGAGCACGATGGAGTGCTCCTGCAGGTTGTGCCCAATGCCGGGGATGTAGGCCGTGACCTCGGTCCCGCTGCTGAGCTTCACGCGGGCGACCTTGCGAAGCGCGGAGTTCGGCTTCTTCGGCGTAGTGGTGTAAACACGCGTGCACACACCACGACGCTGCGGACTCCCCTTCAGCGCCGGGGTCCTGTTCTTTGCGACCTTGTCCTGTCGGCCCTTGCGGACCAGTTGCTGGATGGTGGGCACCGCGTCTCCGTCTTCCTCGTGACCTACGCCGGTTCTCGTAGCCGATTCGCTGTCGATGACCTGCTGAACTTCCCGTTCCTCCCGACCCCCGAATCCGGGCGTGTCGCCAGCTACCCGACGTCGGGCGAAACCGAACAAGCCCGGCCTAGCGGCCGATTGTCAGGGAGGAGGTATCACGCAGCGCTCTCGCTCCACCGCCCTAGAGGGCGGCCACAAGGCGCGCACGTGTGACCCGTCGACTCACGGGCACGAAGTTAGAGCGTACCGAAGCGCAAGAGCCCGGTCAAAACGGCAGTCGCGTGCTCCGGCAGCCACCTTCTCCGCCCTATGCTGCCGTAGGCCTTTCCTAGTGTACGCGCTCCGAGCGACTGGTCGCGTCCGAATTTTCGGGCCGCGCTCAGGCACGCCACCGCCCGCCCGCGAAGCCGGGGCACGAGCCCGCCCGGATGGCTCCTGAAGAGCAATACGCCGCACCCTGCCTGGTGCCGCCCCCTGGCCACCGCAGGGGTTCGTGACCGGAATCCCCGCACAATTGGGCCCAAGGGCCCACGACGCCCGGGCCATGAAGCTCGTAACCTTTTGTTTGCTCTTTCTCTGGTTCGTGCCTGATCCACTCTTGCAATCGGGGGTTCGAAGTGCGGTGGGTGTGGCGGGCTGAGGCCGGCGCCGGAAAGGTCGAGTACGGCGCCGTGATCCTCTTGGTGGCCGCGGTCACAGCGGCGGTCATCGGGTTCGGTCTGCCCGGTGACGTCCGCGCGCTACTCGACCGCAGCATGTGCCTCGTTCCCGGCGACCAGGAGTGCGAGGAGGCCGCGGCCGGCGACCCCGATGAGGACTCCGGCGGCGATGACGAGTCCGGGGACGGAGAGGACGAGCCGGGTGGCGGCGAGGAGTCCGGCGACGGGGGTGACGGCTCCGAGGACGAGGACGGCGAGTCCGGGGACGGCGGCGAGGAATCCGGCAACGAGAACTACGACCCGGAGCTCGCTGAGGACCTCGAGGAGGCCGAGAGTGACCTGGAGGATGCCGAGGAGGAGCTGGAGGAGGCCGAGTCCTCCTATGACGAGGTCTTCGAGGAGCTGCTGCAGCTACTCAAGGAGCTGATCGGCCTCCAGGACGCCGAGGACTGCCTCACTGAGGGCGACATCGTGGCCTGCATCTGGACCGTGGTCGGCTTCGCCCCCTGGGGCAAGGCCGCCAAGGTCGCCAAGAAGATCCCCGCCATCGCCCGGCTGGTCACCAAGTGGCGCCGGCGCAGCGGCCGCCTTGACGACGCCGAGGAGGCCGCCGACAACGCCCGCGGCAGCCGCGACGAAGCCCTCGAAGCCTGCGGCCTCGAGCCTGGAGGCCGCAACAGCTTCCCCGCGGACACGCCCGTCCTGCTCGCCGGAGGCGGCACGCAAGCGATCGCCGACATCGACACGGGCGACTACGTGGTGGCCGCGGATCCGGAAACCGGCACGACCGCGCCGCGGCCTGTCACCGACACCATCACCAGTTTCGGGGACAAGGAGCTCGTCACCCTCACCGTCCTGACCGACGAGGGCGGGGAGGAGATCACCGCGACCGGGCACCACCGGTTCTGGGACAAGGAGGACCGGGAGTGGGTCCAGGCGGACTCACTGCGGCCGGGCGACCAGCTCCGCGCCCCGGACGGCGGCGCCGTCACCGTCGCCGGCCTGAACGAGTTCACCCAGCGCCAGACCGTGCACAACCTCACCGTGCACGACCTGCACACCTACTATGTCTCCGCGGGCGGCACGAGCGTCCTCGTCCACAACCAGAACAACGGCAATGGTCCCTGCGACCCGCCCGGCAGTAGCACCCCCCGCACCAACCCCGAACATGTCGAGGAGCTCAAGAACAACGGGGTAAAGTTCTCGGAGGAGGACCTCGTCTCCACAGCCCGGCGTACGTCCGACGACCAGGTCGTGTTCCTGGAGAATGGGAATTCCAGGGCAGGGTTGCAGCATATTCTCGGAGAGCACTCTGACGACTTCGCGCGAAGGGGAATAAGCGAGAACGAGGTTCCCGACCTTGTGACCAAAGCCGCTTCCGAGGGACGCCAGGTCGGCACCCAGGGGCGGGGCAACGGAAGGCCGATCTACGAGGTCGAGTTCAATGGCGAAACCCACAGGGTCGCGGTGACCGTAGGCAGCAACGGGTTTATCGTAGGTGCGAATCCAGCGAGTTGATGGGCGAACGATTGGGAACCGTCAAGGTTATGGCGGACTTTGAGTGCTACCCGCTCTGGGTCCGCGATGAGTCCCGCGGGGACGAAATCCACGAGAACACCTCACCACATTCCTCCTGGATCGGTCTCAGTGATGAACTGGCCACGGCACTGAACCACTGGGCCGACGAGTTCGACGCGACCCTGGATCCTGATGACCCGAAGGAGTCCGGGTTCCGGTCACAGGAGGACTGGTCCCGTTTCGTACGGCGTGGACGCGAGCTGGCGGAACGGGTGTCTGGCGAAATGGGAGAGGAATGGTCGGTGCTCTATTTCGATGACCTGGAGAGAAAGAGTTACAGGATCTCCTGACGCCGGGCATCGGAAGCGGCAGAGCGAGCGTGGACGTACTTCCCGGACCAGTCGATCGCGCTCGCCTTCGAACGGGTCCGTGCCAACCGTCTTGTCGTCTCCCTACGGGTGCGCCCCTCGGAGGTGTATTCCGCGCAGGTGGAGGAGGAGTCGTTCACGGAAGCCCTCCTGGACGCGGGAGCCCACTTCTTCGGCGAGATGCGCCGCATCGTTTCGGGCCAGTCCCAGGACTATTCCCGTGAGCTGGAGAGAATCGAGAGCCTGCGCGCGCACGCGCCCCGGAACGGCTGATCCAGCGGAGCAGCTCCCCGAGTACGGAGTCTGGCTGGCGGACTGATGCGTCACTACCAGGTGGTCAAGGACGACCGGGTCTTCGGGGCCTGGACGTCGAGATCGGACGTGGGCCAGTCGGTCGACGGGGCAGAGATCACCTGGGAGGACTACCTCCGCGCCGAGGACGCCTACATCAGTGCGATCAGGCTGCTCGCGCGCGCGGCGGGCGGCGAGGGGTTCACGATCCGCTGGCCCGAACTCGACGAGCGGAACGGTCTGACTGCGGACAACTTCCACGACGGCGCGGTGGTCACGCACCAAAGGGCCGAGGAGATCGCGCGCCGCGCTCTCCGCCAGGAAGGAATCTGGTGCGCACTGACCCGTCCGGGGCGCCTCGTCCTCTCCTTCGGGTTCGACTTCCAGCTCAGGGTTTCGACCAGCTTCGACATCTCCGCCGTGGCCGAGGAGTTGGACTCCCTTGGACTGCGCGTCTACGACGCGCCCCAGTACGCGGAGACCCACGAAGGCGAGGAAGGCGCGGAGTACCTGACCACGGCCGCGGACAACGCCTTCTGGAACACGGTCGCCGATCGCTCCGGACAGCCCGGCGTTCATCTCCTGTGGGAGATCTGGGCCAGCGGAAGCCTCGGCGAGCACTGGTACCGGCTCCGGCCGGGCGCGACCGACCGCGTTCGGCGGCGGGTTCACCCCCGATCACTCGTGGCCGGATACTTCGGCATCGCGAGTCATACCGCTGAGCAGGCAAGACAGGTACTCTCCGCGCTCACTGACGACGATCCGGAGGACCTCGCTGAGCGCCGATGGCTGTGCGCGGTCGAACGCGCCGGGTCACCGGTACTGGCCGTCACGCGCTACGAGGACGCCGCTGAGCTGCGGAACAAGCTTCGCGAAGGCCCCGCGCTCCCAGAGGGCGCGTATCTGTTCCCCGAGCCCGAGGACGTTTCCCACCGGATCGAAGCGGTCGTCCCGGACCCCGACGGCACGGTCGTCCAACGGTGGCCCCTCGGTTGACCCCGCACGGCTGCGGGTTCTCGCCGGGCGCATTCGCCCGGAGCAGCGCCGTACCGGGTCGTGTCCTGCGCGCTTATGAGGCCGGTTGACCCAGGCGCGCGCCCCGCTTTTCACCGCGGCACGAACTCCACCTGGAAGGCGTGGGGCCACAGTTTTCCGGTGAGCAGGAACGTGTCGCTGTCCGGGACCGCCGCGATGCCGTTGAGGACGTCGGCGCCGGACCGGTCGGACTCCGGGAGCAGCCCGGACGCGTCCGCGACCGCCTCGACGATGCCACTGGCCGGGTCGATCCGCACGATGTCGTCGGTCTGCCAGACGTTGGCCCAGACCGCCCCGCCGGCGCACTCCAGCTCGTTCAGCATGTCCAGGGGCTCGCCGTCGAGCGTTACCACCGTGGTGGACAACGGCTCGAAGGTCCGGGGGTCGCGGAACGTCAGCTCGTCGGTGCCGTCACTCATCACCAGGTGGCCGGCGGCGTCGTCGTAACACAACCCCCAGCCCTCACCGTCGTAGCTCACTCGTCCGGTCTCCTCCAGGGTCTCGGCGTCGCGCCGGAACGCGGTCCCTTCGTGCCAGGTGAGCTGCCACACCGTGTCGTCAACGAGCGTGAGGCCCTCGCCGAAAGCGGTGTCGGGAAGCTCGACCCGGTGCTCGACGGCACCGCTTTCCCAGTCGACCACGCGGACGTCGGACTCCTCGTAACGGCCGGTGCTCTCGTACAGCGAGTCGCCGCGCAGCTCGAACCCCTGCGTGAACGCCCCGGGATCGTGCGGGTAGCTCTCGACGATGTCCACCCGCAGACGTTCCGCGGATTCGGCGCTTGCCGCTCCCGCCGGCCCGGTCTCCCGCGGCGCCGACGTGGCGGGCAGCACAACCACCACCACCGCGGCCACGGCGGCTCCAGCCCACTGCCTCAGAGGACGCACGGCCTTCCCCGATTCCGCAACTCCCGAACACGACGAGGACCACCACCCTAACGGCCGGGTGTCCGGGGAGTCCGGATTGCGCACTGTTCACGCAGCGGAGCCGGGAGGATTACGGGACTGACGCCCATCGACAAGTGCGCGCTTTGACCCCGCTCGCGCCGGAGAGCGCAAGAAAACGGGGTGGGGTGCCCGGGTCCGGGCGCCCCACCCCGTTACGCGTCGCTCCTTATCCCCCGGTCACGAAGGACACCGCGCCCCACGCCGCGCCGAGGAACGTGAGCACGAGCCCGACGATCGCCAGGATCGTGCCGATCAAGATCAGGTTCTGGCCTTCCAGCTCTCCCTGCGACCGGCGGATCCGGGTACGGGCCTTCGGCCCGACGATGAACACCCCGATCGCCCCGACGAGGCCGATCACCGGAACCAGGGCGAGAATCCCGAGCCACATGGTGGTCGTCGCCCCGCGGTCGGTGTCGGGCCAGTATCCGTCGTCGAGGTTGTCGTACCCCGGGTACGGATCGCCCGCCGCACCGCCGAGCGGCTGTCCGCCGAAGTCCGGAAAGTCCGCGTCGATGGCGTCGCGGTGGCCGCGGCGGTCCCGCGAACGGTCGTCGTAGTCCTCGTACCCGTCGTGCCGGCCGTACTCGCCGTAGTCCTGGTAGCCCTGATCGGGGTAGGCCTGGTATTCGCCGGGCTCCTGGTACTGCGCGGGCCCCGGGTAGCCGTGCTCGGGGGACTGGCCGTAGTCCTGGTAGCCCTGATCGCTCTCGTAGCCCCGGTACCCGTCGTAGCCGGGCTCCTCCTGCCTGTCGTCGTAACGGCGCCCGGCGGTACCGCCATAGCCGTACTCGCCGTCGCCGGGGTCGTAAGCCACCGGACCGCTCCACGGGTCACCGGAGGGACCGCCGTAGCCGTCGTTTCGGGGCTCCGCGTGATAGGCCTCATGGCCGTACGGCGGCGCGGCTGCCCCGGAACGCCCCTCGACCGGGCCTGGCGAGCCGTCGGCGGGCTCGCCGGGACGGGTGTCGGGATAGTACCCGTATCCCGGGGATCCGGTCTCGGGATACTGCGGGGCGGGCTCGCCCGGGTAACCGGACGCGCCGCCGTCCGGGCCCAGCCCGGGTGCGCCGCGAGGGTAGGGCCCCAGCTCGTCCGAGACGGCCGGCATTGCCTGGGTCCCCTCCCCTGGTGGGGCGGGGGGCCCGGTGCCGTGGGTGCTCCCCCGCGGTCCGGCCCCGTGCTCCGGGCCACCCTGCTCGGCGAGCCTCCCCGCCGCCTGCTCGGCCGCCAGTGCCGTCAGCGGGTCATCAGCGGGTGGGCCCGGAGGCGCGGAATCGCTGGGGTACCGATCGCCCATCGGGCCGCCGTACCCGCCACCGGGCTGGTCACCGGGAACACCGGTGCCTGCCCCGGGTGGGGGGGTCGGCCGCGGCTCGGGGTCGCCGAAGGGCCCGACGCCGGGACCGGAGTCGGGCTGCGACGGCGGAGCGTCCTGGCCGGGGGCGCCGCGCTGCATCTCGACCGCGTCGATGGCGGCCTTCCGCAGATCCTGCAGGGAGTAGTCGTCCCGGCTGAACGCCCAGGTGTTGCCGCTCCCCGTGCCCAGACCACCCTCGGTGGCTCCGCCGGGCGCACCGGTCACGTCCCGCGTGCCGTCCGAAGCGCCGAAAGGACCCGCCGCGGGGCCGGGCTCGCCCGCGGATGCGCCGTAGTCCGGGTAACCGGGGGTTCCGGGGGGAGGGCCGTGCGCGCTTGGCGGTGGTCCCGCCGTTTCGCTCTCGGGGCCGTACCGGCTGGGCCGAGGGCGGGAAAGCTCGTCGTCATACCGGTCCCGGGGCTCACCACTGGCGGGACGCTCCGGAGGAGCGGCGCTTCCCGGCGCACTCCCGCCGAACCGCGTTGTGCCAAGGGAGTCGGGATCCGGCCCGGGGTCGGGTCCCGGGCCGGGACCCGGCGAGCGGGGCGGCGTTCGGGGCCCGCCGAGCGGATCGTTCAACGGGTCGGAAAGCTGGCCGACACGGGACTCCGGCCCGTTGGTGTCGTCGAGCGGGTCGCGGTACACCGGCGATGTGCCGCCGTACCCGGCAGAAGCGGACCCGTCCTCGCGCGCCCCATTCGGCGGCGGCGAGTAGCCTCCCGTGCCCCCGGGATGCTGCTGCCACCCGGGATCGTTCCCGAAAGACGACGGGTCGCTCGGACGCTGCCAGCCGGGATCGTTGATCGCGGGTGGCGGGTCACTGGAACGCTGCCACCCGGGATCGCTCACCGCCGGCGGAGGGCCGCTCGGACGCTGCCAGCCGGGATCGTTCCCGAAAGGCGGCGGGTCCCCGGGCCGGGATCCGCCGCTACCGGGGGGCTCTGGTGCCGCGGGAGAAGGGGGCGGGCCCGGCATTCCCGCATTGCCGGGCTGGTTCCCCGGGTAACCGCCGGGTCCGCCCGGGGCTCCGGACGCGGGCGGGTACGTCTCGCCCGGCCCGTAGCCGGGCTGCCGGTCAGGCCCGCCGCCTTCGCGCGGCCACGGCCCCGGCTCCTGGTATTGGGGTGCGCCACCCTGCTCCCGAAAAGGTGGTTCCGAGGAGGAAGCGCTGGAAGGACCACCCTGCGTGTAGGCGGAGCGGTCATCCGCGCCCCCCGGGTAGTCCCCCCCGGGGCGCGGTGCCCACCCGGCACCCGGGGAGTAGCGATCGCCCTCCGCGGTATCCCACGGTGCTCCGGAGGGCGGCGCGTAGGGGCGGCTCGCCGGAGGCTGGGGGGGCGGTACGTGTGGATCCCCCGGCGCGCCGGGGTAGGACGGTGCGCCCGGGTTCGGGGACCCTTCCGGGTAGTTCGGCGTGCCGGGCGGGGCCGGCGGTGCTCCCGGTCCGCCCAGCGAAGACGGGTACGGCTCCGCCATGCCCGGGGGCTGGCCGCTCATCCCCGGGTAGCCCCCGGTGTGCGGGAACCGGCTGTCGCCCGTTCCGCTGTGGTCGCCCGGGTACTCGCCGTATGCCACTGGTGCGCCGTCGGGGCCGCGCTGGTACTCCTCGGCCGGTCCCCTGTCCGGGTTGCCGTACGGATCCTGATACTGCGACTGGGTGCGGTAGCGGTTGCCGTGGAACCATGACCCCGGATCGTCCTGCCGGGGTTCGGGCTCACCGTCTGGCCTGCCGTACGGCTCTCCCCCGTTTTCGGTCACTGTCCTCGATCTCCAGACCACGCCTGAGCGTTAGAGTCCCCATCCGAACCTGAGTATGCCGAGCGACAACGACGAACGGCGGTAGTTCCCCCCACGTTGGGGCGCACTACCGCCGTCGCTCGATCGGTCATCCGATCGCACACGTCATCGCTAGGCTCACCTGTTGTAGGGGCCGAAGTCGTACTCCTCCAGCGGGACGGCCTCGCCGGTTCCCCCCTGCCCGAAGGTGTACTCGCTGGGCTCCTCGTAGCCCGTGACGGAGTACATCGACGCCTTGGCCTCCTCGGTCGGCTCGACCCGGACATTCCGGTACTGCGGCAAGCCGGTACCGGCCGGAATGAGCTTACCGATGATCACGTTCTCCTTGAGACCAACGAGGGGGTCGCTCTTGCCGTGAATCGCGTTCTCGGTGAGGACCCGGGTGGTCTCCTGGAAGGACGCCGCGGACAGCCACGACTCTGTGGCCAGCGATGCCTTGGTGATACCGAGGAGAACCGGCCGTCCGGCCGCCGGGTGGCCGCCTTCGGCCACCACCTGCCGGTTGATCGACTCGAACTTGGGCCGCTCGACCATCTCGCCGGGCAGCAGTTCGGTGTCGCCGGACTCCAGGATGTTCACCCGCTTGAGCATCTGCCGCACGATGATCTCGATGTGCTTGTCGTGGATCGAGACACCCTGCGACTTGTAGACCTCCTGCACCTCCGACACCAGGTGCTGCTGGACCGCGCGCGGCCCCTGGATACGCAGCACCTCGTGGGGGTTGATGGCGCCCTGGATCAGCTGCTGGCCGACCGCCACGTGCTCGCCGTCGCTCACCAGGAGCTGCGCCCGCATGGGCACCGGGTAGGAGATCTCATCGGAGCCGTCATCCGGCAGCAGGATGATCTTGCGGCTCTTCTCGGTGTCGTCGATCCGGATCCGCCCGTCGAGCTCGCTGATCGGGGCCACACCCTTGGGGATGCGGGCCTCGAACAGCTCCTGCACACGCGGCAGACCGTGGGTGATGTCCTGCCCGGCGGACCCGCCCATGTGGAAGGTCCGCATGGTCAGCTGGGTACCCGGCTCACCGATGGACTGCGCGGCGATGATGCCGATGGCCTCACCGACGTCGACCGGCTTGCCGGTCGCCATCGAGCGGCCGTAGCACGTGGTGCAGACTCCGATCTTGGCCTCGCAGGTGAGGGAGCTCCGCACCCGCACCCGCTCGACACCGTGGGCGACCAGCTTGTCGATGGTGCCCTCGGAGGTGTCGGTGAGCGCCGGTACGACGAGCCCGCCGTCAGCCACGACATCCTCGGCGATGGTCCGGCCGAAGCCCGTGTTCTCGACGTTGTGCTTGCGCACGACGACGCCACGAGCGTTCTTCTCCCCGACCTCCTGCCAGATCGACCGGTCCGTGCCGCAGTCGAGCTCCCGGACGATGACGTCCTGGGCGACATCGACCAGGCGCCGCGTGAGGTAGCCGGAGTCGGCCGTACGCAGAGCGGTGTCGGCCAGACCCTTGCGCTGACCGTGCGTGGAGATGAAGTACTCCAGCACCGACAGGCCCTCGCGGTAGGAGGACTTGATCGGACGCGGGATCGTCTCACCCCGGGTGTTGGAGACCAGGCCGCGGATGCCGGCGATCTGCCGGACCTGCATCGGGTTACCGCGGGCACCCGACTGCACCATCATCCACACCGGGTTGTCGGCCGGGAAGTTCTCCTCCATCTCCTCGGCGACCTCGTTCGTGGCCTTGGTCCAGATCTCCGTGAGCTCCTGGCGGCGCTCGTCGTCGGTGATCAGACCGCGGTCGAACTCCCGCTGGATCTTGTCGGCCTGCTTCTCGTAGCTGTCCAGGATGTCCTGCTTATGCGGCGGGGCGACGACGTCGTCGATCCCGATGGTGAGCCCCGAACGGGTCGCCCAGGTGTACCCGGCGTCCTTCAGGGCGTCCAGCGTGGAAGCGACCTGGGCCTTCGCGTAGTTCTCCGCGAGGTCGTTGACCAGCGTGGAGATCTGCTTCTTGGCTACCTGGAAGTTGACGAACGCGTAGTCGGCCGGCGTGGTCTCGTTGAAGAGGTACCGGCCGAGCGTGGTCTCCAGTACGTAGTCGTCGCCGGCCTGGAAGTCCTCAGGCTTCTCCCACTCGTGGGGCGGCGGGATCTCACCGGGAACCTGGAGCTTGATCTGCGCCTGGAGGTCGAGCTCGCCCATGTCGTAGGCCATGAGCGCCTCGGCCGGCGAACGGTAGGCATGGCCCTCGCCTTTCGCGCCCTCCGTGAGGGTGGTCAGGTAGTAGAGCCCGATCACCATGTCCTGCGTGGGCATGGTCACCGGCTTACCGTCGGACGGCTTCAGGATGTTGTTGGTCGCCAGCATGAGCAGCCGCGCCTCGGCCTGCGCCTCGGCCGACAGCGGCAGGTGCACCGCCATCTGGTCACCGTCGAAGTCGGCGTTGAAGGCGGTGCAGACCAGCGGGTGGATCTGGACGGCCTTGCCTTCGACCAGTTGCGGCTCGAACGCCTGGATACCCAGCCGGTGCAGGGTCGGCGCCCGGTTCAGCATCACCGGGTGCTCGGTGATGACCTCTTCGAGGACGTCCCACACGACCGACCGGGACCGCTCCACCATCCGCTTGGCGCTCTTGATGTTCTGCGCGTGGTTCAGATCGACCAGGCGCTTCATCACGAACGGCTTGAACAGCTCCAGCGCCATCTGCTTGGGCAGGCCGCACTGGTGCAGCTTGAGCTGCGGACCGACGACGATGACCGAACGGCCCGAGTAGTCGACACGCTTACCGAGCAGGTTCTGCCGGAACCGGCCCTGCTTCCCCTTTAGCATGTCGGAGAGCGACTTCAGGGGGCGGTTGCCCGGACCGGTGACCGGACGACCGCGGCGGCCGTTGTCGAACAGCGCGTCGACGGCCTCCTGCAGCATCCGCTTCTCGTTGTTGACAATGATCTCGGGCGCGCCCAGGTCGAGCAGGCGCTTGAGCCGGTTGTTCCGGTTGATCACCCGGCGGTACAGGTCGTTCAGGTCGGAGGTCGCGAAGCGGCCACCGTCGAGCTGCACCATCGGCCGCAGGTCCGGCGGGATCACCGGGACGCAGTCGAGGACCATCCCCATGGGGCTGTTCCGGGTGTTCAGGAACGCCGAGACGACCTTCAGCCGCTTCAGCGCGCGCGCCTTCTTCTGCCCCTTGCCGCTGCGGATGGTCTCGCGCAGCTTCTCGGCCTCGGCGTCGAGGTCGAAGTTGCCCAGCCGCTCCTGGATGGCCTGGGCGCCCATGCCGCCCCGGAAGTACTTCCCGAAGCGGTCGCGCATCTCGCGGTAGAGCATCTCGTCGCCCTCAAGGTCCTGCACCTTGAGGGTCTTGAACCGGTTCCACACCTCTTCGAGCCGGTCGATCTCGCGCTGCACCCGCTCACGGATCTGGCGCATCTCGCGCTCGGCGCTCTCGCGCACCTTGCGCCGGGCGTCGCCCTTCGCGCCCTGCTCCTCCAGCTCGGCGAGGTCGGCCTCAAGCTTGCGGTGCCGCTCCTCGACCGAGGAGTCGCGCCGCTGCTCAAGATGCTGCCGCTCGACCGAGATACGCGCCTCGAGCGACTGCATGTCGCGGTCCCGGGCGTCGTTGTCGACCCAGGTGACCATGTACGCCGCGAAGTAGATGATCTTCTCGAGATCCTTCGGGGCGAGGTCGAGCAGGTAGCCGAGCCGGCTCGGCACGCCCTTGAAGTACCAGATGTGGGTCACCGGCGCGGCGAGCTCGATGTGGCCCATGCGCTCACGCCGGACCTTGGCCCGGGTGACCTCCACGCCACAGCGCTCACAGATGATCCCCTTGAACCGGACTCGCTTGTACTTGCCGCAGTAGCATTCCCAGTCGCGAGTGGGACCGAAGATCTTCTCGCAGAAGAGCCCGTCCTTCTCCGGCTTGAGGGTCCGATAGTTGATGGTTTCCGGCTTCTTGACCTCACCGTGCGACCACTGCCGGATCTCGTCGGCAGTGGCGAGGCCAATGCGCAGCTCGTCGAAGAAATTGACGTCGAGCACTTAATTCGTCCCCTGCTCTTGAAGATCGCGGAAGTTAGACCTCTTCGACACTGCTCGGCTCCCGCCGACCAAGGTCGATTCCCAGTTCTTCCGCTGCACGGAAGACATCCTCGTCGGTGTCCCGCATCTCGATGGACATACCGTCGCTGGACAGCACCTCCACGTTCAGACAGAGCGACTGCATCTCCTTGATGAGCACCTTGAAGGATTCCGGGATGCCCGGCTCGGGGATGTTCTCGCCCTTGACGATCGCCTCGTAGACCTTCACGCGGCCGAGGACATCGTCCGACTTGATCGTGAGCAGTTCCTGCAGCGCGTATGCGGCGCCGTACGCCTCCAGCGCCCAGACCTCCATCTCACCGAAGCGCTGCCCGCCGAACTGCGCCTTACCGCCCAGCGGCTGCTGGGTGATCATCGAGTACGGCCCAGTGGAACGGGCGTGAATCTTGTCGTCGACCAGGTGGTGCAGCTTGAGGAAGTAGGTGTAGCCCACCGCGATCGGCTCGTCGAACGGCTCACCGGTACGCCCGTCGTAGAGCACCGCCTTGCCGTTGGAGTCGATCAGCTGCACGCCGTCCTCGTTGGGCAGGCTGGACTCCAGCAGGCCACCGATCTCGTCCTCACGCAGACCGTCGAAGACCGGCGTGGCCACCCTGGTTCCCGGCGCGATGTCGCCGGCCCCGATGGCACGCATGGACTCCTTCCACGGCGCGTCGTCACCTTCGATCTTCCAGCCGCTCTCGGCCAGCCAGCCGAGGTGGATCTCCAGGATCTGGCCGACGTTCATCCGGCCGGGAACACCCAGCGGGTTCAGGATGATGTCGACCGGGGTGCCGTCCTCCATGAACGGCATGTCCTCCTGCGGGAGGATCTTGGCGATGACGCCCTTGTTCCCGTGGCGGCCGGCGAGCTTATCGCCGTCGGTGATCTTGCGCTTCTGCGCGACGTAGACGCGGACCAGCTCGTTGACGCCCGGGGGCAGCTCGTCACCGTCGTCGCGGCTGAAGACACGGACCCCGATGACCTTGCCGGATTCACCGTGCGGCACCTTCAGGGAGGTGTCGCGGACCTCGCGTGCCTTCTCCCCGAAGATCGCGCGCAGCAGCCGCTCCTCGGGAGTCAGCTCGGTCTCCCCCTTCGGGGTGACCTTGCCGACGAGGATGTCGCCGTCGACGACCTCGGCGCCGATGCGGATAATGCCCCGGTCGTCGAGGTCGGCCAGCACCTCCTCGCTGACGTTGGGGATCTCGCGGGTGATCTCCTCGGGCCCCAGCTTGGTGTCGCGGGCGTCGACCTCGTGCTCCTCGATGTGGATCGAGGACATGACATCGTCCTGCACGAGGCGCTGCGAGAGCACGATGGCGTCCTCGTAGTTGTGCCCCTCCCAGGACATGTAGGCCACCAGCAGGTTCTTACCCAGCGACATCTCGCCCTGCTCGGTGGAGGGGCCGTCGGCGAGCACGTCGCTCTCCTCGACCCGCTGGCCCTCGACCACGATCGGACGCTGGTTGAAGCAGGTGCCCTGGTTGCTCCGCCGGAACTTACCGAGACGGTACGTCTTGCGGGTGCCGTCGTCGGCCATGACCGTGACGGCGTCGGCCGTGACCTCCTCGGCCACACCGGCGTCGTCGGCCAGGATGACCTCGCCGGCGTCGGTGGCCGCGCGGTACTCCATGCCCGTGCCGACCAGCGGCGACTCGGCGCGCAGCAGCGGCACCGCCTGGCGCTGCATGTTGGAGCCCATGAGCGCGCGGTTGGCGTCGTCGTGCTCCAGGAACGGGATCATGGCCGTGGCGACCGACACCATCTGGCGCGGCGAGATGTCCATGTAGTCGACGTCGTCCGCCGAGACCGCCTCGAACTCGCCGCCCTTGGTACGGACCAGCACGCGGCTGTCGGTGAACCCGCCATCGGGCCCCACAGGAGTGTTGGCCTGCGCGATGACGTAGCGGTCCTCCTCGTCCGCCGTCAGGTAGGAGACCTCGCCGGTCAGCTTGCCGTTGACGATCCGCTGGTAGGGGGTCTCGACGAAGCCGAAGGAGTTCACCCGGCCGTAGGCGGACAGCGAGCCGATGAGGCCGATGTTGGGCCCCTCAGGGGTCTCGATCGGACACATGCGGCCGTAGTGCGACGGGTGGACGTCGCGCACCTCGAACCCGGCGCGCTCCCGGGACAGCCCGCCCGGGCCCAGCGCCGAGAGGCGGCGCTTGTGGGTCAGCCCGGCCAGCGGGTTGGTCTGGTCCATGAACTGGGAGAGCTGGCTGGTGCCGAAGAACTCCTTGATGGAGGCGACGACCGGGCGGATGTTGATCAGGGTCTGCGGCGTGATGGCCTCGACGTCCTGGGTGGTCATCCGCTCGCGCACCACCCGCTCCATGCGGGCCAGCCCCAGGCGCACCTGGTTCTGGATAAGCTCGCCGACCGTGCGCAGCCGGCGGTTGCCGAAGTGGTCGATGTCGTCGGTCTCGATCGGGAGCGTCCCCCGCGGGGATTCGAGCTCCTCCTCGCCGGCGTGCAGCCGCACGAGGTAGTCGACCGTGGCGACGATGTCGTCCTCGGTCAGCGTGCCCTGGGTGATCTCGGTGCCCAGGCCCAGCTTCTTGTCGATCTTGTAGCGGCCGACCTTGGCGAGGTCGTAGCGCTTCGGGTTGAAGTACAGGTTCTCCAGCAGCGCCTGGGCCGACTCCTTCGTGGGCGGTTCCCCGGGGCGCAGCTTGCGGTAGATGTCCAGCAACGCGTCGTCGGTACCCGCGGTGGGGTCCTTCTCCAGAGTGTTGCGGATGGACTCGTACTGGCCGAAGCGCTCCAGGATCTGGTCGGTGGTCCAGCCCAGCGCCTTGAGCAGGACGGTGACGCCCTGCTTGCGCTTGCGGTCGATGCGGACACCGACGAAGTCGCGCTTGTCGACCTCGAACTCCAGCCAGGCACCGCGCGACGGGATGACCTTGCACCCGTAAAGGTCCTTGTCCGAGGTCTTGTCGACCTGGCGGTCGAAGTACACGCCCGGCGAACGGACAAGCTGCGAAACGACCACACGCTCGGTGCCGTTGATGATGAACGTGCCCTTGACGGTCATGAGCGGGAAGTCGCCCATGAACACCGTCTGGCTCTTGATCTCACCGGTGTCGTTGTTGATGAACTCCGCCGTGACGAACATCGGGGCGGAGTAGGTCATGTCCTTGTCCTTGCACTCCTCTTCGGAGTACTTGGGCGGCTCGAACCGGTGGTCGCGGAATGAGAGCGACATCGTGCCCGAGAAGTCCTCGATCGGACTGATCTCCTCGAAGATCTCTTCGAGGCCGGACTGCTCCGGAACGTCCTTGCGACCCGAGTTGCGGGCCGCCTCGACTCGGGAGCTCCACTTCTCGTTGCCGAGCAGCCAGTCGAAGGACTCGGTCTGCAGAGCGAGAAGGTTGGGGACCTCGAGTGGTTCCTGAATGCGGGCGAAGGAAACGCGGTTCGGACCAAGGGCGTTAGCGGAGGCGTTGCGCGAGGCTGCCAACAGGGGTCCTTCCGAAGGCTTGTGGCGGTTGATGCGCGCGCACGCCGGACGACCCTCATATCTGAGAGAACAACCGATGTGTGACAGGTCGGCTCTCAACGGTGGAGCACGTGCTCAAGGCCCTACTCCCAAGGGAAGTCGGGCACAAACACACGGACACCGGCACAGGGATCGTCAAAGGGCAGCGCAAAAGGGCAGTGTAGCCGAATACTACACCGCTGTCCAACAATGACCCCCGGACTCTGTCACGACACCACGCAGCATCGCCTTAACAGGCGAATCCGTCAAGCCCGGCGTCGCACGTTCGGGGCAATAAGCGGTCGTGAGAGGCCCCACACGACCGGGTGGGTGTGAACGAGGCGATACTGGGAATGATTCACCGACTCAGGGCTTCAGGAGTTGGCGAGGGTGGGAGGGCGCCCGCCCGCGATGCCGGCGCGGTTTCCCCTGCGGCACCCGCGCGCCCCGAACACGAGCGAAGGCGGTCACCCCTCAGGAGTGACCGCCTCGCGTACGCCGCGGCACGCTACTTCAGCGTGACGGTGGCGCCGGCGCCCTCAAGGGTCTCCTTCGCCTTCTCGGCGTTCTCCTTGCTGGCGGCCTCAATCAGCGGCTTCGGCAGGTCGTCGACCAGGTCCTTGGCCTCCTTCAGCCCGAGGCTCGTCAGGCCGCGGACCTCCTTGATGACCTGGATCTTCTTGTCGCCAGCGGACTCCAGGATGACGTCGAACTCGTCCTGCTCCTCCTCGACGGGGGCCTCGCCGCCACCGCCCGGAGCCTGGACGACCGCCGCGGCCGGAGCAGCGGCCTCGACGTCGAACTTCTCCTCGAACTGCTTGACGAACTCGGACAGCTCGAGCAGAGTCATCTCCTCGAAAGCGCCGAGCAGCTCTTCGGTGCTGAGCTTCGCCATGGTGTGGTTCTCTCTTCCTCTAGCAACACGCGCACCCATTGGCACGGTGCCGGGTACCGGCCAGCGTCCGCGAACGCGGCGCGGCCCCGTGATTTCCTAAGCTTCGTCCGAGCGCTTGTCGTGCAGCGCCTGAGCGAGCCGCACGGTCTTGGTCGGCAGCGCCTGGAACAACCGGGCCGCCTGGCCCTGCTTGGCCTTGAGCGCTCCGGCCAGCTTCGAGAGCAGTACCTCGCGGGACTCGAGATCGGCCATCTGGTTGATCTGCTCCGGTGTCATCACCTGGGAGTCGATGACACCGCCCTTGATCACCAGCGGCGCGTTCGCCTTCGAAAAGTCACGCAGGCCCTTGGCGGCCTCGACGACGTCCCCTCGGACGAAGGCGATGGCCGTCGGACCCTCGAACAGGTTGATGACCTGCTCATCAAGACCGGCCTCGGTGGCAGCGATCTTGGTCAGCGTGTTCTTCACGATGCGGAACCGCGCGTTCTGGCCGAGGCTGTGGCGCAGTTGACCGACCTGCGCCACGCTGAGCCCCCGGTACTCGGTCAGTACGGCGCCCTGCGAGCTCTGGAACTCCTCCTTGAGCTCGGCGACCGCGGCTGCCTTATCCGGCCTCGCCATGGGACTCCTTCCAACACTGAACGCCGGCGGTTCCCAAGGGGCCACGCGAAGGGGAGCGCATAAAAAACACCCCGGCGCGGGTGTGCGCGGGGCGTATGCACGCCCACGTGCGAACACGGGGCGAAACGACTCACATCACACCTGCGCGGGCCGCCCATTTCGCATGGAACCTTAGGTCACCCTTCGGGTGACGACCGGCGGTCTTCGGCACTTTCCATGTTAGTCGATCCGGCGGGGTGCCGCGCACACCAGCGGGAGATCCGGGTCTCAGACGCGAACCCGCCCGGCCCCCTCAAGGGGGCCGGGCGGCGTGCGGGGCGTGCCGGAGTACGGCGGTCAGTAGTTCTCGAGGTCCTCGAGGTCCTGCTCGAGGTCCTCCATCTCCTGGTCGAGATCGGGGGCGTCGGGCATCTCGACGTCGGGGGACGGCATATCGCTCATCGGGTCGTCGAACATCTCGTCCATGTCGGAGATCTGGTCCTCGGAGGGCCACTCGATACTCACGTCCTGGCCGAACTCCAGGAAGTCGATCGTCTCCTCGTAGTCGCCGATCTCGTACTGCACCCGTTGCGGCAGCCCGTCGCCGACCCAGACGGTGAACGGGACCTCCTCGACACCCGCCTCCTCGTAGGTCGTCTCGACCTGGTCGCGGATTTCGCTGTCCTCGATCTGGTCCAAGGCGTCCTGGATCGGGTAGCTGCCCTCGACGATCGTGGCCTCGACGCCGTTGACCTCCTCGCTCCCGGTCTCCTCGACGTTCTGGCCCGCCATCAGCTGGTCGACCTGAGCCTTGGGGTCAAGGAACGTGTCCTCGCCCATCTCCTCGAAGTCCATGCGGAGCCACTCCCCGCTGCCGTCGTCGACGAGGAACTCCGTGCCGCGGATCAGGGCGACGCTGTTGTCATCCTGGTTGGTCAACTCGATGGTGGGTTCCGGGTCCTCGGTGAAAACGATCTCGGCTGTGGTGTCGGTCGCTGGCTCGTCTCCGATGGAACCCGAGGACGTCACCTCCGCCCGATAGGCCCCGATTTCCTGGGTCTCCTGAACCGACTGCTGCAGCATCTCGATCGGGCTCGCGCCCAGCCCGGGGATGATGCCGCACCCCGTGGTCGCCACCACCAGTCCCGTGCCGGCAGCTACTCCGGCACTCTTCTTCAGCATGTGAAACGCTCCCAAGGATCTTTTCGTCAGAGTCCCCCGATTGCGACGCCGCGGTGGGCGATTCGGTTCCCGGAAGGGGGATGGGGATATCCGGGCACAACCGTCCGAACAGTACAGGGCACGAACGAACCCCCTGAAAATACGCGATGTGCCCCGGCCGGAGCACGGCCGGGGCACATCGCGGAATCGGGAGGCGCCTCAGGCAGCGGCGCCGACCTCGCGCGAGGCGTTCGGGTCGACCTGGATGCCCGGACCCATCGTGGTCGTCACGCTCACCTTCCTCAGGTACCGCCCCTTGGACGCGGACGGCTTGATCCGCTGCACCTCGTCGAGCGCGGCGGCGTAGTTCTCGACCAACTGGCGCTCGTCGAAGGAAGTCTTGCCGATGATGAAGTGCAGGTTCCCGTGCCGGTCGACACGGAACGAGATCTTGCCGCCCTTGATGTCGCCGACGGCCTTGGCGACATCGGGCGTGACCGTTCCGGTCTTCGGGTTCGGCATGAGCCCTCGGGGGCCGAGCACCCGGCCCAGCCGGCCGACCTTGCCCATCAGGTCGGGAGTGGCGACGACCGCGTCGAAGTCCAGGAAGCCGTTCAGGATCTCCTGGACGAGGTCGTCGTCCCCAACGTAGTCGGCACCCGCCGCGCGGGCCTGCTCGGCACGGTCGCCGGTGGCGAAGACCAGGACCCGAGCGGTCTTACCGGTACCGTGCGGCAGGTTCACCGTTCCGCGGATCATCTGGTCGGCCTTGCGCGGGTCGACGCCCAGGCGCACGGCGATCTCGACGGTCGCGTCGAAGGAGGCCGTACTGGTCTCCTTGGCGAGCTTCATCGCCTCGGCCGGCGCGTAGAGCCGGGTGCGGTCCACCATCTCGGCGGCTTTGCGGTGGTTCTTGCTGCGCTTCACGTGACTCTCCTGATCGAGGTATGTGGTGTGCGGGCCAGCGCCTGGCCCTGCCACTGCGGGGTTCCTACCGCCGCGCCCGGACCCGTCGCTCGCGACTGCCCGAGCCGGCGCGCGGCTCGCCCCGCGCGAACCCGGGGACGGCTACTTGATGTCAATGCCCATGGAGCGGGCGGTGCCGGCGACGATCTCCTCGGCGCGCTCCATGTCGTCGGTGTTCAGGTCGGGCAGCTTGGTCTGCGCGATCTCGCGGATCTGGTCGGCGGTGACGCTCCCCGCCTTGGTGCGCTTCGGGTCAGGGCTCCCCTTGCTCAGGCCCGCGGCCTTGAGGATGAGCTTCGGCGCCGGCGGCGTCTTCGTGACGAAGGTGAAGGAGCGGTCCTCGTAGACAGTGATGTCTACCGGGATGACGCTGCCGCGCTGGGCTTCGGTAGCGGCGTTGTACTGCTTGCAGAACTCCATGATGTTGACACCGTGCGGGCCGAGCGCGGTACCAACGGGCGGAGCCGGCGTGGCCTGGCCAGCGGGCAGCTGGACCTTGACCAGCGCTGCGATCCTCTTTTTCTTGGGCGGCATTTCGGGTCCTTTGCCTGGTTTCTGGGTCGTGACGAGTCCCTTGACTCCGCTGTGAGCGGGGCGTTCGGGCCGAATCCTCATCGGCGCCGGACGACGGGCCGGGGCACGCACCTGGGCGCCGCGCATCCGCCGGGACCGTGCGGAACGCGAATAAGCCCCGCCGAAGCGGGGCGTGATGCGATTTCCGGCACCACCAATACTACTACTACCCGGGGTTGTGCCCCGCCGGCCCGAACGGCCGGCGCCGCAGCCCCCGCACACGCCGGCTCCCAAGCCGGCACGCGAGCGCCGGACGGGTCTTGTCAGATCTTGGAGACCTGGTTGAAGCCCAGCTCCACCGGGGTCTCGCGACCGAAGATCGACACGAGCACCTTGAGCTTCTGGGTGTCGGGATTGATCTCGCTCACGGTGGCGGGCAGCGTGGCGAACGGGCCCTCCATCACCGTCACGGACTCCCCGACCTCGTAGGCGACGTCGGAGCGGCTCTCGGCCTTCTCCTTGTGCACCTGCTCCGGCTCCTCCTCGGGCTCCGGCGCGAGCAGGTCGGCGACCTCCTGGAGGCTCAGCGGGGCGGGCCGGTTGGACAGGCCAACGAAGCCGGTGACGCCCGGAGTGTTGCGGATGGCCGCCCAGGACTCGTCGGTGAGGTCCATGCGGACGAGCACGTACCCCGGCAGGACCTTCTCCGTCACCTGCTGCCGCTTGCCGCTCTTGACCTCGGTGACCTCCTGCGTGGGCACCTCGACCTGGAAGATGTAGTCCTCCATGTTGAGCGACTGGGTACGGCTCTCGACGTTGGTCTTCACCCGGTTCTCGTACCCGGCGTAGGTGTGCACCACGTACCAGTCGCCGGGAAGCAGCCGGAGTTCCATCTTGAACTCCTCGACGGGGTCGAGTCTGGGAGCCTCCTCCGACTCGCCCTCGCCGCCCGCTTCCGCGGCTTCCTCCTCGTCGCCCGCTTCGGCGGCCTCCGCCGCATCGTCCGCGACGTCCTGGGAGTCGTCCGTGGCCGCCTCGGCCGCAGGGTCGGCCTGCTCCGGCTCTTCCGCCGACGACTGAACCGGCTCCTCGGTTGGGAAGTCGTCAGAGGTCAGTGGGGACTCGGACACGGCTGCTCTTTCTGTCGTCGGTTGCGCGCTCTGGGCCGGCTCGGAATCGAATGGCGCCGATACCAGTTCTCCCGCCCAGCCTACGGTCTCAGCGGGAGTATTGGGACCAAGCCGTCCGGCGCGGCTGCGGCGTGGCCGCTACTGCGGAACGCCGGGCATCTCACCGCCGGGCTGCGTCGCCTCGCCGCTGCTGCCGACTGTGCCGTAGAGCCAGGTGACAGCTTCACCAAAGCCGAAGTCAAGCAACGAGATGTATCCGACCATGATGACGACGAACACCATGACGACGATCGTGTAGGTGATGAGCTCGCGGCGGGTGGGCCAGCGAACCTTCCGGAGTTCGCCCACAACCTGCTTGACGAAGGTCACCGGACCGGTGCGACGCTGGGGCTCCCGGTCGGGCTTAGCCGCGGCGTCAGTCTGTGTCACCTGAGGTCCTTAGGAGTCGACGGTCCGGGCTGCTGCGGGGAGAACTCCACCGCACGCTCGCGATGCCCTCCCCCACGATCTCTGCTGGATGCCTTGCAGGGCAGGAGGGACTCGAACCCCCAACCGCCGGTTTTGGAGACCGGTGCTCTGCCAATTGAGCCACTGCCCTTCGGGTTAGCATGGTTAACCCAGGATAGCGTGCCGCAGCTTCGGGGACGCAACCGATTATCGCGCACCGCGCACGATGCGGCCTCGCTACCAATCACCGAAGTCTAAGCCCTATCGCCGCTGAGGACCAACCCGGCCGGTGATGTCCACGCGGAAGCTGTTTACCACATCCCGGGAGACCCATTCGACGGCTCGTGCAAGTATGGTGCACATGACTGAGCGACCTCGCATCTCCGCACGCATCGGCGGTATCTCCGAGTCAGCCACGCTGGCCGTTGACGCCAAGGGCAAGGCCATGAAGGCGGCCGGGCGTCCCGTCATCGGTTTCGGCGCCGGAGAGCCCGACTTCCCCACGCCCGACTACATCGTCGAGGCGGCGGTACGCGCCTGCCACGAGCCCCGTTTCCACGGCTACACGCCGGCCGGCGGCCTCCCCGAGCTCAAGGAGGCCATCGCCGAGAAGACGCTGCGCGACTCCGGGTACCAGGTGGATCCCAGCCAGATCCTGGTGACCAACGGCGGCAAGCAGGCCATCTACGAGGCGTTCGCCACGCTGCTCGACCCGGGCGACGAGGTCATCGTCATCGCCCCGTACTGGACGACCTACCCGGAATCCATCAAGCTGGCCGGCGGTGTCCCGGTCTACGTGGTCACCGACGAGTCCACCGGCTACCTCGCCAGCGTGGCGCAGCTCGAAGCGGCGCGCACCGACCGCACCAAGGTCCTGCTGTTCGTCTCCCCGTCGAACCCCACCGGCGCGGTCTATCCACCGGAGCAGGTCCGCGAGATCGGGCAGTGGGCCAACGGCAATGGGCTGTGGGTCCTCACCGACGAGATCTACGAGCACCTGGTCTACGGTTCGGCGCGGTTCAGCTCCATCCCGGTGGAGGTTCCCGAGCTGGCCGAGCGAACCGTCGTCGTCAACGGTGTCGCCAAGACGTACGCGATGACGGGCTGGCGCGTCGGGTGGATCGCCGGCCCGAACGATGTCGTCAAGGCGGCCGGGAACCTGCAGTCGCACGCCACATCGAACGTCGCGAACGTGTCGCAGGCCGCCGCCCTGGCCGCGGTGTCGGGCGACCTGAGCGCGGTCGCCGAGATGCGCACCGCGTTCGACCGCAGGCGGCGCACCATCGTCCGGATGCTGAACGAGATCCCCGGCGTCGTCTGCCCGGATCCGGAGGGGGCGTTCTACGCGTACCCCTCGGTCAAGGACGTGCTCGGCCGGGAGATCCGCGGCCACCGGCCGCAGACCTCCGCCGAGCTCGCCGAGGTGATCCTGGAGCAGGCCGAGATCGCCGTGGTACCGGGCGAGGCGTTCGGCACCCCGGGCTACCTGCGGATGTCCTACGCGCTCGGCGACAACAACCTGGCCGAGGGAGTGGGCCGGCTGCAGAAGCTGCTCGGCGAGGCCCAGTAGGCCGTCCCGCCAACGGCCGCGACCGCCCGGGGCGACAGCGCCCCGGGCGGTCGCGTTGTCTCACCAACTGCGCGACGACGGTGCCGCGCCTGAGGCACCCTTGAGTCATGCACCGCCCCATCGCCAGGCTGCCCAAGGCCCACCTGCACCAGCACTTCACCGGATCCATGCGGCACAGCACCCTCGTCGAGCTGGCGCACGAGCGCGGCGTGCACCTGCCGCACGCCCTGGTCGAGGACTGGCCGCCCACACTGCGCGCCACCGACGAGCGCGGCTGGTTCCGGTTCCAACGGCTCTACGATGTCGCGCGGTCGGTGCTGCAGCGCCCCGAGGACATCTACCGGCTGCTCCGGGAGGCTGCCGAGGACGACCGGGCCGACGGATCCGGTTGGCTGGAAATCCAGGTGGATCCCAGCGGCTACGCAGCGCGCTTCGACGGCCTCACCGCGACGCTGGAGCTCATCCTGGACGCGGCGCGGACGGCTGAACGCGACACCGGCACCGCCGTTGGGATCATGGTCGCGGCCAACCGCACCAAGCACCCCTTGGACGCCAGGACGCTGGCCCGGCTCGCCGCGCAGTACGCCGGAAGCGGGGTGTACGCGTTCGGGTTGAACAATGACGAGCGCAGGGGCCGGGCGCTGGACTTCGAGCGCGCGTTCCGGATCGCGCGGCGCGCCGACCTGCTCTCCACCCCGCACGGCGGCGAGCTCAACGGCCCGCGCAGCGTCCGGG
Organism: Lipingzhangella halophila; assembly: GCF_014203805.1. Classification (GTDB taxonomy): domain Bacteria; phylum Actinomycetota; class Actinomycetes; order Streptosporangiales; family Streptosporangiaceae; genus Lipingzhangella; species Lipingzhangella halophila. The sequence continues at coordinate 158,441 of NZ_JACHJT010000001.1, read as the reverse complement.
ACTGCCTTGACGAGCTGTCCGCCGACCGGATCGGGCACGGGGTACGCGCGGTCGAGGACCCCTATCTGGTGGAGCGGATCGCCACCGGCAAGGTCACCCTGGAGGTGTGTCCCACGTCCAACATGAGCCTGGGCGTGGTCGACGAGCTCGACCAGGTGCCACTGCGCAGGCTGTTCGACGCTGGGGCACCCATCGCGCTTGGGGCCGACGACCCCCTGCTGTTCGGCCCGCGGCTGGCGGCGCAGTACGAGATCGCCCGCACTGTGTTCGGCTTCTCCGACGCGGAGCTCGCGGAGCTGGCCCGGATGTCGGTGAAGGGCTCGGCCGCGCCCGACGCGCTCCGCAAGGAGCTCCTCGCCGGCATCGACGCCTGGCTGGCGGAACCGCCCCGACCGTAAGGGCTCCATGCCGGGAGTCATCGAGGGTGACCGTGCGGACATTCTCGGCGCTGACCATGTCCTGGCAGTCACCTTCGATGCGCCCGCCCTCGCCGCACACGCTCGGCGCACGCGCGGCACGGCGGCGACGGGGTCACGCCGCGACCATCCGCAGGCCCTGGAAGGTGAGCACCGCCCCGGCAGCGAAGAAGGCGACCGCTGCGCAGAGGCGCACCACATGCTCGGGCAGCTTCTTGCCCAGGACGGCGCCCAGCGCGATCGCGAGGCCGTCGGCGAGCACCATGCCGACCGTCGACCCGATCCATACCGGCAACCAGTGGTACTGGGTCCCTACCGCGATCGTCGCGAGCATCGTCTTGTCCCCGAGCTCGGCGATGAAGAAGACGGCGCACACCGTCATGAGGCCGGAGCTCAGCCGCCGCGACGCCGCTCGCTCCTCGTCCTTGCTGCTGAGCTCGTCACCGCGCAGCGTCCAGGCGCCGAAGAGGAGGAAGGCGAGTCCGGCTACGAGGGTGACCCAGTCGGTGGGAATCGCCAGCCCGAGGACCCCGGCGATGAGGACGCTGGCGGCGTGCACCGCGACCGTCGCCAGCGTGATGCCCACAAGGACGGTGGTAATGCGGTACCGCGTCGCCAGTGACATTGCCACGAGCTGGGTCTTGTCACCCATTTCCGCCACGAAAATGGCGGCGGCACTCGCGGCCAGGGGAATGAGAAATGCCAAGGGGTCTCCGCCCGTCGATCCTCCCGCCGGGCGGGGCGAAGGGCACGCACGACACTCCGACCCGGCAGATACCTATATCCGCTGGATCGAAGGTCTCGTCCGCCCAGAGGGGGACTCTGGGCCCGCACGACCGGGTCCGCGCCAACGCGGACCAGTATGTCGACCGCACGGTTCGGGGACTACTCCCCCTCGACGAATTCGACTTTAACAGAGAATTGGCGGGACGCAATTCATTGGAATTACCAGGAACATAAATGGCGATTCCCAATGGCGAAGTTCGGCGCGCCGAAGAACATTGTTGGGAATTCTCGGCCGCGCCTGTTCGCGAGCGCGCCGGCCGGGTCGGGGGCCGCCGGGGTTCTGGAGGGTCCGGAGGTGGGGCGTCCGCGACTGGCGGAGCCGACCGGGGCGGCACACCGGAGGTGCCCGAAGGTTCCCGGCCTCCAGGCACCCGACCCGGCGAGCTTGCGAGCCCAGAAAACACAGTCGGGTGCAGCCGGGGTTCTGGAGGGTCCGGAGGTGGGGCGTCCGCGACTGGCGGAGCCGACCGGGGCGGCACACCGGAGGTGCCCGAAGGTTCCCGGCTTCGGGGCACCCGACCCGGCGAGCGCCAGCGAGCCAAGAAAGCACTACCTAGAGCGTGGCCCCCACCAGGACCGGCTCGTTCACCAGGGTCACGCCGAACTTCTCCGCGACACCGGCGCGCACCTCGCGGGCCAGCTCCAGCAGGTCGGCTGTTGTCGCGCCGTCCGCGTTGGTCAGCGCGAGCGTGTGCTTCGAGGAGATCCGGACCGGCCCGCGGCCGTATCCCTTGCTGAACCCGGCCTTGTCGATGAGCCAGGCGGCGGAGAGCTTCACCCGCCCGGTGCCGTCCGGGTGGGCGGGCGGCTCCACATCGGGACCGAGCCGCTCCGCGACCCGCTTGCCGAACTCGGTGAACTCCTCGGGACCGAGGATCGGGTTGGTGAAGAAGGAGCCCGCGCTGCGGGTGTCGGGGTCGGCCGGGTCGAGCACCATGCCCTTCCCCTTGCGCAGCCGGAGCACGACGGCGCGCGCCTCGCTGAGTGGCACCTGGTCGCCAAGGTTCGCCCCCAGGGAGCGGGCCACCTCGGCGTAGCGGATGGGCCGGCTCAGCGGGGAACGCGTGAGCTCGAACACCACCTCGCAGACCACGTAGCGGTCGTCGCCCTTGAAGACGCTGCTGCGGTAGCTGAACCCGCACTCGGCGCCGGTCATCACCCGCCGTTCCCCGGTCTCCCGGTCGTAGACCAGAACCCGCGCGATGGTCTCGCTGACCTCCTGGCCGTAGGCACCGACGTTCTGGATGGGGGTGGAGCCGACCCGGCCGGGAATCCCGGAGAGGCACTCCAGCCCGCTGAGCCCTTCGGCTACGGCGTACTCCACAAGGGAATCCCACTCCGCGCCCGCGCTCGCGTGCAGTTGCATCCGGTCGTCGCCGGCCGGCACGCGGCGCAGCCCCTGGGAGTCGACGTGCACGACCGTGCCCGGGAATCCCGCGTCGCCGACGACGACGTTGCTTCCGCTGCCCAGCAGCAGGAGCGGCTCGCCGGCGGCGTCGGCCGCGGCGGTGGCGGCGACGAGCTCCTCGGTGTCGCGGGCGGTGACAAAGCGTCCGGCCGGACCACCGAGACCGAGAGTGGTGTAGTCGGCGAGCCGGACGTTGTCGGCGGGAGCAGTGGTCACGGTTACCTCTGGTGGGATCTTCGATGTCAGCGTGCACCGGCCGGAGCCCGGATGGCCCGATGTCCCGGAAGCGGGTTAGCCGAGCCGGACGACCACGGTGGAGCCGCCCAGCACCTTCACGCCCTTGGAACGTGCGGTGAGCGCCACCGCGACCTGGTTGTCCTCAAGTTTCTTGCGCACGACACCACTGATGACGATCTCCGCGCCGGTGTCGTCATCCGGCACCACCACGGGGGCGGAGAAGCGCACCCCGAACTCGACGATCGCGCCGGGGTCGCCGACCCAGTCCGTGATGTAGCGTCCCGCCTCGGCCATTGTGAACATGCCGTGGGCGATGACGTTCGGCAGCCCGACCGACTTCGCGACGCGCTCGTTCCAGTGGATCTCGTTGAAGTCCCCCGAAGCGCCCGCGTAGCGGACGAGGTCCAGCCGCCGGACGGGGTAGGTCTGCTCGGGCAGCTCCTGGCCCACCTCGACATCGGCGTACTTGACGGTGGCGGTCATGACCGGACTCCCATTCCGCTGCTAGTGCTCGGCGTCCTCGGCGCCACCCCGGACGACGATGGTGTTGAGCGCGGTGACGATGTGCTCTCCTCCGGGGGTACTCATCTCGCTGTCGAGCGTCATGAGCTCGTTGCCGCCCAGGGCCTTGATGTCGGAGATGCGCGTCACACAGTGGACGAGGTCGCCCGCCTCCATGGGCCGGCTGTACCGGAACCGCTGCTCGCGGTGCACCACCATCGAGAAGTCGAGGCGGAGCTCGGGGTCGACGATGGCCTGGCCGGCGCCCGCCATTCCCATGATGATGGGGAACGTGGGCGGTGCGATGACGTCGGTGTACCCGGCGGCTCTGGCCGTGGCCGCGTCGGTGTAGATCGGGTTCGCGTCCTGGATCGCCTCGGCGAACTCCCGGATCTTGCCCCGCGTCACCTCGTAAAGTTCCGGGGCCGGGTACTCCCGCCCCAGAAAGTCGCGGTTGATCGCCATCGCTCCCTCTCTCGCCGCGTGCCCGGTCGCCACCCCATAGGCGGCACCGGAGCACCACACACTAATAGCCCAGTGAGCGTGTGCCGCTCACTGGGCTCGATGCGGTGAGGTCCGGCCCATGCCCGGAACAGAACCGGGCTAGCCGGCCAGCCGGGCGCCGCCGGGGTTCCGGGGGCTCCGTAGGTGTGAGAGCGAGGAACGATCGACCACACCGCAGGATCCGAAGGTTCCCGGCTATCAGGCGCCCGACCCGGCGAGCGCAAGACAAACACTGACTAGCGGGTCTCGCGGTGCTCGGAGTGCGTCCGGCAGTTGGGGCAGAACTTCTTCAGCGTAAGGCGGTCGGGGTTGTTCCGACGGTTCTTACGCGTGATGTAGTTGCGGTGCTTGCACTCCTGGCACGCCAGGGTGATCTTCGGCCTCACATCTGTGACAGCCACGGCGGAGTGCCTTTCTGCTGGAAGACTCGGACACTACAAGAGACCCGCGTGGAACCCTGGAGTACAGAGAACCCACGCAGGCGGTAGCGGGGGCCGGACTTGAACCGACGACACAGCGATTATGAGCCGCTTGCTCTACCGACTGAGCTACCCCGCCTTGCTCCGGGGATTCCGAGGAACCCCCGCGAAGAGGATACCGGATACCCGGTCCAACCGACGGACAGGACGTCCGCTGGTCGCCCACCTGAGTGAACCGGAACCTTCACGAACCTCATCAAGTGGCGGAGCCCCTTTACGGATTCGAACCGTAGACCTTCTCCTTACCATGGAGACGCTCTGCCGACTGAGCTAAAGGGGCACGCTCTCAGGGGTCCCCTTTGGGGGTTCCGCCCTCTGCGTTGGTCATGACTATACAGGTCCTGCGGGGTACTCGTGCAAATCGAAATCCCGCCGCACCCCGGCGCCGCGCGCGGAGCCCGCGGCCGCACGGCGCCGGCCGCTAGTACCCGTAGTCGGCCACCTGCACGTTGGACATGGCGTCGCGCTGGATGGCGCGGATCGTCGCGGGCAGCCCGAGACGGCGCAGCGCATCGGGCAGCCGGGTGTCGTGCGTGAAGACGATGATCTGCCGGTGCCGTCCCACCTCGGCGAGCACACTGGCCAGGCCCTCGACGGTCTCGGTGTCCATGGCCTGCACAGGGTCGTCGATCACCAGGAAACCGAACGGGTTGCCGGAGACCATCGTGCGCGGCAGGCAGATGGACAGCGCCAGCGCCTGGAACTCGCCCTGGCTGAGCAGCCCGGGCGAGTTCGCGTCACCCTCCGCACCGTCGACCGTGACGTCCACCGCGACCCGCCGCTGCGTGCCCCGCCCGACCAGGCGCAGCGCTTCGAGGTCGATACGGCGCTCCTGGCGCAGCAGATGCCAGACCTGTTCGGCGTACGCCGCGAGCGGACTCAGCCGGCTGGCGCGGATCTCCCGGGCCTGCTCGGTGAGCCACCACAGCGCCTGCTCGGCCGGACGCAGCGCCTCGGCGGCGCGCATCGACGCGCGGGCGTCGTCGACCCACTCCGAGAGCTGCTCGGCCAGGTCCCCCCACCCGTCGGTGGGATCCTCAAGGCGGGCCCCCGCCTCCTTGCGCGCGGCGACCGCCGTCGAGCGCAGCCTGCGCCCCACATTCTCGATGTGGTCGGCCAACTCACCCAGGTCGGTGAGGTGCGTCCCGGCCTCCCACTGCGCCCACACCTGGCCCAGCTCACTGTCCGGAGGCAACCAGGACGGCATCGGGGCCATGAGGAACCGGGCCTGGTCGCGCGCGGCCTCGGCACGCTCATAGGCAGCGGAGGCTGTCGCGGCCACGGGCTCCAGAGCGGCGATCTGCGCCTTGGCCTTCGCCGCCCATCCCGGACCGAACGCCTGGTTCGCGCCGCAGGTCGGGCAGTCGGTTTCGGTCGGGTGCCGTTGCTGGTGCTCCGTCGCCTGGCGGAGCAGGTCCACGATGCCCCGGGCGCGGTCCCCCTTGGTGCCCGCTGTCATGGCGAGCTCCATAGCAGCGCCGCGCAGCTCGTTGACCACATCGGTGAGCACGGAGCGCTCGGGCACGGCGAGGCGCCGCAGCCGGCGCAGTACCACCTGGCGCTCGGGATCGGCCGGCCCGGTGTCGCTCGCGATGCTGGCGAGCTGCTCGAGATCGATGGACGTGGCGGTCAGCAGCTCCACGGCGCGTGTGGCGCGCGGGTCCCCACTCTCGCGCAGCCGGTCGACGAGCTGTCCCAGGATGCGATTGGGGCGGTCGCGCTGCTTGGCCAACTTGTCGCAGGTCCGGGCCAGGCGGCGTTCGGCATCGGCGAGGTCTGTAAGCCCCAGGATCGTGGTGATCGTGTCGTAGAGCTCGGCCGCGCGGCCGGTGATGGTACGGCCCAGCTCGTCGTAGGACAGGAACGGGCGGTAGCGGACCAGCTCGTCGTCCCAGCCCAGCCCGCGCAGGGTGGTGGTCCCGCCGCCGGGCCACTCGACCGAGCCCCGCGCCGAGCGCACACTGTCGCCGGCCCAGGTACGCGTGACCCGGGTCGGGACGGCGTCGCCGGAGAGCATCAGGTCGAGCGTGACCTCGGTGCGCTCGTCGTAGTGCAGGTTGCGCCAGCCGTCGCGCCACGCGGTGGGCATGGCGTCCCACCGGAGGTTGCGCCCGGTGAGGGCGGCCTCGGCGGCCTCGGCGAAGCTGGACTTCCCCGAGCCGTTGCGCCCGACGATGACGGTCAGACCGGGGGCCGGCGGGAACTCCAGCGCGGTCGGCCGGCCGATACCGCGGAAACCCTGGACCTCGATCCGGCTCAGATAGCTGTACCGCACCTGGCCCTGGGGGGCCTCCTGCGCCCGCACCGGTTCCGGCACCGGCGGAGGCTCGCCTTGCGCACAGGCGGCGAGGGCGTTGTCCCCGTCCTCGTGCAGCGCGGCCGCGACCCACTGCCGGGCAAGCGGGTCGATTGGCGAGCTCGCGAGCCGTGCCAGGACGGCCTCAGACGCCCCGCCTCCACCGTCGTCCGGTGGCCGCGGTTCGCCGGTGAATGCCTGATGGCTCGTTGTCACCGTCGTCACCACACCCAGCTCCATCTCTCAACCTTGCTCCAGCAGACTAGGACAGGTGGGACGAAAGCAGTAGGCCGAGCCGGGGCCTCGCGGCCGAGCGAACCGCAGAATCACCGCGAACCTGCAGGTAAACGCATTATCAATCGCATTGGCGGCCACAAGGAGGTGGCGGGCCGGAAGCGCCCGGGGAGCCGCGAATCGTGTCTGAGATCACACACCCGCGGGATCCGGCGTCCGCGTGCGTTGCGCCGAGCGGAGACCATGACGTCGCGCGGGGGCGCTTGGCGCGGTGCGAGCGGAGCGTCCCACCATCAGGTGCGGCGCCGAACACGCCGGAGCGGCCCCACTCCGCTCACCCGGGCATCGGCGAGAACCGCGCCCTGGCACGCGCCGGCGTCAGACCCCCACGAGGCGTCGCCGGTGGCCGTCCCAGGTGAAGTGCAGGGTGGCGATGCCGGGTACAGCGGGGTCGCGCAGGCACTCGTAGATATGCAGGCTGGGCACGCTGGGGAAGCATCCCCAGACCCGCTCCGAGGTAAGGACGAAGTCCAGGTCCAGCTCGATCAGCAATCCCAGCAGCCGGCCGTGGGTGGGCTCGTCCACCTTCGCGAACGCGTCGTCCAGCAGGATGAGCCGCGGCGCGTGCTTCGCGTGCGCGGCCAGCGAGTCGAACTGCGCGGCCGCCGCCGCGAAGAGCACCAGGTAGGCGACCACCCGCTGCTCGCCCTGGCTGAGTGCGGTCCGGTGGCCCAGCTTGCGTTCGCTTTCGGGGTTCGCGGAGTCGGTCACGTAGACGGTGAACGCGAACCACGACCGGTAGTCCAGAGCGGCCCGCAACCGGGAGCCACCGGTGGCCGAGGGGTCGAGCCGGCGGATCGCCTCGATGCAGCGGCGCAGCGCGTCGCGAAGCTGGGTGGTCTCGAGCCGGGTCCGTTGCTCCGCGGGACGCTCCAGCAGCGGCACCACCGCGTGGATGTCCTCGTCGGCGTCGGGCGCCAGCTGCCAGTCCATCCGCACCCCGAGCCCTTGGGAGGTGGTCACGCTGGCCAGGACGTCGTTCATGTTGGCGATGAGCGCCCGCGCGTCGTCGATCTGGCGCGCGAGGTGGCCGGCGAGCTCGCCGAGCAGGTGGCGTTCGAACGCCTCCTCCTCGCACATCAGCGCCGCCTCCTCGGCGCGTGCGATGGCCTCGTCGAGGCGGTCGGCGTACTCGGCGATGTCGCGCGAGCCGTCGTCGTCGTGCACGGTCAGCCGTTTGATCCCGTTCGGCTCGGTGAGTTCGGTGCGGGCGCCGATGGAGCTGCGGCGCGGTGCCCGGCCGTCGGCGGCCGTGTCGGTCCCGGTGAGCAGCCGGTGTAGTTCCTCGCGCCGGCGCAGGATGCCGCTGTCGTCGACCTCGGCCGCCTTCTCGGGGGGTTCGAGGCCGCCCTCAAGGGCGGTGACCAGGGTTTCGAGCGCGCTCACCCGGTCGGCGAGCGCGTCGTCACCGGTGGCCGGGTCCGCATCGCCGCCGGTTTCGGTGGCGGCCGACCCCTCCTCGTCGGCCCAGACTCCGGTGAGCCCGGTGAGCCCGGCCGCCGCGAGCAGGGCGGAGTCGGCTTCGCCGTCCGCGTCGCCCAGCATCTCGCGCAGCGCCGCCCCGGCGGCCAGAGTGCGCCTGGCCTGTTCGGCGCGCTCGAACACGGCCGCGTCCAGCCGGGTCTCGGCGGCGACACGGTCGTCGCGGGCCTGCTGCGCGGCGCGCTCTGCCTCGGGGAGCTGGCCTCCCGCCTGGTCCATTCGCCCGCGGACCTCGCCCACGGCACTCTCGATCTGGTCCGGCGCGGCGGCGCGGGCGCGGTCGGTCAGCTCGATCCGCCGGCGCACGGTGATCATGTCGCTGATCGCGGACGTCCGCGCGTCCTCGGCGATGATCCGGTCGGAGCGAGCGCGCTCCCACTCCTCGACGTGCCGCTGGTACTCGGCGAGCAGCACCGCGAGCGCTTCGAGGTCCTGCTGCGCGGCACCGACCCGCACCCGCAGTGCCTCCAGCGCGGTGACGGTGTCAGCGAGAGCGGCACCCGCGGTGGGAAGGGCGGTCGCGCCGGCCTCGGAGGCACGCTCGCGCAACCGCGAACGCAGGTCCAGGACGGTCGAGCGGGCAGTCGCGGCCTCGTCCCGTGCGGCGGAGTGCGCACGCCTGGCGTCGGCCAGCCAGGAACGCGCGTTGTCGAGGGCGGCCCAGGCGCCGACAAGGTCGCGTCCGTCGGGCACGGCGCGGGAGATGTCGATGAGGGCGGCGTACCGTGTCTCGATGTCACCGCGGCGTTCCCCGGCCTCGGCGAGCAGCGCCTCGGCGATGGCGATCCGCCGGTCGACGTTGGCGAGCTGGCGGTCGCGCGCCTCGGCGCGGGCCTGCTCGCCGATGTACTCGGGGGCGGACTTGTGGTGGGCGCCACTGGCCACGCCAAGCCGCCACCGCCCGTCAAGGGCCACCGCGCTGGAGGCCGCGTTGGAGCCGAGGCGCCGGTGCCGCGCCTCGGGCTCACCCTCGCCCGCCGCGGGGAGCAGCGCCACCGAGGCGAGCAGAGCGGCGACGGTGCGGTCCGCGACCCCGGAGGCGGGGTCGCAGACGGGGGTGAGCACGTCGAGCAGGGTGCGGCCGGTGGCCTGGCGGCCGGCGGTCAACATCAGGTCGCCCGTTGTGGGGTCAACGACTGTCCCGTCGGCGGCGATCCATCCGGAGAGGAGCCCGCTCGCCTCCAGTGCGGCCTCCAGCCCGGCGCACTCGTCCGGGGTGAGCGATTCCACGAAGTCCACGGTGCGGTAAAGGGGGATTCCCGCGGCCTCCTCGCGGTCGGCCGTCGCCCACGCTGGGGGCGGGGCCGCGACGTGCCCCGGGGTGCCGGCCTTGCGGTCGGAGAGCTCGTCCAGTTCCGTGACGAGTTCGCGTTCCTCCCCGACCGCGGTGTCGCGGCGCCCTCGCAGGTCCCGCAGCAGCGGGTCCACGATCTCGTGGGCGGCGCGCGCCACCTTCTCCGGAACATCGGGGTCGAGCACCCGCATGGCCTCGTCGAGGGGCAGCTCGACCTGTTCCTCCAGGCGGGCCAGGGGGTCACTCAGATCGCTATCGGGCACGGACTCCCGCAGGGTGGTGCCCCATTCGCGCACCTGGGTCGCATACTCGGCGCTGGCGGCTCGGACCCGCTCGATCGCCGCCCGTTCTCTCTCGTGCGCGCGTTCCAGGACGGCGTCGGCCGACTCCTCCTCTCCGGTCAGTGCCTCCTCGCGGCGTTCGGCGGCCGCGAGATCGGCGGCAAGGTCGCGCAGGGCGGTGGCCGCCCCCGCGCGTTCGACCGCGTGGCTGTCGGCCGCGGTCATCCGGTCATGCAACTCGGCGAGCCCCCGGCGGAGGTCGGCGAGGTCGATTCCGGATACCGGCTCGCGCTCGACCGCCCGCTCCACTCCTTCGAGGTCGACCTGGGAGACGCTCTCGCGCGGCGCGAGCGTGGTGCTGACCGGACGCGGAATCTGGCCGAGCTGCAGCGACCCCAAACCGCCTTCGCGTGCGCACTCGACCACTTGGGTGTGCAGGCGCTGCAGCTCGGAGAGCGCGCGCTCGATCGCCCCGATGTCGGCGGCGAGCCGCTGCCGGGCCTGCTCCTCGGTGGTCACGGCGAAGCCGGCGGCGGCCCAGGACGCCTCGGCGGCGCGAACGTAGGCGGTGACGGCGGCGTAGCGCGCCTCGTGCACCTCGTCCGAGGCCACGGGAGGCACCGCGCCCGCGGTGTTGAGGGTCGCGGCGTCGGAGGCCGCAGTGTCGCGGGTGCGCCGGAGCCGGTCGCGCTCCTCCTGCGCCGCGCTCTCGCTCGCGACGAGCTGGTCGAGCTCGGCACGCAGGCGCTCGACCTCGGCATCGCGGCGCTGGTAGGCGGTGACCTGCTCGCGCACGGACCGGACCTGGCCGTGCAGGGCACCGTGCAGGTAGCCGCGGTAGTCGGTGAGGAACGCCCCCACCTCCTCGCGGGCCGCGCGCAGCGTCGCCAGCCGCTCGCGGGCCTCCTCCAGATCGGAGATGTTGCGCGCTACCTCGTCGATGATGCTCTCGTCCATCGGTGGCAGCGCCTCGGCCAGCACCGAGACGAGCTCGCCCGCCTCCAGGCGCTCCCCGATGGTGGGGCGGCGCAACCGGTAGAGCAGGTGGACCAAGTTGCGGTAGCGCACCGGGTCGTCGATTCCGAAGAGGTCGCGCATCACCCTGGCGCGGTAGGGGACGGCGGAGTCGAAGCAGTTGTCGGTGCCGACCTCGGTGCGCAGCCGCTCTACGGGAAGGGGGCGGCCGTCGGTGACCAGCTCAAGGTCCGTGCCGACGGAGCGGTCGGTGACGAAGAACACGCTGCGGGCGTCAGTGCTGGCGGAGGCGGTGATGGCGGCGCCGAGAGTGATCCAGCGCGCGTCACCGTCATCCTCGCCCAGGGCGAACTCGACCCACAGGTAGCCGAGCGTCGAGGTCTCCTCGCCGGTGTCGTCGTCCTCGGGGTCCTCGGGGTCCTCGTCCTCGTCCGGTTCGGCGGCCCGGCCGCCCAGCAGCAGCCAACGCAGGCTGGTCCGACCGGTGCCCGTCGTGTCGAGGCGGCGCGCGTCGCCGTCGAGCAGGAACGGCAGCAGCATCTCCAGCGCCTTGGATTTGCCTGCGCCATTGCGGCCGCGCAGCAGCAGCCGGCCGTCGGCGAACTGGAAGGTGTGGTCGTCGTACTGCCAGACGTTGCAGATGCCCGCCCGGTTGAGCTGGTAACGCTGGACGCGGGCGGCGGCGGGCAGCGTCGTCACGGGCTCACCAGCGTCGCTCATCGGCCGGCCTCCGCTGCGTGGACTTCGTTGCCGCTCCGGCGGGGGTTCGCCCGCGGGCGGTGCTGACATTGTCCCGGATCCGCGCCAGTGTCCCGGGCTTGGCCAGCACGCCGGCCGGCGGCGAGGCACCCACCCGGAAAGTCCGGGCCGTCACACTCCCTCGCCCCCTCCGGCAGGGGCCTCACTGGAATGGTACGGGCGACCGCAGTAACGGGCTGCCGCCGCGAGCACACTCCACCCCTCGAACCGGGGGCCCTCGGAGTCGAAGCGCCGCATGAGGCCGGCGTCCCGCAGCAGGTCAAGAACCCGGGAGGCGAGGTGGTCGGGGTCGGGGATGTGGCTGAGCGCGGTGCGGGCCCACCGGCGCTGGAGGTCGGATGCGGGGTCGAGAAGCGCCGTGATCTCGGACTTGAGGAGTTCCGCGGGAACGGGCACCGCCCGCGCGGGGACGTCGTTCGCGGGGAGCCGGGTGATGATCCTCTCCATGAGCAGCAACGCGGCCTGCCCGGCGGGTTCGGAGCTGGGGAAGACACTGAGCCCCTCGTCGTCCTCGGCGTCGTCGGGCATGACCAGGGCAACGCCCTCGGCTCGGATCTCGGCGTCGCAGCCGAGCAGCGCGCCCAGCTCGGCGACAGCGCGCCACTGGTGGCGGCCGAGCCGCTCGCGCTGCCGCTCGGAGAGGTCGTCGCGGTACACGACGGCGGTTTCGGCGATCAGGCGGCGCAACGCGACCTCCGCGGCGGCGTCGCCGCTCGGCTCGTCCGCCTCCATTGCCGTGAGGAACTCGCGCGGGTCAGAGGTGGCGTGCGGGGGGTGCGCGACAACGTGCCGGACGGCATCGGCGCGCACCTCCAGTTCCGCGGTCCCGATTCCCCCTTCGGCGTCCGCGGCCAGCGCGTCGCCGGGCGCGTTCACCGCACCCAGCTCGACGAGGTGGCGCACCGCCGCCAGGAACGCGCGGCGCTCGCTCATCCGACCGGTGGGGTCGAGGTCCAGGCCGGCCTCGGAGGCTGCCTCGCGCACGCCCGCGGCGAGCCGGTCCATCGCAAGCGTGGGCGCCGAGTCGAGCAGGGTCGCCAGGCACAGCGCCAGGTAGCTGTAGGTCCGCGGCGAGAACGAGGCGCCGGTTGGGCGGAGGAGGGGCCGCGTGACGGACCGCACCAGCCCTGCCTTGGCCAGCCGGGCGTGCTCGGCCGCGACCGTCAGCTCGTAGCCGAGGACCCGGTCGAACTGCTGGATGAGCCACTCCGAGTGGGCGCGGATAACGGCGAAGTCCTCGGGGTGGGTGCGTGCGGTCACGATGGGGTTGGCGAGTAGCCGCCGGGCGGCCGCCTGGCGCTCGCCGGCGAGCGCGACGTCCTCACTGGACGCCATACGTGTCACCCCCTACGCGGTTGGGGTCGCCGGAGTGGTCGCCGACGGGCCCCTTGGTGGCAGTGCGTAGCGACGCGCCTGGTCACGCCGGGCGCACCGGATCGGCGAGGAGATCGACCGGTTGGCCGCTCACGCTCTCCCCGGAGGCCAGCGCGCCGACCTCGTCGGACGGCTCGGTGCTGTCTCCCGCGGGGTAGCTGGTGGCCTGCAACCGGAGCCCGTCGATGCTGAGGTCGCCGCCGGCGCCCCGCAGCACGATCGACGCCCCCGCGACGCGGGTGACGTGCAGCCGGATATCGAGTTCCAGATCGCCGGCCGAAACGGCGCCGCGGGCGGAGTCGCCCGAGCCAAGCGCGGCCGTGAGCAGGTCCATGAGTACCCCAAGGGCAGGAGGAGTCAGGTGCAGCCGGGAGTCGTCCCCGGTGGGGTCCGCGAGGAGTCGGCGGACCTCTCGGGCGGCGGAACGGCGCCAGTGCGCGGAGGACTCGGCCTCGTCGCGCAGCCGCGCCCGTTGCTCACTGTGGTCGTGCACCGGGGCGACTGGCGACGCTCCGGCCAGCTTAGCGGCCGCGGTGTCCGCGAGGGGGGCATTCCACCAGCTCGTGGCGGGTGCGACCGGCGCGGCGGCCTGGCCGCCCAGATGCCGTGCCCGGTAGGTGGCGAACGCCGCGGTGTAGATGTCGTGCGCCGTCTCGGCGTCGGCCCCCTCGAACCAGCACGCGAGGCGGAGCAGGCTGGCGCGGCCGCGCCGGGACACGGGCCGTCCCGCACCGTCGCCGGGGGCGGAAGGCGCCTTCCTCGCTGAGTCACTCACAACTCTGCAGACTAAAGACCCCCGGCGACCTACCGCGCCCCAGAAGACCACCAGCAGGGCTCACGAGCCCCCAACACCTGGCCACTGACCTGCCCGTTCGCGCTCTCCGTAAATTCTTCGCGCTTCGGGACCCATCGCGCGCCGGCGCGGCACCCGCTTCACACGCATCCCCCGCCGCGCGGCGGGGGATGCGTGTGCCTGGTGCGGACAGGCGGGAACAGCACGATCCCCGGCACTCCCGCTCCGCAGGGGAATGCCGGGGACGTCCGGCCGGACGATCGCCTGGTTTCCCAGGTGCTACTTGTCGATGTTGGCCTGCTGCGGACCGTTGACGCAGTCCTCGGCCTCAGAGTTGTTCGCCGCGATGAGAACGGCGACGTTGGTGTTGCACAGCTGAACGGGAATCAGCTGGTGGTTCTCGTTGGACTGGTTGGTGTGCTCAGTGTGGTCGCCGCGGTCGCCGTGGTCGCCGTGGTCGCCCGCCTGGGCCGGGGCCGCCATCAGCACAGCCCCCAGCGCGGCACCAACAACAGCCCCCGCGACTCCGAACTTACGGAACATGAATGCCTTCTTTCTTGTCGCTACTTGTCGATGTTGGCCTGCTGCGGACCGTTGACGCAGTCCCCGGCCTCAGAGTTGTTCACACCGAGAATGGCGATGTTGGTGTTGCAGAGCTGGATCGGGACCAGCTGGTGGTTCTCGCTCGACTGGTTGGTGTGCTCAGTGTGGTCGCCGTGGTCGCCCGCCTGGGCCGGGGCCGCCATCAGCACAGCCCCCAGCGCGGCACCAACAACAGCCCCCGCGACTCCGAACTTGCGGAACATGAATGCCTTCTTTCTTGTCGCTACTTCTCGATGTTGGCCTGCTGCGGACCGTTGACGCAGTCCTCGGCCTCAGAGTTGTTCGCCGCGATGAGAACGGCGACGTTGGTGTTGCACAGCTGAACGGGAATCAGCTGGTGGTTCTCGTTGGACTGGTTGGTGTGCTCAGTGTGGTCGCCGCGGTCGCCGTGGTCGCCGTGGTCGCCCGCCTGGGCCGGGGCCGCCATCAGCACAGCCCCCAGCGCGGCACCAGCCACAACCCCGGCGGTGGTCAGCTTCTTGATCATAATTCCCCCGAAACATTCAAGCGAGACGATCGAAAAAGACGCAAAGGAGCGCCCTTGATGCGGTGGACTTTGGCAATCATCGACGAAGCCGCAGCTTTTTGTCAACGCCAAAATAGACGAAGCCAATATGTCCGTTTCGCCAAGACAGCCACATTTACCCCAGAAATTCATGAATGGCGAACAGAAAGTTACCGAACCTAGTCACCTATTTGCCGCGTTGTTGGTTGGCCACCTAGCCCGGCAAATCCGGATTTGACGAGGCGGCGGCGTGTCGCAAACCCCGCACGGGAAGGCTCGGCGGTTGCCGGGAAAGCCGGCGGAACCGGCGCGGCCGCGGTGGAGCGCGGTACGTGTTCGGCACCAGCCGGGCACGCCACACCCATCCGGTTGCGGACATACGCGATCCGGCGCGTTGTCTCCCGGTCCTTTCGGGAACCCGCGCCGTAGCGTGCCGGGCTCAGTGCGGAGCACGTCAGCAGGGCCTCCAGGAACCCGAGGCCGCTTTCGCCGCCCTGTGCGCCGTCGCGGCACGCAGCGCCCCCTCAGACGCGGAGCCGCCGGCCCCCCGCCGCGGGATTCTCATCCCGAGCGCCCTCAAAGGCAACAGAGACCCGGGGGAACCCGGAGAACTTCGGCACGTATCCGACACAGACAGCGGGATGCCGCCGGTCCACGTTGCACCCAGCCGGACCAACAAAAACGCCCCCTGACCGCGCTCGCGCTGGTCAGGGGGCGTTCCCCTAGAGTGGCAGGTCAAGGATTCGAACCTTGGAAGGCTGAGCCGGCGGTTTTACAGACCGCTCCCTTTGGCCGCTCGGGCAACCTGCCTGGAGTGCGCGGCTCTGCGGCCGCGACGCGTGAATGATCATAGCGGACATGGGCAGCGGAGACGAAATCGATTCCGTGCCCCGGCCTCACCGGGTCGCGTCGAGCGTCCTCCAAGGGCCAATGGGACTAAGCTCGAAGCTTGCCGCGGCCGGACGGGCGCACTAGTACCCGGACGGCGCGGTTGCCATGAACCGTTGGGCATCTGTCCAGGTGTCCGCAACCGTCTCGGGGGTGTGTGCGCACGTGGCCGCCGAATCCAGTTTCGACGTCGTGTCCAAGCTCGATCGCCAAGAGGTCGACAACGCGCTGAACCAGGCCGCCAAGGAGCTCTCGCAGCGCTTCGACTTCCGGGGTACCGGTGCCGGGATCACCTGGTCCGGCCAGCAGGGAGTGGAGATCAAGGCCAACACCGACGAACGCGTCAAGGCCGCCCTGGAGGTGTTCAAGGAGAAGCTGGTCAAGCGCGGCGTGTCGCTGAAGGTCCTGGACCCCGCCGACGAGCCCAAGGCCGCCGGCAAGGAGTACCGCCTCCCGATAACCCTCAAGGAGGGCATCTCCACCGACGACGGGAAGCGGATCTCCAAGATCATCCGCGACGAGGGCCCCAAGGGCGTCAAAGCCCAGATTCAGGGCGACGAGCTCCGGGTCAGCTCGAAGAAGAAGGACGACCTGCAGACGGTGATGACCCTGCTCAAGGAGAAGGACCTCGACATCGCTCTGCAGTTCGTCAACTACCGCTGACCGGACCTGCCGCTGCGCAACACCCCGGAGCACCCGATCGCGCTGCCGGCCGGCCCGCGTCGCCCGGGCGACGCGGGCCGGCGCTGCTCTGCTGGCCACCGGTATGTCCGGCGCGAGCAGGAGTGCCGCGCCACCCGGCCGCTCCACTGCGTATCCGCCGCGTCCCTAGCGGACTCCCCACTGCTCGGCCAGCTTCTGCAGGCGGCGGATACGTTCCGCGGTCGGGGGGTGCGCGACGAAGAGGCGGCACATGCCGTGTTCCGGGAACGGGTGCGCGATCATCAGGTGGCCCGCGGTCAGTAGGGGGCGCTCGGCCGGCAGTGGGTGGGTACGGGTGCCGACCTCGATCTTGCGCAGGGCGTTGGCGAGGCCGATCGGGTCGCCGGTGAGCTCCGCCGCCGCGACGTCGGCCCGGTACTCGCGGGCCCGGGTGACCCCGGCCTGGATCACCACCGCGGCGAGCGGACCGAGCAGCAGGAACAGCAGCCCGCCCAGCAGGCTCGGGACGTCCTGGTCCTCGGAGTCGCCCATGGGAAGAAGCAGGGCCAGCGCCGTCAGGGACGTGATGAGCGCGGCCAGGGTGGCCACGACCGACGACAGGAGCGTGTCGCGCTGCCGGACGTGCGCGAGCTCGTGGGCCAGCACGCCGCGCAGCTCGCGCTCGTTGAGACTGCGCAGCAGACCGGTAGTGCAGCAGAGGGCGGCCGTGCGCGGGGTGCGGCCGATCGCGAACGCGTTGGGGGCGGGGGTCGGCGACAGGTACAGCCGCGGCATGGGTTGGCGCGCCTCGGTGGCGAGCTCCCGGACGATCCGGTACAGATCGGGCTGCTCGATCTCGCTGACGGCGCGGGCGCGCATCGCCCGCAGGGCCATGGACCCGGTGAAGAGGAAGACCGCGCCGTTCAGCCCGATCGCCAGGACGATGCCGAGCTGCAGCCCGGCAAACCCGCCGCATATCCAACACAACGCGATGACCAGTGCCGACACGCCAGCGAGCAGGCCGGCTGCACGGATCGCGTTGCGGTGCACGGCGGTTCCCGGCCTCCTTCTCGTCTCGGCCCCCTCCAGGCCCGTCCACCGTTGTAAACGTCCGGGTCTGGGTCTCGCGTTCCCGTCGGATTACCGTAACCACCACGCATACCAGGGATGATCAGCACGCAACGTAGACAGCTGCCCGATATCCGGGGGAACGGGACCCCGGGCCGGCCCTACCGGCTCGCGAGCGGGCGGGCGGTCCTCGCACACTCGTTGGTGGCGTTCACCACACGGCTCCGGAAGGTGCCGGTGAGCGGCACCGAAAGGTGTGACTTCTCCCACCCGACGACCCGGTGGGTGAGGCTACGGCCTATAGTTGTTGATGTGGCCGCTATGACCTTGATTGTCTCGCCGGGAGCGCTGCTCGTCGGCCGGCGGCACGTGGATCTCGGGCGTCTCGCCAGCGACCTCTGTCGCGGCTGAACCGGCTCCCCGCACAGCCGCCACGATGCTCGCACCCGCGGCCCGCCCCGCTCTCCCGGGGCGCCCCTACTCACAACAGTCCTACGACGGCACACGCGCGCGTCCGTAGGACGGACGTTCATGAGCCCGACCGCCCCGCCCGGCCTACGCCGGACCCATACGCTGGGTGGTAAAGCCTTAGGCAAACCTGAGCCGCTACCCCGCCAGCGGCGGCTCTGACTTGGAGGTTGGCGATCTCAGTGACCAAAGAGGTCAAGCAACTCGATCGCGTCATCATCCGTATCGCGGGCGATTCCGGCGACGGCATGCAGTTGACGGGCGATCGCTTTACCCAGGAGACCGCGTCGTTCGGGAACGACCTGTCGACGCTGCCGAACTTCCCCGCGGAGATCCGTGCTCCCGCGGGCACGTTGCCCGGCGTCTCCAGCTTCCAGCTGCACTTCGCCGATCACGACATCATGACCCCGGGCGACGCCCCCGACGTCCTGGTAGCCATGAACCCGGCTGCGCTCAAGGCCAACGTCGATGACGTGCCCAAAGGGGCAACCATCATCGCCAACACCGACGAGTTCACCAAGCGCAGCCTGACGAAGGTCGGCTACGAGTCAGACCCGCTGGAGGACAGCTCCCTGTCCGACTTCAAGGTGAGCCAGGTGCCGCTGACCTCGTTGACGGTCAAGGCGCTTGAGGGCTACGGGCTCTCCAAGAAGGACGCGCAGCGCGCGAAGAACATGTTCGCGCTCGGCCTGCTCTCCTGGATGTACAACCGGCCCACCGAGGGCACCCGCGAGTTCCTCAAGTCCAAGTTCGCGGCCAAGCCCGACATCCTCGACGCGAACCTCGCGGCCTTCAACGCCGGGTGGAACTTCGGCGAGACCACCGAGGACTTCGCCGTCTCCTACGAGGTCAAGCCGGCCAAGCTTGCTGCGGGCCAGTACCGCAACATCACGGGGAACCTGGCCCTGTCCTACGGGCTGATCGCGGGCTCGAAGCTGTCCGGGCTTTCCATATTCCTCGGCTCCTACCCCATCACCCCGGCCTCGGACATCCTGCACGAACTGTCCAAGCACAAGCGCTTCGGCGTGCGGACCTTCCAGGCGGAGGACGAGATCGCCGGCGTGGGCGCGGCGCTGGGGGCGGCGTTCGGCGGGTCGCTCGGCGTGACCACGACATCAGGGCCGGGCATGGTGCTGAAGGCCGAGACGCTCGGTCTCGCCGTGACGACCGAGCTGCCGCTGCTCGTGATCGACGTCCAGCGCGCGGGTCCCAGCACCGGGATGCCCACCAAGACGGAGCAGGCCGACCTGCTCATGGCACTGTTCGGGCGGAACGGCGAGTCCCCGCTGCCGGTGCTCGCGCCCCAATCGCCGTCGGACTGCTTCGACATCGCGATCGAGGCCACCCGCATCGCGACGAAGTACCGGACCCCGGTGGTCGTCCTCTCCGACGGCTACCTCGCGAACGGCTCCGAACCGTGGAAGATCCCGGACGTGTCCGGGCTGCCGGACCTGTCGGTGGCCTTCACCTCGGAGCCCAACGGTGAGAACGGGGAGTTCCGGCCCTACCAGCGCGACCCCGAGACGTTGGCGCGCCCGTGGGCACTGCCCGGCACCGCCGGGTTGGAGCACCGCATCGGCGGGATCGAGAAGAGCGACGGCACGGGCAACATCTCCTACAGCCCGGCCAACCACGACCTGATGGTGCGCTCGCGCCAGGGCAAGATCGACGGGATCGCGCGCGACATTGAGGACCTCCAGGTCGACGACCCCACGGGCGACGCCGAGGTCCTCGTGCTCGGCTGGGGCGGCACATACGGGTCGATCGGTGCCGCGGTACGCCGGGTGCGGCGCGCGGGGAGCAAGGTGGCCCAGGCCCACCTGCGCCACCTCAACCCGTTCCCGGAGAACCTGGGCGAGGTGCTGAACCGCTACGAGCGTGTCCTCGTCCCCGAGATCAACCTCGGCCAGCTCGCGCTGCTGCTGCGCGGGAAGTTCCTGGTCGACGTCATCAGTTACACGAAGGTCCGCGGGCTGCCCTTCAAGGCCGAAGAGCTGGCGGGCGTGGTTCAGGAGGTCATCGACCGTGCCGAGTGAGAACGGGTCCGACGCCGCGCAGGCGGGGGGCAACGGCGCCGTGCCGAACGGCCTCAAGCTGGTCCCCCGCAGCGATGTCGAGTACAAGATGAAGGACTTCAAGTCCGACCAGGACGTCCGGTGGTGCCCCGGGTGCGGCGACTACGCCATCCTCGCGGCCTTCCAGGGGTTCCTGCCCGAGCTCGGGGTGCCCCGCGAGAACATCGTCATGGTCTCCGGGATCGGCTGCTCCTCGCGGTTCCCGTACTACCTGAGCACCTACGGGATGCACTCGATCCACGGGCGGGCGCCGGCGATCGCGACGGGCCTCGCCGCGAGCCGGCCCGACCTGTCCGTGTGGGTGATCACCGGGGACGGCGACGGGCTGTCGATCGGCGGTAACCACCTGATCCACGCGCTGCGCCGGAACGTCAACATCAACGTGCTGCTCTTCAACAACCGCATCTACGGTCTGACGAAGGGGCAGTACTCGCCGACGTCGGCGACGGGGATGGTCACCCGCTCCTCACCGATGGGGTCTCTGGACTCCCCGTTCAACCCGGTCTCGCTGGCGCTGGGTGCCGAGGCCGGCTTCGTGGCGCGCACCGTCGACTCCGACCGCAAGCACCTGACCAGTGTGCTGCGCGCCGCCGCCGATCACGAGGGGGCGTCGTTCGTCGAGATCTACCAGAACTGCCCGGTCTTCAACGACGAGGCGTTCGAACCGCTGAAGGACTCCGCCGAGCGCGACTCCCGGCTGCTTCGCATGGAGCACGGCGAGCCTCTGCGCGTCGGTGACCGCGGAGTCGTGGTTGGCGACTACGGCGAGCTGGCCATTGCCGACGTCGCCGAGGTCGGCGAGGAGAACCTGGTGCGGCACGACGCGCACCGCGCCGACCCCGGGTACGCGTTCGCGTTGTCACGCCTGGATCTCCCGGCGTTCGAGCACGTGCCGGTGGGGGTCTTCCGCGACGTCAAGCGGCCCACCTACGACGAGCTCATGGCCGAGCAGCTTGAGACGGCCGGAGCCGGCCAGGGAGACGCCGATCTCGCCGGCCTCCTCGCCAGCGGCGACACCTGGACAGTGGAGGGCTGAGCCCGGCGTACCGGGCCGTCTTTCCCGGCCGCGCACCGGTTCCCGGTGCGCGGCCGGTTCGGTTGCGCGCACCCCGCGCTCAGCGGCACAGGTGGTCGAGCGACCCCCGCTCCATGGCGTAGGGAGTCTCAACGGGCCGCAACCGGTCGGCCTCGGCCAGGTCGTTGGAACGCACCAGTTCGTGGACGGTGTGCGCGAGCGGGGTCACGTCGGTGATGGAGACCGTCCACTCGTCGGCGTACCGGCGTGCGGCCGCACCGGACAGCCCGAGCTGCAGTGAACGATGCGGCAACGGCCGCAGGTGCAGGTCGCGCTCAGGGTCCCATTGGACGCGCGCCGGCGCCTCCCGCAGCCGCTGCTTCCAGGTGTCCCAGTCGGGATGCAGCTCGGGGACGAAATGCGACAGGCTCGCGTTCCGCAGCGCCCACTCGAACCCCTCGCGGGTGATCTCAACGGCGAGCACGGTCTGCTGGCTTTCCTTGGTCGCCCAGCCGCACCGGTACATCATCCACAGGAATGAGGGCTTGACCCAGGTCATCCGGCCGCGTTTCCAGGCCGCCGGGAAGCGGCCGTCGCGCGCCGCGGGCTGCCCGATCTCTGGGGCGTAGGCCTGGTAGACGGTGACCGTGGAGGCCGTGTGGCGCGCCCGGATCTGGTACCTCGGCAGTTCCATGACGCAAATAGTGCCGCCGCCGCACCGCTCGCGCCACAGGATTTCGCGCCAGGCAGGCTCGCGCGATACCGCCGGCGTGCCTCCGGGCGCCGACCGGGGAGCCGGTAGACACTGGTTGTTCTTTTTCGATTCACCCATCAGCCACGCCCCGGTACGCTTCGGTTCCTGTGATCCCCGATGCGATGTCCGACACACCGGACCAGACCGATCCCGCTGCCCGCGACCGCGACCACGCGGGTTCCCCACCACTTCCAGCGCACCGCCGCGTGCTGGCGGTGGTCACCGCGGTCGCCGTTACGCCCCTTCTGGTGCTGGCGACAATGGTCGCCACCGAGTGGGGGCCCCTGCTGTCCCTCGACCGCGAGGTCGCCGCTTCGCTGTACGCGTTCATGCGCCCCTTCCCCGAGGCGGCCCACCTCACGGAGGTGTGGACGGAGACGTTCGGAACGTGGTCGATGCGCGTCGTCTCGCTGCTCGCCGCGGGCTGGCTGTTGCTCCGGCGCCAGATCAGCACGGCGGTCTGGGCCGCGGCCACCGTCTTCCTGGCGAACCTGTTCGGGTTGTTCCTCAAGCTCGGGGTGGACCGGGCGCGGCCGGAGTTCACCGAGCCGCTCGCCGCGGGGGTCGGCCCGTCGTTCCCGTCGGGGCACTCCCTGATGGCCGTGGTTGGGATGGGGATCGTACTGTTCACGGTCCTGCCGCTGCTGCGCGGCCGGATCCGCACGGGCGCGTGGGTGGCGGCGGTCCTGATCGCGCTGAGCACCGCCGTGACCCGGCCTTTGCTGGCCGTGCACTGGGTGAGCGATGTCGTGGCCGGCCTGTCCCTGGGCGTGTGCACGGTCGCCGCGACACTGCTCCTCTGGACGTTCCTGCCAGAGGCCGCGCGCCGCTGGGACCGGTCGGTGCATGATCCGGCGGCGAACACATAGTCTGCCGGCATGCGTATCGTCATCGCCGGGGGCCACGGGAAGATCGCGCTACACCTGGAGCGGCAACTGGCCGCGCGCGGCGACACTCCCGTGGGACTCATCCGCAATCCCGACCATGCTGGCGACGTCCGCGCCGCCGGCGCCGAGCCGGTCGTCATCGACCTGGAGTCCACCACCGTCACCCAGCTTGCCGAGGCGGTCATGGGGGCCGACGCGGTGGTGTTCGCCGCTGGCGCCGGTCCGGGCAGCGGGGAGGCCAGGAAGGAGACCGTGGACCGCGACGCGGCGGCGCTGCTGGCCGATGCCGCCTCGCTCGCCGGGGTCCGGCGCTACGTCATGGTCTCCGCGATCAGCGTCGACGAAGGCCCTTCGCCCGACGCCGAACCGGTTTGGGCGGCATACGTCAACGCCAAGCGCGCCGCCGACGACGACATCCGGGAGCGCGGCGAGCAGCTCGACTGGACGATCCTGCGGCCCGGCAGGCTCACTGAGGAGCCCGGAACGGGACGGGTGCGCCTGGCGCCGAAGGTGGAGCGGGCGTCGGTGCCCCGGGAGGACGTCGCCGCGGTGATCGCCGCTGTGCTCGACGAGTCGGCCACATCCGGACATGTCTGGGAACTCGTCTCGGGCGACACCCCGATCACCGACGCCGTTCGCGGGGCCACCGCGTAGCCGATACCCGGGCGCCCCGCGCGGATGCGTAGCTGGTCACTCGTTCTTCGCTGTGGCCAGAATCGCCTAAAGTCGGCATGATGGGACAATGGCCCGGCGGACCGCCTCCGCGACGTACGTGGATGATCGGCGACGCTCAACGGGCATGCGAGGTCCAACAGGGCAGATGGGTACGGTTGAACAATGAGCGTCACGCAGGTCGTGAGGGACAGCACCGTCGTCGAGCACGCGAAGGTCGCCGCGCAGCAGAAGCGCAAGATGTTCATCGTGCAACTCGACGTCAACAGCTACGACGACTCCACGAGCAAGGTCCGCCCCGGGCTCACCCGCATCCTCGAGGGGATCGAGGAGGCCGGCTGGCACCTGGACCAGATCACCCCCACTGAGGGCGGAGAAGGTGGAGCGGTCCGGCTGTTCATCTTCCGCCCGGGCGCCGCGTCCTCGGCCACGCCGGACGAGTCCGCGAACTACCAGCAGGCCCAGCAGTACCAGTCGGGCCAGCAGCAGCCCTACCAGCCGCAGCCTCCCCAGCAGGACCCCTACGCCGGCTACCAGTACCAGACCGGCCAGCAGTACAGCCAGGGCTACCAGCAGCAGTACGGCCAGGGCGGGTACCAGCAGCAGTACCCCGGCTACCCGCAACAGCAGCAGCCGGGCTACGGCCAGCAGTACCCCGGCTACGGCCAGCCCGGCTGGTGAAGCCGGAACCCGGTCTCCCTACGGCCCGTGCGCGTTCCGCGCACGGGCCGTTCGCGTTCCGGACGGCCCTCCGGCGCCGCGCTCTCTTTCCTTGTGGCTTGCACCTCACGCAACGTCAGGTCCTAGCGTTCCTTCCAGTGCCGCCGCTGAACGCGGACGGCCGGTTCCCTGAAGTCGGGAGGAGGACGCGATGTCCGGTGGGATATGGAAGGTCGGTGAGCTGGCCCAGCTCACCGGGCTCACGGTGCGGACCCTGCACCACTACGAGCACATCGGACTGGTGGCGCCATCGGGGCGGACATCCGCCGGACACCGGCTCTACGATGACCACGATCTGCGCCGGCTCTACCGGGTCGTGGCACTGCGCGACCTGGGACTCCCTCTGGAGTCGATCCGTACCCTGCTCGAAGGCGAGCTGGACCTCGCACAACTGCTGCGCGACCAGTCCGACCATGTCCAGCGTCGGATCTCAGCACTGCGGGCACTGCACACCCGGCTGGCGGTGCTGGTGGAGCGCGCGGACGGTGCCGGCGACATCGCGTCCCCCGACCTTCTCGCACTGATCGAAGAGGTGTCACGTATGGAAAAGACGTTTAGGAACTACTTCTCCGACGACCAGGTCGAACGGCTTGAGCAGCGGCGCGAGCAGCGCGGGCAGCAGGTGGTCGACGCCGAGATCGCCGAGTGGCCGCAGCTCATCGCGCGCGTCCAGGCCGAGATGGACGCGGGCACCGAACCGTCCGACCCGAAGGTCGCCCCCTTGGCCCGGCGCTGGATGGAACTGCTGGAGGCCTTCCACGGCGGCGACGAGGGCCTGCGCGACTCGCTGTACCGCATGCAGCACGAGAACAGCGAGACGGTCCAGGAGCAGGGCGGCCCGCCCCCGGAGATGATCGAGTACATCAGGCGGGCGAACGCCGCTGGCTGAGCGGCTGCGCGTCGCCGGGTGCCGGTTCCGCCGGCGGCCGGCGGCCGGCTTCGGCCATGGTGCCGCGGCCGCGCGGATGTGCGACGCTACCGCCCATGGACACCGCCGCCTCCGAGGACCACGACGACGACAACTGGCTGAACGCCGCTCCGGTCGACTGCCCCGGATGCGGAGAGGCACTGTACCGCGTCGACCACTCGCCTTTCATGGACTGCACCTTCCTGTACTGCGGCGACTGTCCCCGGCGCGTCGATGTGAGCTGGTACGACCCGGTCTACCGCCAGGTCCGCGAGCACGCGTCCGGGAGTTTCGCGGACATGATGGCGGCGATCGAGGCCCGCCTGGCGCCCTGCGAGTGCGGCGGGGCGTTCCGCCACGACGCCTGGCGGCGCTGCTTCACCTGCTCGGCTCCGCTGCGCTCGGTCGAACCGCTGGGGGTGGACCTCTGGCCGGCGCCCTTCTGGCTGGAGGAGTCCGGCGACCCGGACGCGGTCGAGGCCGCGTTCACCGAGCGCTGGATCCGCGGGGCGGACATCTGGCGCACCTCGACCTGAGCGGCCGGGGAACAGCGCCGGCGCGAACCGGCCGCCGCGGGTTTTCCCGTACCCGCCCGTAACCGGACATTGTTGCGGGATGCTCGTCGCCATGCGAACGAGGAGGCAGAATGACACTCATGGTTCCCAACGAGTGCGGACACGACCTTCCCACGGACCGGCCGCTCACCGTGGACGACCTGGCGGACACCCCGGACGACGGGCGCCGCTACGAGCTGGTCGACGGGAGGCTTGACGTGTCTCCCGCGCCAGTGTCAATGCACAGCCTGATTGATTCCCGCCTGACAATTCATCTAGGGATCACTGCCCCTGACGGCTACAGAGTGCTCACGGGGCCTGGGGTCAACTTCAACGCCGAGCGCACCCACCACCGCGTACCAGACCTCGCGGTAATCCGGGATGAGGACTTCGAGAGTCCCTATCTCACCCGGCCGCCGCTGCTGGCCGTGGAGATCGTCTCGCCGGAGAGCGTCCTGCGGGACAACCACACCAAGCGGCGCGAGTACGCCGAGTTCGGCATCGAGTCGTACTGGATCATCAGCCCGTCGCCCGACAAGACCGGCCTGATCGAGCTGCGCCTGGAGGACGGCAGGTACATCGAGACCACCCAGGTGTTCGGGGAGGCCGTGTTCGAGACCGACCTGCCGTTCCCGGTGCGGCTGGTCCCCCACTGGCTCACCGCCGACGGCCCCTGGAGGGAGCACATCGCCGGCGAGTGAGCCGGGGCCGGGAGTGCCCGCGCCTGCGAGGTCCCTCAGGCGCGGGCGACACCCACCGGGCAGGCGGCGCCGGTTCCGTCTACGCCGCAGTACCCGTTCGGGTTCTTGGCATCCGAGAGGTACTGCTGGTGGTACCCCTCGGCGAAGTAGAAGGGCATGCGGTCACGCCGCCGGACTGCGCGGTGTAAGTGTGACGGCAAGATCGGCGTCGAGAGCGTGGGCGAGGCGCTCCAGCACGGGCAGGCTCGGCACGGTTCCACCGGCCTCGAATCGAGCCACCGCCGACTGGGTCATACCCGCTGCCCTGGCGAGACTGATCTGGCTCAACCCGCGCTCCACACGCATTCTCCGGACAGTGCGTCCGAGTTCGTAGGCCAGTCGAGCGGCTTCGTACTCTTCGGCCGCACCAGGCTCATCCATGCGCCTGTCCCGCAGCTCCCCCCAAGTGGTGCGAGCGCTCATCTCATCCCTCACCTCTGTCGTCGACGGTGTGCGCTTCTGTGACGCACCGACGCAACGCCCGACGCGCCCGCTCGATCTCGCGATGCTCCCGCGTTCGCGTCTTGTAGAACACCGTCAGCAGCACGATCCGCCTACCCGGAGCGATCCAGTACGAAATGCGGACGGCGTCCCGGTCCAGATGGAACCGCAGCTCGCGCAGCTTACCGTCCAACTGCTTCGTGTACGGCTCACTCAGCAGCGGCCCCTGCTCAGCGAGTAGGTCGATATAGAACGCCGTCCTGGCAAACCACGCCGTTGGCAACTGCTCAAGCCACGTACGAACTTCCGGTTCCAACTCGACCGTACCCCAAGACATAGCATGAATGCTATATCCCGGGAGGTGCGGACCGAAGGTATTCCCGCACAATCCGCCGATCGTTCGGCCGGCTTACCCCTTGGCGCGGGCGACACCCACCGGGCAGGCGGCGCCGGTTCCGTCTACGCCGCAGTACCCGTTCGGGTTCTTGGCATCCGAGAGGTACTGCTGGTGGTACCCCTCGGCGAAGTAGAAGGGGCCCGCGGCAGTGATCTCGGTGGTGATGGTGCCGTAGCCGGCGCGGGTGAGAACCGGCTGGAAAAGCTCGCGGCTCTGCTCGGCGGCGGACTTCTGCTCGTCGCTGTGGTAGAGGATCATCGACCGGTACTGGGTGCCGGCGTCATTGCCCTGGCGCATGCCCTGGGTGGGGTCGTGCCCTTCCCAGAAGACCTTCAGCAGGTCGGTGTAGGAGATCCTGGTGGGGTCGAAGACCACGCGGACGGCCTCGGTGTGGCCGGTACGCCCGGTGCAGACCTCCTCGTAGGTGGGGTTGGGGGTGTAGCCGCCGGCATAACCGACGGCCGTGGTGATGATCCCGTTCTCGGCCCCCAGGCGCCAGAACATGCGTTCCACGCCCCAGAAGCAGCCCATTCCGAAGTCGGCGATCTCACTGCCTTCGGGGTAGGGCGGGGTCATCGCGGTGCCGAGCACCTCGTGGCGCGGCGGCGCCGGAATCGGGGTGTCGCGGCCCGGCAGCGCGCGGGCCGGGTCGACCATGGTCATCGTGTTCCCGAACATGCCTCCAGCCTAGCTGTCGTCCTTGGTGCCGGGCGGGCCGGTGCCGGGCCCGGCTCTTCGGCGGTGCTTAAGAGAGGATGTAAGCACAATTAACTATTCATGGGATGAATCTTTACCTAAGCTGTCCTCGTGCCTGATTCCACGAAGGGCCTGGTGATCGGGGCGAGTTCCTACGTTCTGTGGGGGCTCTCCACGCTCTACTGGCCGTTTCTCTCCTCGACCGGCGCTGTGGAGATCCTCGCCCACCGCATGGTCTGGTCCCTGGCGGGAATGCTGCTCGTCCTCCTGGTGATGCGGCACTGGCGGTGGCTACTGCGGATAGTGCGCTCACCACGCCAGCTCCTGCTGGTCGCCGGCGCGGCAACGGTGATCTCCGGGAACTGGGGAATCTTCATCTACACGGTGAACAGCGGAAACGCGCTCCAAGCTTCCCTGGGATACTTCATCAACCCGCTGGTCAGCGTAGTGTTCGGGGTGCTCATATTCGGTGAGCGGCTGCGCCCTTTGCAGTGGACCGCCGTCGCGCTCGGCGGCGTGGCAGTGGGGGTGCTCACCTTCGACTACGGCTCTCCCCCGTGGTTGGCGCTCGGGCTGGCGCTCTGCTTCGCGCTCTACGGCGTGTTCAAGAAGTTCATCCGGCTCGACGGGCTGGAAAGCCTGACCAGCGAGACGCTGCTGATGCTGCTGCCCGCTCTGGGCTACCTGCTGTTCCTGCACGCCATGGGTACGGGCACCTTCGGGCAGATCTCACCGGTCCACACTCTGCTCCTGATCGGCACCGGCGCCGTCACCGCGCTTCCCTTGCTGTGCTTCGGCTTCGCGGTGTCCCGGCTCCCGCTGAGTGTGTTGGGCCTGTTGCAGTTCACAGTGCCGGTGATGCAGTTCGTCATCGCGTGGCAGGTCTTCGGGGAGGAGATGTCGCTCGGCCGCTGGATCGGGTTCGCCGTCGTGTGGAGCGCCCTGCTGGTGTTCGCCACCGACCTGGTGCGCAACACCCGCGACCGGTCGGCCGCCAGAAGGGCTTCGGCGGCAACCGTGCGCCCCGACCCCGAGCGCTCCTGATCCGCGCGCGGTCCCGCGCCGCGCACTGTGGACGCTCCGGCCGGCGGGGCCGGGGCGGGAACACATCCGCGCCACCCGTCCCCGCTTCATCCGCCGTCACCGCGCGGCGCCCGGCAGCCCCTCCTGGGAGTGAGGGCCACCGTACGCACCGCAGAACCCCGTTCTGCGCTAGGAGGCGGCCGGCGGGTCGCCTTCGCCCGGCCGGAGCACCCGCACTCCCTCGCGCTCGATGCCGTCTCCGGCATCGCGGAAACGGTGCTCGTCGACGTTCGCGACCGAGACGCGCTCGATCGGCTCCGGCACCTGCTCCCCGGTGTCCACTGGGGCGGTGTCGCCGGTGCCGGGCGCGTCGGCGGACCACTGGCTACGCGCGTGCCTGCCCCGCTGTTGGGCAGGCTGCTCCTCCGCGCTCCGCGGCGCCGGAACCTCGGGGCTGAGCCCGTAGTGGCGGTAGATCATGTCCTCCTGGTGCACCGAGAGATGCTCATCGATCGCGAAGCTCGGCGCCGCCTTGATCTCCTCGGTCGTGTACGCGGCCTGTAGTGCGTCATCGGCCATGCCCGCGCCGCGCAACGGCACGAAGTTCTCGTTCGTGCCGAGCAGGCCGGTGCGAACGGTGACCCATTTCGGCTGGTCGGTCTGGTCGTCGAAGAACACCTGCCCGATCTTGCCGACACTGTTGCCATCCCGGTCCAGCAACCGGTGCCCGATCAGGTACTGCGCGCCCATCTGTGCCGTCACGGCGATTCACTCTCCCCCGTATCGCACGCGAATATCGCCGACCCCCATTGGCGAAAGACACTGCGAAGTCGATTGACAACGCAGTGATACTAGAGCAGATTCCCCGAACCGTCCGGTGTCACTCAGCCATTACTTGAGCGAGAGGAAGAACAAACCCTCGGGTTACACCGGGGAACGCGGTGGCCCACTCGAACGCCCCGCAGCCGGGGCGCGAGTCCTACCGGTGGCCGCTGCGCGGGTACACGGTGCCAGCTCGCGACGCTCCGGGCGGCCGCCCCAGCTCGTCGCGGCTTTCCGGCCAGTCGGGGGCTCGAGCACACGGGGAGGCGGGCGCGGACGGCAGTGGAGCGCGCGCCCGCGGTGTCAGGTGGTGCGCTCCACCACGAAGTCGCAGAGCGCCTCGAACGCCCACCGCGGCGGGACATCGGGCAGGGTGGCGAACTCGGCGCGCGCTTTGTCGGCCCAGGCGCGCAGGTCGGCGCGCGCCAGTTCCATGGCGGGGTGCGCGCGCAGCAGGCGCAGCGCGTCGCCGGCCTCGTCGGCGTCGAGCGGACGTCCCAGCAGCTCCTGCAACCCCTTGTCCTCGGGGGAGGTGCTTCGCTGCGCGTAGAACATCGGCAGGGTCAGCACACCCTCGCGCAGGTCGGTCCCGGGTGCCTTCCCCGACTCCTCGGAACTACCGGCGACGTCCAGAATGTCGTCGGAGAGCTGGAACGCCATGCCCAGTGCCTCGCACGCCCGCGTGACGGTTTCGATGACCCCGGAATCGGCCCGGCCGAACATCGCTCCGAACCGGGCGGAGGACGCGATCAGCGACGCGGTCTTGTCCGCGATGACCTGAAGGTAGTGCGTGAGCGGGTCGGTGTCGCCGCGCGGCCCCGAAGTCTCCAGTACCTGCCCCTGCACCAGGCGGCCGAACGTCTGCGCCTGCAGCCGCACGGCCTCGACCCCGAGGTCGGCGAGCATCTCGGAGGCGCGCGCGAAGACGAAGTCGCCGGTGAGGATGGCGATGCTGTTTCCCCAGCGCTGGTTGGCGCTGTACTCGCCGCGGCGCAGCTCGGCCTCGTCCATCACGTCGTCGTGGTACAGGGTGGCGACGTGTGTGAGCTCCACCACGGCCGCCGCCGGGACCAGCTCCTCGGCGGTGGGATCGCCGAACCGGGACGCGAGCAACACCAACGTGGCCCGGAACCGCTTGCCCCCCGCCGACAGCAGGTGGTTCGCGGACTGGGACAGCATAGGGTCACTGGCCTCGACCGTACTCTTGAGCACCTCCTCGACGTTTTCCAGCTCATCCTGGATCTCCCGGGCGAGGGTCGCGTCGACACTCGGCAGAGCGAGGAAACCGCTCGGGACAGCACCGCTCACCTGAAAGCTCCACATGTCAACTGGCGCGCGATGCCCCCGCAACGGGTACCGCGGGAGCATCGCGCGCACTGAAAAATGAACACAAACCGGGTAGCCAAGCTATCTGACCCCGGTACCACTGCCAAAGGCCCCCACACAGGAGCTTACGGCTACCGGGTGAAGCCGTCTTCGGTGGCCGTACCCGGTTCCACCGCCGCCTGCACCGGCTGCGGAAGCAACGTGTCCAGTACGGGGGTGGGGTAGACCCCGAGGAAAAGGGTAGCCGCGACACCGACACCGATCACCGAACCGGTCACCGCGCCGGCCCGGATGACCGACGGGCCGGACCCCTCGGGCTCTCTGAAGTACATCTGCACGATGATGCGGACGTAGAAGAACGCCGTCACCGCGCTGCTCAGCACACCGACCACGACGAGCGGGGTCGCGCCGGCCGACACCGCCGCCTGGAACACCGCGAACTTGCCGATGAACCCGCTGGTGAGCGGGATACCGGCGAACGCGAGCAGGAACAGCGCCAGCGACCCCGCCAGCAGCGGCGAGGTCCGGCCGAGACCGGCCCACTGCGAGATGTCCGCCGCCTCCGGGCCGTTCTCGTGCGTCCGGACCAGGGTGACCACGGCGAACGCACCGATAGTGGTGAACCCGTAGGCAGCCAGGTAGAACATCGCGCCAGCCAGGCCGTCCGGGGTCGCGGCGACGACCGCGGTCAGCACGAACCCGGCGTGCACCACCGAGGAGTAGGCCAGCAGCCGCTTGATGTCGCGCTGGGTCACGGCGACCACCGCGGCCAGCACCATCGTGAGGATCGCCACCACCCAGAGCATCGGACGCCACTCGTCCACCGACGCTCCGAAGGCCATGAAGAAGACCCGCAGCAGTGCGCCGAAGGCGGCGACCAGGACGCTGGACGCCATGAGCGCCGTGATGGGCGTGGGCGCGCCCTGGTACACGTCGGGCTTCCAGTTGTGGAACGGCACCGCGCCGATCTTGAACAGCAGGCCCACCCCGATCATGGCGATGCCGACCAGCAGCAGCGGCGTGGCGGTTCCGCCAACGAAGAGCGGGGATCCGCCCGTGCCGATCGCCTCGTGGATGTCGGCGAAGTTGACCGACCCCGCGTAGCCGTACACCAGGGCGATACCGAACAGGAAGAACGCCGAGGAGAACGCCCCGAGCAGGAAGTACTTGACCCCCGCCTCCTGGGAGAACAGCCGCCGGCGGCGCGCCAGCCCGCACAGCAGGTACAGCGGGAGGCTCATCACCTCCAGCGCCACGAACATCGTCAGGAAGTCGTTGGACGCGGGGAAGAGCAGCATGCCCAGCAACGCGAACAGCACCAGGGGGTAGACCTCGGTGTGCCGCGAGCCCGCCAGCACGTGCGAGCGCTCCTCCTCGCTGCCCGGAACCGTGGCCGCCTGCGCGGCGAACGCGCTCTCGCCGGTGCGCCGCTCCGCGATCAGCAGCAGGCTGATGAACGACAGCACCAGGATTGTGCCCTGCAGGAACAGGGTCGGCCGGTCGATCGCGACGCTGTTCAGCGCCGTTGTCACCCCGGCGACCTCCTCGGGCGCCATGCCCGGCTCGGCGTCGGGCATGGCCCCCACCTGGAGCACGGTGAGCACGAACGCGCCCAGCACCGACGCGAGCGCCAGCCCGAGCTGAACCGAGTGCCGCCGCGCCGCGGGGGCGAACGCTTCGATCAGCACGGCGACCACACCCGCCGCGAAGATCACCAGCATCGGGGAGAGCAGCGCGTAGTCGATAGCGGGCGGTTGCTCGGTGATGAGGGGCGAGGCGACCGCCGCCGCGGATACCGAGTCGGTCAGGGAGATCACTCGCTCGCTCCTTCCTGCCCGTCGGCGGACTGATCGGCCGAGCCGATCACCGGTTCAGGGTCGGTGGCGTCGATCTGGTGCATGGTCTGTTCCACAGCAGGGTTGATGACGTCCAGCAACGGCTGCGGCTGCACGCCGAAGAGCAGGATCAGCGCGATGAGCGGGCCGACCGCCCATGCCTCGCGTCCGGACAGGTCGGACAACCCGGAGGACTCCCCGAACTTCTCGGGGGCCGGGCCGGTCATGGTGCGCTGGTACATCCACAGGATGTAGAGCGCGGCCAGCACGACACCCGCGCCCGCGATAATCGCGGGGACCGGGTGGAACGCGTAGGTACCGACGAACACCAGGAACTCGCTGACGAACGGGGCGAGGCCGGGAAGGGACAATCCCGCCAGGCCGGCCACCAGGAACGCCCCGGCGAGCTTCGGGGCGACCTTCTGCACGCCGCCGTAGTCGGCGATCAGGGTCGACCCCTGGCGGGCGATCAGGAAGCCCACGATGAGGAACAGCGCACCGGTCGCGAAGCCGTGGTTCACCATGTACAGCGCCGCGCCCGCCTGGCTCTGCGAGGTCATCGCGAAGATGCCCAGGGTGATGAAGCCGAAGTGGGACAGCGAGGTGTAGGCGATGAGGCGCAGCATGTCGCTCTGCCCGATCGCCAGGATCGCCCCGTAGACGATGCTGACGAGGCTGAGCACCACCACCGGCCAGACGAACCAGTGCGCGGCCTCGGGGAACAGCTCCAGGCAGTACCGCAGCATGCCGTACGTGCCGACCTTGTCCAGGACGCCCACCAGCAGCACCGCGGTTCCCGGACGCGACGACCCCGCGGCCGAGGGCAGCCAGGTGTGCACCGGCCACATCGGTGCCTTGATCGCGAACGCGATGAAGAAGCCGAGGAACAGCCAGCGCGCCGCCGTGGCGTCCACTCCGGCGAGACCGCCATCGGGACCGACCAGGTCGGCCCAGAGGAACGTGCCGCCGAGGACGTACACGCCGATCACGGCGACCAGCATCAGCAGCCCGCCGAACAGGCTGAACAGCAGGAACTTGATCGCCGCGCGCCGGCGGTTCGGACCGTGCCCGTAGCGCCCGATCATGAAGTAGACCGGGATCAGCATCGCCTCGAAGAGGACGTAGAACAGGAAGACGTCGGTGGCCGCGAAGACCCCGATCATCATCGCCTCAAGGGCGAGGATCAGCGCGAAGTAGCCCTTTCCGTCGTCGCCGGTCTCCTCGTTCTCCCGCCACGCGGCCAGTACCACCAGGGGCACCAGCACCGCGGACAGCAGGATCAGCACCAGCGCGATGCCGTCGACCCCGAGGGCGATGCTGACACCGAACCGCGGGATCCACGGGTAGATCTCTTCGAACTGCAGCCGTGCGGCGCTTCCCGGGTCGAAGCGCAGCGCCATGGCGCCGACGAGCAGCAGCGTGCCCAGGCTGACCCCGAGTGTCAGCCGTTTGACAAGCTCGCTGCGGCCGGGCGGGAGCAGCGCGACGACAAGCGCCCCGATGGCGGGGAGCGCGATGGCGAGTGTGAGCCAGGGGATGTTCATCTAGAACCTCACCACCAGAATGGCGACGACGATCGCCGCGCCGAACAGCATCGTCAGCGCGTAGGTCCGGGCGAATCCGGTCTGCAACCCGCGCAGGCGCAGCGACCCGTCCTGCGTGCCGGTGCCCACCCCGTTGACCGCGCCGTCGACCACCTTGTCGTCGACGGCGACCATGGCGCGCGTGAGCGCCTGGCCTGGGCGCATGAACAGCTCCTCGTTGATGGTGTTGCCGTACAGCTCGTTGCGGGCGGCCACCGTGACAAAACTGCCCTTGGGCGTGGTCTCGGACACCGCGGCCCGGCCGTAGCGCAGCCACGCGATGGCGACCCCCACGACCAGCACCCCGATCGCGGCCAGCGAGGGCGGGGCGGTGAGCATGTGCGCGAGGTCGAAGTGGTGCTCCTCGTGGTGCACGACCGGGGAAAGGAACTCGGCGAACCGGTACCCGAACACCAGGAACGCGCCCAGCGCCACCGAGCCGACCGCCAGGATGACCATCGGGATGGTCATGGAGGCCGGCGACTCGTGCGGGTGCGCGTCCTCGGCCCAGCGCTTCTCGCCGAAGAATGTCAGGAACATGATCCGCGACATGTAGAACGCGGTCAGCCCGGCGCCCAGCAGCGTCGCCCCGCCGAGAAGCTGCCCCGTGAGGCCCCCGTAGTCGAACGCCGCCGTGATGATGCTCTCCTTGGTCCACCACCCCGACAGGAACGGGACCCCGATGATGGAGAGGTAGCCCAGGCCGAACGTGGCGAAGGTGACCGGCATGGCCGCCCGCAGCCCGCCGTACCTGCGCATGTTCACCTCGTCGTGCATGCCGTGCATCACCGACCCGGCGCCGAGGAACAGCCCGGCCTTGAAGAAGCCGTGCGTGACCAGGTGGGCGATCGCGGCGGCGTAGCCGATGGGACCGAGGCCGGCGGCCAGCATCATGTAGCCGATCTGGCTCATCGTCGACCCGGCCAGCGCCTTCTTGATGTCGTCCTTGGCGCAGCCGATGACCGCGCCGGCGAGCAGCGTCGCCGCGCCCACGATGGCGACGGTGAGCTGCGCGGCGGGCGCGGCCTCGAAGATCGGGCCGGTGCGCACGATCAGGTAGACACCGGCGGTGACCATGGTCGCCGCGTGGATCAGCGCCGAGACCGGGGTCGGGCCCTCCATGGCGTCCAGCAGCCACGCCTGCAGCGGCAGCTGCGCGGACTTCCCGCACGCGCCCAGCAGGATCAGCAGGCCGATCGCGGTCAGCGCTCCTTGGCCGGCCTCCTCGGAGGCCCCGAAGACCCCGCTGAAGGCGACCGTTCCGAACATGCTGAACATGATCATGATCGCGATCAGCAGCCCCAGGTCACCGACCCGGTTGATCAGGAACGCCTTCTTGGCCGCCACCGCCGCCGACGGCTTGTACTGCCAGAACCCGATGAGGAGGTAGGAGGCCAGGCCGACTCCCTCCCAGCCCAGGAACAGCAGCACGAAGTTGTCCGCCAGGACCAGCACCAGCATGGCCGCGACGAACAGGTTCAGGTAGGCGAAGAACCGCCGCCTCCCCGGGTCGTGCTCCATGTAGCCCATCGAGTAGATGTGGATCAGCGAGCCGACACCGGTGATGAGCAGCACGAAGGTAATCGACAAGGGGTCGATGAGCAGCCCCACGTCGGCCGTGAGCTCTCCGGCGGAGAACCACGTGTAGACCGTGACCGGGATGCTCCGGTCGTGCGGGTCCATGCCGAGCAGCTCGACGAGCGTGAGGGCCGCCCATCCGAAGCTCCCCAGCGGGAGCAGCACGGCGAGCCAGTGGCCCCAGCCGTCTGTGCGCCGGCCGCCGAGAAGCAGGATGGCGGCACCCACGAGGGGGAGCGCGATCAGCAGCCAGGCATTGGGCAGGATCGCACCGCTGGCCTCCGCGGCGGCCGCGGGAGGCGCGGCGAGGTGTAGGTCATTCGTCACCGAAAACACAGCCACGTCGCCTTCTAGTGCTTGAGCAGGTTGGCATCATCCACCGACGCCGACCTGCGGGTCCGGAAGATCTGCATGATGATCGCCAGTCCCACGACGACCTCAGCCGCGGCCACGATCATCACGAAGAACGCGATCACCTGGCCTTCGATGTCCCCGTGCATTCGAGCGAAGGCGACGAACACCAGATTGCACGCGTTGAGCATCAGCTCGACGCACATGAAGACGATGATCGCGTTACGGCGTACCAGCACGCCGGCGGCACCAATGGTGAACAGGACCGACGCGAGCAGGATGTAGTTCATCGGGTCCATGAGGGCCCATCCTCCCCTCCGTCGGTCTCGTCCTCGTCGTCCGCGGCGTCACGCCCCGGTGGTCGCTCGTCCTCGGCGTGCGCCTCCTTGGACCACGCGGAGTCGGACGCGCTCCCGGGGGCGGGCACCGCGGCCTCGCCGAGCTGGACGTCGCGTGGGACGTCCGACTGCAGTTCGGGATCGCGCGCGGTGAGCACCGCGTTGAGCGACAGCCGGGAAACCGATCCGTCGGGGAGCAGCGCCGGCATGTCGATCGCGTTGTGCCGGGCGTAGGTGCCGGGGCCGGGCAGCGGGGTGGGGTGGTCGCCGCGGATCCGCTCCCGTGAGAGCACCTTCTGGGTGCGGGGCCGTTTGATCCGGGCGGAGTGCGCCAGCACCAGGGCCCCCAGGACCGACGTGATCAGCAGCGCGCCGGTGGCCTCGAAAGCGATGACGTAGCGGAAGACGACCTCGCTCGCGATCCACGGGACGTTGCCGCCCGCCGCGGTCACGCCGTCGTCCAGGCTTCTCAAGTCGCTCACGGCGATACGGCCCAGGCCCGACACGAGCGCCAACACGAAGCCGACCGCGACTACCGCGGTCAGCACGCGCTGCCCGCGGAGCGTCTCGACCAGGGAGTCGGCGGAGCTGACCCCGACCAGCATCAGCACGAACAGGAACAGCATCAGCACGGCGCCGGTGTAGACGACGATCTGCACGACCATCAGGAACGGGGCCTGGTTCATGCCGTAGAACACGGCCAGCCCCAGCATGACGATCGCCATCATGACCGCCGAGTGCACGGCCTTGCGGCTGAGCACGACGCCGATCGCGCCGAGCACCACCACGGTGCCGATGACCCAGAAGGCCATACCTTCCGCACCGGAGACGGTGGAGGCCGCCAGAGTTGTCGCTTGTAGGGGATGCGCGGTCACTGAACCGCCTCGCTGTCACTCTCCGCTGACCGGCCGGTGCCACGGCCCAGCCGGTAGTAGTCCTCTTCGGTCTCGCCGAGCCGCATCGGGTGCGGCGGGTCCTCCATGCCCTCGCGCAACGGGGCGAGCAACTGCTCCTTGGTCCAGATCAGGCTCTCCCGGTTGTCGTCGGCGATCTCGTACTCGTTCGTCATCGTCAGCGCGCGTGTGGGGCACGCCTCGACGCAGAGCCCGCACAGGATGCACCGCAGGTAGTTGATCTGGTAGACGCGCCCGTACCGCTCGCCCGGAGAGAACCGTTCCTCTTCGGTGTTGTCGGCACCCTCCACGTAGATCGCGTCGGCCGGACACGCCCAGGCGCACAGCTCGCAGCCGATGCACTTCTCCAGGCCGTCGGGCCAGCGGTTCAACTGGTGCCGCCCGTGGAAGCGCGGCGCCGTGGCGCGCGGCTTTTCGGGGTACTCGATCGTCGGCACCTTCTTGAACATGGTGTGGAAGGTGACGCCGAATCCCTTCACGGGGTTGAGCCACTCAAGCACCGGTAACCTCCTCACGCTTGCCGGTCGAGGCCGGTGGGGTGTTTCGGGGTTCCTCAGCGGGGACGCTGCTGCCGTAGTGCGGCGCGTTCGCGGGCGGAACCGGGAACCCGCCGTAAGCGGGGTTCTCGCGCATCCGCCGCACCTCCTCGGCGTGCTCCGCGGCCTCGGCGGCGCGCTGGCGCCGCACAGTGCGGTTCCACCCGTAGATCGAGGCGATGACCAGCACCGAGAACGCGACGACCACTCCGCCGGTCACCGCGGGGTGAGCCCCCTCGTTGACAAGCATCCGCACGATCGCGACGGCGGTGATCCACACCAGCTGCACCGGGATAAGGACCTTCCAGCCGAGGCTCATGAGCTGGTCGTAGCGGATCCGGGGCACGGTGCCCCGCACCCAGATGAACAGGAACATCACGCCCATGAACTTGACCAGCCACCACAGGGCCGGCCACGCGCCGGCGTTGGCGCCCTCCCAGACCATGGTGATCGGGGGTGGCGCGTGGTAGCCGCCGAGGAAGAACGTGACCGAGACGGCCGCGACGGTCACCATGTTCACGTACTCGGCGAGGAAGAACATGGTGTACTTCATGGACCCGTACTCGGTCATGAACCCGCCGACGAGCTCCCCCTCGCCCTCGGCGAGGTCGAACGGCAGCCGGTTCGTCTCCCCGATCATCGTGACCAGGTAGACCGCGAACGAGGGGAAGAGGATGAGCGCGAACCAGACGGACTGCTGCGCCTCGACGATCCCCGATGTGGTCAGCGTCCCGGAGTACATGAACACCGCGACGAAGGACATCGCCATGGCGATCTCGTAGCTGATCACCTGCGCTGAGGCGCGCAGCCCGCCGAGCAGGGCGTAGGGCGACTGCGAGGCCCACC
Organism: Lipingzhangella halophila; assembly: GCF_014203805.1. Classification (GTDB taxonomy): domain Bacteria; phylum Actinomycetota; class Actinomycetes; order Streptosporangiales; family Streptosporangiaceae; genus Lipingzhangella; species Lipingzhangella halophila. Next base: position 119,378 of record NZ_JACHJT010000001.1, on the reverse strand, counting down.
CGCCGAGCACGATGCCGTAGACCCCCATGGCGGCCGCGGCCAGCACCATCAGCCCGGCGACCGGGAGATCGGTCAGTTGCAGCGGTGTTACCAGCCCGAAGATCTCTACCTCGGGACCGATCGGGATCACCGAGAACGTCATGAACGCGGGGACCGCGGCGATCATCGGGGCCGCGATGTAGAGCGTGCGGTCCACGCCCCGAGGGATGAGGTCCTCCTTGAGGGACAGCTTCACGCCGTCGGCCAGCGACTGCAGCAGACCCCACGGGCCGAACCGGTTGGGGCCGGGGCGCATCTGCATCCGGCCCATGACCTTGCGGTCGGCCATGATCATCATCAGCACGCAGACCATCAGGAAAACGAAGATGACGACCGCCTTGATCAGCGTCACCCACCACGGGTCGTGGCCGAACGCCTCAAGCGACTCCTCGGCGGCCAGGAGGAGGCCGCCTTCCGCGGGTTCCAGGGCTGTGGGGGTCACTTCTCGCTCCCAGCACTCGTCGCCAGCGACACGATGGATCCGGAGGCGGCGCCCAGGTCCCGCCCGACGTCGCACTCCTGGGCGTTGGCGGGCAGCCACACCACCCCGTCGGGCATCTCGGTGATGTCCGCTGACACGGTGACCGTGCCCCGCTCGCCGGTGACCGCCAGCGATCCGCCGTCCGCGAGCCCGATGGCGGCCGCCGTGGCGGCCGAGACCCGCGCGGTGGCGGGCCGGGCGGTGCCGGCGAGGTAGGGCTCGCCGTCCTCCATGCGGCCCCGACCCAGCAACTGCTTCCAGGTGGCCAGTACCGCCTGGTCGCCGCGGAGCTCAGGGCGGGGCGTAGCGGGCCGGGTGATCGGGTCCGGGCACCGCTCACCGGCCCAACCGCCGAGGCGGACGAACTCGTCGCGCGCGGTGTCGGCATCGGGCAGGCCGAGGTGGACGTCCATCTCGTCGGCGATCGACCCGAGCACCCGGAGATCGGAGAGAACGCCCTGGATCTTCAGTGCGTTGCCGAAGGGGCGCTCGCGTCCCTCCCAGTCCACGAAGGTCCCGGCCTTCTCCGCGACCGCGGCCACCGGGAAGACCACGTCCGAGCGGTCGGTGACGTTGCTCGCCCGCAGCTCCAGGCTCACGATGAAGGGCACTTTGGCCAGTGCCGCGCGCGCTCCATCGGGATCGGGCAGGTCGTCGAGGTCGACCCCGGCCACGACCAGCCCTTCCAGCTCGCCGGCCGCAGCGGCGGCGAGGATCTCGCCGGTGTCGCGCCCCTCCGCGTCGGGCAGCGCGCTGGTCGACCAGGCCCGCGCCACCTCCGCGCGGGCGGTCGCGTCGGACACCGGTCGCCCGCCGGGCAGCAGGGTGGGCAGTGCCCCGGCCTCGACCGCGCCGCGCTCCCCGGCCCGGCGCGGCACCCACGCGAGGCGGGCACCCGTGCGGTCGGCCAGCCGGGCCACCGAAGACAGCGCCCCCGGAGTTTCCGCGAGCCGCTCACCGGCCAGGATGATGGCACCGGTAGTACGCAGCGCCTCCATGGCCTCCGGGTGGACGTCGCCGAGAGCGGAGAGCACGCGGGTCTCGTCGCCCGGCACGGTGGGGATGAGCGTCCCGTCCGCCTTGTCCAGCCCCCGGCTCGCGTACGGGGCGATCGCGTAGACCGGAACCCCGTTCTTGCGCGCACCCTTGCGGAGCCGCAGGAACACCACCGGCGACTCGTCCTCGGGCTCGAACCCGGCGAGCAGCACCGCCGGCGCTTTCTCCAGATCCTCGTAGCACACGTCGATGCCGGTACCGGCCACCCGGGAGGCCAGGAACTCGGCCTCCTCCTGGGAGTGGGCGCGGGCCCGCATGTCGATGTCGTTGCTGCCCAGGGCCACCCGGGCGAACTTGGCGTAGGCGTAGGCGTCCTCAAGGGTGAGCCGGCCACCGGTGAGCACACCGACCCGGCCCTTCCGGCGCGCCCGGTCGAGCCCCTGCGCCGCCAGGGTCAGCGCCTCCGGCCACGAGGCCACCTCCAGCGCGCGGCTCTCGTCGTCGCGGACGAGTGGCTGCTTGAGGCGGTCCGAGCGGGTGGCGTAGGTGAACGCCCACCGGCCCTTGTCGCAGTTCCACTCTTCATTGACCTGCGGGTCGTCCCCGGCCAGCCGCCGGGTGACCTTACCGCGGCGGTGATCCGTACGCTGGGCGCACCCGGCCGCGCAGTGCTCGCACACGCTCGGCGTGCTGACGAGGTCGAACGGGCGCGAGCGGAACCGGTACGCGGTGCCGGTGAGCGCGCCCACCGGGCAGATCTGCACGGTGTTGCCCGAGAAGTAGGACTGGAAGGGCTCGCCGTCGGCGATGCCGACCTGCTCCTCCGCGCCGCGCTCCAGGAGCTCGATGAACGGGTCGCCCGCGATCTGGGCGGAGAACCGGGTACAACGCGCGCACTGGATGCAGCGCTCGCGGTCCAGCAGGATGCCGGTCGACAGCGGGATCGGCTTGGGGAACGTCCGCTTGGTGTCGGTGAAGCGGGTCTCACCCTGGCCGGCGCTCATCGCCTGGTTCTGCAGAGGGCACTCGCCGCCCTTGTCGCAGATGGGGCAGTCCAGCGGGTGGTTGATGAGCAGGAACTCCATCATCCCGCGCTGCGCCTTCTCCGCCACAGGGGAGGTCAACTGGGTGTTGATGACCATGCCGTCCATGACGGTGATGGTGCAGGACGCCTGCGGCTTGGGCATCGCACGGCCGTTGCCGGCATCGGGGATCTCCACCATGCACTGCCGGCACGCGCCAACGGGGTCCAGCAGCGGGTGGTCGCAGAAGCGGGGAATCTCGATGCCCAGCAGCTCCGCGGCCCTGATGACCAGAGTCCCCTTCGGGACCTCGATCTGGAACCCGTCAATGGTGACGGTGACAAGGTCCTCGGGCGGCACGGCCGGAGTGCCGCCGGTCGCCGTGTTCGTCGTGACGGTCAATTCTCGCCCTCCCGTGTCCGGTTCGGCTTGCGGGCGCTCGCCCGGTCCGCGGGCCGGTTCATGAGTCGGCTCCCCACACGGTCGACTTGCGGTGGTCGAAGGGGCATCCGCCCTGCTCGACGTGGTCGATGTACTCCTGGCGGAAGTGCTGGATGGAGGACATCACCGGGCTGGCCGCGCCGTCGCCCAGGGCGCAGAACGCCCGGCCGAGCAGGTTGTCGCAGATGTCCAGGAGCTTGTCCAGGTCCTCCTCGGTGCCCGTGCCGTTCTCCAGCCGGTCGAGCACCTGCACCATCCAGAAGTTGCCCTCGCGGCACGGCGTGCACTTGCCGCACGACTCGTGCGCGTAGAACGCGATCCAGCGACCGACGGCACGGACAACGCAGGTGGTCTCGTCGAAGACCTGCAGGGCCCGGGTCCCCAGCATCGATCCGGCCGCGCCGACCGACTCGAAGTCCAGCGGGGTGTCGAGGTGCTCCTCGGTGAGGATCGGTGTCGAGGAGCCGCCCGGGGTCCAGAACTTGAGCTCGTGCCCGGCCCGGATCCCGCCGGCCATGTCCAGCAGCTCGCGCAGCGTGACGCCGAGCGGGGCCTCGTACTGGCCCGGCCGGGCGACGTGCCCCGAGAGCGAGAAGAACCCGAACCCGGCGGACTTCTCGGTGCCCATGGCGGTGAACCACTCGATGCCGTTGGCGACGATGCTCGGCACGCTGGCGATCGACTCGACGTTGTTCACCACGGTCGGCGAGGCGTAGAGCCCCGAGACCGCCGGGAACGGCGGCTTGAGGCGGGGCTGCCCGCGGTACCCCTCCAGGGAGTCCAGCAGCGCGGTCTCCTCGCCGCAGATGTAGGCGCCCGCGCCGGCGTGCACCACCACGTCCAGGTCGAAGCCGCTCCCCAGGATGTTCCGGCCGAGCAGTCCGGCGTCGTAGGCCTCGGCCACCGCGTGCTTGAGCCGCCGGATCACGTGCAGCACCTCGCCGCGCACGTAGATGAACGCCTGCGCGCTGCGGATCGCGTACGCCGAGATCACGACGCCCTCGATCAGCGAGTGCGGGTCGGCCAGCATGAGCGGGATGTCCTTGCAGGTTCCCGGCTCGGACTCGTCGGCGTTCACCACGAGGTACCGCGGCTTCGGGTTGTCCGCGGGCAGGAAGCTCCACTTCATTCCGGTGGGGAAGCCCGCGCCGCCGCGTCCGCGCAGGCCCGAGGACTTCACCAGGTCGACCAGGCTGGCCGGCTCCATGGTGAGCGCCTTGCGCAGCGCCTCGTAGCCGCCGGTTTCCCGGTACCCGGCGAGCGTGAACGAGTCGGGGCGGTCCCAGTTCCGCGACAGCACCGGGGTCAGTGTCGTCGCCGGGTGCGCGTCCGTGGTCATTTCGCTCCCCCTTCACCCTCGTCGAGAGCCGGTGCGGGCGGCAGGTTGTTCGGATCGGGCGCCGCCCAGCCGCGCTCGCGGGCCAGCTCCAGCCCGACGAGCGACGGGCCGGCCGCCTGCGGGCCCTCGGTGGCGTGGTCGTCGGCGAACCCGGCCAGCAGCCGGGACGCCTGCTTGAAGGTGCACAGGCTGTCGGGTCCGCGGGTCGGCCGGACGTCGTTGCCCAGGCGCAGGTCGTCCACGAGCTGCTTCGCGGACTCCGGGGTCTGGCTGTCGAAGAACTCCCAGTTGACCATGACCACCGGCGCGAAGTCGCAGGCCGCGTTGCACTCGACGTGCTCCAGCGAGACCCTGCCGTCCTCGGTCGCCTCGTTGTTGCCGACCTCCAGGTGCTCCTTGAGCGTCTCGAAGATCTCGTCGCCGCCCATGACCGCGCACAGCGTGTTTGTGCAGACGCCCACGTGGTAGTCGCCCACCGGGCGCCGCTTGTACATGGTGTAGAAGGTGGCCACGGCAGTGACCTCGGCCTTGGTGAGCCCGAGCTGCTCGGCGCAGAACGCGATGCCCGCGGAGCTCACGTAGCCCTCCGCGGCCTGCACCAGGTGCAGCAGCGGAAGCAGCGCGGAGCGCGACTGCGGGTACCGGGCGATGATCTCCTTGGCGTCGACCTCCAGTCGGGCCTTGACCTCGTCGGGGAACGTCTTGCTCGTGCTCACCGGTCCACCCCTCCCATCACGGGGTCGATGCTTGCCACCGCGGCGATGACGTCCGCCACCGATCCGCCCTCGCACATGGCCGCCACCGCCTGCAGGTGGACAAAGGAGGGGTCGCGGAAGTGCGCCCGGTGCGGACGTGTCCCGCCGCCGCTGACGGCATGGCAGCCGAGCTCGCCCTTGGCGCTCTCCACCGCCGAGTAGGCCTGGCCCTCGGGTACCCGGAACCCCTCCGTGACGATCTTGAAGTGGTGGATCAGCGCCTCCATGGAGCCGCTCATGATGTGCGCGATGTGATCGGGCGAGTTGCCCAGTCCGTCGGGGCCGAGGCTGAGCTGGGCCGGCCACCCGATCTTGGGGTCGTCCACCATTACCGGCCCGGGCTCCAGCCGGTCCAGGCACTGCTCGATGATGCGCAGGCTCTGCTCCAGCTCGGCCACCCGCACCCGGTAGCGGGCGTAGACGTCGCAGCCGTCGGAGACCGGGACGTCGAACTCGTAGTTCTCGTAGCCGCAGTACGGCTTGGCCTTGCGCAGGTCCCAGCCCAGACCCGAGGCGCGCAGCAGTGGGCCGGTCACGCCCAGCGACATGCACCCGGCCAGGTCCAGGTAGGCGACGTCGCGCGTACGGGCGAGGTAGAGCGGGTTGGCGTCCAGGAGCTTGCGCAGGATCGTGATGCGCTTGGGCATCTCCTTGAGCAGCTCCCGGATCTTCCCGGTCGCCCCATTGGGGAGGTCCTGGGCGACACCGCCGGGCCGGACGTAACCGTGGTTCATCCGCAGGCCGGTGATCAGCTCGAAGATGTCGAGGACCATCTCGCGCTCGCGGAAGCCGTTCGTCATGATCGTGGTCGCGCCGAGCTCCATGCCGAACGTCGCCATCGCCACGAAGTGCGAGGACATCCGGTTGAGCTCCATCATCAGCACCCGGATGACGTTGGCCCGGTCGGGGACCTCGTCGGTGATGCCGAGTAGCTTCTCCACCGCCAGGCAGTAGGCGGTCTCGTTGAAGATCGGCGTGAGGTAGTCCATGCGGGTCACGAACGTGGTCCCCTGGGTCCACGTCCGGAACTCCATGTTCTTCTCGATGCCGGTGTGCAGGTACCCGATACCCACCCGGGCGTCGGTCACCGTCTCACCGTCGAGCGTCAGGATGAGCCGCAGAACGCCGTGCGTGGAGGGGTGCTGCGGCCCCATGTTCACTACGAGTCGCTCGGCGCCGCTTTCCTGCGCCGCGGCGATGACCTCCTCCCAGTCACCACCCGAAGCGTCGATATAGTCCTCGGTCACGTTCGTGCTCATGATCGCGCTCCCCTCCTTCCCAGCTCGCTCACGTGTAGGACCTCCGCTCGTCGGGCGGCGGAATGGTCGCGCCGCGGTACTCCACCGGGATTCCGCCGAGCGGGTAGTCCTTGCGCTGGGGATGACCGAGCCAGTCGTCGGGCATCTCGATCCGGGTCAGGGACGGATGCCCGTCGAAGACGATCCCGAAGAAGTCGTAGGCCTCGCGCTCGTGCCAGTCGTTCGTGGGGTAGACGTCCACGATCGAGGGGATGTGCGGGTCGGCGTCGGGGCAGCTCGCCTCCAGCCGCAGCTCGTTGTTGTGCGTGATCGAGCGCATCCAGTAGGCGGCGTGCAGTTCCCGGCCGGTGTCGTCCGGGTAGTGCACGCCCGACACCCCGAGGCACAGCTCGAACCGGAGAGCGGGGTCGTCCCGCAGCCGGCGGGCCACCTCCACCAGGTGCTCCCGCCGGACGTGGAAGGTGAGTTCCCCCCGGTCCACCACGACCCGCTCGATGGCGGTGCCGAAGTCGGCCGGCCCTTGGCCGAGCGCCGTCTCCAAAGCGTCGGCGATCTCGTCGAACCGAGCGGTACGCGGGTCGTCGGGGTCGGTGAACGGACGCTCGGAGACCTGCGGTGGCGGGCGCCGGACGAGCAGCCGGCCGTATCCGGAGGTGTCCCCGGTTGTATTGGCACCGAACATGCCGGTACGGGCGACCGGCGAGCTGAGACGCTCTTCACCCGCTCGGGCGGGCAGATTCTGGTCGCCGTTTAGGGTAGGCTCACCTTCATGATCTTCGTTGCTCATGAAGTCGCCTCCTGTTCGATCAGGGGCAGGCTGCGACGGAGCCTGCGCTGTTCCTCCTCCTCAAGCTGGTCTTGACGGTGCGCGCCCAGCTTGGTGTTCTGCACCTGGTCGTGCAGCTTGAGGACGGCGTCCATGAGCATCTCGGGCCGCGGCGGGCAGCCAGGGAGGTACATGTCCACCGGGACCACGTGGTCGACGCCCTGCACGATCGCGTAGTTGTTGAACATGCCACCACTGGAGGCGCAGACCCCCATCGAGATGACCCACTTGGGCTCGGGCATCTGGTCGTAGATCTGCCGGAGGACGGGCGCCATCTTCTGGCTCACCCGCCCGGCGACGATCATCAGGTCGGCCTGGCGCGGGGTGGCGCCGAACTTCTCCATGCCGAACCTGGCGAGGTCGTAGTGCGGTCCGCCCACGGACATCATCTCGATGGCGCAGCAGGCCAGCCCGAACGTCGCGGGCCACATCGAGCTCTTGCGGACCAGGCCCGCCGCCTGCTCGACGGTAGACAGCAGGATCCCGCTGGGCAGCTTCTCCTCAACTCCCATCCGGCGAACCCCCTTTCCGGTATCGCGGTCGGTTGCTGCTCTGCACTCGTGGCGGGTGCCCGCCGGGCCGCGCGCGCCCGTTGCGTCGGATCAGGCCCATTCCAACCCCCCGCGGCGCCACTCGTAGGCGTAGGCGATCGACACGTTCACCAGGAAGAGGAGCATCGCCACCAGACCAAACACCCCGAGCGCGTCGAAGTGGATCGCCCACGGGTACAGGAAGATGATCTCGATGTCGAAGACGATGAAGAGCATCGCCGTGAGGTAGTACTTGATCGTGAAGCGGCCGCCGCCGGCAGGCTGCGGTGTCGGCTCGATGCCGCACTCGTAGGCCTGCAGCTTGGCGCGGTTGTAGCGCTTGGGACCGGCGATCGCGCCCACGACCATCGAGACCACGACGAACACCGCCCCGATCCCGCCAAGCACGAAGATGGGTGCGTACAGCTCCATTGCTAACCGTTCCCCTCCAAGCCGTCGGCCAGCGCCACCGCGCACGTGCGCACGGCGGCCCAGCCGCATGTGAGCGGTTTCACACGCGGCGGCCGATCGTTGAGAATCGACATGATGTGCGGTTCCTCCGACGTCACCTAGGCCGCGGGGGCCATTTTGGACAGGCCGTTGATGACACGGTCCATCGCGTCGCCGTCGCGCGGATCCGTCAGGTTGGCCAACATCTTCAGCATGAACATCATGAGGGTCCGCTGCGGCAGCCCGTACCGGGTCGCGTACTTCATGAACTCCGGGTTGCCGATCATCCGCACGAACACGCGGCCCAGCGTGTAGTAACCGCCGTACACGTCGGACAGGATCCGCGGATAGCTCAGCAGCACACGCTCGCGCTCGCGCTGGGTGGGACGCGCGGCCGCGTGGGTCACCACGTCGGCGGCAAGCTGTCCCGCCTCCATCGCGTAGGCGATGCCTTCGCCGTTGAACGGGTTGATCATCCCGCCGGCGTCGCCGACCAGCATCAGCCCGCGCGAGTAATGCGGCGTGCGGTTGAACCCCATGGGCAGCGCCGCTCCGCGGACCGTGCCGCGCTGGTTCTCCGCGGTGAAGCCCCATTCCTCGGGCATGCTCTCGGTCCAGCGGCGCAGCAGCTTGCGGTAGTCGACGTCGCGGAACGACGAGGTGGAGTTCAGGATGCCCAGCCCGACGTTGCTCGTGCCGTCGCCCACCCCGAACACCCAGCCGTACCCGGGCAGCAGGACGTCCTTCTCACCGCTGCGGTCCCAGAGCTCCAGCCAGGACTCCAGGTAGTCGTCGTTGTGCCGCGGGCTCTCGAAGTAGGTCCGCACGGCCACGCCCATAGGGCGGTCGTCGCGCTTGCGGATCCCCATCGCCACTGAAAGCCGCGAGGAGTTGCCATCTGCGGCGATGACCAGCGGCGCGCTGTAGCTGACCGGCTCGCCACCGGGGCCCTTGGCCGTGACCCCGGTGATGCGGTTGCTCCGCGGATCGATGATCGGCGCGCGGACGTTGGTGCGCTCGACCAGCCGCGCCCCGGCGCGGGTCGCCTGGTCGGCGAGGATCTGGTCGAAGTCGTAACGGGTGCGCACCAGGCCGAATCCCGGGTACTCGGTCAGATCCGGCCAAGGAAGCTCCAGACGCACACCGCCACCGACGATGCGCAGGCCATGATTGTAGATCCAGCCCTTGTCCTCGAAGCTGATCCCCATGGCCGTGAGCTGCTTGACCGCGCGCGGGGTGAGCCCGTCGCCACACACTTTCTCCCGGGGGAACGCGGTCTTCTCCAGCAACAGGACATCGAGTCCCGCTTGGGCCAGGTGGTAGGCGGTCGTGGAGCCCGAGGGTCCGGCTCCGACGACGATGACATCGGCCTCGTCACTGGGACGTGGTCGATCGGGCAGTGGGCTCAGTGCCGTCTCGCTCACGAATGGTCCTTGGTACTTCAGCGCAGCTCTGCGCATTGGGGGTGCGGCTGTCGACGCTTTGTTGGGGGCCCCTGTAACAGGGGCCTCGTAACCTTGTGAAGGACTTCACAAGGTTCTTTCCTCGAAGTCTAGACCTTTCGCGATGTGCGAGCGACCCCCGGGGTCCGCTCGGCCGTCCGCAACCCCGCGCCACGCCGCACTGACCACCTGCGTCAGAGGCGGCCCAAGGCGTATCCGCACCCACCCAGAAGCGGCCCGCACCCCTACGGGTACGGGCCCGCTGGTGTTGTGCTGATCTTGAGCGTTTCGTTCCTTCGCAGCGCCATGAAGGGACGAAATCCTCAAGATCACCGCTTAGGAGGCCCGCACCCCGCGATGCAGTGCTACTACGCCCAACGAAAGGTTGCGCCACGCGACTCTGGACCACCCCGCGGCCTGCAGGCGCGCCGCGAGGCCGGCCTGGTCGGGCCAGTCCATGATCGACTCGGAGAGGTAGGCGTAGGCGTCGGTGTTCGCGGTGAAGCAGCGCGCGATGGTGGGCAGCGCCGCCATGAGGTAGCGGCCGTAGACCCGGTCCAGGACACCGACGGGTAGGTGGCTGAACTCACACACCACCAGTCGGCCGCCGACCTTGGTGACCCGGCGCAGCTCGCGCAGGGCCTGCTCGACGTCGTTGACGTTGCGCAGGCCGAAGGAAATGGTCACGGCGTCGAAGGTTTCGTCAGCGAAGGGCAGTGCCAGCGCGTCGCCCGCGACGAAGGTCACACCGCGGCGCGAGGCGCCACCCCGGCGCTCGGCGCCGACCCGCAGCATTCCCTGGGAGAAGTCGCAGGCGATGACGCGCGCGCCCTTGCGGGTGAAGGACTCCGAGGACGTCCCGGTGCCGGCCGCCAGGTCGAGCACCAGCTCGCCACTGTAGGCGTCGACCGCGCGCACCACGGAGTGCCGCCACGCGCGAGCCTGACCGAGCGAGAGGACGTCATTCAGCAGGTCGTAGCGCCCGGCGATGCCATCGAACATGGCCGCGACGTCGTTGGGTGACTTGTCGAGTTCGGCGCGCGTCATGCCCCAACTGTAAAGCTGCGGCCGGGCAGAACGGACCAGTCCGCCAGGTCGGGCGCCGCCGGGGTTCTGGAGGGTCCGCAGGTGGGGCGTCCGCGAGTGGCGGAGCCGACCGGGGCGCCACACCGGAGGTGCCCGAAGGTTCCCGGCTTCCGGGCGCCCGACCGGCGAGCTTGCGAGCCCAAAAAACAGGTCGGGCGCCGCCGGGGTTCTGGAGGGTCCGCAGGTGGGGCGTCCGCGAGTGGCGGAGCCGACCGGGGCGCCACACCGCAGGGCCCGAAGGTTCCCGGCCGGTCTAGTCGTGCCGCGGCGGAGCTGAGCCGGGCTCATCGGCGTCCCCGGTGTCCGCGTCGCTCTCACCGGCTTCGGGGGCACCGCCGCGGTCGGGGCTGTGCGCCCGCGCCGCGGCCGACTCCGTGGCACCGTCGTAGTCCTCCTTGGCCGCCCCCTCCGCCAGCCGGTTGGCGATGTCCTGCCTGCGCCGCCGCCACGTGACGATGGAGGCGGAGATCGCGTCGCGCTGCTCGGACAGCAGGATGTAGCTCACCAGACCGCTCACCAGGAAGGCCAGGGCGAGGCCGACGGCACCGGGCGGCGCTCCCAGGACGTACAGCACGCCGTAGGCGACCGCGAAGATCAGGATGCGGCTCGCGGTGTAGGCGATGACGCTACGCATGAAAACTGCCTCACAACGGACGATTCGCGGGCTAGATTGGGCTTGTGCGACGGGGAGCGACTTCGCGCGGCCGTTCCCGGCCACACCGTCACCCGCGACGATCCGGCCGGCGTCGCTTTTACGTTCCGCCGACCGTCACCTCATGCCTCTTCACAGGGTAAGGGCTGGCCACAGATGGCTCCCGCGGGGCCGTGGCCGCGGGACAGGTGGACACGAGCGCTTTGTCGCCGGCCCGGGGCAGACCCCGGGTAATCCGACAACTCGATTGAAAGGTTACGTTCCGATCACACATCACGCATTCGCGACGTGTTCCGCTCAATCTTTACGAAAACTAGGGAGGAAACGGACGAGTTCGTGCACACTAGGGGACCAAACAGCCCGCCTCCCCCAGGTACCTCGGCGGGCGTGAAGGGGGATTGTGAAGGTGGACAGAGGAAGCGAACGCTTGTTGACCCCTGGAGAGGTAGCTTCGCTCTTCCGGGTCGACCCCAAGACCGTCACCCGGTGGGCGGCGTCGGGAAGAATCAGCAGTATTCGGACCCCCGGCGGCCACCGGCGGTTCCGCGAGTCGGAGGTTCGCGCCTTACTGCACGGGGAGCCAACCGAAACGGCCCACTGACCTGGAGTCCAGCGTCGAGCCCGGCGATCCCCGCCTCGCCGGCCACACATCAGCGACGCCCGCCCACAATGGGCCGATCACGGATAGAGTGGAACCATGGTGTGGCTCGCTAGCCTAATCACGCTAGTAACGATCGTGCTCTGGGTGTATGCGTTCTTTGACGCACTCACCAGCCCTCGGTCTGAGGTGCGGAACCTCCCCAAGGTTCTCTGGTTGATCGTCATCGTGCTCTTCACGCCGGTCGGTCCGCTCCTCTGGCTCTTCCTCGGGCGCCCCCGGGCTCCAGCCACCACGGACCAGGCCGCCGCAGCAGCCCAGGGCGCGTCTACCGACGATCTCGACCCATCCGACTTCAACAAGCCGTCCGGGCGTTCCACCCCCCTCGGTCCAGACGACGACCCGGAGTTCTTGCGCAAGCTGAACCGGAGGATCAACCCCGAGGAATGAGCGAAGCGCGCGCCCGCGCGCATCCCGGTAGGCGGGTACACACACGTGTGGGGGCACCATTCGCCAGGTGCCCCCACACGTGTGTGGTCAGGTGAAAGCCGCCCTCACGCGTAGCTGTGCAAACCACTGAACAGGTAGTTCACCCCGAAGAAGTTGAACAGCAGGCACGCGAGCCCGGCCAGCGCGATCCACGCGGCCTTCGAGCCGCGCCAGCCGGCGGTAGCGCGGGCGTGCAGGTAGGCGGCGTAAACCGTCCAGGTGATGAAGGACCACACCTCCTTGGGGTCCCAGCCCCAATAGCGGCCCCACGCCTCGTCGGCCCAGATCGCGCCCGCGATGACCGCGAAGGTCCACAGTGGGAACGCGAAGAGGACGAACCGGTGGGCGACCCGGTCCAGCAGGTCGGAGCTCGGCAGCGCGGCGGCGATCCCGGTGACCTTCTCGCCCGCGGCCTGCTTGAGCTCGGTGCGGTGGGCCAGCAGGTAGGTGATGGTCGCCGACCCCGAGACGATGAACGCGCCCGAGGCGATGATCGCCGCGGTGACGTGAATCGCGATCCAGTACGAGTCCAGCGCCGGGATGACCGGACCGGTCTCGGTGTACAGCCACTTGACGCCGATACCGAGCAGCAGCACCACTGGGAGCAGCACGAACATCCCGAGATAGCGGGCCCGGTGGCGGAGTGCGGCGTAGAGGAACGCACCCACCGAGCACAGCGAGATCGCGACCACGAACTCGAACATGTTGCCCCACGGCCAGCGGTCCGCCGCGATTCCGCGGCTGGCGATCTGGGCGAAGTTGAGCAGGAAGCCGACAATGGTCACTCCGAGCGCGACCCGGCCAACCGCGTGCACCGCCGCGTGCGCCTCCGGCTCCGGGTCGCGGATGCTGACCGCGATCTCGTCGTCAACGCCGCGGGCGGTGAAGTCGTCCCCGCCGCTCTCGCCGGCCGGCGACGGCGCCGTCGCCATGGCCGGAACCCGGTCGTCGGTCTTCAGCTTCACCCGGCGCCCGTAGGCGGCTTCGATGGCGAACAGGAACAGGCCGATCGCGTACGCCACGATCATGGCGATGATCAGCCCATCACTGAACGAAGCCAAGCTCCCTCCGGGCGCCGCACCGGCGGCGAACGTGTGCGTCACGGGTCACTCCTTCGCTGTTGTACTAGTGGTGGTGCGCTCCCGCAGCTGATCCCGCAACCGGACGGCGAGCTCGTGGAACTCCGCCGCCGTCCCCGCTCCGCCGGTCTTGTTCAGCCCGGCGACCTCGACCACGGTGCGCCCGTCGTCGCCTGCCCGCGCGCGGACCCACACCCGGCGGGGCCGGACGAACAGGGTCGCCAGCAGCCCCAGGACCGCGGTCGACGCGGCCACGAGCGCGGGAAGGCGCGCCGGGTCGCTGTTGACCTGCAGGCTCGCGTAGTCGCGGTAGCCGGTGAACGTGATCGTCCCGGCACCGTCGGGCAGCGTCCAGGTGTCGCCGGGCGAGAGCTCCGGCGACTCGCCCATTGGCTCCATGTCCTCGGTGTAGAGCTGGTACACCGACTGCGACTGCCCGCTGTCCATGCCGAGGTCGCCCTTGTAGCCCTCCAGGGTGACGACGGGGTTGCGCGCGGCCGGGAAGTCCGAGACCAGCTCCCCCTCGGGCGTCTCCGCGGCCGAGGGCAGGAACACCGCGCTGAACCCGAGCTGCTCGGCACCGGCGTCGGGCACCTTCACCACGCCATCGGAGGTGAAGGTGGCCTCGTCCCGCTGGAGGAAGGGCACGGGCTGGTCGAACACCACGTCCCCCTCGGCGTTGGTGACCCGGAACTCGGGCGCGTAGCCGTGCCCGAGCAGGTACACCTGGACACCGTCCACCGAGAGCGGATGGTTGACCGCCAGGTCGTGCTTCTCCTCGGGAGCCTCCGGGGACTCCCGGTAGGTCAGGTCCCCCTCGTAGCTCTCCGGCTGGCCGCCGAAGCTCCCCTCCGAGATGAACTCGGTGTCCATGCGGTCCAGAGTGAACGAGAACGGCTGCAGGGCGCCGTCGTTCACCGCGAGACCGGGCTCGAACGAGTCGTAGGCCGGCACGGTGTTGGCGAAACCGTTCCCCTCGACCACGAGCATGTTGCCGCGGTAGCCGAAGAACGCGCCGCCGGCCAGCGCGAGGAGCAGCGCCAGCAGGGCGAAGTGGAACAGCACGTTGCCGGTCTCGCGCAGGTGCCCCTTTTCGGCTGCCACCGAGTCGTCGTCGGTGTCCTTGCGGTACCGCGTGAGCAGGGTTCGCGCCTCGGCCAGGACGGTCTCGGGTGCCGCAGCGGAGGTGAAGCGCGCCGAGTACGGCATTCGGTCCAGGTTGCGCGGTGTCCTGGGCGGCCGGGCCCGCATGGCGCGGAAGTGCGCGAGCGCCCGGGGAACCACGCACCCCGTGAGCGACACGAAGAGCAGCAGGTAGATCGCCGCGTACCAGGGCGACGAGTACACGTTGAACAGGGAGAACTGGTCCAGCAACGGCGCGAGCTCGGGGTGGTCCACGTAGAAGTCGCGCACCTGCTCCTGGCTCACCGTGGACTGCGGCAGCATCGATCCGGGGATGGCGCCCACGGCGAGCAAGAAGAGCAGCATGAGCGCGGTACGCATCGACGTGAGGACCCGCCACGTCCAGCGCGCCCACCCCAGCGCGGAGAGCCGGGGGGCCGATCCGGGGCCGCCCGCTGGGTCGGCTCCGCCGGTCGCGGCGCTTTGTTCGGTGCTGTCGGGATCCCGCATCGCTATATCACCGTCGTGAAACCGGCGGCCCATTGCTGCAGCCCGGCGGTCATGCCGGCCCACAGGCCGGTGACCAGGAGCAGCCCGACCGCGACGAGCATTGCCCCGCCGGCCACCATGACCGCGCGGTAGTGCCGCCGGACCCAACCGAACGCGCCCAGCGCGCGGCGGTAGAGCACGGAGGCCAGGATGAACGGCAGACCGAGGCCGGCGCAGTACGCGAGGGACAGTACCGCCCCGCGAACCGCCGTGCCCTCCTGGAAGGCCAGGGTCTGCACGGCGGCCAGGGTCGGGCCGATGCACGGGGTCCAGCCGAGCCCGAAAAGCACCCCGAGCAGGGGCGCGCCGGCGAGGCCCGCCCCCGGCACCCGGTGGATCCGGAACTCGCGGCGCAGGCCGGGCAGGACCCCCATGAACGCGAGTCCCAGCAGCACGGTCAGCGCGCCGAGAACCCGGGTGATGGGGTCGGCGTAGTCGAGCAGCAGCCCGCCGATCCCGCCGACGAACGTCCCGACCGCCACGAACACCGCGCTGAACCCGGCGACGAACAGCACGCTGCCGGCGAGCATGGTCCAACGGCGTTGCGCCAGGACGTCGTCCGCCGAAACGGTCGCGGTGCTGGTATCCGCGGGGCTCCGGCCGTCCGCGCCAGCGGCGCCGGCGGGAACGGCGGAGGCGGCCCGCTGGCGCGCGGCCGCGATGTCGGCACCGCTCAACCCTGTGACGTAGGAGAGGTAGCCGGGAACCAGCGGAAGGACGCACGGCGAGAGGAACGACACCAGCCCCGCGGCGACCGCCAGTGGGAGAGCGAACAGCAGCGATCCGGAGAGGACGGTGTCGGTGATCACGCCGAACCAGCGCCCCCGCCGCTCGCGGCCTCCTCGTCGAGCACCGGCTCAACGAGACCCGTCAACTGGTTGTAGGTGACCGGGCCGATGACGCGCGCGGCGATACGCCCTTCGCGGTCGATCACCAGCGTGCTGGGGATGGCCTTGGGCGGCACAGTGTCGCGGAACGCCTGGGGCACCTGGCCGGGCTGGTCGTAGATGCTGGGGTAGGCGACGCCGTAGTTGTCCGCGAACGCCTTGGCGGCGGTGCGGTCGTCCTTGATGTTCACCCCGAGGAACGCCAGGCCGTCGTCGGAGAACTCGCCGTGCACCTCCGAGAGGACCGGCATCTCCTCGCGGCAAGGGCCGCACCAGCTCGCCCAGATGTTCATGACGAGCACCTCGCCGCGGTGGTCCGCCAGGCTCACGTCGTCGCCGTCGAGGGTCTCGCCGCTCACCTCCGGCGCGGGCTCGCGCTCCTCGGGCTCGTAGGAAGTGCTGGACCCGTCGCCCTCGACGAAGCGCTCGTCCTCATTGTTCCCACTGGTCTGGGTCTCACCGCCGCCAGCGCATCCGGTGAGGGCCACCAGTACCGCGGCGGCGGCAGCGACACCCGGGAGCACGCGGCGCCGGCGCGAACCGGTCCTGGCACATGACATCGGCGAGAACCCCAAGAGGGAGGCGGAGCAGGCGAAACGTGTACAACGACAAAGTGTAGTACTCGCCGCCGCAGGGCATGCGCCACCCCTGCCCCCGTGATCGTGACGGCCGCGTGCCCGCGGAGTCGTAGGGAGCGGAGTCCGCAAAAACGGGGCTGAGCGTCCTCTACGGCAGCCATTCCATCTTCCAGCGCTGGTCCATGGTACGGCTGCGCGGGAAGCCGACCCAGTGCTCGCAGGCGCCGTGGCTTCCGTCTATTCCGGGGAGTGCGCAGTAAGCTGATAGTCCAAGTCGGGGCGGATCTCGAACCCCACTAGACGGGCGGCCTGCTCCAGGACATCACCGGTCAAATCGTAGACGAACACCAGGTCATCCTCGTCCTCGCTATCGAGGTAGTCGGCAAGAACCCGGACCGGGGTCTCGTCTATAGGGGCGCTCCAGACAAACTCCCCTGTTTCCTTGTCGAACCCGCACACTTCTCTTACCAGGAGCATCTCATCCTCGGCATTCTGGTCACCTACGTGTTGGTCACCAGCCGGGACCGCGCCGTCTCCGTTCGCGGATCGGTGGCGAGAACCCGGTCGCCCGTGTCTACATCCTCGATCGCCACCGATCCGCCGCCGGCGGTCAGCACAGGGGTATCCGCTGGGAAGCTGCTGGAGTCCGTCGGGCTACCCCCGCTGGGTCCTTCGCACTGGTCGAATAACCCGTCGCGCTCATTCCTAGCATCCAGGGAGTATCGGGGCAGGATCCCGCCTGCGGCTCCCGAGGTGCGAACGACGTGCGCTGACACACCCTGTACAAATCCGGACAGGAGACGCGTAGCACAGGAGTGAAGGGGTCTCGGGATCCTCGTGCGTCCTCCCGGGACACCGGGATCCGAAACAAGAAGACGCGGGAGACTTGGCCGCCAACGCCTCCCGCCATACCCACCCGCAGGGGCGATGGGCGGGCGTACACCGCCCCATCGGGTGCGGCGCCGCTTCCTAACCAGCCTCGACGAACGCCTCGCGGAGGTAGTCGTGCACGGCGCGTTCCGGCACGCGGTAGGAACGCCCCACGCGGATCGCGGGGAGCGCACCGCTGTGCACCATTCGGTAGACGGTCATCTTGGAGACACGCATAATCGTGGCGACCTCGGCCACGGTTAAGAACCTGACCTCATCCAGAGGAGCCTTACTCCCGTTCATCTTCCGACGCCCTCATTTCCGGACGTGAGCGTGATCATCCCTGCCTCTGCCAACCGGCGTGAGGCACCTGAGCGGCCGTGCTCAGGAAGGGCTCGGCCGCTCACCGCCGCGCCGGTTTGTCACTGACGTAACTGCTGAACTTCTGACACGTCCGGTTTCAGGGTAGATCCCGGGTCCACGCGGGGAAAGCTCGGTTTTGCTGTCCCTGCGGCTACATGAGCCCCCCGGGTCTCGTGAGGTTTAGGGGTTGGGTACCCCTGCGGGGTGCCTCAGCGCAGCCCGGCCCGGTGCAGCACGAACTCGGTGAGCGGCTGGTAGTCGGCGGTGAAGTATCCGTCGTCCAGGGGAACCGTCGCGTGCTGTTTTCCCTCGTATTCGGCGAGGAAAAGCGCTGGGTCGTTACAGTCGGCCAGCCCGATGGTGCTGATACCGACCTCGCCCGCGGCACCGGCGAAGCCGTGGTCGGCGATGACCAACTGCGGCCATTCTTCGCCGCGCTCGGCGAGATCCCGAAGCGCCGCCCGCATCGCGAACGGGTGGTGGCTGTGCCGGGGTGCACCGCCGACATCGCGCACCAGCCCGACGCCGTTATCCCAGATCAGGACCCTGCGATACGGCGGGTGCTCGTTCATCACCTCGTAGGAGTACCCGGCGCCGCCGGTGACGACCTCGCACCCGTGCTCTTCCAACGCGGCCTTCCACGTCTGGTACGTCTCAAGCAGGTTTCTGGGATGCCCTGTGGCGAACATCACTCGTTCGCGCTCATTCACGGCCTCGCGCATCCGGTCGGCCACGGACTCCAGAGCGTCGACCGTGCGGTCGGGGTCGATGGTGTCGACTCCCCACTGGTGCCCCTCGTCGGCCACGACCCCGCAGCGTTTGGCCATGAGGGCGAGCACCTCGGTAAAGGACCAGTCGTGTCCGAACGTCAGGCCGAACTGGTAGTACGGGTCCTTGTGGCAGAGCCGCCGGAAGTGTCGGAGGTTGCTCTGCCGGGGGGTGTCGACATGTCCCGCGATTCCCGTTCGCACCAGGTGCGCGACCAGCTCCGCGCGCGACGGCGGTGTCACCTACGATCCTCCCTCTTCGTCCCGGACCGGCGGCGCGCACCGGCACAACGATCGGACCCGGCCGCGGGGGTCACAGGCTCGGGTCGATGCCGTGACTGGGGAATACCGCCTTACGCGTGGCCTGAATGGCGCGGTCCACCGCGTCGTCGGGGTCGAAACCGTCGTCGAACGACCGGAACCCGCCGCTCCGGCCATCGGTCATGTGCAGGGGCGCGACCTCACCGGTACGGGTGCCCACGAACTCGCGCCACGCCTCGGGGGTCTCGGCGGCTGGGTCGATCCCGGCGCCCGCGGCCTCGGCCAGCAGGTGGGTCCACGCGCGGGGGACCACCTGGACCAACTCGTATCCGCCGCCGCCGAGCAGCACCCAGCGGCCGCCCGCGGCCTCCTTGGCGAGTTTCCGCAGTGCCTGGTAGGTGCGGTGCTGACCGTCGAGGCTGAGGGTGAGGTTGGCGAGCGGGTCGAGCGCGTGGGTGTCCGCGCCCTGCTGGGTGACCAGCACCTCGGGCTGGAACTCGCGCAGCAGCGGGGGGACCGTGGCATCGAACGCCCGCAGCCACCGGGCGTCGTCGGTTCCGGCGGGCAGGGCCACGTTCACGGCGTACCCCTCGGCGGCACCGGTCCCGGTCTCGCTGGGCCGCCCGGTACCCGGGAACAGGGTCATCGGGGACTCGTGCAGGCTGATGGTGAGGACGCGGGGGTCGTCGTAGAACATCCGCTGCACGCCGTCGCCGTGGTGCACGTCGACGTCGACGTAGGCGACCCGTTTGGCTCCCTGCTCCAGAAGCCAGGCGATGGCCATCGACGCGTCGTTGTAGACGCAGAAACCCCACGCGTGGTTCGGCATGGCGTGGTGCAGCCCGCCGGCGATGTTGGCCGCGTGCTCGGCCTCGCCGTTCCACACGGAGCGAGCCGCGGCGATGGAGGCGCCGGCGACCAGCGCCGAGGCGTCGTGCATCCGCGGGAACACGGGGTTGTCCGGGGTGCCGAGGCAGAATGCTTCGTCGGCGTCGAGGGAGTGGCCCGCCCGCTTGACGGCCTCAATGTAGCTGGGCTCGTGGATCAGCTTGAGCTGGTCGTCCGTTGCCGGTTCGACGCCGGTGAAGCTCACCCCCGGCGTGTCGAAGACCCCGAACTCGCGGCAGAGCGCCATTGTCAGCTCCACCCGAACAGGGGCGAGTGGGTGGTTCGGCCCGAAGTTATACGAGGTCAGGCCGTCATCCCACGCCACACGAAGCGAGGAGCCCATGCACCCTCCAAGCCGACGAGAATCTTGTGCTCATGTACACAGTAGTCAAATATCACCGGACGACGGTGTCCGGGGCTACCGAGAAGGAGGATGGACTCCCCCCGTTGTTCATCCCTCGGACAGCTCGCGGCTGCGGGCCCGGGCGGCGTCGACCGCTTCGGTGACAGCGGTACGTACGCCGTGCCGCTCCAGCTCGCGCAGTGCGGCGGCCGTGGTGCCACCGGGAGAGGTGACGTTCTCGCGCAGCATCACGGGGTGCTCACCGGACTCCTCAAGCATCGTCGCCGCTCCCGCGATCGTCCGGCGGGCCAGCACCTCGGCGGTCGCCCTTGGCAGGCCCATGGCCACCGCCGCCTCGATCATCGCCTCGGTGACGAAGTAGAAGTAGGCCGGACCGCTGCCGGAGACGGCGGTGACGGTGTCCATGTGCCGCTCCGGTACCCGGACGACCTCACCCACCGAGCGCAGCAACCGCTCGGCCTGGTCGAGCTGGGTGTCGGTGGTGTGCGTGCCGCCGCAGACAGCGGTCATTCCCTTGCCGACCAGCGCCGGGGTGTTGGGCATGGCCCGCACCACCGCGCCCCGGTCGGAGAGGTGCTTCTCCAGGACGGAGGTCGTGATGCCGGCCGCCACCGAGATCACCAGGTGGCGCGCGGTCAGGTGGTCGGCGATCTCGTTCAGGACGGCGACCATGTCCTGCGGCTTGGTCGCGAGAATCAGGGTCTCGGCGCGGCGGGCCGCCTCCGTCGCCGGGACGCCGTCGACGCCGTAGCGTTCCCGCAGGTCATCCGCACGCTGGCGGACCGGCTCGGCGACGAGCACGTCACCGGGTTCGCACCCTGTTGCCAGCAGGCCGGCGAGCAGCGCCTCGCCCATCTTGCCCGCGCCAATTATCGCGATCATTCACCCACACCTTTCGGACGCTTTCAACGGTATAGGCAGGCCACACCACCGCGCATCCTGGCCAGTACCGTTCGCCGGCGCCCGCCCACCGACGCGGCGCCAAAGGGAAACGCCAGGTCGCCCAGGATTTGCCGGGATCCCGGCGCACCCCGATTTCCGAGCCGGCCGGCACCATCTCGACCCGCGCGCGATTCGGTCACGATCGCCTCACTCGCCCGGCGCCCGCCGCTCCCTAGCTCCGGGACGCCACCGCGCGCGCGGCGAAGAGCAGGTTGGCGGGGCGCTCGGCAACGCGGCGCACCAGGTAGCCGTACCACTCGCGGCCGTAGGGCACGTACACCCGGACCCGCGCGCCCAGACCGGCCAGCCTGCGCTGCTCGGCGGGGCGGGCCCCGAGGACCATCTGGTACTCGAAGTCATCGTGGCCGCGCCCGTTCCGGCGGGCCAGGGTGCCCGCGATCGCGACCAGCCGCGGGTCGTGCGTGGCGACCATCGGGTACGCCCCGCTCTCGAACAGCGTACGCAACGAGCGGACGAACGCCCGGTCGACGTCGCGCTTATCCCGGTGCCCGGTATCGGCACTGGGGGCGTAGGCGCCCTTGCACAACCGGACCCGGACGCCGGGCCCCGCCATGGCGGCCGCGTCGCCCTCGGTCCGGCGCAGGGAGGACTGCAGCACACAGCCCAACCACGGGTACTCCCGGCGCAGTACCGCGACGACCCGCAGTGTCGCCGGCACCCAGGACTCGTCCTCCATGTCCACGGTGACGGTGGTGCCGGCGGCCGCAGCGGACTCGCAAATGCGGGCGATGTTGTCGGCGGCGAGCGACTCCCCCTCGGCCCCCAGTGAGAGCCCAACGGCGGTCGGCTTCACCGACACCTCGGCCCACGACGCGAGCCCGGCGTCGTAGATCAGCTCCAGCAGAGTCAGGTACTCCCGGGTGATGCCGCCGGCCTGTGCCGGGTCCGCCGTGTTCTCACCGAGGTGGTCGATGGTGGAGTACACGCCCAGATCCGCGAGCCCGGCGACCGCCCGTACCGCGTCACTGGCCCTCTCCCCGGCCACGAACCGGTTGATCACACCCCGGGTGGCGGGTGTCCGCGCGACGAACGAGCGCAACCGCTCGTTCTCGGACGCCGCGATGAGGGTGTGCCGCAGGACCATCTCGTCGCTCCTCACTAGCCAGCCGTGGGGACTCCGAGCCTACGCGGGCGGCGCCGCGGGACGTCGAGGGTGACGCGCGCCCCTCCACGCTGGGCCGACCGCGGGACCCCCTCGCGGGTCCGGCGGAGATCCGGGGCACCGCCCGTCTCCGCCGGGACACGCTGCGGAACCGTCAGAGGATGACCGTTCCGTCGCTGGCCACAGTGAACACACGCGGCGGGGACTGTGCGGGCCGGCGGCGCATGAGGATCCGTTCGCGGCGGTCGTCGCCGCCACCGCTGGGGTCGCCGCGCGGCCCGGCGAAGTGCAGCCGGGTGAACGCCAGCGCCTCGGCCAGCTCGAGCTGGCGGGCCTCGCGGTCGGAGGACTTGCGGGTGTTCACCTCAAGAACGAGCTGGCGCGCGTAGCCGGAGGTCGCGAGGTGCTCCAGCAGCTCGGCGCAGGGCTGGGATCCGCGGCCGGGGATCAGGTGCTCGTCGAGGTTCTGCCCGCCGAGACCGTCCGCGAGGTGCAGGTGCGTGAGCCGGTCGCCCATCTGCTTGGCCATGTCCATCGCGTCCGAGCCGGACATGGCGGTGTGCGACAGGTCGAGCGTCATGTCGGAGTAGTCGCGCTCCAGCGGGTTCCAACCCGGCGAGTACGGCACGACCTCCTTGTCGGCCATGCGCACTGGATACATGTTCTCGACGGCGAAGGCGACGTCGGTCTCCTCGCTCATACGCTCGATACCGGTGTCGAAGTCCTTGGCGTAGTCGCGCTGCCAGCGAAACGGAGGGTGCACAACAATGGTCCCGGCGCCCACGGCCTCGGCCATTTCCTTGGAACGCATGAGCTTGCCCCATCCGTCGCGTCCCCAGACCCGCTGGGTGAAGATCAGACAGGGCGCGTGCACGGCGGTGATCGGCACCTGGTGGTAGTCGGACAGCCGCCGGAGCATGTCGACGTCCTGGCTCACCGGTTCCGAGGTGACCATCACCTCAACGCCGTCGTAGCCGAGCTGCGCGGCGATCTCGAAGGCTACCGGAGTCTTCTCCGGGTAGACCGACGCCGTCGAAAGGACGACGGGCGCGTCTGGTACCTGGATAGCGCTCACTCGAACCACACTATGCGGTCCCACCACCGATTCGCTCGTGTCGGCGCGGACTCAGTACCGTCGAACAGGTGAGCGTTGCGATGCCGGGGGCTGTACCGAGTCCCAACATCTGGAACAGTCCCCGGGTGTACGAGCTGGAGAACAGGGCGGTCGACCCCGACGGTGTGATCGACGCCGCGATGCGCGGCATCCGCGGTATGGATGACGCGCACGTCCTCGACATCGGCTGCGGTACCGGATACCACCTGCCGCGGTTCGCCCGGGTGGCGCGACACGTCACGGGGATCGAGCCGCACGCGGGTCTGGTCAGGGCGGCCCGGTCCCGCACCCGCGGGCTGGCCGGCGTGACCGTGCGCAACGCTGTGGCGCAGCGGCTCCCGGTGGCCGACGCTTCCGTGGAGGTCGCGCACGCGCGCTGGGCGTACTTCTTCGGCCGGGGTAGCGAGCCCGGCCTGGCGGAACTGCGGCGCGTCATGCGGCGCGGCGGGTTCGCCTTCGTTGTCGACAACGACGCCACACGCAGCACGTTCGGCACCTGGTTCCGGCGGTTCCTGCCGAACTACGACCCCTATGACGTCGAGCGGTTCTGGGTGGCGAACGGGTTCCAGCGCGAGCCGCTGACGATGCGCTGGCTGTTCGAACGCCGCGCCGACTTCGAGGCGGTGGTGCGCATCGAGTTCTCCCCGAAGGTGGCCAGCGAGATCATCGCGACCCACCCCGGTGTGGAGGTCGACTACGCGGTCAACCTGTGGTGGCGGGAGTACTGACGCCAGCGCGGCCACCTACCGCCGCATCCGGCCACGGCCTGATCCGGCCACGAGAGCGGCCGCGGGGCCATCCGCGGACTCAGGAGAGCTCGGTGTCCTCATCGACGAACAACGGCGCACCGTTCTCCGTCGCCAGGAGCACGAAGGTGACGACGGTCCCGTCCTCCTCGTGGAGCGCGCGGCACTCGATCCCGGTGTCCTCGTTCGGGGTGACGAGCTCGATCTCCTCCATGTCGCACACCGCGTACTCGGTGTCCTCGAAGCTGCGCAGCCCCGCCTCCATGACATCGCGCAGCATCGGCATGCCCTCGGCCGTGGACTCGTACCGCAGGACCGAGTCGCTCTCCTCTATGTCGATCTGGTACTCGATGTCTTCGCCGAGATAACTGACCTCGCAGGTCACCGACTCGCCGCTCTCGCCGCCGATCTTCGGGCAGGATGTGTCGGCATCCGGGTCGACCTTGCCGCCGAACTCGCTGATCTCCTTCAGAGCCGTCCAGGCCATACGGTCGCTCAGCGGATCGTCGGGCTCGGGCTCCACCGGCAGGTCGGCCGCTTCGATCTCCGGGTGGCGCTCGTTGGGGATGGCGCCCTTGCGGAACCCCTCCGGCTCAACGGGCTCTCCCTGCTCCCCCGCGGGCCCGCCCCCGTCGGCGGCGACCTCGGGCTCGGGCTCCGCGGCGCTCGTGCCGCACGCGGAGCCGGCCAGAACGGCGCCGACCGCCACCAGGACGAGCAGGGAGCGGGCCGCAGGCCACGGACGGGCGAGGGGAAGCATGCGAGTCCTCTCAGCGACGCGGAAGCACACGGGCTCCAACGGCCCCCGCGCCAGACATACCGGTTCATCAGCGGAGATCCTACGCGGTCCGTCAGATGATCGGGCTCACCGAGATCGAGCCGTAGATGCTGAAGCTCACCTCGTACTCGGTGTCCTCACCCTCGGCGTAGCACGTGATGTCCTCGACGGTCTGGTCGACCGGGACCATCTGCCACTCGTCCATGGTGCAGTACACCGACTCGTTCTCGGAGATCCACCGCGTCTGCTCCTCGACCTTCTCCCGGTTCGCCACCAGGCCCTCGGTGGGGATCATCTCGTAGTTGAAGATGTACTCGCCGCCGGTGACGTCGATGTCGAAGGGGATCGACTCGCCCTTGAACGTGCTGGTGCACGTGGTGGTGGTGTCGATCGTGGAGTCGAAGTCATCGCAGGTCGTGGTGATGCTGTCGTCGATGGTGTGTGCGAACTCCTGCACCTGGACCGAGACGGCGTTCTCCACCTGGGTGACGGGGTCGTCCGATTCCGGCTCGGGAACCTCCTCGTCGAAGCTGACGCTTTCCGCCGGAATCTCACCGACCCGGAAGTCGCCGTCGGCGCCAGCGGGGGCCTCTTCTTCCTCAGTCTCCTGCACCGGCCCGGCATCCCTGTCCTCGGGGGGCGGGCCGCCGCGGCCGGGGATGGGCAGGAAGGCACAGCTGGAGAGCGCGAGGACCGCGGTGGCGGATGTCAGCCCCGCGGCGAGACGTCGTGATACATGCGGTGACATGGGGGAATGCATGAGTGGCCTTTCGGTGCGGGCGCGGCCCCGCAGTGCTGGGGCGCGCATGTTCAGGGGGAGGTGCCTTGGGAGATCCGCGGAACGCCTTCGGCGGGGGCAGGCGCCGGGCGTCAGGCACCCCTGAGAGGGAAAACTTTACCCTAGCCTGCGCATCTCACCCCAAACGGGACCAGAGGCACCGTTGCCTCCCTCGCGCAGAGCCGGGCCGGTCGGTACTTTCTCCACGGACGCTCTGACGCCCTCCCAACGTGGACGGTTCCGCCGGCCCCGCGGCATCGACTTCTGCCAGGTCAGGGCAGCGGTGCCGGTTCGGCGTCCCGCAGCGCCGCGAGGACCCGCGTTCCGGTCTCGGCCATTCCGGCCTTGTTGGGGTGCGCGGGCGCGGCGGGCTGGTCCGGGAAGATGCCCTCGACCCACCGCTCCGCTGGTTCGGCGCAGACGTCGTGGCCGCGCTCGAAGACGTCGACGTAGGCCACCCCCGCGTCGGCGGCCCGCTTCTCGATCTCCGCGTTCAGCGCGGTCTGCGTCTCGTCCAGGTAGGCGACATCGCCCCGGGCGATCGGCACTCGCGGCCAGCACCCCCGCTCCTCGGGGAGCACCTGGAGGTACCCGACAACGGCGATGGTCGCCTCCGGGCTGCGTTCGCGGATGCCGGCCAGCGCCGCGGCGATGTCCTCCCCCACTTCCGGTAGGCGCTCCCGCAGCTCGTCGCCACCGTCGCCCGCGAAGTGCTCCCGGCAGGGTGCCCCGGTCGGGTTGGTCGCGCTCAGCGCGGAGCACTTCAGCAGGACCTCCAGGAACCCGAGGTCGTTGCCGCCGATTCCCAGCGTCACCAGGGACGTGTCCGCGCGCAGCGCGTCGAACTGAGCGGGGTTGGTGGGGCCGATGCCGAGCGACTGCGGCTCGGTCATGTGCTCGGTCTCGGCCATGGCGCAGCTCACGTCGTCGAACTCCGCCACGTCCAGCGCGTCGGCGACGACGTTCGGGTAGTTGTTCTCCGAGCGCAGGCAAAAGACGGGATCGGACTCCATTGGCGAGATGAACGGCCCGGAAGTGAACGAGTCCCCCAGCGCCACGTAGTGCTCGACCTGCCCGGCATCGGCGCGGGTCGGGCCCGCGCCCGAGGACGGGGCCGTCTTGGCGGCGCTGACACCGGGCAACGCGGCGACGGCGAGCGCGCTCGCCAGGGCGAGGATCGGGGCGTGGCCGCGGGATGACGTCGGGGACACTCGGCCTCCTCGGGTAGGTGCGGGGCGCGGGCTCGACCGGCGCGCCAAGGGACCCGCTTCGTCCCGGAACGCACAACCAGAATCGTTATGAGAAAGAGTCGGTACGGAGAGTAATATTGTGGAACGTGCGCGTCCATTGGGCGCGCGGACACGCCGGATCGACACAACCGAACGGCGAGCGGCCCGTATGGTCACTGGCGGGCGCTAGCGTGCGGCCATGGCCAAGGTTGCGAAGAGCACGTTCCGGTGCGCCGAATGCGGCTGGACGACCCCGAAGTGGGTGGGGCGCTGCGCCGAGTGCCACGCGTGGGGAACGGTCGACGAAGTCGGTGCGCCGGCCTCCCCGACCATGGCAGCCCCGACCCGGGTCTCCGTCCCCGCCCGCCCCATCACCGAGATCAGCGTCGACGCCGCGCACGCCGAACCCACCGGGCTCGACGAGCTCGACCGCGTCCTCGGCGGCGGGATCGTCCCCGGCGGGGTGCTGCTCCTGGCGGGCGAGCCCGGTGTGGGCAAGTCCACGCTGCTGCTGGAGGTTGCCGCGCTCTGCGCCGACTCCGGCCCGGTGCTGTACGTCACCGGCGAGGAGTCCACCGGCCAGGTGCGGTTGCGGGCCGAACGGCTGGACGCGCTCTCCGATAAGCTCTACCTCGCCGCCGAGACCACGGTCGGGTCGCTCGTCAGCCATGTCGACGCGGTGGGACCAGGGCTGCTGGTCGTCGACTCGGTGCAGACCATGACCGCCCCCGACGTCGCCGGCGCCCCCGGCGGGGTCACCCAGGTCCGCGAGGTCGCGGGGTCGCTGATCCGGATGGCGAAGGAACGCGGGATCGCCACCGTTCTGGTCGGCCACGTCACCAAGGACGGCTCCATCGCGGGTCCCCGCCTGCTGGAGCACCTGGTCGACGTCGTCCTGCAGTTCGAGGGCGACCGCCACTCCCAGCTCCGCATGCTCCGCGCGGCCAAGAACCGCTACGGCCCCACCGACGAGATCGGCTGCTTCGAGCTCACCGACTCCGGCATCACGGGCCTGCCCGACCCCAGCGGCCTGTTCCTGACCCGCCGCGCCGAACCCGTGCCCGGCACCTGCGTAACCGTGACCCTTGAGGGCCGGCGCCCGCTCATCACCGAGGTGCAGGCACTCGTGGCGTCCTCGAACCTGCCGCAACCGCGCCGGGCCACATCCGGGCTGGACAGCGCGCGGGTGAACATGGTTACGGCGGTGTTGGAGCGCCGCGCCCGGATCCACATCGCCAGCGCCGACATCTACGTCTCCACCGTCGGTGGCGTGCGCCTGGGCGAGCCGTCCGTCGACCTCGCCCTGGCGCTGGCGGTCGCCAGCTCGAACCGCGACGTCGCGCTGCCCAAAGGGCTGGCCGCCATCGGCGAGGTCGGCCTGGCCGGCGAGGTCCGCGCGGTCACCGGGCTGTCCCGGCGGCTGAGCGAGGCACAGCGGCTCGGCTTCAGCCGCGCCATCGTGCCCCGCGACAGCGCCGAACCGTGCGAAGGCATCGAGATCATCGGGGTTGGCGACCTCGGCGAGGCGCTCTTGGCCGCGCTCCCCGCCGACCAGCGCTGACGCGGCGGCCGCACCTGGAGGCGCCGCGGTTCCGCCCGGGCGCGGTGGCGCCCCAACTCGTACCTGCGGGGACCGGGCCCCTGCGGGGGCCCGGCAACGCCCCCTAGTTGAGCCGGAACACCTGCTCCTCGGCTCCCCCCGTGTAGTCGCCGTGCAGGCTCGCGACGTAGGTACCCGACGACGCGTTGACGTCGCGGTCGCGGCAGTCCTTCCAGGAGCGCTTGCGGTCCCAGGTGACCGTGGTGGTCTCCGGGATGCCGCGGCTCAGCTCCCGCTTGTCACTCCGCTCGCCTTTCTTAGCACAGTCGGCCGAGGAGAAGACCCGGTCGTCACCGGAGGTGACCCGCACCTCCATGCTCTTGGTCCCGAGGTCGACGGTGCACGTCTGGTCGGCGGTGTTGACCACGGTGATCGTGATTTCGGGCTTCTCATCCCAGGCGTAGTCCTCCTTGTCGGTCTTGGCGGTCACCACTACGTCCTGTGGCCGGCACCGGTCGCCCGGCTTCTCGGGCGCGGGGACGGCGTCGCCGCCACCATCGGAGGAGCCAGCTCCTCCGCCCTCGCCGCCGTCGCCGCTGTCCTCGTTGTCGCTCCCGGATTCCTCTCCGTCGCCGCCGTCGGTGTCCCCGTCGTCGGGACTGGGGTCGTCAGTGGGGGTCGAGGAGGGTGGGACACTGGCTGACGGGGAGGAGTCCTGTGCGGAGTCCGGATCACCGCTGGCGGACTGCTCCTCGTCCCCGGTGAACTGGTTGCACCCGTAAGCGATCAAGGCCACGACGAGGAGTAACCCCGCCAGTACGAAGACACGCCGCTTCCAGTATGTCTCGGGACTCACGGGTCCAGCACTTGACGCCATGCGCGTAGTATTCCGCTTCCGCGGACCCCACACCTACTCAACCCGCCGATTCGCTCTTTACCCTCATATGAACCAGAACCCTTACAGCACCGCTCTTCTCGCCTGGTACCAGGCGAACGCCCGAGACCTTCCCTGGCGCCGATCAGACGCCAGTGCGTGGTCCATCCTGGTCAGCGAGATCATGTTGCAGCAGACGCCCGTCGCGCGGGTCCTTCCCGCGTGGGAGGCGTGGCTGCAGCGCTGGCCCGCCCCCGCCGACCTCGCCGCCGAACCCCCGGGTGAGGCGGTGCGCATGTGGAACCGGCTCGGCTACCCGCGGCGCGCGCTGAACCTGCACGCGAGCGCCTGCGCCATCGTGGAGCGCCACGGCGGCGAGGTGCCCAGCACGTACCCGGAGCTGCGCGCCCTGCCGGGCGTTGGCGCGTACACGGCAGCGGCGGTGGCCAGCTTCGCCTTCGGCGGGCGGCACGCGATCCTGGACACCAACGTCCGGCGGGTGCTGGCGCGTGCGCACACCGGGGTGCAGTACCCACCCAAGGCCCCGACCAGGTCCGAGACCGAGCTGGCCGAGTCGCTGCTGCCCGCTGACGCCGCCGTTGCCGCGCGCTGGGGGGTGGCCATCATGGAGCTGGGCGCCCTGGTGTGCACGGCGCGCTCCCCCGCGTGCGCGGACTGCCCCATCGCCAGCCAGTGCGCCTGGCGGCTCGCCGGAAAACCCGCCCACGACGGCCCGCCCCGGCGCGCCCAGACCTACGCCGGTACCGACCGCCAGGTGCGCGGCAGGCTGCTGGCGGTGCTGCGCGACTCCGAGGGCCCGGTGCCCAAGGACGCGCTCGACGCGGTGTGGAACGAGCCCATCCAGCGCGAGCGCGCCCTCGACGCCCTGGTCGCCGACGGCCTGGTGGATCCGCGCGAGGACGGCACCTACGCGCTGCCGGGGTAGCGGGGGCCGGCCCGGATAGCCGGATCCGGCCACCGCTTCGGTGGCGGCGGCTCGCCCGGCATACAATCCGCTGGTGGACATCCCCCGGCGTCACTCGCGGCTGGCCGTCCGAGGTGCGGCACTGCTCGCACTCTCGTTCGTGGTGACCTCCTGCTCAGCGCAGAACGCGCGCGTCGGGGTGCTCGCCCAGGACGCACCCAGGGACGCGCTTCCCACGGCCATGATCACCTGGTGCGGTGACCACGCGCCCGCGCACCTCGGCCTCACCGGCGACGTCTACGAGATGCTGTACACGCCGGAAAGCGAGCCCGAGGGGAACCTCCTCGAAGTCGACCTGGCCGACCCCGGGCCGGGGTGGACCGTCGAGGTGGAGCTGCGGAACGGGGAGACGTGGACGGTCGAGGACGGCCGCGGCTACATCCCGGACCCCATGACGCACTACCAGTACAGACTGGGGGTCAGTACCGACCAGGCCGAGGACGCGGCCGAGGCCGACCTGGGCTCGACCACGTTCACCATCAACCGGCTGTCCCGCGAGGAGGGCGTGTACGAGAGCCTGCCCGACGACGACCCCGGCTACGAGGTCACCCCGATCGAAGGGTTCGCCCTGGAGTGCTGACCCGCCGCGCCGCCGCCTCCTGCGGGGGTGGCCGTGGCGATTGGCCAGGGCCGGGCGGCCCGAGCGGAACGTTGCGGACCGGTCCGGCGCCCCTCACCGTCTCCGGAACGGCTGGTCGAGGTGCCAGGCGAGTTCCCTCTCCGCTTTCTCCCGGGCCTGCCGCGCGGTGGCCAGCTCGGCCTCCATCTGCTGGAGGTCGGCACGGAGCCGTTCGGTGTCCGCGACGCTCTGCCTCAGGGCGGCGTCCACCGTCGTCACCAGGACGTCGATCTCGGCGACGCGCCGCTCGTAGAGCAGCCAGTCGGGCCGGTAGACCGTCATGTCCAGGTAATCGAGCTGCCGCCGCAGCTCCGCGACCACGTCGGCCATAGGGTTCGCGGCCTCGTTCGCCGCCACGTTCCGTTCCAGCGCCACAACCCGGGCGAGTACCTGTTCCTTGGTGGCGGGAAGCGACCTGCTCAGCTCGCGCACGGTCGCAAGGCGGTCGATCGGCACCGCGAACTGCTCGCCGGCGGTGCCGAGTTCGGATTCGGCCGCCTCGGCCAGGCGCTCGCCGCCCCCGATGTCTCCTTTGCCCAGCGCGTCCTCGGCGGCGGAGAGCTCCGCCCCGGCCCGGTCGAGGTGGGACCGCCCGTGTTCGACGGTCTCGGTGAGGCCCGCCCAGATCCCGGGGGCGTAGTTCCCGGTCAGGGTCTCGCGGTGCTCCTCGGCCTCCTCCGCCTGCTGGTCCGCGGCGCCGAGCGCGTCGCGGATGCTGGCGAGCCGCGTTGTGAGTTCCGCGCGCCGCCGCCGGAGCGACAGCAGCGTCTCGCGGCTCTTCGCCAGGTCGGTGCTCAGTTCCGCGAGTGAGGTGTCGGCGGCGTGCAGCCGGTTCTCGGCGGCCAGCCGCTCCGCCTCAGCGACGCGCTCGGCGGCGACATCGAGGACCTCGGACTCCGTGGTCACCACGAACCCGTCGGCGGCGCTGGTGTCGGCGGCCGAGCGCACCTCGTCGATCTGCTGCCGGACGCGGTCCAGTTGCGCCGTGACGCGCTCACCGAGGGAGAGGGCCGCGGACAGGCGTTCCTCCTCGGCCCGCAACTGCGGAAGCAGTTCCTGGACGGCCCGTTCCAGCTCCCGCCAGGAGTCGACCACGCGGACGATCTCGTCGGAACTCCGGCCGGACAGGCTCTCTCCGGTGTCCCCGCTCAGCTCGGACCGCTGGCGGAGCAACTCGTCGGCCTCCGTGAGACGCTCCTCGCACGATCCCAGAACCTCTGGGACCTCCTCCGGGGCGAAGGCGCCCCGCACGAGTTCGACATCGCGGCGCAGGGTCCGCACGGCCTCGTCCATCTGCAGGGCGATCGTGTCGATCTCCCCCGCGACCTCGTCGAACCGGGCGAGCAGCCGGCCACGCCTCTTGCGGGTCACGAGCACCGCGCGGCCCCAGTGGGCCAGGCCACCCCCGACTGCCAGCACCGCGATTCCCACGAGAACCACGACCTCAAGCGGCTGCATGGCCCTCCCTCAGCTCTGTTGCGTCTTCGGTCGCATACCTGGGACACCCTACGGCCGCCTTTGGTTCCTTCTCGGACGCCGGAGCCGGGGGTCTTCCGTCGCGGCGGTACCAGCCGCCGGGCCGTGCCACGATTAGAGCCGCGAGCCACCCCGTACCCCTGGGAGCGAATGAGCATGAGTGATGCCGCACCGCCCACCAACGGGGGGCCGGACCTTCCTCCCCAGCACAGCTACGCACGCGCGCTGCTGGAGTTGTTCGCCATGCTCGACCCCGACGGGTTTCCGTACGAGGTTGCTTATGGCAGCTATTTCGCCCTCGACCATGTTCGGAGCGCACCGTGGCGCGACACCGACGCCGGCCCGCTGCGCCGTTTGGCGCGATGGTTGGGAGTCGGAAGCGGAGGGACTCTCGGGGCCCCGGAACAGTCCGCGCGCGACCAGCTGGAGAAGACCGGGCTCCTCCACGCCGGAACGGAGGGTGCGGCGCGGATCAGCCGCGAGACCCGCGGCTCCGTCCTGGCATCCCTGGACTACGAGGCGTTCCAGCGGGTGGCGCGGATCGCGGCCGACATGCTCGTCGACTACTGGATCATGCTCGACGAGGAGGCGTACGAGGCCGGACAGCAGCGGTTCGGTGCCGAGGCAGAACAGCTGGTTATCGCGAACACGGACACCCTGGTCGCGACCGCCGGCGAGGTCCTGTGGCGGCCGGAGGCCCATCGCGTGCTGTTCCAGCAGGGGTACTACCTTCGCGAGCTCGGGGACCGCGAGCGGGAGCTCGCCTACTGGCGTGACCTGCTCGCCGAAACCGAACGGATCCTCGGCCCCGAGCACCTCAGCACTTCCCAGCTCCGCGCCGACCTCGGCCGGGCCCAGCGGAACTCCGGCAACACGGCCGAAGCGATCGCCATCCACGAGGCCGTCCTCGACCACCGGCTGCGCGAACTCGACCACGAGCACAACGACGTCCTGACCTCGCGCAGCGACCTCGCTCTGACCTACCGCGCCGCCGGGCGGACCGACGAGGCCGTCACACTGCTTGAGGAGACGGTAGCGGCCGCCGCGCGGGCCAAGACAGGTTCACTGACCACTGATCTCATCCGGGACAACCTGGTGGACGTCTACTGCGGCGCCGGCCGCTACGACGACGCGGTCGTCCAGCGCGAAGAGGACGTCACACAACGGACTCACCGTATGGGCGCGAGACACCCCTACACGCTCAGCGCACGAAACAGCCTCGGCGAAGTGCTGCACGCCGCCGGCCGCGCCGAGGAAGCCGCCGCCGAGTACCGTGCCGTCGTCGGGGCGTGCGACGCGCAGAACCCGTCGGCGGACCTGACCGTTCAGGAGATCCGGGACGAGGCGGCCAAGGGCCTGGCCGACATGGGAGCGAAGGAATCCTGACGGAGCGAGAGGGAGCTACAGGCGGTCGCGCTTGAGGCCGGCCAGGAACGCCGACCACTCCGACACCGGCACCGGCAGGAACCCCGCCGCACGGTGCCCGGTGGCGCGCTCAACCCCATCACCCGGAAGGGTTCGCGCATCCCGATGCTCGCCCGGACCGCCGGCAGAATCTGCACCCGGATCGCGCCGTCCTCCACGAGGCTTAGGTTATGCCGGAGCTGCTCCCGCATAACCGTCTCGTCACCCACAACATCGGGGAGCGCCGGCTCCTTGGCCACGAACCACAGCGCGACGTGGTTTCTCCGGATGGTCGGGAGCCGATTGGTCCGGGTCTCGACAACCCGATCGATCTCTTCGGGGCGCGCTGTGATCCGGCCTTCCCTGATCATCGACCGCGCGTAGTCCGCCGTCTGCGACAGCCCTGGGATCCGAATCGCCTCATACGCCCTGATCCCGGTCGCCTGCTGTTCCAGCGCCAGCGCGTCCCTGAACCAGGAAGGCACGTGGCGCTGGTTGGTCAGCTCTTTCCACAGGCGACTCAAGACACCGCCTGCCTCCAAGGCGGTGTCCAATTCTTCCACTTGCTCCCGATGTGGGATTCGGTCCACTCGTTCGAGTTTCCCGATCATCGTGTAGTGCGTCGACAGCCTTCCGCCAACTGCCGCTGCGTCCACCTTGCTGAGGAGCGTAGGCGATACAGCCCCGCACCGAACCGCTTCCAGCGCACCCGATCCCGGTTCGCCATGCGATCCAGGTTGTCATTTCTGGAGCCAGCTTGGAGACAGGTAAGCCAAAAGGAGCCAAAACTGTCTCTTCGGTGGCAGGTTCCACCCGGAGGCGTCATTCTTGATAGCGGAAGGGCACCAAAAAGCCCCGGCGACGGCTGAACCCGTCCCGGGGCGCGGCCACCAGACATCCGACTGCGTGAACCCAAGGAGCTGATGACATGTCCGAGCGTAACCCGCGAACCCCCGAATGGGTACAGGTTCTGCTCGCCCCATTCGCCGCTCTGCTGTTTCTCCTGGTCCAGCCGGGACCTCCGCCGCGGCACGCACGCACATTGGCGCGGCAGAAACCTCCCGCTCCCAGCGAACGGTTGGCCCGGCTGCTGCGCCACACGCAGCGGCCGCACCCCTATGCCCTCTCTACCCCCACGCCGGTGGCCATCCCGCAGTACGAGCGGTTCTGCCAGGTACACAGCAGGAACCGGGCGCGGTGGCGACTCACCTACGAGCCGGACCAGTTCGCGCCCTACCAGGCACACCACCGTGTCCTCGAAGGAATCGTGCTGGCCGCCAACGACCTGGAAGCGCTGGACCTCGCGCTCACCGAGTTCGCCCCGCCCCCGCACACCCGCCCCTACCTCGACCACCGCGACGGTTCCCTCAGGAGCGCCACCGCGGAGCGCACCCCGGCCCGGGTGCTCTGACGCCGACGTTGAGTGGCCGCTCGGCAATACCGATACGGCGCTGGAGCACTGCGCGGCCACGTTGGACGCGGCCCGGGCGGCCGGCGACCACTGGGTCGAGGGGGTCGCGCTACGCCAATCCGGGGCGCTGCGGTGGGAGCGCGACCGCGACAGCGAGGCCATCGCCCTCACCGGCATTGAAGAGGCGCGTGTCTCCTTCGGCGAGACCGACCGGGCGCGCCAGCGTCTCGGCGCGGCGCTGGACATCCTGCGCTCGTTCGGCGCCCCCCGCGCCGGCGACGTCGAGGCCACTCTCGCCCGCCTCAACTGAGGCTGCCGTTTCTTGACCCCCTATTGGATAGCTCTACTATCCATGATTGGATAGTAGAGCTATCCAAAAAGAAGGGGTACCCATGTCCGCGCTCGTCGTTCTCGTTATCGCCCTGCTGGTGGCGCGCCTGCTCGGTGCGCTTGGGGCCAAGCGGCTCGCCACCTGGCCGGCCAGTGCGGCATACGGGTTGGCCGCCATGCTTCTCCTGACCGCCAGCGCCCATTTCGTCCCCGAGAGCGTCACGGCCATGCCCAACCACGCCGACATGGTCGCCATGGTCCCGCCGTTCGTGCCGTTCGCCGGGGCGGTTGTCTACGCCACCGGCGTGCTGGAGCTGGCCGGCGCCGTCGGACTGGTACTCGCGGCGACGCGCAGGGCCGCCGGGATCAGCCTCGCTGTTCTCCTAGTGCTGCTGCTCCCGGCCAATATCTATGCCGCCGTCGCCGAGGTGCCGTTCAACGGGGGCGATGCGACGCCGCTGTGGCTACGAATCCCACTACAGGCCGGCTACAT
Source organism: Lipingzhangella halophila (assembly GCF_014203805.1). Taxonomy (GTDB): domain Bacteria; phylum Actinomycetota; class Actinomycetes; order Streptosporangiales; family Streptosporangiaceae; genus Lipingzhangella; species Lipingzhangella halophila. Next base: position 83,403 of record NZ_JACHJT010000001.1, on the reverse strand, counting down.
CGCCGTCGCGCTGTGGGTCGCCCGCAAGGCCGGAACTGCCACGGCCGCCCCCCGGACCCCGGAGCCTCCGCGCACCGAAACGGCCCGGCCTTCCGGATGAAGCCGCGAAAGCGGTCGACCGCCGCCCGCCTCGAACAGGCGGACGGCCCTACCGTCTCGCTTCCTCGGCGGCGTTCCCCCGGAGCGGCGAAGATGTCCGCGGCCGTCACAGCTATCAGCCCCTGGTCGGCGGCTCGTCAGCTCGGTCGCCCGGTCGCAGAACGCCATGTCCCGCCCCCGCGTCACTGACATCAGGCGCCAGTGACGCACTCTGCCGGTGACCCCGACTGGAATCCCGGCGGTCCCGGGCGGAACGAAAAGAGGGGCGGCCCAATCGGGCCGCCCCTCTCTGATCTGATTTGCTGTTGTCTCGTTGGTTGTGGCTCGGCCGGTTACTCCGTCTGGGTGGACGAGCCCGCGGTCTCCTCGACCTCGGGCGTGTCCGGCACGGAGTCGGGCTTGGGCACGCCGCGGAAGGTGAACCGGGCGTCGGCCCCCTCGCCCTCGGCGTCGATGACCACGATCTGGCCCGGCTTCAGCTCGCCGAACAGGATCTTCTCCGACAGCTGGTCCTCGACCTCCCGCTGGATCGTCCGCCGCAGCGGGCGGGCGCCCAGGACGGAGTCGTAACCGCGCGAGGCCAGTACCTTCTTGGCGTTGGAACGCAGCTCCAGACCCATGTCGCGGTCCTTGAGCCGTTCGTCGAGCGCCGAGACCATCAGGTCCACGATGTCGAGGATCTGCTTCTCGGTGAGCTGGTGGAAGACGATGACGTCGTCGACACGGTTCAGGAACTCGGGCCGGAAGTGCTGCTTGAGCTCATCCTGGACCTTGGCCTTCATCCGGTCGTAGTTCGTCTGCTCGTCGTCCTCCTTGGCGAAGCCCATGGCCTGGCCCTTGGAGATGTCCCGGGTACCCAGGTTGGTCGTCATGATGATGACCGTGTTCTTGAAGTCGACGTTGCGACCCTGGGCATCGGTGAGCCGGCCCTCTTCAAGCACCTGCAACAGCGAGTTGAAGATGTCGTTGTGGGCCTTCTCGATCTCGTCGAAGAGGATGACCGAGAACGGCTTGCGCCGCACCTTCTCGGTGAGCTGGCCACCCTCCTCGTAGCCGACGTAGCCGGGCGGCGACCCGAACAGCCGCGAGACCGTGTGCTTCTCCATGAACTCGCTCATGTCGAGCTGGATCAGCGATTCCTCGTCGCCGAACAGGAACTCCGCCAGCGTCTTGGACAGCTCGGTCTTGCCGACACCGGACGGGCCGGCGAAGATGAACGAACCACCCGGGCGCTTGGGGTCCTTCAGGCCGGCGCGGGTACGCCGGATCGCCTGGGACAGCGCCTTGATGGCGTCCTCCTGGCCGATGACCCGCTTGTGCAGCTCCTCCTCCATGCGGAGCAGCCGGGAGCTCTCCTCCTCGGTGAGCCGGAAGACCGGGATGCCGGTGGCCGTGGCGAGGACCTCGGCGACGAGCTCCTCGGTGACCTCGGCGACGACATCCATGTCGCCGGCCTTCCATTCCTTCTCCCGCTGCGCCTTCTTGGACAGCAGCTGCTTCTCGTCATCGCGCAGCGAGGCGGCCTTCTCGAAGTCCTGCGCGTCGATCGCGGACTCCTTGTCGTGCCGCACACCGGCGATCTTGTCGTCGTACTCGCGAAGGTCCGGCGGTGCGGTCATGCGGCGGATCCGCATGCGCGAGCCCGCCTCGTCGATCAGGTCGATCGCCTTGTCCGGCAGGAACCGGTCGCTGATGTAGCGGTCGGACAGTTGCGCGGCGGCGACCAGCGCGCTGTCGGTGATGGACACCCGGTGGTGCGCCTCGTAGCGGTCGCGCAGGCCCTTCAGGATCTCGATCGAGTGCGAGATGGTGGGCTCGTCGACCTGGATCGGCTGGAACCGGCGCTCCAGCGCGGCGTCCTTCTCCAGGTGCTTCCGGTACTCGTCCAGCGTGGTCGCCCCGATGGTCTGCAGCTCGCCGCGGGCCAGCATGGGCTTCAGGATCGACGCGGCGTCGATGGCACCCTCGGCCGCTCCCGCACCGACCAGCGTGTGCAGCTCGTCGATGAACAGGATGATGTCGCCGCGGGTGCGGATCTCCTTGAGCACCTTCTTCAGGCGTTCCTCGAAGTCACCCCGGTACCGGCTGCCAGCGACCAGCGCGCCCAGGTCCAGCGTGTAGAGCTGCTTTTCCTTGAGCGTCTCGGGAATCTCGCCCTTGACGATCTTCTGCGCCAGGCCCTCGACGACCGCGGTCTTGCCGACCCCGGGCTCGCCGATCAGAACCGGGTTGTTCTTGGTCCGGCGCGACAGCACCTGCATCACGCGCTCGATCTCGGTATCGCGGCCGATGACCGGGTCGAGCTTGCTCTCGCGGGCGGCTTGGGTCAAGTTGCGGCCGAACTGGTCCAGGACCAGCGAAGTGGACGGGGTTTGCTCCGACGACGCGCCTGTGGCCTGCGGCTCCTTGCCCTGGTAGCCGTGCAGCAACTGGATGACCTGCTGGCGCACCCGGTTGAGATCGGCACCCAGCTTCACCAGCACCTGAGCGGCGACACCCTCGCCCTCACGGATGAGGCCAAGGAGAATGTGCTCCGTACCGATGTAGTTGTGCCCAAGCTGCAAAGCCTCCCGGAGAGACAGCTCCAGAACCTTCTTCGCGCGCGGTGTAAAGGGGATGTGACCGGACGGCGCCTGCTGGCCCTGACCGATGATCTCCTCTACCTGCTGCCGAACCGCTTCGAGGCTGATTCCCAGGCTCTCCAGAGCCTTCGCAGCGACGCCCTCTCCCTCATGGATGAGGCCGAGCAGGATGTGCTCCGTACCAATGTAGTTGTGGTTGAGCATCCTGGCCTCTTCTTGTGCCAGGACCACCACGCGCCGTGCGCGGTCGGTAAACCTCTCGAACATGTCTCGTCGCTCCTCACAGAGCGGTCAGGCAGGGACGGAAGTTCCGACCCTCACTTTTCCGCATTACGGCCCTTCAGGGGGAGAAGCCCTGGAGAGCGCTACCGCACCCGTCCACCAAGCCGCCCGGCTCTGCGGACTGACCCGACGAACACATCCCACACGCCGACCATTCCGCTGGCCGTCCGTGCAAGAGACTTTCCCCGACGATAGGGCGTTCACCCACATCCAACTACCTATCGGGCCTTCGGTGTTCCAACTACGCCGCAAGCGAACGGCCCGTGCATCCCTCAATCGCGAGGGCACACGGGCCGTGCTTTGCCACCGGGTCGGGCGGTTTGCTCTGAGCGAACGCACCTCAACGGGATTCGAGACTTCGAGGCCCGTTCGGCTCGGCTGGTTTATGGGACGCGCGTCACCCGGCCAGGGCGGTCGGCCGCAGGCCCGCAGCGCCGACAGCAGGGCAATCTGTGGAGGCTCTGGGGACGCATGATCTCGCGGGAGCCTCCCTCGTCCGAGAACCCCGCGAAACCATGCAGGGAATCGCCCTGCCCGCCTCGTACCGAGGCGGCGCCCGGCGAAGAGCACGCGTCCACCTCCGATGCGCCCCGCGGTCGCACACCGCCGGGAGCACCGCGTGGAACGCACACTCAGCGCTGGGCAGCCTCGTACTCGGCGACGATGGCGGCCGGGATGCGGCCACGCTCGTTGACCTGCTTTCCCGCGGCCTTCGCCCAGGCGCGGATCTCCGCGCTGCGCTCGCGGCTGGGAGCGCTGCGCTGCTGCCGCTTGCCGCGGCCAGCGGTCTTCTGCGGCGCCTTCCGTGCTACCTCAACGTACGGCGCCAGCGCGTCGCGGAGCTTGGACGCATTGTTGGCGCTGAGATCGATTTCGTAAGAGGTTCCGTCTACCCCGAACGAAACGGTCTCCTCTGCCTCTCCGCCGTCGAGATCGTCGACGAGAAGCACTTGAACCTTTTGTGCCATGGATACAGACCTTTCACATAGTGGTGCGGGGCACCTAAATATAAAGCTATCGGGAGTGCAGCCGAAAGACAATTCCCAACGCGGCAAAATCATCCCGGGCTAACCGGCCCCCACCATCCGAAAGCTCCCCGCTCCCACCTTAGACCGCAACCCACCATGGGCCACCGGCCAGATCTCGTTAACGCTCGGGCGGAGCGTCTCATTCCCGCGTTGCGGGTTAGCGATCGTCGGGACCGGGCTCACGGTCGGGAACTTCCGCCGAAGGACTCTCCGCACCGTTTGCCCCGTCTTCCGTCGTCGCCGGACCAGCGTTCGCCTGGGACACGGTTTCGGCCTCGGCGGTGTCCGCACTCGATGGTTCGTCCACCTCCTTGAGGAGCCGTCCGTCCGACGTTCTGGGCGCCATCTCCTTGCGAAGTAGCTTGATGATGAACGTACAGAAGACCGTGGCGACAACAGCAGGCGGGAGCAGCGCCGACAAAACGTCGCCCATCGAACGCACACCCCTTCCTTGTTGTTACTTTATGCAGCAATTACCCCACGCAGGGGTGCGGCGGTCTCGCTCGTTCTTGATCGCGCGCCCCTTCACGACCGTGGTCTTGGGACATCATAGACACCATACGAGACCCGATAGGCCGCCTCCTCGAGAGGAACAGCATTCGGCCGCCCCACAAAACCGGAGCGCCAGTGCGGCCCGGTCGTCCCGGGACTTCGCGAAGCCCCTAACGCCAGGGTTTCTGGTCCAATCAGCCGGGAAAGGACAACGCTTCGTAGCCGAGCGCAAACGACTTGCTCTCCCACCCGGTAGGAACAGGTATATCCGACCGACTCCGCACTCAAGCCCAGGAACCGACCCGAGAGGGCGTCCAGCATGTTCTCCGCACAATCACAGATTACCCATCCTTATGCACGCCGCCCGCATCGGTGTCCATATGCACCTAAGGACACCCATGAGTTGCGGGATCGTTGCACCTCTTCGCATCAAGACCGGCATGTGCCACGTCGCCGCTACCCGACTTCCGGGGGTTAGTCCCAGGAGCATTGGGGCCCTTCCACGCAGAGTTCCGCGCGGGTCCGGATATCCGAGGGTTGGACCGGCCCGTGCGGATTGCTACCTCGCACACGCCGTCCGGCCACCCGTGGACAACTACGGCGACACCACGAGTCTCGTGATTTCACTCACCCCATCTGGCGCGAGAGTCGCACTCCAATCTGCCGCGCCCCGGGCCCGGCCGTTCTGTCCACGAGCGCGAAATCGTGCCGGACGCCTTCGTGTCCCGCCTGCGGCAACAACTTCCGGCGTTGATGTCCGCGACGAAGATCTTCACCACGGTAAATGCCCTGAAGACTCGCAAATGGTACATCATTGGCACAGTTCGCCGGCGGACCACGCGTTCGGCATGGCTATCGCCGGGCGGGGGCGCAAATCCGCGGCGCCGCGGTGGCCGGGATCCGCCACGCAGAAGGGCTTTCGCGAGGAACAGCGTTCACTTTGCCGCCGTACCGCGACCGCCGCCGCTCATCAGGCGGCCTCAAGGTGCAACAGCATCCGGGTATTGCCCAGGGTGTTGGGCTTGACGCGTTCCAGGTCCAAAAATTCCGCCACCCCCTCGTCATAGGAGCGCAAGAGCTCCTCGTAAACGCGCTGGGACACGGGCGTTCCCTGGATGGGTTGGAAGCCGTGCCGGCTGAAGAAGTGGGTCTCGAACGTCAGGCAGAACACCCGGCGCACTCCCAGTTCTCGGGCCGCGGAGAGAAGGTCGTCGACAATGCGGTGTCCGACACCGCGCCCTTGAACGACCGGGTCGACGACGACCGTTCGTACTTCGGCGAGATCCTCCCAAAGGACGTGGAGGGCGCCGCAGCCGACTACGGTGCCTTCGGCATCGTCGCCGGCCTCCGCCACCCAGAACTCCTGGACGTCCTCATAGAGGCTGACTGTGCTCTTGGAGAGCACGCGCCGGTCTGAACTGAACTCGTCCATGAGGCGGCGGATATGAACGACATCGCGGGTCCGCGCGCGGCGGACGGTTACCTGAGTGATCGGCATGACCGGATCCAGGTTACTCGTCCGCGGAAGCGCACGGCGTAATCGAAAGGCCGCCCCGTTCAGGCGGGGGCTCCTGAACGGAACGGCCGATTATGCTCGGGCGGTTGTCAGATGAGCTGCCTGCGCGCGGCCCACACGACAGCCTCGATCGGGGTGTTCACCCCGAGCTGGTCGCAGATAGCGCGAAGCCTGCGGCGTAGCGTGCGTGCGCTGAGCTCCAACCGCCGCGCGGCGACGTCCGTGGTGACACCCGTGGCGATCTCCGCTAGCAGTTGGAGTTCGTCATCGGCCAGGTCCACCGTGACGTTGGGGTACCCGTCGCGCGGTGGCGGCGGGGAAACATGGGTCATTCCCCCTTCCCGCACGGGCGACGTGATCGCGGGTTCCTTAACACCCTCGCGCAGAGGAGTGATTCCTGGTTCCTTGACGGCACGACGTACGAGTGTGGCCTGTTCCACTCCGTCCTCCCTCATCCGTGGTGAGCGCGGAACATCGACTCGTCGCCGCAGAGAGACCTCGGGCAAGCAGAGGTCATCACCTCTTGGCACGCGCGCTGGGATGTTCCCCGGATTACGATGCCGGCCACCGCCTTTCCGTTCCCCTGGCAAGAAACGAAAATCCGGCGCCGGCGAGGATCCGGGGCCCGGTCGCGGCGACCTGGGACGGACAGGCCACCGCAATGGCGCACACGGCAAAGGACAGTCACCACCGCCGAAGCAGTGTTCGGCTGTCCTTACTTACCGTCTTTCGATCCACTACGGCTAACACGCGGAAATCTCCGCTTGTTTCGAAACGCTAAGCGGAGCAGATCAGGTCGTCAAGGTCGGTTTGTTCACTCTATGAACACGAACTTATACATAGCGTAACGAGTGCTTGGAACAAGAACCTACAGCATGCGCACTGACCTGCGAAAATAATCTTCACCAAATTGGCGAAGTGCACGGCGGGCTAGTCCGAAGAGTATTCGGAAAGTGACCCTTGAGACAGCCCAAGTACCCAGGGATTTTACCCGCGACGGGACAACCGCGGGGCACCTCGGTGTGTCCCGCGCCACACCGCCCGCTTCCCGCGCCACATCACTTGAGACAATATGGGCCCGGATCAGTCCGGACGTACCAATGGGAAGAGAACGGTTTCCCGAATGTTCTTTCCGGTAAAGGCCATCAGCAACCGGTCGATTCCGACACCCACGCCGCCGGTGGGGGGCATCCCGTACTCCAGCGCGCGCAGGAAGTCCTCGTCGAGCTGCATGGCCTCGGTGTCGCCGCCGGCGGCCAGCAGGGACTGCTCGGTGAGCCGGCGGCGTTGCTCGACGGGGTCGACAAGCTCGGAGTAGCCGGTACCCAGTTCCATGCCGAACCCGATGAGGTCCCACTTCTCGGTCAGCAGCGGGTCCTCGCGGTGCTGGCGGGTCAGCGGGCTCGTCTCCAGCGGGAAGTCCGTGACGAAGGTCGGCTGGGTCAGCGTGTGCTCGACCAGTTCCTCGAAGAGGTGCTCGACCAGCTTGCCCTGCCCCCAGTCGGGGCTCCACTCGATGTGGCGGGACTCGGCCAGCTTGCGTACCCGCTCAAGTGGCGTGCGCGGGGTGACCTCCTCACCGAGTGCCCGCGAGACCGCGCCGTACAGCGTGATCCGGGGCCACTGGCCGCCGATGTCGAGCTCGTCCTCGTCCTCGCCGCGCGGCACGACCGTGGAGCCGAAGGCGGCCACGGCCGCGTGCTGGATCAGCTCCCGGGTGAGGTCGGCCATGTCGGTGTAGTCGGCATAAGCCTGGTAGAACTCCAGCATCGTGAACTCGGGGTTGTGCGTGGAGTCCGCCCCCTCGTTGCGGAAGTTCCGGTTGATCTCGAAGACCCGCTCGATCCCGCCCACGACCAGGCGCTTGAGGTACAACTCCGGCGCGATACGCAGGTACAGGTCGAGGTTGTAGGCGTTGATGTGGGTCGTGAACGGCCGTGCGGTCGCCCCGCCGTGCACCTGCTGCAGCATCGGGGTCTCGACCTCGGTGTAGCCGCGCTCGTCCAACCCGTCGCGCAGGGCCTTGATGGCGGCCGAGCGCCGCCGCACCATCTCGCGGGACTCGGCGTTGACCAGAAGGTCGACGTAGCGCTGCCGGACCCGCGCCTCGGGGTCGCTCAGCCCCTTGTGCTTCTCCGGAAGCGGGCGCAGGCACTTGGCCGTGAGTGTCCAGTCATCGGCCATGATCGACAGCTCACCGCGCCGGGACGTGATGACCTCGCCCTCGATGCCGACATGGTCGCCCAGGTCGATGTCGCTCTTCCACGCCGCCAGCGACTCCGCGCCGAGCTTGTCCAGCGACAGCATGATCTGGATGTTCGCGGAGCCGTCGCGGATGGTGGCGAAGCACAGCTTGCCACCGGTGCGGTACAGCATGACCCGCCCGGTGATTCCGACCCGCTCGCCCGTGCCGGTGTCAGCGGGCAGGTCGGCGTGTTTCTCGCGCACCGCCGCGATGGAGGTGGTGCGGCCGAAAGTCGCCGGGAACGGATCCGTCCCCTGCTCCCGCAGCCGGTCCAGCTTCTCGCGCCGGACACGCATCTGTTCCGGCAGGTCGTCATAGGAGTCGTCCACCACATCACTCACGAGCACGACCCTATCGGGCCCGACCGAGTGCCCCGAATACTCCGGGAAGCGGCGGCACCGGCCAGCGCACCGCGACAGCCCCGGTTCGCGCGGGAGCGCCCTACTCGGCGTTGCGCTCGAAGACCAGGCGCAGCCCGATGAGGGTCAGCCAGGGTTCGTGCACGTCGACCGTCTCGCACTCGTCGACCACCAGTGGGGCGAGCCCGCCGGTGGCCACCACGGTGATCTCGTCGGCGTCGTCGGTGAGCTCCTGGACCATGCGGTCCACGATCCCGTCGACCTGGCCGGCGAACCCGTAGACGATTCCGGAACGCAGCGCCTCGGTGGTGTTCTTCGCCACAACCGACCGCGGCTTGGCGATCTCCACCATGTGCAACTGCGCGCCACGCCGCGACAGCGCCTCCACCGAGATGTCGATCCCGGGGGAAATCGCGCCCCCCACGTACTCGCCCCGACCGCTCACCGCGTCGAAGGTGGTCGCGGTGCCGAAGTCCACGACGACGCTGGGGCCCCCGTAGAGCCGCACCGCGGCGAGCGCGTTGATGATCCGGTCGCTGCCGACCTCCTTGGGGTTGTCCATCCGGATCGGCACACCGGTCTTCACGCCCGGCTCCACGATGACAGCGGACACGTCGCCGTAGTGCCGCCGGAACATCGCCCGCATTTCGAGCTGCACCGTCGGCACGGAGCAGCACAGGGCGAGGCCGTCGACGTCGTTGGGGCCCAGCAGCGAGCTGCTCCCGATGAGCCCCTGCAGCACCACGGCCCACTCGTCAGCGGTGCGCCGGTAGTCCGTACCGACCCGCCAGTGCTCCAGCAGGTGGTCGCCATCGAACAGGCCGAGAACCGTTTGCGAGTTGCCCACATCGATCGCGAGCAGCATCGGGGCCCCTTTTCGCGGTTGTCTGGGAGGTCGGTTTCATTAGGCTGGTGCGGTTTGGTTGCGCGGTCACACGCGCAGATCGAACGCGATGTCCAGCGCCGGGCTGGAGTGGGTCAGGGCCCCGACCGCGAGGTAGTCCACTCCAGTGGCCGCGACCTGGGGGGCGGTCGTGCGGGTCAGGCCTCCGCTGGCCTCAAGCCGGGCGCGGCCCGCGACCAGCGCCACGGCCTCGCGCAGCTCTGCCACCGTGAAGTTGTCCAGCAGGATCTCCCCGGCTCCCGCCGCCAGGGCCGGCTCGATCTGGTCGAGGCGGTCCACCTCGACTTCGAGCGGGACGTCGGGATAGGCCGCGCGCACCGCGCGGACGGCTTCGGCGACCCCGCCCGCCGCGACGACGTGGTTGTCCTTGATCAGCGCGGCGTCACCGAGCCCGAACCGGTGGTTCACCCCGCCGCCGCACCGCACCGCGTACTTTTCCAGGGTTCGCAGGCCCGCGTGCGTCTTGCGGGTGTCCCGGATCCGCGCCCCGGTTCCGGAGACAGCGTCCACCCAGCTCCGGGTAGCGGTCGCGATACCGGAGAGGTGGGTCAGGAAGTTCAGGGCGGTGCGCTCGGCGGTGAGGAGATCGCGGGTGCGGCCGGTGACGGTCAGCAGGGCGTCGCCGCGCTTGACCTCGTCGCCGTCAACGGCATCGCGCCGCACCTCGACGATTCCCTCGGCCACCCGCCAGAGGGCTTCCTCGGCCACCGGCAGGCCGGCGACCACGCCGTCAGCGCGGGCGACGATGTGTCCGGTGCGTATTTGGCTCGCGGGGATGGTGGCCACGCTGGTGATGTCGACGCCCGCGCCCAAGGGAAGCGGACGCTGCCCGGGCCCGAACGCCACGTCCTCGTGCAGTGCCTCCACCACCGCCCGCGCGGCGGGAACACCGATCTCGTCGCCCAGTACGGCGATGGCCGGACCGGACCGCAGACTGGCCCGCCCGTAGTGCGGGATACGCGTGCTCGACAACCGACCGCGGCGCAGCTCGACACTGACGCGCTCGCGCCGCCCTGCTGCCGGCTCCGGGTGGTCGGCACGCCAGTGCGAGCCGCGCGTCTCCGCACGCTCGGTAGCAGCGCGGGTCAGAACGGCCCCGACGGTGAGCATGTTGCTGGCCTCCCAGGCGGCAACGCCCGGTTCGACGGACGCGCCCGCGCGGCCGGCGAGCTCGGCCAACCGGCCGGTGGCGGCGGCGAGCCCTTCGCCGTCGCGCAGCACCCCGACGTGTCTCGACATGAGGGCCCGCAGCTCCGGCACGATCGCGGGATCGACCAGACCGGGTTCGGCGCACGCGTCGAACTCCGCTGGCCGGGTGCGCGCGGGAGGCGCCTCGGCGATGGTCCGGGCGATCCGGTCGGCGAAGACCACCCCTTCCAGCAGCGAGTTGGAGGCGAGCCGGTTCGCGCCGTGCACCCCCGTTCGGGCGACCTCGCCGACGGCGTACAGCCCGCGGAGTTCAGTCTGGCCGTGCAGGTCGACCTCGACACCACCGGACGCGTAGTGCGCGGCCGGTGCCACGGGGATGAGGTCGCGCACCGGGTCGATGCCGTGCTCGACACAACTCGCCAGGATCGTGGGGAAGCGGGTGCGCCACGTGTCCGAGCCGAAGTGCCGGGCGTCGAGGAAGACGTGCGGGGAACCGGTGGACTCCATGGCCCGGGCGATGGCCTTTGCGACCACGTCGCGCGGGGCGAGGTCGGCCAGCTCGTGCTCGCCCTCCATGAAGCGGCGCCCGGAACTGTCGACCAGGAAGGCACCCTCGCCGCGCACCGCCTCGGAGATCAGGGGCTGCTGCCCGCGCGCCTCGGGGCCCAGCCAGAGCACGGTCGGGTGGAACTGCACGAACTCCAGGTCCCGCACTCTCGCCCCGGCCCGCAGCGCCAAGGCGAGCCCGTCCCCGGTGGACACGGCCGGGTTGGTCGTGGCGGCGAACACCTGCCCCATGCCCCCGGTGGCCAGCACCACCGCCATGGCGCGCACCGCCCCGACGCCGTCGCGCTGGCCCTCACCCATCACGTGCACCGTGACACCGCAGACGGCGTGCGGGAGTTCGGCCGGTGCGCCGCGCGTGGCGTACTCCGGGTTGGGGCCCAGCAGCAGGTCGGGGGCGAACGCGTGCTCGATCACCTCGATCCGGGGCTCGGCGCGGACAGCCGCGATCAGGGCCCGCTCGATCTCCGCGCCCGTGGCGTCACCGCCGGCGTGCGCGATCCGGGCCGCGCGGTGGCCGCCCTCGCGGGTCAGCGCCAGCGCGCCGTCATCGGCCCGGTCGAAGGCGGTGCCCAGGTCCACGAGCCAACGCAGGGCGTCGGGCCCCTCGTTGACCAGGGTCCGCACGGCCTCGGCGTCGCACATCCCCGCCCCGGCCGCCATGGTGTCCACCATGTGCGAGAGAGGCGCGTCGGAGGGGTCGATGGCCGCGGCGATCCCGCCTTGGGCCCACCGGGTGGAACCGTTGGAGATCGTGTCCTTCGTGACGAGGACGACCCTGCCCCGCGGGTCGTACTGGGTGTACCGCAGGGCCGCGCTCAATCCCGCGATCCCCGAGCCAACGACAACGACGTCGGTGTCGACCGCCCAACCGGGCTCGGGCGCGGCAAGCCGGCTGGGTAACGCGGTGGTCGTCTCGCTCACCGGACGCTCTCCTTGGTCACGTTCACTGGCCGTCACAGCGTGAGCGGCACATTATCAATCAGGCGGGTCGACCCCACGCGTGCGGCCACCGCAAGTACCGCCTCGCCCCGGTAGTCCCCGGGGACCTCGGTGAACGTCTGCGGGTCCACCAGGGCCAGGTAGTCCACAACGACGGGCGGATCCGCGCTGGCCGCCCGGTCGAGAACGGATCGGGCGGCGCTGAGGATGCCGACCGGTCCCGTGACGGAGGCGTCGGCCCCGGCCAGCAGCGCCTGGGAGAGAGCGAGCGCGCTCTTGCGCTCGTTGGCGTCCAGATAGGCGTTGCGGCTCGATGTCGCAAGCCCGTCCGGGTCGCGCTCGGTGGGAGCGGCCACGATCGACACCGGCATGCACAGGTCCCGCACCATGCGCCGGACCAGGGCGAGCTGCTGGGCGTCCTTCTGCCCGAACACCGCCGTGTCCGGACGGACCAGGTGGAACAGTTTGGCGACGACCGTGAGCACCCCGTCGAAGAAGCCTGGCCGGAACTCGCCTTCGAGTACCTGCCCCATCCGGCCGGGGTGCACCGCGACGATCTGCTCCCCCGGGTACATCACCTCGGTGGTGGGCGCGAAGACCGCACTCACGCCTTCCTCGGCGCAGACGTCCAGGTCGGCGCTGAGATCGCGCGGGTAACGGTCGAAGTCTTCATTCGGTCCGAACTGCAGGGGGTTCACGAAGATGCTGACCAGGACCGTGTCGGCGGCAGCCTGTTCCCGCGCCGCGGCGATCAGCCGCCGGTGCCCGTTGTGCAGCGCCCCCATGGTCGGCACCAGAGCCAGCCTGCCCAGTTCCGGGCGCAGCGAGGCCAGCTCCTCGGCTGTACGGGCGACCTGTGGGGCGGTCCGCGGGGTGGCGGTCGACTCGTTCATGCCTGTCCTCCGGGAAAGGGGATTGTCGGCTCACGCCTGGAGGACGTCCAGCAGGCGCTCCGCGTCGTGCGGCTTGAGCATGCCGGCGTCGAGGGCCCGGCCGGCGGTCAGCCGGGCCAGCGCGACATAGCTCGGCACGCTCTCCGGGGAGTGCGCCCGCAGCTTCGCGATGTGTCCCGCGACGGTCTCGGCGTCCCCGCGCAGCACCGGTCCGCTGAGCCCGTCGATCCCCAGGCGCAGAGCGTTGTCCAGGGCCGCGCCCAGCAGGGGGCCGAGCAGTCGCGCGGGGCTGTCCACACCGGCCTTGTCGAGCAGAGTTGCGCTCTCGGCAACCAGCGTGACCAGGTGGTTCGCTCCCCCCGCGAGCGCGGCGTGGTACAGCGCGCGGTCCTCCTCGGCAATCCACACGGGGTCGGCACCCATCTCCACGACAAGCGCCTCGGCGATGGGCCGCAGGGGGTCGGGGGCGGTTACCCCGAAGGCGCAACTAGCGAGGCGGTCGAGGTCCTCGTCGCGCCCCGTGAACGTCATGACCGGATGCAGCGCCAGGGGGAGCGCGCCCAACGCGGTCGCGCTGGACAGCACACCGTATCCGTGGCTTCCGCTGGTGTGCACAAGAAGCTTGCCCTCGACCGGGACACCAGTGTCCACAAGACCACTGACCAGCGACGCCAGGGCCTCATCGGGAACTGTCAGCAGCACCAGGTCGGCCGCCTCAACCACCCCCGCGGGCTCACGGACGCGGGCGTCGGGCAGCCGTCGCTCAACGCGCTCGCGGGACGCCTCGGACACCGCGGACGCCGCCACGACACGGTGCCCGGCGCGTTCCAGCGCCGCACCCAGCACCGAGCCGACCCGGCCCGGACCGATGACACCTACCGCCAACCGGGCTGGCCGCTGCCGCGTGACTTCCGTGGGTTCCATGTCCTCGTTCCAGTCCACCGGGGTACCGGACGTCTCGGGTTTAAGCCTACTGGCCGGGCTGGGTGGCGCGGACTGCGGTCGCCGGGTTGGCCGGGCCGGCCGCAACGCGGCCGGTGAGGGAGTGCGCGCGAACCGTGACCAGGCGCTGCACGTCTGGTGCGGGTCCGCCACCCGCACCGGCATGCCCCGCGGGAGTGACGTCCATCACACATCGCCTGTGGCGGTCGCCATTGCTGGCGAAGAGGTCCGGAGCACGCGCCCGCACACCGCCGGGACGCCGTATCGCGGCTCAGCCCGACGGCGCGGTCTGCTCGCTGCGGGTCGCCCAGCGCTCCGGGCCGGTGCTCGACATGCGGGCCGCGTGCCCGCGTTCGACGATCCCGTCCACCAGCCGCCGCGCCTCCTCGATGTCGCGATCGGCCGCGTGTGCCCTGATCGGGCCCGGCGGGGTGTCCACGTGCACGGTGCCGACCCCGCGCCGCCTGCTCAGCGGACCGGCCGTGAGCCGTACCGTCTGCACGCGGGCCTCCGGAACAACCTCGATGACGCGGCAGAGCAGGCCGTGCGAGGTGACCACCAGGTCGCCGTCGACGCCCAGCGCCTCGTTGCGGGAGCGAGCGCGCGCGGCCCCGTGCAATGCCACACGCGAGGCGTCCGTCCCCGGGAACAGCTCGTTCACCAAGGCGAACGCCAGTCTGCGCGGCACCACCGGAAGCAGGGTCGAGGAGTCCATCTGGCGCTCCCCCACATATCCCGCGACGTTGGCCTCGACCCGGGCCACACCCAGCAAGCGCCAGAGCAACGGTTCCACGATGCGGACCGCCTGCACTCTGCCCGGCGGCACCGTCTGCATCCGTGCCTGGAAGATCCCGAACCGCAGGCGCAGGCCGTCGGGAGAGAGCGAGGAATAGAAGTCCGTGTACCGCAGCAACGGGCCGGCGAAGCCCCGCATCAACCCCAGCAGCAGTGGTACCGCACCGCCGAGCACGCCGAGCTCCATGAACGCGAAGCCCGTGATCATCAGGACCAGGAACAGCAGGAACGCACCCAGCACCGGGAGCCGGAACGCGAGCGCCCCCAGCAGCAGGCCGAACGGAAGCCGGTAGAACGGCCACTCCGGCGCCTCCGGGGTCTTGCCCGAGAGCCCGGCCGCGTGCGCGAGCAGTGACGCCCGCAGCCGCTCCGCGGTCCCGCGCGTCAGGTACCGCAGCCTCATTTCGCTGGAGTCGCCCCCGGCCAGCTCCACCCGCAGCTCAGCCAACCCGAGTATCTGCATCAGCAGTGGCCGCACCACATCCACAGCCTGCAGCCGGCTCAACGGGATCTCCCGGGAGACCTGCCGGACCAGACCCATGTGCACGATGAGGTGGTCGTCGTTCAGCTCGAAGGACGACCGCAGCCAGGACAGCACCGAATAGCCGGTCGCGCCGGCGATCGCGGCGAGCGTGGCCGATCCGAACCAGACCACGCCGAGCTGCATGAGTATCAGCCCCGGCAATGCCAGGAACACCACGGTGAACAGGAGCACCTGGAACGGCACTGTCGACCAGTGCACCCGGTGCCGGCCCCGCGTGATGTCGACGCCGGGCGCGGGCCGTGGCGGTGGTGGCGGCGCCATCGGAGGTGGCGGGGGTGGCGGTCCGGTGGCCGCGGGCGACGGCGGCAGGAATCGTACGTGGCTACCGGGCGGATGTGGCCCCGGAGGCGGACCACCGGGCCCGGGTGGATAACCGGGTGGCGCGGCGCCGGGGTAGGGATGACCGGGCGGCGGGGCGCCCGGGTAGGGCTGGGCACCGGGCGGCTGGGCGCCCGGAGGCGGGGGCGGATGCGCGACGTAGGGCTGCCCCGGCCCAGTAGGCGGAGGCTGCCCCGGCGACCAGGACCTCCCCGGATACGGCGCCGCATGCGGCGGAGGCGCACCGGGTCCCCCTGGTGGCGCGCCGGGCGGCGGAGGCTGTCCGGGAGCCACCGGGTAATACCCCGGAGGATGGTGCGCCGGCGGACCGGGCACGGCCTGGGGGGCGTACCCGGCCGGTGGGGGCGGTCCCGCCCCGGGCGGATAGTGCGCCTGCCAGGGCATAGCGGCCGGTGGGGCCAGTGTGGCGGGGTGAGCCGCAACATGGCCGGTCCGGTTCTGGCCGTCGCTGTGCCCGTTCTGGCCAGCGCGGCGCGCGGTCTCGGCGGCCTCCGTGTCCTCGTCAATGTGCGGCCACAGGGGGGTCACCGCTCCGGAGCGCCCCGGCCGCTCCGATTCCGGGCCGCCGCCCTCGCCCGAGCTGGCGTGCCCGTTCTCGCTTCCCACGGGCGGGTGGCCGACCGCGCCATCCCGGTCGCCGTGGCCCCGCGGTGCCGGCTCGGACCGCTCACCGCTCCCCGCCGCGCCGTTGTAGCGTGCCGGCTCGTGCCCGTGGTGCGGGCCGGCATGCGCGTCGTCGAAGCCGAACTCCGCGCCGGGCGCCGTCACCTCCTCGGCGACGTGCGAATCCGTCGGAGCGGTCACCTCCCGCAGCGGCGGAAGGTCCTCCCCGGACACCGGCCCAGCGAACCACTCGTCCGCCCCCCGGTCCTCGTGCTCGCCGGCGTGGCCCTCGGGTTCGTCGTCCCGCGGAGAGGGCTCCTCGGGGCGCGGCCCGGTGTCGAACCAGGCATCACTCTTGCGGGCGGGTGTCTCACCCTCGACGCCGTTGCCACCGCCGGACCCCGGTACCGCTGAATCGGGAGGGCCGCCAGTAGCCGGATCCTCGTTCGCTTCGCTCACGCGTTACAGCCCCGTTGAGAACGTTTCACTTCGTGCGGCCAGTTGGTCGCGCAACCGCACGGCGTCGTCGAACCGCAGGCCGGGAATCCGGGTATCGGCGGTGGTCGCCGCCGTCCGGACGCGGACGGTCGCGAGCCCCAGCGCCTGCTCCAACAGGTTGGATGTGACGTCGACCACCTGCATACGCCCATAAGGGACGACGATCAACTGGCGCACGATGACGCCATAGGTCAGATAGAAGTCGGTGCGGCCTTCGGCGTACCCCCAGGACCGCGCCTCCGATCGCGCAGCCAGCCAGCCCGCCGCGCCCCCAAGCACGGCCAACCCGACCGGCACGGCCGCCCACGGCCAGCTCCACCATAGCCCGACGGCCACTCCCCCCAGAGCGGCGGCCGGCAGCAGGATGGCGAGCACGAGTAGCCTGCGGTACCACGCGAGGAGCGGTGAAACCCGCATCCATGACGTGCCCACGGGCGCGGCGAACGCCGCGGCCACCGCGGACTGCGCGGTGGCCGGTGACGTGTCCGGACCGGCAGCGGACACGCGCTGCGCTCCGGTGTCCCCGGCGGAGCCCTCGGGTCCCGCATCGGTGGCGGCCGGTGAAGCTGATTGGTCAGAAGCGGCAAACTCCACGATTCCAGTCAATCATCCCTGCGCCAATCCTGCGGGACGCGTGGACCATACGGCGATCCATGGGGCGCCATGGGCTTTCGTACCCGTCGAGCCCGGATCCGGTTGCCGATCGATCCGCGGACAACCGTTGAGAAGACGAGCCCGGAGCCTACGATGAGATTCCGTCCGCCTATGCGAGCGCGAGGCCACAATGCGAGTGCATCATCTCAACTGCGGAACGATGCGACCTCCCATGCGGCGGCTGGCCGAAGGGCAGGGAGGGTTCCGCGAGTCCGGCGAGCTGGTCTGCCACTGCCTGCTCATCGAAACCAACGAGGCGCTCGTCCTGGTCGACACCGGGTTGGGCACCCACGCTCTGCAGGACCCGCGCCAGCGCCTGGGACGGAGGTTCATGGGAACCCGACCCGTGCTGGACCCGGCCGAGACCGCGGCCGCGCAGGTGCGGGCACTCGGCTTCGACCCCGCCGACGTCCGGCACATCGTGCTCACGCATCTCGACATTGACCACAGCTCGGGCCTGGCCGACTTCCCCGACGCCCTGGTGCACGTACACGGCCCCGAGCTGCGAGCCGCCACCTCCGGGACGCGCCTGCAACGGCGCCGGTACATTCCATGGGCCTGGGAGCACGGCCCCCAGTGGCGGGTACACGAGTTCGACGGCGGGGAACGCTGGTTCGGCTTCGACTCGGTGCGCCCGCTCAGCGGCCTCCAAGCCGACATCGCGCTGATCCCGCTGGCCGGGCACACCACCGGCCATGTCGGGGTGGCCATCCAGCCGGGCGGGCCGGAACAGGGCTGGCTGCTGCACGCCGGCGACGCCTTCCTCCACCGCGGCCGGCTCGACCCGCGGGCGCGGGTTCCGGCGGGCATGGCGTTCTTCGAGACGCTCTCGCAGACCAACGGGGTGTTGCGGCGGCACAACCAGCGCATGCTGCGGCGGCTGCGCCACATGCACGGCAGCGAGGTCGAGGTGTTCTGCGCCCACGACGCCGCCCAGTTCCGCGCGCTGGCCCCCAAACCGGCCTAGATGCGATGTGGGCGGGTGGTCACGCGCCCAACGGAGGCGGCGACGATGGCGGAGGGCCCGGATTGGCGGTGCTCGGCCCGGACAACGGGCGGTTGCGCGGCTAACGAGGGCACCAACGACGCCGGATGGGCCAGCCCTCGGTAATCGCTACTGGTGCCCGATGGTGGCGCGTGTAACGGTGCGGCGAGGGTGCGGGATGGCCAGGGGAGTGTGTCAATGCTTCCATCCGGCGGTGGGCGCGTCGAAGGTGTCCGGGGAGTCATTCTCGGCGCTGAACGTGTCTCCCTGGTCAGGTTCGGTGCGGAACGGCGCGGTGCGGTGCTGCTTTCCGCGCGTTCGCGCCTGCTCATCGCCGCCGATCTTGAGCTTTTCGTTCCTTCCCGAGCGCAAGAAGGAACGGAATCCTCAAGATCGGTACTCAGAATGCCCGCAATTCGGACTTACCAGACACGCGAGGGCGGGCAGCGGGCTCCCGGGCCGCGCGCCGGACGAGACCGGGCAGCCGCCCCCGATCATGCGCCGTCGCCGCTCTCGTCGCGCGCGCAACCATCCGCCCACCGCATCGACAGTCACCGCCCCAGGCCATGTGCTGCCTTCGCTGCCCTCGTTGGCCGCGCCACCATCCACCGCCAGCACCGATGGGCACCAACCCGGCCCACCCGCCGCCATCGCCGGAGGTCCGACCACCCGCCCGCATCGCCAATCCAGAACGCGCCCCCGGCGGGAATGGTGCGCGGCTACTCGTCCCGGGACTGCTCCTCGCCCCTACCCTCGTCCGGGACACGGCAGGCGTACTCCAGGAACAGCGCCGCCCCCAGCAGTAGGCCTCCCGCGAGGAGCGTCCCGGAAGCGGTGAGGGCGTCAGCGCGCGAGGCCGGCGCGTGCAGCCGGCTCAGCAAAGCGAGTGCCATCCCCCCGAACGTGCCAATCACCAGCGACGCGAGGAGCGCGCTGGCCTTTGCCAACGCGAGCAGGCGCGCGGCGCTCAACGGCTCGACCGGCTCCGTTCCCGGCACCCGGCGGATCCGGCGGCGGGTGTGCACGGCCGTGATCGCCTCTCCCACGGCGAGCAGGGCGAGTGTGGGGATCGCTGTCCACGGGAGCAGGGGAAGGTTCCCATAGGCCTGGTCCACGACGATGTAGGCGAGCATGGTAGTGACCAGGATGATCCCCAGCGGAAGCCGCCAGCCGGTCGGTTGCATGCTGCCCTGGTGCGACTGCTTGTCCATGTGCTCCCAGCCGGTTCTCGTAATGGTCACTCCGGCGCGCGCAGCACCAGATCGTCGCGCCGGCGCAGGTGCTGTCCCGCGACTTCGTCCTCGTCCAGCAGGGACCGCACGCTCCCCCGCCCGGGAATGGCGGCTTCGGCATCGGCGTCCGCCCACGGGCGCAGCACGAACGCTCGTTCGTGCGCGCGGGGATGCGGCAGGGTGAGCGCCGGGGAGTCACGGACCTCGTCGCCGTAGGTGATGATGTCGATATCCAGGGTGCGCGGCCCCCAACGCACCTCGCGCTCGCGGTGGAACGCCAGTTCCACGTTCTGCGTGCGTTCCAGCAGCAGATCCGGGTCGAGCGCGCTGTCGGCCACGACGATGGCGTTCAGGTACGCGCCCTGGTCCGGGCCGCCCACCGGAGCCGTCTCGTATACCGGCGACAGCGCCACCGGCGTCAACCCGTCGGCGTCGAACAACGCGTCGACCGCGCCCTGCAGGTGGTCCATGCGCTCGCCCAGGTTGCTGCCCAGCGACAGCACCGCCCGGCGGGCGACGGTGGAGGCGGCCATCAGCGCTCCCGCACGATCGTGACGGTGACATCGGAAAACTCGTGCGGAATCGGGGCGTCGGGCTTGTGCACGGTCACCTCCACCTCGTGTACCGCGGTCTCGGCGAGGCAGGTGTCCGCGAGGCGCTGCGCCAGCGTCTCGATGAGGGCCACCGGCTCGCCCGCGACCGCACCGACCAGGCGTTCGCTCAGGACACCGTAATGGACCGTGTGCGCGAGATCGTCCGTACGCGCGGCCTCGCGGGAGTCCACTCCCAGCACCACGTCGACGACAAACGTCTGGCCGTCGCGGCGCTCCTGCTCCAGCACCCCGTGGTAACCCCACGCGCGCAGCCCACGCACCGCGATCCGGTCCAGGCGGTCCGGGCGGTCCGAGCGGCGCGCCTCGTCTTCCCGCTCCCTGGTACCGGTCACCTCACTCCTCTTCGTCAGCGTCATCGAGCAGCACGGGCGAGGCGTGGTGCGACCACATGCGCCAGCCGTGCGCGGTGTGCACGAACAAGTTCGTGGTGACCACCTGGCCGCCGGCGATGAACCCGGGGGTGTCCTCCTCGGCGGTGAGCACGTTCTCCTCGCAGGTGACCATCGCGGTCTCGCCGCTCACGCCAATGGTGGTCTCGGTCAACACGTACTGGATGTAGGGCACGTTCGCCATGAACAGCGCCCACGCACGCATGATCTCCGCGCGGCCGCGCAGCAGCGGCCAGCCCGGGTTCACGCACACCAGATCGGGGGCGTCGTCCTCATCGGCCCAGACCCGCTGCATGAGGTCGAGGTCGCCATTCTCGATCGCCTCGTAGAACTGGGCGTTGACCTCGGCCACCCGGTCCATGACCTCCTGGCGGGCGCTCACGGGCCGCTCCGCCCAATAGGGCCGGCCCGCCCCTGGTCGAGCTGCGCGCCGCCCGTACGCCAGGCCGCCGCGACACGCACCGCGTCGGCGTTGGGGCGGACGTTGTGCACCCGGACGCACCAGGCACCGCGGTCAGCGGACAGTGTGGTGAGCGCGACCGTGGCGTCGTCGCACTCGGCGAACTCGCGGTCGTTGCCTTCGGCGTCGCTGAGCAGCCGGCCAAGGAACCGCTTCCGGGAGCCAGCGACGAGCAGCGGGTACCCGAGAGCGTGGAACGTGTCCAGATGGGAGAGCAGCGCCCAGTTGTGGGCTTCCTCGGGGCGCTTGGCGAAACCCAGGCCCGGGTCGAGAACGATCTGGTGGGGTTCGACCCCCTCGTCGACCATCGACTCCAGGCGCTCACGCAGCTCGTCGTGGACTTCTTTGACAACGTCGGCGTACACGGCGCGGTTCTGCATCTCGTGGCTGTGGCCGCGCCAGTGCATCAGCACGTAGGCCACCCCGGTCCGGGCGACCAGCCGCGCCATGGAGGGGTCGGCGAGTCCGCCGCTGACGTCGTTCACCAGGACCGCACCCGCGTCCACGGCGTGCTCGGCCACCTCGGCGCGCATGGTGTCGATGCTGACGGGAACGCCGTGCCGGGCCAGTTCCGTAACGACCGGGCCGATCCGGCGGATCTCCTCGTCGCGCGAGACCCGCTGCGCCCCGGGCCGGGTGGACTCGCCGCCGACATCGATGATGTCGGCTCCCAACTCGGCGAGGCTCAGGCCGTGCTCGATCGCCCGCCCGGTGTCGAACCACGCTCCACCGTCGGAGAACGAGTCGGGGGTAACGTTTACGACCCCCATGACCAGGCATCGGCCCCGCTCGGGTAGACCCGGCGGCTTGTACGTCGACGTCATGCCGTCAACCCTACGAGACAGGGGCCTGGCGCTGCGACCCTCGGATCGGCGCGGAACGGGCCATGCCGGAGATGGTGAGTACGCCGGCGCACGACGGTGCTGGCGCCGTATCTTGCTGGCGGGTGCGGGTGATGATGCCCCTGTGTTCACCGAACAGGGTGCGGTCCCGAACCTGCCTCGCCCTTGGGGGAGTTTCCACCGCATCACCGTCGGGCAGCAGGCCGTAAGGATCTAGCCACACTTCGGCCGGTTCGTGTGACGTGTCCACGCGTGACTGACTTCGAGGGCGAGAGGGGAGAATCAGTCATGCCGGCACCGGACAACCAAGAGAAGACGAGCGGCAACGCGATCAGCAGGTACGTGCGGACGCACACGAACCCTGCCGTATTCGGCATCTCGGTCGTGATCATCCTCGCGTTCCTGATCGCCGGCCTGGCGTTCACCGACGCCACGAGCTCAGCCGCGGCCGCCGCGCTGGAGTTCATCACCACGAACTTCGGCTGGTTCTACATCCTGATAGCGACGTTCTTCCTGGTCTTCGTGCTAGCGGTAATGCTCAGCCGCTACGGGCGCCTGCGGCTCGGCCCGGACGACTCTAGGCCCCAGTACCGGACGCTGCCCTGGTTCGCCATGCTGTTCACCGCGGGTATGGGCATCGGGTTGGTGTTCTTCGGCGTCTACGAGGCACCCTTCCACATGCAGAACGCGCCGATCGCCGCGACTAGCGAGAGCCAGGCAGCCACCGAGGCGATGAGCCTCACCATCTTCCACTGGGGACTGCACCCGTGGGCGATCTACATCGTCCTCGGAATGTCCATGGGGTACTTCTGTTTCCGGCGGAATCTCCCACTACGCCCCGCAGCAGGCTTCTACCCACTGATCGGTGACCGTATTTACGGGTGGGTCGGCAACCTGATCGACATCCTGGCGGTGTTCGGCACCCTGTTCGGGCTGTCCACCTCCCTCGGGTTCGGGGCCCAGCAGGTCAACGCCGGACTCGAGGAAGTGTTCGGGATCCCGATCAATCCGACAGTGCAGGTGCTGATCATCGCGCTGATTACCGCGATTGCGGTGGTCAGCGTAATGCTGGGCATCGACAGGGGCATCCGCAGGCTCTCGGTGCTCAACCTGGGGCTCGCCGTGCTGCTGATGGTCATCATCTTCGCCGTGGGGCCGAAGCTCTACATCTTCACCGGCCTCGCGAACTACACAGGTTTCTACCTGCAGAACCTGGTGGGCACGAGCTTCGAGGTGTTCCACCCGCAGACGCAGAGCCAGGCAGCGAGCTGGCAGGCCGGGTGGACACTGTTCTACTGGGGCTGGTGGATGTCGTGGTCGCCATTCGTGGGGATGTTCATCGCCCGCATCTCTTACGGGCGGACCCTGCGGCAGTTCATCGGCGGCACGTTGCTCGCGCCGGTGGCCGCCTCCATCGTGTGGTTCTCTGTGCTCGGCGGCACCGGTCTCTACTACCAGCTCGCCGGGCGCGTGGACATCGGGGGCAGCGCCCCGGAACAGGCGATGTTCCTGTTGGTGAATGAACTGCCGCTCGGCACGGTTGCCGCTATAGCGGTCTCGTTGCTCACGGTTCTCGTGGTCACGCTGTTCTTCGCCACGTCGTCGGACTCGGGCTCGTTGGTGGTCGACATGCTCACCAACGGCGGCGACCCCCATCCGATCAGAGCGCAGCGCTTGTTCTGGGCGGTCACCGAGGGCGCCGTGGCGGCGGTGCTGCTCTGGGTGGGCGGATCGACCGCACTGGACGCGCTGCAGGCAGCCTCGATCGCCGCCGGACTGCCGTTCGCCGTGGTGCTGCTGTTCCTGAGCATCGGTCTCAGTCGCGCGCTGTACCGCGAGCCGGTCGCCGCAGCGCCCTCGGCTGCGTGGATGGCGACCACTGCAGCACGCCGGCACGATCTCAGCGAGCACGAGCCGATAAGCGAGTCCAGAACCTCCGAAGCTACCGAGGACGAGTCCAGAGCCTCCGAAGCTCCCGAAGACAAGGAAGGCCCCTCCAGTGGAGGCTGAGTCCAGGCACACCACGAGGAGGCGGGTGAGCATGCCCACCCGCAACAGGCAGCGAGCCTGACAGCGACTTCTCCGTGCAGGAACTCGCGAGCGAACCGTACGGGAGGTCCATCGATGGCCACGCTAGGCGAGCGCCCGGAGCAAGCCGGCATCGCGGCCTCGCTCGGCTCGGTAGCCGACTCCTACGGCAATACGCCGCAGAGCTCATCGATCACGCCTGCCCCTTGGGCCACCAGGACACGGGGAGAACGCTCTCTGACTAGTGCCCCAGGATGAGGCTCATGGCTTCGGAGCGCGTGCGGTCGCGGTTGCGGAAGTCGCCGCGGACCGCGGAGGTGACCGTCTTGGCGCCGGGTTTGCGCACCCCGCGCATGGTCATGCAGAGGTGCTCCGCCTCGATGACCACGATCACGCCTCGCGGTTCGAGCGTGGTCTGGATCGCGTCGGCCACCTCGGAGGTGAGGCGTTCCTGCACCTGCGGCCGGCGGGCATAGACGTCGACCAGGCGGGCCAGCTTGGACAGCCCGGTGATCTGGCCCTTGTTGTTCGGGATGTAGCCGACGTGCGCACTGCCGTAGAACGGCACTAGGTGGTGCTCGCAGGTCGAGTACAGCTCGATGTCCTTGACCAGCACCATTTCTTCGTGCCCGGCCTCGAACACGGTGGTCAGGACATCTTCGGGCCGCTGGTCGAGCCCCGCGAACTGCTCCTCGTAGGCCCGCGCGACCCGGGCCGGGGTTTCGCGCAGGCCGTCGCGGTCGGGGTCCTCACCTATGGCGAGCAGGATCTCGCGGACCGCCTTCTCGATCCTGGGATGGTCAACCCGCCCGCCGGTGGGGCTCACTAGCGGGAGGTCAAGCTCGGCCGGTTCCTCGTGGGCGCTCACGCCTGATCCCTGGAGTCGTCGTCGCCGACGCCGGCCTCACCGTTGACGTTGCCCTGCCCGTTGGCCTCGGATCCGGCCGGCCAGGCGTCGCCGCCGGACCAGTCGCCCTGGCCGTTGCCGGTCAGCTCTTCGACGTCCTTGGGCCCCATTACCGCGAGCTCCTTGGGCGTGCTCACCGGCGGCTGGCTGGAGGGCTGCCGCTTTCCGTAACCCTTGTACGAGCCGCGTGAGGGGCGCTTCTCGATGGGGGCGAAGATCTCCAGGACCTGCTCCTTGGACAAGGTCTCCTTCTCAAGCAGGTTCAGCACGAGGTCGTCGAGCACGTCGCGGTATTCGACCAGGATCTCCCACGCCTCGTCGTGCGCGGACTCGATCAGCCGGCGCACCTCCTCGTCGATGACGGAGGCGATCTCCTCGGAGTACTCGCGCGAGTGCGACATCTCCCGGCCGAGGAACGGCTCGCTGTTGCCGCTGCCGAACTTGCGAGCGCCGAGGCGCTCGCTCATCCCGTACTCGGTCACCATGTTGCGCGCCACGCTGGTGGCCTTGTCGATGTCGTTGGCCGCACCGGTGGTGGGCTCGTGGAACACCATCTCCTCGGAGGCGCGCCCGCCCAGCATCATCGCGAGCTGGTCCATCATCTCCGAGCGCGAGGTGAGGAACTTGTCCTCCATCGGCACCGACATGGTGTAGCCCAGCGCGCGCCCGCGCGGCAGGATGGTGATCTTGTGCACGGGGTCGGCGTGCGGAAGCGCGTGGCCCACCAGGGCGTGGCCGCCCTCGTGGTAGGCGATCACCTTCTTCTCGGCGTCCGACATCACCTGCGTCTTCTTCTCGGGGCCGGCCATCACACGGTCGATCGCCTCTTCGAGGGTGACCATGTCGATCTCGTTCCGGTTCGCCCGGGCCGAGAGCAGCGCGCCCTCGTTCACCACGTTCTGCAGGTCGGCACCGGTCATCCCGGACGTCCGGCGGGCGATGACGTCGAAGTCGACATCGCTGGCGATGGGCTTGCCCTTCGCGTGCACCTGCAGGATGCCCTTGCGGCCCTCCATGTCGGGACGGTCGACGACGATCTGGCGGTCGAAGCGGCCGGGGCGCAGCAGCGCGGGGTCGAGGATGTCGGGACGGTTGGTCGCGGCGATGAGGATCACGCCGCTCTTGACGTCGAAGCCGTCCATCTCGACGAGCATCTGGTTCAGCGTCTGCTCGCGCTCGTCGTGCCCGCCGCCCATTCCGGCGCCGCGGTGGCGGCCGACGGCGTCGATCTCGTCGACGAAGATGATCGCGGGGGCGTTCGCCTTGGCCTGCTCGAAGAGGTCGCGCACTCGCGAGGCGCCGACACCGACGAACATCTCGACGAAGTCCGATCCGGAAATCGAGTAGAACGGCACTCCGGCCTCGCCCGCCACGGCCCTGGCCAGCAGTGTCTTACCGGTTCCGGGAGGACCGAACAGCAGCACGCCCTTGGGGATCTTGGCGCCCATGGACTGGAACTTGGCCGGGTTCTCCAGGAACTCCTTGATCTCGTGGAGCTCCTCGATAGCCTCATCGGCCCCGGCGACGTCGGTGAACGTGCTCTTCGGGGTGTCCTTGGTGATCAGCTTGGCCTTGGACTTGCCGAAGCTCATCACCCGCGAGCCGCCGCCCTGCATCTGGTTCATGATGAACAGGAAGATGGCGATGATGATGATCAGCGGCAGGAGGCTGAACATCAGCGACGCGAACATACTGTCCTGCGGCACCTCGACGTCATACGAGCCGAGGTTGCTGTCGCCCTCCTCCAGGCTCTGCAGCTCGTTCGCGAGATCGTAGCCCTGGCCCTCGACCCAGTACGCTTCGTAGACCTCGCCGTCGACGGTGGTCAGCTCGATCCGCTGCTCTTTGTCGATGAGCTGGGCGTTGTCAACCTGATCGTTCTCGATCAGGTTGAATACCTTCGAGGTGTCGGTTTTCTCCGGGTCGGCCCCGCCACCCAGGTTGGTGAACTGGAAGACAGCAAAGAGCAGGAGGCCAATGGCCAGGATCCACGGCCACGGCCCACGGTACAAACGCTTGAGATTCATCTATACGGAACCCCGTTGGGTCCGTCCCTCCTGACCAGGCGGCCTGCTCCGAACACCCGCGGGGATAGTTGACCGGGTGGGTAGGCGGACGGGCGCGAAAAGGTGCTTCGCGGCCGGTTTCCGCTGCCCCCTCAGTGCGCCCCTACGGCCGCTGGAAGCGGGACCTATCGGACATGTATTCCCTACGATGCTGCGGGGATAATTGACGGTACACCCCCTTGCGACCACACGCATTCGCGTCTGGTCGACGCCAGCCGTACTGCGTCACCACACCAACGCGCACGGGCCGCCCCATTGTTCCCGGCGCACGGAGCACGCCGACGCGGCACGGCCCCCAGCGGCCACGGCGCCTCCTCAGTTCCCGTACACGTGCGGTGCGAGCGTGCCGATGAACGGCAGGTTCCGGTACTTCTCGGCGTAGTCGAGCCCGCAGCCGACGATGAACTCGTTGGGGAGGTCAAAGCCAACGTACTTGATCTTCAGGTCAACATCGAACGCGAGCGGTTTGCGCACCATCGCGTAGATCTCGACTGAGGCGGGCCCTCGCGAGTTCAGGTTACCCACCAGCCAGGACAGGGTGAGACCAGAGTCGACCACGTCCTCGACGATCAGGACATTGCGGTCCTTGATGTCCATGTCGAGGTCCTTCAGTATCCGCACCACGCCGGACGACGTCGTCCCCGCTCCGTACGACGAAACCGCCATCCAGTCCATGGCACAGGGGTGGTGAAGTTCCCGTGAGAGGTCCGCCATCACCATGACGGCCCCTTTGAGCACGCCGACGAGCAGCAGGTCCTTGTCGGCGTAGTCGGCGTCGATCTCGGTGGCTATCTCCTGGTTCCGGACCTTGATCTGGTCCTCGGAGATCAGAACTTTTTCCAGGTCATCGCCCATATCTTTGGCGTCCACGCTTCACTGCCTCGCTGCTCGGCCGACGGTTGTCCCGGTTGTCCCGGTTGCTCCGGACGCTCACCAGCATAGAGCCGCTTCGAGGCTGGTCTACGGGCGGCCGGTACGGTTCCGCCGGTCACACCGCGATCGTGATCCGCCCCCCGGTGCGCCGCCCGCGCAACCCACCGGGCAGGTCCACGTGCGCCTGTCCGCGCCACTCGGTGACCAGCCGATCCAGTTCGGCGACGTGCCCGACCGCCAGAGCCCCGGCGGGGCAGCCCGCGGCTATCGCCGCGCGGCGCAGCACCCGGGTCCGGACGGCGCGCGGCAGCTCGGCGAGCACGAGCACGTCCAATTCGCCGCGGCCGCACGCGGCGTTCTCCGCGGCGTTCTCGGCCCAGGAGTCGAGGGCGTCGGCGTCGTCGCGCAGCAGTCCGGCCGTGCGGGCCAGCGCCCCGGCGATACCGGGGCCGAGCGTGCGTTCCAGGCACGGCAGCGCCTCGTGCCGGACACGAGAACGGGCATAGGCGGGGTCGACGTTGTGCGGGTCCTGCCATGCGGCGAGCCCCATCAGCTCGCACGCCGAATGCACGGTGGAGCGGTCGAGGTCGAGCAGCGGCCGCAGGTAGCGGCCCGAGGACAGCGGCATCGCGGCGAGCGAGCGGGCTCCCGAACCGCGGGCCAGCCGCAACAGCACCGTCTCGGCCTGGTCGTCGCGGGTGTGGCCGAGCAGGACCGCCCTCGCGTCCATGCCGCGCGCGGTGTCGTCGAGCGCGGCGTACCGCGCGGAGCGCGCCGCCGCCTCGGGTCCGCCGCCGTCGCCCACTGCCACGCGCACCGCGCGCACCGGGCCGAGCCCAAGCCCCTCCAGGGTCGCGCGGACTTCGTCCGCGCGTTCCGCCGAACCGGCCTGCAGACCGTGGTCAACCGTGATACCGCCGGCACGCAGCCCCATCCGCGGCGCGACGAACGCGGTGGCCCCGGCGAGCGCGAGCGAGTCGGCCCCACCGCTGCACGCGACGGCAACCAGGTCGCCCGCGTCCAGGTCAGCGAGCGCCCGCCGGACGGCGGACCGCACGTCGGCGACCGCGGGTGGAGGTCCGGTCATAACCGAAAACTACCGGCGGACGCACCGTGGCCCGCCCGCCGGCGGGTCACTCGTTGGGCGTTGAATCGGTGATGTCGGGCTTGCCGAGCACCTGACCGTTACCTTCGGGCAGCGGCACGGGGCGCACCACGCGGTTCACCCACGCCTCGGGATTGCGGATCTCCTCCATGGTCGGGAGGGTCTCGCGGGACTCCCACACCCGGTTGAATTCGTCCATGCCGACCTTGGCGACGACCTCGCGCACGAACGCGGCACCCTCCTCGTACTGCTTCATCTTGAGGTCGAGGCCGAGGAGCTGCCGGATGATCTTGTCGATCCGGTTCGCGCCCTCGCGGCGGCGCTGGAAGCGGCGGCGGATCTCGGCGACAGAGGGGACCACCTCGGGGCCGACGGCGTCCATCACATAGTCGCCGTGCCCCTCGGCCAGGGTCATGACCGCGGTGATCCGGTCCAGGATCTCGCTCTGCCCCTCGCTCTGGAAGGCGTCGATGAGGTTGCCCTCTCCCCCGCGCATGACCTCGGCGACCGCCTCACCAGCGGAGCGCAGCCGCTCAAGGAAGGCCGAGGCGTCCATGTCGGAGGCGAGCAGGAACTCCTGCATCTGCTCCTGCACGTACTCGCGCAACCAGGGGGACGAGGTGAACTGGGTGCGGTGGGTCTCCTCGTGCAGGCACACCCACAGCCGGAAGTCGCGCGGGTCGACGTCGAGCTCCCGCTCGGCGTGCACGATGTTCGGCGCGACCAGGGTCAGGCGACCCGTGGGCGCGGTGCCGTCGGGGTCGGGCGGCAGGAACAGCTCGTACTGGCCGAGCACCCGCCCGGCGAGGTAGGAGAGCACCGCACCGAGCTGCACCCCGGTGACACGGGACCCCACCGCTGAGGTGAGGGTGCCGCTCGCGGCACTGTTCAGGTTCCGCTCCGAGGCCAGGCGGTCAATCAGGGGTTCCAGGACCACCCGGAACCCGTCGACGTTGGCCTTGATCCAGCCGGGACGGTCGACGATGACCGCTGGTCCGGCCGGTTCGAGGGAGTTCATTCCGGTGAACTCGCGCACGTGGCCCTGCGCCGTGACCGAAAGCTCGCGGAGATGGGTCACGGCTTCGCGGGCGTCCGCGAGGCTCACTTGGGGACCGGGCCGCACGAGGCGGGTCCCGGTATTGACGGCTACATCCCAGTCGATCAAACTCACGCCCTCACAGTACCCATTGAAATGCCGTTTCACCGGGTCCCCCGCGGATTTCCGGGTCGGCTCAGGGTAGGCCCCTCGGGGATGCCGCCGAAACCGGTTCGCCGACCGGGGCATTCACAGTGTCCGGGTCATGAACACGCTTTCCGGGTCGGGCCGGTATTCGCCGAACGGCGCACAGTAGGTGAACCCGAACTTCTCGTAGAGCTTCCTGGCGGGCTGGAAGAACGCGCCGGAGCCGGTCTCCAGGCTCAGCCGCAGGAACCCCATACGCGCCGACTCGGCGATGATGTGCCGGAGCAGTCGGGACGCGACCCCGCTGCGCTTGCGCTCCGGTGCGGTGCGCATCGCTTTCACCTCGGCGTGTCCTGCTGTCAACCGCGTGATGGCTCCGCAGCCCACGATGGTCTCCCCGTCCAGGACCGACCAGAACGTGACCCCGGGTTGGCGCAGGCCGTCGAGGTCCAGGGCGTGCTTGCTCTCCAGCGGGGTGACCGCGCGCATCTCCCGGACATGCGCGGCGAGGAACGCCGCGATCTCCGGGCCGGAAAGGTCGTCGACGACGACTCGCACGTTGGCCTCCGCATCGGGTTACGAGCAGCCGCACTCGGCGATCGCGCTGGCGAAGGTGTCCAGGGTGCTGCCCATGGCCGCGGGATTGTTGGCCATGAACGCGAAGACCACCAGGCGGCCGTTGGCGTCGTAGACGGTTCCGGCCAGCGTGCTGACGCCGCTCAGGGTGCCCGTCTTGCCGCGGACCACGCCCGCGCCGGCGGAGGAGTTGCTCTGGTTCCCGTAGCGTTCGCCCAGGGTGCCGGTGAAATGGGCGGTGGGCAGGCCGGTGAGGGTGTAGTGCAGGTCGGGCCGCTCGGGGTCGGCCGCCAGCAGCAGCATCTCGGCCAGGGCTTTGGCGGTGATGCGGTTGTTCACCGACAGCCCGCTGCCGTCCTCGACGTGGACGTCGCTGACCCCGAGCTCGTCGATAATCCCGCGGGTGGCGGCGGCGGCGCCTTCGAACGAGGGCTCCTCGCCCTCGGCGATCGCCACCTGCCGGGACAGCGCCTCGGCGAGGTTGTTGTCGCTCTCCAGCATCATCTTCTCCACGAGAGCGGAGATCGGCGCTGACTCCACGCTCGCCAGCGTGTCGGCGCCACTGCCGGCCTCGGCGGGGGAAGGCCCGCCGGAGACCTCCACGCCGGCCTCGCGGAGCCGGTCGGCGAACGCCTCGGCGGTGGCCCGCGGCGGGTCGTCCTCGCGTTCGCTGTAGTGCTCGTCGGGGTGTACCCGCCCGCCGTCGAGCATCAGGGCGTGTACCGGCGCGGTGCTGCCCTCGGAGACGTAGTTGGGCTTCCAGCCGGGCCCGGTGTCAGATCCGGGGAAGAGGGAATCGTCATAACCGAGACTGACGGAGTCGAGTTCGGACTCCCGCAGCGCGTCCGCGGTCTGGTCGGCGAGCTCGTCCAGCGTCGCCAGACGCGGGTACGCGTCGGGATCGCTGCTGCTGGTGAGGGTGGGGTCACCAGCGCCAACAAGAATGATCCGGTCGTCAGGGCCGCGGACCACGCTGGTGCGAATGGTCTCGTCGGGGCCGGCGGAGTGCAGCACGGAGATCGCGGTGACGATCTTGGTTGTCGAGGCGGGAACCGCGCTCTCCGCGGCGTCGCGGTCGTAGAGCGCCGTGCCGGTTTCGGCGTCAGCGACATAAGCGGACAGCCCGTCATCAAGCCCGGAACCGGACATGGGATCATCGAGCTTGTCCGCGAGCCGGTCGGGGTCGATCGGCGCGGCTTCCGGTGCCGCCATTTCCGCCGCGTCCTCCATGTACGCGGCGGGAAACGGCACCGTCGCCGGTGGGCGGGACTCGACGACGTCCAGCGCGACCACACCTGCCACGAGCACGAATACGTTGAGCGTGGCCAAGGTGAGCAGCGCTCGGGCCCGCACCTGCCGCACCCCGTACCTGCTTTCCGTTGACATCGGAGAACTTTCCAACTACGTAGCGACAATAGTCGTAAGGGGAGCCAAGAACAGCATGGAATTCGACGTCACGATCGAGATCCCTAAGGGCGAGCGCAACAAGTATGAGATGGATCACGAGTCCGGTCGGATCCGTCTGGACCGCATGCTGTTCACCTCGACCAGTTACCCCGCCGACTACGGATTCATCGAGGGGACGCTCGGCGATGACGGGGACCCGCTCGACGCTCTGGTGCTGCTCAAGCACCCGACCTTCCCCGGCTGCCTCATCCGCTGCCGGGTCGTGGGCATGTTCCGGAT
Organism: Lipingzhangella halophila; assembly: GCF_014203805.1. Classification (GTDB taxonomy): domain Bacteria; phylum Actinomycetota; class Actinomycetes; order Streptosporangiales; family Streptosporangiaceae; genus Lipingzhangella; species Lipingzhangella halophila. The sequence goes on along the minus strand of NZ_JACHJT010000001.1, from coordinate 51,027 downwards.
GCGGGATGAGGCCGGCGGCGACGACAAGATGCTGTGCGTCCCGGCGACGGACCCGCGGATGGAGCATCTGCGTGACATCCACCACGTGAGCGAGTTCGAGCGGCTGGAGATCGAACACTTCTTCAGCGTGTACAAGGACCTGGAGCCCGGAAAGTCGGTCGAGGGTGCCACCTGGACCGGGCGGCACGACGCCGAGCAGGAGATCGCCGCGTCGGTGAAGCGGGCCGAGGCGGCCGGGGGACACGGCGACACCTCGCACATCACCCAGGACTGAGCTGCCCGGGGCCAGCCGGGCCGGGCCGCCCGATGCGCGGTGCGGACGCGCACCGCCGCATCCCCCAGCGAGCCGCCGCTGCGCGCGGCGGCCGTCCTTCGTCTCGTGCGCTGTCCGGACCGCCACGGCTCAGCCGTCGCTTCCGTGCGTGTTCGGGTCGATGATCCACGACGCGGTGTCCTCGGGGGTCTGCTGGGTGATGAGGTAGACCGCCAGAACCACGATCAGCAGCGCGCACGCCGCGACAACGAGGCCGGGGAGCAGGTGCGTGGTCTGGTACTCGGAGTGTCGAGCCGAAGGCGGGACCGGGAAGCCCTGCCGGTCGAACGCGTCGGCCCGCTGCGCGATGTGCGCCCGGTAACCGGAAAGGTCGGGGCCCGTGACCCCACTGAGAACACGGACCCGCAGGCAGGGTGGGCGCGGCACGCCGGGCTCCGGTGCCTCGGCGACGTACTCGGCCCGGATGACCCGCAGGTGGCGTTCGCACTCGGCCTCGGCGACAGCGAACAGCCAGTCGCGGAACCTGCGCTCGCTGGGCAGCCGGTCGATGTGCGCCCGAGTGACGATGAAGGTGTCGCGCAGGACTGTCTGCGCGACGTCGGCGTCACCGAGCAGCGTCCAGCACAGCTCGTAGAGCTCCTCGCCGTAGGCGTCGAAGAGCCGGGCATAGGCCTCGGATGGGCGCACCCGGCTGGAGCGCAGGGCGTGCAGCAGGTCCCGGTCCGTCATATTCTACGAATCTACGGTTTACCGCGGTGGGGGACCATCACCTTTGCCGAAATAAGTAGCGATCCCCCATGTTTTCCGCGATTCGGCGCGTGTTCCCGACGCGGCCGCCGCGGAAGCGCGGGCCCGGCGCCCGGCCATGGGGCCCGCAGGGTCGGGCCGCGCGGTCTCAGCGCCCGTCCAGGTACTCCGCCATCGCCGCGGCGAGCTCGGCACACCACTCGGGTTCGAGCACCTCGGGCTGGCCCGCGAGGTACTGGACAACGCCGCGCGGTCGCGCGATGACCGCGGGTCCCGCCCGCATGACCGGTTCCGGCAGCCGCCCCGCCACTATGATGACCGGCACCACGCTCGGCACCGGCGTCCCAACAGCGCTCTCCGCGACCCGCTCCAACCGCCCCGCGCGCTCGACCACCCGGCGAACGGCGCGCGAGGCCGGGTGCGCCCCGATCCGCCAGTCACCGGGGCCGCGGGACACCGTGTGCGGCCACGCGCGCGTGTCCAGCAGGTACACCCCGCCCGGCCCCACCACCACGTAGCGGGAAAGGCCGTCGGCGACGCTCCGGTAGCCGTGCCTGCGCAGCTCGCGGAGCAGCTTTCCGCGGCCGTAGGGGGCGGGGATCCGCAGAGAGGCGGGAACGGTGCTGACCAGAACGAAGCTGAGCGCGGTCAGTGCGGCGACCAGCACGCCCGCCCTCCAGTGCAGGAATCCGGTCGCCATGACCCCGGCCGAGCAGGCGATGAGTGCGCGCACGGCAAGGCGCGCGAGCGTCGCTCCGGCCGTCTCGGGCACGGTGGCGGATCCTCCGATGCGACGAGCCGGTCCGGCGTCCTCCACTCTGTCACCTCCCGTGCCCGGCTCGACGGTCCACGGGCGCGGTCCCGCTGTCCTGCCGCTCCGTCTCGCGGGAACGCGTAACAGGACGCGTTGGGATTCTCTTGGTCCACCCCGCCACGCCGCAATGCGTCCGAGGTAAATTCCGGCCGCCTGAGGGGTCCCATTACGGACGTCGATCGCGGGCCACCGCGGGCGTGCCGCGTCCTGCCGGCGGCTCTCCGGCGGCTCGCCGCTGCGGGTCCGTGGCCGCGGCGGGATGTGCGCGGCATTACAGCGCGGCACGCCCCGGGGAACTTGACATCGCACTCCGCTGTTGATCTGCTAACCACTATGCAGTCGCCTACGCACCCGGCATCCATGTGGTCCCGGTCGGCCTCTCGCCGCCTGGCCGGTGCGTCGTGTCCGGCTCCTTCGTGTCGCTGTCGCCGCTGAGCGAGACCGCGCACCGCGCGCTCGCGCCGCTCCGCGCCTGACCTCCCCGGCCGCCACGGACCCCTCTCGCCTGCCCGGCAGGCGCCGGTCCGTGCCGAACGGCCGACCCACCAGCGCCGATGCCATCGATCCGGCGCGCATCACGAAGGATCACGCCAGAGAATGACACACGGTTCCCCATCGATCGCTCCCCGACCCAGCGCGGATACCACCCTTCGTATCCGGAAAACTCCGCAGCGCGCTGGCCTGCCTGGCCGCGACCCCGCTCCCGAACCCCCAGCGCTCCCCGACGACATCTCCGGAATCGGCGACATCGCACTCGCCGGCCAGCCCACCGGCTACGCCCACCTCAGGGCCCGCGGCACTCCCACGGTCGGCCGGTTCGCCGCCGCGGCCCGTGCGGCGGCAGCGGTCCTGTCCCGGCCAACGCTGTGGCCGCAGCGGCGCGGTCGCTGGCAACGCGCCCCGCGTCCCGTTCGCCGCCACGCGCGCGGCCGCATGCGTGTCACGGTGGTGGCGGTGGAGCCGAACGGCTTTGTCGCCCTCCCCCGGCTCGGCACCCGCGGCTACCGGGCTCCCGGCACCGATGTGCTGCACCTGGCGCACGGTCGCGCCCACACGGTGGCGTCGGCTCCAGATGGCGCGCTGCGGGCAGTGCAGGAGCTCACCGCGGGCCGGACCCGGGTACTCGGCGACACCCACCGCCACCAACTGATCAATACCGGCACCGATACCGCCGTGGTGGTCCGGGTCACCGGACCGTAGCCGATCCAAAGCACAGGGGCGGCGCGGGCCCGGCCGGGAACGGCGTGACGGGACCCGTGGCATCCAGTGGAGTGGCGCCGGCGCGGTCCACACGAGGCGCAACCATCCCGGGAGCGCCCTCGCCCAGCTACGGGGAAAGCCGAATCACCCGGGCAGCGGGGCAAGGGGCGCCGGTTCGCCCGCCCGGCGGAACAGCACCCGGTAGCGCCACCGCCTCGGGTGCCACCGGAAAAGCCGACCCCCGCTGCGGGGCCGCGGCGAAGCCCTCGCGGTAGGGGGCGCGCGACCAACCCACGGTCGGCACAGGGCGAGAAGGCGGGAAACCGCGGACGTGCCGCGCGACGCGCTACGGGCCGGAGTCTCCCGGCCTCACCCGAGAGCGCGTCAACGCACACGGAGCGGGGTGCGGCCGCGGCTCAGGTCTCCGGGGTCCGCTGTGTGGCGGTGGCGCGCAGAGCGTCATCGACCACCTCGATGGCCCGCAGCGCCACCGCCATCCGCCGGCCCTCGGCCAGGTACGCGTGCATAACCTGGTCGATCGCGTGCGGTGGGAGCACATCGCGCAGGTCGACGCGCGCGGCGCGATACCCCTGGCGCGCCCCTTCCAGGGCGCCGGCGACGTGCTGGCGGGCCAGCCGCGACAGCGCGACGGGGTGCCGGCTCAGCACGCCGTGCATCCGGTAGTCGGCCGGGAGATGGTCGAACAGCCAACTGACCGCGGTGCGCTCGAAGGACTCCGAACTGGGCGGGTGCACGCCCGCCGGCCAGTCCGCGGGCAGTCGCTGGTCGGACATGCTCCCAGGATAGCCGGAGAACCGAACTCTTGTTCGACAGGCGGCGAGTTACCCGCTCCGGTCGTCGGCGCTCTCGCCCCCCGCGCTCGCACCGGCTTCGGCGTCCGAGGCCGCCTCCTCGTCCGCCTCTTGCTCCTGACGGCGTTCCAGCTCCACGCGAATTGCGTACTCGGCCGCGTCGACCGCCGCACGAGCCGTGATCGCGTTCGTGTGCGCCCTGTCCAAGTCCTCCAGCTCGATGCAGTCGAAGGACACCCGTGCGTCGTGCACGGCTGCCTCGAGCTGACGTGCCGCTTCGTCCAGGCTCATACGTGCCCCTTCCCTCGACCGGCAACGTCGGCCGGGGACCCGCCGCACTGCCACGGCGTCCCCGCTGGCCCCTCCATTCGCACGGCGTCCCGCACGTTAGATGTGTCTACCCTGGCCCGTCGCACCCCATGTGCAGCTCGGATGGACGAATTCGCCGCGGAACGGCGTGGCGCCGGCCGGTGTTCCGCCGGCGGCCTCCCGCGTGTGCTGCGGAACCGGCCCGCGCTGTCACACACCGCCTCTACCATTGCCGCGAGCGTCAAAGAAGAGTGGAGCCTCCCATGCGCAATCGCTATCCGGGCACCTGCACCACGTGCGGGACCGCCGTGGCCACCGGGGCCGGCGTGGTGCTCAGGGAAAACGGGCGGTGGCGCAGCTACTGCTCCGAGCACGAGCCCCGTCCGACCCCGCCGCCGCGCGGTGACCACCCCGGCTGGCACACCCGCCCCATCGTCGGCTACGACTGCGAAACCTCGTCGAACGACCCACGCGAGGCGTTCCTCGTCTCGGCGGCGCTGGTCGACGCCTCGGGCACCAGCCGTGCCTGGCTCGTCAACCCGGGCGACCGTGAGATCCCCGCTGACGCCGTCGAGATCCACGGCATCAGCACCGAGGCCGCCCGTGCCGAGGGTGCACCGGCCGAGGAGGCCCTCGGGGAGATCGCCGAGGCGGTCACCGAACTGCTGGCGGCCGGCACCGGGATGGCGATCTTCAACGCGCCGTTCGACCTCGGCGTGCTCGCCGCCGAGCTACGGCGGCACGACCTCAAACCGCTCACCGAACGGCTGTCCGGTGCGCCGCGCCCCATCATCGACCCCCTGGTCATCGACCGCGGTGTCGACCCCTACCGGCGGGGCCCGCGCAACCTGGGTGCCATGTGCGAGTTCTACGGGGTAGCGCTGGCCGGCGCGCACACCGCGCACGGCGACGCCGCCGCGTGCCTGGAGCTGTCGCGCGAAATCGGCGCGCGCCACCCCGACCTCGCCGGAATGAGCCTGTCCGACCTGCACGACCGTCAGATCCAGTGGGCGCTCGACTACGCACGCAACCGCCAGCGGTGGCTCGACGAGCGCAGACCCGGGCACGGAACAGTCATCGACGGGACCTGGCCGCTCTCCCCGTGACGCCCTGACACGCGCCGCTCACCTCGGCCGCGGCACACGTGACGGGGACCGCACCGCGCCGTTGTGCACCGACCCTGGCCGCGGGGACACGTTCAGCGCCGAGAACGACGCCGCGGACACTCTCGACGCCCCCGCCACCGAACGCGAACGACGCCCCGCCGTCGCTGCGCGCGGGTCGGCGCGATCGCTGGCCCGCCGCTCCGCTCAGTGCCGCAGCCCGATCGTCGCGCTGGCCCGCCGCTGCTCGGTGGGAAGCCACGGCATCGGAACGAGTTCCGCGAGGAACGCGTACTCGCGCGCCAGCCGCCGATCGGTCTCGCTGTGTCCCGCGTGCGTGTGCACCCACCATGCCGCGATGTCCGCCCACCCCGGAGCCGAGAGCGACCCTCCGGTGTGCTGCACCGACAACGCCGCCGCCAGGTTCGAGAACCGCAGGCGCTGCTCCAGCGGCCACCCGGCGAGCGTTCCGACGACGAACCCGGCGCAGAACACGTCACCCGCCCCGGTGGTGTCGATGGTGTCCATGACGAGGCCGTCGACCTCGGCACTCTCCCCCGTGACCTGGTCGACCGCCATTGCGCCGCGGGGACCGTCGGTGACGACCGCCACCGGCACGCGCTCGGCGAGCAGTGCGAGCGCCGACGCCGGGCTGCCCGTACGGGTGTAGGACATCGCCTCGATGGCGTTGGGGACAAACGCGTAGCAGTGCTCCAACTGCTCCAGTACGGAGTCGCACCACGTCTGGCTGTCGTCCCACCCGACATCGGCGAAGATCTTCGCTCCGTTGGCCGCCTGGGCGTGCGCCCATTCGGGGACCTCGTCCCCGGCGCACAGGCTCACGAACGCCGCGCGCGCCTGCGGCAGACCCCGCGCCATGTCCCACAGGGGAACCGGCGACGGGTGCTCGTGGGTCACCAGGCTGCGGTCGCCGCGGTAGGCCAGCGAGACGGTGAACGGGGAATGCCAGTCGGCGATGCGCCGCGACGCCGAAAGGTCCACCTTCTCCTGCTCTTCCAGCGTCTCCCACGAGAACTCGCCGTAGACGTCCTCCCCGAAGGCGGCGGACACGGCCGTGCGCAGCCCGAGCCGGGACGCGGCGACCGCCAGGTTGGCCACCCCGCCCGGGCAGGAGCCCATGCCTTCGGCCGGGACCTCGGTTCCCGACGCGGGTGGCGCCGCCAGCCCGGTGAGGACGATGTCGAAGAAAACGGTGCCGCTCAGCGCGAGGTCGATCGCGGGGCTGTCCGGCTCACGGGCCCCCGCCAACACATCGCGCCGTTCGCCGACGAGCGGGGTGGACTCCAGCTTGTCGTAACCCTGCTCCGTGGCGTGCCCCTCTCCTTCGGCGCGCGTCTGACTCGCCATGTCGAATCCCTGCCCAGTTCGAAAGCGTTCTAGATGTGCAGGGTATGCAAAGGCAACGACACGAGAGGGTGCTGTGCGCGCGGCGGGCCGGCCCGCCGCGCGTAGGGTGGGCCCTGGTTCGGCGAGAAGGGGTGGCGCGTGCGCTTGGCGATCCTTGGCGGTGGCGGGTTCCGCGTCCCGTTGGTGCACCGCGCACTGCTCGGCGACACTCTGCGCCCGGGCGGGGCGGCGATCAGCGAGGTCGTGCTGTACGACTCCGACGCGTGCCGGCTGCGCGCGATCAGCGCGGTCCTCGACCAGCAGCGCACGGCACACCGCGCTGCCCATGGCGAGCCCCCACTGACCGTGCGCGCACTGACCGATCTCGACGAGGCGCTGCGCGGCTGCGACATGGTCTTCTCGGCGATCCGCGTGGGCGGGATGCCGGGCCGGGTGCTCGACGAGCGCGTGGCGCTGGACGCGGGGGTGCTGGGCCAGGAGACCGTCGGCGCCGGCGGGATCAGCTACGGGCTGCGCACCCTCCCCGTGGCCGAACTCCTGGCGCGGTCGATCGCCACCAACGCCCCCGGCGCCTGGGTGGTGAACTTCACCAACCCGGCCGGGCTGGTCACCGAGGCGATGTCGGAGGTGCTCGCGGACCGGGTCATCGGCATCTGCGACTCCCCGCTCGGCCTGGGCCGGAGGGCCGCCCGAGCCATCGGGGCGGACCCGGCCGGCGCACGCTTCGACTACGCGGGCCTGAACCACCTGGGCTGGCTGACCGGCCTCTGGGCGGGTGGCCGCGACCGGCTCCCGGAACTGCTCGCTGACGAGGGCGCGCTCGACTCGTTCGAGGAGGGGCGCCTCTTCGGTGCCGACTGGGTGCGCGCGATCGGCGCCCTGCCCAACGAGTACCTGCACTACTACTACATGGCGCGCGAGGCGCACGCGGCCGTCGCCGAAACGGTGGCCGGCGGCGGACCGACCCGCGGCGAGCAACTCGTCGCCCAGCAGGACACGTTCTACCGTGCGGCCGCGGCACATCCCGACCAGGCGTTCGAGTTGTGGGACCGGGCCCGGCTGGAGCGCGAGCGGAGCTACATGGCCGACAGCCGCCGCGCCGCGGGGGACGTCCAGCGCAGCGAGGAGGACCTCGACGGCGGCGGGTACGAGGAGGTGGCCCTCGCGGTCATGCGCGCCGTCGCCCGCGACGAACCGGCGCGGCTGGTCCTGAACACGCGCAACCGGGGCGCCATCGCCGGCCTGGACGGCGACGCGGTCGTTGAGGTCCCGTGCCTGGTCGACGGGAGCGGCGCACGCCCACTCGCTGTGGGCCGGTTGAGCGGACACCAGGCTGGGCTGGTGCACGCGGTCAAGGCGGTGGAACGCGACGTGATCGAGGCCGTACGCTCAGGCTCGCGCGCGGCCGCCCTGCGCGCGTTCGCCACCCACCCGCTGGTGGACTCCGTGACGACGGCGAGCGACCTGCTGCGCGGCTACCTGAAAGCGTTCCCCGAACTGCGGAACACGCTGCCACAGCCCTGAACTGCGCTGATCTTGCGGATTCCGTTCCTTCCCGAGAGCGTGGAGTTTCGGTGTTGTGGGGTGGTGGGGTGGGAAGGCGCCCGGTTTGGTGCCCATCGCCGCGGTGGGCACGTGGTGCGGCCTCCGACGAGGGCGGCGAGGACGGTGGATGGGCCGGCCCGCGGTGGTCGCAACGGGTGCCCGAGGGTGGCGCGCCCGACGACCGGGGGCCTGGCCCGCGGCCGGGCCCCATCGGTCGTGGCCGCGGCAGCAGACTTCGGGCGAAACACGGCACACCGGTCAGGTGTGGATGCGGGGTCCGCACCGAGGGTGACCGTGCGGACATATTCAGCGCCGAGAATGTCCCCACGGTCACCCTCGGCGAGCGCCCCGCCGCCGGGCGGGAGCACCGGCGCCCGCAAAGGGGCGACTCCCACCGGGCCGGCGGGCCTTCGCCGCCCTCGTCGGGGCGCCACCACCGGGCACCAGAAGCGACCACCGCGGGCCGGCCACCCGCTGTCCTCGCCGCCCTCGTTGGCCGCGCACCCATCCGCGCCCAGCACCGGACGAACGTACCCCCATCCGAGGGCACTCGCCCCGACACACCGAAAACCCCGAACCCCGTAGCGCCGCGCAGGAACCAAATGCTCAAGATCGCCGCAAGCGCCGGCGGATCCCCGCGATCAGCGGCCCACGATCCAGCCAACGATCTGTTGGGCCCGCAGCGCGTCGACCCCGGTCTGCGCCTGGACGAGCTGGACCGCGTGCGGCTCCCGGCCCGCGGCGACCAGCTCGCGTACACACACGACGGTGGCCTCGGAGATCTCCAGTGGTGGCTCCGCGTCCTCGGGCCCCGCGAGCAGGCTGTACCCGCCAACCTGGGTCTCGCCGCCGGCGCCGGCCGGCGGCACCTGGTAGCGGGGCCCGCTCACCTGATCCGGCCCGCTTGCGCGCTCCATGAGCTCCAGCACGGTAAACCGGAGGCCGGCCACCGCCACGACGACTATCAGCGCTAGGAACATCAGCGCGAAGAGCATCAGCAGCAGACCCATGCCGTCCTCCCTACCCATCTCCCCCCGCCTTCAGGCGGGCTGAGTGTACCCGCCGGCCGCGCGGGCGTTCCGGAGAGCGGTGCGCCCAGGGACCTCTCAGGTGGCCAGCTCGGATCCCGCGACGTACTCGGCGAGCCCGTCAGTGGACCAGTTGTCCACGATCAGCGCGTCGGGCAGGTACCACGTCCGCTGGAGGTGGTAGTCGAGCTCCGGTGTCTGCGGGTCCGCCGTACAGGCCAGGGCCCACTCGCGGTACGGGACGGTCTCGTCTCCGATCTCCGCGTCCTCGGCGACGCTCGGTTCCGCCGGGTTGGCCGGCTCCTCCAGGCCGGTCTCGATGCCCTCGGCGCACGGGCCGGGGTTGGTCCCCAGCGCGAACGGGTTGTCCTCGCTCAGTTCGCCCAGCCCGTGGCCGACCGCGATCGATCCGGGACCGAGCAGCATCACGTGGGCGCACCCGTAGTCCTCGCCCGGGGTGATCCCGGCGTCGAGGTCGCACTCCTCCTCCGGGTTGGTCTGCACGAGCAGCCACTCGTCGTGCGCCTCCTCGCCGCCGCCCATAGGCATCTGGGAGTACTCCATGTCGTGGGGCTCCCACTCTTCGGGGACACGGAACGTGAGAGCGCCGAACTCGATCTCCTGCAGGCCCGCCTCGTCGTTCTTGTCCTCGGTGGCCTGCCCGTTTCCGTTGCCTTCGCCCGGGTCGGATCCGCCGGCGCCGCACGCCTGAGCGGCCAGCAGACCGGCCGCCGCGAGCACGGCGACGCCCAGGCCGGACGGGGTGGGAGTGATGGTTGCACGCATGGGAACTCCGCGACGGGGGCGCTGTCTCCGGGGCCGGGAGGGGCGGTGGAGCGGGGATCGTCCGGGGACCCGGCACCGCTGTACCGGGAAGTCTAGCGATGCCGGTCCCCGCCCGGCTCCTCCTGTTCCGCCAGATTCTTGATGGCGTCCAGACGGCGCTCCCACCGTTGCGCGAGGGCGTCTATCCAGCGCGCGGTCGCGTTCAGCGGGGCGGTCCGAACCGAGTAGCGCACCTCACGACCTTCCCGGTGGCTGTGGACCAGCCCGGCCCGGTCGAGGACGGCGAGGTGCTTGACCACGGCCTGCCGGCTTACCGGAAGCTCGGCCGACAGGGCCGTGGCGCTCGCCGTCCCGTGCACGGCGAGCGCCTCCAACAGGTCGCGGCGCGTCGGATCGGCCAACGCGGCCAGGACGTCCGCCTCCGCAACGCCGTCCCCAGTCACGCCGTCAGCGCGTCCGCAGGGCGTTCGGCGTACTCCCGCAGCTCGTCCAGCTCGATGTCCCACCCTTCGATGTTCTGCTTCCGGGCCTGCTCCTGCTGCTCCGCCGGCACACCCAGGGTCGTGAAACCGCTCTCGACCACGGACAGCCGGGTCCCGCCGGCCTCGGTCGACAGCGTGAACTCCACGAGCGTGGAGTTGCCCTCGCGCGGGTGCTCGCTCACCGCACCCGGGTGGTCGTTGGCGTCGGCCGTCCAGCGGAACGCGAACGCCCGCGGCGGTTCCACCCGGTCGATCACCGCGGGGTACTCCCCGTACTCGGCCCAGCCCAGCCATATGGTCCCGCCGGGCTCCAGGGTGTCGACCCGCGCGCTGTCGCCGAACCACCCGGCGATGTGCTCAGCCTCGGTGAGCACGTCCCACACCCGTTCCACAGGAGCCGCGACGAAGATGTCGCGCTCGATCCGGTCTTCCGCCATGCACCCTCACCTCCATCAGACGCAACCATTCGGTTGCAGACAAGGCCACTTTAGCGCAACCGAACGGTTGCACAAAATCGTGCGGACGCCCTCCCCGAGCCGGCGCTCCGGCGAGCCGTGGCCCGCCGGAGGCGGAACGCGCGGTCAGCGACCGGCGGGCGTGATCCCGCTGGTCTGGGCGCGCGCTTCACCGAGCAGCTCGGGGAAGTCCTGGCCGGTCGCCTGGGAGAAGATGACCTGGTCAACGCCGCGTTCCGCGAGCCGGCCGATGGAGTCGACCGCCTGGTTGACGCTTCCGTCGCCGGACAGGAACGTCAGCGCTGTCTTCTCGATCTCGGCGTAGTCGCGGCCCTCCGCCTCGCAGTGCTGCCGCAGCACGTCCAGCTTCCTCGGCAGTTCCTCGGAGTCGAAGAGGTTGCAGGCGTCGGCGTACTTGGCGACGAACCGCAGCGTCTTCTTCTCGCCACTGCCGCCGATCAGGATCGGCGGGTGCGGACGGCGCACGGCCGGCGGCGAGTTGAGGGGACGCTCCAGGGAGTGGTGGGTGCCCTGGAACGGGCTCTCGTCCCCGGCCCACATCTGGTGCACGATCCGCAGCGTGTCCTCCAGCTTCTCGAACCGCTCCGCCAGCGGGGGAAACGGGATCCCGAGGCCGCGCGACTCAACCTCGTTCCACGCCGCACCGATGCCCAGCCAGGCCCGGCCGCCCGAGAGGACGTCCAACGTCGTCACCGTCTTGGCCAGGACACCGGGGTGCCGATAGGTCACTCCGGTGACAAGTGTGCCGAGCGTGATCCGCTCGGTGAGCGCCGCCGCGTACGACAACGCGGTGTATCCCTCCAGCATGGGCTCTTCGGGTTGGCCCACCACCCCGATCTGGAAGAAGTGGTCCATAACCCACAACGAGTCGAGCCCTGCCTGGTCGGCCCGGCGCGCGATCCCGCCGAACGTCGGGCCGATACTGTCCGCCCCACCGTCCCAGGTGAAGCTGGGAACCTGCATACCAACACGCATGAGAAGTCCTTAGCGTCGAGTACGCTCCACCCTTCATCCTGGAGCGCGCTCCAAGTCAAGGCCGCTGTGCGTGGCCCGCTGATGCGTTCCCGGCTACCCGCGGCACCGCCCGGCACACCGGATCGAGCCCGCTCCAGAACTTCGTGAATTGCACCGAATTCGCGGCTTCCCTCTCTTGTCCAGAGCCGTTAAAGCGAAAGAGGGCCGCGGGTAAATCCGGTTTTCGGCAACGATCGGATATGCTTGACCGTGAACGGCATTGTTTGCCCTGCGTGGGAACCCGAGTTCCGCGGCGGCGGCCGGTTCAGGGCCCCACCCGGCCGATTCCGGCCGATGCCCGAATTGCGCAGCCGAGAATTATCGGGGATGCCGCAGTTACTCTTCCCAATGGAGCCCGGCCGCACCGCGAGGTGACCGGACTCACAAGGAAGCGACATCCTGGTTGTTGTATGCTGTAGGCAGTCGACGGTCACTGTCGGCGCGCGCTAACCGCTGAATCTGGCGTCGGGGACAGCGCCCCCGAACTTTGGAGCCCACCATGCAGTCGACCGAGTTGGCCCAGGACATGCTGGGACGCCGGATCGATCGACCGGTACCACTTCGAGAGCGCGTCTACGAGGCCATGCAGGAGCTGATTATCTCGGGCAACCTCGCGCCCGGGCAGCACCTCGTGGAGAGCGAGCTCGCCGAGACCCTCGGTGTTTCCCGGCAGCCGGTCCGCGAGGCGCTGCAGCTCCTGAACTCCGACGGCTGGGTCGACCTGCGTCCCGGGTACGGGGCGTTCGTGCACGCGCCGACCAACCAGGAAGTCGACCAGTTGCTCGCTGTGCGCAGCGTCCTGGAGGGCGAGTCCGCCCGGCTGGCCGCGCAGCTCGCCGACGCCGACGGAATCGCGCGGCTGAACGAGCTGTGCGACGAGGGTGAGGCGGCGATCGCCGCCGACGACATCGACCGCATCGTCGCCGCGAATGCCGAGCTGCACCGGTACGTCACCGAGTTGTCCGACAACAAGGTCCTGCTCGACTTCGTCAGCCAGGTCGATCGACGCGTGCGCTGGTACTACACGCCCATCGCCCGGCAACGGGGCATGGACTCCTGGCGGGAGCACCGCCGGCTGATCGACGCGATCGAGCGCGGCGACAGCGAGCTGGCCTCCACGATCATGCGCGAGCACACCAACCGGACCCGCCAGTCCTACCTGGAGCAGCTCCAGGCCAATCCGAAGGACGAAGCACCGGCGGTGCCGATGCGGCGGCGAAGGAGAACAGCTCCGCGTGACTAGGCGCACAGACCCCCGATAACTACGCGCATTCATCCCCGGTTAGACTGGTTGACCAACCGGGGGAAATACCAGATCGGCCAGCGCTGGGGGCGATAGCACTGGCCGATCCGGCGCCCGTGCCATTCCTCGGCACAACCAGACTGGACTCCGCCACCGGCGCTCACAACGCCAGTCCCAGATGGTTGTCGCCGAGGGGTACGGACGTTTGAAAACTCGGCTAACCCAATGGCGGGCTCTTATCACGCCATAGAATACCCGAACGTCTGCTACGCGTACATGGGTAACCCGCGAGCATTCTCGGATTTACCTAATAGGCGTTCCGCGGTATATCGTTGACCGAGTGTAAACATTGGACACGCATGCGATATGGGATCGCAACAAGAGCGGGCGTGTACTGATCCCCGAACCCCGCATGCTTTCCCCTTCCCCATGGAATTGCATTCGGCCTTCCGGCGCGAGAGAGCACGGCCAGCTATGTGCGCCGGCCCCACTTCCGGAGCCCGCACATCCCGGTTGCGGGCTCCGCACGACGGCGCCGGTCCCACGCACCGCTGGCACGCTGCGCCCCGCGGTATCGCGCGCGGGGGCGGCCGCGGGCTGAGAGAGTCGTCCGTCGTTCGCATCGCTCCTCGCCCTCCGTCGGGTTTTGTCTACAGTATTCCGTTGATCTCGCGGTAACAAGAGGGGAGCCTGGGACGATCGTCCGCCAGCTCCCCCTCGCCGGCTGGCCGGGCCAGGGCCCGGCCAGGCGGGGTCCCCTAGTCGTGGACGTTCGTTCCAGCGGCGTCGAGGTCGTCGTCCCCGCCCGAGGAGTCCGAGGGCGCTGCCTCCTGCCGCGGGGGTTCCGCGCTCTTGCCCGCTTCGCTCTTGCCCAGCCCGGTCTTGGCCAGGCTGGCAACCGCGGTGATGGTGAGGGTCACGAGGATCACCACGAGGGAGACCAGAGTCGGAATCTCCGGCACGGGCACACTGGTGGTCTCGTGCACGGCGTGCAGCACGAGTTTGACGCCGATGAAACCGAGGACTACGGCAAGCCCCTTGCTCAGGTAGATGAGCTTGTCCAGGAGGCCGCCGATGAGGAAGTAGAGCTGGCGTAGTCCCATGAGCGCGAACGCGTTGGCGGTGAACACGATGTAGGGCTCCTGGGTGATCCCGAAGATCGCCGGGATCGAGTCAAGAGCGAAGACGATATCCGTCAGCCCGATCGCGACCATGACGAGCAGCATCGGGGTGACGTACCGCTTGCCGTCCGCCAACCGCACCGTGAGCTTCGCCTCGTGATAGCTGTCGGTGGTCGGAAGCACCCGCCGCACCGTGCGCACAGCGACGTTCTCTTTGTACTCCTCCTCCTCTTCCTCTTGGGCGGTGATCAGTTTCCAGGCCGTGTACAGCAGGATCGCACCGAAGAGGTAGAAGACACCGGCGAACGCCTCGACCGCGGCCGCGCCGAGCGCGATGAAGATACCGCGGAAGAGCAGCGCAAGCGCGATGCCGATCAGCAGCACGCGCTGGCGATGCCGTGGGGGAACCGCGAATCCGGTGCCCAGAATCAGGATAAAAATGAACAGGTTATCGACACTCAGCGAGTACTCGACGATCCAGCCGGTGAAGAAATCGAGGCTCTGATCCGCCCCGGCTGTGAAACCCATACCGATACCGAAAACGACCGCGAGCGACACGTACAGGGAAACCCAGAGCGTCGCTTCACGCATCGATGGTGCGCGAGGGTTACGGATAACGATGAAGAAGTCGATCGCGATCACGGAGATCAGAACGACCAACGTCGTTATCCACACCCAGGGTTGGACATCCATGCGCGGTTCTCCTAGGGCTTTTGCGCAGGTTGGCTGGTGCCCGGGCCAGATTCTGCCCGGGCACACGAACGTGATCAGTCAGTCAGCTGCGGGAGGACGGCTTTTCCTTGTTCGCCGTCCTCTCCTCCTTACGTCGCAGCATGGTGTTCGCGTGCGCCGAATAGCGGTCGAGTAGCGCGGTCGCGAACGGGTTGTGTACCTCAATACGCAGGAGCCACCGCGGCATGAGTCGCTCGTGCAACCAGAGGAAGCCGATCGCGAAACCGACGCTCAGCATCGCCTGGAAAAGCAGGAACGACCACAGGGGTTCCCGCAGGATCGTGTCGTAGTCGAACGTAGTCGCCATCGCGACCTCGTGGATCAGCCGCGCGAGCGGGAAGCAGACCGCCCAGTAGGCCGCCATGGGCCCGACGGTCCCGATCTGGAACCAGCCAAGGGCAAGGAGGACGCAGTAGCCGCCCCCCGCGATGGCCATAGGCACGCCCATAGCCACCGCGGAGGTCGTCTGGTACCCCAGCGACAGTCCGCCCATAGTTGATATCAACGCCGCGAACAGGCCGCAGATCACCCCGATCGCCATGCCCGGCACGGCGAGCTCGACCAGACCTAACGGCGTGAGCGGTGGTGGAGCGGAAGATTTCGGTGATTTGCCCATTAGCTCACCACAACTCCGAACGCGAACAGCGAGTAGAGCAGGGCGCCGAGGTAGAACACCGCACCGAACGCGATGATGGCGTTCGACACGATCCCCGGCCGGATCTTCTTTGGCAGCATCAGGTTGTTCACCAGCAACAGCACGATGCAGTAGGCACCCATGGCGAAGGTGGACAGGAACGCCAGGGTATCCAGGATCCCCGCCGGACCGTCAGCCGGCCCGAACAGCAGGATCAGGATGCCGAAGGCGATGACGCCCCACAGGAACATCGCGTACAGCTTCGAGAGGCTGAACCGCTGGGCACCAGGAACGAAGTAGTACGTCATGTCCGCCTGGCCGCGCGAGAACGAGTCGAACAGGCCCAGGGTGGCGTTCAGGCCGATCAGCGCGATGAACAGGAAGAAGACCGTTCCGAGGAGCGGGCTTCCCGCCGCGGCGAACGCGCCGGCCATGGCCTGCAGCGCCGCGTCCTGCTCGCCCTCGCGGATGACATTGGCGACGTTGGAATCGATCCGCACGGAGGCCTGCGCGATGACGGTGAACGAGATGGTCACCAGCATCGTGATGCCCCAGAAGAGGACGATGGCGTCGAAGGTGACCCATTTGCGCCACCCCTTCCACTTCTCCATCTCCTCGGGGTCCTCGGTGTCGAACATGAAGCCCCGCGACGGCATGGTCTCCTGCTCGCCGGCGTTGACCAGACCGCGGATCTGCGGGATGTGCGCGCCCATGCCGGCCTGCTTGTCCCGCAGGTGCAGGGTGTACCACATCTGCTGCATACCGGAGGGGCCCGCGAACGCGATCGAGCCGACGATGACGGGGAACCACGCCGCCGTCAGCGCTTCGTCGGGCATGTAGCCGAAGGCGAACATGCCCGTGATCGTGGTGAGGACGTCCGCGAAGCTGCCGACAATAGCGGCGACTATCGAGGTGCCGACGACAAGAACGCCGATCAGCAGCGAGAGCACGTTCTCCAGAAGGTTGTAGATCACCTTGGCCAGCGTGAAGACCACACCGACCAGGATCATCCCGGTGATCGCCGTTCCCTGCCACGGGATGCCCGTGACGTTCTCGAACGCCGCGGCTCCCGCTGAGAGATGGCCCGGCCAGATATAGACCAACATGGCCGTGATGAAGAAGAACCACATGGCCGGTTTGAACACGCGTGCCGCGCCCATGAAGATGCTCTCGCCGGTCGCCATGACATAGCGCGACATCTCCAGCATGACCACGGCCTGCAGGCTGACGCCGACCAGGAAGAGCCAGCGAATCTCCGGCCCGAAGAGCAGGACGAGACGCGGCCACATGTAGGACTCGCCCATCCCCACGCCGAGCGCGACCAGGAACATGGTCGGCCCCAGGAGGTGGATCGACGGCGGCGCCTTGGGCATCTTGCGGATGGGCATCGGATCGAGCTTGCCGGCGTGCCAGTAGCGCTCTTCCGTGACGCCCGCATCCCGCGTGGGAGGCGTCCCCGTAACACCGCCGTCCGCCGAGGCGGATTCGGGAGATGGAGTGGGTGGCGGTACCGGCGCTGGCTCGCTCTCGGAGCGTGGGCCCTGACTCGGCGCACCGCCGGTGTTGGTTTCAGATGGGTCCATAACTGGAGCTCCCTGGCTGGGTGTGCGGATGTGAGCTGGCTGGCCCCCATCGCCCCCTGGACTGTCTGCGCCTCACCTCCTTGTTCTCCGGGCCGTTTCGGCTCTGCGGTCCACTGTGGTCCTCGCCGTGGCTCCCGCTGGCGGTGCGGTTGCTACGGCTCGGGTCCCGGCCGTCTCATGGCGGTAAGACCGCCGGGACCTGTGCTGCGGCATCCTTCGCCGTACCTACTGGGCTCGCCCGTGGCTGAGCCGGCCGACTAGAGCAGGCCGGCGGACCGGGCCCAGCGGTACTTCGCCCCGAGCACCGCGACCGGGCGCTCCGTGGTGTAGGGGTACGCGACGATGCGGTTCTCGAACAGGTAGTCGCTCGCCTGCTCCACCTCCGTGTCACCAGCGAGCGACGCCACCACCGGCTTGTCGATGCCCTTGGCGCGGGCCTCGTTCACCACCCGCGCTGTAACCTCGGCAAACACCATCGGTGGCGTGACGATCGTATGCCAGTACCCCAGGATCAGCGCGTGGATGCGCGGGTCCTCCAGGCCCAGCCGGATCGTGGCCTCATAGGTCGAGGGAGGCTCGCCACCGGTGATGTCGACGGGATTGCCCGCCGCGCCGAACGGTGGGATGTGCTTGCGGAACTCGGTGTCGAGGTCGGCCGGGATGTCCATCAGCGACAGCCCCGCCTCGACGCACGCGTCGGAGAGCAGCACGCCGGATCCGCCCGCGCCGGTGATGATCACGACGTTCTCGCCCTTCGGCGTCGGCAGAAGGGGGAGCCCGCGAGCGTAGTCCAGCATGTCGCTCAGCCCGGGCGCCCGGATGACACCCGCCTGCCGCAGGACGTCGTCGTAGACCTTGTCGTCACCGGCCAGTGCCCCGGTGTGCGAGCTGGCGGCCCGCGCACCCAGGTCGGTTCGGCCGGCCTTGAGCACAACGACCGGCTTCTTCTTGGTCATGCGCTTCGCGGTCTCGACGAACGCCTTGCCGTCCTTGAGGTCCTCCAGGTGCATCGCGACGGCCTGGGTGTTGTCGTCCTGCTCGAAGTACGTCAGCAGGTCGTCCTCGTCGATGTCGGACTTGTTGCCGAGTCCCACGATCGCCGAGACACCCATCTTGGTGGTGCGGCTGTAGCCGAGGATCGCCATCCCGATGCCACCGCTCTGCGACGTCAGCGCGACCCCGCCGCGCACGTCGTAGGGGGTGCAGAACGTGGCGCACAGGTTCTGCGGCGTGTAGTAGTAGCCGTAGATGTTCGGCCCGAGCAGCCGGACCCCGTGCTGCTTGGCGGTCTCGACCACCTCCTCCTGCAGCTCAACGTTGCCGGTCTCGGCGAACCCGGACGGGATAAGCACCGCGGTGGCCACGCCCTTGGCTCCGCACTCGGCGATGGCGGGGGCTACGAACTTGGCGGGCACGGTGAACACCGCGACGTCGATGTCGCCCGGCACGTCGCTGATCGAGGAGTAGGCCTGGTAGCCCAGAATCTCGGTGGCCTTGGGGTTGATCGGGTAGATCTCGCCCGCGTACCCGCCGTTGTGCAGGTTCTTCATCACCGAGTTGCCGATCTTGCCCTCCTCCGAGGAGGCACCGACCACGGCGACCGACCGGGGGTTCATCATCCGCTGCATGACCCCGAGGATCTCCTCCTCGGACGGCCGCTCGCGTTCGGTGGCCCCCTCGCTGTCGAGCAGGATCCGGATGTCGGCCGCGCGCGCCCCGTCGGCGGAGGCGAACACCGGGTTCAGGTCGAACTCGCCGATCTCGGGGAAATCCGTCACGAGCGCGGACACCCGCTGGATGACGTCGGCGAGGGCTTCCCGGTCGGCCGGCTCGGCGCCGCGTGCCCCCTGGAGGACCTCGGCCGCCTTGATGCCGTCCACCATCGACTTGGCCTCGTTGTGGTCCAGCGGGGCCATCCGGAAGGTGACGTCCTTGAGCACCTCGACGAGAACCCCGCCGAGCCCGAACGCGACCACCTTGCCGAAGGTCGGGTCGGTGACCGCGCCGATGATGACCTCATGGCCGCCGCTGACCATCTGCTGCACCTGGACACCGGTGATCGCCGCCGACGCGTCGTACTTGCGCGCGTTGCCGACGATCGTCTCGTAGGCGTCCTTGGCGGCGGCCTCGCTGTCAACGCCAACGATGACGCCGCCCGCCTCGGTCTTGTGCAGGATGTCCGGCGAGACGATCTTCATCGCCACCGGTGTACCGATCTCCCGGACCAGGGTCGCGACGTCGTCGACACTGGTCGCCAGCCCTTCAGCCGGCGCGGGGATGCCGTAGGCGTCGCAGACTTGCTTGCCCTCGGGGCCCGTCAGCGCCTGCCGACCTTCGGCGAGCGCCTTGTCCAGCACTTCGCGGACGGCCGCCTTGCTGGAATTTCCCGCGGTCATGCTCAGATCACCCCGTTCGCTTTGAGCTCGGCGAGCTCGTCGGCCGCAACGCCCAACTCGCCGGTGTACACGTCCTGGTTGTGTTCGCCGAGCAGCGGCGAACGCTCGACATCAACCGCCGAGTCGGAGAGTTTGATCGGGCAGCCGACCGTCGAGAAGGTGCCCCGATCCGGATGGTCGACCTCCACGATCGCCTCGTTCGCCGCGAGGGACTCGTCCTCGATCAGCTCCTTCGTGGAGAGGATCGGGCCGCACGGGATGTTGTGCTCGTTGAGTTTCGCGAGCACGTCCCACTTCTCGTGGTTGATCGACCATTCCTCGATGAGCTGGAACATCTTGTCCAGCTTGGGCAGCCGGGCCTCGGGGGTGCTCCACTCCGGGTCGTCGGCCAGCTCCGGGCGGCCGATGAGCTTGGCGATCGGCCCCCAGCCCACGGGTTGCACGATCACGTAGACGTAGTCGTTGGGTCCGCCGGGCGCGCACCGCACCGCCCAGCCCGGCTGGCCGCCACCGGACGCGTTGCCCGAGCGCGGCACCTCGTCGCCGAACTCGTCGTTGGGGTACTCACGCAGCGGCCCGTGCGCGAGGCGCTGCTGGTCGCGCAGCTTCACCCGGCACAGGTTGAGCACCGAGTGCTGCATCGCCACGGTGACCCGCTGCCCGATGCCGGTGTGCTCGCGCTGGTACAGCGCGGCGAGGATGCCGGCGACCGTGTGGATGCCGGTACCGGAGTCGCCGATCTGCGCGCCGGTGGCCAGCGGCGGCCCGTCCTCGAAACCGGTGGTGCTCATCGAGCCGCCCATGGCCTGCGCGACGACCTCGTAGGCCTTGAAGTGCTCGTAGGGCCCCTCGCCGAACCCCTTGATCGAGGCGTAGATCAGTCCCGGGTTGATCTCCTGCAGGCGCTCCCAGGTGAAGCCCATGCGATCGACCGCGCCGGGGCCGAAGTTCTCGACGAGAATGTCGAACCGGCCGAGCATCTCGGTGAACAGTTCCTTGCCCCGTTCACTCTTCATGTTCAGCGTGATGCTGCGCTTATTGCTGTTCAGCATCGTGAAGTAGAGGCTGTCCGCGTCCGGGAGATCCCGGAGCTGGCCGCGGGTGATGTCCCCGGTGACCGACTCGATCTTGACCACGTCCGCACCGAGCCACGCCAGAATCTGCGTGCACGACGGCCCGGACTGCACGTGTGTCATGTCGAGAACGCGAACGCCTTCGAGCGCCTTACCCATGGTGTCCACTCCCTGAGCAGTCACTTGTACATGGTCTGGTTCATGGTCCCGGGGGCGTATACCTCCGGGTCCACCCAGACGTTGATCAGGGACGGCTTGCCGGATGCGCGGGCGCGCTCCAGGGCGGGGCGGATCTCCGAAGGCTCGGAGACGTCCTCGCCGTAGCCGCCGAGCATCCTGGCGAACTCGCCGAACGGCACGTTGCCGAGCGTGTTGCCGACCCGCCCGCGGTCGGCGCCGTACTTCTCGATCTGGCCGTACCGGATCTGGTTCATCGACGAGTTGTTGCCGACGATGCCGACGAACGGCATGTCGAACCGGACCAGCGTCTCGAAGTCCCAGCCGGTGAGGCTGAAGGCGCCGTCACCGAAGAGGCAGACGACCTCCTTGTGCGGCATCGCCTGTTTGGCCGCCATGACGAACGGGACCCCCACACCGAGGGTGCCGAGCGGGCCCGGGTCCATCCAGTGGCCCGGTGCCTTGGGCTGTACAACCTGCCCGGAGAACGTGACGATGTCGCCGCCGTCCCCGATGTAGATCGAATCCTCGGTGAGGAACTCGTTGATCTCGTGCACCAGGCGGTACGGGTCGATCGGCGAGGACTCGGAGAGTTGGCGGGGCAGCCGCTTCTGGTAGGCCTCGTCCTCGACGGCGCGCAGCTCCTCCAGCCACGACTTCCGCTGGGCCGGGTTGGCGAGCGGCTTTCCGGAGTTCATCTCGGTGACAGCGGAAAGGATCCGGCCCGCGTCCCCGACGATGCCCAGATCGATGTCGCGGTTCTTGCCCACGGTGCGGTAATCCAGATCGATCTGGACCACCGTGGCGTCTTTGGAGAGGCGCTTGCCGTAGCCCATCCGGAAGTCGAACGGGGTGCCGACCACGATGATCAGGTCGGCGTTCTGGAACGCGTACCGGCGGGACAACTGCAGGTGGTGCGGGTCGCCCGGGGGGAGCGTGCCGCGGCCGGAGCCGTTCATGAACGCCGGGACGTCGAGCTGGCGTACGAACTCGATCGCGGTGTCGGTGGCCCGGCACGTCCAGATCTGGTTGCCGAGCAGGATGCACGGCTTCTCGGCCTTGGCGACAAGGTCGGCCAGTTTCTCGACGGACTCCGGGTCGCCGGCGCTGTGCGTGGAGGCCCGGTAGTGCCCGGCCTCGGGGATCCGGGCATTTTCGATCGGAACCTTCGCGTCCAGGATGTCCCGCGGGATCTCCAGGTACGCCGGTCCGGGCGAGCCGTGGTGCGCCTCACGGAACGCCATCGACACGATGTCGGCCACGCGCTCGGTGGCCGGGACGCTCGCGGCGAACTTGGTGATCGGGGTCATCATGTCGACGTGCGGCAGGTCCTGCAGCGACCCCATCTTGTGCTGGCTGAGTGAGCCCTGGCCACCGATGAGCAGCATGGGGCTCTCCGCGCGGAACGCGTTGGCCACGCCCGTCACGGCGTCGGTTGTCCCCGGGCCCGCGGTGACCACCGCGCAGCCGGGGCGTCCGGTGATCCGGGCGTATCCGTCCGCTGCGTGCGCGGCGACCTGCTCGTGCCGAACGTCGATGACGTCAATGCCCTCATCGACACATCCATCGTAGATGTCGATGATGTGTCCGCCGCAGAGCGTGTAGATCACCTCCACGCCTTCTGCCTTCAACGCCTTGGCCACCAGGTGTCCACCGGAGATGAGCCCGGGTTCGCCGTGCTCCTCCGTACCGGACTGGGGGGCGCTGTCGGGCGTAGTGCTGGCCTGCGCCATTTGTGTCGTCAACTCCTCACGTCTACCGTCGAGCGGCTACCGCATACTGCATACCATATGGACTAATACTGACCCCGGATCTGTCCGGTTGTCCAGAGGTCCCATGCGGCGACCTGGGGGCGGCCCGCGCTCACACCCGCCGACCGGCTTCGCTGAGCCCGCGTCAGCGCCCGCCACGGGCACGCGATGTGCGCTCCCGCTTGAGAAACCGGGTGGGTGGCTGGGCCACCGACCGCCATTCGACGCCCGCTCGACGCTGTGGCTGTTCTCGCGTCCACGACGCATCACTTCCCGGTTCGCGCTTGTCGCCCCGTTGACCAAACGAGTTCATACTGTATACTGAATACAACATCAACGCAAGAACGGAGACATCGTGAGAGTTGCTGTTCTTGGCGCCGGCGCCATCGGCGCATACGTGGGTGCCTGCCTACAGCGCGCGGGGGTCGAGGTGCATCTCATCGCCCGCGGCCCCCACCTCGAGGCGATCCGCCGATCCGGAGTGCAGGTGCACAGCCCGCGCGGCGACTTCGTCGCCCACCCGCATGCCACCGACCGTCCCGAGGAGGTCGGGCCGGTGGACCACATCTTCCTAGGGCTCAAGGCCAACCAGTACGCCTCGGCGGGCCCCATGGTCCAGCCGATGCTGCACGAGAGCACCACGATCATCGCCGCGCAGAACGGCATCCCGTGGTGGTATTTCCACGGTGTCCCCAGCGAGTTCCAGGGGCACCGCCTAGAGACTGTCGACCCCGGGGGCTCGGTCAGTGCCGCGCTCCCCACGTGGCGCGCGATCGGCTGCGTCGTCTACGCGGCCACCGAGATTTCCGCTCCCGGGCAGATCCAGCACCTGGAGGGCACCCGGCTCTCGATCGGAGAGCCCGACGGCTCACAGTCCGACCGCTGCATGGAGTTCGCGGACGCCATGGTCGCCGGCGGGCTGAAATGCCCGGTCGAACCCGACCTGCGGCACGACATCTGGGTCAAGCTCATGGGCAACATCGCGTTCAATCCGATCAGCGCGCTCACCCGGGCGACGATGCTCGGGATCTGCCAGAACACGGCGACCCGGGAGCTGGTGGTGGACATGATGCGCGAGACGCTCGCGGTGGCGGAAAGCCTCGACGTGCACCCGCAGATCTCCATCGAGCGCCGGCTCAACGGCGCGGAACGGGCCGGCGACCACAAAACCTCGACACTGCAGGACCTGGAGAAGGGCAAACCCCTCGAACTGGACGCGATTCTGGGCGCCGTCGTCGAGCTCGCGGATCTCACCAGGACCGAGATCCCGGTGCTCCGCGCGGTCAACGCGCTCGCGGATCTCCTCAACGCGGGGATCGACCCCTCTGCCTGACAGGCGCACCCGAGCGGCGTCCCCTATGGCGCGACGCCGCCGAGTTGGAGGTTTTATCGGATGCCCCTAGCCATCAAACCGGGTACGGAATGGTCGGCCCTCTACGGCCGCTGCCAGCGTTCCGCACCTGAGGCCTTCCACGACGACAGGCTGCTGAACTACTGGAACGGCGAGTGGTCGCGCGACGGCGCGGCCGGCACCGCCACGTCCCCCGTCGACGGCACCACGATCGCTGGCCCGCCGCGGGTCAACGGCGCCACGGCCGAACGGGCGGTGCGGTCCAGTGCCGACCAGCAGCGCGCCTGGGCCACCACTCCGGTCGCCGAACGCCGGGCCCGGGTGATCTCGGCCCTGGACGAGCTGGCCGAACACCGCGACCTGCTCTCGCTGCTGCTGGTCTGGGAGATCGGCAAGCCGTGGAAGGCCGCGACCGCGGACGTCGACCGCTGCCTGGACGGCGTCCGCTGGTACGCGGACGGCATCGAGTCGATGATCGACGGCCGGGACGCGCTCGACGGCCCGGTGAGCAACATCGCGAGCTGGAACTACCCGATGAGCGTGCTGATGCACGCCATGCTGGTGCAGGCGCTGGCCGGAAACGCGGTCATCGCCAAGGCCCCCACCGACGGCGGCGTGAGCTGCCTGACCCTGGCGACCGCCATCACGGCGCGGCACGGGCTCCCCCTGTCCCTGATCAGCGGCAGCGGCTCCGAGCTCTCGCCGGCCCTGGTGAACGCGCCGGAGCTCGGCTGCGTGTCGTTCGTGGGCGGCCGGGGTGCCGGAAGCACCGTTGCGGCGAGCGTGCTCGGATCGGGCAAGCGGCACATGCTCGAACAGGAGGGCCTGAACTGCTGGGGAGTCTGGGAGTTCAGCGACTGGCCGACCCTCGGCGCGCACATCCGCAAGTCGTTCGACTACGCCAAGCAGCGCTGCACCGCCTACCCCCGCTACGTCGTGCAGCGGTCGCTGTTCGACCAGTTCCTCGCCGCCTACCTGCCGGCCGTCCGCGACATCACCTTCGGCCACCCGCTGGCCGTGGAGGCACCGGACGACCCGCTGCCCACGCTCGACTTCGGTCCCCTGATCAACGACGCGAAGGCCAAGGAACTGCGCGACGTGGTCGACGACGCCATCACCCGCGGGGGCGTGCCGCTGCATCAGGGCGACACCAGCGCGGGACGGTTCATCGAGGGGCAGCAGACCTCCGCCTACTTCGCTCCCGTCTCGATCCTGGACCCGCCGGCGCCCTCCCCCCTGCACCACGCCGAACCGTTCGGACCGGTGGACTCCATCGTGCTCGTCGACACCGAGGCGGAGCTGCTCGCCGCGATGAACGCCAGCAACGGAGCCCTGGTGGCCTCGCTGGCCTGCGACGACGAGGCGCTGGCGGAACGCCTGGCCACGGACGTGCAGGCGTTCAAGGTGGGCATCAACCGGCCGCGCTCCCGCGGGGACCGGGAGGAAGTCTTCGGCGGCAAGGGCGCATCATGGCACGGTGCCTTCGTCGGCGGGGAACTGCTGGTAAAGGCTGTCACGCAGGGCCCGGCCGGCGAACGGCTCTACGGCAACTTTCCGTCCTATAGCTTGTACCCGCCGGCCTGAGTCCGGATTCTGGCACCCGGCAGGGGGGAGGTCGACGTGCTCTTCAGTCAACTCGAGTATCTCGTCGCGTTGGCGCGGGAGGGCCACTTCAGCCGGGCTGCGGAGGCGTGCCACGTCTCCCAGCCCGCGCTGTCGGCCGGTATCCGCAAGCTCGAAGCGGAGTTCGACACGCAGATCGTGCGCCGGGCCAACCGCTACGAAGGGCTGACCGCCGAGGGCGAGAAACTTGTCGCGTGGGCGCGCAAGATTCTCGCCGACCGGCAGTCACTGACCGAGGAACTCCAGACCATGCGGGGCGAGCTGACCGGAACGCTGCGCATCGGCGCGATCCCGACCGCGCTGCCCGCCCTGTGCATGCTCACCCGGCCGTTCCAGATCGAGCACCCGCGTGTGCGGCTCTCCCTCCTGTCCCTCTCAACGACCGATATCCGGCGCTCCCTCACCGAGTTCGACATCGACGCCGCGGTGGGCTACATGGATGCGCCGGTCGGCAGCGGCGTCCGGGCGCTCCCGCTGTACCACGAGCGGTACGTCCTCCTGACGTCGCACGACTCGATACCCGCCGACCAGGAGTCGGTCACCTGGGCCGAGGCGGCGGCGATGCGCCTGTGCCTGCTGACCGACGACATGCGCAACCGCCAGTTCCTGAACGAGACGTTCGAGTCGGTGAACACGCGGCCGCGCGTGGAGCTGGAGACGAACTCGATCTCGGCGCTCTACACCCACGTGCACGACGGTTCGTTCGCCACCGTCATGCCGCACACGTGGCTGGGCGCGTTCCAGGTGCCGAAGGACATGCGCGTGATCCCGCTGGTCGAGCCGCGGGTTACCCAGGGTGTCGGCCTGCTCGTCCCGAACCACGAACCGGAGTCCATGCTGTGCCGGGCCCTGGTGAAGGTCGCCGACCGGGTCAACATGGCCGGCCGGCTCGACACCGCCCTACGCGAGCGGCTTCGCGGATTGTCCCCTACCGGATGAGAACGAGCCGGCCCCTGTGCTCTCCCACTCGGGAGCGCACAGGGGCCGGCGGCGATCGCGGTGCTACTGAGTGCCCGCGGTGTAGGCGTGCGCGCCGGCTCCGGCTAGCGTGCCGCCCTGCACGATGAGGTACTCCTCCCTGATCGGCCGCCCTTCGAGCCAGCACTCCAGGATCTCCCGGGTGCCCGCGGCGTAGCGCGCCTGCGCCGACAGCGTCGTCCCGGACGTGTGCGGCGTCATGCCGTGGTTCGGCATGGTCCGCCACGGGTGGTCGGCGGGTGCCGGCTGCGGGTACCAGACGTCGCCCGCGTACCCGGCGAGCTGGCCGCTTTCGAGGGCACGCACCACCGCGTCCCGGTCGCAGATCTTGCCGCGCGCGGTGTTCACCAGGTAGGTGCCGCGCTTCATGGTGCCGATGAGCTCATCGTCGAACAGGTGCTCGGTCTCCTTGTGCAGCGGGGCGTTGATCGTGACCACGTCGCACTGCGGCACCATCTCGTGCGGGGTGGGGTGGAAGGTCAGCCCCAGCTCCCGCTCGACCTCGGCGGGCAGCCGGTGCTTATCGGTGTAGTGCAGGTGCACGCCGAACGGCTTGAGCCGGCGCAGCACCGCCGTTCCGATGCGCCCGGCACCGACCGTGCCGACGTGCATCCCTTCGAGGTCGTAGGAGCGCTTCACGGAGTCAGCGATGTTCCAGCCCTTGTCCAGGACCCACTGGTGCGCCGGAAGGTAGTTGCGCACCAGCGCCAGAATCATCATCAGGACATGCTCGGAAACGCTGATGCTGTTGGAATACGTGACCTCGGCGACGGTGATTCCGTTGTCGATCGCGGCGTCCAGATCGGTGTGGTCAGAACCGATCCCGGCGGTAATGATCAGGCTCAGGTTCCTGGCCCGCTCGATACGCTCCCTTGTCATGTAGGCGGGCCAGAATGGCTGCGAGATCACCACATCGGCGTCGTCGAGCTCGCGGTCGAGTACCGAGTCGGGCCCGTCCTTGTCGGAGGTGACCACCAGGGTGTGTCCCTGCGACTCCAGGAAGCCGCGCAGCCCGAGCTCGCCGGAGACACACCCGAGGAGCTCACCCGGGTCGAAGTCGATCGACTTCGGGGTAGGGGTGGTCTGCCCATCGGGATACTGCCGCACCGTGGGGATGTCGTCTCGGGCGTAGGCCGGCGGGTACCCGTCGACTGGATCGTCATAGAGCACGCATACGATTTTCGACATGGCCGACTCCACATTCCGCGTCAGGCGGTTGGGTTCGAGCCGAAAAGGCTCGCCATCCATCCTTCTCGCTCTTTGCGCGCCAGTCAAAGTCCCGTGCCTGACCGCGCGATAAGCCTTCGTTATCGCGTTCGGTGCGACATTACCCGCGATTTCTGGCAGGACTGACATTCCGCACAAATTGTCAGAAATGGTCGGCGTCCGGAGCTGGTGTGCCCGGGAGCCCGCCGGCTCGGGCTCCCGGGCACGCGAAGGGGTCAGCCGGTCAGCGTGGCCCGGACGAGATGCGCGGCCTCGCTCGGGGTCTTGCCGACCATCACCCCGGCCGTTTCGAGGGCGCGCTGCTTGGCGTCGGCGGTGCCGGAGGAGCCGGAGACGATCGCCCCGGCATGGCCCATTGTCTTGCCCTCCGGAGCGGTGAACCCGGCCACGTAGCCCACCACCGGCTTGGTCACATTCGCCTTGACGAACTCCGCCGCACGCTCCTCAGCATCCCCACCGATCTCCCCGATCATCACGATCGCATCGGTATCCGGATCCGCCTCGAACGCCGCCAACGCATCAATATGCGTCGACCCGATAATCGGATCCCCCCCAATACCCACACACGTGGAGAACCCGATATCCCGCAACTCATACATCATCTGATACGTCAACGTGCCCGACTTCGACACCAACCCGATCCGCCCCGGCTTGGTGATATCCCCCGGAATGATCCCCGCGTTCGACTGCCCCGGCGAGATCACCCCCGGACAGTTCGGCCCCACAATGCGCGTCACATTGCCCTTCGCGCTCGCATACGCCCAGAACCGCGCCGTGTCATGCACCGGGACCCCCTCGGTGATCACCACCGCCAGCCCGATCCCCGCATCAACCGCCTCAACCACCGCCGCCTTCGTCGCCTGCGGCGGAACGAAGAGCACTGTGGTGTCCGCCCCGGTCTCCTTTACCGCCTCTTCGACCGAGCCGAAGACGGTGAGGTCGCGACCGCCGATGCTGGTGGTCTGACCTGCCTTGCGCGCGTTGACGCCGCCCACGATGTTCGACCCCGCCGCCAGCATCCGCGCCGTGTGCTTGGCGCCCTCGGAGCCGGTCATGCCCTGCACGATGATCGAGGAGTCGCTGTTCAAGAAGATTGCCATGACTCACACCCCCGCGGCCGCGAGCTCGGCGGCCCGGTCGGCCGCATCGTCCATTGTTTCGGCCATGGTCACCAGCGGGTGGTTGGCCGTGGCCAGGATCCGCCGCCCCTCGGCCACATTGTTGCCGTCCAGCCGCACGACCAGCGGCTTGCGCGCGCCCTCTCCGAGCATGTCCAGCGCGGAGACGATGCCGCCGGCCACCGCGTCGCACGCGGTGATCCCGCCGAAGACGTTCACGAACACGGAGCGCACGTCGGGGTCGCCGAGGATGACGTCCAACCCCGCGGCCATGACCTCGGCCGAGGCGCCGCCCCCGATATCCAGGAAGTTCGCGGGCCTGACCCCGGAGTGCCGGTCGCCGGCGTAGGCCACCACATCGAGCGTGGACATCACCAACCCGGCACCGTTACCGATGACGCCGACCTCGCCGTCGAGCTTGACGTAGTTCAGGTCGTGCGCCCGGGCCTTGGCCTCCAGTGGGTCCTCGGCCCCGGTGTCGGCCAGCCCGGCGTGCCCCGGCTGCCGGAACGCGGCGTTGCCGTCCAGCGTGACCTTGCTGTCCAGCGCGATGATCCGATCCTTGCCGTCGCGCACCAGCGGGTTCACCTCGACCAGCGTGGCGTCCTCGGCCACGAAGGCTTCCCAGAGCTGGACGATGGCGCGGGCGGCGGGCTCGCGCACCGCCTCGGGGTAGTTCGCCCGGGTCGCTATCTCGCGCGCCGTGGCCAGATCCACGCCGTCCAACGGGTCGATCGGGATCTTGGCCACCGCCTCCGGGGTGGACCTGGCGACCTCCTCGATCTCCACGCCTCCCTCGGCCGAGGCGATGCACAGGAACGTGCGGTTGGCCCGGTCCAGCAGGAACGAGAAGTAGTACTCCTCGGCGATCTCCGCGGGCTCGGCCACCAGTACCCGGTTGACCGTGTGTCCCTTGATGTCCATTCCGAGAATCCGCTCGGCCTTCTCCCGCGCGTCCTCGGCCCCCTCGGCGAGCTTGACGCCGCCGGCCTTGCCTCGGCCGCCCGTCTTGACCTGGGCCTTGATCACCGCCGTGCCGCCAAGTTGCAGGGCGACATCGCGCGCCTCGTCCGCGTCGCTGGCCACGGAGCCCGCCGAAACCGGAACCCCGTGCGCTGCGAGGAGGTCCCTCGCCTGGTACTCGTACAGATCCACTCGAACGTCTCCTGACTCCGCTCCTCGGGGCGCCAGTGGCTCAATCCGGCCGTTGGCGCGAGATATCGTTGTATACTGTATACTCGATTTCCCGCCAAGGGAACCTCCCCGTGCCGGGGCGCGCTGGGACGGCGCCCCGGCACGCCCCCTCAGGCGGCGCGGCTACGGTGCGGCGCGGTCTCCCGCGGCCGGTTGCGCGAATCGGGCACGGTCACCCGCGGCATCCCCGGCCGGCGCAGCAGGCCGGTCAGCAGCGCCCCGGCGAGGCTCACCAGCGCCGCCACCGCGAACCCGGCCGTGAAGCCGTACGGCACCAGGAGCACGGCCGCCAATCCGACACCGGCGAGGCCGCCGACCGCCTTGGCCCCGTAGAACAGCCCGAAGTTCGGCAGCGCCTCGCGGTCGCCGAAATGGTCGTCGACGAGTTCCGGCAGCAGCGCGAAGCAGATCCCCGCGCTCGTACCGGCACACAGGCAGCCGAGCACCAACAGCAGAGCGACCCCGTTCACCCCGCCAACCAGAATCATCGCCTGTGCCACGCCCGCGATCAGCAGCGCGGCGACCACCGTGCGCGCCCGGCCGAACCGGATTCCGGCCCACCCGGCCACAGCACGGCTGACCCCGCTCGCCCCGGCCAGAGCGCCAACGGCGAAGGCGGCGAACCCCGGGCCCCACCCGGACGACACCGCGAAGACCCCGACGAACGCGAGGTCGAACAGCGCGACCGCCGAGGCGCACGTCATGGCCGCGTACAGCAGTGCGGACTCCGGACAGCGGAGCACCTCGCCGGGCGCGTAGCGCCGGATCGCGGGGCGGTTCCGGCGCAGCCCCGGGTTGACCGACTTGTCGGTCGCCCACAGGTGCGGATCGATGCGTGCCGGCCACCAGTGCGCGGGCGGGTCCTTCAGCACCAGTGCGGCCGCGCCGACCAGCAACAGCACCACCAGAGCCACGACACCGAGATAGCTCCCCGGTGTCCCGGCGGCGGTGAACCGCTCGGCCAGGACGACGATCGGGATCGAGCCGACAGCGAACGCCCCGCTGGCGAAGTGCGTCCGCGCCGGATGCTCCGGGTACCACCGGCTCACGACGCTGACACAGGTGCCGTAGACCAGCCCGGCGCCGATCCCACCCAGGACCGCGTGGGCGAGGATGACCAGCGCGAGCGTTTCCGAGACGCCGAGCGTCACCAGTCCCGTGGCACACAGCACCGCGCCAATGGCCATCAGGGCCGCCGGGGGGATCCGAGCGCGGCTCCGCAGGCGCGCCACCGGGTACACCGTTGCGGCCTGGCAGGCGGCCCACACCGCGAGAACCCAGACGGCCTCGCGCGGCTGCCAACCCTGCGTGGCGGTGATCGCCGGGAGCAGCACGGCGTACCCGTACTGACCGACGCCCGCGGCCAGCATCGCGAGTCCCGCTGCCCAGGCGATCCACGCGCGCGAGTACCCCAGGAGCTCGCGGTCGGTCTCGCCCAGCCGGTAACGCCGCCCATGCAGGTCGCGCACCTCGTGCGCGGACAAAAGGAACGTCGGGCCCGACATGACCCCACCTCCGTCTACTGCATACAGTATGAGATATCCTCAATACCATGGAGTTGCGAAGATGTCCATGCCTTCATGCCCGTAGCGACCGAGAACCGGCCAGCCGGAACCCGGCGCCGCGCGCCAACCCATGACGCGCCCCGCGATCGCGGCCGAGGACAGTGCGAGGACAGCCGCAGGACAGTGGGGCCCTCTAACGTCCCAATGGACGGCTTGCCGCAGCACGTGCCCGCATCAGCGGCATCTCCGGGCACGATGCCGACCCCGCGACCGGACACCCGATGCGCCCGGAACCGCGGGGTTGCCCAACGCACGCCGTTGACCAGCGATGAGCGGACTCCTGGAGGACGCAGATGACCACCGAACTTCACCGCCAACAGACTTCCGCACCAACGAAGGCGGCGAGCGGGACGACCGTCTACGCGGGAGCGATCAGTTCGAGCACTGATCTCGGAGGCCAGCAGCTCGGATACCTCGAAGAGCTACTCGACCAACCGACCACGCGGTTCATCGGCGACGTGGCCGCCCGCGAGGGTCAGCGATGCCTCGACCTCGGCGCGGGCCGCGGTTCGATCGCTCGCTGGCTCGCCGGACGCACCGCCCCGACCGGGCGGGTGACCGCGGTCGACATCGAGGACACCCATATCGACGTGCCACCAGCCGTGCGGGTGTACCGCCACGACGTCAACGAGGGACTGCCCGACAAGGGGCCGTTCGACGTGATCCACACCCGCCTGCTGCTGGTGCACCTCAAGCGCCGCAGGGAACTCCTCGCCCAGCTCATCGACGCGCTCGCCCCAGGGGGCTGGCTGGTCATCGGAGAGTTCACCCATCCCCGCACCGACCCCGTCACGGGCTGACGGCCGGCTGGTCCAGCAAGTCATCGAAACCGGCATCGACAAGGTCGCGCGCCCGGCAGGCACGGACTTCGAGTGGGGACACGAGGTCGACGCCGAACTGACCGCGGCCGGACTCCACAACGTCGACACCATGGAGCTCACCCAGACCAGCCGCGGCGGGGCGACCGGATGCCTGCTGTACAGCAACGACCTCCACCAGATGGACGCGCCGATCCGCGCCGCCGGCCTCACCACCGACGACCTGGCCCGCTTCCACGAGCTGATGCTCGATCCGCGGCTGCGCGTATCGTTCTTCCCGTTCGTGTGCACCCGGGGCCAGAAACCGATGACTGGTTGAGGCCGACCCTGGCAGAAGCGGTTGTGCCCGCACCACCCCCTGGCCGGAATGGTGGTCCGGGGGTGATCGGTCGTGCGGTTCGAGGTCCTGGACCTGTCCGCGCCACGGTGGGTACGGAACCGGCACCGCTCCACGGACAGGTGCGGATCAGCCTGCTCTCGTTGTTGCTCGCACGAGCCAACACCCCGGTGCCCGCCGAGTGGTTGCTGGACGCTCTGTGGGGGGGGACCACCGCGACCCGACCCCCGCACAGCGGTTGCAGACCAACGTGCACCGGCTGCGCAAGGTCCTGGATGAGCCGGGACGGCTGACCTTCGCCTCCGGCAGCTACACATTCCTGGTCCACCCCGGGGAGCTGGACGCCGACCGGTTCGACGAGCTGGTGACGCGCACAACGAACTGTCGCGACCCGCACCAGCGCGTCGATCTGCTGCGTACTGCGCTGGAGCTGTGGCGCGGCAGCCCCTTCCAGGGGGTCGACCTCGGCGAACTGGCAGCGTACGCACAGCGGCTGGCGGAGCGCAGGCAGGTGGCGCTGGAGGAGCTCTACACCGCCGAGCTGGAGTGCGGACGCCACACGGAGGTCGTCGCCGACCTCACGGACCTGGCCCGGCTCCACCCGTATCGGGAACGCCTGCACGCGCTGCTGATGACGGCGCTGTACCGCAGCGGCCGGCAGGCTGACGCCCTCGCCGCCTACCGACACACGCGCCAGACCCTCGTCGACGAGCTCGGGCTGGAACCAGGTCCGGAGCTGCGCACCGTCGAACAGCAGATCCTCGCCGGGGAAAGCTGCGCCGTCGCCCGACCGTTCGCGGCACCGGCCCTCCCGCCCGCCCAACTGCCTCAGGGGCCGCGCGACTTCGTGGGCCGCGAGGACGAGCTCGCCACGCTGAGCCGGCTCAGCGCCGCCGGAGACGACACCATGCAGGTGGTGGTTCTCAGCAGCACCGCGGGAGTCGGCAAGACCGCCCCGGCCACCCACTGGGCGCAGCACGCCCGGGTGCGCTTCCCGGACGGGCAGCTCTACGTCGACCTGCAGGGCTTCAGTCCGCACGACCCTCTGCCGCCGACCGCCGCCCTGGGCGGCTTCCTGCGTGCGCTTGGCGAGGACAGTGCGGCGATCCCGCACGACCCGATCGAGCGAGCGGCCCGGTTCCGCACGCTGCCCGAAGGCCGGCGCGTACTGGTCGTCCTGGACAACGCCGCCGCGGAGCAGGTGCGCCCGCTGCTGCCCGGCACGTCCTCCTGCTTCGTGGTTGTCACCAGCCGCGACGCTCTCAGCGGTCTCACCGTCGGGCATGGCGCGTATCGCCTCGACGTCGGGCGGATGAGCCGGGACGAGGCACGCGCTCTGCTGCGCGCGCGGGCCCCGCTCGGGAACGTCTCCCAGGAGTCCGCGGCGTGGCTGGCCGAACGCTGCGAAGGGCTTCCGCTGGTGTTGCGGGTCGCCGCCGAACGGTTCCGTGATTCGGACAGCCATGACGTCGCGAACCTGGCCGCCGAGCTCGAAGGCGGACAGGACCGCCTGGACCTGTTCGACACCGGCGATGACCAGACCTCGCTCCGCGCGGTCCTGTCCTGGTCCTACCGGCGGCTCACGCCCGAGGCCGCCCGGTTGTTCCGGATGTGCGGGTTCCGCTGCCGGCATTCGAGCCACTACCTCGACGGCCCGGGCGCGGCAGCGTTGCTCGGGACGTCCGACGTGCGCGCGGTCCGGCGGCTCCTTGGCGAGCTGGCACGCTGCGGCCTCGTGGAGCCGACACCGGACGGCCGCTACCAGGTGCACCAGCTTCTGCAGTCGTACGCCGCCGAGTTGGCCGACCACTACGAGCGGAACCAGACCCTTCCGCGCCTGGTCAACCACTACATGACCGGGACGGCCGCGGCGGCGGGATTCATCCGGCCGCGGGAGGTGGCGCCGCGGGTCGGGGGCCTCTCGGGCACACGCGTGTCGGCACTGCGCGGGTGCGCGTCCGCCCTGCGCTGGCTGGAGGACAATCGGCCGAACGTCCTCTGCCTGGCGGAGCTCGCCGCCGAGATCGGCCACCGCGATGTGAGCGTCGACCTGTCGACGACACTGTGGCCGTACTTCGACCTCGGCGGCCACCAGGACGAGGCCCGGCGCGTGCACACCCTCGCGCGTACCGCCGCGAACGAGCTCGGCGACCACGCGGCCGAAGCGATCGCGGTCCGCGCGCTGGGCGTGCTCGAACTCCGGTTGGGGCGGTACGACACCGCCGAGCGGCACCTGCGGGAGGCTCTCGCGCTCCACGACGCCAACGCTCGTGCCTCGCGCGCCACCACGATGACGTACCTGGCGAGCGTGTTCGCCGCCACCGGCCGCGTCGAACACGCGCTTCCCATGGCGCGGCAGGCGAGGGACCTGTGTTCCCAGTCCGGTGGCGAGTCGGTCCCGGCGACGGCGATGAACGCACTCGGTCGGTTCTTCCGGCAGTGCGGCAGCCACCAGGAGGCGCTGCGGTGGCTGCGGTCAGCACACGACACCGCCGAAAGGCAGGGCCTCCAGCCGGTACGGGCCCACGTTCTGTTCTCGCTCGCCGAGGTCCACCTGGAAACTGGCCGGTACGCCAGCGCGGTCGAGAACGCGCACCAGGCGCTGGATCTCGCGAAGAACAATGGCGTCAGTGACCTCGCCGACGCGGTCGCGGCCCTGCGCGGGTCGATCCCCGAACACACCGGCACGTCCGCCGCATCGGGGCAGAAGACACTCAGGTGAGCTCAGCTCACGAGGCCCCTTCCGGGTTCCCGGAAGGGGCCTCGTGGGTGGGAGCCGCCTGCCGGAATCGAACCGGCGACCTATTCATTACGAGGTCTTTCCGGCGTTCGACGACCAGACCAAATTTGCGCCCTGTCCTGCGCATACGGCTCTACTGGGTTCACAAGTGACCGCGAGAGTTCATCACGGGTGGCCACCTATTTGACCCCCTCAGGTGGCCGGTGAACGACCGTTCAGGTTGCGATGCCAACGACACGCGGAATCTCCCGATCGCCCGGCTGTGGCCAACTGAGCGCTTCGCCTTCGGCTGGTCCGGCGTTGAGCGCGCTGTTCGCCTCCGAGTGCGCGCGGCTCGCTGGACGCCTACTCTGGAGTCCAGCGCACCGTGAGGAGGCTGTCCGTGGAGACCCAGCGCACTCCCTTCCGTGATGACGACCCCGAGACGATCCAGGCCGTCTACGCCTCCTATGGCCGGATGGTCCTGGGAGCCCCGCCCCCAGAAGGATCGGTCACCATCGACGCCACCGACGCCGACGACTTTCGGCGCCAGTGGGACGCCCTGTTCAGCAACGGAGACGGAGAGGACAGCGGCGGTGCGGCCGATCACCCTGGAGCCCCTGGCCCGTCGGCAGATCCAGGAACTGCCAGCGACTGAAGCCGATGAAGTCGCTACGGCGCTTCTGAGCCTGGCCTCCGCCGACGATCCCACCCTCGAAGTGGACCCCTACATGCCCGGTGGCGTCGGCCCCATCCCGTATCACGGTGTCCTGCTGACCGCACGCGTCGAGGCCGTTGTGACCCTCTACGTCGATCACGTCCGGGTCGTGGCGGTCCGCCCTCGTACCTGACGATCGAGGGTGCGACCACACCATTATCGCTCGAAACGCTCGGTTGGCCCGTAACAAGATCACATCCCCGTTGGCCCGATCCTTCGGGGATTCCTGTGAACAGCCCTCTGTGTGCGCCTCAGCGCGACGACCGCGAGCATCGCCGTCCCCCAATCCACCGCGGAGACGTGAACGGTCGGGGGCGAGCCCCGGGTCGTGCGCACCTCAACCGGGAAGAAGCCACGCCCCATCGCACACCCGAACGAATGGCTTAAGTTGGTGTCACATTGCTGTGGGTCGCGGACCATCGAGGACCACGTCTGTGACCTGCGGGTTTGTGAGGGTGGTGTGAGGCCTATCGCGGACCATCGAGGACCAAGGGTGGTCCTCGATGGGCTAGGACTGGCCGTGAGAAAATGCCTGGTCATCGGGGGTGGTCCTCGATGGTCCGCGACCCAGACGATTGTGGGGCCACTTTTGCGAGCGTGAAGCAGAAGCCTCAGCCGGGGAACAGCGAGGCCCCGTCGTGCACCTGAACGAACGGGACAGAACCCATCGAGCAGGACCAGCCCTACCTACGGGCTCTGCCGTCGCAACGAGACACCTGATCTCCTCACCTTGGCGTCCCGCTGGAACAGGGCCCCAGACTGACGGTGCAGCAGGTCCACGATGCGCAGTAGCGTGAATCCCTGGCTCGTGTAGTAACGATGCAGCTCAGGGTTGGTCTTCCAAGCGTCCAGGCGCACCCAAGAGCGCTCGCGCTCTTCAGCGAGTTCTGCAGCGAAGTCAAGCAGTGCTCCTCCGAGCCTGCGACCAGACCACCGGCGGTCGACCGCCATCTTGTGAATGTAAAGAGCGTCATCCGGGTGGTCCTCGCTGACCCAGAAGTCAGGGTCAGCGTGCGTGTCGATGGTGGCAGACGCGACAACTTCTCCGTTGTCGTTCCGGGTGACGACGTAGAGCGCTCCGCGCTTCAGGTCGCGGTCGATGACGTCGACTGGAGGTGGGTACTGCCACTGGTCAGACCCCCATGACGCAAGCCAGGTGCTCGCTCCCGCAAGCAAGTCAGCGACCCGACCTGCGTCGGCTGCGACTGCCTGGCGCACGCCAAAGGTCATGTCCAGTCCGCGGGCATGTCGAACTCCAGGGCGATCACGTGGCGGTCCCCAGGCAGGATCGATACAGCGCACCGAATGGGTGTGCCCTCAGCGGTGTAGCCCGTGCGGACATGTTCGGCTACGGGGGTGCCAGGAGGAAGCGAAAGCCTCTCACTCTCGTCATTCGTCGGCATTCGGATCCATATCTCGTCCAGAATGCGGTCCTGGCGGTATCCCAAGTCCTGCAGGATCCGCAGGGTTCCCCGTGCGAGATCGCGAGGATCGGCGATCTCGCTGTCCTTGACCAGGCTGTGTGGGAAATAGGTGTCGTTGATGTACGACGCTTCGCCGTCCAGGTAGCGCACCCGTCGCCGGACGATCGTCAAGTCCTCGGGGGCTAGGCCCAGTCGGCGCGCGATCGCGAGCGATGGCACCAGGACCGAGACGCTGATGTCTTGTCGTGGAGCCCTGTCCTCGTTCGAGAAACGCTCCAGGAACTGATCCATCTCCGGATGCTGAGCGCGCGGCAGCAGCTCTTCCTGAGGACGATACGCGGCAGGCTCCCGCCGGCGAACCTCCCGCCGGCGCCCTTGGCCTGCAGTAATGAGTCCCTCGCTGGTGAGAAGGCTCAATGCCTTCTGCGCAGTGTGCCGCGAGACCTGATGCTGCTCCATCAACTCGTGCTCGGAAGGGATCGTGGCCCCCGGTGCCAACTCACCAGAGTTGATCTTGCTACGCAGATCATTCGTGACCTGCATGTACAGCGGGTCGGTGTTCGCCATCAGACACCCATCAGACTCGTTCGGCTTGTACGTACAAAATATCAGCGAGCACTCTTGACCGGTCAGGTAGGCACATGCTTGACTTCTTCTTGACCGGTCAAGCCGATCAAGAAGGCATGAACGGTCAAAGCCCGGAAGACAGACTCCTCGACGGTTGCCCGTTGGGTGTGGAAGCGCCGGTGCGCTGGTGTTTTGGCAAGTCAATAGAGAGAGCACCGCCGATACGTCTGTGGCGACCACTGTCCTATGCGCCCAGGCGAACTACCTCGGAGGAGAGGTCACGGGGACACGTGGCGAGCCGAGAGGAACGGGCGGTGCCGCGCGGTAGACGACGCCGCGTAACAACCATGAGCGGCCCACGGGCACGCGCCTTGCGTGCCCTCGCCAGCCCACCGGTTGGCGGGACGGAATGGGCCACGTCGTCACATCTGCGTCCGTGTGACGCCGATCCGCCCCTTCGGGGGCGGTGTCGGGGCTACACGGCCCACACCAGCAAGTTCAGCGCGGGGACCGCGCTGGTTTCAGAGAGGAGGTGCTCGTGAGAGCGGACCCGAACGAGCTGAGTACTGATCAGCTCTACGTCAGCATCGTGAGCGCTGATCCACCGTGCCGCGCCGATCCGGAACTGTTCTTCGAACCGGACCAGCGGGAGTCCAAGGCCCAACGGGCGCTGCGTGAACAGTCGGCCGCGGCCCTGTGTCTGGAGTGCCCGGTCTATTGGCTGTGCCTGGCCTACGCGGTGCGCACCCGCCCCGAGCACGGGATCTACGCCGGATACACCCCCGACGAAATCCAGGTGTTCGCCAAGGTGTACGGCCCCGCTGCCTGAGGCGGTCGGCGCCTCTGCTGCCCGCCCCTAGCGGGCAGCGGGGGGACCGACCGGTCCACACCCCGCCTAACCGCAAGGAGTTGTTCATGCCTTCTCGCTGCTGTGGCACCTCGGTCGGCGTCATCGTCAC
This sequence comes from Lipingzhangella halophila, assembly GCF_014203805.1. Lineage (GTDB taxonomy): Bacteria > Actinomycetota > Actinomycetes > Streptosporangiales > Streptosporangiaceae > Lipingzhangella > Lipingzhangella halophila. Next base: position 11,761 of record NZ_JACHJT010000001.1, on the reverse strand, counting down.
CGATGACCAGGGGCGCATGCTGATGATCGAGCGCGGCTGGTACCCGCTCGGGATCGCCCCGGTCGCCGGCCACGTCACCGATGCCCACGACGACCCCGCGGCAGCTCTGGCCGCCGAGGTCGCCGAGGAGACCGGCCTGGTCGTCACCCACCACGAGATGGTGTGGGAGGGGTGGCTGCCCAACCTGTGCGCCTCCCCGCCGGCCCCTATCCCCGGTCACCACTGGTCGTTGGCCACGGCGACAGTGACGGGCACCCTGGCCCCCGATCCGATCGAGACCAAGGGCGCGGCCTGGTACTCCGAAGAGGAGATCCACGCCCTGGCGGTGCGCACCATCTCCTACGCCCGCGGCCAGATCACCGACGAGGGGTTCGCCGCCGAGCCGGGCCTGGAACCGGTGTGGCTCGAGCTGCTGCACACCGCGGGCGTCGTCTACGTGGTCGATCTACAGCGGGTGCTCCTGCGCCGCCTCTACACCACCCCACCCGAGTCCTACTGGATGGGCGACCGCCTCGTGTCCGCCGCCCAGGTCGCCACCCGGCGCGTGTGACCCGGCCGGTGCCTCTGCCGCCCGCTCGTGTGGCGGGTGGCGGGGGGACCGACCGGTCCTTCTCCATTCCTACGAAAGGACACAACCATGCTCTCCATGCTCCAGCTGCACGTGACCTGGTCCAGGACTACGACGTGCTCGATCTGCGGTGCTGAGGTGCCAACGATCTTGCTCGGCAAGCACTACGACTCACACGGGATCTGATCCCCACCCGCTGACCGGCCGGCGCCTCTATCACCCCGCCGGAACGCGGGGTGGTGGGGGGACCGCCCGGTCCGACATGACAAGGCCCCGCCGGTACGTCTGGACAACCGCCGGCGGGGCCGCACCCCAGAAAGGATGCGCCCCCATGCTACGAGCCCTGCTCTCCCCGATCATCCACTCGGCCCCGACCTGTTGCGGCCAGCCCATGCTGCCCGGCACTAGCATCGGCGCTGCCGGCGGGTGGATCTGCCAGGTGGATCCGACCCACGTGCGGGGGTGACGACCATGCTGTACGCGCTGTGCGCCACCGCCTACACCATCGTCACCACCACGGTGGCCCAGATGCCTGGGCTGACGTATTGCCGGTGCGGCGGGTGGTACAACCCCGCCAGCCCGGCGGAATGGGCTGAGCACAAGAACCACTGACACCGACCGAACCGCGCCCCCTGGGGACCAGCCGCGCCTGATCCCCGGGGGCGCTTGTGTTCGCACCCGGTCGGCGCCTCTGCCCGCGGGAGCGAGCTGCACCCGTGGGCGGGGGGGGGACCGTCTGGTCCGTTCTCACCACCCAGATTGCCGTCCCGCCCCCCCGCCCCGAGCATGAGCCGGGGCGGGCCAGGAACCAGCACAGTCGTTTCCTGCCCCGACCACCACACCAGCGCGGCCCCGGCGTAGCCGCCACGCACACCGCCGGGGCCTACTCCCACAAAGGAGCACTTCATGACCGAGAACGCACCGATCCTGCCCGCGATTGACGAGGCCGGGGACCGCTTCCGTGACATGGCCATCGCCGGGGGCGGTGACCCGTTCTTCGAGACCGACCCGCGTGAGCACCCGAGCGCGGTCACCACGCCCGCGGTGCTGCAGAACCGCGCCATTGAGACCTTCGCCAGCGACGACCGGCGCGCCGACGGTGACGCCATGCCCGGGGATGTGCCCAGCAATGGCTGAGCTGAGCCCGCTGAATGTCGTCGTGCTGGGCCTGGCCGCGCTGGGGACCGGCCTGCTGGCGCACGTGGTGGCGACCGCCGCGGGTGACCGCTACGCGGTCATGGTCATGCCGTGGCGGTTCTGGCCGCGCATCATCCGGGTGTTCCCCGTGTGGTTCGCCCCAGGCAGCGAGGTCTACCACCCCGAGCTGGGGCGCTGCGAGGTCGCACGGCTGGACCGCACGCCCGATCTGTCCATGACGTGGGTGTGCGTGGCCCCCCTCGATGAGGAGCACGCGGGCTGGGTGCCCGCGGCCCACTGGGTGCCGCTGGCCGATCTCGGTGAAACCCCCGAGGAGGCCGAACGCCTCGATGACCTGGACGGCCCAGAAGGGAGTGGTCTGGCGTGAGCACCACCTCCCTGATCCAGCGCGCCGGCGCGGTCACGCTGCTGGTAGCGCTGCTGCTGACCCTGATCGTGACCGTGCTGCGGCTGGTGGCGCTGCCGCTGGCCGCCGCGGCGCTGGCGCTGGATGCGTTGGCTGATCTGGCCGCGCGTCCGCTGGCACTGCCCAGCGCCACCTTCCAAGGGGGTGGTGGCGCATGAACGTCCTGTTGAACCGCGCGCTGGGCACTCTGGTCACGCTGACCGATCGCAGTGCTGAGGAGCTGGCCGACCTGGCCGCGGTGGACCCGACGATGCTGCACGAGTGGCTGTGCGAGACCCGCGACGAGCTGGAGGCCCTGCGGGAGGCTGAGCGGGTCCGGGACCGCGCTGAGCGTGCAGTGACCACGATCCGCGAGGAGGTGAGGGGCGATGTTCCGTCGACGTCGTGAGCCCAGCGTGGTCACTGACGTGGCCGCTCAGACCCAGCAGGCCGCGGCTCTGGCGGCCACCGAGTATCAGGACCTGTTGGCCGATCCGCGCACCAACCCTGCGGTGCGGGCCCACCACGACACGCTTCGGGATGCCCAGCAGCGCGACGAACTGGAGGCGGCGCACCGGCGCGCGGTGCGCCGGGGCCGGGTTGCTGACCGGCGTGCCGCACACGCTGAGCGCACCTTGGAGGCCATCGCCGCCGCGCGGGAGAGCATCTCCCCGGCGCGGGCGGTCACGACCCTGCAGCAGGGGCGGCGCCGGTTCCTCGGTGGCGCCCTGGCCGCCTCGGTGGCGTTGAGTGCCGGGTCCGCGATGGGGCTGGCGGCGGTCAGCGTGCACACCGGTGGCCCGGCGTTGGCGGGCTACCTCGCGGAGGTGTGCCTGACCGTGATGACCACGGTGGCGATCCTCTACCGGAGCCACATCGACCAGGCCAGTGCAGCCGAGGAAAACGCGGACGCCCCCACGTGGGAGGGGTGGCGCCATCGGGTGCTGCTGGCCCTGGTGGTGGCGCCGCTGGCGACCTCGATAGTGGCCAACCTCGCTGGGTGGGTCGCCGGGGCCGCCGTGAGTCCGATCAATGCGCTGTGCGCGCTAGGCGCGGGCGCGGCCGGGGCCTTCGCCTTCTTGGTCTCCGACGTGAGCAGCCGGGCGGTCCGCACCAACGCGGCTGCGGTCAACGACAGCGACGAGGACGAGCTGCGTCAGGTCGCCACGGAAGGCGATCCCTTCGCCGACGAGCACGCGCAGGCGTCCAGCCCGGAGGCCTGGGTGCGCACCCAGGCCGAAGACGCCGCGAGTCAGATCGAGCAGTGGTTGGCCGAGCGCGGCGAGGGCCCCGAGGGTGGCGCCGCGCCGGTGCGCCTCGGACCCGCGCACGACGGTCCGCACGGTGCGGCGCGCGCCCGCGCCGAGGACGGTGGGGCTTCCACCGAGCGCGTTCTGGATGCGCGCACGCCCGCGCAAACCGATGCCGACCAGGGCGATGCGCGTGGCACCGAGCGCGCGAGTGCGGCCGCGCGTGAGCGGGGCGCGGCAACCCGCTCGCAGGTGGCCGCGATCCTGGCGCGCACCCCTGATGCGCGCACCAGCGACATCGCCACCGAGTTGGGTGTGCACCCCTCCACGGTGCGGCGTGCCCGCTCCGAGATGGACGGGGGTGCGCGATGACCTGCCGAGCGGTGAGCTTCTACGTGCTGCCGCGGCGACATCGGCGGGGGCGGGGCCCGCACGGGTTGGCGACCTGCCGGTGTGGGTGGCACCTGGCCACCCAGAGCGCGGCCGGGGCCCAGGATGCCGCCGCGCTGCATGAGGCCGGGGTGCGCCTGGTGGTGCGACGCCGTGGCCTGGTCGCCCGGTGGGGTGAGGCCGCATGAGCACGACCCTGACCCGGCACCAGCCGCGGGAGCTTCGGGACTACGGGATGCGCTACCAGCCGTCCCTGTTCGACGACGAGTTCGCCTAACACCAACCATTCACGCGGGCGGCGGCCCCTACGTCCGCCAAGACCAGCCGCCGCCCGCTCCCTCACCTGGAGGTGCATCCACCATGCCCAACGCAGAAGCCGAGCGCTACGACCAGGAGCGCGACGATACGAGCGAGGCTGAGGTGATCGCGTTCCCTGGCGGTCACCGAGCCGCGGGGACGACGGTGACCGAGGTCCCCACCACTGAGACCGCACCGGATGAGGTGGTCCAGGGCGAGATCACCGATGCCCGGCCGCGTCCCTCGGTGGCGTTGCGTCCGGAGTTCTCCGGGTCCGCCCGTGTGCTGGGGCAGCGGGCCGCGCAGGTGGCCCGGCGTCCGGATCGCCTGGCCGGCGTTGTGTTGCGCCACGAGCTGGTCTATGGCGGGATCGGCGCCGCCCGCGCCACCGGGGCCGCATGGCGCTGGGTGACCGCCCGCGAGCTGGACCAGCAGCTCGCCACGAACCCGAAGCTCGTGCTGGACACCCGCAGGGCACGCCGGATGTGGGCGGCCGGTGTGGGCGGGGCCACGGCGGCCGCGGGTGCGGCGTCGTGGGTGCTGCTCTCCCCGGCCGTGCCGATCCTGGTGCTGCTGCTGGTGCTGGCGGTGACCGGGGCCGACGAGCGCCGCCGGCGCGCCCTGGGAGCCGCCGAGGCCGGCCACCAGACGCTGGGGGCCAACCCGTCCGGTAAGGAGGTCAAGAAGGCCCTGGTCTCCGCCAAGCTCGCCAAGAGCATTGACGACCTGCGCATCGTCGGCCCGGTCACCCGCACCGATGGCGCGTGGGAGGCCAACGTCGAACTGCCGCCGGGCACCACCTTCAAGCACGCCACCAAGCGCCGCGGGGAGCTGGCCGGCGCCATGGGCGTGGACGAAGTCCAGGTCGCCCTGGACCCGGTGAAGGGCCACCACGGTCGGGTCAAGCTGTGGGTGGCCGACGAGGACCCGATGCAGGGCGAGCGCATCGTCAACCCGCTCACCCTGACCCGCGACGGACGCGTCGACATCTGGCGCGACAAGCTCTTCGCCGGGCGCGACCCGCGTGGCCGCGAAGTCGCCTTCTCCATGGTCGAACGGTCCTACCTGATCGGCGGCGAACCCGGCGGCGGCAAGTCCGTGGCCTCCAACAACGTGCTGGGGTTCTTCTTCCTCGACCCCCGGGTGCAGGTGTACCTGGCCGATGGCAAGTTCGGCTTCGATCTCATGGCGTGGGAACCCCTGGCCGCTGGGGTGCTCACCGACCGCCGCCAGGACGCCATGCTCGCCTACCTGGAGCACATCCAGACCGAGATGGACCGCCGCTATGCGCTGCTGCGCAAGCTGGGCGTCCCCAAGATCACCGAACAGATCGCCAAGAAGCACAACCTGCACCCGATCGTCCTGCACATCGATGAGGTGCAGTACTGGACCGCCGGGGCGGACAAGAAGACCAACGACGCGATCATGATCCTCATCGCCGACATCGTCGGCCGGGGACGCGCCGCCGGCATCATCACCGGCGTCATCACCCAGCGCCCGGCCGCCGAGGTCGTGCCCACCCGGCTACGCGACATCCTGAGCATCCGGTGGGCGCTGCGCTGCACCACCCCGATGGCATCCGACACCATCCTGGGCTCGGGATGGGCCGGGCGTGGTTACAGCGCCGCGCTGTTCGAGCCCGACCAGCGCGGCGCTGGATACGTCCTGGCCGAAGGTGGCACGCCTACCCAGACACGGGCGGCGTTCATCGACCCCGAGCGCGGCGAGCTCCAGCAGCTCGCCGACCGCGCCCACTCCCTGCGTGAAGAGGCCGGGACCCTGCCCAAAACCGCCGACCGGCCCGAGGTGCGGCTGCTCAGCGCGCTACTGGAAGCCATGGGCGACACCCCCAAGGGTGCCCACACTGCCGACCTGCTGCCCGCCCTGGCCAAGGTCTCCAGCGAGTACGCCGACTGGGACGCAGGCCGGCTGTCGACCACGCTGCGGCCACTGGGAGTCACCCCGGTCCAGCTCGACATCGACGGCCGCAACCGCAACGGCTACCGCCGCTCAGACATCCAGGCCGCCCTGGAACGGGCCTGACACGGCGTCTACGCCGCCCTCTGGCGACCCCCTAGAACTAGACATTTCGGGCCTAGGTTCTAGGGGGTGCGCCTAGCCCTGTAGACCCATCATGACCTGCTGATTAGGACCCATAGGCGTCCTAGAGGAGCCCCCAGACACCCCCGCGAGACCGCCCCGGGTGCACCGGGGCGAGGAGGAACGCATGCACCCCATGCCCGAGATCACCGCGATCCACATCCTGGCCGCCCTGAGCGAGACCGCACCACCCGATGTGGTGATCGCGCTCAGTGACGACGAGCGGGTGCTCGTCGGCTCAGCCGCGGACATGCGCCACCCCTGGCGCGGCCACTGGCAGGCCACGCTCGTGGCCACCCGGACCGAGATCGCCGCCGCGCTGAGCCCCCAGCAGCGCCGCGACCTGGACGCCATCGACGCACTGGCCGACACCCTGACCACCCACGCCGCGACCCTGCTGAGCGCACCGGCCGCGGCCGCCGCCTGAAATCCGGCCGGTGCCTCTGCCACCCGCACCCGAGGTAGGTGGTGGGGGGACCACCCGGCCCGCGAACACCCCGGCGTAGCCGCCACGCACACCGCCGGGGCCTACTCCCACAAAGGAGCACATCCCGATGCCCGACGATCCACGGTTCACGTTCGGACTCATCCACGACGTCTTCCAGACCTTGGAGAAACACGGCTACCAACTCCCCGAAAGCGACCGCGCCCGCGGAGAAGCCGTGCTGGCCCTGGCCAACCTATGCCGCACCTACGAAGATCACCCGACCCAGTCCGGGGGTGAGGCGTGAGCCCCGCACGGTTCCTCGACCCCACCGGCCAGCGCTACGGCATCCCCACCTACCCCTGGGGATGGGCCTTCACCTTCGATGCGGACCTGGCCACCCGAACCCAGCTTGCCGCGCTCGGGTTGCGCCCCAATGGCCAGGAAGCGGCCGCGCAACTGATGTGGCGCTCCCGCCGGGCCGGCCACAGCGGAGTGCGCACCGCGCTGCTGTACCGGATCAGCCGGGCCAAGCCCAAGCGGCCAATGACCCCCGGGCGTGAGCGCGCGGTGGCGTTGGCGCTGCGAGCACGGCGCACCTGCCCCACCTGTGGGCTGGTGTTCAACTACTGCATCCCTACCTCGCTGGGGCAGTGCCCCAACTGCGCCTACGGGCTCACCCCCGAAACCTGGGAACTGGAGGTGGCCGCGTGAGCATGGCCCGCTACCCGTTGCCGGTCAAGGTGCGCCTGGAAGGCTTTCCCGCCGACATTGCCGCGCTCGCCGACGTCCTCAACCAGGTGGAAGCCATCACCGTTCTGGACTGCTCCCAGCCGTATGCCAACCGCCGGGGCAACCCGGAGCGGGTCCGTCTCTACATGGAGGTCATCACCCACGCTGCCGGGCCGTCCACCGGCGGGCCTGGCCCCTCGAACGGGCTCCCACCCACGGGCGCCTAGCTCGTGCACGCATGGCGCGGCCCCGGCGTAGCCGCCAAGCACACCGCCGGGGCCTACTCCCACAAAGGAGCACTTCCATCATGACACTCGCGGCCGTGCCCGACCCACCCAACAACGCCCTCGACCACGACGCGGGCGTGAGCACCGATGTGTTGAGCACAGCGTTGACCTTGGCCAGTTCGGGGGTGCCCGTGCTGCCGCTGCGAGCGGGCAAGACCCCGCTCGGGAACTGCCCGACCTGCAAGGAGACCGCGTGCGGGGGGCGCCCCCACATGAAGAGCGCGGGCACCTGCCAATGTCCCGCACCCTGCCACGGGTGGGCCGCTGCGACCACCAACCCCACCGTGATCACCTCCCCCGCCTGGGCTGCGGCGTGGCACCAGGCGGTGGCCGTGGCCTACCACCCCGGCGGGGCTGCCCTGACTGTCGTGGACCTCGACAATACCGACGCCATCGCCTGGGCGCAGGGCGTCCTGCCTCCAACCCAGACGGTGGCGACCACCCGTGGACAGCACTGGATCTACCGCGGCGCCATGCGTTCAGCCAACGCGGTCCGGCCCGGTGTGGACATCAAGTCGCGCATGTCCTATGTCCGCTGGCGCGGACACGGCACCGGAACCCCGGTAGACCTGCCGCACACCGTCCGGGAGTTGGCGGGGGGAGAAGAAGCCACCTCGCTGGGGCGTAGCGCCGGGGTGGTTTCTTTGGACGAGCCCCACCGCACCTGGGACCGGACGGTGGCCACCGGCTGCCGCCACACCGACCGCTACGTACGCACGGGGCTCGACCGGGGACTGGCCATGGTGCGTGAGCGCACCCACCACGGCGCCGCATCACAGGCATTCGGGGTCGCCCGGTTCCTCGCAGGCCTGCACGTCCGCTGCCCCGGGCCCTGTGGCCTGGACCGCGTCGGCGCCGAGATCGTCACGGCCGCCGTCTCGGTCGGCGTCCCCGAGGCATACGCCCGCCGCGCCGTCACCAATGGCCTGCACACCGGAGGGAAGCCCACCGCATGACCCTCGAATCCGACGAGGTTCCGGCGCCGTCGAACCCGATGGCTGTTGCGCGGCACCTCGCCCCCGACTGGAAGGACGAGCACGGGCGCCTGCTGCGCCGCCGCTGGCGGGGATCGTGGATGTACTGGGACCGCACCTGCTGGCGCGAGATGGACGAACAGCAGGTCCGCGCAGAGCTGTACTGCAGGCTGGAGCACGCCACCTACACCGGAGTGAACCCTAAGGGCGAACCCGAAGTGCGCGAGTGGGCGCCGACGCGGACGAAGCTGGCCAACTTGCTCGATGCTCTGGGAGCGCTGATGCTGGTGCCGACCGAAGTTGACCCTCCTGCCTGGCTCGACACCCCGGACGGCGAGCAGGAGTGGAGCCCGATCGTGGCCTGCCAGAACGGGCTGCTGCGCATCCGGGACCGGGCCCTGCTGCCCCTGGACCCGGGATTCTTCAACCTTGTCTCCGTGCCCTACAGCTACGACCCGCACGCCAGCGCCCCCACCTGGGAACGCTTCCTGCACCAACTGTGGCCCGAAGACCCGGAGTCCATCGCCGCGCTGCAGGAGTGGTTCGGCTACGTGCTCTCGGGACGCACGGATCAGCAGAAGATCCTCCTCGCCGTGGGACCTACGCGCTCAGGCAAGGGCACACTGGCGCGGGTGCTGGCCGATCTGGTGGGCCGCAGCAACATGGCCGGGCCCACTCTCGCCGGACTCGCCACCAACTTCGGGCTCTCAACGCTGGTCGGCAAGCCCCTCGCGGTCATCTCCGACGCACGCCTGTCGGGAAGGGACAACAGCCAGGTCGTGGAACGGCTGCTGACCATTAGCGGTGAGGACACCATCGACATCGACCGCAAGTACCGCCAGCCCTGGACAGGGAAGCTCTCGACCCGACTGATGGTGCTGTCCAACGAGCTGCCCAACTTCGGTGATTCCTCCGGGGTCATCGCCCGCCGGTTCATCGTGCTCACCATGACCACCTCGTGGCTGGGTAAGGAGGACACCGCCCTCACAGGCAAGCTGGCTGCGGAGATGCCCGGCATCCTCAACTGGGCCCTCGATGGTCTGGCGAGACTGGAGCAGACCGGCCGGATAACCCAGCCGGAATCCTCCCGTGAGGCAGTCACCACCATGCAGGACACCGCCAGCCCGGTCTCGGCGTTCGTGCGCGAGTGCTGCCAGACCGGGCCCAACTGCCAGGCATCCGTGGACGAGGTGTGGAACGCATGGCGGCAGTGGGCCGAAGACTCCGGAATCCCGACCGGCACCAAACAAATGCTGGGGCGCAACCTTCAGTCCGTGTTGCCGCAGTTGCGGCGCGGCAAGCCACGCGCCGACGACGGGCAACGCGTCGTGGTCTACATCGGGATCACGCTCGCAAAAGTGGCCCCACAATCGTCTGGGTCGCGGACCATCGAGGACCACCCTCGATGACCAGGCATTTTCTCACGGCCAGTCCTAGCCCATCGAGGACCACCCTTGGTCCTCGATGGTCCGCGATGACCCTCACATCACCCTCACAAACCCGCAGGTCACAGACGTGGTCCTCGATGGTCCGCGACCCACAGCAATGTGACACCAACAACACGCCGCCCGCATCCTCAACCAGAAAGAAGGGAGGACGTGCCCCCTCACCGACCTACCTCACCCACCCACCCACACATCAGCGTCCCGGCGTAGCCGCCAAGCACACCGCCGGGACCCCAACTCCCGCAAAGGAGCACCATCATCATGACGGTTCAGGATCTGCCTAAGCGGCTGTTCACCCTCACCGAGGCCGCGCACGTGCTGTCAATGGGACGGACCCGCCTGTTCGCCGAGATCCGCACCGGACGCCTCGCCACCGTCGGTACCGGCAAGAACCGGCGCGTGACCGCAGACGCCATCGACGCCTATATCAACCTGCTCAAGACCGAAGTCGACGCCGCCTGACACCTCGCATGGCCGCTCCCGCTGGGAGCGGCCATCTGACTTTCCGATCCAGAACAGGAGTACTAGGAAGCATGGGGAGCAAGGAACCCAAACCGAGGAAACCCAGGGGCCATGCTGGGCAGGGCACGGTCTACTGGGATGAGGCGAAGGGGTGCTACCGGGGTGAGATCTCCCTTGGGACCACCCCGTCAGGCAAACGGCGCCGACCCGTGGCCTACGGCCGCACCAAGGACGAAGTTTCTTGACGCTCTACGAGATCTGCGCGAAGAACACGAGACCGGAATCAGGCACGTCCCCCGGTTACACGGTTGCCGACACTGTGAACGACTGGCTCAAGCGCGGCCTCAAGGCGCGCAGCACGGCCACAGTCACCAAGTACCACTCGCTGGCCGCGAACAATGTCATTCCTCAACTGGGCAAAGCCAAGCTTCGGGAGCTGACCGCCGACGACGTGGACGACTGGTTGGACGAACGGGCCGAACACCTGGCAACGGCATCCCTTAAGCAGTGCCTGGACCTGCTACGCCGGTCGATCACCCACGCTCAGCGGCGCAACAAGGTCCTGCGCAATGTCGCTGAGCTGGTGAAGGAGGTTCCGGAAGGCCGTGCCGGACGCCCCAGCAAGGCTCTGAACCTGGAACAGGCCAGGGCGATCCTGTCGACCGCCCAGGGGCGCCGCCTGCACGCCTACCTCGTGTTGTCCTTGCTGACCGGCGTGCGCACCGAGGAAGCCCGCGAACTCACCTGGTCACACGTCCACCTCGACCCGCCCGCAGAGCCCACCGCACGTGGCGGTCTGGCACTCCGTCCGCAAGGGAGGGGACACCAAGGACGAAGAAGAGCCGCCGCACGCTTGCTCTCCCGCCGCGCGTGGTGGCCGCGCTCAGGGCCCATCGGGAAGCGCAGGAGGCCGAACAGGAGGCCGCCGGCAAGCGCTGGCCTGACACCGATCTCGTGTTCCGAACCCGGACCGGGGAGAAGCTGGACGTGAACAACGTGCGGCGCGACTTCCAGGCCATCGTGCGAGCCGCCGGGGTCGAAGGGTCGTGGACACCCCGGGAGCTGCGCCACAGCTTCGTGTCGCTCATGTCCGCCAACGGCGCGCACCTAGAAGACATCGCGCGGTTGGTCGGCCACAGCAGCACCAACACGACCGAACTCGTCTACCGCAAAGAGCTGCACCCGGTGATCATGGAGGGGGTCGACATCATGGGCGACCTGTTCGCCGAGTAGGCGACTGGCCACCTTTTTGGCCACCAACGCGAAACGCCACCCCGTCATGGGGTGGC